>NZ_CP170552.1:0-5310000 GCF_042696965.1 Hydrogenophaga sp. UC242_53 | reverse complement strand
GCTTCACCTGGACGGCGCGGTGCGCGTGGGCGAACTCTCGGGCGGCAACAAGAAGCGCGTGGCCCTGGCCCAGGCGCTGGTGAGCCGCCCCGACGTCCTGCTGCTGGACGAGCCAACCAACCACCTGGACCTGGACAGCATCACCTGGCTGGAAGACCTGCTGCTGGAGTATAAGGGCAGCGTCGTCACGATCAGCCACGACCGGGCCTTTCTGGACCGCGTTGCGCACACGCATGGTCGAACTCGATCGCGGCCGGCTGCTCAGCTATCCCGGCAACTTCGCGCAGTACCAGCTGCTCAAGGAAGAGCAGATGGCACAGGAAGCGGTGATCAACGCCCGTGCGGACAAGCTGCTGGCACAGGAAGAGGTGTGGATCCGCAAGGGTGTGGAAGCGCGGCGCACGCGGGCTCAAGGGCGCATCACCCGGCTGGAGCGCCTGCGCGAGCAGCGCGCGCAGCGGCGCGACGCGGTGGGCAGCGTGAAGCTGGAGGTGGCAAGTGGCAACGCCAGCGGCAAGATCGTGGCGGAGCTGGAGAAGGTCACGCAGACGTTCGCGACCGCAGACGGCGGCCAGCGCACCGTGATCCGGGACTTTTCGGCCACCATCCTGCGCGGCGACAAGATCGGCCTGATCGGCCCGAATGGCGCGGGCAAGACCACTTTGCTCAAGATCATTCTGGGTGAACTGATCCCCACCAGCGGCACCGTGCGCCAGGGCAGCAAGATCAGCGTGGCCTATTTCGACCAGATGCGCGACCAGCTCGATCTGGACGCGACACTCGAAGACTTCATCAGCCCGGGCAGCGAGTGGATCGAGATCGGCAACAAGCGCACCCATGTGAAGAGCTACCTCAGCGACTTCCTGTTCTCGCCCGCGCGGGCCAACGCCCCGGTTCGCACGCTCTCGGGCGGCGAGCGCAACCGCCTGCTGCTGGCGCGGTTGTTCGCGCGGCCGGCCAACGTGCTGGTGCTCGACGAGCCCACCAACGACCTGGACATCGACACGCTGGAGCTGCTGGAAGACCTGCTGCAGCAGTACGAAGGCACGGTGTTCCTGGTCAGCCACGACCGGCGCTTCCTGGACAACGTGGTCACCAGCACCCTGGTGTTCGAGGGCGAAGGGCGCTGGCGCGAGTACGTGGGGGACGTGCAGGACTGGCTGACCCAGTCGGCGCGGTCGGCCGCCCTGCAGCGCGAGCGCGAGGCGCCCACCCCGCCGCCGGCCGCCCCGGCCGCCAAACCGGCCAGTTCGGCGCCCGCACCAGCACCCGCCAAGAAAAAGCTAAGCTACAAGGAACAGCGGGAGTTCGACGCGCTGCCTCAGCTGATCGCGGCCCTGGAGGCCGAACAAGCCACCATTGGCAAGGACCTGGAGAATGGCCAACTATTTCACAGCGATCCCACCCGCGCGGCTCAACTTGGCGCCCGACATGCCGAAGTCGAGGGGGAATGGCTTCAGGCGCTGGAGCGCTGGGAAGCGCTTGGCGGCAGCTGAGGGCCCGGCACGGGAACCCTAGGCCTTCGCACCACCTCACACACGCCCATGACGCCCGATCGTCTCGCCTTTGACTTGCAACGCACGCTGGACGAGCTTCAGCAGGAGCGCGAGCGCACGCAAAGGTTGCAGGGCGAACTGGAACACCAAAGCCGCGAGCTCGACCGCCTGCGCAGCACCGCGCACCGCGAATCCAACAGCCGCCTGCTGGCCGAGGAGGCGCTGGACGAAGCGCGCGACCGCCTGCAACTCGCGGTAGATGCCGCCGGCCTGGCACTGTGGGACTGGCAACTGCCCGCCACCCAGGTGTTCCTGACGGCGCGCTGGGGCGAACTGCTCGGCGACATCGCCGCCGACGGCTACTGGGAGGCGATCGACCTGCGCGCGCGCCTGCACCCCGACGACATCGAGCCGCTGCGCGTGCAGGTGATGGCCTTGCTCGAAGGCCGCAGCCAGCGCGCCGTGGTGCAGCACCGGGTGCGCGCCTCCGAAGGCTGGCGCTGGGTCGAAACGCACGCCATGGTCGCCGAGCACGACAGCAAGGGCCAGCCCCTGCGGCTCATGGGCACCCTGGCCGACATCGGCGAGCGCAAGCGCATCGAGCAGGATGGCGAGCGCGCCCGCGAATTGACCGAACAGGCCAGCCGGGCCAAGAGCGAATTCCTGGCGAACATCAGCCACGAGGTGCGCACGCCCCTCAACGCGTTCATGGGCCTCACGCGCATGCTGATGGATTCGCCGCTCAATGGGGACCAGTCCAGCTGGCTGGCGCTGATGGACAACTCGGCGCACGAGTTGCTGGACCTGCTCAACAACCTGCTGGATCTCTCCCGCATCGAAGCCGGCCAGTTCGACATCGAGAACGTGCGCTTCGACCTGCACCAGGCCCTGGAACAGGCCATCGTGCCGTACGCCGAGCAGGCGGGCGAACAGGCTTTGGACTTCCGCTTCGAACTGCCACCGACCCTGCCCCAATGGGTGATGGGCGATGCGGTGCGCCTGCGCCAGGTGCTGAACCACCTGCTCTCCAACGCGCTCAAGTTCACGCCCCGCGGCGGCCGGATCGAGGTGCGCATCCAGCCGATCGAGCCCGCGGGCCAGGCCCCGAAGCGGCTGCAGCTGCAGGTCCGCGACAGCGGCGTGGGCATCGCGCGCGAACACCACGCCACCGTCTTCGACGCCTTCACGCAGGCCGACGCCTCCACCGCGCGCCCCTATGGCGGCAGTGGCCTGGGTCTGGCGATCTGCGCGCAGCTGGCCCGGCTCATGGGCGGCGAGATCGACCTGCAGAGCGACCCCGGCGAAGGCAGCACCTTCACCCTGACCCTGCCCTTGCGCGAGCTGGACCAGAGCCCGCTCAGCGCCTCGGCCGAGCTGCAGGAAGTCGCGCAGGCCGGTGCCCGCTATGTCGGCCTGGTGGTGCTGCTGGCCGAAGACCACCCGGTCAACGAACTGATGATGCGGCAGTTGCTGCTGCGCCTGGGCTGCATCGTGCGCGTGGCGCGCGGTGGCGTGCACGCCATCGCCCAATGGGAACAGGGCGGCATCGACCTGGTGCTGATGGACGTGCAGATGCCTGGCATGAGCGGCCTGCAGGCCACGCACGAGATCCGCGACATCGAGACCCGCCGCAAGCTGCCCCGCACGCCCATCGTGGCCGTGACGGCCAATGCCATGCCGGGCGACCGCGAAGCCTGCCTGGCCGCCGGCATGGATGGCTATACCGCCAAGCCGGTCAGCCCGCAGGCGCTCATCAAGGAAATGGACCGGGTGCTGAAGCTCGACGACGGCCTGGCCGAGCCCGAGCAAGCCCCGGCCACACCCGCACCGGCCCCGGTGACCATCCCCGCCCCCGTCGTCCCCAGCGCCGTGTCGGGCTCGCGCGCCGCCGCCACGCACCTGGAGGCGCTGGACGTCGAGAAACTGCTGCGCCGCCTGGATGGCGACGAAGAGACGCTGGGGCAACTGGCCCAGGCCATGCGCGCCGACCTGGCTTCGCGCCAGAGCGAATTGCAGAAGGCGCTTCAGACACGCGATTCGGCCGCGGCCGTGGCCCACGCGCACGGCCTCAAGGGCTCGCTGGGCAGCATGACCGCCGAGCGTGGCGCGCGCCTGGCCAAGGGCCTGGAGCTGGCCGCCCGGTCGGGCGACTGGCACTTGTTCGCGCGCGCCCTGCCCTTGATGCAGGCCGAAGCGCGCCAGATCGACCGCGCGCTGGCGGACATCCTGCAGGCGCGCGGCCGCGACCTGTTCGACACCAAGCTCTAGCCAGCCCCAGGGCTCAGCCCGAGGCCTTCAGGCGCGAGAACACGCGCCAGAACGCCGCGTCCTGCGTGGTCGTGAAGTTGATGCGCATGAGGGTGCTGGGCGCCCGCGCGGCATGGAACAGCGCACCGGGCGCGATCAGGTAGCCCTCGTCCAGCATGCGCTGCGCCAGCGCGTCGGTGTCCACCCCGGTGTCGACCCAGCCGAACAGCCCCACCGGCTCGGCCGCGAAGCTGCAGCCCGCGCCCAGCGCCAGCTTCACGCTGCGCGCCCGCGCGGCATCGAGCCGGGTGCGGATGCGCTCGGCGTGGCGGCGCAACTGGCCTTGCTCGATGCACAGCGCCAGCGCCCTTTCCAGCAAGGAGGGTGTGGTCAGCGTGGACAGCAGCTTGGTGTCGAGCAGCGGCTCCACCAGCGCCGGCGGCGCGGCCAGGTAACCAATGCGCCAGTTGGGCGCGAGGATCTTGGCGAAGCCGCTCACGTAGATGGTGCGCTGCAGGCCGTCGAGCGCGGTCAGGCGCGTGGCGTGTTCGGGCGCGATGTGGCTGTAGGTGTCGTCCTCGACGATGTGGAAGTTGTGCCGGTTCGCCAGCTGCAGCAGGCGGTGCGCGCTGCCGGGCGACAGGCAGTAACCGGTCGGGTTGTGGAACACGCTCACGCTCACGTACAGCTTGGGCTGGTGCACCTCGCAGTACTTCGCCATCACCTCCAGGTCGGGCCCGTCGGCGCGGCGCGGCACCGGCAGGATGCGCATGCCCAGCGCGGCCAGCCGCGCGAACTCCACGGCCCAGCCGGGCTCCTCCACCATCACCGGATCGCCCGCGCGCAGCAGCGTGCGGCTCACGATGTCCAGCGCGTGTGTGGCGCCCACGGTGGTGATGATGTGCTCGGCATCGGCGTGCACGTTGAGCGAGGCCAGCTTCTGCGACAACACCCGGCGCAGGCTGCTGTCGCCCATCGGCTCGCCGTATTGAAGCGAGAAGTCCTGCAAGGCGCGCGTGCCGGTGACCTTGCGCACGGCGGCCGGCATGAAGGTCGACTCCAGCCAGTCGGGCGGAAACACGCCCATGCCCGGGTGCGGCTTGTTGCTGACCTTGTGGAACATGCCGCGGATCAGCGCCGTCGCGTTGATGGGCGACGCCCCGCCGCCGGCCCGCGCGGCAGCGGCCTTGGTTTCGCTCGACAGACCGTCGGCGCGCGGCGTGGGCATTTCGCGCACGAAGAAGCCCCGGTTCTTGCGCGCCTGCACCAGGCCTTGCGCGAGCAGCTGGTCGTAGGCGGCCACCACGGTGGAGGGGCTCACGCCGTGCTGCAGCGCGCACTGGCGCACCGAGGGCAGGCGCGCACCGGGCGCCAGCAGGCGGCTGCGGATGCGGTCGGCGAAGCGCACGGCGAGCTGCTCGGTCAGGGATTGTGCGGGGGTCTTCATCAGCATGTCGGGGGCATCCTTCCAGCGCCTGTACTGTCGCATCGACCAATACAGACTCGCAACTGCGCCGGTCAACTGTATTGGTTGTGTACTGGCGCAAAAGCGTACATTGAACCTCCCGTGTTGACAAGCCCATCCCTCCGATCTTCATGAGCGCCACCGAGCTGACCGCCCTGCTGCTGTTCTGCACCGCGATGAGTTTTTCGCCGGGGCCAAACACCACGCTGTCCACCGCCCTCGCGGCCAACCTGGGCCTGCGGCGCGCCCTGCGCTTCTGCTTCGCGGTGCCCACCGGCTGGACGCTGCTCATGCTGGCCTGCGGCCTCGGCCTGGGCGCGCTGGTGCTGGGTGTGCCGGCGCTGCGCTGGGGCGTGAAGCTGCTGGGCGTGGCCTACATGCTGTGGCTGGCCTGGAAACTGGCGGGCGCCTCCAAGCTCTCCGAGGTCGACGCCTCGCGCCTGAACGTCAGCTTCCTGCAGGGCGTGGGCCTGCAGTTCCTCAACATCAAGGCCTGGATGCTGGCGCTCACGCTCACCGCCGGCTGGGTGGTCAACGCCGCCGGGCAGCCCGCGCCCAACCCGGGCCAGCGGCTGGCCATCATCTGCGTGGTGATGGTGTTCTTCGCCTTCACCAGCAACCTCACCTACGCGGTCGCCGGCTCGCTGCTGCGCCAGTGGCTCACGCAGGGCACGCGCCTGGTCTGGTTCAACCGCGTGCTGGCCGCCGTGCTGGTGCGCCACCGCCCTCTGGATGCTCACTGTATGACCACCCACAGCCTGCCCGCACCGCGCTGGATCGACCGGCCTGCCAACAAGGGGCTGATGCTCGGCCTGCTGGGCGTGGTGATCTTCGCGCTCACCCTGCCCATGACGCGGCTGGCCGTGGGCACGGTCGATGCGCCCCAGATGTCCGGCGTGTTCGTCGCGCTGGGCCGCGCCGTGGTGGCGGCCCTGCTGTCGATCGCCTTCCTGGTCGCCACGCGCGCGCCGCTGCCGCACCGCGAAGACCTGCTGCCGCTGGCCATCACCTCGGCCGGGGTGGTGTTCGGTTTTCCGCTGTTCACCTCGGTGGCGATGCGCTATGTGGAAGCGGTGCACGCCAGCGTGATCGTGGGTGTGCTGCCGCTGGCCACGGCGGCGGTGGGCGCGCTGCTGCACCGCCAGCGGCCCTCCGTCGGCTTCTGGGCCTGCGCCGCCCTGGGCAGCGCGCTGGTGGTGGGCTTTGCGGTGCTGCGCTCGGGCAGTGCCGGCCTCACACTGCATCCGGCCGATGCGCTGCTGCTCGCCGCCATGCTGTGCGCCGCCGTGGGATATGCGTACGGCGCGCGCCTGTCGCAGCGCATGCGCGCCGAACACGTCATCTGCTGGGCCCTGGTGATCGCCCTGCCACTCACCCTGCCCCTGGCAACCCTGACCCGGCCGCAGGCGGTGCTGCAGGCCTCGGCCTGGTGGGGCTTCGCCTACACCGCCGTGTTCTCGATGTGGATCGGTTTCTTCGCCTGGTACCGCGGCCTGGCCCTGGGCGGCACGGTGCGCGTGAGCCAGGTGCAGCTGGTGCAGCCTTTTCTGGGCATGCTGTTCGCCGTGCCCTTGCTCGGCGAACGGCTCGACGCCGTCTCGCTGGGTTTTGCGATCGCGGTGATCGCCACCGTCTTCATTGGAAAGAAAATGCCGGTACACGCCAGCGCGCCCACCGAACACGTTTGAACGGAGACCTTCATGAAACCCAACGACCTGCCCACCACGCCCACCACCGCCATGCCCTGGACGCTGGCCCGCCGCGCCGCGCGCATGAACCCCTCGGTGATCCGCGAGATCCTCAAGGTCACGGAGAAGCCCGGCATCATCAGTTTCGCCGGCGGCCTGCCCTCGCCCAAGACCTTCCCGGTGAGCGCGTTCGCCGACGCCTGCGCCAAGGTGCTGCGCGAAGACGGCCTGGCGGCCTTGCAATACTCGGCCAGCGAAGGCTACGGCCCGCTGTGCGAGGCCGTGGCGGCGCAACTGCCCTGGGAAGTGGATCCGGCCCAGGTGCTCATCACCACCGGCAGCCAGCAGGGCCTGGACCTGGCGGCCAAGGTGCTGATCGACACCGACAGCCGCGTGCTGGTGGAAACGCCCACCTACCTTGGCGCGCTGCAGGCCTTCACCCCCATGGAGCCCATCATCGAAGCCGTGGCCAGTGACGCCGAGGGCGTCGACGTGGGTGACCTCGAACGCCGGGTGGGCAGCGGCGCGAACCGCGCGCGTTTCCTCTACGTGCTGCCCAACTTCCAGAACCCCACCGGCCGCAGCATGAGCGAGGCCCGCCGCGCCGCGCTGGTGGCCAGCGCGGCCGCGCACGGCCTGCCGATCGTGGAAGACAACCCGTATGGCGACCTCTGGTTCGACGCGCCGCCGCCGCTGCCGCTGAGCGCGCGCAACCCCGACGGCTGCATCTACCTGGGTTCTTTCTCCAAGGTGCTCGCGCCCGGCCTGCGGCTGGGTTTCATCGTCGCGCCCAAGGCGGTCTTCCCCAAGCTGCTGCAAGCCAAGCAGGCAGCCGACCTGCACAGCCCCGGCTTCAACCAGCGCATGGTGGCCGAGGTGCTCAAGGACGGTTTCCTGGACCGCCATGTGCCCACCATCCGCGCGCTCTACAAGAGCCAGTGCGCGGCCATGCTGGCCAGTCTGGCGCAGGAGATGCAGGGCCTGGACGTGCAGTGGAACTCGCCCGACGGCGGCATGTTCCTCTGGGTGCGCCTGCCCGAAGGCATGAACGCCATCGACCTGCTGCCGCGCGCGGTGGACAAGGGCGTGGCCTTCGTGCCCGGCGCCGCGTTCTACGCCGACGAACCCGATCCACGCAGCCTGCGCCTGAGTTTCGTCACCGCCAGCGTGGAGCAGATCCGCATCGGCATCACCGCGCTGGCCCAGGCCATTCGCGAACAACCGAAGGCCTGAGCCCATGCTGCAGCTGTGGGGCCGGCTGAGCTCGATCAACGTGCGCAAGGTCGTGCTGTGCGCGCAGGTGCTCGGCCTCGACCTGCCGCGCACCGACGCCGGCCTGGCCCACGGCGTCGTGGACACGCCCGGCTACCGCGCGCGCAACCCCAACGGCCTGGTGCCGCTGCTGCAGGACGGCGACTTCACGCTCTGGGAATCGAACGCCATCGTGCGTTACCTGTGCGCGCGCGAGAACCGGCTCTACCCGAGCGATCTGCGACAACGCTTCGATGCCGAGCGCTGGATGGACTGGCAGCAGACCACGCTCAACCCCGCGGGCAGCCCGGGCTTCAAGCAGTGGATCCGCACACCGGCCGCGCAGCGCAACGCCCAGGTGATCGCGCAATCGGTCGCCGCCACCGAGCCGCTGTTCGCCCTGCTCGACGAGCACCTGTCGCGCCAGGCCTTCATGGCCGGCGATGCGCTCACCATGGCCGACATCCCCATCGCCTGCGAAGTGCACCGCTGGTGGGGCCTGCCGCAGCCGCGCCCCGCGTGGCCGCACCTCGAACGCTGGTACGCCGGCTGGCTGGCCCGGCCCGCGAGCCGCGGCGTGCTCGACCTGCCCCTGTCCTGACGAACCCGGAGAACCTTCCCATGGCCCAACGCCCCTTCAAGCAAGTCGACGTGTTCACCGAAACACCCTACCGCGGCAACCCGCTGGCCGTGGTGCTCGACGGCACCGGCCTGAGCACCGAGGCCATGCAGCAGTTCACCGACTGGACCAACCTCTCGGAGTGCACCTTCGTGCTGCCGCCCACCGACGAAGGCCACGCGGCCGGTGCCGACTACCGCGTGCGCATCTTCTGCCCCGGCCGGGAACTGCCTTTCGCGGGCCACCCCACGCTGGGCACCTGCCACGCCTGGCTGCAGGCCGGCGGCCAGCCCCGGGCCCAAGCCCACGTGGTGCAGGAATGCGGCGTGGGCCTGGTGCGCATCCGGCGCGATCGCCAGCGCCTCGCGTTTGCCGCGCCGCCGCTGCGGCGCAGCGGCCCGCTCGACGAGGCCGACGTGGCCCTGATCGCGCGCGGCCTGGGCCTGGCGCGCGATGAGATCGTGGCGCACGCCTGGTGCGAGAACGGCCCACCCTGGCGCGGCGTGATGCTGCGCTCGGCCGAGCAGGTGCTCGCGGTGCGGCCCGATGCGCAGGTGCTCGCCGGGCTGGAGATCGGCGTCGTCGGCCCGCAACCCGCCGGCTCGGACACCGCCTTCGAGGTGCGCGCCTTCTTCCACGGCCACCAGACGCTGAGCGAAGACCCGGTGACCGGCAGCCTCAACGCCGCCGTGGCGCAATGGCTGATCGGCGCGGGCATGGCGCCACCGGACTACGTCGCCGCGCAAGGCACGGCCATGGCGCGCGCCGGGCGCGTGCACATCCACCGCGACGCCGAAGGCACCATCTGGGTCGGCGGCGCCTCCGTCACCTGCATCGACGGCGAGGTGACGCTGTGACCTCCGGGAGAGGCCATGGCTGAGCCCCGGGCGCAGATCGACCACCTGGTGGTGGCCGCGCGCACGCTCGACGAGGGCGTGGCCTGGTGCGAAGCCACGCTGGGCGTCACGCCCGGCCCGGGCGGGGAACACCCGCTGTTCGGCACCCACAACCGCCTGCTTCGGCTCGACGGGGATGAGGCACCCGAGGCCTACCTGGAGGTCATCGCCATCGACCCGCGCGCCACGCCCGGCCGCGCACCGGGCCAGCGCCGCTGGTTCGACCTCGACGACCCCGCGCTCCAACAGCGCCTGCAGCGCCAGGGGCCGCAACTGGTGCACTGGGTGGCGCGCGTCGCCGACATCGATGCCGCCCTCGCGGCGCTGCGCGCCATCGGCATCCAGCGCGGCCCGGTCGTCAGCGCCTCGCGCCAGACACCGCAGGGCCTGCTGCAATGGCGCATCAGCGTGCGCGACGACGGCCAACGCCTCTTCAACGGCGCGCTGCCCACGCTGATCCAGTGGAGCGGCACCCACCCCACGCGGCACATGCCCGCCAGCGGCGTGGCGCTGCGCCGCCTGCACCTGCGCCACGCGGGCGCCGCCGGGCTGCGCGCAGCCTTGCAGGCCGTGGGCCTGCCGGGCATCACCGTGAGCGACGGTCCGGCCGGCCTCGCGGCCGAGCTCGACACCCCGGCCCACGGCCGGCTCAGCCTGCTGTCCCCGCCATGAACCACCTGCTGCCCACCCTGCACGACATCGAGGCCGCCGCGCAGGTGGTCTACCGCGAGTTCGGCCCCACACCACAGTACCGCTGGGCCACGCTCAGCGCGCGCCTGGGCACCGATTGCTGGGTCAAGCACGAGAACCACACACCGGCGGGCGCGTTCAAGATCCGCGGCGGGCTGACCTACTTCGACCAGCTCAAGGCGCGCGGCGAGCTGCCGCGCGAGGTCATCAGCGCCACGCGCGGCAACCACGGCCAGAGCATCGGCTGGGCCGCGCGCGCGCATGGCGTGGCCTGCACCATCGTCGTGCCGCGCGGCAACTCGGTGGAGAAAAACGCCGCCATGCGCGCGCTCGGCGTCACGCTGATCGAACACGGCGACGACTTCCAGGCCAGCCGCGAGCACGCCATGGAGCTCGCCGCTGCACGCGGCGCGCACATGGTGCCAAGCTTCCACCCCGATCTGCTGCGGGGCGTGAGCACCTATTGGTGGGAATTCTTTCGCGCCGTGCCGGCGCTCGACATCGTCTACGTACCGATCGGCCAGGGATCGGGCGCGTGCTCGGCGATCGCCGCCAAGCTGGCGCTGCGGCACCCCGTGCGCATCGTCGGCGTGGTCAGCGCCCACGCCACCACCTACGCGGTTTCACTGGCCGAAGGCCGGGTGGTCGAAGCGCCCGTGACCACCACACTGGCCGATGGCATGGCCTGCCGCGTGGCCGACGCCGCCGCGCTCGAGGTGCTGCGGCCGCACCTGGAGCGAATCGTGCAGGTCAGCGACGCGGAAGTCGCGCAGGCCATGCGCATGCTGTTCGCCGACACCCACAACGTGGCCGAAGGCGCGGGCGCCGCCAGCTTCGCCGCCGCCTGGCAGGAGCGCGCCGCGCTCCCGGGCCAGGTGGTGGGCACCACCCTGAGCGGTGGCAACGTGGACAGCGCGGTGCTGGCCGGCGTCCTGGCCGAGGGCTGAATCTCGCGCGGCGGCGGATCAAGCAGAATGGGCACCCGGCAAAAAACGCGGAGTGCAACGCATGTTCGATCTGAGTGAAAGGGCGCAGGCCTGATGGAAGCCACCGTGATGTGGCGCTGCCTGGTGGTGGAAGACGACGCGGACAACGCGCGCTACATCGCCAATGGTTTCCGCGCGCTCGGCCACGTGGTCGTGATCTGCCGCGACGGCATGGAAGCGCTCGGCCGGGCCACCAGCGAGCAGTGGGACCTGATCATCCTGGACCGCATGCTGCCCAACGAGGTGGACGGCCTCTCGATCCTCGCGACCCTGCGCGGCCTGGGCAAGAAGACACCCGTGCTGGTGCTCAGCGCGCTCAGCGCCCTGGACGAACGCGTGCGCGGGCTCAAGGCGGGGGGCGACGACTATCTGACCAAACCCTTCGCCTTCTCCGAACTCGCCGCGCGGGCCGAGGCCCTGGTGCGGCGCTCGCGGCCGGGCCCGGCGATCCGCACGCTGCAGGTGGCCGATCTCAAGCTCGATCTCGCGAGCCGCCATGTCGAGCGCGGCGGCCGGCCGGTGGCGCTGCAGCCGCGCGAGTTCCGCCTGCTCGCCTACCTGATGAGCCATCCCGGCCAAGTGCTGACCCGCACCATGCTGCTCGAAGCCGTGTGGGACTACCAGTTCGATCCGCAGACCAACGTGATCGATGTGCAGGTCAGCCGGCTGCGCGGCAAGCTCGATGCGGGCGGTGCGCCGCCGCTGATCCACACCGTGCGCGGCATCGGCTACCGCATCGCCGCCGCCGACGACCCAGACCGCGCCGGATGATCGCCAAGCTGGGGGGGCTCTGGCGCTCGGTCGGTTTTCGCCTGGCGTTCTCCTACGGTTTCCTGGTCGCCGTCACCATGCTGGCCGCCCTGGCCATCGTCTACCTGCAGACCGTCGGCGTGCTGCACCAGCGCATGGCGCGGCAGGTCGGCCTGTCGGCGCAGCAGCTGATGGCGGACATGAACGAGGGCGGCACCGCGGCCGCGGCCGCGGCCATCACCCGGGCGCTGACCGACGGCCGCGACTCCGACAGCGAGATCTACCTGCTGACCGACCGCGAGGGCCACCGGCTCGCGGGCAACCTCGACCGCGCGCCCGACGCCGCCGCGAACACCGGGCCGACCCAGCGGCGCGTGGAGCGCGACGGGCGCAGCGTGAACGCCTACCTGGTCACGCGCACCCTGCCCGACGGCGGCGTGCTGGTGGTCGGGCAGGACCTGCGGGACCAGGAGCTGATCGAGTCCCTGGTGGCGAGCGCGAGCGCGGCCGCCGGCATCGTGGCCGTGCTGCTGCTGATCGGCGGCACCTTCGTGTTCCGCCAGGAACTCGAGCGCAGCGTGAGCGCGGTGCGTCTCACCGCGAAGCGCATCGCCACGGCCGGCGAGTTGCGCGAGCGCGTCGCGGAGTCGGGCGCGGACGATGAGTTCGCGCTGCTCAACCGCGAGATCAACACCATGCTCGACCGCATCGAGTCGCTGATGGACGGCGTGCGCCACGTCTCCAACACCATCGCGCACAACCTGCGCACGCCGCTCACGCGCATCCTGGTGCGCCTGCGCCACGCGGAGCAGGCCGACACCGATCCGGCGCAACGCCGCGAGGCCATCGGCGCGGCCATCCGCGAGATCGAAGAGCTGACGCTGGTGTTCGAGAAACTGCTGCAGATCGCCGAGGCCGAGGCCGGCGCGCGGCGCCGCAGCTTCACGCCGGTGGCGCTCGACGTGGTCGCCGCCGACGTGGTGGAACTCTACGAGGCCGTTGCCGACGCCCAGGACGCCGTGCTGCGGCACGAACCGGCCGACGAGGTGCAACTGCCCGGCGACCGCGACCTGCTGGCCGGCGCGCTGGCCAACCTGCTCGACAACGCGCTCAAGTACGCCGGCCCGGGTGCGGTGATCCAGGTGGGCACGCAGGAGCTGCCCGATGGCGTGCGGCTCAGCGTGCAGGACAACGGCCCCGGTGTGCCCGATGCCGAACTCGCGCGCCTGGGCACGCGCTTTCACCGCCTGCACCCGGACGACGCGCCGGGGCATGGCCTGGGCCTGGCCAGCGTGCAGGCGGTGGTGGCCCTGCACGGCGGGCGCCTGCATTTCGAGAACGCGGCACCGGGCCTGCGCGCCGTCATCGAACTGCCGCGACCCAACCGCTGACGCGGCACCGCGACGGCAGCGGCCCACATTGCCAAATGGCAATGTTTTGGTCACCCACACACCCCCACGGTCTTCTTACCATCGCGCGGCGCACGTCTTGTGCCCTCGCCGAGCCCTGTGCAGGAGCCGGCGATCAACGCCATTTCAGGAGACATCGTGAGAATCAAGAGTCAGAGAGACTTTGCCTCGGGCGTGCTGTTCAGCGCGTTCGGTGTGGCCTTCGCCTGGGGTGCCACCACCTACAACGTGGGCACCGGTGCCCGCATGGGCCCAGGCTATTTCCCGCTGGTGGTGGGCGTGCTCATCGCCATCATGGGCGTGCTGATCACGCTCAAGGCCCTGACGGTGAAGACCGAGGATGGCGAGCCGATCGGCCGCATCGCCTGGCGCCCCCTGATCTTCATCATCGGCGCCAACCTGATCTTCGGCGTGCTGCTGGTGGGTGTGCACAGCTGGGGCCTGCCGGCCATGGGCCTGATCGTCGCGATCTACGCCCTCACTTTCGTCGCCAGCCTGGCGGGCGACCAGTTCAAGGCCAAGGAGGTGTTCGTGCTCGCCACCGTCCTGGCGATCGGCAGCTACATCGCCTTCGAGCTCGCGCTCAAGCTGAACTTCCCGATCTGGCCGGCCTTCATCGGCTGATGCGCGTGACCACGACCCCCACCAGACAAGAACCATGGATCTGATCACCAACCTCTCGATCGGTTTCGGCGTCGCCTTCACGGCGCAGAACCTCATCTACGCCTTCGTCGGCTGCCTGCTGGGCACGCTGATCGGTGTGCTGCCCGGCATCGGCCCGGTCGCCACCATCGCCATGCTGCTGCCCGCCACCTACGGCCTGCCGCCGGAAGCGGCGCTGATCATGCTGGCCGGCATCTACTACGGCGCGCAGTACGGCGGCTCCACCACAGCCATTCTGGTCAACCTGCCCGGCGAAGCGTCCTCGGTGGTGACCGTGATCGACGGCTACCAGATGGCGCGCAAGGGACGGGCCGGGCCCGCGCTGGCGGCTGCCGGTCTGGGTTCGTTCTTCGCGGGCTGCGCCGGCACCCTGATCCTCGCGGCCTTCGCGCCGCCGCTGACCGAAGTGGCGCTGAAGTTCGGCCCGGCCGAGTACTTCTCGCTGATGGTGCTGGGCCTGATCGGTGCCGTGGTGCTGGCCTCGGGCTCGCTGCTCAAGGCGGTGGCCATGATCCTGCTCGGCCTGGCCTTCGGCCTGGTGGGCACTGACGTGAACTCCGGCGTGGCGCGCTACAGCTTCGACATCCCCGAACTCACCGACGGCATCAGCTTCATCGCCATCGCGATGGGCGTGTTCGGCTACGGCGAGATCATCGCCAACCTGGCCACGCCGTCGGACCAGCGCGAGGTCTTCACGGCCAAGGTCAAGGGCCTGATGCCGACCAAGGAAGACTTCCAGCGCATGACGCCCGCGGTGCTGCGCGGCACGGCCCTGGGCTCGGTGCTGGGCATCCTGCCCGGCGGCGGCGCGCTGATGTCGGCCTTCGCCTCGTACACGATCGAGAAGAAGATCAAGCTCAAGAAGGGCGAAGTGCCGTTCGGCCAGGGCAACATCCGCGGCGTGGCCGGCCCCGAGTCGGCCAACAACGCCGGCGCGCAGACCTCCTTCATCCCGCTGCTCACGCTGGGCATTCCGCCCAACGCCGTGATGGCGCTGATGGTGGGTGCGATGACCATCCACAACATCCAGCCGGGCCCGCAGGTCATGACCAGCAACCCGGAACTGTTCTGGGGCCTGATCGCCTCGATGTGGATCGGCAACCTGATGCTGATCGTGCTCAACCTGCCCCTGATCGGCATGTGGATCAAGCTGCTGACCATCCCCTACAAGTGGCTGTTCCCGGCGATCGTGCTGTTCTGTGCCGTGGGTGTGTACTCGGAGAACAACAACACCTTCGAGATCTGGATGGTCGCCATCTTCGGCGTGATCGGCTACCTGTTCCACAAGCTCAAGTGCGAGCCGGCGCCGCTGCTGCTGGGCCTGATCCTGGGGCCGATGATGGAAGAGTACCTGCGGCGCGCGCTGCTGATCTCGCGCGGCGACTGGAGCGTGCTGGTCACGCGCCCGATGTCGGCCAGCCTGCTGGCCATCGCCGTGGTGCTGCTGGTGGTGGTGCTGCTGCCCTCGGTCAAGGCCAAGCGCGAGGAAGCGTTCGTGGAAGATTGAGGGGCTCCCCCTGCGCCGCCCTTGGCGGCTTCCCCCTCTCTGGCGCGCCTTCGGCGCTGGGAGGGGGACGGCATTTCGGGCCGGCGAAGCCGGACCCTTGATGCCTTTGGATGCGGTGGCGTCAGTCCGGCTTGACCAGGCGGGCCACCACCTCGCAGAAGGCCTCGACCGCGTCGGTCTTGAACACCACCTCGCGCACGCCGGCCGTCTTGGCCTCGGCCTGCAGTTCGTCGGTGATGTAGCCGGAGGCGACGGCCACCGGCAGCTTGGGGTTGATCGCCAGCACGGCGCGCGCCACGTCCAGCCCCGACATGCCCGGCATGTTGTAGTCGGTCAGCAGCAGCTGGAAGGCCTCGGGTTGCTCGCGCACCGCGTTCACCGCCAGTTGCTGGTCGGTGAAGGACGTCACGCGGTAGCCCCGGCGCTCCAGCAGGCGGCGCACCAGGAAGACCAGCGTGTCGTCGTCGTCGAGGTACAGGATGTGGGGCTGGTCCGCTGGCGGGGCGTCGGCCATGAGGGGGGTCTCCAAAAGGGCGGTCTCGGCGCCCTCGGGTGGGCGAGGGGCCATTGTGACGGGATCGGCCCCCGCATGTCCAACCACGGGATCAAGGGCCAGCCCGGGCGGACCATCGGGCGCCGCCGGGAAGTAGAGCGTGAAGGTGGTGCCCTTGCCGGGCCGGCTCTCGACATCGATGGCGCCCCCGTGCACCTGCACGATGCCCAGCACCACCGGCAGGCCCAGGCCGGTGCCGCGCCCCACCACCTTGGTGGTGAAGAAGGGCTCGAAGATGCGGCTGCGCACCGCCTCGGTCATGCCGCAGCCGTTGTCGCTCACCCGCAGGCGCACCGCATCCACCCCGGCTTCGGCGCAGGCCTGGGCCACCTCGGCGGGCAGCCGGGGGTCGTGGCCCTTGAGGCCGTCGAGCTGGCACTCGACCCGCCCCGGGCGGCCTTCGAGCGCGTGCACGGCGTTGGTGCCCAGGTTGATCAGCACCTGCCCGAGCTGGGTGGCGTCGGCCAGCAGGGGCGGCGTGTCGGGGTGGCACTCGTGCAGCAGTTGCACGTGCGGCGGCATGGCCGCCCGCATGAGGTTGCAGGTCTCGGCCAGGATGGCGCCCACGTCCACGCGGGTGCGTTCGGCCGGCTGCTGCCGGCTGAAGGCCAGGATCTGCCGCACCAGCTCGCGGCCGCGGCGCGCGGCCGTGCTGATCTCGTGCAGGCTTTCGCGCGCCGGCGCATCGTGCGTGAGATCCTGCCGCGCCAGGTCGGCGTTGCCCAGGATCGCGGCCAGGATGTTGTTGAAGTCGTGCGCCACGCCGCCCGCCAGCGTGCCCAGGGCCTCCATCTTCTGCGACTGCGAGAGCTGCGCCTGCAGGGTCTTCTGCTCGGCCTGCGCGGTCTTGAGCGAGGTGATGTCGATGAAGGTCAGCACCACGTGGCGCAGACCGCCCTGGGCGTTGTTCTCGGGATAGGCATTGAACAGGGCCCAGTGCACCTCGTCGCCGTTGCCCACCGGCACGCCCACCACCACGCTCTTGACCGGCTGGCCGGTGCGCCAGCACGCGCTCGAACGGCATGTCGTGGCGGCGCATGGGCTGGCCGTCCTCGCGCAGCATCTGCCAGCCCGGCCCGGTCGGTTCGGGCAAGGCCGTGTTGGCGCCACCCGGGCTCCAGCCGAAGAAGCGGCGCGCCGCGCTGTTGATGCTCGAGAGCGTGTGGTTGGGCCGGAACACCATCACCCCGGCACTGAGGTTCTCGATCAGCGCGCGCGAGTCCGCCTCGCGGATCAGCAGGCCCTGGCGCGCGCGATCGCCTTCGAGCCGCAGCCGGTAGGTCACCAGGGCCCCATAGAGCACCACGCGCAGCAGGCCCGCGAGCAGGAAGAAGAACACCGTGACCGGCCCCACCTGCGACAGCGGCAGGCCCGCCACCGGCCCGGCCAGGGCGAACAGCAGCATGGCGACGAACTCCACCGCGGTCAGCAGCTTGAGGGCCTGCATCTCGGGCACGCGCCGCTGCGGGTCGGCGCTCACCATGTCCCGGTACGCCATGCCCATGACGATGAGCACCGCCAGCGCGAACACGGCCTGGCGCGCCTGCGGCAGGTCCCACACGAAGATGAACACGGTCTGCAGCGCGGCCGCCACCAGGCCGGCCGCGGCCACCCGCGCCACCGGCTGCAGGAACTGCAGGTGGCTGCGAAGGCCCATCCAGGCCAGCAGGGGCGCGATGCAGAGGGCCGCGTTGCCGACGCCGTAGGCGAGGAAGTCGGGCACGCTGCCACGCAACCACAGGCCCAGCGACCCCAGGATGGACACCGTGGCCGACAGCGACCACCAGCCCGGCCCCCCGATGGTCGGGTAGCGGCGCAGCAAGCCAAAAAATGCCAGGGCCGTGAGCCCATCGATGCCGACCCGCATCGCGAGCAGGGTGGGCATGTCAAACAGCATGGCAACGGGAAAAGACGCACATGCCGACGATTGAAGCACAGGGCCTTTGCCGCCTAGCAATGGAAAAAGACCGCAAAGCCGCGCGAGTTCGGGCGACCGACATCCGTCACGGTTGCGGGGGCAGACACCTGCGCGACTGCCGGGCGGCGGCCCAGTCGCTGCCGGGACAAAGTCGGGCCGCCACGCGGCCACAGAATGCCGCCATGGGAACCCTCTACCTTGTGCGCCACGGCCAGGCCTCGTTTGGCTCGGACGACTACGACCAGCTCAGCGACATGGGCCAGCGCCAGAGCGTGCAGCTGGGCCGCTACTGGGCCGAGCGCGGGCTTGTGTTCGACGCCGTGATCACCGGCACCCTGCGCCGGCACCAGCAGACCTGGGCCGGCATCGCCGAAGGCGCGGGGCTCTCACATGAACCCCTGGCCTGGGCCGGCCTGAATGAGTACGACAGCGAGGCGGTGATCCGCGCCATCCACCCGCACCCCTTGCAGAAGCCGCGCAGCGCCGCCGAGGCCCCCGAGCTCTACCGCCACCACTTCCGCCTGTTGCGCGACGGCCTCGCGCAGTGGATGGCTGGCACCGTGAGCCCGCAAGGCATGCCCAGCTACACCGAGTTCGTGCGCGGCGTGACGGGCGCGCTCGACCATGTGCGCGCGAACCACCACGGCCAGAACGTGCTGCTGGTGTCCAGCGGCGGGCCGATCTCCACCGCCGTAGGGCATGTGCTCGGGCTGAGCCCCGAGGCCACCATCGAACTGAACCTGCGCATCCGCAACAGCGCGGTGACCGAGTTCCAGTTCAACCCCAAGCGCCACACGCTGCTGAGCTACAACACACTGCCACACTTGGACCGGGCAGAGTTCAGGGACTGGATGACCTACGCCTGAGGCGAAGCCCCCACGCTCCGCCGCTGCGCCGGTCGCTGCCCCCCAAGGGGGCTGATCCGGCTTGGGGCGGCCCGGCGCCGGATCGGTCGCTACCGGGCCGGCGGGAAGGCGACGCGATCGGTGAGCGTGTCCGGCGGCAGCCGGTCGATCTCGCTCAAGAGCTGGGCCAGCGCGCGGCCGGCGGCCTCGAGCACGGCCTGCCCCTTGTCGGCGCTGGCGGCGGCGGCGTTGCCCACGGCACCCTGTGGGTTGTAGTCCTGCATCTGCCAGGCCAGCTTCGCGCTCTTGCCGTTGCCCAGGATGGGGAAACGCTGGGCACGGCCCTGCGAGGCCGACCGGAAGTGCTCGGCCTCGCGCAGGTGCACCCGCTCGGGTGACAGCGCAAGCATGAGCGAGGTCTCGATCTCGCCCGCGTGAATGCCGAAGCGGTGCTCCTCGGCGCTGAAAAGCGCGTTCAGGTCGTGCCCCTTGGCGTCGGTCAGCGGCAGGTGGAACCAGTTCACGCTGTAGACCAGCATGCCCAGCCGCGCGCGCAGGTCGCGCGCCACGAGGTCGAGCGCGCCCACCTGGCCGCCGTGCGCGTTGAACAGCACGAGCTTCTTCACGCCGCTGGCCGCCACGCACTCGGCCAGCTCGGTCCACACCCGCATCAGGGTCTCGATCCTGAGCGTGAGCGTGCCCGCGAAACCGGTGTGCTCGGGGCTGTAGCCCACGGCCTGTGTGGGCAGCACCAGCACCGGCAACTCGCTGGCGATGTGCGGCAAGGCCGCGCGCAGCACGCCGTTGACGATGTCGGTGTCGACCGACAGCGGCAGGTGCGGCCCGTGCTGTTCGGTGGCGGCCACCGGCAGCACGGCGATGGCGCGCGCGCTGTCCAGCGCGGCGAAATCGGCGGTGGTGAGGTCGGACCAGAAGCGGGATGGGGCGGACATGCCCGCATCTTAAGTGCGTTAAGCGCGCCCCCGTAAGATGGCGCGATGACCCACGACCTTTTCCGCCAGGACGCCTACCTGCAGCAGTGCGACGCCACCGTGGCGCGCACCGACGACCACGGCATCGTGCTCGACCGCACGGTGTTCTACCCGCTCGGCGGCGGCCAGGCTGGCGACGCCGGCACGCTCACGCTGGCCGACGGCACGGCCATCGCGATCGCCGACACCCGCAAGGGCAAGGACGCCGAAGGCCGGGCCACCGCCGACATCGTGCACGTGCCGGCGCCGGGCCAGGAGGCGCTGCTGACCCGGCTCGCCGCCGGCCTGCCGGTCACCGCGCGCATCGACTGGGACCGCCGCCACCGCCTGATGCGCTTTCACACCGCGACCCACCTGCTCTGCCACCTCGTGCCGGTGCCGGTGAACGGCTGCTCGATCACGCCCGACTACGCGCGCATGGACCTGCACCTGACCGACCCGCTCGACAAGGAGGTGCTCACGCAAGGCCTGGCACGGCTGGTGGCCGAGTCGCACCCGCTGACCGTGGGCGCGATCACCGACGCCGAACTCGACGCCAACCCCGCGCTGGTCAAGAGCATGAGCGTGGCGCCGCCGCGCGGCAGCGGCACGGTGCGCACCATCCGCATCGGCGAGGGCGATCTGCTGATCGACCTGCAGCCCTGCGGCGGCACGCACGTGGCCAACACGGCCGAGATCGGCCGCGTGGTGGTCACCAAGATCGAGAAGAAATCGGCCACCACCAGGAGGGTGGTGCTGGGGTTTCAGGAAACACCCCCCGCGTCGCCTTCGGCGCCTCCCCCCTGAAGGGGGACGACACCTATGGCCCGGCAAAGCCGGTTCCTCGGTGCCTCTGGACGGGCTCGTTGCTAGCGGTAGATGAAGCGCCGCGACCAGGGCAGGCCTTGGGCGGGCTGGCCCGCCGCGCGGCAGATCACCTGGTAGATCGACACCTCGTCGTGTTCGAAGGCCCAGGCGCAGCCCGCGAGGTACACGCGCCAGATGCGCCATTTGCGCTCGTCCACCAGCGGCTTGATCTGCGCCGTGCGCGCCTCGAAGGCCTCGCTCCAGAGCTGCGTGGTGCGCATGTAGTGGCGGCGCAGGCTCTCGATGTCGAAGGCTTCGAGCCCGCCTTCCTGCATGGTGCGCAGCACGGTGCCGATGTGCGGCAGCTCGCCCTGCGGGAACACGTAGCGGTCGATGAAGGTGCCACCACCGTGCCGCGTCTCGCCATCCTGCGGATCGGTGCTGGTGATGCCGTGGTTCATGGCCCAGCCGCCGGGCTTGAGCAGCGAGCGGATGTGCCCGAAATACCCCGCCAGGTGGTTCAGCCCCACGTGCTCGAACATGCCCACGCTGGTGATGCGGTCGAACGGGCCGTCCTTCACGTCGCGGTAGTCCTGCAGGCGAATGTCGATGCGGTCTTCCAGGCCGGCGGCCTTCACGCGCTCGCGCGCCAGCTCGTGCTGGTTCTTCGAGAGCGTCACACCCACGCAGTGCGCGCCGAACTTCTGCGCCGCGCGCAACACCAGCGCGCCCCAGCCACAGCCGATGTCGAGCAGGCGCTGGCCGGGCTGCAGCTGGATCTTGGTGAGGATGTGGTCGATCTTCTTGACCTGCGCCTCGTCCAGCGTTTCGTCGCCGTTCTCGAAGTAGCCGCAGGAATAGACCATGCGCTCGTCCAGCCACTGGGCGTAGAACGCGTTGGACACGTCGTAGTGGTACTGGATGGCCTCGCTGTCGCTCTCGCGCGTGTGGGCGAAGCGCCGGCGCAGGCGCCCGAGCAGGCCGCCATCGGGTTCGGCGGTCTCGGCCAGGCGGTGCGCCACGGCCAGGATGTCCGCCATCGAACCCTCCACGTCGATCAGGCCCTCCACATAGGCCTGGCCCAGGGTGTCCAGGCCGGGGTCGATGAGCAGCGGCAGCGCCGAGGCGTCGCGCACCCGGATCTCCACCTGCGGCGCATCGAACTCGCCCAGGGACAGCGAAGACGAGCCCCGCTCACCCCAACTCAGGCGAACCGGCAGGTTCACCCGCGACTTGACTCTTTGCGCCCATGGCAGCAAGGCGCGTTCAACGATCGATCCCATGCACAAAACCCTCCATGCTGGTCAACCACCCGTCCGCCCCCGGTTGTACCCAAACATGAAAGCCCTGTGAAGCCTGGGTGAAAAGCCCCCAGCGTGTCGCGGCGCACAGACAAACAGTGCTCGCTTATATTTGAGCGGCCTGCCCCAGGAACTTGGGCGCGCCCGGCCTCTCATACCCACGGGCGGCGCCACCGCCCCGCCCCGATCCCCCTGCCTGTTGCCCGATGCCCCTCAACGCCTTTTCCTCGGTCCGCCACGCCACGCGCCACCTGCTCGGCGCCCTGCTGCTGGCGCTCGCCCCCCTCTCGGTGCCCGCCCAGGGCCTGCTGTCGGGCGCGGCGCCCGCGCAGACCGTGGTGCAGAGCGACCAGGCGCGCGCCGAGCTGCTGGCCCACGCCCCCGAAGGCGCCGGGCCGGGCCAGCCGGTCTGGGTCGGGCTGCAGATCACCCACGCGCCCGACTGGCACACCTACTGGAAGAACTCGGGCGACTCCGGCCTGCCCACCGACCTGCAGTGGACGCTGCCGCCGGGCGTGACGGCCGGGGCCATCGCCTGGCCCACGCCGCGCAAGTTCCCGATCGGCAACCTCGCCAACTACGGCTACGACGGCACCGTGGTGCTGCCGGTGCCGCTGACCGTGGACCCCGGTTTCACCGGCAGCCACATCGACGTCAAGCTCCAGGCGACCTGGCTGGTCTGCCGCAAGGAATGCATCCCGGAAGAAGGGAGCTTCGCGCTGCGCCTGCCGGTGCGCGGCTCCACCGGCCTGCACGGCGCCGCCTTCGACGCCAGCTTCCAGGCCGCGCCCAAGGACCAGCCGGCGCAGGACAGCCGCGCCGCCCCCGAGCCGGGCTTCCTGAACGTGGCACTCAACGGCCTGCCCGCCGCCTGGCGCGGCCAGGCGCTCGAATTTTTCCCCGAGGCCGCCGGCCTGATCGAGCCCGGCCAGCCCTGGACACAGGCCTGGGACGGCGAGCGCTGGACCGCGCGCGTGCCGCTCTCGCCGCACCGCAGCGACAGCCCGGACCGGCTCGCGCTGGTGGTGGCCCAGGCCTCGCCCGCGGGCCAGGGGCCGGGCAGCCCCGGCGTGCGCCTGGACGTGCCGGTGCAAGGCACCTGGCCGGCCGCCGCGCCCCTGCCCGCCGCGGTGCCCGAGGCGCTGCAGGCCGCACTGGACGCCAATGCGGCCCGCGCGACCGCCGCCACCCCCGCGGTCGGCGCCACCTCGCTCACCCTGGGCGCGGCCCTGCTGGGCGCGCTGCTCGGCGGGCTGATCCTCAACCTCATGCCCTGCGTGTTCCCGGTGCTGGCCGTCAAGGTCCTGGCCTTCGCCCAGCACGCCGACAACCGCCGCGCCCACCGCGCCAACGGCATCGCCTACACCGCCGGCGTGGTGCTCTCCTTCGTCGCGCTCGGGGCGCTGCTGCTCGGGCTGCGCGCGGCCGGTGAACAACTCGGCTGGGGCTTCCAGCTGCAAAGCCCGGGCGTGGTGGCCGCGCTGGCCGTGCTGTTCACCCTGATCGGCCTGAACCTGGCCGGCCTGTTCGAGTTCGGCAGCGTGCTGCCCAGCCGCATCGCCAGCCTGCAGGCGCGCAACCCGACCACCGACGCCTTCCTCACCGGCGTGCTGGCCACCGCCATCGCCTCGCCCTGCACCGCGCCCTTCATGGGCGCCTCACTCGGCCTGGCCATCGCCCTGCCCGCCGCGCAGGCGCTGGCCGTGTTCGCCGCGCTCGGCCTGGGCATGGCCCTGCCCTACCTGCTCGCCAGCTGGGTGCCGGCGGTGGCGCGCGCGCTGCCGCGCCCGGGTGCCTGGATGCGCCACCTTCCGCCACCTCATGGCCTTCCCCATGTTCGCCACCGTGGTCTGGCTGCTGTGGGTGCTGGGCCAGCAAAGCGGCATCGACGGCGCGGCCGCGCTGCTCATGCTGCTGGTGGTGCTCGCGCTGCTGGTCTGGGCCCTGGGCCTGCGCGGGCGCGGCCGCACCGTGATCGCCGGGCTCTCGCTCGTCGGCCTGGCCTGGCTGGGCTGGACCATCGGCCCGAACGTGACGCGCCTGCAGGACCCCACCCCCGGCCAGGCCGTGGCGCACGGCGGTCGAGGGCGTGAGCTGGCAACCGTGGAGCCCGCAGGCGCAGGCCGAGCTGGTCGCGCAGGGCCGCCCGGTGTTCGTGGACTTCACCGCCGCCTGGTGCGTGACCTGCCAGTACAACAAGCGCACCACCCTGGCCGACGCCAGCGTGCTCGGCGACATGGCCGGCAAGAACGTGGCCCTGCTGCGCGCCGACTGGACGCGCCGCGACCCGGCCGTGACGGCCGCGCTCGCCAGCCTGGGCCGCAATGGCGTGCCGGTGTACGCGATCTACAAGAACGGCCAGACCCCGCAGGTGCTGACCGAAGTGCTCAGTGTCGAGGAGGTCCGCGCGGCGCTGGCCCGGCTGTAGACAGGCCAGCCCCGTTGTTCTTCAACCGTGTTTTCAGGAGTGCCACCATGCAACGCCGTCCCCTGCTCGCCCTGGCCGTCTTTTCGCCCCTGGGCACGATGCTGGTCACGCCCGCGTTCGCGGCCCCCGGTGTGGGCCAGCCCGCGCCCGACTTCAGCCTTCAGGACACCACCGGCAAGCCCGTCAAGCTCTCGGACTTCAAGGGCAGGACCGTGGTGCTGGAATGGAACAACCCGGGCTGCCCCTTCGTGCGCAAGCACTACCAGGGCAACATGCAGGCGCTGCAGAAGGAAGCCACCGCCCAGGGCGTGGTGTGGCTCGCGATCAACTCCACGCGCGACGACAGCGCCGACTACCAGTCGCCCCAGCAGCTCGGCCGCTGGATGACCGAGAAACAGGCCAGCCCCACCGCCACGCTGATGGACGAGGACGGCAAGGTGGGTGAGGCCTATGCCGCGCGCGTCACGCCGCACATGTACATCGTCAATGCGCAGGGCCTGCTGGTGTACGCCGGCGGCATCGACAGCATCCCCTCGGCGCGGGTGGACGACATCCCGAAGGCCACCAACTACGTGCGCCAGGGCCTGGGCGAACTGCGCTCGGGCAAACCGGTGAGCGTCGCCACCAGCCGTGCCTACGGCTGCGGCATCAAGTACAAGAACGGCGCAGCGTAGCCGACCTGCGCCTGCGCCCTGGGTGGGGGCCGATAATCCCCCGATACCCCCCCCACCCCAGTCCCCGATACCGACATGCCCTTTGCTCCCCTGCAGAACGACACCTTTCTGCGTGCCTGCCTTCGCCAATCCACCGACCACACGCCCGTCTGGCTCATGCGCCAGGCCGGCCGCTACCTGCCCGAGTACCGCGCCACGCGCGCCCAGGCCGGCAGCTTCATGGGGCTGGCGACCAACACCGACTACGCGACCGAAGTGACGCTGCAACCGCTGGAGCGTTACGCGCTGGACGCGGCCATCCTGTTCAGCGACATCCTCACCGTGCCCGACGCCATGGGCCTGGGCCTGTCGTTCGCCCTCGGCGAAGGCCCGAAGTTCGAGAAGACCGTGCGCACCGAGGCCGACGTGGCCGCGCTGGCCGTGCCCGACATGGACAAGCTGCGCTACGTGTTCGACGCCGTCACCTCGATCCGCAAGGCGCTCAACGGCCGCGTGCCCCTGATCGGTTTTTCGGGCAGCCCCTGGACGCTGGCCTGCTACATGGTCGAAGGCGGCGGCAGCGACGACTACCGCGCCGTGAAGTCGCTGATGTACGCGCGCCCCGACCTGATGCACCGCATCCTCGCCGTCAACGCCGACGCCGTGCGCAGCCTACCTCAACGCGCAGATCGACGCCGGCGCCCAGGCCGTGATGGTGTTCGACAGCTGGGGCGGTGTGCTGGCCGACGGCAAGTTCCAGGACTTCAGCCTGGCCTACACGCGCCGCGTGCTGGCGCAGCTCAAGCGCGAACACGGCGGCGTGGTGATTCCGCGCATCGTCTTCACCAAGGGCGGCGGCCTGTGGCTGGACGACATGAAGGACCTCGACTGCCACGCCCTGGGCCTGGACTGGACCGTGAACCTGGCCCGCGCGCGCGCCCAGGTGGGCGAAGGCGCCCACGGCAAGGCGCTGCAGGGCAACATCGACCCCAACGTGCTGTTCGCGCCGCCCGAGCGCATCGAGGCCGAGGTGGCCGCGGTGCTCGAGAGCTTCGGCCGGCCGCACCAGGGCGCCGGCACCGGCCCCACGCACATCTTCAACCTGGGCCACGGCATCAGCCAGCACACCCCGCCGGAGCACGTGTCGGTGCTCGTGGATGCGGTGCATTCGCATTCCCGGCGGCTGCGTCAGGCGGCCTGAAGCGCTCCCGTTTTTGCAGCTGGACCGGGGCTTTTGGCCTGCCCCGGCGCCCTTGGGGCGGCGGATGCAACGCCCCCGTTCTGGCGTCATGAAGGCGTCAAAAAGCCGCCGTCTGAACCGGCCATAACACAAATAATGCCGAAAAAGTCACTTGACACGCCTTACTTATGCACAAAACTCGTGCTGCGGTGCGCCATGAGGCCCGCCGCGGCCAGGCGCCAGACAAATCCTACAAGTGCCTCGTAAGTTATTGATTCATATAGATTTTATTTTCTGCTTTTTTTGCGGGCAGTTTAAGCAAACCCTTGATTTGCAAGGCTTCCGACGGCGCGCAGGCAAACTATCAACAAAGTTATCCACAAAAAGTCTGGATATGTTCCGATGCTCTGTCAAATCAACAACTTAGCGCGCGTTCCGACAGTCCAGCTGAGGAATGGGCGCTAAGCATGGCTTTCTGGCCCAGCGTCGTCGTGCGCACCCCGGCCCACAGCGGGGTGGGCGCCAGCCTGACTTACCGGAGTGAGTTGTCGCTCGCACCGGGCACCTTGGTGCGGGTGCCGCTGGGTGCCCGGGAGGTGCTGGGCGTGGTCTGGGAATGCCCCGACCAGCCCCCCGAAGGCCTGAGCGAAGCCCAGACCAAAACCGTGGCCGGCGTGCTCGAAGGCCTGCCGCCGCTCAACGCGCGCTGGCGCCAGCTGCTGCGTTTCGCGGCGCAGTACTACCAGCGCAGCCTGGGCGAGGTGTCGCTGGCGGCCCTGCCGCCGCAGCTGCGCGACCTGAACACCGTGCAGCTCGCCCGACGCCTCAAGAAAAGCCAGAAACAGCAGGCCGCCCGCGCCCCGCAAGCCCCGCCCGACGGCACGGCCACCGACATCGGCCTGGACCTGAGCGACGAACAGCGCGAGGCCCTGCAGGCGCTGGAAGCCGCGCAGGCCCCGGTGCTGCTGTACGGCGCCACCGGCAGCGGCAAGACCGAGGTCTACCTGCAGGCCACGCAGCACGTGCTGCAGGCGCAGGCCGACGCGCAGGTGCTGGTGATGGTGCCGGAGATCAACCTCACGCCGCAGCTGGAAGCGCGCTTTCGCGAGCGCTTCGAGCCCCTGTTCGGCGCGGGTGCCCTGGTCTGCCTGCACAGCGGCATGACGCCCGCGCAGCGCCTGGCCGGCTGGCTCGCGGCGCACACCGGCCAGGCGCGCATCGTGCTGGGCACGCGCATGGCGGTGCTGGCCAGCCTGCCGGGGCTGCGCCTGATCGTGGTCGACGAAGAGCACGACCCCAGCTACAAGAGCCAGGAAGGCGCACGCTATTCGGCGCGCGACCTCGCGGTCTACCGCGCCAAGGTGGAAACGGAGGCGCTGGTGGCCGAGACGGGCGATGCGGCGGCGCGCTGCCGCGTCGTGCTCGGCTCGGCCACGCCCTCGCTGGAGAGCTGGCACGCGGCCGACCAGGGCCGCTACCTGCGCCTGGCCATGCCGGCGCGCATCGGCGGCGGCGCGCTGCCGCGCCTGCGCCTGGTCGACATGAACCACCAGCCCAAAGGCGCGGTGCTCGCCCCGCCCCTGGTGGCCGCGATGGCCGAGCGCATCGCGCGTGGCGAACAATGCATGGTGCTGCTCAACCGGCGCGGCTACTCCCCGGTGCTGGCCTGCCACGACTGCGGCTGGAAGAGCGCCTGCCCGCACTGCAGCGCCTTTCGCGTGTTCCACAAGCTGGACCGCACGCTGCGCTGCCACCACTGCGGCTTCACCGAGCGCGTGCCGCGCGCCTGCCCCGAGTGCGGCAACCTCGACATCGCGCCCATCGGCAAAGGCACGGAACAGGTGGAAGAGCAACTCGCCAGCCTGCTGGCCGACGTGAAGCGCCCCGACGGCGGCCCCGCGCGCGTGGCGCGCATGGACGCCGACTCGACCCGCCTCAAGGGCAGCCTGGAACAGCAGCTCGCCACCATGCACAGCGGCGAGGTGGACGTGCTGGTGGGCACGCAGATGATCGCCAAGGGCCACGACTTTCGCCGCATCACGCTGGTGGCCGGCATCAACGCCGACTCGGGCCTGTTCGCCAGCGACTACCGCGCGCCCGAGCGCCTGTTCGCGCTGCTGATGCAGGCCGGTGGGCGCGCCGGGCGCGACGCGGTTTTCGTGAGCAGCCAGGGCAGCGAGAGCGAGCTGTGGGTGCAGACCTGGACGCCGCAGCACCCGCTGTTCGCCGCGCTGCGCCGGCACGACTTCCCGGCCTTCGCCGCGCAGCAGCTGGGCGAGCGCGAAAGCGCGGGCATGCCGCCCTTTCGCCACCAGGCGCTGCTGCGCGCCGACGCGAAAACCCAGCAGGCGGCCCAGGCCTACCTGAACGCGGCCGCGCAGGCCGCCGACGGCCTGCCGCACCGCGACGAGATCACGCTCTACCCGGCGGTGCCGCTGACCATCCAGCGCGTGGCGAACGTGGAGCGCGCGCAATTGCTGGTGGAGGCCGTCTCGCGCGCCGCCCTGCAGCGCTTCCTGAGCGCCTGGCAGCCGGTCTTGCTGGAGTGCCGGGGCCTGCCGCAGGCGCGTGGATTGGTGCGTTACGCGGTGGACGTGGACCCGCTCGCGATCTAGAGGGATCCCCCCGCGCCGCCTGCGGCGTCACCCCCCAGGGGGCAACACCTGCGGGCCGGCGAAGCCGGACCCGCGGTGTTCTGGAGGGCGCCTCTTCAGGCGACGAGGATTTCCGGCATCGGCCAGAGCTGCTCCAGCGTGTGCACCACGTCGCGCAGGCGGAAGGGTTGCAGCAGCAGGCGGCGCACGTCAAGCTCCTTGAGTCGCACCACCAGCTCCGCGTCGGCGCTGGCCACCATCACCGCCACCGGAATGTCGGCCTCGCAGCGCAGTTCACCCGCGCGCAGCCGCGTGAGCAGCGCCAGCGCCGCGTCGCGCTCGGCCAGCGAGAGCAGCAGGCCGTGGTCCACGTTGCTCTGCATCCATTTTTCGCCCTGGGCGATGCTGGTCGCCTGCTGCAGCCGCACCAGCTGCAGCTCGCGGCACACCGAGGCCACGGTGCCGCGCACCAGGCCATCGGGTTCGATCAGCAGCACCTGCGGCCGGCCGGCGCTCACGACACCGCCTCCTCGCGCCGGAACAGCTCCTCCACCACCAGGTCGCGCAGGCCGTTGAGGATGGCCTCGTCCAGTTTGTCGAAATCGCGCGGGCGCCGGTCCATGATGCACAGCGTGCCCACCACCTGCCCGTACGGCAGGCGCAGCAGCGCCCCGGCGTAGAAGCGCACATAGGGCTGGCCCACCACCATGGGGTTGTCGGCGAAGCGGGGATCGGCCAGCGCATCGGGCACGATCAGCGTCTTCGCCATCGCCACCGCGTGGCCGCAGAAGGAAATGTCGCGCGGCGTTTCCTGCACGTCCTCCAGGCCGAAGGACGACTTGAACCACTGGCGATCGTGATCGACCAGCGACACCAGCGCGATCGGCACGTTGAACTCTTTCGCCGCGAACGCCGAAATGCGGTCGAAACGCTCCTCGGGCGGCGTGTCCAGGATCACCAGGTCGCGCAGCGCCTTCAGGCGCTTCGCTTCGTTGTGCGGCAAAGGGGGCTTGATCATGCGGGCTCCTGGCCGGTCATGTCGCCGGCTCGCCTTGAAGATCGGCAGTCGGCCCGAAAACGTGAGACCCGCAAAGCCGACCGCGCTCAAATATAAGTAAATTGCGATATAAGAGCAGGCAAGACTACTGGAGACGACCCGTGCCCCGACTTTCCCTTCGCTGGTGGCTTGCGCCCCTGATCGCCCTGCGCACCTTCGCCGCCCAGGCCCAGCCCGCCGCCGACACCGGCCCGGCCATGACCGTGGAGGCGGTCGGCCCCCACAGCTACTACGTGCAGGGCCTGACCCAGCTGGGCTCGACCAGGAACCAGAACTTCATCAGCAACGCCGGTTTCGTGGTAACCCCCGAGGGCGTGGTGGTGGTGGACGCGCTGGGCTCGCCCCGGCTGGCCGAGCGGCTCACGCAGGCGATCCGCCAACGGACCGACAAGCCGATCACGCACGTGATCCTGACCCACTACCACGCCGACCACATCTACGGCCTGCAGCACTTCAAGCAGCTGGGGGCGAAGATCATCGCGCACAGCGCGTCGCGCGAGTACATCCAGTCCGACACCGCGCGCCTGCGCCTGGAGGCCTCGCGCACCGACCTCGCGCCCTGGATCAACGAGCAGACCCGCATCGTGCCGGCCGACGTCTGGATCGACGGACCCACCGCCCTGAAGGTCGGTGGCGTGGTGTTCGAGCTCACGCCGGTCGGGCCCTCCCACACGCCCGAAGACCTCACGGTGTTCGTGCCTTCGGAAAAGGTGCTGTTCGCGGGCGACCTGTTCTTCAACGGCCGCCTGCCCTTCGTGGGCCAGGCCAACAGCCGCCAGTGGATCCTGTCGCTGGAGCGCCTGCTGGCCTTCGACGCCAAAGCGGTCGTGCCGGGGCACGGCGCCGCGTCCACCGACCCGAAGAAGGACATCGGCACCACGCGCGACTACCTCAAGCACCTGCGCCAGAGCATGGGCGAGGCGGTGGAGAACTTCGTGCCGTTCGAAGAGGCCTACGACAAGACCGACTGGTCCGCCTTCGAGACCATGCCCATGTTCGGCCCGGCCAACCGCATGAACGCGTACAACACCTACCTGCTGCTGGAGCAGGAGGCCTTGAAGCGGTAGGCAACCGTCAAGGCGCGCTCAAGCGTCGACCCGCCTGGGCCGGCGGGCCTACCGGCATGGCGGTTTCCATCCGCGAGACCGTGTCGCGCAGGGTGTCCCAGACACCTTGGCCTTGTGCCGCCAGGGCATGCAGCAGATCGCAGAACTCCTGCGCGCTCGGTTCGACCGGCAAGGTCTGCTGCAGCGTCATCACCACCGCCTCGCGCTGCGGGAGCACGCTGAACAGCACATCGCCGCCCGCGCCCATCAGAAAGTTGCTCCACAGCAGGCCCTGCCACAGCTTTTCACGCGGGCCGATTGGCGCCATGCCCAGGTCGAGGCTCACCTGGAAACGCCCGGGCACCAACGGGTCGTGCCGCAGCAGCATGTCCACGCCGTCCACCCGCAGGCTGCCCTCGCCACGCCGCAAGGCATGGCGCTCGGCGATGCCCACGTGGTCGCAGAGCGCGTCGATCAGCGGCTCCCAGCCATCGGGCTGCGTGGACACGGGCCGCCGGGTGCGCCGCAGCGGAGCCAGGGCCTGGAAGTCGGCCATGGCCTGCCGCGACGGCAGGGCCTGCCAATGCGCCCGCGCGCAGACCAGCAGCTCACGCAGCCAGGCGGCCAGCTCGGCACCCGTGGTCTGCGTGTCCAAGGGGTGGTGCGCGGTGAGCATCGCCAGATCGCCCTCGGGTGACAGGCTCCAGCCCAGGCTGCCGTTGCAGGCCCATTCGAAGTTGCTGACCAGCAGCCGGTGCCAGATCCATTCGCGCTGGTGCGGGTCGGCCGGTCCCAGGTTCAGGCGCGCCTGGACCAGGTGTGGCGCATTTTCTGCGTCGTGATGCAACAGCAGTTCGTGCCCGCCCACCTCCAGCAGCCCGCCGTCCTGCAGGCGGTGCGCGTCCCGCAGGCCGAGGTGTTCGCCCATCTGCGCCAGCACCCGTTCGAGCTCGGAGCGCGCCATCGACCCGGCCTACCGCGCACGCACCCAGGTGCCGGACCGGAAGCGGTAGCTGGGCGCGAGCACGCCCTGGTCCTTCGTCCAGGTGTCGTAGATCGACCCCGCCTGGCACGCCCATGCGCGTTCGGAAAATCCGTTCGACAGGTTGTCGAACAGGCCCGACGCGCCGTGCACGGAAAACACGGCGGACTTCACCAGCAACACCGGCAGGCAGACGCACAGCATCGCAAGCACGCCCTGCACCTTGCCGTCGCCGGTGGCGCAGCCAGTCGGCGAAACCGTCGCCCCACAGCGCCCGCACCAGCCGGCTTTTGCCCAAGGACTGGGCCAGGCCCCCATCGCCCCACTCCTTCGAGGCGCATGCCACGGCATGCGCCAATGGAATCGCGACCGTGTTCAACGCCAGCAGCAGCGGAAACGCCAGCACGGCCGTGAAAACACGGAACACCCTGGCCAGAAGCGGGTGCCTTTGCGCAAACGTGGGCAGGCTCTTCACGGCCTGGACATCCTGGTGCACCAACACCCGCGCCCTCACCGAGGGAGGGTCCTCTCGCAGCGACGGCGCGGAGATCGAAATGCCCGAAACCTCATCAGAACCCGGCAAGGGGCCAGAGCCGGCCTTCGTCGATGCCCAGGTGTTGCCAGGGCTGAGCGCAATGCCCCTGGGGCTTTCCACCTTTTTGAAGGGGTCGACCCCGACCTGGGCGACCCTCCTCGCGCTGAACCCAACCACGTCCATGAACCACATCCTCACAACACGAACACAACACCCGTCCCCATCGCACCGCGACGGGTCCAGCATGAGTGCGCCCCCATGATCGAAAGTTTGGTTGATGCAGCAACGGCATGGGCCTCGCCGCCGGGGACATCGGCCCATGCCCAAAACAAAAGCCCCGGGATTCGGCATCCCGGGGCTTGGACGGATGCCCGAAACGATCAGGCGATGTCGAACCGGTCCAGGTTCATGACCTTGGTCCAGGCGGCCACGAAGTCCTTGAGGAACTTCGACTGGCGATCCGCGCTGGCGTACACCTCGGCATAGGCGCGCAGCACCGAGTTGGAGCCGAACACCAGATCGTTGCGGGTGGCGGTGTACCGCAGCTGGCCGCTCTGGCGGTCCTTGCCTTCGAACACCTCGGCCTCGGCATCCACCGGCGTCCACACGGTGTTCATGTTCAGCAGGTTGACGAAGAAGGCATTGGTGAGTGCGCCGACCCGGTCGGTGAACACCCCGTGCTGGCTGCCGTCGGCGTTGGCGCCGAGCACGCGCAGGCCCCCCACCAGCGCGGTCATCTCGGGCGCCGTCAGCGTGAGCAGCTGCGCCTTGTCGACCAGCAGCGCTTCCGTCGACGCGGCGCTCTTGCCCGCCTTGTAATTTCGGAAGCCATCGGCCTCGGGCTCCAGCACGGCGAAGGATTCGACGTCGGTCTGGTCCTGCCGCGCATCGACCCGCCCGGGCGTGAACGGCACGTCCACGGCGACCCCCGCGGCCTTGGCCGCCTGCTCGACACCGACCCCACCGGCCAGCACGATCACGTCGGCCAGCGAGGCCTTGCCCGAGGCTTTCTGGATCTCCACCAGCTTGGGCAGCGCCCTCACCGCCACCTGGTTGACCACCCAGTCCTTCTGCGGCGCGAGCGCCAGGCGCGCGCCGTTGGCGCCACCGCGCTTGTCGCCACCACGGAAGGTGGAGGCCGAAGCCCAGGCCACCGAGACCAGCTCGCTCACCGACAGGTCCGAGGCCGCGATCCGGGCCTTGAGGTCGGCGATGTCCGCCGCCGTGGGGTTGTGCGTGGCCGCGGGCAGCGGGTCCTGCCAGATCAGGTCTTCCTTCGGCACTTCAGGGCCAAGGTAACGCGCCTTGGGTCCCATGTCGCGGTGCGTCAGCTTGAACCAGGCGCGGGCGAAGGCCTCGGCGAAGGCTTGCGGGTCGTTGAGGAAGCGCTGGGAGATCTTGCCGAACTCGGGATCGAAGCGCATGGTCAGGTCGGTGGTGAGCATCTTGGGCTTGTGCTTCAGACCGGGCACGTGCGCATCGGGGATGATCTCCGGCGCGTCCTTGGCGACCCACTGCCTGGCGCCCGCGGGGCTGCGCTCCTCTTCCCATTCGAACTTGAACAGGTTCTCGAAGAAGTTGTTGCTCCATTGCGCGGGGGTGGTGGTCCAGGTCACTTCCAGGCCGCTGGAGACGGTGTCCTTGCCATGTCCACTGCCGAAGTCGCTGGTCCAGCCCAGGCCTTGCGCTTCGATCGAACCGCCCTCGGGTTCCTTGCCCTTGTGCGATTCCGGCGCCGCGCCGTGCGCCTTGCCGAAGGTGTGACCACCGGCGATCAGCGCGACGATTTCCTCGTCGTCCATGGCCATGCGGTAGAAGGTGGCGCGGATGTCCTTGGCCGCGGCCATGTAGTCGCCGCTGGCGTTCGGGCCTTCGGGGTTCACATAGATCAGGCCCATGTGCGTCGCGCCCAGGCTCTTGACCAGGACACGGTCGCCCTCGAAGCGCTGGTCATCGCCCAGCCACTTGGTCTCGGCGCCCCAGCTCACGTCGGTATCGGGTTCCCACACGTCCTCACGGCCCGCCGCGAAGCCGAAGGTGCGAAAGCCCATGGACTCCAGCGCCACGTTGCCCGCGAGGATCATGAGGTCGGCCCAGGAGATCTGCTGGCCGTATTTCTGTTTGATCGGCCACAGCAGGCGGCGCGACTTGTCGATGTTGACGTTGTCGGGCCACGAGTTGAGCGGCGCGAAGCGCTGCTGGCCACGGCCACCGCCGCCACGGCCGTCGGTGGTGCGGTAGGTGCCGGCCGAGTGCCAGGCCATGCGGATGAACTGCGGGCCGTAGTGGCCGAAGTCGGCGGGCCACCAGTCCTGGCTGTCGGTCATCAGCTTGTTCAGATCGGCCTTGAGTGCCTTGTAGTCCAGCTTCTTGAATTCGGCCGCGTAGTCGAACGATTCGCCCAGCGGGTTGGACTTGGCGGAGTGCTGGTTCAGCACGTCCATGCGCAACTGGTTCGGCCACCAGTCCTTGTTGCTGGTTCCGACACCGGAACCGTGGTGGAAGGGACACTTGGCTTCTGACATGGGGATCTCCTTTGTGGTTGGCGGGGATGAGCCAACGCACTTTAGAGAGCCACCCCGGGGGTGTCAAAACAAAAGCCTGGATGAAGGACATAGGCAGTGCCTATCGAAGCTTCATTCTCCCGTCACGAAAGCTTCAGGTCAGCAGCGCCACGGCCCCGGAGAACGTGAGGAAGGCGGCCGCCGTGGTCACGAGGATGATGCGGGCGATGCGCCCGTTGTCGGCGCCGAAGCGCTCGGCCAGCAGCGAGACGTTGCTCGCGCTGGGCAGCGCGGCCACCAGCACCATCACCACCAGCGTCGGCCACGACAGTGGAGCACCCGCGCGGATCGCCAGCCAGCCCACGGCGAGCACCAGCAGCGGGTGCACGAAGAGCTTCATCAGCGCCACCGGCAGGTAGTCGGCCAGGGGCATGGGGTGGTTGGCCGTCATCCGCGCGCGCGCCAGCACCGCGCCAATGGTGAACAGCGCCACGGGCGAGGCCGAATCGGCCAGCAGCCACACCGTCTGCTCCACCGGCTTGGGCAGGGTGAAGGCCCAGGCCGAGGCCAGGCCGCCGAGCACGATGGCCCAGGGCATGGGGTTGGTGAGCACGCCCTTGAGCGCCTTGCGCGTGGCCTCGGCCACCGCCGAGCGGCCCTGGCCCTGCGCCTCGTCCAGGCGCGAGAGCGCGATGCACAGCGAGCTGGTGATCACCATGTCCACCACCATGGTGAGGATCACGGTGCCCGCCGCCGACGCGCCGAGCAGGGCCACGATCAGCGGCACGCCCATGAAGCCCGAGTTGGGAAAGGCCGCCACCAGCGCGCCCAGGGAGGCGTCGTTCCAGCGGATGCGCGCGTTGCGCGTGAAGGCGATGGTGGCGCCCACCACGATGAGACCGCACAGCAGGTACAGGCCGGCCACCCAGCCGTCGAGCAGCTGCGCGATCGGTGTGGTGGAGCCGAAGCGGTACAGCATGCAGGGCAGCGCGAAGAACAGCACGAAACCGTTGAGCCCGGGAATGGCCTCCAGCGGCAGCATGCGCCGGCGCGCGGCCACGTAGCCGGCGAGCACGAGCGCAAAGAAGGGGAAGGTGACCAGCAGGATGTGCAGCACGGGGCCGATTGTCTCAGGCGCCCGTGGGCGGCCCGCGACACCCCGCCCGGTATGATCCAACGCTCTTTTCCCGCCTTTCCCGACGCCCGCCCGCCTCCCTCCATGTCCCACGGCCTGAACCTCGCGCAACTGGAAGCCGTGAACCACCTGGCGGGGCCCTGCCTGGTGCTCGCGGGCGCGGGCTCGGGCAAGACGCGCGTGATCACGCACAAGATCGGCCGGCTCATCCAGGCCGGCCTGGCGGCCGACCGCATCGCCGCCATCACCTTCACCAACAAGGCCGCCGCCGAAATGCGCGAGCGCGCGGCGCAACTGGTGGGGCGCGACGCGCGCAAGGTGCTGATCTGCACCTTCCACGCGCTGGGCGTGCGCCTGCTGCGCGACGACGGCGAGGTGCTGGGCCTGAAGAAGCAGTTCTCCATCCTCGACACCGACGACATCACCAGCCTGCTCAAGGACTGCGGCGGCACCACCGACGCGGCCACCGCGCGCGGCTGGCAGTGGGGCATCAGCGCGTGGAAGGGCGCGGGCATGAACGCGGCACAGGCCCTCGCTCAGGCCAAGGACGAAAACGAGCGCGTGATGGCGACCATCATGGCGCGCTACGAAGAGCGCCTGGTGGCCTTCCAGAGCGTGGACTTCGACGACCTCATCACGCTGCCGCTCAAGCTGCTGCGCGAGCACGAAGACGTGCGCGCGCGCTGGCAGAAGAAGATGGGCCACGTGCTGGTGGACGAGTACCAGGACACCAACGCCACGCAGTACGAGCTGCTCAAGCTGCTGGTGGGCGAACGGGCGCGCTTCACCGCCGTGGGCGACGACGACCAGTCCATCTACGGCTGGCGCGGCGCCACGCTGGACAACCTGAAGAAGCTGCCGCACGACTTCCCCGAGCTCAAGGTCATCAAGCTGGAGCAGAACTACCGCTCCACCAGCGCGATCCTTCGCGCGGCGAACAACGTCATCGGCCCCAACCCCAAGCTGTTTCCCAAGACGCTGTGGAGCGACCTGGGCGAGGGCGAGCCGGTGCGCGTGGTCGATGCCGACAACGAGGAACACGAGGCCGAGCGCGCGGTGGCGCGCATCCTGAGCCTGCGCGCGAGCTCGCAGCATAAGGAGTGGCGCGACTTCGCCATCCTCTACCGCGCCAACCACATGGCGCGCCCGTTCGAGCAGTCGCTGCGCCGCGCGCAGGTGCCGTACAAGGTCTCGGGCGGCCAGAGCTTCTTCGACAAGGCCGAGATCCGCGACCTCTGCGCCTGGCTGCGCCTGCTGGTGAACAACAACGACGATCCGGCCTTCCTGCGCTCGGCCACCACGCCCAAGCGCGGCATCGGCCACACCACGCTGCAGCAGCTGGGGGCCTTCGCCACGCAGTACAAGCTGAGTCTGTTCGAGGCGCTGTTCGCCAACTCGCTGGGCACCGCCCTGCCCCCGCGCGCGGTGCGCACGCTGCACGAGTTCGGCCGCGCGGTGAACGACCTGGAGTACCGCGCGCGCCACACCGTGGGCCACGAGGCCGGGCGCGCCTTCCTCACCGAGTGGCTCAAGGACATCGACTACGAGAAGCACCTCTACGACAGCGAGGACAACGAGAAGGTGGCGGCCGCGCGCTGGACCAACGTGATGGACTTCTGCGACTGGGTGGCCGGGCGCTGCGGCGGCAAGCTGGAGGAAGAGGACGGCGTGAAGATCGAGAGCGAGCGCAAGAGCCTGCTCGAGGTGGTGCAGACGATCGCCCTGCTCTCCACGCTGAGCGAGCGCGAGCAGGACCAGAACGTGGTGACGCTCTCGACGCTGCACGCCTCCAAGGGCCTGGAGTGGCCGCACGTGATGCTGGTCGGCGTGAACGAGGGCCTGCTGCCGTTCAAGATGGACGAGGAGCCCGGCCAGAGCGACGCGCAGGCGGCCGACATGGCGCAGCGCCTGCAGGAAGAGCGCCGCCTGATGTACGTGGGCATCACGCGCGCGCAGCGCACGCTGGCGGTGAGCTGGCTCAAACGCCGCAAGAAGGGGCGCGAGAGCGTGCCCGGGCAGGCCAGCCGCTTCATCAAGGAGATGGCGCTGGACCAGGCCACCGTGAAGGAAGACCCGCGCGAGAAACTGCGCGCGCTGCGCGCCGAGTTCGCGCAACGCGCCACCGACCAGGCCGCCCAGAAGGCGGCCGACCCCGCCTCATGAAACACCTCTGCCTCGCCGCCGCGTGGGCGCTGCTGGCCGGCGCCGGCCATGCGCAAGCGCCGGCCACACCCCCGACCGTCTGCAGCCAACCCGGCGACATGGCGCCCAGCCAGCTCTACGGCCTGTGGCAGCTGGTGCTCTGGCCGCAGGAGGGGGGCAGCGAGGCCGCGCCCGCCTCCACCGGCGCGCTGCTGTTCGAGCGCCACCCGGAGTACCCGGACAGCGTGCGCGGCAGCCTGAAACGCAGCACCGCCGGCAACGACCGGCAGGCGGTGGTGTCCGGGGACGTCATGGACGGCGAGTTCAACCTCGACGAGTCGGCCGACGGCGTTGCGCATGGACGCGGTGTGGGAAGGCCACGTCACCGCCTCGGGCTGTTGCGCAGGAACTGCGCGGCATCCGCCGCTCGGCCCAGGGGCGCGGCACACCGGCCGAACCGGCGATGAACTTCGTGCTGAAGAAGGTGCCGGGCTGGCGCTGAGCCACCCCTGCGAAGTCAAGGCCGGGGGTCGACCGGCGGCTGCAGCAGGTGCCGGTTCTCCGGCGCCTGGAAAAAATCCACCAGCACCTGCAGGTCGCGCTTGTTGAACTGCGCATAGCCCTCGCCGGACTCGATGCGCGAGGACAGCACGGCCACGCCCTCGTCGAAGAAGTGCAGCGACAGGCCGCGATCGAGCACCACGTCGGTGATCTCGCCCTGGGGCGAGACAGCCGCGTCAGGGCTGGAGCGGCGGGCGGCGCGGCGCATCAGAAGCCCAGCGCGTGCGGCAGCCAGGTGGAGATCGCGGGCACGAAGGTGAGCAGCAACAGCACCACGAGGTGGGCCCACAGGAAGGGCGGCAGCTCGCGCGTGAGGGCCATGAGCGGCACCTTGGTCGCCACCGAGGTGACGAACAGCAGCCCGCCCACGGGCGGCGTGATCATGCCCAGCGTGAGGTTGACGATGACCACCATCGCGAAGTGGATCGGGTCGATGCCCAGCGCGGCCGCGATCGGCGCCAGGATGGGCACGAGGATGGTGACGCCGGGCAGCGGCTCCATGAAGATGCCGAACAGCAGCAGCAGGATGTTCACCGCGATCAGGAAGGTGACGGGCGAGAGATCCCAGCCGATGATGGCCTGCGCCAGGTCCTGCGGCACGCCTTCGATGGTGAGCACCCAGGCGAAGGCCGACGAAGCGGCCACCACGAACAGCACCGAGGCAGTGAGCATGGCCGAGCGCGCCGCGATGCCGGGCAGCGCCGACCACTTGAGCGTGCCGTAGACCCACTTGCCGCAGACCAGCGCGTAGAACACCGCGACCACCGAGGCCTCGGTGGGCGTGAAGACGCCGAAGCGGATGCCGACCAGGATGATCACCACCAGGAACAGCGCGGGCACCGCCTTGATGGTGTTCATGAGCATCTCGCGGCCGGTGGGGCGCGGGGCGTCGGAGCGGAAGTCGCGCCGGCGGCAGACCCACCAGTTGACCCAGCTCATGGCGGCGGCGATCAGCAGGCCGGGGATGAAACCGGCGATGAACAGCGCGCCGACGGAGACGTGCTCGTCCTGCAGCGCGTAGATGATCATGATGATCGAGGGCGGGATGATGGGCCCCACGATGGCGGTGCTGGCGGTCAGCGCGGCCGCGTAGGCGCGGTCGTAGCCGGCCTTGTCCATCATGCGCACCATCATCGAGCCCGGGCCGGCGGCGTCCGCCAGGGCCGAGCCCGAGATGCCCGAGAAGATGGTGAGCGACAGCACGTTGGCATAGCCCAGGCCACCGCGCAGGTGGCCGACGAACTGCGAGGCGAAGCGCAGCAGCACCAGCGTGAGCGCCCCGCCCGACATGATCTCGGCCGCCAGGATGAAGAAGGGCACCGCCATCAGCGGGAAGCTGTCCACGCCGGTGAACATTTCCTTGAACACGATGATCTGCGGGTACTGCCCGCCCAGGGCCACGGCCAGGGCGGCGGCGATGGCGAGCGAGAACGCCACGGGCACGCCGATCAGCATGAGCACGACGGCGGCGACGAACAGGGTGATGACCATGGTTGGGGGTTCCGCGTCAGGGGCTCAGAGCGAGGCAGCCGCCTCGGCGTCCATCTCGGGCGACTCGTGGAAGCGGCCGTCGATCACGTAGCGGCGCACCAGAAAGGCCAGGTGCACCAGCATCAGGATGAAGCCCGCGGGCAAGGCCGCGTAGATCCAGGCGAACGAGATGCCGGTGGCGGGCGTGGTCTGGAACCGCATCACGCTGGTGTAGACGATGGAGAAATACGTCATCGACACGCAGAAGCCGGCGATCAGCAGCGCCACGACCGCACGCAGCACCCGCGCCAGCGGCGTGGGCACGGCCTGGTGCAGGTTGTCGATCGCCACGTGCCCGCCGAAGCGCAGCACCAGCCCGGCGCCCAGGAAGGTGCCCCAGATCATGAGGTGGCGCGCGACCTCTTCGGCCCAGACGATGGAGTCGTTGGTGGTGTAGCGCAGCACGACGTTGGCGAACACGATGACGGACATCGCCGCCAACAGCAGGATCAGCACCCAGCGGTTGACGGCCACCAGGGCGTTCTCGAATCGGTCGATCATGGGGATTTCCTGCAGCGCACGTGCACAAGCGCACCACCCGGCACGGGGCCGGGCGGTGCGGGGTCAGACGGTCACTTCGCGTTGGCGATGCGGTCGATCAGCTCTTTGCCGTACTTGGAGGCGTACTGCTGGTAGGCGGGCGAGAGGGCCTGCTGGAACGGCGCCTTGTTGGGCACCTCGGTGATCTGCATGCCCTGGGCGCGCAGCTCGTCCACGCCCTTCTTCTCGATGTCGTCGACGAACTGGCGCATGGCCTTCGCGCCGTCCTTGGCGCCCGCGGTCACGGCGGCCTTCTGACTGTCGTTGAGCGAGTCCCAGAACTTGGGCGAGACCAGCAGCATGGCCGGCGAATACACGTGGCCCGTGAGCGCCAGGTGCTTCTGCACCGCCGAGAGCTTGGCCGAGGCGATCACCGAGATCGGGTTCTCCTGGCCGTCGATGGTGCCCTGCTGCAGCGCGCCGGTGACTTCGGGCCAGGCCATGGGCGTGGGCGCGGCGCCCAGCGTGCGGAAGGCGGTGATGTGCACCGGGTTTTCCATCGTGCGGATCTTCAGGCCCTTGAGGTCTTCGGGCTTGGTGATCGGGTGCTTGCCGTTGGTGATGTGGCGGAAACCTTGCTCGCCCCAGGCCAGCGCGACCAGGTTGCGCGACTTGAACTTGCCCAGCAGGTCCTGGCCGATCGGGCCGTCGAGCACGCTGCGTGCGTGGTTGATGTCGCGGAACAGGAAGGGGATGTCGGTCACACCGACTTCGGGCACGAAGTTGCTCAGCGTGCCGGAGGAGACGATGGCCGCTTCCACGGTGCCCAGCTGCAGGCCTTCGAGCAATTCGCGCTCGCCACCCAGGGCGCTGGAGGGGAATTGACGGAACTTGAACTGGCCGTTCGTGGCCTTCTCGAACGACGCGGCCCAGGCGTTGGCGCCGGCACCGTAGTGCGAGTTCGGGGCCAGGGCGTAGCCGATCTTGACTTCGCGGGTCTGGGCATGCGCAGCGGTGCTGATGGCAAGGACTGCGGCGCCCACGGCCAGCAGGCCGGCGCGGCGGGAAATGGACATCATGTTTGTCTCCGATCGTTGTATGCCGGGTATGGCGGTCGCCACTGTATTGAGATGCCGGCATTCGAGCCAATACCGTTTGCAGGCCTCTGTTATATGATTTTCGTATGCCTGACATCCGGCAACTCCGCTATTTCATCGCCGTCGCCGAAGAGCTGAACTTCATGCGCGCGGCCGAGCGCCTGCACATCAGCCAGCCGCCCCTCTCGGTGCAGATCAAGGCGCTGGAGGAAGAACTCGGCGTGCAGCTGTTCGAGCGCACCAACCGGGGCGTGGTCATGACGCCGGCCTCGCAGACCTACTACGTGGAGGTGCGCGCCGTGCTCGCTCGGCTGGAGCACGCGCGCATCCTGGCCCAGCGCAGCGCGCGCGGCGACACCGGCTCGCTGGCGGTGGGCTTCGTGTCCATCGCCAACGTCACCATGCTGCCCCAGGCCCTCAAGCTCTGCCGCGAGCGCTACCCCGGCATCGAGCTGCACCTGTCGGAAGAGACGCTGGACATGCAGGTGCCCAACCTCAAGACCAACAAGATCGACATCGGCATCGCGCCCGGGCCGATCAACGAGCCAGGCCTGTCGTTCCAGCCGCTGTTCGACGAGCGCCTGGTGCTGGCCCTGCCCGACAGCATGAAGGAGGCGCACATGAAAAGCCCCAGCATGAAGCTCTTCAAGCACCAGCCCTTCGTGCTGTTCGGCCGCCCGATGGCGCCCGGCCTGTACGACGCGGTGCAGGACTACTGCGCGCGCGCCGGCTTCACGCCCGAGATCGTGCAGTACGCGCGCCAGATGCAGACCATCATCTCCATCGTGTCCACCGGCCTGTGCATCTCGCTCATTCCGTCCTCGCTCTCGCAGCTGCAGCGCCCGGGCGTGGCCTACGTGGTGCCGAAGGAGCCCAGCCCGATCGTGCGCATGGGCCTGCTCTACCGCACGCAGGACCGCAACCCGGCGGTGAAGAACTTCATCGACATCGCGGCCGAGGCGTCGCGCTCGTGGAAGAAGCGGCGCCCGCCCGCGCTGCGCTGAGACCCGCTCAGACCCCTCGCATGCCGGTGGCGGCGGCGAAGCGCGCCAGCGTCCAGCCGCTGCCAAGCAACAACATGCGCGTGTGCAGCTCGTCCATCACCTCGGGCGCCACCTCCGGCCCGAGGTAGGTCAGGGTCTTGTCCTGCAGGCGCACGCAGCCCAGCTCATGGTCGCGCGCCAGCGAACGCCACAGCGCGTGCGCACCCGGCGATTGGCGCGCGCCGGTCACCAGGCACAGGCCCGCGCCCAGACCCCAGCGGTAGATGGCGCTCGCCAGGCCGCGCCGCTGGTAGGCCTCACCGTAGCTGGAATGGGGCGCGCGCACCACGCGGTCGGCCGCGCGGTTGACTTCGATGAGGCGGTTGAACACCGTGTAGCCCGCCAGCCGTCGGTGCCGGACGTCTTCCACATACACATAGAACTCGCCATCGGCCTCGCGGTAGCGCACCACGAGGTCCGGGTCGTTCAGCGGGATGGCGGGAATGCCATGCAGGCGATCACCGGGCTGGTGGATGCGGTCGTAGATCGAACCGAAGGCGTCCTCCATGGGCTGGCTGGGACGCTCCACGTCGATGCGCAGCTCCGTGCACCGGCGCCACCACGCGGGTGGCGCGAACGACCAGGAAGGCGGAGGCGAAAGGGTGAGAACCATGGACGGAAAACTCCAGACGTGCAGGCACGGCCGCGCGCGAGCGCGGGCATGGAACGGCCTTGGCGAAGAAGGCCGGGCGGCAGGTGCGTGGAGGGGGGTGGACTCGGACCGCGGGCTAGCCGCGGGCCTCGATGCGCCGGAGGCGTTGACCTGTCACGCTCAGGTCAACGCGAAACGAATGTGCGGCCAGGGGCCCACGGGCATGGCGGCGCGGCCGACGAGGGCATCGGCGATGAAGAACGGGCGCGCGCAGACCCACGCCATCATCGAGATGGCGCGGGCTTGTGTGAAGAGGCACACCCGACATGAAGAAACAAACGCTCCGCTGGACGACTGGTGGTTGTCAACGCGGGGATGTTAGTGGCGCACCCATACCGCACGCGGGAGGTGCGGTATTGCGTTCAGGCAGTTTCCGCGGCGGCCGCCGCGACAGGCACATCGGGCACACCGACCAGCAACTGGCTCAGGTGCGCCGGCACATCGTTGTCGAAGCTCATGAGCGCATCGCTGGGCTGCGCGGCGGCGGCGGCCTGCAGCAGGTCGCGCACGGCCGCCTGCTGCCCTGCGTCGGCCGGGTGACCGAGCCGCGCTTCCACTGCGCAGAGCACCGCCTCCCGCAGCCGCTCGGAGCCGAGCACGTGCCAGGCGTAATCGATCTCGTACCGGTCCACCGCGTTCTTCAGGCTTTCGCCATCCAGCCGGGCCTCATCGGCCACATGCGCCAGCGTGCGGGTCACGAGGCCTTGGGTGAAGCGGCTCAACAGGTCGTCATCGCGCGCAAGCGCCGGGGTCACAACAGGCATCGGATCTCCAGAAGGGGAATGGGCGCTGGCTTCGAGCCGATCGCGTGGAAAGGCCGAGCCCGGAAATGAAAAAGCCCATCGCGCGAGGGATGGGCTTTTGCGATATCTGATTGATTCTGTTGAATTTTTTCAGATCAGAGAGGGCTTGAGTGTAGCACCTTAGGCTCAGTCGTCCCGGTCCCAGGCCTGCATCAGGTCGGGCGGGATCATGTGTGCCACCTCCGCGAAACGCCGGCCCCACATGCGATCTGCCTGCTTCAGCAGGATGGTGACAGGGCTGCTCGGTTCATGGCGTTCGACCAAATGCCGGATGTGACGCAGCAAAGCCCGAATCTGCTCGCGCTCCTGCACGATGTGCGCATGGGTCGCCCCCGCGGCGGGCAAGGCAAGCGGCGCCGACCACCGGGCCTCAACAGGGTCACCCGGCGGCGTCGGCGCGCCGACGAGCTGGGCCTGGAAGCCCGGCCGCAAGCCATCCGATTCGACATCCTCGACCTGCAGCTTTTCGGCGCGCACGGGCGCCACGGCGAAGGCGGCCAGACAGCCCAGCAGGTGCATGAGTGGACCCAGGTTGGGCGCATCGTCGCCCAGAGCGCCCTGGCTCCAATGGTCGATGCCCAGCACCGCATTGCCGCAAGCCAGCAAGGCACGCAAGGCGCCGTCGCCCTTGACGTGCAGGTCCGCCAGCTGCCGCTTGACCCCTTCGGGCTCCGGAGCGTAAGGCGGGCGAGGCACGGCGAAGGCACGTTCCACATCGCGCACCGTCAAACGGAACGCAGTACCCCCGCTCACCACGACGTCGCGCACATCCCCCAGCAGACCATCCGGGTCGCAGAGTGCCGCCAGGGCGTTGGCCCGCACGGCGGGATCGGGCACACCATCCAGCACCACCTGCGGATGGACCTGTTCAGGGTAGGCCTGCAACACCGACTGCAGGGTGAGCAGGCCCTCCAGCAAACCGGCAGCGCCCGCCAGGCGGCAGCGCGCGCGCGTGAACCACCCCAGAACAGCGATGTCCTTGCTGCGCACCAGCAGGCGGCGCGCATCGCGCTCGACCTCGGCCCAGTCGGGCGCCTCGGGCCGGGATGAAAAGCTCCCGTACTGCACCTCGCTCTGAGGCGCCAGGCGCGCCTGCAGCACGGCGTGATCCGCGTCGTACTCCAGGCTTTCGCCGCAGGGCGCGATCTCGCTCACGGGTGCAAGCAGTTCCGTGGACACGCCGGGTGCCCCTGCCAGCGGGTCCGGGGAGATGCCCACCAGGGCGGCCAACAATTGTCTGAGAGGGTTCATGTGCAGTAGCTTTCGGGTTCGAACACCATGCCGGTCACGGGCCCGCGCCAGGTTCCCTCTCCCGCCATCCAGGTCGACCAGCCCAGTTGCGTGCCGTCACCCAGTCGCGACCGGGGCGCGGCGGTCCTGTCGATCAACAGCTCCACCTCCCACACATACTCGAAACCGATGAAGGAGCGCACGATCTCGACCAGGGCCGGCAGGTCCCGCCCCGTGGCAGCGCCCTGCGGCGTGAGCCGCAGGTACCCGTCAAGATCCAGCGGGCCCATCACGAGGCGAAACCGGCTTTGCCGATCGGGAACCACCTCTCCGAGCATCGCCCCTTCACCCAGCACGCTCGAGAGCCTCGGCTGGCCCAGCACGCACCGGTCCTGCGGCTCGATCGGCATCCACTGCAGCATGTATTCGCGCAGTTGCACCACCACGCCGAAGAAGCGGGACAACGTGCTGACCAGGCCGTCGGGGTTGCGCGCAGACCGCACCCGGTGCGCGCTGCTGGTCGTTCGCCCACTGATCAAGGAGCACGCGGCCGCTCACTACAACGTGCTCACCTTCGAGATCTCGGGCCACATCCACATGCAACCCTATCCCCTGGAGTTCATGGTGCAAAGCAACGTGGATCTGGAAACGAACCGCATCGAACTGCACCCCACACGGAGCCCGACGCCATGAGCCAGGATGCAAGCCACCCCCCCGAGCAGGAAAAGAAGCTTCGCCAGTTGTTTGAACTCGCCGAGGACAACCAGCTGGCCGTCCAGGACGCGATCGCCTGCCTGACCGCAGAGCGCGAGGCCTTTGCCAAGGAGCGCGCCGCGCTCGTGAAAACCACGGCGAACTCGGCCGAGGTGTCCGACACGCTGCGCCGTGCCACGGCCCAAGCCATACCCGCCATCGAGGCGGCGGCGGACAAGGCCATCCAGTCGGCCGTGGGCAAGTTGATGGGGTTGACGGCCGATGCCGCTGCGCCTCAGTGGAGCCATGCAGCCAACGCCGTGCTCGAGCGCTTCGGCAGCGTGGTCCAGATGGCCGGGGTGGTCGAGGAACGCGTGAAAGCGGCCAGCCATCGCCTGACTTGGCAGTGGGCGGCCCTGTGTGCAATGGGCTTGGTTGCCACGGTCGTGGTGGCGGGGGTCGGTGTGCAGCAGATCCGGAGCCAGCAGGCCGAACTGCAGCGTCAACAGGCCGATTTGCAAATGCAGAAGACCGCGTTCTCCGACGACATGGCGCGCATGCAGGCCAGCGTCACCTTCCTGGAGAAGAAGGGCGGGCGCATCCGGCTGAGCAAGTGCGGTCCGGAACAGCGTCTGTGCATTGAGGTCGCGCCCGACCAGGGCCATGGCCGAAGCAATTTCCGGGGCGTTTGGTCCGACGACACCAACGAACGCAGCTACGTGATTCCCAAAGGGTATTGAGCGCGGGTGGCGCCGCGAACCCTTGAACGCCCCTCATCGGAGACACCTGAAACATGGACCCTCAACTGCTCGACTACTACAACCGCGAACTCACCTACATGCGAGAAGCGGCGTCGGAGTTCGCCCAGCTTCATCCCAAGATCGCGCGCCGCCTGGGCATGCAGGGCATGGAGGTGGCCGACCCGTATGTGGAGCGTCTGATCGAGTCGTTCTGCTTCATGTCCGCGCGCATGAGCATCAAGCTCGATGCGGAGTTTCCGCGCTTCAGCCAGCGGTTGCTGGAGGTGGTGTACCCCAACTACGTCGCGCCCACACCCAGCATGGCGGTCGCGCAATTGCATCCGAAGGTGCAGGAGGGGGACTTGAGCAAGGGGTTCTCGGTACCGCGTGGCACGGCCTTTTTCGCCAAGGTGCCCGATGGCGAGACCACCTCGTGCGAATTCCGCAGCGGCCAGGATGTGGTGCTCTGGCCGATCGAGATCGTCAGCGCCCAGCTGGCGGGCGCGCCACCGGACATTCCGGCGCTGGAGCGCTACCTGCCTCCCACGGTGCAGGTGGCCGGCAGCCTGCGCATCCGCCTGCGCGTCACCGGTGAGCTGAATTTCTGCGACCTCAAGGGACTGGACCGCCTGCCCCTGTATCTCCGGGGCGACGAGCAGGTGGCATCCCACCTGTTCGAGTTGCTGCACGTTGGCGCTGTCGCGTCTCTCACCGGTGTGCCCGGCCGCCTGGCCGACCACCCGCATGTGGTGACGCAGGACGCACTGGTGCACGAAGGCCTGGGTCCCGACCAGGGCCTGCTGCCGCTGGCCTGGAACACCTGGCATCGCCACAACCTGCTGCACGAGTACTTTGCCTGTCCCAGCCGTTTCTACTTTCTGGCGCTGCAGGGGCTGCAGCCAGACCTCGGCCAGCTGAGTCAACACGTTGTGCTCGATGAATTGGCCGATGCGGCGCGCGCCGGTTTCGTGGGTACCGCACTGCGCCACGATGTGGGTCAATGCGCCGGAGGTGAACTCCAGAAGCACGCCGTGTTGCTCCTGCATGCGTGCCACCACTTTCTGCAGCTGCAGACGAACAATCGACTCCAGCAACCCGGCTGAGAGCGGCAGGTAGGGCACCACCAGAAGGCGCCCGAGAAAGGCCGCGGGAAAAACCTTGCGCAACTCGGGCTGCAAGGCGTCCATAAGCGCTTGGGTGTCCGGCAGAAGAACCGGGTCTTCACAGAGTTGATGGAGGAGATCGGAACCGGTGTTGCTCGTGAGGAGAATCAAGGTGTTCCTGAAATCGATGGCACGCCCCTCCCCGTCTTCCATCGAGCCCTTGTCGAACACCTGATAGAAGAGTTCGTGCACATCGGGGTGGGCCTTCTCAACTTCATCGAGCAGAACGACGCTGTAGGGCCGACGTCGCACCGCTTCCGTCAGCACCCCGCCTTCGCCGTAACCGACATAACCGGGCGGAGAACCCTTGAGACCAGAAACGGTGTGAGCCTCCTGGTACTCACTCATGTTGATGGTGATCAGGTTGTGCTCACCGCCATAGACAGCCTGAGCCAAAGCCAAGGCCGTTTCGGTCTTGCCCACCCCGGAAGGCCCCACCAGCAGAAAGACGCCCAGCGGCTTGTGAGGGTCCCCGAGGCGCGCCCTGGCTGTTTTGACACGAGCAGCCACCGTCGACAGCGCAGCATCCTGGCCGATCACGCGCTTGCGCAACTGGTCTTCGAGGGACAGGACAGTTGTCAGGTCGTCGCGCACCATGCGGCCCACGGGGATGCCTGTCCAATCCGCCACGATGGATGCCACGACTCCTTCATCCACCTGAGTGTGGACACCAGGCCTATCACCCTGCAGTTGGTGCAAGTCCCGCTCCAGGGCCTGGAGTTCGCATGCCAGAACACGCCTTGAGTTTTCGTCTTCGACCCTGCGGCAGGCTTCGCGTTTTTCAAGAATGGCACTGGTGAGCAGACGCTCGGCCGCGCCTGCATCGGCCAGCACCTTGTGCTCGTGCTCCACGTCCGCCATGCGCTGCTGAACCTCCCCCAGTGCCTCGCAGCGGTCTTTCCCTATGCTGGCCTCCTGCAAGAGAAGGGTGTGCTCGCCTTGCAAGGCATCCCGACGCGCCTGGATCGTCTCCAGTTCACGCGAGGGGGCATGGAGTGACATGGCGACCCGTGCGCACGCGGTGTCCAGCAAGCTGATGGCCTTGTCCGGCAATTGGCGCGCCGGGATGTACCGATGGGACAAGCAGACCGCGGCACGCACCGCTTCATCGAGCACCGTTACGCCATGGTGCCTGGCGAATGCGGGCACCAGGCCCCGCACCATCGCCACGGCGGCCGACTCTTGCGGCTCCAGCACTTGCAGCATCTGGAATCGCCTCGTCAGCGCGGGATCCTTTTCGATGTGTTTTTTGTATTCGGACCACGTGGTGGCACCAATCACACGAAAGGCGCCCCGCGCCAGCGCGGGCTTGAGAAGATTGGCCGCGTCGCCCGTTCCGGCCTGACCACCGGCCCCGATGAGGGTATGGACCTCGTCCACGAACAGGATCACCGGCACTTGGGAATCAGCCGCCTCCCTGAGCACAGCTTTCAGGCGCGATTCGAACTCCCCCCGCATGCTCGCGCCGGCCAGCAAGGCCCCGACATCCAGGCTCAGGATGCGCACACGATGCAGACTGGGAGGTACCAGACGGCCTACGACGGCCAGGGCCAAGCCTTCGACCACCGCCGTCTTGCCGACTCCCGCCTCGCCCGTCAGCAAAGGGTTGTTCTGACGGCGGCGCAACAGGATGTCCACCATGTTGCGGATCTCTTGCTCGCGCCCGACCACTGGGTCGATTCCCCCTTCTCGCGCCAGCGCGGTGAGGTCGGCACAGTACTTGACCAGTGCGGACTGGCCGTGGGGCTCTGGATCGAGCGCACCACTGGCCTCCCCTGGCAATGCCGGTTGCCAATCGGTGGACTCATGTGCCATCGCAGCGTCTTCACCCGAGCCGCGAACCGCCAGCGGAAAGTCCTCCGCCATTTGCGCCACAGGAATTCTCTGGAAGCTCGCCGAGACACCCAACAACACGCGTCGCAAGTCAGGTGTTTGAAGCATGCCCCCCAACAGCCAGGCGCCACGGATGCGCTGGTCACGCATTGTCAGACTGGCAAACACCCATGCGCGCTCAATGGCCAGTTCGACCATATCGCCAAAATCATTGACACCTGCGGCGCCGGTGGGCAAATGGGCCAAGGCCACCGTCAGATCTCTCTCGACCTGCGCGATATCCAGACTGTAGTGCGTTGGCCAGGCGATGAAAATCGCCATTGGGCGCCTGCCAGAGTTGGTGCAACCAATGCACCACTTCTACATAAGGATTGCCTCTCAGTTTGGCCAAGACGGTGGCGGACTCGATGGCTCGAAACAGGTCGACATTGAGTTTGCCAAACAGTGTGCGGCGAGGAATGCTCAAGACACTCTCCCGCAATCGCCACTACCCTCGTCCATGAATTGCACATGGCCCGTACTAGTCAGCAAATTCATGCCGATCGCCCTCCTGACTGTTGTTTTCGTAGAGCTGCGAATGCTCGATTGCGAGCCACAACTCAACAACTGTCATATCTGACAGGATTGACGATGCAGTCATTTTTTGCATCAATCAATGCCTGCAACTCGATCCCGCAAAATGTCAATTCATGACCAAAAACCGCATTTCGTTTCAAATCAAAATTGAGAGCTGTCGAACGGAGGTTGAGAGTTTTTTTCAGGATGTCTGGATGGCGCAACAATGCTGCACTCAATGCGCGTGTGTTGCGCACAGAACCAGCAGGCGATCGCTCGGCAACGTTGGTGCGAGCGAGGCGTGCGCTGAAATTGGATTGGATTTGAAGAAAGTTGAACAGCGCGCTTTCCATCGGCCGTTCGATCAAATCGTGCGCGCCATCGGGGCAATTGCGCTCCGCCCTGGCACGGCCTTGCCACAGCAATGCCAAGGCACGCTCTGCGAGGTTGACACGGCAACAATGCAGAAGCCGCAGCTCTGAACCCAAAAGCAAAACGCCCCAGAACCCTTATCGGGCGCTGGGGCGCATAAATACTGGTGGCCTGGGGCGGAATCGAACCACCGACACGCGGATTTTCAATCCGCTGCTCTACCAACTGAGCTACCGGGCCTTTGGAAGAAGCGAGATTGTAGCAGCTTCCGGCGCCTGGTTTTTCCGCCGTCGGGCGCTCAGAGCGCGTTGCGTTTGCTGCGCGCCAAGTCCACGCCGAGTTGCTTGAGCTTGCGGTACAGGTGGGTGCGCTCCAGGCCCGTCTTTTCGGCCACGCGGGTCATGGAGCCGGACTCTTTGGCGAGGTGGTATTCGAAGTAGGCTTTTTCGAAATCGTCCCGCGCCTCGCGCAGCGGGCCATCGAGGTTGAACGACTGCAGCGACTGCGGGCCCAGGTCCATCATTGCCGGCTCGGGCAAAGCGCTGCCACTGACGGCGGCCTCCACCGCGATGTCGGTCGATGACAGCATGCCACCGCCCATGCGCAGGGCGGACACGACGGGGCCGCTGGGCTTGGCGGGGGCCTTGTTGAGCCCCTGGTCCACCGCCTTGAGCAGCTTGGCCATGGTGATGGGCTTTTCGAGGAAAGCGGTGGCACCGATGCGCGTGGCCTCGACGGCAGTGTCGATGGTGGCGTGGCCGCTCATCATGATCACGGGCATGGAGAGCAGGCCACCGCTGGCCCACTCCTTGAGCAGGGTCACACCGTCCGTGTCGGGCATCCAGATGTCGAGCAACACCAGGTCGGGGCGCAACTGGGCGCGCACAGCGCGGGCCTGTGCGGCGTTTTCAGCGAGTTCGACCGTATGGCCTTCGTCGTTGAGGATCTCCGAGAGCAGGTCTCGAATCCCCAGTTCATCGTCTACGACCAGAATAGTTGCCATGGCGCGGTGTGTGTCCCTCGGAACGTGTTGTCAATTTGCAACTGCGAATGATAACGACACTTGCGCGCCGATCACCTTGCCTTCGGTCATGCGGTTGCTCAGATCCACGCGGCCGCCGTGTTCGTCCATGATTTTCTTGACCACCGCAAGGCCCAGGCCGGTGCCCTTGACTTTGGTGGTGACGTAAGGCTCGAACGCCCGTTTGAGAATGTGTTCGGCAAAACCCGGGCCTTCGTCGAGCACCGACAGGCGCACCCACTGGCCGGAGTCGGAGCGCCGGGTGCGCAGCAGCACCTGGGCGTCGGGCACGCCGGCCATGGCGTCCTGCGCGTTCTGCACCAGGTTGTGCAAGGTCTGCCGCACCTGCTGCGGGTCGGCCATGGCCTTGGGCAGGTCGTCGGCGAGTTCCAGGCGCACCGGCACGGCGGCGTTGTCGTACAGCACGACGATGTCGCGCACCAGGGCGTTGAGGTCGACCGGCATGAGTTGCGCGGCGGGCAGGCGCGCGTAGTCGCGGAATTCGTTGACCAGGCGCTTCATCGCATCGACCTGGTCGACGATGGTTTTCACCGACTTGTTGAGAATGGCTTGTTCGGGCGGCTGTACCTTGCCGTCGAGTTTCATGGCCAGGCGCTCGGCCGAGAGCTGGATGGGCGTGAGCGGGTTCTTGATTTCGTGCGCGAGGCGGCGCGCGACCTCGCCCCAGGCCTTGGCGCGCTGGGCGGACACCATTTCCGAGACGTCGTCGAACACCAGCAGGCGTTCGTTGTTGGGCAGCAGGGCGCCGCGCGCGATGAGGGTGATGCCTTCGTCGAAGGGCGTGGTGCCGTCCGCGCTGAGCTCGAAGGACTGCTGCCAGTAGCCGCCTTCGTGTTGCGCCTGGTCGGACAGGAAGCGCTCGAACTGCTGCAGCACGCCGCCGCCAAAGGTCTCCAGTCCCGGCACCTCGGCCAATGGCTGGCCCATGTGCACGGCCAGCGGCGTGTGCAGGATGCGCGCCGCGCCGGGGTTGACGCTGCGCACACGGCCCTGCTCGTCGAGCACGACGACACCGGCGGTGAGGTTGTCCAGGATGGTCTGCAGGTTGTCGCGCGCGGCGTCCACCTGCTCCATGCTTTGCTGCACCGCGGCGCGCGCGTCCGAGAGGTCTTGTGTCATGTGCGCGAAGGTGCGCGTGAGGCTCGCGAGCTCGTCGCGCGAGGTCAGTGCGGTCTTGGGCGCGAGGTTGCCGGCCGCCACTTCGCGCATGCCCTCGGCGAGCACGAGCAGCGGGCGCACCAGCTGGTTGCCCAGCAGCACGGCCAGCAGCACGGCGCCGAACACGGCGAGGAACAGCGCCAGCGTGAGCGTGCCGATGTACATGCGGCGCAGACCTTCGCGGGTGAGCGCGCGCTCCTGGTACTCGCGGTTGGCGACCTGCACGGCCAGCGCGTCCGTCACCAGCGCACCGGGCAGCGGTGCCACCACCTGCAGGTAACGCGGCTCGGCGTTGAAACCGAAGTTGGGCGGGCTCACCAGGGCCAGCACCTTGATGCGCGGTTGGCTGGCCGCGATCAGGGCCTCGATCTCGCCACTGCCGTCCTCCTCCAGGCCCTCGATCTGGGCCACGACGCGGGCGTTGCGGGCGCTGCGCAGCTGGGCTGGCGTGGGGCGCTCGGGGTTGATGTCGAAGCGCGAGCTGCCCGAGCTGCCCAGGGCCTGGCCGTTGGCGCTCCAGAGCACCAGGTCGGTCACGCCGAGCTGTTCGCGCACGCGCTCCAGCGCGAGCACGGCCGACGGGTTGGGCACGCGCGAGAGGCCCTCGGCGGCCACGCGGGTCTTGCTGCTGAGGTCGGCGGTCAAGGTGTCGAGCGTGGTGCGCCCGAGGTTGAGTCCGGCGACCAGCGCGGATTCCACGCGCACGTCGAACCAGCTCTCGATGGAGCGCGAAACGAACTGGTAGGACACGGTGTAGATCAGCAAACCCGGCAGGATGCCGACCAGGCCGATGATGGCGGCGAGCTTGATCAGCAGCCGACTGCCGAACTTGCCGCGTTTCAGGCGCAGGGCCAGGCGCAGGGCCAGCCACAGGATGACGAGCAACAGGAAGGCCGCCACCGCCACGTTGATGCCGACCAGCCAGTTGAAGTTCTGCTCGTAGAACGCGCGGTTGTTGGTGGCCAGGGTGAGCAGGAACAGCAGCACCATGCCCACGCCGGTCATGAACACCAGTCCGGCGCCGATGGCCCAGCGCACAGCGGCGGGCTTGGTCTTGGGGGCGGTGGTGTGGACCGGGGTCACGATGGGGTCCTGGCCGCGCGGGCCGCGCACGCTGGACATGGCCGCTAGCGCGTGGGCTCGCGCACGCTGGGTTCGCCGGTGAGCTCGACGGCGTGAACGCCGCCGGCCGTGTGGTCCGGGGCCTTGTCGGCCTCCGCCCGCCCGGGCACCGGCAGGGTCTGGCGGACTTCCACGGTCCATTCGGGCTGGTTGGCCATGCCGATCTGGAACGGCCGGGGCAGCAGGGTCAGATCCAGCCGGAACGAGAACTCGACTTCATGCTCGGCATCGGGTTCGAGCCGCGCCGCGTCGGCCAGCTTCCAGCGGGCCACGCGGCCCACGCCGGCCAGCGCCTCGTTGAGGGAGTCGAAGTTCTGGTGCAGGGCGTACTGCAGGCCGGCCCCGCCGGAGGCGGCGGCGGTCTCGTTGGACAGGCTCACGCGCCAGCGCCGGGTGAGCGGCTGGTAGGCCAGGCGCAGCGTGCGCGTGGCACTCGCCACGCGCTTGTCGGTCCAGTACCAGCGGGCACGGTAAACGTCGGCATGCCACACGAAATAGAGGGGAACGGCCTTGTACAGGGCGTCTTCGACCACCGGCGCGGGCTGGAGCTCCATGCGGGCCGAGAGGAACAGCGCTTCGGGGGTGCGCTGCAGACCGAGCTGCTCCACCAGCGGGGCCTGGGCGTGCGCGGGCCAGAACGCCAGCAGCGACAGCGCCAGCCCCAGGACAAACCCACGCCATCGGTTCACGGCGCGGGTCCGGCGGGTGGCGATGGGCGGTCGGTCAAGGCAGGGCCTTGTCGATGCGGGCATAGAAGAAACCGTCGTATCCACCTGGAGGATTGTCGTTGAACTCCCCCGACGGGGCGGCCGAACCGGGCAGCAAATGCCCCGGCGAAGGCCGATGAAGCGCGTCGGTGTGGCGCACAAGGAACGACTGGACCTGCCCGTCGCCTTCGGCGCGGAACACCGAGCAGGTGGCGTAGACCAGCCGGCCACCGGGTTTGAGCAGCGGCCAGAGGGCTTCGAGCAGGCCGCGCTGCGTGGCGCACCAGCGCATCCACGTCGCTGGCGCGGCGCAGCCAGCGCACGTCCGGATGGCGGCGCACGATGCCCGAGGCGGTGCAAGGCGCGTCGAGCAGGATGGCGTCGAACGGCTGGCCGTCCCACCAGGCGGCGGGTTTTGCGGCATCGGCGCTGCGCACCGTGGCTTGCAGTCCCAGGCGCTGCAAGGTGTCTTCGATGCGCTCGCAGCGGCGCGGGTCCACGTCGAGCGCCAGCAGGTTCAGGTCGGCGCGTTCGAGCAAATGGGCGGTCTTGCCGCCAGGGGCGGCGCAGGCGTCGAGCACGCGGTCGGCCGCGGTCCAGGTCCGGCCTTCGAGCAACTGGTCGGCCGCCATCTGGGCGGCGGCGTCCTGCACCGAACAATGGCCCTGGGCAAAACCGGGCAGGCGCTCGACCGGCTGCGGGGCGTCCAGCACCAGGCCATCGCTGCCCGTGGGGGTGGCGGTGAGGCCGATGGCTTCCAGGGCCTGCTGGTAGGCGGCGCGCTCCACGCGGCGGCAGTTCACGCGCAAGGCCATGGGGCCGGGCTGGTTGTTGGCCTCCAGGATGGCGCGCCAGTGCTCGGGGTGGTCGCGCTGCAGGCGCTCGATCCACCACAACGGGTGGTTCCAGCGCGCAACCGGGTCGGCCGCCACATGCGCCAGCAGCGCCTCGCGCTCGCGCAGGAAGCGGCGCAGGCAGGCGTTGACGAACGCCGCCTGGCGCTCGGTGCGGCGGTCCTGGCGGGCGGCTTCCACCGCCTGGTTCACCACCGTGTGCGCCGGGTAACGCGGGGCATGTTCGTCGGTCGCGTCCAGCAGCAAGGCCACCGCGCTGGACATCAGGGCCTGCACCGGTGGCGCCGGCTTGCGCTCCACCAACTGGTTCACCAGGGCGCGCGCCGTCCCGAGGTGGCGCAAGGCGTGGAAAGTGAGCGCCTGCACGCCCGGCCGCAGCGCGGGCACCAGCTCGGGCAGCACCTCGCTCAGCGAACGCCCCTGCTCGACCGCGAGCACGCAGCCCGCGGTGTGGCGCAACTGGGTCGCCAGGGTGGGACCCTGGAGGCCGGGAGCGGTGGAGGTCGGGGGGGCCGGAGCGGTCAAGGCAGGTTCCGTGGCAAGCGCAGACAAAGCGAAGACCGCGAGTGTCACACAGCGCGGGACGGGGTGGCGGGTTCGTCCTCTCTCAGCAGGGGCAGCGGCCCCATGTCACGGCCATAGATGCGGCGGATGCGTTGGGCCAGCGGCGGGTGCGAGTCGAGCCAGTGCTCGGTCTTGCCGCCCGCGTTCGCCACCAGCAGCATGTGCTGCACCATCGAGCCCACCTGGCGCGGCACCACCCCTTCGCGCTGCTGGCTCAGCACCTTGCGCAGCACGCCACCCAGGCCGTCGCGGCTGCGCGTCCATTGCACGGCGCGCGCGTCGGCCAGGTACTCGCGCTGGCGCGAGACGGCGGCCTGCAACGCGTGGCCGGCGAGCCAGCCCAGCCAGCCTGCGGCCATGATGGCGAGGCCGATCAGGGCCGTGATCCAGCGCCGGTCCCGGCTGTCGAGCTCGGCCAGGTCCTGGCCCATGCGAAACAGCATCTCCAGCCCGAACACCATGCCGACCAGCCGCATGTTCAGGCGCGTATCGCCTTCACCGATGTGGCTGAACTCGTGCGCCACCAGGCCCTGCAGTTCGTCTCGGGTCAGGTGGTCGAGCGCGCCCTGGGTCACGGCCACCACCGCGTCGTTCTCGTCCCAGCCGGCCGCGAAGGCGTTGATGCCTTGGTCGCGCGCCAGCACCATGGCCTGCGGCCGTTTCAGGCCCGATGAAATCGCCATTTCGTCGACGATGTTGCAGAAGCGCTGTTCGTCGAGGTCGCCCGAAGGCTGCGCGGGCCGCGCCCCCATCTGCTCGGCCAGGCGCGCCCCGCCGCCGTCGGCCAGGCGGGAGGTCTCCACCCACCAGCCCCCCAGCACGAAGAGCAGCGTGACCCCGGTGTTGACGGAGAAGAAATAGCGGGGGAAGCGCAGTTCGCCGGGCATCCAGAATCCCCAGCTCAGGCCCCAGGCCAGGGCCAGCGCGGCGTTCACCGCCACCAGCAGCAACAGCACGGTGAGGCCGAACGCGAACAGCAGGCGCCGGGTCTCACCCCGGGCGTCGCGCTGGAATTCGAAGAAGCGCATTACAGCTGGATGCGCAGGGCCTCGCGTTCGGCTTCGCTCGTGGTGGACGCCAGCATGGTCAAAGGCTGGAAGCCGAACAGCCGCGCAATGAGCAGCGTGGGGAACTGGGCGGCGGCGTCGTTGAACTCGAGCACGTGGTCGTTGTAGGCCTGGCGCGCGAAACCGACGCGGTTCTCGGTGCTGGTGAGCTCCTCGCTGAGCTCGCGCATGTTCTGGTCGGCCTTGAGATCGGGGTAGTCCTCGACCACCGCGAACAGCTTGCCCAGCGCGCCGCCCAGAGCCTGTTCGGCCCCGGCCAGGGCGCCGAGCGCCCCGGCGTTGAGCGGGCTGCCGGCCGCCGTCTGCTCGGCCGTGCGCGCCTGGTTGCGCGCCGCGATCACCGCCTCCAGCGTCTGGGCTTCGTGGGCCAGGTAGCGGCGCGCCACCTCCACCAGGTTGGGAATCAGGTCGTAACGCCGCTTGAGCTGCACGTCGATCTGGCCAAACGCGTTGGCGATCGCGTTTTTCAGGCGCACCAGCCGGTTGTAGGCACCCACGGCCCAGAAGAACAGCACCAGGCCCACGGCCAGGAAGACCCACAGCGAGACGGACATGTTTGGAACTCCTTGTTGTTGGTGTTGAACCGCCTGCCGTGCGGCAAGCGCGGCCAATATACCCCGCAGGGCATCACCCGTGCCTGCGCGCGCGCCATGAAAAAAGCCCCCGGTCGGATGACCGGGGGCTTCTGTTGGCTCGAAGGCGAAAGTGCCCCTGTCCAGAAACACCGCGGAACCGGCTTTGCCGGGCCGCAGGTGTTGCCCCCTTGAGGGGGCGGCGCATAGCGCCGCAGGGGTGGGCTTGCTTACTCGGCGTCGTGGGTGCTCGATGCGTCGGCCTGATCGGCCTGGTCGGCAGCCAGCGAGATCGCGTCGGCTTCGGCGATGGCACGGCGTTCTTCGTCGTCCATCTTCTCCTTGACCTTGCGCGCCTCGTGGTAGGCCATGCCGGTACCGGCCGGGATCAGACGACCCACGATCACGTTTTCCTTCAGACCACGCAGTTCGTCGCGCTTGCCCATGATGGCCGCTTCGGTCAGCACCCGGGTGGTTTCCTGGAAGGAAGCGGCCGAGATGAACGAGTCGGTGGACAGCGAGGCCTTGGTGATGCCCAGCAGGATGTTGCTGTACACCGCCGGCAGCTTGCCATCGGCACGCAGCGCGTCGTTGGTGTTGAGGATTTCCGAGCGCTCGACCTGTTCACCGGCGATGTAGCTGGAATCACCCACGCTGTCGACGACCACACGGCGCAGCATCTGGCGAACGATCACCTCGATGTGCTTGTCGTTGATCTTCACGCCCTGCAGGCGGTAGACGTCCTGCACTTCGTCGACGATGTAGCGGGCCAGCTCTTCCATGCCCAGCAGGCGCAGGATGTCTTGCGGATCGGCCGGGCCGTCCACCACGCTCTCGCCCTTGTTGACCACCTGGCCTTCGTGCACCAGGATGTTCTTTTCCTTGGGGATGAGGTCGTCCCACACCTTGCCTTCGGGATCGGTGATCTGCAGGCGAACCTTGCCTTTGGTCTCCTTGCCGAACGACACGGTGCCGGTCATCTCGGCCAGCATGCCCTTGTCCTTCGGGCTGCGGGCTTCGAACAGCTCGGCCACCCGCGGCAGACCGCCGGTGATGTCTCGCGTCTTCTGGCCTTCGACCGGGATGCGCGCCAGCACTTCGCCGGGGCCCACGTCCTGGCCGTCGCGCACCTGGATCAGCGAACCGATCTGGAAGCCGATGGTCACCGAGTGGTCGGTGCCGGGGATCTTCACCTCGTTGCCCGAGCCGTCGATCAGCTTGACCTGCGGACGGACCACCTTGGCCACGCCGCGGCGCTTCGGATCGATCACCACCAGGGTGGACAGGCCGGTGACATCGTCCACCTGCTTGCGCACGGTGAGGCCTTCCTCGACGTTCTCGAACTTCACCTGACCGGCGAATTCCGTGATGATCGGGCGCGTCAGCGGATCCCAGTCCGCCAGGATCGCACCGGCCTTGATGGTCTGGTCGGCCTTGACCGACAGGATCGCACCGTAAGGCACCTTGTGGCGCTCGCGCTCACGGCCGTGTTCGTCGTGAATGACGATCTCGCCCGAACGCGCGATCACGACCAGCTCACCCTTGGTGTTGGTCACGTAGCGCATGGTGGCGTTGAAGCCGATCACGCCGCTGGACTTGGCTTCCACGCTGGAGGCCACCGCCGCGCGCGACGCTGCACCACCGATGTGGAAGGTGCGCATGGTCAGCTGCGTGCCGGGTTCGCCGATCGACTGCGCGGCGATCACGCCGACCGCTTCGCCGATGTTGACCAGGCCACCGCGGCCCAGGTCGCGGCCGTAGCACTTGGCGCAGATGCCGAAGCGGGTTTCGCAGGTCAGCGCGGTGCGCACCTTCACTTCGTCCACCGCGGCGGCTTCGAGCACGTCGAGCAGGTCTTCGTCGAGCATCTCGCCGGCGGGCACCAGCATCTGGCGCGTTTCCGGGTGGATCACCTCCTCGGCCGTGGTGCGGCCCAGGATGCGGTCGCGCAGCGACTCGATCACTTCACCGCCCTCGACGATGGCGCGCATCAGCGTGCCATTGGACGTGCCGCAATCCTGCTGGTTGACCACCAGATCCTGCGTCACATCCACCAGACGGCGAGTGAGGTAGCCGGAGTTGGCCGTCTTCAGCGCCGTGTCGGCCAGACCCTTTCGGGCGCCGTGGGTGGAGATGAAGTACTGCAACACGTTGAGGCCTTCACGGAAGTTCGCCGTGATGGGGGTCTCAATGATCGAGCCGTCAGGCTTGGCCATCAGGCCGCGCATGCCGGCCAGCTGGCGGATCTGCGCCGCGGAACCGCGGGCGCCCGAGTCGGCCATCATGTAGATGGAGTTGAACGACTCCTGGTCCACTTCCTTGCCGCTGCGGTCGGTGGTCTTCTGCTTGGCCAGCTGGGCCATCATGACCTTGGAGATCTCGTCACCGGCCTTGCCCCAGATGTCCACCACCTTGTTGTAGCGCTCGCCCGCGGTCACCAGACCGGAGGCGTACTGCTGGGCGATTTCCTTCACCTCGTTTTCGGCGCGGTCGATGATGGCCGGCTTTTCCTTGGGCACCAGCATGTCGTCCACGGCGATCGAGATGCCGGCGCGCGTGGCCAGACGGAAACCGTTCTGGAGCAGCTTGTCGGCGAACACGACGGTTTCCTTCAGACCGCACTTGCGGAACGAGGTGTTGATCAGGCGCGAGATTTCCTTCTTCTTCAGCGCCTTGTTCAGCACCTCGAAGGGCAGGCCACGCGGCAGGATCTCGGACAGCAGCGCACGACCGACCGTGGTGTCCACCAGCGAGGTGGAGGCCACGAATTCGCCGCTGGCCTTGTCCAGCGTGTGCTGGGTCAGGCGCACGGCAATCTTCGAGGTGATCTCGACCACACCGTTGTCCAGCGCGCGCTGCAGCTCGGCCAGGTCGGCGAAGTACATGCCTTCGCCCTTGGCGTTGATGCGCTCGCGGGTGGCGTAGTACAGACCCAGCACCACGTCTTGCGACGGCACGATGGAGGGTTCGCCGTTGGCCGGGAACAGGATGTTGTTCGAGGCCAGCATCAGCGTGCGGGCTTCGAGCTGGGCTTCCACGGACAGCGGCACGTGAACGGCCATCTGGTCACCGTCGAAGTCGGCGTTGAAGGCCGCGCAGACCAGCGGGTGCAGCTGGATCGCCTTGCCTTCGATCAGGATCGGCTCGAACGCCTGGATGCCCAGGCGGTGCAGCGTCGGTGCGCGGTTGAGCATCACCGGGTGTTCCTTGATCACCTCTTCCAGGATGTCCCACACCACCGGCGTGCCGGCTTCCACTTCCTTCTTCGCGGCCTTGATGGTGGTCGCGATGCCCATGGCTTCCAGGCGCGAGAAGATGAAAGGCTTGAACAGTTCGAGCGCCATCAGCTTGGGCAGGCCGCACTGGTGCAGCTTGAGCGTGGGGCCGACCACGATGACCGAACGGCCCGAGTAGTCGACGCGCTTGCCCAGCAAGTTCTGGCGGAAGCGGCCGCTCTTGCCCTTGATCATGTCTGCCAGCGACTTCAGCGCGCGCTTGTTGGCGCCCGTCATGGCCTTGCCACGGCGGCCGTTGTCCAGCAGCGAGTCCACGGCTTCCTGCAGCATGCGCTTCTCGTTGCGCGCGATGATCTCGGGCGCCTTGAGTTCGAGCAGGCGGCGCAGGCGGCTGTTGCGGTTGATGACGCGGCGGTACAGGTCGTTCAGGTCGGAGGTCGCGAAGCGGCCGCCGTCCAGCGGCACCAGCGGACGCAGGTCCGGCGGCAGCACGGGCAGCACGTCGAGCACCATCCACTCGGGCTTGATGCCGGACTTCTTGAAGGCTTCCAGCACCTTCAGGCGCTTGGCGTTCTTCTTGATCTTGAGTTCGGAGCCGGTCAGGTCGTTGCGCAGCTTCTCGATCTCGATGTCGAGGTCGATCGCCTGCAGCAGTTCCTTGATGCCCTCGGCGCCCATCTTGGCGATGAATTCGTCGCCGAATTCCTTGCGCTTGGCGTCGTAGTCGTCCTCGCTCATGATCGCGAACTTCTTCAGCGGGGTCATGCCCGGATCGACGATCACATACGCTTCGAAGTACAGCACGCGTTCGATGTCGCGCAGCGTCATGTCCAGGATCAGGCCCAGGCGCGACGGCAGCGACTTCAGGAACCAGATGTGGGCGCAGGGCGCGGCCAGGTCGATGTGACCCATGCGCTCGCGACGCACCTTGGTCTGCGTGACTTCAACGCCGCACTTCTCGCAGATGACACCGCGGTGCTTGAGGCGCTTGTACTTGCCGCACAGGCATTCGTAGTCCTTGATGGGACCGAAGATCTTGGCGCAGAACAGGCCGTCGCGCTCGGGCTTGAACGTGCGGTAGTTGATGGTCTCGGGCTTCTTGACTTCACCGAAGGACCACGAGCGGATTTTTTCCGGCGAGGCCAGGCCGATGCGGATCGCATCGAAGTGCTCGTCGGGCGTGAACTGCTTGAACAGGTCGAGCAAAGATTTCATGGGTTGCTTTCCTTAAGTTCGGTGAATCAGGAACGTTCCAGCTCGATGTCGATACCGAGCGAGCGGATTTCCTTGACCAGCACGTTGAACGACTCGGGCATGCCCGCGTCGATCGTGTGCTCGCCCTTGACGATGGATTCGTACACCTTGGTGCGGCCTTGCACGTCGTCGGACTTGACGGTGAGCATTTCCTGCAGGATGTACGAAGCGCCGTAGGCTTCCAGCGCCCACACTTCCATTTCGCCGAAGCGCTGGCCCCCGAACTCCGCCTTGCCGCCCAGCGGCTGCTGGGTCACGAGCGAGTACGGGCCGGTGGAACGGGCGTGCATCTTGTCGTCGACCAAGTGGTGCAGCTTCAGGAAGTGCATGTAGCCCACGGTGGTCTTGCGCTCGAAGGCGTCACCCGTGCGGCCGTCGTACAGCTGCGCCTGGGTGCGGGTCTCGGTCAGGCCCTTGAGTTGAGCGATGTCGTCCGGGTAGGCCAGCTTGAGCATCGCGCGGATCTCGTCTTCCGAGGCACCGTCGAACACCGGGGTGGCGAACGGCACGCCGGTCTGCAGGTTCTCGGCCATCTCGATCACCTCGGCATCGCTCAGCGCGGCCAGGGTTTCCTTCTTGCCAGCCGAGTTGTAGACGGTCTCGAGGAACTTGCGCAGCTCGGCCACCTTGGCCTCGGCTTGCAGCATGTCGCCGATGCGCTGGCCCAGGCCCTTGGCGGCCCAGCCCAGGTGGACTTCGAGCACCTGGCCCACGTTCATGCGCGAAGGCACGCCCAGCGGGTTGAGCACGATGTCGGCGGGGGTGCCGTCGGCCATGTGAGGCATGTCCTCCACGGGCACGATCTTGGAGACCACGCCCTTGTTGCCGTGGCGGCCGGCCATCTTGTCACCCGGCTGCAGGCGGCGCTTGACGGCCAGGTAGACCTTGACCATCTTGAGCACGCCAGCGGGCAGCTCGTCGCCCTGCGTGAGCTTCTTGCGCTTCTCTTCGAACGCGAGGTCGAAGCTGTGGCGCGTCTGCTCCATCGAGTTCTTGATGGACTCGAGCTGGGCGGCCACGGTCTCGTCGGCCGGGCGGATGTCGAACCAGTGGTACTTCTCGACGTCGTCCAGGTAGGCCTTGTCGATGGTCGTGCCCTTGGACAGCTTCTTCGGGCCACCGTTGGCGATCTTGCCGGTCAGCAGCTTCTCGATCCGGTCGAAGGCGTCGGCTTCCACGATGCGCAGCTGGTCGTTGAGGTCCAGGCGGAAGCGCTTGAGTTCGTCGTCGATGATCTGCTGGGCGCGCTTGTCGCGCGTGATGCCCTCGCGGGTGAACACCTGCACGTCGATCACGGTGCCTTGCGAGCCCTGATCCACGCGCAGCGAGGTGTCCTTCACGTCGGAGGCCTTCTCGCCGAAGATCGCGCGCAGCAGCTTCTCTTCGGGCGTCAGCGTGGTCTCGCCCTTGGGCGTGACCTTGCCCACCAGCACGTCGCCGGGCAGCACTTCGGCGCCCACGTAGATGATGCCGGAGTCGTCCAGGCGGTTGAGCTGCTGCTCGGCCAGGTTGGGGATGTCGCGGGTGATTTCTTCCGCGCCCAGCTTGGTGTCGCGCGCCATGACCACCAGTTCCTCGATGTGGATCGAGGTGTAGCGGTCGTCGGCGACCACGCGTTCGGAGATCAGGATCGAATCTTCGAAGTTGTAGCCGTTCCAGGGCATGAAGGCGATCAGCATGTTCTGCCCGATCGAGATCTCACCCAGGTCGGTCGACGCGCCGTCGGCGATCACGTCACCCGAGGCCAGCTTGTCGCCCTTCTTGACGATGGGACGCTGGTGGATGTTGGTGTTCTGGTTGGAGCGCTGGTACTTGATGAGGTTGTAGATGTCCACACCCACTTCACCGGCCACGGCTTCAGCGTCGTTCACGCGGATCACGATGCGGGTCGCGTCCACGTAGTCGACCACGCCGCCGCGCTTGGCGGTGACGACGGTGCCGGAGTCGATCGCGGCCACGCGCTCGATGCCGGTGCCCACCAGGGGCTTCTCGGGACGCAGCACGGGCACGGCCTGGCGCGACATGTTGGCGCCCATCAGCGCGCGGTTCGCATCGTCGTGCTCGAGGAACGGCACCAGCGAGGCGGCCACGGAGACGATCTGCGCGGGCGACACGTCCATGTACTGGATGGTGTCGGCCGGCGTCAGGATCGATTCACCCTTTTCACGCGCGGAGATCAGGTCACCGGTCAGGCGGCCTTCGGCGTCGAGCGCGGCGTTGGCCTGGGCGATGACGTACTTGCCTTCTTCGATGGCCGACAGGTAGTCGATCTGGTTCGTCACCTTGCCATCGATCACGCGGCGGTACGGCGTTTCGATGAAGCCGTATTCGTTCAGGCGCGCGTACAGGGCCAGCGAGTTGATCAGACCGATGTTCGGGCCTTCCGGCGTTTCGATCGGGCAGACGCGGCCGTAGTGGGTCACGTGCACGTCGCGCACTTCGAAGCCGGCGCGTTCGCGGGTCAGACCGCCCGGGCCCAGGGCCGAGACGCGGCGCTTGTGCGTGATCTCGGCGAGCGGGTTGGTCTGGTCCATGAACTGCGACAGCTGCGACGCACCGAAGAACTCCTTAAGCGCCGCGGAAATCGGCTTGGAGTTGATCAGGTCGTGCGGCATCAGCGGCTCTTGCTCGGCCTGGCCGAGGCGTTCCTTCACGGCCTTCTCGATGCGGGCCAGGCCGGTGCGGTACTGGTTTTCGGCCAGTTCGCCGACGCAGCGCACGCGGCGGTTGCCCAGATGGTCGATGTCATCGACTTCGCCACGGCCGTTGCGCAGGTCCACCAGGATCTTGACCACGGCCAGGATGTCGTCGTTGGACAGCACCATGGGGCCGGTGGATTCGTCGCGGCCCACGCGGGCGTTGAACTTCATGCGGCCCACGCGCGACAGGTCGTACGTGTCCGGGTTGTAGAACAGGCGGTGGAACAGGGCCTGCACGGCGTCTTCGGTCGGCGGCTCGCCGGGGCGCATCATGCGGTAGATCGCCACGCGCGCGGCGAACTCGTCGGCGGTTTCGTCGATGCGCAGGGTCTGCGAGATGTAGGCGCCCTGATCGAGTTCGTTGGTGTACAGGCACTGCAGGTCCTGCACGCCGGCGGTGCGCAGCTTCTTCAGCAGCGCTTCGGTCAGCTCTTCGTTGGCCTTGGCGATGATCTCGCCGGTGTCGGTGTCCACGATGTTGCGCGCCACGACGCGGCCGATCATGAAATCTTCCGGCACGCTGATGTGCGTGGTGCCCGACTGCTCGAGTTCGCGGGTGTGGCGCACGGTGATGCGCTTGTCCTTGGCGACCACGACCTTGCCGCTCTTGTCGGTGATGTCGAAACGCGCCACTTCACCGCGCAGGCGCTCGGGCACGAAGGCCATCTGCGCGCCGCTGTCCATCAGGCGGAAGTGGTCGTTGACGAAGAAGTTGGCCAGGATGGCTTCCGGCGTCAGGCCGATGGCCTTGAGCAGGATGGTGACCGGCATCTTGCGGCGACGGTCGACGCGGAAGAACAGCACGTCCTTCGGATCGAATTCGAAGTCGAGCCAGGAGCCGCGGTACGGAATGATGCGAGCGGAGAACAGCAGCTTGCCCGAGCTGTGCGTCTTGCCCTTGTCGTGTTCGAAGAACACACCCGGCGAACGGTGCAACTGAGACACGATCACGCGCTCGGTGCCGTTGATGATGAAGGAGCCCTTCTCGGTCATCAGGGGCACTTCGCCCATGTAGACCTCTTGCTCCTTCACTTCCTTGATCACCTTGGATTGCGCGGTCGAGGACTCGCGGTCATAGATGATCAGCTGGACGCGAGCACGCACGGCGGACGCGAAGGTCAGGCCGCGGGTCTGGCATTCGCGCACGTCGAACGCGGGCTTGGCCAGGTTGTACTCGACGAACTTCATCTCCACGAAACCGTTGTGGGAGACGATGGGGAAAGCGGCCTCGAACGCGGCCTGCAGGCCTTCGTTGGTGCGTTTCTTCGGTGCGCTGTCGGCTTGCAGGAACGCGGTGTACGCGTCCTTCTGCATTTGCAGGAGGTAAGGAATCGCGAGGACGTTTTCGCGGGTACCAAAGCTCTTGCGGATGCGCTTGCGTTCGGTGTATGAGTATTTCGATGCTGAGGCCATGAGATCTCCGGGCTTGAGGTCTGCGGCGACTGTCTTGCCTACCAGGGACGGATTCCTGGTGGCTTTCTTGGTGGCTGGCCTCTACCAACCATTGGCGGACGGCCTGTGCATTGCACACAGGCCCGAACCAAGTCGTTTTCTGCAGTCGGGGTCAGAAAACACTGCTAAGAAGACTCGAAAAATCTGCTTAGCGGTGTTTCAACAAAACACTCAAAAGCCGTTTCGTGAGACGGGCTTTTGGGTGTGCTCTGAAAGCACCAAAGGCTGGAGGCCCTTGTCGAGCACTCCAGCCCCTGAAACCGGGCGAATTACTTCAGCTCGGCCTTGGCGCCGGCTTCCACCAGCTTCTTGACAGCGGCTTCGGCGTCGGCCTTGGCGATCGCTTCCTTGACGTTCTTCGGTGCGCCGTCGACCAGGTCCTTGGCTTCCTTGAGGCCCAGGCCGGTGATTTCGCGCACGGCCTTGATGACGGAGACCTTGTTCGCGCCGGCTTCGACCAGCACGACGTTGAATTCGGTCTTCTCTTCAGCGGCTGCGGCAGCACCACCGCCAGCGCCGCCGGCAGCAGGAGCGGCCATGGCGGCAGCGCTCACACCAAACTTCTCTTCGATGGCTTTCACCAGTTCGTTGAGTTCCATGACCGTCATGCTGTCCAGCGCGGTCAAAAATGCGTCTTTATCGAATGCCATTTTGATTTCCTAACAATTGGTTTGAATGAAAGTGCCGCGCCACTCAGGCAGCAGCCGCTTCTTCGGCTGCCGGTGCGGCAGCGCCTTCGCCTTTTTTGGCCGCCAGCGCGCCCAGCACCACGGCCGTGCGCGAAATGGGCGACATCAGCAAGCCACACAGCTGCGCCAACAGGACTTCCTTCGAAGGAATGCTGGCAAGCGTCTTCACGCCGTTGACGTCCAGGGCCTTGCCTCCGTACACACCGCCGCGGATCACCAGCTTGTCGTTGGTTTTCGCGAAATCGGCCACCACCTTCGCGGCGGCCACAGCGTCTTCAGAGAAGCCATAGATCAGCGGGCCGGTCATCTGGTCAGCGGCCACTTCAAACGGGCTGCCAGCCACCGCACGGCGGGCCAGGGTGTTCTTCAACACACTCAGGCTCACACCATTGCTGCGGGCTGTCACGCGCAGTTTGTCCATGTTCGCGACCGTGATGCCACGGTATTCCGCCATCACGAGCGTTTGAGCTTTTGCGGCGAGGCTGGTCACTTCGGAAATGACCGCTTCTTTCTCACTGCGATTCAGACTCAAGGTCTACTCCTTAAATGTGCCCTCGGTCCTTCAAGACCTGGGGCACGCCTCATTGCAGCGATTCAACTGTTTCGGAACGGATTCCATCTGCAGCGGGATCGCCATCTGCGTTGGCTTGTCACAATTAAGCCGGCTTGCACCAGCACCAACGGTCTTGGATGGCCCCCGGATCGGCTTTCGCCAGCCCGGGGCCCACCACACCCAGGCCCCGAAGGGCCCGAATTTCTTGCGATTACGCCGAGATGGACTGGGTGTCCACGCGGACGCCCACACCCATCGTCGACGACACCGCCACCTTGCGCAGGTACACACCCTTGCTGGTGGCGGGCTTGGCCTTGGTCAGCGCGTCGAGCAGCGCCACCAGGTTGCCCTGGAGCTTGTCGGCGTCGAACGAGCGGCGGCCGATCGTGCCGTGCACGATGCCGGCCTTGTCGACGCGGAACTGCACCTGGCCCGCCTTGGCGTTGCGCACGGCTTGTGCCACATCGGGCGTCACGGTGCCGACCTTGGGGTTGGGCATCAGGCCGCGCGGGCCCAGCACCTGACCCAGGGTACCGACGATGCGCATGGCGTCCGGCGAGGCGATGACCACGTCGAAGTTCATGTTGCCGGCCTTGATGTCGGCGGCGAGGTCGTCCATGCCGACGATGTCGGCACCGGCGGCCTTGGCTTCTTCGGCCTTGGCGCCTTGGGCGAACACGGCCACGCGCTTGGTCTTGCCGGTGCCGTTGGGCATCACGACGGCGCCACGCACCACCTGGTCCGACTTCTTGGCATCCACGCCCAGCTGGATCGCCACGTCGATGGACTCATCGAACTTGGCGTTCGCGCATTCCTTGATGATCGCCAGGGCGTCGGTCAGGCTGTACAGCTTGTTGCTGTCGACCTTGCCTTCGAAGGCTTTCTGTTTTTTGGTCAGCTTCGCCATTTACACGCCCTCCACAATCACGCCCATCGAGCGAGCCGAACCGGCGATGGTGCGCACAGCAGCGTCCACATCGGCAGCGGTCATGTCCTTCATCTTGGTCTTGGCGATCTCTTCGAGCTGGGCCCGGGTGATCTTGCCGACCTTGTTCTTGTTGGGCACCGAGGAGCCCTTGTCCAGCTTGATGGCCTTCTTGATCAGGGTCGTCGCGGGCGGCGTCTTGATGATGAAGGTGAAGCTCTTGTCCGCGAAGGCCGTGATCACCACGGGCAGCGGCAGACCGGGCTCGACGCCCTGGGTCTGGGCGTTGAACGCCTTGCAGAACTCCATGATGTTCAGGCCGCGCTGACCCAGCGCCGGACCGATCGGGGGAGAGGGGTTGGCCTTACCAGCTGGCACTTGCAGCTTGATGAAGCCGACGATTTTTTTCGCCATTTTTTAGCTCCTGCGAGTGCAGACGGTTGCCATCAAGACAACCTCCTCGCGGTTGGGGACCCGGGAAAGAAACAATGGCACAGGCGTCGGGCCGACCCGCCTGTGCCACGAAAGATTCAGGTCTTTTCGACCTGGCTGAATTCCAGCTCCACCGGCGTGGCACGACCGAAGATGGTCACCGACACGCGCATCTTGTTCTTCTCGTAGTTGACTTCTTCGACGGTGCCGTTGAAGTCGGTGAACGGACCTTCCTTGACGCGCACGTACTCGCCGACCACGAACTCGACCTTGTGGCGCGGCTTGTCGGTGCCTTCCTGCATCTGGTTGACGATCTTCTGAACGTCTTCCTCGGAGATCGGCGCCGGGCGGTTCTTCGCGCCACCCACGAAACCGGTCACCTTGTTGGTGTGCTTCACCAGGTGCCAGGTGTCGTCGTCCATCACCATTTCCACCAGCACGTAGCCGGGGAAGAACTTGCGCTCGGTGGTGCGCTTCTGGCCGTTCTTCATCTCCACCACTTCTTCGGTGGGGACCAGGATGCGGCCAAACTTGTCTTGCATGCCGGCGCGGTTGATGCGCTCGACGATGTTGCGCTCGGCCGCCTTTTCCATGCCGGAGTAGGCATGGACCACGTACCAGCGCATGCCTTCAGCGGCCACGGGACTGTGTTGCTCGGTCATCATTTCCTCCAGCCCAGGATCAGGTCGTAAAACAGCCATTCGACGGTCTTGTCGGTCAGCCACAGGAACAGGGCCATCACGAACACGAACGCGAACACATAGGCCGTCATCTGGATGGCCTCCTTGCGCGCCGGCCAGACCACCTTCTTGACCTCACGCCAGGCGTCACGGCCGAAGGCGATCAGCTGCTTGCCCGACTCGGACACCGCGAACACCACCACGGCCGCGCCCAGCAGCACGATCAGCGCACCCCATTGCGCCAGCGCACCGCGCGAGGACAGCAGGTAGAACGCCACGAACGAGCCCAGCAACAGCGCGATCGCCGCCGCCAGCTTGGCCTTGTCGGCGCCGGTGTGGACGGTTTGAACTTCGGAAGTGCGCATGAGGATCCAGACAATTCGTATCAAAAGGCGCGTCCAAAACCCGAAAGCTTGAGACACGCAAGCCCACCAGAGGTCTTCACGACTTCGGTGGGCTTGTTAACCACTCAACAGGGTGGATTCAGGTTCCTGGCTTCAGGTTCCGGCGACATCCTGTCGGGTGGCAGGGGCAGTAGGAATCGAACCTACAACCTTCGGTTTTGGAGACCGACGCTCTGCCAATTGAGCTATACCCCTACTGGCTTCTGCCCCACAAAGGGCTTTTCTTACGCGATGATTTTTGCGACGACGCCGGCGCCGACGGTGCGGCCGCCTTCGCGGATGGCAAAGCGCAGGCCTTCTTCCATGGCGATCGGGGCGATCAGCTTGACCGTGATCGACACGTTGTCACCCGGCATCACCATTTCCTTGCCTTCGGGCAGCTCGATCGAGCCGGTCACGTCGGTCGTGCGGAAATAGAACTGCGGACGGTAGTTGTTGAAGAACGGCGTGTGACGGCCACCTTCGTCCTTGGACAGCACGTACACCTCACCCGTGAAGTGCGTGTGCGGCTTGATCGAGCCGGGCTTGCACAGCACCTGGCCGCGCTGCACGTCTTCGCGCTTGGTGCCGCGCAGCAGGATACCCACGTTGTCGCCCGCCTGGCCCTGGTCCAGCAGCTTGCGGAACATCTCCACGCCCGTGCAGGTCGTCTTCTGCGTGGCGGAGATGCCCACGATCTCGATTTCTTCGCCGACCTTGATGATGCCGCGCTCGATACGGCCCGTCACCACGGTGCCGCGGCCCGAGATGGAGAACACGTCTTCCACCGGCATCAGGAAGGCACCGTCCACCGCGCGCTCGGGCGTGGGGATGTAGGTGTCCAGCGCGTCAGCCAGCTTCATGATGGCTTCTTCGCCCAGCTTGCCCTTGTCGCCTTCCAGGGCGAGTTTGGCCGAGCCGTGGATGATGGGGGTGGCGTCGCCCGGGAAGTCGTACTTGTCCAGCAGCTCGCGCACTTCCATCTCGACCAGCTCGAGCAGCTCGGCGTCGTCGACCATGTCGCACTTGTTCAGGAACACGATGATGTAAGGCACGCCCACCTGGCGCGCCAGCAGGATGTGCTCGCGGGTCTGGGGCATCGGGCCGTCAGCGGCCGAGCACACCAGAATGGCGCCGTCCATCTGGGCGGCACCGGTGATCATGTTCTTGACGTAGTCGGCGTGGCCGGGGCAGTCCACGTGGGCGTAGTGGCGGTTGGCCGTCTCGTATTCCACGTGCGCGGTGTTGATCGTGATGCCGCGCGCCTTCTCTTCCGGTGCCGCATCGATCTGGTCGTAGGCCTTGGCCGCGCCGCCGAACTTGGCCGCCAGCACCGTCGTGATCGCCGCCGTCAGCGTCGTCTTGCCATGGTCCACGTGACCAATCGTGCCCACGTTCACGTGCGGCTTGGTCCGCTCAAATTTCTCTTTTGCCATTTTTCAGCTCCAAAATCAAAATTGCCGAAACACCAGAACAATGCAGGAATATCACTGGTGCCCATGGCGGGAATCGGACCCGCGACCTCTCCCTTACCAAGGGAGTGCTCTACCACTGAGCCACATGGGCAAAGGCACCCGGCGGACCGGACACCCCTGAAAACTCAAACGCCTGTCAAAAACACATCCAACCACCGACGGGACATGGAGCGGGAGACGGGAATCGAACCCGCGTCATCAGCTTGGAAGGCTGGGGTTCTACCATTGAACTACTCCCGCCTGACCTAACCGGCACCACACGGCACCGACCCTCTGGGCGAAACATCCCATTTGCTAACACGTCACATCGATCGCTGGTGGAGGAGGCTGGATTCGAACCAGCGTACGCGTAAGCGGGCAGATTTACAGTCTGCTGCCTTTAACCACTCGGCCACCCCTCCATAGCGCAGCCCGCGATTATGCCATGGATTTGTGGCACTTGGCGCCCGCTCCCCGCTGCCCATTCCGTCACCAGGCGATCGGCGCCCGGCCCTGCCCGGCCAGCCAGGCGTTGGCCTGCCCGAAATGGCCGCAGCCGACGAACGGTACGGGGCCGCGCCGGGCCGACAGCGGCGACGGGTGGTTGGCGCTGAGCACGAGATGGCGCCGGGCGTCGATCAAAGGCGTCTTTTTCTGGGCATGGGCGCCCCAGAGCAGAAACACCTTGGGGTCGCCGGTGTGGCCGCAGTGCTGGATGACGGCGTCGGTCAAGGCTTCCCAGCCCCGGCCGGCATGGCTGGCGGGCTGGCCGTCCTCCACCGTCAGGCCGGTGTTGAGCAGCAGGACACCCTGCCGGGCCCAGCGCACCAGCGAGCCGTCGGCTGGCACAGGCGTACCCAGATCGCGCTGCAGCTCCTGGAACATGTTGCGCAGGCTGGGCGGAGTCTTGACGCCGGGCGCCACGGAAAAGGCCAACCCTTCAGCCTGTCCGGGGCCGTGGTACGGGTCCTGGCCCAGGATGACCACGCGAACCGCCTCGGGGGCACTGAGTTCAAGGGCCCGCAGCGGCCTGGGCGGGTAGACCACCGCCCCCTGCGCCAGCCGCTCGGCCAGAAAGTCCTGCAACCCGCGCCCCGGGGACGAGGCCCAGAAATGGTCCACCAGACCGGCCCAACCCGGCTGCACCGGCCAGTCGGCCGGCTGGGCCGACAACAGATGGGGGGTCACCGCGGGCCCGTCCCAGTCGAAACCGGCTTGCATCGCCACCTCAGTTGAACAGCTCGGCCAGCGCCAGCCCGGGCTCGGGCGCGCGCATGAAAGCCTCGCCCACCAGGAAGGCGTTGACCCCCGCCGCGCGCATGGTCTGCACGTCGGCGCGGCCCAGGATGCCCGATTCGGTGATCAACAGGCGGTCGGCCGGCACATCGGGCAGCATGTCCAGCGTGGTCCGCAGCGTCACCTCGAAGGTGCGCAGGTTGCGGTTGTTGATGCCGACCAGGCGGGTCTTGAGCCGCAGCGCGCGCTCCAGTTCGGCGCGGTCGTGCACCTCGACCAGCACGGCCATGTTCAGGCCCAGGGCCACGGCCTCGAGCTCGGCCATGCGGGCGTCGTCCAGGCAGGCGGCGATCAGCAGGATGGCGTCGGCGCCCATGGCGCGGGCCTCATAGACCTGGTAGGGGTCGACCATGAAGTCCTTGCGCAGCACGGGCAGGTCGCAGCTGGCGCGGGCCTGCTTGAGGAAATCGGGGCTGCCCTGGAAGAACTGGCGGTCGGTCAGCACCGACAGGCAGGCCGCGCTCACCTGGCCATCGCCTTCGGCGTAGCTTTGCGCGATGTCGGCGGGAATGAAGTCTTCGCGCAACACGCCCTTGCTCGGGCTGGCCTTCTTGACCTCGGCGATCACGGCCGCCTGGCCGGCGGCGATCTTGGCGCGCAGCGCGCCCTCGAAATCGCGCGTGAGCACGCGGCTCTCGGCATCGAAACGCACCGCATCCAGCGGCTTCTTGCGCTGGGCGGCGGCGATTTCCTCGTGCTTGACGGCCACGATCTTCTGCAGGATGTCGCTCATGACGGTGTTCCAGATCAGGCCACGAAGGCCTTGAGTTGTTCGAGTTCCGCCAGCGCCGCGCCGGCGGCGAGCGTGCGCCGCGCCAGCGCGATGCCTTCGCCCATGTCGGCGACCACGTTGGCCGCGTACAGCGCCACACCGGCGTTGAGCGCCACGATCTCGCTGGCGGCCTTGAAGGCCGGGTCGTCGCGGCCTTCGAGCACCCCCATCAGCATCTGGCGCGAGGCCTCGGGCGTTTCCACCCGCAGCGCGCGGCTGCTGGCCATGGTCATGCCGAAGTCCTCGGGGTGGATTTCGTATTCGGTGATCTCACCGTTCTTGAGTTCGCCGACCAGCGTGGCGGCGCCGAGCGAGACCTCGTCCATGCCGTCGCGCCCGTACACCACCACGGCGTGTTCGGCGCCCAGGCGCTGCAGCGCGCGCACCTGGATGCCCACCAGATCGGGGTGGAACACGCCCATGAGGATGTTGGGGGCCGAGGCCGGGTTGGTCAGCGGCCCCAGGATGTTGAAGATGGTCTTGATGCCGAGCTCGCGCCGCACCGGGGCCACGTTCTTCATGGCGGGGTGGTGGTTGGGCGCGAACATGAAGCCCACGCCGACCTGTTCGATGCAGCGCGCGATGGCCTCGGGCGGCAGGTTGATGTTGACGCCCAGGCTCTCCAGCACGTCGGCGCTGCCACTCTTGCTCGAGACGCTGCGCCCACCGTGTTTGCTCACGCGCGCGCCGGCCGCGGCGGCCACGAACATGGAACAGGTGGAGATGTTGAAGGTGTGCGAGCCGTCGCCGCCGGTGCCCACGATGTCGACCAGGTGGGTCTTGTCGGCCACGTGCACCTTGGTGGAGAACTCGCGCATCACCTGCGCGGCGGCGGTGATCTCACCGATGGTTTCCTTCTTCACGCGCAGGCCGGTGATGAAGGCGGCCATCATGACCGGCGACATCTCGCCGCTCATGATCAGGCGCATGAGGTGCAGCATCTCGTCGTGGAAGATCTCGCGGTGCTCGATGGTGCGCTGCAGCGCTTCCTGCGGGGTGATCTTGTGTGCGGAGGTGGGTGACATGAAGGTCTCCAAGGGTCTCTTTACGGGGCGGGATGGTCGGTCAAGGCCAGTTTCAGGCCGAAGCCGATGAAGAGCACGCCGGCGGCGCGGTCGAGCCAGTGCATGGCGCGGCGCACCAGGCTCACGCGGTTCGCGGCCCAGGCCGCGAGCCAGGCGTAGCCCAAGGTCACGGGCAGGGCATTGAAGCTGAACAGCACGCCCAGGGCCAGGAAGGCCAGGGTCTTGTGGCTGGCGTCGGGCGCGATGAACTGCGGCAGGAAGGCCAGGAAGAACAGCGCCACCTTGGGGTTGAGCACGTTGGTGAGGAAGCCGCGGCGGAACACGCGGCCTAGGTCCGGCTCGGCGGGGGCGGCGTCGGGCGCCCAGCCCGGGGTGGACGCGCGCAGCAGGCGCACGCCCATCCACAGCAGGTAGGCCGCGCCGACGAACTTGACGACCGTGAACGCCGTGGCCGAGGCCGCCAGCAGGGCGCCCAGGCCGACGGTGGCGATCGCCACATGCACGAAGCAGCCCGCGAAGATGCCGAGCGCGGCCACCATGCCGGCGCGCACGCCGCCGCGCAGCGAGTTGCTCACGATGTAGAGCACGTCCGGGCCGGGCGTGAGGTTGAGCAGCCAGCCGGCCACGATGAAGAGCAGGAGTTGCGGCCAATCGGGCATGGGACGCTCCGGCTCAGTAGACGGCGGTGCCGGCGGCGCGCGCGGCGGGCGCGGTGCCGCCCTGCGCGAAGAAGGCCCGGGTGCTCGCGATCGCGCGGTCGATGCCGGCCGTGTCCACGTCGAGGTGTGTCACGAAACGCAGCCCGATCAGGCCGGTGGCGAGCACGCCATCCTTCGCGAGGTGGGCCAGCAGGTCGGGCCCACGCCCGCCGGCCACATCGACGAACACGATGTTGGTCTGCGCGGAGCGCACGCTCAAGCCCTCGATGCCGGCCAGGCCCTGGGCCAGGCGCAGCGCGAGCGCATGGTCGTCGGCCAGGCGGCGCACGTGGTGGTCCAGCGCGTGGTGCGCGGCGGCCGCCAGCAGGCCCGACTGGCGCAGCCCGCCGCCCAGCATCTTGCGCCAGCGCAGCGCGCGGCGGATCAGGTCTTCCGAGCCGCACAGGGCCGAACCCACGGGCGCGCCCAGGCCCTTGCTGAAGCAGACCGACACGCTGTCGAAGCGGTCGACGATGCCGCGCACCGTCTGGTAAGGGTCGCCCCCACGCTCCCCCACTGCGTGTGGGTCGCTGCCCCCCGAGGGGGCTGCCTCGGCTTGGAGCGGTCCTGCGCCGAGGCGAGGGTCACCACCGGCCGCCACCGCCGCGTTGAACACGCGCGCGCCATCCAGGTGCACCGCCAGCCCGTGCTCGCGCGCCAACGCCGTGGCGCCGTCGAGGTAGTCGGCCGGCATGGGGTGGCCGTTCCAGGTGTTCTCCAGGCACAGCAGGCGCGTGCGGGCGAAGTGCGGGTCGTCGGGCTTGATGGCGGCGGCGATGTCGGCCAGCTGCATCTGCCCGCTGGCGTTCTGCGCCAGCGGCTGCGGCTGGATGCTGCCCAGCACCGCCGCGCCACCACCTTCGTAGCGGTAGGTGTGGGCGTTCTGGCCCACCAGGTACTCATCGCCGCGCTCGCAGTGCGCCAGCATCGCGCACAGGTTGCTCTGCGTGCCGCTGGGCATGAAGAGCGCGGCCTGCTTGCCGGTGATGGCGGCGATGCGCTCCTGCAACGCCTGCACCGAGGGGTCGTCGCCGAACACGTCGTCGCCCAGGGGCGCGGCCATCATGGCCTCGCGCATGGCGGCGGTGGGTTGGGTGACGGTGTCGCTGCGCAAGTCGACGGTGGTGTTCATGCCTGCTCCAGGAAGTTCTTGAGCATGGCGTGGCCGTGCTCGGTGAGGATGCTCTCGGGGTGGAACTGCACGCCTTCGATCGCCAGTGTCTTGTGTTTCACGCCCATGATCTCGCCATCCGGCGTCCAGGCCGTGACCTCGAGGCAATCGGGGCAGCTCGCGCGCTCGATGGCCAGCGAGTGGTAGCGGTTCACGGTGAACTGCTCGGGCAGGTTCGCGAACACGCCCTGGCGCGTGGTGGTGATCGGCGAGGTCTTGCCGTGCATCAGCTCCTGCGCGCGAACGATCTTGCCGCCGAAGGCCGCGCCGATGCTCTGGTGCCCCAGGCACACACCGAGGATGGGCAGCTTGCCCGCGAAGTGCTGGATCGCCGCGACCGAAATGCCGGCCTCGGCGGGCGAACACGGCCCTGGCGAAATCACCAGGCGATCCAGTTGACCGGCGGCCAGGCGCGCATCGATCTCCTCCAGCGTGATCTCGTCGTTGCGGAACACGCTGACCTCGGCACCGAGTTCGCCGAAGTACTGCACGATGTTGTAGGTGAACGAGTCGTAGTTGTCGACCATGAGCAAGCGGATCGGCTTCATTCCAGGCCCTCCTCGACCAGTTCGGCGGCGCGCAGCAGCGCGCGCGCCTTGTGTTCGGTTTCCCTCCACTCCATCTCGGGCACCGAGTCGGCCACCACGCCGGCCGCGGCCTGCACGTAGAGCGTCTGGTCCTTGATGATGCCGGTGCGGATCGCGATCGCCACGTCCATGTCGCCGGCGTAACTCAGGTAGCCGCAGGCGCCGCCGTAGATGCCGCGCTTGGTCGGCTCGAGCTGGTCGATCAGCTCCATGGCATGCACCTTGGGCGCGCCGGTGAGCGTGCCGGCCGGGAAGGTGGCCTTGAGCACGTCCATGCTGCCCACGGGCTGGCCGTCCGGACCCTCCACCAGGATGCCCTCGACGTTGCTCACGATGTGCATCACGTGGCTGTAGCGCTCCACCGCGAAGGCCTCGGTCACCTTCACGCTGCCGGTCTTGGCGATGCGACCGATGTCGTTGCGCGCCAGGTCGATCAGCATCACATGCTCGGCGCGTTCCTTGGGGTCGTTGACCAACTCGGTCTCGGTGGCTTTGTCCTGCTCGGGCGTGGCGCCGCGCGGGCGCGTGCCCGCCAGCGGGCGGATGGTGATCTTCTGGCCCTCGGGCGTGTGCTCCTGGCGCACCAGAATTTCCGGCGAAGCCCCCACCACGTGGAAATCCCCGAAGTGGTAGTAATACATATAGGGAGACGGGTTGAGCGAGCGCAGCGCGCGGTACAGGCTCAGCGGCGACTCGGTGTAGCGCTTCTTGATGCGCTGGCCCACCTGCACCTGCATGAAGTCACCGGCGGCGATGAGCTCCTTGGCGCGCTCGACCGCCGCGAGGTAGTCGGCCTTGGCGAAGTCGCGCTCGGCCGGGTAGCTCTGGCTGGGCTTGACCACCGGCGCGCTCACCGAGTACTTCAGCGCCTCGCGCAGTTCGCGCAGCCGCTTCTTGGCGTTGGCGTAGGCCTCGGGCTGGGCCGGATCGGCGTACACGATGAGGTAGAGCTTGCCCGAGAGGTTGTCGATCACCGCCAGTTCTTCGCACTGCAGCAGCAGGATGTCGGGGCAGCCCAGGGTGTCGGGCGGGCAGCTGTTCTCCAGCTTCTTCTCGATGTGGCGCACCGCGTCGTAGCCGAAGTAGCCGGCCAGGCCGCCGCAGAAGCGCGGCAGACCGGGGCGCAGAGCGACCTTGAAGCGCTTCTGGTAAGCGGCGATGAAGTCCAGCGGGTTGCCGTGCGCGGTCTCGACGACAGCGCCGTCGCGCACCACCTCGGTCTTGGCCTCGGCGCCGAAGCCGCTGGCGCGCAGCAGGGTGCGCGCGGGCAGGCCGATGAAGCTGTAGCGCCCGAAGCGCTCACCGCCCACCACCGATTCGAGCAGGAAGCTGTGTCTGCCGTCACCGCGCCCGTGCGCGAGTTTGAGGTAGAGCGAGAGCGGGGTTTCGAGGTCGGCGAAGGCCTCGGCCATCAGCGGGATGCGGTTGTAGCCCTGCTGGGCCAGGCTCTTGAATTCGAGTTCCGTGATCATGTTCGTTCTTTCCATCGGCCACACGCCGGGTCATCGTCGACGCATCGGGTGGGGCTGGGGTCCATGCCATCCGGGGAAACATCCGCCGGGTTCGGGGTGGGGTGACAGTGGCGGCGTGGAACGCGCGCGGACTGTGCAAACCCCGGGGGAAGGTGCACGTTTACGCTGGCTTGCGCCAGGGCCAGGCTCCCCGGCCATTGCGGCTCGGCAGACCACCTGAAAAGGATGTGCGTGGGTTGAACATGGAAGGCGCAGTGTAGCAAAGCGCCATGACCGTGTCCCACATCACGCGCCCAAGCTTTGGTTCTACGGCCAAACCCTGATGTCCGGCACAGGCTCGGCAAGGACAATCCTGGCGAAACGAACGGGTGTTCGTTTTTTTACGCGCCATCGCCCTCGCCCACCCGGACACACCCCATGAAAACACCGTTGATGCCCACCCTCGCCCTGGTCTTTGCCCTGCTCGGCATGGGTGCGGCGCAGGCCGCCACCGTCGACCTCGCCGGCGTGAAGCTCGAAGACCGCGCCACCGTCGCCGGCAGCCCGCTGGTGCTCAATGGCGCCGGCATCCGCTACAAGGCGGTGTTCAAGGTCTACACCGCCGGCCTGTACCTCGGGGAGAAGGCGAGCACCCCCGAGGCGGTGCTCGCGACCAAGGGCCCCAAGCGCATCAGCATCACCATGCTGCGCGACATCGACTCGGCCGAGCTGGGCAAGCTGTTCTCGCGCGGCATGGAAGACAACATGGACCGCAGCGCCTTCTCCAAGCTCATCCCGGGTGTGCTGCGCATGAGCCAGGTGTTCAGCGACCACAAGAAGCTGCAGGCCGGCGACAACTTCCTGGTGGACTGGGTGCCCGGCACCGGCGCCGTGCTCACCATCAAGGGCAAGGTGGAAGGCGAGCCGTTCAAGGAGCCCGAGTTCTACGACGCCCTGCTGCGCATCTGGCTGGGCCCCAAACCGGCCGACCACCTGCTCAAGGACGCCCTGCTGGGCAAGCCGGCACGCTGACCCGTCCGCGCGACGCGCGGCCCCCATGCGCCGCCGAACGGGCGGTCCGGCCCGCCAGAATGCGGGTCATCCCCTCTACGCCGCATTCACTATGATCCGTCGCAACCTGATGGCCGCCCTGGCCGCCGCCCTCCTGCCCGTCACCGGCCTGCCCCAGGACAGCGGCGACATCGTGGTGGCGCAGATCGGGCCGTTCACCGTGCTGCCCGCGCCGGACCCGAAGGAGCTTAACGAAGGCATCACCGCCGCGCTGGACGAGATCAACGGCCGCGGTGGCATCCAGGGCCGGCGCATCTCGCTCGTCAAGCTGGACGACACCTACACCTTCGACGGCTTCCGCCAGCAGCTGGGCACGGTGATGGCGCAAAAGCCGGTGGCGCTGCTGACGCCGCTGGGCTCCGCCACCCTCAAGGGCCTGCTCGACAGCAAACTGCTGGACACCACCGACATCGTGATCCTCAACGCGGTGCCGGGCGCCAGCGTGCTGCGCTCGCCGGGGCACCCCAAGCTGTTCCACATCCGCGCGGGCGACGAGCAGCAGATCCACAAGATCGTGACGCACGCGCGCACGCTGAGCATCCGCTCCATGGGGGTGCTGCACCAGAACATCCCGATCGGCTCCTCCGGCCTGGCCTCGGCGCGCAGCGCGGCGGCCGAGCTGGGTGGCATCGAGATCGTGGAGGCGCAGTCCGCCACCGACGCCGCGGCGCTCGCGCAGGCGGCCAAGACCCTGGCCGCCGCCAACCCGCAATCGGCCCTGGTGGTGGGCGCACCCAAGTTCTCGGGCGAGGCCATTGCCGCGCTGCGGGCGGCGGGGGTCTCGCAGCAGATCTTCAGCCTGTCCTACCTGCCCGCACCGGCGCTGATGAAATTCGCGGGCACCGGCGCGCGCGGCGTGGGCCTGTCCCAGACCTTCCCCAACCCCATGGGCGCGACGCTCCCGCTGCAGCGCGATTTCCGCGCAGCGATGCGCAAGGTGCACCCCACGCTGATGGACTACACCACCTTCCACATGGAGGGCTACATCACCGCCCGGGTGTTCGCCGAAGCCGCCAAACGCAGCCGCAGCCTCAATCCCTCGGGCATCGCGCAGTCGCTGCGCGCCATGGGCGAGGTCGACCTCGGCGGTTTCCGCGTCAACTTCGCCAAGAGCAACCTGGGCAGCAACTGGGTGGACATCGGTGTGGTGTCCGGCGACGGCAAGCTGCTTTACTGATCGTCTTCAGGCCCCTGCCTGCAGCAAGCCGGGCAGGCCGTCGAGGCGGTCCACGAAGGCATCGGCGTCGACCCCGCGCACCGGCTCGCCGTGGTTGTAGCCGTAGGTCACCAGCACCACCGGGCAGCCGGCAGCTCGCGCGGCCAGCGCATCGTTCTGCGAATCGCCCACCATCAGCGTTTGCGCCGGCACCGTGCCCAGGGCTTCACAGGTCTTGAGCAGCGGCAGCGGGTCGGGCTTGGTGCGCTCGAAGCTGTCGCCGCCGAACACGTGGGCAAAAAAGTCCGCCAGGCCCTTGGCTTGCAGCAGCGGGCGCGCGAAGTTCAGCGGCTTGTTGGTCAGGCAGGCCAGCGGCAGGCCCCGCTCGCGCAGCGCCGCGAGGCCCTCGACGACACCGGGGTAGACCGCGCTGTGCTGGCCGTTGATGGCCAGGTAGTGCGCCTGGTAGCGCGTCCAGGCTTCGGGCTGCAGGCGGGCGGCCTCGTCGGCACCAAGCCCGCCGTGCAGCAGCGCCGAGCGGATCAGGTGCGCCGAACCCTTGCCCACCATGCGCTCGATGTCGGCGCGGGCGACGACCGGGCGGCCCAGGTCCTTGAGGGCTTCATTCAGGGCGACGTCGAAGTCGCCCAAGGTGTCGACCATGGTGCCGTCAAGGTCGACGATCAAGGCCCCCACGCTCCACCGCTGCGCGGGTCGCTGCCCCCCGAGGGGGCTGGCCGGGCTTGGGAGCGGCCCGGCGCCCAGCCGGGCGTCGTCGATGCTTCTCATTGGAGCGCCGCGCGCATCTGGTCGATCACGGCCTTGTAGTCCGGCTTGCCGAAGATCGCGCTTCCGGCCACGAAGGTGTCGGCCCCTGCGTCGGCCACGCGGCGGATGTTGTCGGCCTTGATGCCGCCGTCCACCTCCAGGCGGATGTCCTTGCCGCTGGCCTCGATGCGCCGGCGCGCGTCCTCGATCTTGCGCAGCGCGGAATCGATGAAGCTCTGGCCGCCGAAGCCCGGGTTCACGCTCATGATCAGGATCAGGTCGATGTCGTCGATCAGCCAGTCCAGCACGTCCAGCGGCGCGCCGGGGTTGAAGGTCAGGCCGGCCTTGGCGCCCTTGGCCTTAATGGCCTGCACGCTGCGGTGCACGTGGGTGCTCGCATCGGGATGGAAGCTCACGAGATCGGCGCCGGCGTCGATGAAGGCACCGGCCAGCGCGTCCACCGGCTGGATCATCAGATGCACGTCGATCGGCACCGGCGTGCCGTCGGGCTTCTTGGCATGCGGCTTGAGCGCCTGGCAGATCATGGGCCCGAAGGTCAGGTTGGGCACGTAGTGGTTGTCCATCACGTCGAAGTGGATCCAGTCGGCGCCGGCGGCGATGACGTTCTTCACCTCGTCGCCCAGGCGGGCGAAATCGGCGGACAGGATGGAGGGGGCGATGCGGTGCTGGACGGGAAGCTGGGACATGGGCAACCTGGCTGGTGGGGAATGAGTGGGCGCGGGATCGGGCCAAAGACCCCATTCTCGCAGGGCCACCGCGTTGACGCAGGCGCGCGGTAACATGCCGCCCATGCCGAAATACCTGTTCACCTGCGAGGTCGAACCCCAGTTCCTGAGCGAACAGTCGTCGCCCGACGAAGACGTGTACGCCTTCGCGTACACCATCACCATCACCAACGCGGGCGAGGTGCCGGCACAGCTGATCGCGCGCCACTGGATCATCGACGACGCGCGCGGGCAGACCGAGCAGGTCAAGGGCCTGGGCGTGGTCGGGCACCAGCCCCTGCTGCGGCCCGGAGAATCCTTCCAGTACACCAGCGGCACGCGCCTGGCCACGCCCACGGGCACCATGCGCGGCAGCTTCTTCTGCGTGGCCGAAGACGGTGAGCGTTTCGAGGCCGAGGTGGCCGAGTTCGCGCTGCGCGCCCCGGGCTCGGGCGACGCACCGGCGCGGGTGCTGCACTGAAACCCGGCGCCCCGACACGCGGCCCCCACTCCGACGACCGCATGCCCACCTCCACCCCGCTCGACACCCTGGACCCGGACGCCCCGCTGGCGCTGCGCCACCTGTGGCTGATCGGCGCGCTGCGCTGGGTGCGCGGCGAAGAGGCCGACGTGCAGGCCAGCGTCGGCCGCGTGCGCCTGTTCCTCGACACCGTGCAGGGCGATCCCGCCGTGCAGGCGCGCTGGCGCCGCTGGTGGGGCCGCTTCATCGCCACCGTGGACCTCACGCCGCTGCTGGCCGACCACGGCTTCGCGCCGCGCACCGCCTTTCTGAGCGAATTCGGCAACCGGCTGCGCAAGAAAGTGCTGCCGGGCACGCCCGAGACCACCGACATGGCCGAGCTGTTCGACCTGCTGCTGTCCGCGCGCTTCGACGTGCGCTGGCTCAAGGCGCTCGACAGCGACACCCTCAAGCGCCTGCGCAGCCTGCTGATCGCGGCGCCGGCCGACGAGGCCCCGGCCGCCGACTCGCCCGCCGGCTTCTGGCAGACCGCGCTGATGGACGCGCTGATCTTCTGCGTGAGCCAGATCAGCGCCACCGGCTTCGCCTCGGAAATCCGCATCCGCATGTCGCCCGAGGCGCAGGCCCAGCGGCCCTTCCACGAGCTGCCGGCCGATTTCGAGGCGCTGCGCCGTGCCGTGAACAGCCACGGCGCACGCAGCCCCGAAGCCCTGGCCGCCGCCGATGTGCTGCGCCAGCAGCTCGACGCCTGCCGCCACGCCGCCTACACCGTGTACTCGCACCTGGAAGAGCACGGCGTGTCGGTCGGCATCGTGTTCCGCCTGCGCCAGCTGCGCGAACGCATCGTGCGCGTCAAGGAGCTGCTGGACTGCCTGCAGTCCGAGCAGCCCGAGCGCGCCACCGCCGCGCTGCTGGCCGACCTGGCCCAGGTCGGGCTGGACAACCGCAGCGTGCGCTCGCTCATCGCCAGCAGCTCGCACCTCACCGCGGCCAAGGTGGCCGAGCGCAGCGCCGAGAGCGGCGAGCACTACATCACCCGCAACGCCGCCGAGTACCGCGAAATGGTGCGCAAGGCGGCCGGCGGCGGCGCCATCATCGGCCTGACGACCTGGATCAAGTTCCTGCTGTACGGGCTGGGCCTCACCGCGTTCTGGGGCGGCTTTGCCGCCGGCCTGAACTACGCCGCCTCGTTCGTGCTGATCATGCTGCTGCACCTCACGGTGCGCACCAGAGCAGCCCGCCGTGACCGCGCCAGCCATGGTCGCCAAGCTGCGCGACATCAAGGCGCCCGGCGCGGTGCGCCGCTTCGTCGACGAGGTCGCGCAACCTGTTCCGCTCGCAGATCGCCGCCATCGTGGGCAACGTGGGCCTGGTGATCCCCGTGGTGGTGCTCATCAGCCTGGGCCTGCAGCTGCTCACCGGCCAGGCCATGGTGAACGAGGACAAGGCGCACCACGTGCTCAACGACATCCACCTGCTCGGCCCCACCGTGTTCTTCGCGGCCTTCACCGGGGTGCTGCTGTTCGCCTCCAGCATCATCGCCGGCTGGGTCGAGAACTGGTACGTGTTCCACAACCTGGACTCGGCCATGCAGCACAACCCGCGCTTCACCGCCGTGCTCGGGCGCGAGCGCGCCGCGCGCTGGGCCGATTTCATGCGCCGCAACATCTCGGGCCTGGCGGCCAACATCTCGCTGGGCTTCATGCTCGGCCTGGTGCCCGCGTTCGCGGCCTTCTTCAGCCTGCCGCTGGACGTGCGCCACGTCACCCTCTCGGCCGGCCAGGTCACGGCCGCGGCCATGGCGCTGGGCTGGGACGTGTTCACCGAGCCCGCCTTCTGGTGGGCGGTGGCCGGTGTGCTCGCCGTCGGGCCGCTCAACCTGGGCGTGAGCTTCTACCTCGCGTTCCGCCTCGCGCTGCAGGCGCAGAACATCAGCGAGGTCAATCGCCAGCTGATCCGCGCCGCGATCAAGCGCCGCATCCGCGCCGCGCCGCTGAGCTTCCTGATTCCGCCCCGGGCCGCGCGCCGCGGCGAAGACGACGAACCCCCTGCCCCGGCACCCTCGGCCGGTTCGCCCCAAGCGCATGGGTGAGTTCGAACTGATCCGCCGCCATTTCCAGCGCGCGCCAGCGACCGGTGGGGACGGCGCGGTGGTGCTGGGCATCGGCGACGACTGCGCCCTGCTGCAACCCAGCCCCGGCCACCAGCTCGCGATCTCCAGCGACATGCTGGTCGAGGGCCGGCATTTTTTCGCCGACGTGGACCCCGAAGCGCTGGGCCACAAGGCGCTGGCCGTGAACCTGAGCGACCTCGCCGCCATGGGCGCGCGCCCGCTGGGCTTCACGCTCGCGCTCGCCCTGCCCCACGCCGACAGCGACTGGCTCGCGCGCTTCGCGCAAGGGCTGTTCGCGCTGGCCGATGCGCACGCCTGCCCGCTGGTGGGGGGGACACCACGCGCGGCCCTCTCAACCTCTGCATCACCGTCTTCGGCGAGGTGAAACCCGGCCAGGCGCTGCGGCGCGACGCCGCGCGCGCGGGCGACGACCTGTATGTGAGTGGCCGCACCGGCGAAGCCCGGCTGGCGCTGGAGCAGCTGCGCGGCACCGAATGGGCCGGCACGGCCGTGGAGGCCGAAGCGCGCGCGCGGCTGGAGCGGCCCACACCGCGCAACGCCCTGGGTGTGGCGCTGTCGGCCGTGGCGGGCGCGCACGCCGCGATCGACCTGAGCGACGGCCTGGCCGGCGACCTCGGCCACCTCCTGCAGGCCAGCGGCGTGGGCGCCGAGATCCACCTGCCGGCCCTGCCCGTGGCCCCTGCGCTGCAAGGCCTGCCCGAGGCGCGGTGGCTCGAATGCCTGCTGGCCGGCGGCGACGACTACGAGCTGCTGTTCACCGCCGCGCCCGAAGCGCGCGAGGCCATTGCCCAGGCCTCGGCCGACAGCGCCACGCCGGTCACGCGCATCGGGCGCATCACGGCCGCCCCGGGCCTGCGCCTGCTCGGCGCGGCGGGCCAGGAGGTGCCACTCGGCGCACAAGGCTTCGACCATTTCGCCTGAGTGCCCGCCCGATAATCCCCGCATGCCCGACACCGCCAACGACGCGCCGCTCACCCGCCCGACCTGGCGTTTCCTGCTTGCCCACCCCGCCCACTTCCTCGCGCTCGGCGCGGGCGCTGGCCTGAGCCGCCTGGCGCCGGGCACGGCCGGCACGCTCTGGGCCTGGGTCGCCTTCCTGCTGCTGGACCCGCTGCTCACGCCGCTGACCTGGGCGGTCGTGATCGCCGCGGCCACGCTCGCGGGCTGGTGGGCCTGCACCGTCACCGCGCGGCACCTGCGCGTGGCCGACTCCGGCCACATCGTGTGGGACGAGGTGGTCGCCTTCTGGCTGGTGCTCTGGATGATCTCGCCCAGCGGCTTCTGGGCCCAGCTTGCGGCGTTTCTGATCTTCCGGCTGTTCGACATGGTCAAGATCGGCCCCATGGCCTGGGCCGACCGGACCTTCAAGGGCTTCGGCCCGCGCGGCGGCTTCGGCATCCTGCTCGACGACTTCGCCGCCGCTTTCTGCACGCTCATCGTCATCGCCTTGTGGAGGCTCTGAACATGCCCGACACCACCACCGCCCTGGTCGAACAACTCGCCGCCGCCCTCAAGGCGCGCGGCCTGATGATCGCCACGGCCGAAAGCTGCACCGGTGGCCTGATCGCGGGTGCCTGCACCGAGCTCTCGGGCTCCAGCGACTGGTTCGAGCGCGGGTTCGTCACCTACTCCAACGCCGCCAAACACGGCCTGCTCGGCGTGCCGGCCCTGCTGATCGAGCGGCACGGCGCCGTGAGCGAGCCGGTGGCGCGCGCCATGGCCTCGGGCGCGCTGGCGCACTCGCCGGCCCAGCTCGCCGTGGCCGTGACCGGCGTGGCCGGCCCCACCGGTGGCAGCGCCGAGAAACCGGTGGGCACGGTGTGGTTCGGCTGGGCCACGCCCGAGGGCGTGTTCACCGAGCACCAGCGCTTCGACGGCGACCGCGCCGCCGTGCGCCAGGCCACGGTGCGCCATGCGCTGGCCGGCCTCCTGCAACGACTGCCCCGCACCTGAAGCCCATGGAACCGTTCAAGAACCTCATCGGCCCGGCCACCGTCGTCAACGCCGGCCACCACCTGCGCCGCGCCTGGCCGACATTCGACCGCAAGCGCTTCGAGGCCCAGGCCGCCACCGGCCTGGAACAGCTGGAGTTCAAGGCCCGGGCCATGCAGCTGGCCGACGCGCTGGAAGCCACACTGCCCGACGACTTCAACGCCGCCTGCGAACTGCTGGAGGCCAGCCTCGCGCCCCCCCTGGCCATGGACGCCCAGGGCGAACCGCTCAAGCTCGGCGAGGCGCGCGACGAGCACGGCATCGGCGGCTGGGCCCTGTGGGCGGTCGGCGAATTCGTGGCGCGCCGGGGCGTGGCCGACGAAGCGGCGGCCCGGCGCGGCCTGGCCTGCCTGCACGCGGTCACGCAGCGCTTTACCGCCGAGTTCGCCATCCGGCCGCTGATCCAGCGCCACCCCGCCCTGGCCTTCGACACCCTGGGCCAGTGGGTGAACGACCCGAGCGCGCACGTGCGTCGGCTGGTGAGCGAAGGCAGCCGCCCGCGCCTGCCCTGGGGCCTGCGGCTGCAGGCGCTGGTGCTGGACCCGGCCCCCACCCTGCCCCTGCTGCGCGCGCTGCAGGACGACCCCAGCAGCTACGTGCGCCGCAGTGTTGCGCAACCACCTCAACGACATCGCCAAGGACCACCCCGACCTGGTCGCGGGCTGGGTGCGCGACCACCTGATCGACGCGCCCGATGCGCGCAACGCGCTGCTGCGCCACGCCAGCCGCGGCCTGATCAAGGCCGGCCACGCGCCCACGCTGGCGGCCTGGGGCCTGGGCAGCGGCCTGCAGGGCGAGGCCACGCTCGCGCTGACGGCGAAGCGCGCGGCGGTCGGCGGCGAGATCGGCCTGCGCGTGCAACTGCGCTCCAGCGCGCGCCAGCCCCAGTCGCTGGTCGTGGATTACGCCGTGCACCACGTGCGCGCCAACGGCAGCGCCTCGCCCAAGGTGTTCAAGGGCTGGAAGCTCACGCTCGCGCCCGGCGAAGAACGCGCGCTGGAAAAGCGCCACAGCCTCAAGCCCGTGACCACGCGCACGCTCTACCCCGGCACGCACCTCATCGACCTGCGGGTCAACGGCGTGGCGCTCGCGGAGGCGGCGTTCGAACTCAAGCCTTGAGGATGTGCGCCGCGAGACCGCGCCGGGGCGAGGGCCCGATCACCGGCGCATAGCCCAGCCGGGCCCACATCTGCACCGTGAAGCGCGGTGCCGGCGCACCCAGCAGCCGATGGATCTCGTTGTATGGCCCTATCTGCTCGGGGTACTCCTGCAGCGCCTGCGACAGCGGCTGCATCGACAGGCCCGCGGCGGTGGCGGCGAGTTGGGCCCGCACATAGGCGCGGCCCGCGTTGATCTGCGTGCAGCGGTCGTTGCCCTCGGTCACCAGCCAGAAGAAGGCGGGCGTGTGCTCGATCCGGGTGTTGAAGTCCTGGATCTGGGTCGTCGTCGACGTGCCGTCGGGCGCGGGCACCTCGCGGCGGTCGAACAGGCCCAGGGCCACGAGCGCGCGCACCATCGGCGCGTTGAGCGAAATGCCGTCGCGGTGCCGCGCGATCTCCTGCGGGCCCACGCGCAGCACCTGGAGCGACTCCATCACCGTGCGCGGCGTGACCAGCTCGATGCGCCAGGCTTCGCGGGCGATGCGGCGGTGCCGCGCCAGCGCCTCCGACTGCGCGGCACCCACGAAACCGACCCGCATCGGATAAGCCTGCACACTGGCGCTGATCGCCTCCAGGGCAGCGGCATCGGGTTCGCGCGCCTCATAGGCCTCGCGGTTCGTGCGGCGGTGGAAGATCTGCGCGAACAGTGGATCGGGCGCCACCGACGCCTCGGGCACCAGGCGGATGCGCGCGGTCGGCCGTGCATCGACCGTCTCGGGGCCGAAGGCGCCCTGCGGGAACAGCTCGATCTGCGCGCGCAGGCCCTTCTCTCGCGCCGCCAGGTCGAGCAGTTCGATGAAGCAGCCCTGGCTCATCATCATCTGGCGCGAATGCGGGTCGGTCTGGGGCAACAGGCGGCTGCGGTCGATGAACAGGGTGATCTCGTCGGGCACGCCCAGGTCCACCAGCCAGGACTGCAGGTTGTGCGAGTGCGGCGCGAGCAGCGCGTGCCCCACCAGCCAGCGGCGCACGTCGGTCTGCTCGCCCGGCCCCTGCCAGGCGGCAATGGCCTCGGGCGGCAGCGCGCTGTCGCAGGCGCCCAGGGTGACGGCGACCGCGCCGCCGCCCGCAAGGCGGATGAAGCGCCGGCGGTCCATGGACATCAGGCCCGCGCGGGCAACGCGGTCACGCCCTCGGCGCCCAGCAGCGCCAGGCCCTGCAGCGTGTGTTCCAAGGCCTGCGGCCAGGGCGTGTGCGGCTCGCTGCCGATCCGCTCACGCAGGCGGCGGTTGTCCAGCCGGTGGGTCTGGTTCCAGAGATAGCGCAAGGCGGCCAGCGCGCCCAGGGTCGGCATGGCCAGGCCGAGCGCGCGGATCAGCGGCCAGGGCATGCCACCCACGCGCAGCGCCTCGTTCTCGCGCAGCCAGCCTTGCTCGCGGGCCAGTGGCTGCAGGGCATTCACCCAATCGCGGCCCGTGAGCGTGTGGCCGCTGAAGTGCAGCGACTCGAACGCGGGCAGGGTCTCGCGCACACGCGCCAGGGCGACGAAGGTCTGCGCCAGGTCGGGCAGGTAGGCCCAGGGCGTTGCGCACGTCCAGCGGACCGGGAAACACCAGCTTGCCGCGGCGGATGCCGGTGAGCATCGCGCGGTCCAGCCAGGTGCCCTGGCCCTGCCCATAGAAATTGCCGGCGCGCACGATCACCGCGCGCAGTTCCCCGCGTTGCGTGGCCGCCTCCAGCCGCTCTTCCATCTCGGTGCGCACGCGGCCCATGGCCATGGTCGGCCGGTACGGTGCGCCTTCGAGCAGCACCGCCGGCATGCCCTGGCCGAAGTTGTAGACGTTGCCCGGCAGCATCAGCGTGGCGGCCAGCGCGCGCGCCACGGCCATGCCACTTTGCAGCAGGGGCCCGTTCTCCCGCTCCCAGGCCGGGCGGGTGTACTGGTTGGGGTTGAGCGCGTGCACCACCACCGTGGCGCCGCCCGCCTGCCGCACCCGCGCCACCAGGTCGGCGACGGCCTGCGGCGTGTCCACCGCCTGCGCCAGCCATTGCACACCGGCCACCGTGGGTGCCTGTGCACCGGGGCGCATCTGCGCCAGCACGCGCCAGCCGTCGCGCGCGAAGGCCTGCACCGCGGCCAGGCCCAAGCGGCCGCGACCGCCGAGCACCAGCACCGTGCCGGCAGGGGAGGAAGAAGAGGGCATGGTTTTCATGAGGAACTCCGCGAAACACCGACCACCGGCGCCATGGCATCGATTGTGGAAACAGATCGCCCCATTCACAATGGGATGAAACTGAACATCAGCCATGCACAAATGAATACCGGTGATTTCAACTGGACCCTCATCCGCTCCTTCCTCGCGGCGCTCGACCGGGGCAGCCTGATGGCCGCCGCGCGGGCCCTGGCCACGACCCAGCCCACGATGGGTCGCCACATCGGCGAGCTCGAAACGCAGCTCGGCGTGGTGTTGTTCGAGCGCACCGGCCGTGGCCTCGTGCCCACGGCGCACGCCCACCGGCTGGCCGAGGCGGCGCGCGCGATGGCCAGCGCGGCCGACCAGCTCGCGCGCCAGGCTTCGGGCGCGCAGCAGGATGCGCGCGGCTCGGTGCGCATCAGCGCGAGCCAGCCCGTGACCTGCGTGCTGCTGCCGCCGGTGCTGTTGCAGTTGCGCCAGGCCCACCCGGACATCCAGGTGGAGCTGGTGTCGAGCAATGCCGTGAGCAACCTGCTGCAGCGCGAGGCCGACATCGCGCTGCGCATGGTGCGCCCCGACCAGGCCACCCTGCTGTGCAAAAAGGTCGGCCAGGTGGCCCTGGGCACCTACGCCCACCGCGACTACCTGCGCCGCCGGGGCACGCCGCGCACGCCGCAGGATCTGCTGGCGCACGACCTGGTGGGCAACGATCGCCAGACCGACATCCTGCGCGGCTTCGCGGCCATGGGCTACCCGATGCAGCGCGAGAACTTCGCCGTGCGCACCGACGACCTCAACGCCTACCAGGCCGCGGTGGACGCGGGACTGGGTGTGGGCTTTCTGGCTCGCTATGTGGCGCGCCGCAACCCCGACCTCGTGCCGCTGCTGCCGATGCTGCCGATCCCGCCGCTGCCGGTGTGGCTCGCGGTGCACCGCGAGATCCGCAGCAACCCGCGCATCCGCCAGGTGTGGGACTTCCTGGCGCAGGCCCTGCCGCCGGCCCTGGCCTGAACGCAGCCCCTACACTGGCACGGCACCACCCCCATTTGAAAGGCAGCCCTTCATGCTCACGGTCCACCACCTGAACAACTCGCGCTCGCAGCGCGTGCTCTGGCTGCTCGAAGAGCTGGGCGTGCCGTACCAGATCGAGCGTTACGAGCGCGACCCCAAGACCATGCTGGCGCCGGCCTCGCTGCAGAAGGTGCACCCGCTGGGCAAATCGCCCGTGGTGACCGACGGCAAGGCCACGCTGGCCGAATCGGGCGCGATCCTGGAGTACCTGGTCGAGACCTACGGCGAAGGCCAATTCGCGCCCGCGCACGGCACACCGTCCTTCCTGCGCTACCGCTACTGGCTGCACTACGCGGAAGGCTCGCTGGCCACGCCGCTGCTGCTGCAACTGGTGTTTGACCAGATCGAGCGCAAGAGCCCCTTCATCGTGCGCCCGGTGGCGCTGGGCATCTCGTCCCAGGTCAAGAAGCTGCTCGTCACGCCCAACCTCAAGCGGCACTTCGACTACCTCGAAGCCGAGCTGGCGGAACACGGACCCTGGTTCGCCGGACGCTCGTTCAGCGCGGCCGACGTGCAGATGAGCTTCGGCATCGAAGCCGCCGCCGCGCGCGGCCTGCTGAAGAACCGGCCCAAGCTCGCGGACTGGCTGCGCCGCATCCACGAGCGGCCCGCCTACCAGCGCGCGCTGGCACAGGGCGGGCCGTTCGACCTCGGCACGTTCTAGACCGGCCGCGTCACGCCAGCTTGAACGGCAGTTCGCGCAGCGGCCTGCCGGTCAGGCTCGCGATGGCGTTGGCGAACGCCGGCGCCAGCGGCGGCAGACCGGGTTCGCCCACGCCGGTGGGCGCGTCGGCGCTGGGCACGAGGTGCACCGCGATGGCCGGCATGTCGGTGATGCGCGGCACCGCGAAGTCGCCGAAGTTGCTCTGCTCCACCACGCCGTCCTTCAGGGTGATGGCCGCGCCCGGCAGGCACATGGACAGGCCCATCAGCGCCCCGCCCTGAATCTGCGCTTCCACGCTCTTGGGGTTCACCGCGAGGTTGCAGTGCACACCGGCCGTGACCTGGTGCAGCTTGGGCGTGCCGTCGACCACCGAGGCCTCGACCACGTAGGCCACCACCGAGTCGAAGGACTCGTGCACCGCCACGCCCCAGGCGCGGCCGGCGGGCAGGGCCTTCTTGCCGTAGCCGCTTTTGTCCACCGCGAGCTGCAGCGCGGCGCGGTGGCGCACGGCCTTGTCGTCCATCAGCTTCAGGCGGTAGGCCACTGGGTCCTGTTTCGTGGCGCGCGCGATGTCGTCGATCAGCGTCTCCATCACGTAGCCGGTGTGCGTGGAGCCCACGCTGCGCCACCACAGCACCGGCACGTTGAGCTTGGGGTGGTGGGCCGAGAGGCGCATGGGCACGCTGTAGGGCTTGCCCATGCCTTCGACCATGGTCTCGTCCACGCCGCCCTTGACCATCATGGGTTCGAAGAAGGTGCCGGCCATGATGGACTGGCCCACGATCACGTGGTCCCAGGCCAGCACCTTGCCCTGCGCGTCGAAGCCGATCTCGGCGCGGTGCAGGTGCATGGGGCGGTAGTAGCCGCCGCGCACGTCGTCTTCGCGGCTCCACACCGTGCGCACCGGCGCGCTCAGGCCGGCGGCCTGCGCGGCTTTCGCGATGGTGCAGGCCTCGACCACGAAATCGCTGGTGAGCAGGCCGCGCCGGCCGAAGCCGCCGCCGGCCATCTGCACGTTCATCGTCACCTGCTCGGGCTTCACGCCCAGCGTGCGCGCGGCCGCGGCCGTGTCCAGCCCCGGCATCTGGGTACCGGTCCACACGGTGGCCTTGGCGGCGGCGCCGCTGCCGGTGAGCTGCACCGTGCAGTTCAGCGGCTCCATGGGCGCGTGCGCCAGGTAGGGGAACACGAACTCGGCGCTGATCTTGTGCGGCGCGTTGGCCAGCGGCGCCATGTCGGCGTCGTGCTTGATGTGGCCGGTCTTGGCGGCCAGGGCGCGGTAGCTCACGAGCTGCTGCGCGCTGTCCACCTTCTCGCGGCCGGCGTCGTTCCACTGCACCTTCAACGCATCGCGGCCCTGCTTCGCGGCCCAGTAGCCCTCGGCCACCACGGCCACGCCTTCGCCGCCATCGTGCAGCGGCACACGCAGCACGGCCTTCACGCCCTTCACCGCGCGCGCGGCCGCGTCATCGACCGAGGCCACCTTGCTGCCGAACACCGGTGGGTGCTGGAGCACGGCGGTGAGCATGCCGGGCAGGCGCACGTCCATGCCGAAGCCCTGCCGTCCGCTGGATTTCGCCTTCGCGTCCAGCCGCGTCGTGGGCTGGCCGATCAGCTTGAAGCGCGACGGGTCCTTGAGCGTGACCTGCACCGGCACCGGCTGCTGCATGGCGGCGTCGGCCAGGGCGCCGTAGCCGAGCTTCTTGCCGCCGGGGCCGATCACCACGCCGCGCTCGGTGGCCAGCGAGGCCACCGGCACGTTCCACTGCTTCGCGGCGGCCGCCAGCAGCATGGCGCGCGTGCGCGCGCCGAGCTCGCGGTACTGGGTGTACGAGTGCTTGACCGCCGTCGAGCCGCCGGTGATCTGCATGCCGAAGGCCGGGTCGTTGTAGGCCGGGTCGGCGTTGCCGTGCACGGCCTGCACGCGGCTCCAGTCGGCGTCCAGCTCTTCGGCCAGCACCATCGCCAGGCCGGTGTGCGTGCCCTGGCCGAACTCCAGGCGGTTGACGGTGACGGTGACCGTGCCATCGCGCGCGATCTTCACGAAGGCGGCGGGCTGCTGGTCGGGCTTCAGACCGGTGGCGGCGGGGGCCGCACCCTGCTGGGCGCTGGCGATGAGGGGGTAGGCGCCCAGCGCGAAACCGGAGGCGGTGGCGATCTTCAGGAAGCTGCGGCGCGCGATGCCTTCAGGCGCCTCGGCGTCCTCCAGGCGGTGGGCCAGCGCGGGCGGCAGGTGGGCGCGAATCTGGTCGGCGGTGTGGGTGTGCAGGTGCATGGGGTGTCCTTTCAGGCCAGCGTGCGGGCCGCGTCCTGGATGGCGATGCGCACGCGCGCATAGGTGCCGCAGCGGCAGATGTTGCCGGCCATGGCACCGTCGATCTCGGCATCGCTGGGTTTCGGGTTGGCCTTGAGCAGCGCGGTGGCGCTCATGATCTGGCCGCTCTGGCAGTAGCCGCACTGCGCCACGTCGGCCTTCACCCAGGCCTGCTGCACGGCCTGGCCGACGCGGTCGGTCGCCACTGCTTCGATGGTGGTGATCTTCTGCCCCACGGCCGAGGCGATGGGGGTGACGCAGGAGCGGATGGCCGCGCCGTTCAGGTGCACGGTGCAGGCACCGCAAAGCGCCGCGCCGCAACCGAACTTGGTGCCGGTCATGCCCAGGGTGTCTCGCAGGGCCCAGAGGATGGGGGTGGATTCGTCGGCGTCGACGCGAACGTCCTTGCCGTTGATGTTGAGCGTGGTGGGCATGCGTGGGTTCTCCTGTCGTGGGTTGAAGTGCCGGTACACCAGTGAATGAATGTTCATTCGCTTTATAGTGAAAAACGGTGTCGAAGAAAAGTCTTTTCTCAGGCTTTGATGCCATCCCAGCAAAGACCGAAGGCCTGCGCCAGCGCGGCCTCGGTGTCTTGCAGGTCGCCGCTGCGCAGCAGGTTGGCGGTGTCGCGCACCGAACCGAAGAAGCTCGCGGCCAGCAGCATGGTGGGCACGTCCTTCACGATCTGCTGCGCCCGCGCCTCGTCGAAAAAGCCCAGGCAGCCGCTGGCGAAACGCGCCGAGAACTGGCGCGAGGCCTCGCTGAACCAGGGCGAGTTGTAGTACTGGTCCATGAACACCGCCTCCGGGTAGTGCGCCAGTCGGTGGCGCAGCAGCCGGGTCCAGTTCTGCTGGATGCGGCGGCGGAACGGCACGGACGGATCGATGCCAGTGTCGATCAGCGCGCTCAGCGCACCCTTGACCTGCTCGTACAGCGCGTTGAGCAGCTCTTCCTTGGAGCGGTGGTAGACGTACAGCGTGCCGGTGGCGAGGCCCGCCTCGCGCGCGATGCCGGCCATGGTCAGCCCGCTCAGGCCAACGCGCTCGACCAGCGCCAGGGTGGCGCTGGCGATGGCCTGCTGCTTGTCGTCGTCCTTGGGTTTCATGAGGGCGCGATCTTAAGCGAATGAATGTTCATCCGTCAACCGCGCCCGGACGGCCGTCAGGCCCCGTGGCATTTTTTGTATTTCTTGCCGCTGCCACAAGGGCAAGGATCGTTGCGGCCCGGCGTGGCCTCCTTGCGCACCGGCTCCACGCGCGGGCCCAGGCTCTTGCCGATCTGGTGCAGGTCGTAGACCGCCCAGATGGCGGCGCCGAAGGCGTTGAGCCGGTCGTCGCTCACGCTGGGCGGGCCGTCCTCGGCGTGCATGTTCACCGTGGGGGTGTCGGTGTCGTCCTCGGTCAGCTTGACCACCTTCTCGAGCGCCTCGTCGATCCAGGCGGCGGTCTCCTTGTCGCGCGGCGGCTCCCAGTCCTCGCCGAAGTTCTCCACCACGAACATGAAGCCCAGCGCCCACACCTGGGCGTAGGCCGGCAGCTCCTGGTCCTGGAACTCGGCGCGCTCTTCGTCCGGCAGCGCGGCCACGGCGCCGCGCACATCCATCAGCTCGGGGTGGTAGCTGCGCTCGTCTTCCAGCGTGTCCACCGGTGCGGCCAGCGATGCCGCCACCTCGGCCTCGCGGCGCGACCACAGGTCCATGAAGCGCTCGTACTGCGCGGTGTCGCTGAAATGCGTGCCGTCGTCCTGCGGCGCGGTGGGCAGCGGGCCGGTGCCCAGCAGCACGGGCAGCCACTCGGCGGGCTCGATGGGGCGGCGCGTGCACAGCAGCGCGGCCATCGCGCCTTCGCAGAACTCCCACTGCGGCACCTCGTCGCCGCGCGTGCGCAGGTCGTCCAGGATGGCGTCGAGCGCGTCGTAATCGTCGTGGTCCAGCGCGCCGGCCGGGTCGGAGGGGGTGTTCGTCGTTGTCATGGTGCAAAGAAGCCGGGGTTTTATGATGCCCCGCAGTGTATTCCCCGGTGCACCCACGAAAGCCCGCATGCTCGACCGCCTCAACGCCCTCTACCCCGTGCGCTACACGGCCTTCGCGCTCTGCGTGCTGTTCGGGCTGCTGAGCCTGTTTACCCTGGTGGCCTTCGGGGTGGGCGGGTTCACGTTCCTGGTGTTCGGGGCCCTGTCGGCCGTAGGCCTGTGGGACCTGCGGCAGACCAAGAGCTCGGTGCTGCGCAACTACCCGGTCATCGGGCACCTGCGCTTCATGCTGGAGAAGATCCGGCCCGAGATCCGCCAGTATTTCCTGGAGAACGACACCGACGCCACGCCGTTCTCGCGCAGCCAGCGCAGCCTGGCCTACGCGCGCGCCAAGGGCGAGACCGACAAGCGCCCCTTCGGCTCGCAGCTGGACATGAACGCCGACGGCCACGAGTGGCTCAACCATTCGCTGCAGCCCAGCACCCTGGCCACGCACGACTTCCGCGTGCTCATCGGCGGCGACACCTGCACCCAGCCGTACGACGCCAGCATCTTCAACATCTCTGCGATGAGCTTCGGCGCGCTCTCGGCCAACGCGATCCAGGCGCTCAACGCCGGTGCGAAAAAGGGCGGCTTCGCGCACGACACCGGCGAAGGCTCGATCTCGGCCTGGCACCGCCTCAACGGTGGTGACCTGATCTGGGAGATCGGCTCGGGCTACTTCGGCTGCCGCGATGAAACCGGCCGCTTCAGCCCCGAACGTTTCCAGGCCAACGCGATCGACCCGCAGGTGAAGATGATCGAGATCAAGCTCAGCCAGGGCGCCAAGCCGGGCCACGGCGGCGTGCTGCCCGGCCCCAAGGTCACGCCCGAGATCGCTGCGGCGCGCGGCGTGCCGGTGGGCATCGACTGCGTCTCGCCCTCGTCGCACAGCGCGTTCACCACGCCGATCGAGATGATGCATTTCATCACCCAGTTGCGTGAACTCTCGGGCGGCAAGCCGGTGGGCTTCAAGCTGTGCATCGGCCACCCCTGGGAATGGTTCGCCATCGTCAAGGCCATGCTGCAGACCGGCGTGCGGCCCGACTTCATCGTGGTCGATGGCGCCGAGGGCGGCACCGGCGCGGCGCCGCTGGAGTTCACCGACCACGTGGGCGCACCGCTGCAGGAAGGCCTGCGCCTGGTGCACAACACCCTGGTGGGCGTGAACCTGCGGGAACACATCAAGGTGGGCTGTGCCGGCAAGGTGGTGAGCGCCTTCGACATCGTGCGCGCCATGGCCATCGGCGCGGACTGGTGCAACAGCGCGCGAGGCTTCATGTTCGCGCTGGGTTGCATCCAGGCGCAGAGCTGCCACACCGGCCACTGCCCCACCGGCGTGACCACGCAGGACCCGGTGCGCCAGCAGGCGCTGGTGGTGCCCGACAAGGCCCAGCGCGTGTTCCATTTCCACCAGAGCACGCTGATGGCGCTGCAGGAACTGGTGCAGGCCGCCGGGCTGCAGCACCCGCGCCAGATCACCTCGCACCACCTGGTGCGCCGCGTGAGCGAGAACGAGGTGCGCCTGCTGGCCAACCTGCTGCCCTCCACGCCCCCCGGCGCGCTGCTGACCGACCTGGCGGCGCAGCACGCGGTGTTCACGACCTATTGGGAGCGGGCCAGCGCGGAGCGGTTCAGCCTGGCCTGAGGCCCGTCACGCGTCCCGGCCGTTGTACTCGTGGACCGGCACCGTGCTCAGGTCCAGCCCCTCGATGCAGCGCAGGTTCACGGCCGCCATGGCGTTGCCCTTGGGGTCCACCCCCTCGGCGTAGGGGTGCATGCCGCAGGTGGGGCAGAAGCGGTGCTTGATGAGGTGTTTGTTGAACAGGTAGGTGCTGGCCGCGTCCTCGGGGGTTTTCAGCGTGAACTGGTCGCGGGGCACGAACCAGAGCAAGGACCCTTTGCGGGAACAGATCGAGCAGTTGCAAGACAGGGCGCTGCCGATCTCGCCCTCGACGTCGAACGCGACCTTGCCGCAATGGCAACTGCCGGAATAGCGTGTGCTGGCCATGGGAACCTCGCTCGGTGATGGTTGGGGGATGTCAGTTGTAGCAAACCAGGACCGCACACGCCGCGGCCACCAGCGCCGCCGCGGTGCGCACGTGGTTCCAGCGCGTCCATTCGCGCACGTAGGTCGGCCAGTAAGCCGCCGCGTCGGACGACGCCGCCTCCAGGCGCGCTAGGCGGTTGTTGCGCGGCACGTTGAAAGCCATGGTCACGCCGAAGGTGCCGAGCGCGTAGAGCAGGCCCCCGGCGAGCAGCGCGGCCGACCCGGCCATCACGGCCACCACCACGCAGGCGATGGACAGCAGCAGCGTGCCCATGAACGCCCCCATGAACCAGGGGTTGATCACCACGATGTTGATGCGCTGCATGGCGGCCACGCCCTGCGCGGCGGGCAACTGCGCCAGGGCCTTCATCACGAATGTGGAGAAGCCGTAGAACACGCCCCCCACCGTGGCCGCGCCGAGCGCGGTGAGCAGGGCCAGCAGGTCCGTGCCGCTCATGGCTCGACCTTCGCGCCCTTTTCCCGCAGCAGCTCGCGCAGCACCGAACGGTGGCAGTGCGATTCGTCCTCGCAGTAACAGCCGACGGAAAAATCCGAGCGGTGCGACAGCGCGGCGAGCAGCTCCAGGTTGCGCGCGTTCTCGGGCGCGGCCATCTCGGCGCGGTATGTCCGCGTGAAGGCGCTCCACTGCGCGGCTGTCTCGGCGGACTGGCCGAGCTTCATGGTCTCCACGCTGGGCGCGAGGTTGGGGTACCACACGTCGTACCAGTTGCCCGAGGCGAACTCGGTCTTGGGCACGCCGCGCGGCGGCCGCCGCACCGTGCCGATGCGGGTGCCCTCGCCCGCCGCCCTGTCGCTGCCCAGTCGAACCACCCGAATCGCCATGGCCGTCTCCTTGTGAAACTTCAGATGCGCGAGCCGTCTTCCAGGAAGCGCTCTTCGCGCTCCAGCCCACCCTGCTCGTTGTACCGCTTGCGGCGCTGCAGCAGCCCGCGTTCGCCGTGTTCGTCCTCGCGCACGAGCACGCCTTCTTCGTTGAAGTACTTCTGCCAGCCCCAGAGGCGGCCGTTGCGCTCGGCGTTGACGGCCGCGGGCTTGCCGTTGTCCCAGAAACTCTCGATGTTGCGCTCGAGCTCGCGGCCTTCGCGCCGGATCTGTTGGCGCATTTTCGGTTTCCCGTTCAGGTACCACTGCTGGATGCGCTGCTCGTAACCCTGGGCCCAGGTGGTCTCCTGCGTGAGCTGGCCGCTCTCGGCCCATTCGCGCGCCGTGCCTTCGCGGCCGCCCGGGCCGTTGGGGTCGCGTTCGATGAAGTCGGTTTCGGAACGCGGCTGGCCCGAGGTGTAGAACACGCGCTTGATGCGCCGGCCATCCTTGAGCTCCTCGTTGCGCACCAGCCGGCCTTCGCGGTCGAGCACGCTCAGGCGCTGCATCTGGCCCTTGAGGTGGCTCACGGTGCCCGAGGGTTTGCCGGGTTCGCGGTACAGCGTGACCTCGCTCGCGCGCCCGCCGTGGCCGCAGACCTCGCGGTCCTGCGGCAGCACGCTGGTCGGCGCGCAACGCAGTTCCTTCAGCGTGCCGTCGGCCAGGTAGGCGATGGTGAGCACCGTGCGGCGCTCGTCGGAGAAGTGCAGCTCCTGCAGGTAACCGGCTTCGGCAAAGTGCTTCTGCACGCCCACGTTGCTGCCGTTGTCGAGGTTCTCCTCCTTGCGCAACGTGCCCTTGGCATCGAAGGTGCGCGCCAGACCGTGGCGGTTGCCACGTTCGTTGACGCTGTACTCGCGCCGCTCGCCATCCGCCAGCACCATCACCACCGGGCCGACGAAACGACCCTCGCGCAGGGTCTGCTCGCGCCGGCGCACCTGGCCGTCCTCGTCGGTGCAGCGCATCACGCCGCTCTTGCCGGCCGTGGTGTGGCCGTTGTTCGGGTTCACGCTCTCGCCGTTGAGTTCGCAGCGCTGCACGGCCCAGGACGGGGCACAGACCATCAGCGCGATGCTCAGTCCCAGGAGCTGGCGTTCAAACCGCATGGGCAGGACTCCTCCATTCGCGGCAGATGGTCACGCCGATGCGCTCCATGCGCCGGGCCATGCAGAGCACGGCGTCGTCCTTGCTGACCAGCGTGGCACGGTGCGCGGCGGCGAGGTCGATGAACTTCTGATCATCGGCGTCCTTGCAGGTGAAGGCCGCCTTGGGGGCTTCGGGCACGAGCCGGGTGCAACGGTCGAACGCATCGAGCACGTCCTGCGCGGGCCGGGCCTGCGCCGCCAGGCGGCGCGCGATCTGCGGGTAGGCCAGCACGCGCACCAGCTCTTCGCGCATGGCGGCGGTGGCCAGCCAGACGCCGGCCGACCGCTCCAGCGCCTCGCGCAAGGGCGCGGTGACCGGGTCCTGGAAGACGAACAGGTCGAGCGTGATATTGGTGTCGAGCACCACCGTGTTCATTTCAACGTTCTCGCTCACTGCAGTCCTCTCACGTTGAAAGAAGTGTCTCAGTCCAGAGATGTCGAGGATCCGGCTCCGCCGGTCCTAGGCATCGCCCCCTTGAGGGGGACGCGCGGAGCGCGGCGGGGGGTGCCTCACTTTTGCGAGGGGTCAGGTCGAAGCGGAACAGCCGGCATTCGATCGGGCCGTTCCACAACGGCACGCGGCGCGATTCCTTGAAGCGCATCTTGCCGGGCAGCTTGAGGTCGGGCGTGAGCAGCCAGGCGCTCCAGCCCGCGTAGTGGGTCTTCCAGTGCGCGGCGAGCTGGTTGAAGAAGTCGCTGCCGTCGCCGCCATCTGCCATCTGGGCGCTCTCGCGGCCCTGGCCGGCGGTGGGTGGCGGCGGGGCGCCCACGGTGAAAGTGCGCGGCGCGCGCGGGGCCATGCGCTGGGCGCGCGCACTGGCGTTTTCACCGGCCACGCCGGCGGCGGCGATGCGCTCGCCGTAGGGCGGGTTGAGCAGCAGCACACCGGGGCGCGCGGTGGGCGGCGTGCGCTGCAGCGCGTCGCCGCCGCGCAGCTCCACCGCATGGGCCACACCGGCGCGCTCGGCGTTGCGCTGCGCGAAATCGACCATGCGGAACGACACGTCGCTGCCGAAGACGATGGGCGCATGGCCCGCCGGCCATTCGCGCTGCTGCTTCACGGCATCGGCCTTGATGGCCTGCCACACGTGCGGCTGGAACGGCAGCAGCTTCTCGAACGCGAAACGGCGCAGCTGGCCGGGCGCGATGTTCAGCGCGATCTGCGCGGCCTCGATCACCACCGTGCCGCTGCCGCAGCAGGGGTCGTACAGCGGCGCGATGGCGTCCAGCGGCGTGTCGATGCCGGCTTCCCAGCCGGTGGCCGCGATCATCGCGGCGGCCAGGGTTTCCTTCAGCGGTGCGTCGCCCTTGTCTTCGCGCCAGCCGCGCTTGAACAGCGGCTCGCCCGAGGTGTCGATGTACAGGCTCACCGTCTCGGTGGTCAGGTGCACGTAGATGCGCACGTCGGGCCAGGTGGTGTTCACGCTGGGCCGCTCGCCGCGCTTGGCGCGGAAGCGGTCGCAGATCGCGTCCTTCACCTTGAGCGCGGCGAAGTTCAGCGAGGTCAACGGGCTGTGCTGCGCGGTGATCTCGACCTTGATGGTCTCGGCCGGCGTGAACCAGATTTCCCATGCCACCTCGCCGGCGGCGTTGTAGAGGTCCTGCTCGTTGCGGTAGCCGCCGTGCCAGAGCTGCACCAGCACGCGCTGCGTGAGGCGGCTGTGCAGGTTCAGGCGCAGGGCATCGCGCCACGAGGCGTTGAGCGCGACACCGCCGCGCGCCTTGTAGGGCGAAGCCTCGCCGGTGATGCGCTGCACCTCGGCGGCGAGCATGTCCTCCACGCCGGCGGCGCAGGGCAGAAAAACTTGAAGTTGGTTCACAGTGCTTTGCGCAGGTTCGCGGGCGCGATGCGCAGCGCCTCGCGGTATTTGGCGACGGTGCGGCGCGCGCACTCGATACCCTGCTCGCGCAGCAGGTCGGAGAGCTGGTTGTCCGACAGCGGCTTGGCGGGCTCCTCGGCGGCGATGAACTGCTTGAGCAGCGCACGCACGGCCGTGCTGGAGGCGTTGCCGCCGGTCTCGGTGCCCAGCGAAGAGCCGAAGAAGTACTTGAGCTCGTAGGTGCCGAAGGGCGTTGGCGATGTACTTGGCGGTGGTCACGCGGCTGATGGTGGATTCGTGCAGGCCGAGTTCGTCGGCGATCTCACGCAGCACCAGCGGGCGCATCGCGAGTTCGCCGTGCATGAAGAAGTTGCGCTGGCGCTCGACGATGGCGCTGGAGACGCGCAGGATGGTGTCGAAGCGCTGCTGGATGTTCTTGATGAACCAGCGCGCCTCCTGCAGGCGCTGCTGCATGGCGGCGTGGCCGGCCTCGCCACCGCCGCGGTTCTGTCGCATGGCGTTGGCGTAGACATCGTGCACGCGCAGGCGCGGCATCACGTCGGGATTGAGGATGACCTTGAAGCCCCGGCCGGCGCGCGTGACGATCACGTCGGGCACGACCACGTTGCGCTCCACGTCGACGAAGCGGCGGCCCGGCTTGGGTTCGAGGCGCGCGATCAGGCCGAGCGCGGCGCGCGCGGTCTCGTCGTCGATGCCGCAGAGGTTGCACAGGCGCTTCACGTCGCGCTTGGCCATGAGCTCCAACGGCTGGTTGCAGATGGCGAGCGCGGCGCGCGCCTCGGCTGTGTTGCGCAGCTCCAGGATCTGCAGGCGCAGGCATTCGCCCAGGTCGCGCGCGCCCACGCCCGAGGGCTCCATGTGCTGCAGCAGCTGGAGCGCCACCGCGAGGCGCTGTTCCAGCGCCTCGCGCGCCTCCAGCGCGTCGTTCGGGTCGCCCGCGAGCTGGGGCGTGCCCGAGAGGTGCAGCCAGGCGTCGGCCAGTTCGGCCAGGTCTTCCTCCAGGTAACCGTCGTCGTTGAGCGACTCGATCAGGAAGTAGAGCGCGGCGCGGTCCTCGTCCGACAGGCGCAGGCAGCGCGCCTGGTCGTGCAGGTGGTCCTGCAGGCTGACCGGGGCGCGCGCCAGGTCGGCGGCGCTGGCGGTCTCGTCGTTGTCGCCCGAACCGCTGTTGCGCGCGGGCGCGTCGCCGCCCCACTCGCTGTCGTCGGGCGCCATCTCCACCGTGCCGTCGCCCTCCCAGCTTTCCTCCACCGGGGTGGCGCCGTCGAGCTTGCTTTCCAGGCCATCGCCGTCACCGCTGTCGGTGCTCGCGCTGGAGGATTCGAGGGATGAGGACAAGGGCACCGGCGCCTCGGGCAGGGCCGCCTCGGCGATCTGCTCGCCGGCGCTCACCGGCACATCGGTCTGCTCCAGCCCGAAGGTCTCGCGCTCGGCGATTTCCTCCGCGCGTTCGAGGAAGGGGTTGTCGTCGAGCATCTGCTCGACTTCCTGCGCCATCTCCAGCGTGGACAGCTGCAGCAGCCGGATCGACTGCTGCAGCTGGGGCGTGAGCGCCAGGTGCTGCGAGACGCGCAGGGAAAGGCCTTGTTTCACGGCCTCACATCCTGAAGTGTTCGCCGAGATACACCCGGCGGACGTCGGCGTTTTCCACGATCTCGGCGGGGGTGCCGCTGGTGAGCACGTGGCCGTCGTTGATGATGTAGGCGCGGTCGCAGATGCCCAGCGTTTCGCGCACGTTGTGGTCGGTGATCAGCACACCGATGCCACGCGATTTGAGAAAACCGATGATGCGCTGGATCTCGATCACGGCGATGGGGTCGATGCCGGCGAAGGGCTCGTCGAGCAGGATGAAGCGCGGCTCGGTCGCGCAGGGCGCGAGCGATTTCCACGCGCCGGCGTTCACCGCCGGAGAGCGCCGGCGCGGGCGAATCGCGCAGGTGCTCCACGTGCAGGTCCTGCAGCAGGGCGTCGAGCCGGCTTTCGATGGTGGCGCGGTCCAGCGACTTGCCCTGCTCGTCCTCCTGCAGCTCCAGCACGGCGCGCACGTTGTCGGCCACGCTGAGCTTGCGGAAGATCGAGGCCTCCTGCGGCAGGTAGCCCAGCCCCAGGCGCGCGCGGCGGTGGATTGGCAGGCTCTCGATCGGCTGGTTGTCCAGCAGGATCTGGCCCGCGTCGGAGCGCAGCAGGCCGACCAGCATGTAGAAGGACGTGGTCTTGCCCGCGCCGTTGGGGCCGAGCAGGCCGACCACCTCGCCCTTGAAGACCGCGAGCGACACGTCCTTGACCACCTTGCGGCTGCCGTAGGACTTCTGCAGGCCGCGCGCCTCGAGGCGGCTGACCACCGGGGCGGGGCGGCCCCTGGGGGTGGCCGCCGGGCTGGGAGAGGCATCCGTCACTGGCGGCCCTCTTCGAGCTGGGGACTGGGTTTGAGCGTGGCCGGCGGGGCGGGCGGCGGTGGGGTGGCGGGGGCGCCGCCCTCCTTGGGCACGGGCGTGAGCATGGCGCGCACGCGGCCGGTGGGGTTCTGCGGCGTGCGGTTCGCCACGCCACCGTCCACGGTGAACACGTCGGTGGTGTTGTTGTAGACGATCACGTTGCCCGTGGTCTCGTCGTTCAGCTGCGTGCCCTTGAAGCGCTTGAGCACCGCGTTGCCGGTGAAGCGCACGGTGTCGGCCTTGCCGTCGTAATCGATGCGCTGGCCCGTGCCTTCGATGAACTCGTCGACCAGGTCGCGCTTCTGGCGAAAGAAGCCGGGTTTGCCGTGCACGATGCCGAACTGGTTGCCCTGGGCGTCCTGCCGCACCTCGACCTGGTCGCCGCGGATGATGATGGTCCCCTTGGTGATGACCACGTTGCCGGTGAACACGCTGGTCTGGCGCGCGTCGTCGTGGCGCAGCGCATCGGCCTCGGCGTTCAAGGGCAGGTTGCGGTCGGCTTTCTCGGCCTGGGCAGGGCCCGCGCACCACAGCGCGGCGGACAGGCAGAGGGCCCAGGGAACGGCGCGGCGGGAAGTGGAAAGGAGGGGCATGGGATTTGAGGGCACGAAACTTGCATTCATTGTAGCGGCGACAACCTGCTTCCCGGGGGAAGCGCCGCACAAACCACAAGGCCCGCACGGGGCGGGCCTTGGGAGCAGGGCAAGCGGTGGTTTCAGGCCTTGGCGCGCAGCTCGGCGATCAGGGCATTTGCCACCACCAGGGTGCGCGGGCCCTGCCCAGGCAAGTAGTAGCGGCCACCGATGCCCAGCGCGGGCGTGCCCTCCACCCCGTAGGCATCCTGCAGGTTCACGGCTTGCTGGGCCTTCTGGCCGGTCGCGGCGATGTCGAAGATCTCGGTGAACTTCGCGCGGTCCACGCCCTGCTTGCGCACCCAGTCGATGATGGCCGGCGGCGTGGTCAGCGGCAGGCGCTCCACATGGATGGCCTGGAAGACCTTGGCGTGCAGCTTGTCGACCAGGTTCATGGCCTCCAGCGTGAAGTACAGGCGCTGCATGGGCACGAACTGCGGGCTGAAGGCGACCGGCATGCGCCTGACCGTCACATGCGCCGGCTTCTTCTGGATCCAGTCCTCGAAGATCGGCTCGAAGTTGAAACAGTGGATGCAGCTGTAGGCAAAGAACTCCAGCACCTCGACCTGGCTCGCCGGGCTCTGCACCGGGGCCGGCTGGGCCAGGCGCATGAAGTCCACGCCCTCCTTGGGGCCCACGCGCTGCGCCAGGGCGGGCGTGAGGGTCAGGCCACTGGCGGCGCCCAGGGCGGCGGTGCCGGCGGCCAGCAGGGAACGGGAGAAATCGCGACGTTGCATGAAATGAAACTCCAGGGGAACAGGCCCGGTTGGGGCTGGCCGGAGCCGCAAAAGTTCCCGCCGGAGGTTCGCCTCAGCGCTGCACGCGCACCAGGGCCGACTCGATGTGGTTGACCTGCAACTGCTCCAGCGTCAGGTCGGCCAGGGCCTTCTGGTTGAAGGGGCCCACGCGCACGCGGAACACCGTGCGGCCGTTCTGCTCGCGCTCGCTGATCGCGGCATCGATGCCCAGCATGGCGAGCTTGGCGCGCTGGGCCTCGGCGTCTTCCGGCGTGCGGAAGGCACCGGCCTGCACGAAGTAGGTGAACGGGTCGGCCCCAGGGGCGGCGGCGGCCGTGGTGGCCGGCGCGGTGGGCGCTGGCGCGGCGGCCCCGGGCTGGCCCAGGCGCGACTGCACCAGGTCGCCCAGCGGGTCGGCGGCCGGGCGGGTGGCCGCGCCGGTGGCGGGCGCGGCCGGCGCCGGCAGGGGCTGGCGATCGGCAGGGGGCACCACGATGGCGCCCGGCGCCTGCGCGGCCGGCACGGCGGGCGCGGGGGTGGCCGGCACGGGGGCGCCACCCAGGCTGCGGTTCGGGTTCCAGCCCTTGTTGCGCTCGGCCTCGAGCGCGTCCTGATCGGGGTTGCGCGAGACGTTGCGGTCCACGAACGGGATCGGCACGCGCGTCACGTACACCGCCACGGCCAGCGCGGCGCCCAGGCCCACGAGCAGGCCGATGACGAAACCCATGAGGGTGCCGCCGAAGCTGCTTCGGTTGGTGGAGGATTTCTTTTTCATCGCTTGTTTCACCATCACATCTTCTGCGGGGCACTGACGCCCAGCACGGCCAGGCCATTGTGCAACACCTGCGCGGTGGCCTTCACCAGCGCCAGGCGGGCTTTTTTCACCGCCTCATCATCGACCAGGATGCGCTCGGCGTCGTAGTAACTGTGGTAACTGGCCGCAAGCTCGCGCAGGTAGAAGGTGACGTCGTGCGGCGCGAAGTCGCGCGCGGCGTCGCTCAGCATCGCCGGGTACTTGGCCAGCAGCAGCATCAGGGCCTGGGCCGGCGCGCTGTCGAGCGCGGACAGGTCGGCGTCGGCCAGCGAGGCGGCATCGCCGCCCCACGAGGCCAGCACCGAGCAGATGCGCGCGTGCGCGTACTGCACGTAGTACACCGGGTTGTCGTTGTTCTTCTGCACCGCGAGGTCGACGTCGAAGGTGTACTCGGTGTCGGGCTTGCGGCTGAGCAGGAAGAAGCGCACCGCGTCCTTGCTGGTCCATTCGATCAGGTCGCGCAGCGTGACGTAGCTGCCCGCGCGCTTGCTGATCTTGACCTCTTCGCCGCCGCGCACCACCCGCACCATGGTGTGCAGCACGTAGTCGGGGTAGCCCTGGGGAATGCCCACGCCCGCGGCCTGCAGGCCGGCGCGCACGCGCGCGATGGTGCCGTGGTGGTCCGTGCCCTGGATGTTGATGACCTTGCTGAAGCCGCGCTCCCATTTGGCGATGTGGTACGCCACGTCGGGCACGAAGTAGGTGAACGAGCCGTCGGACTTGCGCATCACGCGGTCCTTGTCGTCGCCGTACTCGGTCGACTTGAGCCAGAGCGCGCCGTCCTGCTCGTAGGTCTTGCCGGCGTCGATCAGCTTCTGCACCGTGGCCGCCACGCGCCCGCTGGTGTACAGGCTGGACTCCAGGTAGTAGTGGTCGAACTTCACCGCGAAGGCCTGCAGGTCCAGGTCCTGCTCGTGGCGCAGGTAGGCCACGGCGAACTGGCGGATGCCGTCGAGGTCGTTCACGTCGCCGCTGGCGGTGAACTCGCGGTCGTCGGCCTTCACGGTCTGCTTCGCGAGGAAGTCGTTGGCGATGTCCTGGATGTAGTCGCCGTTGTAGGCCGCCTCGGGCCAGCCCGCATCGCCTGGCTTGACGCCCTGGGCGCGCAGCTGCGTGGAGGTGGCCAGGGTGCCGATCTGCACGCCCGCGTCGTTGTAATAGAACTCGCGGTGCACGCTCCAGCCCTGGGTGCCGTAGAGGTTGCAGATCGCGTCGCCCAGCGCGGCCTGGCGGCCGTGGCCCACGTGCAGCGGGCCGGTGGGGTTGGCCGAGACGAACTCCACCATCAGGCGCTGGCCGTTGGAAGGCTGCACGCCGAACGCGTCACCGCCCTGCAGCACCTCGCGCACGATCTGCTGCTTGGCCTCGGGCTTGAGGCGGATGTTGAGGAAACCCGGGCCGGCCAGGTCGATCTCCGACACCCAGCGCTGGTACACCGGCTGCGCCAGCAGCAGGGCGCGCAGGTTCTCGCCGAGCTGGCGCGGGTTGAGCTTGAGCGGTTTCGGCCAGCTGCATGGCCGCGGTGCTGGCGAAGTCGCCATGGGCCGCCACCTTGGGCGATTCGAACGCCGCCTTGGCGCCGGCACCGGGCGAGAGGCTTTCCAGCGCGGCGGCGAGGCCGTCCAACAGTTCCTGTTTGATCTTGAGCATAGGGGCGGAATTTTACGGGGGCCGCCTTTCTCGGCGGGATCGGCGCCCTGGCGGCGCCCTGTCGGGGTCACACCGCCTCAGCGCGCGCTGATGCCGAAGCGCTCGCCGGTGAGGCCTTCGAGGTCGATCTCGGGTGTGCGCCCGGCCACCAGGCTGGCCACGATGCGGCTGGTGCCGCAGGCCTGGGTCCAGCCGTTGGAGCCATGTCCGCTGTTGAGGAACAGGCCGCGCCAGCGCGTGGGCCCCAGGATAGGCGGGCCATCGGGCGTCATGGGGCGCAGGCCGGCCCAGAAATCCACCCGCTGTTCGTCCATGCCGCGCGGGATGAACTCGCGCACCACGCGCAGCAGCATCTCGCGCTGGGCCGGGTCGGCGCTCAGGCCATAGCCGCCCAGCTCGGCCATGCCCGCCGCGCGGATGCGCCCGCCCAGGCGCGAGATCATGACCTTGTTGTGCTCGTCCATCAGCGCGGGACGGATGTCGGGCGCGTCCGCCAGGAGCGGCACGGTGATCGAATAACCCTTGAGCGGGTAGACCGGCAGGTTCAGCCCCAGCGGGCGCAGCAGGAAGGGGGCCTGGTTGCCCAGGGCCACCACGCAGGCGTCGGCCGTCAGCCGCCCGGCCGAGCTGCGCACGCCGGTGACGCGGTCCCCTTCGGTCTCCAGCGCCTCGACCGTGGTGTTGAAGCGCAGCGCCACGCCCTGGTCGCGCAGCAGCTGCGCCAGCGACTGGGCGAACCGGTGGCTGTCGCCCGAGGCGTCGGCGGGCAGCTGCAGCGCGCCGGCGATGCGGGCGCTGCGCTGCGCCAGCGCGGGTTCGCAGGCATCGACCTCGTGCGGCTCCAGCCAGCGCCAGGGCACGCCGAAGCTGTCCAGCGCCCGCGCGGCCAGCCGCCCCAGCTCGGCCTCCTGCGGTGTGCGGAACAGCCACAGGGTGCCGTCGGCGTGGAAGTCGAAGTCGTGCAGGCCCGCCTCGTCGGCCAGGCTGCGCAGGCAGGCCAGGCTGTAGTGCGCCACGCGCTGCATGCGCAGCTTGTTGCGGCGAAAGCTCTCCGGGTTGCATTCGGCCACCCAGCGGGCGATCCAGCGCCACTGGGGCAGGCTGGCCTGCGGCCGGAAGCGGATGGGGGCGTCCGCCTGCAGCAGCATGCGCATCACCTTGGACACCATGCCGGGCGCGGCCCAGGGGCCGGCGAAGCTGGGGCACAGGCCGCCGGCATTGCCGAAGCTGGTCTCGCCGGCCGCGCCGGCGTTGCGCTCGACCACGGTCACTTCGTGGCCATCGCGCCAGAGGTAGTAGGCCGTGGCGATGCCGACCACGCCCGCGCCCAGCACCAGGACTCTCATCGTCGGATCGGCCCGCTCGCGCGCCCACCGGCTCCGCGGCCCGGGGCCGCGCAAGACCGGGTGGTCACTCGATCTTGATGCCGGCCTTCTCGATGATGGCCTGGTACTTGGCCGTCTCGCTGATGATGTACTTGTTGAAGTCGGCCGAGTTGCGGAAGGTGGCGTCGAAGCCCAGACCGTTGAGCTTGGTCTTGAACGCGGCCGACTTCGTGGAGCGCTCGGTGGCGGACTCCAGCGCCTTCAACACGGGTGCGGGCAGCTTGGCCGGCGCCCACAGGCCGTACCAGGAATAGAACTCGAAGTCGCGCAGGCCGGCTTCGCGCATGGTGGGCACATCGGGCAGCAGCGGGCTGCGCACGCGGCCGGTCTGGGCCAGGGCGCGCAAGCGACCACTCTGCACATGGGGCAGCGAGGACAGGAAGGGGTCCATCATGGCGTGCACCTGGCCGCCGATCAGGTCCTGCAGCGCGGGCGCGGCGCCCTTGTACAGCGCGATCGGGATGCCCTTGTCGGCCAGGCCGACGTCGGACACGAACTGCGCCATGCCCAGGTGGCCCGCGGAGCCATAACCGCTGGTGACGAAGCTGTACTTGTTGGGGTTGGCCTTGACCACGTTGACCAGGTCGATCACCGTGTTCGCCGGCACCTGCGGGTTGACGCTGAAGATCAGCGCGCCTTCGGCCACCATGCCGATCGGCGTGAAGTCCTTGATCGCGTCGAACTTGACCTGGCTCTTGTAGAGCAGGGGCGCCGCGGCGTGGATGGAGGCGTTGAAGTACAGCGTGTAGCCGTCGGCCTCGGCACGCGCCACCGATGCGGCGCCGATCAGGCCCGAGGCCCCCGGGCGGTTCTCCACCACCACGCTTTGTTTCAGATCCTCGGCCAGGCGCTCGGCCAGGGTGCGGGCCACACCGTCCACCGCGCCACCGGCCGCGTGCGGCACGACGATGACGATGGGCTTGGCGGTGGGGTACGGCGCCTGGGCCTGGGCCAGGGGCGCGTGAAGCGCACCAGCGGCGGCCAGGCTGGCCAGGGCGACGCCATAACGGGTGAAAGCGCGGCGATGGATCGATTTCATGGAGACCTCGGATGGTTGGCGATGGGACGGTGGTGGGGACGCTGTCTCCGGTGACGCCGGTCGGGTGCCGGCTTGCAAAACGGATGTCAGAAGGTGCCTGGGTAGGCGCCTCCGTCGATCAAGAGGTTCTGACCGGTGATGTAGCCCGCGCGCGCCGAGCAGATGAAGCCGCACAGCGCTCCGAGCTCATGGGCCTCGCCATAGCGGCCGGCCGGGTTCTGCGTGCCGCGTTCGTGCCAGAGCTGGTCGAAGGTCTTGCCCGTGGTGTCGAGCATGCCCAGGATGTGGTGGCGCTGCGCGTCGGTGGCGAACACACCGGGCAGCAGGTTGTTGATGGTCACGTTGTGGCGCACGGTCTGGCGCGCCAGACCGGCCACGAAACCCACCAGGCCCGAGCGCGCGCCGTTGGACAGGCCGAGCTCCAGCTGTGGCGTCTTGACGCTGCGCGAGACGATGTTGACGATGCGGCCGAAGCGCCGCTCGATCATGCCGTCCACGGTGCGGCGCATCATTTCGATCGGGCCGACCATCATCGAGTCCACCGCGCGGTGCCAGTCGGCCGGCGTCCACTCGCGGAAATCGCCGGGCGGCATGCCGTCGGCGTTGTTGATCAGGATGTCGGGCGCCGGGCAGGCGGCCAAGGCCGCGTCGCGCCCGGCATCGGTGGTGATGTCGGCCGACACCCAGCGCACCGGGGTGCCCGTTTCGGCCGCGATCTCCGCCGCCGCCTGTTCCAGCGTGGCCGGCGTGCGGGCGGCGATCACCACCTCGACGCCCTCGGCCGACAGCTCGCGCGCGCAGGCGCGGCCCATGCCCTTGCTGCCGCCAAACACGAGCGCCTTGCGCCCTGCGATGCCCAGGTCCATGTCAGACCGCCTTCAGCTCGGGCGAGCTCCAGCCGTACTTCTTGTCCAGCTCCAGCTCCTTGACGATGCGCAGGCCCTTGAGCAGCGCTTCGCCTTCCAGGTTCTTGAGCGGCTTGCGCAGGATGCCGGAGGGCAGGCCGACGGCCTTCATGAGGGACTTGATTGCGCACCGGGTTGATGGCGGAGTAGGAGTAATGCAGCATGGGCAGCAGGCCGAGGTAGGCGTCGCGGAAGCTGACCGACACGTCCGGCGTGGTCCAGGGCTTGGAAATGGTGACCAGCTCGGCGGGGGCGATGTTGCCGGTCATGTTCGCGGTGCCGTGGCCGCCCAGGCTCATGGTCGGCACGACCAGGCCCAGGTTGGGCGAGTCGCAGCACATCACCGACACGTCCGGGCGTGCCTTGAGCACCTGCGCGACCTGACCCACGCGGGTGGTCGACTCCTTGTGCACCACGTAGTTGGGGTGCTTGAAGATGCGCAGCAGGTTGTCCCAGTGCAGGTCGGTCTTGACGCGCGGCGGGTTGTTGTAGAGGCCCAGCGGCAGGTCGGTGGCGTCGGCCACTTCCAGGAAATAGTCTTCCAGATCGGCCTCGGGGCCGCAGATGTAGGCCGGTGCGGCCAGGATCGCACCGTCGGCGCCGTTGGCACGGGCGAACTTCAGGTAGTCGATGGTGGTCTGGGTGTTGTTGCCAGTGCAACCGTAGAAGAACTTCATCTTCCCGGTCTTGAAACGCGCGGTCTCGGCGATGATGGTTTCGCGCTCCTTCTGCGAGAGCATGGAGACTTCGCCGGTCGATCCCATGATGAGCACCGCGCTGGTGCCGTGGTCTTCCTGGAATTTCAGCAGGCTGCGAAAGGCGCCGAAGTCGGGGCTGCCGTCCTGGTTGAACGGCGTGATCAGGGCGACGAAGGAGCCCTCAATTTTCATCTTGCTCATGGGGAGATACCTGGGATGGGGTGGAACAGAAAAAAGGCGAACCAGTATGTCCCAAGGGGAACGATGGTAGTCGCCGAAAGGTCATTTGAAGCCGATCGTTTAGACAGATTGGAAAGAAGCTTATGTCAGGCCGCGCGCAGGCGCCGCGGACATCGCACCAGGGCCTGATCGAGGTCCGCGATCAGGTCCCGCGGGTCTTCCAGGCCCACGTGCAGGCGCAGGGCCTGGCCGCGCCAGGGCCAGCGCGCGGCGGTGTGGTCGCCGCCTGGCGTGAAGGGGATGACCAGGCTTTCGAAGCCGCCCCAGGACACACCCAGGCCGAACAGCTGCAGCGCGTCGACGAAGCCGTGCATGTCCTGCACCGAGGTGGTCTTGAGCACCACCGAGAACAGCCCGCAGGCGCCCAGGAAATCGCGTTGCCACAGGGCGTGGCCCGGGTGGCTGGGCAGGGCCGGGTGCAACACGGCCTCGATGGCGTCGTGGCCTTCCAGCCAGCGCGCCACCTCCAGGCCGGCGCTGTGGTGCTGGCGCAGGCGCACGCCCAGCGTGCGCAGGCCGCGCAGCGCCAGGTAGGCATCGTCGGGGCTGGTGGTCTGGCCCAGGTCCTGGGCCGCCTGCTTGATCAGCGGCCAGGTCTGCGCGGTGCAGGTGGCGATGCCCAGCATCGCATCCGAGTGGCCGACGATGTACTTGGTGGCGGCCTGGATGGACACGTCCACGCCGTGCTCGAAGGGCTTGTAGAACAGCGGCGTGCCCCAGGTGTTGTCCATCACCACATGGGCGCCCTGGCGGTGCGCGACCTCCGCAATGGCCGGGATGTCCTGGATCTCGAAGGTCTCGGAGCCCGGCGATTCCACGTACACGACCCGGGTGTTGGGCCGCATCAGCGCGGCGATGCCGGCGCCGATGCGCGGGTCGTACAGCGTCGTCTCGACACCGAAGCGGGCCAGCACGCGCGAGAGAAAACCGCGCGTGGGGCCGTAGGCGCTGTCGGTCACCAGGATGTGGTCACCCTGGCGCAGCAGGCCGGTGAGCACGGTGGTGATGGCCGCCAGCCCCGAGGGAAACAGCTGGGCACGGTGACCGCCTTCGAGCTGCGCGATGGCGTCTTCCAGCGCGTGCGTGGTGGGGGTGCCGAAACGGCCGTAGGTGGTGGCACCCGGCACGTCGGCGGCGCGATCGGCCTTGCGCTGCTCCCATTCGGCCATGCTGGACGAGAGGATCGTCGAGCCGCGAAAGATGGGCGTATTGACCAGGCCGCCGAAGCGCTGGGGGTCTCGGCCGAGGGAGGCCAGGCGGGTGCTTTCTTGCATGTGAGGGAACTCCTTGAGCGGCCAGTCTAGGAGCGGGGGCGGGGACGTTTTTTTCCAAATGGGCGCTCAATCCGCCTTGCAAGTGAAAAAAATTTACCATTGCCGACCCGACACTCGGAAGCACCCATGGACAAGAAAGACCGAGCCATCCTCGCCCTGCTGCAAACCGATGCGCGGCTGCCCGTCAGCGAGATCGCCGAGCGCGTGAGCCTGTCGACCACCGCCTGCTGGAAGCGCGTGCAGCGCCTGCACGAACAGGGCTACATCCGCCAGCAGGTGTGCCTGCTCGACAGCGCCAAGCTCGGCCTGGGCGTGACGGTGTTCGTGTCCATCAAGACCAGCCACCACGATCTGCAGTGGCTGCGCCGCTTCGCCCTGGGCGTGCGCGACCTGCCCGAGGTGGTCGAGTTCTACCGCATGAGCGGCGACACCGACTACCTGCTCAAGGTGGTGGTGCCCGACATCGCGGGCTTCGACGTCGTCTACAAGAAACTGATCCAGATCGTGGAGCTGTTCGACGTCAGCTCCAGCTTCGCGATGGAAGAGATCAAGTACACCACCGCGCTGCCGCTCAACTACGCCGTCTGACCTCCCGTGCCAGACGCGGCCTCCATTTCCGACCATGCAACACCCGCGCCAGCACTTTCCTTCCCTGTCCCACTGGGGCGCCTTCACCGCCGTGGTCGAGAACGGCCGTGTGGTCGACTGCCTGCCCTTCGCGCGCGACCCGGTCCCCTCGCCCATCCTGCGCTCCATGCCGGGCATGGTGCATTCGCCGCTGCGCATCGCGCGCCCGGCGGTGCGCGAGGGCTGGCTGCGCCAGCGTGAGGGCAGCGACCGCGCCGCGCGCGGCCACGACCGCTTCGTCGAGGTCGACTGGGACACGGCGCTGGACCTGGTGGCCGGCGAACTGGCCCGGGTGCGCGGGCAACACGGCCACGACGCCGTCTTCGGCGGCTCCTACGGCTGGTCGTCGGCCGGCGGCCTGCACCACGCGCGCACGCTCACCCAGCGCTTTCTGCACAGCGGCGGCGGCTGCGTCGGACAAGCCGGCAACTACAGCTGGGGCGCGGCCCAGTTCCTGCTGCCGCACGTGATCGGCACCTACGCCCCCGTGACCGGCCGCGTGACCGACTGGCGCAGCGTGCTGGCCCACACCCGGCTGTTCATCGCCTTCGGCGGCCTGCCGCTGCGCAACACCCAGGTCACCTCCGGCGGCGCGGGCGAACACAGCAGCGCGGCCTGGATCGCCCGGGCCGCCCAGTCCGGCATCGAGTTCGTGGTCGTCAGCCCGACGCGCGCCGACGTCCCCGAGGGCCTGAACGCGCGCTGGATCCCGATCCGGCCCAACACCGACACCGCGCTGATGCTGGGCATGGCCCACACCCTGCTGGCCGAGGACCTGCACGACACCGGCTTCCTGCGCACCCATTGCAACGGCTTCGACGCCTGGGCCCGCTACCTGCGCGGCACGGACGACGGGCAACCCAAGGACGCGGCCTGGGCCGCCGCCCTCTGCGGCGTCGACGCCCTCACCATCGCCGAGCTGGCGCGCAGCGCCGCGCGCCAGCGCACCATGATCAACTGCACCTGGTCGCTGCAGCGCGCGCACCACGGCGAACAGCCTTACTGGGCCAGCATCGCGCTGGCCGCCGTGCTGGGCCAGATCGGCCTGCCCGGCGGCGGATTCGCCTTCGGCCATGGCTCCATCAATGGCGCGGCCACGCCCCGGCCCGATGTCGCCGCCCCCCGGCTCTCGGCCGGCCCCAACCCCATCGGCCGCAGCATCCCGGTGGCGCGGATGGCCGACATGCTGCTGCAGCCCGGCGAGAGCTACGCCTTCAACGGGCGCACCGGCACCTACCCCGACATCGAGCTGGTCTACTGGGCCGGCGGCAACCCGTTCCACCACCACCAGGACCTGAACCGCCTGCTGCGCGCCTGGCAGAAGCCCGAGACCATCGTCGTGCACGACAGCTGGTGGACGCCCACCGCGCGCCGTGCCGACATCGTGCTGCCGGCCACCACCACGCTGGAGCGCAACGACGTCGGGGGCTCTTCGCGCGACCGTTACCTGCTGGCGATGAAGCAGGCGATCGCGCCGGTGGGCCAGAGCCGCAACGACTTCGACATCTACCGCGACCTGGCGGCGCGCGCCGGGCACGAGGCCGCGTTCACCGAGGGCCGCGACGAGGCCGCCTGGGTGCGCGCCCTCTACGACAGCACCGCCGAGAACTGGCGCGCCGCCGGCTTCCCGCTGCCCGATTTCGACCGGTTCTGGGAAGAGGGTGTGGCCGAGCTGCCCGAGCCCGAGCGCGAGATGGTGCTGTTCGAAGCCTTCCGCCAGGACCCGCAGGCCGCGCCCCTGGGCACACCGTCGGGCCGCATCGAGCTGCACTCGAGCGCCATCGCGGGCTTCGGCTACGCGGACTGCCCGCCCCACCCGAGCTGGCTCGCCCCCGCCGAGTGGCTGGGCGCGGACAGCGCGCGCCAGTGGCCGCTGCACCTGATCAGCTCGCAACCGGCCGACAAGCTGCACTCGCAGCTCGATGCCGGGGTCGTCTCGCGCGAGCAGAAGCTGCGCGAGCGCCAGCGCGTTCGACTGAACCCGGACGACGCCCGCGCACGCGGCATCGCCGACGGCGACCTGGTGCGCGTGTTCAACGCCCGCGGCACCTGCCTGGGCGGCGCCACGCTGGACGAGGCCGTGATGCCGGGCGTGGTCGTGATCTCCACCGGCGCCTGGTTCGACAGCGACGGTGGCGAGCCGGAGCGCCACGGCAACCCGAACGTGCTCACGATCGACCTCGGCACCTCGCGCCTGGCCCAGGGCAGCAGCGCCATGACCGCGCTCGTGGACGTGGCGCTCTGGCACGGCGAGGCGGCACCCGTGCGCGCCTTCGAACCGCCGACCCTCACCCCCGCCTGAGCGCCACCGCCGCCCGGGCGCTCAGCCCGGCGCCGCCAGGTGCGCGCGCGCCGCCGCCTTCACCGCTTCGGTCAGTCGCTGCGCCGACAGCGATTCGTGCGCCCAGTGCTGCCAGTACAGCGACACGTCCACCGTGGCGCCGGGCAGGATTTCCTGCAACGCCGGGCGGTTCTGCAGGTGCTGCTCGGGCACCATGCCCCAACCCAGGCCGAGCTCGATCGCGGTCTCGAAGGCCTCCACCGCCGGCGCGAAATGGCGCGGGTAGCGCGGCTGGCGCAGGCCGAAGTGCTGTTCCAGAAAGGCGTCCTGCAGCGCATCCTTGCGGTTGAAGATGATGGCCGGCTGCGCCAGCAGCTTGTGCACCGAGACCGCGCCCTTGGGCGTGCGGCAGCGCTGCACCACGGCCGGCGAGGCCACGCAGTGGTAGCGCATCACGCCCAGCGGCTCGGCCACGCAGCCGCGCATGGCCGTGGACAACGCGGTCACGCAGCCCATCACGTCGCCGCTCTTGAGCGCGCTGTGCGTGTGGTCCTGGTCGTCGATCATGATGTCCAGCAGCAGGTGGTGGCGCCGCAGCAGCGGGGCCACGCCGGGCAGGAACCAGCCCGCCACGGAGTCGGCGTTGATCGCCACCGACAGGCTCTGCCAGCGCACGCCGCCCGGGGCCGGCGCCCCGCCCTGCAGGCCGTCGAGCAGGTCGGCCTCCATCAGCCGCACCTGCTTCACATGGGCCAGCAGCGCCTGCCCGGCCGGGGTGGCGCGCACCTGCTTGCCACGCACCAGCAGGCGCTGGCCCAGCGTGTCCTCCAGCGACTTGATGCGCAGCGACACCGCCGCCAGCGTGAGCGAGAGGGCCTGCGCGGCCGGGCCGAAGCCGCCGTGTTCGACCACGGCGGCCAGGGCGTCGAGTTGGCGGGCGTCCAGCATCATTCACTCAAGTTATTTTCAATCGATCTGAGTTTAAGTTAACTTGATTTAAATGAAGCGGTTTTGCGCGCACACTGCCGGCCATTCACCCGTTTTGGTTTCCGGAGTTCGCATGACCCTCGCCTTTCCCACCTTCACCGCCGGCATGGTGCTGAGCATGTCGCTGATCATGGCGATCGGCCCGCAGAACGCCCACGTGCTGCGCATGGGCCTGCAGCGCCAGCACCTGTGGCTCACCGTGATCACGTGCGCGCTGGCCGACGTGGTGCTCATCGGCCTGGGCGTGCTGGGCCTGGCCCAGCTCGGCGGCCTGTCGGACAAGCTGCTCGGCGCGATGATCGGCGCGGGCGTGCTGTTCCTCGGCGTCTACGGCTGGCAGGCCTTCCAGCGTTTCCTGCGCCCGCGCGCCACGCCCTTCAGCGCCGACGGCGGCCTCACCGCCGAGCCGGTGTCGCCGCGCCAGGCCGTGCTCTCCGCCCTGGCCTTCTCCTTCCTGAACCCGCACGCCTGGCTCGACACCGCCGTGCTGATCGGCACCGCCTCGCTCGCCTACGGCCAGGGCAGCGCCGTCTTCGGCCTGGGCGCGGCCACCGGCTCGCTGGTCTGGTTCATCGCGCTGGGCGCGGCCGCCTTCTGGCTCGGCCGCCGGCTCAACTCCCTGCACGTGTGGCGCGTGCTGGATGGCCTGGTTGCGTTGATGATGTGGGGCACGGCCGCCTGGTTGTTGACCAGCCTGTTCTGACCCCGGAGGTTTCACCATGTCCACCCCCCAACGCGGCGCCGATGCGCCCGTGACCCTGTTCGGACCCGACTTCCCGTTCGCCTTCGACGACTGGATCGCCCACCCGCAAGGCCTGGGCGAACTGCCCGCCGAGCGACTGGGGCAGGAAGTGGCGATCGTCGGCGCCGGCATGGCTGGCATGGTGGCGGCCTACGAGCTGATGAAGCTGGGCTTGAAGCCCGTGGTCTACGAGGCCTCGCGCATGGGCGGGCGGCTGCGCTCGCAGGCCTTCGAAGGTTGCGCAGGGCGCGATCGCCGAGCTCGGGGGCATGCGCTTTCCCGCGTCGAGCACCGCTTTCTTCCACTACGTGAACCGGCTCGGTCTCAAGACCCAGCCCTTCCCCAACCCGCTCACGCCCGCCGCCGGCTGCACCGTGATCGACCTCGAAGGCCAGACCCACTGGGGCCGCACCCTGGCCGACCTGCCGCCGCTGTTCGGCGAGGTGGCCGAGGCCTGGGCCCAGGCGCTGGAGGAAGGCGCTGGCTTCACCGGCCTGCAGCAGGCGCTGCGCGAGCGCGACGCGGTGAAGCTCAAGGCCTTGTGGGACCGCCTCGTGCCCCTGTGGGACGACCGCACCTTCTACGACTTCGTCGCCACCTCCAAAGCCTTCTCGCGCCTGCCGTTCCAGCACCGCGAGGTGTTCGGCCAGGTCGGCTTCGGCACCGGCGGCTGGGACTCCGACTTCCCCAACTCCATGCTCGAGATCCTGCGCGTGGTGCTCACCGGCTGCGACGAGAACCAGCACCTCATCGTGGGTGGCGTGCAGCAGGTGCCGCTGGGCCTGTGGCACCACGCGCCCGCCGAAAACGAGCTGCGCCACTGGCCCGCCGGCACCACCCTGGCCAGCCTGCACCACGGCGCGCCGCGCCCCGGCGTCACGGCCATCGCGCGCGCGGCGAGCAACGAACTCGCCGTCACCGACACCTGGGGCAACACGCGCAGCTACCCGGCCGTGCTCACCACCTGCCAGAGCTGGCTGCTGACCACGCAGATCGCGGTGGAAGAGGCGCTGTTCTCGCAGAAGCACTGGATGGCGCTGGACCGCACGCGCTACATGCAGTCGTCCAAGACCTTCGTGATGGTGGACCGCCCGTTCTGGAACGACCTGCGGGCCAATGGTTGGCCTTTGATGGGCATGACCCTCACCGACCGCCTCACGCGCGGCACCTACCTGTTCGACAACGGGCCCGACCAGCCCGGCGTGATCTGCCTGAGCTACGCCTGGATGGGCGATGCGCTCAAGATGCTGCCGCACGGCACCCAGAAGCGCGTGCAGCTCGCGCTGCAGGCCCTGCAGAAGATCTACCCCGACGTGGACATCGCCAGCCACATCATCGGCGACCCGATCAGCGTCTCCTGGGAGGCCGACCCGCACTTCCTCGGCGCCTTCAAGGGCGCGCTGCCGGGCCACTACCGTTACAACCACCGCATGTACAGCCACTTCATGCAGGACGGCTTCGCGGCCACCGAGCGCGGCATCTTCCTCGCGGGCGACGACGTGTCCTTCACGCCCGCCTGGGTCGAGGGCGCGGTGCAGACCTCGCTGAACGCGGTGTGGGGCATCGTCAAGCACCTGGGCGGCCACACGCACGCGGCCAACCCCGGGCCGGGCGACGTGTTCGCCGAACTCGGGCCCATGGCCCTGCCGGACTGAGCATGGACGACACCCTCACCCTCGCCCTCTGGCAATGCCCCTACGCGGGCAGCCCGTCCCAGGCCCTGGTGCTGCTCGACGCCACCGCCGCGCAGGCGCGCGACCAGGGCGCCGGGCTGCTGCTGTGCCCCGAGATGTCGCTCACCGGCTACCAGATCGGCGCGGCCGGCGTGGCGGCCCTGGCCGAGCCGGCCGACGGCGCGCTCGCGCAGGCCGTGGCCGCCATCGCGCAGCGCCATGGCATCGCCATCGTCTACGGCTACCCCGAGCAGAACGCCGACGGCAAGCCCTGGAACGCGGTGCAGTTCATCGACGCCGACGGCCAGCGCCTCGCGAACTACCGCAAGACCCACCTGTTCGGCGACATCGACCGCGCGCAGTTCAGCCCCGGCCCGCAGGCGCCCGCCGTGTTCGCCTGGCAAGGCTGGCGGCTCGGCCTGCTGATCTGCTACGACATCGAGTTCCCCGAACCCGCGCGCGGCCTCGCGCTGCAGGGCGCCGATGCCGTGCTCGTGCCGACCGCGAACATGATCGACTTCGACCAGGTGCAGCGCGTGCTGCTGCCCGCGCGCGCGCTGGAGAACCGCGTGTTCGTGGCCTACGCCAACGCCTGCGGCCAGGAAGGCCACACCACCTACGGCGGCCTGAGCACGGTCTGCGCGCCGGACGGCGCCGTGATGGACCAGGGTGGGCGCGAGGAAGCCCTGCGCTTCGCCACCCTCGCGCGCGGCGCGCTGGCCGAAGCGCGGCAGCACTCGCAGCTGCGCGACCGGCGCGGCGATCTCCCTTCCGCTTGGAGCTGAACCGAGCGCGGGACCGCGCCCACTGCTTCTGCTTCATCCTTTTTGAAGCGAAAGTGAGCCCCCCGTGCACTCCATCTTTGGTACCGGCCTTCGTCCACAGGCAGCCGTCGATCCCGGCGATCTGGCGCGCCAGGCCATCGCCAACCACGACCTGCCCCAACTCATGTGGCAGCTGGCCCAACAGAACGTCAACCTGAATACGCGGAATGCCCAGGGCGTCACCCTGCTGATGGAGACCGTGAGGCACCGCAACGCCAACGCCCTGTACCTGCTGCTCGCCGACGTGGCGATCCGGTCGATCGAACCCGAACTGATGCACCACGATGACCAGGGCAACACGGTGCTGCACGACATGGCGATGCACCTGCCAGATGCCTGGTTTGACGAACCCTCGGACCAACCGGTGCTCGCGAACCTGCTGGAAGACTTCTTCCACGAATTCCACCTGTTCTTCGACTGGGAACGCCACAACATCCGAGGCCTCACTGCGGTCGAGCTGGCCGAAACGGTGCACAAAGACAACCTTCTCGGCTTCCTGGCGACCTACGAAGTCCCGGGCGTGGACACCTCGGCCAGCAGCGACCTCGAGTCCGACCATTCGTTCCGCAGCGGTTCGGATGGGCCGGGCGATCCGGACGTTGAAGGCCACGGCCTGCTGGTCTGAGAGGCGCCACCCGGACAGCCGCTCGCGTTGAAGCGGCCAGCGCGTCAGCCCACGCCTGAACGCCGAAGGCCGCGCCGCGTCGTGGCGCGGCTGGCCTGCGTGAGCAGGCGCGCGAAGGCCGCCGCCGCCGGCGAGAGGCTGCGCCCGGTGCGCTGCGTCAGACCGATGGTGCGGCTGATGACCGGGTGCTCCAGCGGCACGCCCACGACCGAGGCCGGCTGGTGCGGCAGCGTGAGTTGCGGCACGATCGCACGCCCAGGCCGTTGTCCACGAAGCCAATCAGCGTGGAGATGTGGCGGAACTCGCACACCGGCCGGGGCAGCGGCGTCACCTCGGCCAGCGCCTGGTCGATCAGCACGCGGTTGCGGCTGGCGTGCGACACCAGCGCGTAGGGGTAGTCCACGATCTCCTCCCAGCGCACCGAGCGGCGCTTGGCCAGCGGGTGCCCGACCGGGCAGGCCAGCACGAAACGCTCCTTCAGCAAGGGTGTGAACGCCACCTCCGGGTCCTGCATGCCGGTGTAGTTGAGCGCGAAGTCGGCTTCGCCGCTCTTCACGCTGGCCAGCACCTCGTCGGCCCCCTCTTCGATGATGCGCACCAGCACGTGCGGGTGCTGGTCGCGAAAACTGCGGATCACGCCGGGCAGGAAATGGTGCACCGCGGAAAACACACAACCCACCGTCACGTCGCCCGCCTCGATGTGGGCCACGTCGTGCAGGTCGACCACCGAGCGGTCCAGGTCGGTGATGACGCTGCGCACCTGGCCCAGAAAGCGCTGGCCCAGCTGCGTGAGTTCCACGCTGCGCGTGGTGCGGTCGAACAGGCGCACGTCCAGCAGCCCCTCCAGGTGCGAGATGCGGCGCGAGAGCGCCGGCTGCGACAGGTGCAGGGCCTTGGCGGCGGCCGCGAAGCTCTGCAGTTCGCCCACGGTGACGAAGGCGCGCAGGTCCGCCAGCGTGGGTTTGAGCGTGCCCATGGGGTGCCTTTCATTCTTGCAAGCAATGCATCAAGACCTCAGAAAGATGCAATTTACAGCAGGTTGTCCCACTGTCAACATGCGCCCACAACGAAGGAGACAAGCCACATGAAACGCCGCCACCTCTTGCAGGCAGCGGGGGCCACCCTGGCCCTGCCGCAGCTCGCCATGGCCCAACAGGCCTACCCCGCGCGCTCCATGCGCTACATCGTCCCGGTGGCGGCCGGCGGCGGCAGCGACATGATCGCCCGCGTGGTCACCGAGCGCTGGGGCAAGCTGCTCAACCAGAACTTCGTCGTGGACAACCAGAGCGGCGGCGGCGGCGTGGTGGCCTGCCAGCTCACCGCGCGCGCGCCGGCCGACGGCTACACCCTGCTGCAGGGCTACGTCGCCACCCACGGCACCACGCCCGCCACGCGCCGCGTCAGCTACGACGCCGTCACCGACTTCACCCCCATCGGCATGATCGGCGCCACGCCCAACGTGCTGGTGGTCAACAGCAGCGTGCCGGTCAAGGACATCAAGGAATTCATCGACTACGTGAAGCGCCAGCCGGGCAAGCTCAGCTACGGCTCGGCCGGCCAGGGCTCGCTCACCCACCTCACGATGGAGCTGCTCAAGCAGGAGACGGGCATGTTCCTGCTGCACATCCCCTACCGCGGCGTCGCGCCGGCCATGAACGACCTGCTCGGCGGCCAGACCCAGGCCGTCTTCCCCGGCCTGGCCGCGGCCCTGCCGCACCTGCGCTCGGGCCGCATGCGCGCGCTGGCCGTGACCGGCAAGCAGCGCAGCCCGCAACTGAAAGACGTGCCGACCATGGAAGAGGTCGGTTTCAAAGGCTTCGACGCCATGCAGTGGTACGGCGTGGTCGGCCCGGCCGGCATGCCGCCCGACATCGTGCGCCGCCTCAACGAAACCCAGGTCGCCGTGCTCAAGGCGCCCGAGCTGGCCGAGAAGCTCGCGGGCGAGGCGGTGGAGCCGTGGCCCATGACGCCCGAGCAGTTCGGCCAGTACATCAAGGCCGACGTCACGCGCTGGACCGCGCTGGCCAAGGCCCGAAACATCCGCCTGGACGAGTGACGCCCGGCGCCCGCTCTTTCTTTCTCTTCTCCAACCTCAGAGCCCCGAACCCGTGACCCGCAACACCCAAGTCCCCGCCGACCTCACGGCCCCGCCCATCACCACCCTGCTCGCCCGCTTCGTCGCCCGCCACCCCTCGCGCGGCTGGAGCGACGCCGTGGAGCGCGAGGCCCACCGCACCTTCTACAACTGGCTGGGCTGCGCCATCGGCGCGGCGCGGCACGAGGCCGCCGACGCCGCCGTGGCCGCCGTGCAGCTGCTGCAGCCCGCGCCCCAGGCCAGCGTGCTCGGCCGCCGCGAGCAGGTGGACATGGCCAGCGCGGCGCTGGTCAACGGCATCACCTCGCACACCTTCGACTTCGACGACACGCACCTGAAGACCATCATCCACCCCGCCGGCCCGGTGGCCTCGGCCGTGCTGGCCCTGGCCGAGCACCGGGGCAGCAGCGGGCGCGAGGTGCTCGACGCCCTGGTGCTGGGCATCGACGTGGCCTGCCGCATCGGCAACGTGATGTACCCCGACCACTACGACCGCGGCTGGCACATCACCGGCTCCACCGGCATGCTGGGCGCGGCGGCCGGCTGCGCGCGCCTGCTCGGGCTGGACGAGGCGCAGACCGCCATGGCCATCGGCATCGCGGCCTCGCAACCGGTCGGCCTGCGCGAGCAGTTCGGCACCATGACCAAGCCCTTCCACCCCGGCGGCGCGGCGCGCGCCGGCCTCATGTCGGCCCTGCTGGCCAGCCAGGGCTTCACCGCCAGCCCACGCGCGCTCGAGGCACCGCGCGGCTTCGTGCAGGTGGCCTCGGACAAACGCGCCTGGAACGAAGCGACGGACGAACTCGGCGAGCGCTTCGAGATCTCCTTCAACACCTACAAGCCCTTCGCCTGCGGCATCGTCATCCACCCCAGCATCGACGCCTGCGTGCAACTGCGCGACCAGGGTGTGACACCGGATCAGGTGAAGCACATCGAATTGCGCGTGCACTCGCTGGTGCTGGAACTCACCGGCAAGAAGGCGCCGAAGGACGGCCTGCAGGGCAAGTTCAGCGTTTACCACGGCTGCGCGGTGGGCCTGATCCACGGGCGCGCGGGCGAGGAAGAGTTCTCCGACGCGGTCGTCACCGACCCGCAGGTGGTGGCCCTGCGCGACAAGGTGCAGGCCACGGTGGACGACAGCATCGCCGAAGCGGCGGTGCATGTGACGGCCGTGCTGCTCGACGGCCGGCGCGTGGAAGTGCGCGTGGAGGACGCCATCGGCTCGCTGCGCAACCCGCTGTCGGACGCACAGCTGGAAGCGAAATTCCAGGCCCTGGTGGTGCCCGTGCTGGGCGAGGCGAAGGCGCGCGACATCACGGCCGCCTGCGCCTCGCTGGCCTCGCTGCCGGACGTGCGCGCGCTCACCGCGCTGTGCCGCCCGCAGTGACTGGAGGCGCGCCATGCCCCACCTGCCCGCCTCCACCGCCTTGCAGCGCTTTCGCGTCATCGACCTGACCCAGGTGCGCGCCGGCCCCACGGCCTGCCGCCAGCTCGCCGACTGGGGCGCCGACGTGGTCCAGGTGCAGATGCCCGACAGCATGCGCGGCGACGACACGCTCGGCGGCCAGGACGGCTCCGACTACCAGTACACGCACCGCAACAAGCGCTCCATCACGCTCAACCTCAAGACGGACGAAGGCATCGCCACGCTCAAGCGCCTGATCGACGGCGCGGACGTGGTGGTCGAGAACTTCCGGCCCGACGTGAAGTTCCGCCTGGGCATCGACTACGCCTCGCTGGCCGCGAGCAACCCGGGCCTGGTCTACGCCAGCATCTCGGGCTTCGGCCAGACCGGCCCGCTCGCCTCGCGCCCCGGCTTCGACCAGATCGCGCAGGGCATGGGCGGCCTGATGTCCGTCACCGGCACGCCGGGCGACGGCCCGATGCGCGTGGGCATTCCGATCGCCGACCTGTGCGCCGGCATCTTCGCGGCGCAGGGCATCCTGGTCGCGCTGCTGGAGCGCGAAGCCTCAGGGAAAGGCCAGTTCCTGCACACCTCGCTGCTGGAGTCCATGGTCTACATGCTGGACTTCCAGACCTCGCGCTACCTGATCGACGGCGAGGTCGCCACGCAGGCCGGCAACTTCCACCCCACCAGCATCCCCACCGGCGTCTACAAGGCGCGCGACGGCTACATGAACATCGCGGTGTTCGGCTCCAAGATCTGGGAACGCTTCTGCCACATCCTCGGCGCGCCCGAATGGATCACCGACGAGCGTTACCACGACAAACCCTCGCGCTCGGTGAACCGCGACACGCTCAACGCCGAGATCAACCGCCGCCTGGCCGAACACGACCGCAGCCACTGGATCGCGCAACTCAACGACGGCGGCGTGGCCTGCGGCCTGATCAGCAACATGCAGGAAGCGCTGGAAGAACCGCAGGTGCAGCACCTCGGGATGATCAAGGACGTGGTGTCGAAGTGGCAGGGCCCGCAGCGCCTGGTGGGCCAGCCCATGCAGCTGGAGCGCACGCCCAGCACCATCGCGCGCGCCGCGCCGCGCCGGGGCGAACACACCGAAGAAATCCTGGCCGAACTCGGCCTCGGGCCCGAGGACCTCGCCCGCATGAAAGCCGCCGGAGTCTATTAATGACCGATCCCACCTACACCTCCCCCACCGAGCGCGTGCAGACCTGGCTGGACGGGCGCACGCTGTACATCCGCTTCAACAACCCGGCGCGCCACAACGCGCTCTCGGTCGACATGTGGGAGGCCGTGCCGCCGCTGCTGGCCCTGGCCCGCGACGATGACCGCGTGCGCCTGGTCGTGTTCTCCGGCGCGGGCGACAAGGCCTTCGTCTCGGGCGCGGACATCACGCAGTTCGAGGACATGCGCGCCGCGCGCGAGGCCGTCGCCTACTACGAGAAGATGGCCGAGACCACGCTGATGGGCATCCACGACTTCCCCAAGCCCACGCTGGCCTGCATCCGGGGTTACTGCATCGGCGGCGGCGTGAACGTGGCGATCAGCTGCGACCTGCGCATCGCGGCCAGCGACTCGGTGTTCTCCATTCCGGCCGCGCGCCTGGGCCTGGGCTACCGCTATTCCGCCATGAAAAACCTGGTGGACCTGATCGGCCCGGGTGCAGCCAAGGACCTGTTCTTCACCGCGCGGCGCATCGACGCCGCCGAAGCGAAATCGCTCGGCCTGGTCTCGCGGACCTGCGAGCCCGAGGCCCTGCCCGCGCTGCTGGCGGAGTACGCGGGCAGCATCGCCGAGAACGCGCCGCTGACCGTGATGGCCGGCAAGGCGATCACGCGCGAAATCCTCAAGCCCTCGCCCGAACTCGACAGCGCGCTGTGTGCCTCGCTCATCCGCGGCTGCTTCGAAAGCGCCGACTACACCGAAGGCCGCACGGCCTTCATGCAGAAGCGCAAACCCGTGTTCACCGGCCGCTGAGCCACACCAGGAACCCCCCACCATGCAGGCCTACTGGATGCAGATGACCGACACCGCCACCGAGCTCGCCCTGCGCGAGACGCCGGTGCCCACGCCCGGCGCGCGGCAACTGCTGGTGCGCATGCGCGCGGCGGCGCTGAACCGCGGCGAGTTCCTGCTCGGCCATGGCCTGCACGGCGCGCCCGGCACCTGGAAAGCCATCGGCGGCGAAGGCGCGGGCGAGGTGATCGCCGTCGGCGCCGAGGTCACCACCTTCCGACCCGGTGACCGCGTGATGGGCCGCTGCCCGGGTGCCTTCGCCGAGTGCGCGCTGATGGAAGAGATCGAGGCCATGCCCGTGCCGGTGGCGCTCGGCTGGGAACAGGCCGCCGCCGTGCCGCTCACCTTCCTGGTCGCGTTCGACATGCTGGTGCTGCAAGGCCGGCTGCAGGCGGGCGAGTGGCTGCTCATCAACGGCGTGTCCTCCGGCGTGGGCGTGGCCTCGCTGCAGCTGGCCAAGGCCCTGGGCGCACGCGTCATCGGCACCTCGGGCTCGGCCGACAAGCTCGCGGCGCTGCAGCCGCTGGGTCTGGACGTGGCGCTGCACACCCGCGCGGCGGACTTCGCGCCCGCCGTGCTCAAGGCCACGGACCAGCAGGGCGTGAACCTGGTCATCAACACCGTGGGCGGCACGGTGTTCGCCGAAAGCCTGCGCGCGCTCGCGTTCGAAGGGCGCCTGGCCACCGTGGGCTATGTGGATGGCGTGGTGCGCGCCGAGATCGACCTCGAAGCCCTGCACGCCAAACGCCTCGTGCTGTTCGGCGTCTCCAACAAATTGCGCACCAAGGAACAGCGGGCGGCCGCGCTGCCGCGTTTCGTGGCCGAGGTCATGCCCCTCATCGCTGCCGGCCGCATCCAGCCGCACATCGACCGGGTGATGGACTTCTCGCAACTCGAGCAAGCCAAGGCGCGCATGGAAGCCGGCGCGCACATCGGAAAAATCGTCCTGCGCATGCCGGCGGACGCGAGCTGAACCACCACCCGCAAGAGGAGACAACCCCGTGAAGCACCGCAAACAATTCGTCCTGGCGCTCGCGCTGGGCACCCTGGCCTCCCTCGGCTGGGCGCAGCCCGCGCCCTACCCGAACAAGCCCATCCGCATCGTGATCGGCTTCGCGCCGGGCGGCGCGGCCGACTACGTGGCGCGCGCCATGAGCGAGTCCTTCAGCAAGGCCCTGGGCCAGACCGTGCTGATCGACAACAAGCCCGGCAACGGCTCCAGCATCGCGGCCGACATCGTGGCCAAGGCCGCGCCCGACGGCTACACGCTGCTGATCGCCAGCCCCAGCGCCATCTCGGTCAACCCCGCGCTCAACCCCAAGCTGACCTACAAGCCCAGCGACCTGCTGCCCGTGGGCAAGATGACCACCTCGCCGCTGGTGCTGGCGGTCAACCCCAGCAGCAGCATCCGCTCCGTGCCCGACCTGATCGCGGCGGCGAAGAAGGACCCCGGCAAGCTCAACTACTCGACCTCGGGCAACGGCTCGGCGCCGCACCTGGGCGCCGCGCTCTTCAGCCTGCTGACCAACACCGAGATGACGCACGTGCCCTACCGGGGCGGCTCCTTCGCCATCACCTCGGTGATGGCCGGCGAGACGCAGCTCACCTTCGGCACCTCGCCCTCGGTGCTGCCCCAGGCCAATGCGGGCAAGCTGCGCGCCATCGCCGTCAGCACGCGCGAACGCTCGCCGCTGGTGCCCGACATGCCCGGCATGCGCGAGGCCGGCCTGCCCGAATACAACCTGGAGTTCTGGTACGGCATGTTCGCGCCCGTGGGCACGCCGCCGGCCACCGTGAAGACCATCCACGACGCGGTGCGCACCGCCATGCAGCAGCCCTCGGTGAAGGCCGCGCTGGAGCGCGAAGGCACCGAGGTCTCGCTCTCCGGCTCGCCCGAGCAGTTCGCCAGCTTCCTGGTGGAGGACGGCAAGTTCTGGGTCAACCTGGTCAAGACCGCCAACGTGAAGGTGGACTGACATGGACCGCTTTCGCCGCACCCTGTGCGCCGCCAGCGCCCTGGCGCTCGCCGGCTGCGCCGCGCCCGGACCCGCCTCGACGCCCCCGCCGGCCGCCGCGATCGCCGAACTCTCGTCCACCGGCAAGCTGCGCGCCGCGATCAATTTCGGCAACCCCATCCTGGCCACGCGCAGCGCCTCGGGCGAGCCGCAGGGCGTGTCGGTCGATCTCGCGCGCGAGGCCGCACGGCGCCTGGGCGTGCCCATCGAACTGGTGCTGTTCAACTCGGCCGGCAACGTGGTGGAGGCGGTCAAGGCGCGGCAGGTGGACCTCGCCTTCGTCGCCATCGACCCGGTCCGCGCGGCCGACATGGAGTACACCGCGCCTTACGTGATCATCGAAGGCGCCTACCTCGTGCGCAACGACTCGCCGCTGCGCCGCAACGAGGACGTGGACCGCGCCGGCACGCGCGTGGTCGTCGGGCGCGGCAGCGCGTACGACCTGTTCCTCACGCGCGAGATCAAGGCCGCCACCCTGGTGCGCGCGCCCACCTCGCCCGCCGTGACGGACCTGTTCCTCGCCGAAAAGCTGGACGTGGCCGCCGGCGTGAAGCAGCAGCTGGAGGCGGACGCGCAGCGCGTGGGCGGCGTGCGCCTGCTGCCCGGGCGCTTCATGGTGATCGAGCAGGCCATGGGCGTGCCCAAGGGCCGCACGGCGGCGCAAGCCTGGCTCAGCGGGTTCATCGGAGAGATGAAGGCCAGCGGCTTCGTGACCCAGGGCCTGCAACGGCACCAGATCCAGGGCGCCGCCGTGGCGCCCGCGCGCGCCAGCCGCTGACCACGGCGAGGCGCCCCTGCGCCGGCTGGGGTAGCCTGTCGGCATGGATTCCCTCATCACCGCCGCCGCGCGCGCCCTGGCCGCGGGCGACGCGCTGGGCGCGCTCAAGCGCGTGGCCTTGCGCGACGACCCGCCGGCCCTGGCCTTGCGCGGCATCGCCATGGCCCAGCTCGGGGAACATCCGCGCGCACGCGACCTGCTGCGGCGCGCCGGCCGAGGCTTCGGCGCGCACGAAACCCTGGCGCGCGCCCGCTGCGTGGTGGCCGAGGCCGAGGTGGCGCTGGCCATGCGCGACCTCGGTGGCTCCACGCGCCCGCTGGCCGCCGCCGCGGCCACCCTGGAAGCCCACGCCGACCACGCCAACGCGCGCCAGGCCCGCTTGATCGCGGCGCGGCGCCTGCTGCTGCTCGGCCGCCTGACCGAGGCCGAAGCCGTGCTCGCGGCCATCGACACCACCCGCCTGCCACCCGCGCTCGCGGCGGTGGCCGAGCTGGTCGCGGCCGAGCTCGCGCTGCGCTCGCTGCGCGTGGAGGCCGGGCGCGCGGCCCTGGCCCGCGCGCGCGATGCGGCCACACGGGCCGGCGTGCCCGCCCTTCAGGCCGAAGTCGCACAAGCCCAGGCCACGCTGAACCAACCGGCCGCGCGCCGCCTGGGCAACGGCAGCGAGCAGGCGCTGCGGCTGGCCGACGTGGCGGCCCTGCTGGCCTCCGACGCGCTGGTGGTGGACGCCTGCCGCCGCGGCCTGGGCACAGGCGCCGCGTGGCAATCGCTCGCGCGCCGGCCCGTGCTGTTCGCGCTGGCGCGCGCGCTCGCCCAGGCCTGGCCGGGCGACGTGGAGCGCGAGGCCCTGATCGCCGAGGCGTTCCGCACCCGCCGCCCGGACGAGACGCACCGCGCGCGCCTGCGCGTCGAGATCGGCCGCCTGCGCGCGCTCGTCAAACCCCTCGCGGGCATCGAGGCCACCGCGCGCGGCTTCGCGCTGCAGCCCTCGGGCGGGCGCTCCCTCGTGCTGCTCGCGCCGCCCATCGACGGCGAACAGGCTTCGTTGCTGGCGCTGCTGGCCGACGGCGCGGCCTGGTCCACCTCGGCCCTGGCGCTCGCGCTGGGCGCGAGCCAGCGCACCGTGCAGCGCGCGCTCGCCGAGCTGGAGGCCGAGGGCCGCGTGCGCGCCATCGGCCAGGCGCGGGCGCGGCGCTGGCTGGCGCCGCCGCTGGCCGGATTCGCGACGATCTTGTTACTCCCTGCTTCGCTGCCGATTGAATAGAGTGACCCTCAAGCGCCGACACCCGGTGCTGCCACAAGGAGATTCACCATGACCCGTCAGACCACCCCCACCGCGCGCACCGCCGAAGTCGTGCGCGAGTACGGTCCCTTCCTCGGCTCCGAGCGCGTGCACGGCGTCACCCACGACGGCCAGCGCGTGTGGGCCGCCACCGACGAAGGCATCGTCGCCTTCGACCCCGCCAGCGGCGAGGTCACCCGCACGCTGAAACGCGCGGGTGATGCCGGCACCGCCTTCGACGGCAAGCACCTGTACCAGATCGCCGAGGCGCGCATCGACAAGATCGACCCCGCCTCCGGCACCGTGCTCGCCTCCATCCCCGCGCCCGGCGGCGGCGCCGACTCCGGGCTCACCTGGGCCGAAGGCAGCCTGTGGGTCGGCCAGTACCGCGACCGCAAGATCCACCAGATCGACCCGGCCACCGGCGCGATCCGGCGCACCATCGAATCCAACCGCTTCGTCACCGGTGTCACCTGGGTCGATGGCGAACTCTGGCACGGCACCTGGGAGGGCGACGAGAGCGACATCCGCCGCATCGACCCGCAGAGTGGCAAGGTGCTCGAACGCCTCGACATGCCCGCCGGCCTCGGCGTGAGCGGCCTCGAATCCGATGGCGCGGACCTGTTCTATTGCGGCGGCGGGCCGAGCGGGAAGGTGCGCGCGGTGCGCCGGCCCAAGGCCGCATAGGCGGGATTTGGCTGCTCGCGCGCCGCGCCTATGCCGCAGGTCTGCCCCGCGATTTAGCGGCATGGGCGAACCACCTTCGGCCTTGACTCACTGTGGTTCTGGGCCCGTCCTGGGCCCTTCTTCCATCTTGCACAGCAACCGACAACTGATGATCAACCATCTCCAGCCAGCGGGCCTCCAGGCCCCCCACATCCGGCCTTTCACACCCGCTCAGGCCGCACAACACGCCATCACCGAAGGCGATCACGAGGAATTGCGGTTCCTGGTGGAGCAGCACCATGTCCATGCCGCCACGCGAACCGCGAACGGGGAAACGCTGCTCATGTTCGCGACGAGGCAAGCGGACCCGGGCGCCTTCAATGCCTTGGCGCCATCGCTCCAACCGCATCGGGTCAACGAGGTCGATCAACAGGGCAACACGGTGCTGCACCACCTGGCACTGCACCTGACGAATCGCACCATGCAAGGCGGTGCCTGGGCCGACGGCCTGGACGACTTCCTGAACACACTCGCCGCAGACATCGATTGGGAACAAGAGAACCATCAGGGTTCGACGGCTCCGGAGTTCGCCACCGCGCTGCGCAGAACACGCCTCCTGAACGTGCTTTCGGCTTTCATTCCCGACGATACCGACAGCGACGTCAGTGAACCTACCGACAACTCGGCGGGAGACCTGTTGAATGAAGCCCACGATCGATTCATGAGCAGAAAGAGGGGACGGGGCGGCTGAAACCGCCTCGAAACCCCACCGCCTTGTCGAAACGGCGTCACCTCGATCGTCGAGCATGAGGAGCCGGGCGCACAAGCCCGGCCCTGCCCATGTCCCTCGACCCTCACCAGAAAGGACCCTCACCATGAGCACTTCCTCTTCCCGCGCCGTTCGCCTCCATCGCGTCCTCAAAGCCCCGCCCGAGAAGGTCTACCGCGCCTTCCTCAACGCCGACGCCCTCGCCCGCTGGCTGCCGCCCTACGGTTTTCTCTGCAAGGTGGAGCACCTGGACGCCAGGGTGGGTGGCACGTTCCGCATGTCTTTCCGCAATTTCTCGACCGGCCACGCCCATTCGTTCGGCGGCGAGTACGTGGAACTCGTGCCCCATCAGCGCCTGCGCTACACCGACAAGTTCGACGACCCCAACCTGCCCGGACTCATCACGGTGGACGTACAGCTGAAGGCCGTGTCCTGCGGCACCGAGCTCCACGTGGTGCAGGAGGGCATCCCCGACGTGATCCCGCTGGAGATGTGTTACCTGGGCTGGCAGGAGTCGCTGGCCCAGCTGGCGCACCTGGTAGAGCCGGACATCCCCGGCTGAACCGCCGCCGCCCTTTCAGGGCTTTTTCGCGGCCGCGACGAAGGCCGCGAAGCCCTGCACGAATTCGCCGAGCTGCTGGCGCACCTTGTCGTCCAGCAGCGCGCCGTCGGGGCCGAACACGGACGACGCGCGCGAAACCATGAGCCGCCCGCCCTGCCAGGTGTGGGTGCCCAGGGTGCGCAACACCGGCAACCAGTGGGCTTGCGACAGGATGGTGCCGAAGCCCCCGGGCGAGGCGCCGATGACGGCCACGGGCCGGTCGCGGAACACGTCGGGCAGGCCGGGCGTGGGCCGCGAGAGCCAGTCCACCGCATTCTTGAACACGCCGGGAATGCCGTTGTTGTACTCGGGCGTGACGAGCAGCAGGCCGTCGCTGGCGAGGATCTTTTCCTTGAGTTCGCGCACGGCCGCCGGCGTGCCCTCGCGCTGCTCCAGGTCGCCGTCGTAGAGCGGGATGCCGTGCAGCGTGGCGGCGTCGAGCTGTGCGGCGTCGCCCGCCAGCGGAACCGCCGCGCGCAGCAGCGAGGTGTTGAAGGACAGCTGGCGCAGGCTGCCGGAGAGGCCGAGGAGCTTGGTGGTCATGGGTGTGAGGGGTTCAGGTTTTCCAGAAGTCGGGCCGCGCGTACTCGTGCTTGAGGAAGTCGATCCACAGGCGCACGCGCAGCGCGAGGTGCTTGCGTTGCGGGAACAGCACGAAGATGCCATTGGGCGGCGCGGCGAAGTCGTCGAGCACGCTTTCCAGCCGACCGGCGGCGATGTCGGCCTCCACCTCCCAGGTGCTGCGCCAGGCGATGCCATAACCGGCCAGGCACCATTCGCGCAGCACCTGGCCGTCGGTGCAGTCCAGCGGGCCGTTGGGGCGCAGGTGCACGATCTCCACCTCGCCCAGGCCGCCGGGCGCCGGCACGGTGAAGGCCCAGCCCCGGGTCTGCGAGGCGTCGCTGGAGAGCGTGAGGCAGTCGAAGCGCACCAGGTCGGCCGGCACCTGCGGGCGGCCGTGCTGCTGCAGGTAACGCGGCGCTGCGCAGCGCACAGGCGGCGGTTGTCGGCCAGTCGCACGCTGACCAGGGAGGAGTCCGGCAGATCGCCCACGCGCACGGCGCAGTCGTAGGCCTCGCCGGCCACGTCGACCACGCGGTCGCTCAGGTTCAGCGAGATGGTGACCTCGGGATGCAGTTCGCGAAAGCGCGGCACCAGCGGCGCCACATGGCGGCGGCCGAAACCGGCCGGCGCGGTGATGCGCAGGTGGCCGCTGGCCTTGACGCCGCCGGCGCTCACGCTGGCTTCGGCGTTGGCCATGTCCACCAGCAGGCGCTGGCAGTCTTCCAGGAAGGCGCTGCCTTCGTGGGTGAGGGTGATGCGCCGCGTGGTGCGCACCATGAGCTTCACGCCGAGCCGGGCTTCGAGGGCGTCGAGCCGGCGCCCGATGATGGCCGGGGCCACGCCCTCGGCTTTGGCGGCGGCGGTGAGGCTGCCGCGCGTGGCGACCGCCACGAAGGTTTCGAGTTGCTTGAGTTTGTCCACCCGGGCAGATTACCCCACCTGCAGGAGCGAATCAATGATAAATTTGGGCCGATTGATGACTTTTCAGGCGGTTTTGACGACCGTGCGGCTCAGTTGCGCCGCGTCCTCCGCGCCGTAGCCCAGCTCGGCCAGCAGCTCGGCGCTGTGTTCACCGAGTTTCGGCGGGCTGCGGCGCACGCCCAGGCGTTCGCCGTCGAGCGCCAGCGGCAGCAACACGGTCTGCGCGGCCTGGCCGGCGCGCTCGCCATCGGGCAGGGTGATGGGCGCGAGCCCGCCGGTGGCGCAGAGGTGGGGGTCGTCCAGCAGTTCGTGGGGTTTGGTGATGGGCGCGAACGGCAGGCCATGGCGCTCGAACAGCGCGGCGAGATCGGCCGCGCTCTGCTGGGCCAGGCGCTCGCGCAGCAGGGGAATGAGCCAGTCGCGGTTGCGCACGCGGTTGTTGTTGCCCAGCAGTCGCGGATCGGCCTGCAGGTCCTGGTAGCCGAAGGCCTTGCAGAAGATGGCCCACTGCGTGTCGCTCACCACGGCGAGGAAGATCTGCTCGCCGTCCTTCACCTGGAAGACGTCGTAGATGCCCCAGGAGGAGATGCGGTCGGGCATGGGCGCGGCGGCCTTGCCGGTGACGGCGAACTGCATCATGTGCTGCGCGACGAGGAAGACGTTGTTCTCGAACAGCGAGCTCTGCACCTCGCAGCCTTCGCCGGTTTTCTCGCGCGCGCTGAGCGCGGCCATCACGCCGATGGCGCCGAACAGGCCACCCATGATGTCGTTCACCGAGGAACCCGCGCGCAGCGGGTCGCCGGGGCGGCCGGTCATGTAGGCCAGGCCACCCATCATCTGCACCACCTCGTCGAGCGCGGTGCGGTGGTCGTACGGGCCGGGCAGGAAGCCCTTGTGGCTCACATAGATGAGGCGCGGGTTGAGCTTCTTCAGGCTGGCGTGATCGAGCCCCAGCTTCTTCATGGTGCCGGGCTTGAAGTTCTCGCTCACCACGTCGGCGGTGGCGATCAGCTTGAGCACGGCCTCCCGGCCTTCGGGCGACTGCAGGTCCAGCACCAGGCTTTTCTTGTTGCGGTTGAACAGCGGGTAGAAGCCCGCGCCCGAGCCGAGCAGGCGGCGCGTATTGTCGCCGGCGGGTGGCTCGACCTTGATGACCTCGGCGCCCAGGTCGGCCAGCACCATGCCGCAGGTGGGGCCCATGACCATGTGGGTGAATTCGACGACGCGGATGCCTTCGAAGGGCAAGGGACGGGGGGTGTCTTGGGTGTCTGGCATGGCAGGGGTGGAGAAGTTTCAGGCGGCGCGCCAGCCCTTGGGCAGGCCGGCTTCGGGCGTCATGCCGTACACCGGCTCACCGGGCAGGCCGGCGCGCAGGGGATCGCGCGCGGCGATGAGGGTCGAAAGATCGATGCCGGTGCGCACGCCCATGGCCTCGAACATGAAGACCAGGTCTTCGGTGACCACGTTGCCGGAGGCCCCTGGCGCGTAGGGGCAACCGCCGAGGCCGCCGAGCGAGGCGTCGAAGGTGCGCACGCCCACGTCGAACGCGGCCAGGCAGTTCGCCAGCCCGAGGCCGCGCGTGTTGTGCATGTGGGCCGCGCCCGCGCGCTCGCCCAGCTCGGCGCGCAGGCGCGTGAACAGGCGGCGCACCTGCGCGGGGTTGGCGATGCCGGTGGTGTCGGACAGGCCCACCTCGTCCACGCCCGCCTTTACGCAGGCCACGGCCAGGCGGATCACCTCGTCTTCGTCCACCACGCCCTGCAGCGTGCAGCCGAAGGCGGTGGACAGGCCCACCTCCATCGCCACGCCGGGCGCGGTATCGCGGCGCAGCGCGTGCACCTCGCGCAGCTCGTCCACCATCTGCTCGCGCGTCTTGCGCACGTTGGCCAGCGAATGCGCCTCGCTCGCCGACACCGGCAGGGTGATCTTGTGCACGCCCGAGGCCAGCGCGGCCTCGGCCCCGCGCCGGTTGGGCACCAGGGCCATCACGGTGATGCCCTGGTGCCGCAGGGCGTGGCGCACCACGTCGACCACGTCGGCCATCTGCGGCAGCAGCTTGGCGGGCACGAAGGAGCCGACCTCGATCTCGCGCAGGCCGGCGGCCACGAGCGCATCGATCCAGCGCAGCTTGTCGACCGTGGGCATGGTGGCCTTCACGGACTGCAGGCCGTCGCGCGGGCCGACTTCGCTGATGAGGACTTCGGGGGCGTTTTGCATGGAAGAAGCCGGGTTGCTTGCGTTTTACAAGATAGAACGATATTCTTTCTAGTAAAAGAATCGCAGATCACTTCCGTCCTGTCAACCAAGCCCCTTCCTCCTCCTTCATGCCCCGCAAAGCGCAGACCCCTTCCTTGGCCGATGCCAACGCCGCCACCGGCGGCACCGCCGCGGTGGACCGCGCGCTCTCGCTGCTGGGCGCGTTCCACGCGGGCGACGCCTCGTTGTCGCTGGCCGAGCTGGCCGAGCGCACCCAGCTGCACAAGAGCACCGCGCTGCGCCTGCTCGCCTCGCTCGAACACGCGCACCTGCTGCAGCGGCTGGACGACGGGCGCTACGCCCTGGGCGGCGAGGTGGCGCGGCTGCACGGCATCTACGCGGCCTCGTTTTCGCTGGACCGGGTCGTCATGCCGGTGCTGCGCCAGCTGGTGTCGGCCACCGGCGAGAGCGCGGCCTACCACGTGCGCCAGGGCCAAGCGCCGAACCAGACGCGGCTGTGCCTCTACCGCGTGGATTCGCCCCATCCGGTGCGCGACCACATCCGCGCAGGCGACGTGCTGCCGCTGCACCAGGGCACGGGCGGGCGCGTGCTCTCGGCGTTCGGCGCGGGCGATGACAGCCGCAAGCCCACGCCAGCCGACAAGCGCGTATTGGCGCGCATCCGCACCGATGGCTTCATGACCGCCGTGGGCGACCGCCTGGCCGAGGTGGCCGGCATTTCGGCACCGGTGTTCCACGCGGACGGCTCGATCGCCGCCTCCCTCACGCTCACGATGCCGGCGCACCGTTTCGATGAGCGGCACGTGGGCAAGGTGCTGGCGGCGGCGCGGCAGCTGAACGGGCGGGTCGGTTGATCACCGGGTGCCGGATCGACGCGGACCGGAAAGAGAACAAAAAAAACCCACCGCCGGATGGCGGTGGGCAATTCCAGCACCTGGCCCCCTGCGGCCAGGTGTTGACCCTTGTCTTGCTCAGAACCGGTGACGCAGGCCCACGCCGTAGGTTTGGTCCTTCAACGTGCTGACCGGCGCCGATTCCCTCTCGAACTTCACGTTCGTCAGGCCCGCGTACACGGTGGTGCGCTTGCTCAGATCGTGGCGGTATTCGACGCTGGCGGAGGAGGTCTTGCCGACGCGCAGGCCGGTCGCGACCGCCTTGGTTTTCTCGCTGCCGATGCCCGCGTTGAGGCTGCCCGCCGAGCCCACCGGAACGGCCACGCTCAGCACAAAGCCGCTGTCCTTGATGCCGTTGGTCAGGCCGTTCTTCTGGTTGACGAACTGGGCCAGCACCTTCACCGCGGTGAAGTCGTAGCTCACGCCCAGGCCGGTGGACTTGGCCGTCGTGGCGGCCGGACCGGCACTCTTGACGGCCTCATACACACCCTGCACCGCCACCGGACCACCTTCGTAGAGGGCGGACAGGCCCATCGTGCGGCCGGCCGAGACGCCGGGACCACCGTTTTCGCCGAAGGCATATTGCAGGGCGCCGGTGAAGCCGCCCATGTTCGGCGTGGTGTACTGCAGCATGTTGTCACGGCGAAGGGCCGGGGACAGCGCGCCGACCGCCGCAGGTGTCGTGCCGGGGAGCGCGCCCGCAGGCGCCGGGCCAAAGATGGCGTTGGTGGCGGAGAAGCTGGAGGTGCCCTGGGCATCGAACCGGTCCATCAGCAGGAACATCTGCGTGTATTGGCGGCCCATTTCAAAGGAACCGAAGCCACCGCTCAGGCCCACCTTGCTGGTGCGGTTGAAGCCACCGGGCGCGACGCTGGTGCCGGTGTCGGCGTTGAAACCGGACTCCAGCTGGAACGTGGCCTTCAGGCCACCCCCCAGGTCTTCCGTTCCCCGCAGGCCCCAACGGCTGCCGTTCAGGCCGCCGCTCGTCAGGCTCGTGCCTGGGCCGGTGCGGGTGCTGACGCCGGCCACCGTGGTCTTGGTGGTGTTCTTGCCCACATAGAGGTCCACCAGGCCATACAGCGTGACGTTGGATTGGGCGTGGGCGACCCCGGTCAGGGCACCGAAAGCGGCCAGGGCGACCGCCGTCTTTTTCAAGAGTGTCATTTTTGAGATTTGAGATGGGTTCAACACATGCCACCAGCGAGCGCCTTGTGAGCCACCGGTGGCCTCTTAACGGACACGCACACGGTGTTGCGCGCCGAATTTCGGAAGAACCCGGAATCTAGGGATTTAGACTCAAAGAATTACAAACAAGGAATTAGGCAGCTCGAATCAGGATCGAAGTGCAGAAATTCTTCAACCAAAAGAATTCATCCGATCAAGGCAAAGCGGCACGATGCGCCCATTCGAGGCCCATTACCCACAGTCAAGTCACTGATCCGTGACGAAAAATCGAATTAATGCTGACGTGGGTATGGAATACAGTTCGCTCACGCCCGCGCCAGTGCGGGCACCCCCACTTTTCGCCCAGACGGAGCTTTCCATGACCGCACGCACCCAGATTCACGGCCTGAAGGTCGCCACCGAACTGTTCAACTTCATCAACCAGCAAGTGCTGCCCGGCACCGGCGTGAGCGAAGCAAACTTCTGGCAGGGCTTCGACGGCATCGTGGCGGACCTGGCGCCCAAGAACGCGGCCCTGCTGGGCGAGCGCGATCGCCTGCAAACCGAGCTGGACACCTGGCACGCGGCCAACCCCGGCCCGATCCGCGACATGGCGGGCTACCGCAAGTTCCTGGAAACCATCGGCTACCTGGTGCCGCAACCCAAGAGCGTGAAGGCCACGACCAGGAACGTGGACGACGAGCTGGCCGTGCAGGCCGGCCCGCAGCTGGTGGTGCCGATCCTGAACGCGCGCTACGCGCTCAACGCGGCCAACGCGCGCTGGGGCTCGCTGTACGACGCGCTGTACGGCACGGACGTGATTTCGGAAGACAAGGGCTGCGGCAAGGCCGGTCCCAAGGGCGGCTACAACCCCAAGCGCGGCGCCAAGGTCATCGAGTACGCGCGTTACGTGCTGGACCGCACCGCGCCGCTGAAGAAGGGCTCGCACGTGGGCTCGATCGGCTACCGCGTCAACAAGGACGGCGAGCTGGTGGTGACGCTGGCCGACGGCGGCACCAGCAAGCTGGCCGACAAGTCGCAGTTCGTGGGCTACCAGGGTGAGGCCAAGAGCCCCAGCGCCGTGCTGCTCGCGCACAACGGCCTGCACCTGGAGATCCAGATCGACCGCAGCACGGCCATCGGCAAGGGCGACGCCGCCGGCGTGAGCGACCTGGTGGTGGAAGCCGCGCTCTCGACCATCCTGGACCTGGAAGACTCCGTGGCCGCCGTGGACGCCGAGGACAAGGTGCTGGCCTACCGCAACTGGCTGGGCATCCTGCAGGGCACGCTCACCGAGTCCGTCAGCAAGGCGGGCAAGACCTTCACGCGCGGCCTCAACGGCGACCGCGAGTACACCGCGCCCAACGGCAAGAAGAACGGCGTGCGCCTGCACGGCCGCTCGCTCATGTTCGTGCGCAACGTGGGCCACCTGATGACCAACCCCGCCGTGCTCTGGGGCGCGGACGACAAGGAAATCCCCGAAGGCATCCTGGATGCGATGGTGACCACCACCATCGCCCTGCACGACCTCAAGCGCACGAAGAAGGACGCGATCCGCAACTCGCGCAAGGGCTCGGTCTACATCGTCAAGCCCAAGATGCACGGCCCGCGCGAAGTCGAGTTCGCCGCCGAGCTGTTCGGCCGCGTGGAAAAGGTGCTGGGCCTCAAGGACAGCACGGTCAAGCTGGGCATCATGGACGAGGAGCGCCGCACCTCCATCAACCTCAAGGCCTGCATCGGCGCGGCCGCGAGCCGCGTGGCCTTCATCAACACCGGCTTCCTGGACCGCACCGGCGACGAGATGCACACCGCCATGCTGGCCGGCCCCATGGTGCGCAAAGGCGACATGAAGGCCAGCGCCTGGATCCAGAGCTACGAGAAGAACAACGTGATCGTGGGCCTCACTTGCGGCCTGCGCGGCAAGGCGCAGATCGGCAAGGGCATGTGGGCCATGCCCGACCTGATGGCCGAGATGCTGCGCCAGAAGATCGCCCACCCCAAGGCCGGCGCCAACACCGCCTGGGTGCCCAGCCCCACCGGCGCCACGCTGCACGCGCTGCACTACCACCAGGTGCTGGTGTCGGACGTGCAGAAGGAACTGGAGAAGATCGACGCCAACGCCGAACGCGACAACCTGCTGACCGGCCTGCTGACGGTGCCCGTGAGCAGCAACCCGAACTGGAGCGCGGCCGAGAAGCAGCAGGAGCTGGACAACAACGTGCAGGGCATCCTGGGTTACGTGGTGCGCTGGGTGGACCAGGGCGTGGGCTGCTCCAAGGTGCCCGACATCCACAACGTGGGCCTGATGGAAGACCGCGCGACGCTGCGCATCTCCAGCCAGCACATCGCCAACTGGCTGCACCATGGCATCGTGAGCGAGAAGCAGGTGCGCGACACCTTCGAGCGCATGGCCGCCGTGGTGGATGGCCAGAACGCCGGCGATCCGCTGTACAAGAAGATGGCCGGCAACTTCAAGACCAGCAAGGCCTACCTCGCCGCGCTGGACCTGGTGTTCAAGGGCAAGGAGCAGCCCAGCGGCTACACCGAGCCGCTGCTGCACGCCTGGCGCCTGAAGGTCAAGGCCGCGGCCTGACCCCCGAAAGCCCGCCACCCGGCGGGCTTTTTTTGATGGAACTCAGGCCGGCTGCGGATCGGCCGATGCCGCGGTCAGGCGCTCGACGATGCGGCGCGCGCGGTTGCCCCCCACGTCGACGTGGATGTCGATCCAGCTGGGCTTGCCGCCGAAGCGCTGGATGTTGCGGTACTGCTCTTCGATCACCACGCGGTCTTCGTCGAAGGTGAAGGCGGTCTGCTCGATGACGGCCTCGATGTTCTCCGGCATGTCGGGGTGCCGGGTGCTGGACATGCTCCAGAAGTAGTGGCAGCTCTCCTCGGTCTCGGGCGTGATGCCGTGCAGGCCGCGCATGTGGAAGCCGCCGCGCTCGGGGTCGTCGATGGCGTCGGTGCCGGGCTCGACGGCGCCGGTCCAGATCCTGAGGTGCGAGAGCTCGAACTCGATTTCCTGCCAGCGGTCGCAGGTCTCGCCGAAAGGCCAGGCGGCCTTGTAGGTCGGCGGCGGCGTGGAGCCGGGCATGAGGCGCACCACCTTGACCTTGTCACCGTCCTGCGTGACGTTCATCTTGGCGCTCATGTGCAGCCGGGCGTTGCCGCCGATGGTCTTGAGGTGCACGTAGCCGAGGTGGCTCAGGTCCAGCAGGTTGTCGTGGATCAGCTGCCAGGGCGCGTTGTAGTGGTACTGGCCGGAGCCGAACTTGTAGCGCGGGTCGTCGTGCCAGGGGTAGTCGGGCGCCTCGACGGTGGGTGCGCCGCCCTCTTCCTTCGGCATCCAGATCCAGAGGATGTGGTTCTTCTCGGCGACGTGGTAGGCCTTGACCCGGGCCTTGCCCGGAATGCGGTCCTGCCCCGGGATCTCGATGCACACGCCCGTGGGCGCATACAACATGCCGTGGTAGCCGCAGCGCACGCCCGAGGCCTCGACCGTGCCGCACGACAGCGGCAGCGAGCGGTGGCAGCAGCGGTCTTCCAGCGCGGCGACCTGGCCTTCGCCGGTGCGGAACAGCACGACCTTCTGGTTCAGGAAGGTGCGGCCCACGGGCTTGTCGGTCAGGTCGCTGGAGAAGCCGGCCATGTACCACTGGTTCAGCGGAAAGCGACCGCGGCTGGCGGCGGCGGGCGGGATCGGTTGGATGGCGATGCAATCGGCGTTCATGGGGGTCTCCTTGGGTGACGGTCAGGCGGTCGGTCTCACAGGTCGAGGACCAGCGTGGGGGATTTCGAGCGGGAACAGCAGGGCGTGAACTGGTCGTTGGCGGCGCGCTCCGCGTCCATCAGGCAGCTGTCGCGGTGGTCGGGCGTGCCCTCGAGCACGCGGGTGAGGCAACTGCCGCAGACACCGGCCTCGCACGCGTAGTTCACGTCCACGCCGTGGTCCAGCAGCACCTGGAGCGCGCTCACGCCCACCGGCACGTCGAGCGTGGCGCCGCTGCGCTGCAGGCGGATCTGGAAGGCCTGGTCAGCGGTGCTGTCGGCCACGGTGCCCGCGAAGTGCTCGCGGTGCAGGCGCGCCTCGGCCCAGCCGGCCGCGCGCGCGGCCGAGAGCACGAAGTCCATGAAGCCGGCGGGGCCGCACACGTAGAGGTGCGCGCCCTCGGGCGCGGCCCGCAGCAGGGCCGGGGCGTCGAAGGCCTGGGCGACGGCGCGTCGCTGAAATAGAGCCGCGTGTGCCCGGCCAGCGGCCCGGCCTCGATCTGCCCGCGAAACGCCATGCGCCCGGGCGAGCGCGCGCAGTAGTGCATCTCGAAAGAGCGGCCGGTGTCCTGCAGGTGCTGCGCCATCGACAGGATGGGCGTGACGCCGATGCCGCCGGCCACCAGCACGCTGTGCGGGGCCTCGACCAGCTCGAACAGGTTGCGCGGCGCGCTCACCTTGAGCACCGCGCCCACCTGCACCCGGTCGTGCATGCCGGCCGAGCCGCCGCGCGACTGCGGTTCGCGCAGCACGCCGATGCGCCAGCTGCGCCGCTCCTGCGGGTGGCCGCAGAGCGAGTACTGGCGGATCAGGCCGGGCGCGACCTGGACGTCGATGTGGGCCCCGGGGCGGAAGGCGGGCAGCTCGTTCGCCCCGATGGGCTCCAGGTCGAAGCTGCAGATGCCGTCGGCCTCCGGTTGGCGCGCGCGCACCCTGACGTCCAGTTCCACCATGTCTCAGTCGCTTTCGGGGGGCGCCGGCTTTCGCGGCGGTTTGCGGGTTTTGGCGTACTTCTGCTCCACGAAGCGCTGGGTCGCGGTTTCCACGGCCGGCAGGTTTTCGTGCAGGCGGCGCAGCAGCACCAGCAGGGTCTCGGCTTCGTCGGCGGACAACACCTCGAGGAAAGCGCGCTCGCGTTCGAGCGCCACTTCGCGGATCTGATCGTGCATGGCGCGGCCCTTGGTGGTCAGCACCGCGATGCGGGCCCGGCCGTCGCGCGGGTCCAGCTCGATGCGGATGAAGCCACTTTCCTGCATGGACTTGAAGCAGCGGCTGACCGAGGCCTTGTCCATGCCGATGACGCGCGAGACCTGCTGCGCGGAGATCGAACCTTCGATGGCCAGCAGCACCAGGCAGCGCCAGGTCTCGATGCCCACCCCGAAGATCTTCAGGTAGTGCTGGGACGCACCGCGCGAGAGCTTGTTGGCGGTCCAGGTCAGGTAGGCCGGGACGTAGTGGTCGAGGTCGATCTGCTTGAGCGGATCGCTGACGGCGGGGAGGGATTTGGAGGTTTTCATGCCTCTATTCTGGACACGCATGTCAGTGCACCGCCATCCCGACCCAGCGCTCCAGCGCCGCGGTGTCGCGCGCCAGCTCGTCGGCGGGTGCGCCGTGCACCACCACGCCGTGGTCCAGCACCACCGCCCGGCCCGCGTAGGCCAGGGCCTCGTCGACCTGCTGTTCCACGATGACGACCGCGATGCCGGTCTGCCGGCTCATCTCGCCGAAGGCGCGCAGCAGGTCCAGGCGGATCAGCGGCGCCAGGCCTTCGAGGGGCTCGTCCAGCAGGATCAGCCGGGGCTGGCCCAGCAGGGCGCGCGCCACCGAAAGCATCTGCTGCTCGCCCCCCGAGAGCTGGGCGCCCCCGTTGCGGCGGCGCTCGGCCAAGCGCGGGAACAGCTCGTAGGCCTCGCTGAGCGCGGCGCGCGGGCGGTGCTTGAGGCCGGCGAGCAGGTTCTCCTCGACGCTCAGCGAGGGAAACACGTCGCGGGTCTGGGGCACGTAGCCCAGGCCGCGCTGCGCGCGCTGGTGCGCGGACAGCCGCGTGACGTCCTCGCCCTGGAAGGTGATGGTGCCGGCGCGCAGCGGCACCAGGCCCATGACGGCGCGCAGCGCCGTGGTCTTGCCCACGCCGTTGCGCCCGATCATGGCCAGGCGCTCGCCGGCGCCGACCTCGAACGACAGGCCGTTGAGCACCGTCGTGGGGCCGTAACCGGCCGTGGCGTCTTTGACTTCAAGCATGCCGTGTCGCCTCTCCATGGCCCAGGTAGGCCGCGCGGACCAGGGGGTCGCGGCGGATCTCGTCCGGCGTGCCGTCGGCCAGCACCGCGCCCTCGGCGAGCACCAGGATGCGGCTGGCGAAGCGGAACACCAGGTCCATGTCGTGTTCGATGATCAGCACCGCGAGGTCCCGCGGCAGGGCATCGAGCGCGGCGAGCAGGCGCTCGCCGTCGCCCTTGGGCACGCCGGCCATGGGCTCGTCCAGCAGCAGCACCTGGGGCCGCAGCGCCATGGCCAGCGCCATCTCGATCAGGCGTTGTTCGCCATAGGCCAGGTCCTGCGTCGGCGTGGCGGCCTGCCCTTGCAGGCCGAAGCGGGCCAGCAGCGCCCGGGCCTCGGCCTGGAGCGCGGGGAAACTGTCGATGCCGCGCCAGAAGCACCCGCCGAGTCCTTCGCGCTCGAACAGGGCGAGTTCGATCTGGCGCTGCACCGGGAAGTGCGGCGCCAGCGTGGTGATCTGGAAGGTGCGGGCCAGGCCGGCGCGCACGCGCTGGGCCTGGCTCAGGCGAGAGACGTTCTCGCCGCGCAGCCAGATCTCGCCGCTGTCGGCGGGGAACACCCCGCTGATCTGGTTCACCAGCGTGGTCTTGCCGGCGCCGTTGGGGCCGATGAGGGCCAGGCGGTCGCCCGGCGCGAGCTGGAAGGAGACGTCGCGCGTCACGTGGATGCCGCCGAAGCGCTTGTCCAGGTGGCGCAGTTCGAGCAGGTGGCTCATGCGCGGCCTCCCCAGCGGTTGCGCAGCCAGGCCACGGCCTTCGCGGGCGACACCAGCACCACCAGCATCAGCAGGCCCCCCACCACGAACAGCCAGTGGTAGGGGTTGATGGAGGCCGCGGTGTGGTGCAGCACCAGGAACACCGCCGCGCCCACCAGGGCACCGCTCAGGCGCCCGGCACCGCCCAGGATCAGCATGACCAGGGCCTCGGCGGAGAGGGAGAACGACAGGCTGTCCAGGCCCACCACGGCGGTGGTCTGCGCGGAGAGCGCCCCGGCCGCGCCGGCCAGCGCGCCCGCGGCGGCGTACATGCCCCAGAGGCGGCGGTAGACCGGCGTGCCCAGGGCGGCCATGCGGGCGCGGTTTTCGTGGATGCCGCGCACGGCCATGCCGAACGGCGAGTCCACCAGGCGGCGCGCGGCATAGAAGCAAACCACCAGCACCGCCAGCGCGTAGAACGCGGCCAGCCGGCCTTCGAGGTCGAATTGGAACTGCCCCAGCAGCGGGCCCATCACGTAGCCCGAGAGGCCGTCGTCGCCGCCCGTCCAGTCGCGCGCCTTGTGCGCCAGCGACAGCACCATCTGCGCCACCGCCACGGTGAGCATGAGGAAGGTGAAGCCCTGGTAGCGCAGCAGAAAGGCCCCGGTCGCCGCCGCGAGCACGGCGCCCGCCAGCACGCCGACGGCCAGGCCCACCAGCGGGTCGGGCATCACGCGCAAGGCGAACACACCCGCCGCGTAGGCACCCACGCCGAACATCGCGGCGTGTCCCAGGGCTGCGCAGGCCGGCGATGCCCACCACCAGGTCCAGCGACAGCACGAAGAGGCCCATGATGAAGATGCGCGTCAGCAGCCCCAGCTGGTCGGGCAGCAGCAGGCAGGCCGCCAGGCCCAGCGCCAGCATCACCAGCGGCGCGCGCCAGGCCGGCGCGCAGCGCGGCGAAGCGGCATCGCCGTCTTGCGGGCCCGCGAGCGCCCGCGTCTTGAACAAGGACAGGGCGTTCATCGTTTCAACAGTCCGTTGGGACGCCAGGCCAGGAAGAGGGCCATGGCGGCGAAGAAGAAAAGGCTGCCCCAGTCCGAGGCCAGGTACTTGCTCGCGGTCTCGATCAGGCCGAGCACGATGGCCGCGCACAGCGAGCCCGCGATGCTGCCCATGCCGCCCACGGCCACGACGACCAGCACCAGCACCAGGTACTTCAGCGCGTAGTAAGGCTCCAGCGGCATCACCTCCGCGCCCAGCACACCGCCCAGGCCGGCCATCGCCGCGCCGGCGGCGAAGGTCAGGCACTGCACGCGGCGGATCGGAATGCCCAGCGTCGAGGCCGTGCCCGCGTGGTCCACCGCCGCGCGCAGCCAGATGCCGAAGCGCGTGCGCGTCACCGTGAGCGCGGCCAGCACGGCCACGGCCAGGCCCACGCCGATCACGAGCAGGCGCTGGGCCGGCAGGGTGCGGAAACCCAGGTCCACCGAGCCCGACAGCGAGGGCGGCAGCTGGACCATCTGCACCTGCGGGCCGACCAGGGCATTGGTCGAGGCGATCAGCACGAAGGTCAGGCCGATCGTGAAGAGCACCTGGTCCAGCTCCTTGCGCTGGTACAGGTGCCGCAGGACCAGCGCTTCCAGCAGCGCGCCCAGCAGGCCGGTGGCCAGCACCGCCAGCGGCACGGCGATCCAGAAGCTCCACTGGAGCTCGCGCGTCAGCAGGGCCACGCAGTAGCCGCCCACCATGGCGAAGGCGCCATGGCTGAGGTTCACGAAGCGCATGAGCCCCAGCGTGACCGACAGGCCCACGGCGATGACGAACAGCACCATGCCGTAGGCCAGGCCGTCGATCAGGATGTTGGAGAACGTGATCACGTCGCTTCGTCCATCAGCCGCCGCATCAGGGGTTCAGGCCGTGATCGGTCTGCGGTCCGAAGCTCTGCACTTCCTTGTTGACCAGCACGCCGCCCTCTTTCTCCACCTTGCGCAGGTAGACGTTCTGGGTGATGTGGCGCGTCTTGGCGTCGATGCGCACCGGGCCGCGCGGGCTTTCCCATTGCAGCTCGCGCGCCGCAGCCAGGGCCTTGGCGCCGTTCTTCTGGCCGCCGGTGGCCTCGATCATCTTGTGGATGACGTGCATGCCGTCCCACGCGCCGACCGAGGCGTAGTTCGCCACCGCCGCCGGGTTCTGCTTCTTCAGCGCGGCGACGAAGGCCTTGTTCGCCGGCGAGTCGTGCGCGCCGGAATAGTGGAACGCGGTCGTGAGGCCGAGCGCCGAGTCACCGAACTTCTGCAGGTCGAACTCGTCCGTTTCCGAGGTGCCCAGGAACTGGATGCCGGCCTTGGCCAGGCCGTTCTCGTTGTAGGCCTTCACGAAACCCAGGTTCGGCGGGCCGCCTGGCAGGAAGGTGTAGACCGCCTGCGCGCCGCTGGCGCGGATGCGCTGCGCGAACGGGCCGAAGTCCGTGGTGGCGATGGGCATGCGGATGGTCTCGACCACCGTCCCGCCCTGCTTGACGAATTCGCTCTTGAACGCCGCTTCACCGTCCAGGCCCGGGCCGTAGTCCGTCACCGCCGTCACCACCTTCTTGATGCCCTGCTTGGCGGCCCACTGGGCCAGCGGCACCGTGACCTGCCACAGCGTGTAGCTGCTGCGGATGAAGTACTCGGACTTCTCGGTGATCGACGAGGTGGCCGCGTTGAAGATGACCGTGGGCGTCTGCGACTGCTGGATCAGCGGTGCGACCGCGAGCGCGTTGGGCGTGAAGACAAAACCGCCCAGGTAGTCCACCTTGTCCTTGACGATCAGCTCCTGCGCCAGCACCCGCGTCTGCGCGGGGTTCGGGCCGCCGGTGTCGCGGTAGATGAACTCCACCGACTTGCCCGCGAGCTTGCCGCCCTGGCTGCGCACATAGGCCTCCACACCGGCCTTGAACAAGGTGCCGTAGTGCGCGAACGGGCCGGAGAACGGGCCGATGACGCCCACCTTGATCGCCGGGTCCTGCGCGTGGACGGGCGCGGTGGACAGGACGGCGGCCGCCAGGGCCGTGCCGCAGAGAACGCGTCGTGAGATGGACATGTCTGTCTCCTGGTTGTTGCGCCACTCGGGGGAAATGGCATCGGTGTTGACGGCTCGAATTATGGTTGTATTGCCAACCAGTTGCAATATCAACCAAATGCGGGTTTACCCTGAACAGCGTTCGGCGGACCGGCTAAGCTCGCCGCCATGCCCGCAATGAACTACCTGCTTTTTGACGCCAGCGACGACGGCGAAGGCACCGGCACCTGGGACGCCATGGCCAGCGTGCGCGCCGCGCAGCTGCCCGACGTGATGACCGAGGTGCGCGCCGTGCTGGACTGGGCCGAGACCCACGCGCCGGGCCCGCGCGGCCCGCTCGACGAGGGCGGCGCGTGGGACGCCGACGAGCAGGTGCGGGCGGACGGTGAATGGACCACGGTGACGCTGACGGTCACCGGCCCCTGGGGCTGGGGCGAGGCCCTGCTGGCGCACTTCGCGCCAGCCGATTGAAGACCCCGCAGCGCTAGCGCGCCTTCGCGGGCGCCAGCACGGGCTCGAGCCGGCCTTGCGCCATGAGTTCGTCGAACCACACGCGGTAGCCCGCGTCGCTGGGGTGCAGGCCATCGGCCGCGTTGAGCTCAGGCCGCTGGGCGAACGGGTCGTCCGCCTTCTCCTTGAACAGGTTCACGTACACCGCCCCGTGCCGCGCCGCGGCCTCGCGCACGAAGCCATGCATCGAACGGGCGCGCGAGCTCATGAGCCAGGACACCGGTGCGAAGAAAAAGGGCGCGTTGCCCACGTTGCCCGCCGGCATGAGCAGCACGCGAGTGCCGCGCGCGTGGGCGAGCACGGCCACGCGCTCGATGTCGGCGCGCACGCCGTCGAGCGCGCGCAGCCGGATCACGTCGTTGCCGCCGGCCTGCACCAGCACCAGGTCGTGGCGCGCGGTGGCGGCCTCGAGTTGGCCGATCACCTGGGCGAAGGTCGCGCCATCGCTGGCGCGGTTGTCGATGTGCAGCCTCGGGTAGGCCTGCGCCAGCAGGCCGGCCAGGCTGTGCCGCGGGTCGCTGGCACCGGTGCCCACGCCGGTGCTGTCGCCCACGATGAGCAGGCGAAGCGTGGCGTCCGCGGGGGCCTGCTGCAGCGGCTCGCTGCGCTGGGCCAGCTCCCGGGCCTGGCCCATGCGCCAGACCGCGCAGCCCGAGGTCGCGAGCAGCACCACCAGCAGAACGGCGATGAGGGTGGGCAGCACAGGCCAGGACGGGGAACTCATGCGGCCCAGTCTATGCCCCGGCGTCGCTGGCGCGTCAACGACCCGGATTTGGCCCTTCGCGGCGCCGCGACAATAACGGGTTTGCCCCATGTTCATTTCCCGACGCGCAGGAGACCGTTTCCGATGATCCATACCCACAAGGCCCTGGGCGGCATGGTGGTCGCACCCCATCACCTGGCGGCACAGGCCGGGCGCGATGTGCTGCGCGACGGTGGCAACGCGGTCGAGGCCATGGTGGCCGCCGCCGCGGCCATCGCCGTGGTCTACCCCCACATGAACGCCATCGGTGGCGACGGTTTCTGGCTGATCCACGAACCCGGGCAGCCGGTGGTGGCGATCGACGCCAGCGGACCGGCCGCCGCGCTGGCGCACGCGCGACTTCTATGCCGGTGCGCAGGAGATCCCCGCGCGCGGCCCCACCGCCGCGCTCACCGTGGCCGGCACCCTCGGCGGCTGGGCCGAAGCGCTGAACCTGGCCGCGCCCTGGGGCCAGGCCCTGCCGCTGGCGCGCCTGCTGGCCGACGCGATCCGCCACGCGCGCGACGGCGTGGTGGTCACCACCAGCCAGTCCGCCCTGACCCGGCAGAAGCTCGACGGCCTGAAGGACGCGCCGGGCTTCGCCGCCACCTACCTCGTGGACGGCCAGCCGCCCGAGCCCGGCCACCTGCTTCGGCAACCCGCGCTGGGCCAGACCCTGGCCACGCTGGCCGAACGCGGCCTGGACGACTTCTACCGCGGCGAGCTGGGCCGGCGCATCGGTGCCGAGCTGGAGCGCCTGGGCAGCCCGCTGCGCACCACAGACCTCGCGGCCTACCGCGCGAAGCGAGTCCAACCGCTCGTGGTGCGCCTGAAGGACAGCACGGTCTACAACCTGCCGCCGCCCACGCAGGGCCTGTCGGCGTTGATGATCCTCGGCCTGTTCGACCGCCTGGGCGTGAGCGAAGGCGAGGGCTTCGAGCACCTGCACGGCCTGGTGGAGGCCACCAAGCGCGCCTTCCGCGTGCGCGACCGCGTGGTGACCGACCCGGGGCGCCTGCCGACCGACCCGCAAAGCCTGCTGGAGGCCGCCTCGCTGGACACCCTGGCCGCGCAGATCGACCCGCGCCAGGCCTTGCCCTGGCCCGACCCGGCCGCGCCGGGCGACACCATCTGGATGGGCGCGATCGACGCCCAGGGCCGCTCGGTCAGCTTCATCCAGAGCGTGTACTGGGAATTCGGTTCGGGCACCGTGCTGCAGGACACCGGCATCTGCTGGCAGAACCGCGGCACCAGCTTCTCGCTCGACCCGCAGGCGCTCAACCACCTCGAGCCGGGCCGCCAACCCTTTCACACGCTCAACCCCTCGCTGGCGCTGTTCGACGACGGCCGCGTGATGCCCTACGGCACCATGGGCGGCGAAGGCCAGCCGCAGACGCAGGCCGCGGTGTTCACGCGCTACGCGCGCTTTGGCCAGCCGCTGCAGCAGGCCGTGAGCGCGCCGCGCTGGCTGCTGGGACGCACCTGGGGCGACAAGAGCACCACGCTCAAGCTGGAGAGCCGCTTCAACCCGGCCCTGGTGCAGGCCCTGCGCGACGCCGGCCACGTGATCGAGGAACTGCCCGAGGCCTTCAGCGACACCATGGGCCACGCGGGCGCGCTGGTGCGCCACCCCGACGGGGTGATCGAGGGCGCGGCCGACCCGCGCAGCGACGGCGGCGTGGCGGCGCTGTGAGGGCCGCTGCAAGCCTCGGCGCGGGTGAGCGCCTGATGTTCATCGACCTGCTCAAGGCCGTGGGCTCGCAGCTGATCGTGCTGCACCACCTCGCCTTCTACGGCCCCATGTCGGACTGGACGCACCGGCTCGCGCCCGAGCTCGTGACCTGGTTCAGCCAGGACGCGCGCATGGCGGTGCAGGTCTTCCTGGTGGTCGCGGGTTTCCTCGCGGCGCGCAGCCTCGCGCCCGACGGCGTGCTGCGCGCCGCCTCGCCGCTGGGCCAGGTCGGCCAGCGCTACGTGCGCACCGCCCTGCCCTACATCGCCTCGCTGCTGATCGCCATGCTGTGCACCGAACTGGCCCGCCTGTGGATGGCGCACGACTCGCTTTCCGCGCCGCCCGGGCTGTGGCAGTTCATTTCGCACGCGCTGCTGCTGCACACGCTGCTGGACGTGGACTCGCTCTCGGCCGGCGTCTGGTACGTGGCGATCGACTTCCAGCTCTACGCCCTGCTGCTGGGCCTGCTCTGGCTGGCGCGCCGCCAGCACGCGGCCGGCGCCTGGGCGCAGGCGCTGGTGGTGGTGGTGGTGGCGGCCTCGCTGCTGCACTTCAACCGCGAGAGCGACTGGGACAGCTGGGCGCTGTACTTCTTCGGCGCCTACGGCCTGGGCGCGCTGACCTGGTGGGCCACCCACAGCGACGAGGCCTGGCGCAGCGGCCGCTGGCTGCTCGGCGCCCTGGTGGCGATGACGCTGCTGGCGCTGGCGATCGACTTCCGCGAGCGCATCGCGCTGGCGCTCGCGGTGTGTCTGGCGCTGGCCTGCTCGCAGCGCCAGGGCTGGCTGTTCACCTGGCCGCGCAACCGCGTGGTGGCCTACCTGAGCCGCATTTCCTACGCGGTGTTCTTGCTCAACTTCCCCATCGCGCTGGTGGTCAACGCGCTGTTCACGCGCTACGGCAGCGCCGACGCCGAGGTGCAGACGCTCGGTGTGCTGCTGGCCTGGCTCGCGTGCAACGTGGCGGGGGCCCTGTTCCACCACGCGGTGGAACAGCCGCTGGGCCGCCTCGGGCGCCGGCGCGAGCCGGCCCTGGCCGGGACGGCGCCGCTCAGCGCCCGGTGAAGCGCGCGGCGCGCTTGGCCTGGAAGGACAACACGCCTTCGCGCGCGTCCTCGCTGTTCGCCAGGCGCTGCTGCGTGGCCTCGAATTCGTCGGCCGCCGCCGTCGGCCCTTCCTCCACCGCCTTGAGCGCGTTGAGCCGCGTGCGCCACCACCGCCAGCGGCGCCTGCTGGGCGATCGCCTGCGCGATGCGCAGGGCCTCGTCGAGCTCGCTGCCGGCGGGCACCACGCGCTGCACGAAGTGCAGCCGCAGCGCCTCGGCGCTGTCGAACACGTCGGCGGTCAGCAGGTGCAGCAAGGCGTTGCCCAGGCCCGCGCGCTCGGCCATGCGCAGCGTGGCGCCGCCCGTGGCAATGATGCCGCGCTGCACCTCCAGCTGAGAGAAGCGGCAGTCGTCGGCCGCGACCACGATGTCGGCCGCCAGCATGAGCTCGATGCCCAGCGTGTAGGTGATGCCCTTGACCGCGACCACCATCGGCTTGGTGCGGCGACGCAGGCCGGGGCGGCCCAGGTTGAGCGGGTCCACCAGGCCCTCGGCGATGGCGCGTTCGCCGCGCTGCATCAGTGGCGCGAAGCTGGGCAGGTCCAGTCCGGCGGTGAAGTGGTCGCCCTCGGCGTGCAGCACGCCCACGCGCAGCGCGGGGTCGTCGTCGAGCCGGGTGTAGGCCTCGGCGAGGGCCTGCAGCATGGCCGGCGTGAAGCCGTTGCGCTTGGCCGCGCGGTCGATCGCGATCAGCAGCACGGGGCCTTGCACCTCGGTGCGGATGCGGCCTTCGGAAAGGGTGGGGTCGGCGCTCATGCGGCCCATGGTAGCCACGCGCGCACCGACGGGCTGTCGCCTGCGCACGGCGGCACACCGTGCATAATTGCGAATAACTCTCATTTACACATCTTCCCATCCGTGCGCAGCGCACTACTACGCCGAGCTGCTCAACTACTTCTCGCGCGCGCTCCAGAACCGGGAAGCGGCGGCCGACGTGGTGCAGGAGAGCTACGCCCGCGTGCTGGGCATGGACGGCCAGGCGCTGGTGCGCGACATGCGCGCCCTGCTGTACCGCACGGGCAAGAACATCGTCATCGACGACGCGCGCCGCCGCCGGGTGGAGGCCGGCATGCTGGAGACGCTGGGCCTGATCCACCGCGACGAAGCGCCCTCGGCCGACCGCATCGCCAGCGCGCGCCAGCAGCTCTCGCGGCTGGCCGTGCGGCTGGCCACGCTGCCGCGCCGCCGCCGCGAGGCCTTCATCCTGGTGCGCGTCTACGGCCACACGCACGCCGAGGCGGCCGAGCACCAGGGCGTGAGCGTCGAGGCGATCGAAAAGCACGTGGTGCGCGCGGTCTGCGACCTGATGGATCTGGCCACGGCACACGCCGCCTGAGCCGATGCCCGCCACCCGCACCCCTCCTCACGCGCCCGCGGCCTCGCCGCGCGCGCAACTCGAACACGCCCTGCTGCTGATCGCCCGCGTGCACGGCGGCGACGCGCGCACCGCCGAGACCGCGCGCGAGGCCCTGGCGCACTGGCGCAGCGCCCACCCGGCGCACGAATCGGCCTACGGCGCCGCGCGCGCCGGCTGGGACGCCACCAGCGCCGATGCCCTGCGCGGCGAACTGCCCCTGCCGGCCTCGCACCAGGAGCGCCTGCGCGCCGGCCGGCGCAAGGCCCTCTCGGTGCTGGGCCTGGGCGCCCTCTTCCTGGGCGCGGGCGCGCTGGCGCGCTGGCACTGGCGGCAGGCGCTGCACGAGGTGGCGCTGCAGACGCCGCGCGGCCAGATCAAGACCACCACCCTGCCCGACGGCAGCGGCCTGGCGCTGGACGCCCACACGCGCGTGCGCATCGCGCTGTACCGCGACCGCCGCGAGGCCTGGCTGGACGAGGGCGAGGTGCAGTTCAGCGTGGCGGCCGACGCGGACCGCCCCTTCCTCGTCATGACGCGCTGGGGCCAGGTCCGCGTGCTGGGCACGGTGTTCACCGTCGAGGCGCGGCAGTCGCGCATGCGCGTGGCCGTCTCTCAAGGCCGCGTGGCGGTGTGGGCCGGTCCCCTGCCCGAAGGCGGCGTGGGCGCCGCGCTGGCCCGGCCGGTGGACACCGTGCTCGGCGCCGGCCAGGCGGTGCTCACCGAGGCGCAGGCCCTGGGCCCGGTGCTCCCGGTTGCGCACGGCGGAGATCGCCGCCTGGCGCCAGGGCTGGCTGGTGTTCGACAACACCCCGCTGCCCCAGGCCGTCGCGCGCTGGAATCACTACCTCGGCGCGCCGCTGCGGCTCGACGACGACCCGGCGCTGGCGCGGCTGCGCCTGACCGGCAGCTTCCCGCTGCGCTCGCCGGGCGTGTTCGTCGACAGCCTGCCCGCCAGCCTGCCGGTGCGCACCGAGCGCCTGGCCGACGGCGGCGTGCGCATCGCCGCCGCGCGGCGCTGAAAAAAATTGTCCGGTTCCGGGCGCGGGCCGCGTCTTCACAGCAGACCACCCTGCTGAAAGGACCTTTTTCCATGCCCCGTTCCCTGCCCTCCGCCCCGCGCCGCTGGCGCGCCACCGTGCTGGCCTGCGCCGCCGCCCTCGCCACCCTGGGGGCCTCCGCCGCCCTGGCCCAGGGCGCCTCGTCGGCCGCCCTCGCGGCGCCGCACGCCTTCAACCTCGGCGCGCAGCCGCTCGGCCAGGCCCTCAATGCCCTGGCCCGGCAGGCCGGCGTGGCGATCTCGGTCAACGCCGAACTGGTCGCCGGCAAGTCGGCCGCCGCGCTCAGCGGCACCATGAGCCTGCGCGAGGCGCTGGAGCGCGTGCTCGCCGGCAGCGGCCTGGACGCCCACCTGGAAGGCGGCAGCGTGGTGCTGCGCCCGGCCTCGGCCGCGCCCGCGGCCGACCGCGCCCTGCGCGAGGTGCGCGTGGTGGCCGAGCGCACCAGCCCCGGCACCTTTCGGCTCGACGGCGAGCCCGGCCCGGTCGAACCCGGCATCGTGACCGCGCGCACGCTCGAGCGCCACGCCGCGAACGACCTCGAGGACGTGTTCGCCAGCCAGCCCGAGATGGCCGTGGGCGGCGGCCACGCCATTGCCCAGAAGATCTACCTGCGCGGCGTCGAGGACACGCTGCTCAACGTCACCATCGACGGCGCGGGCCAGGTGGCCCAGGCCTTTCACCACACCGGACGCGTGCAGCTCGAGCCCGAGCTGATCAAGCGCGTCGAGGTGCGCCCCGGCACCGGCGACGCCACCGCCGGCCCGGGCGCGCTCGGCGGCGTGGTGCGCTTCGTCACCAAGGATCCCGAAGACCTGCTGCGCGAAGGCCAGTCGGTGGGCGCGCTGCTCAAGGGCAGCTACTTCAGCAACTCGGAAGGCCTCAAGCTGCACACCAGCGTGTACGGCCGCCTCGCCGAGAACTGGTCGGCCATGGCCGCGCTCACCGACCAGGACTTCAAGGACTACCAGGACGGCGCGGGCCGGCGCGTCGCCAACACCGGTTCGCAGCAGGCGCTGGGCTTCTTCAAGCTCGTGGGCAAGCTGGCCCAGGACCACACCGTGCGCCTGAGCTACGACCGGCACGAGGACGAAGGCCTGCGCACCCAGCGCCCGCAGTGGATCGCGAGCAGCTTCAACCGCGCCTACCCGCTGCAGAGCGAGCGCGAGACCTGGAACCTGGGCTACACCTACCGCCCGGCGTCCAACCCGCTGTTCGACGTCGCCTTCAACCTCTACCAGACCGACACCGACATCGAGCAGAACGTGATCGGCCGCTGGGGCCGCTACCGGGGCAGCATCGAATCCACCGGCTTCGACCTGCGCAACACCTCGCACCTGGAGCGGCACGAGATCACCTACGGCGTGGACCACCGCAAGGACCGCAGCAGCGCCGGCCCGGCCACCAACCCCACGTCCGAGCGCGAGCGCGGCGGCGTGACCGGCTTCTACGTGCAGGACCGCATCACCCTCACGCCCGAGCTCACGCTCGACCTCGGCGCGCGCCACGACCGCTACACGCTCAAGGACACCAACGGCCTGTCGTTCAGCCACAGCGGCACGAGCCCCAACGCCAGCGTGCGCTACGCCGTGACCCCGCAGCTGGCCCTGCTGGCCGGGCATTCGCGCGCGCTGCGCGGCCCCAAGATCCGCGACGCCTTCAAGCTCGACACCATCACCAACGACCCCAACATGCGGCCCGAGCGCGCCCGCACCTCGGAGCTCGGCTTCGAGTACACGCGCAGCGCCTGGCGCTTCAACGGCAAGGTCTACGACACCACCATCCGCGACGTGATCGCCGACCCCATCGGCAATCCCGCGCGTTATTTCAACGTGGGCGAACTGCGCTCGCGCGGCGCGCTGCTGCACACCACCTACGACTGGAAGCAGGTGCAGCTCGGCGCCGGCCTGCACCACAACCGCGCCACGCTCAACGGCCAGCGGCTCAACGTGTACGACCACAACGGCCTGGGCGCGAGCATGGGCAACACCCTCACCACCAGCGTGGACTGGCGCGTGACCTCGCGCGTGGACGTGGGCTGGGCCGGCCGCTTCGTGCAGGGCATCGGCTCGCTGGACACGCCGGTGGGCCGCGTGCGCAAGCCCGGCTACGCGGTGCACGACCTCTACGCCAACTGGCGCCCGACCGGCCGCGACAGCTTCACGCTGACCTTCGCGATCAGCAACCTGTTCGACAAGGACTACCTGGACCACGCGAGCAACGAGGACTTCCAGCGCATCCCGGGCTATGAGGGCATCGTGGGCTCGCGCGAACCCGGCCGCGAACTGCGCCTGACCGCGACCCTGCGCTTCTGATGCCGGTCGACCTGCGCAACGGCCTGGTGTGGCTGCACCGGTACGTGGGGCTGGTGATGGCGGCCTTCCTCATCCTGGCCGGCCTCACCGGCGCCGTGCTGGCCTGGTACCACGCCTTCGACGCGGCGATCAACCCGCAGTGGCTGCGCGTGGTGCCGCCGTCGGCCGGCGCGCAGCCGCTGCCGGCCCTGGTGCTGCGCGACCAGGTGCTCGCGCGCCATCCGCAGGCCGAGGTCAACTTCGTGCCGCTCACGCAGCCCGCCGGCGCGCCGGCCGTGTTCTTCATCGAAGGGCCGGAAGACCCGGCCACCGGCCGCCACCGGCCGATCGAGGAGGACGAGGTCTTCGTCGACCCCTACAGCGGCGAGGTGCTGGGCGGGCGGCGCTGGGGCGACATCAGCCAGGGCTGGAGCAACCTCATGCCCTTCATCTACCGGCTGCACTACCAGGTGGCGCTGGGCACGGTGGGCACCTACGCCTTCGGCGTGATCGCGCTGCTGTGGACGCTGGACTGTTTCGTGGGCGCGGCGCTCACCCTGCCGCGCTCGCGCGGCCCACGCGCCGACACGCGGGCGACCGGCTGGTGGACGCGCTGGGCACCGGCCTGGCGGGTGCGCTGGGCGCAGGGCCGCTACAAGCGCTGGTTCGACCTGCACCGCGCCGGCGGCCTCTGGCTGTGGGCCTGGATGTTCGTGTTCGCCTGGTCCAGCGTGGCCTTCAACCTGCGCGAGGTCTACTACCCCACCATGCACAGCCTGGCGGGCACGCAGGAGCGGACCGAAGCGCCGGCCGTGAAACCCGTGCCGCGCGACGAACCCGCCATGGGCTGGCACGCCGGGCTGGCGCGGGGCCGCGCGCTCATGGCCGAGCTCGCGCGCGAAAAAGATTTCAGCGTGCTCAACGAAGAGCGCCTGTCGTACAGCCCCCACCGGGGCAGCTTCCACTACCGCGTGCGCAGCGACCGCGACATCCGCGACCGGCGCGGCACCACCTCGCTGGACTTCGACGCCGCCACCGGCGCGCGACTGGGCAGCTACGTGCCCACCGGCGAATCGGGCGGTGACACCTTCACCACCTGGCTGCTCGCGCTGCACATGGCCGACGTGTGGGGCCAGCCCTTCAAGCTCGCCGTGTTCCTGCTTGGCCTGGCCAGCGCGGGGCTCAGCGGCACGGGCGTCTGGATCTGGTGGAAGAAGCGGGCCGGCCGGCAGACCGCGGCGCGCCAGCGCCAGGCCCAGCGCTGACGCGGCGGCGCGGGGCGAGTACCCTATGCGCCATGTCCGCCCCCACGATCGACCCCGGCCGCTGCCCGCTCTGCGGCGCCGACAACCGCTGCGCGATGGAAATCCAGCGCGAGACCGGTGAACCCCAGCCGCCCTGCTGGTGCGTGGGCGCGACCTTCAGCCCCGATCTGTTCAAGCGCATCCCCGAGGCCGCGCGCGGCCAGGCCTGCATCTGCGCGGCCTGCGCGGCCCAGGCCCTGCGCGCGGCGCGCGAAGCGGCCGGCTAGGGCTCGCGCGGCGGTTGGTCCGCCTCGGGCGGCGGCACCAGCGGCGGCGCGGGCGCCGCGCTCAGGCTGTGCAGCCACTCGCGCCAGATCGCCACCAGCAGCGCCATCAGCACCGGGCCCACGAACAGGCCGACGAGGCCCATGGTCTTCACGCCACCCACCAGGCCGAAGAAGGTCGGCAGGAAGGGCAGCTTCACCGGCCCGCCCACCAGGCGCGGGCGCAGGGTCTTGTCCACGATGAAGAGCTCGATCGAACCCCAGGCGAACAGGCCCACGCCGGCCCACAGGTGGCCCGAGCCCACGAGGTAGAGCGAGACCAGGCTGAACGACAGCGGCGCGCCGCCGGGGATCAGCGCCATGAAACCGGTGCGCACGCCCAGCAGCACCGGCGAGGGCACACCCGCCACCCAGTACGCCACGCCCAGCACCACGCCCTCGCCGATGGCGATCAGGCCCAGGCCGGTCACGGTGGCGCTCACGGTGGCCGGCACCACGCGCGAGAAACGCTGCCATTGCAGCGGCAGGATGCGCTCACCGATGGTGTCGAGCTGGCCGGCGATGCGCGCGCCGTCCTTGTAGACGAAGAACAGCGTGATCAGCATGAACAGCACCGTCAGCGCGAGGTTGACGGCATCGCCCGTGGCGCTGAGCACCATGCGGTAGATGTTGCCGATGTGCTGGCCGCTGAGCAGCTGGATCCAGTCGCCCAGCGCGTGCGGCTCGCCCAGGTGCTCGCGCCAGTAGGTGGCCAGCGTCTCGCCCACCCAGGGCAGGGCTTCGATCCACTGCGGCGGCGGGGCGCCGTAGCGGTTCACGTCCAGCAGCCAGGCCACCAGCCCACCCGCCTCCTTCAGCGCGTAGTGCAGGGCCAGGCTCAGCGGCACCACCAGCACCACGACCACGACCACCAGGGCCAGGCTGGCCGCCAGCGCGGTGCGCCCGCCGCAGGCGCGCACGCCCCGGCGGTACAGCGGCCAGCTGGCGAACCCGATGATGAGCGCGGCCAGCACCGGCACCAGGAAACCACGGAAGAAGTAGACACCGGCCGCCACGATCAGCAGCAGCAGGCCGCGAATGATCAGTGAAGCGTTCGGGACAGGTGGCATGGAGGGAGAAGGGCGCGGAGAGAGACAAAAAGACCTGGGGCAATATACCCGACCCCCCTACGGTGCCCGATGACACGCGCCCGTTCGCGGTCCGGCCCGCAAAGGCGCTAAGCTTGACCGTCACCACGGCACCCACCCCATGAGCCCACCGCCCGACCACTCCCTGCCCGCTTTGCGCGAACGGTACGGCGAGCGTTACCGCTGGCTGCTGCTGCTTTCGGTGATGGTCGGCACCATGGCGGCCATCATGTCGTCCACCATCATCAACGTGGCGATCCCCGACATGAGCCACCACTTCACGCTCGGCCAGGAGCGCGCGCAGTGGGTCACCTCGGGCTTCATGGCGGCCATGACGGTCTCCATGCTCACCACCCCCTGGCTGCTGGCGCGCTACGGCTACCGGCGCACCTACGTGGGCTGCATGTGCCTGCTGATGGCGGGCGGCATGGCCGGCGGCTTCGCCAACGACTACCCGGTGGTGCTGGCCGCGCGCGTGGCCGAGGGCCTGGCCGCGGGCGTGGTGCAGCCGATCCCGGCCATCATCATCCTGCGCGCCTTCCAGCCGCACGAGCAGGGCCGGGCCAGCGGCATCTTCGGCATGGGCGTGGTGCTCGCGCCCGCGCTCGGGCCCAGCATCGGCGGCCTGCTGGTGGACGGCTTCGGCTGGCGCTCGATCTTCTTCATGGTGGTGCCGTTCTGCCTGGCCTCGCTCTGGCTCGCGCACCGCTTCGTGCCCACCACCTCGCCGGGCGGCGCCGCGGCCAACCCGCAGGGCGGCGGGCTGGACTGGCGCGGCCTGCTGCTGGCCGCCGTGGGCACGCTGTGCCTGCTCAACGGCCTGGTCGAGCTGCACGGCGGCACCGCCACCACGGCCACCCTGCTGCTGGGTGGCGCGTTCCTCGCGCTGCTGGCCTTCGTGGTGCTGGAGCGGCGCACGCTGCGCGCGCGCCGGCACCAGCCCGACCAGGGCACGGACCCGCTCATGAACCTCACGCTGTTCAAGGACCGGCGCTTCGCGATGGGCAGCATCGTGGCCTTCATCTACGGCATCGCCCTGTTCGGCTCCACCTACCTGCTGCCCGTGTACATGCAGAGCGGCCTGGGCCTGTCGGCCTCCCACGTCGGCACCATCCTGCTGCCGGCCGGGCTGGTGCTGGCGGTGGCGATCGCGGTGGTGGGGCGCCTGGCCGACGAGCAGCCCACGCACCGGCTGGTGAGCATCGGCCTGGTGCTGCTCTCCGCGTCGTTCGGCCTCATGCGCCACCATCGACCCCAGCCGCCCGGCGCAGATCATCCCGCTGCTGGTCACCTGGGCCATCGTGGGCCGCATCGGCCTGGGCTTCATCCTGCCCTCGCTCAACATCGGCGCCATGCGCGGGCTGGAGCGCGTGGACATCGCACAGGGCGCGAGCGTCATCAACTTCCTGCGCATGCTCGGCGGCGCGGCCGGCGTGAGCCTGTGCGGCATCGTGCTCGAATGGCGCCTGGCCGCGCACGGCGCGCAGCTCACCACCGGCGGCGTGCGCACCCCGGCGCGCGTGGCGGCGTTCGAGGAAACTTTTCTGATGCTCGCGGCCATCTGTGCGCTGGCACTGACCGCCGCGCTGAGACTCAAGGCGGCGCCCAAGGCCCAGGCGTCACAATAAACACCATGTGCCAACTGCTCGGACTCAACTGCGCCACGCCGACCGACGCGGCCTTCAGCTTCACCGGTTTCTGCCAGCGCGGCGGCAAGACCGACCACCACGCCGATGGCTGGGGCATCGCCTTCTTCGAAGGCAAGGGTCTGCGGCTGTTCGTGGACCACCAGAGCGCGTCCGACTCGCCGATGGCCGCCTTCCTGCAGCAGTACCCGCTCAAGAGCCGCAACATCATCGCCCACGTGCGCAAGGCCACCATCGGCGCCGTGGCGCTGGAAAACGCCCATCCCTTCGTGCGCGAGCTCTGGGGCCGCCAGTGGGTGTTCGCGCACAACGGCGACCTGAAGGACTACGCGCCCACGCTGCACAGCCACTTCCGCCCGGTGGGCACCACCGACAGCGAGCGCGCCTTCTGCTGGCTGATGCAGGAACTCGCCAAGTCGCACGCCGGCCTGCCCGACGTGCGCGAACTCACCCTCACGCTGCGCGAGCTGGTGCCGCAGGTGCGCCAGTTCGGCACCTTCAACTTCCTGCTCTCCAACGGCGAGGCCCTGTGGGCCCACTGCAGCACCAAACTGCACTGGCTGGTGCGCCAGCACCCGTTCGCCCAGGCCACGCTGATGGACCAGGACTGGACGGTGAACTTCGCCGAACTCAACCACCCCGGCGACCGCGCCGCCGTGGTCGTGACCACGCCACTGACCAGCAACGAACAATGGACCGCCTTCGAGCCCAACGAGCTCAAGGTGTTCGTGGACGGCCTGCCCCTGCCGTGATTTCCCGGATGCGCGGGGCCGGGCCCCGGGCTACCATGGTGTTTCCAACATACCCCCAGGGGCATTTCGCGCAGCCCTGGCGGCGCTCGCAACCAAGGAGACACCCATGCAAAGACGACACCTGATGGCCGGTGGCCTGGCCGCCGCGGTCCTGCCCCCGTTCGGATTCGCGCAGGGCCTGGAGAAACCCAAGGTCACGATCGCCGTGGGCGGCAAGAACCTGCTGTACTACCTGCCGCTGACCATCGCCGAACAGCTGGGCTACTTCAAGGCCGAGGGGCTGGACGTGACCATCGTCGACTTCGCGGGCGGCTCGCGCGCCCTGGCCGCGGTGGTGGGTGGCAGCGCCGACGTGGTCTCCGGCGCCTTCGAGCACACGGTCAACATGCAGTTCAAGGGCCAGCCCATGCGCGCCTTCGCGCTGCAGGGCCTGGCACCGCAGATCGTGCTCGGCGTCAACCCCAAGACCATGGGCGGCTACCAGGCCCTCACCGACCTCAAGGGCAAGAAGATCGGCGTGACCGCGCCGGGCAGCTCGACCAACGTGATGGTCAACTTCGTGCTCGCCAAGGCCGGCCTCAAGCCCAGCGACGTGAGCATCGTCGGCGTGGGCGCGGGCAACGGCGCGGTGGCCGCGATGCGCGCGGGCCAGATCGACGCCATCAGCAACCTCGACCCGGTCATCACCCTGCTGCAGCGCTCGGGCGACCTCAGGATCATCTCCGACACGCGCATCGTCGCCGAGTCGGCCAAGGTGTTCGGCGGCCCCATGCCGGCGGCCTGCCTCTACGCGCCCCAGCCCTTCCTGGACAAGAACCCCAACACCACGCAGGCCCTCACCAATGCCATCGTGCGCGCCGACAAGTGGATCCAGGCCGCCGGCCCGGGCGACATCATCAAGGCCGTGCCCGAGAGTTACCTGCTGGGCGACCGCGCGGTCTACATCGACGCCTTCATGGCCGCCAAGGGCGCGCTCTCGCCCGACGGCAGCTTCCCGGCCAAGGGCGCGGACACCGCCTTTCGCGCCCTGGCCAGCGTGGACGCCGAACTGGCCAAGGCCAAGCTCGACCTGAACGCCGTCTACACCAACAGCTTCGTGCAGAAGGCCAACGCGAAATACCCGAAGGGTTGATGTGACGAGTCCAGCCGCGATCGACCTGCAGGGCGTGTCCTGCACCTTCATCAGCAAGGACGACCCCGGCCAGCGCTACACGGCGGTGCAGAACGTCACCCTGACCGTGGGCGCGGGCGAGTTCGTGAGCGTGGTGGGCCCCACGGGCTGTGGCAAGAGCACGCTGCTCAACGTCGCGGCCGGCCTGCTCGCGCCCAGCACCGGCAGCGTGCGGGTGTTCGGGCAAGCGCTGCAGGGCATCAACACGCGCGCCGGCTACATGTTCCAGACCGAGAGCCTGATGCCCTGGCGCACCGCCTTGGGCAATGTGATGGCGGGCCTGTCGTTCCGTGGCGTGGCCGAGGTCGAGGCGCGCGCCCAGGCCGAGGACTGGCTGCGCCGCGTGGGCCTGGGCGGTTTCGGTAACCGCTACCCGCACCAGATGAGCGGCGGCATGCGCAAGCGCGCCAGCCTCGCCCAGACGCTGGTGCTCGACCCCGACATCATCCTGATGGACGAGCCCTTCTCCGCGCTCGACATCCAGACCCGCCAGCTGATGGAGAACGAGGTGCTCGACCTCTGGGCCGCGAAGAAGAAGGCGGTGCTCTTCATCACGCACGACCTGGACGAGGCGATCGCCATGAGCGACCGTGTGGTGGTGCTCAGCGCCGGCCCGGCCAGCCACCCGATCGGCGAGTTCGCCATCGACATCCCGCGCCCGCGCGACGTGGCCGAGATCAAGACCAGCGCCCGCTTCGTCGAGCTGCACGCCGCCATCTGGGCCGTGATGCGCGAGGAAGTGCTCAAGGGCTACCAGCAACAACTCAAGGCGGCCTGAACCCATGTGGAAGCACATCAAACCGCAGCCCTCCACGCTGCGCCTGTGGCAAGGGGCGCTGCTGGTGGCGCTCATCGTGTTCTGGTACCTGATGACCACGCCCGGGCTGGTGCCGCCCTTCATGTTCGACAACGACCGCCAGGCCGCCTTCTTCTTCGGTGAGCCGCTGCGCGTGGCCGAGCGCATCTGGACCTGGTTCGTGCGCGACGCCGACATCTACCAGCACCTGGGCGTGACGCTCACCGAGACCGTGCTGGCCTTCGCCATCGGCGCCATCGGCGGCCTGGCCGGCGGCCTGTGGCTGGCGCTCTCGCCCATGGCCTCGGCCATCCTGGAGCCCTACATCAAGGCCATGAACTCCATGCCGCGCATCATCCTCGCGCCCATCTTCGCGGTGTGGTTCGGGCTGGGCATCGCCAGCAAGGTGGCGCTGGGCGTGACGCTGGTGTTCTTCATCGTGTTTTTCAACGTCTACCAGGGCGTGAAGGAGGTCAGCCCGGTGATCCTGGCCAATGCGCGCATGCTGGGCGCGAGCCAGAAGCAGCTGCTGCGCCACGTGTACCTGCCCAGCGCCACGAGCTGGGTGTTCAGCTCGCTGCACACCTCGGTGGGCCTGGCCTTCGTGGGCGCGGTGGTGGGTGAGTACCTGGGGTCGAGCCAGGGCGTGGGCTACCTGATCTTGCAGGCCGAGGGCAGCTTCGACATCAACACCGTGATGGCCGGCATCGTCGTGCTCACGCTGTTCGCGCTGGCGCTCGACGCGGCCGTGGGCCGCATCGAGAAGCGGCTCATGAAATGGCAGCCGCGCAGCGGCGAGACCGAGAAGCTCTGAGGCCGGGGGTCTATTTCATCCCGGGGGCCGAGGTGCTGTACGAGCGGCGCACCGGCGGGGCGCTGTTCGATGGTGCCGGGTTGTAGCCACCGGCGCTGCTGGAGCGGGCACGCGACGCCTCCTGCTGCTCGAGGTGGGCATTGAAGCGATCCACCCAGTTGTTGGCCTCGGCGCGCAGGGTGTCGATGTCGCTGGACCGGTTGCGCCGGTCGCTGCGGGCTTTCTCGAAGGCGGCGATGTTCGCGGGCGTGGCGACCACGGCCACGCGGTCCCAGCTGGCGTCCGGCAGGCAGCCCGAGGCGGCGTGCACGGAGCAGCGGTAACGCGCCGACCCGGTCACCAGGGCGACGGCCTCGTCGGCATTGAAGTCGCCGCCGCTGGTGTGTCCCATGGCCGCCTGCGTGAACGCGCTCTCGGCCCGGCTCTCCAGGCGATCCAGACAGGTCCGGTATTCTTCGAGTCCCGTCTTGGCGGCGTTCCATTGGGCCTGGTTCGAGGGCATGGGGCGATCGAAGGACCCGCACATCTGACGCGCCGATCTCGACGCGCGCGCCTCGTCCAGGGCCATCTTCAAGGCAGGCAGGAACATCTGGTCCAACGGCGCCTTGAGGTGGACCGATGGCGAGGCCTCGACGCGGCTTCGGGCGGCCTTGTAGGCCCGGTCGACCTCCTCCGGCGTGCGGGCGACCAGGGCGTCGATCTCGGCCAGCGCGGGGCTTTGCGTGTCGAGTTTCGCCACTTGCTCGCGCACGCCCTTGAGGCATTCCGTGCGCACGTTTCTGCTCTGCTGGGCTGCCGAACGCAGGTTGGCGGTCAGCAGCAGGTCCGTGGGCGACTTCAGCGCGATCGCCACGAAATCCTGGTCGGTGACGTCGAAGCCGCAGGTGCGCACACCCACCTGGGCATACCGCGTGGCCTCCTGGGCTTTCTCGGCCGACGCCTTGGCCGCCAGATCGCGCTCGAGCGGCAACCCGGCATTCACCCACCCGCTGTTGCCCTCGCGCAACCAGTAGAGCTTGCGGTAGCCGGCCTCCACGGCCCGCTGCACGGCGAACACCGACAGCTGGCAGCGGTCATGGTGGCAGTAGAAAAGCATGGGCGTGTCCTTCTCGCCCCCGGTGAACCGCTGAAAGGCTTTGGCGTACGCCTGACGGATCTCGTCCGAATCACCGGCCACCTGGGGCATTTCGACCAGGGTGCCCGGGATCTTGTCCTGCGTCCGCATGGCCGCGACCACGGCCAGCCCGAGCCCCATCTGCTCGATCATGCAGTGGGCCTCGCGCGGTGAGATGGTGACCGCGCCGGGCACCTGCAGCGGCATGGCGCCTTCGGGAACCGGTGTGCCCTTGGCGACCGCGGCGCGCGCTTCGCGCCCGGGCTGGCACTGCTGCTCCGCCGTGGTCAGCCGATCGCCGCGCGATTGGGCGGCGGCAGGCCCAGCGCTGAACAGCGCGGCAACAAGAACGGCGGCCAAGGGAATGTGCAGTCGCATGGTGCTCCGATCGGGTCGATGGCCCTGTCGCGCCATGGGCGTCGCGCACGGGCAAGGGCGATGCGGCATTTTGTAACAAGCTCATTGCCCCGCTGCCCATCCATTCCGATGAAGTGCGAGAAATGCCACGCTGTGCGGCTTGTGGCGGGCGCTCGAAGCGGCCGTGGGCCGCATTGGGAAGGGGCGACGGGTCAGCCGGCCGGGCGCCCGAAGCAGCGCTGGACGAAGTTCAGGCAACCCGTGCTCAGGCGCGAAAGAAGGCCCGGTCGAAGCACCCTTGGTGGCGGGGACAGCTGTGGCTCGGCATGCACCTGCACCAAGGGCACGCCCTGGCGAGAGATGAATTTCTGATGGCTGCCGTTGAGATCGTCCTGGTCCTTCTTCTCGCCGCGGTCAAGGAGGTTCAGGCGAACGGGGGCCTGGTGGGCGCTGGCGCTTCGGACAACTTCCTGAGCGAAGGCATCTTCTGCCGGCACCTCCCGGATCTTCTGCTCTTCCTGGGCGTCCTCGTAGTTCTTCACCATCTCTTTCGTGAATTCTCTGAATTGCGTGTCTTTCATCAAATCCGTGACCCCGTGCAGGGACGTCCCACCGAGTGGAATGGAAACACTGGACGAGGGGAAGCTGGTGTTCATGGGGTCGTTGCAAGAAAACTGAAGAGCCTCGACTGGGTGAATCTCATCTCCGAAAAGTTCAGCGCAAGCGCTTGTAACCAAAGCCGCTTCGGGCGCTACCACCTTCGTTTGACACCGTACAATTTTGGACTGTCCACTGCCTGAGCATCCCGGCCATGAACCCAGACCATCCAGGCGCCGACCACCAGACCTGTGACGTGCTCGTGATCGGTGGCGGGCCCGCCGGGTCCACCGTCTCTCCCCTGCTGGCCAGCAAGGGCCACCGCGTCGTGATGCTCGAGAAGGCGCACCACCCGCGCTTTCACATCGGCGAATCCCTGCTGCCGGCCAACCTGCCTCTGCTGGAGCGCCTGGGTGTGGCCGACGAGGTGCGCGCCATCGGGCAGCACAAGCCGGGCGCCGAGTTCGTCTCGCCGCACCATCCGCACACCCAGACCTTCGAGTTCGCCGACGCCTGGGACAAGTCCATGCCTTACGCCTACCAGGTCAAGCGCGCCGAGTTCGACGAGATCCTGTTCCGCAACGCCGCCCGAAAAGGCGTGGAGGTGCACGAAGGCTGCAAGGCGCGCTCGGTGGAGTTCCTGCCCGACCGCACGGTGCGCGTGCACGCCGAGCACGACGACGGCCGCACCAGCGTGTGGAACGCGAAATTCCTGGTGGACGCCTCGGGCCGCGACACATTTCTTGCATCCCGTTTCAAGATCAAGGAACGCAACCCGAACCACAACAGCGCGGCGGTCTACGGCCACTTCGCGAACGCGCGCCGCAACACCGGCGAGGCCGAGGGCAACATCACCATCTTCTGGTTCGACCACGGCTGGTTCTGGTTCATCCCGCTCACGGGCGGCGTCACCAGCGTGGGCATGGTGACCTGGCCGTACCACATGAAGACGCGCGCCGGCCGCAGCGTGGAGCAGTTCCTGATGGACAACGCTGCGCACCTGCGCGGGCCTGGCCGAGCGCCTGAAGGACGCGCACCGGGTGGCGCCGGTGGAGGCCACCGGCAATTTTTCCTATGCCGCGCAGCGCAACCACGGCGACAACTACCTGATGCTGGGCGACGCCTACACCTTCATCGACCCGGTGTTCTCCTCGGGCGTGTGGCTGGCCATGAACGGCGGCGAGCTGGGCGCGCAGACGATCGACACCTGCCTGCGCCAGCCCGCGCAGGCGCGCGCGGCGCTCAGGCGTTTCGACCGCCACAGCCGCCACGGACCGAAGGCGTTCTCGTGGTTCATCTACCGCGTGACCAACCCCATCATGCGCGACTTCTTCATGGGCCCACGCAACATCTTCCGCGTGAAAGAAGCCCTGCTGTCCACGCTGGCGGGCGACGTGTATGGCGGCGCGCCGATCGGGCGGTCGATGCTGGCCTTCAAGACCCTGTACCTGCTGGCCAACCTCACCCAGCCGCGCCGCGCGTTCAACGCCTGGCGCAAGCGCCGCTTCAACATCCGGCCCGCGGACGAAGCCGCCCTGGCCCGCACGCCGTGAGCTTGCAACACACCATCAGCCGCGTGTTCGCCGCGCCCGCCGACGGCGAGGTGCTGGGCGGCATGTCGATCGGGGAACCGAAGGACCTGGGCCCGATGGCCTGGCCGACACCAGCCCCTGCGCGCGCCCGTGCTGCCCGCGGGCGCGCCAGCGGTGCACGAGCACTGGCGCGTGGACGGCCCACTGCGCCAAGGCCGCGACGAGGGCATCCACTGGTGCCGAAACGCTGAACTGCTCTATGGCGTGATCGAGCTGAATGAGACCGAACAGGCCCCCACGGCCGAGGGCGGCTCGCCGCTGCAGACGGCGAGCCGAGTGCTCTACGAGCGCCTGTTCCGCCTGCTGCGCGCGCAGGGCACGCCGCACCTGTGGCGGGTCTGGAACTACATGAGCGACATCAACGGCGAGTCGCACGGGCTGGAGCGTTATCGCCAGTTCAACCTCGGCCGCTACGAAGCCTTCGTGCACGCGCAGCGCGAGACCGGTGGCCAGGTGCCCGCGGCCTGCGCCATCGGCGTGGCCGGTGGCCCGCTCTCGGTGGCCTTCCTGGCCGGCCGCTCGCCGGTGGTGCCGCTGGAGAACCCGCGCCAGGTGAGTGCCTGGCGCTACCCCTCGCAGTACGGGCCGCGCGCCCCCACCTTTTCGCGCGCCGCGCTGGCCTACCCGCGCGGGCGCGAGGCGCTGTTCGTCTCGGGCACGGCCAGCATCGTGGGGCACGCCACGGTGCATCCCGGCGATGTGGCCGCGCAGTGCGAGGAGACCGTGCGCAACATCGAGTGCCTGTTGCAGGAGGCCAACCGCGTGGCGCGCTCGGGCCGGCCGTTTTCGTTCACCGGCCTGAGCCACCGCGCCTACGTGCGCCACGCCGCCGACGTGGACACCGTGCAGCGCACGCTGCAGCCGCTGCTGCGCGGCGCTTCGCTGGTGTGCGTGCAGGCCGACATCTGCCGCGCCGACCTGCTGGTGGAAATCGAGAGCCAGGCCATCCACCCGCTGGGGTCGCCATGAGCACGGCGGCGACCCGCCCGACCTCGCTGCTGTGGAGCGTGTACGAGCACCTCGCGATGGTGGTGGGCCTGAGCGCGCTGGCGCTGGTGTGCCTGAGCTGGACGCCACCGGCGCTGGCCCTGTACCCGGTGTTGCCCCGGCCGCTGGGCCGCTGGCTCGGCCGCCAGGCCATCATGCGCGGCTTTCGGCTGTACGTCGGCATCCTGCGCCTGCTGTGCGCCTGCCGCTTCGACCTGTCCGAGATCGATGCGCTGCGCGACCAGGGGCCCATGGTCATCGCGGCCAACCACCCCTCGCTGCTCGACGCCGTGCTGATCACCTCGCGCCTGCCCAACGCGGTCTGCTTCATGAAGGCCGACCTGATGGACAACCCGCTGCTCGGCGCGGGCGCGCGCCTGGCGCGCTACGTGCGCAACGACAACCTGCTCACCGCCGTGCTGAACTGCCGCCGCGAGCTGCAGCAGGGCGCGCAGGTGCTGATCTTCCCCGAGGGCACGCGCACGCGCGGCTACCCGGCGAACCCGATCAACCCGCTCTCGCGCTCCACCGCGCTGATCGCCGCCCGCGCCGAGGTGCCGGTGCAGACACTGATCGTGGAGTTTTCCAGCCCCTACCTGGGCAAGGGCTGGCCGATCTGGCGCCGCCCCCTGCTGCCGCTGACCTGCCGCATCCGCCTGGGCCGGCGTTTCGAGGCGCCACGCAACCCGGGCGCCTTCACGCAGGAGCTGGAAGACTATTTCCGTGCCATGCTCGACCCCTCTTCCCCACCGATGGCGTCGTCCGCCGCCGCCTGATCCATGCCCGTTTCCAGCACCACGCACCTGGTCCTCATTCCCAGCTACAACCCGGGCCGCAAGGTATTGGCGACGGTGCGCGCCGCGCGCGCGCAATGGACGCCCGTGTGGGTGGTGGTCGATGGCAGCACCGACGGCTCGGCCGACTGGCTGACCGAAGAGGCCGCCAGCGACCCCGGCCTGCGCGTGCTGGTGCTGCCCGAGAACCAGGGCAAGGGCTCGGCCGTGCTGCACGGCATCACGGTCGCGGCGCAGCAGGGCTTCACGCACGCGCTGACCATGGACTCCGACGGCCAGCACCCCGAAACCCTGATCCCCGACTTCATGGCCGCCTCGCAGGCCGAGCCCGAGGCCATGGTGCTGGGCAAGCCGGTGTTCGGTCCCGAAGCGCCCCTGGTGCGCGTGCTGGGCCGCAAGCTCTCGAACGGCTGGGCCAACCTGGAAACGCTGGGCTTCGGCATCGGCGATTCGCTCTACGGGTTTCGCGTCTACCCGATCGCGCCGCTGATGCGCGTGATGCACGGCACGCGCTTCATGCGCCGCTTCGACTTCGACCCCGAGGCCGTGGTGCGCCTGAGCTGGGCCGGCGTGCGGCCGATCAACATCGACGCCCCGGTGCGCTACTTCACGCCCGAAGAGGGTGGCGTCTCACATTTCAACTACCTGCGCGACAACCTGCTGCTCAGCGGCATGCACACGCGCCTGTTCACCGGCTTCGTGCTGCGCCTGCCCCTGCTGCTCTGGCGGCGCCTGACCGGCTGACAACCACCCCGCCATGAACACCACCGAGATCTTCCTGATCGCCATGGCGATCATCTTCACCGTGCCGTGGCTGATCTGGCGGCTGGGGCGCACCGACTACTGGGCGCCGCTGGTGGTGGTGCAGATCGTCACCGGCATCCTGCTCGGCCCCGGCGTGCTGGGCAAGGCCTTCCCCGAGTACCACGCCTTCGTCTTCAACCCGGCGGTGATCCAGTCGCTCAACGGCATCGCGTGGTGGGCCGTGATGCTGTTCGTGATGATCGCGGGCATCGAACTCGACCTGCGCCAGGCCTGGAAACACCGGCGCGAGAGCGGCATCACCGCCGGTCTGGCCCTGGGCGCGCCGCTGCTGCTGGGCAGCGCGGCCGCGCTGGTGATGCTGGGCATGCCGGGCTGGATGGGCGCGTCCGCGCGGCCCTGGCAGTTCGTGCTCGGCGTGGGCATGGCTTGCGCGGTCACCGCGCTGCCCATCCTGATCCTGCTGATGGAGAAGCCGCAGCTGCTGCGCCAGCCGCTGGGCCAGCGCATCCTGCGCTACGCGAGCGTGGACGACATCGCGATCTGGGGCGTGCTCGCGCTGATCCTGATGGACTGGCAGCGCGTGGGCAAACAGGGCGCCTTCATCCTCGCCTTCGTCGTGCTGAGCTGGGCCTTCCGCCACCTGATGCGCCGCCTGGCCGAAGCCGACCGCTGGGCCGTCGCGCTGATCTGGCTCGCGGTCTGCGCCTTCGGCGCCGACTGGTCGGGCCTGCACTACATGGTGGGCGCCTTCCTGGCCGGTGTGGTGATGGACGCCGACTGGTTCGACCAGGACAAGCTGGACCAGCTGCGCCACCTCGTGCTGCTGGTGATCATGCCGGTGTTCTTCCTCTCCACCGGCCTGCGCACCAACTGGGACGTGGGCGGTGCGGCGGTGTTCGGCATGGCGGCCCTGCTGCTGCTGGCCTCGGTCAGTGGCAAGCTGATCGGTGTGCACCTGGCCGGCCGCGTGCTGAAGTGGCCGCCGGGCGAGGCCTCCCTGATCGGCTGGCTGCTGCAGACCAAGGCGCTGATCATGATCATCTTCGCCAACATCCTGCTGGACAAGCAGGTGATCACCAGCGAGACCTTCACCGCGCTGCTGTTGATGGCGGTGGCCAGCACCATGCTCACGGTGCCCATCGTGGAACCCAAGCTGCGCAGCGCTGCGCGCGGCGCCAGCGCGCTGCGCCATCCCTGACGGCCGGCTCAGAACTGCAGGAAGCTCACGCCCGCGCCCAGGCTGGTCTGGCGGAAGTTGTAGTCCGACAGCGTTTCGCCATAACCACTGAACAGCTGCACGTACCAGCGCAGCCCATTGGGTTGGTCGCGCACCACGGGGTAGGTCCATTCGAGCGACGTGCTCCCGCGGTTGCCACCGCGCAGCGTGCTGCGGTGCACCAGCGACGCGGTGTGCACCCCGCTCGCCCACCCGAGGTTGAACTCCGCCTTGCCCCGGTAGTCGAGGAGATCGGGGTTGTTGTCGTTCTCTTCGCGTTCCCGCAGCCGCTTGTTGAGTTTCGTCGTGAAGGTCCAGTTGCCGCGCTCGAAGCCGGCACCGAGGTAGACCCGGTTCCAGCTGCGCGACAAGGGGTCGGACTGCCCGTTCGACTGGTGCGCCAGGCCCAGCTGGGTGAAGCGCCATTGCCAACCCAGCGGCAAGGCGCGGAACTGCGGCGCGGTGGGCACCACGTAGATCAACTCGGGCTGGTAGTCGGTGTTGCGAAAGGGCCGCGAGTCGGCGTGGTTGTAGACCTGCCACATCGTCTGCAGGGTGAAGGCGCCCCACAGATCGGCGCCAGGAAAACCCACGTTCTGCAGGAACTTGGTGCGCAGCGACAGCTGGAATTTCGCCTCTTCCCGGCGATCGTCGGGCGCGGTCACGGCCGCCTGCGTCGGCGACTGGGGCGAGCGGTTGATGCGGGAGGTGACGTGCACGGGCAGCACGTAGTTCGGGTGGTAACCCACGAAATTGAACACACCGCGCTTGTCGGCCGGGTCCAGCTCCCAGAACTTGGCCAGCAGGCTGCTGGAAGACGCCGGTGCGGCCGCCGGGGGCAGCTGCCCGCCCGACTGCGACAGCAGCGAGGGGGTCGGGTCCGCCGTGGCCGCTTCGCCGCCGAACGGTTGCTGCGCCACCGGGGCGACAGGCGCCGGCGCGCGCCCGGCGAGCTTGTCGTAACAGGTCAGGCGATCGGCCGCGGCACCGATGGCGGCGCAGGCCTCCAGCGTGGGGGGCGTCTCGGTCTGCGCCTGTGCGGGCAGGCCCGCCGCGAGGCCGCACAGCAGGATGAACGGGGAGAGGTTTTCAGGTTTCACAGGCAGGCCCTCAGCACATCGCACCGTTGATGGAGATCACCTGCCCACTCACGTAGGCCGCCTTGTCGGACACCAGAAACGCCACCAGCTCGGCCACCTCGTCCGCGCGGCCCGCGCGCTGCATGGGCACCAGGCGTTTGATGGCCTCGGCGTCGAAGGCGCCTTCGATCATGTCGGTCTCGATGATTCCCGGGGCCACCGCATTGACGGTGATGCCCCGGCTGGCGAGTTCGAGCGCGAGCGACTTGCTCGCCGCGTGCAGCGCGCCCTTGGCGGCCGCGTAGTTGACCTGCCCCCGGTTGCCCATGAGGCCGGCGATGGACGAGATGCTCACGATGCGGCCCCAGCGTTTCCGGATCATGGGCATGGTGAGCGGCTGCGTCACGTTGTAGAAGCCGTTGAGCGAGACATTGAGCACGCGGTCCCACTGCTCGCCGCTCATGCCGGGGAACACGGCGTCGTCGTGGATGCCGGCGTTGTTCACCAGGACCTGGATCGCACCCGCCTCGGTCAACGTGGCCAGCGCGGCGGCGGTGGCGACGCGGTCGGTCACGTCGAAGGCCACGGCCTCGGCGCTGCCGCCACTGTCGCGGATGGTCGACGCGATGGCCTGGGCCTTGTCGAGCTGGCGGTTGGCGTGCACGATCACGTGGTGGCCGTCGGTGCCAGGCGCTGGCAGATCGCCGCGCCAATGCCGCCGCTGCCGCCGGTGACGAGGGCTCGTTTCATGGCTGCGGGTCCTTGTTGGGGTTCAGGGAGTCGGCGTCGAGCACCACGGCCGCGCGCCCTTCGAGCAGGCAGCGGCCGGCGTGGCCCACGGTGAAGCGGTAGAGCACGTTGGAGGCATCGCCCGAGAGGCGCTCGGCGCGCACGTCCAGCGGGCCCGGCAGGTCGTCCAGCCGCTCGGCGTGCAGGCTGACGCCGCGCACGCTGGTGAGGTAACCCTGGCGCGGCGCGGCCTCGGTGCCGGCCACCAGCGCGCCGTGCACCGCCATGGCCTGGGCCGCGTACTCGATGCCATCTGCGCACGCCCAGGCGGCCGTGCGCGCGCAGCGGGTGCGCCGGGTCGGCGTGGCCCACGGCGCGGCACACCACGTGATCGGCCGACCACTCGGTGACGGCGTCGAGCAGGCACATGGTGCCCTGGTGCGGGATGCGGGCCGCGATGCCCTCGTGGTTCAGCGTGGCCGGGTTCACTGGCGCACCTTCGCCCTGCGGGCCGCGGTGCGAGCTTGCTTGGGAACGGCCCGGCGCTGCGCTCATGCGGGGTCGATCCGGACCGCGAGCCGCAGGCCGGGCAGGTAGTCGATGCAGACCTCGCCGCTGCGGCCTTGCGCCAGGCGCTCCAGCAGCGGCAGCGAACGCAGCGCGGGAATGGTCGCGCGCAAGGGTTCCAGCGTGGCCTGCTCCAGGGGCCGCGCGGGCGCTTCGGTGGTCTGCACGGTGATGCGCGCCAGCGCCTGCGGCGAGGGCTCGCACTCCAGCCGAAGGGACACGCCCGCGCAGTCCGGCACGGGCCGCTTGGCGAACAGGGGTTCGGGGTACTCGCTGTCGTAGGCCAGCAGCAGCGTGGCCTGGCGGTCCAGCACCACCTGGCCGAGCGCGTCGATCAGGCCGGCGCCGAAGCTGCCGTCGTGGGCGCACAGCACCTGGCACGGCGCCATCGACTTCGTGGCGATGCCCCAGTAGCCGGCGGGCGCGTTGTGCACCGAGTTGTGGAAGCGCGTGGGCGAGATGTGGCGGTCGTCGGTGGCGAGCTGCTCGCACAGCGCGTGGCAGTTGTGGCCGTCCGAGCCCGAAGCGCTGAACACCGTCGGCCAGGGTGGACACGTCGGCACCGGCCGCGGCTTCCAGGCCGATGCCCAGCGCGAGCTTGATCACGCGGCTGGCGCGGCGGCGCTCGGCCGGCGGCAGCAGGCTGGGCGTGGGCAGCACCGAGGGCGCGGGCGCCCAGGCCTGCTCACCGCGCAGCACGGCGCGCGCACTGGGCCAGTCGGGCAGGCCCGGCGCGATCAGGCCGATGCCGGTGATCCAGGCGGTCAGGGGCGCGTTCATGCCTGCACCCTCCCGAACACCAGGCTGCAGTTGCTGCCCCCGAAGCCGAAGGAGTTGGTGAGCGCGTGGCGCAGCGCGGCGGGCTCGCCCTGCAGCTGGTAGCGCAGCGGAATGGCGGGATCGCGCTCGCGCGTGCCAGGGCTGCCGGGCACATAGCCATCGACCAGGGCGAGCGCGCACAGCACGGCTTCCACCGCACCGGCCGCGCCCAGGGTGTGGCCGGTGGCGCCCTTGGTGGACGAACACGGCACGCGGTCACCGAACACGGCGGCCACGGCCTTGCCTTCGGCGCTGTCGTTGGCCGGCGTGGCCGTGCCGTGCAGGTTGATGTAGTGGATGTCGCCCGCGTTCAAGGACGACGAGCGCAGCGCGGCCTCCATGGCCAGCTTCGCGCCCAGGCCTTCGGGGTGCGGCGCGGACATGTGGTGCGCGTCGCTGGATTCGCCCGCGCCCAGCAGCCACACGGCCTGCGCGTCGGGGGCGTCAGCGCCGCGCTCCAGCAGCGCGTAGGCGGCGCCTTCACCGATGGAAATGCCGTCGCGCCCCGCATCGTAGGGTCGGCAGGGCTCGGCGGAGGTGAGTTCGAGCGAGGCGAAACCGTACAACGTGGTCAGGCACAGCGAGTCCACGCCGCCGACCAGGGCCGCGTCGATCGTGCCCAGCTCGATCTGGCGCGCGGCGGCGGCGAACACCTTGGCGCTGGACGAACACGCGGTGGAGATCGTCATGGCCAGGCCGGTGATGCCCAGGTGTTCGCGCAGGAACTCGCTGAGCGAATACGGGTTGTGCGTGGTGGCGTAGCTGAAGGCGGCGGGCAGCGCGCCGCTGGCGGGGTCGCGCTGGCGGTAGGCGAGCTCGGTCTCCAGGATGCCCGAGGTGCTGGTGCCCATGAAGACGCCGACGCGGCCCGCGCCATGGCGCTGCACGGCGGCGCGCACGCGGTCTTCGAAACCATCGGCGCGCAGCGCGAGCAAGGCCAGCCGGTGGTTGCGGCAGTCGTAGGCGGCCAGCGAGGCGGGCAGCGCCTGGGCGTCCACACCCTGAATCTCACCCACCCAGGTCGGCAGTTCCACGGTTTCGAAATGGCAGGGCCGCAGCCCGCTGCGGCCTTGGCGCACGGCCTCGCGGTGGGCATCGAGTCCCACCCCCAGGCAGGTGGTGGCGGTGTAGGCGGACAGCAGCAGGGGCTTCACGGGCAGGGGGCAAAAACGGGGTCGGGCATTGTCTCAGATGGTGGCAGGAAAACCGCCCGCGCTCAGTGCGGTACCCGGCAGACCAGCATCACGTTGGCGAAGGGCTTGCGCCCGCTCATGGGCTCGGTCTCGACCACGAAGCCCAGCTGCCGCAGCTCGGCCACCCAGTCCTGCAGGGTGCGGCAGTACAGGCGCGGCAGGCGGTGCCCGCGCGTGTAGGTGACGAGCCGGTCCACGCCGTTGCAGATGCGGTAGGTCAGGCCCGCGCCCGCGTCGCCGATGCGGGTGAGGAACACGCCCCCGGGCGGCAGCGCCTGGCGGATGCGCGCGAGCACCTCGCGCTGCTGCTCGTGGCTGAAGTAGTGCAGCGCGTCGAGGATGAGGATGGCGTCGGGCCGGCCGAAGTCGACCGCGTTCATGTCGCCCTGCTCCACCCGCACCACCGGGTGCTGCGGGCCGAAGGCGCGCGCGGCGCGGTCCACGTCGCGCTGCATGAGCTCAATGCCGCGCAGCTTCCTGGGCTGTGGCGGCGTCGCCCAGCCCGCCGGCCAGCGGCCCTGCTCGTGCAGCCGGCGCGCGGCCAGCAGCCAGGCGAACAGGCTGCCCTGGCCGCAGCCGAGGTCGAGGTAGTGGCCGCCTTCGGGCAGCAGGCCGCGGCGCAGCATCTCGTGGAAGATGCTGTCGTAACCGAGCTTGCCGCGCGCGTAGTGGTAGGCGAAGCGCCCGCTGGGGCGGAAGGTCTGGCTGGCTTCGTTGACCAGCAGCTGGACGGATTGACGGCTCATGGGGGAAGGGTTTGGTTCAGGGTGACGGGAGGAAGCTGGCGCTCGGCGAGGGTCTGCAGCAGGCGCGGCAGCACCACGAGAATGACGGGTTCACCGGCGGGGGTGCGGGCACAGTGGCCGTCGTGCATCAGCACGATGTCGCCCGGGCCCAGGTGTTGCGAGAGGCGCTGGAACACGCGCTCGGGGTCGCCGGTGCGGGTGTCGTAGGCGCGGCGCGTCCAGGTGGCGAGCGTGAGGCCCAGGCCGTGCAGCACCGGGTCGAGGAAGGGGTTGCGCAGGCCGGCGGTGGCGCGGAAGAAGCGCGGCGCCTCGCCCGTGAGGTCGGCCAGCGTGGCCTGCGCGCGCACGATGTCGCGCCGCATGGCGCCCGGGCCGAACAGCGAAAACGCGTTGCTGTGCGCGTACCCGTGGTTCTCCACGCGGTGGCCGCGCCGCACGATCTCGCGGCACAGCGCGGGGTGCCGTTCGGCGATGCGGCCGATGCAGAAGAAACTGGCTTTCGCGTTCGCGGCGTCGAGCAGGTCGAGCACGCGCGGCGTCACCTCGGGGTCGGGCCCGTCGTCGATGGTCAGCGCGACCTCGCGCCGCCGCACCGAGGCCTCGGGCAGGCGGATCAGGTTGGGCCCGAGCAGGCGCGAGCTCGGCCACAGGCCGGCACCGGCCAGCAGCGCGTGGTTGCGCCACCAGCGCGCCCACCGCCCAGGGCCAGGCGGCCGGCACGGCCAGCGTGCCGAGCACGGCCGCCCCGTGCACGGCGGCGCTCGCGCTCAGGAAAGGGGATGGGCTCCAGCGCTTCGTTGGCGATGTCAGTGGAAGTGCCCGGCATCGAGGAAACGCGCCCACAGCGGCCGCCAGGCCGACCAGTCGTGCCCGCCCGGCACGGTGTGGCGCGAGGCGGCCGGGAAGCGCTCGGCCAGTTGCGCGATGCGCGCGGCGAACCGGTCTTCCGTGCCGTGGCCGACGAACACCGGCAGCTCGGCCGGCGGGTTCTGGAGCCACTGCCACACGCGCAGCTCGGGATCCTGCAGGTCCTGCGCGCTGGGCTGCCAGCGATCGATGCCCCCGGCGCGCTCGATCACGTTCACGCTCGGGCGGCTGCCCGGGTAGGGCGCGAGCAGGCACAGGCCGTCGGCCACGCCGGGCCGCGCGGCCAGGTGCGCCATGGCGACCATGCCACCGAGCGAGATGCCGCCCAGCCACACGCGCGCGCCGCGCTCGCGCGCCGGGGTGAGCACCTGGTGCTGCAAGGCGTCCCAGGTGTCGACGGCGTCGAGCCCGAGCCCGCTGAGGTCCACCGCCAGCAGGTCCAGCGCCAGGCCCCGGCGTTCGATGGCGTCGGCGAAGCCGGCCTCGAAGAGCTCTTCGGGCCGCATCGCCGACGCCGGGCAGCATCACGAGCAGCTGCGGCGCAGCGCCCGAGGTGCCGACCGTGCGCAAGGCCTTCACGGCGCGGGCCTTCTGACGGCGAAGGCCGCCGACAGCACCAGCGCCAGCACCGCGCCCGGCCCCACCGTCACGCCGATGGCGTGCAGCACCGGCACCGTCGACCAGGCCAGCACGCCGAAACCGATGACGGTGGTGAAGCTGGCCACGCCGATGGACAGCAGGGTCTCGTCGTCCAGCACCTCGCCGAGCGCGAGGCGGTCGAAGAACAGCGCGTAGTTGGAGCCCACGGCCACGGTGAGCAGCATGCCCACCAGGTGCAGCAGGTGCAGGCGCACGCCGAAGAAGTGCAGGCCGGCGATCACGACCAGCACCGCCATCACCAGCGGCAGCATCACGCTGGCCAGCCGCAGCGCGCTGCGCTGCACGAAGGCCATGGCCACGACGATGGCGAGAAAGCCCGCGAGCGAGAGCACGATGGCCTCGTCGATGTACTCGCCGTAGAGCGTGTCGAATTCGCCCTTGAGGTCGATGAAGAGCGCGCCGCTGCCGGCCAGCGCCTCGCGCACGGCCGCCACCGGGATGTCCGCGCCCGTGGCCTCGGCCGAGGGGCGCAGGGGCAGCAGCACGCTCCAGCCGCTGGGGCGTTGCATCAGCAGCGCGTCCACCGCCAGCCCCAGGCCCGTGCCCTCGAGGTCTTGGCGCGTGAGGTTCGGTGCGCTGCGCGCGGCGGCCACGTCGTCCAGGAAGGGCTGCAGGCGATCGGCCGAGAGCGGGGCGTCCACCAGCGCGCTGCGCAGCCGCTCGCGCAGTTCGTCGGGCGTGGGCAGGCTGGCGCGGCGCGCGGCCTGCGTGGCCTCGCTCGGCAGGAAACGCGCCGGGGTGTCGAAACCGCCGATGAGGCCTTGCTCGACCAGCGGCCGCAGCTTGGCACCCGCGCGCTCGGCGGCCTGCAGCGCGCTCTCGCGGTCGGGCGCGGTGATCACGGCCATGTAGCGCGCATCGGGCGCGCCCAAGTCGCCGCGCAGCCGCGCATCGAGTTCGCCTTCGGCCTGGCTCACGGTGGACAGCGCGGACAGGTCGGACTGCCACACATCGTGGCGCTCCTGCACCAGGTACACGCACGAGACCAGCACCAGCGCCAGCAACGGCCAGCGCAGCACGGTGGCATGGTCCACCAGCGGGCGCAGCAGGCGGCCCTGGCGCGCGCCGTCGTGCAGGTGCACGCCCGGGCCCGCGAGCTGGGGCAGCAGGTAGCGCGTGACCAGCGCGGCCGTGAGCACGCCGGTGATGGCGTACAGGCCCAGCTGCGCCAGGCCCGGAAAACCCGAGAACAGCAGCGCGCCGAAACCGAGCACCGAGGTGAGCACGCCCAGGCGGATGGTGGGCCAGTACTGCTCGCGCCAGGACCCCACGCCCTGCCGCCCCGACTGCACGAAGTAGTAGATGGCGTAGTCCACCGCCTCGCCGATGAGCGCGGCGCCGAAGCCCACGGTGATGCCGAACACGGTGCCGTGCACCAGGCCCACCATCACGATGGCCGCGAGGGTGCCGCTGAGCACCGGCACCAGCGTGAGCAACATCAGGCGGCCACGGCGGTAGACGAAGCCCAGCATCACCGCGAGGATGGCCGTGCTGATGAGCGAGAGGCGGCTGACCTCTTCCTGGATGGTGGCGCGCGCGCGCACCGCGAACAGGCCGGGGCCGGACATCTCCAGCGTCAGGGCCTGCAGGCCGGGCTGCTGCTGCACGACCTGCGCGAAGCGCTCGCGGATCAGGTCGATGGCGGCGGCCTGGCCGTCGGTGTCGGAGCCCAGCGCGTGCGTCTGCACCACCAGCATGGCGCGTTCGCCGTCGCGCGAGGCCCATACGCCGTCCTGCTCGTTGGGCTGCACGCCGGCGTTCAGGCCCGAGACCAGTTCCACCAGCTCGCCGGTGGGGTCGCGCGCCAGGTAGGGCTTGAACAGCAGGCCGGCCGAGGAGCTGAGCAGGTCCACGCTGTGGTTCACCGCGCTGCGCAGGCCCTCCACACTGAAGCGCTCGGGCGTGACGGCGCCGCTGAGCACGTAACGGTGGTCGAGCAGGAAATCGCGCGCGGCGTCCAGCGCCTCCGCCTCGCCGTTCTGCACCGTGTCCAGGCTGGGCTCGTCCTTGAGCGAGGCGCGCAGCGCGCGCGAGGCGTCGGCGCGCTGGTCGGCGCTGCCGCCGACGATGGCCAGCATCAGCAGGCGCGAGACCGCGCCCTCGCGCAGCTGGTCCACCATGACCGACTGCTCGGGCGTGGGCTTGGACGGCAGGAAGAAGGAGACGTCGGCCGAGAAACGCGTGTTCCACAACAGGCCCAGGCCGACGGCCATCGCCGCCAGCCAGATCAGCAGGGCACGCCACACGCTTCGGGTCATGGCGTCGGCTCGATCGTCATTTCGGTGCGGTCGCCGTCGGCCTGCAGGTAGTCGATGCCCAGCACCTGCTGGCGCACGCCCTTGACGGTGATGCTTTTGAGCAGGCTGGTGATGCGCTCGTCGTTGGGCACCAGAACGAGCACCCAGGCCTCCAGGCTGCCGCTGAGCGAGAGCTTGTAGTGGCGCTCCAGCGCGGCGCGGTCGCCCGCGAGCGTGCTGCGGATGCTGTCCACGAAGGCGGCCACTTCGGGGCGCGCGCTCAGGCGGATCGTCATGCGGCGGCGGTCGCGCTCCACGCTGAGCGTGTCCTTGTCGAGCACCATGGTCTCGACCTGGGGCGTGAGCGTGCGTTTCTCCAGCCGGTCGGGCGGCGTGTAGCGCATCTCGCCGGTGGCGATGACGGGTTTGTCGAGCAGCGCGAGGTGGCGCTTCTCGACGAACTTCGCCTGCCCGCCGGGGTTGCGGGCGAGCTCGGCCATCAGCTGGTCGAGATCGAGGGCGGCGTGCGCCAGGGCGGTGAAGCCCAGCAGCGCGAGGCCGCAGAAGAGTCGTCGGATCATGTGCGTTGCCAGAAATCGTAAAAATTGAACCAGTTGTAAGGCGCCCGGCGGCAGAGTTCGCTCAGGCGGTCGGCATAGGCCTGCATGGCCTGCGCGATGGCGGCGTCGCGCTCGCCGCGCTCGACGTTGGAAAAATCGGCCAGCAGCTCGAAACGCAGTTCGTAGCGGTTGTCGCCCAGGTACAGGCCGGCCATGAAGAACACCGGCCGGCGCAGCATGGCGGCCATGCGCCAGGGCCCGACCGCGAACCGCGCCGGCGCGCCCAGAAACATGCATTCTGCCGTGCTGTCGTTGGCGAGGGAACGGTCGGCCAGCAGGCCGACCAGGTGGCCGTCGTCGAGCTTGTCGCGCGCCTTGAGCATGGTATCGGGGTGGCCGAGCGCCACCACGTCCTGCTGGGCGCCCGGTTTGATGGCGTTGAGGATGGCGTTGATCTTCTGCGCGTTGTCCTCGTACATCATCATCGCCACGGGCACGTGGGCCCGGGCATGCGCCATCACCCGCAGGACCTCGAAGCTGCCCAGGTGGGCGCCGAGCAGCAGGGCGCCGCGCTGGCGCTGCAAGATATCGTGCAGCGCGTCGTCGCCCACGAACGTGATGTCGAACAGATCAAAGCGGTCATTGAGCAGGTAGATGCGATCGTGCACGGTGCTCGCGAAGCTGAACACGTGCCGGTAACCGTCGCGCCAGGTGGGCGCACGGCCGAGCGCGCGGCGCAGGTAGTCGCGGCCGGCGCGGCGCGCGCGGGGCGAGAAGAGCACGAAGTACAGGGTGACGAAACGCAGCACCAGGCGGCCGAAGGGGCGGCCCAGCGTGAGCGAGAGCCAGACCATGAAGCGCAGCGCGCCAAGGTGGCTGCGTTCGCGCTGGCGCATCCACTCGGGTGGCGTGTCGCCCCTCATGGCGCCGGGGGCACGAGGCTGCCCGCCGCCACTTCGCGGCCTTCGCAGCTCACGCTGAAGGCGATGGCGCCGCGCGGCGTGGTCTGCAGCGCGAAGCGCAGCACCTGGGACGGCCCGACCGGCACGAAGAACTTGGCCTGCGCGACCTGCCACCCGCCCTGCCACGGGCGTTGGCGCATCTGTCCCGCGAACACGATCGCCTGATCGAGCAGCGCCACGCCCGGCACGATGGGGCGCGCCGGGAAGTGCCCGGCGAAGGCCGGGTGGTCGGGCGGCACGGCCCAGTGGAACTCAGCCTCGTCCATCGCCAGGGCCCACTTTCTCGGTGTAGAGCGCCTGCAAGGCCTGGCGCGGCAGCTTGCCGGTGCTGTTGCGCGGCAGCGCCTCGACGAACACCAGCGGGCGCGGCAGGAAGATCGCGTCCAGCCGCTGGCGCAGGCCGGCCATGAGCGCGCGGGCGTCCAGCGTGGGCGCGACCACGAAGGCGGTCAGGCGCGTCACGCCGTCGTCGCCGAGCTCATCGGGCAGGAAGAAGGCCGCGTCCACCACGCCGGGCAGCGCGCCGATCTGGTGGTTCAGGTAGGCCAGCGAGGTGCGCTTGCCGGCGATGTTGATCAGGTCGGCGTGGCGGCCGTGCAGCAGGAAACAGCCCTCGGTGCCGGACTCGATGATGTCGGCCAGCGGCACGCGGCCTTCGACATGCCCGCCGCTGGCGTAGGTGGTGTCGCCCTCGTGCTCCAGGTGCACGGCCTCCATGAGCCGCCAGGCCGCGCCGTCGAGCGTGCGGCGGCTGGCCAGCGCGGAGGATTCGGTGGAGCCGTAGATCTCGTGCACCGGCGCGCCGCAGCGTTCTTCGGCGCGGCGCGCGAGATCGGGGCTGAGCGGCGCGGTGGCCGAGAGCACCAGGTCCATGGGCGGCAGCGGCAGTTCCGAGGCCAGCAGCGCGGAGAGGTGGAACGGCGTGGTCACCAGCATGCGCGGGCGCGGCACGGCGTCCAGCGCGGCCACGATGTCCTGCGGGTAGAAGGGTTTGCCGGCCGCGAACTGGCAGCCGCCGTGCAGCGCGATCAGAAAGGTCGACTCGAAACCGTAGCTGTGCTGGATGGGCACGGTGCCCACGATGGATTGCGGCCGTTGCATGAGGCCGAGGGCCGTGGCCTCGGCGCGGCCGTTGAGCACCAGCTTCCCCCAGGTCTTGCGGTGCGGCTGGGGCAGGCCGGTCGAGCCCGAGGTGAACAGGATGGCGACCACGCGCTCGGCGTCCAGCCGGGGCATGTCGTGGATCTCGGGCCGGGGCTGCACGGAAAGATCGGGGAACACCAGGCCGGGCAGGTCGGGCACCGCCCCGGGGCGGTCGCCAAGCCAGGACACGCCGGGGTAGTCGGCCGCCAGGCGCTGCAGCGTTTCGGGCGACTGCGACGAGGGCTGCAGGCTGACCTTGCCCGCCAGCAGTCCGGCGGCGAAACCGACCGCGAAGTGGTAGCGGTCTTCGCACACGTTGAGCAGCCAGCCGCCCTCGGGCAGGCGGGCGGCGAGTGCGTGCGCGTCGGCCAGGAACTCGCGCACGCGCACCGCGCCCTGCGCGCGCCAGGCGAACACATCGTCGAGCCCGTGGGCCCCGATCAACGGCAGGGTGTCGTTCATGGCGGTGGTGGCGCGGCGCTGCGGCGCGCCGACTCGCGCTGGTAGGCCCGCCGGATGTCGGCCAGGCCCGGGCGTTCGTGCGGCGGCAGCACCCGCAGGCGGACGAGGTGCTCACCCAGGAACATGAGGCCAATCAGCGGACCGGTCAGCACGTTGGCGTGGATCGACCAGATGGCTGGCGGCGCCCAGATGAAGAGCCCGGTGGAGACCAGCGCGTTGGCGAAGAAGAAGATCGTCCAGGCCAGCGTGGCGCCGCGCGTGTAGCGCAGCTTGCGCTCGGACAGCTCGGACCCGAAGATGCGCCGCGCCATGCGGGTGATGAGGGCGTCGCCGGGGCCGATCAGCGACTTGCCGAACAGCACGCCCAGCGCGATGTGGATGCCCAGGTGCTGGATGTAGTACAGCAGGGCCACGTTGTGGCGCAGCCGCGGCCAGAGCCAGGCCAGCAAGGCGCCCAGCGCCAGCACGCCGGCCCCGCGCACGGCCCAATGGGGCAGCCGCCACAGCGCCATCAGCACGGCCACGGCGATGGGCAGCACGGCCACGGCGGCGTTGAAGTCGGCATTGCCCCAGCCGTTGCTGCCCACGTGCGCCGCGATCACCCAGGCCACCATCAGGAGCAGCGCGCCGAGGTCCCGCAGCAGCGTGGAAGCGGTCATCTCACTGGGTGCGCTGGCTGGCGATGTGGGCGGCCAGGGCGCGCGGCGAAGCGAAGATCTTCTCGTTGTCCTCGTTGTCCGAACGCATCTGGAAGCCATAGCGTTTGGAAATGACGAGCGAGATCTCCAGCATGTCGATGGAGTCCAGGCCCATGCCGTCGCCATACAAGGGGCCGTCGGGATCCACCTCGGCGGGCGCGAGCTCCATGTTGAGGGCTTCGATGATCAGCGCGACCACCTCGGGCCAGAGGGCATCGACGGTTTCAGGGGAGACGGGTTGGGTCATGACGGTCACTCGGGAAAAGGGGTCTTCAAAGGGGCGGCGCGCGGAACGCCAGCACGGCGTTGCTGCCACCGAAGGCAAAGGAATTGGACAGCGCCGCGCGCAGCGGCACCTGGCGGCGGCCTTGCAGCACGTGGTCCACGCCCTCGCAGGCGGGGTCGATGCGACCGGCCAGGTGGGCGGTGGGCGGGATGGCCTGCTCACGCAGCGCCAGCACGGTGCGCACGGCCTCGATCGCGCCGGCGGCGCCGAGCAGGTGGCCGTGCATGGATTTGGTGGCGCTCACGGGCAACTCCGCGGCGCCGTCGCCGAACACCTCGCACAGGGCCGCGACCTCCACCGGGTCGCCCTCGGGGGTGGCCGTGCCGTGGGCGTTGACGTAGCCGATCTCGGCCGGCGCCAGGCCGGCGTCGGCCAGCGCGGCGCGCAGGGCGCGCACCTGGCCCTGCCGGTGCGGGCGGACCAGGTGGCTGTGATCGCAACTGGTGCCATAGCCCACGATTTCACCATGGATGGTCGCGCCGCGGGCGACCGCGTGGTCCCAGGCCTCCAGCACCAGCGCCGCCCCGCCTTCGCCGAGCACGAGGCCGGCGCGGTCGGCCGCGAACGGGCGGCAGGCGGCGGGCGCGGTGTCGGCGTCGCCGGGTGCCATCACGCGCATGGCGTCCCAGGCGCGCAACACGCTGTAGGACTGGCAGACGTCGGAGCCACCGGTGACCATCACCGTGGCCTCACCGCTGCGCACGCGCCGGAAGGCCTCGCCGATGGCGATGCTGGAGGACGCGCAGGCCGCCGTGTGGCTGGTGCTCACGCCGCCCAGGCCGAGCTGGATGGAGATGTGGGCGTTGACCGCGTTGTTCATGCCCTGCACCACCGACAGCGGCGAGACGCGCTCGCGCCCCCGGATCCACAGATCGCGGCCACCGCGCTCGTGCGCCTCCAGGCCGCCCAGGGCGGTGCCCCAGATGCAGCCCCAGGCCTCGCGCTCGGCGCCCTCGGTGTCCGTGGCCTGGCGCGGCAGGCCGGCCTGCTCCCAGGCCTGGAAGGCCGCGGCCACGCCGAGCTGGGCGAAACGCTCCATCATCAGCGCCAGCGGCTTGCCCAGCGCGGCCTCGGGGTCGAAGCCGGCGCAGCCCACGAACGGGTGGGACAGCGGGCGCGGCAGGTCCTGCGTCACCCGCAGGTGGCGCACGGCGGATTCCCCGGCCAGCAGGCGTTCGAAGAAATCCCGGGCATCACCGCCGTAGGGGCTGATCACCCCGATGCCGGTGATCGCGACGCGGTGGGGGCGCATGTTCAACCGGCCTTGAGCGCGGCCAGCGAATCGATCACGGCCTGCATCTCTGCCACCGTCTTGGGCGGCTGCACGTCGGAGGGGATGTCGATGCCCAGCCGGTCCTCGGCTTCGAACATCAGTTCGGCCAGCATCAGCGAGTCCACCCCGAGCTCGGCCAGCAAGGCATCGGGCAGCACCTGATCGGGCTGGACACCCAGGCGGTCGACGAGGAAGGTGCGGATCAGTTCAGTGGAGCTCATGAAAATTGCCCAAGGATGAGACTGGCACGGTGGGGCCTGCACGCAAGCCGATGCGCAAAAACGAACATGGGGGGAACTCCTCCGAAGCAAAGACCGTCTTGGGGTTCTGGTACGGCCTTGGGCGGGCGCGCCGCCCTTGCTTCACAGGGCATGGGATTATACAAAGGGGCTACAGGAAGGCCGGCTGTCACACGCGTGTCGTACATTAGGCCGGCCCCCTGCGCCGGCCCCACCCACACCCATGCCCACCCCCACCGAACGCGCCTGGTACCGCCAGCTCCTGTCCCGGTTCGTCACGCTGTGGTACCTCAAGGCCTTCGGCACCATGGCGTTCATGGTGTTGTTCTTCCAGGCCTACTTCTGGGTGCTGCACCACCCGATGGCCGAACCGCTCATGATGCCCATGCTCGTGGTGGACGACTGGGTACCGTTCCTGCCCGGCGCCTTCTACGCCTACGTGTCGCTGTGGGTCTACGTGTCGCTGGCACCGGCCCTGCTGCCCAACCTGCGCGAGCTGCTGCGCTACGGCCTGTGGGTGGGCGCGCTGTGCGTGTTCTGCCTGGCGCTGTTCTGGCTGGCCCCGACCCAGACACCGTTGACCGACATCGACTGGTCCCAGCATCCCCGGCTGGCCTTCCTGAAAGGCATCGACGCCTCGGGCAACGCCTGTCCCTCGCTGCACGTGGGTTCGGCGGTGTTCTCGGCCTTCTGGTTCCAGCGCATCTTCCGGGAGACCGGCGCGCCGGCCGCGCTGCGCTGGCTCAGCGTATTGCATTGCGGGGTGATCGTCTGGTCCACGATGGCGATCCGCCAGCACGTGTTCCTGGACGTGCTGGCCGGCGCCGCCGTGGGCGCGGTCTTTGCCTGGCTGTCGCTGCGCCGCTGGCTCAGCCCGACGAGAGCCTGAACACCGCCACGGCCTGCACCATCTGCTCGGCGCGGGTCTTGAGGCTGGAGGCCGCGGCCGCGCTCTCTTCCACCAGCGCCGCGTTCTGCTGCGTGGCCTGGTCCATCTGCGTGACGGCCTCGCCGACCTGAGCCACGCCCGAGCTCTGCTCCTGGCTGGCCGCGCTGATCTCGCCCATGATGTCGTTGACGCGGCGGATCGAGTTCACCACCTCGGTCATGGTCACGCCGGCACGGTCGACCAGCGAGCTGCCCTGCTCCACGCGCTCCACGCTGGCGGTGATCAGGCCGCGGATTTCCTTGGCGGCTTCCGAGCTTCGCTGCGCGAGGTTGCGCACCTCGCCGGCCACCACCGCAAAGCCCCGGCCCTGCTCGCCGGCGCGCGCGGCTTCCACCGCCGCGTTCAGCGCCAGGATGTTGGTCTGGAACGCGATCCCGTCGATCACGCCGATGATGTCGGCGATCTTGCGGCTGCTGTCGTTGATGTCGCGCATGGTGTCCACCACCTGGGCGACCACCTCGCCCCCCTGCGTTGCGCACGGTGGAGGCGCTCATCGCGAGCTGGTTGGCCTGCTGCGCGTTGTCGGCGTTCTGGCGCACGGTGGAGCTGAGCTGCTCCATGGACGCGGCGGTCTCCTCCAGCGCGCTGGCCTGCTGCTCGGTGCGGGCCGACAGGTCGTTGTTGCCCTGGGCAATCTCGGCGCTGGCGATCGCCACGCCCTCGGCGTTGCCGCGCACGTTGGAGACCACGCGGCCCAGGCTGTCCTGCATGCCCTTGAGGGCCTGCAGCAACTGGGCGGCTTCGTCGCGGCCCTCGGCGGGGATGGCGCGCGTGAGGTCGCCGTCGGCGATCAGGCGCGCGGTTTCGGCGGCTTGGCGCAGCGGCACGGTGATCGAACGGCTGAGCACGAAGGCGGCCGCCGCGCCCAGCAGGGTCGCGAGCACGCCGCCCATGATCAGGATGGTGCGGCCATTCGCAGCCATCTCTTCGGCTTCTTTCAAGGCCGCGTCGTAGATGCCCTGCTGGCGCTGCTCCAGTTTCAGGATGGTGTTGATATAGGCCTCGGCCAGGGGTCTGAGGTCGCGGTCCAGCGCGGCGCTCATGTCTTCACCGGCCATGCGCGCCTTCATCACGACACCGCGCGGCGTGCGGTAGGCCTCGCGCGCGGCGTCGATGTCGGCGATCATCTTCTTGCCGGTGTCGGACTTGACCAGCTCGACCATGCGATCGCGCGAGGCCTGCGAGATCTTGGAGGTCTCGTCCATGTCCGCCTGCCACGTGGCGATGCGGCTGGTGTCGGAATCCAGGATGGCCGCGCGGGTGCGCACCCAGTTGATGTCGATGGTCTGGCGCCAGCGCGCGGCCAGCTGCAGTTTTTCGTTGTCTTCCCCGGCCAGCGTGCGCGTGGTCTGCACCAGCTCCTGCAGGCGCCAGACGCCGATGCCGGCCATCAGGGCCGTGATCAGCAGAACCAGTCCGAAGGCGATGGCCAGGCGGCTGCCAACCTTGATGTCGTTGAGTTTCATGCGGGAGAACTTTCTGGAGGAGTAAGGGGATCGGCGTCCCGGGCCAGCCCGCTTTTGGCGGTCATGGCCCAGCGCCACCACCCCCAGGGCATCGGCGGATTGGCCACGATCTTGAGCCACCCGCCTGGCGGCGATGCGCCGAAGAGGGCCCGCTCTTGCCCGCTTTTCAGCGCCCGCCCACAATGCCTTCCCATGCCCACCGACTCGAAACCCCTGGCCGTGGTGGCCGCCGACGCCCCGGCGCGCACCAAGCCCTCGAACTATCCCGAGCCTTTTGCGGCCCGCGTGGCCGGGCGCGTCAAGCGTCCCCTGGGCGACTTGTTTGCCCTGAAACACTTCGGGGTCAACCACACGACCCTGCCGCCGAAGTCGGTGTCGGCGCTGCGCCACGCCCACAGCCGGCAGGACGAGTTCGTCTACATCCTGGCTGGGCACCCGACGCTGTACACCGACGAGGGCGCCACGCCCTTGTCGCCCGGCATGTGCGCGGGTTTTCCGGCCGGCAGCGGCAACGGCCACAAGCTGGTGAACGAAACCGATGAGCCGGTGCTGTACCTGGAGGTGGGTGACCGCAGCGAAGGCGACGAGGTCAGCTACCCGGAAGACGACCTGCGGGCCGTGCAGGTCGACGGCCGTTGGGCCTTCACGCACAAGGACGGGCGGCCGTACTGATATCGGCGCCGCGGGCACGGTCAGACCCGCTTTGTCATGCCCTTTTTTTGAGCATCGCTCGCGCCGCCAGGCGGGCCGCGGCCTGCGGCAGTTGTCCCAGGGGTTGTCCACACCCTTGGGCACAGCAGCTGTGAGCAACCCTCGAAAGAGCCTCCTCGGAAACGACAAAGCCCTTGAGGCAACTCAAGGGCTTGAACGTGGTTGGTGCGGCTGGCGGGGATCGAACCCACGACCCTTGGCTTCGGAGGCCAATACTCTATCCACTGAGCTACAGCCGCAACGCCAGCGATTCTATCAGCCGAGGGGGCGGCGCTCGGTGGGTGCCAAGGGGGCTTGGCTATAATCCAAGGCTGTTTGCCCGGCCTGACACGGGCACGCCCCACACCCGAACAGGCCTTGCTTCGCCACCCCCTGAGGACATCATGAGCGACCACGCGCACGAAGAACACCATACCGGTCCCATCAAGACGCCAACCCAGTTGATGTGGACGGCCTTCTTTGCGTTCGTCGCGCCCATCTTCATCATCATCGGCCTGGTGTACTACGTGGTCTCGGCCAACAAGCCGGCGGCCGGCGCGGTGGACATGGAGCAAGCCGTTGCCCAGCGCATCCAGCGCGTGGGCACGGTGGAGCTGCGCGACGCCAACCGCCCGCTGGCTTCCGGCGAGTCGGTGTACACCGCCCAGTGCGCGGCCTGCCATGCGGCGGGCCTGGCCGGTGCGCCCAAGTTCGGCGACGCCGCCGCCTGGGGCCCCCGCATCGCCACCGGCTATGAAGCCCTGCTGACCTCCGCCCTCAAGGGCAAGGGCGCCATGGGCGCGCAAGGCGGCGGCGCGTTCCGCGACACCGAGATCGGCCGCGCCGTGGTGCACCTGGCCAACGCCGCTGGCGGCAAGTTCCCCGAGCCCCAGGCACCGGCACCCGCCGCTGCAGCAGCCCCTGCGGCCGCTGCAACGCCTGCCCCCGCTCCTGCCGTGGCCGCAGCGGCTCCGGCGCCCGCTGCCGCTGCGCCGGCACCTGCCGCCTCGGCCACCGTGGCCGCTGGCGCCGGTGAGGCCCTGTACAAGCAGGCTTGCGCCGTGTGCCACGTGGCCGGCGTGGCCGGTGCACCGAAGTTCGGCGACAAGGCCGCCTGGGCACCCCGCGTGGGCGCTGGCCTGGACACCCTGACCGCCACGGTCATCAAGGGCAAGGGTGCGATGCCTCCCAAGGGCGGCGCAGGCGCCGCCGCGGAGGCCGACATCAAGGCCGCCGTGCAGTACATGCTGAACGCGGTGAAGTAAGGCGCGTCCCCTTCCCCCCAAAAAGCCGGCCCCGTGCCGGCTTTTTTGTGCCCGCGCGCGGCCGCCCTCAGGCGGCTTGTAGCGCCTGGGGATGGGGAATGAAGCCGAACCGCGCTGGCAGCGCATCGGCGCGCACCTCGGCCGGGCGCCAGCGGCCGGCTTCGACCGCGTCGGCGGCCAGGTTCATGTCGGCGCTGTGCACCAGCCCGACACCCAGATCGGTCACCAGGTACAGCCGGCCCAATTCGTCCAGCAGGCTTTCCTGCACGCGCGCCGGCAGGCCGGTGTGGGACAACACACCACCCTCGGGCTGCAGGCGCCAGATCCACGGCGTGGCCTCGAGTTCGACGTACACGCGCTGCGGCCCGTTCTGGAAGTACCACTGGCCTTGCGCGTCGGCCGCGTAGTTGCGGTGGATGAACTCGATGAGCTTGTCGTGCTTGAGCAGCGAGCCCTTGCTGGCGGGGAAAAGCCCTTGCGCCTGCGTGCGGTCGTCGCGCATGTACCAGTTGCCGCGGGCATCCAGGCCCAGCCAGCCATAACAGTGCGGCACATTGGGCCACTTGGCCATCGCGGCCTTGACGATGTCGTCCATGGCGAGGCTCCTCAAAGGTGGGCGAGCAGCCAGTTTCCCACGGCCTCGGGCATCGCGCGCACATGCCCGGGAAGGCCAAGGGGTCCGTACGAGACCGGAAAGCCCACATCGCGACCCTGCTCGGGCTGCCACAGGGTGACGTGATGGCCCGCGTCCTGCTGGGTCGGCAGGGACTCGGCGGGCACGAAGGGGTCGTTGCGCGCATTGAGCGCGAGCGCGGGCACGCGGATGCTGTGAAGCACCGGCTTGGCCGAGGCACGCGCCCAGTAGTCGGTCGTGTCCTTGAAGCCGTGCAGGGGCGCGGTGAAAAGGTTGTCGAACTCGTAGAGGTCGCGCGCGGCCAGCAGCTTCTGCCGGTCGAACAAGCCAGGGTGCTGCTCCAGCTTGCCGAGCGCCTTGGGCACCATGGAGCGCATGAACATGCGGGTGTAGACCACGCGGTTGAAGCCGCGCCCGATGGCGTGGCCGCCCGCGGCCAGGTCCAGCGGGGAACACACCGATGCAATGGCGCGCACGCAGGAGGTCGCTTCCGTGCCCATCTCACCGGCCCAGCGCATCAGCGCATTGCCACCCAGCGACACGCCCACGGCGATCAGCGGCCGGCCCGGGTGTTCCTCGGCAAAACGGCGCAGGATCCAGTCGATCTCCTGGAAGTCACCCGAGTGGTAGGCGCGTGGCGCGTGGTTGAGTTCGCCCGAGCATCCCCGGAAGTGGGGCACCGCGTAGGCCACGCCGTGGGCGGCGGAGAAATCGGCGAAGGCCACGGCGTACTGGCTCGCGGAAGAACCCTCCAGCCCGTGGAACAGCACCAGCAGGGGCGCCTCCTGCGCGCTGCTGTGCAAGGCCTGGTCCACGTCGATGAAGTCGCCATCGGGCGTCTTCCATCGGCTGCGCTTCCAGCGCGGCGGCGGTCCGAAATGGCGGCGGCTGGCCAGCGCGGCCCACACCGTCTGCGGGTTGCCTCCGGGCAACCACCACGGCGCGCGGTAGGAAAAGCGGTCGGACTTCAATGCAGCACCGGCTGGGTGGTGAAGGCCTCGAGCGGCTCGGTGCGTGAGCCGGGGCTGGCGTGGTGCGCGACCATGCGCCAGCCCTGGGCGGTCTTGGCATAGACGTTGGTTGCGCACCACCCAGGCGTGTTGCATGCCATCGTCCGTCATCACGGCCACGCGCTCGACCACGCTGTGCACGCTGCAGCCACCGGCATCGAGCCGGCGCACCTTCTCGGGCTGGGCCTGCACGCTGCCACTGGCGAACATGGTCTCGAACGCGGCGCGCACCGCGGCGTGCCCCACGAGCCGGGGACCACCCGGATGCACACACACGATGTCGTCCTCGTCCGCCCAGCAGGCCATGAGGCGCTCGATGTCGGCGTGTTGCAGCGCGTCGTAGAAGGCCGCCTCCGTGTCGTCCGCCGAACCGGGGGGCAGTTTGGGTTTTCGCATGTGGGCTATTTTGCCGCCAGTGCCCGGTTGCCCGGGTGCACCCCCGGGTATATTCCCGCTGATCGACCTGATCTCATCCAGCGGAGGTTTTATGCGCACATCCATTCGACGCCTGTCCACCGGGGCCGCCGCCCTGTTGCTCGCCACCAGCCTCACGGGCTGTGGGTACAACGACTTCCAGCGCCTGGACGAGCAGAGCCAGTCGGCCTGGTCGGAGGTGCTCAACCAATACCAGCGCCGAGCCGACCTGATCCCCAACATCGTCGCCACCGTCAAGGGCGAGGCCAACTTCGAGCAGGAAACGCTCACCCGCGTGATCGAGGCCCGCGCCAAGGCCACGTCGATCCAGGTCACGCCCGAGACCTTGAACAACCCGGCTGCGATGCAGCAGTTTCAGGCCGCGCAAGGCGAACTGGGCAGCGCGCTCAGCCGCCTGATGGTGGTGGTGGAGCAGTACCCCAACCTCAAGGCCAACCAGGGCTTCAGCGACCTGCGCGTGCAGCTCGAAGGCACCGAGAACCGCATCACCGTGGCGCGCAACCGCTACATCCAGACCGTGCAGGAGTACAACGTGCTCGCGCGCAGCTTCCCCACCAACCTCACCGCGATGGTCTTCGGCTACAGCCCCAAGGCCAACTTCCAGGTCGCCAACGAGGCCGCGATCTCGACACCGCCCACGGTGGACTTCAAGAAGCCATGACGCTGCGCCTGGCCCGGTGGCTGCTGGCCGCCCTGGGGCTCTGGTTCTTCCCCTCCTGGGCGCTGGCGCAAGGCCTGCAGCCCATCCCCGAATTGCGCGCGCGCGTGATCGACCAGACGGGCACGCTCGATGTGGCGAGCCTCGCCGCCATCGAGGCCAAGCTCGCGGCCTTTGAAAAGACGAACGGCTCGCAGGTGGTGGTGGTGATGGTTGCGCACCACCGCACCCGAAGACATCGCCGATTACACGCAGCGCCTGGGCGACGCCTGGAAGATCGGCCGGCGCGATGTGGGCGACGGCGTGCTGTTCGTGATCGCCAAGGACGACCGGCGCCTGCGCATCGCCACCGCGAAGGCGCTGGAAGGCGCGATTCCCGACCTGATCGCCAAGCGCATCATCGACGGCGCGGTGACGCCCGCGTTCCGCATCGGCAACTACGCCGCCGGCATCGAGGCCGGGGTCGATCAGATCCTGGCGCGCATCCGGGGAGAGAACCTGCCCCTGCCTGCGGAACAGGCCACGCGCGATGGCGCCGGCCTCGACGATTTCGACGGCATGGAGGTGCTGGTGTTCCTGGTCTTTGCCGTGCCCATGTTCTCGGCCGTGCTGCGCGGCATCTTCGGCAACAAGCTGGGCACGGTGTTCACGGGCATCGGTGCCGGTGGCCTGGCCTGGGTGCTGACCGCCGTGGTCTGGGTGCGCATCGGCGCCGGCCTGCTCGGCATGCTGGCCGCGCTGTTCCTGCAGTTCCTGCCGGCACCCACTTCGGGAGGCTCCGGCCGCGGTGGGCGTGGCGGCGGCTGGGGCGGTGGCGGCTTCGGAGGTGGGGGCGGAGGACGCGGAGGGGGTTTTGGCGGTGGTGGTTTCAGCTCGGGCGGTGGCGGCAATTTCGGCGGCGGCGGCGCTTCCGGCGGCTGGTGAGGGCAACAGGCCATGAACAAACTCGCCCGCATCCTGAAGCACCGTTGGCTGGACGCCTCGGACACCGCGCGCGCGGTGCCCGACGACATGGCCGAGCGTCTGGCGCGGCGCGTGGCCGCCAGCGAAGGCCGGCACAGCGGCGAGGTGCGGCTGTGCGTCGAAGCCGCCCTGCCCCTGAGCTACCTCTGGCGCATCAATGCCAGCACCCCGCTGTCCACCGTGGTGCGCGAGCGCGCGCTGACCTGGTTCGGCCGCCTGCGCATCTGGGACACCGAGCACAACAACGGTGTGTTGATCTACCTGCTGCTGGCCGAGCACGCCATCGAGTTCGTGGCCGACCGGGCGCTGGCGCAACGCGTCGCGCCGGCCGAATGGCAGGCCATCGTGGACCGTCTGGGCGCGCGCCTGCGCGAGGGGGCGTTCGAGGATGGGCTCACGCAGGCCCTGGAAGAAGTGTCCGCCCTGCTGGTGCTGCACTTCCCGGCCGACGCCGGCGCCACCCGGCGCAACGAGCTGGCCGACGGCGTCGTGCGCCGCTGAAGAGCGCCGGCGGACTCAGCCGCGCCGCTTGTCCTGCGCGGTGCGGCCGTTGTTGAGCGCCACATTCAACTCCTGCTGCAGCGCCTTGTTCATCTGGGCAAAGGTCTTGAGTTTGCGCGTGGTCTCGCGCAGTCGATCGGCCATGCGCTTGGAGATCGCCAGCAGCAAGCGGGCGCCCAACCTCGGGTCGTCCTTGAGCAGGCGCATCAAGGCCGTGCGCGAGAGCACGGCCGCCGCGATGTCGGTGTTGGCGGTGCAGGTGGCCGAGCGCGGCGCGCCATCCAGCACGCCCATTTCCCCGATCAGGTGGCCGGGGCCCATGATGTTCACCACCATGCTCTCATGCAGGCCGGGCAACTCGTTCTCGACCGCGATGTCGCCTTCCAGCACCAGCAGCATGTAGTCGGTCTGCTTGACCTCCCCCTCCTGGATGATGACCGCGCCCGCCTTGATGAGCTTGGGCCGCATGTAGCCCACCACTTTCAACGCATCGCTCAGGGTGAGGTCGGCCAGCGCCGACGAGGTGACCAGCAAACGGGCTGCCACCTCTTCCGGGGCCATGTCGGGGCTCTCAAAAATGGATGACATCGGCGATGCTCCCAACGTGTTCTTGTCTTGTCCGAGATGGTATGCGGACTGTCACACGGCTCGCCGCAAAAGCCGACAAAAAGACCGGCACGAGGCCGGTCCTTCTTTGATAAACGACACGAAGTCGTCGCTTATTTCTTTTGGCGGTATTTGCGCAGAGCGGCGATCTGCGCGGCCATGACCGCGAGTTCCGACGTGGCCTTGGCCAGATCGAGATCGCTCTTGGCGTTCTTCACGGCCTCTTCGGCCTGCCGGCGCGCTTCGGTCGCCTTGGCCTCATCGAGGTCGTCGCCACGGATCGCGGTGTCGGACAACACGGTGATGTGGTGCGGTTGCACTTCCAGAATGCCACCGGCCACGAACACGAATTCTTCACCGCCATCGGCCTTCTCGATGCGCACGGCGCCGGGCTTGATGCGGGTGATCAGCGGAATGTGGCCGGGCAGGATGCCCAGCTCACCGGCCTCGCCCGGCAGCGCCACGAACTTGGCTTCGCCGGAGAAGATGGATTCTTCGGCGCTGACCACATCGACGCGGATGGTGCTCATAGTTACTCCAATAAAAAAGGTGAGTGGAAAGCAAGCAGCGGGGTGGCTGGCTAGGCGCCGCGCGGAGCCGTACCAAGGTACGGCGAGCACGGCAACAACGCCAGACGCCCCGGGGCGCCGCTTTACGCCACCTTTTTGGCCTTTTCGAAGGCTTCGTCGATCGTGCCGACCATATAGAACGACTGCTCGGGCAGGTGGTCGCATTCACCGGCGGTGATCATCTTGAAACCACGGATGGTTTCGGCCAGCGGCACGTACTTGCCGGGCGAGCCGGTGAACACTTCAGCGACGTGGAAGGGCTGCGACAGGAAACGCTGGATCTTGCGGGCGCGGGCCACGGCCAGCTTGTCTTCCGGCGCCAGTTCGTCCATGCCCAGGATGGCGATGATGTCGCGCAGTTCCTTGTAGCGCTGCAGCGTGCCTTGCACGGCGCGGGCGGTTTCGTAGTGGTCCTGGCCCACCACCAGCGGATCGAGCTGGCGGCTGGTGGAGTCCAGCGGGTCCACGGCGGGGTAGATGCCCAGCGCGGCGATGTCACGGCTCAGCACCACGGTGGAATCCAAGTGGGCGAAGGTGGTGGCGGGCGACGGGTCGGTCAAGTCATCGGCAGGCACGTACACGGCCTGGATGGAGGTGATCGAGCCGACCTTGGTGGAGGTGATGCGCTCTTGCAGACGGCCCATTTCTTCGGCCAGCGTCGGCTGGTAGCCCACGGCGGAAGGCATGCGGCCCAGCAGGGCGGACACTTCGGTACCGGCCAGGGTGTAGCGGTAGATGTTGTCCACGAAGAACAGCACGTCACGGCCTTCGTCGCGGAACGACTCGGCGATGGTCAGGCCGGTCAGGGCCACGCGCAGACGGTTGCCCGGCGGCTCGTTCATCTGGCCGTAGACCATCGCAGCTTTCGAGTCCTCGAGCTTCTCGAGGTTCACGACGCCGGAGTCGGCCATCTCGTGATAGAAGTCGTTGCCTTCGCGGGTGCGCTCACCCACACCAGCGAACACCGACAGACCGCTGTGGGCCTTGGCGATGTTGTTGATGAGTTCCATCATGTTCACGGTCTTGCCCACACCGGCACCACCGAACAGACCCACCTTGCCGCCCTTTGCGAACGGGCAGACCAGATCGATCACCTTGATGCCGGTTTCCAGCAGTTCCTGCGAGGGGGACAGTTCGTCGTAGGCGGGAGCCTTGCGGTGGATCGAAGCCGTCAGGGTCTGATCGACCGGGCCACGCTCGTCGATAGGCGCACCCAGCACGTCCATGATGCGGCCCAGGGTGGCCTTGCCGACCGGGACCATGATGGGGTTGGCGGTGTTGGACACCACCATACCGCGGCGCAGGCCGTCGGACGAGCCCAGCGCAATGGTGCGCACCACGCCGTCGCCCAGCTGCTGCTGGACTTCCAGCGTCAGGGTGGAGCCTTCCATTTTCAGCGCGTCGTAAACGCGCGGCATCTGGTTGCGCGGAAATTCCACGTCCACGACGGCGCCGATGCACTGGACGATCTTGCCTTGTACTTGAGACATGATGGATACCTTCTGTTTTCTCTGGATTCGGTTGGGCGGCTGCTTCAGACCGCGGCGGCACCGGCGACGATTTCCGAAAGTTCTTTCGTGATCGCGGCCTGACGGGTCTTGTTGTAGACCAGCTTGAGTTCACCGATGACGCTGCCGGCGTTGTCGGTGGCGGCCTTCATTGCCCACCATGCGGGCGGATTGCTCGGACGCCATGTTCTCGGCGACCGCCTGGTACACCTGGGCTTCCACGTAGCGCAGCAGCAGTTCGTCGATGACGGTGGCTGCATCGGGTTCGTAGATGTAGTCCCAGTCGCGGCCACCGGCGTTGTCCTGCAAGGTGCCTGCATTGAGCGGCAGCAGTTGCTCGATCACCGATTCCTGCTTCATCGTGTTGATGAATTTGGTGTACGACAGGTAGACCGCGTTGATGCGACCTTCGGTGTACGCATCGAGCAGCACCTTGACGGGGCCGATCAGCTTTTCCAGGTGAGGCGTGTCGCCCAGCCCGGTCACGCTGGACACCACCTTGGCACCGATGCGGTTGAGGAAGCCCAGGCCCTTGTTGCCGATCGCCACGGCCTCGGCGCTCACGCCCTGGGCCTGCAGTTCCTTGAGCTGGGTCGTCACCGCACGCAACACGTTGGTGTTGAGACCACCGCACAGACCCTTGTCGGTCGTGACCACGACAAAACCGGCGGTCTTGGCGTCGTTGGTCTGCATGAACGGGTGCGTGTACTCCGGGTTGGCCCGGCTCAGGTTGCCAGCGATCTGGCGCACCTTCTCGGCGTAGGGACGCGCGGAGCGCATGCGCTCCTGCGCCTTGCGCATCTTGGAGGCGGCGACCATTTCCATGGCTTTGGTGATCTTCTTGGTGTTCTCCACCGATTTGATCTTGCCGCGTATTTCCTTACCTGCTGCCATTGGGGCTCCTTAGCTGGTCAATGGGGCGGATCAGTACGTGCCGGTCTTCTTGAAATCGGCAACCGCGGCGGCGAGCTGGGCTTCGGCTTCTTTGTCCTTGTCCAGCGCCTTGCCGCCTTCCATCTTCTGCAGCAGGGCGGCGTGCTTGTCCTTCAGGAAGGCGTGCAGGCCGGCTTCGAACGACAGCACCTTCTTGACGTCGATGTCGTCCAGATAGCCCTTGTTCACAGCGAACAGCGAGGCGGCCATCAGGCTGATGGACAGCGGCGCGTATTGGGCCTGCTTCAGCAGTTCGGTCACGCGGGCACCGCGGTCGAGCTGCTTGCGGGTGGCTTCGTCCAGGTCGGAAGCGAACTGCGCGAACGCAGCCAGTTCACGGTACTGGGCCAAGTCGGTACGGATGCCGCCGGACTGCTTCTTGATCAGGTCCGTCTGGGCAGCACCACCGACGCGCGACACCGAGATACCGGCGTTGATGGCGGGGCGGATACCGGCGTTGAACAGGCTGGTTTCCAGGAAGATCTGGCCGTCGGTGATCGAGATCACGTTGGTCGGCACGAAAGCGGACACGTCGCCGGCCTGCGTTTCGATGATGGGCAGTGCGGTCAGCGAACCGGTCTTGCCCTTGACTTCACCCTTGGTGAAGGCTTCGACGTAGTCGGCGTTCACGCGGGCTGCGCGTTCGAGCAGACGGCTGTGGAGGTAGAACACGTCGCCGGGGTAGGCTTCGCGGCCTGGTGGGCGGCGCAGCAGCAGCGAGACCTGGCGGTAGGCCACGGCCTGCTTGGACAGATCGTCATAAACGATCAGCGCGTCCTGGCCACGGTCGCGGAAGTATTCGCCCATGGTGCAGCCGGAGTAGGCCGACAGGTACTGCATGGCAGCGGATTCGGAAGCCGAAGCGGCCACGACGATGGTGTAGTCCATCGCGCCAGCCTGCTCCAGGGCACGCACCACGTTCTTGATCGACGAGGCCTTCTGGCCGATCGCGACGTAGACGCAGGTCATGTTCTGACCCTTCTGGTTGATGATCGCGTCGATCGCCACGGCGGTCTTGCCGGTCTGGCGGTCACCGATGATCAGCTCGCGCTGGCCACGGCCGACGGGCACCATGGAGTCGATCGACTTCAGGCCGGTCTGCACCGGCTGGTCCACCGATTTGCGGGCGATCACGCCCGGGGCGACCTTCTCGATCACGTCGGTCATCTTGGCGTTGACCGGACCCTTGCCGTCGATCGGCTGGCCCAGGGCGTTGACCACGCGGCCAACGAGCTCGGGACCGACCGGCACTTCCAGGATGCGGCCCGTGCACTTCACGGTGTCGCCTTCGGAGATGTGCTCGTACTCGCCCAGAATCACGGCGCCGACGGAGTCGCGCTCGAGGTTCAGCGCCAGGCCGAAGGAAGGCACGCCATCCTTGTTGGCCGGGAATTCCAGCATTTCGCCCTGCATCACGTCGGACAGGCCGTGGACACGGACGATACCGTCGGTGACCGAGACCACAGTGCCCTGGTTGCGCACATCGCTGGATGCGCCCAGACCCTCGATGCGGGACTTGATCAGTTCGGAGATTTCGGCGGGATTGAGTTGCATGACTCTTTCCTTCTTTCGTTAAATGGTGTGCAGGCGCGCCCGGAAAAACAGCCGTCAGGCCGTCAGGGCAATCTTCATTTGTTCCAGGCGGGCTTTGACCGAGGTGTCGAGCACCTCGTCGCCCACCACCACGCGAATGCCGCCGATCAGATCGGGCTGCAGTTTCACCTGGAGGTTGAGCTTGCGTCCAAAGCGCTTTTCCAGCACCCCGGAGAGCTCGGCCAGCGTGGCGCTGTCCACCTCGAAGGCGCTGTGGACCACCGCGTCGTACGCCCCCAGCTGCGCGTTCTTCAGCGCGCGGAACTGGGCGGCGATCTCGGGCAGGGCCTCGATGCGGCCGTTCTCGATCACGGTGCGCAGGAAGTTCTGGCCGATGGCGGGCAGGCTGCTCTTGAGCAGGCCGGTCATGAGCGAAAGCACCTGATCGGGTTCGGTCTTGGGGCTGTCGGCGAACTGACGCAGCTGTTCATTGGCGGCCAGGGCAGCCAGCTCGTCGAGCCAGGCCGCGGCGCCAGCCGCGTCAGGGCCTGCGGCCTTGAACAGCGCTTCCGCATAGGGGCGGGCAATGGTGGCGATTTCTGCCATGGTGGTCCTTTGAATGCCGGTCGGTGGCGTCAGGCTCGGATCAGAGCTCGGTCTTCAGGCGGCCCAGCAATTCGGCGTGAACGCCGGCATTGATTTCGCGCTTGAGGATCTGCTCGGCACCCTTGACGGCCAAGGCAGCCACCTGCTCGCGCAGGGCTTCGCGGGCCTTGACGACCTGCTGATCGGCGTCCTGGCGGGCGGCCGCCACGATCTTCGAAGCCTCTTCGGTGGCACGGGCCTTGGCTTCTTCGATCACGGTCTGGGCACGTCGCTCGGCGTCGGCCAGGCGGGTGGCGGATTCGTTGCGCGATTTGCTCAACTCTTCTTCCACCCGCTTGTTGGCCACGGCCAGTTCGGTCTTGGCTTTTTCGGAAGCGGCCAGGCCTTCGGAAATCTTCAACGCACGCTCATCGAGCGCCTTGGCGATGGGTGCGCAGCACGAATTTCATCGTGAACCACACCAGAATCGCGAAGACGATGGCCTGCGCAAAGAGGGTTGCATTGATGTTCATCGCAACGCCTTTCTGTGTGTTGACAAGAGGGGTGACGCACCGACTGCCGACACGGGTGGCGGATGGTGGCGACGGGATGGAAGGCCGTCACCGCAACACCAGCCCGCGCGGGGCAGCGAGCCGATTTACAGCGTGAACGGGTTCGCGAAAGCGAACAGCAGGGCGATGCGCACGCCGATCAGGAAGGCAGCGTCGATCAGACCGGCCAGAATGAACATCTTGGTCTGCAGGTCGTTCATCAGCTCGGGCTGACGGGCCGACGATTCGAGGAATTTGCCGCCCATCAGCGCGATGCCGATGGATGCGCCGATGGCGCCCAGACCGACGATGAGACCGCAAGCCAGTGCGACAAGACCCAGAACGTTTTCCATGATGACTCCTATGAAGTGGAAGTTTGTTGAGAAAGGAAAGAAACGAGAGAAACCGAATGCGACCTAGAGAGCCGCGTCAGTGAGCGTCATGCGCCTGCCCCAGATAGATCAGGGCCAGCATCATGAAGATGAACGCTTGCAAGGTGATGACCAGAATGTGGAACAAGGTCCACACCGTGCCAGCGATCAGGTGACCGATGAAGAAGAGCGAGCCGCCCAGCGACAGGGTGGCGTAGGCGCCCAGCAGGGCGATCAGCATGAACACCAGCTCGCCGGCGAACATGTTGCCGAACAGCCGCATGCCGTGCGAGACCGTCTTGGCGACGAACTCGATCATCTGCATCAGGAAGTTGACGATGCCCAGCAGCAGGGCCCAGACCGGGTTCTTGCTGGTGCCGAAAGGCGCGCTCACGAGTTCGTGCGCCCAGCCGCCCAGGCCCTTGATCTTGATGTTGTAGAACAGGCACATCAGCAGCACCGACACCGACAGACCCAGGGTGGTCGACAGGTCGGCGGTTGGCACGACGCGCAGGTAGTCCTTGAAGCCCATGGCCGGGCCGGCGCTGTGCCAGATCTGGGGAATCAGGTCCACCGGGATCATGTCCATGAAGTTCATCATGAAGATCCAGACGAACACCGTCAACGCCAGGGGGGCGACGAGCTTGCGGCTCTGGGCGTTGTGGATGACGGATTTGGCCTGCGAATCGACCATTTCCACCAGCATTTCGACGGCGGCCTGGAAGCGGCCGGGCACGCCGGCCGTGCGCGGCGCGGGCGGCACGCCAGAGCACGAACACCGTGAGCAGACCCAGCAGCGCGCTCACCACGACGGAGTCGAGGTTGATCACCGAGAAATCGACGATGGATTCCTGCTTGTGGTTCGTCAAGTGGACGAGGTGGTGGCGGATATATTCGCCCGGGGTCAAAGTGCCTTCAGCAGCCATGTTCGTGTGTCCGATGAGCCGGAGAGTCAACCGTTTGCATTTGATCGCTTGGCCTGGATGAGGTATCCAAACCAATAGACCTTGAGAACCAACACAAGCCCGGCCAGAAGGCCGAACCAATTCAAGGGAGAGACCACCCAGGGGGCTGCGGCCAACATGACCACCGCCAACAGGATCTTGACGCCCTCCCACAGCAGGAAGCCGGCAAATGCCGCGTTGGCGTGCTTCGCCCACACACGGGACATTGCACTGGAGGTCAACCCGTAGGCCATGAGAGCCGAAGGAATTGCCACCGCCGCCGCGCCATACAGAACCGACCACGCCACCGAGGACGACTGCCACAGCAGTCCACCCACGATGCTCGCCGCCAGCCCCACCAGCCACTGCACCATCACCAGCCGCCAGAGCGAGAGCACTGGCTGGCCAACCCGCCACTGCTGCGCTTCTTCGCGCGTCAATGGCTTGAAATCGGATTCCTGCTCCCCATCTTCCTGGTCTGTCCAACCGGGCGGGATCGAATGGCCTTGCGTCATGTTCGACCTCGCGCGTGACAAACAGACGACAAAGCGCCTGGGTTGCAAAGCCGCTCATTATACGTAGAAACCCCAGCCCTCCGTCAATATTCGGCGGACGGGATAACCGTGCCCGCCACGCGCCCCGAGGGTGCGGCCGATAATCCCGCCATGACCGACCTGCCCGACTCCCTGTGCTTCCTGGATGGGGACTACGGTCCGCTGCGGGAGGCCCGCGTGAGTGTGCTCGACCGCGGTTTCATCTTTGGCGACGGCATCTACGAGGTGCTCCCCGCCTATGGCGGCCGCGTGTTCCGCTTCGCCGAACACATGGCGCGGCTGGAGCGCTCGCTGCGCGAACTGCGCATTCCCAACCCGTTTTCGCCCGACGAATGGCTGGGCATCGCGCGGCGCCTGATCGCCGACCAGCAGACCCGCGGCGTGCACGACCAGCTCGTCTATATACAGATCACCCGGGGCGTGGCCCCGCGCGACCACGTGATGCCGCCCGGCCTCCAACCCACGGTGTTCGCGATGGCCAACCCGATGAAGCTGCGCACCCCGGAGCAACGCGCCCACGGCGTGGCCTGCGTCACCGCCGATGACTTTCGCTGGCGCAAGGCCCACATCAAGGCCACCAGCCTGCTGGGCTCGGTGATGGCGCGCCAGATCGCCGCCGATGCGGGCGCGGTGGAGGTCGTGATGTTCCGCGACGGCTTTCTGAGCGAAGGCGCGTCCAGCAACGTGTGGGCGGTCAAGGATGGCGTGGTCATGGGCCCGCCCAAGGACAACCTCGTGCTCGAGGGCATCCGCTTCGGGCTCGTCGAGGAACTCTGCCGGCAGCAAGGCCTCCGGCACGAGCTTCGCCGCGTCACGCGCGCGGAGGTGCTGTCGGCCGACGAGCTGCTGCTGTCTTCGGCCACCAAGGAAGTGCTGTCCATCACCACGCTGGACGGCGCGCCGGTGGGGCATGGCGCCCAGCGCGGCCAGCCTGGCCCCGTCTGCGCGAGCCTCTATGCGGGCTACCAGCGCGCGGTGGCCGCGCAATCGATCTGAAGAACTGGAAAATGGACCGATGGAACTCCCGCCCGACATCCCCCCCGAACAATCGCTCATCACCTACCCGAGCGACTTCCCCATCAAGGTGATGGGCGCCAACGTGGAAGGTTTTGCCACCGCCATGACGCATGTGGCGCGCGCCTTCGACCCCGGCTTCGACGAAAGCACGATCGAACAGCGCCCGAGCAAGGCCGGCAACTACCTGGGCCTCACGCTCACGGTGCACGTGACCAGCCGCGAGCAGCTCGACGAGCTCTACCGCACGCTGACCACGCACCCGATGGTCAAAGTCGTGCTGTGATCATTCGCACACTGGGCCGGGTGGACCACGCGCCCACCTACGAGGCGATGCAGGCCTTCACCGCGGCGCGCACGGCCGACACGCCCGACGAACTCTGGATCTGCGAACACGACCCCGTCTTCACCCAGGGCCTGGCGGGTCGCGAAGACCACCTGCTGGCCCCGGGCGACATCCCGGTGGTGTCGACCAACCGCGGCGGCCAGGTGACCTACCACGGGCCGGGCCAGGTGGTGGCCTACCCGCTGATCGACCTGCAGCGCGCGGGTTACTTCGTCAAGGAGTATGTCTACCGCGTGGAAGAGGCGGTGATCCGCACCCTGGCTACCTTCGGCGTGACCGGCCACCGCGTGGCTGGCGCGCCCGGCATCTACGTGCGGCTGGACGACCCCGGCAGCCACGCCCTGCTGCCGCAGCGGCCGCAGAAACGGAACCCGGGCGAACCCCTGCCCCCACCCGACTTCACCGGCCTGGGCAAGATCGCCGCGCTGGGCATCAAGGTCAGCCGCCACTGCACTTACCACGGCGTGGCGCTCAATGTGGCGATGGATCTTCAACCCTTCGATCGCATCAACCCCTGCGGCTACGCGGGCCTGCCCACGGTCGACCTTTCTACAATCGGGGTCGCGGCGTCCTGGGACGACGCCGCGGCGGTGCTGAGCCAGAAGCTCATCGCCACCCTGAGCCCCTGACCCCAACCGCGCCCATGCCATGACCCGCCTCGACACCCCCACGGCCCCCGCCAGCAGCACCGTCCGCGACGCCCAGCCCGCTGCCAGCTACGACGCCACGGCCAAGCAGAAAAGCCAGGCCAAGACCGCGCGCATCCCGATCAAGATCGTGCCGGCCGAGGTGCTGAAGAAGCCCGAGTGGATTCGCGTCAAGGCCGGCAGCCCGACCACCCGCTTCTACGAGATCAAGGACATCCTGCGCACCAACAAGCTGGTGACGGTGTGCGAGGAAGCGAGCTGCCCGAACATCGGCGAGTGCTTCGGCAAGGGCACAGCCACCTTCATGATCATGGGCGACAAGTGCACGCGCCGCTGCCCGTTCTGCGACGTGGGCCACGGCCGCCCCGATCCGCTGGACGTGAACGAGCCCGACAACCTGGCCAAGACGATCGCGCAGCTGAACCTGAAGTACGTGGTGATCACCAGCGTGGACCGCGACGACCTGCGCGATGGCGGTGCCGGCCATTTCGTGGCCTGCATCGAAAAGACGCGCGCCCTGTCGCCCCAGACGCAGATCGAGGTGCTGGTGCCCGACTTCCGGGGCCGCGACGACCGCGCGCTCGACATCCTCAAAGCCGCGCCGCCCGATGTGATGAACCACAACCTCGAGACCGTGCCGCGCCTGTACAAGGAAGCACGCCCGGGCTCGGACTACCAGTTCAGCCTGAACCTTCTCAAGAAGTTCAAGGCGCTGTTCCCGCACGTGCCGACCAAGAGCGGCCTCATGGTCGGCCTGGGCGAGACCGACGAGGAAATCCTCGAGGTGATGCGCGACATGCGCGCGCACCACATCGACATGCTGACCATCGGCCAGTACCTCGCCCCCAGCGGCCACCACCTGCCGGTGCGCCGCTACGTGCACCCCGACACCTTCAAGATGTTCGAGGCCAAGGCCTACGAAATGGGCTTCACGCATGCCGCCGTGGGCGCCATGGTGCGCAGCTCGTACCACGCCGACCAGCAGGCCCATGGCGTGCTCAACCCCGAAGTGAAGTGACATGCCCGCCGCGCACGACCACCTGAGCGTGCGCGACTACGGCGCCTCGCACGGCAGCCACGACCACGACCACTTCCAGATCCTGGTGGGCCTGGAAGGTGTGCTCGAACTGGAGGTGGCGGGACGCGGGCAACGCATCGCCGCCGGCGACGGCTGCGTGGTGCCGCCGGGCGAACACCACGATTTCGAAGGACGGGACGCCACGCGCTGCCTGGTGCTGGACTCGCACGACCCCGCCTGGGCCCGGGCCGTCGCGGCGCCGCCCCCCGGCGTGCAGCCCCTGGCGCGTTACCTGGCCGCCGCCGTGTCGGCGGGCCTGCCACGCGCCCGCCAGGCCGGCGCCGGCCTGCTGCTCGAAGCCTGGTTGCAACACGGCCCCGCCACCGCCCTGCCCCTGGAACGGCCTCGCCGCCCCATCGACTGGGCCGCGCTGAACCAGTGGCTGCAAGCGCGCTGGCAAACCCCGCTGACCGTGGCCGACCTGGCCTCGCAGGTGCACCTGAGCCCATCGCAGTTCACCGCGCGCTGCCAGGCCGAGCAGGGCGACAGCCCCATGCAGTGGCTGCGCCGACAGCGCCTGGCCCAGGCCCGCGCCTGGCGCGCCCATGGGCTGAGCGTGGCCGAGACGGCGCGGCGCATCGGTTACCGCTCGCCCTCGGCCCTGACGGCCGCCCTGCGCCGCGAGCCGCCCCGCGGCTGAGCGCCACTCAAGACCCGCGAAACGCGACGACACACCAGCGGATCGCGACGAAGGCCCGGGCTAAGCTCCGGGCATGAGCCTCTCCTTCCTGCCCGGCCACCGATGAGCCGGCCCAACCACTCCCTGGCACTGGGCATCGGCTTTGGCGCCGCCGCCGGTGCCGCCTGGGGCTTCGTGTTCCTGGCCCCCGAACTCGCGCGCGACTTCTCGCCCTTGCAACTCTCGGCCGCCCGCTACCTGGCCTATGGCCTGGTGGCGCTGGCCCTGATCGCGCCGCGCTGGCGCGCCGTGGCGCCCCGGTTGGGCCGACCGGAGTGGTGGGCCCTGCTGCGCCTGAGCCTGCTGGGCAACATCCTGTACTACGTGCTGTTGGCATCCGCCGTTCAGCTCGGTGGCATGGCCATGACTTCGCTGGTCATCGGTTTCCTGCCGGTGGCGGTCACGCTCATCGGCAGCCGGGGCCACGGGGCCGTACCGCTGCGCCGGCTCGCGCTCACCCTGGCGCTGGGCATCGCGGGCATCGCCTGCGTGGCCTGGCAGGCGCTGGGCGTGCCGTCCGAGGCGCCGGTGGCCGACCGCCTCACAGGTTTTCTCTGCGCCCTCGGTGCGCTGGCGGCCTGGACCGCCTACGCCGTGAGCAACAGCCGCTGGCTGGTGCGCCTGGACCATGTGTCCTCGCACGACTGGAGCCTGCTCACCGGCCTGGTGACGGGTGGGCTGGCCCTGCTGCTGGCGGTGCCAGCCTTCATGGGCAGCCGCCTGAGCGACCACACCGGCGCGCAATGGGGAAGCTTCATCGGCGTGGCCGCCGGCATCGCCGTCGTGGCCTCGATCCTCGGCAACGCGTTCTGGAACCGGGCCAGCCGCCTGCTGCCGCTGACCATGATCGGGCAGATGATCCTGTTCGAGACCCTGTTCGCCCTGCTCTACGGCTTCCTGTGGGAGGCGCGCTGGCCCACCGCGCTGGAGGCCCTGGCGATGGTGCTCGTGAGCGCCAGCGTGCTGGCGGGCATCTCGGCGCACCAGCCGCAGCCGGCGCCGGAGCACGGCAACTAGTCGGTCATCAGGGCCGCGGGGTCTTCCGCGGCGAGCACGCTCTGCGCCCAGGTCTGCAGGCGCGTGGTGTCGCAGCGCAGGATCTGCTGCTTGACCGCCAGGATCTGCGAGGGGTGCATGGAAAAGCTGCGCAGCCCCAGGCCCAGCAGCAACCGCGTGAGGCTCACGTCGCCCGCCATCTCACCACACACGCTCACGCCCTTGCCCTTGGCCCGGCATTGCTCGATGGTGCTGGCCAGCAGGTGCAGCACCGCCGGGTGCACCGGGTCGTAGAGGTGCGACACCGCTTCGTCCGCGCGGTCGATCGCCAGCGTGTACTGGATCAGGTCGTTGGTGCCGACGGACAGGAAATCGAAATAGCGCAGGAACAGCGGAATGGTCAAGGCCGCGGCCGGCACCTCGATCATCGCGCCGAGCTTGACGTGGCCATGGGCGATGCCGGCGTTGTCCAGCTGTTCGCGGGCGCGGTTGACCAGCGCCAGGGTCTGGCGGATCTCGCTGGCGTGCGCCAGCATGGGAATGAGCAGGTGCACCGGGCCGTGCGCGGCGGCACGCAGGATGGCGCGCAGTTGCACCAGGAACATGGCCGGCTCGGCCAGGCTCCAGCGGATCGCGCGCAAACCCAGCGCCGGGTTGAGGTGGTCCTCGCCCGCGCGCGAGGCGCCCCGGTCCAGCGGCTTGTCCGCACCCACGTCGACCGTGCGGATGGTGACCGGCAGGCCCTGCATGCCCTCGACCGCGCGCCGGTAGGCGTGGTACTGCTCTTCCTCGTCGGGCAGTTTGCCGGCCCGCCCCATGAACAGGAACTCGCTGCGAAACAGGCCCACGCCCACGGCGCCGGCCTTGAGCGCCGCCACGGCGTCCTCGGGCTGTTCGATGTTGGCCAGCAGTTCGATCTTCTGGCCATCGAGCGTGACGGCCGGCGTGTTCTTCAGGCGCGAGAGGCGCTCGCGCTCGACCTCGCCCTGGCGTTGCTTGAAGCCGTACTCGGCCAGCAGGATGGGCGAGGGATCGACCAGCACCACGCCGGCATCCCCATCGATGATGACCCAGTCGTCCTGCTGGATCAGCTGGCTGGACGAGCGCGCGCCCACCACCGCCGGGATGTCCATGCTGCGCGCGACGATGGCGGTGTGGCTGGTCTTGCCGCCCACGTCGGTGACGAAACCGGCGAAGACGCTCTGCTTGAACTGCAGCATGTCGGCGGGCGACAGGTCGTGCGCAATCAGCACCAGCGGCGCCTCGATGCTGCTGTCGTGCACCGCCTTGGCTTCGCCACCCGGCGCCACCGGCGAGGCCACGCCGCGCATGAAGCGCAGCATGCGCTCGACCACCTGCTCCAGGTCGGCCTTGCGCTCGCGCAGGTACGGGTCTTCCATTTCGTCGAACTGGCGCGCGATCACCTCGAGCTGGGTGGTCAGCGCCCATTCGGCGTTGTAGTGGCGGTCCACGATCCAGTGCTTCACGCCGCTGGTGAGCTGCTCGTCCTGCAGCAGCATCAGGTGCACGTCGAGCAGCGCGGTGAGTTCGGGGTGCGCGTCATTGGGGCCGAGGTCGTGCAGGCTGTGCTGCACCTTCACGATTTCCTCGGCCACCGCGTTGCGCGCGTGGCGCAGGCGTTCGATCTCGCTCTCGACCTGCTCGGCCTGCACGAAGTAGTGCGCCACGTCCACACGGCTGGACGCCACGATCACGGCCCGCCCGATGGCAATGCCCCGGGAGACCGCCAGACCGTGGATGGAGATGGTCATTCGCCCTCGCCGAACTTGTCGTTGACGAGCGCCACCAGCGCGTCCATGGCAGGTTGCTCGTCCTTGCCATCGGTCTCGATCTCGACCACGCTGCCGATGCCGGCGGCCAGCATCATGACGCCCATGATGCTCTTGGCGTTGACGCGCCGTTCGCCGCGCGACATCCACACATCGCAGGCGAAGCCGCCGGCGAGTTTGGTGAGTTTGGCCGAGGCGCGCGCGTGCAGCCCGAGCTTATTGCTGATGGTCACGGTGGTCTTGATCATGCGTGGCTCGTTTGGCCTGGTTCTGGGGCGCGGTCACCGCCACCTGGATGACACCTTGCGTGGCGCCGATCATGGCGCGCGAGATCAGCGCATCCAGCGATTCATGGCGGTACGACACGGTGCGCAACAGCATGGGCAGGTTCACGCCGGTGATGAGTTTGGAATTGATGCCGTCGATGAGTTTCTGCGCCACGTTGCAGGGCGTGGCGCCGAACACGTCGGTCACGACCAGCGTCTGCGGCAGGTGCATCTGGCGCATCAGCGCGCGGGCCTGCGCCAGCGACTCCTCGGGCGGCACGTTGGGTTGCACATCCAGCGCCGACACCGCGTCGGCGCTGTCGGGGAACACATGCAGCACGCACTGGCGCAGTGCGGAGGCCAGCGGCGCGTGCGCCATGATGAGGATGCCGTTCATGGCCCCAGTTTAGCCCGCGCGGCCGGCCGCGCGGCGCAGGTGGGCGCGCAGGAACACGGCGTAGGCGAGAACGCCACAGACGGCAAAGAGGGTGATGGCGCCGCGGTAGCGGGCGACCTCGTTGTCCACGAACAGCCCCAGGGCATCGATCAGCAGCCCGATGCCCCACTGCACCACGAACACGCCACCAAAGATGACCAGGTTGTAGCCCGAGAGCGCCCGCCCGGCGGCCTCGGCCGGCAGGGCCAGGGCCACGGCGGGCTGGGACAGCGAGCCGACCGTGCAGCTGACGCAATACAGGGCCCAGAGCGGCCAGCCGGCGCGCTCGCCCAGCAGCACGATGGCGCCCAGCACCACGAAACTCAGCGGCAGGCCCCAGGCGATCAGGCGCTCGGGCAGCCAGCCCTGGCGCGCCAGCCGCGGGTTGAACACCCCCCAGAGCCAGAAGGTGCACAGCATGCAGAGGTTGATGCCGAACAGGCCGCCGGCCGCCTGCTCCGGCGTGTAGCCCGCGACCTTCACCATCCAGGGCCCGGCCCACAGCGTCTGCACGGCGATCATGCCGCCGTAGTTGACGAAGCCGATCGGCACCATCTGGCGGAAATAGGGATGGCGCCAGACCATGCCGTAACCCGGCTCGGAAACCGGCGCGGCGGCCTCCGCCGGCTCGGTCCGCCGCCAGCGCGGCACCGTCCAGACGATGCCCACCATCGACAGCAGGATCAACCCGCCCAGCAGCCAGAACAGGCCGCGCCAGCCGGTCAGCGGCATCAGCCACTGCACCGGCAAGGTGGCGGCCACCATGCCGAACGAGCCGGTCATGAGCATCCAGGAATTGGCGCGCATCTGCGCCAGGGGCGTGAGCCAGCGCCGATAGCCGGTAAGCGGGGCCATCAGGCAGGCGCTCACGCCCATGCCGATGAGCACGCGCGCGGCCAGCAGCCAGGTGAAGCTGGTGGCCAGCGCAAACGCGGCACAGCCGGCAACCGCCACCCCCAGGAACCACAGGATCACGGTGCGCGGGCCATGGCGGTCCAGCCAGTTGCCCAGCGGCAGTTGCGTGAGCGCGAAGCCGAAGAAATAGCCTCCGGCCAGCAGGCCGAGATCGCCCGCATTGAGCGACATCTCGGCGCTCAGGGTGGGCGAGAGCGTGGCCGTGATGGCGCGCAACAGCGCCGACAGGAAATACGCGAGCGCGAAGGTCAGGAAGACGATGACCACCGTGCGCGGCGCGAGCAACTCGCTTTGCGGGGGGCGCGGCGCCACCGCGCCGTCGAGGCGCACGGGACCGGGTCGAACAGTCGGGTTCATGGCAGCTTGAGTCCGTCAAAAAAGGCGGTGGTCACGTCGTCGCGCAGCGCGGGGCCATAGACTGCCGCCTGGTACACCTGCGTGCCGCGCGCGAAATGCACCGCGCGCACCTGCACCGGTTGGCCTTGGTGGTCGGTGCCTTGCGCCGCCAGGCCCAGGGCCTGGGTGGCGCCGGGCACAGCCGCCGGCCAGCGTGTCGCGGGGTCGTCGGCCCGCGCCGGGTCGACGCGCACGGCCCCCAGCGAGGCGCGGCGCCAGCCGTTCAGCGCGGCGGGCACGCGGGCGGCGTTACCCAGCTCGGCCCAGGCCAAGGCGAAGGTCAGGCCACCCGTGTCGCAGCTGTGCATGTGCAACTCGGCCGGCGCACCGCCATCGAGCGGCACCGGCCGCGCGGCGGACTCGGGCTTGCAGGGCATGAGCGCCAGCAAAGTCGTGCCCTCGGGGCGCAATTCGCGCCAGTTGAAGGTGGGGTTGCACGCACTGAGGACCAGCCCGGCGGACAGCGCGAGCCCCAGCGGGCGCAGGCGGCGGCGCGGCGCACCGCCGGGAACGGGGACAGACATGGAATTCCAGCCAGAGAGGCCACCGCCGGGACACCGCAGCGAAGGCGGGGTCGCGCACAATGGCAACATGAATGCTCTGGATGGTATCCGCATACTTGATCTCTCGCGCGTGCTCGCCGGCCCCTGGTGCACGCAGACGCTGGCCGATCTGGGCGCCGATGTGGTGAAGGTGGAGCGCCCTCCGGGCGCGGGCCATCCCGGCGGCGACGACACCCGCGGCTGGGGCCCGCCCTTTCTGCAGGGACGCGATGGCCAGGACACCGCCGAGGCGGCCTACTACCTGGGTGCGAACCGCAACAAGCGCTCCATCACCTGCGACATCGCCACGCCCGAGGGCCAGGCCCTGATCCGCGAGCTGGCCGCCAAGGCCGATGTGTTCGTCGAAAACTACAAGGTCGGCGACATGGCGCGCTACGGTCTGGACTACGCCGCGCTGCGCGCGATCAACCCCCGACTCGTCTACTGCTCCATCACCGGCTTCGGCCAGACCGGTCCCTACAAGGACCGCGCGGGCTACGACTTCGCCATCCAGGCCATGGGCGGCCTCATGAGCGTGACCGGCGAGCGCGATGCGCTGCCCGGCGGCGGCCCGCAGAAGGTGGGCGTGGCGGTGACCGACCTGTTCACCGGCCTGTACGCGACCATCGCCATCCAGGCCGCGCTGCGCCACGCGGAGCGCACCGGCGAAGGCCAGCAGATCGACATGGCGCTGCTTGACACCCAGGTCGCCATGCTCGCCAATCTGGGCGCCAACTACCTGGTGCGCGGCCGGGATGAAGGCAAGGTGCCGGGCCGGGCGGGCAATGCCCACGCCAACATCGTGCCGTACCAGGCCTTTGAGGTCGCGCCGGATGCACAAGGTCAGGCGCAATACATCATCCTGGCCGTGGGCAACGATGGCCAGTTCGCCAAGTTCTGCGCGGTGGCCGGACGGCCCGGGCTCGCCACCGACCCGCGCTTCGCGCAGAACCAGAACCGCGTGCGCCACCGCGAGGTGCTGGTGCCCTTGCTGGCCGACCTGCTCAAGACGCGCGGCAAAGCCGACTGGCTGGCCGCGCTGGAGGCCGCCAAGGTGCCCTGCGGCCCGATCAACAACCTCGCCGAGGTGTTCGCCGACGGGCACGTGCGCTCGCGCGACATGGTGCACACCTGGTCGCACCCGCTGGCCGAGGCGGTCGACCTCGTCGCCAGCCCGCTCAAGCTCAGCGCCACGCCGGTGCGCAACGACCTGCCGCCACCGCTGTTGGGCCAGCACACGGCCGAGGTGCTGGATGACTGGCTGGCCTGCCCGCCCGAGCGCCTGGCCGAACTTCAACGCCGCGGCGCGGTCTGAACCACGACGCCCCAACTTCGTGACACCCATGAGCGACATCGCCACGCCCCCACCCGCCACCGCCGCGCAGGCCTTGCCCACCCCCACCTCGCTGCGCGGCGCCGCGCAAGCCGCGGCCGCCCGCGGCGAGCCTCTGGTGGTGATGACCACGCTGACCGGCTGCCCCTATTGCGCCATCGTGCGCAACCACTACCTGCTGCCCATGCGGCGAGAAGGTAAGGTCCACGCGGTGCAGATCGACGTGATGGACCGCACCGGCAACCTGCAAGGTTTTGATGGGCAACTGAGCACGCCGGCCGAGCAGGCTCGGGCGTGGAAGGCCCGCTTCACGCCGACGGTGCTGTTCTTCGGCCCGGACGGGCGGGAACTCGCCGAGCGCCTGGTCGGCATTGCGGTGCCCGACTTCTACGGTGAGTACCTGGAGGCCCGCCTGGCCGAGGCCAGGCAGAAGCTCAAGTAATTTCGAAAAAGTATCGCAAGGAGGCGCTTACTTCAAGGTGCCAAAGACCTTTTTCAGGATGGCGCTGCCGGTGCCCACCGGGTCCTGGCGGATCTTGCGCTCTTCCTCGCCAATGATGGTGTAGAGCCCGTCGAGCGATTTGCCGGTGACGTAGCGCTGGATGTTGGCGTCTTCCGACTTGACCAGCCCGATGCCCGCGGCCTTGCCAGCCACCTTGTTGTACTGGTTCGCCAGACCCACCTTCTCTGTGGCCTTGGTCACGATGGGCAGGAACTTCTCGCCCAGCGGGCTGCGCGTTTTTTCAGCAAAGAACTGCGTCACGGCGTTGTCGCCCCCGCCCAGGATGTTCTTGGCGTCGGTCACGTTCATGGACTTCACCGCCCCCACCAGCACATCGCGCCCCATCGGCACGGCCGCCTCGGCAGCCCGGTTCATGCTGGTGACGAGTTCGTCGACCCGTTTGCCCTGGCCGGTCATCTTGAGCAGCTTGGACGCATCCTCGAGAAATCCGGGCAAGGGAATCCGAACTTTTGGGTTGCCCAGGAATCCATCCGTCTTGCCCAGCAAGGCCACCGCGGCCAGCGCGCCCTTTTCCAGGGCCACCTTGATGCCCTGGCTGGCGTCGCCTTCGGTGAGATCGCCCAAGGACAAGGCCCTGGCCTGCTGATGGGCGGCGAGGACCAGAAGGCCGATCATCGCGGTGGTGGACTGGGTAAACTGGCGGCGCTGCATGGCGGTTCCTCCGGGAAGCAAGCTGTTCAATGAATGACGTGGGGCAATGTAGCCCCCGGGAAGTGAAAAGACAATGACCGATCTCAGCCCCCGCGGCCAGCACCGCCGGCGCACCCTTCAAGCGGCCGCCGCGCTGGGTGCCCTCGGCGCCCTGGGCTTGGCGGGTTGCGCGGGCCGCGACGCGGCGCCCGAATCCACCTTCGTGCTGCTCGATGGCAGCAAGGCCACCACCGCCGACCTCAAGGGCAAGGTCACGCTGGTGAATTTCTGGGCCACGACCTGCGTCACCTGCGTGAAGGAAATGCCCTCCATCGTCGCCACGTACCAGAAGTACCAGGGACAGGGCTTCGAGACCGTGGCCGTGGCCATGGAGTACGACCCGCCGGCCTGGGTGCTCAACTTCGCGCAGTCGCGCCAGCTGCCCTTCAAGGTCGCGCTGGACAACACCGGCGACATCGCCAAGCAATGGGGCGACGTCAAGCTCACGCCCACCACCTACCTGGTGGACAAACAGGGCCGCATCGTCAAACGCTATGTGGGGGAACCCGATTTTCCCGCGCTGCACAAGCTGATCGAAGAGCTGCTGGCCCAGCAGGCCTGAACCTTCACGCGCGAGCTTCCATGAAAAAAGGCCGGGATCGTTCCCGGCCTTTTTGTTTGGAGGCGATCCGTCTTATTTGCGGAACGCGTCGTGGCAGGCCTTGCAGGTCTGGGCCGTGGCGCCGAACGCGGTCTTCACGCTGTCGAGGTTGCCCGTTTTCGCGGCGGCCGCCAGCTGGGCGGTGGCGCTCTGGAGCTTCTCCGAGTTCTCCTTGAACTTGGCCTGTTCGGTCCAGATCACGGGCAAGGCGCCGGTGTCGCCCTTGTCGGTGCCCGGCACGAAGCCTTCCCACGGCAGCTTGCTCATGGTCTCCACGATCGCGGCGCTCTCGGCGGCCACCTTGGCATCGAAGGGCGCGCGGCCGTTGGCCATCGCACCGATGCGGCTGAAGTGGTTGGCCATCACGGTCAAGGCGCCCTTGCGGTACTTCACCGCGTCTTCGGGCTTCTGGAATTGCGCGAAGGCGGGTGCCGACAGGGTGCCGAAGGCCAGGGCCAAGGCGAGGGGAGCGATTATTTTCATGAAAACTCCTGAGGAGGTTGTGGGGCGTTGCGGCGTGGCTCCGGGAGCCACCCGCTCAGGAGTGTAGGGAATTGGCCAAAGTTCCACTGGAACGTTTTCCGATATACCTTCTCTATTCCTCGATTCCGAATCCAACCCTCCACGATCACCATGCACACCATCCGCGTCTGGGACCTGCCCACCCGTCTGTTCCACTGGCTGCTCGCGGCCTGCGTCATCGGGCTGATCGTCACCGGCAGCATCGGCGGCAACTGGATGAACTGGCACCTTCGCCTGGGCTACGCGGTGTTGACCCTGCTGCTGTTCCGCCTGGTCTGGGGCTTCATCGGCGGCCACTGGTCGCGCTTCACCCGCTTCATCTATGCCCCCTCGTCGCTGGTGGCCTACCTCCGGGGACGGGGCCGGCCCGAGCACTCGGTGGGCCACAGCCCGCTGGGGGCCCTCTCGGTCTTCGCGCTCCTCTTGATCCTCGCCGCCCAAGTGGGCACCGGTCTCATGAGCGACGACGAGATCGCCTTCTTCGGCCCGCTGGTGCGCTTCGTCTCGGGCGAAACGGTGTCGCTGGCGACCGGTTACCACAAGGAAGTCGGCAAGCTCATCGTCTTCGTGCTCGTGGGCCTGCACCTGCTGGCCATCGCCTACTACAAGTGGGTGAAGAAGCAGGGCCTCGTGCGCCCCATGGTGGTGGGCGACAAGCAGGTGCCGGTCCCCGTGCCCAGCACCCGCGACACGGCGGGCACGCGCCTGCTGGCCCTGGTGGTGCTTGGCCTGTGCGCCGCGGCGGTGAGCTGGTTGGTCAGCCTGGGCAACGCCTTCTGAGGCGGCGGTCGGCCCATGCTGTCGTATAGTGGCAGCCACGCCACCCACCGGGCCTCGCGCCCGCCCTCCCCACCGCCATGACCGACACCGGAACCGCCGTGATCTCGCTGAGACCGGCCCAGTTTCCCGACGATCTGCAGACCGTTCGCCAGCTCTTCCTGGAATACCAGGCAGGACTGGGCATCGACCTGTGCTTCCAGGGCTTCGACGCCGAGCTCGCCGAACTGCCCGGCGCTTACGCCCCACCGGCGGGCACGCTGCTGCTGGCCTGCGTGGACGGCGAACCCGCCGGCTGCTGCGCCATGCGCCCGCTCTACAACACCGACCACCTCAACGCCTGCGAGATGAAGCGCCTGTTCGTGCGCCCGGCCTTTCGCGGCTTCGGCCTGGGCCGCCTGCTGGTGGAGCGCGTGCTGTCGGACGGCCAGCTGTCGGGCTACACCACCATGCTGCTCGACACCCTGAGCGACATGGAAACGGCGCGCGCGCTGTACCAGGAGATGGGTTTTGTCGAGGTGGCGCCGTATTACCACAACCCCATTCCGGGTGCGCATTACCTCAAGGTCGATCTCTAGCCGGACAAGCGCCCACAAAAAAGCCGCCAGGTGGCGACACCGGCGGCTTTTTTCTTGGGTGGCGGATCAGGCGCCGGCTTTGGCCTGGGCCAGCAGGGTGTCGGCGTCGCTCACCTCGAACTTGCCGGGGCCTTCCACGTTCAGCGACTGCACCACGCCGTTCTTGACCAGCATCGAGTAACGGTTGCTGCGCAGGCCCATGCCGCGGCCGGTCAGGTCCAGGGTCAGGCCCGTGGCCTTGGCGAAATCGGCGCTGCCGTCGGCCAGCATGCGCACCTTGTCACCCGTCTTCTGATCGCGCGCCCAGGCGCCCATCACGAAAGCGTCGTTCACGCTCAGGCACCAGATCTCGTCCACGCCCGCGGCCTTGAAGTCGGCGGCGTGCTGGACAAAGCCCGGCACGTGCTTGGCGGAACAGGTCGGCGTGAACGCACCGGGCAGCGCGAACACGGCGATCGTCTTGCCCGCCGACGCCTTCTGCACGTCCACCGGGTTCGGGCCGATGCTGCAGCCATTGCCTTCGACTTCGCTGTATTCCATCAGCGTGGCCGCCGGAATCTTGTCACCAACTTTGATCATGTCGTGCTCCTCGTTGTGTGGCCCGCAGGCCGTGGCTGGAAGGCCCGTTCATGCCGGGCCGGAAAAAGAAAAAGCGACCGGATTGTCGGTCGCTTTTTCGATCTGCGCTGCAAGCAACGCAATGGGGCTCAGACCAGCGCGGCCTTTTGCACCAGGCGCGTGGCGACCCAGTTCTTGGTCTTGGACAGCGGACGGCTCTCGGTGATCTCGATCACGTCGCCCATCTTGTACTCGCTCTTTTCGTCGTGAGCGTGGTACTTGCTGGACTTCGCCACGATCTTGTCGTAGAGCTCGTGTTTCACACGGCGCTCCACCAACACCGTCACGGTCTTGGAACGCTTGTCGCTGACCACCTTGCCAACCAAGGTGCGCTTGAGGGATGTTTTAGCTTCCGTCATGGTCACTCCTTATTTGGCCGCGGCGGCGGCGCGCTGCTTCTCGGCCAGAATGGTCTTGGCGCGAGCGATCGCACGGCGGGTGTCACCCAGCGTGGCGTTGTTGTTGAGTTGTTGCGTGGCTTTTTGCATGCGCAGACCGAAGTGGGCCTTTTGCAGTGCCTTCACTTCGGCTTCGAGGCCGGCCACATCCTTTTGGCGCAGTTCAGCAGTTTTCATCTTGTGTTCTCCTGAATCACTGACCCAACATGCGCGTCACGAACGTGGTGCGCAACGGAAGCTTGGCGGCCGCCAGCGTGAATGCCTCGCGGGCCAGCTGTTCGGGCACGCCCACGATTTCGTAGAGCACCTTGCCAGGCTGGATCTCGGCCACGTAGTACTCCACCGAGCCCTTGCCGTTGCCCATACGGACTTCGGCAGGCTTCTGGGAGATCGGCTTGTCCGGGAACACGCGGATCCAGATGCGGCCGCCACGCTTCACGTGACGGGAGATCGCACGGCGTGCGGCCTCGATCTGGCGAGCCGTCAGACGACCGCGGTCGGTCGACTTCAGGCCGAAGTCGCCGAACGCGACGGTGGCGCCACTGGTGGCGACGCCGGTATTGCGGCCTTTTTGTTCTTTACGGAACTTGCGGCGAGCAGGTTGCAACATGTTTATTCTCCTTTGCCGTCCGCAGCTGCAGATGCGGGCGCGGCGTCTTTGCGAACGCGCTTAACGGCGGGTTTGGTTTCGGTGCCGGTGGCTTCGGCAGGCTTGTCGCTGCCATCGGCCGGAGCGGCATTGGCGCCAGGGCGGCGAACTGCGGCGCGGGCAGGAGGACCTGCCGGACGCTCGCGGCGCGGACCACGCGGACGACGCTCTTCTTCCACACGCGGCTCGGCCACCACGGGCGCATCGTTGCGGCCCAGGGTGTCGCCCTTGTAGACCCAGACCTTGACACCGATGATGCCGTAGGTGGTCTTGGCTTCGGACGTGCCGTAGTCGATGTCGGCGCGCAGGGTGTGAAGCGGCACGCGACCTTCGCGGTACCACTCGCAACGAGCGATTTCAATGCCGTTGAGACGGCCCGACGACATGATCTTGATGCCCTGTGCGCCCAGGCGCATGGCGTTCTGCATCGCGCGCTTCATGGCGCGGCGGAACATGATGCGCTTCTCGAGCTGCTGCGTGATGCTGTCGGCGATCAGCTTGGCATCGATTTCGGGCTTGCGCACTTCTTCGATGTTGACCGCAACCGGCACGCCCAGCTTGGCGGCCAGTTCCTTCTTCAGCTTCTCGATGTCCTCGCCCTTCTTGCCGATCACCACGCCCGGACGCGCCGAGTAGATGGTGATGCGGGCGTTCTTGGCGGGGCGCTCGATCACGACGCGCGAAACGGCGGCGTTCTTCAGCTTGCCCTTGAGGTACTCGCGCACCTTGATGTCTTCGGCCAGCATGCCGGCGAAGTCACGGTTGCTCGCGTACCAGCGGCTGGCCCAGTTGCGGGAAACTGCGAGGCGGAACCCGGTGGGGTTGATTTTCTGTCCCATATTCCTGTGACCTCTTCAGTTGCCAACCGTCACGTAGATGTGACACGTGGGTTTGCTGATGCGGTTGCCGCGGCCTTTGGCGCGGGCCGAGAAGCGCTTGAGCGTGGTGCCTTGCTCGACGTAGATGGTCTTGACCTTCAGTTCGTCGATGTCGGCGCCGTCGTTGTGTTCCGCGTTGGCGATGGCGGACTCAAGAGCCTTCTTGACGATGCCAGCGGCCTTCTTCTGCGTGAACGCCAGGATGTTGAGGGCCTGGTCGACCTTCTTGCCACGAATCAGGTCGGCAACCAGTCGGCCTTTGTCGACCGAGAGGCGAACGCCTCGAACGATTGAACGGGTTTCCATGGTTAGTCCTTACTTCTTCGCTTTTTTGTCGGCCGGGTGGCCCTTGAACGTGCGCGTCAGCGAGAACTCGCCGAGCTTGTGTCCCACCATCTGATCGGTGATGTACACGGGCACGTGCTGCTTGCCGTTGTGCACGGCGATGGTCAGGCCGATGAAATCGGGCAGGATCATCGAGCGGCGCGACCAGGTCTTGACGGGCTTTTTGTCCTTGGTGGCTTGGGCTTTTTCAACCTTGGCCAACAGGTGATGGTCGACAAACGGACCTTTTTTGAGTGAGCGAGTCATGTTGTCAACCCTTTACTTCTTGCGACGCGAGACGATCATCGACTGCGTGCGGCGGTTGTTGCGGGTGCGATAGCCCTTGGTCAGGTTGCCCCACGGATCCACCGGAGCGCGGCCTTCGCCGGTCTTGCCTTCACCACCACCGTGCGGGTGGTCGATCGGGTTCATCGCGGTACCGCGAACGGTCGGGCGGATGCCCATGTGACGCTTCACACCGGCCTTGCCCAACTGGCGCAGGCTGTGTTCCTGGTTGGACACTTCGCCGATGGTGGCGCGGCAATCCACGTGGACCTTGCGCACTTCACCCGAGCGCATGCGCACCTGGGCGTAGATGCCTTCGCGGGCCAGCAGCACAGCCGAGGCGCCGGCGGAACGGGCGATTTGCGCGCCCTTGCCGACCTGCAGCTCGATGCAGTGGATGGTCGAACCGACCGGGATGTTGCGGATCGGCAGGGTGTTGCCCACGCGGATCGGCGACTCCGAGCCGGACAGCAAGGTTGCGCCCACTTCAACGCCACGCGGGGCGATGATGTAGCGGCGCTCGCCGTCGGCGTAGCACAGCAGCGCGATGTGCGCCGTGCGGTTCGGGTCGTACTCGATGCGCTCGACCTTGGCCGGGATGCCGTCCTTGTTGCGACGGAAATCGACCACACGGTAGTGGTGCTTGTGACCACCGCCCTTGTGGCGGGTGGTGATGTGACCGTTGTTGTTGCGGCCGGCCTTCTGGAATTGGGGCTCCAGCAGGGGCGCAAAACCCGCACCCTTGTGCAGTTGGTCACGCGTGACCTTCACCATGCCGCGACGGCCTGGCGAAGTCGGTTTCATCTTGATGACTGCCATGATTAAACGCCCTCTCCGCCGAAGTTCAGCTCTTGACCGGGCATCAGCGTCACATAGGCCTTGCGAACGTGGTCGCGACGACCGACGGTCTTGCCAAAGCGCTTGGACTTGCCCTTCTGGTTGAGCACGGAAACGCCCTTGACCTGGACCTTGAACATCAGTTCAACGGCCGCCTTGATCTCGGGCTTGGAGGCATCACGCAACACCTTGAACATCACGGCGTTGGTTTGCTCGGCAACCTGGGTGGCCTTCTCGGACACGATCGGTGCCACGAGGACCTGCATCAGGCGACCTTCGTCGTATTTCGTGACGCTCATGCGAACATCTCCTTGAGCTGGTCGATCGCCGCCTTGGTGACGATGACCTTCTTGTAATGCACCAGCGACAGCGGATCGGCGTAACGCGGCTCGACCACCAGCACGTTGGGCAGGTTGCGCGAAGCCAGGTACAGGTTCTCGTCGACTTCCTCGGCGATCACCAGCACCGATTGCAGGTTCATGGCTTTGAATTTGTCGGCCAGCTGCTTGGTCTTGGGCGAGTCCACTTTCAGGGAATCGACCACGGCCAGACGGCCTTCACGCACGAGCTGCGAGAAGATGGACGCCATGCCGGCGCGGTACATCTTCTTGTTGAGCTTCTGGGTGAAGTTTTCGTCAGGGCTGTTCGGGAAAATGCGACCGCCCCCGCGCCACAGCGGCGAAGACGTCATACCGGCGCGTGCGCGGCCGGTGCCCTTCTGCTTGAACGGCTTCTTGGTCGAGTGCTTGACCATCTGGCGGTCTTTTTGTGCACGCGTACCTTGACGGGCGTTCGCCTGATAAGCCACCACGAGCTGGTGGATCAGGGCTTCGTTGTAGTCGCGACCAAACACGGTCTCGGGCACGTCCACGTTGGACGAGGCTTGACCCTGGTCGTTCAGGAGTTCAACTTGCATCAGTTTGCTCCCTTGCCGGATTTGGCCTTGATGGCGGGACGCACGGTCACGAAACCGCCGTTGGAGCCGGGAACGGCGCCGCGGATCATGAGCAGTTGACGGGTTTCGTCCACGCGCACGATGTCGAGGTTCTGGATGGTCTTGGTCACATCGCCCATGTGCCCGGTCATCTTCTTGCCGGGGAACACGCGACCCGGATCCTGGGCCATGGAGATGGAGCCCGGCACGTTGTGCGAACGGCTGTTGCCGTGCGAGGCGCGCTGCGAGCTGAAGTTGTGGCGCTTGATGGTGCCGGCGAAGCCTTTACCGATCGAGGTGCCTTGCACGTCCACCTTCTGACCCGCCGCGAAGATCGCATTGGGGGCCACCACGGCACCGGGCTGGTACTGGGCAGCGACGTCGGAGGCGACGCGGAATTCCTGGATGATTTCACCCGCTTCGACACCGGCCTTGGCCAGGTGGCCCGCTTCGGGCTTGGTCACGCGGGAGGCACGGCGGGCACCAAAGGTGACCTGCAGCGCGTCGTAGCCGTCATGGGCCAGGGTTTTGACCTGCGTCACACGGTTGTTCGACACATCGACCACCGTGACAGGCACTGCGTCCCCGTCATCGGTGAACAGACGCATCATGCCCACCTTGCGACCCAACAACCCGAGGGAGTTGCTAAGACTCATTGTTTTCTCCGTTCCCGACTTCAATTGGCCGGGGCTGATGGTGCGGAACCGAGGCTCCGCGCTAAGGGCCGATGATTCAGGATCAAACGGCACCACGAAATCTCCGACCAGAAGCCGGAAAGCCCGCCAGTATAACCGGCGGGCTTTTTCTCTGCAAGCACCGCCGGGCGACTGGCCCGACGGTGCTCAAGCGAGAAACTTACTGCAGCTTGATTTCGACGTCCACACCAGCCGGCAGGTCGAGCTTCATCAGGGCGTCGACCGTCTTGTCGGTCGGGTCCACGATGTCCATCAGACGCTGGTGGGTGCGGATTTCGAGCTGGTCGCGGCTGGTCTTGTTGACGTGCGGCGAGCGCAGGATGTCGAAGCGCTTCATGCGGGTCGGCAGGGGCACGGGGCCCTTGACGATCGCGCCGGTGCGCTTGGCGGTGTCAACGATCTCGGCGGCCGAGCTGTCGATCAGCTTGTAGTCGAAGGCCTTGAGGCGGATGCGGATTTTTTGTTTGGTGGACATACCCGCTCCTTACGCGATGATTTTTGCGACGACGCCGGCGCCGACGGTGCGGCCGCCTTCGCGGATGGCAAAGCGCAGGCCTTCTTCCATGGCGATCGGGGCGATCAGCTTGACCGTGATCGACACGTTGTCACCCGGCATCACCATTTCCTTGCCTTCGGGCAGCTCGATCGAGCCGGTCACGTCGGTCGTGCGGAAATAGAACTGCGGACGGTAGTTGTTGAAGAACGGCGTGTGACGGCCACCTTCGTCCTTGGACAGCACGTACACCTCACCCGTGAAGTGCGTGTGCGGCTTGATCGAGCCGGGCTTGCACAGCACCTGGCCGCGCTGCACGTCTTCGCGCTTGGTGCCGCGCAGCAGGATACCCACGTTGTCGCCCGCCTGGCCCTGGTCCAGCAGCTTGCGGAACATCTCCACGCCCGTGCAGGTCGTCTTCTGCGTGGCGGAGATGCCCACGATCTCGATTTCTTCGCCGACCTTGATGATGCCGCGCTCGATACGGCCCGTCACCACGGTGCCGCGGCCCGAGATGGAGAACACGTCTTCCACCGGCATCAGGAAGGCACCGTCCACCGCGCGCTCGGGCGTGGGGATGTAGGTGTCCAGCGCGTCAGCCAGCTTCATGATGGCTTCTTCGCCCAGCTTGCCCTTGTCGCCTTCCAGGGCGAGCTTGGCCGAGCCGTGGATGATGGGGGTGGCGTCGCCCGGGAAGTCGTACTTGTCCAGCAGCTCGCGCACTTCCATCTCGACCAGCTCGAGCAGCTCGGCGTCGTCGACCATGTCGCACTTGTTCAGGAACACGATGATGTAAGGCACGCCCACCTGGCGCGCCAGCAGGATGTGCTCGCGGGTCTGGGGCATCGGGCCGTCAGCGGCCGAGCACACCAGAATGGCGCCGTCCATCTGGGCGGCACCGGTGATCATGTTCTTGACGTAGTCGGCGTGGCCGGGGCAGTCCACGTGGGCGTAGTGGCGGTTGGCCGTCTCGTATTCCACGTGCGCGGTGTTGATCGTGATGCCGCGCGCCTTCTCTTCCGGTGCCGCATCGATCTGGTCGTAGGCCTTGGCCGCGCCGCCGAACTTGGCCGCCAGCACCGTCGTGATCGCCGCCGTCAGCGTCGTCTTGCCATGGTCCACGTGACCAATCGTGCCCACGTTCACGTGCGGCTTGGTCCGCTCAAATTTCTCTTTTGCCATTTTCAATTCCTAAAGAACAAACCCGTGTCACGGTTTAAGGTCTGCACCACACTGCTGGATCGCCCCGCACGGGAACAGGGCGGCGCATGGTCGCAGACCGGCTGATCAATTGGGGACAGCGCGCCCGAAAGCGCCCCACCCCCAAGGTATTTACTTCGCGCGTGCAGCCACGATGGCTTCGGACACGTTGCGCGGCGCTTCGGAGTAATGCTTGAACTCCATCGTGTACGTGGCACGGCCTTGCGACATCGAGCGCAGCGTGGTCGAGTAGCCGAACATTTCGGACAGGGGCACTTCGGCCTTGATGGCCTTGCCGCCGCCCACCATGTCTTCCATGCCCTGCACCATGCCGCGACGGCTGGACAGATCGCCCATCACGTTGCCGGCGTAGTCTTCAGGCGTTTCCACTTCCACGGCCATCATGGGTTCCAGGATGACCGGGCTGGCCTTCTTGCAACCTTCCTTGAAGCCGAAGATGGCGGCCATCTTGAACGCCATTTCGGACGAGTCCACGTCGTGGTACGAACCGAAGTGCAGCGTGACCTTGACGTCCACGACGGGGAAGCCCGCCAGCACACCGGCGTTGAGCGCCTCGATCACGCCCTTTTCCACCGCCGGGATGTACTCGCGCGGCACCACGCCGCCCTTGATGGCGTCCACGAATTCGAAGCCCTTGCCGGCTTCGTTGGGTTCGATCTTGAACACCACGTGGCCGTACTGACCCTTACCGCCCGACTGGCGCACGAACTTGCCTTCGGCTTCGTCCACGCTCTTGCGGATGGTTTCGCGGTAAGCCACCTGGGGCTTGCCGACGTTGGCTTCCACGCCGAACTCGCGCTTCATGCGGTCGACAATGATTTCCAGGTGCAACTCGCCCATGCCAGAGATGATGGTCTGGCCGGACTCTTCGTCGGTCTTGACGCGGAACGAAGGATCTTCGGAAGCCAGGCGTTGCAGCGCAATGCCCATCTTTTCCTGGTCGGCCTTGGTCTTGGGTTCCACGGCCTGCGCAATCACGGGCTCGGGGAAGACCATGCGCTCGAGCATGATGATGGCGTCCGGATCGCACAGGGTCTCACCCGTCGTCACGTCCTTGAGGCCCACGCAGGCAGCGATGTCGCCGGCGCGGATTTCTTCCACTTCCAGGCGGTTGTTCGCGTGCATCTGCACGATACGACCGATGCGCTCCTTCTTGCCCTTGACCGGGTTGTAGACCGAGTCGCCCTTCTTGAGCACGCCGGAGTACACGCGCACGAACGTGAGCTGGCCCACGTACGGGTCGGTCATCAGCTTGAACGCCAGGGCGGACAGCTTCTCGTCGTCGGACGCCTTGCGCGAGGTGGGCTCCTCGTTGTCATCGGTGCCGCCCACGGGAGGAATGTCCACTGGCGAGGGCAGGAAGTCGATCACGGCGTCGAGCATGCGCTGCACGCCCTTATTCTTGAACGCGGTGCCGCACAGCATCGGCTGGATTTCGGTGGCCAGCGTGCGCGCACGGATGCCTTGCTTGATCTCGGCTTCCGTCAGGTTGCCTTCCTCAAGGTACTTGTTCATCAGCTCTTCGCTGGATTCGGCGGCGGCCTCGATCATCTTCTCGCGCCATTCTTCGGCTTGCGCCTGCAGTTCGGCCGGGATGTCCTGGAACTCGAACTTCATGCCTTGGGACGCCTCGTCCCAGATGATCGCCTTCATCTTGATGAGGTCGACCACGCCCTTGAAGTTGTCTTCGGCGCCGATCGGGATCACGATCGGCACAGGGTTGGCCTTCAGGCGCAGACGCATCTGGTCATAGACCTTGAAGAAGTTGGCGCCGGTGCGGTCCATCTTGTTGACGAACGCGAGGCGGGGCACCTTGTACTTGTTGGCCTGACGCCAAACAGTTTCCGACTGCGGCTGCACGCCGCCCACGGCGCAGTACACCATGCAGGCGCCGTCCAGCACGCGCATGGAACGCTCCACCTCGATGGTGAAGTCCACGTGGCCGGGGGTGTCGATGATGTTGAAGCGGTGCTCGGGGTAGGACAGGTCCATGCCCTTCCAGAAGCAGGTGGTGGCAGCCGAGGTGATCGTGATGCCACGCTCCTGCTCCTGCTCCATCCAGTCCATGGTGGCGGCGCCATCGTGAACTTCGCCGATCTTGTGGTTCACACCGGTGTAGAACAGGATGCGTTCGGTGGTGGTGGTCTTGCCGGCATCGATGTGCGCGGAAATACCGATGTTGCGATAACGCTCAAGGGGCGTGGTGCGGGACATGGAAATACTCCGAAAAGGGGACGAGCCCGCTCCCCTGATTCAGGGAATGCGGGCTCTCGGTTCTGGATGCTCTACTGGACGGCAGCCCGGATCAGAAGCGGAAGTGGCTGAAGGCCTTGTTGGCTTCGGCCATGCGGTGCACTTCATCACGCCGCTTCATGGCGCCGCCACGGCCTTCGGTGGCCTCGATCAGCTCGTTCGCCAGGCGCAGGGCCATGGACTTCTCGCTGCGCTTGCGGGCAGCCTCTTTGATCCAGCGCATGGACAGGGCCAGACGACGCACGGGCCGGACTTCGACCGGCACCTGGTAGTTGGCACCGCCCACGCGGCGGGACTTCACTTCCACCATGGGCTTGACGTTGTTGATGGCGACCGAGAAGATTTCGACCGGATCTTTGCCGCTCTTCTTCTCGATCTGCTCCAGCGCACCGTAAATGATGCGCTCGGCGACTGCCTTCTTGCCGCCTTCCATGATCACGTTCATGAACTTGGAGAGCTCGACATTGCCGAACTTGGGATCCGGCAGGATTTCACGTTTAGGGACTTCGCGACGACGTGGCATTTTTTCACCTCATATTGCTTCAGTTGGCACCTTTTCAGGGGCCGCGAGAGTCATGCAAAACTCTCACTTACTCGACCCGCACGGACCATTCCGTGTTGTGGGCCACTGCGCTTGAACCACCTGCCAGGCGGAACAAACACCGGAAATTTCGAACGATCAGGCCTTCTTGGGGCGCTTGGCACCGTACTTGGAGCGCGACTGCTTGCGATCTTTCACGCCTTGCAGATCGAGCGAACCGCGCACGATGTGGTAACGCACACCGGGCAAGTCCTTGACACGACCGCCACGGACCAGCACGACGCTGTGTTCCTGGAGGTTGTGGCCTTCACCGCCGATGTAGGAGATCACCTCAAAACCGTTGGTCAGGCGCACCTTGGCAACCTTGCGCAGAGCGGAGTTGGGCTTCTTGGGGGTCGTGGTGTACACACGGGTGCACACACCGCGACGCTGCGGAGAGTTTTCCATGGCCGGGCTCTTGGATTTGGTCTTTTCGACCTCCCGGCCGTGGCGCACGAGTTGATTGATGGTTGGCATTAAAACGTCCCTAAACGTTTGAAAAAAGCGAAAACGAAAACTCCTCGGAAGATTCCGAAAAGCCCTCTACTGTAGCACGTGGCCGATTTTCTGACAATGCGAGCCCTCGGAAGGGCCGTGGAGCTCGAAGCGTCACTGGATCCAGAGGCGGATCGCGTCCCACGCGCGGCCGAAGATGCCGCTTTCCTCGACCGTCTCGAGCACGGTCAACGGGATTTCAGCCACCGTGGCGCCGCTGGCGGTGGTCACGCGCAGCGTGCCGACGGACTGCCCTTTCATCAGGGGCGCCACCAGCGGATCGGGGCGGACCACCTCGGACTTGAGCTTGGCGCCCTCGCCCGCGGGCACCGACACAACCACGCCTTCGGCCCGGCCCAGGCGGACCTGATCGGCCTTGCCCTTCCAGATGCGGGGCGTCGCCACCGGCTGACCAACGGGGATCAGGCGCACGGCGTCGAACGCGGTGTAGCCCCAGTTGAGCAGTTTCTGGCTTTCGGCGGCGCGGGCGTTTTCGCTGGATGCACCCAGCAGCACGCTGATCAGGCGCCGCTGCCCTTGGGCACCCTCACCCAGGCCTGGCACCTGCCGGCGCGCGGTGGCGACCAGGCAATAGCCGGCCGCGTTGGTGTGCCCGGTTTTCAGGCCGTCCACGCTCGGGTCGCGGAACAGCAGCAGGTTGCGGTTGGTGTCGTTGGCGGCGGGCGTGCCCGGGTAGCGGTAGCGCTGGATGGCGTAGTACGGCACGTACTGGGGGAAGTCGGCCATCAGGCGCGTGGCCAGCGTTGCGCAAGTCGCGCGCGGTGGTGGTATGACCGGCTTCGGTGAGGCCTTCCACGTTGCGGTAGGTGGTGGACGCCATGCCCAGGGCCTTGGCCTGTTCGTTCATGAGCTGCACGAAGCGTTCGACCGACCCGGCCACGCCCTCGGCGAGCGCCACCGTCGCGTCGTTGCCCGACTGCACGATCATGCCCTTGATCAGATCCTCCACCGGCACCTGCATCTTGGGGTCGATGAACATGCGCGATCCGGGCATCTTCCAGGCGCGCTCGCTCACGCCAAAGGTCTGGGTGAGGCTGATCTTGCCGGCCTTGAGCGCGTCAAACACCAGGTAGGCAGTCATGAGCTTGGTCAGCGACGCGGGCTCGACCGCCTGGTCCGGGTCCTTGGAGGCGAGCACTTGGCCGGAGGTCGCGTCCAGCAGCAGGTAGGCGCGCGCGGCCACCTCGGGCGGGGCGGGCATCTGCGCCAGCGCGGGCACCATCACACCGAGGGACAGGCACAACAGAAAACGGGAAAAGAGACGACGCAACAAAATCCGGTCCTTCAAAGGGGAAAACAAGAGAACCCGCGAGCGGTCAGGCCCGCAGGTGACGCAGCACCAGATCCCGCAACAACGGGAGCTGGCCGTGGAAGAAATGGCCGCCACCGGGCACCACCAGCACCGGCAGCGATTGGGGGCGGGCCCAGTCCATGACGGACGACAAGGGCACCGTGTCGTCCTGCTCGCCATGAACGACCAGCGTGCGGGCATGAAGTTCCGCCGCCACCGGCGCCACCTCGAAACGGCTGGCCGCGGTCCCGATCAGCACCAGGTGCTGAATGTCCCGCGAGTCGTGCAGCCGGGCGGCGGCATGGCTGGTCACGAAAGAGCCGAACGAAAAGCCGGCCAGGCACAGCGGGCCGCTTGGCGCCTGCGCCTCGATCACCGCCATCAGATCGTCGAGCTCGCCGCGCCCTTCGTCGTAGACACCCTCGCTCTGGCCGACTCCGCGAAAGTTGAAGCGCACCGCGGTCCAGCCGGCTTGCACGCAGGCCCGCGCCAGGGTCTGGACCACCTTGTTGGTCAGCGTGCCACCGTGCAAGGGATGGGGGTGGGCAATCACGGCGGTGCCTCGCGCCGCTTCCGTGGGGCGGTCGATCGCCAGCTCCAGCTGGCCCGCGGGGCCAACGATCGACAGAAACTCGGTTTGTGCGTTCATCGCGCCTCAGCGCCCCACGTCCGGTGGCGTCAGCAGGCGTTGCACCACCACACCGTCGCGCAGGTGCGATTGCACGATTTCATCGATGTCGTGCTCATCCACGTAGCTGTACCAGACCGCCTCCGGGTACACGACGGCGATCGGGCCGCCGGCACAGCGGTCCAGGCATCCTGCCTTGTTGACGCGCACCTTGCCCGCGCCCGACAGGCCCAGCGCCTTGGCCTGCGACTTGCAGCGATCGAATGCGGCCTGCGCCCGGTGCTGGGCGCACGAGGCTTCGCCGCCTTCTCGCTGATTGAGGCAGAAGAAGATGTGCCGCTCGTAGTAGGACTTGTTTTCGCTCATGGCGGAATTTTAGTGGTCCGCTCCGAGGCCAGCGGTGCACGCGCGACCACGCGCAGGCCGAAGATCAGGGCGGCGAAGGGCCACAGCCAGCCCAGCCACTGCGAAATTCCGTGGAAACGGATGAAGCGCCCCTGCTCCCAGACTTCCAGCGACTGCGCGAAGTAGGGGCTGTCGGGCGCGAGGTTGAGGAGCGTCAGCGACACCGCCAGGGTCAGCAGCATCACCACGTTGCACAACCGGCGCGGGAGCCCCAGCATCGCCAGGCCCAGCAGCACCGCCATGACCAGGCCCATGGTGGCCTGCGGACTGACCCACGCCCAGGCATGGGATGGCCCATAGGTGAGGGCGGCCGACAGGCCCGCCGCGCCCGCCGCGGCCAGAAAGAACATCAGCAGGAAGAAGACCCGGCGCAGCACCGATCGCATTTCGGCAAACCCCATCAGCAAAGGCGACAGCAAGCACAGCGAAATGCAAAAGGCCTCGGCCAGCGGGCTGAGCGGGTCGGGAGCTTCCAGGCGCACGGGCACCCAGGTCAGAAAAGGGGTGTCCTCCAGCAAGAGCACCAGGCCAGCCTCCAGCCGATCCCAGACCTGACCCAGACCAAACGGCACCGACAGCGGGTAGAGCAGCGCAAACGGCCAGAGCGCCAGCAGCACCAGGCTGCCGTGGGCCGAGGGCTCGAACCAGTTGGCGCGAAACTGGCTCCAGTGGCGCAGCACCCCCAGGCGCTCCAAGCCCCAGGCACAGGCGGCGCCGAGGGCCGCGCCAGCGCTGTTGAGCACGAAGTCGACATTGGACGGCACCCGCATCGGCAGGTAATTCTGCAGAGTCTCCACCGCCAGGGACAACAAGGCCGACACCCCGAACGCCAACCACCAGGACCACCGCCCCCAGCCCGATCGCAGCATCGCCAGGCTCAACAAAAAACCCAGGGGGGCATAGCCCAGCAGGTTGGAGGCCACATCAAAACCGGTCCAGTACTGCGGCAGCGGCGCCCACAGGAAGGCCAACGGCGACACGCCCTGCACGCGCCATCCCGTGAAGGGGTACAGGCTGGCGTACACCACCACACCAGCAAACAACAGTGCCAGCGGCCAGGCGGAGGAGCGGGTTTTCAAAGCGTCAGAAGGGCTTGACCACCACCAGCACCACCACGGCCACCAGCAGGATCACAGGCACTTCGTTGAACCAGCGGTACCAGACGTGGCTGCGCCGCTGGGTACCTTTCACGAACCGGCGCAACAGCAGGCCGCAGGCATGGTGATAGCCCAGGATGAGGACGACCGCGGCAAGCTTGGCGTGCATCCAGCCGTTGCCCGCCCCCCGGCCAATGCCGTAGCCCAGCCAGAGCCACAGCCCCAGGGCCAGGGCCGGCACCGCCAGAATGGTGGTGAAACGCATCAGCTTGCGCGCCATCAGAAGCAGGCGCTCACGCTCCGCGACGCTCTCGGGAGGCACCATCGCCAGGTTCACGAAGATGCGCGGCAGGTAGAACAAGCCGGCAAACCAGCTGGCCACGAAAACGATGTGGAAGGACTTGACCCAGAGCATCCGGGCAGTGTAGCCCCGGGGCTTCAGGGAACGGGTCGAGGCGGGCAAATCGCCAGAATTGACAGGGCAAAAAAAACCCGGCCTTTCGGGCCGGGTCAGGAAGCCTTTTTGCTGTCACACACTAAGGCACCCGCTCAGGGAGGAAAAGCGGGGAGCCGACCTTTCGGCAAGCTCGACAGAAATATTACACCAAGAAGGGGCGGAAACCAAGAGGACCTGTCAGTTCTGACATTGTTCTGTTCGATTTTTTGTTGTAGGCGGAACAGGTCACATCATTTTGGCGAGTTCAAACATCACCGCCGTGCCCAGGGCTTCGCGGATGTTACCCCGCCCCACCTTGGCCATGGAGAACTCACCAAAGCCCGACATGTCGAACGAGCTGTCGTCCGGCGAGATCTCGACGAAGGGGAACTCCAACACTTCGCGCAGCAGTTCGCGGCGGAACTGATCGAAGCCTTCGTCCTTGATCCCGGCATCCACGACGATGAGGTTGGGCATGCGGGAGAGGATCGCCTCGCGCGCCTGCCGGAAGTCGACCACGCTGTCCGAACCGATGCCGATCTCGCGCAAGGCGTCGCGCACATCGGCGCGGATCTGCAACGTGGGCGAGATGGTCAGCACATACACGCCGGACAGCGATTTGAACATCGAGGAATGGTCGTCTGAGAGGTCCACGGCCGAGATGCCGTCCACCGCCTGCACCGTGCGGCTGAACAGGGCGGTGAAGTTCACGCCATCGTCGGTGACCTGGCGGTCGATTTCGATGCCGCCGGCCGCGAGCGCGATCTGGCGCACCAGCAGCCAGCTCAGGCTGTCCGCCGACGCGTGGCTCGATGGGGGTGCGCCGTCGTTGGAGACGCGCAACTGCAACCGGGCGTGCCGCGGCCAGGCATTGGTGTCCATGCGAACGTCCATGCGACTGCCGAACGGCAGCCCCCAGTCGAGCACGGCGTTGACGAAGGTGTGGGCCACGGTCGGGTCCACCAGCACCTCGACCGGCTTGAGCTTGCGCCGCATCTCGATGCCCAGCACGGCAAATTCCTTCTTGCGCTCCTGCAGCACGCCTTCCACCAGGTCGGCCATGCCCACCTTTTCATGCGATTGCCGGATGCGCCCGCCATAGAAGCGGTGGATCTGCTGCGCGCTGACGCCGGACTGCTTGATGCGCTCGGCCGGGATGCTCAGCGCCCGGTGCTCCTGCCGGCTGATGGTGCCCTTGCTCAGCAGGAGATCGATGGTGTTCTGCAGTGCACTCACCCCTTCCGTGACCTGATCGGCCAAGCCGGACAACAGGGTCGGCCAATGCTCGTCCAGCGACCACGACTCGGGCTCACTGGCGCTGGGCTTGGTGTTGGCAAAGCTGTGCGAAGAGGGCTTTTTGGTGGTCAACATGGGCGGACTGGTGGTGCGCAGGGTCTCCCGCGGATCAGTAACAAGATGTGTTGACTGAAGAATAGCGGCTGACACGCCGGATGGTGAGCACTCGGAGACCAGTATTTTCTTCTTACCGTGGAGTTCACCACACCTGCGGCGCATTTTCGGGCGCCCAGCCCCCTGTCAACTTTCCCAGTTCAGCCGGGCAAGCCGCGTCGCGGCGGCCTTAACACGGCGAAAAGGGGCGTTTGCCACAATACGCGCATGCACGCCCCCGCCCCCTACCCCCACAGCCGCCCCCGCCGCCTGCGCCGGGATGCCTTTTCCCGCGACCTGGTGCGTGAGCACCGCCTCAGCCCGGCCGACCTGATCTACCCGGTGTTCGTGCTGGACGGCCAGAACAGGCGCGAAGCCGTGACCTCGATGCCGGGCGTGGAGCGCCTGAGCCTGGACCTGCTGCTGCCAGTGGCCGAGGACTGCGTGGCGCTGGGCATCCCGGCCATGGCGCTGTTCCCGGTGATCGACCAGTCGCTCAAGACGCCGGACGGCCAGGAGGCCCTGAATCCGGACGGGCTGGTGCCGCGCGTGGTGCGTGAGCTGAAGAAGCGCTTCCCGCAGCTCGGTGTGATGACCGACGTGGCGCTGGACCCCTACACCAGCCACGGACAGGACGGCGTGCTCGACGAGCACAACTACATCCTGAACGACCCCACGGTGGAGATCCTGGTGAAGCAGGCCCTGACGCAGGCGCAGGCGGGCGTGGACATGGTCGCCCCCAGCGACATGATGGACGGGCGCATCGGCGCCATCCGCACCGCGCTCGAGGCCAACGGCCTGGTGCACACGCGCATCATGGCCTACAGCGCCAAGTACGCCAGCGCCTTCTACGGCCCTTTCCGCGACGCGGTCGGCTCCGCCACCAACCTGGGCAAAGCCGACAAGAAGGTTTACCAGATGGACCCGGGCAACTCCAACGAAGCCCTGCGCGAGGTGGCGCTGGACCTGGCCGAAGGCGCCGACATGGTGATGGTCAAACCCGGCATGCCCTACCTGGACATCGTGCGCCGGGTCAAGGACGAGTTCGGCGTGCCGACCTTCGCCTACCAGGTCAGCGGCGAGTACGCCATGCTCAAGGCCGCCGCCCTCAACGGCTGGCTGGACCACGACGCGGTGATGATGGAAAGCCTGCTGGCCTTCAAGCGCGCGGGCGCCGACGGCGTGCTCACCTACTTCGCGCGCGACGCGGCGCGCCTGCTGCGCGGCTGACACCAGGCACCCACCCCACCATGCGCATCTTCCACGTCCTGCCCGGCTCGGTGAACGAATCCGGCGCCCTGCCCATGGTGTTGCCGGAGAAAGGCTACATCTGGATCGCCTGCGGGCGGCGCGAGTTCGAGCTGGAACAGGGCGCGGTGCAGTCCACCCTGCAGGTGCTGTGCGGCATGACCCTGGTGGACCTGCACATCGCCGACCTGCTGAACAACCAGCTGCCCTCGCACTACGACTACACCTCGCAGTACGACATCCTGGTGTTCCGCCGGCTGGCCGCCGGCCACAGCGAGACCGACCTCGCCCACCCCGGCGAGGTGCTCACCCAGTCCGTCAAACGCGGCGGCCCGCCCGTGCTGCGGCGCATCGACACCAGCCCGGTGGGCTTCGCGGTGTTCGACCGCGTGCTGCTCACGGTGCACCCCGTCGGCTGCCAGGCGCTGGAACAGTACGCCACGCGGCTGCTCTCGGCCGCCACCGCCGCTTCGCGCGCGGCCGGCGTGCACCTGCCGCCCAGCCCGGCCGACCTGATGCTGCGCATCGTCAACCAGATGGTCGACGGCTACCTCGCGCTGCGCCGCGAGCTCACGCGCCAGCTCGACCACTGGCAGACCGAACTGCTGATGCCCAAGGCCCGCTTCAGCAACTGGGGCTCGCTGCTGGACGCGCGCATCTCGCTGCACCAGCTCGACGAGATCTGCGAGGACCAGCGTTCCGCCATCCAGGACTGGAACGAGAACCTCGCCACCTGGGAGCCGACCGACGCGATCGGCGGGCAACGCGGGCTGGAGCTGCTCAAGGTGCGTTCGCGCGATGTGCTCGAGCACATCGAGCGCGTGGTGCACCACGTGCGCCGGCTGGAGCAGAACGCGGAAACCGCGGTGCAGATGCACTTCTCGGCGCAGAGCAACCGCACCAACGACATCATGCGCACGCTCACCGCACTGACCGCCATCTTCCTGCCGCTGAACCTGATCGCGGGCATCTTCGGCATGAACTTCCAGTTCATCCCGCTGCTGCACCAGCAGACCGGCTTCTGGTGGGCCATCGGCTCCATGGCACTGACCGCCGTGGTGCTCGGCGTGCTGTTCTGGCGCAAGCGCTACCTGGTGCGCACAAGCCGCTGAAGCCTCACACGTAAGGCGGCGCCAGGCCCTCATTGGCCAGCACCCGCTGCACCGATGGCCTTGCCAGCATGCGCTGCAGGTACGGGCCCAGGTGCTGACGGTCCCGCGCCGGCGCGCTGGGGAAGTTGCGCGTCCAGCGGCACAGCGTGAACACGTAGGCATCGAGCAGCGTGAACTGCTCGCCCATGAACCATGGACCGCCACGGCGTTCGATTTCGGCATCCAGCTGGTTGAGCAGCGGCCCCACGCGGGCCTGGGCGTTGCGCTGCACTTCCGCGGCGACCTCGGTGTGCCCGGTATCGGCCCAGCGCTCGGGGTAGAAGTAGACGATGAGCGTGGCCTGCAGCGTGTTGGTCAGCCACATGAGCCACTTGTAGGCATGGGCACGGTCGCGCGTGTCCATGGGTGGCATCAACGCGGCCTTCGGGTGAGTGTCGCTCAGGTGCAGGCAGATCGCGGCCGTTTCATACAGCACCAGATCACCGTCGACCAGCACCGGGATCAGGCCGTTCGGGTTGAGCGCGAGGTAGGCCGGCGTCTTGTGCCCACCGTTCTGTTTGTCGACCAGCACGCGCTCGTAGGGCACGCCGATTTCTTCGAGCAGGATGTGCGGCACCATGGCGGCGCTGCTGGGGGCGAAGTGCAGTTGGATCATGGGATTCAAGGGGTGGGTGGGGGCACGCCAAAGAGCTTCGCGCCATTGTCCCAGGCGATGCGCCGCGCCACGTCGGCCGGCAGCCCGCCCAGCCAGGTGCGGTAGCCCTTCATGAGCTCGTCGTAGTACAACCAGCGCTGGTTGATCCAGGTGTCCGAGCCGATCAGGAAACGGTCCGGGTACTTGAGCAGCAGCGCGCGCCATTCGGGACAGAGCTGGCCGTCGGCGCAGGTCAGGCCGGGGCGGTACGACAGCTCGCCCACCAGGCGCGGGTAACGCGCGAAGAGTTCGTCCACCCGCGCCACCGGCGTGCCACCGATGCCGGTGTGGGCCCAGATCAGGAGCGACCTGCGGCCCTTGGAAGGCGTGTTGGCCATCAGCAAGTCGATCGCCGCATCGTCCACGTGCGCGAGGATGGCAAGGTCCTTCTCTTCGGCCAGGGCCATGAGCTGTTTCGCCACCGGGCCATTGGCGTTGGCGCTGTCGTACAGGTGGAATTCGCCCAGGCCGCGGTAGGGCCCGGCGGGCGTGCCGCGCTGGAGTTCGGCGTTGACCATTTCGACGATGGTGGGGTCGCGGAACCAGTTGTTGTAGTCGGCGCGGTCGCGGTACAGGCGCACGAAGGGCACGACCGCGACACCGGCCTTGCGCGTCTGCTCGCGCGCGCTGGCCAGCGCCTTGGTGCCGTCGTTGGGCCGCGAGTTGGCGACGATGGCGCGCACCCCGTTGCGCTGCATGCGGTCGAGCACATCGGCCATGGGGTGCGGGCAGCCCGGGGCCGGTGTGTCGTGCGTGCAGGCTTCGTTGTTGTAGTGCAGGTGCGCGTCGAACAGCGGGCCGCTGTAGTCGGCGGCCGCCACGCCCGCGCAGGCCCCGATCAGCAGCCCCAGCGATGCCGCGGCGCGCCACACGGTGTCAGCCCAGGTGTTGCGCGAAGAAAGCCAGCGTGCGCTCGCGCGCCAGCTTGGCCGCCGCCTCGTTGTACGAGCCGCGCTGGTCGCAGTTGAAGCCGTGGTTGGCGTCGTACACGTGCACCGTCACGCCGGGCTGGGCCTTCTTGAAGGCCTCCACCGTGTCGAGCGGAATCCAGTGGTCCTGCGCGCCGAAATGCACCATCACCGGCACGGTGGGCCGGCGCTCGAGCTCCGCGCCCACCGTCATGCCGCCACCGTAGTACGGCGCGGCGGCGGACAGTCCCTGCAGCGCGCTGGCCGAACGCCAGGTGAGCAGGCCACCCCAGCAGTAGCCGAGGATGCCGACCTTGCCGGCCTGCGCCGCGTGCTGGATCGCGGCCTGGATGTCGGGCATCACGCCCGGCGCCGGCAGGCCTTCCACGGCGGCCTTGAGCTCCATGCCGGCCTTCATGTCGGCCTCGGTGTAGCCGAGTTCCACACCGGGCTTGGCGCGGTGGAAGGTGTGCGGCGCGACCACGAAGTACCCATCGGCCGCGTAGCCGTCGGCCACCGAGCGGATGTGCGAGTTCAAGCCGAAGATTTCCTGCAGCAGCACCAGGCCGCCCTTGGCCTTGCCGCTGGGCTGGGCCACGTAGGCCGGGCATTTGAAGCCGTCGGCGGAGGTGAGTTCGATCGTCTGACCCATGGTGTTTCTCCTGTTGTCGGGTTGAAAAAGTCAGGCGCGCAGCCGGCGCGCCACGAAGTCGAGGCGGTCCTGGCCCCAGAACAGTTCACCGTCGATGACGTAGCTGGGCGCGCCGAACACGCTGAGGTCGATGGCGGCCTGCGTGTGCCCGTCGTAGCGCGCCTGCACCTCGGGCTGCCGGGATTGCGCCAGCCGCGCGGCATCCAGACCGGTCTCGGCCAGCAGGGCCGCCAGCGTGGCGTCGTCGGCGATGTCGCGCTGCTGTGCCCAGACGGCGGCCAGCACCGCGCCGGTCAGGCGCATCGCGGCCTCGTCGCCGTCGTGCTGGGCCACGGCGGTGATCAGCCGCGCGGCGGGGTCGCCCGCCACGGGAAAGAAGCGGGGCTCGGGGTGGAGCGGGATGTCCAGCGCCTCGCTGAAGCGGCGCAGCTCGAGCAGGCGGTAGGCCTGGCGCTGCGGCGCGCGCTTCTGCAGGGGCAGCCCGCCGGACAGCGGGAAGATCTTGCCCAGGTCCATGGGCCGCACGCGCACGGCCGTGCCGGTCTCGCGCAGCAAGGCCGCAAAACGCGCGTGGCCCAGGTAGGCCCAGGGGCTTTGCGGGACGAAGTAATAGTCGACTGTGCGACGCATGTCGGTCTCCTGTCGCTGTTGTAATGGCAAGCTCGGTGGCGAGCCCGTGTTGTACGCGATGCCACCACATTCTGCAGGAGACGGGTTATGGCTGAGATGACAGGCCGGGCGCTGCTGGTCACCGGGGGCGGGCGCGGCATCGGCGCGGCCACCGCCGGGCTGGCCGCGCGGCAGGGCTGGGCGGTGGCGGTGAACTACACCGCGAACTCGCTCTCGGCCGACGAGGTGGTGCGCGCGATCCGCGCCGAGGGCGGCACGGCCATGAGCGTGCAGGCCGATGTGGCGGACGAAGAGCAGGTGCTCGCGATGTTCGCGAAGATCGACGCCAAGCTCGGCCGCCTGCACGGCCTGGTGAACAACGCGGGCGTGGTCGACGTGACGGCCCGCGTGGACGAGATGAGCGTGGCGCGCTGGCGCCGCATGTTCGACATCAACGTGATCGGCTCGATGCTGTGCGCGCGCGAGGCGGTGCGCCGCATGAGCACAAAACACGGCGGCGAAGGCGGGTCCATCGTGAACCTCTCCAGCGCGGCCTCGCGCCTGGGCTCGGCCGGCCAGTACGTGGACTACGCGGCGGCCAAGGGCGCGATCGACGCCTTCACCATCGGCCTGGCGCGGGAAGTCGCCAGCGAGGGCGTGCGCGTCAACGCGGTGCGCCCGGGGCTGATCGAGACCGGGATCCACGCCTCGGGCGGCCTGCCCGACCGGGTGCGTGACCTGAAACACCTGGTGCCCATGCAGCGCGGCGGCCGGGCCGACGAAGTGGCGCAGGCCATCGTCTGGCTGCTGTCCGACGCCGCGAGCTACACCACCATGACCCTGATGGACGTCTCTGGAGGACGCTGACATGACCACGACCACAAACACCCCCGACACCTCGCACATCAAGTACTGGTGGGAAGACCTGCAGGTCGGCGAGACACGCGACCTGGGCACCATCACGCCGACCGAAGAGGAGACGGTGGCCTTCGCGCGCCAGTTCGACCCGCAACCCTTCCACCTCGACGCCGAGGCCGCCAAAGCCTCGGTGTTCGGCGCGCTCAGCGCCAGCGGCTGGCACACCTGCGCCATGGCGATGCGGCTGATGGTGACCAACTTCCTCAACGAAAGCTCCAGCCTGGGCTCGCCCGGCCTGGAGAGCGTGAAGTGGCTCAAGCCGGTGTTCCCGGGCGACACGCTGCGGTTGCAGCACACGATCCTGGAAAAACGCCCCATGAGCAAGCGCCTGGACGTGGGCCTGGTGCGCACCACCTGGGAGATGTTCAACCAGCACGGCGACAAGGTGCTCTACATGGAGGGCTACGGCATGTTCCGGCGACGCGAGCCTGGCCAGCCGGCCGCCTGATCAGGCGGCCATGCCCCACAATCCTGGGCATGGATTTCAAGCCACTCATCACCCTGCTGGCGATCGTCAACCCGCTGGCGATCGTGCCCTTCTTCATCCACTACACGCAGGGCTTCTCGCGCCAGCAGCGGCAGCGCACGGTGATGATCTCGGCCTTCAGCGCCTTCGCGGTGATCGCCACCTGCGCCGTCATCGGCCTGCAGATCCTGGAGTTCTTCAGCATCTCGCTCGCGAGCTTCCAGGTCGGCGGCGGCATGCTGCTGCTGACCTCGGCACTGTCCATGCTCAACGCGCGGCCGGCGGAGGCCAAGGCCACCGACCAGGAACTGAGCGACACCTCGGCGCGCACCTCCATCGCGGTGGTGCCGCTGACCATCCCGCTGCTCACCGGGCCGGCCACCATGTCCACCGTGGTGATCTACGCCGACCAGGCCAAGACCTTCTTCCAGCACGCCGCGCTGGTGGGTTACGGCGTGGTGATCGCCCTGGCCACGGCCATCTGCTTCACCTTGGCCGAGCCGATCGCGCGCTTCCTGGGCCAGACCGGCATCAACGTGATGACGCGGCTGATGGGCCTGATCCTGGCCGCGCTGTCGGTCGAGGTGATGGCGACCGGCCTGGTGAAGCTGTTCCCAGCGTTACTGGGCTGAGGGGTAGAGGTTCAGCGTCTGCGCCTGCAGGCGCGAGAGGCCCAGCAGCGCGTCGGTGAACGGCGTGGGCACGCCGGTGAGCTGGCCGAGTTCGCGCACCACGGTCACCAGGGCGTCGAGTTCCACCGGCTTGTGCGCCTGCACGTCCTGCAGCATCGAGGTCTTGAACGCGCCGAGCTTGAGCGTGACCGCGTGGCGGTCTTCGGGCTGCTGGTCGATCGGGATGCCGATGCGCGCCCCGATGTCCTTGGCCTCGAGCATGACGCGGCTGATGAAGTCGCGCACCAGTGGGTCACCCAGGATGCGGTCGGTGGTGGCGCCGGTGAGTGCGCTCACGGGGTTCACCGTCATGTTGCCCCAGAGCTTGTACCAGACGTCTTTCTGGATCTGCGGCGACACCGTGGCGTTGAGCCCGGCGCGCCGCAGCAGCTCGGCCAGGGCCGCCACCCGCTCGCTGGACTCGCCCGAAGGCTCGCCAAGAATGAGGCCGTTGCCGAAGTGGTGGCGGATCACGCCGGGCGCGTCCACCGAGCAGCTCGCGTGCACCACGCCGCCGATGACGTGGCGCGCCGGGATGCAACGCTCGATCTCCCCCTCGGGGTCCACCGTTTTCAGGCGCGTGCCGGCACGCTCGCCGCCAAAGCCGTTGAAGAACCACCAGGGCACGCCGTTCATGGCGGTGAGCACCACGGTGTGGCGGCCGATCAGCGGCGCGATGCCGCGCGCGAGGTCGGGCAGCGAAGGGGCCTTCACGGCCACGATCACGAGGTCCTGCACGCCCAGGGTCACGGCGCTGGCGGCGGCCTGCACCGGCGCGCCCTGCAGCTGGCCGTCCTGGTGCAGCTGCAGGCCATCGCGCTGCAGGGCCGCGAGCGTCTCGCCGCGCGCGAGCGCGCTCACGATGCAACCGGTGTGCGAGAGCCGCACGCCGAGCCAGCCGCCGATGGCGCCCGCGCCGACGATCGCCACGCGCTGAAAGTCAGGGGAAGAGGTCAAGGGCTCACTCCAGGTAGCTGCGGTCCAGGCGGTTCACCTGCCGGACCAGCGCGTCGAACACGTCACGGCCGGCGCCGTGGTGGGGGTTGAACTGCAGCGCGTCGCGCGTGCATTTTTCCGCAATGGCCTCGGGCACCGGCAGGGCCGCCTGCGCGCCGCCCATCGAGAACGTGCGCCATCTGGATTTCGCAGGCGCGCTGCAGCGTCCAGAGGATGGCGAAGGTCTGCGGCAGGGTGGCGCCCCAGGCCAGCAGGCCGTGGTTGCGCAGGATCACGGCCGGGCGGTCACCAATGCTTTTGAGCAGGCGCGGCGCTTCGTCCGCGTGGATGGTGATGCCTTCGAAGGTGTGGTACGCCACCATGCCGTGCAGCTGCGCGGTGTAGAAGTTGGTCTGCTGCAGGCCGTCCTTCAGGCAGGCGACGGCCACGCCGGCGGTGGTGTGGGTGTGCATCACGCAGTGCGCACCGGGCAGGCCGTCGTGGATGGCGGCATGCACCGTGAAACCGGCCGGGTTGACCGGGTGCGGCGAACCGTCGAGCACGTCGCCCTGCAGGTTGATCTTCACCAGGTTGCGCGCCGTGACCTCGCTGTAGTGCAGGCCGAAGGGGTTGATCAAGAACTGCTTTCCACAGGCCCCCACGCTCCCCGCTTCGCGTGGTTCGCTGCCCCCCGAGGGGGCTGCCCCGCCTTGGGGCGGCCCGGCGGCGGGTCGGCCTTCTTCCTCCCCCGTCACGCTGGCGGGTAGGCGCAGCGTGATGTGGTTGTAGATCATCTCGGTCCAGCCCAGCATGGCGAAGACGCGGTAGCAGGCGGCGAGCTCGACGCGCGCGGCCCATTCGTCCGGGTGCATGCCGGCGGGCGTGGCGGTGGTGGTGGGCAGGGCGGCGTTCATGGGGGTGGTCTCCTAGTACACACTGCCCTTGGCCTGGGCAGGCACGGCGGGCGCATCGGTCTTGAAGCGCGCGGCCAGGGCGCTGGTCTGGCGCGCGAGGATCTGGGTGTCCAGCCCCACGGCCACGAACACCGCGCCCAAGGCGAGGTAGTGGCGCGCCTGGGCCTCGTCGGTGGTCAGGATGCCGGGCGCCTTGCCGGCGCGCAGGATGCGCGCGATAGCGTCCTCGATCGCGACCTGCACCTCGGGGTGGCCCGGGTCGCCCACGTGGCCGAGCGAGGCGGAAAGGTCGGCCGGACCGATGAAGACGCCGTCCACGCCGGGCGTGGCCGCGATGGCATCAAGCTGCTGCAGGGCCTCGCGCGTCTCCGCCTGCACCAGCAGGCAGACCTGGGCGTTGGCCTCTTTCGCGTAGTTCGGGTAACGGCCCCAGCGCGAGGCCCGGGCGCCGGCCATGCCGCGAACGCCGCCCTGGCCGTCGTTCTGCGGGTAGCGGCAGGCGCGCACCAGTTGGGCCGCCTGCTCGGGCGTGTCCACCATGGGCACCAGCAGGGTCTGCAGGCCGACGTCGAGGTACTGCTTGATGATCGCCGCATCGCCCACGGGCACGCGCGCGATGGCGTGCGCGCCCGGGTAGGCGGCGATGGCCTGGGCCTGCGACAGCAGGTCCTGCAGGCCGTTGGGCGAGTGCTCGCCGTCGATCAGCAGCCAGTCGAAGCCGGCACCGGCGCAGATTTCCGCGCTGTAGGGGTTGCGCAGGCCGAGCCAGAAGCCGATTTGCGCGCGGCGCTCGGCGAGCGCCTGTTTGAAGGGGTTGACGGGGGTTTGCATGGGGTGGGGAGAGAAACTCAGACGAACTGGAACCGAAGACTGCCGAGCGGGCCGTAGTCGGCCTCGAACAGGTCGCCCTGGCGGGCGGCAACCGGCCGGGTGAACGAACCGGCCAGCACGATCTGGCCAGGCTGAAGCGATTCGCCCCAGGGCGCGAGCTTGTGCGCCAGCCAGGCGATGCCGACCGCCGGGTGGCCTTGCACCCCGGCGGCCAAGCCGGTTTCTTCCACCACGCCGTTCTGCCGCAGGATGGCGCCGCACCAGGGCAGGTCGAGGGTGAACGGGTCGGCGCGGTAACGCAGATCGCCCTCGCCGATCACGATGCCGGCGTTGGCCGCGTTGTCGCTGATGGTGTCGAACACCTTGCGCATCACCTTGGTGTGGCGGTCGAACTGCTCGATGCGCGCATCGATGATCTCGATGGCGGGCGTCACGTACTCGGTGGCCGCGAGCACGTCTTCCACCGTCACGTCCTTGCCCTGCAGAGGCGACTTGAGCACGAAGGCGAGCTCCACCTCCACGCGCGGCGCGATGAAGCGCGACGTCGGGATCTGCAGCACCTCGCCCGCCGAGGCGGTGAAGCGCATGCTGTCGAGCAGGGTGCCGTAGTCGGGCTCGTCGATCTGGCTGGAGATCTGCATGGCGCGGCTGGTGAGGCCGATCTTGTGGCCGATCACCTGCTTGCCGGCGGCCACCTGCAGGCCCACCCAGGCACGGCCGACGCGGTAGCCGTCGTCGACCGTCATGCCGGGAAAGCGTTTGGAGAAGTGCTCCAGCGGCACGCGGCTGCGTTCCGAAGCGTCGAGCTCGGCCGCGAGCCGCTGGATGAGGGTGTCGTCGAGCATGGGGTCAGCTCCGGTTGAACAGCGGGTGCAGGGAACTGGTCTTGGCGTCGAACACCTCGTGGCCCTCGTCCACTTGCACGGTGATGCCGATGGCGCGCGTGGCGAGCTGCACGGCGAAGTGCGCCTTCACCACGGCCTGCAGCGCCTCGCCCACGCGCTGGTGGGTGACGGCGCTGCGGCCCTGGGCCATGCGCACGTTCATGTAGACGAAGGCGTAGTCGCCCCCCAGGCCGGCGGCGATGCCGGCCGCGCCGCCGTCCGAGATGGCGCTGTGCGCCGCCGGGTAGGCCAGCACGCGCGTGCCACCGGTGGGGAAGACCTGCTTGTCGGCCTCGTCGCGCACCGCGAGCATGGCGTCGCACAGCTCGCGGCAGAGCGCGCCCATGTCGGTACCGCCTTCTCTGGCGGGCTTGTCGAGGTTGGGGGTGTAGAGGATGACGAGGTGCGGCATGGGTGGCGTTCTCAGAGTCGGGAGACGGCCTGGTATCCCTTGGCCGACGAGGCCTGTGCGGCGGGGATGGCCGCGCCGGTCTGCGGCGTGACGGGGAAGACGGCGTTGATCTGGCCGGTGCCGGAGGCGCCGAAGTACGGGGTGATGACCTCGGCCTGGCCGTCGTAGTCGCTCCAGCCGAGGGCGCCGAGCATCATGGCGGTGTCGTGCATGAAGCCTTCGCCGTGGCCCTTGGCGGCGTACTCGGGCAGCATTTCGCAGAAGGCTTTCCACTCGCCCTGCTCCCACATCTCGACGACGCGGCGGTCGAGCGTTTCGAGGAAGGGGGTCCAGATCTTGAAGGCGAAGTCGGGCGCAAGGCCGTTCTGCGCGAAGCGGTGGCTGAGGGAGCCGCTGGCGAAGAAGGCGACGGTGCCGTCGTAGTGGTCTTCGACGGCCTTGCGCATGGCCCAGCCGAGGCGCGCGCTGTCGTTGAGGTAGTGCGACTGGCACAGCGCCGAGACCGAGACGGCCTTGAAGTGCTGGTCGGCGTTCATGTAGCGCATGGGCACGAGGGTGCCGTATTCGGGGCCGAGGGTGGTGGCGTCGTGGGCCAGGGTTTCGACGCCGTGCTGGTTGCACACCTTGGCGAGCAGCTGGCCGAGTTCGGGGTTGCCCGGGATCTCGAACGGCATGTTGCTGATGAAGTGGGGCAGCTCGTTGCTGGTGTAGGTGCCCTGGAAGTGGGGCGCGCAGTTGAGGTGGTAGCTGGCGTTGACGAGCCAGTGGGTGTCGAAGACGACGATGGTGTCGACACCGAGTTCGCGGCAGCGGCGGCTGATTTCCACGTGGCCGTCGATGGCGTCCTGCCTCGTGCCCTTTCTCGGGCCGTCGAGTTCGCTCAGGTACATCGACGGGACGTGGGTGATCTTTGCGACGAGTGCTAGTTTGCCCATGATCGGTCCTCTGGCTTTTTGTAGATGCTCCGTGGGTTTGCCAGTGGGGGTGGCCGCCTCCGCTCATGTCCTCCGGTCTGGGCTGCGCCCAGCCCTCCCCCTTTACTTCGCTGCGGCGGCCACCCCCACTGGCAAACCCACTGCGGACCGCGCGCTCGACGGAGCTTGTGTGCCAGCGCCGTTTCGGATCGGGCGGGCAGGGCGTTCTGCGCAGCGGGGTAAAGGAGGAGACGGCACCAGCCGTCGGGGGACACCCGCGGAGCAGAGCGCCCTGCTCGTTCGATCCCGCCCACCCGTTGGAGCGAAAGCATTTCAGACACCCCAGTGGGGAATGTGATGCGACCCGAGAGACACAGCGACGTTCTTGGGCTCCAGGAACACCTCATAACTCCAGGTACCCCCTTCGCGCCCCGTGCCGCTCGCCTTGGTGCCACCAAACGGCTGGCGCAGATCCCGCACGTTCTGCGAGTTGACGAAACACATGCCCGCCTCCACGGCCGCCGCCACCCGGTGCGCACGCCCCAGGTTCTCCGTCCACACATAGCTCGAAAGACCGTACTGGATGTCGTTCGCCAGCTCGATCGCATGCGCCTCGTCGCGGAACGGAATCAGGCATGCCACCGGGCCGAAGATTTCCTCCTGCGCGATGCGCATGCGGTTGTCCACGTCCGCGAACACCGTCGGCCACACGTAGTTGCCCTGCGCAGCGCGCGAGGACAGCTCCGGCGCGTACGACGGCCGGTCCAAGCCGCCGCACAACATCGTGGCGCCCTCCTTCGGGCCCAGCTCGATGTAGCTGCGCACCTTGGCCAGGTGCGCCTGGCTGATCATCGGGCCCACGATGGTCTTCTCGTCCAGCGGATCGCCCACCGTGATGCGCTTGGCGCGCTCCACGAACTTCGCCACGAAGTCGGCGTAGATGCTCTGCTGCACCAGGATGCGGCTGCCCGCCGTGCAGCGCTCGCCGTTGTTGCTGAAGATCATGAACACCGCCGCGTCCAGCGCACGGTCCAGGTCCGCGTCGTCGAAGATCACGAACGGGCTCTTGCCGCCCAGCTCCATGCTGAACTTCTTCAAGCCCGCGCTCTGCACGATGCGGTTGCCCGTGGCCGTGGAGCCGGTGAAGGAGATCGCGCGCACGTCCGGGTGCGCGCACAGCGGCTCGCCCGCGTCCTTGCCGTAACCATGCACCACGTTGAGCACACCCGCCGGAATGCCCGCCTCCAGCGCCAGCTCGCCCAGGCGCGCGGCCGTCAGGGGCGACAGCTCGCTCATCTTCAGCACCGCCGTGTTGCCGAACGCCAGGCAGGGCGCGACCTTCCAGGTCGAGGTCATGAAGGGCACGTTCCACGGGCTGATGAGCGCGCACACGCCCACCGGGTGGAACAGCGTGTAGTTCAGGTGCGTGGGCGTGGGGTAGGTGCTGGCAATCCACCCGCGTGCACATCTCGGCGAAGTAGTGGAAGTTGTCGGCCGAGCGCGGCACCAGCTGCTTGCCGGTCTGCGCGATCACCTGGCCACAGTCGTTGGTTTCGGTCTGCGCGATCTCGGGCACGTTCGCCGCGATCAGCTCGCCCAGCTTGCGCATGAGCTTCGCGCGCTCGGTGGCCGGCAGGCCAGCCCATTTCGGGAACGCGTCCTTCGCGGCCTGCACGGCGGCGTTGATTTCCGCCGCGCCGCCCGCGCTGACCTCGGCCAGCACGTCCTGCGTGGCGGGGTTGAGGGTCTCGAAGCTCGCGGCGCTGGCGCAGCGGCCTTGCCGTTGATGAGGTGCTGGATCGTCGTCGTCATGCTGCGGTTCAGGGGTGTTGGGTGATGGTGTTGACGAGGTCGCCGATGCCTTCGATGGACGTGACGATCACGTCGCCGGGCCGGCAGTCGACCACGCCGTCGGGCGTGCCGGTGAGGATGAGGTCGCCGGGTTGCAGCGTCATGAAGGCGCTGAAGTACTCGATCAGCGTGGGCACGTCGAAGATCATGTCGCGCGTGCTGCCCTGTTGCGTCACCTCGCCGTTGACGGTGGTGCGCAGCGCGAGGTTCATCGGATCGGGCACGTCGGCCGCGTCCACCAGCCAGGGGCCGATGGGCGTGCAGGTGTCGCGGTTCTTGGCGCGCAGGTTGGGTCGGTACCAGTTTTCCAGCACGTCGCGGATGACGTAGTCGTTCGCCACCGTGTAGCCGCCCACGAAGTCCAGGGCGTCGGCCCTCTTCACCCGCTTGGCGGTGCGCCCGATCACCACCGCGAGCTCGCACTCGTAGTGCATGAAATCCACGCCGGGCGGGCGCCGCGTGAAGCCGCGGTGGCCGGTGAGCGAGGCCTCGCCCTTGACGAAGGCCAGCGGTTCCTCGGGCGCCTTGAAGGCCAGTTCCTTCGCGTGGTCGGCGTAGTTCAGGCCGAGCGCGAGCACGGTGCGCGGGCGCTGCGGCGGCAGGGGCTGCAACGGTGGCAGCCAGACCACGTCGTCAAAGGCCACGCGGCGGCCTTTCAGGGCCGGTGTGAGCAGTTCGAGCTGGCCGTCGGACTCGATGGCGTCGTGGACCGCGCCGGCCCAGGCGATGCGGGCGCGCTTCATGCGGCCACCTCCTGTGTGAAGCTGTGCAAGGTGGGCGCGAAGCCCGGGGCGGTGATCTCCACCGTGTCGCCCGGGTGCACCAGCGGGCGCGTGCCGTCGGCCAGGCAGTCGGAGCCCAGCATCAGCACGTCGCCCGGCCGCAGGGTCATGAACTCGCTCACGTCGGCCAGCAAGGTGGCGGCGTCGCGCAGCAGTTCGGCCAGGACCGTGGTCTGGCGGTGCACGCCGTTGATGTGCAGTTCGATCTGCAGATCGACCAGCCCGGCCAGGCCTCCGAGCTGTGCGATGGGCACGCACTCGGCGCCCACGCCGAGGAAACCGTCGATGCAGCGCGCCTTGACGGGCGGGCGGTAGTAGCTCTCGTGCGCGATGGCCACGTCGTTGAACAGCACCGCGCCGAGCACGCTGCCCTCGCCCATCACCAGGCCGAGCGAGGCCGCCACCTGCACCGCCGCACCGGCGGGCAGCGCGATGGCCTGGCCATGGGCGTGAAGGTGTTGGCGGTCTTGACGTAGAGCACCGGCGCTTTCGGCGGCGCCTTGTAGGGCGCCTCGTGCATGCGCGGCGCCCACAGAGCGTGTTCGCGCTGGAAGTTGAGCAGGGTGCCGTAGACCGTGCCGGCCGGCATCCAGGGAATCGGGTTCATGCGGCGTCGTCCTCCAGGCCATCGGCCTCTTCGGTGTTCAGGGGTTGTTCGAGCGCGATCACCTCGTCGAGCAGGGCGTAGAGCTGCGCCAGCCGGGCCTTGCCCAGGCGCTGCTCCATCCAGGCGTAGTGCGCCTCGATGGTGCTGGAGAGGCCCTTCACCAGCTTGAGCCCCGCTGGCGTGGCGCGCACCACGGTGCGCCGCGCGTCCTGCGGGCAGCGGCTGCGCGCGATCAGGCCGTCGCGCTCCATGCGGGTGAGCACGCCGGTGAGGCTGGGGCCGAGCAGAAAGGCCTCGCGCGCCACGCGCCCGGTCTCCACCCCGCCAGGCAGCTGCGCGTGTTCGCCCAGCACGCGCAGCACGCGCCACTGCTGGTCGGACAGGCCGTACTGGCGCAGGCTGGGCCGGGTGTGCAGCATCACGGCCTCGCGCGCTTCGAGCAGCAGGCGCGGCAGGTTGCGGTGGATGAAAGGGGTGGTGTCGTCCATTTATTTAATATATTAAATGATTATTCTGGAAACAAATCAAGGGTTTACCCGGAACGGCGGCGCGGTGAGAATGCGCGCATGAACGCACTCACTGCCCTGCTCGGTACGGAATACCCCTTGATCCAGGCGCCGATGGCGGGCGTGCAGGGCGCGGCCCTGGCGGTGGCGGTGAGCAACGCGGGCGCGCTGGGCTCCCTGCCCTGCGCCATGCTTTCGCCCGAAGCCATGGACCGCGAGCTGACGGCACTGGCCTCCGGCACCGAGCGGCCGTTCAACGTCAACTTCTTCTGCCACGCACCACCCGAGGCCGACGAAGCGCGCGAAGCGGCGTGGCGCGCCTGGCTGGGCACCTACTACCGCGAAGCGGGGCTGGACATCGATGCCGTGCCGACCGGGCCGGGCCGCGTGCCATTCAACCGCGCGGCGGCCGACATCCTCGAACGCTTCCGGCCCAAGGTGGTGAGCTTCCATTTCGGCTTGCCCGACCTGGACCTGCTGGACCGCGTGAAGGGCTGGGGCAGCGTGGTGCTGTCCTCGGCCACCACGGTTGAAGAGGCGCGCTGGCTGGAGGCCTTCGGCGTGGACGCCATCATTGCCCAGGGCGTCGAGGCCGGCGGCCACCGGGGCATGTTCCTCACGGACGACCTCACGACGCAGGCCGGCACTTTCGCGCTGCTGCCGCAGATCGTGGCGGCCGTGGGCGTGCCGGTGATCGCGGCCGGCGGCATTGCCGATGCGGCGGGCGTGGCCGCGGCCATGGCGCTGGGCGCCTCGGGCGCGCAGGTGGGCACGGCTTTTCTGTGCTGCCCCGAAGCCACCACCAGCGCGCTGCACCGCGCGGCTCTGCAGAGCGAGGCGGCGCACCACACCGCCCTCACCCACCTGTTCACCGGTCGCCCGGCGCGCGGCATCGTCAACCGCGTGATGCGTGAGCTCGGCCCCATGAACCCGGTCGCGCCGGCGTTCCCGCTGGCCACGGCGGCCATGGCGCCGCTGCGCGCGCATTGGGAGGCCAAGGGCAGCGGCGACTTCTCACCGCTGTGGTCGGGTCAGAACGCGAGTGGCTGCCGGGAGGTGCCTGCGGCGGAGCTCGTGCAGGAACTGATTCAGGGGTTCACGCCAGATCGCGCTGCGCGTTGAGCCAGCGCTTGAGCCGCGCGGGATCCTCCGCCTGCTCGAGGTCGCGCGCCAGCTGAGCCAGGGCGCCCTCCAGCGCGCGCGTCTCATCGATCCGGCTCTGCAACAAGGTGTTGGCGTTGGTTGACACGCCCTCTGGCAGATCGAACTCGTCCGACAGCGCGCTCTGCCGCGCGGCGCGCTCGCGCTCCAATGCCGCCACCTGGGCCTTGAGCAAAAGCGTGAGCGAGGCCAGGCGCTCGTCGGACAGCTGCTGCCCGGCAGCGGGGTCGGCGAGCTCGGCGCGGGCCTGGATCTGCAGCAGCGCGACCAGGTCGCGTTGTTCGTAGGCGGCGTTGGCCTCGCTCATCAAGGCCGTCTTTCGCAACCGCGCCTGCGGGTCGGTCTCGCGGTCGGGGTGCAGGGCACTGGCGAGCTGGCGGAACAGGCGGCGCAACAAGGTGTCGGCATCGTGCTGCTGGGTCTGGCGCGCCGCGGCGCCAGGCTTCTTGCGTTCGCGCCGGGCTTGCGCGGCCCCCCGGCGCTGCTGCTGCGCATCCGCCTGAGAACGCCGCAGGCGCTCCATGCCGGCGTGCAGCAGTTGTTCGGCGCTGAGGTTCTGGCCCTCGTCGTCCAGTGGCTCGCCCAGCACCGCCTCCAGGCGCTGGCGCAGCGCATCGGCCGAGTCCTGTTGGAGTTGCGCCAGGGTGCGTGGGCTGTGGCGGTCGTGCAGTTCACGCATCGCGGCGTCCCCCGCTTCGGCCAGGGCGCGCACCAGGCGGCGCAGCAGCGCGCGCGCGGTGTCGGCCTGCACGCGGCTCAGCAGCTTGCCTTGCAGTTGACCGTCCAGCGCCAGGGCCAGCGCGCGCTGGTCCCGGGCCAGCTGCCGGCGCAGTGGGTCGACCGCCTGGTGGCGTTCCTGGCGGTGCTGCTGCGCGAGCGCATCCATCTCGGCCAGCTGGCGCTTGAGTTTGTCGATGCGGGTGAGTTGCAGGTTGTAGGCGCGCGCGGCGGCCGACAGCGCTTGCGCGCCGGGAGGCAGCACTTGCAGGGCGGCGGCGGGAACAGGTGGGGACATGAGGGTGTCGACTATATTTGCCCGGCACCATCGCCAAAGACAAAACCCAATACATCTGCAACGAATGCGGCGGCACCAGCCCCAAGTGGCTGGGCAAATGCCCGCACTGCAACGCCTGGAACACCCTGGTCGAATCGGTCGCGGAATCGACCGCCCCGGCCAAGAACCGCTTCGCTTCGCTGGCGAAGACGGCCGAGGTCACCACCCTGGCCGACATCGAGGCCACCGACGTGCAGCGCACGCCCACCGGCCACGACGAGCTGGACCGCGTGCTGGGCGGCGGCATCGTGGAGGGTGGCGTGGTGCTGATCGGCGGCGACCCGGGCATCGGCAAGTCCACGCTGTTGCTGCAGGCGCTGGACTCGCTGCAGCGCGCCGGCCTGAAGACGCTCTACGTGACCGGCGAGGAAAGCGGCGCCCAGGTGGCCCTGCGTTCGCGCCGGCTCGGGCTGGACGGCTCGCAGGTCAGCGTGCTGGCCGAGATCCAGCTCGAGAAGATCCTGGTCACGCTGGACGCGACACGGCCCGCCATCGCTGTGATCGACTCGATCCAGACCGTGTACTCCGAGCAGCTCACCTCGGCCCCGGGCTCGGTGGCGCAGGTGCGCGAGTGCGCGGCCCACCTCACGCGCGCGGCCAAGGCCAGCGGCACGGCCATCGTGCTGGTCGGCCACGTGACCAAGGAAGGCGCCCTCGCCGGCCCGCGCGTGCTCGAGCACATGGTGGACACGGTGCTGTATTTCGAAGGCGACACCCACAGCAGCTTCCGCCTGATCCGCGCGATCAAGAACCGCTTCGGCGCGGTGAACGAGATCGGCGTGTTCGCGATGACGGAAAAAGGCCTCAAGGGCGTGAGCAACCCGAGCGCGATCTTTCTCTCGCAGCATTCCGAGCCGGTGCCCGGCAGCTGCGTGATGGTGACGCTGGAGGGCACGCGGCCCATGCTGGTGGAGATCCAGGCACTGGTGGACAGCGGCGGCCCCAGCCCCCGGCGCCTGTCGGTCGGCCTGGACCGCGACCGCCTGGCATGCTGCTGGCGGTGCTGCACCGCCACGCGGGCGTGGCCTGCATGGACCAGGACGTGTTCGTCAACGCGGTCGGCGGCGTGCGCATCAGCGAGCCGGCGGCCGACCTGGCGGTGATGCTGGCCATCACCTCCAGTCTGCGCGGCAAACCGCTGCCCAAGGGCTTCCTGGCCTTCGGCGAGGTGGGCCTGGCGGGCGAGGTGCGCCCCGCGCCACGCGGCCAGGACCGGCTCAAGGAAGCCGCCAAGCTGGGTTTCAGCGTGGCCGTGGTGCCCAAGGCCAACCTGCCGCGCAAGAACGACAAGGCCTTCGAGGGCCTCACGGTGCACGGCGTGGACCGGATCGAGGAAGCCATGGAACTGGCGCGCAGCCTGGCCTGAGCCGGGCCATCCGTACTTGCCGCAAACGGCCCGCCCCGGCCAGCAACGACAATCCCCTTTATGCGATTCCAGAAACTGCTTTACCTCGCGGCCGGCCTGGGCCTGCTGTATTTGTCCCACCGCACCTACGGCTGGCCCGGGGTGGCCGCCGTCGGCGGCGGCCTGACCATGTGGCTGCTGCTGCACTTCACCCGCCTCATGACGGTGCTCAAGCGCGCGTCCGACCGCCCCATCGGCTACGTGGACAGCGCGGTGATGCTCAACGCCAAGCTCAAGCCCGGCGTCACCCTGATGCACGTGATGGCCATGACCCGCTCGCTGGGCGAGCGGTTGTCCGAAGAAAGTGTGCAACCCGAGGTCTACCGCTGGCGCGACAACGGCGACTCGACCGTGACGGCGGAATTCCTCAACGGCAAGCTGCAGGGCTGGAAGCTGCACCGCCCCGCCACGGATGAGGCCCCGGCGGCACCGGAGGGTGGCAGCCCGACACCGTAAAATCATGGGTTTGGCAGCCGGACTGCCCCACGAACAACCCAAGGACCCCCACATGAGCCCCATCGTTCCCTCGATGTCCGACCGCGACGGCAAGATCTGGATGGACGGCCAGATGGTGGATTGGCGCGACGCCAAGATCCACGTGCTGACCCACACCCTGCACTACGGCTGTGGCGCCTTCGAGGGCGTGCGCGCCTACAACACCCAGGGTGGCACCGCGATCTTCCGGCTCGAGGAACACACCGAGCGCCTGTTCAACAGCGCCAAGATCCTGCGCATGAAGATCCCGTTCACGCAGGACGAGGTGAACGAGGCCCAGAAGGCCGTGGTGCGCGAGAACAAGCTCGAGAGCTGCTACCTGCGCCCGCTGACCTGGATCGGCGACAAGAAGCTGGGCGTGTCGCCCAAGGGCAACACCATCCACCTGATGGTCGCGGCCTGGGCCTGGGGCGCCTACCTGGGCGACGAAGGCCTCAAGCGCGGCATCCGCGTGAAGACCAGCAGCTACACCCGCCACCACGTCAACATCACCATGACGCAGGCCAAGGCGGTGAGCAACTACAGCAACTCCATCCTGGCCAACATGGAGGCCACCGACGAGGGCTACGACGAGGCCCTGCTGCTGGACTCCAGCGGCTTCGTGAGCGAAGGCGCCGGCGAAAACATCTTCGTGGTGAAAAACGGCGTGATCTACACGCCCGACCTCTCGGCCGGCGCGCTCAACGGCATCACCCGCAACACGGTGTTCCACATCGCCAAGGACCTGGGCCTGGAGATCGTGCAGAAGCGCATCACCCGCGACGAGGTCTACATCGCCGACGAGGCCTTCTTCACCGGCACCGCGGCCGAAGTCACCCCGATTCGCGAACTCGACCGCATCGAGCTGGGCAAGGGCGACTACGTGGGCAGCCGCGGCCCCATCACCGAGAAGATCCAGAGCGCGTTCTTCGACATCGTCAACGGCCGCAACCCCAAGTACGCCCACTGGCTGGCCAAGGTCTGAGGAACACGCCATGAGCAAAGCAGCCGTCGAACTCAAGGCCTCCGACCTCAACGCCCATGGAGGCGTGTTCTGCCCCAGCCCGCTGGCCGACATGAAGCTGTGGAACAGCCACCCCAAGGTCTACCTGGACGTGGCCGTCACGGGCGAGGCGAAGTGCCCCTACTGCGGCACGGTGTACCGCCTGAAGGCGGGCGAGACCGTTTCACACGGTCACTAAACGAACACGGCGGCCGCCCGGAAGCCCCGGGAGACCGAAGATAATGCGGTGGGCCAGGCACCCTTGACGGGCGCTTGAAGACCAACCCCCAAGGGACAGGGACAACCGATGATTCTGGTCACTGGTGGCGCCGGCTTCATCGGCGCCAACTTCGTGCTCGACTGGCTGGCGCTCCACGATGAGCCGGTCATCAACCTCGACAAGCTCACCTATGCCGGCAACCTGGAAACCCTGGCCAGCCTGCAGGGCGACGCACGCCACGTGTTCGTCCAGGGTGACATCGGTGACCACGCCCTGCTGACCCGCCTGCTGGCCGACCACCGGCCGCGCGCCGTGATCCACTTCGCTGCCGAGAGCCATGTGGACCGCTCCATCCACGGCGCGGAAGACTTCATCCAGACCAATGTGGTGGGCACGTTCCGCCTGCTCGAAGCGGTGCGTGCCCATTGGAGCGGCCTGCCCGAGGCCGACCGGTCGGCCTTCCGTTTCCTGCACGTGAGCACCGACGAGGTGTATGGCAGCCTGGCGCCCGGCGCGCCCGCCTTCACCGAAACCCACGCCTATGAACCCAACAGCCCCTACTCGGCCAGCAAGGCCGCCAGCGACCACCTGGTGCGCGCCTGGCACCACACGCACGGCCTGCCGGTGCTGACCACGAACTGCAGCAACAACTACGGGCCCTTTCACTTCCCCGAAAAGCTGATCCCGCTGATGATCGTGAACGCGCTGGCGGGCAAGCCCCTGCCGGTGTACGGCGACGGCCTGCAGGTGCGCGACTGGCTGTATGTGAAAGACCACTGCAGCGCGATCCGCCGCGTGCTGGAGGCCGGCTCGGTCGGCGAAACCTACAACGTGGGGGGCTGGAACGAGAAGCCCAACATCGACATCGTGCACACCATCTGCGCCCTGCTCGACGAACTGCACCCACGCGCCGACGGCGGCTCGTACACCGCGCAGGTCACGCACGTGAAAGACCGCCCCGGGCACGACCGGCGCTACGCTATCGACGCGCGCAAGCTCGAGGCCGAGCTTGGCTGGAAGCCGGCCGAGACCTTCGAGACCGGCATCCGCAAGACCGTGCAGTGGTACCTGGACCACCCCGACTGGGTGGCGCACGTGCAGAGCGGCACTTACCGGCAGTGGGTGCAGGCGCAATACGGGGCACCGGCCGCCGCATGAAGATCCTGCTGCTCGGCAAGAACGGCCAGATCGGCTGGGAGCTGCAGCGCAGTCTCGCGCCGCTGGGCGAACTCGTCGCGCTCGACCGGCACAGCACCGAAGCCGATGGCGGCTGCGGCGACCTTGCCCGGCCCGACGCGCTGCGCGAGACCGTGCAGCGGCTGCGCCCCCACGTGATCGTCAACGCCGCGGCCCACACGGCCGTGGAGCGGGCCGAAAGCGAGCCCGGGCTGGCGCACACCGTCAACACCGTGGCTCCCGGGGCGCTGGCCGACGCCGCGCACACCGTGGGGGCCCTGCTGGTGCACTACTCCACCGACTACGTGTTCGACGGCAGCGGCCACCTTCCCTGGCGCGAGGACGCCGCCACCGCGCCATTGAGCGTCTACGGCACGACCAAGCGCGACGGCGAGAACCTGGTGCGCGCCAGCGGGGCGCGGCACCTGATCCTGCGCACCAGCTGGGTCTACGCGGCGCGCGGCGGCAACTTCGCCCGCACCATGCTGCGCCTGGCCCAGGAACGCGAACACCTCACCGTCATCGACGACCAGTGGGGGGCGCCCACCGGCGCCGAGCTGATCGCCGACGTCACGGCCCACGCGATGCGGCAGGTGCTGCGCGAGCCCGCCTGCGCCGGCACCTACCACTTGAGCGCCGCCGGCGAAACGAGCTGGAACGGTTATGCCCGCTTCGTGTTCGACACGGCGCGGGCCCTGCACCCTGCCCTGCCCCTCAAGGTGCAGGACGTGGCGCCGGTGCCCAGCAGCGCCTTCGCGACAGCCGCCCGGCGCCCCCTGAACTCGCGCCTGGACACCACGCGCCTGTGCGACACCTTCGGCCTGGCCCTGCCCCACTGGCAGCTTGGCGTGCGGCGTATGCTTGCCGAAATCCTTGGACCCACGGGCACATCCGCATGACGCAACGCAAAGGCATCATCCTCGCAGGCGGCTCGGGCACCCGCCTGCACCCGGCCACACTGGCCATCAGCAAGCAATTGCTGCCGGTGTACGACAAGCCGATGATCTACTACCCGTTGACCACGTTGATGCTGGCCGGCATCCGCGAGGTGCTGGTGATCAGCACGCCGCAGGACACGCCGCGCTTCCAGCAGTTGCTGGGCGACGGCAGCGCCTGGGGCATGAACCTGCAGTACGCGGTGCAGCCCAGCCCCGATGGCCTGGCGCAGGCCTTCATCATCGGCGCCGACTTCGTGGGCAACAGCCCCAGCGCCCTGGTGCTGGGCGACAACATCTACTACGGACACGATTTTGCGAGCCTGCTCGCCAGCGCCGACCAGCAGGCCAGCGGCGCCACCGTGTTTGCGTACCACGTGAACGACCCGCAGCGCTACGGCGTGGTGGCCTTCGACGCCCAGGGCAAGGCCCGCAGCATCGAAGAGAAACCCGCCGAACCCAGAAGCAACTACGCGGTGACGGGCCTGTATTTCTACGACGCCCAGGTGATCGACATCGCCCGGGCCGTGAAGCCCAGCGCGCGCGGCGAACTGGAGATCACCGACGTCAACCAGGCGTACCTGGACCGGGGCCTGTTGAACGTGCAGATACTGCAGCGTGGCTACGCCTGGCTGGACACCGGCACGCACGACAGCCTGCTGGAGGCCAGCCAGTTCATCGCGACGCTGGAACACCGCCAGGGCTTGAAGATCGCCTGTCCGGAAGAGATTGCCTGGCGACACGGCTGGATCGACAGCGCACAGCTGGAGGCTCTGGCGCAACCGGTGCTCAAGAACGGCTACGGCCAGTACCTGATGCGCCTGCTCAAGGAACCGGTGCAGCGATGAAGGTCACCCCCACCCGCATTCCCGACGTGCTGATCATCGAACCCAGGGTGTTCGGCGACGCACGGGGCTTCTTCTTCGAGAGTTTCAACCAGAAGGCCTTCAACGAGGCCACGGGCCTGGACCTGGACTTCGTCCAGGACAACCACAGCCGCAGCGCCCGTGGGGTGCTGCGCGGCCTGCACTACCAGGTGCAGCAACCCCAGGGCAAGCTGGTGCGGGTGGTGCGGGGCGCGGTGTTCGATGTGGCGGTGGACATCCGCCGCCAATCGCCGACGTTTGGCCAATGGGTCGGTTGCGAATTGAGCGAGGACAATCACCGCCAGCTCTGGGTGCCCCCGGGCCTCGCCCACGGATTCCTGGTGCTCAGCGACGCCGCCGACTTCCTGTATAAAACCACCGACTACTACGCCCCGCAGCACGAACGCTGCATTGCGTGGAACGACCCCGAGATCGGCATCCAGTGGCCTGCAGGTGTGCAGCCGCTGTTGTCTCCCAAGGACCAACTGGGCACCACGCTCAGCGCGTCCGATATCTGAAAAATCCCCACCTCATCGATCTGCACATGAACCTGGATCAAAAAACCATTGCCGTCATCGGCCTGGGCTATGTGGGCCTGCCACTGGCCGTCGAATTCGGCAAGCACCGCCCTGTGTTGGGCTTCGACATCGATGCCCATCGCGTCGAGGAGCTCAGGCAAGGCCGTGACCACACCCTCGAGTGCAACGCCCAGGAACTGGCCCAGGCGAAGCAGCTGCGCTACAGCTGCGATGCCGCCGAGCTGCGGGATGCCCAGGTGTTCATCGTCACGGTGCCCACGCCGGTGGACAAGGCCAACCGGCCCGACATGACCCCGCTGGTCAAGGCCAGCGAGACGGTGGGACGGGCGCTCAAGTCCGGCGACGTGGTGATCTACGAGTCCACCGTGTACCCCGGCGCGACCGAGGAAGTCTGCGTTCCGGTCCTGGAGAAGCTGAGCGGCCTGGTCTTCAACAAGGACTTCTTCTGCGGCTACAGCCCCGAACGCATCAACCCGGGCGACAAGGTCAACACCCTGACCACGATCCGCAAGATCGTCAGCGGCAGCACGCCCGAAGTGGCGACCCAGGTCGACGCCCTGTACTCCCAGATCATCAAGGCCGGCACCTGGAAAGCGAGCAGCCTGAAGGTGGCCGAAGCGGCCAAGGTGATCGAGAACAGCCAGCGCGACCTCAACATCGCCTTCGTCAACGAGCTGTCCGTCATCTTTGACCGCATCGGCATCGACACGCTGGAGGTGCTGGAGGCGGCGGGCAGCAAGTGGAACTTCCTGCCATTCAGGCCCGGCATGGTGGGCGGTCACTGCATCGGCGTGGACCCGTACTACCTCACCCACAAGGCGGAAGAACTCGGCTACCACCCGCAGGTGATCCTCGCGGGCAGGCGCATCAACGACAACATGGCGCGCTACGCCGCGCGCAGCATGATCCGCCGAATGCTCAAGAACGGCATCGACGTGGCACGCAGCACGGTGGGCGTGATGGGCATCACCTTCAAGGAGAACTGCCCCGACATCCGCAACAGCAAGGTGGTGGATCTGGTGCGCGAACTCCAGGGCTGGAACGTGAAGGTGGTGGTGGAAGACCCCTGGGCGGATCCCGCCGAGGTGGAGCACGAGTACGGCATCAGCCTGTCCAGGCTGAGCGCCGACCAACCCGTCGACAGCCTGATCGTGGCGGTCGGGCATCAGCAGTTCCGCGAGCTTGGACCGCAAGCGCTTCGCGCCGTCTGCACCCGCACCCACGCGCCCGTGATCGGGGACCTCAAGAGTCTCTACGACCGCCATGCCCTGGACGCCCAGGGTTTCCATGTCTTCCGCTTCTGAACCATCCACATGAAGAACTTTGCACTCATCGGCGCCTCCGGCTACATCGCTCCGCGCCACATGCGCGCCATCAAGGACACCGGCCACCACCTGGCCGTGGCGTACGACATCAACGACTCGGTGGGCATCATCGACAGCATCTCGCCGCAGAGCGAGTTCTTCACCGAGTTCGAGCGTTTCCAGGAGTACGCACACCAGCTCAAGCGGCAGCCCGAAACGGCGCTGGACTACGTGGCCATCTGCTCGCCCAACTACCTGCACCATGCCCACATCGCGGCCGGTTTGCGGCTGGGCTGCGACGTCATCTGCGAAAAGCCGCTGGTGCCGACCCCCGAACTGCTCGACGAGCTGGCGCTGGTGGAGCGCGAGACCGGGCGCCGGGTGTACAACATCCTGCAGCTGCGCCACCACGACGCCATCCTGAAGCTCAAGGAAAAGGTGGCAGCGGCACCGGTGGACACCAAGTTCGACGTCGAGCTGACCTACATCACCTCGCGTGGGCGCTGGTATGCGGAGAGCTGGAAAGGCGACCCCCGCAAGGCCTTCGGCGCTGCGCACCAACATCGGCGTGCACTTCTTCGACATGCTGCACTTCATCTTCGGCAAACTGCAGCGCAACGTGGTCCACCATGCCGGTGAAGCCAAGGCCGCGGGCTACCTGGAGTACGAGCGCGCCCGGGTCCGCTGGTTCCTGTCCATCGATGCCAACGACCTGCCCGACGAGGTGAAGGGCAAGAAGACGACCTACCGCAACATCGACATCAGCGGTGAGCAGCTGGAATTCTCCGAAGGCTTCACCGACCTGCACACCACCAGCTACCGCGAGATTCTGGCCGGGCGCGGCTACGGTGTGGAAGATGCGCGCCACTGCATCGAAACGGTCAACGTCATCCGCACGTTCCGCCCCGTCCGTGCGGCCAGCGATGAAGGCCACCCTTTCCTGAGTCGGCTCGAACTCGCCTGATCGGCACGCGACAGGTCGTCGTTCAAACCCATGTCCGCCCCCGCGCCGAGCCTGAGCACCCAGGACATCAGGCTCGACATCCAGGGATTGCGTGCGCTGGCCGTCCTGGCCGTGCTCGCCTTCCACCTCGACAAATCCTGGCTGCCCAGCGGATTCGTCGGGGTGGACATGTTTTTCGTGATATCGGGCTTCATCATCTCGAGCCTGCTGCTGAAAAACGAGGGGCGGATTTCCCTGTCCGGCTTCTACTGGAGCCGCGCCAAGCGAATCGTGCCGGCCTACGTGGTCACGCTGCTCGTGTGCGCGGTGGTGGCGGCCATCGTGTTCCTGCCACCCGACTTCGCGCTGTTCAAGCGCAGCCTGTCTTCGTCCCTGAAGTTCACCAGCAACCACTTCTTCTCGAACTTCAACGGCTATTTCACACCGGACGCCCATGAGCTGCCGCTGCTGCACACCTGGTCCCTGGCGATCGAGATGCAGTTCTACCTGCTGCTCCCGTTGTGCTTTGTCCTGCTGCGCCGGTCCACGCTCACGCCCTTGTTTCTGCTGCTGATCGTGGCGGGTCTGGCGTTTGCGCAATGGCAGCTGGCCGACCCGGTCAGCTCGCGCGACGCGTACTACTCGCTGATCGCACGGATGCCCGAATTCCTGCTGGGCTCCCTGATGGCGCTGCATGGCGTGGGCAACGGGTGGACCGCCCGGCAACGCGCAGGCGCCAGCCTCCTCGGCCTGGTCCTGATGCTGTCGTCATGGGTCTTCATTCCAGAACAGCATTTCCCGGGCCTGTGGAGCCTGTGGCCTTGCCTGGGCGTGATGCTGGTCATCGCGGGCCGCGCCGAAGGCCGGGCAACGGGCTGGCTGAAGTCGCCCGGGATGGTCTGGCTGGGGGGCCTGTCTTTCTCCCTGTACCTGTGGCACTGGCCCGTGCTGGCCTTCCTGCGCTACATCACCCAGGCCTATGAGCTCGCGCCCGTGCTGTGGCTCGCATTCGCGGCCATCACCTTGCTGCTCTCCTGGCTTTCGTGGTCGTTCATCGAGACGCCCGCGCGCCGACTCCAGTTCAGCCGCCAACGCTGGCCGCGCTGGTTGTTGCTGGGCGCCACAGTGGTGGCGATCCCGCTGATGACGGTCAATCGATTGAACGCCTCCATCGTTCATCCCATGACGCCGTCCACCCTTCGCTACGCCGACCCCAGCCAGATCTGCCATGAGCGCAAGGTGGGCGACTGCCTGCGGGGCATGCCGGGTGCGCCACCGCTGGCCCTGGTGCTGGGCGACAGCCACGCCGCGCAACTCAACCCGGCCTTTGACGTCGCCGGACGGGAGAAAGGTTTCGCCGTTCAGGTCGTCTCGGCCAGCAACTGCGTGCCGATCGATGGCTTCGACGTGGACAGGATTCCCGTCTACGACCGGCAGCCGTGCCAGGACCAGACCCGGTTCGTCAACGCTCTGCGGCCTGCGGTGCACACGGTCATCGTCGCCGGCATGTGGTCCCGACACGCGAACAGCCCGCAGTTCCTCAAGGCCCTGGAAGCGTTCTTCCAGGAGACGGCCCGCCAGCACCAGTCGGTCATCGTGCTGGCACAGGTCCCCATGCTGCAAGGCAATCCGGTGCGGTCGGTGCGGTTCAGCCAGCTCGGGCTGAACGCCCCCATCGCCTCATCGGCCGACGCAGAGGCCGCCAACGCGGCGATCCAGCAGCTGTCCCGGCCGTTCCCGCATGTCCGCTTCCTGAACTACGGCGCAACGGATTTTTTCCGGACCAAGCCGTTCCACGACAATCAGCTGATCTACATGGACCACCACCACCTGAACGAAGTGGGGTCCCGGGCGTACGGGCGCCTTTTCGCTGCAGAGATATATTCAGCCCTTCAAACACAGCCAACCCAGCGTTGATCCAGCATGAGCTACACCGTCCACCCCAGTGCGATCGTCGATGACGGTGCCGTCATCGGCGCAGGTTCGCGCGTCTGGCACTTCGTGCATGTCTGCGGTGGCGCGCGCATCGGCGCTGGCGTCTCGCTGGGGCAGAACGTGTTCGTCGGCAACCGGGTGTCGATCGGCGACCGCTGCAAGATCCAGAACAACGTGAGCGTCTATGACAACGTCACGCTGGAAGAAGGCGTCTTCTGCGGCCCCAGCATGGTGTTCACCAATGTGTACAACCCCAGGGCGCTGATCGAGCGCAAGAACGAGTACCGCGACACGCTGGTGCGGCGCGGCGCCACCCTGGGCGCCAACTGCACCATCGTCTGCGGTGTGACCGTCGGTGAATTCGCGCTGATCGGGGCCGGGGCGGTGGTGAACAAGAACGTGCCGGCCTACGCGCTGATGGTGGGCGTGCCCGCGCGCCAGATCGGCTGGTGCAGCCAGTACGGCGAGCAACTCGACCTCCCCCTGAGTGGCAACGCCAGCACCACCTGCTCGCACACCGGCCAACGCTACCTGCTGGTGGACGGTGTCTGCCAGCTCGCCCCCTGAACTTCACACCACGAGCCAATCCCATGGACTTCATCGACCTCAAATCCCAATACCAGCGCCTGAAGGCGGACATTGATGCGGGCATCCAGCGCGTGCTGGACCACGGGCAGTACATCCTGGGCCCCGAAGTGGGGGAGCTCGAAGAACGGTTGGCGGCCTACACCGGCGCCCGGCACTGCATCACGGTCGCCAACGGCACCGACGCGCTGCAGATCGCCCAGATGGCGCTGGGCATCGGCCCCGGCGACGAGGTGATCACACCCGGCTTCACCTACATCGCCACGGCCGAGACGGTGGCCCTGCTGCGCGCCAAGCCGGTCTATGTGGACATCGACGCGCGCACCTGCAACCTCGATCCGGCACAGCTCGAAGCCGCCATCACGCCGCGCACCAAGGCCATCATCCCGGTGAGCCTGTACGGCCAGTGCGCGGACTACGACGCCATCAACGCCATCGCCGCGCGCCACGGCATTCCGGTGATCGAGGACGCGGCACAGAGCTTCGGTGCGACCTACAAGGGACACAAGAGCTGCAACCTCACGACCATCGCCTGCGCCAGCTTCTTTCCCAGCAAGCCGCTGGGCTGCTACGGTGACGGCGGCGCCATCTTCACGAACGACGATGAACTCGCGCGGGTGATGCGACAGATCGCGCGCCATGGACAGGACCGCCGCTACCACCACATCCGCGTGGGGGTGAACAGCCGCCTGGACACCATCCAGGCCGCCGTGTTGCTGCCCAAGCTCGCCGTGCTGGACGCCGAGATCGCACAGCGGCAGGTGGTGGCGCAGCGCTATGCGCAGCTGCTGGCCCCGTCGAGCGCATTGACCACGCCCTGGGTGGAGCCGCACAACGTGTCGGCCTGGGCGCAGTACACCGTTCAGGTGAAGCAGCGAGACAGCGTGCAGGCCCGCCTCAACGCGTCGGGCATTCCCACGGCCGTCCACTACCCCATCCCGCTGAACCGCCAGCCTGCGGTGGCCGATGAGAGCGCCGTGCTGCCGGTGGGTGACGCCGTGGCCGAGGAGGTCATCAGCCTGCCCATGGGCCCGCACCTGTCGCAGGCCGATCAGGAGCGTGTCGCCGATTGCCTGCAAGCCCTGCAGGCCGCATGAATCGCGCGGCCACCCGCCGCCCCCTGGCATGAGCTTCCTGCGCTCCGTGGCGGTGTTGGTGGGCGGCACCGCAGTGGGACACGGCATCACGGCCGCCGCGTTGCCCGTGCTGTCCCGCCTCTACACCCCGGCGGACTTCAGCCTGCTGGCGGTCTTCGCCGGCCTGGTGTCGATCATTTCCGTGGTCGCCTGCCTGCGATTCGATGTGGCCGTCGCGCTGCCCGAAGAGGACGCCGAGGCCCTGCGGCTGCTCGCCCTGGCCCTTGGCGCGGCGCTCGCCTGCTCGGTGGTGGTGCTGATCGCGGTGCTGGTGGCGCCAGGCTGGATCGCGAACAAGCTGAACCAGCCCGGGCTGCAGACCTACCTGTGGCTGCTGCCCATCAGCGTGCTGCTGGGGGGTGGCTACAGTGCGCTGCAGATGTGGTTCGTGCGCGAGAAGGCATTCGGGCTGATCGCCCGGAGCCGTGTGGCGCAATCCACCGCCAGCGCGGGCACCCAGATCGGCTCCGGCGCCCTGGGCGTGGGCCCCGGCGGCCTCTTGTTCGGGCATGCGATGAACACCGGCGCAGCCTGTCTCTTCCTGGGCTACCGCCTGCTGGCAGGACACCCCGCCCGCGCTGCGTTCAAGCGCATGGCCTGGAGCGAGCTTCGCCAGACGTTCAAGCGCTACGACCGCTTTCCCAAATACTCCACCTTCGAAGCGCTGTGCAACAGCGCAGCCATCCACCTGCCCGTCATCATGATCGCGGCGCTCGCCGCGCCCAAGGAAGCCGGCTACCTCATGCTGGCGACCTATGTCATGCAGGCACCCATGGCCCTGGTCGGTGCGGCGGTGGGACAGGTCTACCTTGCCGGCGCCGCCAACAAGCACCGCCAGGGGCTGCTGGGCGAATTCACCGCGGAGGTGCTGGGCGGGCTGCTGAAAACCGGCACCGGCCCGCTGCTTGCGGTGGGCATCGTCTCGCCCGCGGTGTTCGGCCTCATTTTCGGTGCGGGTTGGGAACGCGCCGGCGTGCTCGTGGCCTGGATGACGCCCTGGTTCGTTCTGCAGTTTCTCAGCACACCGATCTCCATGGGGCTGCACGTCACCGGGCATCAGCGGCTGGCCTTCGCGCTGCAGCTGTTCGGCCTGGCGCTGCGGGTGAGCATGGTGTGGCTGGCGGTGTCGCTCTCCCCCGCCCACATCTCGGAGTGGTACGCGGTCTCCGGCTTCCTGTTCTACCTGCTGTACCTGCTCACCATCCTGTGGCGCACCGGCCTGGACTGGAGGCGCTTTCTCGAATCGAGCCGGCGTGCCCTGCCGGTGGGTCTGTTCTGGATCGCCCTGGCTGCCGCGTTCTTCTTCCTGGTGGCCGCGTTCCGGCCCTAGACCCCGGCGCCTCAGTGCGCGGGCTGGCCCTTCTTCAGCTGCCGCAGATCGGCATGCTCGAGCGTCAGCTGGGAGATGCCCAGACGCTGGACGGCGATTCGCACATAGCGGGCCCCCTCCATGACGCGAAACCGGCGCTGGAATGTCAGCCGGGGCACCTCCGGCGAAAGCGCGAAGTCACCCATCAGATCGCCCCGCCGCAGCTCGACATCCGGTGAACTCAGCTGGCTGATCCAGATGCGGATGAAGCCATCGCCCTCCACACCCAGCGTGATCGTGTATTCCCCGCCGGGCTCAACGGCGATCGGCTCGTTTCCCACAGGATCATGCGGCTGGCCGCCGCCGAGCTCCAGGGTGTGGCTGTAGCTGGCCGGCATGAAGATGGAGGAGGAGCCGTTGGAATACGGCAGGCCATCGACCTGCCGGCCCAGGCTCCGGACGGCCACCGACAGACGCCCCGTCCCCAGGCTGGGGTACTCGACCCAGGTCTTGCGGGACAGATCCATCGAACGCGGTGCCTCGCCTGGCGGGCCGTCAGGGTCCGCGGGCGCCAATCGATACAGCTGATGCGCGTAAACGTCGCGCACCAGGGTGGAAAGCCCGGGTTGGGCCAGCACCGACATCAAGGCGGAGTTGGAGACCGGCGGGATGAAGTAGTTCGGCACCTGGACATACTCGATGCCCAGTTCCTTCAGCTTCGACACGAACCGAACCGGGTCACGTTCACCGTAGACAGGCACCATTTTCGGGTCGAGGTAGCTGACCATTCGCCGGTCCGTGTAGAACATGTCAGCCGGACGGATGGCCAGCACCTTCCTGTCGGGGGGCACATCGGCATTCAGGTTTCTGGCGATCCCGATGCCCGGAATGTTCTCCGCCGGATCGTCGATGACCAGATCGCCGAGTTGGCCGAGGGCCCTGGGCGATTCGCCGGCGAACAACATGCCATAGACCTGCCGCGGCATGAAGTCGGACACCAGGGCTTTCAGGTTGAACAACTGGCCCCACTGCACCAGGTTGGCAAACAGCAGGAACACCGCCGCGTGAAAGGCCAGCGTGAGCGACAGGGTCAGCTTCGTGAGCCGCCGCTTGGCCGCACCGGCCTCATGGCCCGTCCACACCGGCCAGAACCGGGAGAGGATGTCCGTGCATCCGCAGGCCGCCACCACCGACACCGCGGGCACCATCACCAGTAGATAGCGGTCGTTCTTGACCATCAGGTCGGTCCCCAGGGCCAACGAGAGGAGCACGCCGGAAAAGTAGATGCCGCAGATGCAAAGGGAAACCAGGACCGGGCCCATCGGCTCCCACTGGCTTCGCGGCGCCTTGATGAGCTGGGTGAGCCAGCGGCGCAGTGTGCCGGAGAACAACAGGTACGCGCTGCGCCACCAACCCCATCCAGAACACCAGGCCGAAACTGCGTGGGCTGAGCAGGCCCTTGAGCACCCCATACTGCAGGCGCGTGCTCCAGTCGTAGATGGAGCGGGCGTACTTGAAGTAGCTGTCCCAGTCCAGGCTGGGCAAGGCGAACACCACCGGATTGTCCGAAATCAAGGAGCCGTAGATCGCCAGGTTGCGGCCATACGGAAAGGCGGCAACCACGGCGAGGGTCACCAGGGCCTTGAGCGCAAACACGGTGGAAGAACGCCACGCGCGCAGGCCGCCCGACACGATGACCGTGCCGATCAGGATGGGGATGTACAGAATGGCCTGGGAATGGGTCCACAAGGCCAGGCCCACCAGCAGACCGGTGTAAATCGGCGCGCTCTTTCGCTCCGGGTCGAAGCCGATGAGCGCCAGCATCATCAAGACTATGCCGGCCACCGGCAAAGCGTCGATGGCCGCCGTCTGCGCGCCCACCGACAGCAGTGGCGTGGTCACGAACAGCAAGGCCGCGATCCAGGCGGTGTGCGGCCCGTGCAAACGGCCCAGGGCAAACACCCCCCAGGCGGCCGTGAGCATGAACCAGGGCGCCAGGAACTTCATCAGCAGGGCCTGTTCCGCGTTCCCCTGCAGGACGTAGGTCAGATAGATCAGGCTGGTGTAGAGCGGCGGGTGGGTCCAGGGCGCGAAGAAGCCCGAGGCCGCCTGGTCGGTGTCGAGCAGCGGGTACACGCGCAGGCTCTGCGCCTCGTGGATGGCGCGCCCCACCAGGCCGTACTCCAGCGAGTCGTTTTCGGTCAGGGGAAGCGCCAGCGCCAGGTACAGCAGGCTGCCCACGCAGACCACCAGGGTCGCCGCCAGCAACCACCACAGGGGGCCACGGCGGGTCGGAACGTCCGCGGCACCTACCGGCGCCGGCCGAGGCGTCTTGCGCCACAACACCGCACCGATCAGCAGCAGCACGGCGCCGACGATGCCGACGTGAACGGTGGGCGGTGCGCCGTCGGCCACCAGGAGGGTGCGCCACGGTCACCAGCCCCAGCAGGAACGGCGCCAGCGCCGCCGCCAGAGGCCACCGAAGCCGGTGCGCGTGCACGGTGCTGCGCCACGGCATGGCGCGCGCCATGCCGCCCCCGACGAAGGTGGAGGCGACCACAAGCAGCGCCAACGCGCCCCAGGCTGGAAGGTGGTTCATCGGCGTCTCTGGCCTGCCCGCAACGACCCTGTCACCGCGCTCATCGCGCGAGCGGGCCTCATCGCTGCCCGTCCGGTGCCAGCCGCGCCAGGCTCCAGACCACGTTCGCCAGCTCCCAGGGTGAGGTCAACCGGGCGTACTCGTTCGCCACCTCGGGCTGCAGGTGGATGCGGCCCGTGTGCGCCGCCAGCGCCTGGTTGGCCAGGGGATACAACAAGCCCTTGCTGGTGAGCGCGGCCGCGGATTCCAGCGCCTTTGCGTGAACGGCCGGATCGGCCTGGCGGCTGACCGACAGCAGGGCCATCGCGTCGATGGTGCGAAACGAGATCCAGGCCTTGCCCTTGTCGCCCGGGTACTCGGGCTTGTTCTCAGAGACCTTGTCCGCCGAGGTCCAGCCATCGTGGGCGCGTCCCCACCAGTAGTCCCAGACACCCGTCGCGGGCAACTGCCCGCCTGGGGCGATGCGGTCCACGAAGTGCTGGACGATGTCGCGCGCCGCGGCCAGCGGCGCGGCGTCCGCCACCGGATCCGCGTTTTCAGCCACGGCATAGGCCCATTCATTCTGGTGGTTGAAGGGCACCGCCAGGCCGTCGAAATAGAACTTGCTGCCCTTGGGCCAGCGCAGATGGGCCCGCCCGGGCGCCAGCCATTGTTCGGTCTCACCCTGCCGCGCCAGGACTTCGATGTGGTCCTTCAGCGTCAGCACATCCCGCTTCAGGCTGTTGAAAGAAGCCAGGGGCAGCGCCCCGGGCACTTCGGATCGGTAGCGCTGGAACAGCAGCAGCAGGCGGGCGGTCTGCACGGCAAAAAGCGCCTGGCTGCGGTCCACCGTGAAAGCGCGCGTGCGGTAGCGGCCTGCGGCCTGGTGCCGGTCGATCAACGCGATTTCCAGATCCAGTCTCTGGCGCACGCCACTCACCAGCGGGCCGAAAACGCGTCGGGCACCATCGCTGCGGCGCGCCACGTCGAGCAGATCCAGCAGGCCGTTCAGGTAGTAGATCTGCGACCAGGGAATTCGCCCCTCGTCGTTGTTGATGCCGAACTCGAACCACCCACGGTGCTGCGCGGCAAGAAAGTCCCGCGCAAACAGCTGGCCCAGTTGTTCGGGCGAGCGCGCATGGTCGATCTGCAGGCGCCTCACCGACCAGGACAGTCCCCAGGGCACGCCGAGCGCGGGGTCCACGGTGGGCGCCTCCACACCGTGGGGCGCCACCACCTTGAAGCCGCGTGCGCCCGTGGCGCCGGCTTCGGCGGCAATGCACAGGTGCGCAGGCCCTCTTGGCGTGAGGGTGGACTCGATCACGTGGCGGCAGCCCTCCACGCGCCGCGCCGTCAGGCCGTTGGCGTCCACCTGGGCCTCGAGGGCGCCCCCCACGAGGTAAAGGCGGTCGCCCTGCGAGAGAAACCGCAAGGCCGGGATCATCTCGTAGGTCGAACCCGCGGGATCTTCCAGCGAAGGCAGCTTGATCGGCGTGGACATCCTGTCGGTGCACACCGTCGCCAGCGGCCAGCTCACCAGCCAGTTGGCGGAACCGGGGTTGTCGTAATAGACCACATACAGCCGCTCGCCATGCACCGTGGCTGCGCGCAGGATGGGGTTGGCCTCGGCACGGCCTTCGTGATGCACGGGCACCGAACACTCGGCGCGGCCGTCGGCACCGTACCGCTGGAGCATCAGCCGATCCGAGGGGAATTGCCTGAACAGCGCCAGGCGGGACGATGACGAGTCAAACCAGGCCAACGGAACACCCGGCTCGGGCAACTTCTGCGCCCCCCCTGCGGGCGAATGGACCACGGACATGACGTGCGGGTCCATTGTCACGGCCCCCATCGGCGCGCCCAGCAAAGGCAGGGCCGCCGATGCCGGGCTGACCACGGCTAGGTCGCGGTCCATGAGCCGGCGGGTGTTCTCCGACGCGTGCAGAGGACGGTCGGCCCCCGCCGTGGGAGCGACCGATTTCGTCAGCGCGCTCAGGCACGTCATGACACCGCGGTACAGATACGCCTCGTACTCGGCCACCGACAGCACTTCCTGGCCCTCGGTGCCCGCCGGGTACTTGGTGTACTGGCCCTGCTCGTTGCGGTACCTGGGCAGGATCGCCAGCATGGTGTCGCGCAGATCCGCCACGTAGGGCTCCGAACACACGAGGTGCAGCGCAAAGCCCAGGTCGTACGAGCGCGCGGGAATGGCGACGTCGCGCCGGAACGATGGCCAGGCACGCACCGTCTCTCCGCCCACGGGGAAGTCCCGCAAATGGGCGAGCACGGCGAAACGGTCGAACTGCTCGCCCAACAGGCCTTCGTAGGCGATGTAGGTGCGAATGCCGTCAATGATGTAGCCCGCATGGGGCAGGTCGTTCGCCACCTCTTCCTGCACGGAATAGTTCCAGTACCAGCGCCCCTTCAGGGGCGAATTCTGGCGGTACTCCAGCAACGACCGCATGGTGTCGTCGGCCACGGTGCGCAACTGCATCTGGCGCACGGGGTCCTGCGTCTTGCGGCTGAACCGTTGCAGCTGCCCCGCCAGGTAGGCGGCGGGGTTGAAGGTGTCGTAGGGGCGGTCGGAGACCCGCAGCGAATAGGGCACCAGGCCACTGGGCGTGCGCATCGCCTTGTCCAGGTACGGCTGCAGCGAGCGATCGATGATGTCCATGATCTCGCGAGCGGGCGCATCGGCGTCGCGTTCACTCCACGTGAGCAGCGCATCGACCACGATCGCGGTCGAGATCGTGTACTCGGTGTTCGCCGGGTTGATCGAGCCGTCGCCATAGGCGTCCCATGCCACGGGGACGCCCCATCCGATCACGCCGTCGCCATTTTCATCCGCATGGTCCAGCAGCCATCGGCCCGCCGCCGCCGCCATGTTCCGGCTCTCCGGCTTCAAGCCGGCGTCCATCCGGTCGAGCTCGGCCAGCAGGACCATCGCATACGACTTGGGCACATCTTCGGCCGTGTTGCCCGGATAGTCCGTCGTGCCCCGGCCTGGGTGCGCGGGGTTGATGCGCTCGTGCAGATCCGCACCCAGCCGGCGAAGCTCGGCTTCCACCGCGGCTGGCGATGGCGCATCGGCGCTGCACGCTCCCAGGAAAGCGGTCATCAGGACGGCACCGCACAGTGCGGCGGCACGACACAAATTCCATCCAGACATGGCGCGGCTCGCGTGCTTCATCGGTGCAGTCCCAGGGTGTCAAGCGTGTTGATGCGCCGGATGGTGTCGTTGAAGTCCAGGTTGATGGTGTCCAGGTACCACCGCAGCGAAGGCACGCGGGGCCGGTTCTCCACCATGATCGACTCCATCGCCTGCGCGCGGGTGATCTGCCCCTCGCGGATCTGGTTGCTGCGAAAGGTGTCGAACTCGGTGAATCCTCGCGCCGTCATGTAGATGTAGTTGTAGAACGGCGCTGTGCCATCACCGATCCGCCATGTGCTCGGGGAATCGGGCGAGAGCTCCCACTCGTACTCGCCCAGCAACGTGCGATTGACCTCGTCCTCGTTCCAGATGAAGTGGTCGAACATGAAGTAGAAATCGTGCCGCGGCTCCACGTAGTAGGCGAGGAAAGCACCAAAGGTGTCTTGCAGCGAACTGTTGAGGTAGCGCGGGTTCTTCAAGAAACGCGTGGCGTAGTAGCCCGCCAGGCGCGCCTTGCGCCCCAGCGACAGGTAGTCCAGGCGCTTCTTCTCGAAGTCGGGCGACACGTTGCAGAAGCCGGACTTGAAGTCGGTGTTCTCCAGCGGGTTGGCGCACCAGAGATCGAGCTGGATGCCGGTCTGTCGCTTGAGTTCGTTGACGACCCGGAAAAAATGCTTGTCGCCTGCCATGAACAGCGGGACCATGCCCAGATCGGGCTGCTTGAGCCAGGCGCTGACGTTCTTGCGGATGTTGTCGCGCTTGGTCTTGATGTCGGCCGAGACCAGGATGTTCTGGATGCCCAGCTGACCGCACAAGCGGGCCACATTGCGGCGCGCCAGATCGGTCACCATGCCCCAGTCGTAGGTGAAGGTCACCGGCTTGAGCCCGAACTCCTTCTTGATCAGGTGCAGGCCGTAGCTGCTGTCGCGGCCACCGCTGAACGGCACGATCGCATCGGGGCCGGCCGTGTTGCGGCGGTAGCGCTCGAGGGACGCGATGAAGTTCTTGCGGGTCTCTTCCGGGTGCATGCCGGCGTAGCGGGGCCGGTAGCTGCGGCAGTAGTTGCACACCCCGTCGTGGTCGAAGGCGATGAAGGGAAAAGTCTCGGGCAGCACGCAGCGCGTGCACCGGCGCAAGGCCCGGACGCGGGCTTCACCGTAGCGGACCAGGGACTCGTCCGCCAGGCGGGTCAGCACACCCACCGGCTCGATGCGGCCGGTGAAACTGTCGTGGTGAACCGTGGGCGCGGCCGTCACGGCCACCGGGCGGCCTGGCTCACCCGCGTTCGATGTGTCCTGAAACAGCGCATGGCGCCGCGGTGCAGCAGTGCCGCCGACATCGAAGCACAACGCATGGCCGGCGCCCAGCCACTCGATGGCCTCGGCCTTCGGCAAGCCATCGTCCGGCCCCACCGCCCCAAGCACCTGTTCGAGGATGTACCGCTCGGAGGCGAACACCAACATTTGTGACTGCGGGTCCATGGCCAGGTAGATGTCGCCGGTGTTGGTGGCCAGGGTCACGAGAGGCAAGCCATCGTGCACCCACGCCATCGAGGCCGCCCCCTTGAGAGCGGCGTAGATGTGTTGTGTCGCCTGCGCGGGCTCTGCGCCCACCTTGAGGGCCGCATCCAGCATGGCGGCCAGCACCTCGGTGTCCACCTCGGCCTGGCGCTGGAGTTCGGGATGGGCCGCCCAGAGCGGGTCCACATTGACCACGATGCCATTGTGAATCACGCTGACGCGACCGGACCGCACCGGCTGGTTGTTCTGCGGCAAGGCCGCCGTGCCATTGGTGACGAGACGGGAATGGGCCAACAGCACCAGCGGTTCCTGCAACGCGGCACCGGTACCGAACGCGCCACCCAGTGCCGCCTTCATCGCATGGCGGAAAGGGTCCGTCTTGAGAAACTCGGCCGCAGACTGGGTCCCCTTGACGGTCCATGCCAGCCCCTTCGACGGCAGGAAGGCGTGCACGCCTGCGGACTCTTTCCCGCGGCTCTCCGACAACACGTAGAGACGGGACATCACCGATTCGACGGTGTCACGCTTTACCGGCGCATCCCGCTGAAGAAGAACTCCAAAAATGCCACACATGATCAGTTCCGAAAGGTGTTGGAAATTAGGTGCCAGCCGATCTTGCGACGAGCGAGTATGAAGAGGACGGCAATGCCGGTCACGTAGCTCAGGGCCGTGCCCATGGCCGCGCCCTCCAGCCCCCACAGCGGCAGAAGCCATGCGGCGCAGGCCACATTGACGCCAACGGCCATCAGCTGCTGGAGCGTCTGGTAGCCGGGGTGTCCGGACACCAGCATGAGGTTGTCGAAGGGTACCCAGGTGGCGATCAGGTTCAAACCGATCAACAGGATGATCAGCGAAGGCAGCCCTTCAGCCAGGCCCTTGCCGGGAACGATCCAGGCGTCGGCCACCCCATAGGCGGCCACCAGGCCCAGCGACAGGGTCAGCGTGGCGAGAACCGCATAACGCGCCGACAGCGAACGCAAGCTGCGCAGGCGGTTCCAGTCGCCCTGCTTGAGCGCGGCCACCAGCACGGGATTGAAGTTCAGGCGCACCATGGCGAGCACGTGGTAAGCCCCATCGACCAGCATGGCAGCGAAGCTGTAGATGCCCACCGCCCGGTCCGTGAGGAAAACGCCGATCATGAGCACGTCCACGCGCGAGTTCACCTCGGTGAACATGCCCGCCGGCAGGCTCTTGCTGCCGAACGCCAGGTGGCGCCGGCACCACGCCATCGAGAAGCGGGGCCACTGGCTCAAACGCGCCGCGCCGATGAAGATGAGCGCCGAGAGGCAGGTCACCGCCTCCGCCATCACGAACGACAGTGTCGCGGCCTCCGCGGGCCAGTCGGATGCGGCCACGAATGCCACGCCGACCATGACGAGGATGTAGCGCAGGGCCTGCAACACGGCATGGGCACGCATGCAGCGCAATGCGTTCAGATAGGCGAGCAACACCTTGTTGAGCGGAAAGAGCGCCAGGCCGGCCGCACTGAACGCCACGGCGGTGCCAGCGGCTTCGCTGCTGAACAACCGGGTGAACAGCGGTTGTGCCCACCACAGCATGCCGGCAGCCACACACCCGAACAGCAGCGCGCACAGCGCGGCCGTGCTCAACAGCCCCGTGCGCTCGCGCAGGTCATCGGCGTGGTAGGCGCCGTGGCGCAGCACGGAATAGTGCAGCCCCCAGGTCGCCACCTGCGATGCAACGATGTAGACCGCATAGGCCAGATTGAACACGCCCAGGGCAGCGGCATCGCGCAACGCCGTGATGATGACGTTGATGACGATGCCACTGACGGCCAGCACCGCGAAGCTGCACAGGCTGTACGCGATGTCCTGCGACAGCTTGTGCTGCCGCAGGCTGGTGACGATGCCCTGGACGAGCCCTTTCACCATGCGAGTCAGGCTGCGCGCTTGCGCGCCCTCACGTCCCGACTGCGCAGGGGCGGATTCAGGTGCTTGTTCTCTTCATAGTCAAACCACATGGCGAAGAACAGCGAGTTGAACCCGAGGGAGAAGGAGAACAGCCAGCTGAGGAATGTGATCTCGGGGATATGCCCCAGGCCGATCCAGAGCGCAATCAAGCGGATGAACATGATCGCGCTCAGGGCCACGCCAAAGAAGCCAAAGGCGTAGAAGAAGACCAGCGGATGGAAGTTGCGGATGACGTACTTCTCCTTCAGGCGCCAGAAGAAGAGCCTGACCAGAAGCGACCCGATGGTGAAGATCACCTTGCGCACGCGGATGCCCGACTTCTCGCCCACGTCGTACACCGGCTCGATCGGCACGTCGACAACCCGCATGCCCGCCACATTGAGCTTGACCAGCAGGTCGTTGGGCTGGCCGTAACGCTTGTACATGCGATCCCAGTCGATGGCCTCCAGGGCCTGGGCGTTGATCGCGGTGTACCCGGTCTGGGAATCCGCCACGTGCCAGTAGCCCGAAACGATCTTGGTGAGCAGCGACAGGATGGAGTTGCCAAAGAACCGGATCTTGGGGATCTTCTGGAAGGCTTCCCCCGTCACCAGTCGATTGCCCTTGGTGTAGTCGGCCTCATCGTCCACCACGGGATCCAGGATGGCGGGCAGGTCGGCCGGGTCCATCTGTCCGTCACCCGCCATCACCACCGCCACGTCGATGCCGTTGTCGCGCGACCACTTGTAGCCCGTGGCGATCGCTCCGCCCACGCCCTGATTCACCTCATGCTCGATGAGTTGAATGCGCCCGGTCGTGTACACGGCGTTGGCGCGCACCACCTCGGATGTCCGGTCCCGGCTGCGGTCGTTGACGATGACAATGTGGTCCACCCATTCCGGCATCGTGTCGATAACCCGATTGATCTGGGTTTCTTCATTGAACGCCGGTACGACAACACTGACCTTTTTGTTTCGGTACATAAGGTATTCAAGCAGGGAAAGTTGGAGGGAGAGGCCACTGGCCAGCGTGTCGTGCGAAAACCGCGGCACGTAGCAGGCAGCAAAGGGAAACAGTTGGTGACATGATGGACTCCCGGACGTGCCAGAGCATCAGGCCTCGCCGCGCTGGTTGCGCTTTCGTGGTTGTAATATGGGCCGTCTTCGCCGAGGAGGATCCGTCCCGGCGTTCATGATCTACTTCTTGGAGATAGGCACCACTCCCGCCTGGCATGACCAGCCTCCTCGAGGACGCCTGGGTCGTCAGGCGATAGTGGGTGGGGAATTGTAGCGGAGGCAGGTCTCCTTCTGAATTGGTGGTCGGGAAGTTACTGATGTTTCCAGCCGCTCTCGGAAGGCAATCGACCCCCCAGCGGCGGTAACATGCAGGCCGTCGACGAATTCACCCGTCTCCACAGGCAGCGCCAAAGTGTTACCTCTTCAGCACTTGTGACGCGCTTTTTTACCAATGACATCGTTTCTTTCAATTTGAAGGACGGCATCGCGCGCGAAGCGCGCATCGATCACACTGGCAGCCAGGGCACCCGCGCAATGACAAAGCGGTGCATTCCATGAAATGCCCACCCCCATCCACATGACAATCCAGCTGATCTACTCCAAGATTCTCAAGAAGATCCGGGGGAATGCCATTAGACGGTCCGCCATTGACCGCACGTCAAAGGTTGAATCTGGCAGCACGGTTTACGACTCGACAATCGACCGGCATTCCTTTTGCGGCTACGACTGTTCAATCCTGAATGGCGAAATCGGTGCGTTCTGCTCGATTGGCAACAGGGTGTCCATTGGCGGCGTGGCCCATCCGGCGGCATTTGTCTCCACCAGCCCCGTATTCCTGTCCCACAAAGACAGCGTGCAGGCCAAGTTCGCCCACCATGCGTTCCTGCCGGAGTTGAAAACCCGCATTGGCGATGACGTCTGGATTGGGGAGGGCGTCTTCATCAAGGCGGGCATTCAGATCGGGCACGGCGCCATCGTCGGCATGGGCAGTGTGGTGACCCGGGACGTCCCGCCGTATGCCATCGTCGCCGGCAATCCCGCCAGACTCATCCGGATGCGCTTCGAAGACAAGGTCGTTGCCGCGCTGCTGGACATGGCCTGGTGGGCTCTGCCTGAAGCGGAACTGCGCCGCGTGGCGGTCCATTTCAATGATCCCGAGCAGATGCTTCGCCACGAGGGCCGTCTGTGAAGATTGCCCATCTGTGCCTGTCCTGCTTTTATGTGGACGGGTTTTCGTACCAGGAGAACGAGCTCGTCCGCCAGCACGTCCTGGACGGTCATGACGTGGTGGTGATCGCCTCCACGGAGTCCTTCGGTCCCGATGGAGCGCTCAAGCATGTCCAGCCCGGCAGCTACATGGGAACCGATGGCGCCAGGGTCATCAGGCTCCCCTATCGACGCTGGATTCCGAAGATGCTGGCCCCCAAACTCAGGCTGCACCCGGATGTCCACCGGCTGCTGTCCGCCGAGCGCCCTGATGCGATCCTCTTCCACGGCCTCTGTGGCTGGGAACTGCTGACGGTGAGCCGCTACAAGCGCGCCCATCCGGACGTGGCCTTCTTCGCCGACAGCCACGAGGATTTCAACAACAGCGCCCGCTCCTTTCTGTCGCGGTACCTGCTTCACTGGAGCTACTACCGGACCATTCTGCATGCGGCCCTCCGCTCCATCGACAAGGTACTCTGCATTTCCGACGAAACCATCAGCTTCGTTCGGGACTTTTACCGCGTGCCTGTTGAGAAGATCGAGTTTTTCCCATTGGGCGGCAACGTGCTTCCCGACCAGGCCTATTTCGATGCCCGGGCCGCCACCCGGTCGGCCTACAACATCCTGGATACGCACACCTTGCTGGTGCAATCCGGAAAGATGGACGTCCACAAGAAATTGCTGCAATCCTTGCAGGCCTTTGTCCGGCAGCCCGATCCGGACCTGCGGTTTCTGGTGGTGGGCCATCTTCACGACGACATCGCGGCCGAGGCCATGAAGCTGATCGATGCCGACAGCCGGATTGTCTTCGCCGGTTGGAAATCTGCCGCCGATCTGCAATCGATCCTGTGTGCCGCGGACGTCTACGTACAGCCCGGCACGCAATCGGCCACCATGCAGATGAGCCTTTGCCTGCGCTGCGCGGTCATCCTGGACGATGTGCCGAGCCACCGGCGCTACGTGGGCCAGAACGGCTGGCTGATCGGCAAGGACCGGACACTCGATGCGGTGCTGGCGGAGATTTCTCGATCGCCGCAACAACTCAAAGCCATGGCCGAGCACTCCCACGCCTTCGCCATCAAGCACCTTGACTATCAAACCCTGGCCGACCGCATCACCCGCGCCGTCCCGCCATCGCATTAAACCCATGAGAACGATCGCAGCCTTGACCCCCTCACGATTTGCTGAATGCGCAAAAGCACCGAAACCATGGTTGTTCATTTTTTCGATGATTTTTGCGATCGTCATCCATAAAACCCACGCGGCCTACCTCTACCCTGAACACGCCTACCTGGGCTTCCCGTATGTGCCCATGGGGGTGCCGGAATGGGTGTTCATCGTCATTTCGGTCCTGCTGGTTGCATTTTCGCTGCCGCTGAATTTACTGCGACCCTCCGGCATCATTTCATTCATGATGTATGTCATCGTTTTTCTTCCCACGCTGGTGATCACATTGGCCACCGAAGAAGCGGCGCTGAAGAAATACGGAGTCAATCTGTCCGCGCTCACTGCCGGCTATTTGTTCCTGTTGCATGCCACCCAGAAATGGGGCGGCAGCGATGACAGAAATTCGACCGGCATTGCAGGTCGCAATTACGCTCTGTTGTTCACCGCCCTGCTCCTGATTTGCGCAGGATTCCTGTTGTACGCCTTTTGGGATACGATGAATTTTGTGGGCCTGGGTGGCACTTACGCGCAACGCGAAGCCGGCCGCAGCAGAAATCTTTTCGAAGCCTATGGGCAAACCTATCTGGCATTTGTCTTTGCCCCCGCCCTGCTTTCAATTGGCCTGATCCGGAAGAATCCCCTGTACATTGCGCTGGCATTGGGTGGCTTTTTCCTGATGTATTCCATCACGGCGGAGAGAACGGTGTTTCTGTTGCCGGTGGTCATGATCATGAGCTTCCTGGTGCTTCGCTCCCGGCTTTCGCACCCGACATTGATGCTCATCACGCTGATGGCCATTTCTGCGCTCTTCGTGTTCTCGATCACGTTTCGCGCCACCAGCACATTGGCCAACATGTTGTCGCTGTACTTGGTCTTCAGAACCTTCTCGGTCCCGGGCGCCATGCTCTGGCAGTACCAGGAGGTTTTTGCCGAGTATGGGTACACCTTCTGGAGCCATGTTCGCGGCATTGCCTCATTCGTGTCTTCGCCGGTTGCATTGGACGGTGATCAGCACTGGCCGCAGCTCGGGCGCATTGTTGCAAAGCATCTGCTGAATCTGGACATCAATTCAAACGCCAATCTGTTTGCATACGACGGGGTTGCCGGCGCGGGCGCATGGGGCATTCTCTTCATGTGCGCGCTCCTCACCCTGTGGCTCATTGCATTGGACCGGCTGTCCCGTGGATTTGAATCCTGCTTTCCCGCTCTGATTGCAATTCCATTGGGGCTGGTGCTGATCAATGGCCCATTCTTCACCGCCATGATGTCTTTCGGCGGCCTATTCTGGTTGTTTTTCTTCCTTTTCGCCCGCCGTGCCCAGGCGGGCCGAAAGATACAATAAGCGATGCCCTCCCACATGATCAAACGAGAGCCCCAGATGTGCACGCGCTGCATCATGGACACCTCGGACCCGAACATCTCTTTCGACGCGCAAGGTGTTTGCGATTACTGCAACAACTTCGACAAGGTCATTCAGCCCAATTGGGATACGGGTGCCGCAGGCAGCGCCGAGCTGGACGCACTTTCGGAAAAGATCCGCGCCAGCGGCAAGGGTCAGCCGTTCGATTGCATCATCGGGCTGAGCGGCGGCCTGGACAGCTCCTACGCGGCGTTCATTGCCAAGGAGAGGATGGGCTTGCGCCCGCTGCTGTTTCACGTCGATGCGGGCTGGAACACCGACCAGGCCGTCGGCAACATCGAAAAGCTCGTGGACGGGCTGGGCCTGGACCTCTACACGGAGGTGATCAACTGGCAGGAAATGAAGGATCTGCAGGTCGCCTTCCTGCACGCCCAGATTGCCGACCAGGACCTGCCACAGGACGCCGCGTTCTTTTCCGCCCTGTACAAGTTCGCGCGCAAGAACCGCATCAAGTACGTGTTGACGGGTTCCAATTTCTCGACCGAGTGCTGCCGCGAGCCCGAGGAATGGGGCGGTTATCCCGGCATCGACAAAACGCTCTTCAAGGACATTCACCGCCGCTTTGGCGAACGTGAGCTGAAGACCTTCCCCCTGGTCGACATCCTGGTCTACAAGCTGTACTACCAGAAGATCCTGGGCATGGAGATCGTCAAGCCCCTGAACCTCGTGCCCTACATCAAGAAGGACGCCGAGGCCGAACTGGAGCGCCGCTTCGGCTGGCAGAAGTTCCAGCACAAGCACCACGAATCGCGCTTCACGCGTTTCTATGAAGACTATTGGATGCCGCGCAAGTTCGGCTACCACAAGCGCCGGGCGCACTTCTCCAGCCTCATCCTCACCGGCCAGATGACACGCGAAGCGGCGTTGGAGCGCCTGTCCAGGCCCGAAATGGACGAGCACTTCCTGAAGCAGGAGTTCGAGTACGTGGCGAACAAGCTGGGGCTCTCCGTGGACGAGCTCCAGGGCATCTTCGATGGTGAGAACAGGACGTACCGCGACTACAGCAACAAGCGCTGGGCGATCGGCATCGGTGCCAGCGCCATGCGGATGCTGGGCTTGGAAAGAAGGTTGTTCCGGTGATCCACATCGTCGACTACGGCGTGGGCAATGTGCAGGCGTTTGTCAACATGTACAAGCGCCTGGGCGTCGAGGCCACGCGCGCACAAACCGCCGGCGACCTGCTGGGCGCGAAGAAGCTCATCCTTCCGGGCGTGGGCGCGTTCGACCATGCGATGGAGCTGCTCAATGCTTCCGGCATGCGCGAGCCGCTGGATCGGCTGGTGCGGGAGGATGGGGTGCCTGTGCTGGGCATCTGCGTCGGCATGCAGATGCTGGCCGATTCCAGTGACGAAGGCACTGCCGCCGGCCTGGGCTGGTTGAAGGGTCGGGTGCGCAGCTTTGCGAACCATCCGGCGTCAGCGACCCTGCCCATGCCCCATATGGGCTGGAACGACGTGTCTCCCGTCGGTGCCTCCCATGCACTGTTCAAGGGGCTGGAGAGCGATGCGCGGTTTTACTTCCTGCATTCCTATTATTTTGAAGCGGCAGACGAGGCCCACGCCGTGGCGCATGCCGACTACGGCTTCAAGTTTGCCTGTGCCGTCCAGCGCGACCACGTGGCCGGGGTGCAGTTCCATCCCGAGAAGAGCCACCACTGGGGTGCCGCGCTTCTGAAAAACTTCGCGGAATTCTGATGCTGCGCCCTCGAATCACACCCTGTCTGCTGGTTCACCAAGGTGGCTTGGTGAAAACCGTCGGGTTTCGCGATCCCAAGTACGTGGGCGATCCGATCAACGCGGTCAAGATCTTCAACGAGAAAGAGGCCGACGAGCTGGTGGTCCTGGACATCGACGCCACGGTCAACGGCACCGAGCCCGACTACCGGATGATTGCGCACCTGGCCGCCGAGTGCCGCATGCCCCTGTGCTACGGCGGTGGCGTGAAGACACCGGAGCAGGCCCGCAAGATCATCGGGCTGGGCGTGGAGAAAGTGGCCGTCAGTGCGGCCGCCGTTGAAGACACCACCCTGCTCACCCGCATGGCCGAGGCCGTGGGCCGGCAAAGCGTGGTGGCCGTGCTGGACGTGCGCAAGAAGACCGGGCTGTTCGCCAAGGGCTACGAGGTGGTCACGCGCAACGGCACACAGGTGCACAAGCACGACCCCGTCGAGTTCGCCCAGCGATTGCAGGCCGCCGGTGCCGGCGAGATCGTCATCAACTCCGTCGACCGGGATGGTCAGATGAAGGGCTATGACATTCCGCTCGCGCTGAAGATGCGGCAATCGCTGCAGATTCCGCTGACCTTTCTGGGCGGTGCCGGCTCCCACCAGGACATCGAGGCCCTGCTGCAGGCGTGCGGGGTGGTGGGTGCGTCGGCGGGCAGCCTCTTCGTCTTCAAGGGACCGTACCGCGCGGTTCTGATCAACTACCCCAACCCCGCCCAGCGCGAAGACATCTACCACGCCGGCCTGGCGGCACATGCATCAAGGTGACAAGGCTCCGATGTTCAAAGACAAGACGCTTCTGATTACGGGAGGGACCGGCAGTTTCGGCAACGCCGTGCTGCGCCGCTTCCTGAGTTCCGACCTGCGCGAAATCCGCATCTTCAGCCGCGATGAGAAGAAGCAGGACGACATGCGCAAGCATTTCAACCACCCCAAGCTGAAGTTCTACATCGGCGATGTGCGAGATGCCCGCAGCGTTGCGCACCGCCATGCGCGGGGTCGATCACGTGTTTCATGCTGCCGCGCTCAAGCAGGTGCCTTCGTGCGAGTTCCACCCCATGGAAGCCGTGCGCACCAATGTGATGGGCACCGAGAACGTGCTGGAGGCCGCCATCGCGGCGCGCGTGGGCCGGGTGGTCTGCCTGAGCACCGACAAGGCCGTCTATCCCATCAACGCGATGGGCATTAGCAAGGCCATGATGGAAAAGGTGATGGTGGCCGCCAGCCGCAACCTGGAAGGCACCGGCACCGTCATCTGCGGCACCCGGTATGGCAACGTGATGGCCTCGCGGGGCTCCGTCATCCCCCTGTTCGTGGAACAGGTGCGCAGCGGCAAACCCATCACGATCACCGACCCGGCCATGACGCGATTCATGATGACGCTGGCAGATGCCGTGGACCTCGTGATGTATGCGTTCGAACACGGCCACAACGGCGACATCTTCGTGCAGAAGGCCCCGGCCGCCACGGTGGAGGTGCTGACGCAGGCGCTGTTGCAGCTGATGAGCGCCACCGAACACCCGGTGCGCGTGATGGGCAGCCGCCACGGAGAGAAGCTCTACGAAGCCTTGCTCAGCCGCGAGGAAATGGCGTGTGCGCAGGATCTGGGCGACTACTACCGCGTGCCCCCGGACGGCCGTGACCTGAACTACGCGAAGTACGTGGATGAAGGTGAAGAGCGGTTGACGCAAGCCCTGCATGCGGACGAATACCACTCGCACAACACCACGCGGCTCGACGTGGAGGGCATGAAGGCCCTGCTGCTGAAGCTGGACTTCATGCAGCGCATTGCGCGCGGTGAAGCCGCGGCGGCCGAGGAGTGAGGCGATGAAGGTCTTGATCACGGGAGCTCAGGGCTTCATCGGCAAGAACCTCTTGCTGCACCTCGCCGAGCGCAAGGACGTGGAAGTGGTTCCGTTCACGCGAGACAACCCGACCACGGATCTGCCCCGCCTGCTCGACGGCGTGGACGTGGTGTTCCACCTCGCCGGCATCAACCGCCCCCAGGATCCCCAGGAGTTCACGCGGGGCAACGCCGACCTGACCCGGGCGCTGTGCCAGGCGATCGCGGCGCGCGCCGCGCATCGCCCCATTTCGGTGATCCTCACGTCCTCCACGCAGGCCGCCAACGACAACCCGTACGGCCGCAGCAAGCAGGCCGCGGAGCGCGAGCTGTTCGAACTGCAACGCCAGCACGGCACGGCCGTGCACGTGTTCCGCCTGCCCAATGTCTTCGGCAAATGGTGCCGCCCCAACTACAACTCGGCGGTCGCAACCTTCTGCCACAACATCGCCCGTGAGCTGCCGATCCAGGTGAACGACCCCGCCGCACCGCTGACGCTCGTGTACGTCGACGATGTCATCGCCCGTTTCGTCCAGTTGATGGATGGTGCCGAGGCATCGACCGACGCCCAGGGTTTCGCCACCCTCACTCCGCAGTACACCACCACCGTCGGTGAGGTCGCCGAGAGGATCGCGAACTTCAAGGCTAGCCGGCTCACCCTGGTGACCGATCGCGTGGGCACCGGCCTGACGCGGGCGCTGTACTCGACCTACGTGAGCTACCTGCCACCCACGGACTTTGCCTATGCCGTGCCCCGGCACGCGGATCCGCGCGGCGTCTTCGTCGAGATGCTCAAGACCCCGGACTGCGGCCAGTTCTCGTTCTTCACCGCGCTGCCAGGCGTCACGCGGGGAGGCCACTACCACCACAGCAAGACGGAGAAGTTCCTGGTGATCCACGGCCAGGCCCGATTCCGCTTCCGGCAGATGCTCACGGGAGAGACCCACGAATTGCACACGGACGCGGACGCACCCCAAGTGGTGGAGACCGTGCCCGGCTGGACGCACGACATCACCAACACGGGTGAACGCGACATGGTGGTCATGCTCTGGGCCAATGAAATCTTTGATCGCGAACGCCCGGACACCTTCGCTTGTCCGGTCTGAAAGGCTCCGTCATGAAAAAACTCAAGGTGATGACGGTGGTGGGCACCAGGCCGGAGATCATCCGCCTCTCGCGCGTCATGGCGCGCCTGGATGAGCACTGCGAACACGTCCTGGTGCATACCGGCCAGAACTACGACTACGAACTCAACCAGATCTTCTTTGACGATCTGGGCATTCGCAAGCCCGACCACTTCCTCAATGCGGTTGGCGCGAACGCGGCTGAAACGATCGGCAAGATCATCGCGGCTGTGGATGGCGTGCTGGCCAGCGAGCAACCCGATGCGCTGCTGGTGCTGGGCGATACCAACAGCTGCCTGTCGGTGATTCCCGCGAAGCGCCGCAAGGTGCCCATCTTCCACATGGAAGCCGGCAACCGCTGCTTCGACATGCGGGTACCGGAAGAGATCAATCGCCGCATCGTGGACCACACCGCCGACATCAACCTCACCTACAGCAGCATCGCGCGCGAATACCTGTTGCGCGAAGGGCTGCCGCCGGACATGGTGATCAAGACCGGCAGCCCCATGGCGGAGGTGTTGGCGCACTACCGGGACCGCATCGAGGCATCGGACGTGCTCACCCGGCTGGACCTGCAGGAAGGCCGGTTCTTCGTCGTCAGTGCGCACCGCGAGGAGAACATCGACTCCGACGTGCAGTTCTCGAAACTGGTGGACGTGTTGAACCAGTTGGCGAGCCACTACCAGATGCCCGTGATCGTCTCCACGCACCCGCGCACCCAGAAACGGGTGGACAGCCAGGCGGTGGCCTTCCACCCGCTGGTGCGCCTGCTCAAGCCGCTGGGCTTCACCGACTACAACCAGCTGCAGATCCAGGCGCGGGCCGTGCTGTCCGACAGCGGCACGATCAACGAGGAATCCTCGATCCTGAACTTTCCCGCGCTCAACCTGCGCGAGGCGCACGAGCGGCCGGAAGGCATGGAAGAAGCCGCCGTGATGATGGTCGGCCTCGACACTGAACGGGTGCTGCAAGGCCTGGCGATCCTGGCCTCGCAGCCACGCGGCGAGCAGCGCCTGCTGCGCCAGGTGGCCGACTACAGCATGCCCAATGTGTCGGACAAGGTGGTGCGCATCGTTCACAGCTACACGGACTACGTCAACCGCGTGGTCTGGAAAAAAACCTGATCCGGACCTGCCTTGCGAATCTTGGTGGTCAGCCAATACTTTTTGCGCAGAGAATTTCCGCATCAACGATCTCGTCCAGGAATGGACGAAGCGCGGACACGCCGTCACGGTGCTGACCGGCAAGCCGAACTACCCCGCCGGCCAGGTCTTCCCCGCCTTTCGTGACAATCCTGCGGAGTTTGACACGTACCACGGGGCGCGCGTCGTCCGAGCGCCCATGCTGGCGCGGGCGCAGGGCTCGCTGCGGCTGGCGCTGAATTACCTCAGTTACGTGGTGGGCGCCAGTCTGGCCGGACCCTGGCGGCTGCGCGGGGAAGCTTTCGACACCGTGTTCGTGTTCGAGCCCTCCCCCATCACAGTGGGCCTGCCGGCCATTCTGATGGGCCGTCTCAAACGCGCCCCAGTGGTGTTCTGGGCGCTCGACCTCTGGCCCGAGACGCTGGCCGCCATCGGTGTGGTGCGCTCGCCGCGCCTGCTGGGTGCGGTGGGGCACCTGGTGAGCTTCATCTACAACCGCTGCACGCTGGTGCTGGGCCAGTCCCGCGGCTTCCAGGCAAGCATTGCCCAGTACTGCGCCGACCCCGGCAAGATCCGCTACTTTCCCAGCTGGTCGGAGCCGGTGTTCGCCCAGGACCTAGTCACCCCCGCCCCCGAAGTACCGAGCCTGCCGGGGACGTTCAGCGTGCTGTTCGCTGGGAACATCGGCGAAGCGCAGGACCTGCCCGCCGTGGTGGAGGCCGCGACGCGGCTCAAGGACAATCCCCGTGTGCGCTGGCTCATTGTCGGCGACGGCCGCAAGTCGGACTGGCTTCAGGAAGAGGTGCGCCGCCGGGGGCTGGAAGAGCGCGTGCTGTTGCTCGGCCGGTACCCGGTCGAACGCATGCCGTCGTTCTATGCTCACGCCGATGCTCTGCTCGTTTCGCTGAAGAAGGACCCCGTGTTCAGTCTGACCATTCCCGGCAAGGTACAGAGCTACCTGCAATCCGGCATTCCGCTGCTGGGCATGCTCGACGGCGAGGGAGCCCACGTGATCCGCTCGGCACAAGCGGGCCTCGTGTGCGAAGCTGGCGATGCGGCTGGCCTGGCCGATGCCGCGCTGGCCATGGCCGCGATGACCCCTGACGAGCGTCGGGCCATGGGCAGCAACGGCCGCGTCTACGCGAAGAACGAATTCGACCGCGACGCGCTGATGGACCGTCTGGAGCAACTGCTGGAGGAAGCCGTGCAGATCCAAGTCAGGGCACCGTCATGAGCACACTGCTGATCACCGGCGCCAGTGGGTTTGTGGGTACCGCCTTGTGCCGCCAGGCCCAGTCCACCGGCCGTGCGGTGCGCGCTGCCGTGCGCACCGCTGGCGCCGCAGCCACGAATGTGCCGTCGGTCAGCGTGCCGTCCATCGACGGCCAAACCCCGTGGGCCGACGCCCTGCAAGGTTGCGACAGCGTCATCCACACCGCGGCGCGTGTGCATGTGATGAACGAATCGGCCACCGACCCCCTGAGTGAATTCCGCCGCGTCAACGTGGACGGCACGCTCAACCTCGCGCGACAGGCAGCAGCGGCCGGCGTGCGGCGCTTCGTGTTCGTCAGCTCCATCAAGGTCAACGGCGAGGGCACGCAGGCGCAGCGGCCCTTTCTCGCCAGCGACGTGCCCGCACCCCAGGACCCCTATGGCGTCTCGAAGGCCGAAGCCGAACAGGGGCTGCGTCACGTCGCCGAACAGACCGGGCTGGAAGTGACCATCGTCCGCCCGCCCCTGGTGTATGGCCCGGGCGTGAAGGCCAACTTCGGCAGCCTTCTGCGCGCCGTTCAGCGCGGCCTGCCTCTGCCGCTGGGTGCGGTCCGGCACAACCGACGCAGCCTGGTGGCGCTGGACAACCTGATCGACCTGCTGCTCACCTGCGTGGACCATCCGGCCGCGGCCCACCAGACCTTTCTGGTGAGCGACGGCGAAGACCTCTCCACCACCGCGTTGATACAGCGCATGGGCCAGGCCATAGGCCGTCCGGCGCGCCTGCTGCCGGTCCCGGTGTTTCTGCTGCACCTGGGTGCCACGGTGCTGGGCAAGCGGGACGTGGCCCAGCGCGTGCTCGGCAACCTGCAGGTGAACATCGACCACACCCAGGCCACACTGGGTTGGTCACCACCGATCACGGTGGAAGAAGGCCTGCGGCGGGCCGCCCCCAAGGTGCCCTCATGAAACGCCTGTTCGACCTCTCACTCGCCCTCGCAGCGGGCCTCGTTCTGCTCGTGCCGGTGGCGCTCGTCGCCCTGGCGGTCCGGCTTACGTCTCCAGGGCCCGCGCTCTACTGGTCCAACCGCGTCGGCCGCCACAACCGCATCTTCCGCATGCCCAAGTTCCGCAGCATGCGCACCGACACGCCTGCGGTGGCGACCCACCTGCTGACCGATCCGGCCAAGTACCTCACACCCATCGGCCCGTTCCTGCGCAAGAGCAGCCTGGACGAGCTGCCCCAACTCTGGAGCATTCTCAGGGGCGACATGAGCTTCGTGGGCCCTCGCCCCGCGCTGTTCAACCAGGACGACCTGATCGCCCTGCGCACGCAGCAGGGTGTGCACGAGCTGGTCCCTGGCTTGACAGGCTGGGCCCAGGTGAATGGCCGCGACGAGCTGCCGATTCCTCAGAAGGTGGCGCTGGATGCAGAATACCTGCAGCGCCAGAGCCTGGGATTCGACCTGCAGATACTCTGGATGACGTTTGTCAAAGTGCTGCGCCGGGATGGTGTGGCCCACTAAAAGAATGAAAAACAGGGACCATCGAAGCCAAGCCGCCGCCACGCTTCTGCACATGCCACGGGCCGCCAAGCGCCTGTCCGCGGTGCTGGTGGACATTGCATTGTGTGCGCTCACCGTCTGGCTCGCGCTTTGCCTGCGGCTGGAGCACTGGGTGCAACTGACCCCCGCGCATGTGCTGGCCATCATGGGAGCGGTGCTGATCGCCCTGCCCCTGTTCATCCGCTTCGGCCTGTACCGCGCCATCTTCCGCTACGCCGGATGGAATGCCATGGTCAGCCTGGCGCAGGCCATGGTGCTGTACAGCTTGTTCTATGCCACGGTGTTCACCGTGATCGGCATTCCAGGCGTGCCCCGCACCGTGGGCGTGATCCAGCCCCTGCTGCTGCTCGTCACCATCGGATTCAGCCGCCTGGTGGTGCGCTACTGGCTGGGCGGCCTGTACCGCACCATGCTGCAGCGCGAGCATCTGCCAGGCATCCTGATCTACGGCGCCGGCGTGGCGGGACGGCAGCTCGCGGCAGCGCTCTCGCGCGGCAGCGAACAGCGCCTGCTCGGTTTCATCGACGACGACGACCAGCTGCAGGGCAACAGCCTCGATGGCCGCACGGTGCACGACCCGGCCGAGCTGGTGCGGCTGATCCCCAATCTGGGCGTGACGGACGTGCTGCTCGCGCTGCCCTCGATCACGCGCCAGCGCCGTCTGGACATCCTCGACACCCTGCGCCACCTGCCCGTGCACGTGCGAACCCTGCCCGGCATGTCCGACCTCGCGGCGGGCCGGGTGACGATGAGCGACGTGCGCGAGCTCGACATCGAAGACCTGCTGGGCCGCGATCCGGTCACGCCCAACACCGCGCTGCTCCACAGCCTGATCCAGGACAAGGTGGTGGCGGTCACGGGTGCGGGCGGCAGCATCGGCAGCGAGCTGTGCCGGCAGATCGCTGCCTGCGGGCCGCACATCCTGCTGCTGGTGGAGAACAGCGAATTTGCCCTCTACCAGATCCACCGCGAACTGGAAGCGCTGTTCGACAACGAGGCCTCCGCGCCAGGCGTGCAACTGGTGCCTTTGCTGGCCTCGGTGCAGGACGAAGCCCGCATCGCGCAGATCATGCAGGCCTGGCGGCCCGACACGGTGTACCACGCCGCGGCCTACAAACACGTGCCGCTGGTGGAGCACAACCCGGTCCAAGGCCTGCGCAACAACGTCTGGGGCACCTGGGTGTGCGCGCGCGCCGCGCAGGCCGCCGGCGCCGCCAACTTCGTGCTGATCAGCACCGACAAGGCGGTGCGCCCCACCAACGTCATGGGCGCGAGCAAGCGCCTGGCCGAAATGGTGTTGCAGGCGATGGCCGCCGAGCCCGGTGGCGCCACCACGTTCGCCATGGTGCGCTTCGGCAACGTGCTGGGCTCCAGCGGTTCGGTGGTGCCCTTGTTCCGCGAGCAGATCAAGAACGGTGGGCCGATCACGCTGACCCACCCGGACATCACGCGCTACTTCATGACCATTCCCGAAGCCGCTCAGCTGGTGATCCAGGCCGGCGCCATGGCGCATGGCGGCGACGTGTTCGTGCTGGACATGGGCGAGCCCGTGCGCATCATCGACCTGGCCCGGCGCATGGTCGAACTCTCGGGCCTGCAGGTGAAGAGCGAGCAGAACCCCACTGGCGACATCGAGATCCAGATCACCGGGCTGCGACCGGGCGAGAAGCTGTACGAGGAGCTGCTGATCGGCGACAACCCTCAACCCACGCAACACGCTCGCATCATGAAGGCACAGGAAGACATGCTGCCCTGGAGCGAGCTGCAGGCCTTGCTGAAGTCGCTGGAAGAGGCCATGGAGTCGAACGACGTGACCACCTTGCGGGCCCTGTTGCAGGCTTGCGTGCAGGGCTACCAACCCACCGGAGAGGTCGTTGACTGGCTGCACTCCTCTCCGGGGAGCAGCCTGGAATCCACCCGCGTCTGAACAAAAAAAGCCACCGCAGGGTGGCTTTTGAAAGTCCTTGAAGGGACGTCGTTGGGAGACCAGATTCAAACGTTTTTCATGACGTGTGGTGTTTGCCGGATCCGTTGTTCTGATGTTGTGACAGCATCGATGCGAATTGTGCGCTGAGGCTCTGTTTTCGGCCATCCCCCATTTGTGGGAACCGGGCCGTTTTCTTGGTGAATAAAACCCGAAAATCCCCTCGGAATCCAAGAACGGCCTCGTGACCGACATCCGGGCGCGCGAAATCTCCGCCAGCTCAGCAGACCAGCGGCAGCTGGCCTGCCTCGCCATCCGTCAGACCGGCAGGTCCACCACGAAGCGCGCGCCGCCGCCGGGACGGTCCTCGCAGCGCACGCGGCCCCCGTGGCGCTCGATGATCGTCTTCACCAGCGACAGGCCCAGGCCCACCCCGCCTTCGCGTTCGCTGGCGCCGGGCAGGCGGTAAAAGGGCTCGAAGATGCGCGCGCGCTGATCGGCGGGCACCCCGGGGCCCCGATCCTCCACCCAGAGTGTCACGCGCGGTGCGCCCTGCCCCGGGGCAGACGTGGGCGCAAAGATGCTCAGGCGCACCTGCGAATCGGCCGACGCGCCGACATGGCCATAGCGGCGCGCGTTTTCCAGCAGATTGCGCAACACCCTGCGCAGCAGGCGGGCCTGGCCGTGCACCAGCACGGGCGTGGCACCGGCCGCGATCTCCAGGTCGGCACCGGTGCGCGCGCATTCTTCGGCCGCCAGGCCCACCAGGTCGACCTCTTCCGTGGGGCCGAGCGCGCTCGCGTCGCGCGCGTCGATCAGGTCCAGCCGGCTCGCCAACAGGATCTCGTCGATCAGCTGGTCGAGTTCTTCGATGCTGCGGGCGATCTCGGCGCGCTGCGGCGCCCTTGCGTTGTCCTTGTCGAGCAGCTCCAAGCCCATGCGGATGCGGGCCAATGGCGAACGCAGTTCGTGCGAGGCATTGGCCAGCAAGGCCTTGTGCGATTGCAGCAGTGTCTGCACCCGTTCGGCCGCGGCGTTGAAACGGGTGGCCAGAAACGCGACCTCGTCCTGCCCCTGCATGGGCAACCGGGTGGAGAGGTCACCGTCGCCCCAGCGCTCCACGCCCTTCTGCAGCGCTTCGAGGCGCTTGGTCAGGCGCCGCACGATGGGGTAGGCGCCCAGGGCCACGGCGAAAGCCACCAGGCCGAGCAGCCAGGCAAACCCGGTCGGTGTCTGGAACCACTCGGGCGCGCGGCGCCCCGGGTTGTTGCCCCCGGACGGGCGGGGCGGGCGCGGCAGCAGCACGTACAGGGTCTGCCCATCCTTCATCACCACCTCGAATTCCCAGCCCTCGCCGGGAATGCTGACCGCCCGCGCAGGCGCCTGCCCCACGATTTCGCGCGCGCCATCGCGCACGATGATCGTGCGGGTCACCCGCGCCTCACGCTCGGCGCGGTCTTCGTCCAGCGCCTGCTGCCACAGCCAACCCGTGACCAACGTCAGCACCGTGACCGCGGCGACCACCGCCAGCCAGATGCGGACGTACAGCCGGGAGCCGAAGAGCGAACTCATTCCTGCTGCTTCGCGAACACGTAGCCCACGCCGCGCACCGTGAGGATGCGCTTGGGGTCCTTGCTGTCGGCCTCGATGGCGTTGCGGATGCGCCCGATGTGCACGTCGATCGAACGGTCGAAGGCTTCGAGCTCGCGGCCGCGCACCGCTTCCATGATCTGGTCGCGCGTGAGCACCCGGCCCGCGCGCTCGGCCATGGCGACCAGAAGATCGAACTGGTAGGAGGTCAGCTCGCAGGGCTGGCCGGCCACCTGCACGGTGCGGGCGTCGCGGTCGATGTCGAGCGAACCGAAACGCAGCACCGGCGTGGAGCGCGACACAGCCGCGCTGCCGGTGGGCTCGCCGCGGCGGCGCAGCACGGCGCGCACGCGCGCGAGCAGCTCGCGCGGTTCGAAGGGTTTGGGCAGGTAGTCGTCGGCGCCGAGCTCCAGGCCGATGATGCGGTCCATGGGGTCGCCCTTGGCCGTGAGCATGAGCACCGGCACGCGCGCGGCTTCACCCGGCATCGAACGGATGCGCCGGCAGACCTCCAGCCCATCGATGCCGGGCATCATCAGGTCCAGGATCACCAGCTGCGGCTGAATGAGCTGCAACTGCTCCAGGCCGGCTTCGCCATCGCTGGCGTGGGTCACCTCGAAACCCGACTGGCCCAGGTACTCCACCACCATCTGCGCGAGGCGGCCGTCGTCTTCAATCATCAGCAGGGGAGCGTTCATGGTTTTCAGTGTAGCGGCGGGCGCCGGAGCCCATCATCGTGTCAGCGCTGTGTGAAGCGGGCTTTCGGGTCACGTAAAGTCATGTAAATGGCACCGCCCACCCCGCCCCCCACCCTGCCTGCCGGTTCGCTGGCCGCTCTGCTGCGCCAGCAGGCCCAGGCAAGACCGCAGGCGACGGCGCTGCGCTGGCGCGAGCCGGGCCAGGCCAGCCCCGACCCGCGCTGGGGCCAGCTGTCGTTTGCCGAGCTGGCCCGGCACGCGGACGCGCTGGCGCAGGGGCTCGCGCGCGCCCACGGCGTGCGCGAGGGGGACCGCGTGGTCTGGCTGGGTTTGAACCACCCGGCGCAGATCGCCCTGCTTTTCGCGCTGGCGCGGCTGGGCGCGGTGCTGGTGCCGCTGAACCACCGCCTCTCGCCCGCCGAGTGGGCCGCGCTGCTGCAGGATTGCCGCCCCGCCCTGCTGGTGCACGACACGGCGCTGGCCGCCGCGGCCCGATCGCTCGCCCACCCCGCCACGCTCCACCTGGACGGCCTGCCGGTCGATCCCGTGGCCGACGGCGCAGGCGAGCAGGGCAGCGCCGACCACCCGGCGCTGCTGGTCTACACCTCGGGCACCATGGGCGCGCCCAAGGGTGCGGTGCACACCCAGGGCAACCTGCTGGCCAACATGGCGATCGCCGCGCAGGTGCAGGGCCTGAGCGAACACGACACGGTGCTCACCGTGCTGCCGCTGTTCCATGTCGGTGGCCTGTGCATCCAGACCTTGCCCGCGCTCTCGGTGGGCGCGCAGGTGCTGCTGCACAGCCGATTCGACGCCGGCACCACCCTGCGCAGCCTGCACGACGACCGTCCCACCCTCACGCTGCAAGTGCCCGCCACGCTGCAGGCGCTCACCACGCACACCGACTGGTCCGGCACCCACCTGGGCAGTCTGCGCGCCATCTGGGCCGGCTCCAGCCTGCTGCCCGCCCCGCTCATCGAAGCCTGCCACGCGCGCGGCGTGCCGGTGTGCAATGTGTACGGCAGCACCGAGACCGGCCCGTTCTCCATCGCCCTGCCGCCCGCCCATGCGGCCAGCCACCTGGGCGCCTGCGGCTGGCCCTCGCCCGGCGTGCAGGTGACGCTGCGCGACCCCGCCGGCCAGCCGGTGGGCGTCGGCGAAGTCGGCGAGCTGTGGCTGCGTGGGCCCAATGTGGTGCAACGCTACTGGCCCGACCAGCCGGCCTGCGACGCCGAAGGCTTCTTCCACAGCGGCGACCTCGCGCAACAGGCGGCCGACGGCAGCTTCACCGTGGTCGGCCGCGCCAAGGACATGCTGATCTCGGGCGGCGAGAACATCTACCCCGCCGAGATCGAGAACCTGCTGGTGCAGCACCCCTGGGTGGTCGAATGTGCGGTGGTCGGCCAGGCCGACCCGCGCTGGGGCGAGGCGGTGGTGGCCGTGGTGGTGCTGCGCGACGGCGCGGCCGAAGATTGGGCGGCCGCGCTGCAGGGCTTTCTGGACGGCCGGCTGGCGCGCTACAAGTGGCCGCGCCGATGGCACCGCGTGGCGGCCTTGCCCAAGACCGCGCTGGGCAAGGTGCAGAAGCCGGCCGTCAAGGCCCTGCTGGAAGCTTGAGCCTCAGGCCTTGGGCTCGACCGGTGCCAGGCGCGTCGCCAGCCAGATCAGCAGCAGCACCGGCACACCGAGGCAGGCCGTGGCGATGAAGAAGGTCGTGTAGTCGTAGGCATCCACGAAAGCGCCCGAGTAGCCCGCCAGCCACTTGGGCGCGAGCAGCATCATCGAACTGAACAGCGCGTACTGCGTGGCCGAGTAGCGCACATTGGTCAGGCCCGAGAGGTAGGCGATGAACGCCGCCGAGGCCACCCCGGCGCTGAGGTTGTCGGCGGAAATCACCAGAATCAGCGCCGTCACGTCGTGCCCGTGCCCCGCCAGCCAGGCGAACAGCAGGTTGCTCGCGGCCGAGAGCACGGCGCCCAGCATGAGCACCCGCATCACGCCCAGGCGCAGCGACAGCGCACCACCGATGAAGGCGCCGACCAGCGTCATGATGACGCCGAACACCTTGGTCACGGCCGCCACCTCGTCCTTGGTGTAGCCCATGTCCACATAGAAGGGGTTGCGCCATGATGCCCATCACCACGTCGCTGATGCGGTAGACGCCGATCAGCGCCAGGATCAGCAGCGCCTGCTTGCCGTAGCGCCGCAGAAAGTCGGCGAACGGCTCGATCAGCGCGCCGCGCAGCCAGTCGGCGGCGTTCTTCGCGGGAGGCAAGGCCACGCGCGCGGGTTCGCGCGAGAACAGCACCGTGAGCACCCCCACGAGCATGCTCGCGGCCATCACCAGGTAGGCGGTGGTCCAGGCCGCCTGCTGGTAGAGCGCGCCGGGCGCGGTGGCCCCGGCGGCGGGGGCGATTTCCGCGCGGGCGGCGATCCACAGCACGCCCGCCCCGGCCCAGATCATGGCCAGCCGGTAACCGGTCTGATAGGTGGCCGCCAGCGCGCCCTGGTGGCGCACGTCGGCCGATTCGATGCGGAAGGCGTCCAGCGCGATGTCCTGCGTGGCCGAGGCAAACGCCACGGCCAGGGCGCACCACACGACCAGCTGGAGCTCGGTGCGCGGATCGGCCAGCGCCATGCCCACCAGCGAGGCCATGATCAACGCCTGAGACAGCAGCAACCAGCTGCGCCGCCGGCCGAGCCAGCGCGTGAGCAGCGGAATGGGCAGGCGGTCCACCAAAGGCGCCCAGCACCATTTGAAGCCGTAGGCCAGGCCGACCCAGCTCAGGTAGCCGATCGTGGTGCGGTCCAGCCCGGCCTCGCGCAGGCGAAAGCTCAACGTGCCCAGCACCAGCAGCAGCGGCAGGCCGGCGGAGAACCCGAGCGCGAACATGCGCAGGCTGGCCGGCTCCAGGTACACCCGCAAGGTCTCGCCCCAGGTGGGTCGGGCGGTGGTGTCAGCGTCCGTGGGGGCAGTCTGCGGCAAGGTGGGGGGCACGGACATGGAAGTGGATAAAAGGAAAAAAGGTGCAGGCACAAATGCCCGGCTTTGTCTATTATTCACGCATGTGCCTGCTCTGCGACCTGAAGTCCCCCGCCCCTGAGACCCCTCGGCCCGAACACGTGTGGTCGGCCCGCCGCGCCTTCGTGCTGGCGGGCACCGCCGCCGCCGCGGCGTCGGCCCTGCCGGCCGTCGCGCAGGTGAACGTGGGCGAGGGCTCCACGCTGCGCAAGCTGGTGCCGGCCGATGAGCTGGAAAACGCCGCCGGCCAGCAGTACGGCCAGATGATGGCCGAGGCCAACGCCAAGAAGGTGCTGATGCCCGACGGCCACCCGCAGGTGCAGCGCCTGCGCACCATCGCGCGCCGCATCATTCCCCACTCGGCGCAATGGAACAAGCGCGCCACGCAGTGGAAGTGGGAAGTCAACCTGATCCAGAGCACGCAGATCAACGCCTTCTGCATGCCGGGCGGCAAGATCGCGTTCTACACCGGCATCCTGGAAAAGCTCGGCCTCACCGACGACGAGACCGCGATGATCATGGGCCACGAAATGGCGCATGCGCTGCGCGAGCACGCCCGCTCGCGCGTCGCCAAGAGCAACGCCACCGGGATCGGCCTGTCGATTGCGGCACAACTGCTGGGCCTGGGCCAGCTGGGCGACGTGGCCGCCAACCTCGGCACGCAGCTGCTCACCCTCAAGTTCAGCCGCGAGGACGAGACCGAGGCCGACCTGGTGGGCCTGGAACTCGCGGCCCGCTCGGGCTACCAGCCGCGCGCCAGCGTGAGCCTGTGGCAGAAGATGGCCGCCAACGGCGGGGGCTCGGGCGCAAGCTTCCTCTCCACCCACCCCAGCGGCCCTGATCGCATCCGCGAACTGGAAGCCAACGTGCCCAAGGTGCAGAGCCTCTACGAACAGGCCCGCAAGGGCTGAGCTCAGGTCCCGCGCACGTACGGGTTGCTCTGGCGCTCCCGGCCGAAGGTGCTCTCCGGCCCATGGCCGGGAATGAACACCGTGTCGTCTCCCATGGGCCAGAGGCGGCCCGTGATGCTGTCGATCAGCTGCTGGTGATTGCCCTGCGGGAAATCGGTGCGACCGATGCTGCCGGCGAACAGCACATCGCCCACGAAGGCGCGCTTGGCCTGCGGCGAATGAAACACCACGTGGCCCGGCGTGTGCCCCGGGCAGTGCCGCACGTTCAACGTGCAATGGCCGATCTGCACCGTGTCGCCATCGGCCAGCCAGCGCGTGGGCGTGAAGGCCTCGGCCGGTGGAAAACCGAACATCGCGCCCTGCTGCGGCAGGCCCGAAATCCAGAACTGGTCGCCCGGGTGCGGGCCGATGATGGGCAGGCTCAGGCGGCGCGCGAGTTCGGCCGTGCCACCCGCGTGGTCGATGTGCGCATGGGTCTGCCAGATGGCCTTGAGCTTCAGGCCCAGCCGCTGCACCTCGGCCAACAGGCGCTCCAGGTCACCGCCGGGATCGATGACCGCCGCGTCCATGGTGTCGTCGCACCAGACGAGGGAGCAGTTCTGCGCGAACGCGGTGACGGGAACGGTGTGGTAGCGGAGCATGGATCGGGACTGGTCTTTGCGAATCAGGATGGAACGCCGTCGAACGGGCGACCGTACTTTAAACGCCAGGCATCTGACGATTCGAAGGCCGCCCGGGATCGTCAGAGGTCCAGAACCAGACGGGCCGATTTGGCCCGAGAGCAGCAAGGCAGGAACTGGCTGTTGGAGGCCTGCTCCTGCGGTGAGAGGTACAGGTCGCGGTGATCCGGTTCGCCCGCCACGACGCGCGTCAGGCAGGTGCCGCACACACCCTGCTCGCAGGAGGTCGGCACAGGCACGCCCGCCGCGGCCAGCGCGGCGGTCACGGATTGGTCCGCCGGCACGTGGATCACGCGACCCGAGCTGGCCAACTGAACCTCGAAGCCGCCGTCATCGCTCTTCTGGACCGGCCGGGCGTTGAAAAACTCATGGTGCAGCCGGTCCTCGGGCCAGCCGGCCTGGCGGGCCGTGGACAGCACGGCATCCATGAAGCCTTGCGGGCCGCAGGTGTACAGGTGAACGCCGCGCCGAGGGTCCCGCAGCAGCTCGCCGATGTCCAGCCGCTGATCAGAGGCGCCATCGTCAAAGTGGAACGCCACCCTGTCCGCGTAGCCAGAACGGCCGATGCGGTCCCGGAAGGCCATTCGCTCCACGGAGCGCGCGCAGTAGTGCATCTCGAAGGGGTGCTGCAGGGCCGAAAGCCGGTCGGCCATGCACAGGAGCGGCGTGATGCCGATGCCGCCGGCCAGCAGCAGCGACGAGTCGGCCGCGTGCGCCAGGGGAAAGTGGTTCTTCGGTGCGCTGATGGAGATCACATCGCCGGTTTGCACGGACTCGTGCATGGCCCGGGATCCCCCACGGCCATGGGGATCCTTGAGCACCGCGATCTGGTACCGGTGCGCCTCGGCAGGATCGTTGCACAGCGAGTACTGGCGGGTGAGGCCATTGGGAAGAAAGACATCGATGTGCGAGCCGGCGGCGAACGCCGGCAGCACCGAAGCCCCCTCGGCCCTCAATTCGAACAGGGCGATGTCGCGCGCCAGGGGTTCTTTGCGCATCACGCGAACGCGCAGGGGATTGGAACAGGTGGTCATCGTTGAAGCTCTCGCGCGGGACGGGCCGAACCGGACGCGCCCTGGGACAGACCGATCAAGGCGTCGAGCCGGGTCCGGTCGTTCAGCAGTTCCTCCGCGCGGCCATCGAAGCGCACCGCGCCTTGATCGAGCACGATGGCCTGGTCGCTGATCCGCAGGATGGCCTGGGGGTGCTGCTCGACGATGATGGCGCAGATGCCTTCATCGCGCGTGATGCGCCGGATGGCCCGCAGGAGCTCTTCCACGATGATGGGAGCGAGGCCTTCCAGCGGCTCGTCCAGCAGCAGCAGCCTCGGATTGAGCACCAGCGCCCGTCCCACCGCCAGCATCTGCTGCTCCCCGCCGGACAGTTGCGTGCCCAGGTTGGACTTGCGTTCCGCCAGCCGGGGAAACATCTCGTAGACGCGAGCCGGCGTCCAACGCCCCGGGCGGGCCACCGAGCTCAGGTTCTCATGGACCGTCAGCGATCTGAAGATGTTGCGCTCCTGTGGCACCCAGCCGATGCCCGAGGCGGCGCGCTGGTGCGAGGCCAGGCCCTGCAGCGATCGGCCGGCCAACCGGATGTGGCCGGCATGTTGGCGGGTCGCCCCCGCCAGGGTGTCGATCAGCGTCGTTTTCCCGACGCCGTTGCGGCCCAGCAGCGCCAGGGTGGCGCCTTCGTTCAAGGCAAACGACACGTGATGCAGCACAACGGCCTCGCCGTACCCCGCCGACACGTTCTCCAGTTGAAGCAGCGCGCTCATGCAGGGACCTCCTGTCCATGGCCGAGGTACACCTCGGCCACGCGCGGATCGCGGGCGATCTCGTCGGGCGTTCCTTCGGTGAGGACGCACCCGTTCACCAGAACGGTCATGCTGCGGGCGAAGCTGAAGACGAGGTCCATGTCGTGTTCAATCAGGAGCACCGACACGTCGTCCGGCAACGAGGCGACCGTTCGGAGAATCTCTTCCCGCTCCCCCGCCGGCACGCCGGCCACGGGCTCGTCGAGCAGCAGCACCCGGGGGCGGCAAGCCAGGCCCATCGCGATCTCGAGAAGGCGGCGCTTGCCATACGGCAACCGTTCCGTCGGCACATCGGCCACCGGCTCCAGATGGAACTGTTCGAGCAGGCGATCGGCCTCGCGCGCCACTTGCTCGCTGCGCCCCAAAGGGCGCCAGAACGACGCGCCGTCTCCCGCGCGCTGGGCGATCACGAGCGCCAGCGTCTCCAGAGGCGTCATGGATGGAAACAACTGGTTGATCTGGAAGGTGCGCACCAGGCCGCGCTTGACGCGTTCGTGCGGGGACAGCCCCGTGATGTCCTTCCCCTCGAGCACGATGCGCCCTTTCGTGGGATCCAGCACACCCGTCAGCAGGTTGACCAGCGTCGTCTTGCCGGCCCCATTGGGGCCGATCAGCGCATGCCGCGCGCCGCGTTCGATGCCCAGCGTCACGTTGCCGGTGGCGGTGATGCCGCCGAACTGCTTGACCAGCCCCTCGGCGGCCAGAACCACGTCCTTCATGCTTCACCTCCCACCTTGGTCGCGATCCCCTGTTGTCGTCGGGTCACTTTCCGCCAGGGCCCGAACCAGCGCCAGGGGCGCACCAGGCGATCGCGGCCGACCAGCACCAGCACCACCAGGAACAGGCCCAGCCAGAAGGTCCAGTACTGGGGTGTGAGGCCGGAAACCACTCCGTGCAGGGACTTGAAGACAATGGCCCCGATCACACCGCCGTACAGCCAGCCCGCGCCGCCAATGACGAGGATCAGGAGCACATCGGCCGAGCGGTGGAAGTCAAAGACATCCAGCGAGGCGAACGCAGAGGTCTGCGCCAGCAGCGCGCCCGACACGCCGGCGAGCGCCGCGCCGAGGGTGTACACGGCGGTCAGCCGCGAGTTGACCGGGATGCCGATGGCGGTGGCGCGCAGGCGGTTGTCGCGGATCGCTTTCATGGACATGCCAAAGGGGGAGTTCATCACCCGACGCACGACCAGGAAGCACACCAGCAAGACGGACAGCGCGTAGTAGGCGGCCGTGCGGCCCACCAGGTCGAATTCGAAGCGCCCGAGCACCGGCGCCATCGCGACACCTTGCAAGCCATCCGCCCCGCCGGTGAGCCAGTCCAGCTTGTTCGCCGCCTCGAGCAGGATCAACGAGGTGCCCAGGGTCACCATCACGCGGGTGAGATCGGTTCCCCGATGAACCGTGAAACTGGCCACAAAACCCAGCAGCGCCGCGGGCAACACCCCCATCACCAGCCCCAGCAAGGGGTCGGGATGCACATGCTTGGCGAACAACGCCGCCGCGTAGGCGCTCAGACCGAAGAAGGCCGCATGCCCCAGCGACACGATGCCGGCGTAGCCCAGAACCAGGTCCAGCGAGATGGCGAACAGCGCGACGATGGCGATCTCGCCGATGGCGTGTGCGTGCTGGGGCAGCAGGATCGGCGATGCGAAGGCCGCCACCCACAGCACGGGCTCCCACCAGCGCCATTGCGCGGCGCCCAGCAGCTTGCGCTGCGAGATGCAGATGGGGTTCATGCGCGCCTCCCTTGACGGACGAACAGGCCATGGGGGCGCCAGAGCAGGATGGCGATCATCAGGACGTAAACGATGAACGCGCCCATTTTGGGGATGTAGTACTTGCCCGCGACATCCGCCACGCCCAGCAGGATGGCAGCGATCAGCGGTCCGGTGACGGAGGAGGTTCCACCGACGGCCACCACGATCAGGAAATAGATCATGAACTTGAGCGGGAAGGTCGGGTCCAGCCCGAGGACTTCCGCGCCGAGCGCGCCCCCCAGGCCCGCAAGGCCGGAGCCGAACGCAAAGGTGGACAGGAACACCACATTCACGTTGATGCCCAGACCGGCGGCCACGCGCTGATCGTCCACGGAGGCGCGCAGGCGGGCACCAAAGCGCGTGGACGCCAGGATCCATTGCAGGACCAGCGTGACGGCGGCACACACGCCGATGATGAACAGGCGGTAGTGGCCCATGGCCAGCGTCAGATCGCCCGAACCGATCTCGGTGCGCCCCATCAGCCACTGGGGCAGCAGCACGTTTTGCGGCGAGGAGCCGAAGTGGTAGTCAAAGCCCGCCACCGCCATGAAGACCAGGCCGATCGAGAACAGCACGTGGTCCAGGTGGGAACGCTGGTACAGGCGCCGGTAGAGCGTGCCCTCCAGCACCGCGCCCAGGGCGGCCGCGACGAGGAAGGCGATGGGCAGACACAACAGGAAGGGCATCTCGGCCCGCTGCAGGAGCAGCACCGTCGTGTACCCCCCGACCATGGCGAAAGCGCCGTGCGCGAGGTTGATGAAGTTCATCAAGCCCATGGTCACCGAGAGACCCACCGCCAGGACGAACAGCAGCATGCCGTAGGCGATGCCATCGAACAGGATCGTCAACATGCTCTGTCACACCATCGCCAACTCGGGCGTGGTGTCTTCCATCATCAGTTGCGGCCGGTAGACGAAGTTCGGGTCCTCGTTTTCCTTCCTCACCAGCGCCTCGAGCAGGCGGCGCGCCCGGATCGGCGCCTCGTCCACCTTCAGGGCCACGCGCGGTACGGCGCCCCCGTGCCTGCTCACCTGCGACTGCTGGATCTTGAGCACCAGGGCATCCTCGTCGAAAGTCTGCTCGATCGCCCGGCAGACCGCCTGCGTCAGGCCCTCGTCGTCCAGGCGCCGGTTGCGGGCGACCGACCAGAAATAGTGGGTGGTCTTCTCGCTCTCCGGTGTGAGCAGGTGCAGGACATGGCTTCTGTAGGCGTGGTCCGCGGAGGTGCCCACCGGGTACACGCCGAAATCGGTCATGCAGATCGAGGGCGCCAGGCTGACGGCGGTCTGCCAGCGGTTGATCTTGCCCTGGTGATCCAGCACCATCGCGAAGAACGGCGGCGCGTCGATGTTGGGCATCTCGCGGTGCGCGTGCAGCAGGCCTTCGCCCTTGACCGTCACCTTGACGGGATAGCTGGGAATCGCTTCCTCGTCCTCCTGGCCGATGGTGCGCAGGTGCACCCAGCTTTCGTGTCCGAGATCCATCAGGTTGTCGACCGACAACTGGAAGCCCGCCTCCACATGGTGGTAACCACGCGACGGCGTCCATTCCGGGTGGTCGTTCCAGCGGATGTCGGGAACGAGGTCGGCGTCGGCGAGATCGGGCCTCCCCATCCAGATCCAGAGCAGCCCATGGCGTTGCGCCAACGGGTAGTTGCGCACACAGGCCTGCGCCGGGATGTGCGACTGACCCGGTGCCAGCGTGCACACACCTGTCACACCGAAGCGCATGCCGTGGTAGCCGCACTCGAGCTCGTCGCCGATGCGCTTGCCGGCGGACAAGGGCATGAGCCGGTGAGGACACATGTCCTCCAGCGCGGCGATGCGCCCATCGGAGTGCCGCAGCATCACCACGGGCGTTCCCAGAAAGGTGCGGGCAACGACCTTGCCGCCATCGAGTTCGTTCTGAAAGCCTGCGACGTACCAGGCGTTTTTCAACCAAGCCATTGAGATCTCCTGGGATCAGTTGCCGCGCCCGGGATCGCGCACGGCTTTCATGACATCGAACTCCACGTTGTAGAGCTCGCCCTCCTTGCGTTCGACGCGCCGGATGTAGACGTTCTGCACGATGTCTCGCGTCTGCGGATCGATCTGCACAGGCCCGCGCGGGCTGTCGAAGGATTGCCCTTTCATCGCGTTCAACAGCGGCTCGCCCCCCTTGCCGCCCGTGGACTTCAACGCGTTCGAGAGCACGCGCATGCCGTCGTACCCAGCCACGGCCATGTAGTTCGGCCGCTTGCCACCATTGGCCTTCTTGAAGGCCTCCACAAACGCCTGGTTTTCAGGCGAGGGGTGCGCGGCGGAGTAGTGGTGAGACGTGACCACCCCCAGGGCGACGTCGCCCATGTCGTTGAGGATGTCGTCTTCGGTCACGTCACCCGTGCCGATCAGCCGGATGCCGGCCTTGTCCAAGCCACGCGAGGCAAATTGCTTCATGAACTGGGTTCCCACACCGGCGGGCAGGAAGACGAACACGGCGTCGGGCTTTTCGTCCCGGACCTTCTGCAGGAAGGGCGAAAAGTCGGGATTTCGCACCGGCACCCGGATGGCCTCCTTCACCGCGCCGCCACTGGCTTCGAAGCGCTTCTTGAAGGACAGCTCGGCGTCGATGCCCGGGCCGTAGTCGCTGACCAGCGTCACCACGCTCTTGATGCCGTTGCGGGGCGCCCACTCGGCCACGCCGACCGAGTTCTGCGGCAGGGTGAAGCTCACCCGCACAAAGAACGGGGACGCGTCGATGACGCTGGAGGTGCCCGCCGACATGACGATGGCCGGCGTCTTGCTCTGGGAGGCCACGGGCGCGACCGCAAGCGCCAGCGGCGTGAGCACGAAGCCCCCCAGCACATCCACCTTGTCGTTGACGACCATTTCCTGCGCGATGCGTTTGGCCTGGTCCGGCAAGCCGCCATCGTCCTTGACGACGAACTCGATCTTGCGGCCCGCCATCGTGTCGCCATGGCGGGTGAGGTAGAGCCTGGCGCCGGCTTCGATCTGCTTGCCGGTGGCGGCAAAGGGGCCGGTCAGCGAAAGGACCAGCCCGACCTTGACGGGCCCGGTCTGGGCGTGCGCGGGAGCCCCCGTGGCAAGGACCAGGAGGCCGGCGATCGCCACCAGCCCGTGGAGTCGGTATCGGAAGTTCATGAGGCGTCTCCTGCTGTCGATGGGTGAGAATGTAGTAGGACGCATACTGATATTCAGCATGCTGAACTTCAGTTTAGTGAATTCCATTTCTCGTAAAATTGGGGCTAACCCTAGGGACACGTCATGAAGAGCCAACAACACCTCGAGGTCGACCTCAACGATTTGCCCGGGCACTACGCGCGCCGCATCCACCAGATCGTGGTGGCGTTGTTCGTGCAGGAGATGGGCGACATCAATGTCACGCCCGTGCAGTACTCGTCGCTGCAGACGATCTGCAAGTCGCCGGGCATCGATCAGGGCACGCTGGCCCGGACCATCGGCTTTGACACGTCGACCATCGGCAATGTGATTGACCGCCTGGAATCCAGAGGGCTGGTCAAACGCGAGGTGTCACCGACGGACAAGCGGGTCCGTCAGGTCACGGCGACGTCAGAGGGTGAGCAATTGCTGGCCAAGGTGGTCCCCCCCATGCTGCGCTCGCAGGACCTGTTTCTTGAGCCGCTCCCGCCCAAGGACCGCAAGGAGTTCATGCGGCTGATGCACGAGCTGATCGAAGCGCATGCATCGAAGGGGCGCGGCTACAGCCTGCCCCCGTCGGACTGAGCCGCCCGCCCGGCCCCGGAGGGTTACAACGCGCTGCGCTGCTTGAGCGACAGCACCGACAGGCCGGCGGCGATGAAGGTCAGGCCCGCGCCCACGTTCACGCCGCGCACCATGCGCGGTCGCGCCTGCAGCCAGCCCGCCAGGCGGGACGCGAAGCCGCCCATGAGCGCGAAGATCACCGCCGTCATCAGCGCGAAGATCGCGCCGTAGACCAGCATCTGCACCACCACCGGGCCGCGCCCCGCGCTCACGAACTGCGGCAGGAAGGCCAGCACGAACAGGCCCGGCTTGGGGTTGAGCACGTTGGACAACACGCCCGTGAGCAGCACCTTGCGCAGCGGCACGCGCGCCGAGGGCTGGAACGAGATCAGGTCACCGGCGACCAGCGCCTTGTAACCCAGCCACAGCAGGTACAACGCGCCCACCACCTTCACGGCCCAGAACGCCTCGGGCGAGCCCTGGATGATGAGCGACAGGCCGAAGGTGGCCGCGAGCGTGTGGAACAGGATGCCCAGTCCCGCGCCGAAGGCCGAGAGCGCGGCGGCCAGTGGGCCCTGGCTCAGGCCCCGGCCGATGGCCAGGATGTTGTCGGGCCCGGGCGACACCACCACCAGGGTGCAGGCGGCCACGTAGGCCAGCAGGATCTCCGTCGGGAACATGGGCCGCTCCTTCGCTCAGTGTTGGAAGTCGTATTCGATCGTCAGCGGCGCGTGGTCGGAAAACTTCTCGCCCTTGTAGATGGACTCGCTGCGCGCGAGCGCTGCCATGGCCGGCGTGGCGAGGTGGTAGTCCAGCCGCCACCCGACGTTGTTCGCGTAGGCCTGGCCCCGGTTGCTCCACCACGTGTAGCAGGTGTCGGTGGTGTCGGGCTGAAGCCGGCGGTAGACGTCCACCAGCCCGGCCTCGTCGAGCAGCTTGGTCATCCAGGCGCGCTCCTCGGGCAGGAAGCCGCTGTTCTTCTGGTTGCTGCGCCAGTTCTTCAGGTCTTTCTGCTGGTGGGCGATGTTCACGTCGCCGCACAGGATGAACTCGCGCCCGCCCTTGAGCGCCTGCAGGTGGGGGTAGAAGCCATCGAGAAAGCGGTACTTGGCTTCCTGCCGCTCGGGGCCCGAGGAGCCGCTGGGGAAATAGACGCTCAGGATGGAGAGCTTGCGCTGGGGCGTGTCGAAGCGCAGCTCGGTGAAGCGGCCCTCGGCGTCGAACTCGGTTGAACCGTAGCCGATGATCACGTCGCTCGGCTCGTGGCGGGTGTACACCGCCGTGCCCGAGTAACCCTTTTTCTGGGCGTAGTGGAAGTGCCCCTTGAGGCCGGCGATTTCTTCAAAGCGGCCGCTCACATCGGCGGCCTGGGCCTTGACCTCCTGCACACAAATACAATCGGGCCGGTGCGCGGCGAGCCATTTCTCCAGCCCCTTGGTGGTGGCGGAACGGATGCCGTTGAGGTTGAGGCTGGTCAGTTTGAACAAGGATGTCTCCATGGTGTTGGATACAGGCGCGGCGAAGGCCGGCGCGCCCGATGCTGCGCTCGCGCAGGAATTCGTGCAGTTTTGCGTCGATGCCGGCGTGTTGCGCTTTGGTGAATTCAAGACCAAGGCCGGGCGCATGAGCCCGTATTTCTTCAACGCCGGTCTGTTCGACGACGGCGCCAAGCTGGGCCGGCTCGCACAATTCTATGCAAAAGCCCTGGTCGCCAGCGGCATCGAGTTCGACATGATCTTCGGCCCGGCCTACAAGGGCATTCCACTGGGCGCGGCGGTGTCCATCGAGCTCGCGCGGCTGGGCCGCAATGTGCCCTTCGCCTACAACCGCAAGGAAGCCAAGGACCATGGCGAAGGCGGCACCCTGGTCGGCGCGCCGCTCAAGGGCCGCGTGCTGATCGTCGACGACGTGATGTCCGCCGGCACCGCGGCGCGCGAATCCATCGCGCTGATCCGCGCCGCCGGCGCCACGCCGCACGCCATCGCGATCGCACTGGACCGCCAGGAAAAGGCCACCGAGGTCGGCGCCGACGGCCAGGTGCGCGACGTGGACCACAGCGCCGTGCAATATGTCCAGCGCGAGCTGGGCATGCAGGTCTGCACGATTGCGAGGCTGGCCGATTTGCTGCACTATTTGACCGCCCGCTCTGGCGGCGAGTTCGATTCGCACCGCGAACGGGTGCTGGCCTACCGGCAACGCTACGGCGTGTCCTGACCCTTCTTCCACGATGACCCTGCACCACCCCCTGTTCTCCGTTCTCTCCCGCCGCCTGTGGCTGGCCGGTGGCGCGCTGTTGCTCGGCGGGGGCCTGTGGGACACGGCACACGCGCAGGCGGGCATGTACACCTGCAAGGATGCCAAGGGCAACACCATCGTTCGAGACCGCCCCATCGTCGAATGCCTGGACCGTGAGCAGCAGCAGCTGGGCAACAGCGGCACCGTGCGCAAGACGCTGCCGCCGAGCTACACCGCCGACGAGCGCGCCAGGCTCGACGCCCAGCGCAAACAGGAAGAGGAACAGCGCAGCCGCCTGCAGGAAGAAAAGCGCCGCGAACGCGCCCTGATGATCCGCTACCCCAACCAGGGGGTGCACGACAAGGAGCGGGCCGACGCCCTGGCGCAGATCGACGAGGTCATCGGCGCGGTGAACAAGCGCGAGCTGGCGCTGGTGGCGCAACGCAAGGACATCAACGTCGAGCTGGAGTTCTACCAGAACGACGTCAGCAAGGCGCCCAACTGGCTCAAGCGCAAGATCGAAGACAACGAGAAGCAGATGGTGGTGCAGAAGCGCTTCCTGGACGAGCAGGTCCAGGAAAAACAGCGCATCAACGCCCGCTTCGACGAAGAGCTGGCCAAGCTGCGCCAGCTCTGGACGGCCGCGGGCGGCAACCGCACCGGCGTCGGCAGCCCGGCATCCGCCGGGCGCTGACCCTCAACCGAGTTTCTGGCGCAGCAGGTCGTTGACCTGTTGCGGGTTGGCCTTGCCCTTGCTCGCTTTCATGGCCTGGCCGACCAGGGCGTTGAAGGCTTTGTCCTTGCCGGCGCGGAACTGCTCGACCATCTCGGCGTTGGCGGCCATCACCTCGTCGATGATCTTCTCCAGCGCGCTGCTGTCGTTCATCTGCTTGAGGCCCTTGGCCTCGATGACGGCGTCGACCTCGCGGCCCTCGCCGGTCCACAGGGCGTCAAAGACCTGCTTGGCGGCGTTGTTCGACACCGTGCCGTCGGCGATGCGCCCGATCACGGCCGCCAGTTGCGCCGCGCTCACCGGCACGCCGGCGATGTCGCGTTCCTCGGCGTTGAGCCGGCGCGAGACCTCGCCCATGATCCAGTTGCTGACCAGCTTGGCCTGGCCGCTGGCCTGGGCCGCCGTCTCGAAGTAGGCGGCCATCGCCGGGCTTTGCGTGAGCGTGGTGGCGTCGTACTCGGGCAGGCCGTAGTCGCGCACCAGGCGTTCGGCCATCGCGCGCGGCAGCTCGGGCATGGCGGCCTTCACCTGGTCCACCCAGTCGCGCGCGATCACCAGCGGCGGCAGATCCGGGTCGGGGAAGTAGCGGTAATCGGCCGCGTCTTCCTTGGTGCGCATGGCACGCGTCTCGCCGGTGTCGGGATCGAACAGCACGGTGGCCTGCTGGATCGCGTGGCCGTCCTCGATCTGCTCGATCTGCCAGCGCACCTCGTAGTCGATGGCCTGCTGCATGAACTTGAAGCTGTTCAGGTTCTTGATCTCGCGGCGCGTGCCCAGCGGCGCGCCGGGCTTGCGCACCGAGACGTTGGCGTCGCAGCGGAACGAGCCTTCCTGCATGTTGCCGTCGCAGATGCCGATCCAGGTGACGATCTTGTGCAGCTCCTTCGCGTAGGCCACGGCCTCGGCGCTGGAGCGGATGTCGGGCTCGGTCACGATCTCAAGCAGCGGCGTGCCGGCGCGGTTGAGGTCGATGCCGCTCTGGCCGATGAAGTCCTCGTGCAGGCTCTTGCCCGCGTCTTCTTCCAGGTGCGCGCGCACCAGGCGCACGGTCTTCTTCTCGTCACCGAGGAAGAACGAGACCTCGCCGCCCTGCACCACCGGGATCTCGAACTGGCTGATCTGGTAGCCCTTGGGCAGGTCGGGGTAGAAGTAGTTCTTGCGCGCGAACACGCTCTGCTCGGCGATGTGCGAACCGAGCGCGAGCCCGAGGCGGATCGCGAGTTCGACGGCCGCGCGGTTCATGACCGGCAGCGTGCCGGGCAAAGCCAGGTCCACCGCGCAGGCCTGCGTGTTGGGCTCGGCGCCGAAGGCCGTGGGCGCGCGGCTGAAGATCTTGGATTGCGTGGCGAGCTGGGCGTGGGTCTCGAAACCGATCACCACCTCGTAGCCGCCGACCAGAAGGGATTTGCTGGAACTCATGTCAATAGCCTTGCGGAGCGCGGGTGTGCCAGTCGGTCGCCTGCTGAAAGGCGTGCGCGGCCTGCAGCAGCGGGCCTTCCTGGAAATGGTTGCCCACAAGCTGCAGGCCCACCGGCAGGCCACCCGCGCCGAAGCCGGCGGGCACGCTCATGCCGGGCAGGCCGGCGAGGCTGGTGGAGAGGGTGTAGATGTCGGCCAGGTAGTTGGCCACCGGGTCGTTGCTCTTTTCGCCGAGCTTCCAGGCCACGGTGGGCGCCACCGGGCCGGCGATCAGGTCGCACTGCGCGAACGCGGCCTGGAAGTCCTGCGCGATCAGGCGGCGGATCTTCTGCGCCTGCAGGTAGTAGGCGTCGTAGTAGCCGTGGCTGAGCACGTAGGTGCCGATCATGATGCGGCGCTGCACCTCGGGCCCGAAGCCTTCGCTGCGCGACTTCTTGTACATGTCGGTCAGGTCCCCGTACTGCGCGGCGCGGTGGCCGAACTTCACACCGTCGAAACGGCTGAGGTTGGAGCTGGCCTCGGCCGGCGCAATGATGTAGTAGACCGGGATGGAGAGCTCGGTGCGCGGCAGCGAGACCTCGACCAGCGTGGCGCCGAGCTTTTCATACTCCGCCAGCGCGGCGCGCACGGTGGCGAGCACGTCGGGCGCGCAGCCTTCGCCGAAGAATTCCTTGGGCAAGCCGATGCGCAGGCCCTTGAGCGGCTGAGCGGCGGTGGCGCCTTCGCGCGGCTGGCCGAGCAGCGCGGTGTAGTCCTCGGCCGGGTGGTCCAGGCTGGTGGAATCGCGGTCGATGTCGGGGCCGGCCATGGCGCTGAGCAGCACCGCGCAGTCGGCGGCGCTGCGCGCCATCGGGCCGGCCTGGTCCAGGCTGGAGGCGAAGGCCACCATGCCGTAGCGCGAGCAGCGGCCGTAGGTGGGCTTGATGCCGGTGATGCCGCAGAAGCTCGCCGGCTGGCGGATCGAGCCGCCGGTGTCGGTGCCGGTGACGGCGGGTGCCAGGCGCGCGGCGACGGCCACGGCGGAGCCGCCCGAGGAGCCGCCCGGCACGCGCGTGGTGTCCCAGGGGTTGTGCACCGCGCCAAAGGCCGAGTTCTCGTTGCTGCCGCCCATGGCGAACTCGTCGCAGTTGAGCTTGCCCAGCGTCACCGCGCCCTGCGCGGCCAGGCGCCGCACCACGGTCGCGTCGAACGGGCTCTGGTAGCCCGCCAGCATCTTCGAGCCGGCGGTGGTGGCGAAGTCCTTGGTGACGAAGATGTCCTTGTGCGCCAGCGGCACGCCCAGCAGCGGCGTGCGTTCGCCGGCGGCGATGCGCGCGTCGGCCGCGCGGGCCTGGGCCAGCGTGGCCTCTTCATTGAAGGAAAGGTAGGCGCCGAGCGCGCTGTGCTGCTTCGCGCGCGCCAGCAGGTGCTGGGCGGCCTCGACGCTGCTGGTTTTCTTGTCGGCGATGGCGGCGGCCAGCTCGCTCACGCCCAGGATGTGCAGATCGTTCATTCGATCACCTTGGGCACGAGGAACAGGCCGCGCTCGACCGCCGGGGCGCTCTTCTGGTTGGCTTCGCGGTCGTTGGGCTCGCTCGCCACGTCCGGGCGCAGGCGCAGCGAGACGTGGTCGATCACCGCCGTGGGATGGGCCAGGGGCTCCACGCCGGTGGTGTCCACCGCGTTCATCTGCTCGACGATGTCGAAGAAGCCATTGAGCTGGATGCGCATGGTCTCGCTCTGCGCGCCGGAGAGCTCCAGGCGCGCGAGGTTGGCGATGCGCCCGATGTCGGACGGGGTCAGGGACATGGCAAAAGAGGGTTCCGGATGGGGAAGAGACGCACCGTCTGCGGGTTTTCCGCCCTGAAACGGCTTGTAACTGGACAAAATGCACCCTGTTTGCGCGCAGTTGTACACAGGGGATACGGTATTATCCAAGGTTTAACGGCAGCGCCCGTGCCGTTGCGGTTTTCGCCTAGGAATCAACCACTTAGCACCGATGCCCGGCCAACGACCCGGCCCCATACCCGGCGACGAGCGCGCACAGCCGCGCCCGTGCCCCACAGGACCCATGCACCATGTTTGAAGCTTTCCGTCGGCAATTTTCGACCGACCTGGCCATCGACCTCGGCACCGCCAACACCCTCATCTACGTTCGCAACAAGGGCATCGTGCTCGACGAGCCCTCCGTCGTGTCCATCCGCCACGAAGGCGGCCCCCAGGGCAAGAAGACCATCCAGGCGGTCGGCCACGAGGCCAAGGCCATGCTGGGCAAGGTGCCCGGCAACATCGAGGCCATCCGCCCCATGAAGGACGGCGTGATCGCCGACTTCACCGTCACCGAGCAGATGCTCAAGCAGTTCATCAAGATGGTGCACCCGCGCTCGATGTTCAAGCCGAGCCCGCGCATCATCATCTGCGTGCCCTGCGGCTCGACCCAGGTCGAGCGCCGCGCCATCCGCGAATCGGCCCTGGGCGCCGGCGCGTCCGAGGTTTACCTGATCGAGGAACCCATGGCCGCGGCCATCGGCGCCGGCCTGCCGGTGTCGGACGCCTCCGGCTCCATGGTGGTCGACATCGGCGGCGGCACCACCGAGGTGGGCGTCATCAGCCTGGGCGGCATGGTCTACAAGGGCAGCGTGCGCGTGGGCGGTGACCGCTTCGACGACGCCATCATTGCCTACATCCGCCGCAACTACGGCATGCTGATCGGCGAGCCCACGGCCGAAGCGATCAAGAAGCAGATCGGCTCGGCCTTCCCCGGCAGCGAAGTCAAGGAAATGGAAGTCAAGGGCCGCAACCTCTCCGAGGGCGTGCCGCGCAGCTTCACCATCTCCAGCAACGAGATCCTCGAAGCCCTGACCGATCCGCTCAACAACATCGTCACGGCCGTGAAGATGGCGCTGGAGCACACGCCGCCCGAGCTGGGCGCCGACATCGCCGAGCGCGGCATGATGCTCACCGGCGGCGGTGCGCTGCTGCGCGACCTCGACCGCCTGCTGGCCGAAGAAACCGGCCTGCCGGTGCTGGTGGCCGAAGAGCCGCTCACCTGCGTGGTGCGCGGTTGCGGCATGGCCCTGGAGCGCATGGAGCGCCTGGGCACGATCTTCACCAGCGAATAAACCCCGGCCGCCGCCCGGCGGCCGCGCCTCCCCACCACCGACCAGACCCCTCCGAGCGCCATGCCACTGGGCACCCTGGACCGCACCCCGCCCCCGTTCTTCAAGCAGGGTCCGTCGGCCCTGTCCAAGCTGGTGGTGTTCAGCGCCCTGGCGCTGTTCCTGATGGTGGCCGACCTGCGCTTTCGGCTCACCGAGCCGATCCGCACCGCCATGGCCGTGGTGCTCTACCCCGTGCAATGGGCGGTGCTGCAGCCGGTGCAGCTGGCCTCCATGGCGGGCGGTTACTTCACCTCGTTGCACGCCGCGCAGAAGAGCGAAGGCGAGGCGCTGCAGCGCCTGGCGGTGCAGGCCGAGCGCAGCCTGCAGCTGGAGCAGATCACCCTGGAAAACCAGCGCCTGCGCGAACTGCTGGCCATGCGCGAGCGCATCGGCACCCAGGCCATCGGCGCCCAGGTGCTGTACGACGCGGCCGACCCCTACTCGCGCAAGATCGTGATCGACCGCGGCCAGACGCACGGCATCGAGGCAGGTTCCCCGGTGGTCGATGAAAGCGGCGTGCTGGGCCAGGTCACGCGGGTCTACCCGCTGGTGGCCGAGGTCACGCTGCTGATCGACCGCGACCAGGCCATTCCCGTGCTCAACACGCGCACCGGCGTGCGCAGCGTGGCCTACGGCCAGCCGTCCACCAGCGGCGACGGCCTGGAGCTGCGCTACACCCTGGCCAGCGCCGACATCGCCGAAGGCGACCTGCTCTCCACCAGCGGCGTGGACGGCGTCTACCCCGCCGGCCTGCCGGTGGCGCGCGTGACCCTGGTCGAGCGCCAGGCCGAGTCGTCCTTCGCGCGCATCCAGTGCGAGCCCCTGGCCCGCGTGCAGGGCACGCTGCACGTGCTGGTGCTGGGCTCCATCGCGGCCTCGGTTCCGCCCTCCCCCCTGGCCGAAGCCGCCGACACCCCCCGCCCGGCGCGCGCCAACCGCCCGGGTGTCCGGAGCACCGCGCCATGATCATGCGTCCCGGCCAGCAGCTGCTGCTGCCCGCCAACCCCGGCTTCATCTGGTTCAGCCTGCTGGCCGCGCTGGTGTTCAACATGCTGATGAACATGGGCCTGTTCGGCCGCGCCGCCTGGGTGCCCGATCTGCTGGCCGTGGTGCTGGTGTTCTGGAGCGTGCACCAGCCGCTGCGCATCGGTGTGGGCGTGGCCTTTGCCTTTGGCCTGGCCATGGACGTGCACCAGGGCGCCCTGCTCGGCCAGCACGCGCTGGCCTACACCGCGCTGGGCTTCCTCGGCATTTCCATGCACCGGCGCCTGCTCTGGTTCAGCGTGCCCAACCAGTCGGTGCAGGTGCTGCCGCTGTTCGTGGCCGCGCACGTGCTCGAACTGCTGGTGCGCATGGCCGCCGGTGGCAGCTTCCCCGGCGTGTTCTACCTGCTGGCCCCGGTGATCGAGGCCGCGCTCTGGCCGGTGGTGAGCGTGCTGCTGCTGGCGCCGCAGCGCCGCGCGCCCAACCCCGACGACAACAGACCTCTATGAGCACCCCCCGCGCCGCCTTCGGCGTCACCCCCCAAGGGGCGCCAGCTGCGGCCCGGCAAAGCCGGTTCCGCGCTGGCACTGGCCGCGGGTCGGCAAACTCACGCGGTCTTTGCCATCTCGGATAAAACACGGTCATGACGGAAATCCGCAACGTCGAAGCCGATCTGGCGCAGTTCCGCACCCGGGCGCTGCTGATCGGCCTCACGGTGGTGTTCGCGTTCGGGCTGATCGCCTCTCGCATGGTCTACCTGCAGGTGATCCGCCACGAGGACCTGGCGGCGCAGGCCGAGAGCAACCGCACGGCCGTGCTGCCGGTGGTGCCCAACCGCGGGCAGATCCTGGACCGCAAGGGCCGCATCCTGGCCACCAACTACTCGGCCTACACGCTGGAGATCACGCCCTCGCGCGTGGAGGACATGGACGCCACCATCGCCGGCCTGAGCGAGCTGGTGGAGGTCACGCCGCGCGACCAGCGCCGCTTTCGCAAGCTGCTGGAGGAGTCGCACCGCTTCGACTCGCTGCCGCTGCGCACCCGCCTGACCGACGTGGAGGTCGCGCGCTTCACGGCGCAGCGCTACCGCTTCCCCGGCGTGGACGTGCGCGCGCGCCTGCTGCGCCAGTACCCCAACGGCGAGGTGGCGAGCCACGTGATCGGCTACATCGGGCGCATCAACCAGCGCGAGACCGAGCTCATCGCCGACTGGCCGGAAGAGGACCAGGCCAACTACCGCGGCACCGAATACATCGGCAAGCTCGGCGCGGAGCAGAGCTACGAGCGCGAGCTGCACGGCATCACCGGCTTCCAGCGCGTGGAGACCTCGGCCGGCGGGCGTGCCGTGCGCTCGCTGGCCAACACGCCGGCCACGCCGGGCAACGCCGTGGTGCTGTCGATCGACATCCAGCTGCAGAAGCTGGTGGAGGACATGTTCGGCGAGCGGCGCGGCGCGCTGGTGGCGATCGACCCGCGCTCGGGCGAGGTGCTGGCCTTCGTGAGCAAGCCCACCTTCGACCCCAACCTGTTCGTCGAGGGCATCGACGTGGAGAACTGGCGCGCGCTCAACGAGTCGATGGACAAGCCTTTGCTGAACCGGGCCCTGCGCGGCACCTACCCGCCCGGCTCCACCTACAAGCCCTTCATGGCGCTGGCCGCGCTCGAAACCGGCTCGCGCAGCGCGAGCCTGGTGATGAACGACCCCGGCTACTGGATGTTCGGCGGCCACCGCTTCCGCAGCCACGGCGACGGCCTGGGCGCGGTCGACATGCACCGCGCCATCGTCAAGTCCAGCAACACGTATTTCTATTCGCTGGCCAACGACATGGGCGTGGACACCATGCACGACTTCATGAAGCCGCTGGGCTTCGGCCAGATCACCGGCATCGACCTCAAGGGCGAGGTGCGCGGCGTGCTGCCCAGCCAGGCCTGGAAGCGCAACACCTACAAGCGGCCCGAGCAGCAGCGCTGGTACGCGGGCGAGACCATCTCGCTGGGCATCGGCCAGGGCTACAACAACTTCACCATGCTGCAGATCGCGCACGCCATGGCGACGCTGGCCAACGGCGGCATCAAGTACAAGCCGCACCTGACCATGGCGACCGAGAACGTGATCACGCGCGAGCGCGTGCCGCTGCCCGGCCCGCCGCCCGAAAACCTCGGCTTCAAGCCCGAGAACGTGCGCATCGTGCTCAACGCCATGCAGGCCGTGACCACCGAAGGCACCTCCACCCGCGTGTTCGCCGGCGCGGGCTACGCCAGCGGCGGCAAGACCGGCACGGCGCAGGCCGTGACCATCGGGCAGAAGGAGCGCTACGACGCGCGCCGGCTCGAAGAGCACCAGCGCGACCACTCGCTGTACCTGGCCTTCGCGCCGGTGGACCAGCCGCGCGTGGCGCTGGCGGTGATCGTGGAGAACGCCGGCTTCGGCGCGGCACACGCCGCCCCGATCGCGCGCCGCGTGTTCGACTACTTGCTGATGGACCAGTACCCCAACCCGCAGGACCTGGCCGCCGTGCGCGTGGGCCAGGCCAGCGCCCCCATCGGCACGCCGCTCAAGGCCAGCAGCCTGCCCTGGCCGCCCGACGCCCCGGTCGCGCCCTGAGGGCCCGCGCTACAGCACGCCCGGGTTGGCCCGCCACATCGCCCAGGTGAGCGCGCTCGCGAAAGCCACCCAGGCCAGGTAGGGCCACAGCAGCCACGCGGCCAGCGGGCGCACGCGCCGGAACAGCGCGATCGCCGTGGCGATCAGCACCAGCAGCAACAGCACATCGGCCAACGCCCAGGCCCCCCGGTGCCAGGCAAAGAACAGCCACGACCACAGCGCGTTGACCGCCAGTTGCAACACGAAGACGACCAAAGCCGGTGCCCGCGACGGCTGGGCCGGCTCGCGCCAGACCAGCCACGCGGCCACCGCCATCAGCCCATACAGCAGCGACCACACCGGTCCGAACACGCCCGCCGGTGGCGCCCAGCCGGGCCGGTTCAGCTGCGCATAGAACGACGCGGCCTCCACCGACGCCAGGGCACCCAGACCCCCCGCCAGCAGCACCAGCGCCAGCCAGCCCATAAAACCCAGGGTCTGTGCACGGATGGAGCGAGACGGCATAAGGGCCTCCTTGGAAGTGGGTGTCAGCGTCGGATCCAGGCGTCGTACGTGGTCTTGAGGATCAGCGCGCTCACCACGAAGATGAACACGATGCGCACGAAGCCGCTGCCGTGTTTCAGGGCAAGCCGCGTGCCCAGCAGGCTGCCGACCACGTTGGCGATGGCCGATGGCGAGCACGAAATGCCACCACACATGGCCCTTCCAGGCGAACAGCGCCAGCGCGGCCAGGTTCGTGGCGGTGTTGAGCAGCTTGGCGCTGGCGCTGGCGTGCAGGAAGTCGTAACCCAGCCAGCGCACGAACAGAAAGACGAAGAAGCTGCCCGTTCCAGGGCCGAAGAAGCCGTCATAGAAGCCGATGACGGCACCGAGCAGGCTTGCGGCCAGCATTTCCTGGCGGCCGCTGAAGCGCGGCGTGTGGTGCCGACCCAGCTCCTTGCGCGCCAGGGTGTAGCCCAGCACCAGCAGCAGCACCAGCGGCAGGGCACGGCGCAGGAAGTCGGGCGAGATCACGGTGACCGTCCAGGCCCCCGCCATGGAGCCGGCAAAACCCACCGCCGCCGCCGGCAGCAGCGCATGCCAGGGCATCTCGACCCGGCGCGCGTACTGCAGCGTGGCCGCCGCCGTGCCCCAGACCGAGGCGCCCTTGTTCACACCGAACAGCGTGGCCGGGTGGGTGGTGGGAAACATCGCGAACAGCGCCGGCACCAGGATGAGGCCGCCGCCACCCACGATCGAATCGACAAAACCGGCGAACAGCGACGCCAGCGAGACCAGAAGCAGTTCCATCCCAGGATTGTCGCCGGACGGCTCCGGGCAAAAAAAAGCCGACCCTTGTGGGGTCGGCTCGAGGAATCTGGCATCTCTGGAGGACGCTGAAACCGTTGTTCGAATTGGACTGGGTTGTCTCCTCGGTCCCCCGCGGTCACCAGCGCTGGGCGCTGTTGGCGAGTGCATGCACTGTAGCGGCCCGCACCAGGGCTGTGCATCCGGGCTTTCCCTTGCTTTCTGGCGGTTTGGCACAGGAAATGCAACGGTCTGTTCGTCGTTGGAAGAGAGCCATTCATGCACCAATACCGCTATTTCGTTCGGCGGGGCCTGCTCCTGCCCACCTTGCTCTGCGCAGCTTTTGGCCGCCTCGCAAGGCGAAACCACAGAAGCCGTGACAAAAGTCACGCTCGATGCACCAGGCCTGGTCGCGGCCAGCGCCATCCAGGGGGCCGACACGGCCTGGCTCATGGTCAGCACCGCGCTGGTGCTGCTCATGACGCTGCCGGGCATCGCCCTGTTTTATGGCGGCATGGTGCGCCGCCTGAACGTGATCAACACCATGGCGAGCGTGGTCGGCATCGCCGCCGTGGTCAGCGTGCTGTGGTTCGCGCTGGCCTATTCGCTGGCCTTCACCCCCGGCGGCGCGCTGGGCGGCTTCATCGGCGGTCTCGGCCGCATGGGCTTCTCGGGCATGGACTACCTGGGAACCACCGGCCAGGTGGCGGTGAGCCACATCGCGCAGCACGTGCCGGAATCGGTGTTCGCGATGTTCCAGCTCACCTTCGCCATCATCACCTGCGCGCTGGTGGTGGGCGCGCTGGTCGAGCGCATGCACTTCGGCGCGCTGCTGCTGTTCGCCGGCCTGTGGCTGCTGCTGGTGTACGCGCCGGTCGCGCACTGGGTGTGGGAACCGGGCGGCTGGCTCGCGCAGCTGGGTGCGCTGGATTTCGCCGGCGGCGCGGTGGTGCACATCAACGCCGGCGCGGCCGCCCTGGTCTGCGCTTACGCCCTGGGCCCACGCTCGGGCTACGGGCAGGAGCCCTTCGTGCCGTTCAACCTGGGCCTGACCATGGCCGGCACCGGCCTGCTGTGGGTGGGCTGGTTCGGTTTCAACGCCGGCTCGGCCCTGGCCGCCGACGGCCGCGCGGGCCTGGCCCTGCTGGTCACGCACGTGGCGGCCGCCTCGGGCGCGCTCGCCTGGATGGCCGCCGAGTGGCTGGCGCGCAAGCGCGCCTCGCTGCTGGGCCTGTGTTCGGGCGTGGTCGCCGGGCTGGTGGCGATCACGCCGGCGGCCGGGTTCGTCACGCCGCGCGGCGCCCTCCTCATCGGCCTGGTGGCCGGCGTGGCCTGTTACTGGGGCGCGACCGCGCTCAAGCGCCAGCTGCGCGCGGACGACTCGCTCGATGTGTTCGGCGTGCACGGCGTCGGCGGTCTGGTGGGCGCGCTGCTCACCGGCGTGCTGGCCGACCCGGCCATATCAGGCGTGCAGGCCAGCCTGCTGGCGCAGCTGATCGCCTGCGTGGCGGTGCTGGCCTACAGCCTGGTGATGACGGCGGTCGTGCTGTGGATCACCTCGCGCTTCACCACCTTGCGCGTGCGCGAGGGCGTGGAGCGCGCCGGGCTGGATGTGTCCCTGCACAACGAACAGCTCGGCCACTGAGCAGCGGCACCCCCCCCATGAGCACCGCGCCCGACCCCTTCGCCATCGCCGCCCACCTGCACGTGCTGCTGCGGCGCAAGACCGGCCGGGTGACGGACACGGAGTGGATGGCGACCAACGCCGACTACGCGCGCGAGATCGTGCGCCATGCGCGCGAAAAAGCCGCGAGCGACGGGCACGAGGAGCTGCTGCCCTGGGCCGAGAAGCTGGAGGCGGCCATTCCCGCCATGGGCGTGCCGCCGCGCAAGACCCTGCTCGACGTCGCCACCGAGGCGCTGCGCGGCAAAGGTGACGGAAACCAGTACGTCGGCCGGTTGAGGTAATCGCATCCAGAGACACCGAGGGTCCGGCTCCGCCGGCCCCAGGGGTCGTCCCCCCTCTCAGGGGGGAAGCCGCGTCAGCGGCGCAGGGGGGTCACTCTCCTGCCACGATCCAGGTCGCGGCCTTCTCCGCGATCATGAGCGTGGGGCTGTTGGTGTTGCCGCTGGTGATGGTGGGCATCACGCCCGCGTCCACCACGCGCAGCCCGGCCACGCCGCGCACGCGCAGGTGGCTGTCGACGACGGCCATGGGGTCGTCGGCGCGGCCCATTTTGGTGGTGCCCACCGGGTGGAAGATGGTGGTGGCGATGTCGCCGGCCAGGCGCGCGAGCTCCTCGTCGGTCTGGTACTGCAGGCCGGGCTTGAACTCCTCGGGCTGGTACTTGGCCAGCGCCGGTTGCGCGACGATCCTGCGCGTTACGCGCAGGCTGTCGGCCGCGACCTGCCGGTCTTCGGCCGTGCTCAGGTAGTTCGGCGCGATCAGTGGCGCGTCCTCGAAGTTCGCGCTGCGGATGTTGACCGTGCCCCGGCTCGTGGGGTTGAGGTTGCACACGCTGGCGGTGAACGCCGGGAAGCTGTGCAGCGGCTCGCCGAAGGCATCGAGCGAGAGCGGTTGCACGTGGTATTCGAGGTTGGCGTAGGGCTGGGCCGGGTCGCTGCGCGTGAAGGCGCCCAGCTGCGACGGCGCCATGCTCATCGGCCCGCTGCGCTTGAACAGGTATTCCAGCCCGATGCGCGCCTTGCCCATCCACGAGGAGGACAGCACGTTGAGCGTGGGCGCGCCGTTGACGGTGTAGACCGAGCGGATCTGCAGGTGGTCCTGCAGGTTCGCGCCCACGCCGGGCAGGTCCACCACCACGTCGATGCCGTGCTGGCGCAGCAGCGCGGCCGGGCCGATGCCCGAGAGCTGCAGGATCTGCGGCGAGCCGATGGCGCCGGCGCAGAGCACCACCTCGCTGGTGGCCTCGGCGGTCACGTGCGCCACGCCGTCCCACACCTCCACCCCGGTGCAGCGCAGCTCGCCGTCGGCGCCGCGCTGCGTCACCAGGCGCGTGACCTGCGCGCTGTTCCACAGCTCGAAGTTGGGCCGGCCATAACAGGTCGGGCGCAGGAAGGCGCGCGCGGTGTTCCAGCGCAGGCCCTCCTTCTGGTTCACCTGGAAATAGCCCACGCCTTCGTTGTCGCCGCGGTTGAAGTCGATGCTGTGCGGGATGCCGGCCTGCTGCGCGGCTTCGGCGAACGCGTCGAGCACATCCCAGCGCAGGCGCTGCTTCTCCACCCGCCATTCGCCGCCATGGCCGTGGTACGCGCGGAAGTTCGGGTCGCGCTGGGCGGCGTTCTGCTCGTCGCCCAGGTAGTGGTTCTCGTGGCGCTTGAAATCGGGCAGCGCATTCTCCCAGCGCCAGGCGTCGTCGCCGGTGAGCGCGGCCCACTGGTCGTAGTCGCGCGACTGGCCGCGCATGTAGATCATGCCGTTGATGCTGGAGCTGCCGCCCAGCGTCTTGCCGCGCGGGTAGCGCAGCGCACGGCCGTTGAGCCCGGCCTCGGCCTCGGTCTGGTAGAGCCAGTCGGTGCGCGGGTTGCCGATGCAGTACAGGTAACCCACGGGAATGTGGATCCAGTGGTAGTCGTCCTTGCGGCCGGCCTCGATCAGCAGCACCCGCTTGCTCCGGTCGGCGGACAGCCGGTTGGCCATCAGGCAACCCGCGGTGCCGCCGCCGATCACGATGTAGTCGAAGGTCGTCTCACTCATGCTTGTCCCAATGTTGTTGTCGTTGTGATGTCGCCGGCGAAGATACCAGGGCTGTCAAGGGTCCGGCTCCGCCGGCCCAAGACAGCGTCCCCCCCTCGGGGGGAAGCGCCGAAGGCGCGCAGGGGGAACCTACTTTGCCGTGGGCATGATGAACTCCGCACCTTTCCCGATACTTTCAGGCCAGCGCTGCATGATGGACTTCTGCTTGGTGTAAAAGCGCACGCCCTCCTCGCCGTAGGCGTGCATGTCGCCGAACAGGCTCTTCTTCCAGCCGCCGAAGCCGTGCCAGGCCATGGGCACCGGGATCGGCACGTTGATGCCGACCATGCCGACCTGGATGCGCCGCGCGAACTCGCGCGCCACGTTCCCATCGCGCGTGAAGCAGCTCACCCCGTTGCCGAACTCGTGGTCGTTGATGATCTGCACGGCGTTGGCGAAGTCGGGCACGCGCACGCAGCTGAGCACCGGGCCGAAGATCTCTTCCTTGTAGATCTTCATGTCGGTGGTCACGTGGTCGAACAGCGTGCCGCCCATCCAGAAGCCGTGGTCGCAGCCCTCGCCCGCGTCGCCGCCCTGGAAGCCCCGGCCGTCCACCCGCAGGGTGGCGCCCTCTTTCGCGCCGGCCTCGATGTAGCCCGCGATGCGCGTGTGCGCGGCCGCCGTGACGATGGGCCCCATCTCGGCCGCGAGGTTGGTGCCGTTGAGCACCTTGAGCGCCTGGGTGCGCTCGACCAGCTTGGGCATGATGCGCTCGGCCACGTCGCCCACCAGCACCGCCACGCTGATGGCCATGCAGCGCTCGCCGGCCGAGCCATAGGCCGAGCCGATCAGCGCGTCCACCGCCTGGTCCAGGTCGGCGTCGGGCATCACCACCATGTGGTTCTTCGCGCCGCCCAGGGCCTGCACGCGCTTGCCGTGGTGCGCGCCGGTCTCGTAGATGTAGTTGGCGATCGGCGTGGAGCCGACGAAGCTGATGGCCTTCACGTCCGGGTGCACCAGCAGCGCGTCCACCGCCTCCTTGTCGCCCTGCACCACGTTGAACACGCCATCGGGCAGGCCGGCCTGCTGGAGCAGCTCGGCCATGAACAGCGAGGCCGAGGGGTCGATCGGGCTGGGCTTGAGGATGAAGGTGTTGCCCGCGGCGATCGCCACCGGGAACATCCACATGGGCACCATCACCGGGAAGTTGAACGGCGTGATGCCGGCGACCACGCCCAGCGGCTGGCGCAGGGTCCAGTTGTCCATGCCGGTGGACACCTGGTCGGTGAAGTCGCCCTTGAGCAGCTGCGGGATGCCGCAGGCGAACTCGATGATGTCGATGCCGCGCGAGACCTCGCCCTGCGCGTCGGTGAACACCTTGCCGTGCTCGGCGGTGATCAGGCGGGCCAAGTCGTCCTTGTGCAGGTTCACCAGTTCGAGGAACTTGAACATCACGCGCGCGCGGCGGATCGGTGGCGTGTCGGCCCAGGCGGGAAACGCGGCCTGCGCGGCGGCCACGGCCGCGCCCACGTCGGCCGCGTTCGCCAGCGCGACCTTGCCACTCACCGCGCCGGTGGCGGGGTTGTACACGTCCTGGCGGCGCGGCGAGCTGCCGGCGTTCACGGCGCCGTGGATGAAGTGATCGATGGAATGGGGGGTGGTGGCGATGGCGGTCTCGCGGGAGGGTGTCGAAGGAAAGAGGGCCAGTTTAGGCAGCGGAAAACCCCTCGCCTAGTGGCCGGACCTGAATTGATTGTTTGCCATGATGAACAATAGGGCCATGAATGACAAAAAAGTGGAAGACCTCTGGATGCACCTGCACTGGCTCACGGTGCTGGCGCAGCAGGGCAGCTACACCGCCTCGGCGCAGCGCCTGGGCGTGAGCAAGGCCGCCATGAGCCAGCGCATCAGCGAGCTGGAGCGCGCCGCCGGCCTGCCCCTGGTGCAGCGCACCACGCGCAGCGTGCGCCTGACCGAGGCCGGCCAGCGCCTGGTGGACGGCCTGCGCGACCCGTTCGAGCGCATCGCGCAGAGTTTTTCCAGCGTGCGCGACCTGGCCGACGAACCGGCCGGTCTGGTGCGGGTCACGGCGCCGGTGGCGTTCGCGCGCCAGCAGCTGGTGCCCCGCATCGCGGCCTTCGCGCGCGAGCACCCCAAGGTGCGGCTGGAGCTGGACCTGTCGGACCGCCTGAGTTCGCTGCGCACCGAGGGCTTCGACCTCGCGATCCGCCACACCGCCGCGCCGCCGGACACGCACGTGGCCTGGCCGCTGTGCGCCACGCGCTCGGTGCTGGTGGCGCAGCCGCGACTACCTACGGCGCCACGGGCACCCGGCCGCGCCGCCCGACCTCGCGCAGCACGCCTGCCTGCACTACCCGCGCGCGCAGGACACGCCGGCCTGGCATTTTCTGCCGCCCGAAGGCCGGCGCAAGGCGCCGCGCCAGCGGATCACGGTGCCGGTGTCGGGCCCGTTCTGCGCCAACAACAGCGAGGCCCTGCGCGACGCCGCCATCGCCGGCCTGGGCATCGCGCTGGTGCCGGACTTCAGCGCGCAGGCGGCGCTGCGCTCGGGCCAGCTGGTGGAGGTGCTGGAGGACTGGGCCTCGGTGGGCAGCTTCAGCCCGCAGATCTACGCGATCCGGCCCTACGCCAGCCACGTGCCGCGCGCGGTGTCGGCCTTCGTGGCGTGGCTGCGCGGGGCCTTGGCGGAAGGCTTCGACGCGCGGGCCTGAGCCGGCCTCGTGCGCGCCGATGGCGCCGCGCCAGGTGGTGCTGCGCCGGCTCAAAGGCCCGAGCCGCCCGAGCCGGCTGGTGATGGTGCGCAACGAGCGCCAGATGCAGGACGCCTGGGGCAGCCAAGTGGTGCGCGAGGCCTTGCTGGAACTGCAGACCCTGCAGGCGACCATCCGCAAGAAGATGCCTTGAGTCGGCCAGCGGCCACACAAGACAGTGACATGGATGTTTGGATATATCGTAATTTAAAACTTTTATACTGCATTTCTTCTGAATCATCCAAAAAATGGAACTATATGGCTCAAAGAATGAATCTGCACGGCAAATCCCAATGTGTGCTGGGCGACAAAACCAGCCACGGAGGAGTCGTCATTTCTGGGAGCGAGACCAACTCATGGCACAACATTCCTGTTGTCCGCAAGGGCGACAAGGTCTATTGCCCGAAATGCAAGCCCCACTTCTTTGTGGTTGCAGAAGGACTGGACCAATGCACAGACACGAATGCGGCCCTGCCCATGTCAACCGAGGGGCACTCAACCACCTGCGGTGCGGTGCTGATTGCAGAAAGTGCCCCGATCAGCCTGATGCAAGAGGCATTGCATCTGAACAACAAAACCGGATTTGATGATCTCTACGTACTCAGAGATGCCCAGGGCAATGCCATGAGCAATACCTACTACGGCGTGCGAAAGGGAAACGGTCCCATCGAATTCCACACGACAGACGAAGCCGGACGCACCCAACTTCATCTCACCGGCGAACAAGCCAGGGAGATGAATTTTTACATCGCGGGGTGATCGAATGCCTGAAGAAGTCATTCAGAGCCCGGACGGAGAAGTCCTGCGTTTGATTGCAAGGGTCAAAAGCACGCCACACAGTGACACCTCCATCAAGCCAATCGCAACCGATTCAACGACTGTGGAGATCATCGTCAGCGACGGTCGGATCGTCAGCCGGGGTTCGCAATGGGGCCACGTTGCCATGGAGATCGATGGCATGGTTTACGGCATGTCACACGATGGGTATGACCGGCGGCCCAAAGACGTTTACATCGTCAGAAATTCGTATCGCGACTCGATTGGCGTGGTGTTGCGCGTTTCGCCGGCAGAGCGCGAAAAGATGCGCCGTGAATTTGAGCGAAGGAAGAACCTGGGCCAAGGTTACAACCTGATATCAAACAGCTGTTCGACCAATGTCGCCGATGTTCTCGAAAGCATTGGCATACTGGCTCACGACCCCAGATTTTTCTTTGCCCCCGCGTCGACAGCTGGCGTGGCTCCCAAAGAGTTGCTGACCACCATCAAGAAGTCGAAGCGGGTCGTCAGGATCATCGACTATCCGAAGAGATGAAAGCCATTCTCCTCACCCTTCTCTGCATGACCCTTCTGCCAAGCTGCAAAAAACCCGAGGGAAAGTGGGAAGCGCTTGAAGATGTCAGGGTTTTCAAGGAGGCAGATGAAGCCGATGAGTTGAAGTTCATCGTCGAAAAAGGGGCCATCTGTGAGCTGGGCGGGGAGCGGGTGGTGAAGTCTTTCATGTACAGGGAAATCGCGTGCAACCAGGGCACGGGATGGATCGCCTATGAAGGGGGATACCCCTTCAGGAAGATGGACTGAGCAAACCACTGCGCCCTCATATCCGCAGACATATTCAGAAGCCCGTGGATGTGAATCAGCGCCGAGGCACAGCCGACACCGGCTGCACCCGCCCGCGGATCTCCACCTCCACGCGCCGGTTGTCGCGCAGGCAGGCGATGAGCGCGCTGCGCGCCAGGCCGTCGCTGCAGGTCTTCACCGGCTCGGCGCTGCCCTTGCCTTCCACCGTGAACAGCGCGGCATCGAGCCCGCGCGCCACGAGGTGGTCGCGCACGGCGGTGGCGCGCTGCAGCGAGAGCGGCTGGTTGTGCGCGTCGCTGCCCAGGCGGTCGGTGTGGCCGATCAGCACGATGCGTTCGATGCCTTGCAGGCCCTTGGCGCGATCGGCCAGCACGTCCAGGCGGGCGCGGCCGGCCGCGCCGATGTCGTTCAGGCCCGAGCGGTCGAACTCGAACACCGCGTCGGTGCGCCAGCACCAGGCGTTCGATGATCCGCTCGACCACCACCGGTGCGGGTGCCGGCGCGGGCGCGGCGGCCACGCCCGGGCCGGCGCAGGCGGCCTGGGCGGTCTCCAGGCGCGCGGCCATGGTTTCGGCCATGCCGATGTAGGGGTTGGCGTGGCGCCAGCCGCCTTCGGCGTACTCGTGGCCCATCCACACCAGCTGCACGTCCAGGCACGCGGCCTGGGCCGCCACGCAGGCCGCACCCGCGCCGGTGCGCCCGCGTTCGGCGCGCGCCCACAGGTCTTCGCGCAGGCGCACGGCGCCGCCGATCAGGGGGTTGGTGACCGCCGGCGTGGTGCCCTTCTCCAGCGCCTCCATCAGATTGACCGACTCGGCCAGCGCCTCACCGATCACCGGGCCCCGGTCGTTCTCGTGGTAGTTCTGGCGCGCCATGTCGAGCCAGCACTGCGCCTTGGCCCAGGGGTAGCTGGTCTGGGGCACGCGGCCGTCTTTCTGCAGCGCGGCCAGGCGGTCCTGCACCGATTGCAGGGTGCGGTGGTCGGCGCGCTGCGCCTCGTCGGTGAAGCGCGTGGCTTCGGCGAAGGGCGGCACGGCGCCGGGCGCGCGGTCGGTGGCGCGCGGGTCGGTCACGGCGCAGCCGCTCAGGGCCGCCAGCGCCAGCAGGGACAGAAGAAAGGATTTGGAAGTCATGGCAAGGGCCTCTCAACAGATCAGGGACGGGCGGCCGAAGCCAGCGGGCTCAGGGCGCGGTTGGTGGCGGGATCGCTGCCCCGGAACAGGGTCTCGTCGAACTTGAAGCGCAGCCGCAGGTACACGCCCTTGCGGGTGTAGGCCGCGCCGGTCAGCTCGTCGTCGCGGAAGCCGCGCAGGTTCACGCCGAAGGACAGCCAGAGGTTGGCCTTGACGAGGTAACCCGCTTCGACGCCAAAGGAGTCCTGGCGTGTGTTGCCCTGCGGGCTCCACATCAGGTGGTGCTGCAGGCCCACGTCCCAGCGCTCGGACAGGTCCCAGGTGATGCGGCCCCCGACCAGCCAGGCGGTGTAGTTGGAGCGCATGCCGCCGAGGAAGCGCTCGGACACGCGCTTGCCGGCCAGGCGCCCGGTGAGCCACCAGGGCCGGCTGGGGTGGTAGTCGGCGTGCAGCGAGACCGCGTGCGAGGTGCGGCGGTAGTCCACGCCGGGGTTTTCGTCGTTCTCGGCGCGCAGCTCGTACAGGCCGAGCGCGTTGACGCGGTTGAGGTCGGTCTGGCGGTAGGCCGCGCCGATCTGGAAGCGGTCCTGCCACTGGTCGAAGGCGCCCGCGTGGCGCGCGTTCTGCAGCGAGAGCGTGTTGCGCGCGAGCAAAGACCAGTCGCGGTCGATCTTCACCGTGGTGCCCAGGGTGGAGAGCCAGGCGTCGTGGTTGCGGTCGCGGCGCCACTCCAGGCGGCCGGTGGCGCGCCAGGTCGGGTCGTAGGCCAGGTCGATGCCGCCGGTGAGCGCGGTGGCGGACGAGGCATCGCCCGCGATCGCCTTCTGGTGTTCGACGCTGGCGCTGTAGCGCACGCCCTCGGCCACGCGGAAGGTCTGGCGCAGGCCGATGGCGTTGACCGCGTCCTCGCCCGAGATCGCGTCGCGCAGGCGGTACTCGTTGAAGACTTCGCCGTCGCGGAAGGTCTCGCTGGAGAGGCCTGCCACGAGCGCGGTCTCGCGCCCATCGGTGGCCAGGCCGTTGACACCACCCAGGCCCTTGGACACCTCGGCGCGACCGTAGGCGCGGAACTGCTCGCTCAGTCGGTAGTCGGCGCCGAGCGTGATGCGCTGGCCGCGCGCGTTCTCCACGTCCTGCTCGAGTTCGCCGAGCACGGTGAGGCGGTCGCTCAGCTGGCCTTGCGCGCTCAGCGAGAGCGCGGTGAAGCTGCGCGTCTGGCCCGGCGCGGCGGAGAACAGCGGCGCGTTGATCTGGAAGGGCGTGAAGCCCGAGGTCTGCGGGATGTTCACGCCCCAGGCGGAGGCCGCGTTGGGCACGCCGCCTTCGTCGCGGCCATGGCGCAGGCCCACGCCCACAGTCCACTTGGGCGTGAGGCGGTACTGCACGCCGGCGTAGGCCGTCTCGCGCACCGCTTCCACCGCCTTGTCCTCGGAGCGCATGGCGTCCACGCGCAGCGACCAGTCCTCGTTGATCTGGTAGCTCGCCACCGCGCCGGCCTCGGCGCGCCCGCCGTTGTACGAGGACGAGAGGTTGGAGAACTCGCGGTCGGTCTCGCCGGCCCACAGGCGCGCGTCGAGCCGCTCGCCCTGGTGGCGCACTTCCACGCGCGCGCCGTCGCCCTTGCCCCGCTCGCCCAGGGCCTCGCGGTCGGAGCGCGCCAGCTCCACCAGCGCCCAGCTCTGCTCGCCCAGGCGCAGCGTGGCGTTCACGCCGCTGAGCTTGTAGGGGTCGGACGGGTCCTGCGATTCCACGTGGCTGGCGCCGATCTCGAGCGCGGGCGTGATGCGCCACGAGCCGTCCACGCCACCGAGCCAGTACTTGGGCCCGCCCTGCTCCACCTCGTAGGTGATGCGCACCGACATCGGGTTCATGTTCGCGTCTACCGAGGGCACGGGCGCGCGGAACACCACGCTGCCGGCGAAGGGCTCGAACTCGTAGTCCACGAAGCGCACCATGGGCTCGGCGCGCAGGATGATGGAGGGCTGGTTGCGGTCGCGCGTGAGGATCTCGACCTTCTCGGAGCCCGAGATGCCCTCGCTGCTGGAGAGCCGGTAGGGGCCGGAGACGCCGCGCGCGGGCTGTTCGTCCACCACCTGCGCGACGTTGTCGCGCACCACCCAGGCGTTGGCCTCGAAGGTCTCGCCCTCGTGGTGCAGCTGCAGGCCGGAGACCGAGCGGTTGAGGCGGCTGAGCTCGCGCGCGGGCCCGCCGGTGCCGGTGTTGAAGTCGCCGAACAGCACGAAGGAGCGGCCCTGGTCGACCCGCACGTACAGGCGCTGGCGCGACTGCGCGTCGAAGCCGCGCAGCGAGGAGTCGCCGTAGATCGGGTAGTACTGGTCGGGCTGGATGTCGCGGAACAGCCGGCCCCGGCTTTCCTTCTCGGAGTCGTAGGCCAGGGTGAGCAGGGTCTCGCCTTTCACCACGCCCTTGAGGAAGAACGCGGTGCGCGCGCCGAGCGAGCCCTTGCCGTTGTCGAAGCCGTTGGCGTGGCGCTGGATCTCGAGCTCGAAGCCGTCGTTCTCGCGCGCCGGGCTGACCTGCGAGGCCTTGAGGCGGCTGAGGTCGAGCGTGCCTTCGATGACGCCGACGGCGATCATGGGCCGGCGCTCGGTCACCATGCCCACGCGCCCGTGCACCACCACGTTGCCGGACTGCACCTGCAGCTCGGCATCGCCCGGCTCATAGGACGCGACGAGCTCGACCACGGCCTCGCCCCCGCGCACCGTGAGGCGCAGGTTCTGGCGCGGCGGTTCGTCCACGGCGGCATCGGGCAGGCGCACGCGCCCCCGGGTGGTGGCGCACGGTCACGTCGATGGGCGTGGTCACCTTCTGGCCGTCGCGGTCGAACAGGCGCAGGGTGAGCAGCACGACCGAGCGGCCGTCGGCGGCGACCTGGTCCTGCGCGGCCTCGAGCACCAGCTGGCCGTGGTCGGCCAGGCTGGTGGCGCGCCAGTTCGCGGCCAGCGGCAGCGCGGTGGTGGGCGCGGGCAGCGCGGTCTCACCCGGGCCCCGGGCCGGGTCGCTGCCCGGGGCCAGGGGCGTGAAACGCGGGGCCAGGGGCGCGGTGGTCTGCGCGAGCGCCAGGCCCAGGGGCAGGAGCAGCACGGCCGAGGTCAGAGCGGATCGCATGGGAAGACGGGCTTTCATTTCGCACCTCCCACGCGGGCCGGCGGGCCGGAGCGGAAGACGCGCGGGGTGGGTGTCGGTGGGTCGACCAGCGGGGCGACGATCTGGCCGAGGCGGCGGCGGTTTTCCACCTGCTCGAGCACGGCGGGCGAGCAGCTGCCTTCGATGAAGTCGGCGCGGTGCAGCTCGCCGAACTTGAGGTCGAGGAACAGGCTGCCGGCGTCCAGCGCGTTGCGGTTGCTGCTGGTCACGAGCTGGCTGCCGGCCGGCAGCGTGGTCGGGTCCACGCGCAGCACCGAGGTGCGCGCGGGCAGGCCGCAGATGCTGTACTTGCCTTCGCTGTCGGAGACCAGGTGCGTGCCGTCCTGCAGGTACAGGCGCACGCCGGGGATGCCGACTTCCTCGGCGTCCTGGATGCGGTTGCGGTTGCAGTCCATGAACACCTTGCCCATCACGCAGGCTTCCTGGAAGAACACGCCGCCGGTGATGCGGATGCGGGCCTGCGCGCGGTTGGAGGTGACGGGCACGCCCCCCACCACACCTGCGGCCTGGGCGCGGTTGATGCCATCGCCCTGCTGGGCGCCGACACCGACGCGCACGCGGTAGGTCACGGTGACCGGCGTGTTGGCGGCGAAGTTGCCCAGCGCGAAGTTCAGCACCGGGCCGGGCGAGCCGGCCGGGTCGGCCACGACCACGCCGTCCTGCGCCACCGTGCCCGGGATCAGGCGCAGGCCGGCCGGCAGGCTGTCGGTGATGACCACGTTGCTCGCCGCGCCGTTGGGGCTCTGCACGCGCAGCGTGTACTGCACCGAGTCACCGATCTCGACCACGTCGCGCAGCACCTGCTTCTGCAGGAACAGGCCGGCGCCGTTGAAGGGTTCCAGCGGGATGTGGTTGTGGATCAGGTCGGGCATGCCCGGCGCCAGGTTCAGGCGCAGGTAGTAGGTGGTGGGCTGGCCGATCGGCGGCGGGCCGGCCTGGGCCTGCACCAGGTAGGGCGAGGCGCCCGAGGGCGTGAACACGCCAGGGGCCGGCGGGATCGAGGCGATCGGCGTGGGCGCGTAGTTGGGCGCCGAGGCGCTCAGCGTGTACTCGCCGGTGGGCGCGCCCGGGGCCAGCAGGAACTGGTAGAAGCCCAGCGGCCCGGTGGTCATCTGCGCGCAGTTGCCCACGGCCACGTAGCTCGCGCCACCCACCAGCATGGTGGCGGGGTTGAAGCCGGCCGGGCCGCAGAAGCGCACCAGCGAGGCGTCGACCGGCGCGCGGGTGTTGGCGTCGTAGACCACGCCCGAGGGGTCGAGCGGCAGGTCCTGCTGCTGCAGGTTGGCGCCGGGCTGCAGCGAGACGGCCAGGTGGTCGCGCTCGCGGGCCAGGCGCGAGTTCGTGTCGGCGCCGCTGTTCTGCGGCGTGCCGTAGATGACGTTGTTGGCCGGGTCGCGGAAGTACACCTTGTAGTCGCCGGGCACCAGGCCGATCACGCCGTAGGCGCCGTCGGCCCCGGTGCGGAACAGGCTGCGGCCGTCGGGCATGCTCACGCAGCCCTGCGCGCTGTTGGACGGCACCAGGCGGCAGGCCACGGCCTGGCCGTCGCTGCCGACCACTTCCACCGCCCAGTCGGGGATGGGTGTGTCATTGCCGTCGCGGCGGCGGTCGCCGTTGTTGTCGCGCCAGACGAAGCCCGAGAGCGCGGCGGGCAGCGAGGACAGCGGCACGCCGGTGGCGTCCAGGCCCGGGGTCTGGTACGGCGTCTGCGGCACGCTGCCCGGTGGGATCACGCCCGAGGGCGGCTGGCCCGGCCCGCCGGTGGGCGTGCCGTTGTCCACCGCGTCGGTGCGGATGCCGGTGGGGCCGGCCGTGGCCTGGTTGAAGCGCGTGGTGGTGGCGCCGGCCGTGACGATCACCGGGATGTCGACCGACACCCAGGCGCCTGCGGGCAGGTTCGCCGAGCCCAGCAGGTCACCGCCCGCGGTGCCGGTGAAGCCGGCGTTGGGCGTGAACACGCCGCCGTTGCCGCCGCCATGGGTGATGGCGGGCGCGCCGGCGCGGGTCATGAAGTCGGGCAGCGTGTCGCGCACGTCCACCGTGACCGGGTAGGCGCTGTCGTTCTGGTAGATCACCTGCCAGACCACCTCGGCACCGGGCGAGACGCCCAGGGCGGCGGCCGGCGAGACGATGCGGGCGGACTTGTAGCCGCGCACGCCCTCGCCCTGCGTTTCACCGAAGTTCACCTGCAGCGCCGCGCCGGGCGTGGCGACGAAGCGCAGCGCGATGGTCTCCACGGCGCCACCGAGCGGACCCACGGTGCCGGCGCTGCCACCGGTCACGGGGCCGGGCGTGTTGCGCACGCTGGTGTAGCCCAGCGGCTGGGTCTGGCGCACGGTGTAGTTGCCCGGCGCCAGGCCGGTGAAGCTGTACTGGCCGCTGGCGTTGGTGGTGGTGTAGCGCGTGATGGGGTTGCCGAACGCGTCGGTGCCGACCAGGCCCAGGGTGCCGCCGGGCAGGCCCACGTCGGTGCCGCCGAACTGGCCGTCGAAGTCGCGGTCTTCGTAGACGCGGCCGGCGATCTGGATGTTGGCGACCAGCGGGAAGTTGTGGTGCGCCGTGCTCTGGTTCGCGGCCACGGCGATGTTGGCGATGGACGCGGGCGCCGCGCCCGGCGCGCTGGGCGTGCCGTTGGGCGCGCCCGCCAGCGTGCCGGCGCTGGTGATGCCGTGGGTGGTGCCCGTCGGCAGCGCCGGCATGAGCACGCGGTAGTTGCCCACCGGCAGGCCGCTGAAGCTGTAGGCGCCGCTGGCGTCGGTGGTGGTGGTGGCGATCAGCGCGTTGCTCGCCTGGTCGCGCAGCTCCAGGGTGCGGCCCGGCACCGGCTGGTCGTCGGGCGTGAACACGCCGCCGCTGTTGTCGGGGTCGAAGTAGACGACGCCCGAGATCTGGCTGCCCGGCAGGGTCTTGGTGAAGTGGTTGTCCACCGAGGCGGTCTTCACGCCGCTGAGGTCGATGCCGGTGATCGCGGGCACGGCCTGGGTGCCGCCGGCCGTGCCGCCGGTGCTGCCCGGCCAGGCCAGCGGCGCGGTGCTGTTGAGGAAGCCGGCCGGGGGCGCGCAGGTGGTGCAGGTGACCGTGTAGCTGGTGCCCGGCGGCACGCCGGTGAAGTTGTATTGGCCGCTGGCGTCGGTGGTGGTGGTGATCGACACCGGGTTGCCGTTGAGGTCGTTGCCGGTGAGCGTCAGCGTCTGCGGCACGTTGTTCGCGCCGCCCGCGCCGCTGCCCACGCCGGCATCGCTGCCGTTGAAGGCGCCGTCGCCGTTGCCGTCGGTGAAGATGCGGCCGCTGATGCTGCGGTCGTTGCCGATCTCGCCGAAGTTGTTGCCGGCCGAGCGCGCGTTGGGCGGCAGCACGATGCCGGCGATGCGGCTGGTGCCGGCCGGGATGCTGTAGGCCGGTGCGCCGTGGCTGATGGCGGGCGCGTTGTTCGAGGCCGTGCCGGCGGTGCCGGTGGCGCCGCCCGAGCCCAGGTCGTTGACCGTGCCGGCCGTGGGAATGCCGTTGACCGTGCCGGCGGGCTGCGCGCCCTGCGTGACCACGTAGCCCGGGCAGGTCGGGGCCGCCAGCGGGCTGCAGCTGGGCCGCAGGTCGGTGAAGCGGTAGCGGCCGCTGGCGTCGGTGGTGGTGGTCAGCGAGACCGGGTTGCCCCGGTCGTCCACGCCCACCAGCGTGATCTGCACGCCCGGCAGGCCGGGCTCGGTGCCGTTGGGCACGCCGTTGTGGTTGTCGTCGCGGTAGACCTGGCCAGCGATCTCGGACGCGCGCAGTTCACCGAAGTGGTTGCCCACCGAACTGGCACGTTGCCGCCGGCCGCGTCGAGCCGGATGCCGCTGCGCAGCGAGACCGCGTTGATGCCGTCCACGCTGGGCGTCGCAACCTGGCCGGTGCCGCCCACCAGGCTGGCTTCGGCCGCGGTCGCGGCGGTCACGCGGGCCTGGTAACTGCGGCTCGAGGCGTTGAGCGCGCTCGACGGCGCGAGCGCGCTGCCGCCCACCGAGTCGCTGCCCGAGCGCAGGTAGCGCACGGTGTAGGCCGAGCCCAGGGTGGCGGAATCCACCAGGCCGCTGAACACGTAGAAGCCGCCCGCGTCGGTGGTGGTCTTCTGCAGCACCTGGCCGTCGCTGGCGCGCAGCAGGCTCACGGCCTGGCCGGCCAGCGGCGCTTCACCGGCGGTGAAGGCGCCGTCGTTGTTGGCATCGAGGTAGACGCGGCCGGAAATGGAACCCAGCGGGCTGACCACCAGCGGGGCCTCGGCCGGCGTGGGGTTGCTGCCCGCGTCGGTGCGCAGCGCGCCGGCCAGGATGCGGTTGGGGTAGGTGCCGGCCACGCTGGCCGTGACGTTCACCGAGATCGTGCAGCCGCCGGGCGGGATGCTCGCGCCGCTGGCGTAGCGCACCAGCGCCGTGCCGGCCGCGGCCGTGACCGAGCCGGTGCTGCAGGTGCCGCCGATGGCGGGCGTGGGCGCGACCAGCACGCCGGCCGGCAGCGTGTCGTCCAGCGCCTGCGCCAGCGTCTGGGCCGCCGGGTTGGCGTTGCCCAGCGTGATGGTCAGGCGGGACACGCCGTTGGGCGAGATGCTCGGCGGCACGAAGGCCTTCACCACCGTGGGCGGCTCCAGCACGCGCACCGGCGCGCTCGCCGGGTCGGGGTTGCTGACCCCCTCGTTGCTGGTGATCGCACCGGCGGGGATGGTGTTGGTGTACAGGCCCGGCACGTTGGAGACGGTGTCGAAGGCGAAGCTGCACGAGCCCCCGGCCGGCACGGTGGCGCCGGCGATCTGGGCGCTGTCGGCCGAGGCGACGGCGCTCACCGTGCCCCCCGCGCAGGTGGTCGAGGCGTTGGGCACCTGGGCCACGAACAGGCCGGTGGGCAGCGGATCGCGCAGCACGACACCGGTCAGGGCCTGGGCGGCGTTGGGGTTGCTGATGGTCACCGTGAGGCGGTTGCGCCAGCGCCAGGTGCCACGGTGCCCTGCGCGAACGCCTTGGCGATGGTGGGTGGCTGCAGCACGTGCAGCGTGGCGCTGGGGCCGGGCTGCGGGTTGGTCACCGCGCCGTCGTTGGCGATCACGGTGCCGCCCGGCATGGTGTTGACGTAGGCGCCCGCGACCGGCACGACCACGTTGACGCGCACCTCGCAGACGCTGGGGCCGACGGGCAGCTGCGCGCCCCGGAACGAGACCTTGTCACCGACGGCGGTGATCACCGCGCCCGCGCAGGTGGTGCTGACATTGGCCGGGCTGCGCCACGACCATGCCGGCGGGCAGGTGGTCGGTGGTGGAGATGTTGGTGAGCGGCTGCGGCAGCGAGTTGCGCACCTGGATCACCAGGCGCGCGGGCTGGCCGGCCGCCACGGCGGAGGGCTCGAAGTGTTTCTCCACGCCCATGCCCGCGAGCGCGCCGAGGTTGGCGGTGAAGGGGCTGGCGTTGGTCACGCCCTGGGTGTTGGTGATGGCCCCGGCCGGCAGGGTGTTGTTGAGCGTGCCGACGACGCTGGAGGTGATGTCCGCCGAGACCGTGCAGCTCGCGTTGCCCGCGAGCGTGCCGCCGCTCAGGCGCACCACGCGCGTGCCGGTCACGGCCTCCACGCGGCCGCCCGGGCAGGTGGTGGCGGCGTTGGGCACCACGCCGACCACCATGCCGGCGGGCATGTTGTCGGCCACCGCGAGCTCGGTCAGCGCGGTGGCGGTGGTGTTGTCGATGACGATGGTCAGGCGCGAGACGCTGCCAGGCCCGGCGATGGAGGTGGGCGCGAAGCTCTTGGTCAGGTTCACGCGGCTGGTGACCTTGTTGAGCGTGGCCGTGGTGGTGCCGGTGCTGCGCACGCCGCCGTCGGCCGTGACGGCGCCGGGCGCGAGCGTGTTCACCGACGGTGTGCCGCTGGTGCTCAGCACGTCGAACAGGAAGTCGCAGCTGGTGCCGCCGGCGATGGTGGCGCCGCTGATCGAGGCGGTGCTGCCGCCGTCGGGCGCGTTGAGCACCACCGGGCCGGCGCAGGTCGTGCTGGCCTTGGCCGGGGTCGCGAGCGTGAGGCCGGTGCCGGCCAGCGGGTCGGTGGCGCGCACGCCGGTGAGCTGGCCGTTGCCGGTGTTGCCCAGCGTGATGCGCACGCGGCTGGTGCCACCCACCTGCACCGGGTTGGTCAGGAAGGTCTTGCGCAACGGTCAGCGCGGGCAGGTACTCCAGCGTGGCGGAGGTGGCGTTGAGGTTGCGCACCGTGGTGCCGGGCACGTTCGCCACCGTGCCGGTGGCGCTGACGGTGGCGGCCGCGTTGCTGCCGTTGTAGGCCGGGATGCTGTTGGTGTGCACGCCGATCGTGCCGCCGACCACGTTCACGCGCACGCTGCACTGGCCGGGCGAGAAGGGGCTGGTGCCCGCGCGCGCCGGCAGGCTGCCGCCGCTGAGCGAGAAGGACGTGTCGCCCGGGTTGGCGCTGACGCTGCCGCCGCAGGTGGTGGTGGCGTTGGCCGGGTCGGCCACGCGCAGACCGGCGGGCAGGCTGTCGCTGAAGGCGAGGCCGGCGAGCGCCGAAAAGTTGTTGTTGGTCAGCTCGATCTGCGCCACCGAGGGCGCGCCCTGGAAACGCTGGCGCGCGGTCACGCCGTCGAAGGTCTTGGTGACCACCAGCGGGTTGACCGCCGTGAGGCTCACCGCGCCCGAACTGCCCGTGACCGTGCCGTTGCCGGCGCTGAAGCTGCTGTTGGTGAGCGTGGCGCCCGGCACGGCGTTGGCCGGCACGCGCGCGGTGAAGCTCACCACGCAGGTGGTGCCGCCCGGTGCGGCGCCGGGGAAGTTGAAGCTGAAACCCGGCGTGGTGGCCAGCGGCGTGGGCATGGGCACGCCGCCGGCGAAGCTGCAGCCGCCGCTGATGACGGGCGTGATGCCGCCGGTGGTGGCGTCCACGTAGACCATGCCCGCCGGCAGGGTGTCGGTGAAGTTCACGCTGGTCTGCGGCGTGAGGCTGAACGAAGTGACCGCCACCGAGAAGAGCGCCACGTCGCCGGGCGCCACGGTGGTCGGGGTGATCGCCTTGGCGACCGTGAGCGCGTTGTCGCGCACCTCGATCGGCGCCGAGCTCGCGGGCGAGGTGAAACCCTGGGTGTTGCTCACCGCGCCGCTGGGCAGCGCGTTGGTGTGGGTGCCGGTGGTGGTCGAGGTGACGTTGAACTGGACGCGGCATTCGCCGCCGGCGGCGATCTCGGCGCCCGCGAGCACGAAGCCCTGGCCCCCGGGCCCGGCGACCAGGCTCGCGCCCGCGCCGCAACCGCTGAGCTGGGCCGCGCCGATGGCGCCCGAGTTGGTCAGCGCGGCCGGCCAGCGCGCGCCCACGGTGGTGTCGCTCAGGCCGACGCCGGTGAGCGCGGCGGCGCTGTTGTTGCCGATGCGCACGGTCATCAGCGAGTCGGCGCCCGCCGTCAGCGGCGTGACCGAGAAGCCCTTGCGCACCGTGATCGGGCTGTTGACGGTGATGTTGGTGGTGTCCGCGGGCGAGGTCAGGCCACGCGTGTTGCCCACGGCGCCGGCGGGCAGGCTGTTGACGTCGGCCAGCGAGGCGGTGGCGGCCGGCAGCACGCCGCGCACGGTGAATTGCAGCTGGCAGGTGCCGGGTGAGCCGGCGGGAATCGCGCCGCCGGTGAGGGTGACGCTGCTGGCCGTGAAACCTGCCGTGCTGCCGCAGGTGTTGGAGACCACGCCGGTGACCTGCAGGTTGGAAGGCAGGTTGTCGGTGAAGCTGGTCAGCGGGATGTTGTACGCGCTGTTGGGGTTGCTCAGCGTGATGGTCGCGGTGCGCGAGAGGCCCTGGGTGAGCGTGGCGCCGCCCAGGTTCTTGGACACCGTGGGGTTCCTGAGTTCGGTGACCGACACGCTTTGCGTCGCCGCCGAGACCGCCGCGGGCGAGAGGTCGCCGGGGTTGATGACGTTGTCCCAGATGTCTCCGCCGTCGTAGGAGGTGAGGTCCACCGAGATCGTGCAGCTGCCGTCCACGCCGCCGACGTGGGGCGGGATGGTGAAGCCGCTGACCTGGAGCCGGTCGACGCCGCCGGGGCCCGCGCCGAGGTTGATCGACGCGCCGGCGCAGGTGCTCGTGGGGGCCACGTAGCCCGGATGGCCGGCGGGATAGAACCGCAGCTGCGGCGGCAGGGTGTTGGTCAGCGCGGCGTTGTCTTCCTGCGTGTCGCTGTTGCTGATGGTGATGGTCAGTCGCGTGCGGTCGCCCACCGCGATCGTGCTGGCGCTCACCGCCTGGCTCACCACCAGCGTGGCCTGGGCCGCGCCCACCGAGAACACCGTGGCCGCCGCCCACAGGCCGAGCGCGCGAACGGGCCGGCCGAACGCGCGCAGGAAGGCTGGCGAACGCGCAGGCGCGCCCTCACCCGTGGCCTGCGCAGCGTGCAAAAAATCGAAGCATGTTTTTTCCCTCTGAGTGGCACGCGAACGACCGTCGCGTGTCCCTTGGGGCGCCCGGCCCGGTGGACCTGAAACGCCATCGCACGGCGGCGCATGGACCGGGGCCCAGGCACTTCAATGCATTTGGTTACAAGTGCGCACTGTATCGGGACGTGCAGCTTGTTACAAATTCACGACTTAATTAGTGCGTTAAAAGTCATGAATTTGAAAAAGTGCTGTAGGAAAAAACATGCCTGAGCATGAATTCAATTGTTAAAAGATTGTTGTTTTTATTTTGTTTTTTGAAATACCATCCAAATTTTGGACAAATTTTCAGCTCTATATTCGATAGCAGCCGCGAGCACTCACTCACTTATATTAGTTAACAATTAGTTAAAAGATTGTTAAAAATCAATCCGACGAACGGTTGGGAGGGATTGCACGGCGTTTCGCCATGAAAAAAGCGCCGAGAGACCCTCACGGCGCCTCGGCGCGGCCACCCACTGGCGTGGACCTCGGCGCGGCGGCCGGCCCTAGGCCTCGCTGTGCCGGGCGAGGAAGGCGTGCAGGGCCGCCGCCCCCGCGCCGGGCGGCGCATCGCCCGCCGTGCAGAGCAGCAGACGCCGCGTGGCCCAGGCATCGCCGAGCGGGCGCACCACCACGCGCTCGTTCGCCAGGCGCAGCGCCGTGGCCTGCGGCACCACCGCCACGCCCACGCCCTCGCCCACCAGCTGCATCACCGCGTCCAGCCCGCGCACCCGCACCCGGTGGTGCAGGCCCCGGCCATGCTGCAAGGCCTGGTCGTGCAGCAGGCGGCTCAGGCCGCTCTCCACCGGCAGCCCGACGAAGGGGCGGTCCAGCAAGTCCACGAAAGGCAGCGGTCGGCGCGTGGCGCGCGCGCCCTGCCGGGGCAGCACCGCCACCAGCCGGTCTTCGCGGAAGACCCGGGTGGCCAGGCCTTCGGTGCCCACGTGGTCGGACACGATGCCGATGTCGGCCTGCTCCTGGCGCATGCCGAGCAGCGCGTCGAGGCTGCTGAGTTCGCGCAGGTCGACGTCGATGTCCGGGTGCTCGACCAGGAAGCGGCCGAGCAGCCCCGGCAGGTGCTCGGTCATGGCGGCGGTGTTGCAGATCACTCGCACCGTGCTGCGCACGCCGTGGGCATGGGCCGCCATGTCGGCGTGCAGCGCTTCCATGCCGCGCTGCAGGCGCGCCGCGTGCAGCAGCAAGGTGCGGCCGGCGTCGGTGGTGCGCACGCCCTGTTTGGAGCGCCGCAGCAGGGTGGCGCCGAGCGCGTGCTCCAGCTGCTGCAGCCGCGTGCTCGCTGCGGCCAGCGAGAGGTGGATGTGGCGCGCCCCGGCGGTGATGGAGCCGTGCTCCACGACGGCGGCGAACAGGCGCAGGTCGAACGGGTCGACGCGGTAGGTGGGCGCGGCGCGGGGGGCGGTCATGGGCGATCCTCCGGAATCGGCGAAGGATACCTCTGGCGATGCGCGATGGACAGACCGGGCCCCGGACCGCACCATGCCGCCCCATGGACCTCTCGCTGCTCGGGCTGATCGCCGTCGTTTTTCTGGCCGCTGGCGCGGTCAAGGGCATTTCCGGCATGGGCCTGCCGACCTTCTCCGTCGCGCTGCTCGGCCTGTTCATGCCCACCGCCGCCGCGGCCACGCTGATGCTGCTGCCTTCGCTGTTGACGAACATCGCCCAATGCATCGGGCCGCACGCCCGTGCCCTGGCGCGCCGCCTGTGGCCCATGTGGCTGATGCTGGCGGCGGCCACGGTGTTCAGCCCGCTGCCCGATCTGGGCAGCGCCGGCGCGGGCGCGCGCCTCACCCTGGGCACGGTGCTGGTGGCCTACGGCCTGTGGGGCCTGGCCAGGGCGGCCCTGCCCGATCCAGGCCGCTTCGCGCGCCCGCTGGGCGGCGTGGCGGGCGCGCTCTCGGGCCTGCTCACCGCCGCCACCGGGGTGTTCGTGATGCCCATGGTGCCGTACCTGCAGTCGCTGCGGCTGGAGAAGGAGGTGATGATCCAGGCCCTGGGCCTGAGTTTCCTGGTGCGCAGCGCTGGCCCTGGCGTTGCGGCTCGGGCCACTGGCCGTGCTCAGCGGCGCGGCGGTGCCGCTGGCGGGCCACGCCATCGCGCTGGGGGCGGCCTTCACCGGGCTCTGGCTCGGCTCGGTGCTGCGCCGGCGCCTGCCGCTGCTGGTGTTCCAGCGCGCGCTCTACAGCGTGTTCATCGCCCTGGGTGCGCTGATGCTGGCGCGCGCCCTGTAGGGACCCCCATGCCGCCCGGCCCCGACGCGCTGGCCCTGGCCGAGGCCCTGGAGCGGGCCTACCGGCTGGCGCTGGCGGTGGAGGCGCTCGCGGCCGGGCCGACGGCCTCGGAAGGCCAGGCGATCTCGGTGATGGCCAACGGAATTGCTCGGCCTGCTGGACCAGGCCCGGGCGTCGATGCTGCGGCCCAGCACCAGCAGCCGCACCGGCTGGTGAAAGCCCGCGCTGTTCGCGGCCAGGGTCTGCACGGCCTCGCTCAGCGCGGCCCCGTCCACCCCCTCCTCCTCGGCCACCATCAGGGTGGCGCGGCGCGGCCGGAACGCGCGCAGGGCCTGCGGTTCGCCGATCAGGTAACCGGCGTCCCAGGGGTCCGAGGGTTGGCGTTGGCGCCACCACATCGCGTCCTGGCCCTTCACGCGCAGGCGCAGCAGCAGGCCCGCGAGCGCACCACCGGCGGCGGCGAGCTGGTCGCTGCCGTCGAGCCGACGCGAGAACGCCTCGACCAGCCCGGCCCGCTCGGCCGCTGGCCCCTGCGCCAGCGTCGCCAGCGCAAAGCGCTCGTCTGTGAAGCACCACGCCTGCAGGGCCGCCCAGGTGGCGGGGGCCAAGGCACGGCGAGCCCCAGACCCCTCGGCGATGGGCCGGGTGGACTCGACGCGCATCACCGCGCCGTCGAAACGGGCCAGCAGCAGGCCGGCGCGCGCGGCCAGCGATGCGGAAAAGGAGCGTGGCGGCGTCATGGCGCGGGCGACTGGGCCAGGAAGAAGCGCAGCATCTCGGCCGAGGCGTCGGGGCCGCTGCCGTCGGTGTACGAACCCGACGCATGCCCGCCCGACCAGGCATGGCCGGCGCCGTGCAGGGTCCACCACTCCACCCAGGGCCGGCCCGCCGCGTCGGCGTGCACGGTGCGGGTGTAGCGCCGGCCACCGGGCACGGTGGCCGTCTCGGTGTGGACGTGCAGGCCTTGCGGGCCGTGGGCCTGGGCGGCGTGTTCGACGACGCGCTCGCCATTGCGCGCCTGCACGGTGTGGTCGCGGTCGCCATGGAAGACGATGGTGGGCACGGCCCGCCCGGTGGGCGGCGGCGCGGCCGCGCCCCGCCCCTTCATCGCGGCCAGCGCCGAGGGGATGTCGCTCGCGCTGCGGTAGGGCAGGCCCGAATGCACGCCCACGGCGGCGAACAGATCGGGGTGCGTCTCGCCCAGGATCACCGCCATTGCCGCGCCGGCCGAGAGGCCGGCCACGAAGATGCGGCGCGGGTCCACCGCGTGCTCGGCCGCCACGGCCCGCACGATGCCCGCGATGAGCGCGGGCTCGCCGCCCTCGCGCCCCTGGTCCTCGGCGCGGAACCAGTTCCAGCAGCGCGATGGGTTGGCGCCCGCGGGCTGCTCGGGGTAGACCACCAGACAACCTTGGGCGTCGGCCAGGCGGTTCATCTGCGTGCCGGCGGCGAAGTCGTCCGCCGACTGCGTGCAGCCATGCAGCATCACCACCAGCGGCAGGGGCGCGGCGCTGGCCGCGCCGGCGCGCGCGGCGGGCAGGTAGAGCTTGTAGTCGCGCGACCCGGTGGGATGGGTGAAGCGGCGGCGCAGGAACTGGCCCTCGCCCGGGTCGCGTGCGACGACGTCAATGACCTCGGCGCCCCCAGCGGCCGTGGGGGACGGGGCCGGGCGGCGCGGCGCGAACACGTCGGCCAGACCGGCGCCCGCCAGCGCTTGGCGGATGGTGTCGGTGACCCCCTGCAACGGGCCCGGGCGACCGTCCAGCCCGGCGCGGGCCAGGGCCTGCTCAATGGTGTGCTGCACGCTCACCGGGATCGTGGGATGGGGGGTCATGGGCGCTTTCGAAGGAGGAAGACAGAGGAAAAAAACCGGTTCAGACGGTGCGGTCGGCCAGCGCGCGGCGCACCGCGGCGCTGGCGTGGAAGGCGCCGAGCACCGAGACCGACTCGATCGCGGCGCGCGCGAGCTCGGGCGTGACGTCGTCGTCGATGCGCGCCAGGCCCACGACCTGCACGCGCAGGCGCTCGCCCGCCGCCACGGCGCGCTCGAGATCGGCCCGGCCGAGGTGCTGCAGGCCCAAAGTGAGGGTGCGGCGCGCGACGGTCTGCCGCAAGGTGTCGCCGTGCTGGGTCAGCAGGTTGCGCACCGCCGTGCGGACCAGGTCGGACCGGTTCGAATAGAAACCTTCCTGCACCAGCAGGTCCACCTGGCCAAGATCGACCACGCCGAGGTTCACGGTCATCTTTTCGGAGTCCCCGATGCGGGGCTTGGGTTCGAGGGTTCGGTCGGTCATTTCACCATCCATATGGATTCCATATGGATGGCATTTAAACAGCTTTCCAAGGGTGGCGCAATCGGCCCCATACTTTGAGCACCCTTTTTCTCCCTCAGCGCCCATGCCACCTTCCAACGAAGCGCCACCGGCCCAGACGCCCGAGCCGCCCCGCCCCAGCCCGCCGTCCATGTCGCCGGTCTCCGGTTCGCTCATGCTGCGCGTGCTGCTGGGGGCGGTGACGGTCGCCTTCATCTGGATCCTGCTGCCCTTCTACGGCACCATCCTCTGGGGCGCGATCATCGCGCTGCTGTTCGCCCCGCTGAACCGCTGGCTGCTGCCGCGCCTGGGCCAGCGCCGCAACCTCGCGGCGCTGACCACCATGCTGGCCGCCGTGGTGATCGTGGTGCTGCCCACGGTGCTGGTGGCCGCCTCGCTGACGCGCGAGGCCAGCCAGCTCTACGCCCGCATCGAGTCGGGCGAGATCAAGCCCGCGCAGTGGCTGCGCGGCGTGTTCAACGCCCTGCCCGACTGGCTCACCGACCTGCTCGCGCGCTTCGGCCTGGGCAATTTCGACCTGATCCAGCGCAAGCTCACGCAGGCGCTCACGCAGGGCAGCCAGTTCATCGCCACGCAGACCTTCAACCTGGGGCAGGACATGCTGGGCCTGGTGATCGGCCTGTTCATCGCGCTCTACCTGGCCTTCTTCCTGGTGCGCGACGGCGGCTCCCTCGTGCGCTCGATCCGCCTGGCGATCCCCCTGCCGCCCGACGACAAGCAGGAGCTGCTGGAGCAGTTCGGCACCGTGCTGCGCGCCACCGTGAAGGGCAACCTCGTGGTCGCGCTGGTGCAGGGCGCGCTGGGTGGCCTGGCGTTCTGGGTGCTGGGCGTGAACGCCGCGCTGCTGTGGGCGGTGCTGATGGCGGTGCTCTCGCTGCTGCCGGCGGTGGGCGCGGGCCTGGTCTGGGGCCCGGTGGCGATCTGGCTGTTCGCCACCGGCGAGGTCTGGCAGGCCGTGGGCCTGGCGCTGTACGGCGTGCTGGTGATCGGCCTGGTCGACAACGTGCTGCGCCCGCTGCTGGTCGGCAAGGACACCGGCATGCCGGACTACCTGGTGCTGATCAGCACGGTGGGCGGCATCGCGGTCATGGGCATCAACGGTTTCGTGATCGGTCCGGTGATCGCCGCGATGTTCGTGGCGGTCTGGGACATCCAGACCGCGACCCGGGTGCGCGCGCGCGCGGCCGCCTTCGGCATCGACACCACGGAGCCCGCCGCCCCACCCGCCATCGCGCCGCCCGCCCCGCCCATTGACACCGGCGGCGAACCGCGCTGACCATGCAGACCATGAACAAAAAACTCGCGCTCTGCATCGCCACGCTGCTGCCGTGGCTGGCCGCCTGCTCCACCACCACACCCACACCGCCCGCGAGCGAGCGCTCACCCATCATGTGCACGCAGGATGTGCTGCAGTGCCCCGACGGCCGCTTCGTCGGCCGCACACCGCCGGGATGCGTCTTCGTCTGCGCCGCCAACACGGCCCCGGCCGCGCGCTGACATGCCCTGGCGCCACCCGCGCCTGAGCCTTCTGGTGGCCGCGCTCGCGTGGTTCGGCCTGGGCCTGCAGCTGCTGCTCTCGCTGCGGCTGGTCGTCGCGCAAGGTGGCACGCCCCTGGGCGGGCTGGTGGTCTACCTCGGTTATTTCACGGTGCTCACCAACCTGCTGGTGGCCGTGAGCCTGAGCCTGGCGCTTTGGCGGCCGGGCAGCGCCGCCGGGCGCTGGTTCCGGCGGCCCGGGGTCGCCACGGCGGTGGCCGTGAACATCGCGCTGGTGGGCCTCACCTACCACCTGCTGCTGCGCCACGTGTGGGATCCGCAGGGCCTGCAGAAGCTGGCCGACATCACCCTGCACTACGCCGTGCCGCTGCTGGGCGTGCTGCACTGGTGGCTGGCGGTGCCGCCCGCCCGCATGGCCTGGCGCGCGCCGCTGGCCTGGGCCGCCTGGCCGCTGGCCTACCTGGGCTACGCGCTGCTGCGCGGCCTCTGGCTCGGCACCTACCCCTACCCGTTCATCGCGTGCGCACGCTGGGTTACCCACGCACCCTGCTGAACGCGCTGGGCCTGCTGGTGGTGTTCCTGCTGGTGGGTCTGGCCTTCGTGGCGGTCGGCCGCGGGCGGCTCAGGCGATCGCCGCGCTGAGCAGGCGCTGCACCAGCGGGTGCTGCACCTTGCGCGCGGTGCCGATCGCATAGAAGTGCTCCTGCACCCCGTCGCAGGGCGCGACCCAGGCCAGGCCATAAGCCTGCGCGAGCTGCTCGCGCATGCGCTCGGCGGCCGGCAGCACGCCCATGCCCGAGGCGCCGAAGGTGCGCAACAGGGCGCTGTCCTCGAACTCGCCCACCACGCGCGGCGCCACCCGCTGGCGCTCGAACCACTGGTCGATGCGCAGGCGCACCGAGGACTGCGCCGTGGGCAGCAGCACCGGCACCTGCGACAGGCCGCGCGGAAAGTCGCTCCGCGCCTGGGCCAGCAGGGCCGAGGGCGCGTACCAGCCCAGGGGCGAGGCGCCCAGCGCGTGGCTGTACAGCTTGAGGTTGGGGTTGGCCGGCGCGGGCCGGTCGGACAGCACCACGTCGAGCCGGTGCAGCGCGAGCGCGGCCAGCAGGTCGTCGAAGCTGTCCTCGTGGCAGAGCAGGCGCAGGTTCGCTTCGGTCAGCACCGGCGCGAGCAGCTCGCGCACCGCCAGTTTGGGCAGGCCGTCGGAGATGCCCACCACCAGGCGCACCCGCTGCTGGCTGGCGGCATCGCTCACCGCGCCACGCAGCTGTTCGCCGAGCGAGAAGATCTGCTCGGCCAGCGCCAGCGCGGTCTGCCCGGCCTCGGTGAGCGCCAGGCCGCGCCCGGCCGGCTTGAACAGCGCGTGGCCGAGCGACTGCTCCAGCTGGCGCACCTGCGCGCTCACGGTCTGCACCGCCATGCCCAGGCGGGCCGCCGCGTGCGACATGCCGCCCTCCTTGGCCGTGACCCAGAAGTAATACAGGTGCTTGTAGTTGAGTTCCGGGTCCATGCTTCGTATTTTTAGGATATTGCTTCTCTGATTTGCTGCTTTTTGCGAAGTTCAAAACTGCGTATCGTCGAGGCTTTCCCTCTCCAAGGACATCGACGCCCATGCGCACCTATCCCACCAACAGCCCGCAGGCGGCCGCGCGCCTGCTGGCCATGGCCCTGGTGGCCGACGGCAACTACTCGTTGACCGAAATCCGCGCGCTCGACCGCATCCGGGCCTCGCGCCGGCTGGGCCTGAGCGCCAGAGCCCTCAAGACCGTGCTCGACCACTTCTGCGAGGACCTGCTGGCCGCCGCCCAGGGCCGCTGGAGCGGCTCGGCCGACATGGACGACGCCCTGCGCCAGCAGCTGCTGGACGAGGTGCGCGACCCCGCCCTGCGCACGCTGGTGGTGGACCTGTGCCAGGCCATCGTGCAGGCCGACGGCCACGAGGCCGATGGCGAAGCCGCCCTGCTGGACACCTTCACCCGGGCCTGGCGGCAGCAGCCGGCGACCCGCCGGGTCGCCTGGTCGGTGGGAGCCCTGTCATGAAGCCGCTCATCTGGGGGGTGTTCGGCCTGCTGGCCCTGTGCTGGACCGGCCTGGCCGCGGCCTCGGTGCAGATCACCGAATGGCTGCTGACCCTGGTGGGCACGGGCCAGGCGACCGACCTGGCCACCGCCGCGGGCCAATGGCCGGTGCCCGACTGGCTGGCCCTGTGGGTCGATCCGGCCTGGGTGAAAACCATGCAGGGCGCGTGGCTGGGCCTGGTGCAGTGGCTGGGCCAGGTTCTGCCCTCGGGCAGCGGCCTGATGGCCTGGGTCACGCCCCTGGTGTGGATCGCCTGGGCGCTGGGCCTGTTGTGCCTGCTGGTGCCGGCGATCGCGCTGCACTGGCTGGCCGGCCGCCTGAAGCTGCCGCCGCGACCCGTCAGGGGCTGAGCCCCCGGGCGCGGCGCGCCGAAACCACCGCAGCGTGCGCAATGCACGGACCGGGGAGAAACGGGCCGGCGCGTCACGAGGGAAGTGAGGACCGACCCCTAAAATCGGCCCACACTTCCCTGGACGCACACCTTGACGCCCAACACCACCCCCGCGCCGACCGATGCCTGCCCGCTCTATGTGGACCTGGACGGCACGCTCACGCGCAGCGACACCCTGCACGAATCGGCCATGCTGTTCGTGCGCGCCAACCCGCTGAACCTGCTGCGCATGCTCACCTGGCTCCCGCTGGGCAAGGCCGGCTTCAAGCAGCGGCTGGCCAGCGCGGTGCGGCCCGACCCCGCGCGCCTGCCCTACAACGAGCCCTTCGTTCAGTACCTGCGCGACGAACACGCGCGCGGCCGGCCCCTGGTGCTCGCCAGCGCGGCCGACGCGCGCATCGTGCAGGACGTGGCCTCGCACCTGGCCGTGTTCGACGACAGCCTGGGCACCAACGCGCAGGCCGACGGCATCAACCTCAGCCGCGGCAACAAGCGCGCGGCGATCGACGCCCACGCCCGCGCCCAGGGGCACGGCAGCTGGGCCTACGCCGGCAACAGCCGCGACGACCTCGACGTGTGGGCCGGCAGCGCCGAGGCGGTGGCGGTGAACGCCCCGAGCGGCGTGGTGGCCTCGCTGCAGCGCACGCACCCGCAGGCGCGGGTGTTCGAACGCGAGCCGCTGAGCCTCAAGACCGTGCTGCGCGCGATCCGGCTCAAGCAATGGTCCAAGAACGGCCTGCTGTTCATCCCGCTGCTGGCCGCGCACTCGCTGGACCCGGCGCTCTGGGGCGCGGTCTTCCTCGCCTTCATCGCCTTCGGCCTGTGCGCCTCGGCCACCTACCTGGTCAACGACCTGCTGGACCTGCCCAACGACCGCGCGCACCGCATCAAGCGCAACCGCCCGCTGGCCTCGGGGGCCATCGGCATCACCACCGCCGTGGGGCTGGGCGCGGCCATGCTGGTGCTGGCCTTCGTGCTGGCCTTCGCGGTCTCGATCGGCTTTGCCGTGATGCTGCTGGCCTACACCGTGACCACGCTCGCCTACTCGATGTACCTCAAGCGGCTGGCGCTGATCGACGTGCTGGTGCTCTCGGGCCTGTACACGCTGCGCATCGGCGCGGGCGCGGTGGCCTCGGGGGTGGACCTGTCCAACTGGCTGCTGGCGATCTCGATCTTCCTGTTCCTGAGCCTGGCGCTGGTCAAGCGCTGCGCCGAGCTCGAAGAGCTGGCGGACGACCGCAGCACGCTCGCGCCCGGCCGGGGCTACCAGCCGCGCGACCTGGCCTCGCTGCGCGCCATGGGCATGTCCAGCGGCTTCATGGCGGTGCTGGTGCTCACGCTCTACATCGACAGCCAGAACAGCCAGAAGCTCTACGCCCACGCCGACTGGCTGTGGGCCGCCGCGCCCGTGCTGCTGCTGTGGGTCATGCGCATCTGGCTCAAGACCGGGCGGCGCGAGCTGCACGGCGAGGACCCGCTGCAGTTCGCGCTGAAAGACCCGTTCAGCTGGGCCACGCTGCTCGTGATGGGCGGCATCGGCTTCGTGCGCCCCGTCGGTTTCTGAACCCAGGACACCCCCTCCCATGAAATCCATCGCCCTGGGCCTGGCCCTGTTCTGCGTGCTGCTGTCTTCGGCCGCGCAAATCGCCATGAAGCGCGGCATGGGCGCGCCCAGCGCCGCCGCCGACGTCGGCGGCACCTACCTGCAGGCGCTCAGCAGCCCGCTGGTGTGGGTCGGCCTGATGCTCTACGGCGCCAGCGCCGTGCTCTGGCTGTGGGTGCTCTCGCGGCTGGACGTGAGCGTGGCCTACCCGCTGGTGAGCCTGGGCTTCGTGGTCACGCTCGCGCTGGGCGTGCTCTGGCTCGGCGAACCCTTCTCGTGGCTGCGCGTGGCCGGCTGCACGCTGATCGTGGTGGGCGTGAGCCTGCTCGCCCTGGACGCCTGATTCCCTGACCATGCACGCCTCCGAGTTTTCCGCCCACACCTCGCGCCAGATCTTCTGGGTCGCGTTCGCCGCCACCCTGCTGCTCAAGCTGGTCATCGCCGCCGGTTTCCCCATCACCGGCGACGAGGCCTTCTTCTACCAGTGGGGCGTGTTCCCGTCCTGGGGCTACTCCGACCACCCGCCCATGGTGGGCTGGCTGATCGCGGCGCTGCGCCAGATCAGCGACCACCCGCTGGCGCTGCGCAGCTTCACGCTGCTGCTCACCAGCCTCATCGCGCTCGGCGTGGTGGACCTGCTGCGCCGCTTCCTGCCCGAAGACCGCGAGGCCAGTGCCTGGCTGGCGGGCGCTGTCTACCTGGCGATGCCCTGGTCGTGGATGTTCGTGCTGGTGACCACCGACACGCCGCTGATCTTCTTCATGGTGCTCTCGGCCTGGTGCTACCTGCGCGCCGACACCAGCGCGCAGCGCAGCGCGCCCTGGTACGCGCTGGCCGGCGCCTTCCTCGGCCTGGCCTTCCTCTCCAAGTACTTCGCGGCGCTGCTGGGCTTCGCCTACGCGGCGCACTGCTTCGGCTGGCGGCGCGAACGCTGGTGGGGCCCGTTCCTCATCTTCGTGCTCGCCCTGCCCTCGATCGCGCTCAACATCGCCTTCAACGCCACGCACGGCTGGAGCAACGTGATGTTCAACGTGTTCAACCGCAACGAGGGCTCGGCCTGGTCGTTCGAGACCTTCGGCGTGTACCTCGCGATGGCGCTTTACCTGCTCACGCCCTGGCTGCTGTGGCGCGCCGCCGCCGCGCGCGTGGCGCCCGGCGTCTCGCCCACCACCTCCCGCACCCTGGCCGTGCTGTGGCTGTTCCCGCTGATCCTGTTCGCGCTGCTGAGCACGCGCCGCACCATCGGCCTGCACTGGGTGCTGGGCTTCGTGCCGCTGTTCGTGGTCTGGGCCGGCCTGCGGCTGGACCCGCGCGCGCTGCGCCGTTGCCTGACCTGGACCGTGGCGCTCTCGGTGCCCCACCTGCTCGTGGTCGCCGCCATCGCCTGGGCACCGCTCGCCTGGTGGCAGCCCTTCAAGATCTACGACCGCGCGGTCTTCCTGCGCGAAACCGCCGCCGTGGTCGCCGCGCTGGAGAAAGACCTGCCGGCGGGCGCCACCCTCATGGGCCGCACCTACAACCCGGCGGCCATGCTCGCCTTCCACCACAAGCAATACGTGCCCGTCTTCGGCGTGGGCAAACACCATGCGCGGCAGGACGACCAGATCATCGACTTCCGCCGGTACGACGGCCAGCCCATCCGCGTGTTCCTCTACGACGAACCCCAGCTGGCGGACTTCGAACCCTACTTCGAGCGCGTGAGCGCCAAACGTTTCGAGGTGGACGGCGTCGCCTTCTACGCCGTCGACGGCCAAGGCTTCAAATACCAGCCCTTCCACGACACCGTGCTCGCCGAAGTCGCGCGCGAATTCCACGACATCCCGACATGGCTGCCCATCCTCGGCAGCCCCTTCTGCGAGCGCTACGGGTTCGCACACTGTTCGCCGGGACGCTGAAGCAACAGAACGAATGAGGGGGAGCCCGCCCCCGATCCCGAATCCGATCCCGCCTGTGCCGTGTGGCCGGGCCGAGACCCGGCTCGCCACGAAAGAAAAACCTTACATCAGGAGAGCGCAAACGGAACCCGAGGCGCCACCGCGCACATCAACTCATAGCTGATGGTGCCCGCGGAAGAAGCCACCTCATCGATCGGCAGCACCTCGCCGGAAGACGACGAGGCCCGCCCCCACAACACCACCTCCGCCCCGATCCCCGCGGACGGAACGGAAGAAAGATCCACCGTGATCATGTCCATGCTCACCCGCCCGATCAGGCGCGTGCGCACCCCATCCACCAGCACCGGCGTGCCCGTGGGCGCGTGCCGCGGATAACCATCCGCATAACCACAGGCCACCACCCCGATGCGCATCGGCCCCTCGGCCGTGAACGTCGAGCCGTAGCCCACGGTATCGCCGGCCTGCAGCGTCTGCGTGCCGATCACCCGGCTGGACAGCGTCATGGCCGGTTGCAGGTCCCAATCGCTCACCCGCTTTTCGGGGAAATCGGGCGCGCTGCCGTACAGCGCGATGCCCTCGCGCACCCAGTCGGCCGACAGGCTCTGCGCCCCGCGCAGCGCCAGCTTCGCGTGGCGCAGGATGGCCGCGCTGTTGCACAGCGTGCGCTCGCCGGGCAGGTCGGCGGTGGCGGCCTCGAACGCGGCCACCTGGTGCGCGATGCCGCGCGCGCCGTCGGCGTCGCTGAAGTGCGTCATGAGCGAGATCTCGTCCACCTGCGGCAGCGCGTTGAGCCGCGCCCAGGCGCTGCGGAAGGCCGCGGGCGTGAACCCCAGGCGGTTCATGCCGCTGTTGAGCTTGAGAAAAATGCGGTGCGGCACCTGCGTCTTGTGCGCGGCCAGCCAGTCGACCTGCTCGGTGCAGTGCACCGTGTGCCACAGGTGCAGGCGCGAGCACAGCTCCAGGTCGCGCGGCTCGAACACGCCTTCGAGCAAATGGATGGGGCCGCGCCAGTCGAGCGCGCGCAGGCGCTCGGCCTCGGCCAGGTCCAGCAGGGCAAAACCGTCGGCGCTGCGCAGCGCGTCGAAGCAGCGCTCGATGCCATGGCCGTAGGCATTGGCCTTGACCACGGCCCACACGCGCGCATCGGGCGCGAAGTGGCGCGCGCGCGCCAGGTTGTGCTGCAGGGCGTCGGCATGGACGGTGGCAAGGATGGGACGGGGCATGGCGGCAGGGTGCGGTCTTCGTCGAGGGAGCGTGCGGGAAGTCGCGGGTTGGACTGCCGGGTGAAAACCCGGTGGAACCCGCCCCGGTATTTTCAGGGTGGCGTGCTATAACCCGGCATCGTCTGGAGACCCGTCAACTGTCGCACAAAAAAGGCCGGTGCATCGGCTCAGCTCCCCCTGGCTGAAACGCCCCGGCACACAAAATCATCTCCATGAAGCGCGGCTTCTACACCATCATGACGGCGCAGTTCTTCAGTTCGCTGGCGGACAACGCGCTGTTCGTGGCCGCGATCGAACTGCTCCGCACGCGCGGCGCACCCGAGTGGCAGAGCGCCGCCCTGGTGCCGCTCTTCGCCCTGTTCTACGTGGTGCTCGCGCCCTTCGTCGGCGCCTTCGCGGACGCCAGGCCCAAGGGCCAGGTCATGTTCATCAGCAACGCCATCAAGGTCGCGGGCTGTCTGCTGATGCTCGCGGGCGTGCACCCGCTGCTGGCCTACACCCTGGTGGGCCTGGGCGCGGCGGCCTACTCGCCGGCCAAGTACGGCATCCTCACCGAGCTGCTGCCGCCCTCGCAGCTGGTCAAGGCCAACGGCTGGATCGAAGGCCTCACGATCGCCTCCATCATCCTGGGCGTGCTGCTCGGCGGCCAGCTGGTGAGCCCCTGGATCTCGGCCCGGCTGCTGGCCCTCGACCTGCCCGGCATCCACCATGCGGCCGAAGCGGCGGTGGCCGCGCTCGTGGTGGTCTACGCGCTGGCGGCCTGGTTCAACACGCGCATTCCGCTCACCGGCGTGACGCCGCGGCCCATGCCGAAGAACCCGCTGGCCCTGCTGCCCGATTTCTGGCGCTGCAACAGCCGCCTGTGGCGCGACCGCCTGGGCCAGATCTCGCTGGCCACCACCACGCTGTTCTGGGGCGTCTCGGGCAACCTGCGCTACATCGTGCTGGCCTGGGCCGGCGCCGCGCTGGGCTATGGCACCACCCAGGCCTCGTCGCTGGTGGGCGTGGTGGCGCTGGGCACCGCCGTGGGCGCGGTGGTCGCGTCGATGCGCATGCGGCTGGACCAGGCCACGCGCGTGATGCCGCTGGGCATCGCCATGGGGGTGCTGGTGATCCTGATGAACTTCATCGACAACGTCTGGGTGGCCGCGCCCTTCCTGGTGCTGCTGGGCGGCCTGGGCGGTTTCCTGGTGGTGCCGATGAACGCGCTGCTGCAGCACCGGGGCCACAACCTGATGGGCGCGGGCCGCTCGATCGCGGTGCAGAACTTCAACGAGCAGGCCTGCATCCTGAGCCTGGGCGCGCTTTACAGCTTCTCCACCGGCATGGGCTGGTCGGCGTTCGCGGCCATCACGGCGTTCGGCGTGCTGGTGGCTGGCTGCATGGCGCTGATCGCGCTGTGGCACCGCCACAACCAGCGCACGCACCCGCACGAACTGGAACGCCTGCTGGAAATCGCCCGCCGCGACGACCTGCACGGTTGAGGCGCAACGCGCGAAGTGACGCCCGTCCAGAAACACCGCGGAACCGGCTTTGCCGGGCCGCTGGTGTTGCCCCCTGGAGGGGGTCGCGCGAAGCGCGGCGGGGGTGCTTCCTAGAACCCGACGTTGGTGGGCGCGAAACCGTTGAGGCTCACCAGGCGGTGCTGGGCCAGCACCTTGTAGAGCTCGGCCTCGCCCACGGAGCGTGAGAGGTAGGCGTCGCTGCCGGCCAGCCCGGCTTTCATGCGGTCCATGCTGCCCGCGGTGGGCGCGAACATGATCACCACCGGTGCGCCCTTGGGGCCCTTGGTCTGCTTGGCGGCGCGGCAGATGTGGTTGGCGTCGGGCTCACCCTTGAGGCGGTCGATCGCCACCACGCGGTAGGCATGGGCCTTGAGCATCACCAGCGCCTGCGCGCCTTCGCGCGACCAGTCCACCGTCAGGCCGTACTTCTTGAAGCGCTTGAGCAGGATGCGCCCTTCCACCAGGCTCTCGGCGACCAGCAGCATGTCGCCGCGCGGCACGTCGGGCGCGGGCGCGGCCTTGTCGGCGCTGAGGCGGGACTTGGGTGAGCGGGTGCGGGGCGCGGCCGGCGCGGGCAGGTCTTCGAGGCTGCCGAAGTCGGTCATGCGCATCACGCCAGGGCGTGCGGCCGGCGCGGGCGCTGGCACGGCGCTGCCGCGCGCGGGAGCAGCAGCAACCACCTCGCCGCGCACCAGCGGCCGCGTGGGCGGAAACTCGGTGTCGGGCGAGCGGCGCCGGCCGACGCGCGCGGCCGGCGCCACAGCAGGCAGCGGCAGCAAGGCCCCATAGGGCTGGGTCAGGGCAAAACCCCGGTCGGCCCCCGCGCCGGGCGCGACCTGGGGCGGGTGCTGGGGGGTGGGCATCGCGCGCCCGCTGGCCAGCTGCATGCTCGCGTCCAGGCCCTGGAACTGGGACGGCGGGAAGGGCTCGCCGCCGTTCGCGGCATCGGGCGCGCGGCGCCGCGCGGGCGGGGGCCGGGTGGCGCCCACGATCTCGTCGAGCGCGGCCAGCATGCGCACCAGCTTGACGGGCTTGCGCTGCAGCGGCCAGCCGGTGCCGCCGTCGGAGCTGCCCACCAGCATCACCCGGCCGGGCAGCTCGGCGTCGCGCACCAGCACCACGGCCTGCACGTTGTCGGCGTTGACGATCAGGATCTGCGCGTCCATGACCTCGTCCTGCACCAGGTAGCCCGGCGGCCGGCGCGAGGCCAGGCGAAAGAACGATTCGAATGTCGACGACTCGGTCTGGGAGAACCCCACCAGCGCCACGGTGTATGCAGCCACCATCTCCAGCCCCAGATTCGTTATTGGATGTTGCGGGTCAGTATGCCCGCACCGCCCAGGCCGGGGGAAGGGGGAAGCGTTACGCCAGCGCCCGCGAATGCACCTTTCGTCGTACATCCCCGCTGCGGCGCACAATCCGTCACACTGCACCCACACCCGTCCCAGGAGCCCGCATGAGCAGCATCTACGACTTCGAAGCCCAGTCCATCGACGGCAAGCCCGTGCCTTTGCGGCAGTTCGAGGGCAAGCCTTTGCTGATCGTCAACACCGCGAGCGCCTGCGGGTTCACGCCGCAGTTCGGCGGGCTGGAGAAGCTGCACCAGGCGTATGGCGCGCGCGGCCTGGTGGTGCTGGGTTTTCCGAGCAACCAGTTCGGCGGCCAGGACCCGGGCAGCAACGACGAGATCGCCAGCTTCTGCCAGCTCAACTACGGCGTGAGCTTTCCCATGATGGGCAAGATCGACGTCAACGGCGCGAACGCGCACCCGCTCTACCAGTGGCTCACGGCCGAGGCCCCGGGCCTGCTGGGCAGCAAGGCCATCAAGTGGAACTTCACCAAGTTCCTCGTGGGCAAGGACGGCCGCGTGCTCAAGCGCTACGCGCCGCAGGACGCGCCGGAGAAGCTGGCGAAGGACATCGAGGCCGCGCTCGCGGGCTGAGGCCGAACAGCGGGCGCAGCCACGCCGAGCGGCGCACCAGGCCATCGGTGAGCACCCAGCAGCCCAGCACCGTGCCCAGCAGCAGCACGGCCGGCTCCGCCACCGGCCCGAGCGCCAGCGGCGCCAGCAGCACGGCCAGCGCCAGGATCAGCGTCTGGTGCAGCACGTACCAGGGGTACACCGATTCGTTGGCCCACCCCAGCCAGGGCCAGGGCCGGTTGAGCCGGTGGTGGGCCCAGCCCAGCACCGCCACCAGGGTGGTCCACAGGTAAGCGTCGGCCGCGAGCCGCGCCGCCAGGCGCCAGCCGGGCGCCCCGCCCACCGCCGCGGTGCGCAGGCCCACGTGCAGCGCGAACCAGCCCAGCGCCAGCGCCAGGGCGATCCAGCGCAGGCGGCGCAGCGCGGCCCAGAGCCCCGCGTCCACCCCGATCCAGTACCCGTACACGAACAGCGTGAAGTACACCGCGTGCAGCCAGGCGTCGTGGATCAGATCGTGGGTGGGTGGAAAGCGCGGCCAGAGGGTGAACGAGTACAGGGCCAGCGGCACCACGGGCAACAGCAGCAGCGCCGGGCCGCGCAGCCGGGTGAACGCTATGCGCAGGCGCTGGCCTGCGGCCGAGTCCAGCACCGGCGTGAGCAGCGCCAGCACCCCCGTGTACACCCACAGGTAGGCGAGGTACCAGAGGTGGTTCCAGGTGACACCGGCCTCCCAGCCGTCGAAGGCGCCGCGCGGCCAGGGGCCGCCGGTGAAGTAACGCGCCAGGAAGGCCAGGAAACCCGGCCCGATGCTGCCGTTGTCGACCACCTGCACATACACCTGGTAAGGCACGACCACGGCCATGCCGAACGCCAGCGGCACCCCCAGGCGCAGGCTGCGCCGCCCGATCAGCCTCAGCGGCGCGTGGCCCTGCCGCAGGAACGCGAAGGCCACGCCGGAGATCAGGAACACCAGGTCCATGCGCCAGAGGTTGAGCGCGCGCATCGGCCACTGCAGCCATTCGGCGACGTGCGGGCTTTTCAGATGCCAATGCCAGTCGGCGACGTAGTACATCGCCACGTGGTACAGGATGACCAGGCCGAAGGCCAGGGCGCGCAGGGCATCGATGTCGTGTCGGCGGTTCATGAAGGGCCCCTCGGTCGGACGGGAAAGGCGCCGATTCTTGGCCCGGCGCGCGCTCCCACGCAGCGCTTTGGGACGACCCGTGGGCCGGCTGTGACGGGTGGCTCACCGCAGGGATGGGCGGGGCGGCCCCTCGGGCCTAGACTGGCGGCCATGGCCTATGCACCCGACTGGTTTGCGCGCTACCCGGCGATCCGCCGCCGGGTCGAAGTGGCGTTCTGGGTGGGGGTGCTGGCGCTGCAGGCGGCCTTCAACACCCTGGTGGCCTGGGTGGACCTGCCGCGGGTCGCCGCGTGGCAGCCGGTGGTGTGGGAGGTCTCCAGCGCCCTGGCCACCGGCCTGCTGATCCCGGCGATCGTGGTGTTCGAGCGCGGCGTGCCGCTGCGCTGGGAGACGCTGCGCACCGCCCTGCCGCTGCATCTGGTGGCCAGCGTGGTGTTCTGCGTCCTGCATGTGGCGGGCATGGTGTTGCTGCGCCAGGCCGCCTACGCGCTCGTGGGCGCGCGCTATGGCTTCGGCGATTGGCCGCTGCAGCTGGCTTACGAGTACCTGAAGGACGTGCGCAGTTACGCCCTGATCGTCGCGGCGCTGATGAGCTACCGCTTTCTGATGCTGCGGCTCACCGGCGAGGCGAAGCTGCTCGATGCCCCGGAGCCGGCCCCTGGCGGCGCCGACGCGGCGCCCTTGCCCGCGCCGCGTCCGGCGCGTTTTCTGGTGCGCAAGCTGCGCCGCGAGTTCCTGGTGGCCGCGTCGGACATCGAGTGGGTGCAGGCCCAGGGCAATTACGTGGGGTTGCACGTCAATGGGCACGACTATCTGCTGCGCTCGACGTTCACCGAGTTCCTGCAGCAGCTGGACCCGGAGCGTTTCGTGCGCGTGCACCGCAGCCACGCGGTGAACCTCGACCATGTCGCCGAGATCGAGCCGCTGGACAGCGGCGATGCGCGCCTGACCATGCGCGATGGCTCCACGGTGCCCTGCAGCCGCCGCCATCGGGATGCGATCGGCCAGCGCGGCCGCGTCTCACCCGGCTCAGCGGCGGCGGCGCGCTGAAGGCCCTGGCGGGAGACCTCGCGTCAGGACAGTGGCGGGATCCGACTGCTCCGGCCCTGCTCGCGGGCGTCTGCCCGGGCACGCAAACGTCACTTCATCAACACCACGGTTGGCGCGCACCCTCTGTGGCAACCGCGAATGGGGGCCTGCGCATTCGGACGCCGCCACTGTCCTGCAAGAAGCGTGGGCACACCCAGCTTGGCACGCCTACTTTTGTCGTGGGGCGGGTGGTCCGGGCAGGAGGGCGCCGGCCCCATTCGCGGTTGCCACAGAGGGTGCGCGCCCACCCGGTGTTGACGAAAGGGTGGCGGTGGGCCCGGGCAGACGCCCGCGAGCGGCCGGCGCCAGCCTGCCCGGACCACCCGACCTCGTCAACCCGGTGGAGCGGAAAACTCAGAACCCCAAAGCCTCGTCTAGCACCTCGACCCAGTGCCGCACCGGCGTGGCCGTGCCGCTCTGCAGGTGCGTGATGCAACCGATGTTGGCGCTGGCGATCACCGCCGGCCGCAGCTCATCCAGGTGGCCGAGCTTGCGGTCGCGCAGGGTGTGCGCGATCTCGGGGTTGAGCACCGAGTAGGTGCCGGCCGAACCGCAGCACAGATGCGCCTCGTTGTTCGCCACCTGCACCGTGAAACCCAAGGCACCCAGGTGCTGCTCCACACCGCCCTTGAGTTGCTGGCCGTGCTGCAGCGTGCAGGGCGGGTGGAAGGCCACCACGCGCGCCGCGTCCGGCGCCTGCTTCAACAAGGGCCGCAGCACCGGCACCAGCGCGGGCAGCAGCTCGCTCAGGTCGCGCGTGAGTTCGCTCACGCGCGCGGCCTTGGCCGCATAGGCCGGGTCGCCCTGAAGGATGTGCCCGTACGCCTTCACCGTCACACCACAGCCCGAGGCGTTCATCACGATGGCCTCGACGCCGCCTTCGATCAGCGGCCACCACGCGTCGATGTTGGCGCGCATCTGGGCGCGCCCGCCGTCCTGGTCGTTCAGGTGGAACTTCACCGCGCCACAGCACCCGGCCTCGGGCGCGAGCACCCCCTGGATGCCGGCGGCGTCGAGCACGCGCACCGTGGCGGCGTGGATGCTGGGCATCATCGCCGGCTGCACGCAGCCCGCGAGCAGGAGCACGCGGCGCGCGTGCGTGCGCGTGGGCAAGGCGCCGGCCGCGCGCGGCGCGGGCACCTTGTCCTTGAGCAGGCCGGGCAGCAACGGTCGCACCATCTGGCCGAGCTTCATGGCCGGCGCGAACAGCGGCGAGGTCAGGCCCTCCTTGAGCAACCAGCGCACGGCCTTTTCACCCATCGGGCGCGGCACCTTTTCGTCCACGATCTGGCGGCCGATGTCGACCAGGTGGCCGTAGTCCACCCCGCTCGGGCAGGTGCTTTCGCAGTTGCGGCAGGTGAGGCAGCGGTCCAGGTGCAGCTGGGTCTTGCGCGTGGGCTCGGCGCCTTCGAGCACCTGCTTCATCAGGTAGATGCGCCCGCGTGGGCCGTCGAGTTCGTCGCCGAGCAGCTGGTAGGTGGGGCAGGTGGCGGTGCAGAAGCCGCAGTGCACGCACTTGCGCAGGATGGCCTCGGCCGCGCGGCCGTCGGCGCGCTGCTGGTATTCGGGAGAGAGCTGGGTTTGCATGGTCGCTCGGTTCCGGTCAGCCCATGCGGCCCGGGGTGAAGATGCCCGCCGGGTCGAACTCGGCGCGCAGGCGTTGCGTGATGGTCTGGATGGCGGTGGCCGCCGGGTGGAAGCGCGGCACGCCGGGCGCGCCGTCGGCCCCGGCGCGGAACAGCGTGGCGTGGCCGTTCACGGCCGCGGTGGCCGCGCGGATCTGGCCGGCCGCGCCCGCGGGCGCCCACAGCCAGCGCTGCGCGCCCTGCCATTCGATCAGCGGGGCCCAGGGCAGGTCCAGCACCGGCGCGGTCTGCGGCACCGACAGGCGCCACAGGCCCAGGTCGGCCGCCGGTGCCTCGAAGAACGGCAGGCGCTGGTCGCGGGCGTCGGCCCAGTCGCGGCCGGCCTGCGCGGGGTCCAGGCGGGTGCCGCCGGCCTCGCGCGCCAGGCGCTCGCAGGCGGCCTCCACCGCCGCGACGGCACCGCGCAGGCGCACGGTGAGGCGGTCCGCGGTCCAGCGGCTGGCGTTGACCGGCAGTGGCTGGCCGCCCCAGCGGTGCACTTGCTCCAGCGCCTCGTGCTGGCCGAGTGCAAACACGAGCGTGGCCTCGGCCGGCGCCACCGGCAGCACCTTGAGGCTGACCTCGGTGATCACGCCCAGCGTGCCCAGGGAGCCCGCGAGCACGCGGCTCACGTCGTAGCCGGCCACGTTCTTCATGACCTGGCCACCGAAGGTGAGCAGCTCGCCGCGCCCGTTGATGAAGCGCGCGCCGAGCACGTAGTCGCGCACCGCGCCGGCGCTGGCGCGCGCCGGGCCGGCCAGGCCCGCGGCGACCATGCCGCCCACAGTGCCGCCAGGGCCGAAGTGCGGTGGTTCGAACGGGAAACACTGGCCGCGCTCGGCCAGCACCGCCTCCAGCTCGGCCAGTGGCGTGCCCGCGCGCACCGTGACCACCAGCTCGGTCGGCTCGTAGCTGACGATGCCCGACCAGCCGGTGGTGGACAGGGTGTCACCCGCGACGGCCTCGCCGTAGAAGGCCTTGGTGCGGCCTCCGGCGATGTGCAGGGGTGCGTGCGCGGCCGCGGCGGCGCGGACCCGGTCGATCAGTTCGCCGGGGGTCTCGTGGGGCGGGAAAGACATGGCGACGATGGTAGTCGCCCGACCTCTTTCCGGCTTTGAATTTTCTGCACGCCGCGATGCAATCGCGGCGTGCCCTAACGGGTGTAGCCCATGCACATGCCGGCGTTGGGCCGGCCCTGGCACTCGCGCTTGAGGCGCTTGTCGCGCGCGGCCGGCGCTTCTTCCGACGGCGCCTTGTGGAACGTGACCTTGGACGGCGCTTTTCGCTGACCGCCGCTGGCGGCCTGCCCCGGCAGGCTGCTCAGGCCCAGGCTGGCGAACAGAACGAGGGCGACAAGGCGCGGTGGTGCACGGAACATGGGACTCCTCCTGAATGTGGGTGTCGGGCGCGCATCATAGGCGCGGCCGGCAGGCGATATCAGGGGGGGTATCGCAGCGGCGCCAGCTGCGCGGCGATGCGCTCGGCCTCGGCACGCAGCAAGGTCAGCAGGCGCGGCTGGCGGGCCGCCAGGTCGGCCCCGGTCGCGGCCAGGCTCAGCGAGGCCACCGGCGCCCCCGACGGGCTGCGGATCGCCACGCCCAGGGCGGCGATGCCCGGGATGATGTCCTCCTGGTTGAAGCCATAACCGAGCCGGCGCGAGCGCTGCACCATGCGCCGCACCGCCGTCTGGCGCGCCTCGCCCCGGCGCACGATGGCCTGCAGGTTCTGCGCTTCCAGCCGCGTCTGCTCGGCGCGGGGCAACGCGATCAGCATGGCGACCCCACCGGCCGAGAGGCTCAATGGGCGGCGCGTGCCCACGTCCACGGTGTAGGCCTTGAGTGCCTTGCGGCCCTCGAAGCGCGCCACGCACACCGACTCGGCGCCGCTGCGCACGTTCAGGAACACGATGTCGCGCGTTTCGGCGGCCAGCCGCGCGAGCCCGGGCGCGGCCAGGCGTTCGATCGCGAAGTGCGGCGCGGCGGCCACGCCGAACTCGTGGGCCAGCGGCCCCAGCGAGTAGCGCCGCGTGCCCGGCACCCGCACGGCCAGCCCCTCGTCGAGCAGGCAGGCCAGCATGCGGTGCACGGTCGAATGTTCCAGCCCGGCCTCCTGCGCGAGGTCGCTCAGCCGCCAGCCGGTGGCGGTGCGCATGGACAGCAGGCGCAGCAGGCCGATGGCGCGGTGCAGGCTGCGGGCCCCATCGGGCGAAGAAATGGCGGAAGACATTTTGTCCACTATACGGAAAAACCGGGCGCACCCATGCCCCTGCCATCGACCGCGCTCGGAATAATTTCCCCAGGGCCGATCACGGGATCGGCACACCAACGGAAAGTGGGACACGATGCAGACATTCGAGGATTTCGCGGTCACGCGCCAGGCGATGGACAGCGATGTGGTGGTGCTGGGCGCCGGCGCGGCGGGCGTGGCGGCGGCCCTGGCCGCGGCGCGCGGCGGCGCGCGCGTCACGCTGGTGGAGGCCGGCGCCCTGCCCGGCGGCGAGCTGGTCAGCGGCATGGCGATCGACGGCGCGCTCAACGCGCGCGGCGAATGGATCCTGGGCGGCACGGGCCGCGAGCTGCTGGCCGAGTGCGAGCGCCTGGGCGGCTACATCGGGCCGCTCAACGACTGGCGGCTGATCTGGTACGTGTGCCTGGACCCGGAGGTGATGAAGCTCGCGGTGGCGCGCTGCCTGGCGCGCGCCGGTGTGCAGCTGCTGCTGCACACCACCGCCACCGGCGTGGTGCGCGACGGCGGCACGGTGCACGCGCTGCAGGTGCGCAACAAGGAGGGCCTGACCGAGATCCGCGCGCCGCTGTTCATCGACTGCTCGGGCGACGCCGACATCGTGCGCGCCGCGGGCGGCCAGGCGCTGCACGGCGGCAGCCAGGGCGAGATGCAGCCGGTCTCCATGATGTTCCGCATGGCCGGCGTGCGCACCGCGCCGCTGCTCGAGTTCCTGCACGCGCACCCCGAGCACTTCGCGCTGGGCGAGAGCGAGGCGATCCGCCAGGGCCGCACCGACCAGGCCCTGGCGCAGGCCGCGCAGGCCCAGGGCGAGCCCACGGTGTTCCTCAAGGGCGATGGCCCGCTGGTGGCGGGCGCGATCGAACGCGGCGAGCTCTACCCCACGGCGCTCATCATGGTCCAGCCCACCTCGCGCCAGCGCGGCGAGGTCTGCCTCAACAGCACGCGCGTGGGCGGCATCGACGGCACCCGCACGCAGGCCCTCAGCGCCACGCTGCGCCACGCTGTCCGACCAGGTCTGGCAATGCAGCGCGTTCATGCAGCGCCATGTGCCGGGCTTCGAGCAGGCCGGTTTCAGCGGCATCGCCACCCGCGTGGGCGTGCGCGAGACGCGCCGCATCGTCGGCCACGACAGCCTGTCGGAAGACGACGTGCTGAGCGCGCGCAAGCGCGACGACGGCATCGCCAAGGGCTCGCACCACGTGGACATCCACCAGTCGGGCACCGGGCAGATCCGCATTCCGGTGCGCGATGGGGGTTCCTACGACATTCCCTGGGGCTGCCTGCTGCCGCAGGGCGTGCGCAACGTGGTGGCGGCCGGGCGCATCTTTTCCTCGGACCGCGGCGCCAACGGCTCGGCGCGCGTGATGGGCCCCTGCCTGGCCATGGGCCAGGCCGCGGGCACCGCCGCGGCCCTGCTGCTCGACAGCGGCGCCGGTGTTGCCGACTTCGCCACCTTGCCCGTGCAGGCGCTGCGCTCGCGCCTGCAGGCCGACGGCGCCATCCTGGACGGCACGCACTGATCCCGATTTCCCCCACCACAATGAGGAGACACACCATGAAAAAAACCATCACCGCCCTGCTGCTGGCCGCCTGCGGCCTCACCGCGCACGGCGCGAGCGACTACCCCAGCGCTCCCGTGCGCATCGTGGTGCCGTTCCAGGCCGGTGGCCTGACCGACATCCTGGCGCGCGCGATCGCGCAGCACGCCAGCCCGCGCCTGGGCCAGCCCTTCGTGGTGGAGAACAAGCCCGGGGCCAGCGGCAACATCGGCGCCGACACCGTCGCCAAGAGCAAGCCCGACGGCCTGACGCTGCTGATGGGCTCGATCGGCACCAACGCGGTGAACGCCCACCTGTTCTCGCGCATGCCCTACGACACGCTCAAGGACTTCACGCCCATCAGCCTGGTGCGCCAGCGGCACGCTGATGCTGGTGACCAACCCGGCCGTGCCGGCCACCGACATGCGCTCGCTGCTGGCCTATGCGCGCGCCAACCCCGGCAAGCTGACCTACGCCTCCGGCGGCGCGGGGGCCTCGCAGCACCTCGCGGGCGAGTTGCTCAAGACGATGGCGAACGTGGACATCGTGCACGTGCCCTACAAGGGCGTGGTGCAGGGCGTGACCGACGTGGTGGCCGGTCAGGTGAACATGACCTTCGACCTGGCCACGGTGGAGCCGCACATCCGCGCCGGCAAGCTGCGCCCGATCGCGGTGGCGCAACGCGCGGCGTTCGTCCGCCTTCCCCGAGGTGCCCACCATCGCCGAGTCCGGCGTGCCCGGCTACGAGGTCAGCGCCTGGTACGGCCTGTTCGCGCCGGCCGGCACGCCGCCGGCCATCGTGCAGCGGCTGCAGGCCGAGGTGGTGAGCGCGCTGAAAGACCCGGCCCTGCTGCAGCGCCTGAGCGCGCTGGGCGCCGAGCCCGCCGGCAGCACGCCCGAGGAGCTGTCGCGCTTCGTGCGCAGCGAGTACGACAAGTGGGGCAAGGTGGTCCGGCAGGCTGGCATCCGGCTCGACTAGAGAACCCCCGCCGGTGCGGCCCGCCGCTGAGGCTCGCGGCCATGCAGGTGGACCGCGAAGGTGTCCCAGGGCAGTGGCGCGCCGGCCTGGCGAAGCAGGCGCCCCACCTCGCCCCGGTGGTAGCTGCCGTGCACGATCACGTGCAGCAGCATTTCCTCGCGCGTCATGCACCCTCGGTCTCCATCGGTGAAGGCGAAAGGCCAGGGCTCGGCCAGCGCCTCGGGGGTCAGGTCGCGCAGGTGGTCCAGGTACCAGCGGTCCGCGTTGCGCAGGGCCTTCCCCAGGGCCGCCAGCGTCGGCGTGTCGGGCGTGTTGTCCGCCGTGAAGCCGTGCGGCTGCCCGGTCAGGTGGGCCATGAAGATCCGGTTGACGGTCAGGACGTGGTTGAGCAGCCGCAGCGCGTCGTGCCGCGCCGGGGCGTGGCCCCCGGCATCGAGCCCTTGGAGTGCGTCGACGAGTTCGCCGTGCGCCCAGGCCTGGTAGCGGAACAGGCTTTGCAGCGATGCCAGAGAGCTCATGGCCCATCTCCTTCAGAATGTGAGTCAATGGCTCACATCCTCTGACCTGGGAGGCCGCATGTCTACTCGCATTCCCGCCGCGTCCGCGCCCATGCGCAAACAACCTCGCCAGGCCCGCTCGCGCACGACGGTGGACGCGATCGTCCAGGCAGGGGCTCGCATTCTGGGCCAGCGCGGCTGGGCGGGGTTCACGACCAACGCGGTCGCGGAGGCCGCCGGCGTGAGCATCGGATCGCTCTACCAGTACTTTCCCGACAAGCACGCGCTGATCGACGCGATCCGCCGCCAGCACCTGGACGATTGCCTGTCGGCGGTGCAAAAGCCGGCCGCCGGGAAAAGCCTGAGGCGGTACGTCGAAGCACTCGTCGACGACATGATCGCGGTGCACGCCGGGAACCCTGGCCTGCACCAGGTCCTGCTCGACGAGGTCCTGGCCGCCGAAGGCCTGCGCGACCCGCACAGCGCCTTCGAAAAAACCTACCTGGGCTGCCACGCCAGCGCCGTCGCCCACTACCGCGGCCAGGCGACCGCGGCGGCCGCGGACGCGCTCGCGGGCACCCTCGTGTCCGACGCGCTGGATGGCGTCATCCACAACGCCATCCGCCGCGGCGAGCTGGCGTCGACGGCGGTCCGCTCGGAACTGGTGCGCCTGCTGCTGCTGTACCTGAGGGACGTCGCCCGCCGCCGAGCCCCGGCATGAAAAAAGCCCGCGGGCCTGTCGGCTCGCGGGCTGGACCTCCCACCAGGGGGAGATCGATCCCAGGAGAACTCAGCGGTTGTAGGCCGTCTCGCCGTGCGAGGTGATGTCCAGGCCTTCGCGCTCGGCTTCTTCGCTGACGCGCAGGCCGACCATCATGTCCACGATCTTGTAGGCCACGAACGACACCACGCCGGACCAGACGATGGTCACAAGCACGCTCTTGATCTGCACCCAGAGCTGGGCGCCGATGGCGTAGTCGTCGGCCTTGACGCCGCCCAGGCTGGAGGCGGCGAACACCGCCGTCAGGATGGCGCCGACGATGCCGCCGACACCGTGCACGCCGAACACGTCGAACGCGTCGTCGGCACCCAGCATCTTCTTGAGACCACCCACGCCCCACAGGCAGACCAGGCCGGCGATCAGACCGAGGGCGATGGAGCCCATCGGGCCGATGAAGCCAGCGGCCGGCGTGACCGCCACCAGGCCGGCGACGGCACCCGAAGCGGCACCCAGCATGGAGCCCTTGCCCTTGTGCAGCGCTTCACCCGCGATCCAGGACAGCGTGGCCGCGCCGGTGGCGAGGATGGTGTTGATGAAGGCCAGACCGGCCACGCCGTTGGCGGCACCCGCCGAGCCGGCGTTGAAGCCGAACCAGCCGACCCACAGCAGCGAGGCACCGACCATGGTCAGCGTCAGGCTGTGCGGGGTGAGCGCTTCCTTGCCGTAGCCGATGCGCTTGCCCACCACGTAGGCACCCACCAGACCGGCGATACCGGCGTTGATGTGCACCACGGTGCCGCCAGCGAAGTCCAGCGCGCCGTCGGCGCCCAGCAGACCACCGCCCCAGACCATGTGGGCCATCGGGATGTAGCTGAAGGTGAACCAGATCACGGAGAACAGCAGCACGGCCGAGAACTTGATGCGCTCGGCGAACGAGCCCACGATCAGCGCGCAGGTGATGGCCGCGAAGGTCGACTGGAAGGCCACGAAGACGAACTCGGGGATCGTCGGCAGCAGGCCCGAGAGCGTGTCGGCCGTGATGCCCTTGAGGAAGACCTTGTCGAAGCCGCCCACGAACTTGCCTTCGCCCACGAAGGTCAGGCTGTAGCCGTAGACGCACCAGAGGATGGTGATCAGCGAGAAGATGACGAACACGTGCATCAGCACCGACAGCATGTTCTTCGAACGGGCCAGGCCGCCGTAGAACAGGGCCAGGCCCGGGATGGTCATCAGGATGACCAGCATGGTGGAGGTCAGCATCCAGGCGGTGTCGCCGGTGTCCAGCGCGGGCGCGGCAGCGGCCGGCGCGGCTTCGGCGGCGGCAGCGGGGGCTGCTTCAGCCGCAGCGGGGGCCGCGGCCGGCGCCGCTTCGGCAGGGGCGGCGGCCGCGGGGGCCTCCGCGGGCGCGGCGGTCTGCGCCATGGCGTTCAGGCCACCGAAGGCCAGGCCCATGCCCAGGAACAGGGTTGCGATGAGTTTTTTCATGTCCGTGATCTTTCTTGTTCAGGGGGCGGCGATCAGAGCGCTTCCTTGCCGGTCTCGCCGGTCCGGATGCGCACCACCTGTTCCAGGGAAGTGACGAAAATCTTGCCGTCGCCGATCTTGCCGGTGCGCGCGGCACCTTCGATGGCTTCGATCACGCGCTCGACGAGCTCGTCGGACACGGCGGCCTCGATCTTGACCTTGGGCAGAAAGTCGACCACGTACTCCGCGCCGCGGTACAGCTCGGTGTGGCCCTTCTGGCGGCCGAAGCCCTTGACTTCGGTGACGGTGATGCCTTGCACGCCCATGCCGGAAAGTGCTTCGCGCACTTCGTCCAGCTTGAACGGCTTGATGATGGCTGAAACCATTTTCATGCTGTGATTCCTCTTCTAGAACGGAAGGGTGCTCAGACCGGAGGGCCGACACCGCGGTTTGCGGAGGGACCATGGAACTCCACGGCCCGGATTCAATCGCTTACACCCCCAAGCATGGACCGTGCCAACGGCCCCCGCCCGCGTACCCCCCCGGGTTCGGGTCCTGGCGGCCACCTACAGTTGGGCCGCGCGCCCGGATTTTTCAGGCGCCACCGCCGCCCCGATCGCCCACGGCCACACCAAAGCTGTGCGCACCAATTGGGTGCGGCCCACGGGGCGCCTTTTGCCCCAGCGGGTGGCCTGGGCGCGCACCGAAACAGGGAGAAACCACACATGAGTCTGTCATTGGTGCACAGCCGCGCGCTGCTCGGCCTGGAAGCCCGCCCGGTCTGCGTCGAGGTCCACCTCGCCAACGGCCTGCCCAGTTTCACGCTGGTCGGCCTGGCCGACACCGGCGTGAAGGAAGCGCGCGAGCGCGTGCGCTCGGCCATCGCCAACGCGGGGCTGGAGTTCCCGTCGAACAAGCGCATCACCGTGAACCTGGCGCCGGCCGACCTGCCCAAGGACTCCGGCCGCTTCGATCTGCCGATCGCCCTGGGCATCCTCGCCGCCAGCGGGCAGATCGACGCGGCGCGGCTGGCCGGCTGGGAGTTCGCGGGCGAGCTCTCGCTCGGTGGTGAGCTGCGGCCGGTGCGCGGCGCGCTGGCCATGAGCCTGGCCGTGCACCGGCAGGACACCGAGCGCCCGACCCGCCTGGTGCTGCCGCCGGGCAGCGCCGAGGAAGCGGCGCTGGTGCCGCAGGCGCAGGTCTACCGCGCGCGCCACCTGCTCGATGTGGTCGCGCGCTTCCTGCCCGAGCGCGAGTCCGACACGGCGCCACCGCCGCCACCCGACGAGGCCGGCTGGGCCCGCCTGGCGCCCACCGCGCGCGCCGCCCTGCCCCGCTACCCCGACCTGATCGACGTCAAGGGCCAGGTGGCCGCCAAGCGCGCGCTGGAGATCGCCGCGGCCGGCGGCCACAGCCTGTTGCTGGTCGGCCCGCCGGGCTCGGGCAAGTCCATGCTGGCCCAGCGTTTTGCCGGCCTGCTGCCGCCCATGGGCACGCTGGAGGCGCTGGAGTCCGCCGCCGTGGCCTCGCTGGCCGGGCGCTTCAGCCTGGAGCGCTGGGGCCAGCGCCCGACCTGCGCGCCCCACCACAGCGCCAGCGCCGTGGCCCTGGTGGGGGGCGGCTCGCCGCCGCGGCCGGGCGAGATCTCCATGGCGCACCAGGGCGTGCTGTTCCTCGACGAGCTGCCGGAATTTCCACGCTCGGCGCTGGAGGCCCTGCGCGAGCCGCTGGAGAGCGGCCACATCCGCATCTCGCGCGCGGCCATGCAGAGCGAGTTCCCGGCGCGCTTCCAGCTCATCGGCGCGATGAACCCCTGCCCCTGCGGTTTTCTGGGCCACCCCACGCGCGCCTGTCGCGACACGCCCGACCAGATCGCGCGTTACCAGGGCAAGCTCAGCGGCCCGCTGCTCGACCGCATCGACCTGCATGTGGAGGTGCCCGCGCTGCCGCCGGACGACCTGCTGCACGGCGCGGCCGGCGAGCCCAGCGCCACCGTGCGTGAGCGCGTGCACCTCGCGCGCCAGCGCGCACAGGCCCGCCAGGGCAGCACCAACCAGACCCTGGCCGGGCAGGCGCTGGACGCGCACGTGAACGCCGAACCGGCCGCGCTGAAGTTCCTGCACACCGCCGCCGCGCGCCTGGGCTGGAGCGCGCGCAGCACGCACCGCGCCCTGCGCGTGGCGCGCACCATCGCCGACCTCTCGGGCGCGGAAGCGGTGGCCACCGCGCACGTGGCGGAGGCGGTGCAGTACCGCCGGGTGTTGCGACACTCAGAACCCCAAAAATGAGGTATTTACATTGATTTTTGGTTTTGAAAAATAGGAAGAAGGAATTCAAAATCAAGGATGCATATGCAAAAGGGACTTCGTTTTTGGTTATGGGTATTGCTGTTCCTCGGGGCCACCACGCACCTTCGGGCCAACGCCGAAGCCACATGCTTCTCCCTGTACTCGTGGGGCGATGTCTCCTTCCCCGCCGAGTGGGCGCTGACGCCGCAGCAAAAACTGCAGCACGAGTTCTTTGATGGTTATCGCGCCTACCGAGGGGATCCCTCCATGGCCGAATTCCTCTATGCGAGCTTCGGCGCCATCCCACTCCGATGTGATCCTCCGGCCCGTGGGCAGTACACCCGCTGTGAGTACTGGGGCGGGTCCACTTCATCAGGGGTGCTTTACAACGTTCCCGAGCCTTATAGCTACCGGGTGGAAGTGCGGGAACTGCGGGCGCTCAACACCCTCTGCGATGCCAAGGGGGTGTGCAAGCAGAGCGATGACCCCAACGCCTACGCAGCCTGCGTGACACCCACCTACATGCCCTACACCGTGACGCTGGTTGGCACCCACGACACCGTCGACAAGGAACTCACGCCCATCGATCTCACGGCCCAGGTATCGCTCGACGGCAGGCCGATCACCCAGCACCCCGTCAAGGTTCAGCTTTCCGACAACGGCCAGCATGGCGGCCTGCTGTGTGGGGCGGGATGCAACCACTGGCGAACCGACAGCAACGGCCGTCTGCTGCTGCAGTACGTGCCCAAGCAACGCTCCAACACCCCCATCACCTTCACCGCCACCTGCACCGACTGCAGCAACTCGGGGTGGTGGACGGTGAAGTCGCGAAAGGAAGTGGTGATCGGGTTCTTCAACGGGGTGGCGAATACGAGAGAGGCAGCACAGAAAAGCATTGACCGGCTCGAAGTCGAATTCGGCTCTCAGCACAATGAAGCGCCACTCAAGTACGACTGGTTCTACAACCAGACCGCTTGCGGGGAAGGTGTGATGGGCAAACCCTCGTGCCTTGAAGACGTGGCCGAGGTGTTCGAGCAGCGCAGCCGGGAACTGGGCGGCGTGTTCGCCGACCGCTGGGAAACCTTCTGGGACATTCTGACCGGGCGCCATCAGCACGACACCTCGACCACCGGGCGCCTGCTCCACCTGCTGGGCACCGGGGGAAACGCCTTGTTGCAGTGGCTGGACGCCACCGCCAGCGCCGCCCTCAACCAGCTGACAGCCAGCACGCTCAAGCTGCTCACGCTGTTCACCCAGTCCCCCACCTACGAAAACCGGGCCGCCCACCTTGAACGGCTGCTGCGCTATGCCGACGAGGGCGCCAGCCTGCTGCTGGTGGCCCACTCGCAAGGCAACCTCTTCGTCAACAACGCCCACGATGCCATCCGGGCTGCGCGTCCGAACGTCGCGGCCCAGGTGGTGCATGTCGCTCCAGCTTCGCCCACGCTGCGAGGCGACTATGTGCTCGCCAGCATCGACCTGGTCATCAACGGTTTGCGCCTCACCGGTGCCAACAGCGTGCCGCCCGCCAACATCACCATTCCCCCGCGCCTCAGGGACGCGACGGGCCATGGCTTCGAGCCTACCTACCTCGACACGGCGCGCGCGGCCTACGCCCGCACCCGGGGCTTGATCGTCCAGTCGCTGGACACGCTCATCCACTGACCCACCCACGCACCATGAACCATCATCGTTTTCTCATTTCAATGTTTTCGCTGTTGCTGGTCGCTTGGCTGCCGGCCTGCGGCGGTAACACCACGTCCAGCAACGCGCCGGGCGGCACGCCGCCCCCCGGTTCACCCGCCCCGGCATCGCCCACCCTGGCCGAACAGATCAAGGCCCTGGAAGACAGCGGCCAACTGCCCCAACTGGACCGCTCCAGCGATCTTCGAGGGCCCGATGGCGACAACAACGGCATCCGCGATGACATCGATGCCTGGATCGCGGCCCTGCCCATCACGGATGTGCAAAAGAAAGCAGCGCAACAGGCCGCCCGTGTGCGGCAAGCCGAGTTGCTGGTGGACCAGAACAACAAGGCCGAACTGGACAGGCTGGGCGATGTGTCAATGGCCAGTGTGAAATGCTTGCGACTATCTTTCATGCCTGACTACCAACAGGGCTATGACTTGAGCAGCAAGATCGAAGCCATCACCGCCAACACCAAGCTGCGCGCCAAGCAATACCTTGCCTACAACCGCGCTGTCTCGGGCAGCGCCGGTCGATTGCCCGAGGGCAACACGTGCGATCCCTGACCACGTCTGTCACCGTGGCATCCCATGGCGGACGCTCTTTCAACGACCCGTCGGAAGCCCCTAGTCGATCCGAATGCCCGCTTCCTTCACCACGCTGGCGTAGCGCTGCACGTCGTTCACCAGCGTGCGCATGAACTCATCGCGCGAACGCGGGGCGACCAGCTGCCCCAGGCCGGCCAGCTTGGCCTTGATGCCCTCCTGGGCGAGCGAGCGGTTCAGGCTGGCGTGGAGCTTGTCCAGCACGTCGGTGGGCGTGCCGGCCGGCGCAAGCAGGCCGAGGTTGCTGGAGATGTCCACGTCCTTGATGCCCGACGAGGCCAGCCCGGGCACGCCGGGCAGCATGGGGGAGGGGTTGGCGCTGAGCACCGACAGCGCGCGCAGGCGGCCACCGGCGATGTGCGGCACGGCGCCGGCGTCGGCCACGGTGAAACGCACTTCGTTGGACAGCAAGGCGGTGAGGGCCGGGCCCACGCCTTTGTAGGGCACGTGCAGGAATTTGACGCCGGCCGAACGGGCCAGCAACTCGGCCGAGAGGTGGGGCGCCGCGCCGTTGCCGCTGGAGGCGTACGTGATCTCGCCGGGCTGGGCGCGCGCGGCCTGGATCAGCTCCTGCACCGTGTGTTCGCGCGCCGCGCTGTTGACGGCCAGGATGAAGGGCGACTCGGTGACGAAGCCCACCGCCGTGAACGACTTCACCGGGTCGTAGCTCAGCTTGTTGTACAGCGCGGCGGCCGACGCGTGGCTGATGGTGCCGGTGATGTAGAGCGTGCTGCGCATCGGGCGCGGCGGCCGCGACGTTGGCCGCCCCGATGGTGGTGCCGGCGCCGGGGCGGTTGTCGACGATGACGGGTTGCCCCAGGTCCTGCGCCATGCGCTCGGCGATCGTGCGGGCCGCGACGTCGGTCGAGCCCCCCGGCGGGAAAGGCACGACCAGGCGGATGGGCCGGTTCGGGAAAGGCGCCTGCGCGTGCGCGGGCATGGCCAGCGCGGCGGCCATGCCGGCCGCGGAGATCAACACGGTGCGACGGTTGGGGTTCATGGTGAGGGCCCTCGGGTCAGATGGATTGTTCGGCTTCGCTGCGCACCACGTCCAGGCCGCAGGCGGACATCAGCCGGGCCAGCGTGCGAATCTCTTCGGGGCGGGGGCGCGGCATGGGCGCGCGCATCAGGGGCGAATCGATCAGGCCGCGCAGCCAGGTGGCGATCTTGTAGCGCACGTGCAGTCGGCCCGGCTCCGAATACACGTATTCGTGCAGCTGCGCCATGCCGCCGTTCCAGATCTCGCGCGCGGCCTTCAGATCGAGGCGCTCGAAGGCCTCGATGTGCGCCAGCATGGGCTCCATCGCGTAGTTGAAGGAGCCGCTGATGGCGCCGTCGAACTGCCAGCCGGAGGCCAGGTAGTCGTGGAAGAGGTGGGCACTGGACGGCAGGACCGCCACGTTGGGCAGGTGCTCACGCAGCGCGCGGGCGATCACCCGGGCGCCCTGGGGCGAATAGGTCATCTTCCAGCCCATCACATTGGGCACGGCGCGGCAGATCGCCAGCGTGGCCTCCAGCGGCAGGCCCAGCCCCCACTGCGGTGTGGCGTTGGAGATCGGGTGCGCGAAGATGGGCAGGTCCACCGCCTCCTGCTGCAGGCGGATCTGGTCCAGCCACACCTCGGGGTAGCGGGCCGCGTCCCAGGCCACCGACACGTCCATGGAACCGGCGGGCGGGATGACGAAGATGCCGTCCACGCCGAATTCCTTGGCGTCCTGCGCCGCCTGCACGGCGTCCTTGGTCGTCCAGCCGAAGGTGCCGGCCAGCACCGGCAGCCGGCCGCGGGCTTCCTCCATCACGATCTCCAGCACGCGGCGCTTCTCCTCGCGGCTCAGGTACGAGACCTCGCCCGCTTCGGGGTTCGCGATCAGGCCGCCGACCTGAGCGAAGCGGTGGTCCGCGTAGTAGCGCACCAGCCGGCGCAGCCCGGGCTCGTCGATCTCGTCGTCCTTCAACGGAAGGACCATGGCGGTGTAGAGGCGGTGGGACAGTTTTTTCCGGTCGTCGTCGGACATGGGCATGTGAGGTCTCCTGAGGGCATTGAAATGGCGGTGTCCACGCACGAGATCTCTTGCCCGACCCATGCCAAGAACGGTTCCGAGCGGGAATTACAGCCCCAGCCCGTCCCTGCATCAAGCGGAAGATTTTGAACAACTCATCAGGAAGATTGAACAATCCAGGAGGGGTCGGCCGTCCGGCGGCGGGCGGCCCGTTCCAGCCGCGCCCGCAACGCGAGGTCGTCCCACGGCATGGCCTCGAGGCAGTAGCGCCACTGCGCCTCGGGCACCGGTGCACCGGACTCCATGGCATCGCACAGGCGCAACACCGCCAACCTCCGATGGCGAAAGCGGATGCTGCGCTCCAGCAGCGCCATCAGGGCCTCCTGCGCGCGCTGTGGATTCGCCCCGGCGCACGCGGCCTGTTGCTTCATGGCCCGCACGGCCGCTCTGCTTCTGCTCATGCCGGCATTGTGGTTCCGCGTGCGCGTTTCAGGTGATCGCTCGAAGCGATCGCTATAGCACCGCGCTGACTTGTTGCGGACGGAGGGTCTTCCTACGATCCGCCCCACTCAACCAGCGCCTTTTTGCACATCACCATGAAAACCCAAGTCGCCATCGTCGGGGCAGGCCCGGCGGGCATGCTGCTTTCGGAAATCCTTCACCACCACGGCATCGACAGCGTCGTCGTGGAACGCCAGAGCCGCGACTACGTCCAGGCGCGCATCCGCGCCGGCGTGCTGGAGCAGACCACCGTGGACATGCTGCGCCAGTACGGCCTCTCGGCGCGCATGGACCAGGAAGGCCATGCGCACGACGGCATGAAGATCGTGTGGGCCGGCCGCAGCGAGTTCTTCATCGACGTGCACAAGCACGTGGGCAAGCGCTTCGTCGCCTACGGCCAGACCAGCATCCAGGAAGACCTGTTCGCGGCGGCCGACCGGCGCAACGCCCGCGTGATCTTCAACGCGGGCGAGGTCGCGCTGCACGGTGTCGACACCGATGCGCCCAGCGTCAGCCTGCAGCTCGATGGCCGCCGCGTCACCATCGAGTGCGACTACATCGCCGGCTGCGATGGCTTCCATGGCGTGTCCCGCCGCGCGATCCCGGCCGACGTGCTGAAGGAGTTCGAGAAGATCTACCCGTTCGGCTGGCTGGGCATCCTCACGCCGCAACCCCCGTTGCCGGACATCGTGTACGCCAACCACCCGCGCGGTTTCGCGCTCGCGTCCATGCGCAGCCCGACGCTGAGCCGCTACTACATCCAGGTGCCGCTGGACACCAACATCGAGGACTGGCCGGACGCGCGCTTCTGGTCCGAACTCAAGGCGCGTTTTCCGGCCAGCATGGCCGCCTCGATCGTGGAGGGGCCTTCGATCGAGAAGTCCATCGCGCCGCTGCGCAGCTACGTGGCCGAGCCCATGAGTTACGGCCGGCTCTTCCTCGCCGGCGACGCGGCGCACATCGTGCCGCCCACGGGCGCCAAGGGCCTCAACCTCGCCTTCTCGGACGTGCACTACCTGAGCCGCGCGCTCGATCACCGCTACCGCACCGGCAGCCCGGACCTGCTGGCCAGCTACAGCGAGACGGCGCTGCGGCGCGTGTGGCACTCCGTGCGCACCTCCTGGTACCTGACCAACCTGCTGCACCGCTTCCCCTCCTCGACCGCCTTCGACCAGCGCGCGCAGGAGTACGAGCTGGATTTCCTGAAGTCCTCTCCCAGCGCGCAAGTGGCCCTTGCCGAACAGTACGCCGGCCTCCCTTTGGAACACACCTGATGACACCCCAGACACGCGACTACCACGACATCCCGGGCACCTACGTGTTCGACGGCACCCATCAGCGCATGGGCTACGGGCTCAACATGTTCTGCAAATCGCTGGACATCGCGGACCACCGCGACGCCTTCCGCGCCGACCCGCAGGGCTGCCTGGCCCGCTACCCGATGACAGAGGCCCAGCGCGAGGCCGTGCTCCAGCGCGACTGGCTGGCCCTGCTGCGCCTGGGCGGCAACATCTACTACACCTTCAAGCTGGCCATCTTCGACGGCCTGAGCATGCAGCACGTCGGGGCCGCCATGTCGGCCACGCCGACGACGGTCGAGGACTTCCGGCGAATGATGGTGGGCGGCGGCCGCGCGGTCGCGGGCCTTCGCAGCCGGCAACAGAACCGGGAGGCGGCCCATGGCTAAGGTGATTGGTGGCGTGGGCACCTCGCACGTGCCCGCGATCGGCGCCGCGGTCGATGGCGGCAAGACGCAGGAGCCGTACTGGAAGCCGGTGTTCGACGGCATGCAGGCGGCCAGGGACTGGATCGCGCGCGCGAAGCCGGACGTCTGCATCGTCGTCTACAACGACCACGCGTCCTGCTTTTCCCTGGCGCTCACGCCCACGTTCGCGCTGGGGGTGGCCGAGCGCTACCAGCCGCACGACGAGGGCTACGGCCCCCGTCCGGTGCCGGTGGTCCAGGGTGCGCCCGAACTGTCCTGGCACCTGGCCGAATCGCTGATCCTGGACGAGTTCGACATCACGGTGGTTTCCGAAATGACGGTGGACCACGGCCTGACGGTGCCGCTCTCCGTGCTGTTCGGCCAGCCGACGTCCTGGCCCTGCCAGGTGATCCCGCTGTGCGTGAACGTCATCCAGTACCCGCCTCCCACGGGCCGGCGCTGCCTGAAGCTGGGCCAGGCGATCCGCAAAGCCATCGAGGCCTACCCCGCCGACGTGCGCGTGGCCGTGATCGGCACCGGCGGCCTCTCGCACCAGCTGCAGGGCGAACGGGCCGGCCTGATCAACGCCGAATTCGACAACGCCTGGCTGGACGATTTTGTCGCCGCGCCCGAGCAGGTCGCTCAAAAGGACCACCTCGAACTCCTGCGCGAAGCCGGCTCGGAAGGCCTGGAGTGCGTGATGTGGCTCGTCATGCGCGGGGCCCTGCAAGCCGAGGTCGACGTGGTGCACCGCTTCTATCACGTCCCGGCGTCGAACACGGCCTACGGGCTGCTCGTGCTCGAGGACGTGGACCCCCCGCTTCACACCACCACCTGACGATCCGGCCACGCATCGGATCGCGCCCCCTCACCCCACCAGGAGACAACATGACAACGACATCCCCACGGCCACACCGCTCTCGACTCTCGACCTGGATCGGCCGCCTGGCGGTCTGCGCCGCGCTGCTCCCGGGCGCCCATGCCGCCAGCGCCAACACGCCCGCCGACTGGCCAAGCAAACCGATCCGCCTGATCGTCGGCTTTCCGCCCGGCAGTTCCCCGGATGTGATCGCGCGGGCCCTGGTGCCGGGGCTGACGGAGGCGCTGCGCCAACCCGTGGTGGTGGAGAACAAATCGGGCGTGACCGGCATGATCGCCGCCGAGGCCGTCGCGCGCGCGCCCAACGACGGCTACACCTTCCTGGTGACGTCCGGCAGCGCGATGTCGATTTCCGTGCACACCCTGCCGCGCCTGCCGATCCAGCCGGACAAGGACCTGATGCCGGTGGCCGCGGCGGCCCGGATCGAACTGTTCCTGGTGTCGGATGCGCGCCTGGGCTTCAACGACTTCCAGGGCTTCCTGGCCTACGCCAAGGCCCACCCCGGCAAGCTGTCCTACGCGACCCCGGGCAACGGCAGCGCGCCGCACGTGGCGGCCGAGATGCTCAAGGAGCAGGCCGGCATCCGGGCCGAGCACGTGCCCTACCGGGGCTCGTCGCCCGCGCTGCAGGACCTGCTGGGCGGTGTCGTGCAGTTCGCCTTCGACCCCGGCATCGCGCTCGAACACATCCGCGCGGGCCGGCTTCACCTGCTGGCGGTCGGCACCACCAAACGCTCACCGCTGTTCCCGGCCACGCCCACCATCCAGGAGCAGGGCCTGGCGGGCTTCGACGCGGGCACCACGCACGGCGTCTACGCCCCCGCCGGCACCTCCGCGGCGATCGTGGCCCGGATGAACGCCGAGATCAACAAGCTGCTGGCCTCGGCAGCGGTGGCGCAACAGATCCGCGCCCTGGGCGCGGAAGCCACGCCCATGACCCCCGCGGACTTCGGGGCGCAGATCCGGCGCGACAGCGAGCGCTACGGCGCCATCGTCAAAGCCCGCGGCATCAAAGAGTAAACCGCCATGCGCCTCTTCTCCCATGACGAACGGCCCGTGCACCTGGGCGCCTACCCCAGCGAGCGGCTGAGCCGCCGGGCCGCCGCGCCCGACCTGGACCACATTCGCGAGACCGGCGTGCTGCGCCCACCGCGCGAACCCGGGCCCCGTTCCACGCTCGCGTCCTCCATCAGCCGCTTCATGTGCGCGCTCGACCAGGTGCGCGAAGGCGACCGCAACCCGACCGAGGCGGAGATTCCCTCGAGCCCGCGCGAGCGGGCCGAACACCTCAAGTCCGCCGCCTACTTTCTGGACACCTCGATCGCGGGCGTGTGCCGTCTGGATGCCGGTGATCTGCTGGCGCAACCGGTGGAACACCCGGACTTCCGCACCGCGACCTACGAGCAGTCGGAAACCAAGCTGCGGCTGCGCTTCAACCCCAACGCCGTGCTGCGCCAGATGAAGCGTTCGATGGCCTTGTGCGAGTCGGGCATCGAGCACCACACGCACGCGCTGGTCCTGATGGTCGAGCACCCCCGCGACCCCTCGAAGGACGAGCCCGGTTCGGACTGGATCGTCGGCATGCAGGCCTGGCGCGCCGCGCTGCGCGCGGCCGAGACGGCGGCGGTCCTGGCCAACTACCTGCGCATCCTCGGCTACGAAGCACGCAGCCACACCGCCACCACCACCAACGTGAACCTCCTGCGCCTGGCGGTGTCCAGCGGGTTGGCGCGGCGGGAAGGCGACACCGTCGTCAACCCCTTCATCGGCGACCGTTTCGGCCTGGCCGTGGTCACCACCAACCTGGCGCTCGAGCCCGACCAGGCCCTGGCGCCACCCTCGCTCGCCGAACGCTTCCATGCCCAGGGCCCGAGCTGGTGGATCGGCTCGGCGAGCCCGAAGAACGCCTCCAATGCGATCGACTTCCAGGGCCGCCACTACCGGGACAGCCGCTACCCGGTCGAGACGCTCAAGCGGGTCGACGAGACCACCACCTACATCGACGAAGCCCGCATCCCGCGCGTGCCCAAGAGCAGCGAGTTCTTCCTGCGGGCCGCGTTCGGCGACCTGGGCAAGACCACGCAGGACATGTCCAAGGACGGTTATTCGGTCGCCAAGGCGCCCCTGGCCGCGGCGCTGCGCCTGGCGCTGAACGTGTACTCGGTGCTGCAGCGGGGCGAGCCGGCGGCCGAGCAGGCCCCCTACAGCGATCCGGCGCACAACGCGGACCTGGTGAAGGCGACGCTGCACTTCCTCGGCGCGGACCTGGCGGGCCTTTCCCGCGCGCCGGCGTGGGTCTGGTACTCGCACCGGCAGGACGGCACCGAAATGCCGGTGGCCCACCCCTTCGCGGCCACCGTGATGATCGACCAGGGCTACGAAACCATGGAAGGCGCCTCGGGCGACGACTGGATCTCCAGCGCCCAATCGATGCGCACCTACATGCGCGCGGGCCTGGTGTGCGGGGTCCTCGGCGACCACCTGCGCAACCTCGGCTTCAGCGCCACGGCCCATTCGGCGGCCGACAGCGACGTCATCCAGACCCCGCTGGTGCTGCTGGCCGGCCTGGGCGAGGTCAGCCGGATCGGCGAGACGATCCTCAACCCGTTCCTGGGCCCGCGCAGCAAGACCGGCGTCATGACCACGGACTTTCCGGTCCAGCCCGACAAACCCATCGACTTCGGCCTGCAGAACTTCTGCGACTCCTGCAACAAGTGCGCGCGCGAGTGCCCATCGGGCGCGATCTCGGCGGGTCCGAAGGTGATGTTCAACGGCTACGAGATCTGGAAAGCCGACGTCGAGAAATGCACGCGCTACCGGATGACCAACCTGGGCGGCGCCATGTGCGGCCGCTGCATGAAGGCCTGCCCCTGGAACCTGCCCGGGCTGGTGCAGGAGAAACCCTTCCGGTGGGCGGCCATCCACATGCCGGTCGCGGCCCAATGGCTCGCGCGGCTGGACGATGCCCTCGGACGGGGTGGCATCAACGCCAGGAAAAAGTGGTGGTGGGACATCACGAACGATGGCACCGGCCGGATCGTGCAGGCCCAGGAGGTCAACACGCGCGGCCTGAACAAGCACATCCGGTTGAAGCACGAAGACCAGACGCTGGCGGCCTACCCCGCGCCGCTGGCCCCCCTGCCCCTGCCGATGCCCAGTCCCCTGGACCGCGAGGCCGGCATCGAGGCGTACCGGCAGCTGCTCAGCCCCCAGCAACACCAGCAGCGCATCAAGGACGGCGACACCGACAACCTCGTTCCGCCCCTGCGCCCGCTGGTCGAGGCGCCGCCCGTGATCGTCGCGCGCATCGGCCGCCGCTGGCAGAGCTCGGCCGACGGCAAGATCGACCTGTTCGAGATCGTGTCGAAAGACGGCCAGCCCCTGCCCGCCTGGGCGGCCGGCGCCCACGTCGACGTCACCGTCACGCCGGAGTACATCCGGCAGTTCAGCCTGGCGGGCAACCCCGCCGAGCGCGGGCACTACCTGCTGGGCATCCTGCGCGAGGACCAGGGCCGGGGGGGCTCGCTCAAGATCCACCAGATGCTGCGGCAGGACACGCCGGTGGTGATCTCGCGGCCGCGCAACCACTTCCCCATCGTGCCCTCGGCCCGGCGGCACGTGCTCATGGCCGGCGGCATCGGCGTCACCCCGCTGATCGCGATGGCGCACGAGCTGCACGCGATGGGCGCCGACTTCGACCTCTACTACAAGTCCAGGACACGGGCCCAGGCCGCGTTCATTCCGGAACTCGAGGCCATGCCCTGGGCCAGCCGGGTGCACTTCCACTTCAGCGACGAACGCCGGCTCGACATCGCGGACGTGCTGCGCGATCCGGTGCCGGACAGCCACCTGTACACCTGCGGCCCCTCGGCCTTCATGGACGCGGTGTTCGACACCGCCAGCGGATTCGGCTGGCCCGAGGAGAGCCTGCACCGGGAGTACTTCTCGGTCCCCGAGGCCCCCGCGCGCGCGCGCCACCCCTTCGTGCTGCGCCTGGCGCGCTCCGCCAGGACCATTCCCGTGACCGCCGAGCAATCGGCGGTGCAGGCGCTCGCCGCCTGCGGGCTGCAGGTGGACGTCAAGTGCAGCGACGGCCTGTGCGGTGTGTGCGCCGTTCCCTACATCGAAGGCGAGGTGGACCATCGCGACTTCGTGCTGAGCAAGGAACAACGGAAAACCAGGATGGTGCTGTGCTGCTCCCGCGCCGCCGAGGCGGATGCGGAGGTCGTGCTGGATCTGTAACCGGCGGCGCCGCCAGGCGCTGCCATTCGCGCTCGCCCCGAGCGCTTCCCACGGAAGGAGACAACATGAAGAAGAAGAGTGTGATCGGCGCGTGCCTGCTCGTGCCGCCCCTCGCGTTCGCCCAGGCCCCGGGCGGCACGTCATCGGTCCAGCTGTATGGGCGCCTGGACGCGTCCGTCAACGCCGTGCGCATGTTCGGCACGGCCTTGACGGCCGCCCGCCGCCACACGCTGCTGTCCAGCGACACCTCGCGCTGGGGCGTGCGCGGCACGGAGGATCTGGGCGGTGGGCATCAGGCCTTCTTCAAGCTGGAGCAGGGCTTCAACGCCGACACCGGCACCTTGTCCAGCCCCACGCAGGCCTTCAACCGCGAAACCGTGGTGGGCCTGCGCCACGCCACGCTGGGCAGCCTGGCCCTGGGCAGCCAGTTCACGCCCAGCATCGCGATGTCGCTGCGCATCGACCCGTTCCAGCGCTCGAGCATGGGTGCCATGCAGACGCTGTTCCAGCGCGGGGGGGCGGCGGGCAACCTGGGCTATCCGGTTCAATACAACAACGCGATCCAGTACACCTCGCCCACCGTCGGCGGCTTCGTGGGCCGCGTGATGGTGGCGACCAACGAGGGCGCCTCACCGTTTGGCCATCCCGCCAGCTATGCCCTGGAATACGCCCAGGGCGCGCTGTACGTCGGCGCCGTCTACGACCGCCTGAACACCACCGGCGCCTCGGCGGGCCAGCCCGGGCGGGCCTCGGTCTCCACCGACACGGTCAGCCTGGGCGCGAGCTACGACTTCCGGGTGGCGAAGCTGTACGGCTATCTCACCAAATCCGATGTCGATGGCTCGTTCGGCATGCGCGGCGGCTCCGTCGGCGTCAAGGTGCCGGTGGGGCCGGGTGAAATCAACGCCACCTACCAGGTGCGCAACGTCGACGACGCCGCCGGCTCGGACGCGCGCCTGTGGGCGGTGCAGTACCTGCAACCCCTGTCCCGGCGCACCTCGGTGTACGTGAGCGTCGCCCACCAGCGCAACGACGGTGCGGCCGCGTTCGGCCTGTGGCCCAGCCGCGCCGACGCGGGCGGCAGCCCGGCCGCGGGCGCGGACGTCCGCGGGGTCCAGATCGGCATGCGCCACGTCTTCTGACCCGGGCGGAAAGGCTCAGGGCCTGACCCCCAGGGCCAGCGCGCGCGCGCACGAGCGGCACATGGCGACGAAGGCCTGGGCCGCTGGCGAGAGCGGGGGCTCGCGGCGGTAGACCACGCTGTTGACATAGCGCGGCACCGCCTCCCGCAGCTTGAGGGTCGCGAGTCCGTCGCCCATGAGACCGCGGTCGATCATCACGGCCGGGATGACGGCCATCCAGTCGGTGCCGCGCACCAGGGCCGCCAGCTGGGTCAGGGACTCGCACGTGGCCGCGATGAGGGGCGCCGGCAACCCGTGCTCGATGTGGTACTGCGTCACCGTGCCACCCGGGCCGCCCGGCGAGCCCAGCAGCACCCATTCGGTCTCGAGCAGCTCGCGGATGGAATCGGCGCCCGCCAGCGGGTGGTCTTCCCGGGCGATCACGGCCAGATCGCTGCGGAACAGCTCCACGCTCGTCAGGTTCGGTGACACGCCTTCGCCAGGCACCGCCGTGATCGCGAGTTCCACCTTGCCCTGTTGCAAGGCGGACTCCAGGTGCTCGTACACCCCGCTGGTCAGGTTCAGCCGCACGTCGGGGAAACGCTTGTGGAAGTCCGGCACCACGTGGTGCAACAGGGTCGCGGTCGGCGTGGGGCCCAGGCCAATGCTGAGGTGACCGCCGCTCTTGCCACGCAGGCGATCGGCGTCGCTGAGGATCTGGCGCGACTCGCGATCGACGATCTGCGCGCGCTCGTAGATCTGCCGGCCCTCCGCCGTCAAGGTGATCCCATGGGTCGATCGCACGATCAGCCGCAGCTTCAGCTCGTTTTCAAGCGCCTGGATGCTGGTGGTCAAGCCCGCCTGGGACACGTCGAGCTCTCGCGCGGCTCTGCGAAAACTGCCAAACTCGACAATGGCCAGGAAAGTTCGCAGCTGCTGAAGTGTCATGTCGTGATCACCGCAGGAAGCGGCCCGGGAATTATCGCGGACAAGCGCACGCGATAAGGCTCGAGATTTCCCGCATGCCACCGTGCCCGCGCGGCCATTCGACTGCTGTTAAGGTTCCGCTTTCACCGCCGCTTTCACCGCTTCAGGAGACTTCCTTGACGTACCCCAACACCCAACTCTTCATCCAAGGCCATTGGCGCGATGCCCAAGCGGGCGAGACGCTGGCCGTGTTCAACCCGGCGACCGGCAAGGAAATCGGGCGCGTGGCGCACGCGCGCCAGGCCGATCTGGACCTGGCCCTGGCCGCCGCGCAGAAGGGCTTCGAAACCTGGCGCGACACGCCGGCCATCGAGCGCGCCAAGGTGATGCGCGCGGCCGCCGGCCTGATGCGCGAGCGCGCCGGCGCCATCGCCCGCCTGCTCACGCAGGAGCAGGGCAAGCCGCTGGCCGAGGCCAAGGGCGAGGCCATGGCCGCCGCCGACATCCTGGAGTGGTTCGCCGACGAAGGCCTGCGCGTCTACGGCCGCATCGTGCCCTCGCGCGGCAACCTGGCCCTGCGCCAGATGGTGCTGAAAGACCCGGTCGGCCCGGTGGCCGCGTTCACGCCCTGGAACTTCCCCATCAACCAGGTCGTGCGCAAGCTCGCGGCGGCGCTGGCCACGGGCTGCTCCATGATCGTCAAGGCGCCCGAAGAAACCCCGGCCGCGCCGGCCGAACTGGTGCGCGCCTTCGCCGACGCCGGCCTGCCCGCGGGCGTGCTCGGCCTGGTCTACGGCACGCCGTCCGAGATCTCCAGCTACCTGATCGCGCACCCGGTCATCCGCAAGATCACCTTCACCGGCTCCACGCCGGTGGGCAAGCAACTCGCGGCCATGGCCGGCCAGCACATGAAGCGCGTGACCATGGAGCTGGGCGGGCACGCACCGGTGATCGTGGCGGAAGACGCCGACGTGGCCCTGGCCGTGAAGACCGCGGGCGGCGCCAAGTTCCGCAACGCGGGCCAGGTCTGCATCTCGCCCACGCGTTTCCTGGTGCACGAGAGCATCGCCAAGGAGTTCTCGGCCGCGCTTGTCAAACACGCGGCCGGCCTCGCGGTGGGCGACGGCACGGCCGAGGGCACGCAGATGGGCCCGCTGGCCGAACCCGCGCCGCGTCACGGCCATGGCCGAGTTCACCAAGGACGCCGTGGAGCGCGGCGCCACGCTGGCCACCGGCGGCGAGCGCATCGGCGACGAAGGCAACTTCTGGCGGCCCACCATCCTCACCGACGTGCCACTCGAAGCCCGCGTGTTCAACGACGAGCCCTTCGGCCCCATGGCCGCCGTGCGCAGCTTCAACACCCTGGACGAAGCCATCGCCGAAGCCAACCGCCTGCCCTACGGCCTGGCCGGCTACGCCTTCACGCGCTCGCTGAAAAACGCCGACCTGCTCGCGCGCCGGGTGGAAGTGGGCATGCTGTGGGTCAACATGCCCGCGATGCCCTCGGCGGAAATGCCGTTCGGCGGCATCAAGGATTCGGGCTACGGCTCCGAAGGCGGTCCCGAGGCCATGGAGGCCTACCTGAACTCGCGCGCCGTGGCGATCATGAACGTCTGATCGCTCGATGCGAAGGCCTAGGAACCCGGGTTCCTGGGCCTGGCCACCGGCGCCAGCAACTGATGCGCCTGCAGGCCGAACACGTGGGCAATGCGCTCCACGTTGTCCAGTGAAATGTTGCGCGCCTGCCGTTCCACGTGGCCGATGAACGTGCGGTGCAACCCGGCCTCATGGGCCAGGTCTTCCTGGGACCAGCCCCGCTCGGCGCGCAGCCGGATCATGTTCAGGGCCAGGGCCTCTCGGGCCGAAATGAGGGTTGGGGGAGCGCTGGCCGATGAACGAGACATCGCTCAAGTCTCTGGCTGTGACGTGTTTGAGTCAGCCTCCTTTAAGTCACATTATGATGCGCATACCGCAATGTCAGTCGCTGCACGCGAATTCCAGAAGAACTCGCGTGCAGCCGCAAGGAGATGTGTATGGGCTTTTTTTCAGGAGCGCCGGAAGTGTTCCGAAGGCGCAAGGCCGAAGCGGCCATTCAAACGCAGTTTGAACTGTGCCGCAACATGGGTGTCTCTCTGGGTCGCCCAGCGACCCTGGCCCGGCAGGTCGTTGAACTCGCATTCAACGACCTGCCGGGATTGTCCGATGGACGCCTCCAGGGCTGGGCCCTGACGACCACTGTGCTGGTCATGGCGTTCATGCGCAAGGAATCGCCTCAGGCAATGCGCATTCTCTGCGCCGTGGCATTGACCAGGATGCTGCTGGCGGCGAGCGATGAGGGCTCGCTGTGCGCCCTCTCCCTGGAAGAGGAAGCGCTGCTGCAAACTGCCCAGGAACTGATCCTGCAGTTCAACGCACAGCAGCGGATCACGTCAGACCTGTGATGGGGCTTGGCGCCCCGCCAACCTCCTCACTTGTTCGGGCCGATGCGGTGCGTGAAGGCAACGACCAGCGCGGTCACGAAGAAGAAGGCCTGCAGTTCCAGGCGCCAGCCGCCGGTGTTGGTGAGATCGAACCAGTGGCCCATGTGCGCCAAGCCCACGGCGAAGGCCATGTTGATCGCGATGACCAGGGCCGCCGGCACCACCCACACGCCCGCGAGCAGGAACAGCGGCGCCACGAACTCGCCCAGGTACACGCCATAGGCGAGGAAGCCGGGCAGGCCCTTGGCGACCAGCATGCCTTCGATGCCGCCCACGCCGCCGGTGATCTTGGCCCAGCCGTGCAGCACCATCAGGAGCGCGAGCGTCCAGCGCAACAGGATGACGCCGAGCCGGGGGTGGTTGAAAAGGTTGTTGAGCAGGTTCATGGTGAAAAGGTTTTAAGAAGCCAACATCAAAAAGGGGATGTACGGAAGGCAGAGCCGCCGCCGCATGAGGAGGTTCCCGGCGCGCCGCCATGGCGCCCCGTGACAAGGTCGGTGACCTACTGGCGCTTCCAATGCCTGTACCCGCGCCATCCCCACACCGCCAGGCACCCGGCGCCCAACACCAGCGCCAGCCAGCCCAGGCCCGCCGAGCCCGCGACGATGTCCCGCAGCGCCGGCGACTGGAGGCGGTGGGGTGCGATCAGCACGATCAGGCCAATGGCGGCGAGCAACACGCCTTTCCAAAGCAGATCGTCGTTGGGCCGTGGGTTCTTCGACGTCATCGTCTCCGTCCTCACAGGTTCGGCGCCAGCCAGCGCTGCAGCTCGTTGCGCGCCACGGCGCTGCGCTCGGCCAGGTCGTCCACCTGGTCGTCGCCGATCTTGCCGACGTTGAAGTAGGTGCTCTGCGGGTGGGCGAGGTAGAAGCCGCTCACGCTGGCCGCCGGGGTCATGGCCAGGCTTTCGGTCAGGCCCATGCCGATGTCCTCGCACTGCAGCACGTCGAACATCGCGCGCTTGACGGAGTGGTCCGGGCAGGCGGGGTAGCCCGGCGCCGGGCGGATGCCCTGGTACTTTTCCTTGATCAGCTCTTCGTTGCTCAGCGCCTCGTCGGCCGCGTAGCCCCAGAGGTCGGTGCGCACGCGGTGGTGCATGCACTCGGCCAGCGCCTCGGCCATGCGGTCGGCCAGGGCCTTGAGCATGATGGCGGAGTAGTCGTCGAGGTCGTCGAGGAACTGCTTTTCCTTCTTCTCCACCCCCAGGCCGGCGGTCACGGCGAACATGCCCACGTAGTCGTTGGCCTCGCCCTGGGGCGCGACGAAATCGGCCAGGCAGCGGCTGGGGCGCATCACGCCGTCGATCTCGTGCTTCTCGGCCTGTTGGCGCAGGCCGTGCCAGGTCAACGCGACTTCGCGGCGGCTCTCGTCGGTGTAGAGCTCAATGTCGTCGTCGTGCACGCTGTTGGCCGGGTACAGGCCCACCACCGCGCTGGCGCTGAGCCAGCGGCCTTCAATGAGGCGCTGCAGCATGCGCTTGCCGTCGCTGAACACGCGCCGCGCTTCTTCGCCCACCACCTCGTCCTTCAGGATCTCGGGGAAGGGGCCGGCCAGGTCCCAGGTCTGGAAGAACGGGGCCCAGTCGATGTACTTGGCGATCTCGTGCAGGTCGAAGTTCTTGAACACGCGCTTGCCGATGAACTTGGGCTTCTGCGGCGTGTAGGCCTTCCAGTCGATCGGCGTCTTGTTCAGGCGCGCGCGCTCCAGCGGCCACAGCGGCACCTGTTTCTTGTTGGCGTGCTGGGTGCGCACGCGCTCGTAGTCGGCATTGACCTCGGCGATGTAGGCCGCGGCCTGGTCGGACAGCAGGCCCTGCGCCACGCTCACGCTGCGCGAGGCGTCGGGCACGTAGACCACCGGGCCGTCGTAATGCGGCGCGATCTTCACCGCGGTGTGCACGCGGCTGGTGGTGGCGCCACCGATCAGCAGCGGGATGCCCCGGCCGCGGAAGTGTTCGTCCTTCTGCATCTCGCCGGCCACGTACTGCATCTCTTCCAGGCTGGGCGTGATCAGGCCCGAGAGGCCCACGATGTCGGCGCCCTCGGCCTTGGCGATGGCCAGGATCTCGTGGCAGGGCACCATCACGCCCATGTTCACGACCTCGTAGTTGTTGCACTGGAGCACGACGGTGACGATGTTCTTGCCGATGTCGTGCACGTCGCCCTTGACGGTGGCGATCACGATCTTGCCCTTGGGCTTCACGTCGCCGCCGGCCGCCTGCAGGGCCAGTTTCTCGGCCTCGATGTAGGGCAGCAGGTGCGCCACGGCCTGCTTCATCACGCGCGCGCTCTTCACCACCTGCGGCAGGAACATCTTGCCCTGGCCGAACAGGTCGCCGACCACGTTCATGCCGTCCATCAGCGGGCCTTCGATCACGTTGAGCGGGCGGCCGCCGCCGGCCTCGATCTCGCGCCACATCTCTTCGGTGTCTTCGGTGATGAAGTCGTTGATGCCGCGCACCAGCGCGTGGCTCAGCCGCTCGCGGATCGGCAGCGCGCGCCATTCGTTCTTCTTGCTGTCGTCCTTGGCCGAGCCCTTGGCGCTCTCGGCCACCTCCACCAGGCGCTCGCCCGCATCGGGCCGGCGGTTGAGCACCACGTCTTCCACGCGCTCGCGCAGCTCGGGCTCGAGCTCGTCGTACACGCCCACCATGCCGGCGTTGACGATGCCCATGTCCATGCCGGCCTGGATCGCGTGGTACAGGAACACGGTGTGGATGGCCTCGCGCACCGGGTCGTTGCCGCGGAAGCTGAACGACACGTTGGACACGCCGCCGCTGACCTTGGCGCCCGGCAGGTGCTGCTTGATCCAGCGCGTGGCGTTGATGAAGTCCACCGCGTAGTTGTTGTGTTCCTCGATGCCGGTGGCGATGGCGAAGATGTTGGGGTCGAAGATGATGTCTTCGGGCGGGAAGCCCACCTCATCGACCAGCACGCGGTAGGCGCGTTCGCAGATCTCGACCTTGCGTTCGTAGGTGTCGGCCTGGCCTTTTTCGTCGAAGGCCATGACCACGGCGGCCGCGCCGTAGCGCTTGACCAGGCGCGCCTGGCGCTTGAACTCGTCCAGGCCTTCCTTCATGGAGATGGAGTTGACGACGCCCTTGCCCTGCACGCAGCGCAGGCCAGCCTCGATCACCTCCCACTTGGAGGAGTCCACCATCACCGGCACGCGCGCGATGTCGGGCTCGCCGGCGATCAGGTTGAGGAAACGCACCATGGCGGCCTTGCTGTCGAGCATGGCCTCGTCCATGTTGACGTCGATGATCTGGGCGCCGTTCTCCACCTGCTGGCGCGCCACGGCCAGCGCGTCTTCGAAGCGCCCCTCGAGGATCATGCGGGCGAAGGCCTTGGAGCCGGTGACGTTGGTGCGCTCGCCCACGTTGACGAACAGGCTGCCCGGCTCGATGCGCAGCGGCTCCAGGCCGGAGAGCAGCATCGGCGGCACGGGGGAAGACGGGGACGGAGAAGCGGATTCGGAGGACATGAGGCTCACCAAGGCAGTTTGCGAAAAACAGACCGGTGAGCGCCGTTTGGGCCTGTTCGCGCCCACTCAAGCCTGACGCACGGTGAGGGCTGAAAAACCCGCCGGCGCTGCAACGCTCCTTGAGAAGCGGCGATTTTAGCTCGCCAGGGCGGGCTTCGCCCGCCATTGGTGCGATGTTTGCTTGCCCCGCGCCCATGCCTTCCAGCCCCAGCGACCCCGACAGCCCCGCAACCGACTGGCACGCCCAGGAGCTGCTGCTCATGCGCGAAGTGATGAAGCTGGTGGGCCGCAGCCTGGCGCCGGCCTTCGTGCTGCGCGAGATGCTGCACCTGATGAGCGAATTGCTGGGCCTGAACCGGGGCCGCATGGTGCTGGCCGGCGAGGCCGCGCCGGGCGAAGAGCGCACGGCCTCGGTGCGCCACGCCTACGGCCTCACGGCCGAGGAGGTGCAGCGCGGCGTGTTCCGCTGGGGCGAGGGCATCACCGGGCGCGTGCTGGCCACCGGCCTGCCCGCGATCGTGCAGGACGTGGACGCCGAACCGCTGTTCCTGTTCCGCACGGTGCCGCGCGATCGCCTGCCGCCGCAGACCGTGGCCTTCATCGCGCTGCCGATCGAGGTCAACGGCGCCACCATCGGCGTGCTGGCCTGCCACCGCATCCGCAGCCGCCAGCGCCACCTCAACGACGATCTGGCGGTGCTGCGCATCCTGGCCACGCTGGCCGGGCAGCTGCTGCGGCTCGAACAGCTGGTGGCCGAGCAGACGCGTCAGCTGCTGGCGCGCAACGCGGCCCTGGCCCGCGCGCTGGACAGCGCCAGCGCCCGCTACGGCCTGATCGGCCGCTCGCCCGCGCTGCTGCAGGCGCTGGGCGAGCTCGAGCGCGTGTCGCAGTCGCAGGCCACGGTGCTGCTGCTGGGCGAGTCGGGCACCGGCAAGGAGCTGTTCGCGCGCGCGGTGCACCTAGCCAGCGGCCGGCACGACCAGCCCTTCATCAAGGTCAACTGCTCGGCGATTCCCGACACGCTGTTCGAGTCCGAGCTGTTCGGTTACGAGCGCGGCGCCTTCACCGGCGCGAACACCGCGCGCGCGGGCTGGTTCGAGCAGGCCCACGGCGGCACCATCTTCCTCGACGAGATCGGCGAGCTGCCGCTGGCCATGCAGTCCAAGCTGCTGCGAACCCTGCAGGAAGGCACGCTGGTGCGCCTGGGCGGCACGCGCGAGCTGAAGGTGAACGTGCGCCTGGTGGCCGCCACCAACCGCGACCTCGCGCGCGAGGTGCAGGCCGGGCGCTTCCGGCAGGACCTGTACTACCGCCTCAACGTGATCCCGATCCGCCTGCCCAGCCTGCGCGAGCGCGGCGAGGACGTGCGCGCGCTGGCCCTGCACTTCGTGAACCGCGCCAACCAGGCGCACCAGCGCAACGTGAACCTCGCGCCCGACGCGCTGGCCCGGCTGGAAGCGCATGACTGGCCGGGCAACATCCGCGAACTGGGCAACCTGATCGAGCGCCTGGTGCTGCTGGCCGACCACACCCTGGTGACGGCCGCCACGCTGGAGCGTTTCATGCCCCAGGGCACGGCGGCCACCGCCGACGACGATGAGCCGCTGGTGCGCGACTACCAGAGCGCGCAGTCGCACAGCGCGCAGGCCCTGCGCGAGGCGCTGGCCCGGCACCAGGGCAACCAGTCGCGCGCGGCGCAAAGCCTCGGGTTGACGTTGCGCCAGTTCGCCTACAGGATGAAGAAGCTCCCCCCTGCGCCGCCTTCGGCGCCTTCCCCCCGAAGGGGGGACGACACCTGAGGCCCGGCGAAGCCGGTTCCTCGGTGTCTCTGGTTTGCACCTCCCAATGCGTCGACATTGTGTCGACACATTGAAGCGACAAGGATCTGGTCACGGATGGCAGCGCTCTATTTTCAATAGCATCAAACTCAATGAAAACAATGACTTGACAGCCATTTCAGGCAACTTCACGAGGCTGGCACGCGGGTTGCGAAAAGGCACCGCAGGCAATCCCGCCGGCCGCTTTTTTCGTGAGGTTTCCATGAGCATCGACGCCATCCTGATCGCCCCCGCCCAGTTGCAGGCCCTGCAGTCGTCCGAACCCGTGGTGGTCATCGACACCCGCGACGCCGAGACCTACGCCGCCGGCCACATCCCCGGTGCGGTGAACCTGCGCGAGGTCTTCACCTACCTCGCCACCTCCACGCCCGAAGGCCTGCAAGCCCTCAAGGCCACCTTCGCCGCCGCGCTGGGCGCCGCCGGCCTCTCGGGCGAAGAGACCGCCGTGTTCTACGAGGACGCGATGAACAGCGGCTACGGCCAGTCCTGCCGCGGCTACTACCTGCTGACCTGGCTGGGCTACCCCAGGATCAAGGTGCTCAACGGCGGCTTCAGCGCCTGGAAGGCCTCGGGCCTGCCGGTCTCCACCGAGGCCGCCACGCCCACGCCGGCCACCTTCCCCGAGCTGGCGGGCAGCGACGTGATGCTCACCCAGGCCGACGTGCAGGCCGCGCTGGGCACCGACACCGTGCTGCTCGACGTGCGCGACGTGGACGAGTGGATCGGCGACAGCTCCTCGCCCTACGGCAAGGACTTCGCGCCGCGCAAGGGCCGCCTGCCCGGCGCCAAGTGGGTCGAGTGGTACCGCTTCATGAAGCCGTCCGCCCAGGGCCCGGTGTTCAAGACGCCCGACGAGGTGAAGGCCGAGTGCGCCACCGCCGGCATCGCGCCCGACGACACCGTCTACCTCTACTGCTTCAAGGGCGCGCGCGCGTCCAACACCTTCTTGGCCCTCAAACAGGCCGGCTTCAGCGACGTGCGCATGTACTTCGGCTCGTGGAACGAGTGGTCGCGCGACGAGAGCCTGCCGATCGAGACCGGCCTGCCGTTGGCGAAGTCGAGCAAGAAGCCCAGCCTGGCGCTCGCCGCCTGATCTCAACCCTTCCCGTTTTTCAACCCTGGAGACCCCATGTCCGCCACCGACACCCTTGAACCCACCGCCCCCGCCAGCACCACCGTGAAGGCGTGGCTGCGCCCGATCGACGGCGCCGGCCTCGCCGCCTTCGCCGCCAAGGGCAAGGCCAACCCGGCCAGCCGCGGCACCAACAAGGTCCACACCGTGATGGAGGGCCAGTACCGCTCGCTCTCCACCGTGGGCCAGCACGCGCCGGTGGTGGTGGACGAGCCGCTGCACCTGTTCGGTCAGGACACCGCCCCCGCCCCGGGCGAGATCGTGCTCTCGGGCCTGGGCGGCTGCCTGGCCGTGGGCATCACGGCGGTCGCGACCTGGAAGGGCGTGAAGCTCAGCAAGCTCGAGGTCTTCCTCGAGGGCGACATCGGCAACCCCGCCGCCTGGGGCGCCGGTGGCGCGCTCGAGAAGACGCCGCCCGAGATGGGCTTCCAGGCCATCCGCGTGAAGGTGCTGGTGGAGGGCGACGCCCCGCGCGAGGTGCTCGACGAGATCGTGCGGCACGCCAACTTCTACTCGCCCGTGCGCCAACACCCTGCGCAACCCGATCCCGATGACGGTCGACCTGGCCTGAGCGCCGCCGCCTGCCTGCCTGCCTGCCCCTTCAACCTCCTGGACCGCGCATGAACCCGAACGACCTGCCCCGCGAACTGACCCACGAAACAACGGCCGACGCGCTGCTGGCCGCGGTGCGCACCGTGGCGCAAGGCCCGCTGGCCGCGGTGGTGGAAGCCATCGACCGCGAAGGCCACTACCCGCGCGAGGTGCTGCAGCAGCTGGGCGCGCTCGGCGCGCTGGGGGCCCACCTGGACGCACCGGCCGGGCGCGCCGACTACGGCCTGGCGATCCGCGCCATGGCCGAGGTCTCGCGCGTCTGCGGCGCCACCGGCTTCATGGTCTGGTGCCAGCTGGTCTGCGGCCTGTACATGCAGGCCAGCGGCAACCCGGCGCTGGGCGGCGCGGCGCTGCGGGCGCTGGCCAGCGGCGAGGCCCTGGGCGGCACCGCCATGTCCAACCCCATGAAAAGTTATGCGCAGATCGAGAGCCTGCTGCTCAAGGCCACGCCGGTCGAGGGGGGCCACCTGGTCAGCGGCACCCTGCCCTGGGTCAGCAACCTCGGCCCGGGCCACGCCTGCGGCGCGCTCGCGGCGGTGGTGGATGCGCAGGGCGAGCCACTGGGCCACGAGCTGATGTTCCTGCTGCGCTGCGACGCGCCTGGTGTGGAGCTGCGCGAATGCCCGAGCTTCTCGGCCATGGAAGGCACCGGCACCTACGCGCTGCGCCTGAAGGACGTGTTCATCGGCGCGAACGAGCGCATGGCCGAACCGGCCAAACCCTTCATCGCGCGCATCCGCGCGGCCTTCGTGCTGCTCCAGTGCGGCATGGCGGTGGGCGTGGCGCAGGGCGCGATCGACAGCATGTGGGCGGTGGAGGCGCAGCTGGGCCACGTGAACCAGTTTCTCGAAGACCGGCCCGACGCCTTGCAGGCCGAGCTGGACGCGCTGACGGCGCGCGTGATGGCACTCGCCGACACGCCGTTCAACGACAGCGTGGACTTCTTCATCGACGTGCTCGACGCGCGCGCCCACGGCGCCGAGCTGAGCCTGCGCGCCGCGCAGTCGGCCCTGCTGCACCAGGGCGCGCGCGGTTACCTCATGAGCTCGGACGTGCAGCGCCGCGTGCGCGAATCGCACTTCGTTGGCCATCGTCACGCCCGCCATCAAGCACCTGCGCAAGGAAATCGCGCGCCTGTCCGCCGAGGTGATGCCGTCATGAACACCGCCCCCTCCTTGTCCCCGGTCACGGCGGCCATGCAGGCGCTCGCGCCCTACCAGACCTACCTCTGCGACGCCTGCGGCTACCTCTACAACGAAGCCGACGGCGACCCCGACGGCGGCCTGCCGCCCGGCACGCGCTACGCCGACATCCCCGACGACTGGGCCTGCCCGCTGTGCGGCGTGACCAAGGCCGACTTCCGGCCTTACACGCCGCCCTCTCTGGAAACCTTGCGCGCCGCCCTGCCCCGCAGCGCGCCGGTGGCCGCGCGCGGTGGCGCGGCCGGCGTGGTGATCGTGGGCGCGGGCCGCGCCGGCTGGCAGATGGCCGAGGCGCTGCGCGCGCTCGACGCGAAGCGGCCGATCACCCTGGTGAGCCAGTGCGCGGGCGACCTGTACGACAAGCCGCTGCTGTCCGTCTCGCTGGCGCGCGGGCTCGCGCCCGACACCCTCGCCAAGGAAAGCGGCCCCGCGGCGGCCGCGCGCCTGAACCTGCGCCTGCTCGCCCACACCCAGGCCGTGCGCATCTGCCCCGACACGCGCACGCTGCGCACCACGCGCGGCGTGCTCCGCTACGACCACCTCGTGCTGGCGCATGGCGCCCAGGCCGCGCTGCCGCCGGCCCTGCCCGCCGCGCTGTGCTGGCGCATCAACCACCTCGACGCCTACCGGCGGCTGCGCGCCGCGCTGGGGAATTCAACGAAGGACGTGGCGATCGTCGGCGCCGGCCTGATCGGCAGCGAACTCGCCAACGACCTCGCGCTCGGCGGCCACCGCATCACCCTGCTGGACGTGCAGGCCGCACCGCTGGCGCGCTGGCCCGCCGAGCAGGCGGGCGCGCCGCTGCTCGATGCCTGGAAAGACCTGGCCATCCGTTTCGTGGGGGGCGTGCAGGTGGCGCGGCTGGAGCCGGTGGCCGGCCGCTACCGGCTCACCACCGCCTGCGGCCAGCGCTTCGCGGCCGACCAGGTGATCGCCGCCGCCGGCCTGCAGACGCCGACCCGGCTGGCGCGCAGCGCCGGGCTCGCGTGGGACCAGGGCATCGCGGTGGACGCCGCCACGCTGCGCACCAGCGACGACCGCATCCACGCCCTGGGCGACTGCATCGCGGTGAACGGGCAGCCGAGCCGCTTCATCGAACCGATCGCGCGCCAGGCCCGGGCCATCGCGGCCGAGCTCTGCGGCACGGCCCCCGCGCCATACGCACCGCGCGCGGCGGTGGTGCGGGTCAAGACCACCTCGCACCCGCTCACGCTGCACTGAGCTGAGCTGAGCGGTGCGCGCGCTCAGCCCTGGGTCTTCTCGTGCGCCAGCGCGAAGGCGAGGATCACCTCGCGCACCACCTTGCGCTGCCCCACCGGCAGGTTGAGGTAGGCGTCGAACATCTCGCGCTCCTCGAAGCTCAGGGCCTCGTCCCAGCGCTTGCGCTTCTCCTGCACGCGGCGGCGCACATCCGGGCCGTAGCGCAACACCTCGGGCTCCACCTTCAGGATCTCGGCCAGCAGCTGCAGCTTGTCCTGCGCGGGAATGGCCTGGCCCTTGAGCCAGCACGACACCGCCTGAAAGGACACCGAGGTCCCCCAATAGCGGGCATTGAACAGGTTGTGCAGCACGCCGGGCCGGGGCTGCAGACCCACCGCCAGCATGGCTTCGCGCAGCCGTTGAGCGAATTCGAGCTTCTGATTCATGCACCGAACGCTAGTTTTCGGCCGCGCGCGAGATTAATATCCATTTGAGTTTTGAACTCACATCTTGATTGATTTGTTCACATTGTCTCAAGGAGGACAAAGATGACCCAGGCTGTGGCACCCCGCCTCACCCCCACCACCACGGCCCTGCTGCGCTGGTGGTTTGGCCAGGAAGCGATCTGCCTGCGCGGCGGGCAGGGCTTTCATGACCGGCAGCGCCGGGCGATCCAGGACACCCTCATGGCGCACGAAGCGATGGACCCGCACTCGCTGCGGCTGGAGCGGCCCGTGCACCGCCTGGCTTTGACCCAGGGAGAACACCAGATCGAGGTGCTGCTGGCGCTGCTGGTCTGGCAACTGCTGAACCGCAACGACACGCTGGCAGCAGGCACCGACGACGCGCGCTTCACGCACCACTTCATCGCCGTGGCCGCGCATGACCCTGCCCGCGAGCGGCTGCGCCAGGTGTTCTTCGGCCGGCCCCGGCCGGGCGGCCGCGGCCAGCGCGACTTCGGCACGAGCGATCTGGTGCGGCTGAGCCCGCTGCTCGTCCCCACCGCCCGCCACGAGGAGGTCCACGCCTTCGTGCGCGCCAGCGCGTGCCACGGCGCCCCGCTCTTCCACCAGTTCGATGGCGGCGGGGTGATCGCCCTCACCGACGGCCGCCTGGAAGCGCTGGAATGTCTGGCGCGCCTGCCCCATGCCATGCTGTTCGACGACGACACCCGCCCGCCCTACCTGGAGCACTGCGAAGAGGACCGGCACGGCCTGGCCTGGCGCCACCACGTGCGCCGCTTCGCCACCGCGCGGCGCGGTTTTGGCGTGCAGGTGGTGTTCACGCCGCCGCCGGGTCAGGGCCCCGGACAGCCCTGACCGCCCTCAGGCGCTGGGGGTGCCTTGCGCGCGCAGCGGGATCGTGCGGCGCGCGGGTTTTTCCGCCCGCGCGCGCAGCTGGCCGCAGCCGCCTTCCACATCCTGCCCGGCCGACTGCCGCAGCTTGGTGAGGATGCCGCGCCGGTGCAGGCGGCGCGCGATCTCGGCCGCCTGGGCCCAGCTCGGGCGCCGGTACGGCAGGTCGTCCACCGTGTTGTACGGGATCATGTTCAGGATGGCGTACTTGCCGTGCAACAGCCGCACGATGCCCTCGATCTCGTCGTCGCCGTCGTTGATGCCTTCGAGCAGCGTCCACTGGTATTGAATGGGGTAGCCGGTGGCGCGCGCGTAGCGCTCGCCCGCGTCCACCAGTGCCTCGGGCGTGAGGCGGGGCGCGCGCGGCAGCAGCTGCTCGCGCAGACCGGCCTTGGTGGTGTGCAGCGAGAGCGCCAGCGCGGGCTTCACCCGGCCCTGCGGCAAGGCCTCGAACACGCGCGGGTCGCCCACGGTGGAGAACACCAGGTTCTTGTGGCCGATGTTGCCCACGGTGCCCAGCAGGTCGATGGCTTCGAGCACGTTGTCCAGGTTGTGAGCGGGCTCGCCCATGCCCATGAACACCACCTTCTTCACCACGCGGCGCGTGCGCGCCAGCGCCACCTGCGCCACGATCTCGGCGCTGCCGACCTGGCGCACCAGGCCGCCCTGGCCCGTCATGCAGAACACGCAGCCCACCGCGCAACCCACCTGGGTGGACACGCACAGGCCGTCGCGCGGCAGCAGCACGCTCTCCACGGTCTGGCCATCGGCCAGCGCCACCAGCAGGCGCGCCGAACCGTCCTCGCCCGGGTGTTCGGAGCGCAGCACCGCCAGGCCCGCGAGCTCCTCGGCCAGCGCCGGCAAGGCCGCCACCAGCGTCGCGGGCAGGAAATGCTCGACCTGGCGCCGGCCCGCGTCCTGCGGCAGGGCCTGCGACCACAGGCGCAGCACGCGCTGCTCGTGGCGGGGGTTGGCGCCGAGCGCGCGCAGGCGTTGGCGGAGGTGTTCGATGCGCATGGGACGAGAAGCTTAGCGCCGGGCTCAGCGGTCGAACAGCGCGGCCAGGGCCGGCCCGGCTTCGTCGATGAAGTGGCGCAGCTTGGCCGGCACGAAGCGCTGGCCCGGGTAGACGAGGTGGATAGGGTCGGTGCGCGCGTGCCAGCCCGGCAGCAGCGGCACCAGCTGGCCGTGGTCGACCTCGCGCCGGCACACGTAGTCCGGCAACAGGGCCACGCCCTGGGCGTCGAGCGCGAGGCGGCGGATCAGCCGCATGTCGTTGGCGGCGAAGGCGCTGCGCAGCGGCACCTGCACCCGGGCCTTGCCGCGCGAAAGCGTCCAGCTGTCGCGCCCGAGCGGGCTGAAACACAGGGCGGCGTGCTGCGCGAGGTCTTTGGGTTGGCGCAAGGCGGGCGCGCGCGCCAGGTAGTCGGGGTGGGCGAAGGGCGCCCAGCGCGCCTGGCCGATCTGGCGCGCCACCAGGCTGGAATCGGCCAGCTCGCCCGCGCGCAGCGCCAGGTCCAGCCCCTGCTCCACCAGGTCGAGCCGGGCGTCGGAAAACACCAGCTCCACCGCCACGCCGGGGTGGCGCGCGCGGTAGCCGCTCAGGATGCCCAGCAGCTGCTCGTCGCCCATGTCGATCGGCAGCGTGATGCGCAGCAGGCCCTGGGCCTCGTGTTTGCCGGCGTCGAGCTGGGCTTCGGCCTGCAGGATCTCGTCCAGCCCGCGCGCGGCCTGGCGCAGGTAGGCCTGGCCGGCCTCGGTCAGGCGCAGCCGGCGCGTGGTGCGCTGCAGCAGCGTGACGCCCAGGCGCTGCTCCAGCCGCGACACGCGCACGCTCAGCGTGGACGTGGGCATGCCCATGAGCCGCGCGGCGGCGCTGAAACCGCCGGCCTGGGCCACGCGCACGAACACCAGGGTGTCGTTCAGGTCGGGGTGTTGATTGTTCATCTCATTGAAAAATGATTTGTGATCTTACCGGCTTATCAAGGGAACGCCAGCCCGGTACAGTGCTCTTTCATACAGGAGAACACCCCCATGAAAACCGTTTCTTTCATCCAACGCAGCGCCGGCGGCCACTGGGTCGGCGACGGCTTTCCGGTGCGCAGCATCTTTTCGTACAACGGCGCGGCGGAGCGCTTCTCGCCCTTCCTGCTGCTGGACTACGGCGGCCCGACGAAATTCGAGCCCACCACGAAGCGCCGGGGCGTGGGCCAGCACCCGCACCGCGGCTTCGAGACCGTGACCATCGTCTACGACGGTGAGGTCTCGCACAGCGATTCCAGCGGCGGCGGCGGCACCATCGGCCCCGGCGAGGTGCAGTGGATGACGGCCGCCTCGGGCATCGTGCACGAGGAGTACCACGGCGAGCACTTCGCGAAACAGGGCGGCCCGTTCGAGATGGTGCAGCTCTGGGTGAACCTGCCCGCGCGCGACAAGATGGCCGCGCCGGGTTACCAGGGCATCACACGCGATCAGATTCCGCAGATCGACCTGCCCGATGGGGCCGGCACGGCGCGCGTGATCGCGGGCGAACTGCTGGGCACGCAAGGCCCGGCCCGCACCTTCACGCCCATGCAGGTCTGGGACCTGCGGCTGAAGGCCGGCCACACCGTGACGCTGCCGGCGGCCGAAGGCCACACCACCGCGCCCTTCGTGCTGCGCGGCCGGCTGCGCCTGGCCGACGGCAAGGAAGTGAGCGCCGCGCAGATGGCCGTGCATTCGCGCGACGGGCAGGACGTGAGCTTCGAGGTGCTGGAAGACGCCACCGTGCTCTGGCTGGCGGGCGAACCGATCGACGAGCCCATCGTGGGGTATGGTCCGTTCGTGATGAACAGCGAGGCCGAGATCCACCAGGCCTTTGCCGACTTCCAGAGCGGCAAGATGGGCCGCATCGCCGGCGCCACGGCCTGAACCCACGAAAGGAAAAGAGATGCTTGAAATGGTGATCACCGCCCGCGAGGCCGACCTGGGCCACGGCCTGAAGGTCCGGCGCGTGCTGCCCTACGCGAAGCGCCGCATGGTCGGCCCGTGGATCTTCGTGGACCACGCCGGGCCGGTGACGCTGGCGGCCGAGGACACGCGCGCCGCCGATGTGCGGCCGCACCCGCACATCGGCCTGTCCACCGTGAGCTACCTGCTCAGCGGCCAGGTCTCGCACCAGGACAGCCTGGGCGTGCACCAGCTCATCAACCCGGGCGACGTGAACTGGATGACGGCCGGGCGCGGCATCTCGCATTCCGAGCGCTTCAAGCACCCGGACTCCTTCGCCGGCGGCGGGCTCGAGCTCATGCAGCTGTGGGTGGCGCTGCCCGAGGCCGATGAAGAAACCGAACCGGCCTTCACCCACTACCCCGCCGCCGACCTGCCGGTGCGCGACGAGGGGGGTGTGTGGATGCGCCTGATCGCGGGCGAGGCCTACGGCATGAAAAGCCCGGTGCGCACGCACTCGCCGCTGTTCTACCTGCACACCGAGTGGCAGCCCGGCGCGCGCCTGGCCCTGCCGGGCGGCCACCGCGAACAGGCGGCCTACGTGGCGCGCGGTGAAGTCGAGTACGGCGGTCAGACCTACGTGCCCGGCCAGCTGCTGGTGTTCGGCGACGACAGCGACGCCGTGATCACCGCGCACACCAAGAGCACGCTGATGATCTTCGGCGGCGAACCGCTGGGCGAGCGCCACATCTTCTGGAACTTCGTGTCCTCGCGCAAGGAACGCATCGAGCAGGCCAAGGCCGACTGGGCCGCCGGCCGCATCCCGCTGCCGCCGGAGGACAACCAGGAGTGGATTCCGCTGCCGGGCTAGCCGGGTCCACGGCAGAAGGGCATCTGGTGTATTCTTACCAAATTAAGATCGATGCACCAGGAGCCAGACATGTCTGCCACCGCCACGCTTTCCAGCAAGTTCCAGATTTCCATTCCCAAGGCCGTTCGAGACGAGTTGCATTGGGAAGCCGGTCAGGAGTTCGTGTTCATCCCCAAGAACAAGGGTGTGCTGGTCATGCCCGTGCCTGAGCTTCAGGAACTCGCGGGCATCGCCAAGGGCGCTCGCAAAGATGGCTACCGCGACCGCAAGGACCGCTACTGATGGCCGCGCCCTTGCGGGTGATCGACACCTCCGCCTGGATCGAGTGGTTGGTTGCCTCGCCGATCGGCAAGAAGCTGGAGAAGGAAATCCCGGTCAAAGATTTGTGTATCGTGCCCACCATCGTGCAACTGGAGTTGTCCAAATGGTTGTGGCGCGAACTCGGCGAGTCGCAGGCCGATCAGGTGGTGGCCTACACCATGAAATGCCAGGTGATGCCGTTGGACACCGCCACCGCTCTGCTGGCCGCCGATCTGCATCGGCAGCACAAGCTGGCCACAGCCGACGCCATCGTGTATGCCACCGCCGTGCAACAACGGGCTGAGTTGCTCACCTGCGATGCCCACTTTGAAGGTCTCCCCCGGCGTGGTGCTGTTTCCAAAGTCACAGCCCCACTGAACCTGCGTCGTCACAGCCGAGCCAACAGCCGCCCCACACCCGCCAGCGCCGCCTCCCGCGTCGCGCCGTCGGTGGCGCTCTCGGCGAGGTAGGCGGTCACGATCACCGGCGCGCGCTGTGGCGGGAAGGCGATGCCGATGTCGTTGGCGTCATCGCCGGCGGTGCCGGTTTTTTCGCCCACTTGCCAGCCCGCCGGCAGCCCGGCCCGCAGGCGCTTGCCGCCGGTGGTGTTGGCCAGCAGCCATTGCAGCAGCCGAGCGCGCGAGGCCGGCGCCAGCGCGTCGCCCACCAGCAGCGCGCGCAGCGTGTGCGCCATGGCGCGCGGCGTGGTGGTGTCCAGGGGCTCTCCACTCGCGGCTCGGCGGTTCAGCTCGGGCTCGGTGCGGTCCAGCCGGGTCACGCGGTCGCCGAGCCGGCGCGCGTAGGCGGTGAGCGCGGCCGGGCCGCCGTAGCTGGCCAGGATGAGGTTGGCGGCGGTGTTGTCGCTGGTGGTGATGGTGGCTTCGCACAGCTGCGCCAGGCTCAGGCCCTCGCCACCCACGTGGCGCTCGGTCACGGGCGACCACGACACGAGGTCCTGCCGGCGGTAACGGATGCGCCGCTCCAGCGACTCTTCGCCCCGGTCCGCCCGGTCCAGCACCAGCGCGCTGGCCAGCAACTTGAACGAACTGAGCATCAGAAAACGCTCGTCCGCGCGCCAGCCGTGTTCGCGCCCGGTGGCGGTGTCGATGAGGTGCACGCCCAGGCGGCCCCGGGCGGTGGCCTCGATCTCGCGCAGGGCGTCCTGCAGCGCGCCGGTGTCGGCCCAAGTATTTCCGTGGATCAGGCCCAGCAGGGTGGCGCCGGAGGCCAGGCAGAAGGTGCGTCGGTCGGTCATGGTGGTTCCTCGTGAATCAGGCCTGCATCGTAGGCAGGACGGCCATCCCGTTCAAACGGGAATAATCGAGGCCACACCACGGAAAAACTTGGGGATTAAAGCCATGGACCTGCCACTCAACGCCCTGCGCGCCTTCGAGGTGTCGGCGCGCCACCTGAGCTTCACGCGCGCCGCGCAGGAGTTGAACCTCACGCAGACCGCCGTGAGCCAGCATGTGAAGAACCTGGAGCAGCGCCTGGGCAAGCCGCTGTTCCGGCGCGTGCCACGCGGCCTGGCGCTGACCGACGAGGGCATGGCCCTGTTGCCCACGCTGGTGGACGCGTTCGCGCGCGTCTCGGCCACGCTGGAGAGCTTCAAGGGCGCGCACAAGCGCGAGGTGCTGTCGGTGGGCGCGGTGGGCACCTTCGCGGTGGGCTGGCTGCTGCCGCGCCTGCGCGACTTCCAGGCGCGCCACCCCTTCGTGGAGCTGCGGCTGTTCACGCACAACAACCGCATCGACCTCGCGGCCGAGGGCCTGGACTGCGCGATCCGCTTCGGCGACGGCCAGTGGCCCGGCCTGCAGACGCGGCACCTGCTGGCCGCGCCGCTGGCGCCGGTGGGTGCGCCGGCCCTGGCGCACCGCATCCGCGCGGTGGCCGACCTGGGGCGCGAGACGCTGCTGCGCTCCTACCGCTCGGACGAGTGGGCGCAGTGGTTCGAGGCAGTGGGCGGGCGCGCGCCGCTGCTCACCGGGCCGATGTTCGACTCTTCGCTGGTGCTGGCCGATGCCGCCGCCCAGGGCGCGGGCGTGGCCCTGCTGCCGGTGTCGCTGTTCACCCGCGACCTGCAGAGCGGGCGGCTGGTGCGCCTGTTCGAGGCCGAGGTGGACGTGGGCGGCTACTGGCTCACGCGCCTGAAGACGCGGCGCAAGAGCGCGGCCATGAAGGCCTTCCAGGACTGGCTGGAGCTGCAGGCCCCCGGAACACCCGCGGCCTGAGGGCCGCGCTCACAGCCCGAGCGCGCTCAGCCCCGGGTGGTCGTCGGGCCGCCGGCCGAGCGGCCAGTGGAACAGCCGCTCGCTCTCGTGGATCGGCCGGTCGTTGATGCTGGCGTGGCGCTGTTCCATGTAGCCCAGGTCGTTGAACTGCCAGTTCTCGTTGCCGTGCGAGCGGAACCAGTGGCCCGAGTCGTCGCGCCATTCGTAGACGAAGCGCACCGCGATGCGGTTCGCCTCGAAGGCCCACAGCTCCTTGATGAGCCGGTAGTCCAGCTCCTTCGCCCACTTGCGCACCAGGAAGGCGTGCACCGCGTCGCGGCCCACCGGGAACTCGGCGCGGTTGCGCCAGCGCGTGTCCTCGGTGTAGACCTTGACGACGCGGTCGGGGTCGCGCGAATTCCACGCGTCCTCGGCCAGACGCACCTTCTCGACGGCCGACTCGCGCGTGAACGGTGGCAGCGGCGGGCGCGGTTCCATCAGTACTGCTTGTACGGGAGGAACTTGCCCGAGAGCACCACGTTCACGCGGTCGCCTTTCGGATCGGCCTGGCGCTCGATGTCCATGCTGAAGTCGATCGCGCTCATGATGCCGTCGCCGAACTCCTCGTGGATCAGCTCCTTGATGGTGGTGCCGTAGACGCTGACGATCTCGTACCAGCGGTAGATCAGCGGATCGGTCGGCACGGGCGTGAGCAGCGAGCCCTTGTAGGGCACGACCTGCAGCCACTTCTGCTCTTCCACCGAGAGGCCGAAGATCTTGCCCACCACCTTGGCCTGGGCGGGCGAGGCGGTCATCTGGCCCAGGCACAGCGCCGTGGTCCATTCCTTGGACTGGCCCACCTTCTTGGCCACGTCGGCCCAGCTGATGCCTTTGGACACCTTGGTGGAAATGATCTTTTCGGTGACGTCGAGTCGGTTCATGTGTTGCCTCTTGTTGATGAAACGGTTGAGTGAAAGGGGTCGATCCAGGGACACCGCGGGTCCGGCTCCGCCGGCCCCAGGTGTCCCCCCCTCTCTGAGGGGGGAGGCGCCGAAGGCGACGCGGGGGGTTCAATGGGCTCGCGCACGCGAGACCAAGAAATCGACGATGTGGTTGCGCAGGTCGTAATAACCATCCAGGTGGTGCAGCTGCGCGCGCGTGCGGCTGCGCGGCAGCGGGTTGACCACCACCTCGGCCATGCCGCCGGGCACGTAGCCGTTGGCGCCTTCGCTGCCGTTGCTCATGAGCAGGATGCGGTCGGCCAGCAGGATGGCCTCGTCCACGTCGTGCGTGATCATGAAGACGGTCTGCCGCGTCTCGCGCACGATGCCCATGAGCTCGTCCTGGATGGTGCCGCGCGTGAGCGCGTCCAGCGCGCCGAAGGGTTCGTCGAGCAGCAGCATCTTGGGCTGGATGGCGAAGGCGCGCGCGATGCCCACGCGCTGCTTCATGCCGCCCGAGAGCTGGCTGGGCTTCTTGTCGATGGCCGGGCTCAGGCCCACGAGCGCGACGAACTTTTCGACGTGGGCGTTGAGGTCGGCGCGCGGCATGTCGGGCCAGCGCGACTTCACCGCGAAGGCGATGTTCTGCCGCACCGTGAGCCAGGGCATGAGCGCGTGGCTCTGGAACACCACGCCGCGCTCCAGGCTGGGGCCGGCGATCTCGCGGCCGTCCATGAAGCAGTGGCCCGAGCTCGCGGTGTCCAGGCCCGCGAGCACGTTGAGGATGGTGGTCTTGCCGCAGCCGCTGTGGCCGATGATGCAGACGAACTCGCCCTTGTCGATGGCGAAGGACACGTCGGCGAACACCGGCTTGTCGGCCTGGTAGGCCTTGGCGAGGTTTTCAACCTGGAGGAAACCGGTCATCTTGGGGGCTTTCGTTGGGGCCGGTGCGGCGGGCTGGGCGGCCACCGCGCCTTCGCGCACGCTGGACTCACTCCACATAGGTCACCGCCTTCTGGAGCTGGGCGAACATCAGGTCGAGCAGCATGCCGACCACGCCGATGAGCAGCACGGCGAAGATCACGTTGGTGAGCGAGAGGTTGTTCCACTCGTTCCACACGAAGTAGCCCACGCCGGTGCCGCCGACCAGCATCTCGGCGGCCACGATGACCAGCCAGGCGATGCCCATGCTGATGCGCATGCCGGTGAGGATGGTGGGCGCGGCCGCCGGCAGGATCACCTGGAAGGCCTTGCGGATCGGGTTGACCTCCAGCGTGCTGGCCAGCGTTGAGCCACTCGCGCTTGACCGAGGCCACGCCGAAAGCGGTGTTGATCAGCATGGGCCAGACCGAGCAGATGAAGATGACGAAGATGCCGCTGACGTCCGAGTCCTTGAGCGTGTAGAGCGCCAGCGGCATCCAGGCCAGCGGGCTGATGGGTTTGAGCACCTGCACGAAGGGGTCGAAGGCCTTGCGCATCAGCGGCGACATGCCGATGAGAAAGCCCAGCGGGATCGCCACGGCCATTGCGCAGCACGAAGCCCAGGCCCACGCGCGCCAGCGAGTGCGCGAGCTGGATGCCGATGCCCTTGTCGTTCGGGCCCTTGTCGTAGAACGGGTCGGCCAGCTGCGCCCAGCTCGCCTTCGCCACCTCGATCGGCGGCGGGAAGCCGGTGCTCTTGGCCGCGCCGGGATCCTTGCCCATCATCTTGGCGTACTCGATCTCCTCGGCCGTCATGCCGGCCGAAGAACCGCCGATGCTGGGCCCGCTGGTGGAGAGCTGCCAGGCGCCGATGAAGACGGCGAACAGCAGCAGGGAGACCAGCGCGGCGCGCAGGTTGAGGCTCGCGACTTTCATGCTCAGGCCGCCTTCTGGATCGCGAAGCTCTTCAGGTACTCGGCGGGTTTGGCCGGGTCGAACACCTTGCCCATGATGGTGTGCTTGGCATAACCCGGGCCGGCCGCGAAGGGCTGGCCGAGTTCCTTCATGTGCTTGCGCGCGTCGGTGATGAGGAAAACCTTCTCGGCGATCTGCTGGTAGTTCACCTCGCCCTTGATGTAGCCCCAGCGCTGCATCTGCGTGAGCATCCACACCGCCATGCTCTGCCAGGGCATGGGGTCGAAGTCGGCGCGGTCGGGCACGGTCTGGATCTTGCCCAGGCCGTCGGCGAAGCGGCCGGTGAGCACTTGCGTGAGCACGGCCTCGGGCTGGTTGAGGTACTGGCTGGGCGCGATCACCTTGGCGATGAGCTCGCGGTTCTTCGGGTCGCGCGCCATGGCGGCCGAGGTGAGCACCGCGCGGTAGAGCGCGGCGAAGGTGTTGGGGTTCTTCTGGATGAACTCGGTGCTGGTGCCGAAGGCGCAGCAGGGGTGGCCGTTCCAGAGGTCCTTGGTGAGCACGTGGATGAAACCGACCTCGTCGAACACCGCGCGCTGGTTGAAGGGGTCGGGGCCGAGGAAGCCGTCGATGTTGCCCGCGCGCAGGTTGGCCACCATCTCGGCCGGCGGGATCACGCGCAGCTGCACGTCGGTGTCGGGGTTCAGGCCGGCTTCGGCCAGGTAGTAGCGCAGCAGGAAGTTGTGGATCGAGTAGTCGAACGGAATGCCGAACTTGAAGCCCTTCCAGTTCTTCGGGTCGCGGTTGTCCTTGTGCTTCAGGCTCAGCGTGATGGCCTGGCCGTTGATGTTCTGGATGGTGCGCCACGTTCATCGGCGTGGCGTTGCTGCCCAGGCCGAGCGAGATGGCCAGCGGCATGGGCGAGAGGAAGTGCGAGGCGTCGTACTCCTTGTTGATCATCTTGTCGCGCACCAGGGCCCAGCCCGCCGTCTTGGTGACTTCGACGTTGAGGCCCTGCTTGCTGTAGAAGCCCAGCGGGTGGGCCATGATCAGCGGCGTGGCGCAGGTGATGGGGATGAAGCCGACCTTGAGGTTGGTCTTCTCCAGCGTGCCTTTCTTGGTGCCGGCCTCCTGCGCCAGGGCTTGCAGGCTGGTCACCGGCAGCACGCTGGCGATGGCGGCCATGGCCGTGCCCTTGCCCACCGCGCGCAGGAAGCGGCGGCGCATCTCGTCCTGCGGGAACAGCGCCTTGACCAGGGTGGCCTCGATGAACTCGTTGCTGTAGGCCTCGAACTCGGCGGTCTCGCTGCGCCGGCGCAGTTCGATGGCGGCGCTGTCGGCGGCCACCTCGGCGTGGTGGTCGGCCACGGTGTGCTCGCGCCCGCAGCTGCACTTCATCATGAGCGGACGATCGGCGTTGTAGGGATCGAAGAAGTCGGACATGGCGCACCTCGTGTGTTGAAGACGAGGGGCTCTTTGCAAGCACCGGGCCAGAAGCCGGGTGCCGCGCGCTGCGTGGCGCAAGTCGTGCCGCGCCGACCGACGCGGTGTAGGGCTAGCCCTACAAAACGCGGCCTTTCAGGCGATCTCAGGCGCTTTTGGGCGCGCGCGCGTGGCGTTCGGCGTAGAGCGCGAGTTCCACGTCGTTCTTCGCGCCGGTCTTTTCGAGCACGCGCGCACGGTAAGTGCTCACGGTGTTGGGTGCCAGGCCGAGCTGTGCACCAATTTCGCTCACGGTGCGGCCCTGGGTGAGCAGGCGGTAAACCTGGTACTCGCGGTGCGAGAGCGCCTCGGGCCCGCCCTGCGCGCCCGCGCTGCCCACGGCGGCGGCCAGCGCCTCGGCCGTGGCCTGGCTCACGAACACCGCGCCGCCGGCGGCCTTGCGCACGGCGGCGAGCATGTCGTCGGGGTCGGCGCTCTTGTTCAGGTAGCCGCAGGCACCCAGGCGGATGCAGCGCACCGCGTACTGCTTCTCGGGGTAGGTGCTGAGCATGAGCACCGGCAGGCGCGGGTGCTCGCGCTTGATGGCCTGCAGCACGTCCAGCCCGTCGAGCCCGGGCATGGCGATGTCGAGCAGCACCAGGTCCAGCCCCAGGCTGCCGCCGAGCTCGCGCACCTGCGCCAGCACGTCCGGCCCGGTCTGGGCCTCGGCCACCACCTGCACATCGGGCGCGTCGGCCAGGATCTGCTTGAGCCCTTCGCGCACGATGCGGTGGTCGTCGCCGATCAGCACGCGGATGGTCTCGGCCAGCAGGTCGAAAGAGGTGTTCATGTCTGTGCCTGTGTCTCCGGGAGCAGCGTCACCGTCAGGCACATGCGGGTGCCCTGGCCTGGTGCGCTCTCTATTTGAATATCGCCACCGAAATGGCGCGCCCGCTCGCGCATGCCCATCACGCCATAGGCATTCGCGGCCTCGAAGGCCTGCGGCGGCGCACCCACGCCATTGTCCTGCACGGTCAGTTGCAGGGCAGTCCCCCGCACGACGATGTGGACACCCAGGCGGTCGGCGTGCGCGTGGCGCCCGACGTTGCTGAGCATCTCCTGGAAGATGCGGAACACCGCCATCGCCAGGGGTTCGGGCGGCTCGGGGGCCTCGGCCACGGCCAGGTGCCAGTCCAGCGCCAGCTCGGCCGACTGCACGAATTCCTGCGCCTGCCACTCCAGCGCGGCCCACAGGCCCTGGTGGTCCAGGATGCTGGGGCGCAGGTCGGTGATGATGCGGCCGACGTTGTCCACCGCGGTCTCGATCAGCCGGCTCATGTTCTGGCACTTGCAGCGCATGCGCTCGCGCATGTCGTGCGCGGCGTCGGCGCTGCGCTGCTCCTGCTCGGACAGGCGCTTGTCCATCCAGTTCACGTCCATCTTGAGCGCCACCAGCAGGCTGCCCAGCTCGTCGTGCACCTCGCGCGCAATGCGGGTGCGCTCGTCCTCGCGCACGGTTTCCGAGCGGGCGGCCAGTTCACGCACCTGCTTCAATGCGGTGGCCAGCGCGAGCGTGCGCTCACCTACACGCTCTTCCAGCTGGTCTTTGGCGCGCCGCAGGGCGTCGGCGGCGCGCTTGCGCTCGGTGATGTCGACGAAGGTGACGACCGCGCCGCGCACCTCGCCGCCGTCCACGATGGGGTGGCTGGAGTACTCCACCGGGAAGCTGCTGCCGTCGCGGCGCCAGAACACCTCGCTGTCGATGCGGCAGGGCAGGCCCTGGCGGAAGGCGTTGAAGATCGGGCAGTCCTCCACCGGGTAGTGCGCACCATCGGCGTGCGAGTGGTGGGTGAGGTCGTGCATGTTGGAGCCCAGCAGCTCGGCCGGCTCGAAGCCGATCATGCGGGCCCCGGCGTGGTTGATGAACACGCACAGGCCGTCGAGGTCCACGCCGAACACCCCCTCCCCGGTGGAGGCCAGCAGCAGCGCGAGCGGGTCGCGCCAGGCGCCGGTGGTGGCGGGCGCTTCGGGCCGGCTGACGAGGTGGTTGGCGTCCAGGTGCATGGGCCTTACCCAAGCAATCGATGTGCCAAAGCGGTGCATAGCGCCAGAAGGCACGACAATCGCTTGGTTTGCCCACCCCGCCCACCCGTCACCCGCCATGGCCTTGTTCAACACCCTGTTCGGCGCGCGCCCCAACGAGCGCCGCGCCCGCGCGAGCGCTTCGGGCACGGCCCGGCGCGCGGCGGAGCTGCTGCGCTCGGCGAACGCGCTGATCCAGCTCAGCGAGCGCGAGGCGCTCACGGTGGTGGCCTACATGGAGGTGCGGCGCTGCGCCGAGGGTGAGGCCATCATCCGCCAGGGCGACAGCGGGGGCAGCGGTGACGACGGCTTCATGGCGCTGGTGGTGGAAGGCGAGGTCACGGTCGAGGCGCTCAACGTGAGCCGCGTCGACGCCCAGACCGTCAACGTGCTCGGCCCCGGCCACCTGATGGGTGAGATGTCGCTGATGGACGGCGCGGCGCGCTCGGCCACCTGCACCGCCAGCACCGAAGTGCGCTGCGCGGTGCTCACGCGCGATGCGCTGGAGGCGCTGATCGCCGAAGAGCCCGCCACCGCCGCCAAACTGCTCAGCGCCGTGGCGCTGCGCCTGAGCCGGCGCCTGCGCGAGGCCGACAGCAAGCTGCAGCTCTACAGCCAGCTGGTGTTCTCCATGCAGCAGGAGATCGACCGGCTGGTGCCCGACCTGGACTGAAGCGTCAGGCCTTCGCCGTGCGCGCGCTCCAGAGCATGGTGACGGCCAGGATGGACAGCACCACGCCCAGCGCCACCGCGACCGGGATCTTGTAGATGTCGATCAGCAGCATCTTGGTGCCGATGAAGACCAGGATCAGCGCCAGCCCGTAGTTGAGCAGGTGAAAGCGGCTCGCCGCGGCCTGCAGCAGGAAGAACATGGCGCGCAGGCCCAGGATCGCGAACACGTTGCTGGTCAGCACGATGAACGGGTCGCGCGTGACCGCGAAGATGGCCGGGATGGAGTCGACCGCGAAGATCACGTCGGTGAAGCCGACCAGGCAGATCACCATGAGCAGCGGCGTGGCGATGCGCTTGCCGTTCTCCACGGTGAAGAACTTCTCGCCGTCAAAACCCTTGCTCACGGGCAGCACGCGGCGCAGCAGTTTCAGCGCGGGGTTCTCGTCCAGGCTGGGCTCCTGGCCGGCGGCCCACCACATCTTCACGCCGGTGAGCACCAGGAAGGCGCCGAACACGTAGAGGATCCAGTGGAACTGCGCCAGCAGCCAGCCGCCCACCAGGATCATCACGGTGCGCAACACGATCGCGCCCAGGATGCCGATCATGAGCACGCGCTTCTGGAACGCCGCCGGCACGGCGAAGTAGCTGAAGATCAGCAGGAAGACGAAGATGTTGTCGACCGCCAGGCTCTTCTCGATCAGGTAGCCGGTGAGGAATTCGAGCGACTTCTCGGTCGCGATCGCGCTCGAACCGGTGGCGTCCTTCACGGCCCACCAGAACAGGCCGTTGAACAGCAGGCTGAGCGCCACCCAGGCGAACGACCAGTTCAGCGCCTCCTTCACGCCCACGGCGTGCGAGCCCTGCTTCTTGAGCACGACGAAATCCACGAACAGAGCCGCCACGACGAACACGACGAAGACGACCCACAGCCACAGCGGGGCAATGCTTTCCATTGAAAAACCTCAGGTTGGTGTTGAACAAACACCCCAAGGTCTTGTCACCACCGCGCGTGGCGCGGCTCTGGATTCCCGGTGGCCCGCAGGCCACGTAATGACGGAAACCCCGCCCACCGAGGCCCGGCTGGACGCCGGGTGGTGGACTGACTACTCCCCTTGAAGGGAACGGCGATTATGCACGAGGTCCTTCAAACCCCGCGCCGCCGTGGGACTTCAGGCCGCTTCCTTGTAGAAGAAGTCGCGCCGCACGCTGCGCGGCGCCATGGGCTCCACGCTCAGGCGGATCGCCTCGATGTGCTGCGGCGTGGTGCCGCAGCAGCCGCCCACGATGTTGACCAGACCTTCGGCCGCGAACTCGCGCAGCAGGCGGCTGGTGTCGGCCGGCGTCTCGTCGAAGCCGGTGTCGCTCATGGGGTTGGGCAGGCCGGCGTTGGGGTAGCAGCTGATGAAGGTGTCGCCCGCGGCCTTGGCCAGTTCCTGGATGTAGGGGCGCATCAGCGCCGCGCCCAGCGCGCAGTTCAGGCCCACGGCCAGCGGCTGTAGGTGGCGCACGCTGGCCCAGAAGGCGGTCACGGTCTGGCCGCTGAGGATGCGGCCGGAGGCGTCGGTCACGGTGCCGCTGATGATCAGCGGCAGGCGCTGGCCCGACTGCTCGAAGAACTCGTCCACCGCGAACAGCGCGGCCTTGGCGTTGAGCGTGTCGAAGATGGTCTCGACCAGCAGCACGTCGGCCCCGCCCTCGACCAGGGCCTCGATCTGCTCCAGGTAGGCCGCGCGCAGCTGCTCGAAGGTGACGTTGCGCGCGCCGGCGTCGTTCACGTCGGGGCTGATGCTCGCGGTCTTGGGCGTGGGGCCCAGGGCGCCGGCCACGAAGCGCGGCTTGTCGGGCGTGCTGAACTTGTCGCAGGCCTCGCGGGCGAGGCGGGCCGAGGCCAGGTTCATCTCGCGCGCGAGGTGGCCCATCTCGTAGTCGTCCTGCGCGATGGTGGTGGCGCCGAAGGTGTTGGTCTCGATCAGGTCGGCGCCGGCGGCGAGGTAACCCTCGTGGATGTCGCGGATCACGTCCGGGCGCGTGAGGCTGAGCAGCTCGTTGTTGCCCTTGACGTCCTTGTGGAAGTCCTTGAAACGCTCGCCCCGGTACTCGACCTCACCCAGCTTGAAGCGCTGGATCATGGTGCCCATGGCGCCATCGAGGATGGCGATGCGGTGCTTCAGGATCTCGGGCAGCGCCTGGGCGCGGGTGTAGGCAGGGGCGTTCATGCCCTGGATTGTAGGTAGCCTCCCAGGCCCAGGGCCCACGGTCATCCGGGCGGCCCTGCGAATTCCCCGACAATACCCGCCATGAAACACCTCACGCCCCAGCAGGCCTGGGCATGGCTGCAGGCCGAACGCGAGCAGCGCGCGGCCCGTGGCGAAGAGCCCCCGCTGTTTGTCGACGTGCGCATGGAGATCGAGTCGCTCTACGTGGGCCGCCCGCCCGGCGTGGAGAACATTCCCTGGTACGAATACCCCGACCTCACGCCCGACCCGGCGCGCTTTGCGTCGTCGGTCGAACAGGAGGCCGGCGGCAAGCACCGGCCGATCCTGCTGATCTGCCGCAGCGGCAAACGCACGCTGGACGCGGGCCAGGCCCTGGAGGCCGCCGGCTTCAGCGACGTGGCGCACGTGCTGCACGGCTTCGAGGGCGAACTCAACGACGACTTCAAGCGCTCCAGCCTCAACGGCTGGCGCCACGACGGCCTGCCCTGGGAGCAGATGTAAAACGGATGACCGAAGCCATCGACATCGCCCCCGGCAGCGAAATCCTGGAAACCAGCCTCGGCGTGTTGCACGAGGTGTTCGGCTACGACGCCTTCCGGGGCCCGCAGGCCGACATCGTCTCGCACGTGGGCGCCGGTGGCGACGCGCTGGTGCTCATGCCCACGGGTGGCGGCAAGTCGCTGTGTTACCAGGTGCCGGCCATCGTGCGCGAGCGCGCCGGCCAGGGCCTGACCGTGGTGGTCTCGCCGCTGATCGCGCTGATGCACGACCAGGTGGGCGCGCTGATCGAGGCTGGCGTGGCCGCGGCCTTTCTCAACTCCAGCCTGTCGCTGGAAGACGCGCAGCAGGTCGAGAAGCAGATGCTGCGCGGCGAGCTCACCCTGCTCTACGCGGCGCCCGAGCGCCTGACCACGCCGCGTTTCCTGGCCCTGCTGGACTCGCTGCACGAGCGCGGCAAGCTCAGCCTGTTCGCGATCGACGAAGCGCATTGCGTGAGCCAGTGGGGCCACGACTTCCGCCCCGAGTACCGCGCCCTGGTGGTGCTGCACGAGCGCTACGCCGGCGTGCCGCGCGTGGCCCTGACGGCCACCGCCGACGACCTCACGCGCGCCGACATCGTCGAGCGCCTGCAGCTGCAGGAAGCGCGCACCTTCATCAGCAGCTTCGACCGGCCCAACATCCGCTACCAGCTGGTGGAGAAGAAGGACGCCACAACCCAGCTGCAGCGCTTCATCCGCGACGAGCACACCGGTGCCGACGGTCACGACGCCGGCATCGTCTACTGCCAGTCGCGCCGCCGGGTCGAGGAAATGCCACGATGCTGTGCGAGGCCGGCTTCAACGCGCTGCCCTATCACGCGGGCCTGGACGCGGCCGTGCGCCAGCGCCACCAGGACCGCTTCCTGCGCGAGGAGGGCCTGATCATGGTGGCCACGATCGCCTTCGGCATGGGCATCGACAAGCCCGACGTGCGCTTCGTGGCCCACCTGGACATGCCCAAGAACATCGAGGGCTACTACCAGGAGACCGGCCGCGCGGGCCGCGACGGCGAGCCCGCCAACGCCTGGATGGCCTACGGCCTGCAGGACGTGGTGAACCAGCGCCGCATGATCGACGAAAGTCCGGCGGCGGACGAATTCAAGCAGGTGCTGCGCGGCAAGCTCGACGCGCTGCTCACGCTGGCCGAAGCCAGCGACTGCCGGCGCGTGCGCCTGCTGTCGTACTTCGGCGAAGCCAGCCAGCCTTGCGGCAACTGCGACAACTGCCTCACGCCGCCCGAGCTGCACGACGCGACCGAATCGGCGCGCAAGCTGCTCTCGTGCATCTACCGCGTTCAGCAGGCCAGCGGCACCGCCTTCGGTGCCGGCCACATCATGGACATCCTGCGCGGCAAGGCCACCGACAAGGTCAAGCAGTACGGCCACGAGAAGCTGTCCACCTTCGGCATCGGCGCCGACCTCTCCGAAACCCAGTGGCGCGCGCTGCTGCGTCAGCTGATCGCGCGCGAGGCGGTGCAGGTGCACGACGCGCCCTACAACACCCTGCACCTGGCCGACGCGGCGCGCGACATCCTCAAGGGCCAGAGCCCGGTGTGGCTCAAGTCGCTGGCGGACAAGGCCACCAGCTCGGCGCGCAGCGGCCGGCAACGCGCTTCGCGCGCCACCGCCAAGGACGATGGCGTGCCGCTCAGCCTGTCCGAACGCGAATGCCTGGAGGCCCTCAAGGCCTGGCGCGCGGGCGTGGCGCGCGAGCACAACCTGCCGGCCTTCGTGATCTTCCACGACGCGACCCTGCGCGCGATCGCCGGCCGCAAACCCGAAACCCTGGCCGATCTGGACGGCATTGCCGGCATCGGCCAGAAAAGCGCGAAGCCTACGGCTCGGACGTGCTTCGGGTCGTGAGTGCTTTCGTCTGATGCCAGCCGGGCGCTTTCCCGGCCTTTGATTACCTAGGTTCTAGACCCTCAACCGCCTGTCGGCGCACCGCCTGTCGGGCCCCGCTGCCGCTCAAGCTTGCGCCTGCCGCGCCGATGTTTCAGATGTAGCCGGAGGACTTCTTGTCCCCTCGGCCTGAGACCCACGAAACGGAGCGCGTCATGTTTTTCAGGTTGCCATGGTTTGGCAAATCCCGGCAGGTACAGCCGCAGTACCACGACACCCAGGTGCTGGAACTGGATTTTCTGGTTGACGAGTTCCATGAAGCCATGGCCGACATCAAGGACCCGGTGCGCCAGCGCGTGCACGCCGCGCTGATGTCCTGCCAGACGCCCAAGGATCTCTGGTTCCTGCGCAGCAAGCTGTTCAGCCTGATTTCCAAGCACCACTGCGAAAGCGTGGCCAACAGCCGCGTCGCCCGGCTCGACCAGAAACTGCGCTTCTTCGTCTCCAACCACCCCGAGTACTCGGCGGACGACCTGCCCAGCGGCCCGATGGCCTTGTTGCACTGACCATCCCCCCTGCGCCGCCTGCGGCGTCACCCCCAGGGGCGGCGGCAGCGGCCCGGCAAAGCCGGTTCCGCGCTGCCACTGGATAAGAAAAGGCCACCTTCGGGTGGCCTTTTCTTTTGCCTCGTTCGATCAGTGCACGAAGCCGATGCCCCTGGCCTCGCGCACTTCGGGCTTGATGCGGTGCTCGGCCTCCAGCTGGGCCATGAACTCCTCGGGGGCCAGCGCTTCGGCCAGGATCTCCACCTGGCGCTTCACGGCCGCGAAGTCGCCCGGGCAGAGCTGCTCCAGCTTGGCCAGCCGGGCGGCCAAGCCCGCGTCCAGGCGCGTGGCATCGCCCTCCAGGGCCTCCACCACGAACATGGTCTCGCGCTGCCTCGCCGTGAGCGGCTTGAAACGGATCTTGAAGGTGAAGCGCCGCAGTGCCGCCTGATCGATGCTGTCCATCAGGTTGGTGGTGCAGATGAAGATGCCGGCGAAGCGCTCCATGCCCTGCAGCATCTCGTTGACCTCGGTCACCTCGTAGGTGCGCTGCGCGCCGCGCCGGTCCTGCAGGAAGCTGTCGGCCTCGTCGAGCAGCAGCACCGCCTTCTCGGCCTCGGCCTCACGGAACATGGCCGCCATCTGCTGCTCGGTCTCGCCCACGAACTTGCTCACCAGGTCGCTCGCGCGGCGGATCATCAGCGGGCGGTCCAGCTGCTGGGCCATGTGCTCGGCCAGCGCGGTCTTGCCGGTGCCGGGCGCGCCGTGGAAACACAGGCAGCCATGGCCGCGCGCCTTGAGCGCGGCGATCACGCGCGGCAGTTCGTAGCGCGATTCGACGTTGAGCATGTCCAGGCTGTACTGCGTGGCGCTGGGCCGCTGCACCAGGTCGGGCTTGCGGCCCAGGGCCAGGTCGGCGTTCTTGAGCTGGCGCTCGATCAGTTCGTCGAGCACGGGCGCGGCCGCCTCGGCCGCCCGCGCCTTGCTGCCGCGCTTGGGCGCGGGCTGGCCCGCCAGCTGCGCGAAGCGCAGCGCGGTGCGGATCTGCGCGGGCGTGAGGCCCTTGCGTTCGGTCAGTCGCGCCACCAGGCCATCGGACACCGGCGCGCCTTCCAGCGTCTTGCGCACCAGCTGCTCGCGCGCGCCGGGCGGCGGGCTCTTGAGTTCGAGGTGGTAGGCAAAGCGGCGGCGGAAGGCCGGGTCGATCTGCTCGATGCGGTTGGTCACCCACAGCGTGGGCACGGCGTTGGTCTCCAGGATCTGGTTGACCCAGGCCTTGCCGCTGACGCTGCCGGTGTGCGCGGCCGCCACGTGTTCGGCGCGCGCCATGATCTGCGCCGCCTCGCTGGAGATCGGCGGGAACACGTCTTCCACCTCGTCGAACAGCAGCGCCGAGTGCGCCGTGCCCTTGAGGAACACCTGCGCGATCTGCAGCGAGCGGTAGCGGTCGCGGCCCGAGAGCGCGTTGCCGTCGCGGTCGGCGTACTCCACCTCGAAGAGTTCCAGGCCGGCGGCCTGCGCCACCACGCGCGCGAGTTCGGTCTTGCCGGTGCCGGGCGGACCGTACATCAGCACGTTCACACCCGGCTCCTTGCGCGCCACGGCCTCGCGCAGCAGGCCGCAGAGCAGGCGCACGTCTTCGCCCACATAGTCGAAGTCTTTCGCGGTCAGCGCCGAGCGCGCGGCCGGCCGGGTGAACACGGCCATGAGCTCGCTTTGCGTGCGGTACTCACGCATCAGCACCGGTGGCAGCTTCTCGCTCACTTTCATGAGGTCGGCCAGGTCGGTGATGTTGTGCTCGGAGATCAGGTTCTCCACCATGCCGATGCGCTCCAGGCGCGAGCCGGCGCGCAGCGCCTCGCCCACCTCGCTGGCCTTCACGCCGGCCACGTCGGCGATGGCCGCGTAGGCCTCGGGCGCGTTGTTGACCTTGAACTCGACCAGGATGGAGCGCAGGTCGCGCTGGTAGCGCGCGAGCGTGCCGTACAGCAGCAGTGCGCGCTCGGCGCGGTTGAGCTGCAGCAGGCTGGCCAGCGCGTCGATGTTCTTCTCCACCAGCGTGGACTGCTTCTTGAGCGAGTGGCTGAGCCAGTCGCCGGTGACCGCCAGCACCGACAGCAGGTCCTTGGGCGACTCCTTGGCGTACTCGTCCAGGTAGAAGAACAGCGTACCTTCTTCGTACGGACCGCGCCACACGCCGTAGCGCTCCATGAAGGCGTTGGTGGTCAGGCCGTCGTGGCCGCTCCAGAGTTCGTTGTCCTTGCAGCGGCGCTGCAGGAACTCGCGCAGGCGCAGCAGCACGGTGTGGGGCCACACCAGGTGGCGGCCGGCGAGCGAGAGCAAGGTGTTGAGGTCGCGCCGCACGTTGAAGCGCGGGCCCTGGCGCGCGGCCAGCGTGAGCACGAAATGCGAGCACATGAGGTCGAGCACGGGCGCCTGGCGCAGGCCATGGGGCACGAAAACGCGCCCCTCGCCCGCGAGAGGGGCACGGCCTTCGCGTGCATCGAGTACGGTGCGGGCCGCCGATGCAGCGGACTGCAGCGAGCGCTTGGTCATCCAGACACCTCCAGAAATGCCTTCCCGTGACGCCATGCCAGGGGAGCCGACATTTCAGCGGACCATAACCCAGCTTGATGAATCATGGAAGAGAGTGATACGAACGGTTTGAGCAATTTGTCGGGCTTTGCCCTCGCACCACACCGTCACGGCCGGTACACAATCGCGCCATGCTGCAACTACACGACATCCAGACCGCCGCCGGTCGCCTCGCCGGCCAGGTGCTGGACACGCCCTTCGTCGAATCGCGCACCATCTCCCAGCTCACCGGCTGTCAGGTCTTCCTGAAATTCGAGAACCTGCAATACACCGCCTCTTTCAAGGAACGAGGCGCCTGCAACAAGCTGGCGCAGCTCACGCCCGAGGAGCGCTCGCGCGGCGTGGTGGCCATGAGCGCGGGCAACCATGCCCAGGGCGTGGCCTACCACGCGCACCGGCTGGGCGTGCGCGCGGTGATCGTCATGCCGCGCTTCACGCCGGGCGTGAAGGTGGAGCGCACGCGCGGCTTCGGCGCCGAGGTGCTGCTGCACGGCGACACGCTGGATGCGGCTCGCGCGCACGCCCGTGAGTTGGCGCAGCAGCAGAGCCTGGTGTTCGTGCACCCGTACGACGACGAGGCGATCGTCGCCGGCCAGGGCACGGTGGCGCTGGAAATGCTGCGCGAGCAGCCCGACCTGGACACGCTGGTGATCGCCATCGGCGGCGGCGGCCTGATCGCCGGCATCGCCACGGCCGCCAAGGCGATCCGGCCCGACATCGAGATCGTGGGCGTGCAGACCGAGCGCTTTGCCGCCATGGTCAACGCCATCAAGGGCACGAACCTGCCGCAGGGCACGAGCACGATTGCCGAGGGCATCGCGGTGGGCACGCCGGGCGTGGTCACCGAGGCCATCGTCCGCCAGCGGGTGGACGACCTGCTGCTGGTCGACGAGGGCGACATCGAGCAGGCGATCGTGATGCTGCTGGAGATCGAGAAGACGCTGGTGGAAGGCGCGGGCGCCGCCGGCCTGGCCGCGCTCATCAAACACCCGCAGCGTTTCGCGGGCAAGCGCGTGGGTCTGGTGCTTAGCGGCGGCAACATCGACCCGATGCTGCTGGCCTCCATCATCGAGCGCGGCATGGTGCGCGCGGGCCGCCTGGCGCGCATCCAGGTCAACGCGCGCGACGTGCCCGGCAACCTGGCGCGCATCACGGCCACCGTGGCCGAGGCCGGCGCCAACATCGACGAAGTGCACCACCAGCGCGCCTTCACGCTGCTGGCGGCGCAGAACGTGGCGATCGAACTCGTGCTGCAGACGCGTGGGCGCGAACACATCGAACAGGTCATCGAGCGCCTGCGCGAAGCGGGCTTCGACACCACCCTGCTCTGACCCGCGCGCCCACCGGTTGACGCTGCGGCAAGGCCTCCGGCATCATCGGCCGATCAACGGCCAACGCGACAGGAGGTAGGGCATGGACACGAACACGCTGTGGAACTCGCTGCAAAGCACGCTGGGCACCCACATCCCGCAACTGCTCGGCGCGCTCGCCATCTTCATCCTGGGCTGGCTCATCGCGGTGCTGGTGCGCGCCGCGACGCGCAAGAGCCTGGGCTTCGTGGGCGTCAACCACCGCTTCGGCAAACTCACCAACACGCGCGTGGACATCGAGGGCGCGGTCGCTCTCGCGCTGTTCTGGATCGTGATCCTGCTCACCCTGGTGGCGGTGTTCAACTCGCTGAACCTCGCCATCGTTTCCGGCCCGTTTTCGGTCTTCACCACCCAGCTCTTTGAATATGCGCCGCGCCTGCTGGGTGGCCTGTTGCTCGCGCTGGTGGCCTGGCTGGTGGCCGGCGTGGTGCGCGCGCTCTCACAGAAGCTGCTGGACAAGACCACGCTCGACGAAAAGCTCTCGGAGCACGCCGACATGGCGCCCATCAGCGACAGCCTCGCCGGCGCGCTGTTCTGGCTGGTGATCCTGCTGTTCGTGCCGGCCATCCTGGGCGCGCTGCAGATGGACGGCCTGCTCGACCCCCTGCGCGCCATGGTCACCAAGACCCTGGACATGCTGCCCAACGCGGTGGCCGCATTCGTGATCGGTGGCGTGGGCTGGATCGTGGCCACGGTGCTGCGCAACCTCACCACCCACCTGAGCCGCACCGCCGGCGTGGACCAGCTCGGCAGCCGCGCCGGGCTGGCCGACACGGTGCAGCTCTCGCGGGTGATCGGCATGCTGGTGTTCGTGGCGGTGTTCCTGCCGTCGCTGATCGCCGCGCTCGACGCGCTCAAGATCGAAGCCATCTCGCGCCCGGCCACCGACATGCTCAACACCCTGCTGCAGGCCGTGCCCAACCTGATCGCCGCCGCGCTGATCCTGGTCGTCACCTGGCTGGTGGCCTCGTTCGCCAGCAAGCTGCTGGCGACCCTGCTGGCCACGCTGGGCTTTGACACCCTGCCCGCGCGCGTGAACATGGCCCATGCCTTCGAGAAGACCAGCGCCTCCACCGCCGTGGGCCGGGTCGTGTTGTTCTTCGCCATGCTGTTCGCCACCGTGGAGGCGGCCGCGCAGCTCGGTTTCGGACAGGTCAGCAGCATCGTGGCCAGCTTCATCCGCTTTGGTGGCGACATCCTGCTGGGCTCGGCCATCCTGGTGATCGGTTTCTGGCTCGCCAACCTGGCCTACGACGCCATCGACCGCGCCAGCGGCCCCGGCACCAAGGGCCTGGCGCGCATCGGGCGCTACGCCATCCTGGCGCTGGTGATCGCCATGGGCCTGCGCGCCATGGGCATCGCCGACGACATCGTCAACCTGGCCTTCGGCCTCACGCTGGGTGCGGTGGCCGTGGCCGTGGCGCTGTCCTTCGGTCTGGGTGGGCGCGAAGCGGCCGGCAAGCTGATGGACCACTGGCTCTCCAAATTCCGCCGCGAGGACTGAGCGCATGACGCAGAACCCCGAGACCCCCGTCACCGTTGATTTGCTTCAAGGCCTGCTGGCCGATTGGTTCGCACCCTGGATCCAGGCCATGGGCCTGCGGGTCGAGTCCTTCGCCGACGGCGAAGTCACCCTGCGCCTGCCGCAGAGCGACCAGCTCTCGCGCGTGGGCGGCATGCTGTGCGGCCAGGCCATGATGTCGGCCGCCGACACCGCCATGGTGCTGGCCATCGTCACCCAGCTCGGCACCCGCCGGCCCATGACCACGGTGCAGCTCAACACCAGCTTCCTCAAGCCGCTCTCCGGTCAGGACGCGCGCATCACCGCGCGCGTGGTGCGCGCGGGCAAGAACCTGGTGTTCGGCGAGATCGACATCAGCGGGGTCAGCGACGGCAAAAGCGTGTGCCGCGCGAGCACGACCTACGCCCTGCTCTGAACCTGCCGCGCCGCATCCCGTAAAATCCCGGGAGTTTTGAACTTTCGACGGAGCGTCACATGGCCCAGCACCAGCAGCACACCCCCCACGACCAGCCCCAGGACATGGTGGAATCCATCGTCCCCTACATGCCCGTCGTGCTGCCGGTCGCCGGTGGCGTGCTGATGTTCCTGCTCGCTTTCATCGCGATCTACATGGCCTGAACCCACCCGGGTTCCGCCAGGCCGAACGCCCGCCGGGGCCTTCGGCCTTTCTTTTTGGGCGCCCCGCCCTACACCCGGCCCAACCGTTTAATGCATCACGTTATGCGGGTTTTGCATGTAACCGCCTCGTAACGGAGCGGTCGCTTTCTTAAAATCGGGGCATTGGCCGACACGCTGATCAAGCCCGGATCCACCGACCCGGGTTTCATCTCCCCCTGCTGCCCCGCCATCCGCACCGCAGCCCCCCACGCGCCGACCGCCCTTTTTCGCCAAAGGGACCCCTTGGACAGCCGCCCCGTCATCTGCATGACGCCCGCGGCTGTCGGTGTCTCTGAGGCATGCCGGTTTACAAACTTCTGGAGCGACTCCATGAACTCACCCGTGATGCAGGGCCTGGCCCTCAACACCCCCTCCTATGTCAAGAACGCCCGGCTGATCGCCTGGGTGGCCGACATGGCCGCCTTGTGCAAGCCCGACAGCATCTACTGGTGCGATGGCAGCGAGGAGGAGTACGCCCGCCTGTGCCAGCAGCTGGTGGACGCCGGCACGCTCAAGAGGCTCGACCCGGTCAAGCGCCCCAACAGCTTCCTCGCCTGCTCCGACCCGTCGGATGTCGCGCGCGTGGAAGACCGCACCTTCATCTGCTCGCAAAAACAGGAAGACGCCGGCCCGACCAACAACTGGAAGGCGCCCGCCGAGATGCGCGCGACCCTGCAGCCGCTGTTTGACGGCTGCATGCGCGGCCGCACCATGTACGTGGTGCCGTTCAGCATGGGCCCGCTGGGCAGCCCGATCGCCCACATCGGCATCGAGCTCTCCGACAGCGCCTACGTGGCGGTCAACATGAAGCTCATGACCCGCATGGGCAAGGCCGTGTTCGACGTGCTCGGCGCCGACGGCGAGTTCGTGCCCTGCGTGCACACCGTGGGCGCACCGCTGGCCGAAGGCGAAACCGATCAGACCGCCTGGCCCTGCAACCCGACCACCAAGTACATCGTGCACTACCCCGAGACGCGCGAGATCTGGAGCTACGGCTCGGGCTACGGCGGCAACGCCCTGCTGGGCAAGAAGTGCTTTGCGCTGCGCATCGCGTCCAACATGGGCCGCCAGCAGGGCTGGCTGGCCGAGCACATGCTGATCCTGGGCGTGACCAACCCCCAGGGCAAGAAGTACCACGTGGCCGCCGCCTTCCCCAGCGCCTGCGGCAAGACCAACTTCGCCATGCTGATCCCGCCCAAGGGCTTCGAGGGCTGGAGCGTGACGACCATCGGCGACGACATCGCCTGGATCAAGCCCGGCAAGGACGGCCGCCTGTACGCCATCAACCCCGAAGCCGGTTACTTCGGCGTGGCGCCGGGCACCAACACGGCGACCAACCCGAACTGCATGGCCAGCCTGGACCGCGACGTGATCTTCACCAACGTCGCGCTGACCGACGACGGCGACGTGTGGTGGGAAGGCATGAGCGAAGCCCCGGCCCACGCCATCGACTGGCAAGGCAAGGACTGGACGCCCCAGATCGCCAAGGAAACCGGCGCCAAGGCCGCCCACCCGAACGCGCGCTTCACCGTGGCCGCCACCAACAACCCCGCACTCGACCCGGCCTGGGACGACCCCAAGGGCGTGGCGATCGACGCCTTCATCTTCGGCGGCCGCCGCTCGACCACCGTGCCGCTGGTGACCGAGGCCCGCAACTGGACCGAAGGCGTCTACATGGCCGCCACCATGGGTTCGGAAACCACCGCTGCCGCCTTTGGCGCGCAAGGCGTGGTGCGCCGCGACCCGTTCGCCATGCTGCCCTTCACGGGCTACAACATGAGCGACTATTTCCAGCACTGGCTCGACGTGGGCGGCAAGCTGGCCAGCCAGGGCGCCAAGCTGCCGGCGATCTACTGCGTGAACTGGTTCCGCAAGGACGAGGCCGGCAAGTTCGTCTGGCCCGGCTTCGGCGAGAACATGCGCGTGCTCAAGTGGATGATCGACCGCCTCGAAGGCCAGGCCGGCGCCGGCACCGAACACGCCTTCGGCGTGAGCCCGCGCTTCGAAGACATCCACTGGAACGGCCTGGACTTCTCCGCCGACCAGTACCGCACCGTGACCCACATCGACCGCGCCGCCTGGGCCCAGGAACTCGAGCTGCACGCCGAGTTGTTCACCCAGCTGGCCTACCACTTGCCCCGGGAACTCGAGGAGACCAAAGCGCAGATCGAGAAGCGCCTGGCGGCCTGAGACAGGCCGCACTCGATCACACCGGTGGTCCGCACGATCTGCGGCCCACCGGCGCGCCCCGGACCCACCGGCCAGGGCAAAAAAAAGCCACCGGACCCGGTGGCTTTTTTGTGGGCGCGTGGAACGCTCAGATGTAGTACATTAGGCGGTTGCGCGCGCGGGCGGTGCCCAGGCGTTCCCAGTAGCCCACCTGCGGTTCAGCGGCCCGGGTGGCTTCGGGCAGACCCAGCGGCTCCAGGGCTTCGGTGAAGGACGTCGCCTGCGCCACCGGGGCCTCGACTTCGCTCTCGTCCGCAGCGCGGGCGCGGGCGGCCATCAGCTCGTTCATCAGGCGGTGGTCCATGCGGGCCATTTCCCAGAGACGGGTTTCGGCGCGCGCTTCGGCCAGGGCTTGCGACCAGCCGTCCAGCGAAACCACCGCGCGGCGGGCCAGCGAACGGGCCGTGTCGGCAAACAGGGCCATGCCGGCGAAGACCACGACCCACAGGAAGACCCAGGCCAGGAACAGCTGGCCATCGGCCCAGGTGCTGATCAGGCGATCGGCGACCACGACCATGGCGGCCACGACGGCGGCCAGCAGCATGACGGAAAGACCACGCGCACTGTCGTTGCGGCGCTGAATGCCGTCGACACCCTTGTGCGCGGGCGTGGATGCCGGGCGCAGGCCCAGCGGGGCAGAAGGAAGGGATGCGTATGTGCTCATGGCGAACTCCAGAAATAGAAAAATGTCTTTTGGACAAGCGAATATTAGGGTTTGCCCTAGTATTTAGCCACTTTATCTTTGTGATGTCTTATATTCACCCGGGTGATAAATGGCCTGAATTTCCGAACCCTCGACCTGAACCTCCTGCGCGTCTTCGACGAGGTGATGACCGAGCGCAGCCTCACCCGCGCGGCCCACAACCTGGCCATGACGCAGCCGGCGGTGAGCAACGCGCTGCGCCGCCTGCGCGAGGTGATGGGCGACGAGCTGGTGCGCCGCTCGGGCTATGGGGTGGAGCCCACGCCGGTGGCGCTGGCCCTGTGGCCCACGGTGCGCGATGCCCTGCACATGCTGCGCGAGTCGCTCGCCCCGGGCGCCTTCGACCCGGCGAGCGCGCGCAACGCCTTCGTGCTCGCCATGGCCGACGCCACCGCCGCCAAGCTCATCCCCGGGCTGATGGACCTGCTGGAGAGCGAGGCGCCCGGCGTGAACCTGCGCGTGCTGCCGCTGACCACGCGCGACCCGCGCGGCCTGCTGGAGTCGGGCACGGTGGACCTGGCGATCGGGCACTTTCCCGGCGTGCTGGCCGAACTGGGCGCCATGCACCTGCAGGAAAACGACCCGCACTTCCACCACCAGCGCCTGTACGACGGCGAGTACGTGGTGGTCATGCGGCGCGGGCACCCGCTGGCCGGCCAGCCCCTGAGCCTGGACAGCTACTGCGATGCGCGCCACATGCTGGTGAGCTTCTCGGGCCGCCCCTTCGGTTTCGTGGACGAGGCGCTCGCGGCCATCTCGCGCCAGCGCCGCGTCGTGATCACCGTCAACCAGTTCTTCACCGCCGGCCGGGTGGTGCGCACGACCGACCTGCTCACGGTGCTGCCGCGCCACTTCGTCGGCGCCACCGGCATGGAGCACGAGCTGGCCCTGTGCGACCTGCCCCTGCAGGTGCCCCCCGTGCACGTGGACTCGCTGTGGCACCGCCAGGCCACACAGAACACGGCGCACCGCTGGCTGCGGGAGACGGTGGCGCGCGCCGCCAACATCGGTTTTCGCCCTGCCCCACCCACCAACGCACCACCGCCGCAACGCCCCCGCAAGCCCAAGGCTTGAGCGCCCTGGACCACAATGCGCGCATGAAACTCCAGCTGCTCAGCGACCTGCACCTCGAAGCCAACCCCGACTTTGTGCCCATGCCGGCACCGGGCGCCGACCTGCTGGTGCTGGCCGGGGATGTCGGCTCGTACCAGCTGCGCCGCGACGGCAGCGCCATGAACGAAGCCGACTGGGGCCTGGGCCGTTTTGCCGACTGGCCGGTGCCGGTGCTGTTCGTGCCGGGCAACCACGAGTACGACGCGCTCGATGTGGACGACGCCCACGACCGCCTGCGCGAGACCTGCGAGCGCCTGGGCCTGATCTGGCTGGAGCGCGAGACGCGCGTGATGCAGGGCGTGCGCTTCGTGGGCACCACGCTGTGGAGCGACTACGACGTGCTCGGCGAGCGCGAGAAGGCCTACCGCGCCGCCAACCACTACCTCGTCAAGATGGCCGGCCAGCGCGACGGGCAACTGTTCGACGCCGAAGCCATGCGCGCCCTCGCCCTGGAGTGCCAGCACTGGCTGCGCGGCGCCCTGGCCGAACCGTTCGACGGCCCCACCGTCGTCGTCACCCACTTCGCGCCCACCCTGCACAGCGCCGACCCGCGCTACGGCCTGAGCCCGGGCACGGCCGGCTTCTGCAACGGGCTGGACGCCTGGCTGCCGCAGGCCGACCTCTGGCTGCACGGGCACCTGCATTGCCCCACGGACGTGCAGGTCGGGCGTTGCCGCATCGTGGCCAACCCGCTGGGCTACGCGGTGAAGAACGAACAGGACGGTTTTCTGCCGGACCAGCTGATCGACGTGCCGGCGCGGCCGGGCCTTGCCGCGGTTTGAGCCAGCGCAAGGTCCTTGTGCGCCAAGGACATACACTGCGCACTGATTCAACCTAGAAGGAGAGAACCTATGAAGATTCTGCTGGCTGTCGATGGCAGCGCCTACACCAAGAAGATGCTGGCCTACCTGGCCGACGCACGGCGAGATGTTCGGCTCGAACAACAGCTTCTCGATGATCACCGTGCAAGCCCCGCTGCCACCCCGCGCACGCGCGGCCGTGGGCGCCGCGGCGGCCAACGAGTACTACGAGGAAGAATCCGCCAAGGTCACCGGCACGGTGGCCAAGTTCCTCAAGCGCCATGGCATCGATGCCAAGGCGATCCACAAGGTCGGCTCGCCCGGCGAACAGATTTCCAAGGCAGCCGACGGCGGCAAGTTCGACCTGCTGGTGATGGGTTCGCACGGCCACAGCGCCCTGGGCAACCTGGTGATGGGTTCGGTCGCCACGCAGGTGCTGGCCCACTGCGGTGTGCCGGTGCTGCTGGTGCGCTGACACCCCCCGCGCTCACGCAGAAAGGGCCGCATCCGCGGCCCTTTTTCATGGTCGTGCGGCCAGCGCCGTCAGCGCGCCCGCAGCCCGTCGAAACAGGTGCTCAGCACCATCTGGATGATCTGTTCGTTGTCGTACTGCTCGCTGCCTTTGAGGAAACCAAGCACCGGGTCGCAGGCGCGTGCGTACAAGGTGTAGAGCACGGCAATGGGTGGCAGGGCCGGGTTCAGGCTGCCGTCGGCCTGCGCCGCCGTGATCCAGGCGCCCAGGCGCTCGCTCACCTCCATGAGGCCATCCACATAGGCCTTGTTGGTGGTCAGCGCGGCGCGCAGGCTGGAGTTCTCGCTCGGCAGCGACGGCATTTCACCGGCCAGCTGCACCTCCATCGTCCAGCGCGCCACGGCCTTGAGCTGGTCGATCGGTCGCGCGCCGGTGGACTCGCCCTGCAGCTTGTCAAGAAACGCCAGGGCGCGCTCCATCACCCGCACCATGGCCGCCGCCGCGAGGTCTTCCTTGCTGGAAAAATGCTTGTAGAGGCTGGCCTTGGCGATGCCGACCTCGATCGCCACCTCGTCCAGGGTCATGGCCTCGAAGCCCTTTTCGGCCAGCAGGCGGTTCACCGCCGTGATGATCGCGTCCTCGCGCGCCAGGTGCATCTGCGCGCGGAAACTGCGCTTGGGAACCGGAAGAACGGGGGATTTGGCGACGGCGCTGACCATGGAAGCCCTTGTGACTGGTCCCGGATTCTGCATCAGATCGACGCATGCGTCGACATCATGACCGGTGAGTCACCATTCGGCCGAACGGGTTTTCCGACCTCAGGCCGCCACCGCCTCGACGCCTCGAAGGTTGTGGGCGGCGGCGCGGCGCAGGGCCGTGCTCAGCGCATCGAGCACGTCGGAATTGAGGTTCCAGCAATGCCAATGCAGCGCCACGCCCAGCCGATGGCGCGGCGCGAGGTTCACCAGCTCGCCGCGGGCCAACAGGTCGCGCACGCGCAGTTCGGGCAACACACTCACGCCCCAGCCCGCCATCACCGCGCGCACCTGGCCTTCGCTGGACGGCACGAACAACTGCTTGAGCATCACGCGCGAAAGACCGAAGGCCTTGGACACGAAGCCGTGCTGCAGGTTGTCCTTGCGGTTGAAGGCCACGAAGGGCACCTTGTGGAAGTTGTGCGCGTTCAGGCCCTTGGGCAAATGCTCGGCGGCGTAGGCGGCTTGCGCCACCACCACATAGTCCATGGTGCCAAGGGCTTCCATCTTGCAGCCCCGCAAGGCCTGCCCCAGCGAGGTCACGCAGCCCAGCACCTGGCCTTCGCGCAGCCACTCGTGGGTGAACTCCTGGTCGTCGGTGATGATCTCGATCGGCAGGCCGCCCTGCGCCAGGGCGTCGAGCGCGGGCAAGGCCCAGGTGGCGATGCTGTCGGCGTTGATCGCCACCGAGATGCGCTCGTCGTCGCGCCCGTTGCCGGTGGAACTGGGCGCGAGCTCCTTGAGGTCCTTCTCCAGATCGGCCCGCAGCAGCCGCATCATCTTGGCGTGCTTGAGCATGAGCTGCCCCGCCGCCGTGGGTTTGAGCGGGCGGCTGCGCACGATCAGCACCGTGCCGACCTGCGCCTCCAGCGCGCGCAGGCGCTGCGAGACGGCGGATTGCGTGATCGAGAGGCGCTGCGCGGCGCGCTCGAAACCGCCCTCTTCGATGATGGCGGCCAGGCATTCAAGGGCGTCTGGATCAAAGGTGCTCATGGGAAACCTCCGGCAGAGAGCGGCGTGCGCGGCTTGTGGCCTGCACATAAGTCGTTCTGATGAATGCGATTTTAGTTTAATTTCACTTCACCAAGCACCCGATATTTTCCATACTGCGGCGCATTCACCATCCCCTTTTTTGTGGAGCGGATCATGCAAGTCACGGTATTGGGCGCGGGCATCATCGGAGTCAGCACGGCGTGGCACCTGCTGCAGCGAGGCCACGAGGTCACCCTGGTCGACCGGCAGCCGGACGCCGCGCTGGAGACCAGCTTCGCCAACGCGGCGCAGATCTCGGTGAGCTATTGCGAACCCTGGGCCAACAAGGACGCGCCACTGAAGACCCTGAAGTGGATGTTCTCCGACGAATCGCCGCTGCTGTTCCGCCCACAGCTCGACTGGGCGCAATGGCGCTGGGGCCTGCAGTTCCTGGCCCAGTGCAACGACAAGGCCTTCGTGCGCAACGTGGCGCAACTGGTGGCGCTGGGCGCCTACAGCCATGCGGCCCTGAAGGACGTGGTGGCCGAGACCGGCATCGAATACAACCGCCTCGAGCGCGGCATCGCGCACTACTACACCGACCAGAAATCCTTCGATGGCGCGGCCGACGCGGCCGCGGTGATGCAGCGCTTCGGCGTGCAGCGCCGCGTGGTCACTCGCGAAGAGTTGCTTGCCATCGAACCAGCGCTCCAGGCCTTTGGGGATCGCATCGTCGGTGGCACCTACACCCAGAGCGACGAATCGGGCGACGCGCGCGTGTTCACGCAGCAACTCGCGGCCCTGTGCGGCCAGCGCGGCGCGCGGCTGCTGTTCGGCCACGACATCGAGCAGTTGGAAAGCGACGGCCGCGAAGTGCGCCAGGTGCGCGTGCGCGACCGCATCACCGGCCTGGCCAGCGTGCTCAAGGCCGACGCCTTCGTCGTGGCCTGTGGCTCGTACTCCACGCCGCTGCTCGCCTCGGTGGGTGTGAACGTGCCGATCTACCCTGGCAAAGGCTACAGCGCCACCCTGCCCCTGTTGAACCCCGAGCGCGCGCCCTCTGTGAGCCTGCTCGACGACCAGATGAAATGCGCCGTCTCGCGGCTGGGCAACCAGCTGCGTGTGGCCGGCACCATCGAACTCGGCGGCTTCGATCTCTCGCTCGACACGCCGCTGGCGCGCAAGCGCTGCGACATGCTGGTGCGCCGCATCGAGCAGGTGTTCCCCGGTGTGGCCGACACCCGCACGGCCGACGAAGGCGGTGACCCGCAGTTCTGGTGCGGCCTGCGCCCCGCCACGCCGACGAACATCCCCTTGATCGGCCGCACCAAGCTGCGCAAGCTCTGGATCAACGCCGGCCACGGCACGCTGGGCTGGACGCATGGCGCGGGCTCCGGCAAAGCGATTGCAGAATTCATCCACGGTGAGCAACCAGCGATGAACTTCGGGTTCCAGGGCATGGGAACCCGCACGCAGGCGACCGCGCCGGCTGGCGTGCGGCGGTTGCAGGCGACTTCGCGGGGCTGAGCCCGCTTCCGCCTTTTTGCCATTGCTTCCTTCGCAGGGACGCCTTGTTCCCTCATAGCGATTCTTCGTCCCCGCCTGCACTGGCGACGACTCACTCCCGGCAAACTGCCTGAAGGCAATTTGCCGTCGCGCAAACAACTTCACAAAACGCGTGCATGACCGACCAAAAGGGTCGATGTCACTCGCGATTGCGCAGGGAGGGAGGAAACATCAACGCTTGATTTAATTCAACCGCACTGCATTGCATGGCTGCATATCGCCGTGCCTCAACCTCGCTCATGCATCGGGGTTGAAGTCAACGTCTACGGACACTCCACATTCTCAAAATCAACCACTGTTCACAAGACAGTGGTTTGAATTCGCACGTACTTTTATGGTCAATCTATCCATATCTCAGCAACGCATTGCACTTCTGTCTGCCCTCCTGATTTCACTGCACATCGCCGGTTGTGGCGGTGGTGGTGGAGACAGCGCCTCTCCGAGTGGGGGCGGCAATTCTTCTCCGGTTTCTCCGAGCAGCCCAATCAGCGCCGTTGAGCCTGCCTGTCAGTCCTGTGCCGCCACCAGCGCCACGACGTACGCGGGCAGCGGGACGGGCATCTGGCAGACCACCAACTCGGGCAGCGCCGCCAAGGACATTCCCATCTCGATCTCGGGCCTGGCCGGACAGGACGTGCAGCTGATCCTGACCAACGAAAGCATGGCCGCCGTGCCACTCCCGTCTGGCTCCATCCCCAACTTCTCCGCCAGAGATCTGTTCACCGCATCTGCGTCGCAACTGGAAGATCCGACGAAAGCAAGCATTGCGGAGTTCAATCGCGCCGGGTGGCATCAGGCGATCCTTGATGCACAAGGTCGCGCTCGCTCGCTGATCAGCAGCCCGCAAGCTTCAACGGTCCACGTCGTGGGCGACACGCAGCCGTTCAGGCACACCGATACCACCAACCGAACCACCACCTTGATCAAGCAAGTGGTGGCGTCCGACGGCCGACAGGTCAATTTCTGGGTGGAAACCTCGGAATACGCCACACCCAAAATCACCGACGCCATCCTGGACACCTTGGCCACCAAGCTCACGCAGTCCAATGGCGTGTACGACAGCCTGCTTTCGGTGGGAGGGCCGTTGTGGGGCGCACACAATTACAGCGATCTGATCGACAACACCAACCGCCCGCTGGACATCGTCTTGCTCAACTTTGACAACAACGGCAACGCCTATGGCACCGTCGGTTATTTCTACGCCATCAACAACTTCCTCAAGAGTGCGATAACTACAAGCAACGAGTCTCTTTCGATCTACCTGGACACCGAGACCCTGTACCGCGACGGCAGCACGGGTCTGCAAAGCGGCATCCTCACCCTGGCCCATGAGTTGATGCACATGAGCAACTTCTATCGACGTGGCATCGGAATGAGTTTCAGCCATGCTTTTGACACCTGGCTGAATGAAATGAGCGCCGTGGCCATGGAAGATCTGGTGGCCAATCAATTGACCACCTTCAACCCCATCCGGGACCTGCGCCTGCCCCAGTACCTCGGCGGCAATGGTCTGGGGTATTCGTCCTTCCAATGCCCGTTGACGACGTGGACACCCTATTCGGGCAGTTGCGACAGCTACTCCGTGTCGGGATCGTTCGGCGGGTTCCTCGTGCGGCAACTGGGTGTGGGATTCTTCAAAAACCTGCTGACGCAGTCCCAGGCCAACTCCCTCCTTGCGCTGGACGCCGCGATCAAGGTGGCGGCACCCACGTCCTCGCTGGCGCAGCAGTTCCGGCGCTTCACCGTGAGCGCGGCAGGCGTGCTGCCAGCGGCCAGTGCGCCGACCGGCTACGGATTCCCGGCGCGATCGGAAAGTGGTTTCAGTGTTCCCGCCATCAATGCGTTCGCCTTCAAGAGCCAGCGGGTTCTGCCTTCGTCAGCCCCCACACAGATCAAGTCGCTTGCCACCTTGCCTGTCGTGCGGCAACGCGTCACCGGCACCTACATCGATTCGGTGAGAGTTCCTCCGGGTGCATCCCTCTCCGTGGTCATTCACTGAAAGCCCTGGAGCGCCAGCGATGCTGAAGAACATCCCGTCGATGCGCCGGTGGCTGACCTCTCTCGCGGTCACAGCCAGCTTGCCACTGGCCGTTGCCTGTCAAGGCGGTGCGGCGAACGCCGGCACGACCGAAATCGAAGGCACGCTGGTGTTGAAAGGGAACGAACCCTTCGTGCAAGCCGTGGTTGTGGTTTCCGACAAGGAACAGTGGGAGCTTCTGGGCTTGCACCGTTCCGAGGCCGAAAACCATCAAAACCAGGTCGTGAAGGTCAAAGGGCAAGTGGTCCACGAAGCGACGCCGTCAACAGCGCGACGTCCTTCACTCAAGGTGCTGGACTTCACACCCCGCCTCACGAAGCCAGCGCCCGCATCTCCGAAATGAGATCCGACTTGCCCTCAAACCCGATCCCCGGCAGCGGGGGCAAGCTCACATAACCCTGCTCCACCTTCACCCCATCGGGGAAACCGCCATACGGCTGGAACAGATCCGGGTAGCTCTCGTTGCCACCCAGGCCCAGGCCGGCCGCGATGGCGAGCGACATCTGGTGGCCGCCGTGGGGGATGCAACGGCTGGGTGACCAGCCGTGTTGCTTGAGCATCTCCAGCGTGCGCAGGTACTCCACCAGGCCGTAGCTCAGCGCGCAGTCGAACTGCAGCCAGTCGCGGTCCGGGCGCATGCCGCCGTGGCGGATCAGGTTGCGCGCATCTTGCATGGAGAACAGGTTTTCGCCCGTGGCGATGGGGCCGGCATACACCTTGCCGAGTTCGGCCTGCAGTTCGTAGTCCAGCGGGTCGCCGGCTTCTTCGTACCAGAACAGCGGGTACTGCGACATCGCCTTGCCGTAGTCGATCGCGGTCTTCAGGTCGAAGCGGCCGTTCGCGTCCACCGCGAGCTGCTGGCCGGGGCCGAGGATCTTGAGCACGGATTCGATGCGCTCGCAGTCGTCGGCAAGCGAAGCACCGCCGATCTTCATCTTCACCACCGAATAACCGCGCTCCAGGTAACTTTCCATCTCCTTGCGCAGGCCATCGAGGCCCTTGCCGGGGTGGTAGTAGCCGCCGGCGGCGTAGACGAACACGCGCGGGTCGGGTGTGCCGTTGCCGTAGCGCTCGGCGAGCAGTTGGTACAGCGGCTGGTTGGCGATCTTGGCGACGGCGTCCCACACGGCCATGTCGATGGTGCCCACGGCCACCGAGCGTTCGCCGTGGCCGCCGGGTTTTTCGTTGATCATCATCTGCGCCCAGACCTTGTGCGGGTCGAGGTTGTCGCCGGTGGCGTCGAGCAGGCTGGCCGGCTCGGCTTCGAGCACGCGCGGGCGGAAGCGGTCGCGGATCAGGCCGCCCTGGCCGTAGCGGCCGTTGGAGTTGAAGCCGTAGCCAATCACGGGTTTGCCGTCGCGGATCACGTCGGTGACCACGGCCACCAGGCTCAGGGTCATCTTGGAGAAGTCGATGTAGGCGTTGCGGATGTCCGACTTGATGGGGCGGGTGGATTCGGCGATGTCGACGATTTTCATGGTGCTGTTGGGGGTGAAGGAAGAAGCAATGGGTGGCATCATTCCCGGCGGACCGCACGGCGTCCAATACCCGAATCGCATACAACTATCTCTCGCCCATGGGCCCCGGCAACCGACCCCTTGACCTCGACTGGCTGGAGGATTTCCTCGCGCTGGCCGAGAGCGGCAATTTCTCGCGCGCGGCGCAGGCGCGCCACATCGCGCAACCGGCTTTCAGCCGCCACATCAAGTCACTGGAAGAATGGGCGGGCGTGCCGCTGTTCGACCGCAGCGCGCACCCCGCCGTGCTCACGCCGGCCGGTCAACGCTTCAAACCGCTGCTCGAAGACCTGCTGGGCCGGCTGGAGTCGGCGCGCAGCCTGGCGCGCGCAGCGCACGACGAGGCCGCGGCCGGCCTGCGTTTCGCGGCCACGCACCTGCTCTCGCTGGCATTTTTTCCATCGTGGTTCTCGCGCGTGGAGCAGACGCTGGGCCCGCGCACGGTGCAGATGCATTCCAACAACCTGGAGGCCTGCGAAGACCTGATGCTGCAGCGCAGTGTGCAGTTCCTGCTCTGTTATGGACATCCCGAGGTGCCGGGCCGGCTGGAGGCTTCGGGCCACCCCATGCACCCCATCGGCGAAGAGACGCTGCTGCCCGTCGCGGCCGCGCGGCCCGATGGCACGCCCGCCTTCCGCCTGGGCGAACCCACGCCCGCGCAGGAGCCCCTGCCCATCCTCGCGTACCACGCCTCGTCGGGCCTGGGCCGCATGCTGCAGGCCTGCCTGCGCCCGCTGCTCGGTGGTGAGGTGCCCCACCACACGGTGTTCGCCGCGCACCACGCGGTGGTGCTCAAGGCGATGGCGCTGGAAGGCCGGGGCATCGCGTGGCTGCCGCGCAGCCTGGTGGCGGCCGAGCTCGCGGGCGGTCAGCTCGTGGTCGCCGGTGGGGAGGAATGGGCGCTGGCGATGCAGATCCGCCTGTACCGCCAGCCGATGGAGATGACCGAGTCGGCCGAAGCGCTGTGGTCGCTGGTGCGCGGCAACGCGGCCACTCCCGCGCCCTGACCCTTCAGCCGGTCTTGCGGGCGGTCTTCACCGGCAGCACGATCGGCGCGGCGTCCTCGGGGCGCAGGCGCTCGCCCATCCAGCGCTGCATGTCCATCCACATCTGGCGCATCTCTGCGTCCAGCGGCGTGCGCAGCGCGCTGGGCAGTTCCACCGTGACCACCGGCATGCCCTGGTGCACGCCACCGTAGTTGCCCAGGCTGCCGGGGAAGATGCCGACCTGGTCGAGGTACAGGCGCCCGAGCTTGGGCGGCGGCACGCCCGGGCCGTCGAAGTCGAGCACGCCATAGGGCGCGTGGATGCTGACGATGAGGTGGGGCTGGAAGCGCGCCATCTCGTCGTGCAGGAAGCGCGATTCGGGCTCGGACAGCGGGCTCGAGCCCGGCCAGCGGCGCGGGTCCTTGCGGGTGCGCTGCTCCCAGTACACCTTGGCTTCGCGTTGCCAGTTGGGCGTGGGAAAGTTGCGGTTGAGATCCACGCCGTTGGCGTTGGTGCGCCGCGCGGGGCGGGCCAGCAGGCCGTCGGGGTTGAGCGCGGGGATGAAGCGCCAGTGCGCGTTGGCCGGCATCTGCACGGCGTGCTGGATCCAGTGCAGGGCCACGGCGGCGGACGAGAGTTCGTCGCCGTGCATCGCGCCCACCACCAGCACGCGCAGCTTCGCGTCGGGCGCGCTCACGTCGCGCGCGTAGATCGTGCGGCCTTGCACCGAGCGGCCGGGCGTGGCCTTGAGTTCGGCCGCGTCGCACAGCGCCCGCTTGAGGTTGGGCAGGCGCGCGACCAGGGCCTCGCAGGGGTGGGCCGGCGCCGACTGGGCGGGGGTGGTCAACAGGCCCAGCAGCGCCAGGCACAGCGGCAGAACGGAAGGGAACCGGCGGGCTTGGAACATCCCGGCATTCTAGGAGCCCGGCCCCGCCATTCGTTCCCAGTTCATTCGTCGCGCTCGCCGGCCTCGTACAGCGTCTCGCGCCCCATGCGGTCGAGGATGAGTTCGGCGGTCCAGGGCAGCATGAGCGCGCCGCAGCGGCTGTCGCGGTACAGGCGCTCCAGCGGCAGGTGTTTCATCATGCTCTGGCCGCCGCAGGTGCGGATGGCCAGGCGCGCGATGTCGTTGGCGCCTTCCATCACGCTGTAGTGGGCGGCGTACAGGCGCAGCTTCTCGTCTTTCGTGGGGTTGGGCTTGGCCTCGGTGATGGCGCGTTGGAAGAGGCTCTTCATGCTTTCGAGCTGGATGCGCATCTGCGCCACCGCGATCTGTTTGGTGGGGTACTGGCGGCGCTTCACCGGCGGCTCGCCCTCGACCTCGCCGCGCAGGTACTTCACCGTGAAGTCGTAGGCCGCGGTGGCGATGCCCAGGTAGGTGGGCGAGAGCGTGAAGAACATGGCGGGCCAGGTCTGCGCGCCCTTGAAGTAGATACCGCGCGGCATGAGCTGTTCGGCGTCGCTCACGAACACGTCCTTGAACGCGAGGTTGCGGCTGACGGTGCCGCGCATGCCCAGCGGGTCCCATTCGCCGCTGATGGAGAAGCCCGCGCTGGTGGCGGGCACGCTGATGTAGAGCGTGTCGCGCGCGTCGGGGTGGTCGTCGCCCTTGTCTTCGGTGCAGAGGATGCCGTAGTAGTCGGCCGCGCCCGAGAGGCTGGCGAAGATCTTGCGGCCGTTGACCAGCCAGCCGCCCTCGACCTTCTTCGCGGTGGTGCCGAAGGGCGCGCGGCCGGCGGCGGCGGCGCTGCCTTCGCTGAAGGGCTGGGCGTAGACCGCGCCCTCGTTCACGATGCGCTGGAAGTGCAACTCGCGCCGCGCCAGGTGTTCGGCGCGCTGCGCCTCGGTCATGGCGATGCCGTCGGCCAGCACGCCGGTCCACATGGTGCTGCAGATGTGCATGTTCCAGGTCAGCGCGGTGGCACCGCAGAAGCGGCCGATCTCGGCGGCCACCATCATGTAGGTGGCGTAGTCGGCACCCAGGCCGCCGTGTGCGGTGGGCACGCACAGCCGGAGGAAGCCGGCCTCGCGCAGGTCGTCGTAGTTGGCGAACGGGAAGCTGGCCTCGCGGTCCCATTGCGGCGCGCGCGCTGCGAAGCGGTCGCGGCCGAGCGTGTGGGCGCGCTGGAGCAGCTCGCGCTGCAGCGGGGTGAAAAGCAGGTCGCCCACGGCGGGGGTGAAGCTCAGGGAGGGGAAGGCGTCCATGGGTGTGTCCCTTGAAAACGAGGGGAAAAAGGATCAGTCGATGCGCCCGCCCAGCGAGGCCAGCACGCCTCGCCAGAGCGCGTCGGTCTCAGTCCGGGCGTTGTCGTCCCCGCCACCGCCGGGGTGCTCCCAGGCCGAGGTGACGACCATCACGAGGCCGCTGGCGGGTTGCACGAACAGGTGCTGCCCGTGCACGCCGCGCATGAGGAAGGTGCGCTCCTTGAAGGGCAGCAGCCAGAACTGGTAGCCGTAGCCGTAATAGGGGATGCTGCGGCCGGGCCGCAGCGCGTGGCTCTGTCGGTACTCGTCGGTGGCGTCCATCAGGTAGTCGCGCGGCACCACCTGGTGCTCACCCACGCGGCCGTTGTCGGCCAGCAGCACGCCCAGGCGGCCCCAGTCGCGCAGCGAGGCGTTGAAGAAGGCGAAGGCGCCTTCCTGTCCGTCGCCGCCGGTGCGCCAGAACGCCTCGTGCTCGGCACCCATGGGCTGCCACAGCCAGGCCTGGGTCAGCGCGGCCAGGCCTTGGCCGGTGGCGCCGCGCAACACGTAGCCCAGCACCTCGGTTTCGCCGCTGGCGTAGGCGAAGCGCTCGCCGGGCGGCGCGTTGCGCTGCGTGATGGTCTGCAACACCTCCATGGCTCCGCGGGGCGACTGCATGAAGGCCACGGCCAGGCGCGTCACGTCGTCGTTGCCGTCGTAGCGCTCGCTGAACTGCAGGCCCGAGGTCATGGTGAGCAGGTGCCGCAGGTGCGTGGCGCCGTAGGGCGTGCCGGCCAGCGCGGGGGCGTATTTCTCCGCCGGGTCGTCGAGCGAGGCGATGAGGCCCTTGGCCTGGGCGATGCCCACCAGCAGCGAGGTCACGCTCTTGGCCATGGAGAAGGACAGGAAGCGCGCGCCGGGTTCGCGGCCGTAGCGGTAGCGCTCGGCCACGATCTGCCCGTCCTTGAGGATGAGCAGGCCGGTGGCGCGCTGGTGCTCGAGGTAGTCGTCCAGCGAGTAGCTGTGCTCGCGGTGGCGGTAGTGCACGGCGGGCGGCGCGGCCATGGCGGGCAGCGGCCGCGCGTGCGATGCCGGCGCCACCCGGGCCACGTGCACGCCCGGCACACGGTCCAGCGCCGACCAGGACCCGACGCGGTAGGGGTTGTTGCCCCAGGTGGTGGCGTTGCCCACCGGATAACCCTGGGCCTTGCCCAGCAGCGCCTCGTCGGGCTCGGCCCCGGCCCCCAGTGCGGCCAGCACCAGAGCGGTGCGCCAGAGCAAGGTGGATTCGCCGCATGGACCGCCTTGGAAAGTGCCGCTCAGTGCAGCGCGCGCGTCTGCGCCAGGAAGTCGAGCAGCAGCGCGTCGAAGTCGTCGGGCGCCTCCAGGTTCATCAGGTGGCCGATGCCTTTGAGTTCGGCGTAGCGCGCGTCGGGAATGGCCTCGGCCATCTGCTTCATCACCGCGGGCGCGGCGACGCGGTCGAACTCGCCGCCGATCAGCAGCGTGGGCACGCGAATGTCGCCCAGCGCGGCCTGGCGGTCGAAGGTGACCAGGCAATCCAGCGCGCGGCGGTAGGTGGCGGCGGGCACGCCGGCCATGCAGTGCTCGGCCAGGCGCAGGCCTTCGGGCAGGGAGCCGGGGCCGACCATCTGCGGCACCAGCCGCTGCGCCACCTCGGCCATGCTCTGGCCCGCGTCCAGCGGCGCGGTGCGCTGCGCGATGAACTGCTGCGCCCAGGCGTCGGCGCTGCGGCCGTCGGTGCGCTTGCCGAAGGCGGCCGAGGTGCCGCAGAGCACCAGCCGGCTCACGCGCTCGGGCCGGCGCGCCACCACCTCCTGCGCCACCATGCCGCCCATGCTGTGGCCCAGCAGCACCACGTGCTCGCATTGCAGCGCGTCGATCAGGTCGATGCAGCTCTGCGCCAGGCCCTTGAAGGTGTAGGGCTCGATGGGCGCGCTGTGGCCGTAGCCCGGCATGTCCCAGGCCACCGCGCGGTAACCCGCGGCGGCCAGCGTTTCCACCTGCGGCGCGAACGCGACGTGGCCGCCGCCGATGCCGTGCAGCATCAGCACGGTGGGCCCGCTGCCCAGGGTCGTGAAGCGCGGGATCATGCGGCCACCACCCGGCCGGCGTCGACCACCACACGGCCATCCAGCGCCACCGTGCAGCCGCGCAGGGGGAAGTCGAAGTGACCGCGCGTGTGGCGCCCGGCCACTTCGTTGGCGCCGGTGCTGTAGAGGAAGTTGCCCGCGAAGGCGCGCAATTCGGTGCCGTTGAAATCGCGCTTGTCGTAGAGCGCCATGCTGTCCCAGCGCGCGGCTTCGTTGAGGCCGTATCCGACATGGCTCACCGCGTAGGCCTCCTTCTCGTTCCAGGCCGCGTAGTGGCTGCGCAGCAGCTCGGCGTCCACACCGCTGCCGTCGATGCGCGTCACGTGGTCGTTCTCGATGGTCATTGTGATGGCGCGCTCGATGTAGCGCTTGAAGGTGAGGTTCACGTCGCCCTCGGCCAGCACCAGCGTGCCGTGGACGCTGCCGGCCGCCGGAAAGGCCAGCACCATGCCACCGGGCCAGTGCGTGAGCGTGCCGGCGCGTGTGGTGCTGCCCCAGTTGCCACCCACCACCGCCCCCTGCAGCGAGATGGTGAGGTCGGTGCCGGCGGCGGAGCTCACGCGCAAGGCCTGGGCGCCGCGCACCCGTTTCACGTGGTCTTTCACGCGCGCCTCGGTCGCGTCGTCGGGCAGCAGCCGCACCAGCGCCTCGGGGTGTTCGTTGCTCACGTAGACGACGCGCGGCTGGGTGAAGCCATTGCCTTTCAGGATGGCGGGCAACTCGGGCGCGTGCATCAGGCCCTCGACCGTGCAGTCCACCACCAGCGTGCAACCCGACAGCGCGGCAATCACCGGCGCGAGTTGCTGCAGGGCAGGGCTGGCGCCGGTGGAGCGCGAGACCGGCTCGCCGGTGCTGAACACCGAGGGCAGCGTGAGCGTGAAGCTGCGCGCCCCCAGGCGGGCCGCCGCGAGCCGCGCCAGTTCCATCAGCACGGGCCGGCTCTGGCTTTCGCCGAGAATCGCCGACCGTATCGCCGGTTTGCACCGCGCAGCGGCGCAGCACGGTTTCGAAGGCATCGATCCAGGCGGGTTCGGTCCGCTCCTGCAGCATGGGCTTTCCTTGTCTTGGGCCGGACCGCGTCAGGGTCTTGCAGCCGGCATTGCCATTATTCATGAATTTTCATATAAATTCCAACCATGTCCCCAGCCCGCTCCGCCGGCCACCAGGCCCGGCCCCCTGATTTTTCGGCGCACGAGTTCCGCGCCTCGCTGGGCATGTTCGCCACCGGGGTGACCATCGTGACCGCGCGCACCGACAGCGGCGATCTCGTGGGCCTGACGGCCAACTCCTTCAACTCGGTCTCGCTGTCGCCGCCGCTGGTGCTCTGGAGCCTGGCGCGCGTGGCGGGCTCCATGGCCGCGTTCTCGAATGGCCGGCACTACGCCATCAACGTGCTCGCGGCCGACCAGCAGTCGCTGGCCGAGCGCTTTGCCGCGCGCGACACCGACCGCTGGGCCGGCGTGGGTTTCACCAGCGGGGCCAGCGGCGCGCCGCTGCTCGACGGCGCCGCCGCGAGCTTCGAGTGCTTCAACCGCAGCCAGTACGCCGAAGGCGACCACGTGATCTTCGTGGGCGAGGTGGAGCGCTGCCGGCATCGGCCCGAGGCCTCGCCGCTGCTGTTCCACGGCGGTCGCTTCTACACCGAGCACCCGCTCTGAAGGCGATGACGGCGGAGCGCTTCACGGACGACTACCTGGGCTACCTGCTCGGGCAGGCCAACCATGCGCTGTTCAAGGACTTCGACGCCGTGGTGCGCGACGCCGGCCTGAGCAGCATCGAATGGCGCGTGCTGGCCACGCTCACCGGCCGTCCACCCATGCCGGTGGGCCAGCTGGCGTTCGAGGTGTTGAGCCAGCAACCCACCGTGACCAAACTCGTGCAGCGCCTGGCCGCCCAGGGCTGGGTGGCGCTGCGCGACGACCCGGCCGACCAGCGCCGCACGCTGGTGAACATCACCCCCGCCGGCCAGAAAAAGGTGACGCCGCTGATCGCGCAGGCGCGCGAGCACGAGGCGGCGGTGCTCGGCACCCTGAGCGCGGCCGAGGTGCGCCGGCTCAAGGACCAGCTGCGCCGGCTCGCGCAGCCCGGCTGACCCCGCACGAAGCCCACGCGACAGCCGGGACATCGGCGCGCGCCGACAATCGCCGGCATGACTTCACCGGCCGACCGCAAGACCCACCTCGACTCCCTCGCCATCACCCTGCTCGTGGTGTGCTGCGCCTTCTGGGGTTTCCAGCAGATCCTGATCAAGGACACCGTGGCCGAGGTGCCGCCGCTGTGGCAGGCCTCGCTGCGCTTCTGGGGCGCGGCCGTGCTCATCTGGGCCTGGTGCCGGGTGCGCGGTGTGCCGCTGTTCACGCGCGACGGCACGCTCAAGGCCGGCCTGCTCGCGGGTTCGCTGTTCGCCGGCGAGTTCGCCTTCATCTACCTCGGGCTGCTGCACACCAGCGCATCGCGCCTCACGGTGTTCCTCTACACCAGCCCCTTCGTGGTGGCGCTGCTGCTGCCGCGCGTGGTGCCAGGCGAGCGGCTGCGGCGCATCCAGTGGGTGGGCCTGGTGATCGCCTTCGCCGCCGTGGCGCTGGCTTTCAGCGAAGGTTTCATGCACGGCTCACCGGTGGCCGGTGCGTGGCTGGGCGACGCGATGGCGCTGGCCGCCGGCACGCTCTGGGGCCTGACCACGCTCACCATCCGAGCCACGAAGCTCTCGGGCGCGAGCGCGGAGAAAACCCTGTTCTACCAGGTGGCGGTGACGGCGGTCGTCGCGCCTTTCATCTCGCTCGCGCTGGGCGAGGTGTGGTCACTCGACTACTCGGCGCGCGCCTGGGGTTCGCTGGGCATCCAGACCGTGGTCGGCGCCTTCGCGAGCTACCTCACCTGGATGTGGCTGCTGCGGCACTACCCTGCCACGCAGATGTCGACCTTCACCTTTCTCACCCCGGTGTTCGCGCTGGTGTTCGGCGTGGTGCTGCTCAACGAGCCGCTCACGCCGCAGCTGGTGGTGGCGCTGGTGGGCGTGGCGCTGGGCATCGTGCTGGTGAGCCGGCGCGGCTGAACGAGGCCTTTCGGCGGCCCGGGGCGCCTCCCCTGGGAAATCCCTGGGGTCGCCAGACCGAACCCCGCAGGAGATTCGGATCACTTCCCTGTTTCAGTTCTTTCACCCACGAAACTGAAACAGGGAGGACATTTTGAGCACCATCAGCGCCTGCTTGCCGGTCTATTCATTCCCTCTGCCCTTCGGCGACCAGACGGTGGACTCCGATGAGAGGACGCTCATCGAAGACGCCCACTCCCCGGCCAACGGATCGTCGCCCTCCGACTCCGCCTGGGAGGCCAGCCAGATTCCCCTCGAGCTCTTGCGGCCGTCCTTTTTGCAGGCCGAGGGGCCCTCCCTCGACGTCCAGCAGCGGGTGGCCGACATCCTCCAGAGCGTGGCCTTCACCCCCCTGAAGGACGACCTCGACCCCCTCGTTTCCGCCCAACACTATTACCCAGTGTGGTGCGTCCTGCTGTACGCCACCGTCGGCGCGGGCTTCGGGACGGGCATCGATTTCCAGACGGGCGCCGAGCACCCGAATTCGGGGCTGCACAACCTGCCGGCGCTGGTCGTCGGCCTGGGACAGGCGGGCGACACCAAGATCACCTGGGACGGCATCCGCGGCGCGCTGGCGGGCCGCGAGCAGGAACTGGAAGCCTGCCGCGTCTACCTGAGCGCGGCGTCCGGCCTCCAGGCCCTGGCAGGCCTGGAGGCGGAGTTCCTGCGACGGCCTCCAGGCGCGCAGAACCCGCGCGACCTGTCATTGCTCAAGGAAGCTCAGGCCAGACTGCGGGCGCTGGCGGACACCCACGCGGCGACGTTCAAGCAGTGCCTGGAGCCGGGCCATCTCATCCCCCGCTGCCTGCTGGCCGGGGTGCGCGACGTCGGTTTCGGCTCGCTCTCCCTGCTCAAGACCGTCCCGTCGGCCGTGGTCAGCGGCCTGTCGACCAGCGGGCCGCTGACCGGCGCGGCCAAGAACATCGCCGTCGCCCTGCCCTACCTCTCCGGCTCCATGAACATGGTGACGGGCGTCCTCCACATCCTGCAGGCCGTCTGCGAGGGCATGGATGCCCGCCGGGAGCGCAAGACGCTGCTGTTGGCCGAGCGGTTCGACAAGAACGTCTTCGAAGCCCACGGCGCGGATTGCCCCGAGTTGCTGGAGCTGATGGAGCACCGCCACCAATGGCGGGAGTTGAAACGGCTGGACGCCAACCTGCTGGACCTGCACGGCTGGATCCGCGGCATCTACGGCGGCACCAGCCTGGGGGGCGCCGTGGCAGCCACAGCGCTGACCGCGCTGGGCGGCGGCGCCTTGTTCGGCGCCGCCACCATGGGCATCCCCGGCCTGGTGGGCATCCTCCTCGCGGGCGGCTACATGCTGTGGTACGGCATTCGCGCCAAGGTCAGGGCCGCTGAGCAGAAGCGCCACGACAAGGCCTGCCGCGCGGTGGCGGCCCACCACGACCGCAAGACCGGCGCGATGCCGGGCCTGGCCGACCCTGACCAGGGTCGCCCGATCCAGGCCATCGCGCGCAGCCTGGTCGATCGGCTTCTGGCGCCAACCACACAACACCGCACCCGGCAGATGCTGATCGCCCTCGGCCTCTCGCCCTCGGTGATCGACGCGGCCATCCATGGCGACCGCGAGCCGCTCACCCGGCTCATCGTGCAGCTGGGCTCGCAGGCCAGCTCCCCGTCGGAGGCCGAGGCGCTGCGGCGCTTCCATGCGCGTTCGGACGTTTCCGCCTGGGACCAGCTGATGGCCCTGGACCGGTGGCAAGCCCTCGGCCACGCGCCGACGGACATCGCCCGCCCGGCCGAGCCGGTCCAACCGCGCTGGACCCGGCACCTCGCGCCGGGCACCGGCATGGGGGACCTTCGCCAATCGTCCCTGACCCCGCGGCTCATCCACCGGCACTGGAACGATGAGGGCTTCCAGCCCTTCCTGCGCCGCCTGTGTGTGCACACCCACGAGGTGATGAACACGCCGCAAGACGCCTGGGACCTGCTGCAGACCCGCCGCCACGAGGCGAAACAGGAGGCGCAGGCGCGCGCCACCGTCGCCGGCTGGATCGCCGGCGGCCAGTGGCGCAACATCGAAATATGCCTGCGCGACGACCACGATTTCGCCAACGTCAAGTACCAGCAGGTCCTTCAGAACGGCTACGGCATCTCGCCGCGGGACGCGGGCGGCTTTCTGACCGTCCTGCAAGGGCACGCTCGGACCGCGCCCTTGCAGACCGACACGCTGGCGTCGTTCATGTCCATCTGCCAGGCCAGCGATGCGGCCGGCAAACGGCAGCTCGTGCCGCACGTGCAGGCGCTCGTGGAAGCCACCGTCAAGGGCATGCCTTCAGAAGGCGAGGCGTTCTATGCCGCGCTGGGCATCACCTCCCTCCACGACATGGATGCACGCAACGTGGATGCCGTGCTGCGGTTGCTGCAGCAATTCCTGTCCGTGTCCGAAAAACTGCGGGGCCAGACCCTGTCCAAGGTGGTGGCCTCACTGCATGCCTACCCCACGGGTGGCGGCTTTCCCGAGGCCCTCTGCCGCCTCGCGGCCTTGCGCGAGCTCCGCCTGCGCTGCGAAACGGCGGGCCGCTCCGTGGAGGACCCGGACGTCCAGCACGCGCTGGCGATGGCCCGACAACTGTCGGGGCAGAAACTGGACACCTGGACGATCGGTGCCGGCGAAGGCGGTGGTGTGTTCGGTTTTAAGGGCTACCGCCTGAACGATGAAGGCGCGTTCATCCGGTACCTGTTCGAGCGTTGCCTGGGCAGCCCCCTCTCCCCTTTGAACCTGTCCTCCACCTCGCTTGGGAAGTTGTCGCTGGCGTCGGCGGACCCCACGCACCAGGCCGCGCTGTACAGCGCCCCTGGGGCCTTGGAGAAGGCGCTCCAGAGCCGCGACCCTCGCCAGCGCAAGACCGCCCTGGCCTGCCTCGAGGCGCAGCTGCACACCGCCAGGGAGCGCGCGGAAGCCGCGCCCGACGCATCCGGCTGCGTCACCCATCTGCAGGCGTTCTTTCGCCTGGAGAAGCTCGCCCAACAACACGGCGTGGCGACGTCGACACCGAGGCTGGGCCACCCGCTGGACCCGAACCGGCTCAATTTTTACCGCGCCGCGCTGGCGTGGCCCAACAAGACCGCCCGCGCCAAGAACATCCAGGCGATCCAGACCGAGCTCGACCAGCTGAAAAGGGGCCACGCCACGGGCAATCCCTTCTGGTCGGCCAAGTTCCTGCGGTCGCAAAAGATCGCGGGCGCCGCCGAACTGCAGAAAATGCGGGCGCTCCATCCAGAGATCGCGGCAGGCTCGTACAAGGGCCTTGTGAAGTCGCTTCAGGCCTTGAGCCGCATGGGTGTGGCCGCCCTGCGCCAGGCCATCCACCGAGACACGGAGAAAGCCCGCCAGTGGATTCAAGTCCACTTCAGGTCCCGTGGCGTGCCGCTGCCGAGCGACTGGCAGGAGGGGCTGAAGGAGGCCGCCCAAAAAGGGCCCCTCGACCTGTTGATGGCGCTGTCGGCCCTGAAGGACCGGGCGGCCCAACAGCACTCGAAAGAACTGGCGAAGCGGCTGTGGTCCCATGCCGGCAGCGGGATCCACATGGGCCTCACCCACAGCACGAAGACCCCTTCCAGCGACGCACCGCTCTGAGGCCCGTGGCGGCAAGCACCGCAGCGGACGGGTGGCCGTGCGATGTAAGTCATCCGTCAGTTTGGCGGATGAGCATCAGCCGGCCCCCATGGCCCGCGGCGCCCCAGCCGAGACCACCGCGGCAAGGAGAACCCCATGCTGTCCAAGGCTGTCGTGCTGCTGTCGCTGGTCGCGCTGATCTTTCCCATGGTGTTCTTCACCTTTGCGTCGCCGCCACTGCTCATCCTGAAACACGACACGCCGCAGGACGCGCGTTTCGTCCGGGGCTTGTTCAACTACTACTACTCGGTGGTGGTGGTCGCCGCCAGCCTCGGGGGCCTGGGCCAGCTGGCGGTGGGCCGCGTCGCGGTGGGGCTGGCCATGGGCGGTGTGGCGGCCTTTGTCTTCGCGGTGCGCCGCTGGGTCGTCCCGCGCATGGACGCGCTGCGGGAACGGATCGCGGGCGGAGACGCCTCCGCCATCCCGAGTTTCCGGCGCCTGCACATGGCGGGCATCCTGCTCAACCTGGTGCAGGTGGGCGTGGTCGCCTGGGGCATGGCGAAGCTCGCCGCGCTGTAAGAGGCGCTCAGCCCGGCCGGGCCGCGAAGTGCTGCTGCAGGGCCTGCAGCGCATGGCGCACCTTGGCCGGTTGTTCGCCGCGCCGGGGCGTGACCGCAAACACCGCCGCCGGCTCCAGCCGCCAGTCCGGCAGCACGGGCGCAAGCCGACCTTTCGGCCTGGGCCTGGCGCACGTCGTCGGCCATGCCCACGTACAGACCCCATCCCGCCAGCGCCATGGCCTGCAGCGCGGTCACCTGCGAGGCCAGCAGGCGCGCTTCGACGCGCACCTCTTCGCGCTCGCCTTGCGGGCCCTGGAAGCTCAGCGTGTCCACCGCCGTGCCGCGCGGCGGCAGGCCCAGCCAGTCGTGCCCGGCGAGTTCGCCTGGGTGGCGCGGCCAGCCGCGTTCGGCCAGGTAACGCGGCGCGGCGCAGAGCTGGCGCTGGAGTTCCCCCAGGCGGCGCGCGACCAGGGAAGAATCGGTGAAGCGGCCTACGCGCAGCGCAAGGTCCACCCGCTCGCCGATGAGGTCGATGGGCGTGTCGTCCAGCAACAGGTGCAGCCGCAGCCGGGGGTGGCGGCGCAGCGGTTCGAGCGCGCTGGCCAGCAGCTCGCCGAAGCCGATCGGCGCGGCCAGGCGCAGCTCGCCCTCGGGTTCGTCGCGCAGGCGCTCCAGCGCCTGGTCGGCACTGCGGGCCTGGGCGACCATGGCGGCGCAGGCGGGGTAATAACGCTCACCGGCCTCGGTGAGCGTGAGGCGGCGGGTGGAGCGGTGCAGCAGCACCAGTCCCAGGGCCTCTTCGAGCAGGCGCAGCTGCTGGCTCACGGCCGAGGGTGTGCTGCCCAGGCGGCGAGCGGCGGCGCTCAGCGAGCCGCTGTCCACGATCTCCGCGAACAGCGCCATGCGTTTGAGCTTGTCGGTCCAGGCGGTGGTTTCGCTGCTCATTGATTAGATTTTCTACAAGAAGAAAGCGGATTTTGCCGCCTACCGCGCTTTTCGTGTAGCCAGGACACTAGATCCATCCCAACCTTTTCAGGAGTCCCGTCATGAAGATCGCCCTCATCGGTGCCACCGGTTTCGTCGGCAGCGCCGTGCTCACCGAACTGCTTTCGCGCGGCCACAGCGTGACCGCCCTCGCCCGCCACCCCGACAAGCTGGCCGCCCAGCCCCGGCTGCAGGTGGTGAAGACCGACGTGACCGACGCCGCGCAGGTGGCCCGGGCCGTGGCCGGCCACGACGCCATCGTGAGCGCCTACAACCCGGGCTGGAGCGAGGCCGAGATCCACCGCCTGTTCGGCCTGGGCTACGACGGCATCCTGGCCGGCGCGAAGCAGGCCGGTGTGCAGCGCGTGCTGGCGGTCGGCGGCGCGGGCAGCCTGGAGGTGGCGCCCGGTCTGCAGCTGGTGGACACGCCCGAGTTTCCGGCCGAGTGGAAACAGGGTGCGCTGGCCGCGCGCGACCTGCTCACGCGCCTGCGGGGTGAGAAGGAACTGGAATGGAGCTTCATCTCTCCCCCCATCGCACTGGCGCCGGGTGAGCGCACGGGCCAGTACCGCACGGGTGGTGACCAGTTGTTGCCCGGCCAGGGCGAAGCGCCTGCCGGCATCTCGGTGGCTGATCTGGCGGTGGCGATCGTGGACGAAATCGAGACGCCCAAGCACACCCGCCAGCGCTTCACGGTGGCGAACTGAGGGTTCACGCCGACACGAACGGGGGAGGCCGCCGGGTGCCCGGCTCCGCGGCTGTCCCCCGGGGCGGCTTCGCCGCCCCTCCTCCTTTACGCCGCTGCGCCGGACACCCGGTGACCTCCCCCTCTGTGGCACGCGGACGGTCGAACACCCCCGCCCACCCTCAGCACGCTGCGGCTCGCGAGTGCCGGGCGCTCTGCGCAGCGGGGTCAAGGAGGAGGCGGCACCAGCCGCCGGGGGACACCCGCGGAGCAGAGCGCCCGGCACTCGCGGGCACCACGAGGTGCAGGCGCGAAAACCTGGCAGAGCAGCTACGCCCGCGCCCGCGAAGCCGCGAATTTCACGTACCAATCCAGGCAGCCCGGGTTGCGCGATGGCCTCGCGGTTGATGACCTTCTCCAGCGGCTGGCCGAGCAGCAGTTTCTTGATCGGCAGTTCCTGCTTCTTGCCCGAGAGCGTGCGCGGAATCTCGGCCACCTGAAACACGCCGTTGGGCACGAAGCGCGGCGACAGCGCGGTCTTGATGCTGTCGTTGATGCGCGCCTTGAGCGCATCGTCGAGCACGGTGCCTTCGCGCAACACCACGAACAGCGGCATGTAACTCTCGCGCCCGAGGTACTCGAGGTCCACCACCATGGAGTCCATCACCTCGGGCAGGGCCTCGACCGCGCTGTAGAGCTCGCTCGTGCCCATGCGCAGACCATGGCGGTTGATGGTGGCGTCCGAGCGGCCGTAGATCACGCAGGAGCCGTCCGCGCCGATGCGCAGCCAGTCGCCGTGCCGCCAGACCGCGCCGGCCTCAGGGCCGAGGTCGCCACCCCCGGGCTTGCGGCCCTGGCCCGGCGGGTAGGTGTCGAAATAACTGCCGATCAGGCGCTGGTGGTCCACGTCGCCCACGAAGTAGAGCGGCATCGACGGGATCGGTTGCGCGCACACCAGCTCGCCCACTTCGTCGATCACCGGCTGGCCCTGCTCGTTCCACGCTTCGACCGCGCAGCCCAGCAGCCGGCACTGCATGCGCCCGGGCGTCTGCGGCAGCTCGCGGTTGCCGCCGATGAAAGCGCCCGCGAAGTCGGTGCCGCCCGAAATGTTGCACCACCAGATGTCCTGCTGCGCCTCGCTCTTCGCGATGCGGCGGAACTGATCGGTGCCCCAGCGCTGCGCGTCTTCCGACAACGGTGATCCGGTGGTGCCGAGCGCGCGCACGGCGGACAGGTCGCCACACGCGGCCAGGTCGACGCCGGCCTTGATGCAGTTGGCGAAGAAGGCCGCGCCCGCGCCGAAGAAGGTCACGCCCAACTCGGCGGCGAAGCGCCAGAGCGTGGTCCAGTCGGGCTTGTCCTTGCTGCCGCCGGGGTTGCCGTCGTAGATCACGCAGGTGGTGCCGTTGAGCAGGCCGCTGGTCTGCGCGTTCCACATCACCCAGCCGGTGGAGCTGTACCAGTGGAAGCGCTCGCCCCAGCTGTTGGGGTGGTAGCTGCAGCCCACGTCGTTGTGCAGGATCTTGAGCGCCATGCCCACGATCACCGTGCCGCCATGGCCGTGCACGATGGGCTTGGGCAGGCCGGTGGTGCCGCTGGAATAGACGATCCACAGCGGGTGGTCGAACGGCAGCCACAAGGGTTCGAAGGCGGCGGTGGCGGCATCGTCGCGCGCGGTGGCGGCCGCGAAGCTGGCACAGGGCGATGCGGCCTGCAGCGCCTCGGCCTGCGCCGCCTCGCCTTCGGCCAGGTTGGTGTGCAGCACCACGTGGCGCACCGTGGGCAGGGCCGCGCGCAGCTCGGCCACCACCGCCAGGCGGTCGTGGTCGCGGCCGGCGTAGCTCACGCCGTCGCAGGCGATCAGCACCACCGGCTCGATCTGGCGGAAGCGGTCGAGCACGGCGTTGGTGCCCATGTCGGGCGCGCAGATGCTCCACACGCCGCCGATGGACACCGTGGCGAGAAAAGCCACCATGGCCTCGGGAATGTTGGGCAGGTAGGCCGCCACGCGGTCGCCCGGCTGCACGCCCTGGGCCTGCAGGTGCTGCGCGAGCGAGGCGACCTGGCGCCGCAGCTCGGGCCAGCTCAGCTCCACGTGCCGGCCCTTTTCATTGCGGCTCACCACGGCGGAAAAACCCGCCTCGTGCGCCGGCCGCACGTGGCGGAACACCTGCTGCGCGTAGTTCATGCGCGCGCCGGGAAACCAGGGTGCGCCGGGCATCACGTTCTTCGCCAGCACGGCCGTGTGCGGCGTGGGCGACTGCAGCTCGAAGTAGTCCCAGATGCTTTGCCAGAAGCCGTCGAGGTCGGTGATGGACCAGCGCCAGAGCGCGCCGTAGTCGTCGAAACGCAGGCCGCGGTGCTCGGCGAGCCATTGCTGGTAGAGGCGGATCTGGGGCACGTGGGGCGCGGTCATGCGCCGAGCTTAGACCGGGCCCGCGCCCGGTACGACTAGGGTTTGTACGGTTGTACAAGAATCGGCGCCAACCGTTCAATGCCCCCTTCGCCGGCCGCAGCCCGCGGCCCGCCTCATCGGGGAACCCACCATGCCTTCGACAAACAACCCGCTGGACGGCTTCCAGGTCGACCGCGCCGCCATCCGCACCATCGGCCAGGACCTGCAACGGCCCGAGTGCATCCTGGCCGAGCGCGACGGCACGCTGTGGGCGGCCGACGCGCGCGGCGGCGTCACGCGCATCGGCGCCGACGGGCAGCAGCGCTTCATCGGCCAGCGCGCCGACCAGCGCTTCGCCAGCGCCGCGCAGGCTTCGCTGCACGACGTGGAGGCCAAGTACACGCAGGGCACCTTGCCCAACGGCCTGGCCTTCGCGGCCAATGGCGACGTGCTGATCGCCAACTTCGGCACCGACCGGCTGGAGGTGATGGCGCGCGACGGCCAGACGCGCACGCTGCACGACACCATCGACGGCCAGGCGATCGGCAAGGTCAACTTCGTGCTGCGCGATTCGAAGAACCGCATCTGGCTCACCGTCTCCACGCGCGTGAACCCCTGGACCGTGGCGGCCAGCAGCCGCGTGCGCGACGGCTACATCGCGGTGGTGGACGAACGCGGCCTGCGCGTGGTGGCCGACGGCTTTCACTTCACCAACGAGATCCGTTTCGACGCGAACGAGGAATGGCTCTACATCGTCGAGACCACCGGGCCGCACATCAGCCGCATGCGCGTGGTGGAGTCGGCCCAGGGCGTCGCCCTGGCCGACCGCGAGGTGTTCGGGCCCTCCCACCTGGGCGGCTTCCCCGACGGCATCGCGTTCGACGCCTTCGGCAACCTCTGGTGCACGCTGGTGATGACCGACCAGCTGATCGCGCTCACGCCGCAGGGCGAGCGGCGCCTGCTGCTCGACGACGGCAACCCCGAGGCCTCGAAGGTGCTGCTGGACCACATGAACGACGGCACGCTCACCGCCGAGGACATGCTGCGCGCGCGCGGCACGCTGGCGCCCTGGATGGCCAGCGTCACCTTCGGCGGGCCCGACCTGCGCACGGTCTACATCGGTAGCCTCATGGGCACCACCATCCCCTTCTTCACCTCGCCCGTGCCCGGCCTGCCCATGGTGCACTGGTAACACACCAGCGCCCGCCTTCCGCACGACCCGGCCCAGGGTTTGTACGGGTGTACAACATTTTTGAACACATGTTCAATACCGCCATGCCGTCCCGCAAGCCTGAGCCTGCCCGTCGCCAGAAGAGTGCCGCGCCCCGCCCCGACCGCCAGCAGGCCATCCTGCTCGCGGCCGAGAAGCTGTTCGCGCAGCGCGGCTACCACGCGGTGACGATCCGCCAGATCGCCGAAGAGGCCGGCGTGCCGCTGGCGCTGGTGGCCTACTACCACGGCCCCAAGCAGGACCTGTTCCACGCGGTGTTCGCGCACTGGAGCCACACCATCGAGGAGCGGCTGGCCGCGCTGGACGCCGCCTCGCAGGACCCCGACGACCCGCAGACCCTGCCGCGCATCGTCGAGGCCTTCGTGGCGCCGGTGATCCGCATGCGCTCCAGCCCCGAGGGGCAGTTCTACGCCCAGCTGGTCGGCCGCGAACTGGCCTACCACGGCGAGGAGTCCGACCGCGTGCTGCGCGAGTTCTTCGACCCGCTGGCGCACCGCTTCATCGATGCGCTGCACCACGCCCTGCCGCGCGCCAGCCGCGCCGAGGCCGCCTGGGGCTACCAGTTCGCGCTCGGCGCCCTGCTGCACCACCTGGTGGATGTGCGCGTGGAGCGCCTCTCGCTCAACATCAACCGCGCCAACGACCCGGCCGCCGCCGAGCGGCTGGTGCGCTTCATCGTGGGGGGACTGCGCGCCGCGCTGTGCCCCCCGCCCCCGCTTTCGCCCCGCCCCCCGAGCAAAACCAACCACAGGAGACCCCAATGAAACGTCGCACCGCCCTGGCCGCCCTGGCCTCTGTTCCCGCCGCCGCCGTGAGCCTGCCGGCTTTCGCGCAGAGCCCCACCAAGATCGTGTTCGGCTACACCGCCGTGACCGACTTCGCCTCGGTGTTCGTCGCGGCCGAGAACGGCTACTTCAAGAAGCGCCTGCTCGACGTGGAGCTCAAGTTCATCCCGATCAACTCCACCATCCCGGCCGCGGTGCAGGCCGACTCGCTGCAGATCGGCGGCCCCACGCCCAGCGTGTACCTGCAGTCGGTGGACGGCGGCCTGGACCACGTGGTGGTCGCCGGTGCCGGCGTGACCTCCAAGACCATCACCGGTTTCGGCCTGGTGGCCAAGGCCGGCAGCGGCATCCGCAAGGCCCAGGACTGCGTGGGCAAGAAGATTGGCGTGCCCGGCCTGGGCGCCTTCCTGCACGTGACCTTCCGCGCCTGGCTCAAGAGCCAGGGCGTGGACTACACCAAGGTGAACTTCGTCGAAGCCTCGTTCCCGCAGCACGGCGACCTGCTGCGCGGCGGTTCGGTGGACGCCGTGGTGAGCGCCGACCCCTTCATGAGCCGCATCACCGACTCCGGCGTGGGTTACGTGGCCTCGTACTACTCGACCTTCCTGCCCGAGAACCAGCCCACCATCATCCACGTCGCGCGCCGCGACTGGGTGCGCAAGAACCCGTCGGCCGCGCGCGGCTTCCGCGAGGCCGTGCAGGAGGCCGCGGCCTTCATGAACCAGCCGAAGAACGACGCTGCCGTGCGCGCGGCCATCGGCAAGTACATCAAGCTGCCGCCCGAGGTGATCGCCAAGGTGCAGATCTCGCCCCCCATGGCGGTGGTGACCGAGAAGCAGCTCAGCTACTGGGTCGACCTCATGAAGGACCAGGGCATGCTCAAGACGGTGCCCGACGTGGCGCGCCTGATCGCCAAGTGAGGCACGCCACGCCCCACGCCAGCGCCGCTTCGACCATGACCGATACCGTTCTGCACTTCGACCGCGTCGCCATCGAACTCGGTGGCCGGCAAATCCTCTCACCCACCGAACTGACGGTGAAGCGCGGCGAGTTCGTGTGCGTGATCGGCCCCTCGGGCTGCGGCAAGACCACGCTGCTGCGCGCCGCCGCCGGCTTCGTGACGCCCAGCCAGGGCAGCGTGCGCCGCCAGGGCGCGCCCATCACCGGCCCGAGCCGCGAGGTGGCGTTCGTGTTCCAGGACTACGGGCGCGCCCTGCTGCCCTGGCGCACGGTGCAGGCCAACGTGAGCCTGGCGCTGGAGGCGGCGAACGTGCCGGCGGCCGAACGGCCCGCGCGCATCGAGCACGTGCTGAAAACCGTGGGCCTGGCCGCGCACGGGCACAAGTTCCCGGCGCAGCTCTCGGGCGGCATGCAGCAGCGCGTGCAGATCGCGCGCTGCCTGGCCCAGCGGCCCGACGTGATGCTGATGGACGAGCCCTTCGGCGCGCTCGACGCGATGACGCGCGAGACCCTGCAGGACGAGCTGGCGCGCCTGGTGCGCGAGGAAGGCCTGACGGTGATGTTCGTCACCCACGACCTGGAGGAAGCGCTGTACCTGGGCGACCGCGTGATCGCGCTGCGCAGCAACCCCACGCCCGAGCTGCCCAGCCTGGCCGCGCTGATCGACGTGCCGCTGCCACAGCCGCGCGACCAGCTCAGCACCAAGGAACACCCCGAGTTCCTGCGCCTGCGCCGCGAGCTCTACCACTACCTCGGGCACTGAACGATGAAGCTGAAGTCCCTTGCGTTCCCGGCCCTGCTGCTGGGCGCGCTGGAAATCTGGGCCCGCACCACGGGCCAGGGCAGCGATGCCATCGCCCCGCCCAGCGCCGCGCTGCGCGCCTTCGGCGGCGCGGTCACCGACGGCTCGCTGCTGGAGGCCACGGCCTTCACGCTCGGCACGGCCGCGCTCGGCCTGCTGATCGGCGCGCTCGGCGGCCTGCTGCTGGGCACCTTGTTGGGCCTGTCGCGGCGCGCCGCGCAGCTCGGTTTCCTGAGCGTGGAAGTCGCGCGCCCCATTCCGTCGGTGGCGCTGATCCCGCTGGCCATGCTGGTGTTCGGTTTCGGCCTGCGCATGGAGCTCAGCGTGGTCGCCTTCGCCTGCCTGTGGCCCATGCTGGTGCTCACGCAGGCCGCGGTGCAACAGGTCGAGCCCCGCCTGCTGGAGGTGGCGCGCGCGCTGGAACTCACGCCGCGGCAGCGCTTCGCCTGGATCATCGGCCCGGCCATCGTGCCGCGCCTGTTCGTCGCGCTGCGCCTGGGCGTGGCGATCGCCCTGGTGGTCGCCGTCACGGTGGAGATCGCGGCCAACCCGCACGGCATGGGCTACGCGATGATGATCGCGCAACAAAGCCTGGACCCGGCGCTGATGCTGGCCTGGCTGGCCTGGATCGGTGTCGTGGGCTACGTCATCAACGTCGGCGCGCTCGCGCTGCAGCGCCGCGTGGCGCGCGCCATGGGGGAGCAGGCCGCATGAGCGCCGCGCAGGGCCGCCCCAAGCAAGCTCGCACCGCGGTGCGGAGCACGAAGGATTTCGAATGAGCGCCGCACACAAAACCAACCGCACCTTGAACGCGCTCGGCAGCGCCTCGGGCTCCGTGCTCGTGCTGGCCGCCTTCATCGCCCTGTGGTGGGCCGCCAGCACCAGCGGCTGGGTCAACCGCGCCTTCCTGCCCACGCCACAGGCCACGCTGCAAAGCCTGGTGCAAGGCCTGGCCGGCGGCGACCTGGCGGCCTACACCTGGGCCACGCTCAGCCGCATGTTCAGCGGCTGGGTGCTGGCCAGCGCGCTGGGCATCGCCCTGGGCGCGCTGATCGGCAGCTCGCAGCGCGCCAGCGAATGGATCGGCCCGACCCTGGAGTTCATCCGCCCGCTGCCGGCTTCGGCCGTGATGCCGCTGGCCATCGCGCTCTTCGGCCTCTCCGGCGGCATGGTGCTGGCCGTGGTCGCCTTCGGTGCCATGTGGCCGGTGCTGCTGGCCACGCTGCACGGCCTGGCAACGTGCACAAGCAGTTGCGCGAGGTCTCGCGCTCGCTGGAACTCAGCCACCTGGCCTTCGTGCTCAAGATCGGCCTGCCCAACGCCATGCCCGACATCCTGGCCGGCATGCGGCTGTCGATGACGGTCTCGCTCATCGTCTCGGTGGTGGGCGAGATGATCGCCTCGCAACCCGGCCTGGGCCAGGCCATCCTGCTGGCCGCGCGCTCGTTCCAGGCCAGCGAACTCTTCGCCGGCATCGTGCTGCTCGGCGCCATGGGCTTTGCCAGCAACGTGGTGCTGGCCCTGGCCGAACGCTCGCTGTTGCGCTGGCAACGCCCCTGATTCCCAACATCACCGCCCCACTGGAGAACACCGCCATGCCCCGCAAATTCATCGACCTGTCCATCTACCTGGAGAACGACGTGGTGAGCGACCCGCCCGCGTTCGCCCCCAAGATCCAGTACTTCACGCACGACAACACCTTCGAGCAGATCGAGCCCTTCTTCCCAGGGCTGAAGAAGGAAGACCTGCCCGACGGCGAAGGCTGGGCGGTGGAGCTGGTGCAGCTCTCCACGCACAACGGCACGCACCTCGATGCGCCCTACCACTTCCACTCCACCATGGACAAGGCGCTGGGCGAGAAGAAGCCCGCGATCGCCATCCACGACGTGCCGCTGGAGTGGTGCTTCCAGCCCGGCGTGAAGCTGGACTTCCGCCACTTCGCCGACGGCTACGTGGTCACGGCCGCCGACGTGGAAGCCGAGTTGAAGCGCATCAACCACACCCTCAAGCCGCTGGAGATCGTGGTGGTGAACACGCGCGCCGGTTCGCGCTACGGCCACAACGACTTCGTCTCGGCCGGCTGCGGCATGGGCTATGAAGCCACCATGTATTTGCTGGAACGCGGCGTGCGCCTGACCGGCACCGACGCCTGGAGCTGGGACGCGCCCTTCGTGCACACCGCGCAGAAGTATGGCGAGACGAAAGACGCCTCGCTGATCTGGGAAGGCCACAAGGCCGGGCGCGACATCGGCTACTGCCACATCGAGAAGATGCACAACCTCGAGGCCTTGCCGGCCGACGGGTTCTTCATCTCCTGCTTCCCCCACAAGATCCGAGGCGCCTCGGCGGGTTGGACCCGTGCCGTGGCCATCTTCGACGACGCCCTCCAAGCCACCGCCGCATGACCATGGAACTCAACCACACCCACGACGCGAACACCCGCAGCTGGCTCGAATCGGCCAACGCCCCGGGCACCGATTTCCCGATCCAGAACCTGCCCTTCGGCGTCTTCCGCCGCAAGGGTTCCAGCGAGGCCTTCCGCGGTGGCGTGGCGATCGGCGACCAGGTGATCGACCTGGCCGCGATCGCGCGCGACAACGCGGTCTCGGGCCCGGCTTCGCAGGCCGTCAACGCCTGCACCGGTGACGCGCTCAACGACTTCCTGGCCCTGGGCCCGACCGCCTGGCGCGCGCTGCGCCACGCGCTGTTCGACCTGCTCAAGACCGGCGCCAACGGCCCCGGCGTGAACGCGCTGCGCGCCAGCCTGGTGCCGCAGGCCGAGGTGGAGATGCGCGTGCCCACGCGCATCGGCGACTACACCGACTTCTACACCTCCATCCACCACGCGCGCAACGTGGGCCGCGTCATGCGCCCGGACGACCCGCTCACGCCCAACTTCCAGTGGCTGCCGATCGCGTACCACGGCCGCGCCTCCAGCGTGGTGGTCAGCGGCACGGCGTTTCGCCGCCCCATGGGCCAGGCCATGGCACCGGGCGCCGCCGCGCCGGTCTACGGCCCCTGCCGCCGGCTCGACTACGAGCTGGAGATGGGCTTCTACATCGGCCCGGGCAACGCCATGGGCCAGCCGATTCCGCTGGCCGAGGCCGAGCAGCACATCTTCGGCATGTGCCTGCTCAACGACTGGTCGGCGCGCGACCACCAGTTCTGGGAAATGGCGCCGCTGGGCCCCTTCCTGGGCAAGAACTTCTGCACCACGGTCTCGCCCTGGATCGTGACCCTGGAAGCGCTCGCGCCCTACCGCGTGCCCTTCGCGCACCCGGCCGACGAGCCGCAGCCGCTGGCCTACCTGGACAGCGCGGCCAACAGCGAGCGCGGCGGCGTGGACGTGCAGCTCGAAGTGCGGCTGGAGTCGCGCGAGCATCGCGAGCGCGGCATCGCGCCCGACCGCCTCTCGGCCACGAGCTTTCGCCACCAGTACTGGACCATCGCGCAGATGGTCGCGCAGCACAGCGTGGGCGGCTGCAACCTGCAGCCCGGCGACCTGCTGGGCACCGGCACCATCTCGGGCCCCACGCACGCCGAGGCCGGCGCCATCGTGGAACTCAGCGTGGGCGGCACAAAGGACGTGCCGCTGCCGGGCATCGGCGCGCAGCGCCGCTTCCTGGAAGACGGCGACACGGTGATCCTGCGCGGCTGGTGCGAGAAGCCGGGCGCGGCGCGCATCGGCTTCGGCGAGAGCCGGGGCGAGGTGCTGCCCGCGATCGGTTGAGAGACGGGCGGGGCCAGGGCGCTGGCGCCCCCCTCAGGCCTCGGCCTTGCTCGTGGCGCGGGCCTGCATGAACTTGCCCAGCCCCACCACCAGCAGCGCCCCCGTGGCCGCCGCGACGTAGTGCAGCCAGGGGTGGGCCATGGTGTAGCCCTGCATCAGGTGGTCGTTGACGACGGTTTCGCCGCCAACCCAGCCGATCAGGGCGGCGCCCAGGGTCACGATGACCGGGAAGCGCCCCATGAGCTTGATCATCAGCGTGGAGCCGAAAACCACCAGCGGAATGCTGATCGCCAGGCCCAGGATCAGCAGCACCATGTTGCCCTGCGCCGTCGCGGCCACGGCGATCACGTTGTCCAGGCTCATCACCAGGTCGGCGATCAGGATGGTGCGGATGGCGGCCATCATCGTGCCCGTGCCCTTGTGGTGCCCGTCCTCGCCGTCTTCGTCGCCGCTGAGCAGCTGGTAGCCGATCCACAGCAGCAGCACGCCGCCGATGACCTGCAGGAACGACAGCTCCAGCAGCTTGGCCGCCACCACCGTGAGCACGATGCGCAGCACCACGGCCGCGCCCGAGCCGAACAGGATGGCCTTGCGTTGCTGCTCGGCCGGCAGCGAGCGCGCCGCCAGGGCGATGACGACGGCGTTGTCGCCCGACAGGATGATGTTGATCCAGATGATCTTCACCAGACCGACCCAGAAGTCGGCGGTGCTGAGGAATTCCATGGTGTCTCCAGCGTTTCGGGTTTGAAGGGTGAAGGCGCACTTTAGGAGCGAAAAACGGCCTCCCTCATGCGGGGTTCTGCGTAAACTTTGCGCGCCTTGGAGTCGAAACTTAAGCGTGTTAAGTCTGCTGCGGCTCAGAGGCTTTGCGGGCACAATGCCTGCGGCGCGAGGGGCGCCTTTTTTCACAACACGACAACGAGGAGACCGTGCCATGGGCATGTTCAACTGGACGGAGAAATCGGCTTCCACGCTCAACCAAGGCGGCGTGATCGCGCCCGATGAGCGCCTGCCCTGCGCACAGACGGCGGTGATGGGCGTGCAGCACTTGATCGCCATGTTCGGCGCCACGGTGCTCGCCCCCATCCTGATGGGCTTCGACCCCAACGTCGCCATCCTCATGAGCGGCATCGGCACGCTGATCTTTTTCCTCATCACCGGCGGCAAGGTGCCCAGCTACCTGGGTTCGAGCTTCGCCTTCATCGGCGTGGTGATCGCCGCCAGCGGCTACGCGGGCCCGGGCCCCAACGCCAACATCGGCGTGGCGCTGGGCGGCATCATCGCCTGCGGCCTGGTCTACACCCTCATCGGCGCCATCGTGCAGGCCGTGGGCACGGGCTGGATCGAGCGCTTCATGCCGCCGGTGGTCACCGGCGCGGTGGTCGCGGTGATCGGCCTGAACCTGGCCGGCATCCCCATCAAGAACATGGCGCCCACCGGCTTCGATGCCTGGATGCAGGGCATCACCTTCGTCTGCGTGGCGCTGGTGGCCGTGTTCACCAGCGGGATGGTCCAGCGCCTGCTGATCCTCATGGGCCTGATCATCGCCAGCATCCTCTACGCCGTGCTCACCAACGGGCTGGGCATGGGCAAGCCGCTGGATCTTTCCGGCATCGCCAACGCCTCCTGGTTCGGCATGCCCAGCTTCAGCGCGCCGGTGTTCCAGATGAACGCCATGCTGCTGATCGCGCCGGTGGCGATCATCCTGGTGGCGGAGAACCTGGGCCACATCAAGGCCGTGACCGCCATGACCGGCCGCAACCTGGACCAGTACATGGGCCGCGCCTTCATCGGCGACGGCGTTGCGCACCATGGTGGCCGGCAGCGCGGGCGGCACCGGCGTGACGACCTACGCCGAGAACATCGGCGTGATGGCCGCGACCAAGATCTACTCCACCGCGATCTTCCTGGTGGCGGGCCTGATGGCCGTGCTGCTGGGTTTCAGCCCCAAGTTCGGCGCGCTGATCCAGGCCATTCCGCTGGCCGTCATGGGCGGCGTGTCCATCGTGGTGTTCGGCCTGATCGCCATCGCCGGCGCCAAGATCTGGGTCGACAACAAGGTCGATTTCTCCGACAACAAGAACCTGCTGGTGGCCGCGATCACGCTGATCCTGGGCACGGGCGACTACACGCTGAAGTTCGGCGGCTTCGCGCTGGGGGGCATCGGAACGGCCACCTTCGGCGCGATCATCCTGTACGCCCTGCTCAACCGCGGCCGGGCCACGCCCAAGGCCTGAGCCTCCTCACCGGCGCGTGCGCTCGGGGGCGGCCTTGTCCGCCCCCACCTTCGGCGGCCCGCTGACCGCGCCGCCGATCCGGGACCCGATGGCGGTGCCGATGCCCGGCAGGATCGCCGTGCCGACCGCCGCCCCGGCCAGGGCGCCCCAGGAAATCTCCACCGCCGGCTCGCGCGTGGGCCCCTTCGCGGCGAAGGGCACGCTCACGATGCCGCCACCGATCGCCAGCTCCCCTTGCGCGTCGATCTGCTGGCGGTGCAACGTGGCCTTGCCCGTGGCGCTGTAGCTGCCCGCCACCGCCTTCACCTCGGTGAACTCCGTCCGCATGCCCTGTTCGGTGTTGCGCGTGGCCATGACGCCGCTGAGGCTGTCCAGCGGCGTCTGGCCGGCGCGGTCCTCGCCCAGGGACTTGATGGCCTTGTCCAGGTCGATGCGCAGCAGGCGGGCGCGCTCCACGTCGAGCACGCTGCGCGTGCGCAGCGAGCGGAACAGCTCGACCGCCGTGTCGCCTTCGGCGCTCAGTGCCGTTTGGCCCGAGGCAAGGCCACCGACGAACGAGCGCCGGTGAAAGGCGCCCATCAGCGCAGCCACGTCCACGCGCCGTGGCGCGAGCTCCCCTTGGAGCACCATGCGGCCGTCGGCCGAGGTGCGCCAGCCGTGCCTGGCCGTTCGCCGATCCGCCACCCGCCTGCACACGCAGCTGGTAGAGGTCCGCGCCGCCTTCGGCTCGGCCGTCGCGCGTGGCGTCCAGCGAGACCGGTGGATTCGCGTCCGGCCGGCGGATCTGCAGGCGGCCCGGCCGACGGTCCTCGTCCAGCTCGATCTCGCCCTCGTACACCAGGGGCACCTCGCTGTAGGAGATGTAGGTCACGTCGGTGAACACGATCGAGCGCAAGACCAGCGTGCCCGCCTGGCTGTCCGTGGTCTTGCCCCGGTAGGCGGCCAGCGCCTTGCGCGGCACCACGGCGCCATCCACCTCCAGGCGGTCGATGACCAGTCGCTTGCGCCACAAGGGCATGAGCTGGGGGCGGATCGCGATGCGCCGCACCTCGATGGCTTCGGCTTGTTCGGTGCGGGCGTCCAGCACCTCGACTTCCGGCACGCCGAGCACGCGCCAGCGCACCGCGCCCACCACGAGCTTCTGGCCCAGGCGGGCCTCGAATTCGGCCTCCACCCGCCGCGCCAGCTCGTCATCGCTGGGCAGCCACGCCCACACGGCCAGGCAGGCGAACACCAACAGCGCCACCAGGGCGGCTGCGGCCAGGGCCCAGCGGCGTGCGAGTGTCATGAAGGGGGTTGCTCCAACCTGGATGGTGCGGGCGCGCGCCGCCGCCGTCTGTAGGCATTCGCCGCCTTCTGCGTGGGAAACCGGCCGTCTCCTATAGTGACCCCACCATCACAGGAGCCCGACCTTGCCCATCTGGAAAAAACCCATCTCCGTCGCCGAACTCACCGCCATCCACAAGGACACCGCCGTGCAACACCTCGGCGTGGAGTTCCTGGAGGTCGGCGACGACTTCATCCGCGCCCGCGTGCCGGTGGACACCCGCACCAAACAACCGTATGGCCTGCTGCACGGCGGCGTGAGCGTGGTGCTGGCGGAGACGCTGGGCTCGTGCGGTGCGGCCTACAGCTGCCCCGAAGGCCACCGCGCGGTGGGCCTGGACATCAATGCCAACCACCTCAAGGGCGCCACCAGCGGCTGGGTGACCGGCGTCACGCGGCCGGTGCACATCGGCCGCACCACGCAGGTCTGGCAGATCGACCTGACGAACGAGGCGGGTGAACTCACCTGCGTCTCGCGCATCACGATGGCGGTGCTGGGGCCGCGCTGACCGGTCGGCGGCTCAGCCGCGTTCGCAGCGCCCCTGCGCCGTGGCCTGGCTCCGGAAGTCGCTGGTCCAGGTCTGGGCGGCGGTGTCGATCTGGATGCGCTCGTTGTCGACCGCAGTGAGGATCACGGTCTCCCGCACCGTGAAGGTGTAGACCGGCACGCCGTCGATGTGCACCGAGCGCACGCGCTTCTTGTCGTAGCCGATGCGCACGGTGCGCGTCCACGTGGTGCGCGCGGGCTGGTAGGCCGCCTCGCACACCAGCGTCACCTCACTCGCCGTGTCGGCCTTCTTGCCCTTGCCTTGCGCGGCGGCAGGCCCCACCACCCCGGTGGCCAGGCCCAGCACCAGCCAGGCGGCGACGGCGACCCTCATGGTGCGTCGGCCTTGGCCAGACGCTCGCTCTTCCAGTAGACGTCGTCACCGCCGTTCATGCGGTTGAGCACACGCGCGAGCACGAACATCAGGTCGCTCAGGCGGTTGAGGTACTGGCGCGGCGTTTCCTTCAGCTCTTCGGCTTGACCCAACGCAACCACGGCGCGTTCGGCGCGGCGCGCCACCGTGCGGCACACATGGGCCTGGCTGGCCGCGCGGTTGCCGGCAGGCAGGATGAACTCCTGCAGGCGCGGCAGGGCCTCGTTGTGCGTGGCCAGCGCCTCGTCGAGCGCGAGCACGGCCTCGGGCTTGAGCAGTTCAAACCCCGGGATGGACAGTTCACCGCCCAGGTTGAACAACTGGTGCTGGATCTCCACCAGCAGCTGGCGCACGCCCTCGGGCATCTCCTCGCACAGCAACACGCCGATGTGCGAGTTGAGCTCGTCCACGTCGCCCATGGCGTGCACGCGCAGACTGTCCTTGGAAACGCGGGTGTTGTCGCCCAGCCCGGTGGTGCCGGCGTCGCCGGTGCGGGTGGCGATCTGGGTGAGTCGGTTGCCCATGAAATGCCTCTTGTTGGCCGATGGTGAGACAGCGATTGTCCCCGAGGTCGGGCATCCGGCCGGAACCCGTAACCGGATGAGGGGAAATGTGTCTGAGGCAAAGGTGTTTGGCAGAGCGCAACGGCAGGCAAAAGCGCTTGGCCCGGGCCGATGATGCGGGCGTAATGCGGCTTCGTTCCCCGTTTCAAAGGAGTCACACCGATGTCCCGCTTTCGTCTCCAGTCCCCGCTCTCCATCTCGGATTTCGAGAAACGCAGCGTGCAGCTGATGGCCGCCTGCGCCCTGGGGCTGGCCGGTCTCTCCAGCGTGCAGGTCGCACCGCCCACGCGCCACGCCCTCTCCGCCTTCACCCCGTCCTCGCGCCAGGCCGACACACCGCGTCCCGTGCGCCTGAACCCCCACACCGCCCTCCTGCCCGCCCGCCGCTGAGGGCGGGGCGCCCGGGCCGCACACGGCGGCCCCCAAGGCTTAAACTGACCGACTGCACACCCCACTGCTGCCGGAGACAAGCCCCATGAACGCCCCCACCGCCCTGAGCCACCTCACCCCCGAAGTCCACCAGCGCGCCGTCCCGGCCGAGTTCCTCACGGCCCTGCAGGCGCGATTCGGCGCGCAATGCTCCACCGCCCTGGTGGTGCGCGAGCAGCACGGCCGCGACGAGTCGGTGTACGAGGTGCCGCCGCCGGTGGCCGTGGTGTTCGCCGAGAGCACGCAGGACGTGGCCGATGCCGTGAAGCTGGCCGCCCAGCACCGCGTGCCGGTGATCCCCTTCGGTGTGGGCTCCTCGCTCGAAGGCCACCTGCTGGCCGTGCAGGGTGGCATCAGCATCGACGTGAGCCGCATGAACAGCGTGCTGTCCATCAACGCTGAAGACCTGACCGTGACCGTGCAGCCCGGCGTGACGCGCAAGGCGCTCAACGAAGCGGTCAAAAGCGAAGGCCTGTTCTTCCCGATCGACCCGGGCGCCGACGCCTCCATCGGTGGCATGTCGGCCACGCGCGCCTCGGGCACGAACGCGGTGCGCTACGGCACCATGCGCGAGAACGTGCTGGCGCTCGAAGTCGTCACCGCGCGCGGCGAGGTCATCCGCACCGGCACACGCGCCAGAAAGAGCAGCGCCGGCTACGACCTCACGCGCCTGATGGTGGGCAGCGAAGGCACGCTGGGCGTGATGACCGAGATCACGCTCAAGCTCTACCCGCTGCCCGAAGCCATCTCGGCCGCGACCTGCTCCTTCCCCACCATCGAAGCCGCGGTGCACACCGTGATCCAGGTGATCCAGCTCGGCGTGCCGATCGCGCGCTGCGAACTCATCGACCACAACACCGTGCGCATGGTCAACACGCACAGCAAGCTCGGCCTGCGCGAAGAGAACATGCTGCTGATGGAATTCCACGGCTCGCCCGCGAGCGTGAAGGAACAGGCCGAGACGGTGCAGGAGATCGCCAGCGAGTTCGGTGGCAACGCCTTCGAATGGGCCGACACGCCCGAGGAGCGCACGCGCCTGTGGACGGCGCGGCACAACGCCTACTTCGCCGCGATCCAGAGCAAGCCGGGCTGCCGCGCGATCTCCACCGACACCTGCGTGCCCATCAGCCGCCTGGCCGACTGCCTGCTGGACTCGGTGAGCGAAGCCGACGCTGCCGGCCTGCCCTACTTCCTCGTCGGCCACGTGGGCGACGGCAACTTCCACTTCGGCTACCTGATCGACCCCAACAAGCCCGAAGAGCACACGCTGGCCGAGGAACTCAACCACAAGCTGGTGGCGCGCGCGCTGAGCCTGGAAGGCACCTGCACCGGCGAACACGGCGTGGGCCTGCACAAGATGGACTTCCTGGTGACCGAGGCCGGCACCGGCGCGGTCGACATGATGCGCACCATCAAGCGCGCGCTCGACCCGGACAACATCATGAACCCGGGGAAGATCTTCGCGCTTTGAGGTCCTCCAGCTGCATGCCTCTCACATGGAGGCGCATTCCGTCACGGACACGCCCACCGAAGTTCCTTTGCCGCGCACGCTAGCGAGCTTGGTCGACTGCCCCAGCAAGGTCGCCATGCGCTTGACGCTGTACAAGCCAATTCCCATGCCCTCGGGCACGCGCTCCAGCTCGCCGCCGCGCTGGAATGCCTCGAAGCACCGGGCCGCATCGGCCTCGCTCATGCCGATGCCGGTGTCGATCACCATAAGCCACAGACGCCCCTGCCGGCGGCGGCAGCCGATGAGGATGCGGCCGCCTTCGTCCGTGTAGCGCAAGGCGTTGGACAACAGGTTGCGGGCGATGCGCTGCAGCATCAAAACGTCGGTGCGGACAAGCCGGTGCACCGGCAGGTAGCGCAGGGTGATGTGGTGCGCCCGCGTCCACTGGCGAAACTCCTGCACCACGGGTTCGAGCACGGCGTGCAGGCTGACCACCTTGAGGTCCAGCACGGGTTGCTCGTTCGTGCTCATCTGGCGCATGCTGACCATGAAGTCGTTGACGGTTCTCATGGCTTCGTCAATGCCTTGCAGAAGCCCCTCCTGTTTGCGCAGGGGTGCATCCCGCAAAGCTTGCACGTACAGGTTCACGCTCTGCAGTGGCTGCAGAAGGTCGTGCTGCGCGGCGGCGTAAAGCAGGCTGCGGTCTTGCGCCCGCGAGACGCTGGCGCGCAGCAGGTTGCGCCTGCGCAGAATCTGCGCACTGACCGCACAACCCAGCAAGGCCGCCACCAGGGCGCCCTGCACGAAGTTGGAGATCAGGGTGACATGGATGGGCAGTTCCATCAGCCGATAGAGCACATACAGCAGGCCCGAGAACGCATAGACCCCCCACACGGCCAGAAACAGCAAGCGGTGCATCTCCGCGCGCCGGATAGCGTGGCGCAAGGCCAGGACCATCATGGCGAAGGCGTAGACAGTTCCGCCCATCACCAGCATCCGGCGGGAGGTGTAGGGCCAGAGGCCTGCCACCAGCGGCACGACCATCAGCCAGAGCCATGCGCCCAGGCTCAGCAAACGGTCCGCCATGGGGTCCTCGGCGCGCGTGTCCAGAAACACCCGGGCGTGCAAGGCGCTCAGTCCGAGCAGGCCGACGTAGCCGGCCCAGCCCAGCCACCCGGTCTGCCAGCGATCCAGCCACGGCAGCAAATGGTGCATCGCGCCGGAGACCCACATGGCTCCCAGCATCTCGCAGGCTGCCATGGCCAGGAACAGAGGCAGTGAGCGGTCCGCCGCCACCGGGATCAGCGTCAGCACGTACAGCACCACCACCAGGGGCACGGCCAGCATCATGCCGATGCCCAGATGCAGCTTCCCCTGCGTCAGCACGAAGGCGTCGTCCTGCATCGCAAACAGAGGAAAGCGCATGAGGTTGTAGCCATCGAGCCGCAGCATCAGGCGCACCTCCTGCCGGCCCTGCAAGTGAAGCCGCCAGGCTGGGTAGAGCAGACCGGAGGAGATGGCGAGTGGACGAAGACGCTCCAGTTGCGCATGCTCCACCCACTGCCCGCGGTCGTCCTGCAGCCACAGTCGCACCTCATCCTGGGTTGGCAACTCGTAGGTGAGCACCCAGGATCGGGGCTTGGCATCGGGGTTGTTCAGGGTGAGCTGCGCCCAGTAGGGGTAAGGCAGGCCCTGGCGAAAGGCGTGGTTGGCGTGCGGCAGGCGGGCCGCCTGACCCGATGCGACCCGTGCAGCGATCTGTTCGGGACCGTATTCGCCCTGGGGGTCGGCCACGGCCTGCAGCGCCGACCACAGCGGCACTCGGTCCGTGACGGGGTCCAGCGCCATCGCGGCCGCACCGGCCCAAGTCCCGAACAGCAGGGCCGCCGTGAGCAGCGGTCTAACCCAGCAAGCCATGCGCTTTGACCCATGCCATGTATTGCATGGAGGCCTGAGTCCGGTTCTGCACGCCCAGACGTTGAAAGATGGTGTTCAGATGGGTGCTGACAGTCTGCTCACCAATCTTGAGGCGCAACGCGATCTCCCGGTTGCGATAGCCACTGGCCACCTCGGCCAGCACCGCACGTTGGCGCTCCGTGAGCAGGTCGACGGGGTGATGTGGTGCCTCCCCCTCGCTGGCCGGCACCGACAGACCCAAAGCGCACGGCGTTGCCGATCCTGGCAGGAAAGGCTGGAGCTTCTGGACGAAGTTCTGAGGCAGCGCCGACTTGGAGATGAAGGCCTGCGCACCCAGGTCGAGCGCGGCCTGCTCGGTGGATTTGTCGTCGCTGGCGCTGAAGACGACGATGGCGATGCCCGGCGCCACCTCCCGCAGGGCGCGCAAGGTCGCCAACCCCCGGGAATCCGGCAGATTGAGATCGGCAATGACCAAGCTGGGCGGCTCGCGCCGCCGCAGCAGGCGCTTCTTCGCCTGCATCAGCGAGCCCACGATCACGACGCCACAGTCCGCGTGGGCCTGAGGGTGCAGCACCGCCAGGCTGGCCGTGATCGAACGGATCATCATCGGGTGATCTTCGACGATGAGGATGTCGAAATGGCTCATCGCGCGGGAGATGAACTCAGGAATAACGAACCCATGTTGGATGTCCTCCCTCGGTTCTTGAATTGTTCGTATGGGCCCTTCTGAAAGAGGGCCTGGGCTCAAGAACGCTCAGCCGCGCAATCTATTTCGGCGCGCGCACCACAACGCACATGACGCACGAGTTCGCGTCATGAGTCATTGAAGGACTCTGTTCAGGGAACGAATCGACGCACCGGCACCCCGATGCGTGTACCCCGGGAGGTTCGATCGGTGGGCGTCAGGGCGCCGGGCGCGCCTCCAGCACCGCCACCTGTGCGCCCAGCCGGTCCAGCAGGCGCAGGCGCGGGCCCTGCATGGCCCACTGTTCGGTGGTGCGCAGCGCGAACATGAAGGCGCGTTCGCGCTCCATGTCGGCCGCACAGGTCTGCAGTTCGCGGCGTGGGCCGCGCAGCATCTGCAGGGCCTGGCCGTTCAGGGTGTAGGTGCCGATGAGTTCGTTGCAGCCACCCGAGCCGGTCACGCGGCGGCCGTCGCTGTTCAAGACGAAGTGCGGCGCCTTGGCCGGGTCCTGCGTGGGCAGGGGCTGGCCGTCGAGCGACACCAGCACCCAGCGCACGTTCTCGATCCTGGGCGCGGCGGGCTGCGCGCGGGTGTCGACGGGGCGCAGCAGCACGTCGGCATGGGTCGTGCCCGAGTGGCCGAGCACGAGGTAGGCGCTGTCGGTGACGTACAAGGCCTTGCCGTCCACCAGGATCTCGGCGCGCACCGAGTAGCTGCCTTTCTCCTGCACCCGCCGCTGCTCCACCGGCAGGCTGAAGCGCAGCGGCTGCGGGCCGCTGGCGGGGCCGGCGAAGTGGGCCAGCGTGACGGAGCCGCCATCGGCGCGGGACACGTCGGCCACCGACACGTCAAGCACCGCGTTGGGCGGCAGGGCGATCGTCCCTTCGAAGCGGGCCGTGCCGGTCACGGTGTAGGACGGCGGGTTGGTGATGGGCGTGCCGCAGGCCGTGAGCAGCAGGCCGGTGGCCAGGGCGCCCAGCAGGGGACGGCGGGACACGCGTGGGCTGGAGAGGTTCGACATCGTCATCGGGAGGCTCCTGAAAAATGGGATGGTGTGCGGGACAGCCACCCCATTGTGCTCAGAAGTGCCCGCTCCGCCTGTGAAAGCCTGCAACCGGGCTCAGGCCGCCGCGCCCAGGCGGAACACCGCCACCGCCCGGACCAGGTCTTCGGCCTGCTGCCGCAGGCTGGTGGCCGAGGCGGACATCTGCTCGACCAGCGCGGCGTTCTGCTGGGTGGTCTGGTCCATCTGCAGAACAGCCTCGCCCACCTGGGACACCCCGGCGCTCTGCTCGGCGCTGGCGCTGGTGATCTCGCCCACCAGGTCGGAGACGCGGCGGATGCTGCCCACCACCTCCTGCATGGTGGTGCCGGCCTTGTCGGCCAGGGTGACGCCGCGTTCCACGCGCTCCACACTCTCACCGATCAGGTCCTTGATTTCCTTCGCGGCCTGCCCCGAGCGCTGCGCGAGGTTGCGCACCTCGCCGGCCACCACCGCGAAGCCCCGGCCCTGCTCCCCGGCGCGCGCGGCTTCCACCGCCGCGTTGAGCGCCAGGATGTTGGTCTGGAAGGCAATGCCGTCGATCACCGCGATGATGTCGGCGATCTTGCGCGAGCTGTTCTCGATGCCCTTCATGGTGTCGACCACCTGGTTCACCACCTCGCCACCCTGCTGGGCCACGCTGGAGGCGCCCTGCGCGAGCTGGTTGGCGGTGCGCGCGTGTTCCGCGTTCTGGGTCACGGTGCTGCCCAGCTGCTCCATCGATGCCGAGGTCTGCTCGAGCGCGCTGGCCTGGCTTTCGGTGCGGCGCGAGAGGTCGCTGTTGCCCGAGGCGATTTCCGCGCTGCCGTTGGAGACGGCCTCGGCCCCCTGCCGCACGGCGTGCACGGACGTGCGCCAGCCGTTCGGTCATGGTGCGCAGCTTGGCCAGGGCGCTGTGCGTGTCGCCCTCGCGCACCCGCATGGACACACCGAGGTCGCCAGACGCCACCGCGTCGGCGATGCGCTTGAGTTCATCGGGGTCGGCACCGAGGGAGCGCACCACCTTGCGCAGGTAGATCGCCAGCCCGGCCAACCCCAGGGCAACGACCACCACGGAGACCACCACGATGTTGCGGTCGAGCTTCGAGAGGCTCTCGATCTCGTCGATGCGGTAGGCCAGGCGCTCGCCCTGGCGCTTCTTCTCCTGGGCCAAGGGCTTCAACAGGGCATTGCGCGCGGGGATGGTGTGGTCCACCAGGTAGGCGAAGGCTTCGTCCTTCTTGCCTTCCTGGATGAGCTTCACGTTGGCCTCGCCGATGCGCCAGAACTCGGTCATGAGGGCCGGCAGGGGCGCGAAGGCCTGTCGCCCGGCGTCGTCGATCATGCCCTCGCCGAACACCTTGAGCGCGTCGAGCAGCAGGCGTTTCTTCTCGCCGATGTCCGCCAGCGTGGCGTCGAGTTCCTGGGGGTTGCGCGAGAGGATCGCGTGGCGCACCTGCAGCGAGGTGCGGGTGACGTTGAGCTCCAGCTCGGCAATGATCTGCAGCTGGGGCACGTTGGTTTCGTTGATGCGTTCGGCGGCATCCACCACCCGGCCCATCATGATCCAGACCGTGGCCGCGACGGCCAGCAGCAGCACGACGAGCGTGGCATTGATGAGCAGCAGCCGCTGCCCCAGATTCAAGCGTTGCGACATGGGTACCTCCTCAGGTGGCCCAAGTCGAGTGGCAACTTTCAGAGCAAGGCACAACGCCGCAAGACCGGGCCAGCTCAGGTTATGCGGCTGTCAAGTGGTGCAATGCGGGGAAAAAGCCGGGAGAAACAGGCCTGTTTCTCCCGGCGCAGGCGGGGCCGTCAGTGGGCAGCGGTGCCGCGCAGCCGGTCGATGATGCCGTTGAGGGCCTCCAGCGAGCCGAACTGGATCACCACCTCGCCCATGTCCTCGAAGCGGCCGTGGCGCTTCACGCGCTTCTTGACCCGGACCTCGACGTCCGCCGTCAGCAGGTCGGCCAGCTCTTCTTCCACCCGGCGGATGTCGCGCGATTTCTCCTTCTTGAGCTTCTGCGGCGCCAGCGCGAATTCGGCGCCCAGCTTCTTCACCAGGCCCTCGGCCTCGCGCACCGACATCTTCCTGGCCGCGATCTGGTTGCCGGCGGTGATCTGGTGGGCCTTGTCCAGGGCCAGCAGCGCGCGCGCATGGCCCATGTCGAGGTCGCCCGCCATCAACATGGTCTGCACCGGCTCGGCCAGCTGCAGCAGGCGCAGCAGGTTGCTCGCGGCGCTGCGCGAGCGCCCCACGGCCTGGGCCGCTTGCTCGTGAGTGAGTCCAAACTCTTTCACCAGGCGTTGCAGGCCATGGGCCTCTTCCAGCGGGTTGAGGTCTTCGCGCTGGATGTTCTCGATCAGCGCCATGGCGGCGGCGGACTCGTTGGGCACGTCGCGCACCAGCACCGGCACGCTGTCCAGGCCGGCCAGCTTGGAGGCGCGGAAGCGCCGTTCGCCCGCGATGATCTCGTACTTGCCGGCGTTCGGGCCATCGGCCAGCTGCCGCACCAGGATGGGCTGCATCACGCCCTGCACCTTGATCGACTCGGCCAGCTCGTACAGCGCGCCCTCGTCCATGCGGGTGCGCGGCTGGTACATGCCCGCCACCAGCTCGGTCACGGGCAGGCTGCTGGGCGCGCCCTCGGCGGCGGCCGGCGCGGCGGCGCCCTCTTCCACCTTGGGGCCCAACAGGGCTTCGAGTCCGCGGCCGAGGCCCTTGGGTTTCTTGGTGACCATGGGTCTTCTTCTTTCGATTGTCAGAGGTTCATGAGTTCGGCCAGCACGGCATGGCCGGTCGGCCAGTCGCCCAGGCCGGACTCGGCGTTGATGTGGCCGGCTTCGCCCAGGTCGACGAAGCGCGAGCCCCAGGCCATGGCGAACGCCTGGGCCCGCTCGAAGCTGCAGTACGGGTCGTTGCGGCTGCCCACCAGCACGCTGGGGAACGGCAGGCGCTGCAGGGAGATGGGCGACCAGCTCGGCAACACCGGGCGCATCTCTTCCCGCTCGGCATCCCCTGGCGCCACCAGCAGCGCGGCTTTCACACGATCGGTGTTCTTCGAGTGCGAGGCCCAGGCCGCCGTGTGCAGGCAGCCCAGGCTGTGCGCCACCAGCACGGCGGGTTCGTCGCAGCCCAGCAGCACCTCTTCCAGGCGGGCGATCCAGTCGCCGCGCTTGGGGCGCATCCAGTCGTGCTGGTCCACCCGGCGGTAGCCGTGGCTGGCCTCCCAGCGGCTCTGCCAATGGTCGGGGCCACTGTTCTGCCAGCCGGGGAGGATGAGGATGTTCTGAGGTTTCACGTGAAACACCCTCCGCTCAGAGCTTGCCGATGCGCGCGACCATCTCCTGCGCGAAGGCCACAAAGGCCTGGCTGCCGCGGGCCGCCGGGTCGAACACCACGCCGGGCAGGCCGTAGCTCGGGGCTTCGGCCAAGCGGACGTTGCGCGGGATCACGGTGTCGAACACCTTGTCGCCGAAGTGGGCCTTGAGCTGGTCGCTCACCTGCTGCTGCAAGGTGATGCGGGGATCGAACATCACGCGCAGCAGGCCGATGATGGCCAGGTCCTTGTTCAGGTTGGCGTGCACCTGCTTGATGGTGTTCACCAGATCGGTCAGGCCTTCGAGCGCGAAGTACTCGCACTGCATGGGCACGATCACGCCGTGCGCCGCGCACAGGCCGTTGAGGGTGAGCATGGACAGGCTGGGCGGGCAGTCGATCAGCACGAAGTCGTAGGCATCGCCCACCTCGGCCAAGGCGGTCTTCAGGCGCTTCTCGCGCCGCTCCACCTCCACCAGCTCGACCTCGGCCCCGGCCAGCTCCCGGTTGGCGCCGAGCACGTGGTAACCGCACTTCTCCGAATACACCGCCGCCTCGGCCACCGAGGCCGACTCCAGCAGCACGTCGTACACCGACAGCGCCATCTGCCGCTTGTCCACGCCCGAGCCCATGGTGGCGTTGCCCTGGGGGTCCAGGTCCACCATCAGCACCCGCTGGCCCACCTTGGCCAGGCCGGCAGCCAGGTTGACGGTGGTGGTGGTCTTGCCCACCCCGCCCTTCTGGTTCGCCACACAAAATATTTTCGCCATGGTGCTGCTTCTTATTTGGAGAGGGCCAGCTTGATGCCGAAGCCGATGAGGAAGACCCCCGCCAGCTTCTCCAGCGTGCGGCCGATGACCGGGTTGGCGCGCAGGCGCGCGGCCAGGAAGTGGGTGAGCAGCACGGCCACCAGGCCATAGAGGAAGGTGAGAACGGCCACGGTGACGGCCATGGCGCCGAAGGTGATCAGGCCCTGGTGGCGGGCCGGGTCCACGAACAGCGGGAAGAAGGCCATGTAGAACACGATGGCCTTGGGGTTGAGCAGGGTGATGACCGCCGCCTGCTGGAAATACTGGCGCGGGCGGATGTTGAGCACCGGGGCGTCGCCGGGTTTGGCGGTCAGCATCTTCCAGCCCAGCCAGGCCAGGTAGGCCGCGCCCAGCCACTGCACCGCGCTGAAGGCCGCCGGGTAGGCCGCGAGCAAGGCCGCCACACCGGCCACGGCCAGCCACATCAGCACCTGGTCCGCCGCGATCACGCCGAAGGTGGCGGCCAGGCCGCCGCTCACCCCACCCTTGCTGGTGGAAGTGATCAGCGCCAGGTTCCCGGGTCCGGGAATGAGCAAAAAGAGGACGATGGCGGCCACGAAAGCGCCGTAATCTGCGATGCCGAACATGGAGGAACCCCGAGAAGTGGAGGGTCGAGTTTAAGCGCCCGCCACGCGCCGGCTGTGATGTTCAGGCAACAGCGGCGGGGCCCGGGCGCATCCAGACGATGCAGCGCTCGGCCTCCAGGGCGGGCACCTGCAGCTGTTCCACGTGAAACACATCCACCCCGGGGGTGGCGGCGTTCAGGGCATCGAGTTCATCCGCCGGGTGTTTGCCTTTCATGGCCATCCAGATGCCGCCCTCGACCAGGGCGCCGCGCGACCAGTTCGTGAAGTCAACCAAGGACGCGAACGCCCGCGAGCACACCACGTCATAGCCTTGACCGGAGAGGGCGTTGAGACTCTCCACCCGGGCATGCAGGCCCCGCAGGTTGGGCAGCTTGAGCGTGGCCGCCGCCTGCTGGATGAAGGCCGCCTTCTTGGCACCGTGTCCACGCAGGTCACCTGGATCTGCGGACACGCGATGGCGATGACCACGCCAGGCAGCCCGCCGCCCGAACCCACGTCCAGCAGCTGCAGCGCCCTGCCCTGCGTCTGTCGTTGCAGCGGGCCGATGGCGGCCAGGCTGTCGAGCAGGTGGTGCGTCATCATCTCGGCCGGGTCGCGCACGGCCGTGAGGTTGTAGACCTTGTTCCATTTCTGAAGCAGGCCGAGGTAGTCCAGCAGCAGGTCCACTTGACGGGCATCGAGGTCGAGCCGAAGCGACTGCAGCCCGGCCTGCAGGGTGGTGCGCAGATCGCTCATGCGGCGGCGTCGGCAGGCAAGGTGGCAAAGCCCTTGAAGCCACCCTTTTTCAGGTGGATCAACAACAGGGAAATGCTGGCCGGCGTGATGCCCGAAATGCGGGACGCCTGGCCCAGGGTCTCGGGCCGGTGCTTGGCCAGCTTCTGCCGCGCCTCGAACGACAGCGCCGTCACCTGCAGGTAGTCCAGGTCGGCCGGCAGCTTCAGGCCTTCGTAGTGGGCGGCGCGCTCCACCTCGTTCTTCTGGCGGTCGATGTAACCCGAGTACTTGGCGGCGATCTCCAGCTGCTCCACCACCGGCTCGAGCAACTCGGCCAGTGTTTCACGTGAAACCTCGGGCGCCGCGTGCTTGCCGCCGTCCATGCCCACGAGGTCCGCGTAGGCCACACCGGGCCGGCGCAACAGATCGAACAGGTTGTGCTCGTGTTCGATCGCCTTGCCCAGCACACGCTCGCCCTCTTCCGCCGGCAGGTTGCGCGGGTTCACCCAGGTCGCCTTCAGGCGCTCTGTTTCACGTGAAACCGCGTCGCGCTTGCGGCAGAAAGCGTCCCATTGCGCGTCGCCCACCAGGCCCAGGCGGCGGCCGGCTTCGGTCAGGCGCATGTCGGCGTTGTCCTCGCGCAGCTGCAGGCGGAACTCGGCGCGGCTGGTGAACATGCGGTAGGGCTCGGTCACGCCCTGGGTGACGAGGTCGTCCACCAGCACGCCCAGGTAGGCTTCGTCGCGGCGCGGCAGCCAGGCCGCTTCGCCGCGGCACTGCAGCGCGGCATTCAGCCCGGCGAACAGGCCTTGCGCCGCCGCCTCTTCGTAGCCCGTGGTGCCGTTGATCTGGCCGGCGAAGAACAGGCCCTGGATCTGCCTGGTCTCGAAGCTGTTCTTGAGCGAGCGCGGGTCGAAGTAGTCGTACTCGATGGCGTAGCCCGGGCGCAGGATGTGCGCGTTCTCCAGCCCCGGCATGCTGCGCACCAGCGCGTACTGGATGTCGAACGGCAGGCTGGTCGAGATGCCGTTGGGGTAGACCTCGTGCGTGGTCAGGCCCTCGGGCTCCAGGAAGATCTGGTGGCTGTCCTTGTCGGCGAAGCGGTTGATCTTGTCTTCCACGCTCGGGCAGTAGCGCGGGCCCACGCCCTCGATCTTGCCGGTGAACATGGGGCTGCGGTCGAAGCCCGAGCGAATGATGTCGTGCGTGCGCTGATTGGTGTGCGTGATCCAGCACGGCACCTGCTGCGGGTGCATCGCCGTGCTGCCCATGAAGCTGAACACCGGCACTGGCCGGTCCGGATTCATGCCGCCGGGCACGCCATCGCCCGGCTGCTCGGTGCACTTGGAATAGTCGATGCTGCGGCCGTCCAGGCGCGGCGGCGTGCCGGTTTTCAGGCGGCCCTGCGGCAGCTGCAGCTCCTTCAGGCGGGCCGAGAGCGACACCGCCGGTGGGTCGCCCGCGCGGCCGGCCGCGTAGTTGTTCAGGCCCACATGGATCTTGCCGTCCAGAAAAGTGCCCGCCGTCAGCACCACGGTGCGGCCGCGGAAGCGGATGCCCACTTGCGTTACAGCCCCCACCACCCGGTCACCTTCGACCATCAGGTCGTCCACCGCCTGCTGGAACAGCCAGAGGTTGGGCTGGTTTTCCAGCGTGCGGCGGATCGCGGCCTTGTAGAGCACGCGGTCGGCCTGGGCGCGCGTGGCGCGCACGGCCGGGCCCTTGGAGCTGTTGAGAATGCGAAACTGGATGCCGCCCTCGTCGGTGGCCAGCGCCATCGCGCCCCCCAGCGCATCCACCTCTTTCACAAGGTGCCCCTTGCCGATGCCACCGATCGACGGGTTGCAACTCATCTGGCCCAGGGTCTCGATGTTGTGCGTGAGCAGCAGCGTGGCGCAGCCCATGCGCGCGGCGGCCAGCGCGGCCTCGGTGCCGGCGTGCCCGCCGCCAACGACGATGACATCGAATTCCTGTGGGTACAACATGGTGCTTCTTCCGGGGAAATGCAGGCCCGGTGCGCCCGGGCAACCTGCGATTGTCCCACCGTTGGGGATTTCCTGCCCCTTCCACCCTCTCACGGAACGCAGGAATGCTGCGCGGCGGCGGTGCCAGAATCCCGGCCATGAGCACCTTTCCACCCCTCCTCGTCTTCGCGGGCAGCACCCGCGCCCAGTCCCACAACCGCCGTCTGGCGCAAGTCGCCGCCGACCTCGCGCGCGCCGCCGGCGCCCCGGTGACCCACCTCGAACTGGCCGACTTCGACCTGCCGATGTACAACGCCGACCTGGAAGCGCGCGGCACGCCGGCCGCCGCGATCCGCCTCAAGGAAATCTTTTGCGCCCACCCGGCGTGGGTGATCTGCTCACCCGAGTACAACGGCAGCTACACCGGCCTGCTCAAGAACACCATCGACTGGGTCTCCAGCCCCGTCAAGGGCGACCCCGAGTGGGGCGACGGACTCAAGCCCTTCGCCGGCAAGGTGGTGGGCCTGCTGAGCGCCTCGCCTGGCGGTCTGGGTGGCCTGAGAAGCCTGTCCCACCTGTCTCCACTGCTATTGAATTTGCAGTGCTGGTTGACCCCGCGCCAGTTCGCGCTGGCGCGGGCGGGCGAGGCCTTCGATGCCAGCGGGCAACTGGCCGAGCCCGCGCGCCTGGGCGTGCAGGGCGTGGTCGACCAGGCGCTCTGGGCCGCGCAGCGCTTCAACAGCTGACCACCGCATGCGCTCAGCGCGTGCGCCGCAGGATCTCGTCGGCCAGCTTCTGGTACTCGCCGTTGAAATGGTGGTCCCCCGGCAGCGGCACCGGCGTCACCTGTGTGGTGGGCACGCGCGGGCAGACCGTGTCGCGGTCGTTGGTGCCGTAGACGCACAGCGTGTCGGCTGCCGCGAGCTTCTGCAGTTCGGGCTTGAGCGGCAGGCCGCCGCTGTCGCGCTTGACCCAGTTGCTCAGACGGAACTCGAACGACGCTTTCTCGCCCGGCCCGATCAGCACCGTGTGCGCCACCAGCCCACGCGAGCTCGCGGGCAGGCGCGGCACCGCGAAGGGCAGCACGTCCGCACCCTGCGAATAGCCGATCAGCAGCGCCCGGCTCTTCTTCCATTGCACGGCGAAGCTGCGCAGCACGCGGTCCAGGTCCTTGGCCAGACCCTCGGGCGTGCGCGCCGACCAGAAGTAGCGCAGCGAGTCCAGCCCCACCACCGGCACGCCCGCCGCCGCGAACTTCGCGGCCAGCTCCTTGTCGATGCCGGCCCAGCCGCCGTCGCCGGAAAGCAGCACGGCAAAGGTGTCGGAGGTGCCAGCGGAGGGCACGGGCACCAGGGGCAGGTCGGCCACACCGGTGTCGGGCGGGAGCGCCGCGACAGCGGGCGCGCGGCTGAGCTGTCGCTGCGCATCGAGCAGCGAGGACGTGGCATCCGGGCCGGCCACGTTCATCAGCTGGGCACCGCGCACCTGGGCCACAAAATCCTGTGCCGTCGCCAGCGCGCAGGCCTTGTCTTCACTGTCGCGCAGCACCGTCCAGGGCGCGTGCAGTTGCGGTGACGGCAGCAGCGTCAAGGCCGAGCTGTCGGCCCGGCGCGTGAAGTGCACGCCCTCACCCTTGCACAGCGGCCGCTTCACCGACAGCGTGGGACAAAAACCCATCGAGACCGCGCCGCCGAAGGTCTGGTCCGGTGCCTGCGCGAGCATCGCGTAGGCCAGCGTACCGCCCTGCCCCTCGCCCACCAGCAGCGGCGGGAAGTAGGCCGGCAGGCGCGCATACCCCTGCAAAAAGTGCGAGAGGTTTTCCAGGTCGCCATCGGGCAGCAGGCAGTCGCCGCCGTCCTTGGTCAGCGCGGCCAGCAGGCGCGGCGTGTGGATGCCGGCCACCAGCGCGCCCTGCCCGGCCAGGGCCTGCGCCTGGGCGGCCAGCGCGGGCGTCCAGCCGCCTTCACCCGAGAGGAACAGCACGAAGGACTTGGCCTCACCCAGCGGCCGGTACAGCGACAGGTTCTTGAAGTTGCCGTGCGAAAGTGTTTCGGTGGTGGCAGCGGCCTTCGCCTGCGCGAGCGCCACCCCGGGCAACGCCAGGGCCGCCAGCAGACAGGCCGCGATGAGCGAGGTCCTGGTCTTCATTTGGAGATCACCTTGCGCAGGCCACCCGCGATCAGCGCGGCCACGTCGGCCAGGATGAAAAACGGCGCGAACCCACCCGGCGAGGCCAGGTAGCGCGGCTCCCAGACCGGGTCGAATTTTTCCTTGAACGCGCGCAGGCCCTGGAAGTTGTAGAAGTTCTCGCCGTGGTTGAACAGCAGCCGGCCCAGGCGGTGCCAGTTGGGCGCCAGCGGGTGCTGCGCCATGCCCGAGAGCGGCACCATGCCCAGGTTGAAGCGTTGGTAACCCTGCGCCTGGAAATGCAGGATGGTCTGCGCGAAAAGAAAATCCATCGCGCTGCGTGGCGCGTCGGGCAGTTGGCGCATCAGGTCCACGCTGGCCTCCAGCTTCTGGTCGGTGCGCAGCAGCGTGGCGAAGGCCACGATGCGTTCGCCCTGTCGCACCACCGCCACCGGCTGGCGCAGCACGTAGTCGCGCCGGAACGCGCCCAGCGAAAAGGCTTTCTCCGCCGTCTGATGCTCGCTCAACCAGGCGTCCGAAATCAACTGCAGCTGGCTGAACACGGCCACCGCCTGCTCCGGCATCAGCACCTCGAAGCTCAGGCCATCGCGCTGCGCACGCGCCACGCCGTGGCGCAGGTTCGCGCGCGCCTTGCCCTGCAAGGTGAACGTGGGCAGGTCCACCAGCGCGCATTCGCCGAGCTTGTGCACGCGCAGGCCCGCGTCCAGGTACACCGGCAGGCCCTCGGGGCGCACCTGGTAGAAGGCCGCGCGCCCACCCGATTCGCGCGCCTGCTCCACGAAGCGCCACACAAGTTCGGCCCATTCATTCACCGGCCCCACCGGGTCGTACAGCGCCACCCACGAGCGGCCGCGCCGCCCGAACATGATGAAGGCGCGCTGCGTGTCCGACACCATCAAGCTCTTGTCGCCCATCATCACCAACCCGGCACCGGCCGAAGGCTGGGCGCGCACGATGCGCGCGGCCTGCTCCAGCGCGCCGCTGTCGGGCTTGACCAGCACCGCCTGCGGCCGGCGCAGCAGCCGGCTCAGCGCCACCGCGAGCGTGATCAGGCACACGGCCACCAGGGCGCGCAGCGAACGCGGCGCGTAACCGTCGAACTCGAACTGCCACCAGACCTGGTTCACGTAGTCCACGTCGCGGTACACGAAGAACAGCAACGCCGTGACCGCCATCACCACCGCCGCCACCGCGGCCAGCCAACCCCAGGTGAAGGCCTGCGAGAACAGCGCCGCGCGCCGATTGAACTGCTTGCGCGAGAGCGCCAGCGCGCCCGCCAGCACCAGCAGCAGCACCGCTTCCGACACCGCGATGCCCTTGGGCAGGCACAGCACCAGGCTCACCAGCGCCAGGCCCAGCCCGGCCCACCACGACGCGTCCAGCCGCAGGAACATGCCGCGCGCCACGAACAGCAGCGCCAGCCCCGCGATGCTGCCCAGGAAGTGCGCCGCCTCCACCACCGGCAGCGGCATGTGGCGCGAGAGCAGTTCGGTGGCGCCCTCGGTGGCCGGCGTCACGCCCGAGACCAGCAGCACCACGCCCACCACCCAGGTGAAGGCCGACAACAACAAGGGCGAGAGGCTCGCCGCCGCCTTCACCACCGGCGTGGCCGCGCCGCGCTGCCATTCGGCGCCCGCCAGCATCGCCACGGCCAGCGCCAGCGGCAGCAGGTGGTAGACCACGCGGAACATCACCAACGCCGCGGCCAGCTGCTCGGCCGGCACATGGTGGCCCAGCGCCAACAGCATCACCGCCTCGAACACCCCCAGGCCGGCCGGCACGTGGCTGATCACGCCCAGCGCGATCGCCAGCGCGAAGAAACCCACGAAGGCCGGAAAGGCAATGGCCCCGGCTGGCAGCAGAAACCACAAAGCGGCCGCGGCGGCCACCACGTCCACGGCCGAAATCAACAACTGCTGCAGCGCCAGCGACGCGCTCGGCAGGCGCAGCACCACGCCCCGGAACACCGTCTCGCCGCCGCGCCGGCAGAAACCAATGAACGCGCCCGCCGCCAGCAGCACCGCCACGGCCAGCCCACGCAACAGGCCCGGCGGCGTGCCGAACACCGACTGCACCGTGCCCGCGCCCCACACCAGCGCGCCCGCACCCACCACCACGATGCCGATGCCGAACCCGAAGGCGTTGAACACGATGGCGCGCGAGACCAGGCCCGCTTCCAGCCCCGCCGCCCCGTACAGCCGCATGCGCACCGCGCCGCCCGTGAGCACGCCCAGGCCGATGGTGTTGGACAGCGCATAGGCGATGAACGCGGTCTTCGCCACCACGCGCTGCGGCAGCTGCGCGCCCGCATAGGCCAGGGCCGTGCGGTCGTAGAACGTGAGCGCGAAGTAACTCGCCGCGGTGGCAAGCACCGACAACGCGAGCGCCGTGGCCGGTGTGGCGCGCACCGCGTCCACGATCTCGCCGTAGCTCAGCTCGGTCATGAGCTTGTGGCCGGCCTGCAGCAGCAGCGCACCCAGCAGCACGGCCAGCGCCGCATACACCCACAGGCGCCACTGGCTCAGACGGGACACCAGCGTCTCGGGGGTGGCGGTGGTCACGGGCATGAAGGGATGAACGTGTTCCGGTGAAAGGCAAGGGCACCCAGGGGCACCAGCGATGGACCAGTGTAAGCCCCTGCCCGCGCGCGACAATGCCACCCATGCTCCCCCCTGCTTCCGCCATGGCCTGCCGGCCCGGCTGCGCCGCCTGCTGCACCGCGCCGTCGATCAGCAGCCCCCTGCCCGGCCTGCCCCATGGCAAGCCTGCCGGCGTGCCTTGCCCGCACCTCGATGCCGCCTTGCGCTGCCGCCTGTTCGGCCGGCCCGAGCGCCCGGCCGTGTGCGGCTCGCTGCAGCCGCAGGCCGCCATGTGCGGCAACAGCCGGGAGCACGCGATGCATTGGCTCGGCGAACTCGAACGGTTGACGCAGCCCGCGCGCTGAAGCGCGCTTCGCGCTCCCTGCGCTGGACGCGCAAAAAACGGCCCGCATCGCGAACCACCGGGATAGCCCCCGCACTCAAGCCTTCGTGCCCGGCCGTGGCACGCTGAGTGCGCACCCAGGCCACCCCCCGTGCGCAAGCCCGCTGCGCACCCGCAGCTTCGACAGACCCCCCGTCGCGATGAAACTCGAATCTCCTCCTGCAACCCCACAAGGCCCCGATGCCTTCGGCCCCCTCATCAACGCCACTTGCGAACTGGTGGGCGTGGCGCCCGCCACCGCGTGGCTGGATCTGCCCATGAAAGACTACCGATGCGCCACATTCCAGGTGGACGGCGTCGAGTGCCTCGTGAGCCACCGCTCGATCGACCCCGAGGCCTTGTTCATCCACTGTGTGTTCGGCCCGGTGCCCGAGGTGCGCAGCGCCGACGTTCTGCTGGCGCTGCTCCAGTTGAACCTGACCCTGTACGGCGGCGGTTCGCCCACCTTTGGCGCGGACACGGAGCGCAACCTGCTGCTGTGCATGGAAGAGCGCCTGCAAGACATGCGTGCCGAAGATCTTGCCCAACGCCTGGAAAACCTGGCGACACAGGCCATGGGCTGGAGAAAGGTCTGGTTGGCGCATGGGTAACAAGGTCTCTGCCCCCCTCACACATCCGATCTACGGGCCGATCTATCCACTCACCGTCTCCCCCCACAGTGCCATTGAGATCGGCGACATCTTGGCGATGGCGCTCTGGACGGGCTTGCGCGACATGTCCGCCAGCATCATCTCGTCTGGGGTGGGGTTTGCCGTCACCTTGAGTGCCCGCATCCTGTGTCACGGCGTGCCGCAAGCGCAGCAGGAGTCCACCGCCCAGAGACTGGCCCAGATCCTGGGGACGGAGGAAAACCAAGACCGCTTTGAGGGAGTGCCGGGGGCGCATCACGGAATCGCGGCCATCAGCGTTGTAGCGGTGGCTTTCGCGGGTTTTTTCTTCGGCTCGGCCGGCACCTGGGAACGGCGCTCGGCAAGAACCTGGATCGGCGTCGGGACCGCCGCCGTGGGCGTCGCCCTCACCCTTGCCTCCGTCTACAGGCAGGAAAGCGACCTGTCGAGGACGGACACCGCGACCAACTACCTCGGCATCGCCATCGCCGCACTGACGCGCGACTTCATTCAGGCTCAGGCCGGCCGCATTTTTCCTGAAGTTCGTCTGCATCCAGAGCGCGCTCTGCGTTGGGCATTGAATGCAAACACCAGAACCCACCTCCTGCGATTGGGCACCCACATGGTGTTGTATGCGGGGATGAGCATCACGTTGAGCCGTTGGGTGGCCCTGCGCAACCTCCTGCACCCCGACTACAGTGGCATGAACCGGGAGCTTGGGATGTTTTCGAGCGACTCATGGAGGACCTTCGCGTTTCGCGGCCTCAACGAGGGAATCGACGGGGTCTTCGGCGTCATCCTGCTTGCCTGCTTCTTCCATGGGCATCTTCGGCGAGGACACGGCTGGCTCACCGGACCCGGCATCACCGTGAAAGAAGTGGCGCGTCGGGGTGGCTCGCGCGTCGCCATGAACCAGCCCGTCAGCGCCATCCAATCACTGATACCTTCCAAAGACTGGTACCTCGCGGCGTTGCAGGGCGTCACGGTGCTTCGCGGCGCCGTGCTCAACCTGGAAGCGAAGTGGCCCCGCACAGCCGGCGGCGGCGACTGTCTTCTGCACGCCGCTGCCGACGTCCTCGATGGCGGCGAGTGGAGGTGCGACGCCGCTCGCATCAGGGCAGCCCTGTGCAACCAGATCCGCCGATTGGCGCAGAACAGCGCCGATTCTGCGGAAAGTCTCAACTTGGTGGAGCACCACCTGGAACAGGCCGTCTCTCAGATGCGTGCGGATGCCGGAGAGCCGGCATATGCGGTTCTGGACGGCAACCGCCTGCTTGAAACCCTGCCGGAGACACTGCGAAGTGAACTCGAAGCATCCAGGCCCGAACAACACCCCTTGGTGGCAAACAGATGGCTGAACGAGGAGAGTCAAAGAGCTGCCTTGCTGCACTCCGTTGCCCGCTACTACGAACAAGACGGGTGCTATCTGCCCACGCGGGTGCTTCCGTGCCTGGCCCGGGTGCTGAATCGCCCCCTCGCACTGCATGGGGAAAGCACCACCGTCATGTACGACGCCGAGGGGAATGCCCTCAACGACCCTGCCGAAAACATGGTTCACATCCGGCACCGACTTTCGATTCACGGTGAGGCGGGCGATCACTTTGAACGCATCGAGGCGTCCTCCGCTCGACGTCGGGAGAACGGAGAACTGCAGAGTCCGCAGGAGACAGATTCGCTAACCCAGTCCGGGAATACGGCCGGCACGAAAAGCTCCATGAAGGCCTCGCACCAGCACATCGAGCTAGCCATTGAGTCGGAAACCCAGCTCCACGTCGGCCACGGCAATGAGTCCAACAACAACGCACGTCAACGGACAACGCCGAGAAGCGGACAAGGGCAACACAATCAGCGGACGGATTCCATGAACGGGGAAAGTCGGGAGCAGCACGAGAAGACGGACTAGCGTGGCAAGCCCGCCACGCACAGGTGACAGCGGCCCCGCAGGGCGCGCGATAGCATGGCCGTCCTGCCCCACGGAGCGCTTCGCATGCACATCCCTTCCCTGAAAGAAGTCGTCAGCGCCGAAGAATGGGCGCTGCGCTGCGACCTCGCCGCCTGCTACCGCCTCGTCGCCGCCTACGGCTGGAGCGACCTGGTCTTCACCCACATCAGCGCCAAGCTGCCCGACAGCGTGAGCGGGGGCGAACACCAGTTCCTCATCAACCCCTACGGCCTGATGTTCGACGAGATCACGGCCAGCAGCCTGGTCAAGGTCGACATGGCCTGCAACAAGCTGCACGACTCGCCCTTCCCGGTGAACCCGGCCGGCTTCGTGATCCACAGCGCCGTGCACGAAGCGCGGCCCGAGGCCGGCTGCGTGCTGCACACCCACACGCGCGCGGGCGTGGGCGTGAGCGCGCAGAAGGCCGGCATCCTGCCCATCAGCCAGCAGAGCACCTTCGTGCTGGCCTCGCTGGCGTACCACGGCTACGAGGGCGTGGCCTTCCGCCCCGAGGAGAAGCCGCGCCTGCAAGCCGACCTGGGCCAGGCCAACTACCTCGTGCTGCGCAACCACGGCCTGCTCACCGTGGGCCGCACCATCGCCGACGCCTTCCTGTCCATGTACACCTTCGAGAACACCTGCCGCATCCAGATCGACGCGCTGGCCGGCGGCGGTGAACTCACGCAGGTCGATCCCCGCATCCTCGCCGGCATGGCCGACGTGATGCGCATCGCCACCGCCGGCCAGGGCGCGCAGCTCGCGTGGCCGGCGCTGCTGCGCAAGGTGGACAAACTCGATCCGGGTTACAAGACCTGAGGCCCAGAAGCGGCGCGCAGATCAGGTAGGCGACGCCACAAACGCCGCCATGCCTTCGAGCACGGTGCGCAAACGCATCAGCTCCCGCGAGCCGTCCAGCCGCTTCGACCACGCCGCGATGCGCGAGACGCGCTGCAAGCGCGGCAGCAGGTGGGCGATGAAGGCGCGCAGCGCCGGTCCGCCCGTGCCGCCCTGCTCATAGGCCTGCAGCACGGCGAGCACCGCGCCGGGCCCCAGCGGTTGCAGGTAGCGCGCCAGCGAGAGCAGCATCTGCAGCACGTCGTAGACCTGCACGGTCTCCAGCGCCATGCCCGGGCGCAGGCGCTCCTCGAAGTCCAGCCGCGCGAAGCGCCGGCCGTCCCAGGTGGTGTTGCGCAACTGGGCCCCACCGTGCCACTGGCCGCGCGCGTGGAAGGCCGCGAGGTCGGCGCTGGCCGCCACCATCAACGGCAGGCGCTCGCCCTCGGGCAGGCGGTGCAGCTGCAGGTCCACCGTCTCGCCGATGTCGCCGGTGGTGAGCGTGAACCCGTCGAAGGCCAGCACCGGGGGCACGTGCTCCCCAGCGGCCGCCAGGGCCACGAGGCGCTCGTGTTCATACGCCAGCAAGGCCCGGGCATCGGTCTGGCGCACAGCGCGCCAGGGCACGGGCACGTCCACGAAATGCGCGAACACCCAGATGCCCAGCGACTTGGACCAGCTGCGCAGCGGCCGGTCGGCGGTCTTGGTCCAGGTCTTGGCGGGGGGGGTGGTCGGTTCGGGCAGGCTCACAAGGGCGCGATTATCCCGAAACCGGCCGCGCCGGCTAGGGCGCGTCGGCGTAGCGCCGCAGTTCCCACTCGCTCACCTGCTGGCTCCAGGCCGCCCATTCGTCGTGCTTGAGCGCCAGGAACTGCGCGCAGAGGGCGGGGCCGACGGCCTCGCGCAAGGCCGCGTCCGCCGCCAGGGCGTCGAGCGCGGCGAGCAGGTCGCGCGGCAGGCGCGCGGGCAGGGCATCGCCCATGGCGTGGCGCTCGTACAGGTCATCCTCGCAGGGCGCCACCGGTGGCAGCGCCTGGTCGATGCCCGAGAGGCCCGCGGCCAGCGTGGCGGCGATGGCCACGTAGACGTTGCACGCCGGGTCTGGCAGGCGCCATTCCATGCGCCCGGCCACGCCACGCACGAGGCAGGTGCGGTTGTTGTCGCCCAGGGCCTTCCACACAGGCGACCAGGTGGTGCCCGAGGCGCTGCGGCTCGCGGCCAGGCGCTTGTAGCTGTTGACCGTGGGCGCGCACAGCGCGGCCAGCGCGTCGGCGTGGTGCAGCAGGCCGGCGGCGAAGCGCTGGCCGGTCTCGCTCAGGCCCAGCACGCCGGCCGGATCGGCCATCACGGGCCGGCCTTGCTCGTCCGTCAGGCTCAGGTGGAAATGCAGGCCGCTGCCCGGCGCGTGCGCCAGCGGCTTGGGCATGGTGGAGAACACCAGACCGTGCTGCCGCGCCACCGCCTGCGCGGCGAGCTTGAAGAGCTGGTAGCGGTCGGCGGCGGCGAGCGCGTCGTCGTGCCGGTAGTTGATCTCGTACTGCCCGCTCGCGTCCTCGTGGTCGATCTGCTCCAGCTGGAAGCCCAGCGCCTCCAGCGTGCGGCGCATCTCGTCGAGAAAACCGAAGTTGCGGCCCATGGCCTGCAGGTCGTAGGACGGTTTGGCGAGCCTGTCTTCCCCATCGGCCAAGCGCCACTGGCCTTGCGCGTCGCGCTGCAGCAGAAAGAACTCGGGCTCGATGCCGACCCACAGCGTCCAGCCCCGTTCGGCTTTCAGGCGCGCCACCTGGCGCTGCAGCACCTGGCGCGGGCAGGTGTCCAGCGGCTCGCCGCCGGCGTAACCGTCGCACACCGCGTGCGCCACGCCCGGCATGAAGGGCATGGGCCGCAGGCTCTCGGGCCGCACCCGGCCCATGTACTCGCTGCGCGCGCCCATGCGCGGCAGGCCGGTGCCCGCGATGCTGGGACCGGAGAAACCGGCGCCCTGCTCCACCGCCTGCTGCAGGCGCTCCAGCGGCACGAGCTTGCCCTTGGGCGCACCCAGCAGGTCGGTGAAGGTGCGCCAGCACCGAATGGATGCCCTGCGCGCGCAGGACCGCGACGCGTTCCTCCAGCGTGCGCCACCAGGCTCAAGCGAGCACCTCGGCCAGCGCGGCATCGAACGCGGCCAGGCCTTCGGCGAACACGTTGTCCTCGATGGTGAGCGGGAACAGGAAGCGGATCACGTTGCCGTACACACCGCAGGTGAGCAACAGCAGGCCGCGCTTCAAAGCGGCCATCTGCACACGCTTGGTGGTGTCGGCATCGGGCGCGCCGGTGGCCGGGTCGATGAACTCGCAGGCCACCATGGCGCCCAGGCCGCGCACGTCGCCCATGCGGGACTTGTACAGGGCGCGCTGCGAGATCAGGTGGGCGATGAGCTGGTCGCCCAGCTTCTGCGCGCGCGCGGGCAGCTGCTCTTCTTCCATCACATCGAGCACCGCGAGCGAGGCCGCGATGGCCAGCGGGTTGCCCGCGTAGGTACCACCCAGGCCGCCGGGCGCGGGGCCGTCCATGACGGCGGCCTTGCCGCTCACCGCCGACAAGGTGGTGCCCCCGGCCATGCTCTTGGCCATGGTCATGAGGTCGGGGCTCACGCCGAAGTGCTCCATGGCGAACATCTTGCCGGTGCGCGCGAAGCCGGTCTGCACTTCGTCGGCCACCAGCAGGATGCCGTGCTGGTCGCACAGCGCGCGCAGCCACTGCACGGCCTCTTTCTGGATCACGTTGAAACCGCCCTCGCCCTGCACCGGCTCGAACACGATGGCCGCCACGCGCGAGGGCTCGATGTCGCACTTGAAGAGCTGCTCCATGGCGTGCTTCGTCTCATCCAGCGAGGCGCCCTGGGCCGGAAAGGGCACGTGGTAGATCTCGGGCGGGAACGGGCCGAAACCGGCCTTGTACGGCTGCACCTTGCCGGTGAGCGCGACCGAGAACATGGTGCGGCCATGGAACGCACCGCCGAAAGCGATGACACCGGTGCGCCCGGTGGCCGAGCGCGCGATCTTCATCGCGTTTTCGATCGCCTCGGCACCGGTGGAGAAGAAGGCCGTCTTCACCGGCCCGTCGATCGGCACCAGCGCGTTGATGCGCTCGGCCAGCGCCACGTACTCGGTGTAGGGCACCACCTGGTAGCAACTGTGCGTGAAGCGCTGCAGCTGCGCGGCGATCGCCGCCTGCACCTTGGGATGCACGTGACCCGTGTTGAGCACGGCGATGCCGCCGGCGAAATCGATGAAGCGGCGCCCCTCGATGTCCCAGAACTCGGCGTTCTTCGCGCGCTCGATGAAGAAGTCGCCGAACACGCCCACGCCGCGCGGCGTGGCGGCCTGGCGGCGCGCGTGCCAGCTGGCGTTGGTGTGCGGGGCGTTCAGGTTGGCGGCTTTCTGCGGTGCGTTCATGTCAGGTCTCCTCAGAGGGGGCTGTCGATCCGGATCCAGGTGGTTTTCGTCTCGGTGTACTTGTCGAAGGCGTGCAGCGACTTGTCGCGGCCCACGCCGCTCTGCTTGAAGCCACCGAAAGGCACGGTGATGTCGTCCTCGTCGTAGGAGTTCACGTGCACCGTGCCCGCGCGCAGCGCGCGCGCCACGCCGTGCGCCTTGTTGATGTCGCGCGTCCACACCGCGGCCTGCAGGCCGTAGATGTTGCTGTTGGCCTGCTTGACCACGTCGGCCGCGTCGGTGAACGAGAGCACCGAAAGCACCGGGCCGAAGATTTCCTCGCGCGCGATGGTCATGGTGTTCGTCACGCCGTCGAAGATGGTGGGTTGCACATACAGACCGCCCTTCACGGGCTCGACCGCCGCGCCACCGGCGAGCAGCTTCGCGCCCTCCTGCTGGCCGCTGTCGATGTAGCGCAGCACGGTGTCGAGCTGCGTGCGGTCCACGATCGCGCCCATCACGGTGCTTTTCTCCAACGGGTTGCCCGGCTGGTACTGCGGCACCAGCTTCAGGGCCTTCTCCAGGAAGGCCTCCTTGATCGAGGCCTCGACGAAGAGCCGAGACGGCGCGTTGCAACTCTCGCCCTGGTTGAAGAAGATGCTGCCCACCGCGGCCTCCACCGCCTTATCGAGGTCGGGGCAGTCGGCGAACACGATGTTGGGCGACTTGCCACCCAGCTCCGTCCAGGCGCGCTTGAGGTTGCTCTGCCCGGCCATCACGTGGATCTGCTTGCCCACGCGCGTGCTGCCGGTGAAAGCGATGCAGTCCACGTCCATGTGCAGCGCGAGTGGGCTGCCGGCCTCGGCGCCATAGCCCGGCACCACGTTGAACACGCCGGGTGGAATGCCGGCGGCCAGCGCGAGTTCGGCCAGGCGCAGCGCGGTGAGGGGCGATTTTTCGCTCGGCTTGAGCACCACCGAGTTGCCGGCCGCGAGCGCGGGCGCGATCTTCCAGGCCGCCATGATCATGGGGTAGTTCCAGGGCACGATCACCCCCACCACACCTACCGGCTCGCGCGTGATCAGCGCCAGCGCGGTGCTGGGCGTGGGCGCGATCTCGTCGTACACCTTGTCCACCGCCTCGCCGTACCAGCGAATGCAATTGGCCGCGCTGTTCACGTCCACGCTGCGCGCGTACTTCACGGGCTTGCCCATGTCCAGGGTTTCGGTCAGCGCCAGTTCGTCGGCGTGGGCGATCAGCTGCTCGGCGAACTTGATCATCACGCGCTTGCGCTGCGCGGGCGCCATGCCGCTCCAGCGGCGGTCCTCGAAGGCCGCGCGGGCGGCGGCCACGGCCGCGTCGATGTCGGCCTCGCCGCAGCGCGCCACGGCGGTGAGCAAACGGCCGTCCACCGGCGAAATGCAGTCAAAGGTCTGGCCGTCGCGCGCGGCGATGCGCTCGCCGTTGATGAAGGCGCGGCCGTCGAAGGAGAGGTCGGTCATGAAGCGGGTTCCGGGGTTGCTGGGCCAAGGATTGGCCCCATGCTACGCCCGAAACGCGACGAACTGCGTATCCACTTTTTCGAGCTGGCAACGATCCAGTGCGTCACCCGAAAAAAGACCACCCGAAGGTGGCCGAACCCGGCATCTTCAACCGATCAGCAGCTCGGAAGACAGCTCTTCGAGAAGGTCTTGGGCAAGCACGGATTTTTCCCGCCGCCCTGGTTTCCTCCACTGAGACAGAAAAGCGCACAGCAATAAACCACGCCGAGCCCCACGGCGTACACGCCGCCGCTGGCCACGGTCAGTCCCAGGGATGTGCCGTGAAACGTCAAACAGCGCGCTCTTTGAACGCATCGATCGTCCGTTTCCACGCACTGCCAGTACTCGCGGCAGCTGTTCTTAAGATCCTCGTAGGAATCGTCATTGCGCGCCCGCGGGCGCTCCGACAATTGGTTGTTCGTGAGGACTGGCATGCCAAGCGGCTGATCGCTGCGCGCTTGGGCGATGACCACAGGAAGTCCGCTCGACCCACCAGGCGGGTTGACCTGGGTTTCATGGCGGACGATCCCCGCACCGCTCGACAGGCCAATCCCCGACCGCGGCGGGTTGTCGACCGGCAAGTGGCTCAGTTGAGACACCACCTCCTCCCGAGAGACCTCTCTATGGGGCTCCGTGAGATTCCGGGGCACCTCCAAGGCCACCTCATTGAGATCGATGGCATGGGGAATGTGAGCGGCGGACCGATCGATGTGGAAGCTGCTGTTCATGGGATTTTTCAGGGTTGTGAGAGGTTGCGGTGGAGGTCTTCGACGGTGTTGGACCAATGCCTGAACAAGACACCCAGCGCATCGAATGCGTGGCGCAGCTCGGGCGCGGCCATGGAGGGATGGACCGCTAACCGGGAGGTCAGCACGGCTTCCTCCGAATCCGGCGGCACGCTGAATGTGGTCCCGCCCAGTCCCCACCGATGGTTGGCTGTGAGCATGGACCGATGGCACTGAGGCCGGAGGAAGGCCGGGATCTCGCCCAGCTCGGCCCGGACCAGAATGTGATCGGCGCTGATGCCGGGCTCGAAATGGATGGCCACGCGCCGCCCGTCCACGGTGAGCAGGCCATCGCGCAAGAGATCGTCGGGGTCGAGCCGCTCCTGCTCACAGAAGCGCCGGATGAGGTTCTGGTAGTCCTCGGTGTTCATGGTTTCCTCTGGGATGAAGACGGACCAGAGGCAAGTGAGGGGCACCCCATGAAAGTTCAGCCGGCCGGCCAACAAAAAGGCCACCCGAAGGTGGCCTTGGACATCGGCAGCGGGGCCGCGTCAGCTCTTGAGCGCCGCCGCGATCTCCCGCTCGCGCCGCCGCGTGGCGCGCGCCACCCAGATCGCATAGCTCACGATCACGATGGTCACCGTCACGATCAGCAGCGTGGCCGCCGCGTAGATGGTCGGGTTGATGCCGCGCCGCGCGTAACCGAAGATCACCTGCGGCAGCGTGTTCACGCCCGGGCCGGAGAGGAACTCGGAAATCACCACGTCGTCGAACGACAGCGTGAAGGCCAACAGGAAGGCCGCGAGCAGGGCCTGGAAGATGTTGGGCAGCGTGATCAGGAAGAACACCTGGTGCGGCCGGGCGCCCAGGTCCATGGCGGCGTCCTCGATCGAGCGGTCCATCTCCAGCAGGCGCGACTGGATCACCACCACGCCATAGGCCATGCCCAGCAGGGTGTGGCCCAGGATGATGGTGAGCATGCCGCGCTGCGGCCAGCCGAACAGGTTCTGCGCGCCCACGGCCAGCAGCAGCAGCGACAGGCCGATGATCACCTCGGGCATCACCAGCGGCGCGTTCACCATGCCGCTGAAGACGGTGCGGCCCAGGAAGCGCCGGTAGCGCACCAGCACGAACGCCGCGAAGGTGCGCCAGCACCGCCGAGAGCACGCCGGTGATGGCCGCCACCTTGAGCGAGAGCCAGAAACCTTCGACGATCTTGGTGTCGCGCGTGAGCGCCTCGTACCAGCGCAGCGAGAAGCCGGTGAAGCGCGCGTCCTGCCGCGTGCTGTTGAACGAGAACACGATCATGAAGACCAGCGGCAGGTAGAGAAAGGCGAACACCAGCGCCAGCCAGAACTTGCCGAAGTGTTTTTCAAGGACTTGTTTCATGGTCCGACTCCTCAGCGCTTCTCGGCGGGATCGCTGCTGTAGTGGTAGTACAGCGCCAGCGGGATCACGATCAGCGCGATCATCACCACGGCCAGCGCGGTCGCGCGCGGCCAGTCGTTGGCGGTGAACATCTCGTCCCACACCACGCGCCCGATCATGAGGTTCTCCGGACCGCCCAGCAGCGAGGGGATCACGAACTCACCCACGCAGGGGATGAAGACCAGCATGAAGCCGGCCACGATGCCGGCCTTGGACAGCGGCACCGTGATCAGCCAGAAGGCCTTGAACGGTGAGGTGCCCAGGTCGTAGGCGGCCTCCAGCAGGCGGAAGTCCATCTTCACCAGGTTGGCGTAGAGCGGCAGGATCATGAACGGCAGGTACACGTAGGTCATGCCGATCAGCATCGAGACGTTGGTGTACAGCATGGGGATGGGCTCGCTGGTCAGACCGATCGACATCAGGAGGCGGTTGAGCACGCCCTGGTCGGCCAGGATGCCCTTCCAGGCGTAGACGCGCAGCAGGAACGAGGTCCAGAACGGCAGCATCACCATCAGCAGCAGCGCCGGGCGCACGCTGGCGGGCGAGCGCGCGATGAAGTACGCGAAGGGGTAGCCGATGATCAGGCACAGGATGGCGGTGCACAGCGCGTACCAGATCGAGCGCAGGTAGGCGTCGATGTAGAGCGTGCGGAACAGCGGCGCGCCCTCTTCGGTGCGGAAGATCGAGAGGTAGTTCTCGTACTTCAGGCTCAGGATGCCGCTCACCGGGTCCCAGATGGGCTTGAACGGGCTGATGTCGCCGCTCATGTCCACGAAGCTGATGTACAGCAGGATCAGGAAGGGCAGGAAGAAGAACAGGATCAGCCAGCCGTACGGCACGCCGATCACGAAGCGCTTGCCGGGAAGGGGTATTGAGGCCATACGAAGTTCCTGCAAAAGTAAGCGAACCAAACACGCTGTCCAGGGGTGCGGAGGAACCGGCTTCGCCGGGCCTCTCGCGCCATCCCCCTCTCAGGGGGAAGCCGCGAAGCGGCGCAGGGGGTCAATCGCGCAAGACCACGCCGGCGCGGTCGTCCCACCAGAAGTACACGTCGTCTTCCCAGGTGATGTCGGAGAGGTCGTGGCGCGAGGTGTTGGCCTCGGTGATCTTGACCTTGCTGCCGTCGGTGGCCAGCACGATGTAGGTGTTGTAGGAGCCGAAGTAGGCGATCTCCTTGACCTTGCCGGTGAACAGGTTGGGGCCGGCGCCGTCCGGTCGGCGCTTGCCGATCTCGATCTTCTCGGGCCGCACCGCGATCGCCACCGGCATGTTGAGCGTGCCGCTCACGCCATGGCCGACGTGGATTTCCCCGATGCCGGTGGTGGCCGCGCAGCGGTCGGTCTCGTCCACGCTGAGCCGGCCCTCGAACAGGTTGACGTTGCCGATGAAGTCGGCCACGAAGCGGTTGCTCGGGTGCTCGTAGATCTCTTCGGGCGTGCCCACCTGCAGCACGCGGCCCTTGCTCATGATGGCGATGCGGCTGGCCATGGTCATGGCCTCTTCCTGGTCGTGCGTGACCATCACCACCGTCACGCCCACCTTCTCGATGATGTTGACCAGCTCGAACTGCGTCTGCTCGCGCAGCTTCTTGTCCAGCGCGCCCAGCGGTTCGTCGAGCAGCAGCATCTTGGGCCGCTTGGCCAGGCTGCGCGCCAGCGCGACGCGCTGCTGCTGGCCGCCCGAGAGCTGGTGCGGCTTGCGCTTGGCATACGGCGTGAGCTGCACCAGGGCCAGCATCTCGTCGGTGCGCTGCTGGATCTCGGCCTTGGGCAGGCCTTCGCGCTTGAGGCCGAAGGCCACGTTCTCCCAGATGTCCAGGTGCGGGAACAGCGCGTAGGACTGGAACATCATGTTGACCGGGCGGTCGTAGGGCGGCATGGCCGCCACATCCTGGCCGCCGAGCAGGATGCGCCCGGAGGTGGGCTTCTCGAAGCCCGCGAGCATGCGCAGCAGGGTGGACTTGCCACAGCCCGAGCTGCCCAGCAGCGCGAAGATCTCGCCCTTGCCGATCGATAGCGACACCTCGTCGACCGCGACCGCTTCATCGAAGCGTTTGACCAGTTTCTCGGTCACCAGAAAACCCGTTGTGTCTGCCATGTGGATGTCCGTTTCTTCTTCGCTGGACCAACAAAAAAAAGCCGCTCAACCGGGGAGGATGAGCGGCCCTTCTACCTGAGTAAGGGAACGGTGGTGCTTACTTGCCGCGTTTGAAGGCGTTGTAGGTTTCGTTGACCACGCCCAGGGAGTCGTTGGAGAAGCCACCGGTGGGGATCAGGCGCGCCGTGTCTTCCGGACCCAGGAAGATGGTGTTGTTGTTCTTCACCTCGTCCTTGATGTCGGCCAGCGCGGCCTTGTTGCCGGTGGGGTAGTTCATCTCGTTGGCCATGGCCGCGGCGTTGGTCGCGCGCAGGTAGAAGTCGATGAAGGCGTGCGCGTTGTTCACGTGCTTGGCGTCCTTGGGGATGGCCGATGGTGTCGATGAACACGCGGCCGCCGCCGGTGGGCAGCAGCGGCACGATCTCGTCCTTGCCACCGGTTTCCTTCACGCGGCCGGCGGCGATGTTGATGTCGCCGGACCAGCCGATGAAGGCGCAGGCCTTGCCGCCGGCGATGTCGTCGATCATGGTGCTGGAGAACAGGCGCACGTCCTTGCGCACCTTCTTGAGCATCTCACCCGCGAGCTTGAAGTCTTCCGGGTTCTCGCTGTAGGCCGGCTTGCCGACGTAGTGCAGCGCGACCGGCAGGATCTCGCTGGGCGAGTCCAGGTAGGCGATGCCGCAGGACTTGAGCTTGCTGGAGTACTCGGGCTTGAAGACCAGGTCCCAGGCGTTCTCGGGCATGGGCATGCCGCCCAGCGCCTTCTCGACCTTCTGCTTGTTGATGCCCACGGTGGTGAAGCCCCAGGCCCAGGGCACCAGGTACTTGTTCTCGGGGTCCACGCCGGCGATCTTGCTCATGAAGTCGGGGTCGAGGTTGCCGTAGTTCTTGAGCTTGCTCTTGTCGATGGGCTGGTACAGCCCGCCCTCGATCTGGCGCTTGCCGAAGTCGGCGGTGGGCACCACGATGTCGTAGCCCGAGTTGCCGGCCACCAGCTTGGCGTGCAGCGCTTCGTTGTTCTCGAAGGTGTCGTAGTTCACCTTGACGCCGTATTCCTTCTCGAAGTCGGCGATCAGGGACTCGGTGATGTAGTCGGGCCAGTTGTAGACGTTGACGACCTTTTCATCGTCCAGCACCGGGCCGGCCGGTGCGGCGGGGGCGGCCGCCACAGGCGCCGGTGCCGCGGGCGCGGCGACGGGCTCCTCTTTCTTGCCACAGGCGGCCAGCAGGATCGCCGACATCGCCAGAACCAGGACTTGCTTTTTCATGGTGTTGCTCACTCCAGGGAGGTAATTGACCGAAAGAACTCAACCGGGCGGGGCCGACATGGCTGAACGTGCTAGCAATATTCAGACCCAGCGCCGGACAGCGCCACCAGGCACAGGGCTGGTGGAATATCCGGAAAACATTCTAGGGCCTGTTCACGCGACTTTTCCAGGTGCGGACGGGCCCTGGTCAGGCCAGCAGGCCCTCGGCGCGCAACTCTTCCAGGGTCGCATCCAGGCAGCGGTGGATGAGCTCCATCATCTCGTCGACCTGGGCGCGCGTCATCACCAGCGGCGGCGCGATGATCATGCGGTCGCCCACGGCGCGCATGATCAGGCCGTTCCTGAAGCAGTGCGCGCGGCAGCGCATGCCCACGCCCAGGGCCTCGTCGAACATCTGCTTCTTGGCCTTGTCCTTCACCAGCACCAGACCGGCGACGAAGCCACAGGTCTGGGCCGCACCCACCAGCGGGTGGTCTTCCAGCGCCTCGAAGCGCTCGGCCAGGTAGGGGCCGGTGTCGTCCCTCACGCGCTCGACCAGCTTCTCGCGCTCCATCAGCTCGATGTTGGCCAGCGCCACCGCGCAGGCCACGGGGTGGCCGCTGTAGGTGTAGCCGTGGTTGAACTCGCCACCCTTCTCGATCAGCACCTTGGCCACGCGGTCGCCCACCATCACGCCGCCCAGCGGGATGTAGCCGCTGGTCACGCCCTTGGCGAAGGTCACCAGGTCGGGCCGGATGCCGAACTTCTCGTAGGCGAACCAGTGGCCCAGGCGGCCGAAGGCGCAGATCACCTCGTCGGAGATCAGCAGGATGCCGTGCTTGTCCACGATGCGCTGGATCTCCGGCCAGTAGGTCTCCGGCGGAATGATCACCCCCCCGGCGCCCTGCACCGGCTCGGCGATGAAGGCCGCCACCTTGTCGGCACCGATGGAGAGGATCTTCTCCTCCAGCCAGCGCGCCGCGCGCAGGCCAAAGTCGGCCTCGTTCTCGCCGGGGTTGGCGTTCTCGAAGAAATGCGGCTGCTCGATGTGCACGATGTCGGGGATGGGCAGGTCGCCCTGGGCGTGCATGCCGCTCATGCCCCCGAGCGAGGCGCCCGCCATGGTGCTGCCGTGGTACGCGTTGTGGCGGCTGATGATGACCTTGCGCTGCGGCTGGCCCAGCAGGTCCCAGTAGCGGCGCACCATGCGCACGTTGGTGTCGTTGCTCTCGCTGCCGCTGGAGCTGAAGAACACATGCTCGAACTTGCGCCCGCCCACCTGCGGCGCGAGCTGCGCCAGCTTGGTCGCCAGCTGCACCGCCGGCACGTTGGTGGTCTGGAAGAAGGCGTTGTAGAACGGCAGCGTCATGGTCTGCTGGTAACCGGCGTCGGCCAGCTCCTTGCGGCCGTAGCCGGCGTTGACGCACCACAGGCCGCTCATGGCGTCGAGGATCTTCGCGCCCTCGGAATCCCAGATGTAGATGTTGTCGGCGCGCGTGATCACGCGCGAGCCGCGCGTGGCCAGGTCACCGTGGTCGGTGAAGGGGTGGATGAAGTGCGCGCTGTCCAGCGCCTGGATGGCCTTGGTGTCCTGCTGCTCGGCGCGGCGAACCAGCGCGGGTGGGGCGATGAGGGAGGAGGTGTTCATGCGGGGCTCTTCTTTCAAACTCAGACGTGCAGCAACAGGTGTTCGCGTTCCCAGGGCGAGATCACCTTCATGAACTCGTCGAACTCCAGCTCCTTGATCTCGGTGTAGATGGTGATGAACTCCTTGCCCAGCACGTCGTGCAGGTCGGTCTCGCGGCGCAGCCAGTCCAGCGCCTCGCCCAGGCTGCGCGGCAGCGAGTAGGGCGAGAGGTAGGCGTCGCCCTTCATCTCGGGCTTGGGCTTGATCTTGTTCTTCAGGCCCAGGTAGCCGCAGGCCAGCGTCATGGCCATTGCCACGTACGGGTTGGCGTCGGCGCCGATCACGCGGTTCTCCACGCGCCGCGCCTCGGGGCTGGAGATCGGCGAGCGGATGCCCACCGTGCGGTTGTCGTGGCCCCACTCGATGTTGATCGGCGCGGCCGTGTGGCGCGAGAGGCGGCGGTAGCTGTTCACGTAGGGCGCCACCAGCACCATGGCCGCCGGGATGTAGCGCTGCAGGCCGCCGATGTAGTGGTAGAAGGCCTCGGAGGGCGTGCCGTCGTCGTTGCTGAAGATGTTCTTGCCGGTGGCCTTGTTCAGGATGCTCTGGTGCACGTGCATGGCCGAGCCGGGCTCGCCCGCGATCGGCTTGGCCATGAAGGTGGCGTACATGTCGTGCCGCAGCGCCGACTCGCGCACCGTGCGCTTGAAGAAGAACACCTCGTCGGCCAGGCCCAGCGGGTGGGCGTGGAAGAAGTTGATCTCCATCTGCCCCGCGCCGGCCTCGTGGATCAGCGTGTCCACGTTGAGCTTCATCTTGTCGCAGTAGTCGTAGATCTCCTCGAACAGCGGGTCGAACTCGTTGACCGCGTCGATGCTGTACGACTGGCGCGAGGTCTCGGCGCGGCCGCTGCGCCCGATGGGGGCCTTGAGCAGCGTGTTCGGGTCGGTGTTGCGCGCGGTCAGGTAGAACTCCAGCTCGGGCGCGACCACCGGGTCCAGGCCCTCGGCGTCGAACAGGTCGCACACGTGGCGCAGCACGCTGCGCGGTGCGAACGGCACCAGCTTGCCGGCGTGGTCGAAACAGTCGTGGATCACCTGCGCCGTCGGGTCGGTGGCCCAGGGCACGATGCGCGCGGTGGTCGGGTCCGGGCGCAGCTGCATGTCGCGGTCGGTCGGCTCGATCACATCGTAGTAAGGCCCGCTGGCCGGAAACTCCCCCGTCACCCCCATGGCCACGATGCCCTGGGGCAGTCGCATGCCCCGGTCCTCGGTGAACTTCTCACGCGGCAGGATCTTGCCGCGCGCCACGCCGGTCAGGTCGGGCACCAGGCACTCGACTTCGGTCACGCGGTTCTGGTTGAGCCAGTTCTCCAGATCGTTGAAGCTCATCTTTTGGGGGGCTGTCATGTGCCATCTCCTGTGGGTGTGTTGTCGTTCGGGTAAGGCGGTCGGCAGAGCGAAAAGGGGGTCAGGCGCTGGCGCTGGCGGCGCTGCGCGCGAGGTCGGCGTGCTGCAGGCGCAGGTTCATGCGCTGGCGGCAGGCACGGCCGAAGGCCTCGAAGATCGCGGCGTAGAAAGGGGTTTCCCAGCAGCGCCACTCGGGGTGGAACTGCACGGCGTAGGCGAAGGTGCGCGCGCCGCGCACACCGAAGGCCTCCACCAGGCCGTCGGGCGCGTGCGCCAGGGCGTCGAGCCCGGCGGCCAGGCGGTTGATGCCCTGGCCGTGCAGCGAGTTGACCTGCGTCTCGCGGCCGCCGGCCCACTCCTCGAACACGCTGCCCGGCGCGAAGCGGATGGCGTGGCGCGGCGCGTACTGCTCGTCGGGCGGCGCGGTCTTGGGTTCGCGGTGGTCCATCATGCCGGGCACCTCGTGCACGCGCTGGTGCAGCGTGCCGCCCAGGGCCACGTTGATCTCCTGGAAACCGCGGCAGATGCCCAGCAGCGGCACGCCCTCGTGCACGCAGGCCTTCACCAGCGCCAGCGTGAGCAGGTCGCGGTCGGCATCCAGCGGCAGGCTGGGGTCGGCCACGTCCTCGTCGAAATGGGAGGGGTGCACGTTGGAGGGTGAGCCGGTCAGCATCACGCCGTCCACCAGGGCCAGCAGTTCGCTGATCTGGCCGGTGTCGGCCAGCGGGAACATCACCGGCTGGGCGTCCGCCCCGACCTTGACGGCCCGGGCGTATTTGTCACCCAGCAACAGAAAGGGCATCTGATGCCCGTGATCGCCCATCAGGCGGTGGTCGGCAGGCAGCCAGACCATGCAAGGTGGCTTGTTCATGAAGACTCCAGACAATGGCATTCATTGTGGGGGGCCAATTGGATTGGAACGAGGGCCATTTGGCCCCATGTTATGGTGCCAATGGCTCCCCCCCCTGCGCCGCTGACGCGGCTTCCCCCCGGAGGGGGGACCGCACCTGTGGCCCGGCCAAGCCGGTTCCACGGTACGCCTGGATGGGGGATTTCGCTCCGGATAAGGCTTTGCATGCTGTCTGAATTTCTTCTGGCTGAAATGAGCCGCCTGGGCTCGCAGGACGCCCTGCCCTTGCACCGGCAGCTCTACGAGGCGCTGCGCCGCGCCATGCTGGACGGCAAGCTGGGCGCGGGCGAACGCCTGCCGTCCAGCCGCGATCTGGCACAGGACCTGCGCCTCTCGCGCAACACGGTGGTGGCCGCGATCAACCAGCTCAGCGTGGAGGGCTACCTCGCCAGCCGCGTGGGCAGTGGCACCTTCGTCAACGACAACGTGCCGCGCACCACGCCAGGGCGCTCGGCGCGCCCGGGGCCGGGCCGGGCGGCCGCCACGGTGCAAGCCGCCCGCCTGTCCACACGCGGCCTGGCGCTGTCCAGCACCTTCTGCGCCACCGAACTGGAGGTGCAGCCCTTCACGCCCGGCATCGCCGACTTCAGCGCTTTTCCGCTCACGCTCTGGCAGCGCCTGCAGAACAAGCACTGGCGCATGACCTACCCGGACATGCTGGACTACAACGACTCGGGCGGCTACGCGCCGCTGCGCCGCGCCGTGGCCGACTACCTGCGCGTGTTCCGCAGCGTGCACCTGGAGGCCGACCAGGTCGTCATCACCAGCGGCACCCAGCAGTCGCTCGAGCTCTGCGCGCGCCTGCTGGCCGACCACGGCGACACGGTGTGGGTGGAAGACCCGGCCTACTGGGGCGCGGTCAAGGCCTTCATCGCCACCGGCCTCGCCCTGCACCCGGTGGCGGTGGACGAGCAGGGCATCAACCCCAGCACGGCCGACAACGCGCGCCCGCCGCGCCTGATCTACGTCACGCCCTCGCACCAGTACCCCACCGGCGCGGTGATGTCGCTGCCCCGGCGCCACCAGCTGCTGGCCACCGCGCGCGCGCACGACGCCTGGGTGCTGGAAGACGACTACGACAGCGAGTACCGTTTCAGCGGCCCGCCGATCTCCAGCCTGGAAGGCCTGGACACCGATGGCCGCGTGTTCTACATGGGCACCTTCTCCAAGGTGCTCTACCCGGGGCTGAAGATCGGCTACCTGGTGGTGCCCAAGCCGCTGGTGGCGGCCTTCAAGCAAGCCCACTACGACCTCAACCGCCCGGGCCAGATGCCGGTGCAGGCCGCGCTGGCCGAGTTCATCGAGATGGGCCACTTCGCCAGCGCGCTGCGCCGCGCGCGCCAGAACTACGGCGAGCGCCGCCAGTGCCTGCTCGAAGCCCTGAAACCGGTGCTGCGCGACGACCTGCCCGACGGCCCCAGCATCAGCGGCGCCGAGCAGGGCCTGCACCTGTGCCTGCGCCTGCCGCCCGAGGTGGACGACCGGGCGCTGGCGCAGCGCATCGCACAGCACGGCCTCACGGTGCGCCCGCTCTCGGCCTACTGCCTGCAGCGCAAGGACCTGCGCGGCCTGGTGATCGGGTACGGTTACGCGCCGCTGGCCGAGATCGAGCGCTGCGGGCCGTTGCTGGCCAACGCCGTGCGGCAGGTCCTCGCCGGCTGACTCAGATCACATCGCGCAGGCGGTGCCACAACATGCCCAGCGCCAGGCTGGGGGTGCGCAGCAGCGCGCCGCCGGGGAAGCGGCGGTGCTTGAGGCGCGCGTACACGTCGAAACGCGCCGCCTGCCCGGCCACGGCCTCGGCCACCAGCCGGCCGGCCAGACCGGTGAGCGCCACACCGTGGCCGCTGAAGCCCTGCAGGTAATACAGGTTGTCGCCGAGGCGGCCGAAGTCGGGCGCGCGGTTCATGCTGATGTCCACGAAGCCACCCCACAGGTGCTCGATCGGCACATCGCGCAGCGCGGGGAACACCTCGCCCATGCGCTGGCGCATCAGGGCCTCGAGGTTCACCGGCGTGCGGGTGGTGTAGCTCACGCGCCCGCCGAACAGCATGCGGTGGTCGGCGCTGAAGCGGAAGTAGTCGAGCACGAAGTTGTTGTCGCACACGGCCGCGTTGCGCGGGATCAGGCGCGCGCACAGCTCGGGGTCCAGCGGCGCCGTGCCCAGGATGTAGGTGCCCACCGGCATGATGCGCGGCGCGATCTCGGGCGCCACGCGCGGGCCGTACTCGGGCAGCATGCAGTTGCCCGCGAGCACGCCGAAACGCGCCTTCACCTGGCCGCGCGCGGTGCTCGCCACCAGCGTGGCGCCGCGCTGCAGGCCGGTCACGGGCGAGTGCTCGAAGAGGCGCGCGCCCGCGGCCTGCGCGGCGCGCGCCAGGCCCAGCGCGTACTTCAGCGGGTGCAGGTGGCCCGAGCGCTGCTCGCGCGCGGCCGCCACGTAGCGCGGGCTGTTGATCAGGCGCGGCAGGTCGGCGCCCTCGGCCCAGTCCACCGCGAGGCCGCGCCGCTTGAGGCCCTCCATCTCCTCGTGCAGCTCCTGCGCCTTGCGCGCCGAGTCGGCCACGTACACATAACCGTTGACGCGGTCGCACTCGATGCCGTGTTCGGCGATGCGCGCGTCGATCAGGTCCAGCGCCTCCAGCGACATGTCCCAGGCGCGCCTGGCGTCCTCGGCGCCGAGCTGCTGCTCGAACGGGCCCTGCCCACTCGCGTAACCCACGATGGCCTGGCCGCCGTTGCGCCCGCTCGCGCCGCTGCCGATGCGATCGGCCTCCAGCACCACCACCGAGAGGCCGCGCTGCGCGAGTTCGAGCGCCGCGCTCAGGCCGGAGAAACCTGCGCCGACCACCACCACGTCGGCCTCGACGGCTCCTTCCAGCGGCGGCAGCACCTCGGGCCGCTGCACGCTGGCCTCGTAGTAACTTTTCTGGTTGAGCTGGGTGTCCGAACCGATGAGTGACATCAGAGACCCCTCTGCCGCTTGGCGACCTGGCCGCTGAGGTAGGTCCAGACGAAGGTGGCCGCCGCGTTGGTGGTGAGCTCGGCGTGGTCGTAGGCCGGGGCCACCTCCACGCAGTCCATGCCGATCCAGTTCAGGTCGGCCAAGGCTTCCAGGAAGGTGAGCACCTGCGAGCTCGTCATGCCGCCGGGTTCGGGCGTGCCGGTGCCGGGCGCGAAGGCCGGGTCCAGGCAATCGATGTCCAGCGTGAGGTAACAGGGGCGTTGGCCGATGCGCGCGCGGATCGCCTCGATGGCGGGTTGCAGGCCCGCGCCGTCCAGCCCGCGCAGCGCGCGCGCCGTGAAGATCTGGCCGCCCTGGTCGGCCACGTACTCGCGCGCCGCGCGCTCGCCGCTGGAGCGAATGCCGATCTGCACCGTGTGCGCCGGGCTCGCCAGCCCTTCCTGCAGGGCCTCGTAGGTCCAGGTGCCGTGGCCGGCCGGTTCGCCGAAGTGGTCGGCCCAGGTGTCGCAATGCGCGTCGAAGTGCACCAGCGCCAGCGGCTCGCCGCCGTGCCGGGCCTTCGCGGCGCGCAGCAGCGAGAGCGTCACGGAGTGGTCACCGCCCAGGAACACGCAATGGTGCTTCGCCATCAGCGCCGCCGCCTGTTCCTCGATGTGGCGGCGCACCTCGGGCAGCGGCGAGGCGTTGGGCAGGCGCAGGTCCAGCGCGTCGCCCAGGTGCGCCAGGGGCGAGACGTCGAACACCGGGTGGATGCCGTCGCACAGCATCAGGCTGGCCGCGCGGATCGCCTGCGGGCCGAAGCGCGCGCCCGGCCGGTTGGTCACCACGCCGTCGAATGGCACGCCCGCGACGGCAAAAGGCTGGTCGGCCAGCGGGGCGCAGGCGAGGAAGCGGTTGGTGTTGCTGGCGTAGGCGAACTGACCCATCGGCCATGAAAACGTCCTCGGTGAACAGGGTGCCAGAAGATACCCCCCGCCGGTACCGCCCATGAGTCCAATTGACCGGCGGCGTCGGTGTCCACCGGCCGGGGTGACTTTCGTCACTTCCGCGATGCGCCCCCAGCGCCTAACATGCCCGCACCATGCATGCCCTGGTTGCCCCACCCGCCCACGCCGCGCCCGACCCGCACGGCGCCACCGGCTTGCTGGTGGTGGACGACCACGACCTGCTGCGCCTGGGCCTGCTCACCCTGGTGCAGGCCCACGCCACCGACAGCGGGCGTCAGATCAAGGTGCTGGAATCGCGCACCCTGCAGGAGGCGATGGAGCTGTACGGCCGCTACCGGCAGCGCATCGGCCTGGTGCTGCTGGACCTGCACCTGCCCGACGCCCACGGCCTCTCGGGCCTGACGGCCTTCGTCAAGGCCTTCCCCGAGGCGCCGGTGGTGGTGCTCTCGGGCGTGAACGACCCCGGCCTGATGCGCCACGCCCTCTCGCGCGGCGCGCGCGCCTACCTCGCCAAGTCGGGCGACCTCAAGGAGGTCATCGGCTACATCCGCTCGCTGGGCCTGTTCGGGCCCGCGCCGGCGCCCGGACCCGCCGCGCCCACCGAGCCGGTGCTGCGCAGCGTGCGCAACAACGCCAATGGCGAGTCGCTGCAGCTCACCGACCGCCAGGTGCAGGTGCTGGAATGGGTGCTGGCCGGGCAGTCCAACCGCGACATCGCCGAACGCGCCCACCTCAGCGAAGGCACGGTGAAGAACCATGTCTCGGCGCTGCTGCTGCTCTTTGGCGTGAGGTCGCGCGCGCAACTCATCAGCCTGTTGCGGTGAGCGAAGCCGACACCGGCGACCTGACCCAGCAGCGCGTGCTGCGCGAGCAGGTCGCCGCGCTGTACGCCACTTCGCTGAGTTCCACCATCGCCGACGCGGTGCTGGCCTGGGCCCTGTGCGCGCTGTTCTGGTGGCAGCTGCGCGACCCCCTGATCTTCGTGTGGCTGGGCCTGCACACCATCCAGGTGCTGCGCTACCCGCTCATCCACGCCTACTTCCGCGACCGCCAGGCCGCCGCGCGCAGCGCGTTCTGGGCCCGGCGACAGTGGCGCGAGCTGCTGTACTACAGCGCCACCTGGGGCCTGGCGCCCTGGCTGTTCATGCCGGCCGACGACCTGCCCATGACCACGCTGCTCATGCTCATCATGCTCGGCCTCATCAGCGGCGGCGTGCCGTCGGTGGCGCCACGCTGGGCCTCGGTGCTGGCCTTCGTGCTGCCCATGATGACCGGCCTGATCTCCGCCCTGCTCTGGCGCGGCGACCCCACGCACCTCTTCCTCGGCGCCTGCGTCGGCATCTACACCGGCGCCATGCTGCACTTCGCGCGCCGCCAGCACCTGCTGCTCACCGCCTCGCTGCAGATGCGCTTCGAGAAAGAGGCGCTGGCCGAGCAGCTCGCCGGGCAGATGGCCGCCACCCAGCGCGCCAGCGAGGACAAGACGCGCTTCTTCGCCGCCGCCAGCCACGACCTGCGCCAGCCGCTGCACGCCATCGCGCTCTTCGGTGCCGTGCTCGACAAGGAACTGCAAGGCCAGCCCACGCACGCCCACGCGCAGCGCCTCATGGGCGCGGTGCATTCGCTGGGCACCTCGCTGGACACCATGCTCGACGTCTCGCGGCTCGACGCCGGCGTGATCGAGGCCGATGTGCAGGACGTGCCGCTCAACACCGTGCTGCAGGCCCTGCACCCCTCGTTCGCCTCGCGCGCGGAAGAGCGCGAACTGCAGCTGCGCCTGCGCGCCACGCCGGTGTGGGTGCGCACCGACCCGCACCTGCTGCGGCGCCTGCTGGGCAACCTGATCGAAAACGCCATCAAGTACACCGCGCGCGGCGGCGTGCTGGTGGTGGCGCGGCCGCGCGGCGCGCAGGTCTGGATCGACGTGGTGGACACCGGCATCGGCATCGCGCCCGAGCACGCCGACCGCGTGTTCGACGAGTTCTACCAAGTCGACAACCCGGGCCGCGACCGCACGCGCGGCCTGGGCATCGGCCTGTCCATCGTGCGCCGGCTCTCCCTGCTGTTGAACCACCCGGTGCGCCTGCGCTCCTGGCCCGGCCATGGCACGCGCTTTCGCGTCACCGTGCCCCGCGCCAAGCCCACGCCCGAGCCCACCCTCTACAGCCCGCCGGCCACCCTGGCGGCCAGCCAGGCGCTGCCGCGCCGCGTGCTGCTGGTCGACGACGAGGCCGACATCACCGATGCGCTGAGTGCCTTCCTCCAGACCTGGGGCGTGGCCTCGGAGACCGCGCGCGACGAGGACGGCGCGGCACTCGCCCTGCAGGCCGCCGCTGCGCGGCAAGAGCCCTTCGACGCGATGCTCTGCGACTACCGCCTGGCCGAGGGCGCCGACGGCCTGGCCGCCTCGCAGCGCCTGCGCGCGCGTTTCGGCCTGGCGCTGCCCGTGCTGCTGATCACCGGCGAGACCGCGCCCGATCGCCTGCAGCGAGTGCGCGACTCGGGCGTGCCGGTGCTGTTCAAGCCGGTCGATCCCGACCGCCTGCTGCAGGCCCTGGCCCGCCTCGCCCCGCCGGGCACCGCCCCCGCCGCCTTCACGTCGTGACTTTCGGCACTGTCGCGCGCACCCGGCTTTGCCTATCGTGCGGACCCAAGGGCAGCCCCACCGCCCGGAGGTCTTCATGTTCGCTGTCACACCATCCCCACGCCCACGCCTGTCCCTGCCGCTGTGGCTCATCGCCTGTGTGCTGCTGCCCGCGCTGCTCGGCGCCTGCGGCGGCAGCAGCAACCCGCCCGAGGCGCCGGCCGAGCCCGAGCGCGTGACGGCGGTGATCGGCCCGGCCGGCGGCACCCTCACCGGGCCCGATGGCGCGCAGGTGGTCATCCCGCCCGGCGCGCTGCGCGGGCAACACCACCATCGGCATCGCGCGCTCCAGCGCGGGCGCGCCGGTGCGCGACGCCTTCTGGCCCGCGCCCGCCGCCACCTACGAGTTCACGCCGCACGGCATCGCTTTCGAAACCCCGGTCACGATCCGCCTGCCGGTGCCCGCCGGCACCACCGGCCCAACGGCGTGGATGGCCTCCACCGACGCCGACTGGCAGGAGAGCGAGGCCACCCTCGCCGGCGGTTTCGCCAGCGTGCGGCGCAACACCTTCTCGTGGGGCATGGTGATCGCGGCCTGTTCGACCCCCGCCAACGCGCCACCCAATCCGGACCGCTGCTTCTCCCCACGCGGGCACACCAGCGTGGTGGCGCAACCCCGGCAACGCCCTCACGCTCACCGGCTACTCCAACGCCTACAACAGCTCGGGCGGCTCCTACCGGCTCGACGCCGCGGCCACGCTGACCTTCACCGCGGTCTACAACCTCTGGCCCAGTTGCGCGAGCGCCCGCGTGACCATGGTCCGTCGCCAGCTCGACCGCCACCCGCAGGTGGTGGAAACGCTGTACGACCAGGCGAACATCGGCCTGACCCAGGGCGCCCACGGCGGGCGCGGCGCGGGTGGCACCACCGTGCTGCCGGTGCTCTCGCTCAGCCACCTCGACCAGGGCCGCCACGTGGTCGCCACCTACGTCGCCTGCCAGCGCGGCGACGGCTTCCAGGCGCGCTACTACGACGCCACGGTCATCAACGTGGCCGTCCCTGTGCCCACCACCACGCAGACCATCGGCGGCAACGTCAGCGGCCTCGCCGGCACGGTGGTGCTGCGCAACAACGGCGCGGACGACCTCGCCGTGAACACCGACGGCCCGTTCACCTTCCCCACGCCGGTGCGCACCGGCGTGCCCTACAACGTCACCGTCGGCACCCAGCCCGCCGGCCAGACCTGCACCGTGCAGAACGGCGGCGGCACGGCCAACGCCGACGTGAACAACGTCGCGGTGAACTGCACCGCTGGCGCGACCCAGGCCTGGCAGGGCGCGGCATTGATCGAGACGAACGACCTCGCCCGCGCCTTCAACCCCGTGGTCGCCACCGACAGCCAGGGCAACGCCTTCGCGGTCTGGGCGCAGGGCAACGGCAGCTTCGACAACATCTGGGCCGCGCGCTACACCCCAGGTGGCGGCTGGGGCACGCCGCAGGTGATCGACGACCACTCGGGCAACGCGACCGAGCCCCGGATCGCGGTGGACAGCGCGGGCAACGCCGTCGCCATCTGGGTGCGCGAGAACATCGTCTCCCACCGCGGCCTGGTCGCGGCGAGCTACACCGCCGGCACCTGGGGCGCGCCGCAGGACGTGGAAGGCAATGCCGGCCACGCGCGCGCGCCGCAGATCGGCATGGACGCCAGCGGCGCGGCCCGCGCGATCTGGATCCAGCACGACGGCAACTTCGAGCGCGTGCGCAGCGCCCGCCTGCAAGGCGGCTCCTGGGACTCGACGGGCTCGTCCATCGACGGCGGCACGGGCGACGCCTCCGACGCGCAGATCCAGGTGTTCGCCAACGGCAGCGCCCTGGCGGTCTGGACGCAGATCAGCGCGGGGGTTCCGCGGGTCTGGCACAACCGGTTCAACGGCGTCGGCTGGTCCAGCGCCGACCTGCTGGACGACAACAACACCAGCTTCAGCCTGGGCGCACCGGCCCTCGCGGCCGACGCCACCGGCAACACCATCGCCGTCTGGTCGCAGGGCACGGCCACCACCTCGTCCACCGTGTACGCACGGCGCTACGCCGGCGGCACCTGGGGCGCGGCCGAGGTCTTGTCGGGCGGCGGCACGGACAACAGCGCCCGGGCCCGGGTCGCGATGAACGCCAATGGCACGGCCACGGCGGTCTGGCAGGAATCGTTGGCCGACGGCCTGCGGACCTGGGCGCGCCGCCGCGTGGGCGCGGGCGCCTGGGGCGCGGCGGTGCGGCTGGACACCCCGCTGGGCGCGAGCGACAGCGAAGGCGAGCCCCAGGTGGCCATGGACCCCGCCGGCAACGCCACCGTGGTCTGGAGCCACACCCTCTCCGGCGGCAACCACCGCGACCTCTACGGCAGCCACCACCGCGTGACCACCGGCAGCTGGAGCGCGCCCACGCTGCTCGACGCGGTGAACACCGGCGGCGTCAACCGCTGCTCGGTGGCGATGGACGCCAACGGCAACGCCCTCGTGGTGTGGGACCAGGACACCGTCAACGCGCGGCTGGACATCTGGGCCAACGTGTTCCGCTAGGGCCCTGGCGCAGCAGGAAATCCCGGGCGCCGGTAGCATCGGGCCCGGTGCCGCCATCCGGCGGCGCCTTCCTGAGGACGACCACACATGAAGCTCTACTACTCCCCGGGCGCCTGCTCGCTCTCCCCGCACATCGCCCTGCACGAAGCCGGCCTGGCCTTCGAGGCCGTGCCCGCGCCCACCAAGACGCACCAGCTGCCCGACGGCACCGACTACTACACCATCAACCCGCTGGGCTACGTGCCCCTGCTCGAACTCGACGGCGGCGAGCGCCTGCGCGAAGGCCCGGCCATCGTGCAGTACATCGCCGACCAGGTGCCGCAGAAGAACCTCGCCCCGGCCAACGGCACGCTGGCGCGCTACCACCTGCAGGAATGGCTGAACTTCATCGGCACCGAGGTGCACAAGAGCTTCTCGCCGCTGTTCAACCCGGCCACGCCCGACGAGGTGAAGACCGCCACCAAGGACAAGCTGGGCCAGCGCCTGAAGTGGGTCGACAGCCAGCTCGCCGGCAAGCAGTACCTGATGGGCAACGACTTCAGCGTGGCCGACGGTTACCTGTTCACCGTCACCAACTGGGCGCCGCGCGTGGGCGTGGACATCACCGGCCTGGCCAACCTCACGGCCTACCGCGCCCGCGTGGGTGCCCGCCCGGCCGTGCAGGCCGCCATGAAGGCCGAAGGCCTGATCTAGAGAAGCACCCCCGCGCCGCCTGCGGCGTCACCCCCTCCAGGGGGCGTGCCTGGCGGCCCGGCAAAGCCGGTTCCACGGGCACCCTGGAGGGCGTTGTCTCACACCAGCGCCTTTTGCTTCATCGCGAACGCCGCGCCCAGCCACAGCGCGACGGCCGAGAACACCAGGCCGCGCGCCAGGCCGCCCGGGCCGTCGGCGATGAAGCCCACCACCGTGGGGCCGACGATCTGGCCGGCCGCGAACACGATGGTGAAGGCGCTGATGCCCGCGGCCCACTGCGCGGGCGGCAGGTTGTGCCGCACCAGCGCGGTGGTCGAGGCCACCACCGACAGGAACACCCCCCCGAACACCAGGCCCGAGGTCAGCACCAGCGGCCAGCTGCTGGTGAGCGCCGGCACGATGGCCGCCACGCCCAGCAAGGCGTTGAGCCGCGCCAGTGCCTGGCCGTCGCGGTGCCGGTCCAGCAGGCCGGCCCAGATGCGCGACGAGGCCACCACCGCCACCCCGAGCAAGGCATAGAACAGCGTGATCGAGCCGGACGAACCGCCCTGCTCGCGCAGCAGCGCGATCACGAAGGTCATGTAGCCGATGTAGCCCACGCCAAAGCCCGCGTAACCCGCGAGCGAGAACACGAAGTCGCGCACCTGGAACACACGCCCGCCGCCCGCCTGCGCGCTGGCCGATGGCACGGCGTGAGCGGCCAGCACGCGCGCCGGCCAGGCCATGAGCGCGGTGGCGCAGCAGGCAGACCAGCGCCAGCCCCCACCAGGCCCAGGCCCAGCCGTGCGGCTGGGACGCCGCCGCCAGCACCGGCGGCACGCCCAGCGCCGAGACCACGATGCCCAGCCCCGTGCCGCCGTAGTACAGGCCCAGCAGGAAGCCGCTGCGCCGCGGCTGGCGCGCGCCCAGCCGCGCGGCCAGCAGCCCGCCCACGATGAACACCACCGCACTCGCCACACCCGCCAGCAGGCGCTGCGCGAGCAGCGGCGCGGCGGCCGTGAAGAAACCGCTCAGGCCCATGAACAGCGAGGCCAGCAGCGAGCCCGACAGCAGCAGGCCGGTGGGCGAAAAACGCCGCATCAGCCAGGGCGTGCGCCAGCGCGCCGATCAGGTAGCCCAGCGCGTTGAAGGTGTTCATCGCGCCGGCCAGCGTGTAGCTCCAGCCCAGGTCCTCGCGCATCGGCGGCAGCAGCAGGCCGTAGGCGAAGCGCGTGATGCCCAGCGACACCGCCGCGCCGAGCGAGAGCGCCAGCGCGAGCCGCACGTAGGGCGTGGTGTCGGGCACGTCGGTGAGGGAGACGGGTTCGGTGCGTGGGTTCATGGCTGGGCCATTGTGGTTCAAGCGGTGCCCCACCGCACCGGTGCCAATTCGGCGCGCAACGAAATGTCCACTGCCACGCAGCGGCCCCACACCGCACCACCGCGCTTAAGCTGGCGCCATGCCCGACCCTCGACACATCGCCGCGCTCCAGCAAGCCGAGCGCGAACGTTTCATCGCCACGCACCCGCAATCCCTGGCACTCGCCCAGGCCGCGCAGGCCCACTACCTGTTCGGCGTGCCCCTGCACTGGATGCGCGACTGGCCCAGCCCCGCCGCGCTGTTCGTGCGCGAAGCGCAAGGCGCCTCGCTCACCTGCGTGGACGGCCTGCGGCACACCGACTTCTGCCTCGGCGACACCGGCGCCATGTTCGGCCACAGCCCGGCACCGCTGGCCCAGGCCATCGCGCAGCAGGCCGCGCAAGGCCTCACCTGCATGCTGCCGGCGGCCAACGCGGTGGCGGTGGGCGAAGGGCTCGCGCGCGTGTTCGGCCTGCCGATGTGGCAGCTGGCGCTGACCGCCAGCGACGCCAATCGCTTCGTGCTGCGCTGGGCGCGCGCCATCACCCGGCGGCCCCAGCTGCTGGTGTTCGACGGCTGTTACCACGGCGCGGTGGACGACACCCTGGTGGACCTGGACCCCGCGACCGGCCGCACGCTGCCGCGCGCCTCGGTGCTCGGCCAGGTCCACAACCACGCGGCCTTCACGCGCGTCGTGCCCTTCAACGACCTGCCCGCGCTCGAGGCCGCGCTGGCCCGGGGCGATGTGGCCTGCCTGCTGGCCGAGCCCGCGCTCACCAACTTCGGCCTGGTGCCACCCGCGCCCGGCTTCTGGGACGCGGCGCGCGACCTGTGCCGCCGGCACGGCGCGCTGTTCGTGTGCGACGAAACCCACACCATCTCCACCGCGCTGGGCGGCTACGCGCGGGCCCACGCGCTGGAGCCCGATTTCCTGGTGGTCGGCAAGGCGGTGGCCGGCGGCCTGCCCTGCGCGGTCTATGGCTTCACCGCCGAGATGGCCGACCGCATGGCGCGCGCCAAGGACGCCGCGCCCGAAGGCCACAGCGGCATCGGCACCACGCTCTCGGGCAATCCGCTCACACTCGCCGCGCTGCAGGCCGCGCTCACCCACCTGCACACCGATGCCAGCTACACCCCCATGCTGGCGCTGGCCGAGCGGCTCGAAACCGGTTTGCGCGAGCGCATCGCCCGCGCCGCCAAACCCTGGACGGTGACGCGCCTGGGCGCGCGCCTGGAGCTGCAGTTCATGCCGCACACCCCGCGCGACGCGCAGGACGTGCGCGACCACGCCCAGGCCGGACTCGAAGCCCTCACCCACCTCTTCATGCTCAACCGGGGCGTGCTGCTCACGCCTTTCCACAGCATGATGCTGGTCTCGCCCGCCACCACCGCGCAGGACGTGGCGCACTTGCTGCAGGTCTTCGACGCGCTGCTGACCGCGCTCGCGGCCTAGGCCTCGCCCAGCCCCAGCGGCGCGGGCGCGCGCAGCACGATGCGGGTGAACAGCCGGTCGAACTGCGGGTCGCGCGGCCTGCGCGGGTTCAAGGGGTCGGTGTGCCGGGTGAAGGCCTCGTCCAGCACGGCCCAGTCCGCCTCGGTCAGCACCTTCTCGGCCACCGGCAGCAGGGCGGTTTCTTCCAGCCGCATGTGGTCCAGATAAAACGCCACGTAGCGCTGCGCCTCGGCCACGAAGGCCGGGCGGTGCAGGTCGCCCATGTACTCCCAGGCCATCAGCAGGTGCATCAGTTCGCGCACCCGCATCTCGCCGCTCATGTGGTCGCGCTCGAGCTGTTCGATGGTCGGCATCAGCTGCGGCGCCGCGCGCGCCAGGCGCGGGAAAAGCAGGTTGGATTCCTTGGGGTGGTGGTTCTTCTCGGGGAAGGCGTCGATGTAGAACAGCATCGCGCGCAGCACGTCGAAGTAACGCTCGGGGCCACCCTCGCCGGACGCATCGGGGCCGATCCGCACCATCTGCGACAGCGTGGTCAGCATCGCGCTCAGGCTGGCGTGCTCGTCAAGGATCACGCGCACGGCGTCGTGTGTCGTCGTCATGGGAAGTCTCCTCCTCCTGCAGGAGCCCCGAGCATCGCGCGGCGGCCGCGCGCGCGCCTTGACGTGCATCAAGCCTTGAGCGCGGGCTCAGCGCTGCGGCGGCTTCCAGCGCTTGAGCAGCAGCGCGTTGCCGACCACGCTCACCGAGCTCAGGGCCATGGCCGCGCCCGCCACCACCGGGCTGAGAAAGCCCAGTGCCGCCAGCGGGATGCCGGCCACGTTGTAGGCAAAGGCCCAGAACAGGTTCTGCCGGATCTTGCGCACCGTGCGGCGCGAGATGTCCAGCGCGGCCGCCACCAGCAGCGGGTCGCCGCGCATGAGCGTGATGCCGGCGGCGTGCATGCGCAGCGTCGGCGCTCGCGCCCTGGCTGTGGCTCATGGCCATGCCCACGTCGGCGGCGGCCAGCGCGGGCGCGTCGTTCACGCCATCGCCCACCATGGCCACGGTGTGCAGGCGGTCGCCCACCACGGCCGCGCGCAACTTGCGCACCACGGTCGCCTTGTCGCCCGGCAGCACCTCGGCGATCACCTCGTCGTGGTCCGCGCGCAGGCCCAGCCGCGAGGCCATCGCCAGCGCCGCACCGCGGTTGTCGCCCGAGACCATGAACAGCCGCATGCCCTGCGCCCGCAGGCCGGCAATGGCCTCGGCCGCGCCGGCCTTGGGCTCGTCACCGAAGGCCAGCAGGGCCAGGGGCGCCCAGGTGGCGGCCGAGGCCGCATCACCCGGCGTCTGGCTGGCCAGCACCGACACCGTCGCGCCCTCGGCCTGCAAGGCCTTGGCGCGCTCGTCCAGCGGGCCCAGCTTCGCGCCGAGCTCACCCATCCAGCGCAGGCTGCCCAGGGCCAGCAGCGCGCCGTTGACGCGCCCCTGGCTGCCCCGGCCCGAGACCGCCTGCACGTCCTGCGCGGCGTCCGGCGCCACCTTGATGGACCTGGAGGCCGCGGCCTCCAGCACCGCGCGCGCCAGCGGGTGCGCGCTCTGCGCCTGCAGCGCCGCCGCCACCTGCAGCACGGCGATCTCGTCCACGCCCGGTGCGGCCTCGATCACCGTCAGGCGCGGGTGGCCCTCGGTCAGCGTGCCCGTCTTGTCGAAGGCCACCGTGTCGACCTTGTGCGCGATCTCCAGCGCCTGCGCGTCCTTGATCAGGATGCCGTGCTGCGCCGCCACGCCGGTGCCGGCCATGATGGCCGCGGGTGCTGGCCAGGCCCAAGGCACAGGGGCAGGCGATCACCAGCACCGCCACCGCGTGCAGCAAGGCCTCTTCCATCGGTGCGCCAGTCCCCAGCCAGCCCAGCAGCGTCACCAGCGCGATCACCAGCACCACCGGCACGAACACGGCCGCCACCTGGTCCACCATGCGCTGCACCGGTGCCTTGCCGGCCTGCGCGTCCTGCACCAGGCCGATGATCTGGGCCAGCACGCTTTGCGCGCCGACCGCGCGCACCCGCACGTCCACCGCGCCCTCGCCGTTGAGCGAGCCGCCGGTCACGCCATCGCCCACGTCCTTGGACACCGGCAGGGACTCGCCGGTCAGCATGGACTCGTCGGCCTGGGTGTGCCCCTGCACCACCGTGCCGTCGGCCGCGAAGCGCTCACCCGGCAACACGCGGATCACATCGCCCGGCAGCAGCTCGTCCACCGCCACATCGGTGGTCTCGGTGCGGCGAATGCCATCGGGCAACAGGTGGGCCCGCTCGGGCCGCAGCGCATGCAGCGCGCGGATGGCCGTGGTGGTCTGGCGCTTGGCGCGCGCCTCCAGCCACTTGCCCAGCAGCACCAGCGTGATCACCACCGCCGAGGCCTCGTAGTACAGGTGCGGCACCTCGCCCGCTTCGGCGCGCCACCACAGCCAGGTCGACAGCGCCCAACCGGCCGTGGTGCCGATCGCCACCAGCAGTTCCATGTTGCCGGTGCGCGCCTTGAGCGCGTGCCAGCCGGCGCGGTAGAAACGCGCGCCCAACACGAACTGCACCGGCGTGGCCAGCAGGAACTGGATCCAGGCCGGCAGCATCCAGTGCTGGCCGAACAGGTCCCCCACCATGGGCAGCACCAGCGGTGCCGAGAGCAACACACCGATCAGCACCGGCAGCAGGTCGCGCGGCACGCCCATCACGCGCTCGGTGTCCTCCTCGTCCAGGGCTTCCAGCGTGCGCGGCTCGTAACCCGCGTCGCGCACGGCGCGCTTGATGCGCGCCAGCGATTCGGCCTCGTCCACGCCACTGAGCGTGACGCGCGCCGACTCGGTGGCCAGGTTCACGGTGGCGTCGCTCACGCCCGGTTGCTTGCGCAAGGCCTTCTCGACCCGCGTCACGCACGAGGCGCAGGTCATGCCACCCACACCCAGATCGATCTGGGTCAATGGATAGGTCGAGAAGGTGGCACCGGCGTCGGGAGAGGCAGCGATCGTGTTCATGGGGTCAGCATAAGCTTTACCACCATGGGAAGGTCAAACGCGCTTGTAGCGAACTGTGACAGCGCGACCACCGCTTGACCTTGACACCATGTCAAGGATCACAATGGCTTCATGTTCCATCCACCTTTGAAGAAAGACACCATGAAACAAGTCCTCGATGTGCACGGCATGACCTGCGGCCACTGCGAAAAGTCCGTGACCACCGCCATCAAGCTGCTCGATCCCCAGGCCGAAGTCCGCATCGACCGCGGCCAGAACCGCGTCGAGGTGAACAGCACGCAGACGCGCGAAGCCCTGGTCGAAGCGATCCGCGAAGAAGGCTACCAAGTGGCGGCCTGACCCCATGCGCACCGACCGCTTTCTGCACGCGCTGGCCCCCGCCGGCGAGCAAGACCCGGGCGACGCGCTGATCCACTGGCCGGTCAGCATCGGCAAGGCGGCGCAGCTCAGCGGCATCTCGCCCAAGATGCTGCGCCACTACGAGAGCCTGGGCCTGCTCACGCCCGTGCCCCGCACCGACAGCAACTACCGCCAGTACAGCCTGGCCGACGTGCACACGCTGCGCTTCATCCGCCGTGCGCGCGACATGGGCTTCGGCCTGGACGCCATCACCGAGCTCGTGAGCCTCTGGCACAACCGCCGGCGCAGCAGCGCCAGCGTCAAGCGCATCACGCAGAAACACCTGGACGAACTGGCCCAGCGCATCGAAGCCCTGCAGGCCATGCAGCGCACGCTGGACCAGCTGCTGCACCTGTGCCCCGGCGACGACCGACCCGACTGTCCCATCCTCGACGACCTGAGCCACCCCGCTTGCACAGTTGCTGCAAAAAGCAGCACAAAACTTTACAAACCCGCCACATCGGCGGCACGGGGTGGAAACACGCGCGCCAGACACTGAAACCACTCCGCAGCCCGACACCTGTCCTGTGGAGATCCATCCTCAACAGACACCAGGAGTCCTCATGAAATCGCTTCCGAAACGCGCGCTGATCGCCACCACCCTGGCCACCGCCCTGGTGGGCACCTTCGCCACCGCCCTGGTGCAGGCCTCGGCCCTGCACCCCTCGGCCCTGGCCGCCGGCACGGCCAACACCGTCACCGTGGTGGCCCAGGCCGACACGGCGGCCAAGCCGGCCGTCAAACCCGCTGCCCCCACCGCCGAGCAGCGCGACCAGAAACGCGCCGAACGCCACGCCCAGATGCAGAAGCGCATGGCCGAGCGCCAGGCGGCCTTCAAGGCCGAGCTCAAGCTCACCCCCGAGCAGGAACCGGCCTGGAACGCCTTCATCGCCCGCACCCAGCCTCAGGTCGGCGCCATGCCGCGCCAGGGCACCCGGGAAGACTGGTCCAAGCTGACCACCCCGCAGCGCCTGGACAAGATGCAGGCCCTGAAAGCCGAGCGCGACGCCGCGATGGCCGAACGCGTCGACGCGATCAAGAGCTTCTACGCGGTGTTGAACGCCGATCAACAAAAAGTCTTTGATTCAAAACACCTGGGCGGCTTCCAGCGCGCCGGCATGCACCGCGGCCACCGGGGTGAGCATCGGCACCACGGCGAGCAACCGGGCGTGAAAAAGCCGACCTGAACAGGCGCCCGGACCGCGCCGGGTTCCCGTTCCACTATTCTTCTAAATCTTTAAATACAAAATAGCAGTAGTAGTAGAGGGCGCTGTCCGGTGTGGACAAGCGCCCTTTTTCTTGCTGGATCAAGGACTTGGCTCGCTCAGAAGCCTGTGTGAAGGGCACGGTTCCTTGGCGCTCGAAACGGGGATAACAAGGCAGTTACCCACTTTTCTGTGGATAACTCATGCGTTGTTAAAAAATTATTCACAGGTTTGTGCAAAACCCGCTCGTCGGTTGCTGAAACATGCCCTGACACCTGCACACCTTCCCGGGCCAAAACCCGTCAACCCGGCTGGTAAGATGCGCCGCTTCACAGCCAGACCTGCCGACCCGGCGTTCCTGCGGCTGGCCCGTTTTTGGATCTGTTTCGCCCATGTCTGTCGCCCTCGCAGGAAACGCGCCCGCCACCTTCGAAATCAAGAGCGCCCACCTGCCTTTGGTGGCCCTGATGCTCAAGTCGTCCAACCTGGATCTCCTGGCGCAGGAGTTCGCCCAGCGTTTTGGCGACATGCCCGATTTCTTCGACCACGATCCGGTGGTCATCGACCTGCACCCGTTGAACGTGGCCGAGGCCCATGCCCTGCCCGACTTCGGCGCGCTGCAGACCTTGCTGCGCCAGCACCGCCTCACGCCCCTGGCCGTGCGCGGCGGCACCATCGAACAGACCGCGCTGGCCGTGGCCGCCGGCCTCACGCCCGCGCCCGATGCCACCGTGCAACGGGCCGCCCCGTCGGCGGTACCGACCGAGACCGCCTCGCCGGAACCCGTGGCCGCGCCCCAGCCGATGCCCATGCCCGGTGCGCTGGTGATCGACAAGCCCCTGCGCTCGGGCCAGCAGGTTTACGCGCGCGGCCGCGACCTGGTGGTCATGGCCATGGTCAACCCGGGTGCCGAGGTGATCGCCGACGGCAACATCCACGTGTACGCGCCGCTGCGTGGCAAGGCCATCGCCGGTGCGCGCGGCTACGGGGAGGCGCGCATCTTCGCGCTGTCCATGGCGCCCGAACTCATTTCCATCGCCGGCATCTACCGCACCAGCGAAGTGGCCTTGCCCGAATCGGTCCAGGGCAAGACCGCGCAGGTGCGCCTGGTGCCCGGGCCCGATGGCGACAAACTCGTGATCGACGCCATCGGCGTCTGAGTCTCACCCCTTATTCGAATCGAAGGACTTTCACCATGACCAAGATTGTTGTCGTCACCTCCGGCAAGGGCGGCGTGGGCAAGACCACCACCAGCGCCAGCTTCGCCTCGGGCCTGGCCCTGCGCGGCCACAAGACCGCCGTCATCGATTTCGACGTGGGCCTGCGCAACCTGGACCTGATCATGGGCTGCGAGCGCCGCGTGGTGTACGACCTGATCAACGTCATCCAGGGCGAGGCCAACCTGAACCAGGCCCTGATCAAGGACAAGCAGTGCGACAACCTGTTCGTGCTGGCCGCCAGCCAGACGCGCGACAAGGACGCCCTGAGCCAGGAAGGCGTGCACAAGGTGCTGACCGACCTGTCGGCCATGGGCTTCGAGTACATCATTTGCGACTCGCCCGCCGGCATCGAGACCGGTGCGCTCATGGCCATGCACTACGCCGACGAGGCGCTGGTGGTGACCAACCCCGAGGTCTCCAGCGTGCGCGACTCCGACCGCATCCTGGGCATGCTGGGCAGCAAGACGCAGCGCGCCATCGAGGGCAAGGAGCCGATCAAGGAACACCTGCTGATCACGCGCTACAACCCGGGCCGCGTGGCCGATGGCCAGATGCTCTCGCTCAGCGACATCCAGGACATCCTGCGCATCAAGCTGATCGGCGTGATCCCGGAAAGCGAAAGCGTGCTGACCGCCTCCAACCAGGGCATGCCGGCCATCCACCTCAAGGGCACGGACGTGGCCGAGGCCTACAGCGACGTGATCGACCGTTTCCTCGGTGCCGACAAACCACTGCGCTTCATCGAGGCCGAAAAAGTGGGCTTCTTCAAGCGCCTGTTCGGAGGGAAGTAAGGCATGTCGATCCTGTCTTTCCTGCTGGGTGAAAAGAAGAAAACCGCCAGCGTCGCCAAGGAGCGCCTGCAGATCATCCTGGCGCACGAGCGCAGCGGGCGCAGCGCTTCCGAGCCCGACTACCTGCCCGCGCTGCAGCGCGAGCTGGTCGCGGTGATCGGCAAGTACATCAAGATCAACCCGGACGACATCAAGGTCCAGCTCGACCGCCAGGACAACCTGGACGTGCTCGAGGTCAAGATCGAGCTGCCCGACCGCAAGTGATCGATGGCGGATCGGGTGAACTTTTGCAGTTCGCGCCTCCGATTCCCCATCTCGGGCCGTTTTCAGCCCACTTCATGCCACCGGTGCGCGGAACATCCGCCAATTCCTAGACTCCATGTTCTAGGGGGTGGCGCCGGCTTGCTGGCGTGATGCGGTGGAAGAGCCGCACCCATCCCGGGTTTCGCGGCGCTGCTATGTTCTTGCTGGAAGGGTGCAAGGACGCGGTTTCCAGCTTGTCTGGCTTCTCCTCTGGGCCTGTTTGTTGGGGCAAATCGGGGCCGAGCAACGCCGCTTTTTCATTCCCCCGGGGCCGGGATGCCGCTGCGGCATTCGAACGGGCCCTGGATGAAGGTGTGGGGCTCGACGGTGCAGGGGCCCTCCAGGGATTCCGGGTAGACGTAGTCGTCGCCCCATGGCACCAGGTCCGCCGGCATGCGGCGCTCCTGCTCGGGCCGCTGGGCGACGGCGACCTTCATGTAATCCGTCCAGACGGGCAATGCCAGGCTTCCCCCGGTCGCGTTGCCCAGGCTGCGCGACTGGTCGTACCCGATCCACACCACCGAAGCGACGCCCGATGAATAACCGGCGAACCAGGCATCGCGTGCGTCGTTGGACGTGCCGGTCTTGCCGGCTGTGTCCTCGCGCCCGAGTGCGCTCGCTCGCCGCCCCGTGCCGTGCCGCACCACGTCGCGCAGCATGCTGTCCATCACGTAGGCATTGCGTGGGGAGATCACCTGGCCGCGGGGCGACACCGGCGGCGCTTCGTAGAGCACCGCACCGCCGCGCTCGCTCACCTTGAGCACCAGGCGGGACTCGACCCGTTCTCCTTCGTTGGCGAACACCGCGTAGGCCTCGGTGAGCTGCAGCGGGGTCACCGCACCCGCGCCCAGCGCCAGCGGCAGGATCGGAGGATTGAGCTCGGCCGCGAAACCGAAACGGGTGGCGAACTGCTGCACATATTCCGTGCCGGCGGCGTCCATGAGGTTGACCGCCACCACGTTCTTCGAGCGCGCCAGGGCCCGCCGGGCCGTGATGAAGCCTTCGTACTGGTTGCCGTAGTTGCGCGGTCGCCAGGCCTTGCGGCCGCGCGCCGAGGGCGTGACCAGCCGCTGCGTGTCGTCGACCAGGGTGCCGGGGAAATAGCCTTTTTCCAGCGCGGCGGAAAACACGAAGGGCTTGAAGGTCGATCCCGGCTGGCGCACCGCCTGCACCGCGTGGTCGAACTGGTTGAACGCAAAGTCGAAGCCCCCGGCCAGTGCCAGGATCTCACCCGACCTCGCATCGATGGACACCAGCGCGCCCTGCATCTGCGGCAGCTGTGTCAGCCGCCAGCGCCCGGCCGTGTCGGCCACGACACGAACGACGGCACCCGGTTCGATGCGCCTGCGCGCCGGTGCGTCGGGTTTGAGCAGCGCGCTGCTGCCCGGGCTCAGCGTGTGGCGTGCAATGCGAATCACGGTGCCGTCGCGCAGGGCGGCCGTGATGCCGGCGGAGGTCGAGGCTTCCAGCACGGTTGCGCACGCGCAAGGCGCCACTGTCCCGGTAGGGCGCGAGGGCCCGGCGGATGCCGGCCGGGTCGTCGGCCTGCACGGCTTGCTTCAGATGGCCTTCCGGCCCCGCGGGGCCGCGCTGGTGCTGTGCATTCAACAGGCCGGCGCGCAAGGCATGGGTGGCGGCGCGCTGCTCGGCCACGTGGATGGTGGTGGTCACATCCAGGCCCCGCGAGTAGGCCTCGTCCCCATAACGCTCCACCAGCATCTTGCGAACCTGTTCGACCGCGTAGGCCGATGCCGGGTCGGTCGACGGGTGGTTCAGCGCCAAGGTCAGGGGCTCGGCGCGGGCCTGCTCATAGGCCGGCTCATCGAGATGCCCCAGCTCGCGCATGCGCTTGAGAATGTGCTGCTGGCGCACGGTGGCGCGCTCGCGGTTGGCGACCGGGTTGTAGGCGGAGGGCGCCTTGGGCAGGCCGGCCAGCATGGCCGCCTCGGCGACGCTGAGCTGGTCGAGCGTCTTGTCGAAGTAGACCGATGCGGCCGCCGCGAAACCGTAGGCCCGTTCGCCCAGGTAGATCTGGTTCATGTACAGCTCCAGGATCTTGTCCTTGCTGTAGACCGATTCGAGCTTGTAGGCCAGCATGATCTCCATGACCTTGCGCCGGTAGGTCTTCTCCCGGCTCAGGAAGAAGACCCGCGCGACCTGCATGGAGATGGTGCTGCCACCTTGCGCGTGCCCACCGGCCAGGAGGTTGCCGAGCGCCGCGCGAACGAGGCCCGCGTAGTCCACCGCCCCGTGTTCGTGGAACCGCGCGTCCTCGATCGCCAGCAAGGCCTGCTGCATGCGCAACGGGATGCGCTCGATCGGCACGAACTCGCGCCGCTCTTCGCCGTACTCGGCGAGCAGGCTGCCGTCCCTGGCGTGGATGCGCATGGGCAGCATCGGTTCGTAGTGGGCCAGGTGACCAACCTCGGGCACCTGCTGCCACAGGCGGTGCAAGGCATGGGCGGCGCCGAGGGCAACGCCGATGCACAGGCCAAGGGCCAGCGCGGCGAAGAACCGGGCCGTGAAAGGGGTTCGAAAGGAGAACATGGGCAAGGCTCAGGTGAAAGCGCCTCTCCCCCTGTCCTTTTACCTGAGAGTTTCGACTGCGTCGGCAGTCTGCCCCTTCGGTGTGCCGGTGCGCGCGCGGTGCGGCTCGGCCTCTCTCCAGTCGGCGAAATGTGTCTGCGGTCCGGTGGCCTGAGCGATCATGGGAGTTTGCGCCTTCGGCGGAGGCGCGACACGCCTCGCTCTCCCGCAGAGCGTCGCAGTCTATCAGAGGGTCAAAACCCGGGCGTCACACCGGTGCGCGGGCACCCGTGCCACCCGGCCAGGGCGTGAGCACCTCGTGTCCCTCGGGCGTGACGGCCACCATGTGTTCCCACTGGGCGGACAGGGAGCGGTCTTTGGTCACGACGGTCCACCCATCGGCCAAGGTCCGGGTCTCGCGCTGGCCTGCGTTGAGCATGGGTTCGATGGTGAAGACCATCCCCGGCTCCAGCCTGAGCCCCTCGCCGCGCCGGCCATGGTGAAGCACGTTCGGTTCTTCGTGGTAGATCCGGCCAATGCCGTGCCCGCAGTACTCGCGCACCACGCTGAAGTGCTCTCGATGGGCGACGGACTGGATGGCATCGCCAATGTCCCCCAGCGTCGCGCCGGGCCTGACCTGCCGGATGCCGGCCAGCAGGGCTTCGTAGGTGGTCTCCACCAGACGCCGGGCCAGCACGTTGGGTGTGCCGACGAAGTACATGCGGCTGGTGTCGCCGAACCAGCCGTCCTGGTTGACGGCCACATCGATGTTGATGATGTCGCCCTTCTTCAGCAGCTTGTCGGGCGAGGGGATGCCGTGGCAGACCACCTGGTTGACGGAGGTGAGGATGGTCTTGGGGTACCCGTGGTACCCCAGGTTGGCCGGGATGGCGCCCTGGACATTCACGATGTGGTCGTGGCAGATCCGGTCCAGCGTCTCCGTGCTGACCCCGGGGACGACGTGGGGCTCGATCATGCCGAGCACCTCCGCGGCCAGCCTGCCGGCGCGCCGCGCCATCTCGATGTCCTCGGCGGACTTGATGGTGATGCCGCGAGCCACTAGCGCTGGCCCGCCGGGGCTGTGCGGGACTTGCCCGGTGGGGTCGCGGCCGCCACGGTGATGTCCAGGCCCCCCGCGAGTTCCGCCCGCACCAACAGCTGGCAGATCTCCCGGTGGTCCAGCGCCGGGTGAAGCTCGGTCAGCATGCCAACCCGCATCCAGTGTTCGGCCTGCGCATTGATGGACCTGCTCAGCGCATTCCCCGCCACGCGCAGGTTCTCGTGCATCAGGTCCGAAATCTTGACGATCCCCATTCATCACCTATATATGAAACGTATATGAATTATATACGCCTCAAGGTGGACGGCGGCTAGTTGGGGTTGGCCGGCGGGGTGGGTGGCGCGGCGGCCGGTGGGGGGTCCACCGGATCCAGCAGGCCCTTGGGCGGGTTGCGCTTCATCTCACCGGCCAGCGTCAGCTGCTCGGGACTCATGCATTCATCGGCCAGCCGCTTGCCCAGTTGCTGGCTCATGAGCATGGACTTGTTGCCCAACTGCAGCCACATGGCGCCCCGCTTCGGGTCTTCGAGCCGGATGGCACCGGTGCGGCTTTCCACCGGGTGCATGTAGTACCGCGCGTTGCGCATGTTCTTCACCTGCACGATGAAGAACCCCTGCCGCTTGGCGGGCACGATCTCCACAGCCGAGCCCAGTTCGCAGGGGATGTTGCCGAGGTACACGCGCTGCGCGACCGCGAGATCGGCTTCGGTGAGGTTCACGCTGGAATCCTCTTCGATCGGTGTCACTTCTTCCACGGCCTTGGCCGCGGAGCGCGCCAGCGGCGCGCGTTTGGTCGTGGTGGTGGGTTTGGCCGCTGGCTTGGCGGCGGGCTTCGCGGGGGTCTGCTGCGCCATCACCGGGATGGGCGCGAACGCCACGGCGCTCAGGGAGAAGACGAGGGCAAGGATTTTCATGGGCCATAGTCTGCCCGCATGGCCGCTGAAATGCTGTTCGCAGATGTTTCGACCGCATCCACCGTGGGCCGCCCATGGCGCGGCTAGGGAAAGAACAACAGCACGGCGAACACGGCAAACAGCGCGAGGTGCATGTAACCCTGCAGCGCCGAGGTGCGCTGGCCGTTGAAGGTGAGCATGCTCAGCACGGCGGTGCGCACAAACAGGGCCGTGTCCATGTGGGAGATGCCCATGACGACCTGCTTGTCGTACAACAAGCCAATGGCCAGCACCGCGGGAACCGTGAGCCCCACGGTGGAGACAAAGGCACCCAGACACAGGTTGACGGCCCGCTGCATCTCATTGCCCAGCGCCGCGCGCACGGCGGTCAAGGACTCGGGGGTGAACACGATCAGGGCGATGAGCACGCCACTCACGGCCACGGGCGCGCCCGCGGCCGCAATGCCGTAGTCGAGCACGACGGCCAGGTGGTGGCCCAGCAGAACGATCGGAACAATCATGGCCAGCAGCAGCAGCGAATGCACCCAGACATCCTTCCTGCTTTGCTGGACAGAACCCTCCGCCTTTTCGGTCTCGGTCGGCGCCCTGGAGGTGCGTTCCATGCGGCGCACCACCATCGCCCCGGGAGGGGGCTGAACGAAGAGGCGCTTGTGGCTGCCGATCTGCTTCCACAGGAAGGCCGCGTACAGCAGCGCGGTGAGGACACCGATGCCCATCGCCTGCTCAGGCCCGAATTCACCCGCTGTGCTGGTGAACTTGGGCAGCACCAGGGCCACCGTGGTCAACAGGGCAATCATCGACAGGTAGGCCGTCGCCCCCTGCGCATTGAACTCCTGTTCGCCATGCCGGGCAGCGCCCACCGCCAGGCAGATCCCCATCACGAGGTTCAGGATGATCATCAACACGGCAAAAATGGAATCGCGCCCGATCGTGGGAGCTTCCCCCGGACCCAAGAGCACCGAGGCAATCAGGATGACCTCGATGGACACGATGGACAGCGTCAGGATGAGCGTGCCGTACGGCTCGCCCAGTTTGTGCGCCAGGTAGTCCGCCTCATGCACGACACCAAACGATGCCGCCACGATGGTGGCCAGCAGCACGGCGAAGCTCAGGCCGGCGACACCGGGTGTGAGTGGCGCGGCCAGCCAGGAGGAACCGTAAAAAGAGAACAACCCCACCACAACCCATGCACCGAGCAGAAGCGCCCAGGTGGCTGGAGAGATGAGCCGCGCGCGCGCGGCGGGTGGGTGGAGGGGGGAGGCGTTGACCATGGCGACCACTTTCACAAGCAGTGCGGGGGCCGTCCCTCGCGGTTGAATCCATGCCGATGGGGTCGTCCCCATTCGGCCTCACACCTGGCGCGTGAGCCCCACAATTATAGGTTTCGAGCTTGTGACCCCGTGAACCGCCTCAGCCGCGCCTCTCCTCTCACGGCATTGGCGCGGGCCTGAACAGGACCTGTGAAGCGGCCCTGTTCGGGCGCCATGCGGCTGGAGAAGAAACGGTGCTCGTGACCGCTCAGAGATGGGCCGATGCCATGTGGGCCATCGCCAAGGCCGTGTCCGGCGCGGAGCCGTCCTCCAGATGCCAGCAAGCGGAAAGGCCCGCCCAGGCCAGGATCCATTGAAGCAGCCGCCTGCGCTCGAGACCCGCCGAGGCGGCAACCACCTCCAGCCGGCGGAGAAACCGCTCCGGCGAGGTGGCGGTCTCAGCGTCGGGATTGCAGAAGAGGTTGGCGTAGTCAAAACCGCGTTCGCCCCACAGGCCCTTGGGGTCGATCGCGAGCCAACCGCGTGGACCGAAGTCCAGGACGTTGCCGTGGTGGATGTCCCCGTGAAGCACACCGACATCCCGCGCCGAGGCCAACAAGTCCCGTGCGGTCGCTGCGGCCGTGGCGAAGATGCCGCCTCTTGCTGCCGCGCAGGCCTCCAGCCCTTGAAACCAGGTGGGCAAGTCGGTGAGTGCCGGTGGCGGCCCTGGCCGGGGCGCGTGCAGTCGGGCGACCACGGCACACAGGATGTTGCAGGCTTCATCGTCGCGCCCATGGCGAGCCATCTCGGCGAGCGCCATGCCGCCTGGCGCGCGCTCCAACAGCAGCGCCGGGCCCTCGTGGGCCAGCACCCTGGCCGCACCGTCGCCCTGCCACCAGGCCATCAATGCCGCGCCGGCCCGCTCCTCCTGTTGGGTTGCGCAGCTTCAGCATGGCGGGCGTCCCGTGGAACCGCACGGGCAGGAGCTGCCCGCTGTTCGTGACGACAGGCGGGCCGTCGGGCACCAGGCCCCAGCGATGGATGTGCTCGGCCCTCACGACACCTTACTGCATGCCCCCTGTCACCTGCATTGCTCGTCAAACGTGCTCGTCATGGTGGACACCACCTCGGGGCGGATGCCGAGCCAGGTCTCGACCTTCATGTTCGTGGCCTTGGCTTCGCACTGGAGCCGCGCCTGTTCGGGCGGTTTTGCCGGCATCAGCTTGATCAAACCCGACAGGGCATCGCAATACAGTTTGAAGTTCTTCGCGCGCAATGCGTTGTCTCTCTGGGTGCGGAGCTTGTCGTACTCGGCACACTGCGGATCGGGTGCCGCGACGGACACGGCGGCGAGCAAGGACAGGGTCAGGCCAAGAAGGAGTTTGCGCATGGGAACGGGTCCGGGGCGGGACGTGGTTGGGTCGGAAGGAGAGATGGTCAACAGACGATCGCGAGTATTCATCGCGACCCTCCCTGGCGTGAAGTGACCCCGGTCACATGGCGGCGGGTGAGAACGGCAGATCAGCGCGCCAGCGCGTCCAGCAGCTGTTGCGCTTGCACAGGTTTGTGCAGGAAGGGCACACCGCTGGTTCGGATGTCGGTGATGCGTTGCGGCGCGGTCTCGCCGGTCACCAGCAAGGTGCGCAGGTGGGGTGAGGTGTTGCGCAGGACCAGGAGGTAGTCCAGGCCGTTGCGTTCTCCCGGGAGCCGGAAGTCGGAAACGACGGCGTCGATCGGGTGTCGCTGCAGCAGGTGCTGCGCCTGCGCCAGATCGCTGGCGGGGTACACCGTGCAACCGCGCGCGCAGAGCACCAATGCCATGGCCTCGCGGCTGGCCGGCTCGTCGTCAATGACGAGCACATGGCGCGGCAGGCTGTTCGCGGCGTGAACCGGGGGAACAAGGCCAGCGTCTGCAGGGCTTGCTGGATGGAGCCTGCGCCCGTCGGCCTGTTTCACCCACACCCGAAAGCGTGTGCCTCGCGACGGCATCGATGAGAGCGCCATGGGATGTTCCAGCAGGCTCGAGAGCCGTTTGACGATGGACAGGCCGATGCCCAGACCGGATGCGCGGTCGCGTTGTGGATTGGCCAGCTGGTAGAACTCGTCGAACACCCGTTGTTGATGTTCTGTCGCGATGCCGATGCCGGTGTCGACCACCTCGAAGCGGACCCAACCGGCCCGTCCCGCGGGGACCCCCGCCCTTGCCGCGACGAGCACACCACCGGTGCGCGTGTATTTGATGGCGTTGTCGATCAGATTGCCGAGCAGGCGCGTGAGCAGCTGCACGTCGCTCACGACGACCAGATCGCCCGGCGCCCGGAACCGAAGCTGCAGGTCGCGCTCCTGGGCGCTGCCGGAGAACATGTGGTTCAGCGACAGGAACAGCTCGTGCACGCGCACGGGCGCCAGCGCGGGTTGCACGGCGCCCGCATCCAGCCGGGAGATGTCGAGCATGGTGTCCAGCGACTGGTTCAGCATGCGCACCGAGTGGCTCAACCGCGTGACCGTCTGTGCGCTGTCCGGATCGAGCTGGGACCGTTCCAGCACCGAGGTGAACAGCGAGATGGCATGAAGCGGTTGGCGCAGATCGTGGCTGGCGGACGCGAGAAAGCGGCTTTTTTCCCGGTTGGCGTTTTCGACCAGTTCCACCTGCTGGGCCAGGCGGCGGGCGAGGTCTTCCTTTTCAAAGCGCACCGTCAGCGACTGCTCGAGCAGGTCCGCCTGCTGGAACGTCCACTTGAGCGTCATCACCAGAAAAAGCGTCATGCAGAAGGCCAGCACCGAACCGACCAGGCCACCGTGCCAGAGGCAGGCGGAGATCATGCCGACCGCCGCCGGGACGCTGAACGCGGCGATGGTCTGGCGGTGGGTGGAGACGATCGCGGAGCCGAGCGATATCGCACCCATGATGAACACGGAGATGAGAATCAGAGGGTCCACGTTCCGGTGCGCGTTGAGCAGCCAGGGTGCGGCCCCCCACATGGCGCCCAGCAGAAAGATGTCCCGGACACGGCCTTGCAGGATGCGGGGCAACTCGTGGTCCTGCAGGGGGCCGTGGGCCTCCAGCTTTCTGCGCTGCACGTAGCTCGTGAAGACGACGATGTAGAACAGGCCGAGCCAGACCAGGGGAAGCAGGGACGTCCCATTCAGGTAGAACAGGATCGCCAGCGGCGTGGCGAAAGGGATGGGCGAGAGGATGCGCACCGGCCCGGTCTTTTGCAGCAGGAGCGCGAGCTGGATGCGCTGCACGGTCAGTGGCGACCGGGCTTGCACGCCCAGCGCCCGGTGAATGCTCGTCAGCAGCTTCTCGATCACACCAGGCTCAGGAAAACAGCCCGATCAGCTCGGCGCGGGAGCGAACGTTGAAGACGAGAAAAATCGTCGAAACGCAATTCTTCACCGAGCCCAGCACCAGCCCGGTTTCGGCGGCGATCGCCTGGTTGTCGAGGCCGCTGAGCAGCAGCTCCAGGACCTGGACCTGGCGGTCGGTCAACCGGACGCCAGGCCTCAGGTTCTGGCTGCGGGCCGCCGCGCCGTGTTTCCCCGGGCGATGGCTGGCCGTGGAGGCGCTCTCAATCGCCGCGAGCATGCCCTTCAATCCATCGGTATCGCCCGTCTTGCAGAAGTAGCCCCAGGCACCGTGCGCCAAGGCTTCTTCGCGAACGCGGGGATCGTGCGTGCCCGACACGACCACGATCGGCAACTGCGGATAGAGCTGCCGCAGGAGTTTGAGGCCGGTCAGGCCGCGGGTGTCGCCCAGGTTCAGATCGAGCAACAGCAGAAAGACCTCCTCGGCGCGCTGCTTCAGAAACAGCAGGGCCTGCTCCAGGCTGTGCGCATCGGCCACATGGAAACGGTCGGCGAAGTGCTGATCGATCACCTGGCGCAGACCCATCCGCACCAGTTCGTGGTCGTCCACGGCCAGTATCGTTTTGCATTGCTGGGTTTCTGACATCGCCAGATGTTAGCCGCGGCAGCATCGCGGCCGCAGAGGGCGCAAGGATTCGCCGCTCATGCCTCGGGACGGCCCGTTTCCTCCTCGTCGCGCTCATACCGCCTGGCGAGTGGGAACGGTGGCAGCCAGGATTCGCGGCGCACGGTCCAGAGTTCGTAGGTGGGCACGAACTGGTCGGGCGCGTCGAGGGTGCCCAGGTTGACTTCGATTTCGTCGCCACTGCGCCCATACACCGACGAACCACAGCGAGGACAGAAAAACCTGCCGGCGTAGTCGCTCGTTTCGCCTTCGACGGTCACGGCGTTCTGCGGAAAGATCGCGGAGGCGTGGAAGAGCGCGCCGTGGTGTTTCCGACAGTCGAGACAGTGGCACAGGCCCACCCGATGGGGTCGGCCGGTGGCTTCAATTCGAACGTTGCCGCACAGGCAACCACCCGTGAATCGGTCCATGCTGCGTCTCCTGGGATCGACCGCCATTGTCTCCCCGGCACCCGGTTTTCGAAAACGGTTTTTTTGACCACGGTCACACGGGCGTTCAGTAGGTGATGAACACCGTGTGCGCCTGGGTGCCCGAGCATGTGGGCCCGGTGCAGGTGCCTGCCTGACCCGCCTGCATGCTGCCGGTGAGCGTGACCGCCTGGCCGGTGTTGCCGTTGCCGCTGCCCGAAGCGGGCGACGGGGTGATGGTGTACCGCAGACCTTGGAGCACGGCGGGGTTCGGGCTCACAGAGATGGTCCACGGCAGGCCCGAGCTGCAGCGCAACATGAAGCTGGTGGTTGAGGTTTGTGCTGTGGCGCTGAACGCGGTGTAGTTGAACGCCAGGTTGCCCGGGTAGGTGTTGAACACGCACTGGTTGTTCACGCCCACTGTCATCACCACCGGTGCGTTGGGGCTGAGCGCGCCCGCGTTGCTGTTGGGGTATTGCGCGAAGATGTTGAAGGTGTCGCTGTAGACGCCGGCCGCGGGTGAGGAGGGGTTGCCGCCAAAGCCCACCTGAACCCGGATGCAATAGGTCAGCGTGGTCGTGGCCGTCAAGGCGGCACCAAAGTTCAAAGTGCCGGTTTCCACATTGCCTGTGCCCGTGGCGGGCGCGCGCCAGTTGGTGTTGTTGTTGCAAGTGCCGCCGCGGCGCAGGGAGTAGCTGAGGTAGTTGGAGCTGCTGCTCAGGCGCACACGCCGGAAGGGCTGAGAGGACGTTGCGTTGAGCCCGTCGTCCGCCTTGAGGCGGTAGCTCAGGTTGCTGCTATCGCCTGCGGACCGGGTGCAGGTCCGCCTGCAAGGCCACCTCGGTCTCACCCTCGTTGCTGATGGACACGGCCACGACCCGCTCGCGTGGGGTCATGTGGATGCGGACCGGCGAAATCGAAAAGGCACCCGCCTCGGCCGCAGGGGCCCATACCAAGGCGGGCGTGGAGAAAGCAAGTGCAAGACACCGGAGCCACGTCGATCGGGCGAGAGAGGCAGAAACGTTCATGGGCTTGAGCCTGCTCTGCAAGGAACGGGCATCCTCCGCAGGAAGTACAGAGACACTAGAAAGACACCAGGATCTCCACCGGCTCGTCGGTCCGCTCGTGGCCCGAGGACACTCGCATCGCGGTGACGGAGGCTGGTGGATCCCGCGAGACCGGGAAACGGGCGGAACGGGCCGAGTCGGACGCTCCGCGCATCATGAGATAGCGAAAATGGCCGCCCGATGTGCCCACAAAGGCATGGAGGGGCATTGGCAAGATGTCCACGAACTGACCGCTGGTGCACGTCACCTGGAAATCGGCAGCTTCGTTCAGAGGCTCACTCACGCAGGTGCCTTGTGACGTCGATGCCATCTTCACCGCGACGTGAAAGCCCGCCGTGGCTGCGGCGCCGGCCGCGAGGGGCCACGTCAGAAGAAGACCGCACAACACACCCACCGCTCGGCGGTGGGTGCTGCAGACTGCGTTCATGACATCTCGGGCGTCAATAGGTGATGATCAGCTGGCGCGCCTGCGTCTGCAGACCTGGGTTGTGAGTGCCTGCCTGGCCTGGAGGCATGGCGCCTGACACGGCATAGCGGTAGGTGTCGGCCGTGCCGATGCTGGAGGTCGTGGCTGCCGAGCCCGCTGTGATGGCACCTGCTGCCACGGCCAGCGTGTAGCGCAGGCCGGCAACCACGCCTTCGCCCGTCGCCGTGGCTGCCGCAGCGGTGCTCGTCATGTCGGTGCCGGTGTCGAAGGCCACGGTGGGGGCGGCGGCAAAACCGCGCGTGCATTCGAAATCGATATTGATGCCGGCGGCGTTTTGTGCGCCGCCCTGGAACGCGGTGTAGGTGCCGAAATTGAGTGTCTGGTTGTCCGAGCCGGTCTTGACCCGGCAGACGGAGGTCAGCGTGACAGAGGCGTTGAAGGTGGCGCTGACATTGGCAGCCAGTGCTTGCTGGCCCACAAGGCCGACGGCGCAAAGCAGCAGAACGCGGAATGGGGTCTTCATGGAACTTCCTTTGTGGCGAATGAGGCGCCCGCGTGCGATGCGTTGGAGGTCGAAGCGGTGAACGAAGTGGTCAACTCGCTTTCGAAATCCCTCACCATGTTGATGGCCGTCACACGGCTGAACTCCGGGCAGGTCACGACGTTGTCGGAGGCCATCTCGCTGGAAAAGATGTTCAGCTCCTTCGCCAATGAGTTTGAAGAGACGGCCAGCACCAGCGGTTTGAGCGTCGTTTTCGAGGCGCACGAACTGAGCGTGCTGACCGATCCCCATCATCTGAGAACGATCCTGACGAACCTGCTGTCCAACGCCATCAAGTATTCGTCGCGCGGCCTGGTGCGGATCACTGCCACGTCGCCGGCGCCCCAGTCGGTGGTGATCACCGTCGCGGACAACGGGATCGGCATCCCGACGGACGACCTGAACAAGATATTCGAGCCTTTTGTCCGATTGCCTTATCGAAAGGACTCGGTGGATGGCATCGGGCTCGGTTTCGCGATCGTCAAACAGACGGCCGATCTCATCAAAGCCCCCATTCAGGTGGAATCGCTGGTGGGGCAGGGAACCACCTTCTTCCTGACCCTGCCCCGCAGCCAGGACCTGCAGGCGGTGGTCGCACCCGCCAAGGACACCTACCTTCGTGGGTTGCGCATCGTCGTCGTGGACAACGATGAAATCGTGCTGGAAAGCATGGCGCGCACGCTGGAGGAGTGGGGTTGCCGCGTCATCGCCGCGTGCGACTGGGTTGGCCTGGAAGCCAAGCTGGAAATGACGTCCAGCCCGATCGACCTGATCCTGACCGACTTTCATCTGGACGCCGGACTGTCCGGCTATGAATTGATCAAACGGGTCCGCAAGCGGGCCGGGGCACAAATCCCGTCCATTCTGCTGACCGGGGATGTGGAAATCCGGCATGGCCCGGAAAGCACCGCCACCGCCGTTGTCATCGCCTACAAGCCCCTGCCCTACGAAAAACTGGCGAATCTCATCCAGGAGACCATTTCTTCCTTTGGGGCCCAGGCGTCAGGCGGCGCCTGAGGGCAGCCAGCGCGGCTGGCTCTTTTGTGTTACATTACGCAGTCGCCTTGAGCGACCAGCCGCATCCCGACTTCACTGCCAGGATGCAACCGCCCCCGGCAGAGGGGCTGCTGGTCCAGCCCCTCCAAGGTGCCGCCACACCGCTTTCTCACAGCACCGTGGCCTTCTTCCTCCCTGCTGTTGCCGATGCCTCTGCCGTGGCTCGTGCGCCGGTTCTGGCTTGACGCATCCGCGCCACGCCGAGATCGGATGAACCGGTGGGGCACCCCGGCGCATGGGGCTGCCACCTGTTATTTGTTTCGGGCATCCACGACGCCACGGTACCGACCGCGCGTCCCGCCCACTGATGTTTTTGATGATTCACACGAACGACACAACGATTACGAGACTGTCTCCCCTCACCATGGGCAAATACCGCATCGCGGCTTTGCCCCGCCTTCTGCCGGAACGGCCTTTTTGCCGCGCAGGTCTCCATTGCCAGCGGCCATGGCAGCGCGTCCACCGACCGGGTGATCCGGTTCGACAGCGCCTTTCCCACACACGACGCGGCGGCCGATTACGCCCTTGCGCAAGGCATTGACTGGGTGCACGACTCGGTCCGCCTTTCCGCCCGCCCGAACTGACCGATACACTTCAAGCAAAGGAAACACCATCGCCAAAGAAGAACTGATCGACATGATGGGCATCGTCAACGAGGTGCTGCCCGACACGCGCTTTCGCGTCACGCTGGACAACGGTCATCAATTGATCGCTTATTCGGCCGGCAAGATGAAGAAGAACCACATCCGCATCCTGGCGGGTGACCGGGTGTCGCTGGAGCTCTCGCCCTACGACCTGACCAAGGGCCGCATCAACTTCCGCCACATCGAAGGCCGCGGCCCGATGGTGCCGCGCAAGCCGCGCTGATCCTTCGTTTTCTCAGTAGAACAGCGCCTGCAGGTCGACGCTGCTGCGTCGGCCCACGTCGGCGTGGTGCGCCGACAGCCAGGCGCTGCCGTGCTCGCGGCCCAGCGCGAACAGCATTTCAAAGAAGCGCATGTTCGCCGCGGCCTTGCTCTCGGCGCTCAGCTCGCGCATGACCTCGCTGGCCTCGATCACGTGAAAGTGCGTGCCGGCCAGGCGCCGGTCGAGTTCGCCCCGGCGCCACCAGGGGCTGTGGGCCGCGCGCTCGCGCAGGTGGGCAAACATGCGCATCTCGCGCAGGAAGGTGGCGTTGAACGCCAGTTCCATCATGCGGCTCTTGATGTCCGCCGCCGACTGCGGCGTGGCGCTGTGCTTGAGCGGGGCCAGCATCACCAGCACAATGTCGCGCGCGCGGCACTCGTGGAACAGCGGGAACACCGCCGGATTGGCCGCGTAACCCCCATCCCAGTAAGGCTCTCCATCGATCACCACGCTGCGGTGCATGGTGGGCAGGCAGGCCGAGGCCAGCACCGCGTCGGGCGTGAGCTCCCCCGAGCGGAACAGCCGCAGCTTGCCGGTGTTGACGTTGGTCGCCGCGACGAACAGCTTGACCGGGCTGCGCGCGCGCAGGCGCTCGAAATCGACCTGGCTCGACAGGATCTTGCGCAAGGGGTTGAGGTCGAACGGGTTGAGCTGCTCGGGCGAGAAGTAGTGGGTCCACTGCAGCATCAGCTGCATGGCCGGCGCCAGCCGCATGTCCTTGCCGTCGGCCGTGGGCAAGGCCACCTCGAACGGCATGCTGGCCGCCACGGCGCTCCAGAAGCCCCTGAGCGCGGCGCGCGCGCCCTCCGCTCCCCCGGCCATCAGGCCTTGCGCCAGCAGCACCGCGTTCATCGCGCCCGCGCTGGTGCCACTCACGCCGTCGAAGCGCAGGCGCCCATCCTCCAGCAGGGCATCGAGCACCCCCCAGGTGAAAGCGCCGTGCGCGCCGCCGCCCTGCAGGGCCAGGTTGACGGTGGGCGGACCGCGCCAGCGCAGGGCCATGGTGCCTACCCGCGCGTGCGCCGGGCCCGCACGGCGGCCGCCAGGCCTTCGAGCACCGGCACGGTCTGCTCGAACGAGATGCAGGCATCGGTCACGCTCACGCCCGCCTGCAGGGGCTGGCCGGGCACGATGTCCTGCCGGCCTTCGTGCAGGTGGCTCTCGATCATCACACCGACGATGCGGCGCTCGCCCGCGCCGATCTGCGCGGCCACATCGGCGGCCACGTCGATCTGCCGGCGGTGCTGCTTGCTGCTGTTGGCGTGCGACACATCGACCATCACCTGTTCGCGCAGGCCGGCTTTCTGCAGCAGGCCGCAGGCACCGGCGACGTCCGCGGCGCTGTAGTTGGGCTGCGCGCCGCCGCGCAGGATCACGTGGCAGTCGTCGTTGCCACGCGTCTCGAAGATCGCGGCCTGCCCCATCTTGGTCATGCCCATGAAGGCGTGCGCGGCGCGCGCGGCCTGGATCGCGTCGGACGCGACCTTGACCCCGCCGTCGGTGCCGTTCTTGAAGCCCACCGGGCAGCTCAGCCCGCTGGCGAGCTGCCGGTGGCTCTGGCTCTCGGTGGTGCGCGCGCCGATCGCGCCCCAGCTCACCAGGTCGCTGATGAACTGCGGGCTGAGCAGGTCCAGGAATTCGGTGCCCACCGGCAGGCCCAGCGCGAGCACCTCCAGCAGCAGCGCGCGCGCCATTTCCAGCCCTTCGTTGATCGCGAAGCTGCCATCGAGGTGCGGGTCGTTGATGTAGCCCTTCCAGCCCACCGTGGTGCGCGGCTTCTCGAAGTACACGCGCATCACCACCAGCAGGTCCTCCTGCAGCGCGTCGGCCTGGGCCTTGAGGCGCTCGGCGTAGTCGATGGCCTGGGCGTGGTCGTGGATGGAGCACGGACCGACGACGACCACGAGGCGGTCGTCCTGCCCATGCAGCACGCGCGAGATCGCGGCGCGGCTGCTTTCCACCAGGGCTTGCGCGGGATCGGGCGCGGGCAGCCATTCCTGCAGCAGGGCCGGCGTGATCAGGGGGCGCACCGCGCCGATGCGCAGGTCGTCGATGCGGGTGGTGTCGTGGGTGGACAGGACGGTGTGCGGGGTGTGGGTTTTCATGGCAGATCGAAATGTCGGGCGGATGACAAAGAAGCGGCCCGAGGTCCGTGGGCGCGCAAAAAGGTCACGTTCGGTGGATTCTGGGGCATGGGCGGTTTCAGGCGCCGAAGCGCGCGGTCGAGATAGACAGAGACAGCCCCACCGCGTGGGCGATGGAAGATGGACAGGACGATGAAGACCTTTTACCTCGGACTCGTGGCAGTGTGCCTGGGCAGCGGCCCGGCCCTGGCGCAGACGACCGCGCCCAGCGACCCGCCCGCGATGGTGCTGGAGCCTTTCAAGAACGAGGTCTGGATCAACGTGGGCGGCTTCTCGCGCCACTTTGCCCGCCACAACGGCTACAACGAGAACAACCTGGGCCTGGGCGCCGAGTACCGCACCAGCGCCGAGCTGTCCTACATGGCCGGCGCCTACGACAACAGCGTGCACAAGACCACCTCGTACGTGGCCATGAACTGGCAGCCCTGGTCGCTGGGGCCGATCAAGCTGCGCGTGGTTTGAGGGCCTGCGCATCCGGGCGCTGTGTGTGCGTCTGGATGAAACGAGGCAGGGCGGCGCGCGTGCAGCGCTGCAGGGCCATCAGAAAACCGTGATCGGGCTCGTCCACACCATGGCGTGCGCGCAGGTCGTGCTGGATGCGGCCCAGCAGCTCGGCCGCCATCTCGGCGTCGGCCAAGGCCCGGTGTGCCTGACCGGTGCGCGGCAGCCGAAAAAAATCCACCAGTGAACCCAGCTTGTGGCTCGGCGCCTCGGGGTAGAGCCGGCGCGAGAGCAGCACGGTGCAGGCAAAGGGTTGCGGCGCCGGCGCGCCGGCGCGCTCGAGCTCGGCTGTCCAGAAGCGGCGGTCGAACGCCGCGTTGTGCGCCACCATGGGCACCTCGCCCACGAAACGCGCGGCCTCGCGCATCACGGTGTCGGCCGGTGGCGCGGTCTCGATCATGGCGTTGGTGATGCCGGTCAGCTGCGTGATGAAAGACGGGATGCGCACGCCCGCGTTCATCAGGCTCTGGTAGCGGTCCACCACGCGCCCCTGTTCGGTGATGACGATCGCCACCTCGGTGGCGCGGTCGCCCATGGTGGGCGAGATGCCGGTGGTTTCGAAGTCGATGACAGCAATGCGGGGCATGGGGTTGAACTGTAGCGCGGCGCGCACCCCATGCGCCGAAGCCCCGACATCGCTGAAAGACGCCGGGGCTCCGGTGGGCGGGCCGTTCAGCGCTGGACCACCACCAGGGTCTGCGTCATGTAGCGGTGCGGCGCCTGTTCGCGGTAGGTGATGCCGGTCTGGCCGTCGGCCACCAGCTCACCACGCGCCCAGGCGGTGCGCAGCTCGGCCCGCACGTCGGCGCGGGTCTTCATCGATGCCATGGGCATGGTGGCGTAGCGGCCAGGGTTCAGGTCGCGGTAGGTGGCACCGGTCTGGCGATCGGCGATCAGCGTGCCGTTGCGCTGCGCTTCGGCGAGTTCGGCGCGCACCTGGTCGCGCGTCTTGGGCGACGCAGCGTCGGCGGCCAGCGCCATGCCGGCGCAGGCGGTGGAGAGGGCCAGGGCGATGAGGGAGAGGCGGGCGAGTTTCATGGGAGGCTCCTTGGGGTTGTGCCGGCGGTGCCGGCGTTGGCTTGCCCACTGGATACGCGCTCATCCCGCCACTGGATTCAACCCGGTGCGCGCTCAGCCCGCCGCCTTGGGGTACAGCACCATCTGCGTGCAGCGGAACAGGGCAATCGTCTTGCCCGTCTCGCGGTGCGTGACCACCGCGTCCCACACCTGCGTGGTGCGGCCCAGGTGCGCGGGTTTCGCGACGCAGTCGATGGTGCCTTCCAGCGCCGTGCCCAGGTGGTTGCTCTTGAGCTCGATGGTGGTGAAGCCGTTGGCCTCCTTGGGCAGGTTCGCCACGCAGCCGTAGCCGCAGGCCGTGTCGGCCAGCGTGACCACGCTGCCCGCGTGCAGGAAACCATTGGGTGCCATGGTGTGGGGCTGCACGGCGAGTTCGGCGCGCACCTCCTGCGGGCTCACCTGCGTGAAGACCAGGCCGAGATGGCCCGGCAGCTTGCCCACGCCGCGCTGGTTGAATTGTTCGGTGAGATCGGTCATGCGGGTCTCCTGTCTTTTGGAATGAAAGGGCGAGGGGCTCAACGCGTCCAGCTGCCCAGCCGGATCGCGATCGCCAGGGTGGAACCATAAACGACCAGGCTGAGCGCGACCACCGCGAACAGGCCGCTGGCCGAGGTCTGGAACACATGCACGCAGAGCCAGCCGCCCACCCCGAGGATGACGAGGCGGCCCATGCTGCCCGCGAGCGGCCAGAACATGCGGCCCGCGCCCTGCGAAGCGAAGAACAGCGCCAGGCCCAGGCCGAAGAAGCCGTAGCAGCCGCCGACGATGTTCAGGTAGCTGGCGCCGAAGGCCAGCACCGCGGCGTCCTGCGTGAAGAGGTTCATCCACAGCCCGGGTGCGATCGCGGTCGCCACGCCGATGGCGCCCGTGATGGCCGCCACCACCGCGCCACCGGCCCAGGCCACGCGCACCGCGCGCGGGGCCTGCCCCGCGCCCATGTTGGTCGCGACCATCGCGGTCAGCGCGGTGCCGAAGCCGAACGCGATCGGCACCAGGATGTACTCGAGTCGCGCCGCCACGCCATAGCCCGCGAGCGCGGCAGTGCCGTAGTGGCCCACGAACGCCGTGCGCACCGCGATGGAGGCGTTGCTGATCACCGGGCTGAGCGAGGCCGGCAGGCCCACGCGCAGGATCTCGCGCCACAGCGAGCGCTGGGGCCACCACGGTGTGCGCCCCAGGTGCACCGCGCCGTCGCGGCGCAGCAGCCAGGCCACCATCACCAGGGCCGACAGCGCGTTCACCGTGAGCGTGCTCAGGGCCGCGCCGGCCACGCCGATGCCCGGCACCAGGCCCCAGCCGAACACCAGCAGCGGGCTCAGGCCCAGGTGCATCAGCGCGGTGGCCACCAGCAGCAGCGAGGGCAGCAGCATGTTGCCCGCGCCGCGCACCACGGCGGCCAGCACGTTGGTGAACCAGATCACCGCGGCGCCCGCGAACAGCGCGTTCGAATACGCCAGCGCCGCCTCCAGCGCCGGCCCGCGCCCACCCATGGCGGCGAAGATGCCGCGCCCGCCGCCGAGCATGGCCGCCATGAACAGCACTGCCAGCAGCGCGGCGATCAACAAGGCCTGCTGCGCCAGCCGGCTCGCGTCCTCGCGCCGGCCCGCGCCCAGCGCGCGCGCCACGGCGGCGGTGGTCGCGCCGCCGATGCCACCGGCCGACATCTGCAGCATCAGCATCGACAAGGGGAACACCAGCGCGATGCCGGCGAGCGCGTCCGCCCCCACCAACCCGAGGATGTAGCCGTCGTAGCCGATCACGATGGTCATGGCGAACAGGCCCATCACATTGGGCGTGGCCAGCCGGAACAGCGTGGGCAGCAGCGGCGCGTGCAGCATCTGCTGCACGCGGGTCTGGGCGGGGTCGGCGCGCGGTGCGTCGACGGGCAGGACAGCGCTCATGGGGGGGCTCCGCTCAGGCGCGCGCATCGCGCAGGTAGATGCCGGGTTCGGCCGAGAGGCCGCGTTTGACCTGCTGCGTGAGCTCGTCGCCCAGCACCTCCTCGGCACCGGCTTCCAGCGCGTCGAAGGCGCGGCGCACGATGGCCTCGGGCGTGGACTTGGGCATCTCGATGCCGCGCGTGAGGTCGGTGTCCACGAAACCCATGTGCAGGCCCAGCACCTGCGTGCCCTGCGCGCGCAGGTCGTGGCGCAGCCCGTTCGTGAGCGCCCAGGCGGCGGACTTGCTCGCGCCGTAGACCGACAGCATGGGCGAGTTGATCCAGCTCGCGATCGACAGCACGTTGAGCAGCGCGCCGCCGCCGTTGGCCGCGAGCACCGGCGCGAAGGCCTGGCTCACGCGCAGCAGGCCGAAGAAGTTGGTCTCCAGGTGCGCGCGCGCCGAGGCCTCAGCCCCATCGGCGAGGAAGCCGCCCAGCGAAGCGATGCCGGCGTTGTTGACCACCAGCGTCACGTCGCTCGCGTGGCGCGCCGCGGCGGCGACCGCCGCCGGGTCGGTCACGTCCAGCGCGATCGGCTCCACGCCCGGCAGCGTCACGCTGGCCGGGTTGCGCGCCCCGGCGTAGACCTTGCGCGCGCCGCGCGCCAGCGCCTCGCGCGCGAAGGCCAGGCCGATGCCCCGGTTGGCGCCGGTGATGAGAACGGTGGCGTTGTGAAGCTGCATGGTGAAAGTCCAGTCAATGAAGGAAGGGAGACAAGGTGAATATGACGATCGTCATATTTGTGGGCGAAGCAAAACGGGGCACATGAAAGCCGGCAGGGTTCAGGTGGAAGGGGAAGAAGAAACGTCGTGCCGCGCCAGCAGGGCGCGGCGGTTGTCGGCCAGCAGGGCCTTGCCCTCGGCGTTGTCGCCCAGCGCGCGCGCCAGCTGCAGCGCGCCCACCAGCTGGCTGGCGATGGCGGCGGCCAGGCCAGGGGCCGCGCCCTCGGGCAGCGCGCGCTCGACCGCCGACACCAGGCCGCGCACGCGCTCGGCGGCGGCGGCGCGCACATCGGGCGACTGGCGCGGCATCTCCGACACCAGGGCCGCGACCGCGCAACCGTTTTCGGTGCCGCTCAGGTGGCGCTCCGACAGGTAACCGTCCACCAGCGCGCGCAGGGGGCTCGCACCCTCGGCCTCGCGCGCGGCGTTGCCCTTGGCGATGCGCGCCGCGCTCTGCTGCCCGGCGTGCGCCAGGGCCTCGGCCAGCAGCGCGTCGCGCGAGGCGAAGTGGGCGTAGAAGCCGCCGTGGGTCAGGCCGGCCTCTTTCATGATGTCGGCCACGCCCACGCCCTGGAAACCCGCGCGGCGGATCGCCCGCGACGCGGTGTCCACGATGCGTTCGTGCGTGAGGGCCTTGCGGTTGGGCGCGATTTCCATGGTGGCGGGATTGTAGCCGTCAATATGATGATCGTCATATTTCACCCGATCAACGGCGCAACCGCGCCCGGCGCTAACGCTTCGACGCCACCACCACCGAGCTGCGCCACGAGGCCATCGCGCAGTCAACGATGCGCAGCAGCTGTTCCTCGCCCATGCCGTCGCGCGCCTGCATCGACAGGCCCTCGAGCACCGTGGTGTAGTACATCGCGAGCAGCGCCGAGTCGACCTGCGGCGGCACGTCGCCGTCGGCGATGCCGCACTCGATGCGGTGCTGGATCGCGTCCTGCGCGCGCAGGCGCAGCTCGCGCAGGTGGGCGCGCACCTTCTCGTTGGCCGGCACGCCCACGGTGGCGCCGAGCACCACCATGCAGCCGCTGGGCCGGCTCGGGTTCACGTAGGCGATGGCGTGGCTGCGCAGCATGGCCGCGATGGCCTCGAAGGCCGTGGGCTCGTCGGTCAGCGCCAGCTCGGCCTCGGGGTTTTCCGTGCGCTCGTAGAGGTCCACCGCCTCGCGGAACAGCGCTTCCTTGGAGCCGAAGGCCGCGTAGAGGCTGGGCGGGTTGATGCCCATGGCCGTGGTGAGGTCGGCGATGGACGTGCCGTCGTAGCCGCGGTCCCAGAACACCAGCATGGCCTTGGCGAGCACGGCATCGCGCGTGAAACCGGGTGGGCGACCTCGGGTGCGCATGGCGTTTCCTTTCTGTATGAGTGGTCGAAGAATTCGGGCCGGACGCGAACCGGTCCGCCTTTCTACCATTTTGAAGTCATCACTACGAAAAGGACTCGACATGAAACCGCTCCAGGGCAAAGTGGCGTTCGTCACCGGCGGCAGCCGGGGCATCGGCGCGGCCATCGCGCGCCAGCTCGCGCAGCACGGCGCCGAGGTGGCGTTCACCCACCAGCACGCCTCGGCGCAGGCGCAGCGCACCCACGACGCCATCGTGGCCGAGGGCGTGCGCTGCAGCGCCATCCAGGCCGACAGCGCGGACCGCCTGGCCCTGGCCGCCGCGGTGGGCCGCGCGCGCGAGGTGCACGGCCGGCTGGACATCCTGGTCAACAACGCGGGCATCTACGCCGGTGGCGCCATCGACGAGACCACCGATGCGCAGCTCGACGCGCTGGTCGCCGTGCACATGGCCGCGACGGTGATCGCCACGCGCGCCGCGGTGCCGCACATGGCGCCGGGCGGCAGCGTGATCAGCATCGGCAGCTGCCTCTCGGAGCGCGTGCCGGAGGCGGGCTGGAGCCTGTACGCGATGAGCAAGGCCGCGCTGGTCGGCCTCACCAAGGGCCTGGCGCGCGACCTCGGGCCGCGCGGCATCACGGCCAACCTGGTGCTGCCCGGCCCGATCAACACCGACATGAACCCGGCGGACAGCCCGCAGGCCGAGGGCGAGCGCGCCCATGTGGCGCTGGGCCGGTACGGTGAGCCGCACGAGGTGGCGGCGCTGGTGGCCTTCCTGGCCGGCGACGGCGCGCGCTTCATCACGGGCGCATCGATCGCCGTCGACGGGGGGTACGCCGCATGATCGCCTCTCAGGAAAAAACCGCCTGGCTGATCCTGCTCTTCGCGGCCCTGCTGGAGCCGGTGTGGCTGATCGCGCTCAAGCGCTCGCAGGAGTTCACCGTGTTCTGGCCCAGCGTGATCGGCCTCGGCGTGGTCGCGCTGAGCCTGGGCCTGCTGACGCTGGCCCTGCGCGACCTGCCCATGGGCACCGCCTACGCCGTGTGGGTGGGCGTGGGCTGCGTGACGGTGGCGCTGTCGGGCATCACCTGGATGGGGGAGAGCGGCGACCCGTTCCGGCTCGCCTGCATGGGCCTGATCCTGGTCGGCGTGGCCGGCCTCAAGGCCACGACGTAGCGCCGGCTCAGGCGATGGCGAGCTTGCGCTTGGGCGCCTTCTTCGCGCGCTGGGGCGTGGCGGCGGCGGGCGCGTCGATCATCTGCAGCACCACCAGGCGCACGCCGGCCTGCAGGGTGGCGATGGCCTTCCTGTCGCCTGAGAGGTGCTTGAGCAGGGCCTGCTGGAACAGGCCGTCGAGCAGGGCGTAGGCCACCTCGCTCGGCGCCTTCACCGGCGCGCCCGCGAGCTCCGAGAGGCGCTGCATCACGCGCCAGATCATTTTCTCCAGGCTCTTGTCGATGGCCTCCACGTCGTCGCGCAGCGCCTCCTCGAACAGCGCCTGCGAGCGCAGGTCGTACCAGAGCCGGTGCATGGTGGTCTCGGTGCGCAGCGTCTCGCCCAGCGCCTCGGCAAAACCGTCGAGCAGTTGTTCGAAGTGGGTGGAGGTCGTCGTGACCTCGTCGTAGCGCGTCACGCAGCGCGCCTTGTACTGGCGCACGCTGCACAGGATCAGGTCGAGCTTGTCGGTGAAGTAGTAGTGCAGCACGCCGTGCGAGAACGCCGAGTTCTGCGCGATCTCGCGCAGGCTGGTGCGCGCGTAGCCCAGGTCGGCCAGCGTCTGCAGCGCGGCCTCGCCGAGTTCGGCGCGGCGTTCGTTGAACTTGTCGTTGCGGGGGGGCGCTTTGCTCATCGGGCCATTGTAAGGACGGCCGCCCGCCCGCGCCATTCGAATTTGGACAGTCGTCAAGAAAAATCTTGACACTTGTCAAGAAAGCTCCGTAGCATGGAGCCGTTCCTCGAAGAACACGGTCCACACACACCAGGAGACAAACATGGCGAAGTTCGATCTGACCGGCCGCAAGGCCCTGGTCACCGGGGGCGCGCGCGGCCTCGGCGAAGGCATGGCACAGGCGCTCGCGGTAGCGGGTGCCTCGGTGATGATTGGCGACGTGCTCACGTCGCTCGGCCAGGAGACGGCGGGCAAGCTGCCCGTCACCGGCGGCGCGAAAGCCGGTTTCGTGAAGCTCGACGTGACGCAGGAGGCCGACTGGCAGGCCGCCGTGAAGGCCACGGTGGACACGCTGGGCGGCTTCGACATCCTGATCAACAACGCCGGCATCGAGGTCACCGCGCTGGTGGCCGACATCGAGCCCGAGTCGCTGCGCAAGATGCTGGACGTGAACATCGTCGGCACGGCGCTGGGCCTCAAGCACGCCTTCCGCGCCATGCGGCCCAACGGCGCCGCCGGCCAGGGTGGGGCGGTGGTGAACATCTCGTCGGTCGCCGCCACCATCGCCTTCCCCGCCATCGCGGGCTACTCGGCCACCAAGTCGGCGGTGGACCGCCTCACCCGCGTGGCCGCGATGGAAGCCGGCAAACTCGGCTACGGCGTGCGCGTGAACTGCATCTACCCCGGCCTGGTGCCGACCGAGATGGGCATGAAGCTGGCCACCGACGTGGTGGCCGCCGGCCTGTTCGCCTCGCCCGACGCGGCGGTGGGCGCGATCATCGAGCAGACCCCCTCGGGCCGCCTGGGCGAGGTGGGCGACATGGCGGACGCGGTGGTCTTCCTCTGTTCGGACGCGGCGCGCTTCATCAACGGCGCGGGCCTGCCGGTCGACGGCGGCATGGGCATGTGAACCGGGAGAACACCATGAGCAAAACCAGCAAGAAACCCGTCATCGTCTACGGCGCCTCCGGCTACACCGGCCGCCTGGTCTGCGAGTACCTGCGCGAGTACAACATCCCCTTCATCGCCGCCGGCCGCAGCGCCGACAAGCTCAACGCCGCCATGCAGGCCAACGTGCCCGGCATCGAGACCGCGAGCTTCGAGGTGGTGGAGGTCGAGCACTCGGTCAAGGCGCTCACCGAGCTCTTCAAGGGCGCCTCGGTGGTGCTCAACACCGTCGGCCCGTTCGCGAAGTTCGGCCCCGAGGTGGTGCAGGCCTGCCTGGCCGCGAAGTGCCACTACACCGACACCACCGGCGAGCAGGACTGGCTGATCACGCTGGACGAGCAGTACGGCGAGAAGTTCGCCAACGCCGGCCTGCTGCTCTCGCCCGGCCTGGCGCAGATGTACACCACCGGCGAGATCGCCGCGCAGCTCTGCCTGGAGACGCCCGGCCTGGACACGCTGGACATCGCGGTGTTCTGGGGCGGCAGCCCGACCATCGCGTCCACGCAGACCATCCTGGTCAATGCCGCCATCGCCAAGGCCTACCACCTGCAGCAGAACCAGTTCGTCGAATGGCAGCCCGACGCCGGGCTCTACCAGCTGGCGATTCCCGGCCAGCACGAGATGGCGCTGGCCCTGCCCTGGGGCGGCACCTCGCACCCGGTGTGGTTCAAGCGCGATCCGCGCGTGGCCAACGTGAAGGTGCTCGGCGGCGTGTTCAACAAGCCGCTGATGCAGGGCGTGCCGCTGATCGTGGCCGCCGCGCTGGAAGCCACCAAGGACATGAACCCCGACGACCGCTACGCCGCGCTCGCGCAGACCGCGGCCGGCGTGATGAACACCATGCCGCCGCGCGAGAACCCGCGCATCAACAAGTCGGTCGACTCGGTGCACGCCTCGGGCCCGCTGGGTCGCGCGCACTGCGTCATCTTCGGCAACTGCAACTACAAGCAGACCGGGATGATGCAGGCCTTCGCCGCCAACTGGCTGCTGCAGCAGCCACCGAAGCGCGTGGGTTTCGCCTCGGGCTGCCAGGCCTTCGGCCACCACGAGCTGCTCGGTGCGTTGCGCGGCTTCGGCCTGGTGCAGGCCCCGGTGCTGACCGTGCACGTGTGAAACGGGCCCCTCCATGCGACTGATCGACTACCTCGACAAGGGGGCCATGCTCGGCCCGGACGCGCCCTGTCTCTCGATGGGTGGCATGGACCTGAGCTACGACGACGTGCGGCGCATCAGCCACCGCGTGGCGCGCGCGCTGGCGCGCACCGGCATCGACCCCGGCGCCAAGGTGGCGGTGCTCTCCAGCAACGACGCGCTGGCCTTTGCCTGCGTGTTCGGCATCTCGCGCGCGGGCGCCGTGTGGTGCCCGGTGAACCCGCGCAACGAGGCCTCGGAAAACCGCTACGTGCTCGACGCCTTCGACTGCAGCTGCCTGATCTTCCACAGCGCCTACGCGCCCATGGTCGAGCAGATGCGCGCGCAGCTGCCCAAGGTGCGCGTGTACGTGTGCCTCGACGCCGTGCTGCCCTTCGCGCCCTCCTGGGCGCAATGGGCCGACGGCACCAGCGACGAGCCGGTGGAGGTGCTCCCGGTGGACGACCTGGCCATGATCGCGGGCACCGGCGGCACCACCGGCAGCCCGAAGGGCGTGATGCTCTCGGGCCGCAACCTGGAGACCATGAGCGCGCTCACGCTCATGGGTTACCCGTTCGACGGCCGGCCCACCTACCTCGCGCTCGCGCCGCTCACGCACGCGGCCGGCGTGTTGTGCCTGCCGGTGATGGCGCTGGGCGGGCGCGTGGTCATCATGCCCAAGCCCGACCTGGGCGAGTTCCTGTCGCTGATCGAGCGCCACCGCGTCACCCACACCTTCCTGCCGCCCACGCTGATCTACATGCTGCTGCAGCACGAGCGGCTGGCCACGACCCAGCTCGATTCGCTGCAGTGCTTCTGGTACGGCGCCGCGCCGATCTCGGCCGCGCGGCTGGAAGAAGCCTTGAGCAAGATCGGCCCGGTGATGGCGCAGCTCTTCGGCCAGACCGAGGCGCCGATGATGATTTCCATGATGTCGCCGCGCGAACACTTCCACGCCGACGGCAGCGTGGCGCGCGAGCGCCTCTCGTCCGCCGGGCGGCCCGGCCCGCTGGTGCAGGTGGCGACCATGGACAGCGAAGGCGTGCTGCTGCCCCCGGGCGGGACCGGCGAGATCGTGGTGCGCAGCTCGCTGGTGATGATGGGCTACTACCAGGATCCGAAAGCCACGGCCGAGGCCGGCCGCTTCGGCTGGCACCACACCGGCGACATCGGCCGCCTGGACGCGGACGGTTTCCTCTACATCGTGGACCGTGCCAAGGACATGATCATCACCGGCGGCTTCAACGTCTACTCGGTCGAGGTCGAGCAGGCGCTGATGCAGCACCCCGACGTGCAGGACAGCGCCGTGATCGGCCTGCCCGACGAGAAGTGGGGCGAGGCGGTGGTGGCGGTGCTGCAGCCGCACGCGGGCCGCAGCCTGCAGCCCGAGGAGATCATCGCCTTCGTGAAGGCGCGCATCGGCAGCGTGAAGGCGCCCAAGCGGGTCGAGGTCTGGCCCGACTTGCCGCGCTCCAAGGTCGGCAAGGTGATGAAGAAGGACATCCGCGCCGAGCTGCTGGCGCGGCTGAACCGTCAGACCGGCGCCTGAGCGAGCAAGGGCGCGGTGCGCTCGGCGATGAAGTCGCGCAGGCAGCGCATCAGCGGTGTGAGCTGGCGCCGGCTGGGCAGCACGAGGAACAGCGGCACGGCTTCGGTGGTCCAGTCGATGCACAGGGCCTGCAGGCGGCCTTGCGCCAGGTCGTCGGCCACGTCGAAAAACGACTTGTAGGCGATGCCCTTACCCAGCAGGGCCCAGCGCCGCACGGCGTCGCCGTCGTTGGAGACATTGACGCTCTTCACGCGCACCGTGATCTCAGCCTCGCCGTCCCCGCGCGAGAAGCGCCAGCGGTCGTGCACCTCGTCGTTGAGCATGAAGCACAGGCAGTCGTGCCCGCTGAGCTCGTGCGGCGTGGCGGGCGCGCCGTAGCGCGCGAGGTAGGCCGGCGAGGCGCACAGCACGCGCCGGTGCGAGGCCGCCAGCGGCAGGGCCACCAGGTTGGAGTCGCGCGGCTTGCCGTAGCGCAAGGCCGCGTCCACCGGGTTGCTGTAGACGTTGGCGATGCTGTCCGAGAGCAGCAGGCGCACGTCCACTTTCGGGTGCGTGTCCTGGAACTCGTTGAGCCAGGGCAGCAGCAGGTTGCGGCCGAGGTCCGACGGCGCGGCGAGCTGCAGCACGCCTTGCAAGGCCTGCTCGCCCGCGCCGATCTGCTGGCTGGCCTGCTGCAGCGCCTCCAGCGCCGGGCGGCATTGTTCCAGGAAGCGCTCGCCCTGTTGCGTGAGCCGCAGGCTGCGGGTGGAGCGCACGAACAGCGGCACGCCGAGTTCGGCCTCCAGCCGCTTGAGCGCCGCGCTGGTGGCGGCCGGCGTGAGGTCGAGCGCGCGCGCCGTGGCCGAGAGGCTGCCGCTGTCGACGGTGCGCACGAAGATGTCCAGGTCCTGCAGGGCTTTCATGATCTTCAAATTCTGCTTGAAGATGCATTCAAAGGCCAGGTGGTTTTTCAAATGAACGGATCGAGAGACCATCCGTTCATTCCCATTTCACCGAAAGCCCACCATGACCTCCACCCTGTTCCGCCCCCTCGAACTCGGCCCGCTGCAGCTGCCCAACCGCCTGGTGATGGCGCCGCTCACGCGCAGCCGCAGCAGCCAGCCCGGCAACGTGCCCAACGAGCTCATCGCAGCTTATTACGCGCAGCGCGCCGGCGCGGGCCTGATCGTGTCCGAAGCCACCCAGATTTCGCCGCAGGGCCAGGGCTACAGCTTCACGCCCGGCATCCACAGCGAAGCCCAGGTGGACGGCTGGCGCCGCGTGACCGACGCGGTGCATGCGGCGGGCGGGCGCATGGTGCTGCAGCTGTGGCACGTGGGCCGCATGTCGCACGCCAGCTTCCATGCCGACGGCCTGCCGGTGGCGCCCTCGGCCCTCTCGCCCGACGCCAAGGTCTGGGTGATGGGCGAGGACGGCGTGGGCCGCATGGTGGATGCCCCGGTGCCGCGCGCCATGACGCTGCAGGACATCCAGGCCACGATCGGTGACTACCGCCGCGCCGCCGCCAACGCCATGCGCGCCGGTTTCGACGGCGTGGAGATCCACGGCGCCAACGGCTACCTGATCGACCAGTTCCTGCGCACCACCTCGAACCACCGCACCGACGCGTATGGCGGCGGCATGGCGCAGCGCACGCGATTTGCCGCCGAGGTGGCCGCCGCCGTGGCCAGCGAGGCCGGCGCGGAGCGCACCGGCATGCGGCTGGCGCCCTTCATCACCCAGCGCAACATGGACTGCCCCGAGATCGTGCCCACCATCCTGCACCTGGCCAAACAGCTCGACGAGATCGGCCTGGCCTACCTCCACCTGGCCGAAGCCGACTGGGACGACGCGCGCCAGGTGCCCGAAGCGTTCCGCCGCGAACTGCGCCGCGCCTACCAGGGCCGCGTGATCGTCGCGGGCAAGTACGACGCGCCGCGCGCCGAGGCCATCCTGCAGGCCGGTCTGGCCGACCTCGTGGCCTTCGGCCGCTCCTTCATCGCCAACCCCGACCTGCCGGCGCGCCTCGCGGCCAACCTGCCGCTGGCCGAGATCGACCCGACGACGCTGTTCGGCGGCGGCGCGCGCGGCTACACGGACTACGCTGTCGCTGCCTGAGTTCCTTCTTATTCCCTTCTCAATTGAAAGCACCCCCATGAAAGCCGTTGGATACCAGAAGCCCCAGGCCATCAGCGCCGCCGATTCGCTGATCGACATCACCCTGCCCGACCCCGTGCGCAGCGGGCCGCGACCTGCTGGTCGAGGTGAAAGCCGTGTCGGTCAACCCGGTGGACGCCAAGGTGCGCAAGAGCGGCGCGCCGGCCGAGGGCGAGGCCCACAAGGTGCTGGGCTGGGACGCCAGCGGCATCGTCAAGGCCGTGGGCCCGGAGGTCACGCTGTTCCAGCCGGGCGACCGCGTCTGGTACGCCGGCTCCATCGCGCGCCCCGGCACCAACAGCGAGCTGCATCGGGTGGACGAGCGCATCGTCGGCCGCATGCCCCAGTCGCTCGACTTCGCGCAGGCCGCGGCGCTGCCGCTCACCGCCATCACCGCCTGGGAAATGCTGTTCGACCGCCTGGGTGTCGCCCCCGGCAAGTCGCCCACCGCGGGCACGCTGCTCATCATCGGAGCCTCGGGCGGTGTGGGCTCCATCCTCACGCAGCTGGCCACGCGGCTGACCGGTCTCACCGTCATCGGCACCGCCTCGCGGCCCGAGACGCAGGCCTGGGTGAAGGCGCTCGGCGCGCACCACGTGATTGACCACAGCCAGCCGATCGCCGCGGAATTGAAGCGCATCGGCTTTCCCCAGGTGGACCGCATCGTGAGCCTCACGCAGACCGATGCGCACTTCGATCAGATCGTCGAGGCGATCGCGCCCCAGGGCCAGTTCGGCCTGATCGACGACCCGGCCTCGCTGGACGTGACGAAGTTCAAGCGCAAGTCGGTCTCGGTGCACTGGGAGCTGATGTTCACCCGCGCGCTGTTCGGCACCGCCGACATGATCGGCCAGCACCGCCTGCTCAACGAAGTGGCCGCGCTGGTCGATGCCGGCCTGATCCGCACCACGCTGGCCGAGCACTTCGGCCCCATCAACGCCGCGAATCTGAAGCGCGCCCACGCCCTGATCGAATCGGGCAAGGCGCGCGGCAAGGTGGTGCTCGAAGGCTGGGTCTGAGCGGCGCCGCGGTTCAGCCCGCGCCCAGGCGGCGCAGCTCGCGGTAGAGCGAGGCCCGGCTGATGCCCAGCAGCCGCGCGGCCTCGTCTTTCCGGCCCTCGGCCGCGCGCAGGGCCTGGCGGATGCGCGCGTCCCGCTCGCGGTCCAGCCCGGCCTGCAGCGAGTAGCCGCCGTCCGCCGCATTCGCTGCATCCGCCACGGGGCGCCCGGTGTCGGCGCCCAGGCCGGCGTCCTCGTCCAGCGCCACCTCGCCCGAGAGCAGGAAGCGCAGCAGCGCGTTCTCCAGCTGGCGCGCATTGCCCGGCCAGGGGCACTGCACGAAGCGCGCGAGCACCGCCGCCGGCATGCGGCGCGGCTCCAGGCCCTCGCGCTGCGCCACGCGCTGCAGCAGCAGGCCGATGAAGTCCGCCAGGTCGTCGCGCTCGCGCAGCGCCGGCATGCGCAGGCCGGCCACGTTCAGGCGGTAGTACAGGTCGAGCCGGAAGGCGCCGCGCCGCACCAGGGCGGGCAGGTCGCGGTGGGTCGCGCAGACGATGCGCGTGTCGATCGCGATCGGCGCGGTGCCGCCCAGGCGCACGATCTCCTGGTTCTGCACCGCGCGCAGCAGGCTGGCCTGCAGGTGCAGCGGCATGTCGCCGATCTCGTCGAGGAACAGCGTGCCGCCGTTGGCGATCTCGAACTTGCCGGGCTTGCCCCGGGCGCGCGCGCCGGTGAAGGCGCCACTCTCGTAGCCGAACAGCTCCGCGTCGATCAGGCCCTCGGGGATGGAGGCGCAGTTCACCCACACGAAGGGGCGCCGCGCCCGCGCCGAGTGCGCGTGGATGGCGTGCGCGGCCAGTTCCTTGCCGCTGCCGCTCTCGCCCTGGATCAGCACCGGCAGCGCGTGCTGCGCGGCCTGCACGATGCGCGCGCGCAGGGCGTCCATGCGCGCGCCCGTGCCGATCAGGTCCTGCACGCCGTGGCGCGCCACCCAGCCGCTGCCCGCGCTGCGGATCGACAGGTCCTGCTGCGCCGCCAGCGCCACCGCCTTCTTCAGCGCATTCAGGTTGGAGAACAGCGCCAGCCCGACCGCGCCGATGATGCGGTCGTCCTGGTACACCGGCACCTGGCGCGCGAACAGCTGCTGCCCTCGCACCTCCAGCGGCACGCCCGTCACCACCGCCTCGCCCTGCGCCACGAGGTGCAGGCGCGTCTTCTCCGACACCACCTCGGTGATGTGGCGGCCGATGAAATCCTCCTGCCGGCCGCCGAGCAGGCGGCAGTAGGGCTCGTTGATCAGGACCACGCGCCCTTCGGTGTCGACGGCGACCAGGCAGTCCGACACGTGGTCCAGCAGGCGGCGCAGAAAGACCGCCTCGTTCTGGCCGGAGCCGAACCAGTCGGGAAAGGGCATGGTGGGTTCCTCTCGGTTCTCAGATTTGAGACGCGAATTTGAGACTAGCCGCCGGCCGCGAAACCGTCAATCGGGCCCAACGCGCGGTTTTTCCCTTGAGAAACAACGGTCTTGCCTCGCGGGGCGGCCGAGGCGCGCACTGGCACATGTCGTGCGAAGACGGGCAGGCCGCCTGGCGGCGGCTTTTCTCAGCCCAACCCTGGAGACCCCAAGATGAGTTCCACATTGATCGGCGACACGCGCGTCACGGTGCACGGCAGCGGCCCCACCCTGTTCCTGTGCCACGGCTTCACGACCACCGGCGCGTTCTGGCGCGAACAGATCGAGGCCTTCTCGACCACCCACCGGCTGGTCATCATCGACCTGCCCGGGCACGGCAGCTCGCCGCGCCCGGCCCACCGCGACTACACCATGGAGGCCTTCGTGAGCGACCTCGAACGGGTCTTCGACACGCTGCGCATCACCGAGGCCGTGCTCATCGGCCTCTCGATGGGGGGCACGATCGCCCAGGCCTTCGCGCTCAAGAACCCCCACCTTCTGCGCGCGCTGGTGCTCGTGGGCGCCACGCCCCACGGCCTGGGGCCGGACGTGCGCGTGGACAACGTGCTCAAGGCGATCGACGAACTGGGCGTGGAGCCGGCCAGCCAGGCGGTCATCGAGCGCTCGTTCGGCTCGGTGGCGCCGCGCGCGCTGATCGACTTCGCGCGCCAGGAGGTGACGCAGACGCCCGCCTTCGTCGCCCGCCAGGCGATCGCCTCGCTCAACGCGGCCGACTCGCGCGCGCAGCTGGCCCGGCTGCAGCTGCCGGCGCTGGTGGTCTGCGGCGAAGAGGACCGCATCACGCCGCCCGCCGAATCGCGCGCGCTGGCCCAGGGCCTGCCGCACGCCGAGCTGCTGCTGATCCCGCAGGCCGCGCACTTCCCCATGCTGGAGCAGCCGGCCGAGTTCAACGACGGCCTGCGCCACTTCATCGGCCGGCTTCCTGCGGTTCAATAAACACCATCACGGAGACAAGATCATGAGCACAACAACACCTTCCCCCGCCGAGACGCGCCGCGTCGTCTTCGCCGCCGCCCTCGGCACCGTGTTCGAGTGGTACGACTTCTTCATCTACGGCAGCCTGGCCGTGTTCTTCGGCGCCCTGTTCTTTCCGCAGGGCAACGAATCCGCCGCCATCCTCGCCTCGCTCGCCACCTTCGGCGCGGGCTTCGTGCTGCGGCCTTTCGGCGCCGTGTTCTTCGGCCGCCTGGGCGACACGGTGGGGCGCAAGAAAACCTTCCTCATCACCATGATGATCATGGGCGTCGCCCCCGCGGCCATCGGTTTCCTGCCGACCTTCGAGACCATCGGCTGGGCCGCGCCGGCCATCCTGGTCTCGCTGCGCCTGCTGCAGGGCCTGGCCATCGGGGGCGAGTTCGGCGGTGCCGTGACCTACATCGCCGAACACTCGCCGGTGCGCCGACGTGGCTTCATGACCAGCTGGCTGCAGATCACCGGCACCATCGGGCTGCTGCTGTCGCTGGCGGTCATCCTCGCGCTGCGCTCGGTGCTCAGCCCCGAGCAGTTCCTCGCCTGGGGCTGGCGCGTGCCCTTCATGCTCTCCATCCTGCTGCTGGCGTACTCCATGTACGTGCGCGCGCGCCTCGAAGAGTCGCCCGTGTTCCAGCAGATGAAGGCCGAAGGCCGGGGCTCGCGCAACCCGATCAAGGACACCTTCGCGCACGGCCCCACGCTGCGCATCGTGCTCGTCACCATCTTCGGCGCGGTCGCCGGCCAGGCCGTGATCTGGTACACCGCCCACTTCTACAGCCTGCAGTTCCTCACCGCCACGCTCAAGCTGCCGCCCCAGTCGGCCTACGCCTACCTCACCATCGCGCTCATCCTCGCCACGCCCTTCTTCGTGTTCTTCGGCTGGCTCTCCGACCTCATCGGGCGCAAGTGGATCATGCTCACGGGCTGCCTGCTCTCCGCGCTGCTCTTCATTCCCATCTTCGAAGGCATGGCGAAGTACGGCAACCCGGGCCTGCAGGAATTCCGCGAGCGCACGGTGGTGGTCATCGAAGGCGGCGACTGCCGCGAAGACCAGACCTTCATCGGCCAGCTGTTCCAGCCCAAGGCCACCAAGCCCTGCACGCGCGCGCGCTCCTTCCTCGCGGCCAACAGCGTGCCCTACACCATCCAGCCCGCCAGCGGCGAGCTGCGCGTGGTGCTGGGCGAGCAGCGCTGGGACGGCTTCGACCAGGCCGCGCTGCGCGAGGCGCTGATCGAGCGCGGCATGCCGGTGAGCGCCGACCCGGCGCGCATCAACGCGCCCATGGTGGTGCTGATGCTGTTCTGCCTGGTGTTCCTGGCGCACCATGGTCTACGGCCCCATGGGCGCCTTCCTGGTCGAGCAGTTCCCCACGCGCGTGCGCTACAGCGGCGTCTCGGTGGCCCTGCAGTTCGGCAACGGCTGGATCGGCGGCTTCGCCCCCTTCATCGCCACGGCCATGGTGGTCGCCTCGGGCAACATCTTCCAGGGGCTGGTCTACACCGTGGCGGTGTCGGCCCTCGCGGTGCTCATCGGCGCGCTCTTCGTGCGCGACCGACACCGCACGGGCATGGACGACGCCACGGGGATCGTCGAGGCGCCGGCCGTGGTCTCGCCGCCGGGCGCGCTGCAGGTGAAGAGCCCGCCCCTTCGGTAAAACCGTCCCTTCGCGCCTACCGTCCGTTGCCTTTCTTGCGGGCCGGCCGGTGGACGCCTTCGGTGGGCGGCGACACGGTCTCGAAGAACGCGTGCACCATGCGCGCGCTGCGCCGCTCGGCCAGGCACAGCACGTGCGCGTAGGTGTAGATGTCCGCGTCGCTGATGCTCACCAGGTGCAGGCCCGGGCCGGGCACGAACTCCACCGTGGACACCGCGGCGATGCCGATGTCCTGCGACACGGCCTCGCGGATCACCTCGCGGCTGCTGATCTCCATCACCACCTCGGGCTCCACGCCGGCCTTGTGCAAGGCCAGCTCCAGCGCCTTGCGCGTGGTCGAGCCCTGCTCGCGCAGGATCATGCGCTCGCCCTGCAGCTCGGCCAGCCGGATGCTGCGGCGCCGCGCGAAGCGGTGCTCGCTGGAGGTGAAGATGCCCACCGGGTGGCGGCTGAACGGCACCGAGAGGAAACGGTCGTCCTTCACCAGCTGCGCGAGCACGCCCACGTCGGCGCGGTAGTCGAGCAGGCGGTCCAGCACGTCCTGCGAGTTGCCGGTGCTCACGCTGACCTTGATGGCCGGGTAGTGCTGGCTGAAGTCCGCCAGCATCCGGGTCACGTGGTACGGCCCCACGGCCGCCACGCGCAGCTGGCCGGTGCGCAGCTCGCCCGCGTCGCGCAGCAGGCTCACCGCGTCGCCCTCCAGGCTGAAGATGTTCTGCGCCAGCTGCATCAGCTGTTCGCCCAGCTGCGTGAGCTGCACGCGGCGACCGCTGCGGTGGAACAGCTCCACCTTGTAGCTCTCCTCGAGAAAGCGCACCTGCGTGGTGATGGTGGGCTGGCTCACGTGCAGGTGCTCCGCGGCCTTGGTGAAACTGCCCATGCGGGCCACGGCGTAGAAGGATCGGAGCTGAGTCAGTCGCATAGAAAAATTGTATAGAACTCCGCCAATCTTTGAATTGGTCTCGGCTGAACGGCGGTGGTTTACTGCGTCCAGAGCGGTGCAGGAGTCGACAGAACCACCGGACGCTCGTGATTTTTCATCGTTGTCACAGGCGCGTCACACCCGGCTGAAAAACTCCAAGCCGGGCAAGTCCGCTCAGTCGAAGATGGAGAATTTTCATGCCCCTACAAACCCCCGGAGACAAGCTCATGATGAATCGCAGAAAGGTGCTGATCGGCACCGCCGCCACCGTGGCCGGCACGATCGCCTTCCCCGCCCGCTCGCAACAGGTGCTCACCGTCGGCCTGATCCCGTCGGAAGACTCCCGCGCCATGATCGCCAACAGCCAGAAGATGATGGACATGCTGTCCGCCGCGCTGGGCATGCCGGTCAAGCCCTTCGTGGCGGCCGACTACAACGGCGTGATCGAGGCGCTGCGCTCCAAGCGCCTGGACGTGGCCTACCTCGGCCCGTTCTCGTACGTGCTCGGCGCCACCATCGCGCCCATCGAGGCCTTCGCCGTGGCCGAAACCAAGAAGGCCGGGCGCACGTTCTATTACAGCCAGGTGATCGCGCACAAGGACAGCGGCATCAGGACCGTGGCCGACTTGAAGGGCAAGACCTTCGCCTTCGTCGACCCCAGTTCCACCTCGGGCCACCTGTTCCCCAAGGCCGGTCTCATGAAGGCCGGCTTCGACACCGACAAGGACTTCGGCCGCGTGATCTTCTCGGGCTCGCACGACTCCAGCGCGATCGCCGTGCAGAACAAGAAGGTGGACGCCGCCGCCATCGCCGACCGCATCCTGGACGCGGCCATCGCCAAGGGCCTGGCCAAGCGCGAGGACCTGGTCGAGGTGTGGAAGTCCGACCCCATCCCCGAGTCGCCCACCGTGTGGCGCACCGACCTGCCGGCCGATCTCAAGAAGCGCGTGCAGGCCGCCTTCCTGCAGGTCAAGGACATCCCCTGGTCCGACCAGGGCCAGCTCAACGGCTTCCACCCCACCAACGACGCGGCCTACAACGTGATCCGCGACACCGCCAAGCTGCTCAACCTCGATCTGAGGAAGATGAAATGATCGAGATCCGCAACCTCACCAAGCGCTACGGCGACTTCGTGGCCTTGCACGACGTCAGCCTGAGCGTGCGCCAGGGCGAGTTCGTGGTGATCCTGGGCGCCTCGGGCGCGGGCAAGTCCACGCTGCTGCGCTGCATCAACCACCTCGCCGAGCCCTCGGGCGGCGAGATCCGGGTGGACGGCGAGCTCTCGCGCGGCGACCGCGCCGGCCTGCGCAAGGTGCGCCGCGACGTGGCCATGATCTTCCAGCACTACAACGTGGTGCCGCGCCTCTCGGTGCTGAAGAACGTGCTCACCGGCCGCCTGGGCTCCATGCCCGCGCTGATGTCGTGGTTCCAGCTGTTCCCGCGCGAGGACATCGACGCCGCGCGCGAATGCCTGCGCCGCGTCGAGCTTGAGCACAAGGCCGACGTGCGCACCGACACCCTCTCGGGCGGGCAGAAGCAGCGCGTGGGCATCGCCCGCGCCCTGGCGCAGCACCCCAAGGTGATCCTGGCCGACGAGCCCGTGGCCAGCCTGGACCCCAAGACCTCGCGCAAGGTGCTGCGCTACCTGCAGCAGGCCAGCCGCGACTCCGGCATCACCGTGATCTGCAACCTGCACCAGGTGGACTACGCGCGCGAGTTCGGCCAGCGCGTGATCGGTGTGGCCGGCGGGCGCATCGTGTTCGAGGGCCGGCCCGACGAACTCACCGACGAGGTGCTGCAGCGCATCTACCCCGGCGGCCTCGAAGGCCCGACCCCACCCGACGCACCGGCGGCCTCGGTGGCCGCGCCGTCCCCTGTCGCGGCGCACGCCGCTCCCCAACTGGCTTTGGAGCAACCATGATCGGCATCGGACGCTACAACCTGCTCGTCGCCAAGAGCGGCGGCAACGACGGCTGGTGGAAATACGCCGTCACCGGCCTGGCCCTGCTCGCCGTCATCTGGTGGGCCGCCATCGGCAGCCAGGTCAGCTTCAGCGAACTGGTCAAGGGCGCGCCCTGGATCGGCGACTTCCTCTCGCGCATGTTCCCGCCCAACTGGGAATTCGCGTCCAAGCTGGTCACGCCCGCCATCGAGACCGTGCAGATCGCGATCTGGGGCACGCTGCTGGCTTTCGTGCTCGCGGTGCCGGTGTGTTTCCTGGCCGCGCGCAACCTCTCGCCGCACCCCGTGGTGTTCCACTTCATGCGCCAGGTGCTCAACATCATGCGCGGCATCAACGAGATCATCCTCGCGCTGATCTTCGTCGCCGCCGTCGGCCTGGGCCCGTTCCCCGGTGTGCTGGCCCTCGCGCTGCACGGCGCCGGCATGCTGGGCAAGTTCTTCGCCGAGTCCATCGAAGACATCGACCAGGGCCCGATCGAAGCCCTGCGCTCCACCGGCGCGGGCCCGATCCAGATCATCATCTTCGGCGTGCTGCCGCAGGTGGTCACGACCTGGATCGCCGTCATCCTCTACCGCTTCGAGACCAACCTGCGCCAGGCCACCGTGCTGGGCATGGTGGGCGCGGGCGGCATCGGCTTCGAACTGGTGGGCAGCATGAAGCTGTTCCAGTACCAGGACACGGCCACCTGCATTCTCGTGATCGTGGCCATGGTCATGACCGCCGATTACGTTTCCAGCAAGCTTCGCGCTTGGATCCAACAAGGAGCACGTTGATGGCCCCGGACCAATTCAAACTCAAGGTCAATGACCGCGAGTACAACAAGCCGGCGCAGCCGGTGGTGGTGGTGTGTGTCGATGGCTGCGAGCCCGACTACATCACGCAGGCCATCCAGGCCGGCGTGGCACCCTTCCTGAAAAAGATGCTGGCCAAGGGCACCTCGCTGGTCGGCGACTGCGTGGTCCCCAGCTTCACCAACCCGAACAACCTGTCCATCGTCACCGGCGCGCCACCCTCGGTGCACGGCATCTGCGGCAACTACTTCCTCGACACCGCGCTGGGCAAGGAAGTGATGATGAACGACCCGGCCTACCTGCGGGCCGAGACGCTGCTGGCCGCGTTCTCCCGGGCCGGTGCGAGCGTGGCCGTGGTCACCGCCAAGGACAAGCTGCGCACCCTGCTGGGCCACCAGCTCCAGGGCGGCATCTGCTTCTCGGCCGAGAAGGCCGACAAGGCCACCGTGGCCGACAGCGGCATCGACCGGGTGCTCGAGCTCGTGGGCAAGCCCGTGCCCTCGGTCTACAGCGCCGACCTGAGCGAGTTCGTGTTCGCCGCCGGTGTGAAGCTGCTGGAGGCGCGCCGCCCCGACCTGATGTACCTCTCCACCACCGACTACGTGCAGCACAAGTGCGCGCCGGGCACGCAGGGCGCGAACGACTTCTACGCCATGATGGACGGTTACCTCGCCCAACTCGACGCGCTCGGTGCCGTGATCGCGCTCACCGCCGACCACGGCATGAGCCCCAAGACCGACGCCGCCGGCCAGCCGCGCATCGTCTTCCTGCAGGAGGTGCTGGACGAAACCGCCGGGGCCGATGGCAGCCGCGTGATCTTGCCCATCACCGACCCCTACGTGGTGCACCACGGCGCGCTCGGCTCCTTCGCCACCGTCTACCTGCCGCGCGGCGCGAACGCCCGCACCATCGCCAGCGCCCTCATGAGCCACGACGGCATCGAAGCCGTGCTCACGCGCGACGAGGCCGCCGACCGCTTCGAGCTGCCGCCCGACCGCATCGGCGACCTGGTGGTGATCTCCGACCACCTCACCGTGCTGGGCACGCGCGCCGCCGAACACGACCTCAGCGGCCTGACCGTGCCGCTGCGCTCGCACGGCGGCCTGTCCGAACAGAAGGTGCCGCTGCTGTTCAACCGGAAGCTGCAAGGCCTGCTCCCCGGGCGCCGGCTGCGCAACTTCGACATCTTCGACCTGGCGCTCAACCACGCCGTGCTCACGACCGCCTGAAGGCTTTCCATGACCGCGAACTACTTCAATCCCGTGCACAGCGTGTACGGGCCAGGGGCCCTGTTGTCTCTGCCGAAGCTGCTGGGGGGCCGCAAGGCCGCCCTGGTGACCTTCCCCGAGGCGCGCCAGCTCGGCCTGCTGGCCCGGCTGGAGGGCGTGCTCGGCGCGCAGCTGGCCTGCGTGATCGACCAGGTGCTGCCCAACCCCGACGTGGCCGAGCTCGCCGCGACGCACGAGGCCTTCTGGCGCGAACACGCCGACGTGGAGGTCATCGTGGCCGTCGGTGGCGGCAGCGCCATCGACACCGCCAAGGCGCTCATGGTCGGCACCGCCAGCGGCCGCTTCCAGGAGCTGGTCGACCTGCTGCGCACCGGCGCGGCCTTCACGCCGCACGCGGTCAAGACCCTGATCGCCGTGCCCACCACCGCCGGCACCGGCAGCGAGGTCACGCCCTGGGCCACCATCTGGGACCGGGAAAGCCAGAAGAAGTACTCGCTGCACCTGCCGCAGACCTGGCCCACGGCGGCCCTCATCGACCCCGAGTTGATGCTCTCGCTGCCGCCCGCGGTGACGCTGCAGAGCGGGCTCGATGCCTTGTCGCACGCGCTCGAATCGATCTGGAACGTCAACGCCAACCCGGTCTCGGACGCGTTCGCGATCTCGGCGGTGAAGGACATCCTGGACGTGCTGCCGCGCCTGATGCGCGAGCTCGGCAACCTGGAGCTGCGCGGGCGCATGGCGCTGGCCGCGCTCAAGGCCGGCATGGCGTTCTCCAACACCAAGACGGCGCTGGCGCACTCCATCTCCTACGAGATGACGCTGCGCTACGGCCTGCCGCACGGCATCGCCTGCTCCTTCCCGCTGCCCATGGTGCTGGCGCGCGCCATCGGCCGCCGGGACGACCGCGACGCGGTGCTCGAGCAGGCGCTGGGCGGGCCGCTGTCCAGCGCCCCCGTGCGCCTGGCGCGCTTCATCGAACAGTTCGGCGTCGGCACGCGCTTCTGCGACTACGGCGTGAGCGACGAAGAAGCCGAACAGATGGTGCTGCACGCCCAGGGTGGCGCGCGCGGCAAGAATTTCATTGGCAGCGCCGAGGAGACCCTGGCATGAACGCACGCAACCCCTTGCGCGACAGCGAACACTTCCGCGCCGAGGCGCTGCGCATCGGCGGCGAGCGCATCGCGCGCGAACGCACGCTCGACGTGATCAACCCCTACAACCGCGAGCGCGTGGGCACCGTGCCCCTGCGCAGCACTGGACGACGTGCGCCGCGCGTACCACATCGCCCACGCCTACCAGGCCCAGCTCACGCGCTACGAGCGCTCCAGCATCCTGCAGAAGGCCTCGGCCCTGCTGCGCGCGCGCGCCGACGAGGCCTCCACGCTGATCACGCTGGAGTCGGGCCTGTGCAAGAAGGACTCGATGTACGAAATCGGCCGCGTGGCCGACGTGCTGGTGTTCGGCGCCAACGAGGCGCTGCGCGACGACGGCCAAGTGTTCTCCTGCGACCTCACGCCGCACGGCAAGAAGCGCAAGGTCATCACCATGCGCGAGCCGCTGCAAGGCGTGATCACCGCCATCACGCCGTTCAACCACCCCATGAACCAGGTGGCGCACAAGGTGGTGCCCAGCATCGCGACCAACAACCGCATGGTGCTCAAGCCCTCCGAGAAGGTGCCGCTCTCGGCCTACTTCCTGGCCGACATCCTGTACGAGGCCGGCCTGCCGCCCGAGATGTTCCAGGTCATCACCGGCGACCCGCGCGAGATCGCCGACGAGATGCTGGTCAACGAGCACGTGGACCTGATCACCTTCACCGGCGGGGTGCCCATCGGCAAGTACATCGCGCAGAAGGCCGGTTACCGCCGCATCGTGCTCGAACTCGGTGGCAACGACCCGCTGATCGTGATGGAGGACGCCGACCTCGACAAGGCCTCCGACCTCGCGGTGCAGGGCTCGTACAAGAACTCGGGCCAGCGCTGCACCGCGGTCAAGCGCATGCTGGTGCAGGCCTCGGTGGCGGCCGAGTTCACCGAACTCGTGGTGGAGAAGACCCGCCGCTGGCAGCACGGCGACCCCATGGACGCCAAGATGGACATGGGCACCGTGATCGACGCCCAGGCCGCCGAGCGCTTCCAGGCCCTGGTGAACGAAGCCGTATCGCAGGGCGCGCGCCTGCTCACCGGCAACCAGCGCGAGGGCGCGCTCTACGCACCGACCGTGCTCGACAACGTGCGGCCCGAGATGACCGTGGTGCGCGAGGAAACCTTCGGCCCGGTCTCGCCCATCATCACCTTCCGCGACATCGACGAAGCCATCCGCATCTCCAACGGCACGGCCTACGGTCTCTCGTCCGGCATCTGCACCAACCGCATGGACCACGCGACGCGCTTCGCGAAAGAGCTGGTGGTGGGCACGGTGAATGTGTGGGAAGTGCCAGGCTACCGCATCGAACTCACGCCCTTCGGCGGCATCAAGGACTCGGGCCTGGGCTACAAGGAAGGCGTGCAGGAGGCCATGAAGTCCTTCTGCAACGGCAAGACCTTCACCCTGCCCTGGTGAACCGGGACTAGAGGGCGGGTGAACCGCCGGGTTCGCTGAGCCGGTTGCCCCAGCCCTCCACCGTCTCGCGCAGCATGCGCGCGACGATCTTGCTCGCCGGCGTGAGCTGGCCCTGTTTGGGCAGGGCCAGGGTCACGTGGCGCCGCAGGTCGGGGTTGACCACGCGCGAGGCGCGCAGCCGGCCCGCGCGCAGCTCGGCGTCGATGGAGAACGGCCCGAGCAGCGAGTACAGCCCGCGCGTGTGCGCCACCAGCTCGCGCTGCACGCGCAGCGAATCGGCCTCCACCTCGGCCTGCAGCACGAAGCCCTTGCTGCGCGCCGTCTCGTCCAGCACCGCGCGCCAGTGCGCGGGCCGCCGCGGCAGCACCAGGCGCAGCCCGGCCAGGCGCGCGAATTCGAAGGTGTCGTTCTGCGTCAATGGGTCGTCCGGCCGCGACACCAGGTAGGTGCCCGCCACGGCCAGCAGCTGCTCGTCCGCGCTGGTGGGCTTCTGGTAGCGGAACAGGATCGCCATGTCCACGCTGCCCATGTCCAGCAGCGTGTCCAGCTCGCCGCCCTGGCCCTCGCGCACGTTGAGCTTGATCTTCGGAAACTCCGCCTGCAGGCGCAGGAACACGTGGGTGATCAGCGGGTGCGCCGCCGAGGGCAGGATGCCCAGCCGCACCTCGCCCATGGGCTCGCCGGCGTCGATGCGGATGTCGGCCAGCAGCTGGTCCGTGTCGCGCACCCAGCCGCGCACGCGCGCCTCCACGTGGCGGCCCAGGTCGGTCAGCGTCACGCCGCGCCCGGTGCGCCGGAACAGCGCGCCGCCGCACTGTTTCTCCAGCTCGCCGATCTGCCGGCTGATGTGCGACTGCACCGTCTGGCGCAGCGCCGCTGCCTTGGTGAAGCTGCCGAGTTCGGCCACCTCGAGGAACAGCCGGAAGTCGTTGGGGTTCATGGGGTCTCCGGTTCTGATATGCCAATCAAGGCATGTCTGAAATCTCCGTTTGCATTCTAGGCAGATGGCGGGCGCTTTCCTAGACTGCGTCCCCATCACCCCCGCGCTGCCCGCAGCGCCCCACCCGGAGACAAGCCCACCATGCGTTTCGCCAGCTTTGAGACCGACGGCCGCGCCACCTACGGGGTGGTCGGCAGCGACGGCCGCCACACCCCGGTGCCCGCCGCCTTCCAGGCGCGCCACGCCGACCTGAAAGCCGCCATCGCCGCCAACGCGCTCGGTGAACTGAACGGCCTGGCCGGCCCCTCGCTCGCGCCCGAGCAGGTGCGCCTGCTGCCCGTGATCCCCAACCCCGGCAAGCTGATCTGCGTGGGCCTGAACTACAAGAGCCACGTGGCCGAGACCAAGCGCGCCGACAGCGAACACCCCTCGCTGTTCCTGCGCTTCAACGACAGCCTGGCCGCGCACGGCGACACCGTGCTGCGCCCCGCGTTTTCCGACCGCTTCGACTGGGAGGGCGAACTCGCCTTCGTGATCGGCCAGGGCGGCCGCCACATCGCGAAGGAAGACGCCTTCGAGCACATCGCCGGTTATGCCTGCTTCAACGACGTGAGCGTGCGCGACTGGCAGAAACACACCCACCAGTTCACGCCCGGCAAGAACTTCCCCGGCACCGGCCCCTTCGGCCCCTGGCTGCGCCACGCGCGACGAGGTGCCCGACGTGACGAAGCTGCAGCTCGAAACCCGCGTCAACGGCCAGGTGATGCAGCACGCCAGCGTGGGCGACCTGATCTTCGACATCCCGACCATCGTGGCCTACATCTCGCGCTTCACGCCGCTCTCGCCCGGCGACGTGATCGCCACCGGCACGCCCGGCGGCGTGGGCGACCGCCGCGAGCCGCCGCTCTACATGAAAGAAGGCGACGTGGTCGAGGTCGAGATCACCGGCCTCGGAATTCTCCGCAACCCGATCGGCGTCACGGCATGACTGGCCGCACGCACCCGAGGAACACACCATGAGCAACACCAACCTCACCCCCCATGACGCGCGGCTGCGCGTCGCCGTCGACATCGGCGGCACCTTCACCGACATGGCCGCCTTCGACGAAGTCACCGGCCAGCTGCTGTTCGGCAAGGCCCTGTCCACCCATGGCCAGCTGGTCAACGGCATCCAGGCCACGCTGGACAGCGCGAACATCGACCTGCGCGACGGCCACCTGTTCCTGCACGGCTCCACCATCGCCATCAACACCCTGCTGGAGCGCAACGGCGCCAAGACCGCGCTGCTGATCACCGAGGGCTTTCGCGACATCTACGAGATCGGCCGCGTCAACCGGCCCGACGCCTACAACCTGTTCTTCAACAAGCACGAGCCGCTGGTCAAGCGCTCGCTGCGCTACGAAGTGGCCGAGCGCCTGCGCGCCGACGGCAGCACGCACAAGGCGCTGGACGAGGCCGCCGTGCGCGAGCTGGCGCGCGAACTCGGCGGAAAAAACATCGAGGCCGTGGCCGTGCTGCTGCTGCACTCCTACCGCAACCCGGCGCACGAACAGCGCGTGAAACAGATCCTGCAGGAGGAACTGCCCGGCGCCTTCGTCTGCGCCTCGCACGAGCTGAGCCAGGAATACCGCGAGTTCGAGCGCGTCTCCACCGCCGTGGCGAACGCCTACGTGGGCCCGCGCGTCTCGGCCTACCTCGGCCAGCTCGAAGAGCATTTGAGCAACAAGGGCTTCGAGGGCGACTTCTACGTGGTGCAGTCCACCGGCGGCCTGTTCCCCAGCGAGCACGCGCGGCGCGACTGCGTGCGCATGCTGGAGTCCGGCCCGGCGGCCGGCGTGATCGGCGCCCAGGCCATCTGCGCCCAGCTCGGCATGGGCGACGCCATCGCCTTCGACATGGGCGGCACCACCGCCAAGGCCGGCGTGATCAGCGAAGGCCGGCCGCTGACCACCGGCAGCGCGCTCATCGGCGGCTACGAGCGCGCCCTGCCGATCCAGATCCCGATGATGGACATCCATGAGGTCGGCACCGGCGGCGGCTCCATCGCCCGCGTGGAAACCGGCAACGCGCTGCGCGTGGGCCCGCAGAGCGCGGGCTCCATCCCCGGCCCCGTGGCCTACGGCCGCGGCGGCACCGAACCCACCGTGACCGACGCCAACCTGGTGCTCGGCCGCCTCGACGCCGACCACTTCCTCGGCGGCGAACTCAAGCTCGACCTGGCCGGCACGCAGCGCCAGATGGAAGAGCGCGCTGCGCAAGCCCCTGGGGCTGGACACCACCGCCGCCGCCGACGGCATCCTGCGCATCGCCGTCACCCAGATGTCGCACGCGGTCAAGGCCGTGACCACCGAGCGCGGTCTGGACGCCGGCAGCTTCACCATGGTGGTCTACGGCGGCGCCGGCCCGCTGCACGCCTCGGCCATCGCGCGCGAGATCGGCATCCGCAAGGTGCTCATCCCGTACGCGCCGGGTTATTTCTCGGCCTACGGCATGCTGTTCTCCGACCTGCGCTACGACTACGTGCGCTCGGTGTTCCGCAAGCTCAACGACGTGTCCTTCGACGAGATCGAAGCGCTCTACAAGGGCATGGAAGACGAAGGCCGCGCCGCGCTCGCCGCCTCCGGCATCACGCCCGACGGCATCGTGATCGAGCGCGCCGCCGACATGCGCTACGTGGGCCAGGAGCATGCCGTCACGGTGGACCTGCCCGGCGCTTTCTTCGTCGACAAGGACCGCTCGGCCATCAAGAACCACTTCGACCAGGTGCACAAGGTGCGCTACGGCACCTCCGCGCCTCAGGAAGCGGCCGACCTCGTGAGCCTGCGCGTGACCGTGCTCGGCACCATGAAGAAACCGCCGCGCCACCATGTGGACGAAGGCGCGGCACAGCCCGAAGCCGCCGCCCTGCGCGGCACCAAGCCGGTGTACTTCCGCGCCGGCGGCTGGGCCGACACGCCCATCTACAAACGCGACCTGCTGCGCGCCGGCAACCTCATCAGCGGCCCGGCCCTCATCGAAGAACACGCCTCCACCACCGTGGTCCAGCCCGGCGACGAACTGCGCGTCGACGGCCTGGGCAACCTGCAAATCGCCATCGGGAGTGACCGCTCATGAACACACGAGACCTGCCCAGCACGACGGTTGACCCCGTCACCGTCGAGATCATCCGCAACGGCCTCTTCGCCGTGACGGAGGAGATGAAGACCAACCTCACGCGCACCGCCTACAACCTCATCATCTATGAAGCGCTGGACTTCACGGTGGGCCTGTTCACCAAGGAAGGCGACACCGTCTCCATCGGCCTGGGTCTGCCCATGTTCATCCGCGGCATGGCCGAGACGGTGAAGGCGAAGATCAAACATTTCGGTGTTGAGAACATCAAGCCGGGCGACATCCTCGTCACCAACGACGCCTACACCACTGGCAGCCACCTGAACCACTTCACCTTCACCATGCCGGTGTTCCACGAAGGGCAGCTCGAAGGCTTCACCTGCTGCATGGCGCACTGGCTCGACGTGGGCGGCACCCTGGGCAACGTGACCACCGACATCTTCAGCGAAGGCATCCAGATCCCGATCGTGAAGTACCAGCGCGAAGGCGTGGTCAACCAGGACCTGATCGACATCATCGCCATGAACGTGCGCATGCCCGAGCGCGCGCTGGGCGACCTGCGCGCGCAGATCACCGCCATCACCACCGGCGAGCGCCGCTACGTGGAGCTGCTGCAGCGCTACGGTGCCGACGCGGTCAACGGCTCGATCCGCCAGATCATGGACTCCAGCGAGGCCGTGGCGCGCAAGAACACGCTGTCGATCCCCGACGGCGTGTACGAAGCCGAGTCCTACATGGACGACGACGGCCTGGAGATCGGCAAGCGCATCCCCATCCGCGTCAAGGTCACCGTGAAGGGCGACGAGATGACGGTGGACCTCTCCGACGTGAGCAAGCAGGTGCGCGGTTTCTACAACTCGGGCTTCACCACCGGCATCGCCTGCGCGCAGGTGGCCTACAAGTGCCTCACCACGCCCACCGACTACCCGGTCAACGACGGCAGCTTCCGCTCGCTCAAGGTCATCATGCCTATGGGCACCGTCATCAGCGCCGAGCGCCCCTACCCGATGCGCGTGTGGATGACCTTCCCCATGACGGTGATCGACACCATCTTCAAGGCGCTCGCGCCCGCGATTCCCGACCGCGCCATCGCCGGCCACCACGCCGACCTGGTGTTCCCCAACATCCACGGCATCTCGCCCGAAGACGGCCGTTTGTTCATCGTGGGCATCGGCCCGCTGGGCGGCGGCTGGGGCGCCAAGAGCACCGAAGACGGCGTGTCCGTCACCGTCTGCATCAACGACGGCGACACCCACAACAGCCCGACCGAACAGCTCGAAGCCAAGTACCCGGTGCTGGTCGAGAAGTACGAGATCCGCCAGGACAGCGCGGGCGCCGGCAAGTACCGCGGCGGCCTGGGTGCCGAGATGGTGGTGCAGGCGCTCTCGCCCTTCACCGTCACCACCCGCATCGACCGCGTGCACTGCAAGCCCTGGGGCCTGGAAGGCGGCGGCGACGCCATGGGCAACGGCCTGGCCGTGCGCCACAAGGGCGAGTGGAAGAGCGACCACCTCAACGCCAAGATCTTCAACGTGCGCCTGGAGCGCGGCGACGCCTACAAGATGCTCTCGGGCGGCGGCGGTGGCTTCGGCAGCCCGCTGGAGCGCGAGGCCGAGAAGGTGGCCGAGGACGTGCGCGAAGGCTATGTGAGCGCCGAGGTGGCGCGCGAGGTCTACCGCGTGGCGCTCGACGGGCAACAGCAGCTCGACGCCGCCGCCACGGCCCGGCTGCGCGCCGCCGCCGCGCAGGCCTGAGATGGACGCCGCCACCGTGGCCGCCGCCGACCCCCGCGCCGCCCGCCTGCTGGGCCTGTGGAGCCGCCTGAGCGCCCAGCACGTCACGCTGGGCTCGGGTTGCGGCTGCGGCGTGGGCGGGGTCAGCGTCTCGCTGCAGGACTTCGAGCTCGACATCGCCGACTACCTCTGGGCCGAGAGCGAGCGCCTGGGCGTGCCCAGCGTGGAGGCCTTCCTGCTGCAGCCCGGGCCGATCGCCGAACAGCGCCAGCCGGTGATGCAGCTGCTCACCCGCCTGGAAGCGGGCGAGGCCGACGAAGCCGATGCCGACTGGCTGCTCACGCGGCTGGCGCGCACGCTCGAATCGTTTGCCAAGCTGCATGGCCCCATGGGCGAGATGTCATGACGAAGGCTGTGCCTGTCACCGTGCTCACCGGCTTCCTCGGCAGCGGCAAGACCACGCTGCTCAACCGCCTGCTGCGCGAGCCCGGCATGCAGGGCACGGCCGTGGTCATCAACGAGTTCGGGTCCGTCGGGCTCGACCACGACCTGGTCGACCACACCGAAGAGAACATGGTGCTGCTGGCCAACGGCTGCATCTGCTGCACCATCCGGGGCGACCTGGTGGAAGCTTTCGAGCGGCTGGCCGCCACACCGGCCGCGCAGCGTGGCGAGCTGCGCCACGTGGTGCTGGAGACCACCGGCTTGGCCGACCCCGCGCCCATCCTGCACACGCTCATGGGCGACCCGCGCCTGCAGGGTGCGTGGCGCCTGGCGGGCGTGGCCTGCACCGTGGACGCCTGCCACGCCATCGCCACGCTGGACCAGCACCCCGAGGCCGTGAAACAGGCCGCGGTGGCCGACCGCCTGCTGCTCACCAAGACCGATCTCGCGGCGGCGCCCGAGCTCGAACCGCTGGTGCAGCGGCTGCGCGACATCAACCCGCTGGCCGAGATCCGCACCGACGCCGACGGTGCCCTGAACGCCCTGCAGGCCTTGCTGGCGCGCCCGGCCGCCGCCTTCACCGCCGTGCCCGACACCGGCCGATCGAGTTTCTTTCCCGCGTCCGGCGGGCACGGTGCCAGCCGGCACGACGACCGCATCCGCTCGCACGTCATCGTGCGCGATCGGCCGCTTTCGCGCGAAGGCTTCTTCGCCTGGCTGGACATGATCGCGAAGATGCGCGGCGACGACCTGCTGCGCGTCAAGGGCATCGTGCACCTGGACGACGACCCGGAGCACCCGCTCGTCATCCACGGCGTGCAGCACCTGTTCCACCCGCCCGAGACGCTGCCGCGCTGGCCCAGCGACGACCGGCGCACGCGCATCGTGTTCATCACGCGCGGCATCGATGCCGAAGACATCGACGCCACGCTGAGCGTTTTCGAACGGCGCCGCGCGCGCCGCACCCCCGCCCCTCAACCCGATTGACCACAAACCCGAAGGAGACAGACATGAAGTGGATGAAGCATTGGATGACCGGCCTCGCCCTCGCCGCCGTGGGCGTGGCACCCGCCCTGGCCCAGGGGAAATTCCCCGACAACATGATCAAGCTCATCGTGCCCTTCGCGGCCGGTGGCGGCGTGGACGGCGCGGCGCGCCTGCTCGCCAAACAGCTGCAGACCGACCTGGGCGTGACCGTGGTGGTGGACAACCGCGCCGGCGGCAGCGGCACCATCGGTGGCAAGGCGGTGCAGACCGCGCACCCCGATGGCTACACCCTGCTGTTCTCGGCCGCCACGCACGTGCTCGCCAGCCACGTGCTGGCGCAGCGCCGCCCTACGACCCGGTGACCGACTTCACCCCCGTGGCCCGCACCGGCGAGGCGCCGCTGCTCATCGTGATCCCGCCCACCGCGCCGCAGAAGAACCTGCGCGAGGTGATCGACGCGGCCGGCAAATCCGGCAACCACTGGAACGCCGCCATCCCCGCGCTCGGCGCGCCCAGCCACCTCGCCACGCTGCTGCTGGCCAAGCAGGGCAAGGTCAACTTCACCATGACGCCCTACCGCGGCACGGCGCCCGCCGCCACCGACGTGGCCGGCGGCCACGTGCAGGTGCTGGTGGATTCCATCATCTCGCTGCAGCCCATGGCCAAGGGCGGCCGCGTCAAACCCATCGCCCAGACCGGCGCCAAGCGCAGCAGCATCGCCCCTGATGTGCCCACGGCCGCCGAGAGCGGCTACCCCGGCCTGGTGTACGTGTCCTGGTACGGCGTGTGGGCGCCCAAGGGTACGCCGGACGACCGCGTGCAGTTCCTCAACAAGGCCATCAACAAAGCCACGGAAGAACTGGCCAAGGCCGGCTCGCTCGCCTCGCTGGGCGTGGAGCCGGTGGTGGAATCGGTGGACACCTTCCGCAAGTACATCGCCAGCGATGTGGCGCAGAGCGCGGGCTTGTTGAAGGAGGCCGGGTTCAAGCCGGAGTGAGCGTCCTTCAACAGCCCACGGCCTGCCCGTCGCGCCGGGGGTCGCTGGCGGCCACGTAGCCCGCCCCTTCGCCGTCCAGGCGCCAGATGAACTGCCCGGCGCCGAAGTCCTGGTAGGCGTCGTCGATGGTCTTCACGCGGTGGCCGCGCCGCTCCAGCTCGGCGACGGTCTGGCGGTTCATCGCGCCTTCGACGTTGATGTCCAGGCCCTGGTCGAAGCGCCAGCGCGGCGCGTCGCAGGCGGCCTGCGGGCTCTGGCCGTAGTCCAGCATGCGCGCCAGCGTCTGCATGTGGCCCTGCGGCTGCATGTTGCCGCCCATCACGCCGAAGCTCATCACCGGCTGGCCGCTATGGGTGAGGAAGGCCGGGATGATGGTGTGGAACGGCCGCTTGCCCGGCTGCACGGCGTTGGGGCTGCTGGGGTCCAGGCTGAAACCATGGCCCCGGTTCTGCAGGCTGACGCCGAAGCCCGGCTCCACGCAGCCCGAGCCGAAGCCCATGTAGTTGCTCTGGATGAAGCTCACCATCATGCCGTTCTCGTCGGCCGCCGTGAGGTACACCGTGCCGCCGCGCACCAGGTTGCCGGCGCCGAAGGTCTGGGCGCGGCCCATGTCGATCAGCCGCGCGCGGGACGCGAGGTAGCCGTTGTCCAGCATCTGCTCGGGCGTGACCTGCAGGTGGCGGCTGTCCGCGACGTGTCGGTACACGTCGGCGAAGGCCAGCTTCATGGCCTCGATCTGCAGGTGCTGCGAGTCGGCCGAATCCACCGGCAACGACGCCAGGTCGAACTGCGCCAGGATGCCCAGCGCCATGAGCGCGGCGATGCCCTGGCCGTTGGGCGGTATCTCGTGCAGCGTGTAGCCCCGGTAGTCGCGCGAGATCGGGGTGACCCATTCGGGCTGGAAGCTGGCCAGGTCCTGTTCGCTCAGCACGCCGCCGGCGTCCCTCACGAAACGCACGAGGGCCGCCGCCACCTCGCCGCGGTAGAAGGCTTCGCCCCGGGTCTCGGCGATGGCGCGCAGGGCGCGGGCCGCCGCGGGAAAGCGGAAGCGCTCGCCGATGTCCGGCGCGCGGCCGAAGGGCAGGAAGCTCTGCGCGAAGCCGGGCTGCGCCGCCAGCTCGGGCGCGCCGGCCTTCCATTTCTGGTGCACCACGGGGGGCACGCCATAGCCGCCCTCGGCCGCCTCGATGGCGGGCTCCATCAGGTCGGCGAACGGCAGCTTGCCGAAGCGCGCATGCAGCGTGGTCCACGCGGCCACGGCGCCGGGCACGGTCACCGCGTCGACGCCGCGCTTGGGCGGCGTCTTCGGGTCTTCACCGTACTTGCGGCGGAAATAGTCCGTCGACCAGCCGGCCGGCGCCGGCCCCGAGGCATTGAGGCCATGCAGCCCCTGGCCGTCCCACAGGATGCAGAAAGCATCGCTGCCCAGCCCGTTGCTCACGGGCTCCGTGATGGTCAGCGCGGCGGCGGCGGCGATGGCCGCGTCCACCGCGTTGCCGCCCTTGAGCAGCATGCGAAGACCGGCCTGCGCGCCGAGTGGCGTGGAGGTCGACACCACGTTCCTGAAAAAGCCCGGCAGACGGACGCTCGCGTAGGGGTTCTGAAAATCGAAAGGCAGGTTCATGTCAGTCCCGATTCGGGGCCGGCGACCACTTGCCCGGCCTTGATGACCAAGCGGTGGTGGCGCCGATCCGCCACTTGTTCGATCTGGGTGAAGGGATCGCCGCGCACGATCAGCATGTCGGCGATGTGGCCGGCCACCAGCGCGCCCCGGTCGGGCAGGTTCAACAGGTCGGCCGCCAGCGAGGTAGCGCCGACCAGCGCGGCCAGCGGCGACATGCCGCAGGCCACCATGTAGCGCAGCTCCTGCGCGTTGTTGCCGTGCGGGTTGCACAGCGTGCCGGTGTCGGCCCCCATCACGATGCGGCCGCCGGCGCGGTAATACAGGCCCACCGATTCGCGGTGCCGCGCGGCCACGCGCTGCGCCTTGGCCAGCGACGCGGGCGACACGGCCTGCGGGTTCAGCAGCACCTGCTCCACCGCGGCCAGCGTGGGCACCAGGAAGATCTGCCGCTCCAGCATCAGGCGCACGGTCTCGTCGGTCATGAACATGCCGTGCTCCACCGAGGTCACGCCCGCGCGCGCGGCGTTCAGGATGCCCTGGGTGCCGATCGCATGGGCGGCGGTGGGCTTGCGAAACCGGCGGGCCTCGGCCACGCCCGCGGCCAGCTCTTCCTCGGTGTACTGCGCGTCCTCGATGTCGGTGCCGGCGTGCAGCACGGCGCCGGTGCCATCAGCTTGACGCAGTCGCAGCCCGCCAGCAGCTGCTCGCGCACCGCCTTGACGACCTCCTGCGGGCCGTCGGCCACGCGCGCGATCTTCCACTTGGTGCCGCCCGTCATGCAGATCACCTTGCCCGACACCCGGATGTACGGCCCGAGGAAACGCCCGGCGTTGCAGGCGTCGCGCACGGCGAACTCCACGTGGTCGACGCCGCCGCAGTCCCGCAGGGCCGTGATGCCGCCGCGCAGGGAGGCCTGCGCGTTCTCCAGCGCCTGCAGCGTCAGCGCCGCGTGGTCGTTGCCCTGCCCGGTGACGGTCTTGCCGTCGCCCGACATGGTGAGGTGCACATGGCAGTCGATCAGCCCGGGCAGCAGGGTGTCGCCGCCGAGGTCGAAGCGCGGCCCCTGGTAACCGGTGAAGCGGTCGGCCGGCCCCACCGCGTGGATGCGGCCGGCTTCCACCAGCACCGCGTGGCCCGTGGGCAGGACATCGCGCCCGTCGAAGACGGTTCCGTTTTCATACAGCATGCGTCAGTCGGCCTTGATGTTGGCGGCCTTGACCACCTTGGCCCACTTGGCGTACTCGCTCATGACGTAGGCCTGGGCTTCCTGCGGCGTGCCGCGCATGACTTCCACGCCCAGGCTCTGCCACTTCTCCTGGGCCTCCGGCGTGTTGACGGCGTCGTCGATGAGCTTGTTGAGCTTGAGCACGACATCGGGCGGCGTGGCGGCGGGCGCCATGATGGCGTACCAGGCCTCGAAGTCAAAACCCGGCACGCCCGCCTCGGCGATGGTCGGCAGATCCCAGCCCTTGCTGCGCTGGGCGCCGGTCACCCCCAGGCCGATGAGCTGGCCCGATGCGATGGACGGCTTGATCACCAGCGGGCTCACGAAAGCCACCGGCACGCGCCCGGCCAGCAGGTCGGGCATGAAGGCGCCCGTGCCCTTGTACGGGATGTGCTGCATGTTGACGCCGGCGGCCAGCTTGAACAGCTCGGCCGCCAGGTGCGGCGAGGTGCCCGGACCGCCCGAGGCGTAGTCCACGCCGGTCGGCTTGCTCTTGAGGTAGGCGATGAGCTCCTTGACGTTCTTCACGCCCAGGGACGGGTGCGCCACCAGCACCAGCGGGCCTTTGGCGCACGATGGAGACGGCGGTGTAGTCGCCGACCTTGTAGGACGACGCGGCGCCGAAGATCGACGGGTTGACCGCGTAGGTCATGCCGTGCAGCACCAGGTTGTGGCCGTCGTGCGGCTGTCGCAGCACCGAAGCGGTGGCCAGGTTGCCCCCGGCGCCCGGGATGTTTTCGATCACCACCTGCTGCCCGAGGCCGGCGCCCAGCTTGGGGGCCAGCGTGCGCGCGAAGGTGTCGTTCGGACCACCCGGCGCCACCGGGACCACGAGGCGCACCTGGCGCACCGGGAAGTCCGTGGCCGCCGCGCTGGACACCAACCCGGCAAGGACCGCACCGAGGGTCGCCTGGACCCATGTCTTGACCATCTGATTCATGAAAGTACTCCATTTGCCCGCAGAGAACCCGCGCGCCCGGGGGCAAACCAGGGCGCAGCACATCGCGCTTTTTCTTGTCTTCCTCTACCGACCGCCGAGACGTTTCCAGGGTGGAGCGACTTGAGCCTGAAGCACAAGTCAGGCCTGCCCGTGGTCCACCTTCCAGGCATGGCCGCTGGCGTCCACATGCACCGTGTCGAAGTGCAGCGGCACGATCACCTGGGAGTCGGGCGAGGTGGTGTTCACCTCCTGCACAAAAGTCTCCGCCTGGGCCAGCGCCTCGGCCTGCGAGGCGCCATACGGCGCGGTCTGCACATCCCAATGGGTGGCGATCACGAGCTTGGGCAGGCCCAGTCGGCGCAGCAGGCGGTCGGTGTAGTCGCGCACATGCAGCCGGGGGCGCGCGGCGGGCACCAGCGCGATCGTGGCGTCGATGTCCAGCAGGTCGCGCTCGATGTAGTTCATGGAGCCGAACACGACGATGCGGTGCCCGCCCCAGCGGATGTAATAACCCATCGTGCCGCCTTCGCAGTAGTCGATCATGCGCAGCGGCCGATCCACATCGCGCGGCACCTCGCCCCATTCGAAGTAGCGCTTGGCCGCCAGCGGCGAGTGCAGGCTGTTCACCACCCGGATGGCGATATCGTCGAACTGGTAGTCCTCGCCGCCCTTCACCGTGATGAGCTGCTGCTCGTCCACGCCGTTGGCGCGCGCGATGTTGGTGGTGCTGTACGTCCCGATCACCAGCGCGCCGGTCTTGCGCGCGATGTGCGGCATGTCCATGCAATGGTTGAAATGCGAGTGCGAGATGACGATGTAGTCGGCGCTGTCAATGTGCCGGTCGACCAGCCCGGTGTCGGACGACAACACGTCCTGCGGACGAAAGATCGGCCGCGTGTCGCCGGGGGAGATCGGGGCGTCGGGGTCGCCGAAGGTCTTGCCCGCGTAACGCACGCGGGAGAAGTAGGGGTCGACCAGGAGCACCGTTTTGCCGTCGGTGATCCGCCAGCCCGCGGCGCCGAAATGGGTGAGCTGCAAGGCGCACGTTTCAACGGATTTTTTGTCGCTCATGACCGCTTCTTTTTGATGGATGAGCGCCCATTCTGCGGACGGTTCAGTGATACTTCTAATACCGTTTTGCTATTTATTGATAGCTCAAAGATATCAACATGATCGAGTTGCGCCAGCTGCACCAGTTCGTCGCCGTCGCTGAAGAGTTGAACTTCCGCCGGGCGGCCCTGCGCCTTCACATGTCGCAGCCGCCGCTGTCCCATGCCATCAAGCGCATTGAAGAAGCGGTCGGCAAGCCCCTGTTCGACCGGGGCCGGCGCCACGTGCGGCTCACCCCGGTCGGCGAGATCTTCCTGCGTGAAGCGCGCCGCACCTTGGCGCAGGCGGCCCACGGCATGAGCCTGGCGCAGCGGGCCTCCGACGGCACCGCCGGCAGCATCCGGCTTTCTTTTGTGGCCAGCGCCGCGCTCGGGCCACTGCCCGATCTCGTGCTGCTCTTTCGCAAGGAGTACCCGGGCGTCGAAGTCCTGCTGGACAGCGACACCACCGGCGGGCAGCTGGAGGCGCTGCGGCGAGGGGCCACGGACATCGCCCTGATCGTCGCGCCGCTGCAGGACTCCAAGGGCCTGGTCGTCGACCACTTCAAGGAAGAAAAGATCGTCATCGCCCTGCCGTCCTGGCACCCGCTGGCGTCGCGCAAGTCGATCCAGCTGAGCCAGGTGCGCACCGAGTCGTTCATCTCGTTCCCGTTCTCGGCGGGGCCCGGCTTCGAGAGCATCTTTCTCGCCGCCTGCCAGCGGGCCGGCTTCTTTCCGAAGGTGGTGCAGGAGGTCTCCCAGATGGTGACCAAGATCATGCTCGTGGCCAGCGGTGTCGGCGTCGCGCTGGTGCCGAGCTCCTTCGCCGCGATGCAGATGCCCCACGTGACCTACGTGCCGGTGCTGGAAGGCCGGCGTCCGCTGCGCTACAGCCTGGCGTTCGCGACGCAGGCGCGGCGCGACAACCCCCTGGTCGAATCGTTCCTGGCGCTGGCTTGCGGCAGCCAGCCTCGCGGGTGACGCCGCGCGCTCCGTCAGAACACGGACAGCCCGGTGCGCGAGGCGAAGAGTTCCAGCGCCTGCATGCCCAGCAGCGAGTTGCCCGTGGCATCCAGCGCGGGTGACCACACGCACAGGCTCAGGCGGTCGGGCACCACCGCCACGATGCCCCCGCCCACGCCGCTCTTGCAGGGCAGGCCGATCCGGAAGGCGAACTCCCCTGCCGCGTCGTAGGTGCCGCAGGTCAACATCAGCGCGTTGATCCGGCGCGTCTGGCGCTCGCTCAGCAGGGGCTCGCCGCTGAAAGGGTGGCGGCCGTCGCGGCACAGGAAGCCGGTGGCGCGCGCCAGCTGTTGGCAGCTCATGCGCACCGCGCAGTGGTGGAAATAGGCGTCCAGCACGGCCGCGACGTCGTTGTCGATCTTGCCGAAGCTCTTCATGAAGTTGCCCAGCGCGATGTTGCGAAAGCCCGTCGCGGCCTCCGATGCCGCCACCTCCTCGTCGAAGTGCACCGGCTCGTTGCACAGGCTGGACACCAGCTCCAGCATGGCCGCCTTGGGATCGCCCTGGCTGACCAGCCGGTCCGTGACGGCGATCGCGCCGGCGTTGATGAAGGGGTTGCGCGGCGTGCCCTGTTCGGCCTCCAGCTGCACCAAGGAGTTGAAGGGGTTGCCGGAGGGTTCCCGTCCGATGCGTTCCCACAGGCGCTCGCCCATGGCTCGCATGCCCAGGGTCAGGGCGAAGAGTTTGGAAATGCTCTGGATCGAGAAGGGGGTGGCGCTGTCGCCGGCCTGCGCCTCCTCGCCGTCGCAGGTGCGCAAGGCGATGCCGAACTGCGCCGCGGGCACGCGCGCCAGCGCGGGAATGTAGTCGGCCACCCGGCCCTGCGCCCCCAGGGTCGGGCGCAGGGTGGCGACGATGTCCTCGAGGATGGGCTGGAATTGCATGGGGCGATTGTCGGTCAGCGTGCACCGAGCGCCGCCGCCAGATGGGGTGCCGTCGGGCCGCCGGGGCAGGCCGCCACCGCGTCGGGCGTGCCCGCCACGACGATGCGGCCGCCTTCATGGCCGGCGCCCGGCCCCACGTCGATCACCCAGTCGCTGGCGGCCACGACACGCATGTCGTGCTCCACCATCACCACCGTGTTGCCGGCGTCCACCAGTGCATTCAGCTGCGCCATCAGCCGATCCACATCGGCGGGATGCAGGCCGGTGGTGGGCTCGTCGAGCACGTAGAGCGTGTCCCCGCGGTTGGGCCGCTGCAGCTCCGTCGCCAGCTTGATGCGCTGTGCCTCGCCGCCGGAGAGTTCGGTGGCGGGCTGCCCCAGCCGCAGGTAGCCCAGGCCAATGTCCTGCAGCAGCTTCAAGGGCCGGTGGATCGCCGGGTCTTCCTGGAAGAAGGCCACGCCTTCCTCCACCGTCATGGCCAGCACCTCGGCGATGTTCTTGCCGGCATGGGTGATCTGCAAGGTTTTCTCGTTGTAGCGCTGCCCGCCGCAGGTGGCGCAGGGTGCGTACACGCTGGGCATGAAGAGCAGTTCCACATGGACGAAACCTTCGCCTTCGCAGGTGTCGCAACGACCGCCCGGCACGTTGAACGAAAAGCGCCCTGCGCCCCATCGCCGCGACCGCGCCGCAGGCTCGGCGGCGAAGCGTTTTCGCACCGCATCGAACAGGCCCGTGTAAGTGGCGAGGTTGGAGCGCGGCGTGCGGCCGATCGGTTTCTGATCAACCCGCACCAGGCGGCGAAAGGCATCGGCACCGGCTTCGATCCGGCCGCCGCTCACCACCGCGCCGCCGACCTCGGCGTCCTCCGCCGTGTCGCCCGTGTCGCGCTGGGGCGGTTCATGGCCGAGGTGGTCCGCCATGAGGTCCACCAGGGCATGGCCCACCAGGCTCGACTTGCCCGAGCCGGAGACACCGGTCACCGCGGTCAGCACGCCGATGGGGAAAGCCGCGTCGAGGCGGTGCAGGTTGTTGCAGCTGACGCCGGTCAGCTTCAGCCAGCCCCGCGGTGGGCGAACGGCCCGCCTGCGCGGCGGCGGCGCGGCGAAGAGGTGCCGCGCGGTGTGGGAGTCCGGCACGCGGCGCAGGCCCGCCGGCGGGCCGCTGTACAGCACGCGCCCGCCGTTCTCGCCCGCTTCAGGGCCCACGTCCACGATCCAGTCGGCGTGTTTCATCACCGCGAGATCGTGTTCGACCACGAAGAGCGAATTGCCGGCGCGCTTGAGGCGGTCCAGTGCCGCCAGCAGCGCCACGCCGTCGGCGGGGTGAAGGCCTGCCGAGGGTTCGTCCAGCACGTAGAGCACGCCAAAGAGGTTCGCGTGGATCTGCGTTGCGCAGCCGCACGCGCTGCAGTTCGCCCGACGACAGGGTGGGTGTCTGCCGGTCGAGCGACAGATAGCCCAGACCGATGTCCTCCAAGGTCTTGACGCGCTCCAGCACGTTCTGGGCGATCCGTTGTGCGGCGATGCGTTTCTCTTCCGAGAGGTGGGGCGTTCGCCGCACGTCGGGAGCGCCTTCATGACCCGGGCGCGGGGCCATGGCCCGGCGGGCGCGGCCCCTGGGCGTGGCCGCTGGCGCCGAAGTGGATGCGAGCCGGCCGGCGGCCGCCGGTTCAAGCACCTGCGCGAGCCGGGTCAATGGCAAGCGGGAGAGCTCGCCGATGTCCAGGCCGGCGAAGGTCACCGAGAGTGCCTCGGCCTTCAGGCGTTTGCCCTGGCACGAAGGACACACCGTGCCGGACATGAAGCGCGCCACGCGGCGCTTCATCAGTTCGCTGGAGGTCGTGGCGAAGGTCTGCAACACGTACTTGCGCGCGCCCGTGAAGGTGCCCTGGTAGCTCGGCTCCATCTTGCGGCGCAACGCGGCCCGCGTCTCGGCCGGGGTGAAGCCGGCGTACACCGGCACGGTGGGCTGCTCTTCGGTGAACAGGATCCAGTCCCGGTCCTTCCTGGGCAGATCGCGCCACGGCGTGTCGACGTCGTAACCCAGCGTGACCAGGATGTCGCGCAGGTTCTGCCCATGCCAGGCCGGCGGCCACGCGGCGATGGCGCGCTCGCGGATGCTCAGCGTGTCGTCGGGCACCATGGCCTTCTCGGTCACGTCGTAGACAAACCCCAGTCCCTGGCAGACCGGGCAGGCGCCCTGGGGCGTGTGGGGCGAAAAGTCCTCGGCGAACAGCATGGGCTGATCGCGCGGGTACCAACCGGCGCGCGAGTACAGCATGCGCAGCATGTTGGAGATCATCGAGACCGAACCGAGCGTGGAGCGCGAGCCCGCCGAGCCCCTGGGCTGCTGCAGCGCCACGGCGGGCGGCAGCCCTTCGATGCTGTCCACATCGGGCGTGCCGACCTGGTCGATCAGCCGGCGGGCGTAGGGCGACACCGAGTCGAAGTAGCGCCGCTGTGCCTCGGCATAGATGGTGCCAAACGCCAGCGAGGATTTGCCGGAGCCGGAGATGCCGGTGAAGACGACCAGTGCATTGCGGGGCGCGTCGACATCGACGTTCTTCAGGTTGTGTTCGCGTGCGCCGCGCACGCTGACGAACTCGAAGGTTTTGTTCACAGGCGCACTCTTGAAGTTGCCGGATCAAGCGAAGATCCGATGCCCTACAGCTTGGCACAGTGGGAGGCGCGGCAACAGGGGGTGCTTGGCGGGGTCGTGTGTCGGAGGCGTCCGACGCGGCCGCCGCCGTTCGCCCTCGTCAGACGGCTCTTCGCGCCGCACCCACGCAGTTTCGTCGCAACGGGATCGCCAGGCGCCCTCGCCCCCGGCACAGTGCGTCCTCCCTCAACCCCTTCCTCGCGGAGCCCACCATGCTGCTGCAACTGCTCGCCAACCACCCCGAAGCCGTCGTCCCCGTCCTGCGCCAGACACCGTTGTGGGTGTGGGGCCTGCTCGTGGCGCTGCTCGCGCTGGGCGCCAGCCAGCTGCGCGAGCGCAGCGCCAGCCTGGCCCGCGTGTCGCTGATGCCCCTGGCGATGACGCTCTTCTCGGTCTCGGGCACGTATTCGGCCTTCGGTGCGACGCCCCACCGGGGCCTTGCCGTTTCGGCCTGGCTCATCGCCGCGGTGCTGGCCTTCGCCCTGGTCGCGCGCGGCCGCGCCGATGGCGCCCAGTACGACCCGGCGCGGCGCCTGTACCGCCTGCCGGGCAGCACCGTCCCGCTGGGCTTGATCGTGGGCATCTTTCTGGTGAAGTACGTGGTCGGGGTCGATCTCACCATGGCGCCGCAGCTGGTCCGGGACACGCAGTACGTGCTGTGCGTCGCGGCCCTGTACGGCGCGTTCACGGGTTTCTTCATCGGCCGCGCCGCGCGCCTGTGGCGCCTGGCGGTGCGCCCTGGCAAAGCCCTTTATTCACTTAATGGTGAATAAAGGGCTGCGCGGGGGAGTTCGGGTACGCTGTGGCGGCATTGCCCGCCCCACTTTCCCCCGCACAAGGACCTCCGCCGTGACCGCCAGAAAGGCCCCTTCCGAGCCCAAGATCCGCGACGCCGAGCGCTCCAAGGCCGCCATCCTGGTCGCCGCGCGCGAAGAATTCGCCCGCACCGGTCTGGGTGGCGCGCGCGTGGAGCGCATCGCCGAGAAGGCGGCGGTGGACAAGAAGCTCGTCTACTACTACTTCAAGGACAAGGACGGCCTGTTCGCCGCCGCGCTGGAGAGCGTCTACGCCGAGATCCGCAACGCCCAGCTCTACCTGGACCTGCAGGGCATGCCGCCGCTGATCGCGCTGCGCCGGCTGGTGGAATTCACCTGGGACTACTACATCGCCCACCCCGAGTTCATCACCCTGCTCAACAGCGAGAACCTGCACCTGGCGCGCCACCTGCACGGCTCGCAGCGCATCCGCGAGCTGAACTCGCCGCTGGTGCAGTCGCTGGGCGACATCCTGGAGCGCGGCCAGAAGGCGGGCCTGTTCCGCGCCGGCATCGACCCGGTGCAGCTCTACATCACCATCGCCGGCTGCTCGTACTTCTACCTCTCCAACATCCACACCCTCTCGGCCGGCTTCAACCGCGACTTCAAGGCGCCCAAGCAGCTCACGCAGCGGCTGGCCCACATCACCGAGGTGATCTCGGCGTTCGTGCTCGCGTAGCGGCTTTCTTCACTGCTCAGGGAAAACCAGGGGAAATCGGGGGCCCCACGCCCCTTTGCTTTTCCCTATAATTCTCCAATTGGTGAATAAAGAGCGAGAAAAGCCCATGCGAAAGATCGACAGTTACGCCCACATCCTGCCGCGCAAGTACTTCGAGCGCATGGCCGAGCTGGCCAAGGACAAGGGCGCCATCAAGCGCTGGCTGACGATTCCGGTGCTGTACGACCTGGACGCGCGCCTGAAGATGATGGAAGGCTTTCCCGAGTACCAGCAGATCCTCACGCTGTCGAACCCGCCCATCGAGCTGATCGCCGGCCCCGAGGACTCGCCCGCGCTGGCCCGCCTGGCCAACGAGGAGATGGCCAAGATCCGCGACGCGCACCCGGACAAGTTCCCCGCCTTCGTGGCTTCGCTGCCCATGAACAACCCGGCCGCCTGCCTGGAAGAAATGGAATACGCCATCAACGTGCTGGGCGCGCGCGGCATCCAGGTGTTCACCAACGTGAACGGCCGCCCGCTCGACGAGCCCGAGTTCTGGCCCATCTTCGAAGCCGCCGTGAAGACCCACGACGTGCCGGTGTGGATGCACCCGGCGCGCGGCGCCAACATGCCCGACTACGCCTCGGAGAAGAAGTCCAAGTTCGAGATCTGGTGGACCTTCGGCTGGCCCTACGAAACCAGCGCGGCCATGACGCGCATGGTGTTCTCCGGCTTCTTCGACCGGCTGCCCGAACTCAAGGTGATCACCCACCACATGGGCGCCATGATCCCGTTCTTCGACGGCCGCGTCGGCCCGGGGCTGGACCAGTTCGGCAGCCGCACCTCGGACGAAGACTACGAAGGCCTGCTCAAAAGCATGGCCAAGCGCCCGATCGACTACTTCCGCCTGTTCTACGCGGACACCGCGCTGGCCGGTGGGCGCGCGGGGCTGCAATGCGGGCTCGAGTTCTTCGGCGCGAAGCAGGTGGTGTTCGCGTCCGACTGCCCCTTCGATCCCGAAGGCGGCCCCATGTTCATCCGCACGATTCCCGAAGCCATCGACTCGCTCAAGCTGTCCGAAGAAGAGCGCGAGGGCATCTACTTCGGCAACGCGCTGCGCCTGCTGAAGATGCCCTGCTGCTAGTCGCCACACCCACCTTTCAAGGAGACACGACGATGAAGAACCCATGGATCCGCGCGCTGCTGGCCGGCCTGCTCGCCGCCACCGGCCTCGCGGCGCACGCCCAGACCTACCCGAACCGCCCGGTGCGCATCATCGTGCCCTACGTGCCCGGCGGCACGGTCGATCTGGTGGCGCGCGTGCTCGCGCAGCGCCTCACCGAGCAGATGGGACAACCCTTCGTGGTGGAGAACCGCGCGGGCGCCAGCGGCGTCATCGGCAGCGACCTCGTGGCCAAGGCCCCGGCCGACGGCTACACGCTGCTGGTGCAGTCGCCCACGCTGATCGCCAACCCGCTGATGGTGCGCAAGGTGCCCTACGACGTGGTCACGGACTTCACGCCGGTCTCGTTCCTGGGCTCCGTGCCCATGGTGGTGGCGGCGCACCCCAGCGTGCCGGCCGACGACCTGAAGCACTTCCTCGAAGCCGCGCGCGCCAAACCGCAGGGCTTCAGCCTGGGCACCTCGGCCATCGGTTCGCCCATGCACGTCTCGCTCGAAGCCATCAAGTTCGGCGGCAAGCTGGAGATGCCCATCGTCGCGTACCGCGGCACGGCGGCGGCCCTGAACGACCTGCTCGGCGGCCAGATCAGCGTGATCATCGACGCCCTGCCGTCCACCGCGCCGCACATTGCCAGCGGCAAGCTCAAGGCCCTGGCCGTCACCACCAAGGCGCGCCTTCCGAGCATGCCGAACGTGCCCACCGTGGCCGAGTCCGGCATTCCCGGTTTCGAGATGGTGACCTGGTACGGCCTGTGGGCGCCGGGCAAGCTGCCCGAGGCGATCAGCAAGCGGCTCACGGAAGAAAGCGCCAAGGCCATGCGCTCGTCGCTGGTGACCGAGCGCCTGGGTGCGCAAGGCTTCATCGCCGCGCCCATGGGCCCGGCGCAGTTCGCACCCTACATCACCAAGGAGATCGCGACCTACGCGCGCATCGTGCGCGACGCGAAGATCCAGATCGACTGAGGACGCGGGGCGGCCCGGGGTTCACCAGAACTTCAGCTTCGCCATGAGCTGCTCGAACGCGGTGCGAAAGCCGGCGTCGCGACTCAGGAGTTGGTGGCCCCAAGAGAGCCTCTCGTAGCAGCAGGGCGAGCCGTTCTGAAAGGCATGCAGGATCTTGTACAGCTCCCGCTTCGAGGCCTTGTTCATGTGCCGTGAAGCGCCTGCGAGCAGATTCAGGTAGGCCAGCGCGGTTGCGGTGCGCAAAGGAACCTCTTCTTCGCGGGTGAGCAGATCGAGCATGGTCTCGTTGTTCAACGCCAAGCTCCACAGCTTCGCCGCCTGCTCGGGATCCTCATCGATCGCTTCCTGGAAGCTCTCATGCACCTCTGTGGTGTGCAGCCATTGTGCAAGCCATCCGATGGCCTGCACGTGGCCCCATTGCACCGCCATGGTCAGGGCGCGCCGCACCTCCGCGTGCATGTGAGCGAAGGCGTTCCAGTTCCTGATCGTTTTCAGTGCCGCCGCCATTTCATGCACGGTGCCGTTGGCCAGGGCTTCCACGAAGCTTTCCAGAAGCGTTATGTCGTCCGACTCGATGAAGTGACCTGCCCGAGCTTTCGCCAGTGTCCGGTTGCCGATGTCCATGGACAGCACGTTCGCCGATTTGACGATGTAGCCCAGCGCGTCATAGAGCGCGATGCTGTGGCTTGAAAGTCCGTCGGGCGAGGTCTTGATGTGCAGGGCATTGCCGGAAACATTGGGGTCGTACAGCCAGACCTTGTCAATCCCATCGTCCCCCTTCTCGAGCAACACGGCCATCTCGTGGCCGTGAGCATGGAGGTCGTTCGGGATGTTCCAGCAGATCAAGTGTCCTTGGCGCTCACCCGGTTTCATGCACGAGAGCAGGCGCACGAGGAGGCGGCCGAAGTGTTGTGGCGTGAACTGGACACGGCTGTCGCTGCTGTCGCACACGTGCTCGTAATGCAGATGCTCCAGTGTGTCGACGTCGAAGGGGTAGGTGCCTTCAGCCACGTTGCACAAGAACTGCTTGAAGCATTCGCAACCTTGCATGAAGGCCATGGTCGCTTCCCACGCCATGTGGCGGCACAACGCGTCCCGGATCTTGCCGTTTTGATTCAACAGCGAGTTCACGTGCAGACCTCGGTAGGGAGCGGGCTTCCCGACCTCGTACACCTTGGATACCCTCCCCGGAACCTGCCAGGTGTGGTTCTTGTGCTTCGCGCTCTTTTCGGCGACGTGGGTGTGGAACGATTTTCTGCGTTGGTCACTTCGGGCGCCGCTGAACCACTCGGGCGGCAGCCCCGTGTCGAGCGCCAGCATCGTGGCGCGTTCCCAGCGGTCCTGGCGACGATGCCTGTGCATCGGTTTGCCCAGCAGGGTGGCGAAGGCATCCCGCACCTCGCGGTTCCACAGCAGGACGGCCACGGACTCCGGGTGGTCCATGACCAACTCAAGGCAGAGGTCGGCGGTTTGCTTGGGGTCTTGGATGGGAAAGCGGGAGAGGGTGGCGATCTCGCCCTTTTGCATCAGCAGACGCAGTGCCACGCGCTCGTCTGATGAATCATCATCTTCTTCTTGATGTCGCAGGTCTTGGTATTCGGTGTCGAATGCGTATCGGGTATCCAGTGAGTACATCTCGTCATGAACGGTCGCGAACCAGGCGCTTTGCGCTGAAGGCCTGTCAAAAAAACTCCCATGGCGGCCTGAGTACCGCGTTGTCGATCGAAAGTTCTATGCCGATTTTTTGCCCTGTCGCGCATACCCTCCCCCCGTAAACTCTCAGCCATGTCACTCAAAATCGTCGTCTACTCCAAGTCCGCCTGCCCGCAATGCGAGTCGGCCAAGATGCTGCTGAAATCCCGTTCGCTCGGTTTCGAGGAAATCAAGATCGACGACGAAGCCGAACGCATGGCCTTCTACGAAAAGTGCGGGCCCTCCGTGCGGCAGATGCCGCAGATCTTCATCAACGACCAGCGCGTGGGTGGCCTGCAGGGGCTGCAAGCGGCGCTGGCGCAACTGAGCCGGTAGGGCCGCCCGTCGTTGCAGGGCGTTGTCCGACAGCCTTCGAGGCATCGGGCGGGCCCAATGGGGGTTTGCAAGGAGATCGCCATGAAGCTCGAAGGCTCTTGCCATTGCGGCCGCGTGACCTTCTCGGTCGACTCGGCCGAGCCCGTGCCCTTCATGCGGTGTTACTGCTCCATCTGCCGCAAGACCGCGGGCACCGGTGGTTACGCGATCAACCTGGGCGCCGACCACCGCACGCTGAAGGTGAAAGGCAAGCGGCACCTGCGCGTCTACCAGGCCAGCATCACCGAGGGCGACGAGGTGCGGCACAGCACCGGCCAGCGCCATTTCTGCGGCGTGTGCGGCACCGCGCTCTGGCTGTACGACCCGAGCTGGCCCGAGCTGGTGCACCCGCACGCGGGCGCCATCGACACGCCCTTGCCCGAGCCGCCCGCGAACGTGCACATCCTGCTGGACTCCAAAGCCCCGTGGGTGCGCGTGGAAGGCCGCAAGGGCGACCAGCGCTTTGACGGGTACCCCGACTTCTCGCTCAAGGACTGGCACAAGCAGCACGCCAGGAAGCCCAAGGCATCCTGAGCCGGCGCCGCATGGACACCCTGTCAATCGATGGCATCCGCGTGGCATTGCGCCTTGCGGGCGACCCCCACCGGCCGGCCTTGTTGCTGCTGCACGGCTTCCCCAGTTCGTCGGCGTCCTTCCGCAACGTCATCGACGGGCTGGCGCAGGACTGTTTCGTCATCGCGCCCGACCTGCCCGGCTTCGGGCAGTCCGAGCCCATCGATCCCCCGTCCTTCGCGGGTTTCGCGGACCTCAGGACCCCACGCCCGAGCGCGCCGCGGCGGCCACGGCGCACCTGACCCGGGCGGGCACGCGCGACCAGTACGTGGGGGGTGTGCCCGACGACATCGCGCGGCGCATCGATTCGAGTGTGTGGGAAGAGGACTGGCGCGTCATGTCGTTGCCCGGGCGCATCGAGATGCACCGCCAGCTCGTGCTCGACTACGGCCAGCACCACGCGCGCTTTGGCGAGATCGCCGACTGCCTGGCCCACTGGCAACCTCCGGCGCTGATGCTCTGGGGCCGGCACGACGTCTTTTTCGATCTGGCCGAAACGCTTTCGTGGATGAAGGCCCTGCCGCGCATGGAAGCCCACATCCTGGATGGGCCGCATTTTCTGCTGGAGACGCACGCCGCCGAATGCGCCGCGCTGATGCGCGATTTCTTCCGCCGCTGCGAGCGGGCCGCTGGAACGGCCGCCTGAACGGGCCAACCGCCCGGGCCGTCAGGCGGTCATCTGGTCGATGCGCTTCTCCATGTCCAGCAGGCCCATCAGACCCAGTGCGCCGCTGGAAATGCCCAGGTAGATCAGCGCGTTCCAGGGAGACTGGTCCTGGCCCAGGGCCACGGCCAAGTGAAGGAGAGAGGCGATGGCCGCCATGCCGGCCACCGTGATCACGTACAGCTTGAAAAATTCTTTCATCGCCATCTCCTTGAATCAACGGTAACGGTCCGTGACAGCAGGAGACGAGTGTGGATTTGAACCTCGGGCGACTCTGTAGGAAGACCAAAAATGCGGATGTAGGAGATGTCCCACATGACAAAAACCCCTCCAAGAGAGGGGCGGGCGGCCCGAGGGCTCAGGCGGCCAGCATCCAGCGCGGGGGGCTGGGTTGTTGAGGCGCGTGCTCTTCGGCCGTGCCGAGCTGCACCACGCGCAAGCCTTCGGGCAGCCGGGAGGACGAACGCGGGTAGAGGTACGGACACTCGTCGAGCCACAGGTCGGGCTGGTTCTGCAGGTTCTTCACGCAGCTGTTGAAGATCAGCCCTTCGGCAAAGCCGGGTTGTTCACCAAAAATCTTGTAGATAAACACGAAAGCACTCCCAGAAGCAATTGGACAAGGGATGGGTCGCATGCACTTGAAACTTCTTTCGCACATGCTGCCACCGTTGCGCGGCAAGAATATGACGCAGGACGCGATCGCCGTGTAGGAGTTGTGGCAATTTTCACGAGGGAGAACGGGAAACGGCGAACGGCAGGGGGGCCGGTTCGACCCCGCGGCACCAGGGGGCTCGGTTACAGTATCGCTATATTCGGTTGTATATATCGAAAGCGCCCACCGCATGCCATCCCCCACTGCCCATCCCGGTCACCGTCTGCACTGGGTCTGTCTCGCCCCCCATCTGCAGGGCATGGTGCTGCGCACCTGCCTGCCCGCGCACGGTCTGCGGCAGCTCATGGCGCCCTTCACCGACGTGCTGAACCCGTCGGACTTCGCGCTGCGGTGCGAGGCCGCGCGGCTCGCCTCGCAGCACGCCGGCGTGGCCCGCGCCTTGCAGGGCCTGCTGGACCAGCGGCATCGGGAGGCCATCGAGCAGTGCTCCCGGGCCCGCACCGAGGCCGATCTGCTGAGCCTGTGGGAAGCGGCCACCCGCGCGGGGGAGGTGCGCGGCGCCTGCTGGGCCTTGCTCACCGACCGCCGCAGCACGCCCCGGCTGAGCGGACTGATCTCGCGCGACATCGAGGCGCTCACCAGCGCCGCGAGCGCGCAGCGCGAACGCGACGCGGCCGAGATCGGCGCCCTGCGCACGCAGGTGGCGGCCATCGACGAATCGTGGCGGCTGAGCGCCACCTTGCTCGAAGCGGCCAGGGACGCGCGGGAGCGGGCCGAGTCGCTGTCGTCGGCGCTGATGTTCCAGGGCGGTCGCCGGGAGCAGGCCGAAGTCGCCGCGCTCGCTGCCGAGGCCAACGCCTTGCGCCTGGAGCAGGAAACGATCCAGCTCCAGGTCCAGCTCGGCGAACTCGGGCGCGAGCTGACGGTGGTGGAAGAACAGCTGCGCGGCTGGATGAACGGCGAAGGCGCCGAACCCACGTCGCTCGGGCCGCTCATCCGTGGCCGCAAGCTGCTCTACGTGGGCGGACGCCCCAGCGCCAATCCGTCCATCCGCGCGCTGGTGGAGCGGCACGGCGGCGAGTACCGGCGGCATGAAGGCAGCGTCATCGACCCGCGCAACGAACTGCTGCTGGCCGCGCTGACCTGGGCCGACCTCGTTGTCGCGCCGCTGGACTGCGTGGACCGCGAATCCGCCGTGGCGCTGCAGCGCGCCTGCCAGCACAACGGCCTGGACTATGTGCCGTTGCGCACCGCCAGCGTCGCCAGTTTTGCCGCCGGCCTGTGCACCACCATGGCCCTGCCTCGCGTGTCGGCGCCGGTCAACAGGCTCTGCCTGCGGCACGGCTGAGCCGGCGTCACGCCACGCGGCCGCCGCCTCAGGGGATCGGGCGGTCGTCCCCGACGTTCATGCTGATGCGCTCCAGCACGTGGATGCAGGCGTCCACCTCCTCGGGCGGAATGCCCTGCAGCATGGTCTCCAGGAAGCGCTTGCGCTTCTCCAGAATGCCCTGCACCAGCTTGTCGCCCAGCGGGGACAGCGAGACGCGCGTCAGCCGGTTGTCGGCCGGATCGTCTTCGCGAACGATCAGCTTCTCCGCCTCCAGTGCCTTGAGCTGGCGGGTGATCGACCCGGGGTCGACGCGGATCTCCGAGATCAGTGCCTTCTGCGTGCAGCCCCGCTGCCGGTGGATCAGAAAGAGCAGCCGCCAGCGCGCGGCCGTGACGCCCGTGCTCTCCTCGAAGGCGTTGGTGGCGGCGTGGTAGGCCTTGCCCAGCCACAGGAAGATGGTGCTCTGGACAGGCGGTGACTTGGCTTTTTTGGTCATGTCGTCGGTGCGTGCTAGGTACTTTCCATTATCGATCGAAAATTGCTTGCCACAAGCAATTGATTGCCGGATACTCTCTTCATTGATTGGCACAGGCAACCATTGGAGTGGGCAAATGATTGAGGTGGTGGACAGGATCGCCCTGACGATCCGGGCGGACAACGACAACCCTTTTCTTCAGGGCCCGTTCACGCCCAACGCGAACGAGTACACGGCCGACACCGACAGCCTGCAGGTGATCGGCGAGATCCCGAAGGACCTGCACGGCATCTACGTGCGCAACACGCACAACCAGGTGCACGAACCGCTGGGCATTTACCACCCGTTCGATGGCGACGGCATGCTGCACGCGGTGCATTTCGAGAACGGCCGCGCCACCTACCGCAACCGCCTGGTGCGCACCACCGGCTACCTGGCGGAGAAGGGCGCGGGCCATTCCCTGTGGCCGGGCCTGCTGCAGCCGCACCTGGCCTCGCGGCGCGGCTGGGGCGCCATCGGCGCCATGAAGGACAACGCGGGCACCGACGTGATCTGCCACGCGGGCAAGCTGATCGCCAGCATGTCGCAAGGCAGCGAACCCTGGCGCCTGGACCCGCGCACGCTGGAGACGCTCGGGCCCGACGCCAACTGGGCGCGCAAGGTGCCCGAGGGCGTGAGCTCGCACTACAAGGTCGACCCGGAAACCGGGGAGATGATGTTCTTCAACTACCCCGAGAAATGGCCGTACATGCACTACGGCGTGGTCGATCGCCACAACCAGCTGGTGCACTACGTGCCGATCGAGCTGCCGGGCGCGCGCTGGCCGCACGACCTGGGCATCACGAAGCACTACACCATCCTGCACGACCTGCCGCTGTACTTCGACCCGGTCAAGCTCAAGACCGGCGAGCACGATCTGGTGTTCAACCGCGACCAGGCGGCGCGCTTCGGCGTCATCCCGCGCCATGGGGACAGCAGCCAGGTGCGCTGGTTCGAGGCCAAGCCCTGCTTCATCCTCCACCTCTCGAACTGCTACGAAGACGGCGACGAGGTGGTGATGGACGGCTGCATCATGCCGGACTTCAAGAAGATCCCGGTGAGCGCCGACATGAACGTGTACGACCGCATCCTGGCGAACCTCGACAAGCACCACAACAAGACCTTGATGCACCGCTGGCGCTTCAACCTGAAGACCGGCCAGACCACCGAGCAGTACCTCGACGACGAGGTCACCGAGTTCCCGGTCTGCAGCAACGATTACGTGGGCCGCCCTTACCGCTACAGCTACAACGTGCTGTACAAGCCCGGCGACTGGCTGTTCGCCGGCCTCAAGCGCTTCGACCTGCTCACCGGCGCGGCGCAGCGCTACGAATACGGCGAGGGCCGCTACGGCAGCGAGCCGCAGGTGGCGCGCCGCCTGGGCGCGAAGGCCGAGGACGACGGCTACGTCGTCGTGATGGTGGCCGACATGCGCCAGAACCGCTCCGAGGTGCTGGTGCTCGACGCGGCCGACGTCGCGCGCGGCCCGCTGGCCACGATCGTGCTGCCCGAGCGCATGTGCGTCGGCACCCACGCCTGCTGGGTCGAGGGCGACCGCATCGACGGCGAACACCGCGACCCGGCCGCGCTGGCGTGAGCACCATGCCCTCGCATCCCCTCGTGCTCCTGCACGGCCTGAACACCACCGCCGCGGTCTTCGATGGCGTGCGAAGCGCCCTGCCTTCCACCCTCGCGGTCCACACGCCCGAACTGCCGGCCCTGGCCGACGTCGACGCGATCGCCTCCGCGCTCTTCAAGACGCTGCCCGCGCGTTTTCACCTCGTCGGCTTCTCCTTCGGGGGTTACGTCGCGCTGGCCGATGCGGGCGCTGGCCCCCGAGCGCCTGAGCGGCCTGGGCCTGGTCTGCAGTGGGCCCCAGGCCGACACGGCGGCACAGGCCGCCGCGCGCCGCCAGGCCATTGACACGGCGGCGAACGGTTGCGCACGCCCAGCTGGTCGCGGCGCAGACCGCGGCCGCCTTCCACCCCGACAGCCTGGGCGATGCGCTGCTGATGCAGCGGCGCACGGCCATGGTGGCCGCCTACGGCGCCGAGCGCTTCATGGCGCACCAGGAAGCCAGCCTCGCGCGGCCCGAGCGCGGCGCCTTGCTCGACGGCCGCGTGCCCACGCTGATCGTCGCCGGCTCGCACGACAAGCTGTTCGCGCCCGAGCACCAGCGCGCGCTCGCGCAGGGCATTCCGGGGGCCGAATTCCACACCGTGCCCGGCGCCGGCCACCTGCTTCCCCTGGAGCAGCCCGAGGCGCTGGCGGCCCATCTGGCGCGCTGGGTCGCCGCCACGTCCTCTCTTTGAACCAAGGATCCCGACATGCGAACCTATGAGCTGCCCGACTACCTGGTGTCGGGCGAAGGGCCGACCACGGTCTACCTGCTGCACGGTGCCTACGGCGCCAAGGAATACTGGCGCTGCACCACGCAGGCGCTCAACCAGGCCGGCTACCGCGTCGTGGCCTGGGACGCGCCCGGCTACGGCACCAGCCCGGTGCCCGACACCCTCAGCATGACCGACATGGCGCGCGTGGCCGGCCGCCTGATCGGCGCGACCAGCACGGGGCGCAACGTGGTGCTCGGCCACAGCATGGGCGGCATGGTGGCGCAGAAAACGGCGGACCTCTTTCCCGACCGTGTGCAGGCGCTGGTGCTCTCGGCCACCGCGCACACCTTCAACCACTCGGGCCCTGAATGGCAGGCCAACTTCCTGGCCACGCGCGTGGCGCCCCTGACACAGGGCCGCGCCATCGCGGACTACGCGCCCGAAATGCTGCGCTCGATGATGGGACCGGGCGCGCAGGGCCCCGCCATCGACCACGTGCTGCACAACGTCCGCCTCATGAACGCTGCCGGTTTCCAGAAAGCCATCCAGGCCACGGCCGCCTACCTCGAAGAAGACGTGTTGTCGCGCATCGCCGCGCCCACGCTGTGCATCGCCGGTGAACTCGACGAGACCTGCCCCGCTGCGGTGATGCGCCGCATGGCCGGCCTGCTCAAGCGGGGCGAGTACCACGAGATGAAAGGCGTGGCCCACTTCGGCTGGGCCGAGCGGCCCGACGAGTACCACCAGGTGCTGCTGTCCTTCCTCGGCCGCACGGCCCCCGCGCACTGACCGACGCCCATCATCGCCCCCCACAAGAACGGAGACCGTTTCCATGAGCCCCCTTCACAAGACCCTGGGCCGCCTGGCGGCCATGGCCGCGCTCGCGGTGCTGCCCCACCTGGCGATGGCCGACACCTGGCCGAGCAAGCCCATCACCCTCATCGTGCCGTACCCGCCCGGGGGCTTCGCCGACAACGTCACCCGCTCCCTGGCCGCCGAAGTCAGCAAGACCCTGGGCCAGACGGTGGTGGTGGACAACCGCACCGGGGCCAGCGGCCGCATCGGCACCGACGCCATCGTGCGCGCGCCGAAAGACGGCTACACCATCGGCCTGGGCGTGCCCGCCACCCTGTCCCTGCTGCCCGTCACCGACCCGCGCTACGCCGACCTGAACCGGCAGATCACGCCCATCACCATCGCCGTGCGCACCGAGGTCGGGCTGGCCATCAACCCGCACCGCATCCCCGCGCGCAACTTCAAGGACTTCGTGGCCTACGCGCGCTCGCTCAAGGGTGAGATGGCCTACGGCTCGGCGGGCAACGCCACCAGCTCCCACCTCTGGTCGGAGACCATCCTGGAGGCGGCCGGCATCAAGGCGGTCCATGTGCCTTACAAGGGCGAAGCGCCGGCCGTGACCGACCTGCTCGGCGGGCAGGTCCAGTTCGTGCTCATCAGCGGCAGCGTCAAACCCTACGTGGACAGCGGCAAGCTGCTCGTCATCGCCACCTCGGGCGAAGAGCGCTGGCGCCTGTTCCCCGACGTGCCCACGCTCAAGGAACTGGGTGTGGACGGCGTGGCCGCCTCCGGCTGGCTCGCCTACTTCGGCCCGGCCGGTCTGCCTGCCGGTGTCACGGAAAAACTGAACAGCGCCTTCGCCGCGGCCCTGAAACAACCCTCGGTGCAGAAGCTGCTCGAGGGGCAGGGCTACAGCGCGATCGGCAGCACGCCGCAGGAACTCAGCGCCGTCACGGCGCGCGAGATCGTGCAGTTCGACAGGATCATCAAGTCGGGCCGCGTGAAGCTCGACTGATGCCAGGGCGCAGCCGCGCCCGTTTCACTTCCCCTTCCTTTTCCCCCGGAGACAAACCAATGACATGCAACCAGCTGCTGGCTGGCGCGGTGCTGTGCGCGCTCGGCGCCGGCGCGAGCGCCCAATCCAACGTCACGCTCACCGGCGTGGTGGACGCCGCGGTGCGCCACAGCACCAACTCACAAGGCTCGCTGACCTCCCTGGCCAGTGGCAGCAACTCCACCTCGCGCTTCATCCTGCGCGGCGTGGAAGACCTGGGCAGCGGCCTGAAAGCCAGTTTCTGGCTGGAAGGCGCCTTCAACGCCGACACCGGCACCTCCGCCGTGAGCAACCAGTTCTTCGACCGCCGCTCCACCGTCGGCCTGGCTGGCCCCTGGGGTGAAGTGCGGCTCGGCCGCGACTGGAACCCGGCCTTCCTGTCCTGGGCCGGCACCGACCCCTTCGTGGTGGTCGGCGTGGGTGGCGCGATCAACATGTGGGCCTCGGCCCCCTCCGTCGCGCTGCGCCGGGCCTTCGGCGCGGGCGCCACCACCTTGTCGCGTTCCAACAATGCCCTGCAATACCTCCTGCCCACCAACCTGGGCGGGGTGTACGGGCAGCTCATGGTCGCGCCGGGCGAGGAGGGCAACGCGCAGGGCAGCTACGACTACCACGGGGCGCGCCTGGGCTACGCGGCGGGCCCGTTCGACGTCGGCGGTTTCTACGGCAACACCCGCATCGACGCGACCAACGCGCAGTTCAAACAATCGGGCGCGCGCGCCTCGTACCACTTCGGCGGGGCCATCCTCTCGGGCAGCTTCACGCAATCGGCCTACCTGGGCTCCAAGCACAAGGCGCTCTTGGTCGGCCTCAGCGTGCCGGTGGGCGTGGGGGTGATCAAGGCCTCCTACGTCAAGGTGGACCAGAGCGGCCGGGACGCGGCGGGCGCCAGCATCGCCGCCGACGACGCCCAGCGCTTCGCGGTGGGTTATGTGCACAACCTCTCCAAACGCACGGCCGTGTACGTGAACGCCGGCCACGTCTCCAACAAAGGGCGGGCCACCTTCGCCATCTCGGGCGGCCCGGCCGGCAATGCGCCCGGCACCAGCTCCAGTGGCTACGAAGTGGGCCTGCGCCACCACTTCTGAGATCGACGGTCGAAGCCCAGGGGAGACGACGGGGCATGGCGGTCCGCGGGATGAAATGTCCTGAATGAACCAATTCACGCCGCGCCGCACTTTTGCCGTGGTTCCCTCGGCCGTGCGCCTGCACGGTCGAGGGAATCGACGTTTCCCGTTTGCTTACCGACTTTTTTTTCAGAATGAACCCGATCTCCCATCCGACTCCGAGCTTCAACCTGGAGGCTGCCCGCGACTACTACAACTACAGCCCCGACACCGTCCAGTTCCTGGAAGAGGACCGTTCCGAGACCCCCTTGAGCTTCGACCACGCTCGCCAGTACTTCGCCCAGGACGCGATGCAGCGCGGGATGATGCTGGAGAAAGCGCGGAACGTGCAGGCGAAATGGGGCAACCATGAGCCTGGCCTGGAATGGTTCGCCTATCTGAACAAGCATCCCCAGCTTCGGCAGACGATGTCCATCGAAGAGGCCGTGCAAGCCTCGAAGTTGCTGTGCAAGACGATCGAGGCACTCCGCGATCCCCGTCAGTGCGCGACGAACGCCCAAGCCCTTCACCAGGTGCTGTTGTGGGGGACGGCCGAGCAGTTCCATCTCCATGGCTTCGCGCTGGAGTGGTTGAAAGACAGCCTGAAGCCCCGGGAACTCCAGGCGCTGCTGCTGCGCAGAAAACTGCGAAGGTGTGCCAGTCCGTGCCGCGGCTTTGCGGCGTGGTGATGCGGAGGCGGTCGACCGGTACGACCGGCTGCTGGACACCTTCGAAACCCACCTGGGCGAAGAAGGCATCCGGTGGGTGATCGAGGTGGGCTCCCACGACCGGCGGGTGTCCTGATCGGCCTGGGCCGCTTCAAACCCCATCAGCGCGCGGGCGGCGGTGGGGCGGGAAAACTCTCCGCCAGATACGCCTCCCCGCGCTCCAGCACGAAGTAGCGGAACGCCTCCGCCGCCGGTGACAGCAGCTTGGACTGCGTGTGCACCACGTTCCAGGCGCGCACCACCGGCGCGCCCTCCACGTCCAGCACGGTCATGAGCTGGTTGCTCAGCTCCAGGCCGATGGTGTGCAGCGACAGAAAGCTCAGGCCCATGCCGGCCATCACGGCCTGCTTGATGGTCTCGTTGCTGGCCATCTCCATGATCACGCGCAGCTCCACGTGCTCGTCGGCCAGGAATTTCTCCAGCGCCGCGCGCGTGCCCGAGCCCTGCTCGCGCACGATGAAGTCGTATTCCCGCAGCAGCGCCGCCGGCACATGGCCCGCGTGCGCGAGCGGGTGGTCCACCGGCGCCACGAACACGTGCGGGTGCGCCGCGAAGGGCTCGGCGCGCGTGGCCAGTTCCTTGGGCGGGCGGCCCATGATGGCGATGTCCACCTCGTTGGCATGCAGCATCTTCACCAGCTGCTCGCGGTTGCTCACCGCCAGGCGGATGTCGATGCGGCCATGCTCGCGCCGGAACTCGGCCAGCAGGTGCGGCAAAAAGTACTTGGCCGTGCTCACCATGCCGATCACCAGCGTGCCGGTCTCCAGCTTCTGCAGCCGCGCGGCCGCGTCCTCCGCGTCCTTCAGCGTCGCCAGCACCTTCCTCGCGTAGACCAGCATGTACTCGCCCACGGTGGTCAGCGCCACCTTGCGGCCGTTGCGCTCGAAGAGCGGCATGCCCACGTGCCCTTCCAGTTCCTTCACCTGCATCGTCACCGCCGGCGGCGTGAGGTGCAGCACCTGCGCCGCGCGCGCGAAGCTGAGGTGGCGCGCCACCTCGCTGAAGACCCGCAGCTGCCGAAAGGTGGCGTTCTTCATTCAGCAATTCCTTAATCGAACTTCTAAAAATCGTGAATTTACTTTATTCAATCCGAAATCTACAGTCCGCTCCACCCCAGACAAACCCCACTTTTGGAGCCACCGATGAGCAACGCCCCCACTGGTTCAACCGAGATCACCGACGCCAAGAAGCGCTACAGCGCGGGCGTGCTCAAGTACAAGCAGATGGGCTACTGGATGCCCGACTACGTGCCCAAGGACACGGACACGCTGTGCCTGTTCCGCATCACCCCGCAGGATGGCGTGGACCCCGAGGAGGCCGCGGCCGCCGTGGCCGGCGAGTCGAGCACGGCCACCTGGACAGTGGTGTGGACCGACCGCCTCACCGCCTGCGACAGCTACCGCGCCAAGGCCTACAAGGTGCAGCCCGTGCCCAACCGCCCGGGCGAGTACTTCGCCTGGGTGGCGTATGACTTGATCCTGTTCGAGGAAGGCTCCATCGCCAACATGACGGCGAGCCTGATCGGCAACGTCTTCAGCTTCAAGCCGCTGAAGGCCGCGCGGCTGGAAGACATCCGCATTCCCGTGGCCTACGTGAAGACCTTCAAGGGCCCGCCCACCGGCCTGGTGGTCGAGCGCGAGCGCCTGGACAAGTTCGGCCGCCCGCTGCTGGGCGCCACCACCAAGCCCAAGCTGGGCCTCTCGGGCCGCAACTACGGCCGCGTGGTCTACGAAGGCCTCAAGGGCGGGCTGGACTTCATGAAGGACGACGAGAACATCAACTCGCAACCCTTCATGCACTGGCGCGACCGTTTCCTGTTCGTGATGGACGCGGTCAACAAGGCCAGCGCCGAGACCGGTGAAGTCAAGGGCAGCTACCTGAACGTGACCGCCGCCACCATGGAAGACATGTACGAGCGCGCCGAGTTCGCGAAAGAGCTGGGCTCGGTGATCGTGATGGTGGACCTGGTGATCGGCTACACCGCGATCCAGAGCATCGCCAATTGGTGTCGCAAGAACGACATGATCATGCACATGCACCGTGCGGGCCACGGCACCTACACGCGGCAGAAGAACCACGGCGTGAGCTTCCGCGTGATCGCCAAGTGGCTGCGCCTGGCGGGCTGCGACCACCTGCACACCGGTACCGCCGTCGGCAAGCTCGAAGGCGACCCGCTCACCGTGCAGGGCTACTACAACGTCTGCCGCGACAGCTACACCAAGACCGATCTGCCGCGCGGCCTCTACTTCGACCAGGACTGGGCCGACCTCAAGAAGGTCATGCCCGTGGCCTCGGGCGGCATCCACGCCGGCCAGATGCACCAGCTGATCGAGCTCTTCGGCGACGACGTGGTGCTGCAGTTCGGCGGCGGCACCATCGGCCACCCCATGGGCATCCAGGCCGGCGCGGTGGCGAACCGCGTGGCGCTCGAAGCCATGGTGAAGGCGCGCAACGAAGGGCGCGACCTGCTGCAGGAAGGCCCTTCCATCCTCAAGCAGGCCGCGCAGCACTGCAGCCCGCTCAAGGCCGCGCTCGATACCTGGGGCGAGATCAGCTTCAACTACCAGAGCACGGACAGCAGCGACTACGTCGCGACGCCCGCGATGGCCTGAACCCATTCACTTCGAGGACCGCACACCATGATGACCAACGCCACCGGCCGCATCACGCAAGGCCAGTTCAGCTTCCTGCCCGACCTCACGGACCCGGAAATCACCGCGCAGATCGAATACGGCCTCAAGCGCGGCTACGCCTGGAGCGTGGAATACACCGACGACCCGCACCCGCGCAATACCTACTGGTCGATGTACGGCAACCCCATGTTCGACCTGCACGACGCCGCCGGCGTGCTGGAGGAGCTGCAGGCCTGCCGCAAGGCCTTCCCGCGCCACTACATCCGCCTGATGGCCTTCGATTCGACGCGCAACGTCGAGACCATCGCCATGAGCTTCATCGTCAACCGCCCGGCCAGCGAGCCCGGCTTCATGCTGGAGCGCCAGGAAGTCAACGGCCGCAGCCTGCGCTACACCACGCGCGGCTACGGTGCCGACCGCCCCGAGGGTGAACGCTACCGCGACACCGCCGCCTGATCACCGGGGAGCGCGCCGCCATGTCGTACCTCATCCCCGGCAGCACGCCGCCGCCGCTGTCCACCGATGCCGCCGTGACCACCGCGGCGGCATCGGTGGCGCACACCGCCCGCGCGCTCGGTCGGTGCCGTGCTGGCCGACACGCAGGTCGAGGCCGTGCTGCAGGAGCTGGACGATGAGCTCGTGGGCCTGGCGCCCATCAAGGCGCGCGTGCGCGACATCGCCGCGCTGCTCGTCATCGACAAGCTGCGCACCGGCCTGGGCCTGCCCTCGCAGCCGCCCAGCCTGCACATGTGTTTCTCGGGCAACCCCGGCACCGGCAAGACCACGGTGGCCCTGCGCATGGCGCAGATCCTTCACCGCCTGGGCTATGTGCGCAAAGGCCATCTGGTGGCCGTCACGCGCGACGACCTGGTGGGCCAGTACATCGGCCATACCGCGCCCAAGACGCGCGAGGTGCTCAAGAAGGCCATGGGCGGCGTGCTGTTCATCGACGAGGCGTATTACCTCTACCGCCCCGAGAACGAGCGCGACTACGGCCAGGAGGCGATCGAGATCCTGCTGCAGGTGATGGAGAACCACCGCGACGACCTGGTGGTGATCCTCGCCGGCTACGAGGACCGCATGAACACCTTCTTCCAGTCCAACCCCGGCATGCGCTCGCGCATCGCGCACCACCTGGCGTTCCCGGACTACTCGGCCGACGAACTGATGCGGATCTCGCGCCAGATGCTGGCCGAGCAGAACTACCGCTTCAGCCCCGAGGCCGCCGAGGCCTTCGAGCGCTACCTGGGCCTGCGCCTGCAGCAACCCCATTTCGCCAACGCGCGCAGCGTGCGCAACGCGCTGGACCGCGCGCGCCTGCGCCAGGCCAGCCGCCTGTTCGCGCAGCCGCAGCGCGAGCTCACGGCCGAAGAACTCACCACGCTGCAGGCGCCCGACATCCTGGCCAGCCGCCTGTTCAGCGACACCGAAGGGGCCGGCCATGCTTGAGGCCCTCATCTTCGACGTGGACGGCACCCTGGCCGACACCGAGGCCGCGCACCGCGCCGCCTTCAACGCCGCCTTCGCCGAGGTGCGCCTGGGCTGGCACTGGGACGACGCCACCTACATCCGCCTGCTGCAGGTCTCGGGTGGCAAGGAGCGCATCGCCCACCACTGGCGCATGGTCGAGCCCGACGTGGCCGGCGGCCAGGCCGCGCAAGCCACCATCGAGCGCGTGCACGCCATCAAGACGCGCCTCTACGAAAACCGCGTGAGCGGCGGCCAGCTCGCGCTGCGCCCCGGCGTGCTGCGGCTCATGCGCGAAGCCCTGGCCAGCGGCCTGCGCCTGGCCATCGCCACCACCACCACGCCGGCCAATATCGACGCCCTGCTGCGCACCCCGCTGGGCCCGGACTGGAAACGCCACTTCGCCGCCATCGGCGACGCGTCCACCGCGCCGCGCAAGAAGCCCGACCCGCAGGTGTACCAGCAGGTGCTCGCCACGCTGGGGCTGCCGGCCAGCGCCTGCCTCGCTTTCGAGGACTCGGCCAACGGCCTGCGCGCGGCCACCGACGCCGGCTTGCAGACCCTGGTCACGCCCACCGTGCACACGGCCGACCACCGCTTCGACGACGCCCTGCTCGTGCTGCCCCACCTGGGCGACGTGGACCAGCTGCTGCCCAGCGGCGTGGCCGGCATGGAGCAGCGCTGGGTCACGGTGGAGGCGCTGCGGCGCTGGCACGCCGGCACCACGCTGTTCGAGTCGGCCTGAGCTTCTTTTTTTCCAACACAGAGTCGCCCCACGATGTCCCGCCCGCCCAAGTTCACCCCGTCGCCCAGCGTGCGCCTGGCGCCCTCCATCCTCTCGGCGGACTTCGCGCGCCTGGGCGAGGAGGTGCGCGCCATCGAAGCCGCCGGCGCCGACTTCGTGCATTTCGACGTGATGGACAACCACTACGTGCCCAACCTCACCATCGGCCCGCAGGTCTGCGAAGCCATTCGCCCGCACGTGCAGATCCCCATCGACGTGCACCTCATGGTGGAGCCGGTGGATGCGCTGGTCCCGCTGTTCGCCAAGGCCGGCGCCAACTGCATCACCTTCCACCCCGAGGCCTCGCGCCACGTGGACCGCACGCTGCAGCTGATCCGCGCGCACGGCTGCAAGGCCGGCCTCGCGCTCAACCCCGCCACGCCGCTGGCCTGGATGGAGCACGTCATGGACAGACTGGACCTGGTGCTGCTCATGAGCGTGAACCCGGGCTTCGGCGGCCAGGCCTTCATTCCCCACACCCTGCACAAGCTGCGCGAGGCGCGCCGCCGCATCGACGCCCACACCGCCACCGGCGGCCAGCCGATCTGGCTGGAGGTGGACGGCGGCGTGAAGCTGGACAACATCGGCGAGATCGTCCAGGCCGGCGCCGACATCTGCGTGGCCGGCAGCGCCATCTTCGGCGCCGCCGACGCGGCGGGCGGCTACCACGGCGTCATGAGCGCGATGCGCCACGCCGCCACCACCCCGGACTTCCATTCCAGCAACGCCCCGCGGAGAACCACGCCATGCCACTGACCGGCCGCAAGACCCTCACCCAGTACCTCATCGAAGAACGCCGCCGCTTCCCCGAAGCCAGCGGCGATTTCAACGCCCTCATTCTCGACGTGGCGATGGCCTGCAAGGCCATCGCGCGCGCCGTCGCTTTCGGGGCTTTGGGCGACGTGCTGGGCAACCACGCCGCCGCCGCCGGCGGCTCGGTCAACGTGCAGGGCGAGACGCAGAAGAAGCTGGACGTGCTGAGCAACGATTACTTTCTGCGCATCACCGAGTGGGGCGGCCACCTCGCGGGCATGGCCTCCGAGGAAATGGACGCGCCGTACCAGATCCCGGGCACCTACCCGCGCGGCAAGTACCTGCTGGTGTTCGACCCGCTCGACGGCTCCAGCAACATCGACGTGAACGTCTCCGTGGGCAGCATCTTCTCGGTGCTGCGCGCGCCGGCCAGCGAGGACCGCGAAGTCACCGAGGCCGACTTCCTGCAGCCCGGCACGCAGCAGGTGGCCGCCGGCTACGCGCTTTACGGCCCCACCACCATGTTCGTGCTCACCGTGGGCAACGGCGTGACCGGCTTCACCCTCGACCCCAACCTGGGCGAGTTCATGCTCACCCACCCCGAGCTCACCGTGCCCGCCGACACGCAGGAGTTCGCCATCAACGCCTCCAACAGCCGCTTCTGGGAAGCGCCGGTCAAGCGCTACGTGGACGAGTGCCTGGCCGGCAAGACCGGCCCGCGCGCCAAGGACTTCAACATGCGCTGGATCGCCAGCATGGTGGCCGAGGCGCACCGCATCCTCATGCGCGGCGGTGTCTTTCTCTACCCGCGCGACAGCAAGGACCCCGCCAAGCCCGGCCGCCTGCGCCTGCTGTACGAGGCCAACCCCATCGGATTCATCATGGAGCAGGCCGGCGGCCGCGCCAGCACCGGGCGCGTGCCCATGCTGGGCGTGCAGCCCGACGGCCTGCACCAGCGCATCGGCCTGGTGTTCGGCTCGAAGCACGAGGTCGAGCGCATCGAGCGCTACCACGCCGAGCCGCCGGCGCGCAAAGACCTGGACAACCCCCTGTTCCACGAGCGCAGCCTGTTCCGCGTCTGACCTGCGCTGGCACCGATTCTTCAACTCCACGGGACATCACCATGTCTGAGCGCCACCCCATCATCGCCATCACCGGCTCGTCGGGCGCGGGAACCACCTCGGTCACCCGCACCTTCGAGAACATCTTCCGCCGCGAAGGCGTCACCGCCGCCATCATCGAAGGCGACAGCTTCCACCGCCACGACCGTCAGCAAATGAAGCTGCGCCAGGCCGAGGCCGAGCGCGCGGGCAACGGCCACTTCAGCCACTTCGGCCCCGAGAACAACCTGTTCCCCGAGCTGGAGGCGCTGTTCGCCAGCTACGGCCGCAGCGGCACCGGCCAGTCGCGCAAGTACCTGCACGACGCCGAAGAGGCCGCGCCCTGGAAACAGGCGCCCGGCACCTTCACGCCCTGGCAGGAGCTGCCCCAGGACACCGACCTGCTGTTCTACGAAGGCCTGCACGGCGCCGTGGTCACGCCCGAAGTCAACATCGCCCAGCACCCCGACCTGCTCATCGGTGTCGTGCCCGTGATCAACCTCGAATGGATCCAGAAGCTCTGGCGCGACAAGTCCAAGCGCGGCTACAGCACCGAGGCCGTCACCGACACCATCCTGCGCCGCATGCCCGACTACGTGAACTACATCTGCCCGCAGTTCGCGCACACGCACGTCAACTTCCAGCGCGTGCCCTGCGTGGACACCTCCAACCCCTTCATCGCGCGCGAGATCCCGGCGCCCGACGAGAGCTTCGTCGTGATCCGCTTCGCCAAGCCCAAGGGCATCGACTTCCAGTACCTGCTGAGCATGGTGCACGACTCCTTCATGTCGCGCGCCAACACCATCGTGGTGCCCGGCGGCAAGATGGAGCTGGCGATGCAGCTGATCTTCACGCCCTTCATCTGGCGCATGATGGAGCGCAAACAAAGGGCGTTCGCATGAGCGCGCGCCAACCCCCGAACCTCGACCTCGCGCGCCGCATCGCCAACGCGATCCGCCTGCTCTCGGTGGACGCGGTGGAGGCCGCGCAGTCCGGCCACCCCGGCGCGCCCATGGGCATGGCCGACATCGCCGAGGTGCTGTGGAACCGCCACCTGCGCCACCACCCGGCCAACCCGAACTGGTTCGACCGCGACCGCTTCGTGCTCTCCAACGGCCACGGCTCCATGCTGCTCTACGCGCTGCTGCACCTCACGGGTTACGACCTGTCGATGGACGACCTGCGCCAGTTCCGCCGCCTGCACAGCAAGACCGCCGGTCACCCCGAGGTCGGTGTGACGCCCGGCGTGGAAACCACCACCGGCCCGCTCGGCCAGGGCCTGGCCAACGCCGTCGGCATGGCGCTGGCCGAGAAGCTGCTGGCCACCGAGTACAACCGGCCGGGCCACGCCATCGTGGACCACCACACCTACGTGTTCCTGGGCGACGGCTGCCTGATGGAAGGCATCAGCCACGAAGCGTGCTCGCTCGCCGGCACGCTGCGCCTGTCGAAACTGGTGGCGCTCTACGACGACAACGGCATCTCCATCGACGGCCACGTGCAGGGCTGGTTCACCGACGACACGCCGCGCCGCTTCGCCGCCTACGGCTGGCAGGTGGTCACGGTGGACGGCCACGACCCCGGCGCGATCGACGCGGCGCTGCGCCGCGCGCGCAGCGCCAGCGCACAGGCCGAAGGCAAGCCCACGCTGATCTGCTGCAAGACCATCATCGGCAAGGGCGCGCCCCACAAACAGGGCAGCCACGACGTGCACGGCGCCGCGCTCGGTGCGGCCGAAGTGCAGGCCACGCGCGAGGCCCTGGGCTGGACCGCCGCGCCGTTCGAGATCCCGGCCGACATCGCCGCCGCCTGGAACGCCACCGAACGCGGCCACGCGCTCGAAGCCGACTGGCAGGCGCGCTTCGCCGCCTACCGCGAGGCCTACCCGGCCGAGGCCGCCGAGTTTCACCGCCGCCTGGTCGGCGAACTGCCCGAGGGTTTCGCCGACGGCCTGCCCGCGCTCGTCGCGGCCCTGGGCCGGCGCACCGACGCCATCGCCACGCGCAAGGCCAGCCAGCTCGCGCTCGACGCCCTGGCGCCGCAACTGCCCGAAATCTTCGGTGGCAGCGCCGACCTCACCAGCTCCAACCTCACGAACTTCAAGGGCTGCGTCACCGCCGGCCCCGACAAGGCCGGCCGCTTCACCGGCGGCAACCACCTGAGCTATGGCGTGCGCGAGTTCGGCATGGCCGCGATCATGAACGGCCTGGCCCTGCACGGCGGCTTCATTCCCTACGGCGGCACCTTCCTCGCCTTCAGCGACTACAGCCGCAACGCCGTGCGCATGGCCGCGCTGATGAAGCTGCAGGTGATCCACGTCTTCACGCACGATTCCATCGGCCTGGGCGAAGACGGCCCGACCCACCAGCCGGTGGAGCACGTGCCCAGCCTGCGCCTCATCCCGGGGCTGGACGTGTGGCGACCCGGCGATGCGCTGGAAACCGCCGTGGCCTGGGCCCACGCCCTGCAGCGCCGCGACGGCCCCACCGCGCTCGCGCTCTCGCGCCAGAACCTGCCGCCGCTGGGCGACGAGACCCGCGCCACCGCCATCCAGCGCGGCGGTTACGTGCTCTCGGACATGCCGGGCGCGCAGGCCCTCATCCTCGCCACCGGCTCCGAAACGGTGCTGGCCCTGCAGGCGCAGACCGCGCTCGCGGCCGAGGGCATCGCCGTGCGCGTGATCTCCATGCCCAGCACCAGCGTGTTCGACCGGCAGGACACCGCCTGGCAGGACGCCGTGCTGCCGCCCGCGCTGCCCGCCGTGGCGGTGGAGGCCGCGCACCCCGACTTCTGGCGCAAGTACGTAGGCCGCACGGGCCGTGTCGTGGGCATGAGCAGCTTCGGCGAATCGGCTCCCGCGAAAGACCTGTACGCGCACTTCGGCATCACCGCGGCGCGCGTGGCCGACGAGGTGCGCGCGCTGCTGCATCCGCGCCCCCGTGTGCGGGCCGGCATCGAGGCGGAGGCCGCATGAGCGCCGCGCCGGGCCGCCCCAAGCCAGCTCGCACCGCAGTGCGCAGCACGGAGGTTTCACCATGAGCGCCATCGACCTGGCGATGTTCGACCTCGACGGCACGCTGGTCGCCACCGCCGGCGAGATCGGCGACGCCGTCAACGACACCCTGGTGCGCTTCGACCTGCCCGCCGTCTCGCCGGTGCAGGTGGAGCGCTGGATCGGCCACGGCACGCGCGAGCTGCTGATCCAGGCCCTGGCCTCGGCCGGCAAGACCGAGGTGGCCGCAGTGCGCGCCAGCAGCGCCTTGCCGCTGATCGCCGCCGAGTTCGACCGCCACTACCAGCGCCGCTGCGGCACGCGCAGCCAGCTCTACCCCCAGGTGCGCGAAACCCTCACCGCCCTGCGCGAACGCGGCGTGAAACTCGCCGTGGTCACCAACAAGGAAAGCCGCTACACCGCCACCGTGATGGACGCGCACCGCCTCGCGCCCCTGTTTCACCGTGTGATCAGCGGCGACACCCTGCCCACCAAAAAGCCCGATCCGGCCGGCATCCACAGCTGCCTGGCGCTGTTCCAGGTGCCGCCCGAGCGCGCGCTCTTCGTGGGCGATTCGTCCATCGACGTGGCCACCGCGCGCAACGCCGGTGTGCGCGTCTGGGCCCTGCCCTATGGCTACAACATGGGCGAGCCCATCACCGCCTGCGCGCCCGACCGCGTCATTCCCGACCTCTCCGCCCTGCTGAACTGAACCCCCATGACACAGAAAGCTCCCCTCCGCCTCGGCATCAACGGCTTCGGCCGCATCGGCCGCAACGTGCTGCGCAGCGCCATCCAGAACTTCCAAGACATTGAAGTGGTGGCGATCAACGACCTGCTCGAGCCCGACTACCTGGCCTACATGCTGCAGTACGACAGCGTGCACGGCCGCTTCAAGGGCGAAGTCAAGGTCGAGGGCAACACCCTGATCGTCAACGGCAAGAAGATCCGCCTGACGCAGGAGCGCGACCCCGCCAACCTCAAATGGAACGAAGTCGGCGCCGACGTCGTCATCGAATCGACCGGCCTGTTCCTGGACAAGGTCACGGCCCAGAAGCACCTGGACGCGGGCGCGAAGAAGGTCATCCTCTCGGCCCCCTCCAAGGACGACACCCCGATGTTCGTCTTCGGCGTCAACGACAAGACCTACAAGGGCGAGGCCATCATCTCCAACGCCTCGTGCACCACCAACTGCCTGGCGCCGATCGCCAAGGTGCTCAACGACAAGTGGGGCATCAAGCGCGGCCTGATGACCACGGTGCACGCGGCCACGGCCACGCAGAAGACGGTGGACGGCCCGAGCAACAAGGACTGGCGCGGTGGCCGCGGCATCCTGGAGAACATCATCCCCAGCAGCACGGGCGCGGCCAAGGCCGTGGGCGTGGTGATTCCCGAGCTCAACAAGAAGCTCACGGGCATGAGCTTCCGGGTGCCGACCAGCGACGTGTCGGTGGTGGACCTGACGGTGGAGCTGAACAAGGACGCGACGTACGAAGAGATCTGCGCGGAGATGAAGGCGCAGAGCGAAGGCGCCTTGAAGGGCGTGCTGGGCTACACGACGGACAAGGTGGTGGCGACGGATTTCCGGGGCGACACGCGCACCTCGATCTTTGATGCCGACGCCGGCATCGCGCTGGACAAGACCTTCATCAAGGTCGTGAGCTGGTACGACAACGAGTGGGGCTACTCCAACAAGTGCCTGGAGATGGCGCGCGTCGTGGGCGGTTTCGCATGAGCGCGCTGCGTTTCGGCGACGTGTGCGCGAGCGGCTTCGCGCGCGGCAAGCGGATCTTCATCCGGGCGGACCTCAACGTGCCGCAGGACGGCGCCGGCCGCATCACCGAAGACACGCGCATCCGCGCGAGCCTGCCGGCCATCCAGCTGGCGCTGGACGCCGGCGCGGCCGTGATGGTCACCAGCCACCTGGGCCGCCCCACCGAAGGCGCCTTCAAGCCCGAGGACTCGCTGGCCCCCGTGGCCGCGCGCCTGGGCGAGCTGCTGGACCGCCCGGTGCGCCTGGTCGCCAACTGGATCGACGGCGACTTCTCGGTCGCTCCCGGCGAAGTCGTGCTGCTGGAGAACTGCCGCCTCAACGTGGGCGAGAAGAAGAACAGCCCCGAACTGGCGAAGAAGCTCGGCGCCCTGTGCGACATCTTCGTGCACGACGCCTTCGGCACCGCCCACCGCGCCGAAGGCACGACCTACGGCATCGCCGAGACCGCGCCCATCGCCTCGGCCGGCCCGCTGCTGGCCGCCGAGATGGACGCGATTGCCAAGGCCCTCGCGGCCCCGAAGCGCCCGCTGGTGGCGATCGTGGCCGGCAGCAAGGTCAGCACCAAGCTGACCATCCTCAAGAGCCTGGCGAACAACGTGGACAACCTGATCGTGGGCGGCGGCATCGCCAACACCTTCATGCTGGCGGCCGGCCTCAAGATCGGCAAGAGCCTGGCCGAGGCCGACCTGGTGGGTGAGGCCAAGGCGGTGATCGAGGCCATGAAGGCGCGCGGCGCCGAAGTGCCGATCCCCACCGACGTGGTCACGGCCAAGGCCTTCGCGGCCGACGCGCCGGCCACGGTGAAGAAGGCCACGGAGGTGGCGGACGACGACCTGATCCTGGACATCGGCCCCGAGACGGCAGCCAAGCTGGCGGCGCAGCTGATGCAGGCCGGCACCATCGTGTGGAACGGCCCGGTGGGGGTGTTCGAGTTCGCGGCCTTCGAGGGCGGCACCAAGGCCATCGCGGACGCCATTGCGAAGAGCAGCGCGTTCAGCATCGCCGGCGGTGGCGACACGCTGGCGGCCATCGCCAAGTACGGCATCGAGAAGGACGTGGGCTACATCTCCACCGGCGGTGGCGCCTTCCTCGAGGTGCTCGAAGGCAAGACCTTGCCGGCCTTCGAGGTCCTCGAACGCCGCGCGGCCTGATTTTTTTCCTTTTCACTTCACCCAGGAGCTTTCCCATGGCGCTCGTTTCCCTTCGCCAGGTGCTGGACCACGCGGCCGAACACGGCTACGGCGTGCCCGCCTTCAACGTCAACAACCTCGAACAGATCCTGGCCATCATGGAGGCCGCGCAGGAGACCGACAGCCCGGTGATCCTGCAGGCCTCGGCGGGGGCGCGCAAGTACGCGGGCGAGGCCTACCTGCGCCACATGGTGCTGGCGGCGGTGGAAGCCCACCCGGACCTGCCCGTGGTGCTGCACCAGGACCACGGCGCCACGCCGGCCGTGTGCATGCAGTCCATCCGCTCGGGCTTCACCAGCGTGATGATGGACGGCTCCCTGCGCGAGGACGGCAAGACGCCCGCCACCTACGACTACAACCTCGCGGTGACGCGCCGCGTCTGCGAGCTCGCGCACGCCGTCGGTGTGTCGGTGGAAGGTGAACTCGGTTGCCTCGGTTCGCTCGAAACCGGCGAGGCCGGCGAAGAAGACGGCGTGGGCGCGGTGGGCAAGCTCACGCACGACATGATGCTCACCGACCCCGAGCAGGCCGAGGACTTCGTGCGCCGCACCGGCGTGGACGCGCTGGCCATCGCCATCGGCACCAGCCACGGCGCCTACAAGTTCACGCGCCAGCCCACCGGCGACATCCTCGCGATCGACCGCATCGCCGCCATCCACGCCCGCGTGCCCAACACCCACCTGGTGATGCACGGCAGCTCCAGCGTGCCGCAGGAGTGGCTGGCCATCATCCGCGAGCACGGCGGCGACATCAAGGAAACCTACGGCGTGCCGGTGGAAGAGATCCGGCGCGGCATCCAGAACGGCGTGCGCAAGGTCAACATCGACACCGACATCCGCCTGGCCATGACCGGTGCCATGCGCCAGACCTTCGCCAAAGAGCGCAGCGAGTTCGACCCGCGCAAGGCGCTGCTGGCGGCGAAGAAGGCCGCGCGCGGCGTGTGCCGCGAGCGCTTCGAGGCCTTCGGCAGCGCAGGGCAGGCCGGCAAGATGAAACCGGTGCCGCTGGACGCGATGGCCGAGGCCTATGCCTGAGGGAGTTCCAGCACGAACTCCGCGCCGCCGCCCTCGACGTTGCGCGCGCTCAGCCGCCCGCCGTGCTGCTCCACGATGCCGTAGCTGATCGACAGGCCCAGGCCGGTGCCCTTGCCCACCGGCTTGGTGGTGAAGAAGGGGTCGAAGATGCGCAGCAGGTGCTCGGGCGGGATGCCCGGGCCGTTGTCGCGCAGCGCCACGCGCACGGTGCCGTCCGCGCGCTCCAGCGACACCACGATGCGCGGCGCCTCGCGCTGGCCCACGGCGTCGAAGCCGTTCTGCAGCAGGTTCATCATCACCTGCTGCAGCTGGCCCGCGCTGCCCATCACGGTGCAGGTCTCGCCGGCCTGCCACTGCACCTCCACCGGGGCCGAGCGGCCCTTCTGCACCCAGTGGATCGCGCGCTCGATCACCTCCACCAGGTTCACCGGCTTGCGCTCTTCCGAGTCCATGGCCGAGAAGCGCTTGAGCCCGTGCACGATGTCGGCCGTGCGCTGCGCGCCCTCCAGCGTGCCCTCGATCAGCGAAGGCAGGTCCGCCAGCAGGTGCTCGATGCGCAGCTTGCGCCGCATCTCGTCCAGCACCGCCTCGGGCTCGTGCGCGTGCATCGCGGCCAGGTAGGTGCGCAGCCGTTCGCTGTACTTGCTGAGCGCGTGCACGTTGCCCAGCACGAAGCTGATCGGGTTGTTGAGCTCGTGCGCCACGCCCGCCACCAGCTGGCCCAGCGAGGCCATCTTCTCCGAGTGCAGCAGCTGCTGCTGCGTGCGCTTGAGGGCCTCGTGCGCGGCGCGCATCTCGTGGTACGCGCGCTTGAGTTCGGCCGTGGGCCGGCCCACCCACACCGTGCCCACGCGCCGGCCCTTGTCGCCGATGCGCGGCGTGCAGTTCGCGTCCACCGACACGGCCTGGCCCTGGCGGTCCAGCAGGTTGAGCTCGATCGCCTCGCCCGCGCGCGGCGCGTCGGCCTTCTCCATGGCCGCGCGCGCCAGCTCCCGGCTCGCGTCGTCGGCCAGCAAGGCGTACAGCGGCGTGCCGCTGAGCTGTTCCTCGGGGCGGCCGGTCAGCTCGCACAGCGCCGCGTTGGCCTGTTCGATCACCCCGTTCGCGTCGCACACCACCAGCACGTCCGACATCGAGGTCAGCACGCTGAAGATGAACTGCTGCGACTGCTCCAGCTCGGTGTTCTTCTTCTCCAGCTCCACCTCGTCGTCGATCAGGCGGGTGTAGACCTCGTCCATCTTCTGGATCACGTCCATCCAGGTGGACTCGTCCACGCCCTCCATCGGCACGGTGGGCAAGGGACTCTTGGCGCGCGCTTTTTTCGTGGCCATCTAGTGCACCGTGCAGACCATGCAGGGGTCGAAGGAGCGCACGATGTGCTGCACGGCCACCGGCGTCTTCTCGCCCTCGCGCACCGGCGCGTTCACCAGCGCCTGCTCCAGCGCGCCGGGCGTGCCGGCGGCGTCGCGCGGCGAAAAATTCCAGCTCGTGGGCGCGACGATCTGGTAGTTGGCGATGCGCCCGCGCCGCACCACCACCCAGTGGCCCAGGCTGCCGCGCGCCGCTTCCGACAGGCCCATGCCGCTGCCCTCGTCGGGCAGGTCCGAGGGCACGCAGAATGGCTCGGTGGGCCGCAGCGCGCCCAGCCAGTCCTCCATCAGCGGCACCACGCGCGCGAGTTCGAGCGCGCGCGCCAGCACGCGGGTGTAGACGTTGCCGCCGTGCCGCGCCACGGCGTCGCGCACCAGCGGGTGGCCGGCCGCGAGCTGGCGCGCGATCGCGCCGGTCTCCACCACCTCGCCGGCCAGGCGCGGCGCCTTGTTCCAGGTGTAGCCGCGCGCCTTGTCGGGGTCGGGTTTCGTCTGCCCCACCAGTGGGTGCAGCGGGCCGGCGCCGTCGGCCAGCCAGGCGTGCGTGGCGTCCTCGGTGATGGCCGCCGCGTCCACCGCGTCGAGCCGCGCGGTGTCTGCCCGCCACACGCCACCGGGCAGGGCGAAGCCGCCCTCGGGCTGGGCGTAGGCGCCGTAGCTCAGGTAACGCCCCGGGCCGGGGCCCAGGGTCTGCAGTTGCAGGTCGCGCACCAGCGTGAGGAAAAAGCGCAGGTCGCCGCCCAGCGGGTCCCGCGCGTGCCAGTCCCACAGCGCGTCTTCGGTGGCGATGGCGGTCACGGCCTCCAGCGGCGTGGCGAACAGCTGGCGCTCCAGGAAGGCGCGGAACTCGCGCACGCGCGAGAGCAGGCGCACGCGTTCGGCCGCGTCGATCGGCCGCGTGGAGCCGCCCGGCTCGATGGACTGCGTGTGCGGCCACTTGCCACCCAGCGTGCCCAGCAGCGTGAGCCAGCGCTGCCGCGCGGCGGTGGCCGCGCGCACCTGCTCGCCATGGTTCGGCGCGAAGCGGCGCACCGCCTCGGCGTGCCAGGCGTGGGCCGCGTACACCGGGCGCGTGAAGTCCGGCATGAAGAACAGGTAGAAGTGCGTGAGGTGGTCGGCCAGGTTCTCGGTCGCCAGGATCACGTTGCTCGCGTGCTGGCCGTTGGCCGGCATGGTGATGCCGCCGAGCGCGGCCAGCGCGCGCGCCGAGGCGACCGACTGCGACACCGAGCAGATGCCGCAGATGCGTGGCACGTACACCAGCGCGTCGTGCGGCGCCTTGCCCTGCAGGATCTGCTCGAAACCCCGGTACATGGTGGCGTTGACCTGGGCCGAGGCCACACGGTCGCCCTGCACGTCGAGCTGGACTTCGAGATCACCCTCGACGCGGTTGAAAGGACCGACCAGAAGACGGCTCATTTGAGGCGGGTCTTCCGGATGGCCGGCGTCACCACCAGGTGGTCGGCCACGGCGTTGTGCTTCACGCGCTTGGGCGTGGCGCTCTTGGAGAGCGAGGCCAGCGCGACGAACCAGGCCTTGGGCATGTCGGTGGGCAGGCCGATGGGGATGCCGGCGAGTTTGGGCGTTTCGTGGAAGGGGTGGCCCGGCTCCTGGAAGCCGGGCTCGGTGCAGGCGATGCAGGCATAACCCCCGCGCGTGCACGAGCCTTCGCCGTTCCACAGCCGCGTGTTGCAGTCGGCGTGCACCTGCGTGCCCTTGCAGCCCATGTGCTCCATCATGCAGCCCAGGTCCGACGGTTTTTCCGCGCTGGCCTTGAACTCGTAGTACTCGTTGCGCGTGCAGCCGTGGTGCACCAGCTGGTCGGCGTAGAAGCGCGGGCGGTTCAGCGGGTCGAGCTCGCCGGCGCCGAAGCCGTCGGCGGCCAGCGCCATCAGCGTGTCGATCACCCAGCTCGGGTGCGTGGGGCAGCCCGCGATGTTGATCACCGGCAGGCCGCTGGCCGAGCGGAAGGCTGCGCCCAGCAGGCCGCCGGCTTCGTCGTCCTCGTACTGCAGGCCGCAGGCGTCGGTGGGGTTGTCGCCGCCCGCCGTGATGCCGCCCCAGGCCGCGCAACTGCCCACGGCCAGCACGTGCTTGGCGCGCGCGCTCAGGCGTTTCACCCATTCGATCATCGGCAGCTGCGTGCCGGCCAGCATGTGGAAGCGGCCGGTGCCGTTGGGCCCGCGCAGCAGTGAGCCTTCCACGCACAGCGCATCGAGCCGCGTGCGGCCATCGAGCACCGCGTCCAGCAGGTCCAGCAGCTCGTCGCCGCTTTCCATCGAGAGCGAGGGGTGCCACAGCAGGTTCACACCCGCGTCGCGCAGGTGGCCCTGGAAGTCGGTGGTGTCGGCGCACAGCAGCGACATGCTGCAGCCACCACACCCACCGGATTGCAACCACAGGACGTTCAGTGCCATGTCATTTCTCCAATCCCAGGCGCTGCATCTTGCCGCGCAGGCCCACGCGCGAGAGGCCCAGCTCCTGCGCCACGCGGGTCTTGTTCCAGCGGTGCCGCTGCAGCGTCTCGCGCAGCACCATGGCTTCGATCACGTCCAGCCGCTCGGCCAGGGTGCCGCTGGTGGGCAGCGCGGCCTGCAGGTCGTCACCGCCATTGCCATGGCCCTGCAGCACGCGCCCCGAAAACGCGGCGGCGTCAAGCGCGCTGCCGTCCTGCAGCGCGAGCGCGCGCGCGATCTCGTTGCGCAGCTCGCGGATGTTGCCGGGCCAGGGGTAGGCCAGCAGACAGGCCAGCGTGGCGTCGGGCAGGGTGGCGCCGGGGTGGCCGAGTTCGCGCGCCACGTCCTGCAGCAGCTGGCGGGCGATGGGCGCGATGTCGGCCGCGCGCTCGCGCAGCGGCGGCACGGTGATGCTCACGCCCGCGAGGCGGTAGTACAGGTCTTCGCGGAACAGGCCTTCGCGCACGCGCTGCTCCAGGTCGCGGTGGGTGGCGGCGATCACGCGCACGTCCACCGGCACCGGGCGCGCGCCGCCCACGGGCCGCACCTCGCCTTCCTGCAGCACGCGCAGCAGCTTCACCTGGAAGGCCGGCGAGGTCTCGCCGATCTCGTCGAGGAACACCGTGCCTCCGTGCGCGCGCTGGAACAGGCCGGGGTGGTCTTCGTACGCGCCGGTGAAGGCGCCGCGCTTGTGGCCGAACAGCTCGGACTCCAGCAGCGTGTCGGGAATGGCGGCGCAGTTCTCCACCACGAAGGGGCCGGTCAGGCGCGGCGAGGCGTAGTGGATCGCGCGCGCCAGCAGCTCCTTGCCGGTGCCCGATTCGCCGAGCACCAGCACCGAGAGGTCGTAGCGCGCCACGCGCTGCGCCATCGCGCACACGCCGTCCAGCGGGCTGCCGGGGGCGCGCACCAGGCGGTCGAAACCGAAGCTGGCGCGCGCGCGGTCGATCTGCGTGGCGGTGCGCTGGCGCAGCACGCCGGTGCTGGTGCGCAGCTCCAGGTCGAGTCGGCTGGTCTGGCGCTGCAGGGCCTGCGCTTCGACCGCGTTGCGCACCGAGTCCAGCAGGTGGTCGGGCGCCCAGGGCTTGAGGATGTACTGGTAGATGCCGGCCTCGTTGATGCCGGCGATGATGTCTTCGCTGTCGGTGTAGCCCGAGATCACCATGCGCACCGCATCGGGCCAGCGCTCGCGCACTTCCTTGAGGAAGCTCACCCCCGTCATGCCGGGCATGCGCTGGTCGCACAGGATCACGCTCACCGGCTGGCGTTCGAGCAGGCCGCGCGCCTCGTCGGCGCTGCTGGCGGTGAACACGGTGAAGTCCTCGTCCAGCGTGCGGCGCATCGCGTCCTGCGAGCGCACCTCATCGTCCACCACCAGCACGGTGGGCAACACGTCGGTGGGGAAGGGCGCGTTCATCGGTGCACGGCCAGATGCCGGGGCGTCCACGCGTGCGGCAGCTTGTGCACGAAATGGTGGCGCGCCACGTGGTAGCTGGGGTCGAAGCCGTAGAAGTTGCGGTGCATGCGCGCGAGTTCCTGTTCGCGGTGGTGGGCCAGCGGGCGGCGCGCTTCGTCGCGCTCGCGGGTGGCCTGCTTGGCCGCCAGCCTCTGCGGCAGATTGTAGGAGGCCGCGAGCGCCAGCGCGCGCTGCAGACAACGGTCTTCAAAGCCCTCGCGTCCCGTTCCGTCGCAGTGGTCGATCAGCGTCAGGTGCCAGGCGTCGAGCGCGCGCAGCGGCGTGCGCTGGCGCATGAGCGCCTGCGCACCGGCCTCGCCCAGGCGGCGTGGCAGCAGGTAGGTCCAGTACTCCGAGCCGTACAGGTTGCCCATGTTCTTGTAGTGCGGGTTGAGCACCACGCCCTCGTGCGCCCACACCTCGTCGGCCGCGAGCGCGAGGAAGGCGCCACCCGCGCCCGCGTTGCCGCGCAGCAGGCTCACCGTGAGGCGGTCGGTGGTCTCGATCACCGCCAGGGCCAGGTCGTTCATGGCCTGGATGTTGCGCCACGAGGCGTCGGCCGCGCTGTCGCCGCTGCGGTGGGCGGCGGCCTCGATGGCGTTGAGGTCGATGCCGTTGCTGAAGAAGTCCTCGCCGCCCATGAGCAGCAGCACGTTCACCGGCCGCTCGCGCACCGCCTGCCAGGCCGCGCGCAGGCGCTCGCAGCGCCCGGTGGACATGGCGCCGTTGTGGAAGTCGAAATGCAGGCAGCCCACGCGCGCGCCCTCGGGGCCGTGCTCGCTGTAGCGCAGCTCGCCCCACTCGTCCTCGGGCCGTTGCAGCGGCGCGGGCAGCTCGGGCAGGGCGGCGGCCTCGGTGGCGAAGGCCTGTGCCGCCGCCTGCTTGAAACCGGCGGCTTCGCCCACGCGGCGCACATGGCCGATCCACACGCCGCCGTCGCGCGTGCGGCGAAGCAGCGCGCCGTCGCGCACCGCCAGCAGCTCACCCGGTGCCGCGTGCGCGAAACCCGCCATCGCCGCGCCGGACGCCGCGTGGCCGTCCATCAGGTGGCAGGCCTGGCCCCAGAGCGCGTCGAGCACGCCGGGCTGGCCGTCGGCGCAGCGCAGGCGCGCGAGCACCTCCGCCGTGGTGTGCTGCGCCCAGTGAATGGCGCGGTCGGCCTGGCGCATCGCGGGGCGCCATAACGCGGGCGGCGGTGGTTCGCCCGAGCGCTCGCCGTTTTGAAAGCGCTGCACGGCGGCCAGCGTGGCGGCGAGTGCGGCTTGCGTGACCTCGCGCCGGTACAGGCTGCCCTTGGCCGCCTGGCGCAAGGGAAAGGCCGCGTGCGCCCACACCGGGCCCGCGTCGAACTCGGCGTTGGCCTGCAGCACGGTCACGCCCCAGTCGCGCTCGCCGCGCAGCACCGCCCAGTCCAGCGCGTTCGGCCCCTGGTCGCCCGGCGGGCCGGGGTGCACCACCAGGCAAGGCAGTGCCTGCCACACGCTGGCCGGGATGCGGCGCTTCAGGAACGGCGCGATCAGCAGCTCGGGCTGGAACAGGGCCACCGCCTCTTCGGTCACGCGGTCGTTGATGTCCAGCTCCACGCTCACCCGGTGGCCGCGCGCGCGCAACTCGGCGAACAGCCGCTGCGTGAGGCTGTTGAAGCTGTGGCACAGCAGCAGGATGCGCAGGCCGGCAGGGGCCGGGGCGTTCATGGCATCAGCAGATCCGCGGCAACTGCTCGCCACTCAACCAGTCCACCACGCGCCGACCGCCGAAGCGCGTCGCGATCTGCACGAAGTGGTGCGGGTCGGCCGTCACCTCGCCGATGCGCGCGGCGTCCGTGCCCAGCGGGTGGGCGCGCATGGCCGCGAGCACGGCCTCGGCCGCCTCGGGCGCGCACACCGCGACCAGCTTGCCTTCGTTGGCCACGTAGAGCGGGTCCAGCCCGAGCAGCTCGCAGGCCGCGTCCACCTGCGGCCGCACGGGGATGGCGGCCTCCTGCAGCAGCATGCCCACGCCGGACTGGCGCGCGATCTCGTTGAGCGTGGTGGCCAGGCCGCCGCGCGTGGGGTCGCGCAGCACGCGCACGGTGCCCGGCGCGGCCGCGAGCATGGTCGCCACCAGCGTGTGCAAGGCGGCGGTGTCGCTTTCGATGGTGGTCTCGAAGGCCAGCGACTCGCGCTGCGAGAGCACGGCCACGCCGTGGTCGCCGATGGTGCCGGAGAGCAGCAGCACGTCGCCCGCACGCGCGTTGCGCCCGCTGATGTCCACGCCCGGCGGCAGCACGCCGATGCCGGTGGTGCTGATGAACACGCCGTCGCCCTTGCCTTTTTCCACCACCTTGGTGTCGCCGGTGACGATGGGCACGCCGGCCTCCCGCGCGGCCTGTGCCATGGAGCGCACCACGCGCTGCAGCTCGATCAGCGGGAAGCCTTCTTCCAGGATGAAGCTCGCGCTCAGCCACAGCGGCGTGGCGCCGGACATCGCCACGTCGTTGACGGTGCCGTGTACGGAGAGGCAGCCCACGTCGCCGCCGGGGAAGAACAGTGGCGAGACCACGTGGGCGTCGGTGGCGACCACCAGCCGGCCCTGGCCGGGATTCAGCGAGGGCAGGGGCAGCACCGCGCCGTCGTCGCCCTGGCGCAGCCAGGGGTTGTCGAAGGCGGCGAGGAACAGCTCCTCGATCAGCTGCGCGGCGGCCTTGCCGCCCGCGCCGTGGCCCATGTCCACGCGGCCGTGTTTGATGTCGAGCGGGCGCGTGTAGTTCTTCTTCACCGGGCGCGGTGCGGGGGCCTCGCCGCTGGCGGCCTGGTCGGTGTCGGTTCTCATGGCGTGGCCTCCTCGATGGCGGCGGTGGCGATGGGGATGTCTCGAAAGCGGCCGTAGGCGTAGTGCGCCGCGCAGGCGCCTTCGCTGGACACCATGCACGAGCCCACCGGGTTCTCGGGTGTGCACACGGTGCCGAAGATCTTGCAGTCGGTCGGCTTCTTCACGCCGCGCAGGATCGCGCCGCACTCGCAGGCCTTGTTGTCGGCCACCGGGCGGTAGGTCAGCGCGAAGCGGCGCTCGGCGTCGAATTCGGCATACGCCTCGCGGATCTTCAGCGCGCTGTAGGGCACCTCGCCCAGGCCGCGCCACTCGAAGCTGGGCCGCAGCTCGAACACCTCGGACACGAGCGCCTGCGCCTTGAGGTTGCCTTCGCTGGTGACGGCGCGCTTGAACTGGTTTTCCACGTGGGCGCGGCCTTCGTTGACCTGGCGCACCAGCATCAGGATGGCCTGCATCACGTCCAGCGGCTCGAAGCCGGCGATCACCACCGGCTTGCGGTACTCCTCGGCGAAGTGCTCGTAGGGGCCGGCACCGATCACGATGCTCACGTGCGCCGGGCCCACGAAACCGTCGATGGGCACGGTGCCGTACTCGCGCACCTCGGGCGACTCCAGGATGTGCGTGATGGCCGACGGCGTGAGCACATGGCAGCACAGCACGCTGAAATTGGTGAGGCCCTCGCGCTGCGCGAGCTGGATGGTGAGCGCGGTCGGTGGCGTGGTGGTCTCGAAGCCGATGGCGAAGAACACCACCTCGCGCTGCGGGTTCTGGCGCGCCAGGGCCAAGGCATCGGCGGCCGAGTACACCATGCGGATGTCGCCACCGCGCGCCTTGGCGCGGATCAAGGAAAGGCTTTCCGACGCCGGCACGCGCATGGTGTCGCCGTAGGTGCAGACGATGGCGCCCTGCGCGAGCGCCAGGCCGATCGCCTGGTCGATGCGGCCGATGGGCAGCACGCAGACCGGGCAGCCCGGGCCGTGCACCATCTTCACGTTGGGCGGCAGCAGCTCCATCACGCCGTAGCGCGAGATCGCGTGCGTGTGGCCGCCGCAGAACTCCATGAAGCTGTAGGTTCGGTCGGGGTGGGCTTCGGCGGCGATGCGCACACCCAGCTGCTGGGCAATCTCACCGTCGCGGAATTCGTCGATGTATTTCATGGTGTGGCCTCCTCGTTCAAACGGGCCATCTCGGCGAACAGCGCCAGCGTGCGCTCCGCCTCTTCGGGGTCGATGGTGCCGATGGCGTGGCCCACGTGCACGATCACGTAGTCGCCGACCTCCACATCGGCCACCAGGGCGATGGAGATCTCCTTGCGGATGCCGCCGAGATCGACCACCGCCTGGTCGTTGGGCCGCAGCTCCACCAGCCGCGCGGGGATGGCTAGGCACATGGTTCGGTTTCCTTTTCGTGGGGCGTTGTCTGAACGGAAGCGGGGGATTCGAGCTGGCGCGCGGCCGCCCAGGCCTGGCCCAGGGCCAGGCCGGCGTCGCCGCAGCCGTGCGGGCCGGGCAGGTGCACGCCGAGGCCGGCGCCGCGCAGGCGCTCGGTCACGCGCTCGCGCAGCAGGCGGTTGAAGAAGCAGCCGCCGCCCAGGCACACGGTGGTGCTGCCGTGGTCGTGCGCGGCGCGCGTGGCCCAGTGCGCCAGCGCATCGGCCAGCGCGAGGTGAAAACCCGCCGCCGCCTCGTCCACGCGGTCGGTGCGCACGTCGAGCAGCGCGGCGAACAGGCCGCGCAGGTCGAGCCGGCGCTGGCCGTCGGGCAGGGCGTCGGTGAGCAGGTCCACCAGCGAGGCGGGCAGGGGCGGCTGCGCCGGGTGCAAGGCGAGCCAGCGCGCGGCGGCGGCTTCGAGCGCGATGGCGGCCTCGGCCTCCTCGGTCTGGCGCACGCTCAGGCCCAGCGCGGCGGCGGCGGCGTCGAACCAGCGACCGGCGCTGCTGGTGGGCGGGCAGTTCAGCCCGCGCGCCAGCATCTGCTGCACGCCGCTGGCCGTGGCCTGGCCCACCACGGGGGCGAAGCGCGGCACGGTCTCCGCGCCCCGGCCCAGCGCGTGCAGGGCGCTGGCGGCCATGCGCCAGGGCTCGCGCGCGGCGCGGTCGCCGCCGGGCAGGGCCAGCGGGTGCAGGTGGCCCAGGCGCTGGCAGCGCGCGCCGTCCACCAGCAGCAGTTCACCGCCCCAGGCCTGGCCGTCATCGCCCAGGCCCACGCCGTCGAGTGCGAGGCCGATCACCGGGCCTTCGATGCCGTGTTCGGCCACCACGGCCGCGATGTGCGCGTGGTGGTGCTGCACACCGATGGCGGGCACGCCCAGCGATTCGGCGAGGTCCATCGCCAGTCGGCTGCTGAAGAAGTCCGGGTGCAGGTCGTGCGCCACCGCGGCCACCGGCCCGTGCTGTTGCAGCAGCGCGCGGGCCGAGGCTTCGAGCGCGGCGCAGGCGGCCGGGTCGCTCAGGTCGCCGTGCACCGCCGTCCAGTGGGCCCGGCCCTGCGCGTCGAGCAGGCACGCGGCGTTCTTCAGCCAGGCGCCGCAGGCGAGCACGGGGGTGGTGGCGATCATGCGTGGACGTGATGATCGTGGTCGTGGTGCATCTGGTGGTCCAGCCAGTGCAGCCAGGCGTCCATGCCGTCGCCGGTGGTGGCGCTGAGCTGGATCACCTCGATGCCCGGGTTCACGCGCCGCGCGAGCTCGATGCAGCGCGCCACGTCGAAGCGCACGTGCGGCAGCAGGTCGGTCTTGTTGAGCACCATCAACGAGGCGGCGGCGAACATGTCGGGGTACTTCAGCGGCTTGTCCTCGCCCTCGGTCACCGAGAGGATGGCCACCTTCGCGGCTTCGCCCAGGTCCCACACGGCGGGGCACACCAGGTTGCCCACGTTCTCGATGAACAGCAGGCTGTGTTCGTCGTGGTGGTGATGGTGGTGATCGTGGTCATGGTGATCACCGTGGTGCGAGTGCAGCCGCGCGAAGGCCTCGGCCACCATGGGCGCGTCGAGGTGGCAGCCCTTGCCGGTGTTGACCTGGATCGCGGGCGCGCCGGTGGCGCGGATGCGGTCGGCGTCGAAGCTGGTCTGCTGGTCGCCCTCGATCACCGCCACGTGCAGGCCGGGTGCGCGCGCCTTGAGCGCCTCGATGGTGGCGCACAGCAGCGTGGTCTTGCCCGAGCCCGGGCTGGACACCAGGTTGAGCGCGGTCACCCCGTGCGCATGGAAGTGCGCGCGGTTGTGCGCGGCCACGCGGTTGTTGGCGCCGAGGATGTCGGTCTCCAGCTTGATGGCGCGCGCCTGGCTCATGCCGGGCACCGAGACGCGCGCGGCGCCGGCACCGAAGTGCAGGTCGCCGTTGGCGGGGTTCACCTGCAGCGCGGCCGGCGCGGCCACGGCGGCGCCCGCGACATGGTCACTGCATCCACATACGACACACATGGTCGGTCTCCTGTTTTCGTGGGGGTTCAATCATCGGCCACCTGCATGTCCAGCACGCGCAATTCAGCGCCACCGGTCGGCTGCAGATGGAAACTGCCGCAAGCCGGGCAGGCGTCGCCGCGCTGGGCCAGGGCCACGGTCTGCGAACAGCCCAGGCACCAGGCCTGGCCCGGGGGTTCTTCGATCTCGATCGCCGCGCCTTCGAGCAGCGTGCCGGGGGCCAGCGCCTCCAATGCGAAGCGCAGCGCGCGCACGTCCACGCCCGCGAGCTGGCCGGCCTCGAGCCGCAGCGCGAGCAGGCGCTGGAAGCCTTCGCGCGCGGCCGTGTCTTCCACCAGCTGGAGCACGCCGCCGGCGAGGCTGGCCTCATGCATGGTCCACCTCCGGGGCGCGCGCGAGGTGTTCGATGGCGAAGGGCACGCAGGGGTCGAAGGCGGCCACCAGCAGGTTCACACGCCGCGCGATCGCGCAGTCGGGCAGCTCGGGGTCGAGCCGCGCCAGGCGCTGCGCCACCTCGCCTTGCGGGTGGAAGTTCCATTCGGTCGGCGCGACCACGCGGCAGGCCAGCACGCGCTGCGCCTCGGGGTCCACCTCGACCTGATGCACCAGCAGGCCACGCGCCATCTCCACCCAGGCCAGGCCGCGACGGGGGCCGGTGGCTACGGCGCCCCAGTCCAGGCAGGCGTCGCCGCCGTCGAGCGCGAGGCGCACCAGCTCGGCGATGCGGGTGCCCAGCAGCGCCCAGGGCGTGAGCGGCACGCCGTCGGCCACGGCACCGAGGCGGCTCCAGGGGCCGGTGTGGGCGCAGGCGCCATGCCACAGCGGGCGCAGCGCGAAGGCGGGTTTGTGCGCGAGCGTGGCGCCCAACATGCACAGGCTGGGCGGGTGGGCGTGCGGGCGCAGCGCGGTCTCGTGCGTGAGCGGGGCGAAGGCGTCGGCGCTGTGGGCGCGGCGCAGCAGCAGGGGCAGCCACTGTTCGTGGCGCTGGGCCCAGGTGTCGAGCCAGTCGGTGCCGCCGGCCTGCCAGGCCGCGAGCCAGTCGCTCGCGGGCAAGCGCAGCAGCGCGTGCTGCAGCCAGTGGCGCAGCGCGGGCCAGGGGGCGGGGTCGTCCTGCGCGGGCCAGGGGCAGCCGCGCAGCGCAGCGGCGGCCTGGGCCGCGGTGGGCGCGTCACCCGGTGCGAGCAGGCGCGGCCAGTCCAGGCCGATGCGGCGGAGGTGCTCGGCCGCGGTCTCGCGGCGCAGGCGCTCGGCCACGGCCTGGGGCGGCGGCAGCAGGCCGGGCGCGGCCGCGCCGATGGCGAGCTGGCAACACAGGCGGTGCGCGTGGCTGCAGAGGTTGAACAGGCTGGCCATCAGCCCGGGCAGGCGCGCCGGCGGCACGCCGTGGCCCATGCGCGCGGCCCAGTCCTGGCGCGTGCTCTGCAGGCTGTGCGGCGGCGGCGCGCCTGGCGTGAAGCGCAGGGCGCCCGCCAGGTGGGCCAGACCGCCGGGGGCGACCAGGTTCATGCGCGGCCTCCCAGGAAGAAGGCGCGGCGCGAGGGCACGGGTGGGGGGGTGACCTGGGGCGCGGGTCGGGTGAGCGCCAGCGCTTCGCGCGCGGTCTCGCGCGCCAGGGCCTGCGTGGCGAACTCGCCCATGGGCGAGAACAGCGCGCAGGTCTCGTGGTAGCCCACGGCGGGGTCGTGCGCGCCGATGAAGTCAAAGCGCTCGCTGCCGAAATCGCGAACGAAGCTGCGGCCCACCTGGCCGCCGTGCGGAAGCGGCTGCGCGGGCAGGCGCACCAGGCTCATGAACCAGGGCGTGATGAGCACGCCCTCGGCCACGGGGTCTTCGTCACCGGTCCTCGCCCACTCGAAGCCCACCGCTTCCACGCACAGCGCGGCATTGAGCAGCGGAACGCCCTGCATGCGCTCGGCCTGCACATGCCGGTAGAAGTCTTCGAGGGCTTGCACGCGGTTCATCATGGCAACAACAAAAACTGATCGGGCTCGCAATCACAGTTCGGGCAGCGCCAATGCGACGGCAGGTCGGCGAAGGGCGTGCCGGCGGGGATCTGCCACTGCGGGTCGCCCACGGCGGGGTCGTAGACCCACCAGCAGATCTTGCACTCCAGGCGCGAGCCGGCTTGCAGCACCTCGCGGTTGCCGAGGTAGGAGCCCTCGAAGCCCTCGAAGTGCTCGCCGCTCATACCGCCTCCAGCCAGGCCATCACTTCGCGCAGGCGCTCGTGCGAATCGCGCAGGTCTTCGGGCGCGGCCATCGCCACCTCGGGCATGTCCACCACCTCCACCGTGTTGAGGATCACCTTGTCCATGGAGTTGTAGTACACCACGCGCCAGCAGTTCGGCAGCCGCGTGTTGGAGATGCGGCAGTTGCCGTACCCGCGCGAGAGCATGAGCACGCGGCCGGTGCCGAGCTGGTGGTCCAGGAAGCCGATGTCTTCGGGCGTGACGGGCAGCAGCGTGAGGTTGACCACGTGCGAGACCTGGCCGGGCTGCCAGCGCGCCACCTGGTCGCGGATCTCGTCCACCAGCAGCGGTGCGTTCTGCACATTCGGCGGCAGCAGGCCGTTCCACTGCGGCGGGCTGGCCCACACGTCTTCGGCGGCGGTGGCGGCGAACAGCGAAGGCACCGGGCCGACTTCGATCGCGTCGTCCACCAGCTCGGCGTCGCGGCCTTCCTCGTGGCGCCAGGTCATGAGGCGCCAGACGCCGGCGAACACCGACTCCTGCACGCGCACTTCCAGGTTGCCCGCGCCCAGCTGCACGATGGCGCTGGCCTCGCCCTCGCCCAGCACCTGGTTGATGATGCGGAAGTCGCGCGGCGCGAGCTGGCGCAGCGGCACCAGGCCCGGGGCACCGCCCTCGGCCCCCTGTTCCAGCAAGGTCAGCACCTGCTGCAGCGCGGCGCGCGCCTGGTCCAGCCCCACCAGTTCCTCGGGCTCGGGCAGCACCGGCGGGCGGTAGGTGCTCATGTCCTTGGGCAGGGGCAGGTAGTCGAGCGACTCGTCTTCGGGTTGCGTGCCGGGGCCCAGGGCCACGAGCGGAATGGGGAAGTCTTTCATGGGGTGTCCTTGGGTTCAGTGGCAGCCGCCGGCGTCGCTGGAAGAAGAAGCCGCCGTCTTGCTCACGACGGGAATGCCGATGGTGGGCGGGCGCGAAGGCGGCATGCGCAGCGCGGCGTCCACGCCTTGCAGGTACACGTCCCAGTCCTGCATGCCGGCGATGGCGGTGACGTATTGCCCGCCGCGGAAGAACAGCAGCGAAGGCCAGCGCTGCGAGCCGTAGCGGCGCGCCACCGCGTCTTCGCTCTCGCGCGGCACGGCGGCCACCGCGAAGCGGCCGGCAAACACCTTCATGAGCTCGGGCAGCACGGCGGCCACGTCCTGGCCTTCGGGGAAGCGCACGGCGTCGCCGGCCAGCAGCAGCACGCGGTCGCCGGGCTGGGCGGCCCAGTCGGCCACGCTGGTCTCGTCGACGAGGGCGGCGCCGAACTCGCGCACCAGGCGCATCACCAGCGGCGCGGCGGGGTCGGTGCTGGGCGGGGTGACGGCCAGCGGGCGGAAAGCGGTCTCGGTGGTCATGACAAAGTCTCCTGAAGAAGGGAATTCAACCGTGGGCGAGCTGGCGCAATTGCTCGGCGCTCATGCGCGAAGGCAGCTCGAAGCCGGCCTCGCCGTCGGCGCCCTGGCCCTGCATGGCGCCCAGCACCAGGTTCAGCGCGGCGTTCACTTCGCTGGCGCGCTCGGCGTCGATGCGCTCGCGCGCATCGCCCAGGAACACCAGCAGCCAGTCGCCCGGCGCCACGTCGCCCACCAGCGCGGTGGTCACGCGGCGGCGCTCGCCGCGCCCTTCGCACTGCGCGTGGCCGGGCTCGATGGCCGTGACCTGCATGGGCATGCCGATGCACATCTCAAGCACCCTGCGGAAAGAAGCGCTCGTCGCCTTCTCGGCAGGCCGCGTCGGGCGCGGGGCGCTGGGTCTCATACGCGGCGAGCGCGAGCTCGTCCATGGTCACGGTCTCGCGCCCGCTCAGCGGCTCGCGGCGCGGCACGGGCTCACCGCCCCAGCGCGCGATCTCGGCCACGGCCAGCGCCAGGGCTTCGTCCATCGCGGCCTTCACCACCGGGCGCAGGCTGCCGCCGTAGTCCTCCAGCTCCTGCGGCTGGCAGCCGATCAGCAGCACCTGGGCCGGGTACTGGCCGGTGAGCTGGGCGAGCGAGAGCACTTCCTGGAAACCGGTCTGGTGCAGGCTCATCTTCTTCGCGCCCAGGAATCGCGGCACCTCGTCGTCGCGCACCAGCTTCAGCGTGCCCGGGGCCAGGCCGTAGTCGATCGCATCGAAGATCAAAAGGCAGTCGGCCGCCTGCACGTGCTGGATGAGGTACAGGCCTTGCGTGCCGCCGTCCACCAGCGACACGTGGGGCGCGAACTGATGGCGCTGCTGCAGCGCTTCCACGCAGCGCACGCCGAAGCCTTCGTCGGCCCACAGCAGGTTGCCGATGCCCAGCACGCAGATGGCGGAAGGCGGGGTGTCACCGCTGGGGTGACAGGCGTTTTCAGGCGAGGTGAGGCTCATGGTGGGCAGGCTCACAAAAATCAGGTGGAAGAAAGAAGGGCGGCCGCGCGCAGGCGCTTCCAGGCGTGGAAGCTGTCCCAGGCGGCTTGCTGCGCGAGCCAGAAGCCCGCGTCCACGCGGAAGACGCGCGCGCAGCGAATCGCGGTGTCGGGCGACATCGCACGCTGGCCGTGCACCAGCTCGTGCAGCCGCCGGCGCGACAGGCCCAGCAGCCGCGCGGCCTCGCTCTGGTTGAGCGAGAGCGGGCGCAGGCAGGTGCGCGCCAGCAGCCGCCCCGGGTGCGTGGGCACGCGCAGCGGCACGCCCACCGGCGGCAGGGCCGGGGCGAGCTTGAAGGCAACTGCTGCGCGTTTCACGCTCATTCCTTGAACGTGCGGTGGCCGGAGATCATCGTGCTCACGATGCTCTGGCGGCCCATGATGTCTTCGCGAATGGCCGCGTAGATGTGCAGCAGCACGAAGGTGACGATGCCCCACATGCCCAGGCGGTGCCAGGTGTGCACGTCCTGGCTCTGGCCCATGAGCGGGATCACCCAGCCGAACAGGTGGTCCTGCCACGAGCCGGCCTGCGAGCCCTCGCTGTACAGCGCAAAACCGGTGACGATCATGAAGATCGACAGCATCAGGTAGAACGCGAACATCGCGAACCGCGCCAGCGGGTTGTGGCCCACGTACTGGTTGGGCTTGGGGATCAGGAACAGGTACCAGCGCAGCATGTTGAACACCTCGCGCCAGTAGGCCTTCTGGAACATCGGCACCCAGAACAGCTCCTTGGCGTGGTGGTTGCCCACCAACGCCCAGTAGGCGCGCGCCACCAGGCCCACGGCCATGATGTAGCCCGCCGCGAAGTGGGCAAAACGGATGTAGCCCATGAGGTAGTTCGCGCTGGCCTCGCCCGGCATGGTGGGCAGCGGCTGGCCGATGAAATAGCCGGTGACGCACAGCACGGTGATCGACAGCGCGTTGATCCAGTGCCAGAGGCGCACCGGCACCTCGTACACATAGACCGAGCGGATCGTCTGGCCCTGCTGCAGTTCGAGCGCGTCCGCGTTGGCGCGCGCCGTGGAGGATGGGGTGGACATGGTGACCTCCTTGAAAGAGGGTGCTGCCGCGTCAGGCCGCGAGCTGGCCGAAGAGGTACAGGCCGGCGGCGCTCAGCAGCGCGCCCAGGCCGCCCAGCGCCCAGCCGCTGCGCTCGGCCAGCCAGCGCCGGATGCCCAGGCCGATGCCCACGCCGCCCACGTGCAACAGCGCGGTGGTGAACAGAAAGCCCACCGCGTAACCGGCGAAACCGCTCTCGGGCGTTTCGGAACCGTGCGCCAGGCCGTGCAGCGACGCGGCGGCGGCGATCAGCCCCAGGCCGATGGCCGGCGACACCGTGGCGCGGCGCGCGAGCAGCAGCATGCCGCCGAACAGCACCACCGAGAGCGACACGCCGTGTTCGAGGTAGGGCACCGTCACACCGAGCATGCCCAGCGTGGCGCTGACGATGAGCGCCAGCAGAAAGGTGGCCGGGCCCTGCCAGGCCTTGTTCGCCGGCAGCGCCGAGACCGACCACACGCCCACGGCCACCATGGCCAGCAGGTGGTCGGGCCCGAAGGGGTGCACCAGGCCCTCGAACAGGCTGCTGGTGCCGTGGCCCGTGTGGGCCTGCGCGGCGCCGGCCGCGCCGGCCAGCAGGGTGGCGGCGATCAGGCCGCGCGCGGTGTTGCTCTTGAATGTCATGGGGAATCTCCTCGTTCTTGTGGGGGCGTTCAGCGAACCGTGACGTGGCTCATCTCCTGGCCGTCTTCGCTCATCACGTGGGTGGAGCAGGCCAGGCAGGGGTCGAAGCTGTGCAGCGTGCGCAGGATCTCCAGCGGCTGCTCGGGGTTGACCATGGGCGTGTTCATCAGCGAGGCCTCGAAGGCGCCGATCTGGCCCTTGTGGTCGCGCGGCGAGCCGTTCCAGGTGGTGGGCACCACGCACTGGTAGTTCTCGATCTTGCCGTCCTTGATGCGGATCCAGTGGCCCAGCATGCCGCGCGGCGCGGCCACCGTGCCCACGCCCTTGGCCTCCTTCGGCCAGGTGCTCGGGTCCCACTTCTCGATGTTGGCCGTGCTGGTGTCGCCGGCCTTGATGTTGCCGACCAGCTGCTTGAAGTCGTCCATCATCATCTCGGCGGCGTACTGGCTCTCCAGCGCGCGCGCCAGCGTGCGGCCGATGGTGGTGGGCAGCAGCTGCTTGGCGCTGTACTTGGTCTCGGGCATGCCCAGCGCCTTCGGGATGGCGCTGTTGATCGCCACCGCGGCCTCGTCCACCTGCTGCTTCACGCGCTGGCAGAACTTGTTGCCTTGCGTGGCATGCGCATAGCCCAGGATGTAGCGCGAGAGCGGGCCCACCTCCACCGCGTGGCCGCGCCAGCGCGGCGACTTGATCCACGAGTACTTGGCCGACTCGTCGAGGTTCTCGATCTTGGTGCGCGTGCCCTTGAAGTTCGGGCCCTCGGGCGTGTAGTTGGCCTCGGTCACGCCGTCCCAGGGGTGCAGGCCCTTGGTTTCGTCGCCGTACTTGTACCAGCTGTGCGTCACGAACTCCTGCACCTGCTCGGGGTCGCGCGGGTCGATCTCGTGGATCTTGTTCCAGTCGCCATTCAGGATCACGCCGCCGGGCAGCTGGTGCGTGCTGTGGTCGTAAGGCACCTTCTCATACGTGCCGTAGTCCGCCACGTTGGTGGCCGAGAGGCCGCCGCCGTACAGCCAGCCGGCTTGCTTGTAGATGGTGCCGATGGCCAGCACGTCCGGGATGTAGACGTTGTTGTTGAAATCGATCATCTCCTGGATGCGGGCCTGCACGAAATTCAGCCGCTCCATGTTGATCGGGGCGCCGGCCGCGCCGTTGCCATCGATGTTGATCGCGCAGGGCACGCCGCCCACCAGGTAGTTCGGGTGCGGGTTCTTGCCGCCGAAGATGGTGTGCACCTTCACCCATTCCTTCTGCAGGTCCAGCGCCTCCAGGTAGTGGGTGACGGCCATCAGGTTGGCCTCGGGCGGCAGCACATAGGCCTTGGAGCCCCAGTAGCCGTTCGCGAAGGGGCCGAGCTGGCCGCTCTCCACGAACTTCTTGAGCCGGTTCTGCACGTCGCGGAAGTAGCCCGGCGACGACAGCGGGTGCGAAGGCGACACGATGTGCTGCAGATCGCTGGTCTTCTTCGGGTCCGCCTTCAGGCACGAGACCACGTCCACCCAGTCCAGCGCGTGCAGGTGGTAGAAATGCACCGCGTGGTCGTGTACCTGCAGCGTCTTGGCCATCATCTCGCGGATGAGGTGGGCATTCAGCGGAATGCGGATGCCCAGCGCGTCTTCCACCGCGCGCACCGAGGCCAGCGCGTGGCAGCCGGTGCACACGCCGCAGATGCGTTCCACGAACGCCCAGGCGTCGCGCGGGTCGCGGCCCTTCAGGATCACCTCCAGCCCGCGCCACATGGTGCCGGTGGACACCGCGTTGCGGATCACGTTGTTGCTGTCGAGGTTCACCTCGCAGCGCATGTGGCCTTCGATGCGCGTCACCGGGTCGACGACGATGCGCCGGCCCGTGTTGTCCATGCGGAAGCCTTGAGTTTCGTAAGCACCCATCTGGTGTTCCTCGTGTTCGTTCTGGTTGTGGGGTGTCAGTGGCTGGCGGGTGCGTCGGTCTTGCGGGTGTCGCGGGCGCGCTTGCGCACCGAGATGGCGGCATGCGCCGCCACGGCCGCGCCCACCACGCCGGCGGCGGTGGCGCCGATCTGGTCGGCGTTGGCTTCGATGCCGAAGGCGTGGATGTCGGTCAGGCGGTCGTAGAACGAACCCTTGTCCCAGAAGCCGTCTTCCGAACAGCCGATGCAGCCGTGGCCCGCCTTGATGGGGAAGCTCGTGCCCTCGTTCCACTGCACGGTGGAGCAGGCGTTGTAGGTGGTGGGGCCCTTGCAGCCCACCTTGTAGAGGCAATAGCCCTTGCGTGCGGACTCGTCGTCCCACGCCTCCACGAACTGGCCCGCGTCGAAATGCGGGCGGCGGTAGCACTTGTCGTGGATGCGCTGGCTGTAAAACATCTTCGGGCGGCCTTGGCGGTCCAGCTCGGGCACGCGGTCGAAGGTGAGCATGTAGGTGATGACACCCGTCATCACCTCGGGGATGGGCGGGCAGCCCGGCACCTTGATGATGGGCTTGTCGGTGATCACCTTGTGGATCGGCGTGGCCTGCGTCGGGTTCGGCTTGGCCGCCTGCACGCAACCCCAGGAAGCGCACGAACCCCAGGCGATGATGGCCTTGGCGTCCTTCGCCACGTGCTTGAGCTTTTCAACGAAAGGCTTGCCCGACTGGATGCAGAACATGCCGTCTTCGTTCAGCGGCGGGTTGCCTTCCACGGCCAGGATGTACTGGCCCTTGTACTTCGTCATGATCTCTTCGAGGATCGCCTCGGCCTGGTGGCCGGCGGCGGCCATGAGCGTGTCGTCGTAGTCCAGCGAGATCATGGAGAGCACCACGTCTTTGGCCAGCGGGTGGGCGCTGCGGATGAACGATTCGGTGCAGCAGGTGCATTCCAGCCCGTGCAGCCACAGCACCGGTGTGCGCGGCTTGTTTTCCATGGCGTGCGCGATCTGCGGCACAAAGGAAGGCGCCAACCCCAGCGAGGTGGCCGTGAGCGAGCAGTATTTGAGAAAGCTGCGGCGCGAAATGCCTTTGCGGCGCATGACCTCGTAGAAGGTTTCCATGACGGGATGTCTCCGGTGCTTTGTTGGGGGCGGGGGGCGACACGCTGATTTGCAAGTCGTGCGCCAGCCCGCTCCATGTCCGGGAATACCCTGGGGAGCGCTTCTAAGTGGTTGTTTTTGTTGGGATGCGGCGCGGGAGTGCGCGCGGCGTGGGAGGCGGGGGGATTTAGGGGTGGAAGCGAGGTTGCCGGTGCCGGTGTTGGATTGAAAGAAAGTCTTGCAGTGAAAGTTCAATCGAATGAATTGTTTACACGTACCTGCCCACCTCTGGGTGATGGACTGACACTACAGCGCCCAAAAATCTCGCCCTCGCAACGACGACGAAAAATTTATGGGGGACACAGGCTTCCACAAGGCGGAAGAGTCCTTTTATTTGTCAGCGGCATAGTTCGTCTGGCTCGTGGCTTGTTGCCAAACATTGCCAACTTTGGCACAGCCCCAGCTATCGATCTCAGCATGCCCCATCGTTCTTTGCAGATTCGGGCTATATTTTCAGCTCCTTCATCAAGATTCAAGGGAATGAAATGACAAAGGCATGGGAGACAGCCTACCAAGCTAGAACAGACCTTACAGCCTACGGAGACAACGCTCTAGGACTCTTCGCGCTTGGGTTACGGTTCAATATAGAAGACCTAGCCACAGTGGCGGCGGATGCTATCACCGATGGGAGTGATGATAAAAAATGTGACATTGTCTACATTGATGAGAATGAAGGCTACGCTGTCGTTACGCAATGCTACCTCGCGACAAGGCAAAAGCAGAGCGCGCCAGCGAATAAAGCCTCTGATCTCAATACTGCAATCAGCTGGCTTCTTCAGGCATCATCGAAAGAGTTGCCGGAGCGAATTCGATCAGCCGCAATGCAGCTTCGTCAAGGAATAGACAATGGTGAAATAAAGAAGCTCTATATTTGGTATGTCCATAATCTTCCTGAATCCACTCAGGTAAAAAGCGAACTCAAGACTGTCGAAGAGACAGCTGTTGCCGCTCTCAAACGTCATTTTTCTGAGCGAAATGTGGCTACCTCAGTGTCCGAAGTTGGCCGTGCCACATTCGAGACTTGGTATAGCGAAACACTTTCCCCGATTCTTGTCAATGATGAATTTCTCATTGATATCCCTCACGGTTACGAGGTGGCGGAAACGGATTGGAATGCATTTGTAACCTCTGTTCCAGCAGTATTTCTGCATCGAACTTACAAGAAACATAAAACCAAAATTTTCTCGGCCAATGTGAGAGATTATCTTGGATCGAGATCTAGTGACTCAAATATTAATAATGGTATCAAGAAGACGGCTGAAGGTGAGCCGCAGAATTTTTGGGTTTACAACAATGGACTGACAATCCTGGTTAATGATTTTGAGCTGATCAATGTTGGGCGGAAGCAGCAACTGAAGATCTCAGGTATGTCGATTGTTAATGGTGCTCAGACCACCGGCGCTCTCGGTTCACTTTCCAAGGTGCCTAGTTCAAAACTTCAAATCCCCGCTAGGTTTGTTAAGACCAGTGATAGTGATTTGGTCCACAGCATCATTCAGTTCAACAACAGTCAGAATAAAGTGACTGCATCCGACTTTAGAAGTACCGATAGCGTACAAAAGCGACTAAAGGATCAGATGAGCAGGATTCCGAACGCAGAGTATGAAGGTGGTCGAAGAGGCGGTTCTGGCGATGCTATTGCACGGCGACCAAATCTACTTCCCTCGTATACTGTTGGCCAAAGTTTGGCTGCATTTCACGGCGATCCAGTGACGGCCTACAACCAGAAAACAAATATCTGGATCAACGACCGCCTCTATTCTAGGTACTTCAATGAGGAGACTTCTGCCACACATATCGTGTTCTCCTTCAGCCTTCTGAGGGCGGTAGAGCAAAGGAAACTTACGCTTACGCAGAAAAACAGATCAAATTCTGCATTGACCAAGACTGAAGATAAACAACTAGCGTTTTTCCGCAAGCGAGGTTCCATTTATCTTCTCGTTAGTGCCCTTGCCGCTTGTATCGAGACATTCCTTGGGAAAAGAGTATCTAACTTGTATCGTCTTTCGTTCGGAGATCGTGTATCGCCGAAGGATGCGCAAAAAATTTGGTCTGAAATTGTGGAGCTTACAGCGCCCCTTGCAATTCACTTGGAAGAGGCCCTAAACGATGGTCTCAAGAGCTTGGAACGAAGCGAGGCTGCAATCGTAAAGTTTCAGTCCTTAGTGGAAACAACAGCGTCGGCCAATGCATCGCAATTCAAGAACTTCAAAGCGAAGGTGCAGCAAAAGTAGGCATTGAACTCCTCTTGTGATAAGGCCGGAGTAGTTGTAAGTTGTGTATGAAGGCCAATCGAAAGCTGATGAGCGCAGGAGAGGCATTTGAAACGAATTTCGTGCTTATCAATAAGTGAACTCAGACTCTTTGGTTTTCCTCCCATACCAACTATGTCTTCTGATTACTTAAGGTCAAGAGTATTCCATTAAAGTGACTTGCGGAAATTTCGTCGGAGCTTTTCTGTGCTGAGGGGCCCGAACCGCCACTGAACAGATAAGGGCCCATTCTGAAATAGATCTTGTTGCTGTGAAGAATGGTTAAAAGAGTTGGCAATGGCAGGGTTGCTAGTTGGTCTGTGCGATCTATCATGAGATAACCAGCGGTTGATCACAACCTAGGCTCTCAATCGTTCCCTTGCCAAGCTGCCCTATACTCACCGCGTCGTACATCGAAAGTACGACCGGGATTGGCATCCCGAAGACGAATACTCACCGAGATAGCTGCAACGCTCACGCGCTGCGGCTATCTCCGTCTGTGCCTACCGCTTTTTTGGTGGCCCGGACGGGGAGCCGCGAGGCTCGCCGGTCCTGAGTAATCGTCCCGGTATGCCAACCCGTTCGGGCCACCGCCCTCTCACAAAGGGGGCGGTGGTATCACCCACCTGATAGGGAAGGCACATGCAACATCCCCGCATTTCTTCGTCTCATCTCTCCCACCACCATCGTCGCCGCCCGCGCCTGGCCGTCTACATCGACGCCGAGAACGTGAGCGGCCAGCACGCCGAGCAGCTCATGCGGCTGGTGAACCAGCGCGGCAGGCCCACGCTGTGCTGCGCGTATGGCGACTGGACCACCGACTTCCTGCTCTCCTGGAAGAAGTGGTTGCATCCGCTGGGCATCCGGCCGGTGCAGCAGTTCCACTACTCGCAGGGCAAGAACGCGAGCGACGCCGCGCTCATCATGGACGTGATGGAGCGGCTGCACCGGGGCCGGGTGGACGGCATCTGCATCGCGTCTTGCGACAGCGATTTCGTCGGCCTCGTGGGTCGCATTCAGGAGCACGGACACGTGGTCTACGGCTTCGGCCAGCACAGCGCTTCGCCCGCCTTCGTGGCGGCCTGCGACGAGTTCGTGTTTCTGGACGGCAGCGATGGCGACAAGAACAACAACGCCCGCGGCACGCCGAAAGGCGGCGGCAGCGTGGAGCTGCTGATGCGCCAGGGGCTTGCCCCCGCACCGCTGCCGCGCCCCTAGCCGGCGCGCCCCCCGGGCCCGCAGGCCGCGCATCGCGCGCTGCATACATTTGCTTGCAATTCGCGGCGCGGCCCTTGATCATGGCTGATCGCATGGCATTGGGCGGGGGGCTGATGTGGGTGAGCAAGCGCGCTTTCAGTGGCTGAAGGAGGCCTTGAGTTTTTGCGACAACAGCAAGCAATGGCGCTGCCCACGGTGGCCCATTCTTTTGCTGTCGGTCGTGATGCTCATGCTGGTGTCGATCGTCTTTCTGGCGATCGGCGATGCATTGAATGCCAAGGGCGCGGTGTTGACGCGCTTCCTCGCCCGGGCCCAGGCGCCGCTCACCGCGCAATGGAGTTATCCCTCGCAAGCCCGCGACCAGATCACCGTTCTTCTGTACGACGAAGAATTTCTCACCGGCACGGGCAGCGCCTGGCCCATCAGCTACGGGGAGCACGCCAGCAACCTCAAGCGCCTGGTGGCAGACACGAACGCGCTGCCCAAGGCCATTTTTCTGGACATCACGTTCGGCCAGGTGCGAGACGACAAGACGATCTCGCAACTGGCCGAAGCGCTGTGCGAGATCCAGAACCCGAAGAAGAAGGAGCATGCGGTCCCGGTGTTTCTGGCGGCGCTGCCGTCCAACGGGATCACACCGTTGGCGGTGCGCAAGGAACTCATGAATGACAAGGGCATGGCGGCGTGCGCCACCCTGGTGGGGGTGGACTATTTCCCCGATCCGCTCGACGGCCTGGCCTGGACTTACGAGCTGAGCCGCCACCGCACCGTCGAGGGTTGGCACCACGGCCCAGGCGGCCCGGGGGATCCCACCTACCGCAGCGCCGCCCTGGCCATGGCCCAGCTGGACAAGAAACTGGGCCCGGAGGTGGGCCCGATGGCGCTGGTGTGGGGCCTCAACTCGGCCAAGGAGCAGCGCGCCGCGACCCTGAAGAACTGCGTCCGGGGTGAGCCGAGCTGGTCGCGCCTGATTCCCGGGGTGTTGCGCAAACTCTGGGAGCCCGAGCACAAGCTGCCGCTGTGCCCTTACCACGCCACCTTGTCGATGGACCAGTTGAATGTCATGAACCCGGTGGAGATCAATGCCCACCTGAAGGACAAGTTCGTCATGGTGGGGGCGAACGTGCCGGGCTACAACGACTTTGTTCACTCGCCCGTGCACGGGCTGCTGCCCGGGATTCACGTGCACGCCATGGCGCTGGACAATTTCCTGACTTTTGGCGACCGGTACCTGGTCAGCGCCGAATGGGACAAGCCCTCGCGCAAGGAGCTGTTCCTGCCGTCCCTGGTGGTGGTGGCCGTGGTCTTTCTGATCCACCTGCTGTGGAACCTGGTGCGGCGCCGGGTGTGGGCGTTCTGGCGCCACCTCCATGCGTTTCCGGACTTTCAGCGTTGGCGCAGGCGCTACCGGGCATCGCCTGAATGGGCCAAATGGGCCACCCCGCGGCTTTTGAAGGGGCTGGGCTGGATCGTTCGATTGACGCTGCAGACCATTGCCGCCATGATTCTGATCGCGTTGTTACAAAAAGTTTTTCGGATCGGGATGGTGCCGGTGGCGGAGCTGGTGGGCATGACGCTGGTGGCCGAGGGGTTGGACGTGGTCCGGCGGTTGAAGAACTTTCTGTTCGAGCCCACTGCGCGGCCCAGGCGGGCAACGCCTTCCATGTGAATTCACCCATTGTTTTGAGATTTCAGGCGAGGTGTCTCTTGAAAAATCAGGTCATTGCAATCGGTCTTTTCGCGGTCTTCGCCAGCCCATGGGCTGTGGCGCAGTCCCAAATCGTGGGCCTGATGCCCAGCAACCAGACCACCCTGGATCTGTACAACAACGTGGGCGACTCGGGCACGGACACGCGAGCCACGCTGGCCGACTTGCCGATGAACGTGCTGGAGACCAAGGCGGGCCATCACCGGGTGAACTACAAAGGAAAAGACTACTGGGTGAGAGGGCCGCAGGTGCGCATCAGCCGGGGGAGTTCGGCCGGCTGCACCACCGCCCGCATCGCGCCCACCACGCAGACCACCAGCACCCCCGGAGCCGGCAAGAATGCGTGCTGACCGTCGCCGGCTTCCGGGTGGTGGCGCACCCGCATTGGCAGCGGCTTTGCTCGCGGTGGGCTTGCTGGCCGGCTGCGAGACCATGCCGCAGAGCATTGCCTCGCTGCCCGTCATATCCCAGATCCGCGGTTCGGGGCCCAGCAACCCGCTGGCCGAACTGCCGCCGCCGGTGGCGCGCACCTGGCCCGACGTGCGGCAAGACGTGCTCAACCAGCGCGCCCGCGGTTTCGGGCTGGTCAACGCCCCCGAGCTGCAGCGCTACCTGAACGGCCTGCTCAAGCGCATCAAGACCGCCGCCGGCGTGCCCAACTGGCCCGGCGGCGTGCACGTGCTGGCCAGCCACGCGCTCGACGCCTATGCCACCGGCGCCGGCAACATCTACATCTCGCTGTCGTGGTTGACCGACATGGAGAGCGAAGACGAACTTGTCGCCCTGCTCAGCCACGAGTTCGCGCACATCTACCTGCACTACCACCAGCTGGAAAGCGCGGTGGCCGACGCCGACACCGTGACCTCGGTGCTCGGGCTGGGCGTGGGCCTGACGCTCAAGACCGGCGAGGCGGCGCGCTGGAACAAGGTGGACACGCTGCTCACCACCTACACGCTCGGGCGCGGGCTGGTGACCACCATCTACAGCCAGTCCGAAGAGAGCGCGGCGGACCGTTTCAGCCTCAGCCTCACGCACAAGCTCGGGTATTCCTACGAGCACGGGATCAAGGCGTTCCTGGAGCGGCTGGCCACCTGGGAAGACGAGCAGGAGAAGCGCGAGAAACTGCAGCAGGAAGCCCTGCTGGCCGCGATCCGCGCGCAGGCCGCCACCGCGCCGGCTCCCCGGCCCGGTGCGGCGGCCAACAACCCGCTGAACCAGGGCATTGCCGCTACCGGCGCCGCCGCGCAGGGTGAGGTGGCCGCCGCGGCCAGCCAGTTGTCCTTCGAGCTCACCAAGGGCTTCGAGAAGGTGGCCGGCTCGCACCCGTCCACCCTCAAGCGGCTGGACGCGATGGCGGAAACCGCCGCCGCCTTCCCGGCGATCGCCGTGGAGCGGGAGGCCAAGAAGAAGCCGCTGGACGCCGCGCGCCAGGAGCGCAACACCGCGAACCTGCTGCGCAACTACGCGCTGGCCTTCAAGGTGATCGACGCCCCGAACGCGCCGGACGCGCTCGAAACCGCGCGCAAGGCGGTGGCGGCGCCCACGGCCTCGCACGCCGTGCCCCTGTTCGCGCTGTACGTCGCGACCAACGAAGCGCCGCCGGCACCCCGCACCCCGCGCCCGGCCGACCCCAGCCAGATGCTGGAAGCGAACTTCAACGCCGAGGCCGACCGCGCCTGGATCACCTACAAGGAGCGCAGCAGCAAGCTGAAGGACAACCGCCAGGTGCCCGCCGCGCAACGCGTGGTGGACCAGGGCCTGGCGTACTTCAGCCGGGCCGAGGAAGCCATGCCGTATGCCGTGCGCTTCTACGGCGAAACCAAGGGCTGGGACGAAGCCAAGCGCCGCGCCCAGGTGTGCGCGAAGGACTTCCCACGCGCGGCCGCGCGCTGCAACCAGGCCGCCATGAGCCCGGCCGAGCAGAAGCAGCAGGACCGCACGGACAAGATCAAGAAGGAAGGCCTGATGGAGCGCTTCTTCAAGTAGCCACCGCCTGCGCCAGCGGCCACTCGCCGCGCTCGACCAAGCCGAGCATCATGCGCTGCAGGCTCAACGCGGTGGAGCGCACGCCCGCGCTGTGGCGGCGCGCCTGGCTCACGTAGAGCGACCAGGTGATGGTCAGGCCCTTGATGGGCGTGGCGCTGAGTTCGCTCATCTGCGGGAAGTCGTGCATCGCGCAGTAGGGCATCACGGTGTAGCCCAGCCCGTCTTTCACGAGCGACAGGCAGAGCTGCAGGGTCTCCGCGTCGGCCGCGCGGCGAAACTTCTGGCCGTGGCGTTTCAGGTAGGCGTCCACGCTCTTGCGCACGAGGTTGGGCCGCCCCGGCAGGATGAGCTTGCACGCGCCCAGCTTCTCGGCGCTGGCGGGGCGGTCGGGGCGCAGGCCGGCGTCCACCGGGCCCACCAGCAGCAGGGGCTCGCGCACCAGCGGGGTCTGGTCGTGCAGCGGTGAGCTGCCTTCCTCGAAGTCCATGATCGCCACGTCCACCAGGCCCTGGTGCTGCCACTCGCGAAGGTGGTGGATGAAGCCTTCGTAGATGCGCAGCGACACGGCCGAGCGCTGCTGGATCTCGGCGGCGGCAAAGGGCGCGGTGATGAGCCGGTGCATGGAGAACGGCAGGCCGATGGAGACCTGCGTGCGCGCCTCGCGCCCGAGCTCGTCGCGCAGCAGCTCGGCCTGGCGCAGCAGGGGCCGCGCGCCGTTGTAGAGCAGGGTGCCGGCTTCGGTGAGTTTCACGCCGCGCGCTTCGCGCACCAGCAGCTGGATGCCGAGGTCGTGCTCGAGCGCGTTGAGCCGGCGCGAGAGCGCGGGCTGGGTGATCTCCATGTCGAGCGCGGCCTTGTTGATGCTGCCGGCTTCGACCACGCGCAGAAAACAGTCCACCAGTTTCAGGTCCATGCGGGCTCCATCGGGGTCGGGTTCGAGTTCAACGATTGTCGTTGAACTGCCATGTCGATTCTCATGTATCGCATATCCGGCGCCGTCCCTACCATCGCGGCTCAAGGAGACAGACCATGGCTACAGACAAGCTCGGCGCGGTGCGCCGTGTGGTGACGGGTCACGACGCGGCGGGCCGCTCGGTGATCGTGCAGGACGGCGCTTCGCCGTTCGTGTTGAGGACGACGGCCACCGGCCCGGTGGTGACGGACCTCTGGAAAACCTTTCGCACCCCCGCCGACAACAGCGACGCCGCCGAACCCTGCGGGGACGTGACGCTGGCCCCGCCCGCCGGCGGCAGCGTGTTCCGCGTGGTGCAGTTCCCGCCCGACGCGGGCTACATGGACGGCTGGGACGAGCACGCGGCCTTCGCCGCGATGGGCCACGACCTGGCCGGCTCGGCCACCCGCAAGGGCAAGACGGTGGGCATGCACACCACCGCGTCGGTGGATTACGCCATCGTGCTCTCGGGCGAGATCTGGGCGGTGATGGACGAGGGCGAGACGCTGCTGAAAACCGGCGACGTGCTGGTGCAGCGCGGCACCAGCCACGGCTGGAGCAACCGCACGGCGGCGCCGGCCTCGGTGGCGTTTGTGCTGATCGACGCGCTGGCCCTGCCGGCGCGGGGCTGAGCCGGGCCATGGACTCGCAGACGATCACCGTGGCGCGCACGCCGCCGTCGCCGCACCTGGCGGTGAGCGTGGCCGGCCAGGGGCCGCTGGTGCTCATGGTGCACGGCATGGGCGGTGACCGCCACACCTGGCGGGCGCAGATGAAGGCGCTGGCGCAGCAGGGCTTCACCGCCGCCAGCGTGGACCTGCGCGGCTACGGCGGCAGCGGCGACATTGAAGGCGCGCTGGACTTTCACCGCGATTTCGGCGCCGACCTGCTGGCGGTGCTGGACCATTTCCAGGTGCCGCGCGCGCACCTGGTGGGCCTGTCCATGGGCAGCCGCGTGGCGCGCTCGCTGGCGCTGCGCCACCCCGAGCGCGTGGCCTCGCTGGTGCTGGCAGACAGCAGCCCGGGTTTTGACGCGATGGGGGCCGACGAGGTGGACCGCTTCATCGCCGAGCGCTCGGCGGCGTTTCAGGGTGGGCAGGTGCCGGCCAGTTTCGGCATGGACCAGGCCCGCGCCATGTGCGCGCCCGACGCCGCGCCCGAGGCGCTGCGCAGCGCGGCCGAGGCGATGCAGCGCATCCGCCTGAAGAACTACCTGGCGGTGCTGGTCGCCTCTACGCGGCAGGACCGGGGCGACCGCCTGGAGCAGATCGCCTGCCCCACGCTGGTGATCACCTCGGACCAGGACCGCGTGTACCCCGAGCCGGTCACGCGCCAGCTGCTGGCGCGCATCCCTGGCGTGGCGCACGCGCGCATCGAGCGCGCCGGCCACCTGAGCAACCTGGAGCAGCCCGAGGCCTTCAACCGGGCCCTGCTCGCTTTTCTTCGTTGAGAGAGAAAGAGAACCTCCCATGTATTTCAACTGGCAAACCCTGCCGCTCCAACCGCTCGCCAGCCTGGACAACGCATCGGCCGAGGTGGTGATCGTGGGCGCCGGCCCCGTCGGCCTGGCCACCGCGCTCGGCCTGGCCCGCGAGGGCGTGCGCACCGTGGTGCTCGAAGCGCGCGACACGATTTCCAAGGGCAGCCGCGCGCTGGCCATGAGCCGGCGCTCGATGCAGATCCTGGACCAGCTCGGCGTGGGCGAGCGCGTGCTCGAGAAGTCGCTCACCTGGTCGGCCGGCTGGACCTTCTATGGCCGCCAGGAGGTGCATTCGATGAACATCGCCTCGCCGCCGCACGAGAAACACGGCCAGACCAACCTGCAGCAGTGCTGGATGGAACAGCTGCTGCTCGACGAGCTGCTGGCCAGCGGCCTGTCGGACGTGCGCTACCAGCACACGGTGACGCAGATCGAGGCGGGCGACGAGGGGGTGCGGCTCTCGGTGTCCACGCCCGAGGGCGCCTGCACGCTGGACGCGGCCTACCTCGTGGCGGCCGACGGCCCGCGCGGCCTCACACGGCGCAGCGTGGGCATCGACTACGAGGGCACCTCGTATTCGCAGCGCTTCGTCATCAACGACATCCTCTGCAAGGAGCCGCTGCCCGAAGGCCGGCGCCTGTTCTTCAGCCCGCCCTACCTGCCGGGCAAGACGGTGCTGATGCACAAGGCGCCGTTCGACATGTGGCGGCTGGACTTCCAGCTGATGGACGACCAGGACGCCGAGACCGAGATGCAGCCCGCGCAGGTGCATGCGCGCATCCGCGCGCACTTCGAGCTGATGGGCATCGAGCCGAACTACGAGCTGGTGCTGACCTCGGTCTACAAGGCCAACGCGGTGTCGCTGCCCACCTACAACACGGGGCGCGTGCTGTTCGCGGGCGACGCGGCGCACCAGGTGCCGATCTTCGGCGGGCGCGGCGTGAACCACGGTTACGAAGACGCGCACAACCTGGCCTGGAAGCTGGCGCGCGTGGTCCAGGGCGTGTCCGACCCGCAGCTGCTGGACTCGTACACGCAGGAGCGCCGGGGCGCGCTGCTGGCCACGCTGGCTGAGCTCACGCGCACCACCATCTTCATCACCACGCCCTCGCCGGGCATTGCGCTGGTGCGCGAGGCGATCCTCTCGCTCTCGCTGAGCGAGAACTTCCTGGGCAACCTGTTCGACCCCTACGCCACGCCGCCGCACGACTGCACCGACAGCCAGCTCAACACGGCGGACGCCGGCGGCGACTTCGGGCCCGCCTGCCGCCCAGGCGCGCTGGTGCCCGATGCCGTGGTCGGCGCGGCGGGCGAACGCCTGTACGACCGCTTCGGCCCGCGCTTCACGCTGATCGCTTTCACCGACGCCGCGCGCTTCGCCGCCCTGCCGCTGCAGGTGCTGGGCTTCGAGGCGGACAGCACCGTGGGCCGGCTGTTCGACGCGCGCCCGGGCAGCTGTTATCTCGTCCGCCCCGACAACCGGGTGGCCGCGCGCTGGCGCGAGGCCACGCCCGAGCAGGTGGACGAAGCCCTGAACATCGCCCTGTGCGCCGCCCGCACCGAGGAACTGCAATGAGCACCACCACCGACAACGCCTCTTCTTCGGCCACCTTTGCCGAACGCGATTTCGTCGACCTCGCCGGCGCGATCGACCAGGTGCCCGCGCCGCAGCGCGAGCTGTTCCTGACCAAGCTGGTCATCCTGCTGGCCGCCGGCGCGCCGGCCGGCCTGCTGGCCGATCGCATTCAGCGCGCGGGCCGGCACCTCTCGGGCTAGGCGAACCCTGTTCCGGATTTTTGATAACAAGGAGACAAGAGACATGAAGACAACGACAAGCTGGATGGGCCTGGGCCGCCTGGCGGTCGGCGCGCTGGCCCTGGCCTGCGCGGCCCCCGCCTGGGCACAGCCCGAGGCAGCCTACCCCACCAAGCCCGTGCGCCTCATCGTGCCGCTGGGCGCGGGCGGCGCGCCCGACGTGGTGACGCGGCTGCTGAGCCAGATCCTCACCGAGAAGAACGGCCCCTCCTTCGTGGTGGAGAACCGGCCCGGCGCCAACACCATCATCGGCACCGACACCTGCGCCAAGGCCCCGCCCGACGGCAGCACGCTGTGCGTGGTCAGCGGCAGTTCGTTGTCGATCAACCCGCACCTCTACCGCAAGCTGCCCTACGACGCCGCGAAGGACTTCGAGGCGGTCACGCCGCTGGTGGTGCCGGACATGGTCTTCCTCGTCTCGCCCTCGGTGCCGGTGAACAGCATGAAGGAGCTGATCGCGCACGCGCAGAAGCACCCGGGCAAGCTGGCCTACGGATCGTTCGGCAACGGCTCGGACACGCACCTCACCATGGAGTGGCTCAAGCGCGCCACCAAGACCGACCTGCTGCACGTGCCCTTCAACGGCTTCGGCCCGATGATGCAGGCCTTCCTCACGGGCGACATCCAGGTGCTCTACGTGTCGGTGGGCAACCCCGGCATCGTGGCGCAGGCCAAGGCCGGCAAGATGCGCGCCCTGGCGGTGCTGGCGCCCACGCGCTCCGCGCAGCTGCCCGAGGTGCCGACGCTGACCGAGGCCGGCGTGGGCGACCCCGGCACCTTCACCTGGTTCGGCCTCATGGCGCCGGCCGGCACGCCGCGCGGCATCGTCAACAAGCTCAACGCGCAGATCACCGCCGCGATGCAGACCCCCGCCATGCGCGAGCAGAACCAGACCATGGCCATGCGCACCCGCGCGCAGACACCGGAAGAGTTCGCCGCCTTCCTGAAGAAGGACCGCGAGGTCTGGGGCGAGCTGGTGCGCCAGACCGGCATTCAACTGGACTGAGGGGACTGAGCCATGAAGACAAGTGCTTTCCTGACCCTCGCGCTGGCCCTGTTCGCCGGCACCTGCGGCGCGCAGACCGCCTACCCGAGCCGCGCCGTGAAGGTGATCGTGCCGCTCGCGGCCGGTGGCCCGGTGGATCTCGTGGCGCGGCGCGTGAGCGACCGGCTCTCGAAACAGCTCGGCCAGCCGGTGATGGTGGAGAACCGCGCGGGCGGCAACGGCATCATCGGCGCCAACGCCTGCAAGTCCGCCGCGCCCGACGGGCACACGCTGTGTATCCTGCTGAGCGACACGCTGGTGATCAACCCCGCGATCTACAAGAAGCTGCCGTACGCGGTGGGCGATTTCGCGCCGATCTCGGAGATCAGCCGCATCGACACCGCCGTGGTGGTGAGCGCGGGCCTGCCGATCCGCAGCATCCAGGAGCTGGTGCAGTACGACCGCGCCCACCCGGGCAAGCTGAACTGGGGCCATTTCGGCATCGGCAGCTCGTCGCACCTGTTCATGGCGCAGGTCAACGAGAAGCTGGGCGCGCGCATCGTGGACGTGCCCTACCAGGGCGGTGGGCCCGCGCTCAACGGCCTGCTGGGCGACCAGGTGCAGGTGTCGAGCCTGTCGTACTCGCTGGTGGCGCAGCACATCGACGCGGGCAAGCTGCGCGCGCTGGCCGTGCTGGGTGACACGCCGTCGCCGCGCTTCGCCGGTGTGCCGCTGCTGAAGAACCAGGGCCTGGGCACCGCGCGCAACGCGTGGATCGGCCTGTACGCGCCCACGGGCACGCCGCCGGCGGTGATCGCGCGGCTGTCCGCCGAAATCAAGGCCATCACCTCGGACCCCGAGTTCCAGAAGAGCCTGGACGCGCAGGGTTTGCACGTGACCGGGCGCAGCCCCGAGGAGACGGCGGCGGTCATCAAGGCCGAGGGGGCGGACTGGAGCGCGGTGGCCAAGGCGGCCAACGTCAGCCTGGACTGAGCTTCGGTCCGGCCTTGCGCGTGAAGCGCCTCACCTTCGGCTTCTTCGGCTGGGTGAGGTGCTCGCGCAGGAAGTCGATGAAGTCTTTCGCCGCCGCGTTGCGCATGGGGCCGGGCCGGTAGACCAGCACCACGCGGCGTTCGATGCGCGGGTCCTGCAGCGCGAGCACGGCCAGCTCGGGGTCGTGCAGCGAGGTGGTGTAGAGCTGGGGCATGAGGCCCAGCGCCATGCCGCCGCGCACCAGGGCGTACAGCGTTTCCGAGTAACGCACGTGGTACGGCGCCTGCGCGCCCTGCTGGCCGAACTGCGCGCGCGCCGGCTCGCCCAGGGCGGGCATGCTGCCGCTTTCGAACAGCACCAGGCGTTCATGGCCGATGGCCTTCCAGCTCGCCTTGCCCTCGCGCGCCAAGGGGTGGTCGCGCCGCACCACCAGCACCAGCGGGTCTTGAAAGAGGTCGATGCAGGTGAGGCCGCCCGGCGGCTCGGTGATGGCGGCCAGGGCCAGGTCCAGCCGGCCTTCGCGCACCTCCTGCAGCAGCACGGTGGAGGGCGCGTCGCGCCAGACGAATTCCACCGCCGGCCCGCCCGTGGGCTTGAAGGCGTTGACCGCCGCCGCCAGCCGCGTGCTGGCCGAGGGGATCACGCCCACGCGCACCAGCGCGCGGCCGCGCTGCACCACGTGGTGGATGTCCTGCAGGGCCAGGTCCACGGTGTTGACGAGAAAGTCGGTGCGCGCCAGCACCTCGGTGCCCAGCGGCGTGATCTCCAGCCGGTGGGTGTTGCGCGTGAGCAGCTGCGCGCCCAGCAGCTTCTCCATCTGCTTGATGGCGTTGCTCAGCGCCGGCTGCGTGATGGCCAGCCGCTTGGCCGCGCGGCCGAAGTGGCCTTCCTGCATCAGCACGGAAAAGAACTGCAGGTGGCGCAGCGTGAGCGCGCGGATGGCGGGGTTTTCCACGGCGGCCTGGTGATAAATCGGATGAATGAAATTATAGAAACTTAAAACTTCTCTTATCAAGCACGCCTGCCTAGACTGGCCGCATGCCCCCCACGACCGACCCGGCCGACCAGGCCCTGGACCGCTTTCTGCAGGCCATCCCGAAGATGGAGCTGCACTGCCATCTGTTCGGCACGGTGCGGCGCGACACCTTCGCCGAGCTGAACCGCCGCGCCGGCGCGCCGCTGACGGACGAAGAAGTGGCCGGCTTCTACACCCGTGGCGAAAAACCCGTGGGCGTGCTGCGCGTGCTGCGCTCGCTGGACGCGCAACTGGTGCGCACCCCGGCCGACCTCTACCGCCTCACCATCGAGTACCTGGAAGACGCGGCCGCGCACCACGTGCGTTATGCCGAGTTCTTCTGGAACCCCACCGGCACGGTGCAGGTCTCCGGCATTCCCTATGCCGCCGCGCAGGACGCGATCGTGCAGGCCATCCGCGACGCCGAGCGGCCGCTGGGCATCGTGGGCCGCCTCATCGCCGCAGTGGACCGCGAAGCCAGCCCGCAGGCCGCCACCGAGATGGTGGAGTGGGTCGGCGCGCACCGCTGCGACGAGGTGATCGGCATCGGCATCGACTACCGCGAGAACGAGCGCCCGCCCGAGCTGTTCGCGCAGGCGTACCAGAACGCGCGGCGCGCCGGCCTCAAGACCACCGCGCACGCGGGCGAGTTCGGCATGCCCTGGACCAACGTGCGCACCGCCCTGGAACTGCTGCAGGTGGACCGCATCGACCACGGCTACACCGTGGTGGACGACCCGGAGTTCGCGCGCTACTGCGCCGGGCGCGGCGTGCTGTTCACCGTGGTGCCCACCAACTCCTACTACCTGCGCACGCTGCCGCCCGAGCGCTGGGCGCTGGACCACCCGATCCGTCGCATGCCCGGCCTGGGCCTGCGCATCCACCCCAACACCGACGACCCCACCCTGCACCACGTCACGCCCACCGGCGCGTGGACCATGATGGTGCGCGACTTCGGTTTCCACCTCGACGACCTGCGCGGCTTCATGCACAACGGCCTGGACGGCGCGTGGATCGACGACACGCAGCGCCGCCGCTGGCGCACCGAGTGGTCCGCCGAGTTCGACGCACTGCGCGCCGCTTCTTTTTCTTCCGCTTCCATCCCCACCTGAAAGACCCCCATGGCCCACGAACGCTCAAGCCTCGTCCTCGCCGCCTCGCTGCTGCTGGCCTTCTCGGCCCACGCCCAGGGCCCCGCCTGGCCCACGGCCAAACCGGTGACGCTGATCGTGCCGTTCACGGCCGGCGGCAGCGTGGACTTCATCGCCCGCCAGGTCGCCACCAAACTGGGCGAGCGCCTCAACCAGACCGTGGTGATCGAGAACGTGGCCGGCGCCGGCGGCGCCATCGGCCTGCAGAAAGCCGTGAACGCCGCGCCCGATGGCTACACCCTGGTGGCCGGTCCCGACAGCGCCATCGCCATCGGCAAGCTGGCCAACCCGGCGGCCTACCGCTTCGACCCGCTCAAGGACTTGGTGCCCGTGGGCATGCTCAACACCGCGCCCATGCTGCTGGTGGCGCGCACCGACCTGCCGATCAAGAGCTACGCCGACTTCGTCAAGCTCGCCAAGGCCGAGCCCGGCAAATACACCTACGCCACCTCGGGCGTGGGCACCGTGCTGCACCTCGCCATGGAACAGCTCAAGCAGCGCTCGGGCATCTTCGTCACGCACGTGCCCTACCGGGGCGGCGCGCAGATCGCCAACGACGTGATGGGCAAGCAGGTGGACCTGGCCGATGCTGGTCAGCGCGAGCAGCATTCCCCACGTGCGCGCCGGCAGCCTCAAGGCGCTGGGCGTGACCGGCAAGCAGCGCATCGCCTCGCTGCCCGACGTGCCCACCTTCGACGAGATGCCCGGCCTCAAGGGCTACGACGTGCTCACCTGGACCGGCATCTTCGCGCCCAAGGGCACGCCCGGCGCCATCGTGAGCAAGCTCAACGAAGCGCTCAACGACGCGCTGAAAGACCCCGACGTGCGCGCCCGCCTCGCCGAGCAGGGCGCCCTGCCGGGCAGCGGATCCCCCCGAGGCGCTGGGCGGCTTTGCCCAGGCCGAATTCGCGCGCAACCAGAAGCTGGTGCCCACCCTCAACCTGAAGGACTGAAACAACATGCCCATCGACCTGGCTTCCCGTCGCGGTTTTCTTTCCACCGGTTCGCTGGCCCTGGCCGGCGTGGCCGCCACCGGCCTGCTGCCCGCGTTCGCGCAGGACGCGCAGACCCAGGTGCTGCTGGGCGTGGCGGCGCAGCAGCTGCCAGCCATTCCGGCGACGAAACGCACCGTGATCATCGACACCGACCCGGGCCAGGACGACGCCATCGCGCTGCTCTTCGCGCTGGCCGCGCCCGAGCGGCTGGACGTGCGCGCGCTCACCGTCTCGGTGGGCAACATGCCCCTGAGCGTGACCGAGAAGAACACGCGCCGCGTGCGCGACTGGGCCGGGCGCACCGAGGTGCCGGTGTACGCCGGCTACCCCCGGCCGCTGATCCGCGACCCCATCTTCGCCGACGACGTGCACGGCAAGACCGGCCTGGACGGCCCCACGCTGCACGAGCCGCGCGGCCCGCTCGCGCCCGGCCACGCGGTGGACTACCTCATCAGCACCCTGCGCGCCGCCGCGCCCGCCAGCGTGGTGGTGGTGGGCCTGGGCCCGCTGACCAACATCGCCGCCGCGCTCAACATGGCGCCGGACATCAAGGCCGCCATCAGCGAGGTGGTGGTGCTCGGTGGCTCGTGGGGCGTGGGCGGCAACATCACGCCGGCCGCCACCTTCAACCTGTACGCCGACCCGGAGGCCGCGTCGGTGGTGTTCCGCAGCGGCGTGCCGGTCACGGCGATCTCGCACGACGCCGCGCGGCGCGTGCTCGTCACGCCCGAGCGCATCGCGCCCTTCCGCCAGATGGGCAACAACGCCGGCAAGGTGGTCGCCGACATCCTGGACTCGGCCATGGACTACGCCATGCGCCGCCGGGGTGTGAAGGTGGGCCCGATGTACGACCCCTGCGTCATCGCCTACCTGCTGCAGCCCGAGCTGTTCAAGGGCGCGCGCGTGCCGGTGGACATCGAGACCCGGGGCGAATTCACCAGCGGCGCCACCGTGGTGGACTTCCGCGGCTACACCAAGCGCAAGGCCAACACGCTGTGGGTCAACGCGGTGGACATCGACGGCTTCTACCGCCTGCTCGAAAAACGAATCGCGCGTTTGCCTTGACCGGACCCGCTGCTCATACCCACCGTGAGGCTTCAGGGCGCCAGGTGGCCGTTGCCTGACTGTGGGCGGCGGCGACCTCGGTGGGTTGCGCACAGCAGGTCATCCAGCAACGCGACGGTGTCTCCAAGGCTGGCTGCCGCGATGCGGTTCTTGCTCAGGAAGGCCTGCCACTGGCGCAGCTTGGCGCCGTCTTCGCTGAACTGCCGGGTCAGTGCCAAGGGCCGCTCGGTCGGCAGTGCCGTCTGGCGCCGGGCAAAGGTGGCGGCGATGGCTGCGGCCAGCGTGGCGCCCTCCAGTTCCGTGCGCCGGGCAATCACCGCGAGATCGAAGAAGTCCTTCATGCGGCTGTTCGCCTGCCCCAGCATCACCATGGCCTGGTACTTCTCGGCGATCACGGTGTAGACCGGATACACCCGCAGCATGGAGGCTGGAAAGTCCCCCAGCAAGGTGGGGTACGCCACGGTCTGCGGTCCCGGCGTCACGGCATCACCGAAGCCCACGTCGATCTGCAGGGCGCAGCGCGCGGAGCCCAGGCGTGCCACCAGCCGGATGCGGGTGCCGCCGTAGGTGTTGTCTTCGCGAATGGCATCGGCCTTCACGGAGTCGGGGTCGAACACCATGCCGTCGCCCAGGTCCATGGCGGCGACTTCGCGGAAGGTGGCGATCAGGTTGGCCTCATCGTCGGGGCCGAAGCCCAGCAGGTCGGCGTCCCTTGTCGGGCGGTGCGGGGTGTCGTACCACAGCGCAAAGAGCAGGGCGCCTTTGAGCAGGAAGCGGTCGGCATGGGGAGACAGGCTGATGCGAGCCAGCAGGCGCTCCGTGCCAAACCGGTTGAGCAGCAGGTTGTAGTCATCACCGCGCTGTTTGGCGAGCGTCAGCAGCCGGGCCAGGATGGATGCCGAGCGGTTGCCGGTCATTGCGTCACCGCCTCCAGGTAGGGCTGCATGACACGCTCCACCCGGTTGATTTTGGCAAAGTGGCTCAGCTCGGCCATGGTGACCTTGCGGGTGCGCCAGGCGTCTTTCAGTGCCTCCAGCGCCACGTCCAGGCCGATCTTGTTGCGGAACTTGAAGCAGTCGGTCACCGTCTTGGCCGCGCTGTACACGCGGATGGGCGTCCCGTGGTCGATCACGGTCTGGATGCCCTCGCTGTACGCGGCGCCCCGCAGGCGCGTGATGCGCAGCGTCGGGTAGCTCAGCACCGGTGCCTGCGTTGCCTCGGGCAGCGCGATCCACACATCGTGCGGCAGTTGCGTGCCGATCTCATGGAATTGCAGCGCAGTCAGCAGGCACAGCACGGCCTTTGGCACACGCTGGCAGACCTCGATCAGCGTTTGATGTTCGGTGATGTCGGCGTCGGGCAGCCCGTACAGGCCCCGCGCGAACCGTTGCAGCTTGCCTGCGTGGTGAAGCCGGATCAGAAGCTGTGGCGACCAACCCTGCTCGCGCACGTCCGCGGCCCGCAGCACACGCCGGTGCCGGGCCAGTTCGAGGATGTGGTCAGACTGGTTCATGAAGTATGAGTTTAATATTTGCATTACTTTTGTTCAAGTGATGCGATTTTCAACCTAACGAGAGACCGTGCACATAATCCGCCCCACCGCACAGCCAGCCGCAGACCACGATGCCACCACGCCGCGCTTCCGCTTCCAGCCCCACCGATGCCGACAGCAGCGCCGCCCGTTCGGCCATCCTCGCGGCGGCCCGCGCGGAGTTTTCCGCCAAGGGGCTGACGGGCGCGCGCGTCAACGAGATCGCGGCCCGCGCCGGCGTCAACAAGCAGCTGATCTACTACTACTTCGGCAGCAAGGAAGACCTCTACCGCGCCGCGCTCGAGGTGGTCTACACCGAGATCCGCACGCAGGAACGCAGCCTGAAGCTGGGCGACATGCAGCCCGAGGAGGCGATGGCCAGGCTGATCGGTTTCTCGTTCGACTACCTCGCCGAGCACCCCGACTTCATCGGCCTGCTCAACCACGAGAACGCGCAAGGCGCGCGGCATGTGCGCGATTCCAGCGCGATCCGCGACACCAATTCGCCGCTGATCGAGCTCATCGCCAAGACCCTGGCGCGCGGCATCCGCGCGCGCGTGTTCCGCCGTGGCATCGACCCGGTGGAGCTCTACATCTCGGTCGCCGGCATGTCGTATTTCTTCTTCTCCAACCGCCTGACCCTGTCGTCCATCTTCAGCCGCGATCTCTCGTCGGCCGACGCGGTGGGCGCCTACCGCGCGCACGTCGTGGCCTTCGCCATGGCCGGTCTGCGCGCCTGATTCCACCGCACCATTCGAGGGCGCGAACGCATCCGGGCAAACCCTTTGTCCCGATTTCAACCAAACGGTTGACACGAAGTTGACACGCCCATATGCTCATCCCATCGCGTTTGAGAAAAGGGTCATGCCATGTCAGGCAACGTTGTCACACTGCTGGATCCCGCGCAGCTGCCGGCTCGTTTCGAGTCGGTCGAGGCGCTGGAGGAATTCCTGTCGCGGCCGAGCCAGGCCCTGATCGACGACCTGGCGCAGGTGGACGGCGACATCATGATCCTGGGCGTGGCCGGCAAGATGGGCCCCACGCTCGCGCGCCTGGCCAAGAACGCCGCGCCGCACAAGCGCGTGATCGGCGTGGCGCGTTTCAGCGACCCCGCCGTGCGCCAGCGCATGGAAGCCTGGGGCATCGAGACCATCGCCGCCGACCTGCTGGACCGCGCCGCCATCGAGGCGCTGCCGCGCGTGCCCAACATCGTCTTCGCGGCCGGCCACAAGTTCGGCGCCAAGGACAACCAGGCCCTGACCTGGGCCATGAACACCCACGTGCCGGCCCTGGTGGCCGACACCTTCCGCGAGTCGCGCATCGTCGGCTTCTCCACCGGCAACATCTACCCGCTGACCACGGTGGGCCGCCAGGGCGCGAGCGAGAAGACGCCGCCCGCACCGCTGGGCGAGTACGCGCAGTCGTGCATCGGGCGCGAGCGCATGTTCGAGTACTTCTCGGGTCAGCACGGCACGCCGGGCCGCATCTTCCGGCTCAACTACGCGATCGACATGCGCTACGGCGTGCTGTACGACATCGCCTCCAAGGTGCACCGCGGCGAGACGGTGGACGTGACCATGGGCCACGTGAACGTGATCTGGCAGGGCGATGCGAACGCGCAGGTGCTGCGCTGCCTGCGCCACTGCACGGTGCCGGCCACGCCGGTGAACTGCACCGGGCCGGAAACGCTCTCGGTGCGCTGGCTGGTGGACGAGTTCGCCGCGCGCCTGGGCGTGAAGGCGCAGGTGAGCGGGCAGGAGGCGGCCACCGCGCTGCTGTCGGACACCACTTTGGCGGGCAAGCTGTTCGGTTACCCGCTGGTGCCGCTGGGCGCCATGCTCGACTGGGTGGCCGACTGGGTCAAGCGCGAGCAGCCGGCGCACGGCAAGCCGACCAAGTTCGAGGTCCGGGATGGCGCCTTCTGAGGCACTGACCTCGGTCATCCTCGGTCCGGACGATGTGCCGGAGGGCCTCGCTTTGTCGGACGCCGCGGGCTGGAACCAGACCGCCGACGACTGGCGCCTGTTCATCACGCAGGGCCGCGTCTTCGGCCTGCGCGATGGCGATGCGGGCCCGCTGGTGGCGACGGCCGCCGCGCTGCCGTATGAAGGTGGCATCGGCTGGGTCTCCATGGTGCTGGTGAACCCTGCGTGGCGGCACCAGGGCCTGGCCACCGCGCTGATGGCGCGCTGCGTGGCGCACCTGCGCTCGCTCGGCGCCACGCCGGTGCTGGACGCCACGCCCGCCGGGCAACAGGCCTACCTGCGCATCGGTTTCGAGGACGGTTTCGCGCTCGCGCGCTGGGAAGGCACGGTCGCCGATGCCGCCGCCGCGCCGCGCCCCGCGCCGCCGGCCGATGCCGCCACGGTGTCGGCGCTCGACGCCCAGGCCAACGGCTGTGGCCGGGGCTTTCTGCTGACCGACTTCCTGCAACGTGCCGGCACGCGCGTGGGCCTGTCGCCGGCGCGCACCGGTTTCGTGATCGCCCGCGAAGGCCGCCGCGCCACGCAGATTGGCCCGCTGGTGGCCGACGACGAAAGCTCGGCGCTCTCGCTGCTGCAGGCCGCGCTGGCCGGCGCCAGCGGCCGCGTGTTCCTCGATGTGCCCGAACGCTGGGCCGCGCTGCGCGCCTGGCTGGAGCAGGCCGGTTTCGCGCGCCAGCGCGCCTTCGTGCGCATGTCGCTCGGCGCCGCCCCCATCGCCTCTGTCAACGACCGCCTGTTCGTATTGGCCGGTCCCGAATTTGGTTGAACCATGAGCCTCACTGCCTCCCAAGTCGAACACACCCGCGCGCTGCTGCGCCGGGGCCTGGCCATTCCCGCGCACCCGCTCGCGCTCAACGCGCAGCGCCAGCTCGACGTGCGCCGCCAGCGCGCGCTCAGCCGCTACTACCTCGATGCCGGCGCCGGCGGCCTGGCCGTGGGCGTGCACACCACGCAGTTCGCGATCCGCGAGGTGGGGCTGTATGAAGAGGTGCTGCGCCTGGCCGTGGAGACCGCGCGCGCCTGGGTCGAACCCGGCCGCGAGCTCGCCATGGTGGCCGGCGTGTGCGGCCGCACCGAACAGGCCGTGGCCGAAGCGACACTCGCGCGCGGCCTGGGCTACAACGCCGGCCTGCTGAGCCTGGCCGCGATGAAGGGCCAGAGCGAAGACGCGCTGATCGCCCACTGCGAGGCGGTGGCGCAAGAGATCCCGCTGATCGGCTTCTACCTGCAGCCCGCCGTGGGCGGCATGAACCTGAGCGCCGCCTTCTGGGCCCGCTTCGCGGCGATCCCGAACGTGGTGGCGATCAAGGTCGCGCCCTTCCACCGCTACCGCACGCTCGACGTGGTGCGCGGCCTGGTGCAGGCGCGCGCCGAAGAGCGCGTGACGCTCTACACCGGCAACGACGACCACATCGTGCTCGACCTGATCACGCCCTTCACCGTGCCGCGCGACGGTGTGCCGGTGACGGTGCGCTTCCGGGGCGGCCTGCTCGGCCACTGGTCGGTGTGGACCTCGGGCGCGGTGCGCATGCTGGAGCTGTGCAAGTCGGCGGCCAAGGGTTCGGTGGTGACGGCCGAGATGCTGGCGCTGGACAGCCGCGTGACCGACTGCAACAGCGCCTTCTTCGACGTGGCCAACGACTTCCACGGCTGCATCGCCGGCTGCCATGAGATCCTGCGCCGCCAGGGTTTGCTCGAAGGCATCTGGTGCCTGGACCCGAACGAAGGCCTGAGCCCGGGCCAGAAGGAAGCCATCGACCGCGTGTGCGCCGAGCACGGCGACCTGGCCGACGACGCCTTCGTGAAGGCCGGCCTGAGCCGCTGGCTCGCGTGACGGAAAGAAGAAACCCACCATGACGCAAAACAGAATCGCCCGCTGGACCGCCCACTACCTGCCCGCCATCGGGCTGTTCGTGGGCTTCATCGTGTTGTGGCAGCTCGCGGTGTCGGTGTTCGGCATCCGCGAATACCTGCTGCCCAGCCCGTACTCGGTGTGGCAGGCCATGCTGAGCGACGAGATCCCCTGGTTCAGCCACGCCTGGATCACGGGTGTGGAAATCCTCGGCGCCTTCGTGCTGGCCGGTGTGGCCGGCGTGATGCTGGGCATCGCCATCGCCTGGTCGCAAGGCATTTCGCGCGCGCTCACACCCTTCCTGGTGTTCGTGAACACGCTGCCCAAGGTGGCGATCGCGCCGCTGTTCCTGATGTGGCTGGGCTACGGCATCCTGCCCAACATGCTGATCGGCGCGCTGATCGGCTTCTTCCCGGTGGTCATCAACACCGCCGTGGGCCTGACCCAGATCGACCAGGACATGGTGGACCTGGGCCGCGTGTTCAGCGCGCCCAAGTGGAAGGTGTTCATGAAGATCCGCATCCCCAACGCCTACCCCTACATCCTGAGCGCGCTCAAGGTCACCGCCACCTCGGCCGTGGTGGGCGCGGTGGTGGGCGAGTTCGTGGCCTCGCAGAAGGGCCTGGGCTACGTGATCATCACCACGCAGAGCAGCATGAACACGCCGGCCGCGTTCGCCGCGCTGGTGTGGATCTCGGTGCTGGGCCTGCTGCTGTACGGCCTGGTGGCCCTGCTCTCGCGCCTGCTCGCGCCCTGGGCCGAAGAAGCCCCGCGCTGATCAAAGAAAACAACAACCCCTTCCCTCCCCGCCGTTCTCCTCTTCCCCACCCGTCCTCCGAAAGGAAAGCACCATGACTCCCAGGATCGCTGTTTCCGCCGCCGCCGTCTGCGCGGCCCTGCTGGCGCTGCTGCCGGCCACGGCCTCGGCCCAGGCCAAGGAGAAGTTCACCTTCGCCCTCAACTGGTTCGCCGTGGGCGACCACGCCGCCTACTGGGTGGCGCTGGACAAGGGCTATTACGCCCAGCGCGGCCTGGACGTGACGCTGGAAAACTCCAAGGGCTCGGGCGACTCCATCGCCAAGGTGGACACCAACCGCGCCGACGCCGGCCTGGCCGACGCGGTGCCGGTGATCTCGGCCGCCTCGCGCGGCGCGCGCGTGAAGATGGTGGGCATGGTGTTCGACAAGACGCCCATGACCTTCTTCAGCCACGCCGACGCGCCGCTGCTCAAGCCCAAGGACCTCGAAGGCAAGACCGTGGCCGCGCCCGCCGGCGACAGCCAGCGCCTGGCCTTCCCCGCTTTCGCGCGCCTGAACCAGATCGACCCGAACAAGGTGAGCTGGGTGAACATCGAGCCCACCGCCAAGGTCGCCTCCATCGCCGAGAAGCGCGTGGACGGCGTGGCCGACTACACCACCGGCCAGCCCTTCTACGACAAGGCCATGGGCCCGGGCAAGGCCGTGCGCCTGCAGTGGGCCGACTACGGCTTCGACCTCTACGCCATGTCCATCATCGCGGGCGAGAAAACCATGGCCGACAAGCCCAAGCAGCTCAAGGCCTTCCTCGAAGCCTCGTACATGGGCTGGCGCGACGTGATGGCGAACCCCAAGGAAGCGCTGGCCATCTTCAAGAAGCGCGTGCCCGAGATCGACGTGGCCATCATCGAGTCCAACATGATGATGGGCTTCGACCTCATGCGCACCAAGAACTACGCCGACAACGGCATCGGCTGGATCGACGAGAAGAAGATGTGCGCCTCCACCGACATCGTCAACACCTACATGGGCCTGCCCAAGAAGGTGGATTGCAAGACGGTGTTCAGCACCGAGTACTTCACCAAGGTGGCGATGCCGCTGCCGGTCAAGTAAGCCCACAGCGCGCAAGAAACCAGGCATGCAGGACACCGACGAGATGAGCCCAGCAACAGAACAAACGGATGGCGTGGCCTCGGGCCGCGTCCTCATCGAGGTGGACCATGCCGGCATGATCTACCAGGCCGAGAGCGGCCCGGTGGAGGCCTTGCGCGACATTTCGCTGCAGATCCGCGAAGGCGAGTTCGTGGCGCTGGTCGGCCCCAGCGGCTGCGGCAAGTCCACGCTGATGCGCGCCATCGCCGGCCTGCGCCCCGTCACCAGCGGGCGCATCCTGGTCGACGGCGTGCCGGTGGACAAGCCGATCCCCAAGGTGGGCATGGTGTTCCAGGCCGCGCTGCTGCTCAAGTGGCGCTCGGTGCTCGACAACGTGCTGTTGCCGGTGGAACTCTCCGGCGGCAACCCCGCGCAATACCGCGAGCGCGCGCACGCGCTGCTCAAGATGGTGGGTCTGGGCGACTTCGCGAACAAGCGGCCGGGCGAACTCTCGGGCGGCATGCAGCAGCGCGCCTCGCTCTGCCGCGCGCTGATCCTGGACCCGCCCATCCTGCTGATGGACGAGCCCTTCGGCGCGCTCGACGCCATGACGCGCGACGAGATGAACATCGAGCTGTTGCGCATCTGGGGCGAGAGCAGCAGCGGCGGGCAGCGCAAGACCATCGTCTTCGTCACGCACTCGATTCCCGAGGCCGTGTTCCTGGCCGACCGCGTGGTGGTGATGTCGCCGCGCCCGGGCCGCGTGGCGGACATCCGCCAGGTGGACATCGCGCGCCCGCGCACCGCCGAGACGCGCGCCGACCCGGCGCTGGGCCGCATGTCCTTCGAGCTGTACACCGAACTCTCGGGCGCCACCGGCCGGCGCGAGACGCGGGCCGGCCCGCAGTGGTGAACCTTCGCCACCGCCCGCGCGGCTGAAAGAGCGGCCCCGTGCGCATCGCCCTGTGCAACGAGGTGCTGGCGCCGCTGCCGTTCGCCCGCCAGTGCGAGGTGGCGGCCGCCCTGGGTTACGACGGGCTGGAGGTGGCGCCCTTCACGCTGGGCGAGGAAGCCTTGTCGAGCGCGCGGCGCAGCGGGCTGCGCCGCGCGGCGGTGGACGCGGGCATCGAGGTCTCGGGCCTGCACTGGCTGCTGCGGCAACCGGCGGGCCTGTCCATCACCTCGGCCGACACCACCGTGCGCGCCCGCACGCTCGACACCCTGCGCCACCAGATCGACCTCTGCGCCGACCTCGGCGGCTCGGTGCTGGTGCACGGCTCGCCCGCGCAGCGCCGCCTGCCACCGGGTGAGGAAGCCGCCGCGCGCGAACGCGGCATCGAGGCCTTCGCCGCCGTGGCGGCGCACGCGCAGGCGGCCGGCGTCGTCTACTGCATCGAACCCCTGGCCGCGCCCGAGGCCGACTTCATCCACACCGTGGCCGAGGCCGCCGCCATCGTGCGCGCCATCGGCCGCCCCGCGCTGCGCACCATGCTCGACTGCTGCGCCGCCGCGCGCGCCGAGGCCGAGCCGGTGCCTGCCGTGCTCGCGCGCTGGCTGCCCACCGGCCTGCTCGCCCACGTGCAGGTGAACGACCCCAACCTGCGCGGCCCCGGCCAGGGCGCGCTGGCCTTCGCCGACATCCTGCGCACGCTGTGCCAGCACGGCTACGCCGGCTGGGTGGCGGTGGAGCCCTTCGACTACCAACCCGATGGCCCCATGGCCGCCGCCCGCGCCATCGGTTACCTGCGGGGCCTGCTGGAGGCCCTGCATTGAGGAAATGACCGCCATGCCCACCGCCCCCCGCGTCCAAGTTTTGTCCGTCGAGCGCTTCGAGTCGCCCTACCGGCTGCGCCTGCCGTTCCGCTTCGGCGTCATCACCGTGACCGAAGGCCGCCAGGCCATCGTGCGCGTGCGCGTGCGCCACGAGAACGGGCGCGAAGGCACGGGCTACGCCGCCGAAGCACTGGGCGCCAAGTGGTTCGACAAGAACCCCGCGCTCTCCGACGCGCAGAACCACGACCAGCTGCGCAAGGCGCTGGAACTCACCGCCGAGGCCTACGGCGCGGCGCCCCCGCTCAGCGCCTTCGACCTGTATGCCAACCACTACCGCGAGCTGCTGGAGGCCGGCGCCGCGTGTGGCCTGAACCCGCTGGTGACCAGCTACGGCCCGGCCCTGATCGACCGCGCGGTGCTCGACGCGCTGTGCCGCATCGAAGGCCTGAGCTTCTGGCAGGCGATGCAGCACAACCGGCCCGGCATGCGCGCGCACCCCATCGCGCCCGATCTCCAGGGCTTCGCGCTCGCGCCCTTCCTGCGCGGCCTCACGCCGCTGACCTCGCTGGCCGTGCGCCACACCGTGGGCCTGCTCGACCCCATCGTGGCGGGCGACCAGGCCGCCGGCACGCGCGTGAACGACGGCCTGCCCGAAACCCTGGAAGAGGTGGTGGCCGCATACGGCAACCGTTACTTCAAGCTCAAGGTCTCGGGCCAGGCCGACGCCGACCTCGAGCGGCTGCGCCGCATCGCCTCCGTGCTCGACCGCCTGCAAGACCCCTACGTGGTCACGCTCGACGGCAACGAGCAGTACGAGAACGCCGAGGCCATCGCCGCGCTGTGGCAGCGCATGGCCGCCGAGCCCGCGCTGCGCCGCCTGTGCGAGGCCACGCTGCTGATCGAACAGCCCATCAAGCGGCAGATGGCGCTGGCCCAGCCGGTGGCGGCGCTGGCGCGGCACAAGCCCGTGATCATCGACGAGTCCGACGGTGACCTCGACGCCTTCCCCTGCGCCCGCGCGCTGGGCTACACCGGCGTCTCCACCAAGGCCTGCAAGGGCTTCTACAAATCGGTGCTCAACCTCGCGCGCTGCCAGGTGTGGAACCAGGCCGAGGGCCGCGAGACCTTCTTCATGTCGGCCGAAGACCTCACCACCCAGCCCGGCATCAGCGTGCAGCAGGACCTGGCGCTGGTCAGCCTGCTCGGCATCACCCACGTGGAGCGCAACGCCCACCACTTCATCGACGGCTTCAACGGCCGCCCACCGGCCGAGGCCGACGCCTACCTGGCCGCGCACCCCGACCTCTACCACCGGCAGGACGGCCGCGCGCGCCTGCGCATAGCGCGCGGGCAGCTGGCCCTGGGCTCGCTCGCGGGCGTGGGCTTCGGCTCCGGTGTGGACCCGGACCTGAGCGACACCGCCGCCATGCCGCGCGCCGACTGGCCCCCCCACGCATCGGAGACCCCATGAGCACCATCGACTACGAAAGCCACGACGGCCTGGGCCTGGCGCAGCTGGTCAAGCAAGGCGAGGTGACGCCGCAGGAGCTGCTGGAGGCCGCGCTCGCGCGCATCGCCGCGCACAACCCGGCGCTCAACGCGGTGGTCACGCCGCTGTACGACGCGGCGCGCGCCGAGATCGCGCGCGGCCTGCCGGCCGGGCCGTTCCAGGGCGTGCCCTTTCTGGTGAAAGAGCTGGTGGCCTCGGTGGCGGGCGCGGCCACCACCGCGTCCTCGCGCCTGTACGCGCACAACACCGCGGCGGCCGACAGCGAGATCGTGGCGCGCCTGCGCCGCGCGGGGCTGGTGATCGCGGGCAAGACCAACTCGCCCGAGTTCGGGCTCTCGCCCATCACCGAGTCGCTGCTGTACGGCGTGACGCGCAACCCCTGGAACACCGAACTCTCGCCCGGCGGCTCCAGCGGCGGCGCGGCGGCGGCCGTGGCCTCGGGCATGGTGCCGCTGGCCCACGCCACCGACGGCGGCGGCTCCATCCGCATCCCGGCCTCGTGCTGCGGCCTGTTCGGCCTCAAGCCCACGCGCGCGCGCATCACCGCCGGCCCCGAAGGCGGCGAGGGCCTCAACGGCCTCGCCCACCAGCACGTGGTGAGCCGCAGCGTGCGCGACAGCGCGGCCCTGCTCGACGCCATCGCCGGCCCCATGCCGGGCGACCCCTACACCGCCGTGCCGCCCGAGCGGCCCTACCTGGAAGAGATGGGCCGCGCGCCCGGGCGCCTGCGCATCGCCTTCGCGAAGACCGCGCCCACCGGCGTGCCGGTGGACCCGGCCTGCGTGGACGCCGTGGAAGACGCCGCGCGCCTGTGCGAACAGCTCGGCCACCACGTGGAAGAAGCCTCGCCCGACTACGACGCGCAGGTGGTGGAGCGCGGTTTCGAAATGGTGTTCGCCACCCACACCATGGCCAACATCGCGCGCGCCACCGGTGGCCCCCTGCCCGACCCGGAACTGGTCGAGCCCTTGACCTACGCGCTGGCCCAGGTCGGCCGCGTGCCCAGCGCGGCCGAATACATTCTCAACCTGCATGCGCTGCAGCGGCAGTCGCGGCGCATCGCGGGCTTCTTCGAGCGCTTCGACGTGTGGCTCACGCCCACGCTCGCGCAGACGCCCCGGGCCATCGGCCACTTCAACATCCGCTCCAGCGACGTGCGCGACTGGATGAGCAAGCTCGCGGCCTACCTGCCCTTCACCTACCCCTTCAACGTCACCGGCCAGCCCGCGGCCTCGGTGCCGCTGCACTGGACGGCTGACAACCTGCCCATCGGCTGCCAGTTCGCGGCGCGCTATGGCGACGAAGGCCTGCTGCTGCGCCTGTGCGCGCAACTCGAAGCAGCGCGGCCCTGGTTCCACCGGCGCCCGCCGGTGAGCGGCCTCCCGCATGCGCACTGAGGAAACGGTCGACCTGCTCGTCATCGGCGGCGGCGTGGCGGGGCTCACGGCCGCGCTGGTGGCCGCCATCGAAGGCCTGAGCGTGCTGGTCTGCGAGAAGACCGAGCAGCTCGGCGGCACGGCCGCCACCTCGGCCGGCACCGTGTGGATACCCGGCAGCAGCCAGAGCGAGCGCGCCGGCCTGGCCGACCCGGTGGTGCGCGCGCACCACTACCTGGCCGCCGAGATCGACACCGACAGCGGCGCCGACCTGCGCGACACCTTCCTGCGCACCGGCCCGCGCGTGCTCGACTACCTGGCGCAACACTCCTGCGTCAGCTTCGTGCCCGCCGCGCGCCACCCCGACTACCACGACCAGCACGCCGGCGCGGCCATCGGCGGCCGGGCGCTCGTCGCGCGCGCTTTCGACGGGCGCGAGCTCGGCCCCGACTTCGCGCGCGTGCGCCCGCCCATGAGCCACATGATGGTGCTGGGCGGCATGTCCGTCAGCAAGGACGACATCGCGCCGCTGCTCAAGCCCCTGGCCTCGCGGGCCGCATTGCGCCACGTGTTCACCCTGCTGAGCCGCCACGCGCGCGACCGCCTGCGCCACCCGCGCGGCACGCGGCTGGTGATGGGCAACGCGCTCATCGCGCGCCTGCTGCTCAGCCTGCGCCAGCGCGGCGTGGACCCGCTCATGGGCGTGGCCGTGCAGCAGTTGCACGAAGACGGCGGCCGGGTGAGCGGCGCCACGCTCTCGCAAGGCGGGCGCACCTGGCGCGTGCAGGCGCGGTGCGGCGTGGTGCTCGCCTGCGGCGGCTTTCGCGACGCGCCCGAGTGGCGCCAACGCCTGCTGCCCGCGCCCGCGCAGACGCAGTCGCTCCTGTTCGAAGGCAACACCGGCGACGGCCTTCGCCTCGCGCAAAGCGTGGGCGCCGCCATCGACGAGACCGGGCACCGCACGCCCGCCTTCTGGGTGCCGGTGTCGGTGCTGCGCCAGGCGGACGGCACCGAGCAGCGCTTCCCGCACTTCGCGCTGGACCGCGCCAAGCCCGGCCTGATCGCGGTGGACGCCAGCGGCCGGCGCTTCGTCAACGAAGGCGACTCGTACCACGACTTCGTGCTCGCGATGCTCAACGCCTCGCCCGAGCCCGCCGTGCCCGCGCACCTGATCTGCGACGCCCACTTTCTGCACCGCTACGGCCTGGGCCTGGTGCGCCCGGGCGCATGGCGGCTGCGGCCCTACCTGCGCGCCGGTTACCTCAAGCGCGCGCCCACGCTGGCCGCGCTCGCGGGCCAGCTCGGCATCGACCCCGAAGGCCTGCGCGTCACCGTGTCGCGCCACAACGGCTTCGCGCACACCGGCGTGGACCTGGACTACGGCAAAGGCACGAGCGAACTCAACCGCTTCAACGGCGACCCGACCCACACGCCCAACCCCTGCATCGGCCCCATCGCGACGGCGCCGTTCTACGCGGTGACCGTGTGGCCCGGCGACGCGGGCACCAGCGTGGGCCTGCGCACCGATGTGGACGCGCGGGTGTTAGGCCGCGACGGCCAGGCGATCGAAGGGCTGTACGCGGCCGGGGCCGACATGGCGTCCATCATGCGCGGGCGCTACCCCGGGCCGGGAGTGACGCTGGGGCCGGCGATGGTGTTTGCCTGGCGGGCGGTGATGCACGCGGTGGGGCGGCGCACCTCCACCCAGGTCAGTTCGTCGCGAAGCAGTACATGAGCCCCGCGCTGCCGCTCATCTTGAGCTGATCGACGCTGCAGCCGCGCGTGCCGTGCGACGCGTTCCACGACGCGTTCGCCGCCGGGTCGGGGTTGGTGCCCTTGCGGTCGTGGTGGCCCACCATGGCGGAGCCGCCATCGCTCTTGGTCCAGTTGCCGCAGGTGGTGTCCTTGCCGGGCTCGGGCACGGCCAGCGTGCCGTCGGGGCGCGAGCCGGTGAGGATGTCGTGGCGGTTGACCGCATCACCGAAGCCGGAGACCACTTCGCCCTTCTCGGTCAGCGAGGTGTCCTTGCCGAGCTTGGCGTTGGCGCTGTGCAGGTCGGCCACGCTGGTGGCGACGACGACGCCCTTCGCATTGGTCCATGGGCCGGAGCCGATCCGGTCGCGCGCATTGACCACCGCTTGCCCATCCATGGCCGCGGTGCTCAGGTAGGCGCGCCAGGTCTTGCCACCCGCGCCGGCGGCGGTGGCCAGCGACTGGCAGAAGCGGTCCGCGCCGGCCAGGCCGCCGAGGTCGCCGCCCTTGCCCGGGTTGGCGCTGGTGATGAAGAAACCCATGGAGTTGCCGCCAGAAGGCTTCATGGCGCCGCAACCCGCGATCAGGGCGACAGTGGCAACGGCGGCGCTGGCGAGAAGAAGGGAACGGCTGGGCATGGGAGGCTCCTGGGCACGGTGGAAGGAAGCCGCAGGCTAGCGCAGCGCCGTGTCAGCGGCAACCGAAGCCACCATCCATGGAGGGGTCTCAGTAAGCCGTCTCGCGGGCTTCCAGCACCAGCGACAGCACCCGCGAGCCCTTGCAGCTCGCCTTGGCGCGCACGCGGCATTCGGCATCGGCCTCGACCGTCAGGCGGCAGTGGTAGTCCAGGCCGTCGGTCTCGCCGGGGCTATGGCCCGGGACGCGGCGAGCCCACAAACGCCGGCCGTCCACCTCCACGACCAGTTCGTGCGAGGGCTCGGCGGGGTCCGCCAGCACAGACACCAGCAGGGTGGCATCGAGGTCGAAGGTGCGCGCGCGGCCCAGTGCGGCGGGAATCACCAGGGAGGCGACGGATTCGGTGCCCGCGTCATACTTCCAATATTCCAAGGTCATGGGGAAAGTCTAAGCCCACGCCATTCCCCTTTCGACGCGCATGAAAACCTTCCGCATCCAGATTGACGGCCAAGCCGTGGCCGCCGAGGCCGACAGCGAGACCAGCCTGTTCGCGGCGATGGCGCGCGCGGGAATCGATTGGCCGGTGTCCTGCCGCAACGGCACCTGCCGCACCTGCATCGCCCGGCTGCTGCAGGGGCAAGTGCGCTACGACATTCCCTGGCCCGGCCTGAGCGCCGACGAAAAGCAGGACGGCTATTGCCTGCCCTGCGTGGCCCGGCCCATGGCCGATTTGGTCATTGCCCGGGCTTGAAGCCCAAGCCACCCGACGCTTCGCCCGGCTTGCGATCGGCGGGATTGGTCTGAGGCGCCCGATCCGGATGCGTCGGGTTGGCACCCGGCGCGCGGTCGTCGCCAGGGGGCTGTTGGTCGATGGGCTTGCCGGGGGTCTGGCCTGGCGGGTTGGGGGTGATGGACATGCTGCGGGGCTCCTGAGCGTTTGCGGGACCGGACATCGGTCCGAAGACTCAGTGTCAGGTTGAAGCGCTTTCGCCCCGGTAGGCCAACTCTCTGTGGACCTGTAGGCCCTGTCCGGCCTCGTCGAATGCGCTGCTGAGTGCTCTTGCTCTCTAGCGGGCAGAAGAAGGATCGTCTGCCGTGTAGCGTCTTTCTATCCAGTGTGAGCCGTGGCCGAACTTCTCATTGCCCGCTTCGACCACGGTCCTGAGCGTCTGAAGAACAGCGGGATCCGCTGTCTGCCAATGGGTGGATGTGGAGGCTTCGCGCTTGAGCTTGCTTGCTGCGGGCGTGCAGCAAATTCGCGCGAGATGGTGCACGCTTTGAACGGTGTGCCCTTTGCCCACGGGTGCCTGCAGGATGCTCATCGCCTTCTCCTGGGGGGTGGGGTCCAAGCGCTCCACCAACAAACAGCTTGCCTTCGAGCTGGGCTCGCGTCTATCGATCCGGCAGGTTTTGAGTAAACGGATGTTTCTGGCGTGGGCCGAAAAGCCTTCGCGGGGCGGGGGTGGCCAAGGTGCGATCTGCAACACATTGCAGTCATTCAGCCATTGGCGGTGAAGGTCTAGGACTTGCAGGAAGCAGTGTCACCGCTAGACTGCCGCAATCGGCCAGAAGCGGACGTTCTCAGCTCGTCCTGGGAACGTCCGCTTCTGGCCGATTCCCGCTATTGGGGTGGCGATAGCTTTGTGACTTCCACGTCAACGCTGAAGAGGCCGAAGAACCATGGGCGCCGTTCTCTCACAACGTCGAGATGTAAAGGGCGACCATCCGCGTCTGTCACCACGTACTCGCCATTTAGGACATCAATTGGCTCAAGCTTCGCTTCGACTTCGGCAACCGACCAGTACTCCGTCAGGTCTCCACTTTCATCAACGCGAATGGGCAATTTGATCATGAATGCAATGTCCGCTTCTGGCCGATTGCGGAAGTCTAGCCGTGGCACCGCTGTGTGCAAGCCGTACACCTTCATAGTCACGACTGGATGACCGCCACGTGGCGCAGATCGCACGTTCGGTGCGCAAGCGCAGCCGTCAGCAATCGCTGCGATCGATTTACTGCGTTAGTGCGAGTCCTTCAACCGCACGGGGCAGTGCAAGCCAAGCTATCAAGCCTGTTGCAGTTCGCCGCAGCGTCAATCAACCTGGCCGCAAGCGCCCGTGCCTGCGCGGGGCTGAGGCTCCATTCCAGGTCGAAGGGGGCTTCGCGTGCCTGCAGCAGCACCACCGCAGGCACATCTGGTTCCGCCGTGCGGCTCGCGGCCACGCTCAGGCCTGCCATCGTGCGTTGCTGAATCGAGAGTGACATGCGCTGTGCCGGCACGGTGCAGCGCATGAGGTAGACCGGCTCGGGCAGTGGGATCTGGCGGAGTTTCATGGGGTGGTCCCCGTGTCGTTCATGCCCAGCTCACGCAGCACCGCGAGGCGGCACACGCTGGCCATGGAGCGGTGTTCGCGTTCGGCCCGTTCTTTCACACGTTCCAGCTCGGCCGGCGTGAGCCGCAGCGCGATGGGGCGCGAGCTGTTGACGCCGTTGGGCACGCGCTTGCGTGTCGAAGAGTCAGCTGATCGGGTCATGGCGAAGTAGCTCCTTCCCTGGGCTAGCATTGAGTAACGGAAAAATACACAAGCAAGTGAGAGGCTTGTCTTTTAAATAAGTACTTTGGATGTAGTTTTGAGGAAATATCAGATAATGTCAACCGTCGATGTGGAAGAATTAGTTACTCGTTTTCGTGCCGAGCTGGATCGGTTTGGCTCGATCGCCGAAGCCTCCCGGAAAATCGGCGAGCCGAATGGAGCCGGTCTTCGCGACGTGTGCAACGGCCGCAAGCGCCTTACGGCCGAGTTGCTGGCGCGGTTTGCTGCCGAGGGCGTGGACGCTCTCTACGTTCTGACGGGTGAGCGCCTTGTCAAGCGATCGGGCCTGAATCCGATGCAGCGCGCCGTGGTGGATGACCTCGAACGTTGCTCTCCGGAGAAGCAGGTCGAGGCGGTGAAGTACGTGGGCATGCTCGCCGCAGGCATGACGCCGCCACCATTGCCCACGGTGCCAATTGCTCCAGCGCGAAAGCCCCAGGCCAAGGGCTAAGCACCCTCCAAGCGAAAGAAGAGCGGTTAACCCCGATCGCTCCAGATCACGCCTTCGGAGACTTCGGCGAACTCGGCCTCGGTGGCGCCGTGCCGTCTTCCTCACTCTCGTCCAACCCCTCGTCGCTCAGCGGGTCGCCGGCTTCGGCGTCGTCGATGAAGGCGAGGTCGGGGTCTTCGTCGTCGGAGGCGGCGTCCGTGCCGCCGGGCGTGATCACGTGATCCACGCCGATGTCCCATCCATCGCGCTTGCCGCCGTCGCCGCCGGCGCTGCGGCTCTCGCCGGTGCCGGCGGCGTCGCTCGGGGAGGCCAGCGCGTCGGGCGACAGCAAGCTGGGGCGCTGTTCGTCGCGGGTGTCGAAGTCGGCGGGCGCGTTGGGGTCGCCGCCGTCGCTGTCGGCAATGCCCATCATGTCGCTGCCGCTGTCGGAGGAGTCCCCGGGGCCGAGCGAGGCGGTGTCGCGGCCGGCGGGTTCGGGTGGTGCAGGGGTGGTGCCCTGGATGCTGCTGCGTGCCATGGTGTGGTTTCCTTTCGGGTCGATGGGCGCGGTGTGCCGCGCCCACAGGGTCTCCGGCAGTTGGCGTGCCCGCCCGTCTGCCCTGGGCGCGGTGGCCGGCCTGTTCCTCGAGGTCTGCAAGTTTTGCCGCTCAGGGCAGAAACACCAGGGAAGGCAATGCGCTGAACACCACCGCCGCCGTGGCAATGGCGGTGGACCCTCGCGCGATGCGGTAGCTCCAGCCCGGGAGGCGGCCATCGGTGTGTCGGGCCTTCAGTCGAACGTCGTGCACGCCCACGGCCAGCAGCGCGATCGCCGTGGCGCCCCAGGCCACCGCGTTGGCCGTCCACTGGTGCGGCCAGATTTCGCTGGCCGCCCAGATCACCATGAAGTGCGCGAACCAGATGCGCCAGGGCCGTGACGATCGGCCGCCCGCTCGACGGCTGGAGCGCCTTCACACGCCGCCCCACGGCAGCACGCGCGGCAACAGCAGGGCGGCCGCGCCTTCGCACGCGGCAAACATGAACAGGATGCGCAGCGCCTCCAGGGTCTTGTTGGCCGGGCCCGGCGCCAGGCCGCGCATCCAGCGCGCCAGGTAGTACACGGCCGAGAGCATCACCGCCAGCACGATGGAGCTGTGCCACGCCAACATGGCGTAGATGGCCGCGCCTTGCCCGCTGGCATCGCCGCGCAGCCCGGCGTTCCACCAGTCGAGGCTGTCCACCGCCAGCGCCGCGACGAGGCACACCATGCTCAGCGCCATGGCGACGGCGCTGAGCCCGCTGCCGCGCTTGAACCTCGCCAGCAAGGGCCGGGCCGCGTAGGCCAGGCCCGCCGAGGCGCCGAGCAGCAGCAGGCCAGGCGCCAGCGCGCCGCGTGGCGCGGTGATGCGCCACCAGTCCGGGTGGGCGCCGAACAGGTAGAGGTAGGAAAACATCGCCATCAGAAAGATCATCCCGAGCACGATGACCAGCAGCACCGCGGCCCACCAGCCGTGCGATTGCGGGCCGGTCACGTAGGTCGGCAGCAGGATGCCCCCGCCCGCGTCCACCTGCTTCTGCGGGATGTGCCGGTCGTTGTGCCAGACCCAGCGCATCACGCAGACGATGGTGAGCACGCCGCAGATCGCGCTCAGCGTCAAGGCCTTCACCGTGAGCAGCAGGAAGAAGCCGGCGGTGAAGAGCGCCGCCAGCAGCGGCGACCAGGCGGGCCCGGGCATGATCTGCACGTACTGCGGCTCGGCGCGCGAGCTGCTGGTGATCAGCGTCTCGCGCGCGCCGGTGGTGGTGCCGGGCAGGAAGTAGCGCCCGGCCTCGACGTTCTCGCGCAGCCGGGCATCGGCCCACAGGGGTTCGAGGGAGCTGACGACGGGGATGGAACGGATGCCGTAGTTGCCGGTGGACAGCCACTCCAGCGTGCCGCCGTGGTAGACGTTGCGCGCGTTCCCCCCGCCGCCGCCCATGCCCTGGCGGCTGTAGCAGCGGATGGCGTCGATCAGGAAGAGCAGCACCCCGGCCGCCATGATGAAGGCGCCCACGGTCGAGATCAGGTTGGGCACCTCCATGGACCGGCCCGGCAGGTAGGTGTCCACGCGCCGGGGCATGCCCATCAGCCCGCTCAGGTGCATGGGCAGGAAGCAGACATGCACACCGACGAAGTTGAGCCAGAAGACCCAGCGCCCCACGCGCTCGGACAGCTGCTGGCCGTTGATCATCGGCGTCCAGTAGTAGAACGCGGCGAACAGCGGGAACACCATGCTGCCGATCAGCACGTAGTGGAAGTGCGCGACGACGAAGTAGGTGTCGTGCACCTGGCCGTCGAAAGCGACCATGCCCACCATCACGCCGGTGAGGCCGCCCATCACGAAGATGAGGATGCCGCCGACGAGAAAGAGCGAGGGCACGTTGCGCTGGATCCTGCCCGCCGCGAGCGTGGCGATCCATGCGAACACCTGGGCGCCCGCCGGGATGCGCCACCGCCATCGACGCGGCGGAGAAGTAGCCGGCCGACAGGCCGGGCAGGCCCACCGTGAACATGTGGTGGGCCCAGACCCCGAAGCTGATGAAGCCGGTGGCGATCAGCGCCAGCACCACGATCTCGTGGCCGACCAGCGGCTTCTGCGCGACCGTGACGATCATGGTCGAGAGCATCGCCGAGGCCGGGATGAAGATGATGTAGACGTCGGGGTGGCCGAAGAACCAGAACAGGTGCTGGTACAGCAGCGGGTCGCCGCCGCGCGTGGCGTCGAACAGCGGCCAGTTGAAGGCGCGCTCGAGTTCCAGCAGAAAGGTCACCATGATCATCGCGGGGAAGGCCAGGATGATCATCACGCCGAAGATCAGCACCGCCCAGGCGTAGAGCGGCATCTTGGCCAGCGTCATGCCGGGCGCGCGCGTGCGCAGCACGCCCACGGTGAGTTCGATGGCGCCGGCGATCGCGCTGATCTCGATGAAGCCGATGCCCAGCAGCCAGAAGTCGGCGTTGATGCCCTGGGCGTAGACCGCCGAACTCAGCGGCGGGTACATGAACCAGCCGCCGGACGGCGCCAGGCTGAAGAAGATCGAGCAGAAGAAGACGACGCCGCCGATGAGGTAGGCCCAGTACGAGTAGGCCGACAGCCGCGGGAAGGGCAGGTCGCGCGCGCCGATCATCTGCGGCAGCAGCAGCACGGCGATGGCCTCGACGGCGGGCACGGCGAACAGGAACATCATCACCGAGCCGTGCATCGTGAACAGCTGGTTGTAGGTCTCCTGCGGCACGATGCCGGCCAGCGGCGCGGACAGCTGCACGCGCATCACCAGCGAGAGCACACCGGCGGCGACGAAGAAGCCGAAAGCGGTGACGATGAACAGGAAGCCGATGAAGTTGTTGTTGACGGCGCTGAAGGCGCGCCAGCCCGTGGGCGTTTCCCAGACCTTCTTCAGTTCCTCGAGCTCGCCTCGCGGCCTTCGGCCCTTGGTGGGAAAACGCTCGTAGAGCCGCGCGTCGAAACCGGTTTCCGACGGCGCGCTCGCCGCGTCGTCGAGCGCGCCCGCCACGCCGGAGGGAATCCGGCTCGTCACTTCAAGGACTCCATGTACGCGGCCAGGGCGTGCAGCTCGGCGGCCTGCAGCGAGCGGTAGGCGGGCATGCGGTTGTTGGGCTTGATCGACTGGCTGTCGCCGATCCAGCCGATCAGCGTGCCGCGGTTGTTGGGTAGGATGCCGGCGCCGAGCGACTGCCGCGAACCGATGTGCGTGAGGTCGGGGCCCGACAAGCCTTGCGCGGCCGTGCCGGCGATGCGGTGGCAGGCCGCGCAGCCCATGTCGCCGAAGAGCTGGCGGCCGCGCAGCACCTCGTCGTTGACGGGGGCTGCGGCCGGGGCCGGCGGTGGCTGCTGGCGCGCCAGGCGCGCCTCGCGCCAGCGCTGCCAGTCGGCCGGCTCGTGCGCCACCACCACGAAGCCCATCAGCGAGTGCGCCCCGCCGCAGAATTCGGCGCATTGCCCGCCGTAGACGCCCGCCTTGTCGGCCTGCAGCTTGAGCCGGTTGGTGCGGCCCGGGATCATGTCCATCTTGCCGCCGAGCTTGGGCACCCAGAAGCTGTGGATCACGTCCTCGGACACCATGTCCACCACCACCGGCTGGCCCACCGGGATGTGCAGTTCGTTGGCATCGGCGTGCGCCTCGTTGCCCGCCGCGTCCAGGTAGGACACGCGCCACCAGTAGATGTTGCCCGAGACGCGCATGCGCAGCTCGTCGCCCTTGATGGTGCTCATGCCTGCGGCCAGCGTCAGGCCCCACACCAGCAGCAGGAAGAGGATGCCGGTCGGGACGATGAGCCCGAACCATCTGACGACGCCTTCGCCACCGAGCCTGGCGCGCAATTCGTCGCTGCCGTACAGCGCCACCCAGAGGGCCGCGCAGACCAGCACGAAGATCAGCGTGACGAGCGCGATCAGCACCCAGGCGAGCGAGGTGACCGTGTTCGAGAACGGGCCGTGCGGATCGAGCACGGGCGGGGGCCAGCCGCTCAGGGCCTCAGCGAGACTGGAGCGTGAGGAGGTAGGCTGTGACATCGCGGGCTTCCTGGTCTGACATCGTGATGGCCGGCATGGCCGTCCCGGGCACCAGCCCGGGCGCGTTTCTGACGAACTGCATCAGCACGCCGGGCTGGTTCGGCAGCTGCCCGGCGATCAGGCCCTGCCGGGCGAAGCCGTGCAGCGACGGCCCGAGCCCGCCGCGCGGCCACTTCACGTCGGGGAAGGTGTGGCAGGCCACGCAGCCTTTGTCGGCGACGAGGCGTCGGCCGGTGGCGGCGTCGGCGTCGCCCAGCGTCGGCGTGCGGTCGGGCGGGCCGTCGCAGGCCACCAGGCTGAAGCAGGCCAGCACCAGCCAGCGGCCGCAATAGCCCCTCAATGTGCCGCCGGGGCCCGGCATGAACGATGATCTAGATTCCATGCGCACCCACCCGCTGCTGCACACACACCGGCCCGCGAACCCCGGCCGGCTGTGGCTGGCCCTGTGCGCCCTGCTCCTGACGACGGCCTGCACCGACCGCAAGACCCCCAGCGACGACCGCTGGAGCCGCAGCGGCGAACTCATCGCGATGAGCGGCGGCGAAGCCGGCGCGCGCTACGCCTGCGCGACCTGCCACGGTGTGCGCGGCGAGGGCAATGGTTTCGACGCGCCGCGGCTCGCCGGCCTGCCGGCGGGCTACCTGCAGAAGCAGATGGAAGACTACGCCGCCGGCCTGCGGCCGCACGAGGTGATGCGCGACGTGGCGCGTTTTCTCGACAGCCACGAACGCGTGCGGGTGCGCAACCACTACGCCGCCTTGCCGCCGCAGGCGGTGGCACCCGCCACGCAGGAAACCATCGATGCCGCGACGCCGGCGCTGTATGCGCGCGCGTGCCAGCAGTGCCACGGCGCCGAAGGCGTGGGCAGCGAGAACGGGCCGCCGCTGAACGCCCAGCCGGCCTTCTACCTGAGCCAGCAACTGCAGGACTGGCAGCGGTCGAAACGGCGCAATGACGGCAAGCATGGGATGTTGGAGGTGGCTCAGCAGCTCGATGCCGGGCAGGTCAGGCAACTGGGCCTTTATCTGGCGCGGATCCCCACCACACCCGGCGAGTCCGGGCCGTTGAGGTCGAACATCGAAGGCAGGACGCGGTCGCGCTTGATCACGTAGTGCAGCACGGCCGCCCCGGCATGGCCGGGAATGAGGAGCGCCGTGATCCACACGATCCAGAAGTGGGCGGTCGCGGCCCACTGCATCAGGCGGTGCTGCAGGCCCTCGGACAACTGATCGAACGGCAGGTTGGGGAACGGGATCAGGCCCGCGATCGACAGCGGCAGGTCGCTGGGCAAGGTGGACCACATCACCCAGCCGCTGATGGGCAAAGCGAAAAAGCTGACGTAGAACCAGGTCTGCAGCAGGCGGCTGGCCTTGCCCGCCAACGAGGTCTCGTCCACGGTGTCGGGGCCGCTGAGCTGGCTGTGCCAGAACAGGCGCAGCGTGCCCAGCAGCATGATCGTCAGGCCGATCTGCGTGTGGGTCTGGTAACCGACGTACTTGTCGCCCCCCACCGGCTGCCAGCCCAGGTACCAGCCATGGGCCAGCTGGAAGATCATCAGCGCCGCCATCACCCAGTGGAAGGTGACGCCGATCGGCGAGTACAGGCCGCGCCGGTTGTAGCCCTCGGCCCATTCGATGGCGGCAATGAGGTTCATGCGAGATCGGCGCGCACGCCGCGCGCGCGTTCGGCGCCCATCCAGCGCCAGCCGATCCACATCGCCGCGGCCAGGTAGGCGATGCTGCCCGGCGCCCACATCGTGATGCCGGCGAGTTGCTGGTCTTCCAGCGGCGCCACGCCCCAGCTCAGGGCGGACGCGAAATGCGGGGGATACAGTGGCCGCCCGGCGAAGGTGATCAAGGCGCCCAGCAGCCCCATCCACACCGTCGTGACCAGCACGGCGCCCATCGCCGCGGCCGGCGCGGCCCGACGCACGGCGAGCCAGAACGCCATGGCGCTGGCCAGCAGCGTGCCTTGCATCAGCGCGTAGATCCCGTCCGACGACAGGGCCGCCGCGTACGGCGCCGGCGCATGCCAGATCCAGAACACCACGGTGGCGATGGCCGTGGCGCTCCAGAGCGACACCGGCAAGCGCCGCAGCCAGGGCTCCAGACCGAACACCAGCAAGGGCGCCATCACCAGCACGAGCGCGAGGTGGTGGATCACCCGCACGGTGAAGAAGGTCGAGCTCAGCGCGCACAGCGGCGACACGTAGAGCACCACCGCGAGGGCCCACGCGCCGCGCAGGCTCAGGCGCCGGCGGGGCGTGGCATCGCTGCCCACCGGCATGCGCCAGAGGGCCAGCGCCGCCAGCAACAGAACGGCCCCGAGCACGGGGTCGAGGTTCCATCGGCTCAGCCAGACCTCCGGGCCGGGTGCCTCGCCGCAGTAGGGAACCCACCTCCTCAGTTCGTCCAAGGCATGTACCTCCACGTGCATGACACCACGGAGCGACATCGTGCACTGTTCGGTGGCGAACAGACACCTGCCCCAGCCCCTGGCGATCATGGCCTCAGCAACACCGCAGTTGGACCGTGAATACCCGAATGCATGCCCTCTTCGCCCTCTCCTCCGTGCCGCTCTTCCTGGGCGCGCTCCTCAGCGACTGGGCCTACGCCGGCAGCCAGGAAATCCAGTGGCTCAACTTCGCCGCGTGGCTGAACGCGGGCGGCTTGCTGATCGCCGGCCCGGTGCTGTTGTGGGCCGCCGTGGACGCGCTGCGTGCGTCGGCCCAACGTCCACGTGGGGGCCTGCTCTATCTGGCCTTGCTGCTGATCACCTTCGTCGTCGGCTTCGTCAACGCCTTGATCCACGGCAAGGATGGCTGGGCCACGATGCCGGCCGGCCTGATCCTGTCGGCCGTGGTGGTGGTGCTCGCCGTGGCGGCCAGCGCGAGCGGGCTGGCCGGTTTTCTGCGGAGGACGGCATGACGGCCCGGGCCCTGTGGATGGGCACCACCCTGGCCTTGGCGGCCGCGGCGAGCGGCGCACAGCAACCCGCCAACCCCGAGCTGCCGCCCCCGCAGCGGGGCTTGCTGCCGAGCATGCGCATCGCGGAACCCGCCGGCTGGGGCGAGCGCCGGCCCACCGTGCCGCCAGGCTGGACGATCAAGTCCATCGCCACCGACATGAAAGTCCCGCGCCAGTCGCTGGTGCTGCCCAATGGCGACATCCTCGTGGCCGAAGGCAAGGGCGGCGGTGCGCCGACCCTGCGGCCCAAGGACTACATCGCCGGCATCATCAAGGCCAAGGGCAACACCGCCGTCAAGGGCGGCGACCAGCTGACCTTGTTGCGCGATGCCGATGGCGATGGCACCTACGAAGGCCGATGGGTCTACGCGAAGGACCTCAATGCGCCCTACGGCCTGGCGCTGGTGGGCAACAAGCTGTACGTCGCCAACCAGGACGAACTGGTGCGCTTCGATTACGTGGCCGGGCAGACCCAGGCCACGGCGGCGCCCGTGAGCGTCACCAAGCTGCCTTCGGCGGTCAACCACCACTGGACGAAGTCGCTCGCGGCCGATGCCGAGGGCCGTTACCTCTACGTGGGCATCGGCTCCAACAGCAACATCGGCGAGCGCGGCATGGCGGTGGAAGAGAACCGCGCCGTGGTCTGGCAGATCGATGCCAGCCATGGCGCCACGCGCACCTTCGCCACCGGCCTGCGCAACCCCACGGCGCTGGCGTTCGAGCCCACCAGCCGGCAGCTCTGGGCGGTGGTGAACGAGCGCGACGAGCTCGGCCCCGACCTCGTGCCGGACTACCTCACGTCGGTGAAGGAAGGGGCGTTCTATGGCTGGCCCTATGCGTACTGGGGCCAGAACGTCGACCGCCGCGTGCAGCCTCAGGACGACAAGAAGGTCCAGGCTGCGGTGCGCCCGGACGTTGCCCTGCCCTCGCACTCGGCGCCTTTGGGGCTGTCCTTTGTGCAGACGGGGTTCGCGGCGCCGTTCGCCGAGGGGGCGTTCATCGGCATGCACGGCAGCTGGAACCGCGACGAGCCTGTGGGCTACAAGGTGGTATTCGTGCCCTTCGCCAACGGCCGCCCCAGCGGCCCGGCGGTCGACTTCGTCACCGGCTTCCAGAGCGACGGCAAGACCATGGGCCGACCGGTCGGCGTGACCGTGGACCCCAAGGGCGCCTTGATCGTGGCGGACGACCTGTCCAACACCGTCTGGCGCGTGACGCCGGCGCGCTGAGCACGCCCATTCACGCGCGCGGTGGCGCGTCGAAGCTTTCGAAGCTGACGAACTCGCTCACCTCGCGGCGCGGCATTGCCATGCGGTTGACGGGTGCGTCTGGCTCGGGGTAACCGAGCGACATGCCGCACACCGTGAGTTCGTGCTCCCGCAGGCCGAGGTGCTGAGCGACCACCGGGTGGAAGCGCGCGAACGACACCTGTGGGCAGCTGCCCAGGCCGCGCGCGCTGGCCGCGATCATCACGTTCTGCACCAGCAGGCCCAGGTCCAGCCAGCTGTGCGGCGCCAGGCGGGCGTCGATGGTGAAGATCAGGCCGACCGGCGCGCCGAAGAAATGGAAGTTCTTCTCGGTCTGGCGCATGCGGGCCGGCATGTCGGTGACGGCGATGCCCAGGGTGCGGTAGTAGAGCGCGCCGAAATCGCGCTGCCGCTGCGCGTGTTCCTCGGGCAGGGGCTCGGGGAAATGCGGCGAGGGTGGCAGGCGGTTCTCGCGGAAGGCGGCCACCAGCGCGTCGCCCATCGCCTGCAGGGGCGCGCCGGCGAGGACGTGCACGCGCCAGGGCTGGGTGTTGGAGTTGCTCGGCGCGGTGGCGGCCACGGCCAGCAGTTCCTCCAGCAGCGCGCGCGGCACCGGCTCGGGCCGGAAGGCGCGCAGGGTCCGGCGCGAGCGCATCACGCCATCGACCACGCGGGTGGTGTCTTGGATGGAAGGCCTGTTCACGTTGCGTTCTCCGTGGCCGCTTCCACCGGCGGCGGGTGGTAGGCGATGCGCCCGGCGGGCAGGTAGAACAGCGCGATGACCGCGCCGCCGCGCGCCTCGGGGTAGTGGTGGCTGCCCGGGCCGGGCGCGGTCCAGCCGCCTTCGCACCAGCCATTGGGGCCGGCCAGCGCGGCGCCGGGGTTGAGCGGGATCACCATGTTCAGCTCGCCGTAGGGGTGGGCGTGGTACTGGCCGCGAAAGGTGTGGCCCGGATTGCCCTGCGTGTTGCCGGTGCTGTCCATGACCACCGCCGTGATGCTGAACCAGTGCGTGCGCGCCGAAGGCTCGGCGATGCGGCTGCGGCGGTAGTGCGGGCCGGTGATCTCGACGTTGGCGGCCCAGCCGTCGCGCACGCCGGCTTTCACGAGGCGCGCCAAGTCTTCGTACAGCGCGCTGCCCGGGCCGTGCGTGCTGTTCAGCCAGCGCTCCAGGGGCGTGCCGGCGGTCATGTCCTTGACCTCGTCCAGAAAGGCGATGCTGCGCTGGATGAGGGCTTCGCGGTCGTCGGTGGTCTGGGGTGACATCTTCATTCCTCCGATTTGAAGCCGGATGCGCGCACCACGGGCCCCCATTTGTCGCGCTCGGTCTGGATGTAGCGCTCGTAGGCCTTGGGGCTGAGGCTGAACAGCTCCAGGCCCACCTCTTCGAAGCCGGCCACCAGGGTCTCGTCGCGGCTGGCGGCGGTCACCGCCTCGTGCAGCGTCTTCACCGTGGCCTCGGGCGTGCCGGGCGGCGCGAAGAGGCCGTACGACTCCACGCCGGTGAGCGCGGCGTAGCCCTGCTCCGGAAAGCTCGGCACCGCCGGCAGGAAACGCGAGCGCTTCTCGCCGCTCACGGCCAGGATGCGCAGCTTGCCGCTCTGCAGGTAGGGCAGGAAGTCGGCCACGAAGCCGAGGTAGGCGGGGATCTGGCCGCCGAGCAGGTCGTTCATGGCCGGGGCCGAGCCGCGGTAGCCCACGTGCTGCAGCTGCAGGCCGGCCGCCTCGGAGAACTGGAAGCCCAGGAAGTGCGCCATCGAGCCGGCGGCGGGCGAGGCGTACATGGCGTGGGCGGGCGACTGCCGCACCCACTTCACGTAGTCGGCCAGTGTCTTCACCGAGGTGGGCACCGCATGGCCCACCGCCAGCGCGCAGGTGGCCGAGACCACCGGCGAGATGGGCACGAAGTCGGCCACCGCGTCGTACATGAGCTTGGTGTAGACGTGCGGGTAGATGCTGAGCGCCGAGGTGTGGGTGCACAGCAGGGTGTTGCCGTCGGCGCGCTCGCGCTTGAGCTGCGCGCTGCGCACGCGACCGGCGGCGCCCGCGCGGTTGTCCACGATGAAGCTCGCGCCCTGCTTGCGCCAGGCCTCGGCCACGCGGCGCGCGGTCTGGTCCAGCGTGCCGCCCGGGGGGTAGCCGACGAGCAGCCGGCGCACGGTGGTCTGCGCCCAGCTGGCGGGCTGCCAGGCGGTGGCGGCCAGGGCGACGAGGCTGGTGGCGCCGAAGCGCCGGCGCGAGAGGGTGTTCATGGTGGGGCTCCGTGGGGTTCAGGGTGGGAATATGCGGATGATCGCCATCGATCGACTTGAATGGAATCGCTGTTTTTGCAAGAGCAAAATGCACGCCATGCAATTCGCCAAGGACACGCCATGAGCATCGGACGCATCGACCTGAACCTCATCAAGGTGTTCGACGCGGTGCACGAAGACCGCAACCTGCTGCGCGCGGGCAAACGCCTGAACCTGAGCCAGTCGGCGGTGAGCCACGCGCTCACGCGCCTGCGCGAGGTGGTGGGCGACGAACTGTTCGTGCGCACGGCCAAGGGCATGGTGCCCACGGCGCGCGCCATGGCCATGGCCGACGAGCTGCGCGATGCGCTGCGCCGCATCGAGGCCACGCTGGGCGTGGAGCCGTTCGACCCGGCGCGCTCCACCCGGCGCTTCGTGCTCGCCGCCAACGACCACCTCACGGCGGTGATGGTGGCCGAGCTGAGCCGGCTGATGGCGCTGGAGGCGCCGGGCATCGACCTGGTGGTGCGCCCCTCCACGCGGCTGGACCTCGCGGAGCAGATCGACGTGGGCCGCATCGACCTCGCGGTGGGCATCTTCGCGCAGGTGCCTTCGCGCCTGAGCTCGCGCACGCTCATGACGCAGGGCGAGCGGATCGTGATGCGCAAGGACCACCCGGCCTCGCGCCGAAAGCTCGCGCTGGCGGACCTCGCGCGCTACCCGCTGGTGACGGTGTCGGTGGGTGGGCAGGAAGAGGGCGCGGTGGGCGGCTTCATCCTGGAGCGGGGGCTGGCTCGGCAGGCCGAGATGTTCGACCGCCATGCGCTCGAAGAGGCCTTGTCCGCCGTGGCCCTGGCGCCGCGCTACCGCGCCACCGTGCCGCACTCGCTGGCGATTCCCGCGCTGCTGCGCGGCTCGGACATGCTGTCCATCATGCCGTCGTCGCTCGCGCGCAACCTGGCCGAAAGCGGCGAACTGCGCATGCGCGAACCGCCCTACCCCAGCGCCCTGTCCACCTTCCGCGCGGTCTGGCACAGCCGCAACGACCACGACCCGGCGCACGTGTGGCTGCGCGACGGGGTGGCGCGCGCGGCGGCGCAGGTGGCCTGAGCGGGCGTTCAGATCGCGTCGAAGTGCGCCTGCAGCGCGCGCTCGGCCCGGGCGCGGGCCTGCGCCACGGCGTCCGCGCCGCCGCCGGTGCCCTCGACCGTGAAGAAGGTGACATCGCGCAGGCCGATCACGGCCAGCACGGCGCGCAGGTAGGGCGTGAGGAAGTCGGGCTGGCGCGCGCGCTCGCCCGAGAACGCACCACCCGAGGACACGGCCACCAGCACCGGGCGGTCGCGCAGCCGGCCGAGCTTGCCCTGAGGCCCCACGTCGAAGCTGCGGCGCACGCGCACGATGTGGTCGATCCAGGCCTTGAGCGCGGCGGGCACGCTGAAGTTGTGCATGGGGGTGGCGATCACCACCACGTCGGCCCGCTCGAGTTCGCTGATGAGGGTTTCGGAGAGGGACAGCGTGCCCGCGTTCGATGCCTCGGCCGGCGAGGCCTGCGCGGCGCCCAGCGCGGTGGCGTGCGCGCCATCGATGGGCGGCGGCGCGTCGGTGCCCAGCGCCCGCTCGACCCGCGCCGCCGTGGGGTGGGCGCGTTGCAGGTGCTCGATGATGCGCAGGGCGAGCCGGTGGCTCTCGGAGTCGGGGCCACGGGGGCTGAAGCTGAGGTGAAGGATGTTCATGGGCGGCATTCTTGGGCCGGCATGGCCCATCGAAAAGAGCCATGAATCGATAAGATGGCTGGGCCATGCCGAACCGACCGCCCCCCGCCCTCTCGCCGCTGGACCCGTCGTCCACCGAGCCCTTCTACCGCCAGATCCACGAGCGCTTTCGCGGCGCCATCGCCAGCGGCGTGCTCAAGCCCGGCGACCGCATCCCGTCCGCGCGGGCGCTGATGACCGAGCTGGGCCTGGCCCGGGGCACGGTGGAGGCGGCGTATGCGCTGCTCGGCGCCGAGGGCTACATCCAGGCGCGGGGCCAGGCCGGCACCATCGTGACGCCGGGCCTCAAGCCGCGCATGCCCGTGGCCCTGCCCGAGCGAGCGCCGCGCAGCGGCAGCGCGGCGGCGGGTTTCCGGCCCGACTCCATCCTGCCGTTCCAGTTGGGCCTGCCCGCGCTGGACGCGTTCCCGCGCAAGATCTGGGCGCGCCTGGGCGCGCGCTGCGTGCGCGCCATGCAGCCGGCCGACATGGCGCACCCGCCGGTGCAAGGCCTGCCCGCGCTGCGCGCCGAGATCGCCGCCTACCTCCAGGTCTCGCGCGGCATCGCCTGCTCGGCCTCGCAGGTGTTCGTGACCTCGGGCTACCGCCAGACCATGGAGCTGATCGCGCACGCCCTGCTGAAAGAGGGCGACCGCGTGTGGCTGGAAGACCCCGGCTACCCGCCCACGCGCGAGTTGCTCGGCCAGCGGGGCATCACCCCCGTGCCGGTGCCGGTGGATGGCGAGGGTCTGCAGGTGGCCCAGGGCCTGAAGCTCGCGCCCCGCGCGCGCGCGGGCGGTGGTGACGCCCGCGCACCAGAGCCCGCTGTGCGTGTCGCTCTCGCTGCCGCGCCGCCAGGCCCTGCTGGACTGGGCCGCGCGCGCCAAGGCCTGGATCGTGGAGGACGACTACGACGGCGAATACCGCTACGTCAGCCGCCCGCTGCCCGCGCTCAAGAGCCTGGACCGCGAAGGCCGCGTGCTGTACGCGGGCACCTTCAGCAAGGTGCTGTTTCCCGGCATCCGCCTGGCCTACCTGGTGGTGCCGCCCTCGCAGGTGGCGCGCTTCGAGCAGGTCAGCGAGGTCTTTGCCGGCGGCAGCCCCGCGCTCACGCAGGCCATCGTCACAGGCTTCATCACCGAAGGCCATTTCGCGCGCCACATCCAGCGCATGCGCAAGCTGTACGCGCAGCGCCGCGAGGCCGCGACGGCGGGCCTCGAACGCGTGCTCGGCGCCCACCTCAGCATCGACGCCCCGCCGGGTGGCATGCACCTGGTGCTGCGGCTCAAGGCCCGCCGCTCCGACCGCCGGCTGGCCGCGCGCCTGCGCGAAGAAGGCCTGTCCGCCGAGGCGCTGTCGGACTGGGCGATGGACGGGCCCGTGGCGCCGGCCCTGCTGCTCGGCTTCACGAACATCGAGACCGAGGCCGTGGCCGAGAAGCTCGGCGCGCGCATCCTGCGGCTGCTGTAGCGGAAGGGGCCAGATCATGGCCCAGAGAGAAACGCGCATCTTGGCTCTTTCTGGATGGGCCATGAATGCGCACCATGGCGACCTTCGAAACTTTCTTTCAAGGAACCGTCATGAACCCGAATCGCATCGAATACGCCCAGGTCTCGCCCGAGAGTTACAAGGCCTTTGGCGGCGTGTACGCCAGCGTCCAGAAAAGCGGCCTGCCCAAGGGCCTGGTCGACCTCGTGTACCTGCGCGTCTCGCAGATCAACGGCTGCGCCTTCTGCATCGACATGCACACCCGCGACCTGCTCAAGGGCGGCCTCGCGGTGGACAAGCTCGCCCTGGTGCCCGTGTGGCACGACGCGCGTGGCCTGTTCACCCCCCGCGAGCGCGCCGCGCTGGCCTGGGCCGAGAGCGTCACGCGCGTGGCCGACACCGGCGTGCCCGATGCCGACTACGCGGCCGCCGCCGCCGAGTTCAGCGACAAGGAATTGGCCGACCTCACCTACGCCATCGGCCTCATGAACGCCTTCAACCGCTTCGGTGTGGCCTTCCGCGCCACGCCTGCCGCCGCCGCCAAGGCCTGAACGCCATGGCGTGGACCCTGCTCGGCATCGCCGGCCTGCTCGAAATCGCCTTCGCCCTGGCGATGAAGTCCTCGCTGGGCTTCACGCGCCTGTGGCCTTCGCTGCTCACGGTCGCCACCGGTGTGTGCAGCGTGGTGCTGCTCTCGCTCTCGCTGCGCACGCTGCCCGTGGGCACGGGCTACGCCGTGTGGACCGGCATCGGCGCGGCGGGCACCGCGCTGCTCGGCATGGCGCTCCTGGGCGACCCGGTCGCGCCGCTGCGCCTGCTGTGCATCGCGCTCATCCTCGCTGGCGTGATCGGGCTCAAGCTGGCCTGAGGGCCGAACGGCGGCTACCAGGCCGCGAACACGTCTTCGGCGATGCCGAAGGCGGTGCTCGCGCCGGTGCCACTGGTCACGAGCACGAGGCGCGTGGCATCGTCGGGGGCGTCGATGAAGCAGTCGCGGGTGGCGGACGAGGGGTAGGTGCCGACCCACCGGGCGCTGACGGTCGCCTGCTGGAGCTTGAGCGTTTCGCGAAGGTGGCGCAGGATCAATGCGTCCACGTGCTCTTGCGCGAACGGCTCGGGTGCCGCGCCGTAGTGATGCGAGTCACCCACCACCAGCGAACCGTCGGCGCTTTGCACCACGATGAGGTGGATGCCGTGGGCCAGCGATTCGCTCTCTTCGTGCCGAAGCTGGGCGAGCAAGGGCGCGGCTTCGGGCAACTGGCTGTAGCCGTGATAGCGGACCAGGCTCAGATCGCCCATCACCGAGCCCGGCAGCCGGAACCCGGCCTCTGGCGTGACCCGCAACATCTGCAGTTGGCACAGGCGCAAGTCTTGTGCGGCCAGCCGCTCGGAAAACAGGCCGTGCAGTTCGGTGTTGGTGCACACGGCCACGCGATCGGCGTGCAGCACGGCGCGCGAGGTTCGAACGCGCGGCGTGGCGACCTCCAGCACGGCTTCGCCAAAGCGGAAGACCACGCCGTGCCGCTCGGCCAACCAGCGGGCCAGCAAGCCGATGGCGGTGCGGGACTCCACCCGCATGTCGTGCGGGCTGTACAGGACGGCCTGCGCTTCATCCAGCCGCAGCACCGGTGCACGGCGCCGGGCTTCGGCCGGCGTGAGCAGCTCGCAGCCTTCACCCATCTCTGTGCGCATGAAGGCTTCCACCACGGCGCGTGCCAGCGGTCGCCGCGCGCAGAGGTACAGGCCGCGGTGCAGGACGTCGATGCCGGCTTGCGGGGCCACCGTGTCCCACACCTCGCGCGAGCGGCGCGCCCGGCGCCAGGTGCTGCCCGCGCCTTGGCCCGTGACCGTGACGAAGCCGAAGTTGCGGATCGACGCGCCGATGCAGGCGGCGTCGCGCTCGACCACGCAGACCTTCAGGCCTCGGCTGGCCGCCGTGTAGGCGTGGGCCAGGCCCACGATGCCGGCGCCCACGACGATCAGGTCGAAGTGGGACGGCGCGGTGCTGGGCGTGTGAAGGATGTCCGTCATTTTTTTGGAGTTCGATGAGAAACAGGCCAGGCGCTTTTTTTCAGATGAATCGTTTTCGCACCTTGGCCGACACCAGGTCGATCAGAGAGACCGTCACCACCAGGATCAACAGCACCGCGGCGGTCTGCCCGTACTGGAAGCTGCGGATCACCTCGTACAGCACCACCCCGATGCCGCCGGCGCCCACCATGCCCACCACCGAGGCGGAGCGCACGTTCGACTCGAAACGGTACAAGGTGAAGCTGAGCCACAGCGGCAGCACCTGCGGAATGACACCGTGGATCACCTCCACCAGACGGTGGCCCCCGGTGGCGCGGATGCCTTCGACCGGGCGCGGGTCGATGGCTTCCACCGACTCGGAGAAGAGCTTGGCGAGCGTGCCGGTGGTGTGGATGGCCAGCGCCAGCACACCTGCGAACGGACCCAGGCCGACCGCCACGATGAACAGCATCGCGAACACCATTTCATTGATGGCTCGGCAGGCGTCCATGAGGCGGCGCATGGGCTGGTACACCCAGGGCGGTGCCACGTTCGAGGCGCACAGCAACCCGGCCGGGACCGCCGCCACGAGCGCCAACACCGTGCCCCAGATGGCGATGTGCACGGTGACCAGCATCTCGTTGGCGTAGATGCGCCAGTCGCGGAAGTCCGGCGGGAAGAAGTCGCTGGCGTAGGTGCCGATGTTGCCGGCGTCGCGGATCAGATCGAGCGGCCGGATCTCCGCGCCGCGCCAGGCCCAGGCCAGCACGCCCAGCACCACGGCCCACGCCAGGTAGGTCAGCAGGCCCGGCCGCTCGCTTTCGGCGCGCGCCCTCAGTCGATCCAGCGCCGCCGCGCTGGGCGCGGCGCGGGGGAGGGTCGTGGCGCTCACAGCTTCAGGGCCGCCAGCCTGGCGTCGATGTCGGCGATCTGCCTGGCCCGCGTCGCGGCATCCAGCGCGGTGTCGTTCTCGATCTTGCTGCGGTCCTTGAACAGCTCGAGCTGGCGGATCGGCACCAGCTGTTCATTGCTCGACTCGCGGAAGCCCCCGTAGTTGTAGATGTTCTTGAGAATCGTCTTTTCCTGCTCGTCGGTCTTGGCGTAGTTCAGGATGAAGCCCTTGAGCTTGGCCTTGACGGTCGGGTCCAGGTCCTTGCGCCAGACGAAGGGGTCGCTGGGGATCAGGGGGCTTTCCCACAGCACGCGAATCTGGCTGGCCAGCTCGGGCTTGTTGGCCTTGAGCTTGTCCAGCTCTTCGGTGTTGTTGGTCGCCACATCGATCTGGCGGGCCAGCACGGCCTGGATGTTGGCGCCGTGGCTGGCGTTGCGCGCGGTCTTGAAGGCCGTGCGGTAGTCGATCTTGTTCTGCGAGAACAGGTAGAAGGTCGGGACGAGGAAGCCGGACGTGGAGTTCGGGTCGCCGATGCCGAAGTTCAGCGACTTTCCGTTCTTCACCACGTCGTCCCACGACTTCAGCGGGCTGTCCTGGCGGGTGATGAGCAGGCTTTTGTAGCCGAAGCTGCCGTCGGCGAACATGACCTGCGCGAAGACCTCGCCGTTGGCGCGATCGACCGCTTCCATGGCCGACTTGTTGCCGTACCAGGCCACCTGGATCTTGTTGAAGCGCATGGCCTCGATCACGCCCGCGTAGTCGGGTGCGTAGAAGGACTTGACGCTCAGGCCCGTCTTCTTCTCCATGTCGCGGAAGAAGGGCTCCCAGCGTTCGCGCTGGGTCGAGGCCGAATCGGTGGCGATGATGCCGAAGTTGATGTCCTGCGCATGGGCGACGGTGGCCGCGAGCGACAGCGCGGCGATGGCCAGGGTGTGAAGCTTGAACATGGAATTTCCTTTGGGAGGTTGGGGTGTGAGAGAAGCGGGCGCCGGCCTCAGGCCGCCAGCGCCAGTGGGAACATGTCGCGCGCAGGGGCCTCGGTGCCGGGCTCGTGCAGAAGTTCCGCCGCGGCGGTGCCGTAGAGGTGCTGGAGGAAACCCGGCGTCAGTGCATTGCTGGGGCCGTCGTAGACCAGGGCGCCATCGCGCAGCGCCACCACGCGATCGCTGTAGCGCTGCGCCAGCGCCACGTGGTGAAGGCTCACCACCAGCGTCATGCCCGACTCGCGGTTCAGGGCGGCCAGTTGCTCCATCACGCGGTGGGTGGACTGCGGATCCAGGGACGCGACCGGCTCGTCGGCCAGCACCAGTTCGGCGCCTTGCAACAGGACGCGCGCGATGGCCGCGCGTTGCTGCTGCCCACCCGACAACGTGGACGCCCGCTGGAAGGCTTGAGGCATCAGGCCGATGGCATCGAGCGCGTCCAAGGCCCGGGCCTGGTCGCTCATGTCGTACCGGCCGGCGAGTGCGCGCCACAGCGGCGCCTCCGCGGCCAGGCCCGTCATCACGTTTTGCATCACGCTCAGGCGGCCGACCAGGTTGAACTGCTGAAAGATCACGCCGATGCGCCGCCGCAGGGCGCGGATGTCCGGGCTGAGCCGGCCCCGCGCCTGCAGCAACTGGCCGAAGGCCTCGATGCGCCCGCCGTCCGGGTCGGTGGTTTCGAGCCCGCACAGGCACCGGATCAGCGTCGACTTGCCGGAGCCGGACGCCCCCAGCAGGGCCACGCGCTCACCGCGCCGGACCTCCAGAGACACATTGCGCAATGCCTGATGGCTGCCGTAGCTGCGGTGCACGGCGCTTGCGCTCAAGACGATGGGATTCATGGAATGGAGGCCTTGCGCGCCGGGGTGGCGATGGGCCTTGCAACTGGGATGAGGGCAGTATTTCGACGCCGTTTGACAGATCCGTGACAGCGCACGCCCCCTCAGCCATTTAATCCATTCAAAAATTTATCGTTAACTATTGATCCAATCTATGCATCTTTTCAGCGACCCCAGCGCTTCTTCTTCGCGCAAAAAAAACAGCCCCCGAGGGGGCTGTGAAAAAGGTGGAGTCATCTGGGATGGACCACCCTTGGAGAGACGTTGCGGCGGCGGCGTCGCCAGATAAGTGTCTGAGCGGCGCCTTCCAGAAAAAGTTCAGAACGTGTGGCGGATGCCGACGGCGAACTCGGTGATGTCGTTGTCCGCCGCCGAGGTCAGGCCGGCCGGCAGCGCCGCATTGAAACGACCCAGGCCGCCGGCGCCGGCGTTGGCGTCGTTGCGGAAACGGGTCAGGCTCGAATAGAGGGCCGTGCGCTTGGAGAGGTCGTACACCACGCCCACGCCAAAGGCCTTGCTGTCCGCGTTGCTCAGGTTCTTGGGCGAGTTGAGCACGTACTGCGCTTTCCAGGTGGTCTTGCCGGTCTGGTAGTCCACACCGATCCAGGCGCCTTCGCCATCGAGATCGGCCACGCGCTTGTCGTCGAAGTTGATGTAGCCGGCCACCACGCGGAACGGCGCGAAGTTGTAGGCGCCCGACAGCGTGCCGATGCGCGCGTCCGTCGAATTCACGCCGATGCCGCCACGGGCTTCGTCGGTGAGGTAGGAGCCGATCACGTCGAAGCCATGGCCGGTGTAGCGCACCGAGGCTTCCATCACCTGGTTGTCGCCGCTGGCGCCGGCGACTTCACCCATGCCGTAGACCGCGCCCAGCTTGAAGCCGGCCAGGCTCGGGGATTCGTACTTGATCGAGTTGTTGATCCGCGCGGGACCACCGTTGCCCGTGGCGCCCGCTTGCGGAGGCGCACCGGTGGCCGACGCACCGCGCACCAGCTCGTAGCCGCCGCCGAAGCCGCCGATGAGTGCGGTGGACGGGCCGGCGGCCGCGCTGGTGAACAGGCTGTGGTCGTTCGTGGCGGCGTAGAGCGCGGTGTACTGGCGACCGAGCGAGACCGAACCGAAGGCGCCGGACAAGCCCACGTGCGCCTGGCGGCCGAACATCGCGCCGCCTTGGCCGCTGGTGCCATCGTCCACGTTCACGCCACCTTCCAGCGTGAAGTTTGCGCGCAGGCCACCGCCCAGGTCTTCCGTGCCACGCAGACCAAAACGGCTGCCGGCCAGGCCACCCGATTGCGCGCGGGACAGCGAGTTCGCGCCATCGGCGTACTGATAGAACATGTCCGCCACGCCATACAGCGTGACGCTCGACTGGGCGAAGGAGGGAACTGCAAGTGCTGCAAGAGCGGCTGCGGCGGCGATTTTTTTCATGGTGTCTTTTCTTGGGTAAAGAAAGTTGAGGGCGAACGAGGCCGTCCCTGGCGAAAACCGGGGTTGGCATTTCCATGGAAGGAACAGGAGGGCGGGGGCGGTCAGGAAGGCGGTGGTGCCGCGGCCTGGAAGACGGCGCGCAGCGCGCCTGCGCCGATGGCGCAATGAAGATGACGAAGGTGGAAGCCCATGGAAAGAACTATAGGCACGACCTCGCTTCGGATAAAGACGATAACCAGGAGTAGTCTGTTTCTATTGCGTCAACAATGCGCCGGGCTTTTCCGCGCGCGCTTGTACCATCCGGGCTGCATCAACGAACGAGGCGTCCATGTCGGCAACGGTCCTGCTGCTCCAGCTCATCGTCATCCTGGTCACCGCGCGCGCCTGCGGCTGGCTGCTCCGTTACCTCGGCCAGCCCAGCGTGGTCGGTGAAATGGCCGCCGGCATGCTGCTCGGGCCGGTCGTCATGGGGGCGCTGTTCCCCTCGCTGCACGCGCAGATCTTCGACAAGGCCTCGCTCGCCGGTCTGTCCGCGCTGTCGACCGTGGGCCTGGTGATGTTCATGTTCATCGTGGGCCTCGAGCTGCGCGCCCACAAGGGCGCGCGCGAACAGCTGCGATCCGCTGGCGCCGTGGGCGTGCTGAGCGTGGTCGTGCCGATCGCGCTGGGCCTGGCATCTCGCCCGCGCTGCACCCCACGCTGGCGCCCGCCGGTGTGGGCTTCTGGCCCTTCGCGCTGTTCATCGCCGCGGCGCTGTCGATCACCGCCTTCCCGGTGATGGCCCGCATCCTCAAAGACCAGGGCCTCACGCACACGCGGTTCGGGCAACTCTCGCTGGCCTCCGCGGCCGTGGTCGACGTGTTCGCCTGGGTGCTCGTGGCCTTCGTCGTGGCCCTGGTGGGCGCGGGCGATGGCTACGCGGGGCTGGCCCGAATCGGCATCGGCGTCGTCGTGCTCGTGGGCACGCTCTTCTGGGTCGTGCGGCCGGCCTTCGCGTGGTGGCTGCGCAAGCACGCGCCCGACGGCGAGCCCGGCCTTTCGGTGCTCGCGGCCCTCATGATCGGTTTGCTGGCGACCGCGCTGGCGACCGAATGGCTGCACCTGCACGCGGTCTTCGGCGCCTTTCTTTTCGGTGCCGCGCTGCCGCGCGACGACCAGCTGCTCAACTCGCTCGCCCAGCGCATCGAACCGTTTTCCATCGTGCTGCTGATGCCGCTGTTCTTCGCGCTGGCGGGCCTGGGCACCACGGCGAACGCTTTCGTTGGCGGCGGGCTCGGCGCCATGCTGCTCGTGCTCGGCGTGCGCACAGTGGGCAAGATCGCCGGTGGGGCTGCGGGCGCGCGCATCGCTGGCTACTCGTGGCGCGACAGTCTGGCCACCGGCGCGCTGATGAACGCGCGGGGCCTGATGGAACTCATCGTGATGAAGATCGGCCTGGACGCCGGCCTGATCGGCCCGGAGCTCTTCACCATCCTTCTCGTCATGGCCCTGGTGACCACCGCCATGACCACGCCGCTGATGACGCTGTTCTCGGGTGTCGGCCGCGCGCGCCCACACCCCAGCCCCGAGCACCCGACCCACCCCTACCGGCCTTGAGCCCCAGGAGCAGACCTTCGATGGAACCCACCACCTCTTCCCTGCCGCATGCGCCCCTGCCCGCCTACTACCGCGACGAGGCCGACCATGCGCGCTACGTGCGCCGCATCTTCGACGAGACCGCCGTCGACTACGACCGCATCGAGCGCGCCATGGCGTTCGGCTCGGGTGGCTGGTACCGGCGCGAGGCCTTGGTGCGGGCGGGCCTGGCGGCCGGCGACAAGGTGGTGGACGTGGGCATCGGCACGGGGTTGCTCGCGCGCCAGGCCTGCGACTTGATCGGCGAGCACGGCCGCCTGATCGGCGTGGACCCGAGCCCCGGCATGCTGGCGCAGGTGGACCTGCCGGGCGTGGAACTGCGCGCCGGCCGGGCGGAGGAACTGCCCTGCGCCACGGGCGAAGCCGACTTCCTGAGCTTTGGCTATGCCTTCCGGCACGTGTCGGACGTGGACGCCGCACTGCGCGAATTCCACCGCGTGCTGCGGCCCGGCGGCCGGCTGCTGATCCTGGAAATCAGCCAACCTTCGAGCCGCCTTTCGCGCACCCTGGTGAAGTTCTACATGCGCCGCATCGTGCCCACCCTGGCGCACTTCGTGGCCCGCGAGCGCGGCAGCGCGGAGCTGTGGCGCTACTACTGGGACACCATCGAAACCTGCATCCCGCCCGCGCAGATTTTGCAGGCCATGGAGCGCGCCGGCTTCCAGCAAGTGCAGCGCCACACCGAGCTCGGCGTGTTCTCGGAGTACACCGCCGTGCGGCCCTGAGAAAAGACCTCGTCGGTCAGTCCGCCTTCATGACCGTCTCGCCGCGCAGCGCCCCCATGTCGCGGATGTTGAAGCGGTGCCGCTTCCAGCCCGCATACGTGCGGCGCCAGTTCGCCACCGAGACCACGTAGTAGATCAGCTTGAACATCACCAGCGACATCCGATAGGCCGGGCCGTGGTGAATGTCCGCCGCCAGCAGCGACATGAGACCCTGCTTCACCTTGAACCGGTTGTTCGGGTGCATGAACATGTCGCGAATGGTGGGGTTGGTGACGCGGTAGATGAACCACGAATAGTCGCGCGGGCCCACGCGCACGCGCTTCTCGTAAGCGGCGCGGGCCGCGGGCAGGCGCTGCGGCGCGTCCAGCGCCGTGGTGACGAACTGCGCGCCGTCAAAGCCGCTTTGCATCGCCAGAAACACGCCCGAAGAAAACATCGGGTCGATGAACGTGAACGCATCGCCCACCATCAGGTAGCGGTCGCCAGTGGCGTGCGTGCTGGAGTACGAGAAGTTGCCCGTGGCATGCACCTGGTCGTCCACCAGCGTGGCGTTCTTCAGGCGGTCGTGCAGCTCGGGGCACAGGGCGATGGTGTCGAAGAAGTAGTCTTTCAGCGGCTTGTCGCGCGCTTTCAGGTAATAGGCCCAACACACCGCGCCCACGCTCGTGGTGCCGTCGGCCAGCGGAATGAACCAGAACCAGCCGTGCTCGAACCAGCAGATGCTGATGTTGCCCTCGCGCTTGCCTTCCAGGCGCCGCGCGCCGCGGGAAGCTGCGCAAACAGCGCCGTGCTGTTGTGGTCCTTGTTCTTTTCCTTGCACTTGAACTTGTTCGCCAGCAAGGTGTCGCGGCCCGTGGCGTCCACCACGAAGCGGGCGCGCCAGCGGCGCTTTTCACCGCTGTCGAGCACCGCCTCGGCACTGGCGCCCTCGTCGTCGAAAGCCACCTCGGTGACCTTCGCGCCTTCGAGCGCCTCGGCGCCCACCTTGGCCGCATGGCGAAACAACAGCTCGTCCATCTCGGAACGGCGCACCTGCCAGGCCGATGCCATCGACGGATCCCAACCCTCGGCGAAATCGACATAGCTGCAATAGTCCAGATCCGGCGGAACGAACTCGATGCCGAACTTCGGCATGCCGATTTTTTCGATCTGGTCCCGCACACCGAGCTTGTCGAACAAGGCCACGTTGCCGGGCAACAGCGACTCGCCGATGTGGAAGCGGGGATGGTGCTCCTTCTCCAGCAACACCACCTTGCGGCCTTCGCGCGCGAGCAGGGCGGCGATGGTCGAGCCGGCGGGGCCGCCGCCGATGACTAGGACGTCGCAGTTGTCTTCAGGGTGCATTGGGGGCTCTTGGGGTGGTGCGGGCGGATGAGGGCTGAAAAATACCATGTAGGGAGGCTGTCCTAGTGGATCGCGACTGCTCCAGACAGGCCTCGGACTTTCATGACCATGGCGCTGAAGGGTCACGATGGAACCTCACTCCGCTGCGCCCGTCACGTTCACCACTGTGGTGTAAAATGGTGCACTTGCTCTTCAGTTCGGGGAATAGCCATGCGGGCTCAGGCAAAACGCAATGACAGCGGGGCACATGAGCGCACGGTTCGCGCTTCCGTTAGCTTCCCTGAGGAACAGTACCAAGTCCTGGAAAGGATTGCGGCAGAGAACAGGGTCTCTCTTGCCTGGGTCGTCCGCGACGCGATCGATGGCTACTTGAAAGCTAAGTGGCCTCTTCTCCTGCAAGGCTCCGATGCCGAAGATGCGCAGTAGAGAAGCGAGAGAGCGTGCAGAAAAAATTTGAACAAAGTGGTGGAGAGATCAGGGTGCTATCCCTGTTCTCCGGTTGCGGTGGCATGGACTTCGGCGTGGAAGCGGCTGGCGGCCACGTCATCTTCTCGAACGACATACTGGCCGATGCCTGCAAGACGCTCGAGAAGTACTTTCCCGGCGCGGACATCCGCAATGCGGACATCTCGGGCATCCAAGCCTTTCCAGATGCCGACGTTGTCGTGGGCGGCTATCCCTGTCAATCGTTTTCTATGGCAGGGAACCGGGATCCTGAAAAGGATGAGCGCACGAGCTTGTACAAGCAATTCCTGCGCGTAGTCGGCATTGTCCAGCCCAAGTATTTCGTCGCGGAGAACGTGTCCGGCCTCAAGCAGTTGAGCAGCGGCACCTTCTTGAAGGAACAGCTTGAAGCCTACGATGAGGCCGGCTACAACGTCGCCTACAAGCTTCTGAACGCCAAGGACTATGGTGTGCCGCAATCGCGCAAACGGCTATTCATCGTTGGCGTGAGGAAAGACCTGAACCAGTCCTTCGAATTCCCCAAGGAAACCCACGGCAAAACAACCAAGGCTTCGGGCCCGCTACTGCCGTACGCGTCACATGGCGAAGCGATCAAGGGCATGCCGCTGTGGCCAGAGGGCGAGTTCTACGAGCGTCCGCATGATCCCGAGGGCCACTTCTCTTGGTACTACATGTCCAGGAACCGCAAGGCCAAATGGGCGGACCCAGCATTCACCGTCGTTGCCAACTGGAGGCACATCACGCTGCATCCAGCCAGCCCGGTGATGACCCTGACGTGGTCGAACCTTGCTGATGGGTGGAAGCAGCGCTGGGACTTCTCTGGCGAGTACGAGCACCTGGAGGCCAATCCGAAGCGCAAGAAGCTTGAAACACCGCGTAGGCTGTCGTGGCGCGAATGTGCGCGCATCCAGACCTTCGACGCCAAATTCACGCCAATTGGAGACACGGAGTCGAAGTTCACCCAGATCGGGAACGCAGTTCCGCCAAAGCTTGCAGAGGCCATATTCACCCACCTGTTCTCCGGTGCTGGTTTGGTTGCACAAAAGGTTCCGGGCGCCCGCAAGGGCGCCTAGGACCGTTATGCATTCCCCCGGTGAGCCTGAACGAGTATTGATGTGAGCAGCGCAACCACCACCCTCGTCACCGCTGTCATATCTGCAGCGGAAGTTTCTCAAAACGAAGCGCAGCTGCGGCATGCGCTCGAGAATGCGCTTGAGCAAGCTTGCTTGGACCGATCCATTCCTTGGACGCCATTCCAACTCGAGCGTGCCCTCAAGGAGAAGGGTAAGCCCACCAAGTTCGCCGACGTGGCGCATGGTGCCGTGGTCATCGAATACGAGCCGCCGAAGTCGTTTGGCGGACGCGCTGGCGCAAAGGCGATACACGCGCGCAAACAGGCTGAAGAGTATGCAGACCTGATCTCTGCCGAAGAGGGGCGCGCTCTTGAGGAGTACGTCATGGTCGCCTGGGACGGCGCACACATCACCTTTGGCCGTTTCGATGGCGCGGCCGCAGCAACCACTTGGGAAGATGTTGTGGCATTCGACGGGATTGCCGCGGACCGCCTGCTTGCCGCTTTGGAAAGCAACGGCTGCCCGCTGGTCCACCCACAGCTCCTACAAGCGTTGGTGGGGCCCGACTCGGAGTACGGTACGGCGCTGATTCCCGAGCTTTATGCCAGCATCTGCAAGGCGGATGCTTCGGCGGCCACCACGAAAACCAAGATGCTGTTTTCGGAGTGGCGCAGGCTCTTTAGCCAGGTCGTAGGTTTCCAGCCTGCGCAAATGCAGAAGCTGCTCGCCCGGCAGGAGATCTCCCATGACCAACCGTACCAGGACAACCCTGCTGCATACCTGTTCGCGCTCAATACGTACATAGCCATCATTGCGAAGGTAGTCGCTGCCTGTGCCCTTCCAAAAGTCAGCCAAGACGTACTGGAGCCGGGAGTGCCAGTGGCAGAGCGGCTGCGCGCGGTGGAGACAGGCGAGTTGTTTGAGCACGCCGGCATCCTGAACATGCTGAGTGGCGATTTCTTCTCGTGGTACTTGGACGACAACGACTGGTCACGCTACCAAGACTCGCTCGGCGCCATGCTGGGAAGGCTGAGCGGGGTCGACTTCGCCGTATCCAAAAAACACGCGGATACCACGCGGGATCTGTTCAAGGGTATCTACGAGCGGTTCATCCCTCGGGAAGTCAGGCATGCGCTTGGCGAGTTCTACACGCCGGACTGGCTGGCTGAACATGGCATGGACCTGCTCGAATGGCAGCCATCGGATTCGCTGACGGATCCCACGTGCGGGTCGGGCACCTTCTTGCTCGAAGCGATTCGTCGCCGGCGCAAGGCCGGCAACGACGCTACGGCCCAATCGCTGCTCGCGGGTATCCACGGCATCGACCTCAATCCACTTGCCGTCCTTGCTGCAAAAGGGTCGCTTGCCGTCTTCCTGTCCCCACACCTGGACCCTGCGCATCCCATCCGCCTACCGGTGTACTTGGCAGATGCCGTCTACCCTGCCGCCGTCGACTTCTTCCGGAACTACAGCCACGTCCTCCACACGGAATTGGGACCCAGGGAGTTTTCCGTCCCTGAGAGGATGATCGGACACCCGGATTTCTTCCGGATCTTCGCGAAGATACGGATGTTGATCGATGCAGACTACGCTGCAGCAAAGATCTGCGGTTCGATCCTCGCCGACCTGCAAGCCATGGGGCTTGATCCGTCCGACATTTCCATTGTTGGCAATACTGTCGGAAACTTGGTCGAACTCCACGACCAAGGATGGAATGGCATCTGGTGCTCGATACTGGCTGACCGCTTTGCGGCAGGTGCGATTCCGCCGTCATCCCACATCTGCGGCAACCCGCCTTGGGTCAAGTGGAGCAACCTGCCAAAGGACTATGCCCAGTCGATCCAAAAACATTGCCGGGGGCTCGGCGTCTTCAGCGCCGACAAATGGGTGGGTGGCATCGAGTCGGATATCTCGACTGTGATCACCTACCAGGCCGTGAAGCACTACCTTGCCCGCGATGGGCGCTTGGGCTTCTTCCTACCTGGATCCGTGTTCACGACCGAGTCCAGCGCCGGCTTCAGGCGCTTCTCGATTGACAACGGCAGCTTGCAGTGCCGCGTCCTGCTGGTTGAGGACTACCAGGACATCAGGCCGTTCGATGGTGTCAGCAACCACCCCACATTCCTGATACTCCAAAGGGATGCAGCCACCGTATTTCCTGTTGCTTACCGCTCATGGACCGCAGACCCGGACAAGAGCACCAACCAACGGACCTACGCTTCGGCGGAGCAGTTCCGCCAGACTGCCAAACGGATCGATGGAACTGCGGTACCAGTGCCAGGGGGCGATGGAACGCGCCCATGGCTGGTCGGCTCCACGCAAGACCAAGCCGTGTTTTCGAAGGTCTTTGCAGCAGGTGCAAAGCCTGAGTACAAGGCACGTAAGGGCATTACGACCGACCGCAACGGCATCTTCTGGGTCCATGCCACTGGTGCAGTCGGAACTGACCTGGTAACGGTGTGCAATGCGGCAGACATTGGCAAGACGAAAGGGATTCCCCTGATCACCGCGACGGTCGAGTCAGAGCATCTTTTCCCGCTTCTGCGGGGCCGTGGTGTCTCGCCATTCAATGCCGTGCCAGAAGCGGACCTCCGGATCCTTGTTCCCCAACGGGGCATGCATGGCGACCCGAATCTGCCGTCCGACAGCCCGCACACGTTCAAGTTCCTCAACCGCTTCAAGAGCCATCTTGAACAGCGGTCCAGCCTGAAGAGATTCCAGAAGGGGCAGGAGTTCTATTCGCTTTGGAGCACGGGGTCCTACACATTCGCTCCGTTCAAAGTACTCTGGCGCGAGATGGGCAACACCTTCGCAGCCGCTTATATCGGCAGCGCCTCAATCGAACACGCGGGCGAAAAGATTGTTGTACCGGACCACAAGCTCTATTTCATCCCGGTCGAATCTGAGCCCGAGGCGGCGTACCTGACAGGCTTCCTGAACGCGCCCACGATCGCCAAGGCAGTGTCTGCATATGCGGCGCAGCTCAGCCTGGGTGCCAGCGTTGCGGAGTACCTCAACATTCCTAAGTTCGACGATACCAATGGACAGATGGCTGCCATTGGCAGTATCGCGCGAGATCTCACCAATGGTCTGCGCAGCATGCAGCCTGCAGACTTGGAGCAGCTGGACTTGCGGGTCCGGGAACTGCTGTCGATTTAGCGGAGGCAGTGTGTGCCAAGGCGAGTGCACAGGCTGCCTCTGTACAAGCAGCCGGACCAGATCGTTGGCGTTAGACGGTCGGGGCGCTCGCTGAAAGACGGCCGGTGCGTTGCGAGTACCACTGCATAGCCTCTTCCGAAACCGCCATGATGGCTAGGCGGCCAGTCGCCCTGGTGCATGCGACATACAAATCATCAGCACTAAGTGCCCGGATCCGTCCAGGAACATCGGCATGGAGCAGAACCACATTCTTTGCCTCAAGGCCTTTGAACGACCTGATGGTGGAGAAGTAGACGAAGCCAGGCTTTCCCAGCAACGTGATGTCTTCGGTCAACTCAAGGCCATAGGCCCGCCTTGCCGAGGCCAAGTAGGAGTTGTCCAGCCTGAACGGAGACAGGAAGACCGCTCCGCCCTCCGGGCTCAGTTCATGTGCCGCTGCCCATGCAGATGCCGGGGCCGTCGCTGCGCTCCATCCCTTCTTCACAAGCGGGGCGGCACCCAACGGAACGCCCGGCATGTGCATCACCGAAAGTTCGCAGCAGCCATTCGTGGCTGCGTTCACCCGCTGGGTATTTCGGCAGTTGTGATACAGCCTAAAGGTGACCTCAGCGCCTATCGGTTCCTGCTTGGAAGACCTGTAGACGTTCTGATCCCAATCGGCAAAGAAGAGCCATTGGCCGGAGGGCGTGAGCAGTTCCAGCAACGCAAGCAGCCGAAGCTCCCCGAAGTCTTGGCCCTCATCCACGATGATCGCGTCGTACTTGGACAGCAGCGGCAGTTCCGATGCCACGTCCTGTACGAGGGACGGAAGCTCTTCCGTGAAGAAGCGATCGCCGATGGGGTGTTCTTCTGGTGTCGCGGCAAGCTGAAAGAAAAGTCGGTCGACGGAAGTGATTTTTTCCGCCATTTCTGGATTGGCTAGCTTCAAATGTTCGGAAAGGGCCTTGTTGAAACACACGTACAGGACGCGCTTTCCCTCTTCGATCAGGGCGTCCAACTTCCAAAGCGCGAGCAGGGTCTTGCCCGAGCCTGCAGGGCCAACGATGGCGACCCGCGGCAGCTCAAATGCTCCCCGCAGAGCTGCGAACTGTTGCCTGGTCAGCTCATCGAGATCGACGGCATCGTCGTCGGCATTCATGGGAACGTCTCGAGGCGCAATGCGGAAGGAGTTATTCGAAAGGATTGCAGCAACCCGTCCTGCCATATCGGCTGTGAATTCGCTGCTCCGCTGCTGAGGAATCCGGGACTCTAGAGCACCTCTTATTCTCCGTTCCAAGCGATGCATTTCCTGGGAGGGCACCACTGTGCTGGGGTCGTAGAGCGAGGAGGAGCCTTCAACCTGACCATTTGGGTATGCGACGAGGAAGGCAAACGCACCAGGGAACCGTGGCCGGGGCAACCGGTCGCAAACCGCCTTTGCCAGCGTGTGCATGTTCCTGCACGCCTGCTCCGGCGGAGGCTCGTCGATCGGCACCTCAGCTCGGACCTGCCCTGTACGCCGGTCGGTTTCTTGCCGGTACCAAGTCCCGTCCTCGCCTACACGGACCGACCGGGAGCCCTTCACTTCTAGCACGGCCATTCCGAGGCCTGGGACCAGTACAACGAAGTCGCACTGACCATCCCGAACCAAGCCCTGGTCATTCTGCAAAGCCCAGGCGACGTTGCACACCACTATCCAGTCTTGTGGCAACTGGTTCGCCAAAAGGCGGCGCACTTCCCGCTCCCAGCGGTCGATACTGATCTGTCCAAGTATCTTCGGCATATCAGGAACCCCCTCCGTTGGAGCGCAGCGCAATCAGGGGCAGGTTTGGACATGATTGGCGGTCGAGATGTGCGCCGCCGAGAACTTTGATGCGCAAGCCAGCTCCTGCAAAGTTAGAAATGTTCACCTTGGCCGGCCTCCCGTTGAAGTCTGCGAGCCAGACACCTGGCTGGGCTGTCCAGCCATCCACGCTGGACACTCTTGTCCACTGCACGCCATCTTGGGCCAAAGCCCCACCTTCTGGCATGTCTATCAGTTCCTGCATCCAAGGATCTATTGATGCGAGAGGCGTGCCACTGCCCGCGGCCGAGCTTGCCGTACTGATATCGATTTTCGGAAAGAGATGCAGGTTGCCACGCACCCACGCCATTCGGCGCGACAGGTTGAATGAGTCGATCAAGTAAATTTCCGTTGCCCCGATGCTGCGGGCCCAGTCCTCAAGTTCCGAATCGATTGGTCCTGAGCCCGTAACGGAAGCCGCCCATAGCGGATGACTCACCAAATAGAGGATGAGCGAGTCTTGCCCTGCCACGCTGCCTCGCGCTATCCAGCCATGTTCGCCCCTAGGCCCACTCTGCCGAGCCTGGGCGCTCCTCTCATAGGCTGAACAGTAGGTGTCTGCCAGGTCTGAGGCGAGGGCGCTCCAGCTGCGCAGTCCCACATCCCAATCCTCAAAGAACCGGTCCCGGCCAGGCACAAAGGTTGGGTCTTGCATTGCGTGCAGCAGCTCAAGTCCCAGACGCCACTCGATCAGCCCGTGAAGTTGCCGGTTCCGGAAACCGCGAAGCAAAATATCAGGCGAGCGCCATACCAGTTCGCTTTGATCGGAACGCCTGCATTCCTGCCTGATCATTGAGCCGAGCCTGGTGTGGTCGCCAGAACCGCTGATGCATCCGGCCAACAACGCGGCCCAGTTGCGGTTGGCCCAGTCGACAAGCCCGGCGCCATTGGGGTGGGCATCTGCAAGGTAGAGCTCCGCGCCGGACACATCGCTGTCCTGCAGGTATCTGTGGACAGACGCGATCTCGATATCAACCGAGTCGATGTCAAGTTCCAAGGCAATTGCGCGTTGCAAGATGGTCGCTGCGGAATACCAGGCAGCTCGCTTTGCGCAAAGTTCCTTCTCGCCATCAAAGAAGGCCAAGCCGTTGCCATCAAGAAGCCTGACGCTCAGGATGTCTGTCGTCTTCGGGGAGGCGATGCTTGCAGAGATCTCGGCCTCGTCATTCGAGGCCCTCCAGATCTCGCCGTTCAACCATTGATTCCCGTTGAGCTGACGAAGTGAGGGAGTCCGATTGAAGCCGAATGGCTTGCCCTTCGGGCCCTGCGCGATCCTGTAAACCTGTCCTTGGTGGTCCAAAGCCAGGAAGGCCCTTCCAAGCTGGCGATGCTGCGCCGTGCGTAGTGAAGGCGAGGCCACAAAAGACCTCGGTCCACCATTTCGCGAGGATTCTGTGGACGCCACTGGCTTTTCGATGTTGAGGTCGGTCACAAAGCCATTGGGAACAACTGCCAAGGATATAGCCGCAACAGCGCCGCATCTTGGGCAGGGTTGAGGCGGTGGATTCCTGATCCAAGACTCGTTCCACCCATCTATCGCGGTGGTGGGCTGCAACGTGACAGGATCGGCACGATACACGGTGAAGTTCCGGCAGCCTTGGCAAAAAAGCTGCCACGTTGCGCTGCCGATCGGTCTGTCAATCGTCGACCACCTGTTGATACGGTCATGGTCAATGGAGCCCGCGAGGCCAATCGGCGAAAGCAGCCGCTTATCCCAGACCCGCTCGGAGCCGGGCGCAAAGTCGGTGATAGCCTGGTCGAGGGTCCGGTCAAGAACTTTTGGCTCCCGCGATTGGCCCGCAGGCTCAGGTGGAAGGTGGAAGTACAGGTTGCGCACCGACGTGGGCATGCCATACATCGGCAGTACACCCGCTTCGGCCAGTGCCGTAGCAAGGCCCTGAGCCGTATCAGAGGCTGAGCTTGCAACGCTCGCGAGCTGCGTTGGCAAACACCGCGCTTCATTTGCGAGCCCAACAGGATCGATTCCCGTGCCGTTCGAGACTACCTGCGCGATGCCGGAGATCTGATCGCTGTGGTCCAGGAACCATTGCTCAACCATTGCCTTGCGTTGGTCGCGATAGTCGCGGACAAGTCCCATTTCTCCATGCGTATCGACGGGCTTGCCCGAGTGGTGCCAGGTGCAGCCGGCAGACCGGAATGCACGGCGAAGGACTTCTTTGGCAACCAGGCGTTCAGCGAGCAAGCGCTGGTCTTCAGTGACTGAAACCGTTGGTTGGGGCGGCGTCCCGCCCGTCATCTCTTCGGGATGGTCGAAATGGATCCGATCGTGCGTCTGGCCTCGGCAGTAGGTGAGGACTACCGAAAAGGCTTGTCCTTTGCGGCCAGCACGGCCTGCACGCTGCTGGTAGTTGAAGCGCTCAGGAGGCATGTTGGCCTGGAACACTGACTGAAGGGCACCAATGTCTACGCCCACCTCCATCGTCGTGGTCACGGAGAGCAAGTCGATCGTGTCAACTTGGGGCACGATTGTTCGCCGCACCACATCCTCGATGCTTTCCCCTGGAAAGAAGACGTCGCGGAAATGCCGCTGGCGCTGGGCCTGATCGCTTGTTTGTCCGGTCAGTTCCTCGGCATGTATCCGGAATGTCGATCCTTCATCGGACGCCAGATAGGCGTAGTAGTGGTCCTGCTCAATCTCTGCCGCCGAAAGCTGACCATTGGGGGCCGAAGGCAGATGTGCAGTGCAGCGGGAGCAGACTCCTGCAGACGGCTGCCAGTGGAGCTGGCCGCACCGCCCGCACACCCAAGGCCGGGCATCGCGTGGCGGAACTTTTACCCAGAGAGAGGAGAGCGAAACGATGCCCCACGCGTCATTGGAGCCGTGTCCAACCCGAGCCAAGGCGTCACGCACGCTGTCCCTTAGGCCCTCCCAAGCGACGCCAAGCCTGCTGGCGCACGCAGCCAGGTACGTCACGATCCGCGCCTTGTCCGCACCCTCCCTGCGGCTCCCGCTCGGGTGGATCGCGGACCACCGCTCTGGCGGCCAGTCCCTTTGGGGGGGCTCCGTGCGCCGCTGTTCAGTGAAGATCCGAATGACGCTCTCACAGACTCCTCGGAAAACTTGCTCATCAACATTGGAGGGCGCAAGAGCGCTCACTGATGGAGGCAAGCATAGATAGCCGACGCCTTGTGCTTCAAGGTCATAGAGCAGCCGCCCGGATATGGCCCGCCAAGATTGCCGGCGCAGGGCGACGCCAAACTGCTCAAGGCTGGCGATCTTGTCTTGCGGAAAATCAGCGGACGCGAGCTTTGGACCACCGGTATTGGGGCCGAATTCGAAGAGTGACGTCCAATCCTCGTCTTTTCCGACACGTTTGGAATCGATGCCTGGCCCCGCAGGATTGACCCCTAAACCCGCAAAGTGCTCCCATAGGGGGGGAAGCGTCTGCCTGGCTGGATTCGGCAGAGAAAGAAACTCATCGAAACGCACGAACCCGGGTTTCCAGTGAGTCAGGCGATCGACGTTTGATTTGGCTTCTTCGCTGGCGAACTCCGGATCGCCATGTACGGATCGGGCGTCTTGCCAGAACGCCATCAAGGCCTGCAACTGGGCTGGCGGCACCGACTCTTTGCTTGCGCGCAGGAGCGTGTGTGCATGGGATACATCGCCTGCATAAAGGGCATCAAGAAGCTGGCGCTTGATGGGTTCGATCCCTCCGGTTGCCCTTTCGCGGATCTCACGCAGCACAGCGACCCGCAGCAGGTGCTCCCATTGCTCGGTCTCGACCCCGTTGGCCAGTCTGGCGGCAGACTGCCTGCTGTCAGAGAACGCGACGAGCTTGCGGCCAGCGCCCACGGGCATGACACCCATGAGGTGTTTGGTCAGCAGCAGCGAAGTCTGGTTCAGGCCGGTTGCAAAAGACCGTATAGGGGCCGGCCGGCCGCCTTTGCGCGCGGAGTAGTCGATCTTGCATGACGGGCAGCGCTGTGGCATCGCCGGCAGCAGGTCGCCCGATGTCTCCAGGCGGAACCAAAGGCAAGGAACTTCATTGCCCGTGGGGTTCTTGCCTACTTCGACAATTCCCGTTGCGGGGTCGATAGAGGAGCGCTGCCAGCTCGCTTGAGCCGTGGTCACAGGCTTCCGGTCGGTCTCACGGCGTTCCTCTGATCCCTGTGTCCACTGCAGCTCGGACGGATCGGAGGCTCCTTCCCAATCGTCCGGCAGCAAATGCACCACTCCCAAATTGTCATAACGCTGTGCGTCGGTCCTGGTCTGGGGTGTTGACTCCGGCAATCCCTCGATTGCAGGAGGCATGGGCGCCAGCTCGAATCGATCGATGCTTCCGGGAATGGATGCAGAAGTCTTGTAGCCGGCAAGCAGCTGTGTTCCGCAGCACTCGCAGTACAGCACTTCAAGGGCCCGCTTGCCTTCAACCTCCATACGGGGTTCAGCAAGCAAGCGCCCAACCCTCCGGCGCCTGTCTTGGCCGACATGTTGAGCGATGGCCCACAGTCCATCGATGTTCTTGACCATCCAGTGGAACCTAATCCGCGGCAAAGGATGGGCAGGCTGGACCTTTCCCACGGAGAAGTGTTTTGCGGCGTTTCCTGCGGCCAAGAACAACCCGCGCACGGCATCGCTGGCATCGTGTTCAGGCATGTGTGGGAACAGGCTCTGCAGCAAACTGGGGAGCGATACAGCACGGTGGCGGCCACGCTCTCCCTCTACTCTCCAAAAGGAGTCTGCAAGGCGCTTAGCAGGTATGGCGCCATCCCTGCTCGATCCAAACTCGCCCGCGAGTAGATCCACCGGCTTGGCTCCCTCAGCTTGCCGGGCAAGGTTCAAGCAATCGTCCGCAAAGGAAGGCGGGATTTCAGTGGGCCCTTCGGGAGACCCATTCAAGCTGACACCTCCCTCCACGTGGAAGCGCGCACGGGCAACTTCCGGCTCCATTCCGAAGAACTCGCCGAGGAACTTGTATGTGTTCTCTGCCTCCCCATCCAGCGAAGCACTGGAGGCCAGGATCTGTAGCTGGTTGCTGACCGGCTCTAGGCCGAGGCGTTCCAGCAGCAGCCGAAGCAAATATCCGACCTCCGTCCCAGCCGCGCCGCGGTAGAGGTGGAGTTCGTCAAGGACCAGCTGGAAAACATGGTTGTCCCGGTCTTCTGCAAGCCACCTGCGCGTGGTCTCAAAGATATCGGCGTCAGCGCGGTCGTCTGCTATGGCGGGGCTCGCCTGGCGCATGAGCATGATGGAGAGCATGCTCACGTTGGTGATCAGGAGGTCAGGAGGTGCCGCCTGCATTTCCCAGCGGTGGAACATCTCGGCCGAGCTGGGTGACATCCGCGGCACGAACGATATCTGCTCCGTCAAATTGTCGAGCTGCCGTTTGGCGTCCCCGGGATCGCCACCTGCAACTCCAGCCGAGCTCAGATGTTCGCGTGCGGCCAGGGTCGCTGCAACCAGCTGTTGGTACTGATCGATAGCGTCCTTAAAGGCCGCCTTGAGCTCGTCATGCTTCGGCCTATTCAGCTCCCGCTGGCCCTCGTCATTGAGCCGCCATGGGTGGCCTGGTACGGGGGTTGTGCCGTTGTACCGGCCGAACCGCACGCGGTTAGCGCCCCAGTGCTGATCAAATGCGGCGTGCGCATCATCGGAGTCGAGCGCGCGGCGCAAGCGGGACATCTGGTCTTCTACCAGCGCGTTCATTGGGTATAGAAGCAGGGCCCTGACTGCAGGTTTTCTCCGCTCGCCACGTGCAGCGGCTCGGTCAAAATTCCACGGTGGAGCGCTTTGCCAATGGGATGGCAATGCAGGAGGCGGCCTAGCAGCATCCCATCCCCCAGAAGACCTGAGTGCTTCCCTTGCGATGGACGCGAAGACCGGCAGCAAGAACGATTCGGTCTTGCCAGAACCTGTACCGGTGACGACCACACAATGCTTGCCTTGCATGGCGGCTTGGAGCATCCGTTGCTGATGCACGTACAAATCCGCGCCAGCGGGCATGAGCCCGGCGCCTGCCAGTGCGAGGAATCCACGCCTCGCCGCCTCATCCAAGCCTGGCAAGTCCGCTGCGTCAAGGCTGCCCAGCTTTTTGTCGGCCGCATAGGCGGGCAATAGCTCGAGGTAGGGCTCCTGGAACAGGACGCCCGCAGTGTTCAGAAGCGCCTCGCGCTCGGCCTCAAAGGACGGCGAGTCGGTGCCAAATGCCGATTGGATGTAACGCTTCAGATGGTCCTTGAGCTGTTCCCACGAACCGATGGGGTCCTCACCTATGGTCTCTTGCACTCTTCCGTCCTCCTAATTAGTCATAGTTTCCGAGCCTCGGGCGACTCCCAAGCACGCGAATGGCTGCAGGATGCATCCCAGCAGCCCGGCGACTTGGCGCGCCGTCTCGGCTGGAACCCACTGGTAGCGCAGCCAATAGCCTGGAACGAACTCTCCGTACATGTGGCTGATAGTCCCCACCGCATGCCCAGAACCGTTGTCGAAAACCGCCAACGCTCCGTCGGCATTGCGGGAGGGAGAAAGGGAGTGGGTCTCGGGGCCGGCTCCAGAACAAAGCGCCAGGGCCCGCTCTAGCACCGCCGGTGGTCGCAGCCGCGCAGGCACCCAAATGTCGCGTGTTTCTGGGTCATAGTGGAGAGGCCAAGGAAAGGCGTCGGTCCGGCCATGCTTGTCTTTGAGCATTTCCGCAAACGCCAACTGCGAGATCCACACGCCCCAACGGGAGTCGGGCACGTGCGAGTATCTTGAGGCGCCATCTGGGCGGCGAACACCCAGGACGTACAGCTGCAATGCAGCAGCCTGGGGGTCGTCAAAGCGGAAAAGCTGAGCGCCACACTCCTGGTCTATGGACATGCGGGGTTCGCTAGCCGGTACAAACCGTGCGGAGTCTGCTTTTAAACGATGTAGATGCCCCAGCTCGGCAGTAACAGACTCTGTGCCGCGCGATTCTGCAGCTCCCCTGGCGTGCCTCAGCGACTCTGCCCAGCGGGCCACATCCCGCGCTGGACTCGGCGCGAAATCGAAGCCCATTGAGGAACACGCGGCCTGGACGGAAAGCGCGTCGATCGCAGCCACGCGCAACATTGGAAGATGCCCTGCTGCGGCGTCTGCGACGGTGGCGAGGAAGTCGGCATTGCCTTGTAGCAAAGCCCATTGGGCGAGCCGCAGGGTTCCTGATACGCCGAACAGCGGCAGGCCCTCTTGTGTAGCGGGCAGCGCATACAGCGAGGGCGCTACGCTGTGTATGCGGACAAAGTGTCCCTTGCCATCGGCTTCTATTTCCAAGCACCCTCTTGCCCGGAGGTCCATCAACAAGGCAATGGGGAGAGCGTCTTCGGATAGCCGCAAGAGCTGGTCCCTAGCCGTGCCGTACGACATCGATCCACGCGCTGCCAGTGTGTCTAGGAATTTTGCGGCAATGGAGTCTTCGACGGATGCGCTCCCGCGTTTCAGTGAGGCTGTGGCCTCCAGCATCTCTTCGCTTTGCCAACCACCTTCAATCGGGTCTTGGCACCCACCTCCAATGGTGATGCCACGCAGTCCGCCAAGATTCGATCTTGGGAATCCCAAGGGGTCGAGGGAGAAAGGCCTGCTCTCTCCGCGGCCCTCTCCATCAGGATCAGCCACCCGTAGCCGAAGGCTCGCCAATCCAATCCCATTCGACACGAGGCTGATGTCGAAACTGCTGCGGGTCAATTCAATCGAGTTGACCACGAAACGCCTGACTCCAGATCGCCCATTACTGGCAAGGTGTTGCGGCACTTCCAACAGCGTCAGTCCGGGAGATTCGACAAGCGTGCCAGACGGCGCTTCGACTTCGATATCGGGCAGGTCGTAAGAAGCAAACAGCCGTGTGCCGCCGCGCAGTAGCCGACTTCCTCCCACAAGTTTCAACCTGGCCGGTGGCACGTCGGTGGCTTCGGGAGCATCGGCCAAATGTTGCCGATGCTGTGTAGAGAGGTGCTCTGCCCGATGGACGCAAGCCATCTGCCAGCCATCGGGCAAACCGCAGACCTGCATGGGCTCGAAAGAGATCCGCTCCCGCTGCAGCCAAGGACCGGTCCTGGTCCAATCCACCGAACTGCAAACCAGGTAGAAAACCCCGTAGAGAGGAATCTCCCGCTCAATGAGCTGTTGTCCCAAGCGTGGATCGATCGAGTTCCAAACCAGTATCCGGCGGCTTGCCCGGCTGATCAGTTCCACGCGGTATTGGTCGCCGCATGCTCCAACGCTATCGTCTTCAAATCGGACCTGCACTGCGAGCTGGGCCAATGACGAAGAGGAGAGAGCCGCTACGGAGTGGCGGATGCTGGATTCCGAGAGATCCGTTAGAAATGTTGCGCTGGCGCGATGGAGGAAAGCCGGCTGGCGTTGACCAGCGATTTCAAAGCAGCAACGCGGCGCATCGACGACTGCAGGAAAGCTCCAGCGCACATCCCAGCCATTCGGCACTTCGTCTGAGGGCGACAGGACCAGGGTGACTGCGGCCCCAATCTGGCCTTGCTCCTTTACCAGCGGCCCAGCGCTGCGGTTCTCTGCGTCTGCGTGACCAATATTTGGCCTGCTTCCACTCCACGACCGGAGAAGCTTGCGCAATAGGGCGGCGAGTTGCGGGACATAGGCGGGCTCCGCCATTGCAATACAAAGCGGCCTCGTCAGGTAGGGCGCGTTGCGGCCGCGCTCAAGCAGGGATGTCAACGTAGAGTCGCTTAGCTCCTGGCCTGGTCGCAGCCTGGCCTCCCAAAAGAGCCTGTAGAGGTTCCTTTCGTCCTGGCGGCTGACTAGGCATTGCGAACGCGCGATACCGACAAACCGATGTTCTCCCAGAACGCGGTAGTGGAAGTTGCCGAACCGGCCAGCACACTCCTTGCACGACCAAGCTTCGAGGTCTTCCCATGCCTTGGACATGGCTTCGGTGATCCTCGGCTCGCTTTTGAATTGGGGGCCTAGCAAACGCTGCACTGAAGCGTAGAAGCCGTGTTCCAGCTGCTCACCCGATGCGGCCAGCACCCATAGCGCGAGGATAGGAAGGTATGCAGGCGCTCGCACGCGGGCATACCTTGGATTGGATGCTCCTGGATCCTCGTACAACAGCGTGCGAAGGGGGTCCCTGCGCTGTTGAACCAAGATGCGGGCGGTGTCCGCGCAATTGGGACCGTTCGGCACCCAAGGAGGGCCAGATCCGACGGCGTCTATCAACCCATGAGCGCCACCGAGATGCAAGCCGAAAGAGTCGAGTTCGGCGCGTGTGGCGCGGATCCACACCTCTTCGTTTTCAGCGGCTTCCGAAAAGAACTCCGACAACAGCAGATTGTTCCACGCGACGAAGCGGGACATCGTGCTGCGCCGGCTAGTAACCTATAGCCAAGAACGCGGCATCGGACCGCCAAGGCGCAGTCGCGGCCTGGTGAATGGGATTTTCTGCCTTGATCGGTTTGCGGCTCGGCGACATGCATTCCCCTCCTTTGATGCTGCTTATTTATTTGGCAGGTACATTTTGCAACATGTTTGCAAAGTCGTGGGACACGCATCACATTTGGCAAGAGGCGGACTCACCCCGTATGCTGGCCGTTACTGTCGCGCGGCGCTACCACCTTTATCTGAAGCTCGTGAACTAGTCCCTGGTGCACCCCAAAATGACTGCATTTGCAAGGCAGTCTTGGGTACACGCAAGAACGGGGCGTTGTGGTATTCGGAGACACCGCATGGGCCGCCTCTCAAACACGGACTTTTGAGCGGACCAGCGCTGATAAAGAAAGATGATGGCCTGGTGCGGAATCGAACACCGATACGCGGACTTTTTATCTCCAGCTCCACACCCATATCGCCGTGAGGCGGACGAGCGGAGACATTGTGCGTTCGCTTGCCACAAGCAGCTACCGCCGCCTAGCGGCCATCGAGTTACCGCGTTTGGCTCGAGGGCCTCGGGGCAGGTTTGGCCCCGATTCCTTTAACCGCAGTAAGCAGGGCCTGCGACCCTGTCGAGCTTGTTGCAGTTGTCCGCAGCTTCAAGCAACCTGCCCGAGAGCGCACGTGCCTGCTCGGGGGTGAGTTTCCATTCCAGTTCGAAGGGCTCTTCGTGTACCTGAAGCAGCACCACACCAGGCACGCCCCGTTCTGCGGTGCGGCTTGCGAGGACGTTGAGTCCCGCTGTTGACCATTGCTGAATCGTCAGTGACATGCGTTGGGCGGGCAGATCGTGTGGCTTGCTGGGTTTCATGCGGTGGCTCCTTTGTCGTTCATGTCCAGTTCGCGCAGCACGGCCAGGCGGCACACGCTGGCCATGGAGCGTTGTTCGCGCTCGGCCCATTGCTTGACGCGTTCTAGTTCGGCCGGCATGAGTCGCAGCGCGATGGGGCGCGAGCTGTTGACGCCGTTGGGCACGCGCTTGCGTGTCGAAGAGACAGCTGATCGGGTCATGGCGAAGTAACTCCTTCCCTGGGCTAGCATTGAGTAACGGAAAAATACACAACCAAGCGGAAAAATGCGATCAAACGATCCATTGTAAGCGATTTGAACGATTTAATGAATACTTTTGGTTCACGTTTTCGCGAAGAACGGCGACGGCTCGGCCTGCTCCAGCAGGAGGTCGCAGATGCCACCGGGCTTTCGATGCGCGCGATAGGGACCTACGAGAGAGGGGTGCGCAGTCCGGATGCCGAGGTGCTGATGCGTTTGATCGATCTGGGCATGGACGTGTACTACGTGTTGACGGGCGAGCGCGTTGGCACCAGGCTGGATCTGGACCCGATGCAGCGCTCGCTGCTGGATGATTTCGAGCGATGCCCCCCGGAGGCGCAGCTGGAGTTGGTGAAGCAAGCAGCGCTGATGGTCAAGGGTGTGGCACCACCGGCTTCGAGCACGCCAGCCCGAAAACCGCGGGCAAAGGCCACCGCCCCCGCCAAACAAAAAAAGAAGATCGACTAGTCAGGCCAGCCTGAAGATCCGGCCATGGCCTTCTCGCTGATCTGCAACGGTTCGCCCCTGCCGCATGAAGAGCCGCACAACGCGGCGGTGCCGTGGTGGAGTTTCACGAAGACGGTGTTGTCGGCCGCCTCGCTGACCCTGGTGCGCGACGGCCTGGTCGGGCTCGACGAGGCGGTGCCCGAAGGCCCGTTCACGCTGCGCCATCTTCTAAGGCACGAGGCCGGGCTGGCGGACTATGGCGAGCTGCCCGACTACCACGCCGCCGTGGCGCGCCATGAGGCGCCCTGGCCGGCAGACGAGATGCTGCAGCTCCTGGACGCCACCCGCCTTCGCCACGCGCCCGGGGCCGGTTGGCGGTATTCCAACGTGGGTTACCTGTATGTCGCGCGGCTCATCGAGCGCGTGGCGGGCCTCGCGCTGGAAGACGCGCTCGCGCAGCGGGCGCTGGCGCCGCTGGGTGTGGCGGGTGTTCGTCTCGCGCAAGCCCCGGGTGATGTCCAAGGCTCCCCGGCCTACCACCCGGGCTGGGTCTATCACGGCCTGCTGGTGGGCCCGCTGTCGGGCGCGGCGCGGTTCCTGGACGGTCTGCTGGCCGGGCAGCTGCTGCCCGATGCGCTGTTGCGCGAGATGCAGACGGCGCGCCACCTGGGCGGGGCCATCCCCGGGCGGCCGTGGACGTCGGCGGGTTATGGCCTGGGGCTGATGCAGGGCACCGTGGACGCGGGACTCACGGTGGCCGGGCACACCGGCGTCGGGCCGGGCAGTGTGGTGGCGGTCTACCGTTGCGCCCAGGGTGCCCGTTCGGCGACCTGCGCGGTGTTTCATGCGGGGGCCGACGAAGGCCGCGCGGAGAGAGACGTGGTCGATCGTCTCTCGCGGTGCTTGGCGCGCTGAGGCCGGCCGGGGGCGCCCGAGGGTCTCGGTTACCGAGGCAGCACCGTGCCCCGGCACTCCCCGAACCCGATGCGCCGGTAGCCTTCGCGCTCGCAGTGCGCGCGCAGCACGATGGTGTCGCCGTCCGCCAGAAAACCCAGGGTCTCGCCGTTGCGCCAGCGTCAGCGGGCGTTGGCCGCCTTGCGTGAGCTCGAGCAGTGAGCCGCCCTGTTCGGGCGCGGGGCCCGAGATCGTGCCGCTGCCCAGCAGGTCGCCGGCCCGCAGGTCGCAGCCGTTGACGGTGTGGTGGGTCACCAGCTGCGCGGCGGTCCAGTAGGCGTCGGTGAAGTTGGATCGGCTGAGCCGCTCGGCCGCGTGGCCGCTGGCGCGCATGGCCGCGGTCTGCACCCACACTTCCAGCGCGATGTCGATCGCGCCTTGTTCGCGGTTGCGGGCCGAGTCCAGGTAGGGCAGCGGGGCCGGGTCGCCCTCGGGCCGCGTGAAGGCCTGGCGGTAGGGCGCGAGCGCTTCCATGGTGACGATCCAGGGCGAGAGCGTGCTGGCGAAGTTCTTCGAGAGGAAGGGGCCCAGGGGCTGGTATTCCCAGGCCTGGATGTCGCGCGCGCTCCAGTCGTTGAGCAGCACGATGCCGAAGAGGTGGTCTTCCGCGTCTTCGATGGCGATGGGCTCGCCCTGCTGGCTGGGCTGGCCGATGACCAGGCCGAGTTCGAGTTCGTGGTCCAGCCGCTTGGTGGGTTGCAGCGTGGGCGCGGCGCCGTTGCCGGGGCTCAGCTGGCCCATGGGGCGCTTGAATTCATCGGGGCTCACGCGCAGCGTGGAGGCGCGGCCGTGGTAGCCGATGGGCACCCATTTGTAGTTGGGCAGCAGGGGGTTGTCGGGCCGGAACAGCTTGCCGACCGTGGTGGCGTGGTGGATGCCGGTGTAGAAGTCGGTGTAGTCGCCGACGTCGAAGGGCATGCCCATGCGCACGCTGGCTTGTGGGTGCAGCGCGGCTTTGAACGTGGCTTCTTTCGGGCTGCCCTGGCGCAGGCCTTCGCTGAGGGTGCGGCGCAGCACCCGCCGTTGTTCGGGTGCGAGCGCCAGCAGGCGCGCCATGTCGCTGTGGTCCAGCACACCGGCGTGCTGCAGGTCGAGCACCTGGTCGCCGATCGCCACGCCGATGCGCCAGCCGGGTTCGTCGCCCACGGTGAACCGGCCGTAGGGCAGGTTCTGGATGGGGAAGTCGGTGGCGGGGTGATTGGCGGACGCCAGCCAGCTCTGCAGGCCGGCGCCGTGGGTGTCGTCGATGCGGTGCGCGGCCATGGGGCTTTACTCCACTTGGATGTTCTGGCGCTTGATGACCGCGCCCCATTTCTGGGTTTCGGCCTTCATGAAGGCGGCGAACTGCTCGGGCGTGCCGCCGGCGGGCTTGAGCGATTGTTCGTCCAGGAACTTCTGGAACTCGGGCGACTTGAGCGCGGCGTTCACGCCGCCGTTGAGCTTGCTCACCACGTCGGCCGGCACACCGGCGGGCGCGAGCAGGCCGACCCAGGAGGTGGCTTCGAAGCCGGGGTAGGTGTCGCCCACGGTGGGCACGTCGGGCAGCGCGGCGATGCGCTCGCGCGAGGTCACGGCCAGCGCGCGCATCTTGCCGGCGCGGATGTGGGCCAGCACCGAGGTGACGCTGACGAACATCACCTGCACCTGGCCGCCGAGCACGTCGGTGATGGCGGGTGCGCCGCCCTTGTAGGGCACGTGGTTGAACGCGGTGCCCGAGGTGGCCTTGAAGAGTTCGGTGGTGAGGTGGTTGGAGCTGCCCGCGCCGGTGGAGGCGTAGTGCAGCGTGTCGGGCTTGGCCTTGGCCAGGTCCACGAGTTCGCGCAGGCTCTTGGCCGGCACCGAGGGGTGCACCACCAGCACCAGCGGCGAGGTGGCGATCAGCGCGATGGGCTTGAGGTCCTTGTCGGAATCGAAGGTGAGCTTGTAGAGCAGCGGGTTGACGGCGTGCGTGTCGAAGGCGGTGAGCAGGGTGTAGCCGTCGGCCTTGGAACGCGCGACCTGGGCCGCGCCGATGGAGCCGCCCGCGCCGGCCTTGTTCTCCACCACCAGGGTCTGGCCCAGGCTGGCGCTGAGTTCGGTACCGAGCTTGCGCGTCACGTTGTCCACGATGCCGCCGGCCGGGAAGGGCACGATCACCTGGATGGTCTTGTTCGGGTAGGCGCCCGACTGCGCGCTGGCGGCCAGCGGCAGGCCGCCCACGGCCAGGGCGATGGCGCCGGCCACCACGGTGCGGCGGCGGGTGAGCGGAAGGGATGCGTGGTTCATGTTGTCTCCAGAGAAGGGAAAGAAAGAGAGAAGGGGGATGTCAGTCGTTGAGCACCGCGACCGCGCGCACCCAGCCGGCCGAGCCGTGTTTGATCTTGATGGGGAAGCAGCTGATGTCGAAGCCGTGCGAGGGCAGCTGGTCGAGGTTGGAGAGCTTCTCCATCTGGTAGTAGCCGATGTCGCGGCCGGCCTTGTGGCCTTCCCAGATGATGGAAGGGTCACCGTCGCGCTCGAAGCGCTCGACCACGAACTTGAAGGCCGCGTCCCAGCTGTAGGAGTCGGTGCCGACCACGCGCACGCCGCGCTCCAGCAGGTAGAGCGTGGCCGCGCGGCCGAAGCCGCAGGCGCTTTCCCAGTAGTCCTCCTGGCCCTGGCGCGCGCCGGCGCGGGTGTTGGCCACCACGATGTCCAGCGGCTGCAGCTCATAGCCGATGCGCTTGAGCTCGGCCTCGATGTCCTGCGGCGTGACCACGTAGCCGGCCTCGAAGTGGCGGAAGTCGAGCTTCACGCCGGGGCGCAGGCACCAGTCCAGCGGCACCTCGTCGATGCCGGGGGCAGGGCGGCCGCCTTCCTGCAGCGCGTGGTCGGTGGTGGGGTGGTAGTGCCAGGGCGCGTCCATGTGCGTGCCGGCGTGGGTGGAGAGCGAGATCTTTTCCACCGCCCAGGCCTTGCCCTCGGGCAGCGAATCGGGGCCGATGCCGGGGAACAGCTTGGAGAACAGCTCCCACGACTGGTCGTGGTCGGCGTACTGGATCTGCGGGCGGTGGTGGGCCGGCGAGGTGGGCTTGTCTTCCAGCGTGACGGAGAGGTCGATGATGCGGCGGGGCATGGGGGCTTGTTTACGGTGAGGTGGGGGAGGAAGGCGAGGCGGGCCGCGCGCGCAGGCCGGCGACCACGAAGGCGACCAGCTGGCGCACGATGGTTTCGGGGTCGTCGGTGTCGCACAGGCCGCCCGAGAGGCGGTTGAGCCGGTGGTAGGCCGCGTCAGCGTCGGACACGATGTAGTGCATGGCGCCGATGGCGAAGGCGTAGCGCCAGAACGCGTCCTGCCGGCTCAGGCCGGGCTCGGCGTCCATCAGGGCCTGCACGAACAGCAGGGCGGTGCTGTCGTACTGCTGGAACAGCGCGCTGTTCGTGAATTCGCTGGGCAGCGCGCGCGCCTGCAGGATCAGGCGCGTGAGCAGGCGGCCGTCGCCGGTGGCGTCGGCGCTCAGGCGGATCGGGGGCGCCAGCAGCGCTTCCACCACGTGCTCGAGCGAGCGGCCCGGGCCGTCGGGCTGCTGCGCCAGCATCTCGCGGCGCAGCTGGTTCACCGGGTCGGCCACGGTCTGCAGCACCTCGCGGATCAGCGCTTCCTTGGAGCCGAAGTGGTAGTGGATCGCCGCCACGTTGGTCTCGCTCGCGGTGGTGATCTCTTTCAGCGAGGCGGCCTCGAAACCGCGCGTGGCGAAGACGCGCAGCGCGGCCATCACGATCTTGGAGCGCGTCGAGTCCTTGGGTTTGGGGGCTGGGGTGTTCATGTGAAATTCAAATTTTAATTTGAAATGTAGATTTGAAGTCTGGTCTGGGGCATTGGTACAAACCCTAGGTCGGCGGGGAATGCGGGCCGCATCTCCGAGGCGGATTCTCATCAAACGAGAATGCAAATTGACCGGCCCCGGGGCGCGGCGCCACCATCCCGACCCTCACACCGCTTCCCATTCGATACTGGAGACTCCATGAAACCTTCCCGCAACCTGGCGCGTGCCCTGGCGCGCACCCTGGCCGCCCTCAGCCTGGGCGCCGCGAGCGCCGCCTGGGCCGGCCCTTTCCAGGGCGGCATCGTCACGCTGATCACGCCAGCCTCCTCGGGCAGCTCGTTCGACAACGCCGCGCGCGCCCTGGCCGACGGCCTGGCCAAGACCTGGGGCATCCCGGTCGTGGTGAACAACCGCCCCGGCGCGGCCACCATCCTGGCCACCAGCGTGGCCGCCAAAGCCGCGCCGGACGGCCGCACGATCCTGCTGTCCGTCACGCCCACGATCCAGGCGCCCTTTCTCTCCACCAAGCTGGACTACGACCCCGTCACCAGCTTCGCGCCGGTCGCGCAGATGTTCGACGCGCGCCTGTGGCTGGCGGTGAACACCCAGGTGCCCGCGCGCACCGTCAAGGAGTTCGTGGCCCTGGCGAAAGCGCCGAACGCGAAGTTCGCCTACTCCTCGCCGGGCAACGGCTCCACGCCGCACCTGAACGCGAGCCAGCTCGCGCACCAGGCCAGGATCGAGATGCTGCACGTGCCCTACAAGGGCGTGGCGCCGGCCGTGGTGGACCTGGCCGCCGGCATGGTCACCGCCACCTTCGCGAGTTATTCCGACCTGGTGCCGCACGTGCAGAGCGGGCGCGTGCGCATCCTCGCCAGCACCGGCGCCGAGCGCTCGCCGCTGAGCCGCGACGTGCCCACGATGAAGGAGGCCGGCTACGCGGACTTCGAGACCGTGGGCTTCGGCGGCCTGGTGGTGCCGGCCGGTACACCGCAGCCGCTGGTGGACGAGATCTCGCGCGACGTGATCAAGGTGCTGGCCCAGCCCGAGGTCAAGGGGCGCCTGATCACGCTCGGCCTCGAACCGCACAGCCAGGGCCCAGCCGAGTTCGGCAAGCTGATCGTGGCGCAGACCGCCTACTGGAAGAAGGTGATCAAGGACGCCGACGTCAAGCCCGAATGAAAGTCCCCACCATGACCGCACCCCGCCTCGAACACTCCCACCACCTGCGCTTCGTCGGTGACTGGGGCCAGGCCAATTTCCACCGCATCTGCTCCTGGCTGTGCGAAGAGTTCTGCAAGCGCAGCGGCCCACGCAGCCGCGTGGCGATCTGGAGCATCCGCGCCGGTGGCATCGAGGCCATCGACCTGGTGGAGGAAGGCGAGGCCGATCTGTGCATCGTCACGCCGGCCATGCTCATGCCCGCCGCGCTCGACGGCCGCCTGATCTTCCAGGGCCGCGCCGCGCCACACCTGCGCGCCCTGGCCGTGCTGCCGCAGAACGACCGCATGGTGCTGGCCCTGCGGCCGGACCTGGGCATCCGCAGCTTCGAGGAGCTGCGCCAGAAGAAGCCGGCACTGCGCCTCGCGACCTCGCGCAACGACGGCACCAACTTCATCGGCTACGTGGCGCGCCTGTTCATGCAGGCGCACGGCATCGACGACGCCACCTTCGCCAGCTGGGGCGGCCGCTACGTGGAAGACTCCAACCCGCGCGAAAGCCTGCAGCGCATGCAGGACGGCGAGGTGGACGGCGTGCTGCAGGAAGCGATCATGACGCCCTGGTGGTCCGACATCGTCGAGACCGGCAAGGTGGTGCCGCTGCCGTCGGAAGAGGCGGTGCTGCAGCAGCTCCAGAAGGACTACGGCTTCGGCCGCAACGACCTGCCGGCCGGCTACTGGCCTTCGCTGCAGACCTCGCTGCCCGCGCTCGATTTCTCGGACTTCCTGATCCTGGTGCGCGACGACATGCCCGACGACATCGCCCACCTGCTGACCTGGTGCCTGGTGGAAACGCGCGCGGCCATCGAGCGCCAGTACCGCCACCTGCCGCCGCAGCGCAGCCCGCTGAGCTACCCGCTGGTGCCCTCGGCGATGGCGCGGACCTCGATCGCCCTGCACCCGGGCGCGCGCCGCTACTACGAGGCCGCGGGCCACCTCTGAGCCTTGCGCGCAGCGCCCTCGCTCAGGGCGCGCGCATGTGTTGCACCGCGCGGCGCACCATGTCGCAGAAGTACTCCGCCGCCGGCGTGGGCGGCAGGCCGGCGCGGCGCACCAGGCACACCGGCGGCGCGGGCAGGGGCTCGCGCACGTCGATGCGCGCCAGCAGCGGCGCCAGCGACTCCGACTGGATCCACTGCACCGGCAGCATCATCAGCAGGTCGGAGTTCGCCAGCGCCACCATGAAGGTGAGCGCCGAGTGCGCCTTCATCACCAGCCGGGGCGCCGGCAGCCCGTTTTGCGCGAACAGCGGGCCCAGCTCTTCTTCCGCGTTGTGCGTGATCGAGGTCGTGATCCATTCCGCGTCCACCAGCTCGCGCAGCGAGCGCGCCTGCGCCAGCGGGTGGCCCTTTCGGCTCACGATGGTGCGCGTGTTGTCGAACAGCTTTTCCACCTGCAGCGCCGAGACCACGTCGGCCGGGGCCGGGCCGATGTAGAGGTCCAGGCTGCCGTCGAGCAGGCCGGGCTCGCTGCCCGGGTACACCGCGTCCACGATGTCGATCTGCACCTGGGGGTAACGCGCGCGGAACGCGCCGAGTGCAAACGGCAGCAGGGCGATGTGCGCCACGCTGGACATTGCGCACCGCGAGGTTGCCGTGCACCTCGCCGCGCAGCTGGTCCAGCTCTTCCGTGGCGCGGCGCAGGTCGTGCATGGCGCAGGCCACGCGCTTGTGGAAGGCCGCGCCCATGTCGGTCAGCACCACGCCGGTGGAGCGCCGCTCGAACAGCACCACGCCGAGTTCCTTCTCCAGTTCCTTGATGCTGTGGCTCAGCGCGGGCTGCGCGCTGCCGAGCTGGCGCGCCGCCGCGCGCAGGCTGCCGCGCTCGGCCACGGCGAGGAAATCCCGCAAGGCGTTGAACTTCATGCCGCGCCGCCCGGGGTGATCGAAAAAACATATCGCATCCCGCAATTCTCCGTCTTTTCCGATTCGCGGTGGCTGCCTACGATGCGGCCGCATGAAGACCTCGCCTCCCGTGATTCCCCGCGTGCTCATCGTCGGCGCCGGCCCCGCCGGCCTGGCCCTGGCGATCGAGCTGGGCCAGCGCCGCATCCCCTGCCTGCTGCTGGAGCGCAACGACCGCGTGGGCTACGCGCCGCGCGCCAAGACCACCAACGTGCGCACCCGCGAGCACCTGCGGCGCTGGGGCATCGCGCCGCAGCTGCGCGCGGCCTCGCCGCTGGGCGTGGACTACCCGTCCAACGTGGTGTTCTGCACCCGCCTCTCGGGCCACGAACTCACGCGCTTCGAGAACGCCTTCTTCTGCGCGCCGGGCCGCAACCCGCTCTACGCCGAGCACGCGCAGTGGATCCCGCAGTACAGCTTGGAAGAGGTGCTGCGCGCCCACGCCCAGACGCTGCCGGGCGTGGAAATCCGCTTCAACAGCGAGGTGCTGGCCTTCGAGCAGGATGCGCAAGGCGTGCACGTCACGGTGCGCGACCTCCAGCGCGAGGACACCTACACCGTCTCCGCCGACTACCTGGTGGGTGCCGACGGCGCGCGCAGCCTGGTGCGCGAGGGCATGGGCGCGAAGCTGGAAGGCCAGTACGGCCTCTCGCGCAACTACAACATCGTGTTCCACGCGCCGGGCCTGGCGCAGGCCCACGCGCTGGGGCCGGCCATCATGTACTGGCAGATCAATGAAGACGTGCCCAGCCTGATCGGCCCGATGGACCGGGGCGACACCTGGTTCTTCATGCCCACCGGCGTGCCCGCTGACTTCCGGCTCGACGCCGAGGGCAGCGCGGCGCTGATCCGCCGCGCCACCGGCATCGACCTGCCCTACCGCGCGCTGTCCACCGACGAATGGGTCGGCCAGCCGATTCCTGGGCGACAACTACCGCGACCGGCGCGTGTTCCTGGTCGGCGATGCCTGCCACCTGCACCCGCCCTTCGGCGGCTACGGCATGAACATGGGCGTGGCCGACAGCGTGGACCTGGGCTGGAAGCTCGCGGCCGTGCTGGCGGGCTGGGGCGGCGAGGCCTTGCTGGACAGCTACATGGCCGAGCGCCGCCCGGTGCACCAGATGGTGCTCGACGAGGCCGTGGCGCAACCACGCGCTGCTGGGCAACCAGCTCGCGCGCGCCGGGCTGGACGCCGACGACCCGGCCGGCGCGGCCCTGCGCGAGGACGTGGGCGCGCGCATCCAGGCCGCCAAGTCGCGCGAGTTCACCACGCTGGGTGTGGTGCTCGGCTACCGCTACGAGGACTCGCCCGTGATCGCCCACGACGGCAGCCGCGCGCCGCAAATGGACTACCTGAACTACGTGCCGTCCAACCGGCCCGGCGCGCGCGCGCCGCACGCCTGGCTGCACGACGGCAGCTCGCTGTACGACCACTTCGGCGAAGGCTTCACCCTGCTCGCGCACGCCGACGTGCCCGAGACCGTGGTGCAGGCCGTGCGCGAGCGCCTGCGCGCCGCGGGCGTGCCGCTCACCGTGCTGCGCCCGGCCTGGGGCGCGTTCGCCGAGCTCTACCCGACCCGGCTCACGCTGGTGCGGCCCGACCAGCACGTGGCCTGGCGCGGCGATGACTGGCCCGACGCGCCGGACGCGCTGGTGGCGCGCATCACCGGCCACACCGCGGTTGCTTCCCCTCGACAGAAGGCCTTCGCATGAACACCCACCTGCCCGCCGCGGTGCATTCGGTGCACCGCTTCACCTTCACCGTGCCCGACCTGGCCGAGGCCGAGCGCTTCTACACCTGCTTCGGTCTGGACGTGCGGCGCGACGGCGATCGCCTGCTGCTGCGCACCTTCGGCCACCCGCACGTCTGGGCGCACGTGCTCGAAGGCGGCGAGCGCAAGCGCCTGCAATATGTGGCCTACGGCATCCACGCCGAGGATGTGGAGACCTTCGCCGAGCGCATCGCGGCGCAGGGCCGCGCAGGCGAGCCGCACCCGCTGGCGCAAGAGCCGGGGCTGTGGCTGCGCGACCCCGATGGCCTGGCGCTGCAGCTGGTGGTCGCGCCCAAGGTCTCGCCCTCCGCACCCTCGGTGCCCCGGCCGCCGGTGCCCGCCGTGCCCGGCCAGGGCCAGGCCTCGCCGCGCAGCCGGCTGGGGCCCGTGCGGCCGCGTTACCTCTCGCACATCCTGCAATTCACGCCCGATGTGCCGGGCATGCTGGCCTTCTGTTCATCGATGCTCGGCCTGCGCCTGTCGGACCGCTCGGGCGACGTGATCGCCTTCCTGCACACGCCGCACGGCAGCGACCACCATCTGGTGGCCTTCGCGAAATCCCACGGCCCCGGCCTGCACCACAGCAGCTGGGACGTGCCTTGCCTCGACGAGGTGGGTCAGGGCATGGACCAGATGCGCAGCGCCGGCTACGGCGACGGCTGGGGCGTTGGCCGGCACGTGCTCGGCTCCAACTACTTCAACTACGTGCAAGACCCCTGGGGCAGTTTCTGCGAGTACTCGGCCGGCATCGACCACGTGCCCGCCGGCCTGGACTGGCCCGCCGCCGACCACCCCGCCGAGGACGCGCTGTTCGTCTGGGGCCCGGCCGTTCCCACCCACTTCATCACCAACCACGAGATCCCATGAGACTGATTGCCTTCCAAGACGAGAACGGCGCCGCGCGCCTGGGCGCGCGCGTGAACGACCACACCCTGCTGGACCTCACCGCCGCCGGCCTGCCCGATTCGCTCGACGAGCTGCTGCGCCAGGGCGAGGCGGGTTTTCGCGCGGCGCGCGCGGCCATCGAGCGCGGCCAGCACGCGCGCCCGCTCGCCGGCCTCACTTACCTGCCGCCGGTGCTGGAGCCCGCCAAGGCCTTCGCGATCGGCCTGAACTACGTGGACCACGCGACCGAAAGCCACTTCGAGAAACCGAAGCACCCGGTGATCTTCCACCGCTACCCCTCGTCCTGGGTCGCCCACGGGCAGCCGCTGGTGCGGCCGCACGTGTCGGCGCAGTTCGACTACGAGGCCGAGCTGGTGGCGGTGATCGGCAAGGGCGACCGCTACATCCGCCAGGAAGACGCGCTGGACCACGTCGCGGGGTACACGCTGTTCAACGACGGCTCCCTCCGCGACCACCAGTTCCGCTCCAACCAGTGGATGATGGGCAAGAACTTCGACCGCAGCGGGGGCTTCGGCCCCGAGTTCGTGAGCGCCGACGAGCTGCCCCCGGGCGCGCACGGCCTGCGCCTGCAATGCCGGCTCAACGGCCAGGTGGTGCAGGACGCCAACACGCGCGACATGATCTTCGACGTGGCCACGCTGGTGGCCGCCTGCTCGGAGGCCATGGCCCTGGTGCCGGGCGACCTCATCATCACCGGCACGCCCGCCGGCGTGGGCCTGGCGCGCAAGCCGCCGCTGTGGATGAAGCCGGGCGACGTGTGCGAGGTGGAGGTCGAAGGCGTGGGGGTGCTGCGCAACCCCATCGTGGACGAGCGATGATTGTCGACCCCGTTTCTCAGCATCCGAGAAACGGGTTTGACCCCGGCCGCACCGGTGGGCATGCTCCCACCGTGCTGTTTTCCTTCACGCAATTTCCATGTCAGGCAGAAACCCCATGAAGCTGGTCCGCGAACACATCGATGCCTTTCCCTTCGATGCGCCGCCCTATGTGCTGGAGCGCCGCGAAGCGCTGTTGCTCGCCGATCCGCTGCCGTCCCCGATGAAGCGGGCGCGCGAGTACCCGCCGATCGAGGTGGCGCACCTCGGCGCGGCCTACGTGGAGCGCGCCTTCGCGCCGCCCGTGGGCGTGTACGAGAGCGCGGACATCCGCATCGAATGGCAGAACATGAACGGCCGCCAGCCGTTCTACCACCGCAACACCGGCGTGGATGAGCTTTCGTTCCAGGTCTGCGGCGAGCGCACCCTCATCACCGAACTCGGCACGGTGGAGTTGCGGCCGGGTGACTTCTCGCGCATCCCCAACGGCGTGGCGCACGACAACTTCGGCCGGCACGACGTGCACCTGCTGTTCTACGTGCCGGGCCCGGTGCGCGAACTGGTCGCCCCCAGCCGCCAGGCCGAGTACCTGAGCACGCCCTTCCCCGGCTGGACGCCGGCGGTGATCAATGAGCTCACCACCGAAGGCGTGGGCGGCCCGGGTCAGGACCTCGCGCTCTCGCCGGTCGACGAGGCCCTGCTGCTGCAACACGCCGAGCAGGACGCCGAGCGCATCCAGGTGCTGCACCCCGAGGGCGAGGGCCTGCAATGGCTGTACCGCAGCGCGGCGGTTGCCATCGGCCGCTCGCGCAAGGCCTCGGACGACGGCGCCGTGTACACGCGGCACCGCGACGCCTGCGAGGTGCAGTATCAGATCCAGGGCGAGCGCACCCTGGTCACGCAGCGCGGCAGCGTGCACCTGGTGCCGGGCGACTTCGTGCAGATCCCGCGCGGCATCGCCTTCACCAGCCTGCACAGCGGCCCGAGCGAACACCTGGCCCTGGCCAGCACCCTGCCGATCCCGCAGGTGGCGCCGGCCCTGCGCCAGGGCACGCGCTTGCCGGCCGACGAGCTGGCCCGGCTGCGTGGCGCCTGAGCGCTTCAGAACCAATCACAACAAGGAGACAGACATGTCAACGATGATGGCCGCGCGCGCCCACCCCAGCGCGCGCGAACTCAGCCTGGAAACCCTTCCCGTGCCCACGCCGGGCGAGGGCGAGGTGCTGGTCAAGGTGGCGTCGGCCGGCATCGCGCCCGGCATGATGAAGCTGCTCGAAATGGGCCGCTTCAAGCACCTGCCGACCACGCCGGGCCACGAGATCGCCGGCACCGTGGTGGCGCTGGGCAGCGGCGTGGATGCCGCCTGGCAGGACGCGCGGGTGCGCGTGCACCCCATGCTCTCGTGCGGCCAGTGCGACTACTGCCGCTCGGACCGCCAGCAGATGTGCAACGACGCGGCCATGATGGGCCACGCCGGCTTCGGCCGCGGCCCGATGGCGCTGTACGCGAAGTACCACAACGGCGGCCTGGCCGAGTACGCCTGCGTGCCCGCCGACCTGCTGGACCGCCTGCCCGCGCACGTCAGCTTCGACGTGGGCGCCAAGGTGCACGACCTGGCCAACGCGGTGCGCGCGCTCAAGGGCGCGGCCCTGCCCGCCACCGGCCGCCTGGTCATCACCGCCGCCACCGGCACCATGGGCACGGCCAGCATCAAGCTCGCGCGCTTCTACGGCGCGCGCGAGCTGGTGCTGGTGGGCCGCTCGCGCGAGCGGCTCGAAGCCCTGCGCCCGTTGGCCGGCGATCTGCCGGTGCAGCTCGCGGTGCTCGACGAACTCGCGCCCGACTGGGCCGAGACGCAAGGCCTCACGAAACGCCTGCGCGAACTCATGCCACGCGGCGCCGACGCCGTGCTCGACTACTTCCCCGACGGGCCGGGCTCGGCGCAGGCCGCCTCGGCCATGGCCCAGGGCGCCAGCTTCGTGCACATGGGCGGCAGCAACGCCGCGCTGCCCTTCGCACTGCGCGACATGATGATCTTCTGCTGGCGCTTCGTCGGCACGCGCGCCTGCACCCGCTCCGACACCGACGAAGTTCTGGCCCTGCTGGCCGACCAGCGCCTCGACGCGGAAGACCTCATCACCCACCGCTTCGGCCTGCAGCAGGTCAACGAGGCGCTGGAAGCCACCCGCACCCGCACCCTGCCCATCTGGATGGCGGTGGTGAACCCCTGACCTTTTCCACCGGAGATTGAATTGCAAGACCGCAACCCCTGGATCACCGTGCCGACCGCCGCCGGCCCCATGCAGACCTACGTGGCGCGCCCCGCCGCGCCCGCCACGCGCGCGGTCATCGTGCTGCAGGAAGCCTTCGGCGTGAACCCGCACATCCAGGACATCGCTCGGCGCTTCGCCGCGCAAGGCTTCCTGGCGCTCGCGCCCGACCTGTTCCACCGCAGCGGCACGCGCGAACTCGCCTACGCGCAGCACAGCGAGGCCGTGGCCCTGATCTCGCAGATCGGCGTGTCGCCCATCCTCGAAGACGTGCAGGCCGTGCTCGCGCACCTGCAGACCGCGGAGCAGATCGAGGCCGGCCGCAGCGCCGTGGTGGGCTTCTGCTTCGGTGGCCGCGCCGCCTTCACCGCCGCCACGCGCCTGCCCGATCTGGGCGCGGCCGTGGTGTTCTACGGGCCGGGCATCGCCGCCGGCCCGCACGCCACGCTGGGCGAGGCGGGCGCCATCCGCGCGCCGCTGCTGCTGCACGTGGGCGCGGAAGACCCGACCATCCCGCCCGCGCAGGTGCAGGCCATCGACGCCGCGCTGCAGGCCGCCGGTGTGCGCTTTGCGCAGCACGTGTACCCGGGCGCCGGGCACGCCTTCCTGTGCGACGCGCGCCCCGCCATGTACCGCGAAGGCGCGGCGGCCCAGGCCTGGCAGCGCACACTGGATTTCCTGAATACCGAGCTGCCTCCCGGACAATGAGCGCATGTGCCCACCCTCCACTTCCCTGGCCGCTGCCCTCGATGACGTGAAGCGCGCGCCGCTGCCCCCGGGCGACGGCCTGCTCGCGGACCTGGTCTGCGCCAACCACATCCTCTACGACCAGGGCGTGGTCGATGCCTTCGGCCACGTCAGCGTGCGCCACGACCGCGACCCCGAGCGTTTCCTGCTCGCGCGCAACATGGCGCCCGGCCAGGTGGGCGCATCGGACATCGTCTCGTTCACGCTCGACGGCGAGCCCATCGACGCGGGCGGGCGGCGCGTCTACATCGAGCGCTTCATCCACGCCGAAATCTACCGCGCGCACCCGCAGGTGCAGGCCATCGTGCACAGCCACTCGCCGGCCATCGTGCCGCTGACCATCTCGCGCGGCACGCCGCTGCGCGCGGTGTTCCACATGGCCGGCTTCATCGGCACCGGCGCGCCGGTGTTCGAGATCCGCGACGTGGTGGGCGACGGCAGCGACCTGCTGGTGCGCGACGGCCGCATCGGCGCCGCGCTGGCGCGCCAGTTCGAGGGCCATCCCATCGTGCTCATGCGCGGCCACGGCAGCACCGTGGTGGGCGAGAGCCTGAAGCAGGTGGTGTACCGCGCGGTCTACGCCGAGGTGAACGCGCGCGTCCAGACCACCGCCCTGGGTCTGGGCGAGGTGAGCTACCTGAGCGAGGCCGAGTGCGCCTCGTGCATGAGCAGCCACGAGGCCCAGGCCGAGCGGCCCTGGGCGCTGTGGAAGGAAGAGGCCCGGCGCCGGCGCGCCTGAGCCATCTGGGTTCTCATTTCTCAGGAAACGAGAAACGGTTTTGACCGGCCGGCACCCGATGTCCATGATCGACCCACTCGATCTCGAAAGGACATCCATGGAAATCGGAGCGCACCTCGCGCGACTCGAACTCACCGCCAGCGACCCGGCCGCGCTGGCCGGCTTCTACGCCCGGACCTTCGGCTTCGCGGTCTCGCACCAGGGCGATGCCCACGTGTGCCGCGCGCCCGAACGCGAACTCGTGCTGCGGCCCGGCAAGGGCGGCCAGCTGCACCTGGCCTGCTTCCGCTTCGACAGCGCCGCCGCGCTGCACGCGCACCGCGCGCAGTTGCAGGCGCGCGGTGTGGCCCTGCAGGAGGTGGGCGAGAGCGCCCACACCGTGCTCGACCCCGAAGGCCGCCGCATCCGCTTCGAGCACGGCCCGGCCGCGCCCGCCGCGTCCACCGCCGACGGCCTGCCGAGCGCGCGGCTGCAGCACTTCGCGGTGCGCACGCCCGATCCCGCCGCGCTGCTGGCCTTCTACACCGAGCAACTGGGCTTCGTGCTGTCGGACCGCGTGCGCGACGAGGCCGGCGCCATCACGGCGGCCTTTCTGCGCACCGACGCCGAGCACCACGCCATGGCCATCTTCCGCGCGCCGCTGGCGCGCTTCGACCACTTCTCGTGCGAGGCGCAAGACTGGGCCGCGCTGCGCGACTGGGCCGACCACATGGCCGACGCCGGCTTCCCGCTGGCCTGGGGCGTGGGCCGGCACGGGCCGGGCAACGACACCTTCTTCATGCTCAAGGACATGGACGGCAACATGGCGGAGATCTCCGCCGAGCTGGAGGTCTGCGAGCCCGGGCGCGCGGTCGGCGAATGGCCGCACCAGCCCTCAACCCTCAACCGCTGGGGTGTGCGCATCATGCGAAGCTAGCCCCACCGACTTGCCCTTTCAGGAGCGCCACCCATGACCACCACCGCCAAGGCCTTGCAGGTTCTTCGCCTGTTCAAGCAGGGGTTCAAGCACGTGCGCGCGGTGGACGTGGAGACCGAGCTGCGCATCTCCACCGCCACGGCCTACCGCTACCTCGCCGACCTGGAGGAGGCCGGCCTGATCGAGCGCACCTCGATCGGCCAGTACGTGCTGGGCCCGGAGATCGTGGAGCTCGACCGCCTGATCCGCATCAACGACCCGCTGATCGCGGCCGCCAGCGAGATCATGAAGACGCTGTCGGAGCGCACGGGTGGCGTGGTGCTGCTCAGCCGCCTGCACAGCCGCAAGGTGGTCTGCGTGCACCAGGTGCGCGGGCGCCATGGGCCGCCGCACGTGAGCTACGAGCGCGGCCGGGCCATGCCGCTGTACCGGGGCGCCACGTCCAAGGTGATCCTGGCGCACATGGCGCCCGAAGACCTGCGCGACCTCGTGCGCCACGACACGGCGGCCCTGCGCGAAGCGGGCCTGCCGGGCAGCTTCGACGCGCTGTCGGCGCTGATGGCGCAGATCCGGCGCGACAAGGTCTGTGTGACGGCAGCCGAGGTGGACGCCGAAGCCTGTGGCTGGGCCGCACCGATCCACCAGGGGGAGCTGCTGCTGGGCAGCCTCTCGGTGGTGATGTGGGCCCAGGCACCGAACATCAACCCGCAGCGCGTCGCGGACCACGTCCTGCGAGCGGCGCTGCGCATCGGAGGGCGGCTGGAAACGCCGCGCTAGCAACTTATGTGGATGGATGGAAAAGACCCCGACGTGGTGATCGTCGGCGCGGGTCCGGTCGGGCTCACCCTGGCGAACCTGCTCGGCACGCACGGCGTGCGCACGCTGGTGATCGAACGCAACGCGGCGCTCGAGCCTGAGCCCCGCGCGGTGACGCTGGACGACGAGAGCCTGCGCACGCTGCAGGGCGCCGGCCTGCTGGACGCGGTGCTGAAGGACGTGGTGCTGGGCTACGGCGTGCAGTACCACGACTGGCGCGGCCGGCCCTTCGCGGCGATCCAGCCGACGCGCCAGGAATACGGCTACCCCAAGCGCAACGCGTTTCGCCAGCCGCTGCTGGTGCGAACGCTGTTCGACGGGCTGGCGCGCTTCGAACACGTGGCGGTGAAATTCGGCCACAGCTTCACGTCCTTCGAGCAGGACGCCGAAGGCATCACCGTGCAGGTGCAGGCCGAGGGCGAAGCCCGCCCCGTGCGCGCGCGCTGGCTGGTGGCCTGCGACGGCGGGCGCAGCCCGGTGCGCGAGTTCTGCCAGATCGTGCTCGAAGGCGAGACCTACGCCGAGCGCTGGCTCATCGTGGACCTCGCGGAGCGCACCGTGCCGCTGCGCCACACCAGCACCTACTGCGACCCGAGGCGGCCCACCATCCGCCTGCCGGGGCCGCGCGGCGCGCTGCGCTACGAGTTCATGCTGCGCGAAGGCGACCGCGACGAGGACGTGCTGGACGAGCGCAACTTCCGCGAGTGGATCGCGCGCCGCGTGCCGGCCGACCGCGACCTGCCGCTGGTGCGCAAGGTGATCTACGGTTTCCACGCCCGCGTGCGCACGCGCTGGCGCGAAGGCCGCGTGCTGTTCGCGGGCGACGCGGCCCACCTCACGCCGCCGTTCGCGGGCCAGGGCCTCAACAGCGGCATCCGCGACGCCGCCAACCTCGGCTGGAAACTCGCGGCCCTGCTGCGCGGCAGCCTGCCCGAGTCGGTGCTGCACAGCTACGAGCAGGAGCGGCGCCCGCACGCGGCCGCGCTGATCCAGATGGCCCTGCGCATCGGCCGCGTGATGCAGCCCAAGAGCTTGCTGGGCGCGGCGCTGACCCAGACCGCCCTGCGCGCGGCCTGCCTGTTGCCGGTCTGCCGCGACTACATCCTGCAGCTCAAGTTCAAGCCCAAGCCGCGCTTCGCGCAAGGCTGCTTCCTGCCTTCGCCGAACCTGAGCGCGACCGAGCTCGCGCCCCAGCCCTGGGTGCAAAGCCCGGCGAAGGACGTGCGGCTGGACGAGGTGCTGGGCGCGGGCTTCTCGGTGATCGGCTGGGACGCGGCCGTGGTGCGCGAGGCCGCGCGCCAGGTGGTGCCACAGGGCCTGTGCACCGGGCAGGTGGCGCTGGTGCGCAGCGAAGACGATTTTCTCGACACACCCGCGGACGACGGCGGCGCGGTGGTGCGCGTGCGCGATGCGAGCGGCGAACTCGCGGCCCTGCTCGCGCGCTTCGGGGCCGCCGCCCTGGTGCTGCGGCCGGACCGCTACGTCTACGCCGTCGTGCCCCAGCCGGCCTGAGCCTTTCTTTTTTTCTTTCACAGGAACCCCCCCATGAAATTGATGAGTTTTGAGATCGGTGCGCAGCGCCTCCTACGGGCTGTGCACGGCCGAAGGCGTGATCGACCTCGGCCGCCGCCTCGGCGCGGCCGCGCCCACGCTGCGCGAGCTGCTGGCCCTGCCGGACTGGCAGGCGCTCCCGCGCTCCCACGCGGGCGCGAAGGCCGACCACGCGCTGGCGGCGCTGACGCCGCTGCCGGTGATCCCGCAGCCGCGCACCATCGCCTGCGTGGGCCACAACTACGAGGAGCACCGCGTCGAGACCCAGCGCGACCCCACCGAGCACCCCTCCATCTTCTTCCGCCATCCCGAGTCGCTGCGGGGCAGCGGCGTGGCGCTGGTGCGCCCGCGCGAATCGACGCAGCTGGACTACGAAGGCGAACTCGCCGTCGTGATCGGCCGGGGCGGGCGCCGCATCGCGCAGGCCGACGCCTGGGCGCACATCGCGGGCGTGAGCTGCTTCAACGACGGCAGCGTGCGCGACTGGCAGCACCACACGCGCCAGTTCGGCCCGGGCAAGAACTTCGCGGGCACGGCCGGCTTCGGCCCCGCGCTGGTGACGCTGGACGAGCTGCCCGCCGACCGCGTGCTGTCGCTGCAGACCCGCGTCAACGGCAAGGTGGTGCAGCAGGCGCGCACCGACCAGATGATCTTCCCGATCCCGCGCCTGGTGGCCTATGTGTCCACCTTCATGACGCTGGTGCCGGGCGATGTCATCGTCACCGGCACGCCGGGCGGCGTGGGCGTGAAGCGCGTGCCGCCGCTGTGGCTGCAGCCGGGCGACCTCGTGGAGGTGGAGATCTCCTCGGTGGGCGTGCTGAGCAACGGCGTGGTGCAGGAGGCCTGAGCATGCAGGAGGCCCTGATCGCGCTCGAAACGCGCCGCTGCCAGGCCCTGGTGGCGGGCGACCTGAGTGGCATCGACGCGGTGCTGGACGCGCAGCTGGTCTACGTGCATTCGACCGGCCTGGTCAACGACAAGCCACAACTGCTGGACTTCCTCGCGCACCGCATCCGCTACGAGGCCGTGGAGCGCCAGGGCCTCGTGGTGCACCCCCACGGCGACGCGGCGTGGATGGCGGGCCTGATGCGCCTGCGCGGCCAGCGGGTGCCGGGCGGCGAGGCCGTGGCCTCCACCACCTTCGTGTCGCAACTGTGGGTCCACACCGCCGGTGCGTGGAAGCTGCGCGGCTTTCAAGCGACGCGCGTGGACGACGCGGCGTGGGCGAAGTGAGGCGCCGTTTCTCATCATCTGAGGCAAGGCTTTGACGCTCGCGACCCCCTCTGAACATCATGCCGACGCCGGTGCCTGAAGGCATCGCATCTGCTTCTCTTTCTTCTCATCAACCACATCACCCTCTCCGCAGAGAGAGGGACGGAGACATCGATGCCCCATTCTTCAAAAACCTCCCGTGCCCCGCGCTCGCTGGGCCGTGGCGTGCACCTGGCCCTCGCCAGCCTCGCGCTGATCGGCGCCGCGCCCCAGGCCTTCGCGCAAGCCCCCGGTGGTGGCGGCAGCGGCAGCAGCCAGGTCTCGCTCTACGGCGTGCTCGACGGCGGTTACTACCGCCGCAACCTCGCCGGCGAGGCCACGGTCTCGCGCATGGACAGCGGCCTGCTCTCCATGCCGCGCTGGGGCATGCGCGGCAGCGAAGACCTGGGCGGCGGCCTGAGCGCCGCGTTCGACATCGGCGGCCACTTCCGCATGGACACCGGCGAAGCGGGCCGCCACCCGGGCGACACGGCGGTGGGCCGCACCTTCTCGCTGGCCTCGTGGGTGGGCCTGCGCGGCGGCTTCGGTTTCCTGCGCATGGGCCGCATCCCCACCGGCAGCTACATCGCCACGCTGCAGTTCACGCCCTTCGCGGAGTCGGTGAACCTCGGTCCCTTCCTCATGCACACCATCACGGGTTCACAGCCCATGAACGCGGTGAACGGCGCCACCGACGGCATCTGGAGCAACTCGGTCGCCTACACCACGCCCACCTTCGGCGGTCTGTCGGCGAACCTGCAGTACGTGGCGCGCGAGGCCTCCACCGAAGGCCGCCGCGTGGACCTCACGGCGAACTACCGCCAGGGCGCCTTCGCCGCCGCGCTGAACCACCGCCGCGTGGACGGGGCCGCCATCACCACGCCGCGCGCGGCGGCCGAGCCCGCCGGTGCGCCCTACGTGATCCTGGAGACCAAGAGCACGCTGGCCAGCGTGTCCTACGACTTCGAGGTGGTGAAGGTGTTTGGTCAGTACTCCACCGGCACGGTGCAGGCGCGCGGCCTGCGGGAGATCGACCTGGACACGCTGGGCCTGAGCGCGCAGGTGCCGGTGGGCGCGGGCCGCATCGTCGCGTCCTGGGCGCGCACGAAGCGCGAGCAGGCCGGCGTCAGCGACCGCGTGCGCAGCACGCTGTCGGCGGGCTACATCCACGCGCTCTCCAAGCGCACCGACCTGTACGGCGTGGCGATCGCCGACCGCGCCACGAACCTGCGCTCGGGCACGGGCCTGGCGCTGGGCATCCGGCACTCGTTCTGAGGGGCTTGGCCCGGCCGGCCGCTCAAGCGGGGTTGGGGGGAGGCCGCACGATCAGGTGGGCCTGCAGTTCGCGGATGCGCTCGTCGGTGTAGTAACCGCCGACCTCGGTGTAGCGCAGGAAGGGCCGGGCGCAGCCGCTGCATTGCCAGACGTCGCAGCGGTTGTAGGGGAACCAGCCGAGGGCGATGGGCGCGTCGTCGGACCAGGCGCCTGTGCCGTTCGGGTGGTGCTCGGCCAGTGTGGGTTCGTCGGCGTCGGGGTCGCGCAAGCTGCCGACGCGTGTCAGGCGGGTCAGGTCGAAGCCGCCGGGCACGGAGTCCCAGCCTTTGCACACCAGGGCCTGGCAGTGGGGGCAGGTGGTGGCGGTGCGGCTTTGCTTGGCGATGGCCATCAAGTCTTCCAGGGTCATGGTCGCCATTGTGGGCCGCTTCTTCGCTGTCGGCTGGCGTCCCCCCGTTCTCCGGCGCCTGCTCGCGGGCGGCTGCCCGGGTCCGCAGCGACCCCTTCGTCAACACGACCCCTGACGCTCAAGCTCTGTGGCAACCGCGAATGGGGCGCCTGCGTCCGGGGGGAACACCATCCGCCGAGAGGTCGTCCCGGGCCCGCCGAAAGGAAGGCACCGCATGCCTGCGGTGCACTCTCGACGGTGGGTGGGGTTGCCGGGCGCAGGCGCCCGCGAGCAGGCGCCGGAGAACGGCAGCCACGCCCACCGGCAGCGAAGAAGCCCCGGCCCGGGCCTACTCGGGCTTGACGTCGATGGCCTTGATCACCGGCCGCCAGAGTTCCACGTCGGCCTGGATGCGGCGCGCGAAGTCCTTCGGCGTCTGCTGGCCGGTCTGCGGAATGAGGCCGGCCTTGGCCATGCGCGAGAGCACCGCGTCGTCGGTGAACATCTTCGCCACCGCGCCCGCGAGGCGGTCGGCGATCGGGGCCGGCAGCCCGGCCGGCGCGAGCAGGCCGTTCCAGGTTTCGGTCTGGAAGCCCGGGAACAGCGAGGCGATGGTGGGCACGCCCGGCAGCATCGCCACGGGTTGCGGGCTGGTCACGCCGAGCAGGCGCAGGCGGTCGCTCTGCAGGTAGGGCAGGGTCTCGGAGATGTTGGCCGTGTAGACCTCGGTCATGCCCGCGATGGTGTCGGCGATGGCCGCCGCGCCGCCCTTGTAGGGCACCATCACCGCGTCGATGCCCGCGCGTTTCAGGAACGCCGCGCCCGCGAGGAAGGACATGGAGCCGGTGCCCGCGTGCGCCATCAGCAGCTTGCCCGGGTTCGCGCGGCCGTGGTCCACCAGGTCCTTCAGGCTCTTGTGCGGCGAGGCGGCCGGCACCACCACCACCTGGGGATTGCCCGCCACGTTGGCGATCGGCAGGAAGTCCTTGAACGGGTCGTAGCGGATCTTGTAGAGGAAGGGCGCGAGCGAGATCTGGGCGATGGAGGCGAGGAACACCGAGTAGCCATCGGCCGGCAGCTTGGCCGCGTGCATGGAGGCGATGGTGCCGCCCGCGCCGGCGCGGTTGTCCACCACCACCGGCACGCCGAGCGCGCGGTTGAGGTAGTCCGCCGTCATGCGCGCGACGAAGTCGGTGTTGCCGCCCGCGGGGTAGGGCACCACCATGTTGATGGGGCGCTCGGGCCAGTTGGCCTGGGCGCGCGCCGCGCTGCCGGTGGTGCGCCAGGCCCAGGCCGCCCAGGGCGGGCAGCAGCAGGGAGTGTTGGACGAAGGAGCGTCGTTTCATGGAAAGTCCTTGGCTGGCAGGGTGGGGGCTGTTCAGGCCAGGGCGGCGGCGGGTTCGCGCACGGCCTTGGCGTGCTGGCCGAAGCCCTTCTGGCCGATCACCTGGTCGTTGAGGTAGACGGTGGTGCCGCGCACGATGGTGCGCACCGGCTTGGCCTTGAGCTTGCGGCCGGCGTAGGGGCTCCAGCCGATCAGGCTGAGCACGTCCTCGTCGCGCACCTCGTACTCGCGGTTCAGGTCGACCAGCACCAGGTCCGCGTCCGCGCCGACGGTCAGCGCGCCCTTGTTCGCGAGCTTGAACAGCTCGGCCGGCTTGGCGCTGCAGGCCTCGACCACGCGCTCCAGGCTGATCTTGCCTTCCAGCGCGGCGGTCATGAACATGCTGTAGTAGAACTGGGTCGAGGGCGTGCCGGTGTGGGCCTTCCAGCCGTCGGTCCAGCCGATCTCCTTCTCTTCGCGCGTGTGCGGCGCGTGGTCGGTGGCGACGATGTCGATGGTGCCGTCGCGCAGGCCTTCCCACAGGCCGGGCACGTTCTTCTCGGGCACCCAGTACGAGAGCGCGTAGGAGCCCAGGCGCTGGATGGCCGACCACTCGCAGCCCAGGAACAGCGCCCAGGGGTTGATCTCGCAGGTCACCTTCTGCCCGGCCGCCTTGGCCTGGCGGATCAGCTCCACGCTGCCGGCGGTCTGGGTGTGCAGGATGTGCAGGTGGCAGCCCGAGGCGCGCTGCAGGCGCAGCAGCGTGGCGATGGCGGTTTCCCAGATCACACCGTCGTGCGCGGCGTAGGCCTTGGCGTAGGCCAGGGCGTCGCGCTCGCCGCGGTCCCAGAACTTCTGCTCGATCACGTCCATCAGCGCCTGGTCGTGCGGGTGCACCATCAGCGGCACGTTCAGCTCGGCGCAGCGCTGCATGATCTCCAGGATCTTGCCGTGGTCGTGCACGCCGATGCCGGGCATGTGCGGGTAGTCGCGCCCGGTGTCCACGACCATGAAGATCTTGAACGCGGCGATGCCGGTGTCGGCCATGCCGGGCATCTCTTCGCTGATGGTGGGCGCGGGGTTGAAGTTCCAGTCCACGATCGCGTCGCTGCGGTAGATGTCGTACTGGCGCTCCAGCAGCTCCAGCGAGTTCGGCGGCGGCTGCACGTTGGGCATGGCCAACGCTGGTGGTCACGCCGCCGGCCGCGCACTGCAGCGTGGAGGTGTGGATCGTGTCCTTGTACTCGAAGCCCGGCAGCGAACCCTGGCGGTGGTGCGAATGCATGTCGATGGCGCCGGGCACGATGCCAGGCCGTCGGCTTCGATGACCTCGCGCGCTTCGGGCTCGGCCCCGGGTTCGTAGATGCCGGCGATGCGGCCGCCCTGGATGCCGATCGAGGCGACGCGGCGCCCTTGCGGCGTGACGATCAGCCCGTGGCGGATCAATGTGTCCATGAAATGTTCTCCTTGTGAGCGAGGGGGGTGGTGGAAGAGGGGTTGGGGCGGGGCGCGCGGCCGCGGATCACGTCGAAGATGTGTTCGACGTAGGCGCGGTCCAGGCCGCGGGTGATGAAGACCAGGCGCGAGTGGCGGTCCTCGTAGGGCCATTCGGCCAGCGGCGCGGGCGGGTGGAACAGGCGCTGCACCGCGTGCACGACGATGGGCCGGGCCTCGCCGGCGATGTTCAGGATGCCCTTGACGCGCAGCAGGTCGTCGCCGTGCGCGAGCACCAGCGCATCGAGCCAGGCGGCGAGTTCCTGCCAGGCCAGCGGCTCGTCGTACACGAGCGAGAAGGTCGCTATGCCCTCGGTGTGGTGGGGCGCGGCCGCCGCGCCGATCGGGCGGTAGCGCGCGGGCTGGTCGGCGTGGGCCTCGGCGTTGAGCCAGCGCCGCACCGCGGGGGCCGGCGTCGCGGCGGCGTACACGTCGAGCTCGGTGAGCACCTCCAGGCAGGGCACCTGGGTCGGCGTGGCCCAGCTCACCGTGGCGCCCGGGTTGAGCGCCTGCAGGCGCTGCTGCAGCGCCCGGGCCTGCGGCGGGTCGGCCAGGTCCATCTTGGTGACGACCAGCTGGTCCGCCACCGCCACCTGCCTGGTGGCTTCCTCGAAACCGTCCAGCGTGGTGGCGCCGTTGACGCCGTCCACCGTGGTGATCACCTGGGCCAGGCGGTAGCCGTTGGAGACCGGGAAGGTCATGAGGGCCTGCAGCACCGGGCCGGGGTCGGCCATGCCGGTGGTTTCGATCACGACGCGGTCGAAGGCGCGCACCAGGCCCCGGCTGCGCTTGTCCAGCAGCTCGCGCAGGGTCTCCACCAGATCGCCCTGCACGCTGCAGCACAGGCAACCGGTGCTCAGCTCGATGGTGTTGTCGTTGCTGCTGGCGATCAGGTTGTGGTCGATGCCGATGTCGCCGAACTCGTTGACCACCACCGCCGCGTTCGACAGCGCGGGCTCGCGCAGCCAGCGGTTGAGCAGGCTGGTCTTGCCGCTGCCCAGGAAACCGGTCAGCAGGGCCACCGGCAAGCGCGCACGATCGGAACTCATAATGGCTCTCCTTGATGAAAATCGCACCGGCTTGCGGTGCATCAGTTTTCGCAACAAGTGCGAATAATAGCAAAATGGAAACAAATGCGAAACAAGTTCGTTCGGGCGAGGGCGCGGGCATCCGCACGCGCAACCGGACGCTGCACATCCTTCAGCTCTTCGAGCGGCGCACGCTGTGGACGGTGGAGGCGATCGCCGCCGAGATGGGCGTGTCCATCAGCTCGGCCTACCGGGATGTCAAGGAACTGAGCACCCTGGGTTTCCTGGCGCCGTCGACGCGCTCGGCGTACATGCTCGGCCCGGCCTTCATCCGCTACGACCTGCTGATGCGCCAGGGCGACCCGCTGGTGAAGGCGGCCTCGGGGCCGATGCGCGAGCTGCTGGCGCGCACCACGCAGCACGCGGTGGTGCTGATCAGCCGGCGCTTTCGCGACCAGGTGATGTGCGTGCACCAGGAGAAGGGCAGCGACCACCCGCCCTCGTCCACCTACGAGCGCGGCGTGGCCCTGCCCATGTTCAAGGGGGCCACGTCCAAGGCCATCCTGGCGAACCTGGGTGACCGCGCGCTCAAGCAGATCTACCTCGACCACGAGCAGGAGATCCGCGAATCCGTGGGCCTGGGGGGCTGGAAGGACTTCGCGAAACAGATGAAGGCGATCCGCGAGACCGGCTTCGCCTGCACCGATTCGGAGGTGGCCCGGGGCCGGGTGGGCATCGCCGCGCCGGTGTTCGGCGACGGCCAGGTGGTGGCGGGCGTGAGCCTGGTGTTCGAGCTCGCGCACTACGACGAGGCCGCCTTCGCGGCCGAGGTGCGGCGCTGCGCGCAGGCGATTTCGGCGGCGCTGGAAACCTCGGCCTGAGCTCCCTGCGTTCACCGGCGGTTAAGACCTCTTGAGAAGGCTTCGCTGGTGGTGGCGCGCGCCGCTGCCTAGACTCGCGCTCAGCGAAACACCCTGAGGTTGCGACGATGACATTGACACAAGCCCTGGCCGCGGGCCTGGCCGCGATCGCGGTCGGCACCGCCCCCACCGCCTTCGCGCAGGCGAGCACCTACCCGAACCAGACCATCAAGCTGCTCGTGGGCTGGACGGCCGGCGGCGCCACCGACCTGCTGGCGCGCCACCTCGCGGCCCACATGGCCCGGCAGCTGGAGCAGCCGGTGGTGGTGGACAACCGCGCGGGCGCCGTGGGCACGATCGCCCACAGCGAAGCCAGCCGCGCCAAGCCGGATGGCTACACCATCATCCTCGCGACCAACAGCACCTACGCGATCGCGCCGCACCTGATCAAGCCGCTGCCCTACGGGCCCGATGCGCTCGCGCCGATCTCGCTGGTGGGCACGAGTCCGCTGATCCTCACCGTCAGGCCCACGCTCAACGCGCCAGGCGTCAAGGACGTGATCGCGCTCGCGCGGCAGCAGCCCGGCCGGCTGAACTACTCGTCGGGCGGCAACGGCTCCACCAGCCACCTGGCCAGCGAGCTGTTCAAGGACCTCACGCGCACCTCCATCACGCACATCCCCTACAAGGGCGGTGGACCGGCCACGCTGGCCGTGGCCTCCGGCGAGGTCGACCTGGGCTTCGTCGACATCGGCGTGGCCGTGCCGCTGATCCGCGCCGGCCGCCTGAAGGCGGTGGCCGTCTCCGGCAGCACGCGCAGCCCGGTGCTGCCCCAGGTGCCCACGGTGGAAGAAGCGGGCGTGCCGCGCTTCGAGTCGGCCACCAAGTTCGCGCTGTTCGCGCCGGCCGGCACCCCACCGGCCGTCATCGACCGGCTCTACGAGGCGGTGCGCAGCGTGCAGAAGAACGACGAACTGAAGGACCGGCTGCGCCAGCAAGGCATCGAGCTGGTCGCCGCCAGCCCGGCGGAGCTGCGCAAGGACGCGGCCGACGACCTCGCCAAGTGGGGCCGGCTGATCAGCGAGCGCAAGCTCTCGCTGGACTGATGCGCCGCATGACGTCGCGGATCGCCATCGTGGGCGCGGGGCCGGTCGGCTGCGCCGCCGCCGCCTTTCTCGCGCGCGACGGCATCGCGCCGGCCCTGTGGTCGCCCACCGGGCGCCGGGTGCGGCGCCACGCGGGCCGCGCCAGCTTCAGCTGCTCGGGCGCCGTCGGCGGCGAGGTCGAGGTCGAATGGCTGGCCTCGCCGGAGCGCCTCGCCGAGTTCGGCGTGGTGCTGGTCTGCCTGCCGGCCGACGCCTACGCCCGCGTGCTCGGGCCGCTGAACGCGCTGTGGCGGCCCGGCCAGCACGTGATCGTGAGCGGCGCCCTGTCGCTGGCGCCGCTGTGGATCGCGGCGGCGGCCGAGGGCGTGCAGGTCAGCGGCTGGGGCACCACGCTCACGACCACGCACTTCCAGCCCGACGGCAGCCTGCACGTCAACCCGCTGCGCAGCCGCATCGACATCGCCACCCGTGGGCCCGCTGGACCCTTCGGAGGCGCGGCAGCTGTGCGCGGACCTGTTCGGCGACCGCTTCGTCGCGGCGGACAACCTGCTCACGCCCACGCTGGCCAACATCAACCCGATCGCGCACGCGGCCGAGGTGATCCCGAACCTCACGCGCATGGAGGCCGGCGAAGCCTGGTCGCTGTTCGGCCACTTCACGGCGGTGGTGGGCCGCATGGCCGAGGCGCTGGACCTCGAGCGCCGCGCGGTGGCGCAGGGCTTCGGGCTCGAAGTCCCGTCGCTGCGGCAGCACTACGCGCGCTCCTACCACGTGCCCGAAGGGCCGCTGCACACCATGGCGGCCGCGATCACCGCCAACGGCATGAGCCCGAACGGGCCGGCCTCGCTGCAGCACCGCTACGTGCTGGAAGACGCGCCGTTCGGCCTGGCCTTCCTGGAAGCGCTCGGGCGCGCGGCCGGGGTGCGCACGCCGGTGCTCTCGGCCTGCCTCGGCCTGCTGGCCGTGGCCTACGGGCGCGACTTCCGCGCCGACAACTTCTTGCTCGACGCGCTGGACATCGCGGGCGGCGGCGCCGACGCGCTGCTGGCGCGCTGCGCGGCGGCGGCCAGCCCGGCCAGCTGAGCCCGGTCGTTGCCGCTGCGGCGGTAGACCATGGCGATGGGCACGGGCGGCGGCAGGCTTTCCATCGGCAGCTCCACCAGGCTGCCGCGCCGCAGCCGCTCGGTCAGCGTGCCCTGGGCCGCGAGCGTGAGGCCCAGGTTCTGCTCGGCCAGCTCCAGGTGGGTGATCGCGCTCATGGTCTCGATGTGCGGGATGAGCGCCGGCAGGCCGTGCCCGCGCAGCGTGTGCTCCAGCATCATGCGCGAGTTGGTCGGCCGGGGCGGCAGGATCCAGTGGGCCTGCGCCACCTCGGCCCAGCGCAGGGGCGGGCTGTTCGCGCCGCGGTTCGCGGCCAGCGCATGCTGCGGTGAGCCGACCACGCGCCACTGCTCCAGGCCGATGTGCTCGATGGTGAAACCCTGGGCCGACAGGCTGCCGAGTTCGGAGGGCGTGTCCATGGTGATCAGGGCGTCCACCTCGCCGGCCTCGAGCTGGCGCGAGATGTCGGCCAGCCGGCCTTCGAGCAGCAGCACGCCGGGCAGCTGGTCCTGCGCCGCGAGCACCGAGAGGATGCGCGGCAGCACGGTCCAGGTCAGGAACGGCGTGGCGCCGATCTTCAGCCGCTCGTGCAGCGGGCGCAGTGGCGCGGCCAGTTCGTCGGAGAGCTGCTCCATCTCCGCCAGCAGCACGCGCCCGCGCTGCACCACCAGCGTGCCGGCCACGGTGGGCACCACGCCGCGCGGCAGGCGGTGGAACAGCGGCTGCTCGAACAGCGCCTCCACGTCCTTGAGGCCCTTGCTCACCGCGGCCGTGGTCATGTGCAGCCGCTGCGCCGCGGCCCGCATGTTGCCGGTGTCGGCCAGCGTGCTGAGCAGCTCCAGCTGGCGAAAACGCAGGGCGGCCATGAGCCGCTGCGATGGGTTCCTCACGCGATGCCTTTCATGGGTCCTGCGGGACAGGACGGCCAACCAGCATAGCGTCTTGGTGATGGACCCCAGAAAGCCGATGGCCGCCATGGACGGATCGTCCATCGGCGGCCATCGGCCAGGGGCGTGGTCAGAACCGCGGGTTAGCCGCCGTTGCTGCTGCGCGATTCCACGCGTTCGGCGCGCACGTCACCCCGTGCCTTGCTGTCGGCCAGCACCGGCTGGGCGTATTGGCCGGAGAACAGTTCGTTGGCCTTGACACCGGTCTGGCCGTCGATCACGTAGTCGCCCGTGCGGATGGCTTCGGCCACTTCGGCCTTCACTTCGGCGCGGGTCTTGCCCACGGCGGCGGTGACAGCAGCGGGCTTCTCGGCGCGGGCTTGGGCGTACTGGGCGGGAAACAGCTCGTTGGCCTTGGCGCCGGTCTGGCCGTCGGCCACGATGTCACCGGTGCGGATGGCTTCGGCCAGCTCGGCCTTCACCTCAGCGCGGCTCTTGCTCACGACCACGGGCTGGGCGTACTGGGCGGGGAAGAGGTCCTTGTAACGGGCACCGGTTTCGCCGTCGGCGATCAGGTCGCCGTTGCGTTGGGCCTGGATCAGTTCGGCGCGGACTTGTTCGCGGGTCTTGCCCACGGAGGCATCGGCGGCGAAGGCGTGGCCGGCAACGAGGGTGGAGAGGGCGATGGCAACAACAGACAGCTTTTTCATGACAGTTTCCTTGGAGAGGGTTGAACATGCCGGTCGGTCCGTTGTGCGGTCTGGCCGGCTTCGATGCCTCTGCGGAGGGGTTTGCGTGCATCGATGGGATGAACTGTAAAGTTTCTGAATCAGAAGAAAAACAGCATTGGAAGGCTTTATGTATTGCTGAATTGGCAACAATGAGGGCAAATTTCTCCGGGAAAACCCTTTAAATTGGGTCTCATGGACCGTCTGACTTCAATGCGTGTTTTTCAGAAAGTGACCGACGAAGGCGGCTTCGCGGCCGCCGCCCGGGCGCTCGACCTGTCGCCCGCCGTGGTCACGCGGCTGGTGGCCGATCTGGAAGACCACCTGGGCACCCGCCTGCTGCACCGCACGACGCGCCGCGTCTCCCTCACCGACGCGGGCGAGAACTACCTCGACCGGGTGCGCGTGATCCTGCAGGAGCTCGACGAAGCGCACGCGCTGGTGAGCTCGCAGACCAGCGAACTCGCGGGCGTGCTGCGCCTGCTGGCGCCACCCGTGCTCGCCACGCACGTGCTCGCGCCCCTGGTCAGCGGCTTTCGGCAGGCCTACCCCAAGATCCTGCTCGACATCGACGTGGAGTCGCACCGCGAGCCGCCGATCCAGGACTACGACATCACGCTCATGGGTACGCCCGCCTCGTTCGACGCCAACGTGATCGCGCGCAAGGTGCTCTCCAGCGTCACCGTGCTGCTGGCCTCGCCCGCCTATCTCCAGCGCAAGGGCACGCCCGCGCGGCCCGAGGACCTGGCGCAACACGACTGCCTGCGCTACAGGGCTGCGGTGGGCCGGGGCCGCAGCTGGCGCCTGCTGCACGAGACGGACGAAGCCCGCTTCGTCGACATCGAGGTGCGGCCCGTGCTCTGGGTCAACCACCCCGACACCCTGATGCACGCCGCGCTCGATGGCGCCGGCATCGGTGCCTGCGCCATCGGCCTGGCCGCGCCCTTCATCGAAAGCGGCGAGCTGGTGCGCGTGCTCAACCCCTGGATCACGGACCGGCTGACGATGTACGCGGCCCTGCCCAGCCGCAAGTTCATGCCGCGCCGCACCGAGGTGTTCCTGGACTACCTCGTCGAGCAGACCCGAGCCCGCGTGGGCAGCGCGCTCACCACCTGCACACCCGCCGAGGCCAGTCTGGCGGTCTAGGTCGCGCGGTTCAGGTGGGCACCCTCTTTCTCGCGTAGTCGACGAAGAAGTCGAAGCTGCCCGGGTTCTGCATGGCATCGGGGCTGGCCACCTGGTCGGGTGGCGCGCCGAGCAGCAGCTTGCGCACCGGCACCTCCATCTTCTTGCCGCTGAGCGTGCGCGGGATGTCGGCCACCTGCAGCACCTCGTTGGGCACGTGCCGCGAAGAGGCCTTCGACCGGATCTGCTCGACGATGCGCGCCTTGAGCGCCCCGTCCAGCGCCAGGCCCGGCTGCAGCACCACGAACAGGGGCATGAAGGAGGGCCGGCCGAGGTACTCCAGGTCCACCACCATGCTGTCGCGCACCTCGGGCAGCTCTTCCACCACCCGGTAGATCTCGGCGGTGCCCATGCGGATGCCGAAGCGGTTGATGGTGCTGTCGGAGCGACCGTAAATCACCGAGGTGCGGCGCTCGGTGAAGCGGATCCAGTCGCCGTGGCGCCAGACGCCGGGGAAGGTGTCGAAGTAGCTTTCCCGGTAGCGCCGGCCGTCCGGGTCGTTCCAGAAGAAGACCGGCATGGAGGGCATGGGCTGGGTGATGACCAGTTCGCCCACCTCGTTGACCACCGGCTGGCCCGCGTCGTTGTAGGCCTGGGCGGCCACGCCCAGTTCGGGGCACTGGATCTCGCCCGCGTGCACCGGCAGCGAGGGCGCGCAGGCCACGAAGCCGGCCGCGATGTCGGTGCCGCCGCTGATCGAGGCGAGCCAGACGTCGGGTTTGACGGCGCTGTAGACCCAGCGGTAGGCATCGATGGGCAGGGGCGAACCGGTGGCGTTGATGGCTCGCAGGTGCTGGAGCGAACAGAAGTCGCGCGGCCGCAGGCCGTCCTTCATGGCGTTGATGAGGAAAGCCGCGCCGCAGCCGAACAGGGTGATGCCCTGCTCGTCGAGGAAGCGCCAGAGCGCCTGGGTGTCCGGCCAGCTGGGGTTGCCGTCGTAGAGCACGATGGAGGCGCCCGTGAGCAGCGCGCCGACCTGCCAGTTCCAGACGATCCAGCCCGTGCTGCCCAGGAACAGCAGCCGGTCGCCCGCGCGCAGGTCGTGCTGCAGGGCCATGGTCTTGAGGTGCGTGAGCACGATGCCGCCGTGGCTGTGCACCATGGCCTTGGGCAGGCCGGTGGTGCCGGAGGAGTACACGATCCAGAGCGGGTGCGCGAAGGGCACCCGCTCGTAGCGCGGCGGCGCCGCGTGCTGGATGCACTCGGACCAGTCCAGGCGGTCGCGCCAGCCGACGGCGCGGGTGGTGTGCGCCGGGCCGTGCACGTGCACCACGTGCCGCACGCTGGGCAGTTCGGCGAGCAGGTTCTCGACCTGGGGCGCGCGGTCGTGCGCCTTGCCGTTGTAGCGGTAGCTGTCGGTGGCGAACAGCACCTTGGGTTCGATCTGGCGCAGCCGGTCCAGCACCACGGTGGGCCCCATGTCGGGCGCGCAGCTGGACCAGATGGCGCCCACGCTCGCGCAGGCCAGGAAGGCGATCACCGTCTCGGGCCGGTTCGGCAGGTAGCTGGCCACGCGGTCGCCGGGGCCGACGCCGAGCGAGCGCAGGGTGGCGGCGAGCGCGGCGGTGTCGCGCTCCAGCGAGGCCCACGAGAGGCTCAGCAAGGGTTCGTCTTCGGCGTGCGCGAGGATGGCGGGGCGCTCGGCGGTGGCGTTGCGGAAGATGTGCTCGGCGTAGTTCAGGCGCGCATGCGGAAACCACTGCGCATGGGGCATCCGCCGCTCGCCGAGCACGGGTTGCGGGCTGCCCTCGGCCACCACCTCGAAGTGTTCCCAGATGGATTGCCAGAAGCCGTCGAGGTTGTCGGTGGACCAGCGCCAGAGCTCGTCGTAGGACGTGGTGCGCACGCCCTTGTGTTCGCCCAGCCAGGCCTGGTAGTGGGCCAGACGGCTGGACCGCACCTGCTCGGCGGTGGGCGACCAGAGCAGCTCGCCGGCGCCGTCCGGCAAGGGGTGGGCGTTCGAAGCGGTGGTGGTCGCCATGATCAGAAGCGGTGGCGGATGCCCACGCGCAGCGCGTTCTGGCTGTCGTCGGACGACGGGCCGTTGGTCACCAGCACCGCGCGCGTGTTCGGGCCCGAGGCCTTGCGCGCGTTGTAGGTCACGTACACGTCGGTGCGCTTGGAGAGGTAGTAGTCGGCGCCCAGCGTCACGGTGGTCCAGGCGGAAGACTCCAGCTTGGCGCGCTGCACGCCCGAGGACAGGATCAGCTCGCCGAGCTTGTACGACAGCGAGAGGCCGACCGTCTTCATCGCGTCCGAGGCGCCGTTCGCCAGCTCGAACGTCGAGCGCGTGGTCAGGGCCGCCACGGTGGCCGGCCCGAAGGCGTAGGAGGCGCCGATGCCGGTGGCCTGGTACTCGGGCAGCACGAAGGCGGTGGCCGCGGTGGCGCAGCGGGGTGCCGAGGAACTGCGACACGCCGTAGCTGCTGCCCGGGCGCACGGTGTGGCCCTGGATGCTGGTGGTGCGCGACGCCCAGGTTGAACGGGCCGTTGCCGTAGGTCGCGCTGGCGCTCCAGGCGTTGCCCGCGTTGGTCGCGCTGGTGCCGCCTTCGGAGAGCGCGCGCTGCACCGCGACCTTGAAGCCGGCGAGGTCGGGGCTCACGTAGGTGATCTGGTTGTCCAGCCAGGCGCCGGCCACGCGGTCGGCGTCGCCCGGCGTCATGCCGTAGATGCCGGTGTTGAAGCCCGGGTGGTAACGCAGCAGGGCGCCCACCATCTGGTCGAACTGGCGGCCCACCGTGAACTGGCCCAGCTTCTGGTCGGACAGGCCGACGAAGGCCGCGCGGCCGAACGCCAGGCCGCCCTGGCGCAGCGTGCCGTTGTCGGTCGCCACGCCCATCTCCAGGTTGAAGATCGCGGCCAGACCCCCACCGAGGTCTTCGCGCCCGCGAAAGCCGACGCGGCTGCCCTGGGACACGCCGTCGTCCACGCGCGTGATGCCGCTGCCGCCGACGTTGCTCACCCGGCTCAGGCCGATGTCCAGCACCCCATAGAGGCTGACGCTGGACGTGGGCGCGGGGGCCGTTTGCGCGAAGGCGCTGAGCGGGCTCAGCGCGACCATGCCGAGGCAGGCCAGACCAACGAGTTTCGAATGTTTCACAGTGCTTGCTCCATTTGCCAGTGGTGGCGCCTGCGTGGCGCCGGTTGCGATTCCGGAGCGGGTGCTCCGGGCCTTGGGTGGGCCTTGCGGCCGTTTTCGGGCAACAGAAGCCCCGGCACGTGCGCCCTGGGGCGCGCGCGCAGCGCTCTGTCGGGGGGAAAGGAAATGGCTTGCGGGTGCGCTTGGCTCAGATCAACGTCAGCAGGCGGCGCGGGGTCTTCACCAGGATGGTGTCCACGTCGGCCTGGGTGAATCCGCGGCGCAGCATGCGCGGCGCGATGTTGGCGAAGATGTGCTGGTAGCCGTGGCCGCCGTAGCGGCCCAGCCGCGTGCGGGTGCAGATGTCGTGGCTGATCAGCACCTGATCGCGGTGGCCCCGGTCGACCAGCAGCTTGACCATGCGCAGCCGCGCGCCGTCGTTGGGCATGTCGATGTCGGCCGCCGGGTAGGCGGTCTGCTCCCAGCCGAACAGGTCGAACTCGATCACGCAGCCGGTGTCGGCCAGGCGCAGCAGCCGCTCGTCGTCGAAGATGGTGCGGTCGATGTGGCTGATGACCACGCGGTCCACCGGCAGGCCGCGCGCGCGGATGAAGTCCACCACCTCCATCGGCTGGTCGGCGTCGCGCCCGGGGTGCACGTTGAGCGCGGCCCCGGTGGCCTGCATCGCGGTGAGCGCGCCGTGCATGACGCGCTGCTCCAGGTCCGTCCACGGGGCCTGGCAACCGATCTCGCCGATGATGCCGGCGCGCACCTGGGTGCCCCAGGCGCCCACGGTGAGCTGCTCCACCATCTCGCGCGCGAAGTCGTCGGCCGTTCGCGTGTGGTTGGCCGGGTGCTGGTAGTCGTTCACGTAGTGGCCGCAGCCCATGACGATGTGCACGCCGGTGGCCCGCGCCACCTCCACCAGCCGATCGGGCTGGGGGTTGAGGCCGCCCACCGTGAGGTCCACCAGCGAGGCGCCGCCCGCGGCCTTCATGTCGCGCAACTCGGCCACGGCCACGTCGGTCTCGTCCAGCCGGTAGTTGCGCATGAAGAGCTTCTGGCCGTAGGCGATGCCCCAGCAGTTGCAGAGCTCGATGTCGGCTTCCTGCTCGGGCGGCGGGTTCAGTCGCAGCGGGGGCGGCGTGAGGTCGATGAAGACGTGCTCGTGCATGAGCGTGGGCCCCAGCTCGGCGGGGTCCACCAGGCCGAGCACGGTCTGCACGCGGCCTTGGCGCGGCTCGGCGGCGCTCATGGCTGAAGGCCCTGGCCGTAGCGGTCCACGAAGGCTTCGAAGGCGCCGTGGAAGCGGTCCAGGTCCTCGTCGGTCAGCGGCAGCGACAGCACGATGAAGCCGCGCCGCGCGACGTAGAAGCCGTGGGCCAGCATGTGGAAGAAGAACAGGTCCTTGACGATCTGTTCGGCGGCGGGGATGTCGTCGCAGTGGCGGATCTCGCCCGGCGTGGCGTGCAGGTTCATGAGCGTGCCCAGGCCGGTGAACTGCAGGCGGGTGCCGCGCGCCCGGGCGGTCGCGTTCAGGCGCTCGCGCAGCGCGTCGCCGCGCGCGTTGAAGGCCACCGCCACCTCGGGCGTGTAGACCTGGCTCAGGCCCGCGATGCCGGCCGACATGGTCATCACGTTGTTGTTGAAGGTGCCGGCGTGGCCCAGGTGGCCCGGCACGCGCGGGTCGAACAGCGCCATCACGTCCTGGCGGCCACCGAAGGCGCCGAAGGACATGCCGCCGCCGATGTACTTGCCCAGCGTGGTCATGTCGGGCGCGATGCCCAGGGCGGCCTGGCGCCCGCCCGGCGTCAGGCGCGAGGTCATCACCTCGTCGAACACCAGCAGCGCGCCGGTCTCGGTGGCGAGGCGGCGCAGGTCGGCCAGGAACTCGGGGCGCCCGACGATGCAGCCCCCGGCGCCCTGCATGGGCTCGACCAGGATGGCGGCCAGGTCTTTCGCGTGCTCGGCCACCAGCGCGGCGGTGCCGGCCTGGTCGTTGTAGGTGCCCAGCACGAAGTCGTGCGGCACGTTGATCGGCGAGTGGCCGGCGGCGAAGGTGAGCACGCCGCCGTGGTAGCCGCCCTTGAACACGAGGATCTTCTGCCGCCCGGTGAAGTGTTTGGCCGCCGCGATGGCCAGCAGGTTGGCCTCGGTGCCGGAGTTGGTGAAGCGCAGGCGCTGCACCGAGGGGAAGCGGCTGGTCACCAGTTGCGCCAGCCGCGCTTCGAGCAGGTTGTGGCCGGTGAGGTTGATGCCGCCGTCCAGCGCCGCCTGGATGGCTTCGCGGATCACCGGGTGGCTGTGGCCGTACAGGCCGGCCGTGAACTCGCCCAGGAAGTCGAGGTATGGATGGCCGTCCGCGTCCCAGAGGCGGGCGCCTTCGCCGCGGGCCATGGCCAGCGGAAAGGGCTCGTAGTAGAGCACCGAGCGGGTGTTGCCGCCGGGCATGACGGCGGTGGCCGCCTGGTAGCGGCTTTGGCTCTGGGGGTGGCGCGCCACGTAGGCGTCGCGCAGCTGGCTCAGTTCGGTGTCGAGGTTCATGTGATGGTCAGAGAAGGCAGGGGAAATCAGCCGGCGGTGTCGTCCAGCGGCCAGAGGGGGCGCCGCACGTTGCGGTAAGGCAGGGTGCGCAGGTCGGTGGCGTGGATGCCGCCCGATTCCACAAACACGATGCCGCGCGCGATGGGTTCGAGGTCGGCGCGGAAATGGTTGATGCCCTTGAGGGCGAGCACGTTGAGCCGCTCGACGTCCACGCCGAGCACGCGGTACTGGCCGCGCTCCTCGGCCTGCACGCGGTTGCTGGCGACGATGACCTGCACCTCGCCGCATTGCAGCAGGGCGCTGGCGCCGATGGAGGCCGGTGTGCCGGTCTTGAAGGGGCCGGTGCGCACGAAGCGGCCGTCGGACACCGCGAGCACCTGGGCGCGCACGGCCACGGGCCCGCCGCCGAAGGCCGGGTCGGTCTTGCCGCCGATGCGCAGGTCCAGCGCCTGGCCCACGCCGGCTTCGATCGCCTGGCGGGCGCTCTCGGGGTCGTGGAGCAGCCCCACCAGCGTGCCCGGCAGGTTGGCGGCCAGCAGGGCCTGGAGCAGGGCGGTGGCGTCGCCGTAGCCGCCGCCGCCCGGGCCGTCGGTGTAGTCGGCCAGGATCAGCGGGCCGCGGCCCTGGGCCGGCTCGCGGCAGCGCGCCAGCGCCTCGTCGACGCTTTGCAGGTGCACGGTCTTCTGGTCGCGCCAGCGGTAGGCATCGTCGATCAGCTCGTCCGCCACGCGCTGGCACAGCGCGGCGTCGCCGTCGCCGACCACCAGCACCGAGGGGCCGGCTTCGTAGACGTCGCCCATGTAGTAGCCCGCATTCAGGCTCACATCGAGCACGGCCGCCTCGCGCTGCTCCCAGGCCCGCGCGCGGGCGTGCAGGCGCGTCATGGGGCCCTCGCGCAGCGTGCGGCCCAGGTCCATGCCGGCGATCATGTCGCGCCGCGCGAGGTGCACGCGCGGGCGGATCTCGCCGGCCAGGGCGCGCCCCACCAGCGCGCAGGCCCGCTGGCCGGCCTCGTACTGGTCCACGTGCGGCGTGGTGCGGTAGCTGGTGAGGATGTCGGCGTAGCGCACCATGGCGTCGGTGACGTTGGCGTGCAGGTCCAGCGTGGCCGCGACCACCACGCGCGGGCCGACCTGCTGGCGGATGCGGCACAGCAGATCGCCCTCGGGGTCGGGCAGGCCTTCGACGAACATCGCGCCGTGCAGCGACAGCACCACGGCGGCCACGTGAGGGTGCTCGGCCAGCGCGCGCAGCATGGGCTCGGTGAGCGCGTCGTAGGCCGCGCGGGTGACGGGCCCGGCGGTGGAGGCGCAGGCGCTGACCGTGGGCACGAGCTGCCAGCCCTGCGCCTGCGCGGCGTCGATGATGCCGCCCAGCTCGGTGCGCGTGCCGCGCATGCGCTCGACGAGCTCGTCGCCGAACAGCAGCTCCTCGCGGCCGAACTCGGCCAGCGTGGTGCGCAGCCGGCTGAAGGCGTGGCTCTCGTGGCTGAGCCGGGCCACCACCACTTGGGGGGCCGTGGTGCGGAGCGCGCTCATGCCGTGGCTCCGTGGAAGGCGAAGCCGCGGCCGGGCACCGAGTCCAGCAGGGCGCGGGTGTAGGCGTGGGCCGGGTCGGCGAACACCTGGTGCGCCGGCCCTTCCTCGACGATGGCGCCCTGGTGCATCACGATGATGCGGTCGCAGATCTGGTTGGCCACGCGCAGGTCGTGGGTGATGAACAGCAGACCGATGCGCAGGCGTTGCTGGATGTCGTCGAGCAGCTCGAGGATCTGCGCCTGCACCGAGACGTCCAGCGCCGAGACCGCTTCGTCGGCGATCAGCACCTGCGGGTTGCAGGCCAGCGCGCGCGCGATGCAGATGCGCTGGCGCTGGCCGCCCGAGAACTCGTGCGGGTAGCGGTGCAGCGCGTCCGGGCGCAGGCGCACCAGGCGCATCAGCTCCTCGGCGCGGGCCCAGGCCTGTTCGTGGCGCTGGCCGGCGTTGACCGCGCCTTCGATGATGGACTCGCCCACGGTCTGGCGCGGGTTGAGCGAGCGGTAGGGGTCCTGGAACACCACCTGCACCTGCTCGCGGAACGCCTTGAGCCGGCGCCCGCTGGCTTTCTCGACGGCCTCGCCGTGCGACAGCACCTCGCCCGCGCTGGGGTCGATCAGGCGCGCGATGCAGCGCGCCACGGTGGACTTGCCCGAACCCGATTCGCCCACGATGCCCACCGTCTCGCCGGGGCGCACGCGCAGCGACACGTCGCGCGCGGCGTGCACGTCCTTGCGGCCGCCGAAGAGGCGCCGCGTGCTGTTGGTCTTTGGCCAGGCCACGCGCCTCGATCAGGGGCGCGGCCTCGGCCACGGGCGCGCGCCGCACCGGCTCGAGACCGGGCACGGCCGAGAGCAGCATGCGGGTGTAGGGCTCGCGCGGCGCCTGCAGCACCGCGAGCTTGGGGCCCTGTTCGACCATCTCGCCCAGTCGCATCACCACCACGTGGTCGGCGATCTCGGCCACCACGCCGAAGTCGTGCGTGATGAAGAGCACGGCGGTGCCGTTCTCGCGCTGCAGTTCCCGGATGAGCTTGAGGATCTCGGCCTGCGTGGTCACGTCCAGCGCGGTGGTGGGCTCGTCGCAGATCAGCAGCGCGGGCTTGAGGATCAGCGCCATGGCGATCATCACGCGCTGGCGCTGGCCGCCCGAGAGCTGGTGCGGGTAGGCGCCGAAGATGCGCGGGGGCGAGGGCAGGCGCGTGCGGCCGAACACCTCGAGGATGCGCTCGCGCCGCTCGGCGGGCGAGAGATCGGTGTGCACGGCCAGCATCTCGTCGAGCTGCTGGCCGCAGGTCATGACCGGGTTGAGCGCGGTCATGGGCTCCTGGAAGATCATGGCCATGCGCTCGCCACGCACGCGGCGCAGGCGCTCCGACGGCATCGCCAGCACGTCTTCGCCGAGCAGGCGCACGCTGCCGCGCACGGGCGACACGGCGGGCGGCAGCAGGCGCATCACGGTCTGCGCGATGACGGATTTGCCCGAGCCCGATTCACCCAGCAGGCAGGTGGTCTGGCCGGCGAAGACCTCGAAGCTGATGCGCTCGACCGCATGGAGCCGGTCGGCGTTGGGGGGCAGCTGCACCGTGAGGTCGTGGACCGTCAGCACGGGCTCGATGGCGGCGTGGGAAAGGGTCATGGTCAGGCTCCGCGGCGGCGCAATTTGGGGTCCAGCGTGTCGCGCAGGCCGTCCCCGAGGATGTTCACGGCCAGCACCGTCAGCGCCAGGAAGGCGCCCGGGAACAGCACGTTCTCGGGGTGTTCGTTGAAGTTGACGCGGCCCTCGGACATGATGTTTCCCCAGGTCGGGATCTCGGGCGAGAGGCCGATGCCGAGGAAGGAGAGGATGGCCTCGACCAGCATGGCCGAACCGCAGACGTAGGTGGCGTGCACGATCAGCGGGGCCACGGCGTTGGGCAGGATGTGGCGCCAGAGGATCTTCCAGGTCGGTGTGTTCAGCGCGGCGGCGGCTTCCACGTACGGTTCCTCGCGCACCGAGAGCACGATGGAGCGCAGCAGCCGCGCCACGCGCGGGATCTCGGGAATGGCGATCGCCACCACGATGGTCAGCAGGCTGGCGCGCCACATCGAGACCAGCGCGATGGCCAGCAGGATGTTGGGGGATGGCCATGAAGCCGTCCATGAGGCGCATCAGCACGCCGTCGAGGCGGCGGAAGTAGCCGGCCACCAGGCCGATCAGGCCGCCGCCCAGCATGGCGAGCACGGCCACCGCCACGCCCACCAGCAGCGAGACGCGCGCGCCGTAGGCGATGCGGCTCCAGGTGTCGCGCCCGAAGCCGTCGGCCCCGAGCAGGAAGAGGTGGTCCCTGGCGTCGCCGGCCAGGTCGGTGAAGGGCGCGCGCGTGCCGGGCGCGATGTTGATGCTGGCCGGGTCGATGGCGGAGGGGTCCACCGTGCCCAGCCAGGGCGCGGCCAGGGCCACGAAGGTCAGCAGGGCCAGCGCGCAGGCGCCGACGCGCACGGCGCCGTTGGCGCGCACCAGGCGCCAGGTGGAGGGCCGTTGGCGAGCCGGCGTGGCTTCTTCGGGGGCCACGGAGGGCAGGTCGCGGGGATCGGAGGTCATGGTCGTCATTCGGGCAGGTCGGTCAGTAGCGGATGCGCGGATCCAGCAGCACGTAGCTCAGGTCGATCAGCAGGTTGATGAGCACGTAGACCACCGAGAACAGCAGGATCACGCCCTGGATGACCGGGAAGTCGCGCGAGAGCACCGCGTCCACGGTGAGCTGGCCCAGGCCGGGGATGGCGAACACGGTCTCGGTGACCACCACGCCACCGATCAGCAGCGCGATGCCGATGCCGATCACCGTGACGATGGGCACGGCGGCGTTGGCCAGCGCGTGCCGCATGAGGACGGCGCGCTCGGCCAGGCCCTTGGCCCGCGCGGTGCGGATGTGGTCTTCGGTCAAGGCCTCCGACACCGCCGCGCGCGTGACCCGCGCGATCAGCGCGGTGTAGACCAGCGAGAGCGTGATGGCGGGCAGCACCAGGTTCGCGAGCCAGGGGCCCACGCCCGAAGAGAGGCGCGCATAACCCTGCACCGGCAGCCAGCCCAGCTTGAGGGCGAACAGCCAGATCAGCGCGTAGCCGATGACGAACACCGGCACCGAGAAGCCCAGCACCGAGAAACCCATGAGCATGCGGTCGAGCCAGCCGCCATGGCGCGCCGCCGCGAGCACGCCCAGCGGCACGGCGATCAGCACGGCCAGCACGATGGTGAGCGCGGCCAGCGAGAGCGTGGGCTCCAGGCGCTGCGCGATCAGCGTGCGCAGCGCTGGTCTTGAAGTAGTAGGACTCGCCCAGGTCGCCGCGCAGCAGCTCCCCGATCCAGATCAGGAACTGCGAGGGGAGCGAACCGTCCAGCCCCAGGCTCTGGCGCACGCGGGCGAGGTCGGCCTCGGTGCCCATGTCGCCCACGATGAGCGCCGCGGGGTCGCCGGGCGTCAAACGCAGGATCAGGAACACGAAGACCGCGACGAAGATCAGGACCGGCAGCGTCGAAAGCAGCCGGCGGGCGATGAAGGTGTACATGGCGTGGGGACCGGCGGTGCGTCAGGGCTTGCTGATGTTCCAGTAGACGTTGGTCGCTCCGACGAGCACGCCGCTGACCACGCCTTTGCGGAAGGCCACCGGGCGCAGCAGCTCGCCCATGGGGGCGAAGGCGCCGATCTCGTAGGCGCGCACCTGGATGTCGTCGGCCAGCTGCTTGCGCTGCGCTTCGGTGGTGGCGCGCGCGTAGGCGGAGCGGAGCTGCTCCAGGCGCTCGTCGCTGGCCCAGCCGAACCAGCCGGCTTCGCCGTTGGCCGACAGCGGGGCGTAGTTGATCGGGTTCAACGCGTCCTCGGTGCCCCAGTAGGTCACGAAGGCGTCCCAGCCGCCCTGGCTCGCCGGCTCCTTCTTGGCGCGGCGCGCCACCACCGAGCCCCAGTCCATCGATTTCATGTCGACGGTGAAGCCGCCCTGGCGCAGCAGCTGCGCCACCACCGGCGGCAGCTTGGCCAGCAGGCTGTTGTCGGTGGCGTGCAGCAGCACCACCGGCTGGCCCTTGTAGCCCGCGGCCTTCAGCAGTTCACGCGCCTTGGCGAACTGCGGCTTGTCGGTGAAGCCCAGGCTCTTGGTCGAAGCCAACGGCGAGCCGCAGGGGTAGACCGACATGCAGGTCTTGTACAGCTCGGGAATGCCGACCTGCGTGCGCAGCAGCGCGTCCTGGTTCATGGACAGCATGGCGGCCTGGCGCACCCGCACGTCGTTGAACGGTGGCACCAGGTGGTTGAAGCGCAGCAGGTACTGCCCGCCGGCCGCGGCCGCGGTGGTGATGCGGTTGTTGGCCTTCAGGGCGTTGTAGTGCTCGAAGGGCACGGACTCGAGCATGTCGACCTCGCCGTTGACCAGGGCATTGACCTGTGTCTGCGCGTCCTTGAGCACCACCCACTCCACGCGATCGACCTTCACCGTCTTGCCACCGGTGGTGCCCGAGGGGGCTTCGGTGCGCGGCACGTACTTGTCGTTCTTCAGGTAAACGGCGCGCTCGCCCGGGCGGAACTCGTCGGCCTTGAAGACGTACGGGCCCGAGCCGATGTGCTCGGCGATCTGCTTGTCGGCCGGCGTGTCGGCGATGCGTTTGGGCATGATGAAGGGCACCAGGGACGAGGGCTTGCCCAGGGACTCGAGCACCACGCCATACGGTTCGGTGAACACCAGGCGGAAGCTGCCGGCCGACACCGCCTCGGCCTTGTCCAGCACCGCGTACATGCGCTGGCCCATGGGGTCGCGCTTGGCCCAGCGCGCCAGCGAGGCGAGCACATCCTCGGCCGTCACCGGCTGGCCGTCGTGGAAGGCCAGGCCGGCGCGCAGCTTGAACGTCCAGCTCTTGCCATCGCTGCTCACGCTGTGGGACTCGACCATCTGCGGCTGGATGCGCCCTTTGGCGTCGGTGCCGAAGAGCGTGTCGTAAATCATGTAGCTGTGGTTGCGGGTGACCACGGCCGTGGTCCAGACCGGGTCCAGCACCTTCAGATCGGACGAAGGCACCAGGCGGAACGTGCTGCCCTGCGCCAGGGCGGACGACGCCGCGAGGACGAGGGCAGCCCCCAGGGTGGAGGCGAACATGAAGCGGCGCGTGAAGGGCATGGGCATTCCTTGGTGGACACGTTGAGTGGGGACGTTCAGCTTCAAGCAAGCAATATGCCACGCATGACAATTACTTTATTGTTCACTGGATAATTAGATTTTGTCGGATGGAGCATGGCGACAGGAGAGGGATAACCCTAGGCGGCAGGCTGGAGCCCTTGCCCGACAACGGTGCGCGCAACGCACCAAACGGGCCGTTGGGGCGCCCGGGAAGGGTGCGTGGCACGCGGGTGGAGCGTGTACCATCGGCCCGGCATCCTCAACGCCGTCCCGACGCCATGCCCCCCTCAGCTTCCTCCAAGCCCGCCCGCAAGACGGCGGGAAGGCCCACCAACAGCACCATCACGCGCGAGCTCATCGTCGAGGTGGCGCTTGCCCAGATCGACCGGGTGGGCATCCATGCGTTCAGCATGCGGGACGTGGCGCGGTCGCTGGACGTGTACCCCAGCACCATCTACTGGCACCTGGCGTCGAAGGACGCGCTGCTGGCCGAGGTGTCGAACCTGGTGATGGCCGGTGTGGTGCCGCCACGCGGCGAAGGCGACTGGCGCGCCTGGATGCGCAAGCTGTTCAACCGCTACCGCAAGTCCGTGCGCAAGCACCCCAACGTGGCGCAGTTGATCGGTGCGCAGCTGGCGTCAAACGGCGCCTTGAGCACCGACCTGATCGAAGGCGTCATCCAGGCCCTGCTGGAAGCGGGCGCCACCGAGGCCAACCTGCGCGAGGCCTACAACTGCGTCATCTCCGCGATGATGGGTTTCATGACGATGGAACTGGCGCCCCTGCCCACCGACGATCCCGAGGGCTGGGCCACCGCGCTGGAAGGCCGGGTGCGCTCCATCGACCCGCTGGCCAATCCCACGCTGGTGCGCTACCTGCCCTTGCTGGCGAACCGCGCTTTCATCCTGCGCTGGCAGAACGGCACCGACGTGCCGCTCAACAGCAGCTTCGACGCCCATGTCGAGATTTTCCTCGGGGGCCTCGAGGTCTTTCTTCGCGGCGAGGCGCCCCAGGCGAGCTGAGGCGGCCGCCGCCGGGCGCCAAAGAGTCTGCTTTGGCGTGCCATCGCGCGCGCTGTTGAAGGGCTGAGCCCTGTCAGAGCCTGAACGCCGTCAAGCGCGCCTTGGCGGCCTGCAAGAGACCACCGCGCCCGCTGGGCGCCTGGGCTTTGGTCTCGCCCGGGGCGAGGATCTGCATCGCTTCGCCCGAGGCCAGGCGCCGCGCCAACTGGGTTCGCGCCGCATGGGCCTCGAAGGAGGCGTGGCTCAGCACGTGCACCTGAAGGTGGCGCCCCAGCGTGCCCCGCAGCTTCTGGCAGGCCGCGGCCATGGCGGCGGCATCGGGCAGGCGTTCGCCGTGCACGATGAGCAGGTTCAGCGTGCCCTCGGCGTCCTCGCCCAGCAGCACGGCCTGCAGCACCGAGTCCTTGAACTTGGTGCGCAGCATGGCGCGCAGCGGCTCCGCCGCGGCGAAGGACTTGAGCGCGATGCGGCGCAGCTCGGCGTAGAAGACGAAGCCGGTGTTCGCGCTCACCGGCCCGGCCTCGCCATCGGCTTCGGCGGGGTGCTGGATCAGAATGCCGCTCTGCAGCAGGTGCTGCTGCGTGCGCTCGACATCGTCGGGCGTCAGCCGCGTCGCCTTGGCGAGCGCGGACCTCGAGTGCGGTTGGGTGGGGTTGGCGAAAACGGTTTTGAGGATCTGTTGAACCTCAGGCGCCAGAAGGAAATCGGCGGCGCTGCTCGTGCGGGAAGTCATGACCGCGACTTTGACACAAGCGCCGACCTCGCCGCCGGTCGGCAAGGGTTAGAGCGACAACCTCTTGAAGAGGCGCTCGGGAATGGACCGGATGATGGCCATCACGCCCCACCAGAACCAGGGCGCGTAAACGACATCGCGTCGCTTGGCGATGCCGCGAAGAATCTCTTGGGCGATGGCATCGGGAGAACTCCAAAGCGGCCCCTTCTTGTCGAATGCCGCCGTCATCGGTGTGTCCACGAACCCCGGCTTGATCGTCAAGACCTGGACGCCCGACTTGTGCAATCGGTTGCGCAGGCCTTGCAGGAACGTCGCCACGGCACTTTTCGCGGTGCCGTACACGTAGTTGGATTGCCTGCCGCGATCGCCGGCCACCGAACCGAGAACAACGATGGCGCCCTGCTTTTGCACTTCAAATCGGTTCGCCAGATGGGTGAGCAACGAGATCACGCTGATGGCGTTGGTGTTCAGTTCCTGGAGCGCGGCCTGGAAATCCTGCTCACAGGCTTTTTGATCGCCCAATGTGCCGTGGGCAATCAGGGCCACGTCGAGCCCCCCGAGGGCGCCTGCGGCGGCGTCGATCACAGCGGCATGCTGTGCGAAGTCGTTCACGTCCAGCGCCGCGCACTGGACCGACTGAGCGCCGCGAACTTTCAGATCACCCGCGATCTCGTGCAGATGATCCCTGTCGCGCCCGACCAGATAGAGCTCATGCCCCTCGCGCGCCCAGCGACGCGCCGTCGCTTTCGCGATGGCTGAAGTCGCACCGATGATCAAAATTCTCGTCATGATTTGTTGGGTCCAGATGAATCTGAAGGGCGTGCCTGCGTGCAGCGCTTATGCCAAACCCAGTCGGCGGGATTGGGTCGACATGAATTTGCCGTGGGCATGCCAGCGGGCACGCACGTCCTCGAACTCCTGCCACCGTGGGTAGCCCGCCTTGAACATGGCTTCGCTCATCCGAGCATCCTTGCGCAGATACAGCCGCCCGCCGTGCGCGGCAACGATGCTGTCCAGCACGTCGAGCAGTTCAAATGTCGCGGCTTCCGCTTTGAAATCCACCGCCAACGAATACCCTTTCAGGGGGAAACTCAACGGGTTGGCATTGGCGTCGCCAAACAATTTCAGAACAGCGAGGAAAGCACCGAGTCTGGATTGGCCGATGTGTTGGAGTATTTCCCGCAATCCGTCCGCACCGGATGCCTTGGGCAATACAAACTGGTATTGCAGAAATCCAGGGCGGCCATACAAGCTGCTCCACCCGGCAATGGCATCCAGCGGGGCAATAAATGACTCGAACGGCTTGCGCGACTTTTGTGCATTGGCGCGTGCCCGGCCGTAATAGGCGGCATTGAACATCTTGGCCACCGCTCGATTGAGCAAACCCGAGGGCATTTCGGCAGGTATTCCAAGGGCCTTGACCTGTTGTGCGACCAGCGGGCCTTCGGTGCATTGCTCCCCCATGACGAGAATGGAGCGGCCCAGGTGGGTGCCACGCGCCATGCAGTCGATCCAGGCGACCGAATAGGCGCTTGCGGCGTGCGCGTCAAAGGCTTCGAGCACCGCGTCCAGGCTGGGTGTCTTGATCCTGGTCTCCAGGATGTCGCTGGCGGTGATGGCTTTGAGCCGCAACACGGCGGACACGATGACGCCGGTCAGGCCCATCCCGCCACAGGTGGCGTGGAAAAGCTCGGCCTTGTCGGATGGGGACGCACCCACGCACTCCCCGTTGCCCAAAAGAATCCGAATCGACGCAACATGGGCGCTGAAGGTGCCGTCACGGTGGTGGTTCTTTCCGTGGACGTCACTGGCAATGGCACCGCCGACGGTGATGAAGCGTGTGCCGGGCATGACGGGCAGGAACCAGCCGCGTGGCACGAAGGTTCGCAGAATGTCATCCAGCGAAACACCTGCATCGCAGGAAAGCACACCCGTCTCCGGATCAAAGTCATGAAACCGATCCAGATAGCGGGTTGAAAGAACCTGGGGGCCCAGCGCACTGTCGCCATAGCTTCGCCCCCGCCCGCGAGCAATCAGTGGCAAGGCGCCTGGCACGGTGCGCATGCACTGCTGTCTCGACAGCGGCTCGGCCACATGGGCTTCTTGCCTCGGATAGCGACCCCAGCCATGCAACTCCATCAGGCCGCCTGGGGTGCAACGCTTTCGCGGTGGATGGTGCAGTCCAATGCCAGGCCGATGGCACCACCAATGCATCGCATGGTGATGGAGAGGCGAGGTGGACGCATGGCGGCGATGCTAGCATGGGAGTTGTCCATGCCACGGGCTGGAATGGACAACGGCCGCAGGGTTCGCCGATAAAAAAAACAGTTCTCGCTCGACGTCCATCCATCCATGAAAACCCGACTTCTCTCTTTCGCGGTGCCGCTTGCCGGAACGCTGTTCATGCTCGGGTATTTGCTGTACGGGGATTTCGCACCATCAATGCGCGGGCTCGATTTGTCTTGGCACGTGATGCTGGGGTACGCCCATGAAAATAAACTTCAGCACGGCAGTCAGATCCTATTCAACTACGGGCCGTTGTCTTTCATCGAGTCGGTCATTTACTTCGAACAATCCCATCAGCAAAGGCTGCTCTACAAGGCCGCCTTCCTGCTGATGGTGGGCATCGGTTGTTTCCTGGTACTGCAAATCAGGAGCGCAGGGGCTTTGCTGGCCTGGGGGGGCCTCACCCTGCTGATGGGCATCTGGCGGGATGTGTACCTGCTCCTGCCGGCCTTGCTGCTGTGCCACCATGAATGCCGCAGACAGCAGGGCAATGCCGCGCAACTCGCGCTTTCGGTTCTGCTCGCGTTCGCCGCCGCGTTTGCATGCCTGGTCAAGGCGAACGCCCTGTTCTTTACCTTGCCCGCCCTTGTCCTGGCGAGCATCTACCGCTTCACCGTGCGGGACTACCGGCCCATTGTCCCCGTGTGTTTTGTCTTGTCCTTCGTCCTGCTGTTCTGGTTGTCTGGCCAGGATGTCTCAGGCGTGTTCGCCTTTCTGCGCGGCTATGTCGATGTCTCGCTGGCCTACAACGCGGACATGGGACTGCCCGCGCCGCTCGCGCTGCATGGCGCCTACATCGTTGGCGCCGCAGTCCTTCTCGCTGCGACGCTGCGCATGACCCAGCCTGCCAGCACCGTGCTCAGCCTCCTCACGCTGGGGTATCTGCTGGTGGCCTACAAGATGGGTTTTGTTCGGCATGGCGCGAACCCCGGAGCTTCGTTTCTCGCGCTGGCCTTGCTGTGCGCCGTGCAACTTGGGAGCCCAAGCGTCGACGTCCCGACCCGCCACCACCGGCGTGTGATTGCCGCGGTGGCGATGGCAGCGGCTTTGCTGGTCATCCACATCTCGGCATCCGTGCTCCCGCAGGGGGGCTACATCACAGGATACGTCCACGCTGTGGAGAATCGCATCCGCTATGTGCTGGACCCAGGATACCGGGCCGCCTCGGATGCCGACAGGCGCCGTCACCACGAGACGGCGCTCATGGAGGCACGCTCAGCCCTGCCATTTGTGGGCGTTGAAGGCCCCATCGATGTCTTCCCCTTCGAGTTCAGTCTGGCTTACGCGTCGGGGTTGCCGATCGCCTCGCGGCCCGCATTTCAGTCCTACTTTGCCACCAGCCGCTACATGTCGGCGCGCAACGCGGATTTCCTCGCCAGCCCGCAGGCTCCGCGGTCGGTGGTTTTCAGCGTCGTGCCCATCGATGGCCGCTACGCAGCCCAGGAAGATCCGCTCACCCTGGGAGCCTACCGACGGCAGTACCAAGTTGACCGGCAGACGCCGAACGCCCTGCTGTTGACGCGCCGTGCTTCGCCGCTGGCGCAGTCCGAGCGGTGCCGCACGTCTGAAACGGAGTTCGATCTGCCCCTGCTGATTCCCTCCGTGGGCCCGGATCAAGCGGTTTGGGCCGAGATGGACGTGGAAACCACCTGGTTCGGACGGATCCTGGGCGTGTTGACCGGTCCCCCCGTTCTTCGCATGACGATCGCCACCCCGATGGGGAGCACCGATTTCCGGTATCTGCGCGAGGCGGGCCAGACCGGTTTCCTGTTGTCACCCGCGCTGGTCTCGACCGAAGCGGCCGCGCATTTTTTCAATGCCGAGAGCCGCCTGGAAGACAAGGTCCTGGGTCTTTCGATCCACCAGCCCGGTGGCGCAATGCCTTGGTTTGAGGAGAGGATCTCCGTCAGGCTGTGCGTGCTTTCCTGGGGTTCAGCAGACAAAGCGGGCCCATGACGGCGGGCCGTTGATTCGTCACGTAGGGCGCCACGGTAATTGCTCTGGCGCATTCCAACAATCAAGAACTTACGAGACCTCGTGCCATAGGGCTGGCTCGGTTCGGGTCGAAGTTGGTGCGACTGGCCTACTTCGGTGCCAAAGTTCCTGAGACTGGACTTCCGGTGTCAAACCAGTCCAAGTAAACGTCCGCATCACCCCCCCCCGAGGGGTGCGGACAAATACGTGGACTGGTTTATGCCGCAAGTCAAAGTTTTCGTCCGCATCTCCACTGGGTCAGTTTTCAATGGAAGACAACACAATCACGTGAAAAAATGCGTGAGAGCAGCTGCGTCGGGTGGAACTTCAGTCGGCCTTCAGTTTCGCGGCCTGCACCACCTGCTTCCACTTCACCTGCTCGGCCTGTAGGAAGCCACGCATCTCGTCCAGGCCCATCGCGTCGACTTCAGCCCCATGCTCTTCAAGGCGTTTGACGACGCTGGGGTCGGCGAGCACCTGGTTCAGCGCCTTGTTCAACTGCTCCAGCACCGGCTTGGGTGTCTTGGCGGGCGCGAAGATGGCGTACCACTGCGACACGTCCACGTTGTTGATGCCCTGCTCCTTGAGCGTGGGCACGTCGGGCATCAGCGGTGACCGCTTGGAGCCGGCCAGTCCCAGGGCCTTGAGCTTGCCGTTCTTCACGTTCGGCATCGCCGTGAACAGGCTGGGGAACATCACTTGCGTCTGGCCCGCGATGGTGTCGGTCACGGCCGGTGCGGAGCCCTTGTAAGGTACGTGCGTCATCGCGGTGCCGGTGGACAGCTTGAACATCTCGGCCGCGAAGTGCGGTGCCGTGCCGTTGCCCGCCGACGCGTAGTTGATCTTGTCCGGGTTGGCCTTCATAAAGGTCACCAGCTCCTTCGCGTTGTTGGCGGGCACCTGGGTGTTGCGCACCATGAGCGTGGCGGAGTAGCCCACCATGCCCACCGGTTCGAAGTCCTTGACGGGGTCGTAGCGCAGCTTCTGCAGCGCGGGGTTCATCGCATGGGTGGCGATGTAGCCCAGCATCAGCGTGTAGCCATCGGGTGCGGCGCGTGCCACGAACTCGCTGGCGATCGCGCCATTGCCGCCGGCCTTGTTGTCCACGATGAAGGACTGCTTGAGCAGCAGCGACAGGGCCTGGCCGATGGTCCGGGCCATGGCGTCGTTGGCGCCGCCCGCCGACGTCGGCACCACGATGCTGATGGTCCTTTCGGGGTACGCCGCCAGCGCGCTGCCACACGCCCAGGTGGCGGTGATCGCAAGGGCCACGGTGCTGAGCACGCGTCTTTTCTGAATCTGCATTTGTCTTCTCCGATGGGTGGGGGTGGCTTTGAATCTCGGAACGTATCGTCGCTGTTGTCCTATGCCAAGTAAATTGCATGTTTGTGAAGCATTGATGCACAATTTGGATCAACCAGAACACCCTCCAAGCTGCCATGGCCATCAACTTCAACCTTAACGACCTGCAGGCGTTCCGCGCCGTGGCCGAACTCAGCAGCTTTCGCAAGGCCGCCAACGCGCTGCACGTGTCGCAGCCCGCGTTCAGCCGGCGCATCGAGAAGCTGGAAGAGGCCCTGGGGGTCAAGCTGCTGGAGCGCACCACGCGCAAGGTCGAACTCACAGCCGTCGGCCGCGACTTCGACCGAAAAGTGCAGCAGTTGCTGGACGAGCTGGACAACACCTTGCTGGGCATTCGCGGGGTGGGCAGCACCCGCATGGGCGAGGTCACGATCGCCTGCGTGCCGTCCACGGTGTACTACTTCATCTCGCACGTGATCTCGCGCTACCGCGAACAGTACCCCAAGATCCGGGTGAAGATCTTCGACGCCAGCGCGAACGAGGTGCTGTCCGCCGTGTCGCGCGGCGAGGCGGATTTCGGGCTCAACTTCATGGGCAGCCAGGAACCCGACATCGAGTTCAAGCCGCTGCTGGAGGAGCGCTTCGTGGCGGCCTGCCGCCGCGATCACGCCATTGCCAAGAAGCGCCGCGTGTCCTGGGCCGAACTGGCGAAGTACGACTACATCTCGGTGAGCAAGGCCTCGGGCAACCGCCTGTTGATCGACCAGGCGTTGTCCGGCCAGCCCGGCCTGCCGCAGAACATCTACGAAGCCCAGCATGTGACGACCATGCTGGGCCTGGTCGAAGCGGGCCTGGGCGTGGCGGCGGTGCCGTCGATGGCCATGCCCGCCCCCGGCCACCCGCTGCTGGTGAGCGTGCCGCTGGTGGATCCGATCGTCACCCGCAAAGTCGGGCTGATCCGGCGCAAGGGCCGCTCGCTTTCGCCGGCGGCGCTGCAGCTGTATGAATTCTTCGCGGAGATGAAGGCGAAACGCGGCAAGGCCGCCGAGGGCCTCAGCGCCGCGCCGCGAGCACGCGATCGACCATGACGCCGGCTTGGCCCAGGTGGTTGGCCGGTTCGCACATGGCTTCGAGCTGGGCCCGGGTCACGTGGGCGGTGATCTCCGGGTGCACGGCCAGGATCTCGATCAGAGGCTGGTTTTCCTTCAAGGCCTGGCGGCACAGGTCGTAGACCAGGTCGTGCGCGTATTCGCGGCCGATGTAGGGCCCCAGGCCCATCATCACCGCCTCCGACATCACCAGACCGTGGGTGATGTCGATGTTGGCGCGCATGCGGGTGGCGTCCACTTCGAGGCCCTTGAGCACGAACTTGGTCTGTTTCAGCGCGCCGGACATCAGGCAGAAGATCTCGGGCAGCGACACCCACTCGATCTCCCAAGGGCCGGTGGAGCGCTCGTGGTCGGCGACCATCGCGTCCATCAGGGCGGCGGCGTGCTGCCGTGCAACCGAGATGTTGGCATGGATGTAGAGGCAGGAAATCGGGTTGCGCTTCTGCGGCATGGTGGAGGAAGAGCCGCGCCCCGGCGCATAAGGCTCGAACACCTCGGCCACTTCGGTCTGCATCATGAGCTTGACGTCCATCGCGATCTTGCCGAGCGAGCCACCGACGAGCCCCAGGAAGGCGCCGACCTCGGCGATGGTGTCGCGCACCGTGTGCCAGGAGATCAGCGGCTGGGCGAGGCCCAGCTCCTTCATCAACTCCGCCTGCGTTTCCATCGCGCCCTTCTCCAGCGACGACAAGGTGCCCGAGGCGCCACCGAATTCGCCCATCAGCACGCGCGGTTTGAGTTGCTGCAGCCGCTCGCGGTGCCGGTCGATGCCGGCCAGGATGCTGGCATCTTGTAGCCGAAGGTGATGGGCGTGGCCTGCTGCAGGTTGGAGCGGCCGATCACGGGTGTGTCCCGGTACTTGCGGGCCAGCGCGGCCAGCGCGTCGCCGATCTCGTCCAGGTCCTGCTCCACCAGCGCGAGGCCTTCGCGCATCTGAAGGACGGCGGCGGTGTCGGTGATGTCCTGGGTGGTGGCGCCCCAGTGGCAGTACTCGCCCAGCTTGTCGCGGCAGTTGGCGTTGATCTGGTTGACGACCGCGATGATCGGGTAGCCGATCTGTTCGGTCTTGGCCTTGAGCTTGACCCAGTCGATCTGCGACAGCTCGCAGTTCTTCACGATCTCGTCGGCCGCTTCCTGCGGAATGATGCCGAGTTGTCCCTGGACCTTGGCCAGCGCGCGCTCGATGTCGAGGTACTTGGCCGTGCGGTTCTCGTCGGACCAGACCTCGCGCATGCGCGCGTCGCTGAACATGTCGCCGAAGATGCGCGAATCGATGATGGTGGATGCCATGGTGTGTCTTTCTCTGGGGTGATCGGTGGGGATGAAAGCCGGGGTCAGTGCCCTGCGGCCCGCAGCGTGCGGCGCGCCTGGCGCACCACAGGCGCATCGACCATGCGGCCGTCGAGCCGGGCCGCGCCGGGCGACGCCGCATCGGCCGCCAGCACGCGCCGGGCCCAGGCCAGCTCGGCCGCGTCGGGCTGCAGCGCGCGGTGGATCGGCAGGACCTGGTTGGGGTGAATGCACAGCTTGGCGCCGAAGCCGTGGCAACGGGCCCAGGCCAGGTCGGCCATGAGCCGTGCCTCGTCGTCCAGTTGCGGGGTAACGCCAGCCACGGGCGCGGGGAGGTCGGCCAAGCGCGATGCCAGCGCGATGCGCGCCGCCGCGTGACTCAGGCCGATGGCGTCGTGGCGGATGTCCAGGTCCAGGTCGAGGGCGAAATCCAGGGTGCCGAACACCAGCCGGGCCACGCCGACGGCACCCGCCACCTCGTCCACCTGGGCCACGCCCCTGGCGCTTTCGATGAGGGCCAGCACCTGAACACCCGGCACAGCCGCCACGACGAAGCCGACCTGCTGTGCCTGCTCGGCCTTGGGGAGCATGATCTGCGCCACGCCGGTGCCGGGCAGGGCGGCCAGGTCGTCCGCAAACCCGTCCGATGTCGAATCGTTGATGCGCACCACGCAGCGGGCCCGGTCGGCCGGTGCGGCGCTGTGCAACCAGCCGGCCACGTGGGCACGCGCGGCGGCCTTGTGCTCGGGCGCCACGGCGTCTTCAAGATCCAGCACCACCGCATCGGCGCCGCTGGCGAGGGCTTTGTCGAAGCGATCGGGCCGCGAGCCGGGCACGAAGAGGTAGGTGCGTGCGGGGGTGAGGGACGCCGACATGGTCGCGCCCTCAGCTCAGATGGCCTGGGCCGCGCGCAGCGCGGCAATGCCGTCCGCGCCGTAGCCGAGCTCGGCCAGGATGGCATCGGTGTGCTCGCCGAGCGCTGGCACCGGGTCCATGCGCGGGCCTTCGTTCCAGGTGCCCGGTGGCAGCAGGGCCGGCAGCGGCCCCTGGGGTGAACCCACCTCGGTCCAGCGCTGGCGGGCCTGGAGTTGCGGGTGTGCCCAGACGTCGGCCATGGTGTTCACGCGGGCGTTGGCGATCTGCGCCACCTCCAGCCGCGCCTCCACCTCGGCCACCGTCAGCGGCCGGAAGGTGTCCACGATGATCTGGCGCAGGGCGGTGCGTTCGGCGACGCGCTTGAAGTTGGCGGTGAAGCGCGGGTCGGTGCGCAAGGCCGGCTGGAGCAGCACCTTCTCACAGAAGCTGAGCCATTCGCGCTCGTTCTGCAGGCCCAGCATCACGTGGGCGCCGTGCTCCGCCGGTCCGACCGGGAAAGGGCCGTACGGATAGATCGTGGCGTGGCTGGCGCCGGTGCGCGGTGGTGGCGCGGCGCCTTCGAACGCGTAATACAGCGGGTAGCTGGTCCATTCGGTCAGCGATTCCAGCATGGAGATGTCGATGCGCTGGCCGCGGCCGGTCTGGCTGCGCTGCATCAGGGCCGCGAGGATGTTGCTGTAGGCGTACATGCCTGCGGCGATGTCCGCGATCGACGGGCCGGCCTTGCAGGGTTCGTCGGCGGTGCCGGTCACCGACACGAACCCGGCTTCGCTCTGGATCAGCAGGTCGTAAGCCTTCTTGTCGCGGTACGGCCCCGGGTTCTCCCGGTCGTCGCCGTAGCCCGAGATGTCGCAGACGATCAGCCCGGGCTTGATGGCCGACAGCGCCTCGTGGCCCAGGCCGAGCCGGGCCGCCGCGCCGGGCGCGAGGTTCTGCACCACCACGTCGGCCTTCTCCAGCACCAGCCGTTCCAGGACGCGGGCGGCCTCCGGGTGTTTGACGTCGAGCGTGAGGCTTTCCTTGGAGCGGTTGGTCCAGACGAAGTGCGATGCCAGGCCGCGCACCCGCTGGTCGTAGCCGCGCGCGAAATCGCCCGTGCCGGGGCGCTCGATCTTGATGACGCGCGCACCCAGGTCGGCCAGCTGGCGCGTGGCGAAGGGCGCGGCGATGGCGTGTTCCAGGGTGACGACGGTGATGCCTGCGAGTGGCTGCATGAGGGTCTCGGGTGATCGTGGAGAAAAGAATCAGCGCAGCACGGCGGTGGCATCCATCGTGAGCCAGCCTTCGTGGTCGCTCGCCCACAGGCGCACGGTCTTGCCGTCGGCGGACGGCTCCCCTTGCACCTGAAAGGCGTGCAGGTCGAAGGTGGGGCGCACCGCCTTGAAGCGGAAGCTGGCCACGTCGGCCGTGGGCATCTCCCGGCGCAACAGGTCCAGCAGCAGCGTGGCGATCAGCGGGCCGTGCACGATGAGGCCCGGGTAGCCTTCGACCTGGGTCACGTACTGCCGGTCGTAGTGGATGCGGTGGCCGTTGAAGGTGAGCGCCGAGTAGCGGAACAGCAGCACGTCGTCCGGCACGACCTGGCGACGCCAGGTCGCCTGTTCCGGGGCGGCCAGCGGGGGCGGCGCCACATCGCCGGGTTGCTGGGCGTCGCGGTAGACGATGTCGTGGAACTCCACCAGGGCCGGTTCAGCCGCACCGTTGCACCGCATCTCGTGACGCACCTTCACGAACACCAGCGGGCCCGTGCGGCCTTCCTTGCGGCTCACGTCGTCGATGGTGGACGTGCGGGCCACCTGGTCGCCCACGCGGATCGGGGAGCGGAATTCGAACTGGCTGCCGGCCCACATGCGGCGCGGCAACGGCACCGGAGGCAGAAAGCCGCCGCGCCGGGCGTGGCCGTCGGCGCCGATGTCGGATTGCCGATGCAGGGGCAGGAAGTACAGCCAGTGCCAGAGCGGTGGCAGCAGCGTGCCGGGCGCGGTGTCGGCCGCAGGGTGGTCGAGCGTGGCGGTCAGGGCGGCCACGGGCGTTGGGTTCACGGTGTCGTGCACCGTCTCGCTGCGACCGATCCATGCGCGCAGGTCGTCGGTGGTCTGGGTCATGAGGATGTCCTTCGCTCTCAGGGCTGGAATGGCGGGTGCCGAGCAGGCAGTTTCGGCGCATCCGGTGGCGAAGTAAATTGCAATGTTGAGAACAAGTGATGCCTTTGGTGCATCAATGAACGGCTTGCCTGTTTATTGCAAACCATGGATCAATGCTTCTCAACTATGCAATTCACAGAATCAAAGCGGCTCTTGAGAATGCGGCCCATGAACAAAGTCATTCCCTGTGTCCTCATGCGCGCCGGCACCTCGCGCGGCCCCTTCTTTCTGCGTGAGTGGTTGCCCGACGGTGACGAGGCCCGCGACCAGGCCCTGATCGGGGCGATCGGGGCTTCGGACCCGTTGCAGCTGGACGGCGTCGGTGGCGGCAGCACCTTGAACAGCAAGGTGGCCATCGTTTCGCGCTCCACCCAGCCCGACTGCGACCTCGACTACCTGTTCGCGCAGGTCGGCGTGGGCCACCGTTCCGTCGACACCCGGCCTAACTGCGGCAACATGCTGTCGGGTGTGGCGCCGTTCGGCATCGAGCAGGGCCTGGTGAAGGCGCAGGACGGCGTGACCCGGGTGCGCGTGTTCAATGTCAACACCCGTTCTCGCATCGATGTGACGGTGCGCACGCCGAACGGTCGCGTCACGTACGAGGGCGACGCTCGCATCGACGGCGTTGCCGGCACGGCCGCTCCCATCCTGCTGGACTTCCTGGACGCGTGGGGCGCGGTGACGGGCCAGGTTTTTCCGACGGGCCAGCGCATCGACCACATCGACGGCACGGCCGTTACCTGCATTGACGCCGCCATGCCGCTGATGATCGTGCGCGCGGCCGATCTGGGCGTCACGGGACGGGAAAAGCCGGTGGCCCTCGACGCCAACACTGCGCTCCTGGCGCGCATCGAGTCCCTGCGCCTGCAGGCGGGACGGATGATGGGGCTGGGGGACGTCTCCAACAGCGTCATACCGAAGCCGGTGCTGGTCAGCGAAGGCGATGCCCCCCACAGCGTCACCTCGCGGTACTTCACGCCGCACCGCTGCCACGCGTCGCACGCCGTCACGGGCGCCATCGGGGTGCGCAGCGCCTTTGCTCTGCCCGGCACGGTCGCCAGCGGCATCGCGCGCGAAGCGGGTCGCCACAAGCTGGTGGTGCTGCACCCGGCGGGCCAGATCGATGTCGAGGTGGAGCTCGTCGGCCAGGGAGACGCGGCCGAGGTCAAGGGCGCCGCACTGGTTCGCACGGCGCGCAAGATCATGCAAGGGGAAATGCACCTGCCGGACTACGTGTTCCCGCGTCCCGAGGAGGCGGCGGCCCCGGCACGCAAACCGATCACCATCATCGTCCCGACCGCCGCCGGCGGCGGGAACGACACCATGGCCCGCATCATTGCCGGCAAGATGGGGCGGCTGCTGGGGCAGGAGGTGCTGGTGGACAACCGGGCGGGCGCGAACGGGGCCATTGCCAGCGAGTTCGTGGCCCGCGCGGAGCCCGATCGCCAGCACGCTGATGTTGGGCTATGTGGGCACGCACGCCATGAACCCCGCGCTGCAGAAACTGGGCTACGACCCGGTCGGGGACTTCGAGCCGATCGGCCTGGTGGGCTCATCGCCGACCTTGATGGTGGTCCACCCGAGCGTCTCCGCGCCCGGCGTTCAGGAGCTGGTGTCTGAACTGAAGGCGAAGCCCGGCAGCCTGGTCTACGCCTCGGCCGGCGACGGCACGCCGCCCCATTTTGCGGCGGCGCTGTTCCTGTTGGGCAGCGGCGCGGACATCGCCAGTGTGAAGTTCGACGGCGCGGCGCCGGCCATTGCCGACGTGGTGAGCGGACGCACGCAGGTCATGTTCCCCAGCCTGTTCACCGCCCATCCGTTCGTTCACAGCGGCCAACTGCGGGCCATGGGGGTGGCCGGCACGAGTCGGTTGCCCAGCCTGCCCGCGTTGCCCACGCTGGCAGAAGGCGGGATCGACGGCGTGGACGTCACGCAGTGGTATGGCCTGTTCGCGCCGGCACACACGCCTTCTGCGACGCTCGCCAAGTTGAACCAGGCACTGAACGACGCTTTGGCCGACGCGGCCGTGGTCGCTCAATTCGAGAACCACGGCGCCAGGGTGGAGCCTGGCACGCCCGACGCGCTGCGCATCAAGGTCGACAACGACCTCAGTCGGTGGAGAACGCTTGTGGCCCAGGGTGCGTTGGGCCTGACGGATGTGATCGCAGAAGGTTAGCGTCTTCCGACGGGGTACATCACTCGCTGGTTCCACCGTCAGAAAGATCTGTATTGTCGATCATCCCAAATCACTGCGAGGCGAGGGTGAAATAGAAGGTCGCGCAGTGGCGCCATCGGCCGGCGCGATGCGGCGAGGAAGCACACCCTGTTGACCAACCTGATTCAGTTGTGGCTGACTCGGTACGACCGGGGAGAGCTCGTGGATGGACCTCTGCTGGCGCAGTGCCCAGCGTCATATCACAGTCAGTGTCGCCACGTCTATTACTCCTGAAATCTCCTGCTGCCAAAAGCAGCAGGATAGGGTTCTTACGTGGGTCGGCTTTCAATGGAAATTGATGCTCTAACTGGGTCAGTTTTCAGTCGAAGACAACACCGAATGCGACCTCAGTGCGCCAAGTGCTGGGCCACCTTTCGCAGCAGGATGTCCCGGTTGAAGGGCTTGGCGCACAAAGCCCACAGCGCCCGCCTTGCGGCTCTCCACGATTACCTGCTTTTCGGTTTGGCCTGTGAGCATGATCACCGGTGTGTTCATGTGGAACTGGCCGGCCTTGAGCTCGCGCGTGAGCAAGATGCCGTTGGAGTCCGGCAACAGGACGTCCATCAGGATCAGGTCGGGCCGATTCTTTGTCAGAAAAAGCTGGGCATCCGCCGCGGTACCCACCCCCTCGACGTCGTACTGCTCGCTGGTCAGCAACTGCTTGAGCAATCGGCGCATGAACACATCGTCGTCCACGACCAACAGTTGCGGGCGGCTCCGTTTGGCGCGGTGCACCATTGCCTGTGTGGCTCTCAGTGGTTCGGCCAGTTCACTGGTGATCGTGTCCACCCAATCCTGCACCGGCTGGGCCGCCCGCACCACCTGTTCCAGCGTAGGAATCAAGGACTCGCGTTGCAGATTGCCAAAGGCCTGTTTCACGCGCGAGGCGTCGCGCACCGTCAGAGCGTTGTCCAGGCCGTTGGCCAGGATGCGCTCGGACAGGCCTCCCATCGCGCGGCTGACCGAGGCCTGGGCCATGCGCGCGGAGCTTTGTGCGTTCTGCGCGTGCACCCGCCCCAGCTTCACCTGCTGGGCGAGCTGCTCCTCCAGCGCTTCGGCACGGCGGGCCAGGGGTGCGCAACTCGGACAGCGGTTCAAGCGCCTGCTCTTGGTCGAGGGCGCACAGCGCCAGGTGCGCCGACATGGGCAACCGTCTGGCGTCGTGCACCAGTGGCCAGAACAACACGTAGTCGTCAAACACCTCCTGCATGCAGAGATCGAAGGCGCGGTGCACGCTTTCCTTGTCGCACAGCAACAGCGTGCGGTGTGCCAGCGACTGGATCACCTCGCTGCGCCGGTACAGGCCCAGGTAGAAGCGCTCACAGGCCTCCAGCGATTTGAAAGCCAACACCAGCAGTTGCGGCTTCAGCCGGTCGAATACCGCGTCTGACTTCGTCGGATCTGTCGTGGCCTCGGTATGTGGGTATCGACCGCGAAGCATGCCGCAGACCTGTTCTGCGTCCACCGCGTTGTCGCCGACAACGAGGATGCGCGCTTCTTTGTGCTTCATCGTCAGGTCCGGGTTGGTTGGCTCGGTTCAATCGGAAGCGTTTGAATGCTGCAATGCCTCGTGACCGGACAGGCGTGTCATGACATGGGCGAGCGCGTCTTCCAGCTGGGACATGAGCCCGTGCATCTCGCTTGGGCTGCAGCCAGAGCCAGCGCGTTCGATGCGGCTGCAGCACTCTCCCAGCGCCACGGCGCCGATCATGCGACAGGAGGACGAGAGGCGGTGAGCCAGGCCGGACAGGGTGGCCGTATTGCCGTCGCTGGCGGCGCGGCGCATCTCGTCCACGGTGTTGAGGGCAGAAACAATGAAACGCTGGCGGAACTCGGCCAGCAGCCCGGGCTCTTCGCCGACCAGACGCTTCAGCGCCTGGTCGTCGTAGACACAGTGGCCGAGCTCGACTTCGATCACATCCACTTCTTCACAGTCCGCAGCGCCAAACGAGGCCAGGGTTGGCGCCCCGTCCGACGGCAACCAACGCCTGATCATCTCGCCCAACTGGTGCGTCCGAACCGGTTTGCTGAGGTAATCATCCATGCCGGCCGAACGGCAGCGTTCGATCTCGCCATACAAGGCATTGGCTGACAAGGCCACGATCGGGAGACGAGATCCACCCGTTTCCTCGCTGCGAATGGTGGTGGCCAGCGTGTACCCGTCGATGCCCGGCATGTGCAGATCGGTGAGCAGCAAGGCATGGCGCCGGGTGGCCCGACCCGCGCGCCAAAGCGCCAAGGCGCCGAGTCCATCGCCGACCATCTCCACCGCCCACCCCAGCAGCGCGAGCTGGTGCCCGATCACTTTCTGGTTGACGGAATTGTCTTCGGCCACCAACACCAGCGGGCCGCCGGATGGCACGAAGTGCGGCCCGGTGCGCGTGACCATGGCGAAGTTGTCATCTGCCACGGGCCGCGGGGACGACGTGGACTGGAAAGGCAAGGTCACGGTAAAAGCGGATCCTTGGTCCATCTCGCTGTCGACCTTGATCCATCCCCCCATCAAGCCAGCCAGCCTGTTGCAGATCGACAGGCCCAGGCCGGTGCCTCCAAAACGCCGGGTGGTGGCGCTCTCGGCCTGCACAAACGGCTGGAAGATGCGCTGCAGCACTTCAGGGTTCATGCCGATGCCGTTGTCGATCACGCTCAACTGAAGGTGCCCGGGCAGGTCCGACCCGCAAGTCCGTACTCGAAGCGCCACCCGACCTGCTCGAGCCAAGCCAGCGGAGAATTTGATGGCATTGCCAATCAGGTTGTTGAGAATCTGGCGCAGCCGTGTCCCGTCGCTCAGGATCCAGTCAGGCAGGCCCGGCGCCACATCCACCTGCAGATCGACTCCATGGGAGGTGGCCGTCGGACGCAAGGCGTTGCACACACTGTCGGTGAGTCGCTCCAGCGAAACCGCCTCACTCTGCAGCTTGAGCTGACCCGCTTCGATCTTGGAGAAATCCAGGATGTCATCAATGATGGTCAGAAGACCCAGCGCCGACTCGCTGACGGTGTCGATCAGATCCCGCTGGTAGGCCGAGAGCTCCGAGTGTTGCAGCAGATCGAGACTGCCCACCACCCCATTCATTGGCGTGCGAATCTCGTGGCTCATTGTGGCGAGAAACGCGCTTTTGGCTTCGCTGGCAGCCTCGGCTGCGCGGCGCGCGTCCACCAGTGCCACAGTGCGCTGCTCCACAAGCTGCTCCAGGTGGGTCTGATGGCACTCCAGTTCTTCGGTCAGGCGCCGCTTCTCTGTCACATCCAGCATCAGGGCCAGGTACTGGGTCACAGTCCCTCGAGCGTCTCGAATGGGTGTGATCGTTGCGGCCTCGACGTACTCCACGCCGTCCTTGCGACAGTTGAACAGCAGGCCGCGCCATGCCTTGCCCGCGGTGAGCTGCTGCCACATTTGGGCATAGGTCTCACGCGGCGTCTTGCCCGACTGCAACATGCGCGGATTTCGGCCCAGCATTTCCTGCATGGTGTAACCCGAGCTTGTCAGCGCCGCAGCGTTGACGTATTCGATGTTGGCATTCAAGTCGGTGATCAAGATGCTTTGCGCGCTTTGCTCGACCGCCATGGAGAGCAGCCGCACCTCCTGCTCCTGCGAATACCGCTGTGAAATGTCGCGCATAACCACCACAAAACGCTGCTGCTCCACCATCCGGATACTGACCTCCGCAATGAAGCAGCTGCCATCGCGCCGCAACACCCGCCAGTCGGCCAGTTGCTCGCGGCCCTTGAGCACCCGCAGCGTTGCGCGCGTGAGCCGGGTGTGTTCGTCTGCGGGCAACAAATCGCGCAGGTGCATCTGCCGCAGTTCGCCGGCGCGGTGGCCGAGCATGCGCGCGGTTGCGCGGTTCACTTCGATCACGCGGTGGGTGCGATCGACCAACAGGATCCCGTCGCCCATCTGATCAAACAGATTGCGGCGCTCGGCATCGGCCCTCTGCGTTTGCAGCCAATGCTCGGCCGCACGCGCGAGGTCTTTCAGCGTCTGGCGCTGCACGTCGGATAGCTGGCGCGGGCGATGGTCGATCGCGCACAGCGTACCCATGGCGTGACCTTCCACAGACAGGGGAACGCCGGCGTAGAAGACCACGTGGGGCTCGCCAGTCACCAACGGGTTGTCGGCGAACCGCGCGTCCAGCCGAGCGTCACTCACTTCGAACAAGCCGGTCTGCTGGATGGCGTGGGCACAAAACGCCTGCTCGCGCGGTGTCTGCTCCACATTCAGACCTAGACGCGCCTTGAACCACTGGCGCTGAGCATCGACCAGGCTAACCAGCGAAACGGGGCAACCGATCAGTTGGGCGGCAGCCCGCACGATGCCATCGAGCACGGGGTCGGCCGGCGTGTCGAGCACGCCCAGGGAATCGAGGATCGCCAGACGGCGGGACTCGCTGGGGGGCGGGGTGGCGGATTGCATGAGGTTGCATCAAGGGGTTGCAGAGGGCACGCGGCCAGAACTGAGAATGCGTCAGAACACGTTCTTTTGCACGTCTGCATGCCGTCCAAGGGAAGATCGGATACACCGACCAACATCTGCGATGGACTTTAAAAAGACCGCTGCTGGTGGTCTGTGGGGAGTTCTCGATGCAGCCTGGGGGCCGATCGTGTTGTTTGTTCGTTTGTGTTTGCTATCGCGCAAGACGATGTGGGGAGGACGCCACGAATCAGGCGTCCCCGGCATCGATCAGGCCGTTGCGGATGGCGAAGCGCACAAGGGCTGGCACGTCCGGCGCGGCCAGCTTTGCCATGATGCGGCTGCGGTACGAGTCCACCGTTTTGGGCGACAGGTGCAACGCGCGCCCTATCTCGGTGCTGGACTTCCCCTGCACCACCATCAAGACAATCTGGCGCTCGCGCACCGAGAGCGTGTCCAGGGCGTCGTCTCCCGGCGCCGTGAAACCCTGTACGGCGAGCTCGGCCACATCGGGGCCAAGGAAGCGCTGCCCCTTGCTCACGGCGTCGACCGCTTGCAGCAGTTGGGAGGCGGGCGATCCCTTGAGCACGTATCCAGCCGCACCCATCCTAAGTGCTTCAGCCACATGACGCGGCTGGGCCGACATGGTCAGCACAATCGAGCGCACCTCCGGCGCCCGACGCTGCAGCTCGGTCAGCAACTCAAAACCCGAGCGCTGGTCCAGATGCAGATCGAGTAGAACCACCACTGGCCCAAGCTCGCGCAGCTGGGCCAGCGCTTGCGTCGGATCGGCCGACTCACCCACCACGCGATGCCCGGCGGCTTCCAGCAACGCCCGCAGTCCGTCGCGCACGAGTGTGTGGTCGTCGACCAGGTAAATGTTGCTCATGGTTCCGATACCGTCCAGCTCAGGCGGACGTGTGTGCCGGCACCGGGTTCTGCGCTGATGAAACAGCGCGCGCCGATGGAGATGGCCCGCTCCCGCATGCCCACGATGCCCAGATGGCCAGGTCGGCCGTGCTGCATGTCGGGGTCGATGCCCACACCGTCGTCAATGACTTCCACATTGAGCTGGTGCGTATCGCCTTCCAGAACCACCCGGATCAGCGACGCGTGTGCATGAAGCCTGGCGTTGGCGATGGCCTCGCGGACTACCATGAAAGCACTGTACTCCACGTCGGAAGGCCAACGCTGGCTGTACAAACCATCGACGACCTCCAGCAGCACATCGGGGCCAGATGCCGACAATGCGACGCGGATTTCGTTGTCCAGCGCGGCCGCCAGACCCTGTTCCTCGAGCAGGGGCGGCCGCAGGTCGGCCAGCACTTTGCGCACGTCCAGCACCGCTTGCCCCAGAACACCCGAAAGATGCTGGCACTGTTCCGCAAGCACAGAAGGCAAGGTCTCGCCCGCCATGATCAGCAAGGTTTCGAGATTCAACCGGGCCACTGCCAGAGACTGGCCGAGGTTGTCGTGCAGCGCCTGGGCCAGGCGTTGGGTGGTGATCCGCTCCTGCTGCATCAGCCGCTGATTGAGTTCGGAAAGTTCAAATTGATGAGTGAGCAGCGCAGTCTCAGCAGCACGGCGATCGGTGATGTCGCGCAGCACCGCGATGTGGCGGGTGGGGTCCAGTGCACGCGCGCTTACCTCCACCGGCACAACAGCACCATCCCGGCGCACGACGTTCCATTCCGTCAGCGGACCCCTGCCGGGAGACCGGGTCTTATGGGTGTCGAAAGGGATCGTCGGCTGCTGACCCGCCAGCAAGGCATGCAGCGGCATGTTGAGCAGGCTGTCACCCGGGTAGCCCAGCATGTTCATGGCCTGCGGATTGGCGTCGAGGATGCGATTGCTGTCGTCGATCAGCAGAACACCGTCGGCCAATTGCTCGAACAGCTTGCGCCGGTAGGCCTCGGATTCTCGCAGTGCGGCCTCAGCCTTCTTGCGCGGGCTGATGTCGACGGTGGTGCCGGCCATGTAAACGGCTCGCCCTGCGCCGTTCCATTCGGCAAGTCCACGAACATGCATCCAGCGCCATTCGCCCCAGGCATCGCAGATGCGAATCTCCAAGTCGAACGCTTCCCGGTTCTTGAGGTGGCGGCGCATTGCTTCGTGATGCCGAACGAGGTCCTCGTGGTGGATCATCGCACCCAGGCGGCTGCTGCGACAGTCCAACGCCGAAATCGGTTCAAACCCAAGCTGCCACCAGAAGTCTTCGCTGAAGCTGAGTCTGTCGCTCAACAAGTCCCAGTCCCACACCTGCCCGCTGGCCGCGGCCAATCGGTAGCGCTGCTCACTGCGTCGCAAACTGGCCTCGCTCTCGCGCAAGGCCTGTTCACTCTCCACCAGATCGGTGATGTCCAGAGCGATGCCTTGCACATACGCCGGACTTCCATCCGTGGGGTCAATCCGGCAGGAGCGGTCGCGGAAATGACGCCACTTGCCCTGTGCATCGCGCAAGCGGTACTGAATCTGGTGATCGACGCCGTCCAAGTACTCATCCGACAGCGCAGCCACCGCGCGTTCGCAATCGTCAGGGTGAAGCGCCTTGGTCCACGCCAGCGGATCGGCCATCCATTCGCTCACCGTGTACCCGAGGATACGAATGGACGGGCTGACATACAGCGTGCGATAGGGCGGCTCGAGAGACGCACGGTAGATCATCGCTGGCGTCTGCTCGGTCAGCAGGCGGAAATCACGCTCCCGGTCGAGCAACAGGCGTTCGAACAGCTTGCGTTCCGTGATGTCGTTGCAGAAGATCGACAGCCCCTCCGGCGAAGGGAAGACACGCCCTTCGAACCACTTGCTCCAGGGTGCATAAAAAGCCTCGAAGACTTGTGCCTGTTGGGACCGCAATGCCCTGTCGTATGCATGGTGAAAGACTTGCGCCTGCTCCAACTCGTACTCGTCCCAGATGTATCGACCGATCAGTTGTTCGGCTCGATCACGCTGGAGCAGGCTCAAGGCAGGCGCATTGAGGTAGGTGAAACGCATTTCCCTGTCGAGCGCAAAGATCGCGTCGCCCACCCTGTTGATCACGTGGTCCAGCAATTCGCGCGCCACACCCATTTCCCGCAGGGCATGCGCGGCCTGGCGCTGCAACGCAACATGTGCGGTCACCTCGTTCGTCACCACCAGGCTCACTGCACGGCCTTCCCAGTCCAGGTCGCTGGAGGTCATGTCGACATCGATCAGGCTGCCGTCTCGTAACCGATGCTGCTCTCGCTTGGTCAATCGCCGACCATCGGTTCCCACAAGCTCTCGGTCAAGATCCTCCCCCGTCTCGCCTTGGCCTGGCGGCACAAGCCGGATGTCCATGACTTTGAGTTGCAGGAACTCTTCGTATGAGTATCCGTAACGCGCGACGGCCGCCGCGTTGGCGGCCAAGATGCGCTTGCTGGTCTGTTCGAACACCCACATCGGCTGCGGGTGGGCATCGAACAGCAACTGGTAGCCCTGTTCATCGTTCCAGAGTACCCCCCGCATATCTGACTGCGCAGTTTTTCGGGGCGATGGGCAATCCATGGGCGCAGACATAAGGGTATTGTGCGCGCCGGGAGGCTTGTTGACGCCGACTGAAAAATTGACAGAGGGGGAACCTTTGACTGGTTTTGGGCCGTTCAAGGCTCTCTCGCTATTCGATGGGGCTGAGAGGGTCAAAGGAGAGCTTGATGCGCTTCTCGTTGTACCAGCGGAGAGTCATTGCCGGTCCGATGAGGTCAATGACGTGAGGTTCTTCACAACGCCGGGGCTTTACGGCTTGCAACACCCCAATCTTCTGAAAACTCACTACCCTGTATGTTTGGCTGCGACGTCAACGCACAGAGCGCCCTCGTGGATCTGGAACTCCCTATCTTGAATGGAAGCAACGACCCATGACTGCAAGTGACCACAAGTCAGTTGGTGCGGCAGCGCACCGAGCAGATGAGCAACGCGCACGCGAGCGGTTCTGGCACGGATTCTCTTTGCGCCGCCGTCTGATGTTGTTGGGCGTGGCAACGATTCTCCCGTTCTGTCTTTTTGCAACAGCCGCATTCGTCGTGATGCTTCATCAACAGAAGCAGCAGGTCGAACAAGCGACGCTTGGCATGACTCAAGCGCTTGCAGCTGCCATCGACGCGCGAATGCAGCGGACGGTGGCTACGCTGGAGGCCTTTTCGTTGGCTCAGTCCATGCAGGACGCTGAAGCCGCCCAGCTTCCGTCGGTACATGCGGCCGCGCGGGCGCTTCGTGCCGCGCGGCCGGATTGGCGAGGCGTCGTACTGGCAAACCCGGATGGCTCCATCGTTTTCGGCAGCGAGAGCCCGTTTGGGAGTGGCATGCGCCAGTCCATGGAAGGCTCAAGCGTTGCGGATGTGGTGCGTACCCAAGCGCCCATGGTGGGCCCGATGGTCGCGGGCCCTCGAGGCAATGTGGGCTACACCGTGCGCATTCCTGTTCTGCGCGCAGGCGAGGTCCGGTACGTGCTGACGGCCATCGTGAGTACCGACTCCATCCTGGAAGTCATTCAGCGCCAAGCGCTGCCGGGAGATTGGGTGGTGTCCGTCTTTGACTCCAACATGAAGCGGGTGGCCCGCTCCAAAGACCACGGCAAATACTTCGGCACGCCACCGAGTCCCTCGCTCCAGACCATGCTCGCGGAGTTGGGCGACAGGAAGGAGGGGGTAGGGATGACGTCCACCATGGAGGGGGATGAGGCCTACACGGCGGTCTCGCGGATCGAGCACACGGGGTGGACGATTGCGCTCGGCGCATCTTCAGAGATCGCACACGCCGCACTCTGGCGGGCCGCGTGGCTCTACCTGGCCGGCTTGCTGCTTTCGCTCGCGCTGGGGGGCTTGCTCTTCTGGCTGGTCAGCCGGTCAATCACTGTTCGCGCTCAGGCCTTGCGCGATGGCGCGGTCGCGCTGGGAAAGGGAGCTCCTTTGCTTCCTCCGACAAAAGGGCTGCCGGACTTTGACGAGGTCTCCTTTGCGCTTTGGACGGCGGGTCAGGAGCGTTCACGCGCTGAAAATGAGCGGGAAAGCCTGCTGCGCTCCGAGATATGTTCACGTGCAGTGGCCGAGGCGACAAGAGGGCGGCTCCAGATGTTGCTGACAGCGACGTCTTCGCTGACGCAATCGCTCGATGAGACGAGCACGATCAACGCGATCGCCGCGGCGGTGGTTCCCGGTGTTGCCGACATTCTGCGCATCGATATCATGAGTCCGGATGGAGCGCCGGCGCGAAAGCTCACTTTCCACGTGGATCCCGTGCGGTTGGAGGCCATTGAGAAAATCGTTCAATCCGGATCCCTGTCGGCCACGGTGCACGGCTCGCTGTCGTGGGTGGTCGCTTCGGGACGCGAATACGTGCATCACTTCGAACTTGGCGGTGTGTCGAAGATCGAGGATCCGCTGTACCGCCAGTTTGCGGAGGTGTCCGACATGAAGGCGATCTGCGCCGTGCCTCTGATGGCAAGGGACCGTGTCATAGGGGCCATGGCGGCCATCCAGGTCGATTCCGAACGCCGTTTCGAGGCGGACGACGTGGCCTTGTTCAGCGAGTTGGGACGGCGCGCAGCCCTCGCGCTGGACAACGTCCGGCTGTACTCGGAGTGCAACAGCGCGCTGGACAAGGCCAACGCCGCGAGCAAGGCGAAAGATGATTTCCTGGCGATGCTGGGCCACGAGTTGAGGAATCCGCTCTCGCCTATTCTCACGGCCATCGAGATCATGAAACGCCGCGATGGCGCAGCGTTCGTCCGAGAGCGAGAGATCATCGAACGGCAGGCCACACACCTGACGCACCTGGTTGATGACCTGCTCGACGTTTCCAGGATCGTCGCCGGCAAGATACAGCTTCAGCTCGAGCAGGTGGACCTTCGTCTTGTGGCCTGGCGGGCCATCGAAGTCACCCAACCTCTTTTTGATCGACGTGCTGAGCCGGTCGTCCAAGCCGAATCTGAGCCGATCTTCGTGAGCGGCGACTTTTTGCGGCTCGCTCAAGTGGTTGGCAATCTCCTGAGCAATGCCGCGAAATTCAGCGAGCCCGACCAGCCTGTCACCATCTGGATTCAGCGCGGGACGAGCGAAGCCATGCTCACAGTGGAAGATGGCGGGACGGGCATTCCCGACGACCTGTTACCGCAGGTGTTCGACCGCTTTTTTCAAGGCGAGCAAAGTTTGCAGAGGTCCAAGAGCGGCTTGGGTCTTGGTCTGACCATTGCAAGAAGCATTGTTGAACTTCATGGCGGCAACATCAAGGCCGATCACGGCCATGAGGGTCATGGAACACGGGTCACGGTCTCTCTTCCTCTTGCGTGTCCTGCTGGTGCAAGGTTAGAGGCATGCGGGGAAGCAGCACCCCGGCAACACAATGGGACCCCTGCCCGAGTGCTGATCGTGGACGACAACGCGGACGCGGCCCACACGCTGGCCAGTCTGCTGACGCTGGCCGGACACGAGGTCAGAACTGCGCTGCACGCAGAAGAATGCCTTGCCATGGTGGCGGACCGCGCCCCTGACGTCTGCATCGTGGACATCGGCCTGCCCGGCATGGATGGCTATGAGCTGGCACGCCGACTCAAGGCCGAGCCCGCGACACGGTCCCTTCACCTGATTGCGCTGACCGGCTACGGGCAGCCCTCTGATCGCGAAAAGGCGCTCCGCTGCGGCTTTGATGACCACATGACGAAACCCGTCCATATCAACGCGCTGGAGACCGCGCTAGACGCCATTGGCCTGAGGTCATCCTGATGCAAGGAGGACGTATTTGCTAGTGCAGCAAATGCCCTGGCAGATCGAGCGTGAAAATGCAGCCGATCCCTGGGACGTCCTTGACCGTCAACGTACCCATATCCGCCTCGACGCTTTGCCTCGCGATGGAAAGTCCAAGTCCCATTCCAGCCATACGGCCTGTGTTGTGGGCGAAGGGAATGAACATCTTCTTTTCCTCACCCAGGGTCAGACCGCCGCAGTGATCGGCCACGCTGATCAGTATCCGGTTGCCGGCCGCGCGTGCGCTCAGGCGGACGGCGGTATCGGACTGGGTGAACTTGAATGCGTTTTGAATGACGTTGGCCAGTGCCGCATGAAGCAGCTCCTTGTTCCCACTGAGAGCCAAAGTCGGATCGACGGCCTGGACTTCGAGTCTGCATCTGACCAGGTTCACATCGAGGCGGGCCCACAGATCGACGTCCGAGATGAACGTCGCCAGGCTGAACAGCTGACGCTCCTGAGGTTTTGAAGCGCTGATTTCCGAGATGGTTCTGCCAATCTGTAGCGCCAGTGCGGCCAGACTGCGCTTGAGAATGGCACCTGTGGCGCCGCTGATGGGCATGTTTCCCAGCTCAAGGGCACGCACTGCCCGCGTGGCTGTTCCCAGCGAGTTCCTCAGCTCATGCACTAAAAAGCCGAGGCGCTGCTTTTCTTCCGCAACATGCAGACCAGCGATCTGAGCGTCTCGTCGGGCGCTGAACTCCGAGACAGCGCCCGCGATGGCGTTGTCCAGACAACGATTCAAGGTACGAAATTCGGTGACGGCAAAGGGGGCATCACGCTCAAATGCCAGGTCGGTGATGGCTTGGCAGAGATCCCCATAGTCGTGCACGACCTGATCGACCGTGTAACCCAGGTCGAGCAGTTCTTTGCCATGCCGGGTAGCACTCATACCAATTTCCGACAGGCGCAGTGCGCCTCCTCCGGAAGGTCCGGATATCCGGGTGCTCAGCTCTTGCTTGTCCTCGTCTTCCGCCTTGAGCGTGCGGATGAGCTGGTCCAGAAACATCGGTATCCCATGCGACAACTGTTGATCAGTGGCCGCACGTTGAGGGCGCTGTGCCACCTTGTGTTTGCACCTTGCTGTGAGCTCCTCACGGTTGTTTTCAAGAAATTGGTACATGGATACCTCAGTGAAAATGCACCAGGGATCATTGCGAGAGGGGGGTGCGGATAAAAACTTGAACTGGTTATGTGCCACAGGTCCGAGGCTCTCCCTGTATTCGATGGGGCGGAGAGCCCCCAGGCAGATCTTGATCCGTTTCTTGTTGCACCAACGGATGTAGGAGTCGAGCGCTCCAGTGCGCTGCTCTCATAAAACTCCTTAAGCGAGGTACGCAGGTGCTGATCGGGTCAAACTCTTTGAGAGCCGCGTTCAGCATCCGCTCGTTGGCTTGTTCGTTAAGCCTTGCAGAGGCGCGCAAACCTGCGACCTCAGGAATTGCGATGGCTATGAGGATGGCAAGCACGCAACCTATGCTTGAACCCACGCAGCCTGCTTCGAGCTAGTAAGGCTGCACCATGAAATAAATTGACACATTACTGTTCAACAGTGCGCGTTCGTCACTGCACTGATAAACAGCAAATGCAGCAAGCGATGCGTTTGCTAAAAACTTGCGGTGCCCATTCGCATGCCGTTGGGGTCTTGCGATGCAACTGCCAGTGCGCTCCTAGCCATTCAAATGCAGTCCCTCGCTAGCGCGGCACGACTGACCGCATCCGCGTAGCCGACCTACAGCGCGCGGCTGAGAAGCTATGGCGTTAGGCCAGTTGCAATAACTAGCGTCCGCCAGTAGCAGAACTATGGCGGGAGTTGCAGTTACTTTGGCGGCCTACGCGTCAGGTGAGAGGAAGTGGAAATGACGGGACACTGGGTCCAGTGAAGTCAACGCCGGTCCAGTTATTTTCTTCCGGCAGTCTGCCTCGAAAACAAAAACACCTGGACTTTCTCCTCCTTAAGCTGGCAAATAGTCGGACTTTCTCCGGCGCGAGAAAAACTTGCTTAGCTAGAGCAATGCGGGCGCTCGGCCTTAAGCAGGCTGCAAAGCGCTACAAACGTTGAGGCCCGGTCTCGTCTCGGGGCATCGCCTCGCGCACGATGTCGATGAATGTGCGAAGCCGGCGCGGCTGCAGCCGTGATGCCGGGTAGATCAGGTACATGGGCAGGGGGGCGGCACGCCATGCCGGGGCCAGATGAACGAGGCGGCCGTTCGAAAGGTCGTCCGTTACGAGCCACGCCGACACGATCGCCGCACCCAGGCCTTCCAGGGCCGCGCGGCGCAGGGCGTAGAGGCTGTCGGTTGCGCAGTCGAGGCGCGATGGCAAAGGCCTTCTCCTGGCCATCGGCTTCGTGGCGCAGGAGCACCTCGCGCTGGTAGAAGGTGCTCAGCGCCAGCCAGGGCAATGACACCAGCTCATCAGGATCCAGCGGTCGCCGGGCCGTGACGAGGCCGGGCGCGGCCACCACGATCCGCGGCACCTCGGCGATCAGCAGGGCGACCACGGATGGGTCGTTCACCGTGCCGACGCGAATCGCGCAGTCCACGTCTTCGGCGGCGAAGTCGGGCAGGCGGTCGTTGAGGCGCCACTCGACCGAAACCTCCGGATAGCGACGCAGGTAGTCGGCCAGCGGCTTCATGAGCTGGTCTTGCCCCAGCGCGTGGGGCGCGACAACGCGCAGCCTTCCTCGCGGTGTGTCCCGGCCTTGCGTGAGTTCGGCCTGCATGGCGAACCATCCCGCCACCAGTTCGCGGGCCATCTCCAGGAAGCGCTCCCCGTCTACCGTGAGCTTCATCGAGTGGGTGGACCGCTGCAACAGCCGGATGCCCATGGATTGCTCCAGCGACTTCAGGCGGCGGCTCACGGTGGGCTGGGTGGTCCCCAATTGCACCGCCGCGGCCGACAGGCTGCCCGCTTCGACGATGCGGATGAAGGTCTGCATGAGGTCGAGACGGTCGGCCTGCAGGGTGGGCTCGGTCATTCGCGAAGTGTATAGCCGATGTGCACGGGTGCCCTCTACCCAGCCGGATTTCGCAGGAACAGAATCCGGCAACGCACAAAACAAAGGGTTTTCACTTATGTCTACCATCCGAAATTCGCATGACGAGCCACTCAGCCCACCTCGCTCCCTGATCGGCCTGCTGGCCGCGGGCGCCGGGTTCTCCGTGGCGTCGATCTACTACGGCCAGCCCATCCTCGGCGCCATGGCGGCGGACCTCGGCGTCGCGCCGACCACCGTCGGCCTGCTGCCGATGTTGACGCAGCTGGGCTACGCGCTGGGCATCCTTCTGCTGGCGCCCCTGGCAGACCGCTACAGCCGCCGCCGCGTGATTCTTGCCAAGGCGGTTGCATTGACGCTGGCGCTGGCCGCCAGCGGACTGGCCCCGGGAATGCACGCGCTGCTGGTGGCGAGCTTTTTGGTCGGGCTGTTCGCCACCTTGGCGCAGGACTTCGTGCCGGCGGCCGCCACGGTCGCGCCGCCTGCGCACCGGGGCCGCATCGTGGGCACCGTCATGACCGGGCTTCTGCTGGGCATCCTGCTTTCTCGCACGGTCAGCGGGCTGATCGGCCAGGGCCTGGGCTGGCGCGCCGTGTACGTCTTTGCCGCGGGCAGCGTGGCGCTGATTGGTGCGATCTCGTGGTGGCGCCTGCCCCACTTTGCGCCTGGCAGCTCGCTGCGGTATGGCGCCTTGCTGGCGTCGATGGTCGCCCTCTGGCGCCGCCATGCCGGATTGCGCAGGGCCACCGCGTCACAGGCCTTGCTGTCCGTCGGCTTCAGTGCCTTCTGGTCGACGCTTGCCTTGATGCTTCACGCCGACTTCGGCTTGGGCAGCGCGGCCGCTGGCGCCTTTGGCCTGGCAGGCGCGGCCGGCGCACTGGCCGCGCCACTGGCGGGCCGACTCGCCGACAAGTGGGGCGCCACCGGAGTGGCCCGCATGGGCACCGTGGTGGCTGGCGCGAGCTTTGCCGCCATGGCGGCAGGGTGGGCGCTGCCCAGTGCGTGGCATCTCGCGCTGCTGGCGGCTGCGGCCATCGGATTCGACTTCGGGGTGCAGGCCGCCTTGGTGGCGCACCAGACCCTGGTCTATGGGCTGGATGCCGATGCGCGCAGCCGTCTCAACGCCTTGCTGTTCACGGGCATCTTTCTGGGCATGGCGCTGGGTTCGGCGCTGGGCACCTGGGCCCTGGCGCACTGGGGCTGGATGGGCGTGATCGCGGTGGCGGGGGCCAGCGCACTGGCGGCGTTCGGGGTTCACGGCCTGCCTTTCCGAAGCGCCATGGCGCCTGTTCGCCATCCTATTTGATTATCAAAAGATAATCAAAGTGCCTTGGGGTGCCGCCTGCTGCCGGCGCCTCTGGGCCTTACTTTGCCTCTAACGCCTGATTGGATCAGGGTATTTACCAGTCGCCGTGCTGCGCGACGGGTGGCAAACTCGATTCTATAGTTATCATTCGATAATTAATAAAGGCCGGTGCAGGCTGCACTTGCAGTGCCCGGTGCCAACGACGACCCAGGAGTTCCACATGTCCTCTCCCACTTCCCCTTCTCTTTCGGCGTGGCTTCAAAAGCGCCATGGTTTGTTCATTGACGGGGCTTCCCGGCCAGCGCGCTCCGCGGCCGAGATGCCTGTCATCGCCCCGGGTCACGGGGGCGTGATCGCGCAGGTGGCGGATGCCGATGCGCAGGATGTCGCCGACGCCATCGCAAGCGCCCGGCGTGCGTTCCGCTCGCCCGAGTGGGCGGGCCTGTCGATCCGTGCGCGCGCCCGGCTGGTCAACCGCCTGGCCGATGCCATGGAGGCGCACATGGAGGAGCTGTACCAGCTGGAGACGCTCAACAACGGGCGCCCGCTGCGCGAGACCAGGGCCCAGCTCGCCCGGGTGCCGGACCTGTTCCGGTACAACGCGGCCCTGGCGATCGCGCGGCGCGACTCGGTCATACCGGTGGAAGGCCACTACCACGCCTTTACCAACCGGGGCCCGGTGGGTGTGGTGGCGAACATCGCGCCCTTCAACCACCCGTTGCTGATCGCCTCGCGCAACCTGGCGCCTACCTTCGCCTCCGGATGCACGACGGTGGTCAAGCCTTCTGAGCTCACGCCGCTGACCACCTTGCGCCTGGCGGAGATCTTCACCGAGGCAGGCTTGCCGCCGGGCGTGTTCAACGTGGTGACGGGTGTGGGCGCTGCCGCAGGCAAAGCGCTTTCCGAACACCCCGGAATCAACAAGCTGGTGCTGACCGGGGGCACCGAAGCAGGCCGCAGCGCGGGCGCCGCGGCGGCCCGCAACTTTGTCCGCCAGACGCTGGAGCTGGGTGGCAAGACGCCGGTGATCGTGTTTGACGATTACAGCGTGGACCAGGCGGTGAACTACGCGGCGTTTGGGGCCTTCGTCGGCGCAGGGCAGACCTGCGTCTGCGCGGCGCGGCACATCGTGCACCGCCGCGTCTATGACGAGTTCGTGGAGAAGCTGGCGCGCAAGGCGGACGGCCTGGTGGTGGGCGACCCGTTCGACCCGCGCACGCAGATGGGCCCCGTCGTCTCGCAGCGTCAGCGAGAACGCATCCTCGATTACGTGCGCATCGGCGTGGCCGAGGGCGCGCGGCTGGCCGCTGGTGGTGTCGTGCCCCCGGCGTTGAGCGATTCTTCGGGCTTCTACGTGAGACCCACGGTCCTGGCCGATGTCCGACCCGAGATGCGCGTGGCGCGCGAGGAGGTGTTCGGACCCTTCACCGTGGTGCTCCCCTTCGACACCGAGGAAGAAGCCATCGCCATCGCCAACGGTTCGGAGTACGGCTTGGCTGCCGCCGTGAGAACCAATGATGTGGCCCGCGCGCATCGCGTGGCGAACGCGCTCGAGGCAGGCATCGTGTGGGTCAACGACCACCACCGAGTCGACGCGGCATCGCCCTGGGGCGGGGTGAAGCTCTCCGGCATCGGCCGGGAGTTCGGGCAGGAAGCGTTCGACGGCTACTTCGACACCAAGGCCGTCATGGTCAACACGAGCAACGCGCCCTTCGACTGGTTTGACGTGTCGCAAACCCATGCGCGCCTGAACTGAGCCAGGCCCCTTGCCACCCCACACCGAGGAGACAACCATGAAATTCATAGCAAGCCTTGCCAAGTCCATCCCGCCCATGCTCGCCGGCCTGGGCGCGATCGTCATCGCCACCAGCGCGGCCGCGCAGGCAGACCCGAGCAAGGAAACCATGCGCATCCTGGTGCCTTTTGGCCCAGGAACCCCGCTGGACGTGATCGCGCGCGACATCGTTCAGGAAATCCGGCCCCTGCTCCAGCAGACCATCGTGGTCGAGAACAAGCCCGGCGCTGCCGGCATGATCGGAGGCGCGGAACTGGCGCGCACCACCGCACCGGCGACGACGTTCATGCTGACCACGCACAACACCGTGGTGATCAACCCGCACCTCTACAAGAACATGAGCTACCAGCCTCAGCGCGACTTCACGCCGGTCGGCCTGGTGGGCGTGGGGGGCTATGTGCTAGTGGCCGCGCCGACCGCTGCGTTCAAGACGCTTGAGCAGTACCTGGCGCAAGCCAAGGCGCAGCCGGGCAAAGTGTCCTATGGCTCGCTCGGCATTGGCAGCGGGCCCCACATGTGCGGGGAGATGCTGGTCGACAAGACCAAGGTGAAGTTGTTGCATGTGCCGTTCACGACGGGGAGCATCGTCAACGTCGTCAGCGGCCAGGTGGATTCGTCCTGGGAGCCGTACGCCACGGCGGCTCCCTTCATCAAGACCGGGAAGCTGATTCCACTGGGCGCGAGCACGAGCTACCGGGCGTCCGTCTTTCCGTCGACGGTGCCGCTCCTGCCGGAGCTGTTGCCGGGCTACGAGTGCACCAGCTGGATCGGACTGTTCGCGTCCAGCAAGGCGCCAGAGGCGGTGGTCCGTCGGCTGTCGGAGGCCTTGACCAAGGTCGTCCAGCTGCCCAGCTTCCAGGAGCGCCTGATGACCAACGGCTTCCTGCCCAAGCTGGCGACACCCGGCGAGATGCGCGACCTGATAACCCATGACAGCAAGACCTGGGCCCGCATCGTGAGCGAGACCGGGCTCAAGCTCGAATGACCCGGTGGGTGCCCGCCCTCCAACAACGATCTGAAAAGGAACCCCCCATGCTCTACACCTGCGCACCCGGTTGCCGCGATCCACGGCATCGGCACACCGCGTCCCCGTCCTTCACCGATGCGTCCGGCGCGACGCCTGCCCCGCCGCTGGAAGATGGCGGCGGCGCCGGCCGAGGCATCGCGACCCCGCGCAAGGTGGCGCGGCGGATCGATGTGCACTGCCACTACCTGCAGCCGGCGGTGGCGGCCAAGGTCGCGCACCTCGAGCCCGCCCGTTACGACCCCAGCACTGTGTTCGCCAATGCGCTCACGCGCGAGACCAACCAGCGCCAGATGCAGGAACGCTCGGTGGCATTGACGGACGTCGCCCGCCGCCTTCAGGACATGGACCGGATGGGCGTGGACCTGCAGGTCGTGAGTCCCGCGCCTTTCCAGTACTACTACTTCACCCCGCCCGCCGTGGGCGCGGCATTGGCCCGCGAAATCAACGAAGGCATGCGCGCGCTGGTGGATGGGCACCCGGGCCGCTTCGCCGCGCTGGGCACGGTGCCGCTACAGGACGCCGATCTCGCCGTGCGCGAGCTGGAGCACGCCATGGCCCACCTGGGCTTGCGTGGCGCAGAGATCGGCACCAGCGTGAACGGCATGGACCTGACCGACCCCCGGCTGGGGCTGGAGCGCTTCTTCGCGCTCGCCAACGAGCGGGAGGCGGTGCTCTTCCTGCATCCGGTGGGGTTCACCGAAGGCGGCCGCCTGGTGGACCACTACCTCAACAACGTCATCGGCAACCCGCTGGAAACGACCGTGGCCGCGAGCCGCCTGATCTTCGACGGGGTGGCCGCGCGCTACCCGAAGATCAAGTTCCTGCTGGCCCACGGTGGCGGCTACTTGGCCTCGTACTGGGCGCGCATGGACCACGCGTGGAAGGCGCGTGCCGACTGCCGCACGGTGATCGCCGAAGCACCCACCCGGTACCTGGAAAAGATGTACCTCGACACCGTGGTCTTCGACCCCACCCTGCTGTCCAACCTGATCGCGCGTTACGGTGCCAGCCAGGTGCTCATGGGTTCGGACTATCCGTACGACATGGGCGAGGAGGCGCCGGTGCGCCTGATCGAAAGCGTGGCCGGGCTGCGCGAGTCGGAGCGTGCGCTGATTCTGGGCGGCAACGCGGAGCGGGTCTTCGGCCTCCAACCCCAGGCCGTCACCACGCATTGAAGCAAGCAAAGGCCTTTTCACCATGAGCGCACTCTTCAGCCCCGTCCATGTGGGCGCCGTCCAACTGCCCAACCGCATCGCGGTATCCCCCATGTGCCAGTACGTCGCCCAGGAGGGGCAGGCCACCGACTGGCACCTGCAGCACCTGGCCCAGCTGGCGATGTCGGGCGCGGGCCTTGTCATGCTGGAGGCCACGGCGGTGGAGCCGCGCGGGCGCATCACGCACGGCTGCCTGGGTCTGTATTCGCCTCAGACCGAAGCCGCGCTGGAGCGGGTGCTGCGGGTCGCGCGGTCGATGGCCGCGCCAGGCACGCGCTTTGGCATCCAGTTGAGCCACGCGGGGCGCAAGGCATCGAGCCGCGTGCCATGGCGCGGTGGCGCGCATCTGAGCGCGGGCGAGCGGGACGCCGAGGGGCCGCCCTGGCAGTCGGTGGCCCCTTGCGCGCTGGCCTTCGGCGAATTCCCGGTGCCTGTCGCGCTGGGCACCGGCGACATGGAGGCGATCGCGCAATCCTATGTGGCTGCGGCGCATGCCGCCGTGCGGCTGGGTTTCGACGTGGTCGAGTTGCACTGCGCGCACGGCTACCTGATGCACCAGTTTCTCTCGCCCCTCTCCAACCAGCGCGGCGACGCCTTCGGGGGGACCGCGTCGGCCCGCCAGCGATGGCCCTTGCAGGTGGCCGAGCGCGTCCATGCCGCATTGCCGGCGCAGGTCGCCTTCGGCGCGCGCATCAGCGCAAACGAATGGACAGAGGGCGGGCTGGATGTGGACCACGCCGTCGATTTCAGCCGCCAACTCCAGGCGGTGGGGGCCGACTACGTCTGCGTGAGCAGCGGCAGCGTCGACGCGGGCACACGCATTCCGTTCAGCCCCGGGTTCCAGGTGCCCTTCGCCTCGCGCATCCGCAGGGAGACCGGCATCGTCACCCGGACGGTCGGTGGGATCACCGAGCCCATGCAGGCCGAGGAGATCGTTGCCAACGGCCACGCCGATGTGGTCGCGCTGGCGCGGGCTTTCCTGGCCGATCCGCGCTGGGTCTGGCGCGCAGCAGAAGAGCTGGGTGCGACCACCTACTACCCACCCCCTTACGAACGCGCCAAAGGGCTGCGCCGCGCGCCAGCGCGCTGACCCTTCGGTTTGGCACCCAGCAGGGTTTCCAGGAAGCGGCTGGCCCCCGGCGCGAGCGCCTCGGGGCGCCAGACGATGCGGTAGTGGCTTTCCATTTTCAGCAAGGGCAGCGGGCGAACCACGATGTCCTTGCCCGCAAACGGCGTCAGGCTCTCCTGGGCGACACACAGGCCGAACCCGCCGGCCACCAAGGCCAGGGCCGAGATCATGTCGCCCGCCACGCAGGCGACGCGGGGCTCGAAACCCAGGCGGTTGCACGCTGCCGTGAAGCGCGCGCGTAGCGATTGCCCAGGCCGCACGGGTGTGACCACCCATTCGGCTTCCATGAGTGCGTTGAGCGTGATCCGGGGCATCTCGGCGCGGGGGTGGTTGCGGGGCAGCAAAAGCACGTACTTCTCCACGCTGTAGATCTCGGTGCGGAACTCCGGGTCCGCGGCCTCCTGCGTGCTCACGGCGAAGTCGAGCCGCCCGCGCCGCAAGGCGTCCAGCTGCTCATCCTCTGGCGCACTCTCGAACTGAAAGCGCAGCGAGGGGTGGGCCTGCTGCACCCGGCGTGCGATGGCGGGGATCACGCCGTTGTAGAGCGCGCCCGGCATGTGACCGATGACGACCGTCCCGCCCATGCCGCTGGCGTGCCGCTGCAGGTCCTGAACGAGCTGCTCGTTGTTCATGAGAATCCGGCGGGCGTTCAGGAGCAGCTCCCTGCCGGCGTTGTTCAGGCGCAGTCCGCGGCCGACACGTTCAAACAGCGCAAAGCCGATCTGCGTCTCCAGCTTGAGGATGGCGCGGCTCAAGGGCGAGGCCGAGATGTGCAGCTGCATCGCGGCTTTGGAAATGCTTTCGTTTTCAGCGACAGCCACGAACTGTCTGAGGGTGCGGAAATCCAGGTGTTGCATGTCTTCTGTCTTGATCGGGGCTCGAAAAAATAAGACTTGAAAGGTCCGTAAATTGGAGAAAAAAAGTCCTTTTACAGTGGTCATCAAATCGTCAAAATTCATCCATGTCAAGCGCTTTCGTGGCGCCCCAACCTCGTCCACCAACGCAATTCTTCGCCGCAATGATTCATTTCGATCACGTCTGTATGGCCGCCCCCAATGTCTACGAATCGACCTTCCGCCTGAGCCAGGAGACAGGCCTGGGCAACTACGACGGGGGCTTCTTTCCGCTCTATGGCATCGGCCACCGGGTGGTGCCCCTGGCCCCGGACATCTACATCGAAGTCGAAAGCCTGATCGATCGGCGACCCCTGGCGCAGGGGCAGCCACTGGCCGCCTTCATGGACCGCCAGACCCGGGAAGGCGACCGCTTCGTCGGCTGGTGCCTGCGCAGCGACACGCTGGAAGAGCTGGAAGCGTTCGCGGCCCACCATGGCACGGTGGTCGACCAGGCGACCACGGGCAAGAACGCCGGTCGCCAGATGATGGATGGCACGCGCGGCTTTGCGTTGCAAGCTCCCAGCGCGACCACGGCCTGGCCCATGGGCAAGCCCAACCTCTACTTCAAGCCGGGCAGCGGGGTGCACGCAGGCAGCCTCCCCGTCGTGCCTGGCTCGGGCCGCGTGGTGGGCCGCGGTCTCGAATGGATCGAGATCGGCGAAGACCACCATGCCTTTGCCGCTTGGCTGGGCGACGTCGCCACGCCGTCCGGATTCCCGTTCGAGGTCCGCTACAACGGCGGCGCGCCCGGACTGTATGCCATGGGGGTGCGCAGCGACGAAGGGGTGATCGAGATCCGGCGCCCTTCGGTGCTCGTCGAATGAACGCGGACTTTGCCTGCCACCAGCCCACGACCCAGCATCCAACGGAGTACCCCATGTCCATCCTTGCTTCACCCCGCCCAGCGCGACCGATCTCGCGCGTTGCGCGGCGCTCCACCCTGCTCGCTGTCGCACTCGGCCTTTGCGCGCCGCTGGCCATGGCGCAGGCGCCCTATCCCGCGAAGCCCATCAGCGTGGTCATTGGCTACCCACCGGGCGGTAGCGTGGACGCCGTGGGCCGCGCGGTGGTCGAGGCCATGGGCCAGCGCCTGGGTGCCACCACGGTGATCGAGAACATCGGAGGTGCCGCCGGCGCCATCGGCGTCCAGAAGGCGGTGGGCGCTGCGGCCGATGGGTACAACCTCGTCTTCGGCTCCAGCAGCGAGTTCGTCGCGGTCAAGGCCATCAACCCCGCGCTGAAGTACGACGTGCAGCGCGACTTCGTTCCGATCGGGTACGTGGGTTCCATTCCGCTCGTCCTGGTGGCGTCTCGGCAAAGTGGCGTGACCTCGTTGAGCCAGTTCGTGACCGAGGTCCGCGCCAAGCCGGGCAAGTTCACGTACGGCACCTCGGGCGTCGGCTCCATGCTGCACTTCTCCGGTGAACTCCTCAAGCGGCAGGCAGGGATCTCCATCCTCCACATTCCCTACAAGGGCGCCAGCAACATCGGTGCCGACCTCGCCGGCGGCAGCATCGAGTTCGCCTTCCTGGGGCCGGGTGCCGCGCGGCCTTTCATCGACGCAGGGCGCATCACGCCGATCGCCGTGACCAGCGCCCGCAGGACCGCCAGCCTGCCCGATGTGCCCGCGCTGTCCGAACACCCGGCGCTCAAGGGCTACGACCTGGTGGCCTGGTACGCGCTGATGGCGCCCCGCGCAACGCCACCCGACGTTGTGGCCAAGCTGCATGCGGCGCTGATGCAGTCGCTCCAGGAGCCCGACGTGCGATCGAAGCTCGAGCGCATTGGCGTCGATGTCGGGCGAGGCGACGAAGACATGCCCAAGCTGATGGCCCGAGATGCCCTGCAGTACCAGCGAATCGTGCAATTCGCCGGCATGAAGGAATAACCCCAAGGAACCACCATGACGATTGATCGCCGCCTCTTCCTCAAGCGCACCGGTTCCGGCATTGCGCTTTCCACCGTCAGCCTGAACGAAGTCTTCGCGCAGAAAACCCGGCGCCTCATCGGCGCCATCGAAGAAGACCCTGCGAGCATCAACCCCGCGTTGACCACGGTGATCTCCAGCTTCACCGCCGGTTGCCCGGTCTACAGCGCCCTCACCTGGATGGATGCGAAAGGGGACGTGCACCCCGATCTCGCCGAGTCATGGGAGGTCAGTCCCGACAACAGGGCGTACACCTTCCGCCTGCGCCAGAACGTCAAGTGGCACGACGGGGCGCCCTTCAGTGCGGAGGACGTGAAGTTCTCGCTGGAGAACATCACCCGCAAGCTGCATCCGTGGGGGCGCAATGCGTTCGCGGCGCTCAGCGTGGTCGATGTCGTCGACCCACGCACGGTCGTGTTGCGGTTCGATCGGCCCAATCCCTTCGTGCTGAGCGCCTCCACGGTGTCCATCGCCGCGATCCTGCCCAGACACCTGTGGGCGAACCAGGATCCGGTGCAGAACCCGCACAACCGAAAACCCGTTGGGACCGGTCCTTTCATGCTGGTGGACAACAAGGTGGGCGACCGCCTGGTGTATCGCCGCAATCCGAACTTCTACATTCCGGGCCAACCCGCATTTGACGAGCTCGTCCTGCGTGTCATGCCCGATGGTGCGGCCCGTGTCGCGGCGCTCGAAAACGGCGAGATCGACATGCTGAACACGTTCGCCCTGCCCACGACGGAGGTGCGCCGTGTGAGCCGGCTGCCCCACATCAAGATCGCCTCGACCGGTCAGGCGGCGCCGACCTACCTCTGCACCTTCAACCTGCGCTCGTCCCAGCTGTCCAAGGTGCAGGTGCGCCACGCCCTGGCCCACGTCATTGATCGCAGCTTCATCCGCAACACGGTCATGCCGGGGCTGGCCGATCCGGTGATCGGCCCCGTGCCGGGGGTGCTCAAGCTGGCCAGCAGGAACGTCGCCGACTACCCACTCGACGTCGAACGCGCCAAGCGGCTGCTGGATGAAGCGGGGTTCAAGGCGGTCGATGGCCGGCGCTTCGGCCTGCGCCTGCTCTTTCCCAATTCGGACACGCGTGCCGTGCGCATGGCCGACATCGTCCGGCAGAACCTGATGGCCGTGGGTATCTCGATCGAGATCGTTCCGATGGAGCGCGCACTGCTTATGCAGAAGGGCTACACGGACGGTGAATTCGATCTGATCATCGACAGCTACCTGCTCGGGCCCGATCCGGCCATTGGCGTGGAGCGCCTGTACAACTCGGCCAGCATCTTCACGCCAGCGCGGCCCTTCACCAACAACAGCGGCTACCGCAATGCCGAAGTCGACAAGCTGTTCGAGCAGGAAAAGCAGGCCGTCGACCCGGAGAAGCGAAAGGCGGTCTACGAGCAGATCCAGCAGAAGATCTGGGCCGACCTGCCCATCCTGCCGCTGTTTTCCTACCGCGGCGCGGAGGCCTACAACGCGCGGATGGTCAGCGGCGTCTTCGATGTCGCCGACGGCAGCAAAGAGAGCTTCGCTCGCGCAAGGCCGGTCTGAACCATGAGCGCGCCTGCCCACCTGGCGATGGCCATCGGCCGTCGCATGATGATGGCCGTCCCCGTGGTGATGGCCATCGTGGTGCTGACCTTTGTCCTGATCAGACTGTCGCCCACCGATCCGGCGGTGCTGCTGGCCGGTGATGCGCCAGCGCCCGAGTTCCTGGAGAAGATCCGCACGCAGTACCACCTTGACGAGCCCGTGCCCAAGCAGCTCGCCATCTACGTGGGTTCGGCCTTGCAGGGGGACCTCGGGACGTCGATCTACTTCCGCAAGCCAGTGGCAGAACTGATCCTTGCGCATGCGCCGGTCACCTTCCTGCTCACCCTCACCAGCCTGGCCATCGCGAGCGTCATCGGGGTGTCGCTGGCGGTCCTCGCCGCCTCGCGCCCCGCAACGGCCGCCGACACGGCGGTCACCACCTTGTCGCTGGCGGGCTACTCGATGCCGGCGTTCTGGATCGGGCAGTTGCTGATCCTGGCCTTTTCGGTCTGGCTGGGTTGGCTGCCCAGCAACGGCATGGGGTCGGCACGCGAGTCCTTCGAGGGGTTCGAGTTGTTGGTGGACCGCGTTCGCCACATGGTGCTGCCTGTCACCAGCCTGGTGCTGTTCGAATTGGCGGTCGTCACCCGCTTCACCCGCGCGGCCATGGTGCAGGCGCTGCGCCAGGACTATGTGACGGTGGCCCGGGCCAAAGGCGCCAGCCCGGCGCGGGTGTTGTGGCGCCATGCCTTGCCGAATGCGCTGGTCACCACCGTCACCGTGCTGGGCCTGGAGTTCGGCTTTTTGCTGGCGGGATCGGTGGTCACCGAAATCGTCTTTGGCTGGCCGGGTCTGGGGCGGCTTTTCTTCGATGCCATTTTTAGGCGCGACTTTCCGCTGCTCACGGGTTGCTTCATCTTCACCTCCGTGATGGTGGTGCTGGCCAACATGATCACCGACGCGCTGGTGTCGGTGCTCGATCCGAGGACCGCCCGATGACCGCGGTGAATGCCACCCACGCGAGGCCCTGGCCGGTCTGGCGCGCGCTCAACCCGTCGGGCCGAACGGGCCTGCTCCTGCTGCTGGCGGCCGTGCTGCTGTGCACTGTGGTCGCCGGGATGCTGCAGCACTCGCCATCGACCATGAGCGAAGCCTTGCGGGAGCCCCCGGGCGCGACTCACTGGCTGGGCACCGACGACCTGGGGCGCGATGTGCTCGCCCGGGTGGCCCACGGCGGGCAGATCTCTTTGATGGTGGGCACATTCAGTGCGTTGATCGCGGTGTTGATCGGCGTGGCCGTCGGAGCGGCCTGCGGTTACCTGGGCGGGACTTTCGATGCCATCGTCATGCGCGTGACCGAAGCCTTCCAGATCATTCCCCGGTTCTTTCTGGCGCTGATCGTGGTGGCCCTGGTGGGCTCGGGCATCTGGAAGATCATCCTGGTGCTGGGCCTGCTCAGCTGGCCGGCCACTGCGCGCGTGGTGCGTGCCCAGGTGCTGGTGCTGCGCAAGGAAGAGTTCGTGCTGGCGGCGATCATGGGCGGCGCATCCACATTTCGTGTGATCGGCCGCCACATCCTTCCCAACGTGGTGCCCATCATTGCCGTGAGCGCTTCCCTGCAGGCGGGATCGGCCATCCTGCTGGAGTCGTTCATCAGCTTCCTCGGTCTGGGCGATGTGGCTCACCCGAGTTGGGGACTGCTGTTGCAGCAAGGCCAGTTGTTCATCCGCGATGGCTGGTGGATCTCGACCTTCCCGGGCCTGGCGCTCTCCCTCACCATCCTCGGCCTCAATCTGCTAGGCGACGGCATCCGTGCCGCGCACGGCGACTCCGCGAGCACCTCATGACGGATCTGAACACGATTCTGGATGTGGACGATCTTCACATCGATATCGCCGCCCCCGGTGGGCGCGCATTCTCGGCCTTGCAAGGCGTTTCGCTTCAGATCCGCGCCGGGGAGATCGTGGGCGTGGTCGGCGAGTCCGGCTCGGGGAAGTCATTGCTCGCCAAGTCGATCATGCGGCTTCTGCCTGCCGTGGCACGGGTGGCGCGGGGCCGGATTCGCCTCGGGGCGCAGGACCTGCTGACGCTTGACGCCGCCGCCATGCGCAGACTTCGCGGTGGTGATCTGTCGATGGTGTTTCAGGACCCGATGACCTCGCTCAACCCGGTGTTGCGCGTGGGAGCCCAACTATCAGAGGCCATCGAGTTGCATCAACCGGTGGCGCGCCGCACTGCTTGGGCAAAGGCGCGGGAGCTTCTCACCCGGGTGGGCATTGGCAACCCTGTCGAGCGGGCGCGCCAGTACCCGCACGAGTTCTCGGGCGGCATGCGCCAGCGGGCGATGATCGCCATGGGCATTGCGAACGCACCCAGGCTGCTGATCGCCGACGAGCCGACGACAGCGCTTGACGTCACCGTGCAGCTGCAGATCCTGCGACTGTTGCGCGCGTTGAACCAGGACTCGCAGACCGCCGTGCTCTTCATCACGCACAACATGGGTGTGGTCGCCAGTCTCTGCGACCGCGTCGCGGTGATGTATTCCGGCCGCATCGTGGAGGAAGGGCCGGTGGACGCCATCTTCTCTGCGCCCCGGCATCCCTACACCTGGGCGCTGCTCAATGCCGTCCCTCGCCTGGATTTCCCCCGGGGAGAACGGCTCGCGGCCATTCCCGGCCAGGCGCCGGACCTAGCGGCGCCGCCGGCGGGCTGCCGGTTCGCGCCCCGTTGCAGCCACGCCACCGACCAGTGCCGCACGCAGGAGCCCACTCGGGTCGAAGCGGATGAGTTCCACAGCGTGGCGTGCTGGGTGAGGCCCGACCTACAGGAGAAGACACATGCCGTTCGCCAATGACAGGGTGACGCGCCCGCTGCTGCAGGTGAACGGCGCCGGCCGGGACTTCGCCGCGCGAGGCTGGGGTTCGTCTGGCGTTTTTCGCGCTGTCGATGAGGTGAGCCTGGAGGTGCACCGCGGTGAAACGCTCGGCATTGTGGGAGAGTCCGGGTCCGGCAAGTCCACGCTGGGAAGAATGATCGCGGGCCTGTTGGCGCCGACCCGGGGTCAGGTGCTGCTCGATGGGCAGGACGTCCACGGCGGTTCCGGCGCCCGAAAGCGCGCGGTGTGGCGCCGCATGCAGATGGTGTTTCAGGACCCGTATTCCTCTCTCAACCCCCGCATGACGGTGCGCGATGCCTTGCTCGAACCCATGCGCAATTTTGGCGTGGCGCAGGGGCAGGCCGCAGAAGACCGCGCGCGCCGCCTGCTTGACGCGTGCGGTCTGCCGGCGCGCAGCCTGGATCTGTATCCGCGCGAGTTCTCGGGTGGTCAGCGCCAGCGCATCGGCATCGCGCGCGCGCTCGCCGTGCAGCCCGATCTGATCGTGGCCGATGAGCCCGTGTCCGCGCTGGACGTGTCGGTGCAGGCGCAAGTGATCAACCTCATGATGGATCTGCAGGCCGAGTTCCAGCTCACCTACGTGTTCATCGCACACGACCTGGCCGTGGTGAGGCAGATCGCCGACCGCGTGGGCGTGATGCACAAGGGCTGCATGGTCGAGCTGGCGGCCAGCGAGGCGCTGTTTGCCGCTCCAGAGCACGCTTACACGAAGACCCTCTTGGCCAGCAGCCCGATGGCGGACCCGGCCAGGGCGAGGCTGCAACTCGCGGGTGCCCCGGCATGAGCAGGCTGCTCCTGCGCCAGGCCGATGTGGTGACCATGGACGAAGCGGGCGACCTGCCCGCTGCCGACATCCTGGTGCAGGACGGCGAGATCGTCGCGATCGGTCCGGCGCTGCCGGCGGCGGATGCGCAGGTGATCGATGCCTCGGGCTGCATCGCGCTTCCCGGCATCATCGATGCGCACACCTGCCTGTGGCAAACCGTGTTGCGCAACTGGGTTCCCGACCTCTGGGGCGGCCGGTATTTCGGCGAACTGCTGCCGCTGCGGCGGCGCTTTTGCGCGCAGGACAACCACCGTGGCGGCTGGATCGGCGGCTCGGAACTTCTGTCATGCGGCACCACCACGGTGGTTGACTACTGCCACAACATCGCCAGGCCCGGGGACGCGGAGGCGGCCATCGCCGGGTTGAAGGAGTCGGGCATCCGGCACGTCTTCACCTACTCGTTCATGAACGAGCAGCCTGACGGCTTTGCCAGCGCGCGCGCCCGCTTTGCCGATGCGGCGCAGATCTTCCAGCGGTTCCACGAAGCGGCGGGCATGACGAGCGTCCATTTCGGCATCGAGTCCGTTGGCGCACCGGGGCTGTCCGCGCAACTGGCCTTCGCGCGCGAACACGGGGCGATGAGCTGCATTCACGTCAACGCGGCCAACGACATTGACCAACTGCTCGCCGACGGTCTTCTGGGCCCCGACCTGCTGGCGATCCACGGCAACCTGATCACCGACGGGGAGCTCCAGGCCATCGCCAGCGCCGGGATGCCGCTGTGTTTCACCCCGTCGGCCGACGTCCAGGGCACGCCGGCCGACGTGGTGCGGCGCGCGCGCTTAATGGGCGTACCCGTGGTCTACGGATGCGACGTGCCCTGCCACGTGGCATCGGACACGCTCCAGCAGCTTCGGTACCTCTTTCATGTGCAGGGCTACATCGACGGGTGCGTCGCGCGTGAGCGCGCACCGGTCGCCACGCGGCGGCCGGCGCCGGCCGAGGGCATGCCGCTATTTCGACCGCGCGACCTGCTGCGCAGTGCCACCCTCGAGGCCGCGACCGTGCTGGGAATGGCCGACCGCATCGGCTCGATCGCCGTCGGCAAGCGGGCAGACATCGTGCTCGTGCGCAAGGATGCATTCGGTGGTGCGGCGGGCGATCCCTGCGCCTATGTATTGCTGCAGGCCAGCGCGCGCGACATCGACACCGTGCTGGTCGACGGGGTGGTTCGCGTCCGGGGTGGGCGCGTCCTGGGCTTCGATGCGCAGCGGGCGCACCGCCTCGCGGACGAGGCGCGGCAGAGATTGATCGGCGCGGCGTGACGGGGTGGGCCTGGTGCGCGCCCGCCCCCGTGCGCGCTAGCGTGCGCGCCGCTCTTCCGACAGGACGGCAGGCACGCCGCGCAAGAAGGCCTCCACGCGCAGATCGATGACCCGGTCGAGGTTCTTCGGCGTGGGCAGCTCATATATCCACTTGCGCACGCCGATGTAGAAGACGCTGGAGTGCATCGCCCAGATGAGGTCGAGCTCGTCTTCCAGCTCCGATTCGTCCCTCGGTTCGGGAATGCCGTACTCGCGCCGGAGTTCGCTGGCGATCACCATGAAGTGCCGCTCGCGCAGCCGGGCCAGGTATTTCTGGTTGATGCCGCCGCGGCTCAGGCCAGCGTAGATGAAGATCCGGACCCACTCGCTGCGCAGCACAAAGCGGCCGTAGTCCTTGAGGTAGCGGCACAGGCGCTCCTTCAGCGTCAGCGAGCGGTCGGCCAGCCACTCCTCCCACTCGGGATTCCAGCGCCGAATAAAGACTTCTTCATACACCCGGTCGATCAGCGCCTCCTTGTTGGGGAAGTACCGATAGAGCAGCGGCTGCGTGATATCGAGCTCCTTGGCCAGATCGCGTGTGCTCGCGGCGAATCCGTGGCTGGCGAAGAAGGCCACGGCGCGCTGCACGATCTCGTGCTCCCGGTCTTCCGGGGCCAGGCGCCGCCTGGGTGCGGTGCGCTCGGCAGGCGCTGCCGCGGGGGGGGCGGCTGGAGGGGTCCGGGGGGCGCGCTTGTCGGTCATGGTTGCAGCTGGACGAGAAAGCAGGAGATCGGCTAATTATCACTTGCTCACACCGCGCAATACCGCTCTTGGATGGCCTGGTCGGCCAGCATCGCCTGCGCCGAGCCGCTGTAGACGAGCTCGCCCTGGTCCAGGATGTAGGCGCGGTCCGCGATCCTCAGTGCTAGGCCCACGTTCTGCTCGATCAGCAGGATCGTCACACCGGCCTTTTTCAAAGCAGCGAAGTACTCGAACATTTCATCGACCAGGACCGGCATGATGCCTTCCGAGGGCTCGTCGAGCAGCACCATCTTGGGCTTGGCCGCGACCGCTCGCGCGATCGCCAGCATCTGCTGCTCGCCGCCAGACATCGTGACGGCCTGCTGGTCCAGCCGCTCCTTGAGGCGGGGAAAGGTCTCGGCGATTTCCTCGATGACCTGCGCCTCCCGCCCTCGCATGGGCGAGGCCAGGAGGCCGAGGCGGATGTTTTCCCGCACCGTCAGGCCCGGCACGATCCTGCGCTCTTCGGGCACATAGGCCAGGCCCATGGCGAAGCGACGGTGCGCCGGCACGGCAAGGAGCTCGGCACCGTCGAACTTCACCGAGCCGCTGACCTTCTGCATGAGGCCGCAGATGCTCTTGACGGTGGTGGTCTTGCCCGCGCCATTGCGGCCGATCAGGCACACCAGCTCGCCTTGGCCCACTTCGAGGCTGACGCCTTGCAGCACATGGCTGCTGCCGTACCAGGCATTCAATTGGGTGACTTCGAGCATCGCCATCAGTGGTTCCCCTGTCCCAGGTACACGCGCTTGACGAGCTCGTTGGAGCGGATGTCCTCCGGCCGGCCTTCGGCAATCAGCTCTCCGTGATGAAGCACCACGATGCGCTCGCTGATGCCCATCACCATCTTCATCTTGTGCTCCACCAGGACGACCGAGCGCTCCCCGACCAGCTTTCGGATGAGCGCCATCATCACCTGGGTCTCCTCGGGGCTCATCCCGGCGGTGGGCTCGTCCATCAGCAGCAACTTCGGATCGGCCGCCAGTGCCACGGCGATCTCCAGCGCGCGTTGCTGGCCGTGGGCGAGTTCACGCGCGAGGTGCCGGGCGCGCGGTGCCAGGCCGACGGTCTCGAGCAGGCTCATGCTTTTCTCGGTCAAGCCTTGCAGATCCGATCGCCTGCGCCACAGCGCGTAGCGGCAGACGTGGGCCTGCAGGGCGATGCGCACGTTCTCCAGGGCGGTGAAGTTGGGAAACAGGTTGGTGATCTGGAAGGATTTGGCGATGCCGATGTGCGCAAACTCGTGCGCGCGCATGCCCGTGATGTCGCGCCCTTGGAACAGCACCCGCCCCGCGCTGGGGGCGAAGGCGCCCGACAGCAGGTTGAAGAACGTGCTCTTGCCGGCGCCATTGGGCCCGATGATGGAAGTGAGGATGCCGGCTTGCACCTTCACGCTCACATTGGTCAGCGCCTTGAAGCCGCCGAACACCTTGCCGACGGACTGGGTTTCGATGATGGGTTCAGCGGCCATGGTTCAACTTTTGAAGAAGGGTTCCCCACACGCCCCTGGGGAAGAACAGGACGAAGAAGATGAAGACCGCCCCGACGATCATCTGCCAGTGCTCGGTCCATGCAGAGGCGCGGTCCTGGATCAGCAGGAACAATGCCGCTCCGACGAAGGGACCGAAGTAGGTGCCCATGCCACCCAGGAGGCACAGCATCACGACCATGCCGGAGGTGGCGTAGTGAAGCGTTTCGATGGGGACACTGCCCAGGTGAATGGCGTTAAGCGCACCGGCCAGCCCGCAAAAGCCCGCTGAAAGCACGAAGGCCAGCAGCTTGGTGCGCTCGATGTCGAAGCCGCAGGCCCGGGCGCGCGCCTCGTTCTCGCGGACCGCTTCGATCGCGCCGCCAAAGGGCGACGCCAGAATCCGCGACAGCAGCCACATGGCCAACACCACGAAGCCGAACATGAAGAAGTACTTCTGAACCGGGTCCAGCAGGTTGATCGTCATGCCGGGCAAGGAGATCTCGGCCACGTTGACGCCTCGAAGACCGTTCTCCCCGCCCGATGCCGGGAGTTGATAGACGAGGAAGTAGACGCATTGGGACAGCGCCAGCGTCACCATCGCGAAATAGATGCCGCGGGTGCGGATGGCCAGCAAGCCCATCAGCAGTGCCACCAGGCTACTCATCGCGATGGCCGCCGGCACGGCGAGCCACCAGCTCACCTGGTGCTGGGAGATCAGAATGCCTGCGGTGTAGGCCCCCACGCCGAGAAAGGCCGCGTGCCCGAACGAAAGCAGGCCTGTGTAGCCAAAGAGCAGGTTGAAGCCCACCGCGTACAGGCCGTAGATCAGGATGTTGATCGCGACGGACTCGTAGGGCATCAACAGGGGGAACACGGCAAAGAACACTGCCGTGGCCAACACCCGATGCCTTTCGACAAGCCCGAGAATGCGGCGCAGCGTGCCTGGTGCAGGCGCGCTCGAAGGTGACACAGACGTATGCATCGGAAGGTCTTTCATGACATCAGCCCGGCGCGGCCGAACAAGCCCTGGGGGCGGATGAGCAGCACGGTGGCCATGATCAGGAACATGGACACCTTGGCGGCCTCGGGGAAGAACAGCACGGCCATGCTTTCAACGACCCCCACCAGAAGGCCGGCCACCACGGCGCCCATCAGGGAGCCCATGCCGCCGACCACGGTGACCACGAACGCCACGGTGAGCACGGAGGTGCCCATCTCGGGCGAGACGCCCTGAAGCGGGGCGGAAAGCACCCCGGCCAGTGCCGCGATGCCGGTGCCCACGCCAAACACGACCAGCCACACGCGCGACACGTCGATGCCCAGCACCCGCACGATCACCGGGTCGCGCGCGCCAGCGCGGACGATGAGGCCGAACGGCGTCTTTTCGATCAGCAGCCACAAAGAGGCGATCAGGACCGCCACCACACCGATGACGAAGAGGCGGTACGTCGGAAACTGGGCAAAGCCCAGATCCGTCGCACCTTGCAGCAGTTCGGGGGTGTCAAACGGCAGGCCCGATTTCCCCCAGACCATGCGAACCGCTTCGACCATCATGTAGGCCAGGCCGAAAGTGAGCAGCAAGGGATAGTCGATGCCCCGACCGTAGAGCGGGCGGATCAGCCAGCGCTCGCAAGCCATCCCGAAGGAGGCGACCACCACGGGCGCAATGAGCAGCGCGAGCCAGAAGCTGCCGGTTTTCTCTGCGGCGAATACGCCGATGTAGGCCCCGAGCATGAAGAAAGCGCCATGCGCGAAGTTCACGACCGTGAGCATGCCGAATATGAGCGAGAGCCCGACGGCAAGCAGCACGTAGATGGCGCCCAGCGCCAAGCCCGTGAACAACTGGAGTGCCAAAAGGTCGAAGGTGATTTCCATGGGTTTTGCCTGGATGGGATCTGCCGCCGGCCGCGCCATGCGCGGCCGGGTTGCGGCGTCCGGTCCTGTTTAGCCCTTGTGGCCCAGTTCCTGGCAGCTGCGCAGGAGTTTCTCGCTGCCGGGCTCGACGTGCAGAACCTGGAAGACATCGGAGGGATCCCCGGCTTCCTTGCTGTTGGACTGGATGACCAGCACCGACTGGACCGATTGGCGATCGCATGCCCGGTAGTACTGCGGTCCCTTGTAGGTGTCGTACCTGAGCTGCGAGAGCGCAGCGGCGACCGCCTCGCTTTGGGTGCTGCCTGCGTTCTTGACGGCGATCAGCAGGCTCTTGACGGCCGAATAGGCCATCGCCCCGTAGTCGGACGGGTAGCGATTCTCGTTGGCAGCCTTGAATGCGGTGTTGAACGCCTTGGCGCTCGGCGTCTTGTCTTCAATCTCCCAGAAGTACTGGGTCCCGCCGATCACACCTTCGTAGGTGGAGGCACCGCCGGCCACCCGCGCGGTGTAGGTGAGGATGGGCGTGACGAACTGCATCCCCTTCTTCATGCCGAAATCGCCCGCCTGCTTGATGGCGATGCGGTTGTCGTTCCCGAAGTTGTTGAAGATGAGCACGTCGGGCTTCATCGCCTGAATGCGGGGCAGGAACGCCGAGTAGTCCTGGTGGCCCAGGGGGTGCTTGACCTCACCCACCACCTCCGCGCCCATCTCGCGTGCGACCCGCGTGAACCCCCGCGTCATCTCATGGCCGTAGGCGTAGTCCGCCGTCAGGAAGGCGACCCGCATGCCCTTCTTGAACACGTAGCGACCCACGGCCTGCGTGGTCATGTGCGGATTGAGGGCCTCGTGGAAGGTGTAGGGGCTTGCGTCGGAAGCCTCGTTGATGACATCGGACTGGCTGATCGAGATGTACACCACCTTGCGCTGTCTGGTCACGTTGTTGATGGACAGCTGGGTCGCTGCGGACAGCCCTCCTACGATGAAGTGGGCGCCGTCTTTCTCGAGCAGTTCGAGTGTGCGTGTCGCGGCTTCTCCCGGGTTGAGCTTGTCGTCGCGCACGAGCAGCTCGGCCTGGCGGCCACCCAGCCCGCCTGCTGCGTTGAACTCTTTGACCGCGAGTTCGGCGTTGCGCGCCTGGTCCTTGGCTTCCGCGCCGTAGGGCCCAGTCAAGGGAATCGGCAGACCGATCTTGATCGTCTGGGCGCCGACCGCGCCCGACAGAAGGCCCAGACCCGCCAGCAGGCAACCAGCGAGATGGGAGAGGGAGAGGATTCTGGGCATAGGGCCTCCTGTGGGTGTTGAACGGGGCGATATTGATCGAGTGATCATTTGAGTGGTGAATTCAACTATTTTTCGATTGATAAATACATGGTGAAAACCCTAGTCCGTGAAGCCGTCGCAGTACTTCTCTGTAAATCTTTGCAGGAAAGCCATGCCTGTTGTCGTCGTGGATGCGTCGCCTCTTGCGCAGGCTCTTCGTTTTCGGATACTATTTATCCATCGATAACTTAAAGGGCGAGATATTCATATGGCGATCAGCAAGCTGGCTCACTTCTCGATACGAACCACCGACATGGAGGCGACCAGGCGTTTCTATGTCGACGTGATGGGGTTCAGGGAGGGGTTTCGACCGCCGTTCCAGTTCCCGGGGATCTGGCTCTACCAAGGTGGGGACGAGTCCGACTACGGGGTGGTGCACATCATCGGGATGGATCCGGACGATCAGGCGGGCCTGGTGGAATACTTGGGCGACAAGCCACAAGCCTCGCTCCATGGAAGCGGCGCGGTCGATCACGTGGCCTTCCTGGCCACGGACCTGCCCGGCATGCACCGTCGGTTGAAGGCCGCCGGCCTGGCGTATCGCGAGCGCACCGTTCCCAGCCTGGGGCTGCACCAGGTGTTTGTTGAAGAGCCTTCAGGCTTGACCGTCGAAATCAACTTCCCCGCCAGCGAGGCGCCTGCCAGGGCCGATGCCGATCAGGGCCGTCACAGCGGCGGTCGGTGACCCGGTTTCACAAGGAGACAACCATGCAAACATCCAAATCCGCCATCGTCATCGGTGGGTCTTTGGGAGGGCTTCTGGCGGCCAACATGCTGCACCGCGCGGGCTGGGACGTTCACGTCTACGAGCGGGTGGCCGAAGCACTGGAAGGACGTGGCGCGGGCATCGTGACGCATCCCGAACTCATGACCGCGCTGGCGATGGCGGGTGTGTCCATCGATGACACCATTGGCATCTCTGTGCAGGAGCGGGTCACGCTCAATCTGGATGGCTCGGTGCAGCGCAAGCAGCCCTTGCCCCAGATCCTGACGGCTTGGGGCCGGCTCTACAGCGTTCTGAAGTCGGCATTTCCCGAGGACCGCTATCACAACGGCAAGCAACTGGCATCGTTTGCGCAGGACGAACATGGCGTCACGGCGTCGTTCTCGGATGGGTCCGAAGCCCGTGCGGCATTGCTGGTGGCGGCCGACGGCGTTCGCTCAGCCGTGCGAAGCAGCCTGCTGCCGCAAGCCAGGCCTATGTATGCGGGCTATATCGCGTGGAGGGGGCTCGTCGAGGAGGCCGCCCTGTCCGAGCGAACGCTCCAGGAGCTCTTTCCGTACTTCGCGTTCGGGTTGCCTCCCCAGGAGCAGATGATTGCCTACCCCGTCGCGGGCAAGAACAACTCGGTGAAGACGGGTACGCGCCGCTTCAATTTCGTGTGGTACCGCCCCGCCGAAGAGTCCACCACGCTCAAAGACATGGTGACCGATTCGACCGGGAAGGTGTGGTCCGACGGCATCCCTCCGCCGCTGATCCGCGCCTCGATCCTTGCCCAGGCGCGCCAGGCGGCTCGCGAAGTGCTCGCGCCGCAGTTCGCCGAAGTGGTTGAGAAGACCGAGTCGCTCTTCTTCCAGCCGATCTTCGACCTGGAGAGCTCGCAGCTGTCGTTTGGGCGCGTGGCCTTGCTGGGGGATGCCGCCTTCGTGGCGCGTCCGCACTGTGGCATGGGCGTCACGAAGGCCGGGGGCGATGCGGTCGCGCTGGTGCGCGCCCTGTCGGGGGCTTCAAGCGTCGCGTCTGCGCTGCAAGCCTACGACCAGGAGCGCCGCGCCTTTGGTGAATTCATCGTCGGGCACGCGCGTGCCCTGGGCGCCTACATGCAAGCCCAGTTGCTGACCGCGCACGAGCGTGAAATGGCGGAGCGGTATCGGTCCACCGAAGCGGTCATGCGGGAGACGGCTGTTTCGCCCGTGGCGCATGAAGCCTAGGTGCCATCGGGCACTTCGATCTTGACGTGCGAAAGCCCTTGAAAGCGGGCTTCAGGCGGCCACCCGAAGGCCCACGAGCTTTTCGAGCTCGGCGTGTTCCAGGCCCTCGACCTTGTCGATCAGCTTCAGACCTTGCGGCGTGCACGCCAGCGTGGCGAGGTCGCTGTAGATGCGCTTGACGCAGCCGATGCCGGTGAGCGGGTAGCTGCACTGCGCCACCACCTTGCTCGCGCCCTGCTTGGTGAGCAGGTCCATCATCACCCAGGTCTGCTTGGCGCCGATGGCCAGGTCCATCGCGCCGCCCACCGCCGGGATGGAGCCCGCTTCGCCGGTGCTCCAGTTGGCCAGGTCGCCGGTGGCCGAGACCTGGAAGGCGCCGAGTACGCAGATGTCCAGGTGGCCGCCGCGCATCATCGCGAAGCTGTCGGCGTGGTGGAAGAACACGCCGCCGGGCAGCAGCGTGACCGGCTGCTTGCCGGCGTTGATCAGGTCGTAGTCTTCCTCGCCCGCGGCCGGCGCCGGGCCCATGCCCAGGATGCCGTTCTCGCTGTGCAGCACCACCTCGATGCCCGGGGGCAGGTGGTTGGCCACCAGCGTGGGCTGGCCGATGCCCAGGTTCACGTAGGCGCCGTCGTGGATGTCCTGCGCCACGCGGCGCGCGAGTTCGTCTTTGGTTCTTCTCGTGTAGCTCATGCCGCTTCCTTGAAACCGCCGGCCTGCGTGCGCACGCGGGGGATCTGCACGATGGCGCTCACGTGGATGCCGGGCGTCACCACCGCTTCGGGGTCGAAGCTGCCGAGTTCGGCGATCCCGTAGACGCTGGCGATGGTGCGCTTCGCGGCGGTCGCCATCACCGGGCCGAAGTTGCGCGCGGCCTTGCGATAGGTGAGGTTGCCCCAGCGGTCGCCGCGCTCGGCCTTGATGAGCGCCACGTCGCCGAAGATCGGGTACTCCAGCACATAGGGCTTGCCGTTGATCACGCGCGTTTCCTTCGCGCTGCCGTCGGCGTTCTTCGCGAGTTCGGTGCCGAAGCCGGTGGGCGTGAAGAAGGCGCCGATGCCGGCACCGGCGGCGCGCAGGCGCTCGGCCAGGTTGCCTTGCGGCACCAGCTCGAGTTCGAGCTGGCCGCTGCGGTAGAGCGCGTCGAACACATGGCTGTCAGCCTGGCGCGGGAAGCTGCAGATGACCTTGCGCACGCGCCCTGCCTTGAGCAGCGCGGCCAGGCCGGTGTCGCCGTTGCCGGCGTTGTTGTTGACCACGGTGAGCTCGCGCGCGCCCTGGTCGATCAGGCCGTCGATGAGTTCACCGGGAATGCCGGCGGTGCCGAAACCACCGATGAGCACGGTGGCGCCGTCTTCGATGCCGGTGAGCGCCTCGGCGACCGAGGCGGCGATCTTGTTGATCACGGGCGTTTCCAGCGGTGTATCAGTGCGCAGCGGTTGCCGGAATCAGCAGGATCTTTCCCACGCTTTCGCCCGATTCCATGCGCCGGTGTGCATCGGCGGCGTCAGCGAGTGCAAAGGTGCTGTCGATCACCGGGCGGATCGCGCCGGCGGCGAGTGCCTCAAGCCACCGCTGCGCAAAGCGTTGCGTCATGGCCTGCTTGACTTCGGGCGACCGAGACTTCATCACCGTGCCGAATATCTGCAAGTGCCGGTACAGCAGCGCATCCAGAGGCAGGGCTGCGCCCTGCGTGCCGCCAAGCAGGCCGACGACCACCATGCGACCGCCCACCGCCAGGGATCGCACGTTGCGCTCCAGATACGGCGCGCCGATAAAGTCGATCACCACGTCCACGCCCTTTCCGTCCGTCTTCTGATCGACCACGTTCTGGAAGTCCTCGGTGCGGTAGTCAATGACCTCATCAGCGCCGAAGCCGTGGACGGCATGGCGCTTGTCACCGCCGGCCGTCGCGAACACCCGCGCCCCGGCAGCGTGTGCAAGTTGGACTGCGGCCGAGCCCACTCCGCCAGCAGCCGCATGGATCAACACAGTTTCGCCGGTCTGAAGGCGGGCCAGGTGAAACAGCGCCTCATGGGCGGTCACGAACACCTCGGCCACCGCGCCCGCGTCTGCCAACGCGAGCCCCGGCGGAACGCGCATGGCCATCCGATGATCGATGCGGGAAAACTCGGCATAGGCGCCCCCCACCCACAATACCCATGACACGGTCGCCCACGGCATAGCCGCGCACCTGCGATCCAAGCTCCACCACGGTGCCGGCGATTTCCAGGCCCATGATGTCCGAGTCGCCGAAGTGGGCACGGCCGTAGGCCCCCTTTCGATGTGAAATGTCGGCCCGGTTCACGCCGATCGAGGCATTGGCCACCAGAAGGTCATGGGGGCGAGCGCAGGGGCGTTCGACCTCGCGGGACACGAGCACCTCGGGACCTCCGAACGCGTCGAAAACGATGGCTTGCATGGGGTTCCCGTCCTTTATTCCAGGGTGATGTTCAGGCCCTTGACCGACTCCGCCCAAGCCTTGTCCTGCACCGCCAGAAACTGTCGGAACTGCTGCGGACTGCTGGTGTCGGGCTGCATGCCGAGCTGTTCCATCCGGTGCCGCAGCGCAGGGTCGGCAAAGGCCTGGACGGCCGCCTGGTTGAGCTTGTCCACCATGGCCGGCGGCAGGCCGCGCGGCCCCAGGAGGCCGAACCACCCCTGCACGCCGAAGCCGGGGTAGCCGGATTCGGCCACGGTCGGCACATCGGGCAATACGCTGACTCGACTCGGCCCAGTGATCGCCAACACCTTGATGCGCTTATTGGCGTGGTGGGACATGGTGGTGGCCAGTGACGTCTCGAAGGACAGATCAACGTGGTTCGCGAGCAGGTCTTGCATCGCGGGTGCGGCGCCCTTGTAGGGGATGTGGACCATGTCGACCTTGACCGCCTTGGCCAGGATTTCCGCAGTCAGGTGCGGGATCGAACCGGGGCCGACGCTGGCGTAGGTGACCTTGCCCGGATTCGCTTTTGCGTACTTGACGAACTCCGAGAAGCTGTTGAAAGGCGTGCCAGGCCCGGCGATCAAGGCACCGGGTGTATTGACCAGATTGGTGATCGGCGTGAAGTCGCGCGAGGGATCGAACGGCAGCTTTCGGCTCAAGTGGGGCGCGATGGACAGTGCGCTGACGGTCAGGACGCCCAGCGTGTAGCCGTCCGGCGCGGCGCGTGCGACCGCCTGCGTGCCGATGTTGCCCCCCGCGCCTGCCCGGTTGTCGACCACCACGGGCTGCCCGAGCGCAGCACCAAGCCGATGCGCGAGCTCGCGCGCCACCACGTCGGTGACGCCGCCAGCGGGAAACGGGACGACCAGTGTGATCGGGCGGCTGGGGTACGTGTCCTGGGCGAGGGCATGGCCGCACAACGCCGCGGCTGAAACGGCCAATGCGAGTGCGCGAGTGATCCCGAGGGCGCGTTGCGTGAACTTCATGTCGATGTCTCCTACTTGTCGAAGGGGGATGCGGTTCAGACTTGGCTGATGAACTTGGTGTTGAGGTAGCTCTGAATGCCCTCGGCGCCGCCTTCGGAGCCGTGACCGCTGTCCTTGATGCCGCCAAATGGCAACTCGCAGACGATCATCTGTGCGTGGTTGATGCCGATCATTCCGGCCTCGAGCTCGTTGCTCACGCGCATGGCGGTTCGTGCCGACTCGGTAAATGCGTAAGCGGCCAACCCGTAGGGCAATCGATTGGCTTCCGCGAGGGCGTCATCGATCGAGTCGAACGGAAGGACGATGGCCAGCGGGCCGAAAGGCTCTTCGTGCATGACCTTCGCATGCGCCGGCACATCCGCGAGGATGGTGGGCTGCCAGAATAGGCCCGGCCGGTCGATGCGCTCGCCTCCGGCCCGCACCGTGGCACCGCATGCGCGTGCGTCGGCCACGAGGGCCCGGATGGCCTCGATGCGCCGCTCATTGGACACCGGTCCGACCTGGGTCCCCGGATCGAGGCCATCACCGATCCTCAAGGCCTGCGTCTGGGCGACGAACTTGTCCAGGAATGACTCATACACAGAACGCTGCACCAGAATGCGCGTGGGCGACAGGCAGATCTGCCCTGTGCCGCGGAACTTGTTTGCGGCCAGAAGATGAGCCGCTGTGTCGAGGTCTGCGTCGGCGAAGACCAGCACAGGGGCATGCCCACCCAATTCCAGCGTGATGGGCTTGAGGGCCCGACCGGCCTGGGCGGCAAGCACGCGCCCCACCGGGACCGAGCCCGTGAACGACACCTTTCGGATCACTGGCGACTCAATGAGGTGGCGCGAGATCTGATCGGGTACGCCGAACACCACGTTCAGCACGCCTTTGGGCAACCCCGCGTCATCCAGGGCGCGGGCGATGGCCAGGGCCGTCGCGGGGCACTCCTCGCCTGGCTTGATGATGACGGAGCAACCTGCCGCCAACGCGGCTGCGATCTTTCGGCTGGGGGTGATGGCCGGGAAGTTCCAGGGCGCAAAGGCCGCGACAGGGCCGATGGGCTCCTTGTGAACGCGCTGGTGCACCTGCGGGCGCCTGGAAGGGACGGTGCGCCCGTAGACGCGGCGCCCTTCTTCTGCAAACCATTCAAAGTAGTCGGCTGAGCTGCGCAGCTTCATACTGCGCCTCGTGCAGCGCCTTGCCTTGTTCCAGGGTCAGTTGCTTGGCGATGGCGTCGGCGCGCTCGCGCAGGAGTTCGGCCGTGCGGCGCAGCACCTTGGCCCGGTCGTACGCGGCTGTTCTGCGCCAGACGGCGAAACCACGATCGGCTGCCTGCAACGCTCGCTCCAGGTCGGCCTGACGCGCGTGCGGCACGTGGCCGATCACACCGCCTGTTGCCGGGTTGAGCACCGCGGAGGTTTCGCGGTCTCTGCGGTCGATCCACTCTCCGTCGATGAAAAGAAACAACTCGTCGTATGGCGTCGCCATGTGATCTCCTTTGCTCTGCTTGCTCAAATCTGTTGAAGTCAAGAGAATCGTAGGGATGTCATTCATTGAGAACAATCCCAGCGTTCGCGAAACGTCTTTGCAGGATGTGCAAAGATGAGTCAGGCCCGCACCATGGAGAACCTGGAGGTTTTCGTCGATACGGTGCGTGCGGGGTCGTTCTCTGCGGTCGCGCGGCGCAGAGGCGTGGCTGTGTCCTCGGTGGCGCGGCAGATCGATGCGCTGGAGGAAGAGTTGAAGGCGTCGCTGTTCACACGCTCGACGCGTGCGTTGCGCCCGACCGATGCCGGCAAGCTCCTGTTCAGCCGCGCCGTCAAGATCTTGAGCGATCTCGCCGACGCACGCAGCGAAGTGGTTTCGTTCGAGGCGGCGGTGGAGGGCGTGCTGCGGGTCAGTTGCCTGCCCACATTCGGGCGCCGATACGTGGTTCCCTGTCTCGCGCAGATGTTCCATACCCATCCGGGCCTGAGCGTTGAGCTGGACTTGACGGAGCGGATCGCCGATCCGACCACGGAGCGGCTGGATCTGGCCATCCGCTTTGCGCAGCCTTCCAGACAGCACGCTCATCAGCACCAAGCTGACCGACCAAACCTACGTGGTGTGTGCGGCCCCGGATTACCTGGCGCGCCACGGTGCTCTCCATTCGCTGGATGAGTTGGAAAACCATCGATTGATCGACAAGCGCCGCAGCCAAAGTCCCCTGGGATGGCGCGAAGTCCTGGGGGACGACTTGCTGCAATATCGCCACTGTGTGTTTGAGTCCGATGACTTCGAAGCGCAGCGGCAGGCTGCGGTGGCGGGTGCGGGGATCGTGCGCCTGCCGGACTGGGTGGTGGGGCACGATATTGGCAGTGGAGAACTGGTGGCTCTGCATCCGAAGGGAATGCCCCCCGCCGAGATCACGGGCATCCATCTCGTGCGGGCGTTGCGACGTCCCAGCGCCCGTTTGAAGGCCTTCGTGACCGCGCTTTCGGACCATGTCGGTCGACCTGCAAGTTGGCAGCGCGCCATGCAGAGGCGGCTGCCATGACGTGGTTGCCTGATCGCGCCGGTGCCTCAAGCGCATGCCACAGGGCGCAACGGGTTCGAAGCGGGTGCGGCGGGCCGGCCTGGTGTGCGTTGCCGTGGTGCGGCCACTTCTTTCCAGCAAGGTTTGTGGGGCCCGTTCGCCACTTTGCCCAGGGCATTTGATCGCGCGCCCGCGGGCAGGGCGACCGCGTATATGGGCCGAGCCACTTTTTTCTTCAGCTTCGCGTGCGCGTGCCGATAGGGCAGTGGGCAAGACTTGTCCGCCACGCCATTGCCCGACACGGAACAAGACCGGTAACCGATTCTGCGTGGTGGACGTCTGGCTTCGATGCAGCCCTTGTGGACCACGGCGGCGAGTGCCCCGGGCTGTCGGCCCAGGAGCGTTCGGCGCGTCAGCGTGCACGAGCCGGGCGCCGTCACCGAGCTGATCGATTCGGCTGCGGCTGCACTGCCAGTGGAGGGCGTGAGCGTTCGTTTCTCGCCCCAGGTGTTGCCCCATCAGCGGCAGTCGCCACACGCACCGGCGGTGTGGGCGGGCCATTGGGAGGTGCTCGCATGAAGCCCGTTCGCATCCAGTTCGTGGAGCCTCGTGCGTGGAAAGTCATCTGGCTGGTCACGGCGGTGATCCTGCTGTCCATCGCGAGTTTCACAGGCTGGCAGGTCTGGCAGCAGCACCAGATCCGGCAAGGCCTGCAGGTGGAGCTGGACCGTTTGCAAGCCGAGCTCAAGGCCAGGTCGGCACCGGTGGCACCCGCCGTCAATCCGCGCGAGGCGAGCGAGAAGGCCGCTCTGCGCCTGATGCAACGGGATTGGAACCGCTTGTACGACGCTATCGAGCATCCGGACCTCGCCCATGTGCGGCTGGTTCAGCTGACCTTCGATGCTGAGACCGGCGAGGCACGGTTGGAGTACGAGTTGAAGGACATGACGGAGGGTGCGAGTGTGACCTCGGCGCTCAACGCCGCTTCACGCGCGAATGTCTGGCAACTGGAGCGCTTGAACACGGACGGCGCCGCGACCGGTGCAGGGAAGGCACGAGGCGTTTGGCGCGCAAAACTGAAATGAACGGTAGTGCCAGCAACGCGCAGTGCCAATGCTCATGGCGATATGGCAACCAGATAAGCGAGACTCAACGTCGACAAAGGTGTTGCGCGCGAGGGGAGTGAAGAGCTGTCGGAGGGTCACAAGAGTTGTCTTCGCACCCGGCTCTGCGTTGAAAAGCAAGACCACTTGGCGATGCATACATATCGGTCGAAACGAAATGACAGGCGGTCGATCTTGAGCATCTCCCTATGAAAAAAGTCGACCTTAATGTCATCTCGTTGCATCCCGAATATCTCCTACACAGCTCATCACCTGAGAGGAGTTTGAGAGCCCTTGCAACGTCCTTGACTCGGCCGTAAAGTTCACCCCAAGCGGGCGGGAATCACATCGATTCCCCGCCCTGTTGGTTGCTCTCCGAAGGCTGCTGCGCAGCTTGAACCGCAACGTTCTTGTGGAGAGCAGCATGGAAACATCACATCCGGAATTCCGCATTCCCGCCAGGGCGCAAGCTCTGTTCACCAACCTCCCCTTCCAGCTTCGACACCCCCTGCTTCTGGCCTTGCCATTCCCCAGTGGATCTGGCGCGCACCTGATTGAGCTGGAGCGGTACGTCTGCCACGCGCTTGACCCGCGAAGCAGTGAGACACTGCGCTGCGCCTCGATTCGGTACATCGGTCGGTGGCTAAGAACCCACGCAGCGGACATGAACGTGGAGGCCTTCATGATCGATCTCTTCCGCCTCCTCGACCGGCTGACTTGGTCAGTGAACCTGCTTCACGCCTTTGCCACGGCCCACCTCTGCGCAGCAGGCATCACCATCAAGCGCCGGGAGTCGAGTGAGTCCACGGAGCGAATCTTTATCCTGACGGCCGCCACGCTGGAGCTGCCGGTGGGCCGCCTGGTCGGCCAATCCCTTTGGCCGTGCATGGAGCGCGCTCAGGAGTTGCTGAAAAATCTGATGTGGCGCGGAACGGCAGCACTGGGATTCATGGAGTGCTTCAAGGCCGCGGAGTTGCTGAGCTTGTTCGTCCAGTACGGCAGACCCCAGAACAGGGAATGGACAACCTGTGACCGGTTGGAGTTTCACACGGAGACAGCTCCGCCCATCTGGGTAGCGCTGAGGCACGGAGCCCTCTTGGATCCTATGTCCGACACGAAAGCAGCTGGGGCCGCCAGGATGGATCCGCTTCAGAATGGCATGTACGACTCTGTCCTCAAGCGGCTCACCGAAGCCAATGATGCGGTGCTGGCAGCTCGTAGAGGTCAAGTCTCGGTCAAACAAGCGCAGGAACCGCCGGCGACGGTACCGGCGACATACGGCGCGGAAGACCAGAAGGTGCCATATCGCATCGTTGTGCGCGGGCCAGTGCCCCCGGCCAACGACTCCAGCGACAAAGCTGTGCTGGAGCGTTTCAAGCCGCTGGAATCTGCGCAGCCTGTCGCCCTGCTGCCCGATGCTCCCCGGCTGGAGGAAAGCCAGACCAAACTGCTCGCCGAGTTCCCCTGGGCCAGCGCGGCGGTCGGCTCCATCTTTGATGAACTCATGACGTGTCGCCAGTTTGGGGTGCTGGAATTCCGCTTGCGCCCGGTGCTGTTGCTCGGGCCACCCGGTGTAGGCAAGACCCGCTTCACCCGGCGCTTCGCTGAGGAGATGGGTCTGGCGTTTCGGGCGATCGGGCTGGGTGGCATGTCCGACATCCGAACCCTTACGGGTACTTCGCGAGGGTGGGCAAGCGGCCAGCCCTCTGTCTTGCTCGAACCTTTGCTGAACGACAAGTCGGCATCCGCGCTGGTGTTGCTAGATGAGATCGACAAGGTCATCGACGGCGAGCGTCACACGCCGCCGGCTTCCAGCTTTCTGCTGGGCATCTTGGAGCCGGAGAGCGCCCGCCGGTGGTTCGATTCCTTCCTTCAGGCGGAGTGCGATCTTTCGCGGATGGTCTTCATCGCCACCGCCAATGACTTGACCTGGTTGCCGGAGGCATTGCGCTCCCGGTTCACGATCCTGCATTTCGGGCGCCCGTCAGCCGCCGACGTCCGCAAGGCCATCCCGTTTGCGCTGGAGGACATCGCTCAGGACTGGGGCCTGCCGAAAGATGTCTTCGCGTCCATCGTGCCGCTAGACAACGTGAGGGTGTCCAGCATGCGAGCGCTGAAGGTTTTCCTGACCCGCTACCTGACGGCGTGGGCTAGTCTGAACATGCGTTCCGGTCTCAAGCACTGAACGCAGCATGCCAAGCGCAGAACATCGGGTGTCACCATGACCCATAAGTTGTTTCTTGATACCGAGATCGCCCAGGAAATCTGGCAACTCTTCCGGGAAATTGAGGAGGAAATGCAGCTACGCGCGCCGTTGAACATGTACTTGGCCGGCGGTGCGGCCATGCATCTCTACGACGGTGAGCGCGTCCCCAGGGATGTCGATGCCATCGTGGACGCGCGCCATTGGGGCCTTGCACCTCACCTTTGCGTGCCGTCGCCTCGGCTTGCACTGGATCCGGGCTACTTCGAGACGAAGTCGTGCCTGCCAGAGCGATTCCGGGATCGAGCAACGCGACTTGATGTTGGCACCTCCCTTTTGCAGCTCCATGTCGTCTCACCCGTCGACCTAGCTATCAGCAAGTTGTACTTCTTTCCCGGATTGCATGAGCGCGACGTGAGAAAACTGCTCGAGTTGGGCTTGACATCAGACGCTGAACTTCAAGGACCGCTACAAGAGCTGGCTGGTGAATGGGTCTCCGGTCCGGACCGGTTCTGGAGAGATTTTGAACCTGCCTTGCGCGCGCTGGGCATGTCCAACGCACAAGACTAAGGAGCAACCTATGTTGAAGGACGTGCGTTTCATGGGGGTGAAAGACGCGATCAAGCTTGCGCCGAGTTCGGACACCGTGATCATTTCGATCCTCAACCAGTTTGAAGAGTGCAACCGCCCCGAACACCTGCACCAGTTTCGAGACCATCTGATCCTGCACTTTGTGGACACCTTTGAAAAACCTGGCGAGCCTGAGTGGCGAGACCAGATGTCAGAAGAAGAACACAAGGTGATCTGCAAGTACGACGAGGAGAAGGCGCCCGAACTCATCGACGCGCGGCGCATTGTTGAGTTTGTCGGCCGGCACCACGAAACGCCCGATGAGATACGGCTGGTCGTGCACTGCCAAGGGGGCATCAGCCGATCTGCAGCCGTGGCCAAATGGGTGGGAGAGGCCTACGAAGTCCAGCTACCTCAACTTGGCGATGGCATTCACGTATTGGACGGGGCAAATCCCCGTGTGCTGCGCTTGCTCTCGAAAGCTTCTAGAGGTCTCCGGCAGGGCGAATAGTCCGGCAGACTGAGATGCTGCCGGTCTAATTCAAACTGAACTAAGCGTCTTGGGCTTGCCCGCACTGTGCGGAACTGAGATTGACGAACGTTGGTGGTCGTCCCGCCGCACGCGCTATATCTAACATGCCAAGCTAGACCACTCCTCCATACTTGATAGCGACAAGCATGTCCTGAATTCTTCTTGCCCCATCCTCGGTCTTTCCTACTTGGAGCGGTGACGCTCCCTCGAGCAACGGATGTGGCCTCAATAGCCAGCTACGAGCGTCGGCTCGTGACGCAAACGCCTCTTCTGCCAGGCGTTCAAGTTCCTGCAAACGCATCTTCGATTCAGCGGTTGTCTTTGCCATCACCAGCCTTGAAATCCATTGTGCAATCTAAAGCCCGGACCTCGTTCTATGATTGGTCACCTACTGAACGCAAGTTGCCAGAGATCGCCTTCTTACACGCGAGACTATCTTAGGCTTGCAGGCGCGCCATTGCAGCACGCTTGCCGATCTTGCGGACCGCCAAGAGCTTCTCAAGCTGCGTAGCCCGAGGAGTCACCTGCCCGCTTTCCCACTTGTAGATCGAAAGGGACGATACGCCAACTAGTGTGCCCATCTGTGCTTGGGTAAAACCAAGCTTCTGGCGCAACGTCAACAAGTCGGTGGGACCAAATTTCACCTTGCGCCCTGGCGTCGACCGAGGAGGCGGAGCAATCTCCTTGGGCGCCACTTCGGCCCTTGAGGTCGAACGCCCCAGCGACTTGACCTGAGACTCCAGTGATTTGATCTTTCGCTTGAGTTCCGCGATGTCGGAACGATAGCTAGCGGAGCTCTTGCGGAGCATTGCAAACTCATCGCGCAGTTCTTTGCGCGCGATGCGCGCGATTTCTTTCTTGAGAGAGGTTGCGAAGGTAGTCATCGGTTCATTCTGCCCTATTAGAAGTCCTCAGGTCTGTCCAAGCTTGGCGCAAGCAGGCTATACAGGAGTTTCCGTTTTCAGTGTCCTCGCCAACTCGGTCACGTCGATCTGCCTAAAGCGCCAGACTGATGATCCGTCCACACTTGGCCCTGCTACTGGACGAAGCCTCTCCATCTGCATCAACTCTTTCGCGCGTCGCTTTCCAATCCGGAGGATTCGACAAACACTACTCATATCGACCCACTGCAGCTGCTCTTTCTTGACCTGATCTACGTCTTCTCGATGGGCCACAGACATGGTCCTTCCTGAAGGAAGAGCTCTGACATGTCCACGCAGTATCCCTGCTGTTATCGCACGCCGAAGGCGCGGCGCTCTCCAGCCCAACTCCTTTGCTGCTCGGGTCGCAGGCATCCAGACGTGTTCTGTTGCCGCCTCGTCTCCAAGTCGGCGGTTTCGCTTCGCAACTTGTCCCGTCCACCTCAAGCGGATGTATTGCTCGAACGATTCTCGGAGCATGGTGAAGGCTCGCCATGTTCCCTTTGCATACATGTCACGGTAGACAGGGCCAAAGGCGGCTGCTACACGATTCGACTTGCTCGGCGGAGTTCCTGCGCTAAGCTCGTCAAGCAGCTCAAAAAACGCCTCCGGCCAATGGCCAAGAACACTGCCGGCCGCTTCCACGACTTCAGTTGCTCGGCGACAATCGTGCAAGTCAGATAGCTGTTTACGCTTGACCCCCGTGCCCACGACATGCGCGCCCAGCAGCCAGATACGATGCAGGAGATCGCAGAGGTGATCCGCCGCATTGACTGAAGGGTCGCTCCAGCAGGTCTCGCCAGCAGGTCTCGCCAGCTATCTGAATCTCTGCAGACATGTAAATCGCTGCTTTAGATGCTGGCTCAGTGGAAAGACACCGGAGGTCCTCACCGCAGGTGCAGGAGTGCAAGTTCTGTCTGGTCCATCGGAGCTCTTTGCCACATGAGCACCGATCCACGAGCTTTACCTTGTGAATGGTGCATGCGACGGTAAAACAAAGCCCCCACTCCGCCTTCCAAAACAGGGCCTCCTGCAAGCAAATTGGACAGAAGCGCGACCTTCTCAATGTCCAGAATCTGCTCGGAACGCGGTTGCCCGCAGAGCGGTTGAGCGGGCCTAAGCCGTTGATGGGGCCTTGGGGTGTCAGACCACCGTTTAGGCATTCTGCGAGGTTGTCGCCCCGCCATCCTAAGGTTGCCAGCGATCGAGGGGAGCTCAACGCGTTATCGCCAGAGACTCGCAACAACACCGCTTGCGCGAGCTCTCCTGAGCGTGCAACGGGCCGAACAAGCAGTTTGGTATGAACTTCAATCACTACATCCCCCCGATTTTGAGCAGCAAATGTTTCTGGTGCGAAGAGCAAGACCTACTTCTTCTTCCGCGCGGGGTCTGATGCGCCAAACTTTCCACCGCTGAGTTCCTCGACGGCACGACGTAGGCCACGCGCGTCGGAATCCCCTCGGGCAAGCAGATCCTGAAGGCGCCTGTATCCCCATGTACGTCCGACGGCACAGTAAAAGAGGCGGCGCATTGAGGAGTCCAATTCCCCTGCACGCACAGGCTTTGTGTTGTTCGGCGCAAGCCCGGCTTTTACAAGCGTTTCTAAACGGGGAATGGAAACGCCGAAAGCATGCGCCATGGCGGCGTTCGATACAAGAAAGTGGTCTCGGATGGTCTGAGACCTGTCGTTGAAACAAGTGTGCCCCCATGCGGCCTTCCGAGGCGGTGGCCGCTTGCACAACAAGAAGTACGTTTTTCCCCGAGCTGTCACCGACTGCCGTTTAATGAAGCGATCCACTTCGTCACGAAGCAACATCGGCAGGCCTATCCGTTCGGCCTTCTCCTTGGACGGCGCTAGTCGGAAGAGGGCATGCGGCCATTTGATGATGTGAATATCGCAGACCTTGCCTTCGCCTCCGGAAGTTTCCTTGGCTGAGTGTTGAAGTGCGAGGTTGATGTTTTTGGCCAGTGGGCCAGGTTATGAGCCGCCGATGTCTGCGCCCAGGTCTGGCGCGCAAGGCGTTCACTGATGTGGTCATCGGACGAGCGAGGGGAGAGAAGTGCGCAAAGAGGAGAGGGGAGCATTTTCAGGATTTCGACTGTCCCTACCATGGCTCGCACATCCATGCGCTTCAATGTCCTGTGAAAGCCAAGGGCACCATGTGTATCCGTGCTTGCAAATCCCCTTAGGCGATCCGAGAGTAGCGCGGACAGGGCCACGACCTCTGGCGCGGCCGCAGTGGATGACGAGTTGGCGAGATCGAATCCGCAAGCGCATTTGCGTACACCGGGGCGGTGCCACGAGATGCCTTTGCTGCAACCTGGGCAGACGTCAATGAGGTGACAGGCATGATCTGGGCATACACAAAAAACGGAGATTTCCCACTCAGCCCGAGCGCGGCTTTGCACTTGAAGACATCGCGGGCAAATGGAGCATTGAACGTGGCGAACTTCAGAGGACGGCAGCGCAATACCGTAGGTCCAGGGAGACCGTGAGGCGTGTCGTTCTTCTTGCCACCAGATCTTAGGAAGCTGTGAGATTTCTAGGCCGGACAAAGCGGCAACCGCCGCCTTGTACGACCGATACCTCCGCAATCCGGTGCGCAGGACCTCTTCCAGAAGTAGGCTGCCGAGCCCGTTCAATTCACCTAGGTACAACAAGTACCCTCGAAGGCTCTCACCCTCCATCGGCAGAGGTCTTACCAGAAGAGGTCCCGCGATCATTTTCCGAACCCGAAGAACGGTTCCCCCACGTCGACCAAGGGACGATGGTCGAATTTTTCATCGAAAGGGTTTCGGTTGCGTTTACAGCCGAGATACACCTCCTCGCCAAAGGCCTTCCTCAAGTGTTCTCGGGTGAGTGAGTTCGCACGCGCTCGAAGCGCAATTCGGACCGCTGCCTCTAACAACATGGCGAGGGAACCAATCAAGCCGTAGCAGGCCCGATGAAACCGCGGTGTGAGCTCCGGGTCGATCAAGGCAGAATCGCCGCTGAACGGCAGCTTCTCGTGAAAGCTCAAGAGCAGCGTTGCGAACAGGTCCTGGTTGGCGTCGGTGTCGTACGAGAAGACGCCCAGATCGATCTTAGGATTGAGCCGACGGCCGAGCTGCATACGATTGGAAAAGTACTTCGACGCCGAAGGCAACCCAAAGAACACAAACGGGATCCCCGTCGCGTTCATGAGATTTTTAAGGGTGTCTGAGGCGATATCGCGCGTTCGGCCATCGAGATTGTCCGAGATGTGCTGGACCTCATCGATCAGAACAATCTCGACCTTGCACGCGGCAAGCAGTGTGCGCACCCGCGAAAGTTTGAATTCCGCCGTGCCACTGTGCGCCATCGGATCGCCCATCGCGGTAAGGATTGCTTCCGCAATGACTTTCGGCGTGGGCAGAGAAGGTAGTTCGACGAAGAGAACAGGGATGATGGTTCGGTCGTCTGCATCGTACCGCGGGAACTGCTCCTCCAGGCATTTGCAAAGCGTCGTCTTCCCGGCGCCGGAGAGGCCATAGATGAGGGCGCCTCGCGCCCTTTTCCGATTGTGTCGTGATGCGGTCTTGAGGACCTTCAGGGCGTCGATGCCCGCCTGCAGAGGCGCGTGTTGAATGAGGACATTGCTGAATGACGACACCTTTTCCTCAATGGCATCAAGGTCAGCAAAGGATTGGCTTTTCATGCTGTTCTCCTAGGCTTAGAACAAGGTCGGTTCGCCGCTCGGGAAGGCTTTGAGCTTTTCGAAGTTCGGCATGCGCTTGGGAGCGACCGAAGGAGTGTGGGGCTCAGCATCCACTGCGGCGGACTCAATGGCTTTGCTTGCCGAGGCAGCTGCGTGAGCCGCCTTTGACGTTCGCTTGCCCGTGGTCTTTTTGGCTTTCCGAGAGGCCTTCGCCTTAGGCTTGTCGGCTTCCTCAATCTTTTCCTTCTGCATCGCAGCGATCTCTTCGCGAATCTCCTGTTTTGCCAGCAGCATGGCTGTTTCGTCGTCGAGCGCGCTGTACTTCTCTCGGGCAAGCTTGCGGATCCACTTGTCCTCCTCAACACTTAGGCCGTTCGCATACGACGGATTCGTGGAGTACGCCAAGAAGTACGATTGCGTGTCGGGGTGCAAGACGTTGATCTTGCCCATATCGTCCAGGTCAGGACGAACCTGAAGTTCAAGTTTTCCGTGGATCTCGAGAACGTCTGTGAGTTCGTCGCACCTGTAGAACTGACAGTTGATTTCGATGCCCTTGGAGCTCAGCATTCGCTGGTGGATGGGCGACGTGTAGAAGGTGACGACGTCCATGCGCTTAGGCAGGACCGGGGGGCCGAGCTTCACGAGGTCGCGCCACTTTTCGCGAGGAGAGGTTTGAAGGCCGCGATGGAAGCGGCGGCTGTACACCTCTGCAATCCACTTCCAGATGAATCGCTTGAGATCTTCAAGAGGGATCACTGCGTCCCGATACGGATCAAGATCGTTCCGCTTAAAGTAGCGATCCAAAGTGGTGCCTGGCTGCAGGTGCATGAATCGGTAGTTAATCTGCTTGAGCCAGTTCTCGACCACCCCCTTGAAGCGGGGTTGCCGACGAGGGCAATACACCACCTTGATTTGCAGATCCAGCGCGGCGCCCTCCAAGTCGTTGCCGTGGAACTCGAGGCCGTTGTCCAGGACCAGTTCAAGCGGGACGCCGTGTGCGTCATATTCACTCTTGATCTTCAGTTTTCGCATGAGATCGTCCTTCGGCAGGATCGCCGACCCGCAGTGCGCGAAGGACGGAACCCGAGTTTGGCGGTTGGAAGCTGATCCAGATACCCAAGATCATGCGAGTTGCGCACGTCAATGAGGACGGTGAGGTATGGCCTTGCTGCAATGCCCCCCTTGCTGGTGAGAGCGATTACGTCGAGCGGAGTGTGATCAACCTCAACTCGCTCCAACACCCGCTCGGGTTCCTCTTTCCTTCCCCGCAAGCTTGTGGCGGCCTCTGCGTGGGCCTTTCCGTATCGCTTCTCCAAAACACGTTTGCGATCGAGCTTGCGGAGCTCCCGCACGATCTGGTTTCTCGTCGCCCTCGGAATGGCGTCAATCGGAGGCACGTTCAGATTGCACTTTGCGATCAAGCCGTTGGCGTGATCAAGGGTCTCTGCGACCGTAGGGTGATTCGGCTTGAGGAAGGTCTCTTCGATGGCTTGCTCAAGGAAAGGCAACACACGCGGGTTCGTCTCGTCGCATTTCCTGCCGCGGAGGTCGTATCGGTTGACCAAACTTCGCGTCTGGTAGCCAGACCTCATCCACCGGCTACGCCATTCGTAGAAGGTGGCGATGCTGGGCGCACGAGGTGTGAGAAGTTCCTTTGGGAGTTGGGCGTGACACTCCTGCAGTTTTTGCCGGAGCTCACGCCGACTGAAGAGCACATGGCCGCGAGGGCAGATGCTTCGCAGATAGTGAAGCTTCCCTGCGGCCTCATTCTTCAAGCGAGCCGGGAAGTCGGACAACGATTTCTCGTGTTGGAATTCCTCCAAGTTCGATGAGGCCGTCGCAAGAAGGTCGCTGAAAACGAGATGGCCTTCTTTGTATGCGGCGACAAGCTCGGAACGTTTCTTGACCTCGACCTCCTCAGCCTTGATGTCTTCGAGTACGAGGCGCTGTTTGGTTGCTGATGTCACACGGTAGTTTTTCCCGCGAAGACAGAACTCACTGCCAACATCAAATGAAGAGTTGCTCATCATCGATCTCCGAGTAAATGTGAAGTTGCGTGTGGCGGCCCAGCGACTGCGAGATGGGCCATGCGAGCGTGCGTGTGAGAAGCAGCAGGTCCAGCGACCACCGGGCCTCATCCGTGCTCCCCAGCATGCGGATGACCTCCGCCATTGACATGCGCGGCTTGTTTTCAAAGGCCCGTTGAAGGGCTGGGTTTTCGTGCCAGATGGAAGCAGCTGTGGTGTCCAGTGATTCGTCCAAGGGAGGCCCGCCCAGGTTCTCGACAACCCAGTCACGGCGCATTTTCAGAAGGCGTTTCACATCCTTCATGCCTGGTCGTCTGAAGTGGTGCTCGGTGACCACGGCGAAGCGACAGCCCTCCTGTGCCGCAGCAACCTTTGCCGCTTTGAAGAAGGCCTTCATTTCCGGAAGGCAAGCCTTTGCTTGCGGTTTGACCTCGACAAGAAGATGACCGCCACCAACAAGGCTTCCGGCGAAGTCAGGGGTGTAGCGCCGGCGTTTGCCGTCCAGTTTGAACTTCAGCGTCGGTGGTTGGTGGGTGATATGAAGAATCTGCTTGCTGAACTCTAGAAGGTCCGTTGCACGGATCTCGGTCAGTGACTCGCACTTGATCGTGCTGCCACATGTCAAGGATTTGAACTTTCCCCTAAAGGTGTCGCCGCTGATCGTGATGGGATTGCGGCTAGGTAGCAGTTGCTGCGAAGGCGTGACGTCCCTGTACGGAATGGCGCCCGAGCGTGTGCCCATGGGATTTTTCATGTGTCGCTCCAGAATTTTGGCGACAACAGGCCCTCACACAGTCAATGTGACTGCCGGAAGTCGCGCCAGGTGATGGTCTGGCGTGCACAAACGTTCCCAACACTGGTCACCAGTGATTGAAGAGAACTTTGGGGTTTGCGCGCGCGTAGTTGACCGCCGCGGGAACTGGCGCGATACTTCAAGTGCCAACCGGAAGTAGCGTCAGCTGCATCCCGCAAACGGGGCAGGCCGAGAGGTTTGTCCCGTTTTTTACATGGTGTCCTCCTTTTGATCGTGATGGATGGCACTGGAAGGACGACTCGCTCGAGCGCGTCCTCTCCCCGCATGCGGATCACCGATCTGCAATACAGCGCTTAACGCGCGCAGATGCCTGGTCGTCAGCTTGTCCAGACGGGTGAATAGATCGTGCACAAACTCGTATGTCGCCTGGGGTGAGTCGCCCGGCACGGTGTACGTCCTCCTGGAATGACTCCTGGCCGAGCGCAGGCCCTCTGCCTCTTCTTCATTCAGGCTGAGAGCCTGGATCAACCTTTCCAGAAACTCCGGGGTGGGTGCTGGTCTTTGGTCGTTCTCAAGCGCCGAGAGATAAGTGCGGTCACAGCCGACGAGGTCGGCCAGTTCCTGCTGGCGGAGACCAAGTTGGAAACGGAGGGATCTCAGCGCTTCAGAAAACGGGCTCATGTGACAGTTGTGACGTGAAATTGTGGCGACAGACAAGGTACATCAGTCGGCAGCATCCGTCTACCGGTGAGTCAGCTGTAAGTCATTGATTTATAAGGTGTTTTGTATATCTCTTACACACACAGTAAAAGCAAATACAACGAAAATTCAAGCACCTGCGGTACACTTCTTAAGTAGGATTTCGGGGAGTCTTAGGCCCGGTTGCGGAGCTTCTCATCCGATAAGCGGTAAGCGAACTGCATTAACGTAAGACGGCATGCGATCCAGGTGAACAAGAATCCAAGCTACTTGGGCCGAGCGGCTTCGCTTTGGGGCACTGCGTTGCGAGAATGAACGAAGTCGACGAGCTACGTTGCATTGCCAAGGCAGCCCTCGAACAACCGTTTGTGCGCACCCTTCACGCTTGGCTCGCACGATAGCGCTACCGAGACGAGCTTGAAGCCATCCTCCTGGTGCTAAAGCCAGCTGTGCAGCGGGAGCGGTCGGCTGGGCTTATGCGCCGAACGTTCGCTCTGCGCCGCGTTGCGGACGTTCAGAAATCCGCGATGTCGGTTGACTGTTTGCAGAAGCGAGGTCATAGCTAGACTGCCGCAATCGGCCACAAAGAGTCGTTCAGTATCCCGACGCAATGCAGACAGTCTGGCTCTGCCGACGGGAAGAACCCGAGCTACTCACCAGAGGACTGATGGCTCCAGCCATCGGCCTCACGTCCCGACCGCAATGGCCCTGAACCGCAAGATCTCGCCGAAGGCCAAAACGCAGGGGTTCTGCGTTGCGACGGGATAGCGGCTCACAACGAAGTGCTTGATAGCGGTCAGGCCCAACTCGCCTAATAGCGTTTGCTCGCGCGCGCGCTCCTTCTCGAGGGCCTTCCTGTAGGCCAAGTCAAGGGAGCGGTTGTAGCGAACGAACCTTCGGACGTCGGCCTCGATCCGATTCAAGTCGACGAGGTTGTTCTTGCACTGAACGTTGTAGATCACGCCGTCGAGCGTCGCAACGACGTCGAACTCCGCGCGGCCCACTCTCTTGATCTCCGTGACGTCGAACCCTTGGGCCTGCAGCGCTGCTTTGACTGACTTCTCGAAGATGAATCCGGAGCGGATCTGGTATCGACGAACGCGGTTCAAACAGACATTCTTCCAGTGGTTCGCGAATCGACCGAGTAGGGTGATAGAAGTGACCAGGTCGCCGCCGACGCGCGTGAACGGCGCGTAGGTGCTGGTGTTGTCGACGTAGTCGGCGCCTTCAACGACAAGCGCCTTTCTGAGGGCTTCTGGTAGCTTCTGCTCGGAGCACAACTCGTCGAAGCGCTTGACTGTCAGTCGAACGAAATACTCGTCAACAACGAGAGGGAGCAAGCTGCGGATGAACGCGGCCAATTGGCGATATGACGTCTCGTGAAGGTTGAACTCCGCGTACGCCGCGGCGATGAACGCAAGATTGTTCTCCAGCTCGGCCTTGGAGAAAATTAGCCGACGGTTCAATGGAGCCAACTTGATTTCGCTGAAGTCGACGTCAGTCATTTCGGTGATGGCTGTTCGCTCGGGCTCCAGAAACTGCGAGTTCAGCCCGTTGAAGCTGTGGCTTGCCAAGATCCCCACTTCATCGACGTCTAAGGTGAAGTCCGGATACACCCGGGCCAGCATCAGGTTGCGATGCATCGACGTTGTGCCCAGACCGGCGGTCTCGATGAGGTGGAGGAACTGGTTGAGGCCGTCCAGCTCATGCAGCCGGTGAGTTCCCCGGCAGGCACCGGGAATCATGTGAAGGAGGGCCAGCATATGCCGTCGGCGGGACTGCAGGTAGCTGATAGCGGAGCCGAAGGTTGCCATCTCCCAAGCTACAGACAGCTGATGCGTCGCAAACGATGTGGCGATGGCATGTAACTGAATGAGCGTGCGCACCAGCCGCTGTGCGACCAAACGGGAGAAGCGGGACTTAACGCCTGCTTTGATGGATGGCAATGCCCGCTGCATGCCGCCGATGTCGAGGAGAGCCAGCCCCTCAATTTCGTCGAGGAGCGGCTCGCCTCGCAGTTCACCCGGGAGGTTGATCAGCTCTTCGATGCCACGGAAGGTCGAGAACCAGATCTCGAATGTGCTTCTTGGCTCGAAGGGCGCAAGAGACGATTCGATGCAGGCACGCGAATGGGTCAGCGCCCGCATGGCCTCGGTCTGCGCGGCCGCGCCCGTCAATCGTTGTCCTGCCATCCGTCGGATCCCTGGGTAAGGCGCCGCATCATTGCCCCGCGCCGTCTTAGTTTTGAAGCATCCAATATATAGCCGCCTCAGGAAGGCGGCTTTCGAGCGCATCAGTCCGATATCAATTGAAGTGCGGCTGGGCGGCGAGCCCCAAAATGACTTGTACGCTCGCTCCGCCGTTGGCAGTGGGCAGTGGGCAGTGGGCAGAATAGGATGTCACATCCTAGACGAGGCAATCAGCTGCCGCTGGAGAATGCACCTCGCGAGACCCGAAACCAAGTCTTCTTGCCCATATGACCCATACCGCGACGCTCGATCCAGCCCAGGAGATCCGCATTGAGGCTGTGCACCGGGGCTTCCTATATCAGCATCTCTATGCTGCCGCCTGTCTTCTGACTTCAGGGCATACCGGTGCGACTTCCGTGGTGGTCGAGCGAGACGAGGATATCGAGCTCGTCACACCTGCGGGGCGCTTCTACATCCAGGTCAAGACGCGTAGCCAGCCGATCATGCCAGCCGACATCAAATCGACGATGGCCCGATTTGATGCCCTGCGGCAAGAGCACCAGCAGGGCCGTCGGCAGGGCCGCGCAACGTTCGTGGTGTTGGTCAACCGAGCCTTGGGGCCGTCCTTGGCTGAACAGGTCGAGACTGGAAAGCTGTCGGGCGACGTGGAGATCCTGTGGCCAGGCCGCGTGTGTTCTGGTGACCTTGGTCAACTTCCACCGGCTTGGGCGGATATCGATGAGGCAGTCGCATGGTGCGTCGACCGAGCCACCACAGTCCCGCTTGCCATGTTGGCGCCCGACTCCCTCGTTTGGAAACTGGCTGGCCGCGTCCAGGCTGCGGCCGCTGGGGAAGCGCCTCATGCGGATCACACTTTCTTGGTTTCGGATTTGCCGTCACTGCTGGATCAGATCCTGATCCAACTGCAGGATTTCCCGGCACCGCCCGAGCAGTACCGCCCGCAAGAGAACGAGCCTCAAATCGACTCGAGTTCCCGAGTCCGGATCGTTTCTGGCTTCTCTGGGGCCGGGAAGACCGCGTGGGCCTCTCAGGCGGCCACCTTAAGTAGGCACAACTGCGCGTACTTCGACTGCGCCGAGACGCCGGGGGAGGCCCTCGCCCTTTCGCTGGTGCGTGAGCTGGCCGCCAAGTTGGCCGGCGCCGGACCAGATGTGGTGCGCAAGATTTTGCTGCCGGGCGCCACTGGCGTCGAGTCACTTAGCCAGTTGGACATCTATCTCAAGCGCGAGGGGCTCTCGCCGATCGTTGTGCTGGACAACGTGCATCGGGTTTCGGCTGAGAGCCTCAAGCGCATGATCGATGTCACGTCGGCGCTGAAGTTCGTGCTCCTAGCGCAACCGTTTGGGACGTTGCCCGAGATCGAAGCCCTTCTGGGGTTGACGCGAGAGCCGCTGAAGGGGTGGGGTGTGGACGATGTTGCGGCGGCGGCTGTCGGGTGGGGATGTCGAGGGGATGCGGCCACCATGGGGCGTCTGAAGACCCTGACGGCTGGCATGCCTCTGTTCGTCAGGAGTGCCGCCACGATTGCTCGCGAAGAGTACTCAGGGCGCATCGACCAGATGTGCGACGCCGTCGACGCGTTGACCAACCTGACCCAGACCGCGCAAGAGGTCATCTTGGCGAAGGTCTTCGACGCGTTTCCCCTCGCCGCGCAACAGACGATCGCGGTGCTGAGCCTGCCCGATATTGGCCTACTACCAGCCGAGATCACCAAGCTGCTGGACACGGCCCTTGAGATGAATGAGCGAGCGGTTGCTGGCGTGATCCGGGCATTACGAGCCGCAGGGGTGGTGGAGATCTATGGCAACAAGGAGATCCGACTGCATGACGCCATCCGTGTTGTCGCGAGCCAGCACCTGTCGGGCATGTCCGCAGAGGTCGCGTCACGGGCTCGTGTTGCCCTCAAGGACCTGATGGTTATGGCGTTCGAGCGTGATCGCAATACGGCGCGCTTCTCGCTCTACACGCGGCTGCTGCTGGCCACTGGGGACGTCAAGACGTTGGTGGACCTCATCGGCGAAGAGATGTTCCACGAAATGGGCGTGGCCGTAGAGGTCTGGCACGGCCTGGAAGCGCTGGTAGCCAAAGACGGATCAGATCCGGAGCAGCGATACTGGGCTCTCGATGGTCTTGTCTTCTCGGACATGAAGCTCGGGAACATGGATCGTCTGGCGCCTAGGTTCGAGGCGATGGAGCAATTGATCGAAAGCGGCGCGCTCGGTGAGGACGAAGTTCTGTCCTTCCTGATGAAGCGCATGCTCCATTTCTCGAATCAAGGTGACGAAGAGGGGGTTCGGCGCGCGATTCGCGAGCTGGACAGCCGATTGCCGGACAAGCCTGTCCACCGACGCGTCTTCCTCTACAACGCGGCAGCGGCGCTCTTTCGCCTTGAGCGCTACGAGAGCGCGATGAGGGTGGTCGAACAGGTGATCGAAGAGACGTTCGCGGTTCTCGGCATTCGGCCCGAGCAGGTACTAGGTGCGAAGCAAGCCGCGCTCTGGGCGCTCATCAACAAGCCGGGCCTTGATCACGTGGACATCAAGCGCCTCGCGGATGCGCTCGAACTAAAGGCCATGGTGGCCGGCAAATTGCACGTACTCGCGCCTCTCGCGCGAATCCATGCCATGAAGTTCTACGCCTTAGCCGGCGCCATCGACTCGCTCATACGAGTGGGGCAAGACCTCGCTGACGAGTTCGTCGCACGGCATGATTTCGTGGGCGCGCGTGAGATTCTTGAGCAGCACGTCATGCCGGTGTTCGTGGACAACCAACTCCTGAATCGGCACTTGGATGTCCGCGCGCAGTACGCCGTCGTTCTAGCCTACTGCGGCAACTACTCAGAGGCTGAGAGGGAGATGGAGCGGCTTCAGCCTTACGCGGCCGGCTTGGCACCCTTAGCCCGCATGACTCTCGCGGACCAACGCCAGCTGATCGCGGAAATCAAGGCCAATCCGATACCGCAGTGGCGCCCGGGAGGGCGGCCTATGGCAATCCAAAGGAGCCAGCCGATTTCCGCTGGAGTAAAGATCGGGCGCAATCAGCCCTGTCCCTGTGGTTCAGGCAAGAAGTTCAAGAAGTGTGGCTGCGGTCTTGCCGGATAACCGTGGCGTGCGCACGACTGCCATCGTCAATCGCCTGACTGCGCGTCGCGGAGGTCATCGTTGCCTGCTTATTTAAGTGGCGCCAAAGAGACAAGATGGAAGTGTCGCGCTAGACCTGCACTTGGCGCATGGTTCGTCGCAGGAGGAGACGTTGGAACTCGCCTAGCAGGTCAGGGCACTTGGCGGCCGGAGCCCGTGGTCCGAACACTCATAGAAATGGAGAGAAGAATGCGAATAGCCAACTTGAGAATCGAAAATTTCCGAGGTGTGAAAAGTGGCTTCGTGCAATTCGGCAGACATCCCGTACTTGTCGGTGACAACAACACTGGCAAGACTACCCTGATCGAAGCTTTGGCTCTCGCGCTTGGCAGAGATCGCCTAGTTCGCGAACTGACAGAACACGACTTCTTCGGGTCCAACCCACAGGCAGCCGATAGGATCAAAGTCGTGGCAACTGTCACTGATTTTCCTGGTGATGACCCTGAGCAGAGTAGCCAGTGGTTTCGTGATGAGAGGGCAGTCGTCAAATGGCTTGACGAGGCGACAGGCCATGTGCATCCGGCGCGCAACAACCCCGCGTGGAAGCTGTGCTGCCAACTCGGCGTTCAAGCGCGCTTCGACCAAGATAGCTTGGCTGTCGAGACGGTTCGCTACTTTCATGACCACGATGATCCCATCGATCCCTTCGCCGACGAGGCACCGGCGCCTGTCCCGGGCAAGCTCATCCAGGAACTCAGCTTCTATCTCGTGCGCGCGAGCAGGACTTGGGACAAAGTTTTTTCGTGGGGGAACGAACTTTTCAAGCGCACCGTGCTGGCGGCTGCGGCCCAGCCTTCAGGTGCGCTGCTCGCTGAGCGCGATCGCCTGCGGGCACCTGCTCAGCCGATCGATGCTGACCCCGGCATTCAACCTCTGATCGAGAATCTGAATAGCGAGCTTGCGCGCTCTTTCCCAAACGCTCCGAAGGTTCAGTTGAGGCTCACCAGCACAGACAGTAAGTCGGTGATGGAGGCAGTTTCAGCCCACTTCGTAGGAAACGATGGCTTCAGCATTCCAGCGGGGAGACAAGGCAGCGGGCTGGTCTCCATGCAAGGTCTATTGCTGCTGCTGGAGCTTGGCCGCGCTCGTGCTGCAAGCGGTGGAGAGTTCCTCATGGCTCTGGAAGAGCCTGAAGTCCATCTGCCACCTTCTGCACAGCAACGGTTGGTTCAGCGGGTCCAAGCCCTGTCTACCCAGACCTTCGTGACGACCCATTCGCCGCACGTTGCCAGCATGGCAGACCCGACCTCGGTGCTGATCTTGAAGAAGCATGACGGGGTTCTCTCTGCCGAGCCATTCTTGGACACGCCACTTCCTGCGGCGGCGCCGAACTGGAAGCGCAAGTTTTTCCAACACAGCCGGGTTGATGTGTTGAGTGCATTGATGCAGCCTGCACTCCTCGTCCCAGAAGGCAGAGCCGATTTCCAACTGCTACGTTGCATCCTCCGGCCTTTGATGATGACCGAAGGGTGGATCGACACGATGCAGCGCCCCTTCGGCATCGAAGTCGGGGTGGTTCCCACGGAAGACGCAAACGTCATCGAAACCCACCGGCTGATGCAGCGGCTCCACAGGCGTGTGTGTTGTATTGTTGATGGCGACGCAGCTGGGCTGGACTATGCGGAACAACTACGGCAAGAAGCCGCCCCGCCAAGCGCGATCATCCGCTGGAACAACGGCGCGATGATCGAAGACGCTGTCGGGTGGGTCCTCAATGCAGACGAGGCGACGGTGGTAGGCAAGTTGGCGGAACTATGCCCGCAACCTCCAGCTTCGACCGCGGCGGTAGTCGCGTATCTGAAGACGAAGAAGATGGACATCGTCGCCTACGAGAGTCTCGCGGAAGCCATTGCCACTTCGCCAGGCTGCAGGGCGCGGGCGGCAGACCTACTGGGCGGTCTGGCCTGTGCTTGCGCGGGCGACGAGGCGACGCAGCGCTTTGTTCGCGACGCCAATGGGGTGTGGGTGTTTCAGCCGTGACGGTCCGCGCATTCACTGGCGGCGCTGGTTGCGGCAAGACGCACATGCTCATGGATTCACTGTCAGCGCATCTGGACGCTGCACCTTTGCATGCCGGTGAGAAAGTTCTGGCGCTCACGTTCATGCACGGATCTCGCCGGCGCTTGGAAGAGCGTCTTGGGATGCTCCAGAACCTCAAGGGCAAGACGGAATGCACGACCATCGACAGCTTCGCATGGCGTCTGGTTCGGCGTTGGCGTTCCCTTGCCGCGGCACTCGGCTTCGTAAACATCGAACCAACTGAGTACGAGCGCGTATGTGAAGCTGCCGGCGCCCTTGCACAGGTCAAGGAGGTCCACAACTGGGTGGCGGCGACTTTTCCTATCCTCGTCGTGGATGAGGCCCAAGACATGACCGTGAATCGTCTCGGCATGGTTGCAGGCCTGGCAACAGATTGGAGGTCTTCGTCGCCGCGGACGAGTTTCAATGCCTCAGCGAAGAGCTTCGCCCCAACCCAGCATGCGCTTGGCTCACCGAGGTATGCGCGCCCGAAGAACTTACGCAGCCTCGTCGAACCAACGTCGATGAGTTGCTTAATGCAGCTCGAGCGATTCGCGCCGGCGAAGCGCCGAAATCAGAGAAACTCTTCATGGTTGCGCAGACGTCGACGGCCCCGTTGGCTGGTGCATGGATCAACTCTAACTTGAGCTGGTACGGTGGAGGCAAGCGTGTCGCGATCATCACCCCAACGCATGGGACGTTTTCGAGAGCTGCATTGGCCTGGGCTGCCGCAAACAAGACCAAGAAGGGCGCAGGCCCTTACAAAGTCGCTTGGGAACAGTCGGAAGCAAAAGCGGCAACTGAGTACCTCGCCACGATCCAGTTGGCCGACCAAGCTGACGCTGTTTCCATCGCTGCCATCCTCGCCGCTGCTGGTGATGCCAGAACGGCCAGAGATGTGGTCGAATGGCTTGAGATTCAACGTCGAACCAAGGCGAAGGTGGAGTTCACGAAGGGCGAGGTCGTGAAGTTGGTCGAGCAGTCCTTTTCCCAGCGCCGCCAATCTCGACGGAGCGATGTTCGTGGCTGGAAGGGGATGACAGTTCACGGTGCCAAGAACCGAGAGTTCGACAACGTCATTGTGCTCTGGCCAGCAGCCGTCGGTGGCAGCGACGACCAGAAGAGGCGTTTGCTCTACAACGCGGTGACACGCGCAAAAGAGCGATGCATCGTCCTTGTGCAGGCAACTGCCCATATGAGTCTGCCGCCCTTCGCATGAGGCCCCACCCTACATTTCGAGGGGGCAGATGGGTCTGATTGGGCAGACTATTGGCTGGAATGGGTCGAGAGCTGCCGGCTGATGAATGTTGGCCGAAAGGCTGCAACCAGTCTGAGCTGCAGCTCAGCTCGCGAGGACGACACCGCGGCGGTCGCTGCCGGCCTTTTTGAACCGATCATTCCTGGAGGACGGCACTGTTGGGGATGGAGTGATCTTGCTGCTTGAACTCTTTCGGGGTCTAGCACGCGGTCGTCGAGCTGCCAACGGCCCTTTGCTGAATTAAGCTCGACATCATGACAAAGAGACTTTTCCCGGCGATAGAGCACACGACGGTCGCTGAAGCGATTGACAAAGTTCCGTTTCTCAACTTGCAGTGGCTCTTCTTGGATGTCGCAGACCTCCAGCAGCGCGCGGATGCGATGAAGCCGAACGTTCCTCGCGGTCAGACGTTCAAAGACTGGAACGCTAAACGAGACGCTGGGCTCAAGAAGCAGCTCAATCTTGCACCGCAGAGGGATCGCTTTCACAAGCTCGATCGGTACAGCGACTACGTCTATGGGCTGCGTCGCGCTGACTTCAATATTGAGGCGCTGATTGACCTGTATCGACGTTTTAAAGAGTACGTCAAGGAGGACGTATTGCGCGATCCGGACGACGCTCCGACCACTACCATCATTCCTCTGCTATTGGCACCAACACTCCGATGGCGCAGCGCAGCACCTGCGCAGGGAAAAGCGTTGATGAATGCGTTGGAAGACGTCTTGGACAAGGTATCTTCAGAGTTGAGGGTTCGGTTCAGTCCAGATCTTCTCGCCTTCCAAAACGCAATCTTCTTCACATATTTTGTTGTCTCCGAGATCGCGAACGTGGGCTTGAATCCCGCGGCAGGCTCCTACTATGTGAAGATCTTCCGCTCCGTCAGCCCTGCGAAATGGACTGCGACGAGAACAGATGTGCGGGTCCAGTATTCGGCCCTGGTGCTGACATTTGCGATTCGCTTCTACAAGCTTGACGAGGCTTTCGATGCAAAGCTCGGCTTCAGCTACAACGTGTTGGCCGAGCTTCGCTCGGTTTTTCACGATGCGGCTCACAGCGAACTGGAAGCCAAGTTCACTCCTTCGCAATGGGTCTTCCGCTGGTTCGTCGACAAGCTAGACGCGGAAGTCTTCAGCTCGGGCAACAGACTTGAACTGGCAGGCCTCGCCGCCCTGAGTCCGGTCGAACACAACTTGGCAGTAGAACTAACTCGACGGTTTGCCGCCTACCGAGTTCCGATCTCTATCGAAGCGATCTCTGGATTCCTCCTTCAATTCGGAACTACTCAGCGCATTCGAGCAGCTTTGAGATTGCTTAGTCACATCAAGTTCTATCCCCTGTGGGAACTTTCCCAGTCGATAGAGCGGACGCTTGAAGCGCAGCTTGCTCTCACCCAGGAGAAACAACTGGTCATTGCTACTTTCGGTGAGCACACCGGAAGCGCAGCGATCATGAACTACTTGGTTTCACACTCGACACTTTCGAGCAGGCTCAAGTTCGAACCCAATCTACCAGCGGCTCTTAAGGCGACTCCGGCCGACGGTTCCATCTACATCGTTGACGACTGCTTGTTGAGCGGCACGCAGGGGCTTAACACGCTCGGCGATTTGATGGGTACGCGGGTGCGCAAGAGCCACCACACCGTGCACGCACCAAGCCTTTCTGCCGGGGACAGAAGGCGCCTTGAAAACAGACAGCTGCGCTTTTGCTACGGTGTCTCTATGGACGTTGGATTGACGCGCTTCCTGGGCGAAGAGTACGCAAGTACTGGCCTCGACAAGCAGCGGGCAAAAGTGCTATCTGGCGTGATTGAACCTTCCAGCTCCAAGATCTTCGAGCCTCTTGGCCCCGTTGGCTGGGCGAACGAAGCAGAACGAGATGACATGAAGTCATTCTGCGAAGATGTCGGGTACAAGATCCTGAAGCGTCGCGCCACCGAAAAGACTTGGACTGATGAGCGACGCAAGGAGAGTGCCCTTGGCTTCTCAGATATGCAGCGGCTGCTTGTCTTTCCATATAACGTGCCAAAGACTACGCTGACTCTGCTCTGGGAGAGGTGCTCAGAAGACTTTAAGTGGCGGCCGCTTTTTCCAGGCTTTGACTAAGGGGCGCGTTGAGGCTGTGGCAGCGGGCCAAACAGTCTGCCCGCCTCTCAGTGCTTCAGTTGCCCACAGATCCAGTTCGTCCGGCGTCATCCTCTCGCTGTGTTGTCTATCGGCGGAACGGCGTGCCGACCGGATGATGGCCGGTGCAGCCTGTCGCCTGCAGCGATCAATAGCCGGTTCTGGCAAATGCCGCCGCTCCAGTATCCGCACCCGAATGACTCAGATCAGTCTGGAACAGTCACCCAGCCATTCAACGTGCCCGGTATCTATGTGACGTCACAGCGGGCTTGGCGAGCGATAGACCTTCACTGGACCTGCGCCCTTGTACACCACCTCGCCGTTTGCAATCACGATCACGAGCACGGTCTCCAAGCTGGGCAACTCGATGACGTGGTACTCGTGCGGTTCCAGTGGCAAGCGAGTCTCGCGGTAGCGGGTCACACCATCGGTTGTGGGATGCCATAGCGGCGTCGGATGCTGGTTCATCAAAATGGCGCAGCGGATACGAACACTTCGACCGGCCCTGGACCTTGATACACCGCTTCACCGGTGGCCCCTATCCGCACGATCCACCAGTCATCTCGCTGCTCCACCTCATACGCGACCGCAGGCAACTCGAGCACCGTCTCCACCGGGAAAGGGAGTCCATCCGGTACTGGGTGTCGCAGCAGTGTGGGATGCCCTGGAGGAAAGTTCACGGTGGGCATCATACGGGTGGGGGTATGACAATCGGCTCTGCTCACGCCCTCGCCACGGGCACATCCTCAAGCCGTGTCGTGTACTGAGGCGTACGGCGCTCCTGCTTCATGCCCCACACCCGCTGAGGACCGACCTTTCCTGTAGATGCGGTGTGTACCGTGCCTTTGCCGTATCGCCCGTTGATCGCATCCATCGCGCCCATGAGCTGTGAACGATCGCGCTTCGGCTCGTCGTCCGCAGGCGTCTCCAGATCCAGCTCACGTTGCAGCACATCTGCGGATTGCAGGTCCACCAGGATGACCCCGGCCTTGATGAACCGGTACCCTGGCACGTACATGTACCGCATGCCGTCCGCAGCGGCCTGAGCCAGTGCCAGCGTGTCGTCGGTGGGTCGGCGCAGGGGTACCACCACGCTGCGGGAGAGTTGCGGCCCGGGCCGATAGGGTGAGGTGTGCATGAACACCAGCAGCTCGGTGGCCAGGCTCTTCTGCGAGCGCAGCTTCTCGGCCGCTCGCCCGGCATACTCACTCACCGCTTCGATAAGGGGCGCCAGTTCGTGCATGGGCTTGCCGAACGACCGCGTGCAGGCGATTTGCTGTTTTTGTCCGGGCGCGTCGTCGAGCTCAATGCAGGGCTGCCCCTGGAGCTCGCGCACCGTGCGCTCCAGTGTCACGCCCCATCGGCGGCGGATGGTGGCCGGGTCCATGCGCGTGAGATCCAGGACGGTGCGCACGCCTTCCTCCTGGAGTTGCTTGCCGATGCGGGGTCCCACGCCCCAGACGGCACCCACTTCGGAGGCCCGGAGCACGTCCTCCAGGTCTTGCGCAGGCAAAGTCGCCAGGTTGCACACCTGCGTCAACTCGCTGGGGTAGCTACCAGGCTTGCGTTCCGCGGTCTTGGCGATGTGGTTCGCCAGCTTGGCCAGGGTCTTGGTTTGTGCGATGCCGATGCAGCATGGAATGCCGACCCACTGCAGGATGCGTTCACGAACCGTCTTGGCCCGCTTCACCAGATCACCGCGTACACCCTGCAGTCCAATGAAGCTCTCATCGATCGAATAGATCTCCTGGGTGGGGCCCAGCCCCGCGGCCAGGCTCATCATCCGGTCGCTCATGTCGCCGTACAGCGTGAAGTTGGCCGACAGAGCCACCAAACCCGCTTCCTGCTCCAGATGCTTGATCCCGAACCAGGGGGCGGCCATCTTTATGCCCAGGTCCTTGGCTTCGTTGGAGCGCGCGATGGCGCAACCGTCGTGTTGGAGAGAACGACGACAGGCCGGCCGTTCAGGCTGGGCCGGAACACCCGCTCGCACGAAACATAGAAATTGTTGCCATCGACCAGGGCGTACATGGCCGCATCGCTCGCGTCGGGTGGAAGGGGTGGAAGGGGTTCAGACGGCGAAGCGCTTGATGCAGGAACTGACCACACCCCACACTTCGATCGTCTGACCGTCCCGGGGCACGATGTCCGGGAAGGTGGGGTTGGCCGCCTTGAGGCGAACCCGCCCCGCGCGCTGGTGCAGATACTTCACCGTGAACTCGCCATCGACCACGGCCACGACCACCTGGCCATGGTGGGGTTTGATGGCTCGGTCAACCACCAGCGTGTCACCGTCGTCGATGCCGGCGTCCCGCATGGAGGTGCCCGCCACGCGCAGCAGGAAGGTTGCCTGGGGGTGCGTGACCAGGATCTGGGTCAGGTCCAGCCGGTTGACCGAGAAGTCCTCGGCCGGCGACGGAAACCCTGCGCGCACAGGAGCAGCGGGCATAGGCAGCTCGAGCGGGGACGCCATAAAGGTCACGGGCGTTGAGCTGGTACAGATACTGTTCATATGTACAGTATACGGCGGCAGGCCGTTTCCGACCAGAATTCCCCATGTGTTCGAACTATGTGGCCGTGACCAGCACGGAGCGCCTGCGGATGTACTTCGGTGTGGAGGCGCCACCGCCCACGGTGAAGGCCGAGGTCTGGCCGATCTATGAGGCTCCCTTCATCCGCCGGCATCCGAACAAGGATGTGGGCGACGAGGCCGTTCCCCCGCGCGAGGTCAAGGCTGGTCTCTTCGGAATGATTCCGCACTGGGCGGGTGAACTTAGCTTCGGGCGGCGGACCTATAACGCCCGGTCAGAGACGGTGGCGGAGAAGCCCAGTTTTCGGGATGCCTGGCGCAACGGTCAGCACTGCGTCGTGCCCGTGGAGTACATCTACGAGCCCGACTGGCGCAGTGGTGTGGCGGTTCCCACACGCATCCAGCGCAAGGATGGCCTGCCCATGGGCATCGCCGGGCTGTGGACCAGCAACCGCAAGGCAACGGGCGATGAGGTGTTCAGTTTCACCATGCTCACCGTCAATGCCGACGACCACGAACTGTTCAAGCACTTTCACAAACCACAGGATGAGAAGCGCATGGTGGTGATCCTGCATGCCGACCAGTACGACACCTGGCTCGATGCGCCGACTGCGCGTTCGATGGAGTTCATGCGGCAGTTTCCTGCGCACTTGCTGATCTCAACGCCGGAGCCTGAGAGGGGAAAACGTCAAAGGTGAAGTTCGGATCACGCGTGTATGCGGATTGGGCCGCCCAAGCAAAGGTCCCACGCCTACTTTGAAGTCGGCTTAAGGCTGACGGTGGTCGTTCGACGAAGTCGACGGGAAAGACGGCCTCCGACCCAAAGCGGACCCATCCCTAGGCGAAGCTAGCCGTCAGCGCGTTGAGCCGCCTCATACTCCAAGTCAGTCTATACACATTCGCCCGTTCTCGGCCGCACAGCGCTCTGAACTCCGCACGAACCTTGTCCAGTGCGGACGCACGCTGTCATCGACAATCTACGAGTCCTGTGGATAGGCCCAAAGCACCTTTCCTTTCTTGATGTAGAAGTGACTGCGACACCCCTTGGTCCGCCAAACAGACGGCCACAGAGAGATCGAGCCCAGCGGGTGGATGGCGTGTCGCCATCTCGGGTTGTCGTTCTCGATCAAACTGAGCGTGATGACGTCACCGCATCCACATGGACAGATGAGCTGCGCGGACCAAGGCTTCGGTTGTTCCCCGATCAAGTAGACAAAGCCGGGACGGGTCACAGGCGGCGGATCCTCAGCCCACGCATAGACGTACTTTAGGCGCGGGTCCATTACAAGCCTGAAGGCACGCGCAAGACGACCCAATATCATGATTTGGCTCCGGCGCTGAGTTCGGGCATGTCGAGCATGGGTTCGACGTCTCCTCGGCCCACGTGGCGCTTGAAGACCGGACAAGGTGGTCCGTCCGTTTCGCCCGCGAATATGCCATGCGACAGACTGACTCGAAAAGTTGCGGTGTCTCCGTTGGAGTCCATGCGGTAAGGATGCAGGCGCGCCAGGAACTCATTGATCGCCAGGCTCGCGATCAGCATGTTCAATTGAATGACGGCCGGCTGGTCCTCATTGACGCCCTTGATATAACCCTCGCCTAAGAGCTTGCGGTATTCGCCGGGATCCGTGCGATAGAGTCCAGCGACGCGGACCTGCTCCATGGTGAACAGGTGGCGGCTCAGCAGGCTCGATCCGCCGGGCTGGAGGTAGTGAACCGTACCGCACACCTGGTCGACACCACCGGCGCCGTCGGCGTCGATGCGCACCCCCAAGTCGAAATAGGGAATGGCATAAAACGAGGCCAGCTTGTTCAGCGCAAACCGCCCGTCTACCGAGTCCATACAGCCGAAGAGGACGTCGCAACTCGCCAGCGCTCGCACCACCTCGCGGTTGAATAGGATGCTCTGGAACGCCAGCACGTCTGTGCCCAACTCCAGTTGAGAGATGGTTCGCCGCGCGAGTTCGACTTTGGGCAGCCGGGCAGCGACGTCGGCCATCGTTGAATTCAGGATCCGGTTGAGATTCTTGCGTTCAACGACGTCAGGGTCGACCAGCACCAGCGATCCGACGCAGTTGCGCGCCAGCTGCTCGATGACCGGGCTTCCCGTTCCCGAGCACCCGACAACCCCGACGCGCAAACGGGTCAACTTCTCGTAGGTGCCCTGGCCGAAGGTCTGCGCAATCCGGCGACCTTGCTCCGGAACGGCCTGAGTGTCACCTGGGGCATCGAACACCCGGATGTCGTCTCCTACGACCGTCACTCTCGCCAGTGTCTCGAAGCTGCCATCGGGCGCCACGATACGGCCGAAACAGCGGCCATCGTCCATCACCACGACACTGCAATGGGGCTGGTTCTGATCCATCCAGCCATGAATGCTGGGGAACAAGGCCCGGTCGGACTCGTCATCGATTGCAGAGAACCGATCAAACCCCCGGTGCCCGTGGACCTTCACGAGCGACATGTTGTGCTTGTTCGCTTCCGCCAGTAGCGGCAGCAGAATGGCCGTGGACCACGTCACCCGATCGGGTCTGCGGACGCTGCATTGGTCGTAGGGCACAAGCACGACCTTGCGCGCCACCAGCCGATGGCCATAGGCGGACTTTGCGCGACCACACAACACGATGGCGACGGCTTCGCAGCCGTCCGGCGGAAAAAGGTGAGAGGCCAACTCCTCGAACTGGAACTGCGCCAACGTCAACGACACGCCCATGCTCAGACCTTCTTGAGTTCCTGCGCCAGCCATTCCTGCACAAGCGCGAAGTGGGTGCCCAAGCCGTCAATGCCAGGACGCCAAGGGTTCGAAGGCGTGCGGTGCCGACTCCAGCGCTGCCATTCCTTGCCGGCGAAGCTGTCCGAACTGGTCGCGCGGATAGCGCGCCCGCTTTGAAGCGACAGTGTCGGGAAGAAGTAGGCCATGTCGATCTGGGCGTCGGGGTAGCCCGGATCGATTCGCACATTGACGTCGACCGCCGAGACGTTGTAGCCGGCGGGCACCGCAAAGTCGTGGAGGACCACGCGCAAGACGCTGGCCTCCGCGGCTAGGTCATAGGCGTCGCCACAGCCTTCGAGCCACTCCATGTCCTCCGCCGGCAACGAGAACTCCCTGCGCATGGCTCAACCCTCCGTCTGGTCCAGCGGCAAGGTGACGAAGTGCTCCACGCCCGGCTCGCGCAGGTCAACTTCCTTGTCCAGACCGATGCGCTCGGGCTGGGCACCCTTGTGCTTAATGTAGATGCCGAATTGGTCCACCGGCACCTTGCCCGCCAGCTGCAGCAAGGCGGCGCCGGTGATCAAGGGCTGGTGCACATCAAAGTGCACCTTGTCGATGGTGATCTTGTAGACCTGCTTGCGGTCCGGGTCCTTCGCGGCGGGGGTGTTTTCAGCTGCCATGGTGTGCCTGATGCCTTTCTCGGGTTCGCGGCGACTAGCCGCTTACCTAGATATGCGCACCGGCGCTCCCTCCCCGGACAAAAAATTTTTGTGTCGGGCGTGTCCGCAACCAGGCTGCGGGTGAGCATATATTTATGAGATGACCAGTCCTGCACCGCAGCAAAGAGAAGTGGCGACCCCCAATCAGGTGGCGTACGCCTTCTCCATGTTGTCTCCTAGTGAGCAGCAGTGCCTGCGGCAAATTGCCAAGCTGCGCGCGCTCGGCCTGCCGGCTATGAGCTGGGAAGATCTACTGCACGAGGCGCTTTACCGGGCGCTGGCCGGAGCGCGCCTTTGGCCGTTGAACGTCAGTTTGGTCGCCTTTCTGGCGCAGACCATGCGCAGCATTGCCAGCGAGGAACGGGCGCGAACCGCCAAAGAACCGGTGGAGCAGCTTGCGGTTGGGGCCGATGACGAGGGACCCAGCGCCGTGGAGACGGTAGCCGACGAGCAGACACCGGAGACTGAGTTGGCGGCCCGCCAAGCCATCCGGCAAGTGGAAGCGATGTTCGCCGCCGACCCCCAAGCCTTGCATGTGATCCACGGCCTGGCTGAAGGGCTGACACCCACCGAAACACAGGCGCGCTCTGGAATGACCCCGGTACAGTATGCGAGCGCTCAAAAGCGAATCCAGCGCACCTTGGCGCGCAAGTACGGAGAGGCAAGCGATGACTAAAAGGCTAACCGCCGCGCAGCAGCTCGAAAGTCTGCTGGATGGTCTGGAAGACTTGGTGTTGGCAGCGCAGTCCCCGGACGCGGTGCCCGCTAGAGAGCGCGACGACCTCGCGGAGTCAATGCGACTGGTCTTGGCAGCCAGCACGGCGCGGGCGAACGTGGAAGCCAAGCCAGGGACGGCTCGTCGCAGCAGACCTCGGGCGATCACGGCCATCAAGTTGCGCGAGTTGCGGGCTTTGCTCAGCCCACCGTCGGTCATGGGGATGCAGGCTGCGGCTGCGTTCGAGGGGGATGACTCCCATCAGGCCGGCCTAGACTTTCTTATCGACGACATCGAGCGCATCATCTCGAACAAGCAGCAGAGAAAATAGGTGTCAGGGCCCGTCGGCCACTGGGGAAGGGACAGACGTGACGGCAGAAGTGGTAGTCATGAACCGGCTTGGAATTGCGCTGGCAAGCGACAGCGCGGCGACGGTGCGCTCCAATGGCAAGGCGAAGTTTTTTCACGCAGACAAGCTGTTCATGCTCTCGAGCTTCCACCCCGTGGGCGTGATGGTCTACAACAACTCTTCGCTCCTAGGCGTGCCGTGGGAGGTCATCTTCAAGATGTACCGCGCCAAGCTCGGTCATAAGAGCTTTCCGCATCTGCAGGACTATGCGACTGATCTCATTGCTTTCCTGACCAACAACCAGCAGCTGTTTCCGCTTGACGTTCAAGAGCACTACTACAAGCACCTCATTCGTACGTTCTTCACGGGGATCGCGAACGGCATCACGAAGCGATTCAAAGCGTTGATCGACAACGGGGACGGCATTACACAAGAGGACCTGGAGTACATCCCAACCGAGGTGGTAAAGGACGCCTTGAAGGAGTGGCAGGCCAAAGACGACGCCACATGCTTTAAGAAAGACGTTGCGGCGGACCTAAAGTCCAAGCAGTCAGGCTTCATCTCAGGGCTGACGATGAGCGTCTTCGAAGGATTGAAGCCCGCAGTGCTGCACAAGCTGACGCCCGACCTGTACGAATTAGCCAAGTTGGTCGTACAGAAGGACAAGATCGTCACCGAGTCTTTGACAGGATTGGTCATCGCCGGATACGGTGAAGTTCAGCACTTTCCGGTCATGCAGCAGTACGAGTTCGGTGAGATCTTTGAGGGCGAACTGAAGCACAAGCTCCTGGAGACATGGCAAATCAGCAAGGACGTCACGTCCGTGATCAAGCCATTTGCACAATCGTCCATGGCACAGACTTTTTTGGAAGGCATCAGCCCCAAGGTGGAGTTGCAGGTTGCCCGGGCGCTCGCGAAAGCGTACGTACAGACGCCCGAGGCCATCATCGACGGGTTTCCTGGCGTGTCCAAAGCCAGGAAGGAAGCCTATAAAGCCCAGTTGAGGGCTGTGTCCGCGAATGCTGCGAAGGATGCGATCAAAGAGTTCTCCGGGTTCAAGGGGCGCAACCACCGCATACCTATCCTCCAGTCGGTCGTCCATCTGCCGAAAAAGGAGCTTGCGCACGTGGCGGCGTCCCTTGTAACTTTGAGCTCATTTCAAAAGCGCATGACAACTGGGGAAGACGAAACCGTCGGTGGGCCGATCGACGTGGCAGTGATCTCGAAAGGTGATGGCTTCGTCTGGATCGATCGCAAGCACTACTTCCAACCCGAGTTCAACGAACATTTCTTCAGGAATCGTCCTACCAAGTCTGCGAAAGGAGAACCGATTGACAAAAAAGGCAATGAAGACGAAAGCAACGCCGGCTAGCCATGCCAACGATCGGATGTTGGCGGAAGTCAACGCCATCGTGGATGAGTTCATTAAGGAGAACCCGCGACTGGAGCTCACGGATTCTTCGGACATTGACGACTCGAAGGAAGCCGAGAAGCAAGAACTGGAACTTGCGGACATCTATCGCAAACATCTAGGGCTGTTGGGGTCGAATTAGGCTTTGGTCTGTCTTGCGTGCGACTGATGCTCGTGCCCCGCACATTGGGTCGCACGCGTGAGACCAGCGCGCATTCCATGATGCAGCGACTACAAATACTTGGCCGTGTCGACGCTGAACTTAGCAGCGGCGACGATCCGTTCGCGCCCGCTCGCTAGACCTTCGCGGGATCGCCGGCCATCGAGTCGTCCGTGACGAACTCTCAAGAATGCAGCCACTCCCATTGCGCTGAACATGCAGTCGTACTATCGGTACGCAGCAAAAGAGACTGGGTGGCGACCCGTGTGGTGGCGAAGCCTGTCGGCACTGCGTTGTGAAAATTCGTTGAAGCCCGGCTACTTCATCGTCTTCCACATCGGCATGCTAGCCACGCTTCGGACATTTGCTGGTGAATGAAGCGCAATTTGGTTGCGCGAGATGTGCAATGTTGGATGATGGTGCAATGCGCGCTTTTGGCCGAAAGCGGACATCGCCCTCCCGGTTGGGGCGGCATGCTACTCACTTCTACGAATGACTCCACCGAATTTGGTCTAGTAGCGCTGACAACCTCGACCACAGCGCTCGGTATCGAGGATGCCGATCCGCATCAGTGATTGCGAAGAACGTCTCGAAATACTTGCGGACAACCACTGGTAGCTCGCGGCGGAATAGTCGCTTGTAGTCCCGCATGCTGAGAGTCGACTGGGACTCCATGCGAGCGTTCAAATAGTGTCTAAGTGCGAAGTCCCTCACCCTCCGTGGAGTTGCCTCCGTCTGCAGATACTGCGTCATCAGCAATTCGAACCAACGTCGAGCGGTCATGACATGCAACTCGCCCTCTCGCAAAGTGTGTCCCCTGAGAGCGGCGATGGCGGGGCCTGCAGCCAGGGTTCGCAACATGGCTCCGTAGAAGTCACGGAACGATCCCATGACCTCCGATTCATCGATCCTGTGGGACGGTCCGACGAGCGCGAAGCAAGGCGCTGGCTTGCTGAGGCGAATGCCAGAAATCAGACTTCCTCCGTAGCACGCCGCCACGGTGACCAACAGGCGCATCCCAGTAGCGATGTTCAATGGAGTCATGGCGTCGCAGAAGTCGTCCCAGCTCAGATTGCTGTCATCAGCGAACCAGATCCCGGAGTTCTCGTCTCCGTGTGCTTCCAGGTGAAGCACGGGCAAGAGGCCTCTGGTCTGAACCTGAGTTTCAAGATCCCTGAGAAGAGCCAAGAAGGCATCGCGGGAGGCTACTTGCACGAGTGTCGCCTTCGCAGGGGCCTCGTCCAAGGTGTTGATGTAGTCGCGAAGAAGGGACCCGGTCTTCATCTCCAAGCTGCTCAATGATTCGGCGACAACGATCGCATTGAACGTAATGTCATCGGGAGGATCGGCAGCTTGCGCCAAGGGTAGTACAGTCCGCACGGTTCTCATTTTGACCCAACGTCCGCTCCCGACTCCTTGGTGTCATTCGAGCTTCTACAGGTACATGGCCGAATGACCGCCTTGGAGCCGAGACCGTGCACTGGGCATGCTCCGGAGAGTGACCGCAACCGCTGCTCAGCCGCCGTTGTCTGCTCAATCCAACGCAGTTGGACATAGCCGCAGCGCTAAGCCCTCTGGAGGAGCATCTGTTAGTTGAAGACTGGGCCGAGGCGGAGGGTGCGATAGCTGAGGCGGGACAAGAACTTTCGGTCTCGGAGAAGTTGCCAGTTCGAAAGCGGGATCGCACAACGTTCCCGCATGCCTTGGCCCGAAAACGCCAGAGCCGTGGTATCGGGATGCCTGTGTAAGAAAAGCGCAGTTTCTGGCTTCTTTGTTGAGAGTGATCGCAAACTCACATCTAAAGATGTAGGCGAGAAAGTCTGACTATTTCAGTTTCTCAAGTCTGAGAAACTCGAGTTCAGTCCGACGAATTCGAGTTCCTCTCATCAGGTCCCAGGTCAGACGTCGATGTTGCCCGCGCGCAGCGCGTTGGTCTCGATGAAGTCGCGGCGCGGTTCCACCTCGTCGCCCATCAGCATGGTGAACACGCGATCGGCTTCGATCGCGTCGTCGATCTGCACGCGCAGCAGGCGGCGCACGTTCGGGTCCATGGTGGTTTCCCACAGCTGCTCGGGGTTCATCTCGCCCAGGCCCTTGTAGCGCTGGCGGCTGGTGGTGCGCTCGGCTTCGCTGATGAGCCAGCGCATGGCCTGGCGGAAGTCACCGACCTTCTCTTCCTTCTGCTTGTCGCCCTCGCCACGCATCACCTTGGCGCCTTCGCCCAGCAGGCCACGGAAGGTGTCGGCGGCGGTGGCGCAGCGCGGCGTAGTCGGCGCCGTGCACGAAGTCCTGCGTGAGCACGCTGCTCTTGATGTTGCCGTGGTGGCGGCGGCTGATGCGCAGGATGGGTTTGTCGGTGCGCACGTCGAACTCGGCCGCCACTTCGGCGGGCACGCCGGTGGTGGCGAGTTCGCGCAGCTTGGCCTGCAGCGAGACCGCGCTGACCTCGGCCTGCTCCACGCTGTCGAGGTTGAGCGCCACGCCATCGGCGATCGCGCGCAGGGCCTCGGCGTCCATGAAGTTGGACAGGCGCGCGATCACGCTCTCGGCGATCTGGTGCTTGCGCGCCAGCTCACCCAGGGTGTCGCCGCTGAGCGTGGTCTGCGTGGCGCCGCCGGTGAACACGCTGGCATCCTTCAAGGCGATGCGCAGCAGGAAACCGTCGAGCGCGGAAGCGTCCTTCAGGTACAGCTCTTCCTTGCCGGCCTTGACCTTGTAGAGCGGCGGCTGCGCGATGTAGATGTGGCCGCGCTCGACGAGCTCGGGCATCTGGCGGTAGAAGAAGGTCAGCAGCAGGGTGCGGATGTGCGCGCCGTCCACGTCGGCGTCGGTCATGATGATGATGCGGTGGTAGCGCAGCTTGGCGACGTTGAAGTCGTCCACGCCGGCCGTGCCGCCCGCGCCCGTGGCCTTGCCGATGCCGGTGCCCAGCGCGGTGATGAGTGTGAGAATTTCGTTGCTGGTCAGCAGCTTCTCGTAGCGCGCCTTCTCCACGTTCAGGATCTTGCCGCGCAGCGGCAGGATCGCCTGGAACTTGCGGTCGCGGCCCTGCTTGGCCGAGCCGCCGGCGGAGTCACCCTCCACGATGTAGATCTCGCACAGCGCCGGGTCCTTTTCCTGGCAGTCGGCGAGCTTGCCGGGCAGGCCCATGCCGTCGAGCACGCCCTTGCGGCGCGTCATTTCGCGGGCCTTGCGCGCGGCTTCACGGGCGCGCGCGGCTTCGACGATCTTGCCGCAGATGATCTTGGCGTCGTTCGGGCGTTCCTGCAGGTAGTCGGCCAGCAGGCGGCTCACGATGTCTTCGACCGGGCCACGCACTTCGCTGGAGACCAGCTTGTCCTTGGTCTGGCTGGAGAACTTGGGCTCGGGCACCTTGACCGACAGCACGCAGCACAGGCCTTCGCGCATGTCGTCGCCGGTGACTTCCACCTTGGCCTTCTTGGCCAGCTCGTGCTCTTCGATGTACTTGTTGATCACCCGCGTCATGGCCGCGCGCAGGCCGGTGAGGTGGGTGCCGCCGTCGCGCTGCGGGATGTTGTTGGTGAAGCACAGCACCTGCTCGTTGTAGCCGCTGTTCCACTGCATCGCGACTTCCACGCCGATGTTGGTGCCCTGGTCGCTCTGGCGGTCGCCCATGGCGTGGAACACGTTGGGGTGCAGGACGGTCTTGCCCTTGTTGATGAAGTCGACGAAGCCCTTGACGCCGCCGGCGCCGGAGAAGTCGTCTTCCTTGCCGCTGCGCTCGTCCTTCAGGCGGATGCGCACGCCGTTGTTCAGGAAGGAGAGTTCGCGCAGGCGCTTGGACAGGATCTCGTAGTGGAAATCGGCGTTCTCGCGGAAGATCTCGTAGTCGGGCAGGAAGTGCACCTCGGTGCCGCGCTTCTCGGTGGCACCGGTGACGCGCATGGGCGAGATCTCCACGCCGGTGGGCGTGGTCTCGATCACGCGGTTCTGCACGAAGCCGCGCGCGAACTCGAGCAGGTGCACATGGCCTTCGCGGCGCACGGTGAGGCGCAGCCACTGCGAGAGCGCGTTCACGCAGCTCACGCCCACGCCGTGCAGGCCGCCCGAGACCTTGTAGCTGTTCTGGTTGAACTTGCCGCCGGCGTGCAGTTCGGTCAGCGCAATCTCGGACGCCGAGCGCTTGGGCTCGTGCTTGTCGTCCATCTTCACGCCGGTGGGGATGCCGCGGCCGTTGTCCACCACGCTGATGGAGTTGTCGGTGTGGATGGTCACCACGATGTCGTCGCAGTGGCCGGCCAGGGCTTCGTCGATGGAGTTGTCGACCACCTCGAACACCAGGTGGTGCAGGCCGGTGCCGTCGGACGTGTCGCCGATGTACATGCCCGGGCGCTTGCGCACGGCTTCCAGGCCTTCCAGGATCTGGATCGAGCCTTCGCCATAGCCCTCGCTGGCACCGGCCTGGTGGGCGTCGATGGTGGGCTGGAAATTGGAGCTTTCGGCTTGCGCCTCACCGGTGTTGACGGATTCGGCGGGCTTGTTGGCGTCGGACATGGTGGAATTTCTCGATCTCAGTAAACGCCAAACCCGCGGTGTTCGCGGGTTTGGAATGCGGGAGCAACCAGGGGGTTGGACCTCAGATGCGCATCGGCATGACAACGTATTTGAAGGCGTTGTCGTCGGGGTTGGTGACCAGCGCGGAGCTGTTGCCGTCGGACAGCTCGATGCGGACCATCTCCTGCGACATGTTCTGCAGCGCGTCGATCAGGTAGGTCACGTTGAAGCCGATCTCGATGGTGTCGCCACCGTAGTCGATGTCGAGTTCGTCCACGGCCTCTTCCTGTTCGGCGTTGCTCGAGGCCACGCGCAGCACGCCGGGCTCGACGTTCAGGCGCACGCCCTTGAACTTCTCGCTGGTCATGATGGCGGTGCGCTGCAGGCTGGCCAGCAGGGGCGCGCGGCCCAGGGTGACGATGTTCTTGTGGTTCTTGGGAATCACGCGGTTGTAGTCGGGGAACTTGCCCTCGACCAGCTTGGTGACGAACTCCATGCCGTCGAAGCTGAACTTGGCCTGGTTGGCCGCGAACTGCATCTCGATCGCGCCTTCCTTGTCGGACAGCAGGCGCTGCAGTTCGAGCACGGTCTTGCGCGGCAGGATGACTTCCTGCTTGGGCACTTCCACGTCCAGCGTGCTGGAGGCGAAGGCCAGGCGGTGGCCGTCGGTGGCGACCAGGCTGAGCTGCTTGCCTTCGGCCACGAACAGGATGCCGTTGAGGTAGTAGCGGATGTCGTGCACCGCCATCGCGAACGAGACCTGGCTCAGCAGGCTCTTGAGCGTCTTCTGCGGCACCGAGAACACGGGGCCGAAGCTGGCCGATTCCTGCACCAGCGGGAAATCTTCGGCGGGCATGCTCTGCAGCGTGAAGCGGCTCTTGCCGCCCTTGAGGATCAGCTTGCCGGCGTTCGATTCCAGGCTCACGGTCTGGTCGCCCGGCATGGTGCGCAGGATGTCGATCAGCTTGCGCGCGCCCAGCGTGGTGGCGAAGTTGCCGCTGTCGCCGTCGAGTTCGGCGGTGGTGCGGATCTGGATTTCCAGGTCGCTGGTGGTCAATTGCACCTGCGAGCCGGTCTTGCGAAGCAGGACGTTGGCCAGGATCGGCAGGGTGTGGCGGCGTTCCACGATGCCCGCGACCGATTGCAGCGCGGCCAAAACCTTGTCCTGGGTCGATTTCAAAACGATCATGTCAGACTCTTTCTTCTCTGGTTGCTTGTCGGCCGGTTCCTGCCTCCCGGTTGGCCCTTTTCCTTGTTTGGGCCAAATCCTCGCTATTTTCGCCTTTTTGTGAGCGGCTTCCGCAAAACGGCCCCCGGGTCTTCCCGCTCATCCCTTGAGCGTCTGTTCCAGCACGTGCAACTGCTGGTTCAGCTCGGTGTTCTGCTGGCGCTCGGCCGCGATCTTGCGCACCGCGTGCAGCACGGTCGTGTGGTCGCGCCCGCCGAACAGTTCGCCGATTTCGGGCAGGCTCTTCTGGGTCAGTTCCTTGGCAATGAACATGGCGATCTGGCGCGGCCGCGCAATGCTGGCCGGGCGCTTCTTGCTGTACATGTCGGCAACCTTGATCTTGTAGAAATCCGCCACCGTCTTCTGGATGTTCTCCACGCTGATCTGCCGGTTCTGGATCGACAGCAGGTCCTTGAGCGCGTCGCGCGCGAGCTGGATCGAGATTTCCTTCTGGTTGAAGCGCGAATAGGCCAGGATCTTGCGCAGCGCGCCTTCGAGCTCGCGCACGTTGGAGCGCACGTTCTTGCGCACGAAGAAAGCCACTTCCTCGGGCATGACGGCGTTCTCCACCGCCGCCTTGTTGATCAGGATGGCCACGCGCATCTCCAGCTCGGGCGGCTCGATCGCCACCGTGAGGCCCGAGTCGAAGCGCGAGACCAGCCGTTCGTGGATGTCGGCCAGGCCCTTGGGGTAGGTGTCGCTGGTCAGCACGATGTGGCTCTTCTTGGCCAGCAGCGCCTCGAAGGCATTGAAGAACTCCTCCTGGGTGCGCTCCTTGTTGGCGAAGAACTGCACATCGTCGATCAGCAGCAGATCGAGCGAGTGGTAGCGTTCCTTGAACTCATCGAAAGTCTTGCGCTGATAGGACTTGACCACATCGGAGACGAACTGCTCGGCGTGGATGTACAGAACTTTGGCCTGTGGACGGTCGGCCAGCAGGTGGTTGCCGATGGCATGCACCAGGTGGGTCTTGCCCAGGCCGACGCCGCCGTAGATGAACAGCGGGTTGTACAGCTGGCCCAGGCTGCCGGCCACGTGCATGGCCGCGGCGCGCGCCATGCGGTTGGCCGAGCCCTCGACCAGGGTGGAAAACGCGAGCGCCGGGTTCAGCCGGGTCTTGGGGCCGCTGGGCGCGGCGACCTCGGCCGGCGCCAGGTCGGGCAGCTCGGACAGCACCTGGTCTTGCACCGTGCGCGGCGCTGGCGACGTGCGGCTGGGCGTTTCGCGCGGAGCAAGCACCAACTCCAGTGTCACCGGGACCCCCTGGAGGGTCTCCAGCAGGGCCGAAATGCGGGACGCGTACTGGGCCCGGATCCAGTCCATCTTGAACCGGTTCGCCACGGCCACGACCACCTTGGAACCGTCGGGCGCGACGGTGGCGGTCAGGGGCCGGATCCAGGTGTTGAACTGTTGTTCGGGGATCTCTTGCGCGAGCCGGTCCAGGCAGGTGGACCAGAGCGAGAGGGCGTCCGGCCGGGGAGCGGTCAGGGACGCATCAGGGGGAATGCCCTCGATCATGCTGGGAGCGGTGAAGCCGTTGTGGTTGTGGACAAATGTCTCGGGGCAATCCGACGATTGTAGTGCGCGCCGCGACTTATCCACAAGGCAGGGAAATCACCGTTGGCAGGGGGTGGGCAGTCGGTGCGCAAGCCCGGCCGCTTGAAGTGATGCGGCGGCTCCCACCGCCAAGTGCTTGCCGGACATCGGGTTTATTTGCGATAATTGCGGGTTTCCCCGATTTCTACAGAGCACCATGAAACGCACTTACCAGCCCTCCAAGATCCGCCGCGCCCGCACCCACGGCTTCCTCGTCCGCATGAAAACCCGCGGGGGCCGTGCCGTGATCAACGCCCGCCGCGCCAAGGGCCGCAAGCGCCTGGCCGTCTGAGGCTGCGCGTGTTCTGCCGGCGCCGACTCGCCCGGCTCCCTCACCGCGTGACCCGGACGGTTCAGCGGTGACCCAGCGGCTGCGGTCCCGGCAACAGTTCCAGGCCGTCATGGCGGGCGCCCCCGTCGCCAAGACCCCCCACTTTGCCCTGCACCGCGCCGCGCTTTCCAGCGCGCACGAGGGCAGGGCCTTGTTTCCCGTGGCCGACGCCTGGGTGGGGGTGCTGCTGCCCAAACGCTGGGCCAAGCGCGCCGTCACGCGCAATGCGATCCGCCGTCAGATCTACGAAGTCGCCCGCCACCGGGCCGCGAGCCTGCCCCAGGCGGCGCTCGTGGTGCGCCTGCGCAGCGAGTTCAGCCGCCAGCAGTTCGTCAGCGCCACCTCCGACGCGCTCAAGCGCGCGGTGCGCGCCGAGCTGGAGCAGCTGCTCGCGCCGCCGCGTTCCGCGCCACGCGCGGCACCGCCTGCGGAGATCCGACATGCTGTCTGACTGGCCGCGCCAGGGCCTGCTGGGCCTGGTCAAGGGATACCGTCTGCTGCTCAGCCCGTGGCTCGGCAGCGGTTGTCGTTTCGAACCTTCCTGCTCGCTCTACGCCATCGGTGCGCTGGAGCGCCATGGTGCCCTGGGCGGCACCTACCTCACGCTGCGGCGCCTGGTCCGCTGCCACCCGTGGTGCGACGGTGGCGATGACCCGGTGCCCGCCTCCCTGCCCACGCTGTTCTCCAGCCTGATTTCACCTTCCTGCGAAAAGAAGAACCCGTCATGAATGACATCCGTCGGTCCATCCTGTGGGTGGTTTTTGGTCTGTCGATGGTCCTCATCTGGGACAAGTGGCAGATTCACAATGCGCAGCAAGCCCACCTTCTTCCCCGGCGCCGCGCCGGCCGTGACCGCGCCCGCCGCGTCCACCAGCCAGCCGGCCGGCGGCAGTGGCAGCAACGCCGGCGTGCCGACGGCGGCGCAGAGCGGTGCGACGCCGGTCGGCGAAACCCCGGCCGCAGCGCCCGGCGCCGTGGCCCAGCGCCACGAAGTCACCACCGATCTGTTCAAGCTGGTGTTCAACAGCGAAGGCGGTTCGCTGATCGGCGCCGAGCTGCTCAAGCACGCCGAGGCCACCGGCCAGAGCAAGGACAAGACCGAGCGCCCGTTCACGCTGCTGGCCCAGGGTGGCGAGCACATCTACGTGGCCCAGACCGGCCTGATCGGTGGCAACTTCCCCACCCACAAGACGCCGATGGCGCTGGTGGGCAACCCCACCACCCTGGCCGACGGCCAGAACGAGTTGCAGGTGCGCTTTGAATCGGCCGAGGTCGGCGGTGTGAAGCTGGTCAAGACCTACACCTTCACGCGCGGCCGCTACGACATCGGCGTGCAGCACGAGGTGCAGAACGTGGGCAGCCAGGCGGTCACGCCCCAGCTCTATCTGCAGCTGGTGCGCGACGGCAGCAAGCTCAGCAGCGAAACCCCCTTCTACTCGACCTTCACCGGGCCGGCGGTCTACACCGCGGAGAAGAAGTACCAGAAGATCGAGTTCGCCAACATCGAGAAGAACAAGGCCGAGTTCGTCAAGTCGGCGAGCGACGGCTATGTGGCGATGGTGCAGCATTACTTCGCCTCGGCCTGGCTGCTGGGCGATGGCGTCGCGCGCGAGAACTTCGCGCGCAAGATCGACAACAACCTGTTCGCTGTGGGCAGCATCACCGCGCTGACCGCCATCGAACCGGGCCAGAGCCAGAGCCAGCAGTCGCGCCTGTTCCTGGGCCCCCAGGAAGAGAAAGTGCTCGAGACCATCGCCCCCGGCCTGGAACTCGTGAAGGACTACGGCTGGCTCACCATCCTGGCCAAACCGCTGTACTGGCTGTTGGAGAAGATCCACGGCTACGTGGCGAACTGGGGCTGGTCCATCGTGCTGCTGGTGGTGCTGATCAAGGCCGCGTTCTACTGGCTCAACGCCAGCGCGTACCGCAGCATCGCCAAGATGAAGAAGATCAATCCCCGCATCATGGAAATGCGCGAGCGCCTCAAAGGCAACCCGCAGCAGATGCAGCAGGAGATGATGAAGATCTACCGCGAGGAAAAGGTCAACCCGCTGGGTGGCTGCTTCCCCATCCTGATCCAGATCCCCGTGTTCATCGCGCTCTACTGGGTGCTGCTGTCCAGCGTGGAAATGCGCAACGCGCCCTGGGTGGGCTGGATCACCGACCTGTCCTCGCCCGATCCGTACTTCATCCTGCCCCTGGTGATGGCCGTGACCACGCTGATCCAGACCGCGCTCAACCCGCTGCCGCCGGACCCGCTGCAGGCCAAGCTGATGTGGCTGATGCCGCTGATGTTCTCGGTCATGTTCTTCTTCTTCCCGTCCGGCCTGGTGCTGTACTGGATCACGAACAACGTGCTGACCATCGCGCAACAGGCCGTGATCAACAAGAGCATGGGCGTGCCGCTGAAGTTCAGCATGCCGAATTTCAAGGCCTGACCCCGTGATCGGATGACCCCCTGCGCCGCTGACGCGGCTTCCCCCTAAAAGGGGGACGGCGTCTTGGGCCGGCGGAGCCGGACCCTCGACGCCTCTGGAGGGTGTGTTTCTCTTCTGTGAAGGGCCTGCGTTGCGGGCCCTTTGTCTTTTATGCTCGCCTCCTATGCTCGCTGCCTCGCGTGACCCCATCGTTGCCATCGCCACCGCGCCCGGTCGTGGGGCCGTGGGCATCGTGCGGGTGTCGGGACGGGGCCTGGCGGCTTTTGTCTTGGCCCTGCTGGGGCGCGACCTGAGGCCGCGCGAGGCGACCTACCTGCCCTTGGCCGATGCCACGGGCCAGCCCATCGACCACGGCCTGGCCCTGTGGTTTCCCGGCCCGCACTCCTACACCGGCGAAGACGTGCTCGAGCTGCAAGGCCACGGTGGGCCGGTGGTGTTGCAGTTGCTGCTGGCGCGCTGCCTGGAGGTGGCGCGCGACACCGCGCCCACGCTGCGGCTGGCGCGCGCGGGCGAGTTCACCGAACGCGCCTTCCTCAACGACAAGCTCGACCTCGCGCAGGCCGAGGCGGTGGCCGACCTGATCGATGCCAGCACCGAGGCCGCCGCGCGCAGCGCCTCGCGTTCGCTGGCCGGTGTGTTCTCGGGCCGCGTGCACACGCTGCGCGACGCGCTGGTGAACCTGCGCATGCTGGTCGAGGCCACGCTGGACTTCCCCGAGGAAGACATCGACTTCCTGCAGAAGGCCGATGCCACGGGCCAGCTGCAACGGCTGCGCGACGCGTTGGCCGAGGTGCAGGCCCAGGCGCGCCAAGGCGCCTTGCTGCGCGACGGTTTGCAGGTCGTCATCGCGGGCCAGCCCAACGCGGGCAAGAGTTCGCTGCTCAATGCCCTGGCCGGGGCCGAGCTGGCCATCGTCACACCCGTGGCCGGCACCACGCGCGACGTGGTGCAGCAGACGATCCAGATCGAGGGCGTGCCGCTGCACGTGATCGACACCGCCGGCCTGCGCGACAGCCCCGATGTGGACGAGGTCGAGAAGATCGGCATCGAGCGCGCCTGGGAGCGCATTCAGCGCGCCGACGCGGTGCTGTTCGTGCACGACCTCAGCCGCAGCGAAGGGGCGGACTACCAGACGGCCGATGCCTCGATCGCGGCCAGCCTGGCCAGCACCCTGCCCGCCGACGTGCCGGTGCTGCACGTCTGGAACAAGCTGGACCAGGCGCCCGCGGCGGTCGTGATGGACGCGCAGGCCGACACACTGGCGATCTCGGCCAAACACGGCACCGGCCTGGAGGCCTTGCGCCAGCGCCTGCTGAGCCTGGCGGGCTGGCAGCACGCGGGCGACGGCCTGTTCATGGCGCGCGAACGGCACCTGCAGGCCTTGCGCCGCGTGGGCGATCACCTCGACGCCTCGAACGCCTTGCTGCAGGCGCGCGCGGAGCACCTGGACCTGCTGGCCGAGGAGCTGCGCCTGGCGCAACAGGCCCTGAGCGAGATCACCGGCGAGTTCACCGCCGACGACCTGCTGGGCGAAATCTTTTCGCGTTTTTGCATCGGCAAATGAAGCCAGCGCACCGCTCGGTGCCGCTCTGAGACCGCCGAGAGTGCAACTGTAAGCACGGGTAAGAACAGGCTTGCGCGCGCCGGTCGTGCGCGGTTATCTTGACCGCATGAACGCCCAGTTGCCCACGTCCGTGCGCTTTGACATTCAAGGCTTGGCCCAGTCCATGCGGCTGAGCAGCGCGCTGGACGCCGTGCCCCTGAACCTCAACGACCCCCAGTGGGTGCAGCTGGCCAACTACCTGCAGCCGGTGGCGCTGCAGCAGGGGCAGGTGCTGATCGAGCAAGGGGTGAAGGACCGCACGGTCTACTTCGTGGAGAGCGGCACCCTCACCGTGCACTACGAGGATTCGCGCGAGCGCGTGCGCATCGCCGTGGTCGGTGCGGGCTCGTTGCTGGGCGAGGGTGCGTTTTTCAGCCACCTGCCGCGCAGCGCCACGGTGCACGCGGGCAGCGATTGCCGGCTCTGGTGTCTGACCCCTTTGCGTTTTCGGGAACTCTCCTCGCGCCACCCCGATGTCGCGCTGGACCTCAGCGTGGCCATGTCGGCGGTGCTGGCTCGGCGCATGTACAACCGGCCCAAACGGGTCGCCGTGACCTGAGCGCCGCGGGCACGAACGGAATCAAGGCCGTCCTGTGTTGCTTTTTCAACCTTTTGCGCGCGCGTCCCTGGCGCACACTTTGCCCATGTCCTTGATGAGCTGGCTACAGGCCAAAAAATCCGCCACACCCGACAAGGGTCCTTTCACCCGTGCGCGCAAGAAGTTCAGCCAGACCACGCTGCCGCTGATCTCGCCGCGCCGCGGGCGCCGCATCCTGCGCCGTGAGCAGCTGTTCGCGGTGGTGCGCGAGTCGCTCATCCGCGCGGGCGTGTTGTCCACCAGTTACGAGTTCAAGGTGCTCACGCTGGACGCCAACGGCGACAGCTTCCTGGTGCTGGTCGACCTCGCGCTGCCCGCCAAGGCCATGCCCGATGAATACCTGCTGGAGATCGAGCGCTGGATCCAGCAGAGTGCCCAGACGCGGCACGAGATGGACGTGCGCTCCGTCTACTGGCGCCGCAAGGCCGTGCACGACCAGGTCGGCATGGCGCTCAAGGCCGCCGTGGCGGCCCAGACCCGCCGCGAGGCGGTGCCGATGACGCCGGGTCTGGTGCCTGAAGCCAAGGTCACCAGCCCGATGCCCAGCCCCACGGCCATTCCCCGGCCCGTCATGACGCCGTCGAGCGCGCCCGCGCAGGTGGTGGGGGAAGACGAGGTGGAGGCGTTTCGCCTTGCCTTGCAGAGCGTTGCGCAAGCCACCCTACCGCTCCCCTGCTGAAGCGCAGGCGCAGCTGCCGGTGCCGGAGTCGCACAGCGATTTCGGGGCCTTGAGCGAAACCCAGTACGGCAAGCTCTGAGGGGCCGGCCGGTCGCTCAGTGGCCGGCGAAATCGAGCAGCGTGAAGAGCTTGAGGCCGGAGGCGCGCAGCTTCTCCGAGCCACCGAGTTCCGGCAGGTCGACGATGGCCGCGCCTTCCATCACTTGCGCGCCCAGCTTCTCCAGCAGCCGGCGCCCGGCCATCATGGTGCCGCCGGTGGCGATCAGGTCGTCGATCAGCACCACCCGGTCGCCTGCCTTCACGGCATCGGTGTGCAGTTCCACCGTCGCGCTGCCGTACTCCAGCTCGTAGGTTTCTTCCACCGTGGTGAAGGGCAGCTTGCCCTTCTTGCGGATCGGCACGAAGCCCACGCCCAGTTCGTAGGCCAGCACCGAGCCGATGATGAAACCCCGCGCATCGAGTCCGGCCACCACGGTGGGGCGCAGCGCCGTGTCCATGTAGCGGTGCACGAAGGTGTCGATCAGCACGCGAAAGACCTTGGGGTCTTGCAGCAGCGGCGTGATGTCGCGGAACTGCACACCCGGTGCGGGCCAGTCGGGCACCGTGCGGATGTGGGATTTCAGGAAGGCGGAGGTGTCCATGGGCTCGGTCCGTGAGGGAGCGGCCATTATCTGCGGTGGCGCAAAAAAAAGCCCCGGCACAACGGCCGGGGCGCAGACCATGGCGACCCTTGTACAAAGCCATGGGCTGGAACGGGAGGCCGTGATCGGCCCTGGGCGCATTCTGATTTCCCGGGCCCGCTGCCCGCCAGGGCTTCCGGCGTGTGGTGCCTGCCAGCCGACGAAGTGGCGTGCTCAGCCCGAGAGCAGCTTCTCTTCGGCCAGGGCCAGCGCGGGCGCCTTGCCACTGATCACCACCGTGTCGCCGCTTTCGAACACCGTCTCGTCGCTCGGGGACTGGGGCTTGCCGCTGGCGCGGCGCAGGCTCACCACGCGCACGCCCACCGCGTGCAGCGCCAGGCTGCCCAGGGTCTTGCCGACGTTGCGGCCACCCGGGGGCAGGGTCACGGTGTTGAGGCGCTCGTGGTCGATCTCGTCGGCACCGTCGTCGTCGGCACCGTGGAAGTAGCCGCGCAGCAGGTTGTAGCGCGCATCGCGCTGGTCCTGCACCACGCGGATCACGCGCCGCATCGGCACGCCCACGAGCGCCAGCGCGTGGCTGGCCAGCATCAGGCTGGCTTCGATCGCCTCGGGCACGACCTCGGTGGCGCCGGCGGTGCGCAGTTTTTCCAGGTCCGCGTCGTCCACCGTGCGCACCACCACCGGCACGTGCGAAGCCTGCTCGTGCGCGTGGCGCAGCACCTTGAGCGCGCTGGGGGTGTCCAGGTAGGTCACCACCACGGCGCTGGCGCGGTGCAGGCCGGCGGCCATCAGGGCCTGCAGGCGCGCGGCATCGCCGAACACCACCGAATGGCCGGCGGCCGCGGCCTGCCGCACGCGGTCGGGGTCGAGGTCGAGCGCCATGTAGGGAATGTGTTCGGCCTCCAGCAGGCGCGCCAGGTTCTGGCCGCAGCGGCCGTAGCCGCAGATGATCACGTGCTTGTCGGCGTTGATGGCCTTGCGCGCGATGCTGGTCATCTGCACCGACTGCATCAGCCAGTCGCTGCCCACCAGGCGCGTGACGATGCTGTTGGCGTAGAGGATGGCGACCGGCGTGGCGAGCATGGAGATCACCATGCTGGCCAGGATGGGGTTGAACAGCTGCGGTGGCACCAGGTTGTTCTGGCCGGACAGCGTGAGCAGCACCAGGCCGAATTCGCCGGCCTGCGCCAGATAGAGACCGGTGCGCAGCGCCACGCCCATGGGGGCGCCGAAGGCGCGCGTGACGCCCGTGATGAGCGCGAGCTTGAACGCCATGGACACCGACAGCAGCAACAGCACCAGCGGCCAGCGGTCCAGCACCAGGCGCCAGTCCAGCATCATGCCGATGGTGATGAAGAACAGGCCCAGCAGCACGTCGTGGAAGGGCCGGATGTCGGTCTCCACTTGGTGCTTGAACTCGGTCTCCGAGATCAGCATGCCGGCCACGAAGGCGCCCAGCGCGAGCGAGAGCCCGGCGTGTTCGGTCAACCAGGCCAGGCCCAGGGTGATGAGCAGCAGATTGAGCATGAAGAGCTCGTCGCTCTTGCGGCGCGCCACCTGCGTGAGCCACCAGCGCATGAGCCGCTGCCCACCGGTGAGCAGCAGGCCGAGCAGCAGCACGGCCTTGAGCGTGGCCCAGCCCAGTGCGCGCAGCAGCTCTTCGGGTTCCGAGGCCAGGGCAGGGATGATCACCAGCAGAGGCACCACGGCCAGATCCTGGAACAGCAGGATGCCCAGCACGCGCTTGCCGTGCTCCGATTCCAGCTCCAGCCGCTCGGCGACCATCTTGATCACGATGGCGGTGCTGCTCATCGCCATCACGCCGCCCAGCGCCAGCGCGGTCTGCCAGGGCACGTTCCACCAGGTGGGCAAGGCCAGGGTGAGCAGCAGCGAGCCCACGGTGGTCAGCAGCACCGTCAACACCACCTGCGACATGCCCAGGCCGAACACGTGCCGCTTCATCGCGCGCAGCTTGGGCAGGCTGAATTCCAGCCCGATCACGAACATGAGGAACACCACGCCGAACTCGGCCAGGTAGCGCACACCGCTCGAGTTCTGCGCCAGCGCCAGCGCGTTCGGCCCGATCACCACGCCCACGACCAGGTAGCCCAGCATCGGCGGCAGGCGCAAGGTGCGGCACGCCACCACGGCCAGCACGGCGGCCAGCAGATAGAGCAGGGCGAGGTCGAGCGAATTCATGAAGCGATGGTAATGGCTGACCCACCACGCGGCGGCGGGCCGGCGGCGATAATTGCGCCCATGACCCTGCCCCCTTCCTTCGACCCGGCCCGGGCCCTGACCCTGGCGCAGGAGACCCTGAGCATCGAGGCACAAGCCGTGACCGCCGTGGCCCAGCGCCTGGACGCGTCTTTCGCCCGAGCCATCGAACTGGTGCTGGGCATTCCCGGGCGCGTGGTGGTCATGGGCATGGGCAAGAGCGGCCACATCGGCCGCAAGATCGCCGCCACGCTGGCCTCCACCGGCACGCCGGCCATGTTCGTGCACCCGGCCGAGGCCAGCCATGGCGACCTGGGCATGATCACCAGCGCCGACATGGTGCTGGGCATCAGCAACAGCGGCGAAAGCGAAGAGCTCACGGCCATCCTGCCGCTCATCAAGCGCATGGGCGTGCCGCTGCTGGCCATCACCGGCCGGCCCGACTCCACACTGGGCCGCCACGCCAACGTGGTGCTGGATGCCTCGGTCGACAAGGAGGCCTGCCCGCACAACCTGGCCCCCACCGCCAGCACCACCGCCCAGCTCGCCCTCGGTGACGCGCTGGCCGTGGCCCTGCTCGACGCACGCGGTTTCAAGGCCGACGACTTCGCGCGCTCCCACCCCGGCGGCGCGCTCGGGCGCAAGCTGCTCACCCACGTGAGCGACGTCATGCGCAGCGGCGACGAGGCCCCGCGCGTGGGCCTGGACGCCGGCCTCATGGAGCTCATGCGCGAGATCAGCGCCAAGGGCCTGGGCATGACCGCCATCGTCGACAGCGGTGAGCGCGTGGTGGGCATCTTCACCGACGGCGACCTGCGCCGCCTGATCGAGAAGACCGGCAGCGGCGCCGATCTGCGCACGCTGGTGGCGCGCGACGTGATGCACCCCCAGCCGCGCACCGTGCGCCCGGACGCGCTGGCCGTGGAAGCCGCGGGTCTGATGGAAGCCAACCGCATCACCAGCGTGCTGGTGGTGGACGGCGCCGGACGCCTGCAGGGCGCGCTCAACAGCAACGACCTCATGCGCGCGAAGGTGATCTGAACGTGGAACCCCTGCGCCCGGTGCTGAGTTTCCCACCCGCCCTGTTGCTGCGCGCCCAGCCGGTGCGCGTGGTCTTCTTCGATGTGGACGGGGTGCTGACCGATGGCAGCCTGTACTTCAGCGAAGCGGGCGAAACGCTGAAACGCTTTCACACGCTCGACGGCCTGGGCCTGCAGCTGCTGAAGCGCGCCGGCATCACGCCGGCCGTGGTGAGCGGGCGCGACTCCGCCGCCCTGCGCCTGCGCCTGTCCGCCCTGGGCGTGGTGCATGCGCGCCTGGGCACCGAAGACAAGGCCCCGGCGGCCGAGGCCATCCTGGCCGAACTCGGCCTGGACTGGGGCGCCGCCGCCGCCATGGGCGACGACTGGCCCGACCTGCCCTTGCTGCGCCGCGCCGCGCTGGCCGCCGCCCCCCCCACCGCGCACGCCGAGGTGCTCGCCGTGGCCCACCACGTCACCGAGCGCCAGCCCGGGGCGGGCGCCGTGCGCGAGCTGTGCGACCTGCTGCTGGTGGCCCAAGGCGCGTATGCCCGTGAGCTGGAGGCGGCCGCGCGGTGAGCACGTCCGACCCGCTCGATTTCTTCGACACCGTCGACCAGACGATCGATGCGCCGCGCGCGCCACGCCGCAAGCGCAAGCTGCTGGACAACCTCTCGATCTACCTGCCCGTGCTGCTCATGGGCCTGCTCGCACTCGCCTCCTACTGGCTGCTGCGCGCCACGCCGGCGCCCGAGTCGGCCGAGCCCGAGCGCCCGGTGAGCACAGAGCCCGACTATTTCATGCGCCGCTTCTCGGTCAAGGCCTTCGATGCCAAGGGCACGCTCAAGACCGAGGTCAAAGGCGTGGAGGCTCGCCACTACCCTGCCACCGACATGGTCGAGATCGACGACGCGCGCATCCGCCACATCGGCGACCAAGGCCTGCCCACGCTTGCCACCGCGCGCCTGGTGACCACCAATGGCGACAACACCGAGTTCGTGCTCCGGGGCAACGCGGTGATCGTGCGCGAGGCCGGCAACGACCTGAATCGCGCAGCCCCAGCCCCGGCTGGAGTTCCGTGGCGAATTCCTGCACGTGTTCCTGGAGCCGGACCGCATCGTCTCCGACCAGCCCGTCACGCTGCTGCGCGGCAGCGACCGCCTGGTCGCCGACACCCTGGACTACACCGGCGAGGACCAGGTCGCGCGCTTCAAGGGCCGCGTGAAAGTGCAGCTGGCGCCGCGTTGAGCGCCCCACCCAGGCCCACCCCACCATGCACCCGACCCCCACCGTCTCCGGCCCGCTGGTGTTCATCACCGGCGCTTCCAGCGGCATCGGCCAGGCCCTGGCGGCCCGCTTCGCGCGGGCGGGTTACCGGCTCGCGCTGGTGGCGCGCCGCACCGAGGACATGCAGGCCTGGGCCCAGGCACAGGGCTTCGACGCCGCGCGCTGCCAGGTGTATGGCGCCGACGTGGCCGACATCGACAGCATCGTCGCCGCCGGCCAGGCCTGCCTGGCCGCGCAAGGCGTGCCCGACGTCGTCATCGCCAACGCCGGCATCAGCATCGGCATGGACACCGCCGACCGGAGCGACATCGACGTGATGGCGCGCACCTTCGCCACCAACAACACCGGCCTGGCCGCCACCTTCCACCCTTTCGTGGCGGCCATGACCGCGCGCGGCAGCGGCGCGCTCGTGGGCATCGGCAGCGTGGCCGCCATCCGGGGCCTGCCCGGGCACGGCGCCTACTGCGCCAGCAAGGCCGCGGTGGTGGCGTATTGCGAGAGCCTGCGGGGCGAGCTGCGGGGCAGTGGTGTGGCCGTTGTCACCCTGCTGCCGGGCTATGTGGACACGCCGCTGACACGCCAGAACCGCTACCGCATGCCGTTTCTGTTGACCGCGGAAACCTTCGCCGACCGCGCGTTCGACGCCATCGGCGCGGGCACGAGCTACCGCGTCATTCCCTGGCAGATGGGCGTGGTCGCCAAGCTGCTGCGGCTGTTGCCCAACCCCTGGTTCGACCGCCTGCTCGCCGGCCGCCCGCGCAAGCACCGTCAGGGCGAGCGGGACGCCACCCGCTGAGGCGGCCATGAAAAAAGCCCTGGGGCAGATGCCACAGGGCTTTTGTGTCGTGTCGACAGGCGCCAGGCGCCGGTTCAGGCCGACGGGTGCGGGCGATCAGTAACCGCCGCGGCCACCACCGCCACCGCCTTCACGACGGCCACCGCCGCCGTAGGGGCTGCGGAAGCCGCCTTCACCACCGCCACCACCACCAAAGCCGCCGCCGCCACTGCGGCCACCGCCGAAGCCGCCACCACCGCTGCGGGGTGGGCGGGCTTCCATCGGACGTGCTTCGTTGACCACCAGGCTGCGACCGCCCAGCGATTGACCGTTCATGCCTTCGATCGCGGCTTGCGCTTCGGCATCGCTGCCCATTTCCACAAAGCCGAAGCCCTTGGAGCGACCCGTTTCGCGTTCCATCATGACCTTGGCGCTGTTGACAGAACCATAGGCGCTGAAAGCTTGTTGCAGGTCTTCGTCGCGCACGGTGTAAGGCAGATTGCCCACGTACAGTTTGTTGCCCATGGTTGGGACTCCTAATAACACAGAGAAAAATAGCGATGGAGCCCCGTTAGCACACAAAAACCTGTAGCACGCGAAACCAACCGATCACTTGTCAAAACGAGCGTTTTCCACGCTCGCCGAGGGATTATGCGCTGAATGTCCTGCAAACACTAACTATTTTTCAGGATGTGCAAAGGTGTGGTAAGCCCGATGCGCGGCAACAACAGGGAGGCGAAAACAGCGGGAAAACCCGTCTTGGCGGGCCCTGGCCGGCGGCTGCAGGGGCCGTCGGATCAATTTATACTGACGCCCAGCGCCGATTTGTTCCAGATTGCGGGCGCTTTAAAAATGCCGCTAAAGGGGAGATTCCCGGTCTCGCTCTTGGCGGCACCGGGTTTTTTTATTGGGCGAACGGCGCCCGCAGGACAAGGCCTTGATCGTCACGCCACAGACATTCCCATTCTCCGAACCGCTGCCGCTGCGTTCCGGCGCCACCCTGCCGGCCTATGAGCTGGTGGTGGAAACCTATGGCACGCTCAACGCCGACCGGTCCAACGCGGTGCTGATCTGCCACGCGCTCAATGCCTCGCACCATGTCGCGGGCTGGTACGCCGACGACAGCGGCCAGCCGCTGGCGCGCAGCGAGGGCTGGTGGAACAACATGATCGGCCCGGGCAAGCCGGTCGACACCGACAAGTACTTCGTCATCGGGGTCAACAACCTGGGTTCTTGCTTCGGCTCCACCGGCCCGACCCACAACAACCCCGCCACCGGCACGCCCTGGGGCGCGGATTTCCCGGTGGTCACGGTGGAGGACTGGGTGGATGCACAGGCCCGCCTGCTCGACGCCATGGGCATCCAGACGCTGGCGGCGGTGATGGGCGGCAGCCTGGGCGGCATGCAGACCCTGAGCTGGACCCTGCAGTACCCCGAGCGCGCGCGCCACGCGGTGGTGGTGGCCAGTGCGCCCAACCTCACGGCCGAGAACATCGCCTTCAACGAGGTGGCGCGGCGCGCCATCGTGACCGACCCCGATTTCCACGGCGGCCACTACCTGCGCGAGGGCACGTTGCCGCGCCGGGGCCTGCGCATCGCCCGCATGATCGGCCACATCACCTACTTGAGCGACGACGTGATGAACGAGAAGTTCGGGCGCAGCCTGCGCTCGAGCGACGCCCAGGATCCCGCGGCGGCGGCCGAACTGGCCTACCGCTACTCCACGCAGGACGTGGAGTTCCAGATCGAGAGCTACCTGCGCTACCAGGGCGACAAGTTCAGCGAGTACTTCGACGCCAACACCTACCTGCTGATCACCCGCGCGCTCGATTATTTCGACCCGGCGCGCGCGTTCGATGGCAACCTCACGGCCGCGCTGGCGCGCGCCCAGGCGAAGTTCTTCCTGGTGAGCTTCACCACGGACTGGCGGTTTTCACCCGCGCGCAGCCGCGAGATCGTCAAGGCCCTGCTCGACAACCAGCGCGACGTGAGCTACGCCGAGATCGATGCGCCGCACGGCCACGACGCCTTCCTGCTCGACGATCCGCGTTACCTGCAGGCGGTGCGGGCCTACTTTGAACAGACCATCGCGGGAGGCAAGGCATGAGCGCCGCGCCGGGCCGCCCCAAGCAAGCTCGCTCCGCAGTGCGCAGCACGGAGGTTTTCAAATGAGCGAAAAGCCATTGATGGACGCCATCGCCCGCCTGGTGCCGCCGGGCTCGCGCGTGCTGGACCTCGGGTGCGGCGACGGCGCCCTGCTGGCCCATCTGCAGGCCGCGCGTGGCTGCAGCGGCTATGGCGTGGAGATCGACGACGCCAAGGTGCTCGCCTGCATGCGGCGCGGCGTCAACGTGCTGCAGCTCAACCTGGAAGACGGGCTGACCATGTTCGGTGACGACGCGTTCGACGTGGTGCTGCAGATCGACACCTTGCAGCACCTGCGCAACGCCGAAACCATGTTGCGCGAGACCGCGCGCGTGGGTCGCCTGGGCGTGGTCGCCTTTCCCAACTTCGCGCACTGGCCCAACCGCCTGCACGTGCTGCAGGGCCGCATGCCGGTCACCAAGCGCCTGCCTTACCAGTGGTACGACACGCCCAACATCCGCGTCGGCACGCACGCCGACTTCGAGGTGCTGGCGCGGCGCAACGGCCTGACCATCGAGGACAGCTTCGGCCTGCACGAAGGCCGCGAGGTCCGCGTGCTGCCCAACCTGATGGCCAGCACGGCCGTGTTCCGATTCTCGAGCTGATCGGCGGCCCGGCTCAGGCCCGGCCGGCTTCGCGCGCGGCGTCGGCGCCGAAGTCGCCCTCGATCGGCTGCGCGTCGGTGGGCATGTCGGGGTAGACCTCGCGGAACACCTCGCGCATGCGCGCCAGGGGCAGGTCGTCGAAGGCCCCGTGTTCGTTCACGTACTCCATGTGCTGGCGGCCTTCGCGGTCGAAGGGGTGGTAGATCGAATCGGCCTCGCCATCGAACTCCAGCGGCAACAGGCCGAACTTGTCGCACAGCTCGATGTTGAAAGCCGGCGTGGCCTTGCGCCAGGCGCCGTCGATCCACAGCGAGGTGTAGCCGTGCCAGACGAAGACGTCGGTCTTCATGGTGTGGCGCATGCGCTCGGTGGAGAGGTGGTTGCGCACGTCGGCAAAGCCCAGCCGCGCGGGAATGCCCTCGGCGCGGCACACCGCCGCCAGCAGCACGGCCTTGGGCACGCACCAGCCGTGGCCTTGTTCCAGCGCGCGGCTCGCGCTCATGCCGGCGTCGGACATGTCGATGCGGTAGGGGTCGTAGCGCAGCCCGTCGCGCACGGCGAGGTACAGCGACACCGCCTTCTCGCGCGGTGTCTCGCCGTGGACGTGTTCCCGGGCGAAGGCGCGCACGGCGGGGTGGTCGGTTTCGATCCAGCGGGTGGCGGCCAGGTGTTGCGGGCCAGGCGGGGTGGTGTCGTTCATCGGTCCAAGTTACCAGATGGCCGGCGGGGCCACCGACGCCTCAGGGACAAACCCTGAGCCGGCGCGGGGCCGCTTCTGCGTACTTTGGTACTCGATGTGCCTGGCGAGCGGTGATTGGGGCGGGTTTGTCGGCCTTTTTACGCCTTCAGCCGCCGCCGCGCTGGCCGATATTCCTGGGACCAACCCGTCAACTGAGGACCCGATCCATGGACATGCGCAACGAAGCCAACCACCTTGCCCGCCACGACAGTGCCAGGGCCGCCGCCGCACAAGCTGCCAGCGCCGAATTCCTGACCTTCCGCCTGGGTGGCGAGGAGTACGGCATCGACATCCTGCGCGTGCAGGAAATCCGCTCCTACGAAGAGCCCACCCGCATCGCCAACGCCCCGGCGTTCATCAAGGGCGTGGTCAACCTGCGCGGCGTGATCGTGCCGGTGGTGGACCTGCGCATCAAGCTGGGTTGCGACAAGGTGGAATACAACGGTTTCACCGTGGTGATCGTGCTCAACGTGCACGGCCGCGTGGTCGGCGCGGTGGTCGACTCCGTCTCCGACGTGCTCGAGCTCGCCGGCGACCTGATCAAGCCGGCACCCGAGATGAACACCAACGTCAACACCAGCTTCATCACCGGCATCGCCAGCGTGGGTGAACGCATGCTGATCCTGATGGACATCGAAGCCCTCATGTCCGGCAGCGACATGGGCTTGATGGACAGCGCCCAGGCACTTCAATAACAAGCCCGCGGCCCGGGCCGCGACGAGGAGCTTCCGAAGATGAGACCAACCGACAACCGACAAAGCTCGGTGGCGCGCCGCGTCGCCCTGCTCGCCGTGGCCCTGCTGTCCGTGGTGCTGGTGCTGATCAGTGGCGTCATGTCCGTCATGGCGGAAAAATCCTCGCGCGAGCGCATGGTCCAGTGGACGGGCGACAAGGCCTTGTCCGTGGGCAATTCGATCGACGCTTTCGACACCACGGCGCGCATGATGACGGACCGGGCCTACAAGCCGTTCCGCCAGAAGTTCGCCGACAAGTTCGAGCTCGACGTGCAGGCCGGCATGCTCAAGGGCTGGGGCATGCTGCTCAACAACGACTTCTCCGAGGTCGACACCTTCGGCCGCACCAACGGTGGCGCGGCGACGATCTTCATGCGCAAGGGCGATGACTTCGAGCGCATCAGCACCTCGCTGAAAAAGGAAAACGGCGAGCGCGCCATGGGCACGATGCTGGCCCGCAAGCACCCGGCCTACCCGTTGATGCTGGAAGGCAAGACCTACACCGGCCGCGCCGTGCTGTTCGGCAAGCCCTACATGACGCATTACGAGGCCCTGAAGGACGACGCCGGCAAGGTGGTCGGCATCCTGTTCATCGGTTTCGACATGGCCGACTTCCAGACCGCGCTGGACAAGCTCGTGGACGAAGCGCGCTTCTTCGAGAGCGGTGGCAGCTATGTGATCGACCCCGCCGGATCGAACGAGGACGCGGTGTTCGTCTCGCACCCCACAGCCGCGGGCAAGAAGGTGCTGGAGGTGAACCCCGGCGCTGCCGCGATGCTCAGCGAAATGCGCGCATCGCCGGAGGTGTTCGTGGGCGAGGCCACGCCTTTGTTCAACGCGTCCATCGAGCGGCCGTGGGCGGTCAAGCGCCAGTCCCAGTCGGGCTGGTGGGTGGTGGCCGAGGTGTCCGACAAGGAAGCCATCGCCAGCTACTGGCGCACCATGTACGCCCTGTGGGCCATGCTGGCCGTGGCCACGGCCGCCCTGGGCGCTGGCATGTACCTGCTGGTGCGCCGCAACGTGAGCCAGCCGCTGGCCCAGCTGACCGCCGCCGTCACCACCGTGGCGCAGGGTGACCTGAGCCAGGCCTTCCAGTCCAGCCGCAGCGACGAAATCGGCCGCCTGGTGCGCGAGGTCGAGAGCATGCGCCAGCGCTTCCTCGGCATGATGCGCGAGCTGCGCAGCGCGACGGACAGCATCAACACGGCGTCGGTGGAGATTGCCTCGGGCAACCAGGACCTGAGCGCGCGCACGGAGCAGGCGGCGAGCAACCTGCAGGAAACGGCGGCGAGCATGGAGCAGCTCACCAGCACGGTGCGCCAGAGCGCGGATGCGGCGCGCCAGGCGAACCAGCTGGCGGCGAGCGCCGCGGAGATCGCGGTGCGCGGTGGTGAAGTGGTGGGCCAGGTGGTCACAACCATGGACGAGATCAACCACAGCAGCAAGAAGATCAGCGACATCATCGGCGTGATCGACGGGATCGCGTTCCAGACCAACATCCTGGCGCTGAACGCGGCGGTGGAAGCCGCGCGGGCCGGGGAGCAGGGCCGTGGGTTCGCGGTGGTGGCCGGCGAGGTGCGCAACCTGGCGCAGCGCAGCGCGCAGGCGGCCAAGGAGATCAAGGGGCTGATCGGCGCGAGCGTGGACAAGGTGGAGACGGGCTCCAGGCTGGTGGCCGATGCGGGGCAGACGATGAGCGAGATCGTGGGCTCGGTGCAGCGGGTGAGCGACATCATCGGGGAGATCACGGCGGCGGCGGGAGAGCAGAGCGACGGGATCGGGCAGGTGAACGTGGCGGTGACGCAGCTGGACCAGATGACGCAGCAGAACGCGGCGCTGGTGGAGGAGAGCGCGGCTGCGGCCGAGAGCCTCAAGGACCAGGCCAAGCGGCTGGACCAGGTGGTGCGCGTGTTCCGCACCGGCGACGCCGAGCACCAACGCCCCGCCGAGCCGTCGCCCGTCGCCACCGTCGCCACGCCGCCGGCATCGGCACCGGTGCTGACCTCGGTGGTGAAACCGGCCACGTCCGCGGCGCCCGCCAAGGCCATGGCCGCAGTGCCCACCAAGGCGGCGATCGTTCCCGTGGTGGTGGCCCAGCCGACCCCGGCCAAGCCCAAGGCCAGCCGGCCCGTGGAGCCGGTGGCGGCACCGGTCCGTCCCGCGCCTGCCGTGGCCAGCGCTCCCAGGGCCGGCAGCGAAGGCGACTGGGAAAGCTTCTGATCGATTCTTCTCACCCACACGGATTCCTCTTTCCCATGTCTTTCCATCAATTCAAGGTCGGTCATCGGCTGGGCCTGGGTTTTCTCAGCGTGCTGGTGCTGCTCCTGGCCGTCACCGCGCTGGGCTGGAGCGGCCTTCGCGCCACCCAGGCGGCCACCGAGCGCGTGATCCATCTCGAGCACCTCGCCTCGGTCACGGAAGAGTGGGCCGCCGGCACGACGCTGAACATCAGCCGCGCGCTCGCCGTGGCCAAGTCCCCGCGCCGACCCGGAGGTCGATGCCTACTTCAAGCCGCTGATCGCGCAGACGTCCACGCGCATCAGCGAACTGCAGAAGACGCTGGAAGCCGAGATCACCAGCGCCGAAGGCAAGGCCTTGCTGGCCAAGATTTCGACGGTGCGCGGCGAGTACATCGCGGTGCGCAAGACCTTCTTCGACGCCCTCAAGACGGGTGACCTCGTGGCCGCCAACCAGATCCTGGCCAGCCAGGTGCTGCCGGCCGCCGACCGCTACAGCGGTGCCCAGAACGAGATGCTGGCCGCCCAGCGCAGCCTGGTGCAGGCCGCCATGGCCGATTCCGCCCGCACCGTGAGCCGCAACGTGACCTGGCTGGTGACGCTGGCCGCGCTGGCGGTGGTGGTGGCGTCCCTGCTGGCCTGGCGCATCACCCGCTCGGTGACGGTGCCGGTGCACCAGGCGGTGGTGATCGCCTCGGCCGTGGCCGATGGCAACCTGTCGGTGCCGGTGCAGACCGACCGCAAGGACGAGCTGGGCGACTTGCTCAACGCCCTGGGTGCGATGAAGAACTCGCTGATCCAGACCGTGAGCCAGGTGCGCAGCGCGACGGACAGCATCAACACGGCGTCGGTGGAGATTGCCTCGGGCAACCAGGACCTGAGCGCGCGCACGGAGCAGGCGGCAAGCAACCTGCAGGAAACGGCGGCGAGCATGGAGCAGCTCACGAGCACGGTGCGCCAGAGCGCCGATGCGGCGCGCCAGGCGAACCAGCTGGCGGCCAGTGCCGCGGAGATCGCGGTGCGCGGTGGTGAGGTGGTGGGCCAGGTGGTCACGACCATGGACGAGATCAACCACAGCAGCAAGAAGATCAGCGACATCATCGGCGTGATCGACGGGATCGCGTTCCAGACCAACATCCTGGCGCTGAACGCGGCGGTGGAAGCCGCGCGGGCCGGGGAGCAGGGGCGTGGCTTCGCGGTGGTGGCTGGCGAGGTGCGCAACCTGGCGCAGCGCAGCGCGCAGGCGGCCAAGGAGATCAAAGGCTTGATCGGCGCGAGCGTGGACAAGGTGGAGACCGGCTCCAGGCTGGTGGCCGATGCGGGGCAGACGATGAGCGAGATCGTGGGCTCGGTGCAGCGGGTCTCGGACATCATCGGGGAGATCACGGCGGCTGCGGGAGAGCAGAGCGACGGGATCGGGCAGGTGAACGTGGCGGTGACGCAGCTGGACCAGATGACGCAGCAGAACGCGGCGCTGGTGGAAGAGAGCGCGGCCGCCGCCGAGAGCCTCAAGGACCAGGCCCGGCGCCTGGCCGGTGTGGTGCAGATCTTCCGCACGGACGCCCATTCCTCATGAACACGGGCGGCGCCTGACCCCGCCGCATCCTTTCAATCAACAAGACGAAGAGACAGTCATGCAACACTTGATGCGCCAGTTTTCCATCCGAATCCGCATGAGGGCCGCCATCGGCGTGGTCCTGATGCTGCTGCTGCTGGTCGGTACCGCCGGCTGGTGGGGCATGGCGCGCATGCACGCGCTGAACGAGGACTTTGTCGAACGCACCTTCGAAGAGACGCTCACGCTCTCGCGCCTGCAGGTGGCGCTGGGCGACATGGGCCGCCACGAGAAGGACATGATCATTGCCTACGAAAAGCCCGAGGCCGTGCTCAAGGCCAAAGCCCAGTGGCAGGCCGCCCGTGACGAGGCCCAGAAGCAGATGGACGTGCTGCAGGCCGGCAAGGAAGAGGGCGAGAACGAACTGGTGCGCGAGATGCAGTCGCACCTCACAAAGTACGTCGCGGCCGTGGGGCCGGTGACGAACCAGCTGGAGTCCTCCGGCTACGACTCGGCGACGGTGGCCAACCGCATGCTGGGCCGCGCGCACGCCAACTACGGCGACCTGCTGCAAAGCCTCAAGCAGCTGGAAGAGGTGCTGATGGCCGATGCCGCCAGTGCCCGCCAGGCGGGCAAGAGCGCCAACGACCAGACCCTGATGCTGTTCGGCCTGGCCGTGGCGATCGCTGCCCTGGTGGTGGTGCCGACCACGCTGTCCAACATGAACAGCATCTGCCGCCCGCTGGACGAAGCCCAGCATCTGGCCAGCGCGATCGCCAAGGGCGACCTCACGCGGACGATCCAGCGCGAAGGCAAGGACGAAACGGCCGCGCTCATGCGCGCGCTGGGCGACATGCAGGCCTCGCTGGCCCGCATCGTGGGCGAGGTGCGCAGCTCCACCGACAGCATCGGCACCGCCAGCCAGCAGATCGCCAGCGGCAACCAGGATCTCTCCAGCCGCACGGAGCAGGCGGCGAGCAACCTGCAGGAAACGGCGGCGAGCATGGAACAGCTCACCAGTACGGTGCGCCAGAGCGCCGATGCCGCGCGCCAGGCCACGCAGATGGCCGTGGCCAACGCCGAGGTGGCGGTGCGCGGTGGCCAGGTCGTGGGCCAGGTGGTCACGACCATGGACGAGATCAACCACAGCAGCAAGAAGATCGGCGACATCATCGGCGTGATCGACGGGATCGCGTTCCAGACCAACATCCTGGCGCTGAACGCGGCGGTGGAAGCCGCGCGGGCCGGGGAGCAGGGCCGGGGCTTCGCCGTGGTGGCGGCCGAGGTGCGCAGCCTGGCGCAGCGCAGCGCGCAGGCGGCCAAGGAGATCAAGGGCCTGATCGAGACCAGCGTGGGCAAGGTGGAAGATGGTTCGCGCCTGGTGGCGCAGGCCGGCAGCACCATCGGCGAGATCGTGGCGAACGCCGAGAAGGTGTCGGCCTTCATCAGCGACATCACCACCGCCGCCGGCGAGCAGAGCGACGGGATCGGACAGGTGAACGTGGCGGTGACGCAGCTGGACCAGATGACGCAGCAGAACGCGGCGCTGGTGGAAGAGAGCGCGGCCGCCGCCGAGAGCCTCAAGGACCAGGCCGGTCGCCTGGCCGAAGCGGTGCGGTTCTTCCGCATCGACGACGGCACCCCGATGTTGCGCGCCTGAGCGCCGCGAGGGGCACGCCATGAACTTCAACCAACGCCTTCTTCTGGCGTTCGTCGCGCCGGCCGCGCTCTTCGTGGCCGGCCTGGCGGGCAGCATCTGGTCGCTGGCGCAGACGCAGTCGCGCTTCGACCACTACATCAAGACCGAGCAGGCCACGGCCAGCGGCCTGCAGGACATGTATGCGCAAGGCCTGCAGATGGGCCAGGCGCTGCGCAACATCGTGCTCGACCCGAGCAACCAGCAGGCCTACAAGAACCTGGAGGCGGCGCGCGAGGCCTTCGACGCGGCCCACCAGACCACGCTCGCGGCCGCCAAGGGCACGCCCGCCGAAGCGGGTCTGGCCCCACTGGCCGGCTTGCGCACGGCCCAGGCCCAGGCGCAGGACAAGGTGCTGGCCCTGCTGAAGACCAGCGCACCCGATGCGGTGCAGATGCTCAACACGGAAGAAACGCCTGCCTGGCGCAAGCTGCGCGGCGAACTGCTGCAGCTGGGCAAGGCCTCGCAGGCGCTGTCGACGCAGACGCACGAACAGGTCAACGCCGAGGCCGACCGCGCCCGCGCGCTGGCCATCGGCCTGGCCTTGTTGGCCCTCTCGGCCGCCGTGGTGCTGGGGCTGGTGGTGCAGCGCACGCTCAAGCGCGAGATCGGCGGCGACCCGGCCATGGCGCGCAGCGCCTTGCGCCGCATCGCCGACGGCGACCTCAGCGGCGCCACGCCGCCCGCGCAGGATCCCAACAGCCTGATGGGCGCGCTCTCGGCCATGCAGACCTCGATGCGCACCCTGGTCGGCCAGGTGCAGCAGTCCAGCGGGGGCATCGACGTCGCCAGCGGCGAGATTGCCTCGGGCAACCAGGACCTGAGCGCGCGCACGGAGCAGGCGGCAAGCAACCTGCAGGAAACGGCGGCGAGCATGGAGCAGCTCACGAGCACGGTGCGCCAGAGCGCCGATGCGGCGCGCCAGGCGAACCAGCTGGCGGCCAGTGCCGCGGAGATCGCGGTGCGCGGTGGTGAGGTGGTGGGCCAGGTGGTCACGACCATGGACGAGATCAACCACAGCAGCAAGAAGATCAGCGACATCATCGGCGTGATCGACGGGATCGCGTTCCAGACCAACATCCTGGCGCTGAACGCGGCGGTGGAAGCCGCGCGGGCCGGGGAGCAGGGGCGTGGCTTCGCGGTGGTGGCTGGCGAGGTGCGCAACCTGGCGCAGCGCAGCGCGCAGGCGGCCAAGGAGATCAAAGGCTTGATCGGCGCGAGCGTGGACAAGGTGGAGACCGGCTCCAGGCTGGTGGCCGATGCGGGGCAGACGATGAGCGAGATCGTGGGCTCGGTGCAGCGGGTCTCGGACATCATCGGGGAGATCACGGCGGCTGCGGGAGAGCAGAGCGACGGGATCGGGCAGGTGAACGTGGCGGTGACGCAGCTGGACCAGATGACGCAGCAGAACGCGGCGCTGGTGGAAGAGAGCGCGGCCGCCGCCGAGAGCCTCAAGGACCAGGCCCGGCGCCTGGCCGGTGTCGTGCAGCTGTTCCGCCTGTAAGCCAAAGGCGGCCGCTGGTCGCCGCAACCTCGCGCGCAGGGGGCCGAAACAGGGTCCTCGTACCGTGTACAAGCCACGGGCGTGCCTATACTGTTTCCCCTGTACCGGCCCCGGGGATTTTCGTCCCGGCATGCCGGCGCCTCACCGCCCGCGCACCCGGAGACCGACGCCATGAACGCTCGCCTGCCCCACGCCTCGCCGCCCCTGGACCCGGCCGCCTTGCAGGCCCATGTGGAGGCGAGCTGGTCGCGCGGCATCATCCCCGAATTGACGCGCTACATCGAGGTGCCCGCCAAGTCGCCGGCCTTCGACCCCGACTGGGCCGCCCATGGGCTGCTGGAGCGCGTGCTGCAGAGCGCGGCCGACTGGGTGCGGGCGCAGCAGGTGGAAGGTCTTCAGCTGGAGATCGTGCGCCTGAACGACGCGCAGGGCCGGCCCCGCACGCCGGTGCTGTTCTTCGAGGTGCCGGCCAGCGCCGGGCGCGACGGCACACCGGCCCCCGCCTCCGGCCAGACCGTGCTGATGTACGGCCACCTCGACAAACAACCCGAGTTCACCGGCTGGCGCAACGACCTCGGCCCCTGGACGCCCAAGATCGACGGCGGCAAGCTCTATGGCCGCGGCGGCGCCGACGACGGTTACGCGGTCTACGCCAGCGTGGCCGCGCTGCAGGCGCTCAAGGCCCAGGGCGTGGCGCACCCGCGCATCGTCGGGCTGATCGAAACCTGTGAAGAGAGCGGTTCGGGCGACCTGCTGCCCTACGTGGACGCGCTGCGCCCGCGCCTGGGCGACGTGGGTCTGGTGATCTGTCTGGACAGCGGTGCCGGCAACTACGACCAGCTCTGGCTCACCACCAGCCTGCGCGGCATCGCCAGCGGCGTGCTCAAGGTGGAGGTGCTCACCGAGGGCATCCACTCGGGCGATGCCTCGGGCCTGGTGCCGTCGAGCTTTCGCATCATGCGCCAGGTGCTGGACCGGCTGGAAGACAGCGCCACCGGCCGCCTGCTGCCCGCCAGCTTCCATTGCGAGGTGCCGGCTGAGCGCATCGAGCAGGCGCGCGCCACCGCCGCCATTCTGGGCGACGAGATCCACAAGCGCTTCCCTTGGGCGCACCACGACTGTGGTGGTTCCACCGTGTTCACCCTGCCCACCACCACCGACCCGGTGGAGGCCCTGCTCAACCGCACCTGGCGGCCCACGCTGTCGGTCACGGGCGCCGACGGTTTCCCCGAGCTGCGCAACGCCGGCAACGTGCTGCGGCCCTACACCGCGTTCAAGCTCAGCCTGCGCCTGCCGCCGCTGGTGGACGCGCCCGCGGCCGTGCAGGAACTCAAGGCCCTGCTGGAGGACAACGCGCCCTACCAGGCGCGCGTGACCTTCGAGGGCGAAGGCGCGGCCAGCGGCTGGAACGCCCCCACCACCGCGCCCTGGTTCGAGCAGGCGCTGCAGGACGCTTCGCAAGCCCACTTCGGCGCGGGCTGCGGCACCATCGGCCAGGGCGGCACCATCCCGCTCATGAACATGCTCAGCAAGGGTTTTCCGACCGCGCAGATGATGGTCTGCGGCGTGCTCGGCCCCAAGAGCAACGCGCACGGTCCGAACGAGTTCCTGCACCTGGACTACGCGCAGCGCCTGACCGCCACGGTGGCCCAGGTCATGGCCCGCATGCCCTGAGCCGCCATCATGTCCGACACCACCCAGGCGCCTTTCACCCTCCGCGATGGCCTGAACCTGGCCCTGTTCGACTGGCCGCTGCCGATGCGCTGGCGCCCACGCGCGGTGGTGCTGATCGTGCACGGCCTGGGTGAACACGCCTGGCGCTACGACCCGGTGGCGCAGCGCCTGAACGAATGGGGCTTCTGCGTGCGCGCGTACGACCAGCGCGGCCACGGCGAGTCGGGTGGCGCGCGCGGTGTGCTGCCCGATGACGACACCTTGCTCGACGACCTCGCCGAGGTGCTGGAGGACACGCGCAACCACATCGCCGAACCCTGGGCCTGCCCGCTCATTCTCATGGGCCACAGCATGGGCGGGCTGGTTGCGTCCACCTTCGTGCAGCGGCGCATGGCGCCTGTCGACGCGCTGGTGCTGTCATCGCCCGCGCTGGACGCTGGCATCGGCGCACTGCAGAAAAAGCTGATTTCCCTGCTCTACCGTTTCGCGCCCAACTTCGCCATCTCCAACGGCCTGGACGCGAGCAAGATCTCGCACAACGCAGCGGTGGTGGAGGCCTACAAGAAGGACCCGCTGGTGCACGACCGCATCAGCGCGCGGCTGGCGCAGTTCATCGACAGCAACGGCCCGGCCGTGGTGGCTGCCGCCGCGCAGTGGCGCGTGCCCACGCTGCTTTTGTATGCGGGGGCCGACAGCCTGGTGCGGCCTGCGGGCAGCAAGGCGTTTGCCGCCGCCGCGCCGCGCGACAAGGTGCATGCCCAAGTCTATGAAGGCCTGTACCACGAGATCTTCAACGAGGCCGATCCCTCGGCCGTGTACGGCACCCTGAAGGCCTGGCTGGACGTGGTCGCGCCCGCGCAGGCCTGAGCCGAGGTTCAGCGGCGGGGTGGTGTGAGCCCGAACAGGCCCATCAGGTCGGCCGCGCCAGCGCCGCCACCCTGACCACCGCCCCCGCCGAGCAGGGCGCCCAGCCCACCGAGACCCCCCAGGTCGTTGTCGGCCGGCAACTGCCCCTTGGGGCTGAGCTGGTCGATCAGGCCGGGCAGCAGGTCGGCCAAGGTGCCCGAAGCCTGCGCGGGGCTGCCGCCGAGTTGCGAGGCGATCATGCCCATCAGGTCGGGGCCGAGCGCGCTGCCGAGCTGGTCGCCCGACACCGGCTGGTTCGCGCCGGTGCCGATCCAGGATTGCACCGCGTCACCGAGGCCGCCCGATTGCAGCTTGGCCAGCAGGCCTTGCAAACCGCCCGAGCTCGCGAGCAGCGAGCCGACCAGGGCGATGAGCATCTGCGGGTCCATCCCACCCGGCAGGCCGTTGGCGGAGGCGGAGGGGCCCCGTTGTTGTCCCTGCAGCGAGCCCGAAGCGGCCTCGGCGGCGGCACCGATCAATGAATCCAGAAGTCCCATGGCATTGTTCCCTGTGATGGGCGCCCGGAATGGGCGCGCGGTCAGGCGGGATTGTGGGCCTGCCGGCGCACCCAGGCAAGCCAGACCAGGGCCAGTCCGGTGAGACCCACCGGTACCAGCGAGCCGATGTTGAGCCATTGCCAGCCCTGGGTGGTGACCAGCGCCCCGGAGGCGAACGAGGTCAGCGCCATGGTGGCGAACACGCAGAAGTTGATCGCGGCCTGCGCGCGGTTCTTCTCCTCGGGTCGGTAGGCCTGCAGCGACAGCGTCGTGCTGCCCGTGAAGAGGAAGTTCCAGCCCACACCGAGCAGGAACAGCGCGATCAGGAACTGCTGCAGGTCCACGCCCGAGAGCGCCACCAGGATGCACGCGATGTTGAGCACCACGCCCACGCCCATGATGGTGAGCACGCCAAAGCGCGCGATCAGATGGCCGGTGAAGAAACCCGGCGCGAACATGCCGATCACGTGCCATTCGAGCACCAGGGCCGCGTCATCGAACGCAAAGCCGCAGACCTGCATCGCCAGCGGCGTGGCGGCCATCAGCAGGTTCATCACGCCGAAACCCAGCGCCGCGCCAGCGGTGGCGACGATGAACACCGGCTGGCGCACGATCACCGAGAGCGGGCGGCCCCGGTCGGCGCCGGCGACCGGGGCCGGCGTGGGCGGGAAGCGCAGAAAGGCCATGAGCGCCATGGCGAGCAGGGCCACCAGGGCCAGCGCCACATACGCACCGGCGAACGGCGCACCCAGCCAGTCCTTGGTGCGCACGGCCAGGTTGGGCCCGAGCACCGCGCCCACCAGGCCGCCCGCCAGCACCAGCGAGACCGCCTTGTCGCGGAACGCGGGCGCGCTCAGCTCGGCCGCCGCGAAGCGGTAGAGCTGGCCGTTGGCGCTGTAGTAACCCGCGACCACGGTGGCGGCCACCAGCAGCCAGAAGTTCCGGTCCATCACCGCCCAGGCGCACAGCAGGGCCGAGGCCAGGGCCACCAGCAGGCCGATCTGGAACGAGGCCTGCCGCCCGAAGGCGCTCTGGGTGCGCGCCACCAGGGGCGTGGACAGCGCGCCGCCCAGCACATAGCCCATCACCGGCAGCGTGGCGCATCCAGCCCAGGGGCGCGAGCGCGAGACCCACCAGACCGTTGATGGCCATGAAGACCACGTTGTTGGTGAGAAAAAGCCCTTGCGCGCCGGCCAGCAGCCAGAGGTTTTTGTTCATAAGTCATCGTTTATACAATGCGGTATGCGCAAGACCCAGCACATTGGCATCGTGGCCTGCTCCGCCGAAGGGGCGGCCCTCTGTTATCGCACCATCTGCGTCGAAGGCGCGGCCTTGCTCGGGCCGCACGCGCACCCCGAGGTCTCGCTGCATTCGCTCTCTCTCGCCGACTACGTGGACTGTCTGAACCGGGGCGATCTGCGCGGCGTGGCCGATCTCATGCTGGCGTCCGCCCACAAGCTGGCGGCCGCCGGCGCGGACTTCCTGATCTGCCCCGACAACACCATCCACCAGGCGTTCCACCATGTCGAGCCGCGCTCGCCGCTGCCCTGGCTGCACATCGCCGAGGTGGTGGCGCAAGCGGCGGTGCAGGCCGGCCACCGGCGCCTGGGCATCACCGGCACGCGCTGGCTGGTGGACAGCGAGGTCTATCCCGAGAAGCTCGCCGCGGTGGGTGTGCAGGCGGTGCGGCCCAGCGTGGCCGAGCGCGAGGAGATCGGCCGCATCATCATGGACGAGCTGGTCTGCGGGGTGTTCAAGCCGGAGAGCGTGGCGCGCTTCCAGGCTGTGTTCGCGCGCCTGCAGACCGAGGAGGGCTGCGACGCCGTGGTGCTGGGGTGCACCGAGATCCCGCTGATCATGAGCGACGCGAACTCGCCCCTGCCCACGCTGGACTCCACCCGCTTGCTCGCTCGCGCGGCGCTGGCGCGGGCCGTGGGGGTTTCGGCGGCCGGCACATGACCGCTTGATGAAAGCCCATCCGCACCGGGGTGGCATGCGGTAACGGTGCTCAAGAAGCCCGGTCGGGCGTCGAAGCAGGAGCAAGGGTGGCATTCGCGCCACCCGCTTCTCAAAGACCTCCCATGAACTGGCTTTCCTACATTTCCGTGCGCGCCAAACTCGCGCTGCTGCTGGCCTTGTGCGCGCTGGGCATTCTCACCGTGGCGCTGTCGGCGCTCTTCAGTCTGGACCGCGCCGTCTCGGCGAGCCAGCAACTCGTGCAGGTCGAGGTGTCCGCCCTGCGGTCGTTGGGCGACGTGCGCGCCGCCGTGGGCAACATGCGGCGCTATGAGAAGGACCTCTTTCTCAACCTGGCCGACGAAACGGCCCTGCAGCGCTACCACTCGGCCTGGCAACAGCAGGTGGACCTGGGTCTGGGGCAGCTGGCCCAGCTGCGGCCCGGCCTGCACACGCAGGAGCAGGCCGCGCTCGACCGCATGACCGCGGGCCTCGCGAAGTACCGCGAGGCGGTCAACGCCATCCACCTGGGCATCACGCGCGGCGAGATCAACGACCCCTGGCGCGCCAACAGCGCCATGGAGCCGGCCAAGGCCGATGTGCGCTCGGCCGACGAGGCCTTCGTCGAGATCAGCAACGCGGTCGGCGTGCGCGTGGACGGCATGGTCGATGCGTTGGCCCGCCTGCAACGGCAAGCCATGTGGGTCACGGTGCTGGCCGCGCTGGCGGTGCTGGTGCTCGCGCTCGGCCTGGGTTACGTGGTCAGCGGCAGCATCACGCGCCCGCTGGACGAGGCGGCGCGCGCGATCGAGCGCGTGGCCGGCGGCGACCTGAGCACGCAGGTGCAGGCCCTGGGGCGCGACGAGATCGCGCGCGTGCTGGCCGGCATCGAGCGCATGCAGAGTGGGCTCGCGCGCATCGTGAGCGAGATCCGCGAGGGCGTCGATGGTGTGAAGATCGCCAGCGGCGAGATTGCCTCGGGCAACCAGGACCTGAGCGCGCGCACGGAGCAGGCGGCGAGCAACCTGCAGGAAACGGCGGCGAGCATGGAGCAGCTCACCAGCACGGTGCGCCAGAGCGCGGATGCGGCGCGCCAGGCGAACCAGCTGGCGGCGAGCGCCGCGGAGATCGCGGTGCGCGGCGGTGAAGTGGTGGGCCAGGTGGTCACGACCATGGACGAGATCAACCACAGCAGCAAGAAGATCAGCGACATCATCGGCGTGATCGACGGGATCGCGTTCCAGACCAACATCCTGGCGCTGAACGCGGCGGTGGAAGCCGCGCGGGCCGGGGAGCAGGGCCGTGGGTTCGCGGTGGTGGCCGGTGAGGTGAGGAACCTGGCGCAGCGCAGCGCGCAGGCGGCCAAGGAGATCAAGGGGCTGATCGGCGCGAGCGTGGACAAGGTGGAGACGGGCTCCAGGCTGGTGGCCGATGCGGGGCAGACGATGAGCGAGATCGTGGGCTCGGTGCAGCGGGTCTCGGACATCATCGGGGAGATCACGGCGGCGGCGGGAGAGCAGAGCGACGGGATCGGGCAGGTGAACGTGGCGGTGACGCAGCTGGACCAGATGACGCAGCAGAACGCGGCGCTGGTGGAGGAGAGCGCGGCTGCGGCCGAGAGCCTCAAGGACCAGGCCCGGCGCCTGGCCGGTGTCGTGCAGGTGTTCCGGCTCGCGCCGGCCTGAGCGCGTCAGCCCAGCGCGAGCGTGAGCGCCGCGAGCGCGGCCGTCTCGGCGCGCAGCACGCGCGGCCCAAGCGTGACAGGCAGGAATCCGGCCGCGCGGGCCAGCGCATCTTCGCTCGGGCTCAGGCCCCCTTCGGGGCCGCTGAGGAAGCAGACCGGCGCCTGGGCCGGTGCCTGTGCCAAGGCGTTCGCCAGCGGCTGCGTGCCTTCGGCCAGCGAGAGCAGGCAGCGCAGCGAGGGGGTTGCCGCATCGGCGGGCGCAAGCGCCTTCAGCCATGAAGCGAAGTCGCTCACCGGGTGCACCGTGGGCACGCGGTTGCCGCCGCACTGTTCACATGCCGCCACCGCCACCGATTGCCAGTGCGCCTGTTTTTTTGTCGCACGTTCGCCACTCAAGCGCAGCACACTGTGCGAGGTGTGCAGCGGCTGCAGGCTGGCGCAGCGCCGAGTTCAGCGGCTTTCTCCACCAGCCAGTCCATGCGCTCGTTGGCCGGCATGCCCAGCGCCAGGTGCACCGCGCGGGCGGGCTCGCGTTCGGTGGCGTGGTGCGCGCCGAGCACTACCTCCACGTCGCTGCGGCCCATGCGGGTGATGGTGGCGTCCCACTCGCCGCCCTGGCCGTTGAACAGCGTGATGGTCTGACCGGGTTGCAGGCGCAACACCTGCACATGGCGCGCCGCGGCGGCGGGCAGCGCAAGGGGCTGGCCCTCGAGCAGTGGCGCCGGGCAGTGGAAGCGCGGCATGCTCAGACGCGCCCGAAGGCGTAGCCGGAGGCGGCCTGCAGGCCTTCGATCTCGTCGAGCATCTTCAGGAACGGGCCGAGCGCGCGGTAACGGTGCGCCGTGTGTCGGATGTAGCCGATGAAGCGCGGCGCGTCGGCCAGGTACTTGGGTTTGCCGTCGCGCAGGGTGAGGCGCGCGAAGATGCCGGCCACCTTCAGGTGGCGCTGCAGGCCCATCCACTCCACGCCCCGGTAGAAAGCGCCGAAGTCGCTGTGCCAGTCCTCGAAGTCCATCAGGCCGGCCGCGCGCGCCTTTTCCCAGTAGCGCACGGTGACGTCGATCACGAAGTCCTCGTCCCAGCTGAGGAAGGCGTCGCGCATCAGGCTGGCCAGCGTCGTAGGTGATGGGGCCGTGCACCGCGTCCTGGAAGTCGAGCACGCCGAGCTGGCGCGCGGGTGTATCACCGGGTTGCAGCGGCAACATGAGGTTGCGCGGCATGAAGTCGCGGTGCACGTAGACCTGTGGCGCCGCGAGGTTGTGCGCGACGATGGTGTCGAAGGTCTTCTGCAGTGTCTGCGCCTGCGTGGCATCGAGCGCGAGGCCTTTGTGCTGCGCCAGGTACCAGTCGGGAAAGAGCTGCAGCTCGCGGCGCAGCAGGGTGTCGTTGTAGGGCGGCAGCACACCGGGTTTGGAGGCCAGCTGCCAGGCCAGCAGCGCGTCCAGCGCCTGCATGTAGCGCGCGTGGTTGGCCTGCGGCCTCTCGGCGTCGATGCCGTCGAGCATGGTCTGGTGGCCGAGGTCGCTCAGCAACATGAAGCCCTGCGGTTCGTCCCAAGCCAGGATCTCGGGCACCAGCAGGCCGGCCTCGCGCAGCAGACCGGCCACGTGCACGAAGGGCTGGCAGTTCTCTTGCGCCGGTGGCGCGTCCATCACGATCAGGCTGCCGCCGGCTTGCGCGTCCAGGCGCAGGTAGCGGCGAAAGCTCGCGTCGGCCGAGGCGGGGCGCAGGGTGCCGGGCAGCAGGCCCAGGCGGGCGGCCAGCGGCTGTATCCAGGCGTGAAAGGCGGCTTCCCGAACCGGATCGGCCCAGGTGACGGCGGGGTGGGACGGGCTCATGGAGGCGGGTGGTGGGACGTGGGTGGCCGTGCGACCTGTCCGGGTGTCGGGCAGTGGATAATCGCCCTTGATTCTACAAACCCCCTGCATCGCGGCGACTGGCCTCCGGGCCCGTTCTGGCAGCCGGACCACCGAATTCCACCCTTGAACCGCCGCACCGATCCGTTGCCCTCCAAGCGCCCGCACGGAGTCCTCGCCAACCCGCAATTCGTGGCGGCGCCTGTGGCGCGCGCGGTGCATGTGCTGCTGGCCGTGATGGCCTGGGGCGCGCTGTTCGTGCCCGGCGCCGTGCGCGCGCAGTCGGGCGATGGCGATGAAGCCACCGTGCACCTCAAGCCCAGCCGCCTGTTGCAGGAAAGTCTGCCGGAGGACGCGCGCCAGCAGGCGCCGACCTTCGTCCGGGGCGATCGCATCGAAGGGCAGACCGACAGCGTCACCACCGTCGAGGGGAATGCCGAACTGCGCCGGCATGACACCGTGATCCGTGCCGATCGGCTGGAATTCGACCAGCGCGACAGCGAGGCCAAGGCCACCGGCAACGTGCTGATCAACCGCAATGGCGATCGTTTCGAAGGTCCCGAGCTGCAGATCAACGTGGACACCTTCAAAGGCCAGTTCCAAAAACCCAATTTCACACTGCTCCAGAACGAAGGCAAGGGCGATGCCAGCCGGCTCGACTTCCTGGGCGAGGACCATGCGACAGCGCACCAGGCCCGCTACTCTACCTGCCCGCGCACGCCAGGCGCCGACTGGATGCCCGCCTGGCTGGTCCGGGCCACGCGCATCGATTTCGACAACGTGGAGGAGATGGGCACCGCCACCGGCGGGGTGCTGGAGTTCAAGGGCGTGCCCATCCTGGGCTGGCCGCGCTTCAGCTTTCCGCTGACCGACAAGCGCAAGTCGGGGCTGTTGCCGCCCACGATCAACCTGGACAACATCAATGGGCTCGAGCTGACGCTGCCCTACTACCTCAACATCGCGCCCAACCTCGATGCCACGATCTACCCGACGCTGATGAGCAAGCGAGGCCTGGAGTTGGGTGCCGAGGTGCGCTACCTGCAGCCGAGCTACGTGGGCCAGGTGCGTGGGGCGTTCCTGCCGTCCGATCCCTTGCGCGATGCCGACCGCTGGGGCTATTCGCTGCAGCACAACCAGAACCTGAGCAACACCAGCCTGGGCCTGGGCGGCTCGGCTGGCCTGTCGCTGGACCTCAACCGCGTGAGCGACGACAACTACTGGCGCGATTTCCCACGCGCTTTCGGCACGCTTACCAACCGCCTGCTCCCGGGCAATGCAGTCTACAGCTGGGGCCTTGGCCCCTGGGCCGTCAGCGCTGGCGTCTACACCTGGCAGACCCTGCAGGACATCGACGCCCCCATCACGCCGCCGTATGACCGCCTGCCCTCCGTCGCCGTGCGCTACAGCCGCGGCGATGGCCGCATCGGGGGCGTGAGCGGCTGGGACTACTCGGTGCTGAGCGAGTACACCCGCTTCGAGTCCAACCCGTTGCTCACCCGCCAGCCCAACGGTTCGCGCTCGATCGCCATTGCCGAGCTCAGCCGGCGCTGGGAGACGCCTGGCTGGTTCGTCAAGCCACGCGCGCAACTGCACGCCACGCAGTACCACTTCGACAACCCTCTGGCCGACGGCTCGCGCACCGCTTCGCGCGTGCTGCCCACGGTCAGCCTGGACAGCGGCCTCATCTTCGAGCGCGACACGAGCTATTTTGGCCGCGCGTTCGTTCAGACACTGGAGCCGCGCGCCTTCTTCACCTGGACGCCCTACCGCGACCAGCGCCTGCTGCCCAATTACGATTCGGCCGCGAACGACTTCAATTTCGCGACCATCTTCTCGGAGAACGTGTTCGGCGGCAACGATCGCATCTCGGACACGCGCGCCTTCACCGTGGGCGCGAGTTCGCGCCTGCTCGATCCGGATTCCGGCGCCGAGATCGTGCGCGTCGGGCTGGCCCAGCGTTACCTGATCCGCGACCAGAACGTCTTCCTGCCCAACACCAGTGCCCTGTCGGGTGGTGCGCCAGTGACGGATCGTCTGAGCGACGTCCTGCTGGCCAGCGCGCGTGCAGTGGACGCCGCGCTGGACCGTCGACACCAACTTCCAGTACAGCCCAGGTGCCGGCGAGTCGGTCCGCACCACGCTCGGTGTGCGCTACATGCCCAGCCGCTACCGCGTGTTCAGCGCGGCCTACCGCCTGCAGCGCGGCAGCAGCGAGCAGTACGACTTCGGCTGGCAGTGGCCGCTCAACGACCTGTGGGAAACGCCCGCGAAAACTGGCGTCCCCGGCCGTGGCCTGGGCGCGGGCCAGTGGTACAGCGTGGGCCGCATCAACTACAGCGTGCCCGACCGCAAGGTGGTCGATCTGGTGGCAGGCTTTGAGTACGATGCCGGTTGCTGGATCGGGCGCGTCGTGCTGGAGCGGCTGCAGCGCAGCGCCTCCTCCGCCAATCAGCGTATCCTGTTCCAGCTGGAGTTCTCCGGCTTCTCCCGCCTCGGCTCCAATCCGTTGAAGACGCTGAAGGACAACGTGCCGCGCTACCAGTACCTGCGCGAAGACATCAACCCGCCCAGCCGGTTCCAACAATATGACTGATCGCCACACCGCCCCCTCACGCCTGTCCACCTGGTTGTTGTGCTTGCCCCTCATGTGGGCCTGCACCGCCCAGGCGCAAGGCCTGCGGTCCACGGGCCAGCTCAACCTGCCGCGCAGCACCGCAGCCGCCACGCCGACCCAGCAGGGCACGGCCGATTTCATCGTTGCCCTGGTCAATTCCGAGCCGGTCACCAACAACGAGGTGCGCCAGCGCCTGTTGCGCGTGGAGCAGCAGATCGCCCAGGAAGGCACGGCCATGCCGGCGCGCGACGTGCTGGTGCGCGAGGTGCTGGAACAGATCATCAACGAGCGGGCGCAGACGCAACAGGCGAGCGAGCTCGGCATCACGGTCGACGAAGCCGCCGTCACGCAGGCCGAACAGGCCATCGCGGCGCAGAACCAGCTCAGCCCCGACGAGCTTCGGCGCCGCCTGGCGGCCGAAGGCATCGACATCAACCGCTTCCGCAACAACCTGCGCAACCAGATCCTGTTGCAGCGCGTGCAGGAACGCCAGGTTGATTCCCGCGTTCGCGTGACCGATGCGGACATCGACGACTTCATCCGCGAGCAGCGTGGCAACAACGACCTCGCGAGCCTGGAGCTCAACCTCGCCCACGTGCTGGTGGCGGTGCCCGAGGGCGCCACGCCCGAGCGCATCCAGGAACTGCAGGCCCGCGCGCAAGGGGTGGCCGATCGGGCCCGCGCCGGTGCTGACTTCGCCCAGCTCGCGCGCGAGTCGTCCGATGCGCCCGAGCGGGCCAACGGAGGCCTGTTCGGCATGCGCCCCGCCAATCGCCTGCCCACCCTGTTCGTGGACGCCACGCGCACGCTCAACGCGGGCGGCGTGGCCGGACCGTTGCGCAGCCCGGCCGGCTTTCACGTGCTCAAGGTGATCGAGAAAAAGCAGGCGGGCATGCCCGACGCCGTCGTCACGCAGACCCGGGCGCGCCACATCCTGCTGCGCACAGGGCCGCAACTGAGCCAGGCGGACGCGGTCGCGCGGCTTGCCGGTTTCCGCCAGCAGATCGCCAGCGGCCAGGCCAACTTCGAAGCGCTTGCGCGCGAGCACAGCCAGGACGGCTCGGCCAGCCAGGGCGGCGACCTCGGCTGGGCCGGGCCGGGCATGTTCGTGCCCGAGTTCGAGCAGGCCATGAACGCCTTGCGCCCGGGCGAGATGTCGGCACCGCTGGTGTCGCGTTTCGGGGTGCACCTGATCCGCGTCGACGAGCGCCGGCAGGCCACGCTCACGCAGCGCGAACAGCGCGACATGGTGCGCGGGCTGGCGCGCGAGAAGAAGCTCGAAGACGCCTTGCGGGTCTGGACGCAGGACACGCGCAGCCGGGCCTACGTCGAGTACCGCGACCCGCCGCAGCCGTGAGGCCACTGCCGCGCGGCGCGACGCCAGCCATCGCATGAAGCACATCGCCCGCAAGCGGTTCGGCCAGCACTTCCTGACCGACAGCGCCATCATCGATGCCATCGTGGCCGCCATCGCGCCGGCGCCGGGCGACGCCATGGTCGAGATCGGGCCTGGCCTGGCCGCGCTCACGCAGCCCCTGGTGGAGCGCCTGGGCCGGTTGACGGTGATCGAGCTCGACCGCGACCTGGCCGTGCGCCTGCGCGAGCACGGCCAGCTCGACGTGATCGAGTCGGACGTGCTCAAGGTGGACTTCAGCGCGCTGGCCCAGCGGCTGGACACCGAGCGGCGCCTGCGCGTGGTGGGCAACCTGCCCTACAACATCTCCACGCCCATCCTGTTCCACCTGCTCGACCAAGTCGCGGTCGTGCAGGACCAGCACTTCATGCTGCAGAAAGAGGTGATCGACCGCATGGTGGCGCGCCCCGCCACGGCGGACTATGGCCGCCTGTCGGTGATGCTGCAGTGGCGCTACGCGATGGACAACGTGCTGTTCGTGCCGCCGGAGAGTTTCGATCCACCTCCCCGGGTGGACAGCGCCATCGTGCGCATGGTGCCGCTGGCCGCGCCGCCCGCGCTGGACGTGGCCCGCTATGGGGCGATGGTTCAGGTGGCGTTCAGCCAGCGCCGCAAGATCCTGCGCAACACCCTGGGCCGCTGGCTCGACGAACAAGGCTTCGCGGGCGACTTCGACCTGCAACGCCGGGCCGAAGAGGTGCCGGTGAGCGAATACGTCGCGCTGGCGCAGGCCACCCCCACAAAGGCATGAAAAAAGCCGCTGGGCTGCAGCGGCTTTTGGGCGAGCGGGACGACCGCGATCAGGCGGCGGCCAGCCAGTAACCCGCGTTGAACGGGCTGCTCATGCGCAGCGCCATCGGGCTCACGTCCAGAATCTTGTCGGTGGGCATGGGCTCGTCGGTCTGCACTTCGATCGGCTCTTCGCCCTTGGGCGCGCGCGCCACGGAGAACGAATAGAAGCAGCGGAACGGGATCTTTCGGTCCGACCAGTAGTCGGCGGCGTCGCGGAAGATGTCGAGCAGCTGCTCGCGCGCTTCCTTGTCGAACTTGGCGTGCGCCGGAATGTGCTCCAGCACCACGATGAAGCCGGTTTGCGGGCCCGACTTGTGGACCATGTCGGTCATGCAGTCGTAGAGCGCGTCGAAGTTCTTGCCGAAGTGCGACGGCAAGGTGTACTGGGCAGCGATCAACTCCAACACGTCCTGCTTGCTCTGGGCCTTGGCCAGGTTGGCGTACAGGAAGTGATGCCCCAGGTGCTCGGCCGCGGCCTGCAGGTCTTTCACGCCATGGGCGCGAATCGACTGAACGATGTTGGGGCGTACGTTACGAAGTGGCGTGTCCATCTCCGCGTCTCTTTCTAAGGTCAAAGTTAAAAATCCGTTCACACCACCGAAGGTTCACTGCACGATCAGCCGAAAGCTGCTGTAGTGGTCTTCGGTGTAATAACACGCTTCAGGGGCCCGGGGCTTCAACCCGCCACACACGATCCGCCGGGCTCCCCGGTGGTTCAGACCCGGCGTGGGCACCGTGTATTCCCGGTAGTACCCGCGCTTCTCGCTGGGCAGAAGGCGTTCGCGGTTGCCGAACACCGAGCCGTCCTTGTCGTATCGGAAGGGCCCGCCTTGCCGGATCTGGTTCATCACGTCCTGACCTTGCGGCGGCAGTCCCGTGACCACCACCGACGCGGCACCCGGATCGGACCATGAAGCATTCGGGGCGCGGGCCTGCACCGCAATGGTGCCCAGTACCGCCGCCAGAACGGCGGCGAGGGCCACTCCCCTGGCCTTCCCGACACGAGCCCGGATCTGTTTCAGACCCATGAAATTCCCAGCTCCTGAAGACATCAACCCGCCGCCAGCACCTTCTGAAAGCAATGCCAAAGCATTATTTTGCGTCGCACTGGAGGGCGGGTTAACCCTGAAATCCAAGCGCGCTAGTGTGCCTGAGCCGGGGGGGAAAAGCAAGCGCCTGCTGAAATATTCAGCAAATCTCCGCGCCGAGAATGTGTGTAAAAGTTAGCGCTTGCTTGTTTGGGAGGCATCAACGCGAGACGTTGGCATCCGCCACGGTGAGGGCTGTCATGTTGACGATGCGACGCACGGTGGCGCTGGCGGTGAGGATGTGCACCGGTTTGTCGGCCCCCAGCAGCACCGGCCCGACCGCGATGTTGCCGCCCGCCGCGGTCTTGAGCAGGTTGTAGGCGATGTTGGCGGCATCGATGTTGGGCAGCACCAGCAGGTTGGCGGGGCCCTTCAGCGTGGAGTTGGGCATCAGGGTGTGGCGCGCGTTGGGGTCCAGTGCCACATCTCCGTGCATTTCGCCGTCGGCCTCCAGCCAGGGCGCCTGCTCGCGCAGCAGCGCCAGCGTGCGGCGCATCTTGATGGCGCTGGGTTCGTCGCTGGAGCCGAAGTTGGAGTGAGACAGCAGGGCCGCCTTGGGTTGCAGGCCGAAGCGCAGCATTTCCTCGGCCGCCATCACCGTGATCTCGCACAGCTCTTCGGGCGTGGGGTCGTAGTTGACGTGTGTGTCGACCAGGAACACCTGGCGGCCGGGCAGCATGAGGCCGTTCATGCAGGCGTAGATGCGCACGTCCTGGGCGGTGCTGGGGCTGCCGCCCTCGCGCTTGCCGATCACCTGGTCGATGTACTTCAGGTGGTGCTGGGTGGAGCCCCAGGTGCCGCAGATCAGGCCGTCCACCTCGCCCTTGTGCAGCAGCATGGCGCCGATCAGCGTGAGGCGCCGGCGCATCTCGATCTTGGCGAGCTGCTGGGTCACGCCCTTGCGCTCGGTCATGCGGTGGTAGGTCTGCCAGAAGTCGCGGTAGCGGTCGTCCTGCTCGACGTTGACGACGTCGTAGTCCAGTTCCTCGCGCAGGCGCAGGCCGAACTTCTCGATGCGCTGGGCGATGATGGCCGGGCGGCCGATCAGCGTGGGACGGGCCAGGCCTTCGTCCACCACGATCTGGCAGGCGCGCAGCACCCGTTCTTCTTCGCCTTCGGCGTAGGCCACGCGCTTGCGGGCCGCGGCCTTCGCCGCCGAGAAGATCGGCTTCATGATGGTGCCCGAGGCGAACACGAAGCTCTGCAGCTTCTCGCGGTAGGCCGCCATGTCGGGCACCGGCCGCTGGGCCACGCCGCTGTCGACCGCGGCCTGCGCCACGGCCGGCGCGATCTTCATCATCAGGCGCGGGTCGAACGGCTTGGGGATCAGGTACTCGGGACCGAAGGCCAGCTTCTCGCCGGCATAGGCCGCCGCGACCACCTCGCTCTGCTCGGCCTGCGCCAGCTCGGCAATGGCGTGCACCGCGGCGATCTCCATCTCATCGGTGATGGTGGAGGCGCCCGCGTCGAGCGCGCCGCGGAAGATGTAGGGGAAGCACAGGACGTTGTTGACCTGGTTCGGGTAGTCGGTGCGGCCCGTGGCCATGATGACGTCGTTGCGCACCGCGTGCGCGTCCTCGGGTGCGATCTCGGGGTTCGGGTTCGCCAGCGCGAAGATCACCGGCTTGGCCGCCATCGACGCCACCATCTCGGGCTTGAGCACGCCGCCGGCCGAGAGGCCGAGGAACACATCGGCGCCGACGATCACTTCGGCGAGCTTGCGCTTGTCGGTCTTCTGCATGTACTGGCGCTTGTCGTCGTCCATGAGTTCCTCTCGGCCCTCATAGACCACCCCGGCCAGGTCGGTGACGAACACGTTCTCGCGCTTGAGCCCGACCTTGAGCAGCAGGTTCAGGCAGGCCAGCGCCGCCGCGCCCGCGCCCGAGGTCACCAGCTTGACCTGACCGATGTCCTTGCCCGCGACCTTCAGGCCGTTGAGCATCGCCGCCGCCACCGTGATGGCCGTGCCGTGCTGGTCATCGTGGAACACGGGGATCTTCATGCGCTTGCGCAGTTCGCGCTCGACGTAGAAGCAGTCCGGCGCCTTGATGTCCTCGAGGTTGATCGCGCCGAAGGTCGGCTCCAGCGCGGCGATCACTTCGACCAGCTTCACCGGGTCCTTCTCGTTGATCTCGATGTCGAACACGTCGACACCGGCGAACTTCTTGAAGAGCACGCCCTTGCCTTCCATCACCGGCTTGGCCGCCAGCGGGCCGATGTCGCCCAGGCCGAGCACGGCGGTGCCGTTGGTGATGACCGCCACGAGGTTGCCGCGGGCGGTGTACTTGTAGGCGTTGACCGGGTTGGCCACGATCTCTTCGCAGGGCGCCGCCACACCGGGCGAGTAGGCCAGGGCGAGGTCGCGCTGGTTGGTGAGCTGCTTGGTGGCGGCGATCGACACCTTGCCGGGGACTGGGAACTCGTGGTATTCGAGGGCGGCTCGGCGCAGCTCGGCGCGCTTGTTCTCAGGGCTGTTTTCCATGCTCATGCTCTTGTCTCCAGCGGGTCGTTATCTTGCGATGCGGAAAGGAATTGCGCATTCTAAAGCGCCGGGCGGGAAAACCCTAGTGAGTGAAACCGCGTAAAGCGTTCGGGTGCCTGTGACTTTTCGGGAAGGAATGGCGAAGGCCAACACCACCAGCCGCAGTATGCGGCAGCGATTTCGCCCGATGCGGGCCGGGCAGGGAAAGTCAGGAGGGGGAAAGCCCTGCGGTGCTCAGGCCGCAGCGGCCTGGGCGGGCAGGGTGGTGGGGTGCAGCTGCAGGTGCACCACCGACTGGTGGGGTGTGCACTCCGACCACAGGGTGCGCGCGCAGGACTCGCACTGGCCGCACTGGGTGCGCACGCCCAGCTCGAGCTGGATGTCGTCGAATGCCATGCCGGACCGCGCACAACGTGCGATGGTCTGGTCACTGACTCGGTGGCAAACGCAAACGATCATGGGGCTGGGCGGGACGGAAAAAGGGTGGTTCAAGGTGAACGTGTGCGCAAATGATAATTGATCGTATTCAAAAGACCAAAAAAAGCCCCGCGAAAAGGCGGGGCTCTGTGGCAAGAAGGGAACGGCCTGGGGCGGGAGCGGTCAGCTGACCGAGCCCATCTGGCTCTGCAGGTAGTTCTGGATGCCCACCTTGTCCAGCAGGTCGATCTGGGTTTCCAGGAAGTCGATGTGCTCTTCCGTGTCGTCCAGGATCGTCTGCAGCAGGTCGCGCGAGACGTAGTCGCGCACCGATTCGCAGTGGGCGATGCCGTCCTTGATGGTCTTCTGCGCGCCGGTTTCCAGGCCCAGGTCGCTCTTGAGGATCTCGGGCACGTCCTCGCCGATGTGCAGCTTGCCCAGGTCCTGCAGGTTGGGCAGGCCGTCGAGCGTGAAGATGCGGTCCATGAGCTTGTCGGCGTGCTTCATTTCGCCGATCGACTCTTCGTATTCCTTGGCCGCCAGCTTGTCCAGGCCCCAGTGCTTGAGCATGCGGTAGTGGACGAAATACTGGTTGATGGCGGTGAGCTCGTTCTTGAGCTGCGCTTGCAGATGGGTGATGACTTGGGCGTCGCCTTTCATGGGACCACTCCTTTCGTTTTTGGTTGACAGGCGCGCATTGTGCGCGGAGCGCGCTATCAATTCAGTGCTGAGAATCGGTACGTCTTGCAAATGAGAATCGTTCGCATATAATCGATCCTCCAGCCAGCCCGCACCCGGCAGCCCGCCTGAGGTCGTGACGCCAGCCTTGTCCTCCACCCTCTGGATCCAGGTGCCGTCTTGACCCCCTTGCGCTCCCCCGTCTCCCTTTCCCTTTCTTCCCTGCGACTCAGCCCGCTCTGCCTGGCCTGCCTCGCCCTGCTGTCCGGTCCGGCCCTGGCCCAGACCGCGCCCCAGGCCACCCAGGTGGCTCAGGCATCCACCTTGCGCGAGTTGGTGGTGAGCGGCTCGCGCAGCGAGCGCGCGATCGAGGAGGTGCCCGCCAGCATCGACGTGATCACGGGCGAGGACCTCGACCCCGCGCGCGTGCAGGACATCCGCGACCTCGTGCGCGAGGTGCCCAACATGAGCGTGCGCCGCGCGCCGCAGCGCTTCGGCGGCGTCACCGGCTCGACCGGGCGCGATGGCAACGCGGGCTTCAACCTGCGGGGTCTCGAAGGCAACCGCGTGCTGCTCACGGTCGACGGCATCCGCGTGCCGCGCGAACTCTCCAGCGGCGTGTTCGGCTCGGCCTCGTTCGGCCGCGACTACTACGACCTGGGCCTGATCTCGCGCGTGGAAATCGTGCGGGGCGCGAACTCCGCGCTGTATGGTTCCGATGGCCTGGCCGGCATGGTCGCGATGTTCACCACCGAACCCAAGGACCTGCTCCAGCCGGGCAAGACCTTCGGTGGCCGCGTGGGGCTCAAGGCCGACAGCGAAGATGACAGCCGCGGCGTCGGTGTCACGCTGGTCGGCGCGCCGAACGACACGCTGCAATGGCTGGGCAGCGTGCAGGTCGGTCGCAGCGGCGAGCTGGACAACCAGGGCACCAACGAATCGCTCAACAGCACGCGCACCGCGCCCAACCCGCAGAAGGACAAGAACGTCTCGCTGCTGGGCAAGGTGGTGCTCACCCCCGGCGCGGGCCAGCGCCACACCCTCACGCTGGAACACGTGGACAAGTCGGGCGAGGTCGAGGCCTACACGGCCCGCGCGACCAGCATGGGCGTCACCACGCAGGACGTGGACGGCACCACCGACATGGAGCGCACGCGCCTGAGCTGGGACGGCCGCTTCAAGGTGAGCTCGGCCTGGGCCGACGAGTTGCGCGCCACCGTGGGCTACCAGCAGGCCGAATCGCAGGAGGTCTCGACCGAGCGGCGCAGCGCCGCGCCCACCTACCGCGTGCGCGACGTGACCTACACCGAGAAGCTCTGGCAAGGCGTGCTGCAGGCCGAGAAGGCCCGATCGCTGGGCGCCGACTGGGGGCAGAAGCTGGTCTACGGCGTGGACGTGTCGGTCGCGAAGATGGACAACATCGTCACCGGCGTGGGTGCGCCCGCCTACGAGAGCTACCCGCTCAAGCGCTTCCCGTCCACCAGCGAGACCAACACCGCGCTGTTCGTGCAGAGCGAGTTCGCCAGCGAGCGCTGGAGCATCATCCCGGCGCTGCGCTACGACCGTTTCGATCTCAAGGCCAAGGGCAGTCCGCTGTACCCGCTGCAGCCGGCCAGTCTGTCGGACTCGGCGCTCTCGCCCAAGCTGGGCGCGATCTTCCGCCCTGGCGCCGAGCTGAACCTGTTCGCCAACCTCGCGGCCGGCTTCAAGGCGCCGAGCGCGCTGCAGCTCAACAACTACTTCCAGAACACGCTCGCGAGCTACCGCACGATTCCCAACCCCAACCTCAAACCCGAGAGCAGCCGCACGCTGGAGCTCGGCGCGCGCGACAAGGTGGGTCCGGTGCAGTGGGAGGCCGCCGTGTTCACCGGCCGCTACAAGGACTTCATCGAAGAGCTCGTGGTGGTGGGCGGCCAGGCGGGCAACCCGCTCAACCCCCTGACCTACCAGGCCGTCAACCGCGGCCAGGTGCGCCTGAGCGGTTTCGAACTCAAGGGCAAGTTCGCGCTCGGCCCGGCCACCGACCTGCGCCTGGCCTATGCGCAGACCAAGGGCAAGGACACCCGCCTGGGCGCACCGCTGAACACGGTCAACCCGGCGCGCCTGCTGCTCGGCGTGGACCAGCGCGTGGGCGACTGGAAGCTGGGCGCCGTGGTCGCGCACACGATGAAGAAGTCCACCAGCGACATCAACTACGCCAACCTGGCCAACCAGTTTGCACCGCCTTCGTCCACCACGCTGGACCTGCGCGCGAGCTGGCAGGTCAGCAAGGCCACGCGGCTCAGCGCCGCGATCCACAACGTGACGGACCGCAAGTACTGGGAGTGGACCAACGTCGTCGGCGTGGCCGCGAACTCGCCCGTGCTCGACGCCTACACCGCGCCAGGCCGCAGCTTCTCGGTGGCGCTCGTCACCGACTTCTAGCCACCTCACAGGAGCCACCATGCCCGCCGCAGCCGACCACCACACCGAGACGACCGCCGACGAGGAGTACACCCTGCCCAGCGTGGAGGCCTTGCTCGCGGGCACCCTGGCGCTGATGACCGGCTACGCGCAGAGCGCGCGCGACTGCCCGCACCGCCCGTGCATGGCGCGCAAGCTGGTGTCCAACCTGCTGTACCTCTCGGCGCACCCGCAGCTCTCGCCGCCGATGCAGACCATGCTGGCCAACCTGCGCACGCGCTGGCAGCTCGAGCTGGAGCACACCGCCGAGGCCATGGCCGTCGAAGCCACGCCCACGCCCTTGTGGCACCCCGTTCCCGCCCGCGTGCAGTGACCGACCGACGCGCGCCGGCCCCACCCCACTTCCAGGAGAAGCACATGAATGCCCACGACATCCGAACCGCCTTCCAGGGCATGCGCGCCAGCGGCCTGCGGGCCAAGGAGGCCGCCGAAGCGCTGGGCCTGAGCGAAGGCGCGGCCATCGCCGCGCACCGCGGCGCGCACGGCGCGCCGCTGCAGGCCATCGCGCTCAAGCCCGACTGGCTGGGCCTGCTGCAGTCGCTCGAAGCCTGCGGCCCGTTGATGGCCCTCACGCGCAACGAGAGCGTGGTGCACGAGAAGACCGGCGTGTACCAGAAGGTCTCGGCCAGCGGGCCCGTGGGCCTGGCGCTGGGCGAGCAGATCGACTTGCGCCTGTTCTTCAACCAGTGGCACGCGGGCTTCGTGGTGGCCGAGGCGCTCAAGTCGCAGCCCGGCATGGGCACGCCCAGCCTGCAGTTCTTCGACCGCCACGGCGTGGCCGTGCACAAGATCTACGTGCGCGAGCAGACCGACCTGGCCGCGTGGCAGCGCGTGATCGCCGCGCACAGCGACGATCAGCGCGACATCGAATTCGTGGCGCGCGACACGGCCGGCACGGCCTCGCCCCAGCCCCTGGTGGACGCCAACGCGTTCGGCACCGCCTGGGGTGCGATGACCGACACGCACCAGTTCTTCCCGCTGCTCAAGCAGTTCGGCCTGGAGCGCCAGCAGGGCTTTCGCCTGGTCGAGGGCCGCTACACGCACCGCGTGGAAAAGGCGGCGGTGCGCGAGCTGTTGATGGAAGCGGCCTTCGATGGCACGCCCATCATGGTCTTCGTGGGCAGCCCGGGCTGCATCCAGATCCACACCGGGCCGGTGAAGCGCGTGGAGCCGATGGAGATCCAGGGCAAGGCCTGGCTCAACGTGCTCGACCCCGGCTTCAACCTGCACCTGCGCGAGGACCTGATCCAGGACGTGTGGGTGGTCGAGAAGCCGACCAGCGACGGCGTCGTCACCTCGGTGGAGGCCTTCGACGCGCGCGGTGAACTCATGGCCATGTTCTTCGGTGCGCGCAAGCCCGGCCAGAGCGAGCTGCAGGCCTGGCGCCACATCGTCGCGCACCTGCAGGCCGCCGCCGCGGGTCAGCCGAGCGGCGCGGTGACCGCATGAGCACCGCCGCCGCCGCCCTGCAGGCCGTCGAGATCAAGGCCTTCGTGCCGGCGAAGGACTTCGCGCTGTCCAAGCGCTTCTACGCCGACCTGGGCTTCACCCAGCGTTCCGAGGGTGGGGGCGTGGCGTACTTCTGCGTCGGCGACTGTCCCTTCCTGCTGCAGGACTTCTACGAACAGGCGCTGGCCGAGAACCTCGTCATGCACCTGCTGGTGACCGATGTGCACGCCTGGCGCGCGCACGTCGAGGCGCAGGACCTCGCGGGCCGTTACGGCGCGCGCATCACGCCGGTGACGGCGCAGCCCTGGGGCATCACCGAGTTCGTGGTGATCGACCCCTCGGGCGTGTGCTGGCACATCGGGCAGAACACGCCCGGCTTCGCGCCGGTGGGCCGTCTGCCCTGAACGCCTTTTCTCCAGTTTCCAGGGAACCCCCGATGTTCAATTCCTCCTCCCTCTCGCGCCGGCGCGCGCTGCAGGCCCTCTCGGCCATGGCGGCAGCGGGGTCGCCCCTGGGTCTGATGGCGGCCCCCCCTGCACCGCGTCTCATCACGGTGGGCGGCGGCATCACCGAGGTGGTCTACGCGCTGGGCGCGCAGGACCAGTTGGTCGGCACCGACACCACCAGTCTGTACCCGGCGGCGGCGCAGGCCACGCCCAAGGTGGGTTACATGCGCCAGCTCTCGGCCGAAGGCCTGCTCGCGCTGCGGCCCGACGCGCTGATCGCCGGCACCGACGCCGGCCCACCGGTGGTGATCGACCAGCTGCGCAGCGCCGGTGTGCGCGTGGAGCTGGTGGCGTCCGACCACACCTGGGACGAGGTGCGCCGCAAGATCGCCGCCGTGGGCCGCGCCTCGAACCGCGAAGCCGCCGCGCGCGAGCTGCAGGCCCGGCTCGATGCGCGCTGGCAGGCCGTGAGCGCGCGCGTGCAAGCCGCCAAGGGTCCGGGGCCGAAGATCCTGTTCGTGCTCTCGCACAGCGGCAGCCCGCAGGTCTCGGGCGAGAAGACGGCGGCCGATGCGCTGATCCGCTTCATCGGCGCGCGCAACGCGCTCGGCGGTTTCCAGGGTTACCGGCCGATGACGGCCGAGGCCATGGCGCAGGCCGCGCCCGACCTGATCCTGACCACCACGCAAGGCATCGAAGCCATCGGCGGCGAAGCGAAGTTCTGGCAGCGCCCCGAACTCGCGCTCACGCCGGCTTTCCAGCGCCGCACGTCCGCCAAGACCCTGGTGCACCTGGACGCGCTGGAGCTGCTCGGCTTCGGCCCGCGCCTGCCCGAGGTGGTGGGGCGCCTGCACGACCAGGTGGTGAAGACATGAACGCCGTGCGCCACGACCTCGCCAACGTGCGCACGCCCGACCTGCACCGCGCGGTGGCCGACTACACCGAGGTGCTGGGCTTCGAATGCCGGCAGCACATTCCCGGCGTGTGCGCGCTGGTGGCGCACGGCCCGCTGCAGGTGCAGCTCTGGGCCTGCGCCGCCACGCCTGGGCGCTGGGAACGGCCCACGCCGGGCGACCGGGGCTTCGCGCCCGGCCACCACCGCGTCGAGGTGCCGCGCATCCACGTGCTGCACGCCAGCCTGCGCGCGGCCGTGCTGCGCCCCTGCCGCACCGGCCTGGGCGGGCGCAAGCCGCTGCACGCGCACCGCTTCGAAGGCGAGTCGCCGCGCTGGCAGCCCTGGGGCGCGTGGGAACTCACGCTCAGCGACATCGACGGCAACGTGCTGCACCTGATCGACCGCGTGGCCTGGTGGCCCGACGTGTCGGCGCAGCGCCAGCCCGGCGAGCAGCGCATGGAGGACCGCTCGTGAACGCGGCCGCGCCGGCGGTGGCGGCCCTGCGCTGGACGCCGCGCCGCCTCTCCGGCCCGAGCCTGTTGCTCTGTTTGGGCGCGCTGCTGATGCTCACGCTGCTGTGGGCGGCGGGCCAGGGCGCCTACAGCCTGCCGCTGAGCGAGTTGCCGGGCGTGCTGCTGGGCGCGGTGACCACCACCGCGCCCGGCGGCAGCGGCGCCGAGCTGGTGTTCTTCAACATCCGGCTGCCGCGCCTGGTGCTGGGCCTGGCCGCCGGGGCCGGCCTGGGCCTGGCCGGCGCGCTCATGCAGGGCCTGTTCCGCAACCCGCTGGCCGACCCGGGCCTGATCGGCGTGAGCAGCGGCGCGGCGCTCGCGGCGGGCGCCACCATCGTCATGGGCAACCTCTGGTTCCCCGACCTGCCGCGTTCGCTGGGCAGCTGGACGCTGGTGCTCATGGCCTTCGGCGGCGGCCTGGCGGTCACCGTGCTGATCTACCTGCTCTCGCGCGGCGAAGGCGGCACGCGCGTGGGGCTGATGCTGCTGGCCGGCATCGCGGTCAACGCGCTGGCCGGCGCGGGGCTGGGCCTGCTGAGTTTCCTGCGCACCGACGAACAGCTGCGCAACCTGCAGTTCTGGCTGCTCGGCAGCCTGGGCGGCGCGCGCTGGAGCGCCGTCGCGCTGGTGGGCGGCATCACGCTCGTGGCCGGAGGGATCGGGCTGCGGCTGGCGCGCCCGCTCAACGCGCTCGCGCTGGGCGAGGCGCAGGCGGTGCTGCTGGGCGTGTCGGTCGAGCGCGTGAAGCAGATCGCCATCGTGGTCACGGCGCTGGCCGTGGGCGCGGTCACCGCCACCACCGGCATCATCGGATTCATCGGCCTGGTGGCGCCACACATGGTGCGCCTGGTGGCCGGGCCCGACCACCGCTGGGTGCTGCCCGGCTCGGCCCTGCTGGGCGCGGTGCTGGTGCTGCTGGCCGACGCGGTCGCGCGCACCCTCCTGCAACCGGCCGAGCTGCCGCTGGGCGTGCTCACCGCGGTGGTGGGCGTGCCCTTCTTCCTGCTCCTGCTGCGCGGCGCGCACGGGAGGCGCCTGTGAACGCGCGCCTGCTCGACGCCGACTGGCGCAGCGCCTGCGGTGAACTGCCGGCCGGCGAACGCCCGCTGTGGCTGGACGACGACGAGGACGCCGAACCCGGCATCGACACGCCCGCCCTGGACGAGGGGCAGGGCCTGTGCGCGCTGGACGTGGGCGTGCGCGCCGGCCCCAGCACCCTGCTGCAGGGCGTGCGGCTGCAACTCGCGCCCGGTGAGGTCGGTGCCATCCTCGGCCCCAACGGCGCGGGCAAGTCCACCCTGCTCTCGGTGCTCGCGGGCCTGCGCGCGCCCGACAGCGGCCGCGTGACGCTCAACGGCCTGGCGGTCACGCCCGCGACCGTGCACCAGCTCGCGCGCCACCGCGCGGTGCTGCCGCAGGAGACGGCCGTGGCCTTCGACTTCCGCGTGCGGGACGTGGTGGAGCTCGGTCGCTACCCGCACCACCTGCAACCGTCTCCCAACGAGGCCGCCATCGTGCAGGCCGCGATGCAGGCCACCGGTGTGGCCGGCATGGCCGAGCGCAGCATCAGCAGCCTGAGCGGCGGCGAACGCGCGCGCGCGCAGCTGGCGCGCGTGATGGCGCAGATCTGGGCGCCGCGCGCCGACGGTGCGCCGCGCTGGCTGCTGCTCGACGAACCGACGGCCGCGCTCGACCTGCGCCACCAGCACGAGACCCTGAGCACCGTGCAGCGCTGGGCGCGCGAGCAGGGCGTGGGCGTGCTCGCCGTGCTGCACGACCCCAACCTCGCCCTGCGCTACGCCGACCGCGTGTGGGTGCTCGACGGTGGGGTGCTGCAGGCCAGCGGCCCGCCCGCGCGCGTGCTGCGGCCCGCGCTGGTGCGGCGCGTGTGGCAGGTGCAGGCCAGCACCGTGCGCGCGGCCGACGGCGTGCCCCAGTTGCTCATCGCGGCCGGCGCGCCGCCGTTGCCCGGGAAGGACCGCCCATGACACAGACCCCGCCATCGATCCTGCTCACGCGCCACGACAGCGCGGCCGCGCGCGAGATCGCCATCGAGCACGGTGTGCTGACCCGCCAGGTGGCCGGCCTGCAGCGCCGCGTGGGCGAGCAGCTGCGCGCCCATGCCTTGCGCGTGTCGGCGCTGGAAGACGAGGTGCTGCACCTGCGCGCGCAACTCATCGTCTCGCGCACCAGCCTGCTCTGGGGCCTGGGCGTGGCCGGCGTCATGAAGCCGCTGTCACGCCGCGCCCGCCCGCTGGCCGGGCGCGCCGAAGCCCAGGCGATGGCCGAGGCCAGCAGCGTGATCTGCCAGACCGGTTGTGTGGGCCACGCCCATCCCTGGCTGGAGGCCGACGGCCAGTGCCGCCGCACCGGCCAGGCCTGCGAGCTCTACGCCGGCAGCGCCAGCGAAGCCGCCAAGTAGCGCCGTTTCCGGCAGGAATTGCGCCGACCCTGCCGAAGTTGCGCTGAAGTTCGGTCGCACCCCCTCCAAGGCATTGGCACGTCGCACGGCTGAAATATCGTCGCTCCCCACACGGGCCCGCCGGGCTTTCGACAAGGAGCAACGCTTTGAATCCGAACCGCCGTTCTTTCACGGGCTCGATGGCCTGCGGCCTGCTGGCCGCGCCGCTCGCCAGCCTGACCTCCCTGGCGCGCGCCCAGGGCAACGACATCGTCATCGGCAGCATCCAGGACATGTCGGGTCCCCTGCAGCCCTTCGGCCGCGGCAAGAGCAACGTGCTCAAGTTCGGCGTGGCCCAGATCAACGCCGCGGGCGGCCTGCTCGGGCGCAAGCTGCGCATCGTCGAGTACGACACCCAGTCCAACAACCAGCTCTACGCCCAGTTCGGCCAGCAGCTCGCGCTGCGCGACAAGGCCGTCGTGGCCTTCGGCGGCGTGACCAGCGCGGCGCGCGAGGTGGTGCGCCCGGTGCTGCGCCGCGCCAACGTGCCCTACTTCTACAACATGCCTTACGAAGGCGGCGTGTGCGACCGCAACACGGTGCTCACCGGCGTCACACCCAGCCATGCGCTGCGCACCATCGTGCCGCACCTCATCAAGCACCACGGCAAGAAGCTCTACGTGCTCGGCGCCGACTACAACTTCGGCCAGCTCTCGGCCAAGTGGATCCGCCGGCTCGCGGCCGAGCACGGCGGCGAGGTGGTGGGGGTCGAACTCTTTCCGATGGACGCGGCCAACTTCAACGCCACCATCGCCAAGATCCAGGCCGCCGCGCCCCACGCGATCATCAACAGCTTCGTCGGCCCGGCGCACGGCAGCTTCTACGGCCAGTGGGCGGCCTCGGGCATGAAGGGCAAGGTGGCCCTGGCCTCGCAGACCTTCGGCGACGTGGGCGAGCACCTGCTGATGCCCAAGGAGATCACCAACGGCGTGATCGTCTGCACCAACTACTTCGAGGAGCTGGACCTGCCCTCGAACAAGGCCTTCATCAAGGCCTACCGCGACGCCGGCAACAAGGACTACGTGAGCAACACCACGATGAACGAGTACGTGGCGCTGCGCCTGTGGGCCGCCGCCGTGGCCAAGGCCGGCAGCCTGGATCGCAACGCCGTGTTGAAGGCGCTGGAGTCGGGTCTGTCGATCGACGCGCCGCACGGCAAGGTGTCGCTGGACGCGGCCACCCACCACTGCAGCTACGACATGTACCTGGCCGAGGTGCGAGACGGCGGCTACCGCGTGCTGGAGAAGGCCAGCGCCGTGACCGCGATCGACATGGTGGGGCAGTGCGACCTCGTGAAGAACCCCGCGACCAACCAGCAGTTCGAGCCCCGGATCTGAGCACCGCATGGAGCACCTCGTCCTGTCCTTCCACCTGCTGTACGCCATCGCCCTGCTGGTGCTCACCAGCCTGGGCCTGGCCATTCGTCTTCGGGATGATGCGCGTGGTGAACTTCGCGCACGGCGAGTTCCTCATGATCGGCGGCTACACCCTGGTGCTCTGCGTCCAGGCCGGCCTCAACATCTGGCTCGCGATGTTCGTGATCGCGCCGCTGGTGGTGGGGCTGGTGGGCTACGCGCTGGAGCGGCTCATCATCCGCCACCTCTACGGCCGCATGCTCGACACCATCCTCGCCACCTGGGGCGTGAGCCTGGCGCTCATCGGCCTGGCGACCTGGGCCTTCGGCTTCCAGCAGCGCGGCGTGGTCTCGCCCCTGGGCAGCTTCACGCTCGGCGGCCACCGCGACTCCTGGTACAGCGTGCTCATCATCGGGGTGGCGATCGTGCTGGTCGCGGCCACCTGGTGGGTGCTGCGGCGCACGCGCATCGGCCTGCTGGCGCGCGGCACCATGCAGAGCGCTCCCATGGCCGAGGCCCTGGGCATGAACACCTCGCGCGTGTACGCCTGGACCTTCGCGGCCGGCGCGGCCGTCAGCGGCCTGGCCGGCGCGGTGATGGCACCGCTCACCGGCGCCGTGCCCACCATCGGCACCGCCTACGTCACGCGCGCCTTCATCACCGTGATCACCGGCGGCGCCAACGCCATCACCGGCACGGTGGTGGCGCAGCACCCTGTTCGGCACGCTCAGCGAGGCCGTGACGCGCTGGGCCACCCCGGTGGCCGGCCACGTGGCGCTGCTGGTGGCGGCCATCGTGCTGCTGCGGCTCATGCCCTCGGGCATCACCGGTCGCTTCTTCCGGAGGTCGCTGTGAACTGGGGGCTGCGCAAGTTCCAGCCGCTGCTGTGGGCCGGTGGCCTGCTGGTGTTGTTCGGTGTGGCCGGGGTGGTCGAGCTGCGCAGCGCTGGTGAGCCTGAACGTCTACGTGATCCTCTCCATCCTGGCGCTGAGCATGGCGCTGGTCTGGGGCGTGGCCGGCATCTTCAGCTTCGGCCAGTCGGTGTTCTTCGGCCTGGGCGCCTACGCCTACGCGGTGCTCGCGCTGGGCGGCCATGGCAGCGCCGTGGCATTGGCGGCGTCGGTCGCCGTGCCCTGCGTGGGCGCGGCGCTGATGGGTTACTTCCTGTTCTACGGGCGCATCAGCGACGTGTACCTGGGCGTGATCACGCTCACCGCGTCCCTGATCCTGTTCCACCTGGTCAACACCGTCTCGGGCGCGGACTTCCGCCTGGGCGGCGTGGCGCTCGGGGGCTACAACGGCATTCCCGGCGTGCCGCCACCCGCCCTGCCCGGCGGGCAGGAGCTGGACTTCGTGCAGCTCTACCTGCTCTCGGCCGGCGTGCTGGTGCTGGTGTACGCGGGCCTGCGTTGGCTGGTGCGCTCGCGCTTCGGCCAGGCGGTGGCGGCCGTGCGCGAGCACGAGCTGCGCGCCGAGCTGCTGGGCTACGACGCGCGCGCCCACAAGCTGGGGGTGTTCGTCATCGGTGCCGGCATCGCCGGGCTGGCCGGTGCCCTGCACGCGGCCTGGGGCGGCTTCGTCGGGCCCGATGTGTTCGGCATCGGTTTCGCCGCGCAGATCATCATCTGGGCCCAGGTCGGTGGCGTGGGCCTGCTGGCCGGGCCGGTGGTGGGCTGTGTGCTGATCCAGTGGCTCACCACCTGGCTGGGCCAGACCCGGCTGGCCGACACCAACCTGGTGCTGGGTGTGATCTTCGTGCTGTGCGTGCTGCTGTTGCCCGCCGGCCTGCTGCCCTGGTTGCGCCAGCGCCTGCGGCGCGACCCCGGGAGCGCGGCATGAACGCGGTGCAAGTCCCTCCGGTGTGGGCCGTGGACACCGAAAGCCTCACGGTGCGCTTTGGCGGCGTGGTGGCGGTGGACCGGGTGAATCTGCAGGTGGCGCGCGGCGAGCTGCGCTGCCTGATCGGCCCCAATGGCGCCGGCAAGAGCACCTTGTTCAAGACGCTCACCGGCCAGCAGAAACCCAGCGCCGGCCGGGTGCGCATCCTGGGCCAGGACGTGGGGCGCCTGGAGCGCCACCAGATCGCGCGCCTGGGCGTGGGCGTGAAGACCCAGGTGCCCAGCGTGTTCGACGGCCTCACGGTGGGCGCCAGCCTGCGCGTGGCGGCCGGGCGCCACCGCGAACGGCGGCCCGTGGCCGCCGTGGTCGACGAGGTGCTGGAGCAGCTGCGCCTGGGCGCGGTGCGCGACCGCCAGCTCGCCACGCTCTCGCACGGCCAGCGGCAGTGGGTCGAGCTGGGCATGGTGCTGCGCACCGACGCGCAGCTGGTGCTGCTGGACGAACCCGTGGCAGGCATGAGCGAGGAGGAGACCGCGCGCACCGCCGAGCTGATCCTCTCCATCCGCGCCGGGCGCGCGGTGGTGGTGGTGGAACACGACATGCGCTTCGTGCGCCGCATCGCCGACCGCGTGACCGTGCTGCACCGGGGCGCGGTGCTGCGCGACGGGCCGGTGGCCGAGGTGTTGGCCGATCCGGTCGTGCGCGATGTGTATCTGGGTCGTGAGGAGCATGTCCGTGCTTGAACTGCAAGGCGTTCGCGGCGGCTACGGCCGCATCAACATCCTCGACGGCATCGCGCTGCGCGTGGACGACGGCGAGGTGCTCGGCGTGCTCGGCCACAACGGCATGGGCAAGACCACGCTGATGCGCGCCATCGTGGGCGAGATCGCAGTGAGCGCCGGTGAGCTGCGCTGGCAGGGCGAGTCCATCGCGCGCCTGCCGACGCACCGGCGCGTGGCGCGCGGCATCGGCTACGTGCCGCAGGGCCGGCGCATCTTCCCGCTGCTCTCGGTGCGCGAGAACCTGCTGTTCGCCGCTTCGGTGCACGGCGGGCGGCAGGCCATGCAGGTGGTGGACGAGGTGCTGGCCGACTTCCCCGCGCTGCCGCGCCTGCTCGATCGGCCCGGTGGGCTGCTCAGCGGCGGTGAACAGCAGATCCTGGCGCTCGCGCGCTGCCTGTGCACGCGCCCGAAGCTGGTGCTGCTGGACGAACCGACCGAGGGCATCCAGCCCTCCATCATCGAAGACATGGTGCTGCTGCTGCGCTCGCTGCGGCAGCGCCACCGGCTCTCCATCGTGCTGGTGGAGCAGAACCTGGACTTCCTGCGCGCCCTGTCCGACCGCATCGTCGTGCTGGAGAAGGGCCGCACCGTGCGCGAGGCGCGCGCCAGCGACGCCGCCGCGATGGCGGCGCTCGTCGAATCGGCCGAGTTCGCCGGCTGACCGTCAACCCGTTTTTTCAGAGGAACACCATGGCATTCAACCTGCCGAACAAGGACCGCCTGCACCGCCTGGGCGCGCAGCTGGGCATCGACGTGGACGCGGACTATGCGCAGACCGTGCTGGACATGCTGGCGCCGCTGGTGCCCGAGTTCCGGGCCCTGGACCGCCTGCCCAACGAGCCCCTGCCCGTGCACTACCCGCGCGCCGGCGGCAGCCGTCCCGAGCCGCGGGACAACCCCTGGGGCGCCTGGTGGATGCGCACCGACATCCAGGGCGCGGCCCAGGGCAAGCTGGCCGGCCTGCGCCTGGCGATCAAGGACAACGTGCAGATCGCGGGCGTGCCGATGATGAACGGCGCCTCGCTGCTCGAAGGTTTTGTGCCCGACGGCGACGCCACGCTGGTCACGCGCATCCTCGATGCCGGCGGCCACATCGTGGGCAAGTCGGTCTGCGAGTATTTTTCGTTCTCCGGCGGCAGCGCCACCAGCGCCACCGGCCCGGTGGAGAGCCCGCGCAACCCGGGCCACACGCCCGGCGGCTCCACCACCGGCAGCGCGGCGCTGCTCGCGGCGGGCGAGGTGGACCTGGCGATCGGCGCCGACCAGGCGGGCTCGATCCGCATCCCGGCCTCGTTCTCCGGCATCGTGGGCCTCAAGCCCACCTACGGCCTGGTGCCCTACACCGGCGTCATGGGGCTGGACTACACGATCGACCACGTGGGCCCGATGGCGCGCGACGTGGCGGGCGTGGCCCTGCTGCTGGAGGTGATCGCCGGCGAGGACGGCATCGACGGGCGCCAGCGCAACGTGCGCGTGGAGCGCTACACCGAGGGGCTGGACCAAGATGTGAAAGGCCTGCGCATCGGCGTGGTGAAGGAGTCGTTCGGCCTGCCCGAATCGCACCCGGGCACCGACGCGGCGGTGCGCGCCGCCATCGACGCCCTGCGCGCGGCCGGTGCGATCGTGGACGAGGTGTCGGTGCCGTGGCACCGCCACGGCTTCGCGATCTGGAGCGCGATCGCCAACGAAGGCACGTACCACACGCTGTACGGCGGGCAGGGCGCGGGCCACCTGACCACGGGCGCCTACCCGCTCGCGCTCATGACCGCGCTGGGCGGGCTGCGCGAGCGCGCCAACGAGATGCCGCACACGCTCAAGATCGGCATGCTGCTGGGCGCCTACGTGCACCAGCAGTACCAGGGCCGCTATTACGCGAAGGCGCAGAACCTGCGCCGCCGGCTGCGCCAGGCCTACGACGACGCGCTGGAGGGCCGCGACCTGCTGCTGATGCCGACCACGCCGTTTCCCACGCTGCCGATCCCGCCGGCCGACGCGGGCGTGGCGGCCGTGATCCAGCACAGCTGGACCATGCTGGCCAACACCAGCGCGTTCGACCTCACCGGCCACCCCGCCATCAGCGTGCCCTGCGGCGAGACCGACGGCAAGCCGGTGGGCCTGATGCTGATCGGCCGCCACTTCGACGACGCGCTGGTGCTGCGCGCGGCCGCCGGCCACGAGCGGCTGCACGCCGGCTGATCGGTTCAGGCGTCCTCCATCGCCCGCACCGTGCCCTGGACCACGGAGGACTGGGGCAGCGCGGTCTGCGGCGCGCGGTTCACGTCGAAGCTGAAGACGTCGGGCCGGCTGTAGTGCCCCGCGCCGTCGGCGAAGAACTTGGCGAACGCGATCATGGACAGATCGAGATCGGCAAAGATCACCGCTTCGGTGTCGCGGTGCGGCTCGGCGAGCCATTTGCCGTTGGGTCCCATGAAGCCGCTGATGCCACCGCCCTCGGTGGGGGCGTCCGGGCCCGGCTTCATGCCGAGCCGCTCGACGATCTCTTCCGACACGCGGCCCTGCACCAGGATCACGTAGGTCTGGGCGCAGATCGCATGCGCGGCGGCCAGCGTGGTCGAGTAGTGGTCGAAGTCGCTCGCGTTGGGGTCGCCATGGGTGGCGTTGATGGCCGGCCAGGAGGCGACGTGGATCTGTTCGCCCATGGCCGCGAGCGCATGGCGGTTCAGGTCCATGCTGTGCTCGAAGCAGATCAGGCCGCCCACCTTGGCGAAGCCGGTGTCCACCACGAAGACATCGCGGCCGTCGCCGCGTCCCCACACGGTGCGCTCGGCATTGGTCGGGTGCAGCTTGCGGTGCCGGGCGACCAGCCGCCCTTGCGGCGAGAACCAGGCCATGGTGTTGTACAGCGTGCCGCCCTCCCGTTCATTGACCCCCAGGCAGACCCAGATGCCCACCTCGCGGGCCGCCGCGGCGATCTGGTCCGCCTGCGGGCTCGGGAACTCGATGGCGTTGCGGTACAGCTCCGCGAACAGCGGCGCCGCGTACTTCGAGGTGTGGGACCAGATCCAGTGCGGGTACCCCGGCAGGAAGGTTTCCGGAAAGGCGACGAGGCGGGCGCCGCCGGCCGCGGCCTGCTGGATGAACGCGATCGTGCGTTGAACACCGGCCTCGAGATCGAGGAAGGGCGCGGCGGCATGAACGGCAGCGACGCGCACGGATTCAAAGGAAGTGGTCATGGTGTGAGCCTGTGTGAGAACCCCGCGAACCTTGCGGTGGCCGGATCATCTGCGGGCGGTCCCCAACGGGTCTATCGGAATCGCTTCGCCGTTGTCAAAATCGTTCCATGAGCACACCCTCCCTTCCGTGGCCGGATGATGTCTTTCTGCCCGGCCAGACCCACGGCATCGCGCAGCGCTCGGAAGTTCAGCTCCTGCGGGAGAGCGCATCCCTGCGGTGGCGAGGCCTGTATGCCTCGCTGGTCCAGGAGGCGCCCTGGAGCGCGGACCTGCCGGTGGCGTCGACCGCAGGCATCGCCTACTGCGTGTCGACGGCCAGCCCGGTGGCGCGCACGCTGTCCCGGGTGCGCCGGGAAGCGGTGCTGAGGCCGCGCCAGTTCAGCGTGTTGCCCGGCGCATCCACGAGCCGATGGGCGATCTCGGGCCGCCCCCGCATCCTGCACCTCTATGTCCACGACGCCATCTTTCGGCAGGTGGCCGACGAGCTCTACCGGCGTTCTTCGTCGGTCGGTGAGCTCATCCCCCGGCTGTGCACGCACGACCCGGTGATCGCCCACCTGGCCGAGACCACCCTCGAGCTGCTGTGCGAGGGCGACGCCGCCAGCCCTTACCAGGCCGATCACCTGGCCCACATGCTGGCGAGCCGGCTGCTCAGCCACCATTCCAGCCTGACGCCACGAAAGAGTGCCACGGTCCCCGGGCCGCGCGTGCACCGCTGGCGGCGGCTGCTCGATCACATCGAGGACCATCTGGCGGAGGATCTCTCGTTGGAGGCCATGGCCGAGCGTGCCGGCCTGCCCGCGACCCAGCTGTGGCGGTCGTTCCGCGCGCACCTGGGCACGAGCCCGCACCAGTACATCCTTCTGCGGCGCCTGGAGCACGCCAGGCGCCTGCTGGAAGACGGCACGGAGCCCATCGCCGAGATCGCGGTGCAGAGCGGGTTTTCCAGCCAGAGCCATCTGGCCAGCGCCTTCAAGAAACACTTTCAGACCACGCCCGCCCAGCATCGCCGCCAGCGGCGGGGCTAGGCCTCAGTGCCGGCGCGGCGCGCGCACCTCGCCCAGGGCCGTGCGGTAGGCGCGCGGTGAAAGCCCGGTGGCCTTGCCGAACACGCGGGCCAGGTGCTCGGCGTTTGAAAAGCCGCTCTGGCGCGCCACCACCTCCATCGTCAGCGACGTGGTCTCCAGCAGGCGGCGCGCCTGCGCCACGCGCAACTCGGTCACGTACTGCAGCGGCGAGCGGCCGGTGGAGGCCTTGAAGCAGCGCATGAAGTGGTACTTGGTGAGCCCGGTCTGGGCCGCCAGGTCGTCCAGGCTCAGGTCCTGCGCGAGCTGTTCCTTGATGTGGTCGATCAGCCGCGCGAGCTGGGCCGAGGGCAGCTTGCGCACCGCCGGGCCGGCGGGCGCGCGCGTGTTCCATTGCCGCGCCAGCTCGTTGGCGATCACGGTGCAGTAGCTGTCCACCAGGATCTGCGGGCTGTCCGCCGAGGCCTGCTGCATGAACTGCGTGAGCGCCTGGTAGATCATCGGGTTGGCGAAGCCGCGCTGCGACAGCTCCCACAGGCCGTCGTTCGGATTGCGGTGGCCCAGCTCGTCGAGCAGCGCGGCCAGGTCGGTGGCCGAGAGCGCGAGCAGGGTCACGTCCGCGAAACCGTCCTTGAGCCAGCGGTAGGCGTTGCCCGCGGGGAAGAGGTGCAGTGGGTGCGGGTGGCTGCTGAAGTGGTCGCGAAAGCCCCAGCCGAAATCGAACAGCGCGCGCTTGAGCCGGTACTGGTTGGCGGCCAGCAGCACCACCTCGTCCAGCGGCGGGATGTCCACCGTGTGGGCCTCGAAGGTGCAGTGAATGAGGCGGCCCCGGCACCGGCCGCCCAAGGTCGTGACCTGGTCCAGGTGGAAGTTGGGCGAGCGGGACAGCACATTCGCCAGGTGCGGTGCGACGGTGTTCATGGGCAGCTTGCGATCACCCTTCCGGCCGCCAACGTGCCGGGCGCCTGATTCTGCCACCCCACCCGCTGACAGGCTGGTGTGGAGGCGGGTACCCGCCTCAGGCCTGGGGCCAGACGGCCCAGTGGTTGTCGATCTGCAGGCGCTCGCCGCCGCGCGTGCTGGTGCGGGCCTCGGTGCCTTCGGGCGCGCACCACACGCCTTCGGCGCCGCTGGCCCACCAGTGGCCCTGGTCGGCCGCGAGCGCATAGGCCTCGCGGTGCGCGAGGTTCTGCGACCAGCGCGCGTCAGCGCCGAACAGGGCCAGTGCGTCCGCGCGCGGGCAGCTCACCACGAAACCGCCTTCGGGCAGGGCGCAGATGTCGCCGCCATAACCCTGCACCGCGGGCTGGGCCAGCGAGGCCTGCAGGCGCTGGCCGTTCCACGCGGCGAACACCGGCGCGCGCCGCTTGGCCTCGGCATCGGGGTGCTCGGCCTGCAGCGCGATGCCCACGGTGCGCGACACCGGGTCCCAGGCCAGGTGGCGGATGCTCAGGTAGGGGTCGTCCAGGCGCCACTGACCCAGCACCGCGCCGTCGCGCGGGTCCAGCGCCACCAGCGAGGCGTCCATGCGGTCGAGCTGGCGCTTGCTGCGCCCGGTCTCGGGCAGCGTGGGGGATGCCGCCGTTGGCGACCAGCAGGCTGCCGGCCGGGATCTCGCCCATGCGCTGCGGCAGCACGATGAGCTCGTGCGGGTCCATGCCCTGCGTGGCCCACTCGGCGGACTTCTCCAGCGTCTTCGCGTCGCGCGTGGCCAGGCGGCCCTGCGCGGTGTCGAGGTCGGTTTCGGTGGTCCAGACCGTCTGGCGATCGGGGCTGGCGACGGCGTGGCCGTTGAAGCGGCGGTCGTCCTCGATCCAGTGCCATTGCGTCTGCCCGCTCACCGGATGCCAACGCAGCAGCCAGTCGCCCGGGCGGCGCGCGGCGGCCAGCACGCTGCCACCGGCCTCGAGCAGCAGGCCGTGCGCGCGCGTGGGCACGGCGAGCGAGCGCTGCACCGACCAGCGCGCCCCGTCCACCGCGATCACGCCGATGCGGTGTTCGTTCGAGGTCTGCCAGGCCGAGATCAGGCGCGTGCCCGCGCTGCGCGCGGCCCAGGCCGGCGCGAGGCCCATGGCCGCCATCGCCACCAGCCACTGGCGGCGCGACAACAAGAAGGCGGTGTCAGTCTCCATCGGCATCCGAGAACCCGAGTGGCACATCCAGCGCGGCCGCGACCTCGTTCTGGAACAGCACGGTCACGGCCTTCATCGACTTCGTGAGCGCGAGCAGCTCGCGCTCGCTCGAGCGCGGCGTGAGCTTGTCCATGCCCGCCGTCACCTGGTCCAGCGCCTGGCCCCATTTCTGCGCCAGCGCGAGCTGGCCGCGGCCCATGAGCAGGGCCTCCATCGGCACCAGGGCCTGGCCGGCGGCGGGTGGTTGCGCACCGGGGGGCAGGCGGCCTTGCTGGCGCAGGCTCTGCCATTGCGCGCGCCAGTCGCGCAGGTTGCTCTCGCGGTCGAGCCGGGCGTAGGGCACCGGCGCGCCCTTGGCCGCGTTGCCGGTGGTCTGGTGGGTGGTGATGGGTTTTTCGATGTGGGCCCAGCGCAGCCGCTCCAGGCCGGCGAGCCACTGGTTGACCCATTCGGCCAGCGAGGCGGTGGTGACCTCGGGCTCGTCGTCCCATTCCTTCGTGGCCCATTGGCCGAGTTCGTCGTTCAAGGCGCGCGCCTCGGCGGCGATGCCCTGCGCCACCAGCTCGGCGTAGCGGCAGGCCGGGGCCGGCGCGGGCTGGCGGCTGCCGACCCACTGGTTCAGCAGCAGTTCGAAGGCGGGAAAGCCTTTGGCGGGCGTGCCCACGCGCTCCATGTCCGCCAGGGTGTTGGGCGCCTTCTCCATCGAGCGGCGCAGCAGGTCCGGGCGGGTGGGCCAGAAGTCGATCTGGCGCTGCGAGCGCCGCGCGATCAGCGGCCCCACGGCCGGCGTGGACAGGGTCTCCCAGCTCACCAGCGTGTCCTGCCATTGCGCGCGCAAGGCCGGCAGCGTGGCCTGGCCTTTGCAGTGTTGGGCCGTGGTCTCGACCAGGCGATCGGCCTGGGCCTGGAAGTCGCGCGCCAGCGGCGGCAGGTGGTGCGTGTACACGCCCTGCAGGGCCTGCTCGGCCGAGTAGTAGGGCGCGGCCACGATGGGGGCGTTCTGCGCCGCCGCGAGGCCGGACAGCGTGAGGCCCAGGGCCAGCGCGGTGGCGCTGCGAAGGAAGGCAAAAGCAGACGTTGTCATAGCGACTCCACGAATTTCACGAGCGCGCTGCGGTCGGCCCGTTTCATCTTGAGCACCTGCTCCTTGGACGCCTGGGCCTCGCCGCCGTGCCAGAGGATGGCTTCGAGCACGCCGTTGGCGCGGCCGTCGTGCATCAGGCGGGTGTGGCCGTTGACGTCCTTGATGAGGCCGATGCCCCAGAGCGGCGGGGTTTTCCACTGGCTGCCGCTGGCGAGGTAGTCCGGGCGGCCGTCGGCGAGGTCCGGGCCCATGTCGTGCAGCAGCAGGTCGGTGTAGGGCCAGATGCGCTGGCCCTTGAGGGCGGGGCTGGTGAGCGGCGGAAACGGGCCTTCGGCCGTGACGTAGCTCGGGCGGTGGCAGGCCGCGCATTGCGCCTGCGCGAACAGCGCCTGGCCGCGCAGCACCTGCGGGTCGTTCACGTTGCGCCGCGCCGCCGGGGCCAGCGTGGCCTGGTAGAAGATCACCTGACCCAGGGTCTCGTCGTCGATCTCGGGTTTCAGCGCGGTCGCGTTGGCCGCCGGCACGATGCCGTCGCGGCCTGTGGTCTTGCCGCCGCCGTGCGGCGCGGCCAGGCAGTCCTTCTGCGTGGGCGTGCAGGTCTCGTGCGGGAAGGCGTTGGAGGTGATGCCGATGTCGCCATGGAAAGCCCCGGCGGTCTGGTGCGCGAGGGTGGCGACGTTGGCCTTCCAGCCCAGGCGCCCCAGGCGCTCTTCCTGCGCGAACACGTCCCACACGCGGTTGGGCTGGCCCTTGATGGGGCCGGGCGCGGCCGCCTGTTCGCGCGCGTTGCGCAGGATCTCGGCATCGGGAATGGCTTCGATCAGGCCGATGCCGGCGAGCTGCGGTGCGATGCGCGGGCTGACCATGAGGCCGGGTGCGAACGGGCCGTAGGCGAGGTCGGTCAGCTTGTAGATCGGCTTTTGCAGCGTGTAGCGCGTGCCGTCCGCGAAGCGGCCGTGAATGGGTTGTTGGCGGATCTCGACCCGGCCCTCGGGCTTGACGCCCTGGATCGCCGCGTTGTTGAACTGGTCACCGTACACCGGGTCGGGCCGCACGCCGGCCTTGGGGTCGGGCGTGCCGGCCACCGACAGGCGCATGAGCAGCGCCACCGTGCCTTCGGGCTCGGGGCCCAGCGTGTTCTTCCAGGCCGGCGGCTCGCCCCGGCCATCGAGCACGTGGCAGCCCGCGCAGGACCGCGCGATGAAATGCGGGCCCAGGCCGTCGCGCGCGGTGGTCGACGCCGGTGCCTCCACCCAGTTGCGTTTGAAGAACGAGTTGCCGATCACGAAGCGCGTGCGCCCCGGATCGTCCAGGTTGGCCAGCGGAAACGAGAACGCGTTCTTGCCGGTGGCGTAGACCGTGGTCGCGCCACCGGTCTTCTCACCCAACGGGTCGGGCGCTTCGTCGGCGTGCAGGACGAGCGCGGTGGAGCCGCAAAACAGGACCCCCATGGCGAGCGCAAGGCGCGTGGCTGTGGGAAGGAGCGACATGATGAAGGCCTAGACAACAGAAGAAACGTCAATCCAGAGGGGTCAAGGGTCCGGCTCCGCCGGCCCGAGACCCCGTCCCCCCTCCCAGCGCCGAAGGCGCGCCAGAGAGGGGGGAAGCCGCGCAGCGGCGCAGGGGGGTGTTCCGAATCAAGGCTCCACGAGGGTCAGCTTGGCGATGCCCACCGCGCTGGCCGATTCCACCAGCAGCTTGGACTGTTCCACCAGGCTGGCGACGGTCTTCTCGATCGCCGGGCGGCCGGCCGAACCCTTGGCGATGGCGCGGTCGAACGGGGCGGGAATGGCTTCGGCACCCGCCACCGAGGCGGCGATCTGCGCGGTGGTCTTCTCGGCCAGGTCGGCCTTCTTGGCGGCCACCAGGTCGCGCACGCCCGGGCCTTGCAGCACGCTGCCGTCGCGCTTCTTGTACTGGCCCAGCCACACGTTCTGGATGCCGGTGGCGTTGGTCACGATGTCGCGGTGCGTGTTGTCGGAGAAGCAGGAGTGTTCGTCTTCCTGGTCCTGCGAGTTCAGCGCCACTTCCATGCGCTCACCCGAGAGTTCGCCGCGCGAGAGCGAGCCCAGGCCCACGATGATCTTGCGCACCGATTCCTTGCCGCCCTTCTCGAAGCGCGCGCGGTAGTTCTTCTGGCCGGGCGCCCAGGCCTTGACCAGGAAGTTCAGGTCGTCCACCAGCAGCTCGGTGGCCACGGTGAGGAACTGGCGGCGGCGGTCGGCGTTGGGGGTCTTGCCGTCCACATAGTCCTCGAACGAGCGGTTGCCCGGGCCGGTTTCGCTCAGGTCCTGGCCCCACAGCAGGAATTCGATCGCGTGCCAGCCGGAGCTGATGTTCTCTTCACCACCGCGCTCGTTGAACTTGGCCAGGTTGGTCTTGGTGATCTTGAACTTGGTGTTGGCGATCAGGCCGGCTTTGGGCTTGCCCTGCACGTAGTCCACATAGGCTTCGTCCAGCGGCCAGGCGTTGATCTGGCCTTCCGGGCCCTTGTCGTCGTCGATCGGGCCGCTGTAGAAGCGGAAGGCCTCGGTCTGGCCGTAGAACTCGCGGGCGCCCAGCCAGGCCTTGCGCGCGGCGGCCAGGCCGTCGGCCGAGGGCGCGGCCACGAAGGCCTTGATGGTGGTCTGCATCTCCTGCGCGGCGGCCAGGGTGTCGCTGTAGTTGGCGTGCACCAGCGCGGCGTAGTGCGTGGCCACGGTGGCGTAGGTCGCGGCGGCGGGTGCGCTCGTGGCCGCGGGAGCGGCGGCCTGGGCGTGGGCCGGTGCGTGCAGCAGGGACAGGGTGGCCGACAGGGCCAGAACGAGCAGGGTGGGTTTCATGGCGGAAGGGCTTGGAGTGAAGGAATCGGGCCGGCAGCGCCGGTGGGTCTCACAGTGTAAATGAGAATGATTCCTGCTCTATATCCAAGACCCGGCCGCCGATGGGCCCATCGGCGGTGCTCTTGACCTGCGTCAAGCGCGCATCAGGGCTTCGATCTCGTCGGCCTTCACCGGCACGTCGCGCGAGATGAGTTCGCAGCCGGTCGCGGTGACGATGGCGTCGTCCTCGATGCGGATGCCGATGTTCCAGAAATGCTCGGGCACGCCTTCGCCTGGCCGCACGTACAGGCCGGGCTCGATGGTGAGCACCATGCCGGGGCGCAGCACGCGGCTGGGCCGGTCCTTGATGGTCTCGCCGCTGAGCGGGTCCTGGCGCTCGCTCACGCTGCCCAGCTCGGAGGGCTCCACGTAGCTGCCGCAGTCGTGCACGTCCATGCCCAGCCAGTGCCCGGTGCGGTGCATGTAGAACGGGAAGTAGGCGCGGTGGGCGATCACGTCCTGCGCGTTGCCGACCTTGTTGCGGTCCAGCAGGCCGACGTCGAGCAGGCCCTGGGCCAGCACGGCCACGGTGGCCTCGTGCGGATCGACGAAGCGAGCGCCGGCCTTGGTGGCGGCCACGGCGGCGTCCTGGCTGGCGAGCACGAGGTCGTACAGCGTGCGCTGCGGGCCGGTGAAGCGGCCGTTGGCGGGAAAGGTGCGGGTGATGTCGCTGGCGTAGCCGTCGAGTTCGCAGCCGGCGTCGATCAGCACCAGCTCGCCGCTGCGGATCGGCGCGGCGTCGGCGCGGTAGTGCAGCACGCAGGCGTTGGCGCCGGCGGCCACGATGCTGCCGTAGGCCGGGTACTGCGAGCCGTGTTCGCGGAAGCTGTGCAGCAGCTCGGCGTCGAGGTGGTACTCACGCACGTCCTGCCCGGCGCGCAGCATGGCCGCGCTGCGCTGCATGGCGCGGATGTGGGCCTTGGCGCTGATCTGAGCGGCGCGGCGCATGGTGGCCTGCTCGAAGGCGTCCTTCACCAGCCGCAGTTCGTCGAGGATGCCGCAGAGGTCGCGCTGCGATTCGGGGCACAGCGCGCCGTAGCGCACGCGCGCGCGCACCGGTTGCAGCCAGCCGTTGATGCGGCTCTCCAGCCCCGCGTGCGTGGCGAAGGGGTACCACACGGTCTGGCGGTTCTCCAGCAATTTGGGCAGGCGCTGGTCGAGTTCGGCGACGGAAAACGCCTCGCTCACGCCCAGGTGTTCCGGTGCGGCTTCGGGGCCCAGGCGGATGCCATCCCAGATCTCGCGCTCCAGGTCCTTGGGCTGGCAGAACAGCGTGGTCTGGCCCTCGGCGGTGATCACCAGCCAGGCATTGGGCTCGGTGAAACCGGTGAGGTAATAGAAGTAGCTGTCGTGCCGGTAGATGAAATCGGTGTCGCGGTTGCGCGGCCGTTCCAGCGCGGTGGGCACGATGGCGATGCCGCCGGGCCCGAGCTGGGCGGCCACGCGGGCACGGCGCTCCGCGTACAGGGTGGTGTGGGTGGTGGAGTCCATGCGGGCCATTGTCGGCGTTTTGGCGCGCGCCGTGGGGCGTGGGGATCAGCCCGCGGTGTTCAGTTCCGCGAGTCGCTCTGGGGTGCCCACGTCCACCCAGGGGCCGGTGTAGAGCTCGGCGCTCACCAGGCCGGCGTCCATGGCGCGGCGCAGCAGCGGCGCCAGCGGCTCGGCCGTGCCCTGCGGGTTGCCCGGCACGATCTCGCACCAGGGCGCCTCGAACAGCTCGCGGCGGTACAGGCCGATGGTGCTGTAGGTGTGGCGCATCTCGGCCTCGTTGAGCGCCAGGCCCTCGGCGCTCAGGCCGAAATCGCCGCGTGGGTGGTGCGGCGGGTTGGGCACCAGCCAGAGATGGGCGAGCAGGCCGCTGGCCTTGAAGCGGGCCACGCTGGTCGGCGTGAAGGCGAACTCCGGCGCGTACACGTCGCCCGCGAGCACCCAGAACACATCGCCCAGCAGCGGCAGCGCGCGCGCGATGCCCCCGGCGGTCTCCAGCGCGTAGCCGAAGTCCTGGCCTTCGCGCGAGACGGTCACCTCGGTGCCCGGGTGCTGCGCCTGCCAGTCGGCGCAGAAGGCGTCGATCTGTTCGCCCAGCCAGGCGGTGTTGACCACCAGGCGCCGGAAGCCGCCGGCCAGCAAGGCCTCCATCGGCCATTGCATCAAGGGCCGGCCCTGCACCGTCAGCAGAGGCTTGGGCGTTTCGTCCGTCAAGGGGCGCATGCGCATGCCACGCCCGGCGGCAAGCAGCATGGCCGGGATGGGGGCGGTGGCAAGTCGGGTCATGGGTGTTGGACGGTGGGCGTACCGGGTTCACAGGGCCCGACGCATCCGGAATTATGAGCGCCTGCGCGCGGCTCGGCCGGCCGTCGGGGGCGCCGGTCCGGGCGGCCCGATAAAATCCCCTGTTTTGCGCCGCCGCGCAATTGTTCCTTCCTCATACCCTCCCCCAGCACCCCATGTCCGACGCCGCCAGCACCCCCACCCGCACCGCCCCCGCCGCTTCGGCCGTGACCGCCCAGACCCAGGCCAACGCCATCCGCGCCCTGGCCATGGACGCGGTGCAACAGGCGAACTCGGGCCACCCCGGCGCGCCCATGGGCATGGCGGACATGGCGGCCGCCCTCTGGGGGCGCCACCTGCGCCACAACCCGACCAACCCGCAGTGGGCCAACCGCGACCGTTTCGTGCTCTCGAACGGCCACGGTTCCATGCTGATTTACGCGCTGTTGCACCTCACGGGCTACAAGCTGCCGATCGGCGAACTCAAGAACTTCCGCCAGCTGCACAGCAAGACCGCCGGCCACCCCGAGGTGGGCATCACCCCCGGCGTGGAAACCACCACCGGCCCGCTGGGCCAGGGCATCACCAACGCCGTGGGCATGGCGCTGGCCGAGAAGCTGCTGGCGGCCGAATTCAACCGCGATGGCCACGCCATCGTCGACCACCACACCTACGTGTTCCTGGGCGACGGCTGCCTGATGGAAGGCATCAGCCACGAGGCCGTGGCCCTGGCCGGCGCCTGGAAGCTCAACAAGCTGATCGCGCTGTACGACGACAACGGCATCTCGATCGATGGCCAGGTCACGCCCTGGTTCATCGACAACACCGCGCTGCGCTTCACCGCCAGCGGCTGGAACGTGATCGGCCCGATCGACGGCCACGACACCGACGCCGTGGACCGCGCGATCGCCGACGCCAAGAACAAGGCCAGCATGGGCACCTTTGGCCCCACGCTGATCATCTGCAAGACGCACATCGGCAAGGGCAGCCCGAACCGCGCCAACACCGCCAAGGCCCACGGCGAGCCGCTGGGCGGCGAAGAGATCCAGCTGACCCGCGAGGCCCTGGGCTGGATGCACAAGCCCTTCGAGGTGCCGCAGGACGTGTACGCCGCCTGGGACGCCAAGGCCGCCGGCCAGGCCGTGGAGGCCGACTGGAACGGGAAGTTCGCCGCCTACAAGGCCGCTTTCCCCGAGCTGGCCAAGGAGTTCACCCGCCGCATGAAGGGCGAGCTGCCGAAGAACTTCGCGCAGGTCGCGGTGGACGCCGCCGTGGGCGCGCACACCAAGGCCGAAACCGTGGCGCAGCCGCAAGGCCAGCCAGCTGGCGCTGGAGACCTTCACCGCCGCGCTGCCCGAGCTGCTGGGCGGCAGCGCCGACCTCACCGGCTCCAACCTCACCAACACCAAGTCCACCCCCAGCCTGCGTTTCAACATGGCCGGTGACGTGGTGAAGAACGAGCAGGGCCAGGGCGGGCGCCACATCAACTACGGCGTGCGCGAGTTCGGCATGGCCGCGATCATGAACGGCGTGGCGCTGCACGGCGGCTTCATCCCCTACGGCGGCACCTTCCTCACCTTCAGCGACTACAGCCGCAACGCCATCCGCATGGCCGCGCTGATGAAGCAGCGCGTGATCCACGTGTTCACGCACGACTCCATCGGCCTGGGCGAAGACGGCCCGACGCACCAGTCCATCGAGCACGCGGCCAGCCTGCGCCTGATCCCCAACCTGGACGTGTGGCGCCCCGCCGACACGGCCGAGACCGCTGTGGCCTGGGCTGTGGCGCTGGAGAACGCCAGCCGCCCGACCGCGCTGCTGCTCAGCCGCCAGAACCTGCCTTACGCGCCCAAGAACGACCTGGGCCACATCAGCCAGGGCGCCTACGTGCTGGCCGAGCCGGCCGAGGTGGGCCTGAAGAAAAAGGCGCAGGCCGTGATCATCGCCACCGGCTCCGAAGTGCAGCTCGCCCTGAAGGCGCAGGAGCTGCTGGCCCGCGAGCACAAGATCGCCGTGCGCGTGGTCTCCATGCCCAGCACCACCACCTTCGACCGCCAGACCGCCGCCTACAAGGCCTCGGTGCTGCCGGCCGGCGTGCCACGCATCGCGGTCGAGATGGGCACCACCGACGGCTGGTGGAAGTACGGCGTGGCCGCCGTGGTCGGCATCGACACCTACGGCGAATCGGCCCCGGCGCCGGTGCTGTTCAAGCACTTCGGCTTCACCGAGCAGAACGTGGCGGACACGGTGCGCGCCGTGCTCGCGAAGTGAATTTTGGTTAACCCTTTTTTGAAACCCTCCAGGAGAGACGAGACATGACGATCAAGATCGGCATCAACGGCTTCGGCCGCATCGGCCGCAACGTGCTGCGCAGCGCCATCCAGAACTTCAACGACATTGAAGTGGTGGCGATCAACGACCTGCTCGAGCCCGACTACCTGGCCTACATGCTGCAGTACGACAGCGTGCACGGCCGCTTCAAGGGCACGGTCTCGGTCGAAGGCAACACGCTGATCGTCAACGGCAAGAAGATCCGCCTGACGCAGGAGCGCGATCCCGCCAACCTCAAATGGAACGAAGTCGGCGCCGACGTGGTGATCGAATCCACCGGCCTGTTCCTGGACAAGGTCACGGCCCAGAAGCACCTGGACGCGGGTGCGAAGAAGGTCATCCTCTCGGCGCCTTCCAAGGACGACACCCCGATGTTCGTCTACGGCGTGAATGACAAGACCTACAAGGGCGAGGCCATCATCTCCAACGCCTCGTGCACCACCAACTGCCTGGCGCCGATCGCCAAGGTGCTCAACGACAAGTGGGGCATCAAGCGCGGCCTGATGACCACGGTGCACGCGGCCACGGCCACGCAGAAGACGGTGGACGGCCCGAGCAACAAGGACTGGCGCGGTGGCCGCGGCATCCTGGAGAACATCATCCCCAGCAGCACGGGCGCGGCCAAGGCCGTGGGCGTGGTGATTCCCGAGCTCAACAAGAAGCTCACGGGCATGAGCTTCCGGGTGCCGACCAGCGACGTGTCGGTGGTGGACCTGACGGTGGAGCTGAACAAGGACGCGACGTACGAAGAGATCTGTGCGGAGATGAAGGCGCAGAGCGAAGGCGCCTTGAAGGGCGTGCTGGGCTATACGACCGACAAGGTGGTGGCGACGGATTTCCGGGGCGACACGCGCACCTCGATCTTCGATGCCGACGCCGGCATCGCGCTGGACAAGACCTTCATCAAGGTCGTGAGCTGGTACGACAACGAATGGGGCTACTCCAACAAGTGCCTCGAAATGGTTCGCGTTGTCGCCAAGTAAGCGCAAGCTCACTCGACTTGAAAAAGCGCCTTCGGGCGCTTTTTTCTTGCCCGGTTCACCTCGGCGACAAGCGCGCATTGACACTAGACCGACCGGTCTATAGATTGCGCCCCATGACCGACACCCCCACCCCCGGCACCCGCGAACGCCTGATCGCCGCCATGACCGACGCCCTGCGCCGGCGCGGCCTGCACGGCATCGGCCTGACCGAACTGCTGGCCCAGGCCGGCGCGCCCAAGGGCGTGCTGTACCACCACTTTCCCGGCGGCAAGACCGAACTCGCCGTGGCCGCGATCGACGATGTGGTCGCGCGCATGCTGGGCTGGCTGGACGGCCTGCTGGCCAAGGAGGGCGACCCGATCGAAGCCGCGCGGCAATGGATGCAGGGCGCGACCCAGCGCCTGAGCAGCACGGGCTTTCACGCCGGCTGCCCGCTGGCGACCGTCGCGCTGGAGAGCACGCCCGACGACCACGCGCTGCGCGAGGCCCTGGCGCGGGCCTTTGCCACCTTGCGCGAGCGCATCGCGCTGGCGCTGGAACAGGCCGGCGAGCCGCGCGAGTCGGCCCGGGGTGTGGCGGCGCTGATCGTCGCCACCTACGAAGGCGGGCTGTTGCAGGCGCGCGTGGCCCACAGCACCGAACCCATCCAGCAGGCCGTCCAGACGCTGCTGGGCCTGCTCGCCGCGCGCCGCCCGCGCGAAACGGGCACCACTTGAGGAGATCCCCATGAGCACCCCCCCGGACGTTCGCATCGAAACCCTCCTGCTGACCGCCGCCGACGGCTATCCGCTCTCGGCCCGCCGCTACCGCAGCCCCACGCCGGCCCGCGCCCACCTCGTGATCGGGGGCGCGACCGCCGTGCCACAGGGCTTCTACAAGCGCTTCGCCGAACACGCCGCGCGCCGCGGTTTCGACGTGCTCACGCTGGACTACCGGGGCATCGGCGAGTCGGCCCCGCCCACGCTCAAGGGCTTTCGCATGGACTACCTCGACTGGGGCCGGCTCGACCTGGCCGCCGCCGTCGAAGCCATGCGCCAGGACGGCATGCCGCTGTACCTGGTCGGCCATTCGTACGGCGGTCATGCCCTGGGCCTGCTGCCGCACCACGACTGGGTGGACGGCGCCTACACCTTCGCCACCGGCGCCGGCTGGCACGGCTGGATGCCACCGCTGGAGCGCATGAGGGTGCTGTTCATGTGGCGCGTGCTGGGGCCGGTGTGGACCAAGTTCGCCGGTTACCTGCCCTGGAGCCGCCTGGGCATGGGCGAGGACCTGCCGCTGGACGTGTACCGCCAGTGGCGCGGCTGGTGCCGCTTTCCGCGCTACTTCTTCGACGACCCGCAGATGCAGGCCACCACCGAACGCTTCGGCCAGGTGCGTTTCCCGATCGTGGCCGCCAACGCGCTGGACGACGCCTGGGCGCCACCGGCCTCGCGCGATGCCTTCATGGCCGGTTACCGCAACACCTCGGTGCGGGCCGTCACCATCGACCCGCGCCGCGCGGGCCTGGGGCCGATCGGCCACATGGGCTACTTCCGGCCCAAGGCCTTGCCCTTGTGGAACGAGGCGCTCGACTGGTTCGAGGCGCTGCGTCCCGCCGCCGCCCCTTTGGCCGGCCGCTGAGCGCGGGTGTTGTAAAGCTGTGCGGAAATGCCGAATCGCCAGGGGATAAAGGCCATGCGAAAGACCGGCATGTCAAAATGTTTCGACACATCCCCCACCTTGCCTCGCTTGCCCTTCCGGCCCTCCCCATTCCATGCGGCGACTGTTTCCAGCACTGCTCCTGTGCACGGCCACCCTGGCGGGCCTGATTGCCACTCCCGCCATGGCGCAGGAGCCGTCCAGCCGGCGTGAGGCGGCCGGCCTGATCATCGGCTTCAAGGGCGACGAACTCGAATCGAACACCGCGACGGACCAGGGGCCCTGGGCCTCCGGACGTGAGCGGGCCCGTTCGCAATGGGACCGCAACGCCCGCCAGGGCCGCGAGCGCCTGACCCGCTGGGCGCGCGAGGTCGGGCTGCCGTCGGGCCAAGCCGGCGAGGCAGGCAACGCCCGCCTGCTGCGCTTCGATCGGCCCTTGCGTCGCCAGGCGCTGGACAACGCCGTGCGCCGCGCGCGCCTGCATCCCGATGTGGCCTGGGTCGAGCCCGATGTGCTGGTGCCCCGCCTGGGCGCGCCCGTCACCCCCAGCGACACGCTGTTTCCCCAGCAATGGCACCTGCAGACGCCCGATCTGGTGAACCTGACGGGCCTGAACCTGCCCCCCGCCTGGGGCGACACGACCGGCAGCACCTCCGGGTCCACGGCGGTCGTGGCGGTGGTCGACAGCGGCATCCGGGCGGGACACCCGGATCTGGCCGGCAAGCTGCTGCCCGGCTACGACCTGGTGAGTGAGCTGGCCGTGTCCAACGACGGCGACGGGCGCGACCCCGACCCGAGCGACCCGGGTGACTGGGTGCACCCAGCCGACCTGGCGAATCCGCTGTTCGCGGGCTGCGACCTGTCCAACAGCACCTGGCACGGCACCTTCATCGCGGGGCAGATCGCCGCCGCCACCGACAACGCCCAGGGCGTCGCGGGCCTGAACTGGGGCGCGAAGGTATTGCCGGTGCGCGTCTCGGGCAAATGCGGCGCGCACCTGTCGGACCTGCTCGACGGCCTGCGCTGGGCGGCCGGCCTGCCGGTCTCGGGCCTGCCGATCAACCCGAACCCGGCGCGCGTGATCAACCTCAGTTTTGGTGGCGATTCGGCCTGCACGCCGGGCTACCAGACCACCATCGACGCGGTCACCAACGCGGGCGCCCTCATCGTCGTGGCGGCCGGCAATTCGAACACCACGCTGACCCGCCCGGCCGACTGCCGCCGGGTCATGACCGTGGCTTCGGTGCGCAAGGATGGGGCGAAGGCCGAGTACTCCAGTTTCGGCACCCGCGTGGCGCTGGCCGCGCCCGGGGGCTCGACCGATGCCGGCCCATCGACCTTGCTGTACTCGACCGACAACAGCGGCACGACCACGCCAGGGGTCGACATGTATGGCTACAAGCAGGGCACGAGCTTTGCCGCGCCACAGGCCGCGGGCATCGCCAGCCTGATGCTGGCGGTCAACCCCTTCCTGAGCCCGCGCCAGCTCATCGAGCGCATGAAGGCGGGGGCCCGACCTCACGTGGTGACGGGATTGGCCGCGTGCGGCACCCCGGGCGCGGGCGCCGTCTGCGGCTGCACCACCACCACCTGCGGCGCCGGCCTGCTGGACGCCAACACCTCGGTGCAGCTGGCCACCGGCCCGGCGGTCGTGATCAAGCCGGTGGGCGAGGTCGAGCCGGGCACGGTGATCACGCTCGACGGCAGCCAGAGCGTGCCCATTCCCGGTCGCAGCATCGTGTCCTACCAGTGGGTGCAGGTGAGCGGGCCGCCGGTCACGCTCTCGTCGGCCAGCAGCGCGGTGGCCAAGGGCACGCTCGTGGCGGAGGACAGCTATGTGTTCTCGCTCACCGTGGTGGACAACTTCGGCCGCACGGGTGAAGACACCGTGCGCGCGGTGGCGGCCATGCCCGTGCTCGCCGCCAGCAGCAGCGGGGGAGGTGGTGGCTCCGCTGGCCATCTCTGGGGTTTGAGCCTGTGGGCCTGGGTGATCGCCGTGGCGCTGTGCCAGCGCCGCCGCCGTCGGGTCTGAGCCGAGCCCGCCGGTCGGCTCAGCTGCAGCGGCGCAGCGCCTTGCCGGCCATGGCCTCGCGCAACCCTTCCACTGCCGCGCGCTGGGCGTCGGTGATGGCGGGCAGGCGCAGCGCGAACGACACGCTTTCCGCCCGTTCCTGCGCCACCCTGGCGGTGCGCACGCCGTCGCGCTCGGTCTGCTGCAGCGCCTGCCGCGCGGCGGCTTCGGTGGAGTAGGTGCCCAGCGCCAGCCCCGGGGCCAGGCCATTCGCGGTGAGCTCTCGGAACTGCACGCCCAGCCCGCGCAACTCGGCCTTCTTGCGCTCCACCTGCTCGGTGTTGTCGTAGCGCCCCATGTAGACGATCCAGCGGCCGCTGCTGCGGGTCTCGTTGAGTTGCCAGCCGTTCGCCGTCAGGCCCAGCAGCGCGAGTTCGGCGCGCAGCAGCTCAGCCTGGGCTTCGGTGAAGCCGGCGGCCTGCCAGCAGGCGCGCGGGCCATCGCTCGCTGGGGCGGCCGCTGTGGGCGGGGTCGGGGTGGGCGCGGCCGGTGGCGTCGGTGCGGCTTCCACCGCCGCGGCCGGCAGCGCGGCCGGTGGTGCCGCGGTCTCGGGCTCCGGCGCAGTGGTGGTGTCGGCCGACGTTCCTTTGGGGCCATTGAGCAGGCGCAAGGCCTCGGGCCTGAGCTGCTGCGCCAGGCGCTGGGGCTCGCGCTGCTCGATCGGGGCCAGGCCCAGGCCGCCCAGGTAGCCCTGGGTCCAGGCGAAATAGCCCGCGTTGGCCAGCACCAGCACGATGACCGCCCACCTCAACACGGGCGCACACTCACTTCTGAACTGGTGACGGTCAACATGCCCTGGTCGGTCAACACCTGCAGGGCACCGTCGGGGGTCACCCCGCAGGCCGTGCCCCGGGTGCCATCGGAGAGTTGCACGGCCAGGCCCTGCAAGGCGTCCAGGCCGGCGAAACGCTGCGCAAAGGCGCCAAAGCCTTGCGAGGCGAACGCCAGCACGTCCTGCACCAGCGGCGGCGCCACGCGCTCGAGCACCTCGCCGGGCGTGATGCCCACGCTGACCTCGGCCAGTCCGGCCGGCGCCATGGCGGCCACGGTCGAGCCGTCGGGCACCAGGGCGGCCACGGCCGAGGCCTCGGGCCGGGCGATGTTGATGCCCACGCCGATCACCACCATGCGCTGGCCCTGCGCCGCGTCACCGGTGCTGGCGGTCTCCACCAGGATGCCGCCGAGCTTGCGCTGGTGCAGCCAGAGGTCGTTCGGCCATTTCAGCCGCACGTCGGGGTGCAGGCTGTGGGCCAGGCTCACGCCCACCGCGAGCGACAGGCCCGACCAGTTCGATGGCGCCAGCGGCAGGGCGATGGAAAACGTGAGCGATTGGCCCGGCTTGCTGTGCCAGCCCTTGCCGAGCCGGCCCCGCCCCGCGGTCTGCTGCTCGGCGGTCAGCAGCACCGGCTCCATGAGGCCGCTGCGCGCGCGCCGCATGAGCTCGCTGCTGGTGGAGTCGATGCTGGGCAGCACCTCCACCGTGAAGCCCGGCAGCAGGGGCACCACGGCTTCCCAGACCGCTTCCGCGTGACGGGTCAGGGTGTCTGCCATGCGAGGGGAGAGGTCCTTAGCCGAGCTTGGACGCGCGTCCCGCGCGTTTGGGGGCGAGCAGCGTGCCGCGGCACTTCTTGGCGCCGCACCAGCAGGGGTACTCGGCCTTGAGCTTGGGCGTGTAGGGCTCGTCGATCACCAGGCCGTAGTCGTAGAACAGCTCCTCGCCGGCCTGGATGGGGCGCAACGAACGGATGAACACCCGGCCGTCTTCCACGTCGGCTTCGCAGTTGGGCTTGCAGCTGTGGTTGATCCAGCGCGCCGAATTGCCGCCGACCTTGGCGTCGATCACGTGCTCTTCATCGATGTGGAAGTAGAACGTATGGTTCGGGTCGCTCGGGTCGTGCGGATGGCGGCGCAGCGCCTCCTCCCAGGTGATGATCTCGCCCACGTATTCGATGAGCGTCTCGCCCTCGGCCAGATCGACCACGGCGTACACGCCCTTGCCATGCACGCCGGAGCGCCGGGTCTGGATGCGGCGGCTGGCGGCGGGGGCGGCGGCCTTGGTCTTGGTGGAAGAAGGGCGCGGCTGCGTCTGGCGGGGGCTTTTCGTCACGGCCGAAATATTTGGTAAGGTTGTTTCATGCAGGTGCGCGCGGGTGTGCGCGTGCCCATGTGCGCGTGTACACGCGCGTGGAAAGCCGATTGTAGAGATGAAAACCCTGGTCATTGCCGAGAAGCCATCCGTGGCCCAAGACATCGTGCGAGCGCTTACCCCGGTGGCGGGCAAGTTCGACAAGCACGATGACCACTTTGAGAATGACAAGTACGTGGTGACTTCCGCCGTGGGTCACCTGGTGGAGATCGCTGCGCCGGAGGAATTCGACGTGAAGCGCGGCAAGTGGAGCTTCGCGCACCTGCCGGTGCTGCCGCCGTACTTCGAACTCAAGCCGATCGACAAGACCAAGTCGCGGCTGTCCGCGGTGGTCAAGCTCGTCAAGCGCAAGGATGTGTCGCGCCTCATCAACGCCTGTGACGCGGGCCGCGAGGGGGAGCTGATCTTCCGCCTGATCGAGCAGTACGCAGGCGGCCTGAAGAACGGCAGCTACCAGCCGCTGGGCAAACCGGTGCAGCGCCTGTGGCTGCAGTCGATGACGCCCGCGGCCATTCGAGACGGCTTCGAGCAGCTGCGCAGCAACGAGCAGATGCTGGGCCTGGCCGATGCCGCGCGCAGCCGTTCCGAGGCCGACTGGATGGTCGGCATCAACGGCACGCGCGCCATGACCGCCTTCAACTCGCGCGACGGGGGCTTCTTCCTCACCACCGTCGGCCGGGTGCAGACGCCCACGCTGTCCATCGTGGTCGAGCGTGAGGAAAAGATCCGCGCCCACAGGAGCCGCGACTACTGGGAAATCCACGCCAGCTTCCTGGCCGAAGCCGGCGAGTACCCGGGCAAGTGGTTCGATCCCAACTTCAAGAAGCCCACCGGTGACGATGCCGACGCCGAGCTGCGCGCCGACCGCGTCTGGACCCAGCGCGAGGCGCTGGCGATCGCCGACGCGGTGCGGGGCAAGGCCGCCAGCGTCAAGGAAGAGAGCAAGCCCACCACCCAGGCCTGCGGCCTGCTGTACGACCTGACCAGCCTGCAGCGCGAGGCCAACGGCCGCTTCGGCTTCTCGGCCAAGACCACGCTGCAACTGGCGCAAAGCCTGTACGAGCGCCACAAGGCCCTGACCTACCCCCGGACCGACTCGCGCGCCCTGCCCGAGGACTACCTGCCCACCGTCAGGCAGACCTTCGAGATGCTGGCCGGCAGCGGCATGAAGCACCTCGCGCCGCACGCGAAGACCGCGCTGGACAACAGCTACATCCGCCCGAGCAAGCGCATCTTCGACAACAGCAAGGTCAGCGACCACTTTGCCATCATCCCCACGCTGCAGGCGCCCAGCGGCCTGAGCGAAGCCGAGCAGAAACTGTACGACCTGGTCGTGCGCCGCTTCCTGGCGGTGTTTTTCCCGAGCGCCGAGTTCATGGTGACCACGCGCATCAGCTCGGTGCTGAACCACCACTTCAAGACCGAAGGCAAGGTGCTCGTGAAGCCGGGCTGGATGGCCGTCTATGGCAAGGAGGCCGCCGAGGACGTGGCCGATGCCAAGGACGGTGACAAGGGCCAGAACCTGGTGCCCGTGCGCGAGGGCGAGACCGTGCGCACCGAGAGCGTCGAGCCCAAGGGCCTGAAGACCAAGCCGCCCGCGCGCTATTCGGAAGCCACGCTGCTGGGCGCCATGGAAGGCGCCGGCAAGCTGGTGGACGACGACGAGCTGCGCGAAGCCATGCAGGAAAAGGGTCTGGGCACGCCTGCCACGCGCGCGGCCATCATCGAAGGCCTGCTGACCGAGAAGTACATGTTCCGCGAAGGCCGCGAGATCATCCCCACCGCCAAGGCCTTCCAGCTCATGACGCTGCTGCGCGGCCTGGGCGTGGAAGAACTCTCCAAGCCCGAGCTCACCGGCGAGTGGGAGTACAAGCTCGCGCAGATGGAGCATCGCCAGCTCAGCCGCGCCGCCTTCATGGGCGAGATCGCCGCCATGACCGAGCGCATGGTGAAGAAGGCCAAGGAATACGACCGCGACACCATTCCGGGCAACTACGCCACGCTGTCCACGCCCTGCCCGAACTGCGGCGGCGTGGTGAAGGAAAACTACCGCCGCTACACCTGCACCGGCGCCGACGGCAACAGCGAGGGCTGCGGCTTCTCGTTCGGCAAGTCGCCCGCCGGGCGCACCTTCGAGCCCGAGGAGGCCGAACAGCTGCTGCGCGACAAGAAGATCGGCCCGCTCGAAGGTTTCCGCTCCAAGGCGGGTTGGCCCTTCGTGGCCGAGATCGTGATCAAGTTCAACGAAGAAGAAAAGAACTGGAAGCTGGAGTTCGACTTCGGCGACGACAAGAAGGGCGAAGAAAGCGGCGAGCTGGTGGACTTCACCGGCAGCGAGTCGCTCGGCGCCTGCCCCAAGTGCGGCAGCCCGGTGCACGAGCACGGCAGCAACTACGTGTGCGAAAAATCGGTGCCGACCCTGGCCCAGCCCACGCCGACCTGCGACTTCAAGAGTGGCAAGATCATCCTGCAACAGCCGGTGGCGCGCGAACAGATGAGCAAGCTGCTGGAGACCGGCAAGACCGACCTGCTCGACAAGTTCGTTTCGATGCGCACGCGCCGCGCGTTCAAGGCCTTCCTGGCCTGGGACAAGGAAGCCGGCAAGGTGAACTTCGAGTTCGAGCCGCGCGCGAGCAAGTTCCCGCCGCGCAAGACCGCCGCCGGCGCGCCGGCCAAGGCCGCCCCGGCGAAGAAGGCCGCGCCCGCCAAGAAGGCACCCGCGGCCAAGAAAGCCGCGGCGGCCAAGACGCCCAAGGCACCGCGCAAGACCACGGCGGCCAGCGGCAAGCAGCCCAGCGCCGCCCTGGCCGCGGTGATCGGCGAAGGCCCGGTGTCCCGCCCCGAGGTGGTGAAGAAGCTGTGGGACTACATCAAGGCCAACGGCCTGCAGGACGCCACCGACAAGCGCCGCGTCAACGCCGATGCCAAGCTCGCCGCCGTGTTCGGCAAGCCGCAGGTCACCATGTTCGAGATCGCGGGCATCGTGGGCCAGCACCTGACCTGATTGTTTCCAAAAGGATTTCCGCATGAGCCTGACTCTCTATTTCGCCCCCGGCGCGTGTTCCTTCGTGCCCCACAGCATGCTGGAGCTCTCCGGCGCCGCGTTCGAGCCACACAGCGTCAAGCTGCACAAGAACGAGCAGCGCAGCCCCGAGTACCTGGCGATCAACCCGCGTGGCCAGGTGCCGGTGCTGGTGGACGATGGCCAGGTGATCACGCAGATCGTGGCGATCCTGCTGCACCTCGATGCGAAGCTGCCCGAGGCGGGCATCCTGCCGGCGTCCGGCCTGGCGCGCACGCGCGCGCTGCAGACCCTGACCTGGATGAACAACACCGTGCACCCCACCTTCACGCACGTGTTCATGCCGGACAAGTTCACCGACGACGAGGCCGCCAAGCAGGCGATCCGCGCCCACGCCGCCAAGACCTACAAGGGCCTGCTGGACGAGATCGAGGTGATGGCCAGGCAGGCCTCGCCCTGGATGATGGGCGAGCGCCCCGGCGCGCTGGACGCCTACGCGCTCACGCTGCTGCGCTGGGGCGGTTTTGCGGGCATCGATCCCACCACCCAGCCGGCGACCTGGGACCTGGCCCAGCGCTTCGCCGCGCTGCCGCCGGTGGCGCGCGCGGTCGAGCGCGAAAAGCTGATGCTCAACATCTACAAGCCCAAGGCCTGAACGTTCAGGCCGGCAGTCGGGGCGTCTTCGGGGTGAAGCGCACCGAGGCCAGCAGACCGGGCGGGTTGCGCTCGGGGTGCGCGCTGTCGATCAGCACCGTGGCGCCGTGCTGCTGCGCGATCTCCTGCACGATGGTCAGGCCCAGGCCCGAGCCGTCCACGTTGGTGCCCAGCGCGCGGTAGAACGGCTGCAGCACGAACTCGCGTTCGCTCTCGGGAATGCCCGGGCCGTTGTCCTCCACCTGCAGGATCTGCACGCCGCTGAACGGGTCGATCAGCACGCGCGCGGTGACCACGCCGCCGCGCCCGCTGTAGTTGATCGCGTTGTCCACCAGGTTGCGCACCATCTCCTGCAGCAGGATGGGGTTGCCGTCCATCAGACAGTCTTCCGGCACCTCCTCGGGGCCTTCGCAGCCCAGGTCGATGCCGTGTTCCAGCGCGCGCGGCACCGAGTCCTGCACCACACCGCGCACCAGGCGCGCCAGGTCCACGCGCGCGCTGGGCAGGGTGCGGCCGGTGGTCTCGGCGCGCGCCAGCGCGAGCAGCTGGTTCACGGTGTGCGTGGCGCGTGAGCTGGAGCGCGCGATCTGCTTGAGCGAGCTGTGGATTTCCTCCGCGTTGCTCTCGCGCTGGGCCAGTTCGGCCTGCATGCGCAGGCCGGCCAGCGGCGTCTTGAGCTGGTGCGCCGCGTCGGCCAGGAAGCGCCGCTGCGTGGTGAGCGAGGCCTTCAGGCGCGTGAGCAGGTCGTTGATCGACGACACCAGCGGCGCAACCTCCTGCGGGATGGCCGACTCCTCGATCGGGCTCAGGTCGTCGGGCTTGCGCGCGCGGATGCGCTGCTCCAGCTCGTTGAGCGGGCGGATGCCACGCACCAGCGCCAGCCACACCAGCAGCACGGCCAGCGGCAGGATGACGAACTGCGGCACCATCACGCCCTTGATGATTTCGGCCGCCAGCGTGGAGCGCTTGCCGCGCGTCTCGGCCACCTGCATCAGCACCAGGTGCTGGGCGTCGTTGCGTTCGAGCCAGGTGTAGGCCACCCGCACCTCGTCGCCGCGCACCACGTCGTCGCGCAGCAGCACGCGGCCGGCCTCGGGCGTCTCGTCCTCGCGCGGGCGGGGAAAGTCCAGCTCACCGCTGACGAGCTTGCCGCGCGGGTCGATCACCTGGTAGTAGACGAGGTCGCTGTCGTCGGCGCGCAGCAGGTCGCGCGCCTGCGCGTTGAGGTTGAAGCTGATCTGCCCGTTCTGGTTCGCCACGAACTGCGTGAGCGCCTGCAGGTTGAACTCCAGCGCACGGTCGAACGGTTTGCTCGCGATGCCCTGGGCCACGAACCAGGTCAGGGCCAGCGACAGCGGCCACAGCAGCAGCAGCGGCGTGAGCATCCAGTCCAGGATCTCGCCGAACAGACTGCGCTGTTCGCGCTGGAACAGGCCGAACGACTTCGGGATGGGGCGGCCCGCCACCGGCGGCGGTGCGGCCTCGATCAAAGCCTCGGTTTCAGCCGGCGATTTTTTCAAGGCAGTAGCCCAGACCGCGCACGGTGGCGATGCGGATCGGGCCCTTCTCGATCTTCTTGCGCAGGCGGTGGATGTAGACCTCGATGGCGTTGTTGCTCACCTCTTCGCCCCACTCGCACAGGCGCTCGACCAGCTGGTCCTTGCTCACCAGGCGCCCGGCGCGCTGCAGCAGCACCTCCAGCAGGCCGAGTTCACGCGCCGAGAGCTCGACCATCTTGCCGTCGATGGTGGCCACGCGGCCGGCCTGGTCGTATTCGAGCGGGCCGTGGCGGATGGTGTTGGTGGAGCCGCCCATGCCGCGCCGGGTGAGCGCGCGCACGCGGGCTTCGAGTTCCTGCAGCGAGAACGGCTTGGCCATGTAGTCGTCGGCGCCGTAGTCCAGGCCCTTGACGCGCTCCTCGATGCTGTCGGCCGCGGTGAGGATGAGCACCGGCAGCGTGGAGCCGCGCGAACGCAGGCGCTTGAGCACCTCCAGGCCGTGCAGCCGGGGCAGGCCCAGGTCCAGGATCAGCAGGTCGAACTCGTTGTTGGTCAGCAGGGCGGCGTCGGCCTCGGTGCCGCTGGTAACGTGATCCACCGCCGCGCCGGCGGCGCGCAGGCTGCGCAGCAGGCCGTCCGCCAGCACGTGGTCGTCTTCGGCAATCAGGATGCGCATGGGAAGGTCTCCTGGGTGGCTGCCGGGGCAGCGCTTCATCGGGGATGCCCGGCATCGGGCGAACCATTTTAGGCCGCGCAGGCCCCTGCGGCACGGTGTTCAGCGGGGTGGCACGGCCGCGCGCGCGCCGGGTGATTCCGAGCCATAGGCCTCCAGGCCGAGCGCCACCACGGTGCGCACCGCGTCGCCCACCTGGGCGCGGAATTCCGCCTCGGCCTGGGCCACGGCCTGGCGGAACGCCTCCAGCCACAGCAGGCCGGTGTCGGTGAACACGATGCGCCGTGCCCGCGCATCGCGCGCGTCCGCCTCGCGCCGCACCAGGCCCCAGGCCTCGCACTGCGTCACCAGGTCGCCCATGGCCTGCTTGCTCATGCCCGCCTGGTGCGCCAGCTCGGTCAGGCGCGAGCCGTGCAGGCCCAGGTGGCGCGTGATGTGGATGTGCGCGGCGCCCACCTGCGCCCGCGCCGCCAGGTGCGAGAGCGCCAGCGGCACGTTGGCGTCGTGCGCCATCAGGCTGAGCACGCGCTCGTCGAAGCGGCGCAGCGCCAGGCCCATCAGGCGCCCCAGGTGGCCGCCGCGCCAGCGGTCGTCGGGCAAAACAGGGGCGGTGTCGGGCATTCGCTGATGGTAAGGCAAACTGACCAAATAACGCCTTGTTCGAATTCAACCTGCCTGTAAACTCCTGCTCAAGCATCCAGCCTGTACGCATTTACAGGCTTTGCGAACCTCTACCACCCGCTCAGGAGCCCCTCATGGACGCAGCCGTCAAGAACAACCCCCTCAACAGCGAAAAAGCCAAGGCCTTGCAGGCCGCGCTGGCCCAGATCGAAAAGCAGTTCGGCAAGGGCACCATCATGCGGTTGGGCGAGGGTGAGGTGATCGAGGACATCCAGGTCGTCTCCACCGGCTCGCTGGGCCTGGACATCGCCCTGGGCGTCGGCGGCCTGCCCAAGGGCCGCGTGGTCGAGATCTACGGCCCGGAATCCTCGGGCAAGACCACGCTGACCCTGCAGGTCATTGCCGAAATGCAGAAGCTCGGCGGCCAGTGCGCCTTCGTCGATGCCGAGCACGCGCTGGACATCCAGTACGCGCAGAAGCTCGGTGTGAACCTGCAGGACCTGCTCATTTCCCAACCCGACACCGGCGAGCAGGCGCTCGAGATCGTCGACAGCCTGGTGCGTTCCGGCGCGGTCGATCTGATCGTGGTCGACTCGGTGGCCGCGCTCACGCCCAAGGCCGAACTCGAAGGCGAAATGGGCGATTCGCTGCCCGGCCTGCAGGCCCGCCTGATGAGCCAGGCGCTGCGCAAACTCACGGCGCACATCAAGAAGACCAACTGCATGGTCATCTTCATCAACCAGATCCGCATGAAGATCGGTGTGATGTTCGGCAGCCCCGAAACCACCACCGGCGGCAACGCGCTGAAGTTCTACGCCTCGGTGCGCCTGGACATCCGCCGCACCGGCACGATCAAGAAGGGCGAGGAAGCGATCGGCAACGAGACCAAGGTCAAGGTGGTCAAGAACAAGGTCTCGCCACCCTTCAAGACGGCCGAGTTCGACATCCTGTTCGGCGAAGGCATCAGCCGCGAGGGCGAGATCCTCGATCTGGGCGTGGTGCACCGCGTGATCGAGAAGTCGGGCGCCTGGTACGCCTACAACGGCGAGAAGATCGGCCAGGGCCGCGACAATGCGCGCGAATTCCTGCGCGAGAACATCGAACTGCGCGTGGAGATCGAGAACAAGGTGCGCACCGAGCTGGGCGTGCCGCTGCTGCCGGTGGACGAAGCGCCGGCGCCCGCCAAGGGCGGCAAGGCCGAAAAGGCCGAGAAGGCGGCCAAGGCCAAGGACGTTGACGCCACGCCGGCGGCCTGATCCCCGCCCTTGCGCGCATGGCCTTCGACCAGATTTCCCTCAAAGGCCGTGCGCTGCGCCTGCTCGCCGGGCGCGAACATTCACGCGCCGAGTTGCAGCGCAAGCTGAGCGTGCACGAAACCGAGCCCGGCGAGCTGGCGAAAGCGCTGGACGAGCTGGAGGCCAAAGGCTTCATCAACGAGCAGCGCGTGCTGGAGTCGGTGCTGCACCGGCGCTCGGCCCGCCTGGGCGCGTCTCGCGTGCGCCAGGAACTGCAGGCCAAGGGGCTGGACCCGCAGGCGGTGGCCGAGGCGGTGGCGGGCCTGCAGGGCTCAGAAGAAGCGCGCGCGCGCGAGGTCTGGCGCAAGCGCTTCGCCGGACCGCCGGCCGACGCCGCCGAGCGCGGCAAGCAGATGCGTTTCCTGCTCACGCGCGGCTTTGGCGCCGAGGTGGTGCGGCGCGTGGTGAAGGGCGCTCCGGCCGACGACAGCGAGGACTGAACGCGCGCGTCAGCGTGGCTGGGTGGCCGAGGCGCCGCCCGGCGCCCGGGGCGGGCGCAGCATGCGCCAGGCCAGCAGGCCGCTGGCCACCATGATGCCCGTGCCCAGCACCGCGGCGGCCTGCAGCCCATCGACAAAGGCGGTGCGCGCGGCCAGCCCCAGGGCCTCGGCCAGCGGCGCGGGCAGGCTTTCGGCGACCCGCAGCGCGCCGCCCAGGGTCGAGGCTTCGGCCACGGCCTCCTGGGGCAGGCCCGCCGGCAACTGGCCCGCCATGCCGGCGCGGTAGAGGCCCGTGGCCATGCTGCCGAACACCGCGATGCCCAGGGCGCCGGACAGCTCCGCGCTGGTCTCCGACAGGGCCGATGCCGCGCCCGCGCGCTCGGGCGGCGCCGAGCTGATGACGATGTCGTTGCCCAGCGTGAACACCGGCGCCATGCCGATGCCCATGAGCGTCATGCCCACGACCAGCGCGGCAAGGCCATGGGGGCCATCGACCAGCGCCACGCCCGCGAAGCCGACCGCTGCCACCGCCAGCCCCGTCACCATGGTGCGGGGCGCCGAACAACGTTGCGCGATGGCCGGTGTCAGCATCGAACCGACCACGAACGACAGGGCCCAGGGCACGGTGCACAGGCCCGCCACCAGGGGCGAGAGGCCCAGCACCAGCTGCAGGTGCTGCGAGATGAAGATGTAGACGCCGAACATCGCGAACGAGGTAAGGGCATAGGTGCAGATGGCGGCCGCGAAGCGGGGCTGGCCGAACAGCCGCAGGTCGAGCAGCGGGTAGGCGATGCGGCGCTGGCGCCGCACGAAGGCCACGCCCGCCGCGAGGCCGAGCGCCGCAGCCACCCAGGTCGGCGCGTCCACATGGCCTTCGGCCGCCTGCTTGAGCGCGAACACGCCGCCGAGCACGGCGGTGAGCGAGAGCGCCACGCTGCCCAGGTCGAGCCGGCCCGCCTCGGGGTCGCGGTACTCGGGCAGCAGGAAGGGGCCCACCGCCAACAGCAGCAACATCACCGGCACCGCGGCCCAGAAGATCGCGGGCCAGGCGAAGTACTGCAGGATCACGCCACCCACCAGCGGGCCGATCGCGCCACCCACCGAGTAGCTCGAGATCCAGATGCCGATGGCGATGCGGCGCTCGCGCTCGTCGCGGAACATGTTGGAGATGAGCGAGAGCGTGGACGGCGCCAGCGTGGCGCCGGCGATGCCGAGCAGCGCGCGCGTGGCGATGAGGGCCTGCGCGGTGGTGGACAGGGCCGCCGCCACCGAGGCGGCCGCGAACGCCATCGCCCCGATCATCAGCAGCCGGCGCCGCCCGATCTTGTCGCCCAGCGTGCCCATGGTGATCAGCAGGCCGGCGACCATGAAGCCGTAGATGTCGATGATCCAGAGCAGTTGCGCGGACGAAGGCCGCAGGTCGGCGCTGATGGCGGGCAGCGCGAGGTTGAGCACCGTGAGGTCCATGGCATAGACCAGGCAGGGCAGGGCGATCACGCCCAGCGCCACCCATTCGCGGCGCGTGGCCCGGGGTGGAGCGATCTCGATGGCTGGCGGAGTGGCAGGCATGGGGTTTCCTCGAGGTTCGGCGGTGGACCGCGCCGAGATCCGGCGCCATCCTGGGGTACGACGAACCAGGGCCGGGCGTTTCGACAACCCGCCGCTCAGCCTTACAGGCCGAGCATCAGCTTCAGGTTCTGCACCGCGGCGCCGCTGGCGCCCTTGCCCAGGTTGTCCAGCCGGGCGACCACCACCGCCTGCTTCGCCTCGCCGTTGCCGAACACGCGGATTTCGAGCTGGTTGGTGTCGTTCAAGGCCAGGGCGTCGAGCTTGCCGTCTTCGGTCGCCGGTTGCACGCTCACCCATTCACTGCCCGCGTAGTGCTTTGCGTAGGCCGCGTGCAGGTCGGCCAGCGTGGGCTGGCCGGGCAGGGTGTCCAGGTGCAGGGGCAACTGCACCAACATGCCCTGTGCGAAGTTGCCGACGGATGGCACGAAGATGGGCCGGCGCGTGAGGCCGGTGTAGGCCAGGATTTCCGGGATGTGCTTGTGCTTGAGGCCCAGGGCGTACAGCTCATAGGCCGGGGCTTCGCCTTTTTCGTAGGCCTCGATCATGGTGCGGCCGCCGCCCGAGTAGCCGCTGACGGCGGGCAGGCAGACCGGGTAGTCGGCGGGCAGCAGGCCGGCGTCGACCAGCGGGCGCAGCAGGGCAATGGCGCCGCTGGCATAGCAGCCCGGGTTGCGCGACGCGGCGGGCGTTGACCACCGCGTCGCGCTGGCCCGGCGCGAGTTCGGGGAAACCGAACACCCAGCCGGGTGCGGTGCGGTGGGCGGTGGAGGCGTCGATGACCTTGGGCTGCCGGCCGGGCAGGGCATCGATCATGGCGACCGATTCGCGCGCCGCGTCGTCGTGCAGGCAGAGGATGACCAGATCGACCTGCGCCATCAGCTCGCGCTTGGCGACCGGGTCCTTGCGGCGCTCGGGTGCGATGCTCACGAGTTCGATCTGCGGCATGCCTTGCAGGCGCTCGCGAATCTGCAATCCGGTGGTGCCTGCTTCGCCGTCGATGAAAACCTTGGCCATGGCCGCTCTGCCTTGTCAGTTGGATTCAGGGGGATTACCAAACCCGCGCGTCGAATGCGCGCTTTTGGTGCGTTGCACCATGATACAGTCCCGGGTTGCTGTTTTCAGTGCCCACCCAGCGGCCACCCCGGTTCGGCCGTCACTCTTTTACCTGTTCCTGAGAGACACCTCATGAAGATCCATGAATACCAAGGCAAGGAAATCTTGCGCCAGTTTGGTGTGCCCGTGCCCCGCGGCATTGCGGCATTTACGGTGCAAGAGGCGGTGGAAGCCGCTCAAAAGCTCGGCGGCCCGATCTGGGTGGTCAAGGCCCAGATCCACGCCGGTGGCCGTGGCAAGGGCGGTGGCGTGAAGGTCGCCAAGTCGGTGGACGACGTCAAGCGCCTGGCCGGCGAAATCCTGGGCATGCAGCTCAAGACGCACCAGACCGGCCCCGAAGGCCAGAAGGTTCGCCGCCTCTACATCGAAGACGGCGCCGACATCAAGAACGAACTGTACGTCTCGCTGGTGACCGACCGCGCGACGCAGAAGGTGGCCCTGATCGCTTCGAGCGAGGGCGGCATGGACATCGAGGAAGTGGCGCACACCACGCCCGAAAAGATCATCACCGAGATGATCGATCCCCTGACCGGCATCACCACCGAGCAGAGCAAGAAGGTCGCCGCGGCCATCGGCCTGACCGGCGCCTCCGTCGACCAGGCCGCGGACATCTTCTCCAAGATCTACAAGTGCTACATGGACACGGACGCGTCGCTGGTGGAAATCAACCCGCTGAACTGCGACTCCAAGGGCAACCTGATCGCGCTGGACGCCAAGTTCAACTTCGACGCGAACGCGCTGTTCCGCCACCCTGAGATCGTGGCCTACCGCGACCTGGACGAAGAAGACCCGGCCGAAGTGGAAGCCTCCAAGTTCGACCTGGCCTACATCAGCCTGGACGGCAACATCGGCTGCCTGGTCAACGGCGCCGGCCTGGCCATCGCCACCATGGACACCATCAAGCTGTTCGGTGGCGAGCCCGCCAACTTCCTGGACGTGGGCGGTGGCGCCACCGCCGAGAAGGTGACGGAAGCCTTCAAGATCATGCTCAAGAACCCCAACGTCAAGGGCATCCTGGTCAACATCTTCGGCGGCATCATGAAGTGCGACACCATCGCCACCGGCGTGATCACCGCCTGCAAGGCCGTGAACCTGTCCGTGCCGCTGGTGGTGCGCATGAAGGGCACCAACGAAGAGCTGGGCAAGAAGCTGCTGGCCGAATCCGGCCTGCCCATCATCGCCGCAGACACCATGGCCGAAGCGGCGACCAAGATCGTTGCTGCCGTCAAGTAAGCCCGGAGAAACATCATGTCCATCTACATCAACAAAGACACCAAGGTCATCACCCAGGGCATCACGGGCAAGACGGGCCAGTTCCACACCGAGAAGTGCCAGGAATACGCGAACGGCAAGAACGCTTTCGTGGCCGGCGTGAACCCGAAGAAGGCCGGCGAGTCGATCTTCAACATCCCGATCTACGCCTCCGTCAAGGAAGCCGCGACGCAGACCGGCGCCACCGTGTCGGTGATCTACGTGCCGCCCGCGGGCGCCGCCGCCGCCATCTGGGAGGCCGTGGAAGCCGACCTGGACATGGCATCTGCATCACCGAAGGCATCCCGGTGCGCGACATGCTCGAAGTGCGCAACAAGATGAAGGCCAAGGAAGCCGCCGGCGGCAAGAAGACCCTGCTGCTGGGCCCCAACTGCCCCGGCCTGATCACGCCCGACGAGATCAAGATCGGCATCATGCCCGGCCACATCCACCGCAAGGGCCGCATCGGCGTGGTGAGCCGTTCCGGCACGCTGACCTACGAAGCCGTGGCCATGCTGACGGAAGTGGGCCTGGGCCAGTCGACCGCCGTAGGCATTGGTGGCGACCCCATCAACGGCCTCAAGCACATCGACGTGATGAAGGCCTTCAACGACGATCCCGACACCGACGCCGTGATCATGATCGGTGAGATCGGCGGCCCGGACGAGGCCGACGCCGCCCGCTGGTGCAAGGCCAACATGAAGAAGCCGGTGGTGGGCTTCATCGCGGGCGTGACGGCGCCTCCCGGCAAGCGCATGGGCCACGCGGGCGCGCTGATCTCCGGCGGCGCCGACACCGCCGATGCCAAGCTTGCCGTCATGGAAGAGTCCGGCTTCATCATCACGCGCAACCCGTCGGAACTGGGCAAGCTGCTCAAGGCCCAGCTCTGAGTCACCCCGCGGGTGTGAAAAGGGCAACGCTTGCGTTGCCTTTTTTTATGTCCGCACGGAAATTGAGGTGCCGAATCCACAAAGGCGCTTGCTCGGCCGAACCTGATTGCAACAAAATGCAACATCCAGGATGCCGGCGATTTGCTGGCACCGACGGTGCGCTTGTCTCTGACCTTTGGGCAGTTCGCGGCGACCTGCAGGCGAACCCACCCGGAGAATGCGCGACGTGTCCACCCGCAAGACGAAACCCCTGCAAGGCCGAGGCCGGATCTGGCGATCCGACGCCTTCCTGGGCCTTGGGGTGGTGCTCGCCGTTTTCGCGCTGCACGCTTCGACCGACCTGTTTGACGGTCTGGAACGCCGCTTCTACGACGTCGCCAGCGCGGCCAGCAGCCGCCAGCCCAGTGAGCGCATCGCCATCATCGCGATCGACGACCAGAGCATCGCCAACATCGGGCGGTGGCCCTGGTCGCGCGAGGTGCATGCGGAGCTGATCGACCAGCTCAGCGCGGCCAAGGCCAAGACCGTCGCTCACACCGCCTTCTTCTTCGAACCGCAGACCGACCGGGGCCTGGCCCAGCTGCGGGCCTTGCGCGGCCAGCTCGACGGCACGGCACCCGGCGCCACACCGCTGCCCGATCTGGGCGCCGTGTCGCGCCAGCGCCTGCTGGGATTCATTGGCGAGGCCGAGCAGCGCCTGGATACCGACGCCCGGCTGGTCGCCAGCATGGCGCGCGCGGGCAACGTGATCGTGCCTTCGGTGTTCACCCTGGGTGAGCCGCTGGGCCGGCCCGACGCGCCTTTGCCCGCCTTCGCCCAGCGCAGCGCGCTGGCCGACGACAGCGGCTTTGGCCTGCCGGCGCAACGCACGCAACAGCCCCTGCCCGCCGTGGGGGAGGCCGCCCGGGCGGTGGGCCACCTCAACCAGATTCAGGATGCCGACGGCGCGGTGCGTCGGGAAGCGCTGCTGGTGGACTTCGATGGTTACGCGGTGCCGTCCATGGCGCTGAGCGTCGCGGCGCACAGCCTGAACCTGGGCATGGAGGACATCCGCCTGTGGCCGGGCGAGGGCGTGCAGCTGGGCCCGACCCGCCTGCCGACCGACGAGGCGGCGCGCCTGCTGCCGCAGTTCTACGCCGATCGCGACGGCAAGCCCGCCTTCACGGTGGACTCCTTCTACGACGTGATCTCCGGGCGCATTCCCGCCAGCAAATACACCGACAAGGTGGTCATCATCGGCGCGACCGCCGCGGGCGTGGGCACGCTCTTCACCACCCCGGTGTCGCCGGCGATGTCCCCCGCTGCCATTCTCGCGCACATCACTTCCAGCCTCCTCAATGGGCATTTCATCGCCCAGCCGGCCTGGGGTGGCCTGGCGGTGTTGGGCGTGTTGCTGGTGGTCGTGGCGCATCTGGTGGCGTTGCTGCCGCGCCTGTCCGCCGCTGCGGGCGCCGCGGTGACCGCTGGGCTGTTCCTGCTCCTGCTGGGGGCCGAATATCAACTGCTGGCGTCGGCCGCGATCTGGCTGCAACTGGTGTTCCCGGTCGCGCTGCTGCTGATCGGGCACCTCGCGCTCACCACCCGGCGCTTCCTCGCAACGGAAGCGGGCAAGATCAAGGCGGACGAGGAGTCGGCCGAAACCAACCGCATGATGGGTCTGGCGCTGCAGGGCCAGGGTCAGCTCGACATGGCGTTCGACCGCCTGCGCCGCGTGCCCTTCAGTCCCGCGCTGATGGACAACCTCCGGCACCTCGCGCTGGACTTCGAGCGCAAGCGCCAGCTCAACAAGGCCGAAGCGGTGTACGAGCACATGACCCGGCTCGATCGCACCGACGCCGATGTGGTGGCACGCCTTCAGCGGACCAGGCATCTTTCGAACACGGTGGTGCTGGGGCCGGGCTCGTCGCATCCAGGCGGAACGCTGGTGCTCGGCGATGAGCGTGTCGAAAAACCCATGCTGGGCCGATACCGGATCGAGAAGGAGCTGGGCAAGGGCGCCATGGGCGTGGTGTACCAGGGCCTGGATCCGAAGATCGGGCGCACCGTGGCCATCAAGACGCTGGCGCTGAGCGCCGAGTTCGAAGGCGCGGAGTTGGCCGATGTGCGCGAACGCTTCTTCCGCGAAGCCGAAACGGCCGGGCGGCTGCAGCACCCGAACATCGTCACCATCTTCGATGCGGGCGAAGAGCATGACCTGGCCTACATCGCGATGGAGTTCCTGCAGGGGCGCGACCTCGCGGCGCACACCCGCGACGGACAGCTGTTGCCGGTCGCGGCCGTGCTGTCCATCGGCGAGCGCGTGGCGCTGGCGCTGGACCATGCGCACCGCCAGCAGGTGGTGCACCGCGACATCAAGCCCGCCAACGTGATGTACGACCCCGCCACCGATTCGGTGAAGGTCACCGACTTCGGCATCGCGCGCATCACCGGGTCCAGCAAGACCCGCACGGGCATGGTGCTGGGCACCCCGAGCTTCATGTCGCCCGAGCAGCTGGCCGGCCAGCGCGTGGACGGCCGCTCGGACCTCTATTCGCTGGGGGGTCATGCTGTTCCAGTTGCTCACGGGCAGCTTGCCGCTGCGCGGCGACTCGATGGCCGCGCTCATGTACCAGATCGCCAACCAGCCCGCGCCCGATGTGCGTGAACGACGTCCTGAATTGCCGCCGGAACTGGCCGATATACTGAGCAAGACCCTGTCGAAATCGCCTGCGGAAAGGTACCAGACAGGGCTCGAAATCGCCGCCGACCTCCGCAAGACCATCGCCGCCCTGTCGACGTCCCCCGACGTTCACATGGCGCCTCAGACCGTGCCCGCTTCCCATGGGCACGGCCATGAAAACGCGGTGCTTGCCACAGTTGTCACGCCGGTGCCGGTTTCGTCGCGCGAGCCCGAGACAGTCAGCTTCGATATCCGCTTATAAATCCAACAATATGATTTTTGAGTATTTTTGTCTGACAGATCCGGGTCTGGTCAGGGACAACAACGAGGACTCCGTGGCCCTCGATCCCGACAACCAGATCGTGGTGCTGGCCGATGGCATGGGCGGGTACAACGCGGGTGAAGTCGCGAGCGCGATGGCGACCACCTTCATCCGGACCGAGCTCGGGCGATGGATGTCCGAGGGGGGGCATGAGGCCAGCGCGCGCGAACTCAAGCGCGCCATGGAAATCTGCATCGACAACGCCAACCGGTCCATCTTCAACGCCGCGAATTCCAACGCGCAATACGCCGGCATGGGCACCACCCTGGTCATGGGCGTGTTCCATGGCGCGCGCGCCATGATCGGCCATGTGGGCGACTCGCGCTGCTACCGCCTGCGCGCCGGCAGCTTCGTGCAGATCACGCGGGATCACTCCTTGCTGCAGGAGCAGATCGACGCCGGGCTCATTTCGCTGGAGCAGGCCCAGTACGCCACCCACAAGAACCTGGTCACCCGCGCCCTGGGGGTGGAAGACACGGTGTTGCTCGAGGTTAACGAGTACCGGGTCGAGGACGAAGACCTCTATCTGTTCTGTTCCGACGGGCTCAGCGACATGATGAGCGACGAGCGCATTGCCGCCATTCTGGTGACCGCGGGCACGCTGGAGGAAAAGGCGCAGGCCCTGGTGGACGGGGCCAACGACTGCGGTGGACGCGACAATATTTCGGTGATACTGGCGTATGCTCGATCGAAGCCGATCCGCAAAGGCCTGCTCTCGCGGATGCTCGGCAAGTAATCGCCAGCGCCATTTCAGAATTCAATCAATAGGTTCCAGAGGAGTCGGCCATGCCGAAAATGATCGTTTCCATCGACGGTGTCGTCATCAAGGAAGTGCAACTCACGAAAGACCGCACCACGCTGGGCCGGCGTCCTTACAACGACATCGTGATCGACAACCTCGCGGTCAGCGGTGAGCATGCCGTGATGCAGATGTCGGGCATGGACGTGTTTCTGGAAGACCTCAACAGCACCAACGGCACCTACGTCAACGGCAAGGCGATCAAGAAGCAGCAGCTGCAGAACGGCGATGCCGTCGAAATCGGCAAGTACAAGATCAAGTTCGTGCACGAAGGCGCGAGCGAAACCTACGAAAAGACCACCGTCATCAACGCCGGCTCCGTGGTGGAGGCCGGCGACTCCCAGGGCGCACCGCTGGGCAACGCCGCGATCAAGGTCATGTCCGGCACCGCGGCCGGCCGTGAAGTGCCTCTGGTCAAGGTGGTGACCACCATTGGCAAACCCGGTGTGGCGGTGGCGGCCATCACGCGCCGGCCCCATGGTTATGTGGTGGCCCTGGTCGAAGGCACGCAGAAGCCCACCATCAACGGCAGCCCCATCGGGACCGACGCCGTGAACCTGCACCATGGCGACCTGCTGGAACTGGCCGGCACGCAGATGCAGTTCGTCCAGCACTGAGACGAACCCGAGCCATGCCTGGGCATGGCGGCCATCGGCAGAAATGCCAAAAAAGTCCTTTCCGGCGCCTGGTCAAACGGGTAGCCTTCGGCAGTCGGTTGCCAACCCGGCTTGTTCGGGTTGAGGCAGCCAGTTTCCCCATCCAATGTGCCGGCGGTCCCGGCCATGCCACTGCCAAAGCTGCCAAATGAGGGTCCGCGTACTGGGGTGCTCTGGCGCCATCGCCCATGGTTGCCGCACCACGTCCTTTCTGCTCGACGACAACGTCCTGATCGACGCCGGTACCGGCGTGGGCGATCTGACCCTGGATGAGATGGCGCGGGTGGACCACGTCCTGCTCACCCATTCGCACCTGGATCACGTGGCCGCGCTGCCCCTCATGCTCGATGCCGTGGCCGCCCGGCGCCTGGCCAGTGGCGCTGCGCCGCTACAGGTGCACGCGCTGCCCGGCACCATCGCCGCGCTCAAGGTGCACATCTTCAACAACCTGATCTGGCCCGACTTCTCCGCCATTCCCAGTGTGGACACGCCGCTCATGCGCTTCGTGTCCATTGCGGTCGGCGAGGTGCTCCATGTCGGCGGCAAGTCGGTCGAGGTCTTGCCTGCGGTGCACACCGTGCCGGCGGTCGGCTTTGCCGCCGCCAGCGCCTCGGGTCACTGGGTCTTCAGTGGCGACACCGGGCGCAACCCGGCGTTTCTGGCAGCGCGTCAACCAGCTCCCCGTGGCCCTGCTGGTGATCGAAACCGCCTTCAGCGACCGGGAGCACGCCCTCGCGCAGCGCAGCCTGCACTTGGCCCCCAGCTTGCTGGCGCAGGAACTGGAGCAGATCGATGGCCGCCAGCGCTATCCGATCTACATCACCCACACCAAGCCGGCGGAAACCGGCCTGATCATGGAAGAGATCCGCCGCTTCGACGAAGCGCCCAACCACACGGGCGATGCGCGCCACGACATCCGCTGGCTCAGCGCGGGGCAGACCTTCGAACTGTGACAAAAAGCCGTTGCCTGAGGGCGAGGTGACAAAAATTGTCGGTCGCATGTCGATGCAGGGGTCACCAAATGTCACTGATGCAGGGTAAAGCGCTAAAAAGACCTCAAAAAGCGCGGCATTTCGGGCTGGCACGGTGTCTGCTGATAAGGATGCGTCTTTACCCCAACCCTGCCCCAAGGAGTTCTCCATGAAATTGAAACGCGCCGTCCAAAAAGGCTTCACCCTGATCGAATTGATGATCGTGGTGGCCATCATCGGTATTCTGGCTGCCGTCGCGTTGCCGGCCTATCAGGACTACACGGTGCGTGCCCGCGTGTCGGAAGTCGTGCTGGCCGCATCGTCGTGCCGCACTTCCATCACCGAGACGGTTCAAGCCGCAGCACCTGGCACCGACATCAGCTCGGCCATCTCCGGTTCCTGCGCAATCGTGCCGACACGCATGGTGCAATCCGGTTCTGCCGATGGAGACGGCGTGATCACGATCATCGGCAACGCCGCGAACATCGGTGGTGGCATCGGCACCAACAACCAAATCCAGCTGGCGCCGTTTGTGTCTGACACCGTGGCTTTGGATGGCGCTACGCATGCGGGTGCGGTCATCACCCGCTGGGTTTGCGGCCCCACGGGCACCAATGGCATGAATCCTCGCTTCCTGCCCGGCTCCTGCCGCGGCTAAGCCAAGCGCATTTTCAGCATGAAGGGCCGCTTTGCGGCCCTTTTTCTTGACCTTCTGTTGTGCCATGCCACTTCACTACACGCGCTTCCAGCTGATCGAGAACACGCTCGCGGTGCTCGTGCTGTCGCTGATCTGGACGGTGCCCAACCACCAATTGCCTTGGAACGCCTTTCACCATGAGGTCGCGATGGCGGTTGCGCTGGGCTTGATGGCCATTGTGGTGGCTTGGCAAACCCGCTGGCGCGTGCCCCTGTCGGCGTTCGTTGGCGTGCTGGGGCTGCTGATCCTGGTGCCTTGGGGGCAGTGGCTCGGCGGTTTGATGCCCAAAGCGGGCACGGCGGCGGTGTCATCGGCTTACGTGGCCGCCGTCCTGGTGGCCTTTCTGCTCGGTCATGCTGCGCGGTCGAACCGGCACCACCGGCTGCTGGACATTGTTTTCGCGGCCCTGGCCCTGGGCGCAGCGTTGAACGTGCCGGTGCAATGGATCCAGTGGTTGCAGTGGTACTCCAGCGATTTCGACTCCCTGGTGCTGCTGTTGGTCACCCCCATCAACGATCGTCAGCGTCCCTCGGGCATGATCCTGCAGCCTAACCAGTTGGCGACCATCCAGGTCTGGGGTCTGATCGGCCTCACGTGGTTCCGGCACCGTCGCCTGCTGTCACAGGGCATGTTCGTTCTGCTGTTCGCATGGATCGGCATCGGCATCGGGTTGACCCAGTCGCGCGCGGGCTTGCTGGAGATGGCCGTGGTGGCCGGACTGCTGGCCCTGGTGTTGAAGGGTGAAGGGAGGCGGGCCATTGGCACGGTCTGGTTTTCGGGCTTGGCGCTGCTGATTCTGTGGCTGTTGAATTTCAAGGATGCTGGCCAGCTGGCTGGGCCTGGGGGCACTTCAGAACGCCGAAACGCGTCTCACGGCCATCGATGGTGCCCGCATCGACGCCTGGCGGGCCTTTGGCGCGGCCCTGCTTGAGCGCCCGTGGTTCGGCTACGGTTTGACCGATGGCGGGTTTGCCTACGTGGCCGTGGCGCATCTTCAACCCGAGCTGTACATCGGCCAGCGTTTCGCTCATGCGCACAACGCCGTCCTCGACGTGTTGCTGTGGTTCGGAATCCCCCTCGGGCTGATGCTGCTGGGCGCCTTGGGCCTTTGGCTGAGCAAGCGGCTGCTGGAGCTGCCGAAACGGCCCGACAACGTTTTTGCACTGGCCGTGCTGGCGGCGCTGGGTGTGCACGCCATGCTTGAACTGCCACACCAGTTTCTCTATTTCATGGTGCCTGCCGCTTTGTTCGCAGGTTGGTTGATGCCAATGGACGCCACGTCGAAGGGGCCTTCGCTGCCCCGATGGTCGTGGGGCATGGTCGGACTGCTGACCTTGGGCGTGGCAGGCTGGATGTCGGCCGATTATTTCCCGTATCAGGAGCGCTACACCGAGTGGCGCTTCGAGAACAGCCGCGTGGGCCAGCGGCCGGACATTGAAGTGCACGAGCCGCGCGTGCTCAACCAGATTCACGATGAACTGGTGCTGTACCGCCTGCCGCTGCGGCCGGGGATGAGCGAGCAGGAACTCCTCTGGATTTCGGACACGGCGCGCAGCGTGAACTCCCCGCCGGCCTACTACGCGGCAGCCAAGGCGCATGCGCTTGCCGGTGAGACAGAAACTGCGCGCGTCTGGATGATGCGCCTCAACGCCATCATGGGCGCTGACCTTGTTTCGACGATGCAGGACATCTGGGCGCGCGATCAGAAGACTCATCCTTCGCTCGCCTCGTTGAACTGGCCGGACTATGCCGGACGCAGCACCTCTTTCCAGTTGGCCCCGGAAACCGTGGATCGCTCCGAGCCCCTGCCCCTTGCGCCGTCCGACAATCCCCAGGTTTCCTTGCCAACCCCGTGAGTCCCTCCGCCATGCACGCTGCTCTTCGATACCGCTTCAAGTGGGCCATCGGGCATTTCCTGGTCAGTGCCCTGATCCTGCTCGTGGTGGGCGGGTTGATCTTCTTCGTCTGGTACCCCCACCCTTACCGGGTGCTGGCGGGCGGCTTGAACCTGTTCCTGCTCGTGGCGGCCGTGGACGTCGTGCTGGGTCCCGTGTGCACCTTCGCGGTCGCGGCCGCGAAGAAGCCGCTCAAAGAGCTGCGCATGGACGTGGCCCTGATTGCGCTCGTGCAGGTCGGCGCCTTGTCGTATGGCGCCTGGACCGTGTTCCAGGCCCGGCCGGTGTACCTGGCCTTCGAGATCGATCGCCTGAGAGTGATTCACGCGATCGACGTCGACCCGGGCTTGCTGGCTCAGAGCGCGCCCGAATTCCGCTCACTGCCGGTTCGTGGCCCCGAGCTGGTGGCGGTGCGTCCGTTTGCCTCGGCAACCGAAAGGATGGAGGTGACGATGGCGGCCTTGCAAGGCGTGGACATCGGTGCGCGTGCCGATCTCTGGGTTGGGTATGACACGCAGACACAAGCCATTCAGTCGGCCGCCCAGCCGCTCAGCGCGTTGCTTGCCGCCAAACCCGAGGCCGCGCCGGTGGTTCAGGCCGGCCTGGCGTCGGCGGGGTTGAAGTTGGACGGCGTGCGCTACTTGCCGGTGGCCAGCCGACATGCGTTCTGGACCGCCATCCTCTCGCCGCTGGATGCACGGCCCGTGCTCTTTCTGCCTGTGGACCCCTATTGAGAGTGAGAGGTCAAGCGGCTGCCGTAAAACTCCCGCTCTTCCCTCCGCGTTTCTCCACCAGTCGCACCCCCCCCATCACCATCCCCCGATCCACGGCCTTGCACATGTCGTAGATGGTGAGCAGCGCCACCGACACCGCTGACAGGGCTTCCATTTCCACCCCGGTCTGACCGGTGCATTCGGCGGTTGCAAGACAGCGCACGCTGTGGGACTCGGGTTCGATGTCGAATTCCACCGCCACGCGGGTCAGCGCGATCGGATGGCACAGCGGAATGAGGTCGCTGGTCTTCTTGGCGGCCTGGATGCCGGCGATGCGCGCGATGCCGAGCACGTCACCCTTTTTCGCGGTGCCCGCCTGGATCAACGCCAGCGTGGCCGGCAACATGGTGATGCGGCCTTCCGCGACGGCCACCCGGTGGGTGCTGGCTTTGGCCGCCACGTCGACCATGTGGGCCTGGCCCTGGGCGTCGAAGTGAGTCAGGGGAGAGGAAGCTTTTGTATCGGTCATGGGGGCTTGTTTCGCGGGCTTTACAGAACCGTCGGGCGTTGGCGGCATCATACGGGGATGCGTTTTTTACCGAAGTCGCTGCTTTCCCCTGTTCGACGCACCGCCCTGGGCCTGGGCGTGCTGGCGATGGCGTCGATGCTGCTGCCCACACCGGCCTCGATCGCCCAGCCGGTCCGTGACGGCACGTCCACCTCCTCGCTGCCCAGCCTGGGCGACGGCGATGGCATGTCCATCGCGGCCGAACGGCGCCTGGGGGACCGCATCGCGCGCGACATCTACCGCGATCCGGACTACCTGGACGATCCGGTGCTCGGCGACTACCTGCAGGCCTTGTGGCAGCCCCTGCTGGGCGCGGCGCGCGATCGAGGTGACGTGCCGCCCGAACTGGCCGAGCGCCTGGCCTGGGAGCTGGTGGTTTCGCGCGACAAGCGCGTCAATGCCTTCGCCCTGCCAGGGGGGTACCTTGGCGTGAACCTGGGCCTGATCGCGATCACCGACAAGCCCGAGGAACTGGCTTCGGTGATGGCGCACGAGCTCAGCCACGTGTCGCAGCGCCACATCGCCCGCATGATGACGCGCGAGGAGCGCATGGCGCCGTGGATGATGGGGGCGATGATTCTGGGCGCGCTGGCGGCCGGGTCCAACCCGCAGGTCGCCAGCGCCGCGATCGCGGGCAGCACGGCCGTCGCGGCACAGACGCAGCTGAACTTCTCGCGCGACATGGAGCGCGAGGCCGACCGCGTGGGTTTTGGCGTCCTCACGGGCGCCGGTTTTGACGGCCTGGGCTTCGTGAGCATGTTCGACAAGATGCAGCAGTCCTCGCGCTACGACGACGGCTCGTTCCCCTACCTGCGCAGCCACCCGTTGACGGGGGAGCGCATTGCCGACATGCGGTCCCGGGTGCCCGCCGGGCCGGCCGCGGCGGCAGGCGGCCAGGTGGGCCCGATCAAGGCCACCACGCCGGATGCCAGCGGCGCCACCGCACCGGCCGCTCCCCTGGGCCTGCGTCTGGACCTGCCAGGCGCGCGGGGCGCGTCCAGCGCCTCCGTGGGCTTGCCCATGCCCTCGCGCAGCGTGCACGTGCTGGTGTCGGCGCGCGCCAGGGTGCTGGCGGAGAACGGTCCTGATCGGCAGCGCGCCTGGCTCGCCAATGGCCGATCGGCCAATGCCTCGCCCGGCGACCGCTACGCGGCCGCGCTCTCGGCACTGCGCCTGGGACAGCGCGATCTGGCTCTGGAGCTGGCGCAGCAGTTGCGCACGGCGGTGGCGCCCGAGGCGCGCCCCACGGTGGATGCGCTGCTGCTCGACATCTTGCTGTCGCCCGTCGCGGGCGGTGTGCCTTCCCTGCCTCCCGCGCAGGCGGCCCTGCTGGCGGAACTGCGCGACCAGGCCCTGGCGGGAACCTCCCGCGCCAGTGCCCTGCTCGGTGCGCAGGCCGCGCTGGCGCACCGGTCAGCCGCAGCGCGCGGTCAGCCGCTTGCAGGCCTGGGTGGCGCTGCAGCCGCGCGACGCGGTGGCCTGGCAAACGCTGTCACGGGGTTATGCCGTGCAAGGGCAGACCATGCGCGCCATCCGTGCCGAGGCGGAGGCGCGTGCCGCCCACCTGGACTTCGGTGGTGCGGTGGACCGCTTCAAGGCGGCCCAGGCGCTGCCCGCCGCGCAACGCGCGGACGGCATGGAACTGGCCATCGTGGACAGCCGCCGTCGTGAAGTCGAGGCGCAGTTGCGCGAGTCTGTGCGCGAAGAGAAGTAGGCCCGGTGACGGGCCGACCGATCGGCTCAGCGCGAGCCGATGGAGCGCATGGCGGAACTCACCAGCAGCATCAACGCCGAGTAGATCAACGAGCCCAGCAGCGCGGCCAGGAAGCCGTTGACGCGGAAGCCATCGAGCACACCCGACGCCGCCCAGAACATCAGGGCGTTGATGACGAACAGGAAGAGGCCCAGCGTGACGATGGTGACGGGCAAGGTCAGGATCACCAGGATGGGCCGCAGCACGGCGTTGAACAGGCCGATGACCGCCGCGGCGATCAGGGCGGAGGTGAAGCTCTGCACCTGCACGCCGGGGTAGATGTAGGCCACCACCAGCAGGGCGCAGGCCGCGAGCAGCCAGGTCAGGATGAGTTTCATGCGGACCAGCATAGCACCGGCCGCCCGCCGACATGAAAAAGGGCGGCGCCCTGTCGGACGCCGCCCTGCTGTGTCAGGACCTCGGAAGGCCGGATCAGCCTTCGTGCACCACCGGCGGACGGCGGGAGGAGATCCACTTGCCCAGTGCGAGCACCAACAGCGCACCGACGACGTGGGCCGACCAGTACAGCGTGTCGGAGATGACCGCCATGCCCTTCTCATCCACCGTGCCGAGCTTGGGCATGAAGGTCCACTTGTCGGGGGTGACGAAGGCCGGGTCGGTGACCAGCATGCCACCGGCGATCCAGCCCAGCAGCATGCCGCCCAGGGTGATGATGATCGGGAAACGGGCCATCAGCTTGATGACCATGGTGCTGCCCCAGACGATGATGGGAATGGAGATCAGCAGGCCCAGCACCACCAGCAGGAACGAGTGCTCGCCCGCGTTCTGAGCGGCACCGGCGATGGCGATCACGTTGTCCACGCTCATCACCAGGTCGGCCACGATGATGGTCTTGATGGCGGCGAACAGCTTGTCGCTGCCCTGGATGTCGCCGTGCGCCTCGTCATCGGGGGCCAGCAGCTTCACGCCGATCCACACCAGCAGCAGCGCGCCGACGAGCTTGATGAACGGCACGGTCAGCAGCGTCATCGCGAAGGCGATCAGGATGACCCGCAGCACGATGGCGCCGAAAGTGCCCCAGATGATGCCCTTGGTGCGCTGTGCGGGCGGCAGCTTGCGGCAGGCCAGCGCGATCACGACCGCGTTGTCGCCACCCAGCAGGATGTCGATGATGATGATCTGTCCCAGGGCGACCCAGAACGCGGGCGATGTCAGGAAATCCATAAATTCCTCGTTGTCGTTTGTCCAAATGGGTGGGGGCGCGAGCCGATCTCGTCGCCATCCGCCCGGCCTTCTCTTCTCATGTATCGACCACCATGGTCGATCGGAAGGCGCTGTGTCATCCGCCCGCAATGGCGCAACTGCGCTGGCGAAGGGGATGGACATGCCTTGATCGGCCCATGGGGCCTATCAAAGGTCTTGCTCAGCCCGGCAAGGTGATTGCCGGGCCCGGGTTGCCGGAAGCGGTGGCTTCGTATTGACGACAACCCGAATGTCCAGCGGCAAGCGCTGGAGCGGAGAGCTACTCCCCTTCGAGACCCGCGATTGTAGCGGGCCGTTACCGCGTCCGGTGCCTGGGACGGGTACGCAGTTACCACAAGGCCGGGGTTGGTTCCGGTTGCCGGTGCGTTCATCGAAGGGCCAGACTGGCTATGATCCACACCCCATGGCCGGCATCCACATCACCGACATCGAAGCCGCGATCAACTACTGGCGTGAGCGCTCACCCTCGCCAGACGGTGTCTCCCTGTGCAAGGAACTTCGCGCTTTGGCCGAGGTGTATGCGCTGATGATCTGGTTCCACGAGACCGAGGCCGACGAGGCCACGTTGCCCGCCCGCGCCCGCGAGGCCTGGCTGGCCTGGTACGAAACCACGCCCGACACGCCGTGCATCGCGATCTGCTCGACCAGCCAGGGCGACGAGGTCTGCAAGGGCTGTGGCCGGCGTTTCGACGAAGTGCAGCGCTGGACCGAGATGACCCCCGGTGAGAAACGCGCCAGCTGGCGGCGCATCACCATCGAAGGCGACGCCTGGCGCTTCAACCGCTACGCCGAGCGCGCGCTGGAAGAGCCCGGTTCCGGGCGGTAGTCAGACGCGCCGCGCCAGCTCGGTGGCCTTGCCGACGTAGCTGCCCGGGGTCATGGCGCAGCAGGCGGTCTTTTTCGGGCTGGGGAATGTCCAGGCTGCGGATGAGTTCGTGCAGCGCCTCGGCGGTCACGGTCTTGCCGCGCGTGACTTCCTTGAGTTTTTCGTAGGCGCCCGAGACGCCGTAGCGGCGCATCACGGTCTGGATCGGCTCGGCCAGCACTTCCCAGGACGCATCGAGGTCGGCGGCGATGGCTTCCTCGTTGAGTTCGAGCTTGCCCAGCCCCACACCCATCGAGTGGTAGGCCAGCACCGCGTAGCCCAGGGCCACGCCCATGTTGCGCAGCACGGTGGAGTCGGTCAGGTCGCGCTGCCAGCGGCTGATGGGCAGCTTCTCGGAGAGGTGGCGCAGCAGCGCGTTCGCCAGGCCCAGGTTGCCTTCGGCGTTCTCGAAGTCGATCGGGTTGACCTTGTGCGGCATGGTCGACGAGCCGATCTCGCCCGCCTTCAGGCGTTGTTTGAAATAGCCCAGGCTCACATAGCCCCAGATGTCGCGCGAGAGGTCGATCAGGATGGTGTTGGTGCGCGCGACCGCGTCGAACAGCTCGGCCATGTAGTCGTGCGGCTCGATCTGGATGCTGTAGGGCTGGAAGGTCAGGCCCAGACCGAGCGGCTCGGGCTGTTCGATCACGTTGCGGCTGAACGCCTCCCAGTCGAACTCGGGCCAGGCGCTCAGGTGGGCGTTGTAGTTGCCCACGGCGCCGTTCATCTTGCCCAGCAGCTTGACGCCGGCGATGCGGTCGCGTGCGGCGCTCAGGCGCACCACCACGTTGGCGATTTCCTTGCCCACGGTGGTGGGGCTGGCGGTCTGGCCGTGCGTGCGGCTGAGCATGGGCACGGCCGCGTAGGCGTGGGCCATTTCGCGCAGCTTGTCAATCACCGCGTCCAGCGCGGGCAGCAGCACGGCGTCGCGCCCGCCCTTGAGCTGCAGGGCGTGGCTGGTGTTGTTGATGTCTTCGCTGGTGCAGGCGAAGTGCACGAACTCGGCGGCCTTCTCCAGTTCAGGACGCGCTTCGAAGCGCGATTTGATCCAGTACTCGACCGCCTTCACGTCGTGGTTGGTGACCTTCTCGATGTCCTTGATGGCCTGGCCATCGGCTTCGCTGAAGTTCTTTACCAGGCCCAGCAGGTAGGTGCGCGCGCCGGGCGAGAGCGGCTTGAACTCGGCCAGGCCGGCGTCGGAGAGCGCAATGAACCAAGCGATCTCGACCTGCACGCGGCGGTGCATGTAGCCCTGCTCGCTCATGAAGGGGCGCAGGCTGGCCAGGCGGCCGGCGTAACGGCCGTCGAGCGGCGACAGGGCGGAAATGGCGCTGGGGGCGCCGGGGATGGTGTGGGCGGGCGTGGCGGAAGAAGAGGTGGTCGGGCGCATCCCACGATTGTAGGAGGCCCGTCCGGCGGCGGGCCCACCGCCGGGCGCCGTGTCCGCTGTCCGAGGGGGTGCCCCTGGCGCTGGCTAGAATCGTGTTCCCCAGTCCAACGACCATTCCATTCCCCATGAAACTCATCGGCGCCATCACCAGCCCCTACGTGCGAAAAGTGCGCGTTGTCATGGCCGAGAAAAAACTGGACTACCAGTTCATCCTGGAAGACGTGTGGTCCGCCGACACCACCATCATGACCTCCAACCCGCTGGGCAAGGTGCCCTGCCTGGTGATGGAAGGCGGCGAGGCCGTGTTCGACTCGCGCGTGATCGTGGAGTACCTCGACACCCTTTCACCGGTGGGCAAGCTGATTCCCACGCAAGGCCGAGAACGCGCCGAGGTCAAGACCTGGGAAGCCCTGGCCGATGGCCTGCTGGACGCCGCCGTGCTGGCCCGGCTCGAAGCCACCTGGCCCGGCCGTGGCGATGGCGAGCGCAGCGAGGCGTGGATCGAGCGCCAGCGCGCCAAGATCGACGCCAGCCTGAAGTCCATGAGCCAGGGCCTGGGCGAGAAGGCGTTCTGCTCGGGCATCCACTTCAGCCTGTCCGACGTGGCCGTGGGCTGCGCGCTGGGTTACCTGGACTTCCGCTTCGCCAGCATCGACTGGCGCTCGCCGTACCCCAACCTGGCCCGCCTGGCCGAGAAGCTCAACCTGCGCCAGAGCTTCGTCGACACGAGGCCGGCCTAACCCCCCGCGCCGCGCCTGCGGCGCGTCACCCCCCAGGGGGCGATGCCTGCGGCCTGGCAAAGCCAGTTCCGCGGCATCCTGGCCGAAAGCCGCTCACTCCTGCGCTTTCTTCTTCAGCCAGCGCATCAGCCCGCCCAGCACAGGCAGTTTTTCGTACAGCTCTTCCGCCGCGTCCCAATAGTCGCGGTGGTCGCTGACGCGGCCGTCGGGCGCGAGCCGCAGGTGCGAGCCGCCGCGCACCACCTGCTCGGTCACGGTGTCAAAGCGCTGAAAACGAAAGCGGAACTCCCACACCAGAAAACATTGCGCGCCGTCCACCAGCCGGCCCGTGACGATGAAGCGCGGCGCCGTGAGGCTGTCGAACATGTGTTCGAACACGCGTGTGATGGCCGGGATGCCCTGCACCTCGTTGAACGGGTCCTTGAAGCGCGCGTCCGGCGTGTAGAACTCGCCGAGCCGGGCGAGCGAGCCGGGGGAGAGCGACTCGAACCAGTCGCAGAGGTGGTCGATGGCGGCGCGGTGGTCGGTGGACATGAACGGGTTATAGCCCGGTGACGCGGCGCACCGCCGGAAAGTACGCGCGGTAGGGCAGCAGGCGCAACAGCTTCATCCAGCGCGTGAAGCGCTTGGGGTAGTGGATGTCGAACGCGCCCTGGCCCCAGCCGGCCAGCATGGCCTGGGCCGCCTGTGCAGGTGTGATCAGCGCGGGCATGGTGAAGCCGTTGCGGGCCGTCAGGGGGGTGCTCACGAAGCCGGGATGCACCACGCTCACGCCCAGGCCCAGGGGCTGCAGGTCCAGGTACAGCGTCTCGGCGAGGTGGGTGAGCGCGGCCTTGGTCGGGCCGTAGGCCAGGCTCTTGGGCAGGCCGCGAAAACCCGCCACGCTGCTGATCAGGCTGATGTGCCCATGGCCCCGCGCCGCCATCGCGGGCACGGCGGCGTCGAGCACGTGCAGCGCGCCGAGGTAGTTGATGTCGACGTGGCGCCGAAGGTCGGCGAGGTCCATGTCGGTGGCGCGCATCTCGCGGTAGTGGCCGGCGCAGTACAGCACCAGATCCAGCGGGCCTTGAGCGAGGATCTGGTCGGTGGTGCGCATGACCGCGGTGGCATCGGTCACGTCCAGCGGCCAGGCCTGCGCGGCCGGGTGCGCGGCCACGAAAGCGTTCAGCGCGGGCGCATTGCGAGCCGACAGCAGCACCTGCGCCCCGCGCGCGTGCAGGGCCGAGGCGGTGGCTTCGCCAATGCCGCTGGAAGCGCCGATCAGCCACACGCGCAGACCGCGCCAGTCGGTGATGCGGGGGTTCATGGGACCGAACAGCGAGAAGCCGCGCGCACCGCTCGCCGCCCGAGGGGGCGGCATGGGCGCATCGACGAAGGTCCTGGGGGTGCTCATGGCCGGCGCTTCACGAACGACAGCGTGACCTCGCCCAGGCGGATGCCGAACTTGCTCATCGTGGCCTTGTTGAGCATCACGCGGTCGTCCATCAGGTACATCCAGTCGTCGAACTGCACTTCGTAGGTCTTGCCGTCCACCGGTTGCCGCAGCGTGTAGCCCCATCGGAAGGCGTTGCCCTGCTGCTCACCGAGCGCGGTGCCCACCACGTCGTCGGCGGTGCCGCTGAAGCGGCCGTTGCCCAGGTGCTTCATGCGCCACACGCGCTTCTGTGTCGTGCCGTCCGAGTAGGTGAAGGCCTCGTCGAGCACGCCGTCGTCCCCGTTCCATTGGCAGCGCATGACCACGGTGAAGCGTTTGATCACCTCGCCCGAGCGGTCGGTGAAGACACCGTAGGCGTCGAGCGTGCCGTTGAAATAGCTGCGCAGGTCGAGCACCGGTTTTTCGCCCGCGTACTGCGCGATCTGCGGGCCTGCGCAGCCCGAGAGTGCGGCGGCGCCCGCGATGCCGGCGGCGAGCAAATGGCGTCGTTGCATGGCGGTCTTTCAGTTCGTGGACAGGGAGGGGCGCGGTGGCGCTAGCCTTTGCTCGGGCCGGATGATCAGCGCGTACAGCGTGCCTGCGGCCAGCAGCTTGAGCGCGCACGGCAGCAGGCAGTAGGCGATGGTCAGGGTTTGCAGCGCGGTGGGGTCGCGCGTGCCCGGGGCGTAGCCGAACCAGGCCAGCAGCGGCAGGGCGAGACCCGCGGCCAGCGCGAGGTTGAGCTTGGTGGCGAAGTTCCACCAGCCGAAGTACGCGCCCTCGCGTTGGCCGCGTTCACCCAGCCGGCCGATCAGGCCGGCGAGCATCGCGCCGGGCAGGGCGAGGTCGGTGCCCAGCGCCACGCCCGAGAGGGCGCACACGATCAGGAAGGGCAGCACGTCGCCCGCGCCGAGCAGGGCCGCCGAGACGAACACCGCCACCGCCACGCCCATGCCCGCGAGCCAGGTGCGCGCCAGACCGAGGCGGGCGACCAGCCGCACCCAGAGCGGCATGGACAGCGCGGCGCACAGGAAGTAGGTGGCGAGGAAGGCCGGCTCCACCGCCGCCGGTGCCTGCAGCCGGTCCTGCACGAAGAACAGCACCAGCGTGGCCGGCACGGCGCTGGCGGTGCCGTTGATCACGAACACCGCGAGCAGGCGCCGGAACGCGGGTTGCCGCAGCGGGGAGGGGCCACCCGCCGCGGTGGCATGGACCGGTCGAGCGGGCGCGTGGAGCGGCTCCAGGCCCACCAGCCCAGCGCCAGCAGCACGGCGAAGGCCGAGACCGTGGCGCCCAGTCCCAGCGTGGCGGGCAGCACGGCGGCGATCAGCACGCCCAGCAAGGCCAGGCCTTCGCGCCAGGCCACCACGCGGCTGCGCTGGGCCTCGTCGCCGCCCAGGCGCGCGCCCCAGGCCTGGTGCGCCACCGAGATCACGCTGTAGGCGATGTAGGTGAGGGCCATCAGCCCGCCCGCCCAGCCGAGCAGGGTCGCGCTGCCGGCCTCGCGCACGGCGGCCGGCGGAAACAGCAGACCCCACAGCCCGCCTGCGAGCACCAGCGCGGCCCCGGCCGCCGCGCCCAACACCGCCGCGATCGAGCGCGCGAAGAGGCGGTCGCACCAGCGCCCGATCCAGGGATCGAGCACGGCATCGATCAGCCGCGCGGCCAGCAGCACCGCCCCCAGGGCCGCCAACGGCGCGCCGAACGCGCGCGCGTAGTGGTTGGGCAGGATCACGTACAGCGGCAACGCGACGAAAGCCAGCGGCAGGCCCAGCAGGCCGTAGCGCAGCCCATGGCGCCAGGCGCCTGGCCCGATGAAGCGGGCGGCGGGTTCGCTCATGGCGCGCGCGGCGGACCGCCCAGGGACTGGATCAGGGCCTCGCGCAGGCGCGGCTGCGAGGTCCTGGGCGAGAGCCAGATGCCGAAGAACCGGCGCGAGAAGGCGTCGTCGGCGATCTCGCCGAGCCACTGGCCGTTGACGTAGAAGCGCGCGCCGCTGCCCGGCACGTGCACGCCGGTGAGGCGGTCGCCGCGCCGCACCTCGGGGAACAGGGCGCTCATCGCGGCTTGCCAGCGCTGGGCCTGCGCGGGGTCCAGCCGGGCCAGGCCTTTCATTTCCTCGATGGAGCGCTCGGCGATGTCGGCGCCCTTGAAGCCGCGCAGGTAGCTCAGTTCCAGGCCGAAGCGCTGGACTTCGAAGCGCTGGATGTCAAAGCCTGGCGCGACATACAGGCGCGCGTCGTAGACGTCGAACCCCCAGTACCGTAGGCGGGCGCTGCCGCTGAGCGTCTGGTCTTGCAGCGCCGCGCTCAGCATGGGGGCTGGCGCGGGCTGCGCGCTTGCGGGCCCCCCCACCAGCAGCGCGAGGGCCACGGACAGGTGAAGAGGGCGGGTGGGCATGGCGCGGGCCTCAGGCCGGCTTGCGCAGCGTGTACTGCACGACGTCCACGCTCTGCTGCTCGAACGCCGCCTCGCAATAAGCGAGGTAGAACTCCCAGATGCGCAGGAAGCGCTGGTCGAAGCCCAGTTGCAGCACGCGCTCCTGTTCGCGCAGGAAGTCCTCGCGCCAGATCGACAGCGTGCGCGCGTAGTCCTGGCCGAAGGCGAACTCGTCGACCACTTCCAGCCCCGCCTGCGCGGCCTGGGCGCGCAGCTCGCGTGGACAGGGAAGGCAACCGCCCGGGAAGATGTATTGCTGGATGAAGTCCGTGCCCTTGATGTAGCGGTCGAAATGCGCGTCGGCGATCACGATGCTCTGGATGCAGGCCCGGCCACCGGGCTTGAGCAGGCGGGCCACGGTCTGGAAGTAGGTCGGCCAATACGAGCGCCCCACCGCCTCGACCATCTCGATCGAGCAGATGGCGTCGAACGGCGCGTCGGGGATGTCGCGGTAGTCCTGCAGCCGCAGGTCGGCGCGATCCTGGCGGCCGATGGCCTGCAGGCGCTGTTTCGCGAAGGCCAGCTGTTCGGTCGACAGCGTCACACCGACCACCGAGGCATCGAACTCGGTGGTGGCCTTCTCGGCCAGGGCGCCCCAGCCACAGCCGATCTCCAGCACGCGGTCGCCCGGGCGCACACCGGCCAGGCGCAGCGCGCGGCGCACCTTGGCGTGCTGCGCCATCACCATCGGCTGGTCCGGCGTCTCGAACCAGGCCGACGAGTAGTTCATGGTCTCGTCCAGCCACAGGCAGTAGAACGCATTGCCCAGGTCGTAGTGCGCGTGGATGTTCTTGCGGCTGTTGGCCTTGGAGTTGCGGTTGAGCAGGTGCCGCACGCGGTAGGCCAGGCGGCCCAGCCAGGAGCCATAGACCATGTCCTCGACCTCGCGGCGGTTGCGCACCAGCAGCGAGAGCAGCGAGGTGAGGTGCGGCGTGCTCCAGTCGCCGGCGATGTAGGTTTCGGCGAAACCGATGTCGCCCGATTTCAGCGTGGCGCTGCACACGTTCCAGTTGTGCAGCCTCATGCTCGCGTGCGGTCCGTCGGACTGCCCGAAGCGCTGTACCGAGCCGTCGGGCAGCTGCAGCGTGAGGCTGCCGTGCACCAGGCGCTGCAGCAGTTGCAGGACGGTGCGCGCGGCGGCCGGCGTGTTGCGCGGCAGTTCGAAGTCCACGGGGCGGCGGGAGGCGGTGGTGCTGTTCATGGTTGGCGCGGCTCGGCGGTCACGGTGGGCGCCGAGGGCACGGCGGCGGTCACGAAGTCGCCCGGCGCGGGCGGCTGGCGGAAGAACGGGGCCTTCTGCCACCACAGGCGCAAGGCCTGCCAGTGGATGCGGGCGATCACGCCCAGGGTCATGGCGGGGTGGGACCACAGCGCGCGGCGCAGCGTGCGGGCATCGAGCGGCAGCAGTTCACCGCTCACGCTGGTGTTGAGCAGGGCCGCCTCACCCACGCCATCGAAGTAGTCGATGCGCGCCACGGTGCGGGCGGTGGGGCCTTGCGTGCGCATGAAGACGAAACGGTAGCGCCCGCGCACCGGGCAGAACGGCGAGACGTGGAACACCTTGGCGGTTTCGCAGGGTTCGCCATAGCGGGGCGCGTCGAGCAAATAGCAATGGCGTTCGCCAAAGGTGTTGTTCACCTCGGCGAGCACCGCGCGCAGCGAACCATCGGGGCGATGGCAGTACCAGAAACTCACCGGCTTGAAGCTGTAGCCCAGCATGCGCGGGTAGGTGTGCAGCCAGACCTCGCCCTGCGCGTCGTGGATGCCGTGCTGGTGCAGCACCTCGTCCAGCCAGCCCAGGCTGTCGGCGCGGCCATCGCCGTGGTCGGTGTCGTGAAAGCTCAGCGCGGCACTTCGGTTGCGCGCCAGCGCGCCGGGGCCGTGCGCGCGCAGGCTGCGCATGGGCAGCATCAGAAAGCAGGTGGCGTAGGCGAACGCGTGGTGCCGGGGCCGGTGGCGCGTGTGGCGCACCTGGCCGAAGCCCAGCTGCGCCACGGCCGCGTTCATGCGAACACCCCGGGAAGCGCGGCCCGGCGCAGCTCGCGCTCGTTGGCCAGCGGCACCAGGTGGTGCGCATCGATCAGGCCACGCGCGGCCTGCAGGCCCGACTTGAGCCCGTCCTCGTGAAAGCCATAGCCGGTCCAGGCACCGGCGAACCAGGTGTGGCGATGGCCCTGCAAGGCCGGCACGCCGGCCTGGGCGCGAATGGCACCGAGGTCGAACACCGGGTGCTCGTAGGCGTACTCGCCCAGCACTTGCGTGGGGTTGATCTCGCGCTGCGGATTGAGCGAGACCACCACCGGTTGCGGCACCGGTAGCGGCTGCAGGCGGTTGATCAGGTAATGCAGGCAGACGTTGGCCGATTCCTGATCGGCGCTGGGCGCGCGCTCGTAGTTCCAGGCCGCCCAGGCACGCGGGTTCTCCGGCAGCACCGAGGCATCGGTGTGCAGCACGGCGCGGTTGGGCTGGTAGCGGATGGCGCCGAGCAGCTCGCGTTCGGCCACCGAGGCCTGATCGCCGAGCAGGCGCAGCGCCTGGTCGCTGTGGCAGGCCATCACGATGGCGTCGAAGCGGTCCACATGGCCGGGTGAGACCACGCGCACGCCCTCGTCGTCGCGCAGCACCTGCTGCACCGGCGTGAGGAGGCGCAGGTCGCCCACCCCCCGCAGGATCTTGCTCACGTACTGGCGGGCGCCCCCCGCGACCGTGTGCCACTGCGGCCGGTTCCTGACCTGGATCAGGCCGTGGTTGTGGCAGAAGCGCACCATGGTGGCGACCGGGAAGGCCAGCATCTGGTCGGTCGGGCAGCTCCAGATGCAGCCCATCATGGGCAGGAAGTACCAGTCGCGGAATTCGGCCGAGAAGCGCTGTTCGCGCAGGAAATCGCCCAGTGGTTGCAGCAGGGGGCTGTCGGGCCGCAGGTCGTCGCCACGTTCGGCCAGGCGGGTGGTGACGCGGTTGAAGCGCGCGATGTCGGCCAGCATGCGCAGAAAGCGTGGGTTGGCCAGGTTGCGGCGCTGCGCGAACACGGAAGACAGGTCGCTGCCGCTCCATTCGAGCGCGTCGCCGCCGGGCCCGGCACCCGGCACCTGGACCGAGAACGACATGTCGGCGCGGGCGGTCGGCACCTCCAGCGCGGCGAGCAGGGCCAGCAGATTGGGGTACGTGCGCTCGTTGAGCACCAGAAAGCCGGTGTCGACGCCAAAGGTGGTGGGCACGCCATAGGCATCGGTCAGGGTCACGTCCACCGTGTGGGCATGGCCGCCGAAATGGTCGCCCGCCTCGTACAGCGTGACGTCAGCCAGGCCCTGCAAGGTGTGGGCGGCGGCCAGGCCGGCAATGCCCGAGCCGACGATCGCCACGCGCGAAGGCCGGGAGATGGCGGCGCGCGCAGGAGAGACGGAGGTGGGGAAGAGGCCCGGCTGCATGGACGGACCTCACGGCCGGTGGGCCGCGCACCGACGGGTGCGGCGGCCACGGAGGCCAATACAAAAGACTGCGAAGCGCCCCCAGACGAACAAGGGAGGGAGGGAGGAGGAGGAGAAGCGCCTCGGGATTGCAGCCGGATCACGCAGACCCGGAAGGCTTCGCAGTACAAAACGGAAATCGGCGGCCGGCACGCTGTCCGGCCTGCTGTTTACGACGCCCGGTGCGCGAGAAAAGTTCCATGCCCCGGTCGTCGGGCGCGCAGAGCGGGAATGGCTGGGCAGGGGCATGGTGGCAACTCGCGTTGAAATACTTGTTGGTTTTCATTGTGACTCATCAGTCACAATTTGGTCGATAGAAACTTTTCGATGTCCTTGACGAATGCGGGGTTTTTGGGGTCGACCCCGCTGGCGTAGCTGCGCACGGTCTGGCCGTCGCGCGCGATCAGGTATTTGTGGAAATTCCAGCGCGGGTGGTCGCCCGTCTTTTCAGCCAGCTGGCGGTACAGCGGGTTGGTGTCGCGCCCGACCACGCTGGTCTTGCTGAACATCGGGAATTTCACGCCGAAGGTGTTCTCGCAGAAGTCGGCGATGGCCTGGTTGCTGCCCGGCTCCTGGCTGCCGAAGTCGTTGGCCGGGAAGCCCAGCACCACCAGACCCTGGGACTGGTAGCGCGCGTAGAGCGCCTCCAGGCCTTCGTATTGCTTGGTGAAACCGCAGAAGCTCGCGGTGTTCACCACCAGCACCACCTTGCCGCTGTATTGGCACAGCGACTGGGGCTTTTCGTCCTGCAGGCGGTCGAAGCGGTGCTGCAGCAGCGCGGGGCAGCTGGCGCTCGTGGGCGCGGGCGTGGTCTGGGCCGCGGCGGGCGGCACCGTGGCGAATACCAGCGCGACGGACAGGGCCAGGGCCAGGCCCAGGAATTCAAGGTTCTTCATGCGGCAACTCCAGGGGGTCAAAAAAATTCATTCCAACATGGGCCTGTCGCAAACTCAAGCGCGTCTGATCTCCACTACGCAGGTGGCGGCTGGGTGGATTCAAACCGGTGCCATCGGAACTTTCCGAGGGGGCAAGTCCCGAACGATGGGGTGGTTTGTCATTGCCGTGAAAGCCCGCCGCATAGAATGTCCGCGTTAAGAAAGACCACCATGCTCTATCCTGAACTCTTCAAACAACTCGAATCCGTGCGTTGGGACATGGACAAGGACATCCCCTGGGACAAGTTCGACGCCAGCGCGTTGACCGATGAACAGGCGCAGACCATCAAGATGAATGCCATCACCGAGTGGGCCGCGTTGCCGGCCACCGAGATGTTCCTGCGCGACAACCGCGACGATTCCGATTTCTCGGCCTTCATGTCGATCTGGTTCTTTGAAGAGCAGAAGCACTCGCTGGTGCTGATGGAGTACCTGCGCCGCTTCCGCCCCGAGCTGGTGCCCACGGAGCAGGAGCTGCACGACATCCGCTTCGAGTTCGATCCGGCCCCGCCGCTGGAGACGCTGATGCTGCACTTCTGCGGCGAGATCCGCCTGAACCACTGGTACCGCCGCGCCAGCGAGTGGCACACCGAACCCGTGATCAAGCAGATCTACAGCACGCTCAGCCAGGACGAGGCCCGCCACGGCGGCGCCTACCTGCGCTACATGAAGCGCGCGATCGGCAAGTTCGGCAACGAGGCCCGCTCGGCCTTCGCCAAGGTGGGCGTGCTGATGGCCAGCGCGCGCCGCACCGCGCAGGCGCTGCACCCGACCAACCTGCACGTGAACAAGAACCTGTTCCCCAACGACACCATCCAGAGCCGCCTGCCCAATCCCGAGTGGCTGGAGCACTGGCTGGACAAGCAGATCAACTTCGATGCGGTGTGGGAAACGCGCGTGGTCGATCGCATCCTGCACAACATGAGCCTGCTGATGGAGCAGAGCTTCAAGACCGTGCAGGAGCTCAACCGCTTCCGCAAGGCGGTCTCGGTCACCGCGGCACCGTCGGCGGCCTGAGGCCCTGCGCGCCCCGTGCCTGAAAGCCCGCTACGGCGGGCTTTTTCGTGGGCGCTTCAGCAGGGGTTCCGCCAGCCCCAGCACCACGCCCCAAAAGGCGCCGGTGACGTGCGCGGCCTGCACCACCGACAGGTGGCTGTCGGCGTCCCACACGATGGGCTGGGACCAGCCCCGTTCGAGCAGCACCTTGGTCAGCACCACCACGACCAGCAGCCCGCCCCAGAACCGCGCGCCACGGATGGGCAGGCGGCGCAGCGCGACCTGCACCGCCAGCACCAGAACGCCGGCATGCATGAGGCCGGAGAGGCCGACCGCGTAGCCCACCTGCGGCCACAGCAGCAGCGAGACCTGCGTGAGTTGCGAGGCCAGCAGCCACGCCAGCGTGCAGCGCGCACCGGGCCGCAGCACCCAACCCGCGGCGGCCACGCCGCCCATGGCCAGCACGTTGCCCACGAGATGGGGGCGGTTCAGGTGGACCCAGGCGCTGCTCCACAGCGTCCAGGGCCGTGCCGTCCATTCGCCCGCGCGCCAGGTGAGCGCGTCGGCCACGCCGGGAGGGGACCACCACACCAGAAGGCTGAGCGCGGCATGCAGGCCGCAAAGCCACAACCAGCTGCCGTGCCACGGTGTCACGGCGGGTCGACCGTTCAAGCGGTCGACGCGACGCGGCCCAGCACGTGTTGCCACATCGCCAGCACCGCGCGAGCGGCTTCTTCGACCTGCGCCGCATCGACCTGCGTGGGCGCTTCGTCCAGCCGCGCGGTGTGCTGGATCTGGCGCAGCTCGCGGTAGGCGCGGGCCGCGGCCTCGCCCATGCCGGGCTCGAGCAGGCCCGCGCTTTCGGCGCGCCGCAGCAGGTTGATGTTGCCGGTGTTGGCGCGCAGCTCGGGGTGCGCGCGCGAGTGCAGCAGCACCAGGTACTGCACCACGAACTCCACGTCCACCATGCCACCCGGGCTGTGTTTCACGTCGAAGCGTTCGCCGCGCACCGGGTGCGCCGCGCGCACCTTGCCGCGCATGGCGACGATCTCGGCGGCCAGCGAGGCGGCGTCGCGCTCGGCCGTGATGACCGCCTCGCGCACCGCGTCGAAGCGGCCGGCGAGGGAGAGCCCCCACGCTCCGCCGCTCTGCGGCGGGCGGCCCGGCGGCGGGCTCTCGGCCACACCACCGAGCACAAAACGCGCGCGCGTCATGGCCTGGTGTTCCCAGGTCCAGGCGGTGTTGCTGCCGCGCTGCTGCTGGTAGTTGGCGTAGGCCGTGAAGCTGGTGACCAGCAGGCCCGAGTTGCCGTTGGGCCGCAGCGCGGTGTCGATCTCGAACAGGTCGCCCTCGCCGGTCTTCACCGTGAGCCAGTTGATCATCTTGCGCACGAAGGCGGCGTAGATCTCGGGGGCGTTCTCGTGTTCGTCCTCGTAGACGAAGACGATGTCCAGGTCGCTGCCGTAGCCGAGTTCCTTGCCACCGAGCTTGCCGTAGCCAATGATGGCGAAGCTGGGCTCGTCGCGGTGGCGGCTCTTGAGGCGGGCCCAGCACCAGCGCGCGGTGGTGCGCAGCACCGAGTCGGCCAGGGCGGAGAGGTCGTCGGCCACCTGTTCGACGGTGAGCACCTTCTCCACGTCGCGCGCCAGGGTGCGGAACACCTCGGCGTGGTGCGCGCGGCGCAGCAGGTTGAGCAGGGCTTCTTCATCGTCCTCGCCGGTGGAGCGCAGTGCGGTGCGCCGCGCCTCCAGCTCGTCCTCGAACTGCGCGGCATCGAAGCGGTCGGTCAGCAGCTGCTGGCTGGCGAGTTCGTCGATCACGCCGGGGTGCTTGATCAGGTAACGCGCGGGCCACTTGGCCGCGCCCAGCAGGCGCAGCAGGCGCTCGTGCACCGAGGGCCGTTCCTGCAACAGGGCGAGGTAACTTTCGCGGCGCAGCAGCGGCTCGATCCAGTCGGCCATGCGCAGCGCGGCCTCTTCGCTCACGCGGCCTTCGTCGATCCAGGCCCCGGTGCGCTGCACCAGCCGCACCAGGCGCGCGCGGGTGTCCTCGCGCAGCGCGAGCACGCGTGGGTGTTCGAGCCATTGGCCCACGCGGGCCGCGAAGGCCGGGGGCAGCTGCTCCAGCACGCTTTGCAGGTCGTCGACCGCGCTGCGGCCGTTGGCGCCGTTCTTCTTGCTGCCGCAGCCCTTGCCGTTGCAGCCGCCGTTGGTGGGGCCGCCGAGCAGGGTGTCGAACTCCTGGGCCACCAGCTCGCGGTGCGCATCCAGCGCGTGCAGGAAGGCGCACACGTCGGGGTAACCGAGCGTGGCAGCGAGCCAGGCCAGGTCGTCGTCGCGCGTGGGCATCACGTGGGTCTGCTGGTCGTCCAGGTACTGGATGCGGTGCTCGACCCGGCGCAGGAATTCGTAGGCCTGCGCCAGCGCGGTGGCCGTGGCCGGCGGCATCAGGCCGGCCTTGCACAGGCGCTGCAGCGCATCCAGCGTGGGCCTCGTGCGCAGCTCGGGGAACTGGCCGCCGCGCACCACCTGCAGCAGCTGCACGGTGAACTCGATCTCGCGGATGCCGCCGCGCGAGAGCTTCACGTCGTTCGATCGCCCCGGGTTGCCGGCGGCGCGTTTGGACGCGTGGTCGCGGATCTGCCGGTGCAGCGTGCGCAAGGCATCGAACACGCCGTAGTCGAGGTAGCGGCGGAACACGAAGGGCAGCACGGTGCCGCGCAGCGCGCTGGCGCTGCGGTCCTGCACGCAGGCGGTGGGGGCGATCACGCGGCTCTTGAGCCAGGCGAAACGTTCCCACTCGCGGCCCTGCACCAGGAAATACTCTTCGAGCGCCCCGAGCGAGACCGCGCTGGGCCCGGAGTTGCCGTTGGGCCGCAGGGCCAGGTCGACGCGGAACACGTTGCCGTGTTCGGTGGTCTCGCCCACGGTGTTGTAGATGTGCTTGACGGCCTTGCCGAAGTACTCGTGGTTGCTGATGCGCTGGCGGCCCTGGGCGTTGCCGGCGGTCTCACCGTCCTGGTCGTAGACGTAGATCAGGTCGATGTCGCTCGACACATTGAGCTCGCGCGCGCCCAGCTTGCCCATGCCGATCACCCACAGCTGCGCGCGCTGCAGCTCGCCCTTGGGCGTGGTGAACTGCGGCGCGCCGTGCAGCTCGTCCAGATCGGCACAGGCCAGGGTGCAGGCTTCGTCGAGCGCGAGTTCGGCCAGTTCGGTGACGGCGCGCGTGACCACGGCCAGCGGCGCGCCCTGCTCGCAGTCGAGCACCACCAGGCGCTCCAGCACCAGCTGGCGCAGCACGCGCAGGGCGGCGGGCACCGGCAGGCCGCGCTCGCGCAGCACGCCCAGGCAGGCCCGCATGCTGGCGAGCACGGGTTCTCCCGGGGGAAGGCAGGGCAGTTCAGTGGCGTAGCGGCGGCGCACCCGCTGCACGAAGCGCGAGTGCTCGGCCTGGCGGTCTTGGGCCGAGAGCGGCGGACAGGGGTTCACATTTGATGACAAAACGGGCGCTTCCGCTGTGGAACCTGTGAAATGGCTGGCCGTCATAATTTGCGGTGGACATGAATCAAAGCCCGGCTCCCATCGCCCCTGCCACGCGAACCCTCAAGACACTTTCGGTGGTGGCCCGGCTTTGCTTGTGGCTCGTGTTCCTGGCCTGGGGCCTCTTCGTGCTGACCTGGGCAGCGCTGAATTGGTGGATTGTGCCCCGAATCGGCGAATGGCGCCCTGAGCTGGAACGATGGGCCAGCAGCACGGTGGGTGCTCCGGTGAAGGTGGGCGAGATCCGGGCCGACAACACCACCAGCGGCCTGGGTTTCCTGCCCGCCTTCATGCCGTCTTTCGAGCTGCGCGACGTGCAGCTGTTCGATCCCCATGGCCGCGTCGCCCTGCACCTGCCGCTGGTGCGCACCGCGGTGTCGGTGCGCTCCCTCTGGCACGGCAACTTCGAACAGGTCGTGATCGACCAGCCGGTGCTGGACGTGCGGCGCACCGCGCAGGGCCGCATCGAGGTGGCCGGGCTCGACATCGCGGGCCCGGGCCAGCAGGACGGCCGCGCCGCCGACTGGTTCTTCTCCCTGCGCGAGTTCGTCATCCAGAACGGCACCGTGCGCTGGACGGACGAGCTGCGCGCCCAACCCCCGCTGGCCCTGGGGGCCTTGAGCTTCGTGGTGCGCAACACAGCCCGCACGCACCAGTTCCGGCTCGACGCCACGCCGCCGGCCGAATGGGGTGAGGGCCTGAGCGTGCGGGGGCGCCTGCGCGAGCCCCTGATCGAGCTCGGTGGCCGCGCGCCCGGTCAATCGATCTGGCACAACTGGGGCGGCGAGCTGTACGCGGACTTCAGCCATGTGGACGTGGCGCGCCTGCGGGCCTACGCGGACCTGTCGACCTGGGGCGTTGACGTGCGCGCCGGGCAAGGCGCGCTGCGCGCCTGGGCCGACGTGGTCAACGGGGCCGTGGCGGGCGCTACGACCGATTTGGCGTTGCGCGACGTGGAAGCCCAGCTCGGCCCCGAGCTGCCGGCCCTGGCGATCGACGAACTGCAGGGCCGGCTGGCCGCGCAGTGGTCCGAAGCGGGCTTCAATGCGCCACCGACGACCTGCGCTTCCGCACCCGCGAGGGCGTGGAGTGGCCCAGCGGCCGGCTGCGCCTGCAGCACACGGCCGCCCTGGCCGGGCAGCAGGGCGCGAGCACCGAGCTCAGCGCCGAGCGGCTGGAGCTGGGCGCGCTCGCGGCCCTCGCCAGCCGCCTGCCCCTGCCGGCCGAAGCGCACCAGCGGCTGGAGCAGCTGCGGCCGGTGGGCCGGGTGGACGGCTTTTCGGCCCGCTGGCAGCGCGCGGCCGGCGCGGCGCCGCCGTCGGGCTGGGACCTGGCGAGCTACCAGGCCAAGGGGCGGGTCAGCGGCCTGTCGGTCGCGGGCGAACCCAGCGGCCGCATGTCCATCTCGGGGCGTTTCCCGCTGCCCGGTCGCCCCGGCATCTCGGGCGCCACGGTGGACTTCGACCTCAACCAGGCGGGCGGCCGGGCGCACATCAGCGTGGCGGACGGCACCGTGGAACTGCCCGATGTGTTCGAAGACCCCAGCGTGCCGGTCGATCAGCTGGAGGTCGATTTTTCCTGGCGCGTGCAGGGCGAGCGCATCGAAGCCCAGCTCGACAACGTGCGCCTGAGCAACGCCGATGCCGAGGGCACGGCCCAGGTGCGCTGGCAGACCAGCGAGGTGCCGGCCGGCTCGGCCGCCTCGCGTTTTCCGGGCGTGCTCGACCTCACCGCCACGCTCACCCGCGCCGACGCCACGCGCGTGCACCGCTACCTGCCGCTCACCGTGAATGCCGATGCGCGCCACTATGTGCGCGAGGCGGTGCGCGGCGGCAGCTCGAACCGGGTCGAGTTCCGCGTGCAGGGGCTGGTCGATCACGTGCCCTTCGAGAAACCCGGCGAGCGCGGCGAGTTCCGCATCAGCGCGCCGCTGCGCAACGTGGACTTCGACTACATCCCGGCCTACCTGCAGAAAGCGGGCGAAGCGGCCTGGCCCGCGCTGCGCGGTGTCTCGGGCGAGCTGCTGCTCGATCGCGCCTCGCTCAAGCTCAGCGCGCTCGAAGGCGGCGTGGCGAACGCGCCCGGCGTGCGCCTGAGCAAGGGACAGGTGGGCATCGAGCACCTGGGCCACGACGGTGTGTTGCAAGTGAACGCCCAGGCCCAGGGGCCGGCGAACGAGGCACTGGGCTTCGTGCAGGGCTCGCCGCTCAACGCCATGACGGGCCAGGCGCTGGCGCGGGCCCGCACCGGCGCCGGGGCAGCGCAAGTGGGGTTCGCGCTCCAGCTGCCGCTGGCCGACCCCCACGCCACCAAGGTCAGCGGCACCGTCAAGCTCGACGGCAACGACCTGCAGATCAGTCCCGATGCGCCCCTGCTCGGGCGCGCCAGCGGCAACCTGGCCTTCAGCGAAACCGGTTTCTCGGTCAAGGCGGCCCAGGCCCGGGTGTACGGCGGCGACCTGCGCTTCGAGGGCGGCATGCAGGTCGATGCCAAGGGCGCGGCCCAGGTGCAGTTCCGGGGCCAGGGCCTGGCCAGCGCCGACGGCCTGCGCGAGGCCGGGCTGGGTTTTGTCTCGCGCCTGTTCCAGCACGCCAGCGGCAGCACGGCCTACACGGCCCAGCTCGGCTTTCGCGCGGGCGTGCCCGAGCTGCAGGTGACGAGCAACCTGCAGGGCCTGGCGCTGAACCTGCCGGCGCCCTTGAACAAGGCGGCCGAGGCCAGCCTGCCGCTGCGCTACGAAAACCACGTGCTCAACGTGGCGGGTGAGAGCGCGCGCACCGACCGGCTGGCGATTCAGCTCGGCTCCTCGCTGGCGCCGGTGGCCTCGCTGCAGTACGAGCGCGAACTCGGCAGCGGCGAGCCGCGGGTGCTGCGCGGCGCCATCGCGGTCGGCGTGGAGGGCGACAACACCGCCGCGTCCCTGCCGCCCGAGGGCGTGGCCGCCCATGTGCAGCTCGCGCAGCTCGACACCGATGCCTGGGAGCGCGCGTTCAACACCACCACGGGGGTGGACGTGCGCACGGCGGCCACGGCCGGCGCCACGGTGCTGCCGCGCGTGGGCCCGGTCAGCGACCAGAACGCCAGCCTGGCCTACCTGCCCACCACGCTGGCGGTGCGCGCCGACCGCCTCACGGTGCGCGGGCGCCAATTCCACCGCGTGGTGCTGGGGGGCTCGCGCGAAGGCGCGCAGTGGCAGGCCAACATCGACGCCAACGAGCTCAACGGCTACGTGTCGGTGCGCCAGTCGGGCCCGGGCACGGCGGGCAATGTGTACGCGCGCCTCAAGCGCCTGCAGCTGGAGCCCTCGGCGGCGACCGAGGTCGAACAGCTGCTGGAGCAGCCCACCACCAGCGTGCCCTCGCTGGACATCGCGGTGGACGAGCTCACCATCGCCGGCCGCAACCTGGGGCGCGTGGAGGTCGAGGCCATCAACCGCGGCGGGCCGCTGCGCGGCAGCGAATGGCGCCTGACCCGGCTGCGCGTCGCTTCGCCCGAGGCGCGCCTGAGCGCCACCGGCAACTGGGTCGCCGCCGGGGCCGGTGCGGCCGGCCAGCGCCGCACCGCGCTCAATTTCCGGCTCGACATCGACGACTCGGGCCAGCTGCTCACCCGCTTCGGCCGCGAGGGCCTGGTGCGCGGCGGCAAGGGGCGGCTCGAGGGCAACATCGGCTGGATCGGCTCGCCGCTGGCGATCGACTACCCCAGCCTGTCGGGCCAGATCCACGCCGACATCGAGCGCGGCCAGTTCCTCAAGGTCGACCCCGGCGCCGGGCGCCTGCTGGGCGTGCTCAGCCTGCAGGCCCTGCCGCGCCGCCTGGTGCTCGACTTCCGAGATGTGTTCTCCGAAGGCTTCGCCTTCGACTTCGTGCGCGGCGACGCGCGCCTGGAGCGGGGCGTGCTGCACACCAACAACCTGCAGATGAAGGGCGTGAACGCGGCCGTGCTGATGGAAGGCAGCGCCGACATCGCGCGCGAGCAGCAGGACCTCAAGGTGGTGGTGGTGCCCGAGATCAACGCCGGCACCGCCTCGCTGATCGCCACCGCCATCAACCCGGCCATCGGCCTGGGCACCTTCCTGGCGCAATTCCTGCTGCGTCAGCCGCTGCAGTCGGCGACGACGCAGGAGTTCCGCATCACCGGCAGCTGGGCCGACCCGCAGGTGGACAAGGTCGAGCGGGCTTCACCGGCCGCCGCGGCACCGCGCGACCCCACGCCCGTGCTGCAGTAAGCTGTCAGGCTTCACCGAAAGGACACCGCATGAAAGTCGCCGCCATCCAGATGGTTTCGGGCATCAGCCTGGACGTCAACCTCAGCGAAGCCCTGCGCCTGCTGCGCCAGGCCGCCGCGGGTGGGGCCGAGCTCGCGGTGCTGCCCGAGTACTTCTGCTTCATGGGCGCCAGGGACGAGGACAAGCTGGTGCTGGCCGAAACGCCCGGCCTGGGCAAGGTGCAGGACTTCCTCTCCGACGCCGCGCGCGACCTCAAGATGTGGATCGTCGGCGGCACGTTGCCCATCGCGACCGACGACCCCAGCCACGCGGCCAACGCCTCGGTGGTCTACGACCCGCGCGGCGAGAGCACCAGCCGCTACGACAAGATCCACCTGTTCCGCTACGACAACGGCACCGAGCACTACGACGAGGCCACGGTGCTGGTCGCGGGCGACACGCCCACCGTGTTCGAGTGCCGCGACCACGCAGGCCAGGACTGGCGCGTGGGCCAGAGCGTCTGCTACGACCTGCGCTTTGGCGAGCTCTACCGCATGCTCGCCGCCGACATCCTGCTCGTGCCGGCGGCCTTCACCTACACCACCGGCCGCTCGCACTGGGAGGTGCTGCTGCGCGCCCGCGCGATCGAGAACCAGGCCTTCGTGATCGCCAGCGCCCAGGGCGGCGTGCACGAGAACGGCCGCCGCACCTGGGGCCACAGCATGGTGATCGACCCCTGGGGCGAGGTGATGGCGCTGCAGGCCGAAGGCCCCGGCGTGGTGCTGGCCGACCTGGACATCGAGCGCCTGCGCAGCGTGCGCGAACAACTGCCTTCGCTGCAGCACCGCCGCCTCTGACCCTGTCGACCATGGAGCGCCCGCACTTCATCCGCGCGTGGCGCGAAAGCCTTCGCTCGCTCCGCTGGCGCCTGTGGGCGGCGCTGCTGCTGCTGGTGGTGACGCTGCTGGGGGTGCTGATCTTCCTGGCCGCGGAGTACGAAGAGTCGCGCGACCAGACCGCGCTGGAGCAGGACGCGGCCTCGCTCGTGAGCGACATCCGCAGCAGCCTGGTGCGCAACGTGCAGACCCTGCAGTCGCTGCACAGCGTGGCGCCCACGGCCGATTCCTGGGCCTTCCCGGCGGCCGAGCTGATGGCGCAGCACCGGGAAATCGTTCGGCTCGAATGGCGCGACAACGCGCAACAGGTGACCGCCGCGCGCGACACGCCCTTCATCCCCGAGCTGTTCGGTTACCTGGACCGCGACCAGGCCCTGCCCGAAGTGCGCCTGGCCTGCGACCACGCGCGGCGGCTGTCCGGGCCGGCCTACTCGAGCAGCTACTTCTGGCCGCTGCGCCACGGCAAGGGCCTGGAACTGATCGAGATGTGCCTGCCGGTGGCGCGCGCCGGCCTGCCCAATGGGTTCCTGGTGCGCAGCCTATTCGCTGCCCGGCCTGCTCTCGGAGCTGACCAACCGCGACCTGCTGCGCGGCCGGGGGCTGGCCTTCAACGAGGCCGACGGCACGCGCCTGGCCCTGCACAGCATCGTCACCGGCACGCGCCGCACCCTCACCGCGCGCCAGGTGCTCGACCTGCCGGGCCACACGCTGATCCTGCAGTTGCAGAGCCCGCGCCTGTTGCGCGGCCTGTTCCCCAACGTGCTCACCGCCATGGTCAGCGCGCTGTCGCTGGCGTTGCTGTCGGTGCTGTTCCTGCTCGGGCGCGACATCCGCCGCCGCCAGCGCGCCGAGATGGAGGTCGCCAAATCCCTGGCGTTCCGCAAGGCGATGGAAGACTCGCTGGTGACCGGCCTGCGCGCGCGCGACATGCAGGGCCGCATCACCTACGTGAACCCGGCCTTCTGCGACATGGTGGGCCTCACGGCCGAACAGCTCGTCGGCACCGGCCTGCCGGCGCCCTGGTGCGCACCCGAGCTGGTGGACGAGTACCAGCAGCGCCAGATGGTGCGGCTGGCCGGGCAGGTGCTGCCGCGCGAGGGCTACGAGTCGGTGTTCCAGCGGCCCGACGGCACGCGCTTCCCGGTGCTCATCATCGAGGCGCCGCTGATCGATGCGCAGGGCAAGCAGACCGGTTTCATGAGCGCCATCCTGGACCTGACCGAGCAGCGCCGCGTGGAAGACCTCAACCGCGCCTCGCAGGAGCGCCTGCAGGCCACCGCGCGCCTGGCGCACCATGGGCGAGATGGCCTCGCTGCTGAGCCATGAGCTCAACCAGCCGCTGGCCGCGATCTCGAGCTACGCCAGCGGCACGCTCAACCTGCTGGAGCAGCCCGAGGGCTCGGGCGCGGCGGTGGCCGACCCGGTGCAGGCCGACCTGATGCAGGCCGTGCGGCGCATCGGCGAGCAGGCCGAGCGCGCGGCGCGCGTCATCAAGAGCGTGGCCGACTTCGTGCGGCGGCGCCAACAGGTGCGCGAGGCGGTCACGCCCAAGAGCCTGATCGACGCCATCCTTCCGCTGCTGAGCCTGCAGGCCAAGAAGCAGGGCATCCGCCTGCAGATCCAGGTCGCGCCCGAGTGCCCCTCGGTGCTGTGCGACCGCACCATGGTCGAACAGGTGCTGCTCAACCTCGCGCGCAACGGCATGCAGGCCATGCCGCTGACCGATCCGTCCTCGCGCATGAGCCTGCGCGTGCTGCGCCTGGAGGTGGGGCAGGCGCGCCTGCATTCGGGCCTCGCGCCGGGCGGCCTGCCGCAGAAGACCTGGGTCGCCTTCGCCGTCACCGACCATGGCCTGGGGCTGAGCGAGGAGGTGCAGGCCAAGCTGTTCACGCCCTTCTTCACCACCCGCGCCGAAGGCATGGGCCTGGGGCTGAGCCTGTGCCGCACCGTGATCGAGCAGCACGGCGGCGCGCTCACCCACGAGCCCAACGAGCCGCGCGGCACCGTGTTCCGCTTCACCCTGCCCGCGGCGCCGGTGCAGGTCGCTCCTCTATCATCGGGCGCATGACGCAGCATCCCGACGCGAAGATCTACCTCGTCGACGACGACGCCGAGGTGCGCCAGGCGCTGGCCTGGCTGCTGCGCACGCGCCGCCTGCTCAGCGAAGGCTACGACCATGCCGAGGCCTTCCAGGCCGAGGCCGCCGTGTGGACCCAGGCGCCCGAGGCGCCGTGCTGCGTGGTGCTCGACGTGCGCATGCCGGGCATGAGCGGGCTCACGCTGTTCGAGCGCATGCAGCAGCTGCCCTGGAAGGCTGCGGTGCCGGTGATCTTTCTCTCGGGCCACGCCGACGTGCCCACCGCGGTCGACGCCGTCAAGCGCGGCGCCTTCGACTTCTGCGAGAAACCGTTTTCGGACAACGCGCTGGTCGACCGCGTCGAGCAGGCGCTGGACCGCTCGGCGCAGGTGCTGGCCCAGCAGCGCATCCAGCGCGAGCTGCAGCAGCGCCTGGACAGCCTGACCGATCGCGAGCGCGACGTGATGGACCTGGTGATCGCCGGCCTGCCCAACAAGCTGGTGGCCGACCAGCTCAACATCAGCGTGCGCACGGTGGAGGTGCACCGCTCGCGCGTGTTCGACAAGATGGGCGTGAAGTCCGCGGTCGAACTGGCGAACGTGCTGCGCCCGCCGTGAGCGGCGGCGTTCGCCTCAGTCGCGCCGGGATGGCGGGGCTTCGTCCTTCTCGCGTGGCGCCGCTTCCTCGGGCAACTCGCCTTTCTTGCGACCCGAAAACATGGTCCACCACACGATGAACACCAGCAACACCAGCGCGCCAAGCGCTTCAAGCAACAACAGGGTCATGGGAAGGAATGGCGTTTCTGCGAGGGGTGGAAAGAACGGCAGCGGCCAGAGGGCGCTGCGCTGGATCGGGAGCGCCCTGATTGTAGGAAGCCTGGCGTCCTGCGCGATCGACCCCCGCACCTATCCCCCCATGCCGCCTCCGGTCACCGGGGTGCCCCCGGTGGTGGCGGCGCCCGACGACACGGTGCTGCCCGCCCCGATGCAGCGCGGCAAGAGCCGCTGGGTGCCGGTGCGCTGGAGCGAGCTGCCCGGCTGGGGGCAGGACAGCCTGCACGAGGTGTGGAACGCCTGGGTGCGCGGCTGCGAGCGGCCGGTGGCGGGCCATGCGGGCCTGTGCGCCGAAGTGCGCCAGCTCTCCATCGCCACCGCCGCCGAGCAGCAGGCCTGGGTGATGCGCCGCTTCCTGCCCTACCGCGTCACCGAGGTCGATGGCAGCCTGCCGGCCGGCCTGCTCACCGGTTACTACGAGCCCATCATGGCCGCCAGCCGCGTGCCCACCGCCACCTACCGCGTGCCGCTCTATGGCCCGCCGCCGGGGCTGCGGCCCGGCCAGCCCTGGCACAGCCGCCAGGAGATCGACACGCTGCCCGCCGCGCAGGCCGCGCTGCAGGGGCGCGCCGTGGCCTGGCTGGCCGACCCCATCGACGCGCTGATCCTGCAGATCCAGGGCTCGGGCCGCCTGAACATCGCCGAGGCCGACGGGCGCACGCGCCAGGTGCGGGTGGCCTTCGCGGCGCACAACGGCCATCCGTACCAGAGCGTGGGCCGCTGGCTGCTCGACCAGCGCGCCATCAACGAGGCCTCGTGGTCGGCCATCAAGGCCTGGGCCCTGCAGAACCCGCAGCGCCTCAACGAGATGCTGTGGAGCAACCCGCGCACCGTGTTCTTCCGCGAAGAGGCGCTGTCGGAGCTGGACGCGCGCTTCGGCCCGCGCGGTGCGCAGAACGTGCCGCTCACGCCCGGGCGCTCGATCGCGGTCGATCCGCAGAGCATTCCCTATGGCACGCCGGTATGGCTGCGCACCCAGGGCCCGACGATGAACGCGCAGCGCCTGGTGATGGCGCAGGACACGGGCGGCGCCATCGTGGGCGCGGTGCGCGCCGACCTGTTCATGGGCTGGGGCGGCTGGAGCGACGAGGCCTATCTCACGGCCGCCGCGCTCAAGCAGCCGCTGCAGCTGTGGGCCTTGTGGCCGCGCTGACGCAGTGACAGCAGGTCGTTGGCCAGGTTGATCCGCGTGGCCGCGCCGGCGGGCCAGCGTTCGCCCGCGGCTTCGAAGTCCGGGTGCGTCAGGCGGATCATCAGCCGGTAGTGCTCGCGCAGTTGCGCCGGCTCGAAGTCCGGCGTCAGGCCCAGCAGGGTGTAGGGGTCCGAGCCCGGGCGCAGCATCACCGTGCGCACGAAGAAGCGCGCCGCGCGGCGCAGCTCGGGGTTGTGGGCGGCGGCCGCCGGCAGGCCCTCCACCGGGCGCCCGGCGGCCAGGCGCATCACGCTGTCGATGTGCGCGAACAGCGGGCGCGGTTCGCGCAGCGCCACGGGGTAGCGGCCGGGCGCGCGCTCGAAGGCCAGCAGGGCCGGCAGCAGGCGTCTCCCGTCGGGCGGGGTCATGTCAGGCGGCGGATGGGTCCAGCGTGGGCTCGATGCGGGTGCCCGGCGGCAACGCGACGGGGGCCGGGCTGCGCACCGGTGCCGGCTTGGGCGCGGGCGGGGCGCCGTGGCCGTAGTAGGCCGCGTAGGCGTGGTCGTTGCTGTACTCGTTGCGGGCGTGCGTGAGCACCACGCCCATGGGGGCGAGGCCGGCGGTGCGCAGGCGGCGCAGCGCGTCCTTCATGCTGTCCTTGCGCGTGCCGCCGGCCTTCACCGCCAGCACGATGTTGGGGATCTGGTTGCCCAGCACGATCGCGTCCGCCAGGCCCAGCAGCGGCGGCCCGTCGATCACGACCTGCGTGTAGCCCAGGGCCTGCGCCTGCTCCAGCAGGGCGCCCAGCCGGGGCCCCATCAGCAGCTCCACCGGGTCGGGCGGCGTGGGGCCCGCAGTGATGACCCCCAGGTTCGCCACCGCCGTCTCCTGGATCACGCCCTGGATCGCGCGGTCGGCCTCCAGCAGGCTGGACAGGCCGCGCTCGTTGGACAGCTTGAGCATCTTGTGCAGCCCGCCCTTGCGCATGTCGGCATCGATCAGCAGGACCCTCTGGCCGAGTTGGGCGAAGTTGATGGCCAGCGCGAGCGCGGTGGTGCTCTTGCCCTCGCCGTTGCCACAGCTGGTCACCATGAAGCGCTGGGGCGGGCCGTCGGGCGAACCGAACTGCAGCACGGTGCGCACCGAGCGGTAGGACTCGGCGAAGGTGCTGCGCGGCTCGCGGTGCGCCAGCAGGGCCACCGGTTCGCGGCGCACCCGGGGGCCCCGGGTGAACGGGATCAGGCCCAGCAGGGGCAGCTGGTAAGAGCCCTCGATGTCGTTGGCGCTCTTGACCGAGTCGTCCATCTGCTCGCGCAGCAGGGCGGCCAGCATGCCCAGGAACAGGCCCAGCACCAGGCCCAGCCCGATGTTGATCTTCAGGTTGGGCGAGGCCGGGAAGCGCGGCACCGCCGCCTGATCGACGATGCTCACGTTGTTGGTGGTGATGCCCGCGGTCACGCTCACCTCGCGCAGGCGCTGCAGCAGGCTGTCGTACACCTGCCGGTTGGTGTCCAGCTCGCGGCTGAGCAGGTTCATGTCCACGCTGCGGTCCTGCACGGTGAGCACCTCGCTGCGGCTGGCGGCCACCTTGTTCTTGAGCTGCTCTTCGGCCTTCACGGCGGCCATGTACTGGCCCTGGATGCTGGAGAGGATGTTGTTCACCTCGGTCTTGATGCGGCCATCGAGCTCGGCGATCTGGGCGCGCGCCTGCACCATGGCGGGGTAGTCCGGCTTGAACACGCTGCGGTTCTTGGCGTAGTCGGCCTCGAGCCGGGCGCGCTGCTCCTTGTAGGCGCGGATGGCCTCGTTGACCACCGCCTGGGGCGCGCTCTCGGGGTTGAGCCGGACCTGGTTGTACAGCGTCTCGGCCTTGATGCGCTCCTGCTGCGCCTGGGTCAGCGCGGTGGAGAAGTCCACGAAGGTCTGGGTGGTGGCGCTGCCCTTGTCGCCCAGGTTCAGGATCTGGTTCTTCTTGGCGTACTCGTTGATGACGCGCTCGCTTGCTTCCAGCTTGGCCTTGCTCTGGCGGATCTGCTCCTCCAGGAACTGGCGCGCGTAGATCGACGAGTCCAGCCGGCGCTCGATGTGCATGGCAATGAAGGCTTTGGCGATGGTGTTGGCGATGGCGGCGGCCAGATCCGGGTCGGCGTTGCGCACGCTGACCTGCACCAGGCGCGAGTTGCGCACCGGCTCCACGGTGACCGCCTGCTGGAACTGCGCCAACGTGCCCGCCCGGCTGAACGACTCGGGGCTGGACGGCACCGGGGCGATCAGCGCGTGCAGCTGGCTCCACGCTTGGCGGGCCAGGGCCGCGGCCTGGTCCAGCAGCCCGGTGCCGCTCACCACCCCGGCGGCTTCGGCGACGTCCGGTGAGGGCGGTGAACTCATGGCGCCCGGCTTGTGCAGGCCCATTTCATCGATCACGCGCTCGGCCAGGCTGCGGCTCTTGAGCAGCTCCACCTGGGTGCGCAGCTGCAGCTGATCGGACAGCGGGCCCTCCTCCACCTCGACCTCGGTGTTGAAGCCCACCACCTTCTGCGCCGCGCGGTCGATCTGCAGCATGGCCGAGCTCTCGTACTGCGGCGTGAGGCTCAGCGTGTACACGCCGGCGGCCAGGGTGCCCAGGACGGCGATGCCCAGGATGGTCCCTTTGCGCCGCACCAGCGCGCGGTAGAGGGTCCGCAGGTCGATGCGGTCCTCGGTCAGCGCGATGGCTTCGCCGCGGGAGCGCGCCCGCTCGGACGGCGCGGCCTCGCGGTGCGGGCCCAGCGCGTCCCTCGGGTCGGGCACGAAGGGCAGGGGGTGTTGGTCGGTGCGCGATGGCGGATCTCCCGTCACTTGAAAGGGTTGAGCGTGCTCAGGATGTCGCTGAAGAGCGAATCCCTCAGCGCGGTGCGCCGGGCGTTGCGCTGGACCACGATCACGTCGTCCGAGCGGATGTTCGGGTCCTTCTCCTGGCCCGCGCGCACCTTGTCGAGGTCGTAGGTGAACTGTTCGCGCGCGCCGCTGCTGCCGTGGCGGTAGACGACGATCTGGTTGATGTCGGCGTAGGGCGCGAAGCCGCCCGACAAGGCCAGGGCGCGCAGCAAGGTGAGCTGGCCCGTCACCGGGTAGATGCCCGGCCGGATCACCGCGCCTTCGATGGCGACGCGCTGCGTGGTGAACTCCTTGATGAAGAGCGAGACCTGCGGGTCCTGCAGGTACTTCTCCTGGTAGCGCTGGGCGATCAGCCGCTCCGCGGCCTGCGCCGTGAGCCCGGCCACCGGCACCTGGCCAATGAGCGGCAGCGAAACCTCGCCCGAGGCGTTCACGCGCACATCGCGCTTCATGTCGGGCACGCCGAACACGTCGAAGGCCATCAGGTCGTTGGGCGAGATGCGGTAGTTCGCGTCCACGCCCTCGGCGGGTGAGGGCGTGGGCCCGAGGGTGGCCCCGTTGGGGTCCAGCGGCGCGCTGGCCGGCACGGCCTGCGCCTTCGCGGCGTCCGCCGCCACGGGCGTCTGGGTCTGGGCCTGCAGCGGCCCGGCCGCGGCCAGGATCAGCATCCCGGTGGCCCAGAACACCCAGGGCCGGAGGGTCATGAAGAGCTGGTGGCGCATAGCGTTTCCCCTTTCTGGCCCAAGGCCAGCAATTGCATTTCGAAGCGGCGCAGGACCACGTCCTGGCTCAACTCGGCCTCCGCGTAGCGGCGGCCGTTGGCGCCCCATTCGGCGCGGCGCACCGGGTCGGCCGCGAGTGCGCGCAGCGCGTCGGCCAGGGCGGCCGGGTTCTCGGGCGGTACCACGAGGCCGCAGGCGGCGTCCTGCACCACCACCCGGCACAGCTCGGTGCCGGGCAACGCGGTGGCGAGCACGGCGCGGCCGCTGGCCAGCATGCCGGTGAGCTTGGACGGCATCACCAGGTCCGCGGCATCGGCGCGCTGGGGCAGCAGGTGCACGTCGGCCAGGCCCAGCCAGTCGTTCAGGCGGTCCAGCGGTTGCAGGTCCAGGAAGCGCACGTTGGGCAGGCCCGCGCAGCGCGCCTGCAGATCGGCCCGGCCGGAGCCGTTGCCCCCCAGCACCAGCTGGATGCGCGGCTCGTCCTGCAGCAGGCGGGCCACCTCGGCCAGGGTCTCCAGGCCTTGCTTGTTGCCCATGTTGCCGGAGTAGAGGGCCACCACGGCGTCGGGCGCCAGGCCCAGCTCGGCGCGGTAGGCGCTGGGCGCGGCCAGCGGCGTGATGCCGCTGATGTCGACCCAGTTCGGGAAGTGCAGCACCCGCTCGGCCGCCACGCCCTTGCGCCGCGCGCGGTCCACCATGCGGCCCGAGATGGTGGAGACGCGGTCGAAGCGGCGCATCAGCCAGCGCTCGGCGCGCTCGACCCAGCGGCGCAGCGTGGGGCCCTGGATCAGACCCAGGTCGAACGCGGCGTCCACCTCGTAGTCCTGGATGTGCAGCCAGCTGCTGGCGCCGCGCAGGGACGCGAAGGCCACCGCGGCGGGTGCGCACATCAGGGGCGGCTCCACCACCCACACCACGTCGGGTTTCCAGCGCCACTGCGCGCACAGCACCGGCAGGCTGCTCAGGGCGAAGCTGCCCAGGTGCAGCAGGCGCTTGAGGCCGCCGGGCTGGTGCGGCACCCACAGCGGCGCGCGCATCACCCGAACACCCTGCCACGACTCGGTGCGGTAGCGCCGGGCGCTGTGGCCCTCGCCCACCTTCCAGGCCGGGTAGTAGGGCGGCGCGGTGATCACACGCACCTCGTGCCCCGCGGCGGCCAGCCACTGCGCCATCTCGCCGGTGTACTTGCCGATGCCGGTGAGTTCGGGCGCGAAGTTGATGCCGTAGATGAGCAGCTTCACGGCCGGCCTTTCGCTTTCGATGCCACCGCGCCACCCACGAAGGCGCGCACGCCCATGAACTTCATCTGGTAGTGGCTGACGTTCTTGTGGCTTTGCGCGGAGACGATCAGGTAGAAGTTCTGCCGCCGGGCGATCTCGGGCACGTAGGGTGGGCCCGCTTCCAGCACCTGCCGGCCGTTGAGCCACCAGCGCACGGTGAGGGTGTCGGGGGAATAGGAGACGCCGAAGACGTTGGGCTGGGTGCGGTCCAGCGGTTCCTTCGACGTCGGGTTGGGGTTCTGGATCTTCTTGTAGTTGGGGTAGATGCCGGTCCAGGAAATCGCGGTGTGGTGGCCGCCGGGTCCGAAGCCGCCTTCGTCGATGTCCAGCTCGAACCAGCGCTCGAAACTTTTCGGATCGCCTTCGTACACGTCCTCCATGCGCAGGTTGTGCTCGATCGGCATCAGCCAGATGGCCGGGAAGTTGTCACGGTGGTTGGACGAGATCGCGACCTGCGCCTCGATGTAGAACGGCCGGTCGCCGCGCAGCAGGGGGAACTGGCCGGGGTGCGAGCTCATCTTCGCGGTCGGCCATCACGCCGCCGCGCTGCAGCACCACGCCATCGTCGGCCTGCTCGTAGAGGCTGCGGTCTTTCGGCGGCGTGAAGTACAGGCCGTTGTAGTACTTGCGCCCGTCGGCCCGGCCCGTGAAGTCCACGTCGTCGACCCGGGGGCAATCGCGGAACAGCGGTTGCAGCGCGCCCACCTGCGTGGCGCCCTCCGGCGTCGAGGCGTCCTGGCAGATCAGCGCGTCGTTGGCGTGCGCCCAGGCGGGCCACGCCAGGCACAGGGCGGTGATGAACTGGGACGGGGTGGGGGTGTGCATGCCGGTCCTTTTCAAAGTCGGGGGGCGAGCTGCGGGTCGCGCACGTCGGTGGGCGCCACGGTGTCGCTTCGGGCCACCAGCTTGTGCCCGGTCAGTCGGCTCAATTCGGCGCAGATGGCGGCCTTGTCGTCGTGCAGGTGGGCCACGGCCCGTTCCAGCTCCATGACCTTGGCGCCCACCAGGAAGCGGTACCAACAGCCCTGCAGGAAGTGGTAGACCAGGCCGCTGCGGCCGTCCAGAAAACCGAGCTGGACGATGTAGCGGTACAGGAAATACAGCGTGGCGCTGACGGTGAACGGGATGCGGTTGTAGACACGCTCCTTGACCCATCGCTTGAACGAGGCCTGGAACGAGGCGCTGCGCGCGCTGAGCGCCTCGTCGCGGGCGAACAGGCCGAGCCGCTGGTTGAGCACCTCGATGGCCTCGCGCGTGGCGTACTTGTTGTGCTTGTCGGTGAAGTAGCTCAGGTCGTGCAGGTTGTGGTCGGCGAAGCCGCCGTCGAAGGTGACGGTGCGCCCGCCCCAGACCACCACGTGCTCGTCCATCCAGCGGTCTTCCACGCGGCCCTTGCCATGGCGCCAGAGCCGCAGCATCACGAGCGGGTAGCGCCCGCCGTGGCGCACCCAGCGGTCCATGAAGATGTGCTTGCGCTTGAGGTTCACGCCCACCACCTCGGCCGGCAGCCGCGGCAGTTTTTCGCCGATCTCCCGCGCGAGGTCGGGCTCGATGATCTCGTCGGCGTCCAGGCGCAGCACCCACTCGCCGCGGATGTCGAGCGTGTCGAGCGCCCACTGGAACTGCCGGGCCTGGTTGACGAAGGCGTGCGTGTGGACCTCGGCCCCGAGCCGTTGCGCGATCTCGGCGGTGCCGTCGCTGGAGCCGGAGTCGACCACCACGATCTGGTCCGTGGACGCCTGGATGGAGCGGATGGCGCGCTCCAGGTGGAGGGCTTCGTTGTAGGTCAGGATGACGGCGGTGATGCTCATCGGGGGGGCTCCTCAGGCGTGAAGGGTGGCGATCTCCGCCGCGGGCCTGCGCGGCGAGAAAGCCACCTTGGTGTCGGGCGCCACCGGCTCGCCGAAGGCGATCATCATGATCAGCCGCTCGCCCGCCGGGATGCCGCCGGTGCGGCGGATCGCGGCCTCGGTCTTGTGGTCGATCGCCAGGTTCAGCGGGCAGGCGCCCCAGCCCATGGAGCGGCAGGCGAACATCAGGCACATGGCGAACAGCGCGCCGTCGACGTAGGCCTGGTTGCGTTGCCCGGGCCCGCCCCAGGCGCAGATCTCCGAGCTCACCACGAACAGGTTGCCGACCGTTTCCGCAAAGCCGCGCGAGCCGCCCTGCAGCGCCAGCAGCTGCTGGATGAGGGCGGGGTCCTGGTAGGCATGGACCCGCGAGGACTGGCGGTTGCATTGCGAGGGCGCGAGCTGCGCGAGCGCGATCGCCTCCAGGATGCGGTCGGGGTGCTGCGGCGTGGACCGCATCGTGCGGATGCTCGAGCGGCTGGCGATCAGCTGCTGCAGGTTGTTCAGCGGCTGGCCCAGGAAGGAGTAGTCCCGCGTGCCGCCCTTCCAGGGCCTGGGCAGCTTGGCTTCCCAGGCTTTCAGGTAGCCCGAGATCTCGTCGAGCAAGGGGTCGCTCAGGCCCGCCTTGGCGTGGAAGTTCACGTAGGCGTCCAGCGCGCCCAGCGACATGTGGGCGGGAATCGGTGAGTGCCGGATGTCGTAGCGCGACAGCGCGTTCATGACGAAACGGATCTTGTCCTTGCCGAACAGCGGTTTCGGGTTGGGCAGGGACAGGCCCTTCTCGATCGTGTGGGCTTCGATGAGGATCTTGTAGAACGCGCGCCGGGACGGGTCCACGAAGGGCGAGTACGAGTTGAAGCGCAGGAACAGCACGGCGTCGCGAAAGGCCTCGCTGAAGATGCCGGCCACCTTGAGCAGCTTGTCAAACATGGTGGCGCTCCCTCACCACGCGGTCCTTGAGCTTGCGGCACGGGTGGCCGGCGCAGACGGACCAGGCCGGCACCTCCTTGGTCACGACCGAGCGCGCGCCGATGACGGCGCCTTCCCGGATCACCACGTTCGGGTGCACGAAACTTTCGGCCGCGATCCACACGTGGTCTTCGATCGTGATGGGGCCGGTGATCAGGGGCCGGGACAGGGAGCGGATGTCGTGCGAGCCGGCGCACAGGAAGGTGCGCTGGCTGACCGCGACCTTGGAGCCGAGGGTGATGCGGTCCATGCTGTAGCAGTCCACGCCGTCGCCGAGGGCCGAGAACTCACCCATGCTCAGGTTCCACGGCGCCCAGACTCGGCACGAGGGCGCGATGCGGCAACCGGTGCCGACCTGGGCCCCGAACGAGCGCAGCAGGAAGCGCCGCCAGCCGTGCAGGGCCCAGCGCGGCGTGGGCCGGAACCCGAGCAGCCACACCAGCTCCCAGGCCCAGCGCCGCAGCTTGTCCGTGGAGCTGAACCGGTTGCGGTACCTCAGCGCGCCGAAGTCGCTCATGGGGTTCATGGCGCCACCGCCTTCAGTTGCCCGTTCAGAAATTCGTTGCCGGCCTGCCGCAGGTCCGCCAGCCGCTGGTCCACGGCGGCCCAGTCGATCGCCGTGGCCATCAGGGCCTCGGTCTGCTGCGCCGAGAACGACGCCGCGAAACGGTTTTCCAGACCGACGGCCCGCAGCAGGTGGATGGCGCGGGCATTGGCGGCGGCCTTGTCGCCGGTCAGCCCGGCCACGATGAAGGGCTTCTTGAACAGCAGCGAGAACACGGTGCCGTGGAACGAGTTGGTCACGACGAAACGCGCGTTCTTGACCAGGGCCACCCACTCGGCCGGATCGGGATAGACCGTCTGGCCGATCTCGACCCAGCGCCGGTGCGGGTTGTGCGGCGAGAGGATGGGGCAGCTCAGTTGGCTGGCCACGAGCTCGGCGGTCTGGCGGATGTTGTCGGGCGAGCGCAGCCCGTAGCAGAAGAGGTAGGGCTCGGTGCCGGGGCCGGCGGTGGGCGCCGGGTCGGTCAGTTCCGCGTAGCTGTTGAGCAGCAGGGTCGGGTCGGGCACGTTGGCGGGGCGCTGCCCGGTGGTGCGCTCGACCAGCGTGGCGCCGGAGGCCTCGCGCACCGAGATCGCGTCGAAGTGGTGCAGCAGCTCGGGCAGCTGCGCGGCCTCGTCCGGGGACACGCGGTCGCGGCCGAAGCTCGCGGCGTATGAAATCTTGCGGGCCCGGAACGACTGCGCGAAGGCCAGGAAGTAGTTCGGGTCGAAACCGAAATGCTGGGACGGGCTCCAGATCTGGTCGCTGCCCGCCACGATCAGGTCGTAGGCCTGCGCCGCGGCGAGCGAGGCGCCGTTGTCCGTGGGCGCGGCATCGGTGGAGATGCCCAGGAAATGTTCCCGGAAGCGCACGAACTTCTCCCGCTGGCCCCGGTGGCCGAAGTGCTGGTGGAGGAACGAGGACACCGCCAGGTAGACCACCTTCAGGTCGGCCTTGAGCTTGGCCGGCGAGGTGGGCACGCAGAGGCGCCCGCCGCGCTCGATGTGCGCGGGCCGGTAGTCGATGAAGCTGGCGCGGTGGCCCCGCTCCGTCAACCAGCGGCGCAGGGCATAGGCCTGCAGCGCGGCACCGTAGTTGTCGCTGAAATGGAAGGTGAGAATGCCGATGTTCATTGGGACACCTCCGGTTTCCAGGCCAGGCTGGCCGGCTCGGCGGCCAGCAGGCGCAGGACGTTCTTCTGAAAGCGCGCGGCCACCGCGGCACCGCCCAGGCGGGTGGACTCGGCGGCCGCCAGCGCGGCGCGGTTCCAGTGGAAGTCCTGGCAGATGCTTTGCAGGCGCTCGCGCAGCGAGCGGGCGTTGCCGGCCTCGAACACGTAGCCGTTGCGCCCGTTCTCGATCACGTCGCTGGCCCCGCAGCGGTTGCTGCAGATCACCGGCGTGCCCACCATCAAGGCCTCGTTGACCACCGCGCCCCAGCCGTCGAAGCGGCTGGGCAGCACCAGCACGTCGGCGGCGGCCATGGCCGCGACGGTCTCGGCGTTGGGCAGGGCCGGCGAGAAATCCACCCGCTCGGCGATGCCGAGTTCATGGGCGAGCTGCTGGAGGTTCGCGGCCTCCTGGCCCTGCCCGATGATGCGCAGGTGGGCCGAGGGCACGGCGAGCTGGCTGAACGCCTGCAGCAGCACATCGATCCGCTTGCGCGGAATCAGCTGGCCCGCGTAGAGGATCTCCTTGTGCCCGCGCCGCACCGGCGCGTGCCGCACCGGCGTGCAGTCCACCACGTGCACGAAGGGCACGATGCGCTCGCGGGGGTAGCCGCAGGCGGAGAAGAAGCGCGCGCCGCCGTAGCGGCCCGAGTGGCCGATGCAGAACACGCCGCTGAGGTGGCGGCGGTAGCGCAGCGCGTCCCAGGTGTAGGCCAGCCAGCGAGGCAGCAGGCGCGCGCCCGGCTCGTAGCGGTTCTCCGTCATCAGGAAGCGGTGCACCGGCGCGCCCAGGCTGGCCTGGAAGGCGGCCAGCGGCAGCGCGAAACCGCGCAGGCCGAAGAACACCTGCACCGAGCCGGGCAACGAAGCGAGCTCGGCGGTCTGGGCCGGCGTGGGCGCCCGGTGCACCTGGACCTGGCCGGTGTCGGGCACCGGGTAGCCGCGGTCGCGGTAGTAGGCGGGCAGGTCCTGCGTCACGCACCAGTGCACGGTGTTGCCGGGCAGCTCGGCCAGGGCACGGATGTACGCGGCCTGGTGGAACATGAGGTAGGAATGCCAGAAGACGTAGGTCATGGTGAGAATCCCGCGGGGTGGCGCAGGACGGGGCCTGGCGATGGAGGAAGGGCCGCGGCGCGAAGCCGGGGCGGGCCGAGGTTGAGTTGCAGGAGCAGCAACAGGATCAGCAGCGAGAAGGGGTTGCCGACCGCGATCAGGTAGCGGTTGAAGACCGACTGCACCAGCGCGAACAACAGCATCGAGCCGCTGAGGAAGAGGGCCGGGTTCATCGCGCCGGTGTCGAAGCCGCGGCGCAGGGCGCGCCATGCGGTGAACAGGAAGGTCAGGGCGATCAGCCCGCCCAGCACCACGCCGTGTTCGAGCGCGAGGTTGATGTAGGAGCTCTCCACCGGAAAGCCGATCACCTCGGGGCCGGCGGCGCGCACGCCCCGGCCGGTGAAGAACAGCACCGGGTCGGAGAACACGAGCTCGATGCCGTCGCGCCACAGGTCTTCGCGGCCCGTCGCGCCCGAGGCCGTGCCGCGCGTGGGCGAGTCCAGGTCCAGGATGGTGCTCAGGTAGCCGGCGATGGCGCCCGCCTTGGCCAGGCCGAGGGCCAGCGCGCCGACGGCCGCGAGGCCCAGGGCGGTGCGCGCGCGGCGGGAGCCGCGCCAGGCGATGAGCAGCACGGCGACGGCGCCCGTGACCCCCAGGGCCAGCAGGCTGGCCCGCGCGGACGCGGCCAGCACCATGCTCAGGCACAGCCCGGACATCGCCAGCGCGAACAGCTTCTGGTGGGCGCGCGTGCTGCCGAGGAAGTGCTGGAAGAACAGCAGGCTGCCCCCACCGTACACCAGGCCGGCGAGGTTGGGGTGCATGCCCAGCGGCGTGAAGCGCACCAGCCCCACGCTGCGCTCGACCGTGCCCACCACCGAGGTCAGGTAGTCGGCCGGCTGGACCACCAGCACGGAGGCGATCAGGGCGATGTAGACGCGCCGGAACACCTGGTCGACGCTGGGCCCCCAGGGCTGGCGCGCCAGCACCGCGGCCGAGACCAGCACCATCAGGAACATGGCGCCGTAAGCGACCGACATCGTGTTCTCGCGCGCGAAGGCCACCAGCATGGCGAACAGGAAAGCGCCGCCCACGATGTACTCGGCGGTGCTGAGCTCGATGCGGCGCGTGTCCCCCGCCAGCAGGGCCAGGAAACCGGCGCCGATGAACAGCGCGACCGAGCCCATCTGCACGGCCTGGAACGCCGGGCCTTCCACGTACCAGCCGCCCAGGTAGACGGCCAGGCCGAGCAGCCACAGCGAGAGCAGGCGCAGCAGCGGGTTCATGGCGCGGGCGCCCGCTTGAAGGCGCAGTGCAGGGCCGACATGGCGGGCAGCCATTCGGGCGAGGCCGTGATGTGCCGCAGTTCGTCGACGGTGCGGGTCAGGCGCTGCGGCTGGTGCGTGGAGATGAGCAGCCGGCTCTCGAAGCGGGCCAGCGCATAGGCCAGGGCGAGCGATCCGGTGGCACTGGCCGGGTCGGTGCCCTCGGGCAGCAGGCTGGCCAGCCGGGCCTTGAGCTGGGGGTCGCGCGCCATCGCGGGCCCGATGGCCGGCGCCACGAAGCGCAGGGCGCCGTGCAGCACGTCGTCCGCGGCCACCGGTGTCCACTCGGCGCCCGGGGCCGGGCTGCGGTATTGCGACACGGCGCCGAAGCGCACGAGCTGGTTCATCGGTTCGCCGGTGGAGCTGCCGTAGGCACCGAGCTGCCCCTGGGCGACGTAGCGATCGAGCAGCTCCCGCAAGGGGGCCAGCGTGTGGTGCGGCTGCGCCTCGTGCAGCAGCAGGCAGTCCACGCGCTCGCGCTGCAGCTGCCTCAGGCTGGCCTCGAAGGACTGGGCGATGAACCCGGTGTCGAAGTTGCCGGCGGGGGCGCGCCGGGCCATGCCCTTGAGCACGGCCTGGCGCAGGCCGGGCACCCAGCGGGCCAGCGGCTTGACCACGGCCCGGGCCTTCTGCATCAGGCCGGGCGAGGCGGGGCGGGCCAGCCCGGCCTTGGTCACCACGGTCACGTCCTCCTGCCGGCCCTTGAGGGCCTCGCCCAGCACGGATTCGGACGCGCCGAGCCCATAGGGCGGCGCGGTGTCGAAGTGGCGGATGCCCTGGTCCAGCGCGGCGTGGATCAGGCGCAGCGAGGTCGCCTTGTCGGCGCCGCCGTTGAGGCGGCCGCAGCCGAAGCCCAGCCGCTGGGTCATCAGGTCGTTGGCGGTGAGGTTCATACAGGGACCTCCGGGCGCAGCTGCTCGGCCAGCCGGGCCGTGAGCGCCATGGCGGTGAAGGTGGGATTGGCGTAGCTGGAGGTGCGGAACACCGCGGCCCCGGCGACGTAGAGGTTGTCCGTGCCGAACACGCGCAGCCCGCGGTCGACCACGCCGTCGCGCGCGTGGTGGCCCATGCGGGCGCCGCCGCACTGGTGGTAGGTGTCGGTGGCCTGGTCCAGCGCGCGCGCGTCCTCGTTGGCGAGCAGCGCGTCGATCTCCACCCGCGCCAGCCCGGCCGCCTGCAGGCTGTCGCCGATGCGGCGCATGAAGCCGGCCATGGCGCGCAGCTCGGGCTGGCCGCCGATGCGCCAGTCCAGCTTGGCCAGCGGCATGCCGAAGCGGTCCTTGCGCTGCGGGTCGAGGGTGATGCGGCTGTCGTGGCGCGGCAGCTGCTCGGCGTGCATGACGAGCCAGACGCCGCGGTCGGCCGGGTTGTGGATGCGGTGGTGCCGCAGGTACTGCACGACCATCGGCAGCCAGGCGCTGCCCATGCCGCGCAGGTGGCGCAACAGCTCGCCCAGGCCCTGGCGCGGCAGCGCGCCGCGCCGCAGCGACCTGGCCATCACCTTCAGGTGCTGCAGGTGCTCGGCGATGCTGGACTCGAACGCGAAATAGCCGGTGACCTGCAGCGCCGGGTCGGCGGCGAGGGCGCCCGCGCCGGCGCTGGCGCTGGCCAGCCGCAGCTTGGGCTGGTACTTGTGGCCGCCGAGCACGATGTTCTGGAAGGTGCGCAGGAAGCGCGGCTTGTCCAGCGGGTGCACGCGCCCGCCGCGCATTTCCAGGTGGTCCTGGAAGCCGGCGCCCACCCAGGGGTTGCCGACCCAGGGAGCCTGGGGCTGCTCGGCAGCGCTGGCCAGCAGCAGGCGGGCGATCTCGATGGTGCCGTTGGCCAGCACCACGCGCTGGCCGGCGATGGCGGTGAGGCTGCCGTCGGGCCGCGCCACGCGGACCGTGCTGACGCGCTCGCCGTCGGGCGACAGGTCCAGGCCCGTGGCGTGGGCGTGCAGCAGCACCGTGAGCTTGGGCGCGTTCTGCAGGCGCTCGCGGAAGTGGCGCGCCATGGCGGGCTCCTTGAGCCAGCGCGTGAGGAACAGCGTGAACCCGGGAATGTCGGGGTAGCCGCCGCCGAAGAGCTTGCGCGCCTGGGGCGTGTGCTCGTCGAGCGCGTCGGCCAGCCGCAGTTCCTTGGCCACGGCCTCGTACCAGGGCAGCAGTTCCTCGTAGGTGATGGGCCAGGGCGCGTCCGACACACCGGCGCGGGCCTCGAAATCCGAGGGCACGAAGCCGGTGAGCTGGCCGCCCCAGAGGTTGGAGGTGCCGCCCAGCGCGCGCCCGCGCGCCACGGCGATGCCGCTGTGGGCCCGACCGACGACGGTGGCGTCGTTGAGCGCCTGGGCCGGCGTTTCGAAACCGCCGCCGCCGCTCTCCAGCACCGTCACGCGCTGGCCCTGGCGCTCGAGCAGCACGGCCAGCAACAGGGCCACCGTGCCGCCGCCGACGATGACGACGTCCTGCGCGGTCTCCGGTGGCGGGGCGTGGTTCAGGTCGATGATCATGCGGCGACCCCTGTGGCCGGCGGGCCCTGAAGCCGGTGCTGGCGGTGCAGGCGGCGCACGGCGCGTGTGGCGGTGAGCCAGACCAGGGCCTCGCCCAGCACCATGGCGGCCACCACGCCCGTCATGCCGGCGCTGCGCCAGACCAGCCAGGCCACCACCAGCGAGACCACGGCGGCCATCAGGCTCTGCGCGGCCAGGCCGGCATGGCGGTTGATGGACATGAGCACGACGCGCGGGACCTGGGTGGCCGAGCACACGGCGGCGTAGAGCAGGAACAGCGCCATGCTGGTGGCGGTGAAGGGAATCTGGCCGTGCGTCCAGACCTCGAGCAGCCAGGGCGACACCAGGTACACCAGCAGCGCGCCCGCGGCGGCGATGAGCAGGCCCAGGTGCTTGGCCCGGCGGTAGAGCTTCCAGAAGGCGTGGTCGTCCTGCTGGCCTTTGAGGGCGGTGAGCTCTGGCCAGAGCGGGTTGCTCAGCGCGTTGGTGACCTGCACCACGACCCGGGCGACGGTGCGGTAGGTGTTGAACACGGCGGTGGCGGCGGGGCCCAGCGTGGCCGCCACCAGCAGGGTGAAACCTTGCAGGCTGAGCGCGTTGGTCATCGAGATCGAGAAGAACAGCGCACCCGGCGCGGCGGTCTGTCGCACGTCGGCCCAGCTGGCGCGCGCCACGCCCCAGCGCAGGAAATCGGTGCGCCGCTGGCTCAGGCCGATGCTCAGCGCCGTGTAGCCCAGCCGGGCCAGCAGGGCCGAGCTGGCCACGCCGATGAAGGTCTGCGTGAGCACCAGACCGGCCAGGCCACCGGCCCATTCGACCAGGCGCCCGGTGGTGACGAGGTAGGTGCCCGCCGCGTAGCCGCCGGTGGCCTTGTAGACCACCTCGGCCAGGCTGCAGAACAGGCTGAGCACCACGCTGAGGGACAGCAGCATGAGCACGGCCTTCCACTGCGGCGCCTGCAAGGTGGTGTCGGGCAACAGCAGCAGCGCGGCGCCCACCGCGAGCAGGGCCAGCAGCGAGACGCTCAGCAGAAAGGCCACGGCGCTCTGGAACACCCCGGCCGCGCGCGCCTTCTGGCCCTGCGTGATGAGACCGATCATCCGGTTGCACGAGGCGGTGGAGATGCCGGCGTCGGCCATCGACAGGTAGAAGGGCAGTGCCGTCAGGGCCAGCCAGTAGCCGTAGGTGGCATGTCCCAATGGTGGAGGAAGACCGGCAAGGCCACCAGTTGCGTGCCGATGCTCACCGCCTGCGCATAACCGTAGGCGCCCGCGCCCGAGGCCATGCGGCGCGCGATGGACGCGCGGCGGGTGGGGGCGGTGCGCAAGGGGGCGGACATGGGGATCGGCACCGGGTGCTCAGTGTTCGCTGGAGACGGCCACGGCGTAGCCGTGGTGCTTGAGCAGGGCGTGGCGCTGGGCGTCGGCCAGGTCGGAGACCACCATCTCCGTCACCATGTCCTGCAGCGCGATCCGGGGCACCCAGCCCAGCGTGTTCTTCGCCTTGGCCGGGTCGCCCAGCAGGGTTTCCACCTCGGTCGGGCGGAAGTAGCGCGGGTCCACCTTCACGATCACCTGGCCCGGCCGCAGCGCCGGCGCCTTGTCGCCTTCGACGGCCTGCACGATGGCCTGTTCGTTCACGCCCTGGCCCTCGAAGCGCAGGGTGATGCCCAGCTCGCGCGCGCTCATCTCGATGAACTGGCGCACGCTGTACTGCACGCCGGTGGCGATGACGAAATCTTCGGGTTGTGCCTGCTGCAGCATCATCCATTGCATGCGCACGTAGTCCTTGGCATGGCCCCAGTCGCGCAGCGAATCCAGGTTGCCCATGTAGAGGCAGGGCTCCAGCCCCTGGGCGATGTTGGCCAGGCCGCGCGTGATCTTGCGGGTGACGAAGGTCTCGCCGCGGCGCGGGGATTCGTGGTTGAACAGGATGCCGTTGCAGGCGTACATGCCGTAGGCCTCGCGGTAGTTCACCACGATCCAGTACGCGTAGAGCTTGGCCACGGCGTAGGGGCTGCGCGGGTAGAAGGGCGTGCTTTCCTTCTGCGGGATTTCCTGCACCAGACCGTAGAGCTCGGAGGTGCTGGCCTGGTAGAAGCGGGTCTTCTTCTCCAGCCCGAGGATGCGGATCGCTTCGAGCAGGCGCAGCGTGCCCAGGCCGTCCACGTCGGAGGTGTATTCGGGGCTTTCGAAGCTCACCGCCACATGGCTTTGCGCGCCGAGGTTGTAGATCTCGTCGGGCTGGGTCTCCTGCACGATGCGGATCAGGTTGCTGGTGTCGCTCAGGTCGCCGTAGTGCAGGTGGAAGCGCGCGTCGTCGATGTGCGGGTCCTGGTAGATGTGGTCCACGCGCTGGGTGTTGAACTGGCTGCTGCGGCGTTTGATGCCGTGCACGATGTAACCCTTTTCGAGCAGCAGCTCGGCGAGGTAGGAGCCGTCCTGCCCGGTGACGCCGGTGATGAGCGCGACCTTGGGCTGGGTGTGGGGGATGGGCGGGTTCTGGGTCATGGTGTTGGGCTCGCGAAGGTCAGTGGGCGGCGGCGTGCTGCAGGAAGTCCTGGTACGTGAGGGCCAGGCCGGCGGGGAGATCGACCTTGGCCTGCCAGCCCAGGCTGTGCAGGCGGCTGCTGTCCATCAGCTTGCGGGGCGTGCCGTCGGGCTTGCTGGCATCGAAGCGGATGCCGCCCTCGAAGCCGGTGATGCGGGCCACGCTGTGCGCGAGCTCGGCGATGGTCAGGTCCGACCCGGAGCCCACGTTGATGTGGCTGAGCATGGGCTGGGTGTGCTGCTCGTAGTCGGCCTTGGCCAGGTTCATCACGTGCACGCAGGCGGCGGCCATGTCGTCGACGTAGAGGAACTCGCGCATCGGCTTGCCGCTGCCCCAGATGGCGACCTCGGGCGTGCCCGCCATCCGGGCCTGGTGGAAGCGGCGGATCAGCGCGGGGATGACGTGGCTGTTCTCGGGGTGGTAGTTGTCGCCCGGGCCATAGAGGTTGGTGGGCATGACGCTGCGGTAGTCCACGCCGTGGCTGGCGCCGAACTGGCGGTTGTAGCTTTCGCAGAGCTTGATGCCGGCGATCTTGGCCACGGCGTAGGGCTCGTTGGTGGCTTCCAGCGGCGCGGTGAGCAGGGCGTGCTCGCTCATGGGCTGCGGCGCGAGCTTGGGGTAGATGCAGCTCGAGCCGAGGAACAGCAGCTTGCGCACGCCGTTGCAGAAGGCGGCCTCGATCACGTTGGCCGCGATCATGAGGTTCTGGTAGATGAAGTCGGCGGGGAACACGCTGTTGGCGTGGATGCCGCCGACCTTGGCCGCGGCGAGGTAGACCTGTTGCGGTTTGGTGCGCGCGAAGAAGGCGCGCACGGCGGCCTGGTCGGTCAGGTTGAGGTCGGCGTGCGTGCGCGTCACGATGTGGCTGGCGGGATGGCCGGCCGCGCGCAGCTGCCGCACGATGGCCGAACCGACCATGCCGCGGTGACCGGCGACGTAAATGGTGTCAGGGGTGTTCATCAGCAGGCTCCTTCTTGTCTGAGGACCACGCGCACGGTGCGCAGCATGATCACGAGGTCGTACCAGAGCGACCAGTTGCGCACGTACCAGAGGTCCATGTTGATGCGGTGCTGGAACGTGCTGGTGCTGCGGCCGCTGATCTGCCACAGGCCGGTGATGCCGGGGCGGGCCTTGCCGTAGGCGGCGATGCTCTTGCCGTACTCGTCCAGCTCGCGCGCCAGCAGCGGGCGCGGGCCGACCAGGCTCATGTCGCCGCGCAGCACGTTGATGAGCTGGGGCAACTCGTCGATGCTGGTGCGGCGGATCAGGCGGCCGATCTTCGTGATGCGCGGGTCGTTGGCGAGCTTGAAGTTGCTGGCCAGGTACTGCACGTAGAGCTTTTGATTCTCGGTCTTCCAGCGCTCCAGGGCGCCGTCGGCGTCCATCACCATGCTGCGGAACTTGATGAAGTCGAACAGCTGGCCGTCCACGCCCACGCGCTTCTGCACGAAGAAGGCGGGCCCCGCGTCGTCGCGTTTGATGCGCCAGGCGACCCAGGCAAACAGCGGCGCGAGCAGCACCAGCAGGGCGGTGGCGCCCACGATGTCGAGCGCGCGCTTGAGCACCTGCGGACCGCGCCGGTTGAGGTTGTTGCGCGCGCGCAGCAGCAGCACGTCGTGGCTGAAGAAGTGCGAGACTTCCATGCCGTAGATGGGCAGGCCGCCGAGCGCGGGCACCATGACGAGGTCGTCGCGCGTGAGCATGAGTTCCTCGGCGAGTTCGCGCAGCCAGTTGTTGTCCCGGATGCCGAGCACGCCCACCAGCTGGTGGGGCCCGGGCCGGGCGAGGAACTCGCGCACGCCCGGCGTCAGCGCGGTCGGTGCGGCGACGTGCCCGCCGCCGAGCTGGACCAGCCGCGCGCCGGGGTCGGGACAGACCACAGCCACCGGCTTGTAGCCCAGCAGCGGCTCGCTGGCCAGGGCGGCCGCGGCCTTCTCCACGTCGTCGGGGTGGCCGATGAGCACATAGGGTTGCGCGAGCAGGCCCGCGCGCAGCAACCCGTGGCGCACGGCCAGGCGCGACAGCGGCAGCAGGACGAGCACCAGGCCCCAGGTGGCGCCGGTCCACAGGCGCGAGAGCGGCCACTTGGCGAGGTAGATGACCATGGCATCGAGCAAGGCCGCGAGCACGATCACCTGGATCAGCTGGCGGGTCTCGTCCCACCAGGGCTTGCGGCGGTGCGCCGAGTAGTGGCCCTGCACGGTCCACATCCAGCTCACCATGGTCAGCGCGACCGCGGCGAACAGCGTGAGGCGCAGGTGGCCATTGGCGGCCCACCACACGTTCATGGCCTGCGAGAGGCTGATCTCGTCGCGCAGCCACGCGGGCAGGCGGCCCGCCACGAAACACAGCGCGAGCACGCACAGATCGGTGAGCACCAGCCAGGCCTTGACCTTCTGCTGGCGCCGCGCGAGATCGGCCCAGGGGGTGAGGCTGCGGGCGAGGTCGTGTTCGTTGTAGAGCGGGACGACGACGCCCGGGCCGGCTTCGGTGGGCGCGGGCGAGGGTGACGGCCTCTCCCGGGGATGGGTGCGCGCGCGGGCCATGTCAGTCAGCGCCCGCTGAAGATGGAACGGGCCGATGGCGGGGCCCCATGCCGGTGCATGGAATGCACTCGGAAAGCGCGCGCGGCGCACAGGAATAACGGGTGACTGAAGCACGGCATAGGTGCACTCCCTGGGTTCGTTGACGGTTCGCAGGCATGCAGCGCTGCGTTCGCCTTTTCTTTTTAGGCCACGAAAAAGCGCGAGATGTAACGAGCTTTGAGTTAAGCCACGAGGCTTGTGTAGGACTGAACCTTGCTTCGATGCGAGGCCAAGTGCCGTGCGAGGGGTGTGCGCCTTAATTGATGGAACTTATGTTCTTGAGCGGACTCACAATGCGCCAGGAGGTGAAGCGATGCGAGTGGCCGAAGCGATCGAGCTGGATGCAAAAACCGAGCGTGCCTTGCGCACGCTGGCCCAGGGACGGCGGGTCGAGGCCCGCGTGAAGCAGCGCGCCAGCGTCATCCTGCTGGCGGCGCAAGGGTGGCAGAACAAGGACATTGCGGACGAGGTCAAGCTCGATCGGCGGCAGGTGGCCTTGTGGCGGCGGCGCTTCATCGAAGGCGGCCTCGAGGTCCTGCTGCAGGACGCGCCGCGTTCGGGGCGCACACCGAGCGTGACGTCGGCGCTCGAGTCGCATATCGTGAGCACGACGCTGCACGAACAACCGGCCGAAGCCGCGCAGTGGAGCACGCGCACGCTGGCCTCTTACCTGGGTCTGGGCGCCACCACCATCCGCCGGGTGTGGCAGCGTAATGGCATCAAACCGCACGCGGCGGAGTGATCAAGTCATAAGTGCAGACCAAAATGGCGCAGTGCAGCAATTGACCTGTTGAATGGCCGTTTGCGCGCGGATGAGGGGTTTACATCCCGAAACCCGTTTTCGTGGACCAGCGGCCACGACGAACGGTTAAATGGCCGAGATGTCGGTCTGCACCGGCCAGTGAAGCGCGTTGGCGCGGCTGTCGCCGGTGCCGAAGCGGTGCTGCAGCAGCACGGTGTATTGCCCCGGGCGGGTGCCGCAGAGGCGGTAGCCGTCGGCCACCGGGCTGAGCTGAACGCCGCTTTGTGGGGCGGTTTGCAGCTCCCAGGTGCCGAGTTGGGGCGCGGCGCGCCGCAGCGAGACGCAGAAGCCCCGTTTCATGTTGGACATCACCACCAGGCGTTGTTCGGCGCTGGCCTTGCCGTCGGCGGTGTCGAGCAGTTGGGGGGTGGCTGTTTTCAATGACCCGCATGATGGGCGGGATGACGATGCGGAAGTCGAGCGAGGCGCCGGCCTTGCCCTGAGGCACCAGCACGCTCTCGCCGATGCTGGTCGCGGGGACCAGCATCAGGGCACTGGCGGCCAGTGCGGGGAGGGCGAGGCGGTGGGGGGGCATGACCCACTATCGGCCCACTTCCTCCAAACTTAATACCCCTGCTCGGGGAAGGCTGGCGCGCCGCAAGGGCATGCCCGGCGCGGGTTCACTCGCTGCGCTGCACCGGAATGCTGACAGAGGCGCTTTCCCGCAGGCGCACGTCGACCTTGGCCTGGCCCTGGTCCACCACGTTCCAGGGCAGTGGCAGCGTCTCGCCGCGCACGCTCACGGTGCGCGGGCCGCCGGCCACGAAGGGGAATTCGAAGCGGCCCTGGCTGTCGGTTCGCACGGCGTAGCGGTTGTCCAGGTAGACGGTGACGTTGGGCACGCCCTGTTCGCTGGCTTCCTGGGTGCCGCTGCGGTTGGCGTCGAAGTACACCGTACCGACGATGCGGCCGCCGCCGTCGCTGGCCCGGCCGCCCAGCGGCACGTTGCGGCTGCCGGCTTCGAGCTCGTAGCGCAGCACGGCGTAGAAGGAGCGGTCCGACTCGGGGATCACGATGGCCAGCGGCGGCGCCAGCGGGTCCAGCGAGGGGTTGAAGCGGCTGCGGCCGGTGGAGCGGTTGTAGTTGGCCTCCACGCTCCAGCGCGGGTCGATGCGCCAGTGGCCGCCCAGGTTGAGGCTGTGGCGCGATTGCCCGGTGTTGCTGTGTTCGGTGTTGAGGTTGCCGCGCAGGCTGGCCTTGTTCGTGATCGGCGCGGACACGCTGAGCGCGGCGCTCCAGACCGATTCCCGGGGGCGGCCCTGGTAGGCGTCGTAGGCGCCGGTGCCCAGGCTGGTGGAGACGGCCCAGCTCTGCGGCACCAGCCATTCCTGGTCCCAGGTCAGCCAGCGCGAGTTGGCCTCGTTGTCGCTGTGCACGAACTCCAGGCGCAGGCCGCTGTGGCCCCAGCCGTTCTGGAAGCGCCAGTCGCCGTAGCTGCTCCAGGCGTCGCCGTCGAAGCGGCGCACCGTGGTGCCGGCGCCCACGGTGTGGTCGCGGTTGAGGCGCCAGCGCGCCGAGCCGGTGGCGAAGAAACCGCTGCCGCTGCGCCCGCTGATCGAGTCCAGCCAGTCCACCGAGCCCTCGGCCGACCACTGGCGCGTGCGCCAGCTGGTGCGCGCGTAGGCGCCCACGAGGTCGTTCGCCAGCGGCAGGTTGGCCCAGCTCAGGTCCTGCTCGAGCCGGTAGGCGCCCAGGCCGTGCCGGCGCGGGCCGTCGTCCCATTCGCCGTCGACCCAGAAGCCGCTGCGCGCGCCGTTCAGGTTGTTGGCCTGGGTGCGCAGCACCTGGCCCTGGATGCGGTGCTCGGCACCTTCGTGCCGCAGCGCCAGCAGGGTGGAGTTGGCGTCGACGATGTCGCTGGCCTGCAGCGGCACGTCCAGGTTGGAGACCTTGCGCGCGTCCTCGTGCTGCAGGGCGAGCGTCCAGCCCTGGTGGGACAGGGGGTTCGCACCGTCCGCGTTGAGGCGCCATTGCCCACCGAACGAGGTGCGCTGGCCCGGAAGCTTGCGAAAGCCGTTGGCCGGGAGGAAGTCCAGCCGGCCGGGTTCACCGGTGCTGGCCTGCAGTTGCAGACCGGCACCGGGGTTCTCCCACTCGGTGCTGATGCCCTGCACGATGGCCGAAGGCAGGTAGATGCGCGCGGGCAGGCGCAGGATGCCGGGCGTGGGCGGGTTGATCACGCCCAGCTCGTTGCTCATCAGCCAGCCGCCGGAGAGCGGCATCGCGCGCTGGCGCAGCGTGAGCGTGCCGCTGCTGTCGCTGGGCGCGTAGGTGCCGTCGATGGAGAGGGAGCCGTGGTTGGGCGTCTCCAGCAGGCCGTAGATGCCATAGCCGATGCGGGTCTTGCGCGCCGCGTCGAAGGGCTGGGTGCCCAGGCGGGTCTCCAGGCGCAGAAAACGCGGCCAGCCCTGGCGGTCGTAGGCATAGGCCTCGGCGTCCTCCGCCGGTTCGGGCGGCAGGCCCTCGATCACCCGGTCTTCGTAGGCGGGTGCGCTGGTGGGGGAGGGGGGAGGTGGGGCCGCGCTCTGCGCCCAGGCCGCCAGCCAGGGGGTCGATGCACCCAGGAGCGCCAGCAGGCAATGGGACGGGCGCGGCACCAGCCCCCTCATGGAGCGAAGCTCGCGTCCAGCGGCAGGCGGTTCTTGCCCCATTCGAGGTTGCCCTTGACCGTCAGCGGAAAGCGCACCGTGGGCGTGGGTTTGCCGTTCTCGGCGACCGGCGTGATCGCGATGCGCCGCGTCTCGCCCGGCAGGATGGGCAGGTCGGCCGGCGCCATCTCGAAGCGCGCGCCGCTGGCGTCGGTGCCGTTGACGAAACCTTCGAGGCGACCGTGGGCATTGCCCAGGTTGCGCACCTCGACCACGGCGCTGGGCTGGCCATCCACCTGGGCCACGCGGGTGCCGGTGATCTCCAGCTTCGGGGTGGCGTCGCCGATGGTGGCGTACACGATCACGCCGATGCGGCCACCCACGGGGAAATTGAGGTCGCCCTGCACGCGCGCGGGCTCCAGGCCCTCGATCATCAGCGCGAAGCGGCACTCGCGCGCCGGCGTGCCCGGCGGGGGCGTGATCTCGAAGCGGTAGCGGTAGCGCGCGCCGGGCTCGATCGTCAGCTCGCGCCGCTCGACCGCGACCCAGGGCCGGCAGCTGTCGGCGGCGAGCGCGTCGCTGAAGGCCACCGAGTTGTCGGGCAGGAAGGTCCAGTCGTTGGTGTAGATGCGGTAGTTGCCTTTTTGCTGCCCCACGTGCTGGATCTCCACCACCTGGCGCAGGTTCTGACCGGGCGCGACCTGCACCTCGAAGCGCGGGGGCGTGATGTAGGCCGCGAAGCCCTGCGCGAACGCGCCGTGGGAGGCGCTGGCCAGGGCGAGGGCGCCCAGCGCGAGGGCGGGGCAGCGAAAGAGGCTCAGGAATGCAGGGCGCATGGCGGAATCAGTCGGCATCCAGTTCGAAATGGAAATTCAGGCGGCGGCTGTTCGACTGCCAGTCGGCGTTCGAGCGCAGGCGCACCTGCAACTGGTCTTCCAGCGTGGGGGTGGTGATCGGGCCGGCATGCACCAGCGCGCGCTCGCCCGACACCAGCCGGCCCGCCTGCAGGCGGCCCTGGGTGGTCCAGACCGCTTCCACGGTGGAGGCCTCGTCGCGCGGCAGCACCATGTAGATGCGCCCGCTGCGCCCGATCCAGTCGCGCGTGTCGATGCGGATGTTGACGCGCAGCCAGGCTTCCATGCCGCCCGCGAAGGGCTGGCCCGATTTCAGGGGCAGCCACTGCATCTGCACGTTGGGTGGCACCGTGTGGCTCAGCGAGTCGTCCAGGCGGTGCGGGTTGGCCCAGGCGGTACTGGTCAGCAGGCCACACAGCGTCGCCAGGGCGAAGCGTCGGAAAGCCGTCATGGGCTGCTCAGGGTGTAGGTCACCCGGCCGTTGTAGGTGCCGGCTGCCCGCACCGCGTTGTTGGCGTAGACGTAGGAGTGGCAGTTCTCGAAATACGTGTTGCCCGGGACCGTCGCCAGCGTCTGCGTGCCGCCGTTGAAGGTGCCGGCCGGGATCACGTTGGGCGCGCCGCTGCCCGGGGCCGACACGGTCCAGCTGATCTCGGTGAAGGGAATGGTGTCGCCGCCCGCGTTGGTCAGGCTGGTGGGCGAGGAGACGGTGAGTGTGGCGTTGGCCGAGCCGCTGTTGCGGCGGTAGCCGGCGCCCACCATGACCTGGCTGGCGGGCGTGGGGCAGGTGGTGTAGCCGTCGGCGTACAGGCTGGTGGACTGCGTGCTGTCGCTGGTCATGGCCAGGTCCGTGCCATTGCCCAGCTGCGCCGCCGGCACGGTGACCTGCACCAGGTTGACGGGCCCGCTGGTGCCGGCCGTGCCATTCAAGGTGCCGCTGGTGCCGCTCATGGCGCCGTTGCCCACGTGCAGGAACAGGCGGCGGCTGCCGGAGGTGATCGTCAGCGACCAGGCGTGCGCGGCGGCCATTTCCGCCAGACACAACAAAGCCAGGCCGGCGGCCGCCGCGAGGCGGGCCTGGCTGGATCGGGTTGTCGTGCGCTTCATGGTGTCTGGCTGACCGTGGCTGTCCGAAAAAGCTTGGCGCCTGAAATGGCGACGGAGGGTTGCACGGGGCAAACCCTCCGGGAGGCCGATGGCGGCGGTGGGGCCGCCCTCTCAAGGTCTGCCGCGCAGACTCAGGGCATGGAGGCGGTGTAGGTCACGCGGCCGTTGGTCGTGCCGTAGGTGCCGGGTGCCACCACGGCCGAGTTGGCGTAGCTGAAGGTCCAGTTGGCCGTGCGGTCGGTGATCTTGGTGCCCGAAGACAGCGTGACGTTGGAGGCCGCGCCCGCGCCGGTGTTCGGAATGGCCGGGCTGGGCAGCGCGGCCAGGTTGCTGGTGGCCGAGATCTCGGACCAGGGAATGGTGTCGGCCGTGCCGTTGGTCAGCGCGCCGGTGGTGGACGCGGCCAGGGTGACCTGGCCGTTGTTGCCCACCACGCGGACCGGCACCACGTTGCCGGTGACCGCGCCGGCGGTCGCACCCGTGCCGACGGCGGCCGGGTTGCTGGTGTAGTCGAAGGTCACGGTGTCGATCGTGGTGTTGGTCGCGAAGGCGCCGGCACCGGTGCCCACGGCCAGGAACAGCACCCGGGGAATCGTCACGCGGAAGTCCAGGCGGGCCACCGCGCTGCCCGCGCCGGTGACGAGCTGGGATTCGGCCGAAGCCATCAGCGGGGTGCGCAAGGCCAGCGCCAGGGCGGATTGGAGCAACAGGGCTTTTTTCACGACGTTTCCTTCAGGACGGTGCAGAAGTGGGGTCTGAGCACTTTTAGGTACGCGGCCCACGGGTGGGTGATGGGCGGATGTTACGGAAAGTCACTTCGCGGATCAATATGTGGCCGAGGAAAAATTTCACACTTTTCAAGCACTTACGGCGACTTTGTTAACCGGCGGTAAAAAAACGAAGACGAGCGGCGAAAAAAGTGCTCAAGTTCACGCACCTTTTGCCGTGTTCGTACTTCTGGTTACCAGGTGCTGCAACGGAAGTGCACTGCCGGACTTCACCTCGCCCAGGGAGAAGCTGGTGTGCAGGTCTTTCACGTTGGGCAGGTTGAGCAGGACCTCCCGGGCAAACTGGCTGAAGTGGTTCAGGTCGCGGCTGACCACCTGCAGCTCGAAGGTGCCGGAGCCGCTGATGTAATGACAGGACACCACCTCGGGGATGCGGCGGATCGCGTTTTCCAGGGTGCGCGTGACGTCGCCGCTGTTGCGGTCGGCGTCCAGGCGCACGAAGGCCAGCACGCCCAGGCCGATCTTTTCGCGGTCGATCTCCGCGCGGTAGCCGCGGATGAAGCCCGACTCCTCGAGCGCCCGCACGCGCCGCCAGCACGGTGCGGCCGACAGGCCCACGCGTTGCGCCAGCTCGGCGTTGGTGAGGCGGCCGTCGCTTTGCAGTTCTTGCAGGATGGCGATGTCAAACTTGTCGAGTGTTTCCATGATGGCCTGTTTTGAGAATGAATCTTTCTCGATCATCGTGAAAACAGGCATGAAACGCAAACACCTATCGCGCACTGGGGCATACACTGTGCGCCACACTGGAGGCGTGCATCTACCCGTTGCACACCCCGTTCACGACCCGCCCACGAAGCAGGCCCCACATCCCCACGGAGACAAGCCGATGAACGCCCCCCTGCCCGACCACATCCGCCGCGCGCTCGAGACGGTCACCCTCGACGACAAATACGCACTCGATCACGGTCGCGCCTTCATGAGCGGCGTGCAGGCGCTGGTGAAGCTGCCCATGCTGCAGCGCCAGCGAGACGCCTTGCTGGGCAAGAACACCGCGGGCTTCATCAGCGGCTACCGGGGTTCGCCGCTGGGCGGCTACGACCAGGCGCTGCAGAAGGCGGCGCCGTACCTGAAGGCGCAGAACATCGTGTTCCAGCCCGGGGTGAACGAGGAACTGGCCGCCACCGCGCTCTGGGGCACCCAGCAACTGGGCTTCGCGCCAGCGGGCAGCAACCGCTTCGACGGCGTGTTCGGCATCTGGTACGGCAAGGGCCCGGGCGTGGACCGCTGCTCCGACGTCTTCAAGCACGCCAACATGGCCGGCACCACCCCCTGGGGCGGCGTGATCGCCGTGGCCGGCGACGACCACGTGGCCAAGAGCTCCACCGCCGCGCACCAGAGCGACCACATCTTCAAGGCCTGCGGCCTGCCGGTGTTTTTTCCGACCTCGGTGCAGGACATCCTGGACCTGGGCCTGCACGCCCTGGCCATGAGCCGCTTCAGCGGCGTGTGGGCCGGCATGAAGACGATCCAGGAGATCGTCGAATCCAGCGCCACGGCCGAAATCGATCCCGGGCGCGTGAACATCGTCATTCCCGAGTTCGAGATGCCCCCCGGTGGCCTGCACATCCGCTGGCCCGACCACGCGCTCGACCAGGAAGCCCGCCTGTTCGACTACAAGTGGTACGCCGCGCTGGCCTATGTGCGCGCCAACAAGCTCAACCACAACGTGATCGCCGGGCCGAACGACCGCTTCGGCCTGATCGCCAGCGGCAAGGCCTACAACGACACGCGCCAGGCCCTGCTGGACCTGGGGCTGGACGACGAGACCTGCCGCCGCATCGGCCTGCGCCTGCACAAGGTGTCGGTGGTCTGGCCGCTGGAGGCGCAGACCACGCGCGAGTTCGCCACCGGCCTGCGCGAGATCCTGGTGGTGGAAGAGAAGCGCCAGGTCATCGAGTACCAGCTCAAGGAAGAGCTCTACAACTGGCGCCCCGACGTGCGCCCGAACGTGCTGGGCAAGTTCGACGAGGTCGAGGGCGACTTCAGCGGTGGCGAATGGAGCATGCCCAACCCCAGCGCGCGCACCCTGCTGCGCGCCAACGCCGACCTCTCACCGGCCATCATCGCGCGCGCCGTGGCCAAGCGCCTCAAGAAGATCGGCGGCGTCCCTGAGGACGTGATGGCGCGCATCGATGCCCAGCTCGCCATCCTGACGGCGCAGGAGCAGTCGATGCAGACCCTGCTCACGCAGGGCGTGGCCGGCGCCGAGCGCCAGCCGTGGTTCTGCTCGGGCTGCCCGCACAACACCAGCACGCGCGTGCCCGAGGGCTCGCGCGCCATGGCCGGCATCGGCTGCCACTTCATGACGATCTGGATGGACCGCGCCACCGTGGGCTTCACCCAGATGGGCGGCGAAGGCGTGCCCTGGGTCGGCCAGCAGCCTTTCAGCCACGACCAGCACATGTTCGCCAACCTGGGCGACGGCACCTACTTCCACAGCGGCCTGCTGGCGGTGCGCCAGAGCATCGCGGCCGGTGTGAACATCACCTACAAGATCCTCTACAACGACGCCGTTGGCGATGACCGGCGGCCAGCAGGTGGGCGAGCGCCCTGAAGGCCACAGCGTGGTCCAGATCGCGCAGAGCATGCGCGCCGAAGGCGCGGTGAAGATCACCATCGTCACCGACGAACCCGAGAAGTACGACAGTGTGAAGGGCCTGCCCGAGGGCATTGCGATCCAGCACCGCGACACGCTCGATGCCGTGCAGCGCGAGTTCCGCGAGATCAAGGGCACCACGGTCATCATCTACGACCAGACCTGCGCCACCGAGAAGCGCCGCCGCCGCAAGCGCGGCACCATGGTCGACCCGGACAAGCGCGTGGTGATCAACGAGCTGGTGTGCGAAGGCTGCGGCGACTGCGGCGTGCAGTCCAACTGCCTGTCCGTCGAGCCACTGGAGACCGAATTCGGCCGCAAGCGCACCATCAACCAGAGCACCTGCAACAAGGACTATTCCTGCGTGAAGGGCTTCTGCCCGAGCTTCGTCACTGTCGAAGGCGGCCAGTTGCGCAAGAAGGAAAAAGGCGGGGCCAAGCTCGAATGGACCGGTGGCGCGTTGCCGCTGCCCGTGCTGCCCACCCTGGACGCGGAGGCCTGGGGCATCATCGTCGCCGGCGTGGGCGGCACCGGTGTCATCACCATCGGCCAGCTGCTGGGTGTTGCCGCGCACCTGGAAGGCAAGGGCATCGTGACGCAGGACGCGGCGGGTCTGGCGCAGAAGGGCGGCGCGACCTGGAGCCATGTGCTCATCGGCGCACGGCAGGACGACATCCGCACCACCCGCGTGTCGGCCGCGTCGGCCGACCTGATCCTGGGCTGTGACCCGATCGTCAGCGCGAACAAGGAAACCTGGGCCCGCCTGCGCGCCGGCCGCACGCACGTGGCGCTCAACGTGAACGCCACGCCCACCGCGGCCTTCGTCAAGAACCCCGACTGGCAGAACCCGGCGCAGGCCTGCGTGGACGCGCTGGTGCACAGCCTGGGGGGCCGATGCGGTGGGCACGTTCGACGCCGAGACGGCGGCCACGCGCCTGATGGGCGACAGCCTGTACACCAACCCCATGATGCTGGGCTACGCCTGGCAGAAGGGCTGGCTGCCGCTGGAGCTGGCTTCGCTGATGCGCGCCATCGAACTCAACGCGGTGCAGATCGACAAGAACAAGGCGGCCTTCGAATGGGGCCGCCGCGCCGCGCACGACCTGCAGGCCGTGGCCGCGCTGTGGCAGAAGGCCGGGGCGGGCGAGCAGGTGATCCAGTTCAAGAAGCGCGACTCGCTCGACGACCTGATCGCCCGCCGCGTCGACTTCCTCACCGGCTACCAGAATGCCGGCTACGCCGACCAGTACCGGCACTTCGTGAACCGCGTGCGCGCGTCGGAAGCCTCGCTGGGCAAGACCACGCTGACCGAAGCCGTGGCGCGCAACCTGTTCAAGCTCATGGCCTACAAGGACGAGTACGAGGTCGCCCGCCTGCACAGCGACCCGGCGTTCCACGCCCGCCTGGCCAGCCAGTTCGAAGGCGACTACAAGCTCAAGGTGCACTTGGCCCCACCGCTGATCGCCAAGAAGAACGAGCGGGGCGAGCTGGTCAAGCAGCCGTTCGGCCCCTTCATGTTCAAGGTGTTCAAGCTGCTGGCGCGTTTCAAGGGCCTGCGTGGCACCTCGCTGGACATCTTCGGCCGCACCGAAGAGCGCCGCACCGAGCGGGCCCTGATCGGGCAGTACCGCTCCGATGTCGAGGCCCTGCTGACCGGCCTGACCAGCACGAACCACGCCCTGGCGGTGGAGATCGCGCGCCTTCCCGAGCAGATCAAGGGCTTTGGCATGTGAAGGAGCGTCACCTCGCCGCCGCGCGCAGCCGCCGGGAAGGCCTGCTGCAGCAATGGCGCCAGCCCGAAGCGGCGCCGAACCTGGCCCGCGTCGCCTGATCCGCGGAACCACCCCGGCATACAATCGACGGTTGAGTCCGGAGTGCCCGGCGTCGCCTCATCCAGGCGGCCCCGGGCCTTTGGCGTTGTCCTGACCCCGAACCTGTTGGAGACCTCCCGTGTTCATTTCCTCCGCTTACGCCCAAGCCGCAGCCGCTGGCGACACCCAATCCACCCTGCTGGGCATGTTGCCCCTGGTGCTGATGTTCGTGGTGCTGTACTTCGTGATGATCCGCCCCCAGATGAAGCGCCAGAAAGAGCACAAGGCCATGGTCTCGGCCCTGGCGCAAGGGCGATGAAGTCGTCACCGCCGGTGGTTTCCTGGGCAAGGTGTCCAAGATCGGCGAGATTTATGTGGGCGTGGAACTTGCCGACGGCATGGAAGTCCAGATGCAACGCACCGCCGTCGTGCAGGTGCTGCCCAAGGGCACGATCAAGAGCGTCTGAGCAAGCCGGCCCGGCGCCGCTGTGTCGGACCGGGCCCTTGAAATGCGCTTTCGCCTCCGCTGAACAACTCCAGGCCTCAGGCCCGGCTTCACCATGAACCGTTACCCGCTGTGGAAGTACGCGATCATCCTGGTCGCCCTGCTGATCAGTGCGCTTTATGCGCTGCCCAACCTGTTCGGGGAGTCGCCCGCCGTGCAGGTCTCGGCGGCCCGGTCCACGGTGCGCATCGAGCCCAGCACGGTCATTCGGGTGGAGCAGGCGCTGGCGGCGCAGAACGTGCAGAGCACGCGCATCCAGCTCGATGCCAATTCGGTCAAGGCCCGCTTCGACAGCACCGACGATCAGCTCAAGGCGCGCGATGCCCTGGAGAAAGCGCTCAACCCGGATCCGGCCGATGCCAGCTATGTGGTGGCCCTCAACCTGCTGCCCCGCACACCGGCCTGGCTCGCTTCCCTGGGCGCCTCGCCCATGTACCTGGGCCTGGACCTGCGCGGGGGCGTGCACTTCATGCTGCAGGTGGACATGCAGGCCGCCCTGCAGCGGCGCGCCGACGTGCTCGCCACCGACCTGCGCACCCTGCTGCGCGAAAAGGGCCTGCGGCATGGCGGCATCAACCGCAGCGGCCAGACCATCGAGCTGCGCGCCGGTGACGCCCAGACCCTGGGCGCGGCACGCGACCTGATCCGCACCCAGTTCGCCGACCTGCAGGTCACCGAGACGGCCGACTTCCGGCTGGTGGGCACCATCAGTCCCGAAGCCGCGCGGCGCGTGCAGGAGCAGGCGCTCAAGCAGAACATCACCACGCTGCACAACCGGATCAACGAACTCGGCGTGGCCGAGCCGGTGATCCAGCAGCAGGGCGCCGACCGCATCGTCGTGCAACTGCCGGGTGTGCAGGACACGGCCAAGGCCAAGGACATCCTGGGCCGCACCGCCACGCTGGAAGTGCGCATGGTGGACGAGAGCATGGAAGCCCAGGCGGCCGCGCGCGGCACCGGGCCGGTGCCGTTCGGTGCCGAGCGTTATCCGGAGCGCGGCGGCCAGTCGGTGGTCGTCAAGCGCGAAGTGCTGCTGACTGGCGAGAACCTCACCGATGCCCAGGCCGGCTTCGACAGCCAGACCCAGGAAGCGGCCGTGCACCTCACGCTGGACGCGAAGGGCGCGCGCGTGTTCCGCGACGTCACGCGCGAGAACGTCGGCAAGCGCATGGCCATCATCCTGTTCGAGAAGGGCCGTGGCGAGGTCGTCACCGCGCCCGTGATCCGCGGCGAAATCGGCGGTGGCCGGGTCCAGATCTCGGGCGCCATGACCACGGTGGAAGCCAACGACACCGCGCTGCTGCTGCGCGCCGGTTCGCTGGCCGCGCCGATGGAAATCATCGAAGAGCGCACCATCGGCCCGAGCCTCGGTGCCGAGAACATCACCAAGGGTTTCCACAGCGTGCTGTGGGGCTTCATCGCGATCGTGGTGTTCATGTGCATCTACTACGCCCTGTTCGGCGTGTTCTCCAGCATCGCGCTGGGCTTCAACGTGCTGCTGCTGGTGTCGCTGCTGTCCATGCTGCAGGCCACCCTGACCCTGCCCGGCATCGCCGCCATGGCGCTGGCCCTGGGCATGCGCATCGATTCCAACGTGCTGATCAACGAGCGCGTGCGCGAGGAACTGCGCCGGGGCGCTTCGCCGCAGATCGCGCATCAACGCGGGCTACGACCACGCGTGGTCCACCATCCTGGACTCCAACGTCACCTCGCTGATCGCGGGCATCGCGCTGCTGATCTTCGGCTCCGGCCCGGTGCGCGGCTTCGCCGTCGTGCACTGCCTGGGCATCCTCACCAGCATGTTCTCGTCGGTGTTCTTCTCGCGCGGCGTGGTCAACCTCTGGTACGGCCGTCAGAAGAAGCTCAAGACCGTTTCCATCGGGACCGTCTGGCGTCCCGACGCCCAGAACGCCACGGCCAAGGCCGACTGATCAGGACCTCACGCCATGGAATTCTTCCGCATCCGCCGCGACATCCCGTTCATGAAGAACGCGTTGTTGCTCAACGCGATCTCCTTCCTCACCTTCATCGCCGCCGTCTTCTTCCTGACCACGCGCGGCCTGCACCTGTCGGTCGAGTTCACGGGCGGCACCGTCATGGAGGTGGCCTACGAACAGCCGGCCGACCTCACCTCGGTGCGCAAGGTCATCGAATCGCTGGGTTACGCCGATGTGCCGGTGCAGAACTTCGGCACCTCGCGCGACGTGCTGCTGCGCCTGCCGGTGCAGGCGGGCAAGACCTCCAGTCAGCAGAGCGAGACCGTGCTCGCGGCCCTCAAGGCGCAGAACCCCGCCGTGGAGCTGCGCCGCACCGAGTTCGTCGGCCCGCAGGTGGGCCAGGAACTGGTGACCAACGGCCTGCTGGCGCTGGGGCTGGTGATCGTGGGCATCATGATCTACCTCGCGTTCCGTTTCGAATGGAAGTACGCGGTCTCGGCCATCGTGGCGAACCTGCATGACGTGGTCATCATCCTGGGCTTCTTCGCCTTCTTCCAGTGGGAGTTCTCGCTGGCCGTGCTGGCGGCGGTGCTCGCGGTGCTGGGCTATTCGGTCAACGAGTCGGTCGTGATCTTCGACCGCATCCGCGAGACCTTCCGGCGCCAGCGCAAGATGAACACGCAGCAGGTGATCGACCACGCGATCACTTCCACCATCAGCCGCACCATCATCACCCACGGGTCCACGCAGGCCATGGTGCTGTCCATGCTGGTGTTCGGCGGCCCCACGCTGTTCTATTTCTCCCTGGCCCTGACCATCGGCATCTGCTTCGGCATCTACTCGTCGGTGTTCGTCGGCGCGGCCATGGCGATGTGGCTGGGCATCAAGCGCGAAGACCTGGTCAAGACCAGCAGCAAAACCGAAGGCGATCCGGACGACCCGAACGCCGGTGCTGTCGTTTAAGCGCGAAAGCGCGCGCCTTATACAGCGCGCCTCGCGCGCTTGGCGCCTGTGGATGAATCCAATCGTGTCATACTGCACACATTGTGTCGCCGCCCGATCAGCACGTTTCATCCCTGGCCAAACAGGCACGTGAACTCTTCGTGGTTCATGTGGGACGGGCGCTTCCCGAATGGGTCAAGGTCTGTGACACGCGGCTGACCTCGATCCTCGATCAGGCGGGCTCGGCGCGCGACATGCAGGCCCGTCGCGACGCATGGACCGGGTTCCAGAAAAACCAGACCACCTGGCTCAACCAGAGCCGCAAGGCGCTGCAGCGTTCGCTGCTGCCGCGCTTCTCCAACTCCGGCAGTCCCACCAGTGTCTCGGGCCAGCTGGAGCTGGTGGCCGAAGGCGCGATCGACGACCAGATCCTGGCCTCGCGCCTGGCCATGCAGGTGCTCGACAAGTCGTCCACCGAACTCAACGAATTGCGCCTGCGCATCCAGCACCTGGAAGGCCGGCTGGAGCTGCCTCGGGGCGACGTGCTGTTGCCCGGCGTCACCGCGCGCATCCTGGTGGACCAGTGGCTGGACGCTCACATGACGCGGGAGGCCTGGGTGCTGGTGCAGGACGCGCTGGCGCCGGTCATCGCCACCAAGCTGCATGAGGCCTACAAGGCCGCGAACGAGTTTCTGGTTGCGCAGCGGGGTGATGAAGGAAATCGACCTGCAGGCCCTGGTCAAGCGGGTGCCGGGCAGCCGCAGCGAAGGTCCGGTGGTGCGCCGCGACGCGTCGGCGGCGGCCACCACCGCGCCGCGCCCGATGACGGCGGGACAGCGAATGGCCGGCGGGCCGGCGTCCATGCCCGCCTCCGCGCCTGGCGGTGTGTCCGGCATGGGGCCGGGATCGAACTTCGGTGCTGGCCGCGCGGGCGCACCATCGTCCGGCATGGGTGTGCACGATGAAACCCGGCTCATGACGGGCACGTCTCCGCTGGCGCGGGCGCGCATGCGGGCGCAGGGCGTGGTCGGGCGTCTCAAGCGCATGCTGATCGACCGCGTCGGTGGCGATTTCGAGGCCACACAGCTGTTGCCGCCCTCGCCCCGTCTGCAGCAGGCGATCCAGCATCAGGTGGCGTCGCCCAGCGTGGCCGCGGGTCTCTACGTGTCCGGCTCCTCGGGTGTGGGCGCGGTGTATGTGGACGCCTCGCATGTGGAGCGGGTCGCCACCTCCTTGCGCCAGCGCACCGCCGAACTCAAGCAGGCCGCGAGCACGCCGACCGAAAAGGCCACCATCGAGGTGGTGGCGCTGATGTTCCAGAGCATCCTGGCCGAAGAGCGCATTCCGCCGAGCGTTCGGGTCTGGTTCGCGCGGCTGCAGATCCCGGTGCTGCGTGTTGCGCTGGCCGAACCCGAGTTCTTCAGCGCCCTGCAGCACCCGGCGCGCCGCCTGATCGACCGCATGGGCTCCTGTGTGATGGGCTTCGAGTCCAACGTCGGCTCGGCCGCGCTGGAGGCCGAGATCAAGCGCGTGGTGCAGGTGATCGAGCAATACCCCGAAACCGGGCGACGCGTGTTCCAGCTGGTGTTCGACGAGTTCCAGAAATTCCTCTCCACCTACCTCAGCGAGCAAGGCAGCGCCAGCCGCTTCGTGAGCGTCGCGCAGCAGGTGGAGCAGAAGGAAACCCTGTCGGTGCAGTACACGATCGAGTTGCGCAAGCTGCTGGACGATGTGCCGGTGCGCGACGAGGTACGCGATTTCCTGTTCAAGGTGTGGGTCGATGTGCTGGCCGTGGCCAGCGTGAAGTACGGCCTGAAGCACGAAGAGACGACCTCGCTCAAGCAGGTCGCGTCCGACCTGCTGTGGGCGGCCAGCGCCAAGCCCAATCGCAACGACCGCGCCCGCGTGATCCAGCAACTGCCCGGCCTGCTGCAGCGCCTGCGCCATGGCATGGGGCTGCTGGGTTTCCCCACCTCGCTGCAGGACCAGCACATCAAGTCGGTGAGCGACACGCTGGCCGATGCCTTCATGTCGCGCACCGAACCCATCTCGCAGGAAAGCCTGGACAACCTGTCCGATCGGCTGGCGAACCTGGAAGACTACCTGCCGGCCAACGGTGTGGGCGACCTGGACCTGGACACCGAGAGCATCGAGATGATCACCGGCGTGGACGCCAGCAACATCGAGGTGATCAACCAGGGAGGCAGCCAGCCCAACGAGGCGATGCGCTCTTGGGCGGTGGAGCTGCAGATCGGTTCGTGGTTCGGCCTGGACCACAACGGCAAGCTCAACAGCGTGCAACTGGCCTGGCGCAGCGAGCGTGGCCAGCTCTACCTGTTCGTGACCAACGGTGGGCGCTGTTTCCTGATCCAGGCGATGCGTGTGGCGTCCTACCTGCAGGCTGGCCTGCTGGTGCCCAGCGAGGAAGAGGCCCTCACCGTGCGCGCCACGCGCGACGCGATGGCCAAGCTCGAGGCCAACCCCGAGCGCCTGCTCAACTGAGCGGGCCTGCCGGGGCTCAGCCCTGGCCCTGCCGTTGCAACAACCCGCCCGGCAGGCGGGCCACCTCTCCCGACAGTTCCAGTTCGAGCAGGCGCGCCTGCAGGTGCGCCGTGTCCAGGCCGGTGCGGGCCTGCAAGGCATCCAGGCTCACCGGATCGTGGCCCATGGCCCGCAACAGGCTGTCTTCCTTGGCGCCGTGGTCGCTGCCCGGCCCGGCGCTGTCGTCCGGCGGTACCGGTTCGGCGAAGCGCAGGTCTTCCAGGATGTCCTGCGCCGACTCGACCAGCTTGGCGCCCTGGCGGATCAGCGCGTGGCAGCCGCGCGATTGCGGCGCATGGATCGAGCCCGGGATCGCAAACACCTCGCGACCCTGCTCCGCCGCCAGCCGCGCGGTGATCAGCGAGCCGGACTGCACGGCCGCTTCCACCACCAGCGTGCCTTGCGACAAGCCGGCGATGATGCGGTTGCGTTGCGGGAAATGGGCTGGCAGCGGGGGGGTGCCCAAGGGGTACTCGCTGACGATCGCGCCCTGCGCCCCGATGCGGTGGGCCAAGGCCAAGTGGCGTTTGGGATAGACGCGGTCCAGCCCGGTGCCCACCACGGCCACCGTGGGAGCGCCGCCCAGCATCGCGCCATCGTGCGCGGCGCCATCCACGCCCAGGGCCAGGCCCGAGACCACGCAGACCCCGGCCTGCCCAAGTGCTTGCGCGAACTGGCGGGCGTTGGTTTCGCCTTGGGGTGTGGGGTTGCGGCTGCCCACGATGGCCAGCCGCCGGGGGTGGTGCAGGGCCTGCACGTCGCCCAGCACGTACAACAGCACCGGCGGATCGGCCATCTGCAGCAGATCGGGCGGGTAGAGCGGATCGCCCAGGGTCAGGATGTGGCGGTCCGCGGCGTCGGCCAGCCACGCCTGCGTGCGATCCACCTGCGCCTCGAGGTCTTCGGGGGGCTGCTCCAGCGCGCTCGCCGCGCGGGCACCGACGACCGCCTGCCAGGCCGAGGCCGGTTGGGCGAAGACCGCTTCGGGCAGGCCAAAGGCCGCGAGCAGCTTTCGCGCGGAGTCGAGGCCCACGCCTGGCGTGAGCAGCAGCCGCAACCAGGCGGCCAACTCGGGTCGGGGCATCGCGCCGATCAGGGGTTGACGAAGCGGTCGCCGACCTTCACGCCGTCGGTGATCTGCAGCACCAGCGCGTAGGACACCTTGTCGAAGGTGCGGAAGACCATCATCAGGCCGTTGCGCTCACCGGGCAGGCGCAGTTGCGGGCGGGTCTGATCGGTGGTGTCGGTGATCAGGCTGCTTTCGCGCTGCAGCGCCAGCACATGGCCGCGCTCGATGCCGTGCGCGCGGCCGCGGTTGATGGAGACCACCTGGTTCTGGGCCGCATAGCGCACCGCGTTGCCATACACCGAGACGATCTGGCCGCTTTGTGGCGTGTCGGGCGCGCGTGGCACGAAGTGGCTGAGTTCACGTTCCGGTTCGGGCAACAGCCGGTCGCCGATGCGCATCTCTTCCTTGGCCGCGACGATGTCGATGGAGGCCGGCACGATCTCGGCCGGGGCCTTGCCGTCGGCGGCCGGGCGCTGGGTCTCGCCGCTCACCAATTGGGCCTTGCCCAGATACTGGGCTTCGTAGCCCAGGATTTCGCTCGTGGTGGGATCGCGCAGGGGGGTGGCGTTGCGGAACACGCGGTAGTCGATCGACTTGCCGTCCACGACCCGCAGCGGTTCGTTCTGCGGGCCGTCGCCGTACAGGGCGCGCGCATAGGCGCGGTCGCCCCGGGTGAGCAGCACGCGGTTTTCCTGCGTTGCGCACGATGCGCGGTGCGCGCGCGAAGGTGGCTTCGTCGACGATCATGGGTTCGGTCAGGAACGACTCGATGGCCTGCAGCGACACCGGCGGAATCGCCGAGTCGCCCAGGCTTTCGTAGCGGGTGCGGGGCGACACGCGGACGGTGGCCGGGTCGCCGTTGCCCGCGGGGCGCGTGCTGAGGATGGCGCGGTCGCCGGACTTGATCAGGTACAGCACCTGGCCGGGGTAGATGCGGTGCGGGTTCTGGATGTCCTGGCGGTTCATGCCCCAGAGCTCGGGCCAGCGCCACGGCGTCTTGAGAAACACGCCGGAAATCGCCCACAGGGTGTCGCCGCGTTTGATGGTGTAGCTGTCGGGCGCATTAGGCGCGAGTTCGGACAGTGGCACGCCGTTCTGCGCCACCTGGTCGGCGGTGGCGCGTTGCCCGGAGGTGATCGGGAAGTTCTGCGCCAAGGCGCTGCCGGTGATCGAGGCTGCGCAGCACGGCGGCGGCGCAGACCAGCGAACGTCGCTGGCGCAAGAAGAAAAATTCGGCGGACTGGCGGGTTTGCAATGGCATGAAGTGGCCCCTGAGCGGCGATCGCGTCTTGACAAGTCGCTTTTGATTTTGCGCCCAAGCCATTGATTGGGCAACGTATATGGCGGAGGGATTTCACGCGCCGTCGCAAAAGTGGCGAAAATAGCGACATCGTCTTCCGCCTGTCACCGGCTTGCCGCCAGCCGTCGCCCCGCGACAATGGAGGCCCCTGCCTGGACCTGTCCCGAACCCACCCGATTTTCATGAATTCGCCGTCGCTTCTGCCCATCCTGCGTTACCCCGACCCGCGCCTGCACACCGTGGCCCAGCCGGTCAAGGCGGTGGACGATCGCATCCGCTCGCTGATCGAGCGCATGTTCGAGACCATGTACGACGCCAATGGCATTGGCTTGGCGGCCACGCAGGTGGATGTGCACGAGCGCCTGATCGTGATCGACGTGAGCGAGACGCGCGACGAGCGCCTGGTGCTGATCAACCCCGAGATCGAATGGGCCAGCCCGGAGAAGCGCAAGGGCGAAGAGGGCTGCCTGTCGGTGCCCGGCATCTACGACGGCGTGGAGCGGTCGATCGCCGTGCGGGTGCGCGCGCTCGACGGCAACGGTGTGGAGCGCACGATCGATGCCCAGGGCATGCTGGCGGTGTGCATCCAGCACGAGATGGACCACTTGCTCGGCAAGGTCTTTGTGGAGTACCTCTCGCCGCTCAAGCGCGATCGCATCAAATCCAAACTGGTCAAGGCTCAACGAGAGGCATTGCGCGCATGAACATCTCTCTGGCTTCTTCGCTGCGTGGCCTGGTCGTGGTGAGCGCGCTGGCACTGGCGGGCTGTTCACTGATGCCCGAACAGGTGGCGACGGGCACGCCGCGCAGCGAGATCGAGACCCGGCTGGGCCGGCCGACGCTGGTTCATACGCTGCCCGCGGGCACGCGCTTGCAGTACTCGGGTCAGCCCTCGGGCCCCTGGGTGCACAACCTCGATCTCGGACCCGATGGCCGCCTGGTGCGGTACGAGCAGGTGATGGACGCGGGCTGGCTGCTGCGGCACATCGAGATCGGCCGCTGGACGCGCGAAGACGTGTTGCGCGGCATGGGTCGCCCGGCCATGGTGGAGCGCGTGGCGCGCTTCGATGGCGAGGTCTGGAGCTACCGCTTCCTGGAAGCCACGCGGCCGCGCCTGGTGCATGTGCACCTGGACCCCTCGGGTGTGGTGCGGCAGCTGATGTTCTCCGACGACCAGGTGCTCGGCGATCCCGTCGACGCCGTGTCCCATCCCTGATGCCGCGCGGCGTCGCGCCATCGGTCCCTTTTCTTCTTCATGAACCTCATTTTTGCCGGCACGCCGGAATTCGCGCGTGTGGCGCTCGAGCGTTTGCTCGCCGCCGGCTTTCGCGTGCCACTGGTGCTGACCCAGCCCGATCGGCCGGCGGGGCGCGGCATGAAACTGCAGCCCTCGCCCGTCAAACAACTCGCGCAGGAACAGCAGATCACCGTGGCGCAGCCGCGCAGCCTGCGGCTGGACGGCAAGTACCCCGACGACGCGCGGGCGGCGCGTGACGCCATCGAGGCCGCGCAGGCGGATGCCATGGTGGTGGCCGCGTACGGGCTCATCCTTCCCCAGTGGGTGCTGGACACGCCACGCCTGGGCTGCCTGAACATCCACGCCTCGCTGCTGCCCCGCTGGCGTGGCGCGGCGCCGATCCATCGCGCCATCGAGGCGGGCGACGCGCAGACCGGCGTGACCATCATGCAGATGGACGCCGGCCTGGACACCGGCGACATGCTGTTGATCGAGCGCCTGCCCATCCAGGCCCAGGACACCACCGGCAGCCTGCACGACCGTCTGGCGACGCTGGGCGGGCGCCTGATCGTGGAAGCACTGGAGATCGCCGCCTGTGGTGGCCTGAAGGCCGAGAAACAACCCGCCGAGGGCGTGACCTACGCGCACAAGATCGAAAAGGCCGAGGCCGCGATCGACTGGACCGCGCCGGCCGAGACATTGGCGCGCCGGGTCCGCGCGTTCAACCCCTTCCCGGGGGCGGCCACGGCGCTGGCGGGCGAGGCCATCAAGGTGTGGTCCGCGCACGCCGAGGCCGCAGCGGCGCAGGGCACGCCCGGCCAGGTGCTGGCGGTGGATGCCGATGGCATCCGCGTGGCCGCCGGCGGCGGTGTGCTGGTGCTCACCGAGCTGCAACGCGCGGGCGGCAAGCGCCTCGCGGCGGCGGAATTCCTGCGCGGGTTTGCGCTCGCACCCGGTCAGGTGCTGGACGCCGCGCCCTCGCCGAAAGAGGCGCCCTGATGTTCCACCGCCGTGAATACCGCGACCGCCCCGAGTACTGGGATGGCGTGCGCGACCAGGTCTCGGTGCGCATGGGCATCGGTGCCTGGGGCCTGATGACCGGTGTCGGCGATGGTGCAGTCCGGCCTGTCGGCGCTGGAGGCCGTGCTCATGACGCTGATCGTCTACGCCGGCAGCGCGCAACTCGCCGCCGTGCCCATGATCGCCGCAGGCGCACCGCTGTGGGTGATCCTGGCGGCGGCTTTCTGCGTGAACCTGCGCTTCGTCGTGTTCTCGGCGCACCTGCGGCCCTACCTGATGCACCTGCCGCGCTGGGAGCGCCTGATCAAGGGCTACATCACCGGCGACCTGAGCTACGTGTTCTTCGCGCGCCGCTATCCGCACCCGGGCACCAACGAGGAAGAGCTGGCGCAGCAGCAGGCCTACCTCATGGGCAACTGCGCGGTGAACTACGTGGCCTGGATGGGCGCGAGCCTGGCCGGCATTGCCCTGGCCAATGCGATCCCCGTGGCCTGGGGCCTGGGCTTCGCCGGCATCCTTGCGCTGCTGGGCGTGCTGTGCTCGCTGGCCTCATCGAAGCTGCGCTTCGTCTCGGCCGGCGTGGCCGGCGCGGCGGCGGTTGCGGCCTGGGCGCTGCCGCTCAAGCTCAACATCCTGGTGGCGATCGCGAGCGCGGTGGCGATCTGCCTGGTGCTCGAGAAATTCAGGCCCCAGGCGCCGGGGCAGGGGGCACACCATGTTTGACCTCGACCCCTGGACCCTGCTCACCATCGTCGCGCTGGGCTGCATCACCGTGATCACGCGCGGCTTCTTCTTCATCTCCAGCAAGCCCTGGAGCCTGCCGCACTGGGCCCAGCGCGGCCTGCAGTACGCGCCCATCGCGGCGCTGGCGGCGGTGATCGTTCCCGAGATCGTGATGAACCAGGGCGCGCTCATCACCACCTGGAAGGACGCGCGCCTGTTCGCCGCGGCCGCCGGCATGGCCTGGTTCTTCTGGAAGCGCGGCGTGCTCGGCACCATCGTCTGCGGCATGGCGGTCTACCTGCCGCTGCGCCTGGGTCTGGGCTGGTGAGGCCTGGCACCGTTTTTCAACGGTGCCATTGTTTCTGGTAGGCCCACTGCGCGTAGCGCGCATGCGCCTGCGCCTTGTCCACCAGGGCAGGGTGGCTCTCGGTGCTGTCCTTCAACTGGCCATCCAGGTAGCTCATGAGCCGGGGTGGGCTGTCGGGCTGCAGCACCGCCACGTGGGAGCCTTCCATGTAGGCCTGGATCTTGTCGAACTGCAGGATGGCGCGGCCGGGCCGGGTGCGCTGCGCCGGGTCGCTCAGGTCGCGGCCGGTCAGCGGAACCTCGCCACTCAGGCCCATCATGGAGATCAGCGTGGGCGCCAGATCGATCTGGCTGGCCACCGTGCGGATGCGCTCGGGTGCGCGCACCGCGCCGCCCAGGATCAGGCCGGGGATGTGAAAGCGCTCGATCGGGATGACCGAGGGGCCGTACACGCGCGAGTTGTGGTCGGCCACCACGAGGAAGAGGGTGTTGTCCCAGTAGGCGGATTGCTTCGCTTTGTCGAAGAAGCGCCCCAGGGCGTGGTCGGCGTACTTCACCGCGTTGTTCACGGTGTTCTTCGGCTGCTCGTGCAGCTCGAAGCCGCCGTCCGGGAATTCGAAGGGCGCGTGGTTGGACGAGCTGAACACCAGGGCGAAGAAGGGCTTGTCGGCGGGCTGCTGGCTGAAGCGCTGGTGGGCCACATCGAACAGGTCGCCATCGGACGCGCCCCAGGTGGCGATGAAGGCGCTGGCGGGCATGTCCTTCTGCTCCACCACGCGGTCGAAGCCATTGCCCATGAAGTAGCTGCGCATGTTGTCGAAGTGCGATTCGCCGCCGTAGTAGAAGGTGGACTCGTAGCCCCTGGGCTTCAGGAAGCTGGCCAGCGTGAAGAAGTCGCGCTGCGATTTCGCCAGCTTCACCGTGCTCACCGCCGAGGTCGGCGGAAAACCCGCCACCACCGCCTCGATGCCGCGCACCGAACGCGTGCCGGTGGCGTAGAGCTGGTCGAACCAGATGCCCTGGTCGCCCAACCGGTCCAGGTTCGGCGTGAGCGGCAGGCCTCCCAGGCGGCCGACGAACTCGGCGCCCAGGCTTTCTTCGAGCACGATCACCAGGTTCAGCGGCCGCTCGCGCGGGTGCGGGCTGGTCAGCGTGTGGCGCAGGGGCGAAGCGGGGTCGGTGAAGGCGCCGGGCGGCAGCCCGGTTTCTCGCCGCACGATGTCGATCACGCGCTCCTGCGGCATCTCGGCGTAGGTGATGCCGCCTTCTTCGGCCTTGCGCGACTGGTAGATCGCGTACGTCACGGTGTAGAGCGAACTCAGGGGCAACTCGTTGACCAGGTGGTCGGTGGTCACGGCCGCCGTGGCGGGGTTGGCCGGGCGGTGCCCCAGCGCGCCGCGCGCGCAGAGCGCGAGCGCCACGAACAGCAGCGCCGACAGCAGCCCGGCCTGCCAGACCCGCAAGGTCGCGGGTGGGTGCGGCGCGGGGCGGGTCAGCCGGACGTAGGCCCAGCCGATGGTGGGCAGCAGCACCGCCGTGGTCAGCAGGTGCGCCCAATAGTCCTTGATCAGCGTGCCGCCCACTTCCTTCGCGTAGCCCAGGTACTCCACGAAGAGGTAGTTGGGCCGGCTGTCGTACTGCAGCACGAAGGCCGGGGTCGCGCAGTTCCATGAAGACCACAAGCAGCAGGGCGATGCCGCCGTACACGCGCAGGAAGACACCCCACGCGCGCTGGCTGCGCCGGTGGGTGCGCATCCAGGGCGTGAGCGTGGCGGGCAACACCCAGGCCAGGCCCATCAGCACCGCGTCAAAGCGCAAGCCTTCCCACCACACCAATGGCGCCGCCTGGGCCTGGGCGATGCGGTCGGCCTGCCACCAGGCCAGCCCGGCGCGCGACAGCCACAGCACCGCCAGCATGCAGGCCATGGGCATGAGCAGGGGGCGCAGCACGGCGAGGAGGTGGGTCGGGCGGGGCCGGCGAGGTGGGTGATCGGCCTCCCCCACGGCCGGCGCAGGCCGTGCGCTCTTCGAAGGGGTCAGCCACGGCTGGGCCAGCCGCCAGCCCGCCCACGACACGCCGGCGGAGATCAGCAGCGTCCACAGCGTGTGGCTGGGGAAATGCGCACCGCGCAGGGTTTGCACCGCACCCGCCAACAGACCCACGAACAGCACGGCGGCCAGCCAGCGCAGGCCGGTCGCGCGCGGGCGATGGGGCGTGCCTGGCGGCGCGTCCAGCCAGGGCAGGCACAGGCCGATGAACGCGAAACCGCTGGACGCGTGGCCGCCCGGGAAACAACGCCCCGGGCCGCCGTCGGCCACGCCCCAGGCCCAGTGCGACACCCATCGCGCCGGTCCGCCGAAGGCCTGCAGGTCCCAGGGACAACTGGTCAGGCTGGTGTTCTTCACCAGGTTGACCACCAGCAGCGACAGCGTGGCCAGCGCCACCACGGTCCAGCGTTCGCGCCGGGGCATCTGCAGCCCGGGCCAGCAGGCCCAGGCGCAGAGCAGCAGCCAGCCACCCGTCATGGCCTGCCGCAGGCCGTCGTGCAGCACGCGAGAGAGCCACCAGCTGTCCTGCAGCGCAAAGCCGCGCGGCGTGCCGATGGCGCGCATCACCGCCATGTCCAGGCCGCCCAGGTCCCAGAGCAGGGTGAGGGTGAACAGGCCGAGCAGCCAAGTGGCGGGGGACGATCGGAAGGGGCCGGTGACCCAGCGGGGGCGAGACAGTGCGTGCATGGTGCGGCACTGTGGAAGCCCCAGGTTAAATGCGCCTTAAGGCGGTGCTAAGGCGCGAACCCATAATGAACGGATTCAGCCTCAACGGACCCCGCGTCCCCTTCAAACACATGCGCGCTCTCGTGGTGGAAGACGACCCCGGCATTGCCAGCGGCCTGCAGGCTTCGCTGCGCCAGGCGGGCTATGCGGTGGACACCTGCCCCTCGCTCGACGCGGCCTGGCTGGCCCTCGCCGTGGAACCCTTCGACGTCATGCTGCTCGACCTCGGCCTGCCCGACGGCGAAGGCCTGGACCTGCTGGCCCGGCTGCGCCGCCGGCCCGCGCCCGCGCCGGGGCGGGACGACCTGCCACGCCACGACATGCCGGTGCTGATCATGACCGCGCGCGACGGCGTGAGCGACCGCATCGGCGGCCTGGACAGCGGCGCCGACGACTACATCGTCAAACCCTTCGACGCGAACGAGCTGCTCGCCCGGCTGCGCGCCATGCTGCGGCGCGCCGGCGGGCGCAGCAACCCGTTGATCCAGCACGGCGAGCTGGTGGTCGATCCGGCGGCCCACACCGTGCGGCGCGCGGGCGAGCCGGTGCCGCTGGGCGGCAAGGAGTTCGCGCTGCTGCTCACGCTGCTGCAGGCGCGGCCGCAGGTGCTGTCCAAGGCGCGGCTGGAATCGGCGCTGTACGGCTTCGACGAAGGCCTGGAGAGCAACGCGATCGAGGTGCACATCCACCACCTGCGCCGCAAGCTCGGCGAGTCCCTGATCAAGACGGTGCGCGGCGTGGGCTACTTCGTGCCCTTGGACGCGCCCGCGCCGCCCGCGAAAGCGGCGCGGCGATGAACAAGGCCGTGGCCGCGCGCGCGAAGACCCTGCGCCACTACCTGCTGGCCTGGGCGCTCGGGGTGCTGGTGGTGGTGTGGCTGGCGCTGATCGCCTTCGCCTGGTCCACCGCCTTCCGCGAGGCCCGCCAGTTCTCCGACGGGCAGATGACGGCGGTGCGCAAGCTCTGGCTGAGCGCCACGCCCTACCGGCTCGAACCCCATGCCGCGGCCGAGGTGCCCGACCTGCAGCACGAGTACCTGCAGGACGTGGCCGTGGTGGCCTGGGACGACGGCCGCCTGGTCGCCGACACCCATGGCATGGTGGGCGGGCTGGACGTGGCGGCCCTGCCCGCGCAGGGCTTCGCCACGGTGCGCGTGAAGGTCCCGGGCCTGGTGCCCGAGTGGCGCGCCTACTCGGCCCAGGCCACGCAGGAAGGGCGGGTGCGGCGCGTGATCGTGCTCATGGACCTGAAGCAGCGCTACGAACTGGGCAAGGACATCGCGGAGCACGTGGCCCTGCCCGCTTTGCTGGTGCTGCCGCTGGTGAGCCTGCTGCTGTGGTGGGCGATCCGCCGCGGCCTGCGCCCGCTCGACCAGCTCTCGAGCGAGGTGGCCGCGCTCGACGGCTTCGCGGGCCAGCGCCTGGGCACGCAGCACCGCCATCGCGAGTTCGCGAGCACGGTGGCCGCGATCAACGCGCTGGTCGACACCTTGCAGACGCGCGCCCAGCGCGAGCGCGAGTTCGCGTCCGACGTGGCGCACGAACTGCGCACGCCGCTGGCCGCGCTCGCCTTGCAGGCCGGCGCGGCGCAGCACGACCCGTCCCCCGAGCGGTTGGCGCAACTGGAGCAGGAGGCCTTGCGCGCGGGCCGCATCCTTTCGCAGCTGCTGGAACTGGCGCGCGCCCAGCGCAACGCCATCGCGGGTGCGGGGCCCCTGGTCGCGGGGCAGGTGGCGCTGGGCGAACTCGCGGCGCGGCTGATCGCGGCCCACGCCCCCTCGGCCTACGAGAGCGGCCACGAGCTTTCCCTGTCGCAGCCCGACGAGCCGGTGGTGGTGCAGGCCCAGCCCATGCTGCTGGAACTCGCGCTGCGCAACCTGATCGAGAACGCGCTGCGCCACACGCCCAGCGGCTCGCAGGTGGCGGTGGCGGTGTGGCGGACCGGCGCGGACCTGGGTGTTTCGGTGAGCGACGACGGCCAGCGCGCCGACGCGGCCCCCCTGGCCGCCGAGCGCGGTGGCCTGGGGCTGGGCCTGCGCCTGGTGGAGCGCATCGCCGAACAGATGGGCGCGCGGCTGGAGCGCGACCAGGGCGAAGCGCCGATGACGACGCGCTTCACGCTGCGCTGGCCGCGCGCATAAGGTTGATTTAACGTCGGCTGCGCACAGTGGCGGGGCCGGCATGTGCTGGCATTCGGATGCCGGCCATGCAGCTCTCGTTGCCCTTTGCGTTTCCCCGCTTTTTCCCCACGTTCCATCTCTCCCCGCCCGGCGCGCGCACACGCCCCAGGGTGGCGGTGTGGGGCTTGGCCCTGTGGCTGGCCAGCCTGGGCAACCTGCCGCTGTGGCAGCGCATCGATGGACTCGGCGGCACACCCACCCAGCGCCTGGCGCTGATCGTCGGGCTGGGCCTGTTGCTGGTGGGTGCCCTGGCGGCGCTGCTCTCGCTGCTGGCCTGGCCGCGCGTGTTTCGGCCCGCCGCCAGCGCGCTGTTGCTGGTGGCCGCGTTCAACACCCACTTCATGTGGCAGTACGGGGTGGTGATCGACCCCACCATGCTCGCCAATGTGGTGCACACCGACGTGCGCGAGGTGCGCGACCTGCTCTCGTGGGCCCTGCCGGGCACGGTGCTGCTGGTGGCCGGGCTGCCCCTGTGGGCGCTCTGGCGCCGGCCACTGGCCCTGCGCAGCCCGGGGCCGCAAGCCGTGCGCAACCTCACGGGGGCCCTGGCCGCGCTCGCTTTGCTGGTGGCGGCGGCGCTGATGAGCTACCAGGGTCTGGCCTCGCTCATGCGCAACCACAAGGACCTGCGCTACATGGCCAACCCGCTCAACACCGTGTACGCCGGCGCCCGCCTGGCGGTGGACCAGCTGCCGCGCCAGGTGCGCCCGCTGCAACCGGTGGGTCAGGACGCGGCCCTGGGCGCGAGCTATGCGCACCAGCCGCGGCCACCGTTGCTGGTGCTGGTGATCGGCGAGACCGCGCGCGCGCAGAACTTCGGGCTCAACGGCTACGCGCGCAACACCACGCCCACGCTCGCGCGCTGGCAGGCGCAAGGTGATCTGGTGAACTTCGCCCAGGTGAGTTCCTGCGGCACCAACACCCAGGTCTCGCTGCCCTGCATCTTCTCGCCGCTCACGCGCGCGCAGGGCGGCGACAAGACCCCCGAACACGAGAACCTGCTCGACGTGCTGCAGCGCGCCGGCTTGGCCGTGCTGTGGATCGACAACCAGGCCGGCTGCAAGGGCGTGTGCGACCGCGTGCCCAACGCCTACGCGGGCGACCACGCCGTGCCCGGCCTGTGCGAGGGCAGTGAGTGTTACGACGCCGCCATGCTGGACGGCCTGGACCAGCGCCTCGCCGCGCTGGATCCGCAGCGCCGCGCGCGCGGCGTGGTGGTGGTGATGCACCAGATGGGCAGCCATGGTCCGGCGTACGCAAAACGCGCGCCCGCCGACCAGAAGCCGTTCCAGCCCGAGTGCCAGAGCGTCACGCTGTCCGACTGCCCGCACGAGCAGCTGGTCAACGCCTACGATAACTCCATCGCCTACACCGATCATTTCCTGGGCCAGACCCTGCAATGGCTGAAGGCGCGCGCCGATCGCGGCAGCGAGGACACGGGGCTGATCTACGTGTCCGACCACGGCGAGTCGCTGGGCGAGAACGGGATCTACCTGCATGGCGTGCCCTACGCCCTGGCGCCGACGCAGCAGACCCAGGTGCCCATGGTGAGCTGGTTCTCGCCCGGCCTGCAGCGCCGCACCGGCCTGTCGATGGGCTGCCTGCGCGGGCACGCGGCGGCGCCGATCTCGCACGACCATGTCTTCCATTCCGTGCTGGGGTTGATGGACGTGCAGACGCGCGCCTACCAGCCCGCGCTGGACGCGCTGATGCCCTGCAGCGCGGCGTCGCAGGCCCGCTCGCCCGGCGAGCCACCGGTCGCGCTCGTGCACACGGGTTGAGCGGCCGACGGGCATGGGGGGCCGCGTTTCCTACAATGCGGGCTTCTTTCTGACGACCCACCCGCCCACCATGTCCTTCATCCGTTTCTCCGACCTCTGCTCCAGCGGCCAAGCCAAGGGCCAGCGCGTCTTCATCCGCGCCGACCTCAATGTGCCGCAGGACGACGCCGGCCGCATCACCGAAGACACGCGCATCCGCGCGAGCCTGCCGGCCATCCAGATGGCGCTGGACGCCGGCGCGGCCGTGATGGTCACCAGCCACCTGGGCCGCCCCACCGAAGGCGCCTTCAAGCCCGAGGACTCGCTGGCCCCCGTGGCCGCGCGCCTGGGCGAACTGCTGGACCGCCCGGTGCGCCTGGTCGCCAACTGGATCGACGGCGACTTCTCGGTCGCCCCCGGCGAAGTCGTGCTGCTGGAGAACTGCCGCCTCAACGTGGGCGAGAAGAAGAACAGCCCCGAACTGGCGAAGAAGCTCGGCGCCCTGTGCGACATCTTCGTGCACGACGCCTTCGGCACCGCCCACCGCGCCGAAGGCACGACCTACGGCATCGCCGAGACCGCGCCCATCGCCTCGGCCGGCCCGCTGCTGGCCGCCGAGATGGACGCGATCGCCAAGGCGCTCGCGGCCCCGAAACGGCCCCTGGTCGGCGATCGTGGCCGGCAGCAAGGTCAGCACCAAGCTGACCATCCTCAAGAGCCTGGCCAACAACGTGGACAACCTGATCGTGGGTGGTGGCATCGCCAACACCTTCATGCTGGCCGCGGGCCTGAAGATCGGCAAGAGCCTGGCCGAGGCCGACCTGGTGGGCGAGGCCAAGGCGGTGATCGAGGCCATGAAGGCGCGCGGCGCCGAGGTGCCGATCCCCACCGATGTGGTGACGGCCAAGGCCTTCGCGGCCGACGCGCCGGCCACGGTGAAGAAGGCCACGGAGGTGGCCGACGACGACCTGATCCTGGACATTGGCCCGGAGACGGCAGCCAAGCTGGCGGCGCAGCTGATGCAGGCCGGCACCATCGTGTGGAACGGCCCGGTGGGCGTGTTCGAGTTCGCGGCCTTCGAGGGCGGCACCAAGACGATTGCGGACGCCATTGCGAAGAGCAGCGCGTTCAGCATCGCCGGTGGTGGCGACACGTTGGCGGCCATCGCCAAGTACGGCATCGAGAAGGACGTGGGCTACATCTCCACCGGCGGTGGCGCCTTCCTCGAGGTGCTCGAAGGCAAGACCCTGCCGGCGTTTGAAGTGCTGGAGCGCCGAGCCAAGGCATAAGCCTCTGCGGAACGCTCGGGGTTTACCCGACTCTCGCCGCGGTTTATGCGGCCTATCAGAAACCATGATTGGTCGCGCGCGCTTTCTGTTGCTAAATTGGTCCCGTCGCAAACACAACGATGGAGACAGGCATGGCACGACAGACAGCAGCACTGAAGGTGGTGGTTCTTTCCTTGGTGACGGCATGGTCCGCGGCGCAAGCCGGCACGGTCTCCGTGCTCACCTCGTTTCCCAAGGAACTGACGGAGGCCTACAAGAAGGCGTTTGAAGCCGCCAACCCCGGCATCAAGATCGAGATCCTCAACAAGAACACCACGGCCAGCATCGCCTACATCAAGGAGCTGGCGGTGGGCCAGCGGCCCGACGTGATGTGGGCCTCGGCGCCCGATGCCTTCGAAGTGCTGGCGCGCGACAAGCTGCTGCAGGCCGCGCCCGAAGTCAAGAACGCGCAGGTGCCAGCCAAGGTGGGCAACTACCCCATCAACGACCCCAACGGCCTGTACTACGGCCAGGCGCTCGCGGGCTACGGCCTGATGTGGAACACGCGCTACATGCAGGCCAACAAGGTGCCCGCGCCGCGCGAGTGGGCCGACCTGACCAAGCCCGCCTACTTCGGCCACGTGGCCATCTCCTCGCCCTCGCGTTCGGGCACCACCCACCTCACGGTCGAGACCATCCTGCAGGGCGAAGGCTGGGAAAAGGGCTGGACGCAGATGCTGCAGATCGCGGGCAACTGCGCGGCCGTGACCGACCGCAGCTTCGCGGTGCCCGATGGCGTGAACAACGGCCAGTACGGCGTCGGCATGGTGATCGACTTCTTCGGCCTGGCCGGCAAGTACTCGGGCTACCCGGTGGAGTTCCACTACCCCTCGGTGACGGCGGTGGTGCCGGCCAACATCGCGCTCATCAGCGGCGGCAAGAACGCCGACGAGGCCAAGAAGTTCATCGCCTACACGCTCTCGCGCGAAGGCCAGGAATTGCTGTTCGACCCGAAGATCAGCCGCCTGCCGGTGCTGCCCAACGCCTCGTTCGGCAACAAGGCGCCGGCCGGTTATCCCGACGCACAGGAAATCGCCAAGCGCGCCAAGGTGCAGTTCAACACCGACCTCTCCAGCAACCGCTACCAGGTGGTGGTGAGCCTGTTCGACCAGATGGTGACCTTCCGCCTCAAGGAGCTGCAGGCCGCCACGCGCGCCATCCACGAGGCCGACCGCAAGCTGCACGCCAAACCCAACGCGCACGGCAGCGAGCTGCTGCGCCAGGCCCGCAGCTTCGCCTACTCGTCGCTGGTGCCCGAGGGCATGGTGAAGGACGAAAAATTCCTCAACCTGTTCCGCCAGAACAAGCGCGACGTGGAAGTGGCGAAGCAGCTCACCGGGCTCGAAGAGCTGTGGAGCTCGAAGGCCAAGGCCAACTACGAGCGCGCGCGCGACCTGGCCAACCAGGCCGGCGCGCTGGCCAAGTGAGCGCCTGAACGCCCCGTGACGCCCGCGCGCCGGCCTGCCGCGCGCGGGTCCCTCCCTTCCCGGAAAGATTGCCCATGTCCGCTGTCCTGACAGGTTCCGCCGCGCCCGCGCCGCGCCGGCTGCGCCCCCCCACCGTGTGGGGCCACTGGCTGCTCGCCGGCCTGGTGTTTGCCTTCCTGTTCCTGTTTCTGCTGCTGCCGATCGCGGAGGTGATCTACACCGCCTTCGTGACGGAAACCGGCGCGCCCACGCTGGGGCATTTCAGCAACTTCTTCGGCCAGAGCCTGCTGCGCGAATCGCTCATCAACAGCCTGGTGGTGGCGCTGGCCTCGGTGTTCTTCGCCTCGGTGATCGCGATCCCGCTGGCCTACCTCACGGTGCGCTTCGAGTTCCGCGGCGCCCTGCTGATCCAGACGCTGGGCGTGCTGCCGCTGATCATGCCGCCCTTCGTGGGCGCGGTCGCGCTGCAGCTCATCTTCGGGCGCAGCGGCTCGGTCAACCTGCTGCTCAACGACGCGTTCGGCTTCACCGTGCCCATCATGGACGGCCTGGTCGGCGTGACCTTCGTCGAGAGCATCCACTACTTCCCCTTCATCCTGCTCAACCTCGTGGCCGCGATGCGCAACATCGACGGCGCCATGGAAGAGTCGGCGCAGAACCTCGGCGCCAAGGGCTGGCGCCTGTTCTGGCGCATCATCTTCCCGCTCTCGCTGCCGGGTTACCTGGCCGGCGCGGCGCTGGTGTTCGTGAAGGTGTTCGACGACCTGGGCACGCCGCTGGTGATGGGCGTGACCAACATGCTCGCGCCGCAGGCCTACCTGCGCATCACCTCGGTGGGCATCGAGGACCCGCTGGGTTACGTCATCAGCGTGATCATGATCGTGCTGTCCATCCTGGCGCTGTGGATGGCCTCGCGCGTCATGAAGGGCAAGGACTACTCCACGCTGCAAAAGGGCGGCAATTCGCTGCAGCGCCGCACGCTGCGCGGCTGGGCCTCGGTGCTGGCCTACGCCTGGGTGGGCTTCGTGCTGCTGGTCACGCTGGCGCCGCACATCGGCATCCTGCTGATGTCCTTCTCCAAGGTGTGGAGCTTCTCGGTGCTGCCCGACAGCTACACCCTGGAGCACTACGCCACCATCTTCACCGACTCCAAGCTGATGGTGGTCAACACCCTCAAGTACTGCCTGATGGCCGCGAGCCTGGACGTGGTGCTGGGCACGCTCATCGCCTACCTGATCTTCCGCACCGAGCTGCCCGCGCGCCGCTGGCTCGACTACATCGCCTCGATCGCGCTGGCCATCCCCGGCCTGGTGCTGGCCATCGGCTACCTGCGCATGTTCAAGGGCGTGGACATCCCGTTCACCGACACGCCGGTGATCAGCACCTGGGTGCTGATCATGATCGCCTACGCGGTGCGCCGCCTGCCGTACGCGCTGCGCTCCTGCATGGCCGCGCTGCAGCAGGTGCACATCTCGCTCGAAGAGGCCGGGCAGAGCCTGGGCGCGGGCAAGGTCAGCACGGTGCGGCGCATCATGGTGCCGCTCATGATGGGCGGCATCCTGGCCGGCTTCGTCACCAGCTTCATCACCGCCGCGGTGGAGCTCTCGGCCACCATCCTGCTCACCTCGGCGCAGAGCCAGGCGCCCATGAGCTATGGCATCTACCTCTACATGCAGAGCATCGCCGGGCGCGGACCGGGCGCCGCCCTCGGCGTGGTGGCGGTGGTGGTGGTGGCATCGGCACCTACCTCTCGCACCGCGTGGTGGAGAAATCGCGCGCCCCCACCCGCGCCGCGCAGCCCTGAACGACAGACACATCGAAAGACAGCCATGCATCTGAACAAGGTCTCCCTCGAAGCGCGCCACATCAGCCTGAGCTACGGCAGCACCGAGGTGCTCAAGGACGTCAACATCCGCATCGAGCCGGGCGAGTTCTTCGCCCTGCTCGGCCCCTCGGGCTCCGGCAAGTCCACGCTGCTGCGCCTCATCGCCGGCTTCAACCAGCACCAGCGCGGCGAACTGCTGATCGACGGCAAGGACATCACCGGCACGCCGCCGCACCTGCGCAACGTGGGCATGGTGTTCCAGAACTACGCGCTGTGGCCCCACATGACGGTGTGGGACAACGTGGCCTTCGGTCTGGTGGAGCGCAAGGAGCCCAAGGACTCGCTGCGCCGCAAGGTCGGGGCCGCGCTCGAACTGGTGGGTCTGCAGGACTACGCGCAGCGCCGGCCGAGCCAGCTCTCGGGCGGGCAGCAGCAGCGCGTGGCGCTGGCGCGCACGGTGGTGATCGAGCCCAAGCTGCTGCTGCTCGACGAACCCCTGTCCAACCTCGACAAGAACCTGCGCGTGCAGATGCGCGAGGAGCTCAAGAACCTGCAGCGCACGCTGGGCCTGACCACCATCTTCGTGACGCACGACCAGGAAGAGGCCATGACCACCGCCGACCGCATGGCCGTGCTCGACAAGGGCGTGCTGCAGCAGGTGGGCACGGCCGCCGCGCTGTTCGACTTCCCGGCCAACCGCTTCGTGGCCAGCTTCGTGGGCACGGCCAACCTCGTGCAGGGCCGGGTGACGCACGTCAACGGCGAGACCCTGCATTTCCAGGCCGACGGCCTGGGCGAGATGGTGCTGCCGCGCAACCAGGAGAGCCCGGGCACCGGGCCGGCGTCGCTGTCGTTCCGGCCGCACACCGTGCACATCCGCGTGCGCGACGAACATGGCGACGCCTCGCGCATCTGGCTCGACGGCCGGGTGGAAAGCTCCGAGTTCCTGGGCGAGACCTCGCGCTACCGCGTGCGCGTGGGCGAGACCCTGATCGTCGCCAACCAGGCGCACTTCTCGGGCCTCTCGCTGTTCCCGCCCGGGGCCGAGGTGCGGCTGGGCATCGAGCCTTCGCAGGCGCGCTTCCTGACGCACTGAGCGCCCGCCCGCATGGAGATCTACCAGCTGCGTGCCTTCGTCACGGTTGCGCAAGATCGGCCAGCTCACGCGAGCGGCCGAGGCCCTGCACGTCACGCAGCCCGCCGTCACCGGGCAGATCAAGGCGCTGGAGGAAGAGCTGGGCGTCTCGCTGTTCGACCGGCGGCCCGGGCGCATCGCGCTCACGCGCGCCGGCGAGCGCCTGCTGCCCGAGGCCGAGAAGGTGCTGGCCGCCGCCGGCTCGCTGATCGGCCGCGCCAAGGAGTTGCAGGGCGAGGTGGCCGGCTCGCTGATCATCGGCACGCTGGGCGACCCGGACGCCTTGCGGCTGGGTTCCTTGCTCGGCGGCCTGGTGGCGGCGCTGCCCCTGCTGGACATCAAGACCCGCTCGGGCGACGCCGAGACGCTGCGCGAGGGCGTGGCGACCTCCACGCTGCAGGCGGCGTTCTACATCGGTCCCCACATCCCGCGCGACGTGCTCGGGCTGCCCCTGCAGACGCTGCACTACCGGGTGGTGGCGCCGGTGGCCTACCGCGATCGGCTGTTGCACGCGGGCTGGCGCGAGATCGCCGACCTGCCCTGGATCGGCACGCCGCACGCCGGCCATGTGCAGACGCTGCTGCGCGACCTGTTCTCGCGCCAGGGCCTGCTGCCCAACCAGGTGGTGGAGTCCGACGATGCGTCGGCGCCTTACAGCCTGGTGCGCGCGGGCCTGGGGCTGGCGCTGCTGCGCGAGGACATGGCCGTGCCCGCCGCCGAGCGCGAGGAGCTGGTGATCTGGCCGCACACGCGCGTGGCCGCCCTGTTGAGCTTCATCTACCCCAAGACCGCCGAGCACGACCCGGCCATCGTCGCGGCGCTGTCGGTGCTGCGCCAGGTCTGGGGCCTGCCGCCGCGCCAGCCGGTCTGAGGCGGCTCAGGAGGTGGGGCGTTCGCGCGTGGGGATGCGCGCCACCACGACCAGGCCGATGGCGGCGGCGGCCAGCAGCGCGGCCAGCACCCAGGGCTGGTGGCGAAAGCCCCAGGCCGAGAGGCTCACCATCACCACCATGGAGCCGATCGCCACCGTCTTGGTGCGCCGGGTCAGGCTGCGGTGCTGCTCCCAGTCGCGCACCATGGGGCCGAGGAAGCGGTGGTTGAGCAGCCAGCCGTGCAGGCGGGGCGAGGCCTTGGCGTAACAGGCCGCGGCCAGCAGCACGAAAGGCGTGGTGGGCAGGCCCGGCAGCACCACGCCGATGAGGCCCAGCGCCAGCGACACCGTGCCGGCCAGCCAGAGCAGCCAGCGCACGGTGCGGGAGGACGAGGGAGAAGAGGGCATGACGCCAGCATCTTAGCCAGCGCCAGGGACCGCAGCCAGAGCACCCGCGGAACCGGCTTTGCCGGGCCGCCAGGTGCGCCCCCTCAGGGGGTGACGCCGAAGGCGGCGCGGGGGGATGTCAAGATTTTTGGCCGACCGTAAGTTCGACCGTGCCGACACCCTCCACGCTGCCGGTGATCTTGTCGCCCGGCAGCACCGCGCCCACGCCTTCGGGCGTGCCGGTGTAGATCAGGTCGCCGGGTTGCAGGTGGTAGAACAGCGAGAGGTCGGCAATGATCTCGCGGATGTTCCAGATCAGCTTGTCCACATCGGACTTCTGCTTCACGGCGCCGTTGACGGCCAGCTCGATGCCGCCGCGCTCGATCACCACGCCCGGCATGGGCACGATCTCGCTGCACACGGACGAGTGCTCCACGTCCTTGCCCAGGTCCCAGGGGCGGCCCTTGTCGCGCGCCACCAGCTGCAGGTCGCGCCGCGTCATGTCCAGGCCGCAGGCGTAGCCGTAGATGATGTCCTGCGCGTCCTCCGCCTTCACGCGGAAGCCCGCCTTGCCCACCGCCAGCACCAGCTCCATCTCGAAGTGGTAGTTGTTCGTCTCGCTGGGGTAGGGCGTGGTCGCGCCCGAGAGCGCCAGCGTCTGCGGGGCCTTGGTGAAGTAGAACGGCCGCTCGGCCGTCTTGTCCACCGGCTTGCCCATTTCCACCGCGTGCGCGTGGTAGTTGCGGCCGACGAAGAACAGGCGGTTGACGGGGAATTGTTCGGTCTTGCCGCGCACGGGAACCGAAGCGACGGGGGGCGGGGGAAGAGGTAGGTGGTCATGGGTCTTCAAGGCCGGGTCAGGGCATGGCGGGTTGGTTGTCGGGGCGCACTTCGTAGACGCCGAGCTTGCGGTGCAGCGGCGACTCGTCGGCGATGAACAGGAAAGCCGGGGCGCTGGCCGAGGCATTGGTGAGCGTGGTGGCGGTGTAGCCGGGAATGCAGCAGGTGTCGGCCACCACCAGGTCGAAGCCCTGCGCGTCGGTGCGCACGCGGGCCGCACCTTCGATCACGTGGTAGATCACCGCGGGCGAGCGCGCGGGCAGCGTGAGCGCCTGGCCCGGACGCAGCATCAGGGCATGAAAGCCCAGCACGTTCTCGGCGTCCTCGCCGGACTCGGGGTTGGTGTAGGTCACCTGCACGGCGTCGAGGTCGGGCCGGTCGGCCGCCATCGATTCCAGCGCGGCCTTGGCATCGACCCAGGGATAACGCAGCATGGGGTAGCGCTTGCCGCTGCGGCCGAACACCGGCGTGGGCACCACGCCCGGCCGCGCATAGGCCCGGTCGCCGCGGCCCGGCAGGGTTTCCTGGCGCCCGCCGTTGAGGTGGTAGCTCACCTCCAGGTAATACATCAGCGGCAGGTCGAGCACGTCGAGCCAGATCACGGGCTGGTCGCCGTCGTGGCCGTGCTCGTGCCAGCGGCCCGTGGGCGTGAGGATCAGGTCGCCGCGCGACATCGGGCACTTCTCGCCGTCCACCGTGGTCCAGGCGCCTTCGCCTTCCACGACCATGCGCACCGCGTTGGGCGTGTGGCGGTGGCTGGGCGCCCATTCGCCCGGCATCAGCAGCTGCATGCCCAGGTACATGGCCGCGCTGGCCTGCATCTTCTCCAGCGTGTGGCCTGGGTTCGCCAGCACCAGCACGCGGCGCTCGGCCTTCTCGATCGGCGTGAGTTCGCCGGCCTTGAGCAGCAGCGGCTTGATCGATTGATAGGCCCAGTGCGTGGCCTGCGTCTGGCGCGACGGCATCTTCGGCGGCAGCACGCCACGCAGGCTGGGCCACAGCGGCACCAGGTTGAGCGCGCGCAGCTCGGCCACGTAGTCGGCGGGCAGGTCTTCGAGTCGTCCGAGGTCGTTCATGGGGTCTCCTGGGTTCAGTGAGGGGCCAGACAGTTCTCGACGTTCCAGCCGTACAGCCACTCCATCGCATCGTAGAAGCGCTCCGGCGAACGGCCGCGCCAGAGGTCGTTGCGCACCAGGCGCTCCACCCCGCTGGCGTGGTAGATGCGGCCCATCTCGCGCGAGCTCAGCACGATGCGCGCGGTGCGCGCCACGCGCGAACGCTGGTACAGGTCGAACGCCTTCTCGAAGTCATTGTGGTTCACGCGCAGGGCCTCGCCCAGCGTCACCGCGTCCTCGATCGCCATGCAGGCGCCCTGCGCCATGTACTGCGTGGTCGGGTGGGCGGCGTCGCCCAGCAGCGTGACGCGGCCATAGCTCCATTGGCCGATCGGTTCGCGGTCGGCCGTGGCCCAGCGCTTCCAGCTCTTGGGCAGGTCGATCAGCTGGCGCGCCTTGGGGCAGATGCCCTGGAAGTAGCTCTGCACCTCTTCCTTGCTGCCTTCCTTCACGCCCCATTCTTCGGCCTCGCGGCTGTGGAAGGTCACGACCACGTTGTACTGCTCGCCGCCGCGCAGCGGGTAGTGCACCAGGTGGCAGTTCGGGCCGACCCAGATGCTGGCCGCGTTCCAGCGCAGGTCTTCGGGGAAGTCTGCCTTGTCCACCACCGCGCGGTAGACCACGTGGCCGGTCACGCGGGCCTCGTCGCCCACGAACTGCTGTCGCACCACGGACTTCACGCCGTCGGCCCCGATCAGCGCCAGGCCGCGGTGGGCCGTGCCGTGCTGGTCGTGCACCGTCACGCCCGCGGCGTCCTGCTCGATGCGCTCCACACGCGTGGAGGTGAGGAACTGAATCTGGCCGCTGGCCTGCACGCCTTCAAGCAGCGAGCCGTGGGCGTCGGCGCGGTGGATCACCGCATAGGGGTTGCCAAAGCGCTGGCGGAAAGCCTCGCCGGTGGGGATCTTGCCGACCTGGTACTCGTCGAGCGCGTCGTGCATCACCATGAAGTCGGTGTAGACCGCCCGGCTGCGCGCCTGCTCCCCCACGCCGAGCGCGTCGAAGGCGTGAAAGGCGTTGGGGCCCAGCTGCATGCCGGCGCCGATCTCGCCGATCTCGGGCGCCTGCTCCAGCACCTTGACGCGAAAACCCTGGCGCACCAGGGCGAGCGCGGCGGCCAGGCCGCCGATGCCACCACCGGCCACCAGCACGGGGAGTTCCTGGGAGGGCGAAGTCATGGGTTGTCTCCTTCACATGCAAGGCATGCTGACGATAAGTGTACTTATTGTATGGGCGATGCTAGGATTCCGGCAAGCCCCTCCCGTCCTCCGACTGCCCGACTCTCTTCCGCCCCCCCTCTCATGAAGCGCTGCCAGCCTCCGGCCATCGACATCGACGATCAGCCCGGCCACAACATCCGGCGGCTGCACCAGATTTCGGTCGGCATCTTTCTTCGGGAGCTGGGCGAACTTGAACTCACGCCGGTCCAGTACGCGGCGCTGCAGACCGTGGCGCAACCACCCCGGGATCGACCAGCGCACGCTGGCGCGCACCATCGCGCTGGACGCGTCCACCACGGGTGGCGTGGTCGACCGCATGGAGTCGCGCGGCTGGCTGGAGCGGCGCACCTCACCCGAAGACCGGCGCTCGCGCCAGCTGGTGTTGACCGACGCGGGCAACGCGCTGCTGGCCGAGGCCGTGCCGGCCATGCTGCAGGTGCAGGAGCACATCCTGGCGCCGTTGTCCGAGCGCCAGCGCGGCGAGTTCATGAAGCTGCTGCGCCTGCTGGTGGACACCAACAACGCGCACAGCCGCGCACCCAGCGAAGCGATGAAGTGAGCCGCGCGGCGGGGCGGCTCAGCCCCGCAGGTGCGCCACGACGGCGTTCACCACCTGCTCGTCGCGCAACAGCCGCGTGTGGCCCAGGCCGTCGGTCGCCATCAGGCGCGCGCCGGCGATCGCATCGCGGTAGGCCTCGGCGTCGGCAAACCGGTTGATGCGGTCCTCCCGGTCGTGCACGATCAGCGTGGCCACGGCCACGCGCGGGCCGACCGCCGCCGGCTCGAACTGGCGCATCAGGATGCCCTCGCGCGCCTCCACCCGCTGCTGCAGGCGCTCCCGCGTGTCCTCGCTCAGGCCGAAGACCTTCGCGAACAGGCGGGTGTACGCATGGGGCGAGGCCGGGGGCGCGAGCAGCGCGAGCCGGGCCACGGGCAGGCCGCGCGCGGCCGCATAGGCCAGGGCGTTGGCGGCGAGCGAATGCGCTGCCACGGCACGCACCTCGTGGCCCTGCTGCTGCAGGCGCGCGGTGAGGTACTCGATGGCGCGCGCGAACTGCGGCAGGTTGCTGGTGCTGCCTTGGCTGCGCCCGTGCGCGGGCAGGTCCACCAGCACGGGCCGCAGGCCCTGGTTCATCAAGGCCTGCGCCAGGGGCAGCATCTGCGCGGCGTGGCCGCCCCAGCCATGCAGCAGGAGCACCACGGGGCCGGGCGCGCCGGGCGGCTCGTACAGCGTGATGCTGGCCTGCTCGAAGGGCCAGGGCGTGGCCCGCCAGGCGGCCAGCGCGGGCTGGCGGCGGTGCAGCCATTTGGGCGGCAGTGGCGTGCCGAACACGCGGTAGGCGCCTCGCACCGCCAGCGCCGGCCAGAGCTTTTCGGACAGGCCCAGCGCCCAGCGCAGCCAGCGCGTGCCCGGGTTGGCCTGGTAGTAGGTGGAAGCGGTTTGCAAGGGGGTGGTGCTCATGGCGTTCTCCGGTAAATCGCACAATCGTGCGAAATTGAGGCAAAAAAAGAGAAGCGGTCAGTGTTCGTAGGTCTTGACCAGGCGGGCCCAGGTCGCCTGGGCGCGTTCGGCGGCGCGCGGATCGCGCAGGAAGCGCACGTCGTGGACCAGCCCGATCGCCAGGCTGCAGATCTCGCCCACCAGTTGTTCGGGGTCGGTGTCGGGTTGGAGGTGGTCGAGTTCGATCGCCTGCAGCACGGTGCGCCGCAGCGCGGCCCGCCAGCGCGTGACCTCGCCCAGCAGCAGGTCGCGCAGCTCGCCTTCGCGGTCGTCGAGTTCAAAGGCGCCGGAGGTGTAGAGGCAGCCGGTGTGAGCCTCCACGTCGCGCAGGCGGATGAGCCAGCGCCGCACGATCTCGCTCAGGCGCGGCAGCCCCTTGGGCGCCTGCATGGCGGGCACGAACACGTCGCCGATGAAGCGGCGGCCGAACTCTTCGATCACCGCCTTCTGCAAGGCCTCGCGCGAACCCACGCGCGAGAACACGCCGCTCTTGGAGATGCCGATGCGGTCGGCCACCGCCTGCAGGGTGATGGCCTCCAGCCCGTCGGACGCGGCCAGGTCCAGCGCCGCGCCCACGATGGCGGCGCGCGTCATTTCACTCTTCTGGGTCCGGGCGTCCATGGCGCGACTTTAGCACGATCGTGCGAAATAACAAGGCCCTGACCCGCTTGGCGCGGCCCGCCGCCGTCGCTATGATCGCGGCGTCCTGTGCACCCTTGGTGGCCGCCCTTGGAACCCCCCCGCTCCCCCCTGCTGACGCTGGAACACCTGGCCATGATGGATGCCGGGGTTTCCGTCATCGTCAGCAGCTGCGGGCCGGACCTCACGCCCAGCGTCATGCGGGCCGTGGGCAGCCAGGTCGGGCCGCAAGGCCGCCTCATCACGGTGTACCTGTGCCGCAGCCAGTCCGCGCAACTGTTGCGCGACATCGCCCGCAGCGGGCGCCTGGCCGCGGTGTTCAGCCAGCCCAGCACCCACAAGACCGTGCAGCTCAAGACGCGCACCGCCCGCCTGCGCGAGGCGCGCGAGGACGAAGCGGCGGTGCTGCAGCGTTACCTGCGCGGCATGGAGCATGAATTGGCCCTGCTCGGCTTCGACCGCGCCTACGCGCGGGCCATGCTCACGCACCGCCTCGACGACGTGGTGGCGATCGAGTTCGAGCCCGAACAAGCCTTCGACCAGACGCCGGGCAGCAAGGCCGGCCAGCCGATCGCGGGGCGCGCATGACGGCGGTGGACCTGGCCGAGGTGAGGCCTTGTCTGGAAGGGGTGATTCCCGCCATGGTGGCGACCACGGCGGCCGACGGCACGCCCAACGTGGCCTACATCTCGCAGGTCTATTACGTGGACGAGGGCCACGTCGCGCTGTCGTTCCAGTTCTTCAACAAGACGCGCCAGAACCTGCTGGCCCACCCGCGCTCGACGCTGCTGGTGCTCAACCCGCTCAACGCGGTGTTCTACCGCCTGCACCTGCGCTACCTGCGCACCGAAGAGGAGGGGCCGGTGTTCGAGAGCATGAAGGCGCAGCTCGCCGGCATCGCCTCCCACACCGGCATGGCCGAGGTGTTCCGCCTGCGTGGCTCGGACATCCATGAGGTGATCGAGGTGGAGCGGCTGCCGCAGGAGCCGCTGGCCGAACCGCTGCCGCTGCCGCCTCCCCCGCCGGCGGCGCTCGCGGTGCTGCGCCGGGCCAGTGCGCGCCTGTCGAGCGCGCGCAGCCTGGGCGCGGTGCTGGAAGCCACGCTGGACGTGTTGGAGAACGAGCTGGCCATGCCGCACGCGATGCTGCTGATCCTCGATGCGGCCTCTCAGCGCCTCTACACCGTTGCGCAGCCGGGGTTACGCCACCTCGGGCGTGGGGTCGGAGATCGCCCTGGGCGACGGTGTGATCGGCGTGGCCGCGCGCGAGCGCACGCCGGTGCGCATCGGCCACATGGCCAGCGCCTACCTCTACAGCCGGGCCATGCGCGACAGCCTGGTGAGCGGCGACGGCAGCGTCCCGGCCGGCACCGACATCCCGTACCCCGGCCTGTCCGAGCCGCACAGCCAGCTGGCCGTGCCCCTGTTGTCGGCCGGCCGCGTGACCGGCGTGCTCTTTGTTGAAAGCCCGTTGGACCTGCGGTTCAGCTACGAAGACGAGGACCTGCTGGTGGCGCTGGGTGGGCAGCTCGGCGCCGTGATCGACCTGATGCAGGCGTCTGAAGCGGCCTGCACCGAAGAGGAGACCCCGAGCGCCGCCGCCACCGCGGCACCGGTGCCGGCCGGTCCCGCGCTGCGCGTGCGGCACTACCGCAGCAACGACAGCGTGTTCGTCAACAACAGCTACCTGATCAAGGGTGTGGCGGGGGCGATCCTGTGGAAACTGCTGCAGGACGGCCAGCGCCAGGGCCGCAGCGAGTTCACCAACCGCGAGCTGCGGCTCGATGCCTCGCTGCGCCTGCCCGATGTGGCCGACAACCTGGAAGCCCGCCTGCTGTTGCTGCACCGCCGGCTGGCCGAGCAGTGCCCGCAGTTGCGCATCCAGAAGACGGGGCGGGGGTGTTTCCGCTTCGAGGCGCTGCGCCCGGTCGAGCTGGAAGAGGTGGCGGCCTAGACCGTTGCGCAAGCCGGGCACGGGCGGCAGGCCGAGCCCGCGCGCGAGCTTCATCGCGTTGTGCGCGTTGAGCATGCCGCGCGTGGCGTCGAGCATGCCTTCGAACACCGGTGCCGGTGCGCCCGCCCGCATCTCCTGCATCACACCCAGGCGTTCGGGCGCGTTCAGGTTGGGCAGCATCCAGCGCATCACGAGCATCATCTCGGCCGGCGGGATGGTCGCCACCAGGGCGTTGTGCACGTCCACTAGTTCGGCGTCGGTGTAGGCGGCCCAGAGCGCGGCGTTGTGGGCGGTCTCTTCGGTGTGCATGTGCTGCAGGTTGTCGGCCACGAACAGGGCGAGCGCGAGGTACAGCGCGTGCAGGCCGGCTTCGCGCTCGTCCGCGTCGCAGCCTGGCAGGGCCTGGGCGGCGTCGCTCAGGTGCTGGATGTGGTGCAGGTGCCCATCGTGTTCCTGCGCCACGCGGTCGCAGACGCCGGGGCAGCGCGCCTCCAGCGCCGGGTGCACGAAGCCGTTCTCGTGCGCCACGTGGTTGGCGCACAGCGCCATCAGCTCGACCACCTGCGCGACGGTGCGCGCCAACTCCGCGCCGTCGGTGGGGTCGGTGCGGCCGACCGTGAGCAGGGTGTCGGCCATGAAGGCGCGCAAGGCCTTGTGGATGCCGGCATAGAGGTTGAAGCGGCCAAGGCCGGTGCGGGCGGTGGCGACGACGTGCGCCATTTCGAGGGCGTGGGATTGCATGGTGTGGATTCCTTTGGCAGGCGAATGGCCCGGCCTTGTCTCGGGATGACCACCGCACCCCATGTGCGGCGAATCATGGAGAGTCAGTCTAGGAATCCGCGCCTCGCCGTGCCGCTAAATAGCGCTTAAAGGAATCGTAAAAAAACCTTAACCCGTCAAAAACGGGCCGCCATCAGTCCAAACCGCGCACGCGACCGCGCAATTGTTTGACGCCGGAGCGGGCCGCCTTGCCTTCCAGCCGCCGCTGCTTGGCGCCGAAGCTGGGTTTCGTGGCCTTGCGTGCCTTGGGCACCGTTGCGCAGCGCTGTCCACCAGGGCCTGCAGCCGCTCCAGCGCCTCGGCCTTGTTCTGCTCCAGGCTGCGGCTGGTCTGCGCCTTGATGACCACCACGCCTTCGGTCGTGATGCGCTGGTCGCTCAGCGCGAGCAGGCGCTCCTTCACCGCCTCGGGCAGGGAGGAGCCGTGCACCGCGAAGCGCAGGTGCACCGCGTTGGAGACCTTGTTCACGTTCTGCCCGCCCGCGCCCTGGGCGCGGATGGCGGTGAACTCGACCTCGGCGGGATCGATGGTGATCGGCATCGGCGCAGTGTGCCACGCGCCACATGCCGCACTCAGCCGGGCGGCAGGGTCGCGGGGCCGTCGTCCGTCTCGTCCTTGAGCCCGATGCCGGTGAGCTGGCGCTGGCGGGCCTGCGCGAGCAGCGCGTGCAGTTTCGCGGCGGCGCGCGCGGGTGGCAGGCCGGCGTCGCGCACGTTGGAGATGCAGTTGCGCTCGGCGTCGCGGCGGCCGGGCCGGGGTGCCCAGGTGAAGTAGACGCCCAGGCTGTCGGGCGAACTCAGGCCGGGGCGCTCACCGATCAACACGACCACGGTGCGCGCGCCCAGGGCTTCGCCGATCTCGTCGCCGATGCGCACTCGGCCTTGTTCGACCAGGGCCACGGGCGCCGCCGTCCAGCGGTGGGTCGGGTCGGCGCGCAGCCGGGGCAGGAGCGCGGCCATCAGGGGCGCGGCGTGGCGCATCACGGCCAGCGCCGAGAGGCCGTCGGCGATCACGAAGGCCAGGTCGGGTGTTTCGATCTTGGCGTGGTCGGCGTGCCAGCGCTGCAAGGTCTCCCGCGAGGCGGCGTCCAGCCGCCGCCCGAGGTCGGGGCGCTGCAGGTAGGCGGCGCGGTCCGGCGCGGCGCTGTGCAGGTGCAGGCTGGTGAGGTCGAGCGCCTGCAGCGCGCCGGCCAGGTCGCCGGGGTCGAAGGCCAGGTGCACCGCATCGCGCGCCTGGGCGTGCGCCAGCTGGAAGGCGAGGTGCGCGGCGGTGGGCTGGCTGTGCCCCGCGCGGCCGAGTGCGATGCGCGCGTCGGTGAAGCCTTGCAAACGCGCCCAGGTAGCGGGGATCACCGGCGCGCTCATGCGCTGCGGCCCAGCCGGGCGATGGCCGGCGCGAACGCGGCCGGCAGGGTGGGGTTCAGGCGCAGCACGTCGCCGGCTTCGGTAACGCCCATGCGCTGCAGCCAGGCCTCGAACTCGGGCGCCGGCCTTAGGCCCAGCAGCTGCCGCATGGCCAGCGCGTCGTGGAACGAGGTGCTCTGGTAGTTGAGCATGATGTCGTCGGCGCCCGGCACGCCCATGATGAAGTGCACGCCCGCCGTGCAGAGCAGGGTGAGCAGCGCGTCCATGTCGTCGGCATCGGCCTCGGCGTGGTTGGTGAAGCACACGTCGCAGCCCATGGGCAGGCCCAGCAGCTTGCCGCAGAAATGGTCCTCCAGCCCGGCGCGCAGGATCTGCTTGCCGTTGTAGAGGTACTCCGGGCCGATGAAGCCGACCACGGTGTTGACCAGCAAGGGCTGGAAATGCCGTGCCACGGCGTAGGCCCGTGCCTCCAGGGTCTGCTGGTCGCAGCCGTGGTGCGCGCCGGCCGAGAGGGCGCTGCCCTGGCCGGTCTCGAAATACATCACGTGCTCGCCGCGCCGGCCGTCGTCGAACAGCGCGCCGCGTTGCAGCGAGAGCGCCGCGGCGCGCGCTTCGGCCAGCAGCGCGAGGTGAATGCCGAAGCCGCGGTTGGCGGCCTCGGTGCCGGCGATGGACTGGAACACCAGGTCCACCGGCGCGCCGCGTTCGATCGCCTGCAGCGTGTTCGTCACGTGGGTGAGCACGCAGCTCTGCGTGGGCATGGCGTAGCGGGTGATGAGCTCGTCGAGCATGGACAACAGGCGCATCACCTGGGGCAGGTTGTCGCTCGCGGGGTTGATGCCGATCACCGCGTCGCCGCTGCCGTGCAGCAGGCCGTCGAGCAGGCTGGCCGCGATGCCGGCGAGGTCGTCGGTCGGGTGGTTGGGTTGCAGGCGCGTGGCGAGCCGCCCCGGCAGGCCGATGGTGCCGCGAAAGCGCGTCACCACCCGGCATTTCCGCGCGATCAGGGCCAGGTCCTGCACGCGGCAGAGCTTGCTCACCGCGGCCACCATCTCGGGCGTGAGGCCGGGGGCCAGCGCGGCAAGCGCCTCGGAGCTGGCCGCATCACCCAGCAGCCAGTTGCGGAAATCGCCCATCGTGAGGTGCGCCACCGGCGCGAAGGCCGCCGCGTCGTGCGTGTCCACGATCAGCCGCGTGACCTCGTCGTCTTCGTACGGCACAACCGCCTCGTGCAGGAAGTGCGAGAGCGGGAGTTCGGCCAGCGCCATCTGCGCGGCCACGCGCTCCTGGCTGCTGGCCGCGGCCACGCCGGCCAGCTGGTCGCCCGAGCGCAGGGGCGTGGCGCGCGCCAGCAGCGTGCGCAGGTCGTCGAACCGGTGGCTCTGTGTGCCGACGCTGTGGTGAAAACCCATGCGCCCCACTGTACGGCCAAGCGCGGCTCCAGTCACCCCGGAACCCGTGGGTGGATGGCCACGCTGGGATAATCGCCCCATGGCAAGCAAACAGCGCGTGGTGGTCGGATTGAGCGGGGGCGTGGACTCCGCGGTGAGCGCGTACCTGCTCAAACAGCAGGGGCACGAGGTCATCGGCATCTTCATGAAGAACTGGGAAGACGACGACGACAGCGAATACTGCTCGACGCGGCAGGACTTCCTGGACGCCGCCAGCGTGGCCGACGTGCTCGGCATCGACATCGAACACGTGAACTTCGCCGCCGAGTACAAGGACCGCGTGTTCGCCGAGTTCCTGCGCGAGTACCAGGCCGGGCGCACGCCCAATCCCGACATCCTGTGCAACGCCGAGATCAAGTTCAAGGCCTTCCTGGACCACGCCATGCGCTTGGGTGCCGAGAAGATCGCGACCGGCCACTACGCCCGGGTGCGTGAGCGCGCCGGGGCGTTCGAGCTGCTCAAGGGCAAGGACCCGCTCAAGGACCAGAGCTACTTCCTGCACCGGCTGAACCAGGCGCAGCTGGCCAAGACGCTGTTCCCGGTGGGCGAGCTGCCCAAGACCGAGGTGCGCCGCATCGCGGCCGAGATCAACCTGCCCAACGCGAAGAAGAAGGACAGCACCGGCATCTGCTTCATCGGCGAACGGCCGTTCCGCGACTTCCTCAACCGCTACATCGCCAAGGAGCCCGGCCCGATCAAGGACGCCAAGGGCCGCGTGCTCGGCCAGCACGTGGGCCTGAGCTTCTACACCCTGGGCCAGCGCCAGGGCCTGGGCATCGGCGGTGTGCGCGAGAAGGGCGCGCAGAAGGGCGGCAACGAGCATGCGCCGTGGTTCGTGGCGCGCAAGGACGTCGAGAAGAACACGCTGTGGGTGGTGCAGGGCCACGACCACCCCTGGCTGCTCACGCCTCGCCTGCGCGCGCAGGACGCGAGCTGGGTGGCCGGCCATGCGCCCGAGGCCGCCACCCTGGCCGCCAAGACGCGCTACCGCCAGGCCGATGCGCCCTGCCGTTTCGAGGCCGAGGGCGATCAGGGCTTTGCGCTGGGCTTCACCGACCCGCAATGGGCCGTGACCCCGGGCCAGAGCGCGGTGCTGTACGACGGCGAGGTCTGCCTGGGTGGTGGCGTGATCACGACCGACGCCGCGTCTTTCCAGGCATCGCCGGTGAATGCCCGGCCCGTGACGGCTTAGGCCTTGTGCGACGCCCCGAGCCGGGCGTGAATCCGCCGCGTGGTGCGCCACACGGCCCACAGCACCAGGGGAATCAGGGCGCCCGCCGCCATTTCCGGCTGGATCGGCAGCCCCGCCGCCTTGGCGCCCTTGGCGAGGTAGAGCAGCAGGCTGATCACGTAGTACGAGATCGCCGCGATCGACAGGCCTTCCACCGTGGTCTGCAGGTGCAGCTGCATTTCCTGGCCGCGCGTGAGTTTCTCCAGCAGCTGCTGGTTCTGCGCCTCGGTCACGATGTCCACCCGGGTGCGCAGCAAGGCGCTGGTGCGCGAGACGCGCTCGGAGAGGGACGTGAGCCGCTGCGCGCTCGCGGCCACCGTGGCCATGGCCGGTGACAGGCGCCGCTGCATGAACTCGCCTATGGTCTGCGTGCCCGGGATGGGCCGCTCGCGCAGTTCGGCGATGCGCTGTGTGACCAGGGCGTCGTAGGCGCGCGTCGCGGCAAAGCGGTAGGTGTTCTCGGCCGTGGCGCGCTCCACACGCGCGGCGAGCGATACCAGCTGATCGAGCAGATCCTGTTCCGAGGCCGACTTGTTTTCCAGCTGCGCGGTGATGCTGGCGAGCTGCGCTTCGGCCTGCGTCAGCGTGGGCCCCAGGGCCTTGGCGACGGGCAGGCCGCGCAGCGCCATCAGCCGGTAGGTCTCCAGCTCCAGCAGGCGCTGCGAGATGCGCCCGGCCCGGGTTTCGCTGACGTGGGGCGGCGCGATCACCAGCACGCGTTCGAAGCCCGAGGGCTGCAGGTGGAAGTCGGTCACCGCCCACGAGTGGCCGCCGCCCAGCTGGGAGGCCACCACGGTGCGGTGGCCGAACCAGCGCTGGGCCGGCCCCATGAGGCTGGCCTGTGCCGACGGCGTCTGCTCCGGCAGCTCGGCGTGCAGCATCACGAGCTGGATCGCCGCGATGGTCCGGCCGGGAATGTCGCGCAGCCAGCCCGGTGGCGTCACCAGGGCCTCCAGCAGGTCGGGATCGCTGGCGCCCAGCCCGGCTTCGGCGGGCAGGGCCTGCACGAGGGAGTAGCGCGTGAACTCGGTGTGGCGCTCCCACTTCAGCGTGTGCTCTCCAAAGCGCAGCCGCAGGAAGTTGCCTTGCATCTGCTCGGGCGAGAGGCCCTGCTGGCCCGGCAGCCGGCGCAGGTGCTCACGTTCCTGCTCGCGGCTCACGCCCTCGTTGAGCACGGCGACGAACACCACCAGCGCGGGCAGCCGGATGCGCGCGGAAGGCCGCGCGTGCACCTCGTTGTGCAACTCGGCGCGCAGCGCGTCGTCGGCGGGCAGCAGGCCCTGGGGCAGGGCGGTCGGAGCGGACGTTTCGGGGGATTCGTTCATGGGCGGGGCATCGGCGATGGACGTTCACTGTATGCGAAGCGACGTGGCCCCCGCTGCCCCGTGAGGGGTGACAGGCCCTAGCGAACCGAGGGGGCGACCGAGGGGTCGGTGAACACCAGCGACAAGGGATAGCGCTGCCCCGACAGGTGGTCTTCCATGCAGCGCAGCACCAGCGGGCTGCGCAGGCGCGCGGCGTTGGCGCGGATTTCCTCGGGTGTCATCCACAGGGTGCGCACGATGCCGGCGTCCAGCGCGCGGCCGGGCAGCGCCTCGCCCAGTTCCCCGCTGTAGGCGAAGCGCAGGTAGGTGATGTCCTCGTCCGGCTGGCCCGCGCGGCCCGGGCGCTGGAAGCGCGAGAGGTACACGCCCACCAGGGCCGTGGGCGTGAACGCGTGGGTGGTCTCTTCCAGCGTTTCGCGCACCACGCCTTCGAGCGGGCCTTCGCCCGGATCGAGGTGGCCGGCCGGGTTGTTCAGGCGCAGGCCGTCGGCCGTGTGCTCCTCGACCAGCAGGAAGCGCCCGTCGCGTTCGATGACGGCGGCCACGGTGACGCTGGGTTTCCATCGGGTGTTCATGGCGCGCATTATGGGCTTTGCGGCGCGCAGGCATGGGCCGAATCGGGCGCTTTCGGGTAAGCTCGCCCGACTTTCACATTCAACTTGTGGGTGAGGAGATATTCATGCTGATAGGCGTACCCGCTGAGACCACAGTGGGCGAGACCCGAGTGGCCGTGACCCCGGAGACGGCGAAGAAGTACGTGGCGCAAGGCCACACCGTGCGCGTGCAATCGGGCGCGGGCGTGGCCGCCAGCGTTACCGACGCGGCCTACACCGCCGTGGGCGCGGAGATCACCGATGCGGCCGGCGCCCTGGGCGCCGACCTGGTGCTCAAGGTGCGCCCGCCGTTCGACAACGAGCTGGCCCTGATGAAACCCGGCGCCACCGTGGTCGGCATGCTCAACCCCTTCGATCCCGTGGGCCTGCAGCGCCTGGCCACGGCCGGCCTGACCGCCTTCGCGCTTGAAGCCGCGCCGCGCACCACGCGCGCGCAGAGCATGGACGTGCTCTCCTCGCAGGCCAACATCGCCGGCTACAAGGCCGTGATGGTCGCCGCGCACCACTACCAGCGCTTCTTCCCCATGCTCATGACGGCGGCGGGCACGGTCAAGGCCGCGCGCGTGGTGATCCTGGGCGTGGGCGTGGCCGGCCTGCAGGCCATTGCCACGGCCAAGCGCCTGGGCGCGGTGATCGAGGCCTCCGACGTGCGCCCGAGCGTGAAGGAGCAGGTCGAGTCGCTGGGCGGCAAGTTCATCGACGTGCCCTACGAGACCGCCGAAGAGAAGGAAGCCGCCGAAGGCGTGGGCGGCTACGCCCGCCCGATGCCGCCGTCCTGGTTGGAGCGCCAGAAGGCCGAGGTGGCCAAGCGCGTGGCGCAGGCCGACGTGGTCATCTCCACCGCACTCATCCCGGGCCGGGCCGCGCCGGTGCTCATCACCGAGGACATGGTCAAGTCCATGAAGCCCGGCAGCGTGATCGTGGACATCGCCGCCGGCAAGGGCGCGGACGGCGTGGGCGGCAACTGCCCGCTGACCGAGGCCGACAAGACGGTGGTCAAACATGGCGTGACGCTGGTCGGCGAGACCAACCTGGCGGCCATGGTCGGTGCCGATGCGTCGGCGCTGTACGCGCGCAACGTGCTCGATTTCCTCAAGCTCATCGTCAACAAGGACGGTGCGCTGCACGTGGACATGGAAGACGACATCGTGGCGGCCTGCCTGATGGCGCAAGGCGGCGAGGTCAAGCGCAAATGAGCCGTGTGATGCTGCGCGCGAAACTGCACCGCGCGACCGTGACCGAGGCCGACCTGCATTACGAAGGCTCCTGCGGCATCGACGAGGACCTGATGGATGCCGCCGACATGCGCGAGTACGAGAAGATCGAGCTCTACAACGTCAACAACGGCGAGCGCTTCTCGACCTACATCATCAAGGCCGCGCGAGGTTCGGGCGCCATCTCGCTCAACGGCGCGGCCGCGCGCAAGGCGCACGTGGGCGACCTGCTGATCATCTGCACCTACTCCCCGGTGGACGACGCGGCCGTGCCGCAGTGGAAGCCGCGTGTCGTGTTGCTCGGCGAGGGCAACCGCATCAACGAGATCAAGAAAACCTGAAGCGAGGAGACTCCTATGGACGCCGTATCCCCCACCGTGCTCAACCTCATCATCTTCGTGCTGGCCATCTACGTGGGCTACCACGTGGTGTGGAACGTCACGCCCGCGCTGCACACGCCGCTGATGGCGGTGACCAACGCCATCTCGGCCATCGTGATCGTGGGTGCCATGCTGGCCGCCGCGCTCACGGAAACCCACCTGGGCAAGACCATGGGCGTGCTGGCCGTGGCGCTGGCCGCGGTCAACGTCTTCGGTGGCTTCCTGGTCACCCGGCGCATGCTGGAGATGTTCAAGAAAAAAGAGCGCAAGGCGCCCGCAGCTGAGGGAGCGCACAAATGAGCATGAACCTCGTCACGCTGCTGTACCTGGTCGCCAGCGTCTGCTTCATCCAGGCCTTGAAGGGCCTGTCGCACCCCACCACCTCGATCCGGGGCAACATCTTTGGCATGACCGGCATTGCCATCGCCGTGCTGACCACCGCCGCGCTCATCGTCGAACTCTCCGGCGGCAAGGCACAGGGCATGGTCTGGGTGCTGGGTGGCCTGGTGGTCGGTGGCGCCATCGGCGCGCTCATGGCCGACCGGGTCGAGATGACCAAGATGCCCGAGCTGGTCGCCTTCATGCACAGCATGATCGGCCTGGCCGCGGTCTGCATCGCCGTGGCCGTGGTGGCCGAGCCCTGGGCCTTCGCCATCGTCGCCAAGGGCGAAGCGATCCCGGGCGGCAACCGCATCGAACTCGCGCTGGGCGCCTTCATCGGGGCCGTCACCTTCTCGGGCTCGGTCATCGCCTTCGGCAAGCTCTCGGGCAAGTACAAGTTCCGCCTGTTCCAGGGCGCACCGGTCACCTTCGCCGGCCAGCACAAGCTCAACCTGGTGCTGGGCCTGGCCACGGCCTTCTTCATCTTCGGCTTCTGGCATTCGCAGAGCTGGATGGACATCGTGCTGGTGATCGCGCTGGGCTTCATCCTGGGCGTGCTCATCATCATCCCCATCGGCGGCGCCGACATGCCGGTGGTGGTGTCCATGCTCAACAGCTACTCGGGCTGGGCGGCCGCCGGCATCGGCTTCAGCCTGAACAACTCCATGTTGATCATCGCCGGCTCGCTGGTGGGCTCCTCCGGTGCCATCCTCTCGTACATCATGTGCAAGGCGATGAACCGCTCGTTCTTCAACGTGATCCTGGGCGGCTTCGGTGGCGACGCCACGGCGGCCGCGGCCGGCGGCGGCGTGCAGCGCACGGCCAAGAGCGGCAGCGCCGACGACGCGGCCTTCATCCTGGGCAACGCCGAGACCGTCGTCATCGTGCCCGGCTACGGCCTGGCCGTGGCACGCGCTCAGCACGCGGTGAAGGAGCTGGCGCACAAGCTCACCGAGAAGGGCATCACCGTGAAGTACGCCATCCACCCGGTGGCCGGCCGCATGCCGGGGCACATGAACGTGCTGCTGGCCGAGGCCGAGGTGCCGTACGACCAGGTGTTCGAGATGGAGGACATCAACGGCGAGTTCGGCCAGGCCGACGTGGCCATCATCCTGGGCGCCAACGACGTGGTGAACCCGGCCGCCCTGCAGAAGGGCAGCGCGATCTACGGCATGCCGATCCTGGAGGCCTACAAGGCCAAGACGGTGATCGTGAACAAGCGCTCCATGGCCGCCGGCTACGCGGGCCTGGACAACGAGCTGTTCTACATGGACAAGACCATGATGGTCTTCGGCGACGCCAAGAAGGTCGTCGAGGACATGACCAAGGCCGTCGAGTAAATCGAAAGCGTCCATTTCCGAGCGATACCCGAAGGGCCCGTGGCGACACCGGCCCTTCGGTTTTTGTAGCATGCTTGCAGCCAGTCGCGGGTTTTAGAGTGGGCTGTCAGAACCGCGTAAGGGAAAAACACGAGGCCCCGTGCCTTGCTTCCCACTGACAATGCCCGGTTGTTGTATCCACAAGAACGAGGAGATTCTGAATGAGCGAACCGACGGCCAACCGTCCCTGGCTGGGGGCTTATCCCGCCGGCGTGCCTGCCGACATCGACGTGGCGCAATATCCCTCGCTGGTGCACCTGATGGAGGAAAGCTTCCAGAAGCACGCCGGTCGCACCGCCTACAGCTTCATGGGCAAGGACGTCAGCTTCGCGCAGACCGACAGCCTCTCGCAGGCCTTTGCGGCCTACCTGCAGGGCCTGGGACTGGTCAAGGGCGACCGCGCTGGCCATCATGATGCCCAACGTGCCCCAGTACCCGGTGGCGGTGGCCGGCATCCTGCGCGCAGGCTTCGTGGTGGTCAACGTCAACCCGCTGTACACGCCGCGCGAACTCGAGCACCAGCTCAAGGACTCGGGCGCCAAGGCGATCGTGATCATCGAGAACTTCGCGCACACGCTGCAGCAGTGCATCGCCAACACGCCGACCAAGCACGTGGTGCTCACGGCCATGGGCGACCAGCTGGGCCTGCTCAAGGGCGCGCTGGTGAACTACGTGGTGCGCAACGTCAAGAAGATGGTGCCGGCCTACAGCCTGCCGCAGGCGGTGCGCTTCAACGACGCCATTGCCAAGGGCACGCGTGGCACGCTCAAGCGGCCCGAGATCAAGCCCGACGACATGGCCGTGCTGCAGTACACCGGCGGCACCACCGGCGTGAGCAAGGGCGCGGTGCTGCAGCACCGCAACGTGATCGCCAACGTGCTGCAGTCCGAGGCCTGGAACGACCCCGTGATGAAGAAGGTGCCGGCTGGCGAGCAGCCCACCAGCGTGTGCGCCCTGCCGCTGTACCACATCTTTGCGTTCACGGTGAACATGATGCTGGCCATGCGCACGGGCGGCAAGACCATCCTGATCCCCAACCCGCGCGACCTGCCGGCCGTGCTCAAGGAGCTCAGCAAGCACACTTTCCACAGCTTCCCGGCGGTCAACACGCTGTTCAACGGCCTGCGCAACCACCCCGACTTCAACACCGTCAACTGGAGCAACCTCAAGGTCTCGGTGGGTGGTGGCATGGCGGTGCAAAGCGCGGTGGCCAAGCTCTGGCTGGAGAAGACCGGCTGCCCGATCTGCGAAGGTTATGGCCTGAGCGAGACCAGCCCGTCGGCCAGCTGCAACCCGACCACCAGCACCGAGTACAGCGGCACCATCGGCGTGCCCCTGCCCAACACCTACATGAAGTGCCTGGACGACGATGGCAACGAGGTGCCGATGGGCCAGCCGGGCGAGATCGCCATCAAGGGCCCGCAGGTCATGGCGGGCTACTGGCAGCGCCCCGACGAGACCGCCAAGGTCATGACGGCCGACGGCTTCTTCAAGAGCGGCGACGTGGGCGTGATGGACGCGCGCGGCTACTTCAAGATCGTGGACCGCAAGAAGGACATGGTGCTGGTCAGCGGCTTCAACGTGTACCCCAACGAGGTGGAGGACGTGGTGGCCCTGTTGCCCGGCGTGATGGAATGCGCCGTGGTCGGCGTGCCGGACGAGAAGTCGGGCGAGGCGGTCAAGCTCGTGATCGTCAAGAAGGACGAGAGCCTCACCGAGGCGCAGGTGCGCGAGTACTGCAAGACCAACCTCACCGGCTACAAGCAGCCCAAGGTGGTGGAGTTCCGCACCGAACTGCCCAAGACACCCGTGGGCAAGATCCTGCGGCGCGAGTTGCGCGACAAGAAGTGACGCCCCGGCGCGCTGCGCCACAATGCAAGGCGGCTTCGGCCGCCTTTTCTTTTGCCCGTCCAGGAGGGACCGTTCCGTGACCACCATCGCCATCGTCAGCGCCCTGCACGAAGAGCTGGCCGCCGTGCTCGCGCTCATGCCCGACGAACAGCAGCAAGTGGTGGGCGGGCGCGCGTTCTGGCGTTGCGCATCTGCACGGGCACGACGTGGTGGCGGTGCTTTCGGGCATCGGCAAGGTGGCGGCGGCCACCACCGCCGCTGTGCTCATCGAGCGCTTCGGCGTGCAGCGCATCGTGTTCACCGGCGTGGCCGGCGGGCTGGCGCCGGGCGTGAACGTGGGCGATGTGGTGGTGGCCCGGCACTTCCTGCAGCACGACATGGACGCTTTGCCGCTCTTTCCGCGCCACGAGGTGCCGGGTTATGGCCGCTCCCGCTTCGATGCCGACCCCACGCTGACCACGCAGCTCGTGCAGGCGAGCGAGCGGGTGCTGCACGAATTGCCCGCACGCCTCGGTGCCGAGGTGATGCAGGCCTTTGGTCTGGAGACGCCCCGCTGCCACCAGGGCCTGCTGATCAGCGGCGACCGGTTCGTCTCGACCACCGCCGAGAGCCTGGCCCTGCGTGGGGCGTTGCCCGATGCGCTCGCGGTGGAAATGGAAGGCGCCGCGTTCGCCCAGGTCTGCCACGACTACGGCGTGCCGCTGGCCGTGGTGCGCACCATCTCGGACCGGGCCGACGATGCGGCCCATGTGGATTTCCCGCGTTTCCTGCGCGAGGTGGCGAGCCGCTACAGCGGCGCGGTCATCGACGCGCTGCTGACGCAGCGCTGAGCAGGTCTACCTCAACCAGCCTCGTTTGCGGAAGTAGAGCATCGGCAAGACCGCCGACAGCACCATCAGCGCCAGCGCCAGCGGGTAGCCGTAGTGCCACTTCAGCTCGGGCATGAAGTCGAAGTTCATGCCGTAGCTGCTGGCCACCAGCGTCGGGGGCAGCAGCGAGACGCTGGCCACCGAGAAGATCTTGATGATCTTGTTCTGGTTGATGTTGATGAAACCGACCGTCGCGTCCATCAGGAAGTTGATCTTGTCGAACAGGAAGGCCGTGTGGCTGTCGAGCGAGTCCAGGTCGCGCAGGATCTGGCGCGCATCCTCGAACTGTTCAACGCTGAGCATGCGGCTGCGCATCATGAAACTCACCGCGCGGCGGGTGTCCATCACGTTGCGGCGGATGCGGCCCGACATGTCCTCGTGCCGCGCGATGGCCGAGAGCGCCTCGCTCAGCAGGTTGTCCGAGGCGTTGCTGTCGAGCACCTTCTTGCTCACGGTCTCGATCTCGTCGTAGATGTCCTCGAGCGTGTCGGCGCAGTACTCGGCGTCGGCGTCGAACAGCATCAGCAGCACGTCCTTGGCGTCCTCGATCAGGCCCGGCATGCGGCGCGCGCGCATGCGCAGCAGGCGGAACACCGGCACGTCCTCGTCGTGGATGGAGAACAGCACGCCCCGGCTTTTGAGCGTGTCGTTGTGCTCGTTCAGGATGAAGGCCACGCGCACTGCGCGCGGGTCTTCGTCGTCGTCGATCAGGAAGTCCGAGCGCACATGCAGCTCGCCGTTGTCTTCCTCGAAGAAACGCGCCGATTCCTCGATGTCCTCGTCCATCGCGTCTTCGGGAATCGACAGGCCGAAGTGCTGCTTGACCCAGCGGCGTTCTTCGGGGGTGGGGTCTTCCAGGTCGACCCAGATGGGTTTGAAGCGGGCCAGCTCTTCGAGCGACTCGATTTCTTCCTGGAACAGGCGGCCATTGGCCAGGGTGAATACGTTGAGCATGACGGCGCTCCCGGCGGTTTCGTGCTGTCTGGCAAAGGGTCGAGGCCGGCTCCGCGGGCCTCGGGGGCGGTTCGGGTGCTGCTTTCAGCCGTCCGGCCGCCTGACCCAAAGCCGCTCGGGGGCGGCGCTCAGACGGTCGCGGGGGTGGCTGAAAGCACGCAACTGGGGGGCGTGCTTTCCATGCGGGTCTCCATGTGTGAAACAGGCCGAATTATGGCACTGCGGTGCCGGCCCCGAGGTCTTCGGATGCGCCAAAAAAGCGCATCAGTTCGTCCTTTCGCCGCCAGGCGTCATGTTCGCCCAACTCGATCAGGGCGTTGACGAAGCCCGGTTCGAAGAGCAGGTAGCTCGCCAGCGCGGCTGCGCTGCCGGCCGCGCCGCGCCGCGTGTCCAGTGCGCCCAGGCCCGCCAGCGTGTTGCGGGTGGGCGCGGGCAGTTCGCGGATGTGCTTGCTCGCGAGCTCGTCCAGCGAGAAGCTGGGCTGGATCGCCAGCACCTCCACCGGCCGGTAGGGCAAGGCGGTGGCCAGGGCTGGTGGCAGCCGCGCCAGGGTCTGGCTCACGCGCTGGGTCTGCTCCACGTCGGCCTGCAGGGTGTCGTGGAACACGCTGGCCATGGCGTGGCCGGCGATGGTGCCTGCGGTGGGCTCGCTGCCGTTGCGCGCGGCCAGGCCGGCGCGCTGGGGTTGGCCGACACCGATCACCAGGATGCGGCGCGCGCCGAACTGGATCGCCGGTGAGAGCGGCGAGAGCTGCCGCATCGAACCGTCGCCGAAATGCTCCTTGTGCCCGTCCACCCACAGTGGCACGGCCGGGAACAGGAAGGGGATGGCGCTCGAAGCCATCAGGTGCTCGATGGTGATGGGCTGGAACTCCGAGCGCCGCCCCGGCCGGTGCCAGGGCTGCACCGGGTGGCGAAGCCGGGTCTGGCAGAAGGTCCAGTGCTCGCCGGTCGTGTAGCTCGATGCCGTGACGCCCAGCACATGGATCAGCCGTTGCTCCAGCGCGCGTTCCAGGCCCTGCAGGTCGATCGCGCGGTGCAGGGTGTCCACCAGCGGAAGCGTGTCGAGCAGTGCTCGGTGCCGGCGCACCTGCCGCGCCAGTGTGAGCCCGGCCACCACGCGGTTCGCTCGCACCCAGCCGGGCGCTTCGAGCCGGTAGACGCGTTCCGAGCGCAGGCCGCTCCAGAACGTCGCCAGTTGCGACAGCGCGGGCAGGCCCTGGGTGGCGATGCTGCCCAGGTAACTCGCGTTGAGCGCACCGGCCGAGGTGCCGAACAGCCACTGGAACGGAAAGACCGGCACCGCCGGGCCCGCGGTCGCTCGCGCTGCGCCAGCAGGGCGCCCACGGCCTTGAGCACGCCCACCTGGTACGCGGTGCGCGCGCCGCCCCCCATGAGCACCAGCGCGCAGGCGCCGTCACCGTATTCGGGTGACGCAGGCAGCAGCGTGTTGTGGGTGATGAGGGTGTCGAGGGACAAAGGGGTGTCGAAAGGTGTGAACCGTCACATCCTAAACAATCGCCGCCGCCGATGGGGCGGCCTCGGCCATCCAGCGCTGCAGCGCGCGGGGATCGACGGGCTTGTTCAGCAGGGTGATGTCCTGCCGCAGGTCCTCGTCTGTCAAGTGCACGCTCGCGTCGCCGGTGATCACCAGGGCCGGCACCTCGCGTTCGAGAATGCCCCGAAGTCGGGAGATGGCCTGAAGGCCATCGAAGGTCTCGCTCAGGTGGTAGTCGACCACGATCAGCGAAATCGAGGCGCTGTTGTTCCATGCCAGGACGAGGGCGTCGCGCATCGTCTGTGCGCCCAGCACCCGATGGCCCAGGCCGCTCAGCAAATGCGTGAGCGCGCGAACCACCTGCTCGTCGTTGTCCAGCACCAGCACCACCTGAGTGGGCGCAGCCGGTGCAGATGTCCTGGTGGGGGCGGGCGCCTCGATCACGGGATCGCAGCGTGGCAGGAACACCGAGAACACCGAGCCCCGGCCCACGCGCGAGCGCACGTTGAGGCGCGCGTCCAGCAACTCCGCCGAGCGATGGACGATCGACAGGCCCAGGCCGAAACCACGCGACTGCGCCGATGCCCGGCGCGCATTGCTGGCCTGGTAGAACTCGTCGAACACCCGGGGCATGTCGCTTTCCGGAATGCCGATGCCGGTGTCCCAGACCTGAATCTCCACCTCGTCGCCCCGTCGCCGGGCACCCACCAGCACCCCGCCGCGCTCGCTGTAGCGCACCGCGTTGGCCACCAGGTTGAGCAGAACCGTGTGCAAGACCGCGGGATCGGCCTGCACCCACAGAGGGGTTTCCATCAGTCGAAGCCGAAGGCCCTTTGCCTTCGCCTGGCCGCGCAAGACCTCGCCGACCTGCAACAGGACGGGGTTGATCGCACAGGGGGCCCTTCGAACCATGACGGCGCCAGAGTCCAGCCGGGAGATTTCCATCAGCACCTGCAGCAACTGGCCCATGCTCTCCAGCACCGAATGCATGCGATCGGCGATATCGGCCAGCGCCTGAGGGGACGGCCGAGCGTGCCGCACCAGGCGCTGAAGCGCGGGGACAAACAGGCCCATGGCGTGGATGGGTTGCCGCAGATCGTGGCTGGCCGCGGCGAGAAACCGCGTCTTTCGGCGCTCGGACGCTTCGGCATGCTCCTTGGCCCGGGTGAGGTGGTCCATCAGTGCCTCGTTCTCCATGCGCAACTGGATCGATTGCCGCAGCGACAGGGGAATGCTGCGCGCGAACGAGGCGGTGAACACCAGAAACAGCAGCGACAGCAGCCCCAGGATGGTCAAGGCCGAACCGCCCTCGATCAGGCAGTGGATCGAAAATGGCAGCGAACAGGGAATGGCAAACGCCAGGTGCGCGGGCCAGTACGATCCGATCGACTGGGTGGCGCTGGAGAGGATGCCGCACAGCACGATCGCGATGATGGCCTGCGTGTACAGGTCATCGGGGGTGAAGAAAAGCAGCGTGATCGAGCCCCACATCAGGCCGGCGCCGCCCGAGGCCGCGACCAGCACGAGCGCCCACCGGCGGGCGTTGGCGTCGGTGACGGGGTATCGGTGCCGGCCACCGTACAGCACCAGGCGCAAGGCCGAATACAGCGCCATCCCTGCCCACCAGCCCAGCACCAAGTTCGATGGTTGATGCTGCAGGATCAGCAGCCAGGCGGCGCCACTGGCCAGCAACACGGTGCCCACCGCCATGCCCGGCAGGTGGCGCAAGAGAATGCTTACCTGCTCCTGCAACAGGCGCTGTTCCAGCTTCAACGTGTCGACGGTGTCGGGCATGAAGAAATTCGTACCTGAGGCCACCCCTCGGTCGCGTGCCAACTCCCGTGTGGCTGCCAGTTTACGCTTCTGGCACTGCGGCGTTTCATCGGTTTATCACGCTTTGTTGCCCCGTGTGGCTTGCGCCGGCGAGCATTCATGGGCATAGTGGTCTCAAGACATCCCCGTGGCCGTCGGGAGGTCTTGCCCCAGGCGGCTTGTGTCAACCCGGAGCAAATGGAGGCTCATCTATGAACCTGACGATCAGCGGTCACCACCTCGAGGTCACCCCCGCCTTGCGCGGTTACGTCACCACCAAACTGGAACGCATCTCCCGACACTTCGATCAAGTGGTCGACATCAAGGTGCTGTTGACGGTGGACAACCTCAAGGAGAAGGACCTGCGACAAAAGGCCGAGTGCAATGTCCACGTCAAAGGGCGCGACCTGTTTGCGGAAAGCGTCCATGCCGATCTGTATGCGGCGGTGGACGAACTGGCCGACAAACTGGACCGCCAGGTGCTGCGCTACAAGGACAAGACGCAAGACCATCACCACGGTACGGTCAAACGTTTGATGTGACCCCGCTCACGGCTCCCGGCGCCGGGAGCGTGAAGAATGTTGCATTGCAGCAAGCCGCTTGATATGTCAAGCGGCTTTTTTGTGCCCGCAGTCTAGCCAAGGGACACCAACTCGGCATAATTTGCGGTCCGAAAGGGCCCACATGAACCGACTTTCCGCCATATTGCCCGCCGTGCAAGTGCTCGTTGGCGTTGACGCCACCAGCAAGAAACGCGCATTCGAAGAGGCAGGCCTGCTGTTTGAAACCGAGCACGGACTCAACCGCGCCCTGATCACCGACAGCCTCTTCGCGCGCGAGCGCCTCGGTTCCACCGGGCTCGGCCATGGCGTCGGCATCCCCCACGGGCGCATCAAGGGTCTCAAGCAGCCGCTGGCCGCGGTGTTCCAGCTCGCCAGCCCGATCGGCTTCGACGCGCCCGACGAGCAGCCGGTGCAGTTCATGATCTTCCTGCTGGTGCCCGAAGTGCGCAGCGCAGAAGCACCTCGAAATCCTGTCCGAGATCGCCGAGATGCTCAGCGACAGTGCCCTGCGCGAGCAGATGAAGACCTCCACCGATGCTGCCGAGCTGCACAAGCTGATCACGTCCTGGCAGTCGGCCCACGCCGCCGCCTGAATTTTGAGCCGCCACGCTTCACCGTTTCACGGGTCGCTGCCCCCCAAGGGGGCTGACCAGCCTTGGGGCGGCCCTGCGGCTGCGCCACTCGCCTTGAAACCCACCGTCGTCAGCGCCGATGTCCTGTTCGAGGACCATCGCGACGCCCTGAAATGGCAGTGGATCGCCGGCCTCGGGGCCTCCGAGCGCCGTTTTGACGAGGTTGCCATTCGCGCCGCGCGTTCCGGCGCCGATCTGGTCGGGTACCTCAACTACATCCACCCCTACCGCGTGCAGGTGTTCGGCGAGCGCGAAGTCGCCTACCTCACCAGCCCCAGTGAGGACGACAACCGACGCCGCGTGGCGCGCATCGTCACGCTGGAGCCGCCGGTGCTGGTGGTGGCCGACGGGCAGACCGCGCCCGACGCCCTCACCGCGATGTGCGAGCGGGCCCAGATCCCGATGTTCTCCACGCAGGAGTCGGCGGCTTTTGTCATCGACGTGCTGCGTGCCTATCTTTCGCGCCACTTCGCCGACCGTTCCTCCATGCACGGTGTGTTCATGGACATCCTGGGCATGGGCGTGCTGATCACCGGCGAATCCGGGCTGGGCAAGAGCGAACTGGGCCTGGAACTGATCTCGCGCGGCCACGGCCTGGTGGCCGATGACGCGGTGGACCTCTACCGCATCAACCAGACCAGCATCGAGGGCCGTTGCCCCGAGCTGTTGCAGAACCTGCTCGAGGTGCGCGGCATCGGCCTGCTCGACATCAAGGCCATCTTTGGCGAGACCGCGGTGCGCCGCAAGATGCGGCTCTCGCTGATCGTGCACCTGGTGCGCCGAGAAACCATGGAGCGGGACTACGAGCGCATGCCCCACGAGCCGCTGTACCAGGACGTGCTGGGCGTGCCGGTGCGCAAGGCGGTGATCCAGGTGGTGGCCGGCCGCAACATCGCCGTGCTGGTGGAAGCGGCCGTGCGCAACACCATCCTGCAGCTGCGCGGCATCGACACCTACCAGGAGTTCGTCTCACGCCACCGCGCGGCCATGTCGCGCAGTGAGTAGAAGGAACACCCCCCGCGCCGCCTGCGGCGTCACCCCCTCCAGGGGGCAGTGCCTGCGGCCTGGCAAAGCCAGTTCCGCGGCGCTTCTTGAGAAGAAAACCCGGGTGCGTTCGTCAGGTGACGCGGTGCACGTTGCCCCGGTGCGGGCAGTCGGTCTTGCTGCAATTGGCGTAGAGCGACAGCGCGTGCTCTTGCAGCACGAAGCCACGGGCCTTGGCCGACCATCTGCTGGCGCTTCTCGATCTCGGCGTCGAAAAACTCCTCGACCCGGCCACAGTCCAGGCAGACCAGGTGATCGTGGTGCTGGCCTTCGTTGAGTTCGAACACCGATTTGCCCGACTCGAAGTTGCTGCGCGTGAGCAGGCCCGCCTGCTCGAACTGCATCAGCACGCGGTAGACCGTGGCCAGGCCGATGTCCGAGCGTTCTTCGAGCAGCACGCGAAACACGTCTTCGGCCGTCATGTGCCGTTGCTTGGCGTTCTGGAACACCTCCAGAATCTTCAGCCGGGGCAGGGTGGCCTTGAGCCCCGTGCTCTTGAGTTCTTCGATGTTGGTCATGGCAGGCAGGTGCAAGGGGTTGAAACAGGCGCAAATGAGCGCCACCGGGCATCGCCGACCCCTGGGGTGGGTGCCCTCCGGTGCAGGACCCCGGGGCTACAATGACCGGATCATATCGCCAGCGTCCGCCGGCTGCCGCATTTTTCCCCTGTGCGGCACACGGCGTTACGCCTCCAGGGTCAGCCCACATGCATTTCCTCTCACCCCGCCGCGCCCGTTCCACGAAGCCGTCCCCGCGTCTGGCGCACGCCCTGTGCGCGCTGATGGCCGTGGCCTCGCTCTCGGCCTGCAGCTACGTCCCGACCATCATCACCCCCTACAAGATCGACATCGTGCAGGGCAACGTGGTCACGCGTGAGCAGGCGCAGGCGCTCAAGCCTGGCATGTCGCGGGCCGAGGTGCGCGACATCCTGGGCTCGCCCCTGCTGTCCAGCGTGTTCCATGCCGACCGCTGGGACTACGTATTCACCTTCCGCCGCCAGGGCCAGGAGCCCCAGCAGCGCAAGCTGACGGCGTTTTTCAAGGGCGAGACGCTCGAACGTTTTGAAGGCGACGAGCTGCCCAGCGAGGTGGAATTCGTGGCTTCGCTCGACGCGCGGCGCAAGTTCGGCAAGGTGCCGCCGCTGCAGGCCACCGAGGCCCAGCTGAAATCCTTCCAGGACAAGAACACCCCCCTGGCGCCCGAGCCGACGCCGCCGGCGCCATCGCCCGACACCGTCTACCCACCGCTGGAGAGCTCGGGAGCGGCACGTTGAGCGCCGCCTTGAACGCCGCCCTGCGCGTGTGTGTGGCCGGCGCCAGCGGCCGCATGGGCCAAATGCTGGTCGAAGCCGTGCGCGACAGCGGCGACTGCACCCTGACCGGCGCCCTCGACATCGCCGGCAGCCCGGCCATCGGCCAGGACGCGGCGGGCTTTGCGGGGCAGGCCAGTGGTGCTGCGATCACCGCCGACCTGACCGCCGGCCTCTCGGGCAGCCAGTTCCTGATCGACTTCACCCGCCCCGAGGGCACGATGGCGCATTTGCGCGAATGCGCGAAGCTGGGCGTGGCCGTGGTCATCGGCACCACCGGATTCACCGACGCGCAGAAGGCCGAGATCGCGCAGATCGCGAAGCAGATCCCCATCGTCATGGCGCCCAACATGAGCGTGGGCGTCAACGTCACGCTCAAGCTGCTGGAGATGGCGGCCAAGGCCATCGCCACGGGCTACGACATCGAGATCATCGAGGCGCACCACCGCCACAAGGTGGACGCGCCCAGCGGCACCGCGCTCAAGATGGGCGAGGTGATCGCCGACGCGCTGGGCCGCGACCTCAAGGAATGCGCGGTCTACGCGCGCGAAGGCGTCACCGGCGAGCGCGACCCGTCGACCATTGGTTTCGCGGCCATCCGCGGCGGCGACATCGTGGGCGACCACACCGTGCTGTTCGCGGGCACCGGCGAGCGCATCGAGATCACGCACAAGTCCAGCAGCCGCACCACCTACGCGCAGGGCAGCCTGCGCGCCGTGCGCTTCCTGGCGGGCAAACCGGCCGGGCTGTACGACATGTTCGACGTGCTCAGCCTGCGCTGAGCCCGGGTCCCGGCAGAAGAACCCCAGCGCCATGGACGCCAGCGCCCCGGTCGGGCTTTTGCAAACCCTGAGCCAGGCCGACGCGCTCGGCCGTGCCGTGGCCCTGCTGCTGCTGGCCATGTCGGTCGCGAGCTGGGTGGTCATTCTCTGGAAGGCCTGGCTGCTGCGCCGCGCCGCAGCCGACCTGAGCCTGAGCACCGCCGCCTTCTGGCAGGCCAGCGACCTGGACGACGCCCAGGCGCGCCTGGGCCGTTTCGACCCGCAGCGGATCGTGCTGCCCCTGCTGCAGGCCGCGCGCGGCCTGGACAGCGCAGCACCCCACACCCTGGCCGCTGCCGGCGACCGCTCGCAGCAGCTCACCCGTGTGCTGCGCGATGCCCTGCACCGCGTGCTGCACCGCCTGCAGTTCGGCCAGGTGCTGCTGGCCACCGTGGGCTCCACCGCGCCCTTCGTGGGCCTGCTGGGCACCGTCTGGGGCATCTACCACGCGCTCACCGGCATCGGGCTGGACGGGCCCTTCCGCATCGAGCAGGTGTCCGGCCCGGTGGGCGAGGCGCTGGTGATGACCGCCGCCGGCCTGGCGGTGGCGATTCCCGCCGTGCTTGCCTACAACGTGCTGGGCCGCCAGATCGCCCGCATCGAGGCCGACCTGGAAGGCTTCGCGCGCGACCTGCGCGAGCTGCTGGCGCATTCAGGGAGTCCATCGTGAGACCTGCCGCCGGGCTGCCCCAAGGCAGGTCAGTCCCCTCGGGGGGCGGCGACCCGCGTCAGCGGCGGAGCGTGGGGGCATGAGCTTCGGCAGGCTGGAGCGCCCCACGGGCGACCGGCCCATGAGTGATATCAACGTCACGCCCCTGGTGGACGTGATGCTGGTGCTGTTGGTGATCTTCATCATTGCCGCCCCCTTCATGGCCAGCCGGCTGGCCCTGGAACTCCCCAAGGCCGAGGTGCCCGCCACCGCCCCGGCGGCGGCCGATGCCTTTGTTTCCCTGGCCCTGGACGCCCAGGGTCAGCTGCACTGGAACGACGAACCCCTGGCCGAGGACGCCTTGCGCCAGCGCCTGCAGGAGACTGCCCGGCGCAACCCCGCCACCGAGCTGCAGCTGCGCGCCGACGCCGCCGCGCCCTATGGCCGCGTGGTGCAGCTGATCGGCCTGGCGCAGAGCGCCGGCCTCTCGCGCATCGGCTTCGTGGCCGACAGCGCGCCCCCCGCCGCGCGCTGAATGCCGGGGCACGGGCGTGCGGATCGGGCCAAGGCCTAAAATCCCGCATCTCCCCGCGCCACCGCGCGCCCTCTCTCCTTTCACCCCGTCCCCGGCTGGTCCGGCCCCTGGTTCATGCAAGACAAATACGCCCACAAGGAAGTCGAGCGCGCCGCGCACGCCCACTGGAACGCCATCGACGCCTACCGCGTGAGCGAGGATGCGGGCAAGTCGAAGTTCTACGCCTGCTCGATGCTGCCCTACCCCAGCGGCAAGCTGCACATGGGGCATGTGCGCAACTACACCATCAACGACATGCTCGCGCGCCACCTGCGCATGAAGGGCCACAACGTCCTCATGCCCATGGGCTGGGATGCCTTCGGCCTGCCGGCCGAGAACGCCGCGCTCAAGAACGGCGTGCCGCCCGCGAAGTGGACCTACGAAAACATCGCGTACATGAAGCAGCAGATGCAGGCCATGGGCCTGGCGATCGACTGGTCGCGCGAAGTCGCCACCTGCGACCCGAGCTACTACAAGTGGAACCAGTGGCTGTTCCTTCGCATGCTGGAAAAGGGCATCGCCTACCGCAAGACCCAGGTCGTCAACTGGGACCCGGTGGACCAGACCGTGCTGGCCAACGAGCAGGTGATCGACGGCAAGGGCTGGCGCACCGGCGCCGTGGTCGAGAAGCGCGAGATCCCGGGCTACTACCTCAACATCACCGCCTACGCCGACGAGCTGCTCGACCACGTGCAGATCGGCAACCCCAAGGCCACCCTCAACGGCTGGCCCGACAAGGTGCGGCTGATGCAGGAAAACTGGATCGGCAAGAGCGAGGGCGTGCGCTTCGCTTTCCCCCACACGATCCAGGACGCCGGTGGCGCGCCCATCGGCGGCGGCCGGATGTACGTCTTCACCACGCGCGCCGACACCATCATGGGCGTGACCTTCTGCGCCGTGGCGCCCGAACACCCCTTGCGCAGCGCACGCGGCCGAAGGCAACAAGGCCCTGGCCGCGTTCATCGAAGAGTGCAAAACCGGCGGCACCACCGAAGCCGAACTCGCCACGCAGGAAAAGAAGGGCATGGCCACGGGCCTGACCGTCACCCACCCGCTCACCGGCAAGGAGGTGGACGTGTGGGTCGGCAACTACGTGCTCATGAGCTACGGCGACGGCGCCGTGATGGGCGTGCCCGCGCACGACGAGCGCGACTTCGCGTTCGCCAACAAGTACGGCATCGCGATCCAGCAGGTCGTGGCGGTGGATGGCGAAACCTTCAGCACCGACACCTGGGCCGACTGGTACGGCGACAAGCAGCGCGGCGTGTGCGTGAACTCCGACGTGCTCGACGGCCTGGGCTACAAGGCCGCCGTCGACAAGGTCGCCGAGCTGTTGGCCGGCAAGGGCATGGGCGAGAAGAAGACCACCTTCCGCCTGCGCGACTGGGGCGTGAGCCGCCAGCGCTACTGGGGCACCCCCATCCCCATCATCCACTGCGCCGAACACGGTGCCGTGCCCGTGCCCGAGCAGGACCTGCCGGTCGTGCTGCCGCAGGACTGCATTCCCGACGGTTCGGGCAACCCGCTGCACAAGCACGAGGGCTTCCACGCCGGCGTGGTCTGCCCCGTGTGCGGTGCGCCCGCGCGCCGCGAGACCGACACCATGGACACCTTCGTGGACTCGTCCTGGTACTTCATGCGCTACTGCGACCCCACCAACGACGAGCAGATGGTCGCTGGTGGCGCGGACTACTGGATGCCGATGGACCAGTACATCGGCGGCATCGAACACGCCATCCTGCACCTGCTGTACGCGCGCTTCTGGACCAAGGTCATGCGCGACCTCGGCCTGGTCAAGGTGGACGAGCCCTTCACCCACCTGCTCACGCAGGGCATGGTGCTCAACCACATCTACAGCCGGCGCACCGCCAAGGGCGGCAAGGACTACTTCTGGCCGCACGACGTGGAGCACGTGCTCGACGACACCGGCAAGGTCGTGGGCGCCAAGCTCAAGAACCCCGCCACCAGCGGCGACGGCATGCTGCCCGTGGGCACGCCGATCGACTACGAGGGCGTGGGCACCATGTCCAAGTCCAAGAACAACGGCGTGGACCCGCAGGACCTGATCGAGAAATACGGCGCCGACACCGCGCGCCTGTACACCATGTTCACCGCGCCGCCCGAAGCCACGCTGGAGTGGAACGACGCGGCGGTGGAGGGCAGCTACCGCTTCCTGCGCCGTGTGTGGGCCTTCGGCGTGAAGCTCTCGGCCACCGCTGGCCTGGGCGCGCTCGCCGCCGGCGTGGCGGGCCAGGCATTGTCCAAGCCCGCCAAGGCGCTGCGGCTGGAAATTCACACCGTGCTCAAGCAGGTGGACTACGACTACCAGCGCATGCAATACAACACCGTGGTCTCGGGCGCGATGAAGATGCTCAACGCGCTGGAAGACTTCAAGCCCGACGGCTCCGCGGGCGACAACGCGGCGCTGGCCGAAGGCTTCGGCATCCTGCTGCGCTCGATCTACCCGGCCACGCCGCACATCGCGCACACGCTCTGGAGCGACCTGGGCTACGCGGGCGAGCTGCTCGATGCGCCCTGGCCCGAAGCCGACCCCGCCGCGCTGCAGCGCGATGAGATCGAACTCATGCTGCAGATCAACGGCAAGCTGCGCGGCAGCGTGACCGTGCCCGCCGCCGCGGACAAGGCCGCCATCGAGGCGGCGGCGCTGGCCAGCGAAGCCTTCATCAAGCAGGCCGCGGGCGCCGCGCCGAAAAAGGTGGTGGTCGTGCCCGGCCGTCTGGTCAACGTGGTCATCTGAAAGTCGATACATGCCAACCCACCGCGCGCTCCCTTCGTCCCCTTCCGCCACGCGCCGCCGCGCGCTGTTGCAACTGGCGGCGGGCGCCGTGGTGCTGACGGGCGGCGTTGCCGGCTGCGGCTTCAAGCTGCGCCAGGCGCCCACCTTCGCCTTCAAGACCGTGCGCTTCGCCAGTGCCGCGAGCACACCCGTGGCGTACGAGTTGCGGAAGGCGCTGCTCACCAACGGCCTGCAGGTGGTGAGCGGTGCGGCACCCGCCGACGTGGTGTTGACCGTGGTTGCCGACCAGCGCGAGCGCATCGCCGTGGGCCAGACGGCCGCTGGCCAGGTGCGCGAACTGCAGCTGCGCACGCGCTTCACCTTCCGCTTGCGCACGGCGATGGACAAGGAACTGATCGAGGACACGGAGCTGCTGCTCGAACGCGACCTGAGCTTCAACGAAACGGTCGTGCTCTCGAAGGCGGCCGAAGAAGAGCTGCTGTATCGGGACATGGTGAGCGATGCCGTGCAGCAGGTCGTGCGCCGCATGGCGGCGGTGAAATCCCTCTGACGAACAGCGCCCCGCGAGACCCATGCAGATCGCCGCACCCCAACTCACCGCCCAACTGCAGCGCGGGCTCAAGAGCCTGTACACCCTGCACGGCGACGAGCCCTTGCTGGTGCAGGAGGCGGCCGATGCGATCCGCGCGGTGGCGCGCGAGCAGGGCTACACCGAGCGCACGGTGCACACCGTGGCGGGCGCGCATTTCGATTGGGGCGAGGTGCTGGCCAGTGGCGGCTCGATCAGCCTGTTCGCCGACAAGCAGCTGATCGAGATCCGCATCCCTTCCGGCAAGCCGGGCAAGGACGGCTCGCAGGTGTTGCAGCAGATTGCCGAGGCTTCGCAGGGCAACGACAGCACGCTCACGCTGGTGCTGTTGCCGCGCCTGGACATGGCGACGCAGAAGGGCGCCTGGTTCGCCGCGCTGGAGAGTTTTGGCGCCACGGTGAAGCTGGACCCGGTGGACCGCAAGGCCTTGCCGCAGTGGATCGCGCAGCGCCTGCAGCAGCAGGGGCAACGCGTGGCCTCGGGCGAGGAGGGGCAGCGCACGCTGCAGTTCTTCGCCGACCGGGTGGAGGGCAACCTGCTGGCGGCGCACCAGGAGATCCAGAAGCTCGCGCTGTTGCATCCCGCGGGTGAGCTCAGCTTCGAGCAGGTGGAGGGGGCGGTGCTCAACGTGGCCCGCTACGACGCCTTCAAGCTGGCCGAGGCGGTGCTGGGGGGGCAGGTGCAGCGGGTGCAGCGCATGCTGGACGGTTTGCAGGCGGAGGGCGAGGCGCCGGTGTTGGTGCATTGGGCTTTGTCGGAAGACATCCGCACGCTGCACCGCATCCGCACCGCGATGGATGCGGGGCGGCCGTTGCCGATGGCTTTGCGCGAGAACCGGGTGTGGGGGGTGAAGGAGAAGCTCATGGAGCGGGCGATTCCTCTGCTCAGCATCGCCACCCTCTCGCGCTGGCTCGACGATGCGCACACGGTGGATGGCATCGTCAAGGGCCTCAAGGTGCCTACCTGGCCGGCCGATCCCTGGCAGGCTTTGCAACAGATGGCCATGAAGGTTTCTTTGGCCTGCTCGGTACGGTAGTTTTTCACTCCAAGGGGTTGGCGAGGTCGGGTGGTCCGGTCATGCTGGCGCCGGCCGCTCGCGGGCGACTGCCCGAGCGCGCAGACATCACTTCATCAACACCGGGTGAGCGCGCAAGCTTTTGTGGCAACCGCGAATGGGGCCAGCGCCCTCATGACCAAACCACCCGCCCCAAAGAAGTGGTGGCGTACCAAGCTGGGTGTGCCTACGTTGTTTCGCAGGACAGTGGCGGCGTCCGAATGCGCAGGCCCCCATTCGCGGTTGCCGCAGAGGGGGCGTGCCAACAACGGTGTTGACGAAGGGGAGGGGGCGGACCTAGGCAGACGCCCGCGAGCAGGGCCGGAGCAGTCGGATCCCGCCACTGGCCTGACGCGAGGTCTCAGTTAGAAACGCAATGAGAGCGACAAACCTCAAGCAGCCGAAGCACTGGACCGCAAAGCCGACTCCCGGAAATCGCTCGGCGACTGCCCCGTGTGCTCGCGAAACACGCGGCTGAAGTGGGCCCCATTGTTGAAGCCCCAGGAAAATGCGATCTCCGTGATCGTGCGATGCGCCCGCGAAGGATGCGCCAGCTCCCGCATGCAAGCCTGGATGCGCTGCCGCTGGATGTAATGCGCCAGCGTATCGTCCTCCGCGCTGAACGCCTTGTGCAGATGCCGCTTGCTGCAATTCAGCGCCTGCGCAATGTGGTCCAACGTCAAAGACGGATCGCGCAAATGCTGCCCGATGTGCTCACGGATGCGATCGCGAAACGCCTCCAGCTGCGTCGTGCCGTTCTCGCGCCCCGACAACTCCTGCAACGACAAACGCACCAACTCCACGATCAGCTCACCCGCCCCCCGCGCCGCGTTCTCGCTCATCCCCGGCAACTCCTGGTACGTCGTGCGCATCGTCTCCAGCGCCACCCGCGCGATCCCGCTCACGCCGCCCACATGCCGCGCCATCAAAGGCTCCAGCCGCAAACCGCGCTCCGCCAGCTGCTCCTTCGGCAACATCACGATCAAATGCTCCACCCGCTCCGGGTTCGCGATCTCGTAACTGCCCGTCGTGTCGTAAATCGCCCAGCCACCCGGCCGCACCCAGGCCTCGCGGTTGTGCTGCTGCACCCCCGCACTGCCTTGCCATGGCGCCACGATCTTCAGATAGGCCCGCTCGCTGCCCCGCGCCAGCTGCGGGCTGCGCAGCACCCGGTGCCGGTTCGCCTCCAGCTTGGTCAACACCACGTCGCCCGCGTGCGAGGCATGCATGCTGGCCATCAAAACCCACGTCGCCATACAGGTCCGACTCCAGGCCCCCGAAATGCGTCCACACCCAGTCGCGCCAGATCGCCGCCCGCTCGCCCGGGGCGACGGCATCGGTGGTCATGGTGGATGACGGGGTGGGGGCGGTCATGGGCCGGATTATCGGGCGCGGTCCGCCCAGGCGCGGCGCGCGAGGTCAAGGGTTAACCCGAATCGGCGTGCACATTCCGACAAGCAGGCAGTGCACGGCCAGCATAGCGGCGCGCCCCGGTTCTCCCTACGATGCGGCTTGGTCCACCACAACTCCAGGAGACACACCATGGCCCATCCCAATCGCCGTCTGGTCATTCAAAGCGCCGCCGCCACGGTGGGCGCCATGTCCTTCGCGCCCCAGCTGCTCGCGCAATCCGCGCCCGTGCGCGTCGGCTACTCCATGTCGCGCACCGGCCCGTGGACGGGCGGTGCCCAGGTCAGCCAGGAACCCAACTACCTGCTGTGGGCCGAACAGCAGAACGCTGCGGGCGGCCTCGATGTGAAAGGCGTGCGCCGCAAGATCGAGCTCATCAGCAGCGACGACCGCAGCGACATGGAAACCGTCGTGCGCACCTACGAAAAACTCATGGGCAGCGACAAGGTCGACCTCGTCCTCCCGCCCTGGGGCAGCAACGCCAACTTCGCCGTCGCCCCGCTGGCGCAACCGCCTGGGTTACCCCTTCCTCGCGCCCACCGCGCTCTCGCGCCGCCTGGCCGAGATGAAGTTGCCTTACTTCTTCCTCCTGCTGCAGCAGCCCAAGCCCATGTGCGACGCGCTGGTGGAGATGTTCAAGGCCAACGGCGTGAAGACCGTGGCCGTCGTCTACGTGGACGACCTCTTCGGGCTCGAAAACTACTCCGCCCTCAAGGTCGCGCTGCAAGGCACCGGCATCAACCTCGTGCAGGAAACCAGCTACCCCGGCGGCGTGAAAGACCTCTCGCCCACGCTGCGCAGCATCAAGGACAAGAACCCCGATGCCTTCGTCGGCTTCACCTACCCGCCCGACACCATCCTCGCCAGCCGCCAGGCCAAGGAAATCGGTTTCAACCCCAAGTTCTTCTACGCCTCGGTGGGCACCGCCTTCCCGCTCTACAAGAACGTCATGACCCCCGCCGGCGCCGAAGGCGTGCTCGGCATGGGCTCGTGGAACGGCAAGACCAGCCCGGGCGCCAAGGCCTACTTCGATGCCCACGTCGCCAGCCAGAAGAAGGAACCCGATCGCTGGGCCAGCGGCGCCTGCTGGGCCGGCCTGGAAATCCTCACCAACGCGGTGAAGGCGCAGGGCCTGGACCGCAAGGCCATCCGCGACTACGTCGCCAACACCACCCACAAAACCATCATCGGCGACATCAAGTTCAGCGGCAGCGAGAACGTGGGCACGCCCGGCACCGTGGGCCAGTGGCAGAACGGCGAGTTCGAGGTGGTGTGGCCGCAGAAGGTCGCCACCGCCAAGCTGAACCCCAGCAAACCGGCCTGGAAGTGATCACTTGTCTTTCTCTGCCTGGCTAGAACTCATCGCCTCCGGTCTCATCACCGGAGGCGTCTACGCACTCGTCGCGCTCGGGCTGAACCTTCAGTACGGGCTCATGCGCATCCTCAACATCGCGCACGGCGAATTCCTCATGGTGGGGGCCTTCCTCACCTGGATGGTGCAAACCTCCTTCGGCCTCTCGCCGCTGCTCATGATCCCGGTCTCGTTCGGCCTGCTGTTCGCGCTCGGCGTGGCGGTGCACTGGCTGTGCTTCCGCCGCCTCACCGCCACCTCGCCCAACCTCGACGTGTTCGAGGCCCGTGGCCTCATGGTCGCCTTCGGCCTCATGTTCCTGGTGCAGAACTTCATCTCCTACGTGTGGGGCGGTGACCTGCGCGGCTACGACTACCTCACGCAGCCGCTGGCCATTCCCCTGCCGGGTGGCAGCGCGCAGTTCGCCGTCAACAAGCTGGTGGTGTTCGGGTTGGCCCTGCTGTTCTCGGGCGCGCTCATCCTGCTGCTGCGCACCACGCTGCTGGGCAAGGGCGTGCGCGCCCTCATGCAGTCGCCCACCGGCGCGCAGCTGATGGGCATCAACACCAAGCGCCTGCACCCCATGATGTTCGGCATCGGCCTGGGCCTCTCGGGCGTGGCGGGCTGCCTGCTCTCCATGGCCTACACCATCAGCCCCTCCATGGGCGAGCCCTACACCGTCACCGCGCTCATCGTCATCACCCTCGGCGGCTTCGGCAGCATGGGCGGCGCGCTCGCGGGCGGCCTGCTGCTCGGCGTCATCGAAGCCCTGGGCATGCACTTCACCAACCCCTCACTCAAGGCCTTGCTGAGTTACGTCGTCTTCATCGGCGTGCTGTTGCTCCGGCCCGAAGGACTCTTCGCTCGAAAGAGTCGCAAAGCATGAATTCCCGCCAGTTCCTCATCCGCGACCTGCTGGTCCTCTTCGGCTTCGCCGGCTGGGCCGTGGCATTGCCCGGCTTCGCCAGCGAGTTCGTCGTCTCCATGGCGCTCACCTGCCTGATGTACGTCGCGCTCTCCTCCAGCTGGGCGCTCTTCTGCGGCACCACGCGCTACCTCTCGCTCGCCACCTCGGCCTTCTTTGGCATCGGCGCCTACGCCAGCGCCATCCTGCTCGAGAAAGTGTCCTGGGCGCAGGCCATCGGCCTGGGCGCGCTCATCGCGGCCGGCGTGCGCCATCGTCATGGGCGCGGCCGTGCTGCACCTGCGCGGCACCTACTTCGCCGTGCTCACCTTCGGCATGACCGAGCTCATCCGCCACGCCATCAGCTACTTCGAAAAATCCGTCACCGGCACCGTGGGCCGCGTGCTCATGGTCGTGCCCGAGCGCGACACCATCTACTTCACCGTGCTGCTGCTCGCGGTGGGCACGGTGGCGCTCTCCATCGCCATCCGCCGCACCCGCTTCGGCCTGGCCGTGCTCGGCATCGGCGCCGACGAACAGCGCGCGCAGACCCTGGGCGTGAACACCCGCCTCGTCAAGATCGCCGGCTTCGCGCTCACGGCGGCGGTGGCCGGCGCGGTGGGCGCGGCCATGTCGGTGCGCTGGACCTACATCGACCCGCACACCGTCTTCAACCCCTTCATCGGTTTCCAGACCGTGCTCATCGCCCTCATCGGTGGCGCGGCCACGCTCTGGGGCCCGCTCATCGCGGCCATCGTCTTCAGCGTGCTCGCCGAAACCCTGCGCCTGCAGGTGCCGCAGGTCTACATGATGTCGCTCGGCCTGCTGCTCATCCTCGCCGTGCTCTACCTGCCGGGCGGCCTGGCCTCGCTGCGCACCGACACCTTCCGCGGCTGGCGCGACGGCGCCAAGGCCTGGTGGGCGGACATCAAGGACGACCTGAGCGGCGAAACCAAACGCCGCAAGCAGCGCGAGAAAGACCAGCGGGAGCGCAGCCATGTCTACTGAACGGCAAGCCCTGCTCGACGCCCGCGACGTCACCGTGCGCTTCGGCGGCCTCACGGCGGTGGACGCCGTCAGCGCGCGCTTCCTGCCCGGTGAGCTGGTCGGCATCATCGGCCCCAACGGCGCCGGCAAGACCACCTTCTTCAACGCCATCTCGGGCGTGACCAAGCCCACCAGCGGCGCGCTCTCGGTGCAGGGGCGCGAACTCGCCGGCCAGGGCCCGCACCGCTTCGCCGCCAATGGCCTGGCGCGCACCTTCCAGACGCCGCGCGTCTTCGGCGACATGGCCGTGCGCGACAACATCGCCTTCGGCCTCAAGTTCGCCGGCCGCCGCCCGCGCAAGTACATCCTGTGGGGCGAAGAAGCCTCGGTGCCCTGGGTGCTGCGCACGCCGGAAAGCATCCTCGGCCTCATCGGCCTGAGCGCGCAGGCCGATCTGCCCGCCGCCGCCATCACGCCCTCGCAACAGCGCCTGCTGGAAATCGGCATGGCCCTGGCCACGCGCCCGCGCTTGCTGCTGCTCGACGAAGTGGCCGCCGGCCTCACCGAAAACGAGGTGGAGGACATGGCGCGCCTCATCCGCCGCCTGCGCGACGAACTCGACCTCACCGTGGTCTGGATCGAGCACGCCGTCACCACCCTGCTGCGCCACGTGGAGCGCGTGATCGTGCTGCACCAGGGCCGCAAGATCGCCGACGGCACGCCCGCCGAAGTGGTGCGCAACGCCGAAGTGATCGAGGCCTACCTGGGCGACGAGATGAACGAAGCAGCAGAAGAAGAGGCCGCCGCATGATGTGGTACCGACCCACCCCCTTCGAATTCGGCGGCGGCGCGCGCGCGCGCCTCAAGGTCGACGGCCTGTCCGCCGGCTACGGCGCCTTCCTCGTGCTGCGCGGCATCAAGCTCGACATTCAGCCTGGCCTCACCGTCGTGCTCGGCCCCAACGGCGCGGGCAAGACCACGCTGCTCAAGGCGCTCAACGGTCTCATCCCGCGCAGCGGCACCGTGCTGCTCGACGGCCAGGAACTCGCCGAAAAAACCCACGAGATCGTGCAGGCCGGCGTGGCCCTGGTGCCCGAAGGCCGGCAGCTGTTCCCGCAGATGACCGTGACGGAAAACCTCGAACTCGGCGGCTGGCTCGTGCCCAAGGCCGCGCGCGCCCAACGGCTCGAACAGGCCTTCGCCGACTTCCCCAAACTCAAGGAACGCGCCACGCAACTCGCCGGCACCATGAGCGGCGGCGAACAGCAGATGGTGGCCGTGGCCCGCGCCATGATGTGCGCGCCGCGCCTGCTCATGCTCGACGAGCCCTCGCTCGGCCTCGCGCCGCGCATGGTCGATGAGCTGCTCGCCATCGTGCGCCGCATCGCCGACGCCGGCACCACCGTGCTCATGGTCGAACAGAACGTGAAGAAGGCCCTCGCCGTCGCCGACCGGGGCTACGTGCTCGAACGCGGCACGCTCGTCGCCAGCGGCCCCGCGAAACTGCTCGCGCGCTCCACCGTCATCCGCGAGGCCTACCTCGGCGCCGACAAAGACCCCGCCAGCGGCACCACCAGCGCGGCCGACGCCGTGCAACGCCGCAAGGCCGTGGCCGTGGCTGCCGCCACCCATTGAACAACCCAAACACCCAGGAGAAAACCCGATGTCCGACCTGTCCATGCTCATCAACGGCCTCAAAGTCACGGCCGAAAAGGGCGCCACCTTCGAACGCCGCAACCCGCTGGATGGCAGCGTCGCCACCCGCGCCCCCGCCGCCAGCCCGGCCGACGCCGTGATGGCCGTGGAAGCCGCCGCCGAAGCCTTCAAGACCTGGAGCGAAACCGGCCCCAACGAGCGCCGCGCCCTGCTGCTCAAGGCCGCCGACGCGCTCGAAGCCAAGCTGCCCCAGTTCATCGAAGCCGTGGCCGCCGAAACCGGCGCCACCGGCATGTGGGCCGGCTTCAACAACATGCTCGCCGCCAGCATGATCCGCGAGGCCGCGTCCCTCACCACGCAAGTGGCCGGCGAGGTCATCCCGTCCGACGTGCCCGGCTCGCTCGCCATGGGCGTGCGCCAGCCCGCCGGCGTGGTGCTCGGCATCGCGCCGTGGAACGCGCCCATCATCCTCGGCGTGCGCGCCATCTGCGTGCCCCTGGCCTGCGGCAACACCGTCATCTTCAAAGGCAGCGAAAACTGCCCGCGCACCCACCAGCTCATCGTCGAATCGTTCCAGGACGCGGGCTTCCCCCCTGGCGTGGTGAACTACATCACCAACGCCCCGGCCGACGCCGGCGCCGTGGTCGAAGCCATGGTGGCCCACCCCGCCGTGCGCCGCGTGAACTTCACCGGCTCCACCAAGGTCGGCAAGATCATCGCCATGACCTGCGCGAAATACCTGAAGCCCGTGGTGCTGGAGCTGGGCGGCAAGGCCCCCCATGGTCATCCTCGACGACGCCAACATCGAAGACGCCGTCAACGGCGCGGCCTTCGGCTGTTTCGCCAACAGCGGCCAGATCTGCATGAGCACCGAGCGCCTCATCGTCGACCAGAAAATCGCCGACGAATTCGTGAAGAAATTCAGCGACAAGGCCAAGGCCCTGCCGCTGGGCGATCCGCGCAAGCCCGAGCCCGTGGTGCTCGGCTCCGTCATCGGCCAGGGCACGGTGGACCACTGCAACGCCCTCATCGACGATGCCCTCGCCAAAGGCGCCAAGCTGCTCTGCGGTGGCAAGGCCGACAGCACCCTCATGCCCGCCACCGTGCTCGACCACGTGACGCCCGCCATGCGCATCTACCACGAGGAAACGTTTGGCCCCGTGAAATGCGTGGTGCGCGTGAACGGCGTGGAAGAGGCCATTGCCTGCGCCAACGACAACGAGTACGGCCTGTCGTCCGCCGTGTTCGGCGGCGACATCGCGCGCGCCTTCAACGTGGCGCGCAAGATCGATTCCGGCATCTGCCACGTGAACGGCCCCACTGTGCACGACGAGGCGCAGATGCCGTTTGGCGGCGTGAAGGGCTCGGGGATCGGGCGCTTTGGCGGCAAGGCGGGGATCAATGAGTTCACCGAGCTGCGGTGGATCACGATGCAGACGACGCCTAGGCACTATCCGTTCTGAAGGCTGGGCTTGTGCTGGGAAAGGCCTTGATCTCATCAAGGCGGGTAGCCCCTCGGGCGTAGTCGTCAAATGACAGCTTCAGACAGAGGCGAGCCGTTCAACAGTCCCACTAGCTTTCCCGACTTGCTTAGGTCCGTCGCTTCAAGGGAAGAGCCGCAGTCGACTATTTGAAGTAGTCACCCGTCTATCCGATCACGAGGCCAATTGTGTGACGTCATGGTGACTAAAAGGTTAGATTGGATTTTGTTTTACGACCACCGGGACAAAGATTGCATCGGGGTTTGACTCCTTCAGTTCAAATTTAAGCGTACCGCTCACCAGCCCCTCACTATTCCTCCGGATGATCGTAGTGTGCTTTTTAAGCGCTACACCCTGGTGACTTAACCAACGAAGGACGCGGCCCACTTCCTCCTTGATGAGTGGTTCCCCGTTTGCTCCATGAAACCGGTTGAAATAGTGCTCAATAGAGCCTGCGACGATGTCCGGGGCACTAAGCAAATCAAGAAATTCTGCAGTTTTTTCTTTGAATGGAACAGCCCCTCCAATAGTTGAGAATTTATGTTTGCAATAATGTCGGAGGAGGTTTTCGAATAAATTTAGCACATCCATGAAGCGCTCGCCCGTAGGTGCAATAGAGTCATTGTCCGTCATCCAAATTATTTTTTGCCCGGGTCTCGATAGAAGTGCAACTAAATAGGCGACAAAGTGAGTAATGCGCAAAATTTTCTCGGCAACTTCTGGCTTCCATCTTCCGAATCCATTTTCAAAGAGAGTTTTTGTTGCGAAATCGAGTGTCGACTTGTGGTCGGCTCCGAATATGGATTTGGCAGATTTTTCAATCACAACTGTTAATAGGTAGCCATTGACATAGTTGCTGAGATTTTTTAGATACCTATCTAGTGATCTGTGAATAGGGCCGTATCGAAGATCTTTAAACGCAATTTCTTTAAACGGAGTGTTTAGACCGACATCATTGCGCAATGCCTCCATTTCCCTGGTGAAAAGCCCTGTTTGATTCCAAGCGCAGATCAAAAAACTATAGGTGAGATACTTGCTATCATGACTTTCTCCACCGTAGTCGGAGAAAATGGCGATGCTTTCATTGTTATCCCTAATGTTGGGTAGCAGCAGTTCGCACCGTTCTTCCAGTGCCAGGAGTTGCCTCTGAAACTCTCGAATGAACCAAGGATAGTCATCAGTATCGGGAACAATAGAAAGATTCACGTTGTGCAATGTCATTTGCGCAGCGAAATCTGACAAATCCTTAGGGACGGCGCGATTCACGGATCCTCCTGAAAGCCTTAGGTGAATTTCCGATTAAGAGCAACACTGATCGAGTTAAAGAAGTTCACTCTTGGTTGACGGCAACCATCCTAGCTGATGATGGAGCCAAGCCGGAGCGCAAAGGGGCGAGTTGAGCTATCTATCCTTTAAAGAGCTCCACTCGCTTCAGGCGTCTACATGGAAGAGTCCAGTGGCTCATGGCGCACAGTATTTACGGGTTGGCTCGAATGCTTTCTGGTTGCTCGCCTAGCTATACTCCGCCGTCGCGCCAAAACAGGCGTGACCTGGTTGGGAAGCCAGAAAAACAACCGCTGCGTCGAGCCGTCGCCTTCATCACAAAGGAGGGGGCGGTTGTCATCAACCGACCGCAGGAAGCCCACCCATGGCAAAAGCCAAAACCCCTCGCCGCGCATCCACCCGTGCCCAAGCCGAGCAACTCTTCACCCATCTCCTCGCCCTCGTCGTCCAGACCAACGAACAGGTGGGGCAGCTGTCGCTGCTCATGGACACGCGCGCTTCGCTGGAAGACCCGCTCGTGGAGCCGGTGAAGCGAGGTGTTCAGAACGCCGCGCCGCCAGACGTGCAGCGCGCCGTGCTCAAGCAGACACTCAACGACGAGATGCGGCGCCAGCTCAAGGTGTTGTCGCTCACCGTCGACGCGCTGTACGACTGTGCGGACAAGGTGACGAGCCTGGAGATCTGATCGGCGGCCCGGCGCGGCTGCCTGCGGGTATCCTCTGCTCCGCATCCAGGAGACACCTCACCATGCGGATATTGCTCGCCGAAGACGATGCCGATCTTGGCAACTGGCTCACCAAGGCCCTGGCGCAGAACGGTTTCCTGATCGACTGGGTGAACGACGGTCGCCTGGTCCGCCGCAGCCTCAAGGCCACGCGCTACGACGCGCTGATCCTGGACCTGGGCCTGCCCGGGGTGGAGGGCCACGACGTGTTGGCCGATCTGCGCGAGGCGGACCAGCGCCTGCCCGTGCTGATCCTCACCGCGCGCGATTCCTTGATGGAGCGCGTGAGCTGCCTGCACGGCGGGGCCGACGATTTCCTGGCCAAGCCTTTTGAACTCGCGGAGCTGGAAGCCCGGTTGACGGCGCTGATCCGGCGTTCGCACGGGGTGGACCACGCGCGCTTCGCGTGCGGCCCCTTGAGCTACGACAGCGCGAGCCGGCAGTTCCGCCTGCAGCAGGAGGTGTTGACCTTCACGCCGCGCGAGCACGCGGTGATGCGCGCGCTGATCCAGCACAGCGGCGAGCCGCTGTCCAAGCGCGAGCTGGTGGAGCGCGTGTTTTCCGATGAGAGCGACGTGCACCCCGAGGCGATCGAGGTGCTGGTGCACCGCCTGCGCAAGCGGTTGGAGGCTTCGCCGGTGCGCATCACCACGCTGCGCGGCATGGGCTACCTGCTGGAATGCGCGCCATGAAGCCGCCCCGGCGCTGGCTGCGGTCGAGCATCCGGCGGGCGCTGCTGGTGGTGCTGATTCCGGGCATGTTGCTGGTGTTCTCGGCCGAGCTGTGGCTGGCCTGGCGCACGGCCAGCGACGCGGCGGACGCGGCTTACGACCGCTCGTTGCTGGGCGCGGTGAAGTCGATCGACTCGAGCATTTCCACCGCGAGCGGTGGCCTGGGTGTGGAGCTGCCGTACCGCATGCTGGAGTTCTTCGAGCTGACCGCCAACGGCAAGGTGTATTACCGCGTGGCCTCGGAAGACGGCCTGGTGGAGATCGGCAGCCCGGGGCTGCCCGCGCCGCCCCAGCCTTTGAAAACCGGTGTGCCCCAGTTCTACGACGGTGAGTATTTCGGCGAGGCGGTGCGCGTGGGCAGCTACGCGCGCGAGCTGTCGCCGCCGCTCACGGGCGAGGCGGGCTCGCAGCGCGTGGTGATCCAGGTGGCCGAGACGCTGGAGGCGCGCAACGATTTTCAGGACGCGCTGGTGATGCAGTCGGTGGCGCGCGACTTTTTTCTGGTGGTGGTGGCGAGCGCCTTGTTCGGCCTCACCATCGCCTGGGCACTGCAGCCGCTGGCACGCCTGCGGCAGGACGTGGAGTCGCGCTCGCCGCAAGACCTCACGCCGATCGCGAGCGACGACGTGCCGGCCGAGCTGCTGCCGCTGGTGGGCGCGATCAACCACCACGTGGAGCGCAACCGCGCGCAGAGCGAGCAGCAGAGGCGTTTCGTGGACGACGCGTCGCACCAGCTGCGCACGCCGTTGACCACGCTGTCCACGCAGGTGGCCTATGCGCTGCGCGAAGACGACCCGGCCGCGCTGCGCACGGTGGTGGACGACATCCGCTCGCAGCTGGACGAGACCATCCGCCAGACCAACCAGATGCTGGCGATCGCCAAGGCCGACAGCGCGCCGCCCGCGCCCGAAGCGCTGGACGCGGTGGTGATGGCCGAAGACCTGATGCGCCGCTGGTGGCCGGTGGCGCGGCAGCAGGGGGTGGACCTGGGCCTGCACGCGCCCATCGGCCACGCTGCCGTTCCAGGGCGAGCCCGCGCTGTTGAACGAGGCTTTGTCGAACCTGTTGCACAACGCGATCCGCCATGGGGGTGAGGGCAGCCACGTCACGCTGTTCCTGGGCGGCGAGGGAGGGCAGGTGTGTTTCAGCGTGGTGGACGATGGGCCGGGCATGCCGGCGGAGGAGCTGCAGCGCGCCGGGGAGCGGTTCTTTCGGGGCGGCGGTGGCCGGCAGTTGCCGGGCTCGGGCCTGGGTCTGTCCATCGCGCGCTCGGTGGTGCTGCGCCACGGGGGCACGATGCAGGTGCGGCCCGGCCCCGATGGGCGCGGGCTGGTGGTGGTGCTGGCCTTGCCTGCGGAGTTTGCGGGTTAACCCTTGGAGATTCGCGGTTGCGCTGAAAGCGTCTTGAAAGTGCGCGTTTTTTACAGTGGCCTGCCACGCCGAGATTGCGCGGGCATTCAGCCATCGAACCGCCCTACCGAGGAGACACTCTCATGAAATTTCCCACCCGCCTTCTTCTGGCGATGACCGCCTTCGCGACGGGCGCCCTGTCGGCGCACGCGGCCGGCGCCCTGGAGAAAACCGAGTGCATCGCACCCGCCAAACCCGGCGGCGGTTTTGACCTGACCTGCAAGCTGGTGCAGAGCACGCTGGTGGACGGCAAGTTCATCGCCGACCCGATGCGCGTGACCTACATGCCCGGCGGCATCGGCGCGGTGGCCTACAACACCGTGATCGCCCAGCGCCCCGACAGCGCCAACACCATCATCGCCTTCTCCGGCGGCTCGCTGCTGAACCTGGCGCAAGGCAAGTTCGGCCGCTACACCGAGAACGACGTGCGCTGGCTCTCCGCCATCGGCACCGACTACGGCGCGGTGGTGGTGGCCGAAGGGTCGCCGTTCAAATCCCTGAAGGACGTGATGGCCGCGATGAAGGCCGACCCCACCAAGGTGGTGCTGGGCGCGGGCGGCACGGTGGGCAGCCAGGACTGGATGAAGGCCGCGCTGACCGCGCGCGCCGGTGGCGTCAACCCCAAGTCCATGCGCTATGTGGCGTTCGAAGGCGGCGGCGAGGCGCTCACGGCCTTGCAGGGCGGCCACATCCACGTGTTCACGGGCGACGCGGCCGAGGCCCAGCAGCAGATCAAGGCGGGCGCCAAGGTGCGCATCCTCGCGGTGATGCACGACAAGCGCCTGAGCGGCGACATGGCGAACATCCCCACCGCGACCGAGCAGGGCTTCGACGTGCAGTGGCCCATCATCCGCGGCTTCTACCTGGGCCCCAAGGTCAGCGACGCGGACTACAAGGTCTGGGTCGACACCTTCAACAAGATGATGGCCACGCCGGCCTACAACGCGATGCGCGCGGAGCGCGGCCTGTTCCCGCTCGCGATGACGGGGGCCGAGCTGGACGCGTATGTGAAGAAGCAGGTGGCGGGCTACCGCAAACTCGCCGACGAGTTCGGGCTGGCCACCACGCCCGCCAAGTAAGGCCATGAGCGATCGAGCACTTGGCGCGGCGTGTGCCCTCGCGTCCGTGGCCATGGCCGCGGCGGCGCACGACTACACCGCCGCTTTTTCCTACGAGCCTTTGGGCCCGCGCGCCTTCCCCTTGCTGCTGGCCGTGGGGCTGGGTCTGTCGGGGCTGTGGCTGATGTTCCGCCCCACGCAGGGGGCGGAGACCTTCAAGGGCGTGCCCTGGGTGCCCACGCTGTGGTGCGCGGGCGCGATCCTGGCGTATGCCGCGCTGTTCCAGGCCCTGGGTTTCGCGCTGGCCACGGCGCTCATGACGGTGCCGGTGGGCATGGCGTTTGGCGGCAGCTGGCGCAAGGCGCTGGCGGGCGGTGCGGCGCTGGGGCTGGTGCTGTACCTGTTGTTCGACAAGGTGCTCGACGTGGTGCTGCCCGTCGGCCCGCTGGCCGCGTGGCTGGGAGGTCTGTGAGATGGATGTGCTCAAACACCTGATGGAGGGTTTCGGCGTCGCGTTCAGCCCCGTCAACCTGGTCATCGCCGCGCTGGGTTCGTTCATCGGCACCATCGTCGGGCTGTTGCCCGGCCTGGGGCCCATCAACGGCGCTGGCGATCCTCATGCCGCTGGCCTTCGCGATGAAGCTGCCGCCCGAGACCTCGCTGATCCTGCTGGCGGCGGTCTACATCGGCTGCGAGTACGGCGGGCGCATTTCCTCCATCCTGCTCAACGTGCCGGGCGACGCGGGCGCCATCATGACGGCGCTCGATGGCTACCCGATGGCGCGCCAGGGTTTGGGTGGCGTGGCGCTGTCGATCTCGGCCTGGAGCTCGTTCGTGGGCTCCTTGCTGGCCACGGTGGGCATCGTGCTGCTGGCGCCGCTGCTGGCGCAGTGGGCGCTGTCGTTCGGCCCGGCGGAGTATTTCGCGCTCATGTGTTTCGCGTTCGCCTGCATCGCGGGGCTGATGGGCGATGCGCCCGTGAAGGCCGGCGTGGCCGCGATGATCGGCCTGGCCATGTCCTGCGTGGGGCTGGACTCGAACTCCGGCGTGTACCGCTTCACGGGTGGCGACATCCACCTCTCCGACGGCATCCAGTTCGTCGTGGTCGTGATCGGGGTGTTCTCCATCAGCGAGATCCTGCTCATGCTGCAGGAACACCACAGCAGCGCGGGTGTCATCACCCAGACCGGCCGCATGCTGTTCAACCTGCGCGAGATGGCGGCCACCTGGTGGGGCACGGTCCGCTCCAGCGTGCTGGGCTTCGTGGTGGGCGTGCTGCCCGGTGCGGGCGCCACCATCGCCAGCGCCATGGCCTACTCGATGGAGAAACGGCTGACCGACAAGGAGGGCACGTTCGGCCAGGGCGACATCCGTGGCGTGGCCGCGCCCGAGGCGGCCAACAACTCCGCCGCCACCGGCTCCTTCGTGCCCATGCTCACGCTGGGCATCCCCGGCTCGGGCACCACGGCCGTGATGATGGGCGCGCTCTCGCTCTACAACATCACGCCGGGCCCGGCGCTGTTCACGCAGCAGCCCACGCTGGTGTGGGGGCTGATCGCCTCGCTGTTCCTGGCCAACGTGATGTTGCTGGTGATGAACATCCCCATGGTGGGTTTCTTCACCCGCATCCTCAGCGTGCCCAACTGGTTCCTGGTGCCGTCCATCCTGGCCGTGAGCAGCGTGGGGGTGTACGCGGTGCACGCCACCACCTTCGACCTGATGCTCATGGTGGGGCTCGGCTTCGCGGCCTACCTGTTGCGCAAGCAGGGCGTGCCGATGGCGCCCTTGATCCTGGGCTTCGTGCTGGGCGACCTGATGGAGCAGAACCTGCGCCGCGCGCTGTCCATCAGCAACGGCGATGCGGGCATCCTGGTCGGCAGCCCGATTTCCATCGGTCTCTGGCTGAGTGGCGGCCTGATGCTGTTGCTGCCGGTGCTGATGCGGTGGCGGTCGCGGCGCAGGCCGCCGATCGGCGCCATCGCGCCGGTCGGGAAGTAGCCGCGCCTTCAGCGCTGCGCCATGCGCGTCGGGGCGAACATGCTGCGCCCCAACCAGCGCCAGAGCCGCTGGCCGTTGCGGCCCGCGCCTTGCACCGTGAGGCTCCCGGACTGGATGGCCTGTTCGGGGTCGCTGTCACCGGTCCAGATTTCGGTGAGTGCGCGGACCGTCGAGTCGACCAGCACGCTCACGTCGTGACCAGGGTCGTCGCGGCAGAGGTCGGCCTCGTGGTGCTCCACCACGAGCCACCATTGCCGCTCGGCCGCCGGCGCATCGCTGAACCGGAAGTGGACGACGGTGCGTTCTCCGTCGGGAAACGCTTCCAGGCGCGCGAAGCGGCGAATGTCCCACATCAGGAAGCCTGCATCGAGTTGCTCGTGCCGCAGCCGGCTGCCGATCCAGCGCGCGCCCCAATGGCCGATGCCGACGACGATCGGCCGCAGTTCTTCGCCTGCGGGCGTCAGGTGGTATTCCCAGTTTTTCTCGACGCGCCGCCGCTCGACGACGCCGATCTCTTCCAGCTTGCGCAGCCGCTGCGTCAGCAGCGTGGCCGACATGCGCGGCACGCCGCGGTGAATGTCGTTGAAGCGGTGGCTGCCGCAGAGCAGCTCGCGCACCACGAGGGGTGTCCACAGCTCGCCCAATACCTCGGCGCCTCGGGCGACGGTACAGAACTGCATGTAGTCGATCATGCGGGCCAGTCTATCGGTGTGCCGCCGGCTTGCCTACTCCAGATTCTGGACTTGAGGCTGCCTGGCATCGGGCTTAACTTGAAGACCGACCGTGCAACTCGCACCGGTCTTTTCAAGGAGCACTGCCATGACCGAGACCCTCATTGCCTCCCCCGCTGCCCCGGCTGTTTTCGATGCCGAGAAGTTCCGCCAGTCCACGCGCGCGCAGTGGGAGAACGCCGCCGAAGCCTGGGACCGATGGGCGCCCTTGCTGGCCCGCTGGCTGGGCCCGGCGACCGAGGCCATGCTGGACATGGCGGCCGTCGGCCCCGGTTCGCGCGTGCTCGACGTGGCGGCGGGCGCGGGCGAACAGACCCTGGTCGCCGCGCGCCGCGTGGGCGCGAATGGCGACGTGCTGGCGACCGACATCTCCCCGGCGATCCTGCGCCACGCGAAATCGGCGGCCGAGCAGGCCGGCCTGTCGAACGTGGACACCCTGGAACTCGATGGTGAGCGCCACGACGTTTTGCCTCGCGCCTCTTTTGACGCGGCGGTCTCGCGCGTCGGTCTGATCTACTTCCCCGACCAGCAACGCGCGCTCGCCGGCATCCGCCATGCCTTGAAGCCGGGCGGGCGGTTCGCCGCGGTGGTGTATTCCACCGCCGAGCGCAACCCTTTCTTCGCCGTGCCGGTCGGCATCATCCGGCGCCGCGCGCAGCTGCCGCCGCCCCTGCCAGGGCAACCGGGCCCGTTCTCCCTGGGCGCTGAGGGCGTGCTGGCGAAGACGCTGGAGCAGGCGGGTTTTCGGGACGTGGAGGTGCGCAGGGTCGATTCCCCCGTGCACCTTCCCACGGCCGCCGAGTGCGTGCGGTTCGAGCGCGAGTCCTTCGGGGCCCTGCACCAGATGCTGGCGGGCCTGAGCGAGGACGAACGCGCCGACACGTGGACGGAGATCGAGCAGGCCCTGGCCCGCTTCGAAACCGAGGCGGGTGGTTTCGTGGGCCCTTGCGAGATGCTGGTGGGGGCGGGCACGCGCTGATCCGGGGGGCACCAAACGGCCCATTCGCTTCGGGCCGGTGTGCGACAGAACGGCAATGAGCGCGGCGGAAGATGGTGGCAAACCCACAACCCCACGAGGTCATGCCATGTCTTCCGTCCCGTTCTCCCCCGTCCGCCGCCGCCTGCTGCAAGGCTCCGGCGCCATCGCCGCCACGCGCTTCACCGGCCTGATGGGCGCGCTCTACGCGAGCAACGCGCGCGCCGCCACCGGCAAGCAGGCGGTCTCCGCCGTGTCGCCCTATGGGCCGGTCTCGCCGGTGAACGACATGACCACCGGCCTGCCGCTGCTGCAGTTGCCGGCCGGCTTCAGCTACCGCAGCCACGGCTGGACGGGCGACGCCATGAGCGACGGTTTCCCCCACCCCGGGCAACCACGACGGCATGGCCGTGGTGACTTCGCGCCGCGTGGGTCGCAGCAGCGAACTGGTGCTGGTGCGCAACCACGAAACGCGGCCTGGTGCGCACGCCGGGCGAGGCCATCCAGGCGCCCCATGCCTACGCCACGACCGAGGTCAACGGCATCATCACCGTGTTCTACGGCGGCCAGCCGATCCGCATCGGCGCGGGCGGCATCGTGACCAACCCCGCCGCACCCGCGCCCGCGCCCTTCGTGGGCTACCCCGCGGGCGGCACCAGCAACCTGCTGTTCCGCGACGGCCAATGGGCCGGCTCGGTGGGCTCGCTCAGCGGCACCCTGGGCAACTGCGCGGGCGGCCCCACGCCCTGGGGCACCTGGCTCACCTGCGAAGAAACCATTTACGACTTCTCGGGCATCGGCGGCAAGAAGCACGGCTACGTGTTCGAGGTGGCCGACGACGCGGCCGAGTCGATCGCCCAGCCCATCGTGGGCATGGGCCGCTTCATCCACGAGGCGGTCGCGGTGGACCCGGCCACGGGCCACGTCTACGAGACCGAAGACAACCGCAATGTGGCAGCCTTCTTCCGCTACGTGCCGGACGACACCTCGGGTCAGCTCGGCAGCCTGCACCACGGCGGGCGCCTGCAGGCCGCGCGCATCAAGACCCTGGTGCGTCAGGCGCGGCCTTCGACGCTGGCCCAGGCCAACGACCAGGGCTTGCTGAACCCCGACATCGGCGACGAGTACGAGCTGGAGTGGGTCGACATCGCCGACCCGGACGCCGACCCGGTGGTCGTGGTCGGCCAGCCCGGTGGCGTGAGCATCGGCTTCGCGGCCGGCCCGACCTACCAGGCCTTGAGCCAGGGCTGCGCGCGCATGAGCCGGGGCGAAGGCATCTGGTACTCGGGCGGCAAGCTGTTCATCGTGGACACCGCCGCCGGTGTCGACGGCAACGGCCGCGTGGGCCAGGGCGAGGGCGCGGTGTGGGAGCTGACGATCTCGACCATGCGCCTGCGCGCGGTTTTCGTCAGCGGCCACCAGACCGCCGGCAACAACCCCGACAACGTGACGGTGAGCCCGCGCGGCGGCGTGGTGCTGTGCGAAGACGGCGGTGGCTCCACCGACGCCTTCGGCACCGGCTCGCGCCTGCTGGGCCTGAATCCGGCGGGCGAGGCCTACATCCTGTGCAAGAACAACCTCAGCCTGGACGCCGGCCAGATCGCCACCGCCGGCAAGACGGTGGGCGCGGCGGACTACCGGGGCTACGAGTTCTGCGGCGCCTGCTTCGACCCGACCGGCCGCATCCTGTTCGCCAACCTGCAGACGCCCGGCATCACGGTGGCCATCGTGGGCCCGTGGACCAAGGGCAACCTCTGATGCCTGCGCGGACGGCGTGCGCGCCGTCCTACAAAGAGGCATCGCGGCGGCTGACATGCCAGACGATCCAGGCTCCCTACGATGGGGTATCTCTACAAGGAGCACACCTCATGAACACCATCATTTACATCGTGGGCCTGGTCGTCGTCATTGGCGTCATTCTGAGTTTCTTCGGCCTGCGCTGAAGCGGTGGCGTTGCCTGACAGCGCCCCTCCTTCAGTCGACGTCGGTGGCGGTGTTGGTGTGCGACAGTGCATACAGACCGCGCACCGCGCCGATTTTTGCGCCCGCGCCGGTAAGCACCGCATCGGACAGCTCCGTGCCGGCCAGGGCCTGCAGTGACGCGAGGTCGTAGCCGCAGACGATGAAGATCCAGTCGGCTGCGAGGTCCGGTCCCCCGCGAATTTTCTGCTCTGTCGTGGTCTCGATTTTGGGGGCCTGGTGGACGAGCAGGTGTCCGGCCGAGACGCCGGGGCGCGACCTGAACGCGTTGGCCTGTGTGCGCAGATGATCACGCAGCCGCTCGGCGGCACCTTCGCTCGGTGAAAGGCGCACCGTGAGCGCGTGGCGCGACAGCGCGCCGCCAAAGCTCTCGAGTACATGGCACTGGCTGCGCACCATGTGGCGGTGATGCGGCATCATCTTCGCGGACCAAGTGGTGGGCGCATTGAGTCGACCCAGGTAGCCAGGTGACGCCAGGGTCTCATAGGCCTCGAGTTCGTACAGCACGAAGAAGCCTTCGCCGCCATCGGCAGCGGACCAGCGCGAGCCGCGGTGGAATCCCGGTATCGCCATGCGCTCCGGGAAGTGCTCGTGCGTGTGCCAGTCCTCGAATTCGGCCCTGAAGGCGGGCGCAATGTCCCACCACATCGCCACGGCTCCTTGACCCAGCAGCGCCATGGTGTTTCCTGGCTTCGCCGTGCCCGCTGTCAGGCGGTGGCGCGCGCTTCGCGCACCAGCTCGACGAGCGCGCGCAGGCCCGCGGTGTACGAGCGCCAGCCCAGGCCCTGGATCGTTGCCTTCACCGCGGGCGAGATGATCGAGTGATGTCGCCACTGCTCGCGCGCGCCGATGTTCGACATGTGGATCTCGAGCACTGGAAATGGCATGGCCTTGATCGCGTCGTGCAGCGATACGCCGTGCTGGGTGAGTGCCGCGGGGTTGAGCAGCGCGCCGGCCGCCACATCGATGTTGTCGTGAAAGCGGTCCACCAGCACCCCTTCGTGGTTGGACTGGTGAATCTCAAGCTCGACCTCCAGTTCCACCGCGAGCGCACGCAGGCGGTCGTTGATCTCCGCGAGCGTGGTGGTGCCGTAGATATGGGGTTCGCGCCGGCCGAACAGGTTCAGGTTCGGTCCGTGCAGGACAAGGATTTTCATGGGGTTCAGAGCTTGGAGACCCGCTCCAGTTCGGCTCTGAAGAGCGTGACGACCGCGGGGTCGTACGCGGCGGAGAACTTGTCGTAGACGGGACGGACGTCGGCCCGCATGCGGGCCAGTTCGGCGGCTGGAATGTCGTTGTAGATCATGCCTTTGGCCTTGAGCTCGCCCAGCGCTTTGCCTGACACCTCCCGGCTGACGACACGTTGCCAGTTCTGGGCTTCGGTGGCGGCTTCCTGAAGAATCTTCTGCTCCACCGGCGAGAGGCGGTCCCAGAAACGTTTGCTGATCTGGATGGGGTTGGTCGCGTAGACGTGGTTGGTGCCGCTCACGTACTTCTGGACTTCGTAGAACTTGCTCGACTCGATGACCGCGAAGGGATTCTCCTGCCCGTCGACCGCTTTGCTGTCGAGCGCACCATACAGTTCGGCAAACGGCATCGGCAGGGGGTTGGCCTTGAATGTCCTGAAGGTTTCCAGGAACACCGGGTTGGGGATCACGCGCAGCTTCAGGCCTTCCAGATCAGCGCCCTTGGTGATGGGCCGCTTGCTGTTGGTGACGTTGCGGAACCCCAGATCGAAGAAGCCCAGCACCACCAGGCCCTTTTCCGGCAGTTTGGCGCTGAGCATCTTGCCCAGCGGGCCGTCCACCAGCGCATCGGCCTGCCGCTCATTGGCGAACAGGAAGGGGAAGTCCAGCAGGCCAAATTCCTTGACGATGCCATTGAGCGAGGTGGTCGATGCCACCAGCATCTCCTGCACGCCGCCTTGCAGGGCCGCCTGCTGCTGCAGCTCGTTGCCGAGCTGGGACGACGCGAACTCCTGCACCTTGATCTTTCCGCCGGTCTTGGCGGCGACGATCTCGGCGAACTTGCGCACGCCCAGGCTGGTGGGATGGCCCGCATTGTTCAGATGGCCGAACTTGATGGTGCGTTCCTGGATGTCCTGCGCAGCCGCCCCGCTGGCCAGGCCCAACGAAAGAGCGGCGGCCAGCGCGGCCAGCGATACCTTGATTTTCACGTGTGCTCTCCTTGAAATGGCGTCAGAATCGAATTTGACAGTGTCAATGGGAATGTTATTCCATTTGGAATCCTATTCCATTTTTGGCATGTGTTGCAATAGTGGAATCCATGGCCATCAACCTCGACCGATCCCTCGCCGCCCTTGAATACCTCGCGGCGCGCCCCGAAGGCCAGCCTCTGGCCTCGATTGCGGACGACCTGAACATCCCGCGCAGCGCATGCCACCGCATGCTCAGCGACCTTGTGCGTTGCGGCTGGGTGCGCCAGATGCGCGAGCACGGCGACTACGCGCTCACCACCAAGCTCGCCGCACTGGGTCTCAACTACCTGAGCGGGTCCGGCATCGTCGACATCGCGCAGCCGCTGATCGACCGCATGGCCGAGATCTCGGGCGAGCTTGTGCGCCTGGCCATCGTTGACGGCGAACGCCTGACCTTCGTTGCCAAGGCGCAGGGCGCCAAGGCGGGCCTGCGCTACGACCCGGACACGGGCACCGATGTGCGCCTGTCGTGCAGCTCGGCAGGCCATGCATGGCTGCGCCACCCTGCCCGAGAACCAGGCGCTGGAGATCGTGGCGCGCCAGGGCTTTGGCAGTCGTGAGCAGTTCGGGCCCAAGGCGCCCAACACTGTGAAGGCGCTCGCGAAAATCCTTGAGGACACGCGCCGTCGCGGCTACAGCACGATCAATGAAATGTTCGCGCCCGGCATGAGTGCCATGGCGGCTGCGATCCAGCGCCCGGGCGAAGCCGCCATCGGCGTGATCACGATCGCAGGCCCGCTGATCCGCTTGACGGAATCGCGCATGCAGGAACTCGGGCCGGCGCTGATGGCGATCTCTGCCGAGCTGGCGTTGGCCAGCACCTCTTCGCCCATCTTCGAGCGCTACCGCGTCCGCGAGACCGAGGCCAGTTGAGTCCCGTCGGGTGTGCCCGGCCTGCCGCGCCTGCTACCGTGTGGGCATTCGCCACCCTTCCGGAAAGCCCACCATGCGCCAGTTCCTCGCTCCTTGCCTCCTGCTGTTCGCCGCCGCGGCTACCACCGCCACCCATGCCGAAGAGATCGGCTCGGTGGACACGGTGTTCAAGTTCATCGGGCCCGACCACAAGATCGTGGTCGAGGCCTACGACGACCCCGGCGTGATGGGTGTCACCTGCTACATCTCGCGCGCCAAGACGGGCGGCCTCAAAGGCGCCTTCGGCCTGGCCGAGGACAAGTCCGAGGCGTCCATCGCCTGCCGGCAGGTGGGGCCGATCGCCATCGCCAAGCCCATCAAGGAACAGGAAGAGATCTTCAGCGAGCGCACCAGCCTGATCTTCAAGCGGCTGCGCATCGTGCGCATGGTGGACGCCAAGCGGCATTCGCTGGTCTACCTCACGTACTCCGACCGCGTGATCGAAGGCTCGCCGCAGAACTCGGTGGCGGTGGTGGCGGTGGACCGCGCCACGCCGATGCCGGTGAAGTGAAGGGCGTTATCCTGTTCGGCCCTTGACCGATCGCCTTTCATGACATCCGATACCCAAGAACCCATTCACGAAGCCCGCGTCTGGAGCGACGAACACTGGACCGCCCGCGTCATCAAGAACGACGACGACGACGGCTGGGCCGTCGCCATGTACCTGGACAACGGGGCCGAACCGGCGCTGGTCGGCCCCTGGACCATGGGCCGCGACAAGAAGAATCCCAAGCCGCTGGACACCGCGGCCTTCAACACCCTGGTGAAGACCGCGAAAGAGGTGATCCGCCGCTCCGAGCAGCAGCGGCACGCGGAGCTGAACAAGAACGTGACCGTGGCGGTGGACGGGCAGCGCATCCGCGTCGCCCTGGCCATCGTGCCCGACGAGGAGGGCGCCACCGCCACGCTGCGCGCGCTCGACGAGTTCGACGCCGAGCTGGCCTGCGTGCCCGTGCCGCCCACCTTCAAGCTGAACGTGGACAGCGCGCAGGCCTGGATCGCCGCCGGTTTCGAGAGGCCCGCGCGATGATCGACGGCCTGGTCGCCGGGCGCCTGATGGGCGAGGCCTCCCGCCGCGTGGACAAGGCCGGGCGCGGCTACATCGTGGCCCGCGTGCTGGCCCGCAACCGGGCGGACGAGGAATTCATCGTCAACGTGATCGCGTTCGACGAGGCGGTGGGCCGGGCGCTGGTGGCGCTGCGCGACGGCGAGTCGCTCAGCCTCTCGGGCGGGCTCACGCCCAAGGTCTGGACGGACAAACAGGGCATCGTTCGCCCCAGCCTGGACATGGTGCGCACCCACGTGCTGACGGCGCACCAGCCCGGCGCCGGGGCTTGACCCCGCTTGCCCCAAGGGCGCGCGCCTCTGCGAAAATCGTCGGGATGAACGCGACCAACACCACCGAACTCATGAACACCCTGGGGCTGCAGGCTAAGGCGGCCTCGGCGCTCATGGCCAAGGCCAGCGCGGCCACCAAGCTGGCGGCTCTGCGCGGCCTGGCCGCGCTGCTGCGCGCCAACGTGGACGCGCTGCAGGTGGACAACGCGAAGGACCTGGAGCGCGCCCGCGCCAATGGCCTGAGCGAACCCATGGTGGACCGGCTCAAGCTCACGCCCAAGGTCATCGAGACCTGCGCCCAGGGCTGCGAGCAGCTCGCGGCCATGCCCGACATCATTGGCGACATCAGCGGCATGAAGCAGATGCCCAGCGGCATCCGCGTGGGCCAGATGCGCGTGCCCATCGGCGTGTTCGGCATGGTCTACGAGAGCCGGCCCAACGTGACGATCGAGGCTGCCTCGCTGTCGATCAAGAGCGGCAACGCGGCCATCCTGCGCGGCGGCTCCGAGGCCATCGAATCCAACCGCGCCCTGGCCGCGCTGGTGCAGCGCGCGCTGACGGACGCCGGCCTGCCGGCCGACGCGGTGCAACTGGTGCCGACAACGGACCGCGCCGCCGTGGGCCAGCTCATCACCATGCCGCAGTACGTGGACGTGATCATCCCGCGCGGTGGCAAGGGGCTGATCGAGCGCATCAGCGCCGAGGCCAAGGTGCCGGTCATCAAGCACCTGGACGGCAACTGCCACACCTACGTGGACGAGCCCTGCGACATCGCGCTGGCGGTGAAGGTGACCGACAACGCCAAGACGCAGAAGTACAGCCCCTGCAACGCCACCGAAAGCCTGCTGGTGGCGCGCGGCGTGGCCGCCGACTTCCTGCCGAAGATCGGCGCCATCTTCGCCGCCAAGGGCGTGGAGATGCGGGCCTGCGCCGAGAGCCGGGCGATCCTGGCGGCGGTGCCGGGCGCGAACCTGAAGGAGGCGACCGAGGCCGACTGGTCGGAGGAATACCTCGCCCCGGTCATCAGCATCAAGCTGGTGGCGGGCGTGGACGAGGCCATCGCCCACATCAACCGCTACAGCAGCCACCACACCGACGCCATCATCACCACCGACCACGTGCACGCCCAGCGTTTCCTGCGCGAAGTGGATTCGGCTAGCGTCATGGTGAATGCGAGCACCCGCTTCGCCGACGGTTTCGAGTTCGGCCTGGGCGCCGAAATCGGCATTTCCACCGACAAGTTCCATGCCCGTGGCCCGGTGGGCGTGGAGGGCCTGACCTCGCTCAAGTACGTGGTGCTGGGCGAGGGCGAAGTGCGGGGCTGACGCCCTGAAAGACCGGCCGTGAAACGCCCGGTGCGCCTGCTGGCATTCCTGGCCCTGGCGCATGCGGGTGGGGCCGTGGCGGGCGAAGCGGTGCAGAACTGGTTCAACGACCCGTTCTTCCAGATCTCGGCCGCCGTGCCCGATTGCCCCCGGCCGGCGGGGCCGTTCATCACCGAGCGCGAGCGGCTGGCCCAGACGCACCGGCGCGCCGAGAAGGGCACGACCTGCTGGCTCGCGAAAGCCTGTGATCGCCCCAACGCCTTCGCCTACGACCAGGACATCGCCACCGCCTTTCGGCAGGCCCTGAAACGGCGCCCCGCGTTCACCGCCGCCAGCACGCTCTGGGTGACGGTGCAGGGGCGTGTGGTGTACATCGAGGGCTGTGCCCGGCGCCAGGCCGTGGCGGCGCAGGCCGAGGCCTTTGCGCGGGCGTTGCCGCACGTGCAGCAGGCCAGCGCGATCATCCGCCACGACCCCTCGGCGCGCCCGCCCTACCGGACCGTCGCCGACCGCCCCTGAGGGCGTTCACCAGGAGTGAAGAGACCATGTGCCGCAACATCAAGACCCTGTTCAATTTCGAGCCGCCCGCGACCGAGCTGGAGATCCGCGACGCCTCGCTGCAGTTCGTGCGCAAGCTCAGCGGCTTCAACGTGCCGTCGCAGGCCAACGAAGCGGCGTTCGACCGCGCGGTGGAGCAGGTGGCCGCGACGGCGCGCGAACTCATGGCCTCGCTGCGCACCACGGCCGCGCCGCGCAACCGCGAGGTGGAGGCGGCCAGGGCGAAGGCGCGCTCGCTGGCGCGTTTTGGACCAGGCTGATTTGATAATTAATTAGAACTTTTCGTCTAAAATACTCAACTTGTTTAACAAAAATTGAGTAAAAAAGATGAAGATTTTCTTCGCGGCCACGCTTGCGGCCCTGACAACGGCATGTGCTTCCTTGCCCATGCCTCTGGCCGAGGGGGCCCCCAAAGTTGATCCCTCGAAACCGCTGTATCTGATGTCGGTGCGCGTGAACAATGAACACAAGCCGAGGTGGAAGCCAGATGTGCTTGGTGTTCTTCTGGATGCGCGTGGAGGCGTGGCAAAACCTGAGCAGGTGGCCTTTCGGATGGACGGCAAGGGCCGTGTCGTCTCACCTGCAGAAGACGGAAGCGTGACCTACCTATTGCGTTTCACGGTCGATAGTGCGGCGTACACCCTTCGTGGCCTCAACGCCATGAGCGCTGCGTTTCCCGTACTGGGCACTTATTTCGTGCCTTTGCACTCCGAACTGCCCTTGGCAACCGCCGGCGCTCACTACCTTGGGGCGGTCAATGCGGTGATTCGCGAACGACGGGACAACGAATTCCGTGCAGGCCCTGTTATCCCATTGATTGATCAGGCGATTGCGGGGGCTTCGACCGGGACTTTCGATATTGAAATCACGGACGCCTACGAGAGAGATGTGGCTCTTTTCAAAAAGACCTTTACCGCTTTGGACGGAGTGGAAATCCAGAAGGCTGTATTGCCGCCTTGGAGCCGGAATGATGCCCAGACCTATTGGGAAAAAAACTGAGCCTCAGCGCCGCCCCGGCCAGTCCGTCCCGCCTTCCCCTTCGAACACCGCGCGCAGCAGGTTGCCCGCCTGGGAGGCCAGGGTCAGCAGGCCCCAGATGAGCAGCCAGGGGCTGGCGCGGGTCGGGCGCATGCCGCTGTCCCACCAGTAGGCGAAGCCGCCGGCCAGGGCGAACAGGGCGCCCAGCAGCAGGAACACCCCCATCAGCAGCACCCGCAGGCCGGTGCTCTCGGGTGGCCGCCAGACGCTGAACCAGGCGGCCAGGGCGGTCATCAGGGCGAAAATCGTCATCGGAACCCTCCCTCGGGCCGTTGTGGGGCCGCTTCCAGGCGCTGGAACCGGCTTGAAATTGGCGTCATGCGCCCCCATTACACTGGTTGCCTCCCCAGCCGCCAATACCCCTCCCCCTATGGTCCCGCACCTCGTCACCGCCCTGACCGGCCCCATCAACGAGCTCGAGCAGCGCATCCTCGAGTCCACCCCGGTGATCGAGCGCTGGTTCCGCCTCGAGTGGATGGAGCACACGCCGCCGTTCTACACCTCGGTGGACGTGCGCAACGCGGGGTTCAAGCTGGCGCCGGTGGACACGAACCTGTATCCCGGCGGCTGGAACCACCTCACGCCCGAGATGCTGCCGCTGGCGGTGCAGGCCGCGATGGCGGCGATCGAGAAGATCTGCCCCGAGGCCAAGAACCTGCTGCTGGTGCCCGAGAGCACCACCGACACCTTCTACCTGAGCAACCTGGCGCAGCTGCAGCGCATTTTCTACATGGCCGGGCTCAATGTGCGCCTGGGCTCGCTCTCCAACGACATCAAGGCCCCCACCACCATCGAGCTGCCCGGCGGCGACAAGGTGGTGCTGGAGCCGCTGCTGCGCAGCAAGCGCCGCCTGGGCCTGAAGAACTTCGACCCCTGCACCATCCTGCTCAACAACGACCTGAGCGCGGGCGTGCCGGGCATCCTGGAAGACCTGCACGAGCAGTACCTGCTGCCGCCGCTGCACGGCGGCTGGGGCACGCGGCGCAAGAGCCACCACTTCAAGGCCTATGAAGAGGTGTCCAAGCGCTTCGGCAAGCTGCTGGGCATGGACCACTGGCTGATCAACCCGATGTTCAACCAGTGCGGGCAGGTGGATTTCAACGAGGACGCCGGGCTGGAATGCCTGCGCAGCAACACCGACGCGCTGCTGGGCAAGATCCGCCGCAAGTACAAGGAATACGGCATCAACGAAAAGCCGTTCGTGGTGGTCAAGGCCGACAACGGCACGGGCGGCATGGGCATCCTGACGGTGCGCGACGCCAAGGACATCGACAACCTCTCGGCCAAGACCAAGGCCCGCATGGCCGTGGGCCAGGCCGGCCAGGAGGTGCACGAGGTCATCATCCAGGAAGGCGTGCTGACCAACGAGCGCATCAACAGCGCGGTGGCCGAGCCCGTGGTCTACATGATGGACCGCTACGTGGTCGGCGGCTTCTACCGCGTGCACGCCGACCGCGGCGTGGACGAGAACCTCAACGCGCCCGGCTCCAGCTACGTGCCGCTGGCTTTCGAGCAGAGCGCGCAGCTGCCGCAGCCCGGCCAGAAGCCCGGCGCGAGCGTGCCCAACCGCTTCTACATGTACGGCGTGATCGGCCGCCTGGCCATGCTGGCGGCGAGCTACGAGCTGGAAGCCACCGACCCGGACGCCGAAGTCTACGAGTGAGTTGCTGCGGCGCAACATTCGGCGCGGGCGCCGCCGTTTAGAGCGCTGAGCCGGCAGACAAGGCCCCGCCGGCGGGCGCACAATCGCGTTCCCTCGACAACCGAACCCCGTGCCAACAGGCCGGGGTTGTTTTGTGTCCGCTTCCAAATCGTCACTGGCTGCGCTCACCCTCGGCGCCATCGGCGTGGTGTACGGCGACATCGGCACCAGCGTGCTGTACGCCGTCAAGGAGGTCTTCGGCTCCGGCCACGTGCCTTTCACCCACGCCAACGTCTACGGCATCCTGTCCATCCTGTTCTGGACGCTGACGGTCATCGTCTCCCTCAAGTACGTGGTGCTGGTGCTGCGCGCCGACAACAACGGCGAAGGCGGCCTGATCGCGATGCTCGCGCTGGCCTCCATGGCAGTGAAGGAGCGGCCCGCCCTGCGCCAGACGCTGCTGGCCATCGGCATCTTCGGCACCGCGCTGTTCTATGGCGACGGCGTCATCACGCCGGCGATCTCGGTGCTCTCGGCCGTCGAGGGCCTGGAGGTGATCTCGCCGCACTTCAAGCACTACGTGGTGCCCATCACCCTGCTGGTGCTGTTCGCGCTGTTCGCGGTGCAGAAGCGCGGCACCAGCGGCATCGGCCGCTTCTTCGGCCCGATCACCCTGGCCTGGTTCCTCACCATCGCGGCGCTGGGCGTGTCGCAGATCGTGGGCCATCCCGAGATCCTGGGCGCGCTCAACCCGTTGCACGCGCTGCGCTTCATGTGGGCGCAGCCCGGCACCAGCTTCATCATCCTGGGCGCGGTGGTGCTGTGCGTCACCGGCGCCGAGGCGCTCTACGCCGACCTCGGCCACTTCGGCAAACGCCCGATCCGCCTGGCCTGGTTCTCCGTCGTCATGCCCTGCCTCACGCTGAACTACTTCGGCCAGGGCGCATTGCTGCTGGCCGACCCGGCGGCCGTGAAGAACCCGTTCTTCAACATGGCGCCCGAGTGGCTGCTGCTGCCGCTGGTGATCATGGCCGACCATCGCCACGGTGATCGCCTCGCAGGCCCTGATCACCGGCGCCTTCAGCGTGACCAAGCAGGCGATCCAGCTCGGTTACCTGCCGCGCCTGAAGATCCAGCACACCAGCGTGAAGCACACCGGCCAGATCTACATGCCGTTCGTGAACTGGAGCCTGTTCACCGCCATCGTGCTGGCGGTGGTAATGTTCAAGTCGTCCAGCAACCTCGCGGCGGCCTACGGCATCGCGGTCACGCTGGACATGCTCATCACCACGGTGCTCACCTTCTACGTGGTGCGCTACAGCTGGAAGTACCCGCTGTGGCTGTGCGTGCTGGCGCACCGGCTTCTTCTTCCTGGTGGACCTCGCCTTCTTCAGCTCCAACCTGCTCAAGCTGTTCGCCGGCGGCTGGTTCCCGCTGCTCATCGGCGGCGCGGTGTTCACGCTCATGATGACCTGGAAGCGCGGCCGCTCGCTCATGACCGAGGCGCAGCACGCCGAATCGATCGAGCTGAACAGCTTCCTCGATGCGCTGTTCATCGCACCGCCCGTGCGGGTGGAGGGCACGGCGGTGTTCCTCACGGCCGACATCGGCACCGTGCCCAACGCCATGTTGCACAACCTCAAGCACAACAAGGTGCTGCACGAGCAGAACCTGTTCGTCACCGTGCGCAGCCAGGAAGTGCCCTGGATCGGGCTGAACAAGCGGCTGGAGATCGAGCCGCTGGGGCACGACTGCTGGCAGGTGGTGGTGAACTACGGCTTCAAGAACGACCTGGACCTGCCCGAGGCGCTGTCGGCCATGCGCGGGCGCGGCTGCGACATGGGCCCGATGACCACCAGCTACTTCCTCTCGCGCGATGTGGTGGTGCCCACCATCGGCAGCGGCATGGCGCCCTGGCGCGAGAAGCTGTTCGCCCAGATGCACCACAACGCGAGCGCGGCGGCCGAGTTCCTGAACCTGCCGAGCAACGCGGTGATCGAGCTGGGCTCGAAGGTGGAGATCTAGGGGTCAGATTTTCCGGAAGGACGCCTGGTGGTCCGAGATGGTCTTGCTCAGCCGGTCCAGCCGCTTCCTCAGCACGGCCTCGGCGAGGGATTTGTCCTGGACCTCGTTGCGCGGCACATCGGGTGGGTAGACGCCCGGTGAGCCGACGGGCGACATGGACCAGTGGTACGCCAGGGTCAGGAACGAGCCGGCATCGACGACGACACCCTCGTCGGGATCGTATCTGTAACCGGCGTCGTCCATGATGTGCGCGACCTCCGGGGCGGTGCACGGCATGAGGCCCGCCTTCAGAAGCACCTCGGCGACTTCACTCAGCCGCCACTCGCCCACAGGCTCGCGCGATGTCGGCAGGGCCGTGCAGCCGCCGGCCTGCAGGCAGCGCAGGGTGTGGGCCGCGCAGTTGTTGGTCCAGGCACCCGCGGAGGAGGTTTCGGTCTCGCCGGGCGGCAGCATCAGGGGTTCGTGTCGGAAGCGTTGGCCCGGCACGGAGACGGTGGTCGTCAGGCCGCGGCCGAAGGCGCCTTTTTTTTCCAGCAGATGCTGGTCGGGATCGGTGCCGTAGGCGAGCGACCGGGCGTTCACATAGCTCTCGTGCGCGGTGCGATCGTTGAATTCGCGCAAGGCGGCCCAGTTGTTCAGGTGGGCGAACTGGACCATGGGCGGGCCGGAGAGGTCGTACGAGTGCCGGATCGGCAACGTGGTGAGCTCACGGGCCTTGTCGCCCAGCACCCGCTGGTGAAGGTCCGTGGTGTCGTAGGTGTTGGACGGCACCCCGACGATGCCCGGCATCAGGTTGCTCACAGGGTCTTGGGCCGATACCCTGATGGACTCGTGGTGGCAGACCGATGCGCCGCCATCCGGGGCGAACGCCATCAGCGAGACGTGGGTGATGCCACCCTTGTAGGTGTCCTGGTGGTAGCAGATGGCCGCCACGCCTTGGTGCGGCTGGCACGCCCGCAACCGCTTGCCGAGCCCGTTGAAGAAGGTGGTGCCCCAGGTCTCGTCGTGCTCGAAGACCTCGCCGAAGATCAGCCCCTTGGCCGCCAGGTCGGCGCACATCCTGTCAAAGACCTCCTTGGACAGCCCGGACGCTTCGAGGAACTGGCCGTGGAAGCGCTGGTTGTCGAGTCGTTCGGGGGCCGCCACGCCCTTGCCGGGTCGAAACTGGATGATGCCGTTGTCGTCCGCCCCGAAATGCACCTGGGCCAATGCGCCGACATCCTGGGGATAGCGGCAGTCGGCCAGTGAGGCGGCGAAATGCATCACGGCCCGGGGAGAGCCCTCCAGTCGGGCCCATGCCACCAGGACCGCCTTGACGAAGTCGACGCAGTTGGGAGCGTGCCGGGGCGCTTTGCCGTCGATCAGGAATGCGCGGAGGTCTTCGGCGCTGAGCATGTCGATGGGCTTGTCACCGCGCAGGGAGTAGAGGCCGAATTCTTTACCCCCGATGACCCGCGCCAGTGCTTCGAGGTGTTGGGGGGTGAGTTCACCGACGCCCGTGGACCGAGGGGTGTTGTCGAAGCGCTGTTCTGCCCACCGGGGGAGCGCAAGCCAGGTGAGGTTCTCGTATTCGACGTCTTTCCCACCCATGTCGGTGTGGATGGTGTCGCGGCGACGCACCGGCGTGTGGTTGTCGGGCTGATGGCCGATGGACCCCGGGCGTTCGGCGTCTGCGGGCTGGCCCAGGAAGCTTTGGAGCGAGGTGAATTCCGTGGCGTTCAGTCGGAAGGCGATGTGGCCGGTCTTCGACAGCGCGCCCTCGGGGTTGCGCCTCGTCTCGCTGAACAACAGCTGGGCGAATGGTTTGGCGTGGACCTTGACGAATGCGCTGCCCACGCCGGGGAGGCAGGTGCCGAGGGCGTTTCTGATGATGGGGTTCATGAGGGGCTCAGGCGCTGGCCAGCGCGGTGCGGGCCTGGTTGACGCGCGCCTGCAGCCAGGCCGGCAAGGAGGGGGTGCGTTCCAGCGCGTCCAGGGGCACGTCGAAGCGGTACGCCACCTTCCCCGAGTTGGGCACGACCACGAAGCAGCCCGACACCTCGTCATTGGCGCGGGCGTTGTACTCCAGCAGTTGGATCTCGTTGCCGGGTTGATGGCCGAGGTCGACGTACACGACGAGACCCGAATCGCCTTTGGGAATCAGTCCGACGATGGCGCCGTCCACCTCGAAGTGAGGGGTCCGGGCGGTGCCCTGCCAGTTGTCCAGCTGGGTTTGCTCAAAGAGCTTGTGCATCAAGGCGGCATAGCGCATGGTGGGGTCCTGGTTGAACGGCCGGGCCGTCTCGAGCGCGACCCGTCAGGAAGTAGTGCGGGGCCTGGCGGTTCGGTTCTGTCGGCGCCCGCCGAGCAGGGTTCCGGGGCCATTGCCGGTGGCCCCCGTGCGTTGTGCCGCCGCCCGGCACAATCGCCCGATGTCTTCCACCGCGTCCCCCTCCTTTTTTCGAGACGTCAACCTCTCGGCCGCCACGGCCGGCTTCGTGGCCGTGCTGGTGGGCTTCACCAGCTCGGTTGCGCATCGTCTTCCAGGCCGCGCAGGCGTTTGGCGCCACCCCCGCGCAGATCACCTCGTGGATGTGGGCGCTCGGCCTGGGCATGGGCCTGTGCTCGGCCATTCCCTCGCTGGTGCTGCGCCAGCCCGTCATGATCGCCTGGAGCACGCCGGGCGCGGCGGTGCTGCGCACGGCGGGCCTGGCCGGCGGCTTCACCATGGCCGATGCCGTGGGGGCTTTCCTCATCAGCGCCGCGCTCATCGTGCTGGTGGGCGCCACCGGCTGGTTCGAGCGCGTGATGAACAAGATTCCGATGGCGATCGCCTCGGCCCTGCTGGCCGGCGTGCTGGCGCGCTTCGGCCTGCAGGCCTTCGCCGCCGCGCAGACCGCGCTGCCGCTGGTGGTGCTGATGCTGCTGGCCTACCTGCTGGGCCGGCGCCTGCTGCCGCGTTATGCGGTGCCGCTCACGCTGGCGGTGGCCATCGCCTACGTGGTGGCGCGGGGCCAGTTCAATGGCGGCGCGGTGAGCTTCGAACTTGCCATGCCGGTGTTCACCATGCCCGTCTTCAGCCTGGCCGCGTTCACCAGCCTGGCGCTGCCGCTGTTCGTCGTCACCATGGCCTCGCAGAACCTGCCGGGCGTGGCCGCGATCCGCGCGGCGGGTTACGACATGCCGATCTCGAAGATCATCACGCTCAGTGGCGCGGCCACGCTGGTGCTCGCGCCCTTCGGCGCCTTCGCGCTCAACCTCAGCGCCATCACCGCGGCCATCTGCATGGGCCCCGAAGCGCACGCCGACCCGAAGAAGCGCTACACCGCCGCCGTGGTGTGCGGGGGCATCTACGTGCTGATCGGCCTCTTCGGCGCGGCCATCACCGGCCTGCTCATCGCCTTCCCGCGCGAGCTGGTCATGGCGATCGCCGGCATCGCGCTGCTGGGCAGCATCGGTGGCGGCCTGCACGCCGCGCTCAAGGACGACGCGCACCGCGAGGCCGCGCTCATCACCTTTCTCGTCACGCTCAGCGGTGTGGTCATCGGCGGCATCGGCTCGGCCTTCTGGGGCGTGGTCGCCGGCGCCGTCGCGCTGCTTGTGCAACAGTACGGACTCACCTCGCAAAAGCCCTGAACGAACAACGCCATGAAAAAGATCCTCGTCGTCGCCGACCCGCTCGAAGCCTTCAAGATTTACAAGGACACCACCTTCGCCATGATGCGCGAGCTGCAGCGGCGCGGCCACACGCTGGCGGCCTGCGAGCCCGAGCACCTGCAGTGGCAGAGCGGCCAGCCGGTGACGGCGCAGGTGCGCCACGTCACGCTCACCGGTGACGCCGATGCCTGGTTCACCACCACGCGCGAAGGCCGCGAGCCGTTGCACAGCTTCGATGCCGTGCTGATGCGCAAGGACCCGCCGTTCGACAGCGAGTTCTTCTACGCCACGCACCTGCTGGAGCAGGCCGAGCGCGAAGGCGCGCGCGTGTTCAACAGCCCGCGCGCGCTGCGCGACCACCCGGAAAAACTCGCGCTGATGGAGTTCGCGCGGTTCGCGCCGGCCACGCTGGTGACGCGCCGGCCCGAGGCCATCCGCGCCTTCCACGCCGAGCACAAGGACATCATCCTCAAGCCGCTCGACGGCATGGGCGGCATGGGCATCTTCCGCGTCGGGCCCGACGGCATGAACCTGGGCTCCATCATCGAGACGCTGAACCAGGGCGGCGCCACCAGCGTGATGGTGCAGCGCTACCTGCCGGAGATCGTGCTGGGCGACAAGCGCCTGCTGCTGATCGGCGGCCAGGTCGCGCCCTTCGTGCTCGCGCGCATTCCGCAGGGCAGCGAGGTGCGGGGCAACCTCGCGGCCGGCGGCAAGGGCGTGGCCCAGCCGCTGAGCGACACCGACCGCGCCGTGGCCGAGGCCATCGCCCCCACGCTGGCCGCGCGCGGCCTGCTGCTGGTGGGGCTGGACATGATCGGCGACAAGGTGACCGAGATCAACGTCACCAGCCCGACCTGCTTCCAGGAGATCCAGCAGCAGACCGGTTTCGACGTGCCCGCGATGTTCGTCGACGCGCTGGAGGCGGCGCTCGCATGAGCGACACCCCCGCGCCTTCGGCCCAGCCGCGCAACCCGCTGCACGGCCTCACGCTGGAGGCGATCCTCACCGCGCTGGTGGACCACTACGGCTGGGACGGCCTGGGCGAGCGCATCCCGGTGCGCTGTTTCAACATCGACCCGAGCATCCCGTCCAGCCTGCGCTTCCTGCGCAAGACGCCGTGGGCGCGCGAGAAGGTGGAAGGGCTGTACCTGTTCATGCTGCGCGAACAGCGCCGCGCGGGCCGGGACTGACCAGCGCCAGCAGCGCGGCGGCCAGTGGCACCACGGCCTGCGCCGAACCCAGGGTGGCAAGCGTGGCCGCGCTGAGCAACAGCCAGGCCACCGCGCCGGCGCGCAGCGCCCAAGGCAGGGCGCGCGGGTGGGCGTCGAGGCAGAGCAGCAGGCCCAGCGTCGCGATGGCCGTGGGATCGGGCGCCAGGCCGATCACCTCGGCCTGCGACCACGGGCGGCCGAAGACCAGGGCCAGCGCGGGATGCGGCCCCACCGCCCACAGCAGCAGGCCCAGGCCGAGCCGGCGGCGGCCCGGTGAGGTGGTGGCGTGGGGCCGGCGCCAAGCGAGCGCGAGCAGGCCCAGCGCCTGCAGCGCGAAGGCGATGGCGAAGGCACTCGCGGCCCAGTTGATCGGCGTGTAGCGCCACCAGAGAAAGCTCCAGGCCACCCAGGCCCACGCGAGCGCCGCGCCGATGAGGCCCACGCGCGCGGCCTGGGCAGGGCGGCGCCACAGGCCGATCGCCAGCGCCATCGCCAGCAGGCTGAAGACCCAGGGCGCCGGCCACCACGCGGCGTTCTGCAGCTCGAACAGCCGCCAGTAGGTGCGCGGCGCGAACATCAGGAAATCCGCCGACCGGTAGGTCCACCATTCGCTCATGGCGTGGCCCTACAGCGCGGCCACGTCGCGCGCCATGCGCGCGCGCAGCGCCGCGTCGGGCAGGGGGCCGCGCGCCGCGCCCATGTTCTGCCGCAGGTGCGCGACCTGGCTGGTGGCGGGGATCGCGCAGGTCACGCCCGGGTGCGAGACCACGAACTTCAGCGCCACCTGCGCCCAGCCGTCGCAGCCGATCTCCGCCGCCCAACCCGGCAGCTTGTGGCGCGCGAGATCGCGCAGCAGCGCGCCCTCGCGGAAGGGCCGGTTCGCGAGCACCGCGATGCCGCGCTCCTGCGCCAGCGGCAGCAGGCGCTGCTCGGCCTCCCGGTCGAGCAGGTTGAGGCTGAGCTGCACGAAGTCGATCGGCTGGGTGCGCATGGCGCGCTCGAGCTCGGTGTGCCGCCGGCCTTCGGAGGTGGTGATGCCCACGTAGCGCAGGCGGCCTTGCGCCTTCATCTCGAACAGGCGCGGCAGGTGGCCTTCCCAGCCCAGCAGGTTGTGCACCTGCATGAGGTCGAAGCGCGGCACGCCCCAGAAGGCCCGCGAGGCTTCCATCTGCGCGTGACCGCGTGCCGCGTCGCCCACCCACACCTTCTCGGCCGAGAACAGCGCGGCCGGGTGCCGGAGTTTCGCCAGCGCGTGGCCGATGGTGGGTTGCGAGGAGCCGTACATGGGCGAGCTGTCGATCAGCCGCCCACCGGCCTCGAAGAAGGCGCGCACCACCTCGGCACAGGCGTCGCGCGCCTGCGGGTCGTTGCCCACGTTGAAGGTGATCCAGCTGCCCAGGCCGACGACGGGCAGGGCCTCGCCGCTGGCCGGGATGCGGCGCGTGAGCAGGCCCGGTGCCGCCGGGTTGGCGGCCCAGGCCGGCCAGGCCGGCCAGGCCGCGGCCAGCGGTGCGCCGAGCGCGGCGCCCAGCCACTGGCGGCGGTTGCCGCGGAACGGCGGAGGAAACATGGTGGCCTCCCGTTGGGGCGTGAAAGCCGGTGGGACGTGGCGCGGCGCCGGGAAGTTCCGGCCCGCGCGGCTTACTTCAGCAAGGGCGAGCGCAGGATGATCTGCACGGTGGCGAAGAAGTGTTCTTCCAGCGCCTTGAGCGCGGCGGGCTCGTCGCGCGCGAGCACCGCGTCCACCAGGCGCTTGTGTTCGGCCTTCACGTCGCGGTGGTGGTCGGTGTCCAGCGGCACCGAGAGCAGGCGGTAGCGCTCGCTTTGCGCGTAGAGCAGCTCGCGCATGCGCAGCAGCCACACGCTGGGGCAGGCGCTCACCAGCGCTTCGTGGAAGGCGCCGTGGGCCTGGTTCCAGGCCGGCGCCTTGCGCGCCTCTTCGTCCGAGGGGATGTCCTGCAGCCGCTCCATGCGGTGCGCCGCCGCGACGATGCGGATCTCCCACTCCACGTCGCCGTGCTGCATGGCCTTGCTCAGGCAGAGCGATTCCAGCTCCACACGCGTGCGCGTGAGATCCAGCAGCTCTTCCCTGCTGACCGGCGCCACGCGGTAGCCCCGGTGGGACTCGGCGACCACCATGCCCTCGGCCCCCAGGCGCGAGAGGGCTTCGCGGATGGCGCCCAGGCTGACCTCGAACCGCTGTTCCAGCGCCTTGATGTTGAGTTTGGCCCCCGGCAGCAGGCGGCCCTCCAGGATTTCCGCCCGGATGAGCTGGCAGACGGTCTCGGCCTGGGTGAGTTTGGCGGCGGGGGTGGTCATGGCAGGCGAGATTGTATGAGGGAATGTACCAATGAGAAAAGAATAGATTATTTGTTGAAAGATACATCGTTGGTGATAGAGTCCCGACCCAGACACATTCACACACAGAGGAGCATTCGATGAAGTTGTTGCGTTTCCAGCGGGACGGGCATGAAGGCTGGGCGGTGCAGGACCCGGCCAGCGGGGGCTGGCATGGCGCCACCGAAGGCGCCGCCGCCTACCCGGGCGCGCTGGACGCCGCGATCCGCGCGGGCCGCCCGGCGCTGGACGCCGCCGCCGCCGCGATGCGCGCCCAGCCGGTGGTGGATCTCGCCACCGTGCGCTTCCTGGCCCCGGTGGCCGAGCCGCGCAAGATCATCTGCGTGGGCCTGAACTACCGCGACCACACCGAAGAAAGCGGCTTCGAGCAGCCGGCCTACCCCACGCTGTTCTCGCGCTTCAACACCAGTGTGGTGCCGCACGGCGCGCCGCTGGAGCACGCGGGCCTGTCGGACTCGCTGGACTTCGAAGGCGAGCTGGTGGCGGTGATCGGCACCGGCGGCTCGTGCATCCGCCACGAGGACGCGCTCTCGCACGTGCTGGCCTATTCGGTCTTCAACGACGGCAGCGTGCGCGAGTACCAGTTCAAGACGCCGCAGTGGACCATGGGCAAGAACTTCGACCGCACCGGCGCCTTCGGCCCCTGGCTGGTCACGGCCGACGAGCTGCCGCCCGGCGCGCGCGGCCTTCGGCTGGAAACGCGCCTCAACGGCCAGACCGTGCAGTCGGCCAACACCAGCGACATGGTGTTCGACGTGGCCTCGCTCATCGTGACCATCAGCGAGGCCATCACCCTGGAGCCCGGCGACCTGATCGTGGCCGGCACGCCCGCGGGCATCGGCCATGCGCGCGAGCCGCGCCTGTACATGCAGCCCGGCGACGTCTGCGAAGTCGAGATCGAGCGCATCGGCCTGCTGCGCAACCGCATCGAGGCGCGCGCGCCCGCGCCCACCCCTCACCACCCCGCCCCCAAAGAGGAGACAACCGCATGAAGCTCAACCGCCTGCTGGCCGCCATGGCCCTCACCACCTTCGCCGCGCTCGGCAGCACCGCCGCGCTGGCGCAGGACTTCAAGGCGCGCAACGCGCGCTTCGGCCACGGCATGGCCGACGCCCACCCGGCCGGCCAGGCCGCGAAGCAGTTCGCCACCGAGATGGAGAAGGCCAGCGGCGGCAAGATGAAGATCGCCGTGATCGCCAACCAGGCCCTGGGCCCGGACCCGCAGATGCTGGCCGCGCTGCAGGGCGGCGTGCAGGAGTTCTACACCGGCAGCGCGCTCGCCATGCTGGGCCAGGTCAAGGAGCTCGGCTTCCAGGACGTGCCCTTCCTCTTCAACACCGAGGCCGAGGCGCACGCCGTGTTCGACGGCCCGGTGGGCGCCCACCTCAACGCCAAGCTCGCTGCGGTCGGCATCCACGTGCTGGGCTGGTGGGAGAACGGCTTTCGCCACATCACCAACTCCAAACGCCCGGTCAACACGCTGGACGACCTCAAGGGCCTGAAGCTGCGCACCCAGCCCAACCCGCTCACGCTCGACGCCTTCAAGGCCATCGGCGCCAACGCCTCGCCGCTGCCCTGGTCCGAGCTGTTCGTGGCGCTGGAGACCAAGGCCTTCGACGGCCAGGAGAACCCGGTGGTGCTGATGTACACCCAGCGCTTCTACGAAGTGCAGAAGTACATGACGCTCTCGGGCCACGTCTACTCGCCGCTGATCTTCGCGGTGTCGAAGAAATACTGGGACAGCCTCTCGCCCGATGAGCAGAAGGCGATGAACACCGCCGCGAAGAACGCCACCGCGTTCCAGCGCAAGTCCACCGCCGCCGAGGCCGGCAGCGCGCTGCAGGGCATGAAGGACAAGGGCGTGCAGGTCACGCAGTTCTCGCCCGCCGACCTGCAGGCGATCCGCGACCGCGTGCCGCCGGCGATCGCGCCGCACCTGGAGAAGATCGGCCCCGAGTTCATGACCCTGGTGCGCAGCGAGATCGCCAAGGTGCGCACCGCGTCGAAGTAAGCCCGCCTTCCCAGGCGCTGTTCCTTCCCTCACACGACCGGGCCACGCGCCCGGTCGGCCTTGCCATGACCGCCTCGATTTCCTTGCCAGCCGCCGTGCTGGACGGCCTGCGCCAGCTGCTCGGCGAGCGCCTGTCCACCAGCCCCGCCGTGTGCGAGCACCACGGCCGCGACGAATCCATCTTCGCGCCCATGCTGCCGGCCGCCGTGGCCTTCGCGCGCCACACCGACGAGGTGCTCGCCATCGTTCGCCTGTGCCGCGAGCACCGGGTGCCGCTGGTGCCCTACGGCGCGGGCTCCTCGCTCGAAGGCCACACGCTGGCCGTGCGGGGCGGCGTCACGCTCAACCTGCAGCAGATGGACCAGCTCGTCGCGATCCACGACGAGGACCAGACCGCCACCGTGCAACCCGGCGTGACGCGCAAGGCGCTCAACGCCGCCTTGCGCGACAAGGGCCTGTTCTTCCCGATCGATCCCGGGGCCGATGCCACCATCGGCGGCATGTGCGCCACGCGCGCCAGCGGCACCAACGCCGTGCGCTACGGCACCATGCGCGAGAACGTGGTCAACCTCACCGTGGTCACGCCCGACGGCCAGCTGGTGAAGACGGCGCGGCGCGCGCGCAAGAGCGCCGCCGGCTACGACCTCACGCGCCTGTTCGTGGGCTCCGAAGGCACGCTGGGCGTGGTGGTGGAGGCCACGGTGAAGCTGCACCCGCTGCCCGAATCCATCCTGGCCGCGGTGTGCGCCTTTCCCAGCATCGACGCGGCGGTGCAGGCGGTGGTGCAGACCATCCAGGTGGGTGTGCCGATCGCGCGCTGTGAATTCGTCGACCGCGTGGCGATCCGCGCGCTCAATGGTTACAGCAAGACCGGCTTGCCCGAGCAGCCGCACCTGTTCTTCGAGTTCCACGGCAGCGAGGCCGGCGTGCGCGAGCAGGTCGAGCTGGTGCAGGCCATCGCGGGCGAACTCGGGGGCGAAAGCTTCCAGTGGTCTCACACACCCGAAGAGCGCACGCGCCTGTGGGAGGCGCGGCACAACGTCTACTTCGCCGCGCTGCAGCTGCGCCCGGGCAGCCGCAGCGTGGTGACCGATGTCTGCGTGCCGATCTCGCAGCTGGCCGACTGCGTGAACCAGACCGCGCAGGACCTCGCGCAGTCGGGCCTGATCGCGCCCATCGTCGGCCATGTGGGCGACGGCAACTTCCACGTGCAGATGCTGGTGGACGGCGACAGCGAACACGAGGTGGCGCAGGCCGAGGCGCTCAACGCGCGGCTGGTGGCGCGCGCGCTGGCGATGGACGGCACCTGCACCGGCGAGCACGGCATCGGCCTGCACAAGCAGGGCTTCCTGCTCGACGAGCTGGGCGAGGCGCCGGTGGCGCTGATGCGACAGATCAAGCACGCGATGGACCCGCACAACCTGATGAACCCAGGCAAGATCTTTTCCTTCTGAAGCTCGGCAACGCACCCCATGAAAACCCTCATCCACTGGTACTTCAAGGCGCTCGAGGGGGTCATGGTGTTGTGCCTGGCCGCCATGTGCGTCATGGTGTTCGGCAACGTGGTGCTGCGCCACGTGTTCGACTCGGGCATCAACACCTCGGAAGAGCTCTCGCGCTTCATGTTCATCTGGCTCACCTTCCTGGGCGCCATCGTGGCGATGCGCGAAGGCGGCCACCTGGGCATGGACATGGTGGTGCGCCGCCTCACCGGGCGCACCCGCTGGGTGGCGCTGATGCTCTCCCAGCTGCTGGTGCTCGCCTGCTGCGCCGTGCTGCTCTGGGGGCTGATCCTGCAGCACGGCATCAACGTGGCCAACATCGGCCTGGTCACCGGCCTCTCGCTGGCCATCGTCTATTCGGTCGCCTACCTGTGCGCGGCCTCCATCGGTGTGATGGTCCTCGCCAACATCGTCACCCTGCTGCGCGGCAAGGACCTGCCCGACCCGCAACTCACCGACGCCGCCTGAGCGCCCCTCCCATGATCGTCCTCATCTTCGTTTTTGCGCTGCTCGCGGCGATGGCGCTGGGCATGCCCATCGCCTTCGCGCTCATGGTCTCCAGCCTGGCCATGATGGCCTGGATGGACATCTTCAACGCCCAGATCCTGGCGCAGAACATGCTGTCCGGCGCCGACAGCTTCCCGCTGATGGCGATTCCCTTCTTCGTGCTGGCCGGCGAGCTCATGAACGCCGGGGGCATTTCGCGGCGCATCGTCGCGGTGGCGGGCGCCTGGGTCGGGCACTTCAAGGGCGGCCTGGGCTACGTGGCGCATCTTCGCCTGCGTCATCATGGCCTCGCTCTCGGGCTCGGCCATCGCCGACACCGCGGCCGTGGCGGCGCTGCTCATCCCGATGATGCGCAAGGCCGGCTACGACATGCCGCGCGCCTCGGGCCTGATCGCCTCGGGCGGCATCATCGCGCCCATCATTCCGCCCTCCATCGGTTTCGTGATGTTCGGCGTGGTCGGCAACGTGTCCATCACCAGCCTGTTCATCGCCGGCATCGTGCCTGGCCTGCTGATGGCGGTGGCGCTGGTGGGCACATGGATGTACCAGGCCAAACGCGACGACATGCCGCGCGAACCCAAAGTGTCGATGCGCGAGCGCTGGTCGGCCACCTTCGCGGGCGTGTGGGCGCTGCTGCTGCCGGTGCTCATCGTCGGCGGCCTCAAGGGCGGTTATTTCACGCCCACCGAGGCGGCCGTGGTCGCGGTGTTCTATGCGCTCTTCGTGGGCTTCGTGGTGTACCGCGAGCTCAAGGTGGCGCAGCTCTATGCGCTGCTGCTCGCGGCTGGCAAGACCTCGGCCGTGGTGATGTTCCTGGTGGCCGCGGCGCAGGTCACGGCCTGGCTGATCGCCGCCGCCAGCATCCCCATGGTGGTGGCGGACATGCTGCAGCCGCTGGCCGACTCGCCCACGCTGCTGCTGATCGTCATCATGCTGCTGGTGATCGTGGTGGGCACGGCGCTGGACTTCGCGCCCACGATCCTGATCCTGGTGCCGGTGCTCATGCCGGTGGTGCGCATGGCCGGCATCGACCCGGTGTATTTCGGCGTGCTCTTCATCATGAACAACGCCATCGGACTCATCACGCCGCCGGTGGGCACGGTGCTCAACGTGGTCTGCGGCGTCTCCCGCGTGCGGCTGGAGTCGGTGATCCGCGCCGTCTCACCCTACCTGCTCGCGCAGCTCGGGGTGCTGTTCCTGCTGGTGTTCTTCCCCCAGCTGGTGCTGGCGCCGCTGCGCTTCCTCACGCGCTGAGCCAGCGGGGCGGGGCGCGGTCCGCGCGCCGGGTACAGTACGGCCCACGTTCAACACCCGGAAAGTGGACTCACGATGGCGACTCGGCGCAGCAACACGGCGGTGCGACAAGGGCGCAAGGTGCTCAACCTCGCGGGTTACGTCACCTCCCACCTCACGGTGCTGGCGCAACCGGCTCTCCAGCGGGGCCTCGCGGCTGTACCTCCAGCGCTATGGCATCGGCATCATCGAGTGGCGCGTGCTGGCGATGCTGGCGGTCGAGCCCCGCATCTCGCCGGTGCGCGTCTGCCAGGTCATCGGGCTGGACAAGGGCGCCGTCAGCCGCGAGATGCGCAAGCTCGAAACCAAGGGCTATCTCACGGTGGAGGAAGACCCCGAGAGCCCGCGCCGGCACACGCTGGCGCTCACGCCCGAGGGGTATGCCGTCCACGACGAGGTCATCCGCGCCGCTCTGGAGCGCGAACGCCGCCTGCTCAAGGGCCTGTCGGCCAGCGAGGTGGAGACGCTGCTGGACCTGCTGGTGCGCACCACGGCCAACCTCCCGTTCGTGAACGAGTACGAGCCGCCCGAGGCCGCCCCCGCTCCACGCCCGCGCAAGAAGAAAGCCTGAGGCGGGCGCGCCCGCCGCGCTCAGTCCCCGGCGCGCGCTTCGTCGCCGTCGGTGGGCCGGGGCACCACGTGGCTGAGCGAGGGCGGGATCTCGCCCGTGCCCGGGTTGCCGATGCGGCGGCGGAACAGCTCGGTGCGCGCCAGCAGGATGGTGGTGACCGGCACCGTGAGCGAGAGGAAGATGATGATCAGCCAGGCGTGCAGCGAGAGCCGTTCGTCCTGCGCCGAGAAGTAAACGATGCTCGCCAGCGTGACGCACCAGGCCGAGAAGCTGAAGGCCAGCGCGGGCGGGTGCATGCGCTGGAAGAAGGTCTTGAAGCGCACCACGCCGATGGCGGCGGTGAGCGTGAAGATGCCGCTGAGGATCAGCAGCAGCGCCACCGGGATTTCGGCCCAGAGCGAGACACCGGCCGGCATCATCATTCGATCACCTCGCCGCGCAGCAAAAACTGGCCATGGCGGCCGAACTCACGAAACCGAAGACGGCGATCAGCAGCGCCGCCTCGAAGTACATCGCGCTGCGGTAGCGGATCGCCAGCACCATGAGCACCAGCATGCCGATGGTGTAGATCAGGTCCATGGCGAGCACGCGGTCCTGCGCCGAGGGGCCGCGGTACAGGCGCAGCAGGCCCAGCGCCATGGCGAGCACGTAACAGGCCAGCGCGAAGACGATAGCGCCAAAGAGGAAGGGACTCATTCGAAGATCTCCATCAGGGGACGCTCGTAGCGCTGCTTGATCAGCGCGATTTCGTGCGGCGCGTCCTTGAGGTCGAAGATGTGCACCAGCAGCGCACTGCGGTCCAGCGCGATCTCGGACCAGATGGTGCCCGGGATCACGCACATGATGGCGGCCAGCACCGCCAGGCCGTTGGGGTCGCGCAGGTCCAGCGGCACGGTGATGAAGCCGCCCTGCGGCATGTGCTCGCCGCGGCCCAGCGTGCCGCGCAGCACGCGCCAGTTCCATTCGATCACGTCGACGCCCACGCGCAGAAAGAGTTTGACGGCCACCCAGGGGTGGCTGAAGCGCACTGGCGTCGGGCGCAGCGACTGCGTGAGCAGCGGCACCGCGAAGCCCAGCACCAGGGCCATGAGCCATTGGCCCAGGCTGTAGGGGTTGTTGAGCACCAGCCACAGCGCGACCAGCGCGAGCGACAGCAGGGGGGCGGGGAACAGGCGCCGCATCATGGCTGCTTCTCCGGCACGGGCACGCCCAGGCGCTCGGCGTTGGTGGGGGTGGGCAACGGCTGGGCCGAGAACACGGCGTCGATGTAGCCGCGTGGGTGGTACAGCGAACTCGCGGTGGCGGCGGTGTAGCGCATCACCGCCTCGCCGCGCACCGTGAACAGCACGCACAGGCCGATCAGCACCGCGATGGGCACGTACTCGGCCACGCGCAGCATGTGCCCGCCGCGCTCCATCGGCGCCCAGAAGAAGCGGATGCCGGTGCGCGAGAGCGCCACCAGCGCGAACAGGCCGGAGGTGATCACCAGCACCATCAGCGTCCAGCTCGCCGCGCTCACCGCTGGTGTGCCGCTCTGCAGCGGCAGCAGCGCCGAGAGCATGGCGAACTTGCCGATGAAGCCGGAGAGCGGCGGCAGCCCGGCCACCAGCACGGTGCAGCAGATGAAGGCCAGGCCCAGCAGCGCGGTGGTCGCGGGGATCGCGCGGCCGATCAGCACTTCCTCGTCCTCGTCGAGGTTGGCGGTCTTGGCGATTTCCAGGTCGGCCAGGGCGAACGGCAGGTGGTCCTCTTCGTCTTCCGGCGCGCGCTGGCTCGCAGGGTCGGTGCGCGAGCGGTCCATGAGCTCGGCCAGCAGGAAGAAGGCCGCCACCGCCAGGGTGGAACTCGGCAGGTAGTACAGCGCGCTGGCGGTGAGCTCGGGCCGCGCGAAGCCCAGCACCGCGAGCAGCGTGCCCGAGGACACGATGACCGAGAAGCCCGCCAGCCGTGCGGGCCGCTGCGAAGCCAGCATGCCGATGGCGCCGAAGGCCAGCGTTGGCCATGCCGCCCCAGGCCAGCCACTCGCTGCCGAAGCCCGCCGAATGGCCGGCCTCGGGCGAGAAGAGCAGGGTGGACAGGCGCAGCAACACGTAGATGCCCACCTTGGTGAGCAGCGCGAACATCGCCGCCGAGGGCGCGCTGGCGCTGGAGTAGGCCGGCACCAGCCAGAAGTTGAGCGGCCACATGGCGGCCTTGGCGAGGAAGGCCACGGCCAGGATGGCGCAGGCGGTGTGCAGCAGCGCGCGGTCGGCCGAGGCCACGTCCGGAATGCGCGCGGCCAGGTCCGCCATGTTCAGCGTGCCGGTCACGCCGTAGATCATCGAGGCGCCCACCAGGAACAGCGAGGACGCGGCCAGGTTGATCGAGATGTACTGCAGGCCCGCCTTCACGCGCGAGGGCCCCGAGCCGTGCAGCAGCAGGCCGTAGGACGCGGCCAGCATGACCTCGAAAAACACGAACAGGTTGAACAGGTCGCCGGTGAGGAAGGCCCCGTTCAGGCCCATGATCTGGATCTGGAACAGCGGGTGGAAGTGCGCGCCGGCCTTGTGCCAGCGCGCCAGCGCGAACAGCAGCGCCATCAGCGCCACCATCGCGGCCAGCAGCAGCATCAGGCCCGAGAGGCGGTCGAGCACCAGCACGATGCCGAAGGGCACGTCCCAGTTGCCGGGCAAATAGACGCCGAACGCGCTCGGCCCCTCGCCCTGCTTGCTCCAGAGCAGCAGCGCCACGGCCACCGCCAGGTTGATCACGGTGGCGCTCAGGCTGATGGTGGCCTTGGTGCGGTGCCGCCGGTCGCCCACGAACAGCAGCAGGCAGGCCGTGACCAGCGGCAGCAGGATGGGCGCGATCATCAGGTGCGGCATGAGCGCCGCGGTGATCGACTGGATCAATCCTCCCGTCACTCCGCGTCCCCCTGTCCGTCCACATGGTCATTGCCGAAGAAGCCGCGCTGCGCGAGCAGCACGACCAGGAACAGCGCGGTCATGGCGAAGCCGATCACGATGGCGGTGAGCACCAGGGCCTGCGGCATCGGGTCGTCGTACTGCAGCAGCGTGGCTTCCAGCCCGGGCGTGAGCACGGGTTCGCTGTCCACCGAGAGCCGGCCCATGGCGAAGATGAACAGGTTGACGCCGTAGCCCAGCAGGCACAGGCCCATGATGACCTGGTAGGTGCGCGGGCGCAGCATCAGCCACACGCCGCAGGTGGTGAGGGCGCCGATGGCGATGGCCATGACGAGTTCCATCAGTGAGCTCCTTCTTCTTTTTCCTGCTCGACCTTGGCCTGGCGGTGGCCGCGCACCGACTGGTGGCCCAGCGCGGTGAGGATGAGCAGGGTGGCGCCCACCACGAGGGTGAAGACGCCGATGTCGTAGAACAGCGCGCTGGCGACGTGGATGTCGCCCAGCAGCGGCAGGTGCAGGTGGGCCGTGTGCGTGGTCAGGAACGGGTAGCCGAACCAGAACGAGCCCAGGCCGGTGGCGGTGGCGGTGAGCAGGCCGGCGGCGATCCAGCGCTGCGGCATCAGCTGCATGTTGGCCTCCACCCATTGCGTGCCCGAGACGATGTACTGCAGGATGAAGGCGGTGGAAAGCACCAGCCCGGCCACGAAGCCGCCGCCCGGTTCGTTGTGGCCGCGCATGAAGAGGTAGACCGCGATCACCGCCGCGATCGGCAGCAGCAGGCGCACCAGCACCGCCGGCACCATGAGGTAACCCTGCGCGGTGTCCTCGGCCAGTTGGGGGTTCACCAGGTCGGTGTCCAGGTCGGCCGGCAGGGCCAGCTGCTGCGGCGGCAGTTCGGTGCTCTCGGGCGCGGGCCGGAAGCGGCGCAGCAGCGCGTACACCGTGAGCGCCACGATGCCCAGCACCGTGATCTCGCCCAGCGTGTCGAAGCCCCGGAAGTCCACCAGCATCACGTTGACCACATTGGTGCCGCCGCCTTCGGGCAGCGCGCGCTCCAGGAAGAAGGGCGAGATGCTCTGCGGGAAGTCGCGCGTCATCACCGCGTAGGACAGGCCGGTCATGCCAGCGCCCGCGGCCAGCGCCAGCAGCAGGTCGCGCGAGCGCCGGGCCTTGGCCTTGGCGCGATCCCACAGCGGTTCGCGGGCGTCCTGCACCTCCAGCCGCTTGGGCAGCCAGCGCAGGCCGAGCAGGATCAGAACCGTGGTCACCGCCTCGACCGAAAGCTGCGTGAGCGCGAGGTCGGGCGCGGAGAACCAGGCGAACGTGATCACGGTGGTGAGGCCGGACACGCTCATGAGCGCCAGCGCGGTGAGCCGGTGGTATTTGGCCTGCCAGACCGCGCCGATGGCCGCGCCCACGCCCACCACCCAGAGCAGCGCGAACATGGGCGAGAACGGCAGCAGCGTGCGATCGCCGGGAGAGAGCACCGGGTTGGGCACGGCCAGGCGGAACGCGGCCACCGCGCCCACCACCGTCACCAGCACCAGCAGGAACAGCTGCGGCTGCAGGCGCCGCGTGCCCAGCAGGCGCAGGGCGCTGCGGGCGGCGGCGGTGAGCCGGGCCATGGTGTGGTGGAACAGGCGCTTGCCGTTGAACAGCCCCACCAGCGGTGCGCGCTGGATGCGCCCGCTCTGCAGGGGCTTGCGCAGCAGCAGGTACAGCACGATGCCGCCGGCCAGCGCGAGGAAACTCATCCACAGCGGCAGGTTGAAGCCGTGCCAGACGGCCAGGTCGAACTCGGGCAGGGTGCCGCCCACGACCGGCGAGGCGGCCGTGCCCAGGATGTGCTGGATGGACCACTGCGGCACGATGCCCACCACCAGGCAGGCCAGCACCAGCACCTCGATCGGCACGCGCATCCAGTGCGGCGGCTCGTGCGGCACGCGCGGCAGGTTGGCGCAGGTGTCGGGGCCGAAGAACACGCGCGCCGTGAAGCGCAGCGAATAGGCCACGCTGAACATGCCGGCGATCACCGCCGCCGTGGGCAGCAGGCGCTGGAACCAGGGCGCCGCGCTCACGAACACGGCCTCGGTGAAGAACATCTCCTTGGAGATGAAGCCGTTGAGCAGCGGCACGCCGGCCATGGCCGCGCCGGCCACCACGGTGAGCGTGGCGGTCACCGGCATGTAGCGGGCCAGGCCCGAGAGGCGGCGCATGTCGCGCGTGCCGGCCTCGTGGTCGACGATGCCCACCGCCATGAACAGCGAGGCCTTGAAGGTGGCGTGGTTGATGATGTGGAACACGGCGGCCACCGCGGCCAGCGGGCTGTTCATGCCCAGCAGCGTGGTGATCAGGCCCAGGTGCGAGATCGTCGAGTAGGCGAGCAGGCCCTTGAGGTCGTTCTGGAAGATGGCCGCGAAGCCGCCGATCAGCAGCGTGATCAGGCCCGAGCAGGTGACGATCCAGAACCACTCGTCGGTGCCCGCGAGCACCGGCCACAGCCGCGCCAGCAGGAACACGCCGGCCTTGACCATGGTGGCCGAGTGCAGGTAGGCCGAGACCGGGGTGGGCGCGGCCATGGCGTGCGGCAGCCAGAACTGGAACGGGAACTGCGCGCTTTTGGTGAACGCGCCGAGCAGGATGAGGATGAGCGCGGTGGTGTAGAGCGGGTGGGCGCGGACCACGTCGCCGGCGCGCAGCACGACGTCGAGGTCGTAGCTGCCGACGATGTGGCCGAGCACGAGCACGCCGGCCAGCAGGCACAGGCCGCCCGCGCCGGTCACGGTGAGGGCCATGCGCGCGCCGCGCCGCGCGTCGCGGCGGTGGTGCCAGTAGCCGATGAGCAGGAAGGAGAAGAGGCTGGTGAGCTCCCAGAACAGCACCAGCTGGACCAGGTTGCCCGAGAGGACGACGCCGCTCATGGCGCCCATGAAGGCGAGCAGGAAGGAGAAGAAGCGCGGCACGGGGTCGTCGGGCGACATGTAGTAGCGCGCGTACAGGACCACGAGGGAGCCGATGCCGAGCACGAGCATGGAGAACATCCACGCGAAGCCGTCCATGCGCAGCACGAAGTTCAAGCCGAGGGAGGGCAGCCAGACGAATTCCTGCCGGATGACGCCGCCGGCGGCGACTTCAGGGAAGTACATCGCGGCCTGCACGGTGCAGAAGAGCGCGATGGCGCCGGCCAGTGTGGACTCGGTGTTGCGCGCGTTCGCGGGCAGCAGCGCAGCGATGAGGCTGCCCACGAAGGGGAGGGCGACGAGGAAGATCAGGGAGACGTGCATGTGGCTTCGAGTTTAGTGGCATGAGTTTGCAGGGCCTCGAGGGTTCCCCCGTGGGGGGTGTGTTGTGGGTTTTTTCTCTTTGCGCTCGGCTGCTTCGCGGTGGGCCGAGGGTGGGGGACCGCAACACACCTGTGCACGCAAGCCTTGTGTGCCTGGACCACCCGACCTTGCCCACACAGAGGCGAGAAGCTTTATGGCACCATGCCCGGTTGCCCCGCCAAGACCCAGACGCATGACCGCCCCCCGCCACGGCCCCCTGATCGCCAACCTCGTCGCCCAGCTCGCCTTCGGCCTGCTGGCCATGACCATCTGCATCCCCTCGATGCAGGAGTGGGGTGCGATCTTCGGCTCCAGCCAGGCCGCGGTGCAGCTCACCTTCAGCGGTTACGTGGTGGCCTATGGCGGCCTGCAACTGCTGTATGGCCCGCTGTCCGACCGCCTCGGGCGCAAGAAGATCCTGCTGCTCGGCATCGCGCTGGGCGGTCTCGGCTCGCTGCTGGCCGCGCTCGCGGGCGATCTGCTCATGCTCACCGCCGCGCGCGGTGCTGCAGGGCGCGGGCTGTGCCGCCGGCATGGTGGTCGGCCGCGCCATGGTGCAGGACCTGTTCGACGGCCCCGAGCGCACCCGCGTCATGGCCTACATCGGCATGGCCATGGGCCTGGTCCCGCCGCTGGCCACCATCATCGGCGGGCAGCTGCATGTGCGCCTGGGCTGGCAGGCCAACTTCGTGCTGCTGACCGGGCTGTCCCTCGTGCTGTTCATCGCCGCCTGGCGCGGCCTGCCCGACCACACCGCCCCAGCCGAACCGCAGCAGACGCACTGGCTGCGCGACATGGCCTCGTCCTACGCGCAACTCGCGCGCGCCCCCGGCTTCCTGCTCTACGTGGCCCTGCTCTCCATGACCACCGCCACCTTCTACGCCTTCCTCGCGGGAGCGCCCATCGTGCTCGGCAGCTACGGCGTGGGCCCGGCGGGCATCGGGTACTACATCATGCTGGTCCCGCTGGCCTACATCGTCGGCAACTACCTCACCACGCATCTCGTGCACCGCATCGGCGAACGCACCGTGATGCGCCTGGGGCAGGGCAGCTCGCTGCTGGGCATCGGCCTCATGCTCGCGCTCGCGCTGGCCGGGGTGGACACGCCGCTGGCCCTCTCGCTGCCCCTGCTGCTGCTGGGCATGGGGCACGGCCTGCTGGTGCCGCCCACCCTCATCGGCACCGTGGGCCTGCTGCCGGCGCTGGCGGGCGCGGCCGCCGCCGTGGCCGGCCTGATGCAGCAGCTCATGGGTGCGGTGGGCGGTTTCGTGGTGGGCCTGGTGCCGCACGACGGCGCGGTGAACCTGGGCTGGCTGATGCTCGCGCTCTCGGCTTGCGCCGCCGTGGCCATGGCGCTGCTGCAGCGCGGCCAGGCCACCCGCCCGGCGGCCGGCTGATCACACGCCCGAACAGGGGCGCCGGTATACTGGCCCGACCATGCGCCCTTGGCTTGCCGCCGTCTTCGCCCTGCACCTCTTCCTGAGTGTGGGTGCGTGGGCATTCGGGCCTTCCCATGGGGTGGAGGCCGTTCAGGCCAGCCACGCGCAGAGCCTGGTGATCGAGGCGGTCGCTGCCGTCCAGCCGACGCCCGACGACGGCCTGAGCGCCGACCCTTGGCCCGAGCACGGCCTGGCCGATGCCCAGGCCGACCTGCCCGAGTGCCTGGACGCGCCCATCGCCACGTCCGGCCCGGGCGAACACCTGCGCACACCGTCGCCGCCCCCGGCGCATGACCTCACGCCGCCCGTGCTCGACGGGCTCCAGCGACCGCCCCGCGGCCAGCTCGCCCTCGCCTGACCGTTTCCGCCGCGCGGCCCTGAGGCCGCTCCGGCGCCCAGGTGTCCCCTTTTTCGCCAGGCCGCTGGCGCCCCGTTCCATGGAACTACTCACCGACCCCAATGTCTGGATCGCGTTCGCGATGCTCACCGCGCTCGAAATCGTGCTCGGCATCGACAACATCATCTTCATCTCGATCCTCGTGGGCCGGTTGCCGCCGCACCTGCGCGACAAGGCCCGCCGCCTCGGCCTGGGCTTTGCCATGCTCTCGCGGCTGGCGCTGCTGTTCACCCTGAGCTGGGTCATGGGCCTCACGGCCGACCTGTTCACCGTGGTCGGCCAGGGCATCAGCGGGCGCGACATCGTGCTGCTGCTGGGCGGCCTGTTCCTGCTCTACAAGGCCTCGCACGAAATCTTCGTCGAGGTCGAGGCGCGCGAGCAGCACGGCCCGGCCGCGACCGACAGCGCCGAGCTCAAGGCCGCCGGCAGCAAGCTGTTCTGGGGAATCATCGGCCAGATTGCCATCATCGACATCGTGTTCTCGCTCGACTCGGTCATCACCGCCGTGGGCATGGTCGACCAGATCAGCGTGATGGTGGCCGCCGTGGTCGTGTCGGTCGGCGTGATGCTGGTGGCGGCCCGGCCGATCGGCAATTTCGTGGACGCCCACCCCTCCGTCAAGGTGCTGGCCCTGGCTTTCCTGGTCATGGTTGGCATGGCGCTCACCGCCGAAGCCTTCGACCGCGAAGTGCCCAAGGGCTACATCTACGCCGCCATGGCCTTCTCGCTCGCGGTCGAGGCGCTCAACATCCGCGCCCGCGCCAAGCGGCAGGCCCTGGCCGCGCGCCAGGGCACCTGACCACCACTTCTTTTTCTCTCACTCACCCTTCCATTGCTTTTCTCAAGGACCCCCATGAACCCGCATCTCGACCTCTCTTCCCCCGCCGCCGCCGGCCATGCCGTTGCCGTTGAACGCAACCGCGTGCTGCGCAACACCTACTGGCTGCTCGCGCTCTCCATGATCCCCACCGTGCTGGGCGCCTGGATCGGCGTGACCACCGGCATCACCGCGCCGCTCACCGGCTTCCTCGGCATCGCCGTCTTCCTGGGCGGCGCCTTCGCCTTCATGTACGCGATCGAGAAGACCAAGAACTCCGCCGCCGGCGTGCCCGTGCTGCTGGCCTTCACCTTCTTCATGGGCCTGATGCTCTCGCGCCTGATCGGCTCGGTGCTCGGCCTGGCCAACGGCGCGGGCCTGATCATGACCGCCTTCACCGGCACCGGCGTGATCTTCCTCGGCATCGCCAACGCTGTCCACCGTCATCAAGCGCGACCTGGGCAACATGGGCAAGTTCCTGTTCATCGGCATGATCATGCTGCTCGTGGCCGGCATCGCCAACGTGTTCATCCAGTCCGGCGCGCTCATGATCACGCTCTCCGTGCTGGCCATCGGCATCTTCTCGGCCTTCATCCTGTACGACCTCAAGCGCGTGCGCGACGGCGAGGAGACCAACTACATCACCGCCACCCTGGGCGTGTACCTGAGCCTGTTCAACATCTTCCAGAGCCTGCTGGCCCTGCTGGGCATCGCCGGCGGCCGCGAGGAGTGAGGCGGGCGCTGCTGCTGGCGCAGGCCGCGCTGCTGGCAGCCTGCGCCGACGGTTACCCCAGCGAAGACGGCGCGCTCCATCTCAGCCACGACATGAAGCTGGACAAGGCCCTGGGTGCCATGCACCACCTGGGCCACCGGCGCCAGCTCGACCACCACTGGCACTACGAGCTGCTGCCGGGCTGCGTGCTGCAGGCCCAGGCCAGGCGCTTCCTGCGCGACCGCGAACCGGTGCAGGTGGCGCTGCGGCGCTCCGTGGCCGTGGTGGAGAAGGACGCCAACACCGGCAGCCACGCGGTGCGCGTGGCGCCCACCGGCGACGCGCAGGGCGTTCTGGTGCTCGATGGCGTGGATGCGCACGACGCCGCGCAGATGAAGTGGCTGGTGGACTTCCTGCCGCGGCACTGCGCGGCAGGTGCCTGAGCGCTGGCGGTCAGGCGTTGAGGATCACCTCGAAGCCGCCGTAGATCATGCGCTGGCCGTCGAAGGGCATCTTCATGTCCTTCACGCGCGGGTCTTCCATGAACTTCTTCATGCCCTCGTCGCGCTGGGCGCGCGAGGGCCAGGTGATCCAGGAGAAGACCACGGTTTCGTCCGGCTTGCGCTGCACGGCCATGGGGAACGAGGTCAGCTTGCCGTCGGGCACGTCGTCGCCCCAGGTCTCCACAACGTTCAGCGCGCCGAACTCCTTGAAGACCACGGCCGCCAGGCGGGCGTGTTCGAGGTACTCCTTCTGCTTGTTGCTGGGCACGGCGGCCACGAATCCATCGATGTATTTCATGCTGAATCTCCTGGGGTAGGGGACAAGGGAAGGTGGGCGCCCAAACGCCTCACCTTTCTCTACGACGAAGCAGGGTGGCCGGAATCGACAAAGGGTCAAGAAACGTTTCAGGGCGGCTTCGGCTTTTGCATGCGGCGGCAGAAGCGCGTCGAGGCGGCCTTGTCGGGCCCTTCGATCCGGTCCTCCAGCTCATCCAGCACGTCCATCACGCCGGGGTTGGCCCGGTACTTCTTCCTGAGCCGCGCGAGTTCGGCGTCCGTGCCCGTGCAGGTGCGGCACACGCCGCGGTCGATGTCGGCCTGCCGCGCCTTGTCATAGCCCGCTTCACCGCGCCAGTGGTCGCATTCCTCGCGCCGCTCCAGGAACTGGCGCAGGTCGGTGGGATGCTCCACCGCCTGGGCGGGCCACCCACCGCCGAGCAGCAGCAGGGTCAGGACGGAGATGAACGTTGCCCGCAGGGCGGGCCGCGTCACTTCTTCTGTTTGGCGACGGCCCGCCCGTAGTCGACGGACATCTTGTCCATGTAGTCCAGCGCGGCCTTGTGCTGCTCGGCATGGAACTGCATCAGCTTCTCGAACTGGTCCGCCGCCACCTCGAACGGCATGCCCACCCCGCGCATGGAGTCCAGCAGCGCCTTCTGGGATTTCAGCACCATCCACCAGGCTTCGTGGGCCTGCTGGGCGGCCGCCTTGGATTGTTCCCAGAGCGTTTTGGCCATGTCGGCCTGAGCCTTGTCGATCATGTGGGTCTCCTGCTTCGTTGAGGGGGAAGGCGGGCGGCGGCGCGGCCGGGCCCTGACGAAGAATATAGGCAATGCCGTCCGCTGGATACCCTGGCTGCCGTGCAGCCGGTCAGGTCGCGGGCGCCGTCCACAGCGCCCAGATGTCCTGCGACAGCTCGAGATAGCGCTCGCGCGGCCCGGCCGTCTCCGCGCCGAACCAGCGCACGAACTCCTCGTGCAGCACGGTCGCGACCTCCTGGGCGGACTGGCAGTCCCGCAGCCTCGGGATGACCGTGCCCGCTTCCGCGTCGTACTCGTCGGTGTTGAAGTGGTAGTTGATCTCGACGGGGTCGCGGCGAAACATGGCACCCGACACCGCGGCGAAAAGTTCGGGGTGCGCCTGGCGCACGCGCTCGCGCTCGACCTGCGTCTGTTGGATGGCCCGCACCAGTTCAGGGGGAATGTCGTCGGCGTTCGCGTTGGCCACCATGGTGTGGTCCTTCCCGTTGGATGGAGGTGAAGGCAGTCTATGCGCGCCGGCCCGCAAGCCGATGCACACATGGGGGAGACGCCGCATCGGGCCGGCCCAGGAACTTGCCGCGCGCCTCTTCGCCTACTTGCTCACCGCGGCCTGCTGTGTGAAGGCCAGCGCCACGAAATCCACGAAGGCCCGCACGCGCGCGGCCAGCTGATGGCGCTGCGGGTAGACGGCGTGGATGGAGGCGTCGGGCGTGAAGTATTGCGGCAGCACCTGCACCAGCCGCCCGTTGCGCAGGTAGCGCTCGATGTCCCATTCGGCGCGCATCAGGATGCCGTGGCCGTCCAGCGCCCAGTTGACGGCGATCTCGCCGTCGTTGGTGGTGAGGTTGCCGCGGGTCTTCACCGCCTCGGTGCTCACCGTCTTGCCGCGCCCGCTGGAGAGGCGCCACACGCCATACGCTTCCTCGCCCTGGCGGATGCCGATGCAGTTGTGTCGGGTGAGGTCGTGCGGCACCTTGGGCACGCCGTGTCGGGCAAGGTAGGCGGGCGAGGCGCAGAGCAGGCGCCGGTTGGGCGCGATCTGGCGCGCGATCATGCGCGAATCGGGCGGCGCGCCGAAGCGGATGCAGACGTCGAAGGCGTCGTCGGTGAGCGGCGGCGGGTTCACCGAGAGCTGCAGCTGCACCTCCACCTGCGGGTGCTTGCGCACGAAGCGCGAGATGAGCGGCGCCACGTGGCTGCGGCCAAAGCCCAGCGTGGCGTTGACGCGCAGCAGGCCGGTGGGCGTGGACCGCGAAACGCCGAGCAGCTCCTCCATGTCGTCGATCTCGCCGAGGATGCGGCGCGCGTGCTGCAGATACACCTCTCCCTCGGGCGTGAGGCTCATGCGCCGCGTGGTGCGGTTGAGCAGGGCCACGCCCACGCGCGACTCCATCAGCGCCAGGTGCTTGCTCACCGCCGGGGTGGTGATGCCGAGCTCGCGCGCGGCCGCGCTCAGGCTGCCGGCGCTGGCGAGCACCGAGAAGAAGCCCAGGTCGGCGGGCTGGATGGCGGAACTCATGGCGGTCTCACTGTTGAATCCAGGTTAACGATGGATTCACTTTAGCGGTGTTTCGGAAAACCGTCGAATCCCTACAGTCCACCCATCGACCCACCCCATCAGAGAGACCGTTATGAAGACCTACGCGATCGCGACCATTCCCGGAGACGGCATCGGCAAGGAAGTCGTGCCCGCCGGCCAGCAGGTGCTGGAGGCGCTGGCCGCCACCAGCCACGCCTTCCGTTTCCAGTTCGAGGACTTCGACTGGGGTGGCGACTACTACCGCCAGCACGGCGAGATGATGCCGGCCGATGGCCTGGACGCGCTGCGCGGCAAGGACGCGATCCTGTTCGGCTCGGCGGGCGATCCGCACATCCCCGACCACATCACCCTCTGGGGCCTGCGCCTGAAGATCTGCCAGGGCTTCGACCAGTACGCCAACGTGCGCCCCACGCGCATCCTGCCGGGCATCGACGCACCGCTCAAGCGCTGCAAGGCCGAGGACCTGAACTGGGTGATCGTGCGAGAAAACTCCGAAGGCGAATACGCCGGCGTGGGTGGCCGCGTGCACCAGGGCCATCCGATCGAGGCCGCCACCGACGTGAGCATGATGACCCGCGCGGGGGTGGAGCGCATCATGCGTTTCGCGTTCAAGCTGGCGCAGTCGCGCCCCCGCAAGCAACTGACCGTGATCACCAAGAGCAACGCCCAGCGCCACGCCATGGTGATGTGGGACGAGATCGCGGTGCAGATCGCGAAGGAGTTCCCGGACGTGACCTGGGACAAGGAACTGGTGGACGCCGCCACGGCCCGCATGGTGAACCGCCCCGCCACGCTGGACACCATCGTCGCCACCAACCTGCACGCCGACATCCTGAGCGACCTGGCCGCCGCGCTCGCGGGCAGCCTGGGCATCGCGCCCACCGGCAACATCGACCCCGAGCACCGCTACCCCTCGATGTTCGAGCCCATCCACGGTTCGGCCTTCGACATCATGGGCAAGGGCCTGGCGGACCCGGTCGGCACCTTCTGGAGCTGCGTGATGCTGCTCGAACACCTGGGCGAGTTCGATGCGGCGCAACGCCTCATGCGGGCCATCGAGCAGGTCACGGCCAACCCCGCGCTGCACACCGGCGACCTGGGCGGCAAGGCCACCACCGCGCAGGTCACGCAGGCCGTGTGCGAGCTGCTCACCGCGAGCCTGCAGCGCAAGGCCGCCTGAATTCCTTGATGGTTCCCGGCGCAATCCCGCGCCCACGACCGGACGGTTCGTCCGGCGGTTCACACGCACACCGTGCAACAGGAGACAGACATGCAGAACGCCCGACCCATCCCGCGCCGCCTCGTCCTTCAGGGGGCGGCCCTGGCCGCCGCCATGACGGTCACCGGCGCCATGGCCCAGGCCTGGCCGAACCGGCCCATCACGCTCATCGTGCCGTTCCCGGCCGGGGGCACCACCGACGTGCTGGCCCGCGCGCTGGGCGAGCGGCTGCAGCAGAGCCTGGGGCAGCCGGTGGTGATCGAGAGCAAGCCGGGCGCGGGCGCCACCATCGGCGCGGACTTCGTCGGCCAAGGCCAAGCCCGATGGCTACACGCTGCTGGTGGGCGCGGTGCACCACACCATCGCGACCAGCGTCTACAAGAAATTGCCCTACGACTTCCAGAAAGACCTGGCGCCGCTCACCACGATTGCCATGGTGCCCAACGTGCTGGTGGTCAACGCCGCCACGCCGGCGAAGAACGTGAACGAACTCGTGGCCCTGCTCAAGGCCGAGCCGGCCCGGGCGAACTACGGCTCCAACGGCAACGGCACGGCCCAGCACCTGATCGGCACGCAGTTCCAGAACAACACCGGCGCCAGGCTCACGCACATCGCCTACAAGGGCAGCGGCCCGCTGGCGACCGATCTGCTGGGTGGTCAGATCCTGCTGTCATTCGACACCATCACGCCGGTGCTGCCCCACATCAAGGCCGGCAAGCTGCGCCCGCTGGCCGTCACCACCGCCACGCGCTCGCCCGCGCTGCCCGACGTGCCGACGCTGGACGAAGCGGGGCTCAAGGGCTTCAACATCGGCACCTGGTTCGGGGTGCTCGCCCCGGTTGCGCACGCCCAAGGACATCCAGGCGCGCCTGAGCAGCGAGATGGTGAAGATCATCAAGTCGCCCGAGTTCCGCCAGCGCATGGCCGACATCGGCGCCGACCCGATCGGCGACAGCCCGGAGCAGATGGCGCAGACCATCAAGGCCGAAACCGAGAAGTTCGGCAAGCTCGTCAAGGACGCGAACGTGGTGATCGACTGAGCAAAGCGCCTTCGTCCGCCACGCGGATCGACTCCACCGTGCCCGCGTAACGCGCCAGGCCCCGCAGCAGCACCTCCGCCGCTTCGGGGCCGATGTCTTTCAGCATCTCGCGCTCGGCCTTCTTCACCGCCAGGCCGAAGGCCTTGAGCCATTCTCGGCCCGCCTCGGTGAACTTGACCATGCGAGCGCGCTTGTCGGTCGGGTCCGCCTCGCGCTGCACCAGGCCCAGGCCTTCGCACTGGTCGATCAGTTCGGTCATGGCGGCGTTGGTCATGCGGGCGCGGCGCGCCAGCTCGGTGATGCGCGTGCCTTCCAGGTCGAGGTGGCGCGTCAGGTTCACGTGCGAGAGCCGGGTGTCCGCATGGCCGGCGGCGGCCATGAGTTCGAGCACGCGCGACTCGAAGCGCGTGACGGCGTTGCCCAGCACGCGCCCCGCGTTGCCCAGGCGCCAGGCATCGGGCGCGCGGCGCCGGGGTTGAGGGGTTTCGGTTTTCATGCGTACAATGGATTTGCTTAGGTTGCCTAATTAAATCGACGATGGAGACGGGTGTGGCGGAATTCTCGACGCTGGAACAGGCGCAGGCCGAAGGGGGCGAGCTGCGGGTGGACGTGCTGATCGCGGGTGCGGGTCCTTGTGGGCTGATGCTGGCCAACGAACTGGGCTTGCGCAATGTACCGTGCCTGGTGGTGGACCCCAAGGCCACCACGGCCTTCAACCCGCAGGCCAACGCCACGCAGGCGCGCACCATGGAGCACTTCCGCCGCATCGGCATCGCGCGGCAGATCCGCGCGCTGGGCCTGCCCGGCGACCACCCGACCGACATCGCCTACTTCACCCGGTTCGCGCGGCACGAGCTGGCGCGCCTGCGCCTGCCCACCGCCGCGCAGGCCACCGAGCAGATCAAGTCCCTGGCCGGTTCGTGGAGCGCGGCCGAGCTGCCGCACCGCGTGTCGCAGAAGTACGTGGAAGCCGTGCTGCGCGAGCATGCCGAGCAGCGCACCGGCCGGCGCATCGGTTTTGGCTGGCGGCTGCAGTCCTTCGACGACACCGGCGACGAGGTGGTGGCGCAGGTGGCGCCTGCCGCAGGCGGCCCGGCGGTCACGGTGCGGGCGCGTTACCTGGTGGGGGCCGACGGCGCGCGCAGCGCTGTGCGCGGCGCGCTGGGCATCGAGATGGGCGGCGCCACCGGCCTGCAGCGCCAGTTCATGGGCGGCAAGATGTTCGCGATCTACCTGCGTGCGCCGGCGTTCTACGAGCGGTTTCCGCACGACATCGCCTGGATGTACGTCTCGGTGAACCACGAGCGGCGCGTGTTCATGGCCTCGGTGGACGGGCGCGGCGAGTTCGCCTTCCACGCCGCCGTGCACCCGCACGAGACACCGGAGGACTGGACACACGCCGACGCGCGCCGCATCTTCGCCGAGGCCAGCGGCATGGACATCGACTTCGAGGTGCTGTCCACCGGCGTGTGGATCGCGGGCCATTCGCTGGTCGCCGAGCGTTACCAGCGCGGGCGCGTGTTCATCGCCGGCGACGCGGCCCACCTGTTCACGCCCACCGGGGGCCTGGGCTACAACACGGCGGTGGGCGATGCGGTGAACCTGGGCTGGAAGCTCGCGGCGGTGGTGAAGGGGCAGGCGCACGCCTCCCTGCTGGACAGCTATGAGCAGGAGCGCCGCCCCATCGGTCTGCGCAACACGGCCTATGCGCGCGAGTTCGCCGATTCGGTGGGCCTGTTCGAGGTGACGCCCGAGCTGGAGGCCGAGGGCGCCACGGGCGACGCCCTGCGCGCGCAGGCCAGCGAGGTGCTGGGCGCGCACGTGCGGCGCGAGTTCAACATCCCGGGCGTCACATTCGGCGAGCGCGTGGATGCCTCGCCCACCGTGTTCGGCGACCCGGCCCGGGTGCCGCCCGACCAGGCCAACGCCTACCACCCGTCCACCCAGCCGGGCGGGCGCCTGCCGCACCGCTGGCTGGAGGGCGAGCGTTCGCTGTACGACCTGCTGGGCTTCGAGTGGACGGTGCTGGCGCCGGCCCACGCAGGGGCCGAGGCCACGCGCCTGGCCGAGGCGGGCCGCGCGGCGAGGCTGGACGTGGCCGTGCTGCTGCTGAAAGCGGAAGAGGCGGGCGACCTGCTGGACGAAGGCCTGCTGCTGGTGCGGCCCGATCAGGTGATTGCCTGGCGCGGCGCGGACGTGCCCGAGAACGCCGCCGCCCTCTGGGCGCGTGTGGCACGCACCTGAGCCTTGGCAAGCGGTGCCCGACCGGTGGTGGGGCCCGCGTCGCCTGGGCGACTGGCACCGGGTATTCACTATGGGTTCGGGCGATCTCCAGTCGCATAACCGACTCCCTGCTCAGCCATGCGCGGGCAGGCATCGGTTCCCAACAACGACAGGAGACAAGCTTGAAAACACCTATCAGACTTCGTTTGGCGGTTTTGGCGGGCACGGCATGGCTCGCGGCGTGTGGTGGAGGAGGCGGTGGCAACGAGCCCGCGCCGCCTCCGCCGGTGGTTCCGGAAGAGGCCCGCGCTCAGGACAGCAAGGTCTACACACCGGCCGCGCCGGGCGCCACCACCTTTGCCGTCATGGCCGGCGTGGCGGTCGGCACGGACCGATGGGCCGGCGTGCTCAATGGCGCGTCCTACCAGATCGAGGTGCCGGCGACCTGGAACGGCAAGCTGGTGATGTACGCGCACGGTTATGTGGGTGAAGTGCCGTCGCTCAACGTCACGGCGCCCACGATCCGGCGCTACCTGATCGAGAACGGTTACGCCTGGGCCGCGTCGAGCTACTCGAAGAACTCGTACGACGTGCGCGCGGGCGTGGAGGACACCAACGCGCTCGCGCTCGCCTTCAACCAGATTGCGGCGGCCCGAGGCCGCCCGCTGCCGGCGCCCACGAAGCTGTACATCACGGGCCATTCCATGGGCGGGCACGTCACCGGGGCCGCGATCGAAGAAGAGACCTACGCCACGGCGAAGAACAAGGTGCGCTATAACGGCGCCGCGCCCATGTGCGGCGTGATGGGCGATGCCGAGCTCTTCAACCGCTTCGCGGGCATGCAGGTCGCGGCCCAGGCGATCGCGGGCGTGCCGAGTTACCCCACCAACAAGTGGTCGGAGATCCAGGGCCTGGTCACCACCGCCCTGTTCACCACCTACAACAATGCCAACATCGTGCCGAGCAACCCGCTGGGCGTGAGGTACCTGTCGGTGGTGGAGAACCTCACCGGCGGCGATCGCCCGCTGTTCGATCAGGGGGTGGCGTTCGGCCGCAGCTTCCAGTCGGCCTACGGCGTCTTTGGCAGCGATGGCACGGTCAACGGCATCCTGAACAAGAACGTGCTGGACACCAACGCCTACACCTACATGATCGACGGCGACGTGCCGAACTCCACCGCCCTGAACGCCTCGGTGCAGAAGCTGACGGCCGCGCCCGACGCGAACCGGCTTCGCCGCGACGGCCTGCGCTGGATCCCGGCGATCCACGGCGACTTCAAAGTGCCGGTGGTGTCCATCCACACGCTGGGCGATCTGTTCGTGCCTTTCAGCATGCAGCAGATCTACCGGCAACGCGCGGTGGCCAAGGGCAACGGGAATCTGCTGGTGCAGCGTGCGATCCGGGGCGCGAGCCATTGCGATTTCACCGTGGCCGAGCAGGTGCGGGCGTTTTCGGACATGGTGGCCTGGGCCGAGGGCGGGCCGCCGCCAGCCGGTGACGACGTGAGCACCCCGGCCACCGTGGCCGCCCCCACCTACGGCTGCACGTTCACCGACAACACCATCGGGCCGGACGATGCCGGCTCCGCCGCGTCCTTGTTCCGCCCCGCCATCCTGGGCGCGCTGCCCGGCGTCTGCCCGCCCTGAGGGAGGGTGTCCCCAGCTTCGGTGCGGCAACGCAACCGAGGCTGGGGCGCCGGAATCGATGAGCGGTTGAATCCGAGCGCCCGGTGAAGGCATACGCGGGAGGGGTACTCGATAGGATGGAACGTGGGGTCGCGCCTGGTGTGACGCCCCCGTTCGATACCTATAAACGGAGCCCCACATGCAGTCCTCCCCGCCCATGCCCGGCCTTTCGCGCCGCCAATTCAATGGCCTCGTGGCCGGTGCCGCCGTGTTGGGCGCGCCCGCGTTGCGCGCGCAGTCGGGCAACCGCATCGTGCTTGGCCAGTCGGCCGCGTTCACGGGCGCGGCGGCGCAGCTGGGCATCCAGTTCCACGCCGGGGCCAAGCTGTTTTTCGACCAGCTCAACGGCCAGGGCGGCGTGAGCGGCCAGCGCATCGAGATCGTGCAGCTCGACGACGGCTACGAGCCGGACCGCTGCGCCGAAAACACCCAGAAGCTGCTGGCCAGCGAGGTGTTCGCGCTGTTCGGCTACATCGGCACGCCCACCAGCCTGGCCGCGCTGCCGCTGGCGACCAAGGCGCAGACCCCGTTCATCGCGCCCTTCACGGGGGCCATGGGCCTGCGCCAGCCGTTCAACCGGCTCGCCTTCCACCTGCGCGCCTCGTACAACGACGAGACCGCGCTGATCGTGCGCCAGCTCACCAACCTCGGCCTGAACAAGGTGGCGGTGTTCCACCAGAACGACGCCTACGGCAAGGCCGGCCTCGATGGCACGGTGCTCGCGCTGACGGCGCGCAACCTCAAGCCCGTCGCCACGGCCACGGTGGAGCGCAACTCGGTGGATGTGGCGCAGGCCGTGGCCACCATCAATGCGGCCAAGCCCGACGCGGTGGTGCAGATCAGCGCCTACAAGTCGTGCGCGGCCTACATCCGTGCCGCGCGCGCGGCCGGTTACGGCGGCACCTTCTACAACGTGTCCTTCGTCGGCACGCAGGCCCTGGCCGACGAGCTCGGCAAGGACGGCGCGGGCGTGGTGGTCTCGCAGGTGGTGCCCACGCCGTACAGCGCGTCGCGCCCGATCACGCGCGAGTTCATCGAGGCCATCGGCAAGGGCGGCAACAAGGTGCAGCCCAATTTCTCCAGCATGGAGGGCTTTCTCGCGGCGAAGCTGTTCAGCGAAGGCCTGCGCCGCGCGGGTTCGCGGGTCACGCGCGACAGCTTCATCAACGGCATGGAGGCCATCGGCGAACAATCCTTCGGCGGCTTCCAGGTCTCGCTGGGCCCGAACGACCACGTGGCGTCCAGCTTCGCGGAGCTGTCGATGCTCACCGGCGACGGCAAAGTGCGGACCTGAGGCCTTCTCAGCGGATCGCCGCGTAGCGCTGTTCCATTTCCTGGCGCATGGTCTTGCGCAGCGTGGCCGCCGCGTGCCGGCGGTGCTCGTCGGGCGTGCCGGGTTCGAGCGGCGGCACGGCCTGGGGCTTGCCGTGGTCGTCCACCGCGATCATGGTGAAGAAGCAGCTGTTCACGTGCCGCTGCGCCTGGGTGCGGATGTTCTCCGCGATCACCTTGATGCCGACTTCCATCGACGAGGTGCCGGTGTGGTTCACGGCCGCGAGGAAGGTGAGCAGTTCCCCCACCTGGATCGGCTGGCGGAACATCACCTGGTCCACGCTGAGCGTGACCACGTAGGACGCCGCGTAGCGGCTGGCGCAGGCGAAGGCCACCTGGTCGAGCAGCTTGAGCACGGTGCCGCCGTGCACCTTGCCCGAGAAGTTGGCGGTGTCGGGGGTCATCAGCACCGTCATGCTGAGTTGGTGTCGGGGCAGTTCCATGAATCGGTCCGTGGGTCGGTTGGCGCAAGAGCGGGGCGCAGGCGGGTGATTCTGCAGGCATTAAAGAAGCTGTTTCGAATATCCGGATTTTCAAGCTAACCTCGGGCTCCCCCACCACAGGAGACCATCATCAACACCCGTCTTGTCCCGCTGGCGCTCGCCGCCTTGCTGAGCACCGCCGCCTGGGCCGGCCCTCAAGACCCGTCGCCTTTTGACGGCACGCGTTACGCCCCTCAGAAAGCGCTGTACGACTTCAACTTCGCCAAGCCGCTCGAGGGCAAGGCAGCGTTCGGTTACATCAAGAACCACCTGCGCGCGATCAAGGAATACGGCGACCCGGCGAAATCGCACATCGTGATCGTGGCGCACGGCAACGAGCTGCACGCCTTCTCGCGCCTCAACCGCGCGGCCTACCCCGACATGTACGAGGAGCTCAAGGCGCTGAAGGACGCGGGCGTGACGATCCGCGTGTGCAGCAACGCGGCGCGTTCGCGCGGTTACAAGCCCGACGAGTTCTACGACGTGATCACCGTCGTGCCGGCCGCCGTGATCGACCTGGCCAAGTGGCAGAACGAGGGCTACAGCTACATGTACGCCGAGAGCTTCCCGCGCCTCACGCGCGAGGAGCTCGTGAAGCAGACGATCGAACTGCAGTAAGCCACGGACGGCCGGCTCAGGCCGGGGCGGCGCCCTGCACGGTGGGCGCCGCCTCGGTGAGCGCATCGGCCGCGCGCAGGCCGTCGGCCTCGGTGCGGTAGAGGTGCAGGCGCGGGCCCGCTTCCAGGTGCCCGGCCAGGCGCAGCACGTTCTCCACCGGCAGCTTGATGCCGACCAGGTGCAGTTCGATGCGCTGGTCGTCGAGCTGTTCGCGCAGGCGGCCGAAGGCTTCGGCGCCGGTGGCATCGATCCAGTTGATCGGGTGCGCGATCAGCATCACGTGGCGGGTGTCGGGGTGGGCCGCGATGTGTTCGGACACCGCGCGCTCGAAGCCGTTGGCGGTGGCGAAGTCCAGCGCGGCGTCCATGCGCAGCGCGTACAGGCGCGGCGCCAGCGGCGGCAGTTTCCAGAGGTGGCGGTCGCGCAGGCTGCCGTCGGGGTGCAGGCCCACTTCGATGATGCGCGGGTGCAGCCGCAGGTAGAGAAAGTGCGACAGCGCCATGAGCACGCCCGCCAGCACGCCCCAGTACAGGCGAGGCGCGGCCAGCACCGTCACCGCGAAGGTGATGCCGGCGATCACCGTCTCCACGCGCGAGAGCTTCCACAGCTGGCTGAAGGCGCGCGGCTTGATCAGGCCCATCACCGCCACCAGCACGATGGCGGCCAGCACCGCCAGCGGCACGTGGTGCAACAGCGGGATGAACAGCAGCAGGGTGATCAGCACCACGATCACCGAGAAGATGGTGGCCCAGCCGGTCTTGGCGCCCGCGTACAGGTTGAGCGCCGAGCGCGAGAACGAGGAGCTGGTGGGGAACGCACCGCTCAGGCCCGAGGCCAGCTTGGCCAGGCCCTGGCCGATCAGGTCCTGGTCCTGGTCCCAGCGCTGGCCGCGCTGTCCGTTGTCCACCTTGGCGCTGGACGCGGTTTCCAGAAAGCTCACCAGCGTGATCACCAGCGTGGGCACCACCAGCTGGCCGAGCGTGGCCCAACCCGGCCAGCCGGGCCAGTAGGCGGCGGGCAGGCCCTGCGGCAGCGAGCCGATGACCGCGCCGCCCAGCGCCTCGAAGCCCACGGCGTAGCTGATGGCCGCGCTCGCCACCACCACGGTGAGCACGGTCGGAAAGCCCGGCCGCCAGCGGCGCGCCAGCACCAGCAGCGCGAAGCTGCGCACACCGAAGGCCAGCGAAGGCCAGTGCACGTGGGGCTGGGTGAACAGCGTGTCCCAGCCCGCGAAACCGAGCAGGGCCGGCAGTTGCGAGGCGATGATGAGCACCGCCGCGGCCTGCGTGAAGGCCATGAGCACGGGGGAGTTCACGAGGTTGAGCAGCCAGCCGAAGCGCGCGAAGCCCAGCGCGATCTGCAGCAGGCCGGTGAGCAGGGCGAGCCACACCGCCAGCGCCACCCATTGCGCGCTGCCAGGTTCGGCCAACCCGCTGAGCGAGGCGCCCACCAGCAGGCAGGTGAGCGCGGTGGGCCCGACCGAGAGGCGAGGCGAGGCACTGAACAGCACCGCGATCAGCGCCGGCAGCAGCGAGGCGTAGATGCCGGTGACCAGCGGCATGCCGGCCAGCGCGGCGTAGGCCACCCCCTGCGGGATCACCATGAGGCCGACCGTGAGGCCGGCCAGGGCCTCGCCGCGCAGGAGGGCGGCGTCGGGGCGCGGCCAGCGGAGGAAGGGGAACAGGCGGTGGAAACGTGACATGCCCCGATCCTACTGAATCGACCGTGGCCTGCCGGCGGGGCCCAGGCGGTTCGTGCGCGCGATCGCTTGATTCGTTCCTGATTCCGCCCAGGCGGACCCACAGCGCCAACCGCGAGGCGAGAGTGGCTCATTCTGTGGGCGTTTCTGTCGCCCCGCACCAAGGATTCGCGCCATGTTGTCAAGCATCTTCCAGCTCTTTCACCATGCCCTCGCACATGCGGAGGCGGATGCCGATCCTGCCGGTGGATGGAAACAGCGCCTGGCGGGCCTGCCCGCGCAACAGGCCGAAGTCCTCGCCGCCAACGACCACCTCCGGGGTTTCCTGGCGGCGGTGATCCGGCACCACGAAGAAGGCCGCATGGCGGAGGGCGCGTGGCCCGAGATCGTCCAGTTCCTGACGGGCAGGCGGGCGGCGCTTCCCCCGTCGGTCGCGCACCTGGGGCCCCAGTGGCCCGGGGCGCGTGACAGCTCGGCGGTCCTGGCCGAACTCTGGCGCTCGGATCGAGGGGGCGCGGATGGGACCCCTGAAGACACCATCGTCCGGTTCCAGGCCGTGTTGGCGCACTTGAAAGAGCAGGCAAGGGGCGAATCGTGGCTGTCCCACGGCTTCAAGGTGGAGTTCCAGGGTCTGTGCCGCGACCCGGTCGTGGGCCCGCTGGACCGCATCGAGGTGGTGGACGTCGCCGAGCTGAAACTCGGCCCCATGGATGGCGAGCAGCTGCGGGGCTGCGTGCAGCGCATCGCCCGGCTCCAGCGCCTGCTGCCCGAGGAGGTGTATCCCTGCATTCACGACGTGCTGATCCGGATTGCCAATGAGGCGAGCTGGCAGCTGGACCTGTTCGGCCCGTCCGAAGAGCGCTTGCTGCCGGCGGCTCAACGCTGCGGCATGTCCTTGGCCGAATAACCCAGGCTCACCGTCGCATCCACCGGGATGGGCGGCACGCTGGCGTCCCAGGCCACCCACTGTTCGCGCATGCGCGCCAGCCGCTCGGGCTCGCGCGCGGCGAGGTTGGCGCGCTCGCGCTCGTCCTTGCCGATGTTGAACAGGTACTCGTGGCCATCCACCTGCAGGTATTTCCAGTCGCCCTCGCGCAGCGCGCGCTGGCCCCGGTGGTTCATGCGCCAGTAGAGCGGGCGCTCGAAGCGCTGCGCGGGGTCGCGCAGCACCTGGAGCAGGCTCACGCCATCCAGGGGCCAGTCCGGGTCGGCCTGGCCGCCGCCGGCTGCGAGCAGGGTGGCCGACCAGTCCATGGTCATGCAGTGCTGGGTGCTCACCGTGCCGGCCGGAATGGCAGCGGGCCAGTGCGCGATCCAGGGCACGCGGATGCCGCCTTCGGTGAGGTCCATCTTGCCGCCCACCAGCGGCCAGTTGTCCGAGAAGCGCTCGCCGCCGTTGTCGCTGGTGAAGACGATCAGGGTGTTCTCTTCCAGCCCTTCTTCGCGCAGCGCGGCCATGAGGCGGCCGATGCCTTCGTCCATGTGGTGGATCATGCGGCGGTAGGTCTGCACGTCGCCGCCGTGCAGGTGGAACAGGTTCTTCGCCACGTCCGAGGCCACGTGCGCGTCGTCGCGCGTCTCCCAGGGCCAGTGCGGCGCGGTGTAGTGCAGGCTGAGCAGGAAGGGCTTGCCGGCCTTGGCGTCGGCCGCGCGCTGGCGCACGTGGTCCACCGCGCGCTGCGACAGCACGTCGGTGAGGTACCCCACCTCGTGGTGCTCCTGCTCGTCGATGTAGAGGTCGTGTTCGCCGCTGGACGAGCAGTGGGTGAAGTAATCCACGCCGCCGGCCATGATGCCGAAAAACTCGTCGTAGCCCGAGCGGCGCGGGCCGAACGAGGGCGGGTAGCCCAGGTGCCATTTGCCGATGAGGGCGGTGTGGTAACCGGCCTTCTTCAGCAGCGACGGCAAGGTGGGCACCTCGGGCGGCAGGCCCAGCGTGGTGCTGCCCTTGCTGCGGCTGTTGATGGGCTCTTCCATCGCGCCGCGCAGCCGGTACTGGTAGCGCATGGTGATGAGCGCGAAGCGCGTGGGCGAGCACACCGGCGAGTTGGCGTAGCCCTGGGTGAATTTCACGCCGCCGGCGGCCAGGCGGTCGATGTGCGGCGAGACGGCGCCGAAGTCGGCCTCGCGCCCGCCGTAGCAGCCGAGGTCGGCGTAGCCGAGGTCGTCGCAGACGATGTAGATGAGGTTGGGGCGTTGCTGCGTTGAGGTCATGGTGTGCTCACTCCACCTTCATGCCGGTGGCTTTGACGATCGGGCCGTAGCGGTTGTACAGCGCGTCCAGGCGCTGGCTGGCCTGCGCGCCGGTCAGGCCTTCGAAGAACAGGTCCAGGTGGGTCATGCGGGCCTGCACGTCGGGCCGCTTGAGCGCGTCCACGATGCCCTTCTGCAGCGTCTGCGCCACCGCGTCGGGGGTGGCGGCGGGCACCATCACGATGTAGAGCACCTCCTGCTCCAGGCTCTTGAGGCCGGCTTCGGCCACCGTGGGCAGCTCGGGCGCCAGGCGGGAGCGCTGGCGGCTGGTGACGGCCAGCGCGGTGATCTTGCCGGTCTGCACGTGCGGCAGCATGCCGGGCGTGGCGAGCACGCCCCCGTCGACCTCGCCCGAGAGCACGGCGGTGACGGCCGGCGTGTTGCCGCGGTAGGGCACGTGGGTGATCTTCGCCCGCGTGGCTTCCTTGATGACCTCCACCGCGAGGTGGCCCGGGCTGCCGCTGCCGGCCGAACTGAAATTCAGCCCCTTGGTCTTGGCGATCTCGACCATGCCGGCCAGGTTCTTGATGCCGGTGGCCGGGTTCACGCCCACCAGCAGGCCGGAAGAGGCCATCACCACCAGGGGCTTGAGGTCGCCGCGCTTGAACGGCATGTTGCCGTAGAGGTGGGGGTTGACGGTGAAGGTGGTGTCGATGCCGAACAGCACGGTGTAACCGTCGGCCGGCGCGCGCGCCACGTCGGCGGCGCCGATGTTGCCGGCCACGCCGGCCTTGTTCTCCACCACGAAGGGCTGCTTGAGCGTCTCCTGCAGCACGGCGGCGACCGAGCGCGCGAGCAGGTCCGAGGGGCCGCCGGCGGGGAAGTTGTTGACGAAGCGCACCGGCTTGTTCGGGTAGCCGTCCTGGGCGGCAGCGAAGGGAACGGCGGTGGCCGCGAGCAGGGTGAGGGCGAGGCGGAAGGCGGTGATCTTCATGGAGACAGAAAAAAGGAAAAAAGAAACCTAGCCGTTTGAATCGAAACAATGCCCACCAGGGGCACCAAGGGTCCGGCTCCGCCGGCCCGAGATGCCGCCCCCCTCGAAGCGCCGAAGGCGCGCCACGGAGGGGGGAAGCCGCGCAGCGGCGCAGGGGGGTGTTCACGGCTGATACCCGGACTTCTGCACCACAGGGGCCCATTGAGCGCGGTAGGCCGCGAGCATGCGGCGCGTCTGCTCGGGCGTGCTGGCCACCGGGCCCAGGCGCGCGTCGTTGAAGCGGCGCACGGTCTCGGGGTCCTGCATGACCTCGCGGATCGCCTGGCCGAACTGCGCCGCGCGGGCCGCGGGCATGCTGGCGGGGGCGAAGAAGGTGTTCCAGCCGTCGGCGCCGAGGTCCAGCCCGGCTTCCTTGAAGGTGGGGATGGCGGGCGCGAAGGGCGAGCGCTTGGCGCTGGAGACGGCGAGGATGCGGATCTTGCCGGCCTCGTGCTGCGGCAGCAGGGTGTCGAAGGTGTCGAAGGCCACCGGCACCTGGCCGCCCATCAGGTCGGCCAGCAGCGGGCCGGAGCCCCGGTAGCCCACCACCTGGGCCTTCACGCCCGCCTTCTCGCCCACCATGAGGCCGAAGAAGTGCGGCAGGCTGCCAGTGGCCGGCACGCCGAAGTTGGCCTGCTCGGGGTTGGCGCGCAGCCAGGCCAGCAGGTGGTTGAGTTCGCGCACCGGCACACCCGCGCCCACCGCCACCGCGAACTCGTAGCTGCTGGCCTGCGACACCGGCTGGAAATCCTTGTCGGGGTCGTAGCCCGCGTCCTTGAACACCAGCGGCGCGACCAGCATCAGCGCCGGGTTGGCCAGCAGCAGCACGTTCTGGTGGGCCGGCGTGGCCTTGAGCTGCTGGGCCGCGATGCGCCCACCGCCGCCGGTGCGGTTCTCCACCACCACGGTCAGGCCCAGCTTGGGCCCGAGCTTGTCGGCCACCAGGCGCGCGACGCGGTCGGACGAACCACCCGGCGCGTAAGGCACCACCATGCGCAGGGGGCCTTCGAAGGCCTGGGCCTGGGCCTGGGCCGGCAGGGCGGTGGACGCGGCAAGCGCGGCGGTGAGGGACAACAGCAGCCGTCGGCGGGGGGGCATGGTGGGTCTCCAGAGGGGGAAATTTCCCGAGCAACCCAGCATCCTATGCAGCGACAATCAATTGCAGAAATCAATCATTGCGGGTGTTTTCCCTGATGAGCAACCGAATCACGGCGCCGCAGCGGCAGGCCGACCTGCTGCTGTACCGGCTCTACCGCATCCACATCACCGCCGGGCGGCTGGTGGTGCACATGTGCGAGAGCGAATTCGGCATCACGCGGCGCGAGTGGCGCATCCTGTCCTTCCTGGCCGAGCGCGAGGGCGCGCTCTCGTCCCAGCTGGCCGAACACGCCATGCTCGACCGCGCACGCACCTCGCGCACCCTGAGCACGCTGGTGACCAAGAAACTCGTGGTGCGCCAGCCTCGCCCGTCGGACCGGCGCGAGGTGCACGTTTTCCTGACCGACGAGGGCCGACGGCTGTATGGTGAGATCTACCCGCGCGTGGCGGCGATCAACCGCGAGCTGGTGGCCGACCTCGATGGCCCTCAGCTCGAACAGCTCGACGCCATGGTGGATGCCCTGCAGGCCCAGGCCGGCCGCATGGTGGCGGCCCGGCCCGAGACCCCGACACCGCAGGACGGTGGAGATTGAGGAGGACCCTTTCATGCAACTCATCGTTTCGGCCGGCGTGATCCTGGCCATCGTTCTGTGGGGCGTCATCGCCCCCCGATTCCCTGGACGTGCTGTTCCAGGGTGCGCTGGCGGTCATCACGCGCGACTTCGGCTGGCTCTACCTGTGGGTGGTGCTGGGCCTGGTGGTGTTCGCGCTGGTGCTGGCGTTCAGCCGCTATGGCGATCTCAAGCTCGGTGGCGAGGACGATGAGCCCGAGTTCTCCATCGGCAGCTGGTTCGCCATGCTGTTCGCGGCCGGCATGGGCATTGGCCTGGTGTTCTGGGGCGTGGCCGAGCCGATCTCGCACTACGGCACACCGCCGCCCGGCATCGCGGCGCGCACGCCGGAAGCCGCCAACGCGGCCATGCGCTACAGCTTCTTCCACTGGGGCCTGCACCCCTGGGCGGTCTACAGCATCGTCGCGCTGTCGATCGCCTTCTTCCAGTTCCGCAAGGGCGGCACCGCGCTGGTGAGCACGGCGGTGCAGGCGCTGCCCTGGGCGCCGCTGCAGCGGCTCGGGCCGGTGGTCAACGTGCTCGCGGTGATCGCCACCGCCTTCGGCGTGGCGGCTTCGCTCGGCATGGGCGCGCTGCAGATCAACAGCGGCCTGCACGCGCTGCTGGGCCTGCCGGTGGGCGAAGCCCAGCAGGTCGGCATCATCGTGGTGACCACCGTGTTGTTCCTGGCCTCGGCCGTCAGCGGCGTCACCAAGGGCATCAAGTGGCTCTCCAACATCAACCTGGTGCTTGCCGCCCTGCTGGCACTGGTGGTGTTCGTGGTCGGCCCCACGGTGGTCATCATCGACGCCTTCACTTCCACGCTGGGCAGCTACGTCAGCGAGCTGGTGCGCATGAGCCTGCGCATGACACCGTTTCGCGACAGCACCTGGGTGGGCGGCTGGACCATCTTCTACTGGGCCTGGTGGGTGAGCTGGTCGCCCTTCGTGGGCCTGTTCATCGCGCGCGTCTCGCGCGGCCGCACGATCCGCGAGTTCGTCCTGGGCACCATGCTCGCGCCCAGCCTGGCGGCCTTCGTCTGGTTCTCGGTGTTCGGCGGCACCGCGCTGCATCTCGAGATCATGCAGGGCGTGCCCGTGGCCGACGCGGTGCGCGCCGACGTCTCCACCGCGCTGTTCGCGATGTTCAAGGCGCTGCCCATGACCGCGCTGATGTCCGGCGTTGCGCACCGTGCTCGTGCTGCTGTTCTTCGTCACCTCGGGCGACTCGGCCACGCTGGTGCTGGGCATGATGAGCACCGGTGGAGAGGAGAACCCCGGCGCGCGCGTGAAGATCGCCTGGGGCCTGCTGATCTCGGGCATTGCCATCAGCCTGCTGCTGGCCGGCGGCCTCAAGGCCGTGCAGACCGCCACCATCGTGTTCGCCCTGCCTTTCACCGTGGTGATCGTGCTGATGGCCATCGCCCTGTGGCGCGGCGTGCGCGACGACTGGGACGAAGAGCAGCGGCGCGAGCGCGCGCTGCGCCGGCGCATGCGCGACCTGGTGGAGCCGCCGCGCGCGCCTTGAGACAATCGGGCGCATGACCCTCGAACTTCTGCTGGCGTTCGGGAAGAGCTTTCTCTTCGTGTTCGCCGCCATCCTGCCGATCCTGAACCCGGCGGCCACCGCGCCCATCTTCCTCGGCCTCACCGAAGGGGCCTCGCCGTCCACGCGCGCGCTGCTGGCGCGGCGCATCGCGCGCAACATGTTCGCGCTCATGATCGGCTCCATGCTGGTGGGCTCCTACGTGCTCGACTTCTTCGGCATCTCCCTGCCCATCGTGCGCGTGGGCGGCGGGCTCATCGTGGCGGCCTCGGCCTGGCGCCTGCTCAACGCCGGCCACGCCACCCAGGACAGCCGAGCCGAACTGGCCGAGGCGTTCACGCCCGAGCAGGCGCGCCGGCAGGCGTTCTACCCGCTCACCTTTCCCATCAGCTGCGGCCCGGGCTCCATCGCGGCGGCCATCACCGTGGGCGTGGCCCTGCACGACCAGCGCTTCGCGCTCTCGCTGGCCCGCATGGGCGGCGGTGTGCTGGCGCTGTTCGTCATCGGCGTGCTGCTCTACCTGGCGTTCCGTTATGCCGACCGCCTGCTCAAACCCCTGGGCGAAGCCGGCACGGTGATCTTCCTGCGGCTGTCGGCCTTCATCCTGCTCTGCCTCGGTGTGCAGATCGTGTGGGACGGTGTCAGCGAATTGCTGCGGGGCTTGCTGGTGGCGGCGTGAGCGCCGGCGGGGCGGGGAATCTCGTCACCTGACCACTGGGCAGCTTCGCCATGGCGGCGGTGAACAGCGGGTGCGACAACCACCCGGCCAGCCAGGCTTTCAGCGCGGACAGGGGCAAGCGGTCCTCGAACCAGGCCGGGTCCACCGCCGCGAACTGGCGCACGAAGGGAAAGATGGCGAGGTCCGTGGCGCAGGGGCGGTCGCCGCCCAGCTGGGCGCTCTGTTGCAGGCGGGCGTCCAGGGGTTGAAGCAGCGCGTCCACCGCCTGCGCGCGGTGCCGCGCCGGGTCGGCACCGTCGAAACGTTCGGGGTACTTGGTGCGGTCCAGGTGGTGCTTGAAGGCGCCGTCGCACAAGGACAGCAGCTCCAGATGGGCCGGGCTCTGCGCGCGCGCCCACCAGCCCGCCGGGTCGTGCGCCGAGAACGCCCAGCGCATGATGTCCAGGCTTTGCTCCAGCACCTCGCCGCCGGGCAGCACGAGCACGGGCACCGTGCCCTTGGGCGAGAGGGCCAGCATCTCGGCGGGTTTGTCGCGCAGCACGATCTCGTGCGCGTCGAACTCGATGCCCGCCACCAGCAGCGCCATGCGCGAGCGCATCGCGTACGGGCAGCGGCGGTAGCTGTACAGCAGCGGGGCCACCCCGGCCCCTCAGGCCCGCAGCACGTCGCGGATCGACGGGTCCTTGTCGAACTGCGCTTTCGCGAACGGGCACAGCGCGATCACCTTGGTGTTGTTCGAGCGCACCCAGGCCACCAGCGCGTCGAGCAGCTGGCGGCCCACGCCCTGGCCCTTGAGGCTTTCGTCCACCTCGGTGTGGTCGATGACGATCAGCGTGGGGTTGGTGCGGCTGTAGGTCATCTCGGCGATGCGTTGCGCGCCCTGTTCGACGTAGAAGGCGCCTTTGGAATCCTGTTCCTGGTGCTGGATGGTGTGTTGTGCCATGGGATGGGGGAGGGTGGTTGAGAAAAAGGAAACGGGCTCAGGCCAGCACATCGCGGATCGACGGGTCGCGGCTGAACTGGGCCTTCACGTACGAACAGACGGGCACGACCTTGTTGCCCGTCTCGCGGGCCCAGGCCACCATCGCGTCCTGCAGGTGCTGCGCCACGCCCTGGCCGCGCAGGCTGGGGTCTACATAGGTGTGGTCCACGACCACCAGCGCAGGGTTGGTGCGGCTGTAGGTCATCTCGCCGACGCGCTGGCCACTGCGCAGGACGTGGAAGGCGCCGCGCGAGCCGCTTTCTTCGTGTTCGATGGCATGTTCCATGGCGGTTCTCCGGTGAAGGTTGCAGGCGTCAGGCTACCACCCGTGCCAATCACCTGTCTGTCGGCGGACACTGACAGGCGCACCGCCGTCTCGGAGTGGGTCGAAAAAAAGCCTGCCAACCCGTGAGGGCTGGCAGGCTTGAAGCCTTGGAGTGGGGGCGCGCTCAGAAATCGTGGCGGATGCCCACGGCGTACAGGCGGTAGTCGCGGGTGGTCACGCCCGCGGCGTTCTCGGTTTCGCCGTCCAGGTAGCCGCCGTACACGCGCGTGCGCTTGGACAGGGCGTAGGTCGCGGCCAGGGCGAAGGCCGCGCCCTTGCCGCTGGTGGCGCCGGCGGCGTTCTTGGCCTTGCTGCGCGAGTAGCCGGCGGTCAGCTCCAGGTTGCCCAGCGGCACGCTCACGCCCAGCGCCATCTCGTTGTCCTTGCGGTTGTCGCCGGCCTTGACGTTCTGGTACTGCGCGGAGAGGCGCGCCGGACCGAAGTTGTAGGTGGCGCCGACGGTGGTGTGCTGGCGGTCGTTGACCAACAGCGGCTGGTCTTCGTCCTGGTGGGCGACGCCCAGGTCGAGGTTGCCGGCGCGGTAGCGCGCGCCGATGGCAGTCACCTTGGGTGTGCCGGCCACGTCCTCATCGAGCGCGTAGGTCAGGCCGGCGCTGAAGCCGCCGAAGCTGGGCGAGTCGTAGCGGATCTGGTTGTTCGGGCGGGCGACGTAGGCGGCCAGGCCGGCGCGGTAGGCCTCGACGGCGGAGTTGAACTGCGAGTCGGCCGAGATGTTGTAGGTGTTGCCCAGGTCGAAGATGTCCTTGTAGATGCTGTCGGCCTTGCCCATGCGGACCGAGCCGAAGCCGCCGCTCAGGCCGACCCAGGACTGGCGCGAGAAACCGGCCGCGCCGGTGCCGTCGTCGGCGTTGAATGCCGTCTCGAGCTGGAAGAGGGCCTTGAGTCCGCCGCCCAGGTCTTCGCTGCCGCGCATGCCCCAGCGGCTGTTGGTGAGGTTGCCGCTGTAGAGCTGCGTGGTGCTCACGCCGTTGAGCTTCGTCGCCCCCAGCGAGGCATCGATGCGGCCATAGAGGGTGACGTTCGTTTGCGCCATGGCGCTGCCGGTACAGGCCAGGACGGCCAGAGCCATCAAGCTCTTTTTCATGAGGGATATCTCCTTGTGGTTCGGTCGGAGCCCGTCAGGGCCCCCGCCTTCCACACCGTGCGGAAGGCGGGCGGATTGTAGGCAGAAGAACAAAATTTTCTATCTAAGTAAAAATACCCGGTGTATTTAAAATCATCAGGGTAAACCCCTAAAAAAATGCCCAAAAATGGCGTTGATTCAAGGGATGTGGCGCCTTTACACTGGCGATCGACAAATGATAGATAGCTAAGTATTTTCTTAAATCTGACCAAACCCCTCGATAGGAGATGAGCGATGGAAACGGCTGAAGGCAACCAGTTCTTGACCCAGGTGGGCAAAGGCACACCCATGGGCGAGCTGATGCGGCGGTACTGGCACCCGATTTGCGCGGTGGCCGACATGGACGGCAAGTGGACGAGGCCGGTGCGGCTGCTGGGCGAACGCCTGGTGCTGTTCCGCAACCGCCAGGGCGAACTGGGCCTGATCGCGGAGCGCTGCCCCCACCGGCGCGCGTCGTTCCTGCACGGCATCCCCACGGCCGAGGGCATCCGTTGCCCGTACCACGGCTGGCAGTTCGACGTGGCTGGCAAGTGCATCGAGCAGCCGAACGAGGTCGACAACTGCGCGTTCCGCGACAAGGTGCCATCGATGCCTATCCGGTGCAGGAGCTGGGTGGCCTCGTGTTCGCCTACCTGGGCCCCCAGCCCGCGCCGCTGCTGCCGCGTTTCGACGGTTTCGTCGCCGGCGGCACGATCCGCATGCTGGGTCGCGCGGAGTTGCCGGTGAACTGGCTTCAGGTGATGGAGAACTCGCTCGATCCGATCCACACCGAGTGGCTGCACGGGCACCACTACGAGTTCCTCAAGGAGCAGGAAGGCATCAAGGTCGCGATCAGCGCCCACCATGTGAAGATCGATTTCCGCGAGTTCGAGTTCGGCATCACGAAGCACCGCCTGCTGGAGGGACATTCGGAGGATGGCGACGACTGGCGCATTGGCGATCCGGTCGTGTTCCCGAACATGCTGGCCGTGGGCAATGGCGACGAGAAGTCGCGCTACTTCTCGTTCCAGATCCGGGTGCCGATGGACGATGAGAACACCTTGCACCTCTGGTACAACGCCTACGTGCCGCCCGAGGGTGTCTCGGTGCCGCAGCGCCTGCTGGACAAGGTGCACACCTACGACGTGCCTTTCAAGGACGACAAAGGCGAGTTCATCGTGGACAACGTGGACGGCCAGGACATGATGGCCTGGATCACCCAGGGCGCGATCGCCGACCGCACCCTGGAGAACCTGGGCGCGTCGGACAAGGGCATCGCCACCTACCGCCGCGTGCTGCGGCGCGAGATCAAGAAGATGCAGCAGGGCCAGGACCCGATCGGCATCGTTCGCGATGCCGCGCGCAACGCCTGCATCGACCTGCCGAACGAGAAGAAGAAGCACCACAACAGCGACGGTTTCGCCAGCTTCATGCTGCGCACCCACGCCAAGTACTCGCCCATCGCACAGGACCTGGTCAACGTGTTCGAGAACCCCAGGCTTCGGGAAGCGACCGAAGCCGCACTGGAAGCGCAGCATGGCTAACCCGGCGCAGACCCGAGGCGGCCTGAGCGCGGAAGACGCCCGGCAGGTGCTCATCGACTCGGGGCTCATCCTCGAGGCCGCGGGCCAGGGCGACCTCACGCGCGGCCACGTGTCGGTGCGCGTGCCCGGCGACCCGACCCACTTCTACATGAAGCCGCACAGCTTCGGCTTCGACGAGATCACCCACGAAAACATCGTCATCTGCAACCTGGATGGCGAGAAGATCGGGGGCGGCGGGCGAAAGCACAGCGAGGTGTACATCCACTCCGAAATCTACAAGGCGCGGCCCGATGTCATGAGCGTGATCCACACGCACCCCACGCACGCCGTGGCCTTTTCGGCCACGGGGCGGACCATGCGGCCGATCAGCCAGCCCAGCGTGGCGTTCCTCGATGGCCTGCCGGTGTACACCGACACCATCGAGCTGATCCGCACGCACGCAATGGGGGGCCGGCGTTGCGCAAAGCCCTGGGTCCCCACAAGGCCGTGCTGATGAGGAATCATGGTGTGGCGGTGGTGGGCGCCAGCGTCGAGGAGTCGACCATCCTGGCGATCCTGCTGGAGAACGCCTGCGAGATCCAGCTGCTGGCCGACGCGGCCGGTGCCGCCGGGGCCGAGTTCGACCGGGCGTGCATCGAGCGCCTGCACGACACCATCACCAAGACGGAGCAATACACGATCAACTTTGAATACCTGCGACGGCGCGCTATCCGCCAGAAGAGCTGAGAGGCGAGCCATCCAGCCGTTGCGAGCCGCGCCGGGAACACCGCCTGGACCCCATGATGAAGGAGACACAGCAATGAAGAAGATTCTGAAGAAAGTGGTGGCGAGCGCCCTCGTGGTGCTCGGTGCCCAGGGTGCCCTGGCCCAGGGCAGCGTGAGTGAACTGGCCCTGTACCAGGGCCCCGACCGGCAGGCGCGCCTGGTGGAGGCGGCCAAGAAGGAGAACGGGATCACGGTGTACCACTCGTATCCCGCGCTCACCAACGTGATGGCGGCCTTCACCAAGAAGTACGGCATCAAGACCCGCGCCTGGCGCGCAGGCTCGGAGGCCATTCTCCAGCGCGTGATCACGGAGTCGCGCGGCAACCGCTTCGAGGTGGACATCGTCCAGAACAACGCGCCCGAGAACGAGGCGGCCCACCGCGAGAAGCTGCTGCAGGCCGTGCGCTCCCCCTTCACGGCGGAGCTGATCCCTCAGGCCACACCGGCGCACGGCGAGTGGGTCGGCGTCACCCTGGACGTCTGGACCGCGGCCTACAACACCAGCCGCATCACGGAAGCCGAGCTGCCCAAGAGCTACGAGGACCTGCAGGACCCGAAATGGAAAGGGCGCCTGGGCATCGAGGCGAACAACCACGGCTGGTTCGGCACCCTGCTGCTGGAGATGGGCGAGGAGCGCGGGCGCGAGATCTTCAAGAACATCGTGCGCCACCAACGGCATCTCCGCCCGCAAGGGGCATTCCCTGTTGACCACCATGGTCGCCTCCGGCGAGGTGCCGCTGGCCCTGACGGTCTACAACTGGAACCCCGAGCAGCTCAAGGCCAAGGGCGCGCCCATCAAGGGTTTCACGCTCAAGCCCGTGATCGCCCAGCCCAGCACCGTGGCCCTGCTGAAGAAGGCGCCGAACCCGGCCTCGGCCATCCTGTTCTACGACTTCATCGTCAGCGAGGAGGGGCAGCGCATCTTGCAGGAGTTCAGCTATGTGACCACGCACAAGAAGCTGCCCCACCCCCTGCGCGACGACGCCCTGCGCTACATCGATCCGGCCAAGGCCATCGACATGCAGAACGCCTGGCTGACCACCTTTGACGAGATGATCGTCAAGAAAGCCAAGTGATCACCGACATGAGCACTTCGCTGAACGCCGCCGGTGCCCGCCCGGCCAGGGTGCCGCCCTGGCGCAGGCTGGGCGGGGCGCTGAACATGCAGTGGCTGGTGATCGGGGCCTGCCTGCTGGCGGTGGCGTACCTGGCCCTGATGCCGCTGGGCTTCCTGATCTGGCAGAGCTTCTTCACGCCCGACACCGCGGGCGAGGCCTCGCGCTTCACGCTGGAGAACTACGCCCGGGCCTACGGCTCGACCGACACCCTGCACCTCATGGGCAACTCGCTGGTGTTCGCCAGCGGCACGGCGGTGTTCGCCTTTGGCGTGGGCGGCATGCTGGCCTGGATGAACGAGCGCACCAACACGCCTTTCAAGAAGCTGTTCTTCGCGCTCTCGATCATCCCGTTGATCATTCCCGGCATCATGTTCACGATCTCCTGGATCCTGCTGGGCAGCCCGAAGATCGGCCTGATCAACCTGCTGCTGCAGAGCTGGTTCGCCACCGACCACGTGTTCGTCAACGTGTACTCGATCTGGGGAATGATCTGGGTCGAGGGCCTGCACTACTCGCCCATGGCCTTCCTGATGATGACGGCGGCGTTCCGCTCGATGGACCCCTCGCTGGAGGAGTCGGCCCTGATGAGCGGCGCCAGCATCGGCCAGATCTTCTGGCGCGTGACGCTCAAGCTGACCTGGCCGGCGATCTTCGCCTCGATGCTGATCCTGTTCGTGCGCGCCATCGAGGCTTTCGAGGTGCCCGCGCTGCTGGGCATTCCGGTGGGCACGCCGGTGCTGACCTCCGCCATCTACCAGGCGGTGCACCAGTATCCGAGCCAGGTGGGCCTGGCGTCCTCGTACGGCACCACGCTGCTGCTCATCACCACGGCGGGCATCTACCTGCAGTCCCGGCTCACCGGCAAGGGCAGCAAGTACGCCACCGTCACGGGCAAGGGGTTCCGCCCGCGCGTGGTCGACCTGGGCGCCTGGCGCTATGTCACGGCCGCGGTGTTCATCCTGTACTTCGCGCTGATCGTGCTGCTGCCCTTCCTGGTGCTGCTGTGGTCGTCGCTGCAGAGCTACTACGCCGTGCCCTCCATGGAAGCGGCGCGCAACATGAGCCTGGACGCCTATCGTTTCCTCTGGGACCACCCGACCATCGCCAACTCGGTGTGGAACAGCCTGCTGCTGGCCTTCGGCAGCGCCACCATCGTGATGCTGATGACCTCGGTGGTGTGCTGGATCGTGATCAAGACCAAACTGCCCGGCCGCTGGCTGCTGGACAACGTGGCCTCCCTGCCGCTGGTCTTCCCGGGCCTGGTGCTGGGCCTGGCGGTGATGGTCTTCTACCTGAATTTCAACATCGGCGTCTACGGCACGCTGTGGATCATGCTGATCGTCTACGTGACGCGGTTCATGCCCTACGGCATGCGCTACAACAGCACGTCGATGCTGCAGATCCACAAGGAGCTGGAGGAATCGGCCCAGATGAGCGGAGCGGGCTGGGGCACGATGTTCTACCGCATCCTCCTGCCCCTGCTCAAGCCGGGCCTGCTGGCCGGCTGGATCTACGTCTTCATCGTTTCGATCCGCGAGCTCTCGGCCTCCATCCTGCTGTACAGCCCGGGCAACGAGGTCATCGCCATCGTGATCTGGGAGCTGTGGGAGAACGGGCAGTTCGTGGAGCTGTCCGCGCTGGGCGTGGTGTTCATCCTGGCCCTGCTGATGCTGGTGATCCTGGCCCAGTACGTGGGACGCCGCTTCGGGGTGAAGGAAATCTGATGAACAAGCAACTGGAGACAAGCACATGCTGCGCGTAAGCAACCTCAACACGCAATACAAGGACAGCCACGGGCGCATCGTCAAGGCGGCGCAGGACATCTCCATCGAGGTGCCCCGGGGCAAACTGTTCACCCTGCTCGGGCCCAGCGGCTGCGGCAAGACCACGACCATGCGCTCGGTGGCCGGCCTGGAGAAACCCGTGTCGGGCAAGATCACGGTGAATGGCCAGCCGGTCTACTGCTCGAGCACCGGCGTCTTCATCGCGCCCAACAAGCGCAACTTCGGCATGGTGTTCCAGTCCTACGCGATCTGGCCGCACATGAACGTGTTCCAGAACGCGGCGTTCCCGCTCGAGGTGGGCTCTAAGAAATTCAGCCGCCGCGAGATCGAGGACAAGGTCATGCGCGTGCTGACGGTGGTGGGCCTGGAGAACTTCGCGGACCGCGAGGCGACCATGCTCTCCGGCGGCCAGCAGCAGCGCCTGGCGCTGGCGCGCGCGCTGGCCATGGAGCCCGAGTTGTTGCTGCTCGACGAGCCGCTGTCCAACCTGGACGCCAAGCTGCGCGAGCGCATGCGCTTCGAACTCAAGCGCCTGCAGCGCGAACTCGGCCTGACCACCATCTACGTCACCCACGACCAGAGCGAGGCGCTGGCGCTGTCGCACGAGATCGCGGTGATGAGCGAAGGCCGCATCCGCCAGATCGGCTCGCCGCGCGACATCTACGAGCGCCCGGCCAACCGCTTCGTGGCCGACTTCGTGGGCCTGACCAACTTCATCGAAGGGGACGTGCGGGCCTGGGTGGGCGAGAACCTGTGCGACGTCAAGACCGGCATCGGCGTGCTGCGGGTCACCGCCTACGAAAAGCTGCCCGTGGGCGCGCGGGTGCTGCTCTCGGTGCGGCCCGAGGACGTGGAGCTCAGCGAACTGGCGCCGGTGGGCGAGAACGTGCTGGCCGCGACGGTCGACGCCAAGGTGTTCCTGGGCGAGTTCATCGACTTTCAGGTCAAACTCGGCGACCGTTCCCTGATGGCGCGCGCGCACCCCTCGCTCAAGACCATGGTGGGTGAGCCCCTGTATGTCAGGATCAACCCCGAAAAATGCATCTGCATCAGCCCGGACTGACGCTTCCATCCACCCCGACCCCGCCTCAAGCCAACCGATCGCCATGTCTCAAGCAGAAAACAACAGGGAAAAAGAAGCCATTGCCGCCGACTGGCGCGGGGTGCTCAACGACGAGCGCCTGGCCCACCTGGTCAAGACCGCGTTCCGCTGCACCTCCAGCAGCCTCTCGCGCCGGCTGAAGCAGCACGATGTGCTCTACGGCCACTGGACCCTGCTGCGCATCCTGTGGCGCGGCGACGGCCTGACGCAGCGCCAGCTCAGCGAGCAGGCCGGCGTGACCGAGCCCTCGACCATCACGGCCCTCAAGGGCATGGAGGCGCAGGGCTATGTCTTCCGCCAGAAGGTGCCGGGCAACAAGAAGAACAACCGCGTCTTCCTCACGCCCAAGGGCGTGGCATTGCGCTCGGCCATCGTCATCTGCGCGGAGGAGGTCAACGCCATCGCCTCGCAGGGCGTGCCGGCCGAGGACCTGGCCACGACGCGGCGCACCCTGCTGGCCATCATCGACAACCTGAGTCGGGACGCCGCCCGGCAGGTGGACGGTGACGACGACCTGGGCCTCGACGGAGAACCGTGATGTCCCTTCCCCTTCGCATCGGCATGCTCGGAATGGGCAATGCCGGGTTGGCCTTCGTCCCTGCGATCGCCCGACACCCCGAATTCGAGCTGGCGGCCTTCGTCGAACCGCACGAAAACGCCCGTCTGGCGGCACAGGCGAAGTACGGTGTGCCGGGCCACGCGACGCTGGCGCAGCTGCTGGCCGAAGGCCCGCGCCTGGACGCGGTCTGCATCGCCTCGCCGACCGAATACCACACGGCCCAGGCGCTGCAGGCCATGGAGGCGGGCCTGCACGTGCTGGTCGAGAAGCCCATGGCCATCGCGCTGGACGACGCGCGGTCCATGGTGCGGGCGGCGCGCGAGCGCGGCGTGGTCCTGCTGGTGGGTCATTCCCACAGCTACGACCTGCCCATCCGCAAGATGCGCGAAGTGATCGCCTCGGGCCGCCTGGGAGGCGTGCGCATGGCCCACAACTGGTGCTTCACCGACTGGATCTACCGCCCGCGCCGCCCTGACGAGCTGGATGCCCGGCAAGGGGGTGGCGTGACGCTGCGCCAGGGTTCGCACCAGTTCGACATCCTGCGGCTGCTGTGCGGCGGCGAGGTTCGCCGCGTGCGCGCCCGCGCCTTCGACCTGGACCGCGGGCGGCGCGCCATCGGCGCGCACTGCGTCTACCTCGATTTCGAGAACGGCGCGGTGGCGACCGCCGTGTACAACGGCTACGGTGGTTTCCAGACCACCGAGATCCTCGGCGGGCTGTCGGAATGGGGCTTCCCCGCCCCCGAGCAGGGCTGGAGCGTGCAGCGCCGCGGCGCCGGCGGCGCGCGCGACGCCGCCGCCGAACTCCAGGCCAAGCAGGCGCGCGCCGGCCAGGTGATTCCGGATCAGGCGCCCTTCCACCCCTTCTTCGGCATCACGTTGGTCAGCTGCGAGGGCGGCGACATCCGGCAGTCGCCACAAGGGCTTCAGGTGTACGACCGCGACGGCGTGGAGGAACTCCGCTTCCCCACCGACCGCAGCCCGCGCGAGCTCGTGCTCGACGAATGGGGCGATGCGATCCGCGGCCGCGCGGCCGCCGTGCACGACGGCCTGTGGGGCATGGCCAACCTGGAAGTGTGTCTGGCGGCCCTCGAGTCCTCCGAGCAGAACGCCGACGTGGCCCTGAACGAACAGAGAGCGGTTCCCGTATGAGCAATGAAGACCTGGCCGTCGCCACGGCCCCGACCCCGTCCACCGTGGACAACGGCTGGATGAGCCTGCAGGTGGTGGGCAAACAGTGCATCGCGAGCGATGTGCACGAGTTCGAACTGGCGCGGGCCGGTGGCGGTGCCTTGCCACCCGCCGAACCCGGCGCCCACATCACGCTGCTCACCCCCAACGGCCTCACGCGGCGCTACTCCGTCTGCAACCGCCCGGGCGAGACGGCGCTCTACCGCATCGCGGTCAAGCGCGAGGCGCAGGGCCTGGGGGGCTCGCGCAGCCTGGTGGACCAGGTGCAGCGGGGGGACCCGGTCTCGGTGTCGCCGCCCGCCAACTACTTCCCGCTGGGCATGGAGGCGCCCTCGTACTGGCTGATCGCCGGCGGCATCGGCATCACGCCCATCCTGTCCATGGCGCGCGCCCTGCGGCAGCGCGGCAGGGCCTTCAAGGTGCTGTACCTCACGCAGATGCCCGAGTCGGCGGCCTACCGCGACGAACTGCTGGCCCCCGATCTGGCGCCGCACGCCACCGTGCACCACAACCACGCCGACCCGGCGCAGCGCTTCGACCTCGCGGCCGCGATGCAGGCCTGCGCGGCCGACGCCCACATCTATTGCTGCGGCCCCCGGCGCCTGATGGACGCGGTGAAGGAACTGGCGCGCGGCCGCCCGAGTGGCACGGTGCATTTCGAGGACTTCGGCACCAGCGAGGTCTCCGATGCGCACACCGACATCCCGTTCAAGGTCCGGCTCTGCAAGACCGGCCAGATGTTCGACGTGCCCTGCGGCAAGACCATCCTGGATGTGCTGCGCGAAGCCAGGGTGCTGGTGCCCAGCTCGTGCGAGAGCGGCACCTGCGGCTCGTGCCGCACCCGGCTCGTGGCCGGTGTGGCCGATCACCGCGACTACGTGCTCGACGAAGACCAGCACGACAGCGAAATCATGATCTGCGTCTCCCGCGCCAAGAGCTCCGTGATCGAAATCGACCTTTGAGAAACCCCACCATGTCCCAACTGCAAATCTCCGTCGCCATGGGCGACTACGACCGCAACCGCGCCCTGTTCGACGGCCGCGTCCAGATCGATGGCTGCGACCCGGTCTACATGCTGCTCAGCCCGGAGGAAATGTTCTTCCGCGCCATGCGCAACCGCGACTTCGACGTCACCGAGCTGTCCTTCTCCAGCTACCTCGTCAAGCACTCGGCCGGTGACAGCCCCTACGTGGCCATCCCGGTCTTTCTCTCGCGCGCGTTCCGGCACACCTCGATCTACGTGCGCAAGGACCGCATCCGGCGCCCCGAGGACTTGAAGGGCTGCCGCATCGGCATCCCCGAGTACCAGCTCACCGCCATCGTCTGGGCCCGCTCGATCCTGCAGGATGATTTCGGCATCCGGCCGGAGGACGTGAAGTGGGTGCGCGGCGGCATCGACACGCCGGGGCGTCCCGAGAAGATCAAGCTGAACCTGCCGCCCGGCGTCGACGTGACGAGCGCGCCGGAAGGCCGCACCATCTCCGACCTGCTCGACCAGGGCGAGATCGATGCCTTCATCGCGCCGCGCCCGCCGAGCGGTCCCGCCCTGAGCAACCCGCAGGTGGGCTGGCTGTTCGACGACCCCACGGCGGCCGCGAAGGACTACTACGCCCGCAAGGGCATCTTCCCCATCATGCACGTGGTCGGTGTGCGCAAGGAGCTGGTGCAGCGGCACCCCTGGTTGCCCGCCGCGCTGTTCAAGGCCTTCAGCGAATCCAAGGCGCGCGCGCTGGAGCTGCTGGCCGACACCTCGGCCACCAAGGTCACGCTGCCGTTCGTGGAGGAGCAGCTCAAGGCCGCGCGCGAACTGCTGGGCAACGATTTCTGGTCCTACGGCGTGGCGCCCAACACCCGGACCCTCGAGGCCTTCCTGCACCACCACCATGCGCAAGGCCTGTCGGCCCGCAAGGTCGAGCTCGCCGAGCTGTTCCACCCGTCGACCTATGAGAGCTACAGCATCTGAGGCCGGCCGCGCCGCCGCCTGCCATGGTCCATCGAATGAGTGAATTCCAGCCCGCCGCCTGGTTGGTGTTCCTGCTGGCGGGGGCGGTCATCGTCCTGGCGGCGGGCATCGTCAAGGGCGCGATGGGCGTGGGCATGGGCATGCTGGCCGTGCCCATGCTGTCCCTCTTCGTGCCGCCGGCCCAGGCCATCGGCCTGATGGTGGTGCCGGTGCTGTGGTCCAACGTGGTCCAGACCATCGAGCGCGGTTCGCCGATCTACAGCGTGAAGCGCTTTCGCTGGTTGATCATGTCGCAGCTGTTGTCCGTCGTGCTCACCGTGCGCCTGACCTCCAGCCTCTCGGCCGACCAGATGAACGTGATGTTCGCCTGCGCGATCCTGGTCTCCGTGCTGCTGATGGCGACCCGGCCCAACGTGCGGATCGCGCCGCGCCACGAGACCGCGGCCAGCGTGCTGGCCGGCATCACGGCCGGTGTGATGGGCGGGGTGTCGTCCCTCACCAGCCCGGTGCTCATCACCTACCTGATGGCGCTGAACCTCAAGCGCGAGGAGTTCATCGGCAGCATCAGCGTCATCTACCTCTTCGGTTCGGTGTTCATGTACTCGGCCATGATCTGGTACGGCCGCTTCGGCGCCTTCGAGCTGCTGGTGTCCTGCGCCACCGTGCTGCCCATGCTGCTCGGGCTCGCGCTGGGCAAGAAGATCCGCTACCGGCTCAGCGAGACGCGCTTTCGCGCGCTGCTGCTGGCCTTTCTGACGGTGCTGGCGACGGTGCTGCTGTTCAAGTGAACCAGGACGCCCTCCCGCCCACGCCCGTGTCCGAACAGGGCCCCCTGGCCTGGAGCGACGAGCTCCTGCTCGGTTACCCACCCATGGACCACCGGCACGAGGAGTTCGTGGCCTGCCTGGGCGACCTGCAGCGCGCGCCCGACGAGATCCTGCTGGTGGCGCTGGACGCCATGATCGATCACCTGGCCGCGCACTTCGGCGAGGAGGACCGCTGGATGGGAGAGAGCGGGTTTCCGCCCCGCCAGTGCCATGTGGACGAGCACGCGGCCGTGCTCCGTTCGGCCGCCGAGGTGCGCGCTCTGCTGCTGCAGGGCGAGATGGCGCCCTGCCGGCGCCTGGCCGATGCGCTGGAAGACTGGTTCCCCGGCCATGCCACCCACCTCGATTCCGCCCTGGCGCACTGGATGTGCAAGGCCCAGCTGGGCGGCAAGCCGGTGGTCCTGCGGCGACGTTCCTAGCCCCTTTTTCTCTCTCTCTCTCTCTCTCCCTTCTCTGCCGACGATGATGGACCTCGACATTCCCCCCACCCAGATCGACGCCGACGTGCAACGCGCCCTGACCGAGGACGTGGGCGCGGGCGATCTCTCCGCCGGCATCGTGCCCGGCGACCGGCGTGCGCGCGCTGTCGTGATCTGCCGGCAGGCCGCTGTGATCTGCGGCGAACCCTGGGTGCGGGCCACGCTGCGCCAGCTGGCCCCGTCTGCCACGGTGACCTGGCGGGTGCCCGACGGCGGGCGTTGCGAACCCGGGCAGGCGATCTTCGAGGTCGAGGGTGGCGCGCGCGAGCTGCTCACCGCCGAACGCACCTGTCTGAACTTCCTGCAGTTCCTCAGCGGCATCGCGACCCGGACGGCGGTCTTCGTCGATCGGGTGCAGGGCACGGCCGCCCGCGTGCTCGACACCCGCAAGACCATTCCCGGCCTGCGCCAGGCCCAAAAATACGCCGTGCGCTGCGGCGGCGGGCACAACCACCGCATGGGGCTCTTCGATGCGGTGCTGATCAAGGAAAACCACATCCACGCGGCCGGCAGCCTCCCGGCCGCGTTCCGCGCCGCCCAGGCGCTGGCGCCTCAGGCCAGCTTCATCCAGGTCGAGGTGGAAACCCTGGCGCAGCTGGAAGAGGCGCTGGCCATCGGCGTGACCATGGTGCTGCTGGACAACATGCCGCTGGCGTCGGTCCGCCGCGCGGTGGCGATGGCCGGCGGCCGGTGCAGCCTGGAGGTCTCGGGCGGTGTGAACCTGGAGAACATCCGCGCCTATGCCGAGACCGGGGTGGACCGCATCTCGGTGGGCGCGCTGGTCAAGGACGTCACCGCCGCCGACTTTTCCATGCGCTTCGCGGCCTGAGTCCGACCCCCTTGGCGGGGCGCGCGGCTCAGACGTCCTTGAGCACCGGCCCCAGGTCCAGCGTGCTGCGTTGCCCCAGGTCCTTGCGGTGCGCATGCAGCCAGCGGTCCGCCGCTTCGCGCCCCATGGCGTGCAGGTTGGAGAGGAAGGCCCATTGCGTGTTGGTCTTGCTGCCCGCGCCCAGCGCCGCGAGCGAGTCGCCGCCCTCGATCAGGTGCACGCGCAGCCGCTGCACGCGCTGGAACAGCGCGGGGCTGCCGGGTGAGCGCTGCTCGCCGATGACCTGCTTGAGCAGCGCCAGTGTGCGCAGCTCTTTCACCAGGCTGGCGTTGAAGGTCACTTCGTTGATGCGGTCGAGGATGTCGCGCGCGCTGGTGGGCACGCTCTCGCGCTGCGTGGGGTTGATCTGCACCAGCAGCAGGTCGTCGGCGCGGGTCTCGTTGACCAGCGGCAGCAGCGTGGGGTTGCCCGCGTAGCCGCCGTCCCAGTAGGCCTCGCCCTCGATCTCCACCGCCTGGAACAGCAGCGGCAGGCAGGCCGAGGCCAGCACCATGTCGGCCGTGAGTTCCTGCTGGCCGAACACGCGCAGCGCGCCGGTGCGCACCTGCGTGGCGGCAATGAAGAGCTGCGTCTTGTGGCAGCGGCGCGCGCGGTCGAAGTCGATGGTTTCGACCAGGATGTCGCGCAGCGGGTTCAGGTTGAGCGGGTTGAGCTGGTAGGGCGAGAGCGTGTGGCCGAAGGCATCGGCCGCCTGCTGCAGCGGCTCGGTCCAGGGCTTGAGCCAGGGCGCGAGCCAGTCGGTGGCCGGGCCCATGAGCACGCCGATCGGGCTGGTCTGCAGCCGGTGGAAAGGCGAGAGCTCGGCCACGCGCGTCCAGAACTGGCGCAGCACGCGCTGCGCGCCTTCGCGCCCGCCGTCCATGAGGCCCGAGGCCAGCGCCACCGCGTTCATGGCCCCCGCGCTAGTGCCGCTGACGGCGGCGATCTCCAGCGTGTCGTCTTCCAGCAGGCGGTCGAGCACGCCCCAGGTGAAGGCGCCGTGCGAGCCGCCGCCCTGCAGAGCGAGGTCGATCGGGTGTTTGCCGGGGCGGGGGGGCTGGGCCATGGATCACATTGTCAGGGGGGAGGGTGGTGCATTGCACCATGGCCGGGTGACATCGGGCCCGGTCTGGGACAATCGGCGTTTGTTTTCGCGTTCGCATGTCCACCCCCACCCTTGAGCCCTCTTCCGCCGACACCGGCGCATCCGCCGCGCCGGTAGCCGGCCCGCTGGCGCGCGAGGCGATCGCGCTGGCCGCGTTCGACCACGTGGTGGCGCACGCGCCGGGTTACCGCGCGCGGCCGGGCCAGCGCGAGATGGCGGCCCACATCGCGCACACGCTCTCGGGTGTGACCCTGGGCGACGGCGCGGTGGCGAGCGACGCGGCGCTGCCCGCGCGCGGCATCGCGGTGGTGCAGGCGGGCACCGGCGTGGGCAAATCGGCGGCCTACGCGTCCACGGTGATTCCGCTCGCGCTGGCGCAGCAGAAGCGCGTGATCATCAGCACCGCCACGGTGGCGCTGCAGGAACAGCTGATCGCCAAGGACCTGCCCGCGCTGGCCGCCACGCTGCCGCAGCCCTTCAGTTTCGCGCTGGCCAAGGGGCGCGGGCGCTATGTGTGCCGCCTCAAACTGGACCAGCTCAGCGGGGGCGACGCGGCGAGCGCCGACCTGTTCGAAAGCGACGATGGGGGTGGCGACCCCAGCGCGGCCGGCATGGCGGCGCAGGCCGTGGCCTCGGCCGCCGCCGCGGCGCGCTGGCAGGAGCGCGGCGTGCAGTACACCGCCTGGGCCAACGCGCTGGACGGCGGCAGCTGGGACGGCGACCGCGACCGGCTGGACGACCCGCCCGACGGCAGCCTGTGGGCGCCCGTGGCCGCCGAGCGCCACACCTGCACCGCGCGCCACTGCCCCAGCTACAACAGCTGCAGTTACTACCAGGCGCGCGCCAAACTGGCGCAGGCGCAGGTGATCGTCGTCAACCACGACCTGCTGCTCTCCACCCTGGGCCTGCACGCGTTGCCCGCGCCGCAGGACTGCTACCTCGTGTTCGACGAGGCCCACCACCTGGGCTCGGTGGCGCAGGGGCAGTTCACCGCTTCCATGGACCTGATGCGTTGCGCACTGGCTGGACAAGCTGCCGCGCGCGGTGGACGAGGTGCGCACCGCGATCGACCACAAGCCCACCATCGATGTGGCCGCGTTCACCAAGGAACTCAAGAGCGCCCAGACCGAGCTGGCGCGGCTCGCGATGCAGCGCATCGGCTCGCTGCCGGCCTGGCTGGACCTCACCGGCCGGTCCGCCGGCCGCTCGCCCGCGCGCGCCGGTGGCGGTTCTTTCAACGACGCCGGCGCGCCGGTGGTGGACCGTTTCGACGGCGGCGTGCTGCCGGCGGAGTGGCTGGAGGTGGTGGGCAAGCTGCACGCCAACGCCAGCAGCCTGCTGAAGGTGTTCGAGGCGCTGGCGCACCCAGCTCAAGGCCAATGCGCGCGAGAACCCGGGCGACGCGGCGCGCTGCGCCAAGCTCTACAGCCGCCTGGGCGTGCTCGCGCCGCGCCTGCAGAGCGCGCAGGAAACCGCCAGCTACTGGCAGCAGGCGGCGGGCGACGGGCAGCCGCCCCTGGCCAAGTGGCTGGAGGCCGGTGTGAGCCACGGCCTGGTCACGCTGACCGCGCACGCCTGCCCATTGCAGCCCGGCAGCCTGCTGCGCAACCACCTGTGGAACCAGGTGCGCGCGGCGGTGGTCACCTCGGCCTCGCTCACCACCTGCGGCAGCTTCGATCACTTCCTGCACGAGTCCGGCCTGGCCTGGGACGGCGCGGTGGCCGCGCGCGAGGTGCAGAGCCCGTTCGACCACGCGCGCCAGGGCCGCCTGGTGGTGGTGCAGACCACCGCCGACCCCAAGGACGTGGACAGCTACACGCGCGAGATGCTGGCCCTGCTGATGGCCGACCTGCGCGAGGTCGAGCGCGGCGCGCTGGTGCTGTTCACCTCGCGCGCGCAGATGCGCCAGGCGCAGGGCCTGCTCGAGCGCGGCGAACACGGCGCGCTGCGCGACCGCGTGCTGGTGCAGGGCGAGGCCTCGCGCACCGTGCTGCTGCGCCGCCACGCCGAGCGCGTGGCCGAGGGCAAGCCCTCGGTGCTGTTCGGCCTGCAGTCCTTCGGCGAGGGGCTGGACCTGCCCGGCGAGTTGTGCGAATGGGTGTTCATCACCAAGCTGCCCTTCGCCTCGCCGAGCGACCCTGTGGGCCAGGCGCGCGCCGACTGGCTCAAGAGCCAGGGCCGCGACCCGTTCAGCGAACTCGTGGTGCCCGCCACCGGCGCGCGCCTGCTGCAATGGACCGGGCGCGCGCTGCGCACCGAGGCCGACGAGGCGGTGGTCGTTTGTTACGATGCCCGCTTGCTGCGCCAGTCCTACGGACGGCGCATGCTCAAGGGCCTGCCGCCCTACCGGCTGCAGCGCCGCGTGGACGGCGTGCTGACCGAAGCCTGACCTTCCTCACAGAAAGCCCCGCGCATGATCTTCTCCGCCCTCAAACTCATCCACGTGCTGGCCGTCATCCTGTGGGTGGGCGGCATGGCCTTCGCGCACTTCTTTCTGCGCCCCTCGGTGCAGGCGCTGGAGCCGCCGGTGCGCCTGCGCCTGCTGCAGGCCGTGATGAAGCGCTTCTTCTCGGTGGTGCTGTGGGCCTCGCTGGTGGTGCTGGCCACGGGCCTGTGGATGATCGGCCGCACGGCCAAGGAAACGGTGCAGGCCGGCCTGGCCTTCAACATGCCGCTGGACTGGACCATCATGGCCACGCTGGGCATCGTGATGATCCTGATCTTCGGCCACATCCGCTTCGCGCTGTTCAGGCGCCTCACGCGCGCCGTGGCCGCCAGCGACTGGCCCGCGGCCGGCGCGGCCATGGCGTCCATCCGCAGCTGGGTGTTCGTCAACCTGTGCATCGGCGTCGTGATCGTCTGCGTGACGCTGCTGATGGGCTGAACGCCTCCGCCGCGCCGTCATGAGCGTGCCTTCCATGGGGATCTTCCAACGAGGTGGGTGGATGATGGCGTTGCTGACTGCCCTGCTCCAGGGCTGTGCCCTGCCTCCGCTGGAAGGGCGCACCGAATCCCGGGCCCTGGCGCCGGCCGAGGCCGCCGCCACGGCGCTGGGCCGCGTGCTGAGCGCTGACGCGCTGGCCCATCCCGGCGAGTCCGGCATCCTGCCGCTGGCCGATGCGCTGGAGTCGTTCGCGGCGCGCGTGCTGCTGGTGCGCGCGGCCGAGCGCACGCTGGACGTGCAGTACTACATCTGGCGCGACGACATCACCGGCAACCTCTTGCTCAACGCGCTGCGCGAGGCGGCCGACCGCGGCGTGCGCGTGCGCCTGCTGCTGGACGACAACGGCGTCGGCGATGGACGGCAAGCTGCTCGCGCTGGACCGGCACCCGGCCATCGAGGTGCGGCTGTTCAACCCGTTCTCCATCCGCCAGCCCAAGGCGCTGGGCTACCTCACGCACTTCAGCCGCGCCAACCGGCGCATGCACAACAAGGCGCTGGTCGCCGACAGCCAGGCCGCCATCATGGGCGGGCGCAACGTGGGCGACGAGTACTTCGGCGCCACCGATGGCGTGCTGTTCGCCGATCTCGACGTGCTGCGCGCCGGGGCGGTGGTGCCCGAGCTGTCGGCCGACTTCGACCGCTACTGGGCCAGCGCCTCGGCCTACCCGATCGACCGCATCGTCCCGGCCGGGACGGTGGTGGCGGCACCGGACGCCGCGGTGCAGGCCGAGCGTGATCCGCGCGCCGCGCGCTACCTGCAGGCCCTGCGCGAGTCGCGCTTCGTGTCCGACCTGCTCACGGGGGGCATCGTGCCCCAGTGGGCGCGCGTGGAGATGGTCAGCGACGATCCCCGCAAAGGCCTGGGGCTGGCCGAGAAGGAGGGGCTGGTGACCCACCAGCTGGCCCAGGTGCTGGCGCGCCCGCCGGTGCGCTCGCTGGATCTGATCTCGCCGTACTTCGTGCCCACCGCAGCGGGCGTGGCGGTCTTCGAGCGCCTGGCGGCCAGGGGCGTGCGCGTGCGCATCCTGACGAACGCGCTGGAGGCGACCGACGTGTCGGCCGTGCACTCGGGTTACGCGCGCTACCGCCAGGACCTGCTGCGCGGCGGCGTCGAGCTGTATGAGATGCGCCGCAGCGCGGTGGTGATGGGCCGCTCGGGCGTGTTCGGCAGTTCGGGCTCCAGCCTGCACGCCAAGACCTTCGCGCTCGACGGCGAGCGCGTGTTCGTGGGGTCGATGAATTTCGATCCGCGCTCGGCGCACCTGAACACCGAGCTGGGGTTCATCATCGACAGCCCGGCCATGGCGCGCGCGGTCGCCGAGGCCTTCGACCGCGAGGTGCCGGCCACGGCGTACGCGGTGCGGCTCGATGAGCGGGGCGATCTGGTGTGGATCGAACGCCGCGACGGCCAGGAGATCCGCCACACCCGCGAGCCGGGCAGCTCACTGGGGCAACGCGCCTGGATCGGCCTGCTGTCGGTGTTGCCGATCGAGTGGCTGCTCTAGCTCGCCGGTGACGGCGGCCGGTTGCCCAGCAGCCGGTGCCACAGACCGGGCAGCGCGGTGGCGAGGTCCGGGCGAGAGCCGTTCAGGGTGGGGCGGTGGCCCCCGTTGGCCCGCTCGGTGTCGGTGCCCAGGTCGAAGCGGAAGGTGTAGTGCGGCTCCTGGCCCATGCGCAGGTCGGTCACGAACAGATGGCCCTCGGTGGCCGACACGCTGTAGAAGCCGTGGGTGAAGGCCGCCATGCGCGCGAGGTAGGGCTCGTTGCGGTGTTGCGCGATCAGGTCCGCGCCGCGCTCATGCACCGTCCAGGTGATCCGCGGGCTGTCGTCCAGCAGCGAGTAGAAGCCCTCGCGGTACTCGGTGGGCGTGGTTGCGCACCAGCCGCCAGAGCACGGTGTTGAACGGCGAGGGCGTGACCAGCAGGTGCTCGGCCGCGATGCCGTCGGCCTGCAGGGACGCCTGCGCCACCCGCATGACGTGCTGCTGCGCGCCGACGCTCCAGCCCAGGTAGAGCGTGCTGAGCACCAGCCCGGCGGTGTTCCAGGCCAGGCCGCGCGCGGACTTCAGCCGCAGCGCCGCGACCACGCCCACGATCAGTGGCAGGGTGTAGGCCAGGTCGATGATGAAGACACTGCCCACGGCGAACGGGTAGTCGCTGAACGGCTGCAGCAGCTGTGTGCCGTAGACCGTCATGGTGTCGAGCAGCGGGTGGGTGATGAGCACCAGCCACATCGCCAGCCACCAGCGCCTGAACAGCGCGGCCTCGCCGTGCACGCGCGAGACGATCCAGGCGAGCACCGGCGCGGCCAGCGTGAGCACGAAGAGCGCATGGCTCTCGGCGCGGTGGCGCGTCATGTTGAGGATGGCGTCGCCGTGGTTGATGAAGGCGTCGAGGTCGGGCAGGGTGCCGCCGATGGCGCCCCACAACGCGGCCTTCCACGCGGCGGTGCGCCGGCCCATCACGGCCACGCCCACGGCCGAGCCGAGGGCAATCTGGGTCAATGAATCCATGCGGCGAGCTTAGCCGCCCGGCTTCAAGCCTGCACGGCGATGGGGAAGGTGGCGCGCAGGCCGTCGCTGCCGGGGGTGAAGGGCACGGTGACGGCGGCGCGGGCCTCTTCGTTCATGCGCCGCCAGAGGCCGTCGCGCTCGTTGCCGGGGTCGCCCGCCACGTACAGCTGGGTGGTGAGCAGCTCCTGCCGGTCCAGCCGCACCTTCACGTGGATGTGGGGCGTGCGGCCGGTGTAGGGCACGGGTTTGAGGGTGCGGAAACGGTAGCGCCCATCGCGGCCCACCGTGACCTGGCCGAAGCCCTGGAACGCCGGGTCGGCCCGTCCGCCGTCGCCCGGGTGGTGGTAGCGGCCTTCGTGGTCGCATTGCCAGATCTCCACCACCGCGCCCGCCACCGGCACGCCGGCAAGGTCGGTCACCGTGCCCTCGACCCAGGTCGGCTGGCCCTTGCTGTAGACCGCCTTGCCGTTCCTGAGCAGGTCGGCGTCGCTGTCGGCCGGCAGCGTGACCGGGTAGAACGGGCCTTCGGTCTGGCTCGGCGTGGGCCGCAGGGACTTGCCCTGCGCCAGCGCGGGCGAAAGCCACGCCGGCGCGGCCACGGCGGCGGCGCTGGCGATGAGGAGGCGGCGGCGCAGGGGATGGGTGCTCATGCAAGTCTCCTAAGACGGCAGCCTGATTGGAAGGTCTGTCCGAGCGCAAGTTCCACGGTCCGGAACAGCGCGGAACTGGCTTTGCCAAGCCGCTGGTGTTGCCCCCTTGGGGGGGGCGCCGAAGGCGGCGCGGGGGGCTTACTTCGTGCCCATCCAGGCGAGCAGCGAGGCGCGCATGGCCTCTTCCACCGACATGTCGATCGGCGTGGTCCAGCTGCGCGGAACGAACACGGTGTAGCCGCCGATCATGTAGCCCATGGGCAGGTAGACCGCCACGTGGTCCAGCTCGGCCAGCCCGGGCGGCAGGCCGGCCATGTTCTGGCGCGTCACCAGGCCGACGATGGTCATCTCGTTGTCCGGCATCTTCAGCATCACCACCTGCTGCTGCGCGTCCTTCTTGTTGGGCGCGAAGTAGTCGGCGAAGCTCTTGAGCGAGGAATAGATGCTCTTGACGACCGGCAGGTTGGTGAACGGCAGCTCCACCCAGGAGAGCATGCGCGCCGTCACGGGCTGGGAGATCAGGAAACCCAGGCCGAAGATCATGGCCGCGCCGATCACGATGCCCAGGCCAGGCAGGTAGAAGTCGCCGACCAGCGGTCGGATCGCCCACATGGCGATGGTTTCCACCCAGACGATGAACAGGTACAGCACGTAGACCGTGAGCGCCACCGGCAGGAAGGTGATCAGGCCGCGGAAGAAGTACTGATAGATCGGTTTCACACGCGGGAGCATACCGCGAGGTGGCTTGCAAACCGCCAGAATGCCCCCATCTGCCCGCTGTTTGCCCCATGCCGGGTGGCATGCCTGGTGTTCGCGCCAGTTCAGGAACTCCCTCGGGGCCAGGAGGCTCTCTCATCCATGAACGGACTCTTCGACTTCTTTGGCCGCGTGCTGCGTGGCGTGATCCGGCTGGCGCTGGCCCTGGCCGCCCTGGTCTTCGTGCTCAGCCTGCTGCTGGCGTCCCTGGTGGTAATGGTCGGCGTCTCGCTCTGGTCGCTGGTGACCGGCCGCAAGCCCGCCCCGGCGGTGGTGTTCAGCCGTTTTCGCCAGACCTCGCAGCGCTACACGCAGGGCGTGTGGCCGGGTGGCGCGGGCGGTGTGCGCCGGCCCATGGGCGATGTGGTCGATGTCGAGGCCACCGAGGTGCCCGAGGCCCCGACCCGCGAACCGGGCGCCCGATCGGGCCCCGACCACACGGCGCGCGTGATCTACTGATCGGCCCGCCGGGCCAGCGCGGCCTCGTACAGGGCGTTGCGTGGCTGGCCGGTGATCTCCGCGCACAGGCGCACGGCGGTCTTCAGCGGCAGTTCGGCCAGCAGCAGGTCCAGCGTGCGCAGCGCCGCCGCGTCCACCGCGCCTGCTTCGGCCGCCTCGGCCGCCAGCGGGTGCACCATCAACACGAACTCGCCGCGCGTGCGGTGCGCGCCGGCCTGCAGCCAGCCAGGCAGGGCCTCGGCGGGCATGGGCGCGATCTCCTCGAACTGCTTGGTCAGCTCGCGCCCCACGGTCAGGGTGCGTGGGCCCAGGGAGGCCAGGTCCTTGGCCAAAGCCTCGATGCGGTGCGGCGCCTCCAGCAGCACGCAGGCGCGCGCATCGGCACCGATCTGCTGCACCTCGCGCTGGCGCTCGGCCGCCTTGGGCGAGAGAAAGCCAGCGAACACGAAACGACCGTCCCAGCCGCTGTGCCCGGCCACGCTGAGCAGCGCGGTGATGCTGCTGGCGCCCGGGATCGGCAGGCAGCGCAGGCCGGCGCCTGCCACGGCGGCGACCAGGCGCGCGCCCGGGTCGCTCACCCCCGGTGTGCCGGCGTCGCTCACATAGGCGATGCGCTGGCCTTCCTGCAGGCGTTGCACCACGGTCTGCGCGGCCTCGGCCTCGTTGTGTTCGTGCAGCGCCAGCAGCGGCTTGTGCAGGCCGTAGCCCTGCAGCAGCGCGGCGGTGTGGCGCGTGTCCTCGCAGGCCACGGTGTCCACGAGCGAGAGCACCTGCAGCGCGCGCAACCCGATGTCGGCCAGGTTGCCGATGGGGGTGGCGACCATGTAGAGCGCGCCCTGCGGATAATGCTGGTGCCCCGCCGCGTCGCGGGCGGCGGCCAACAGGGATGGAGTGCTTGCAGACAATGTGGACATCCAGAAAACAGGCGGCGCCCTCGGGGAGCGGCGCGGCGAAACAGACCACCAAGGACCGGGGCGACGCCGCGGAGGATGCGGCCCTGGTCCACCTGCGGCGCCATGGCCTGGCGCTGGTGCGGCGCAACTTCAGGACCCCGGGCCGGGGCGGTGGCGAAGTCGATTTGATTATGCGCGAGCCCGATGGCACGCTGGTCTTCGTCGAGGTGCGCCAGCGCGCCAGCCAGCGCCAGGGCGGGGCCGGCGCCAGCATCACCGGGGTGAAACAACGCCGCATCGTGTTCGCGGCGCGGCACTTTTTGCTGCGGCTCGGCTCAGAGCCTGCATGCCGCTTCGATGTGGTGCTGATCGATGGCGCGTTCGACGCGCCGACGCCGGTGCGCATCGAGTGGCTGCGCGCCGCCTTCGATGCCTCCGTGGCATTCTGAGCAAATGGATACACCCCTCACCGCTATGATCGCGCCATGCTTCTGCAACGCATCCAGCAACAGTTCATCGACAGCGCCGACCTGAAGTACCAGTGCGCCCAGTCCCTGGCACCGATGGTGGAGTCGGCCATCGCGGCCGTGCTGGCCAGCGTCACGGGCGGCGGCAAGGTGCTGGCCTGCGGCAATGGCGCTTCGGCCGCGGCCGCGCAACACTTCGCGGCCAGCTTCGTGGGCCGCTACGAACGCGAACGGCCCGAGCTGGCGGCGTTTTCGCTCTCGTCCGACGCGGCGGTGCTCACCGGCATCGCCAACGATTTCGATGCCCGCGCGGTGTTCGCCCGCCAGGTGCGCGCGCTCGGCCAGGCCGGCGATGTGCTGCTGGCGCTGTCCACCAGTGGCAATTCGGCCAACGTGCTGGCGGCGGTGGAGGCCGCGCACGAGCGCGAAATGGTCGTGGTGGCGCTCACCGGCGCGCGCGGCGGCCGCCTCTCGATGCAACTGCGCGACACCGACGTGCACCTGTGCGTGCCGCACGAGCTGCCGGCCCGCATCCTCGAAGTGCATCACCTCGTGCTGCACTGCATTTGCGACGGCGTGGACGCCCAGCTGCTGGGCCTGCCCGACGAGTCCAACACCCCTATGGAGAGTGCCTCATGAGCCAGATCAAGAACACCCCTTCCTTTCACCGCATCGCCGCCGCCGCGCTCGCCGTGGCCGCCCTGGGCGCCACGCTGAGCGCCTGCGCGCCCCTGGTGGTGGGCGGCGCGGCCGTGACCGCACTGGTGGCGGTGGACCGCCGCACCTCGGGCGCGCAGCTCGACGACCAGGGCATCGAGCTGAGGGCGTCCAACCGCCTGAAGGACGAGCTGGGCGACGCGCACGCGCGCTACAACCTCTCCAGCTACAACCGCCGCGTGCTGATCACCGGCGAGGCCTCCAGCGAGGCGATCAAGACCAAGGTCACGCAGATCGTGTCCGGCGTGGAGAACGTGCGCGAGGTCATCAACGAGCTGGGCGTGACCAACAGCCCCTCGCTCAAGGAGCGCGCGAGCGACACGCTGATCACCGGCCGGGTGAAGGCCTCGCTGGTGGACGCCAAGGACCTCTCGGCCAGCGCCTTCAAGGTGCTGACCGAACGCGGCACGGTGTACCTGATGGGCCGTGTGACGCAGCGCGAAGCCGACCGCGCCACCGACATCGCGCGCAACACGCAGAACGTGTCGCGCGTGGTGCGCGTGTTCGAAATCATCTCCGAGCAGGAACTCGCCAACATCGGCGCCGCCAAGCAGCCGGCACCGACCAACCCCGCCAAATAACGCCGCTCGAAGAGGCGCGGCCCCTTCCAGAACACGGCGGAACCGGCTTCGCCGGGCCGCACGTGTTGCCCCCTGGGGGGTGACGCCGAAGGCGGCGCGGGGGGAGCCTACTTCAAGCGTTTGATGAGGCTGGAGGTGTCGAAGCGCTGGCCGCCCATGGCCTGCACGTCGGCGTAGAACTGGTCCACCAGCGCGGTGACCGGCAGGCGCGCGCCGTTGCGCTTGGCTTCGTCCAGCACCAGGCCCAGGTCCTTGCGCATCCAGTCCACGGCAAAGCCGAAGTCGAACTTGTCGGCCACCATGGTCTTGCCCCGGTTGTCCATCTGCCAGCTCTGGGCCGCGCCCTTGCCGATCACGTCCAGCACCTGGGTCATGTCCAAGCCGGCCTTCTGACCGAAGGCGATCGCTTCGGACAGGCCTTGCACCAGGCCGGCGATGCAGATCTGGTTGACCATCTTGGTGAGCTGGCCGGCGCCGCTCTCGCCCATGCGGGTGAAGGCGCGCGAGAAGGCCATCGCACCGGCCTGGCGGCGTCGAACGCGGCCGCCTCACCGCCGCACATCACGGTCAGGGCGCCGTTCTGCGCGCCCGCCTGGCCACCCGAGACGGGGGCATCCACGAAAGCGATGCCCAATGCCTTGCCCGCGCCATGCAGCTCGCGCGCCACGTCGGCCGAGGCGGTGGTGTGGTCCACGAACACGGCGCCGGGCGACATGCCGGCGAAAGCGCCGTCGGCACCGAGCACGATGGAGCGCAGGTCGTCGTCGTTGCCCACGCAGGCGAACACGATGTCGGCGCCCTGGGCCGCCTCGCGCGGCGTCGGTTTGTGCGCCCCGCCGAACTCGGCCACCCAAGCGGCCGCCTTCGCGCTGGAGCGGTTGTAGGCCGTCACAGCGTGGCCGGCGCGCGCCAGGTGCCCGGCCATGGGGTACCCCATGACACCCAGGCCGATGAAGGCGACCTTGCGCGCAGGGGTGGATTCGTAGGTGCGTTCGGCGATGCTGGTCATGTGAAGAAGCTTCCAATACAAGAAATGTCGCGGAACCGGCTTTGCCGGGCCGCAGACATTGTCCCCTTGAGGGGGTGACGCGCGCCAGCGCGGCGCGGGGGTGGGTCAAACGATGGTGAGGTGCTCGGTGCCCGCTGCCAGGTCCAGCGACTTGGCGCGCTGGCTGTTGAGCTTGATCTGCAGCCGCAGGTCGTTGAGCGAATCGGCGTTGCGCAGCGCGTCTTCGAGCGTGATGAGGTTGGCCTCGAAGGCGTTGAACAGCGCCTGGTCGAAGGTCTGCATGCCCATCTGGGTGCTCTTCTTCATGATCTCCTTGATCTCGGCGACATCGCCCTTGAAGATCAGGTCGGAGATCAGCGGCGAGTTCAGCATGATCTCCACCGCCGCGTGCCGGCCCTTGTTGTCCTGGCGCGGCACCAGGCGCTGGGAGACCAGCGCGCGCAGGTTCAGCGACAGGTCCATCAGCAGCTGGGCACGGCGCTCTTCGGGGAAGAAGTTGATGATGCGGTCCAGCGCCTGGTTGGCGCTGTTGGCGTGCAGCGTCGCCAGGCACAGGTGGCCGGTCTCGGAGAACTGGATCGCGTGCTCCATGGCTTCGCGGTCGCGGATCTCGCCCATCAGGATCACATCGGGCGCCTGGCGCAGCGTGTTCTTCAGCGCGGCCTCCCAGCTGTCGGTGTCCAGGCCCACTTCGCGCTGCGTCACCACGCAGTTCTTGTGCGGGTGCACGAACTCGATCGGGTCTTCCACCGTGATGATGTGGCCGTGCGTGTTCTCGTTGCGCCAGTCCACCATGGCCGCGAGCGAGGTGGACTTGCCCGAGCCGGTCGCGCCGACCAGGATGCACAGGCCGCGCTTGGAGAGCGCCACGTCCTTGAGCACCTGGGGCAGGCCGAGCTTGTCGATGGTGGGCAGCACGGCGGGAATCGTGCGCAGCACCATGCCGACCTTGCCCTGCTGGATGAAGGCGTTGACGCGGAAGCGCCCGATGGCCGGCGGCGAGATCGCGAAGTTGCACTCCTTGGTGCGCTCGAATTCGGCGGCCTGCTTGTCGTTCATGATGGCGCGCGCCAGCGCCAGCGTGTGCGTGGCGTTCAGGGGTTGCGGCGACACCTTGACGACCGAGCCGTCGACCTTGATCGCTGGCGGAAAATCGGCGGTCAGGAACAGGTCGCTGCCCGAGCGGCTGAGCATGAGGCGCAGCAGGTCGTTGATGAATTTGGATGCCTGGTCGCGTTCCATGAGAGTGTCCTTTGATCAGCAGCGACGGCCGCCGCGCAGGGCCGCCCCAAGCAAGGCCAGCCCCCTTGGGGGGCAGCGACCCGCGCAGCGGTGGAGCGTGGGTGTCGTCATTTCAGCCTGGGAAGTTCTCGGGGATCTTCGCCTTGCCGCGCGCCTCCGCCGGGCTGATCACATTGCGCTTGACCAGCTCCGAGAGGTTCTGGTCCAGCGTCTGCATGCCCACGCTGTTGCCGGTCTGGATGGCCGAATACATTTGCGCCACCTTGGCCTCGCGGATCAGGTTGCGGATCGCGCTGGTGCCCAGCATGATCTCGTGCGCCGCGACACGGCCCGAGCCGTCCTTGGTCTTGCACAGCGTCTGCGAAATCACCGCCACCAGCGATTCGGAGAGCATCGCGCGCACCATGTCTTTCTCTTCGGCCGGGAACACGTCGATGATGCGGTCGATGGTCTTGGCCGCGCTGGAGGTGTGCAGCGTGCCGAACACCAGGTGGCCGGTCTCGGCGGCGGTCATCGCCAGGCGGATGGTTTCGAGGTCGCGCATTTCGCCGACCAGGATCGCGTCCGGGTCTTCGCGCAGCGCCGAGCGCAGCGCGTTCGAAAAACTCAGCGTGTGCGGGCCCACCTCGCGCTGGTTGACCAGGCACTTCTTGGACTCGTGCACGAACTCCACCGGGTCTTCCACCGTGAGGATGTGGCCGTACTCGGTTTCATTGAGGTGGTTGACCATGCCGGCGAGCGTGGTGGACTTGCCCGAACCGGTGGGCCCGGTCACCAGCACCAGGCCGCGCGGGCGCAGCGCGAGGTCGCCGAAGATCTTGGGTGCGTTGAGTTGCTCCAGCGTGAGGATCTTGCTCGGGATGGTGCGGAACACCGCGCCAGCGCCGCGGTTGTGGTTGAAGGCGTTGACGCGGAAGCGGGCCAGGCCTTCGATCTCGAACGAGAAGTCGCACTCCAGGAACTCTTCGTACTGCTTGCGCTGGCTGTCGTTCATGATGTCGTACACCATGCCGTGGACCTGCTTGTGGTCCAGCGGTTCGACGTTGATGCGTCGCACATCACCATGCACCCGTATCATGGGTGGAAGACCGGCCGAGAGATGAAGATCGGATGCTTTGTTCTTGACGCTGAAAGCCAGCAGTTGGGTGATATCCATCCCGGGGTCCCGTGCGGTGTTGAGGTATGACGGCAGATTATGACGACCATTGAACGCAATCTCCAAGGGCTGAAAGAGCGCATTTCGCGTGCTTGTTCACATGCCGGACGCCCCGTGGAGGCGGTGGTTTTGCTCGCGGTTTCCAAGACCTTCGGACCGGACGCCGTTCGTCAGGCGCAGGCCGCCGGTCAGCGGTGTTTTGGCGAAAACTACGTGCAGGAGGGCGTCGAGAAGATCCTCGCGCTGCGCGAGTCGGCTGTTGCGCCGACGCCAACGCAATGGCACTGCATCGGCCCGCTGCAAAGCAACAAGACCCGTTTGGTGGCCGCGCATTTCGACTGGGTGCAATCGGTGGACCGGCTCAAGATCGCCGAGCGCCTGAGTGAACAGCGCCCCGAAGGACTGCCGCCCTTGCAGGTGTGCCTGCAGGTGAATGTGGACGGTGGCCTCACGAAAGCAGGCGTGGCGCCGGCCGAACTGCGCGAACTGGCGCAGGCGGTGGCGCGCTTGCCGAACCTGCGCCTGCGCGGCCTGATGTGCATCCCCGAACCGGCCGAGACCTTCGAAGCCCAGCGCGCGGTGTTCCTGCAGGCGAAGGAGTTGTTTGATCAACTCAATGGCGCGGGCTTGGCACTCGACACGCTGTCCATGGGCATGAGCGACGACCTCGAGGCCGCCATCGCCGCCGGCTCGACCATGGTGCGCGTGGGGCGCGCCGTGTTCGGCGGCCGCCCCGCCAAACTCACTTCCTTGGCTTGACCGTCCCGCAGTCGGCCGACAGCCACTTGCCCTGGCCCTCCATGGTCATGGTCTGGGGCTTGCCCTGGTGCGTGGTGTTCATCACCATCTTCACGGTGTAGGCGGCGTCGCCGCTGAAGGTGTAGGTGCCTTCGCCCGAGGACGGGGGCTTCTTGCAGACGAAACTCATCTTGAGCGCGGTGGCGCTGCGCGAGGTGACGGTGTTGGTGCAGTCGCCATCGCCTTGCATCGGCATGTCCTGCCGCGCGGCCATCTCGGGCGTGATGCAGACCTTCATGGCCATGCCGCCGCCCGAGCCCGGCGTGGGCATGGCCTTGCCCTGTCTGGCCAGCATGTCCTCCATCTGCTTGCGTTGCGCGGGCGGCATGCTGGCCATCTGCTGCTGCATCTGCGCCATGGCCTGGTCCATCTGGGCACTGCCACCGACCTTCTGGGTCATTTCCCACAGGCCGGGTTTGATGCTCTGGGCGTGCGCGGTGGTGGCGGCCAGCGTGACGCCCAGCAACAGGGGGGTGATGGTGGTGTGGTGCATGGCGGCTCCCATGGGTGAGAGTGCCATTGTGCGGCGCCGGGTGGGCGTGTCAACGGCGGCGTCAATGGATCACAAGGGCAGCCGCGAGCTGTTCTTTACCTCTTCCATCACCGCGTAGGTTCTTGTCTCGCGCACGCCGGGCAGCTGCCACAACACGCTGCCGGCGAAGTCGCGGTAGGCGGCCATGTCCGCCATGCGGGTCTTGAGCAGGTAGTCGAAACCGCCGGCGACCATGTGGCATTCCATGATCTCGTCGCGCACCTGCACGGCGGCCTTGAATTCGTTGAACACGTTGGGCGTGGTGCGGTCGAGCAGCACCTCGACGAAGACCATCATGCCCCGCCCGAGCTTGAGCGGGTTCAGCCGCGCCTCGTAGCCCAGGATGTAGCCGTCGCGCTGCAGGCGCTGGGTGCGCGCGAGCACGGCGGTGGGTGACAGGGCCACCGCCTCGGCCAGCTTGAGGTTGGTCAGCCGGCCGTCGGCCTGCAGGAGCTGCAGGATCTTCAGGTCGATGCGATCGGGTTCCTGGGTGTCGGACATGGTGGTGAATTATCCGGTTGGAGCTGATATTTTTGGTGAAAAACTCGGTTGATTCGGCGGCACCATGCGTGAATTCACCGATCGCCCGCCTTTCTGGAGTGTTCCAATGCCCCGTGCCCAAGACCGCCTGCCGTTCCCTTACCGCCCCGAAGCCGGCGTTCTCGCCCAGCGCCTGAGCGCCTTGCGCGGTGCCCTGGATTGGGTAGCAGCCGCGGACCATGCGGCGCCCTGGGTGCGCGCGGTGCGCGAGAACCCGCCGCCATTCTGGGCCATGGAGAGCCTGCTCAAGGAGTACCCGATCTCCAGCGCCGAGGGCCTGGCCCTGATGCGACTGGCCGAGGCGCTGCTGCGCGTGCCCGACGCCGAGACCGCGATCGCCCTCACCGCCGACCAGCTGGGCCGAGCCGACTTCGATGGCGCGGCCGACTCGACGCTGGCGCGCCTCTCGTCCACGGCGATCGCCATGTCCAAACATTTCCTGCCGCACGCGGGCAGCGAGCCCGGTCTGATGGCCAAGCTGGGCGCCAAGACCGTGGTGGCCGCGACGCTGCGCGCGGTGCAGTTGCTGGGCCGCCAGTTCGTGTTGGGGCAGACCATCGAGGAGGGCATGAAGGAGGCCGCCTCGGCGCGCAGGCGCCAGGCCAACCTGCGCTTCAGCTTCGACATGTTGGGCGAGGGCGCCCGCACCGACGAAGACGCCCTGCGCTACCTCGCGAGCTACCGCAACGCCATCGCGGCGATCGCGCGCAGCGCCGACCCGGCGCGGCACCCGGGCCAGAACGACGGCATCTCGATCAAGCTCAGCGCCTTGCACCCGCGCTACGAGGACGCGCAACACGACCGCGTGATGCGCGAGCTCGTGCCGCGCGTGTGGTCGCTGTGCGAGGCGGCGGCCGCCGCCAGCCTCAACCTCACCATCGACGCGGAAGAGGTGGACCGGCTCGAACTCTCGCTGGCCGTGTTCGAGGCCCTGGCGACCCGGGTGGCGCAACACTGCCCCCAATGGCAGGGTTTCGGCCTGGCCTTGCAGGCCTACCAGACGCGGGCGGTCGAGCTGATCGAGCACGTGGCGGGCCTGGCGCGGCAGCACCGGTTGAAGTTCATGTGCCGCCTGGTCAAGGGCGCGTACTGGGACGCCGAGATCAAGCGCGCGCAGGAGCTGGGCCTGCCGGCCTACCCGGTGTTCACGCAGAAGCCGCACACCGACGTGAGCTACCTGGCCTGCGCGCGGGCCCTGTTCGCGGCGCACGACGCGATCCACCCGCAGTTCGCCACGCACAACGCGGGCACCATCGCGGCCATCTTGCAGATGGCGGCGAAGCAGGGCACGCCGTTCGAGTTGCAGCGCCTGCACGGCATGGGCGAAGGCATCTACCGCGAGGTGTTGAAGAACCCGGCCGTCTCGTGCCGCGTCTACGCCCCGGTGGGCGCGCACCGTGACCTGTTGGCCTACCTGGTGCGCCGCCTGCTGGAGAACGGCGCGAACTCGTCGTTCGTGCACCAGCTGGCCGACGAGTCGGTGGGCATGGACGAGCTGCTGGTGTCGCCGCTGGCACAGTCCCGGCCCGAGGCCCTCGCGTCCCCGCTGCCCTTGCCGCCCGACCTGTACGGCCCGGCGCGCCCCAACAGCGAGGGGCTGGACCTCGCGGTGGTCGCGCACCGCGAGCCGCTGCAGGCCGCGCACGCGGCGCTGGTGGTGCCTGCGGTGGCCGAGGCCCGCGCCGCCGACGCACCAGCCGCCGTGAATGCCGCCGTGCGGGCCTTCGCCGGCTGGAACCACACGCCGCTGGCCGAGCGCGCGGCCACGCTGCGCCGCGCGGCCGACGCCATGCAGCAGCAGATGCCGCGGCTGTGCGCGCTGCTGGTGAAGGAAGCGCACAAGGGCTGGAACGACGCGGTCTCCGAGGTGCGCGAGGCGATCGATTTCCTGCGCTATTACGCGAACGACGCCGAGCGCGTGATGGCACCGCAGGCCCTGCCCGGGCCCACCGGCGAGAGCAACACGCTGCGCCTGGAAGGGCGCGGCGCCTGGGTCTGCATCAGCCCCTGGAATTTCCCGCTGGCGATCTTCACCGGCCAGGTGGCGGCGGCGCTGGTCACGGGCAACACCGTGTTGGCCAAGCCGGCCGAGCAGACCCCCGCCATCGCGCTCGAAGCGGTGAAGCTGCTGCACGCGGCGGGCGTGCCTACCGACGCGCTGCAGTTGCTGCACGGCCCGGGCGATACCGTGGGCGCGGCGCTGGTGGCGCAGCCCGGCGTGGCCGGCGTGGTGTTCACCGGGTCGACGCAGGTTGCGCAAGCTGATCCAGCGCGCGCTCGCCGCGAAGGACGGCCCCATCGTGCCGCTGATCGCCGAGACCGGTGGCATCAACGCCATGCTGGTGGACAGCACGGCCCTGCCCGAGCAGGTGGCCGATGCCGTGGTGCAGAGCGCGTTCCGCAGCGCGGGCCAGCGCTGTTCGGCGCTGCGCCTGTTGTGCGTGCACGAGGCCGTGGCCGATGGCGTGATCGCGATGATCCAGGGCGCGGCGAGCGAGCTGGTGGCGGGCGACCCGGCCGATCTGGCCACCGACCTGGGGCCGGTGATCGATGCCGAAGCCTTCGAGGGCATCGGCCGCCATCTGCAGCGCCTGAATGCCCAGGCCCGGCCGCTGCTCGACGCGAACCGCTCGCCGGCCCTGCCTCAGCTGGTCGCGCCGCGCATGTACGAGGTGGGTGACATCGCCGAGGTGGCGCAGGAGATCTTCGGCCCGGTGCTGCAGGTGGTGCGCTGGGGCGGCGACCCGATGGGCGTCATCCAGCAGATCAACGCGCTGGGCTACGGCCTCACGCTGGGCATCCAGACCCGCATCGACAGCCGCGCACTGGCGCTGGCCGGCGCGGCGCGCGTGGGCAACGTCTACGTGAACCGCAACATGATCGGCGCCGTCGTGGGCGTGCAGCCCTTCGGGGGCGAAGGCCTCAGCGGCACCGGGCCCAAGGCGGGCGGTCCGCACTACCTGCAGCGCTTCTGCGCCGAGCAGACGCTCACCATCAACACCACGGCGGCCGGGGGCAACGTGGCGCTGTTCACCGGGTAACCCTCCGACACGTTTCGACACCCGGCCGGTGCGATACTGGCCGCCGCCATGAGCCCGCCCACCATTCCCGCCGCGCCCAAGCCCCTGGAGGCGGCGCCCTTTCGCCCGCTCGACGCGGGCTGGCTGCAATGGATCGCCGAGAACAGGCTGCGCCATTGCACGCCCGAATCCATGCTGGTCACCATGACCGAGGCGGGCCTGGACCCGGCGGAGTGCGAGCCCGCGATCCGGGCGATGGACAGCGACCCGGCGTTCCTTGCCGCGCGCAAGTTTCAGCAGCTGCAGACCAAGCTCGAATCGGTGATGGCCAACCAGCAGAAGCTGCTGGAGCTGAACCCGTGCTATGGGCAGGTGGAGAAGCGCGGCGACGTGCCGCTGGACGAGTTCGTCGAGAAATACGTGGTGGGCAGCCGCCCGCTGGTGCTCACCGGCGTGGCGCGCGACTGGCCCGCCCTGCAACGCTGGTCGCCCCAGGACCTGCGGGAGCGCTTCGGCCACCTGCAGGTGGAGATCCAGGCCGAACGCAGCGCGGACCCGAATTACGAGGTCAACAAGCTGGACCACCGGCGCAGCGTGGGCCTGGCGAATTTTGTCGATCAGGTGCTGGCCGGCGGCACCACCAACGACTACTACCTGACCGCCAACAACGAGATGCTGGCGCGGCCCGAATTCGCGCCCATCCTGGCCGACATCGGCAGCCTGCCGGCCTTCTGCGACCCCTCGCAGCTGGCGCGCCGCGCCTCGTTCTGGTTCGGCCCGGCGGGCACGGTCACGCCGCTGCACCACGACACGCTCATGCTGTGCCACACGCAGATCGTGGGGCGCAAGCGCTGGCGCTTCATCTCACCCTTGCAGACGCCGCTGCTCTACAACCACTTCGAGGTCTACAGCCCGATCGATCTGGACCGGCCGGACCTCGCGCGTTATCCGCTGTTCAGCCAGGCCACGGTGCTCGAGGTGATCGTCGAGCCGGGCGAGACGGTGTTCCTGCCCCTGGGCTGGTGGCACCAGGTGACGGCGCTGGACGTGAGCCTGTCGTTCTCGTTCTCCAACCTGGCCCTGCCCAACCATTACAGCTTCCAGAACCCCACCATCACCAACTGGTGAGGGGTGGGGCTGCCGCCGTTCAGGACAGCACCAGCATGCCCGCGGTCGGGTTCTGCAGCAGGGCGTCGAGCGCCTCGATGGGCAGGGGCTTGGCGAACAGGTGGCCCTGGAACTGGTCGCAGCCCTGGTAGGCCAGGAAGTCGCGCTGTTCCTGCGTTTCCACGCCTTCGGCCACCACCTGCAGGCTCAGGCTTTGTGCCAGCGCGATGATGGCGCGCGAGATCGCGGCGTCGTTCGGGTCGGTGAGCACGTCGGCCACGAAGCCCTTGTCGATCTTGAGCTGGTCCAGCGGCAGGCGCTTGAGCACCGAGAGCGAGGAATAGCCGACGCCGAAGTCGTCGAGCGAGAGCGTCACGCCCAAGGCCTTGAGCATGCCCATCTTGTCGATGGTGATCTCCATGCGGTCGGCCAGCAGGCTTTCGGTGAGCTCGAGCTTGAGCTTGTGCGGTCGGATGCCGGTGCGTGTGATCGCGGCCATCACCATGTCCACGAAATCGGGATGGCGGAACTGGCGCACGCTCACGTTGACCGCGATGCTCAGGTTGGCGGTCTGCGCCCGGTCGGCCCAGGCCGCGAGCTGCTCGCAGGCCTTCTCCAGCACCCACTGGCCCAGCGGCAGGATCAGGCCGGTGTCTTCGGCCACGGGAATGAAATCGGCCGGGAACATCAGGCCGCGCTGCGGGTGCTGCCAGCGCACCAGGGCCTCCACGCCGGTGATCACGCCCACGCGGTCCACCTGCGGCTGGTAGTGCACGACGAATTGCTGCTCGCTCAGCGCCACGCGCAGGTCGGAGCTCACGGTGGCGTTGGCGCTCACCGTGGCCTGCATGTTGGGGTCGAAGAAGCACAGCGTGTTGCGGCCCAGCGACTTGGCCTGGTACATCGCCAGGTCGGCCTGCTTGAGCAGCTCGCCCACGTCGCTCTGCTGGCCGTTGAACGAGGTCACGCCGATGCTGGGGGTGGCGAAATGCTGGTGGCCGGTGAGCTGGAAGGGCTCTCGCAGCGTGTTGAGCACCTTCTCGGCCAGGGCGGTGGCCTTGAAGGCGGCGGCGTCCGGGTCGGTGCTCAGGTCGTCGACCATCACCACGAACTCGTCGCCGCCCAGGCGCGCGACCATGTCGGTCTTGCGCACGCTCTTGGTCAGGCGCGCGGCCACCTTCTGCAACAGCTGGTCGCCCATGTGGTGGCCCAGCGTGTCGTTGAGGATCTTGAAGTTGTCCAGGTCGATGAACATCAGCGCACCGTGCTGGCCCGAGCGCGCGCTCGCCGCCAGGGCCTGCTGCAGCCGGTCCAGCAGCAGCTGGCGGTTGGGCAGGTCGGTCAACGCGTCGTAGAACGCCAGGTGGCGGATCATGTCCTCGGCGGTCTTGCGCTGCGTGATGTCGCGGCCCACCGCCACCCAGTGCGTCACCTCTTCGGCGGTGGCCTGCACCGACACCACCTCGAGCTCCACCCAGAACATGGCGCCGTTCTTGCGGCGCACCATCAGTTCGGTGCGCGCCTGTTGCGTCTGCTGCAGGCCTTGCGCGAGTTCGCGCAGCTTGGGGATGGCCGGGTCGAGTTCGAGCAACATGCGCGGCGTCTGCCCCAGCACCTCGGCGCGGCTGTAGCCGGTGTGCTGCTCGAAGGCGTCGTTCACGAACACGATGCGCGGCTCCTGGTCGTCGCTGCCCGCGCCGGTCTCGGCGATCACCACGATGTCGTTGAGCCGGGACACGCTGGTCTCCAGCAGCATCAGCTGTTCCTGCGAGCGCCGCCGTTCGGTGACGTCGCGGAAGTAGACCGCCAGGCCTTCGGCGAACGGGTAGGCCCGAACCTCCAGCCATTTGCCCAGCGTGGGGAAGAAGTCTTCCAGCTCCACGCGGCGGTTGGTGTTGAGCGATTTCGTGAGCTGGTCTTTCAGGCGCTGCGAGAGGCCGGCGCTGAAACCTTGCCAGACCTCCAGCCCCAGCAGATCGGCGGTGGTCTTCTGCAGCAGCCGTTCGCTCTCCTGGTTGAGGTAGGTGAAGCAGCACTGCCGGTCCAGCGTGACGAAGGCTTCCGTGATGCTGGCCAGGGTGGTGGTCAGGCGCATCGCCAGGCGCAGCGTGTCCTGCTGGGCCTGCTTCTGCGCCGAGATGTCCTGGATCGCGCCCTGGATGCGCACGATCTGGCCGTTGGCGCGCCGCACGGCGGTGCCCACGGTGCGCACCCACTTGGGCGCGCCGCCTTCGACCATCACCTGGATCTCCTCGTCGAAGCCTTCGCCGTACTGCGCGCAGCGCTCCAGGCGCTGGCGGATGCCGTTGCGCCACTCGGGGGAGTAGCGCTGCACCATGTCCTCGAGGTTGCGCACCTGCCGGTGATCGGCCAGTCCGAGGATGGTGGCGAACTCGTCCGAGTGCACGACCTCGCGCGTGGAGAGCTGCAACGACCAGCTGCCCGCGCCGGCCGTGTGCTCGGTCAGGTTGAGCCGGCTTTCGCTTTCGCGCAGCACGTTGGCGTTGTACTGCTCGCTTTGTTCGCAGCGGCGCGCCAGCGCCAGCACATCGGCGGCGTGTTGCGACAGCAACTGCAGCAGGGGCGTGCCGATCGCCGGCTGTTCGCGCGGGCCGTGGTCGAGCAGCAGCAGGCCGGACTGTCCCACCGCATCGAACACCGGCAGCCAATGTCCGTGGCGCCAAGGGCTGGCGGTCTCGGGCAGCCAGCGCTCCACATCGGCGCGCTCGCGCAGCAGCGCGGTGCAGGCCTCCAGGGCCCTGGCCGCCTGATCCGGGTCGAGCCCGTGCGAGCCCAGAACTTCGGGCGGCGCATGGGACAGGTCCACCAGCAGCGCCGCGCCCGTGCCCGCGAGCTGCGTGGCGATCTGGGCCAGGCGATCGAGCTCACCGCGCTGGTGAGGCACGGTCCAGGCGCCGGTGCGCTCCATCGCGGTGTCGGCGACCAAAGGGGGGCGGTTGTCGGATCCAGGGCGCATGGCAAGGGGTTTCGGTGGTCGAGGGTGCAGCATACAGACCGTCTGTCATCTGCCGCACACATGGCGGGCGTAAGGTCGCCCCAGGCGTGTGAACTTCCGCACGACCTCCCCAAATGTGGGGAATTTTTGTAACATAAATGTTAGATTTTGTTGCTTATGTTCTAACATGGCCCCCATCGCCGATGCCAAGCCTCCGTTTTCACAACACTTTCGCGCCACCGCATCGCCACCACCGCCGATTTGAACTTTGAGGGAGTTGATTGTGAGCACACTCGCAGAACTCAGGCAATACAGCGACGTCTCCAGCCTGAAATCCGCACTGCACCAGCTGTGCAGTGAGTTCGGGCGCATCACGCGGCTCGACATCCTGACCGCCATGCACGAAGGCACCAAGCAGGCCATCTGCTTCCTGCGCATGGAGCGCCCCGAGCAGGAGCAGGTGCTGATGAAAAGCCTGGGCGTGGGCCGCTTCGGGGGTGAAGTCGTCTTCGTGCTGAACCTCAACGTGCCCGTGACGGCCGAGGACGGTCCTTCGTCCCAGTGGGCCGACTCCGACATCTATTGAAAGCACCCCCCGCGTCGCCTGCGGCGCCACCCCCCTGAAGGGGGGCGACACTTCGGGCCGGCACAGCCGGACCCTCGGTGTCTCTGGAAAGGGAGCTCCTCGCTCCGGCTCTTTTCCTGTCTCCCGATTGACCTCTGCGCGCCCTGGCGCCGCGCAGAATCGGCGCATGAATGCCTTGCGCTCTCCCCTGGCCGCTCAGATCGTTCAATGGCTGGTCGCCCCTGGTGACCCGGTGCGCCAGGGCGACGTGCTGGTGATCCTCGAAGCCATGAAGATGGAGCACGAGCTGCGTGCCGAAGCGCCTGGCCGTGTGCTGGAGCTGTTGTTCGCCCCGGGCGAGTCGGTGCAGCAGGGCGACGTCCTGTTGCGCACCGAGCCGGTCGCCCGCGCCGCCACCCCGCCCACCACCGCACCGCAGGAGACCGCCCAGGCCGGGCCGGCCGCGCTCAGGCCCGACCTGCAGCGCCTGCTCGACCGCCAGGCCCGCACGCTCGACGCGGCCCGGCCCGAGGCGGTGGCGCGCCGCCACGCCCTCGGCCAGCGCACCGCGCGCGAGAACATCGCCGACCTCTGCGACGAGGGCGGCTTCATCGAGTACGGCGCGCTGGCGGTGGCCGCGCAGCGCCAGCGCCGCAGCGAAGACGACCTGATCGCCCACACCCCGGCCGACGGCATGGTGACCGGCATCGGTTCCGTCAATGCCGCCCAACACGGCGCCGAGCGGTCGCGCACCGCGGTGATGGCCTACGACGCCACGGTGCTGGCGGGCACGCAGGGCATGCGCAACCACCAGAAGACCGATCGGCTGCTGGGCCTTGCGCTGGCGCAGCGCCTGCCGGTGGTGCTGTTCGCGGAAGGCGGTGGTGGCCGACCGGGCGACACCGACATGCCCATCGTCGCCGGCCTGCATGTGGGCACCTTCGCCGCGTTCGCGCGCCTCTCGGGCCAGGTGCCGGTGCTGGGCGTCGTCAGTGGCCGCTGTTTTGCGGGCAACGCCGCCTTGCTGGGCTGCTGCGACGTGGTGATCGCCACCCGGGGCAGCAACATCGGCATGGGTGGCCCGGCCATGGTGGAGGGGGCGGGCTGGGCGTGTTCCGGCCCGAGCAGATCGGCCCGAGCCCGGTGCAGCACGCCAATGGCGTGATCGACGTGCTGGTGGACGACGAAGCGCAGGCGGTGGCGGTGGCCCGCCAATACCTGTCGTTCTTCCAGGGCCCGGTCGACGGCGGACGCGCACCCGATGCCCGGGCCCTGCGCGACGTGGTGCCGGAGAACCGGCTGCGTGTGTACGACACCCAGGCGGCGATGGCAGGGCTGGTCGATGTCGGCAGCCTGCTGCCGCTGCGCACCGGCTTCGGCGTGGGCATCCACACCGCGCTGGCGCGCATCGAAGGGCGCGCGGTGGGCCTGATGGCCAACAACCCGCTGCATCTGGGCGGTGCGATCGACGCCGACGCCGCCGACAAGGCCGCGCGGTTCATGCAGCTGTGCAACGCACACGGCCTGCCCATCGTGAGCCTAGTCGATACGCCCGGCTTCATGGTCGGGCCGGACATCGAAGCGAGGGCGCAGGTGCGGCACGTCAGCCGCCTGTTCGTGATGGCGGCGGACCTGCGTGTGCCCTTCTTCAGCGTCGTGCTGCGCAAGGGCTACGGCCTGGGCGCCATGGGCATGACGGCCGGTGGGTTCCATTCGCCGGCCTTCACCGTGGCCTGGCCCACGGCCGAATTCGGCGCCATGGGGCTGGAAGGCGCCGTGCGCCTGGGCTATCGCAAGGAGCTCGAAGCGGAGCCGGAGGGGCCGCGGCGCGATGCCTTGTTCGACCGGCTGCTGGCGCAGCAGGTCGCCAATGGCTCGGCGGTGCAGATGGCGACCACGCTCGAGATCGATGCCGTGATCGACCCGGCGCTCACGCGCGACTGGCTGGTCAGGGGACTGGCGGGGGCGAAGGTGTCAGAGCCCCGCCCGGGGCGATTCATCGACACCTGGTGAGGCCCGAGGAGGGCCCCGGGTTCATCAGATCAGGTCGCCGAAACCGGTGGTGCGCACGCCCGCGCTGGGCAGTTGCGGCGCGGTCTGGTTGATGTTGATCCAGAACTCGCATACGTGCTTCATCGCGCTGAGGAACTGCGAGAACTCGGTGGGCTTGGCGATGTAGGCGTTGGTGCCCGCATCGTAGGCGCGCAGCAGGTCGCTCGGCTCGGTGGAGGAGGTCAGCACCACCACGGGGATGTGATGCAGGTTGTCCGAGCCCTTGATTTCCCGGAGCACGCCGATGCCATCCAGCAGGGGCATCTTCAGGTCCAGCAGCACCAGCATGGGGTTGCTGCCCGAGCGGTTGGTGAAACCGTTGCGGCGGTGCAGGTAGTCCAGGGCCTGCATGCCATCCGAGACGTGCGTCACCCGCCCGTCCAGCCCATGGCGCGCCAAGGCCAGCTTGGTCAGCTCGGCATCGTCGGGATTGTCTTCAACGAGAAGGATGGCGTCGGCGTTTTTGCTCATGGTTCCAGGGCGGCCGGCATGGAGTCGGGAGGAGACTCGAACCCATGGGCGCCTTCAAAAGGTAGCGAAAAATAGAACACACTGCCCTCTCCGAGCTGGCTTTCAGCCCAGATGGTGCCGCCGTGTCGCTCAATGATGCGCCGCGTCAGTGCCAGGCCGATGCCAGTGCCTTCAAACTCCGAGGCGCGATGCAGGCGTTGGAAAACGCCAAACAGCTTCTGGGCGTATTTTGTGTCAAAACCCACGCCATTGTCACGAACAAAGAAGGTATAGCCGACAACAGGGTCCATGCTCCAACCCACCTCGATGCGCGTTCTTTCACGCGGACGGGTGTATTTGTAGGCGTTGCCCAACAGGTTGGCCCAGACCTCGCGCAGCAGCAGGGCGTCGCCCTGCACCACGGGCAGGTCGGGCGCCACCACCCAGTCGACCACCCGGCCTTCGGTGTCGTGCCCGATCTGGCCGACCACCGCATCCACCAGCAGGGTGAAGTCCACCGCCGTGAGGTTCACGGCCGAACGCCCCAGGCGCGAGAACGCGAGCAGGCCGTCGATGAGCTGGCTCATGTGCCGGGCTGAATTGCCGATCGTGCTCAGGTAGCGGGCGCTCACCTCGTCGCATTGGCCACCGAGGTGTTCCTCCAGCAGGCTGACGAAACTGGAGATGTGGCGCAGGGGCGACCGCAGGTCGTGCGAGACCGAGTACGAGAACGACTCCAGGTCCTTGTTGGCGGCGAGCAGCTGCTCGGTGCGCTCGACCACCCGGTTCTCCAGCTCGTCGTTGATGTTGCGCATCAGGTCGTCGAGCCGCTTGGCGTCGGTCATGTCCCGGTTGACCTTGGCGAAGCCCTTGAGTTCGCCGCTGTCGTCGCGCAGGGCAATGAGCACCGAGTGCGACCAGTACTGCGAGCCGTCCTTGCGGGTGTGCCAGTTGTGCAGCTCGTGCTGCCCACGTGAGGCCGCCAGGCGCAGCATCTGCATGGCGCTGACCTTGCCATGGTCCGGGTTGACCGGATCGAACAGCACGCCGTAATGGCGGCCCAGCATCTGCGTGGGCGAATAGCCGTCCATGCGCTGGGCGCTGTCGGTCCAATCGGTGATGATGCCGTCGGCATCCATGAAGAAGATGCAGTAGTCGCGCAGGTTGTCCACCATGAGGCGGAAACGCTGTTCGCTCTCCAGCAGTTCCAGCGAGCGCTCGCTGATGCGTTGCTCCAGTTCCTCGTTGAGGTGGACGACGCGCTCTTCGATGCGTTTGCGGTCGGTGATGTCGATGATCTGCACGAACAGGCCCTGCACCTTGCCTTCGTCATTGAAGTCGGGCAGGTAGCTCGCGCTCACGAAGATCTGCTGGCCATCGATGGTGGGGCGCCAGGTCTCGAAGTGGTGGGGCTGGCCGGCCAGCGCCATCCGCATGCGAGGCTCGATGTCGGCCCAGACGTCGGGTTTCACGCATTCACCGATGTGCCGCCCGATGATGTACTGGGGGTCCATGCCATAGACGCGCAGGTGCTCGGCATTGGCGAACCGGAAATGCAGGCCCGCATCGAGGTAGGCGATCAGGCCAGGCACGTGGTCGGTGATGGTCTGAAGGAAGCGCTGGTTGTCGCGCAGCGCCATCTCGGCTGCCTTGCGCAGCGTGATGTCCACCACCGTGGTGTTGCTGCGCAGGAAGCGGCCGTCGGCATCGCGCACGGCGGACGACGAGAGCAGGGCGTGGAAGGTGCTGCCGTCGCGGCGGCGCATCTCGTACTCCACGGCCTCCAAGGCATCGTCCTTCAGGATCTTCTGCATGCGGTGCTCCAGCAGATCCGTGTGCCGCGGCGCCATCATGTCGCGGAAGGCCATCTTGCCCACCACCTCGTCGCGGCGGTAGCCCAGCCAGTCGAGCTCGGTGTCGTTGATGGACACGTAGATGCCGTTGACGTCGAGCGAGTGGTAGCCGCAGGGCGCGTTGTTGTAGAGGTCCTGCGATTGCCGCAGTGCGCTGTTGAGCTGGCCGTTGGCCTGGCGCACCAGGTCTTCCGACGCCTTGCGCTGGGAGAGGTCGATCATCTGGATGATGATCCCCTGCACCTGACCCGCATGCCAGTACGGCGTGTATTCGATGCCGGCGTAGAAGCTGCTGGCCATCGGGGAAAGCGCGCTTGCCCTCGAAGCGCTGGATTTCGCCGGACAGCGCGGCGGCCAGGTTCAGGCGCGAGGCCTCGAAATCCTGGGGCCGCGCGATCTGGCTCAGGTGCATGCCGATCAGCTGCTCGGTATCGCCCTGCACCCAGCGCGCGTAGCTGGCGTTGGCGAAGCGGCAGATCAGGTCGCGGTCGAAGAACGCCAGCTGCACCGGCACGCTGTTGGTGATGGCCTGCAGGAAATTGCGCTGTCCCGCGAGGGCGTTCTCGGCGCCCTTGCGTTCGGTGATGTCCACCAGGGTGTTGTTGGTGCGGACGAAACGGCCGTTTTCGTCGACGACCGCGGTGCTGCTGAGCAGGGCCAGGAAGGTGCTGCCGTCGCGGCGGCGGATCGGGAACTCGGCGGCCTCCAGTTTTTCGCCGCGCGTCATGCGCGCCAGGCGCTCGCCGACCAGGTGCTGGTGCTCGGGCGGCACGATGTCGTGGAAGCGCAGCTTGCCGACCACCTCGTCGCGCTCGTAGCCCAGCCAGTCCAGCGCGGTGCGGTTGATCAGCACGAACACGCCGTCGGCGTCCACCGAGTGGTAGCCGCAGGGCGCCTGGTTGTAGAGGGCCTGGGCATCGCGCAGGGCCTGGTGGATGCGCTCCTTGGCTTCGGCCAGTTCGTCGGTGCGTTGCCGCACGCGGGCTTCCAGCTCGACGTTGAAGCGCTGGATCTCTTCCTGCTGCTGGTGCAGCGCGGTGATGTCGCGCGAGACGGCCAGCACCATCACGGGCCGGTTCTGCGCATCGCAGATGGGGGTGACCACCGTGTCCCACCACTTGGGTGTGCCCTTGAAGGTGTTGCCGAACGCCACGAAGCGCGCGCTCTTGCCCTGGCGCGCGCTCTCCAGGGCTTCGCGCGAGAGCAAGGCCCCGTCGTCCGGCCACCAGGTGACCCATTCGCTGTTGCGCACCTGTTCGAAATCGTCCACCTCGACCAGGCGGCAGCCCTGGGCCGTCATCTGCACCACGCGGCCTTGCAGATCGAGCACCTTGGTGCAGTCGGGGCTGCTGGAGATGATCTGGCGGTTCAGCTCGTCCTTGATGCGCGCGTCGGCTTCCAGCGTGCGCATGGGCGTGATGTCCTGCATGAAACCGAGCTGGTTGACGACGGCGCCGTTGGCATCGCGCAAGGGTGCGTTGCGCACCAGCACATGGACCACCTCGTTGCCCGGGCGCACCAGGCGGAACTCCACGCTGAGCGTTTCGGCCTCGGAGATCGCCCGAAACCAGTGCTGCTGCACGCGTTCCAGGTCGTCGGGGTGCACGCGGCTGAACCAGCCGAAGTTGGGGAAGTCCTGCTTCTTCAGCGCGAAGATCGCCTGCAGCTGCTCGTCCACGTGGGTGAGCACGCCCGCGTGGTCGGTGCGAAAGACGCCGATGGGAAAGACGCTCGCCAGGGCCGAGAACAGCGCTTCGTATTCGATCTGCGCGGTGTGCGGAGCCCGGTCCAAGGCGGCCGCTTCCAGCGCGGTTTCCAGAGGCAGTGGCAGGTTGGCCTGGCGCTTCAGGTCGGTGCTGTCGGGCTGGCCGCTGAGCCGCTGCGCGTAGCTGCGGCGCAGGTGCTCGTTCTCCGCTCGCAGGGTTTCCAGCTCCAGAAGCAACGCACGCTCACGCTCCACAGCCGAGCGTTCGGTTCTGTGGCTGTCAACGCGTTTGTCCTCCGAGGGAAAAAGGGTGCTCATCCGGCACAACTGTACCCCAGGGCCCTCTTTCTCCAGCGTGATATTTGACAGCTAGAAACGCGGTAGCTCAGGGTGCGCCAAAGCCCCCGCGCGCACCAGCATCCGACCGTATTCAGCACAACGTTGCAGGGTCGGGATGACCTTGCCCGGATTCAGTAGCCCATTGGTATCAAAGGCCCGTTTGACGGCGAACATCTGGGCGTTTTCCTCGGCGGAGAACTGGACGCACATGCTGTTGAGCTTTTCCACGCCCACGCCATGTTCGCCGGTGACCGTGCCGCCCATGGCGACGCTGGTCTCCAGGATCTCGGCACCGAACAGTTCGCAGCGGTGCAACTGGTCGGCGTCGTTGGCGTCGAACAGGATCAGCGGGTGCAGGTTGCCGTCGCCCGCATGGAACACGTTGGCGCAGCGCAGCCCGTGCTTCTTCTCCATCTCGGCGATGGCCAGCAGGATGTCGGCCAGGCGCTTGCGCGGAATGGTCGAGTCCATGCACATGTAGTCCGGGCTGATGCGCCCGCTCGCCGGGAACGCGTTCTTGCGCCCGCTCCAGAAACGCAGGCGCTCGGCTTCGTCGCGGCTGACCGCGATGGCGGTGGCGCCGCATTGGCGCAGCACCGCGCTCATGCGGCCGATCTCTTCTTCCACCTCCTCCGGCGTGCCGTCGCTCTCGCACAGCAGGATGGCTTCAGCGCTCAGGTCGTAGCCCGCGTGCACGAAGTCCTCCACCGCCGCGGTCATGGGCTTGTCCATCATTTCGAGGCCGGCCGGGATGATGCCGGCCGCGATCACCGAGGCCACCGCGTCGCCGGCCTTTCGGATGTCGTCGAAGCTGGCCATGATGCAGCGCGCCAGCAGCGGCTTGGGCACCAGCCTGACCGTGACCTCGGTGGTGACGGCCAACATGCCTTCGCTGCCGATCACCAGGGGCAGCAGGTCCAGGCCGGGTGCGTCGAGCGCGTCGCCCCCGAAAGTGACGGGCTCACCCTCGACGGTGAAGCCGCGCACGGCCAGCACGTTGTGCAAGGTCAGGCCGTACTTGAGGCAGTGCACACCACCCGAGTTCTCCGCCACGTTGCCGCCGATGGTGCAGGCGATCTGGCTGCTGGGGTCGGGCGCGTAGTACAGGCCCTGCGGGGCGGCGGCTTCGGAGATCGCGAGGTTGCGCACGCCCGCCTGCACGACCGCGGTGCGCGAGCGCGGATCGATGCGCAGGATGCGGTTGAACTTGGCCAGCGACAGCGTGACGCCCAGCGCGTGCGGCATGGCACCGCCCGAGAGCCCCGTGCCCGCGCCGCGCGCCACCACCGGCACGCCCAGGCCGTGGCAGGCCTTGAGCACGGCAGCGACCTGGCCCTCGGTCTCGGGCAGCACCACCACCAGCGGGCGCTCGCGGTACGCGGTCAGGCCATCGCATTCGTAGGGCACCGTGTCCTCGGCCTGCCAGAGCAGTGCGTGCGCCGGCACCACGGCCTGCAGCGCGCGCACCACGTCGGCCTGCCGTTGCGCGCGTTGCAGGGAGGTGTTTTCGGCGGGGCGGGCGGGTGCGTTCATGTGGGGCCGGTGCGGGTCGGATCAAGGGCCGCTCCAGTCTAGGCCAAAGCTTGCGTGCCGGATTGAAGAAACTTGCAGCGCTTTGTGAACGCTTCGGCGGGCGGTGACGAAGGGCCCTTGAAATCGGCGGGCGGTGGCATCAAGTTGTGTTCACCGCAGGACGCCTGTCGCGCCCTGGAACCTCATCATCCATCAGGAGTTTCTTGCCATGAACAGCCTCATTGCCCGCCGTGGTTTTCTCGACGACTTCTTCAACGACGTCGCTCCCGCCTTCTACGTCAAGCCGCTGCACGGCGACGGCCTGCCGGCGCAGATCCGCGTCGATGTGAAAGAGACGCCCGAGGCCTACACCTTGCAGGCCGAAGTGCCCGGCGTGTCCAAGGACGACATCCACGTCAACGTCGACGGCAAGCTGGTGACCCTGCGCGCCGAGATCAAGCAGCAGGACAGCCAGACCGAGGGTGGCAAGCTGCTGCGCAGCGAACGCTACTACGGCGCCGTCTCGCGCAGCTTCCAGCTGCCGGTCGACGTGGACAACAGCGCCGCGAAAGCGAAGTACGAGAACGGTGTGCTGCAGCTCACGCTGCCGAAGAAGACCGCCGCCGCGGCCCAGCGCCTGGCGATCGAATAAACCCGCGATCCGCCGCCGGGCTCGTCAGTTCACGCTCTTCTTGAGCCACTCGGCGAACGCCGCGCATTCCCACCGCTCCATCGCACCGGCCTGCCAGCACAGGTAGTGCGCATGGGGCGATGGGATGTTGCGTGCCGAGATGCGTTCCAGCGAGCCGTTCTCGATCCAGGGCGCGCCCAGCTTGAGGCGCACCAGGGCGACGCCCAGGCCTTGAGCCGCGGCATCGCACATCAGCCCGATGTCGTTGAACGACGAACCCTCGACCGGCTCGGGCCAGTCGAGTTCGTGCGCCGCGAACCAGGTGCGCCAGGGTTCGAGCGGGCTGCGCAACAGGGCGGCGCGCTGCAGGTCTTCCACCGTGTCGAACGGGCCGTTCTCGCGGATGTAGGCGGGAGACGCCAGCGGCGTCACTTCGTCTTTGAGCAGGCAGATGTGCTCCACGTCGGCGTAGCGGCCGGTGCCGTAGCGCACCGTGAGGTCGGCGTCCTCGGCGACCACGTCCAGCAGCGGGATCGAGACCTGCAGCGTCAGGTCGATCTCCGGATAGGCCTCGGTGAACTGGCGCAGGCGCGGCATCAGGATCGAGCGCGCGAAAGTCGGTGTGACGGCCAGCTTGAGCTTGCGTTTTCCCGGCGCCGTGTTGCCGCCCGGAAAACGCTGCAGGATGCCCAGGCCTTCGCGCACGTGGGCCAGGTATTCGCTGCCCTCGGTGGTGAGCGAGAAATCGGCGCGGCCGAACAGCTTGGTGCCCAGGATCTGCTCCAGCTGGCGCACGCGGTGGCTCACCGCGCTGGGCGTCACGTTCAGTTCCTCCCCCGTCTGCGTCACGCTGCGCAGGCGCGCCAGCGCCTCGAAGGTCAGCAGGCACTGGATGGGAGGAATCCGGATGGTCATGGCGCCCCCACGCTCCACCGCTGACGCGTGGTCGCTGCCCCCCGAGGGGGCTGAGCGGCCTTGGGGCGGCCCTGCGGCATCGCGTTCACTTGAACACCACGGTCTTGTGGCCGTTGAGCAGCACGCGGTGTTCGCTGTGCCATTTCACGGCGCGCGCCAGCACCTGGCTTTCGGTGTCGCGGCCGCGCGCGGTGAGGTCTTCCACCGCGTCGGTGTGGTCCACCCGGGCCACGTCCTGCTCGATGATGGGGCCTTCGTCGAGGTCGGCCGTCACGTAGTGGGCGGTGGCCCCGATCAGCTTCACGCCCCGGTCGTGCGCCTGGTAGTAGGGCTTGGCGCCCTTGAAGCTGGGCAGGAAGCTGTGGTGGATGTTGATCGCCTTGCCCGAGAGTTCGCGGCACAGGTTGTTGCTGAGCACCTGCATGTAGCGCGCCAGCACCACCAGCTCGGCGCCTTCGTTCTGGATGATCTCCAGCTGCTTGGCCTCGGCCTGCGGCTTGGTGGCGGCGGTCACCGGGATGTGGTGGAAGGGCACGTTGTAGCTGGCCGCGAGCTGGTAGAAGTCGCGGTGGTTGCTGATGATGGCGCGGATGTCCAGCGGCAGCAGGCCGCTCTTCCAGCGGAACATCAGGTCGTTGAGGCAGTGGCCTTCCTTGCTGACGAAGATGACGGTGCGCACCGGCTCGGCCAGCGGGTGCAGGCTCCACTGCATGGCGAACGGTTCGGCGAACAGCTTCAGGTGCAGGCGCAGGTCGTCCTGGGTGAGCTGGCCGCAGGCGAACTGCACGCGCATGAAGAACAGGCCTGTGGCGTGGTCGTTGTACTGCGCGGCTTCTTCGATGTTGCCCCCGTGCTCCAGCAGGAAGCCGGAAACGGCGTGCACGATGCCCGGGCGGTCCGAGCAGGACAGGGTAAGAACGTAGGTGTGATTCATGGCGTGCGAATTGTCGCAGCAAGGCGCGGTGGGCCTGGCCGAACCCGGCGCAATGGAGCCCCTGGAGGCGGGAGGCGGTGACAAAATGCCGCTTCCCCGTCCTTTTGCCGCAGGAGACGCCCGCATGGCCTACAACGATTTCCGCATGGACAACCAGTGGTTGCCCTTCACGCCCAACCGCAGTTTCCAGAAAGACCCCCGGGTCTTCGTGGCGGCCGACGGCATGTATTTCACGACGCACGACGGCCGCCAGGTCATCGACGGCATTTCCAGCCTGTGGTGCGTGGGCGCCGGCCACAACCGCAAGCCGATCAACGAAGCCATCAAGCAGCAGCTGGACACGCTGGACTACAGCACCGCCTTCAGCGTCAGCAACGACAAGGCCTTTCGCGCCGCCGAGATGATCGCCGCCATGGCGCCGGGCGACCTGAACAAGGTGCTGTTCTGCAACTCCGGCAGCGAGGCCGCCGACACCTCGATGAAGGTGGCGCTGGCCTACCACCGCGCGCGCGGCGAAGGCCACCGCAACATCTTCATCGGCCGCGAGCGCGGTTACCACGGCGTGGGCTTTGGCGGCATGAGCGTGGGCGGCATCCCGGCCAACCGCAAGGTCTACGGCGCCGCCCTGCTGCCGCGCGTGGACCACCTGCGCTTCATCCACGACCCGGTCAAGCACGCCTACGTGCACAACACCGAACCGGTGTGGGACGAAGACCTGCTGCTGGAGCTGGAGAACCGCATCCTGCCGTTGCACGACCCCAGCAACGTGGCGGCCGTGATCGTCGAGCCCGTCGCCGGCAGCGCGGGCTGGTACGTGCCGCCGCAGGGGTACCTCAAGCGCCTGCGGGAGATCTGCGACAAGCACGGCATCCTGCTGATCTTCGACGAGGTGATCACCGGTTTCGGCCGCCTGGGCACGGCTTTCGCGTCGGACTACTACGGCGTGCAGCCCGACATGCTGAATTTCGCCAAGGCCGTGACCAACGGCGTGTTCCCGCTGGGCGGCGTGGTCTGCACCGACCGCATCTACGGCGCCATGATGGGCGCGCACGGCAGCGCGCCGGACCACGCCATCGAGTTCTTCCATGGCTACACCTACTCGGGCCATCCGGTGGCCTGCGCGGCGGCCATCGCCACGCTGGACCTGTTCCGCGAGGAAAACCTGTTCGCCCGCGCGGGCGAGATGGGGCCGGTGCTGGGCGACGCGATGCACAGCGCGCTCAAGGGCTTGCCCCACGTGATCGGCATCCGCAGCCTCGGGCTGGCGGCCGCCGTGGAGCTCACGCCGCAGCCGGGCCTGCCCGGCAAGCGCGCGTTCGACGTGTTCATGGACTGCTACCACCGGGGCGTGCTGGTGCGCAACGCGGGCGACAACCTGGTGTTCGCGCCGCCCTACATCGTCGATCGCGCGCAGATCGAGACCATGGTGGGCACGCTGGCCGACGCGATCAAAAGGCTGGGGTAACCCCCCTGCGCCGCTGGCGCGGCTTCCCCCCGGTGGGGGACGGCACCTGGGGCCGGCGGAGCCGGACCCTTGGTGCCCCTGGATTCAGCGCTTCATCTGTTGGCGCAGTTCGGCGCAGTGGTCGCGCGGGGGCAGCGCGGGGGTCTGCCACACCGCGTCGGCCGGCGGTGCGCTGGCGTCCTTGGAGGTGCCGGCCTGCGCCATCACCACCTTGTGGCCCACGGACGCGGGCAGGTGCAGGGGCACGCCGAGGTCTTCGCGCACATGGCCGTTGCCGGCCACCAGCAGCACCGTCTTGCCCGGGATGAGGGCCTGCGTGGCCGTCTGCGCCATCGACCGGTCGCGCGCGAGCTGGATGCGGGTCATGGGCGCGATCTGGCTCTCGGGCAGCAGGCCGCAATGGCTCTCGCGGATGCCGTCGCGCTGGCGCTGCAGCACGCTCTCGCTCACCAGGCCGTCCAGCTCGGCCTGGCCCATGGTGCCGCGCATCTGCGCGCGCGGCAGGTTGCCGCCGATCACGGGCACGCCGCTGCGCACGGCGGCCATCACCACCGGGCCGTACACCGGCCAGGGCCAGCCGCTCTGCTCGGTCCAGCCCAGGGCCTCGCGCACGCGCGCCTCGTCGGCGTCGCTGGGCAGGCCTTGCGTGCTGCGCCCCTGTTCGATCATTTCCATCACGACCGCGCCCAGCTGGTCGCGCCGGGCCAGGGCCAGCACCACGTCGCGCTGCAGGGCCTGGTGTTCGGCGGCGTCGTGTTGCTCGCCGAGCAGCAACACCGGCGCGGGCAGCACGCGGTCGAGCAGGGCCGGCACGGTGGTGGGTGGGCGGTGCGCGCAGGCCGCGAGCAAGGACAGGCCCAGGGCAATGGCGACAGCGGTTCGACAGGTCATGCGTGGATACTAAGCGCACCCGAGGCCCCTTCACCTTCCCTTTCCGCGTGTCCTTTCTGCCTGTCTGGCGGCCCGATTCGTGGCCGCGCGTCTGCCTCACCCTGACGATCGCCCTGGCCGCCGCCCTGCTGTGCCGCTGGCTGCGCACGCCCATCCCCTGGATGATCGGCCCGCTGCTGGCGACGGCGCTGGTGTCGGTGCTGGGCATGCGCACCGAGAGCTGGACGCCTTTGCGCAACAGCGGGCAGTGGGTGATCGGCACCGCGCTGGGCCTGTACTTCACGCCGGCCGTGGGCGCGCTCGTGGCCAGCCTCTGGTGGGCCATCGCGCTCGGCATCGCGTGGGCATTGGCCCTGGGTCTGGGTTTTGCAGCCTGGCTGCGCTGGCTGCACGCGGGGCATCTGGTGGCCTTGACGCCGGCGGAGCTGCGCTGCACCACCTATTTCGCTGGCGCGATCGGCGGCGCGTCCGAGATGACGCTGATCGCCGAGCGCCAGGGCGCGCGCACCGATCTGGTGGCGGCCGCGCACAGCCTGCGGGTGCTGCTGGTGACGGTCACCATCCCGTTTGCCCTGCAGTTCGGGGGCGTGAGCGGGCTCGACACCGGGGCGCAGGGCGTGCGGGACGTGCAAGCCCTGGGGCTGCTGGCGCTGGCCGGGCTCACGTTGCTGGGCGCGCTGGCGATGCAGCGCCTGGGCCGCGCCAACCCCTGGTTCATGGGCGCGCTGGTGGTCACCATGGTGGTGACCTTGAGCGGACACACCCTGTCGGCCATCCCGCAGAGCCTGTCGAACGCGGCGCAGCTGGTGATCGGTGTGAGCCTGGGCGTGCGTTTCACGCCCACTTTCGTGCACACGGCGCCGCGCTGGCTGGCGTCGGTGGCTTTCGCCACACTGGTGATGATGGGCCTGTGCGCCGGCTTCGGCTGGGTGCTGGCGCAGCTGACGGGTTTGCACCCGGTCACGCTGTTGCTGGGCACCGCGCCCGGCGGCATTGCCGAGATGGCCATCACCGCCAAGGTGCTGCAGCTGGGCGTGCCGGTGGTGACGGCGTTCCAGGTCTGCCGGCTGGTGGCGGTGCTGGTGCTGGCCGAGCCGCTGTACCGCTGGCGCCACGGCCCGACATGAAAAAGGCCGCTGGGGTGCAGCGGCCTTTTTTCAGAGGAAGCGCGTTCGTTCAGTGCATGACCACGGGCATCTGGGCCAGCGTGGCATAGCCCTCGAGCGTGTCTTCCACCTCTTCCTGGGACGGTGTGCTCTGCTGCCAGGCGGTGATCTGGAGCTGGAACATCTCGGCCCAGGAGCCGTCGAGGTACACCTCTTTGCCCGAGCGCTTGTCCACGATCTCGAAACCGTGGCGGGGAATCTGCGGGCCGTCGGCCACTTCGTTGTCGCCCTCGACGGGCGCATTGGCCAGGATGTGGACCACAGCGAAGGCATCCGAGTCGTAAAGCATGTGCATGACTGAAATCCTTGAATAGAAAAAATCTGCGTTCCTGACAACCTTATATCGGCAAATACGCGCCGATTTATAGGTCAGATGCAGCTTTACGTGGCGACGTTCCCCCGGACTTCAAGATGCGTGTCTTTTTTGGCACAGATGGGTGTTTGTCCTACAGGTGTTTGCCTTACGGCATCTGGCTGAGTTGCTGATCGGCCACATCGCCGTTCGACTGTTTCACCCGCAGGCGCACGGGCAGGTGGTGCAGGCTGGGCGCGAGCCACATTTCGACCGTGCTGTCGAATTCCTTGCGCGGCTGGCGCACCAGGTGGCGCACCTTGAATTCGCCCGCTGGCAGCGAAATCGTCGATTCTTCGCCCACGTCGAAGCGCCAGACGGGGGCGTCGCCCGTGCCGGCCACCTGCATGTCCACCGTCTGCCCGGTGGTGTAGGCCTGCGGGCGTGCCTGCAGCAGGCTGGCGAGCTGCAGGAACAGGCTCAGGCGGTCCTGCGCCCCCGGCTGCAGCGGTGCTTCGGGCGCGTTGCTGCTGAAGCGGATGCGCTGTTGCGCCGCATCGAAATGGGCGGCTTTCTCGCTGCGGCTCTTGTCGGCGAAGCGCTCGGGCATCAGGCCTTCGGGGCCGATGCGGCCGATGCTGGTCTGCGAGCGGCTGCCCAGCAGCAGCACGCGCATCTCCATGCGGGCCTCGTAGCGGCCGTCGGCCACGGCCCAGTCCAGCGTGCCCTGGGCCTTGTAGCCGATGCCCTTGACGTTGCCGGTCACGTCGTAGTGCAGGCGGGTGCTGGGCGGCGGCGTGGCGGGTGGCAGGGCGACGGGGGCGCTGGGTTTGCCGTCGGTTGCTGCCGACGGCGTGGTGCCGGTGGGCTCGCTGATTGGGGGTGTTTCGGGCGTGGCAGCAGGCGCCGCCACGGCTTCTGCCGGCGCTTCGGGTGCCGGCGCCGGAGGCTCGCTCACGGCCACTTCCTGCGAAGCGATGGCCGGCGTCTCAGCCGGCGCGAGGGCGACGGCCTCGGCGGGTTCGGGCGCTGCCTGGGCCACGGCGACGGGTTCGGGAACCGGGGCGGGGCGGGCCGTGGGCGCCGCCTTCGGAACGGGCTTGGGCCGGGGCGCGGGTTCGGGGCGCGGCGCGGGCGCCGGGGCGGCGGGCACGATCCAGCGCACGGTGCTCACTTGCACCGGCTGCGGGCGCGCTGCCGGGGTGGAGGCGGTGGCGGGCGGTTCGGCGTTCGCGGCGGATGCACTGGCGCCGGTGGCCGGGGGCGCTGGCGCCCGGGCGGTGTCGGGCAGTTGAAGCGTGATGCCGCCGGCGAGCAGGACCAGGTGCAGGCCCAGCACCAGCGCCACCAGCGCGGTGAGCACCGACCCGCGTGGCGAGGCAGAAGGTGACAAGGGCGTTTGGGTCACGGGCTGGAAGGGGCGGGGCGGTGCCCCAGGTCGGCGCTGAGCTGGCGAGCGCAGCGCAGCAGGGCGGTGGCGGTGGCGCCCTGCCAGTCGGTGTCCAGCGTTGCGCACGGAGCCGAGCACCACCAGGCCCAGCGCGAGCCGGCCCTGGGCGTCGAACACCGGGGCGCAGAAGCCGCCCACGCCGGGCAGCAGGCTGTGCACCACGCGCGCCAAGCCCCGGCGCCGGGTGTCTTCGAGCAGGGCCTGCACCTCCTGCGGCGACTGGGGCACGTCCACCAGGGGCAGATCGCCATGTTGCGGCAGCTTCTTCAGGCGCGCGAGTTCGTCGCGCACCATGGGGGCGATGCGCTGGGCGTCGCGGCCTTCACTGCCCATGAAGGCGGCAAAGCAGCGGCCGGTGGCCGAGGTCAGCAGCGGCATGACGTCGCCCAGGCGCAGGGTGACGGGCACCGTCTGAGGCGCCTCGATCCAGTGCACCATGGTGGGGCCCTGGTTGCCCCACACCGCGATGGCCAGGGTGTGGCCGGTCTCGGCCAGCAGGCCATCGATGCGTTCGCGCGCGAACTTCACGGCGTCGAGGCGCGCGAGGCTGGCCAGCCCGATGCGCAGCGCGGCGGGGCCGAGGTCGTAGCGCGTGCTCACCGGGTCCTGCACCACCAGGCCCATGCGCTGGAAGCTCACCAGGTAGCGATGGGCCTTGGCCGCGCTCATGCCAGCCGCGGCGGCCAGGTCGCGCAGCATCAGGGCACCGTCGGCCTGCGACAGGGCATCGAGCAGCTCGAAGCCCACTTCCACCGACTGGATGCCCGCGCGCAACGGTTCCGCGTCGTCACGGGTTTCGGTGTCGATGGCGGGGCGTTGGGCAACAGGCATGTGAATCAGGGTCACGAAGGTTGGACGGTCGGTCGGGCGGTGGGTTCCCCGGGCCGGTGGCGGGTCTTGCAGCGGTTCACGGGGCTTTCGTCTAGAATCCCGTATTTACGAATAGGTGAATCAATTTCACTATCCGTAATTCAAAGACATCCACCGAGTGTGCCACCGATCCGCCCCCAGGCGGACAATGTGCCCGCTTTGACCCCAACCTGACAGCAGGAGACTTGCATGAAACTCGCCACTTACAAAGACGGCTCGCGCGACGGACAACTGGTGGTGGTCTCCCGCGACCTGAGCACGGCGCATTATGCGACCGGCATCGCCCACAAGCTCCAGCAGGCGCTGGACGACTGGAACTTCATCAGCCCCCAGTTGCACGACCTGTACGTCACGCTCAACCAGGGCAAGGCGCGCCACGCCTTCCCGTTCGACCCCGCCCAGTGCATGGCCCCGCTGCCGCGCGCCTACCAGTGGGCCGACGGCTCGGCCTACATCAACCATGTGGAACTGGTGCGCGCCGCGCGCAACAGCGAAGTGCCGGCGTCGTTCTACACCGACCCGCTGATGTACCAGGGCGGCAGCGACGACTTCATCGGCCCCTGCGAAGACGTGGTGGTGGCCAGTGAAGACTTCGGCATCGACTTCGAGGCCGAGATCGCCGTCATCACCGGCGACGTGCCCATGAGCGCCACGCCCGAGCAGGCCTTGGAGGGCGTGCGCCTGCTGATGCTGGCCGAACGACGTGTCGCTGCGCAACCTGATCCCGGCCGAACTGGCCAAGGGCTTCGGTTTCTTCCAGAGCAAGCCGGCCACCGCGTTCAGCCCGGTGGCGGTCACGCCCGACGAGCTCGGCGACGCCTGGCAGGGTGGCCGCGTGCACCTGACCATGCAGTCGACCTGGAACGGCCGCAAGGTCGGCATGTGCGAGGCCGGCCCGGAGATGACCTTCCACTTCGGCCAGCTCGTGGCCCACATCACCAAGACGCGCAACGTGCGCGCCGGCTCCATCGTGGGCAGCGGCACGGTGAGCAACAAGGGCACGGACGTGGACGGCCGCAAGGACTGGCCCAAGGGCTACAGCTGCATCGCCGAGAAGCGCGCGATCGAGACCATCCTGGACGGCCAGCCCTCGACCGCCTTCATGAAGTTCGGCGACACCATCCGCATCGAGATGAAGGGCAAGGATGCCAGTCCGTGTTCGGCGCGATCGACCAGAAAATCGCGCCGCTGGCCTGAGGCCAGCGTTCAAACAGCGTAGACCTGCTCGATCGACGCGAAGCCCTTGACCTCGATCGGGTTGCCGAAGGGGTCGCAGAAGAACATCGTCCACTGCTCCCCGGGCTGCCCCTCGAAGCGCACCTGGGGTGGCAGCACGAAGTCCACGTCCGCGGCCTGCAGCCGCGCGGCCAGCGCTTGCCACTCCGGCAGCAGCAGCACCAGGCCGAAGTGCGGCATGGGCACCAGGTGCTCGCCCACGCGGCCGGTGCGCTGCGTCTTCAGCGGCTCGCCCAGGTGCAGCGAGATCTGGTGGCTGAAGAAATCGAAGTCCACCCAGGTGTCGGTGCTGCGGCCCTCGGCGCAGCCGAGCACGCCGCCGTAGAAGCGGCGCGCCGCGTCCAGGTCGGTGACGTTGAAGGCGAAATGGAACAGGCTGCGGGTGTGCAGCGCAGCGGTGGACGGGTTCATGGCCGCCAGCATAGACGCTGGCGCGCGGTCGAGCACAATGACCGACAGAACCCCAGCCCTTCAGGAGACCCGCATGAGCAGCCCCGTGGACTACAGCCGCTACCAGACCCTCGCCATCACCCGCCGCGGCCCCACCGTGGACGGCGTGCCTTCCGTGCTCGACATCCAGATGCGCGCCGACGGCCCGGGCGGCAACGGCAAGCTGCCCACCGCCGGCCACGATCGCCACTGGGAGCTCAGCGAGATCTGGCGCGACGTGGGGCGCGACGACAGCGTGCGCTGCGCCGTGTTGCGCGGCAGCGGCATGGGTTTTTCCGGCGGCGGCGACCTCGCGCTGGTGCAGGACATGGCGACCGACTTCGAGGTGCGCACGCGCGTTTGGAAGGAAGCGCGCGACCTGGTCTACAACGTCATCAACTGCGACAAGCCCATCGTCAGCGCCATGCACGGCCCGGCCGTGGGCGCGGGCCTGGTGGCCGGCCTGCTGGCCGACATCTCGATCGCGGCCAAGAGCGCCAAGATCGTCGACGGCCACACGCGCCTGGGCGTGGCGGCCGGTGACCACGCGGCCATCGTCTGGCCCCTGCTGTGCGGCCTGGCCAAGGCCAAGTACTACCTGATGTTGTGCGACCCCATCAGCGGCGAGGAGGCCGAGCGCATCGGCCTGGTCTCGCTCGCGGTGGAGGACGCGGCCCTGCTCGACAAGGCCTATGAAGTGGCCGACCGCCTTGCCAGTGGCAGCCAGACCGCGATCCGCTGGACCAAGTACTCGCTCAACAACTGGCTGCGCCAGGCCGGCCCCGCGTTCGACACCTCCCTGGCGCTCGAATTCATGGGTTTTGCCGGGCCCGATGTGCGCGAAGGTGTGGCATCCTTGCGTGAGCGCCGCGCACCCCGCTACGGCGTGGACGGCTGAGACAGACAAGACCTAGACGGCACGACAGGAGATCTCCATGAGCGACGCCCCCGGCAGCGGTTTCGGCAAATTCGTTCCCGGCTTCGAGTTCCTGCAGAACCTCGCGGGCCAGGCGGCCGGCGGGGTGGCGCAGGGCATCAGCCAGAACATCCCGCAGTTGCCCAACCTCGGCAGCTGGGTGGCGCCCACCTTCAACGTGGAAGACCTCGAGAAACGCATCGAGGAACTCAAGGCCGTGCACTTCTGGTTGGACCAGAACGCCAAGGCGCTGGGGGCCACCATCCAGGCGCTGGAGGTGCAGAAGATGACCTTGTCCACGCTCAAGACCATGAACTTCAGCATGGGCGATGTGCCAACGCGCTCAAGATCAAGGCCGCCGACACCCTGGCCGGCTTCACCGGTTCACCCGCCGCCGCGCCCACGCCGTTCGCCGGCCTGGAAGTGCCGCCGCGCACCTACGGCACCCCTGCCGAGCCCGAAGCCGCGCCTGCGCCGGCGCCGCGCAAGAAGAAGCCGGCCCGCAAGACGGCGGCCACCGCCGCGCCGGCCGCCGGTGGCGTGGTGGACCCGATGCAGTGGTGGGGCGCGCTGTCGCAGCAGTTCCAGCAGATCGCGAGCAACGCGATGAAAGACGCTGGCCAAGCAGACCGCGCTCGATACCACGCGGCAAGTCGCCAGCGGCCTGACCGACCAGGCCCTGAAGACCGCCACCGGCATGGCCGGCAAGGCCGCCCGGGGCGTGGGCCGCGCTGCCGCGCGGGCGGTGGCTCGGCCGGCCGCCAGCCCTTCTGCCCAGCGCCCTGCCGCGAAATCCGCCGCCAAGCCGGCCGCCAGGAAGGCCCCGGCCCGCAAGGCCGCCAGCCGACGTTGAACCTCCCACGCCGCCGTGTTCGCGGCGCGCCGCCTTTTTTCTCATGAAACTCTTTCCTTACGCCCACGCCACCCACCCGCAATGGCGGATGGCCGCCGCTCTCGTGCTCGCGCAACTGCGCGCGCAGATGGCGCTGCCCGAATACGCCAAGTCGCCCTGCCTGGGGCTGCTCTACATCACCGACCACTACGCCGACGAAGCCGAGGCCATCCTCAAGCACCTGAGTGCCGAGCTGTCGTCCGAGGCGATCGACTGGGCCGGCACCGTGGGCGTGGGCATCGCGGCCAACAACGTGGAGTATTTCGACGAGCCCGCGATGTGCGTGATGCTGTGCGATCTGCACCCGGGCCAGTACCGTGTGTTCAGCGGGGTGGCGCCACTCTCCACGAGTGGCCGGCCGGCGATCGCCGACCGTTTCGAGGCGCACACGGCGCTGGTGCATGCCGACGGCGGCACGCCCGAGCTGGCCGAACTCATTGCCGAAATGGCCGAGCGCACGCGCAGCGGCTACGTGTTCGGTGGGCTGGCGGCGAGCCGGCACCAGAGCGTGCAGTTTTCGCTCAGCAGCGCGGGCACCCTCGACGGCCAGGGCGCGGCCAGCGGGGTGTTCCATGGCGGCCTGAGCGGCGTGGCCTTCGGGGCGGACGTGGGCCTGGTCTCGCGCGTCACGCAGGGGGCGCAGCCGGTGGACCGCGAGCGCACGGTCACCGCGTCCGACGGCAACCTGGTGCTGATGCTCGACGACGAACCCGCGCTGGACGTGCTGCTGCGCGAGCGCGTGATCTCGCTGGAGCAACCCGAAGAAGCCATGCCGCGCCTGCGCGCCACGCTGGTGGGGCTCTCGCCGCCGCTGCCCGAGCACAGCGCGTCCTCAGCGCCCGCCCCGCGCGTGCGCGGCCAGTTCGGCACCGAGGTGCTGGTGCGCCACCTGATCGGCCTGGACCCGGGGCGGCGCGGCATCGCGATTGCCGACGTGGCGCCGGTGGGCACGCGCCTGGCCTTCTGCGAACGCAACGCCGAGGCCGCGCGCGCCGACCTCGTGCGCGTGTGCGCCGAGGTGCGTGAAGAGCTCGAACCCGAAGAGCTGGGCCTGTCGATGGCGACGGCGCTCTCGTCCACCGACGTGGAGGCCGGCCCGCATGCCGCGCGTCGCATCGCCGGGGCGGTGTACGTCAGCTGCTCGGGGCGCGGCGGGCCGCATTTCGGCAGCCCCAGCGCCGAGCTTCAGGTGGTGCGCCGCGCGCTCGGCGATGTGCCGCTGGTGGGTTTCTTCGCCGGTGGCGAGATCGCTCACCACAGCCTCTACGGTTACACCGGCGTGCTCACCGTGTTCACCATGCCCTGAGACGACCGGCCCAGGCCGATGCCGCGCGCCCGCGCGCGCCGCAGCAGGAAGAACACGATGCTGACGTTGAGCAGGTTGAAGCCGATGCCGTTGAGGAAGGCGGCCTGGTAGGAGCCGGTCAGGTCGAAGATCGCGCCCGACATCCAGCCGCCCAGCGCCATGCCCAGCAGCGTGGCCATCAGCACCGTGCCCACGCGCACGCCGGCCTGCATGGGCGCGAAGTGCTCGCGCACGATCAGGGCGTAGCTCGGCACGATGCCGCCCTGGAACAGGCCGAACAGGCCGGAGATCAGGTACAGCGGCACCAGGCCATCGAAGGGCAGGAACATCAGCAGCGCCACGCCCTGCAGCACCGAACCCAGCAGCAGCGTGCGCAGGCCGCCGATGCGGTCGGAGATCCAGCCGGAGATCAGCCGGCTCGCCACGCCCATGCCCAGCATCACCGAGAGCATCTCGGCGCCGCGCGCGGCGCCGAAACCCAGGTCGGTGCAGTAGGCCACGATGTGCACCTGCGGCATGGACATCGCCACGCAGCACGACACCCCGGCCACACACAGCAGGGCCTGCAGCGTGCCGGGCGACAGGCCGAGCGGCCGATCGCCTTGGGCGACGGTCGCGCTGGCGGGCGCAGCGACCGGCACCGGCGCTGCTTCAGGAGGCGGGCGCCGCCGCAGCACCAGGGCCAGCGGCAGCATGGTGAGCAGGCAGAACACGCCGATGAAGGTGTAGGCCTCGCGCCAGCCGCCGTGGTCGATGAAATGCTGCGTCACCGGCGGCCAGATCGCGCCAGCCACGTAGTTGCCGCTCATGCAGATCGCCAGCGCGATGCCGCGGCGCCGGTCGAACCAGCGTGAGGTGTCGGCCACCAGCGGCGCGAAGGTGGCCGAGGTGCCGAGCAGGCCGATGAGCAGGCCTTGCGCCAGGCTGAACTGCCAGAGCGTGGTGGCCGCACCGGCGGCGATGAAACCCAGGCCCAGGCCGACGGCGCCACCGAGCACCGGCACCATCACGCCGAAACGGTCGGACAGCTTGCCCATGAGGATGCCGCCGACGCCGAAGCCCACCATGGTGAGCGTGTAGGGCAGCGAGGCGGCGCCGCGATCCACCCCAAAGTCGGCCTGGATGCGAGGCAGCACCACGGTGACCGAGTACATGCCCACGCCGCCCAGCGTCATGAGCACGAGCGAGACGACCAGCCGCCACCACGCGTAGGGTGATTCGGTGGTCGTCGCGGGGCTCATGCGGCGCGGGGTGTCTGGCGGGCGCGGGCGCGCTCCAGCGTGCGCCGGGCTTCGTGCACCGGCATGCCGTACATGTCGGCGAAGGCCTCCACCGTCTGCCCGCTGGCGTCGAAGGCGCGCAGCAGGGCTTCGTCGCGCGCGGCGCGGCTGGCCGCTTCGGCCAGGGCGTCGGCGGTGATGGCGTTGACGGTCTCGTCGCGCCCCATCACCAACGTGGCGTAGGCCTCACGGCCCAGGCCCGAGGCCTCGAAGGCCTGCACGATGCGCTGGCGCAGCTTGGGGACCAGGTCTTCCGGCGAGCGGCCCTGGCGGCGGCGGAAGACCTCGATCAGCGCATGGTGCACGTGCTCGGGCGCCAGGGGCTCCACCGGCTGGCCGGCGAGGTCGTGGCGCGGCTGGCCCGAGGCCACCACGGTCAGGTAGCGCGACGAGCGGGTGTGCAGGGCCAGCGCGGCCTTGAGTCCTTCGGCGTCCAGCACGCCTGGGTGGGCGTCGAGCAGGTCCTGGTAGATGCCGCGCTTGAGCGGCTTGAGCACCTCGCCGAAGAGGCCGGGCGCGAGCTGGGCCAACTGGTCGAGCACCGGGTGCTGGCGGGGTGGGCGCGCATCGGTGCGTGGGGCCTTGTTGCGCGGGGCGCCGCGGCGCGCCCGGGCCGGTTGGGCGGTCGCGGGCGCGTCGGGCGGGATGGTGGCTGTGTTCATGGCTGGGAGTGGGGCCGGCAGCGGGGCTGCGAAGTCCGACATCATGCCAGTGCCTGGGATGCGGGCCACCTTCGTCCATGCATGGGGCGCCGGAACGGTCCATGGCACGCCGGCCTTTTTGGATTTCGATAACCTTTTTGTTCATTTCATGCCGGAAAAGCATGGGTTTTGTAGAAAAACAGTGTTATAAATTTCCGCGCGCGGGTGTCTTGAACGGTCCACCAGAGACGGGCTCCGCGCAGCAAGTGCCGATGGGCACCTCATGCCGGCGATGGTCGGATCGCGCCGGATGGTGATGCCCCTTGGTTTCAATCCAACTTGATTCGGGAAAGACCTCGGCATGTTCGATGCATTCGACGAGGGTGGGGGGCTTGGTGCCACCCACCACAGGGGAGAGGGGTGGGGGAGGCCTGGGCGGCACGAGGCAGGCGCGCCCGAGGCCATGGGCGGTGCGGCCGGGCGCGGCGTCACGGGCATGGCGTTTCGGGACGTGCTGCAGCACGTGTACGTGCGTGAAGCCGAACGCGATGCGCACGAGCCCGCCGATCTGCGGCGGCTCAACGGGCGGCTCCTGTGCGTGCTGACCGCGTGCCACGAGGTGGACACGGCCCGGCGGCGGCTGATGGGCAGCCTGAACACCCAGCAGACCTTGAAAAGCCTGGCCCACCTCCTCACGGCAAGGGGGGACGCTGGGTTGGGCCCAGGGACGGAGCAGCGCAAGCTCACGGAAATGCTGGCGGACTTGCGATGCACGGTGGAGATGGCCACGGCGATGTGGGAGGCGGCGGGCCGGCACTTCACGCGGGTGACGCGCCTGTTGCCGGCCCAGTTGGACACGAATGGGACCAACTTCATCCCGGCGGCGCCTGCCGAGATTGACCGGCTGGCGCTCGAAGCGCAACGGCAAGGGGATGAGGCCATTTCGAAGACGCCGGATGGGCATCGCACCTCGGCGAGCGATCGTTTTGCCCTAGCCAGGGAGACCTACCTGCAGGCGGTCATGGATTGGGAGCTGGCGCAAGCCCGATGGGCGCGCGCCGGTCGCGTGCGCCAACTGGCCGAGCCCGGGTGTCACACCGGATCTCAAGGCGCGATGGCGTTCGCTCAGGCCGTGGCCGGCCAGGAATGGCAACGCAGCAACCTGCTCATGCGGGAGGCACATGCCTGCATGACGCGCCATGCCCTCTACGCCGTGGCCCTGCAGTTGCCCGCGCACTTCGGGGTGGGCTGAGGGGCCAGCGAAAGGCCCGCAGCGCCGAGGCGCGTGCGGGCCTGATCGTGAAACCTGGCGGGGCGGCGTCAGAACGGGATGTCGTCGTCCATGTCGTCAAAGCCGCTGGACTGGCGCGCGGGCGCGGCCGCCGGGGCCTGGCGCGGCGCGGGTGCCGGGGCTCGGGGGGCCGCGGCGGGGCGCGAGTAGCCGCCGCCACCACCGCCTTCTTCACCGCCGCCACCGCCCATGCCTTCGCGGCCGCCGAGCAGCTGCAGTTCGGTGGCGATGATGTCCACCGTGTTCTTCTCCACGCCGGACTGGTCGGTGTACTTGCCGTACTTGAGGCGGCCTTCGACGTAGATCGGGCGGCCTTTCTTCACGTACTCGCCGGCGATTTCGGCCAGGCGGTCGTAGAAGGTGACGCGGTGCCACTGGGTGTCTTCGATCATCTCGCCGCTGTTCTTGTCCTTGCGGCGGCTGGAGGTCGCCACGCTGACGTTCGCCACGGCCTGGCCGGATGGCAGGTAGCGGATTTCGGGATCGCGGCCGCAGTTGCCGACGAGGATGACTTTGTTGACGGATGCCATGGTGGTGATGTCCTGAAGAGAGGGCGGGCCCGGGCGCGGCCGGGACGCGGCCTGACATTGTGCCGCAAGTGCCGGCGCGCCGGCCCGTATCGGTCGATACACTGGCCCCCCATGAAAGGCGAACCGGACTTCCTGCAGAACCTGCGCGACGAAATGGGCGGGGGGCGTCAATGGCTGGACCGCGCGGTGGTGATCGTCTATGCCGTGCTGGCGGGCCTCGCGGTGGTGGCGTTCACCTTGCTGGCCGAGGGGGCCTATGCCTTGTACAGCGGCTTGCGCAGCGGCTGGTGGTGGGCGCCGCTGGTGTGGACGCCCGCGCTCACGGCGCTGGTGGTCTGGGCCATCCGCCGCTGGGCCCCCGGGGCGGCCGGCTCCGGTGTGCCGCAGGTGCTGACCGCGCTGGACCCGGCCACCCCCTTGCGCGAGCGCTCGCGCTTCGTCTCGCTGCGGCTGAGCCTGGTCAAGATGGTGGCGGTGTCCGGCGGTGTGCTGGCCGGGCTGTCGATCGGCCGTCAGGGCCCGTCGGTGCAGGTCGCCGCCGGGGTCATGCTGCACGCGCGCCGCTGGCTGTCGCCGAATTCGGGCATCACCCACCGCGAACTGCTGGTGGCTGGCGGCGCGGCCGGCATCGCCGCGGCCTTCAACACGCCGCTGGGCGGCATCGTGTTCGCCATCGAAGAGCTGTCCCGGCGCCTGCAGGACCGCAACAGCGGCCTGATGCTGGCGGCCATCGTGATCGCCGGCCTGGTGGCGGTCTCGGCGTTCGGCAACCTGTCGTACTTCGGGCGGGTGCGGGCCGAGGCCCTGTCGTGGAGCCTGTTCCTGCCTGGCGCGCTGGTGGCCGTGGGCTGCGGGCTGCTGGGCGGGTTGATGTCGCGCCTGATGCTGGCCTCGTTCATCGGCCTGCCTGACCGCTTCTGCGCCTACCGGCGCAAGCGCCCGGTCACCTTCGCGGCGATCTGCGGCTTCGCGGTGGCGGTGATCGCCGTGATCAGCGACGGCACGGCCGTGGGCGGGGGCCACGAACACACCAAGGTGATGCTGGAACAGGTCGGCACACCGGGCGCGTCGCACCAGCCGCTGGTGTTCACGGGCCTGAAGTTCGTGGCCTCGTGGCTGTCGTCGTGGGCGGGTGTGCCCGGCGGGCTGTTCGGGCCCAGCCTGTCGATCGGCGCCGGTGTGGGCGCGGACGTGGCCTGGCTGCTCGATTCTCCGCACGGCGCGGCCCTGATCGCGCTGGGCATGTGCGGTTTCCTGGCGGCCGTGACGCAGACCCCGATCACCGCCATGATCATCGTGATGGAGATGACCGATGGCCACAGCATGGTGCTCAGCCTGATGGCTTGCGCGCTGCTGGCCAGCCTGATCTCGCGCATGATCAGCCGGCCGCTCTACAGCACCATGTCGCAGCTGATGATGCGCTCGATGCGCGATGGTGTGGCGGCTGCGCCGCCGCCGCCCGGCGAGGGTTCAGCGCCGGGCCGCTGAGGGCGGCGGCGCCTGCATCGGCCAGGCCACCACCAGCCACACCAGCATCGCCACGGCACAGACCGCGAACAGGCCTGGCGCGCCGTGCGCGCGCGCCAGCCAGCCGCCCACCGCGCCGCCGACGAAGAAGCCGACGGACTGCAGGGTGTTGTAGACGCCCAGCGCCGCCCCCCGGGCGTGCGCGGGCGCCAGTTTGGACACCAGACTGGGCTGGCTGGCTTCCAGCGTGTTGAAGCCGATGAAGAACACGAACAGCAGCCCGCCCAGGGTCCACAGGCCGGGTGAGGCGTCGGCCAGGGCCCACAACGCGAGCTGCACCGCGCCGATCAGGGCGATGGCGATCAGGAAGGCCGCGCGCAGCCGGCCCCGGCGCTCCATGGGAAAGAGCACGCCGCCCATCACCAGCAGGGACGCCACCACGGCGGGCAGGTAGACCTGGGCATGGTCCGCCTTGGGCAGGCCGGCGGCCACCAGCAGGGCCGGCACCGCCATCCACATCGCCAGCTGCACCGCGTGCAGCACGAACACGCCCAGGTTCAGGCGCAGCAGGCCCCGGTGGCGCAGCACCTCGGCCAGGCCGGCGCGCAACTGCTGCAGGTCGGAGGGCCGGTGTTCGCGCGGTTCGGGCGGTGCCACCCAGATCACCACGGCGATGGCCAGCAGCGCCAGCGCGCCGGTGAGGGCAAAGATGCCCGAGAGGCCGACCCAGGCCGCCAGCGCGGGCGCCAGCACCAGGGAGAGCGCGAACATCAGCGCGATGCTGGCCCCCACCATCGCCATGGCCTTGGTGCGCACGCTGTCGCGCGTGACGTCGGCCAGGAAGGCCGTCACGGCGGCGGAGATGGCGCCCGCGCCCTGCACCGCGCGGCCGATGGCCAGCCAGGTGAGGTCGGGCGCCCAGGCGGCGATGCCGCTGCCCAGGGCAAACAGCAGCAGGCCGGCCACGATCACGGGTTTGCGGCCGAAGCGGTCGGACGCCAGGCCCAGGGGAATCTGCAGAAAGGCCTGCGTCAGCCCGTACAGGCCCATGGCGAAGCCCACCCGGGCCGCGTCCTCGCCGCCGGGCAGGCGCGCGGCTTCCAGCGCGAACACCGGCAGCACGATGAACAGGCCCAACATGCGCAGCGCGAACACCAGGGCCAGGGAGGCGCTGGCGCGGCGCTCGGCGGGGGTCATGCGGGCGGCGTCGGGCGGCGTGGTGGCCGCGTTGGCGGGGGAGGGGCTCAGGGTGGACAAGGCAGCGGAGGCCGGCAGGGCGGGCAGGGGAGACAGGGGGACGGCGTATTGTCGGCGAAAGGCCGGCGCCCGCCGGGCGGAGGGGCGCAAAACCGCGTGGCGGCTTATCATGTCGGGTTGCCCTGAACCCCGCATCGCGCCTTGAACCAGAACCTTCCCCCGGACCTGAAATTGCCTGGATCGACCGGCGCCGACACCCCCGGGACGCCGCCGTCCGTGGGCGAGCCATCCCCCCGTTACCTGGGCGCCGCCCTGCGGCATGCCAGCGCGTTCCTGTCGGTGCGCGGTGCGCGCACGCACAACCTCAAGAACATCGACCTCGACATCCCCAAGCATGCTTTGGTGGTGATCACCGGGCTGTCGGGCTCGGGCAAGTCCAGCCTGGCGTTCGACACGCTCTATGCCGAGGGGCAGCGCCGCTACGTGGAGAGCCTGTCGGCCTATGCGCGGCAGTTCCTGCAACTGATGGACAAGCCCGACGTGGACCTGATCGAAGGCCTGTCGCCCGCCATCGCCATCGAGCAGAAGGCCACCAGCCACAACCCGCGCTCCACCGTGGGCACGGTGACCGAGATCCACGACTACCTGCGCCTGCTGTTCGCGCGCGCGGGCACGCCGCACTGCCCCGACCATGGCTTGCCGCTGACCTCGCAGAGCGTGGCGCAGATGGTGGACACGGTGCTCGCGCTGCCCGAGGGCACGCGCCTGATGATCCTGGCCCCGGTGGCGCGCGAGAAAAAAGGCGAGTTCACCGAGCTCTTCGCCGACATGCAGGCCCAGGGCTATGTGCGCTTCCGCGTCGACGGCGCGGTGCTGGAGGCCGAGGCGCTGCCGGCCTTGAAGAAAACCGAGAAGCACAACATCGACGTGGTGATCGACCGCATCAAGGTGCGCGTCGACGTTGAGGAAGAGGGCGTGAATCCCTTGCGCCAGCGCCTGGCCGAGAGTTTCGAGGCCGCGCTGCGCCTGGCCGACGGCCGGGCCATCGCGATGGAGATGGACGCGCCGGAAACCCCTGGCGCGGTGCCGCGCGAGCACGGTTTCTCGGCGCGCTTTGCCTGCCCGCTGTGCCACTACACCGTGGGCGAACTCGAGCCGCGCCTGTTCTCGTTCAACTCGCCCATGGGCGCCTGCCCGACCTGCGACGGCCTGGGCCACACCGAATTCTTCGACCCCGCGCGCGTGGTCGCCTTTCCCTCGCTGAGCCTGGCCAGCGGTGCCATCAAGGGTTGGGATCGGCGCAACGGTTATTACTTCGCCATGATCGAGAGCCTCGCGGCGCACTACAAGTTCGACGCCGAGGCGCCCTGGGAGAGCCTGCCCGACGCGGTGCAGCAGGTGCTGCTCTACGGCTCGGGCGAGGAAGAGGTGAAGTTCAGCTACGCGCTCGAATCCGGCGAGCGCGCGGGCAAGAAGATCAGCAAGAAGCACCCCTTCGAAGGCATCGTGCGCAACTTCGAGCGCCGCTACCGCGAGACCGACAGCGCCGCCGTGCGCGAGGAACTGGCGCGCTACCGCGCCGTGCAGCCCTGCCCGGAGTGCGGCGGTTCGCGCCTGCGCCGCGAGGCGCGCCACGTGTTCGTGGGCGAGGGTGAACAGAAGCAGCCCATCTACAAGATCAGCCACGTCACGCTGGGCGAGGCGCTGGCCTATTTCCAGCAACTGGAGCTGCACGGCGCCAAGGGCGACATCGCCGCGCGCGTGATCAACGAGATCCGCCAGCGCCTGAAATTCCTGAACGACGTGGGCCTGAACTACCTCAGCCTGGACCGCAGCGCCGACACGCTCTCGGGTGGCGAGGCCCAGCGCATCCGCCTGGCCAGCCAGATCGGCAGTGGCCTGACCGGCGTGATGTACGTGCTCGACGAGCCCAGCATCGGCCTGCACCAGCGCGACAACGACCGCCTCATCGCCACGCTGCAGCACCTGCGCGACCTCGGCAACACGGTGCTGGTGGTCGAGCACGACGAGGACATGATCCGCACCGCCGACCACGTGATCGACATGGGCCCGGGCGCGGGCGTGCACGGCGGGCGCGTGATGGCGCAAGGCACCTGCGAGCAGGTCATCGCCCGGCCGATTCGCTTACTGGTCAGTACCTCAGCGGCACGCGCCAGATCGCCGTGCCCGCGCGCCGCACCCCCTGGCTGCCGGTGGTGAAGAAGGGCGATGCCCCGAAGGCCGCGCCCGCCAAGCCGCGTTTCCCGCCCAGCCCGGCGGCCGAGCGCCGCGCCGCGCGCGAGGCCGCGCACCAGGCCACGCTGGGCGAGCTGCAGGAAATCCGCGTCGTCAACGCGCGCGGGCACAACCTCAAGGGCGCGAGCGTGGCGTTCCCGGTCGGCCTGCTGACCTGCGTCACCGGCGTCTCGGGCTCGGGCAAGTCCACCCTGGTCAACGACACGCTGTACGCGGCGGTGGCGCGCACGCTCTACCGATCGCACGACGAGCCGGCCGCGCACGACGCGATCGAAGGCATCGAACACTTCGACAAGGTCATCAACGTCGACCAGTCGCCCATCGGTCGCACGCCGCGCAGCAACCCGGCGACCTACACCGGCCTGTTCACCGGCATCCGCGAACTCATGGCCGAGATGCCCACCGCGCGCGAGCGCGGCTACGGCCCGGGCCGTTTCAGCTTCAACGTGGCCGGTGGGCGCTGCGAGGCCTGCCAGGGCGATGGCGTGGTCAAGGTGGAGATGCACTTCCTGCCCGACGTGTACGTGCCCTGCGAGGTCTGCCACGGCCAGCGCTACAACCGCGAGACGCTGGACGTGCAGTACAAGGGCCGCAACATCGCGCAGATCCTGGACATGACGGTGGAGCAGTCGCACGCCTTCTTCAGCGCCGTGCCCACGCTGCACCGCAAGCTGCAGACCCTGCTCGACGTGGGCCTGTCCTACATCCAGCTCGGTCAGAGCGCGACCACGCTCTCGGGAGGCGAGGCGCAGCGCGTCAAGCTCGCGCTGGAGCTCTCCAAGCGCGACACCGGCCGCACGCTCTACATCCTGGACGAACCCACCACCGGCCTGCACTTCGCCGACATCGAACTGCTGCTCAAGGTGCTGCACCAGCTGCGCGACGCGGGCAACACCATCGTGGTGATCGAACACAACCTCGACGTCATCAAGACCGCCGACTGGGTCATCGACATGGGGCCCGAAGGGGGCTCGGGCGGTGGCACGGTGGTGGCGCAGGGCACGCCCGAGACCATCGCGGCGCACCCCGACAGCCACACCGGGCGCTACCTGCGCCGCCTGCTGACGGTCTAGAGGCCTAGTTGTTGCGGTAGGCCAGGCCGACGGTGGCGCCGTAGGCGGTCTGGCGCCCCGCCAGCGGGCTGCGCGCGGCCGCGCCCTGCAGCTGCGACACGCCCACGCCGCCGTAGGCCACCCAGTGGCGGTTCAGCGCCGAGGTGATGCGCCAACCCAGCGAGACCGTGTCCCAGCCCGAGCCGATCGCGAACGCCGGCACACCCGTGGCGGCCGCCGGGGCCGGGTCCACGCCGTAGTGCGTCTGCCGGTAGGTGCCGTTGGCCAGCCCGCACCCAGCGACAGGTCCCAGTGGGTCTGCGAAGAAACGGGGTGGCGGTAGCTCAGGCCATGGTCCACACGCAGGCCGCCGGCGCGGCCCAGCAGGTCTTGCGAGGCCCGCACCGAGTAGGTCCAGCGCTGGCTCAGGGCCGCGTTGGCGCCGACGCGGCCGCGCAGCGTGGCGCGCACGTCGGGCAGGCCGCGGAAGACGGCGTCGTCGTCCCACGAGCGCCCCTCGTCGATCGACAGCGAGGTGCTCAGCGACCAGCGGTCGTTGCCGGCCAGCACCGTGCTCACGCCGGTGTCCACGCTCTGGCGGCCCTGGCTGAGCAGGGCGCTGGCGCCCGAGGTGGCGAAGCGGAAGCGCCCGAGTTGAAAGGCCCAGATCGGGCGCAGCCGCAGGCGCTGCTCGACATCGCTGCCGAGTTGCGGCGCGGACGACACCACGGCGGCGCCCACGAGGTAGTCGCGGCTGGCTTCCAGGGCCACGGTGTCGGTGGGAGGCGCTGCCGCGCCCGCCCCGGTGCGCAGCGCGGACAGCGTGGCCGCGGCAGCAAGGACAGGGCAGCGCATCGCGAGTTCAGAACCGGCCGAGGTCTTCGATCGCATCCACCACCATGCCCGTGCCCACGGCGATCATCAGGATGTCGGCCGCCACGCGCACGTACTTGTAGCCCGAGGGGGGCAGGCCGATCTGCACCGACACGCTGTTGGGCACGGGGTAGTACACGACGTCGCGCGGCAACGGATAGCCCATGCGCCACTTCTTCGCCTGGCCGGGGGGCATGCAGCCGTTGTGCTTCTTGGCCAGGCCCGGCGGGCATTTGCCGGCCTTGAACCGGGGCTCGTAGTAATCGTGGGCGATGCGGCGCTGGGGCTCACCGAAGTAGCCGCCGATCTGGATGTTCACCGACACGCTGGACGAGGGCGAGCGTGGCCCGTCGCGGCGGTCGTCCCGCCGGTCATCGCGGTGGTCGTCGCGGTGCTTCTCGTGCTTTTCATGCTTGTCGTGTTTGCCACCCTGCTTGCCGGCCCATTCGGGTTTTTCGGCCAGGGCCGGCAGGCTGCCCAGCAGCATCAGGCTCAGGAAGGCGATGGAGAGGCGCGTGCGCGGTGGGAGAGTCATGTCGTGGGCTTGTGGGGTGTTGTGTCGAACGACCGGGTCCGAGGGGGCGCGGCCTGTCGCGATTCTGGCGTGGCGCGTGGCCGTCGGCGTTACAAGGCGTAAGGCTGTGGCGGGCTCGCCGCGTGGCGCGGTAGATGAATTTCCCCGGTGCTGGCAGACTCGCCGCTCCCCCCGTGCCCCAACGACCCCATGCCCCAGGAAACCGAACTCAAGCTCGAACTGCACCCCGAGGACCTGCCGCGCCTGCTCGCGCACCCGCTGCTGAGCGGGCAGGCGCCGCGCCGCGAGCGCCTGTTCAACACCTATTTCGACACCTCCACCCTCACCCTGCGCGCGCAGCGCCTGGCGGTGCGCGAGCGCCGCGTGGGCCGCCGCACCCTGCTCACGGTGAAGACGGCGGGCACCTCGGTGGGGGGCCTGTCGCGCCGCGGCGAATGGGAGGCCGCTTGCCGCCCGGGCCGCTTCGACTTCGCGGCCCTGGTCGACGACGAGGCGCTGGCGCAGCAACTGCTGTGTGTGGCGTGGCAGCTGGTGCCGGTGTTCCGCACCGACTTCACGCGCCGCAGCTGGACCCTGTCGCACGGCGGCGCGGTGGTGGAGGTGGCGCTGGACCAGGGCGCCATCACCACCGGCAACGCCGAGGGCAACCACCGCCAGGCCATTCTGGAACTGGAGCTGGAGTTGCTCAGCGGCCCGGTCGATGCCTTGCTGGACCTGGCGCACACGCTGGCCCTGGGCCCGAGCGGGCAGGCCGCCCAGGGACTGCGCCTGCTGCCGGCCCAGCGCAGCAAGGCCGAGCGGGGCTATGCCCTCTTCACCGGCGAACGCCTGCGGCCCAGCAAGGCCGAGCCGCTCGCGCTGGATGCGCAGATGGCGCCGGTGCAGGCCTTCCAGGCCGCCGCGCTGAGCTGCCTGAGCCACCTGCAGGCCAACGAGGCCGGCGTGCGGCCGCCCGGGCCGGATGGCGCCGTGCCCGACCCCGAGTTCGTGCACCAGGCGCGGGTGGCCCTGCGGCGGCTGCGCACCGGCCTGCGCCTGTTCCGGGCCCACCTGCCACGCCGTTTCGTCGCGCACTGGGCGGCCGAGTGGAAAACCCTCGCGGGCCAGCTCGGCGACGCGCGCAACTGGGATGTGTTCGCCACCGAACGCCTGCCCGCGTGGCAACCCGAGGCCGTGCCGGGCGCCGCGATGGCGCCCGCCGAGCAGGCTTTGCTTGATTGGGTGCGGGACCAGCGCCAGGCGGCCCACCAGCGCGCGGCCGATGCTCTGGGTGGATGTGAGCACGCGCTTCGAATGCTGGCATTCACCCGGGCCGTGCTGGCTTTGCAGGCCCGTGGCGAAGCTCCGCAGAGCCTGCCCGACTGGGCGCGCGACACGCTGCGCCAGCGCCACATGGCGCTGCAAGCCGAAGCGCGCCGCGCGCGCCGGCTCGGACCGGAGGGGAGGCACGAACTGCGCATCGTCTTGAAGAAGCTGCGGTATGCGCAGGAATTCCTGGCCAGCGTGTTGCCGCCCAGGCGGCTGGAGCGCAGCACCGAGGCCCTGGCCGATGCGCAGGAGCTGCTGGGGCAGCTCAACGACCTGAGCACCGCGCAGGCCTTGCTGGCCACCGTGCCCGAAGGCCTGGCCGACGCCCTGGGTCGAGCGCTGGCAGGCGGCGCTGCGGGACCAGCTGGCATCGGGCCTGCAGGCCCTGCCGGCCATGGAGCGCGCGCTGGCGCGCACACCCACGCCCTGGGGTTGAGCCAGGGCTTCAGACCAGGGCGCTGGGGCGCGTTGCGCACGCGGTCGCGCCAGGCCTGCAGCGCGTGGAAGCCCTCGTCGGCGGGCTTGAAGCGCATCAGCCGCGCGAACTCGACGGTGCAGAACGCGGTGATGTCGGCGATGGTGAAGCGGTTGCCGGCCACCCAGGGCTGGCGCTGCAGCTCGGCGTTGAGCCAGGCGGCGGTCTCGCGGGCCTTGGCCACCTGCGAGTGGCCGAAATCGGGAAACTGCGGCTGCTCCAGCGGTGCCAGGCCCGGGTGCGTGTGGCGGATGGCGTTGGCCATGGGCAGCATGAAGTACCACTCCACGCGCCGGTCGGCCATCTCGATGAAGGCACGTTCCTCGGCGTTCTGCCCCATCAGGTTGGGCGTGGGGTAGCGGCCTTCCATCCAGGTGCAGATCGCGCGCGTCTCGGTGAGCACGCGCCCGTCGTCGAACTCCAGCGCGGGTACGCGCGCCAGCGGGCTCTTGGCGCGGTAGCCGCTGGTCTTGTGCTCCTGGGCGTTGAGGTCGATGTTGACCAGCTCCAGCCCGTTGATGTTCTTCTCGACCAGGAACATCAGCACCCGGCGCGGGTTGGGGGCGCGCGGCGACACGTACAGCTTCATGCACCACCCCCGCCCGCCTTCAGGCTCTGGCCGGTTTCCATCAGGCGCCGGGCGTCCTCGGCGAAGCGCTGCGCGCCCTGTTCCCCGTCGCGCTCCAGGTCCATGGTCGAGGCCGGCCGCTCGATGCCGCGCTGCACCGCCGGGCGCGCACGGATCGCGTCGCGCCAGCGCTTGAGGTGGGGCAGGTCGCCGATGTCCACCCCGGACCAGCGGTGGGTGCGCACCCAGGCCCAGTTGGCGATGTCGGCGATGGAGTAGTCGCCCGCGAGGTACTCGTGCTGCGCCAGGTGGCCGTCGAGCACGCGGAACAGGCGCTTGCATTCGCCCTGGTAGCGGTCGATCGCGGCCGGGATCTTCTCGGGAAAGTAGCGGAAGAACACATTGGCCTGGCCCATCATGGGTCCGATGCCGCCCATCTGGAACATCAGCCACTGCATCACGAGCGAGCGCCCCTTCATGTCCGACGGCATGAGTCGGCCGGTTTTTTCGGCCAGGTAGATCAGGCAGGCGCCGGACTCGAACACCGCGAAACCGCCGGCCTCGTGGTCCACGAGGGCCGGGATGCGGCCATTGGGGTTGATCTTCAGGTAGTCGGGCTGCCGCTGTTCGCCTTCGCTCAGCTTGAGCACCTTCAGCGTGTAGGGCAGGCCCAGCTCTTCGAGCGCGATGGACACCTTGTGCCCGTTGGGCGTGGCGGCGGTATAGAGGTCGATCATGCAGAGGCTCGCTGAAGAAGTCGGGCCATCTTAGGGGCACTTCACCGGAGGGCGGTGTCAGGTCGGGAACACCGCGGAACCGGCTTTGCCGGGCCGCAGGTGTTGCCCCTGAGGGGTGACGCGCCGCAGGCGCGGCGCGGGGGGAGCCCTCTAGAGCATAAAGCCCAGGTTGGTGGGGTAGTCGACGCTGTTGAAGTTGCCCAGGTTGGGCAGGATGCCGCTCATCTCGGCGCCCTGCACGCCGAACCAGGTGGCCAGGGTGCCGGCGTACTGGTCCACCGAGGTGCTGGGCAGCAGCCGGCCCTGGCCCACGTGCCACTGGTCGTTGGCGTCGGTGGTGGAGTTGCCCACGCTCACCGGTGGCGCCTTGCCGTAGAAGGCCTTGCCGCGCACCGCGCCGCCGACCAGGAAGTGGTGGCTGCCCCAGCCGTGGTCGGAGCCGTCGCCGTTGTAGCTGAGCGTGCGGCCGAAGTCGGACGCGGTGAAGGTGGTGACCTTGTCGGCCACGTTGAGCGCCGCCGTGGCGTTGTAGAACGCGGTGAGCGCCGAACTCACACGGTCCATCAGCGTGGCCTGGCCGCCGATGAGGTTGTCGTGCAGATCGAAGCCGCCGATGGAGACGAAGAACACCTGGCGCTGGTTGCCCAGCTGGGTGCGCGCGGCGATCAGGCGCGCCACCATCCTGAGCTGGTCGGCCAGGCCGTTGGCGGTGGGGAAGGCGTTGAACGGTGCGTCGGTGGCCGGGAAGGCGGCCAGCGCCGAGGTGAGCGCGCTTTCGGCGCCCACGGCGCGCGCGGTGACGAGGTTGTATTCGTTCTCCAGCACGTGGGTGCGGGTCTGCAGCGCCAGCGAGGTGATGGCCGCGCGCACCGCGGCCGAGTTGTAGACGTTGTTGTTGACCGCGCTGATCTTCACCGCGCCGTTGGTGCTGACCTGGTACGACAGCGCCTGGTCGCCGGAGAGGAACACCGTGTTGCCGGTGACCGAGACGCAGGTGAGCACGCGGTTGGTGTTGGCCGAGAGCGCCAGGTCGCCGATGTGGCCGCCCCAGCCGGTGGTGGCGCCTTCGGGCTGCGACGATTGCCAGACCGACTGCTGATCGTTGTGCGAGAACAGCTTGGGCGGCAGCGGGTAGGCCACGCGGTTGCTGCCGTGGTACTGCTGGCGCGTGACCGGCGCCACCAGCGGGCCGACGTTGAGCTGCACCGCCGCCACGCCGCTGTTGAACAGGCCGGCCAAGCCGGTCATGGCCGGGTGCAAGGCGTACTGCTTGCCACCGGGCAGGGCCACGGTGGGGTTGAGCACGGTGGGCGTGAGCGCGGCCTGCGCCAGGGCGATGCCGCCGGCCGTGCGGTTCGCGCCGCCGCCGCGGATGGCGCTGTACTGGTCGTAGCTGGCGGTGTCGTAGTTGACGACGGTGTTGGCGTAATCGTTGCCGCCGTTGAGGAACACGCAGACCAGGGCCTTGTAGTCGGTGGCGTTGAACGCCGCCGCGTCGGCCATGGCCGCGAGGTTGAGCGCGGTGGGCAGGGCCGCGCCGGTGAAGGCCAGCTGGCCGGCGCGGCGCAGGAAGGCGCGGCGGGTGTGCAGATCGGGCTGGATGAAGTGCATGTCGGGCCCCTTATTTCTGGATCAGGTATTCGGGACAGGCCATGACCATCAGGATGGCGGCCCAGATGCGACGGCGCTTGACGGTGTCGCTGCTGGCCGTGGTCACCGGCGTGGCGTTGAGCGCCGAGACCATGGTGGCGCGCGAGGCGCTGGAGACCTGGCCCGCGGCGAGCACCAGGCAGATGTGGTTCACCAGCGCCGTGGCATCGGCCACCAGCGCGAGTTCGCGGCTGTAGTTGGCCTGCACGTCGTAGGCGTAGTTGGTCCAGGCGGCCTGCGGCGCGCCGGGCTCGGGGCAGTTGATGCCGCGCTCGATCACGCCCTGCATGAAGTTCAGGTAACCGCCCACGGTGGACTCGTTGACCAGCTGGAACTCGGGCGCGGTGGCGCCCGCGGCCGAGAGCGCGGTGCCTGGTGGCACGTAGCCCGGCCGGAAGAAGTTGAACACCGAGGGCGAGCGCAGCGGGCTCTGGCCGAGCTGGGTGGCCGTGTTGTTCAGCTCGAAGATCTTCCAGCTGCCGGCCGCCGAGGTGACGCCGAAGGTGCGCGCCCACTGGATGAAGCGCAGCATGGGTTCGCGCAGCTTGCCGAAGGTGGTGCTTTGCAGCGAGGCCGGACCGCGCGCCTCGTCGTCGAGCAGGATCGCCACCCACACCGCCTTCAGGTCGCCACGCACGCCCGCACCGTTGTCGTTGAAGCGCGATGCGACGCGCGCCACGTAGGCCGGGCTGGGGTGGCTGGTCACCAGGCGCTGGATCATCTGGCGCGCGAAGAAGGGGCCGGCATTCGGGTGGTTGAACAGGGTGTCCAGCGCCATCCGCAGGGCGGTGGGTCCCGGTGTGTTGGCCGGCACCGTGGTGCCCAGGAAGCGGGCTTCCAGGTTGGAGTGCCGGTTGGCGTTGAACGACATGCGCTTGCCCGCGAAGGCCTTCGACTCGATGGTGTAGTTGTCCACCGGATGGCGCACGCCGTCGGAGGTGTCGAAGTTGTAGCCGGTGAACACGCGCGCCAGGCCGGTCACGTCGGCCTGGGTGTAGCTCTCCAGCGGCACGCCGCCGCTGGTCTTGGGCGTGCCGTCGAGGTTGAGTTCGACCACGCCGATGGTGAAGAGCTGCATCACCTCGCGCGCGTAGTTCTCGTCGGGCACGCGGCCGGTGCTGGCGTTCTCTTTCTGGTTGCCCTTGGTATTGAGGAAGTAGCCCATCGCAGGGTGCAGCGTGACGTCTTCCAGCAGCTCGCGGTAGTTGCCGAAGGCGTTGCGCGCCAGCGTGTCCCACCAGCTCGCGTAGGCGTGCGAGCGCCAGGTGAACTCGGCCGAGGCGAGCGAGGCCACGAAGAATTCCGAGAGCGCCAGCGCGGCGCGCTTGCGCATCATGTCCGGCCCGCTCAGGAGCTGGTTCCAGATCATGAAGTCGGCCGGGTAGTAGGTGAAGAAGTAGTTGTTGGCGTCCACCGCGCCATAGCCCCGGGCCTCCAGCCAGTTCCAGCCGGTGATGCCCTGGTAGCGCGCGAACTGGTTGGACAGCCATTGCGCGCAGCCCATGCCACGCAGCTCGGCCATCTCCGCCGGTGTGGAGGAAAACTGCGCCTGCTGAAGGAAACGCGCGGCCTCGGCGTCGTTCGTGGGGTTGATGTGGCTGTAGCCGGCGATGGGAAAGTCGATCACGCCCACCGCCGGTGCCGCGTCGGCGGTGCCGCCGCCACCACCACCGCCGCCACAAGCCGCGAGCAGCGCGGCCGCCGCCAGCGGCGTGAGCGCGTGCCGGGATGCTGGCGTGGGGTTCTCCGGCGAAGAACCTGGTTCTTGGTGTGCGTCGGCCGCGCTCGCATCGGCCGCTTGTTCAGGCGCTTCTTCGATGTCCATCATGACGATCCCTCCTCGGTTCGACGAGCGCGAGTGTAGGGAGGCGCCTTCAGCGGAAAAGGCCGAATTTCAAGTCGTTACAAGTGGGTGTGGCGCGTTCGCGGCACCCGCCCGACGGCGCTACCGCCGGGGTTTGCCCGGCGGCCATCCGTCGAAATTCAGGTGCGCGCGGCGCGCAGTTCGTCTCGTGTTTTCTGCGCCACCCGACGCGCCGCGTCCGCGAAGTCCGCACCGGCCGACGCATACAGAATGGCGCGCGACGAGTTCACGATGATGGGACCGGTGGTCTCATCGCCCTGGGTGCGCAGGCCAGCCTTCACGGTGCGCACGGCATCGCCGCCCTGCGCGCCCACGCCGGGAATCAGCAACGGCAGCGTGGGCGCGATCTCGCGCACGCGCTCGATCTCGGCGGGGTAGGTGGCGCCCACCACGAGGCCGAGCTGGCCGTTGAGGTTCCATGGTCCTTGCGCGAGGCGCGCCACGTGTTCGTACAGGCGCGGTTCGCCGTCGATGGAAGCGAAGCGCTGGTTCTGCAGGTCGTCGCCACCGGGGTTGGAGGTGCGGCAGAGCAGGAACGCGCCCTTGCCGTGGTACTGCAGGTAAGGCTGCACCGAGTCGAAGCCCATGAAGGGCGAGAGCGTGACCGCGTCGGCGCCGTAGCGCTCGAAGGCCTCGATGGCGTACTGCTCGGCGGTGCTGCCGATGTCGCCGCGCTTGGCGTCCAGGATCACCGGCACCTGCGGCGCCACGCGGCGCATGTGCGCCATCAGCCGCTCCAGCTGCTCTTCCGCGCGGTGCGCCGCGAAGTAGGCGATCTGCGGCTTGAAGGCGATCGCCGTGTCGGCCGTGGCCTCGACGATGGCGGCGCAGAAGTCGTAGATGCGGGAGGCGTCGTTCTTCAGGTGCGCGGGGAAACGGGCGGGATCGGGGTCCAGGCCCACGCACAGCAGGGAACGGTTCTGGCGCTCGGCGGTGCGCAGCATGTCGAGAAAGGTCATGGGCCGATTTTAGTTGGCCGCCTGCCGCGAGGTCTTGGCGGTCCCGCGACGGACACCGCCCCCCCGCGCCGCCTAAGATCACGCCCATGCACGCCCTGTCCCGACAACAACTCGTCCTGCTCGTCCTGCTCACCCTCGTCTGGGGCGTCAACTGGCCCATCATGAAGTTCGGTGTGACGGGTTTTCCACCCCTGACCTTCCGCACCATCTGCATGTGGATCGGGTTGCCGGTGCTGGGCCTGTTCCTGTGGTGGCGGCGCGTGCCCTTCCGCATCCCGCGCGAGCACTGGCGGGAGCTGGCGGTGCTCACGGTGTTCAACATGCTGTTCTGGCACACGCTGGCGATCCTGGCGATCCAGACGCTGTCGAGCGGGCGCGCCGCGATCCTGGGTTACACCATGCCGGTGTTCTCGGCGCTGGTGGGCAGCTGGTGGTTCGGCCAGCGGCTGGCGGGCCGGGCCTGGGGCGGCGTGGCGGCGGCGGCGCTGGGCGTGCTGCTGCTGCTGTGGCACGAACTCACGCAGCTCTCGGGCAAGCCGCTGGGTGTGGTGATGATGCTGGTGGCCGCCGCCACCTGGGCGGTGGGCACGCAGATGATGCGCCGCACGACGATTCCGACGCCCACGCTGACCATCTCGTTCTGGCTCACGGCGCTCACCACGGTGTGGATGACCGTGTTGTCGCTGACCTTCGAGCGCTCGGCCTGGGTCTGGCCCACGCCGGGCATCTGGTGGGCCATCGTCTTCAACGCGCTGGGCGTGTTCGCCTTCGCCCAGGTGGCCTGGCTCTCGCTCGCGCGCGACCTGCCGCCCATCGCCTCCACGCTGTCGGTGATGTTCATCCCCGTGCTGGGCGTCTTCACCGGCGCGTGGTGGCTTGGCGAGGTGCTGCATTGGCAGGACTGGGCCGCCGTCGCGCTGGTGATGGTGGCGATCGCGTCGGTGTTGTGGCCCTCACGCTCCGCCGCTGCGCGGGTCGCTGCCCCCCGAGGGGACTGATCCGGCTTGGGGCGGCCCGGCACCGGATCGCGTGGCCTTCCTCAGGCGTTGTCCAGCGTGTGCATCGCCAGGCACAGGTCGGCCCAGGCCTTGCCCTTGTCGCCGGGGGTGCGCAGCAGGTAGGCCGGGTGGTAGGTCACGATCACCGGCACGCCTTCGTAGCGGTGCACCCGGCCGCGCAGGCGGCCGATGGGTTCGGTGGTCTTGAGCAGCGACTGCACCGCGAAGCGCCCCACGGCCACGATGACCTTGGGCTTGACCAGCGTCACCTGGCGCACCAGATAGGGCTCGCAGCGCGCCACTTCCTCGGGCTGCGGGTTGCGGTTGGCGGGCGGTCGGCACTTGAGCACGTTGGCGATGTAGGCGCCTTGCACCCCCTCGCCCTGGCGGCTGCGGCCCACCGCGCGCAGCATGTTGTCGAGCAGCTGGCCGGCCGCGCCCACGAAGGGTTCACCCTGCAGGTCTTCGTTTTCACCGGGCGCTTCGCCCACGATCATCCAGTCGGTCTGCACGTCGCCGACGCCGAACACGGTGTTCTTTCGGCCCTTGCACAGGCCACAGGCCTGGCAGTTGGCCACGGTCTCGCGCAGCTCGGACCAGTCCATGCGGTCCACGTGGCTGGGGCGGGCGGGAGGGGCTTCGGCGGGCGCGAGCGGCGCGCTGCTCGGGGCTGGGGTTGGCACCGGGCGCGAAGGCGCGGTGACCGGTGGCGCCGCGACCTTGGGCGTCCCGGCGGCGGCCTGGGGTGCCTCCACCACGGGGGCCGCCACGGCCGGCGGCACCGGCCTGGGCGCCCAGACGCGCACGCCCATCTCGGCCAGCATGGCGCGCTGGCGCGCATCGAGCAGCGGAACAAAGGAGGTGTCGAGCACGTCGTCGCTCATCGGGTGCCCCGCGCCGCCATCAGGTTCAGGCTCATGACGATGGCGTCTTCCCGGCGCAGGTGGCCGTCCGGGTAGTAGCCCTTGCGCAGGCCGACCTGCGAGAAACCGTAGCGCTCGTACAGGCGGCGCGCCGCTTCGTTGCTCTGGCGCACCTCCAGCCAGAGCCACTGGGCCTGCTGGCCGCGCGACCACAGCACCAGCGCGTCGAGCATGAAGCGCGCCCAACCCTGGCGCTGGTGGGCCGGCGCCACGGTGATGTTGAGCAGGTGCACCTCGTCCACGCCCGGCATCGCCACGAGGTAACCCAGCAGCACGCGGCCGTCGGCGCGCACGGCCTGCGCCTGTTCACCTGGCAGCGCCTCGCCCAGCAGCAACACCGCCGGGTAGCCGGCCTGCAGCGAATCGTGGAAATGCTTGCGCGACCAGGGGTGGGCGTAGGCCGTGACTTCCACCGCCCGCACGGCGTCCAGGTCGGCCTCGGTCATGGGCTCGAAGGCGATGCGGCGTTCGCGGGTGGCCGGGGGGCGCACGGTGTCCGGCAGTGCGCAGCACCGCCTGCGGGGGCTGGGTGGCGCCGGGGGTCATGGCCCGCAGCAGGGCGTTCACGGTGGTGTCCATCGTGAGCCTCAGGGCGTGACGGCCGCCAAGGCCGCTCTCAGGCGTTCGCGCTCGTCGGTGGTCTGGGCCACCTTGTCGCGCACGTACAGCGGCAGGGCATCGCGCGCGGCCACCGCCGCGCCCGCGGCCAGCAGGCCGGGCGCCAGGCGCAGCAGCGCGGCGGCCGTGGGCAGGGACGGCAGGCGGGTGCCTGGCAGTTCGGCCAGGGCGCTGGCATAGCTGTCGAACACGTTGCCCGCGAGCAGGGTGGCGCCATCGGCCTGAAGGTGTGCGCCCAGGTCGGCCGGCGCGCACAGGCGGGCCGGCGCCAGCGGTGACAGCCCTGCCGGCGCGCAGGCGTAGGTGCGCACGTACAGCTCGCCCATGCGGGCGTCGAGCAGGGCGGCGATGCGCTTGGGCGGGGTCTGGCCGGCGTGCTGGTGGTTCCAGCGGGCCTCTTCGGCCAGGGCGAGGAGGGTGTCGACCGGCAGCACCGGCAGGCCCCGCGGGCGGGCCGCATCCTGCGCTCCGTAGGCCAGGCCCTGGGCCACAGCACAGGCGGTGCGCAGGCCGGTGAACGAGCCCGGCCCCCGGCCGAACACCACGGCGTCCAGGCTGTTCAGGGCCCAGCCCGAGGCATCGAGCAGCTGTTTCACCAGCGGCAGCAGGGTGGTGGACGCCATCGCGCCGCCCGGGCCGCTGTGCTGCCACAGCGGGCCGTCGGGCGCGCCGCTGCCCAGGGCGACCGAGAGGGTGTCGGTGCTGGTTTCAAGGGCGAGCAGGCGCGAGGCGGAAGGCATCCCGGGATTATCGGGCACCGGGTGCCCCCGCTTCCGGGGTGGGGGCGCGCCGCCGGCCATCCACCGCAACGGCCATTCACACAGCCGTGGCCGGTTCTTCCCCCGGTGCCGTTTCATAATGAAACACCATGTTCGATATCGACTTCCTCCGCCGTGTGACCGCCTTGCGCCCGGTGCGCGGGCTGGTGCTGAGCCTGCTGGCCGGCCTGGCGCTGCCCGCGTGCGCCCAGATGGCGGGCCGGAGCGACCCCCTGCCGCCCGCGGTGCTGGGGGCCATGAGCCGGGCCCAGGTGCCGGCCAGCGCGCTGTCGGCGCTGGTGATCTCGGTCGATCCCGACGCCCATGAGCGCCTGCGCCACCGCGCCAGCACCCCGGTGAACCCGGCCTCGGTGATGAAGCTGGTGACGACCTACGCCGCCATCGACCTGCTGGGCAGCGATTTCACCTGGAACACCCGCTTCTACACCGACGGCACGGTCGAGAACGGCGTGCTGCGCGGCAACCTGTACGTGCGCGGGGGCGGCGATCCCAAGTTCGTGCTCGAACGCATCCAGGAGGCCTACCTGGCCCTGCAGGCCAAGGGCGTGCGCGTGATCCTGGGCGACATGGTGCTCGATCACAGCGCGTTCGAGCTGCCCGCGATCGACCCCGGCGCCTTCGACGGCGAGGCCCTGCGGCCCTACAACGCCACGCCCGACGCGCTGCTGGTCAACTTCAAGTCGGTCATCCTGACCTTCCAGCCCGATCTGGCCAACGGCGTGGCCCGCGTGGTCAGCGAGCCGCCCATGGCCGGCCTGGCGGTCGACGCCTCCGTGCCGCTCTCGCGCGGCACCGCCTGCGGGGACTGGCGCGGCACCGTGCAGGCCCGCTTCGACGACCCGAACAGCATCCGCTTCGAGGGCCGCTACCCGCAGGTCTGCGGCGAACTCAAGTGGCCCGTGGCCTACCAGCAGCCCGCGAGCTACGCCGCGCGCGCGATGGAAGGTCTGTGGCGCGCCAGCGGCGGCTCCATCACCGGCCAGGTGCGCGACGGCACCATGCCGGCCGAGGTGCAGTTGCTGCACGAGGCGCGCTCGCTGCCCCTGTCCGAGGTCATCGTGGACGTGAACCAGTGGAGCAACAACGTGATGGCGCAGCAGGTGTTCCTCACGCTGGGCCAGCTGGCGCCGCCGCAGACGGCCACGCCCGTGCTGGCCATGGTGGCCCCGGGTTCGGCCGCCGCCCGGCTGGTGCCCTCACGCCCGGCGCGCTTCGAATACTCGCGCGAGGTCGTGACCGACTGGTGGAAACGCACCTTCGGCCCCCGCATGCCGGGGCCGGTGCTCGACAACGGCTCGGGCCTCTCGCGCGAGGAGCGCATCACGCCCGAGGCGCTGGCGGGCCTGCTGCGCCACGCCGCGCGCCACCCGCAGGGCGTGCAGTTCGTGCAGTCGCTTTCGATCGCAGGCGTCAGCGGCACCGCGGCGCGGCTGGCGCGCGGTGGCCAGAGCGCCGCGCGCGGCAACGCCTGGGTCAAGACCGGCACGCTGCGCGACGTCACCGGCATCGCCGGCTACGTCAACGCGGCCAATGGCGCGCGTTATGTGGTGGTCGGTTTCATCAACCACCCGAATGCACCGGCTGCGCGACCGGCGCTGGATGCCTTGCTGGAGTGGACGGCGTCGTTGCCGGACTGAACCCCGCGTTCACCGCGCCGGAGCGCGACCCGCATCGGATGAAGCAGCCCCGTCCAGGGGCATCAAGGGTCCGGCTCCGCCGGCCCGAGATGCCGTCCCCCCTCGAAGCGCCGAAGGCGCGCCACAGAGGGGGGAAGCCGCAAAGCGGCGCAGGGGGTTGTTCCTCCTCATGCCGCGGCGCGCCTCAGCCGGTCGCGCACGCCGTCCCAGGCTGGGTCTTCCGGTGGCGTTTCCACCCAGATGAGGCGCACGCCGGTGGCGTCCAGCTCGCGCAACACGGCAAAGAGTTCCTGGGCGGCGGCGGCCGCGTCGTCCGGCATGCGCCGGCGCGGCACGCTTCGCGCGGGCTCCACGGGGCTGCGCGCGTAGAGCGCGATGTGCTTCGCGTCGTTGCCCAGCACCTGGAAGGCCGAGCGCAGCTGATGCGCGTCCATCAGCCGCACCTTGGCGCGCGGCGCGTAGTGCGATTCCAGCGTGCCCGAGGCGCGCGGCGCGGCCTCGTCGCGCTCGCGCAGGGGCTGGCCGCAGGCCGCTTCAAGTTGCGCGACGGTGATCATGCCGGGGCGCAGCAGCACGGGGTGGCCGCGCGTGCAGTCGACGATGGTGGATTCGATGCCCACCGGGCAGGCGCCGCCGTCGAGGATCAGCAATTCGTCTTCCGCCAGGCTGGCGAACTCCTCGGCCACGTGCGCGGCGGTGGTGGGGCTCACGCGGCCGAAGCGGTTGGCGCTGGGCGCCGCCACGCCGCTCACGCCGCGCGCGGCGGCCGCGCTCAGCAGGGCCTGGGCCACGGGGTGGGCCGGGCAGCGCAGGCCGACCGAGTCCTGCCCGCCGGCGGCGACCGCAGCCACGCCCTCGCGGCGCGGCAGGATCAGCGTGAGCGGGCCGGGCCAGAAGGCGTGCATGAGCGCGGCGGCAAAGGCGGGGACTTCGCGCGCGTAGTGGTCCACGCCGGCGCGCCAGCCGTGCGCGCCCGGGCCGGGCGCGAGGTGCACGATCAGCGGGTGGTCGGCCGGGCGGCCCTTGGCCTCGAAGATGCGGTGCACCGCCGTGGCGTTGTCGGCATCGGCCGCGAGGCCGTAGACGGTTTCGGTGGGCATGCCCACCAGCGAGCCGTCGGCCAGGCGCTGCGCCGCGCGCTCGATGGCGGCGGGGTCTTGCGCGGACAGCAGCGGCGGTGGCATGGCGCGCCTCAGGCGCCGAGCGCGGGCAGGCCGAGCAGCGCCAGCACCTGCGCGGTGGTCTCGCGCACCTGGGCCACGCTGGCGCCGGTGATGTTGAGGTGGCCCATCTTGCGGCCCGGGCGGGCGCCCAGCTTGCCGTAGAGGTGCAGGTGGGTGCCGGGCAGGGCCAGCACCGCGCCCCAGGGCGGCGACACGGGTGTCCTGCTGGCTTGCGCGCGCACGGCATTGGGCGCGAACCAGAGATCGCCCAGCAGGTTGACCATGATGGCCGGGCTGTGCTGGCGCGGCGTGGGCAGCGGCAGGCCGGCAAGCGCGCGCACCTGGGCTTCGAACTGCGACAGGTCGCAGGCGTTCTGCGTGTAGTGGCCGCTGTTGTGCGGGCGCGGCGCCATTTCGTTGACCACAAGGTCGAGCGCGCCATCGGCGTTCTGCACCACGAAGTACTCGACGCACAGCACGCCCACGTACTGCAGGTGGTTCGCGATGGCCACCGTGCTGGCCTGCGCGCGCTGTGCCAGGGTGGGATCGAGCGCGCCGTCGAAGACCTCGGTGAGGGCGAGGATGCCGTCGTGGTGCGTGTTCTTCTGCACCGGGAAGCTCACGACCTGGCCGTCGGCGCCGCGCGCCACGATCACCGAGCATTCGGCGCGCAGCTGGAGCAGCTTCTCCAGCACGCAGGGCACCTTGTCCAGGTCGTCCCAGGCGGCGGCGAGTTCCTCGCGCGTGGACACGCGCACCTGGCCCTTGCCGTCGTAGCCCATGCGCGCGGTCTTCAGGATGCCGGGCAGCAGATCGGCCGGCACGGCCTTGAGCGAGGCGTCGGTGGTGATGACGGCGTGCGGCGCCGGTGCCACGCCGCTGATGGGCGCGCAGTGCTCGAAGTGGGCCTTCTCCTTCACGCGGTCCTGCGCCACGGCCACGCAGGCGGCGGACGGGGCGACCGGCCGCTGGGCCGCGAGCGTGAGCAGGGCGTGCGCCGGCACGTTCTCGAATTCGGTGGTGATGGCGTCGCAGCGCTGCATCAGCTGGGCCAGGCCCTGCTCGTCGTCGTAGGCGGTCTTGATGTGGTGGTGGCTGACCAGGCCGGCGGGGCTGGCCGGATCGGGGTCGAGCACCACGGTGAAATAGCCCATGGCCTGCGCCGCCTGCACGAACATGCGGCCGAGCTGGCCGCCACCCATCACGCCCAGCGTGGTCTGCTGGCCGCTGTGCACGGAAGGGTTGCCGGGGAGAAGGGTCTTGAGGCTCATGCGGGCAGGGTCATCGCGCGGGCGGCGGCGGTCTGTTGGGCGCGGAAGGTGTCGAGCTTGTGGCGCAGCTCGGGGTCGTGGCTGGCCAGCAGGGCCACGGCGAACAGCGCCGCGTTGGCCGCGCCGGCCGCGCCGATGGCGAAGGTTGCGCACGGGAATGCCCTTGGGCATCTGCACGATGCTGTGCAGCGAGTCCACGCCACTGAGGTGTTTGCTGGCCACCGGCACGCCGAGCACCGGCACCACGGTCTTGGCCGCCAGCATGCCCGGCAGGTGCGCCGCGCCGCCGGCCCCGGCGATGATCGCCTTGAGCCCGCGCCCGGCGGCCGCCTCGGCGTAGGTGAACATGTCGTCGGGCATGCGGTGCGCCGAGACCACGCGCGCCTCGTGCGCGATGCCGAAGTCCTGCAGGATCTGCACGGCGTGCTGCATGGTGTCCCAGTCGCTGCTGGAGCCCATGAGCACACCCACTTGGATGGAGTTCATGACGGTGCCTCTGGCCGGTGCGCCCCCCGCGGGGGGCTGGAGCGGTCGCGCGCATGGCAGGGCATGGCGTCTCCGGTAAAGTGTGGATTTTACGTTTGCCCAGGCCGCTCCCATGATCAACGTCACCGTCGCCAACTTTGAAGCCGAGGTCATCGAGGCTTCGATGCACACCCCCGTGCTGGTGGATTTCTGGGCCCCGTGGTGCGGCCCCTGCAAGGTGATCGGCCCGCTGCTGGAGAAGCTGGAGGCCGATTACGCCGGCCGCTTCAAGCTGGTCAAGATCGATTCCGACCAGGAGCAGCAGCTCGCCGCCGCCTTCGGCATCCGCAGCATTCCCACCTGCGTGCTGCTCATGAACGGTCAGCCGGTCGATGGTTTCATGGGCGCGATGCCCGAGGGCCAGATCAAGGCCTTCCTCGACAAGCACCTGCCCCCCGGCGGCGACGAAGCCGAGGCCGAGGCGGTGGAGCCCGATGCGCAGGACGCGCTCGCCCAGGGCGATCTGGACGGCGCGCTGGAGAAGATGCGCGAGGCGGTGCAGGCGGCACCGGACAACGACGACGCGCGCTTCGACCTCGTGAAGCTGCTGCTGGAGATGGGGCAGGACGACGACGCCAAGGTGGCGTTCGCCCCGGTGATCGCCAAGGCCGCGGGCGTGCGCCGGCTCGACTCGCTGCAGCGCTGGATGGCCGCGCGCGATGCGCAGGCCGAGGTGGCCGACCCCGATGCCCGCGCGGCGGAGCTGCAGGCCGCCATCGCCGCCAACAAGCGCGACTTCGAATCGCGCTTCGCGCTCGCGCAACTGCTCATGGCCTACGGCCAGTGGACGGCGGCCATGGACGAACTGCTGGAGATCCTGATGCGCGACAAGGCCTGGAAAGAGGAGCTGGCGCGCAAGACCTTCATCGCCATCCTCGACGTGATCGACCCACCCAAGCCCAAGGTGGCCGAAGGCCAGGTGCCGCCGGAAGACCCGACGGTGGCGACCTACCGCCGCCGCCTCTCCAGCGTGGTTCTCAGCTGATCAGTTCATGAGGCGCGTGAGCGCCTCCTGGTATTTGGCGGCGGTCTTCTCGATCACCTCGCGCGGCAGGCGCGGCGCGGGCGGGGTCTTGTCCCAGGGCTTGCCGCTGACCTGCGCGGTCTCCAGCCAGTCGCGCAGGAACTGCTTGTCGTAGCTGGGCGGGTTCTGGCCCACCACGTAGCTCTCGGCCGGCCAGTAGCGCGAGCTGTCGGGCGTGAGCACCTCGTCCATGAGCACCAGCTTGCCGGCCTTGTCCAGGCCGAACTCGAACTTGGTGTCGGCAATGATGATGCCCTTCTTCAGCGCGATCGCCGCGGCCGCCTTGTAGAGCGCGATCGACACGTCGCGAATCTGCGCGGCGAGTTCGGGGCCGATCATCTCGACCGTGCGCTCGAAGGTGATGTTCTCGTCGTGCTCGCCCATGGCCGCCTTGGCCGCGGGCGTGTAGATGGGCTCGGGCAATTGCGAGGCGTTCTGCAGGCCCTCGGGCAGCTTCACGCCGCAGACCGAGCGGCTTTCCTGGTACTCCTTCCAGCCGCTGCCGGCCAGGTAGCCGCGCACCACGGCTTCCACCGGGATCGGCTTGAGGCGCTGCACCAGCATCGAGCGGCCGGTGACCTGCGGCACCTCGGCGGGCGAGACCACGCTCTCGGGTGCGTCGCCGGTGAGGTGGATCGGGCAGATGTTCAAACCCTTGGGGCCGAGCTGGTCGAACCAGAACAGCGAGAGCCGGGTGAGCAGCTCGCCCTTGCCGGGGATCGGTTCGCCCATGATCACGTCGAACGCGCTGATGCGGTCGCTCGCCACCATCAGAATGCGGTCGTCGCCCACGGCGTAGTTGTCGCGCACCTTGCCGCGCGCCAGCAGGGGCAGGGAGGTCAGGGCCGAGGTGTGCAAGGCAGAGGTCATGATCGGATCGGAAAAAAGCAGGACAAGAAAAAAGCCCGTTGAACAGCCAACGGGCTTTGAACCATTCCGGGAGATTATCGCAAGTTGGCGGCGGGATGGGGCCGAAAGTCGAGTCCGCCGGTGCGGCGCCTATTTGGCGGCGAGCCCCAGGCGCTCGATCAGGGTCTTGTCCTTGGCGTAGGTCTCGGCCGCCCACTTGCGGTAGTCGTCGCCGCTGCGGTACCACATGGCCTGGTTGAGCTGGCCCAGCACCTCGATGTGCCTGGGGTCCTCCATGGCCTTCTTGAACGCATCGTGCAGCACCTTGGTGACGGCCGGGTCCATGCCCTTGGGGCCGGCCAGGCCATAGGGCGAGGTGGACACCACGCCGTAGCCGAGCTCCTGCGCGGTGGGCACCTCGGGCCAGCGCTGGGTGCGCTGTTCGCCGAAGGTGACCAGCAGGCGCATCTGGCCGCCGTCCACGTACTTGTCCCAGCCGCTGGCGTCGCTCTGCGCCATCACATGGCCGCCGAGCAGGGCGGCCTGCAGGTCGGCGTTGCCCTTGAAGGGCACGTGCGTGAGCTGCACCTTGGCGTTGCCGGCCAGCTCTTCCATCAGCAGGTGCGGGCTGCTGCCGGTGCCGGTGGAGCCGTAGTTGATGGCGCCGGGCTGCTTGCGCGCGGCCTCGATGTAGTCCTTGAAGGTCTTGTAGGGCGAGTCGGCCTTGACGGTGAGGCCGAAGGTGTAGCCCGAGACGCCGATGATGTAGGTGAAGTCGGTCAGCGGGTCCCAGTTGGTCTTCTGCATGTGCGGCATGCGCAGCAGGCCGAGCGGGAACTGGGCGATGGTGTAGCCATCGGGCTTGGCGGTTTGCGCCATGGTGCTGGGGCCCAGGGTGCCGCCGGCACCGGGGCGGTTCTCGATCACGATGGGCTGGCCCAGGTGTTTGCTGGCGATCTCGGCGAGCGCACGCAGGTGGCGGTCGGTCGAGCCGCCGGCGGGCCAGGGAATGATCATGGTCACGGGGCGGTTCGGGTACGCGGGCGATTGCGCCTGCGCGAGGCCGAACGGGGCCAGGCCCGCGCTGGCGGCGCTGGCCAGCAGCAGCGCGCGGCGGCGCTTCGAGGGGGGTGATGAGGGGTGTTGCATGCCTTGTCTCCTTCTGTGGTGATGCCGGGTGGGCGGTTGCTCAGGAGGGATGGGGTGTCTGTGCGTCGCGCGCGGCCTGCTGCGCCTGCAGTTCGCGCCACATCACCTTGCCGCTGCCCGAGCGGGGCAGCGTTTCCACGAATTCCACGATGCGCGGGCTCTTGTAGGCGGCCATGTGGCCGTGCGCCCAGTCGATCACGTCCTGTTCGCTGACCTGGCCCCGCTGTCCAGGCCGCAGCACCACCAGGGCCTTGACGGTCTCGCCGCGGCGCGCGTCGCGCACGCCGATCACGCAGGCTTCCTGGATCGCCGGGTGGTGGTACATGAGCGCCTCCACCTCGGCCGGCCAGACCTTGAAGCCGCTCGCGTTGATCATGCGTTTGAGCCGGTCGGTCATGAAAAAGTAGCCTTCTTCGTCGACGTGGCCGAGGTCGCCGGTGCGCAGGAAGCGCTGGCCGTCGATCTCGATGAAGGCCTCGCTGGTGGCCTGCGGGTTGCGCCAGTAGCCCTGCATGAGCTGCGGCCCGTGCACCACGATCTCGCCGGTCTCGCCGGCGGGGCGTTCGGTCAGGGTGTCGGGGTCGAGCACGCGCGCGTCCACGTCGAACACCGGCAGGCCCAGGCACTGGGGCTTGGGCCGGTGCGTGGGGTTGATGTGGGTGGCGGCCATGGTCTCGGACATGCCGTAGCCCTCGATGTAGTCCTGCCCGGTGAGCGCCTTGAGGCGCGCGGCCACCGCGTCGGGCATGGCCGCGCCGCCGCCGCGCACGCAGGCCAGGCTGGCCAGGTCGAACTGGTCGAGCTGCGGGTGCGCGAGGAAGTCGATCACCATGGTGGAGATCGCCTGCCACATCGTGACGCGGTAGCGCTGCATGCAGATCGCGGCGACCTCGCGGTCCCAGCGCGAGAGCACCACCAGGGTCGCGCCCGCGTACAGCGGGCCGTTCAGGCTGCCGGAGAGGCCGGTGACGTGGAAGAAGGGCAGCACCGAGAGACAGACCGCGTCCTGCGAGGTGCCGAACCAGCGCACGCCGCCGACCAGCGTGCTCATCACGCTGCGGTGGGTGTGCATGCAGCCCTTGGGCAGGCCGGTGGTGCCCGAGGTGTAGGGCATGGCGCAGAGGTCGTCGGGCCCGGTGGTCAGCGGCCCGGGCGCGCGGGCGGCGGCCACCATGTCGGCCCAGGCCACGAGGCCGGGGCCTTCGATGGGTGAGCGCGGCGCGACCACGAAGTCGGGCACGCGCAGTTCGGTGGGCACGCGCAGGTGGTCGCTGTAGGTGGCGACCACGAGGTGGCGCAGGCCTTCGCCCTCGGCCTCGGTGGTGAGCAGCGGTCGCAGCTGCGGCAACAGGTCCTGCGCCACGAAGGCCGCCTGCGCGCCGCTGTCGCTGAGGCAATGGCGCAGCTCTTCCTCGCGGTTCATCGGGTTCACCGGCACCACCACCGCGTTGGCGCGCAGGATGCCGTAGAAGGCCAGGGCCCATTGCGGGCTGTTCTGCATGCACAGCAGCACGCGGTCGCCCGGCTTCACGCCGCACACCTGTTGCAGGTGCCCGGCGATGTGCTCGGCCTCGCGCAGGAAGCGCGCGTAGCTCAGCGGCGTGTCGTAGAAGACGATGAAGGGCTTGTCGGGAAACCGCGTGGCCGAGACCTCGAGGTTGTAGAAGAGGTTGGTCTGCGGCAGCGTGAGTTGCCGGGGCAGGCCGGGCGGCCAGTGGGCCGTTTGCGAGGGCATGGTGTTTGATTCCGCTTGGCGGAAAACAAGAAGATGAAGATCAATATACGGTCCACGCCTTGGCCGTGTAAATGCCATTCAGGGAAACCGAGCATCCGGCATCCGACGAAAGAGCCTCAGAATTCCGATGCGCGGAATACGGGAGGTGCCGTATTCCGATCTGCAGAAAAAGGAGACATCCCATGGGGCGCCAGCGCCACACGCCAGCGACCCCGCTGGCCGACATCGATCCCGCCGAGGACCGCCGTTTCGTCACCGCCCTGGCGCGCGGGCTCACGGTGCTGCGCAGCTTCGGCCCGTCGGACCGCTGGCTCGCGCACCAGGAACTCGCGCGCCGCACCGGGTTGCCGCAGGCTACCGTCTCGCGCCTCACGTTCACGCTGACCAGCCTGGGCTACCTGCGGCACCGCGCGGCCACTGGCGAGTACGCGCTGAGCCCGGCGGTGCTCTCGCTGGGCTTCAGCGTGTTGTCCAACTTCCAGGTCGGGCGCATCGCGCGGCCGTTCATGGAGACGTTGGCCGAGCACACCCAGGCCGCGATCTCCTTGGGTGTGCGGCATGGCACCTCGGTGGTCTATGTAGCGCACTGCCGCAGCACGGCGCGCCTCATCCTCGGGCTGGACGTGGGCACGCGCCTGCCGTTCGCCGAGACCGCGATGGGGCGTGCGATCTGGTGCGCCACACCACCGGGCATGCGGGCGCTGATCGCCGGCCGGCTGCAGGCGGAAAACGCGGCGCTGTGGCCGGTGCGCGAAGCCGGGCTGCGGCGCGCCGAGGCCGACCACGCCGAGCGCGGCTGCGTGACGTCGGAATCCGAATGGGAGAGCGAGATCGCCGCGATCGGCGTGGGCATCGACCTGGGCGACGGCCGCGAGCCGCTGGCGCTCACCGTGGGCGGGCCGGCCTCGCGCCTGCAGGGGGCCTTGCTGCACGAGAACTTCGGGCCTGCGCTGGTGCGCTCGGGCCGCGAGATCGTGGCGGCCATCCAGGCCGCTGCATGGGAGGATTGAGCGCCATGAAAAACGCCACCGGCGGTGGTGGCGTTTTCGAGGGAGCGGTGGACGCTCAGTTCACGAGCTGGGCGAGTTCGCCCTTGGCGTACTTCGCCGCGACGACCTGCAGGCTCTCGCCCTTGATCTTGCTGCCCTGGCCTTCGCAGCCGAACTCCAGGTAACGGGCCTTGCAGACCTGCTTGGCGGCTTCGCGCGCGGGCTTGAGCCACTCGCGGGCGTCGAACTTGTCGGGGTTCTCGGCCAGGAACTTGCGCACCGCGCCGGTCATCGCCAGGCGGATGTCGGTGTCGATGTTGATCTTGCGCACGCCGTGCTTGATGGCTTCCTGGATCTCCTCGACCGGCACGCCGTAGGTCTCCTTCATCTTGCCGCCGTACTGGTTGATGATGGCCAGCAGCTCGGCCGGCACGGACGAGGAACCGTGCATCACCAGGTGGGTGTTGGGAATGCGCTTGTGGATTTCCTTCACGCGGCTGATCGCCAGGATGTCGCCGGTGGGCTTGCGGCTGAACTTGTAGGCGCCGTGGCTGGTGCCGATGGCGATGGCCAGGGCGTCGAGCTGGGTGGCCTTGACGAAGACGGCGGCTTCCTCGGGGTCGGTCAGCATCTGGCTGTGGTCCAGCTTGCCTTCGGCGCCGATGCCGTCTTCCTCGCCGGCTTCGCCGGTTTCCAGGTTGCCCAGGCAGCCGAGCTCACCTTCCACGGTGACGCCGACCTTGTGCGCCATGTCCACCACCTTGCGGGTCACGTCCACGTTGTAGTCGAACGAGGCCGGGGTCTTGCCGTCTTCCATCAGCGAACCGTCCATCATCACCGAGCCGAAGCCCAGGTTGATCGCGCCTTCGCAGATCTTGGGCGAGGTGCCGTGGTCCTGGTGCATCACCAGGGGGATGTGCGGGTAGGCCTCCATCGCGGCCTGGATCAGGTGCTTGATGAAGGGCTCGCCGGCGTATTTGCGGGCGCCGGCGCTGGCTTGCAGGATCACCGGCGCGCCGACTTCGTCGGCGGCGGCCATCACGGCCTGCACCTGTTCGAGGTTGTTGACGTTGAAAGCCGGAATGCCGTAGCCGTTGGCGGCGGCGTGGTCGAGCAGTTCGCGCATGGAAACGAGCGCCATGAGATTCCCCTTAATCAGTTGGTAACCGTGGTGTAACCCGGCATTTTAACTTTCGACCTGTTGGCCGGAGGTGACGGACTTGTGTCATTTCACACGCCCTTAATGTGCGCCGGCCAGACTGGGTCGAACTTTCCACCCTGCCATGACCCAACTCGACACCCTGCTTTTCCTCTGGATCAACGCCACGGCCGACACGCCGGCCTGGCTGCTCGCGCTGGCGCGCTGGGTGTCCACCGACCTGCCCGCCCTGGCGGTGCTGGGCCTGGTGCCCCTGCTGCTGTTCGGTCCAACCGGGCGCCGGCAGTTCCTCGGCATGTGCCTGGCGATGGTGCTGGCCTGGCTGGCGGTGCGCGGCATCCGCGAAACGGTGCACGTGGCCCGGCCCTTCGAACTGGGCCTGGGCGGGCAGTGGCTCGAACATGCGGCGACGGCGAGTTTTCCCAGCTTTCATGCGGCGGTGGCGGGCGCCTGGGCCCTGGCGCTCACGCTGTTCGCACCGTCGCGCCCACGCCGCTGGCTGGCCGTGGCGGGCGGGGTGGCGCTGGCCATCGCCTGGAGCCGGGTGTTCCTGGGCCTGCACTTCGTGTCGGACATCGCCGTGGGCCTGCTGCTGGGGGCGGCATGCGCGGTGACGGCCCGGCAGGGCTTCGCGTGGCTGGCGCGGTGCCGCGCCGCCTGGCCGGTCAGGCCGGTGGCCGGTTCAGGAAACCGCTGACGCGATCCAGCACCGGCGCCAGTCCGCGCAGCGGGCGTGCCATCGCACCGATCAACGTCGTGTGGTTGACGCGGTCCAACAGCTCGACGTCCACCGGCGTGCCTCGCCTTTCCAGCGCCCGAGCCATGGCGAGCGTGTTGCGCTGCGGGTTCACCAGGGTGTCTTTCCGGGCGGCCAGCAGGAGCACGCGCCGGGGCGTGGCATGGCCCGCGTTGGCGTGGAACAGGGGCTGCGAGTCGGCCGGCGTGTGGGGCCATTCGAAGGCCACCTGCACCTGGGGATTGCCGATGGGCAGGAAATCGTAGGGCCCGGCCAGGCCCACCCAGCCGGCCAACTGGCGCGGGGCCAGGTCCACGCGCGCCAGCCAGCGAGGGTCGAGCGCCAGCATGGCCGCGTTGTAGGCGCCCGCGCTGTGGCCCACCACGAAGACGTGTTCGCGCGAGGCGCCGAACGACGCCGCGTGGTCGGCGGCCCAGCGCACCGCGTCGGCGCCGTCCTCCAGGAACACCGGGTAGCGCACATCGGGGCTCAGACGGTAGTCGGCCACCACGGTGACGATGCCGCGCGAGGCCAGGGCCTCGCCGACGAACCGGTAGTCCGCCCGGTCGCCGCTGCTCCAACTGCCGCCATAGAAGAACACGGCGAGGGGCGCGGCGGTGATGGCAGGGGCGGGGATGTACACGTCGGCCCGTTGGCGCGCGTGGCTGCCGTAGGCCTGGTCGCGCAGCACCGTGTGCGTGTCGCTGCTGACGGTGGCATTGATGAGGCGCAGCGGCGAGCAAGCCTGCAGCCACGGCAGCAGCGCGAGCGTTGCCAGCAGGCGACGGCGTGGCGTGGGGATCGGTGAATGGGTGGTCATTCGGGTTTTACGCGGCCGGGCGGTGGGTGGATTCAAGGCGAATCGAAACCTTTCGTCACAAAACACGGGGAACTGCGGCCCCGCCAAGGCGAACCCTCTTAAGGATCACTTTGCCATTCCGGAACAACAAGAAAGGACTCGCCATGCCCTGCCGCCCCCTGATCGCGACACTGACCGCCGTCTCGGCCCTGCTCGCGCCAGCGCTCTCGCAGGCCCAGGTCACGCTCAAACCCGATCGCCAATGGCGCTACCTGCTGACCGCCGGCGCCAACATCTCCTCGGGCAACAACAACGCCGGCACGCTCAACCTCGCGGCCGAGGGCGCGCGCGAGACCGACGACGACAAGTGGACCTGGGCCGCCAAGGCCGACCGCGCGCGCAGTTCGGGCGTGGACACCACCGAGCGCTACGGCCTGCGCACCCAGTACAACCGCGACTTCTCGGTGGACTGGTTCGGCTTCGGTTCGGGCGAGCTGCTGCGCGACCGGCTGGCCAACATCTCCAGCCGGACCTCGGTTGCGCAGTGGTGTGGGCCGGCACGTGTGGCAGGAGGAGCGGGGCTTCTTCGACGTGTCGGTCGGTCTGGGCTACACCTACGACCGCTACATCCGGTCCACCGACATCGCTGGCGCCATGCGCGACCGGTACGGCCGCCTGGAGCTGGTGCTGGCGGAGGAGTCCAGCCACAAGCTCACCGAGACCACCAGCCTGCGCCAGAAGTTCTCGCTGTACCCGGACTTGCGGGATTCGGGCAAATACCGCGCCGTGCTGGACACGGGCCTCACGGTCGCGATGACACAGACGCTCAACCTGTCGGCGGGGCTGAGCTACCGCTACGACAGCGACCCCGGGACCAACCTCAAGAAGGCCGACACGATGTTCGTGACCGGCGTCTCGCTTCGGTTTGACTGAGTAGGCGCTGCCTTTGCGCAGGGCACACGAGGATCCGGCTTTGCCGGTCCCAGGGTGCGCCCCCCTTGAGGGGGACGCGCGCAGCGCGGCGGGGGGGCTCGCTTAAGCCGCGCGGCAGATCTTGAGCGTGTTGGTGCCGCCGGGCTGGCCCATGGGTTCGCCCACGGTGATGGCGTAGACATCGCCGGTCTGCACGATGCCGCGCTTCTTCAGGTGCGCCTCGGCGTCCAGCAGCGCGGAGTCGCGATCGGTGCTGTTGTCCATGAGCAGCGGTCGCACATTGCGATAGAGCGTCATGCGGCGTTGGGTCGAGAGGTTGGGCGTCATGGCGTAGATCGGCATGCGCACGTTGTGCCGGCTCATCCACAGCGCGGTGGAGCCCGAGTCGGTCAGCGCCACGATGGCCTTGGCACCCAGGTGGTGGGCGGTGAACAGCGCGCCCATGGCGATGGACTGGTCGATGCGCTTGAAGGTCTTGCCCTGGAAGTCGGCAGACAGTTCGCGGTACTCGGCCTTTTCGGCTTCCGAGCAGATGTCGGCCATCTCCATCACGGTTTCCAGCGGGAAGCGGCCGGCGGCGGTCTCGGCGCTGAGCATCACCGCATCGGTGCCGTCGAGCACCGCGTTGGCCACGTCGCTCACCTCGGCGCGCGTGGGCACCGGGTTGACGATCATGCTCTCCATCATCTGCGTGGCGGTGATGACCACCTTGTCCATTTCGCGCGCAAGGCGGATCATGTGCTTCTGCAGGCCGGGCACCGCCGCGTTGCCCACTTCCACCGCGAGGTCGCCGCGCGCGACCATGATGCCGTCGGACACCTTGAGGATCGCGGCCAGTTCGGGGATCGCCTCGGCGCGTTCGATCTTGGCGATCAGCGCCGGTTTGTGGGCCAGGGCGGCGCCAGCCACATTGCAGAGCTGGCGGGCCAGTTCCATGTCGGTCGCGTTCTTGGGGAAACTCACCGCCACGTAGTCGGCCTTCAGGCCCATGGCGGTCTTGATGTCGTCCATGTCCTTGGCGGTCAGCGCGGGGGCGGTCAGGCCGCCGCCCTGCTTGTTGATGCCCTTGTTGTTGGACAGCTCGCCGCCGAGCTTGACGGTGGTGTGCACCGCCGGGCCGACCACCTTGTTGATGGTGAGCACGATCAGGCCGTCGTTGAGCAGCAGGGTGTCGCCGGCCTTCACGTCGCGCGGCAGCTCCTTGTAGTCCAGGCCCACGCCCTCGATGTCGCCGGGTTCGGTGCGCGAGGCATCGAGCACGAAGGGCATGCCCGGCTCCAGCATGACCTTGCCCTGGGCGAACTTGCCGACGCGGATCTTGGGCCCCTGCAGGTCGGCCATGATGCCGACCTCGCGGCCCGCGCGCTGGGCCGCCGCGCGCACCAGTTCGGCGCGGTCGATGTGGTCCTGGGCGGTGCCGTGCGAGAAGTTGAGCCGGACCACGTTGACACCGGCGCGGATCATCCGCTCCAGCAGGTCGGGGTCGCTGGAGGCAGGACCCAGGGTGGCAACGATCTTGGTGGCGCGCATGGACATGATGGAAGCTGTCTCCAGAAGGGGCCGCGAGGCCGGTTTGTAATTTGGTTTCAATTATCCGTGAAACCAGTTACACGCTGGTTACAGGCCGCCGCCTGTCGCTTTTGTAGGACACGTCCGACACCCCAAGCCGCCGTTGTCCGGTGGGGCGGCGGGCCAGCCGTCCCTACAGTGGAACCACGCGCGAAGGATGCCCTCTGGAACGCCGAAGCCATTCACGGAGGACCTCATGCACATGCCCGCACCTGCCATCGTGGGTTACCTCGCGACCCTGGTGATCGCCGTGTCGGCGGCAGCGGTCCATCCCTGGTTCGACGTCGAGGCCCATTTCGTGCGGGCCGTGGCGGGCATGAACACCGCCGTCTCGGCCCTGGCCACCACGCTCACGCCTTGAGCCGGGCGGCTCTCAGCGCCCGGCGCTGGCGAACACGTTGACCGCCGTGGCGCAGCACGATCAGATTGAACGCGAACGACAGCAGGGCGTGCACCAGCGTGAGGTGCCGCATGCCGCGGCTGCGGATGCTCACGTCGGACACCTGAGAAGTCATGCCGATCACCGCGCTGTAGTACAGCAGGTCGAGGTAGTCCGGGTCCTTGCCGTCGGGAAAGCCGAGCCCCCGGTCCGGCGTGTCTGCACTGCCCTGGCTGCGGTAATACACCCGCGCGTAGTGCAGCGTGAACACGCCCTGGATCAGCAGCCAGGCCCCGGCCAGCGACAAGGCCATGAGCCCGAGGCTGGACGCGCGCTGCCAGCCTTGCAGCGCCTGTGTGGCCTGTACGTTCATCGCCACCGCCACGAGGCTCGCGCAAGCCGCGGCGGTGACCAGCACGAACAGCATCGCGGCACCCGGGTCTTCGCGTTGCGCGCGCTGCTGGGTGGCGGTTGCGTCCAGCCGCGCGGCGAGGTGCCAGACCAGACCCACGTAGGTGGCGCAGTACACGATCCAGGCCATGAGCCAGGGGGCGGGGCCGGGGAGGGAGGCCCAGGTGGCGCTGGCGGCGCCCACGAGCACCGCCGGCAGCAAGGCCACCGCCTGCCGCTCCCAGGCCGTGAGGTGGGTCAGCCGGTGCGGCAGCGGGTGGGTGGGCCGTGAGCGGGACATGGGCCGGCGGGCAGGGCGGCGCGTTCAGGCCGGATCTGCGGCGGGGGTGTCCACGGTCTTCGCCGGCAGCTCGGCCTCGACCAGGGTGCCCTGGCGCGGCTCGCTGTGGACGTGCAGCTGGCCGCTGTGCGACTCCACCCGCACCCGCATGCCCAGCAGGCCGTGGTGGCCCGCCGGCACGCTGTCGATGTCGAATCCCTGGCCGTCGTCGCGCACCGAGACGCGCACCGTGCTGTCCTCCTGGGCCAGTCCCACCCACACGCGGTGGGCCCGCGCGTACTTCTGGACGTTGGTCAGGGACTCCTGCACCAGCCGGTACACGGTGAGTTCCGCGTCCTTGCCGAGTTCGACCGGCGAGAGGTGCATCTCCACCTCGATGCCCATGCGGCCGGCCGCGTCCTGGCAGAGCATTTCCAGCGCGGGGATCAGGCCCAGCTGGTCCAGCGAGGACGGCCGCAGGTGTTCGATGATGCGCCGCTTCACGGCAATGCCCTCGGTCAGGCGCTGTTCGATGCTGGCCAGGCGCTCCAGCGCCGGGGGCGGCAGGGCGGGCACGCGGCGCAGGCGCGCGATGTCGAGCTTCATCGCGGTGAGCAGGCCGCCCATCTCGTCGTGCAGCTCGCGCGCCACCCGCCCGCGCTCGTCTTCCCGGGCGTTGACGTGGTGGCCGGCCAGGTTGCGCAGTGCGGTGGTGCGCAAGGCCACCTGCGTGCGCCAGCCGCTGGTGTTCCTCGGACTGGCGCCGGTCGTTGTCGCGCAACTGGCGCATGAACAGGATCAGCGCCACCCAGGCCACCAGCACCAGCAGGTGGATCGCCAGCCGGTTGATCATCATCGCGTCGTAGAGCGATACCCGCGCCGTCTTCTGGATCGCGGCGGCGCGTTCGAGCACGAATTCGAACTCCTGGCGCAGTTCGGCATAACGCAGGCGGCCCTGGTCGCTCACGGCGAGTGTCTGGGCATCCATGCGCCGGCCCTGCTCAGTCATGCTCACCCACTGGTTCAAGGTGGCCGTGCGCTCCTCGATCCGCTTGCGCACGTTCACCACCGACACGGTGCGCTTGGGGTCCAGCTCTTCCAGCCGCTTGAACGCATCCTGCTGAACCCCCTCCATCTCGTTGATGGCCTCGCGGTAGTTGCTCAGGTCGGCCTGCTGGGCGCTGAGCATGAAGGCGCGCACCGCGACCTCGGCGTCGGTGAGGGCCTGCAGGGTGCGGGCGGCCTGCTGGCGCGCATCGCTCAGCGTGATGCCCTGCATCAGCGTCGAACGCGAATGCTGGTAGCTGGCTTCGTTGACCACCAGCATGATCAGCGCCAGCGCCAGGATGATGGGCATCCCGAAGCGGTTGCGCGCCACACGTTCGATGGAGGACTTGATCATCATCCCGAGGTTGTAGCACGTGGGGCACCGGGCGGGGCCGGATCGCGCTGGCGCAAGGGCAGGCGCGCCATGACGCGGGTGCCCGAGCCCGGCACGGAGTGCACGCTGAACTGCCCGCCGAGCGACTCGATGCGGTGGCGCAGGTTCCTCAGTCCACTGGCCGAGGTGGTGCCCTGGCGGTCGGCAAAGCCCAGTCCGTTGTCCTGCACCTCCACCACCGCGTGGATGCCTTCCTGGGCCAGGCGCAGCGAAACGATCGTGGCGCTGGCGTGCCGCTCCACATTGGACAGCGCGCCCTGCACCACCGCGAACAGCGCCTGTTCGGACGGCACGTCCAGCGTCACGGGCATGAAGGCGAGGTCGATGGTCATGCCCGTCTGCTGCTCGAACTCGGTGGCGCGGTGCTCGATCGCGGCCTGCAGGCCCAGGTTGTGCAGGGCCGATGGCATCAGCTCTTCCATCATGCGCCGCTTCATCCCGATGCCTTCGTCCAGCGAGGAGCTCAGGTGCCGCAGCCGCTCGGTCACCTCCGGGTCGGTGGTGTGCAGCGAGTGGCGCAACCGCGTGAGGTCGAGCTTGGCGGTGGTGAGCAGGGCGCCCAGGTCGTCGTGCAGCGCGCGCGCCAGGCCGCTGCGCTCGCCGTCGCGCATCTCCTGCAGGCCGAGGTTGAGCTGCGCGAGTTCTTCCGTGCGCAGCCGCACCTGGCTCTCCAGCGAATCGCGCTCCATCTGCAGATGGCGGGCATGTTCGATCTGGCTGGTCTGCAGGGCGGCGTTCTTGCGCAGGAAGAACACGTAGGCCAGCAGACTCAACAGCGTCAGAACGTACACGCCGATGTGGCCCACCGCCAGCGTGCGGTAGATGGCCGCGCGCTCGATGCCCAGGCGGCGCTCTTCCGTGACCATCAGCACGTCGGCCACCCGGCGCACCCCTTCCATCTTCTCGCGGCCGATGTCGGTGAGCATCAGCCCGTGCCAGGCGGCGTGGGAGCCGGCGTTGTACAGGGCGATGGTCTCGGTGACCTCCGAGGTTTTTTCGCGCGCGCGCTCCTGCAGGCTGTCCACCAGGCGCAGCAGATCGGGGTCGCTGCGGTAGTGCTCGCGCAAGCGACTGATGGCATGCGCGATGTCGGTTTCGGCGGCCTGGTAGGGGTCGAGGTACTGGGGTCGGCCGGTGAGCAGGTAGCCGCGCTGGGCGGTTTCCATGTCCAGCAGGCGGCGCATCACGGTCTGGATGGCGTTGCGCGCGGTGTCGCGCGCGCCCAGGCTGGCCAGGGAGTCCAGGGCACGCTGGTAGGTCCACTCCGCCCCGGCCAACACCCCCAGCGCCAGCAACACCGCCAGCGCGATCGCCAGCGGGGTTCGCCAGGGTGCGCGGCGCCCAGGGATGGGAGGGGGGGAGGGCATTGGAGGGGCGGGCCGGACCTACTGAAGACCGCCGGGCGCGGTGGCCGAGCCGTCGGAAATGCGTTCGCAATAGGCGATCAAGTCGTCCAGTTCGCACGACTTGTCGAACACCCGGTCCGCCCCCAGCAGCGCGCAGCGCTTGCGGATATCGGGTGTGGCGTAGTTGGTGAGCACCACCCGGCGCGCCGGCACATTCGACTCCTGGGCGGCTTTCAGCACACCCAGGCCCGAGCCGGTGACCAGGAAGATGTCGATGATCATGAGGTCGAACCGATCACCCTGTTGCAGCCAGTGCACGGCCGTCTCTTCGTCGCTGGCGTGCCCGACCACTTCCACATTGGCCAGCTCTTCCAGCGTGGACACCAGGTTCTCATAGATGACCTTGTTGTCCTCGACGATGTAGGTTCTGAGCGGCGACATGGGGCAGGCGGGCGTGAGCGTTCCAAGGATATCCGGTGCGGGCGAATGGCATCCAGGATGCCTTCACGCACAAACGCGGCCATCTTGCCGCGCCTGTGCGTTCCCGCGCCTTCACGGCCGCTGATTTTCGTGTAGGCGGAATCCTACACGCGGCGGCCGTCGCTCGCGGTCAGCGGACCGCGATGTCGTTCTTGACGGATTTCACCCCGTTGACTTCACGCGCCAGGCGCTCGGCCGCGCTCTTTTCACCGGCGGACTTGGCAAAGCCCGAGAGCTGCACCGTGCCGTTGAGGGTCTCCACATGGATGGAGGTGGCGGCCACGACCGGATCCTTGGCGTAGGCGGCCTTCACCCGGGTGGTGATGGTGGCGTCGTCGACGTAGGCGCCGACGGTCTGTTGATCGCGGGCCACGGCACAGCCGGTGATCTGAACGACGGCGGTGGCGGCGGCAATGGCCAGCAGGGTGTGTGACAGTTTCATGGGATTCTCCTCGGGGTTGGGTTCTTGGAGCGACCGGCGAGCCCCTGTGGACGGGGCCCGCCGGTGGCGGTGGTGGTCATTTGAAATTCAGAGAGAGAGAGATGGGTCTGGGGGCTGGTCAGCCCTTGGCCTCGACGGTCAGGCGGTTTTCCACCTTCACCACGCCTTCGACGGCAGCGGCCAGGACGGTCGCGCGATCTCGGGCGGCGGGGTCGGGTGCGGTGCCCTTGAGTTCCACGTGGCCATTTGGTGGTGTCCACGTTGATCTTGAGCGCACTCAGTTGCGAGTCGCCGGCCAGGGCGGCATTCACCTTGGCGGTGATGGCCACGTCGGCGGCGCCCATGGCGATCTTGTCGGCGGCTTCGTTGCCGGCGGCCTTCACGTCCTGAGCGGCGTTGTTGGCATCGGCGCGCAGTTCAGCGCCCGCTGCCTGGGTTTGCTCCACCGTGCTGTCCATGCGCTGGCCCACGGTTTCGTCTTCCTTCTCGCCACAGGCCACGATCAGGCTGGTGCGCATGGCGGCGGCCGCGAGGGCCGCGAGTCGGGTGTTGCGTTTCATGATGTTGTCCTTTCAGATCGCCGGTCAGGCCGACGAAGGTGAATGAAGCAAATTCGCAGGTCAGTGCGGCTTGCGGTCGTTGGGGTTTTCGAACCAGTCGTCGCTGACGCGGCGTTCCCAGTCCGCCACCTGGCGTTCGGCTTCGTCCTTGCGCAGCGCCGTAGCGCTCCTGGATCTTGCCGGTGAGCTGTTCACGGCGGCCGGCCACGACGTCGAAATCGTCGTCGGTGAGCTTGCCCCACTGCTCGACCATCTTTCCCTTGACTTGTTTCCAGTTGCCTTCGATGCGATCCCAGTTCATGGCGACTCCTTGTGGTTGGGTTGCAGGTACCGGTCAGAAGACCGTGGAGTCACTGTAGGAAATCCGCCGGCTGCCGGATGTCGGGCGGCGGGCCGAGCGTGTGTAGGACATGGCCGATGCGCGGGGCGGGGTTGTAGGAGCCGTCTGACTGCCCCCGGGGAGCCGGCCTGTTAAATTGCTTGCGGCCCCCACAAAAGAGCATCAAGGACACCATGATCAAAGTCGGAATCGTTGACGACCACGCCATCGTGCGGTCGGGCCTGCGCCAGTTCCTGAGCGAACACGTGGACCTGAAAGTGACGGGCGAGGCCAACAACGGTCGTGAGGCCCTCGAACTCGTGCGCGGCGGCGAGGTGGACGTGCTGCTGATGGACATCTCCATGCCCGACCACAGCGGCGTGGACGCGCTGCAGGCCATCAAGGCGCGTTTTCCGGATCTGCCGGTGCTCATTCTCAGCGGCTTTCCCGAAGCGCAGTACGCGACCACGTTGCTGCGCTACGGCGCCAGCGGCTACCTGAACAAGGACTGCGCGCCCGACGACATCGTCACCGCCATCCGCACCGTGGCGCGCGGCCGGCGCTACATCAGCCCGGCCGTGGCCGAGCTGCTGGCCGACAACGCCGCGGGCGATGCCGAGCGCCCGCCGCACGAGCTGCTGTCCGAGCGCGAGCTGCAGGTGTTCCTGCGCCTGGCCAAGGGCGAGACCATCGGCAACATGGCCGAGTCCATGTTCCTGAGCATCAAGACCGTGAGCACCTACCGCACGCGGGTGCTCGAAAAGCTCAAGCTCACGAGCAACAGCGACCTCACCTACTACGCGCTGAAGAACGGCCTGATCCAGTAGGCGGCGTGCGCGCGAAGTGTCGGTGCCGTCCTACGAGACAACGGCGCTCGGGCTTGCAGCTTTCGAGCACCGGTGTCCCTACAGTGAAGGCATCACAACGGTGGTCGTTGTGAACCCACCAAAAGGCCGGACCACCGGCCTCACACAGGAGCCCACCATGCTGCACTACGCCGTGGTTTTCTTTGTCATCGCCCTGATTGCCGCTGTGCTGGGCTTCGGCGGCATCGCCGCCAGCGCGGCCGGCATCGCCAAGCTGCTTTTCGTGGTCTTCCTGGTCATGGCCCTGGTCTCGATCGTGGTCGGCCTGATCCGCAAGCGCTGACGAGCCATTCCGCTCGCTTCACCGCGACGAGGGCCCGACCGGTGTCTGCCGGTCGGGCCCTCGTTTTTTGGCGTCAGCGTTCGTTGCTCACCCGCCAGACCACATTGCCCGCGTCGTCGGCCACGAGCAAGCCGCCGCGCCGGTCGATCGCCACGCCCACCGGCCGGCCCTGGGCCTTGCCATCCGCATTCAGGAAGCCGGTCAGCACATCGACCGGCATGCCGGCGGGGCGGCCCGCCTGAAAGGGCACGAAGATCACCTTGTAGCCGCTGTGCGGCTGGCGGTTCCACGAGCCGTGCTGGCCGATGAACATGCCCTCGCCCACGAACGGCGCGGGCAAGGCGCTGCCACGGGACGAGGCCAGGCCGAGCGACGCGGTGTGCGGGCCCAGCGCATAGTCGGGTGCGATCGCCGTGCGCCACCAGCGCGGGTTGCGGCGGCTGCACGCGCGCGTCCACATGCTGGCCATGGTAGCTGTAGGGCCAGCCGTAGAAGCCGCCGTCGCGCACCGAGGTGAGGTAGTCGGGCACCAGGTCGCTGCCGAGCTCGTCGCGCTCGTTCACCACCGTCCACAGCGTGCGGCCCGAGGCGTCCCAGGCCATGCCCACGGGGTTGCGCAGGCCGGTGGCGAAGAGGCGGTGCGCGCCCGTGGCAGCATCCACCTGCCAGATCGCGGCGCGGCCTTCTTCGGCGGCCATGCCGCGCTCGCCCACGTTGCTGTTGGAGCCCACGCTCACGTAGAGCCGCTGCCCGTCGGGGCTGGCGATCAGGCCCTTGGTCCAGTGGTGGTTGATGCCGGCCGGCAGGGCCACCAGCGGGGTGCCGGGCGCGCCGATGGTGGTGTCGCCCGTGCGGTATGGAAAGCCGAGCACCGCGTCGGCGTTCGCCACGAACAGGCGCTCGCCCACCAGGGCCATGCCGAAGGGTGAGTGCAGTCCGCTGAGCAGCACCGAGCGGAACTCGGCCACGCCGTCGCCGTCGGCATCGCGCAGCAAGGTGATGCGGTTCGCGCTGGGCACGGCCGCGCCCGCGCGCTTCATGAACAGGCCGGTGACCCAGGCCTTGAAACCGCCCCCCGCTGCCTTCCGGCTTGGGGGGCGCGGCGGACTCGGCCACCAGCACGTCGCCGTTGGGCAGCACCAGCAGCCAGCGCGGGTGCGCCAGGTCGCGCGCGAAGGCCGTCACGCGCGTGCCCAGCGCGGGGGTGGGCGCCGCACCACTGGGCCAGCCGACGACGGGCGCCACGTTCACCGTGGGGATCAGGGTCTTGTTCGGTGCCGGCAGGACCGGGTTCGGGCCCGTGCCCTCGGCCACGCTGTGGCGGGCCGATTCGGCGCAGGCGCCGAGCGCCAGCAGCGCGGTCAGGCCCACGGCGGTGCGGGCGCGCCAGTTCGGCGGAGGAAGCAGGTGGGGCCGGGGCATGGGGTTCTTCGTGGCGGGTGGGTTTCCACGGTAGGACCTGTGCCCGGCCCGGTCTGTTCGCCAGCGCACGCGCCGTGCTCAGCGCGCGCGGGCGTCCTCCCGCCAGAGCGGGCGCAAGGCCCACAGCCCCAGCGCGGGCCCGACCGCCAGCCAGGGCAGCAGCGCGCCCAGCGGCACGTGTTCGGCCAGGGACACGAACAGCAGGATGCTCGCGATGGAGATCGCGAAGCCGATGCTGTTGGTGAGCGTGAGCACGCTGCCCACGGCCTGCGGTGGTGCATTGCGAGCGGTCAGCGTGGAGAACTGCGGCGAGTCGCCCGAAACGGTGATGCCCCAGAGCAGCAGCCAGCCGATGAACAGCGGGGTCGGCGCGCCCAGGGCCCAGGGCGCGGCGAGGCAGCAGGCGCCGCTGAGCGCGAGTTGCGTGCCCGCCACCCGCGCGCTGCCCCAGCGCGGCGCGAGCCAGCCCCCGCCCGCGCAGCCGATGGCGCCCGCGCCCAGCACGAGGAACGCGGTCCAGGAAAGCCCCGTGCCCTCGAAGCGCGTGCGCCAGCACCAGCGGCACCATCACCCACATGGTGTAGAGCTCCCACATGTGGCCGAAGTAACCGAGCACCGAGCTGCGCACGCGCGCATCCGTCCACAGCGTCGCCAGGGCGCGCCATTGCAGCGTGGTCACGCGCTGGGCTGCGCCGGGCGGGTCGCTGGTGCCGAAGAACAGCAGCAGGCCGCCCGCGGCGGCCAGCGCCGCCACGCCCAGCATGAGCGTGGGCCAGGGCAGGGCGCCGCTGAGCGCGCGCAGCGCGTGCGCGCTGGCCGAGCCCAGTACCAGCGCCCCGATGAGCAGGCCCAGCGCACCGCCCAGGCCGCGCGTGTACCACTGCGCCGCGATCTTCATGCCCACCGGGTAGATCCCGGCCAGGAAAAAACCGGTGGCGAAGCGCCAGGCCAGCAAGGCGGTGTGGTCGCGAACCATCCACCAGGCCCCCACGGTGCAGGCCGCACCGGCCAGCGAGCACACCAGGAACACGAGGCGCGGCGCGAACCGATCGGCGATGGCCAGCAGCGCGAACACCAGCGTGCCGGCGATGAAGCCGAACTGCAGCGCCGAGGTGAGTGTGCCCACCGCGCTGGTGGGCCAGCCCAGCTCGCGCTGCAGGTCGGGCATGACGGCGTTGACCGCGAACCAGAGCGAGGTGCCCAGGAACTGGGCCAGCACCAGCACGGGCAGGATGTGGCGGGGCACGGAGGTGTTCATGCCGGCCTCAGCGCCGCAGCTGTGTGAAAGCCTCGAACTCCCAGCTGCGCATCGCCAGCACCAGCGTGTAGCCCTCGCGGTCCTTCTCGCTGAGCTTCTGGTCGGTCTGGTGCTGTTGCGCGAAGTCCTGCGCGACGCGCTGCAGGCGCTCCAGGAAGGCCGGCGCCAGCGTGCGGCTGACCGAGCCGTGCACCAGCATCACGCCTTCGCCGCTGCCGTCGAAGCCGCCGGCGAAATAGTCCAGCAGCGCGTGCTCGCGGAAGTAGTTCATCACCGGGCCATGAGGGCGCCAGCGGAAGGTCTTGGCCAGCTTGAGGCGGTAGCGGTTGAGCGGGCGCAGCTCGATGATGCCGATGCGGTCGAGCTGCACCAGGTACTTCACGCACTCGGCCTCGCTCAGCCGGTACTGCGCGGTCATCTGCTCCAGCGTCCACTGGCTGAGCACGCAGATGGCGACGAGCAGCAGCTTCTTGTCGGCCACCACCGCGCGTTCCTGGTCCTGCGACATCTCGCGCAGCAGGGGCTGGGTGTCGGCCACGCGCCGCGACAGCTCCGCGAAATCCAGCTTCAGGGCGCGGCAGATCTCGTCCACGCGCGAGAGCGACATGTCGCCGCCGGCCAGCATGCGCTTGACGCTGGACTCCGCCATGCCGATGGCCTGCGCCAGGTCGGCGTAGGTCATCTGCGCGGCCTTCAGTTCCTTCTTGAGCGCGAGAACGAGGTCGGCGGTGGTGCTCATGGGGTGTCCGGTATCGAGATGCGGTACTTGGGGTTTGGTCTGGATCGACTGTATCGGAAGACGATGCCCGATGGGGTGGGGAGCATGACACTGCGCCGTGCGGCAGAATCCGCCGCACAAGCCCAACAGGAGGAGATGCACATGAGCCCATCCACCGCCACGTCCGCCGTGGCCCATCCGTCTCACGCCCCGGCCCACGAAGGCGGCCAGTTCGCGCTGCTGGGCCAGCGCCGCTTTGCGCCGTTTTTCTGGACGCAGTTCCTCGGCGCGGCGAACGACAACCTGTTCAAGTTCGCCTTCACCGTGCTGGTGACCTACCAGCTGCAGGTGGCCTGGCTGCCCCCCACCCTGGCCGGGCTGGTGATCGGCGCCCTGTTCATCCTGCCTTTCCTGCTGTTCTCGGCCACCAGCGGCCAGCTCGCCGACAAGTACGACAAGAAGACGCTGATCGTCTTCGTGAAGCGGCTGGAGGTGCTCATCATGGCCCTGGCCGCGTGGGCCTTCTTCAGCACGAACATCGTGCTGCTGCTGGCCTGCACCTTCCTCATGGGTCTGCATTCCACGCTGTTCGGCCCGGTGAAGTTCGCCTACCTGCCGCACCACCTGGGCGAGCGCGAGCTCACCGGCGGCAACGGCATGGTGGAGATGGGCACCTTCGTGGCGCATCCTGCTGGGCAACCTGGCCGGCGGCCTGATCATCGCCGTGCCCGAGATCGGCGCGCACCATGTGGGCTTCAGCTGCGTGGCGCTGGCCGTGCTCGGCCGGGTGACGGCGCATTACGTGCCCGCCACGCCCGCCACCGACCCGGGCCTGAAGATCAACTGGAACCCCTTCACCGAGACCTGGCGCAACCTGAAACTCGCGCACGGCAACACGGTGGTGTTCCGCTCGGTGCTGGGCATCAGCTGGATGTGGTTCTTCGGCGCGGTCTTCCTGAGCCAGTTCCCCAGCTTCGCCAAGGAGGTGCTGCACGGCAACGAGCAGGTGGCCTCGCTGCTGCTCATCGTGTTCTCGGTCGGCATCGGCACCGGCTCGCTGCTGTGCGAGGTGCTCTCGCGCCGGCACGTGGAAATCGGCCTCGTGCCGCTGGGCGCCATCGGCATGAGCGTGTTCGCCATCGACCTGTACTTCGCCTCGCGCGGCCTGCCGCCGGTGGCCAGCCAGGGCGTGGCCGAGTTCATGGCGGTGTCGGGCCACTGGCGCGTGCTGGCCGACCTGACCCTGCTCAGCCTGTTCGCCGGCTTGTACAGCGTGCCCATGTACGCGCTGATCCAGATGCGCAGCCAGCCCACGCACCGCGCGCGCATCATCGCGGCCAACAACATCCTCAACGCGCTCTTCATGATCGCCAGCGCGCTCATCGCGGGCGCCCTGCTCGGCGCGGGTTTCACGATCCCGCAGATGTTCCTGCTGGTGGGCCTGGCCAATGCGGTGGTGGCGTTCTACATCTTCATGCTGGTGCCCGAGTACCTGCTGCGTTTCGTGGCCTGGGTGGCCTCGCGCTGCGTGTACCGCTTCAAGGTCACGGGCGACGCGCACATCCCCACCGACGGCGCGGCCGTGATCGTCTGCAACCACGTGAGCTTTGTCGACGCGGTGCTGCTCATGGCCGCGAGCCCGCGCCCGATCCGCTTCCTGATGGACCACCGCATCTTCCGCGTGCCGGTGCTGGGCGCGCTGTTCCGGCTGGCCAAGGCGATTCCGATCGCGCCGCAGAAGGAAGACGCGGCGGCCTACGAGGCCGCGTTCGACGCCGCCGCCGCCGTGCTGCGCGAGGGCGAGCTGCTGGCCATCTTCCCCGAAGGCGGCATCACGGCCGACGGTCAGCTGCAGCCGTTCAAGGGTGGCGTGATGAAGATCCTCGAACGCGCCGAGGCCGATGGCCTGCAGGTGCCGGTGATCCCGATGGCGCTGACCAACCTCTGGGGTTCCTTCTTCAGTAGGGTCGAGGTGCGCCACGGCGAGAAGACCGCCATGGTCCGTCCGTTCCGGCGCGGCCTGTTCAACCGCGTCGGGCTGAACGTGGGCGAACCGATGCCGTCTTCGGCCGTGACGCCCGAGGCCTTGCAGGCGCGCGTCGCCCAGCTGCTGCACTGATGGCTGATCGGGTATCGCAAATCGATACCCGATCAGCCATTTTTCGATACAGGTCGAGTTTCCCGGGTCTTTCGAGGCGCGCCAGCGGCACCATCGCGGCTCCTCAACAACCCCAAGGGTTTTCACATGGCCTCGAACCGTTCTTCCCTCATCGTGATGCGCGACACCCGTGCCTGGCAACTGCAGGTGTGGGTCTCGTTCGGTGTCGCCGTCTTCCTGTGCGCCACCGGCCTGGCCTGGCTGCCGGGGCAGTCGCTGGACCGCGCGTTCATGGTGATGGGCTACGTGTTCTGTCTCTCGACCGTGTTCGTGTTGTCCAAGGCGGTGCGCGATGGCCAGAAGGCCGCGCTCAGTGGCGAGGCCGAAACGCCGATGTGGCGCATCGTGGTCTGGGGCGGTTTTGCCGTCGCCATGGGCCTGACCGGCTGGGGCCTGATGCGCATGGAGATCAACGACACCTACCGCGCCTACCTGGGCGTGAGCTGGCTCTACCTCGTCACCTCGGCGTTCACGCTGGCCAAGACCCTGCGCGACCGCCACGAGGCCGACCTGAGCGAGGCCCAGATTCGCGGCCGTCAGCAGGCGATGCAGGAACGCGCCGCCGGCACCGCCGAATGAACCGACCCACCCCTTCTTTTCTTTTTCAGCCGGAGTCTTCCATGAACACGTTCAAACTGAAATCGATGTCGCTGCTCGCCAGCGTCTGCCTGGCCTTGTCCCTGCGCCAGCGCCCCGGCCCGGGCGCAGAGCGAGGCCTCGGCCGCGTTGTCCCTGTTGCCCGTGGCGTCCGTCGTCGTCACCGCCTCGGCGGGCGCGGCGGCCGTCAGCGTGCTGCCGGTGGCCTTCTCCACCGCCGGTGCGGTGCTGGTGGTGAAAACGGTGGAGAGCACCGCGCGCGGCACGGTCTATGTGCTGGAACGCGCTTCCGACGGCGCCCGCGCCAGCGTGGAGGTCGCCGGGCGCGCGGCCTCGGGTGTGGTGGTCGGCGTGGGCACCGTCGTGGCGGTCAGCGTGATCGGCACCGGCGTGCTGCTCTCGGCGGCGGGCGAGGTGCTGGCCTTCATCCCCAACGAGCTGGGCCGCGCCCTGCTGCACAACGAACGGGTGACGCAATGAAGGCCGCGCTGCGTTTCGCTTGCGGATGCGCTGCCGCGTTGATGTTCACGGCGGTGGCCCACGCCGGCCGATCCTGCGAACAGAAGCCGCTCACCGCGCACACCATCGAGCAGGGCATGGCGCTGGCGCAGAGGACCGCGCAGGCGCTGGACGCCGAGCACGCCCGCAGCGGCGCGCGCGTGGTGGTGCTGGGCCGCGCCGGGCAGGACCTGAGCAAGTACCAGCTGCGCTACTCGCACCTGGGCTGGGCCTACAAGACGGCGCAAGGGCCCTGGCGCGTGCTGCACAAGCTCAACCAGTGCGGCACCGCCACCGGCGACCTGTACCGCCAGGGCCTGGGCGAGTTTTTCCTGGACGACCTGTGGCGCCAGGAAGCCGCGTGGGTGGTGCCGGCCCCGGCCCTGCAGGCGCCGCTGTTCGAGCTGTTGAACGACCCCCGGCGCTCGGTGGCCCTGCACGCGCGGCCCTACAACCTGGTGAGCTACGCCTGGGGCCAGCGTTACCAGCAGTCCAACCAGTGGGCGATCGAAACCCTCGCGATGGCGGCCGAAAGCGGTGTCGGCACGCGCGAACAGGCCCAGGCCTGGCTGCGTTTCAAGGGCTACCAGCCGACCACGCTCAAGCTGGGCGCGTTCACGCGGCTCGGCGCGCGCGCCGGCACGGCCAACGTGGCCTTCGACGACCACCCGAACGAGAAGCGGTTTGCCGACCGCATCGAGACCGTGACGGTGGATTCGGTGTTCGAATGGCTCTCTCGCAGCGGCATGGCGTCCGCGCCGCAGGCGCTGGCGTTGTAAAACGGTGCAACTTTCTGGAGGACTGAACATGGGCAAGGCATTGCGTTGGTCGGAGAAGTGGTTCCACCGAGGCCTCTGGCTGGTGGCCTTCGTGTTCGCGTGGTTCCTGGTGGGGCTGGGCAGCACCATCGTGGGCGACCTGCCGCAGGTCGAGCAGCAGCGCACGCTCGACGACTTTCTGGACCCGCAGCGTGCGCCGCAGGTTCGGCAGGTCATCGAGACCGCGCAACGCAGGGCGCGCGAGGCCCAGGACGCGCTCGATCAGGCGCAGCTTCAGCACCAGGCCGCGCAGGCCAACCACCGCGCGGCACGCGACACCTTCGGCAACTGGTTGAATACCCGCCAGGCCACGCAGCGGCCCGAGCAGGACCCGGAACTGATCGAGCGCACGCGGCAGCTCGACGGTTACCGCCAGGCCGAGCGCGAGGCGCTTGCGGCGGTGGAGTCACAACGTCAGGCAGCGCTTGACGCGCGGCAGGTGCAGCAGCGCGCCCAGGATGAACTGCAGCAGATGCAGGAAGACGCGCGCCAGTCCTACGAATCGGCCCAGCGCGCGCAGGAGCTGCGCGTGTTCCTCTACCGGCTGGCGCTCACGCTGCCCCTGCTGGTGGTGGCGGGCTGGCTGTTCGCGAAGCAGCGCAAGAGCACCTACTGGCCCTTCGTCTGGGGCTTCATCTTCTTCGCGCTGTTCGCGTTTTTCGTCGAGCTCGTGCCTTACCTGCCGAGCTACGGCGGTTATGTGCGCTACATCGTGGGCATCGTGCTCACGGTGATTGGGGGGGCGCTACGCGATCCAGGCGCTGCAGCGTTACCTCGAGCGCCAGCAGCAGACCGAGGCGCTGCCCGATCGGCAGCGCCGCCAGGAGCTGGACTACGACCTCGCGCAGACCCGCCTGGCCAAGGGCGTGTGCCCGGGCTGCGAGCGCGCGGTGGACCTGAAGGACCCGAAGAACGACTTCTGCCCGCACTGTGGCATGGGCCTGCACAACCACTGCACGGCCTGCCAGGCGCGCAAGAGCGCGTTCGCGCGGTACTGCTACTCGTGTGGTGAACCGGCGGCGAAGGTCGAGAGCTAGACCCCGCGCGCGCGATCGGTCTTGAACTTCGCCTGGAAGGCGCTGAAGGTGCCGGCGTCCAGCGCCTCGCGCACCTCGCGCATGAGGTTCAGGTAGTAGTGCAGGTTGTGGATGGTGGTCAGCATGGGGCCGAGCATTTCGCCGCAGCGGTCCAGGTGGTGCAGGTAGGCGCGGCTGAAGCCGTCGCGCCCGCCGTCGGCCCAGCTCACGCCGCTTTTCCCGGCGCAGGCGTGGCAGGTGCAGGTGGCGTCCAGCGGCTGGTGGTCGGTCTTGTGGCGCGCGTTGCGGATCTTCAGGTCGCCAAAGCGCGTGAACAGCGTGCCGTTGCGCGCGTTGCGCGTGGGCATGACGCAGTCGAACATGTCCACGCCGTCGGCCACGCCCTGCACCAGGTCTTCGGGCGTGCCCACGCCCATGAGGTAACGCGGCTTGTGCGCTGGCAGTCGGTGCGGCGTGTGCGCCATGATCTGCAGCATCTGTTCCTTGGGCTCGCCCACGCTCACGCCGCCGATGGCGTAACCAGGGAAGTCCATCTCGACCAGTGCGTCCAGCGACTCCTGGCGCAGGTGCTCGAACATGCCGCCCTGCACGATGCCGAACAGCGCGTTGGGGTTCTCCAGCCGCGCGAATTCGTCCTGCGAGCGCTTGGCCCAGCGCAGGCTCATCTCCATGCTCTTGCGCGCCTCGGCCTCGGTGGTGAGGTGGCCGTTGGTCTCGTAGGGCGTGCACTCGTCGAGCTGCATCACGATGTCGCTGTTCAGCCCGGTCTGGATCTGCATGCTGACCTCGGGCGACATGAACAGCTTGTCGCCGTTGACCGGCGAGGCGAAGGTCACGCCTTCTTCGGTGATCTTGCGCATCGCGCCGAGCGACCAGACCTGGAAGCCGCCCGAGTCGGTGAGGATGGGTTTGTGCCATTGCTCGAAGGCGTGCAGGCCGCCGAAGCTTTGCATCACCTCGCGGCCCGGGCGCATCCAGAGGTGGAAGGTGTTGCCCAGGATGATCTGCGCGCCCATGTCGTGCAGGCTTTGTGGCATCACGCCCTTGACGGTGCCGTAGGTGCCCACGGGCATGAAGATGGGGGTCTGCACCACGCCGTGGTTGAGCGTGAGGCGGCCGCGGCGCGCGTGGCTGTTCGGGTCGGTGGTGAGCAGGTCGAACTGGAGCATGGTGGGTCTCTTGGGGGACGGGTGTTCAGGGTGGGCTGGGCGCGATCACGATCACGCTGCGGTTGCGGTCTTCGACGATCCACAGGCGGCCCTCGGCGTCGAGGGTGATGCCGGCGGGGGTGCCCAGCGGGCGCACGCCCACCTGGGCGTGCCAGCCGCTCACCAGGTCTTCGCGCGCACCGCCGGGGCGGCCGTGTTCGTCGAGCCGCCAGGCCACGACGCGGTGGCCGCCCGTGCGGTAGCCATGCCAGACGGCGAGCAGGCGACCGGCGAACGGACCGGTGGTGAGGGTCTGGGGCGCGCTGAGCAGTTGCAGCGGGGCCACGTGCGCCGGCCAGGCCGCGTGGGCCGCCGTGTGCGTGGCGCAGCGTGCCCGGCCTTCGTAGCCGCGCGCCGGCACGGCCTTGCCGCGCGCATCGCTCACGCAGTAGGGCCAGCCGTAGGACGCGCCTTCTTTCAGTTCGTTGAGTTCCTCGGCGGGCAGTGCCGCGTCGGTGTAGTCCACCGAGTTCTCGGCCTGCCACAGGCGCACCGTGCCGTCGCGCGCGCTCGTGCTGGCCAGGCCGAGCGAGTTGCGCAGGCCGGTGGCCAGGGGCTGGAAGCTCTGCAGCGCGAAGTCCGCGCCGCCGAAGCGGGCCACGTAGACCGCGGCGCGCGGCTGCGGGCCGGTGAGTTCGGGGCAGGGTTGAGGCTGCTGCTGGTCGTCGCCCCGGCAGGCGTCGGTGACCGAGCCCAGGTTGACCAGCAGGCGGCCATCGGGCGTGAAGGCCAGTTCCTTGAGCGGGTGCGCGCCGCCGGTGGGCAGGCCGGTGATCACGTCCTGCCGCTGCAGCGCCTCGCCCACCGGCGTGCGCCACACGGTGCCGGCTTCGCCGATGTAGACGCGGCCGTCCGGCCCCAGGGCCAGGCCGTGCGGGCGGTCCAGGCCGCTGGCGAGCACGCGCACGCGCCCGGCCTCGCCGCGCGCGAGGTCGGTGCGCAGCTCCAGCAGGCGGCCTCGGCGCGGCTCCCAGTTGCCCATGTCGATGATCCAGAACCGGTGCGGCGCCACGGCCAGCAGGCGGCGCGGCATGCGCAGGCCATCGCGCGCATCGGCCACCAGGCCCGCGCACCAGCCATCGGGCACCTTCAACGCGATGCCCGGGTGGCCGTCGCAGCGGCCCTTGGCCGCGTACAGGGGCTGGGCGGCCGGCGCGGCGGGGGGCAGCAGCAGGGCGAGCAGGGCCAGGAGGAGGGGGCGCATGGTGGGTGCCTCAGGCGCGGCGCAGCAGCATGGCGTCGCCATAGCTGAAGAAGCGGTAGCGCCCGGCGATGGCGTGGTCGTACAGCGCGCGGATGCGGTCGTAGCCGGCGAAGGCGCTCACCAGCATCATCAGCGTGGACTGCGGCAGGTGGAAGTTGGTCACCATCAGGTCCACCACGCGGAAGCCGAAGCCCGGGGTGATGAAGATGTTGGTGTCGCCCTGGGTCTCGCCCGAGCGCGCCCAGCTCTCCAGCGTGCGCACGGTGGTGGTGCCGACCGCCACCACGCGGCCGCCGCGCGCGCGGCAGTCGGCGATGGCTTGCAGCGTCTCTGGGGGAATGGCGTAGCGCTCGTGGTGCATCACGTGGTCTTCGATGCGCCCGGCCTTCATGGGCGCGAAGGTGCCCGCGCCCACGTGCAGGGTGACGCTGGCGCGGCGCACACCGCGCGCGTCGAGCGCGGCCAGCACGGCCTCGTCGAAGTGCAGGGCGGCGGTGGGCGCGGCCACCGCGCCCGGCACGCGCGCGAACACCGTCTGGTAGCGGCGCTCGTCGTCGGCCTCGTCGGCGTGGGTGATGTAAGGCGGCAGGGGCACGTGGCCGTGGCGCGCCATCAGGTCGTAGGGCGTGTCACCGGCCAGGCCGTGCAGGCGGAAACGGAACAGCTGGCCCTGCTCGTCGGGCCAGCGACCGAGAAAGACCGCGTCGAACCCGCCGCCCTTCAGGCCGCCGGCCATGTGCAGGCGGCCGCCGGGCTGGGGCTTCTTGCTCACGCGCAGGTGGGCCACCACCTCGTGCGCCGTGCCGTCGCTGGCCTCGTGGGGCAGCAGCACGCGCTCGATCAGCATTTCCAGCTGGCCGCCGCTGGCCTTCTGGCCGAAAGAGGCGCGCCTTGACGACCTGGGTGTCGTTGAACACCAGCAGGTCGCCGTCGTTCAACAGGGCGGGCAGCTCGCGGAACACGCGGTCCACCGGCGCGGAGCCGGTGCCGTCGAGCAGGCGCGAGGCGCTGCGCTCGGGGGCGGGGTGCTGGGCGATCAGCTCGGGGGGGAGGTGGAAGTCGAAGTCGGCGACGGTGAAGGGGCGCGCGACGGTGTCGGGGAAAGAAGAAGCGGTCATGCTGCTTGAGGGCCGAACAAGGCCCGTGCCAAGTGAAAAGGAGGGGTTGGGAACCGGGCAGAATTGTCCCATGCCCGACGCCACCCCTGCCCGCAAGCCCCTGTCTGCCCCTCAGAAGGCCTTGCACAAGCTCGGGTTGGTGCGCGACATCGACCTGGCCCTGCACCTGCCCCTGCGCTACGAGGACGAGACCCGCATCGTGAGCCTGCGCGGCGCGCGCGACGGCCAGCTGGCGCAGATCGAGGGCACGGTGACGAACAGCGAGATCAGTTTTCGCCCGCGCCGCCAGCTGCTGGTGACGCTGGACGACGGCACCGACACCTGCACGCTGCGCTTCTTCACCTTCTACCCGGCGCACCAGAAGACGCTGGCGGTGGGTGAGCGGGTGCGCGTGCGCGGCGAACTGCGCGGCGGCTTCCTGGGCTGGACCATGGTGCACCCGGCGTTCCACGCGGCCGGTGGCGAGCTGCCCGACGCGCTCACCCCCGTCTACCCCACCAGCGCGCAGCTGCCGCAGGCCTACCTGCGCAAGGCCGTGGCCAGCGGCCTCAAGCGCGCCGACCTGAGCGAGACCTTGCCGCCCGCGCTGCTGGGCGGTCTGCAGGCCGTGGTGCGCGGCACCTGGACGCTGCGCGACGCGCTGCAGTACCTGCACCACCCGGGGCCGGACGTGTCGCTCGACGCGCTGGAAGACCGCAGCCACCCGGCCTGGCAGCGCCTCAAGGCCGAGGAATTGCTGGCGCAGCAGCTCTCGCAGTTCACGGCCAAGCAGGAGCGCGCCGCCTTGCGCGCGCCGGCCCTGCGTGCCGCGCCGGGCGGGCTGCACGAGCAGCTGCTGGGCGCGCTGCCGTTCGCGCTCACCGCCGCGCAGCGCCTCGTGGGCGAGGAGATCGCGCGCGACCTGCTGCGCCAGGTGCCCATGCACCGCCTGCTGCAGGGCGACGTGGGTTCGGGCAAGACGGTGGTGGCCGCGCTGGCCGCCGCCATCGCCATCGACGCGGGCTGGCAGTGCGCGCTGATGGCGCCGACCGAGATCCTGGCCGAGCAGCACTTCGCCAAGCTCATCGGCTGGCTGGAGCCCTTGCTCGCGCCGCAGGGCAAGCGCGTGGCCTGGCTCACCGGCAGCCAGAAGAAAAAGCAGCGCGGCGAGATGCTGGCCCTGATCGCCAGCGGCGAGGCCGCGCTGGTGGTGGGCACGCACGCCGTCATCCAGGACCAGGTGGTGTTCAAGCACCTCGCGCTGGCCATCATCGACGAGCAGCACCGCTTCGGCGTGGCGCAGCGACTGGCGCTGCGCAGCAAGGTGGGCGTGGCGGAAGACGGCACCGAGCAGGAGCCGCACCTGCTGATGATGACGGCCACACCGATTCCGCGCACGCTCGCGATGAGCTATTACGCCGACCTCGACGTGTCGACCATCGACGAACTGCCGCCCGGGCGCACGCCCATCGTCACCAAGGTGGTGGCCGACAGTCGCCGCGCCGAGGTGATCGAGCGCATCCGCGGCCAGCTCGGGCAGGGCCGGCAGGTCTACTGGGTCTGTCCGCTGATCGAGGAGAGCGAGGCGATCGACCTCTCGAACGCCACAGCCACGCACGCCGAGCTGTCGCAGGCCCTGCCCGGCGTGCTGGTCGGCCTGTTGCATTCGCGCATGCCGGTGGCCGAGAAGAAGGCCGTGATGTCGCTGTTCACCGGTGGGCAGATGGGCGTGCTGGTTTCCACCACCGTGATCGAAGTCGGGGTGGACGTGCCCAACGCCTCGCTGATGGTGATCGAACACGCCGAGCGCTTCGGCCTGTCGCAACTGCACCAGCTGCGTGGGCGCGTGGGGCGCGGCGCGGCGGCCTCGGCCTGTGTGCTGATGTACACGCCGCCCGATGGCGGGCGCCTGGGCGAGACCGCGCGCGAGCGCCTGAAGGCCATGGCCGACACCAGCGACGGCTTCGAGATCGCGCGCCGCGACCTGGAGATCCGGGGCCCGGGCGAGTTCCTCGGCGCGCGCCAGTCGGGTGCGCCGCTGTTGCGCTTTGCCGATCTGGCGACCGACACCCACCTGCTCGACTGGGCGCGCGAGGCCGCGCCGGTGATGCTCACCCAGTACCCGGCGGCGGCGGAAAAACACATCGCGCGCTGGCTCGGCGGCAAGGCCGAGTACCTGAAAGCCTGAGTGAATGGCTGAGGCGCCCTGCACGCCGCGGGCCACGGGCGCAAAATAGCACCCCATGACGCTCACCGAACTCAAGTACATCGTGGCCGTGGCGAGGGAGAAGCACTTTGGCAAGGCCGCCGAGGCCTGCTATGTGTCGCAGCCCACGCTGTCGGTGGCGCATCAAGAAGCTGGAAGAGGAACTCGAGCTCAAGATCTTCGAGCGCAACGCCACCGAGATCGCGGTGACGCCGCTGGGCGAGGAGATCGTGCGCCAGGCGCAGACCGTGCTGGAGCAGGCCGCCGCCATCAAGGAGATCGCCAAGCGCGGCAAGGACCCGCTGGCCGGGCCGCTGCGGCTGGGCGTGATCTACACCATCGGCCCCTACCTGCTGCCCGACCTGGTGCGCCACGTCATCGACCGCACGCCGCAGATGCCGCTGATGCTGCAGGAGAACTTCACCGTCAAGCTGCTGGAACAGCTGCGCCTGGGCGAGATCGACTGCGCCATCCTGGCCGAGCCCTTTCCCGACACCAACCTCGCCATCGCGCCGCTGTACGACGAGCCCTTCCTGGCCGCCGTGCCGCACACCCATCCGCTGGCGAAGCAGGAGCACATCACCAACGAAGAGCTCAAGCGCGAGACCATGCTGCTGCTGGGCACGGGCCACTGCTTCCGCGACCACGTGCTGGAGGTCTGCCCCGAGTTCGCGCGCTTCTCGAACGACGCCGAAGGCATCCGCAAGAGCTTCGAAGGTTCCTCGCTGGAGACGATCAAACACATGGTCGCCGCCGGCATGGGCGTGACGCTGGTGCCGCGCCTGTCGGTGCCGTCCTCGGCGCTGGACGGCGCGAGCGCGCCGGGCCAGGACTTCGGCGATTCGTCCTACGTGCGTTACCTGCCGTTCCAGGGCGAGGCGCCCACGCGGCGCGTGGTGCTGGCCTGGCGGCGCAGCTTCACGCGCTACGAGGCCATCGCCGAACTGCGCAACGCCATCTACGCCTGCGAGCTGCCGGGCGTCAAACGCCTGTCCTAGTTTTTCCTTTCCATTCACCATCCCAAGGAGCACACCATCGCCAAACCCCCGAGGCACCGTCACCGCCCCCGCGATCAACATCGGCATCGGCGAGAAGGACCGCGCCGCCATCGCCAAGGGCCTGTCGCAGCTGCTGGCCGACACCTACACGCTGTACCTGACCACGCACAACTTCCACTGGAACGTGACCGGTCCGATGTTCACGTCGTTGCACACCATGTTCATGACGCAGTACACCGAGCTGTGGAACGCGGTCGATCCGGTGGCCGAGCGCATCCGCTCGCTGGGTCACGCGGCGCCGGGCAGCTACGCGCAGTTCGGCAAGCTCAGTTCGGTGCCCGATGTGCCGGCCACGCCGCCCAAGGCGCTGGAGATGGTGCGCATCCTGGTGCAGGGCCACGAGGCGGTGGCGCGCACCGCGCGCCAGCTGTTCCCCGTGGTGGAAAAGGCGGGCGACGAGCCCACCGCCGACCTGCTGACGCAGCGCCTGACGGTGCACGAGCAGACCGCCTGGATGCTGCGTTCGCTGCTCGAGGAGTGATTCGCCTGCCATGGTTGCCGCCACCTCGCCCGCGCCGTCGCGCCTGTCGCTGTACCTCGACCTGATCCGCTGGAACCGGCCCGCGGGCTGGCTGCTGCTGCTCTGGCCTTCGCTGGCCGCGCTGTGGGTGGCCGCGGGCGGTTTCCCGGGCTGGCACCTGCTGGCGGTGTTCGTGCTGGGCACCATCCTCATGCGCAGTGCGGGCTGCTGTGTGAACGACGTGGCCGACCGCGACTTCGACAAGCACGTCAAGCGCACCGCGCAGCGCCCGGTCACCTCGGGCAAGGTCTCGACGCGTGAGGCGCTTGCGGTGGGCGCGGTGCTGGCGCTGGCGGCCTTCGGGCTGGTGCTCACGACCAACACGCTCACGGTGCTGATGTCGTTCGCCGCGCTGGCGATCACGTTGATCTACCCCTATGCCAAGCGCTATGTGTCCATGCCGCAGGCGGTGCTGGGTGTGGCTTTCAGCTTCGGCGTGCCGATGGCGTTCGCGGCGGTGCAGTCGCAGGTGCCGCTGCTGGCCTGGGTGCTGATGGTGGGCAACCTGTTCTGGGTGCTGGCCTACGACACCGAGTACGCGATGGTGGACCGCGACGACGACCTGCGCATCGGCATGAAGACCTCGGCGATCACGCTGGGCCGGGCGGACGTGCCCGCTGTCACGGGTTTCTACCTGATGTTCCTGGCGATCTGGACGGCCGCGCTCTGGGCGGTGGTGAATCCCTGGGTCTGGGGCGCCATGCTGGTGGTGGCGCTGGCCCAGGTGGTCTGGCACTTCACCTTGATCAAGGAGCGCACGCGCGAGGGCTGCTTCAAGGCCTTCCGGCTCAACCACTGGCTGGGCTTCACGGTGTTCGTGGGGGTGGTGCTCGGGTTGCTTTGAGTTTCGATCGTTGGACCTCGCGTGCCGGTGGGCGTGATGTGCTCTGCTCCGCGGCTGTCCCCCGGCGGCTGGTGCCGCCTCCTCCTTTACGCCGCTGCGCAGAACACATCACACCCACCGGCGCAGGAGCGGCTTTCTCGTTTGTGACACCCGCTCGCGGATGCGGCGTGCTCTGCGCAGCGGCGTAAAGGGGGAGGCCGGCGCAGCCGGCCGGAGGACAGCCGCGGAGCAGAGTGCGCCGCGTCCGCGAGCAGCGAGAGAAACAACGTAGCGTTTACTTCCCGAACTCGCGACCAAGCTCCTCGGCGCGTGTCTGTGCCGCGAACAGCGCCTCCTCGAACTTCGTCTTCACGCCGGCGGCATCCAGAGACGTGAGCGCGGCGTAGGTCGTGCCCCCCTTCGACGTCACGCGCTCGCGCAGCGTCTGCGGCGGGTCGTCCGAGCGCTGGGCCAGCGTGGCCGCGCCGACGAAGGTGCCCACCGCGAGCTGGTAGGCCACCTCGGGCGGCAGGCCCATGCGGGCACCCGCGTCGCGCATGGCTTCGAGGAAATAGAACACGTAGGCCGGACCCGAGCCCGAGAGCGCGGTCACGGCGTCCAGCTGGGCCTCCTCGGCCACCCACACCAGGTCGCCAGTGGTCTTCACCACGGCCTCCACCAGCGCGCGGTCGGCGTCGCTGGCGCCCGCGCGGGCGAACAGGCCGGTCATGCCCAGACCGACCAGGGCCGGGGTGTTGGGCATGGCGCGCACGATGCGCTGCGTCTGCAACCAGCCGGCCATGCTCTCGCTGGTGATGCCGGCGGCCACGCTCAGGTGCAACGCCTCCTTCAGGTGCGGCGCGCTGGCCAGCGCGGCTTCCTTGAAGGTCTGCGGCTTCACGGCCCAGACCACCAGGCCCGAGGGCTGGAGCGCGGGGCCGGCCGCCGGCAGCACGCTGACGCCGGGAAACTGCTGCGCCAGCTTCGCGCGCTGTTCGTCCCAAGGCTCGACGATCTGCAAGGCGCTGGCGGGATGGCCCTGGCGGACCAGGCCGCCGACGATGGCGCTGGCAATGTTGCCGCCGCCGATGAAGGTGATGGTGGGGTGGGTGGAGGTGTTGCTCATCGCGCCATTGTCGCGCGTCGCATCAGGGCGCGACGGTCTGGCGCACGGCGTGTTCCCACTGCGCCATCTTCTCGGCCGCGCGCTCGCGCGAGAGCGTGGGGTGGAAGGTGCGTTCGGCGCGCCATTGTTTCGAGAGTTCGTCCAGCCCACCGTAGATGCCGCTGTGCAGGCCGGCCAGGTAGGCCGCGCCGAGCGCGGTGGTTTCGATCACCGCCGGCCGCACCACCGGAATGCCTAGCAGGTCGGCCTGGATCTGCATCAGCAAATTGTTCGCGCAGGCGCCTCCGTCCACGCGCAGTTCGCTCACCGGCACACCGCCGGCGGCCAGCGCGTCGCGGCTCATGGCGTCGAGCAGGGCCGCGCTCTGGAAGGCGATGCTCTCCAGCGCGGCGCGCGCGATGTGGGCCATGGTGGTGCCGCGCGTGAGGCCGGTGATGCTGCCGCGCGCCTCGGGTTGCCAGTAGGGCGCGCCCAGGCCGGTGAAGGCGGGCACCAGCACCACGCCGCCCGCGTCGGGCACGCTCTCGGCGAGCGACTGCACTTCGCTGCTGGAGGGGATCGCCTTCAGGCCGTCGCGCAGCCACTGCACCACGGCGCCGCCGATGAACACGCTGCCCTCCAGCGCGTACTGCTGTGGCCCGGGTGGTTGGGCGGTGGCGGTGGTGATGAGACCGTTCTCGCTGACCTGGAAACGTTCGCCGGTGTGCATCAGCATGAAGCAGCCGGTGCCGTAGGTGTTCTTGGCGATGCCGGCGGTGAAGCAGGCCTGGCCGAAGAGCGCGCTCTGCTGGTCGCCGGCCACGCCGCCGATCTCCAGCGGCGCGCCCAGCCACTCGGCCTTCATGCGGCCGAAGTGCGCGCTGGAGGGCAGGGCCTCGGGCATCAGGCGCTTCGGGATGTCGAGCAGGGCCAGCAGCTCGTCGTCCCACTCGCGCGTATGCACGTTGAAGAGCATGGTGCGCGAGGCATTGCTCACGTCGGTCACGTGGCGTTCGCCGCCGGTGAGCTGCCAGATCAGCCAGCTGTCCACGGTGCCGAAGGCGAGCTCGCCGCGCTCGGCCTGCTCGCGCGCCCCGGGCACGTGGTCCAGGATCCACTTGAGCTTGGTGCCGGAGAAGTAGGCGTCGATGCGCAGGCCGGTCTTCTGCAGCACGGTGTCGCTCGCGCCGCGCTCGCGCAATTCGGCGCAGGTGTTCTCGGCGCGACGGTCCTGCCAGACGATGGCGTTGTACACCGGCTCGCCGGTCTGGCGGTTCCACACCAGTGTGGTCTCGCGCTGGTTGGTGATGCCCACGGCCTGGATCTGGTCGGCGCGCAGCTTCGCCTGCTTCAAGGCCTCGCGCGCGGTCTCCAGCTGCGTCTGCCAGAGGTCGCGCGGGTCGTGCTCCACCCAGCCCGGCTGCGGGTAGATCTGGCGGAACTCGCGCTGCGCCATGGTGACCACGCGGCCCTGGCGGTCGAACACGATGCTGCGCGAGCTGGAGGTGCCCTGGTCGAGGGCGAGCAGGTAGGTCATGGCGTCTTCCGGGAGAACAGTGTTGGTCAGGCGTTGTCGGTGCCGATGCCGGCGCGCACGCACTCGACGTTGGCCTGGGCGAGCAGCTCGTCGAACGGTGGCGGCGGCGCCACGTCGGTGAAGACCACGTCGATGTCGTCCAGCCGCGCGAGCTCGACCATGGCGGGGCGGTTGAACTTGCTGTGGTCGGCGGCCAGCCAGACCTCGCGCGACTGCTCGACGATGGCGCGCGCCACCTTCACTTCGCGGTAGTCGAAGTCGCGCAGCGTGCCGTCGGCCTCGATGCCGCTGATGCCGATCAAGCCGATGTCGACCCGGAACTGGCGCATGAAGTCCACCGTGGCCTCGCCCACGATGCCCTGATCGGCGCCGCGCACCAGGCCGCCGGCCACGATCACCTCGCAGTCGGGGTTGGTGCTCATGAGCGAGGCGATGTGCAGGTTGTTGGTGATCACGCGCAACCCCCGGTGGTGCTGCAGCTCGCGCGCCACGGCCTCGATGGTGGTGCCGATGTTCATGATCAGCGAGCAGCCGTTGGGCACGCGCCGGGCCACGGCGCGGGCGATGCGCGTCTTGGCGTCCGCCTGCATGGCCTGGCGCTGGCGGTAGGCGATGTTCTCGGTGGTCGAACCCGGTTGCCGCACCCCGCCGTGAAAACGCGACAGCAGGCCGGCCTCGGCCAGGCGCTGCACGTCGCGGCGCACGGTCTGCAGCGTGACGCCGAAGCGCTCGGCCAGGGCTTCGATGGTCTGGGGACCGTGGGCGCGCACTTCGTCGAGCAGCTGGGTGTGGCGGGGGTTGAGGTTCATCGGGGCGGGCGGTCGTGGGTGAAAAGGCCACCCGAACATAACGGAATTCTTTTGGGCCCTCCTCAGGGTAAGTACCGAATAAAAAGGAACATAAACGAACAACATAATCGGCAAAACGAATCGCCACCTGCTTTCGGGTGTGCGCTTTTTCACACTGGGACTCGAATGCAGCTGTCACTGGAGCACGTGGGCAAGACCGTCGGGCCAACGGCCCACCTCTATCCCCTGAGCCTGAACCTGGCCCCGCGGGAGGTGACGGTGTTGCTGGGCGCGACCCAGGCCGGCAAGACCAGCCTGATGCGCGTGATGGCCGGGCTGGACACGGCCACCATCGGCCGGGTGCTGGCCGACGGGGTGGACGTGACGCGGGTGCCGGTGCGCCAGCGCAACGTGGCCATGGTCTACCAGCAGTTCGTCAACTACCCCTCCATGACAGTGGCGCAGAACATCGCCTCGCCCATGCGCCTGCGCGGCGAGCGCGGCGTGGACCAGCGCGTGCGCGAGCTGGCCGCGCGCCTGCACATCGAACCCTTCCTCGACCGCCTGCCGGCCGAGCTCTCGGGCGGCCAGCAGCAGCGCGTGGCGCTGGCGCGGGCCCTGGCGAAGCAGGCGCCGCTGATGCTGTTCGACGAACCCCTGGTGAACCTGGACTACAAGCTGCGCGAGGAACTGCGCGAGGAGCTCACCCACCTGTTCGCCACCAGCGACTCCACCGTGGTCTACGCCACCACCGAGCCGGGCGAGGCCCTGCTGCTCGGGGGCCACACGGCGGTGATGGACGCGGGTGAGCTGCTGCAGTACGGCCCCACGGCCGAGGTGTTTCATGCGCCCAGGAGCATTCGCGTGGCGCGCGCCTTCAGCGACCCGCCGATGAACCTGATGGCCGCCGAGGCGGTCGCGGGCGGTGTGCGCGTGGCCGGTGGCGAGGTCTGGCCCCTGGCCTTGCCGGCCGACGCGCCCGCGCGGCTCACGCTCGGCCTGCGCGCCGGTGGCCTGCGGGTGGTGCAGCGGCCCGGCGACGTGGCGGTGCCCGGGCGCGTGGAGCTGGCCGAGATCGCGGGGTCGGACACGTTTGTGCACGTGCACACGGCCGTGGGCGAGCTGGTGGCCCAGCTCACCGGCGTGCATGACTGCCCGCTGGGCGATCCCATCACGCTGTACCTGCGGCCCGATCAGCTGTTCGTCTTCGATGCCGAGGGCCCGCTGGTGCAGGCCCCGGCGCGCGCGGGGAGGGCGGGCTGATGGCACGCATCGAACTCGACCTGGCGCACGCCTACCGGCCCCATCCCAAGGCGGACGAGGATTACGCGCTGCTGCCGCTGCAGATGACTTTCGAGGACGGCGGCGCCTACGCGCTGCTCGGCCCCTCCGGTTGTGGCAAGACCACCATGCTCAACATCATCTCGGGCCTGCTCGCGCCGTCGCAAGGCACGGTGCGCTTCAACGGCGTGGACGTGACGCGCCAGAGCCCGCAGCAACGCAACATCGCCCAGGTGTTCCAGTTCCCGGTGATCTACGACACCATGACCGTGGCGCAGAACCTCGCGTTCCCCTTGCGCAACCGCAAGGTGCCCGAGCCCGAGATCAAAGACCGCGTGGGCCGCATCGCGGAGATGCTGGAGATGAGCCACCAACTCGACCAGCGCGCGGCCGGCCTGTCCGCCGACCAGAAGCAGAAGATCTCGCTGGGCCGGGGCCTGGTGCGCTCGGACGTGTCGGCCGTGCTGTTCGACGAGCCGTTGACCGTGATCGACCCGCACCTGAAATGGCAGCTGCGGCGCAAGCTCAAGCAGATCCATCACGAACTCAAGCTCACGCTGATCTACGTGACGCACGACCAGGTGGAGGCGCTGACCTTCGCCGACGAGGTGGTGGTGATGACGCGCGGTCGGGCGGTGCAGGTGGGCGCGGCGGCGGCGCTGTTCGAGCGGCCGGCGCACACCTTCGTGGGCCACTTCATCGGCTCGCCCGGCATGAACTTCCTGCCCGCGACCAGCGTGCGCGGCGGTGTGGTGGTGCTGGAGCACCCGCTGGCGCTCACCAACGGCCAGGTGCTGCCCGAAGGGCCGGTCAAGCTTGGCATCCGCCCCGAGTACCTGGCGATCGGCCAAGCGGGCGAGCCCGACACGCTGCCCGCGACGGTGACGCGCGTGCAGGACATCGGCACCTACGTGATGGTGACCTGCGAGGCGGGCGAACACCGCCTCAAGTGCCGGCTGGCGCCCGAAGCCAGCGCGCCCGGGGTGGGCGAGACCGTGCACCTGCGCGTGCTCGGGCGGCATACCTGCTTTTACAAGGACGAGGTGCTGGTGGCATGAGCAATACAACCAAACCCGTGAACCAGAAGGCCTGGTGGCTGGTGCTGCCGGTGATCCTCTGCGTGGCCTTCTCGGCCGTGCTGCCGCTGATGACGGTGGTGAACTACTCGGTGCAGGACGTGCTTTCGCCCGACCGCCGCGTGTTCGTGGGCACCGAATGGTTCGCCGCCGTGATGCGCGATGAAGAGCTGCACCTGGCGCTGTGGCGGCAGATCCAGTTCTCGCTGGCGGTGCTGCTGGTGGAGATCCCGCTGGGCATCGCGCTGGCGCTGTCCATGCCGGCGCAGGGCTGGAAGTCCTCGGCCGTGCTGGTGCTGGTGGCGCTGTCGCTGCTGATCCCGTGGAACGTGGTCGGCACCATCTGGCAGATCTTCGGCCGCGCCGACATCGGCCTCATGGGCTACTTCCTGCAGTGGGCCGGCATGGACTACAGCTACACCGGCAACCCGGTGCACGCCTGGTGGACGGTGCTGATCATGGACGTGTGGCACTGGACACCGCTGGTCGCGCTGCTGGCCTTCGCGGGCCTGCGCAGCATCCCCGACGCCTACTACCAGGCCGCCAGCATCGACGGCGCGAGCAAGTGGGCCGTGTTCCGCTACATCCAGCTGCCCAAGATGCGCGGCGTGCTGATGATCGCGGTGCTGCTGCGCTTCATGGACAGCTTCATGATCTACACCGAGCCCTTCGTGCTCACCGGCGGCGGCCCCGGCAACGCCACCACCTTCCTCTCGCAGTACCTCACCACCAAGGCGGTCGGCCAGTTCGACCTCGGCCCGGCGGCGGCGTTCTCGCTGATCTATTTCCTCATCATCCTGCTGTTCTGCTTCGTGCTCTACAACTGGATGCAGAGCCTGGGCACGTCGGAGAAGGAGCAGGGTCATGGATAAGCGCCGTTTCAGGAAGAGGACGCTCTTCCTCATCGCCTACCTGGTCTTCGCGCTCCTGCCCATCTACTGGATGGTCAACATGAGCTTCAAGACCAACCAGGAAATCCTCTCGTCCTTCACCCTGTGGCCGGCCGAGTTCACCTGGGCCAACTACCGGACCATCTTCACCGACCCGTCCTGGTACTCGGGCTACATCAACAGCCTGATCTACGTCGGCATCAACACCGTGATCTCGCTCACCGTGGCGCTGCCGGCGGCCTACGCGTTCTCGCGCTACCGCTTCCTGGGCGACAAGCACGTGTTCTTCTGGCTGCTCACCAACCGCATGACGCCGCCGGCCGTGTTCCTGCTGCCCTTCTTCCAGCTCTACACCACGCTGGGCCTGATGGACACGCACATCGCCGTGGCCATGGCGCACCTGCTGTTCAACGTGCCGCTGGCGGTGTGGATCCTGGAAGGCTTCATGAGCGGCATCCCGCGCGAGATCGACGAGACGGCCTACATCGACGGCTACAGCTTCCCGCGCTTCTTCTTCACCATCTTCCTGCCGCTGATCAAGGCCGGCGTGGGGGTGGCGGCGTTCTTCTGCTTCATGTTCAGCTGGGTCGAGCTGCTGCTGGCGCGCACGCTCACCAGCGTGAACGCCAAGCCCATCGTGGCGACGATGACGCGCACCGTGAGCGCCAGCGGCATGGACTGGGCCACGCTGGCCGCGGCCGGCGTGCTCACCATCGTGCCGGGCGCCATCGTCATCTGGTTTGTGCGGCACTACATCGCGAAGGGCTTCGCGATGGGCCGCGTCTGAGGAGCTTCACCATGTTTCAGTGGATGGTCTGGACCACACCCGTGGCCGTGTTCTTCACCTGCATCGCGCTCATGCTCGCCGGCATGACGCTGTGGGAAGTCAAGGCGCCCACCGTCGAGCGCAAGGGCTTCCTGCCCATGGTCACCTCGCGCGGCGACCGCCTGTTCATCGGCCTGCTCGGCGCGGCCTACATCAACCTGGCCTTCATCGGCCTGGCGGGCTGGTTCGCCCAGTGGTTCTCGCTGGAGCAGGAGCCCAGCATCTGGATCGCCTTCGTGCTCTCCATGGGCTGGCTGCTGCTGGTGATGCGCAAGGGCTGAGCGAGCCGGTTTTCTTTGTGGATTCGGCCCAATGCTTCCCCGGGGCCGAGATCTCTCACACACCGGGGAAGCACACCGCTAGAGGAGACGACATGAAATTGCGACACACCACCCTGGCCCTGGCCGCGTTGCTGGCCGATGGGTGCCTTGCCCGCGTGGGCCGACGAGGCCGCCGCCAAGAAGTGGATCGACAGCGAGTTCCAGCCCTCCACCCTCACCAAGGCCCAGCAGGCGGCCGAGATGAAGTGGTTCATCGACGCGGCCGCCAAGCTCAAGGCCAAAGGCGTGAAAGAGATTTCGGTGGTGTCCGAGACCATCACCACGCACGAGTACGAGAGCAAGACGCTGGCCAAGGCCTTCGCCGAGATCACCGGCATCACCGTCAAGCACGACCTGATCCAGGAAGGCGACGTGGTCGAGAAGCTGCAGACCTCCATGCAGTCGGGCAAATCGATCTACGACGGCTGGATCAGCGACTCCGACCTGATCGGCACGCACTACCGCTACGGCAAGATGATGAACCTGACCGACTACATGGCCGGCAAGGGCAAGGAGTACACCAACCCCGGCCTGGACATCAAGGACTTCATCGGCACCAGCTTCACCACCGCGCCCGACAAGAAGCTCTACCAGCTGCCCGACCAGCAGTTCGCCAACCTCTACTGGTTCCGCGCCGACCTGTTCGCGCGCCAGGACCTGAAGGACAAGTTCAAGGCCAAGTACGGCTACGACCTGGGTGTGCCGCTGAACTGGAGCGCCTACGAAGACATCGCCGAGTTCTTCACCAACGACGTCAAGACCATCGACGGCAAGCCGATCTACGGCCACATGGACTACGGCAAGAAGGACCCGTCGCTGGGCTGGCGCTTCACCGACGCCTGGCTGTCCATGGCCGGCACCGCCGACATCGGCATCCCCAACGGCAAGCCGGTGGACGAATGGGGCATCCGCGCCTCGGCCGATGGCTGCAACCCGCAGGGCGCGAGCGTCTCGCGCGGTGGCGCCACCAACTCGCCGGCCGCTGTTTACGCCCTCACCAAGTACATCGACTGGATGAAGAAGTACGCGCCCAAGGAAGCCACCGGCATGACCTTCGGCGAAGCCGGGCCGGTGCCCGCGCAGGGCCAGATCGCGCAACAGATCTTCTGGTACACCGCCTTCACCGCCGACATGACCAAGCCCGGCCTGCCGGTGGTGAATGCCGACGGCACGCCCAAGTGGCGCATGGCGCCCGGCCCGAACGGCCCCTACTGGAAGCAGGGCATGCAGAACGGCTACCAGGACGTGGGCTCCTGGTCGTTCTTCAACGGCCACGACGAGAACAAGACCGCGGCGGCCTGGCTGTACGCGCAGTTCGTGACCGCCAAGACCACCTCGCTGAAGAAGACCATCGTGGGCCTGACCCCGATCCGCGAGAGCGACATCCAGAGCAAGGCCATGACCGACCTCGCGCCCAAGCTGGGCGGCCTGGTCGAGTTCTACCGCAGCCCGGCCCGCGTGGCCTGGACGCCCACCGGCACCAACGTGCCCGACTACCCCAAGCTCGCGCAGCTCTGGTGGCAGAACGTGGCCCAGGCCGTGACCGGCGAGAAGACGCCCCAGGCCGCGATGGACAACCTGGCCGAGCAGATGGACCAGGTCATGAGCCGCCTGGAGCGCGCCGGCATGGAGCGCTGCGCGCCCAAGCTCAACCCCAAGGGCGATCCCAACAAGTACCTGAGCGACAAGGCCGCGCCCTGGAAGAAGCTGGCCAATGAAAAGCCCAAGGGAGAGACCATCGCCTACGACCAGCTGCTCAACGCATGGAAGAATGGCAAGGTCCGCTGATGTGATGCATCGGCTTTTGTAGCAACCGTCCTCCGTGCCGCCTGGTGCGGAGGACCATTCACTCTCCCATGAAACGCGCAGAACTGCTTGAATCGCTGTCCCGCCATGGCGTGTACGACCTGGCCGTGATCGGTGGCGGGGCCACGGGCCTGGGGGTGGCGCTCGATGCGGCGCTGCGCGGTTTCTCCGTGGTGCTGCTGGAGTCGCACGACTTCGCGGGTGGCACCTCCTCGCGATCCACCAAGCTGCTGCACGGTGGTGTGCGTTACCTCGCGCAGGGCAACCTGGCCCTGGTGCGCGAAGCCCTGGCCGAGCGCGCCACGGTGCTGCGCATCGCGCCGCACCTGGCGCAGCCGTTGCCCTTTGTCATGCCGTCCTACCGCTGGTGGCAGACGCCTTTTTACGGCCTCGGCCTCAAGCTGTACGACCTGCTGGCCGGCGGCGCGGGCCTGGGGCGCACCGAATTCCTCAACCGGGAACAGGCGCTGCAGGCCCTGCCTGGCGTCAAGCCCAGCGGCCTGCGGGGTGGCGTGAAGTACTGGGACGGCCAGTTCGACGACGCCCGTCTGGCGCTCGCGCTGGCGCGCAGCGCCGAAGCCGCGGGCGCCCGTGTGCTGAACTACGCCGAGGTCACGGCGGTGCGCCAGGTCCAGGGCGCCGATCAGCCGATGTCGGTGCTGGACGTGACCGACCGGCGCGGCGGTGCCACTTTCCCGTTGCAGGCCCGCTGCGTGGTCAACGCCACGGGTGTCTGGGTCGACGCTCTGCGTGACCGCACCCAGCCGGCGGTGAACCAGGGCGGGGCGCCCTCGCACATGGTCAGTCCCAGCCAGGGCGTGCATGTGGTGGTGGACCGCGACTTCCTGCCCGGCGGCCACGCCCTGCTGGTGCCCAAGACCCGCGATGGCCGGGTGCTGTTCGCCGTGCCCTGGCTGGGCAAGCTGGTGCTGGGCACGACCGACACCCCCCGCCGCGACCTGCCGCGCGAACCGGACGCCTTCGCCGAAGAACTGGAATTCATCCTCAGCGAAGCCAGCCAGGCGCTGAGCCGGCCGGTGCGCCGCGCGGACATCCGAAGCCTCTGGGTCGGCCTGCGGCCCCTGGTGGCGGCGCCCGAGGCGGCCGCGGGCGGCACCAAGGTGTTGTCGCGCGAACACACCATCGTGGTGGATGCCAATGGCCTGGTCACCGTCACCGGCGGCAAATGGACCACCTACCGCGCCATGGCCGAGGACGTGCTGGAGCGCTGCTTCGCCAGCCGCCTGCTGCCGCACCGCGCCGGTGGTCAGAGCGCCGGCCACGTGCTGCTGGGCGCCGGGGCCACCGCCAGCCCGGTCACGCCGCTGTATGCGCCACCCGGTCTTCACTTATATGGGACCGAAGCCCCGCAGGTGGGGGCCTGCCCGGGGCAGGCGAACCTGCTGGGTGCCGGATTGACCGAGGCCATGGTGCGCTATGCCGCCCGCTTCGAGTACGCCCAGACCGTGGAGGATGTGCTGGCCCGGCGCTGGCGCGTCCTGTTCCTGGATGCCGCCGAGGCCGCCCGCCTGGCGCCCGCCGTGGCGGCGATCCTGGCCGAAGAGCTGTCCGGCGACCCGGAACTGGCGGCTTTCCAGGCCCTGTGCGCCCGGTATCTGCCGGTTTCTGCATCCCCAGTTGACGCGCCGGCCGCATCCATGCCATAATTCGCGGCTTCGCTTGAAAAGGCGAAGAGCTATCTGCCCACCGAAGGGGGTGAGCCGGGTGCAATGCCCGGCAAGCCTTCAACGACGGGCCCAAGACTGATCACTCCCGGCCGTGGTGGCTGGGGGGATTCAAGTTGGGACTTAAATCAAATGATTCAAACGCAATCTCGACTCGATGTTGCTGACAACACGGGCGCGAAGTCCGTGATGTGCATCAAGGTGCTCGGCGGCTCCAAGCGTCGTTACGCCAGTGTGGGCGACGTCATCAAAGTCAGCATCAAGGAAGCAGCGCCCCGTGGCCGCGTCAAAAAAGGCGAGGTTTACAACGCTGTGGTGGTCCGCACCGCCAAGGGCATCCGTCGTCAGGACGGCGCCCTGATCAAATTCGACGGCAACGCAGCAGTGTTGCTCAACGCCAAGCTGGAGCCCATCGGCACCCGCATCTTCGGACCGGTCACGCGCGAACTGCGCACCGAGAAGTTCATGAAGATCGTGTCGCTGGCGCCCGAGGTTCTCTGAGGACTCATCATGAACAAGATTCGTAGTGGCGATGAAGTCATCGTGATTGCCGGTCGCGACAAGGGCAAGCGCGGCAAGGTGCTGCAGCGCAGCGACGACAGCCGCCTGGTTGTCGAAGGCGTGAACCTCGTCAAGAAGCATGCCAAGCCGAACCCCATGAAGGGCATCACCGGCGGCATCATCGAAAAGACCATGCCCATCCACCAGTCCAACGTCGCCATCTTCAATGGCGCCACCGGCAAGGCGGATCGCGTGGGCATCAAGCTCCTGGCCGACGGCAAGAAAGTGCGCGTCTTCAAGTCCAGCGGCGAAGAAATCAAGGTGGCATGACCATGGCACGTTTGCAAGAAGTTTTCCGCGACACCATCGCCCCGGACCTCATGAAGAAGTTCGGCTACAAGTCGACGATGGAAGTGCCGCGCATCACCAAGATCACGCTCAACATGGGTGTGAGCGAGGCCGTGGCCGACAAGAAGGTCATGGACAACGCCGTCGGCGACCTGACCAAGATCGCTGGCCAGAAGCCGGTCGTGACCAAGGCCCGCAAGGCCATCGCGGGTTTCAAGATCCGTGAACAGCAGGCCATTGGCTGCATGGTCACCCTGCGTGGCGCGCGCATGTACGAATTCCTGGACCGTTTCGTCACCGTGGCGCTGCCCCGCGTGCGCGACTTCCGTGGCATCTCCGGCCGTTCGTTCGACGGCCGCGGCAACTACAACGTCGGCGTCAAGGAACAGATCATTTTCCCTGAGATCGAGTACGACAAGGTCGATGCCTTGCGCGGTCTCAACATCAGCATCACGACGACCGCCAAGAACGACGAAGAGTGCAAGGCTCTTCTGGCCGGTTTCCGTTTCCCGTTCAAGAACTGAGGTGGCGCGTGGCTAAACAAGCACTACTCCAACGTGAACTCAAGCGCGAGAAGCTCGCCGCCAAGTTCGCCAAGAAATACACCGAACTCAAGGCGACGTCCAACGACGCCAAGAAGAGCGAAGAAGAACGCGATGCAGCCCGCCTGGCGCTGCAGAAGCTGCCCCGCAACGCGAACCCGACCCGTCAGCGCAACCGCTGCGAGATCACCGGTCGTCCGCGTGGCACCTTCGCCCACTTCGGCCTGGCCCGTGCCAAGGTCCGTGAAATGGCGTTTGCCGGTGAAATCCCCGGCATCACCAAAGCCAGCTGGTAAGCATTAGGAGAACCACAAATGAGCATGAGTGATCCTATTGCTGACATGTTGACCCGCATCCGCAACGCACAGATGGTCGAGAAGGCCGTTGTGACGATGCCGGCTTCCAAGGTCAAGGCCGCGATCGCCCAGGTCCTGAAGGACGAGGGTTACATCGACGGGTTCCAGGTCAAGAGCACCGACGGCAAGAACGAACTTGAGATCGCTCTCAAGTACTACGCCGGTCGTCCCGTGATCGAGCGCATCGAGCGCGTGAGCCGTCCCGGCCTGCGCGTCTACCGTGGCCGCAACGCCATCCCCCAGGTTCAGAACGGTCTGGGCGTGGCGATCGTCACCACGCCGCAAGGCGTGATGACCGACCGCAAGGCACGCGCTACCGGTGTCGGTGGCGAAGTCCTGTGTTACGTCGCCTGATGCGGGCATTGAGGAGAAATTAATGTCACGTATTGGAAAACTGCCGGTCACCGTCCCAGCCGGGGTGGAAGTCGCCGTCAAGGACAACCAGATCAATGTCAAGGGTGCCCTGGGTGCCCTGGCGCTGACGCTGAACACGCTGGTCAAGGTTGAGAACAAGGCCGGCACGCTGACCTTCGTCCCCGTGGACGAATCGCGCGAAGCCAATGCCATGTCCGGCACCATGCGCCAGCTGGTCAACAACATGGTCAATGGTGTGAGCAAGGGCTTCGAGAAGAAGCTGACGCTGCTGGGCGTGGGCTACAAGGCCCAGGCACAGGGTGCCAAGCTCAACCTGACGGTTGGCTACTCCCACCCCGTGGTGATGGACATGCCCGCCGGCATCAAGGTGGAAACCCCGACGCCGACCGAAATCCTGATCAAGGGTTCCGACCGCCAGCGCGTGGGCCAGATCGCTTCCGAGGTGCGAGCCGTTCGCCCCCCCGAGCCTTACAAGGGCAAGGGCATCCGTTATGCGGATGAAAAGGTCGTGATCAAGGAAACCAAGAAGAAATAAGGACCAGGATCATGTTGACCAAAAAAGAGCAACGTCTCCGCCGCGCCCGCCAAACGCGCATCCGCATTGCGCAACAAGGCGCCGTGCGCCTGAGCGTGAACCGCACCAACCTGCACATCTACGCCAGCGTCATCTCCGACGACGGCGGCCGCGTGCTGGCTGCTGCATCGACCGCCGAAGCCGAAGTGCGTGCCCAGATCGGTGGCGCTGGCAAGGGTGGCAACACCGCTGCCGCTGCCTTGGTGGGCAAGCGCATCGCCGAAAAGGCGAAGGCCGCCGGCATCGAGAAGGTGGCGTTTGACCGTTCCGGTTTTGCTTACCACGGCCGGGTGAAAGCCCTGGCAGACGCGGCTCGTGAAGCCGGTCTGCAGTTCTGATCAAACGGAATACACAAAATGGCTAAATTTACGGCAAACATCAACAAAGAAGCGAACGAAGACGGTCTGCGCGAGAAGATGATCGCGATCAACCGCGTGACCAAGGTGGTCAAGGGCGGTCGCATTCTCGGTTTCGCAGCGCTGACCGTGGTCGGTGATGGCGATGGCCGCGTGGGCATGGGCAAGGGCAAGGCGCGTGAAGTGCCGGTGGCCGTGCAGAAGGCCATGGAACAGGCCCGTCGCAACATGATCAAGGTGTCGCTCAAGAACGGCTCGCTGCACCACAGCGTGCACGGCGAGCACGGCGCTTCCAACGTCATGATGCTGCCGGCTTCCAAGGGTACCGGCATCATCGCTGGCGGCCCGATGCGCGCGGTGTTCGAAGTGTTGGGCATCACCGATGTCGTGGCCAAGAGCCATGGCTCGAGCAACCCCTACAACCTGGTGCGCGCCACGCTGGACGCACTGAAGAATTCGACGACCCCTGCCGACGTGGCTGCCAAGCGTGGCAAGTCCGTCGAAGAGATCCTGGGTTGATTGGAGCGATCATGACCACTCAAAACACCGTCAAGGTTCAACTGGTGCGCAGCCCCATTGGAACCAAGCAATCCCACCGCGACACCGTCCGTGGCCTGGGCCTGCGCAAGCTCAACAGCGTCAGCGAGCTGCAGGACACGCCCGCCGTGCGCGGCATGATCAACAAGATCAGCTACCTGGTCAAAATCGTCTGATCGGAGTCACTGACATGCAACTCAATACCATCAAGCCTTCCGAAGGCGCCAAGCATGCCAAGCGCCGTGTCGGCCGCGGCATCGGTTCGGGCCTGGGCAAAACGGCAGGTCGTGCGCAGCAAGGGCCAGAAGTCCCGTTCGGGTGGCTACCACAAGGTCGGTTTCGAAGGCGGTCAGATGCCGCTGCAGCGCCGTCTGCCCAAGCGCGGCTTCAAGTCGGCGCAACTGCAGTTCAACGCTGAAGTCACGCTGGCCGACCTCAACGCCCTCGACGTGAGCGAGGTCGATGTGCTCGTGCTCAAGCAGGCTGGCCTGGTGCCTCACCTGGCCAAGCGCGTCAAGGTGATCAAGACCGGCGAGATCACGCGTGCCGTGACCCTCAAGGACATCGCCGCGACCGCGGGTGCCAAGCAGGCCATCGAAGCCGCTGGCGGCTCCCTGGCGGCCTGATCGGACTCGAACGGAAGATTCCTGTGGCAACTGGATCCACGTCCCTGGCCAAAACCGGAAAGTTCGGCGACCTGCGTCGCCGGCTGGTGTTCCTGTTGCTGGCGCTGGTGGTCTACCGCATCGGTGCACACATTCCTGTGCCCGGCATCGACCCCGCGCAACTGGCGCAATTGTTCCAGGGGCAGCAGGGCGGCATTCTGAGCCTGTTCAACATGTTCTCGGGCGGTGCGCTCTCGCGCTTCACCGTGTTCGCGTTGGGGATCATGCCGTACATCTCGGCCTCGATCATCATGCAGCTCATGACCTACGTGGTGCCCACGTTCGAGCAGCTGAAGAAAGAGGGCGAGGCCGGACGCCGCAAGATCACGCAGTACACGCGCTACGGCACGCTGGCCCTGGCCATTTTCCAAGCCATGGGCATTGCCCTGGCCCTGGAAGGTTCGCCTGGTCTGGTGATCGATCCTGGCATGGGCTTCCGCCTGACGGCCGTGGTCAGCCTGGTGGCCGGCACCATGTTCCTGATGTGGCTGGGTGAGCAGATCACCGAGCGCGGTCTGGGCAACGGCATCTCGATCCTGATCTTCGCGGGTATCGCGGCCGGTTTGCCGAGCGCCATTGGTGGTCTGCTGGAGCTGGTGCGCACCGGTGCCATGAACATCCTGGTGTCGATCTTCATCATCGCGCTGGTGATCCTGGTCACCTACTTCGTGGTGTTCGTGGAACGCGGCCAGCGCAAGATCCTGGTGAACTACGCACGCCGTCAGGTGGGCAACAAGGTGTACGGAGGCCAGTCCTCGCACCTGCCGCTCAAGCTGAACATGGCTGGCGTGATTCCGCCGATCTTCGCGTCGTCCATCATCCTGCTGCCCACCACGGTGGTGAGCTGGGTGAGCACCGGTGACTCGACCCGCTGGTTGCGCGACATCGCGGCGGCGCTGTCACCCGGTCAACCGATCTACGTGGCGCTGTACGCCGCGGCCATCGTTTTCTTCTGCTTCTTCTACACCGCACTGGTGTTCAACAGCCGCGAGACGGCCGACAACCTGAAGAAGAGTGGCGCGTTCATTCCAGGCATCCGCCCGGGTGACCAGACCGCCCGCTACATCGACAAAATTTTGTTGAGGCTGACACTGGCTGGCGCTGTGTACATCACCGCCGTGTGTCTGCTGCCCGAGTTCCTGATCCTGAAGTACAACGTGCCGTTCTATTTCGGCGGCACCTCCCTGTTGATCATCGTGGTGGTCACCATGGACTTCATGGCCCAGGTTCAGAATTACATGATGTCGCAGCAATACGAATCGCTGCTCAAGAAGGCCAGTTTCAAAACCTCCCCTTGAACTTCGCTTATGGCCAAGGACGATGTGATCGAGATGCAGGGTGAGGTGATTGAAAACCTCCCCAACGCGACCTTCAGGGTCAAGCTCGAAAACGGTCATGTGGTGCTGGGGCATATCAGCGGCAAGATGCGGATGCATTACATCCGGATCCTGCCGGGGGACAAGGTCAAGGTAGAGCTCACGCCCTACGACCTCACCCGAGCGCGAATCGTGTTCCGCTCGAAGTGAATGGTCAGTTGTTGAATGTTTTAGGAATATCTAGGAGAAGACTATGAGAGTTTCGGCTTCGGTCAAGAAAATGTGCCGCAACTGTAAGATCATCAAACGGCATGGCGTCGTGCGAGTCATTTGCACCGATCCGCGTCACAAGCAGCGTCAAGGCTGACCGGTTAGTTAAGAGGACCCAACATGGCTCGTATTGCAGGCATCAACATTCCGCCGCACAAGCACGCCGAAATCGGCTTGACGGCAATCTTCGGCATTGGCCGCACCCGCGCTCGCAAGATCTGCGAAGCCTGCGGCATCGACTACGCCAAGAAGATCAAGGATCTGAGCGACGCGGAACTCGAAAAAGTGCGCGACCAGGTCGGTACGTTCACGATCGAGGGTGACCTGCGTCGTGAAACCACGATGAACATCAAGCGTTTGATGGACATCGGTTGCTACCGTGGCTTCCGCCACCGCCGTGGTCTGCCGCTGCGTGGTCAGCGCACCAAGACCAACGCCCGTACGCGCAAGGGTCCCCGCAAGGCCGCCCAGTCGCTGAAAAAATAAACGGTTAGAAGGACCCTCATGGCAAGTCTCCCTCCAGCAGCGCATCCGCCCGCGTTCGCAAGAAAGTCCGCAAGAACGTTGCCGACGGCATTGCACACGTGCACGCCTCGTTCAACAACACGATCATCACCATCACCGACCGCCAGGGCAACGCACTGTCCTGGGCTTCGTCGGGGTCGCCAGGGCTTCAAGGGCTCGCGCAAATCCACGCCTTTCGCTGCCCAGGTGGCTTCGGAAGTGGCTGGCCGCGCCGCCATTGAACAAGGCATCAAGAACCTGGACGTCGAGATCAAGGGCCCCGGCCCTGGCCGCGAATCCTCGGTGCGCGCCCTCGGCGCCCTGGGCATCCGCATCAACTCGATCTCCGACGTGACCCCGGTGCCGCACAACGGCTGCCGCCCGCAGAAGCGCCGCCGCATCTGAGGCACGACCGCGCTGATCGCGGTATAATTGAAGGCTTTTTTCGAGCGCCACCGCAGTCGCCTGCGGTGGCATTTTTGCTAAGCCCACCGCCATCTCCCCTGAGGGATGGCTCCCGCAACAACCGGTTGCGGCAGTGAAACCAAGGAAACCAACGTGGCACGTTACCTCGGCCCCAAGGCCAAACTTTCCCGCCGTGAAGGCGCCGACCTGTTGCTCAAGAGCGCCCGCCGCTCGATCAGCGACAAGGCCAAGTTCGACTCCAAGCCCGGCCAGCACGGCCGCACCTCGGGCCAGCGCACCTCCGATTTCGGCGTGCAGCTGCGCGAGAAGCAGAAGGTCAAGCGCACCTATGGCGTGCTGGAGCGCCAGTTCCGCCGCTACTTCGCCGAAGCCGATCGCCGCCGTGGCAACACCGGCGCGAACCTGTTGTTCCTGCTCGAAGCGCGCCTGGACAACGTGGTGTTCCGCATGGGCTTTGCCTCCACCCGCGCCGAAGCCCGCCAGATCGTGTCGCACAAGGCGATCACGGTGAACGGCCAGTCGGTCAACATCCCGTCGTACTCGGTGAAGGCCGGTGACGTGATCGCGGTGCGCGAGAAGTCGAAGAAACAAGGCCGCGTCATCGAAGCCCTCGAGTTGCGCCAAGCAGATTGGCTTCCCGGCTTGGGTCGATGTGTCGACCGACAAGGTCGAAGGCGTGTTCAAGAAGTCGCCCGACCGCGATGAGTTCGGCTCTGACATCAACGAATCGCTGATCGTCGAACTGTATTCCCGTTAATTCCGTTCCCGGCCGGCATCCTCGTGGTGCGGTCGGGCCATGCTCCGTCTGCCTTATCGGTGTAACGAGCCGAGGGTCCTGAAGGAAGTTTGAATGCTGAACAATCTGCTGAAGCCCAAGACCATCAACGTCGAGCAAGTCTCGACCAATCGCGCCAAAGTCACGCTCGAGCCCTTCGAGCGTGGTTATGGCCAGCACGCTGGGCAACGCCCTGCGCCGGGTTCTGCTGTCGTCCATGACCGGCCACGCGCCGACCGAAGTCACCATCGCGGGTGTCGTGCACGAGTACTCGTCGATCGACGGCGTGCAGGAAGATGTTGTCAACATGCTCTTGAACCTCAAGGGCGTGGTGTTCAAGCTGCACAACCGCGACGAAGTCACGCTGAGTCTGCGCAAGGATGGTGAAGGTGTCGTGACGGCTGCCGACATCCAGACGCCGCACGACGTCGAGATTGTCAACCCCGGGCACGTGATTGCCACCCTGTCTGCCGGCGCCAAGCTGGACATGCAGATCAAGGTGGAAAAGGGCCGTGGCTATGTGCCGGGCAGCCTGCGCCGCAACGACGACCAGACGCGTTCGATCGGCCGCATCGTGCTCGACGCCTCGTTCTCGCCCGTCAAGCGCGTGAGCTACACGGTGGAAAGCGCCCGCGTCGAGCAGCGCACCGACCTGGACAAGCTGGTGCTCGAGATCGAGACCAATGGCTCCATCGGTCCGGAAGAAGCGGTTCGCGCCTCGGCCAAGATCCTGGTCGAACAGCTCGCGGTGTTCGCGCAGCTCGAAGGCGTGGAGCTCTCGGCGTTCGATGCCCCGGCACAGCGCAGCTCGCAGCAATTCGACCCGATCCTGCTGCGTCCTGTGGACGAGCTGGAACTGACCGTGCGCTCGGCCAACTGCCTCAAGGCCGAGAACATCTATTACATCGGTGATCTGATCCAGCGCACCGAGAACGAGCTGCTCAAGACCCCCAACCTGGGTCGCAAGTCGCTCAACGAAATCAAGGAAGTGCTTGCCTCGCGCGGCCTGACCTTGGGCATGAAGCTTGAAAACTGGCCGCCTGCCGGCCTGGACAAGCACTAAAGACCGCAGCGTCTGGCAAGGAGGCCAGACCCGGACCAACTCCCAGTACCTGATACGGCTGGGGGCAAAACACTGAAAGGATGAAAAAATGCGTCACGGACACGGACTTCGCAAACTCAACCGCACCAGCGAGCACCGCCTCGCCATGCTGCGCAACATGATGAATTCGCTGCTCACGCACGAAGCCATCAAGACCACGGTGCCCAAGGCCAAAGAGCTGCGCCGCGTGGTCGAGCCCATGATCACCCTGGCCAAGGAACCCACGCTGCGCCAACCGCCGCCTGGCGTTCGACCGCCTGCGCGACCGCGATGTGGTCGTGAAGCTGTTCAACGAACTGGGCCCGCGCTTCAAGGCCCGTCCCGGTGGCTACACCCGCATCCTGAAGATGGGTTTCCGCGTGGGCGACAACGCGCCGATGGCACTGGTCGAACTGGTGGATCGTGCAGAAGATGCCGCCCCGGCGGCCGACGCTGACAAAGCGTGATAGAATACAAGGCTTGACGCGGAGTGGAGCAGCCTGGTAGCTCGTTGGGCTCATAACCCAAAGGTCGCAAGTTCAAATCTTGCCTCCGCAACCAAAAAACCAAGCGTTTGCTTGTCATTGAAGCCCACGGTAACGTGGGCTTTTTTGTTTCTGTCGAGGCTTTGAGCGAAGTCGGTGGCACCGCACGGTGCGCCCCGACTTCCATGGTCAACGCACAGACGAAGCGTGATCGTTGCCCGCGCGCCAGCCTCGCAGCAGGAGCGCGTTGCTCACCACGCTCACGCTGCTGAGCGCCATGGCCGCACCCGCCACCACCGGATTGAGCAAACCCGCCGCGGCCAGCGGGATGCCGATGACGTTGTACGCGAAGGCCCAGAACAGGTTCTGGCGGATCTTGCGGTAGGTGCGGCGCGAGATGTCGATCGCATCGGCCACCAGCGCCGGGTCGCCGCGCATGAGCGTGATGCCGGCCGCGTGCATGCGCACGTCGGTGCCGGTGGACATGGCGATGCCCACATCGGCTGCCGCCAGGGCCGGCGCATCGTTGATGCCGTCGCCGACCATCGCACCGACCGGCCGCCGGCCTTGAGCCGGTTCACGATCGCTGCCTTGTCCGCCGGCAGCACCTCGGCCTCGATGTGGTCGATGCCCAGCGCACCGCCCACCGCCGCCGCGCTGCCCCGGTTGTCGCCCGTGAGCATCACCGTGCGCACGCCCATGGCCTGAAGGCTCTTCACCGCGGTGATGGCGCTGACCTTGGGGGCATCGCCAAACGCCAGCAGGCCCACCAGCACCGGCGACTCCGTCACGTCGGCCAGCCAGGACACCGTGCGGCCCTCTTCCTGGAGTTGCTGCGAGGGCCCGGCCAGCGCGGTGGTGTCCACGCCGAGCTCCTGCATGTAACGCGGGCTGCCCAGGCGCAGTGCGCGGCCCTGCACCTCGGCCGACATGCCGCGCCCGGGCACGGCACTCACCTTGGCGGCCGAGAGCGTGGGCACGCCGGCCGCTTTCGCGGCGTCCATCACGGCGCGCGCCAGCGGGTGTTCGCTGCCGGCCTGGATGGCCGCGCTCCACGACAGCAGCGCCGCCTCATGGCCGGCTGCCGGCAGGGCCGACACCAGCTGCGGCTTGCCTTCGGTCAGCGTGCCGGTCTTGTCGAAGGCCACCGTGTCGATGCGGTGCGCCACCTCCAGTGCCTCGGCGTCCTTGATCAGGATGCCGTGGCGCGCGGCCACCCCGGTGCCGGCCATGATGGCGGTGGGCGTGGCGCAGACCCAGCGCACAAGGACAGGCGATCACCAGCACCGCCACCGCGTTCAGGATGGCTTGCTCCCACTGGCCCGTCGCCAGGCCCCAGCCCAGCAGGGTGATCGTGGCGATCACCAGCACCACCGGCACGAAGACCGCGCTCACGCGGTCCACGATGCGCTGGATCGGGGCCTTCTTCGCCTGGGCCGATTCGACCATGCGCACGATCCGCGAGAGCGTGGACTCGGCGCCCACGGCCGTGGTCTCCACCAGCAACAGGCCCTCGGCATTGACCGCGCCACCGGTGACCTTGTCGCCCGCGTGTTTGGCGACCGGCAGGCTCTCGCCGGTGATCAGCGATTCGTCCACCTGGCTGGAACCAATGGTGACGATCCCGTCCACCGGGATGCGTTCACCCGGGCGGATGACCACGATGTCCCCGAGTTTCACGCGCGCCATGGGCACGTCCACATCGCCGTAAGGCATGCGCACCCGCGCCACGTCGGGCTTGAGGGCGTTGAGGGCCGCGATGGCGGCGGTGGTCTGGCGCTTGGCGCGGGCCTCTCAGCCACTTGCCCAGCAACACCAGCGTGATGATCACGGCCGAAGCTTCGAAGTACAGGTGTGGGGTGCCGTGCTCGGCGTGCTTGAACAGCAGGTACAGGCTCAAACCATAGCCCGCGCTGGTGCCCAGGGCGACCAGCAGGTCCATGTTGCCGGCACCGGCGCGCACGGCCTTCCAGCCCGCCTTGTAGAAGCGCGCGCCCAGCCAGAACTGCACGGGCGTGGCGCAGCGCGAGTTGCAGCCAGCCATTGATCATCCAGTCGGCGCCGAACAGCATGCCGACCATGGGCAGCACCAGGGGCAACGAGAGCGCGGCGGCCAGCGCCACGGGCCACCAGGGTTCGCCTGGGCGGGCCGCGGGTGGTGCGGCGGCGCCTTCCTCGAACGGTGTGGCGTGGTAGCCGGCCGCGTCCACCGCGGCGACCAGGGCATTGGGTGACGTCCCCACCGCTCTCACGGTGGCCCGTTCGGTGGCCAGGTTGACTTCGGCGGCCTGCACGCCGGGCACCGCCTTCAGGGCTTTTTCGACGCGGCCCACGCACGAAGCGCAGGTCATGCCTTCAATCGTCAATTCAAAGGTTTCAGCGCCCATGCTGTACCCGGCTTTTTGCACCGCAGCCGCCAGGCTGGCGCCCGTGGTGGTGGCGGTGGCGTTCACGGTGGCCCGTTCGGTGGCCAGGTTGACGCTGACTTCGCTGACGCCGGCAACGGCCTTCAAGGCCTTCTCCACGCGGGTCACGCACGAGGCGCAGGTCATGCCTTCGATGGGAAATTGGTGCTCGGTGAGCGCAAGGGTGGTGGTGTTCAAGGGGGTCTCCGGTAGGTTGAGACCTCGGATGCTCAGCCTTGACACGGTGGTCAGGTCAACCACCGGCGCCACTTGACCTTGCCTCCGTGGCAATGCCCAGAGTGCGGATTCCCTCAACTTTCACGGAGTCTTCCATGCACGAGTTCCACCTCCCCGAAATGACCTGCGGCCACTGCGCCTCCAAGGTGAGCATCGCCCTCAAGCGCCTCGACGCGGCCTGTGACATCCAGCTCGATCTGCCGCAGCGCAAGGTCCAGGTGCGCAGCGACGAAGACCGCGCCGCGCTGATCGACGCCCTCAGCGAAGCCGGCTACCCACCGGCCTGACGACCGTTCGTCAAGGCCCTCGGTGGGGGCCTTGACCTTCCCACGGTGTCAAGCTGCATCCTCCCTTCATTCCACATTCCATTCCCCACCCGACCTCACGGAACACACCATGACCCCCTTGATGAACATTGGCGAAGCGGCCGCCGCGGCCGGCGTGTCGGCCAAGATGGTCCGCCATTACGAACAGATCGGCCTGCTGCCCGCGGCCGAGCGCAGCGAATCGGGTTACCGCCTGTACGGTGAGCGCGAGGTCTCGGTGCTGCGGTTCATCCGGCAGTCGCGCCGGCTGGGTTTTTCGGTGGCGCAGATCGCCGAGCTCATCGGCCTGTGGAGCGATTCGCGGCGAAGCAGCCGCGAGGTCAAGGCCGTGGCCCAACGTCACCTGGCCGACCTGGAAGAAAAGCGGCACGAGATCGAGCAGATGATGGACGGGCTGTCGGTGCTGGTGCAGGCTTGCCATGGCAACGACCAGCCCCATTGCGCCATTCTCGACAAGCTCTCGCTGCACAGCCCGGCCCAGCACCAGCCAGAGCACAAGCCCCAACTCCGGAAGGGGCGCCTGCCGCGCGACGAGGCCGCCGGCGAACGTTCTTCCAGCCCCATCGACCTCATGGCCTGGATGCGCGGTGTCCAGGTGCACCAGGCCGGCCAGCCCGAGCGCTGAGCACAGGACCAACACCAGGGATTCGAATTTTCAGGAGGAACCGACATGGACCAGCACGCACATCACCACCATCACCACCACCCCGCGGCGCCCGCGCCCGCGCCGCAAGGCAAGCCGGGCACGGTCTACACCTGCCCCATGCACCCGGAGATCCGGCAGGACCACCCGGGCAACTGCCCTAAGTGCGGCATGTCGCTGGAACCCGTCCTGCCCGAACTGGACGACGACGAGAACCCGGAGCTGGTGGATTTCCAGCGGCGGTTCTGGTGGACCTTGCCCCTCACGGTGGTGGTCGCCGTGCTGGCGATGTTCGGCCACAACCTCGGCTGGTTCGACATCGCCGCGCAGAGCTGGATCGAACTGGTGCTGAGCATCCCGATCGTGCTGTGGGCCGGCTGGCCGTTCTTCGTGCGCGGCGCGCAGTCGGTGATGAACCGCAGCCCCAACATGTGGACGCTGATCGCGCTGGGCACCGGCGCGGCGTTCGTCTACAGCGTGGTGGCCACGGTGGCGCCGCAGGTGTTCCCCGACTCCTTTGTGTCGATGGGGCGCGTCGCGGTCTACTTTGAGGCGGCGGCGGTGATCATCTCGCTGACCCTGCTGGGCCAGCTGCTGGAACTCAAGGCGCGGTCACAGACCTCGGCCGCCATCCGCGCGCTGCTGGGCCTGGCGCCCAAGACCGCGCGGCGCATCACGGCCGAAGGGCAGGAGGAAGACGTGCCGCTGGCCCACGTGCACGTGGGCGACCTGTTGCGCGTGCGCCCCGGCGAGAAGGTGCCCACCGACGGCACCGTGGTCGAGGGCCGCAGCTCGGTCGATGAATCCATGCTCACCGGCGAGCCCTTGCCGGTGAGCAAGCAGGCCGGCGACAAGCTGATCGGCGCCACGCTCAACACCAGCGGTGCCCTGGTGATGCGCTCCGAGCACGTGGGCTCGGACACCGTGCTCTCGCAGATCGTGCAGATGGTCGCCCTGGCTCAGCGCTCGCGCGCGCCCATGCAGCGCATGGCGGACCAGGTGGCGGGCTACTTCGTGATGGGCGTCGTGGCGGCGGCGCTGCTCACCTTCTTCGGCTGGGGCCTGTTCGGCCCCGAGCCGAGCTGGGTCTATGCCCTCATCAATGCGGTGGCCGTGCTCATCATTGCCTGCCCCTGTGCGCTGGGCCTGGCCACGCCCATGTCCATCATGGTGGCGACCGGGCGCGGCGCCACCCACGGGGTGCTGTTCCGCGACGCCGCCGCCATCGAGAACCTGCGCAAGGTGGACACGTTGATCGTCGACAAGACCGGCACCCTCACGGAAGGCCGCCCGAGCTTCGAACGCGCCGTGGGCCATGGCGGCTTCTCCGAGGACGAGGTGCTGCGCCTCGCCGCCAGCCTGGACCAGGGCAGCGAACACCCGCTGGCCCACGCCATCGTGGCCGCCGCGAAACAACAGGGCCTGGTGCTGGACAAGCCCGAGCAGTTCGACTCCGAGTCCGGCATCGGGGTGCGGGGTGTGGTGGGCGGCAAGGGCCTGGCCCTGGGCAACACCGCGCTGATGCAACAGCTGGGCGTGGACGCCTCGCCCCTGGCCGCCGAGGCCGAAGCGCTGCGCGCGCAGGGCGCCAGCGTCATGCACCTGGCGGTGGACCAGGCGCTGGCTGGCCTGCTGGCCGTGTCCGACCCGGTCAAGGCCACCACGGCGGATGCGCTGAAGTCGCTGCGTCGGGCGAATGTGCGCGTGATCATGGCCACGGGCGACGGGCTGACCACCGCGCGCGCGGTGGGACAGCGCCTGGGCATCGATGAGATCCACGGCGAAGTGAAACCCGCCGACAAGCTCCAGCTGGTGGAGCAGCTCCAGGCGCAAGGCCGCGTGGTCGGCGATGGCCGGCGACGGCTTCAACGACGCGCCGGCCCTGGCCCGCGCCGATGTGGGCATCGCCATGGGCACGGGCACCGACGTGGCGATGAACAGCGCCCAGCTCACCCTGGTCAAGGGTGACCTGCGCGGCATCGCCACGGCCCGCTCGCTCTCGGTCGCGACCGTCGCCAACATGAAGCAGAACCTGGCGTTCGCCTTCCTCTACAACGCCCTGGGCATTCCGCTGGCCGCGGGCCTGCTGTACCCGTTCACGGGCTGGTTGCTGTCGCCCATGATCGCCGCGCTGGCCATGAGCCTGAGCTCGGCCTCGGTGATCGGCAACGCCTTGCGGCTGCGCGGCGCGGCGATCCGCGAGGAGTGACCTTGCTTCCGCACCCGGCCTCTTGAGCCCGCGGGTCTTCAGGAGGCCTTGCGCCTGGGCGCAGGTGGGGGCTCGAGCATGTCGCTGGCCAGCAGCTCCCAGCGCGAGAACAGGCGCGGGAAGTGCGCCGCTTCCCCGCTCATCAGCTTGCGCACGCTCAAGCCACGCGCCATGGCGAAAGTCAGGAAGATGACGTCCTCGGCCTGTGCGGCCGGATGCCCTGCCTCGACGAAAACCTCCAGCCAGGCCCGCTCCACCGAGATGCGGTACTGGCGCAGCAACCGTTTGACCTCCACGCCCAGCGGTTGATCGCCGCCGACCATCATCAGATCGAGCGCGACGTAAAAGTCCTCGCCCAGGAAGAAGTCCTCGCTGTCCTCGATCAGCGCCTGCATCAGCCGGGTCGGCTTGGTGCGCGCGCGCGCGATGCGTTCGAGCGCCTTGCGCTGGCTCTCGATCAGTGTCGCCTCCAGGGCCTGCAGCACCAGCGCATCCTTCGACGGAAAGTGATGCGTCTGCGCACCGCGCGAGACGCCGGACACCTTGGCGGCTTCGGCGATGCGAAAGCCCGCATAGCGCTTCTGCCTGAGCAGCGCGATGGCGCCCTTGACGAGCTTCTGCTGCGTCAGTTGCGTGCGCTCGGCCTGTGTGCGCCGGTGCCGCGGCGACGGGGTGGAGGAGGGCGTGTCGGGAGTGCTCATGGAAGGAAGAAATAAACACGTCTGTTTGGAAGGTGACCCCCGTCGGGCCCATTACCGCTTCCTGATCGAGGCATTCTATCGAGGTATTTCCGCGTTTTCCCTAGTCGGATCGGGGTGCTTCAGGCCGCTTGTCCACGTATGATACAAACCATCCTGACTGTTTCTTTGTTGTTATGACCAGCCCTTCGACATCGCCGGTCCTGTGGTCCGAGTCGGCGTTTTCCCTGCCGATGTGCAACCTCGCGCGCTTCGACCTCATCTCGGTCCGGCTCGCGGTGGACTGCGTCAACGGCGGCAGCCTGACCGCGGCGGCGCAGGGCGCGCACCTGGCGCTGGCCGCGGCCAGCCGGCGCATCCGCGAACTCGAAGGCGCGTTTGGCGAGCCGCTGTTCGAGCGACATGCCAAGGGCCTGTCGGCCACCGAAGCGGGCCGTGTGTTCGCGCGCCACGGCATGGCGCTGTTGCAGACGCTGGACCTGCTGCGCTCCGAGCTGGCCGATCGGCGTTCGGGCATCACGCGGCACATCCGCCTGTGCGCGAGCACCGCCGCCATCACCCAGTTCCTGCCCACACCGCTGGCGGCGTACGGCCGGCTGCGGCCGCACGTGCGCGTGGACCTGGAGGAGCAGGTTTCGGAGGCGGTGGTCGCCGCCCTGCGCCAGGGCCGGGCCGACGTGGGCATCCTGGTCGAGGGGCCGAACGTCGATGGCCTGCAGGTGCTGCCCTTCCGGCGGGACGAGCTGGTGCTGCTGCTGCCCGCCCACCACCGCCTGGCTCATGACGCGGGGCCCATCGCCTTCGCCGACGTGCTGGACGAGGACCTGATCGGCCTGAACACCGGTGCGGCCATCCTGCTCAAGCAGCAGCAGACCGCGCTCGGAGCGGGCAAGCCGCTGCGCCTGCGCATGCAGGTACGCAGCTTCGACGCCGCCTGCCACCTGGTGGCGTCGGGCCTGGGCATCGCGGTGCTGCCGCAGGGCGCGACCGAGCCCATGGTGCGCGCGATGCCGTTGCGCGTCCGACCGCTGGCCGATCCGTGGGCCCAGCGCCAGATGCTGATCGCCTGCGCGCCGCGCGAGGACGATGCCGACCTCGCGGATTTCGTCGAGCACCTGGCGGCCGCTTCGCGGAATGCGAAGACCGAAGGGGCCATTCGCAAATGGACAGTGTGAGGGTGCGCGGACACACTGCCGACGCCATGAACCACACAGCTTCTTTCCCCCACGGCGAGCCGATCGCCGACGCGGCCGATGCCCCTGCCGGCGGCGCGCTCGCCGGCCTCAAGGTGCTCGAGCTCGGGCAGATCATCGCCGGCCCCTTCGCCGCCAAGACCCTGGCCGACTTCGGCGCCGAGGTGGTGAAGGTCGAGCCCACCGGCGCGGGCGATCCGCTGCGCAAGTGGCGCCTGCTCAAGGACGGCACCTCGGTGTGGTGGCAGGTGCAGTCGCGCAACAAGCGCTCGCTCGCGCTGGACCTGCGCTCGCCCGAAGGCCAGGCCATCGTGCGCGAACTCGCGGCCGCGGCCGATGTGCTGATCGAGAACTTCCGCCCTGGCGTGCTGGAGGCCTGGGGCCTGGACCCGGTCCAGCTGCTGGCGCGCAACCCGCGCCTGATCGTGGCCCGCGTGAGCGGCTACGGCCAGAGCGGCCCGTACAAGGACAAGCCGGGCTTCGGTGTGATCGGCGAGGCCATGGGCGGCCTGCGCCACCTGACGGCCGAGCCGGGCCGCGTGCCGGTGCGCGTGGGCGTGAGCATCGGCGACACGCTGGCTGCCCTGCACGCGGTGGTGGGCGTCCTCATGGCCTTGCACGAACGCGCCCGCAGCGGCCAGGGCCAGGTGGTGGATGTGGCGCTCTACGAGGCGGTGTTCAACTGCATGGAAAGCCTGCTGCCCGAATACAGCCTGTTCAACGAAGTCCGCCAGCCGGCTGGCAGCGCTCTGCCGGGCATCGCGCCCAGCAACGCCTACCTCTGCGCCGATGGTGGTCATGTGCTGATCGCCGGCAATGGGGACAGCATCTTCCGCCGCCTGATGGCCGTCATCGGCCGCCCCGACCTGGCGGAGGACGCCACGCTGGCCGACAACGCCGGGCGCGTGGCCCGGGCGCCGGAACTCGACGCCGCCATCGGCACGTGGACCGCGCGACTGACCCGGGCCGAGGCGCTGGCCGCGCTGGACGCGGCGCAGGTACCGGCCGGCCACGTCTACACCGTGGCCGACATCACGGACGACCCGCACTACCGCGCGCGCGGCATGATCGAGACGCTGCGCATGGACGACGGCACCCGCATCGACGTGCCCGGCATCGTGCCCAAGCTCCTGCGCACGCCGGGCGGCCATCGCCGCAACGCGCCGCGCCACGGCCAGGACACCGAAGCAGTGCTGAGCGAATTGGGCATGAACGCGCAGCGCATCGAGGCCCTGTGCCGCGCCGGTGTGGTCCAGCGGGAGGAGGGCGCATGACTGCGTTGCCCTCGCGGGTGCATTTCAACGAGGTCGTCGCGCGCGATGGCCTGCAGAACGAAGCCCGCTTCGTGCCCACGGCCGACAAGATCGCGCTCGTCGATGCGCTGAGCGACTGCGGCTTCGCGCGCATCGAGGTGACCGCCTTCGTCTCGCCCAAGGCGATCCCGCCGCTGGCCGATGCGCAGGAGGTCATGCAAGGCATCCGCCGCCAGACTGGCGTGTGCTACGCCGTGCTGGTGCCCAACGCCAGGGGCGCGGCGCGCGCACTGGAAGCGCGCGCCGATGCGCTCAACTTCGTGATGTCGGCCTCGGAGTCGCACAACCAGAGCAACCTGCGCATGCCACGCGAACGCAGCCTGGCCGCGCTGGCCGAGGTGCTGGCGGTGACCGCCGGGCAGGCCGAGGTGCAGGTGTCGATCTCCACCGCCTTCGGCTGCCCCATGGAAGGCGCGGTCGATGCGCAGGAGGTGCTGCGCCTGGCCGCGCGCATCGCCGGGTTGGGTGCGGGCGCGGTGCGCGCGCTCACCCTGTGCGACACCACCGGCATGGCGCATCCCGCGCAGGTGACGCAGCTGGTGGCCCTGCTGCGCGCGCGGCTGCCGCAACTGGCGCTGACGCTGCATTTCCACGACACCCGTGGCATGGCGCTGGCGAACATGCTGGCCGGCCTGCAGGCCGGTGTGACGCGCTTCGACGCCGCGCTCGGCGGGCTGGGTGGCTGCCCCTACGCGCCCGGCGCCAGTGGCAACGCGTGCACGGAAGACGCGGTCCACATGTTCGCGGCCATGGGGCTGGACACCGGCGTGGACCTCGCGCGGCTGCTGCCCGTCTCGCGCCGCCTGCCCGAGCTGGTCGGCCACGCGATCCACAGTCAGGTGGCGCGTGCCGGCCCTCTCCACACCCGCCACCCCGCACCCGCCCATCTCGCATGACAAGGACTTTTCCATGAATTCCTCTCTCTTGGCACCGGCCGCCCCCCGCGAGCAGGCCGCGCCGTTCGACCTGTTCCAGCTCCCAACGGCGTATTACGAAGATCCCTACCCGTACTTCCGCGCCTTGCGCGACGAGACGCCGGTGCATGCCAACAGCGATGGTTCTGTGCTGGTGACGCGCTACGCCGACGTGAAGGCCGTCTGGCGCGACCTCTCGGGCGTGGTCAGCCGCGACGCGGCCTACCGCGAGAAGTTCGGCGAAGGCCCGCTGCTGGAGCACCACACCACCAGCATGCTGTTCCGCGATCCGCCCGACCACGACCGCCTGCGTGACATCGTCAATCCTTTTTTCACGCCCACGGGCATCGAGCGGCTGCGCCAGAGCGTGCGCGAGATCGTGGACCAGCTGCTCGACGAACTCGATGGGCGCGGCGAAATCGACTACGTGGCCGACTTCGCCTCGCAGATTCCGGTGCAGGTGATCTGCGACATCTTTGGCGTGCCGCGCTCGGACGGTCCGCGCATCCGCGACCTCGGGGCCCAGGTGCTGTTCCCGCTCAACCCGCGCGTGACACCACAGGCCATCGCCGACGGCCACCAGGCCGCCGCCGGCTTCAAGGCCTACCTGCTGGAGCACATCAACGCCTGGCGCGCGCGGCCGGTGGAAGAGACGCCGAGCAACGTCATCAGCGCGCTCGTCAAGGCCGAGAAGAGCGGGCAGTCCATCAGCGAAAACGAGATGGTGCACATGTGCATCCTGCTGCTCAACGGCGGCCACGAGACCACCACCAACCTGATTGGCCTGTCCACGTTGGCGCTGCTGCGCAACCGCGACCAGTTCGAACGCATGGCCGGCGACGAGGTCATCGTCGGCACCGGCATCGAAGAATGCCTGCGCTACACCAGCCCGCTGCAGCTGCAGGGCCGGCGCACCACGCGCGAGATCGAGCTGCCCTCGGGCGCGCGCATCGCCGCCGGTGTCGAAGTGGTCATCGCGCAGGCCTCCGCCAACCGGGACGAGCGCGTGTTCACCGAGCCGGAGCGCTTCGACCTCGGCCGCCGTCCCAACCCGCACCTGGCGTTCGGTGCCGGCATCCACGTCTGCCTGGGCCGGCCGCTGGCGCGGCTGGAAGCGGCGATCGCGTTGCCGGCGATCACGCGGCGCTTCCCGAAGATGGACCTGCGCGCCGGCCTGGCTTTCAACCCCAATGCGCGCTTTCGCGGCATCCGCCGCATGCCGGTGGCCCTGTCATGAGCGCTCCGGTGGTCGTGGTGGGGGCCGGGCAGGCGGCCTGCCAGTTCGTGGCATCGCTGCGGCAGGGCGGGCATCAAGGTCCCTTGGTGGTGCTGGGGCAGGAAGCGTCGCCGCCGTACCAGCGCCCGCCGCTGAGCAAGGCCTTCCTGCGCGATGGCGACGCATCGGCACTGTTGCTGCGCCCCCTGTCGTTCTTCGACACCGCGCGCTGCGAGCTGCGCCTGGACACACGCGTGCAAGGCATCGATGTCCAGGCGGCCGAGGTGTTGCTGGCCGACGGCGAACGCCTGCCCTATGCCGCGCTGGTGCTGGGCACCGGCGCGCGCGCGCGGCGCCTGCCAGGGCTGGCCGCGGATGCACCGCGCGTGCACGTGCTGCGCTCGCTGGCCCATGCGCAGGCGCTGCGCGCCGGCCTGGGCGGCTGCCGCCGGCTGGCCGTCGTGGGAGGTGGCTACGTCGGGTTGGAGGTTGCTGCCGCGGCCCGGGCACAAGGCATCGACGTGACGGTGTTCGAGGCCGCGCTGCGCGTGATGCAGCGTTCGGTGGGCGAGGCCACGTCGCGGCGTGTGCAGCGCGTCCACGAGGACCAGGGTGTGCGCTTGCGCCTGGGCGTGTCGCTCGACGGCGTGCGGGCTTCGGAGGAGGGCGTGTGGCTGGCATCCGGCGGCCAGACCGAGGCCTTCGACGCGCTGGTGGTGGGCATCGGGGCGTTGCCGCGCATCGAGTTGGCGCAGGCCGCGGGCATCGAGTGTGCTCGGGGCATCGTGGTGGACGAGCAGGGCCGGACCAGCGCGAGCGGTGTGTTCGCGATCGGCGACTGCACCGAGTCGCGCGACGGTGCGCGGCCACGGCTGGAGTCCGTGCAAGGCGCGATCGACCAGGCCAAGGCGGCGGCCGCCGCAATCGCCGGCCGCGCGCCGCCACCGCCCGCCGTGCCCTGGTTCTGGTCGGACCAGTACACGCACCGGCTCCAGGTCGCGGGCCTGCCCCAGGGGCACGACGCCGTGGTGCTGCGCCAGGGCGCGGGCGAGCGCGCGGTGGCGCAGTCCGTGTGGTACCTGCGTGGCGACCGCGTGCTGTGCGTCGAGGCGCTCGATGCGGCCGGCGATTTCATGGCCGGCCGCGCGCTCATCCGCACCGGCACGCCGGTGAACCCGGCGCAACTGGCCGATCCCTTGTTTCCGCTGCAACCCGCGTCCGCGTCCGCGTCGGCGCTCGTGGCGGCACCCGTGTGATGTTTTCAGGAACCGCTTTTCATGATCCACATTGAATTTCAGACCGCCGATGGCGAACAGCTGCGTTGCCAGGGCGACGAAGGCGCCTCGGTGATGGAGGTCGCCGTGGCGCACAACGTGCCCGGCATCGACGCCGACTGCGGCGGCGCCTGCGCCTGCGCCACCTGCCACGTGTACGTGGATGCCGAGGGCATGGCCCGGCTGCCTCCGCGCGGCGAGCAGGAGCTCAAGATGCTCGCCTTCGCCGTGGGCGTGGAGGACGGCAGCCGCCTGGCCTGCCAGCTGGCCGTCAGCCGGGCCATCGACGGGCTGGTGCTGCGCGTGCCGGCTTCGCAGTACTGAGCGAGTGCACTTCTTTTTTCGCAACGATTCAAGGTTCCCTCATGAAACTCTGTCGATACGACGACGACCGCCTGGGCGTGGTGCGCGAGCAGACGCTGTACGACGTGACGGCCGCACTCGATGTGCTGCCGCAGGTGCGCTACCCACTGCCGCGCGTGGACCCGCTGATCGCCCATCTCGCGCAGGTGCGCGAAGCGATCGAGCGCCTGCTCCCCACCGCGAAGGCGCGCCCGCTGGCGGGCGCGCGCCTGCTCAGCCCGGTGGCGCGACCCCGGCAAGATCGTGGCCGCACCCGTCAACTACGCCAGACACCTCGACGAGGCGCGCGCCCAGGCCGACATCCACCACCACCAGCAGGTGAAGGAGATCCGCCAGATCGGCCTGTTCCTCAAGGCCACCAGCTCCGTGGTCGGGCCCCATGAGGGCGTGGCGCTGCAGCACCTGGATCGGCGCAACGACCACGAGGCGGAGCTGGCGGTGGTCATCGGCAAGGCCGGGCGCAACATCACTCGCGCGCAGGCGCTGTCTCATGTGGCCGGTTACGCGGTGGGTCTGGACATGACAGCGCGTGGCCCCGAGGAGCGCAGCCTGCGCAAGTCGGTGGACAGCTTCACCGTGCTCGGGCCCTGGCTGGTCACCGCCGATGAAATCGCCGACCCGTCAAACATCGATTTCTGGCTCACCGTCAACGGCGAACCCCGCCAGTCGGCCAACACCCGCGACATGGTGCTGGACATCGGCACACTGATCGAGTTCGCGTCTTCGTTCTACACGCTGCACCCGGGCGACGTGCTGCTCACCGGCACGCCCGAGGGCGTCGGCCCGGTGCTGCCCGGCGACCGCATCGATTGTGCTTTCGACGGCGTGGGGCAGATCAGCGTGCAGGTGCGCGCCGCCCAGCCGCAGCCGGAGTGCGTGGCATGACGGCCGCCGTGGTGCGGGGCGTGGCCCCATCGGCCCAGGCCGACCGCGCGGCCTTCTACGGCCGCATCGATGCGGGGCATTGCGCGCCCCTGTGGGAGGTGCTGCACGGCGTGGTGACCCGCACGCCCAAGACGCCCTGCCTGCCCCACCTGTGGTCGTGGGACACGGTGTGGCCCTGGCTGCAGGAGAGCGGGCGCCTGATCACCGCGCGCGAAGCCGAGCGCCGCGTCATCGTGCTGGAAAACCCCGGCCTGCGCGGGCAGACGCGTGTCACGCACAGCCTCTATGCGGGCCTGCAACTGATCCTGCCCGGCGAAGTCGCGCCCTCGCACCGGCATTCGCAATCGGCGCTGCGCTTCATCCTGCAGGGCGATGGCGCCTACACCACGGTCGACGGCGAGCGCGTCACCATGCACGTGGGTGATTTCGTCATCACGCCCTCCTGGACCTTCCACGACCATGGCAACCTCTCCAGCGAGCCCATGGTCTGGCTCGACGGGCTGGACCTGCCCATCGTCGAGTTGCTCGACGCCCAGTTCCGCGAGGACGGGGCGCAGGAGACCCAGGTGCCGCACGCCCACGCGGGCAGCAACCTCGCGCGTTTCGGCCAGACGCTCAAGCCGGTCGAGCACGTGAGCCGCTCGCGCACCTCGCCGCTGTTCTGGTACCCCTACGACCGCACGCGCGAGGCGCTGCACACGCTCGCGCGCGCCGAAGACCCGCACGCCTGCTGGGGCCACAAGTTGCAGTACACCAACCCATTGACCGGCGGCTGGGCCATGCCCACCATCGGCACCTTCATGCAGCTGCTGCCCGGCGGTTTTCGCGGTGCCGCCTACCGCGCCACCGATTCCACGGTCTACGCGGTCGTCGATGGCCGGGGGCGTTGCACCGTGGGCGATCACGAGATGGCCTTCGGGCCGCGCGACGTGTTCGTGTGCCCTTCGTGGATGCCGTACCAGCTGGAGGCCGACGAAGACACCGTGCTGTTCAGCTATTCCGATCGGCCCGTCCAGCAGGCGCTGGACCTGTGGCGCGAATCCTTCCCCACCTAGGGCCCGCCCATGCAAGCCTCCACCTTTCCGAATCTCTCCGCCAACGTCGACGTGGTCGTCGTCGGCTCCGGCATCGCGGGCCTGACGGCCGCCGTCGTGGCGCGCGCGCTGGGCCGCCGTGTGCTGTTGCTGGAAAAAACCGCCCAGGTGGGCGGCACCAGCGCCACCTCCGGCGGCGCGGCCTGGCTGCCTGGCAACCGCCACGTGCCGGCCGAAACCGACCCCGAGGCGCCCATGACCTACCTCGCCCACCTCGTGGGCGAGCGCATGGATGCCGCGCAGGTGCGCGCCTGGCTGGAAGGCGGCATCGAGGCGGTCGACTTCCTCGAACAGCACAGCAGCGTGCGCTTTCGCCTCTACGGCGGCGCCGACTACCGCACCGACGTGCCCGGCGCCGGCATCAAGGGGCGCACGGTCTACCCCGAGCCCTTCGATGACCGCCAACTCGGCAAGGCCTACAAGCTCATCAAGAACCCGCTGCCCGCCATCACCGTGTTCCACGGCATGCAGACCGACAGCCGCGACCTCGCGCAGCTGAGCGCGGCGCTGCAGTCGCCCGGCGCCTTCCTCTACAGCGCCCGGCGGCTGTTCAAGCACTACTCGGACCTTTTGCTGTACGGCCGCTCCACGCGCCGCCAGCGCGGCAACGCGCTGATCGGCATGCTGCTGAAGTCGGCGCTGGACAGTGGCGTGGACCTGCGCGTGAACGCGCCGTTCATCCGGCTGATCCAGGACGCAGGCCGCGTGAGCGGCGTGGTCTTCGAGGAGAACGGTGTGCGTCAGGAAGTGCGCGCCGGCGCGGTGGTGCTGGCCTCGGGTGGGTTTTCGGGCGATCCGGTGATGCGCGCGGCACACACCGCCTACGCCGCCGAGCACATCGGCCTGCCGCCCGAGAGCAACGTGGGCGACGGCCTGCGCCGCGCCATGGACGTGGGTGGGCGCATGGCCCAGGGCAATGTGTCGGACTACTGCCGCGCACCGGTCTCCGTGCTGCGCCGCAAGAACGGCGAGGTGGTCAAGCACCCGCACTTCCGGCTGGACCGCTGCAAGCCGGGCGCCATCGTGGTGGACGCCCACGGCCGGCGCTTCGTCAACGAGGCTTGCTCGTACCACGACTTCGTGATGGCCATGCACGCGGCCGGCGCGGTGCCGGCCTACCTGATCGGCGACCAACGATTTCTGCGCAAGTACGGCATAGGCCTGGTGCGGCCGTTCCCGTTTCCCTACCGCTCCTTCGTCCGCGAGGGCTACCTCGTGCAGGCGCCCACGCTGGCCGCGCTGGCCGAAAAATTGGGCATCGACGCCGCCGGCCTGCAGGCCTCGGTCGAGCGGCTCAACGGCTATGCGCGCACTGGCGTCGACCTCGAGTTCCGCAAGGGTGCGGACATCTACAGCCGGGGCGACGGCGATCCGGCGCACGGCCCCAACCCCTGCCTGGGCGAGATCGCGCAGGGGCCGTTCTACGCGGTGCGCCTCTACCCGGGGGACAGCAGCACGACCTGCGGCCTGGTCACCGACACGCACGCCCGCGTGCTGGATGCCGACAACGCACCGATCCCTGGCCTGTACGCCTGCGGCGTGGACATGAACAACCCCAGCCTGGGCACGCACCCTGCCGCGGGCTGCAACCTCGGGCCGGCCATCGCCTTCGCCTACCGGGCCGCGCGCCACATCGTGGACTCGGCGGGCACACCGTCGGCTGCTTCGCAGAACGCGAAGCCCGCGCGGGCCAAAAGCGAATGGACCGGGGCAGGGGCCGCCGCCACACTCGATTGAACGCCATCCCCGCTGTTCACCCCACTTCCAGAACACGAACCATGCGCCTCCACCTGCCCACCCTCCTGCTGGCCGCCGTGCTGCCCCTGACGGCCCTGGCGAATGACTTTCCCACGCGTGTCATCAAATTCGTCGTGCCCCACGGCACCGGCGGCGGCACCGACCTGGTGGCGCGCGTGCTGGCCCAGAAGATGTCGCCTTCCCTGGGCCAGCCCATCGTGGTCGAGAACCGGCCCGGCGCGGGCACGCAGACCGGTGCCGAGTACGTGGCTTCCTCGCCGCCCGATGGGCACACCATCATGCTGTCGTCGTCCTCGGTGCTGACCATCCCCTACCTGCGCAAGACGCGCTTCGAGCTGCCGCGCGACTTCACGCCCATCGGCCAGGTGGGGCTGGGCACCTTCGCGCTGGTCGTCAACCCCAGGCTGCCGTTCCGCACCCTGGCCGAGTTCATCGAAGCCGCCAAGGCGAACCCGGGCAAGTACACCTACGGCTCCGCCGGCATGGGCTCGGCCGGGCACCTGGCGCTGGAACTGCTCAAGAGCAAGACCGGCATCGAGCTCGTGCACGTGCCCTACAAGAGCAGCGGCGACATCGCCCAGGCCCTGCTGAGCGGGCAGATCGACGTGTCGATCGACATCCTCACGATCCAGAAGGCGCTGATCGACACCCAGAAGGTGAGGGCGCTGGCGACCACCGGGCTCGCGCGCGACCCCAACCTGCCGCAGCTGCCCACCTTCAACGAGACCGGCGTGGTGCCCGGCGGTTACCACATGACCTACTGGTACGGGCTCTTCGTCCCGGTGCGCACACCCGCGGCCGTGGTGCAGCGCCTGCAGCGCGAGTTCACCACCGCGATGAAGGACCCCGAGATCCTGCAGCGCGTGAAGGACTTCGTGCTGCTGCCTTCCGAACTGGGCCCCGCGCAGTTCAAGGACAACGTGGCGACCGAGGCCGCCATGTGGAAGAAGCTGATCGAAAGCAACGACATCCGCGGCGACTGACACCCGCGGCGTCAGCGAACGGGCAGCCAGACCCGACCCGACGACCACCCCCCAGGAGACCGACATGAGAAGAACATTCCTTCGCGGCGTGATGCACGCCCTCGCCCTCGCCGGCATCGCGGCCGTCGCCCCCACGACCCTGGCCGCCGACTACCCGGAACGCGTGGTCCGCCTCGTGGTGCCGCAAGGCCCGGGCGGCGGCACCGACCTCGTGGCCCGGCTGATCGCGCAACGCCTGGCGACACCGCTGGGCCAGGCCGTGATCGTGGAAAACAAACCCGGCGGCGGCACGCAGCTGGGCACGGAATTCGTCGCCGCCGCGCCCGCCGACGGCCACACCGTGCTGCTCACCGCCTCGCCCGTGGTGCTGCTGCCCTACCTGCGCAAGACCCGCTTCGATTTCCTGCGCGACTTCGTGCCCATCGGCCAGGTGGGCGTGGGCAACTTCGCGCTGGTGGTCAACCCGAAGCTGCCGTTCCGTACCGCGCCCGAATTCCTGGCCGCCGTGCGGGCCAACCCCGGCAAGTACACCTTTGGGTCGGCCGGTGTGGGTTCGGCCGGCCACCTGGCGCTGGAGCTGCTCAAGGCCCGCGCCGGGCTGGAGATGGTGCACGTGCCCTACAAGAGCAGTGGCGAGGTTGCGCAGGGCGTGGCCAGCGGCCAGATCGACAGCTCGATCGACAACCTCACCACGCAGAAGGTGCAGATCGCTGCGCAGACCGTGCGTGGCCTGCGCCACCACCGGCCTGGCGCGCGATCCCGGCCTGCCCGAGCTGCCCACGCTGCAGGAACTCAACCTGATTCCCGGCGGCTACACCATGACCTACTGGTACGGCATGTTCGTGCCCACGCGCACGCCCGCGCCCGTGGTCGCGCGGCTGCGCAGCGAGTTCGCGGCCATGATGGCCGAGCCGAAGATGCAGGAGCAGATCCGCGGCATGAGCCTGGTGCCCTCCGCCTTCAAGGCCGAGGAATTCGGCACCCACCTCGCGGCGGAGGCGGCCATGTGGAAGGGCATCATCAGCGCAGCTCGGATTGAAATGCCTTGAGAGGCGGCGGGTGAGGTAGGCTTCATGGATGAATCAGTCCAGCTTCGAATTTGACCTGCCGGGCCCGTTGGAGCCCCTGCCCGTGCCCGCCGCCCCCTCTGTCTCGCGTGCCAGACGGGCCAAGCCGGCCCCCTGCGCCCCGCTCCCGCCCACACTTACCCTGGAGGAGATGGCGCAACGCCTGGAGCGGAACCCCGACTTCCGCGTCCTGCGCCGCCTCGTGCCCGTCACGGACTACGGCCCCGCGCAGGCCGGGCAGGCCGCGTCGGGCAGCCGGCGCGTGCTGGTGCTCGACACCGAGACCACCGGCCTGTCGCACCAGGCCGACAAGATCATCGAACTGGCGATGCTGCTGGTGGACGTGGACCTCGCCTCGGGCCTGCCGTTCGGGCCGGTGACGCTGTTCGAAGGCTTTGAAGACCCGGGCATGCCGATCCCGGCCGTGGCCCAGCAGGTGACCGGCATCAGCGACGACATGGTGGCCGGGCACCGGCTGGACGATGCGCAGGTCGAGGCCCTGGTGGCCCAAGCCGATCTCATCGTGGCGCACAACGCCGGCTTCGACCGCCCTTTCGTGGAAGCGCGCTTCCCCGGCTTCGCGGCCAAGGCCTGGGCCTGCTCCTTCGCGGACATCGACTGGAAGGCCGCGGGCGCCGAGTCGGCCAAGCTCAGCGCGCTGGCGCAGAACCACGGCTGGTTCTACGACGCCCACCGCGCCCAGGTGGATTGCCACGCCTTGCTGCAGGTGCTCTCGCGGCCCGTGGGCCCGCAGGGCCCGGCCACCGGCCTGAACCGGCTGATCTCGGTGGCGGCCCAGGCCAGCTTCAAGCTGCGCGCCACCGGCTCGCCGTTCGAGTCCAAGGACCTGCTCAAGGCCCGGGGCTACCGGTGGGACGGCGATGCCAAGGTCTGGTACTGCACCCTGGCCGACCAGGAACGCCTGGACGCCGAACTCGAATGGCTCAAGGCCGAGGTCTATGGCCGGCGCCAGGCGCGCGTGGAGATCGAGGCCCTGGACGGCCTGGTGCGCTACTCGGCCAGACCGGGCGTGGTGTCGCAAAGAGGGCTGTAAGAACCCCTTTCCCGGGCGCAGCGGCCCTGGCTTTGTCCTTTACAGTGGCCCCACCATGTCCCAAGCCGACGACGACAGCCTCTCGCCCATCGCTCCCCTGCGTCTGCCGGTGTTCCGCATGTTGTGGACCACCTGGCTCATGGCGAGACATCTGCATGTGGATGAGCGAGGTGGCGGCGGCCTGGATGATGACCTCGCTGACCACCAAGCCGCTGTGGGTGGCGCTGGTGCAGACGGCCGCCACCTTGCCCGTGTTCCTGCTCGGCCTGCCCAGCGGGGCGCTGGCCGACAACCTGGACCGCAAGCGCTACTTCCTCTTCACCCAGCTGTGGGTGGCGGCGGTGCGCACCCTGCTGAGCGTGGTCATCTTCCTCGACGTGATGACGCCCCCGCTGCTGCTGGTGCTGATCTTCGCCAACGGCATCGGCATGGCGATGCGCTGGCCGGTCTTCTCGGCCATCGTGCCCGAGCTCGTGCCCCGCTCGCAGCTGCCGGCGGCGCTCGGGCTCAATGGCGTGTCGATGAACGCCTCGCGCATCATCGGCCCGCTGGTCGCCGGCGCGCTGATCGCCAGCGCCGGCAGCGCCTGGGTCTTCCTGTTCAACGCGCTGCTGTCGATCGGGGCGGCCATCATCATCAGCCGCTGGAAGCGCGAGCACACCCCCAACCCGCTGGGCCGCGAGCGCCTGGGCTCGGCGATGCGCGTGGGCCTGCAGTACGTGGCGCAGTCCTACCTGCTCAAGGGCGTGCTGCTGCGCATCTCGATCTTCTTCTTCCACTCCACCGCGCTGATGGCCCTGCTGGCCCTGATCGCGCGCGGCATGCAGGACGGCGGCGCCGGCACCTTCACCCTGCTGCTGGCGGCCATGGGCGCGGGCGCCATCACCTCCACCGCTTTCCTGCCGCGCCTGCGCCGCCGCTACTCGCGCGACGGTCTGGTGCTGCGCGGCGCCGCGGTGCAGGCCACGGCGATGGCCGTCATGGCCGTGACCCACCAGCTCTGGATCGCCGTGCCCGCGATGTTCCTCGGCGGCGCGGCCTGGATCACCGTGGCCAACACGCTCAGCGTGTCGATCCAGATGGGCCTGCCCGACTGGGTGCGCGCGCGCGGCATGTCGATCTACCAGATGTCCATCATGGGCGGCAGCGCGGCGGGCGCGGCGCTCTGGGGCCAGGTCGCCACCTGGACCAGCGTGCCCGTCTGCCTGGGCATCGCCGCCGTCAGCGGCATCAGCGCCATGGCGGCCGTCAACCGCTGGATGCCCGACGCCGGGCTGGAAGACGACCTCACCCCCAAGCGCATCTTCCCCGCCCCGTCGACCCCCGAGCCGCCGGGGCATGGCCATGTGATGGTCAGCATCGAGTACCGCGTCGACCCCGCGCGCGCGGCGGAATTCCGGTTGCTGATGCTCAACGAAAGCCGGCGCGGCCGGCTGCGCCACGGCGCCCTGTCCTGGGAGCTGCTGCACGACATCAACGACCCGGGCCGCTTCGTCGAGGTCATCGTCGACGAGTCGTGGACGGACCACCTGCGCCGCTTCGACCGCGTCACCGCCGCCGATGTCGCGCTGCGCGACCGCAAGCTCGCCTTTCACCTTGGCGACGAACCGCCGCGCGTCACCCGCTGCCTGATGGAAACCACCGTCTGAACGGCGGCGCGCAGGCCGTTCAGCGCTCGATCGGCCGCTCGGCCTCGGTCAGTTCACGGCGCGCCTCGTCCAGCTTGGCCTGGCGCTCGGCCAGCTTCTTCGGGTCGCCTTTCTGCTGGGCCTCGCGCAGGCTCTTCTCGCGCTCGGCCACCTTCTTCTGCGCCTGTCTGATCTCGGCGCTGCGCTCTTTCTCCAGCGATGCGTCGGTGCAGTTGGCCTGGTTGGCGCGCAAGGCCTTCTTCAGCCCGGCCACTTCCTGCTTGCGGCCGTGCTCGGTGGCGTTGGCCAGCTGGGCCTCGATGTTGCGGCGCTTGGCCTGGCAGGCGGAAGAGGGCTCGTTGGCCAGCGTCGGCGCGGCGAACACCAGCAGGGCAGAGGCGCAGCACAGGGCGGCGATGGCTTTCATGGGCGGTTCCTTCCTGAGGGGATGAAGCGGCCATCATAGGCCCGCGCGCTATGGGCCGGCGCCGGCCTTCTGCGAGAGATCGCGCGCGGCCTCCAGCAGCCATTGCGCGATGCGCCTGACCTGCGCGTCGTCCACGCGCGCGCTCGGGCCGTACACCGCGAGCGAGCCCACCACCTTGGCGCCGGCCGAGAAAAACGGCGCGGCGATCGCCACCGCGCCCCGGATCAGCTCGTCGCGGCTGATCGCATAGCCGGCCTCGCGGATGCGCACCAGCTCGTCCAGGTAGGCCTTCTGGCGCGCCTTCGGGATGCGGCCCTCGATGTAGTGCAGCGCATCGGGCGCGAACGCGAGAATGGCGCGCCCGCTCGCGCCCAGGATCACCTTCTCGCTGTGGCCCACGCCGCGCTTGAAGCTCAGCGGCTGCGCGCTCGGCATCTCCGCCACACACACCCGCTCCTCGCCGTGGTGCACCAGCAGCGCCACCGTCTCGCCCGTCTGTTCCCACAGGCGCCGCATCATGGGCTGCGACAGCGTCGCCAGGTCCAGGCCCGAGGTCCACATGTGCGCCAGGTGCGCCACCGACGGGCCGAGCTGGAAACGCTGCGGCTCGCCCACGGACACGATGAAACCGCGCAGCTCCAGCGTGCGCAGCAGCCGGTACAGCGTGGGGCGGCTCAGGTCCACGCGCTTGAGCAGCTCGCTCGCGCTCAGCTGCCGGTCGCCCGCGCGAAAGGCCATCAGGATGTCCAGCGCGCGGTCCACGGCGCGCACGCCTTCGTTGCTCTTGTCGATGCTCATCGCCATCTCCCGGGTGTTGGAGCCCGCATTGTATGAAATGCGTCCGCCTGATGGACAGTCGGCTCATTTTCTTTGACATGGATCAAGTGGGATTTCTAGAATGGACACCTGTCTCACCTGACGTACAAGCAACCCACCCCACGGAGTCCCCCCAGTGAACAAGGAAATGTCTGAAACGCTCACCCGCGTCGGTCCCGGCACCCGCATGGGCAACCTCATGCGCCGCTACTGGGTGCCCGCGCTGGCATCGAGCGAAATCCCCGAGGCCGACGGGCCGCAGGTGCGCGTGCAGCTGCTCGGCGAGAAGCTGCTGGCCTTTCGCAACACCGACGGCAAGGCCTGCCTGATCGGCGAGTTCTGCTCGCACCGCGGCGTCTCGCTCTACTTCGGCCGCAACGAGGAAAACGGCATCCGCTGCGCGTACCACGGTGTGAAGTTCGACGGCGATGGACAGTGCGTGGACGTGCCTTCCGCGCCGCAGGCCTGCGCGCGCATGCACATCAAGGGCTATCCCTGCGTCGAGCGCGGCGGCATCGTCTGGACCTACATGGGCCCGGCCGACCAGCAGCCCGCGCCGCCCGAGCTGGAGTGGTGCACGCTGCCGCCCGAACACGTGTTCGTCTCCAAGCGCCTGCAATACAGCAACTGGCTGCAGGCCATGGAAGGCGGCATCGACACCGCCCACGTGTCCTACGTGCACCGCTTCGAGGTCGACACCGACCCCATGCACCAGGGCGTCAAGGCGCTGGACTACATCAAGGCCGACGGCAACGTGAAGTTCGAGATCGAGCAGACGCCCTTCGGCCTGAGCCTGTTCGGCCGCCGCAACGGCGAGCCCGATTCCTATTACTGGCGCATCACGCAGTGGCTGTTCCCCTGGTTCACGCTCATCGCGCCGTTCGGCGACCACGCGCTGGGTGCGCATGTGTGGGTGCCGATCGACGACCACAACTGCTGGGCCTGGAGCATCAACTGGCAACCCGGCCAGCCGCTCACCGAGGAAGAGCGCACCGCGATGCAGGAGGGCAAGGGCATCCACGTCGAGTACGAGGCGCCGGGCAGCTTCATCCCCAAGCAGAACCGCGACAACGACTACGGCATGGACCGCGTGGCCCAGCGCGAAGACCGCTCCTACAGCGGCGTCTTCGGCTTCTCCGCGCAGGACTACTCGCTGCAGGAAAGCATGGGCACCATCCAGGACCACGAGGCCGAGAAACTGCTGCCCACCGACAAGGCCATCGTGATGGCGCGCCGCATGCTGCACGAAGCCGCGCTCGGCCTGGAGCAGGGCCAGACGCCGCCCGCGCTCGACGCCAGCGCACAGCACGTGCGCCCCGCCGGCGTGCTGCTGCCCAAGGAGCAGGACCCGGTGGCCTGGGCGCGCGAGGAACTCGCCGACGCCACGAAGAAACCGGTCTTCAGCCTCTGAGCGGCTTCCCCTTTTCCCCCACGACAGACCAACACAGGAGACACCCATGAAGTCCCATCTCAAACTCGCGGCCGCCGTCGCGCTCGCGGCCTGCGCGGCCACCTCGGCCTGGGCGCAAGGCGCCGACTGGCGCCCGAGCAAGCCGGTGCGCATCATCGTGCCCATCGTCGGCAGCACCAACGACGTGCTCGCGCGCCTGATCGGCCCCGAGCTGCAGAAGGCGTTCGGCCAGCCCTTCGTGGTCGAGAACAAGCCCGGCGCGGGCGGCAACATCGGCGCCTATGAAGTGGCGCGCTCCGCGCCCGATGGGCACACGCTGCTGATCGGCTACAACGGTCCGCTGGCGATCAACGTCACGCTGTTCGACAAGATGCCCTACGACCCGGTGAAGGACCTGGCCCCGATCACGCTCGCGGTGAAGGCTCCGCAATACCTGGCGGTGAACCCCGCCTCCGGTTTCACCGACGTCAAGGACTTCATCGCCAAGGCCAAGGCCAACCCGACGAAATACACCTACGGCTCGATCGCCATGGGCAGCGCCTCGCACCTCACCATGGAAATGATGAAGTCGGCGGCGGGCTTCCACATGACGCACGTGCCCTACCGGGGCGCGGGCCCGGCCGTCACCGACCTGATCGCGGGCAACATCCAGGCCGGCTTCTTCGTGCCGGGCAACGTGCAGGGCTTCGTGAAGGAAGGCCGCCTCAAGCTGCTGGCCTCCACCGGCCCCAAGCGCTTTCCCAGCACGCCCGATGTGCCCACGCTCGCCGAGTCCGGCCTGAAGGACTTCGAGGCCACCTCGTGGATCGGCCTGCTCGCACCCGCCGGCACGCCACCGGCCATCATCAACCGCTACAACGAAGAGATGGTGCGCATCCTGAACTCGCCCGAGATCCAGAAGCGCCTGCACGAGATGGAGTTCGACATCATCGCGGGCTCGCCCAAGCAGTTCAGCGACTGGATCGGCACCGAGATCGTGCGCTGGGGCAAGGTCATCAAGGCCACCGGCGCCAAGGCGGAGTGAGCGACCCATGAGCGAACCCCAACGCGAACCCCGTCTGGCGGGCAAGACCGCGCTGATCACCGGCGGGGGCGCCGGCATCGGCGCCGCCGCGGCCCGGCTGTTCTGCCGCGAAGGCGCGGCCGTGCTGCTGGTGGACGCCGACGCCCAGGCCCTGGCGCGCACCCAGGAAAGCATCCTGCAGGCCATGCCGCAAGCGCGCGTGAGCACCGTTGCCGCCAACGTGGCCGACGAGGCCGCCGCGAAAGCGGCGGTGGCGCAGTGCACCGGGCAATGGGGTGGGCTCGACATCCTGGTCAACAACGCGGCCATGCGCAACTACACCGCCGCCGCCAACGCCACGGCCGCCGAATGGCAGGCCATGGTGGGCGTGAACCTGGTGGGCATGTCCAACTACTGCGGCGCGGCCCTGCCGGCCCTGCGGCACAGCGGCGCGGGCGCCATCGTCAACGTCTCGTCCTGCTACGCCGTGACCGGGCGCAAGGGCATGGCGCTGTACGACGCGACCAAGGCGGCCCAGCTCGCGTTCACGCGCAGCCTGGCCTTCGAGGAAGCGCCGCACGGCGTGCGCGCCAACGCGGTCTGCCCCGGTTCCACACTGACCGACTTCCACGTCGGCCGCGCGCAGGGCGCGGGCAAGAGCGTCGAGCAGCTCAAGACCGAGCGCAAGGACAGCTCGCTGATCGGCCGCTGGGCCTCGCCCGAAGAAATCGCCTGGCCCATCGTGTGGCTGGCCTCGGGCGAAGCGTCCTTCATCACCGGCACCACGTTGATGGTCGACGGTGGTCTGCACATCATGTGAGTGGTGACTGGCATGTCGTCTCCCACCTTGCAGGCCCTGGTCCACAACCTCCGGCACGAGGCCACGGGCATCGTCAGCGTCGAGCTGCGTCCCGTGGCGCCGTGCACCGCCTTCCCCGTGGTGGAGGCCGGTGCCCACATCGACCTGCACCTGGGCAATGGCCTGGTGCGCAGCTACTCGCTCACCAACCCGGGCGAGAGCCACCGCTGCGTGGTCGCCGTGCTCAACGACCGGCACAGCCGGGGCGGCTCGCGCTACGTGCACGAGCAGCTGCGCGTGGGCCAGGTCATCGCCATCGGTGCGCCGCGCAACCACTTCCGGCTGCAGGAAGACGCGCCGCGCAGCGTGCTGCTGGCCGGCGGCATCGGCGTCACACCGGTGTTCGCCATGCTCCAGCGCCTGGCCGAACTGCAGCGCCCGGCCTGGCTCATCTACTGCGCGCGCAGCCGCAAGGAAGCGGCCTTCGTGGCCGACATCGAGGCCCTGGTGCGGGCGCACCCCGCGCTGTCGCTGCGCTGCCACTTCGACGACGAACACGGCGGGCCACCCGACCTCGTGCAACTGCTCGACGGCCACGCCAAGGACACCCACTTCTACGCCTGCGGCCCCGCGCCCATGCTCGACGCCTACGAACGCGCCTGCGCGCAACTGGGCCAGGCGAACGTGCACCTGGAACGCTTCGCCGCCGGCGCGCCCGTGGCCGACACCACGGCCGCGGTGGGCTACAGCGTGGAACTGCGCAAGTCCGGCAAGACCGTGCAGGTCGCGCCCGGCGTGGTGCTGCTCGACGCCTTGCTCGACGCCGGCGTGACCCTGGACCACAGCTGCCGCGAAGGCGTGTGCGGCGCCTGCGAGACCAAGGTCATCTCGGGCGACGTGGAGCACCACGACCTCATCCTCACCCAGCAGGAGCGCGCGGCCAACAAGTCCATGATGGTCTGCGTCTCGCGCTGCCGCTCGGGCCGCCTCGTGCTCGACGCCTGAGCCCACCCCACCCGCCGCGCGGCCCTTGCGCGGCTCTTTTTTCGGCGGTAATATAACAACGTTACTGAAACGTACCGTTGATACATGAACCCTCCCCCATCGAGTTCCACCGGCCCCTGGGCGTCCAGCGTGCGCGACATGAAGCGCCTGGCGATCCTCGCCGCCGCGAGCGAGGTGTTTGGCGAAGAGGGCCTGCAGGGCGCCACCATGCGCCAGATCGCGCAGCGCGCCGGCTGCACCACCGGCGCCATCTACCCGCTGTTCGCGAGCAAGGAGCTGATCTACGCCGAGCTGCTCGCCACCTCGCTGGCCGACCTGCACGCCCACGTGTCCGCCGCCGCCAGCGGCGCGGGCGCGGGCCTGCCGCACGAGCGCGCCGCCAAGGCCTTTCTCGACCACTACCTCGCGCGCCCCTACGAGGTGAACCTCGGCCTCTACGCCTTCAACGGCCTGAAGAAACTCGGCGTCGGCAAGGAACACGACCTCGCGCTCAACAAGGCGCTGATGGACACCCTGGTGCTGCTCTCGCCGCACGCCCGGCGCAGCCGCCACAGCCCGCCCGACGCCGAGGCCATGGCCACCTTCGCGCAGCTCATCGGCACGCTGGTGCTGCACCAGGCCGGGCGCCTGCAATTCGCCAAGCTTTCCCCCAGGCAGCTCATCGAGCATTCATTGACCACCCGCCGGCGCGCCGCCGGACAGCAGGAGACATGACACATGGCAGTGCGAACCGAAAAGAACGGCCCGGTCTGGACCATCGTCCACAGCCGGTTTGACGAAGCGCGCAACGCGATGGACCCCGAGAGCGCCGATGCCCTCGTGGCCGCGCTGCAGGCCTTCGACAAGGACTCAAGCGCCTCCGTGGCCGTGCTCTGGGGCGAGGGCGGCGCCTTCTGCGCCGGCTGGGACCTGAAGTACGCCAGCACCCTGAACGACCGCGAGAAGTTCGACGCCGACATCTCGCGCGGCCTGGCCTTCCCCATGGGCGCCAACGACGCGCCGCGCGGCCCGCTCGGGCCCACGCGGCTCGAACTCTCCAAACCCGTCATCGCCGCCGTGGAAGGCCCGGCCGTCGCCGGCGGCATGGAGCTCGCGCTGTGGTGCGACATCCGCGTCATGGCCGACACCGCCTACTTCGGCGTCTACTGCCGGCGCTGGGGCATCCCCCTGCTGGACGGCGGCTCCGTGCGCCTGCCCCGGCTCGTGGGCCAGGGCCGCGCGATGGAAATCATCCTCACCGGCCGCAAGGTGCCGGCCACCGAAGCGCTGGCCATCGGCATGTGCGAGAAGGTGGTGGGCGAGGGCGGTGCGCGCGCGGCCGCCGAGGCCATGGCGCAGGAGATCGCGCGCTTCCCGCAGGCCGCTGTGCGCGCCGACCGCCGCACCGTGCACGAAACCTACGGCCTGCCCCTGCGCGAAGCCATGCGCCGTGAATGGCACAACGGCGTGGAGGCGCACTGGGAGCAGGGCGCCGACGGCGCGGGCCGCTTCGCCGCCGGCCTGGGCCGCAGCGGCGATTTCAAGACGATCTAGAAGCACCCCCCTGCGCCGCTGCGCGGCTTCCCCCTTCCGTGGCGCGCCTTCGGCGCTTCGAGGGGGGACGGCATCTTGGGCCGGCGAAGCCGGACCCTCGATGCCTCTGGTGGGCGTTGCTTCAGGCGCCCTGCGGCGCGGGCTGGGCCGAGGCCGGCAGGCCGAAGATCTTGTCGAACGCCAGGTTGAACACGAAGGTGTAGACCAGGAAGAACACGATCAGGCCCAGGTCCAGCACGAAGGCCTGCCAGAGCGAGATGTCCAGCCACCAGGCGAACAGCGGCACCAGCGTGATCACCAGGCCCCCTTCGAAACCGATGGCGTGCGCCACGCGGCGCAGCACACTGCGCCCGCGCCTGGCTTGGCGCGCCTCCCAGCGCTCGAACAAGGTGTTGTAGACCAGGTTCCAGATCACCGCGATGGCCGAGGCGGCAATGGCCGCCACGCTCGCGTGGCCCATGTTGGCGCCCGACAGCAGGGCCAGGCCCGTGGTGGACATGGTGATGGCGATGATCTCGTAGAGGGTGATGTAGACGACTTTGCGTTTGATGCCTTGCATGGCGGAACTCCGATTTCCCTGGCCTCCGGGCCGGTGTGGCTGAGGCAATGAGCGCATGGTAAGTCGGCTTGGCTGACGATAAAAGTCAGATACTTTCAGAAAATCTGATAAGTTAGCCGCCATGGCCTTTTCCAGCGACAACGTGCGCGTCTTCCTCGCGGTGCTCGACGCCGGCTCGTTTTCGGCCGCCGCGCGTCAGCTCGGGCGCGTGCCCTCGGCCGTGAGCATGACCATTGCCCACCTGGAAGCCGAGCTCGATCTCGTGTTGTTCGACCGCAGCGCGCGCGAACCCAGACCCACCGACGTGGCGCGCGCGCTGGAGCCGCAGGCCCGGCAGCTCGCCAGCCAGCTGCGCCAGCTGCAGGCGCACGCCGAAGGCCTGCACCAGGGGCTGGAGCGCCAGCTCACCATCGCCATCGCGCCCGAGCTGCTGTCCGCACCCTGGAGCCAGCCGCTGGCCGTGCTGGCGCACCGAGTTCCCCGCGCTCATCGTCGAAGTGCTGTCCGCCCCGCAGGCCGATGCGCTGCGCATGCTGCACGCGGGCGACGCGCAGCTCGCGCTCGTGTTCGAGCGCCCGGGCACCGATGAGCGCGAAGGCTTTCAGGAACTGGGTCAGGAAATCCTGGTGGCGGTGATTTCACCTTCTCACCCCGAGGTGCGGGCGCGCCAGGGCCAGCTGCAGCTGAACGACCTGATCGACATCCGCCAGATCGCCGTGGTCAGCCGCGACCCGCGCGGGCGCGACCCCCGCCTGCTGCTCTCGCGCCACATCTGGCGCACCGACAGCCACCTCGCCACGCTCAGCCTGGTGCAGGCCGGCCTGGGCTGGGCCTACCTGCCGCGCAGCCTCATCGCGCCCATGGTGGCGGCCGGCACGCTGACGGAAATCCGCTTCAACAACATCAGCAACCAGCTGCGCGTGTGGGTGGACGTGGTGTGGCACACCGACCGGCCCATGGGCCTCGGTGCCAAGCGCTTCATCGAGTTGATGCGGCAGGCCGCGACGAGCGGAGCGGCCTGAGCCGGGCGCTCAGACCAGCGCGTTGACCTGCGTGCCCAGCGAGCCGCCGCTGGCCAGCGGCAGGGCGGCCGGCAAGGCGTTGAGCATCGCCATGGCGCTGGACGACTGGATGTCCTGCGCCTTCTTCAGCACCTGGATCTGCACTTCGCTGGTGACCTGATCGCGCTTCATGTCGGCGACGGCGTGAACAAGGGCGGCGGGAGAAACGTCCATGGGGCTTCCAAGCGGGGAGAAAAGATGCCTCTTGTATCGGCCGCTCCCGGGTGAACTTGACCGGCCTGCGGGCCGTTCAGCCCGCGCGGAACTCCCCCGGCGCCACGCCATAGCGCTGCTTGAAGCGCCGGTAGAAGGTCGACACCTCGCCAAAGCCCGCCGCGAAACCGATCTCGGCCGTGCCCAGGTGGCGCGACGCCGGGTCGCGCAACAGCGCGTGCGCGCGCGTCAGCCGGGCGCGCGTGAGGTATTCGTGAAAACTGCCGTCCGACAGCGCGAACAGCTGGTGCAGCGTGCGCAGCGACACGCCGAACGCCCGCGCCACGCGCTCGGGCGTCAAGTCCATCTCGCTCGAGCGCTGCTCCACCTGCTGCTGCACGCGCAGCAACAGCGCGCGCCGCCGCGCCAGCCGCGTGGGCTCGTGCTGATCGGGACCCGCACCCACCGCACCCGCCACCAGCGCGCACAGCGTGCCCAGGGCCATGTCCCGGCTCGTGGCGGAAAGCCCCGCGTGGTGCCGCAACAGGCCGTCGAGCCAGTTCGCGATCAGCTCGCGCTCGGTGTGCGCGCGGTCGATGTGGTGCATGGGCAGCCGCTCACCCGAGCGCAGCGCCAGCAAGGGGTGCAGCCGCGCGCGCTCGATGCGCCAGAGGCGGAAATCGAACACCCCGTCGGTGCCGGTGCGAAAGGCCAGGTTGGGGTCGGCGATCACGATGTCGCCGGCCTCGGCCACACAGCGCTGGCCCTGCTGCTCGAACCACGCGCGGCCCTGCCGCTGCAGGTACACGTAGTAGGTGTCGCCCGGGCACTCATCGATGTCCTGTTCACGGCGCTGCACCAGGTGGCCGTCGCAGACGATGTCGGTCACGTCCAGCGCGCCCAGGTGGCGCCGCGCGATCGCGCCATGGAAGGGTGGGCGCGGGTGCACCGCCGGCTGGCGCTGCGGCGTCAGCGCGTACACGTGCTCGCAACACGCCTCGCGCCATTCGTCGAAGCGCGTGGCGGCCGGCACGCTGTCGGTGGACCACTCCGTGAGCATGGTGGAACTGCCTCCTGATTGGGACGGCTGCCAGTATCCAGCGTTTTGATCAAAACGAACAATATCGCGGGAATATGAACAGAAGCGAATCGATTGAGCGGCTTGTGCTCAGGAAGCCGGGCACGGCCCGGGCAGGCTATGCCAGCGGCGTGGCCTGCAGGCCGCCCACGACAAAGCGCACCAGGTACTTCGCGGCATCTTCAATCGGTGGGGCGGTGAACTCCGCACCCAGCAGCGTCAGGATCCGGTCGTGGGCGTTGTGGGCGTAGAAGAAGGCGCCAAAGAGAAACACCATGCGCCAGTAGAACTCCTTGTCGTCGAGGTGCGTGCAACGCCGATGCAGCTCCTGCATGAAGTCCTTGGCGAACCCGTCCACGATCGATCCCATCGCTTCCCGCACGTCGGGGGATGGGTCGGCCAGCATGCGGCCATAGAAGCTCCGGAACGCGTCGCGCTGCTCCGCGGCGGCGCCCGCCACACGCAGCGACGGCTCCATGGCGGCCAGCAGCAGGTCCTCGATGGGGGCGTTCGTCTCCACGGCGGACGAGAGCCGGGCCATGCGCTCCGCCATGATGGGCCCGAGGCGGCGCTCCAGCACGGCGCGACACAGCGCCTGCTTGGAACCCCAGTAGTAATGGAACATGCCTAGGTTGACCCCGGCGGCTTCCGCGATCTGGCGAATGCTCGTCCCGCCATAGCCCTGGGCCGCGAACAGCTGCTCCGCCGCGTCCAGGATCAGCGCCTGCGTGTTGGGGCGTTCTGATTCGCCCACGGCCTCGGCGCGTGGGCGCCTGCCAGTCGGACTCAACTTTTTCGTTGCGCAGTGTGCTCTCCCGCGCCCGCCGTCGAGCGCTCAAATCGGTTCGGCCATTGTGCCTGTTGACATGAAGTCATACGTGCGTATAAACTCAAATTACACGGACGTATAAACATGAAACTCATCGACCTCAGCACCTTGTTGGATCCCCAGGACCGAGACCTTCTGCCGCCCGCGCTCAGTGCAGCGGCCGGCGTTGTCGCTCCCCGGATCGAATACCAGCGCCCCCACGAAGCCGAAGGCAAGGACCGCTTCTGCGCGTTTTTCGGCTGCACCCACGAAGACCTCCCGGACGGGGAGGGCTGGGGATCGGAAGTCCTGACCGACATGTCCTCGCACTGTGGCACGCACGTGGACGCGCCGATGCACAGCGGCTCCCGCTGCGCGGGCCAACCGGCCCGGACGATCGATCAGATTGCCCTGGACGAGCTCTATTGCCCGGGCGTCGTGCTCGACTTGCGCGCCATGGTCGAGCCTTGTGGCGCGATCACCCCCGCCATGCTGAACGAGGCCCTGGGCGTGGCCGGCGTGGGCGACATCGCCGGCCACGCGGTGCTGCTGCGCACGGGGCAGGAGCGCTTCCGGATCGGGGAGCCGGGTTTTTTCCAGTACCCGGGCATGACGCGCGAAAGCACGCTCCATCTCACCGGCCTGGGCGCCAAGGTGCTGGGCACCGACGCCGTGGGTTGGGATCGGCCGTTTCCCACGATGGCGGCCGATTTCCACCGCACCGGCGACCGCCGGTATCTGTGGGACGCGCACAAGGCCATCACGGAGTGCGAAGCCTTCATCGTCCAGCAGCTCTGCAACCTGGAAGCGCTGCCGGCCAGCGGTTTCCACGTCGGCTTCTTTCCGATCAAGCTGGCGCGCACCAGCGCGGCACCGGCCCGCGCCGTCGCCTTCCTTCCCGACCTCCTGAAGACGCCATGAAACTCGTCACCTACCGATCCGCGCCCACGCAGCCGCCCCGGCTCGGCGTTCTCCAGGGCGATGGCGCCCTCCTGTGCCTGACCAGCCGGCATGCGGGCGACGCCCGCTTTTCGTCCATGGCCGCCCTGATCGCGGCAGGCGAAGACGCGCTCGCGCAGGCGCGCCGGGATGCCGAGGCCCACCGCCCCGGGCATCCGAACGAAGTGCCACCCGGTGGTTATGGGTTGTTGACCCCGCTCGAACGCCCACCCCTGATGCGCGACTGGGGCACGATGACGGCGCACCCGAAATTCTTCCTGGCAATGCGCGCGCGCCAACGCGCGCAGGCCAGCCCGGATCCCGCGGCGGCCCTGGAAGCGGCGCGCCAGGAAGGCCAGCTGGATCTGCCCGCCAACTGGTTCAGCGTGCCGCGCTTCTACACCGCCAACCCCTTGAACCTGGCCGGGCCCGGCCAGGCCATCGAATGGCCCGCCTTCGCGCAGAAACTCGACTACGAGCTGGAACTCGCCATCGTTCTGGGGCGCACGGGCAGGGACATTCCCCAGCACCGGGCGCGCGATTTCATCCTGGGCGTGACCCTGTTCAACGACTTCACGGCCCGCGACGTGCAGGCGGCCGAAGGCCAGCCCGCGGGCAAGAGCAAGGACTTCGATGGCGCCTACGCGCTGGGCCCTTGCATCGTCACGCTGGACGAGCTGCCCGACCTGTACCAGCTGCGCGTGACCTCGCGGCTCAACGGGGAGACGCAGACCGTGGACAGCACGGCCAGCATGGAAATCGGCTTCGAGGACCTGATCGCCTACGCCAGCCGGTCCTGCACCTTGCACGCCGGGGAGGTGTTCGCCTCGGGCACCTTCGCGCGGGGTTGTGGCGTGGAGACCGGCCGGCTGCTGCAGCCCGGGGACCGCATCGAGCTGGAGGCCGAGCACATCGGCATTCTGGAGAACACCATCGTCGCGTCCGGCGCTGCCCTGAAAGGCGGAGCATGAACTCTGCCGTCTACATCGTGGGCGTCGGCATGACACCGACCGGCAAGTTCGCCGATGCCACGCTGCACCAGCTCACCGCCACGGCGGTGCGCGCGGCGCTGGCGGATGCCGGGGCCACCGGGGCGCAGGTGCAGATGGCGTACTTTTCCAACGTGGCGGCCTCCTACCTGCAAGGCCAGCACATGGTGGCCGGCCAGGTCGTGCTGCGCGAACTCGGCATCGCCGGGGTGCCCATCGTCAACGTCGAGAACGCCTGTGCCAGCGCCTCGACGGCCTTCTGGCTGGCGTGCCAGAGCGTGTGCAGCGGCAGCGCCGACATGGCGCTCGCGGTGGGGGCCGAGAAGCTGTACGACGCGAACAAGTCCAAGTCCTTCGAGATCTTCGGCGGCGGCTTCGATGTGACCCGCCAGGGCGAGCTGCTGGCCTACCTGGAGCGCCTGAAAGGCGCGGCCGGCGCGCCGGCCGACCCGGCGGCTTCTTCGCCGCAGCGAAGTGTCTTCATGGACATCTACGCGGCGCTGGCCGTGAACCACATGCAGCGCCACGGCCTGACGCAACGCCAGCTGGCGGCCGTGGCGGCCAAGAACCACGCGCACTCGGTGCACAACCCGCTCGCGCAATACCGCGATGCGTGGTCCATCGACGAGGTGCTGGCCGCCCGTGCCATCGCCGACCCCCTGACGCTGCCGATGTGCGCGCCGATCGGGGACGGGGCCGCGGCCGTGCTCGTCTGCAACGCGGCGGGACTGCGGCGCCTGTCCGGCGTGGCACCCGTCGATGTGCTGGCTTGCCAACTGGTGAGCGGTCTTCCCCGCCACGACGACGACGTGGACCTCGCCATCACGCGCCGGGCCGCCCTGGCCGCCTACGAAGGCGCGGGCATCGGGCCCGAGGACGTGGACGTGGCCGAGGTCCACGATGCCACCGCGTTCGGCGAAATCCTCCAGACCGAGGCGCTGGGTTTCTGTGCCCGCGGCGAAGGGGGCGTGTTTGCCGAATCCGGCGCGACGGCGCTCGGCGGATCGCTGCCCATCAATGTCTCGGGTGGACTCGAATCCAAGGGCCATCCGATCGGCGCCACCGGTCTGATGCAGATCGCCGAGCTGACGCAGCAGCTGCGCGGGCAGGCGGGCCCGCGACAGGTCGCGGGTGCGCGCGTGGCCCTCGCGGAGAACGGTGGCGGATTCATCGAGAACGAGGAGGCCGTCGCTTGCGTCACCCTCCTTGGCGCCGGCCGCCAGAGACGAGCTTGAACACCCCAAGGAGCCCTGACATGAAACGAACCCCCATCCCCCGCCGCCACGCGCTGGCGTGCCTGGCCAGCCTCGCGGTGGCATCGCCCCTGTGGGCACAAACCCCCTGGCCCAGCAAACCCATCCGGCTGGTGGTGCCCGCCAGCCCGGGCAGCGGCCCGGACGTCATGGCGCGCCTGATCGGCGATCGGCTGGCACGGCGCCTGGGCCAACCCATCGTGGTCGAACCGACCCCGGGCGCCTCCGGCATCCTGGGGGCCGACAAGGCCCTGAACGCGCCACCGGACGGCTACACCTTTCTGTTCGGATTCAACCAGCTGATGACCATGAATCCGCACATCTACGCCAAGCTCCCCTACGACCCGGTGCGCGGCATCGCGCCGGTGAGCCTGATCTCCAAGGGGGGCTATGTGCTGCTCGCCAGCCCGTCGGTGCCTTTCGATGACGTGGCGGGCATGATCAAACATGCGCGGGCCCATCCCGGCGCCCTGGTCTATGCGTCCTTCGGCAATGGCAGCGCGCCCCACCTGGGCATGGAGCTGCTCAAGCAGCGCGCCGACATCGATCTGCTGCACGTGCCCTACCGCACCAGCGCGGCGGCCAACACCGACCTCATGGCCAACCAGATCCACGTCAAGATCGAAACGCAGTCCTCGGCCGTTCCGCTGGTGCGCAGTGGCAAGGTGAAGGCCCTGGCGGTCACCACGGGCACCCGCATGAGCGCGCTGCCGGAAGTTCCCACCCTGAAGGAGACGGTGCCCGGTTTTGAGCTCACCGGCTGGAACGCCGTCTGGGCCCCCGCGGGCACACCGGCGAATGCGGTGGACCAGATGTCCCGCGCCATCCAGGCCACGCTGCAGGAACCCGAACTGCGCAAGCGGCTCGGTGACATGGGCATCGATCCCCAGGGCTCGATGCCCGGCGAGCTCGACCAGTTGACCGTCCAGGAATCCGCGCAGTGGGGCAAGCTGATCCGGGAAAAAGGCATCAAGGCGGATTGAGCATGGCACCCGCGACCCCGCACACGATCGCCGATCTGGTGGAAGCCTTGGCGCGCGAGCGCGGCGACGATCTGGCCCTGACCTTCGTCGACCACGCCGCGGCGAAGGAGGAGGAAGGCACCCAGCGCCGAACCTATGCGCAGCTGTGGCGGGCCGCCACACGCCTTGCCACCGGCCTGAGCCAGCAAGGTTTTCGCCCCGGTGAACGGGTGGCCCTTCTCATCGCCAACCACCCGGAATTCGTGGAGATGCTGGTCGCCAGCGGCCTCACCGGGCTCACGCTGGTGCCCATGGACCCTCGCACGCCCCCCGAGCGGCTGGCCTACATGCTGACCAAGACGCGCTGTTCGCTGCTGATCGCGGAGCCCGAAGCGCTGCAGGGAGCGCTGGCGGTGCGTGGCGCCTGCCCCGACCTGCGTTTGATGGCGGTGCTCGGCCACCCCGGCGTGCCCCTGGTCGCGGGCGTGGTGCCTTACGACAGCCTGCCCGCCGCCACCGCGTCGCCCGCGCTTGCCGCCCTTCGGCGCCCCGCCGACGAGGACATGCAGATCCTCTTCACCTCGGGCACCACCGGGAACCCCAAGGGCATCGTGTACAGCCACCGCAAGTTCACCGACACGGCCCGCATGGCCGCCACGGCCTTCGGGTACGGCCCGGGCGACAGGCTGTACTCCGGACTCTCGCTGACCCACGCCAACGCTCAGCTGGTGACCCTGGGCGCGGCCCTGGTCCGCGGGCTGCCCGTGGTCTTCTCGCGGCGGTTCAGCAAGCGCCGGATGTGGCGCACGGTGCGTGAACACCGCTGCACCAGCCTGACCTTGCTCGGTGGCATGACCACCGCCATCTACTGCGACCCCGCGACGCCGGCCGATCGCGACCACCAGGTGCGCCTGGTGGTGTCCGCCGGCATGCCGGCGGCCATCTGGAACGACTTCGAACACCGCTTCGGCGTGAGCCTGCTGGAGTTCTACGGCACCGCCGAGGGCGGCCTGACGATGAAGCCCGCCGGGGTCGGGCCCATCGGCAGCATCGGCCAGCCGCCACCTTCACTGAGCACGCGCATCGTGGACGGCGCGGGGCAGGACGTGGCACCCGGCGAGCGGGGCCAACTGCTGATCCGCTCCTCGGACGGCACGCCTTTCCAGGTGTCCTATGTGGACGACCCCGACGCGTCCGAAGCCAAGTGCCGCGGTGGCTGGCTGTGGACGGGCGACGTGGTGCACGCCGATGCGCAGGGCTGGCTGTTCTTCGACTTTCGCCTGGGTCACGGCATCCGCCGCAATGGCGACTTCATCGACGCCGCGGCCATTGAAAAGGCGCTGGCCGAAACCGCGCTGGTGGACGACGTCTTCGTGTTCGGTGTGCCTGCCGCGTCCCGCGTTCCCGGCGAATCGGATGTGGTGGCGGCGGTCGTCTTCAAGCCGGGAGCGCCTGTCCAGCGGGAACCCGCTGTCGCGGCGCTCCACGCCGCCTTGACCCGGCCCGTGGTCCTGCAGCAGGTCCTGCCCTTGGATGCCATTCCCAAGACCGCCTCGGAGAAACCCCTGGCCCGCGTGCTGTGCCAGCTCCTGGTGGACCGACCGGATCAGGCCCTGGATTGGCCGGCATCGACGCCGTTGAACACATGAGCACGGCCTGAATGAGCTTTTCGCGCGCGCATTGCCAAGCCTTGGCGCGCGGTTTGCGAAGACAGCTGGCCTGAGTCTGCGCAAGATGGCGGTGTGTGCCTTGACGCTTCCTCCCCTTCGCGCTGCTGCGACACCCCGCCACCCACCACGGTCCTGATCGCCGACGACCACGCGCTGGTGCGCGACGGCATGCGCGGCCTCGTGGCCGGCCTGCTCGGCGAGGTGGTCTGCCTGGAGGTGGGCGATGGCGACGCGCTGATGCGCGCGGCCCAGGCGCACCCGGCGGCCGGGCTGGCCCTGGTGGACCTGAACATGCCCGGCATGGAGCGCGGTTTTCGCCTGGCCGAACTCGCGCACCGCCACCCGGGCCTGCCGCTGGTGGTGATCTCGGCGCTCACGTCGCCCGACGTGGTGCGGCGCACGCTGGAGATTCCCAGCGTTCACGCCTTCGTGCCCAAGAGCGCGCCCTCGGCGCAGATCATGGCCGCGATCGGCGCGGCGCTGCAGGGCCGAAAGCTGCCTTTCGCGCACCGCGCCCCCGAAGCGCGGCGGCCCGAGGTGGTGCTCACGCCGCGCATGGAAGAGGTGCGCCAGCTGCTGCGCCAGGGCATGAGCAACAAACTCATTGCGCGCACGCTGGGCATCAGCGAGGGCACGGTGAAGAACCACATGAGCGAGATCTTCAAGGCGCTGCAGGTGTCCAACCGCACGCAGGCGGCGCAGCTCGACGCCGACCGCCTGTGAAGCCCGCTCGGGCCGGGCTCAGCGCGCCGACAGGAAGTCGCCCGCTTCGAGCAGCACCAGCTCGTTGTCGTCTGCCTTGTTGGGGTCGCGGCTGCTGGAGAACGGCAGGTTGTTGTCGTTGCCCACCACGATGTGCCGCGCATCGACGATGTCCACGTTCTCGATGGTGAAGAACGGGAAGGTGAGCACGCCGTTGTTCAGCGGCTTGCGGGCCAGCTGGTTCGGGTCGGCGATGTTCATCAGGTCGATGTAGCCGATCTTGCGCAGGGGGCCGCCCACGTGGGCTTCGTTCAGCTCCACCTTGTAGACCCGCTTGAACTTGGCCAGGTCGTGGAAACAATCGGCGCGCTTCGTGGCTTCCGGGCAGGCCTTGTCGGCCGTGCCTTCGCCGTTGTCGCGCTCGATGATCAGGCCTTCGGTGGGGCTGATCATGTTGAAGTCGCCGATGGCGTGGTGGTTGGCCTCCAGCACGTACTTCCAGTGGCGACCGGTCCACTTCTCCGTCTTCACGTCGAACTCCAGCACGCGCAGGTACTGCCTGCCGTCGATGGCTTCCGGCGCCTTGGTGGCCTCGTCCCACACGGCACCCTCCAGCAGGGGGTAGAGCTTGCTGCCGTCGGGCGATGAGGCCATGCCCTCGAAGCCCTTGGAACGGCGCACCTGGAACTTGACCTCGCCGCCCTGCGCACCGGGCGTCTTCACCGCCGGGTGGTCGGGCGAAACCACGGTCTTGCCATCCACCTGGGTTTCGTACACCGCCTTCACGCGGCCCTTCATGTCGGCCTTGATCAGGTAGGGGCCGAATTCGTCGCCGATCCAGAAGTGGCCGTCCGCGATCTGGAAGCTCTCGGTGTCGAGGTCCGAGCCCGTCAGGTAACGTTGTGCCGTGCCCTCGTGCACGATGCGGAACGGCACCTTCTTGTCGGGGTCGTGCAGGAACACGGTGCCCAGGCGCTTGAACTGCCCGCTCTTGAAGTCCACCCGGTAGTGGTTGAGGAACAGCATGAAGTCGGGCGAGTTGGCCTTGGCGCCGGCGCCGTTGTCCGTCAGCAGCCAGTAGCTGCCGTCGGCCATGCGCTTGATGCCTGAGTGGCCCTGAACAGGCTGGCCCTTGAAGGGCAGCGACACCCCCGTGGGCCGGCCGGCGGACAGGCCTTCCACGCTGCCGATGGCCTCGACGCGGCGGTCGGTGGTGAACTTGCCGCTGACGCGCAGGTCGGCCGGCGCGTCCTTGGGCGCGGCGATCAGGGTCTGCGCTGGCAGCAAGGCGTGCCCGCGAGGGTGGCCGGGTAAGCGGTCTGGGCCTGGGCGGACAGGCTCAGGCTGGCGACGGCCAGGGCGAGCAGGGCAGGGGGGTGCAGCTTCATGAGAGGGTGCCTTCGTTGGGGTCAATGGACGCGGATCGGGGCCGAGCTTGCCGCCCTGCCATGACAGCGGTGCGACCTTTTGATGACGGGGCGTTGACGGCCTCGCACGCCATGCCAGGCGTTGGCGCGCGCATTGCGAAGACAGGCGGCCCGCCGGTGCGCAAGATGCCGGCATGCACCGGGACGCCCTTTCCCCCCGCGCGCGCCGGGACGATCAGCCCGACCCCGAGGACAGCGCCCACACGGTGGCCTCGCTCTGGGCCTTGCGCGCCTGCGAGCTGCTGTGCGCGCTCATGTTCGCCACCGCCCTGCCCTGGCAGCAGCCGGCCGCGTGGTTCTCCGTCATCGCGGGCATGGGCCTGCTGCGCTGGTGGCACGTCAACCGCCCGGCGTTCCGCGCCCTGCCCAAGGCGCGCCGCCAGCGCGCGTACCGCCTCTACATGTGGGTGCTGATGGCCTTCGTGGGCAGCGCCTGCTGGTTCCTCTACGTGCCCGACAACGTGCCCATGCTCGCGGTGCTCATGAGCTACCTGCTGGGCAATGCCACGCTGATCGCGGTGCGCCTCACCGGCGATGTCGTGCGCACCACCATCGCGCTGTGCCTGGCGGTGCTGCCGACCTCGGTGCGCCTGATCGTCGACGGCCTGGGCGGCCACACGCTGCTGGTTCTGATGGGCATCGGCGGCATCCTCATGACCATCACCATGGTGTTCCTCTCGCGCGCGCAGGAGATCGGCGTGATGCGCCAGGTGGAGCAGCGGCGCCGCGCCGAGGCGGCGGCCGACACGATCGCGGCGCTGGGGCTGGCGAAGTCGCGCTTCTTCGCGGCGGTGAGCCACGACCTGCGCCAGCCGGTGCACGCCATCGGCCTGTACCTCGCGCCGCTGGTGAGCCTGGCCGAGCGCGCGCAGGACCGCGCGGCCCTGCGCGCCATCGACGGCATCGGCCAGTCGTGGCGCGCGCTGGACGACCTGCTGTCGCAGGTGCTGGACCTCACGCGCATGGACTCGGGCGTGGTGCAGGCCGAGCTGCGGCCCACCGAACTCGCGCCGCTGGTGGCGAGCCTGGTGCGCCAGCACAGCGCCGTGGCCGAGGCGGCGGGCGTGCGCCTCGTCGCGCTGGTGCGCCCCGAGGCCTTCGCACTGGCCGATGGGCTGATGCTGGTGCGCGTGCTCTCCAACCTGATGGACAACGCCATCAAGTTCTCGCCCGCCGGCGCCACCGTGCTGGTGGCGCTGCGCCGGGGTGACGGTGGGTGTTGGCGGCTGCAGGTGCGCGACGCGGGCCTGGGCATCGCGCCCGAGGCGCAGGCGCGCATCTTCGAAGAGTTCGTGCAGATGCACAACGAGGCGCGCGACCGCCGCCAGGGCCTGGGCCTGGGGCTGGCGATCGCGCGGCGGCTCGCGCTGCTGATGAACGGCGACATCGCGGTGCGCTCGGCGCTGGGGCAAGGCAGCTGCATGACGGTGAGCCTGCCGCGCGCCGAACCACCACCCGAGGCCGCGCCGGCGCCGGCGCACGAAGCGCATTCGATGCCGGGCGCGCTGCTGCCCCTGCCCGAGCACGCCGTGCCCTCGCCCGCGTTCGCGGTGGAGCGCGTGCTGCTGGTGGAAGACGACTCGCTGGTGGCCGGCGCCACGCGCGACCAGCTCGTGGGCTGGGGCCTGCAGGTGCTGCACGTGGAGACGGCGGCCGAGGCGCTGGCGCAGGCGGCGTATGGCGACGTGCGCATCTGCGACGTGCGGCTGCCGCACGCGGCCTCGGGCCTGGACCTCGCGCTGACTCTGCGCGAGCGGGGCCAGCGCGTGCTGCTCATCAGCGGCGAGACGCACGCGGCCTTGCGCGAATCGGCCGCGCGGCACCGCCTGCCGCTGCTGATCAAACCGGTGTCGAGCGCGCAGCTGCTCGCGGCCTTGCAAGGGCTGTAGGCGCGTGCCCATGTCCTTCGGGGCATGACCAATTTCACGTGGTTGCGAACGGGGTGCGTCGGTAGATTCAAAACCCTGCCACGCCGCCCGTGTGGCGGGCCCGACCGAAGGAACCCCCATGAGACACCAGTTCTCGCCCGATCTCGAATCGCCCCACGCGGCCCCCGCCGTGGTGCCGAGCCCACGCCCGCCGCGTCTGGGCCGTTTTGCCGAAACGCGCGGCACGCCCTCGCTGCGCCGCGCCTACGGCTGGCTGTGCCGCTGCGCGCCCGCCGTGGCCGCGCGCCTGGCCTACCGCCAGCTCGCCACGCCGCCGCGCGCGGCGCTCGGCAAGTGGCCGCTGGCGGTGCGCGAGCAGACGCGCCCGCGCCGCCTGCCGTGCGGCGCGGGTGAGCTCGCGGTGTACGAGTGGGGGCAGGGGCCGGCGGTGCTGCTGGTGCATGGCTGGGGCTCGAACGCCATGCACCTGGGTCGCATGGTGGGCCCGCTGTTGAACGCGGGCTTTCGCGTGGTGGCCTTCGATGCGCCGGCGCATGGGCGCTCGTCGGGCCACCGCACCGACATGGTGGAGTTCGCCAACGCCGTGGCGGCCGTGGCGCGCCACGCCGGTCCGCTGCACGCCGTCATCGGCCATTCCTTCGGCGCCGCGATGGCGATGTTCGCCGCGCGCGACTGGGGCGTGCGCACCTCGCGGCTGGTGCTCATCAGCTCCTTCAACCACTGCAACTGGTTCGTCGAGATGTTCGCGCGGCACATCGGCCTCACGCCCGAGGTGCTGGGGCGCGTGCGCGAGCTCTTCGTGCAGCGCTACGGCGGCCGGCTCGACTGGGGCCGCATGTCGGTGCTGGAGATGGCGCGCCAGGCCGGCCTGCCCGCGCTGCTGGTGCACGACGAGACCGACGAAGAGATTCCGTTCGAGCACGGGCTCTCGCTCGCTGCCGCGATGCCCTGCACGCAGTTCAAGGCCACGCACGGCCTGGGGCACCACCGCGTGGCGCGCAACCCCGAGGTGATCCGCCGCGTGGTGGATTTCCTCGCGCACTGAGGAGGTGGCGATGCAGAACCCGTCTTTCTCCTCGTTCCCCCATCGGCTGGCCCTGGTGCTGGGCAGCGGCGGTGTGCGCAGCATCGCGGCGCTGGGCATCGCCGAGCGCCTGGCGCGCGAGGGCATCCGGCCCGATCTGGTGGTGGGCTGCAGCTCGGGCGCGCTGTTCGGCGCGCAGGTGGCACAGGGTATGCACGGCGAAGAGGCCGTGCGCCTGGCCACCACGCTGTGGTCGGCCGAGCTCACGCAGCAGCGCCGCTGGCGCGCCTACCTGCAGCTCATCGCGCCCAGGCTCGCGGGCTTTGGCGAGGGCTTCGCGCTGCGCGACGACCGCCTCATCGCCGAGCGCATCGGCAACGCCTTCGGCGACACGCGCCTGGAGCACCTGCCCACGCCGCTGCGCGTGGCCGCCACCGACGCCGCCACCGGCCAGGCCGTGGTGCTCACGCAAGGCCGCCTGGTGGACGCGCTGCGCGCCAGCATGGCGGTGCCCATCCTGTTCCCCAGTGTTGGCCATCGGCGGGCGGCGCCTGGTCGATGGCGTGCTCTCCGACCCGCTGCCCCTGGCGGCGGCGGCCGATGCGCGCGTCGTGCTCTCGCTCGGTTTCTTCGGCGGCCTGCCGCGCCGGGTGGACCGCGTCTCGCGCCTGGTGGCGCAGACCAGCACCACGCTCATCAACAACCTGATGCAGGCGCGCACCGAGGCCGCGCAGGCCCGGGGGCAGAAGCTGATCGGCCTGGAGCTGGACCTGGAGCGCCCGGTCAGCCTGTGGGAGACCGCCGCCATGCCGGCCCTGTTCGAGGCCGGCTGGCGCGCGGCCGAGGCGCGGCTGCTCGACATCGTGGCCGCGCTGGAGGCCGCGCAGGCACCCGAGCGCGAGCTGACCTTCATTGAATGAACCCCTCCCCATGGAACTCAGACGCATGACCCACACCACCGTCCACACCGAGCGCTACGCCCACTGCATCGCCGCCTCGCGCCGCGTGCGCTGGGACATCGAGCACGACGTGATCCGCGCCCGCCGGCTCGACTTCGGCAAACCCTTCCTGCCCGACGGGCTCTCGCGCATCAGCCGGCTCGATTTCCTGAAACCCGCCGAGCAGCTGCGGCTGAGCCAGGTGCAGGGCCGCACCTACGCCAACATGTTCGGCCTGGTCGAGCGCTTCATCGGCATCCAGATGCTCTCGTGCAGCCGCCACCACTGGTTCGGCGACCAGGTCGCGCTGGAGGCGCTGGTGCGCTTCACCGACGAGGAACTCAAGCACCAGGAGCTGTTCCGCCGCGTCGAGCGCCTGGCCGCGGCGGGCATGGCCGAAGGCTACGAGTTCCTGCCCACCGCGAACGCCGTGGCCTCGCAGGTGCTGGAGGCGTCCACCTGGGCGGTGCTCGCGCTCACCTGCCACATCGAACTGTTCACCCAGGTGCACTACCGCCAGAGCATCCAGCCCATGGAAGACATCGCCGGGCTCTACAAGGACGTGTTCCTCTTCCACTGGAAGGAGGAGTCGCAGCACGCCATCCTCGACGAGCTGGAGTGGGAGCGCGAACATGGGCGCCTCACGCCGCGCGAGCGCGACGTGGCGGTGGACGACCTGATCGGCCTGCTGGGCGCGATCGACGGCATCCTGCGGCAACAGGCCACCGCCGACGCGCGTTATTTCACCGACACCAACCCGCGCCGCTTCGCGCCGGGACAAGACGCCCGCCTCGCCGCCGGCCTGCTGGGCGCCTACCGCTGGCAGTACATCGGCTCGGGCCTGCAGTCGCCGCGCTTTCGGCAACTGCTGGTGGCCATGACCACGACGCCCCAGCAGCAGCGCATCCAGGCGGCGCTGGCGCCGCTGTTGTCCTGAACCGTTCACAAGGAGTCATTGATGTCACGCAGATTTCTTCTCCACGCCGCCCTCCTGCTGGCGGCGGCTGGTCCGGCCGTTGCGCAACCCATGGGTATCGAGCGGGCCCACCACGCCCACTACATCGCCGAGTACGAGCGCTCGCTCGCGCTCTACGAGCAACTGGCCGCGCTGGGCGATGCCGAAGCCGCCGAGCGCGCGGGCTTCATGCTGATGCAGGGACCGGCGGCCTACGGCCCGCGCGTGCCGCGCGACGTGGCGCGCGCCACGGCCTGGCTGGAGCAGGCCGCTCGCGCCGGGCGGCCGCACGCGGTCTTCCTGCTCGGGCTGAGCGCCGGCACGGACTGAGCGGCGCACCCGGCATGCGCTGGGTGGATGCGGCCCATGCGCCGCGCGCGCTTGTCGGGCACGCGGCCCGGTTCCGATACTCGGCGCATGAATCAGAACCTGTTGCTGGATGTGGTGGTCAGCGCCGTGTCGCGGGAGACCGACGAGGTCTCCTGTTTTGAACTGAGCCGGACGGACGGGCCTTTGCCCCCGTTCGAGGCCGGCGCGCACATCGACGTGCACACCGCCGTGGGCCCGCGACAGTACTCGCTGTGCAACCTGCATGAGGCGAACGGTCCCTATGTGGTGGGCGTGAAGCGCGAGGCGGGTGGCCGGGGCGGCTCGCGCTGGATGCACGACACGCTCAAGGTGGGCACCCGCCTGGTGATCGGCGCACCCCGCAACAACTTCCGGCTGGTGCCCGAGGCGGTCCACCATTGCCTGCTGGCGGGGGGCATCGGCATCACGCCCCTGGTGGCGATGGCGCACGAACTCGGCCGCCGGGGCCACTCTTTCAACCTGGTCTGTTTCGCGCGCAGCCGTGCCCACGCGGCCTTTCGGGGCCGACTGCAGGCGGCGCCCTGGGCCGCCCAGGTGCGCTTCCACTTCGATGACACGCCTTCGCATCGGGTGGATCTGTCGGCCTTCTGCGCGCACCAACCGGAGGGCACGCACTTCTACGTGTGCGGCCCGGCGGGCTTCATGGCCGCGACCCGGCAGGCCACCAGCCGATGCCCCGGCGCGCAGCTGCACGAAGAGCGCTTCGCGGCCGAACCGGCGGCGAACCCGACGGGGCTCGACCGCTACACCGTGGCGCTGGCGCGCAGCGGCCGCAGCGTGCGGGTGGAGGCGGGGCAGACCCTGCTGCAGGCGCTGCGGGGCGCGGGGCTGAACCCGCTCACCTCCTGCGAGGCCGGGGTGTGCGGCAGCTGCGTGACGCCCTACCTCGAAGGCCAGCCCGTGCATGGCGACGCCTTCCTCAGCGCGCACGAGCGGCAGCACCAGCTGGCGCTCTGCTGCGCCGGTTCGCTCGGCGAGCGCCTCGTGCTCGACCTCTAACCCGCGCCCTTGAGGTCGAGCATCACCTGTTCCTTGAACCAGATGTGGTCCCGGTGGTGGTGCGTGCGCTCGTGCCAGTAGAGGTAGACGTCGTAGGGCGGCAGCTCGATCGGCACCTCCACGGTGGCGAGCGCGAAGCGCTCGCAGAAGCGCTGGGCCAGTGACTCGGGCATCAGGGCCACCATGCCGGTCTTTTCGATCAGGTACGGCACGGAGAGGTAACTCGGTGTCGTGAGCCGGATGTGGCGCGCCAGCCCGAGTTGGGACAGGGCCTTGTCGACCGCATCGCCAAACGCGTGCACCGTGGGTTTGATCACGACGTGGTCGAGCGCGGCGAAGGCCTCGGGGCTGAGCGTCTGCCCGACGGCGGCATGCCCATTGGCCGCGATGCAGGCCACGCGGTCGCGGAAGATCACGCGGTGGCGCAGGTCCTCCACCGCGGGCGGCAGCATGCCCACGCAGAAGTCGGCTTCGCCGCTCTCCAGCACCTGGTTGAGGTTGCGCGGATGCACCGGGTGGCAGACCGAGACCGAGATGCCGGGGTAGTTCTGCGCCAGGCGCGTGACCAGGGGGTCCATGAACACGCATTCCAGGTAGTCCGTGGCGACCACCCGGAAGTTGCGGCGCGCCGTCTCGGGGTCGAACGCGATGGCCTGCCCGAGCAGCTGGTCCATCTCGTGGAGGATGCGCAGCGCGAACTCGCGCAGCTGCATGGCCTTGGCGGTCGGCACAAGCCCGACCTGGGCTTTCACCAGGATCGGGTCCGAGGTCAGTTGCCGCAACTGGCTCATGGCCCGGCTCATGGCCGGCTGGCTGATGTCCAGCGCATCGGCGGCGCGCGTCACCTGCGAGTGATCGACCAGCGCGACCAGGCACCGAAGCAGGTAGAAGTTCAGCGACAGATCATCTTTTTGGCGCATGGTTTTCATACACAGTCCGCATGGACTGGGGGTTGGCACATCGGGATACTAGTTCAACCTTGGCGCGGTGGCGCAAGGCACGAGAGTCCAGGGACATTCCAGGCAACACCGGTTCGAAGAGGCCGGTCACCCACGAGGAGCAACAGGTTTGGACACCGCAGTTTTGAACGCCTTGAACACCGCGAGGGCCGAGCTGCCCCGGTGCGATGGCAAGGGCCTCTACCACCGGGGCGCGCCGATCATCCAGGTCGACAACGTCAGCAAGCGCTATGCCAATGGCACGGTGGCCCTGGAACGGGCCCGGCTGGAGATCTGGAGCGGCGACTTCGTCACCCTGATCGGTCCCTCGGGATGCGGCAAGAGCACGCTGCTGCGCATCCTCTCGGGCCTGGGCGCGGTCACCGAGGGCTCGATCCAGTGGTGGGGCGAGACCACCCCGGTGCTGGAGCGGCCCGACCAGAAGCTGGCCTTCGTCTTCCAGGACCCCACGCTGATGCCCTGGGCCCGCGTGTTCGAGAACGTGGCCCTGCCGCTGGAACTCAAGGGCACGCTGGACCGCGCCACGATCCAGCGCAAGGTGGAAGAGGTGCTGAACTTGGTGGGCCTGGGCGCCTTCCAGCAGGCCTACCCGAGGGAGCTCTCAGGCGGCATGCAGATGCGCGTGTCGATCGCGCGCGCCCTGGTCACCGAGCCCAACCTGATGCTGATGGACGAACCCTTCGGCGCGCTGGACGAGATGACGCGCAACAAGCTCAACGACGACCTGATGCGCATCCAGCACGAGCGCAAGCTCACGGTGGTGTTCGTCACGCACAGCCTGCACGAGGCGGTTTACCTGTCGTCGCGCGTGGTGGTGATGGCGGCCCGGCCCGGGCGCGTGATCGCCGAGGTGGGCATCGACGCGCCCTTCCCCCGGGGCACGGCCTTCCGCCTGTCGGCGGAGTACCTGCAGTACATGACCCGCCTGAGCGCCGCGCTGGACGCGGCCAGCCGGGGCGAGGAGATCGCACCATGAAGAGCCCGGACATTTCCCGCAACGCCGCGCGCCAGGTGAATTGGGGCTCGAGCAAGCTGCCGGTGCTGCGCGGTCGGCGTGGGCCTGCTGGCCGTGTGGCAGCTGGTGGTGGTGGCCCTGTCGCTGCCGGTGTACGTGCTGCCGGGGCCGCTCGACGTGCTCAAGGCCCTGTACGCGGATTCGGACCTGCTCTTCACCGGCCTGCTGTTCACGCTCAAGGTCACGGTGCTGGCCTTCGCGGTGGCGGTGCTGCTGGGCGTGGCGATCTCGTTCCTGCTGTCGCAGAGCCGCCTGCTGGAACAGAGCGTCATGCCCTACATGGTGATCCTGCAGGTGACGCCCATCGTGGCGATCGCCCCGCTGATCATCATCTGGGTCAGCAACACCTTCGTGGCCCTGGTGACGATCGCCAGCATCACGGCGCTGTTTCCCATCGTGTCCAACATGACGCTGGGCCTGCGCTCGGTGGCGCCCAACCTGCAGAGCCTGTTCCGGATCTACCGCGCCTCGAACTGGCAGACCCTGACCCGGCTCAAGCTCAAGGCCGCGCTGCCGTACTTCTTTGCCGGCGCGCGCATCAGCAGCGGCCTGGCGCTGATCGGTGCCGTGGTGGCCGAGTTCGTGGCCGGCACCGGCGGCACGCAGTCGGGGCTGGCCTACATCATTCTCGAATCGGGCGTGCAGTTGAAGGTGCCGCGCATGTTCGCCTCGCTGTTCCTGATCTCGCTCACCGGCATCGTGCTGTTCGCGCTGATGGTTTTTATCTCGAACCGCGTGCTCGGCGCGTGGCACGAGAGCACCGTCAAGACCGAGCACTGAGTTTCACCCGTTCCGTTTTCGCCCCACCCCCCACAAGGAGTTCTCCCCATGAATGTCCGATCGGTTCTTGGTTCGGCGCGCGGCGCCCTGGCCGCCTGTCTCGTGTCGCTGACCGCCGTGGCGCTCCCCGCCCAGGCGCAGGCCCCGCGCGAGGTCAACGTGGCGCTGAGTTTCTACGCCTCCGCCGAACACGGCGGCTACTACGCGGCGCTGGCCGAAGGCATCTACGAAAAACACGGCCTGAACGTCAAGGTCACGCAGGTCGGCCCGCAGGGCAACAACATGCAGCTGATGGTCTCGGGCCGCATGGACTTCGTCAACGGCTGGAGCATGCGCGCCCTCAACGCGGTGCGCGAGGACATTCCCCTGGTGTCGGTGGCCGCCGTGTTCCAGCGCGACCCGCAGTGCCTGGTGCATCACCAGGGGGCGTACGCCAAGCTGGAGAACATGAAGGGCGCGCCGATCCGCGTAGCCCAGCTCGCGCGCGGCAGCTTCTGGCCCTGGCTGAAGGCCCGCTACGGTTTCGACGACAGCCAGCTGCGCCCCTTCGACATGAGCTACGCCGCCTTGCTGCAGGACCCCAAGATGGTGCAGCAGGGGTACATCACCAACGACGGCTTCCAGTTCAAGCGCCAGAACCTCGCCATGGACTGCATGCTGCTGGCGGACTACGGATGGTCCACCTACATGTACACCATCGACACCACCCAACGGCTCATCAAGGAAAACCCCAAGCTCGTGGGCGACTTCGTCAAAGCCACGGTGGAAGGATGGCGCGCCTTTTTCAAGGACCCCGCGCCGGCCTCTCGCCTGATCAAGGCGAACAACCCGCAGATGACCGACGAACAGATCGCCTACGCCATGGCGCAGATGAAGCAGTACGGCCTGGTCGAGTCGGGCGACGCCGCGGGCGGCCGGATCGGCGCCATGAGCGATGCCCGCTGGACGGCCTTCTACCAGGAGATGGTGGCCGCCAAGGCGCTGCCCCCCGGACTCGACCCGCGCAAGGCCTACGACCTGCAATTCGTCAAGCAGCTGTATCCCCAATAACCGAAAGAGACACGCCCATGCTGATCACCCAACAACCCATGTTCCGCCACTTCTGGTACCCCGTCATGCCCACGCACCTGCTGGACGCCGGCCACCCCAAGGCCTTCCGGCTGCTGGGCGAAGACATCGTGCTCTGGAAAGTCGGCGAAGGGCGCTACGCCTCGATGGAAGACCGCTGCTGCCACCGCACCGCCAAGCTCTCGATGGGTTGGCTGGAGGACGACCGCATCGTCTGCGGCTACCACGGCTGGGCCTACGACTGCACGGGGCAATGCGTGTCCATGCCGCAGAGCCCCGAGGCCCAGAAGATCCCCTACAAGGTGAAGAGCCACCTGACGGACGTGCGCTACGGCTACGTGTGGGTCTGCCTGGAGCCCGATCCGATCAACACCATCCCGGTGCTGGAAGAAGACGGCGCGCCGGGCTTCCGCCTGATCCACGAGTTCTACGAACCCTGCCGCGCCACCGGCCTGCGCCTGATGGAAAACTTCTTCGACTTCTCGCACACGAGCTTCGTGCACAAGGGCACCTTCGGCAACCTGGTGGACGCCAAGCCGCGCAAGACCGAGATCGAGGAAACCGAGCACGGTCTGGTGCTGCGTGGCGATGTGCCGGTGCTCAACGCCGACGAACACATCCAGCGCGTCGTGCGCGACAGCGGGCTGGAGTCGGTGCGGCACATGGTGAGCAAGTGGTACATGCCCTTCATGCGCAAGTCGCAGATCAACTACCCCAACGGCCTGATCCATTCGCTGGTGACCTCGGCCACGCCCATCGACGACGAGCGCTCCATGTTGTGCCAGTGGATCTACCGCAACGACACGGAGGCCGAAGTCAGCGCGGCCGACTGCATCGAGATGGACCGCCGCATCACCAACGAGGACATCCTGATCCTCGAAGGGCTGGACCCGGACGTGCCGCTGGCACCCGCCAACGCCGAGGAGGCCCACATGTACACCGACCGGCCGGGCCTGGCGATGCGCCGGCGCCTGCTGAAGATGATGGAGGCGCGCGGCGAGAAGGAAGTGCGCACGCCGCGCAACCTGGCGCGTTTCGGCATCCGTGTCGAAACCGCCTCGGCGTGAAGGGCGTTGCCATGGCCGACACCTTCGCCGCCACCGTGCCCTCCCGCTTCTGGGCCGACCTGACCAGCGAGGCCTTCTCGCGCCTGGACCGGGCCAGCGTGATCGCCGTGCTGCCCGTGGGCGCGATCGAGCAGCACGGCCCGCACCTGCCGATGTCGGTGGACACGGCCACCGTCAACGCCATGGTGGCGGCCACGCTGCCGCACCTGGGCGCGGAGCTGCCGGTGCTGTTCCTGCCCACGCAGCCCATCGGCAAGAGCAACGAGCACTCGCGCTACCCGGGCACGCTGACCCTGTCCGCGCAGACGCTGATCACCCTGTGGAGCGAGATCGGCGCCTGCGTGGCCGCTGCCGGCGTGCGCAAGCTGGTGCTGTTCAACAGCCATGGCGGGCAGGAGTCCATCATGGACATCGTGGCCCGCGACCTGCGCGAGCGCTTCGACATGCTGGTGGTGTGCGTGAACTGGTACCAGCTGGGTCTGCCCGATGGGCTGATCGGCGACGACGAGATGCGCCACGGCATTCACGCGGGTGAACTGGAGAGTTCCATCCTGCTGCAGATCCACCCCGAGTTCGTGCGCATGGACCGGGCCAAGGACTTCGCCAGCACCGACCGCGCCCTCAGTGGTGGCTCGCGCTACCTGTCCTATGTGGAGGGCAAGGCCCGCGTGGCCTGGCAGACGCAGGACCTGAACCCGCAGGGCGCCTGCGGCAATGCGATGCTGGCCACGGCCGAGAAGGGGCGCGCCACGTTGGACTTCGTGGGCGGCCAGTTCGCCCAGGTGCTCGAAGACGTGCACCGCGTGCCCCTGGCCTCGCTGGACAGCGCCACGGCGTGGTAGCCGGGGCGGCGGCCTTCCCGGCGGGCGACTGCTGGCTGGCGCGCGCGCGCGTGCCCGAGCCGCTGCTCGACGCCGCGGCGCGCGAGGCCTTCGCGCCGGCCGCACCGGGCCTGCGCACGGTCTGCCTGCGCCTGCGGGGCGGCCGCATCGATGCGCTGGCGCCGGCCGTGGCGGACGACGGCCTGCCGGTGGTGGACCTCGCCGACGGCATCGTGAACTCAGGCTGGGTGGACCTGCACACCCACCTGGACAAGAGCCACACCGCGACCCGCATTGGCGGCCACCACCACACGCTGCGCGAAGCCGTGGCCGCATCCGGTGAAGACCGAGCGCGCTGGACGGCCGGGGACATCCGGCGCCGCATGGAATTCTCCTTGCGCACCGCCCACGCGCACGGCACGCGAGCCATGCGCACGCACATCGACTGGGTGAGCGCGGCCACGCCACCGGCCTGGGCCGTGGGCCAGGCCTTGCGCGGGGCATGGTCGGACCGCATGGAACTGCAACTGGCCTCGCTCTCGCCGCTGGCCCTGTTCGCCGACACCGGCGCGGGCGCCGCCGTGGCGGCGGTGGTGGCCGAACAAGGCGGCGTGCTGGGCGCCTCGGTGCACCCCATGCCGGGCCAGCGCGGCCTGCTCGAACGCGTGTTCGACCTGGCCGTGGCGCACGGCCTGGACCTGGACTTCCACGCGGACGAACACCTGCAGAACGACATCGAAGGCCTGCGCGGCATCGCCCGCCTGACCGCGCGCCATGGCTGGCAGGGGCGGGTGACGGTGGGACATGCCTGCGCCCTTTCGGTGGCGCCGGCCGACGAAGGCCACGCCGTGCTGCGAGCGCTGGCCGAGGCCGGCGTCGGACTGATCGGCCTGCCGCTGGCCAACCTGCAGCTGCAGGACGGTGGCGAGGGCCGCACGCCGCGCCTGCGCGGCATCGCGCCGCTGCGGGAGGCGCGGGCCCTGGGCGTGGCGGTCAGCCTGGCCTCCGACAACGTGCAGGACGCCTTCGTGCCCTTCGCCGATTTCGACCTGCTGCAGGTGCTGGCACTGGGTTCGCTCGCGGCCCACCTGGACGACCCGCTCGCGAGCTGGATTCACAGTATCACCACCACGCCCGCCGCCGCGATGGGGCTGGCCTGGGATGGCCGGCTGCGCATGGGTGCCCCCGCCGACCTCGTGCTGCTGGCGGGCCGCAACAGCGCCGAAGCCTGCGGCCGGCCGCAGCGCCGCGTGCTGCACCGAGGCCGCCTGCTCGACGCTGGCCTGCCGGATTTCCGATCGCTCGACGCACCCGGGCCCACGAACTGAGCCGCTTGGTGCGAGGGCTTGGTCTTTTCTGAAGGGAGTTCGACGGCAGGAGTTTCTTCAGGTCGTGATGGGTGTACCAAAGCCCATTTCGCAAGCCTGCATCAACCACCAGCCCACCTGATCGTCTTCCATGGGCAAGCCCTGGGCGCTCAGGCTGGGCATGCGCTCACCCTGCGGCACGAAGGCCTGGCGCTTCCAGGTCTCGTTCAGCGTGGCTGTGCTCAGCACGCGGGCCATGGACTGCGCCTTGTCCAGTGCATAGGGTTGCCAGATGCCGCTGTGCGGGCACGGCTGGCCGCTGGCGCAGGTGGTGCGCGTGGCCGATGCGATGGCGCGCACGGTGCCGGCCTGGGCCAGCCAGTCTTTGGGCAGGACCTGGGGCACGGCCATGCCCATGAAGTTCCAGCGCACGAGGCGGTGCACCGCGTCCTCGTACGCCAGGGTGGTGCCCCGCAAGGCGATCTGAAGGCGCTCGTGCTCGCGAAAGCGCATGGGTGGCAGGTCGGCCAGCTCGCGGCGCAGATGGGTGGTGTAGGCATCGTCGTAGGCGTGGGCGGGCAGCACGCGGGGCTGCCAGTAGCCGGCCAACGGCGCGCGGGCCATGCCCGGGGGCCGGGTGTTGTCTTCCAGCGCGGTGGTGAAGCCGGCCAAGGATCTGCGGGCGAAACTGCTCAGGTGGGCGGGTACCTGCAGGGTGTGGCCGGGCGGGAGGTGGGCGCGGTCCTGGGGCGGGAGCCGGTGGGCCGAGGTGGTCACGGGCTGGGGCGCGAGGCGCACGCCCTTGGCCGCGTCGATCAGGCTCTCGGGATGGCCGTCCCACTGCGGCAACACGGCCGGGGGCAGGGGCAGAACCTTGTCGAGGTTGGGGAAACGCAGATCGGGGTTGTTCCACAACTCATCGGCGAGAACGCTGTACCGCTCGGACCTGGCTTTGTCGATGAAACGATTGACCAGCGGTTCGCCACTGGAAAACGCAACCGTCAAATGGATGGCCGCATCTTCACTTCCGAACTTGACAGCATCGTGCAGGATCTGGCGGGCTCGGGGGAAGTGAGCTGCGGATTCTTCACTTGGAGTGAGGTCGGGGTTTCGCCCATTCGCTGCTGCACGGTCCACCGTCGAACCCAACTCGAAAGCACCGACGCCATCGCCTTGGGCATACGCACATTCCAACATTTGAAGGGCGACTCGCTTGTTTCCCCACCATGCTCCACGAGGGTCATCTTTGGCTGCGTTCAAGGCTTTTCCAATCTTTGTCTGCGCCCTGGCGCTGCCCATGTCCGCGGCCAGTTCCCAGAACGCCCAGGCCCGGTCCACGCTGGACTTGACGCCGTAGCCCGTGTCGTGGAACACCCCCATCAGGTAAAAGCCCTCGGCCACGTTCTGGCGCATCAAAGCCTCCACCCGCTGCACCACTTCTTCGGGCTCCTGCGGTGGCACCGCGAAGCGCCCCTTCTCGCTGTCTTCCCCCTGCCCGGTCTGCGCGGTCTGAATCCACATGATGGCGGCCTTCCAGTGACCCTGGCTTGCTGCTTCATCCCACAGCTTCATGGCCCGAGGCCAGTTGCGTTCGTTGGGCCACAGGGCCGGGCTGGTCAAGCTCATGCCCTCTTCGAACCGCTCTTGTGCCTCGGCGCTCCAGACGGGAGCGCGGCGGGCCGCGTGCTCGCAGGCGAAGGCCTCGCGGTGCGGCTCAAAGGTCTTGAGGTTGATGTTGCGCGGCAGCACACCTTCTTCGCTCAACAGAGCAAGGTCAGACAACGCAGTGAAGGGCTCGCTGTAGGCTTTCATGGGGTGGCATCCGCTGAGGGCAAACAAAAGGAACAGGCAACTCTGAACCGCTAGGGTCCGAAGGATGGTGTGGGCTACGGTCATGTAGAGGTCTCAACCGACACGTTCAGTAGCGGTACGGTCGTCGTTGAACTCAACCAACAGACCCGAAAGCTCGACTCCATCTCTCAAGTTGCCAGCATTGGTCGATGCAAGCCGTTGCCACGTTTTGAAAGCCAACGCCATCTCTGCAGGACTTCCCTGTCCCCCGATCGCGTCTCTTTTTCCACCCGTCAACTGCCCCCAGACCCGCTGGCGCAGCGCGCGGTTGTGGGGGATGTGGTCGGTGGCGACATTGATCTCGCTGTCCGCGGCCATGCTGCGCTGGTTGAGGTTGGCGCTGCCCAGCGTCATGAAGCAGTCGTCGGCCAGCATGAGCTTGCTGTGGATGTAGATGTCGCGGTACTGGCCCAGACGGGCATTGCCACCCCGGTTCTGGCTCACCAGCCGCGCCACCAGCACCTTGAGCCCCAGGCTCTTGCCGTCCTGCATCAGCACGCCCTCCTTGTCCAGCGTGGGCTGGCGCACTTGCAACGCGCTGCGTGCGATGTCCGTGGCGCCGGGGGACACGCTGCGGTCGAACCAGCCGTCTTCGCTGCGCTCCTGCACCAGCCGGTGCTGGTGGGGCATGGATTGGGCCTGCCCCAGGCTCTTGAGCGTGTCGTAGGTGCGCGGCACCATGCCGTCGTTCTCGGGCGTGGGGATCACCACCATCAGGTGCAGGGGCGGCGCCTGCCGGCTCGTGGCCTTGGCCGCCTGCGTGCCCTGCATGAAGGCCTGGCGCTTGACCTTGAGGTGGCGCGCCCACTCTTCGTAGAAGAAGTACTGGTTCTCCAGGTAGAGGTAGTTGCGGGCCGAGGCGGTGGCCTGGAAGTAGGCCTGCTTGATGCTCTTGTCGAACGGCCACGCCCCTTGCACGTCGCGGCCACCTTCTTCGGGCTGGGTGCGCAGCACCTGCAGGCGCAGGCGCAGGCCCAACGGGGCGGCATCGGTCCTGGCGAGCGCGGCGGGCACCAGGGCGGGGTTCAGGTCCGCGCTGCGAACGGCCTGGTGACCCGCATTGCTGGCGCATCGCAGCTTGGGCAGCAGCGCCGCGCGGTTCCAGGCCTGGCTGAAGTTGCGGTACACATCGATCAATGCCGGGCCTTCGATGCGGCAGGCGTAGTCGCGCAAGGGCTTGCGGCTGATGGGCCGGGTTCGGGCCACCGCCTTGGACAGGGCGTCGCTGCGGCCTTCGTGGTCTTTTTCGCGCAAGGGGTCGTCGAAGCGGTGTTCGGCGCTGTCCCAGTAGTCGCTCACGCTGTTGAGGCCCATGATGAAACCCACGGCCTTGTGCCCGGGGCCCTGGCCCGCGCCTTTCCCGGCGTGGCCGTAGTCGATCAGGAGGGGTTTCTGGTGGTGCGTCGCCCAGTTCTCGATCAGTTCCTTTTCGTCGAAGTAGCCACCGAGCTGCCCACCGGCCGCGCTGGGCGGGTCGGCTTCGTTGCCGACGCTGGCCTTGACCTTGCCGGCCACACCGTCGCGGCAACGCACTTCGAGGTTCGGGATCATCCCTGCGGTGGCTTCGCGCCACCAGCGGGTGCAGTAGTCCTGCCGCTGCTCGGCCACGGACGGGGCCGGCTTGGGCGCAGGCGCGTGGGCGTAGCCCCCGATCCCGCTCGACATGCCGCTGGTCACGGCCCCCATTTCGTCGGAGGTGACGTTGATGACGCCACCTGACAGGGGTTCGTCGGGGTTGACGTAGCCGACCAGCGAGTTCTGCACGGCCGACCCGCTGGGGCTGTACCAGACGAGCAGGCGCACAAGCACGCCCTGCGCGGCCTTGCGCCGCAACAGTTCGCCGTAGGGTTCACCCATCGCCCAGGGGTGCATGGGGCGCGACTGCGCACGCACCAGGGCCATGCCAGGGTCGAACCCCCAGCACACGAGGTCGATGCTCTGGCGCGCCGCTTCGAGGTCGGCCGCGATCTGCCCAAAGCCTTCCTCTCCGCCGATGAAGGTCTGGAGGGTGTTGCCCGTGGTGATCGGGTGCGAAAGGCTTTTCTCCAGCAGCCATTGCTGCGTGCCCGTCGCCACCCGGCTATCCATCCCGATGTACACGGTTTGGGGACACGCGGTGTCCAGAAGGTCTGCGTCGGCCAACTGCTTCATGAGGCCCTCCTGATGTTGTCGTTGTGGATCGCGTCGCATGGTCCGCGACCCACAACGCTTCATCCAAGGCAGGACTTCACTGGATTGACACCCGCGGCGACTGGGTACCCTGTTTGAAGATGCATCTCATGGCTTCAAATTGGCAACTCGATGCAAACACTAGCTGGTTCGTTGAAAAAGCCAGTTTCTCCGCAGGGAGGCGCGCACCAACGCGCATGGCGACGGCGTGAGCGCGACGCAACACTCTGGTGCCTGGATGAGCCGGCGTTCAGTGCGTCGCCATCGCCAGCGCGAGCAGGTCGCCCTTGGCGATCTTGCCGGTGGGCGTCATGGGCAGCTCGTCGATGCCCACCACCTCCATCGGCGCGAGGTCGTAGGCCACCTCGGCCTGCACCGCCGCCTTGAGCCGCTGCAGGTCCGGTTCGGCGCCGGCCTGGCAGGTGATGAAGGCGCGTGGCCGCACGCCGCCATCACCGCCCTCGGCCGGCAGACCGATCAGCGCCGCCTGGCGAACGCCGGGCTGGCGGCAGAGGGCTTCTTCGACATCGCGCGGGAACCAGCTCACGCCGTTGACGTGCAGCAGCTCGGAACGCCGCCCGCGCATGGTGACGTGGCGATCGTGGTCGATCAGGCCGATGTCGCCGGTGCGCAGCAGGCCCTGGGCCGTCACCTCCTCCGTCTTGCCGGGCTTGCCCCAGTAGCCCCACATGAAGCCGCCACGCAGCACGATCTCGCCCAGCTGACCGGGCGGCAGGCGCTGGCGATCGGGGCCCATCATCCAGACCTCCTTGTCGGGCAGGGCAGGGCCCACGCGCATCAGCTTGCTGTCTTCCGGTTCGAGCTCGGGGTAGCCCAGCGCCATGAAGCCGCCGAGCTCGCTCTGGCCGAAGCTCTCCACCAGCGGCAGGCGCAGTTCGTCGCGCCAGGCGCGCTTGAGGGTCGGCGGCACCGGCCCGCCGCCCGACAGGCCCATGCGCAGGCGGCCGGGCGCGCGGCCGCGCAGGGCGCTTTCGGTGCGCAGCTCTTCCAGCAGCGTGGGGTTGCCCACCAGGATGCTGGCCTGCGCCTGTTCGAGCGCGTCCCAGCCGGCGGTCTGGGTCCAGAACCGCATGACGTGCACGGTCGCGCCGCGCGAGAGCGCGGGCAGCAGGTTGCCCACCAGCTGGTAGGAGCTGGACAGCGCGGTCGGGCCGAACGAGACGTCGTCCGCCCGCACGCGCAGGCGCTCGGCGATGCAGCGGCTGGCGCGCACCGTGGGTTCGTGGCTCAGGCAGGCGCCCTTGGGTTTGCCGGTGGTGCCCGAGGTGTAGGAGAGGTGGGCGATGGCGGTCTCGTCCTCGGGGTCGGGCGGCGCCGCGAAGGCCTGGGCCATCAGCTCGGGCAAAGCGTGGGCGCCCGGCTGCGCGCCGTCCATGCACACCAGGTGGTCGATGCCCGGCACCTGGGCCACGGCCGCGAGCACGGCGTCGCGCATGTCGTGCGTGTAGATGAGCACGCGCGGGCGGTGGTCGGCCAGGTAGTAGGCGAGGTCGTCCTTGAACTTGACGTTGACCAGCGCCGCGATCGCGCCGATGCGCCACGCGCCCAGCATCGGCCAGCAGGTAGTCCATGCCGTTGTGCGCGAACACCGTGACGCGGTCGCCTTGGCGCACGCCCAGGTGCGCGAGCGCGCCGGCCATGCGCTCCATCTGCGCGACGGCCTCGGCGTACGACAGGCGGGCCTGCCGATCCACCCAGACGAAGGCGGTCTTGTCGGGGTGGCGCATCGCGCCGTCGGTGATCAACTGATGCATCAGCATGGGGAAGGTCCTTTCTGTGGGGTGGAGGGGTGGGCGGTCTCTGCGGCGCTGGCTTCCTCGCAGCGCACGGTGACGTCCAGGCTCGCCAGGTCCTGCACGTATTCGAAGGACGCCTGCAGGCCGTCGATCCATTGCAGCGCGCTCGCGTGCGACCGGAAGACCATGGCGCCCTGGTAGACGATGGTGTTGCCCCGCCGTTGGCCCTGGCCCCGGCTGCGCGTGCTGACGGTGCCCGCGCCCAGGAAGAGCGCGCCGCGCCCTTGCCACTGGTAGTGGCCGTCGGGGCCGAGGTGGCCGATGAAGCTGCAGGCCGCGCTGCCCGGGCCCAGGCGGGCGGACGCGAGCGCGGCGCTGAAGCTGATCTCCATGCGCGGTCCATCGGGCGCGGGCCGCAGCACGCGCCGCGATTCGACGCGCCCCTGAAGCAACATGAACGGGGCGGTGGTCTCGGTGGGGGTGGGGGTGGCGGGCATGGGTGGCTGAAGAATGGGCACTGGCCGCCGAGTATGGGAACAGGGCCCTTTGCATTCCATGCCCGCGCCCGCATGACGCCGATCCGCTGAACGCATGGACCGAAGGACCGGGTGCTCGGGATACTGGGCCGCACCATGAACCCATCCTTGCCCAAACCCCGCCTGCTGATCGCACGCGCCGTTTTTCCCGAAGTGATTCAGCGCCTGGAGGCCTGTTTCGAGGTGGACAGCAACCAGGCCGACACCGTGCTGGACGCCACGCAGCTGGCCGGTCGGCTCGGGGACAAGCAGGCGCTGCTGTCCACGGCGGGCGATGTGATCGACGAGGCCTTGCTGGCGCGTTGCCCGTCGCTGCGCATCTGCGCCAACCTCGCGGTGGGCTTCGGCAACCTGGACCTGGCCGCGATGTCGGCGCGCGGCGTCGTGGCCACGCACACGCCGGGCGTGTTGACCGAGACCACGGCCGATTTCGGCTTCGCGCTGCTGATGGCGACCGCGCGGCGCCTGGGCGAGGGGGAGCGCTGCGTGCGCGAGGGTCAATGGACGAAGTGGTCCGTCGACTTCATGGCCGGGCAGGACATCCACGGCAGCACGCTCGGCGTCCTGGGCATGGGGCGCATCGGGCAGGGCGTGGCGCGCCGGGGCGCGCACGGCTTCGGCATGCGCGTGATCTACCACAGCCGCACGCGCCTGAGCGCGGCCGACGAGGCCGCGCTGCCGGCCTGCTTCGTCGGCATGGACGAGCTGCTGAGTGAGGCCGACCACCTGGTGCTGGCGCTGGCCCACAGCGCCGCCACGCACCACCTCATCGATGCCCGGGCGCTCGCGCGCATGAAGCCGGGCGCCACGCTGGTGAACATCGCGCGCGGCGGCGTGGTGGACGAGGCCGCGCTGGTCGAGGCCCTGCGCAGCGGCCGCATCGCCGCGGCCGGGCTGGACGTGTTCGAGCACGAGCCGGCGGTGCACCCGGGGCTGCTCTCGCTGCCCAACGTGGTGCTCACGCCGCACATGGCCAGCGCGAGCCGCGCGACCCGCCTGCGCATGGCCCACCTGGCGGCGGACAACCTGATCGGATTCTTCGAGACCGGCCGGGCGTTGACGCCCGTGCCGGCCCCCGCGCTCAGCGCGCCGGCCTGAGCAGCGCCGCCGTCGCCTGCCGCGCGATGTGCTCCGCGTCGACCTGGAAGAAGGCGCGCAGCGCGGCGCGCGTGTCGCTGCGGCCGAAGCCGTCGGTGCCCAGTGTGTGGAAAGCCCGGCCTTCAGGCACGAAGGCGCGCACGCTCTCGGGCACGGTGCGCACGTAATCGGTCGCGGCGATCACCGGGCCCGCGCTGTCGGCCAGCAGTTGCGTGAGGTGCGAGCGCTCGCCGCGCGCCACGCCGTCGCGCGCGAGCTCGCTCCAGCTGGTGATGCTGAACACGTGCACGCCGATGCCTTGCGCGGCCAGTTGCGCGGCGGCCTTAAGCACCTCGGTGAAGATCGCGCCCGAGCCCAGCAGGGTCACCTGCTGCGCCGCGTTGTCGGGCCCGAAACGGCCGAAGCGGTAGCCGCCCTGGAGCACGCCCTCGGCCGCGCCTTCGGGCAGGTCGGGCTGCGCGTAGTTCTCGTTCATCAGCGTGACGTAATAGAACACGTCCTGCTGCTCCACCAGCATCTCGCGCATGCCCGCGTCCAGGATGACGGCGAGTTCGCCCGCGAAGGCCGGGTCGTAGGCCTTGCAGTTGGGGATGGTGGCGGCCACGAGGTGGCTGCTGCCGTCCTGGTGCTGCAGGCCTTCGCCGCCCAGCGTGGTGCGCCCCGAGGTGGCGCCCAGCAGGAAGCCGCGCGAGCGCTGGTCGGCCGCGGCCCAGATCGCATCGCCCACGCGCTGGAAGCCGAACATGGAGTAGTAGATGTAGAAGGGCAGCATCGCCAGGCCGTGCACGCTGTAGCTGGTGGCCGCCGCCGTCCAGCTCGCGATGGCGCCGGCCTCGCTGATGCCCTCTTCCAGGATCTGCCCGTCCAGCGCCTCGCGGTAGCTCAGCACCGAGCCGATGTCTTCGGGCGCGTAGCGCTGGCCCACGCTGCTGTAGATGCCGACCTGCTTGAACAGGTTGGCCATGCCGAAGGTGCGTGCCTCGTCGGCCACGATGGGCACGATGCGCGGGCCGAGTTGCCCGTCTTTCAGCAGGCCGCCGAGCATGCGAACGAAGGCCATGGTGGTGCTCATCTCCTTGCCGTCGGCCTTGAGCGCGAAGGCGGCGTAGGCGTCGATCGCGGGCACGGGCACCACCTCGCAGGCGGTCTCGCGCCGGGGCATGGCACCGCCCAGGCGGGCGCGGTGCTCGCTCAGGTAGCGCATCTCGGCGCTGTCGTCGGCGGGCTTGAAGAAGGCCAGGCCCGTGGCCTGCTCGTCGCTCAGCGGCAGGTTGAAGCGGTTGCGGAATTCGATCAGGTCGGCGCCGTCGAACTTCTTCTGGCTGTGCGTGGTCATCTTGCCCTGGCCCGCGCTGCCCATGCCGTAGCCCTTCTTGGTCTGCGCCAGGATCACCGTGGGTTGGCCGGTGTGCGCGGCGGCGGCCGCGTAGGCGGCGTGGATCTTCACCAGGTCGTGGCCACCGCGCTTCAGGCGGTCGATCTGCTCGTCCGTCATGCCCTGCGCCAGGCGGGCCAGTTCCTCGTTCTGGCCGAAGAAGTTGTCGCGGTTGAAGCGGCCGTCCTTGGCGGCGAAGGTCTGCATCTGGCCGTCCACCGTGTGGGCGAAGGCGCGCACCAGCGCGCCGGTGACGTCGCGCGCGAACAGGCCGTCCCAGTCGCTGCCCCACACCAGCTTGATCACGTTCCAGCCCGCGCCGGCGAAGAGTTTTTCCAGCTCGTCGATGATGCGGCCGTTGCCGCGCACCGGGCCGTCCAGGCGCTGCAGGTTGCAGTTGACCACCCACACCAGGTTGTCGAGCTTCTCGCGCGCGGCCAGGGTGAGCGCGCTCATGCTCTCGGGCTCGTCCATCTCGCCGTCACCGAACACGCCCCACACCTTGCGGCCCGCGCAGTCCTGCAGGTTTCGGTGCGTGAGGTAGCGCATGAAGCGCGCGTGGTAGATCGAGCTGATCGGACCGATGCCCATGGAGCCGGTGGGGAACTGCCAGAAGTCGGGCATGAGCCAGGGGTGCGGGTAGCTCGAGAGGCCGCGCGCGCCGCTGGCCGGTGCGGTGATCTCCTGGCGGTAGTGCAGCAGGTCGGCTTCGCTGAGCCGGCCTTCCAGGAAGGCGCGCGCGTACACCCCGGGCGCGCTGTGCGGCTGGAAGAACACCAGGTCGCCGCCGTGTTGTTCGCCGCGCGCATGGAAGAAGTGGTTGAAGCCGGTCTCGAACAGGTCGGCCGCGCTCGCGTAGCTGGCGATGTGCCCCCCGAGTTCGCCGTACGCCTGGTTCGCGCGCACCACCATGGCCAGCGCGTTCCAGCGCATCAGCGAGGCCAGGCGCTCCTCGACCGCGAGGTCGCCGGGGAAGGCGGGCTGGTCTTCCACCGCGATGGTGTTCACATACGGCGTGTTCAGCTCGGGCTGCCAGCCGATGCGCTGCTGGCGCGCCAGGCGCGCGAGTTCGTCGAGGATCTGCCGCGCGCGCGCCGGCCCCTGGCTGGCCGCCAGCGAGAGCAGGGCATCGCGCCATTCGAGGGTCTCTTGTGGGTCCGGATCGGTAGAGAGGGACTCGCTGAAATGCAGCTGCTTCGAAACGTCGTTCATGGTGGGTTCTCCTGGATCAGGCACTGTAGGCGCGCCCCGCTGGCAGTTGGTGTCGATCGGATGCACGGCCACGTGGTCGGTAGGCATAAAATGCTTCGATCATGAAGACAGACGGCACAAACCACTTCGATGCCACCGATCTGAAGATTCTGGAAGAGCTTCAGAACGACGCCAGCCTGTCCAACGTCGAGCTGGCGCGGCGCGTGCACCTCTCGCCATCGCCCTGCCTGGCGCGGGTGCGGGCGCTGGAGGCGCGTGGGCTGATCCGCCAGTACGTGGCGCTGCTGGACGCGAAGCAACTCGGGCTGCACCTCAACGTGTTCATCTCCATCAGCCTCAAGCAGCAGAGCCGCGAGGCGCTGGAGGAATTCGAGGCGCGCATCGGCATCCGCGACGAGGTGATGGAGTGTTACCTGATGACGGGCGACGCCGACTACCTGCTGCGCGTGGCCGTGCCCGACATGCCGGCGCTGGAGCGCTTCATCCTGGAGCAGCTCTCGCCGATCGCCCAGGTGGAGAAGATCCGCTCGAGCTTCGCGCTCAAGCAGGTGCGCTACAAGACCGCGCTGCCCCTGGCCGGTTGAGCGGTCGGCCCATGTTCAGCCTGAGGCACATCGAGGTTTTCCACGCCATCATGCGCGGCGGCACGGTCACGGCCGCCGCGCGCATGTTGAACGTGACGCAGCCGGCCGTGAGCGCGACGCTCAAGCACATGGAAAGCCGCATCGGCATGAAGTTGTTCGAGCGCGCCGGTGGCCGGCTGTTGCCCACGCCCGAAGCGCGGGCGCTGCTGCCCGATGTGGCGGGCATCTATGGCCGCATGGACGCGATGGAGCGGCTCGCGCAGGACCTGGCGGGCGGGCGGCTGGGCACGCTGTCGATCGCGGCCTCCTCGCCGATTGCCAACGGGTACGGGGCCGCTGCCGTGGCGGCCTTCATCGCCGACAGCCCGGGTGCGCGCGTCACGCTGCAGTCCCTCGCTTCGCCTCTGGTGCTGGACCGCGTGGCCAGCGGCGAGGCCGAGCTGGGCGTGGCTTACGAACCGGTGCTGCACTCTGAAGTCGTGACCGAGGTGCTGGTGCACAACAGCGTGGCCTGCGTCATGCGCAGCGATCACCCGCTGGCGGCGCGGCCCGAGATCCACATCGAGGAACTGGCACCGCACGGCCTCATCACCTACCTGCCGCAGGCGGTGCTGCGCCCCTATGTGGACCGCGCCTTCAGCCAGGCCGGCGTCACGCCGGACATCCGCGTGCAGGTGGGGCTGTCGATCACCGGCATCGCGCTGGCGTACCACGGCGCGGGCATCGCGCTCGTCGAGCCGCAACTGCTGGCCTCGCTGCCCTTGCCAGGACTGGTGGCGCGGCCCCTGTTGCCCCGGCTCGAAGTGCGGACGCTGCTGCTGCGGCACAAGACGGCGCCTTCGTCGGTCCTGCTGGACAAGTTTCTGCCCCACCTGCGCAAGGCGGCGGCCCCGAACTGAGCCCAGGGGTCCCCCGGGCATAAAGCGGGCTTATGGCCTGGGCCCGATTGGTGATTGGCGCCCACGGCGGGTCCTTCATAGACTGCCCAGCCAGAACACCCGACCTGGACAGAGACCCACCATGAACACCCACCCGCCGGCGCAGGCCGGCCGATCCGTCTACCAACCCGAACAGGAAGGCCTGTACTTCCCCCAGCCGCCGCAATTCGCGACCTTCGCCGAGGAACGCCTGCACCGCAAGCAACGCCTGGCGGCGGTGTGCCGCGTGTTCGCCCGGTTCCGCTACGAATACGGTTTTGCCGGCCATGTGACGGTGCGCGATCCCGAGCACACGGACCTGTACTGGACGAATCCTTTCGCCATGGACTTCGGCCGTGTGCGCACGTCCGACCTGCTGCTGGTCGACCACGACGGCAAGGTGCTGGAAGGCCGCTGGGCGGTCAACCGGGCCGGCTTCGTGCTGCACGCCGCGATCCACGAGGCCAACCCGCACATCGTGGCCTCGTGCCATGCGCACACCACGAACGGCATGGCCTGGGCCGCGCTCGGCCGCAAGCTCGACCCGATCACGCAGACGGCCGCCAGCTTCCACAACGACCACGCGCTGATCGCCGAAGAGGCCGGTGCCGTGGTGGTGCAGCGCAGCGCCGGCGCGAGCGTGGCCGCGGCGTTCGGCGAGAACAAGATCGCCATTCACCAGAACCATGGCCTGTTCTCGGCCGGCCGCGACAGCGTGGACGAAGCCGCCTGGTGGTTCATCGCGGCGGAGCGGGCCTGCGAAATCCAGCTCAAGGCCGAAGCCACGGGCCATCCGCTGCAGCACATCGGCGCCGAGGCGGTGGCCCACTCGTCGACGCACCTGGGCACGCCCTTCATCGCGTGGCTGCATTTCCAGCCCATCTACGACGCCATCTGCCGCTCGGACCCGGACCTGTTCGACTGATCCTTTCCTTTTCCTCACAACACCGACGGAGACATTTTTCCCATGTTCAACACCTTCAAGCGCACCGCCGTGCTGGCGGCGATGCTGGCCTCGACCCTGACCACCGCCCACGCCGCCTGGCCCGACGACAAACCCATTGAAATCGTCGTCGGCTTCGCCGCTGGCGGCGAGACCGACATCATGGCGCGCGGCCTGGCGCCCTTCATCCAGAAGCACCTGGGCGGCAAGGCGAACCTGGTGGTCATCAACAAGGTGGGCGCCTCGGGCGAGATCGCCAACGCCTATGTGCAGCGGGCCGCCGGCGATGGCTACACCCTCGGCGTGGTCAATGTGCCGCCGCTGCTGTTCGTGCCGCTGACCAAGAAGGCGCAGTACGACCCGAAACAGCTCTCGCTGCTGGCCCGTGTGGTGAGCGACCCCACCTTCCTGGTGGCGCGCGCCAACAGCCCCTACACCTCGCTCACGCAGGTGGTGGCCGCGCTCAAGGACAAGCCCAACTCGCTGACCTTCGGCTACAACGGCGTGGGCACCAACGGCCACCTGGCGATGCTGCAGCTGCAACTGGCCACCGGCGTGAAACTCAACGACATTCCGTTCAACGGCTCCAGCCAGTCGAAGAACTCGCTGCTGGGTGCGCACACCGATTTCATGTTCACCAGCCTCACCGCGGTGCCCGCGCCCGAGAAGGAGGCCGTGCCGCTGCGCATCGTCTCGCAGTTCATGGAAACGCGCGCGCCGGCGATCAAGGACGTGCCCACGGCCAAGGAGCAGGGCATTGCCGTGGTGATGCCGTCCGACCGCGGGTTCGCCGCGCCCAAGGCCGTGCCGGCCGACATCCAGGCGCGGCTGCAACAGGCGATCGCGAGCAGCCTGAAAGATCCCGAATTCCTGAAGACCGCGTCGTCCTATGCGTCGGTGATCAGCTACCTGCCGGGCGCCGAGTGGCAGCGTTCGCTGGATGCCAGCCTGCCGATGCTGGAGGCGCTGGCGGCCAGGATGCCGAAGGAGTAAGGCGGGGCCTTTGAGCTCACAGCAGGGGCCGCGCGCTGCGCGCGGTGTCCTGCAGCACCGGCAGGATGCGCTTGACCGCGAGCTCGCTGGTCTCGTTGTTCATGGGCATGGTCACGCTCATCGCGCCCAGCAGCTCGTCGTTGTGGTCCCACAGCGGCACGGCGATGCCCCGGTAGTTCATCTCCAGCTGCTGTTCCGAAATCGCCCAGCCCTGTTGGCGCGCCTGCACCAGGTTCTGCTGCAGCTGCTGTTTGTCCAGCACGGTGTGCGAGGTGAAGGGGCGCAGCGTCTGCGCCGCGAGCCAGGGTTCCCAGAAGCCCGGCCCGAGCGCGGCCAGGATCACCATGCCGGCGGCCGTCAGGTGCGGCTGCACGCGCGAGCCCAGCATGTAGCCGGTGTTGAGGTGGCGCTGCGTGCCGCTGCGCGCGATGTAGACCAGCTCGTCGTGGTCCAGCACGGCGCTGTAGGCGACCTCGCCGGTGCCGGCGGTCACGCGCTGCAGGTAGGGCTGCACGGCGCGCGGCAGGCGCGCCGATTCCAGGTAGGCCTGGCCCAGGCGCATCACGCGCGGCGTGAGCCAGAACAGCTTGCCGTCGGTGGTCACGTGGCCGGTGTGCACCAGCGTGAGCAAATACCGGCGGGTGGCGGTGCGCGTCATGCCGCAGCGCTGCGCGGCCTGGCTGGCGGTCAGGCGCGAGTGTTCGGCGTCGAAGGCCTCGATCAGGTGCAGGCCCTTCTCCAGGCCGGCGATCCAGTCGCGGCGTTCCATGTCCTGGGGGGCGTTGTAGGGTGGTGGCGGCATGCGGTGGATTCTGCCGGCTGCGTTCAGGCGCTGGCCAGGCGCAGCGCCAGGAAGTCCACGAAGCAGCGGATGCGCGAGGCCAGCTCGGTGTTGCGGTAGTAGACCGCGTGCACCGGCTGGCGTTGCTCCAGCGTGTCGCGCATCAGCACCTGCACCAGGTCACCCCGGGCGCGGTCGGGCCCGGTCATGAAGTCGGACAGGCAGGCGATGCCCGCGCCCGCGAGCGCGAGCTGGCGCACCGTCTCGCCGCTGGAGGCGGCGATGGTGGGCGTGATCGCCAGGCCGTCGCCGTCGGGGTGGCGCAGCGGCCAGGTGTTGAGCACCTCGGGCTGGGTGAAGCCCAGCAGCGCGTGCCGCGCCAGGTCCTCCACCTTGGTCGGCCGGCCGGCCTTCTTCAGGTAGGCCGGGCTGGCGTACAGGCGCAGGCGGTACGAGGTGAGCGGCCTGGCGTGCAGCGTGGAGTCGCGCAGCGTGCCGATGCGCACCGCCACGTCGGCGCGGTGCTCGATCAGGTCGATGATGCTGTCGCCGCTGTGCAGCTCCAGCTCGATGTCGGGGTACTCGGCCAGGAAGTCGTTCACCAGCGGCACCAGCACGTGCAGGATGAAGGGTGAAGCCGCGTTCACGCGCAGCTTGCCGGCGGGTTTGAGGTGGCGGCAGGCCAGTTCGTCCTCGGCGGCCTCGACCGACTGCAGGATCTCGCGCGCCCGCGCGAGGAACAGCTGGCCTTCCTCGCTCAGCTCCAGGCGCCGCGTGGTGCGCCGCATCAGCGTGGTGTTGAGCTTCTGCTCCAGCCGGCTGAGCGCGCGGCTGATGCCCGAGCTGGTCTGGCCCAGCTGCTCGGCGGCGGCGCTGATGGAGCCCGTGTCCACCACGGTCCTGAAGGCGAGCAGTTCGTCGAGGGTGGTCTTCATTCTTGAATTTTCGGCACAAATGTTGTTCCAGGCAACCGCTTTTTCTCAAGAAAGAACCGGCCCACACTGCGAACCTTTCCAGCCCTTCGGAGTGGTTTCATGCCTTTAGCCTTGCTCGCGCTGACCATCAGCGCCTTCGCCATCGGGACGACCGAGTTCGTCATCGTCGGCCTCATCCCCACCATCGCGGCCGACCTCGGCGTGAGCCTGCCCTCGGCCGGCCTGCTGGTCAGCCTGTACGCGCTGGGCGTCGCCGTGGGCGCGCCGGTGCTCACCGCGCTCACCGGCAAGCTGCCGCGCAAGACGCTGCTGCTCTCGCTGATGGTGCTCTTCACCGTCGGCAACCTGCTGGCCTGGCTCTCGCCGGGCTACGAGACGCTGATCGCCGCGCGCGTCCTCACCGGCCTGGCGCACGGTGTGTTCTTCTCCATCGGTTCGACCATCGCCACCGGCCTGGTGCCCAAGGAGAAGGCGGCCAGCGCGATCGCCACCATGTTCAGCGGCCTCACCGTGGCGCTGGTCACCGGCGTGCCGCTGGGCACCTTCATCGGCCAGCACTTCGGCTGGCGCGCCACCTTCCTCGCGGTCGCCGCGCTGGGCATCGTGGCCATCGTCGGCAGCCTGCTGTTCGTGCCGCGCAAGCTCGCGCACAGCCAGCCCGCCTCGCTGCTGCAACAGCTGGCGGTGCTCAGGCAGCCGCGCCTGCTGCTGGTGTACGCGATGACGGCCGTGGGCTACGGCGGCACCTTCGTGGCCTTCACCTACCTCGCGCCCATGCTGCAGCAGGTCACCGGTTTCCAGGCCAGCGCGGTCGGCGGCGTGATGCTGGCCTACGGCCTGTCGGTGGCGGTGGGCAACCTCTGGGGCGGCAGGCTGGCCGACCGCAAGGGCCCCATCCCCGCGCTGAAGATCATCTTCTCGCTGCTCGCGCTGGTGCTGCTGGTGCTGACCTTCACCGTTTCCAACCCCTGGCTCATGGTGCTGACCGTGCTGGCCTGGGGCGCCGTGGCCTTCGGCAACGTGGCGGGTCTGCAGGTCTACGTGGTGCAGCAGGCCGAGCGCTTCGCGCCGCGCGCCATCGACGTGGCCTCGGGCCTGAACATCGCGGCCTTCAACCTCGGCATCGCGCTCGGCGCCTGGGGCGGTGGCTGGATCGTGGACGGCATCGGCCTGCGCCACACGCCCTGGATCGGCGCCCTGGTGGTGCTCGGCGCGTTCGGCCTGACCGTGTGGAGCGGCCGCCTCGACGCGCGCGACCCGGCACCGGCCCGCAGCGGCGGACGCACAGCGGCGTACGCTGGTCACTGACTCCCTTTTTTTGAAAGACACACCATGAACACCCCCATCCCTTCCTTCGGCCTCGGCACTTTCCGCCTGCAGGGCCAGGTCGTCATCGACGCCGTGCGCCAGGCACTGGAACTCGGCTACCGCCACATCGACACCGCGCAGATCTACGGCAACGAGGCCGAGGTCGGCCAGGCCATCGCCGAGAGTGGCGTGCCGCGCCGCGAGCTGTTCGTCACCACCAAGGTCTGGACCGAGCACCTGGCCGCCGAGAAGCTCGTGCCCAGCCTGCAGGAGAGCCTGCGCAAGCTGCGCCTGGACCAGGTGGACCTCACGCTGATCCACTGGCCCTCGCCCGCGGGCGCCGTGCCGCTGGCGGATTCGCTGCACGCGTTGCAGGCCGCGCAGGCCCAGGGCCTGACGGCGCACATCGGCGTCTCCAACTTCACCATCCCGCTGCTGCGCCAGGCGATCGACGTGGTGGGCGCGAAGGCCATCGCCACCAACCAGATCGAGCTGCACCCCTACCTGCAAAGCCCGAAACTCGTGGCCTTCGCGCGCGAGCAGGGCATCCACCTCACCTCGTACATGACGCTGGCCTACGGCAAGGTGCTGGGCGATGCCGTGGTCACCGAGCTGGCGCGCTCGCGCGGCTGGACACCGGCCCAGGTGGTGCTGGCCTGGGCGCTGCAGCGCGGCTTCGCGGTGATTCCTTCGTCCACGAAGCGCGAGAACCTGCAGGGCAACCTGCTCGCGCCCACGCTGCGCCTGAGCGACAGCGAGCTGGCGCGCATCGACGCGCTGGACCGGGGCGAGCGCCTGGTGAACCCCGACGGCCTGGCGCCGGTGTGGGACTGAGCGGCGGCGGCCCCTCAGGCCCGGGCCGCGCGGCGTGAGGCCTGTCGCGCCGCGCCCGGCGAGGTGCCGACCCAGCGCTTGAAGGCGCGGCTGAAGGCGGCCTCGGACTCGTAGCCGTGGCGGCTCGCCAGGTCGGCCAGCGGCGCGTCGTCCTCCTTGAGTTGCGCCAGCGCGAGATGCATGCGCCAGCGCGCGAGGTACTGCATGACCGGCTCGCCCACGCGCGCCGTGAAGCGGGCCGAGAGCGCGGAGCGCGACATCGCCACCTCCGAGGCCAGCGAGGCCACCGTCCAGGGCCGGGCGGGGTCGAGGTGGATGAGCGCGAGCGCGCGGCCGATCTGCTTGTCCTGCAGCGCGCCGATCCAGCCGGTCTGCGCGGCCGGGTCCTGCGCCATCCAGTTGCGGATGGCCTGGATCACCAGGATGTCCGCCAGCCGCGTGATGATGGTCTCGCCCCCAGGCAGCAGCGTTCGCGCCTCCGACATCATCAGCCGCAGGCTGTGCTGCATCCACTCGTGCTGCCCCGCGCTGGCGCTGTCGACGCAGAGCAGTTTCGGCAGCAGCTTCACGAGCCGCTCGGCCGCCGGGTGATCGAAGCGCACCACGCCGCAGACCATGCTGGTGGGCGCACCACCGTCGCCGTGGCGCAGAACTTCATAGCGCTCGCTGACGGTCTGGCGCGGCAGGTCGAACAGCGCGACGGTGGGCACGTCGGGGCCGCTGTAGAAGGCATGGCCCTGGCCGTGCGGCACCAGCGCGAACTCGCCGGCGCGCAGCAGCCGGGGCGCCACACCGGGCACCGCGATCCAGCATTCGCCGGCCGTCACGACGTGGAACATCAGGCAGTCGTCGAGCGCGGGCAAGGCCACCGACCACGGCGCCGTGACCTCGGAGCGGCAATAGAAGCTGCCGCTCATGCGCAGGAAATGCAGGGCCTCGCCGAGCGGGTCGATGGCGGGCCAGAGGTCTTTGGCTTTCATGCCGGGGAGTATCGGCCGGTGCGGTGCCATCGTCCAATGCACCTGGACGAATGGTCATGAAAGAGCGCTTCTGAATCATTGTTGATCCCACGTGGCCTGCGGACACTGGACGCCTGGCAAGCCGGCACATTCGTCGGCACCGATCCCAAGGAGATTCGACATGACCACCCCCTCACCCACCCTGGTGCTCGGCGGCCACGGCAAGACCGGCCGCCGCGTCGCGCAGCGCCTGAGCGCGCTCGGCCGGCCCTGGCGCATGGGCTCGCGCAGCGCCACGCCCCCGTTCAGCTGGGACGACCCCGCCACCTGGGCACCGGCCCTGCAAGGCGCGGGCTCGGTCTACCTCTCGTACTTCCCCGACCTCGCCGTGCCCGGCGCGGCGGACACGGTGGGCGCGTTCGCGCGGCTGGCCGTGCAGCGCGGCGTGCGCCGGGTGGTGCTGCTGTCCGGGCGCGGGGAAGAGGGCGCGGAACGGGCCGAGCAGGCGGTGCAGGCCTCGGGCGCCGACTGGACCGTGGTGCGCGCCACCTGGTTCAACCAGAACTTCAGCGAAGGCGGTTTCCTCGACGGCGTGCTCGCCGGTGAACTGGCGCTGCCGGTGGGCGACGTGGCCGAGCCCTTCGTGGACGCCGACGACATCGCCGACGTGGCCGTGGCCGCGCTGACGCAGGACGGCCATGGGGGGCAGGTCTACGAGCTGACCGGCCCGCGCCTGCTCACGTTCGCGCAGGCGGCCGAGGAAATCGCGCGCGCCATCGGCCGGCCGGTGCGCTGCACACCGATCCCGCTGGACGCCTTCACCGACGCGATGGCGGCGCAGGGCGAGCCGCCGGAGGTGGTGGAGCTGCTGCGCTACCTGTTCAACGACGTGCTGGACGGCCGCAACGCCCACTTGGCCGACGGCGTGCAGCGCGCCCTGGGCCGGGCACCGCGCGACTTCGCGGACTTCGCGCGGGACGCGGCGGCCCAGGGCGCCTGGTCGCCGCGCTGACGCGCCGCCCGGGCCGGGCACAGCGCGGTACCGAACAGACCCGCAGGGCCGCCACCGATGTAATGGCCCATCGTGCCTTCCGGCACCGGAGCACGCCTTGTTGGCCATCATCATTCCCGCGAACAACGAAGAAGAGGCCATCGGCGTCTGCCTGCGCTCGGTGTCGGCCGCCGCCGCCTGCCCGGGACTGGCGGGCGAGCAGGTGCTGACCATCGTGGTGCTGGATGCCTGCACCGACGGCACGGCGGCCATCGCCCACGAGGCCGGCGCGGTCACCACCTCGGTCGACGTGCGCAACGTCGGCATGGCCCGCGCGGCGGGCGCGCGCCTGGCCTTGGCCCTGGGCGCGCGCTGGCTCGCCTTCACCGATGCCGACACCACCGTGGCCCCCGAATGGCTGCACGAGCAGATGGCCCTGGACAGCGACGCGGTGTGCGGCACGGTGAGCGTGACCGACTGGGGCGTCTATGGCGATCCCATGCGCCGCCACTTCGATGCCACCTACACCGACGCCGATGGGCACCAGCACATCCATGGCGCCAACCTGGGCGTCAGCGCCGAGGCCTACCACCGGGCGGGAGGCTTCGAGCCGCTCGCCACCCGCGAGGATGTGGCCTTCGTGCTGGCGCTGCAAGCGGTGGGCGCGCGCATCGCGTGGTCGGCCGCGCCGCGCGTCGTGACCAGCGCGCGCAAGCTGTTCCGTGCGCCCGGCGGATTCGGTTCGACCCTGCTTGCCCTGGCCCAGGGTCGCCTGCCGATGTCCTCAGAGCGTGGGGCATGAGCCCTCCCGGCGCCCGCGCATGCCTGCGCGCGCGACTGAGCGGCGCGCTGGCCCGGCTGGACCCCGACGCCGGCCCGGCGCAGGGGCTGGCGGAACTGGTGCACCAGGGCCTGGACGAGGTGCCTTTGCCTGCCCAGGGCCGCACCTTGATGCGGTGGCAGCTGCTGTGTGCGGTCGCCGAGCATGACCTGTCGCTGGCCAAGCTCTATGAAGGGCACCTCGATGCCCTGGCCGTGCTGGCGGAGGTCGCACCCGGGACGCCGCGGCCGGTCGGCTCCACCTGGGGCATGTGGGCCTCGGAGGCGCCGGGCGGGCGCACCCGTTTCGAGGCCTGCGCAGCGGACGAAGTGCGTTTGAACGGCCGCAAGGCCTGGTGCTCCGGTGCCGCGCGGCTGAGCCACGGTGTGCTCACCGCCTGGTCCGCCGATGGCACGAAGCCACAACTGGTGCGCGTGGCGATGGCACAGCCGGGCGTGTGCGTGTCGGACGCCGCGTGGCAGGCGGTCGGCATGGCGGCCAGCGCCAGCGGGGACATCACGTTCCAGGACGCGGTGGGCCACTGCGTGGGCGACGCAGGCGCCTACCTGCAGCGCCCGGGTTTCTGGCAGGGCGGCGCGGGCATCGCCGCCTGCTGGCATGGCGGAGCCCTCGCGCTGGCGAACACCTTGCGCCGGGCGATTGCCGAAGCGCCTCCCGAACAGCGCAGCGCCTTCCGGATGGCCGCGTTGGGCCGGGTCGACGTGGCCTTGCAATCCACGGCCGCCTTGCTGCGCGAGGCTGCGAGGTGGATCGACGAGCACCCCGCGCGGGACGCCAGCGCGCTGGCCTTGCGCGTGCGGCTGTGCGCCGAGCGCAGCGCCACCCTGGTGCTGGACGAAGCGGGCCGCGCGCTGGGCGCCACGCCGTTCTGCCGTGACCGGCGCTTCGCGCGCATGGCGGCGGACCTGCCGGTCTACCTGCGCCAGAGCCACGCCGAACGCGACCTGGCCGCGCTGGGCGAGCGCACGGCCGCAGCGGAGGGCGCGCCATGGTCGCTGTAGAAACGCCTCGGCGGATCGAAGGCGAGGGCACCAGCGAACCCACCTGGCAACGCTGGCTGGCCGCCACGCCGTGCTCGGAGCTGTCGATGGCGCAGGCGCTCGCGCCGTCGCAGCGCCTCGTGGTGGTAGCGCCCCATCCCGACGACGAGGTGCTCGCCTGCGGTGCGCTGGTGGCGATGCATGCCGCGCGCGGGGGCGAGGTGGTGTTCGTCGCCGTGACCGACGGGGAGGCCAGCCACGCCGGGCTGTCCCCGCCGGGCCGCTGCGAGCTGGCGGCGCAGCGCCGCGCGGAGCGGCTGCGTGGCCTGGCGCGGCTGGGCATCGCGAAACCGCAGGTGCACATGCTGGCCCTGCCGGACGGCGACGTGCAGGCCCAAGGCGGCTTGCTGCGCGGCTGGTTGCTGTTCTTCCTGCGCCCTGGCGATGTGGTGATGAGCACCTGGGAAGGGGACGGCCATCCCGATCACGACAGCACCGGCCGCGTCACCCAGGGCGCGTGCCTGCGCGTGGGCTGTCGTTTCCTCGCGGCGCCGGTGTGGATGTGGCATTGGGCTGCCCCCGCCGACGCGCGCGTGCCCTGGCACCGCCTGCGCCGCCTGGCCCTGAGCACCGACGCCTGCGCGCGCAAGCAGGCGGCGCTGGCGGCCCACGTCACGCAGCTCACGCCGCGCAGCGCCAGCGTGGGCGCGGTGCTGGGCCCCCACCTGCTGGCGCGGGCGGCGTGGCGCCACGAGTACTTCTTCGTCTGACCATGCCCAACGTCCCGAGCCCGTGGCACTTCGACGAGCTGTTCCGGCAGAACGACGACCCCTGGGGTTTCCGATCGCGCTGGTACGAGGCGCGCAAGCGCGCGCTGACGGTGGCCTGCCTGCCCACGCGGCGCTACACCAGCGGGTACGAGCCGGGTTGCGCCAACGGTGAACTCTCGGCGCAACTGGCCGAACGCTGCGAGCGCTTGCGGGTGTCGGATGTGTCGGCCCGTGCGGTGGAGCTCGCCCGCGCCCGGCTGGCCGCGTTTCCCCACGTCGAGGTGGTGCGGGCGCACCTGCCGGCCGATTGGCCCGTGGGCCGGTTCGACCTGATCGCCATAAGCGAACTGGGCTACTTCGTGGACGTGGCCTCGCTCGATGCCATCGCCGGGCAGGCGCGCGAATCCCTGCTGCCCGGCGGCACGGTGCTGGCGTGTCACTGGCGCCGCCCCATCGATGGCTGCGCGCTGGACGGCGAGGCCGTGCACAAGCGGCTGGCGCGGGGCCTAGGGCTGCCCACGCTGTGCGAAGTGCGCGAGGCGGACTTCGTGCTGCACGTGTGGAGCAGCGACCCGCGCTCGGTCGCCGAGCGCGAAGGCTTCGACTGGTAGCGCCGGCCTCGTGGTGGATCAGAGGGCGCGGGGCTTGTCCGGCACCTGCGTCAGCAGATCGGCCAGTTCGTCCGCGTGTTCCTCTTCCACCTCGAGGATGGACTCGAACAGCCGGCGGGTGGTGGGGTCGTCCGCACCGACGAACTCGATCGCGTGGCGGTAGCTGTCGATGGCGATGCGCTCGGCCACCAGGTTCTCCCGGATCATGTCGCCCAGCGTGGCGCCTTCGACGTACTCGGCGTGGCTGCGCTTCGTCAGGGTGTCGGGCGAGAAGTCGGGCTCGCCGCCGAGCTGCACGATGCGCTCGGCCAGCTGGTCGGCATGGCCCTGTTCCTCGTTCGAATGGACCAGGAACTCGGCCGCAGTGGCTTGCGAGTGGATGCCGCTGGCCATGAAGTGGTGGCGCCGGTAGCGCAGCACGCACACCAGTTCGGTGGCCAGTGCCTCGTTGAGCAGGTCGATGACTTCCTGGCGGTTGGCGCTGTAGCCGGCGGTCACGGCGCCCTCTTCGATGTGCTGGCGCGCGGACTGGCGCAGTTCGGTGATGTCGAGGGGTTTCAGGGGCTGGTTCATGGTGTTCTCGGGTGGGGCGGAAGGGATTTTCTGCAGGCGGCATCTGGGCCGCCTCCAGCATGGATCGCCGGCCCGGCCGCGTCGGTGCTTTGGCGCACAGACCTGGCGTCTCGAACGCGTGTGCCTGCGGACGGTCTCCGTTCTGCGCCGTTGCGTGCCGCGTCGGGCTACCCGGCGCATGTCCAAGCTCATCAACGATGTGCTGGACTTCACCCGAGGGCGGCTGGGTCCGGCATGGGCATCCACATCGAACCCGTGGCCCACATCGAGTCCGCGCTTCGGGACGTGGTGGCGGAATTGCGGGATGCGCACCCGGCGTCCACCGTCGTCGAGCGGTACCACCTGTCCGGGTCCGTGGCGTGCGATGTCGGGCGTGTCCAGCAACTGCTGTCGAATCTGTTAGCAACGCGATCGTGCACGGCGGTGAGCCGTCGTCCGTCGAGGTCGCTGCAAACCTGGACCTGAACTGGTTCGAGATTTCGGAGCTCGTCGAAAGAGGCGGGCACCTGTTTCACGGCCAGGCTTCCAGCGATGCGGGAGGTCACGGCGATCGCGTGACCCTGGCAAGGCTCAATCCTGCGGCAGCAGCTTGCCCGCGATCGCCGCCGCCGCCGAGCGCGTCTCCACGCCGAGCTTCTCGAAAACGTGCTCCAGGTGCTTGTTCACCGTGCGGTGGCTCATGCCCAGGATGTCGGCGATGTCGCGGTTGGTCTTGCCCTTGGCCAGCCACGACAGCACCTCGGTCTCGCGCGGCGTGAGCGCGATGTCGCGCAGGCGCTGCGCGGCGTCGCTGTCGGGCGGCGTGAGCGTGAGCAGCAGCATGGCTTCGCCCAGGTTGCCCTGGCCCATGTGGCGCGCCAGCAGGCGGCCGTGGCGGCCGAGGTCGCGCGTCGTCTCGCGCTGGTTCAGCGAGGCGCCCAGCCATTCGCGCGCGCGCTGGCCGGCGGCGGCGTCCTGGCCGAAGGCCAGCGCCAGCCAGGCCGTGGCCTGGGGCGAGCGCCAGGCCAGGCGGCCCTGCGTGTCCAGCACCACCGTGCCCATGCCGGCCACGTCCACCGCTTCCTGCGCCAGGCGGGTCACGCGCGCGTTGCGCACGTGGGTGCGCAGGCGCGCCATCACCTCGGGAATGCGCAGCGGCTTGACCACGTAGTCCACCCCGCCGCTGGCGAAGCCGCGCAGGATCTGCTCGCTTTCGGACAGACCGGTCATGAAGACGATGGGCACGTGCGACCAGGCCGGCGTGGCCTTGAGCCGTTCGCACAGCGTGAAACCGTCCATGCCGGGCATCACCGCGTCGAGCAGCACGCCGTCGGGCACGGCGACCTCGAAGCGCTCCAGGGCTTCGTCGGCGTCGCGCGCGGCGAGCACCACGTAGCCCTCGGCGACCAGCGCGTCGCCCAGCATGCGAAGGGTGTCCACGGCGTCGTCCACCACCAGGATCACGGGGGGCGTGACCGACGGCGGCACAGGGGCCATGGGGTCAGGTGTCGATGTCATCTTCCGTCAGCTCCGCGGTGTCTCTGAGGTACTCGATCAGGGTCTGGAAATCGAAGCGGTCCGCGCAGGACTGCAGCAGCGCCAGCGTGGCGGCGTGCGCGGGTTCGGCGGTCTGGGCCTGCCACAGTCGCTGGCGCAGCGCGGCGGCCTGCCCCTGGCGGGCCAGGCGCTGCAGCTCCTCGCGCAGGTCTTCGGGCAGCGGCAGGCCGGTGACGCGGTGGCGCACGAAGCTCACCGGCGGGGTGGCCGGCGCCTGCTCGGTCACCCACTCCAGTGCCAGCGCGTGCTGGAGCGCGTCGAGCAGTTCCGACTCCATCATGGGCTTGGCGACGAAGCCCTGGCAGTCCAGCGCGGTCAGCTGCTCGGGCCGGTTGTCGAACAGGTTGGCCGAGACGAACACGATGGGCAGGCGGGAGGCGGGCAGCAGCTGGCGCACGGCGGCGGCGGTCTGCCAGCCATCGAGCCCGTCCATGGTGAGGTCCAGCAGCAGGCCGTGGGGCGCGTGCTGTTCGATGATCTCCAGGCATTCCTGGCCGCTCGCGGCCTCGCGCACCACGAAGCCCAGCGGCACCAGGATGCTGGCGAGCAGCTGGCGGTGCAGCGGCTGGTCGTCCACCACCAGCAGGGTGCGGCGCTCGCCGAGGTAGCCGGTGACCGCGCGCAGCGTGGAGGGGATGGGCAGCGGGTGTTTCGGGTCCGAGGGGATGGGCGGCAGGTACAGGCGCAGCGAGAAGGTGCTGCCGTGGCCCGGGCGGCTTTTGAGCAGCAGCTCGCCGCCCATCATGTCGGTGAGCAGGTGCGTGATGGTCAGGCCCAGGCCGGTGCCGGTGTCCAGCGCGCGCCGCCCGGCGCTGCCGCGCTCGAAGGGCAGGAAGATGCGCTTCTGGTCCTGCGCGGCGATGCCGATGCCGGTGTCGATCACGTCGATGCGCGCCACCTGCTGGCGGAAGTCCAGCCGCAGCGTGACCTCGCCCTGGTCGGTGAAGCGCACCGCGTTGCTCAGCAGGTTGATCAGGATCTGGCGCAGGCGCTTGGCGTCGGCCCGCACCCAGGCCGGCAGCTCGCCTTCCTGTTGCACCACGAAGCGCAGGCCCTTGGCCTCGGCCTGCGGGCGCACCATGCGCTCCACGTCTTCCAGCAGCTGGCCCAGCGGCAGCGGCACCGGGTCGAGCTTGAGGCGGCCGGCCTCGATGCGCGCGAGGTCCAGCGAACCGTCGATCAGCGCGTGCATGTGCTGGCCGCTGCGCTGCATGGTGGCGATGGTCTCGCGCACCCAGACCGAGATCTCGTTGTTCTTCAGCAGGATCTGCGCATAGCCCAGGATGCTGGTGAGCGGCGTGCGCAGCTCGTGCGTCATGCCGGCCACGTAGCGCGTCTTGGCCTGGCTGGCGGTCTCGGCGCGGTCGCGCGCGGACTGCAGCTCGGCGTCGGTGCGCTGGTGGGCGTCGATCTCCCGCATCAGCAGCTGCGTCTGCCGCTCGGACTCGTCCTGCGCCATGCGCCGGCTGTCGGTGGTCAGCACCACCCACCACGAACACACCGCCGCCAGCAGCACCAGGAAGGCGTAGATCTTGAGCAAGGGCGATTGCAGGGCCTCGGCCGGCGCGTGCAGGCTCTCCTGCAGGTAGACCATGCCGATCAGGAAGGCCATGACCGCGCTCAGCGACAACCAGACCGCGAGGAACTGGCCGGCGCGGAAGTTGACCCGCACCATCGCGCCCTGCGGCAGCACGGCGGTGAGGGCGGCGCGCACCTGATCGATGGCGCGCGAGTTGGTCTTGCAGCGGTCGTGGCAGCGCGATTCGAGCGAGCAGCACAGCGAGCAGATGGGCGCCTGGTAGGCCGGGCAGCTGGCCATGTCTTCCGACTCGAACTGGTTCTCGCACACCGAGCAGCGCACCGCCTCGCCGGGCGCCCAGCCGCCCGAGGGCGTGCGCGCCAGGTAGTACCTGCCCTGGGTGGCCCAGGCGATCAGGGGCGAGAGCAGCAGCGCCAGGCCGAGCGCGATGAAGGGCGAGAAGGCCGCCGCGACTTCGCCCATCACGCCCGCGTAGGCCAGGCTGCGCCACCAGCGCCGCGATGATCATGGAACCCATGCCCACCGGGTTGAAGTCGTACAGGTAGGCGCGCCGAAACTCGATGCCCTTGGGGCTCAGGCCCAAGGGCTTGTTGATGATGAGGTCGGCCACCAGCGCGCCGACCCAGGCGATCGCCACGTTGCTGTAGACGCCCAGCACCTTCTCGATGCCGGCGAACACGCCCAGCAGCATCAGCAGCGTGGCGATGCAGACGTTGAACACCAGCCAGACCACGCGGCCGGGGTGGCTGTGCGTGACGCGCGCGAAGAAGTTGGACCAGGCCAGCGAGCCGGCGTAGGCGTTCGTCACGTTGATCTTGACCTGCGCCAGGATCACGAACACCACCGTCATCGCCACCGCCAGCCCGGGGTGGCCCACGGCCTCGGTGAAGCCGGCCAGGAACATCTGCGTGGGCTCGGTGGTGCGCTCGGGGTTCACCTCGAACTGCATGGCGGCGAACGCGAGGAAGGCGCCGCCCACCATCTTGAGCATGCCCATGACGATCCAGCCCGGGCCCGGGATCAGCACCGCGGCCCACCAGCGCCAGCGGTTCTCGCGCTTGCGCTCGGGCATGAAGCGCAGGAAATCCACCTGCTCGCCGATCTGCACCACCAGCGAGAAGATGACGGCCGCCGCCGCGCCGAACATCAGCGGGTGGAACTCGCTGCTGCCCGAGCGGATGCCGGTGAGGCTGGTGAAGTCGCGGTACAGCTGGGGTTGCGAGAGCCCGATCCACACGAAGGGCAGCACCAGCAGGAACAGGTAGAGCGGCTGCGTCCAGGCCTGCAGCTTGGAGATGAGGGTGATGCCCCGGATCACCAGCGGAATGATGACCACCGCCGAGATCAGGTAACACCAGGCCAGCGGCCAGTCGGTCGCCATCTGCAGGGCCAGCGCCATGATCACCGCCTCGATGGCGAAGAAGATGAAGGTGAACACCGCGTAGATCAGCGAGGTGATGGTCGAGCCCAGGTAGCCGAAGCCGGCGCCCCGGGTGAGCAGGTCCATGTCCAGCCCGTACCGCGCGGCGCAGTAGGCGATGGGCAGGCTGGTGAAGAAGATCACCAGCCCCACCACCAGGATGGCCCACATGGCGTTGGCGAAGCCGTAGTTCACCGCGATCGCGCCGCCGATGGCCTCCAGCGCCAGGAAGGACAGCGAGCCGAAGGCGGTGTTCGCCACCCGCCACTCGCTCCATTTGCGGAAGCTGCGCGGCGTGTAGCGCAGGGCGTAGTCCTCCATGGTCTCGTCGGCCACCCACGAGTTGTATTCCCGGCGGAACCGGAAGATTTTCTGCGTGGCGACGGGGTGGGCGGGCTCGGGCGAGGGCATGCCCGGGACGCTAGCAAGAACCGGCCCTACCCACCAGACGGGGCCTCTACGTTATTTGACGTATGGGCCGGATCAAGGGCTTTCCCTAGTCTTCACCCCAGTCGGCACACCGCCGGTTCCACCGCCCCAAACGTCCCAGGAGTCCTCCATGAAGCACCCTTCCGATCCGAATGCCCAGCCGTCCGAATGCCTCGAAACCCCGGAAGCCAGCCGCCGCCGCGTGCTGCAGCTGCTGGGCGTCGCCGGCCTGGCCGGCCTGCCGGCCTGGAGCTTCGGCCAGCCCACCGCCTCGGTGAACACCACCAAGCTGGCCGTGACCGACACCGAAGTCACCGTGGGCCAGCTGCATTCGTCCACCGGCACCATGGCGATCTCGGAAACGGGCTCCATCCAGGCCGAGCAGCTCGCCATCGACGAGATCAACGCCATGGGCGGCATCCTGGGCCGCAAGATCAAGGTGATCAAGGAAGACGGCGCCTCCGACTGGCCGACCTTCGCCGAAAAGTCCAAGAAGCTGCTGATCAACGACCGCTGCGCCGCCGTGTTCGGCTGCTGGACCTCGGCCTCGCGCAAGGCCGTGCTGCCGGTGTTCGAGAAGGAAAACGGCCTGCTGTACTACCCCACCTTCTACGAAGGCCTGGAGCAGTCCAAGAACGTGATCTACACCGGCCAGGAAGCCACGCAGCAGATCCTCTACAGCCTGGACTGGGCGCAGAAGGAGAAGAAGGCCAAGACCTTCTTCCTGATCGGCTCCGACTACATCTGGCCGCGCACCTCGATGAAGATCGCGCGCAAGCACATCGAGAACTTCCAGAAGGGCAAGGTCGTCGGCGAGGAGTACTACCCGCTGGGCAGCACCAACTTCGGCTCGCTGATGAACAAGATCAAGCTGCAGAAGCCCGACTGCATCTTCTGCGCGGTGGTGGGCGGCTCCAACGTGGCCTTCTACAAGGCGCTCAAGGCCGCCGGCATCACCGGCGACAAGCAGCTGCTGGTCACGCTCTCGGTGACCGAGGACGAAATGACCGGCGTGGGCGGCGAGAACTTCGCGGGCTTCTACTCGTCGATGAAGTACTTCCAGTCGCTGGACAACGCGAACAACAAGAAGTTCGTGGCCGCCTTCAAGGCCAAGTACGGCAAGGACGCGGTGATCGGCGACGTGACCCAGGCGGGTTACCTCGGCCCCTGGCTGTGGAAGGCCGCGGTCGAGAAGGCCAAGAGCTTCGACGTGGACAAGGTGGTGGCCGCCTCGCGCACCGGCATCGAGCTCACCACGGCGCCCGAGGGCTACGTGAAGCTCGACCCGAACCACCACCTGTGGAGCAAGTCGCGCATCGCCATGGGCATGCCGGACGCGACCTTCAAGGTGGTGGCGGAGTCACCCGAGCTGATCAAACCCGATCCGTTCCCCAAAGGCTACCAGTGAGCTGACCCACCCTGCCGCGGCGCACCCACGCCGCGGCCGCCTCCCTTCTTGCCCTGGAGTCTTCAACATGAGTTTCAACGACCTGCTCAACATCGGCCTGATGCAGGGCTTCGCCGGCCTGAGCCTGTTCGCGGTGCTGCTGCTCATGGGCCTGGGCCTGGCCATCATCTTCGGGCAGATGGGCGTGATCAACATGGCGCATGGCGAGTTCATGACCATTGGCGCCTACACCGTCTTCCTGGGCTCGACGCTGGCCAATGCGATCAGCCCCGGCGCGGTGGCGGCGTACTTTCCGTTCGCCATCGTGGCCGCCTTCTTCTTCGCCTTCATCGCGGGCTGGCTGGTGGAGTGGGCGCTGATCCGCCACCTGTACAAGCGCCCGCTGGACACGCTGCTGGCGACCTGGGGCATCAGCCTGGCGCTGCAGCAGTGCTTCCGCACCTTCATCGGCCCCAAGGAAGTGAGCCCCACGCTGCCCGACTGGCTGCTGGGTTCCTGGGCGCCGGCCGAGGGGCTGGACATCCCCATCAACGGCATGTTCGTGCTGGCCCTGGCCATCGTGGTCACCGCCGGCGTGCTGATCGCGCTGCACAAGAGCCGCTGGGGCCTGCGGGTGCGCGCCACGGTGAGCAACCGCGTGATGGCCAACGCCATCGGCATCGACACCAGGAAGACCGACCGACTGACCTTCGCCATCGGCTGCGGCATCGCCGGCGTGGCCGGCGCGGCCTTCACCACCATCGGCTCCACCGGACCGACCTCGGGCTCGCTCTACATCGTCGACGCCTTCCTGGTCGTCACTTTCGGCGGCGCGGCCAGCCTGCTGGGCACCGTGGTCTCGGCCTTCGGCATCGCCCAGACGCAGTCGATCACCGAGTTCTTCATGGCCGGCTCCATGGCCAAGATGCTCACGCTGTCGCTGATCGTCGTGATCCTGATGCTGCGGCCTCAGGGTCTGTTCGCATCCAAGGTGCGTCGTTGATTTCTTTGTCTCCCGGAGTCCGTCATGAACGCCCTGAAAGCCTGGATCACCCGCTACCAGCTCGCCAGCCTGGTCCTGCTCACCGTGCTGCTCGCGGTGGTGCTGCCGCTCAGCCTCGACATCTTCCGCCTCAACCTGGTCGGCAAGTACCTCACCTACGCCTTCGTGGCCATCGGCCTGGTGATGTTGTGGGGCTATGGTGGCGTGCTCAGCCTGGGGCAGGGCGTGTTCTTCGGCCTCGGCGGCTACGCCATGGCGATGTTCCTCAAGCTGGAGGCCTCCGACCCTGAAGCGACGAAGATCCAGTCCACCCCCGGCATCCCGGACTTCATGGACTGGAACCAGCTCACCGAGCTGCCCTCGTTCTGGGTGCCGTTCAAGAGCTTTCCGTTCGCGCTGGCCGCCGTCATCGTGGTGCCCACGCTGCTGGCCTGGCTCGTCAGCTTCGCCATGTTCAAGCGGCGCGTGGGCGGGGTGTACTTCGCCATCATCACGCAGGCCGTGGCGCTGATCCTCACGGTGCTCATCATCGGCCAGCAGGGCTACACCGGCGGCGTCAACGGCATGACCGACCTCAAGACCCTGCTGGGCTGGGACACGCGCACCGACAGCGCCAAATACATCCTGTACTACGTCTGCGTGGGCCTGCTGGTGCTGTCCATCGTGGTCTGCCGCTGGATCCAGACCAGCAAGCTCGGCACCCTGCTGCTGGCCATGCGCGACAAGGAAGACCGCGTGCGCTTCTCGGGCTACGACGTGGCCGACTTCCGCATCTTCGTGTTCTGCCTGGCGGCCGCGCTGTCGGGCATCGGTGGCGCGCTGTTCACGCTGCAGGTGGGCTTCATGTCGCCCAGCTTCGTGGGCATCGTGCCCTCGATCGAGATGGTGATCTACGCCGCCGTGGGCGGGCGCATGAGCCTGGTGGGCGCGGTGTACGGCGCGCTGCTGGTCAACGCCGGCAAGACCTTCTTCTCGGAAAGCTTCCCCGACCTCTGGCTGTTCCTGATGGCGGGCCTTTTCATCGGCGTGACCATGGCCTTCCCCATGGGCCTGGCCGGCTTGTGGGAAAGCAGGATCGTGCCGTGGTGGAAGTCGCGCCAGGCCGCGCTGCGCGAGGCCTCGGCCGCGCGGCCCCAGCCGCCTTCGCCGCCCCCTCATGCACCGATGCGCCAACCCAAGGCCGAGGTGAAGTTGCCCGACGGCACCCGAAGCCAAGGCGTCTGAGCCCACGGAGAACCTCATGAGCAACACCGACTTCGCCCTCTCCGTGGAAGACCTGACGGTTTCCTTCGACGGCTTCAAGGCCATCGACGCCCTCACGCTCTACGTCGACAAGAACGAGCTGCGCGTGATCATCGGCCCCAACGGCGCGGGCAAGACCACGCTGCTGGACCTGATCTGCGGCAAGACCAAGGCCAGCGCGGGCAGCATCAAGTTCAAGAACGAGGAAATCATCCGGGTGCCCGAGCACAAGCGGGTGCGCAAGGGCATCGGGCGCAAGTTCCAGACGCCGTCGATCTACGAGAACCTCTCGGTGTTCCAGAACCTGGAGGTGTCCTTTCCCTCGGGGCGTTCGGTCTGGGGGGCGCTGGCCTTCACCGCCACCGAGGAGATCCAGGCCCGCGTGAAGGCGGTGGCCGAGGACATCGGCCTGGGCGACAAGCTGGAGACCGAAGCCGGCCTGCTCTCGCACGGGCAGAAGCAGTGGCTGGAGATCGGCATGCTGCTGATGCAGGAGCCCGAGCTGCTGATGCTGGACGAACCCATCGCCGGCATGAGCGCGCGCGAGCGCGACCTGACCGCCGAGCTGCTGCAGCGCATCTGCCAGAACCGCGCCGTGATCGTGATCGAGCACGACATGGACTTCGTCAAGAAGATCGCGCACAAGGTCACCGTCATGCACCAGGGAAAGATCCTGGCCGAAGGCCCGATGGACCAGGTGCAGGCCGACCCCAAGGTCATCGACGTGTACCTCGGCCACTGAAGGAGTCACCACCATGCTGAAAGTCAAGGACCTCGTCGTCGCCTATGGCCAGAGCCAGGCGCTGCACGGCATCTCGTTCGAAGGCCGCGAGAACGAAACCGTGGCCATCATGGGCCGCAACGGCATGGGCAAGACCACGCTGTTCAAGAGCCTGATCGGCGTGCTGCCGATCAAGAGCGGCCACATCTCGGTGGCCGGCCAGGAGGTCTCGCAGTTGGAGAGCTTCCAGCGCGTCGCCAAGGGCATCGCCTACGTGCCGCAGGGCCGCATGATCTTTCCCACGCTCACGGTGGAAGAGAACATCCAGACCGGCCTGGAGAACGCCAAGGACAAGACCATCCCCGAAGAGATCTACGCGCTATTCCCGGTGCTGTGGGACATGCGCCGGCGCAAGGGCGGCAACCTCTCGGGCGGCCAGCAGCAGCAGCTGGCGATCGCGCGCGCGCTCGTCACCGACCCCAAGGTGCTGCTGCTCGACGAGCCCACCGAAGGCATCCAGCCGTCCATCATCAAGGACATCGCCAAGGCGCTCAACGAGATCCGCAAGATGCGCAAGATCACCATCGTGGTCTCCGAGCAGGTGCTCTCGTTCGCCATGGACGTGGCCGACCGCCTGTTCGTCATCGAGGGCGGCCGCCTGGTGCACGAGACCGACCGCGCCGACACCGACCAGCAGCACATCAAGTCCTACCTCTCCGTCTGATTCCCCCCTTTCCCTTTCCCGTCCACCCCAGGAGCACAAGCCATGCCCGAGACCCTCATCAAAGTCGATCTGAACGCCCCCGCACCGTCCAACGAAATGGTGCACAACCGCTGGCACCCGGACATCCCGATGGCCTGCTGGGTCAACCCGGGCGACGACTTCGTGCTCGAGACCTACGACTGGACCGGCGGCTTCATCCAGAACAACGACAGCGCCGACGACGTGCGCGACATCGACCTCACCACGGTGCACTACCTCAGTGGCCCGGTGGGCGTGAAGGGCGCCAAGCCCGGCGATCTGCTGGTGGTCGAGCTACTCGACATCGGCGCCAAGGACGACAGCCTGTGGGGCTTCAACGGCTTCTTCAGCAAGAAGAACGGCGGCGGCTTCCTCACCGAGCATTTCCCGCAGGCGCAGAAATCGATCTGGGACTTCCACGGCATGTTCACCACCTCGCGCCACGTGCCGGGCGTGAAGTACGCCGGCCTGATCCACCCGGGGTTGATCGGCTGCCTGCCCGACCCCAAGATGCTGGAGACCTGGAACACGCGCGAGCAGGCGCTGATCGACTCCGACCCGGCCACCAGCGGCCTGGCCAACCCGCCTTTCGCCGGCACGGCGCACATGGGCAAGCTCACGGGCGAAGCCAAGGCCAAGGCGGCGGCCACCGGCGCGCGCACCGTGCCGCCGCGCGAACACGGCGGCAACTGCGACATCAAGGACCTCTCGCGCGGCTCCAAGGTGTTCTTCCCGGTCTACGTGGACGGCGCGGGCCTCTCGGTGGGCGACCTGCACTTCAGCCAGGGCGACGGCGAGATCACCTTCTGCGGCGCCATCGAGATGGCCGGCTGGGTGCACATGAAGGTGTCCATCATCAAGGACGGCATGGCCAAGTACGGCATCAAGAACCCGATCTTCAAGCCCAGCCCGATCACGCCGACCTACAACGACTACGTGATCTTCGAGGGCATCAGCGTGGACGAGAGCGGCAAGCAGTACTACCTGGACGTGAACGTGGCCTACCGCCAGGCCTGCCTGAACGCCATCGAGTACCTGAAGAAGTTCGGCTACTCGGGCGCGCAGGCCTACTCCATCCTGGGCACGGCGCCGGTGCAGGGCCACATCAGCGGCGTGGTGGACGTGCCCAACGCCTGCGCCACGCTGTGGCTGCCGACGCAGATCTTCGACTTCGACATCAACCCGAACGCGAGCGGCCCGATCAAGCACCTCGACGGCTCGGTGGTGATGCCGCTGTCGCCGGACCTCTGAGGCCCTCGCCATGCCGACCTACGACTACGACTGCCCGTCCTGCGGGGGCTTCGATGCGTTCCGCTCCTTGAGCGAGCGCAACGAGCCCGCCGCCTGCCCGGACTGCGGCACCGCTTCGGCACGCGTCTTCGTGAGCGCGCCGCGGCTGGCGCTCATGGACGGGGGCACGCGCACCGCCATCGGCATCAACGAGCGCGCGCGCCACGAACCCAAGACCTCGCGCGACTACCAGCGCCTCAAGCACCCGGCGAGCTGCGGCTGTTGCAGCTCGGGCCGCAGCAAGGCGACGGTGACGGCGCCGAACGGCGCGAAGGCCTTTCCGAGCAAGCGCCCCTGGATGATTTCCCATTGAGACCCCCTTCCTTCGTGGGCCGGCGCTGGTTCGTCGGCGGGTCGACGTTGTTTTTTTGCGTTGCACCGGTCATCGGCGCCCAGGGGGAGCGGCTCCGCTCATGTCCCCCGGTCTGGGCTTCGCCCAGCCCTCCTCCTTTACTTCGCTGCGCCGCTCCCCCTGGGCGCCGATGACCTCATTGGCACTCGGTCCGTTGGCGATCCAGCATCCCTTCTGGCGCATGGGCCTCAGGCGTTCTGCGCAGCGGGGTAAAGGAGGAGGCGGCACCAGCCGCCGGGGGACACCCGCGGAGCAGAGCGCCTGAGACCCATGCGCCTGCGAGGTAGTCGCTTGGATTCGCCAGCGTGAACCTGTCACCCTAAGGGTTTGTCGGGTGGTCTACCCCTGGGGGGTATTCTTGACAGCGTCACCGCCAGCGCCTTCAATGGGGCTTTCGTCCCTGGAGATGTTCATGCGCCTTGTTGTCCTGTGCTCTTTCGCCGTTGCCGCCCTGATGCCCATCGCGTCCTTTGCCGAGGGCCCGAGCTGCAACGCCGCCGCCGCCGAGAAGAAACTCGCCGGCGCGGCCAAGACCTCGTTCCTGAAGAAATGCACGCGCGACGCGGCGGCCAGCTGCGACATGGCGGCGGCCGAGAAGAAACTCGCGGGCGCCGCGAAGACCAGCTTCAACAAGAAATGCAACCGGGACGCCGTGGGCTGATGCCCCGGCCGCCGGCCGCGTTCAGAGGCTGGTGAGTTCGCCGTAGGCCCGCCGCGTGTAGGGGGAGACCGCCGCGAGCACCTGCCGGTACCCGGTCTTGTGGCTGCGCACCAGGCGCGTCGACGCGGTGCTGAACGAGCGGCAGAACCAGTGGCAGGTGTGCTGCATCAGGAACAGCTCGGCCAGGATGAGGTAGGCCTTGTCGCGCGGCGGCCGCTGGGCGTTGTTGTCGACCGCCTCGGTGATGGCGTACGCGTGGACCATGAAGGCCGCGCGCAGGTCGAACGTGGCGCGGTGACACCAGCGGTGCGCCCAGGGCAGGGCGAAGGGCAGCTTGCTCACGCGCGTGGCGGCCGCCTCGACATCGACGAAAAAGTGCACGAACCGGGTGAACTGCTTCGCGATGGAGCGCTCGGCCCCTTCCAGCACGCTCCAGATCTGTTCCCGGCGCTCGGGGTCTTGCTCCGCCAGGGCCCGCTCGTAACCTTCGGCGAGTTTTTCCAGCATGACGTCGATCTGGTACGGGCCCAGGTGCTTGCGCAGCAGCTCGATGCGTTTTTTCTGGTCCAGTGAATTGAGAAAAGCGAGGCCGGCGAAAAAGGCCAGCACCAGGGTCAGAATTTCCATGGCCGAAACGGGGTGTTGGAGAGGCCGCCAGTGTAGAGTCCCCAAACGGCGGCGGGAATGCGAGAATGATTTCCCCGTGACGCCCGCCTTTTGCCCTCCATGCCCCACCACCTTCCCCTGATCATTGCCGCCGCTGCCGGGTGGGCCGCCTGCCTGACAGGCGTCGCCTGGGTCGTTTCCGCCTGGCTTGGCCGCGCGCTCTCCATCGCCGAGACGGTGCTGCTCGGCGGCATGTTGGGCGTGGTGGTGGCGGTGATCGTGCAGGCGCGCCTGCAGCGCCAGCGCCGCAAGCTCGACGACATGCGCGACTCCGCGCTCTGGTGACGTGCCCGCGCCCGCGGCCGCGCCGGCCTCAGGGCGCGTCCACCCGCACCTGCAAGGACGAGTACCAGAGCGCCAGGTTGTCGATCTCGGCGTCCGTCAGCGGTTTGGCGATCACCGACATCACCTCGTTCGCGCGTTTGCCGCTGCGGTAGTTCCGCAGCTGTTCCGTGAGGTAGAACAGCGGCTGGCCCGCGAGGTGGGGCACGTTGGGCTGCATCGACAGGCCCACCGGGCCGTGGCACACCGCGCACGCGGTGGCCGCGCGGGCCTTGCCCGCCTCGAGGTCGGCGGCAGTGGCGGCAGCGCCCGCGCCGCCCACGACCATGAGCAGAAGTGCGATCCGCACCGAGTGAAACAGCCTCAGCCAGAGGCAGCGAGGGTCCGGCTGCGCCGGCCCAAGCTGCCGTCCCCCCTCGAAGCGCCGAAGGCGCGCCACGGAGGGGGGAAGCCGCGTCAGCGGCGCAGGGGGGTGTGCCATCAATTCGAGTACGTCACGCGGTAGATCGCGCCGACGTAGTCGTCCGAGATCAGCAGCGAGCCGTCCTTCATCGGCGCCACGTCCACCGGCCGGCCCTTGTAGACCCCGTTGGCGTCCAGCCAGCCTTCGGCGAAGACCTCGGCCTTGCCGGCGGTGCCATCGGCATTGACCGGCACGTAGTTGATCAGCGCGCCCGTGGCCTTGGTGCGGTTCCAGGAACCGTGGGCCGCCACGAACATGCCGCCCCGGTACTTGGTGGGGAACATGCCGCCGTTGTAGAACGCCATGCCCAGCTGCGCCTGGTGGGCCGGGAACTCCACCTGCGGGAACACCGCGTTGGCCGGCTCCTTCATGTCCTTGAGGTCGGGCGCGGCGGCCGAGCCGGCCACCTTGAACTTGCCGTTCCAGTAGGGATAACCGAAATGCTGGCCGGCGGCGGTGGAGCGGTTGAGCTCGCCAGGCGGCACCTCGTCGCCCAGCCCGTCGGTCTGGTTGTCGGTCCACCACACCGTCTTGTCCTTGGGGTTGATGTCCATGCCCACCGAGTTGCGCACGCCGCGCGCGAACACCTCGCGGCCGGAGCCGTCGAAGGGGTTCAGGCGCACGATGCCGCCGATGCCGACCTGCTCGTACAGCGCCACCTTGCCCGCCGGCTGCACGTTGTGCGGCTGGCCGAGCGTGATGTAGAGCTTGCCGTCGTCGCTCACGCGGCACACGCGCGCGCCGTGGTTGAAGGACTCCTCTTCCTCCGGGATCAGCTTGCCCTGGCCCACCACCTCGATCACCGCCACGTCGGGGCCTTCGTAGAAGAACTCGGCGGCCGGGAAGTTGAGCACGCGGTTGTGCTCGACCACGACGAGGAAGCCGTCCTTGGTCCAGCACACGCCATTGGGCACCTTGAAGTTGAGCGAAGGCGCGAAGGGTTTGACCTCGTCGGCCGTGCCGTCGCCGTTGCGGTCGGTCACGGCCCACACGCGGGTCTTGCGCGTGCCCACGAACAGCATGTTGGTGCTGGGCGCCACCGCCATGTGGCGCGCGTCGGGCACCACCGCGTACAGCTCGATCTTGAACCCCGGGGGCAGCTTCACGGACCGCAGGTTGGCGCGGATCGCCTCGGCATTGCGACCTTCCTGGGGCACGGGCGGAATGTTCAGGTCGACGCCCGAGACCTTCATCTGCTTGAGCGTGGGAGGTTGTCCTTGCCCGCCTGCGCCATCGCGCCCGTCGCCAACCCGCAGGCCAGCAATGCCATCCACAGTCGTGTGCTTTTCATGGGTCTCCTCCGAGGGGTGAATCCCGAAGGACCATCCTTCGGAACCGGCCATTCTGGAATCAAACCCGCGGCCGCACCCAGGAGTCCCCTGCGCTGTCGTTGTCTTGGTGCACTGCAGCGTGCACGCCGGCGCTCAGTCCGGCACCACCGCCGTGACTTCGATCTCCACCTTGGCGCGCGCTTCCATGAGCGCGCTCACCTCCACGCAGGTCATGGCCGGGAAGTGGCGGCCCATCACCTCGCGGTAGACCTCGCCGAGTTCGCGCAGGCGCGCGTTGTACTCCACCCGGTCGATCACGTACCAGGTCATGCGCACCATGTGCTGCGGCCCGGCCTCGGCGCAGGCGAGCACGTCGCGCACGTTGAGCAGGGTCTGGCGCGTCTGGGCGATGAAGTCGTCGCTCTCGAACACCTGGGCGGCGTTCCAGCCGATCTGGCCGCCCACGTAGACGTGGGTGCCGCGCGCGGCGATGCCGTTGGCGTAGCCCTTGGGTGCTGCCCAGCCGGGCGGTTGCAGGTGTTTCATCATGTCGGTTGGCTTCGATGTTGTTGGGCTTGCTGGCGCAGCGCGAAGCGCTGCAGCTTGCCGGTTTCGGTGCGCGGGAGCTGGTTCACGAAGACCACCTCGCGCGGGTATTTGTAGGGCGCCATGTTCTGCTTCACGTGCTCCTGCAGCGCCTTGACCTGCGCCGCGTCGGCGGCTTCGCCGGGTTTGAGCACCACATAGGCCAGCACGATCTGGCCGCGCTCCTCGTCGGCCTTGCCGACCACGCCGCACTCGGCCACCGCCGGGTGCTGCAGCAGCGCGGCCTCCACCTCGGGGCCGGCCACGTTGTAGCCGGCGGTGATGATCATGTCGTCGGTGCGCGCCTGGTAGAAGAAGTAGCCGTCGGCGTCCTGGCGGAAGGCGTCGCCGGGGAAGTTCCAGCCATCGCGCACGTACTGGGTCTGGCGCGGTTCGTCGAGGTACTTGCAGCCGGTCGGGCCGATCACGGCGAGCTTGCCGACCTCGCCCATGGGCAGCGGCCGGCCTTCGTCGTCCACCACGCGCGCCTCGTAGCCCGGCACCACCTGGCCGATGGCGCCGCGGCGCACCGCCTCGGGCGGGGAGGAGATGAAGATGTGGAACATCTCGGTGGCGCCGATGCCGTCGAGCATCTCCAGCCCGCTGGCTTCCTTCCAGAGCTGGCGCGTGGCATCGGGCAGGCCCTCGCCCGCGCTCACGCTGATGCGCAGGCGGCCGATGCCGTGCTGGCGCGCGAACGCGGCCATCTGGCGGTAGAAGGTGGGCGCGGTGTAGCAGATGGTGGCGCCCACGCGGCCGATGAGCTGCACCATGGCCTCGGGCGTGTAGGGGATGGACGGGAAGTAGACTGAGGCGCCGGCCCACATGGGGAAGACCAGCAGACCGCCCAGGCCGAAGGTGAAGGCCAGCGGCGGCGAGCCCATGACGATGTCGTCCGGCGTGGCGCGCAGCACGTGGCGCGGCCAGGTCTCGCAGGCGGCGAGCACGTCGCGGTGGGTGTGCACGGCGGCCTTGGGCGTGCCGGTGGTGCCCGAGGTGAAGGCCAGCAGCGCGATGTCGGTGGCGGCGGTGGGGCAGGGCGTGCCGTGTTCGCACTGGCGCCGCGCCAGGGCTTCAAGCGAGTGCGGCGCTTCCCCTTCGGCCGTGTTGAAGGTCAGCAGCTTCATGCCGGCCATGGCGGGATCGGCCGCGAGCGCCGCCTTGAGCTCGTCCTGCAGTTTCACGTCGCACAGCGCCACCGAGGGCTGGGCCTTGGTGAGGATGGCGCCGAGCTCCTTCGCGCGCAGCAGCGGCATGGTGCGCCACCGCGATCAGGCCGGCCTGCACCGTGCCCAGCCAGGCCAGCGCCATCGCACCGAGTTGCCGCCGCGCAGCAGCACGCGGTTGCCGGGCACCAGGCCCAGCTCCACCGTGAGCGCGTTGGCGATGCGGTTCACCTCGAGCTGCGCCTGCGCGTAGGTCAGCGTGCGCTCCTCGCTGCGAAACAGCGGGCGGTCGCCATGGCCCGCCGCGATGGCGCGCTGGAACAGCGCGTGCACGGCGTTGACCTGCGCGGGCAGTTGCAGCTCGGGCCGGTCGAAGCGCAGTTCCGGCCACTGCGCCGGCGGGGGCAGGCGGTCGTGCACGAAGTGGTCGGGCTGGGCGGACGGGATGGCAATTTTCATCATTCACTCATTCCAGTGACGTCGGCGCGAAGTGCCTTGAACCAGAAATGCCGCGGAACCGGCTTTGCCGGGCCGCAGGCATTGCCCCCTTGAGGGGGTCGCGCGAAGCGCGGCGGGGGTGCTCATTTCAATGCGGCCTTGCCAAGGATCAACAGTTGAACCTCGCTCGCACCCTCGTAGATGCGCAGCGAACGGATGTCGCGGTACAGGCTCTCGACCTTCTGGCCCACCTGCACGCCGCGCCCGCCGAACATCTGCAGCGCCATGTCGATCACGCGCTGCGCGTTTTCGGTGGCGGTGAGCTTGGCGGTGGCCGCGGCCGTGGTGTAGGCCGGCGTGCCCGCGCCCTGCGTGGCGCTGCAGTCGCGCTGCCAGGCGGCGCGGTAGGTGAGCACGGCGGCGGCGTCGATGAGCGCGCTCATCTCGCCGAGCCGGGCCTGCGTGAGCTGGAAGTCGGCCAGGGTCTGGCCGAACATCTTGCGTTGCTTCGCGTGCGCGACGCTTTCGGCGAAGGCGCGCCGCGCCATGCCCAGCGCGGCGGCGGCGACCGAGGCGCGGAAGATGTCCAGCGTCTGCATGGCGAGCTTGAAGCCGCCGTGCAGCGGGCCGACCATGGCGTCGGGGCCGACGGCGCAGCCGCTGAAGCGCAGCGTCGCCAGCGGGTGCGGGGCCATCACGTGGAGGTGTTCGCTGCTGTCCAGGCCGGGTTGCCGGGCGTCGACGATGAAGGCGCTGATGCCGCGCGCGCCGGCCTCGGGGTCGGTCTTGGCGAAGACCACATAGAAGTCGGCCAGGTCGCCGTTGCTGATCCAGGTCTTGCTGCCGTCGAGCGCCCAGCCGCCCGCCGCCTGCGTGGCGCGCGTGGCCATGGCGGCCACGTCGGAGCCGGCGTCGGGTTCGCTGAGCGCGAAGGCGGCGATCTTCTGGCCGCTGGCGACCGCGCTCAGGTAGCGCGCCTTCTGGGCCGGGGTGCCGGCGAGCGTGATGGCGCCGCTGCCCAGGCCCTGCATGGCGAAAGCGAAGTCGGCCAGCGGGGAATGGAAGGCCAGGGTTTCGCGCAGGATCACCAGCGAGCGCGAGTCCAGCGAGGGCAGGGCGCCGCCGTGGGCCCCGGGCACGCAGTAGCGCAGCCAGCCGTCCTGGCCCAGGCGCACCACCCAGTCGCGGCAGGCGGCGCGGTCGTCGGTTTCATCGACACCCTGCAGCGCGGCCCAGTCGGCCAGGCGCGGCGCCATCTCGCGGTGGTGGGCGTCGAAGAAAGGCAGTTCCCACTGCGCTTGGGGTGGGCGCAGGCCGTGCGGGTGTTCGAAGGCGACCACGTCAATCTCCTTCGAAGACCGGGCGCTGCTTGGCCGCGAAGGCCTCGTAGGCGCGGCGGAAGTCCTGCGTCTGCATGCAGATGGCCTGGGCCTGGGCCTCGGCTTCGATCGCCTGGTCCAGCGTCATGGCCCACTCCTGGTGCAGCATGGTCTTGGTCATGCCGTGCGCGAAGGTGGGGCCTTGCGCGAGTTGCGCGGCGAGCTTGTGCGCGGCGGGCAGCAGGGCGGCGCTGTCGTGCAGCGCGTTGAAGAAACCCCAGGCGTGGCCTTCGGTGGCGCTCATGGCGCGGCCGGTGAACAGCAGCTCGCTGGCGCGGCCCTGGCCGATCATGCGCGGCAGCAGCGCGCAGGCGCCCATGTCGGCGCCCGCGAGGCCCACGCGGGTGAACAGGAAGGCGGTGTTCGTCTGCGGCGTGCCCAGGCGCAGGTCGGAGGCCAGCGCCATCATCGCGCCGGCACCGGCGCACACGCCGTCGATCGCGGCCACGATGGGCTGCGGGCAGGCGCGCATGGCGCTCACCAGCGCGCCGGTCATGCGCGTGAAGGCCAGCAGCTCGGGCATGCTCATCTTCGTGAGCGGGCCGATGATCTCGTGCACGTCGCCGCCCGAGCAGAAGTTGTCGCCCGCGCCGGTGAGCACCACGGCGCGCACGTCGGTGGCCTTCTGCAGGCCGAGGAACCAGTCGCGCAGCTCCGCGTAGGAGTCGAAGGTCAGCGGGTTCTTGCGCTCGGGCCGGTTGAGCGTGACGGTGGCGACGCCGTCGTCGCCCACGCGGAGCGCGAAGTGGGTGGGGGCGGGCGTGGCCTTGGGGCCGTACTGGCCGCGCATCGGGTTGTGGTCGGGGATGGGGTGTTTCATTCTTCGTCGATCCGCTGGTTGAGTTCGAGCTGGTGCTGTTTCACTTTGCCCAGCAGCTTGTGCAGGCTGTCCAGGTCGCGCGGGCTCAGGCCTTCGAAGGCTTCGACGATCCAGCTCTCGTGCTGCTGGGCCATCTCGACGAAGCTGGCGCGGCCGTGCGGCGTGAGGCGCACGCGGAAGGCGCGCCGGTCGCCGTCCACGCCCATGCGCTCCACCAGGCCTTCGTTGACGAGCTGGTCGGTGATGCCGGTGACGTTGCCGCCGGTGACCATGAGCCGGTGCGAGAGCTCCTTCATCTTCAGCCCGTCGGGGTGGCGTTCGAGCTGGGCCATGAGGTCGAAGCGCGGCAGCGTGGTGTCGAACTGCTCGCGCAGGCCGGCGCGCACGCGCTTCTCGATCAGTTGCGAGCAGGTCAGCAGCCGCAGCCACAGGCGCAGCTCGTGCGCGTGTTCGCTGTGGGCGCGGGCTTCGAGGTCGAGCGGTGAAGGAGGGGTCATGGTGTAGGGGCGTTGAGGGCTTGCTGGCGGGCGATCTCGCGGTAGAGCTGGTCGCGCCCGCTCTCGTAGGGGCGCGGCCATTCGATGGCGCGGGTCTGCAGCTTGGCGGCTTCGTGCAGCGTCCAGGCCGGGTCGGCCAGGTGCGGGCGCGCCACGGCGCAGAGGTCGGCGCGGCCGGCCGCGATGATGCTGTTGGCGTGGTCGGCTTCGGTGATCGCGCCCACCGCCATGGTGAGGATGCCGGCCTCGTTGCGCACGCGGTCGGCGAACGGCGTCTGGTACATGCGGCCGTACACCGGCTTGGCCGTGCGCGTGGTCTGGCCCGAGGACACGTCGATCAGGTCGCAGCCGGCGGCCTTGAAGAGGCGCGCGATCTCGACCGCGTCGTCGGGCGTGTTGCCGCCCGGCGCCCAGTCGTGCGCGGAGATGCGCACGCTGAACGGCTTGTCGGCCGGCCATGCCGCGCGCATGGCGGTGAACACCTCCAGCGGGTAGCGGCAGCGGTTGGCGAGCGAGCCGCCGTAGTCGTCGGTGCGCTGGTTGGTGAGGGGGGTGATGAAGCTGGACAGCAGGTAGCCGTGGGCCGCATGCAGTTCCAACCAGTCGAAGCCGGCCTCGGCCGCGCGCTGGGTGGAAGCGACGAAGGCCGCCGTCATGGCGTCCATGTCGGCGCGCGTCATGGCGCGCGGCACCTGGTTCTGTTCGCCATACGGCACGGCGCTGGCCGAGAGCAGCGGCCAGTTGCCGCTGGGCAGGGGCTCGTCGATCTGCTCCCAGCCGAGCTGGGTCGAGCCCTTGGCGCCGCTGTGGCCCAGTTGCAGGCCGATCTTGGCGCTGCTGTGGCCGTGCACGAAATCGACGATGCGTTTCAGGCCGGCCTGCTGCGCCTCGTTCCACAGGCCCGGGCAGCCGGGGGTGATGCGGCCTTCGGGCGTGGGGCTGGTCATCTCCACCATCACCAGCGCGGCGCCGCCCATGGCGCGCGCGCCCAGGTGCACCAGGTGGTAGTCGCCCACCACGCCGTCGACCGCGCTGTACTGCGCCATGGGCGAGACCACGATGCGGTTCTTCAGCGTGACGCCGCGCACCGTGAGCGGCAGCAGCATGGGCGGCGTGGGGTGTTTCTTCACCGGCACGCCGGGTTGGGCCTGGGTCTGCAGCCAGGCCTCATAGCCTTCGAGCCATTTCGCGTCGCGCAGGCGCAGGTTCTCGTGGCTGATGCGCTGGCTGCGCGTGAGCAGCGAGTAGGCGAACTGCTCGACCTCCATGCCGGTGTAGCGGTCCACGTTCTCGAACCACTCGGTGGAGTTGCGCGCGGCGTTCTGGATCTTGAGCACCTCCACGCTGCGGCGCGCCTCGTAGCCTTGCAGCACCTCGGCCACGTCGGCGTTCGCGTGGCGCGAGAACTCGTCGGCCAGGTCGATCGCGTCTTCCAGCGCGAGCTTGGTGCCGCTGCCGATGGAGAAATGCGCGGTGTGCGCGGCGTCGCCCATGAGCACGATGGGGGTCTTGCGGCCGCCGTGATCCGGCGCCGGGCCGCCCCAAGCCGGATCAGCCCCCTCGGGGGGCAGCGACCCGCGCAGCGGTGGAGCGTGGGGGCGAGCAATCTCTTGCCAGTGCACCCAGGTGTGGCAGATCACGCGCGGGAAGCGGATCCAGATCGCCGAGCCGCGCAGGTGCGAGGCGTTGCTGATGAGGGCGTGGCCGTCGAGGTAGGGGGCGAACAGCTTCTCGCAGAAGGCCACGCCGTCTTCCTGGCTCATCTGGTCGATGCCGTGCGCCTTCCAGACCTCCTCGGGCGTTTCCACGATGAAGGTGGAGGTCTCGCCGTCGAACTTGTAGGCGTGCGCCTGGAACCAGCCGTGTTCGGTCTGCACGAAGGCGAAGGTGAAGGCGTCGAAGGTCTTCTTGGTGCCGAGCCAGACGAAGCGGCATTGCCGGGTGTCGATGTCGGGCTGGAAGGTGTCGGCGTAGCGCGTGCGGATGCGGCTGTTGAGGCCGTCGCTGGCGATCACCAGGTCGGCCTCGTATTGCGCCGCGAGCGCCTGGTCGTCGGTCACGTCGGTCTCGAACACCAGGTTCACGCCCAGCGCCAGGCAACGCTCCTGCAGGATGTTGAGCAGCTTCTTGCGGCCGATGCCGCAGAAGCCGTGGCCGCCGGACCGCACGCGGCCGCCCTTGAAGAAGACCTCGATGTCGTCCCAGTGGTTGAAGGCTTCACCGATCAGCGCGGCCGATTCGGGGTCGGCCTCGCGCAGGTTGCCCAGGGTCTGGTCCGACAGCACCACGCCCCAGCCGAAGGTGTCGAACGGCCGGTTGCGCTCGACCACCGTGACGGTGAGCGAGGGGTCGCGCCGCTTCATGAGCAGAGCGAAGTACAGGCCCGCCGGGCCGCCACCGATGCACAGGATGCGCCGAAGCGCTGGAACGGATGTTTTCATGCCTAATTAGTTTAGGTTTAAAATATACAACTCCAATCGGGTAAACCCGTAGCCCATTCGGCTGCGGCGACGCCCCGGGCCATGCGTCCTACATCCGTCGGGACGTCCTTCCTACAAATCCCCTGGTTTTCCATGGCGTGTAGGTGCAAGAATGGCCTTACCTCACCACCCCCGGAGGCACTCATGTCTGTGTATCGATTCAAGTCCCGCGAAACGGGCGACCTCGTCATGCTGCAGCAGCACGGCCAACGCATGCTGGAGATCCTGGGCAAGCGTCTGTCGGGCCCGGGCATCATCCAGCCCGGCGAAATGGACGCGGCCGTGCAGAAGATCCGGGCCGCCGTGGCGGCGGACGACGCGGCCCGTCAGAAGCAGAAAGAGAAAGCGGAAGCGGAAGGCCAACACGACGACGCGCAGGTCGACCCGGTGAGCCTGCGCATGCGCGCCGCACCTTTCATCGAGATGCTGGAGCGCTGCGAGAAGGCGAACGTCGAGATCGTCTGGGGAGTGTGAGGAGAAACACCCCCCTGCGCCGCTGCGCGGCTTCCCCCCTCCGTGGCGCGCCTTCGGCGCTTCGAGGGGGACGGCATCTCGGGCCGGCGCAGCCGGACCCTTGATGCCTCTGGAGGGTGCACTTCTTTCGTTGCGGGCCGCGCCGCTGCGCGGGTTCTTCAGTCCACGCGGGCGCCGGAGGCCTTGACCACGGCGGCCCACTTGGTGGTCTCGGCGTCGATCAGGCGCGCGAATTCGGCCGGCGTGTTGCCGCTGGGGATGGCGCCCTGGGCCACCAGGCGCTCTTTCACCGCCGGCAGGTTCAGGGCCTTGGCGGTCTCCTGCTGCAGCCGGTTCACCACCTCGGTCGGCGTGCCGGTGGGCGCGAGCAGGCCGAACCACGAGCTGGCTTCGAACCCGGGCAGGTTGCCGGCCTCGGCCACCGTGGGCACGTCGGGCAGGGCCGATGAGCGCACCGCGCTGGTCACCGCGAAGGCCTTGAGGTTGCCGGCCTGGATGTGCGGCATCGCCGAGGGCAGGTTGTCGAACATCACGTCGATCGAGCCCGCCAGCAGATCGGTCAGCGCCGGTCCGGAGCCGCGGTAGGGAATGTGCGTCATGAAGATGCCGGTGCGCGACTTGAACAGCTCGCCCGCCAGGTGGATGGAGGTGCCGTTGCCGCTGGAGGCCATGTTCAGCCGGCCGGGGTGTGCCTTGGCGTACTTCACGAAGTCGGCCACGCTAGTGATGCCCAGGGCCTGCGCCCGCTTGGTGCCCATCACCATCACGTTGGGTACGCCGGCCACCAGGGTGATGGGCGCGAAGTCCTTCTGCGGGTCGTAGGGCAGCTTGTCGTAGAGCGACTTGTTGATGCCGTGCGTGCCCACCGTGCCCATGAGCAGGGTGTAGCCGTCGCCCGGCGACTTGGCGACCACCTCGGCGCCGATGTTGCCGCCGGCGCCGGCGCGGTTTTCCACCACGAAGGACTGCCCCAGGGTCTTGCTCAGCTCGGGCGCCAGCACACGGGCCAGGATGTCGGTGGTGCCACCGGGCGCGAACGGCACGACGATGCGCACCGGTTTGCTCGGCCAGGCGGCCTGCGCCCAGCCAAGGCCTGGCAGGCCCAGGGCGGCGGTGGCGGCGGCCAGGGTCCGCAGGTGGTGGCGGCGCGAGGCGGAAAACGGCTTGTCGTCCATGCGATGTCTCCTTGGGTGGCAAAAAGAAAAGCCGCCCGAGGGCGGCTTGCATGGAGCCGCCCTTTCGGGCGTGCGGCACGAAATCAGTCGGCGTACTGGCCGGCGCCGTCGATGGCGGCCTTGAGCTTGGCGATTTCGCTGGCCACGAAGGCCTTGTGGCCGGCCGGCGTGACGCGGTTGTCGGTCACCACGATGGCGCCCAGGTCGATCTGGCTCTTGATGAAAGCCGGGTCCTTCAGGGCCACCTGCAGGGCTTCGTTGAGCTTCTTGGTCACATCGGGCGGCGTGCCCTTGGGGGCGTACAGGCCGTGCCAGATGGTCAGGTTGAAGTCCTTGAGGCCCATTTCCTGCAGCGAGGGGTAGTCCTTGAGCAGCTTGTGGTTGTCCAGGCGCTTGGCGGTGGTGACCGCGAAGGCCTTCACGCGGCCGGCTTCGATCTGCGAGGTGGTGTTGGTGGTCTGGTCGCACATCACATCGACGTTGCCGCCGATGAGGTCGTTCATGGCCGGCGCGGTGCCGCCATAGGGGATGGTGGTCAGCGACTTGTCGAGCTTCATGGCCGACTGCCACATCAGGCCGCAGATGTGCGACGCGGAACCCAGGCCGGCGTGGGCCAGGTTGAGCTTGCCGCCGTTGGCGCGGATGTAGGCCTCGAAGTCGCGGTAGGTGTTGGCGTTGAGCTTGTTGCTGCCCAGCAGGGTCATGGGCACGTCGTTGATCGCGCCCAGGTACTCGAAGTCTTCGAGCGGCTTGAAGGTCTGCTTGCGGTACAGGCTGGTGGTGGCGGCCATGCCGATGTGCCAGACCAGCAGGGTGTAGCCGTCCGGCGCGGCCCGGGCCACCTTGGTGGCACCGATGGTGCCGCCGGCGCCGGCGGCGTTTTCCACCACGATGTTGGCGCCGCCCAGGGGCTTGCGCATGGCTTCGGCGAGGCGGCGTGCCACCAGGTCCGTCGGGCCGCCCGCGGCGAAGGGCACCACGAAGGAGATGGGCTTGTTGGGGAAGCCCTGCGCGAAGGCGCCTGACGAAATGCTTGCAGCCAAGGCCGCCAGGGCGAGGATCTTCTTCATACGATGCTCCTTGAGAGGTTGATTACCGGGCGATCGTAGCCCCGCCATCCCTTGTCCGTATCGCGGAAATTACTTAGCTCCGGGCCGGGGAAAACCCTCGTTGGCGCACTTTTGGCGTCAGTTTGGCGTCAGTTCCGCGATGGTTGCGGGGCTTTTCCTACTGGTAGCTGCGCGCGTCCTCGATCACCTTGCCGTCGTTGGGCAGGGAGCCTGGCTGGACGAGCTCGACCTGGGCGCGCAGCTTGGTGACCTCGCGCACGGCGGCCTCGATCTGCTGCCGCAGGCCGCTGTCGGCCTCGCTGGCCTCCACGCGCAGGCACATCTGGTCGTTCGCCATCTCGCCGCTGACCACCAGGCGGGCCTTCTTCACCTGCGGGAAGCGCCGCGCGATGTCGGCCACCTGGGCTGGGTGCACGAACATGCCGCGCACCTTGGTGGTCTGGTCGGCGCGGCCCATCCAGCCCTTGATGCGCGGCGCGGTGCGCCCGGTCGGGCAGGCGCCGGGCAGGATGGCCGAGAGGTCGCCGGTGCCGAAGCGGATCAGCGGGTAGGCCGGGTTGAGGGTGGTGACCACCAGCTCGCCCACCTCGCCCTCGGGCACGGGTTCTCCGGTGCCCGGGCGCACGATCTCGACGATCACGCCCTCGTCCACCACCAGGCCCTCGCGCGCGCTCGTCTCGTAGGCCACCAGGCCCAGGTCGGCGGTGGCGTAGCTCTGGTAGACCGCCACACCGCGCTCGGCGAACCAGTCGCGCAGGCTGGGCGGCAATGCCTCGCCGCCCACCACGGCCTTGCGCATGCTGCCGATGTCGATGCCCTCGGCCTGGGCCTTCTCCACCAGGATGCGCAGGAAGCTGGGCGTGCCGGTGTAGGCCTCGGGCTGGAGTTCGGTGATGGCCTGCAGCTGCTGTTCGGTCTGGCCGGTGCCGGCGGGGAAGACCGAGCAGCCCACGGCGTGGGCGCCGGACTCCAGGATGAAGGCGCCCGGGGTCATGTGGTAGCTGAAGGCGTTGTGCACCAGCTCGCCGGCGCGGAAGCCCGCCGCGTAGAGGCAGCGCCCGGCGCGCCAGTAGTCGCGCGTGGCGCCCTCGGGTTCGTAGATCGGGCCGGGCGAGGCGTAGACGCGCGCCATGGCCGGGCCGCGGCGCAGCGTGGAGAAACCGCCGAAGGGGTCGCTGGCGCGCGAGGCCTTCTGGCGTTCGAGCAGCTCGGTCTTGCGCGTGACGGGCAGGCGCGCCAGGGCCGCGCGGCTGTTCACCGCCTGCGCGTCCACGCCGCGCAGGATCTCGGCGAAGGCGGTGCTGTGCCGCTGGGCGTGCGCCACCTGGGTGGCCAGCTCGCCCATCTGCTCGCGCTCGCGTTGCTCGGGCGATCGGGTTTCCAGGGCGTCGAAGAATTCAGGCTGTGCCATGGCTGCGATGTGTGAAGGTGAAGTGACTGAAACCAGGATGCCGCGGAACCGGCTTTGCCGGGCCGCAGGCGTCGCCCCTGAGGGGTGACGCGCCGGCGGCGCGGCGCGGGGGGAGCCGATTTATGCCAGCCAGCGCTTTCTGCGCTTGTAGCTCTTGATGTCCTTGAAGGACTTGCGCTCGCCCCCGCCCATGCCGAGGTAGAACTCCTTGACGTCCTCGTTGTTGCGCAGCTCGCTGGCCACGCCGTCCATCACGATGCGCCCGCTCTCCATGATGTAGCCGTAGTCGGCGTACTTCAGCGCCATGTTGGTGTTCTGCTCGGCCAGCAGGAAGGTGACCTTCTCCTTCTGGTTGAGGTCCTTGACGATCTCGAAGACCTCTTCGACGATCTGCGGGGCCAGGCCCATGGAGGGTTCGTCGAGCAGCATCACGCTGGGGTTGGTCATGAGGGCGCGGCCGATGGCGCACATCTGCTGCTCGCCGCCCGAGGTGTAGGCGGCCTGGCTGGTGCGCCGGGTCTTCAGGCGCGGGAAGTAGGTGTAGACCTTCTCCAGGTTGGCCGCGACCTCGGCCTTGCTCTTGCGGGTGTAGGAGCCGGTCATGAGGTTCTCCTCGATGGTGAGGTGGGCGAAGCAGTGGCGCCCCTCCATGACCTGGACCACGCCGCGCTGCACGAGGTCGGCGGGCGAGAGGTTCTCGATGCGCTCGCCGCGCAGCTCGATGCTGCCCTTGGTGACCTCGCCGCGCTCGCCCTTGAGCAGGTTGGAGATGGCGCGCAGCGTGGTGGTCTTGCCCGCGCCGTTGCCGCCCAGGATGGCCGCGATCTGGCCCTGGGGCACCTGCAGCGAGACGCCCTTGAGCACCAGGATGACGTGGTTGTAGATGACCTCGATGCCGTTGACGTTGAGAACGGTGTTGGGCGTGTTCATGGAGATTCCGATTCCTTGGGGACCATTTGCCAGGGCGGCGCGCCACCCTGGCAGATGGCGGCTGGAAAAACCAGCCGCGAGAGAACCGCCGCGCGCGCAGCGCGGCGGGGGTGCTTAACTCTGGCAGTCGGCCGGGGTGCGGGCCGTCAGCTTCTTCTCGGCCGCGTACTTCGCGGCCGTGGTCTTCACCATGGGCTTGATGATCTGCTGGTCGGCCTCGATCCAGTCGGAGGTGAAGGTCCACTTGGTGCCGTCCCAGGTGTGGATGCGCGCAGCGCCCGCGCCCACGTGGTCGGCGCACGAGGTGCTGATGGGGCCGCGCAGCACGCCCTTGAAGCCCAGCGCGTCCAGCTTGGCCTGCGTCAGGTTCAGGTTTTCCAGGCCCCAGCGCACCTGCTCGCCCGTCATGACTTTGCCCTTGCCGAAGCGCTCCTGCGCGGCGCGGATGCCTTCGATGCCCACGGCGGCGCTGACCACGCCACGCAGGTACAGGGTTTCACCGACCTCGTCGCGCGGGCCGGTGCCCTGGCCCTTGTCGTGCAGCTTGGCCAGGATCTCCTTGATGATGGGGGCGTTCTTGTCGGTGCCGTGCTGCAGCGTGACGCCGTTGTAGCCCTTGGCGCCCTGGCCCACGTCCTTCACGTCGGGCTCGGCACTGGACCACCACACGCCGTACATCTTCTCGCGCGGGTAGCCGGTGGCCTGGGCTTCCTTCAGGGCGGTGGAGTTCATCACGCCCCAGCCCCAGAGCAGGGTGTAGTCGGGGCGCGACTGGCGGATCTGCAGCCAGGTGGCTTTCTGTTCCACGCCGGGCGCGGCCACGGGCAGCAGCTGCAGTTCGAAGCCGTGCATCTTGCTGCGCTCCTGCAGCAGCGGGATCGGTTCCTTGCCGAACGGCGAGTCGTGGTACACGAGGGCGATCTTCTTGCCCTTGAGTTTGTCGAGGCCGCCTTCCTTCTGCGCGATGGCCTGGACGATCACGTCGGCCGCCACCCAGTAGGTGCCCAGCAGCGGGAAGTTCCACTTGAAGATGGTGCCGTCGGCGCTCTCGCTGCGGCCATAGCCGGTGGTGATCAGCGGGATCTTGTCGACCGAGGCTTTTTCCGTCAGCGCGAAGGTCGCGCCAGTGGCCCAGGGGTGGATCAGCGCGGCGCCGCCGTTCTTGCCCTTGAGGCGTTCATAACATTCCACGCTGCGCGCCGTGTCGTACATGGTTTCGCACTCTTCCACCAGCAGCTTGACGCCGTTGATGCCGCCGCGCGCGTTGACCAGCTTGTAGTAGTCGACGATGCCGTTGGCGGTGGGCGTGCCGTTGGGCGCGTAGGCGCCGGTGCGGTACGACAGCACGGGCAGGTACTGCTCCTTGGCCTGGGCCAGTGCGGCGGTCGACACCAGCGACGCGGCGCCCGCGAGCGCCACCGTGGCGGCCACAACGATCTTGCGAAGTTTCATAGTTGTCTCCATGTCATGAAAGGTTGAAACACACACTCAGTAAACGCTCAAACACCACGAAAAACATCGGTACTTGCGAGCAACCTGCCGCTCAGTGCGGGAAGGGCCACAGGCGCAGCTTCTGTTTGCCGATGGACCACAGCCGCGCCAGCCCATGGGGCTCGACGATCAGGAACCACACGATCAACCCACCGAAGATCATCAGCTCGGCGTGCGAGACCGCGGTGGTGGAAATGGAGAAGCCGAACAGGCCGGCCACGAAGGGCAGGAACTGGCTCAGGGCGATGGGCAGCACGACGATGAAGGCCGCGCCGAAGAAGCTGCCCATGATGGAACCCAGGCCGCCGATGATCACCATGAACAGCAGGCGGAAGGAGTAGTCCACGGAGAACGCCGAGGGCTCCCACGCGCCGAGGTAGACGAAGGCCCAGAGCGCGCCGGCCACGCCGATGATGAAGCTGCTCACCGCGAAGGCGCTGAGCTTGGCGTACATCGGGCGGATGCCGATCACGGCGGCGGCCACGTCCATGTCGCGGATCGCCATCCACTCGCGGCCGATGGCGCTGCGCACCAGGTTCTTGGCCAGCAGCGCGATGACCGCCAGCACCGCCAGGCAGAACAGGTACTTGCTTGCGGCGCTCTCCAGCGGCAGGCCGAAGACCTGCAGGTTGGACACCGCCACCGAGCCCGAGGGCGTGTCCAGCGTGAACCACTTGATGCGCAGGAACATCCAGTCGGCGAAGAACTGCGCGGCCAGCGTGGCGCACCGCGAGGTACAGACCGCGCACGCGCAGGCTGGGCAGGCCGAACAGGATGCCGAACAGCGTGGCGCACAGCCCACCCAGGATCAGCGCCGGGACCAGCGGCATGCCGGGCACGCGCACGAAGAAGTTGTAGGCGCCATAGGCCCCCACGGCCATGAAGGCACCCGAGCCCAGCGAGATCTGGCCGCAGTAGCCCACCAGGATGTTCACGCCCACGGCGGCGAGCGAGAAGATCAGGAAGGGGATCAGGATGGCGCGCATCAGGTAGTCGCTGGCGAGCATGGGCACGGCGACGAAGGCCAGCGCGATCAGGGCCAGGATGAACCAGCGGTCCTGCGCGATCGGGAAGATCTGCTGGTCGGCGCGGTAGGTGGTCTTGAATTGACCGTTTTCACGATAGAACATGGCGGGCTTTCTCTTTTTTGTTCTGGGTCACACGCGATCGATGATCTTTTCGCCGAACAGGCCCTGGGGCCGGAACAGCAGGAACACCAGCGCCAGCACATAGGCGAACCAGATCTCGATGCCGCCGCCCACGAACGGCCCGAGGTAGACCTCGGAGAGCTTCTCGCCCACGCCGATGATCAAGCCGCCGATGATGGCGCCGGGCACGGAGGTGAGGCCGCCCAGGATCACCACCGGCAGCGCGCGCAGCGCGATGGTGGTGAGCGAGAACTGCACGCCCAGCTTGGAGCCCCAGATCATCCCGGCCACCAGCGCCACGAGGCCGGCCACGCACCAGACGATGACCCAGATGCGGTTGAGCGGGATGCCGATGGATTGCGCGGCCTGGTGGTCGTCGGCCACGGCGCGCAGGGCCCGGCCGGTGGCCGTCTTCTGGAAGAACAGGCTGAGCGCGATCACCATCGCGGCGGCGATGGCCGCGGCGATGACGTCTTCCTGGTTGAGCAGCAGGCCGCCCTGGAACACCGAGTCCAGCACGAACACCGGGTCCTTGGGCATGCCGATGTCGATCTTGTAGATGTTGCTGCCGAACAGGCTCTGGCCCAGGCCGTCGATGAAGTAGGTGATGCCCAGCGTGGCCATCAGCAGCGTGGCGGCCTCCTGGTTCACCAGGTGGCGCAGCACCAGCCGCTCGATCAGCCAGGCCATGGCGAACATCAGCGCGCCCGCCGCCACGAAGGCCGCGGCGTTGGCCACCCACTTGTTCTCGACGCCGGTCCACAGGGGGATCCACTCGGAGAAGCGGGCCATGGCCAGGGCGGCGAAGAGCACCATGGCGCCCTGGGCGAAGTTGAAGACGCCCGAGGCCTTGAAGATCAGCACGAAGCCCAGCGCGACCAGGGAATACAGCATGCCCACCATCAGGCCGCCGAAGAGAGTCTCAAGAAAAAATGCCATGGTGTCGTTCTCGTTCAGTGACTCGTGCCGAGGTAGGCGCTGATGACCTCCTCGTTGCGGCGGACTTCCTCGGGGGTGCCGTCGCCGATCTTCTTGCCGTAGTCCAGCACCACCACGCGGTCGGAGATGTCCATCACCACGCCCATGTCGTGTTCGATCAGCACGATGGTGGTGCCGAACTCGTCGTTCACGTCCAGGATGAAGCGGCTCATGTCCTGCTTCTCCTCCAGGTTCATGCCCGCCATCGGCTCGTCCAGCAGCAGCACCTGCGGCTCCATGGCCAGCGCTCGGCCCAGGTCCACGCGCTTCTGCAGCCCGTAGGGCAGCTGCCCCACCGGCGTCTTGCGGTAGGCCTGGATCTCCAGGAAGTCGATGATGTGTTCGACGAACTCGCGGTGCGCTTCTTCTTCCTTCTGCGCCCCTCCGATGCCGAAGGGGTTGCGGAAGGCCTGCGCGAGCAGCCCGCTCCTGATGCGCAGGTTGCGCCCGGTCATGAGGTTGTCGATCACGCTCATGCCCTTGAAGAGGGCCAGGTTCTGGAAGGTGCGCGCGATGCCCATCTCGGCCACCTGGCGGCTGTTCATGTGCCTGAAGGTGCGGCCCCGGAAGCTGATCGAGCCCTCCTGGGGCTGGTACACCCCGTTGATGCAGTTGAGCATGGAGCTCTTGCCCGCGCCGTTGGGCCCGATGATGGCGCGCACCTCGTGCTCGCGCACGTCAAAGCTGATGTCGGTCAGCGCCTTGACGCCGCCAAAGCGCAGGCTGATGTTCTGGACGTTGAGGACGACGTCGCCGATCTTCTTCTGTGTCATGTTGGGGTCTGGCTCAATCAGGCTGCGGCCTTGACGGGGGTGAAGGTCTTGGCGTCGCTCAGCTTGAGCGTGGCGCTGACCGAGCCGGTGCGCCCGTCCTCGAACTTCACCTGCGTCTGGATGTACTGCTCGGCCTTGCCGCCGTACAGCGCCTCGACCAGCACGCCGTACTTCTCGGCGATGAAGCCGCGGCGCACCTTGTTGGTGCGGGTGAGCTCGCCGTCGTCGGCGTCCAGCTCCTTGTGCAGCACCAGGAAGCGGCTGATCTGGCTGCCCGCGAGCAGCTCGTCGCGGCTGAGGTCGGCGTTGACCTTCTCCACGCACTCGCGGATCAGCTCGTACACCTCGGGCTTCTGCGCCAGGTCGGTGTAGCCCGCGTAGGGCAGGTTGCGCCGCTCGGCCCAGTTGCCCACCGCCTCGAAGTCGATGTTGACCATCACGCAGACCCGCTCGCGCTGATCGCCGTAGGCCACGGCCTCCTTGATGTGGGAGAAGAACTTGAGCTTGTTCTCCACGTACTTGGGCGCGAACATGGCGCCGTCGTGCGCGCCGCCCTTCAGGCGCCCCACGTCCTTGACGCGGTCGATGATCTTCAGGTGCCCCGAGGCGTCGATGAAGCCCGCGTCGCTGGTGTGGTACCAGCCGTCGGCGGTGAGCACCTCGGCCGTGGCGGCCTCGTTCTTGTAGTAGCCCTTGAGCAGACCGGGGGACTTGACCAGGATCTCGCCGGTCTCGGAGAGCTTGATCTCCACGCCCTCGCAGGGCACGCCCACGGTGTCGGCGCGGGCCTCGTGGTCGGGCTGCAGGCAGACGAACACGGCCGTCTCGGTGGAGCCGTAGAGCTGCTTCATGTTGATGCCGATGGAGCGGTAGAAGCTGAAGAGGTCGGGCCCGATGGCTTCGCCCGCGGTGTAGGCCACGCGCACGCGGCTCATGCCCAGGTTGTTGCGCAGCGGGCCGTAGACCAGCCAGTCGCCCAGGCGGTACTTGATCGAGTCGAGCAGGCCGATGGGTTTGCCGTCCATGCGGTCCGGGCCCACGCGGCGGGCCAGCGCCATGAAGCGGTGGAACATGCCGCGCTTGATCGCGCCGGCGTCTTCCATGCGGATCATCACGCTGGTGAGCAGGCCTTCGAAGATGCGCGGCGGCGCGAAGTAGTAGGTCGGGCCGACTTCCTTGAGGTCGATCGTGACCGTGGAGGCCGACTCCGGGCAGTTCACCACGTAGCCGGCCACCAGCCACTGCGCGTAGCTGAAGATGTTCTGCCCGATCCAGGCCGGGGGCAGGTAGGCCAGGATCTCGTCTTCGCGGGTGAGCTTGTCGAACCTGGCGCCCACGGTGGCGCGGTTGATGAGGGTCTGGTGGGTGTGCACCACGCCCTTGGGGTTGCCGGTGGTGCCGCTGGTGAAGAACATGGCGGCCACGTCCTCGGTGCGGCCCAGCTCCACCTGTTCGCGAAACAGCTGGGGGTGGGCCTTGGCGTGGGCCTGGCCGGCTTCGATGAGCGAGGCCATGCTGCGCAGGCCGGGCTGGTCGTAGTTGCGCAGGCCGCGCGGGTCGTCGTAGTAGAGGTGGCTGAGCTGCGGGCAGCGCTCGCGGATCTCCAGCATCTTGTCGACCTGCTCCTGGTCTTCCACCACGCAGAAGCGCACCTCGGCGTTGTTGATCGGGAAGACGCACTCGGCGGCCACCGCGTCCTGGTACAGCGGGATCGGGATCGCGCCCAGCGACTGCGCGGCCAGCATCGTGGCGTACAGGCGCGGGCGGTTGGCGCCGATGACCACCATGTGCTCGCCGCGCTGCAGGCCCGCCTGGTGCAGCCCGCAGGCCAGGCGCTCCACCAGCTCGGCCATGCCGGCCCACGTCGTCGTCTGCCAGATGCCGTATTCCTTCTCGCGCATCGCCGCACCCTCCGGGTGGCTTTGCGCGTGGCCCAGCAGCAGCCGGGGGAACGTGTGTTGCATGCGTGTCTCCTGAGGCCGGTGCCGTGGCGCCGGTGCTTGAAATGTCCCGGTTGAGACATTTCGTTCTGCTGCGCATGGTAGGCCTTCGTTTGACGTTATGTTGTCGGTTCGACGACAATCTGGGGTCAACCCTCCTAGGACTTTCCCTAGACCATTCCCACCCATGAGCGCCTTGACCTCCCGCCGTTCCGGCACCGTTCTGCGCGACCGCGCGCGCCCGCCCACTCAGGAGGAACTGGCCGAGATTCCCTGGCTGAAAAGCCTCACGCCCACCGAGCGCGAGCGCGCCGTGGCCGCGCTGGTGGTGGGCGATGCCGAGGCGGGCGACCACATCTGCCGCTTCGGCCGCCCGGTCACCTACTGGTTCGGCCTGGTCGACGGCCTGCTCAAGATGAGCAACGACGATTCGCAGGGCCCGGTGATCACCTTCACCGGCGTGGCGCCGGGGGGCTGGTTCGGCGAAGGCACGGTGCTCAAGCACGAGCAGTACCGCTACAACATCCTCGCCTTGCGCCGCAGCCGCGTGGCCGGCCTGCCGGTGGAGACCTTCGACTGGCTGCTGGACCACTCGATCGGCTTCAACCGCTTCGTGATGCACCAGCTCAACGAGCGCCTGGGCCAGTTCATCGCGGCGCGCGAGATCGACCGCCTCAACAGCCCCGACCTGCGCGTGGCGCGCAACCTGGCCTCGCTGTTCCACCCGCTGCTCTCGCCCAACGTGGGCGGTGTGCTGCGCATCACCCAGCAGGAGCTGGCCTACCTGGTAGGCCTCTCGCGCCAGCGCGTCAACGAGGCGCTGACCACGCTGGCGGCCAAGGGCTGGATCCGCGTGGAATACGGGGGCCTGCGCGTGCTCGATCTGGTGGCCTTGCGCTCCGGCACATTGGATGAGGGATGATCCCCCCATGACGACCGACAAACCCGCCGCCCGCACGCTCAAGCTGAAACCGGGCGCTGCCAGCAAGACCCCCTCCGATCCCTACGCCCCGCGCCGCGCCCCGGTGCGCCCGCCCGGCCCGGCGCGCGCCAAGAGCGTGTCGGCTTCGGCGCCCAAGCCGCCGCGCGAACCTTCGCCCGGGTACGGCGCCCCACGCGGTGGCCCCGAAGGGCCGCGCAGCGAGCGCCCGGCCCCGCGCCGCGCCGAGGCCCCCCGGGCCGCCGCCGAGCGAGCGCCGCGCGGTCCCGCACCCGCGCCGCGCCCGCCGGCCCACCGGCCCGACCTCGCGCGGGTCGGCAACGTGCGCGGTGAAGTGCGCCTCAACAAGCGCATGGCCGACCTCGGCCTGTGCTCGCGCCGCGAGGCCGACGAATGGATCGCGCGCGGCTGGGTGACGGTCAATCGCCAGCCCGCGGTGATGGGCCAGCCGGTGCCGCCCGATGCGCAGGTCGAGGTCGCGCCGCAGGCGCGCCACCAGCAGAGCGGGCAGGTCACCATCCTGCTGCACAAGCCGGTGGGCTATGTGAGCGGCCAGCCCGAGGACGGCCACGAGGCCGCGGCCACGCTGATCGGCGCGCCCAGCCAGTGGCGCGGCGACGCGCGCATGCCCGGCGACGGCCGGCGTTTCGCGCCCGAACACACGCGCGGCCTGGCACCGGCCGGGCGGCTCGACATCGACTCCACCGGCCTGCTCGTGCTCACGCAGGACGGCCGCGTGGCGCGCACCCTGATCGGCGAGAGCAGCGGCGTGGAAAAGGAATACCTGGTGCGCGTGCACTTCGCGCCCAACGGCCCGCAAGGCGCGGGCGTGGTGGCGCAGGACGTGCAGGCCGTCTTTCCGCCCGCGCAGCTCGCCCTGCTGCGCCACGGCCTGAGCCTGGACGGCCAGGCCCTGCGGCCCGCGCAGGTGGACTGGCAGAACCCCGAGCAGCTGCGTTTCGTGCTCACCGAGGGCAAGAAGCGCCAGATCCGGCGCATGTGCGAGCAGGTGGGCCTGCACGTGGTGGGCTTGAAGCGCATCCGCATCGGGCGGGTGCTGCTGGGCAACCTGCCGGTGGGGCAGTGGCGCTTTCTCGGGGCCGACGAGCGCTTCTGAGCGGCATGCACGCGAAAGTCCTGCGCTATTTCATCGAGGTGGTGCGCGCGGGCTCGATCCGCAAGGCCGCCGAGCAGCTGCATGTGGTGCCCACGGCGGTGAACCGCCAGATCCTCAACCTGGAGGAGGAGCTGGGCGCGCCGCTGTTCGAGCGCATCCACAACAAGCTCAAGCTCACGCCCATCGGCGAGATCGTGCTGGCCCATGCGCGCGCCACCCTGCGCGATTTCGACGCGGTGCGCCAGCACATCGAGGCGGTGCGCGGCCTGCGACAGGGCGAGGCCTCGCTGCGCCACCACCACCGGCCTGGCCGGCGCCTTTCTGCCCGGCATCGTGCAGCGCTGCCGCGCGGCGCACCCGGGCATCCACCTCAAGCTGCTGGACCTGCCCATCGCCGGGGTGCTGCGCGCCGTGGCCGAGGGCGACGCCGAACTCGCGCTGGCCTACGACGTGCCCGAGACCACCGGCCTGCGCACCCTGTTCGCGAGCGAATGGCCGCTGGGCGCGGTGGTGCCGCCGGGCCACGCGCTGGCCGATCGCGCCACCACCACCCTGGCCGACTGCCTGGGTTTTCCGCTCATCCTGCCGGCCGCCCCGATGTCGCTGCGCCCCATCCTCGACGGCGCCTTCGGCCGCTCCGCCGTGAGCGTGTCGCCGGTGATCGAAACCACCTCCACCGCCCTGATGCGCCAGCTGGCCGCGCAGGGCGTGGGCATCACCCTGCTCAACCGCCTCGACGTGGCCGACGACGTGCGCGCCGGCCGGCTGCGGTTCGTGCCGCTGCGCGACGCGGGCCTGCGGCCCCAGAGCCTGGCGCTGGTGACGCGCGCGGGCTCGGCGCTGAGCGCGGCGGCCGAGCTGCTGGCGCGGCACGTCACCGACGGTCTGGAGAGCGCGCTGGTCGGGCCCTGACGAAGCGGGGGTCGGGGTGTGCACTTTTCGTGCACACCTGGGGTGATTTATTGACTTTGCGCCCGCGCGAGCGGGCTCCTGAGACTGCGCCCGCTGGCCGATGCGCCGCCTTGTGCGCGAGCCGGCAGAAAGGCCCCAGATGCTTCCCGATACCAAGACGACCGGCGCCGGAGACAAACCCGAGAGCGACGCGGTCCACCAGAAAATTCCCCTCCCCCGCTGCGCGGCCCTGGGCCTGCAGCACGTCCTCGTGATGTACGCCGGCACCGTCGCGGTGCCGCTCATCGTCGGCGGCGCGTTGGGCCTGTCGAAGGCGGACATCGCCTTCCTCATCAACGCCGACCTGCTGGTCGCCGGCATCGCCACGCTGATCCAGGCGCTGGGCCTGTGGGGCTTCGGCATCCGCATGCCGGTGATGATGGGCGTGACCTTCGCCGCCGTCGGGCCGATGATCGCCATCGGCCTGGACCCCTCGCTGGGCCTGCAGGCGATCTACGGCGCCACCATCGTGGCCGGCCTCTTCGGCATGCTGGTCGCGCCGCTCATGGGGCGGCTGCTGGGCGTGTTTCCGCCGCTGGTCACCGGCACGGTCATCACGCTGATCGGCGTCTCGCTCATGGGCGTGGCGATCAACTGGGCCGCGGGCGGGCAGCCCACGGTCACGCGCATGGTCGACGGCGTGGCGCACGCCGTGCGCAAACCCCGACTACGGCGACCCGGCCAAGCTCGCGATCGCGGCGCTGGTGCTGCTGGTGGTGCTGGGCATCACGCGCTTCGCCAAGGGCGTGTGGGCCAACATCTCGATCCTGCTCGGCGTGATGGCCGGCGTGGTGGTGTCGCTGGCGCTGGGCTACATGAACTTCGACGGCCTGTCGGACGCCAGCTGGGTGGCGGTGACCACGCCGCTGCACTTCGGCCTGCCGCGCTTCGAGTTCACGGCCATCCTCTCGATGTGCATCGTGATGCTGATCACCCTGGTCGAATCGACCGGCATGTTCCTGGCGCTCAGCGAGATCACCGGCCGCCGCATGACGCCGCAGCTGCTCACGCGCGGCCTGCGCGCCGATGGCCTGGGCACGTTGATCGGTGGCGTGTTCAACACCTTTCCCTACACCTCGTTCTCGCAGAACGTCGGGCTCGTCACCGTGACCGGCGTGCGCTCGCGTTACGTGGCGGCGATGGCGGGTGGCTTCCTGATCCTGCTGGCGCTGTTCCCCAAGGTGGCGCACATCGTGGCTTCGGTGCCCGCCTTCGTGCTGGGCGGCGCGGGCATCGTGATGTTCGGCATGGTGGCGGCCACGGGCGTGCGCATCCTGGGCGCCATCGACTACGGCAAGGAGCGCCACGCGCTCTACGTGATCGCGATCTCCATCGGCCTGGGGCTCATCCCCACGCTGTCACCGAACTTCTTCCAGCACCTGCCGGCCTGGACGCACCCCTTCACGCACAGCGGTATCGTGCTGGGGACCTGCGCGGCCATGGTGCTCAACCTTTTCTACCACGGCGTGGTGTCCAAGGAGCGCTCGTTCCTGCTGGCCGCGCGCACTTCACACGGAACGGAATGACATGAACCTTGTTGCCCAGGCAGCCGCCGCCCCCCTGATCCTTCGCCACGCCGACGTGGTGGTCACCATGGACGCCCAGCGGCGCGAGATCGCCGACGGGGCGGTGGTGGTGAACGGGCCGGCGATCGAGTGGGTCGGGCCCACGGCCGAGTTGCCGGCGCCCTGGCGCGAGGCGATCGCCAGCGGCGGCGCCGAAGCCATCGACCTGCAGGGCCACGTGCTGATGCCCGGGCTGGTGAACACCCACCACCACATGTACCAGAGCCTCACGCGCGTGGTGCCCGAGGCGCAGGACGCCGAGCTGTTCGGCTGGCTCAACAACCTCTACCTGCTGTGGGCCCGGCTCACGCCCGAGATGGTGCGCGTGTCCACGCAGACGGCCATGGCCGAGCTGATGCTCTCGGGCTGCACCACCACCAGCGACCACCTCTACCTGTTCCCCAACGGCTCGCGGCTGGACGATTCCATCGAGGCCGCCGACGCCATGGGCATGCGCTTCCACGCCGCGCGCGGCAGCATGAGCGTGGGCCGCAGCGCCGGCGGCCTGCCGCCCGACTCGGTGGTGGAGAGCGAGGCGGCGATCCTGGCCGACAGCGAGCGCCTGATCGGCCGCTGGCACGACGCCTCGCGCCACAGCATGCGGCGCATCGTGCTCGCGCCGTGTTCGCCGTTCTCGGTCTCGCGCGACCTGATGCGCGAATCGGCCGTGCTCGCGCGCTCGCACGGCGTGTCGCTGCACACGCACCTGGCGGAGAACGACAACGACGTCGCCTACTCGCGCGAGAAATTCGGCATGACGCCGGCCGAGTACGCCGAGGACCTGGGCTGGGTCGGCCGCGACGTGTGGCATGCGCACTGCGTCAAGCTCGACCCGGCGGGCATCGCGCTGTTCGGCCGCACCGGCACCGGCGTGGCGCACTGCCCGTGTTCCAACATGCGCCTGGGCTCGGGCATCGCCCCGGTGGGAGCGATGCGCCGCGCGGGCGTGCCGGTGGGCCTGGGCGTGGACGGCAGCGCCTCCAACGACGGCGCCCACATGCTGGGCGAGGTGCGCCAGGCGATGCTGCTGCAGCGCGTGGGCTTCGGCCCCGCCGCGCTCACCGCGCGCGAGGCGCTGGAGATCGCCACCCTGGGCGGCGCGCGCGTGCTGGGCCGCGACGACATCGGCGCGCTGGTGCCCGGCCTCTCGGCCGACCTGGTGGCCTTCGACTTGCGTGGCGTGGCGCACGCCGGTGCCGGCCACGACCCGGTGGCCGCGCTGGTGTTCTGCCAGAGCGCGGACGTGGCGCTGAGCGTGATCAACGGCCGCGTGCGGGTGCGCGACGGCCGCCTGGTGGGCATGGAACTCGACCCCCTGCTGGCGCGCCACCGCGCGCTGGCGCGCGCCCTCTACGAATCGGCCCGGCACCCGCACACCGCCTGAGAGGGCAGGGCGGCGGCGCGCATCCTGTCACACACACCCGCACCTTCCGGGGCCACAATGGCCCATGACCCCGCTCAAGCCCACCCGCGAGGCGCTGCTGCGCCACGTGCGCCCGGCCGACCTGAAGGCCGCGGTGCAACTCGTCACGCAGGCCACCACCGGCGCGATCGGCGTGGCCGAGGGCGTGCACCAGGCGGTGCGCAACCGCCTGGGCCTGCCCGCCGGCCTCGAGCCGGGCCGCACCGGCGGCCTGACCGGCCAGATCTACCAGGGCATTCGCGGCGTCACGCAGCTGGTGGGCCATGGGCTGGACAGCGCGCTGCGCAGCCTTGCTGCCCATGGTGGACGACCCCACGCGCCACCCCGAGCCCTCGCCCGGCCGCGAGGCCGTGCTGGCCGCGCTCAACGGCGTGCTGGGCGACCGCCTGCTGGAAACCGGCAACCCGCTGGCCCAGGCCATGGAACTGCGCCACGCGGGCCGGCGCCTGCCGCTGGAGAACCGGCCGCTGCTGCATCAGCGGCTGGGGCCGGCCACGCCGCACCTGATCGTGCTGCTGCACGGCCTGTGCATGAACGACACGCAATGGCAACGCAACGGCCACGACCACGGCGCCTTCCTCGCGCAGGCCCTGGGCGCCACGCCGGTCTACCTGCGCTACAACAGCGGCCTGCACACCTCCACCAACGGCCGCGAATTCGCGCGCCAGCTGGAAGTGCTGGTGGCGCAGTGCCAGTGCCGCTGGCCTCCATCACCCTCATCGGCCACAGCATGGGCGGGCTGGTGGCGCGCGCCGCCTGCGAAGAGGGCCGGCAGGCCGACCACCGCTGGCGCCCGCTGCTCCAGCACCTGGTGTTCCTGGGCACGCCCCACCAGGGCGCGCCGCTGGAGCGCGCCGGCCATGGGGTGGACGTGCTGCTGGCCTCGACCCCCTTCACCGCGCCGTTCACGCGCCTGGGCCAGCTGCGCAGCGCCGGCATCACCGACCTGCGCCACGGCCACGTGCGCGACGCCGACTGGCAGGGCCGCGAGCGCTTCGGCTCCAGTGCCGACCACCGCGAACCCCTGCCCCTGCCCGAGGGCGTGGCCTGCTTCACCATCGCCGCCACGCTGGCGCCGCAGCGCGGCCTGCTGGCCGACCGCCTGACCGGCGACGGCCTGGTGCCGCTGCGCAGCGCGCTGGGCCAGCACGACGACCCCCGGCACCGGCTGGTGTTCGCGCGCGAGAGCCAGCGCACGGTGCACCGCACGGGCCACCTGGAGCTGCTCTCCAGCCCGGTGGTGGCCGAGCAACTGCGGGCCTGGCTGGCGCCGGCCGTGGTCGAGGCTTGAAATCCGGCGGCCAGCCCATAATTCCGCCTCGCGTTGCGCTCTTCCGGAGCGCGTTCCTTCGTTTTCACGTCAGTCGACCCCCATGAGCAAACAAACCCTGTCCTTCCAGGCCGAAGTGGCGCAGCTGCTGCACCTGGTCACGCACTCGCTCTATTCCAACCCCGACATCTTCCTGCGCGAGCTGGTCTCCAACGCGTCGGACGCCTGCGACAAGCTGCGCTTCGAGGCGCTGAACAACGCGGCCCTGTTCGAGGACGCGCCCAATCTCGAGGTGCGCGTGGCCTTCGACCGCGAGGCGCGCACCATCACCATCACGGACAACGGCATCGGCATGAGCGCGCAGGAGGCGATCGACCACCTGGGCACCATCGCCAAGAGCGGCACCAAGGATTTCATGAGCCGCCTCTCGGGCGACCAGAAGCAGGACGCCCAGCTCATCGGCCAGTTCGGCGTGGGCTTCTATTCCGGCTTCATCGTGGCCGACAGGATCACCGTGGAATCGCGCCGCGCCGGCCTGCCGGCGGCCGAGGGCGTGCGCTGGACCAGCGGCGGCACGGGCGACTTCGAGGTCGAGACCCTCGAGCGCGCCGCGCGCGGCACCAGCGTGATCCTGCACCTGCGCGACGACGCCAGCGACTACCTCGACCGCTGGAAGCTCAAGTCCATCATCGGCAAGTACTCCGACCACATCAGCCTGCCCATCCTGATGCAGAAGGAAGAGTGGGACGCCGAGAAGAGCGAGCAGGTGCTGCTCGACGAATGGGAGGCCGTGAACTCGGCCAACGCGCTGTGGGCCCGCAGCAAGAAGGACGTGAGCGACGAGCAGTACGCCGAGTTCTACAAGAACCTGAGCTACGACACCGAGGCGCCGCTGGCCTGGAGCCACAACCGCGTGGAAGGCAGCACCGAGTACACCCAGCTGCTCTACATCCCGGCCAAGGCCCCGCAGGACCTCTGGAACCGCGACCGCAAGGCCGGCATCAAGCTCTACGTGCGGCGCGTCTTCATCATGGACGAGGCCGAGGCCCTGATGCCTTCCTACCTGCGCTGGGTCAAGGGCGTGGTGGACTCGGCCGACCTGCCGCTCAACGTGAGCCGCGAGCTGCTGCAGGAAAGCCGCGACGTGAAGGCGATCCGCGAAGGCAACACCCGCCGCGTGCTCGCGATGCTGGAAGACCTGGCGAAGAAGGACCAGGCGCCGGCGCCGGGCGAAGGCGCGGACGGCGTGACCGACGTGGTCTCGGCCGAGGACAAGGCCGCGGCCGAGAAGGACGTGGGCAAGTACACCGCGTTCTACGCCGAGTTCGGCGCTGTGCTCAAGGAAGGCCTGGGCGAGGACTTCGCCAACCGCGACAAGATCGCCAGGTTGCTGCGCTTTGCCAGCACCCATGGCACGGCGCTGACCGCGCTGGCCGACTACAAGGCCCGCATGAAGGAAGGCCAGGCCGCGATCTACTACATCACCGCCGACAACCGCGCGGCCGCGCAGAACAGCCCGCAGCTGGAGGTGTTCCGCAAGAAGGGCATCGAGGTGCTGCTGATGACCGACCGCGTGGACGAGTGGGCGCTGTCCTTCCTGCACGAGTTCGACGGCACCCCGCTGCAGAGCGTGGCCAAGGGCGCGGTGGACCTGGGCTCGCTGCAGGACGAGGACGAGAAGAAGGCCGCCGAGGCCGCCGCCGAGACCTTCAAACCGGTGCTGGAGCGGCTCAGGGAAAGCCTCAAGGACAAGGCCAAGGACGTGCGCGTCACCTCGCGCCTGGTGGACTCCCCGGCCTGCCTGGTGGTGGAGGACGGCGACTACTCCACGCAGCTGGCCCGCATGCTCAAGCAGGCCGGCCAGCCCGCGCCGGAGGTGCGGCCGATCCTGGAGGTCAACGCCGAACACGCGCTGGTGAAAAAGCTCGAAGGCAGCGCGCATTTCGACGACCTGGCCCACATCCTGTTCGACCAGGCCCTGCTGGCCGAAGGCGGTCTGCCGGACGACCCGGCGGCCTATGTGAAGCGCGTCAACGCCCTGTTGGTCTGAGGACAAACCCCGTGCCATGAGCACGGCATGGGGGTTGACTACACTCGGGGCCGGGGAGTCTTCAAAGGCGCAGTGCACCGCACCTGCCCCGTCCACCTGATCCACCGGCCACAACGTGTACCTACAGCGACCATTCGATCACGTCGTCACCTTCCGCAACAGCCAGGGAGAGAGCGCGCGCGGCACCCTCACCAGCCTGCAGCGGCGCTCGCTGGTGATGGAGATCTACAACCCGTACTCCATCGTGCAGGTGAGCGAGGTGCTCAGCGAGCTGACCATTCGGTCAGGCGACCGCATCATCTACAAGGGCAAGGCGGTGGTGGTGAGCCTGCTCAACACCGGCCTGATGGCGGTGATCTCGGTGGCGCTCATCGACGAATGGTCCGACCTCAACGCGATCCGGGGCAACGTGAGCCAGGTGCGCGAAGAGGCGGCCCGTTTCGTGGCCGACTGGGAGTCGCGCTTCAAGATCCGGCAGAGCTACCAGGTCACCATCAGCGAGTTCCGTGCCTTCCTGTCCGAGACCGCGCGCTGGATCGACCAGGCCGACATGGTCGATTCCCTGCCGCGCCTGCCCGACGGGCGCCTGACCGACGAGGTGTTCGGCGCGATGGCCGAGCCCCTGATGATCAAGGGCAAGGAGTTCCTGGTGCGGCTGGAGGACGAGGCCTCCCGCCTGCCGGTGGAAGACTCGCTGCTGCACCGGTCTTTCGCACAGACGGCGCTGCACCCCCTGGTGCTGCGCGCGCCCTTCGTCTACCGCACCTTCGCCAAGCCGCTGGGCTATGCGGGTGACTACGAGATGGTCAACCAGATCCTGGGCGACCCGCGCCAGGGCAGCAGCACCTACATCCAGCTCGTCAACGCCATGTTCCTGCGCGCGGCGGTGGCCGTGGCGCACCGCAACCGCATCGACATCCTGGTCGAGTTCCTCAAGAAGGCCGTGGCCAGCGCCGCCAGCAAGGGCCGGCCGGTGCGCATCCTCAACGTGGGCTGCGGACCGGGCGTGGAGATCCAGAAGCTCATCGCCACCGGCGAAGACCTCTCGCGCCTGCAGTTCACCCTGATCGATTTCAGCCTGGAGACCCTGAACTACACGCGCCAGAAGATCGAGGAGGCCGCGCAGCTGCACAAGTCGAAGGTGCAGGTGGAGTACGTGCAGGAATCGGTGCACGAGCTGCTCAAGCGCGCCACCCGCGACACCGCACCGGCCGACGGCGAGGGTTTCGATTTCGTCTACTGCGCCGGCCTGTTCGACTACCTGTCGGACAAGGTGTGCGCGCGGCTGATCCGTTACTTCCTCTCGCGCAGCAACCCGGGCGCCCATCTGCTGGTCACCAACGTGCACGCCGACAACCCGGAGCGCTACGGCATGGAGCACCTGCTGGAGTGGCACCTGATCTACCGCGACGAGAAGCAGATGCAGTCCGTGATGGAAGAGGTGAACGCGCCCGCGATCATGTACACCGACGCCACGGGCGTCAACATCTTCGCGGAAGTGGTGGTCAACGCAAACCTGAAGGCCATGGCACTTGAAAATGGCTGACCGGCCGAGCTCGCCCTACGAGCAGCAGCTCTCGGACTTCCGCCTGACCTACAGCAAGGCGGGCAGCATCACGTCCATCGTGCTGGTGCTCGCGGGCTTCGGCCTGGACTATTTCTCGTACCCGGACTGCCTGCTCGAATTCACCCTGCTGCGCGTGCTGGTGGTGGTGCTCACGCTGGGCATCCTGCGCGTGCTGTTCACCGAATTCGGTCGCCGCCATGTGCGCTCGCTCACCATGCTCTGGCTGCTGCTGCCGCAGATCATGATCGCCTTCATGATCTACGAGACCGACGGCGCGCAGTCGATCTACTTCGTGGGCCTGCACCTGGCGCTGTACGCGGTCGGCATCATCCTGCCGATCAGCTTCTTCGAAGGCATCGGCTTTGGCGTCGTCACGCTGGTCCTCTATGTGGTGGCCTGTGCGCTGCACCCCGACGCGGCCAGCAGCACGGCGCGCATGGTGACGAATTCGCTGTTCATCCTGTTCTCCGCCGGGGCCAGCGCGGTGTGCACCTGGTTCAACGAGAAGGCCCGTCTGCGCCTGTTCCAGTTGCAGCACGAGGTGTCCGAGAAGAACGCCTCGCTGCGCGAGATCAACCAGACGCTGGCCGAGGTCAAGGGCCAGCTGCTGCAGCGCGAGAAGATGGCGGCCATCGGCACGCTCTCGGCCGGCCTGCTGCACGAGCTCAACAACCCGGTGAACTACAGCCTGATGGCGATCAACATGGGCCTGACCTGCAAAGGCGCCCAGAGCGACGAGATGCTCAAGGAGAGCCTGGTCGATGCGCGTGAAGGCATGCAGCGCATCCAGAACATCGTCACCGACCTCAAGACCTTCGCCTACCAGAAGCCCGGTCAGGACAGCCTGCGTCCCTTCCTGCTCGAGAACGCGGTGCGCTCGGCCGTGCGGCTGGCGGGTTACGAACTCAAGGGCGTCGACGTGGTGATCGATCTGCCGCAGGACAGCCACGTGCTGGGCGACGAGCCGGCCATCATCGGCGTGCTGATCAACCTGTTGAGCAATGCCGCGCTCGCCCTGCAGGCGGCCAAGCGCGAACAGCCCCGCATCGCGGTGACGGCCACCCTGCAAGGCCACCGCCTGGGCGTTTCCGTGCGCGACAACGGCTCGGGCATCGACCCGGACAACCTGAGTCGGGTGTTCGAGCCCTTCTTCACCACCCGCGATGTGGGGGCCGGTCTGGGGCTGGGCCTGAGCGTGAGCTACGGCATCGTGCACCGGCATGGCGGTACGCTGGCGGTGGAAAGCGAGCTGGGCAGCTGGACCGAATTCACCTTTGACCTGCCGAGGCCCGAATGAAATCCGACGACGCCTCCGTGACGCGCGGCCTGCTGGGCGCCCATGCCATCCTGATGGTGGACGACGAGCTGCAGGCCTGCAAGTGGTTTGCCCGCCTGTATGGCGACGAGTTCGTGGTGCTCACCGCCGGCAGCGCGGACGAGGCCCTGGCCGTGTTGGCCCAGCGCGGCCACGAGGTGGCCGTGCTGCTCACCGACTACGCCATGCCGCAGCGCGACGGCGTGACCCTGCTCAGCGAAGTCCGCCAGCAGTACCCGCACGTGGCGCGCCTGCTGGTCTCGGCCTACGCCGACAAGGACATGGCGATGTCCGCTGTCAACCAGGGGCACGTGGAAAAGATCCTGGAGAAGCCGCTGGACGAAGCGCTGACCCGGCAGTCCCTGCGCGACGCGCTGCAGGCCAGCCAGGAACGCGCGCGCGAGCGGGCCCTGATCGAGCGGCGAGCGGCCACCTTGCGCGAGACCCTGGGTTTTCTGGCGCACGAGGTCACCACGCCGCTGGCCACGGTGCAGGGTTACCTGTCGGCCATGCGCGAGCGCCATGTCGACCCCACGGAAGGGGACCGTGGCGTGGCGCACATCCAGGAACAGAAGCCGGGCGACGTGCTGTTCATGATCGAGGCCGCGCAGCGCCGGGCGGAGTACGCGCAGTCGCTGGTGTCGACCTTCGTGCAGACCGCGCGCGACGCCTACCAGCCCGACAGCGCGCCCAGCCTGCGCGCCAGCGACCTGGTGCAGGCGGTGCGCGAGGAATACCCGTTCGACCACGACGAGGCGCAGTGGCTCACCAGCGATCTCGCCGACGATTTCGTGCTGCCCGGCCGCCGGGACCTGCTCTACCTCGTGCTCTGCACCCTGGTCAAGAATGCGGTGCTGGCACTGCGCCCGAACCCGCCGGCCCAGCCCAATGTGCACGTGGTGCTGTTGCGCGAGGCCCCCGCGCCGGGCCTGCCGGTGCAGGCCGCCATCCAGGTGCGCGACAACGGCCCCGGCATTCCGGCCGAGGTGTTGGGCCGCTTGACGCTCGAACCCCTGACCACCCGCGCCAGCAGCGGGGGCAGCGGCATGGGCCTGGTGTTCTGCCGCCGCGTGATGACCTCGCTGGGCGGCTCCATCGTCGTGAGGTCCGAGGCCGGCCAAGGCGCCAGCGTGTCCCTCTATTTCCCTTTCGCGCAATGACCAGTCAGGAGAATCCGTGAAGCCCGTGAAAATTTTGTACGTTGACGACGAGGCCATGGCCCTGAAGTACTTCGAGCGCCTGGTGAGTCCGTTGGCACCGGTGCTCACCGCGACCTCGGTGGAAGAGGGCCGGGCGATGCTCGCGGCGCATGGCGCCGAGATCGCCGTGCTGGTGTGCGACCAGCGCATGCCGGGTGAGTACGGCAACGAGCTGCTGCGCCATGCGCGCGAGTACTACCCCGGCGTGGTGCGCATGCTGACCACCGCGTATTCCGAACTGGGCGATGCCATCGAGGCCATCAACACCGGCGAGATCTACCGCTACATCAACAAGCCCTGGGAGCTGGAGAGCCTGCGCGCCGACCTGAAGAACGCGCTCGAACTGGCCGAGCTGCGCAGCGAGCGCGACAGCCTGATGCGCGACCGGCTGATGGCCCAGCAGGGCCAATTGCTGGCCAACCGCCTGTCGGCGCTGTTGATGGTGGGCGCGGCGGTGCACAGCGAGGACGTGGAGCAGGCGCTGCACCGCTTTGCCCAGGCCGCGCTGCGCGTGGGCAGCACCCAGCCGGCCATCGACTGGAACCGCTGGGACCACGCGGACCTGATGCAGGCCGAGGCCCAGCGCGGCGCGGCCATCGCGGCCCACCTGCGCCAGTGGCTGCGCGAGTTCGGCCCGCGGCGCGACGGTGCGGGCGCCCTGTCGGTGCTGGCCCAGGCCCTGGGCGGCGAACTCCAGGGGGACCATGTGCAACTGGCCGACGGCACGGTGTTGACGGCGCTGCTCTCCCTGCCGGTGGGCGAATGGCCGACGGCGCCCCAGTGCGCCTGGCTGGCCTGGCTGCTCTGGCAGGGTGGGCTGGCCGAGGCGGTGGCCGTGGACGGCGCCTGGGCGGTGCGGCCTGTGGAAGCAGCCGCTCTGCCGACGGACTGGCTCGCGGACGCGATCGAGCGCCTGGGCCAGGGGGGCGTCTGAGCGGGCTTGTGACGAAACGTTGCACAACGGAGGGCACTTTTGGCTGAACCCGCGCTCACAATGGCATCTGTTCCGCATTCAAGGACCCGTGCCATGACCACTTCACCTCAAAACCACTCTGTTGTCCTCCGCGGTGTCGCGGGGGTGTTGCTGGCGGGAGCCGCCTTGCTGGCCGGCTGTGGCTCGGCAGGCGTGGGCATCGGGGTGGGTGTGCCCCTGGGCCCGTTTTCGATCGGCGTGGGCGCGGGCACCGGCGGGGTGAGTGCCGGTGTGAGCACCGGTGTCGGACCGGTCGGCGTCGGGGTGGGTGTGAACCAGCGCGGCCAGGTCAGTGCCGGCGCGGGGGTGGGGACGAGCACGCGCATCGGCAACAGTGGGGCCAGCGTGGGCGTGGGGGTGGGCACCAGCACGGTGATCCACGATCCGCACGACCGCAACTGAGCGCCGCGAAAAGCATCAGAAAAAAAGCCCACCGGTGCGAACCGGTGGGCTTTTTTTGCTGGGTGCCAGGGAAGGGCTTACTTCAGCGTGATGGTCACGTCGATGTTGCCGCGGGTGGCGTTGGAGTAGGGGCACACTTTGTGGGCGGTGTCCACCAGGTCCTGGGCCACGGCGCGGTCCACGCCGGGCAGGCTCACGGCCAGGCGCGCGGCGATGCCGAAGCCGGCCGGGATCGGGCCGATGTCCACTTCGGCGTCGATGGAGGCGTCGGCGGGCACGGCCACTTTCTTCATGCCGGCGACGTGCTTGAGCGCGCCCATGAAGCAGGCGGAGTAACCAGCGGCGAAGAGCTGTTCGGGGTTGGTGGCGTTGCCGGCGCCGCCCATGGCCTTGGGCGGGGAGAGCTTGACGTCGAGCAGGCCGTCGTCGCTGCGCGAAGCGCCGTCGCGGCCGCCGGTGGTGTGGGCGCGGGCGGTGTAGAGAACTTTGTCGAGGGAGGTGGGCATGGTGTGGCTCCTGAGGTTGAAGGGCTTCGGGTGGAAGCTGGGGGTGGGTGAAAGGGAATGATCAGGCGGTGAGGCGGTCGCGCAGGGTTTGCACCTGCTGTGTGAGCGCCATCACTTCGGACACGTCGCATTGCGTGGCTTGCAGCACGCAGCCGGGGATGCGCGCGGCGCGGGCCTTGAGTTTGCGGCCGGCGGCGGTGAGGCGGATGAGCACGCGGCGTTCGTCCTGCACGTCGCGCAGGCGGGTCACGAGGTCGGCGGTTTCGAGCCGCTTGAGCAGGGGGGTGAGGGTGCCGGAGTCGAGGTAGAGGCGGTCACCGAGTTCGGAGACGGTGACGCCGTCGTTTTCCCACAGCACGAGCATGGCGAGGTATTGGGGGTAGGTGAGGCCCATCTCTTCGAGCAGGGGCTTGTAGAGCTTGGTCATCGCCAGCGAGGCGGAGTAGAGCGCGAAGCACAACTGGTGGTCGAGCTTGAGGGCTTGGTCGCTGGGGAGGCTTTCGGTCTTCATGGGGTGGTACTGTATGGGTTGTTTGTATTGTGTGCAATTTAATTTTGAGCAACCATTTTGGGGTTGGGGGCTTTCATTGGGGTGACATGGTGCGAGGGTGGCTGGCGTGGGTGCGCGTTCTCCGGCCCTGCTCGCGGTTGCCCTCACGTTGGATGACTGCATGCGGTGTTGACGAGAGGGTGGTGGCGAACCCAGGCAGACGCCCGCGAGCAGGGCCGGAGAACGCGGGCACCGCCACCGGCCCCCGCGAGGTCTCAAACAGAAACAGGACTCAGGCCATCAAAGGCTCACCCTGCATCTCCTCGATCTGCTCCACCAGCATGTCCACCTGTCCCTGCCAATAGTCCCGGCTGCCGAACCAGGGAAAGTTGATCGGAAAAGCGGGATCGTCCCACCGCCGAGCGACCCAGGCGCTGTAGTGGATCAGGCGCAAAGTCCGCAGAGGCTCGATCAGCGCCAACTCACGGCGATCGAACGGCCGGAACTGTTCATAGCCGTCCACCAGCGCCCCCAGCTGCTGCATCTGCTGACGCCGATCGCCCGACAGCAACATCCACAGATCCTGCACCGCCGGCCCCATGCGCGCATCGTCCAGGTCCACGAAATGCGGGCCCGCGCCCGGCTGGCCCTCGGGCGTCCAGAGAATGTTGCCCGGGTGGCAATCCCCGTGCAGGCGGATGCGCTGAATGCCGTCCTCGTCCACCACCGCGCCCGCCCGCAGCACCGGGTGCGCCTCGATCAGGGCCAGCGCCTCCTCCAGCGCAGAAGCCCAGGCACCACGCACCTCGGGCGCGATCGCCGCATGCGCCATAAGCCAGTCGCGCGGCTCGTGCGCGAAGGCCGCGGCATCCAGCGCCGGGCGCACCGCAAACGGTCGCTGCGCGCCGACGGTGTGGATGCGCGCGAGAAAACGGCCGATCCACTCCAGCACCTCGAAATTGTCCAGCTCGGGCCGGCGCCCACCCCGGCGCGGGCTCACCGCGAACGTGAAGCCGCCGAAGTGGTGCAGCGTCTCGCCCTGCACGCGCAGCGGCGGCACCGCCGGAATCTCGGCCGCCACCAGCTCCTCGGCAAAAGCATGCTCCTCGGCGATCTGCGCATCGCTCCAGCGCCCGGGCCGGTAGAACTTCGCCACCACCTGATCCACCCCCTCCACCGGCGCCTCCAGATGGATCTGGTACACGCGGTTCTCGAAACTGTTGAGCGCGCTCAGGCGCCCGTCCCCCCACAGGCCGATGTGGGCCAGCGCGTCCTGCACCACGTCGGGTGTGAGGGTGCTGTAGGGGTGGCTGCTGCTGTCGTTGTTGGAAATCATGCGCGATTGTCGCTGCTGGCCATGAGGCCAAAGGGGCTCACCTATGATCGGCGCATGTCGAAACACAAGGCGAATGCGCGGCCCACGCCCACGCTGCAAGAGCAGCTGCCCGAACTGCGGCCCGGCCAGTCCGTCGCGCTGCTCCAGGAACTGCACATCCTCACGCGCGAGGGCAAGCTCAACCAGGATACGCGGCGCAAGCTCAAACAGGTGTATCACCTCGTGCAGTTCATCGAGCCCCTGCTGGCCGAGGTGCTGGCCGCGCGCGGCGACGTGACGTTGGCCGACCACGGCGCGGGCAAGTCCACCCTCGGCTTCATCCTGTACGACCTGTTCTTCAAGGACAAGCCGGTGGGCCGCGTGACCGGCGTGGAAACCCGCGCCGAGCTGGTGGAGAAATCGCAGGCCCTGGCCGCGCGCCTGGGCTTCGAGCGCATGGACTTTCTCGCCACCACCGTGCAACAGGCGCTCACCCACCCGGCGCTGCCGCCCACGGTCGATGTGGTGACCGCGCTGCACGCCTGCGACACCGCGACCGACGACGCGATCCAGTTCGGCCTGGCCAAGCAGGCCAGCCACATGGTGCTGGTGCCGTGCTGCCAGGCCGAGGTGGCCGGCGTGATGCGCAAGCACAAGGCGCTGAGCCTGTCGCGCACACCGCTGGCCGAGCTCTGGCGCCACCCGCTGCACACGCGCGAGTTCGGCAGCCAGATCACCAACGTGCTGCGCTGCCTGCAGCTCGAAGCCCAGGGTTACAGCGTGACCGTCACCGAGCTGGTGGGGTGGGAACACTCGCTCAAGAACGAATTGATTCTGGCCCGTAGAATGGGCTCGGACCGCCATGGCACGCAGGAGCGCGCCAGGCAGCGTTTGCAGCAGGTGCTCGACGAGCTTCACCTGCAAGAGCTCACGCAGCGTTTCGCGGCTTGACCGCTTCTCGCCTTCTCACCAGGCATCCCTGTTGCCGTGTTCGCGGCGCTCCGTTCAGCTTTCGCTGATGGCCGGACGTCTTGATGTTTTCAGCGCGTGTCCTACACGCGTGGCGGCATTCGTTCATCAAACTCTCGCCGAGGAGTTTTTACCCATGCTTACCGATTACAGTTTTCTGCTCCAGTCCATTGCCTGGCCCCTGGTGTTGCTGCTCGCCTGGTTCATTGCCGAGCGCGCGCACGAGGTCTGGCACATCCCGCGCGTCACCAGCTACGTGGCGGTGGGGCTGGTCGGCGGGCTGGTCAACCTGCCCGGCCTGACCACCGACGTGCCGGGCCTGCCCTTCCTGGCCAACGTGGCGCTCTCGCTGGTGCTGTTCGAGCTGGGCTACCGCATCAACCTGCGCTGGTTCCGCCACAACCCCTGGGTGCTGGTGCTCGGCGTGGTCGAGTCCATCGTCACCTTCGCGGTGATGTACTGGGTCACTGGCTGGTTCGACCTCGCCACGGACCTGCGCCTCATCATCGCGGCGCTGTCGATCTCGGCCTCGCCGGCCGGCATCGTGCGCGTGGCGAACGAGCTGCGCAGCGCCGGCCAGGTGACCGAGCGCGTGCTGCACCTGTGCGCCATCAACTGCATGATCTCGGTGCTCGCGCTCAAGCTGGTGGTGGGTTACTGGTACCTCAGCACCTCGGGCGACCTCGTGCTTGCGGCCTTCGGCAGCATCCACCAGGTGGGCACCTCGGTGGCCGTGGGGGGCCTGCTCGGCGTGGCCGTGCCCTGGCTGCTGCGCCTGCGCAACACGCACGAGCGCGGTGTCACCGTGGTGTTCGCGCTGTCGGTGCTGCTGCTCACCACCGCGGCCTATGGCCTCAAGCTCTCGCCGCTGCTGGCCGCGCTCACCTTCGGCATCGTGGCGCGCGAGCGCCGCGTGCACCTGACCAACGCGCAGCGCGACTTCGGCACCGCCGGCGACCTGCTGTCGATCTTCCTCTTCGTCTACATCGCCTCGCTGCTCGACTGGGCCGACGTGGGCACCGGCATGCTGCTGGGCCTGCTGCTCATCCTCGTGCGCACGGCCTCCAAGGTCGGCTGCAACCTGGTGGCCGCGCGGCTCTCGGGCATCACCGAGCGCAAGGGCCTGCTCACCGGCCTGGCGCTCACGCCCATGTCGGCCTTCGCCATCCTGCTGATCGAGCAGAGCCGCCTGTATGGTTTCGCGCCCGCGGTGGAGGTGCTCTCGGTCATGGCCGGCATGATGCTGCTGCAGGAATTGCTCGGCCCGGTGGTCACGCAGCGCGCGCTGCTGGCCGCGCATGAAACCCACGTCACGAAAGGTTGAGCCATGCCTTTGGAAGCCTTCAAATCCTCCGACTCGCTGACCATGGGCGTCGAGCTCGAACTGCAGCTCGTCAACACCTACGACCTCGATCTGTCCAGCAGCGCCAACGACCTGCTGGAGCTGCTGCGGCGCAAGCCGTTCCCGGGCGTGGTCACGCCCGAAATGACGCAGAGCATGATCGAGATCGCGACCGACGTGCAGCGCGAACACGGCCCCCTGCTCGCGCAGCTGCAGCAGATCCGCGACACCCTGGTGAGCGCGGGCGACCGGCTCAACATCGAGCTCTCGGGCGGCGGCACGCACCCGTTCCAGCGCTGGTTCGAGCAGCGCATCTTCTCCAAGCCGCGCTTCGAGCAGCTTTCGGGCCTGTACGGTTACCTCGCCAAGCAGTTCACCGTGTTCGGCCAGCACGTGCACATCGGCTGCGCCAGCGCCGACGAGGCGCTGTTCCTGCTGCACTCGCTCAACCGCTACGTGCCGCACTTCATCGCGCTGTCGGCCTCGTCGCCGTTCTCGCAGGGCGTGGACACGCTGTTCGATTCGGCGCGCCTGAACTCGGTGTTCGCCTTCCCGCTCAGTGGGCGCGCGCCCTTCGTGCTGAGCTGGGAGGAGTTCACCAACGTCTACTTCACCAAGATGGAGAGCACGGGCGTGGTCAAATCCATGAAGGACTTCTACTGGGACATCCGGCCCAAGCCCGAGTACGGCACCATCGAACTGCGCGTGTGCGACACGCCCCTGACGGTGGAGCGCGCGGCGGGGCTGGCGTGTTACCTGCAGGCGCTGTGCCGCCACCTGCTGGAGCGGCGCGAGCTGCCGCCGGAAGAAGACGATTACCTGGTCTACACCTACAACCGTTTCCAGGCCTGCCGCTTCGGCCTGGACGGCATGATGGTCAACCCCAAGACGCGCGAGCAGATCAGCATCCGCGAGGACATCCTCGCCACGCTGCGCCACCTCACGCCCCATGGCGTGGCGCTGAATTCGCTCGCGGCGCTGGACGAGATCGAGCGCACGGCCGGCCGTGTGGGCAACCACGCGACCTACCTGCGCAACCAGTTCAAGGAAAGTGGCAGCGTGCAGTCGGTGGTGCGCGCCAGCGTGGAGGCGCTGCGCGGCCCCCGTTCGTGATGCAGTTCACGAACCGCCTGTAGGGACAACGCACGCTCTGTCAGCGAAGTTCCTACAGCGCGAATGGCGGGGCGCCGACTTAACGTTCCAGGGGGGCGCCGGTACAGTTTGTTTCATCGACAGCCCATTTGTCACCGTTCAAACCCACCCCAGGGAGCCCCCCATGTCCACCACCGCCACCCGCCTCAACCCCTTCGTCCTGATGCTCGATCCGGAAGCCGTGATCAGCGCCATGGAGACCAGCGCCAACCTGCGCGGCATCCGCAGCCGCATCTGCCGCCCGCTGGACAAGCCCCTGATTCCCAAGATCTTCGACACCGCCGCCCGCGAGTTCGACGCCGTGATCGAAGCCGAAGACTTCATCGACACCGGCAGCGAGCTGTACAGCGACGCCCAGCCTGCGCTGCGCGCCGTCCACTGAGGTCTACTTGGCAAACCTTTTGCGCGTGAGCGCGAGGGCGAGCCAGAAGGCGCCTACCGTGTAGGCGAGCAGCACCCCGCCGTGCAGCCAGGCCTGCGTGGGCCACTGGTCCATGAACAGGGGCCGCACCAGCTCCACCGCATTGGTCAGTGGCAGCCAGTCCGAGATCTGCCGCACCACCCCGGGCAACTGCTCGCGCGGAAAGAACACCCCCGAGAGAAACATCATGGGGGTCAGGAACAGGGTGAAGTAGTAGGTGAAGAAGTCATAGCCCTTGGCCAGGGCGTTGAACACCAGGGCGATGCACGAGAACGTGATACCCACCCCCAGCAGCACCGGCCAGGCCAGCAGCAGCTTGGGGGAATGGCTGATGCCCAGCGCGAGCATCACGCCCAGGATGGCCGTCACCGTGAACAGGGCCTTGAAGCCCGCCCACAGCATTTCCGCCAGCACCACGTCGTCCAGGCTCACCGGCGCGTTCATGATGCCGTCCCAGGTCTTCTGCACGTGCATGCGCGAGAAGGCCGAGTACAGCGCCTCGAAGCTGGCCGCGTTCATCGCGCTCATGCAGATGCTGCCGCTGGCCAGGAACAGGATGTAGGGCACGGCCACGCTGCCGCCTTGCGGCGTGCCCAGGTTGACCTGGCCCACCAGCGCGCCCATGCCGTAGCCGAAGGCGACCAGCCACATCAGCGGCTCGGCGATGTTGCCCACCAGGCTGGGGATGGCGAGCTTGCGCCAGACCAGCAGGTTGCGCAGGAAGACGGGCCACCAGCGCATGGACAGGCGCGGTGGGGACCAGGGGGAGGGGGTGTGGGTGGTGCTCATGGGTCAGCCGTCCTCGCGGATCTGGCGACCCGTGAGTTTGAGAAAGAGGTCTTCCAGGTTGGCGGGCCGGTGCAGGGTGCGCAGGTGGTGGTGCTCGCCGAGCGCGGCCAGCAGCGGCAGGGCCTGGGCGGTGTAGAAGAACACGGTCTCGCCGCTCACCTCCACGCGTGCGGCGAGGGCGCGCAGCGCGGCGTGGCCTTCGTCATGGGCCAGCGCCAGCGCGCCGTTGCCGTAGACCTCCACCACGTCGGGCTCCAGGTGCTGCGCGATCAGCTCGCGCGGCCGGCCTTCGGCGATCTTGCGGCCGTGGTCCAGCACCAGCAGGCGCGAGCACAGGCGCTCGGCCTCGTCCATGAAGTGCGTGGTCAGCAGGATGCTCTTGCCTTGCTGCAGCAGCATCTGCAGGCGCTCCCACATCAGGTGGCGCGCCTGTGGGTCCAGGCCGGTGGTGGGCTCGTCGAGCATCAGCAGGCGCGGGTCGTTGACCAGCGCGCGCGCCAGCGAGAGGCGCCGTTTCATGCCACCCGAGAGTTCGCCCGGCTTGGCGTTGGCCTTGTGCGAGAGCGCGGCGAACTCCAGCAGCTTAGGGATGCGTTCGCGGACGGTGGCCGCCGGCAGCCCGAAGTAGCGGCCGTACACCAGCAGGTTCTCGGCGCAGTCGAAGTCCGGGTCCAGGGTGTCCATCTGGCTCACCACGCCGAGCTGGGCCTTGATGGCCAACGCGTCGCGCGGCATGTCCTGGCCGAAGGCGGTGATGGTGCCGGCGTCGGGCGCGGTCAGGCCCAGGCACATGCGGATGGTGGTGGTCTTGCCGGCGCCGTTGGGCCCGATCACGCCCAGGCATTCACCGGGGCCGATGGCAAAACTCAGGTCGTTCACCACGGTGCTGTCGCCATAGCGTTTGACGAGGTGTTGGCATTCGAACAGGGCGTCTTTCATGTGCCGGCATTGTGCCCGCTCGCACCGTAGCGCCTGGGGCCGGCCCCTACAATGCGGGGCTGCCCGCCAGGGTCTTGTCCCCGCCACCGTCCTGCCCACCCATGTCATTCGCCGTTGCCCTGCAATACGTTTTCCCGAAGCGCGCACTCACTGTGTTTGGGGGCTGGGTGCGCAACGGCCGCTGGGGGGGCATCACGCAGTGGATCATCCGCCGCTTCATCCGCAAGTACGGCGTGAACATGGCGGAGGCCGCGAACCCCGACCCACAGGCCTACGCCAGCTTCAATCAGTTCTTCACCCGCGCGCTGCGCGCCGATGCCCGCCCGCTGGCCGATGCGGCCTTCGTCTGTCCGGTGGATGGCGCCATCAGCCAGTTCGGCGCGATCGCGCGCGACCAGATCTACCAGGCCAAGGGCCACACCTACAGCACGCGCGCGCTGGTGGGCGGTGACGCCGCCCTGGCCGCGCTGTTCGACGACGGCGCCTTCGCCACCATCTACCTCAGCCCGCGCGACTACCACCGCATCCACATGCCGGCTGCGGCCACGCTGCGCCGCATGATCCACGTGCCGGGCGACCTGTTCTCGGTCAACCCGGCCACGGCCCAGGGCGTGCCCGGCCTGTTCGCGCGCAACGAGCGCGTGGTGTGCGTGTTCGACCTGCAGGTGGGCGAGACCACCGTGCCCTTCGTGCAGGTGCTGGTGGGCGCGACCATCGTGGGCAGCATCGCCCACCACCTGGCACGGCGTGGTGAACCCGCCGCGCCCGGGCACGGTGCGCGAGTGGTCCTACAACGACCAGCCGCTGCACCTGCAGCGCGGCGAGGAAATGGGCCGCTTCCTGCTCGGCTCCACCGTGGTGCTGCTGTGGCCGCGCGACACGATCGCCTTCAACCCCGACTGGGCACCCGGCAACGCCGTGCGCCTGGGCGAGGCCATGGGCCAGTCCCTCTGAACATTTCCCTTTCTTTCTTCCGGAGCTTCACATGACCACGCTGGGCACCCCTTTGTCTCCTTCGGCCACCCGGGTCATGCTGCTGGGTTCGGGCGAGCTCGGCAAGGAGGTGCTGATCGCGCTGCAGCGCCTGGGCGTGGAGACCATCGCGGTGGACCGCTACGAGAATGCCCCGGGCCAGCAGGTGGCGCACCACGCGCGCACCATCACCATGAGCGACCCGGCGCAGCTCAAGGCGCTGATCGAGGCCGAGCGCCCGCACCTGGTGGTGCCCGAGATCGAAGCCATCGCCACGCCCATGCTGCAGGAGCTCGAAGCCGCTGGCGTGGTGCGCGTGATCCCCACCGCCCGAGCCGCGCGCCTGACCATGGACCGCGAAGGCATCCGCCGCCTGGCCGCCGAGACCCTGGGCCTGCCCACCAGCCCCTACAAGTTCTGCGATTCGCTCGACGAGCTGCAGGCCGCCATCGACGGCGGCATCGGCTACCCCTGCATCGTCAAGCCGGTGATGAGCAGCAGCGGCAAGGGCCAGAGCAAGATCGACGGCCCCGCCGACGTGAAGACCGCGTGGGACTGCGCGATGTCGGGCGGGCGCGTCGGCCCGGGCCGCATCATCGTGGAAGGCTTCATCGACTTCGACTACGAGATCACCCAGCTCACCGTGCGCGCGCGCGGCGCCGACGGCGGCATCGAGACGCACTTCTGCGATCCGATCGGCCACGTGCAGGTGAGCGGCGACTACGTGGAGAGCTGGCAGCCGCACCCCATGACGCCCAAGGCGCTGGCCGAGTCGCGCCGCATCGCCCAGGCCGTGACCGACGACCTCGGCGGCCAGGGCCTGTTCGGCGTGGAGCTGTTCGTCAAGGGCGACCAGGTCTGGTTCAGCGAGGTCAGCCCGCGCCCGCACGACACCGGCATGGTCACCATGATCACCCAGTGGCAGAACGAGTTCGAGCTGCACGCGCGCGCCATCCTGGGCCTGCCGGTCTCCACCACGCTCAAGAGCCCGGGTGCCAGCGCCGTCATCTACGGCGGCGTCGAGGCCACGGGCATCGCCTTCGACGGCGTGGACGAGGCCCTGCAGGTGCCGCAGACCGAGCTGCGCCTGTTCGGCAAGCCCGAGAGCTTCACCAAGCGCCGCATGGGCGTGGCGCTGGCGTTCGACGCCGACGTGGAGCGCGCCCGCACCCAGGCCAAGCTGGCGGCCTCGAAGGTCCGGCCGCGCAAGGCCTGAACCCCGGCCCGAAAGTTTTTTTTGCATCCGGCTGCATCCAAAACGCCGGTTGGCGAGTAGTGGAAGCAGTGGCGCCGTTTTTTGCGCTGCTGCCCACAACCCCAACCCCGAGGAGTTTTGCCATGCTGTTCAAATCCACCCTGGCCGCCGCAGCGGTGCTTGCCATGACCGCCTGCGCTTCCCACATGGGCTCGCCCGCCATGATGTATTCGCAGGCCAGCCTGCCCGACGCCGTGAAGGTGCCGGCCGGCCACAAGGTCGCCTGGGAAACCGTGGGCGTCGGCCAGATCACCTACGAGTGCAAGGTCAAGGCCAACATGCCTGGCCAGCACGAATGGGTGTTCGGCGGCCCCGACGCCAAGCTGCTGGACCGCAGCGGCAAGCAGGTCGGCAAGTACTACGGCCCGCCCGCCACCTGGGAAGCCATGGACGGCTCCAAGTTCACCGCCACCCAGGTCGCCGTGGCGCCCAACGGCGACGCGAACATCCCCCTGCAGCTTGTGAAGGCCAACCCCGCCATGGGCATGGGCGCCCTGAATGGCGTGACCTACACCCAGCGCGTGGCGACCAAGGGCGGCATCGCACCGACCTCCGCCTGCGGTGCCGCCAACGTGGGCGCCAAGCAGGTCGTGCAGTACCAGGCCGACTACATCTTCTACAAGGCATCCTGAGCGGGCGGGGCTGCCGTCGGCTAGGATGGCCGGCAGCCCCGCACTTTCGCGAGCACCGCCCTTGCCCCCATCCGACCCCGACGCTTTCGACCACGATGCCGCCCTGGCCGCCTGTGCGCGGGGCGATCGTGCGGCCCTGCGCCGCCTGTACGAGCACGAAGGCCGTTACCTGCTGGGGGTGGCGCTGCGCATCGTGCGCGACCGCGCCACTGCTGAAGACGTGTTGCACGACGCTTTCATGAACATCTGGACCCGCGCCGCCACTTTCGACGCCCGCCGTGGCGCGGGCCGGGGGTGGATGTACGGCATCGTGCGCCACCGCGCCCTCGATGCCGTGCGCTCGGGTGCGCGCACCGTGTCGGCCGACGAGGCGCAGATGGACGCGCTGCAGGCCGAGGACCCGCCCGCCGCGCCCGACATGGCCGAGGCCTTCGCGCTGCGCGCCGACCTCGGCCGGCTCGACGACTGCCTGGCGCGCCTGGACACGCCCAAGCGCAACTGCGTGCTCTACGCGTACCTGGACGGTTGCAGCCACAGCGAGATCGCCGAGCGCCTGGGCGCGCCGCTGGGCTCGGTGAAGGCCTGGATCCGCCGCGGGCTGGCGTCGTTGCGGGAGTGCCTGGCATGACCGCCCTTGATCCGATCGACGAACTGGCTGCGGCCTACGTGCTGGGCACGCTCTCGGCGGGGCAGCGGCGCGAGGTGCAGGCGCGCTTGCCCACCGATGCCGCCTTGCGCGACGCGGTCGACGGCTGGGAAGGCCGGCTGCTGCCGCTGACCGCCTTGGTCGAGGCGGTGGAGCCCTCGCCCGCGCTGTGGACGCGCATCGAACGCGCCATCGCCCCCCCACGCGCAGCGGCCAAGGCCAGCGCCTGGCAGACCTGGTGGAGCAGCCTGGGCTTCTGGCGCGCGGTGGCCGCCACCGGTTTCGTGGCCGCGTCGGTGGTCGCGCTGCTGCCGTCCACCGGCCTGTTCGCGCCGGCCGCGCCTCAATACATGGTGGTGCTGGTCGCGCCCAACGGCACGGCCCCGGGCTGGGTGGTGCAGACCAGCGGCGCCAACAGCTTGCGGCTGGTGCCACTGGGCACCACGGCCGTGCCCGAGCAGCGCTCGCTGCAGTTCTGGACCAAGGCCGACGACTGGAACGCGCCGGTCTCGCTGGGCCTGGTGCAACCGGGCCAGCCGCTGGAAGTGAAGCTCGACCAGCTGCCGCCGCTGGTGCCCAACCAGCTGTTCGAGATCACGCTGGAGCCCTACAACGGCTCGCCCACCGGCCGCCCGACCGGGCCGATCCTCTACATCGGGCGCGCGGTCAAGCTGACCTGAGCGGCAGGCTGCGGTGGCGCTGGCCGGTCAGCGCGAACAGCGCGTTCGCCACCGCCGGGGCGATCGGCGGCAGGCCAGGCTCGCCCACGCCTTCGGGCGGCGCGCTGCTCGGGACGATCAGCACCTCGACCGCCGTCATCTCGTGGAAACGCAGCACCGGCTGGTCGTGGAAGTTGCTGGCCTGCACCTGGCCGTTGACGATGTCCACCTGGCCGTACAGGGCCGCCGAGAGGCCGTAGACGATGGCGCTCTCCATCTGTTGCGCGATGCCGGTCGGGTTGACCGCCGTGCCGCAGTCGACGGCGCACCACACGCGGTGCACGCGGATGGTTTTGTCGGCGGCCAGCGAGACCTCGGCCACCTGCGCGACGATGGAGCCGAAGGACTCGTGCAAGGCGATGCCGCGCGCGGTCTTGGCGCCGTCGGGCGCGGGCGGCGAAGCCGTGCCCCAGCCGCCGGCCTGGGCCGCCGCCTGCAGCACCGCGAGGTGCCGGGGATGGCGCTGCAGCAGCCGTTCGCGAAAGACCAGCGGGTCGGTGCCGGCGGCGTGCGCGGCCTCGTCGACGAAGCTTTCCTTGAAGAAAGCCTGGTGCGAATGGCCTACCGAGCGCCAGAAACCCACCTGCAAGGGCAGGGCGACGGCGGCGTGCGCGATGCGCGCGGCCGGCCATTCGTAGGGCTGGTCGAACGCGCCTTCCGAGGTGGTCTTGTCCGGCCCGCCGCCGGGCAGGCCGAACAGGCGGCCCAGCACCTGCGGCACGATGGCCTGGCCCGCGCTGGTGTTCTGCCAGGCCACGAGCTGCCCCTGGGCATCGAAGCCGGCCTTGAAGCGCGAGACGCAGGCCGGGCGGTAGATGTCGTGGCGCAGGTCCTGCTCGCGCGACCACAGCGTCTGCACCGGCGCGCCGGGCACGGCCTTGGCGATGGAGGCGGCCTGGGCGATGAAGTCCACCTCCAGCCGCCGGCCGAAGCCGCCGCCCAGCAGCATCACGTGCACCGTCACCGCCTCGGCGGGCAGGCCGAGTGCGTCGGCGGCGGCCTTGCGCGCCAGGCCGGGCACCTGGGTCGAGACCCAGACCGTGGCGCGGTCGCCGTCGAAGCGCACCGTGCAGTTCATGGGCTCCATGGTGGCGTGCGCGAGGTAGGGCGCGCGGTACTCCGCCTCGATGGCGCGCACCGCGCCGGCCATGGCCGCGTCCACGTCGCCTTCGGTGAAGAAGGCAAACCCTTTTTTTCGGTGTCCAGCGTGCGCGCGAGCTGCTCCATCGCGTCGGCGCTCTGGAAGTTCGCGAGTTCGCCCGCGTCCCATTCGATCTTCAGCGCCTCGGCCGCCTGCTTGGCGCGCCAGGGGTGGTCGGCGATCACGGCCACGCCGCCGGTGCCACCGTGGCGGGGCTCGAACGGGACCACCGTGCGCACGCCCGGCATGGCCTGGGCGGCGGCCGCGTCGAAGCGGGTGGCGCGGCCGCGCAGGGTGCGGCACATCTGCACGCTCGCGTGCAGCAGGCCTTCGGGCCGCGCGTCGATGCCGAAGCGCGCGCTGCCATCGGTCTTGCTCGCGGCCTCGATGCGGTTCGTGGGCCGGCCGATCAGCTTGAACTGGGCGGGCGTCTTGAGCGTGGGCGAGCGCGGCAGGCGCTGCTGCGCGGCCGCGCCGGCCAGGCTGCCGTAGCCCGCGCGCTGCCCGGCGGGGCCGAGCACCTCGCCGTTCTCGGTGCGGCAGTGGCCGGGCTCGGTGTTCCATTGCCGGGCCGCGGCGCTCACCAGCATCTCGCGCGCCGAAGCCCCGGCCTCGCGCATCGGCAGCCACAGGTCCTTCACGCTCGACGAGCCGCCGGTCATCATCACGCCGATCTCGCGCATGGCCTTGGCCGCCATCCAGCGCGCCGCGTCCAGCACCCGACTCTCGGTGTCCGGGTGCACCGGCAAGCCGTCGACCACGGTGGCGATGTTGTTGTAGATCTTGTCGATGGGCGAGGCCTCGAAGCGCACGCGCGACCAGTCGGCGTCCAGCTCGTCGGCCAGCAGCATGCACAGCGAGGTGCGCAGCGCCCTGGCCCATCTCGCTCTTGGCCAGCATCACGGTGACGCCGCCGTCCGCATCGATCTTCACCCAGCCATTGAGGGCCGCCTCGTTCGCGCCCACCGGCAGCGGCTGCGCCGTGGTGAGCCGCTGGCGCGGCGGCAGCACCGACCAGCCCAGCACCAGCGCACCGCTGGCGGCGAGGGTGCCGAGGAGGAACTTGCGTCGGGTGGTGGCGATGGGGTTTTCCGGTGGGCGGGTCGGCGCAGCTTAAACCCGAAACGCGGCCTGCCGCGTGCGGCGCCTGCACCACGCTGGCTGGTGAAAGTCCCAGGATTTCGTCTTGTTACAAACGGTTAGCATTGGCGCCAATCATGCAATGAGGGGCGATGATGGGCGGAGTTCGTGGGTGGGCGAGCGCATTGGTCTTGCTGGCGGTGGCGCTGTTGTCGGGCTGCGCTGCGGATGGGCACAGTTATCTGGCGGTGACCAGCTCCATACCGCCTTTGAAGGACAACGGTTGCCGTGTGTTCTTCTACCGCACCGACTCGATGGTGGGCGCGGCCATGCAGCCGGAAATACGGCTGGACAACCAAGTCGTTGGCAAGTCACAGCCTGGCGGATTCTTCTACGTGGACACGCACCCTGGCCGCCATCTGGCGAGCTCGCAGACCGAGAACGAGGCGCGGCTGGAGTTCGACATCGAAGCGGGCCAGACCGTGTATGTGGCGTCCAGCATCACGTTTGGCGTGCTGGTCGGTCGGGTGCAGTTGAACCTCCAGCCCGAGGCGGTGGCCTTGTCGGCGCTGTCGCCCTTGCGCTACACCGGCGTCGGAATGGCGCCGACGGCACCGCCCGGCGCGGTGCGGGCGCCAACCACGGAGACCTCCCCACCGGTGGCCTCCAGCCCCAAGCCCCGGGCACGCGTGACGATGGCTGACTTGGAGGCCTTGTTGCCACCGTCGCCTGCCGGAGCCGCACGATGAGCTGGCGCGCCTGGGTCCTGGTGGTGGGAGCCGCCGCAAGCGCTCCCGCGTTGGCGCTTGAGCCCGATGCCCTGTTCGCCAAGGTGGCGCCCAGCGTCTGGACGGTGGTGGCCTCCGATGCCCAGGGGCGCAACCAGTCTCAGGGCAGTGCGGTGGTGATCGGCCCTGGGCGTCTGGTCACCAATTGCCATGTGCTGGCGCGCATGACCCGCTTCCAGGTCGCGAAGGACAACGTGAGCTACGGCGGCAAGCTGGAGTTTCCCGACCCGGAGAACGACCTGTGCCAGATCCGGGTGGATAACTTCCAGGCTCCGGCCATCGAGCTTGCGCCCAGGGACACCTTGCGGGTGGGCGCGCGCGTCTATGCGATCGGAACGCCGCAGGGCCTGGAGGCCACGCTGAGCGATGGCTTGCTGTCCGGCCTGCGCCGCGACGAGCAGGGGCAGTTGCTGTTCGTGCAGACCACCGCGCCCATTTCGCCCGGGTCCAGTGGCGGTGGCCTGTTCGATACCGAAGGCCGGTTGATCGGCATCACCACGCTCATGCGGCGCGAGGCGCAGAACATCAACCTCGCCGTGCCCGCCTACCGCATCACCGAGTTACCTGAGCGAGGGCGCGAGCTGCTCGAACGGCGTGCCGCCGCCAACGCCGCCCGGGTGGCGGCGGCACCGGTAGCCGCGCCTTCGGCGGGCCTGCAGCCGACGGCGCAGCGGCGGGTAGGCGACTGGTTCGAGTATGTGGTGACGGACGCGCAGACCCAGCTCAAGAGCACGGTCAGCCTGAAGGTGGATCGCGTGGACGGCGCTCGCGTCGTTTTCAACGGGGGCGGTCGGGTGGAGGATGAAACCGGCCTCGTGCTGGATTCTTCGTCGCCCGCGCTGCTGGAACTCGATCTGGTGACACCGCCTGGCGGCTGGGCGCCGGGTGGCAAGGTGCTCAACGGGGTGCAGACCTTCAATTTTTCGACCACGAAGGGAGGCGACACCACGACGTTCGACGTCACGGCTGTAGCGTCTCTCTCTCAAACGCTCCGCATGGGCGAGAGTGAGTACAACGCGGTGCGCATCGACGTCCGGGGGTGGGCCTCCCGCCTGCCCGTGCACCGCGTCGCGATGTCGAACCTTCGTTACCAGGCCACGTTGTGGTATTCGCCGGACCTGATGCGGGTCGTGCGCTTCACGCTGGAGCGGTTGGGCAGCACCGACCGCAAGGAAACCGTGGAGCTGGTGCGCGCCGGCCGGGGCTGAGGCCGGCGCCCCGGCTCACTGGAACGCGACTTCCGCGAAGCTGCGCAGCTTGCGGCTGTGCAGCTGGTCCGTGCCGCCGGCGCGCAGGATGTCGATGGCGCGGATGCCGATGCGCAGGTGCTGGTCCACGCGCTCGCGGTAGAAGTGGTTGGCGATGCCGGGCAGCTTGATCTCGCCGTGCAGCGGCTTGTCGCTCACGCACAGCAGGGTGCCGTAGGGCACGCGGAAGCGGAAGCCATTGGCCGCGATGGTGGCGCTCTCCATGTCCAGCGCCACCGCGCGCGACTGCGAGAAGCGGCGTTGCGGCATGTTGTCGGGCAGCAGCTCCCAGTTGCGGTTGTCGGTGCTGGCGCACGGTGCCGGTGCGCATGATGCGCTTGAGCTCGGCCGGCGGCACGCCGGTCACGTCGGCCACGGCGGCTTCGAGCGCGAGCTGGATCTCCGCCAGCGCGGGGATCGGCACCCACAGCGGGAGCTCTTCGTCCAGCACGTGGTCTTCGCGCACGTAGGCGTGGGCCAGCACGTAGTCGCCCAGCTGCTGGCTGGTGCGCAGGCCGGCGCAGTGGCCGAGCATGAGCCAGGCATGCGGGCGCAGCACGGCGATGTGGTCGGTGATGGTCTTGGCGTTGGCCGGGCCCACGCCGATGTTGACCATGGTGATGCCGCTGCGGTCTTCGCGCAGCAGGTGGTAGCCCGGCATCTGCGGCAGGCGCGGCGGTGCGCTGCCGAGTTCGTCGCCGTTCTCGGCGGCCAGGCCGGTGCGGCGCATCACCACGTTGCCCGGTTCGACGAAGGCCACGTACTCGCTGTCGGGGTCGGACATCTCGGCGCGGCCGAGCTTGATGAACTCGTCGATGTAGAACTGGTAGTTGGTGAACATCACGAAGTTCTGGAACCACTCGGGCGCGGTGCCGGTGTAGTGGCGCAGGCGCTGCAGCGAATAGTCCACCCGGGGCGCGGTGAACAGCGAGAGCGGGTGCGCCTCGCCTGCGCGGGGCTCGTGCGTGCCGTTGGCGATGCCGTCGTCCATGGCGGTGAGGTCGGGCAGGTCGAACACGTCGCGCATGAGCGCGCGGCGCATCACGTCCATGCTGCCTTCCACGTGGTCGTGTTCGGCGAACGAGAAGTGGATGGGGATGGGCTGCGTGCTGGTACCCACCTCCAGCTCACCGCCGTGGTTGCGCCAGCAGCAGGCGGAACTGCTCCAGGTAGTAGTCGCTGTACAGGTCGGGCCGGGTCAGGGTGGTTTCGTAGCGCCCGGGGCCGGCCACGAAGCCATAGCTCAGGCGGCTCAGCGGCTGGCCGATGGTGCTGTCCTGGCGCAGCACGCTGTGGGTGTGCAAGCGCACGTAGGGGTAACACGCCCGCACATGGGTCTGCGTGAAATCGCCGCCGGCGACGAAATCGCGCATGGCCTGGCGCAGGAATTCCACGTTGTCCTGGTAGATGCGCTGCACCTGGGCCAGCGCCTCGGCCGGGTCCTTGAAAACGAGCGGTGCGGTGTAGGCAGGTGTTTTTTGCATGCGCTATTGTGGCGCGCCGTTGCCTGGCACCGCAGGACGGCCGAAACTGGAGGAAAACCGCATGTTGCCCATCACCCTGCCCGAATGGACCACCGCCGCCGCCCCGCTGGCGGCCGCGCTGGGCTGCGGGTTGCTGATCGGTGTCGAGCGCGAGCGCCGCAAGGGCGAGGGCCCGGCGCGGGCCTTTGCCGGCCTGCGCACTTTCGCGCTGGTGTGTGTGAGCGGCGCGCTGGCCGCGCTCCTGGGGCACACGGGTCTGGTGCTGATCGGCGCGGCGTTCGTGGCGGCGCTGGGTGTGGTGGCCTATGCGCGCGACCGGTCCGAGGACCCGGGTGCGACCACCGAAGTGGCGCTGCTGCTGACCTACCTGATCGGCGTGGTGTGCGTCTGGCAACTGCCGCTGGCGGCCGCCATGGCCGCCGGGCTGACGGCGCTGCTGGCCGCGCGCGAGCGGCTGCACCATTTCGTGACCGAGTGGCTGCGCCCGGCGGAGATTCGCGACGGCATCGTGCTGGCCGCGCTGGTGCTCGTGGCGCTGCCGCTGATGCCGAACCGGCCCTTGTGGGGGCCGGTGCTCAATCCGGCCACCATCGTGCAGTTGTTGGCGCTGCTGCTGGCGGTCCAGTCGCTGGCCCACCTGTGCCGGCGGCTGCTGCAGGCGCGGCAGGCGGTGGCGTTCTCGGCCTTCGCCTCCGGCTTTGTCTCCAGCACGGCGACCATCGCCACGCTGGGCATGGGCGTGCGCCAGCAGGGCGGCGAGGCCCGTCTGATGGCCGGTGGGGGCTTGTTGTCGTGTGTGCCCACCTTGCTGCAGATGTTGCTGGTGGCGGTGGCGGTCCGCCCGACCTGGCTCCCGGGTTTGTGGTTGCCGGCGTTGGCGGGCGCGCTGCTGGCCGCCTTGTGGGGCGGGTGGCTGGTGCGCGGGGCGCCCATGGAAATGGGCGGCGCGATGGGGTCGTCGCCGCACACCGAGGGCCTGGGAGGGCCGCAGGGCGATCGGATGTTCAGCCTTTGGGGCGCCATGGCCATTGCGGCCTTGCTCGCGGGCATCCAGGTCCTGGTGCATGCGCTGGACCTCTGGCTGGGCGAGGCCGGCGTGTTGGCCGGGACCTTGCTCGCCTCGCTCGTCGACCTGCACTCGGCGCTGGCGGCGGTCTTCGCGTCCGGCGGGCCGCCTGCGGAGGGCGTGCCGTGGGCGGTGATGCTGGCACTGGGCGTGCACGCCCTGAGCAAGAGCGTCACCGCCGTCCTGAGCGGCGGGGCTCGCTACGCGGCGTGGCTGGTGCCCGGGTTGCTGGCGCACACCGCCGTGTGCATGGCCTTGCTGGCCGTGCTTCGCTGAGCCTGTTCAGGCCTTGACGGGTTCGCGCATGGTCACGAACTCTTCCGCCGCCGTCGGGTGAATGCCGATGGTGCTGTCGAACACCGCCTTGGTGGCGCCGGCCTTGAGCGCCACCGCAAAACCCTGCACGATCTCGCCCGCTTCGGCGCCCACCATGTGCAGGCCCACCACGCGGTCGCTTTTCGTGTCCACCACCAGCTTCATGAGCGTGCGCTCGCTGCTGCCCGAGAGCGTGTGCTTGAGCGCCTTGAACTCGCTGCGAAAGATGGTCACGTCGCCATGCCGCTTGCGCGCGTCCGCCTCGCTCAGGCCCACGGTGCCGATGCTGGGGTGGGTGAAGACGGCGGTGGGAACGAAGTCGTAGGCCATGCTGCGCGGCGGCTTGCCCGCGGCGGGGCCGAAGAGCTGGTCCACCACCACCATGGCCTCGCCCAGCGCCACGGGGGTGAGCTGGAGGCGGCTGGTGACGTCGCCCACGGCGAAGATGGAGGGCACGTTGGTGCGGTACTGCTCGTCGACGATGACCTCGCCGCCCTTGCCCTGGGCCACGCCCACCGCGTCCAGGCCCAGGCCCCCTACCGTGGGCACGCGGCCGGTGGCGTACAGCACGGCATCGGCCATCACCTCGCCGCCGCCCTGGAGCTTCACCTGCAGGCCGTCGGGGGTCTTCACGATGGCGGCCACGTCCGCGCCCAGCCGCAGGTCCACGCCCGACTTGATCATCTCGTTCGCCACGAAGTGGCGGATCTCGTCGTCGAAGCCGCGCAGGATCTGCTCGCCCCGGTAGAGCTGGGTCACCTTCGCGCCCAGGCCGTTGAAGATGGAGGCGAACTCGCTGGCGATGTAGCCACCGCCCACGATCAGCAGGCGCTGGGGAAAGGGCTCGAGGTCGAAGATGGCGTTGGAGTCGATGACGTGCTCGCGGCCTTCGATGTCGGGCACGCTGGGTTTGCCGCCCGTGGCGATGAGGATGTGCTTCGCCGTCACGCGTTTTTCGCCGGCCTCGCCATGGAGCTTGAGCACCACGGCCTGTGGGCCGTCGATGCGCGCGAAGGCATCGAACACGGTCACGCCCGAGCCGGTCAGCAGGTTGCCGTAGATGCCGTTGAGGCGGCTGATCTCTTTGGCGCGGTTGGCCTTGAGCGTGGCCCAGTTGAAACGGGGCTTGTCCAGCTCCCAGCCGAAGCCGTGCGATTCCTCGAAGGCTTCGGCATAGTGCGCCGCGTAGCTGTAGAGCTTCTTGGGGATGCAGCCCACGTTCACGCAGGTGCCGCCCAGGCCGTCGGTGCCCAGCATTTCGGCCAGCGCCACGCGCGCGCCGCGCTGCGCGGCCATGCGGGCGGCGCGCACGCCGCCGCTGCCGCCGCCGATCACGAAGAGGTCAAAGTCGAAAGAGGAAGTGCTCATGGTGGGGGGTGTCCGGGCTCGAAGCCTTTGAGTTCCTGTCGGATGAAATCGATGAAAGCCCGCGTGCGCGTGGGCAACAGGCGGGCATGGGGGTAGACGACGTGGATCGGGCGCGGCGCGTCCGCGAAGTCGTCCAGCACGGTTTCCAGCGCGCCGGATTGCAGCAAGGGCGCCACCTGGTAGGAGAGGAACTGGCCGAAACCCGCGCCGTCCGCGCAGGCCTGCACCGCCGGGGCAATGTGATTGAACTCCAGGTTGCCACCGACGGTGAGTTTGAAGGTCTTGCTGCCTTCCTGGAAACGCCCCCAATGGGGTGCGTAGCCCACCAGGCGCACGCAGTTGGCCTTGAGCAGGTCGTTGGGGTGCTGCGGGCGGCCGTGTTCCCGCAGGAAAGCGGGGCTGGCCACGATCACGCGGCGGATCTCGCCCAGCGGCAGGGCGACCAGGCTGGAGTCTTCCAGGTGCGCGATGCGGATGCCGACGTCGACCCCTTCTTCCAGCAGGTTCACCACCCGGTCCATCAGCATCACGCGGCAATGCACCTGAGGGTGGCGCCGCACGAAACGCGTGACGACGGGGGCCACGTGCATCTGGCCGAACAGCACCGGGGCGGTGATGGTGAGCTGGCCGGTGGGTTCGGTGGCATCGTCCTTCAGCGCGGCCTCGGCGTCGTCCACCGCCGCCAGGAGCTGGCGGCAGCTCTCAAGGTGGCGCCGGCCTTCTTCGGTGAGCGAGATGCGGCGCGTGGTGCGGTTGAACAGGCGCACCCCCAGCTCGGCCTCGTAGGCCGCGAGCGAGCGCACCACGGCCGGCAGCGAGGCGCCCAGCGCCCAGGCCGCCGCGGTGAGGCTGCCGGCGTCGGCGATCTGCACGAAGGTGACCATGGCGCGGAACTTGTCCATGCGCCATTAAACCGATTTGTGGAGCAGTCTTGTGCGTGCAGGGGTATTTGTGAATGCGCTTGCAAGAAAGAAGATGGCGCCTTTCCTCTTTCAGGAGCGATCCATGGCACCTTCCATCCAGCTGCACCGAAGCGCCATCTCCGGCCACTGCCACCGCGTCGAGTTGTTTCTCTCGCTGCTCGGCTTGCCGTTCGAGACGGTCGAGATCGACCTGCCGCAGAAGCAGCAGAAGTCCGCCGCCTTCCTGGCGCTGAACCCCCTGGGTCAGGTGCCGGTGCTGCGCGACGGCGACCTCATCCTGAGCGACTCGAACGCCATCCTGGTGTACCTCGAAGCCCGTTACGCGCCGGGCCAGTGGCTGCCGCGCGATCCGGTGGGCGCGGCCCGCGTGCAGCGCTGGCTCTCGTTGGCCGCCGGCCCGCTGGCGTCCGGACCGGCCGCCGCGCGCGTGGTGCAGCTCTTCGGGCTGCCCACCGACCCGGCGGAGGCGATCGCTCGTGCGCAAGCCCTGTTCGAGTTCATGGAAGGCGCACTGGGGCGCACGCCGTTTCTGGTCGGCGAGCGCGCCACGCTGGCCGACCTGGCGCACTACGCCTACGTGGCCCGGGCGCCCGAAGGCCTGGTGTCGCTGCAGCCGTATCCGGCCATCCGCGCCTGGCTGGCGCGCATCGAGGCCCTGCCGGGCTTCGTGCCGATGGTGACCTCGCCAGTGGGGTTGGCGGCATGAGCGCCGCCTTTCACACCGGTGAACAGGCGATGCAGGCGCGCGCCGGTGTGCAGGCGCAGATGGCGCAGATCGGCCCGCGCGTGTTGCGCGATCACATGCCCGACCAGCACCGCGAGTTCTTCGGCCTGTTGCCCTTCGTGCTGGTGGGCAGCGTAGACCCGTCGGGCCAGCCCTGGGCCAGCGTGCTCGCGGGCGCGCCGGGCTTCATGCAATCGCCCGACCCCACGCACCTGCACATCGGTGCGCGGCCCCTGCCGCACGACCCGCTGAACACCACGCTGCGCGATGGCGCTGCCCTGGGTCTGCTCGGCATTCAACCGCACACGCGCCGGCGCAACCGCATGAACGGCACGGCGCGGCTGCAGGACGGCGGTGTCACGGTCGAGGTCGGTCAGAGCTTTGGCAATTGCCCGAAGTACATCCAGGCGCGGGAGCCGGTGTGGGTACCCGGCGCACCTGCGGGGCAGATCGCTTTCGAAGGCCCGGGCCTGGACGAGGCGTCGCGCGGGCTGATCCGCGCCGCCGACACCTTCTTCATCGCCACCGCCCACCCCCAGGCGTCTGCGGGCGGCGAGCGCAGCCATGGGGTCGACGTGTCGCACCGGGGCGGCCCGCCGGGGTTCGTGAACGTGGCCGGCGAGGTGCTGACCGTGCCCGACTACCTGGGCAACCACTTCTTCAACACGCTGGGCAACATCGCCCTGCACCCGGCGGCGGGCCTGCTGTTCGTGGACTTCGAGCGGGGCGACCTGCTGTATCTCGCGGTGCAGGCGAAGGTGGTGTGGGACGGCAGCCTGCGCCTGCTGCGCATGCAGGTGACCCACGCGCGGCGGGTGCAGGGGGCCTTGCCGCTGCGCTGGGCGGCCCCCGGCGACGCTCAGTAGGTGTAGACGCCGCGCCCGGTCTTGCGGCCCAGGTAGCCGGCGGCCACCATTTCCTTGAGCAGCGGGGCGGGGCGGTACTTGCCGTCGTTGAACTCGGCCATGTAGACGTTCATCACGGCCAGGCACACGTCCAGGCCGATCATGTCGGCCAGGGCCAGCGGGCCGATGGGCTGGTTGGTGCCCAGCTTCATGCCGGCGTCGATGTCCTCCGCCGTGGCGATGCCTTCGGCCAGCACGAAGAAGGCCTCGTTGATCATGGGCACGAGGATGCGGTTGACCACGAAGCCGGGCGCGTTCTTCACCGTGATGGGCGACTTGCCCAGGGCCTCGGCCAGCGCCTTCACCGCGTCGTGCGTGGCGTCGCTGGTTTGCAGGCCGCGGATGATCTCCACCAGCGCCATCATGGGCACCGGGTTGAAGAAGTGCATGCCGATGAAGCGGTCGGGCCGCTGGGTGGCGGCGGCCAGCTTGGTGATGCTGATCGAGCTGGTGTTGGTGGCCACGATCACCTCGGGCGCGAGCAGGCCGTCGAGCTGCTGCAGGATCTTGACCTTCAGGCCTTCGTTCTCGGTGGCGGCCTCGATCACGAGCTGCGCGCCCTTGAGGTCTTCGTAGTTCGTCGAACCCTTGATCAGGGCGAGCGCCTGGTCCTTGTCGGCAGCGGTGATCTTCTCTTTCTTGATCAGCCGGTCCAGGCTGCCAGCCACCGTGCGCCAGGCCCTTGTCGACCGCGGCCTGCGCGATGTCGACCATGACCACGCGGATGCCGCGCGTGGCGCAGGCCTGTGCGATGCCGTTGCCCATGGTGCCCGAGCCGATGATGCCGACCGTGTTGATGCTGTTCATGAAGACGCTGCTCCTGTTCAAAAATCCGTGAAAACCCGGCGTCGCCGGCGTGTCTTTCCTAGGCGGTGCTGCCTAACCGGGCGCGAGGCCCTGTGCTACCTTGGCCTTTGATTGTCGCGCACGCCTTGCATGGCGCTGACCACCACGGAGACACCATGTTCGACTACATCATCGTTGGCGGCGGATCGGCCGGCTGCGTGCTGGCCTCCCGCCTCAGCGAAGACCCCGGCACCCGGGTGGCCCTGCTGGAGGCCGGCCCGCCCGACAGCAGCGTGCTCATCCACTGCCCGGCGGGCCTGGCGCTGCTGGCGAAGAACGGCCAGGCCAACTGGGGCCTGCAGACCGTGCCCCAGCCCGGTCTGAACGGCCGGCGTGGTTACCAGCCGCGCGGCAAGGTGCTGGGAGGCTCGAGCTCGGTCAACGCCATGATCTACGCGCGCGGCCACGCCAGCGACTACGACGGCTGGGCCGCGCTGGGCAACCCGGGCTGGTCGTTCCAGGAGGTCCTGCCGTACTTCAAGCGCGCCGAGCACAACGAGCGCGGTGCCGACGCCTGGCACGGCCAGGGTGGGCCGCTCAATGTGATGGATCTGCGCAGCCCCAATGCCTTTCTGCCCGCTTTCGTCGAAGCCGGCGCGCAGGCGGGCTATCCGCTCAACACCGACTTCAACGGCCCCGAGCAGGAGGGCATCGGCGCCTACCAGGTCACGCACAAGAACGGCGAGCGTCACAGCGCGGCCAAGGCCTACCTCACGCCGCACCTGGCGCGGCCCAACCTGCAGGTGATCACGAACGCGCTCACCACCCGCGTGGTGACCGACACCGAAGACGGTGGCACGGTGCGCGCGGCGGGCGTGGAGTACCGGGGCAACGGCGGGCGCGGTCCGCTGCAGATCCTGCGGCTCAAGGACGGCGGCGAGGTGGTGCTGAGCTCGGGCGCCTTCGGCTCGCCGCAGTTGCTCATGCTCTCGGGCATCGGCCCGGCCGCGCATTTGCGCGAACACGGCATCACCCCGGTGCACGACCTACCGGGCGTGGGCCAGAACCTGCACGACCACGTGGACGTGGTGATGGTGGTCAACGCGCCGAAGGTCAAGGACCTGTTCGGCCTCTCGCTCACCGGCGTGGCGCGCGCGGTGCGCGGCATCTTCGAATGGCGGCGCCAGCGCAGCGGCATGCTGACCACCAACTTCGCCGAAGCGGGCGGCTTCATCAAGAGCGCGCCCGAAGAGCCCATTCCCGACCTGCAGCTGCACTTCGTGGTCGGCAAGCTGGTGGACCATGGCCGCAAGACGGTGTTCGGCCACGGTTACTCGTGCCACGTGTGCCTGCTGCGCCCCAAGAGCCGCGGCAGCCTGCGCCTGGCCAGCGCCGACCCGCAGGCCGCGCCGCTGATCGACCCCGCCTTTCTGCAGGACAGCGACGACACCGCGCGCCTGGTGCGGGGCTTCAAGCGCATGCGCGCGCTGCTGCAGCAACCCGCACTCACGCGCCATGGTGGCACCGAGTCGGCCTCGTCGGCCCAGGCGCAGAGCGACACGCAGATCGAACAATTCATCCGCGGTCATGCCGACACCATCTACCACCCCGTGGGCACCTGCCGCATGGGGCCGGATGGCGCGCCGGGGGGCTTGGACGTGGTGGATGCGCGCCTGCGCGTGCACGGCGTGGCGGGCCTGCGCGTGGTGGACGCGTCGGTGATGCCCAGCGTGGTGGGGGGCAACACCAATGCCCCGGTGATCATGATGGCGGAGAAGGCGGTCGATATGATGAGAGCCGATCGTCCCCCCCGCGCCGCGCCTGACGGCGCGTCACCCCCCGAAAGGGCAACCGCAGTGGCCCGGCAAAGCCGGTTCCACGCGGTTCCCGGTTAACCTTGCTTCTCCGATCCACCACTCTCCTCCGGCGCGCACGCACGTCATCCAGGATGCCGCGGAACTGGCTTTGCCAGGCCGCAGGCATCGCCCCCTGGGGGGTGACGCGAGGCGGCGCGGGGGGCTCCACAAGATGATTCTCGAGCACGCCGACATCCGCATCGACCCCCTGAAGAGCGCAGCCTTTGAAGAGGCCATTCTTCGTGGGGTGAGCACCGTCATCGCCCATTCGAAGGGCTTCAAGGGCTACCAGGTCCAGCGCAGCATCGAGACCCCCGGGCGCTACCTGTTGCTGATCCAGTGGGAGACGCTGGAAGACCACACCGTGGCCTTCCGGGGCTCCGATGCCTTCCCGCAGTGGCGCGCCATCGTCGGGCCGTTTTTCGCCCAGCCTCCGGTGGTCGAGCACTTCGAAGTGGTTGGCAAGAGCTGATGGCTGCTTGCCCTCGTGGGCAGCCTTTGGTTGTAATTGAGTTACAACTTTAGTTTTTGCGCATCAGGGTGGACTTGCCGAACAGGCTTTCGATCAGGTCCACCGCCAGCTCGGCGGTGCGGTTGCGCACATCGAGCGCGGGGTTGAGCTCCATCACGTCGAGCGAGCACAGCCGGCCGGTGTCCGCGATCATCTCCATGCACAGCTGCGCCTCGCGGTAGGTCGGGCCGCCGAGCACGGTGGTGCCCACGCCGGGCGCGATCTCCGGGTCGAGAAAGTCCACGTCGAAGCTCACGTGCAGGTGGGTCTGCTCGTCCACGCCCATCAGCGCTTGCTCCATGGTGTGGCGCATGCCCATTTCGTCGATGTAGCGCATGTCGAACACCTCCAGGCCGGCCTGGTGCACCAGGCGCTTCTCGCCCGCGTCCACGCTGCGGATGCCGATCTGCCGCACCACGCCGGCGTCGATGGCCGGCGTGGTGCCGCCGATGCCGGTGAGTTCGGGCGGGCCCATGCCGCAGAGCAGGGCCACCGGCATGCCGTGGATGTTGCCGCTGGGCGTGAGCGCGGCGGTGTTGAAGTCGGCGTGGGCGTCGAGCCAGAGCACGCGCAGCTTCTTGCGCGCCTCGCGGCAGTGGCGCGCCACCGCGCTGATCGAGCCCAGGCCCAGACAGTGGTCACCGCCGAGCACGATGGGCAGGCGGCCCAGCGCAAGTTCGGCGTGCACGGCCTCGTGAAGGGTCTGGTTCCAGGCCACCACTTCACCCAGGTGGCGGTAGCCGTCGGTGGGCGGCAACCAGGGATTGGCCGGACCGCCGAGGTTGCCGCGGTCGGCGACGCTCAGGCCCTGGCCTTCGAGCACCGTCGCGCAGGCCCGCGACGCGCAAGGCCTCGGGCCCCATGGAGGCACCGCGGGCACCGGCGCCGATGTCGGTCGGCACCCCGATGAGGCTGAGGTTTTTTTGCATGGCGGTATTGTGAGTCGGTGAATCCCGAGTGTGACGGCCTTCGGGCTGGTTTCAAAACGTATGGCGTGTTACCAGCCACCGGTCGGCGGGCGGACATTGCACACACACCCTCCACCGGGCACCTCTTTTCGGGCGGGGAATTTTGTTACCAACCCACACCTTTCGTGCCGGACTCCAAGCCGTTGGGAAGCTGATACTCCGTTCGCGCTGAGCGGGTCTCCGCCCATCGTGGTGATTTATCTCACGTTCCTGGCCTGTCCGACACTGCAGCGCAGTGTGACCTGGAACCCTTTCCCGATCGCCCCTGCCGCCGCCCTCGTGTGAGCGTCAAGGTGTTTTTGTGCCGCCGATATGAACCCGACTCCGATTCCGACCCCGACGCCCTGGATGGAGGGCCCTTCGACCCGCAGGTCGCTGCCCTTGCTGGCCGCGCTGTTCGCGGCCACGCTCACCGCCTGCGGTGGTGGGGGCGGCGGAGGGGCGGCCACGGGTGGTGGCACGGTCAACGAACCGGTGGCCGGGGCACCAGCGCCGAGCCCGGCTCCTTCGCCAGCACCTCGCCCTTCGCCAGCGCCAAGCCCTGCTCCTGCTCCTGCTCCTGCTCCTGCTCCTGCTCCTGCTCCTGCGCCAGCTCCTGCGCCAGCTCCTGCGCCAGCTCCAGCCCCCGCACCGGCACCGGCACCGGCCCCCTCGGCCACCGCCTGCGATGCCGCCACCGGCCGCGTGTTGCAGGTCGGACCGGGCAAGGCCTACGCCATGCCCAGCGCCGCGGCGGCTGCGGCGCAGTCGGGTGACGTGATCAAGATCACCGCCGGCGACTACCGGGGCGACGTCGCTTCCTGGACCGTCAACAACCTGACCATCTGCGGCGTGGGTGGCAAGGCCCGCCTGTTCGCCAACGGCAACAACGCCCGTGGCAAGGGCCTGTGGGTGGTCACCGGCTCGAACATCACCATCGACAGCGTCGAGTTCCGCGACACCACGGTGCCCGATCAGAACGGTGCCGGCATCCGCGCCGAACACGGGGGCGACCTGCGCATCATCAACAGCGGCTTCTACGACAACCAGAACGGCATCCTGGCCAACGCGGGTTCGTCGACCATCACCATCGAAGGCTCCGAGTTCGCGCGCAACGGCCTGGGCGATGGCTACACGCACAACATCTACGTCAACCAGATCAACCGGCTGACGGTGAGCCGCAGCTACTTCCATGAAGCCAAGGTGGGCCACAACCTCAAGAGCCGGGCCCGGGAGACGGTGATCGAGAACAGCTACTTCATGGACGGCCCCACGGGCACGTCGAGCTACCTCGCCGACTTCCCGAACGGCGGCCGCGTCTACCTGCGCGGCAACCTGTTCCACAAGGGGCCGCAGGCGAGCAACCCGAATGCCATTTCCTACGGTGCGGAGGGCCTGTCGAACCCGACCAACACCTTCGAGGCCGTGCACAACACCGTGGCCATCACCCGCTCGGGCGGCGCCTTCCTGGCCATCGCCAGCGGCACCTCGTCGGTCACGCTCGCGGCCAACCTGTTTGCCGGCACGGGCAGTCCGTCGCTGATCACGGGCGGCTACGCCGCCGGCAACGCGGCGCAGTCGAACAACGTGACCTCCGTGGCGCAGCAACATCCCGGGCGCCAGCAGCATCGCCAGCCCGAACTTCTGGCCCAACGCGGCGCTGCAGGCCCTGATCGGCCTGTCGGTGGTGCCGGACTCGAATTACACGCGCGATGCGCCCACGCCCTATGCCTCGCGGGCGATCTCGGGCAGCCGCAAGGCGGGCGCACTGCAGTCATCCCCATAAACCGCCGGACCGCCAGGCAGGAGGGCACGGAAGACCCGTGTTCAGGAGGCGGCCGTTCTTTCTTCAGCTCTCAGGTGATTCTTCCCATGTCCCAACTCGATTCCCTCTCCCGTCCGGCTTCGCACGCCGGTGTGTTGGCCGCCTGTGCGGTCATGTTCTCGATGGTGGCCGCCACAGCCCCGGCCCAGGCTCAGACGGCCTCCGCGACCTGGACCAAGGTCGCCAACGAAGGCAAGATTTTCTGGTTCTCCGGCACGAAGAACGTGCGTTATGGCACCGGCACCCGCTGGGCCTACAAGACGGTCCGCACGGCCGGCATGTGCACCGCCAGCTATTTCGGCAGCGATCCCGCCAAGGGCGCGACCAAGACTTGTGAAGTGATGGCCGCTGCCGCGCCAGCCCCGGCGCCTGCACCCGCGCCGGCTCCCGCCCCGGCGCCTTCACCCGCACCAGCCCCCGCTCCTGCGCCGGCCCCTGCTCCCGCACCGGCACCCGCGCCAGCCCCTGCGCCGGCTCCCGCGCCTGCACCGGCGCCAGCCCCTGCTCCCGCACCCGCGCCGGCACCCGCTCCCTCGGGCACGGCCTGCGACACGGCCACCGGCCGCGTGCTGCAGGTGGGCCCGGGCAAGACCTACAGCGTGCCGAGCGCCGCCGCCGCCGTGGCGCAGGCCGGTGACGTGATCAAGATCACCGCCGGCGACTACCGCGGTGACGCGGCGACCTGGAAGGCCAGCAACCTCACCATCTGCGGCGTGGGCGGCAAGGCCCGCCTGTTCGCCGATGGGAAAAACGTGCAGGGCAAGGGCCTGTGGGTGGTCTCCAGCCCCAACATCACGATCGACAACATCGAGTTCCGCAACGCCACCGTGCCCGACCAGAACGGCGCCGGCATCCGCGTGGAACCCGGCGTCAACCTGACGGTGCGCAACAGCGGCTTCTTCGACAACGAGAACGGCATCCTGGCCGCGGCCGGCGCGACCACGATCACGATCGACCGCTCCGAGTTCGGCCGCAACGGCCGGGGCGATGGCTACACGCACAACATCTACGTGAACCAGATCAACCGCATCGCGGTGACCTCCAGCTACTTCCACGAAGCCAAGATCGGCCACAACTTCAAGAGCCGGGCGAAGGAGTCGGTGATCGAGAACAGCTACTTCATGGACGGCGCCACCGGCACGTCGAGCTACCTGGCCGACTTCCCCAACGGCGGCAAGGTGGTGCTGAAGGGCAACATGTTCCACAAGGGCCCGAACGCGGACAACCCCAACGCCATCTCCTACGGCGCCGAGGGCCTGTCCAACCCGAGCAACACCTTCGAGGCCGTGCACAACACGGTGGTCATCACCCGCTCGGGCGGCGCCTTCCTGGCCATCGCCAACGGCACCAGCTCGGTCAAGCTCACGGCCAACCTGTTCGCCGGCACGGGCAGCCCCGCGCTGATCACCGGCGGGTACGCCGCCGGCAGCGCGGTGCAGTTGAACAACGTGACCTCGGTTGCGCAGCAACATCCCGGGCGCGTCCAACGTCGCCACCCCGAACTTCTGGCCCAACGCGACGCTGCAGTCCCTGATTGCCCTGTCCGTGGTGCCCGACGCCAGCTACACCCGCGACGCGCCCGCGCCCTACGCACTGCGCGCGATCTCGGGCAGCCGCAAGGCCGGCGCGCTGCAGTCCGCGCCCTGAGCCCGGTCCGCGCACCGCTTACCAGGCCCGCCTCGCGCGGGCCTTTTCATGCATCAAAGCGTATGAGCTGTTACGGCCGAAGCCGCGCCCAGCGGGGCTGCGGGGCAGGGCGGCGAATCTCGGTTACATAAAAACACGTTCTGTGGCAGGCGATCCGGTGCCAGCGGCCACACTGGCGGCCGTTTCCCGGTCCTGGCGCGGGGCAGGGCGCTGAGCGGCGATACTCCACCCCGCACCCTTGTCTTCGATGGATCCGGACCCCTTCATCAGAACGCGGACGATTGGCCTGCCTGGCCGGTGTCTGTTTTTCTTCCGTTGCCTATCTTGAACATCCAACCCACTCCGCACCTGAGCGCCCCTGCTCGCCGCCTGTCCTCTTCCCTCGTTGTTCCCGGCTTCGCGCTGTTGCTGGCTGCCACCTTGAGCGCCTGTGGTGGCGGTGGTGGTGGAGGGGGCGGCGGCGGTAGTGGCGACAGCCCGTCAGGCGGTGGTGGCGGAGGGGGCGGCAGCGCCACGCCATCGCCGGCGCCTCCCTTGTCGGCCGGCGCGGCTTGCGACACCGCACCGGGCCGCGTGCTTCAGGTGGGCCCTGGCAAGACCTACGCCATGCCCAGCGCGGCGGCCGCGGTGGCGCAGGCCGGCGATGTGATCAAGATCGCGGGCGGCGACTACCGGGGCGACGTCGCTTCCTGGACCGTCAACAACCTCACCATCTGCGGCGTGGGCAGCCGCGCGCGCCTGTTCGCCAACGGCAACAACGCCCGGGGCAAGGGCCTGTGGGTGGTGTCGGGCGCGAACATCACCATCGACAACATCGAGTTCCGCGACACCACGGTGCCCGACCAGAACGGCGCCGGCATCCGCGCCGAGCACACGGGCGACCTGCGCATCCTCAACAGCGGCTTCTACGACAACCAGAACGGCATCCTCGCCAACGCCGGTTCGGCCACCATCACGATCGAAAGTTCGGAGTTCGCGCGCAACGGCCTGGGCGATGGCTACACGCACAACATCTACGTCAACCAGATCGACCGGCTGACGGTGAACTCCAGCTATTTCCACGAGGCCAAGGTCGGCCACAACCTCAAGAGCCGGGCGCGCGAGTCCATCATCCAGAACAGCTACTTCATGGACGGGCCCAGCGGCAATTCCAGCTACCTGGCCGATTTCCCCAACGGCGGCCGCGTGGTCCTGAAGGGCAACTTGTTCCAGAAGGGCCCGAACGCGCAGAACAACAACGCGATCGCCTATGGCATGGAGGGCCTGTCGAACCCCAACACCTCGCTGGAGATGGTGCACAACACCGTCGCCATCACCCGTTCGGGCGGCGCCTACCTGTCCGTGGCCGGCGGCGCCTCGGTCGCGCTCACGGCCAACCTGTTCGTGGGGACCGGCAACCAGTCCTTGTTCGCCAGCAGCTTCTCCAACTTGACGCAGTCGAACAACGTGAACTCGGTTGCGCACCAACATCCCGGGCGCAAGCAACATCAGCAGCCCCAACTTCTGGCCGAATGCCACGCTGCAGGCCCTGATCGGCCTGGCGGGCGTGCCGGATGCGACCTACACGCGCGATGCGCCCGCGCCCTACGCCTCGCGGGCGATCACGGGCAGCCGCAAAGCCGGCGCCTTGCAGGCCGCACCCTGAACCCGCGGCGCCCCGGCGCCGCCGCAGGTGAACGACAATGCGTTCACCCCTCGACTCCCAACCCGCCACGCGCCCCCGCGCGCAGCGGGTTTTCTTCATGTCCGACGCCTCTTCACTCCCCATCTGGTCGTCCTGCGGCCACGAATTGCTCAACCGCGATGCGCGCGGCTGGCTGAGCCCCACCGACGGCTACTGGCGGCTCTGGCTCCAGCGCCCGGAACTCGCGCTGGTTGAGGAATCCTGTGCAGCCGAGCGCGCGCTGCACGCTGCCTTGATGGCCGCGCCCACGCGCGCCGTGACGGCAGCCGAGCTGGACGCCTTCGAGGACGACGACGCGCGCGCCAACCACCGCCTGTTCCTGGACTTCCGGGACGCGGTGATCGCCGCCGGCTCGCTCGAAGCCGCCTACGCCGGCTTCTTCCAGGCCGGCGCCATCCAGATCCCGCCGCTGTTCCTGGACCTGGTGGTGCAGGCCCTGGTGTGCCGCCTGCTGGAGGACGAGCCCGACGCCTGGGCCTGGCGCGCGGCCGAGATGCTGTTTCGCCGCCAGCGCGTGAGCGTGCAGGACGGCCGCGTGCTCAGCGGCGACAGCGAGGTGCTGGACCTGCTCAATGAAACCGGTGGCCTGGGCGAGCTGGGGCGCCTGCTGGTGCAGGGCGGCGCGGCCCTGCCGGCCACGCAGATCGAGGTGCTGGGCGACGACAACGCGCCGCGTTACCTGCGCAGCCGGGAGGGGGCTGGGCGCTTCAACTTCGTGCTCGACCTCACGCACGAAATCCAGAACGAATTGCCGCATGGGCTCACGCTCACCATGGCACGCTCCCGCTCGGGTCTGAAGGCGCTGGCATCGGTGCTGGAGAAGTGGGTGCGCCATTTCCACGGCGTGGCCGTGAAGATCCAGCCCGAGTCACGGGTGGAAGACCCGTCCTGGCGCTGGCATGTGGGGCTGGATGTGGCCTCGACCGCGCTGCTCAACGACCTCTACCTGGGCAACGAGGTGGACCCCGAGCGCCAGCGCCGGCTGATCAGCCTGTTCCGGCTGAGCTTCGCCGACCCGCAGGACATGCGTGCCGACGTGCGCGGCAAGCCGGTCTACCTGGGCCTGGCGATGGGGCCCGATGGCCTGCTCAAGCTCAAGCCGCAGAACCTGCTGCTCAACCTGCCGCTGGCGAACCCGATGTGAACCTGGGGCCGCGAGGCCCGAGGCTCACATGTTGCGGCGGTACTGCCCACCCACCTCGAACAGCGCGCTGGTAATCTGGCCGAGCGAGCACACGCGAACCGCGTCCATCAGCACCTCGAACACGTTGCCGTTCTCGATCACGGCCTGGCGCAGGCGCTGCAGCATGGCGGGCGACTCGTGGGCATGGCGCGCGTGGAAGTCGGCCAGGCGCTTGAGCTGGTTCTGCTTCTCGTCGTCGGTCGAGCGCGCGAGCTCCAGCGTCTCGGGCGTGAGGTCGCCGTGCGGGTTGCGGAAGGTGTTCACGCCCACGATCGGGTACTCGCCGGTGTGCTTGAGCATCTCGTAGTGCATGGACTCGTCCTGGATCTTGCCGCGCTGGTAGCCGGTCTCCATCGCGCCCAGCACGCCGCCGCGTTCGGCGATCTTCTCGAACTCCTGCAGCACGGCCTCTTCCACCAGCTCGGTGAGCTCGTCGATGATGAAGGCGCCCTGGTTGGGGTTTTCGTTCTTGCGCAGGCCCCACTCGCGGTTGATGATGAGCTGGATCGCCATCGCGCGGCGCACCGAGTCTTCGGTGGGGGTGGTGATGGCCTCGTCGAAGGCGTTGGTGTGCAGGCTGTTGCAGTTGTCGTAGATCGCGATCAGCGCCTGCAGCGTGGTGCGGATGTCGTTGAACTGGATCTCCTGCGCGTGCAGGGAGCGGCCGCTGGTCTGCACGTGGTACTTCAGCTTCTGGCTGCGCTCGTTCGCGCCGTAGCGGTCGCGCATCGAGGTGGCCCAGATGCGGCGCGCCACGCGGCCGAGCACGGTGTACTCCGGGTCCATGCCGTTGCTGAAGAAGAAGCTCAGGTTGGGCGCGAAGTCGTCGATGTGCATGCCGCGCGCCAGGTAGGCCTCCACGAAGGTGAAGCCGTTGGAGAGCGTGAAGGCGAGCTGGCTGATGGGGTTGGCGCCGGCCTCGGCGATGTGGTACCCGCTGATGGACACCGAGTAGAAGTTGCGCACGTCGTGGTGCACGAAGTACTCGGCGATGTCGCCCATCACCTTGAGCGAGAACTCGGTCGAGAAGATGCAGGTGTTCTGGCCCTGGTCTTCTTTCAGGATGTCGGCCTGCACCGTGCCGCGCACGTTCGCCAGCACCCATTCACGGATCTTGGCGGCCTCGGTGGCGGTGGGCTGGCGCCCGTTCTCGGTTTCGAACTTCTCCAGGTTCTGGTCGATTGCGGTGTTCATGAACATCGCCAGGATGCTGGGCGCCGGGCCGTTGATGGTCATGGAGACCGAGGTGGCCGGGTGGCAGAGGTCGAAGCCGCCGTAGAGCACCTTCATGTCCTCGAGCGTGGCGATGCTCACGCCGGAGTTGCCCACCTTGCCGTAGATGTCGGGGCGCGGGTCGGGGTCGTTGCCGTAGAGCGTGACCGAGTCGAAGGCGGTGGACAGGCGCTTGGCGGCCATGCCTTCGGAGAGCAGCTTGAAGCGGCGGTTGGTGCGGAAGGCGTCGCCTTCGCCGGCGAACATGCGCGTGGGGTCCTCGCCCTCGCGCTTGAAGGCGAAGGTGCCGGCGGTGTAGGGGAAGCTGCCGGGCACGTTGTCCAACATCAGCCACTTCAGGATCTCGCCGTGGTCCTCGTACTTGGGCAGCGCGACCTTGCGGATGGTGGTGCCCGACAGGCTCTTGGTGGTGAGCGCGGTGCGGATCTCCTTGTCGCGGATCTTCACCACGTACTCATCGCCCGCGTAGGCCTTCTGCATGTCGGGCCACTGGGCGAGCAGCTTGCGCGCGGCCGGATCCTGGTCGAGTTCGCGCAATTGAGCGAGGTCGATCACCGCCTCGGCGGCGCGCGCGCGTTCGGGCTTGTCCTTGCGCAGCATGGCCGCGCTGGCGTTGAGCTGCTGGATCTCGCGCGCCAGGCGCGACTGCTCGATCGCCTTCTTCTTGTAGCCGCGCACCGTGTCGCTGATCTCGGCCAGGTAACGCGTGCGCGCGGGCGGCACGATGGGCGTCTGGTTGGTGCTGTGGCGCACCTTCACGGCGGGCAGCCGGCCCTCCTGCAACGGCAGGCCGAGGTCGCCCAGGCGGACTTTCAGCGCCTGGTACAGCGCGGTCACCCCGTCGTCGTTGAAGCGCGCGGCCATGGTGCCGAACACCGGCATCTGGTCGGGCGGCGTGCTCCAGGCTTCCTGGTTGCGCTGCACCTGCTTGGCCACGTCGCGCAGGGCGTCGAGCGCACCCTTGCGGTCGAACTTGTTGATGGCCACGAAGGCGGCGAAGTCCAGCATGTCGATCTTCTCGAGTTGGCTGGCCGCGCCGAACTCGGGCGTCATGACGTACATGGGCAGGTCCACGTGCGGCACGATGGCCGCGTCGCCCTGGCCGATGCCGGAGGTCTCGACCACGATCAGGTCGAAGCCCGCGCACTTGCAGGCCGCGATCACGTCGGGCAGGGCGGCGCTGATCTCGCTGCCGAAGTCGCGCGTGGCCAGCGAGCGCATGTAGACGCGCGGCCCCTGGCCCCAGGGGTTGATGGCGTTCATGCGAATGCGGTCGCCCAGCAGCGCGCCGCCGCTCTTGCGGCGCGAGGGGTCGATGGAGATCACGGCCACACGCAGGCGGTCGTCCTGGTCCAGCCGCAGGCGGCGGATGAGCTCGTCGGTAAGCGAGGACTTGCCCGCGCCGCCCGTGCCGGTGATGCCGAGCACCGGCACCTTCCTGGTCTGGGCCTGCTCGCGCAGGGCGGAGACGATGGCCGCGTCCGCGCTGCCGTTCTCCAGCACCGTGATGAGCTGGGCCAGCGCGCGCCAGTTCATCTCGCCCTGGCCCTCGATGGCCGCCAGCGCCTTGGGCGCGTAGGGGCTGAGGTCGCGGTCGCAGCGCATCACCATCTCGCCGATCATCCCGGCCAGGCCCATCTTCTGGCCGTCTTCGGGGCTGTAGATGCGCGTCACACCGTAGTCCTGCAGCTCGCGGATCTCGGCCGGCACGATCACGCCGCCGCCGCCGCCGAACACCTGGATGTGCTCGCCGCCCCGGCTCTTGAGCAGGTCCACCATGTACTTGAAGTACTCCACATGGCCGCCCTGGTAGGAGCTGATGGCGATGCCTTGCGCGTCTTCCTGCAGCGCGGCGGTGACCACCTCGTCCACCGAGCGGTTGTGGCCCAGGTGGATCACCTCGGCGCCCATGCCCTGCAGGATGCGCCGCATGATGTTGATGGCGGCGTCGTGCCCGTCGAACAGGCTGGCGGCGGTGACGAAACGCACCTTGTGCGTGGGGCGGTAGTTCGCCAGTGCCTGGTACTCGGCGGCGAGGTTGCTCATGGTGTCTCTCTCTGGGGGCGGATGGCGGAAAGCCTCATTCGATGCGCAGGCCGGCCAAGGCGGGCTTGGGCGGCGGGTAACGCAGGTCGAGGGCCTTGAGGGTGTCGCGCACGATGGTCGCGATCATCAGGTTGCGGTGGGTCTTGGAGTTGGCGGGGACCACGTTCCAGGGTGCCCAGGGGGTGCTGGTGCGGGCCAGCAGCGCCTCGTAGGCGCGCTGGTAGTCGGCCCACTGCTTGCGCACGTCGATGTCGCCTTCGCTGAACTTCCAGTGTTTGGTCGGGTCGTCCACGCGCTCCTGCAGGCGTTGGCGCTGCTCGTCGCTGCCGATGTGCAACATGAACTTCAGGATCACGGTGCCGGTCTCGGCGAGCAGGCGCTCGAAGTGATTGATCTGCGCGTAGCGCTGAGCGGTCTGGGCGGGCGTGATCCAGCGGTTGACCACGGGCACCAGCACGTCTTCGTAGTGGCTGCGGTTGAAGACCATGGTCTCGCCGGCGCCGGGCACCTGCTGGTGGATGCGCCAGAGGTAGTCGTGGTCGCGCTCGACCTCGGTCGGGGCTTTCCAGCCCACGGTGTGCACGCCCAGCGGGCTGGTGCGTGCGAACACGCCTCGCACGGTGCCGTCCTTGCCGGCGGTGTCGGTGCCCTGCAGCACCACGAGCAGCTTGAAGCGGCGGTCGGCGTAGAACAGGTCCTGCAAGCCGTCGAGTTCTTCGGCGATGGCCTGCACGCTGGCTTGGTCGGCCGCCTTGTCGCCGCTGGAAAAGGGCTTGGCGTCCGGCTTGAGCTTCTTGAGAGAGACCTTGGTGGCCGGCGCGCCCTCGGCCACAGGCTCGATCTGCCAGCCGCGCCACGCGCCGTTCTTGCCCGCACGCAGGGCCGCACGCGGAAAGGGCAGGGAGGCGTCGTTCGGGCGGGGCATGCGGTCTCCAGCTAGGGGGCTCGGACACGATTCTTCGCGCATCCGGTCAATTGACGTTTACGTAAACGTAATATAACCCGTTTCCCCCAAAAAAGAAGGGGCGCCGAAGCGCCCCCTAGGGTGGATCGAACCCGTCAGATCACTTGTAGAGCAGCTGCGGCAGCCACAGGCCGATGCCGGGGAACATGTACAGCAGCACGATGGCCAGGATCTGGATGCCCATGAACGGCAGCATGCCCAGGAAGATCTGGTTCAGCGTGACGTGCGGCGGGGCCACGCCCTTCAGGTAGAAGGCGGCCATCGCACCGGCGGGCTGAGGAAGGCGGTCTGCAGGTTCAGCGCCACCAGCAGGCCGAAGAACAGCGGGTCCACGTCGAAATGGGCCAGCAGGGGAATGAAGATCGGCATGAAGATCACGATGATCTCGGTCCATTCCAGCGGCCAGCCCAGCAGGAAGATGATGATCTGGGTCATCACCAGGAACTCGATCTTGGTGAGTTCCATGCTGAGCACCCACTGCTCCACCAGCGCCTGCCCGCCCAACAGCGCGAACGCCGCGGAGAAGATCGCCGAGCCCACGAACAGCCAGCACACCATGGCCGAGGTCTTGGCGGTCAGGTAGACCGATTCCTTGAGCACGGCCATGTTGAGCCGCCGGTAGGCGGCTGCCAGCAGCATGCCGCCCAGCGCCCCCATGGCCGCCGCCTCCGTCGGCGTCGCCAGGCCCAGCACGATCGAACCCAGCACGCTCAGGATCAGCAGCACCAGCGGGAAGAACGAGGCCAGCAGCATCTTGAAGATTTCAAGCCGGGCGAAGCTGAGGAACAGGTAGAACAGGGTGACGAGCGCGCCCATGACCGCAAACACCACCCACCACCAGGTGGGGGCGGGCTGGGTCGTGGCGATTTCTTCGTCCACCTCGACCCCTTCGACCGCTGCTTGCGCCGCAGCGGCGGGTTCGGCCGCGGCGGCGTCGGCACCGGGAGGGGGTTGCAGGGCGCCAGCGGACTCGGGCACATCGGGGTCCGCCGGAGGTTCGGCCAGGCCGCCCGATTCGGATGGCGGTTCGGCCAGGCCCCCTTCGGCCGGGGGCTCGGCCAGGCCACCGCCTTCGGAGGCGCTGGAGCGGCTGGCGCCGATTTCCTCGATCTCGTACACCGCCTCGGCTCTCACCGTGGTAACCGCCTGGTAGCTCGGGATCATCACCGCAGCGAAGATCAGCGCGGGCAGCGCGGCCATGCCGATCTGCTTGAGCAGGTGCGACAGGGGCACATCGGCATTGCGCCGGCCCTTGAGCAAGCCCAGCACCGCGTGGGCGGTCGGGTCGGTGGTCAGGCGCTGGGTCAACGTGGGCAGGTGGACCTGGCGCTCTTCGGCGCTCAGCGGCGGTGCCCATTGCGGCTTGAGCTTGGCCACGATGATCACGTACACGATGTACAGGGAAGCCAGCATCAGCCCGGGGAAAAACGCGCCAGCGTACAACTGGACCACAGACACGCCGGCCGTGGCACCGTAGACGATCAGCAGCACCGAAGGCGGGATCAGGATGCCCAGGCAGCCCCCCGCCGTGATGGCGCCAGCCGCCAGCGGCACGCTGTAGCCGGCGCGCAGCATGGCCGGCAAGGCCAGCAGGCCCATCAGCGTCACCACCGCGCCGACGATGCCGGTGGCCGTGGCGAAGATGGTGCAGGTCACCAGCGTTGCGCACTGCCAGCGCGCCGGGCAGCCGGGCCATGGCCAGGTGCATGCTCTTGAAGAGCGACTCGATCAGGTTCGCGCGCTCCACGAGGTAGCCCATGAAGACGAACAGCGGGATGGCGATGAGCACATCGTTGGCCATGGTCTTGTAGGCCGATTGCACCATCAGGTCCAGCGTGTGCGTGACGTCCCTGTCGTAGGCCAGCCAGGTGAACAGCATGCCCATGCCCATGAGCGTGAACGCGGTGGGAAAGCCCAGCATGATCGCCACGACCACCAGCGAGAGCATCAGCAGGCCCAGGTGACCCTGGGTGATGGTTTCGGCGCGCAGCAGCACCACGGCCGCCAGGACCACGATGAGGGCCATGAAGCTGAGGCCGAACCAGAGTTCCTTGCGCAACTTCATTGTTTTTTCTCCTGGGCGACGACCACGGCGTCGAGTGCGGCGATGTCTTCGTCTTTCACGTTGACCATTTCCTTGAGTTTTTCGACGTCAACTTCCTGCACGTCGTCTTCACGCGCCGGCCAGGCGCCGGTCTGGATGCATTGGACGCAGCGCACGATCTCCACCAGGCCCTGCAGCAGCAGCGTGATGCCCGCCAGCGGAATCACATACTTGAAGGGGTACAGCGGCAGGGGGTCGGCCGAGAAGGTCTGTTCGCGGATCGCGAGCGATTCGCCGGCGTAGATCCAGCCGGCCCAGGTCAGCGCGACGATGCCGGGCAGGAAGAACACGATGTAGAGCACCAGGTCCACGGTGGCCTGGGTTCGCGGCTGAAAGAAACCATAGAGCACGTCCCCCCGGACGTGCCCGTTCTTGGACAGGGTGTAGGCGCCGGCCGTCATGAACATGGTGCCGTACAACATGATCTGGGCGTCGAGCACCCAGGCGTGGGGTTCGTTCAGCACATAGCGCGAAAACACCTCCCAGCTGATCAGCAGCGTCAGCAGGAGGGCGCACCAGGCAAAGACCTTGCCGATCAGCGTGGACAGCCGATCGATGGTCCACAAGATGGATTGCATCGTGATTCCTCAGCCGGCGCGGTGAAACGGGCAAAAAAAGGGGGCATCGCGCCGGCGCCATGCCCCTCGTTCCCCTGTGCCGGGATCAGCTCTTCTTGGCGAAGTAGTGGTTGAAGGCCATCTTGAAGTCGACCGTGTAGTCGTTCTGCCATTGGCCGGCGCGCTGCGCGAAGGCCTTCTGCGAGTCGAGCACCTTCTTGAACAAGGGGTTCTCGGCCGCCTTCTTGGCAATGGTCTTGTCCCACGAAGCCAGCTGCGCGCGCAGGATCGGATCGGGCGTCTTGTAGAACTTCACGCCACCCTTCTTCAGCGCTTCATAGTCCTGCGAGTTGCGGTCGATGGCCTTCCAGCTCATGTCGGCGCTGGAGGCTTCCGACGCGTACTCGATGATGGACTTGAGTTCGGCAGGCAGGGCGTTGAGCTTGGTCTTGTTGAACAGGATCTCGAACTGCTCGCCGGACTGGTGGAAGCTCTGCAGCATGCAGTTCTTGGCGACGTCGGGGAAGCCCAGCACGCGGTCGCTGGAGGCGTTGTTGAATTCGGCCGCGTCGATCAGGCCGCGGTCCAGCGCCGGCACGATCTCGCCGCCGGGCAGCGGGTTGACGGCGGTGCCCATGTCGGTGAACACGTCCACCGCCAGGCCCACGGTGCGGAACTTCAGGCCCTTCATGTCCGTGACCTTGGACACCGGCTTCTTGAACCAGCCCAATGGCTGGCAAGGCATGGGGCCGTACAGGTAGGAGACCACGTCGAGGTTCAGGCTCTTGTAGATCTCTTCCATCAGCGCCTTGCCGCCGCCGTACTTGTGCCAGGCGAGCACCATGTTGGCGTCCATGCCGTAGCCCGGGCCGGAGCCCCACAGGGCCAGGGCGGAGTTCTTGCCGTACCAGTAGGCGACCACGCCGTGGCCGCCGTCCAGCGTGCCCTTGGCCACCGCGTCCAGCAACTGGAAGGCCGGTACCACCGAGCCCGCTGGCAACACCTCGATCTTCAGACGACCGCCGGCCATGTCATTGACCTTCTTCGCGAAATCACCTGCGTACTCGTGGAAGATGTCCTTGGCCGGCCAGGTGCTCTGGAAGCGCAGCGTGGTGGTCTGCGCGGTGGCAATCATGGGCACGGACATGGCGCCGGCCGCGACGGCGGCGCCTTTGAGCATGCCTCGGCGCGAAGTGACGGTCTTCTTGTCAGTCATCTGTTGTCTCCAGTCGGGTTGATGAGGCGCCGATGATGCGCCCAAGGTGCCACGGCGGAGCGCAGGGTTTTCACCGACCAGTGAATAGCACGTGGCTGCAAGCCCTTGTTTTTGGCTGTTCCAGCACCAAAAATGGGCGTGAAAATATCTTCACGCCCTGTTGAAAATCCATAACGCCCAGCCTCGGGCATGATGGTCGGCCCCCGAGTTCCACTTGTGCTTTCAGATGAAACCGATCCAGCTGTTCGACCCCGCCTCCAGCACCTACACCTACGTGCTGTTCGACCAACTCAGCCGCGACGCGCTGCTCATCGATCCGGTGGACGAGCAGATCGAGCGCGATCTCGCGACCCTGCGGGAATACGGCCTCAAACTGGTCTGGACGGTGGAAACCCACGCCCACGCCGACCACATCACCAGCGCGGGCCGGCTGGCCGAGCTGGCTGGCGCCAAGACCGCCGCGCCCCTGGGGTGTGGCATCGGCACCGCGGGCGTGCAGCTCCAGGATGGCGACACCCTGAAGTTCGGTGGGGAGGTGCTCAAGGCCCTGCACACCCCGGGCCACACCGCCGGCAGCATGAGCTTTCTCTGGCGCAACCACGTGTTCACCGGCGACACCCTGCTGATCAATGGGTGCGGCCGCACCGATTTCCAGTCGGGCAGTGCCGAGGCCCTGTACCGCAGCCTGACCCAGGTGCTGTTCGCGCTGCCGGACGACACCATCGTCTGGCCCGGCCACGACTACCAGGGCCGTTCGTGTTCCAGCATCGGCCGCGAGAAAACCACCAACACGCGGGTGGCGGGCAAGACCGAGGCCGAGTTCGTGGCCCTGATGAACTCGCTGAACCTGCCGCGCCCCCGGCGCATCGACGAGGCCGTGCCGGCCAACCTCACGTCCGGCCTGCGCCACGACGCCGACGGCGCGCTGCAGATGCAGCCCCTGCCGCCCTCGGGCACCCACCAGGGCACCTACGCCGGTGACGTATCGCCCGAACTGGCCTGGCGCTGGGTCCAGAGCGGCGAGGCGGTGATGGTGGACGTGCGCACCGACGCGGAGCGGGAGTGGGTGGGCTTTGTGCCGGGCGCGGTGCCCGTCGCCTGGAAACAGTGGCCCGGCATGGCGCTGAACCCGACCTTCGATCAGCAGGTGCGGGAAGCGGCCGGCGGCAAGAAGCTGGTGCTGCTGTGCCGCAGCGGCGTGCGCTCCATTGCCGCCGCCAAGCGGGCCACCGAGCTCGGGCTGGAGGCCTACAACATCCTCGAAGGCTTCGAAGGCGACCCCGATGCCGACGCCCACCGGGGGCGCAAAGGGGGGTGGCGGTTCCGCGAATTGCCCTGGCGCCAGAACTGAGCCAGCCGTTCAAGGGTTGTTACGCCGCGTAACCGCCTGTCGGCAGAACGAGCCGAAACTTGAGAAGAAAGCCTCATAACCCCTGTCAAACCTGACAGGGGTCGTGTGATTTTTCACGGATTTCTTTTTTTAATGGGGTTTTCTATCCGCTAAGGGGAATCCCATGGAAACGCTGGAACGCGCTCAAGACGCCGTTTACAAGAACCCACCGCTGGCCGCCACCCTGGTTCAGCGGATGGAACGTGATTTCAAACCCCGCTGGGAAGGCAACTGGGGCGGCAAGTTCGTGCTGCACGGTTCTTCGCCCGGCCCCAATGCGGTGCGCCTGGACGGCAACGACTACCTGAGCGTGACGGGCCACCCGAGCATCGTCGCGGCCCAGGTCGAGGCCATCACCAAGTCCAGCGAGTTCGTGGTGCAGTCGGGTGTGTTCCTCCTCCAGCAGCACCCCACGCGCGCGCTCGAAATGGCCCTGGCGGGCTGGGTCGGCAAGGAAGACGCCTTCGTCTGCCAGTCCGGCTACTCGGCCAACGTCGGCCTGCTGCAGTCCATCGCCGACGCCAACACCCCGGTGTACCTGGACACCCAGGCGCACGCGTCCCTGTGGGAAGGGGCCCATGCCGCGCGCGCGCCGGCTTTTGCCTTCCGCCACAACGACGCCGCCCACCTGGACAAGATCATGGCCAAGAACGGCCCGGGCGTGGTGGTGGTGGACTCGGTCTACAGCACCACCGGTTCCGTGTGCCCGCTGGAAGCCATGATCGAGGTGGTGGAAAAGCACGGCAGCATGATCCTGGTCGACGAGTCGCATTCCCTGGGCACGCACGGCCCGGGCGGCGCGGGCCTGTGCGCCGAACTCGGTCTGACGGACCGGGTGCACTTCATTTCCGCCAGCCTGGCCAAGTCGGTCGCGGGGCGCGCCGGCTTCTTCACCGCACCGGCCAGCATGCGCTACTACATCCTGAGCTCAAGCTTCCCCAACATCTTCAGCTCCTGCCTGCTGCCCCATGAGATCGCCGGCCTGCGGGCCACGGTCGAGGTGCTGCAGAAGGCCGACGACGAGCGGGCCCGCCTCAAGGCCATCACCCGCCGGGTGCGCGACACCCTGGGCGGCCTGGGTTACTGGATCCACCAGGGCACCGAGCAGATCATTTCGCTGGAAGCCGGCACCGAGCCGGACACCATGCGCCTGCGCGACGAGCTGGAAAAGCGCGGCGTGTTCGGCGCCATCTTCTGCGCCCCGGCCACCAGCAGCAAGCGCGCCCTGGTGCGACTCACGCTCAACGCGGCGCTGACCGAGGCCGAACTCGATCACCTGGAGGCGGTGGCGCGCGAGATCGCGCCGATCGTCAAACCCTGGGATTGGCCTTGTGCCCGGCGCGCCCGCGTGCAGGCCGGCGCCCAGGAGGAGGCCCTGGCGGCATAGGGTTGACAGGCCCTAAGTGTCGTGAACCTCGCGCCCGCCCTGGGCTTCCAGAAAGTGCCGGTAGGCATAGATGGGCTGGGGCAGGTCGGCGCGGTCCAGGCTGAACAGGGCGCCGGAGAGCACGCCGTCGTCCCCGACCGGGAAGGCCTGCGCGGTCCGCACCGGGCCCCGCAGGCCCATTTGCTGGTGCAGTTCCACGGCAGCCAGCCGTTGCCCGGCCTGCACGGCGCGCACGGCATCGAAGCCCAGCCCGGCCGAGCCCGCGAGCTCGGCCAGATCGGGCAGGCTAGCCGTGGGTTCGAGCTGCAGCCAGTGGCAGTTGCCCATGGAGTCCAGGCCGACCAGGCCGAAGGGCTCGCCGAGCACCACGTACTCCACCCAGTGCTGCTCGGTGTACGCGCGCAGCGCCTGCGCCACCGACGGGATCTGCAGCATGGACTGCTGCGCCGGCCGCAGGGCGGCACGCCACAGCGTGTTGAGCCGGGGGTGTGGCGTCTGGGACAGCTTGCGCAGCACACCGAGCAGGTGGCGCGTGATGTCCGTGGTCTGTTTGGGCACGAACTGGTCGATCAGGCCGTTGTTGAAGGCCTGGATGGCGATCTGCTCGTCCGCCTGGCCCGTCAGCAGCACGCGCGAGCCCGGCCAGTCGAGCAGGGTGTTGAGCACCCGCAGGCCGTCGGTGCCGGGCATGGCGTAGTCCACCACGCAGATCTGGGCCAGCTCGTAGCGCGAGGCGCTCACGGCCCAGTACCGCAACACCTGCGGCAGCAGCGGCTGACCCTGCCGCCAGCGCTCGATCATCTGCAGCTGAGCCATAGCGTCGGCCTCCCAGCGCGCGGGCTCGTTCTGCATGCGGGCGGCGAAGCCCGAGGGGCGTGAATAGAGCTCGACCTGCCAGTGCGAGGGGATGACCATGCCCAGCATTTCCAGGTAGTCGGTGTCGTCATCCAGGAAGAGGACGCTGCCAGGGCGGTGAAAGAGTGAGATCGTCAGTGCCATCGTGGTCAGCCTGAGACGGCCAAGGTCTGGGCCGCAGATGTGTTGAGGGGGAGGTCGATCATGAAGACCGCGCCCAGCCCAGGTTGGGAGTGCACGCTGAGGCGGCCATGGGCGGCCTCGACCACGTTCTTGCAGAAGGTCAGGCCCAGGCCGTTGCCGGCCCCGCTCTGGGTCGAGAAGAAGGGCTCGAAAATGCGCTGCTGCTGCTCGTGCGTGATGCCGATGCCGTCGTCCGACACGGCGATGCGGCCCTTGCCGTGGTGCAGGCCCACGTCCACCCGCAGGTCGCCCGGGCTGGGTGCCGTGCTGGCCGCGGCCAGTGCGTGCAGCGCGTTCTTGATCAGGTTGGTGAGCACCTGGGCGAACAGCGGGCGGGAAGCCGAAAAGCAGAAGTCGCTCTGGATGTGCACCTGAACGCAGTCGCGCTCCCGCGAGGAGCGGTAGGGGTACTGGTTCACCACCTCCTGCACCAGCTCGGCCGCCATGATCAGGGACTGCTCGCGCGGCAGGCGCATGAGCTGCGCGTTGGAAATCTGGGTGTCGATCTGGCGGTTCATGCTGCGCACCAGGTTCTGCAGCCGCGTTGCCAGTTCCTCCAGCTTCTTGCGTTTGGGGTCCGGGATGTCGTGTTGCACCAGGTTGCGCAGCACGTCGCCCATGAGGTTCACCGTGGCGCAGCGGCGTGCGCAGCTCGTGCGCCATCACGCCCATGGTGCTCAGCGTGTTGAGCAGGCGGGCGCGGCGCAGGTTGGCGCTGGAGAAACCCAGCATCAGGCCCATGAGCCAGGAGAAGGTGATCACCACCACGTTCGCCAGCGGCTCCTCGAACGGGCGGGTGCTGCCGCCATAGAACTCCGCCGTGGCCCAGCCCGCGATGCCGCCGGTGATCAGGCCGAGCGTCGCCAGGCGCCAGTCGGTCGCGTGGTAATAAATGAGGATCATGGCGGCGACGCTGCCCAGCCAGGCGGCATTGCCTCCGTTCATCCAGTACATCCAGGTGAAGAACCAGGGCAGCTGGATCCAGGTTGCGCAGGCTGAAGAGGCGCCCACTTTCCGTGGACGACGGGTCGCGCGAAATCCGGGGCAACACATAAATGAGTGCCAGGAAGGCCATCACCAGGCGGGCCCACACATTTTCATAGGGCTGGGGCACCAGATGGCCCCAAATGCCATAGATGACCAGGTGGCCGACGAACGTGAATGCCCCGATCCACAGCAGCCGGTACCGCGATGGGTGCAAAATAGGCTCCACAGGCGCGTGGACAACCTCGTCCAGCACCCACCGCCACATGCGGGCTTTGGCGCTGAGCATCCACAACCGGTCAAAAGACAATATGCACTCCTTCGATCGCCAAACACCTGTGGCGCGTGACTCCCATCCTGATTCATCAGGCATTGTGTATGCAACAGGGTGTTATCAACCATGACCCTGCCTGTCAACTTTGACAGTGTCGGGCTGGACGGTATTCTGGCCGACTGGGTGTGCGCGCTGCGCGATCAAGGGGTGGACGCCGTGCTGGTTCTTGGTCCGAACCCCCTGGGTGGGCGGGATCAGCGCGAGGTGCTGGCGGTGCATCCCCCCCGGCTGGTGGGGGCCGCGGAGGCCTTGGCCGAAAGCCGGGACTTCGGCGCGGGCTGGCGCGACAGCGATGCGCCGCTGGTGGCCTGGCAGGACATTTCCAAATCCTCGTTCGAACAGTCGAGCCGTTGGCGCCGCCTGTGGCTGGCGCACGGCTACCAGACACTGGTGCGCGTGGCCTTCAGCCTGCCGGCGGGCCGTGCCTTCGAGTGTTTCATGTTCAGCCCACGGGCCTTTGCCGACCGCTCCGAGGCGGCGGTGCTGGCTTGGTCGGCCTTCAACGTGTGGCCCATGTTGCGACGCACCATCGCCGAGCAGCGCGTGGGCCTGAGCCCGCGCGAACTCGAAAGCCTCAACCTGGCCTTCGAAGGTCTGACCGCGCGCGAGACCGCGTTGCGCATGGACTGCTCCGAGCGCACGGTGAATTACCACCTCGCCAACGCGATGTCCAAGTTGCAGACCGACAACAAGCTGGCCGCCGTGCAGCGCGCCTGCTGGATCGGACTGATCTGAACCCGCCCACCGCGCCCCATGCTGCACTGCGGCAATCCGGGCACGGTGGCTTGGTCATAATCCGCGCATGACTTTTCTGGCCCTGGACGTAGGGAACACCCGCCTCAAGTGGGCCCTTTACGACGCGCCACGCGTGGGGGCCACGCTGTTGGCCAGCGGTGCGCAGTTTCTGGAAAACATCGAAACCCTGGAAGACGGCGACTGGCGCCACCTGCCCGCCCCGCAATGGGTGCTGGGTTGTGTGGTCGCTGGCGACGCGGTCAAGCGGCGGGTCGGCGAGCAGCTCGAGCTGTGGGACGTGACGCCGCACTGGGTCGTGTCCAGCAGCGCCGAAGCGGGGTTGGTCAACGGCTACGACCACCCGGCCCGGCTGGGGTCGGACCGTTGGGGTGCGATGATCGGTGCGCGCCAGCGGCTGCTCGCCCGGGGCCCTGCGAAGCCCTGCGTGGTGGTGATGGTGGGCACGGCCGTCACGGTCGAGGCCATCGACATCGAGGGGCGCTTCCTGGGCGGCATCATTCTGCCCGGCCACGGCATCATGCTGCGCGCGCTGGAGTCGGGCACGGCGGGTCTGCACGTGCCCACCGGCGAGGTCTGCGACTTTCCCACCAACACCAGCGACGCGCTCACCAGCGGCGGCACCTTCGCCATCGCCGGTGCGGTGCAGCGCATGGTGGAGAACCTGCGGCGCCATTGCGGCGAGCAGCCGGTCTGCATCATGACCGGGGGCGCGGGCTGGAAGATGGCGCCCAGCATGTCCACCGAGGTGGAGCTGGTGGAAAGCCTGATCTTCGACGGCCTGCTGGAAATCGCCGACCGACGCCTGGCCTTGGTCTGAACTAGCCCTTGGCCTCGCCCCAGGGCAGCATCAGCGTCAGTGTCAGCAGCCGGGCGAACTCCGGCTCGAAGCGGTCGATGATCTGCTGCGGGTCCGGGCACAGCTGGGTGTCGGCGATCACGCCGAACTGCACGCCACCGCCATAGCTCAGGATCGACACGCCCAGGCCCACGGTGCCGGTCTGCGGCACCCAGAACATGGTCTGCTCCAGCGTGGCGCCGCACACCTTGAGCTTGGCTGCTGGCCCCGGCACGTTGGTCATCACCGCCGTGGTCTTGCGGCCGAACAGGCTGAGCATGGCGTCCTGCGCCGGCTTGATCAGCAGCCCCGCCACCGAGAGCAGGCCGAAGGTCAGCAGCGGCTGCAGGCTGCCCTTGAGGTTGTTCATGCGCGCGCGCACCGCGAACACGCGTTCGATCGGGTTGTCCAGGCCGATGGGCAGCACCAGGGGCACGAGGCCGAAGCGGTTGCCCAGTTTCCAGGCGTCTTCCATCGGGCGCAGGTTGATCGGCACCATGGCTCGGATTTCCTTGCCACCGGTGTCGTCGCCCAGACCGCGCAGGTAGGCGCCGATGGCGCCGGCCACGCAGCCCAGCAGCACGTCGTTGACCGAGCAGTTCATGGCCTTGCCGATGGCCTTGACCTCGTCCAGCGGGATGGGCTCGCACCAGGCCACGCGCTTGGTGCGGCCGGGCTGGCCCTTGAGCCGGGTCGGCGAGTCGTCGGGCATCAGCGCCAGCGAGGCCAGGTCGCTGGCGAGCTGGCCGCCCATGCGCGCGAGGTCCACCGCCTGGCCCAGCGTGTCGCTCAGGCTCTGCTGCGGAGCGGCAAGCATGGAGAGCGATTTCGCCGCGCCACCGCCAGCGGCTTCCAATGCCTTGGCCGTGATGTCGCCAAAGGGCCGGATCAGCGTGTCGGCCAGCCAGTCCTCGGCGCCGTCCAGGCCGATCTTCGGGGGCTTGCGGCGCTGGCGCTCGGGGGGCGCGCCGCCGCCATCGACCAGGCTCATCATCACGCTGATGAGCGCGATGCCGTCGGCGATGCAGTGGTGGATGCGCGCGATCAGGGCCGAACCACCGTCGTAGCGCTCGATCAGTTCGAAGCGCCAGAGCGGGTGCTCGGGGTCCAGCGCCTGCATGGCGAGGTCGCCCACGCGGTCCTGCAGCGCGTCCTGCTCGGTCTGGCCGGGCCGGCGTTTGAGCTTGTGCGTGACGATGTGCCGATCGATCTGGAAATCCGGGTCCTTGGACCAGTGCGCGCCGGCGGCGTCCTCGCGCGCGATCTGCACGAAGCGCGGGTAGGGCAGCAGGCGTTCGCGCACGCGTTCCTTCAAGGCGTCCGGCGTGAGGCCGGGGCGCAGGATCCAGACGCCCACGATCATCATCAGGTTCGACGGCGAGTCCATGCGCAGCCAGGCGGTGTCCACCTTGCTCATGCGCTCGCCTTCCATGCCCAGGGTGCTCGCCAGCGCCTGCTGGACCGAGGCGCTCGCGCCCCGCACGAGGGCCACCGGGGATTTGGCGGTGGCGGGTGGGCGCGCTGCGGAAGGGCCGGGCCGGGCGGCGACGCGTTGAACCATGGATGCTCCTCGGGTGCGTGAACCAGGCCGCTGAAAGGCCGGTGCCGCGGGTCTTGGGGTTGTGGCTCTATTGTGCAGACAGACCAAACCGTAAGATAGCGGGACAGCCCTAAGCCCGGCCGACCCGCGCCGGGCGTTTCATTTCAAACCAGGAGCATTCATGGCCGATCTCAAGTCCCGTTTCGACGCCGCGGTGGCGAATTCCAAGAACCTGAGCGAGCGCCCCGACAACGCCACGCTGCTCAAGATCTACGCGCTGTACAAGCAGGCCACCACCGGCGACAACGCCGAGAAGAAGCCCGGTTTCGGCGACATGGTGGGCCGCGCCAAGTGGGACGCCTGGAACGGCCTCAAGGGCACGGGCAGCGAGGACGCGATGCAGCAGTACGTCGACCTCATCGAAGAATTGAGCTGACCCCCCGCGCCGCCTTCGGCGTCACCCCCCTTGCAGGGGGGCGCACCTGGCGGCCCGGCAAAGCCGGTTCCGCGGGTGCTCTGGAAGAAGTCAAGCCGGCTCAGCCGGCTTTCTTCTTTTGGCCGCCGCCTTGGCGGCCGGCTTCCTGGCCGCCAGCAGCGTGTCGAGGTTCTTCACGATCTCGCTTTCGATGCGGTCCTTGAACGCACCGAGCAGAAAGCCCAGGCGGGCGTCGAGTTCGAAACGTTCGCCCGACACCTTGAGCGTGCCGCTGACGCCCGAGCGCGTGAACTGCACTTCGTCGCAGCCATCGCCTTCTTCGTAAGTGCAGCTCATGTCGAACTCGTTCTCGGCCTGTTCGGCCCAGCGCCAGGCCAGCTTGCGCGCGGCGGGCAGGCCCAGGGCGTGTTCGCGTTCGATGTGGATGTCTGCCATGGCTTGCCTCGTGTGTGGGTGGTGTGGTTGCCGGGGTCAGGGGTGGCGGGCCACCTGGGGCGCGCCGGCAGGTGCCAGGCGGCGCAACTGCGCTTGCCGTTCTTCCTTGGGCAGCGCGGCCAGGGTGCGAACCGCATCATAGAACCGCGCGAAGTCCCGCCCTTCGCGCTCGAACAAGGCCTCGAAGGCCGGGACCAGGCCGTCGTAGGCCGCCTGGGCCGCGAAGCTCGCGTTGTTGGCCTGGGCCACGAAGGGGTCGTAGCCGGCGAAGCCGCCCCAGCCGCGCTTGAGGTCCTGGTAGCTGCGGTGGAAGCCGGTCATGGCGGTGGCCTTGCGCCGCGCCTTCTCGGCGTCGTCGATCGTGGTGTCCCGGTAGATGTCCTGCAATTGCTGGCGCACGGAGAAGGTGAGCGAGCGGAAGGCGCGCCGGCGCTGGTCGAACACCGCGTAGTCGGCGCGCGCCTGCTCGCTCGCCTGGGTCGTGAGCCAGCGTGCACCGCCCAGCCGCTCCACGCTGGTGGCGAAAGCCTCGTTGAACTCGGTGTCGCCCCGGGCATAGGCCACCTGGTGCGCGAGTTCGTGGAAGACGATGCGGGCCAGCTCGCCTTCCGGGTAGCCGATGAAGGTGTTGAGCAAGGGGTCGCCGCCGGCCCAGTTCATCCAGCCCAGGGTGGAGTAGGCGGGCACGGGGTAGACCACGACCTCCAGGTCGGCGGGCAGGGTGCGGGCGAAGGCGCGCGCGTCGGCCTCGTCGAAGTAGCCCCGGTAGCCCACGCAGCCGGCGACCGGGAAACACCAGGTCTGCAGCGTGAGCGAGAGCGCGGGCGCGGCGACCACGTTGTAGACCGCGGCGCGGCGCTGCAGGTCGGCGTAGCGGTGGTAGCTGGCGTTGTCGGGCAGGGCGAGCTCGGTGACGGCGAAGGCGCGGATGCGCCGGGCCAGCGCCAACCGTTCCTTGAGGCGCTCCGGCGCCTGGGCGTCGGCCAGCCAGTCGTCCACCGGGCGCGCGGCCTGCATCAGCCGCAGGTGGCCGGTGACCGACTGCCAGTAATAGCCCACGCCGGTGGTGCTGGCGCAGCCTGCGCCCAGCAGGGCGAGGGCCATGAGCGCCAGGCCGCGCCGCATCAGGCGCCCTCGGGCAGGGTCGCCACTTCGACCAGGCAGTCGTAGAACACCGGGCCGCCGCCCATGTCGGTGAGGCGCTGGCTCGTGACCTCGTTGACGTTGGTGCCGAAGGGCCCGAGCTTGCGCCACCAGATGCCCAGGCCGTTGACCACGCCGGGACGGGCCCGCTTGGACACGCTGGCCTTGCAGCGGTATTCGCCGCGCTGGTTGAACACGCGCACCATCTGGCCGCTGGCGATGCCGCGCGCGGCGGCGTCGTCGGCGTGGATTTCCAGCAGAGGCTCACCCTCGATGTCGCGCAGGCTGGTCACGTTGACGAAGCTGGAGTTGAGGAAGTTGCGCGCGGGCGGCGAGATCATGGCGAGCGGGAACTGGGTCGAGCTGCCGAAGGCCTCGAAGTTGGGCAGGTGGTCGGGCAGGCCATCCTCGCCCTTGGCCGCCAGCCGCGCGCTGTGGAACTCGCAGCGGCCCGAGGCGGTGGGGAATTGCCCATCGGCAAACGGGGCCTCGGGCAGGTTCAGCGTGGCAAAGCCCTGGTCCAGCAGCTGCTGGAAGTCCACCGCGTCGCCGAAGGCGGTGCGGCACAGCGTGAGGTCGTCGTCGGCGAAACACGGTTCGTCGAAGCCCAGGCGCGCGGCCAGCGCGCGAAAGATGTCGGTGTTGGTGCGGGCCTGGCCGACCGGGGCGATGGCGGGCCGGTTGAGCAGCACGTCGGTATGGCCGTAGCTGGTGTGGATGTCCCAGTGCTCCAGCTGCGTGGTGGCCGGCAGGATGTAGTCGGCGAGGTCGGCGGTGTCGGTCTGGAAATGCTCCAGCACCACGGTGAACAGGTCTTCGCGCTCGAAGCCCTGCACCACCTTGCCGGACTCCGGCGCCACCGCCACCGGGTTGCTGTTGTAGACGATCACGGCCTCGACCTTCGGGCCGAAGCCGGGCGAGGTCTGGCGCAGCAGGTCGTCGCCGATGGTGCTCATGTTGATCGTGCGCGCCGCGCGCCCGGCCAGCAGCTCGGGCCGCTGCAAGGCCGCGCGCTGCACGGGGAAGTGGCCCGAGGCCGAGAGCAGCAGGCCGCCGGCCGGGTCGCGCCAGGCGCCCACCAGGGCGGGCAGGCAGGCGATGGCGCGCACCGCGTTGCCGCCGCCGCGCACGCGCTGCATGCCGTAGTTGAGGCGGATCGCCGCCGGTTTCGTGGTGCCGTAGGCGCGCGCCAGGTCCACGATCTGCTGCACCGGCACGCCGCAGACCTCGGCGGCGCGCTCGGGCGGCCATTGCAGGGCGCGTTCGCGCAGGCCTTCCCAGCCCAGGGTGTGGCGTTCGATGTAGCCGTGGTCCAGCCAGCCGTGGGTGATGAGCTGGTGCATCAGCGCCAGCGCCAGCGCGGCGTCGGTGCCGGGGCGCAGGGCGATGTGTTCGTGGCACTTGTCGGCCGTTTCGGTGCGGCGCGGGTCGATGCAGACCAGGCGCGCGCCCTCGCGCTTGGCCTGTTGCGCCAGCCGCCAGAAGTGCAGGTTGCTGCCGATCGAGTTGCTGCCCCAGATCAGGATCAGCTTGGAGCGCGCGAAGTGCTCGACCTTCATGCCGACCTTGCCGCCCAGCGTCTGCACCAGGCCTTCGCCGCCCGCCGAGGCGCAGATCGTGCGGTCGAGCAGGGACGCGCCCAGGCGGTGGAAGAAGCGCCCGGCCATGGCCTCGCCCTGCACCAGGCCCATGGTGCCGGCGTAGCTGTAGGGCAGGATGGCCTGCGGGTCGCGCGCGGCGATGGCCTGCAGGCGTTGCGCGATGTCGTCGAGCGCTTCGTCCCAGCCCACCGGCTCGAAGCGGCCGCTGCCCTTGGGGCCGCTGCGCCTGAGCGGGGTGAGCAGGCGCTCGGGGTGGTAGCTGCGCTCGGCGTAGCGCGAGACCTTGGTGCACAGGGCGCCGTCGGTGTGGCGGTGCGCCGGGTTGCCCTGCACGCGCAGGGCCACGCCGTTCTCCACCGTGGTGACCAGGGCGCAGGTGTCGGGGCAGTCGTGCGGGCAGGCGCCGCGCACCTGTTGCGGTTCCGGGGTGGTCGTGAGGGGTGTCATGGGGCGATGGTGTGGCAGCCGTTCATGATATTCGCGCCCCCATGTCCTTGCCGGTCGCACTTGCGTGCACTCGCTCACGCGGCCCCCGTTCATCGGCGACGAAATGCAGGCCGAAAGCCTTACTTTCGCCGGGGATTTGGCCTACGCTGCGGAACACATTCACGCGGTTGGGGGAACGGATCATGCGACGCAGAGACATGCTTGGACACGCGGGCCGCCTGGCCCTCTGGCCCACCCTGGGCGGGGTGGCGTTCGCCGCCCGGGCGCAGTCGGTGGGCATCAGCGACACCCGCATCGTGCTGGGGCAGTCGGCCCCGTTCAGCGGGGCGTCCGAACAATTGGGCCTGCAGTTCTACCTGGGCGCGCAGCTGTTTTTCGAGGCCCTGAACCAGAAGGGCGGCGTGCAGGGCCGGCGCATCGAGTTGCGGCGCCTGGACGATGGCGACGATCCCGATCGCTGCGCGGCCAACACCCGGCAATTCCTGAGCGAAGGCGTGTTCGCGCTGTTCGGCTACATCGGCACGCTCACCAGCGCGGCGGCCCTGCCCCTGGCACCGAAGCGAAGCTGCCGTTCTTCGCGCCCGCCAGCGGGGCCGAAGCCTTGCGCGTGCCCTTCAACCGCTATGCCATTCATGTGCGCGCCTCTTACCAGGACGAGACTGCGGCCATCGTGCGCCAGATCACCGGCACCGGCATCAAGAAGATCGCCGTGTTCCATCAGAACGATGCCTATGGCCAAGCTGGTCTGGAGGGCGTGGCGCGCGCGCTCCAGGCGCAGAACCTGTCGCCCGTGGCGCTGGGCACCGTCGAACGCCATTCGGTGGACGTGGTGAAAGCGGTCGACGAGATCCTGGCCCATCGGCCCGAGGCCATCGTGCAGATCGGTGTCTACAAGGCCTGTGCGGTCTTCGTCCGCCTGGCGCGCGGCCGGGGCTACACCGGCAACTTCTACAACGTCTCCGTGGTCGGCACGCAGGCCCTGCTCGATGAACTCGGCGCGATGGCCAAGGGCGTGCTGGTCAGCCAGGTCATGCCCTTTCCCTACACGCCGGTCACGCCCATTGCCAGCGAGTACCTCGCCGCGGTCAAGGCCCGGCCGGGCCTGGTGCCCAACCATTCCAGCATGGAGGGCTACGTCGCGGCCAAGGTGTTCAGCGAAGCCGCGCAGCGCGCCGGGCGCAACCTCACGCGCGAGGGCTTCATCCACGCCGTCCAGGGCTTGCGCAACCTCGATCTGGGTGGTTTTCCGGTGGATTTCGGGCCCAACAAGCACACCGGCTCGCGCTTCGTCGAGATGACCCTGCTCACCGAAGACGGCCGCATCCGGCGCTGAGCCCGCCAGTGGATCCCCCTGAACGCACTCGGTTGTCGCCCCGGGGGCCATCGTGGTCCCCTGCCTTGGGTACCATGGCCCCTTTGAACAGGTGCCCCGAGGGGTATCGAGAGGGTTCCCCATGAAGCTGATTGACTCCATCCTGACCCAGGCGGCCAGCATCGCCGCTGTGCGACGCGACATCCACGCCCACCCCGAGCTCTGTTTCCAGGAAGTGCGCACCGCCGACGTGGTGGCGCAGAAACTCACCGACTGGGGCATTCCGGTGCACCGGGGCCTGGGCACCACCGGCGTGGTGGGCATCGTGCACGGCCGCGACGGCGGCCAAAGCGGGCGCGCCATCGGCCTGCGCGCCGACATGGACGCCCTGCCCATGCAGGAGCACAACACCTTCGCGCACGCCAGCCAGCACGCCGGCAAGATGCACGCCTGCGGCCACGACGGCCACGTCGCCATGCTGCTGGCCGCGGCGCAGCATTTCGCGAAACACCGCAACTTCGACGGCACGGTCTACCTGATCTTCCAGCCGGCCGAAGAGGGCGGCGGCGGCGCGCGCGAGATGATCAAGGACGGGCTGTTCGAGCAGTTCCCGGTCGAGGCCGTGTTCGGCATGCACAACTGGCCTGGCCTGCCCGTGGGCACCTTCGCCGCGAGCGCCGGCCCGGTGATGGCGTCGAGCAACGAGTTCCACATCGTCATCCGCGGCAAGGGCTCGCACGCCGCGCTGCCGCACAACGGCATCGACCCGGTGCCCGTGGCCTGCCAGATGGTGCAGGCCTTCCAGACCATCATCACGCGCAACAAGAAGCCGGTGGACGCCGGCGTGATCTCGGTCACCATGATCCACACCGGCGAGGCCACCAACGTGGTGCCCGACAGCTGCGAGATCCAGGGCACCGTGCGCACCTTCACCTACGAGGTGCTCGACCTGATCGAGCGCCGCATGCAGGAGATCGCCGAGCACACCTGCGCGGCCTTCGGCGCCACGGTGGAGTTCAAGTTCCACCGCAACTACCCGCCCACCATCAACCACCCGGCCGAGACCGCGTTCGCGCGCGAGGTGATGGCCGAGATCGTCGGTGCGGACCACGTGCTGGAGCAGGAGCCCACCATGGGCGCGGAAGATTTCGCCTACATGCTGCAGGAAAAGCCGGGCTGCTACGCCTTCATCGCCAACGGCGACGGCGCGCACCGCGAGATGGGTCATGGCGGCGGCCCCTGCATGCTGCACAACCCGAGCTACGACTTCAACGACGACCTGATCCCGCTGGGGGCGACCTTCTGGGTGCGACTGGCCGAAAAGTGGCTGGGCCAGGCACGCACCGGAGGTGCCGCTTGATCTCGCCCCAGGACGCCTTTTCCTCTTCCTACGCCCGCGCCCGGGTGCGCTTCCTCGAAGGCGCGGCGGCCGCCGGCATGGCGATCACCAGCCACAACCACCCGCTGCCGGGCCGCGACGGTGAGACGCTCGCGATGGACGTGGCGCTCGACGGCTCGCCCGATGCAGAGCGCCTGCTGATCGTGAGCAGCGCCTGCCATGGGGTCGAGGGTTACTGCGGCTCGGGCGTGCAGGTGTTCGCCACGCACGACGCCGACTGGCGCGAACACGCGCGCTCGGCCGGTGTGGCCGTGCTCTACATCCACGCGCTCAACCCGCACGGCTTCTCGTGGGTGCGCCGCGTGACGAACGAGAACGTGGACCTCAACCGCAACTTCCAGGACTTCAGCAAGGCGCTGCCGCAGAACCCGGCCTACGCCGAGTTGCACGGCTTGCTGCTGCCCGCGCAGTGGCCGCCGACGGCGCAGAACGAGGCCGCGATCCAGGCCTGGATCGCCGAGCACGGCCTCCCGCGTTTCCAGGCAGCGGTGACGCAGGGCCAGCACGCGTTCGCCGACGGCTTGTTCTTTGGCGGCACCGCCGCGACCTGGAGCAACCAGACGCTGCGCGCGGTGCTTCGCCGGCACGGCCGCCAGGCCCGGCGCCTCGGATGGATCGACCTGCACACCGGCCTGGGACCCACGGGCCTGGGCGAGCGCATCTTCGCCTGCGCCGACGATGCGGCCGCGCTCCAGCGCGCGCGGGCCTGGTGGGGCGGTGATGGCAAGACTCCCGTGACCTCGATCTACGACGGCTCGTCCACCTCGGCCCTGCTCACCGGCCTGATGTGGTGCGCGGCGTACGAAGAGTGCCCGCAGGCCGAGTACACCGGCATCGCCATGGAGTACGGCACGGTGCCCGTGACCGAGGTGATCGACGCGCTGCGCGGTGACCACTGGCAGCACCTCCATCCGGAGGCACCGGCCGAATTGCGCGCCGCGATCAAGGCGCGCACGCTGGCCGCGTTCTACGTGGACACCGACGAGTGGAAGGCGCAGATCGTGTCGCAGGCGCGGCAGGCCCTGTTCCAGGTGGTCGACGGCCTGTCGGCCGGCTGATCAGCTGTCCAGCGCCACCCGCGCCGACGCGACGTACAGGCGCTCCATCGCGTCCTGCGGCTCGATCGACGCCGCGCGGTCGAGCAGCCGGTTCGCCTCGGGCAGCGCGTCGATGCCTTCCAGCATGACCAGGCCGTTGGCGTACTCGGTCAGCGTCACGACCGAGTCCGGGTTGAGCGCCATCGCCTTCTGGTACAGCGACAGGCCGGTCGCCTTGTTGGCGCCGTAGGTCATGCCGCCGACCATGCTGCCCACCTTGTCGATCACCTCGGCGTGGAACGCGGCCAGGGTGAGGTGGGCATCGGCGTGGTGCGGGCAGCGCGAGATCGTCGTCTCCAGCGCGTGGCGGATGCGCACGCCCAGGCCCTGCGTGAGTGCCTTGGCCACGCTGATGCCCTGGCTGTAGCGCCCCAGCGCGTAGGCCTGCCAGTACCAGGCCCCGGTGTGGTCGGCCTGCCGGCGTTGCAGGGCTTCGGCCCGGGCCGCGGCCTCGAGCAGCAGGTCCTGGCGGACCTGCTCGCGCGCCTCCAGGTAGTTGGCGTAGATGCAGGTGGCCTTGTTGGCCACGTTCATGCCCGCGTCGCCCAAGGCCAGGCCGGCCTCGGCCGCGCGCTGGAACTCGCCGTTGTGGAACAGCACCCAGGCCTGCACCACGGCCGACTCCTCGGGCCAGGGTTCGGCATCGCCGCGATGCAGCCGGCTCCAGAGCGCCTTGAGGCGGTCGGCGTCCAATGGGGTGTGGCCTGCGGAGGGAAAGGGTTTCCAATCGGCCATGGTGGATTCTCCCGGGAGGTGTTCAGGACTGGGGACCGTAGGCGCCGGTGAGCGTCATGAGGTGTTGCCGCTGCGTGGCTTCCAGGTAGGGCGCCAGCAGGTTGAGCACGTGGTGTGCGCCGCGCAGCAGGGCCTGCTGCGCGTTGTCGGGCTCCAGGGCGTTGCGCGGGTCGCGCACGTACTCGAAGCTCAGCCAGTAGGTGAGCACCACCACCATGCTGGTGGCGGTGGGTTCGCTCTCGCGCGCGTCGATGCTCACCGCGCCGTGGCGGCTCATGCCGTCGAGCAGGTGGCGGATCGCGCGCGACTTGTTTTTCAGCACGGTCTGGAAACGGGTTTCCAGCAGGCGGTTCTTCGAGAGCAGGTCGTTGAGGTCGCGGTAGAGAAAGCGGTACTCCCAGATGATTTCGAACAGCGAGTGCAGGAAGAACCAGGCGTCCTCCACGTTGCGCACGCCTTCGCTGGCGCTGAGCAGTTCACCGAGCGAGCGCTCGTAGCGCTCGAACAGCGAGTTGATCAGCTCGTCCTTGGCCGGGTAGTGGTAATACAGGTTGCCCGGGCTGATGCCGAGCTCGGCCGAGATCAGGGTGGTGGAGACGTTGGGTTCGCCGAAGCGGTTGAACAGCTCCAGCGTCACCTCCAGGATGCGCTCGGCGGTGCGTCGCGGGGCTTTCTTGGCCATGGCGCGGCGCTTTCAGCGGCTGTGGGCGGGCGCGGCGGGACCTTCGAGGTGCCGCTGCAGGTCATCCAGCGTGGCGTGCAGCCGCGCGGCCAGGGTGGTGCGTGCCGGTGGGGTGCGCGCGGCACCCAGCAGGCGCCGCTGCGGGTCGCGCAGCGCGGCCAGGTCCAGCGTGACACCATGGCGCGCCAGCTGCGGCCCCAGCTCGGCCTGCCGGTCCAGCAGCATGCGGCGGGTCTGCTGGTAGGCGTGCTCCGCGATCTCGCGGCGCTGGCGGTAGCTGAAGGTGTTGGCGAAGAACAGCGTGGCGTCGCGCTGGTCGGGTTCGATCAGCACGATGTCGGTGCCGGGGTAGGCGCGCTCGTAGTGCTTGAGGCCCAGCGCCAGCCGCGAATGGATCATCGAGCGGAAGGTCTGGCTCATCACCGCGGGCAGGCCGCCCTCGACCAGCGAGGGAATGCGCCGGCCGTCGTGCAGGCTGGGGTTGGTGTGGAAGGGCACCAGCGGGTTCAGGCACAGCAGCAGGTCGGTGCCTTCGTCCAGCGCCACGGTGGCGTGCAGCGTTTTCTTGAGCGCGCCGTCCACGTAGTGCTGGCCGCCGATCTCCACCGGCGGGAACAGACCGGGCAGGGCCGCGCTGGCCTGGATGGCGCGCGAGATCGGCACGTGGTCCCAGCCCGGGCGGCCGAAGGGCGCGGCGTCGCCGGTGTCGAGCTGCGTTGCGCACCAGGGTCAGGCGCGCGCGCAGCTCGCGGAAGTCGTTGCTGCGCCCCGGCTGGCTGAACAGGCGCTGAATCTGCTGGTGGATGCCCTCGTTGTCGAGCACACCGGTGGGCAGCGCCGCGCCCACGCGTTCGAGCGCGTGGGTGAAGGGCTTGCGGTGCACGCCCCAGGCCCACAAGGCACTGCCGATCAGGCGCGGCAGGCGCTGCAGCCGGTCACCGAACTCGCCCCAGGCGGGCTTGAGCAACCAGGACGGGTCGAAGTTGTCGTCCCCCGGCCGGTCTTCGATGAAGGCCTCGCACAGCTGGCGCGGGCGGATGCCGTTGGCCAGGCCGGCGGCGATGAACCCGCCGGCGGACACGCCGACGTAGTGCTCGCAGTCGTTGAGGTCCAGGCCCGGCAGGGTGTCGTCCAGCGCGCACAGCGCGCCGATTTCGTAGATCGCCCCGAGCGGCCCGCCACCGGCCAGGGCCAGGGCGATGCGGGGACGGCGCGACTTCTGCGGGGCCGGTCGTTGGGAGGCTTTGCGGGACGTCGTCATGCGTTTGAGTGTAGACCGCGAAGCGCGGCGAAACTGCTGCGTTGCAGCATGCGGCGCGGACGCGAAAAGGGGGCGTCATGCGCCCCCTGGTTCTTCGTGCCGTGGCCGGCCCGCATCGGCTCAGGCCGCCTTGCGCGGGGCCTTGCGCGCGGCCGCCTTCTTGGCGGGAGCGGCCTTCTTGGCCGGTGCGGCCTTGCGCGCCGCGGTCTTGGCCGGGGCCTTGCCGCTCAGGCCTTGCACGTGGCGGTTGAGCGCGTCGATGCGTTCGATCAGCGCTTCCACATCGCGCGCCGAGGGCACGCCCAGCTTGTTCAGCGCCTTGGCCACGCGCTCTTCGAAGATGTTTTCCAGCTTGTCCCACTGGCCGGTGGCCTTGGACGAGATGTCGGCGGCCATGCTGCTCACGCGGTTGGTCGCTTCGGAAATGCGCTCCTCGGCCACGGCCTGCGTCTTGCGCTGGATGGACAGGCCTTCCTTCACGAGCGACTCGAAGGCCTTGCCGCCTTCTTCCTGCGCCTTGGAGAACGCACCCAGGCCGGCCAGCCAGATCTGCTGCGCGGAATCCTTGATGGCACCCGACAGCGGGGAGTTGAAGCCCGCGGCGGTGGGCTTGGCGGCGCTGCCGGCTTTCTGGATTTTCTTGACCATGGGGATGCTCCTGGAGGGGTTGGAAAAACGGGGAGGGCGAACGGGCCGCCGCAACGATGGGCCACTGTACGGCCCGCGCGCCGGGCGTGTGTAGGGGCGCAAGACTAAACCCCACACGGGTTTTTGCGGAAGGCGGGGGCCCCCGACCTGGTCAAGAATGGCGGGCACACTGCGCCCCTCTTTCTTTGATTCCAACCGCTTCAGGAGACCTTCATGCATTACTTCGTCACCGGTGCCACCGGCTTCATTGGCAAACGCCTGGTGGCCAAGCTGCTGCAGCGCAAGGGCGCGGTGGTGCATTTCCTGATCCGTCAGGAGAGCGAAGGCAAGGTGGCGGGGCTGCGCGAGTACTGGGGCGTGAGCGCATCGCGCGCGGTGCCGGTGTTCGGCGACCTCACGGCCAAGAAGCTGGGCGTGTCGGCCGACGACGTGAAGGCGCTCAAGGGCCAGGTCGACCACTTCTTCCACCTCGCCGCCGTGTACGACCTGGAAGCCGATGAGGAAAGCCAGATCGCGGTCAACGTGGATGGCACGCGCAACACGGTCGAGTTCGCCAAGGCGATCGGCGCGGGCCACTTCCACCACGTCTCGTCGATCGCGGCCGCCGGCCTGTACGAAGGCGTGTTCCGCGAGGACATGTTCGAGGAGGCCGAGAACTACGACCACCCCTACTTCATGACCAAGCACGAGAGCGAGAAGATCGTGCGCAAGGAATGCAAGGTGCCGTGGAGCGTGTACCGGCCGGCCGCCGTGGTGGGCGACTCGCGCACCGGCGAGATGGACAAGATCGACGGGCCCTACTACTTCTTCAAGCTGATCCAGCGCATGCGCCAGATCCTGCCGCCCTGGATGCCCAGCGTGGGCCTGGAGGGCGGGCGCATCAACATCGTGCCGGTCGATTTCGTGGTCGATTCGCTCGACCACATCGCCCACCAGAAGCGCGGCAGCGGCGCCTGCTTCCACCTGGTCGACCCGATGGGCTACCGCGTCGGCGACGTGCTCGACATCCTGAGCAAGGCCGCGCACGCGCCCAAGATGAACCTGTTCGTCAACGCCGCGCTGATGGGCTTCATCCCCAAGAGCGTTAAGAAGGGGTTGATGGCGCTGGCGCCGGTGCGCCGGGTCTACAAGGCTGTCATGCAGGACCTCGGCCTGCCCGAGGACATGATGACCTTCGTCAACTACCCCACGCGCTTCGACTGCCGCGAGACGCTGGCCGCGCTCAAGGGCAGCGGCATCGAATGCCCCAACCTCAAGGACTACGCCTGGCGCCTGTGGACTACTGGGAGCGCCACCTCGACCCCGACCTGCACATCGACCGCAGCCTCAAGGGCACGGTGGCGGGCAAGGTGGTGCTGGTCACGGGCGGCAGCTCGGGCATCGGCCTGGCGGCGGCGCACAAGTTCGCCGAGGCGGGCGCCGTCACCATCATCTGCGGGCGTGACCAGGACAAGCTCGACGAGGCCTGCAAGGAGGCCAAGGACAAGGGCTACCAGTTCATCGCCTACCCGGCCGACATCGCCGACATGGCCGACGCCGACCGGTTCGTGCAGCTGCTGATCCAGAACCACGGCGGCGTGGACTTCCTGATCAACAACGCCGGCCGCTCGATCCGCCGCGCCATCGAAGGCAGCTACGACCGCTTCCACGACTTCGAGCGCACCATGCAGCTCAACTACTTCGGCTGCCTGCGCGTGACCATGGGTTTTCTGCCGGGCATGGTGCCAAGCGCAAGGGCCACGTGGTCAACATCAGTTCCATCGGCGTGCTCACCAACGCGCCGCGTTTCTCGGCTTACGTGCGCCAGCAAGTCCGCGCTGGACGCCTGGACGCGATGCGCCTCCAGCGAGTTCGCCGACCAGGGCATCACCTTCACCACCATCAACATGCCGCTGGTGCGCACGCCCATGATCGCGCCCACCAAGATCTACCAGAACGTGCCCACGCTGGCGCCCGAAGAGGCGGCCGACATGATCGCGCAGGCCTGCATCTTCAAGCCGGTGCGCATCGCCACGCGCCTGGGCGTCACCGGCCAGGTGATGCACGCGCTGGTGCCGCGCGTGGCGCAGATCGTGATGAACACCAGCTTCCGCATGTTCCCGGACTCGTCGGCGGCCAAGGGCGAGAAGGGCGCGAAGCCGCAGCTGTCACCCGAAGCGGTGGCGATGCAGCAGATGATGCGAGGAATCCATTTCTAGCCCCCGCCGCGCTGCGCGCGACCCCCTTGCAGGGGGCAATGCCTGTGGCCCGGCAAAGCCGGTTCCGCGGCATTTCTGGATTGGAGACAGGCAAGCGGGGCGTGTCATGCGCCGGCCCTAGAATTTCGCTTTTGCCCGCATAGCAGGAACCCGCATGACCGAGCCCTCCGACATCACCTCCATTGCACCGCGCGACAAGGCCGAGATCCTGGCGCAGGCGCTGCCGTACATCCGCAAGTACCACGGCAAGACCATGGTCATCAAGTACGGCGGCAATGCCATGACCGACCCGGCCCTGCAGCAGGATTTCGCCGAGGACGTGGTGCTGCTCAAGCTGGTCGGCATCAACCCGGTGGTGGTGCACGGCGGCGGCCCGCAGATCGAGACGCTGCTCAAGCGCCTGGGCAAGCAGGGCCAGTTCATCCAGGGCATGCGCGTGACCGACCCGGAAACCATGGAAGTGGTGGAGTGGGTGCTGGCCGGCGAGGTGCAGCAGGACATCGTGGGCCTGATCAACCAGGCCGGCGGCAAGGCCGTGGGCCTGACCGGGCGCGACGGCGCCATGATCCGCGCGCAGAAGCTGCGCATGACCGACCAGAAGGACCCGAACCTGGAGCACGACGTCGGCCAGGTGGGCGACATCGTCAGCATCGATCCTTCCGTGGTCAAGGCGCTGCAGGACGACCAGTTCATCCCCGTCGTCAGCCCGATCGGCTTCGGCGAGCAGAACGAGAGCTACAACATCAACGCCGACGTGGTGGCCGCCAAGCTGGCCACCGTGCTGCAGGCCGAGAAGCTGCTGATGCTCACCAACATCCGCGGCGTGCTCGACAAGGACATGCGCCTGCTCACCGAACTCACGCCGCGCCAGATCGACGACCTGGTGGAGGATGGGACCATCTCCGGCGGCATGATCCCCAAGATCGCCGGCGCGCTGGACGCGGCCAAGAGCGGTGTGAACGCGGTGCACATCATCGATGGCCGCGTGCCGCACGCCCTGCTGCTGGAGGTGCTCGGCAACGAGCCCTTCGGCACCATGATCCGCTCGCACTGAGGGCCGTTGCCGCACGATCGAGGCGGTCACTCACTGTCTGCCAACCACGCGGTTGCACTGAGAAAGAAGTCACCTCGCTGTGCGAGAATCGCCGAAACCTCACGGATCGCCCGCCCATGACATCCAACGCCCCTGAGTCCCCCACCCCGGAAGACAAAGCCGCGCGCGAAGCCGCCGAGGCCATCGAGGCGGCGGCGCATGCCGATGGGGGTGGTGGACGCAAGCGGCCCAAACCCGGCGAGCGCCGGGTGCAGATCCTCGAAGCCCTGGCGACCATGCTGCAGCAGCCCGGCGCCGAGCGCATCACCACCGCCGCCCTGGCCGCCAAGCTGGAGGTGAGCGAGGCCGCGCTGTACCGCCATTTCGCCAGCAAGGCCCAGATGTTCGAAGGCCTGATCGAGTTCATCGAGCAGTCGGTGTTCGGCCTCATCAACCAGCTGGGCGAACGCGAAGCCGACGCCAACGTGCGCTCGCGCAAGCTCGTCACCCTGCTGCTGCAGTTCGGCGAAAAGAACCCCGGCATGACGCGCGTGATGGTCGGTGACGCGCTGGTGTTCGAGAACGAGCGCCTGCAGCAGCGCATGAACCTGTTCTTCGACAAGATCGAAGCCGCGCTGCGCCAGAACCTGCGCGAAACCTCGCTGGTGGCCGGTGCCGCCACGCCCACGGTCGATGCCCAGGCCGATGCCTCGGTCATCACCGCCTTCTGCGTCGGGCGCCTGCAGCGGTTCGCGCGCAGCGGCTTCAAGCGCTCGCCCAGCGAAAGCCTGGAGCACAGCCTCGCGCTGCTGCTGCCCATCGTTCGCCACTGAAACACGGCATTTAGGGCGCAGCCCCTAAACAAAGGTCACACAAAACGCCGGTGGTTTGCACCGGAGCCCGGTTTTGCGGTAAAAATAGAACGACCGTTCGTATTTATTCGGACGGTCGTTTTTTCGAGCCCTCATCCAACCAGGACCGACCCCCATGAGCGTCACACCCACTGCCCGCCGCGCGCGCGCCGACGCCCCGGCCCACAAGCCCTTGCAGAAGGGGCAGCAGACCAAGGCCGCCATCGTCGATGCCGCGCTCGGCCTGGCCGACGCAGATCGGCCTGGAAGGTCTGTCCATCGGCGCGCTGGCCGAGGTCATGCAGATGAGCAAGTCCGGCGTGTTCGCCCATTTCGGCTCGCGCGAGGAACTGCAGATCTCGGTGGTGCGCGAGTACCACACGCGTTTCGAGGACGAGGTGTTTTACCCCGCCATGGTCGCGCCGCGCGGGCTGCCGCGCCTGCGCAAGCTGTTCGACAACTGGATGAAGCGCACCTCGGTCGAGATCGATTCGGGCTGCATCTACATCAGCGGCGCGGTCGAGTTCGACGACCGGCCCGGCCCGGTGCGCGACGCGCTGGCCAGCTCGGTCAACACCTGGCTCTCGGCCATGCGCCGCGCGGTCGAGATCGCGATCGAGGAAGGCCACCTGGCGGCCGACACCGACGCGTCACAGATGGCGTTTGAAATCCACGCACAGATCCTCGCGCTGCACTACGAAGCCCGCTTCCTGCGCAGCCCCGATTCGGTGCGCCGCGCGCTGCAGGCGTTCGAGGGCATCGTGGAGCGCTACAGCCACGCCCCCGGCGACGCCCCCGCGCGCGCCCGCAAATCCCCGGTGCCTGCGCGCAAGCCGCAGGGCTGATCCCTTTCGCCTTTTCACAAACCCAGCACAGGAGTTCCTCATGCCCGTTTACAACCCGCCCCTGCGAGACATGCAGTTTGTGATGCACGAAGTGCTCAAGGTCACCGACGACTTCAAGGCCATGCCCCAGCATGCCGATGTGGACGTGGACACCATCAACGCCGTGCTCGAAGAAGCCGGCAAGTTCGCCACGCAGGTGATCTTCCCGCTCAACATCAGCGGCGACACCGAAGGCTGCACGCTGGACAAGGCCACGCACGAGGTCAAGACGCCCACCGGCTTCAAGGACGCCTACAAGACCTACGTCGAAGGTGGCTGGGCCGCGCTGTCGTGCGACCCCACGTTCGGCGGCCAGGGCCTGCCGCTGGTGGTGAACCAGTGCTTCTACGAGATGATGAACTCGGCCAACCAGGCCTGGACCATGTACCCCGGCCTCACGCACGGCGCCTACGCCGCGCTGCACACCTACGGCACCGACGATCAGAAGAAGACCTACCTGCCCAAGATGACCAGCGGCGAATGGACCGGCACCATGTGCCTGACCGAACCGCACTGCGGCACCGACCTGGGCCTGATGCGCACCAAGGCCGAACCCCAGGCCGACGGCACCTACAAGCTCACCGGCAACAAGATCTTCATCAGCGCCGGTGAACACGACATGGCCGACAACATCATCCACCTGGTGCTGGCCCGGCTGCCCGACGCGCCCCCCGGCATCAAGGGCGTGAGCCTGTTCATCGTGCCCAAGTTCAACGTGAAGGCCGACGGTTCGCTGGGCGAGCGCAACGGCATCTACTGCGGCGGCCTGGAGCACAAGATGGGCATCCACGGCAACGCCACCGCGCAGATCGTGATCGACGGCGCCATCGGCACCCTGGTGGGCCAGCCCAACAAGGGCATGCAGGCCATGTTCGTGATGATGAACGCGGCCCGCCTGGGCGTGGGCAACCAGTCGCTGGGCCTGACCGAGGTGGCCTACCAGAACGCGCTGGCCTACGCCAAGGACCGCATCCAGATGCGCTCGCTGACCGGCCCCAAGGCCAAGGACAAGCCGGCCGATCCCATCATCGTGCACCCCGACGTGCGCCGCATGCTGCTCACCGCCAAGGCCTACGCCGAAGGCGGCCGGGCGTTGGCCATGTTCTGCTCGGTGCTGCTGGAGAAGGCGCACAACCACCCCGACGAGAAGGTGCGCAAGGACAGCGACGAGATGCTCTCGCTGCTCACCCCCATCACCAAGGCCTTCCTGACCGACAACGGCTACAACGCCGCCACGCAGTGCCAGCAGGTGTTCGGCGGCCACGGCTACATCAAGGAATGGGGCATGGAGCAGTACGTGCGCGATGCCCGCATCAACATGATCTACGAAGGCACCAACACCATCCAGAGCCTGGACCTGCTCGGCCGCAAGGTGCTGGGCAACAACGGCGCCACGCTCAAGAAGTTCGGCAAGCTGGTCGGTGCGCTGGTGATGGAAGAGGGCGTCAACGAGAAGATGGCCGAGTTCATCAACCCGCTGGCCGTGCTGGGTGAGCAGATCACCAAGTTCACCACCGAGATCGGCTTCAAGGGCCTGCAGAACGCCGACGAAGTGGGCGCCGCCGCCGTGGACTACCTGCGCGTGGCCGGCCACCTGGTGTTCGGTTACTTCTGGGCGCGCATGGCGCAGGTCGCGCTGCGCGAGATCGCGGCCGGCAACACCGACCCGTTCTACACCGCCAAGCTGCAGACCGCGCGTTTCTACTTCGCCAAGCTGTTCCCCGAGACCGCGACGCTGATGCGCACCGCGCGCGCCGGCAGCAAGGTGCTGATGGACACCGACGCGGCGCTGGCGTAAATACGCGGTTTCTTTCCCACCACCACCAGGAGACTTTCATGATCAAGACCACGCTGGCAGTTTCGCTTCTTGTGCTCACCGGCCACGCCTTCGCGCAGATGTCGCCCGTGGGTCTGTGGAAGACGATCGACGACGACTCGAAGAAAGAGAAGTCCCTGGTGCGCATCAAGGAAAACAACGGCGTCTACAGCGGCACCATCGAAAAGCTGCTGGACCCCAGCAGCAAGCAGGACGCGGTGTGCGACAAGTGCACCGACGAGCGCAAGGACAAGCCCGTGCTGGGCATGACCATCCTGCGCAACCTCAAGCAGAGCGCCGATGACAAGACTGTCTACGACGGCGGCGACATCGTCGACCCGAACAACGGCAAGGTCTACCGCACGCGCCTCAAGCCCGTCGAAGACGGCAAGAAGCTGGAAATGCGCGGCTACATCGGCCCGTTCTACCGCACCCAAGTGTGGATCCGTGTCGAGTGAAGCCCGCGCGTCCGACCCCTTTCATGGAAAACCAATGAACCGATTTCAAGTGAAGAAAGTCGCCGTGCTCGGCGCAGGCGTGATGGGCGCGCAGATCGCTGCGCACCTGGTCAACGTCAAGGTGCCGGTGGTGCTGTTCGACCTGCCCGCGAAGGAAGGCCCGAAGAACGGCATCGTCACCCGCGCGGTGGAAGGCCTGAAGAAGCTCAAGCCTTCGCCGCTGGGCGTCGCGGCCGACGCCGACCTCATCGGCCAGGCCAACTACGAAGAGCACATGGAGCAGCTGCGCGACTGCGACCTCATCATCGAGGCCATCGCCGAGCGCATGGACTGGAAGCTCGACCTCTACACCAGGATCGCGCCCTTCATCGCCGAGCACGCCATCGTCGCGTCCAACACCTCGGGCCTGTCGATCACCAAGCTCAGCGAAGCCCTGCCCGAGGCGATCAAACCGCGCTTCTGCGGCATCCACTTCTTCAACCCGCCGCGCTACATGACGCTGGTGGAGCTGATCGCCACGCCCACCACCGAGCCGCAGATCCTCAACGACCTGGAGACCTTCGTCACCAGCGGCCTGGGCAAGGGCGTGGTGCGCGCCAAGGACACGCCCAACTTCGTGGCCAACCGCATCGGCATCGCCGGCATGCTGGCCACCATGAAGGAGGTGGAGAACTTCGGCCTGACCTACGACGTGGTCGACGACCTCACCGGCAAGCGCCTGGGCCGCGCCAGCAGCGGCACCTTCCGCACCGCCGACGTGGTGGGCCTGGACACCATGGCCCACGTGGTCAAGACCCTGCAGGACAACCTGAGCCTGGAGACCGACCCGTTCTACGGCAGCTTCGGCACGCCGCCGGTGCTCAAGGCGCTGATCGAGGCCGGCAACCTGGGCCAGAAGGCCAAGGCCGGCTTCTACAAGAAGGTCGGTCGCGACATCCTGCGCTTCGACCTGGAGAGCGGCGAGTACGTGCCCGGCGGCGAGAAAGCCGATGAGGTCTACGGCCGCATGCTCAAGCGCCCGGCCGCCGAGCGCCTGAAACTGCTGCGAAACAGCGAAGGCCCGCAAGGCCGGTTCCTCTGGGCCATCCTGCGCAACAGCTTCCACTACGCCGCCGTGCACCTGGCGACCATCGCCGAGACCGCGCGCGACGTGGACCAGGCCATGCGCTGGGGCTTCGGCATGAAGCAGGGCCCGTTCGAGCTCTGGCAGGAAGCCGGCTGGCTCGAGGTGGCGAAGATGGTCCAGGAAGACATCGACGCCGGCAAGGCCCTGAGCAAGGCGCCGCTGCCCGACTGGGTGTTCAAGGGCCCGGTGGCCGAGGCTGGCGGCGTGCACACCGCGCAGGGTTCGTGGAACCCCACCAAGGGCACGTTCGAGGCGCGCCTGCAACTGCCGGTCTACCAGCGCCAGCACTTCCCCGAGCTGCTGCTCGGTGAAGCCGGTCCGAAGTTCGAGACCGCCGGCAGTACGTTGGAAGAGAACGATTCGATCCGCCTCTGGACGCTGGACGAACAGGTGCTCATCGCCAGCATCAAGACCAAGATGCACGCCATCAGCCCCGAGGTGTGCGAAGGCCTGATGGCCGCCGTGGACCTGGCCGAGAAGGAGTACCAGGGCCTGGTGATCTGGTCGGGTGACGAGCCCTTCAGCGCCGGTGCCGACCTGCAGGCCATGCTGCCGGCCTTCATGGCCGTGGGCGTGAGCGCCATCGAAGACGCCGAAGGCTTCATGCAGCAGACCATGCTGCGCCTGCGCTACGCCAACGTGCCGGTGGTTTCCGCCGTGCGCGGCCTGGCGCTGGGCGGCGGCTGCGAGATGGCCGTGTACAGCGCGCGCCGCGTGGTGCACATGGAAAGCTACATCGGCCTGGTGGAAGTCGGCGTGGGCCTGGTGCCCGGGGCCGGCGGCCTGACCTACATCGCCCGCCGCGCGGCCGAGAACGCCGAGACCTCGACCGGCAAGGACCTGCTGCCCTTCCTCACCGAAGGCTTCACCGCCGCCGCCATGGCCAAGGTGGGCACCAGCGCGCTGGAGTCGCGCCAGCTCGGTTACGTGCTGCACTCCGACGTGATCGTGCCGCACAAGGACGAGCTGCTGTACGTCGCCATCAACGAGGCCAAGGGCCTGTTCAACGGCGGCTACCGCGCGCCGCACAGGCGCTTGTTCCCGGTGGCCGGCCGCGACGGCAAGGCCACCATCCTGGGCAGCCTGGTCAACATGCGCGACGGCGGCTTCATCAGCCAGCACGACTTCCACATCGCCTCGCTGATCGCCAACGTGGTGACCGGCGGCGACGTCGAACCCGGCACGCTGGTGAACGAGGACTACCTGATGACGCTGGAGCGCCAGGCCTTCTGCTCGCTGATCGTGCACCCCAAGACACAAGAACGCATCCTCGGCATGCTCAACACGGGCAAGCCCGTCCGCAACTAAGGACACGACATGAGCAAACAGATTCAAGACGCCTACATCGTCGCCGCCACCCGCACCCCCATCGGCCGTTCGCACAAGGGTTCCTTCAAGCACCTGCGCCCGGACGACATGCTCGCCCTGGCGCTGCGCTCGGCGCTGGCGCAGGCCCCGGGCCTGGACCCCAAGGCCATCGAAGACGTGATCTGCGGCTGCGCCATTCCCGAGGCCCAGCAGGGCTTGAACGTGGCGCGCATCGGCGCCATCCTGGCCGGCCTGCCCAACAGCGTGGGCGGCATCACCGTCAACCGCTTCTGCGCCTCGGGCCTGTCGGCCGTGCAGATGGCGGCCGACCGCATCCGCGTGGGCGAGGCCGACGTGATGATCGCCGCCGGCACCGAGAGCATGAGCATGGTGCCCATGATGGGCAACTCGCCCAGCCTCTCGCCCACCATCTTCCGCAACACCGACGACGTGGAGAGCTACGGCATCGCCTACGGCATGGGCCTCACGGCCGAGAAGGTGGCGCAGAAGTGGAAGGTCTCGCGCGAGGCGCAGGACGCCTTCGCCCTGCAGTCGCACCAGCGCGCTGTGCTGGCCATGAAGAACGGGGAGTTCAGCGACGAGATCACGCCGGTGGAAGTGACCGAACGCAGCGTCAATCTGGAAAGCGCCGAGGTCAGCACGAGCACGCGCACCGTGAGCCTGGACGAAGGCGCGCGGCCCGACACCTCCATCGAAGGCCTGTCCAAGCTGCGCACGGTGTTCGCCGCGCGCGGCTCGGTCACCGCCGGCAACAGCTCGCAGACCAGCGACGGCGCGGGCGCGCTCATCCTGGCCAGCGAAGCGGCCATCAAGCGCTTCGGCCTCACGCCGCTGGCGCGCTTCGTGAGCTACGCCTCGCGCGGCGTGCCGCCGCACCTGATGGGCATCGGCCCGATCGAGGCGATTCCCGCCGCGCTGAAGTACGCCGGCCTCACGCAGGACCAGATCGACTGGATCGAGCTCAACGAGGCCTTCGCCGCGCAGTCGCTCGCCGTCATCAACACCCTGGGCCTGGACCCGAGCAAGGTCAACCCCATGGGCGGCGCCATCGCGCTGGGCCACCCGCTGGGCGCCACCGGCGCCATCCGCTCGGCCACCGTGGTGCACGCGCTCAAGCGGCACAACAAGAAGTACGGCATGGTCACGATGTGCGTGGGCATGGGCCAAGGGGCCGCAGGTATTTTCGAGCGGGTCTGAGCACCGTGTCGCGGGCAGGACGGCGCGCTCGCGCGCCTTCTTGCACACTCATCGCATGACCACCACACACGCTCTCGACCAGGCCGTCGCGCTGCACCCCACCGGCGCCCACCAATACCGCGGCGCCACCTCGCCCGCCTACGCCAACATGGTGGGGCCGTTCGGCGGCATCACGGCCGCCACGGCCATGCAGTCGGTGATGCAGCACCCCGAGCGCTTGGGCGAGCCGATCTCGCTCACGGTGAACTACGCCGCCGCGCTGGCCGATGGTGAATTCGCCGTCACCGCGCGGCCGGTGCGCACCAACCGCTCCACGCAGCACTGGGTGATGGAGATCACCCAGCCCGATGCGAGTGGCGCGCCCGCCACCGTGCTCACGGCCACCGCCGTCACCGCCGTGCGGCGTGAGACCTGGGGCGTGGACGACGAGCCCATGCCCGACGTGCCCGCGCCCGACCGCATCGCGCGGGCCTCGATCGCGCCGCAGGTGGCCTGGCCTCAGCGCTACGCCATGCATTTCGTCACCGGCATCATCCCCGAGCGCTGGGACGGCCAGGGCGACACCAGCCTGATCCAGATGTGGGTGCGCGACGAACCGCGGCGCGGGCTCGACTTCACCAGCCTGTCCGCGCTGGCCGACGTGTTCTACCCGCGCATCTGGCTGCGCCGCGCCACGCGCGTGCCCACGGGCACGGTGTCCATGACGGTGTACTTCCACGCCGGTTCGGCCGAACACGCCGCCACCGGCAGCGGCTGGCTGCTCGCGCAGGCGCGCGCCCAGGCCTTTCGCAACGGCTTCTTCGACCAGACCGCGCAGCTCTGGAACGAGGCCGGTGTGCTGCTGGCGACCACGCACCAGATCGTCTACTACAAGGAGTGACCCGCGCTCAGGGTCTGCCGAGGAACAGGTAGAGCCCGGTGTAGCCGCGCGGCGCGCTCACGATGCTCAGGTAGAGCGGGCCGATGCCGGTGTCCGCGCCCACGAACAGGCTGGAGCCCGCGCGCAGGTCGCCCAATGAGATGTCCCGGCGCGCCGTCCAGGCGTTGCCGGCCTCCAGCGAGCCGCCCACGAACAGCGCGCGCGCCACGCCCACGCTCCAGGGCAGGCGCTGGTAGTAGGTGAGGCGGCCGAACACCAGGTAGTTGCCCGCCACCTGGCCCACGCGGTAGCCCGAGAGCTGCTGGAAACCGCCGAGCGAATACTCGTCGATCGCGCCCAGCGGGATCTGGCTCGTCTTCGCCAGGCGTGCGCCAAAGTTGAAGGTGTGCGGGCCCCAGCTCTTCACGGCCGTGGCCGTGCCTTCGAAGCTGGTGAAGCTGCCACTGGGCGCGCCGTCGAAGCTGCGCCGGCCGAACACCACCTCGCCCTGCGCGCGGTAGCCGTGCGAGGGGAAGTTCGCGTAGTCCAGCTGGTCGGCGATCACCGCGCCGCGCACGCCGACCTCGCGCCACTTCAGCGAGGTGGTGGCGCCGGCCGGGATGGCGGCGGCCAGCAGCTCCGGCGTCACCTTGCGCTGCGCCGCGACCAGGCCCACGCGCATGTCGCCCACGTTGCCGAGCAGGCCCATGGGCCAGCCGATGTCGGCGCCCACGCGCAGGCTCTGCCGCTGCACCAGCGCCAGGGCCTCGCCCTCGGTGCCGAACAGCTCCACCTTGCGCAGGTTCGCGTCCACGTAGGCCGCCGCGAAGCGGTCGCTGCGCAGGGTCAGCGGCTGGTAGATCTCGGAATAGAGGCCCAGCGTCTCGCCCACCTGCACCCGGTTGCGCCACTCGGCGCCGGTGTCGTTGAGCCAATGCCGGTTGTGGCTGATGCGCAGGTTGAACGCGCCCTGGCCCTGGAAGTCGGTGCGCAGGTCCAGCCCCACGCGCAGGTAGTTCGGGCCCCAGGTGTTTTCGCGCAGGTGCACCTTGAGGTCCTCGGCGCCGTCCTCGCGCCGCGTCAGGGTGTAGTCCACGGCCTCGAAGTCGCCCATGGCCGCGAGCCGCTGCAGGTCGTTCTCCAGCTTGGGCACGTCCAGCCGCTGGCCTTCCGAGGTGTCCAGCGCGGTGGCCAGGCGCTCGGCGCGGATCTCGTTCACGCCTTCGAAGGTCACCGAGGCCACGGTGCCGATGCGCCCCGTGTTGGCTTTCTCCTGCGCCTCGCGCGCGGCCACCCAGCGCTCGTAGCGCGGCGCCTCCGCGGAGAACCGGGCCAGCGCGTCGCCCACCGTCTTGGCGTAGTCGTTGCCGATCTTCACCAGCTCGGGCGCCCGGCCGAAATCAGACGAGGTGAGCTGGCCCAGCGGCGGCGTCAGCAGCAGGTCGTTCGGCGTCAGCGTGGCGATGCTGGCCTGCACGTTCTGCTCGGTCAGGATGTTCACCATCTGCGTGGTGATGCCCACCACGCTGCCCAGCGTCTCGCGCCCGGCCAGCGGCGTGCCGATGTTGACCGCGATCACCACGTCCGCGCCCATGCGCCGCGCCACGGCCACCGGCAGGTTGTCCACCAGCCCGCCGTCGCCCAGGATGCGCCCGTCCACCGCCAGCGGCGAGAACACGCCCGGCACCGACATGCTCGCGCGCAGCGCGGCCGCGAGGTCGCCGCGGTCCAGCACCACGGCCTTGCCGGTCTCCATGTCGGTGCGCACCGCGCGAAACGGCGTGGGCAGGCCGTCGAAGCTGGCCAGGTGGCGCGTGGACAGCGTGTAGCGCCGCAGCAGCATTTCCAGCGAGCGGGTGGACACCGCGCCCGTGGGCAGCACGAAGGCGCCGTCGCGAAAACCCAGCATCAGCACCGGCGAGAGCTCGAAGTCCTCTTCCTTGCGGCGCTGCGACAGCAGCTGGCGCGGCTCGCGGCGGTCGAACAGGTCGCCCCAGTTCACCGCCAGGATCTCGCGCTCGAGCTCGTCCGCCGTCATGCCGCTGGCGTACAGCCCGCCCACGATCGCGCCCATCGACGTGCCCACGATCAGGTCCACCGGCACGCGAGCCGCCTCCAGCGCCTTGAGCACACCCACGTGCGCGAAGCCGCGCGCCCCGCCGCCCGAGAGCACCAGGCCCACGCGCGGGCGCTCGGCCTTCGGCGCGGGTGCCTGCTGCGCCAGCGCGGGTGCGCCGGCCAGCAGCAGGGCGAGCGCGCCGGCGAGGCCATGGACGAGAAGGGCGGTGAGTCGGGCTGGCATGGAACGGCACCTGTGGACAACGGCGGCGCCATGGCGCCCGGAAGCGGCAAGTGTAGGCGGCGGCCGTGTCCCGGGCGTGGCCGGAAACACCCTGTCACGCACCGGTCAGCCCCTGGGCGGCCCGCCTCGAAAAAAGCACGCCCGTTCGTGGTAATTTGCGGGTCCTTTCTTCGCACACTGAGAGACACCCATGAGCGACATCCTCGTCCACACCGAAGCCGGCGTCAGCACCCTCACGTTCAACCGCCCCGACAAGAAGAACTCCATCACCGCCGCCATGTACGGCCAGCTGGCCGACGCGCTGCAGGCCGCGCAGGACGACGCCGCCGTGCGCTGCGTCGTGCTCCAGGGCAACGAGACCATCTTCTCGGCCGGCAACGACATCGCCGACTTCCTCAACAACCCGCCGGCCGGCACGGATTCGCCGGTGTTCCGCTTCCTGCGCGGCATCGCGCAGTTTCCCAAGCCGCTGGTGGCGGCGGTGTGCGGCCCGGCCGTGGGCGTGGGCACCACGATGCTGTTCCATTGCGACTTGGTCTACGCCGGCGACAACGCCGCCTTCTCCCTGCCCTTCGTCAACCTCGGCCTGTGCCCCGAGGCCGCGTCCAGCCTGCTGGTGCCACAGATGCTGGGCTACCACCGTGCGGCCGAGGCGCTGCTGCTGGGCGAGCCCTTCATGGCCGAAGCCGCGCTGGAAGTGGGCCTGGTCAACCGCGTGCTGCCCCCGATGGAGGCGGCCGGTTATGCGCAGGCCGTGGCCCGCAAGCTCGCGGCCAAGCCCATCAGCGCGCTGATCGAGACCAAGCGCCTGATGAAGAAGCACCAGACGCCACAGGTGATGGCCGTGATGGCCGAAGAGGGCGCGAGCTTCGGCCGCATGCTGGGCGAGCCGGCCGCGCGCGAGGCGTTTGGCGCGTTCATGGAGCGCAGGAAGCCGGACTTCTCGAAGGTGTGAGCAGGCCTTTGCTGATCGGCTACGCCGCCTCGATGTCCTGCCCGATGCGCCACAACACGCCCGCCGGGTCGTTCAGGATGAAATCGCGGATGCCCCAGGGCCGGTCTTCGGGCGGCTCGGCGCGCACACCGTAGCGCTCGCCCAACCGCTGCGCCTCGACGTGCGCCCACCATGCGTCCACGTCCTCCACCAGCAAATGCATCATGAGGTTCTCGGCGAAGTCCTTCACGTAGAACTTCGTCAGCAGAAAACTGCTCCTGCCGGCCTCGGTGTGATCGGCGCGCTGTAGGGCAAGACGGCCGCCAAGTGACAGCCGGCGAGCGCCCGGACGAGATACTGTATAAAATTACAGCATGATGTCCGTCGCCCGCAAGATCCGCATCCTCGCGGATGCCGCGAAGTACGACGCCTCCTGCGCCTCCAGCGGCGGCACGCGCCGGGATTCGAGCGACCAGCAGGGCCTGGGGTCGAACGAGGGCATGGGCATCTGCCACAGCTACGCGCCCGACGGGCGCTGCATCTCGCTGCTCAAGATCCTGCTCACCAACTGGTGCGTGTACGACTGCCTCTACTGCGTCAACCGCGTCTCCAGCGACGTCGAGCGCGCCCGCTTCAGCGTGGAAGAGGTGGTGAACCTTACGCTCGATTTCTACCGCCGCAACGTCATCGAGGGCCTGTTCCTGAGCTCCGGCATCATCCGCTCGCCCGACTACACCATGGAGCAGCTCGCGGAGGTGGCCCGCCAGCTGCGCGAGGTGCACGGCTTTCGCGGCTACATCCACCTCAAAACCATCCCCGATGCCGACGAGGCCCTGCTCGCGCGCGCCGGGCGCTACGCCGACCGCCTCAGCATCAACATCGAGCTGCCCAGCCAGGACTCGCTCGACGCGCTCGCGCCGGGCAAGAGCAGCCAGCAGATCCGCCAGTCGATGGCCGGCATCCGCCTGAAGCTGGACGAAGCGCGCGAGCAGAAGACGCAGGCGCAACAGATCCGCTCCTTGCCCGGCCGGCCCGCCGCCAGCGCGCCACCGCCGCGCTTCGCGCCCGCCGGCCAGAGCACGCAGATGATCGTCGGCGCCGACGCGTCGGACGACCGCAGCATCCTGCAGGTCAGCGCCGGGCTCTACGCGGGCTACCGCCTCAAGCGCGTCTACTACTCCGCCTTCAGCCCGATCCCGCACGCCAGCGCCCGGCTGCCCGGGCAGGCCGCGCCGCTGGTGCGCGAGCACCGCCTGTACCAGGCCGACTGGCTGATGCGTTTCTACGGTTTCGACGCGAGCGAACTCGTGCTGCCCGGCGGCATGCTGTCCATGGACATGGACCCCAAGCTCGCCTGGGCCCTCGCGCACCCGGAGTGGTTCCCGGTGGATGTGAACCGCGCGCCGCGCGAGATCCTGCTGCGCGTGCCCGGGCTGGGCGCGCACTCGGTGCAGCGCCTGCTCGACGCGCGGCGCGTGCGCCAGGTGCGGCGCGCCGACATGGAGCGCCTGGGCACGGCGGGCCGCAAGGCGCTGGACTTCGTGCACCTGCCGGACCACCGGCCCGGCGCGGTGCCGCTGGCCCCCCTCGCTCGGCCACGGTCTCGCTCACCCGCCGTGGGCGAGCAACCCGATCTGTTCGGCTGGGCCGAAGCGCCCGCCGCTGCCTGAGACGCCCATGCGCTGGCAGATCGAGTACGACGCCAACGACGTGCCCGCCTCGCTGCGCGCGCTGTCGGCGCTGATCGCCTGCGGTGCCGAGCCGCGCGACGTGGTGTGGCGCGACGGCACCGAAGGGCAGGGCGATCTGCTGGGCGAGGACGCGGCTTCGCCCACCAGCGCACCGCCGCCCGAAGCCGTGCCCCTGCGCGCCCTGCGAAACCTGCCGGCCGAGGCCATGGACCTGGCCGACACGGTGGCGCAGCACGCGCACCCCGAGCGCTTCCGCCGGTTGCACGAGCTCGCGCTGGATGTGAAGGCCGACCCCCGCCGCTGGCGCGACGCCCTGGACCCGCGCCGCCTCGCGCTGGAGCGCATGGCGCGCGAGGTGCGGCGCGAGACCCACAAGATGCACGCCTTCGTGCGCTTCCGCCCGATCGAGGACGGCGATGGCGGCGACACGCGCTATGTGGCCTGGTTCGAGCCGGTGCATCACATCGTGCGCGCGGCCGCACCTTTTTTCGCGCAGCGGTTCGCCGCCATGCGCTGGGCCATCCTCACGCCGCGCCTGTGTGTGCACTGGAACCGCGAAAGCCTTGTGTTCTCGCCCGGCGTGGACCGCTCGCTCGCGCCCCCGCCCGACGCCGGCGAAGCCCTGTGGCTCGACTACTACCGCAGCATCTTCAACCCTTCGCGGCTCAAGACCGCCGCCATGCTGCGCGAGATGCCGCGCCGCTACTGGCACAACCTGCCCGAGACGCAGGCCATCACCGAACTGATCCAGACCGCGCCGCAGCGCAGCGCGCGCATGGTGGCGCAGGCCAGCGAGTCGCAGCGCCGCCTGCCCATCGGCGCGCCTCGCGCGGCGGCGCGCGCACCGCGCACACCGCAGGAGCAGCTGGACGACCTGGGTCGCCGCGCGCGCCACTGCACGGACTGCCCGGTGGCCTGCAGCGCGACCCAGGTCGTCTGGGGCGAAGGCCGCGTGGGCGCGCGCCTGATGATCGTGGGCGAGCAACCGGGCGACCAGGAAGACCTCGCGGGCCGCCCCTTCGTCGGGCCCGCGGGCGCGCTGCTGCGGCGCGCCATCACCGAGCTCGGCTGGCCGGTGGAATCGATCTACCTCACCAACGCCGTCAAGCACTTCCACTTTCTGGCGCGCGGGAAACGGCGCCTGCACAAGACGCCCGGCCAGCGCGCGGCCGAAGCGTGTGAGCAGTGGCTGGAAGCGGAGATCCGCCTCGTCCAGCCGCAGGCGGTGATCGCGCTCGGCGCCACCGCCGCGTCCAGCCTGCTCGGCGGGAGTGTGGGCGTGGCGCAGAACCTGGGGCGCTGGCAGGTGCGGGCCGATGGCCTGCCGGTCTGGGTGGTGCACCACCCGGCGGCCGTGCTGCGCCGCGCGGAGTCGGGCGCGCCGCCGTTCGAGGATTGGGTGGAGGCGCTGCGCCCGGCTTGGCCTCAGGCCGCGCAGGCCTCGGCCGCCACGCCCAGCCGCGTGGCGAGTGCCGACACCATCGCCGCCACTTCGTCGGTCGTGCCGGCCACGCCATACACATAGTTGTCCGGCCGCACCAGCGCCGCCACGCTCTGGTGGCGCTGCAGCCACGCTTCGGCCACGCCGTCGGTCTCCAGCGCACCCACCGTGCCGAGCGCGACGCAGCGCAACCACGGCAGGGCGCCCGCCCCGCCGGGCACGGCCTGGCCGGGGGCCAGCACCAGCCGCCAGCCGTTGCCGGCGATGGCATCCATGCGCTGGCGCTGCGGGCCGCTGAGCAGCCAGGGTTGGGGGAACAGGCTGCCGCGCGCGGCGTGCTCCTGCGGTGCGAGCCAGCCGGTGGTCAGTGCGGGCAGGATGTCCTGGCGCGGCGTGTCCTTCACCACGCCGCCGCATTGAGCCAGCATGGCCGCATCGCGCTCCCGGGCCTTCACCGGGTCGCGTTCGCAGATCACCGCGCCCACGTGTTTGATGCGGCTGGTGAGTTCGCGCACGTGGGCCTTGCGCTCGTCGCCGTAGCTGTCGAGCAGGGCCTCGGCGCTCGCGCCGGACACCTCGCCTCGCAGCACGGCCGCGAGTTTCCAGGCGAGGTTGCTCACGTCGCGGATGCCCTGGCACATGCCCTGGCCCAGGAAGGGCGGTTGCATGTGCGCCGCGTCGCCCGCGAGGAACACGCGGCCCCGGCGCCATTGCTGCGCCACCAGGGCGTGGAAGCGGTAGCTCGACTGGCGCCACAGCGTGCCGTCCTCGGGCGTGATCCAGCGCGAGAGCAGGCGCCAGGTTTCCTCCGGCGTGGCGGCGTGTTTCGGGTCTTCGCCCGGGTTGAGCGAGATTTCCCAGCGGCGGTGGTTCTTCGGGCCGATGACCAGGGTGCAAGGCCGTTCGGGCTCGCAGTACTGCACGCTGACCTGGGGCAGCTTGGCCAGGCCGCGCTCGTTCATGAGCACGTCCACCACCAGCCAGGGTTCGTCGAAGTCCAGGTCTTCCAGCGGCATCGCCAGCGCGGTGCGCACCGCGCTGGAACCACCGTCGCAGGCGATGGTGTATTGCGCGCGCACGGTGCGGGCGGGCTCGCCCTGCGCACCGCCGATGGCGAGGTCCACGCCCTGGTCGTGCGGCGTGAGGCCGGTCATCTCCACGCCGAGTTCCACCACCACGTTGGGCAACTGCGCCACGCGCGCGCGCAGGACCTTCTCGACCTCGGGCTGGGTGAACACCATCGAGGGCGTGTGGCCCTGCGGAAAGGGCGGCGCCACCATGGTCATGCGGCGGATCAGCTGGCCGTCCACGCCGAAGTACTCGGAGGGCGTGAAAGGTTCGCAGAACGGTGCCACCGCATCGGCCACGCCGAGCTGCTGGAACACCCGCATGATCTCGTGGTCCAGCGCGATGGCGCGCGGGATCTGGTGCACGTCGGTGAGCCGGTCGCACACGTACACGCTCAGGCCCGCCTGGCCCAGCAGGCCGGCGGCCACCACGCCCGAGGGCCCGCAGCCCACGATGGCGACATCGAAGACGCGCTGCTGCATGGTCAGGCCTGTTCGTTCACGATGGGGTTGACCAGCGTGCCGATGCGCTCGATCTCCACTTCGAAGGTGTCGCCGGCCTTCATCCAGGCGGGTGGCGTGCGCGCCTGGCCGACACCGGCGGGCGTGCCCATCACGATCACGTCGCCGGCTTCCAGCGTCAGCACCTCGGCCAGCAGCGCGATGGTCTCGGCCACGCTGAAGATCATGTCGCTGGTGTTGGCGTCCTGCATCACCTGGCCGTTGAGGCGGCCCTGGATCTTCAGGCCGGCGGCACCGGGCGGCAGTTCGTCGGCCGTCACCAGCACCGGGCCGAAGCCGCCGGTGCCGTCGAAGTTCTTGCCGATGGTCCATTGCGGCGTGCGCTTCTGGTAGTCGCGCACGCTCATGTCGTTGAAGCAGCTGTAGCCGAACACGTATTGCAGCGCATCCGCTTGCGTGGTGTGGCGCGGCACGGTGCGGCCGATGACGACGGCGAGCTCGGCCTCGTAGTCGAACTTGCCGGAGACGCGGGGCACCACGCCAGCGTCGCCGTGCGCGATCAGCGAGGAGCTGCCGCGGTAGAAGAACCAGGGGTAGTCGGGTTTCTCGCGGCCGCCTTCCTTGGCATGGTCGAAGTAGTTGAGGCCCAGGCACACGGTCTTGCCGGGTTCGGGCACCAGCGGCGCGAGCGCGGCACCGGCAAGCGCCTGGCGCTTGAAAGGGCCGGCCAGTGCGGCGTTCGCGGCGGCGTGCAGGTCCACGCCGGCCTTCAGCGCGGCGCGCAGGTCGGCGGGCACCTGGGGCTGGGCGTCGTGCAGGTCGACGAAGTCGGCGCCGTCGACGACGGCCAGGCGTGGCGCGCCATCGCGCAGGTAGGTGGTGAATTTCATGGTGCGGTCAGGTTGCGGAGAAAAAAACGGGTTCAGGGCATGGGGGCGAACAGCACGCGGCGCTGCGCTTCCTTGAGCGTGGCGCCGGGCGGCGGCGAAATGCCCCACTGGTCGACGCGGCCGGGCGGCCATTTCCATTCCGCCGGGCCCCGGGGCACGTAGCTGTCGTCCACCTGCTCGACCTCGGCCGTGTACTCGATGACGATGCCGAAGGGGTCGATGAAGTAGTTGAAGAGGTTGTTGCCGGGGCCGTGGCGGCCGGGGCCCCATTCGATGGGGTGGCCGGCGTCCTTCATGCGGCCGCCGCCGCGCATCACCGAGTCGGCGTCGGGCATCAGAAAGGCGATGTGGTTGAGCGCGTCGTTGTCGGCCACGCCCACCGCGAGCGTGTGGTGGTCGTGGTTGCAGTTCATGAAGGCAATGGCCACGGTGCGGTCGGCCAGCGTGAAGCCCAGGGCCTCGGTGAGGAAGCGCTGCGTGTCGTCCACCGCGTGGCTGTTGAGCACCACGTGCGTGAGCCGCGCGGGCTGGTCGCGTTGCGGGCCGGTGTCTTCGCCGCGCGCATCGCCGTGCACCACCTGGATCACGCGGCCGTGCGGGTCGCGCAGCGTGAGGCCGGTGCCGCCGGCCGGGTCGTCGCGCAGCGGGCCGATGGGCGAGAGCAGGGTGCCGCCCGCGCGCGGCACGGCCTCGGCCACGGCGTGCAGCGCGTCGAGGCTGCGCGCGCGCAGCGTGACCTGGCGGATCTGCGGCACCGGGCCGCCCGCGTGCAGCGCGAGCAGGTGGTGGTCGCTGCCGGTGCCGCGCAGGCAGATCGCCTGCTCGCCGCGGTGCGCCACGCTCAGGCGCCAGACCTCGGTGTAGAAGGTTTCGGCCTGCGCCAGGTCGGGCACGTTCAGGGCCACGCTGCGCACGGCCTCGATCCAGGGGGAACTCATGGGGTGCTCACTTTCTTGTGCGGCAGGCCGAGGAAACGCTCGGCGTTCTGGTGCACCAGGCGCGCGGTGGTGTCGGCATCGAAGCCAGCGGCCTCGATGCGCTGCACCGGCGTGTGGTCGTGGAAGTTGAAGGGGTGGTCGGTGCCCACCATCAGCTGCGTGTCGCCGAAGCTGGCCACCAGGTGGCGCAGCGTGGGCGTGTCGAACACCAGGGTGTCGTAGAACAGGCGGCGCGCCTGCTTGGCCGGGGCTTCGAGCACGCTGTCGCGCAGCGCCGGGAACACGCCCCAGCCCTGCTGCAGGCGCGGCAGCAGCGAAGCCAGCGTGCCGCCGCCGTGGCTGAACGCAATGCGCAGCTTCGGCCGGCGCACCAGCAGGTTGCCGGTGATCACCGAGGCGGCGGCCAGGCCCACGTCGCCGGGGTAGGCGATCACCTGCTGCAGGGGCGCGGGGCCCACCAGGCGCTCCATGCCGGCGGGGCGGATGGCGTGCACGAACACCGCCGCGCCCAGTGCCTCGCAGGCCTCGAAGAAGGGGTCGAACACCGGTGCACCGATCGGCACGCCGTTGATGTTGCTGCCCACCTCCACGCCCGCGAAGCCCAGCGTCTTCACCGCGTATTCCAGCTCGCGGATGGCGAGGTCCACGTCCTGCAGCGGCACCGCGCCCAGGCCGGCCAGCTGGCCGCCGCCGGCGTCCACCATGGCGGCGATCTGGTCGTTGAGGAAACGCAGCAGCTGCTGCGCATCGGCCGCCGGCATCCAGTACGACAGCAGCTCGGGCATGGGCGACATCACCTGCAGGGCCAGGCCCATGCCGGGCAGGTCCTGCAGGCGCTTGGGCACGTCCCAGCACTTGTCGGCGACGGTGCGGTAGTTCTTGCCCGCGATCATCACGTGGCGGTGGCAGGGCTGCGCCGGCGCCATCGACGGCCAGTCGGCCGGCATGCTGCGGCCGATGTAGGCCGGGAAGTTCTCGGGCACGACGTGCGCATGCACGTCGATGCCGCCGCAGGTGCAGGAAGCCCGTGCCGCCACGCCGCTCATTCCGTTCACTCCGCCGTGATGCCGAGGGACTTGATCACCTCGCGCCAGCGCTCGTGCTCGCCGCGCATGAAGGCCTCGAACTCGGGCACCGACATCTTCGGTTCGGCCAGCGAGCCCAGCGTCTGCAGGCGCTGCGCCACCTCGGGCTGGCGCAGCACGGTCTCCAGGTCGCGGTTCACGCGGGCCACCACGTCGGCCGGCGTGCCGGCGGGCGCGAAGAGGCCGTTCCAGCCGGTGTACTCGAAACCGGGGAAGGTTTCGGCGAGCGCCGGCACATTGGGCATGTCGGGCTGGCGCTGCGCGGTGCTGATCGCCAGCGCGCGCAATTGCGCCGCTCTTGATGAAGGCGGTGAGCGCCGCGTCGGGCAGGCACACCAGCTGGATGCGGCCGCCGATCAGGTCCTGGATCGCTTCCGGTCCCTTGGTGTACGACACGTGGTTGAGCTTCACACCGCCCTTGACGGCCACGCTGTCGGCCAGCATGCCGGAGAAGGTCTTGGGCCCTTCGGTGCCGATGGTGACGGCGCCCGGCTGCGCCTTGGCGGCGGCCAGGGCCTGGGCCAGGTCCTTGAACGGCGCTGCGCTGCTGGTGGCGATCACGAAGGGGCTGCGGCCCACCAGGCGCACCGGCGCGAAGTCCTTCACCGGGTCGTAGGGCAGGGCCTTGAAGGTGAAGGCGTTGGTCACCATCGCGGCCGTGGTGGCGTAGTAGAAGGTGTAGCCGTCGGCGGCCGAGCGCGCGGCGGCCTGCGCGCCGATCACGTTCTGGCCGCCCGGGCGGTTCTCCACCACCACGCCCTGGTTCCACAGGCGGGCGAGCTGCTCGCCGATGTAGCGCGCCAGGATGTCGGGGCCGGCGCCGGCCGGCTGCGACAGGATGAATCTCACCGGCCGCTGCGGCCAGGCCGGGGCCTGGGCGTGCAAGGCGCCGGCCAGCGGCAAGAGGAGTGCGGCTCCCGCGAAGTCTCTGCGTTTCATGGTCTTGTCTCCTGGGCGCCGTGCGTGCGGTGCCGATGGTGTTGGGATGAATCCGCAGCGGATGCTAGGGATCAACGCCATGGATGACCAGATGCCTCCATGGATTCATAGAATCCATGCCATGGATATTCGAACCGTGGACCTGAACCTGCTCGTGGTGTTCGACGCCATGGCCCGGCATTGCAGCGTGGGCCGCGCGGGCGAAGCCCTGGGCCTGAGCCAGCCGGCCACCAGCGCGGCGCTGGCGCGGCTGCGCACCGTGTTCGACGACGCGCTGTTCGTGCGCGCCGGCGCGCAGATGAAGCCCACGCCGCGCGCCATGGAGCTCGCGCCCGCGGTGCACCGGGTGGTGGAGGCGATCAACGCCGAGATCCTGCAGAAGGCCAGCTTCGACCCCGCGCGGGCCGAGCGCACCTTCACCATCCTCACGCCCGACATCGGCGAAGTGGCCTTCCTGCCCGGCGTGCTGCGCCGCCTGCGGCAGGAGGCGCCGCAGGTGCGCCTGCGGGCCACGGCGCGCACGCGCTTCGCCGCCGCCGAGGCGCTGGAGTCGGGCGAGGGCGACCTGGCCGTGGGCTTTTTCCCCGATCTGCACAAGGCCGGCTTCTTCCAGCAGGCGCTGTTCAAGACCTCCTACGCGTGTGTGACCTGCGCGCACGCCGGGCCGGCGGTGGAGCGCATGACGCAGCGGCAGTACCTGGCGGCGCGGCACGTGGTGGTGCGGCCCGACGGGCGCGAGCACCTGCTGGACCGTTACCTCGACGACAAGGGCTGGCAGCGCCACGTGACGCTGGAGCTGTCGCACTTCATGAGCCTGCTCTCGCTGCTGCCCGGCACCGACCTGGTCGGCCACGGTGCCGGAGGACATCGCGACCGTGATGGAGCGCCACATCGCGATCCGCCGCATCGCCTTGCCCTTCGCGGTGCCGGTGATCGACGTGCAGCAGTTCTGGCACCGCCGCATGCAGCACGACCCGGCGAATCGCTGGCTGCGCGGCCTGTTCCACGAGGTGAACCGGCGCGAGGCGAACGAGGGGCTGCGGCCCTAGCGGGAAAACCGCGCGGGCCGCTTGTCCAGCCGGGCGCGCATGCCCTCGTGCTTGTCGGGGCTGGCGAAGGCGGTCTGGAAGGCGTTGCGCTCGTACTCCAGGCCGGCCGACAGCGGCGTCTCCATCGCCATCAGCACCGACTCCTTGATCAGGCGCAGCGCCACCGCCGGCAGCTCGCCCAGCTGCTGCGCCAGCGCCAGGGCGGTGGCGTCCACGGCGTCGTCGTCGAGCACCTCGGCCACCAGGCCGCCGTGCAGGGCGGCCTCCGCGGTGATCGGCTCGCCGAGCAGCAGCAGCTTCATCGCGCCGAACTTGCCCAGCGCGCGCGTCAGCCGCTGGGTGGCGCCGCCGCCGGGCATGATGCCCACCTTCACCTCGGGCTGACCGAAGCGCGCGCTGCGCCCGGCCAGGATCAGGTCGGCGTGCAGGGCCAGTTCGCAGCCGCCGCCCAGCGCGTGGCCGCGCACCGCCGCGATCACCGGTTTGCGGCAGGCGGCGATGGGGCCCCAGAGCAGGTCGTGCCGGCGCGCCAGCAGGTCCATGGGCGTGGCGTCCACGTATTCGTTGAGGTCGGCGCCCGCGCAGAAGGCGCGCGGGCCGCCGGCCAGCACCAGCACGCGCACCGAGGGGTCGGCGTCCAGCCGGCGAAAGGCCTCGGCCAGCGCGTGGCGCAAGGCCAGGTTGAGCGCGTTGAACACCTCGGGGCGGTTCAGGCGCAGCAGGGCCACGCCCTCGAAGGGCCGTTCTTCCAGCAGGATGGGCTCGCTCATGCCGCACCACCTGTGAACGTGGGCGCGCGCTTCTCGAAAAACGCGGCCACCGCCTCGGCGTGGTCGGCCGTGTGGTGGGCCAGGCCTTGCAGGCGGCCGGCGGCGATCAGCGCTTCGTCCAGCGTGCCGGTGCGGGCCTGCTGCAGCAGCTGGCGCGTCCAGCGCAGCACCTGCGGCGGGTTGGCCGCGATGCGCCCGGCCAGGCGGAACGCCTCGTCGAGCAGCGCCTCGGGCGCGACCACGCGCGAGACCAGGCCGAAGCGCAAGGCCTCTTCGGCGTCGATGGTGTCACCCGTGAGGGCCATCTCGGCCGCGCGCGCGTGACCGATCACGCGCGGCAGCAGCCAGCAGCCGCCGTCGCCCGGCACGATGCCGACCTTGACGAAACTCTCGGCGAAGCGCGCGCTGGTCGATGCGATGCGCAGGTCGCACATGCAGGCCAGGTCGTTGCCGGCGCCGATGGCCGGGCCGTTGACCGCCGCGATGATGGGCACCTGCAGCGCCTCGAAGGCGCGCGGGATGCGCTGGATGCCTTCGCGGTAGCCCTGGGCGATCTGCTCGGGCGAGCCGGCGAACATGCCGGTGCGGTCGCGCATCTCGGCCACGTTGCCGCCCGAGCAGAAGGCCGTGCCCGCACCGGTGAGGATCGCCACGCGCACGCCCAGGTCGGCGTTCAAGGCTGCGAAGGTCTGCTCGAACGCCGCGAACATGGCTTCGCCGCTCAGGGCGTTGCGGGTGTCCGGCCGGTTGAGGGTGAGCAGGGCGATGGGGCCGCGCCGTTCGATGAGGATGGCGGGTTCGTTCATGCGGTGTCTCCCATGCGTTCGATCGCCATGGCGACGCCCTGGCCCACGCCCACGCACATGGTCACCAGGCCATAGCGCCCGCCGCTGCGCTGCAGCTGCCGCGCCGCGGTGAGCACCAGGCGCGCGCCGCTCATGCCCAGGGGGTGGCCGAAGGCGATGGCGCCGCCGTTCGGGTTCACGTGCGGTGCGTCGTCGGGCAGGCCGAGCGCGCGCGTGACGGCCAGGCCCTGGGCCGCGAAGGCCTCGTTGAGTTCGATCACGTCGAAATCGCGCATCCGCAGGCCGGTCTGCGCCAGCAGCTTGTGCACCGCGGGCACGGGGCCGAAGCCCATCACGCGCGGCGCGATGCCGGCGCTCGCGCAACCGACGATGCGCGCGAGCGGCCGCAGGCCGTGGCGCTGCGCCGCCGCCTCGCTGGCCATCAGCAGCGCGGCCGCGCCGTCGTTCACGCCCGAGGCGTTGCCGGCGGTGACGGTGCCGCCCTGGCGGAACGCGGGCTTGAGCGCGGCCAGGCTGTCGGCCGTGGTGTCGGCGCGCGGGTGCTCGTCCACGCTCACCCGCGTGGCCGCACCTTTGCGGCCGGGCACCGACACCGGCACGATCTCCTGTGCGAGCACACCCGATTGTTGGGCCGCCGCGGCGCGCTGCTGGCTGCGCAGCGCGAAGGCGTCCTGGTCGGCGCGCGAGATGCGGTGTTCCCGGGCCACGTTCTCGGCCGTCTCGCCCATGCTGTCCACGCCGTGCAGCGCCTCCATGCGCGGGTTCACGAAGCGCCAGCCGATGGTGGAGTCGTGCACCTCGGCGTGGCGCGAGAACGCGGCCGTGGGCTTGGGCATCACCAGCGGCGCGCGGCTCATGCTTTCCACGCCGCCGGCGACGGCGATCCGCGCCTGGCCCGCGTGCAGCGCGCGCGCCGCCTGCGCCACGGCTTCGAGGCCCGAGCCGCACAGCCGGTTGACCGTGACCGCCGGCACCTCCACCGGCAGGCCCGCGAGCAGCGCGCTCATGCGCGCCACGTTGCGGTTGTCTTCGCCGGCCTGGTTGACGCAACCGTAGATCAGCTCGTCGATCAGCGCCGGGTCCAGCGAAGGGTGGCGCGCCAGCAGGGCCTGCAGGGGCAGGGCTCCGAGATCGTCGGTGCGGATGCCCGAGAGCGCGCCGCCGTAGCGGCCGATCGGCGTTCGCACGCCGTCGCAAAGATAGGCATCCATGTTCACAGGCCCAGCACCCTTTCGGCATTGCCGTGCATGATCTTTTCCATCACCTCGGGCTTGTAGCCCAGCTCGTCCCACTCGCGCAGGATGCGCTCGTAGGGCAGGCTGGGGTAGTCGCTGCCGAACATGATCTTGTCCTGCAGCCGGCCGCGGATGTCCACCTTCAGGTTGCCCGGGAAGTGCTTGGGCGCCCAGCCCGACATCTCCCAGTACACGTTGCCCTTGTGCAGCGCCACGGCGGTGGTCTCCTCCACCCAGGGCCAGCCGGGGTGGGCCATGATGATCTTCAGGTTCGGGAAGTCGGCGGCCAGCTGGTCGATGTGCTTGGGGTGGGCGTGGCGCACCAGCGCGCCGTTGCCACCCGGCATGCCGGCGCCCATGCCGGTGGTGCCCACGTCGATCATCACCGCCGCGCCCATGGCGTTGATCTCCTCGAACAGCGGGTAGTAGCGCCGGTCGCTCACGGCGAAGTGCTGCATGATGGGATGGAAGTGAAAGCCGATGAAGCCCAGCTCGCGGATCGCCTTGCGGGCCTGGATCATCGCGATCTCTCCCTTGGCCGGCTCCACCGCGCCCCAGCATTGGATGACCCGCTTCGGGTGGCGCTTCCACATGCCGTGCACGTATTCGTTGGTGCAGGGCGGCGCGGCGACCGTGGTCTCCAGGTCCAGCGCGACGAGGCAGGCCTCGACGCCGGCACCGGTGAACTCGGCGATCACCTCGTCTTCGGTCTTGCCGACCCAGTCCCGTTTCCAGTAGCGGGCCAGTTCGGCGGGGTAGGGTCCCTGGGACTCGATCCAGGTCGGGGTGCCGGGGTAGCAGTGCAGGTCGATGATTCGCATGGTGGCTCTTTTCTTTCGGTGTTCAGTGGGGCACGCGGCGCGCGGCCTCTTCTTCCGCGTGCTTGTGCGCGATCAGTTCGCCCAGGGCCTTCTTGGAGACCTTGCCGAAGGTGGAGACCGGGAAATCCGGCAGCACCTCCAGGCGCTCGGGCAGCTTGAACTTGGCGATTTCCTTGGTGAGCAGGAAGCCCACGAGTTCCTTCAGGTGCAGCGACTGACCCTGTTTGAGGATCACGAAGGCGCACATCTTTTCGCCCAGGGCCGCGTCGGGCATGGGCACGCAGGCCACGTTCTGCACGGCGGGGTGCATCAGGATCAGGTTCTCCACCTCTTCGGCGCTGATCTTTTCGCCGCCCCGGTTGATCAGGTCCTTCTTGCGCCCCTCCACGATGTAGTTGCCCGAGGGGTGCTTGCGCATCAGGTCGCCCGAGCGGTAGAAGCCGTCGGGCGTGAACTGGCGCGCGTTGTACTCGGGCACGCCGAAGTAGCCGCGCAGCGTGTAGGGGCCGCGCACGGTGAATTCGCCCACCTCGCCGTCGGGCACCACGCGGCCTTCTTCGTCGAGCAGCAGCACCTCGTCGTCGTCGCACACCGGGCGGCCGCAGGTCTCGAGCTTGACCTCTTCCGGGTCGCCGGCGCGCACGAACATCAGCGTGCCTTCGGACATGCCGAAGTTCTCCTGCACGAACACACCGGGGATCAGCGCGCGCGTCTTCGCGCGCACCTCGGGCTGCATGCGCTGCCCGCCGCTCTGGATCAGCTTGAGGCTGGAGAGGTCGAAGGCCTCGGCCGCGTCGTCGTTGATCAGGCGGATCAGCAGCGCGGGCACCACCTTCAGGTGCGTCACCTTGTGCTTCTCGATCAGCGCGAACATCTCGCTCGGCCGGGTGTTGGCGTGCAGCACCACCTTGGCGCCCCGGAACAGGAAGCCCTGGATGCCTGGGCAGGCCAGCGGCAGGTTGTGCGCGATCGGCAGCACCAGCAGCAGCACCGACTCGGCGTCGATCTCCGTGACCTCGGCGGCCACCTTGGAGTTGTAGGCGTAGTCGTTGTTGGTGCGCGGGATCAGCTTGGGGATGCCGGTGGTGCCACCCGAGAGCTGGAAGATGCAGGGGTCGGTCGGGTCGATGCGGATCTCGGCCAGGCGCGAGGCCGGCAGCGTGGCGGGCTTGTTGATCAGCTCGCGCAGCGAGACCTCGCCCGGGCCGGCCTCGCCGAGCACGAGGCGGAATTTCAGCGACGGGTTTTCCGCCTGCACGCGGGCGATCACCGGGGCGAAGGCGAAGTCGCCCGCCGTGTCCGGGTAGACGCAGGTGGTCGCGCCCGAGAGCTGCACGAACTGGCTGATCTCGGCGTAGCGGTGCGTGACCAGCGCCGCGATCGGGATGCAGCCGATCTTCTGCAGCGCGAAGTACAGCAGCACGAACTCGTGCACGTTGGGCAACGTGGGCACGACGCGGTCCAACGGTTTCAGACCGAGTTCGAGCAGGTTCAGCGCCAGGTTGGTGGTGGCGCGGTCGAGCTCGGCGTAGGTGAAGCTCACGTCGCCATCGATCAGCGCCACGCGGTCCGCGTAGCGGCGGAACACGGCGTCGAACTCCTGCGCCAGCGACTGGTCGCGCCAGTAGCCCTTGGCGCGGTAGCGCGCCGCGTACTCGGGGGGAAAGGGAACGAATCCTTCAAGCATGGTGGGTCTCCTGGGTGGTTCGATCAGGTCGAGCTGGTGAAGCCGCCGTCGATGACGACGACCTCGCCGGTCACGAAGCGCATGCCCTGGATCAGGTTGAGCATCACCTCGGCCACGTCGTCGGCGGTCACACAGCGCTTGAGCGGCGTGGCCTTGGCGCGCGCGCCCATGAGGGCGTCGTACTTGTCGCCCAACATGCGCTCCATCCAGTCGCCTTCCATCCAGCCCGGGGCCACGGCGTTCACGCGGATGTCCGGGCCGAGGTTCCAGGCCAGCATCTTGGTCAGGCTCACCACGGCGGCCTTGCTCGCGGCGTAGGGCAAGGGCTGCGGGCCGGGGCGCAGGCCCACGATGCTCGCGGTGTTGACGATGCAGGGCTCGCCGCCTTGCGCCTTGCCTTGGCGCAGCAGAGGCACGGCCGCGCGGCTCACCTGGAAGTTGCCGCGCACGTTGACCGCGAAGGTGCGGTCCCATTCGTCGATCTTCAGGCTCTCCAGGTCTTTCACCTTCCAGGTCGCGGTGGTGCCGGCGTTGTTGACCAGCGCATCCAGGTGGCCGAAGGCCTCGCCCACCTGGGCCAGCATCTGGCGCACGGCCGCGTCGTCGCTCACGTCGCATTGCAGCAGCAGGGTCTTCGCGCCCAGGGCCTGGGCTTCGGCGGCCACGGCCTGCGCGGCCTTGGCGCTGGAGGCGTAGTTGATGGCGACGTCGTAACCGGCCTGGGCGAGGGCCAGCACGGCGCTGCGGCCGATGCCGGTGCCGCCGCCGGTCACGAGGGCTTTTTTGCGTGGGGTCATGGTGGGTTTCTCCAGTTGAAAGGGTGAGTTCATCCCGGACACCGGCGTGACCGGTGCCCTCGGGCGGTGGGGTTGAGGCGGCTTATTGCGGCTGCACGCCGAGTTCGGTCACCAGGTGTTTCATCGCGCCCTGCTGCTGCACGAAGAACTCGCGCGCGCCGACCACGCTGTCCTGGCGCGGGTACACGCCCAGCTCGCCCAGGCGCGCGGTGACCTCGGGCGAGGCGGTGATGCGGTTCACGTCGGCGTTGATGCGCTCGACGATGGCGGCCGGCGTGCCGGCGGGCACGATGATCTGGAACCAGCCGATGGCCTCGTAGCCGGCGTAGGTCTCCGCGACGGCGGGGGCGTCGATGCCCGGCAGGCGCTTGGCCGAGGTGACGCCCACCGCGCGCAGGCGGCCGGACTTCACATGCGGCAGCAGGCCCGGCACGCCGTCCACGGTGAGCAGCGCGTCGCCCGCGAGCACGGCGGCCACGGCCTCCGGCGGGGTGCGGTAGGGCACGGTGAACATGCCCATGCCGCCGGCCTTGCTGACCATCTCGCCGGCCAGGTGCGGCAGCGAGTTGAGTTGCGGCGCGGCGAAGTTCACCTTGCCGGGCTGGGCCTTGGCGTGTTTCGCGAGGTCGCTCACCGAGCGGATGTCGCTGGCGGCCGGCACCACCAGCATCAGCGGGCTGATGCCCACCGTCGCGGCCGGGGTGAGGTCGGTGTCGGGGTTGAACTGCGGGTTCTTGAACACCAGCGGCGTGATGGTGCCCATGGCCGCCGGCACGAAGCCGATGGCGTAGCCATCGGGCGCCGAGCGGGCCAGCGCCGACATGCCGGGAATGCCGCCGGCGCCGGGCCGGTTGTCCACCACCACGCCCTGGCCCCAGGCGGCGGCGAGCTTGTCGCCCACGATGCGCGCGATCACGTCGGGTGCGGAGCCGGCGCCCACCGGCACGATCATGCGCACCGGTTTGTGGGGCCAGGCCTGGGCCATGGCGGTGGTGCTGCCCAGCATGAGCAGCAGGAAAGCCGCATGCAGGGCATGGCGTTTGGAAAGGCAGGTCATGTCGTGTCTCCGGATCGTTGGTCTTGGTGTCCCCGCTCGGTGGGGCTGAGGCGGACTCTAGGCAAACACGAGGATTCCAATAAGATGGCGTGATTGCGAAAGCGATACGAAAATCGCATCCCCCTGGAGACACACCTGCGCATGAAACTCGATCAGCTGCAGCACCTGATGGCCATCGTCGAACACGGCAGCCTGCGCTCGGCCGCGCGGCGGCTGGACATGCCCCAGCCCGCGCTCACGCGCAGCGTGCGCGCGCTGGAGCGGGAGCTGGGGGTGAGCCTGTTCGCGCGGCAGACCACGGGCATGGTGCTGACGGCCGAAGGCGTGCGCTTTCACCGACGGGCCTGCGTGATCTCCAGCGAAGCGCGCCGCGCGCGCGAGGAGGTGCAGCACCCCGGGCCGGGCTACGAAGGCACGGTGTCGGTGGCGCTGTCCATCATGCCGCACCTGGGCATGCTGCCCGATGCCCTGTCGGTGTTCCGCAAGACCTACCCCAAGGTCAAACTCAACCTCACGGAAAGCCTGATGCCCGCGGTGGAGGGCGCATTGCGCGACGGCAGCCTGGACTTCTACCTCGGCGCGGCGCCCTGGCAGAAGACCGCGCCGGGTCTTGCGCATGCAGCACCTGTGCGACAACACCCGCGTGGTGGTGTGCCGCAAGGGCCACCCGCTGGCGCGCGTGCGCAGCCTGAAGTCATTGGCCGGGGCCGACTGGGCCAGCACCACCATCGACTACAACGCCGAGGAAGACCTGGCACGCTTGTTCGCCACGCACGGCCAGCCCGCGCCGCGCGTGATGCTGAGCGCGCATTCGGCGCTGTCGGTGCAGGTGGCGCTGGTGCAGACCGACCTGCTGGCCATGCTGCCCCGGCAGTGGATGGACTTCGCGATGACGCGCGACCTGCTGGAGGTGATCCCGGTGCGCGAGCGGCTGCCGGCGCCGGCGATCGTGCTGGTGCGGCGGCCCGACCTGCCGCTCTCGCCGCCGGCCGAGTTCTTCTGCGACGTCTTGTTGCGCGGCCTGCCGAAGGCCTGAATCAGCCGGCCTGCAGCCCGGCGGCGGCCACGCCGGCCAGGCAGATCAGCTCGTCTTCATCGCCGGTGCCGCCGCTGGCGCCCACCGCGCCGAGCAGCCGGCCCTGCGGATCCTTGATCACCACGGCGCCGGTCTGCGGCAGGAACTTGCCCTCGGCCGTGGCCGCGAGCGAGACGAAGAAGTTGGGGTTGCCCTTGGCGCGCTCGCTCAGCGTGCGGCTGGACACGCCCATGCCGACCGCGCCCCAGGCTTTGGCCTGGGCGATGTCGAAGCGGAACATGCTGGCGCCGTCTTCGCTGACGAAGGCCTTGAGGTGGCCGGCGGCGTCGAGCACGGCGATGGCGATCGGCGCGTAGGCCTTCTCCTTGGAGGTGGCGAGGGCGGCGTCGAGGATCTGCCGGGCTTGATCGAGGGTGAGGCTCATGGTGGGGTGGCGGTTCGGAAAGGGAAAAAAGGGGCGCGCGATCTTGCCACGCTCAGTCTTCGGGCTTGAAGCCGGTGACCTTGACCACGTGGGCCCAGAACGCGTGGTTCTCGCGGATGGCCTTGGCCAGGCCCTCGGGCGTGACGCGCATGACCTCCAGGCCGTTCTTGTCGATCACGTCCTTCATCGCGGCCGAGGCCAGCGCGTCGTTCACGGCGGTGTTGAGCGCGGCCACCTTGGCCCGCTCCATGCCCGCCGGGCCGTACCAGCCGAGCCAGTCGACGAAGGCCACGTCCTTGTAGCCGAGCTCGGTCAGCGTGGGCGTGTCGGGCAGGGCCTTCCAGCGCGTGGGCGCCGAGACCGCGAGCGCGCGCAGGCTGCCCGCGCGGATGTGCGGCAGCACCTCGCTGACCACGTTGAAGCTGACCGGGATCTGGCCGCCGCGCAGGTCGGTGAGCAGCGGCGCGCCGCCCTTGTAGGGCACGGCCTGCATGTCCACGCCCGACTGCTTGCCCAGCATGGCGCCGGCCAGGTGCAGCGAGGAGCCGGTGGCCGGCACGCCGTAGTTGGCCTGGGCCGGGTTGGCCTTGGCCCACTTCAGGTAGTCGGCCACGCTGCGGATCTCGGCCGGCAGGCCCGGGCCGGCGGTGAAGACGGCGGTGTAGGTGCACAGCCCGGCGATGGGCGTGAAGTCGGCCAGCGTGTCGTAGGGCAGCTTCTTGAACACGTGCGGGTGCAGCGTCATGACCGAGCTCGGGCAGCCGAACAGGGTGTTGCCGTCGGGCGCCGAGCGCTTGACGAACTCGGCCGCGATGCGGCCGCCCGCGCCGGGTTTGCTGTCGTAGATGATGGGTTGCGGGTACTTGCCGCGCAGCTGGTCGATCAGCGGGCGCGCGACCTGGTCGCCCAGGCCGCCGCCGACCGGAAAGCCCGACCACAGCGTGGCGTTGGCGGCCGGGGCCTGGGCGAACGCGGGCAGGCCGGTGGTGGCCAGGCCACCGAAGGCGGCGCTGGCGCGCAGCAGGGTTCTGCGTTGCATGTCTTGTCTCCTGTTGTTGTGGAAAACGGGGCGCCCGGTGTCAGGGCGGGTCGAGCCGGGTGAGCGAGGCGAAACCGTATTTGTTCATGCCCACGAACGCGCCCACCGCCGGGTGTGGCACGAAGCGGGTGCGGCAGTCGAGCACGGCGGGCAGGCCGGAGGCGATCGCGCGCTGCAAGGCGGGGGCCACGTCGGCCGCGCGCGTGACCACCTCGCCGTGGCAGCCGAAGCCGCGCGCGATCGCCGCGTAGTCGGTGTCTTCCAGGCCGGTGGCGATCTCGAAGCCGAGCCCGGCCTTCTGGCCCATGCGGATCACGCCCCAGGCCGCGTTGTTGTGCACCACCGTGATCACCGGCAGGCGGTGGCGGCGCGCGGTGTCGAGTTCGTTGAGCGTGAAGCCGAAGGCGCCGTCGCCGGTGATGTTGAGCACCGGGCGGCCGGGGAACTGCGTCTGCAGCGCGATCGCGGCCGGCAGGCCGTAGCCCAGGTGGGACATGCCGGGTTCGTGAAAGCGCGTGCGCACCTCGTGCACCGGCGTGAGGTCGTTGCTCCAGAAGGTGGTGTGGCCGCCGTCGTAGACCGCGAGCGCGTCGGCCGGCAGCGCATCGCCCAGGGCCTTGGCCAGCGCGGCGGGGTGCATCACGGGGTCGGGGTCGGCCACCATGCGCGCGAGCTGGCCTTCGTGCACCGCACGCACCGCGCGCAGCTCGGCGAGCCAGGCGCCGTCGGCCGGCGCGGCGCCGTCGCCAAGGGCGGCGAGCAGGTCGCGCAGCGCCTCGCCCGCGTCGGCCTGCATGCGCACCTCGTGCAGCGCGGCCTGGCCGAGCGAAGACGGGTCGATGTTGATGTTGATGAGGCGGTGGTGGCGCCGCGCGAGCGCGCCGCGCGCGTCCCACATCCACGACGACCAGCGGCAGCCCACGCTGAGGATCACGTCCGCGCGCTCGAAGGCGTGTTTCACCGAATCGCCCGCGATGATGCCGCCGTGGCCGATGAAGTGCGGGCTGTCCGAGGGCACCACGCCCAGCGCCATCTGCGTGGGCACCACCGGCGCGTTCAGGCGCTGGGCCAGCGCGCGCAGCGCGGTGGCGGCCCCGGCGGCCACCACGCCGCCACCGCCCACGATGAGCGGGCGCTGCGCGCCGCGCAGCAGCCGCACCGCGGCCTTCACCGAGGCCTGGGCCGGGCGCGGCCCGAGCGTGGCGCGGTAGCGCCCGGGGGCCACGTCGAACTCGTCGGCCGCGAAGGCGTGCACCTCGCCCAGCACGTCCTGCGGAATGTCCAGGTGCACCGGGCCGGGCCGCCCGCCCAGGGCCTCGCGGAAGGCGCGCCGCGCGAGTTCCGGCATGCGGCGCGCGTCGTGCACGACCGCGTTCCATTTGGTCAGGGGCCGGGTCACGGCCACCGTGTCCAGGTCCATGAACACACCGCTGTGCGGATACGACGAGGCGCGGTGCTGGTTGGTGGTGACGGCCAGCAGCGGCAGGTTGTTGTTGAAGGCCACGCCCAGGCCGGCGGCGAGGTTGAGGCCGCCGGGGCCCAGCTCGCCCACGGCCACCGCGAGCCGGCCGGTGCCCGCGTGCACGGCGGCGGCCATCATCGGCCCGGCGGCTTCGTGGCGCACGCCGATGAAGCGGATGCGCGGCTCGCGGCTGAGCGCGTGGAACAGCGGCGAGAGCTTGCCGCCCACGATGCCGAACACCGTGTCCACGCCCTCGGCCAGCAGCACGTTCACCAGCGCCTGCGCCCCCGTGAGGCGCAGGGGCGGGACGGCGGTCGCGGGCGCCGGCGGCAGCGCGGCGTCGGGGTGGGGGTTGCGTGTCATGGAGGCGGATGATGCGCGAGCCGCGCCGCCGAAGCGATGGACGTTTCGGCCCGATTCAGGTACTTTTCCGGCATCGCCTGCCACCCGCCCCTGCCATGACCGCCTCCCCCTTGCTGCTCGTTCCCTTCCGGGAAGTCCGCCACGACCAGCCCGACGACTGCCTGCATTACGAGTCCGTGGCGGTGCGCGGCGCCGAAATGGACTGGACGATTCCGGCGCACCGGCACGAGGGTTTGCACCAGTTCCAGTTCCTCGCGCACGGCAGCGTGCGCGGCACCATCGACGGCCAGGACTTCGAGGCCCAGGCCCCGGTGATGCTGCTGCTCGCGCCAGGCTCGGTGCACGGCTTCACCTACACGCCCGACGCCGTGGGCCACCAGGTCACGCTGCCCACCACCACGCTGCGCCAGCTGCTGGGCGGCTCGAACCTGGTGGACGACGGGCTGGGCACCTCCTGCGTGTTGCCGCGCCTGCAGGACGGGGACGAGGCGGAATGCGCGAACCTCTTCGCGCAGGTGGCGCGCGAGTTCCGCGCCCAGCACCCGGGCCGCGTGCACGCGCTGCTGGCCAGCGCCACGCTGCTCGCCGTGCAATACCTGCGCCGCCGCGGCGAGCACTTCAAGCGCGAGCGCGGGCAGGGCGAGCGCGACGCGCTGGTCAAGCGCTACCTCGCGCTGGTCGAGCAGCACTACCGCGAGCACGAGCCGCTGAGCTTCTACGCGTTGGCCCTGGGCGTGACGCCCGACCACCTCAGCCGCACCTGCCGCCACGTGGCGCGCCAGTCGGCGCTGCAGATCCTGCACGAGCGGCTGATGCTGGAGGCGCGCCGCCTGCTGGCGTATTCGTCGCTGCCGGTGGCGCAGGTGGCGCAGCAACTGGGCTACGACGACGCGGCCTACTTCAGCAAGTTCTTCGGCCGCGCGGTGGGCAACACGCCCTCGGACTACCGCGCGCTGGTGGCCAGCGGGGTGCGCGGCGCGGCCTGACGAAACGCCGTGCGGGAGGTCAGTCGAGCGCTTCGCGGCGCGCGAACCGCACCACCGTCACACCCCGGCGGGCCTGCCGCGTCGAGGGCATCACGAGCACACAGTCGTCGTGCGGCGTCACCACCGGCTCGCCGTCGTTGTCCCCGATGACGGTGCCCGCGTGGGCAATCGTCTCCAAACCCAGGAAGCGCTCGGTGAAGAAGAAGCGGGGGCTTCTCGCCACCACCGCCCCGGTCACGTGCAGCGCCCACTGCCGGGGGGCGTCGGGCTGCCTCCACCCTGGCATCCATCGGAGCGCGCCCGCATGCGTGACCGTGCCGGCCTGAAGCAGGAAGCGCGCGCACTGATCGCGGGCGACATCGAGGCTGGTCGGGTCGCCGTGATAGCCACATTCGATGAGCAGGGAGCGCGTGTCGGGCGCGTCCTCGTCCGGCAGGCCGAACTGGCCATAGTCCCGCATGCGCACCCCGTCCTGATGACCCGTGTCCACGACCACGTGCGCTGGCCCGCCCAGCTGGCGCGCCAGCGCCAGGTTGCGCCGGTGCAACCCCACCAGCGAGAGCGGTTGTCCTGGCTCGTGCATGGAGTGCAGGTCCAGCAGCCATTGCGCGCGTTCGACAAAGGGCTCCAGGGCGGCAGCGCGTTGGCGTTCGCGGGTGTCGGCACCGCGCAGGCGCTCTGGCGTCCATTGCCGGTTCATGTCTTCGTCGATGAACCGAGATGCATCGCTGTCGGCCGGGTCGAAGCGGTCGAAGGCCGCCAGATTGCAGAACGCCAGCGTGAGCGAACCGGCCTCGGGCCGCAGGCCCGCCTCCAGGAGTTCCTTCACCGCCCAGGCACCACACAACTCGTTGCCATGCACCAGCGCGCTCAGCATGACGCGGCGGCCGGCCACGCCGGTGTCGAAGTGCCACACGCCTTCGACGCCGGTGTTGCCGACGCGCCAGCGGCCGAGATCGGGAGGGCTGAGGGAGAACATGGGATGGCTCATTCCTTGATGTTCGCGAAGTCGACGATCTTCTGGTACTTCGCCGACTCCGTGGCGAGAAACCCGTTCATCTCGACGTTGAGCGGCGCCACGGTCGACCCGCTGTCCTCCAGCTTCTTGCGGAACTCCGGTGTCTGCAGGGATTCGGCGAGCGCGTTGCGCAGGCGCACCGTGATCGCCTCGGGCAGATTGGGTGGCGCCATCAGGGCAAACCAGACACTGATGTCCATCTGGTTGAGCGAGGGGTGATCGGCCAGCGGCGCGATGTCCAGGGCGACGGCCGAGCGCTTCTTCTCGGTGATGCCCAGGGCCACCACCTTGCCACCGCGGATGTGCGGCAGCCCGCTGGAGAGCACGTACACACCGAAATCGACCGTGCCAGCGTACAGGTCTGTCGTCAGCGGGCCGACACCGCGGTAAGGAATATGCGACATGAAAAGGCCGGCCTGCTGCTTGGCCATTTCCGCCGACAGGTGCAGCGCGGTGCCCACCCCGGAGCTGCCGTAGATGTACTTGCCAGGCCTGGACTTGACCGTCTTGATGAACTGGTCCACCGTCTTGACGCCGCTCTGCGTGGAGGCCACCAGCACCATGGGCTGCGACGCCACCAGCCCGATGGGCGTGAAATCCTTGTAGCTGTATTTGACCGAAGACGAAATGAGGCGGTTGATCGCGATCTCGTTGTTGGCCCCCAGGAGAAGCGTGTAGCCGTCCGGTGCCGCCCGCGAAACCTTGTGCGCGCCAATGGCACCGCCCGCGCCGCCCACGTTTTCCACGATGACGGCGACGCCCAGCTTCTTCGCCAGCTGGTCGGCCACGGCCCGGCCGGTGAGGTCGGTGCTCCCGCCGGGTGGGTAGGCCACCACGACCGTGATCGGACGCTCTGGATAGGCGCCGGTCTGGGCCAGCGCGGCAGGCGCCAGGCCCACGGACAGCACCATCGGCAGGACGGTGGAAAGGACGCGGTGAAGGTTTCTCATGTGGGTCTCCTCTTTGAACAACCGCGATTCTTGGTGTCGGGGCCTTTCGCCAAGGTGCTGAAACGGCACCTTTCAGTGCCTTTTTGACATCAGCCCACGCAGGAGACCTCCCAGAGCCTTTCCGCCAGCGATGAGAGGCGCCGTTTGGTGCGGACCATCCGGATCTCGAAAACGACCTCCAGCGCCTTGCCGGCCAGCGGGGTGACCTTTCCTGCCTTGTGGGCCCCCACCACCAGCGACCAGGGCAGCCATGCAACGCCCAGTCCCTTGAGCACGTACTCCAGCAGGGCGTCGGCCGAATCGCATTGCAGAGTGTGCGTCAGACGCGGGGCTTGGGCATGGTTCGAGAGGTGATCGGAGACCAGCTGTCCCAGCGCCAGCGTGTTGGCGTAGGCCAGATAAGGCACGGGTTTGCTGGACGAGAAGTTGTAGAGCGGCTTTCCGCCGGCGCTGGCGCGCGACACCGGCACCAGCCGGTCGTGTGCCATGGTGTGCTGCAGGTACCGGGAGGGTTGCAGGCGCACGCTGATGGCGGGGTGGTAGTAGGTCAGCAGGAAGTCGGCATCGCCGCGCTCGAAGCGCTGCAGCGACTCGCCCATCGACCCGGTGCGCACGTGGACCAGCGCCCCGGCAGTGTGGGCCCTGATTCGCCACAGCCAGTCGGCGGCCAGCGTCCGGGCCAGGGTACGGCCGGTGGCCAGCGTGAGAACGTTCTGCCCGGGGAAAGCGTGGTCCTGGATCTCGCTGCGGGCGGATGCCAGTGCCTCCACCGCTTGCCGCGCATGCTGGAGCAGGGTTTCTCCGGCGGGGGTGAAGCTCAACGGCGCGCCATCCCGCGACACCAGCTCCGCGCCGGCCCATTGTTCCAGGCTGCGGATCCGCCGGCCGAACGCGGGGTGGGTGACATGGCGCCGAGCCGCGGCCCGCACGAAGCTCTGGGTCTCGGCCAGGGCAATCAGGTCTTCCAGCCATTTGATCTGCATGGGGTGGTCCTCGTTGAAGGGATGGCACATGATGCGTGGAAGTGGTCATGTGGGTTTTGAGTAGATTCCTGTGCCTTCAGACCATGGTTGAGGGGGCCCCCGTCTCCTAGCATTGGCCCGACTCGAACACCCTTGTTCGGGGCCATCACCAAAACAGGAGACAAGCAGCATGGATCTGAAACTGTGGGCCGCCGCGTCCGTTGTCGCCGCCGCCAGCGTGGGCGTGGCCCAGGCTCAAACCGCCCAGCAGGGCAAACTGTCGAACGACGTGCTGCGCATCGGCGTGTTGACCGACATCTCCGGCGTCTACGCCGACATCTCGGGCAAGGGCGCGGTCGAGGCCGTGAAGATGGCCGTGGAGGACTTCGGCGGCAAGATGTTCGGCAAGCCGATCGAGGTGGTTTTCGCCGATCACCAGAACAAGGCCGACGTGGGCGCCGCGAAGGCGCGCGAGTGGTACGACTCGGGCAACGTGGACATGATCAACGACCTCGCCAACTCCGGCGTGGCGCTGGCCGTGGCCGGCGTGGCGAAGGAGAAGAAGCGCCACGCCATCGTGAACAACGCCTCCAACGTGGGCGTGACCAACGCGCAGTGCTCGCCCTACGCGGTGCACTACACCTACGACGCGTACGCCCTGGCCAACGGCACGGGCAAGGCCATCGTGGAAGGCGGCGGCGACACCTGGTTCTTCCTGACGGTGGACTTCGCCTTCGGCATCGGCCTGGAGCAGCAGGTGGGTGACGTGGTGCGCAACGCCAAGGGCCGCGTGGTGGGCGCCGCGCGCCACCCGCTGGGCACGACGGACTTCTCGTCCTACGTGCTGCAGGCGCAGGCCTCCAAGGCCAAGATCATCGGCCTGGCCTCCACCGGCAACGACACCATCAACGCGATCAAGGCGGCCAACGAGTTCGGCCTGACCAAGAACCAGAAGCTCGCCGCGCTGCTGCTGTGGATCCAGGACGTGCACGCCCTGGGCCTGCCGACCGCGCAGGGCCTGCAGCTCACCAACGCCTGGTACTGGGACATGAACGACGAGACGCGCGCCTTCGCCAAGCGCTACCAGCAGCGCGTGGGCGGCCAGATGCCCAACATGGCGCACGCGGGCGACTACTCGTCCACCCTGCATTACCTCAAGGCCGTGCAGGCCGCCGGTTCCGACGACCCGGACGCCGTCTCGGTCAAGATGCGCGAGCTGCCGATCAACGACATGTTCGCCAAGGGCGGCAAGATCCGCGAAGACGGGCGCATGGTGCACGACATGTACCTGTGGCAGGTGAAGGCGCCGGCCGAGTCCAAGTACCCGTGGGACTACCTGAAGCTGGTGAAGACGATCCCTGGCGAGCAGGCCTTCATGCCGCTGGCGCAGAGCACCTGCTACCTGGTCAAGAAGTAAGAAGCCCCCCGTTGCTTGCTCACTGCGTGTAGCCGCATACCCCCCACCGGGGGGCGGGCCGGCCGCTTCGGAGCGGCCGTGCGCAGCGGCCCCTTGATTGCCTCTCTCCACCATGTCTTCTATCCTCGAAACGCAGGGCCTCTCGCGCAGCTTCAACGGGTTTCACGCCGTCTCGAACGTGAACCTGTCGGTGCGCGAAGGCAGCATCCACGCCCTGATCGGCCCCAACGGCGCGGGCAAGACGACCTGCTTCAACCTGCTCACCCGCTTCATCGACGCGAGCGCCGGCCGCATCCGCTTCCAGGGCCAGGACATCACGCGCACACCGGCCGACGCGGTGGCGCGCCAGGGCCTGGTGCGCTCGTTCCAGATCTCGGCCGTGTTCGGCCAGCTCAGCGTGTTCGAGAACGTGCGCCTGGCGGTGCAGCGCCGCCGCGGCCATTCGCTGGACTGGTGGCGCAGCGACCGCGCGCTGGCCCAGTACGACGGCCGCACCCGCGAGCTGCTGGACGAGGCCGGCCTCTCGGCCTGGGCCGAGCACAGCGCCGGTGAACTGCCCTACGGCCGCAAGCGCGCGCTGGAGCTGGCGACCACGCTGGCGCTGGAGCCGCGCGTGCTGCTGCTCGACGAGCCCATGGCCGGCATGGGCGCCGAGGACATCGCCCACGCGGCGGCGATGATCCGCCAGGCCGCGCGCGGGCGCACCGTGCTCATGGTGGAACACAACCTCTCGGTGGTGGCCGACCTGTGCGACCGCATCACCGTGCTGGCGCGCAGCGAGGTGCTGGCCGAGGGCGACTACGCCAGCGTTTCGCGCGACCCGCGCGTGGTCGAGGCCTACCTGGGCCATCGCCATGGCGGCCAGCGCAAGCACCACAAGGCGGAGGCCCCGCATGGCTGAACCGCTGCTGACCCTGCGCGACGTGAGGGCCTGGTACGGGCCGAGCCAGGCCTTGCACGGCGCGAGCCTGGACGTGCGCGAAGGCGAGCTGGTCACGCTGCTCGGCCGCAACGGCGCCGGCAAGTCCACCCTGCTCAAGACCGTGATGGGCATGATGGGCCGGCGCCAGGGCTCGATCCGCTTCCAGGGCCGGGAACTCATCGGGATGGCGCCGCACCACATCGGCCGCTTGGGGCTGGCCTTCTGCCCGGACGACCGGGGCATCTACGCCTCGCTCACGGTGCGCGAGAACCTGCGCCTGCCGCCCGTGGTGGCCGAGGGCGGCATGAGCGAGCAGGCGCTGTACGAGCTGTTCCCCCAACCTCGCGCAGCGCGCCGGCTCGGCCGGCACGCACCTCTCGGGCGGCGAGCAGCAGATGCTGGCGATCGCGCGCATCCTGCGCACCGGCGCGCGCGTGCTGCTGCTGGACGAACCCACCGAGGGCCTGGCCCCGGTGATCGTGGACCGCATCGGCGAGCTCATCCGCCAGCTGAAAGGGCAGGGCTACACCATCGTGCTGGTGGAGCAGAACGTGCATTTCGCGGCCGAGCTGGCCGACCGGCACTGCCTGATGGAATCGGGCCGCATCACCGACACCTTCGACGCGGCCACGCTGCTGCGCGATTTCGACGCCATTACCGCCAGGATCGGAGTCTAGAGATGGCGCATCCTGTAATCGGAAGGGCGAAATCCCGTCAACCGTTTGAACGTGTTGGAGAACGCGAACGGGTTCACGTAGCCCACGCTGCGCGCGATCGCCTCGACCTTCTCGTCGCTGGTGCGCAGCAGGTGGGCCGCGTGCGCGATGCGCAGCGTGGCGAGCTGGCGGCCGGGGCTGCGGCCCAGGTTCTTCTGGCACAGGCGGCGCAGGTGCTCCTCGCTGGTGTTGGCCAGGCTGGCCAGGTCGGCCAGGGTCCAGTCGCGCGCCAGGTCGGCCTTCACCGCGTTCCACACCGGCACCAGGCGCGGCTCGCGCTGCAGCGGTTCGAGCAGGCGGGCCACGTAGCGCTCGATCACGTCCACCCACACCACGCAGGTGCCGGGGTCGGCCGCGCCCTGCATCTCGCCGTGCAGGCCGAGGATGGCGTGCTCCAGCACCTGGCCGTCGAACGGGCTCATGGTCGGGGCCATGGCACCGTCCACCGAGCGCACCGAGTCGGGCATGAAGCGCACCCAGGCCAGCCGCCAGCGCTGGCCCGGCACGCAATGGAAGGCGTGCAGCACGTGCGCGGGCGCGAAGCTCACGCTGCCGGGCTTGTGCGGGTACCAGCGGCCGTCGAGCAGGGTCTGGCCTTCGCCGCTCAGGCAGACCTGCATGAAGGCCCCGCTCAGGTGCGTGCGCACCACCGTGTAAGGCGCGGCCGCGTCCACCACCGCCACGTGGGCGATGTGGCGCGCGGCCAGGGCATCGCAATGTTCGGCGCGCACCACCGTCTGCACGGTGGCGTCGCCCAGCACATGGGTTTCTGTGGAGATATCGGGATGTTTCATCGACATGGCCTGCGCATCATAGAGAGGAAGGCTGTATGACGGAGGTGTTCGGTTTGCCGCTGCCAGTGCTCGCGGGCCAGGTCATGCTGGGGCTGGTCAACGGCTGCTTCTACGCCGTGCTCAGCCTGGGCCTGGCCGTGATCTTCGGCCTGCTGCGCATCGTCAACTTCGCGCACGGGGCCTTCTTCATGGCCGGTGCCTTCGGCGCCTGGATGCTGCAGCGCTACGCGGGCCTGGGCTACTGGGCCGCGCTGCTGCTGGTGCCGCTGGTGGTGGGTGGCCTGGGCGGCGTGTTCGAGCGCGGCCTGCTGCGCCGCCTCTACGGTCTGGACCCGATCTACGGCCTGCTGCTCACCTTCGGCCTGGTGCTGGTGCTCGAAGGCGGTTTTCGCGTGGCCTTCGGCACCTCGGGCCAGCCCTACCCGGTGCCGTCCAACCTGCAGGGCGTGTTCAACCTGGGCTTCATGGTGCTGCCGATCTACCGCGCCTGGGTGATCTTCGCGGCGCTCGCGGCCTGCCTGCTCACCTGGTGGCTGATCGAGCGCACCCCGCTGGGCGCGCGGCTGCGCGCCGCCACCGAGAAACCGGCGCTCACGCAGTCCTTCGGGGTGAACGTGCCGCGCCTGCTCACCTTCACCTACGCCGGCGGCATCGCGCTGGCCGCCTTCACCGGCGTGCTGGCCGCGCCCATCCTGCACGTGAACTCGGGCATGGGCTCCAACCTCGTGATCATCGTGTTCGCCATCGTCGTCATCGGCGGCATGGGCTCGGTGTTCGGCTCCATCGTCACCGCGCTGGGCATCGGCGTGATCGAGGGGCTCACCAAGGTCTTCTATTCGGAGGCATCGACCACCGTGATCTTCGTCGTCATGGCCCTGGTGCTGCTGTTCCGCCCGCGCGGCCTGTTCGGCAAGGAAGGTGCAGCATGAACCGCTCGCTCGCTCCCTGGCAGAAGGCCTTCGTCGGGGTCCTGCTGCTGTTGCTGCTGCTCGCGGTGCCCTGGGTGCCGCAGGTGGTCTACCCGGTGTTCGTCATGAAGCTGCTGTGCATGGCGCTGTTCGCCTGTGCCTACAGCCTGCTGCTCGGCTTCGGCGGCATGATGTCCTTCGGCCACGCGGCCTTCTTCGGCAGCGCGGCCTACATCACCGGCCTGGTGGTGAAGATCTGGGGTCTGCCGCCCGAGCTGGGCCTGCTGGGCGGCACGCTGTTCGCGGCGCTGCTGGGCGCGGTGTTCGGCGCGCTGGCCATCCACCGCCAGGGCATCTACCTGGCCATGGTCACGCTGGCGCTGGCGCAGATGGTGTATTTCATCTTCCTGCAGCTGCCCTTCACTGGCGCGGAAGACGGTCTGCAGCAGATCCCGCGCGGCACGCTGTTCGGCTTCATCGACCTGCGCAACGACACCGCCATGTACCACCTGGTGCTGCTGCTCACCGTGGCCGGCCTCTGGCTCATCCACCGCGTGGTGCGCTCGCCGTTCGGCCACGTGGTGGTGGCGATCCGCGAGCACGAGCCGCGCGCGCGTTCGCTCGGCTACCCGGTGGAGCGCTACAAGCTCACGCTGTTCGTGCTCTCGGCCGCGCTCTCGGGCCTGGCCGGTTCCATGAAGGCCCTGGTGTTCCAGCTCGCCGCGCTGTCCGACGTGCACTGGCACCTCTCGGGCGACGTGGTGCTGATGGCCCTGCTCGGCGGCATGCACACCGTGTTCGGCCCGGCCATCGGCGCCACGCTGGTGGTGGGCCTGCAGTACTACCTCGACGCCTTCGGCGGCTGGGTGACCCTGGTCACCGGCCTGATCTTCATGGTGTGCGTGCTCTCGTTCCGCAGCGGCATCGCCGGTGCGATCGATGCGCTCAGAACCCGCCCACGCCCCGGGCCCTGAGCCCGCGGCCCCCTTCACGTTTCCGTTTTCCGTTTCAAGGAGATTTTCATGCCGCGTTTCGAACGCCAAGCCCTGATGGCGAAATTCCAGGACATGGTGCGCCAGCGCCAGCCCATCGTCGGCGGGGGCGCCGGCACCGGCATCTCCGCCAAGTGCGAAGAGGCCGCCGGCATCGACCTGATCGTGATCTACAACTCGGGCCGCTACCGCATGGCCGGACGCGCCTCCTCGGCCGGCCTGCTGGCTTACGGCAACGCGAACGACATCGTGCTCGAGATGGCCGGCGAGGTGCTGCCGGTGGCGAAGAAGACGCCGGTGATCGCGGGCGTGAACGGCACCGACCCTTTCATCGTCATGCCGGTGTTCCTCAAGAAACTCAAGGAACTCGGGTTTTCCGGCGTGCAGAACTTCCCGACCGTGGGCATCATCGACGGCAATTTCCGCCAGAGCCTGGAGGAGACCGGCATCAACTACGCGACCGAGGTCGAGATGATCGGCGAGGCACACGCCATCGACCTGCTGACCACGCCCTACGTGTTCTCCGCCGAGGAGGCCGTGGCATGACCGAGGCCGGCGCCGACTTCATCGTGCCGCACATGGGCGTGACCACCGGTGGCACCATCGGCGCCACCACGGCCAAGTCGCTCGACGAATCGGTGAAACTCATCGACGAGTGGGGCGAGGCGGCGCGCAAGGTGCGCAAGGACGTGATCGTGATCGCGCACGGCGGCCCGATCTCCAGCCCGGAAGACGTGGCCCACGTGCTCAAGCACAGCCGACACTGCAATGGCTTCTACGGCGCCAGCAGCATGGAACGGCTGCCGACGGAGATCGCGATCAAGTCGCACGTGGAGCGCTACAAGCAAGTGACTTTCTGAATTCGAACCACCACAGGAGACAGGACATGGCCAGGGTCTACGTGAGCGCGGTGATGGACGCGACGCTGGAGGAGGCGTGGGCCTACCTGCGCGACTTCGGCGCGCTCGGCAACTACCACCCGTACTTCGAGAACTCCTACATCGAAGACGGCAAACCGGCCGACCAGGTCGGCTGCGTGCGCCACTTCACCGTGCGCGACGGCGGCGGCTTCCTGCGCGAACAGCTGCTCGCGCTGTCCGACGACACGCACCGCTGCCGCTACAGGATCCTGCACATCGACGCCGACTGGAAGAACTACGTGGCCGAGATGCACCTGCTGCCCATCACCGAAGGCAACCGCTGCTTCGGTGAGTGGTGGGCCGAGTGGGACGTGCCGGCCGACCAGGAGGCCGAGGCGGTGGAGCGCGTGAAAGGCACCTTCCGCACCTTCTTCGAGTGCGTCAACGCGCACCACGGCAAGACCCGATGACCACCGCGCCAGCCGCCGCGTGGGTGGTGGGCACCTTCGACACCAAGGCCGCCGAGCTGGACTACCTCGCCGGCCTGCTGCGCGCGGCCGGCGTGCGCGTGCTGACGGTGGACATCGGCACGCGCAGCGCGAGCGGCGTGGCCGACATCGACGCCGCCGCCGTGGCGCGGCACCACCCCAAGGGCGCGGCCGCCGTGTTCGAGCCCACCGACCGGGGCGAAGCGGTGATCGCGATGAGCGAGGCGCTGAGCGCGCTGGTGCGCGAGCGCCTGGGCGCAGGCGGGATCCAGGCCATGCTGGGCGTGGGTGGTTCGGGTGGCAGCTCCATGATCGCGCCGGCCATGCGCCTGCTGCCCATCGGCATGCCGAAGCTGCTGGTCTCCACCATGGCGGCCGGCGATGTCTCGGCCTACGTGGGCGTGGTGGACCTCACCCTGATGTACCCGGTGACCGACATCGCCGGCCTCAACCGGCTCTCGCGCACCATCCTGGCCAACGCGGCGCACGCGCTGGTGGGCATGCTGCAGCACCACGCGCCGACGGACCACGGGGCCGACAAGCCTTCCATCGGCCTGACCATGTTCGGCGTCACCACGCCCTGCGTGCAGGCTGTGCGCGGGCTGCTCGAGGCCGATTTCGACACCCAGGTGTTCCACGCCAACGGCGCGGGCGGTCGCACGCTGGAGGCCCTGGCCGCCGCCGGCATGCTGCGCGCCGTGGTCGACATCACCACCACCGAGGTGGGTCAGCACCTGGCCGGCGGCGTGTGCGACGCCGGGCCGAACCGGCTCGACGCCGCCGCGCGCCATGGCCTGCCCTGGGTGGGCTCGGTGGGCGCGCTGGACATGATCAACTGGGGCGCGCCGTCCACCATTCCCGAACGGCACCAGGGCCGCACCTTCCACGTGCACAACGCCAACGTGACGCTGATGCGCAGCAACGCCCAGGAGCTGGAGGCGGCGGCGCGGCGCATCGCCGAACAGCTCAACCGCGCCCGGGGCCCGGTGCGCCTGCTGCTGCCGCTGGGCGGCTTGTCCATGATCGACGCGCCCGGCCTGGCTTTCCACGCGCCCGAGGCCAACGCGGTGCTGTTCGACACGCTGGAGCGCCTGTTCGAGGCGAGCGACGCGCACCGGCTGATCCCGCTGCCGTTTCACATCAACGACCCGGCCTTCGCGGCGGCCGTGGCCGAACAGCTGAGGGCGGTGGTGTAAGGTTGCCGCATGAGCAACGCCACCGACCCCACCGAACAGGCCAAGGCCTTTTTCTTCGAAGGCAACGCCCTCTTCGAGGCCGACCGGCTCGACGAGGCGCAGAGCCGCTACGAGGCCGCGCTGGCCCTGGTGCCGGGGCGGCCGTCCATCCTGGCCAACCTGGGCGTGACCCAGTGCCGCCTGGGCCGCTGGCCCGAGGCCGTGGCCACGCTGGCGCAGGCCACCCAGGCCGACCCCACCCACCGCGACGCCTGGGTCGCGCTCGGCCTCTCGCACGAAGCCCTGTCGAACTGGGCCGGCGCCGCGCACGCGCTGCAGCAGGGCGTGCGGCTGGGGGCGTCCACCGCGCAGATCCACCTGTCCCTGGCGATGTGCCTGCTGCGGCTGGACCGGCCCGACGACGCGCTGGCGGCGCTGGACCGGGCGCTCGCGCTCGACCCGACCCTGGCCGAGGCCTGGAGCCAGCGTGGCAGCGTGCTGCGCGACGCCGGCCGGCACGCCGAGGCCGCGCGCTGCTTCGAGCAGGCCCTGGCCCACGGTGGCGACGAAACCCTGCACCGCTTCTACCTCGCCTCGGTGAAGGCCGGCGAGGCCACGCCACCGCAGCCGCCGCGCGCCTACGTGGAAGCGCTGTTCGACGAGTACGCCGACGATTTCCAGCACCACCTGATCCACCAGCTGAAGTACCAGGCGCACGAGACCCTGCTGGCGCCGTTGCGCGTGGGCGGCCGGCGCTACCCGCTGGTGCTGGACCTGGGTTGCGGCACCGGCCTGTGCGGCCAGCTCATTCGCCCGCACGCCGACGCGGTGGACGGCGTGGACCTGGCCCAGGCCATGGTCGAGCAGGCGCGGGCCAGCGGCGCCTACCGCCAGGTGGTGCAGGGCGAGCTGCTCGAATTCCTGCGCTCGCAAAGTGAACCCGCCGACCTCGTGATCGCCGCCGACGTGTTCATCTACGTGGGCGCGCTCGACGGCGTCTTCGCCGCGGTGCGCGAGCGCCTCGCGCCCTCGGGCTGTTTCGCCTTCTCGGTCGAACTCGCCACCGGCGCCGAAGAACTGCAACTGCGGCCCAGCCTGCGCTACGCGCATGCCCCGGCCTATGTGGAGCGCCTGGCCCGGGCGCACGGCTTCCAGGTGCGCCAGACCTGGCAGGCGCCGCTGCGCGAAGACCAGCAGAAACCGGTGATGGGCCTGTACGTGCTGCTGGAGCCGGCCGGCGCCCCATAACGCGGCCCTATACCCGAATCGCCATTCCGTATTGGTCAGCGCGCGCCGCGCTTCCTAGACTGTGGGCCACTCAACAGCCACCATGGAAAGCGCATGACCAAGCCACACGTCGATCTGTACTGGGACATCGGCAGCACGAACACCTATTTCGCGTTCAAGCTCCTCCAGCCCATCGTGGCGCGCCACGGCGCCGAACTCGTGCTGCACCCCTACAACCTGGGCTACGTGTTCCGCAACAACGAGTACGAGCTCATGAAAGAGTCCAAGGCCAAGCTGCGCTACCGCAAGCGCGACCTGATGCGCTGGGCCGAGAAGCACCAGCTGCCGTTCCAGATTCCGCTCCAGTTCCCGATCAAGTCCAGCCGCGTGCTGCGCGGTTCGCTGGCGATGCGCCAGAAGGGGCTGGAGCTGCCCTTCGTCGAAGCGGCGCTCGAGGCCTACTGGGAACAGGGCAACGCGGGCATCGTGGAATACGCGGGCCTGCGCCCCATCGCCGAGCGGCTCGGCGTGGACCCGGACTGGTTCGAGGCCACCAGCGCCAGCGACGAGACCGGCGCCCAGCTCGCCAAGAGCACGGACGACGCGGTGGCGCGCGGTGTGTTCGGCGTGCCCATGATGTTCGTGGGCGACGAGATGTTCTGGGGCAAGGACCGGCTCGATTTCATGGAAGACGAGCTGGCGCGCGCCACCGCCTGAGCGTTTCTCCCGCGCCCCTTCACAAAACGCCGGCTTCGAGCCGGCGCTTTTTTGGGGGGTGGGTGTCAGACGACCCGCGCCCCGCGCAAGGCCTCGATCTGCGCCGCGTCCAGGCCGGCCAGGCGCGTGAGCACCTCGTCGCTGTGCGCGCCCGGCAGCGGGGCCGGCTGGTCGTAGCCGCCCGGGGCGGCGCTGAACTTGATCGGAAAGCCCGAGCCCGCGGCCACCATGGTGGAGCGGCTCAGCGGGTTCCACAGCGGCACCGCCATCTGGCGCTGGACCATCTGGTCCCAGCGCAGCACACCGTGGATGTCGCGCACCGGGCTGCAGGCCAGCTTGGCCTGCGCCAGGCGGGCCTCGACCTCCTCGGTGGTGATGGTCCGCGCCCACGACGCGACCACCTCGTCCACCTGGGCGTTGTTCGCCAGGCGCCAGGCGACCGACATCATGTCCGGGTCGTCCTGGAGGTCGCGGCGCTCCATCACCTCCAGCAGCGCGAGCCAGTCGTCGTGCGTGGCCGCGCCGAGCGTGACCCAACCGTCGCGTGTGCGGTAGGCGTTGAAGGGCGAGAAACGCATGATGCGGTTGCCCTGCTGGGGCTGCAGGCCGAGCTGCGGGTAGCAGTCCAGCGGCTCGTCGAAGATCAGCGAGAACAGGCAGTCGGCCATGGACACGTCGATGGCCTGGCCCTCGCCGGTGCGGTCGCGGTGCAGCAGCGCGGCCACGATGCCCAGCGCCGCGAACACGCCCGAGATCGCGTCGGACACCGGCGAGCCGGCCTTGGTGGGCGCGCTGCCGGGCTGGCCGGTGATGCTCATCAGGCCCACGGCGGCCTGCACCATCAGGTCGTAGGCCTTGAGGTGGCGGTCCGGCCCGGTGGCGCCGTAGCCGGTGAGCGAGCAGTACACGATGCGCGGGTTGGCTTCCTTCAGCGCCGCGTAGCCCACGCCCAGGCGCTCGGCCACGCCGGCGCTGAAGTTGTCCACCACCACGTCCGCGTGGCGCACCATGCGCAGGAAGATCTCGCGCCCCTCGGCGCTCTTGAGGTTGAGCGTGGCCGACTTCTTGCCCCGCGCGCGCTTGAGGTAGGCAATGCCCATGTCCTCGTCGGTCTGGCGCTGGAAGCTCACGCCCTGCGGGCCCGCGAAGGGCGGCGCGAAGGCGGTCGGGTCGCCGGTTTTCGGGTCGTCGATCTTGATGACCTCCGCGCCCAGGCCGGCCAGGAACAGCGTGCCCTGGGGGCCGGAGAAAAAACGCGTGAGGTCGAGAACGACCACGCCGTCGAGGATCTTTGCAGTCATGGGCCCACCGTTGGAAATGTGCGCCGCAGTGTAGGCAGCGGGTCCGCGCGGGGGGAAATAGGTCTTTGACGTGGCGGTATCGCGCCGTCCTATGGGGGCGGCACGGGCGAGGCGCCGGGCCATTGGCCCGCCTCCACCCGCCGGTGCGTGACCTCGGTGATGAGCTCGACGATGCGGTGCGCCGCGCTGCTCAGGGGCACGATGTCGAAGGTGCACAGCGACAGGCGGCGCTGCAGAGCCGGCTCGGTGATGCGCTGCACGCGCAGGCCGGCCGTGCCGCCCGGAATGGCCGCCGAGCCGATGGTGGCGCCCACGCCGCTGCGCCACCACCGCGCGGATGGTTGCGCAGCGAGTCGAGCTCGGCCAGCACGCGCATCTCGTGCCCGGCGGCCTGGAAGGCCGCGTCGATGATCTGGCGCGTCACGTTGGAGCGGCCGGGCAGGGCCAGCGCGCAGGGCGCGGCCTGGGCCAGCGACACCGTGTCGCCATCGCCCACGCCCTGCGCCGACATCAGGAACAGGTCCTCGATCAGCAGCGGGCGCACGTCCAGGTGGCTGGAGACCTTCTGGCGCGCCGTGCCGGTGTCCGGCGCCAGCGGCTCGAACAGCAGGCTCATCTCGATGCGGCCGTTGACCACCAGCTCCTCCAGGTGGCCGCTCAGGCTCTCGGTGATCTGCAGCTGGATGTCGGGGTACTTCGCGGCGGCCTCGGCGATCAGCGAAGGCGCGAGCAGCGTGGCCGCGCTGCTGGGCAGGCCCACCGAGACCAGGCCCTGCGGGTAGTCGCCGGCGTGCTGCACGTCGGTGCGCATGCGCTCCATCTGGCGCAGCATGGCGCGCGCGTGGCGGTAAAACACCTCGCCCGCTTCGGTGGCCGAGACGCCGCGCACGCTGCGCGAGAGCAGCTTGACCTTGAGCTCGTCCTCCAGGTTGGCCATCTGGTGGCTGAGCGCGGGCTGGGCGATGAACAGGTCGGCGGCGGCGCGCGAGACGCTGCCCAGTTCGACGATGCGCACGAAGTACTTGAGCTGGCGGATTTCCATCGGGCCATTGTCCTATCGGCCCTTGGGGGGCTCCATATCTTTTCACGATGCCCCAAGCCCGACACGGTATTGGCGCACCTTGGCCATGCGCACCATCATCACCGCCCATGATCGATCTCTACTTCTGGAGCACGCCCAACGGCTACAAGGTCTCCATCCTGCTGGAAGAGCTGGGCCTGCCTTACCGCGTCATTCCCGTGCACATCGGCAAGGGCGAGCAGTTCCGGCCCGAGTTCCTCAGGATCAGCCCGAACAACAAGATCCCCGCGCTGGTGGACCCCGAGGGCCCGGGCGGCGCGCCGATCGCGCTGTTCGAGTCGGGGGCCATCATGATGTACCTGGCCGAGAAGCAGGGCTGGGCCTTCCTGCCGCAGGACCTGCGCGCGCGCTATGACGTGGTGCAGTGGCTCATGTTCCAGATGGGGGGGGTCGGCCCCATGCTCGGGCAGGCGCACCACTTCCGCAAGTACGCGCCCGAGAAGATCGAATACGCGATCGACCGCTACACGAAAGAGGCGCGCCGGCTCTACACCGTGATCGACCGCCGCCTGGCCGAGGCCGAGTACCTCGCGGGCGACCAGTACTCGATCGCCGACATGGCGACCTACCCTGGCTGCGCGCCCACAAGTGGCAGGGCCAGGACCTCGCCGACTTCCCTCACCTGCAGCGCTGGTACGCGGTGGTGCGCGCGCGCCCGGCGGTGCAGCGCGGCCTGGCCGTGCTGGAAGAGAAGGTCGACCGCTCCGGCGCCAAGCCCACCGGCGAGCGCTGGGACAACCTGTTCGGCGCCGGCCAGTTCTCCCCCTCGGAAAAGACCCCATGACCCAGAAGACCCCCATGCTCACCGGCTACCGCGTGCTCGACATCACGCAGATCGTGGCCGGCCCGACCTGCACCCGCATCCTGGCCGAGATGGGCGCCGAGGTGGTCAAGCTCGAGCTCGCGCCCTTCGGCGACCGCACCCGCGTGGGCGGCCTGCGCTCCAACCAGCCCGAGCACAAGCGCTGCTCGCAGAGCACCTACTTCATCCAGCACAACCACTCCAAGAAAAGCCTGGCGCTGGACTTCAAGAGCGAGCGCGCTCGCGAACTCATCAAGGCCATGGTGCCGAAGTTCGACGTGCTGGTGGAGAACTTCTCGCCCGGCGTGATGGCGCGCGCGGGTCTGAGCTACGACGAGCTGAAGGCCATCAACCCGAGGCTGGTGATGTGCTCCATCTCGCTGGCCGGCCAGGCCGGCGAGCTGGCGCAGAAGCCGGGCTACGACTACGTGGCCCAGGCCTATGCCGGCATCACCGACCTGATCGGCGAGCGCGACGGCGAGCCCGCGCTGATCACCATGGCCATCGGCGACGCCTCCACCGGCGTGGCGGCGGCCATGGCGGTGGGCTTCGCGCTGCTGCACCGCGAGCGCACCGGCGAGGGCCAGTACATCGAGACCTCGCTGCTCGACACCTACTTCAACATGCACGAGGTGGCGGTGCCGCGCGTGAGCCTGCGCAAAAACCACACCCCGGTGCGCACCGGCTCGCAGCACCCCGACGGCGGGCCGACCGGCATCTTCCGCTGCGGCGACGGCAGCTACCTCACGCTGGCCACGCTGCCGCACCAGTGGGCGGCCTTCGTCGAGGCGCTGGGCCAGCCGGAGCTGCTGAAGGACGAGCGCTTCGCCACCGCCGCGCTGCGGCGCGACCACAACGAGGCGCTCAAGCACCTCCTCGAAACCTGGCTGGCCGGCTTCACCACGCGCGACGAGGCCATCGCCGCGCTGGAACGCCACCGCATTCCCTGCGCGCCTGTGCTCACCCTGCGCGAGGCCATGGCGCACCCGCACCTGCGCGAACGCGGCGTGGTGCGCGAGGTGCACGACCCCTACATCGGCCGCTTCGACATCCCGGGCCCGCCCGCGCGCTTCTCCGCGTGGCGCGTGCCGGGAGGCCTGCGCGCCGACCTGCTGGGCGAGCACAACGAGGAGATCCTCAAGTCGCTCGCCGGGCTGGACGACGACGAGATCGGGCAGCTGTACCGCGACGGCGTGCTGGTGCGCGACCCCCTGCTGAACGCGGACCGCGAATGGACCGAGAAGACGGAGGCCTGAGACCGCCGCGACCCCATCGACCGAACCACAACGAAGGAGACAAAGATGAAGAAACGGATATTCACCCTGGCCATCGCGCTGGGCCTGGGCAGCGCCGCGCTGGCCCAGGAGTTCCCCCAGCGCCCAGTGACGCTCATCGTGCCGTTCTCGGCCGGCGGGCCGACCGACGTGGTCGCGCGCCACCTGGCCCAGGCCATGGGCAAGTCGCTGGGCCAGCCGGTGGTGGTGGAGAACCGCGCCAGCTCGGGCGGCATCGTCGGCACCGAGGCCGTGGTGCGCGCCGAAGCCAATGGCTACACGCTGCTGATCCACAACATCGGCATGTCCACGCTGCCCGCGCTCTCGCGCTCGCTGCGCTTCAACCCGGCCACCGACCTGGACTTCATCGGCCAGGTGGCGGACGTGCCCATGACGCTGGTGGGCAAGCGCGACCTCGAACCGACCGGTTTCAAGGCGCTGCACCAGTACATCACGCTCAACCAGAAGAAGATCAACCTCGCCAACGCCGGCATCGGCACGGCCTCGCACCTGTGCGGCCTGATGCTGATGAGCCGGCTGAACCTGGCCATGACCACCGTGCCCTACAAGGGCGCCGCGCCCGCCATGGCCGACCTGCAGGGGGGCCAGGTGGAGCTGCTGTGCGACCAGATCACCACCACGCTGGGCCCGATCCAGGCCGCGCGCGTCAAGCCCTACGGCAGCACCACGCGCGAGCGCCTGCCCTCGCTGCCCGAGCTGCCGACGCTGAGCGAGCAGGGGATCGACGGGCTGGAGGTCACGGTCTGGCACGGCGTGTACGCGCCGAAGAACCTGCCCAGGCCCGTCACCGAAAAGCTGGTGAAGGCGCTGCAGGACGGCCTGGCCGACCCGGCGTTCCGCGACAGCCTGCAGAAGCTGGGCGCCCTGCCCGTGAGCAAGGACAAGGCCACGCCCGAAGGGTTGGGCAAGCACCTGCGCCAGGAGATCGCGCGCTGGTCGCCCGTGATCCGGCAGGCCGAGGCCTATTTGGACTGAGCGTTTTCGGTCAGTCCTTGCGCCGCGCCACCCAATAGGTGGCGCCCTCGGCGCCATAGCGCTCGGCGTGCGGCACCTCGCCGTCGATCTGGAAGGTGTCGCCCGCGCGCAGCTGGCGCGTGAGGTCGCCCACCGTCAGCCACATCTCGCCGCGCGTGACCACCGCCTTGGCGGCAAAGGGGTGGGTGTGCATGTCCAGCACCGTGAAGGGCGCCCACTCGCGCTCGATCACCTCGTCGTAGCCTTCGATCAGGGCCTGAAGGCGAAAGGCCTCGAAGTTGGCAGGGTTCATGGAAAGGCATTGTGGGCCATCGGGTGGCGGGGTGAGGCGTTAGCATGGAGGGCTTGTGCACAGTGAAACGAGGCGCTCCATGTCCCACATGCTCCTGATCCTTGAACCGGCCGGCCAGCGCGGCACGCGCACCGAGGCCCAGGGCCGCGAGGCGTACGCCAGCATGCAGCGTTTCGGCGAGTCGCTGCGCTCGCGCGGCAAGCTGCTGGCGGCGGAATCGCTGGCCTCCCAGTCCCAGGGGGTGCGGGTGCACACCGGCGGCGGCAAGGCCCAGGTGGTGGACGGGCCGTTCGCCGAAGCCAAGGAAATGATCGGCGGCTTTTTCCTGCTGGACTGCGCCAGCATGGACGAGGCCGTGGCCATCGCCCAGGAGTGCCCGGCCGCCGAATGGGCCACCGTCGAGGTGCGCGCCCTGGGGCCGTGTTACGACGACAGCCGGGGCTGAATCCCGGCCTCAGGGTTTTTCCTGGGGTGTTTCTGTCGGCGCTTGTCGAAAACCGCGGGGCTGGTTCGTCGTGCCTGTTGAAGATCCCCATTTCAACAGGAGTTCTTGATGAACGCACCCGCCCGCATCCAGCCTTGCCTGTGGTTTGACACACAGGCCGAGGAGGCCGCACGGTTCTACGTGTCGGTGTTCCCGAACTCGCGCATCGGCGCGATCACCCGCTACGGTCCTGGCGCCCAGCTGCCCGAGGGCACGGTGCTCACGATCGATTTCGAACTCGACGGGCAGCCGCACACCGCGCTCAACGGCGGGCCGCATTTCCGGTTCTCGCCCGCGATCTCCCTCCTGGTGCGCTGCACTTCGCAGCAGGAGGTGGACCACTACTGGCAACACCTCTCGGCCGTGCCCGAGCAGGAGCGCTGCGGCTGGCTGCAGGACCGCTACGGCCTGTCCTGGCAGGTCGTGCCCGAGCAGCTCATGGCCCAGCTGCAGCACCCCGACGCGGCGCGGCGCCAGAGCGTCACGCTGGCCATGCTCGCCATGGGCAAGCTCGACATCGCGGCCCTGCAGCACGCCTTCGACCACCCCTGAACCCCTCTCCAGGAGACCCACCATGCGATTCATGATCATCGTCAAGTCCTGCGACGAATTCGAAGCCGAGACCTCGCCCGCGCCCGACGAGGCGCTGATGGCCGAGATGGTCCGCTACCACGAGGAACTGGCCCAGGCCGGCGTGCTGCTCGACGGCTCGGGCCTGCACCCCAGCCGCAAGGGCTGGCGCATCCAGTACAGCGCCGACGGCAAGAAGCGCGTCGTCGACGGCCCGTTCGCCGAGTCCAAGGAACTCATCGCCGGCTACACCCTGATCCAGGTGCGTTCGCGCGAAGAGGCGATGGAGTGGAGCCGCCGCTTCCCCCAACCCGGCGGGCGCCGGCAAGGAGGCCGTGATCGAACTGCGCCAGCTCTACGAGATGGAGGATTTCCCGCCCAGCGAGCCATTGGAAGACTTCAAGAAGCTCGACGCCATGCACAACCCCCAGCGCTGAGGAGCCGCCACCATGCTCAAGATCCTTGCTTTGCTGATCGGCGTGGCCATCGCCGCCCTGCTGCTGTACGCCGCGAGCCGGCCCGACCGCTTCCACGTCGAGCGCTCCACCACCATCCAGGCGAGCGCCGAGCGGCTGCACCCGCTCATCAACGACCTGCAGCGCTTCAACACCTGGAACCCCTACGCCCGCAAGGACCCGGCCATGCAGGGCCAGTACAGCGGGCCCACCGCCGGCACCGGCGCGGTGTACGAGTTCCAGGGCAACAAGGACGTGGGCAAGGGCCGCATCGGCATCACCGCGTCCAGCGCGCCCTCCAGCGTGACCATGCAGCTCGACATGTTCGAGCCTTTCGAGGGCCACAACGTCGTCACCTTCAGCCTGGTGCCCGAAGGCGAGGCCACCCGCGTGACCTGGGCCATGGATGGCCCCAGCCCCTTCATCGCGCGGCTCATCGGCGTCTTCATGAACATGGACCAGATGATCGGCCGCGATTTCGAGGCCGGCCTGTCTTACCTCAAGTCCCTGGCCGAGAAGCCGGCGGCGTCCTGAACCTTCTTCACCCCCTCACCCTTCGAAAGGAAACACCATGTTTCGCCAGATCTTCGTCAACCTGCCCATCAAGGACATGGCCCGCTCGCAGGCCTTCTTCAAGTCGCTGGGCCTGAACTTCAACCCGCAGTTCACCAACGAGCAGGGCGCCTGCCTCGAGGTGGGCGAGAACATCTTCGCCATGCTGCTGGTCGAGCCCTTCTTCCAGGGCTTCACCAAACTGCCGATCTCGGACGCGAAGAAGGCCACCGAGGTGCTGGTGGCGCTCTCGGTCGACCACCGCGCCCAGGTGGACGAGGTGGTGGCCAAGGCGGTGGCCGCCGGCGCCACCACGCCGAACGCGCCGATGGACCACGGCTTCATGTACCAGCACGGTTTCGCCGACCTCGACGGCCACCAATGGGAGGTGTTCTGGATGGACATGAGCGCCGCCCCCGCGCAGATGTAAATTCGGCCCATGCATTCCAGTGTCCACCAGGCCATCGCCACCGTCTGGCGCCTCGAGTCCGCGCGCATCACGGCCAGCGTGGCGCGGGTGGTGCGCGACATCGGCGTGGCCGAGGAGCTCGCGCAGGACGCGCTGGTGGCCGCGCTGGAGCACTGGCCCAGGGACGGCGTGCCCGACAACCCCGCCGCCTGGCTCATGACCACCGCCAAGCGCCGCGCGCTCGACCACCTGCGCCACCGCCAGATGGCCGACGAGAAGCACGACGGCATCGCCGCCGACCTCGAAGCCCTGGGCGCCACGCACGTGCCCGATTTCGTGGACGCGCTGGACGAGGCGCGGCAGGACGACATCGGCGACGACCTGCTGCGCCTGGTCTTCACGGCCTGCCACCCGGTGCTCTCCACCGACGCGCGCGTGGCCCTCACGCTCAAGCTGCTGGGCGGGCTCAGCACGCACGAGATCGCGCGCGCCTTCCTGGTGCCCGAGGCCACCATCGCGCAGCGCATCGTGCGCGCCAAGCGCACCATCAGCGAGGCCGGCGTGCCGTTCGAGGTGCCGCGCGGCGACGCGCTGGGCGAGCGCCTGGCCTCGGTGCTCGAGGTGGTGTACCTGGTGTTCAACGAGGGCTACACGGCCACCAGCGGCGGCGACTGGATGCGCCCCGCGCTGTGCGACGAGGCGCTGCGCCTGGGCCGCATGCTGGCCGGCATCGCGCCGCAACAGCCCGAGGTGCAGGGCCTGCTGGCGCTGATGGAGATCCAGGCCTCGCGCACCGCCGCGCGCACCGACGCCAAGGGCCGCCCGGTGCTGCTGGCCGACCAGGACCGCAGCCGCTGGGACCACCTGCTGATCCGCCGCGGCCTGGCCGCGCTGGACCGCGCCGACCTGATCGGCGCCGAGCCGGGCCCTTACCACCTGCAGGCGGCCATCGCCGCCTGCCACGCGCGCGCCGTGCGTTCCGCCGACACCGACTGGGCCCGCATCGCCGCGCTGTACGGCGAGCTCGCGCGCGTGGCGCCTTCGCCGGTGGTCGAGCTCAACCGCGCGGTGCGCGATCTCCATGCACGCCGGGCCGGCCGCCGGCCTGGTGCTGGTGGACGCGCTGCTGAAGAACAAGGCGCTGCGCCAGTACCACTGGCTGCCCAGCGTGCGCGGCGACCTGCTGGCCAAGCTGGGGCGCGACGGCGAGGCGCGCGCCGAGTTCGAGCGCGCGGCCGACCTCGCGGGCAACGAGCGCGAGAAGGAATTCCTGCGCGCGCGCGCGGCCGCGCTGCCGGGCGCCTAGGCGCCGAGCTGCCGCACCAGCCCCGACAGCAGCCGCGCGACCTCGCGCACCGCCGAGGACGCGGGGCGGCGCCGGGTCACATCGATGAAGGTGGTCTGCCGGATCGCCGGGTGGGTGATGGGCATGCACTCCAGCAGGCCCCTGGCCAGTTCGTCCTGCACCGCGTGCGCGGGCAGCGTGGCATGCAGGCCGCAGCTCATCACGGCGTCCTTCATCGCGGTGGCCGAACTCACTTCCAGGGCCACGTGCATGGACAGGCGCCGCCGGCCCGCCACTTCCTCGAACAGGGCGCGCAGGCTGTTGGGCCGCATCGGCATCACCAGCGGCAGGCCGGCCAGGGCCGAGAAGCGCACCGAGGCCTTGCCGCTGTGCGGGCCCCCGGGCGCGGCGATCAGGCACAGGGGCGAGGACAGCACCGCGTCCTGGTTTTCGCGCTGCAGGGGGCGGTAGCGGTTGAAGGTGCCCACGTCGATGTGACCCTCGGCCAGCATCACCTCGATCTGCCCGCTGTAGGCCTCGACCACGCGCAGCTGGATGTCGGGGAACGCCTCGCTCACGCGGGCGTAGAGGCGGCCGGTCATGGGGCGCGACATCGACGGCAGCAGGCCCACGTTCACCACCCCGGTGGGCCGCTGCCAGTTGCCTCCGGCTTCCTCCACCAGGGCCGAGGCGTCGGCCAGCAGCGCGTGCGCGCGCGGCAGCACATGGCGACCCAGTTCGGTGAGCACCACGCCCCGGCCGGTGCGGTGCAGCAGGCGCCCACCCAGCGTGGCTTCCAGGCGCGAGAGCTGGCGGCTGAAGGCCGACTGCGCCACGCCGGCGGCCGTGGCCGCGGCCGTGAGGCTGCCGTGTTCGGCGGCCTGGACGAAGTGGCGCAGGTCTTCGATCTGCAAACCTTTGCGATCCGGAATCAGCATGTCTGAAATGCCTCCTATGCGAATTCTGTATTTTGCATCCGCTCCCTAAACTGGCATCGAAACCGACCCATCACAAGGATTTCGAGACATGAGCACCGCCGCCGCCGGGCCCCTGCAGGGGCTGCGAATCCTGGACCTCTCCACCGTGATTGCCGGCCCCTGGGCCTCGACCTTGCTGGCCGACCTGGGCGCCGATGTGCTCAAGGTCGAGATGCCCGGCGTGGGCGACCCGCTGCGCGCCCTGCCGCCCTACAAGGACGGTGTGCCGCTGTGGTGGAAGGCGGCCAACCGCAACAAGCGCGGCATCACGCTGGACCTGCGGCGCGACGAGGGGCGCGAGCTGCTGGGCCGCCTGCTGCCCGAGCACGACGTGCTCGTCGAGAACTTCCGCCCCGGCACGCTGGACAAGTGGGGCATCACCAAGGACTGGTTGCACGGCATCCACCCACGGCTGGTCATCCTGCGCCTGACCGGTTTCGGCCAGACCGGCCCGTACCGCAACCGGCCGGGCTTCGCGCGCGTGTTCGAGGCCATGACGGGTTTCACCAACCTCTGCGGCGAGGCCGACCGCCCGCCCTTGCACCTGGGCTTTCCGATCGCCGATGCGGTGGGGGGCCTGTTCGGCGCCATCGGCATCCTCGCGGCGTTGCACCACCAGCGCGAGGGCGGTGAGGACCGGCCCGGCCAGGAGATCGACTGCTCGATGATGGAGTCGATGTTCCGCGTGCTCGACTTCCTGCCGATCGAGTACGACCAGCTGGGCGTGGTGCGCGGCCGTTCGGGCAACACCAGCCAGTACGCGGCGCCGGGCAATGTGTACCAGACCGCCGACGGGCGCTGGGCCTCGATCGCCGCCTCGACGCAGCGCATCTACGAACGCCTGTGCGCGGCCCTGGGCCGGCCCGATCTGGTGAGCGATCCGAGGTACGCCACCAACCGCGACCGCGTGGCCCACCGGGCCGAGCTCGACCAGGCGCTCGCGGCGGAGATCGCGAAGCACCGCATCGACGAGCTGGGGCGCATGCTGGAGGCCAACGAGGTCGGGTTCAGCCCGATCTGCGACATCGCCGACATCTTCGAAGACGCCCACTTCGCCGCGCGCCAGGCCATCGTCAGCGTGCCCGACGACGAACTCGGCACGGTGCGCATGCAGAGCGTGGTGCCCGCGTTCTCCGAGACGCCGGGCGCGGTGCGCCACGCCGGCCCTTCGCTGGGCCAGCACAACCAGGCCGTGTTCCGCGAACTCGGCCTGACCGACGCCCAGCTGGACGGCCTGCGGGCCGCCGGCGTGATCTGAACCCCAGCAAAAGGAGTGACCATGGACGACCCCATCCGGGCGTATCTGATCGAAGGCAGCGCGGACGCGGTGCAGGCCCGCTTCACCACCTTGACGCCGTCGCAGCTCGACCCGGGCGACGTGGTCGTGCGCATCCACCACGCCAGCGTCAACTACAAGGACGCGCTGGCGGCCACCGGGCGCGGGCGCATCATCCGCCGCTTTCCCTGCGTGGGCGGCATCGATGCCGTGGGCACGGTGGAGTGGTCGCAGAGCCCGCGCTTCCAGCCGGGCGACGCCGTCATCGTGCACAGCCACGGCTTCGGGGTGTCGCAGCACGGCGGCTACGCCACCCGCACCCGCGTGCCGGCCGACTGGGTGAACCCGATCCCGCCCGGGCTCAGCGCGCTGGACGCGATCACCATCGGCGTGGCGGGCTACACGGCGGCCCTGGCGGTGGACCTGATGGAGCTCAATGGCCTGGCGCCCGGGCGGGGCCGGGTGCTCGTCAACGGCGCCACCGGCGGTGTTGCGCAGCATCGCCATCGACATCCTGGCCCAGCGGGGTTACGAGGTGGTGGCCGTCACCGGCAAACCCGCGCAGGCGCCTTACCTGAAGGCACTCGGCGCCAGCGAGGTGGTCGCGGCCAGCGACCTGGCGGCCGCCACCCGCCCGCTGGAGAAGGCGCTGTGGGCCGGCGCGGTGGATTCGCTCGGCGGCGAACCCCTGGCCGCGCTCACCCGCACCACGAACAAGGACGGCGTGATCGCCAGCATCGGCAACGCGGCGGGCCAGGAACTGGTGACCACCGTCATGCCCTTCATCCTGCGCGGGGTGCGGCTCATCGGCGTCAACTCCGACAACGAGCCCGCGCTGCGCGAACACGTGTGGCGCCGCCTGGCCAGCGACCTGCGCCCGCGCCACCTGGGCCGCATCGCGCAGGTCAAGCCCTTCGACGACTTGCCCCAGGTGATCAAGGACGTGGTGGAGGGCCGCAACACCGGCCGCACCGTGATCGCCGTGGCCCCCGAGCTGTAGACCCCGACAACCGACGAGGAGACAACATGAAAACCGCGCGCTGGCTTGTTTTGCTGCTGACGCTGACCCTGTTCGCCGGCCTGTCCGGCGCGCAGGGCGGCCGTTACCCGGACCGTCCCGTGAAACTGGTGGTGGGCTTTCCCGCCGGGCAGGCCACCGACATCGTGGCCCGCCTGCTGGCGGACCGGCTGTCGCAGTTCATGGGGCAGCCCTTCGTGGTCGAGAACCGGCCAGGGCAGGGCGGCAGCCTGGGCCTGGCCCACCTGGCCAAGTCGCCGCCGGACGGCTACACCATGGTGCTGGCGGCCACGGCCTCGCTGGTGACCAACCCGCACCTGTACAAGTCGGTCGGCTACGACCCGCTCACCGACTTCGCGCCCAGCGGCGTGGCGATGGAAATCCCGCTCGCGCTGGTGGCCCACCCGTCGGCGCCGTTCAACACCCTGGCCGAACTGGTGGCCTATGCCAAGGCCAACCCCGGCAAGCTGAACTACTCGTCGGTGGGCAACGGCACGCTGTCGCACCTGGCGATGGAGCGCCTCAAGCGCGAGGCCGGCATCACCATGATGCACATCCCCTACCAGGGCAGCGTGCGCTCGATCGCGGACCTCGTGGCCGGCAACGTGATGCTCAGCTTCGACACCCTCACGGTCACGGTGCCGCACATCGAATCCAGGCGGCTCAAGCTGATCGCCGTGGCCTCCGGCAAGCGCGTGCCGCAACTGCCCGATGCACCCACCCTGATCGAGGCCGGCATGCCGGGCTTCGTCGCGAGCCCCTGGCTGGGGGTGCTGTTCCCCAAGGGCACGCCGGCGGAGATCGTGATGGCCATGAACGCGGAGATCCGCAAGGCGCTCGACGACCCGGGCATGCAGAAATCCATGTTGACCATCGGTGCCGTGGCGCGGCCCAACAGCCCCGAGGAGTTCGCCCGCCTGCTGCAGGAGGACCACGCGAAGTGGGGCCGCATCGTGCGCGAATCCGGAGCCCGCGTTGACTGAGCCGGCCAGCGGCCCCGGGGTGGCGCTGGGCGAGCGGTTCGGCCTGGCGCGCGAGCTCTCCGGCGACGACCTGGAACAGGCGGTGCGCCTGACCCAGGGCACGCACCCGGTGCACGTGAGCGACGGCGCGGCGACCCATGCGGGCCTGCGCGGCCGCATCTTCCACGGCGCGGTCACCGCCGCGATCATGGCCAGCGCCATCGGCGCGCGCTTCGCCCGCAGCCGCATCGCCCTGCTGGAGCAGCACAACCGCTACCGGCTGCCGGTCTATCCCGGCGACACGCTGCGCGCGACCTGGACGGTGCAGCGCCTGCGCGAAAGCCGGCAGGCGGGGCAGTGGGTGGTGGAGCTGGCGGGTGAGACGGTCAACCAGCAGGGGGCCGTGGTGCTGGAGGCCCATGCCCAGGTGCTGTGGCAAGGCCCGTTGGCGGAGGCTTGAAGCGAGGCATTGTGCGACAGGTTTGGCGCCTGCGTGTGGGTGAAAGCCCCATGGCGTGCGCAAAGGGTGCCGGCCAAACTGGCTGAAAATAACGGCACCGCCATGGAATACGACCCGCCCGATTTCCACACCGAGCCATTTCGCGGTTCCAACCACGCCCCCCTCGACCCCGAGACGGAAGCCGACGTGATCATCGTCGGTGCCGGCCCGGCCGGTCTGGCGGTGGCGGCCTGCCTGGTGCAGCGCGGGCACAGCCCGCTGGTGATCGACCGCGCGCAGGACATCGCCTCGTCCTGGCGCCACCATTACGAGCGCCTGCACCTGCACACCGTCAAGACCCATTCGGCCTTGCCCGGCCGGCCATTCCCCGACGACGCGCCGCGTTACGTGCCGCGCCAGGGGGTGGTGGACTACCTGGTCGCCTACGCGCGCCAGCATGGCATCGAGCCCACGCTGGGACAGAACGTGACGGCGATCGAACCCCGGCAGGGCCCGGGCGCGCCCTGGCAGGTGGCGCTGGCGAATGGGCGCCAGCTGTCGGCCAACCACGTGGTGGTGGCCACCGGCGCCAACCGCCAGCCGCGCGCCCCCCGCCTGCCGGGCGAAGACGTGTTCCAGGGCCGCCTGCTGCACAGCCGCGGCTACCGCAACGCCGCGCCCTTCAAGGGCCAGCGCGTGCTGGTGGTCGGCATGGGCAACACCGGTGCCGAGATCGCGCTGGACCTGGTGGAACACGGCGTGCGCACCGCGCTCTCGGTGCGCTCGCCGGTCAACATCGTGCGGCGCGACGTGCTCGGCCGGCCCGCGCAGCTCTCCAGCCTCATGCTCAGCCAACTGCCGCCGGTGCTGGGCGATGCGCTGGCCGTGCTGCTGCGCAACCTCACCGTGGGCGACCTGCGCCGCCACGGCCTGCCCAGCGCGAGCGTCTCGCCGTTGCGCCAGTTGCGCGAGGAGGGCAAGACGCCGGTGATCGACGTGGGCACGGTGCAGCGCATCAAGACCGGCGACATCCTGGTCTACCCCGGCATCCAGCGCCTCACGTCGGGCGGGGTGCGGTTCACCGACGGCAGCGAACACCCGTTCGACACCGTGCTGCTGGCCACCGGCTACGACGCGGCGCTGGGTGAACTCTTTCCCCGCACCGCCTTGCCGCTGGACGAACGCGGCATCCCCTTGCAACTGAGCGGCGAGGGCGCGCTCGAAGGCCTGCACTTCGTGGGCTTCGACGTGCGCCAGCCCGGCGGCCTGCTGCGCACCATCGCCCTGCAGGCGCCGCGGGTGGCGCAGCGCATCTCGGCGCGGCAGGCGAACGGAGGCCGGCATGCGTGAGGCGCGCACCCACATCGAGATCGGCAAGCAGGAGACCTTCATCGCGACCGAGCCCGTCGAAGGGGGCAGCCTGGAGTGGATGCTGGACATCGGCACCCGCGCGCTGGGCAACGGCCCGTTCAAGCACACGCCGCCCACGGCGCTGGAGATCGAGACCGCGATCGAACACGTGGAAAATGCCGTCATGCCGCTGCTGCGGCAGCTGCCGCGCGGCTCCCAGCTGGTGACGTCGGACGCCGCCGCGCACGAGCTGCGCCGCCTGGTGCACGAGCGCGAGGCCGGTGGCGCGCTGCTCCTGATCGACGACATCGAGCAGGTGTTCAACCAGATCGCGGCGGTCTCGCTCGGCCGGCCCGCCACCTCCTCGGGCCTGCCGCCGCAGCCCGAATTCGCGGCCTACGTGCTCATCCTGCGCGAGACCATGCACCACCTCGGCTTCGCATCGCTGATGCTGCGGGCCCCCAACGACTGAACCCACCCACCGCCATGCCCAACCCCGACACCCTCGAACGTTTCATCGCCCTGGTGGAGCAGAACGCGCACGACCAGGCCATCGAAGACTTCTACGCGCCGCACGCCACCATGCAGGAAAACCAGGCGCCGCCGCGCGTGGGCCGCGACCAGCTGGTGGCCGGCGAGCGCCAGGTGATGGCGCGCGCGGCGTCCATCAAGTCGCGCTGTGTGCGCCCGGTGCTCGTCCACGGCGACCACGTGGTGATCCGCTGGCGGTTCCGCTTCGTCTGGCGGGACGAGTCGGTCACCGAGATGGAGGAACTGGCCTGGCAGCGCTGGGAGGGCGAACGCATCGTGTCCGAGCAGTTCTTCTACGACCCGGCGCAACGCACGCCGCAACCACCGGCCGGGGTGGCGATATGAGCTCGGACCTCGAACCCAGGGAATTCCTGGTGATCTCGCGCGGCCAGTGGGACGCCGACAAGTCGCCCGAGGAGATCCAGGCCGCGATCGACCGCTTCTACGTGTGGCACGGCGAGCTGGTGGCCCGGGGGGTGATGCGCTCGGGCCAGCGGCTGGCGCGCGACGGCAAACTGGTCACGCGCGAGCGCATCGTCGATGGCCCGTTCGCCGAGGCCAAGGAGGTGGTGGGCGGCTTCTGGTTCGTGCGCGCCACCAGCCTGGAAGAAGCCGCGCGCCTCTCGGCCGACAACCCCTGCCTGGCCTGCGGCCTGCAGTACGAGATCCGGCCGTTCGAGCCGGTGCGCGCCAGCGCGTTCGCGCTGACGAGCGAAACACCGACGCGTTAGTCGTTGGCCTTGAAACCCGTGGCCTTGACCACCTGGGCCCAGCGCGCCGTCTCGCTTGCGATGGTGGCCGCGAAGGCCTCGCCATTCTCCCGCGGCACGTCAAAGCCCTGCGCTTCCAGCCTGGCCTTGTAGTCCGCGTCGGCCTGCGCCTTCACCGTGGCGGCCTGGATCTGGTCCACCACCGCCTTGGGCGTGGCCGACGGGGCCATGAGGCCGAACCACACCGTGGCGCCCAGGTCCGGGTAACCCAGTTCGGCCAGGCTGGGCACCTGGGGCAGGAAGCGGGTGCGCTCGCGCGAGGTGACCGCGATGGCGTGGAGCTTGCCGCTTTGCACGTGCGGCAGCGCGGCCTGCAACTGAGCGAAACCCAGCCGCACCTGGCCGCCGAGCAGGTCGGTGATCTGCGGTGCGCTGCCCTTGTAGGGCACGTGCACCATGTCCAGCTTGAAGCGTTCGTTGAGCTGGAAGCCCAGGAAGTGCGACGGCGTGCCGGGGCTGAACGAGGCGTAGGTGACCTGGCCCGGGTTGGCCGCCACCCACTTCACCAGATCGGGCAGCGTCCTGGCCGGCACGGACGGGTGGGTCACCAGCACCAGCGGGTTCTCCACGCCTTTGGCGATGGGCTTGAAGTCCGACTGCTTCCAGCGCAGGGCCGGGTAGACCGAGGGGTTGATGGTGAACATGGCCTGGGTGCTGATCCACAGCGTGTGCCCGTCGGCGGCCGCGTTGCGGACCTGCTCGGCGCTGAGGTTGCCGTTGGCCCCGCCCTTGTTCTCCACCACGAAGGTGCCGCCGGTCTGTTTCGCCAACTGATCGGCCAGCGCGCGGCCGTACACGTCCACCGCGCCGCCGGCCGGTGTGCCCACCACCAGGGTCACCGGTTTGCTCGGCCAGGTCTGCGCGAGGGCCTGGGGCGCGGCCAGGCCGGCCGCGAGGGCGAGCAAGAGGACGCGCACAGGGGAATGGGGGGATGGCATGGGAGTCTCCTGGATGATGTTCGGGTGCCTTTTTCGAATCTATGCCCTCCTGGATTGGTTGATCAATACAACTATGCTCAGGGTATTCACTGGTGGAGTCGATGTGTGATGGGTGAACTCTTTCTCTACCGCCTGACCCGCCTTCAGGCGGCGGCCGTCGCGCCCGTGGGGCGGCTGTGCCAGGCCCGCTATGGCGTGTCGCGCCGCGAGTGGCGGCTGATCGTGGTGCTGGCCCGGCACGGCCCGGTGCTGTCGTCGGAGCTGGCGGACTTGGCGCAACTGGACCGCGCGCGCACCTCGCGCATCGTCACGACCCTGGTCGACCTCGAACTCGCCGCTCGCGAGGTCATTCCCAGCGACCGCCGGCAGGCGAAGGTGTCCCTGACGGACAAGGGCCGCGCGCTGCACGAGGAGTTTCTGCCCGTGGTGGTGGAGCTCAACCGGCAGCTGCTGCTGGCGCTGGAACCGGAGGAGGTCGCGCAACTCGACGGGCTGATGGACCGCCTGGCCGAGCGCGCCAAGGCCAACCTCGCGGCGCTGGACCTGCCCAAGCAGCGGCGCTCGCGCCCCGTGCGGCGCTAGCGCTCGCCGCGGCTGCGCCCTTTGGCGCGTTTCTGCGTCGGCCAGGCCTGCATGCGGAAGGCCTCGACCAGAAAGTCGATCAGCAGGCGCACCTTGGGCGAGACGAACTTGCGCGAGGGGTAGACCACGTACACGCCCAGCTCGATGGAGCGGAACTCGGGCATCAGCTCGACCAGGGTGCCGGCCTGCAGGTCCGGGCCCACGAGGAAGGAAGGCTGCAGCACGATGCCCTGGTGGCGCAGGGCCGCGAGGCGGCAGGTGTCGCCGTTGTTGCAGCGCAGCCGGGGCGAGACCTTCACCGAGACCGGCCCCTGCGGCCCGGTGAAGCTCCAGTGGTCGCCCATGGAGAACAGGCTGTAGGCGGCGACCTGGTGCTGCGCCAGCTCGGCGGGGTGGCGGGGCGTGCCGTGCTGGCGCAGGTAGCCGGGCGAGGCGCACAGCACCAGGCGTGTGCTCGCGATCTGGCGGCTCACCAGGCTGGAGTCGGGCAGGCGCGCGATGCGCACCGCCATGTCGAAACCTTCCTCCACCAGATCGACCACGCGGTCCGACAGTGTCACGTCCAGCGTGAGCTTGGGATGGCTGGCCATGAAGGCCACCCACAGCGGCGCCAGGTGCAGCAGGCCGAAGGTGAAGGGCGCGTTCACGCGCAGCAGCCCGGTGGCCTCGCCGCTGCGCGAGGTGATCTCGGCCTCGGCCTCGTCCACCGAGGCCAGCACCTCCTTGCAGCGCGTGTGGAACACCTCGCCTTCCGGCGTGAGCGAGAGCCGCCGCGTCGTGCGGTTGAGCAGGCGCACGCCCAGGTGCGACTCCAGCTCCGCCACGTGCCGCGACACCGCCGCCTTGGACATGGGCAGGGCGTCGGACGCCGCGACAAAGCTGCCGGCATCGACCACCGCGGCAAACACCCTCATCGCTTCCAATCGGTCCATTTGTCTCTGAATAAGGAACAGTTTGTCTCATTGAAGCATGTTTATCTCTGGATGTGGAACTTTTAAAGTCCCTCCATCGACCTGTTGAAGGAGCACTTCATGAACCGCCTGCCCACCCTGTTCGTATCCCACGGCGCCCCCACGTTCGCGCTGGAGCCCGGCCTCGCTGGCCCGAAACTGAGCGCGCTCGGGCGCACCCTGCCCACGCCGAAGGCGGTGCTCATCGTCTCGCCGCACTGGATGACGCGCGGCGCGCGCGTGGGCCTGAGCGAGCAGCCCGCCACCATCCACGACTTCGGTGGTTTTCCGCAGCCGCTGTACGAGATCGGCTACCCGGCCACTGGACACGCCGAGCTGGCCCGCCGCACGCTGGACGCGTTGAAGCGCGCAGGCTGGACCGCCCAGGGTGAAGAGCACCGCGGCCTGGACCACGGCGCCTGGGTGCCGCTGCGCTACCTGTACCCGGAGGCCGACGTGCCCGTGTTCCAGGTGTCGCTGCCGCACGGGCTGGACGCGGCCGGTGCCTGGGCTTTCGGGCAGGCGCTGGCCCCCTTGCGCGACGAGGGCGTGCTGGTGATCGGCTCCGGCAGCCTGACCCACAACCTCTACGAGTTCCGCAGCGGGCACGGTGACGACGCGGCCTACGCCACCGAGTTTGTGGCCTGGGTGCGCGAGGCCGTGCAACAAGGCGACAGCCCGCGCGTGCGCCGCACGCTGGACGACGCTCCGCACGCGCAGCGCGCCCACCCGACCACCGAGCACTTCCTGCCGCTGCTGGTGGCGGCTGGGGCGGCGGGCGAGGGCGTCCGCGCCGACGTGATCGATGGCGGCATCACGCACGGCGTGTTGTCGATGGACAGCTTCGTCTTCGGGACCGCGTCATGAGCGACGTCATCCTCATCCAGCAGCCCGCCGTGTCTTCAGGTGCGCTCATCCTGCTGTTCCATGGCGTGGGGGCGCAGCCAGGCGACCTGGTGCCCCTGGGTCAGGCGCTGGCCAAGCGGCAACCCGCGGCCTGGGTGGTCAGCGTGCGCTCGCCGGACCCGGCCGACCTGGGCCGGGGCTGGCAATGGTTCTCGGTGGTAGGCGTCACCGAAGACAACCGGCCCGCGCGCGTGGCCGAGGCCATGCCGCGCTTCGCCGACACGGTGCGGCATTGGCAGCGCCGCAGCGGTGTGGGGGCCGCGCGCACCACGCTGATCGGCTTCTCGCAGGGCGCCATCATGGCGCTGGAGTCCACGCAGCAGGCCCCCGGGCTGGCGGGTGCGGTGGTGTCCATCGCCGGCCGCTTCACGCAGCCCCCGAGGACTGCCCCGGAGGGCACGCGCATCCACCTGATGCACGGCGACGCCGACGCGGTGATGCCGGTGCGGCTGGCGCGCGATGCCGCCGACACGCTGACCCGGTGCCAGGCCGAGGTGACGCTGGACGTGTTTCCTGGGCTCGGACACGGGGTGGATGCCCGCGTGCTGGCCGCCATCGACCAGCGCCTCGCGTTGCCACATCACTGACACACGGGGCCGATCCAATCGGCCCATGCGAACCGTCGACCTGATCTATTTCAATGCCGGTGGCGGCCACCGCGCTTCCGCCCTGGCCCTGGAGGCCGTGCTGCGCGAACAGCCCACGCCCTGGAGCGTGCGGCTGGTCAACCTGTTCGAGGTGCTGGACCCGAAAGCCAAGTTCCAGCAGATGACCGGCAGCGCGCCGGAGGACTGGTACAACCGGCGCCTGGCGCGTGGCTGGACCATCGGCATGGCGCAGGAGCTCAAGCTGCTGCAAGGCCTGATCCGCCTGGCGCACCCCATGCTGCTGCGCCAGCTGCAGCAGCATTGGCTGCGCACCGAGCCCGACCTCGTGGTCTCGCTGGTGCCGAACTTCAACCGCGTGATGCTCGAAAGCCTGGGCGCGTCCTTGCCGGGCGTGCCCTACGCCACCGTGCTGACCGACCTGGCCGATGTGCCGCCGAATTTCTGGATCGAGCGCGACCCGCGCCAGCACGTGGTCTGCGGCACACCGCGCGCGGTGGCGCAGGCGCTCGCCCTGGGCCACGCGCCCGAGCAGGTGCACGCCACCTCCGGCATGATCATCCGGCCCGAGTTCTACCAGCCCATGCGGCTGGACCGCGAGCAGGAGCTGAGCCAGCTCGGGCTCGATCCTTCGCGGCCCACTGGCATCGTGATGTTCGGCGGCCACGGCTCTAAGGCCATGCTGGGCATCGCCGAGCGCCTGAGCGCGAGCACGCAACTGATCCTGATCTGCGGCCACAACAAGGCCCTGGCCGCGCGGCTGCAGGCGCTGCCGCGTGGTGCGCCGCGCTGCGTGGTGGGCTTCAGCACCGAGGTGCCGCGCTACATGCGCCTGGCCGATTTCTTCATTGGCAAACCCGGGCCGGGCAGCCTGAGCGAGGCGGTGCAGCAGGGGTTGCCCGTGATCGTGGTGGACAACGCCTGGACCATGCCGCAGGAACGCTACAACGCGGACTGGGTGCGCGAGAACGGCCTGGGCCTGGTGCTGCGCAGCTTTCGCGGCATCGACGCGGCGGTGGCGCGGCTGCTGGCCGGCCTGGAGGGCCACCGCGCCTGCGTGCGCCGCATGGACAACCGCGCGCTGTTCGAGATCCCGCAGATCCTCGAACGCGTGCTGGACGAGGCGCAGGCCGTGAGAGGGCCGCCGGTTCGCGTGTCCGGCGCGTGACAGGGCTTCTTATTTTTACAAAGCGCCTGCTTGCTGAAAATCAAGCCGGCTGCTATCGTGCCGCGCATGAGCCTGGCCGACACCGATGCCCCCCCCGCCGACGAAGCGCCGCGCCGCCCGCGCGGCCGCCCGCGCAAGACCGCCGATGAGCGCGACGACGGCAACCGCCGCCGCGAGCTGATCGCGGGCGCGGCCCGCCTGTTCCGCCAGCAAGGGTTCGCCGCCACCAGCACGCGCGACATCGCGGCCGCCGTGGGCATGCGCTCGGGCTCGCCCTTCTACCACTTCGAAAGCAAGGATGCCCTGCTCGGCGCGGTGATGCTCGAAGGCATGCAGGGCGCGCTGCAGCGCCAGCAGGCCGCGCTGGCCTTGCTGCCGCCCGGTGCACCGCCGCGCGAGCGCCTGCGCGTGTTGATGCGCAACCACTTCGAGGTGCTGCTCGGGCCCGACAGCGATTTCATTCCCGTGATGCTGTACGAATGGCGCTCGCTCAACACCGCGCAGCGCGGCGAGGTCAACCAGTTGAAGGACCGCTACGAGGGCGACTGGGTGCCCGAGCTGGAAGCCCTGCACGCGCAGGGCCAGCTCGGTGCCGACCCGGTGCTCGCGCGGCTCATGATCTTCGGCGCGCTCAACTGGTCGGCCCAGTGGTACGTGCCGCCCTCGGGCCGCAGCGCCAAGGCGCGCTCGCGCGTCTCGCTCGACGAACTCACCGAATCGGCCTTGAAACTTTTCCTGAAGGAGCCGGCATGAGCACTACCTCCCATTACCGCTCGGCCTTCGCGCCGGGCCTGCTGCACGGCCGCGTGGTCGTGGTCACCGGCGGCGGCTCGGGCATCGGCCGCTGCACCGCGCACGAGCTCGCCAGCCTGGGCGCGCACGTGGTGCTGATCGGGCGCAACCTCGCCAAGCTGCAGGACACCGCCGGCGAGATCGTGAGCGACGGCGGGCGCGCCAGCTTCCACGCCTGCGACATCCGCCAGGAAGACATGGTGCGCACCGTGGTCACGGCCATCGTGGGCGCGCACGGCCGCATCGACGGCCTGGTGAACAACGCGGGCGGCCAGTACATCACGCCACTGGAGAACATCAGCGCCAAGGGCTGGCAGGCGGTGATCGACACCAACCTCACGGGCGGTTTCCTGTTCGCGCGCGAGTGTTACGTGCAGAGCATGCAGGCGCACGGCGGCGCCATCGTCAACATCGTGGCCGACATGTGGGGCTCCATGCCCGGCATGGGCCACAGCGGCGCGGCGCGCGCGGGCATGGTGAACTTCACCGAAACCGCCGCGCTGGAATGGGCGCGCAGCGGCGTGCGCGTGAACGCCGTGGCGCCGGGCTACATCGCCTCGCACGGCATGGACCACTACCCGCCCGAGGCCGGCCCCATGTTGCGCGAGATGCGCGAGACGGTGCCGGCCGGGCGCTTCGGCAACGAGGCCGAAACCTCGGCCGCCATCGTGTTCCTGCTCAGCCCGGCGGCCAGCTTCATCAGCGGCACGGTGCTGCGCGTGGACGGCGCGCGGCCGCAGGTGCGCATGGGCTGGGGCCAGGTGGCCGCGCCGGCCGAGGCGCAGGGCCGCGACGCCGTCAAGCCCTTCGATGGTTTCCATCGTTACGTGACGCCCAAGGTGTTCCAGGATGTTTGAGTCGTCGTTCAACCCCCAGAGCCCGGTGGCGCAGCAAAGGCGCGAAGCCATGCTGGCGCGCATCGCCCAGTTGCGCGCGCTCGAAGACCGCGCCGCGCTGACCTCGGCCAGGTCCAAGCCCGTGTTCGACAAGCGCGGCCAGCTGCTGCCGCGCGAGCGCGTGGCCCTGCTGCTGGACCCGGGCGCGCCCTACGTGCCGCTGTGCGCGCTGGCCGGTTACCTGCAGGACACGAAGGACCCCGAAAAGTCCGTGCCCGGCGGCGGCATGGTGGCCGGCATGGGTTTCATCGGCGGCGTGCGCTGCATGGTGGTGGCCAGCGATTCGGGCATCGACGCGGGCGCGATCCAGGCGCGCGGGCTGGAGAAGATCCTGCGCGTGCAGGAGATCGCGCTGGAGAACAGGCTGCCCTTCGTGCACCTGGTGGAGAGCGCGGGCGCCAACCTCACCAAGTACAAGGTGGAGGGTTTCGTGCACGGCGGCTCGCTGTTCCGCAACCTCGCGCGCCTCTCGGCGGCGGGCATTCCCGTCATCACCGTGCAGCACGGCTCGGGCACGGCGGGCGGCGCCTACATGCCGGGGCTCTCTGACATCGTGATCATGGTGCGTGGCCGTTCGCGCGCCTTTCTCGCTGGGCCGCCCCTGCTGATGGCGGCCACGGGCGAGGTGGCGACGGAAGAGGAGCTCGGTGGCGCCGAGATGCACACCGGCGTGTCGGGCTTGGGCGAGTACCTGGCCGAGGACGACCGGCAGGCCCTGGGCATCGCGAGGGACCTGCTGCAGCGCATCGGCTGGCAGGGCGTTTCGAGGCCCCAGGCCGCCGAGCCGGTGTTCCACCGCGACGAGTTGCTGGGCCTCATGCCCGCCCACCACCGCGAGCCGGTGGACATGCGCGAGGTCATGGCGCGCATCGTCGACGGCTCCGAGCTGCTCGAATTCAAGCCGCTCTACGGTGCCGCCACGCTGTGCGCGCAGGCGCGCATCGGCGGCCATGCGGTCGGCCTCATCAGCAACAACGGCCCGATCGACGTGGCGGGCGCGAACAAGGCCACGCACTTCATCCAGTGGATGTGCCAGCTCGGCCACCCCCTCATCTACCTGCAGAACACCACCGGCTACATGGTGGGCAAGGACAGCGAGCAGGGCGGCATGATCAAACACGGCAGCAAGATGATCCAGGCCGTGACCAACGCCACCGTGCCGCAGATCACCATCCAGTGCGGCGCCTCCTTCGGCGCGGGCAACTACGGCATGTGCGGGCGCGGCTATTCGCCGCGTTTCCTGTTCAGCTGGCCGCAGGCGAAAACCGCCGTGATGGGCGGCGAGCAGGCCGCGCGCACCATGCAGATCGTGGCCGAGGCCGGCATGGCCCGCAAAGGCATCACGCCCGACCCGGCGCAGATGCAGGCCCAGTTCGACCAGATCGTGAACGTGTTCGAAAGCCAGGCCGACGCCTTCCACACCAGTGGCCTGGTGCTCGACGACGGCGTGATCGACCCGCGCGACACCCGCGCCGTGCTCGCCTTCTGCCTGGACACCTGCGCCGAGGCCGCCGCGCGCGAACCCCGGCGCATGCAGTTCGGCGTGGCCCGCATGTAGCCACCCCCGCCCATCCATTCAAAACACCACGGAGACAAGACCATGCAGCTCAGCCACGAACACCGCGAAGTGCAGAAGACCCTCAAGCGCTACATCGACGAGCACATCAACCCGCATGTGGACGAATGGGAAGCGGCCGAGATGATGCCGGCGCACGAGATCTTCAAGGGCCTGGGCAACCTGGGCCTGCTGGGCCTGACCAAGCCCGAGGAATATGGTGGCGCGGGGCTGGACTACAGCTACAGCACGGCCATGGCCGAGACCCTGGGCCACATCCACTGCGGCGGCGTGCCCATGGCCATCGGCGTGCAGACCGACATCGCACGCCCGCCCTCGCGCGTTTCGGCAGCGAGGCACTCAAGCGCGAATTCCTCGCGCCGGCGATCGCGGGCGACATGGTGGGCTGCATCGGCGTGAGCGAGCCCGGCGCGGGCAGCGATGTCTCGGCCATCAAGAGCGTGGCGCGCAAGGACGGCGACGACTACCTCATCAGCGGCCAGAAGATGTGGATCACCAACAGCCTGCAGGCCGACTGGATGTGCATGCTGGTCAACACCAGCGACGGCCCGGCGCACAAGAACAAGAGCCTGGTGATGGTGCGCATGCGCGAGAACGGCAAGCTGGTCAAGGGCATCGAGGTGGCGCAGAAGATCCGGAAGATCGGCATGAACAGCAGCGACACCGGTTTGATCTATTTCGACGAGGTGCGCGTGCCGCAGAAAAACCTGATCGGCACCGAAGGCTCGGGCTTCATCTACCAGATGCAGCAGTTCCAGGAAGAGCGACTCTGGTGCGCGGCCAGCACGCTGCAGAGCCTCTCCAACTGCATCGGCTGGACGGTGGAGTGGGCGCAGGACCGCAAGCTCTTCGGCGCCAGCCTGGCCGACCAGCAGTGGGTGCAGTTCAAGCTGGCCGAGCTCAAGACCGAGGTGGAGAGCCTGCGCGCGCTCACCTACCTGGCGGTGGAGCACTACGTGGCCGGCGAGGACGTGACCGAGTGGGCCACCATGGCCAAGCTCAAGGCCGGCCGGCTCAACCGCATCGTGCCCGACACCTGCCTGCAGTTCTGGGGCGGCATGGGCTTCACCTGGGAGAACAAGGTCTCGCGCATGTACCGCGACGGGCGCCTGGCCTCCATCGGCGGCGGCGCCGACGAGGTGATGATGGGCATCCTGAGCAAGATCATGGGCATCGCCAAGAGGCCGCAGAAGTGAGCGGCGCGGCTTTCCTGGTCGAGCGCGCGGGCGACGTGGAGCGCTGGACGCTCAACGACCCCGCCACACGCAACGCCCTGAGCGACGCCATGGTGGTGGGCCTGTACGAGGCCTGCCTGCGCGCGCAGCAGGACTCGACGTTGCGGGTTGTCATCCTCACCGGCGCGCCGGGCGCGTTCAGCGCCGGTGGCAGCCTGGGCAACTTCGCCAGCGCCATCGGCCAGCCATTGCAGCCCGGCGAGGACGACCCGCTGATCGCGCTGAACCGGGGTTTCGGCGATGTGCTGCACGCGCTCTGCGCGCTGCCGCAGCTGCTGGTGTGCGCGGTGGACGGCGCGGCCATGGGCGGCGGCTTTGGCCTGGTGTGCTGCGCGGACCACGTGATCGCCACCGAAGGCTCCAGCTTCGCCACGCCCGAGGTGACGCTGGGCCTGCCGCCCGCGCAGATCGCGCCCTTCGTCTGGCAGCGCCTGGGCGACGCGGCCGCGCGCCAGTGCCTGCTGCAAGGCCGCGCATACCGCGCGGCCGACGCGCAGGCGCTCGGCCTGGTGGACGAGGTGGTGCCCGATGGCGCGCTGGCCGCCGCGCTGCCCGAACGAGTGCAGGCGATGAAGCGCGCCGCGCCCGGCGCCGTCGCCAGCACCAAGCGCCTGCTGCAGCGCCTGCGCGGCGACACACCGGACTTGCGCGACGAAGCCGCCATCGCCTTTGCCAGCGCGCTGCGCGGCCCGGAGGCGGCCGGTGGTCTGGCCGCTTTCGCGAAGAAACAGCCCGCGCCCTGGGCCCCGAAGCCATGAAGCGCCTGCTCATCGCCAACCGCGGCGAGATCGCCCGCCGCATCATCCGCACCGCACACGCCATGGGCATCGAGACCGTGGCCGTGTTCTCCGAACCCGACGCGGGCGCCCTGCACGTGCGCGAAGCCACCAGCGCCTACGCGCTCGGCGGCGCGGCCTCGGCCGATTCCTACCTGCGTGTGGACCGCCTGCTCGACGCCGCCGTGCGCACCGGGGCCGACGCCGTGCACCCGGGCTACGGTTTCCTGAGCGAGAACGCCGACTTCGCGCAGGCCGTGATCGACGCCCGCCTCACCTGGGTCGGCCCGCCGCCGGCGGCCATCCGCGCGCTGGGCAGCAAGTCCGCCGCCAAGGCGCTGGCTGTGCAACACGGTGTGCCCTGCCTGCCCGGTTACTTCGGCGACGAGCAGCGCGAAGACACCTTCGTGGCCGAGGCGCAGCGCGTCGGTTTCCCGCTGATGGTCAAGGCCGTGGCCGGCGGTGGGGGGCGCGGCATGCGCCTGGTGCACGAGGCCGCGCAGCTGCTGCCCGCGCTCAAGGGCGCGCGCTCGGAGGCGCTGGCGGGTTTTGCCAACGGCGACCTGCTGATCGAACGCGCCCTGCTGCGCCCGAGGCACGTGGAGGTGCAGGTGTTCGCCGACGCCCACGGCCACTGCGTGCACCTGGGCGAGCGGGACTGCTCGGTGCAGCGCCGGCACCAGAAGATCATCGAAGAAGCGCCGAGCCCGGCCGTCTCGCCCGAGCTGCGCGAACAGCTGGGCCGCTGCGCCGTGGCGCTGGCCCAGGCCGCTGGCTATGTGGGTGCGGGCACGGTGGAATTCCTGGTGGAGGGGAACGAGTTCTTCCTGATGGAGATGAACACCCGACTGCAGGTGGAACACCCCGTGACCGAAGCGCTCACTGGCTTGGATCTTGTGGAATGGCAGCTGCGCGTCGCGCGTGGCGAGCCGCTGCCGCTGGCGCAGGACGCCATCACCTTCCACGGCCACGCCATCGAGGTGCGCCTGTGCGCCGAAGACGAGTACTACACGCCGCACACCGGCCACGTGCGGCACTTCGCCGAGCCGCCCCTGCCGAGCGGCCTGCGCTTCGACCACGCGCTGGAAACCAGCAGCGAGATCACGCCGCACTACGACGCCATGCTCGGCAAGCTGATTGCCCACGCGCCCACCCGAAGGGAGGCAATCGACCGCCTGGCCCACGCGCTGGACCAGACCCTGGTGCTGGGCCTGCCCACCAACCGCGCCTTTCTCGCGGCCTGCCTGCGCCACCCCGTGTTCCACGAAGGCGGCGCGCTCATCCCCTTCCTGGCCGAAGAGGGCGACACCGTGCGCGCCATGCTGCTGCACCCACCCGACGCCGTGCTGGCCGGTGTGCTCGCGGCGGTGTTCGGTGCGCAGGCGCCCGCCACCGCGTTGCCATGCCCCTTCGCCCGCCCGCTGCGCTGGTTGCACGGCGACCAGGTGCTGGACCTCGCGGTGCAGGAACAAGGGCAGGACGCGCTGAGCGTGGCCTGGGGCGAGCGCACCGTGCCCGCCCGCGTGGCCCCGGGCCGTGTGGTCATCGGCGGTGTCACCTGGGCCGTGAGCGCCGCGCCGCTGGGCGCGGGCCGCTGGCAGGTGCAGGCCGGTGCGCACACCCTGTCGCTCACCGATCTCAGCCTCGCGCCGCGCGAGCGCGCGGGCGGTGCGTCCGCCGCGCGCGAACTGCGCGCGCCCTTCAACGGCAAACTGATCGCGGTGCACGCGCAACCGGGGGCGGTCATCGCCAAGGGCGAACCGCTGCTGGTCATCGAATCCATGAAGCTCGAACACACCCTGGCCGCGCCGCGCGACGTGACCGTGGAAGCGCTCTCGGTGGTGGCGGGCCAGCAGGTCGCGCCCGGGCAATTGCTGGTGACCTTCGCCGCATGAACACCACCGACCTCTCCGCCTTCACCGCCGAAGACCGCGCCGCGCTGGTCGACACCGTGCGGCGTTTCGCCACGCAGGCGATCGCGCCCCACGTGCCCGCCTGGGAAGACGCGGGCGAACTGCCGCGCTCGCTGCACCGCGAGGCCGCCGACATCGGCCTGCTCGGCCTGGGCTACCCCGAGCCCCTGGGTGGCACACCCGCGCCCTGGAGCGCGCGCAACGCCATGTCGCGCACGCTTGCCCGGTACGGCGGCAGCGGCGGCGTGATGGCCAGCCTGTTCACCCACAACATCGGCCTGCCGCCCGTGCTCGCGCACGGCACGCCCGAGCTGCAGCAGGAGGTGATTCCGCCTGTGCTGCGCGGCGAGAAGATCGCGGCCCTGGGCATCACCGAGCCCGGGGGCGGCTCCGACGTGGCGGCCCTGCGCACCACCGCGCGGCTCGAAGGCGACGAGTACGTCATCGATGGCGAAAAGGTGTTCATCACCTCCGGCATGCGCTGCGACTGGATCACCCTCGCGGTGCGCACCGACCCGCAGAGCAAGGGCGCGAGCGGCATCTCCATGCTCGTGGTGCCCTGCGATGCCCCGGGCATCTCGCGCAGCGCGCTGCAGAAGATGGGCTGGCTGTGCTCGGACACCGCGCACCTGCGCTTCGACGGCGTGCGCGTGCCCGCGCGCCACCGCCTGGGCGCCGAGGGCGCGGGTTTTCGCATGATCATGGGCAACTTCAACGGCGAGCGCCTGGCCCTGTCCGCCATGGCGCTCGGCTTCGCCGAGGCCTGCCACGACGAAGCCCTGGCCTGGGCCCGGCAGCGCAGCACCTTCGGCGCGCCGCTCATCGAGCGCCAGGTGATCCGCCACAAGCTGATGGACATGCAGATGCGCATCCGCTCCACCGAAGCCTGGCTGGAGGCGCTGGGCGCGCGCGTGGACGCGGGCGACGACGGCGGCGACTGGGTGGCGAACGTCTGCCTGCTCAAGAACCACGCCACGCAGACCATGCAGTTCTGCGCCGATGCCGCGGTGCAGATCCTCGGCGGCATGGGCTACATGCGCGGCACCGTGAGCGAGCGCGTCTACCGCGAAGTGAAGGTGATGATGATCGGCGGCGGCGCCGAGGAAATCATGAAGGAACTGGCCGCACGACAATGGGGACTATGAGCAAACACACCGCCGCCACTTCTTCCGCGCCGACCGAGTTCGAGCCCGAGTTCATCGCCGTGCTCAAGGACCTGTTCGAGAACAAGATCGTCTTCAACAAGGTGCTGGGCCTGAAGATCGAGGACATCCGCCCCGAGCGCGTGACCGCGCGCATCGACATGAAGGCCGACCTGATCGGCCACTACCAGCACGGCCGCGTGCACGGCGGCGTGGTCAGCGCCGCGCTCGACGCCATGGGCGGCCTGGCCTGCATTGCCGCCAACGGCGCGCGCCACATGAACGAGGAGCCGATGCAGCGCCTGCAGCGCTTCGCCAAGCTCGGCACCATCGACCTGCGCATCGACTACCTGCGCCCTTGCGTGGGCGAGTACTTCAAGCTGAGCGCCGAGGTGCTGCGGCTGGGCTCGAGGGTGGCGAACACGCGCATGGCGTTCGAGGGGGCGGATGGCAAGCTGTTGTGTGTGGGGGCGGGGGCTTACATCGTTTCTTGAAGAAGGGGCGGTGCGCTCGGCCTTCTCCCAGGGTCGGCAGACTTGGCGTGATGTGAAGTGAACCTTCCACGCCGGCCGCGGTCAGACGCCGTTACAAGCAGTTGCGAATGGCTATCATCTGTCGTTCGTGCCTGCTCTCACGCAGCCAGCGTCGACGCCGCCAGAGAGGCCGGTGTTCGACCAGCCACCGGCCCGCTTTTCGCCTCTCCCTTTCGCCTTTCCACACGTTTTCATGTCCGCACCTGAGCCTTCTTCCGCCGCTGCGCACTCGCCTTCCCGTCTGTCCTGGCCGCGCCGGCTGTTGTGGCTGGGCCTGTTCCTGGGCGTCGGCTTCGCGGCCTGGTGGTTCCTGCTGCGCCCGCCGCCACAAGCCCCCGCCGCACCCAGCGCCTGGCGCGGCCCGGTGGCGGTGCGGGTGGAGCCGGCGCGCACCGAAGACTTCACGGTGCAGGCCCGCGCCGTCGGCACGGTGGCGCCGTACAACACGGTGACGGTGCGCAGCCGGGTGGACGGCCAGCTGGCTCGCGTGCTGGTGCGCGAAGGGCAGAAGGTGGCGCGCGGTCAGTTGCTGGCCGAGATCGACCCCGAGCCCTTGCGCGTGGCGCTGGCGCAGGCGCAGGGCCAGCAGCAGCAGAACCTGGCCCAGCTGCGCAACGCCGAGAGCGAACTGGCCCGCTATGAAGGTCTTTTCAAGCGCGACGCCGTGGCCCGCCAGGTGCTGGACCGCCAGGCCGCGCTGGTGCAGCAGCTGCGCGGCACGCTGAAATCCGACGAGGCGCAGGTGGACAACGCGAAGCTGCAGCTCTCCTACACGCGCATCGTGGCGCCCATCGCCGGCCGCATCGGCCTGCGCCGGGTGGACGCGGGCAACCTGCTGTCGGCCAACGACGCCAACGGCCTGTTCACGCTGACGCAGACGCAACCGGTGTCGGTGGTGTTCAGCGTGCCTGAGCCGCAGGTGGCCGAGGTGCGCGCCGCGCACGACGGCAAGAACCCGCCTCCCGCCGAGGCCTGGGACCGGGACAACCGAACCCGCCTGGCCCTGGGCCGGCTGGACACGCTGGACAACCAGATCGACGCGGCCACGGGCACGCTGCGGCTCAAGGCGCGTTTCGAGAACGCGGACGACGCGCTGTTTCCCAACCAGTTCGTGAACGTGCGCCTGGCGCTGCGCCAGCTGCCCGGCGCGGTGACGATTCCCACCGACGCGGTGCAGCACGGCTCGCGCGGCAGTTATGTGTATGTGATCGCCGAGAACAAGGCCCAGGTGCGCGACCTCACGCTCGGCCCCGCCAGCGGCGGGCGCACCGTGGTGCTCAAGGGCCTGGTCAGCGGCGAGCCGGTGGTGCTCGAAGGCCTGGACCGCCTGGAGAACGGCCGCGCGGTGAACGTGGTGCAGGCGGCGGCGCTGCCCGCCGGTTCGCCGCTGGCGCCGGAACCCGATCAGCCGGTGGCGCCCGCCACCCCGGCGCGCTGACGGGGGCGTTCGCCGATGTCTTCCGCCGCCGCCCCCCTCTCGCTCTCGCGCCCCTTCATCCTGCGGCCGGTGGCGACCTCGCTGCTGATGCTGGCCGTGCTCATCGCCGGCCTGCTGGCCTGGCGCCAGCTGCCGGTGTCGGCGCTGCCCCAGGTGGACTACCCGGTGATGCAGGTGTTCACCTTCCAGCCCGGTGCCAGCCCGGACGTGACGGCGCGCACCGTCACCGCGCCGCTGGAGCGCCGGCTCGGGCAGATCCCGGGCTTGTCGCAGATGTCGTCCACCAGCTCGGGTGGCGCTTCGGTGATCACCCTGAAGTTCGCCCTGGAGGTGGACCTGGGCGTGGCCGAGCAGGACGTGCAGGCCGCGCTGCAGAGCGCCAACAGCCTGTTGCCGTCGGACCTGCCCGCGCCGCCGATCTACCGCAAGGTGAACCCGGCGGATGTGCCCATCCTCACGCTGGCCATCGGCTCGGACACACTGCCGCTGCCGCGCGTGGTGGACATGGTGGACACGCGCATGGCGGGCCAGCTGTCGCGCCTGCCGGGCGTGGGCCTGGTGAGCCTGGCGGGTGGGCAGCGCCCGGCCATCCGAGTGCAGGCCAACAGCCGCGCGCTCGCCGCCAACGGCCTCACGCTGGAAGAGCTGCGCACCGCGATCGCCGCGGCCAACAACAACCAGCCCAAGGGCAGTTTCGACGGCCAGTTGCGCAGCACCATGCTGGACGCGAACGACCAGCTGCGCTCGGCGGCCGAGTACCAGCGGCTCATCGTGGCCTGGCGCGATGGCGCGCCGCTGCGGCTGGCCGACGTGGCCCAGGTGGAAGAGGGCGCGGAAGACCGTTTTCTCGCGGCCTGGGCCGGCATGGCCTGCGCCGAGGGGCAGAGCAGCGGCTGCGGCCTCGCGCCCGCGGTGCTGCTGAACATCCAGCGCCAGCCCGGCGCCAACGTGATCGCGGTGGCGGACCAGGTGCGCGCGCTGCTGCCACAGCTCACGGCCACGCTGCCGGCGAATGTGAAGGTGCAGATCGTGTCGGACCGCACCGAAAGCATCCGCGCCTCGGTGCGCGACGTGCAGAAGGAGCTGCTGTTCGCCATCGCGCTGGTGGTGATGGTGACCTTCGTTTTTCTGCGCACGCTGCCGGCCACGCTGATTCCCAGCGTGGCGGTGCCGCTCTCGCTGGTCGGCACCTTCGCCGCCATGCTGTTGCTGGGCTATTCCCTCAACAACCTGAGCCTGATGGCGCTGACCATCGCCACCGGCTTCGTGGTGGACGACGCCATCGTGATGCTGGAGAACATCGCGCGCCACCGCGAGGAAGGCGCGGGCCCGATGGAAGCCGCGCTCAAGGGCGCGAGCGAGATCGGCTTCACCCTGGTCTCGCTCACGGTCTCGCTGGTGGCGGTGCTGATTCCGCTGCTGTTCATGGCCGACGTGGTGGGTCGCCTGTTCCACGAGTTCGCGGTCACGCTGGCGGTGGCGATCGCCATCTCGCTGGTGGTCTCTCTCACGCTCACGCCCATGATGGCCGCGCGCATGCTCAAGCAGGCGCCCGCGCACGCGCAAGGCCGGCGCGACTGGCTCAGCGGCACCATCGAGCGCTACGGGCGCGGGCTGGACTGGGTGCTGGCGCGCCAGCCGCTGGCGCTGCTGGCCATGGCCGCCACGCTGGTGCTCACGGCGCTGCTCTACCTGGCCGTGCCCAAGGGCTTCTTCCCGGTGCAGGACGCGGGCGCGATCCAGGTGGTGACCGAGGCGCCACAGAGCGTGTCCTTCGGCGCCATGGCCGAACGGCAGCAGGCGCTGGCCCAGGCGCTGCTGGCCGAGGCGCCGGTGCGGAGCCTCTCGTCCTTCATCGGCGTGGACGGCAGCAACGCCACGCTCAACAGCGGGCGCATGCTGCTCACCCTGGCACCGCACGCACAGCGCTCGGTGTCGGCCGGCGAACTGATCGAGCGGCTGCGTGAGCGCGCGCGCGACGTGGGCGGCATCGAGGCCTGGTTCCAGCCGGTGCAGGAACTCGGCATGGAAGACCGCATCAGCCGCACGCAGTACCAGTTCACGCTGAGCTCGCCCGACAGCGCGCTGCTGGGCGAGTGGACCGGGCGTTTGCTGGCCGCCTTGAAAGAGCGGCCCGAGCTGATCGACGTGGCCAGCAACCTGCAGCGCGAAGGCCTGCAGGCCTACCTGGAAATCGACCGCGACGCGGCGGCCCGCCTGGGCCTGCGCATGGGCGACATCGCCTCCGCGCTGCAGAGCGCGTTCGGCCAGCGGCAGGTGAGCACGCTGTTCACGCACGCCAGCCAGTACCGCGTGGTGCTGGAGAGCGACGACGCGAAACAGGGTGGCCTGCAGGCGCTGGAGGGGGTGTACGTGCAGCCCGCCGGGGGCGGAGCCGACGCGAAGCCGGTGCCGCTGTCGGCCGTGGCGCGCGCGGTGGAGCGGCGCGCGCCGCTGGCCATCGAGCACCAGGGCCAGTTCCCGGCGGTCACGCTGTCGTTCAACCTCGCGTCCGGGCATTCGCTGGGCGAGGCCGTGGCCGCCATCGAAGCCGTGCAGCGGCAGGTGGAATTGCCCGTGGCCGTGGAACTGGCCTTCCAGGGCGCGGCCGAGAGTTTCCGCAATTCGCAGGCGAACACGCTGTGGCTGATCCTGGCCGCCGTGGTGGTGATGTACCTGGTGCTGGGCATGTTGTACGAGAGCGCGGTGCACCCGCTCACCATCCTGTCCACGTTGCCCTCGGCCACCGTGGGCGCGCTGGCCGCGCTGCTGCTGGCGGGCCGGCCGCTGGACCTGATCGCGGTGATCGGCATCGTGCTGCTGATCGGCCTGGTGAAGAAGAACGGGATCATGATGGTGGACTTCGCGCTGGACGCGCAGCGCCGCCTGGGCCTCTCACCGCGCGAGGCCATCCACCGCGCCGCGCTGCTCCGCTTCCGCCCCATTCTCATGACCACGCTGGCCGCGCTGTTCGGCGCCATCCCGCTCATGCTGGCCAACGGTTCGGGCGCCGAACTGCGCCAGCCGCTGGGCATCGTGATGGTGGGCGGGCTGATCGTGAGCCAGGTGCTCACGCTGTTCACCACGCCGGTGGTCTACCTGGCGTTCGACCGGCTGGCGCGCCGGCGCACCGAGATGGCATGAACGCGCTGGCCCGCTTCTTCATCCGCCGCCCCATCGGCAGCGTGATGCTGGCCGTCGGCATCGTGCTGGTGGGCCTGCTGGCGTGGCGGCTGCTGCCGGTGTCGCCGCTGCCGCGCGTGGATTTTCCGGTGATCCAGGTGCGCGCCAGCCTGCCCGGCGCCAGCCCCGAGAGCATGGCCTCCACCGTGGCCGCGCCGCTGGAGCGCGCGCTGGGCAGCATCGCGGGCGTGGCGAGCATCCGGTCCAGCAGCAACCAGGGCAGCACCAGCGTCACGCTGCAGTTCAACCTGGACCGCGACATCGACGAAGCCGCGCGCGAGGTGCAGGCCGCCATCAACGCCTCGCGCGGGCAGCTGCCCTCGGGCATGACGGGCAACCCGAGCTACGTCAAGGTCAACCCCTCGCAGGCGCCCATCATGGCGCTGGCGCTCTCATCGCCCCGGCTGCCGTCGTCGGCGCTGTACGACAACGCCTCCACCGTGCTGGCGCAGAAGCTCGCGCAGATCGTGGGCGTGGGTGAGGTCACGGTGGACGGCTCGTCGCTGCCCGCCGTGCGCGTGCAGGCGAAACCCGAGGCGCTGTCGCACCGCGGGATGTCGCTGGACGACGTGCGCCAGGCCATCGCCCAGGCCAACGCCTGGCGCCCGCTCGGCCAGACCGAGCAGGGCGGCCAGCGCTGGCAGATCGCGCTGCCCGAGCCGCTGCGCTCGGCGGCGGATTTCTCCCAATTGGTGGTGCGCAACGAAGGCGGGGCGCTGGTGCGCCTGGCCGACGTGGCCGAGGTGACGGACTCGGTGGAAAACCGCTACACCGCCGGATACCACAACGACAGGCCCGCCGTGGTGCTGCTGGTGAGCCGGCGCGCGGGCGCCAACATCGTGCAGACCATCGACGCCATCCACGCCCAGATGCCGCAACTGCGCGCGCTGCTGCCGGCCGACACCGAGCTGCGCGTGGTCATGGACCGCTCACCCGGCATCCGCGCCACGCTGCGCGAGGCGCAGTTCACGCTGGTGCTGTCGTGCGTGCTGGTGATGGCGGTGGTTTGGGCCTTCCTGGGCAGCGTGCGCACCGCGCTGATTCCGGCGCTGGCCCTGCCGGTCTCGCTGATCGGCGCGTTCTCGGTGATGTGGTGGCAGGGCTTCTCGCTCAACAACCTCTCGCTCATGGCCCTGATCGTGGCCGCCGGTCTGGTGGTGGACGACGCCATCGTGGTGCTGGAGAACATCCAGCGCCACATCGAGCGGGCGCGTGCGGCGCAGGCCGCGAACGGCCAGCGCGAGGTGGGGCGGCGCACGGTCTGGCGCGCGGCCTTCACCGGCGCGGGCGAGGTGGGCTTCACGCTGCTGGCGATGAACCTGGCGCTGATCGTGGTGTTCATCTCCATCCTGTTCATGGGCGGTGTGGTGGAGCGCTTGTTCCGCGAGTTCTCGATCACGCTGGTGGCGGCCATGCTGATCTCGCTGGCGGTGTCGGTCACGCTCACGCCCGCGCTGTGCGCGCACGGCCTGCCGGCCGGCCCGCCCAAGCCGCCAGGCCCGCTGGCGCGCGGCATCGCCAGCCTGCTGGCCGACGTGCAGGCGGGTTACGCGCGCAGCCTGGGATTCGCGCTGCGCCACCGCGTGTTGACCCTGTTGTTGCTGGCCGGCACTGTGGCCCTCAACGTGTGGCTCTACGTGGCGATTCCCAAGGGCATGCTGCCGCAGCAGGACACCGGCCAGCTCGGCGGCTTCGTGCGCGGCGACGACGGTTTTTCGTTCCAGGGCATGCAGCCCAAGGTGGAGGCTTTTCGCGGCCTGCTGGTGGCCGATCCCGCCGTGGCCGACGTGACGGGCGTGAGCGGCGGGCGCACCGGCACCAGCAACTCCTGGTTCCGCATCCGCCTCAAGCCCCTGGCGGAGCGCGGCGAGCCCGCCTCGGCCGTGGTGGCGCGCCTGCGCGCCAATGCCCCGCAGATCGCCGGCGGCGTGCTGTTCGTGAACGTGGACCAGGACATCCGCCTCTCCAGCGGCGGCGGCGACAACGAGTACCTGTTCGTCATGCGCTCCGATTCGCTGCAGGACCTGCGCGGCTGGACCAAGCCGGTGGGCGAAGCGCTGCGCGCGCTGCCCGAGCTGACCGACGTGGACTTCGGCGCCGGCGAGGACGCGCAGCAGGTCGTGCTGAACGTGGACCGCGAGGCCGCGCGCCGACTCGGCGTGCGCATGGACACCGTGACGACGGCCCTGAACAACGCGTTCTCGCAACGCCAGGTGCGCACGCTGTACGACCCGCTGAACCAGTACCGCGTGGTGATGGAGGCCGACCCACGCGGCAACAGCGAGCCTTCCGCGCTGAACCAGGTGCAGCTGCTCAACGACGCGGGGGAGCGCGTGCCGTTCAGCGCCATCGCCACCTGGCGCTACGGCCTCACGCGCGACCGCGTGCAGCACGACGCCCAGTTCGCCTCCGCCGGCATCAGCTACGCGCTGGCGCCCGGCGTGAGCCTGCAGCAGGCGCAGCAGGCGATCGACCGCGCCGTCAACGGCCTGCTGCTGCCCACCAGCATCTCTACCGGCGAGCGGGCAGGCGACCCCAACAGCCTGCAGGCCACGCTCAAGCGCCAGCCCTGGCTGATCCTGGCCGTGCTGGTCACGGTCTACCTGGTGCTGGGCATGCTGTACGAAAGCACGCTGCACCCGCTGACCATCCTGTCCACGCTGCCCTCGGCCGGCGTGGGCGCGCTGCTGGCGCTGCGCATCTCGGACACCGAGTTCAGCCTGATCGCGCTGCTCGGGCTGTTCCTGCTGATCGGTGTGGTCATGAAGAACGCCATCCTGATGATCGACTTCGCGCTCGCCGCGCAGCGCACGCGCGGGCTGGCGCCGCAGGCCGCCATTCACGAAGCCGCCTTGCGCCGCCTGCGCCCCATCCTCATGACCAACCTGGCCGCGCTGCTGGGCGCGGTGCCGCTGGTGCTGGGCCTGGGCGAGGGCTCGGAATTGCGCCGCCCGCTGGGCATCGCCATCATCGGCGGCCTGGCCGTGAGCCAGCTGCTCACGCTCTACACCACGCCCGTGGTCTACCTCGCGCTCGAGCGCCTGCGCCGCCGTGTGCAAGGCCCAAGCCCGGTGGCCCAGACCGCCTGAACCCATGTCCTTTTTCTTGTTTCCATCCCGCTTCGCGCTCGCCGCCCTGCCGTTGCTGCTGGCGGCGTGCGCCACCAGCACCGACTACCGCGCCCCCGAGATCGCGCTGCCCGCCAGCTTTCAGCACGCCGGCACCGAGCCGACGGCTGCCGTGATCCAGCCCGATTGGTGGACCGTGTACGCCGACGCCGAACTCGACCGGCTGCTGCGCCGCGTGGGCGAGGCCAACGCCGAGCTGGCCCAGGCCGAGGCGCGCTGGCGCCAGGCGCTGGCGCAGGTGGATGCCGCGCGCGCGCTGGCGCTGCCGCAGATCGGCGCGGGCGCTTCCGTGACACGCAGCGGTGGCAACGCGGCCGCTGGCGCCAACGCCGGCACGCGCCAGCTGTACGCGACCGGTCTGGACCTGTCCTGGTCGCCCGACCTCTGGGGTCGAGTCGCGCTTTCGCGGCAGGCCGCCACGGCCAGCGCCGAGGCACAGGCCGCGCTGGTGGACGCCGCGCGCCTGGCGCTGCAGCTGGCGGCCGCGCAAGGCTATGTGCGGCTGCGCGCGCTGGACGCGCAGCTGGCGCTGCAGGCCCAGGCGGACGTGGCCTACGCGCGTTCACTGCAGGTCACGCAGCTGCAATACGAAGCCGGCCTGGTGGCGCGTGCCGACGTGATCCAGGCCGAAACACAGCTGCAGTCGCTGCGCACACAGGTGTTCACCCTGCAGCGCCAGCGCGCGCTGGAAGCCAACGCGCTGGCGCTGCTGGCGGGTTCCACGCCCAGCGACTACCCGATGGCCGCGCGCGACGGAGGGCTGCCGGTGGTGCCCGCGATTCCCGCGGCCTTGCCCGGTGAGTTGCTGCGCCGCCGCCCCGACCTGGCCGCCGCCGAGCGCGCGCTCGCCGCCGCGCACGCGCGCCTGGGCGTGGCGCAGCGCGCCTGGCTGCCCGACCTGACGCTCTCGGCCAGCGGCACCCTGCAGGCCAGCAGCTGGTCCCGCCTGCTGGACGCGCCCGCGCGCGTGTGGTCGCTCGGCCCGCAACTCGCGGCCACGCTGTTCGATGGCGGCACGCGCCGCGCCGATGAAGCCACCTTCCTCGCCGCCTACGACGAGCAGGCCGCGGCCTGGCGCGGTGGCGTGCTCTCGGCTGTGCGCGAAACCGAGGACGCGCTGGTGCAACTGGCCACGCTGGCCGAGCAGGACCGCCAGCAACAGCAGTTGGTGACGCTGGCCAGCGAGAACGAGCGCGTGGTGGGCTACCGCTACGAGGCCGGTGAGATCAGCTTCCTGGAGGTGGCAACCGCGCAGAACCTGGCGCTGTCGGCGCGCCGCGCGGCGCTCGACGTGCAGGCCGAACGGCTGGCGGCCAGCATGGCGCTGGTGGCCGCATTGGGCGGCGGCTGGCAGGCGACTGCGCGCTGAGTCGGTCAGATCGGGACGCCGGCCACCATGTGTCGGGCCGCGTCCGAAGCCTTGACGCTGCGCACCAGGGCGTTTTCGATTGCGCGCAATTGCGACTCGAGATCGGTTTCCACCAGGCCCATGGCGCTCCTCAGCACGAAGGTGCCAGGCTTGAGGCGCGAGTCCCGTTCCACCACCAGCGATTGCAGGCCGGGGGTGTCGCGCAGCAGCGCCGGGACGGCCGCGCACAGCGCATCGTGGTGGCTCGGATGCACGTGCAGCGTGGCCTGTGTCTGCTGGCGAAGGGCCTTGAGCGCCTTGCCGACGGCCAGGGCCGCGCGCTCGTGGTCGTTGTATTGGGAGAAGATCGATCGCACCGCGTTGATGACCACGCTCACCAGCTCCGATTCGACTTCCGTCATGTAGGCGTCCCGGCTCGCGATGGCTTGCAGCATGAGGCGGGAGGTCTCCTGGGCGGCGGCTTCCACACTGTCCTGGCGGATGCGTTCGGCCTCCGAGGCGGCTTGATGGCGCGCGGTCTCCAGCAACGAAGCCGCTTCGGCTCGCGCGTCTGCCAACACCTGGGCGGCCTGGCGGAAGTGGTTGGCATCCTCACGGCGAATGATCTTTCCCGATCTCATGGGTGGGCTCCGATGCCGTCGAAGGCGCTGGCGAGCACGGGCTCCACTTCGCGCAGCACCCGTTGAAGGAGTGCGCCACTCGGTGGGGCGACGAAGATTCGGGTGGGGTCGCTCGGCGCGATCTCGTGCAAACGGGCCGACAGCCGGGCGCGAAGGTGGAGATGTTCTTCGACATCGGGGTCATGGCAGAAGGCCTGCAAGGCAGCCATGCCGACTTCGCGCACGGCCGCGCTCACGCGTCCGGGGTCGTCAAATGCCGGAGGGGCCACCGAGATCGTGCCGATCAACGGCGCTCTCAGCATGCCGAACTGGTAGAGCTCGTGGCCGAGCTGTTCGCGGAAGGCCGCGATGCGCCGGCCTTCCAGCACATGCCGCAGGGAGGCCCCAGCGCCCAGCATGCCCACATGGTCCGCGAATCGCCGCAGGCGCGACACGCGCATCACCAGCAAGGTCCAGAGCAGAACGTGCGCCTGTCCGGGGGCTGGCGCTGCCGGCTCCTGGGGGTCGTGGCCGCCAGCCGCCATCAGCAGCGCACGGGACCGCTCGCTGAGCGTGGCGGCGTCGATACCCATGGTGGAGGGGAAGTCAATGAATGGCATGGACCGGTGGCAGGCGAAGTCCGAGAGCGGTTGGAAGGATGAGTGGGGATGGGGGCTTCAAGGTTCACACCCGTCAGAAATCCCCGAAGAGCCAGCGGCTTGCCCGAACTTTCTTTCAGACCTTGCGCACTCAGCCCTTCAACCACGTCCGCTCAGCCATGCGATCCCCCAACCCTGCCCCTTCCGTGCAACACGCGGTGGCGATCTCGATGCCGGACTTGCTCTCACCCGACTTGGCGAAGTCGTTGGCGGAGGTGGGTTTCCTGGCGATCGATCTGAAGGATTGGTCGCGTGCGCAGCAGATCTTTTCGGTGCTCATGGGGTTTCGGTTGCAGAGCGAGTGCCCGTATGTGGGTCTGTCCCTGATCGAGTTGCTGCAGTGCCGATGGGAAGCTGCGGCGCACTGGGCGAGCCTGGGGCTGGCCCAGGTCCCTGGAAGTTGGGCGCTGGCCCAATTGCGGGACAGGGCTGTGCAAAGAGGAGTCATGCCGTGAGTTCATTGAACATCTCTGCCGCGAAGGGGGGGCTGCCCCCTGTCTCATCCCCAGGGCCTGGGTCGATCGGTCAGGGGAAGCCCGAAGGTTCTGCGTCTGCCGCATCGTTCGCCGCCCTGCATGCCGAGCGCGTGGGTGTGACGCCTGCAGCGGCCGAAGCGCCGTTGCCCAAGCCCGCGGAGACCTCGGCCATGGGCCGTCCCCTCACTCTGGGTGACGCCATTCTCAACACCATGGACCGCATGGGGCAGAGCGCGCGTGAGCATTGGAAGCATGTGGCCGCGCCGCTGAATCCGGCGGTCGGGTTCAACAGCGCGGACCTCCTGAATCGGCAGATGCACCTGCAGCGTTTCATGCTGGAGGTGGAGTTCGCTTCTCTTCTGAGCAAGCAGGCGGCCAAGACCGTCGATCAGATCTCCCGCACGCAATGATCTTGATGGCACTTCAGGTGGTAGGTCGCTGGTGGCGGGTGTTGTTGGTCACCAGCCTGCTGGCGGCGTGTTCTGGCGCCGTCAATCTGGTGAGTGGGTTGACGGAAGCCGAAGCGAACGAAGTGCTTGGTCTGCTGCTCAGTGCCGACATCCCTGCCACCAAGACCACCAGCAAGACCGGTGTGGGCATCCAGGTGGAAGCTGGCTCGGTGTCCGCAGCGATCGACATCCTGCACCGAAATGGGCTGCCTCGCGAGCGGCGCTCCAAACTGGGCGATGTGTTCAAGAAGGAGAACCTCATCTCCTCACCGTTGGAAGAGCGGGCGCGTTACCTGTACGCGCTGTCACAGGAGCTGGAGCAAACCTTGTCCTCCATCGACGGGGTGGTGACGGCCCGCGTTCATGTGGTGCTGCCCGAACGCGCTGGTCCTCTGGAGGCCTCCACCCCTTCATCGGCGTCCGTTTTCCTGAAGTTCCAGAAGGGTTATGGCGTAGAGAGCGTGGTCGTGCCCGTCCGGGCATTGGTGGCCAATGGCATTCCCGGGTTGTCGCAAGACCGCGTGGCCGTGGTGCTGGTGCCGGCAGCCGGTGCCGAGGCTTCGGGCCAGAGTGCGGCCCTTTCCAAGGTGCTGTTCATGCGGGTGGGCCAGGAATCCGTTGCCGCACTGTGGACCTTGTTGGGTGTGCTGGGCGCGGCCATCCTGGGTGGCATTGCCTGGGGTGTGCGGTTCTTGATTCGCCTGCGCCAGGATGGCGTCGCCTTGTAGGGATCACATGAATGCCATGCCGGATCTCAATGCGGTGGACGGTGTCCTTGGCATGACCCCTGCTCGCCTCAAGGAGCTTCGGATGGAGTTGGAACGGGCAAGCGAAGCCGCGATTTCGGCAATGCGGCGAGGGGGATCGCCTCAGTGGTACAGCGAGCTCTGTCTGTTGAAGACGGCGGTGGATACGGCACAGCAGGTGCTTGCGTCATGCGACGCTCACCGTTGCTGACGCCCGCATCATTTTCTTTGCGAGGAGATTCCCATGGCTTTGTTCAAAACCTCAGGTGTCGACGTCCTTGGCTCTGGCATCAACATCGGAGCCGTGTACGGCACGCTCACGCCGATGCTGCAGGCCAACAACCTGCGTTTCCGCGACCTCATCCAGCAATTGCAGCAGCAGGGTGACATGTCCAGCCAGGACCTGCTGGCGGTGCAGCGCGAGACGGGCGAAATGGCCGGAGCCACGCAGCTGACGTCGGAGCTCATGAAGTCGCTGCGTGACATGGTCAGTTCGGTGCTCAAGAACGTTGCTTGAGTGTTCGAAGCCAGAGGCCACGGTCCTGCAGCCTCTGCTGCGCATCGACCGAAGCCTAGGGAAATTCCCTTAACGGTGCATCTCGCCGAACCAACGCTTTCTTCACCGCCACTCAGTTTGTACAAATTGCTTTCAAGGATGTGAGCCATGAACCAGACACCTTCTCATGCTGCAGAACCTTTCGAAGCCATGCCCTTTGCGAAGGAAATCCGAGCCTCAGCCAAGTACTCGGCGGAACTGCGTGCCCATGCTGCTGGCGGGCTCCGGCATCCAGCCGGTGACGGCGGGATTGGGCTTGTTGATCAAGTCCTTGCTGCTGACCACGGCCTTCGTCTTCACTGTCATCGCAGGGTTCGACTGGCTCATTCAGCGCAAGCTGTTCGCCCGCCAGCAGATGATGACCAAGGATGAGGTCAAGCGCGAACACAAGGAGTCCGATGGAGCGCCTGAAATCAAGGGAGAACGGCGAAAGCTGCATCGGGAAATCGTCCAGGGCGGTGGCGGTGGCAAGCGCAAACCCTCGCTGGTGGTCACCAACCCCACGCACCTTGCGGTTGCACTGCTCTACGAGCATGGTGAAACCCCACTGCCCCTGGTGCTGGCCAAGGGCGCGGGTCTGCACGCTCAGGCCATCGTCCGGGATGCGCGCGCAGAGGGCATTCCCATCATCCAGCACATTCCACTGGCCCGTGCGCTGGTCGCGCAGGTGGAGGTGGACGAGCCTGTGCCCGAGCATCTGTTCGAACTGGTCATCGATGTGCTGAAGGCCGTGAAAGAGGTGGCGCCCGCAGAGCGCCCTCGATCCTGAGGTCTGTGGCGGGGTCTTACGTGCGCGGCGTTGGCCTGACCCACCACCAAGCCAGGGTCACGATCATCGTGAAGGCTGTGTACGCCGCCACAAACACCCACCAAGGGGCGTCCCAGTACAGCAGCCTTGAGAGCCAGTGGTCGATGAAACTCTCACGGTAGCTGCTCTGGCCGGCGGCGCGGCGCAGGGCTTGCTCCCACACGGTCAACGGGCACAGCTGGCCCAGCCACGCCTGGGCGGCGATGAAGACCATCAGACCCAGGTGGCCGATCCGCAGGCCCGCATGGCGCACCCAGCGCCAACCGAGGGCGCCGCCCAGGAGCACCAGGGGCAGCAGGCCGACCACGAAGACCACGATGCCCGTGTGCAGCGCCAGCAGCGCGTCGGCCAGCAGGGCGGCGGTGGCGGGGCTGAGGTTCGGGTCCCACATGGTGGCGCCATGGTACGTCGCCGGCCCCACGGCAGGCGAAAAAAAACCGCCAGGGCACGAGGCTCTGGCGGCTGCGCGCATGGCCCGCCGAAGCGGGCGGCGCGGTACTCAATCCTTGGCGGACATGTAGTCGCTGAGCACTTTCCAGCGGCCGTCCGTGATCTGCGACAGGCGCGTGGCGCTGCTGCCCAGGCGCTTGGTGGGGCTGAAGGTCATCTCGGCGCTGCCGAAGATGTCTGGCGGGATCTTCATCGTGTCCATGGCCTTGATGAAGCTGTCGGTGGTCAGGCCGGGGCCGGCCTTGGTGGCGGCGCGGATGAAGGCGTCGATGGAGCCGTAGCCGTACACCGAGAACACCGTGGGTTCTTCGTTGAACTTGGTCTGGTACTTGTTGGCCCAGAAACGCAGGGGCTGCGAGGCCGAGTCCAGGTAGGGGTGTTGCACCGTCATGGCGGCGTAGAAGCCGTTCATCGCAGGACCACCGAGCTTGTGGATGAGGTCGGTGTAGGCCGCACTGGAACCCACGAAGGTGGGGTTGAAGCCCAGGCGTTTCGCGGTGGCGATGCCGCCGATGGTCTCGCGGATGATGGTGCCCATCACCACCAGGTCGCATTGGTCGGCCTGCAGCTTCTGCATCTGCGAGGCGAAGTCGGTGGCGCCCCGCTTGTAGGTGGTCTCCGCCGCGAGCGTCATGCCGGCGGCCTTCAGGCCGTCTTCGGCGCCGCGCTTGACTTCCAGGCCGAACTCGTCGTCCTGGTACATCGCACAGACCTTCTTGGCACCCTTCTCCTTGGCGAGCATGGGCGTGACGATCTTCATCTGGTCGTAGTAGGTGGCGGCGAACGAGTACTTGAGCTTGTGGAAGGGCTCGTACATCTGGCGCGCGGCCGTGATGGGGTAGAAGTTCAGCACGTTCTTCTGGAACTGCACCGGCATCGCCGCCATGTTCTGCGCGGTGCCGATGTGGCCCACCATGGCGAAGATCTTGTCCTGGTTCACGAGCTTCTGCGCGGCCAGCACCGCGTTGCGCGGGTCGTACTTGCTGTCCTCGACGAGCAGCTTGATCTTGCGGCCGTTGATGCCGCCCTGCTCGTTGATCTCGTCCACGCGCAGCAGCATGCCCATGCGCACCTGTTTGCCGAAGCCGGCGATCGGCCCCGAAAGGTCCTGGATCGAGCCGATCACGATTTCGTCCTTGCTCACGCCCTGCGTCTGGGCCAGGGCCGGCCCGGCGGCCAGTGCCAGCACGGCCGCGGCGGTCAGTGTCGTTTTCATCGCTGATGTCTCCTGTAAAGGGTGGTTGACACGGGGATGCGGGATCACTGGTTCACGTAGTCCGACGTCACCTTCCAGCGGCCGTCCTGGATCTGCGACAGGCGCATGGCCATGCTGCCGTAGCGCCGCTGCGGGCTGAAGCGCAGTTCGGGCGAACCGAAGATGTCGGTCGGCACGGTCAGGCTGTCCATGGTCTTGACGAAGCTGTCGGTGGTGAGGTTGGCGCCGGAGCGGCCCGCGGCGCGGGCGAAGATGTCGATGGCGTTGTAGCCGTAGACCGAGAAGACGTTGGGGTCTTCGTTGAACTTGGTCTTGAACTTGTTGGCCCAGAAGCGGATCGGCTGCGAGGCTTCGTCCAGGTAGGGGTGCTGGGTGGTCATGGTGGCGTACAGGCCGTTCATGGCCGGGCCGCCGAGCTTGTGGATGAGGTCGGTGTAGGCCGCCTGCGAGCCGAAGAAGGTGGGGTTGAAGTCGAGCTTGCGCGCGGTGGCGATGGTGCCGATGGTCTCGCGGATGATGGTGCCCAGCACGACGAAGTCGCAATTGGCGGACTTCATGCGAGCCACCTGCGATGAAAAATCGGTGGCGCCGCGCTTGAACGAGGTCTTCTCGACCATCTGCATGTTGACGGCCTTGAGGCCTTCTTCCGCGCCGCGCAGCACCTCCAGGCCGAACTCGTCGTCCTGGTAGATCGCGCAGACCGCCTTGGGCTTTTTCTCCTGCACCATGCGGGGCAGGAAGGTGCGCATCTGCTCGTAGTACGGGCCGATGTTGGCGAACTTGAGCTTGTGGAAGGGCTCGTACATCTCGCGCGCGGCCGTCACGGGCAGGAAGTTCACCACGTTCTTCTGGAACTGCACCGGCATGGCCGCCATGTTCTGCGCCGTGCCCAGGTGGGCGATCATGGCGAAGATCTTGTCCTGGTTGACGAGCTTCTGCGCGGCCAGCACGGCGTTGCGTGGGTCGTACTTGCTGTCCTCGACGAGCAGCTTGATCTTGCGGCCGTTGATGCCACCTTGCTCGTTGATCTCGTCGACACGAAGCACCATGCCCTGCCGCACGGATTTGCCGAAACCCGCCAGCGGGCCGGAGAGGTCCTGGATCGAACCGAGAACGATCTCGTCCTTGCTCACGCCCTGCGTCTGGGCGAAGGCGGCGCCAGCCGACAGGCACAGCGCGAGGGCGATCAGGGTGGGGCGGGCGGTCGTCACGGGCTTGTCTCCTGGGGGTTGAAAGGGGGGCGGCCGCTTCAGCGGTACATGGCTTCGATCTGCTCGGCGTATTTCTGTTGCACCAGCTTGCGCTTGAGCTTCATGGTGGGGGTGAGTTCTTCGTCTTCGGCGCTGAGCTGGGTGTCGAGCAGGAAGAATTTCTTGATCTGTTCGACGCGGGCGAACTTCTTGTTCACACGGTCAATCTCGGCCTGGATGAGCGATTGCACCTCGGGCGCGCGGGTGAGGCTGGCGTAGTTGGAAAACGGCACGTCGTTGTCCTGCGCATACTTCTCCACGTTCTCCTGGTCGATCATGATGATGACGGTGAGGTAGGGGCGCTTGTCACCGATCACCACGGCGTCGGTCACATACGGCGAGAACTTCAGCTCGTTCTCCAGTTCGCTGGGGGTGATGTTCTTGCCGCCTGCGGTGATGATGATGTCTTTCATGCGGTCGGTGATGCGGAAAAACCCTTCCTCATCGACCTGCCCCACGTCGCCCGTGTGCAGCCAGCCGTCGGCGTCGATGGTCTCGGCGGTTTTCTCGGGCAGGTTCAGGTAACCCATGAACACGTTGGGCCCGCGCACCAGGATCTCGCCGGTCTGTGGATCGAGCTTCACCTCGTTGTAGGTGGCGGCCGGCCCGATGCTGCCGGGTTTGATGCGATCGGCCGGAATGCCGGTGGACGCGCCGCAGGTTTCCGTCATGCCCCAGACCTCGAGCATGGGCACGCCCAGGGCCAGGTACCAGCGCACCAGATCGGGCGAGATGGGGGCCGCGCCGGTGACCAGGAAGCGCGCGCGGTGGATGCCGATGAGCTTGCGCACGTTGTCCAGCACGAGCACGCGCGCCAGGCGGAACTGCAGCCGCAGGCCGCCGGGCACCGGCTGCCCGGCCATCACCCGGTCGGCCACCTTCTGCCCCACGCCAATGGCCCAGGCGTAGGCGGCCTGCTGCAGCTGGCTGGCTTCCTTGAGCGTGATCATCACGCCCGAATAGAACTTCTCCCAGACGCGCGGCACGGCGGTGAACACGGTGGGGGCGATCTCGCGCACGTTCTCCGGCACGGTCTCGGGGTTCTCCACGAAATTGAGCCTGGCACCGGTGTAGAGCGAAAAATACTCGCCGCCCATGCGCTCGGCGATGTGGCACAGCGGCAGAAAGCACATGCACTCGTCGTGGTCGTCGCGCGCGATCAGCGTGTTGTAGCCGCGCACGGTGTAGACCAGGCCCTGGTGGCTGTGCATGGCGCCCTTGGGGCGGCCGGTGGTGCCGGAGGTGTAGACCAGGATGGCCAGGTCTTCGGGCTTCACCGCGGCCACGCGCGCTTCGACCAGGCCGGGGTGCTGCGCCAGGTGCGCGCGGCCCATGTCGCGCAGCGCGGCCAGGCTGATCACCTGCGGGTCGTTCAGGTCGCGCAGGCCGTCCATGTCGGCGACCACGATCTTCTTCAGGCGCGGCAACTGGGCGCGCACCTCCAGCGCCTTGTCAAGCTGTTCGTCGTCTTCCACGAACAGCACGGTGGTGGCCGAGTCGTCGCAGAGGTACTGCACCTGTTCGGCCGCGTCGGTCGGGTAGATGCCGTTCGCCACGCCGCCCGCGCTGAGCACGGCCAGGTCGCACAGCACCCATTCGACGGTGGTGTTGGAGAGGATGGACGCGGTCTCGCGCGCCTCGAAGCCCAGCGCCATCAGGCCGTGGGCGATCTCGCGCACGGCGGTGCCGGTCTGGTCCCAGGTCCAGCTGCGCCAGATGCCGAAGTCTTTCTGCCGCATCCAGATCGCCGGGCCGCGCGCCTTCACGCCGTTCCAGAAGAGGGCGGGAATGGTGTCGCCGGGCAGCACCACCTCGGTTCGCGGCTGGATGTGTGAGAGATCCCAGAGGTAACTCATGCCTTATCTCCAGTTCTTCTTCTTTTTCCAGCGCCGCTCACCCCGCGCCCCGGTTTCCTTCATGCCGAGGTAGAACTCCTTGATGTCGTCCTTCTCGCGCAGGTGGGCGCAGGTGTCTTCCATCACGATGCGGCCGTTCTCCAGCACGTAGCCGTAGTCGGACGCATTGAGCGCCATGTTGGCGTTCTGCTCGACCAGCAGGATGGTGGTGCCGCGCTCGCGGTTGATGCGCACCACGATCTCGAAGATCTCCTTGGTGAGCTTGGGCGAGAGGCCCAGGCTGGGCTCGTCGAGCAAGATGAGGTCGGGGTCGGCCATCAGCGCACGGCTGATGGCCAGCATCTGCTGCTGGCCGCCCGAGAGCAGGCCGGCGTCCTGCAACGCGCGTTCGCGCAGGATGGGGAAGTAGTTGAACACCACCTCCATGTCGCGCGCCACGCCGTCGCGGTCCTTGCGGGTGTAGGCGCCCATCAGCAGGTTGTCGCGCACCGAGAGCAGGGGGGAAAACCTCGCGCCCCTCGGGCACGTGGGACAGGCCTTGCTGCACGATCAGCGCCGGGTCCTGCGCGGTGATGTTCTCGCCCTTGAATTCGATCGATCCCTTGCGGGGGTCGATGATGCCGCTGATGGTCTTGAGGATGGTGGTCTTGCCCGCGCCGTTGGAACCCAGCACGGTGGCGATCTCGCTGCGGCGCACCTGCAGGCTCACGCCGCGGATCGCCTTGATCGGGCCGTAGGCGCTCTCGACGTTGAGCAGCTTCAGCACGGGGGCGTCAGACGTTGCAACGCTCATGCCGTCACCTTGTGGTTTTCGCGGCGCAGGCTGGAGACGTCGTCCATCGAACCCAGGTAGGCCTCGATCACGCCGGGGTCACTCTGCACCTCGGCGGGTGTGCCCGAGGCCAGCTCGGTGCCCATGCTCATGGCCAGCACGCGGTCCGACACCTTGGAGACCAGGCTCATGTCGTGCTCGACCATCAGCACGGTGATGCCCAGCTCTTCCTTGATGTCGGTGATCCAGAACGCCATGTCCTCGGTCTCCTCCACGTTCAGGCCGGACGACGGCTCGTCGAGCAGCAGCAGTTGGGGTTCGGTGCACAGCGCGCGCGCGAGTTCGACCACCTTGCGCACGCCGTAGGGCAGGCCGGCCACCATGGACTCGCGATGGTGCTGCAGGTCGAGCAGGTCGATCACGCGCTCCACCTTCTCGCGCGCCTCGATCTCGGCCGCGCGCGTCTTGCCGGTGAAGAAGATCTCGCTCCACAGCCCCGTCTTGCGGTGCGTGTGGCGCCCGATCAGCAGGTTCTGCAGCACCGTGGCGTGCTCGAACAGCTCGATGTTCTGGAAGGTGCGCGCGATGCCCAGCTTGGCGATCTGGTGCGGCGCCTGGTCGGTCAGGCGCAACTCGCCATTGGGGCCGGCGTAGTCGATGGTGCCGGTGGTGGGCGTGTAGATGCGGCTGATCAGGTTGAACACCGTGGTCTTGCCCGCGCCGTTGGGGCCGATGAGCGTGAAGACTTCGCCGCGCTTCACGTCGAAGCTCACGTTGTTGACCGCCAGCACGCCGCCGAAGCGCACGCTCAGGTTCCTGGCCGAAAGAAGCACGTTTGGGTTCATTTCAGGCGATCCGATTTCTGGAACGTTTTCTGCCGCTTGAACAGGCCCTTGCGATAGAACGGGAAGAGCTGGAACCAGGTGCGCACCTTGAGCCAGCGGCCGTACAGGCCCATGGGCTCGAACAGCACGAAGGCAATCAGCACGATGCCGTACACCGCGCCCTGCAGGCCGGCGGCCTGGCCGATGGCCTCGGGCAGGTAATCCTTGCCCAGCGCGATGAGCTGGGGCATGACGATCAGGAAAATCGCGCCGAGGAAGGCGCCGTGGATCGAGCCCAGCCCGCCGATCACGACCATCAGCAGCAGGTCGATCGACTGGATGATGCTGAACTGCTCGGGCGAGAGGAACTGGATCTTGTGCGCGTACAGCGCGCCGCCGATGCCCGCGAGCGCGGCCGAGAGCGCGAAGCTCAGCGTCTTGTAGCGCGCGAGCTGGATGCCCATGCTCTGCGCCGAGATCTCCGAGTCGCGGATGGCGACGAAGGCGCGGCCGGTGGACGAGCGCATGAGGTTGACGATGCCCAGCGTGCGCCAGCACGGTCACGACCAGACACAGGAAGTAGAACTCCTCGGTGGAATCCAGCGACCAGCCGAAGAGGGCGGGGTACTGCACCATCAGGCCGGCGTTGCCACCGGTCACGTGCTCCCAGCGCGCGATCACCTCCTCGACGATGAAGCCGAAAGCCAGCGTCGCCATGCCGAGGTAGATGCCCTTGACGCGCAGCGCCGGCAGACCCACCACCATGCCCACGGCCGCCGAGAGCAGGCCCGCGCAGGCCAGTGCCAGCGGAAAGGGAATGCCCGCGTTCACCATGATGGCCTGTGTGTACGCGCCCACGCCGAGAAAGGCCGCATGGCCCAGCGAGAACAGCCCGGTGAAACCCGCCAGCAGCATCAGGCCGAGGCCGACGACGGCGTAGATCAGCACGAAGGTGAGCTGCGCGAGCCAGTACTCCGGGATCGCCCAGGGCGCCACCACCAGGAACAGGCCCAGCAGGCTGTACCAGAAGGTGCTGCGCACCGTGCTTGGCGAGCCGGATGTCCTGGTTGTAGTCGGTCTTGAAGAGGAATCGCATGTTCGTGGTGCCTCAGACTTTCTTGCGCAGCTTCTCGCCGAAGAGGCCGTTGGGTTTGAGCACCAGCATGAGCAGCACCACGATGTAGGGCGCCACGTCCTTGAACCCTTCGGGCAGGTAGAAGCCCGAGAACGCCTCGACGATGCCGATGATCAGGCCCCCCACGATGGCGCCGGGCAGGCTGCCGAAGCCGCCCACCACGGCGGCGGGGAAGGCCTTGAGGCCGATGAAGCCCATGTTGGCGTGCACGAAGGTGATGGGCGCGAGCAGCAGGCCGGCGACGGCGGCCACGGCCGCGGCCAGGCCCCACACCAGGCCGTTGAGCCGCTTGACCGGAATGCCCATGTAGTAGGCCGCGAGCTGGTTCTGCGACGAGGCCTGCATGGCGATGCCCAGCTTGCTGTAGCGGAACATGGCGAACAGCCCGGCGCAGAGCACGGCGGTGGAGCCGATCACCACGATCTGCTCGGCCGAGACCACCAGCGCGCCCAGGCGAAGCACCTCGTTGGCGTAGGGCACCGGCAGCGTGTGCGTGTCGGTGCCGATGTTGGGCAGCATGGTGATGAGCCCGCGCAGCGTGTAGCCCACGCCGATGGTGAGCATCACGATGGAGAAGGCCGGCTGCCCCAGAATCGGGCGGATCACCACGCGCTCGAGCACCACGCCGAACAGGCCCATGCCCACGATGGCGGCGGGCACCGACAGCCAGAACGGGAAACCCAGCATGGTCATCGCCGCCAGGCCGCCGAAGGCGCCCACCATCATCAGATCGCCCTGGGCAAAGCTCACCGTTTCGGTGGCCTTGTAGATCAGCACGAAACCCAGCGCGATCAGCCCATAGATGCAGCCCTGGGCCACACCGCTGATGAGCAGTTGCAGCAATTGCACGCGATGTCTCCTGTATGGTTCTGTCGACGCGGTGGCGGCGGGGTGGCGCTGCAATCTTTGTGGCAGTCTGCCCAGCAGGTGAGCGCAATTTATAGCTGTCTTGCATGAGACTGGCGCTAGGGGTTGTCCCCCATCCTGAGTCGCTCAGGTGCCATGAAGATGGTTGCACCCCCGCCGCGCTTTGCGCGACCCCCTCGAGGGGGCGACACCAGAGGCCCGGCAAAGCCGGTTCCTCGGTGTCTCTGATCGAGGTGGCTTCACACGGTGCGTGCTGTGCAATGACGCAATAAATCACTGAAATGAAATCCATACGAATCGGCGCCGGCCTCGGGTTCTACGGCGACAACTGGGAACCCGTGGCCGCGAGCATCGAACGCGGCGGGGTGCAATTCATCGCCAGCGACCACCTGGCCGAACTCACGCTGGCGATCCTGCAGAAAGACCGCCAGCGCGACCCCTCGCTGGGTTACGCGCGCGACGTGGTGCCCCTGCTGATGAAGCTCTGGCCGCTGATGCAAGAGCGAGGCGTGCGCTTCGTGTGCAACGCGGGCGGCCTGAACCCGCAGGGCGCCGCGCAGGCGGTGCTGGCGGCCTTCAAGACCCGCGGCTGGCAGGCCCGCGTGGCCGTGGTGAGCGGCGACGACGTGCTGCCCCGCCTGCTCGACGGCGCCACGCCCGCCAGCGCCTTCGCCCACCTCTTCACCGGCGCGCCGCTGGCCGAGGTGCGCGAGCGCCTGGTGTTCGGCAACGCCTACCTGGGGGCGCAACCCATCGTGGCCGCGCTGGACGCGGGCGCCGACATCGTGATCACCGGGCGCGTGGCCGATGCCGCGCTGTTCCTCGGGCCGCTGGTGCACGGCCTGGGCTGGACGCTGGGCGGTGCGACCCAGGCCCACGACCTCGACCGCCTCGCGCAAGGCCTCACCGTGGGCCACCTGCTCGAGTGTTCGGGGCAGGGCAGCGGCGGCAACTTCGGCAGCCAGGGCGCGTGGCAGGCCATTCCCGATCTGGCGCATATCGGCTACCCGATCGCCGAGGTGTGGGAGGACGGCAGCGCGCTCATCACCAAGGCGCCCGGCACTGGCGGGCGGGTCAACTTCGACACCGTGCGCCAGCAGCTGTTGTACGAGGTGCACAACCCCCACGCCTATTTCTCGCCCGACGTGGTGCTCGACATGGGCGGCATCCGGCTCCAGGACGAGGGCGGGGACCGCGTGCGGCTGACCGGGGTGCGCGGCACCGCGCCCACCGACACGCTCAAGGTGGTGGCGGGTTTCCGGGATGGTTACAAAGCCGAGGTCACCTGGGGGTTTTCTTGGCCGGACGCCTGGGACAAGGCGCAGGCCGCGCAGGCCACCATCCGCACACTGCTCAAGGACAAGCGCATCCCGCACGACGAGCTGTATGTGGAGTACCCCGGCCTGAACTCGGCGCACGGCGCGCTCGCGCCCCTGCCCAAGCCCGACGCGCTCAACCAGTCCAACGAGATCTGGACGCGCCTGGTGCTGCGCACGCCCGACAAGGCCGCGGCCGATGGTTTCGGCCGCCTGTTCCCCTGGATGGGACTGAGCGGCCCGGCCTACACCTGCGGCTTCACCGGCCTGCACAACACCAGCGAATTGCTGGGCATCTGGCCCACGCTGATTCCCCGCGCCGAGGTGGAAGCGGGCGCGCGGATGGAGCTGCTGGGGGAAATGAGCCCCCACGCTCCGCCGCTGCGCGGGTCGCAGCCCCCCGAGGGGGCTGTTCCGGCTTGGGGCGGCCCTGCGCCGGACCGCGCATGAGCACGATCCGCATACCCCTGGTGCGAATTGCCCACGCGCGCAGCGGCGACAAGGCCGACTGGGTGGACTTCGGCCTGTTCGCCTGGAACGACGCCGGCTACCGGTTGCTGGCGCGCGAGGTGACGGCCGAGCGCGTGCAGGCCCATTTCGCGCCCTGGCTGCCCGGCGAGGTGGACGCCTGGCCGCTGCCCAACATCCTCGCGCTGAAGTTCGTGCTGCGCGGTGCGCTGCAGGGTGGCGGCGCGCGCAACCTGCGCCTGGACAACCTGGGCAAGGCCATGGCCGGCGCGCTGCTTCGCATGGAGATCGACGTGACACAGGACGAACTGGACGCGGCCTTGAACGCGCCGCGCGTGGGGGTGTGGCGGTCGAGCGCCGTCACCACCGAAAAGCTGGGCGAGGTGTGGGTGGTCACGCTGGCCCGCCCCGAGGTGCGCAACGCGGTGGACAGCCCCACCGCGCAGGCGCTGCACGCGGCCTTTCTCGCATTCGAAGACGACGCCGAGGCCCGCGTGGCGGTGTTCCACGGCGCGCACGGCCATTTCTGCGCCGGCTGGGACTTGCAGTACGGTGCCCGCCTGGCCGCCTCGGGCGAGACCGGCGGCCTGGACCTGGACTTCGCCGCCGCCGATGCGCGCGCGCTCGGCCCCATGGGCCCGTCGCGGCTGCAGCTCTCCAAGCCGGTGATCGCCGCCGTGAGCGGGGCGGCCGTGGCCGGTGGCATGGAGCTCGCGCTCTGGTGCGACCTGCGCGTGATGGAAGACGACGCCTACTTCGGCGTCTACTGCCGGCGCTTTGGCGTGCCGCTGATCGATGGCGGCACGGTGCGCCTGCCGCGCCTGATCGGCATGGGCCATGCGATGGACCTGATCCTCACCGGTCGCAAGGTGGAGGCGGCAGAGGCGCTGCGCATGGGCTTGGCGGACCCGTGTGGTGCCGCCCGGGCAGGCGCGCGGGGCCGCCCTGGAACTGGCGCGGCAGCTCGCGGCGTTCCCGCAGGCCACGATGCGCGCCGACCGCGAGAGCGCCCAGCGCCAGTGGGACCTGCCCCTGGGCGAGGCGCTGCTGCAGGAATGGCAGCGCGGGCGCGAGCGCATTCCCGATGCGCTGGCCGGTGCGCAACGTTTCGCGGCCGGGCAGGGGCGGCACGGCAAGTTCTAGCGCCCGCGCTTGCCGGAAGCGGCGCGGCCGACTACGCTTGGCCGACCTTCCGATCTCCTCCAGGAACCGACATGCTGCGCCGTCTGTTGCTCCAGTCCCCCGTGTTGTGCATGGCGCCGGCCATCGTGCGCGCCCAGTCGCCCCGCGACGAGTTCGACCTGGGGCCCAGCGGCGTGATGTCGATCCAGGAACTGGAGCGGGAGCCGGTGCACGTGACGCTGGACCAGCCCTATGCCCTGACCACCAACCCGCGCCAGCGGCTGGACCTGTACCTGCCCCGAGAGCGGCACCGGGGCCCGCTGCCCGTCATCGTCTATGTGCACGGTGGCGGCTGGATGCACGGCGACAAGGCCGACGGCGCGGCCCGCCTCATGGATTTCGTGCGCGGTGGTTATTACGCCGGGGTGTCCGTGGGCTACCGCCTCAGTGGCGAAGCGCCGTGGCCCGCTCCCCTGCACGACGTGAAGGCTGCCGTGCGCTGGGTGCGCGGCAACGCCGATGGCCTGGGGCTGGACCCGGCGCGCATCGGCGTCTGGGGCCGGGGCGCCGGCGCGCACCTGGCGCTGATGCTCGGCACCACCGCCAACGTGCCGCGCCTGGAAGGCACGCTGGGTGAACACCGCCAGCACAGCAGCCAGGTCAGGGCCGTGGCCAACTTCTTCGGGCCGACCGACCTGTCCGTGTTGGGGCGCGGCGCGGACACGCCCGAAGGCCGCCTGCTCGGGGGCGCGGTCCGCGACAGGCTGGGGCTGGCGCGCGAGGCCTCACCGGCGGCGCACGCCAGCACCGCCACGCCCCCCGTGCTCACGGTGCACGGCACGCTGGACCGCGTCGTGCCCTTCAGCCAGGCCGCACGCCTGGACGACGCCCTGCACAAGGCGGGCACCAAGAGCTACCTGGTCACCATCGATGGTGGCGCGCACGGTGACTTCGGCAGCTCGGCCGACGACCGCCTGGGCGCGCTGTTCGACCGGGAACTGCTCGGCATGGACCGCGAGGTGTCGGTGGCGCCGGTGATCTGGGCTCAGCGTTAGGGGGTGTCTCAGTCGCCATGCCGGCGCTCCTACGACGACTTCTTGCCGGTCAGTTGCTTCTGCAGCTCACCCGGTGTGGTCCCGATGAGGTCGCGAAATGTCCGGGTCATGTGGCTCTGACTGGCGAAGCCCACATCCAATGCAATGTCGGCCAAGGAGCCGCCCGGCAAACCAAGCAGCTGCACGGCCCGATCCATGCGCTTTTGGACCACATACCGATGCGGCGACGTCCCTGTCGTGTTGCGAAACAGGCGGACAAAATGCGGTTTGCTGAGCCCCACGGCCTCGGACAAGGCACGGAGTGAAAGATCGCTGCCCAGATCGCAGTCGATCAGGTCGTTCACCCGCGCCATTTGCGCCGTGCTCAGGCGGCCCCGCTCCTTGATGGCCGATCGGATGCCACGGGTCCTGCCGAGGTGGGCGGCGATACCGATCGAGAGCGATTCGGCGAACAGCGTCCCGTTCGGACATCCTGCCGATATCTCGCGCACCATGCTGCGCAACACGGGTGGCAGCACCGGATCCTCAAAGTGGGAGCCTGGGCGCAACACGGCACTGATCAGATCGTCGTCGAAAAGCCTGCGGCAAAGCGGGCCTCCCCAATCGAGCTCCAGAAGGATCCGGCGAGCCTGGTGGGCGCCGGCCTGGGCCACCTTGACTTCCATGTAGGGGCTGAAGAGCCCGATCGAACCCGCGCGCAGGTCGAATTCCTCGTGCCGGCCATTCACGCTCAAGCGGGTTGTCATCGTGCCCGTGTCCACCAGTGACAGGCCCATCGTTGCAGGCGTGAAACGGTGACTCCAGGCCCCTTCAGGCGTGCCGACGCAGGCCAGTGGCAGTCCCCGCCAGCGGGCAAGCTGCTCAGGGGTGAGCAGGTTCAATGGGCTGGGTGGAGGTGGCATTTGGGGCGATCGTAGCCGCACCAAGCCGCATCCGATGAGCCGTTTGTGCAATCGAGCGCCGAACGGAAAAGACACGAAAAGCGGCGGCAAGTCAAATCCTGCGATCGCGATGGCCAGCGTTTCTCGTGTGTGCCGCGATAGCCGTGCAGTGCGTCATCTGGCGACGCTGCGGACAACAAAGACCGACTGGAGACAACCCATGCAAACAGTGTGGCAACGCGTGGCCTGCTTGGCTGTGGCCGCAATCGCATCGATATTGATGCCCGCCTGCGGCGGCGGAGGTGAAAGCGGAGGCAGCGATTCCGCTGTGGCGCCGCTCAGCTGCGACGATTCCATGAAGACCGCCTTCAAGCCAGACGCTCAAACGACGGTCGCACTGGTGAAGGCCTTCAAGAAAGGAGATCAGATTCTCCTTTCCGGGACCGCGACCGCAACGACCCCATCGGCGGCCAACGACATCTGCCTGGTCAAGCTCCTGATCGGGCCGGGCCACGCCGGTCCTGCGGGCGCGCCTTCCACGACCCCAGGCATTGGCGTCGAACTGTGGCTCCCGACAACAGCCAACTGGAACAAGCGGCTGCACGTGTTGGGCGGCGCGGGCATGGCCGGCGGGCCTCAAGCGACACTCACCAGCGTGGCGAACGCGCCCACCGCCGCGCCCTGGGTGGTGGCCGGTGTGGAAGGCGCGGTGGCCGCCACGACCGACACAGGTCACCCGGCAGGCAACTCCAGCTTCCTGATGAAGCCGGACGGAACCATCAACACCGTGGGGTGGAGCGAGTTTTCCGAGCGCGGCATTCACGAAATGACGGTCAAGGCCAAGGCGCTGGCGCAGGCCTACTACGGCACCGCGGCCAGGTACACCTATTGGCACGGCGGCTCCACCGGTGGCCGCCAAGGTCTCAAGCAGGCACAGCTGTATCCCGACGATTTCAACGGCATCATTGCCTCGGCGCCGGCGATCAACTGGACCAAGTTCACGGCCACCCAGCTCTGGGCGCAGATCGTGATTCAGCGCGAATTGGGCGGCGTGCCCTTCACAACGGGTCAGTGGAACAACGTATCGATGGCCGCCATCAGCGCGTGCGACGTCGTGGGCGGCATGCACCTGGGTTACCTTCTCGACCCCTCGACGTGCACCTACGATCCGACGACGGACGCCGCTGTTCTGTGCACCGCGTCGGGTGGAACGAACGCCACCGCGAACTGTCTGACATCGGCGCAGGCCCACGCCGCCAACAAGATCTGGTATGGCCCGACCACCGATGGATCGACGCCATCGCCTTCGATCGACAACGGCCTGCGCACGACCCTGTCACCCAAGCAGATCTGGTTCGGTTGCGCACGCGGCGGGAGCATCGGTGCCACGTCCGTGCGCACCGGCGGGATTCAGTACGACATGGTCGCGCTGTTCCTGCAGGACCCAACGATCGCCGGATCGACCTTCCTCAACGCCAAGGCCAATGGGGCCAATGGCTGGAAGAACCTGAGCTACGCGCAACTCGCCGATGCCATCGCCCAGGGCTACGCCATGGAGGCCGCGTCGTTCGCCCACATCAGCACCGACAACCCGGACCTCAGCAAATTCCGTGACCGGGGCGGCAAGCTGATCACGGTCGTGGGAACGTCGGACAGCACGATCCCGCATGCCGGCGTCCTCAACTACTACACGCGCGTGGCGGCGCAGATGGGCGGCATTCCGGCGATCCAGAGCTTCTACAAGCTGTACACGATCCCTGGCATGGGCCACTTCCCGGCCAACGGGACGGAAAACCTGGCGGCCAATCCGCCGCTGTATCCGGAAGACGCGAACTACCGCGCGCTCACCAACTGGGTCGAGAACGGCATCGCGCCGGCCGACAGGATCGATATCCGCAGCTCCGCCACGGCCGCGAATCCGACCGTGGTCACCGGCCCGATGTGCGCCTATCCCAAGATGCCCGTGTACACCAGCGGGGACATCCGGGCGGCCGCGAGCTACACCTGTTCCTGATCCGTTCCCAACCAGACGAAAGCCTCGCCATGTTGTCTCACCGCATCCGTTTGTCGCGCCGCACTGTGGTGTCAGGGGCCATGCTCGCTTGGGCGGGCCATCCACTTCGTGCATTCGCCCAGGAGGTCCCGTTCCCGACCAGACCCGTGCGGATCATCACCCCATTCCCCGTCGGTGGCGGGCCGGACGGCGTTGCGCGGCTGGTCGCTGACAAGCTGTCGAAAAAGTGGGCGCAACCTGTGATGGTGGAGAACCGCCCGGGCGGCAACGGCTTTATCGCGATCGACGCGTGGAAGCGCGGGGCGAAGGACGGACACGACCTGATCCAGCTCGACAACGTGCACCTGGCCGCCTATCCATCGCTGTTCAAGAAGCTGCCCTATGACCCGGCCGTCGATTTCGATCCCGTGCTGCCGTTGTTTCGCACCTACTTCTTCATCACCGTTGCCGCCACCAGTCCGTACAAGACGGTGGCCGACCTCATCGCCGATGCCAGGCGCAGCCCGGGAAAACTGAACTTCGGGTCGTGGTCCGTCGGCAACCCCGTGCACCTCGGATCCGAGTTGTTCAGCTCGATGACGGGGACGAAATTCGAGCACATCGTCTTTAAGGAAACGACCCAGCTCTACACCAGCGTGGCGAACGGCGATCTTGCGTTTGCACTGGGATCCAGCGCCACCGCCGGACCGCTCCAGCGCGCGGGGGAAATTGCGGTTCCTCGCGGTGGCGGCACCCAAACGCACGGCGGGCTACGACAGCGTGCCGACCGTGGCCGAGTCGGGCGGGCCGGCGGGATTCGAAGCCTCGGGCTGGAACGCGCTCGCCACACCACGGGGGCTGGCGCCCGCCGTGACGGCCAAGATCAAGCACGATGTCGAGGCGGCTTTGGCCGAGCCGGATGTCCGTGACAAGTTCGCCAGCTTCGGCTATGAACCGTTCACGCCCACGCGCGAACAGTTCGCGCAATTCATCCAGGCGGAGTCCCAACGTCTCGGCGAGGTGATTCGCCGCGTCAATATCGCGCTTGACTAGCAGGCATCACTCAGCGAACCTGCACTTCGACGGATTCGCCGAGTTTGGGCACACCACCTGTGATCACGGCCTTCGTCATGGCCAGCAGCTGCACCAGCTTGTTTTCCTTGACGTCCCAGTAGTGGGCGTGGGTGACGTTGACCACCACCAGCGCGAGATCGGGATCGTCCGGACCGCCGGGAAACCAGGCTTCGGCGGCCTTGTTCCACAGGGCCCGGGCCTTGTCGGGGTCGTTGACCACGCGCGCCGTGCCGGAGACGGAAACATAGGTGTCCTTGTCGGGATCGGCGTAACTCAGGTTGACGGTGGGTTCGGCCATCAGATCGGCCACGGGCCCTCCGTGGCGCGACATGAAAAACCAGAGGCTGCCGCCCTCCAGCCGGTTGTTCTGGGTGGTCATGGGCCGGGCATGCAGGTGGCCGGCGTGCGCCGCCTGATGGCTGCGCGTGGTGAACATCGCAAAGCGAATGTCCTTGATCATGTCCCACAGGTTGTCGAGGGAGGTGTCTTGGTCGCTCATTGTTTTTCCTTTGAATGGTTGAGTTGAACTGGTTGCGCGGCAAACGGCGTGCCCAGACCTTTCTTGTATGGGGTGCAGGCTCGGCTGTCCCGTGGTACGGTTTGCGGCAAGACTTGCTTCAGGATGGTTATGCCCGCCACCACCGCTTCCACCGCCGACGTCCTGGTCCTTCAGCACCTGTTCGAGGACGGCCCGGGTTTCCTCGGCGAATGGCTCGATGCCCAGGGGCTGCCCTGGCACTTGCGCTGTGCCGAGGCGGGTGAGCTCTACCCCGCGTCCGTTCGGGGCTATCGCGGCTTGGCCGTGCTGGGCGGCGCGTGGAGCGCGAACGATGAGCGCCCCACGTTGCGCCAGGCCGAGGCGCTGATCCGCGAGGCCGATGCGCTGGGCATTCCCGTCATCGGGCACTGCCTGGGTTGCGCAGCTGATGGCGCGGGCCTTGGGCGGCCAGGTGGAGCGGCTGCCCCAGCCCGAGATCGGCTGGTGGCCCATCGAGCACCACGGTGGCGCTGCCGCGCGCGACTGGTTCGGTGAAGAGCGCACGCCCACCGTGTACCAGTGGCACCAGGATGGTTTCGTGGCGCTGCCGCCGGGCGCGGAGCCGCTGGCATCGTCGGCGGCCTGCGCGCACCAGGCCTTTGCGCTCGGCCCGCACCTGGCCATGCAGTTCCACATCGAGATCACGCCGGACAAGATCGACGACTGGCTCGAAAGCCCGGGCGAGGCCTACGCGGTGAATGTGCTGCTGCACCGCGACAGCGTGCAGGACCCGGCGGGCATGCACGCCGCCACGAAACGGCACCTGGCGGGCAGCCAGGCGCTGGCCGCGCGCATCTACCGCACCTGGCGGTCGCGCTGGCCTTCGCCCTGAAACGGCCTCAGGCCAGGTGCTCGGGCAGCACCAGGCCGTCGCGCGGGATGGGGCGGGGCCGGCCTTCCAGGTCGATCGCCACGTAGGTCAGGCTGGCCTCGGTCACCTTCACGTACTGGCCCTGGGCCGAGAAACGTTCGGCGAACACCTCCACCTGCACCGTGACCGAGGTGCGGCCCAGGCGCGTGATGTGCGCGAAAAAGCTCAGGATGTCGCCCACGCGCACCGGTTGCTTGAAGATGAACTGGTTCACCGCCACCGTGGCCATGCGGCCGCGCACGTAGCGCGCGGGCAGCACGGCTCCGGCCAGGTCGACCTGCGCCATGACCCAGCCGCCGAAGATGTCGCCGTTGGCGTTGCAGTCCGCGGGCATGGGAATGACCTTGAGCACCAGTTCCCGGTCGGTGGGCAGGGCGGTTTCGGATGGCGGGCTTGAATTGCTGGACATGGGCACAATCTCTGGACAACGGCCCCCATTCTCCTGCATGCGCCCCGACAACCCCGCCCGAACTTCCATCGCCCTGCCTGCCAGTCCTGGCGCCGCTGGCCACCCACCTGCCCAACGCTCCGACTGGGGCACGCTCAAGCGCCTGCTGCCCTACCTGTGGCAGTACAAGGTGCGCGTGGTGCTGGCGCTGGCTTTCATGGTGGCGGCCAAGACGGCCAACGTGGGCGTGCCGCTGCTGCTCAAGGAACTGGTCGATGCCATGACCATCCGGCCCGGCAGCGTCGAGTCGATGCTGGTGGTGCCGTTGGGCCTGTTGCTCGCCTACGGCCTGCTGCGGCTGTCCACCAGCGTGTTCACCGAGCTTCGCGAGCTGGTGTTCGCCAAGGCCACCGAGGGCGCCACGCGCAGCATCGCGCTGCAGGTGTTCGGCCACCTGCACGCCCTGAGCCTGCGCTTCCACCTGGAACGCCAGACCGGGGGCATGACGCGCGACATCGAACGCGGCACGCGCGGCGTGCAGTCGCTCATCTCCTACTCGCTCTACAGCATCTTCCCCACGCTGATCGAGGTGATCATGGTGCTGGCGCTGCTGGGCACCAAGTTCGACATGGGCTACGTGTGGATCACCTTGGTGGCGCTGGTGCTGTACGTGACCTTCACCGTGCTCGTGACCGAGTGGCGCACCCAGTTCCGGCGCAAGATGAACGAGCTCGAATCCACCAGCCAGAGCCGCGCCATCGACTCGCTGCTGAACTACGAGACCGTCAAGTACTTCAACAATGAAAGCTTCGAAGGCCGGCGCTATGACGAGGCGCTGGAGAAGCTGCGGCGCGCGCGCATCAAGAGCCAGACCACGCTGTCCATGCTCAATGCGGGGCAGCAACTGGTGATCGCCGTGGCGCTGGTGCTCATGCTCTGGCGCGCCACGCAGGGCGTGGTCAGCGGCGAGCTCACGCTGGGCGATCTGGTCATGGTCAACGCTTTCATGATCCAGCTCTACATTCCGCTGGGTTTCCTGGGCGTGCTCTACCGCGAGATCAAGCAGAGCCTGACCGACCTGGAAAAGATGTTCGCGCTGCTGGAAAAAGAGCGCGAGATCGCGGACGTGCAAGCTGCGCAGCCGCTTCAGCTGGACGGTCCCCCGGCGGTGAAATTCGAGAATGTGCGCTTTTCCTACGAGCCGGCGCGCGAAATCCTGCATGGCATCAGCTTCGAGATTCCACCGGGCAAGACGGTGGCCGTGGTCGGGCCCTCGGGTTCGGGCAAGAGCACGCTGGCGCGCCTGCTCTACCGCTTCTACGACGTGAGCAATGCCGATGACGGCGGGCGCATCACCATCGACGGGCAGGACATCAAGGCCGTCACCCAGGCCAGCGTGCGCCAGGCCATCGGCATCGTGCCGCAGGACACGGTGCTGTTCAACGACACCATCGAATACAACATTCTTTATGGCCGCCCCGATGCGGGGCACGAGGCCGCGGTGCGGGCGGCCCAGGCGGCGCACATCCACGCCTTCATCCAGCACCTGCCGCTGGGCTATGCCACCATGGTGGGCGAGCGCGGTCTCAAGCTCTCGGGGGGCGAGAAGCAGCGCGTGGCGATCGCGCGCACGCTGTTGAAGAACCCGCCCATCGTGATCTTCGACGAAGCCACCTCGGCCCTGGATTCCGCCAACGAACGCGCGATCCAGGCCGAGCTCAAGAGCGCGGCGCGCAACAAGACCACGCTGGTGATCGCGCACCGCCTCTCCACCGTGGTGGACGCGCACGAAATCCTGGTGCTGGTCAACGGCGAGATCGTGGAGCGGGGCACCCACGCCGAACTGGTCGCCCGGACCGGCGTCTATGCGGGCATGTGGGCGCTGCAGCAAAGCGGCAGCGACTGATGCCGATTTCCCTTCAGGTCGTACCTTTCCGAGGAGCCTTCCGTCCGGCCGTTCCATAATCGCCGTCCATGGAAACCAAATGGCTCGAGGATTTCGTCAGCCTCGCCGAAACCCGCAGCTTCAGCCGTTCGGCGCAGCTGCGCCACGTCACCCAGCCCGCTTTCTCCCGGCGCATCCAGTCGCTGGAAGCCTGGGCGGGCACCGATCTGGTGGATCGCTCCTCGTATCCCACGCGCCTCACCCCCGCGGGCCAGACGCTGTACGACCAGGCGCTGGAGATGCTGCAGGCGCTGCAGAGCACGCGCGCCACGCTGCGCGCCCACACCGCCGCGGCGCAGGACGTGATCGAGTTCGCCGTGCCGCACACGCTGGCCTTCACCTTCTTTCCGTCCTGGCTCTCGGGCTTGCGCGAGACCTGCGGCCCGATCAAGAGCCGGCTGATCGCCATGAACGTGCACGACGCGGTGCTGCGCCTGGTCGAGGGCAGCTGTGACCTGCTGATCGCCTACCAGCACGCGGCCCAGCCGATCCAGCTCGATGCCGGCCGCTATGAAATGCTGCACCTGGGCTCGGAGGTGCTTTCACCCTATGTGCGCCCGGACGCGCAGGGCCTGCCGCAGTACGCCCTGCCAGGGTCGCCCCAGCAGCCGCTGCCTTACTTGGCCTATGCGCCGGGTGCCTACCTCGGCAGGGCGGTGGACCAGATGCTCAAGCAGAGCAGCACACCGGTGCACCTGGACCGCATCTACGAAACCGACATGGCCGAAGGCCTGAAAGCCATGGCGCTGGAGGGCCATGGCATCGCCTTCCTGCCGGCCAGCGCGGTGCGCAAGGAAGTGCGCGCCCGCAAGCTCGTGTCCGCCGGCGGGTCGCTGGAGACCGCGCTGGACATCCGCATCTACCGCGAGCGGTCTTCCACGCGAAAGGCCAAAGGACCGGTGGAGCAGTTCTGGAACGACCTGCGCAAAAAGCTCGGCAATCCCTGATTCACCCTGTCTCATAGGCGATACAGGTGATCCTTTGCCAAGGCCATTGGGGAAAATCCGTACATGAATGGTTTGCATAATGGCCGCTGCAATCAGCATTGGATGCGAAGGATGCCGCTGGCTACAGTCGCGGGTTCCGCCTGTGACAGGGTGGGAATTCCCGGGTGGAACGGAGCTTGCGTAGGGAGCATCATGCAGATGCCCTCCGCGCGACAACGGCGCTGAGCATCCGGTCTTGATCGCTGGTTCATCATCTTTTCTACAAGCAAGGAGATCCCTATGAAGAAACACCTGCTCGCGCTGGCCGTGACCACACTGGCCGTCGGCAGCGCCTTTGCACAAGCTGGCGACACGCTGGCCAAGATCAAGGCGTCTGGCAGCGTGTCCCTGGGCGTGCGCGAGTCTTCCGGACTGGGCTACACACTGGGCAACGGCAAATACGTCGGCTTCCACACGGAAATGGGCGAAATCATTCTGGCCGACATCCAGAAGCAGCTCGGCCTGGCCAAGCTCAACGTCAACTACCAGCCCGTGACCTCGCAGAACCGCATCCCCCTGGTGCAGAACGGCACCGTGGACCTGGAGTGCGGTTCGACCACGAACAACGCCACGCGCCAGAAGGATGTGTCCTTCGCCGTGACCACCTACGTGGAAGAAGTGCGCATCGCTGTCAAGGCCAACTCCGGCATCAACGGCATCAAGGACCTCAACGGCAAGACCGTCGGCCACCACCACCGGCACCACCTCGGTGCAGACCCTGCGCAAGAACGAGCGCGCCGGCGGCATCGACTTCAAGGAAGTCTATGGCAAGGACCACGCCGACAGCTTCCTCGCGCTCGAGGGCGGCCGCGCCGATGCGTTCGTGATGGACGGCTCCATCCTGGCGGCCAACATCTCCAAGTCCAAGAACCCCGCCGACTACAAGATCGTGGGTGAAGTGCTGTCGGTCGAACCGATCGCCTGCATGCTGCGCAAGGACGACCCGGCCTTCAAGAAGGCCGTGGACGACAGCATCAAGCGCCAGATTGCCGATGGTTCGCTGGCCAAGCTGTACGACAAGTGGTTCATGCAGCCGATTCCGCCTGCCAACGTGAAGATCGGCCTGCCCATGTCCGACGCCACCAAGGCGGCCTGGGCCAGCCCGAACGACAAGCCGATGGAAGACTACGCCAAGAAGTAAGCCACGCACTTACCAGACGCCCCTTCAAGTGGACCCATTTGAAGGGGCGTTTTCGTGGCGACCGCGCAAAGCGCGGTGTGATCCGGACAAGCAACAGAGAGAAAAGGGGCTCCTATGAGCTGGGATTGGCAGGTGTTCTGCGAGGACACCATTGAACGGCAGCCGGTGGAAAGCTGCTTTGGCAAGGGGGGAGACATCACCTATCTGGACTGGATGTTGTCAGCCTGGGGTTGGACGGTGTCGGTGTCGCTGCTGGCGTTGCTGCTGGCGCTGGTGCTGGGCATCCTGATCGGTACGCTGCGCACGCTGCCCGATCGACCCATGGTGGTGCGCCTGGGCAATGCCTGGGTGGAACTGTTCCGCAACATCCCGCTGCTGGTGCAGATTTTCCTGTGGTACCACGTGGTGCCCACGATGTTCCCCGTCATGCGAGGCGTCCCTGGCTTCGTGCTGGTGGTCTTTGCCCTGGGCTTCTTCACCTCGGCGCGCATCGCCGAGCAGGTGCGCTCGGGCATCCAGGCCCTGCCGCGCGGCCAGCGCTACGCCGGCATGGCCGATGGGTTTCACCACCTTCCAGTACTACCGCTATGTGCTGCTGCCCATGGCGTTCCGCATCATCATCCCGCCGCTGACCAGCGAGACCATGAACATCTTCAAGAACTCCTCGGTGGCGTTCGCGGTGTCGGTCTCGGAGCTGACCATGTTCGCGATGCAGGCGCAGGAAGAGACGTCCCGCGGCGTGGAGGTGTACCTCGCCGTGACCGGCCTCTACATCATCTCGGCCTTCGCGATCAACCGCATCATGGCCTTCATCGAGAAACGCGTGCGCATACCGGGCTTTGTCGTGGCGGGCGGAGCGGGAGGCCACTGACATGAACCTCAACCTCGACTTCTCCTTCTACAACTGGGACCTCATCAGCAACTTCGTGCTGAAGGGCCTGTACTTCAGCGTGATGCTGACCGTCGTGGCCACAGTGGGCGGCATCTTCTTCGGCACCATCCTGGCGCTCATGCGGCTGTCGGGCAAGAAGTGGCTGGACACGCCGGCCACGATCTACGTCAACGGCATGCGCAGCATTCCGCTGGTGATGGTGATCCTGTGGTTCTTCCTGCTGGTGCCGCTGCTGATCGGTCGCCCGATCGGCGCCGAGGTGTCGGCGGTGGTCACCTTCATTGCCTTCGAGGCGGCCTATTTCAGCGAGATCATGCGCGCGGGTATCCAGTCGATTCCGCGTCGCCAGGTGTTCGCCGGCCAGGCGCTGGGCATGAGCTATGGGCAGAACATGAAGCTGGTCGTGTTGCCCCAGGCCTTCCGCAACATGCTGCCGGTGCTGCTCACGCAGACCATCATCCTGTTCCAGGACACCTCGCTTGTCTACGCCATCGGCGCCTACGACATGCTCAAGGGCTTTGAGGTCGCGGGCAAGAACTTCGGCCGCCCGATCGAGGCCTACCTGGCCGCTGCCGTGGTCTATTTCGTCATGTGTTACGCGCTGTCGTGGCTCGTCAAGCGGCTGCACAAGAAAATTGCCATCATTCGTTGATGCCATCGAAACCCAGGAATTGCAATGATTGAACTCAAGAACGTCTCCAAGTGGTATGGCAGCGTCCAGGTGCTGACCGATTGCTCCACCAACATCCAGAAGGGCGAAGTCGTCGTGGTGTGCGGCCCGTCGGGCTCAGGCAAGTCGACCCTCATCAAGACCATCAACGCGCTCGAGCCCTTCCAGAAAGGCGAGATCACGGTCGATGGCATCGCGGTGCACGACCCCAAGACCGATCTGCCCAAGCTGCGCAGCCGCGTCGGCATGGTGTTCCAGCACTTCGAGCTGTTCCCGCACCTGTCGGTGACGGAGAACCTCACGATCGCTCAGATCAAGGTGCTGGGGCGCAACCCCGACGAAGCCAAGAAGCGCGGCCTCAAGATGCTCGATCGTGTGGGCCTGTCGGCGCACAAGGACAAGTTCCCGGGCCAGCTCTCGGGCGGTCAGCAGCAGCGCGTGGCGATCGCGCGAGCCCTGTCGATGGACCCCATCGTCATGCTGTTCGACGAGCCCACCTCGGCGCTCGACCCCGAGATGGTCGGCGAAGTGCTGGACGTGATGATCGGCCTGGCCCACGAAGGCATGACCATGATGTGCGTGACGCACGAAATGGGTTTCGCGCGCAAGGTCAGCAACCGCGTGATCTTCATGGACGTGGGCGGCAAGATCCTGGAGGACTGCTCCAAGGACGACTTCTTCGGCAAGCCGGAGGAGCGTCAGCCGCGCACCAAGGACTTCCTCAACAAGATCCTGGCGCACTGAGCCTCGCCGGCACGCCCGCATGTGCCCTTGACATGGGCGGATGCGGGATGGGCATTGGCTTCGCGGTGGGCCTTTCTCTATGCTCTCGGCACTCTTTTGGGGGGTGTCGTTGTGTTCTCGATCCTTACGACCTGCCTGCGCAGGATCCTCATCGCGGCGTGTCTGGCCAGCATCGCCACCGCCCAGGCCGGCCCGGTGCTGGACCGTGTGGCAAGCGATGGCGTGCTGGTGCTGGCCCACCGCGAATCCTCCGTGCCGTTCTCTTATCTGGACGGCACGGGCAAACCGGTGGGTTACGCCCTCGACATCTGCCGCCGCCTGGCGCAGGCCGTGCAACGCAAGCTGGGCCTGAGCAAGCTCGATGTGCGTTACCTCGCTGTGACGCCCTCCAACCGCCTGGACGCGGTGGAGCAGGGCCAGGCCCAGATGGAGTGCGGCTCCACCACCAACAACGCCGCGCGCCGCCAGCGGGTGGCCTTCACGATTCCCCACTTCATCACCGGTGCACGCCTCATGGTCCGGCGCGACAGCGCGGTGGATCGGCTGGATCACCCTGATCTCAAGGTGGTGGTGTCCACCCGCAACACGACGCCCCTGGATGCACTGCGCCGCATGGTGCGGGAGCGTGGGCTCCCGCTGCGCGTCGTGGAGGCGGACGACCACGAGCAGGCCGTGGGCATGGTCGAGAAGGGCGAGGCCGACGCCTTTGCCATGGACGACGTGCTGCTGTTCGGTCTGGCGGCTGCACGGCCGGACCCGACCTCCCTCAGGGTCGTGGGCCGGTTCTTCACCACCGAGCCGCTGGCGATCATGCTGCCGCGGAACGACGAGGCGTTCAAGAAGATCGTGGACGACGAGATGCGCCGGCTCATCTACAGCGGTGAGATCCAGGCGATCTACGCGACCTGGTTCACCCAGCCCATCCCGCCCAAGGGCGTGTCGCTGAACCTGCCCGTGAGCTACCTGCTGCGGGATTTCTGGAAATACCCGACCGACAAGGTGCCCTGATCGCCTTTGCAGGTTTGCGACAATCGAGGCATGAACGCCTCGACCGCCCCACAGACCCTCACGATCACCCGACCCGACGACTGGCACCTGCACGTGCGCGATGGCGAGGCGCTGCACACCGTGGTGCCGCACACCGCGGCGCAGTTCGGCCGGGCGATCATCATGCCCAACCTCAAGCCGCCGGTGACCACCGCGGCGCAGGCCATGGCCTACCGCGATCGCATCCGCGCCGCCGTGCCCGCCGGCATGGCCTTCGAGCCGCTGATGACGCTCTACCTCACCGACAACCTGCCGCCCGAGGAAATCGCGCGCGCCAAGGACGTGGGCGTGGTCGCCTTGAAGCTCTACCCCGCGGGCGCCACCACCAACAGCGATGCCGGCGTGACCGACATCCGCAAGACCTACAAGACGCTGGAAGCCATGCAGCGCGCCGGCCTGCTGTTGTTGGTGCACGGCGAAGTGACCTCGCCCGATATCGACCTGTTCGACCGCGAGGCCGTGTTCATCGATGAGCAGCTGATTCCGCTGCGGCGCGACTTTCCCGAGCTCAAGATCGTGATGGAGCACATCACCACGAAAGAGGCCGCGCAGTACGTGGGCGAGGCCGGCGCGTTCACCGCCGCCACCCTCACGGCCCACCACCTGCTCTACAACCGCAACGCCATCTTCACCGGCGGCATCCGCCCGCATTACTACTGCCTGCCGGTGCTCAAGCGAGAGACCCACCGCCAGGCCCTGGTGGCCGCCGCCACCAGCGGCAGCGACCGTTTCTTCCTCGGCACGGACAGCGCGCCGCACCCGGCCCACCTGAAGGAGCACGCCACCGGCTGCGCCGGCTGCTACACCGCGCACGCCGCGATCGAGATGTATGCCGAGGCCTTCGACTCGGTGGGCGCGCTCGACAAGCTCGAGGCTTTCGCCAGCTTCCACGGCCCGGCCTTCTACGGGCTGCCGCGCAACAGCGGCACCGTCACCCTGAAGCGCGAGAGCTGGACCACGCCCCAGAGCTTCCGCTTTGGCGAGGCCGATCTCAAGCCCCTGCGTGGCGGCGAGGCCTTGCCCTGGCGCCAGCAAGCCTGAGTCCCTTGGAACTGGCGCTCGACTGGACCGCGCCCTGGTTCGCGCCCGTGGCCGATGAGGGGCGGGCCGTGGCCACGTCCCTGGCGGGCGGCGAGCCCTGGCCGCAGGCGCTGGGTGGCGCCGCCCCGGTGCGCTTCGTGCCGCAGGCCGAATTGCCCGCCGGCACCCCTTACGAACAGTTCATCTTCGACACCGGCCGCGTGCCCACGCGCGAGAACCTGCACGACTTCTTCAACGGCCTGTGCTGGCGCCGTTTCCCGTTGACCAAACAGTGCCTGAACCAGCTGCAGGCCGCGCAGATCGCCGCCGACGGCGTGCGCGACGTGCGGGGCCCGGTGCGCGACGCACTCACCCTGTTCGACGAAAACGCCGCCCTGCTGCAGGCTCCCGCGCCGCTCTGGGAGGCCTTGGCGGCCCGCGACTGGCACCGCCTGTTCGTGACGCTGCGCCCGCTCTGGGCGCAGGCGAGGCTGGTGCTGTTCGGCCACGCCCTGTTGGAAAAACTGGTGATGCCCTACAAATCCATCACCGCCCACGTTTTTCGCGTGCCGGTGCCGGTGGCACTGGGCGACGACCTCGCCGCGTGGGACGAGTGGCTGGCGCAGGGCCTCAGCGCGCCGGTGCTGGCGGCCAAACCGTTCACGCCGCTGCCGGTGCTGGGCGTGCCGGGCTGGTGGGCGGCGAACGAAGATCCCGCTTACTATGCCGACGCCGGGGTGTTCCGCCCCAGGCGCACCGATGCCCCAACGGACACCCCATGACCCAGCCCGCCACGACCTCCTGGTCCCACCTGAACCTGGCGCAAGACGCTGACCGCGCCGAACTCGCCGCTCATTTCCGCGCCACCGGCGTGCGCGACGTGGAATGCCTGTTCGCCGACGTCACCGGCTACCCGCGCGGCAAGCTCATGCCGGCGGCCAGCTTCGCCGCGGGCGGTGAACTGCGCATCTGCCAGGCCATTCCCATGCAGTGCGTGACGGGCGAGTATTCCTACGACAAGGTCTTTCCCGACAGCGATCCCGACGTGCGCCTGGTGCCCGACCTGGCCACGCTCAAGCTCGCCCCCTGGGCCAGCGTGCCGCGCTACCTCGCGGTGCACGACTGCGTGGAACTCGACGGCAGCCTGTGCGAGTTCGCCCCGCGCTCGGTGCTCAAGAACGTGGTGGCGCGTTACCAGGCCCTGGGGCTCACGCCCGTGGTCGCGCCGGAGATCGAGTTCTACCTGACCGCCGCCATGACCGACCCGGCCCAGCCGCTGGCGCCGCCGGTGGGGCGGGGGGGCGGCCCGAGGTCGGGCAGTCGGCCTTCAGCCTGAACGCGCTCAACGAACTGGCGCCGTTCTGGGACGCGTTCCACGCCGCCATCGACGCGCTCGGCATCCGGGCCGACACCTGGCTGCACGAGGTCGGCCCCTGCCAATACGAGATCAACCTGCTGCACGGCGACCCCGTGGCCGTGGCCGACCAGGCCTTCCTGTTCAAGACGGCGGCGCGCGAGATCGCGCTGCAGCACGGCCTCAACGCGGTGTTCATGGCCAAGCCCCTGGCGGGCGAAGCGGGCAGCTCCATGCACCTGCACCAGAGCGTGGTGGACGCCGAAGGCCGCAACATCTTCAGCCAGGCCGATGGGGCCGAAAGCGAGGCCTTCCTGCACTACATCGGCGGCCTGCAGGCCTTCACGCCCGATCTCACGCTGATCTACGCGCCCACCGTCAATTCCTACCGCCGCTACGTCGCTGGCAGCCAGGCGCCGATCAACGTGGAATGGGGCCGCGACAACCGCACCGCCGGCCTGCGCGTGCCGGTGAGCCCACCGGCCGCGCGCCGGGTGGAAAACCGCCTGGCCGGCGCCGACGCCAACCCCTACCTGGCCATGGCCGCCACGCTCGCCGCCGGCCTGGAAGGCCTGCGGACGCGCTGCCTGCCGGGCGAACCGGTGCAGGACAACGGCTACGACCTGCCCCGGGGCCTGCCGCGAACTTTTTTCACCGCCCACGAACAAATGGCCCAGAGCGCTCACGCGCCGCGCCTGCTGGGCGAGCGCTTCGTGCGCGCCTACCTCGCGGTCAAGGCGCTGGAACACGAGAGCTTCCTCAACGAGATCAGTGCCTGGGAACGGCGCTTTCTGCTGCCCCAGGTGTGAGGCCGGCGCGCGCTGAAAGGGCGGTGCCGCTTGAAGAACCGCGTGGGCGGCCCCACTTATCATCCCGCTGTCGTCGATACCTATAACCCGGAGTCCCCATGAAACGCATCCTGCTGTTTGTCCTGACCAACTTCGCCGTGATGGCGGTGCTGTTGATCACCACCCGCATCCTGGGCGTGGATCGCTTCCTCACGGCCAACGGGCTGAACATGACGGCGCTGGCCGGGTTCTCGCTCGTGATCGGCTTCGGCGGCGCCATCATCTCGCTGCTGATCAGCAAGCCCATGGCCAAGTTCAGCGCCGGCGTGCGCGTGATCAACCAGCCGCAGAACGCCGACGAAGCCTGGATCGTGGAGACCGTGCGCCGCTTTGCCGACAAGGCCAACATCGGCATGCCCGAGGTCGGCATCTTCGACGGTGCGCCCAACGCCTTCGCCACCGGCGCGTTCAAGAACTCGGCCCTGGTGGCGGTGTCCACCGGCCTGCTGCAGAACATGACCAAGGAGGAAGTCGAGGCCGTGATCGGCCACGAGGTCGCGCACGTGGCCAACGGCGACATGGTCACCATGACGCTGATCCAGGGCGTGATGAACACCTTCGTGGTGTTCCTCAGCCGCGTGATCGGCTACGCGGTGGATGCCTTCCTGCGCCGCGGCAGCGACAACAACTCCGGCCCCGGCATCGGTTACATGATCACCACCATCGTGATGGACATCGTGCTGGGTTTCCTGGCCGCCATCATCGTGGCGTGGTTCAGCCGCCAGCGCGAGTTCCGCGCCGACGCGGGTGCCGCCAGCCTGATGGGCCGCAAGCAGCCGATGATCAACGCGCTGGCCCGCCTGGGCGGCCTGACGCCGGGCGAACTGCCCAAGACCATGCAGGCGCTGGGCATCACCGGCGGCCTGGGCAAGCTGTTCTCGACGCACCCGCCGATCGAGGAGCGCATCGCTGCCCTCCAGCAACAACAGCAGGCCTGATCCGTACGGCCCAACAAAAAAAGCGACCCTCAGGTCGCTTTTTGTTTTTGGGGCCGGGTTCAGCGGTTGCGTTCCCAGCGGTCGTTGTCGCGGCGGTTGTAGTAGCCGTCGTGGCGCGGGTACGGGTGGCCCGGGCCCCAGCGGTTGCCCGGGTAGGCGGGGTAGTAGGTGGTGCCGATCGTGATGCGGGTGGACGGCTCCACGTACTGGGTCTGGGGCTGGTAGGAGGGGTAGACCACGGGCGGCGGAGGCGGCGGCATGGCGTCGGCCGGTGTGACGTTCAGGCGCACGAAGCGGCCCGGGTCCTGCGGCATCTGCGTGCGGTACTGGCGGCCGGCGTACTCGTAGACCACGTCGTAGGCCACGGTGCGGTTTTCGTAGAAGGTCTGCGTGCCGCACTGGCGGTAGGTTTCGGTGTAGGGCTGGCTCGGGCCTTCGATGCGGTTGCCCAGCATGGCGCCGCCGATCAGGCCGATCACGGTGGCAGCGGCACGGCCACCGCCGTCGCCGATCGCATTGCCCATCGCACCGCCGGCGATGCCGCCGATCAGTGCGCCGGCGCCGGATTTCTGGCCCTGGTAGGTCACCTGCTGGTCGCTGCAGACCTCGCGCGGCACGGCCACCTGCTGGATGACGGGGGTGCTGCTGACCACGCGGCCTTGTTCATCCTGAGCGTGCGCCACGCCGCTGCCGGCCAGGGCGAGCAAGCCGGTCATCACGGGAATCAGAACGGGGGTTTTCATGGAGAACTCCTTATGGGGGTAGCCTGAAGCATGCACCGCTTGTGTCAAGCCCGGATGCCCATGCTGTAAAGATTCGTGTCGTTCTACGGGGTTCCCGGCTTTTTTGCCGCCGATCGCAGGGCCGAGAGCGCGGTGTCCACGCTGGCACCGGTGTCCACCCGCCAGCGACGGCGTGGCGCGCGCAGGGCGTGCCGTTGCCGGTAGGCGGTGGGGGTGAGCCCGGTGTGGCGCGCGAAGACGCGGCGGAATGCCGCCGGGTCGGTGTAGCCGCAGGCCAGCGCCACCGTGGGCACGCTCTCCAGCGTGATCTCGAGCAGCACGCGCGCCCGGGCGCAGCGCAGGCCGTGCAGGTGGTCCAGCGGCGAATGGCCCAGCTCCTGTTGGAAGTGGCGCAGCAGGGTGCGGGCGCTGACCGCGGCGGCGGTCGCCAGCGCCGCCAGGTCGTAGGGTTGCTCCACGCGCTGCTCCATCCAGGCGAGGGCGCGTGCCAGTGTGCTGTCGCGGGTGTTCGGAATGGCGTGCGAGGCCTGCGCGGCGGCGAGTTCGCGGTCGCGATCGGGTTGCAGCACCGCCGCCAGGGCCGCGGCCGGTTCGGTGCCCAGGGCGTGCTGCGCCAGCGCGATGGCGAGCGGGCCCAGGTCGGCGGGGTAGGCGGCGCTGAGCCAGGGGCCGTCCTCGCAGAAACCTTGCCCGGCCTCGGGCGTCAGGGTGGGAAAGTCGCGGCGCAGGCCGGCGACGTAGTACCACGCGAGCGCGAGGCGGCGCCCGTCCAGCCGCCCGCTGTGCGCGGCGAACCAGGCGCCATTGCCCAGCGTGCACACCCGGCGGCCCGTGTCCACCATCAGCGCGGCCCGGCGCGCGAGCGCCGCGTGGCGCTGCACGGCCTGGCGAAGCGTGGGAATGTCGGCCAGGTGCAGGGGCGCGATGAACAGCGCTGCCGCAGGGCTGTCGCCGCCCTGGCCTTCGAGCGCGAGCGCCTGCAGCAGCCCTTCTTCGGCGCGCAGCGGCTGGCCCAGGGCATCGACGAAGCGCCAAGCCAGGCGCGGTGCCCGGGCGCCCAGGCGCAGGCCCGCCATCAGGTTGGCGGTGCGCAGCAATTCCACCAGCGCCAGGGCGTGGCCCATGGCGCTTTCAGGCAACACGGCGATCTCGACGACAAAAGGGGGCTGGGCGGGCATGGCGGTATCGGCTTCCTGAATGGCGATATTAGCTTCCTACCGAGGGAAGCGCGCTCTTAGCATGGACGTCTCATTCACTTCCCCCAGGGGTACTTCTGATGCGCTTGTCCCTCTCAACGTCCTCGCTCGTGGCGGCACTCGCGGCCAGCGGTGGTTTTTGGCTGACCACGCCGGTGGCGGCCCAGGCGCTCGATGCCGCCGGTTTCAAGCAGATCGAGACGGCGGTGGACGCGCTCGCGCCCAAGATGGTGGCGTGGCGCCGCGACATCCATGAACATCCCGAGCTCTCGGGCCAGGAAGTGCGCACCGCCAAGCTGGTGGCCGAGCACCTGCGCAAGCTGGGCATGGAGGTGCAGACCGGCGTGGGCGGCACCGGCGTGGTGGGCACCTTGCGCGGTGGTCTGCCGGGCAAGGTGGTGGCGCTGCGCGCCGACATGGACGCGCTGCCGGTGGAAGAGAAGACCGGCTTGGCGTTCGCCTCGAAGCAGAAGGCCACTTACCTCGGCAAGGAAGTGTCGGTGATGCACGCCTGCGGGCACGACGCCCACGTGGCGCATGCTGATGGGCGCGGCCGAGGCGCTGGCGGGCCTGCGCGCGCAGTTGCCGGGCACGGTGAAGTTCATTTTCCAGCCGGCCGAGGAGGGCGCGCCCGTGGTGGCGGATGCCAGCGGCAAGGTGCCCAGCTTCGGCGCCAAGGCCATGATCGAAGCCGGGGCCTTGAAGGACGTGCAGGCCATCTACGGCCTGCACATCACGTCCAACCTGCCCTCGGGTGTGGTGGGCTACCGCAGCGGCCCGCTGATGGCCGGTTCGGACGCGCTGACCATCCACGTGGACGGGCGCGGCGGCCATGGGTCGTCGCCCTGGGCCGCGGTCGATCCGGTCGTGGCGTCGAGCCAGGTGGTGCTGGGTCTGCAGACCATCGTGAGCCGCCAGCTCAACATCAGCAAGGAGCCGGCGGTCATCACCATCGGCTCCATCCAGGGTGGCACGCGCTACAACATCATTCCCGACAGCGTGGAGATGATGGGCACGCTGCGCACCTTCGACGAGGAGATGCGCGAGGACGCGAAGAAGCGCATCGTGGCGACCGCCGAGTCGATCGCGGCTTCCAGCGGCGCCAAGGCGCGCGTGAGCTTCGGCCCGGTGGCCTACCCGGTCACCACCAACCCCGCCAAGCTCACCGAAGCCTCGCTGCCGGCGCTGCGCGAAGCCCTGGGTGGCAAGGTCATGCTGATCCCCAAGGTGAGCGGCTCGGAAGACTTCTCGGAGTTCCAGAAGGTGGTGCCCGGCTTCTTCTATTTCCTGGGCGCGCCGCAGAAGGGGCAGGACTTCGCCAAGGCGCCGTCCAACCACTCGCCGCTGTTCGACCTCGACGAGGCCCAGCTGCCGGTGGGCGCCCGTTCGCTGGCCGCGCTGGCGGTGGACTTCCTCAAGCGGCCCTGAGGGCTGCCGGGGCGGCCTCGCCGAGCAGGTCTCGCGCGAGCGCCTCGGCCACCCGCAGGCCGTCCACACCGGCCGAGAGAATGCCGCCGGCATAACCCGCGCCTTCGCCGGCCGGGTACAGGCCGCGCGTGTTCAGGCTCTGGCAGTCGTCGCCGCGCGCGAGGCGCAGCGGCGACGAGGTGCGGGTTTCGACACCGGTCAGCACGGCGTCGGGCATGTCGTAGCCGCGCATCTTGCGGCCGAACACCGGCAGCGCCTCACGCATGGCCTCGATGGCGTAGGCGGGCAGGGCAGGGGCCAGATCGCCGAGCTTCACGCCGGGCCGGTACGAGGGCTCCACCTCGCCCAGCGCGCTCGAAGGCGTCTGCTTCAGGAAGTCGCCCACCAGCTGGCCGGGCGCTTCGTAGTTGGCCCCGCCCAATTGGTAGGCGCGGGCTTCGAGTTCGCGCTGCAGCACGATGCCGGCCAGCGGGTGCGTGCGGCCTTGCGCTGCGAGCGCGCGGGCCTGCTCGGTGTAGCGCGCGCCGTCGGTCTCGCCGAAGGCGGCGGTCCACAGCGGCAGGTCTTGCGCCAACGCCTGCGGAAAGTCGCTGGGTTCGATGCCCACCACCAGGCCCGCGTTGGCGTTGCGCTCGTTGCGCGAATACTGGCTCATGCCGTTGGTGACCACGCGCCCGGGTTCGGAGGTGGCGGCCACCACGGTGCCGCCCGGGCACATGCAGAAGCTGTAGACCGCGCGGCCGTTCTTCGCGTGGTGCACCAGCTTGTAGTCGGCTGCACCCAGCAGCGGGTGGCCGGCGTGGCGGCCCCAGCGCGCGCGGTCGATCACGCCTTGCGGGTGCTCGATGCGAAAGCCGATGGAGAACGGTTTGGCCTCCATGAACACGCCCGCATCCCACAGCAGGGCGAAGGTGTCGCGCGAACTGTGGCCCAGGGCGAGCACCACGCGCCGCACCGGCATGTCGATGGTGTCGCCGCTGTCCAGGCGCCGCACCTGCAGGCGGTCGATGCGCTGGCCTTCTTCGCCGGCCTGGGCCAGGCCGATGCCGCAGACCTGGTGTTGGAAGCGGATCTCGCCGCCCAGCGCGACGATCTTCTCGCGCATGGCCTCCACCACGCGCACCAGCTTGAAGGTGCCGATGTGCGGGTGCGCGGTGTAAAGGATTTCGGGCGGCGCGCCGGCCTCCACGAACTCGTGCATGACCTTGCGGCCGAGGAAGCGCGGGTCCTTGATCTGGCTGTAGAGCTTGCCGTCGGAAAACAGGCCGGCACCGCCCTCGCCGTACTGCACGTTGCTCTCGGGGTTGAGCACGTGCTTGCGCCACAGGCCCCAGGTGTCCTTGGTGCGCTCGCGCACCGGCTTGCCGCGCTCGAGCACGATGGGCCGCAGTCCCATCTGCGCCAGCGCCAGCGCCGTGAACAGGCCGCAGGGCCCCAGGCCCACCACCACCGGGCGCTCGCGCTCGTCGCTGGGCCAATGCGCCGGTGCGTGGCCTGGGGCGTGCCAGGCCATGTCGGGCGTGGGCTGGATGTGGGGCTTGCCCGCGTGCGCCGCGAGCAGGGCGGCTTCCTGCCCCGGGTCGGCCAGCGCCACGTCGACGATGTAGACCGCGAGCAGGTCGGCCTTGCGCGCATCGAAGCTGCGCTTGAACACGTCCAGGTGGGCGATCTGCGCGGCCTCGATGCCCAGCGCGGTGGCGGCCAGGGCGGTCAGGGCGTCGATGGGATGCGGCGGGGGCTGCCGGTCGACCTCGGTTTCGGTCGGGGCGTCGGCGGCGCGGCGGTGTTCGGCCGGCACGGCGGCCAGCGGCAGTTTGAGTTCGGAGAGGCGGATCATGTGTCGTGGGGCTTGTGTTGATCAAGCAGAAGACGAAGCCCCCGTATTGTCGTCAATGCGCCGCCATCAAAATAATCCGGGTGAAATTATTAAACCCGGGTACAATGCAGCGCATGAACGACACAACCCTTCCCACCTGCACCGCCTTCATCGGCTCGAAACGGGTGGCCTTCGGCACTTACGACGAGGTGGCACGGGCCCTCGCCACGCTCGACCTCTCGGCGGGCGGCTTGCTGGTGTTCGACGACGCCACCGCGGCGCAGGTCGATCACCCCTGGCCGTCCGGCCACCCGGCACCGCCCGCCGATGACGCGCGCCGCGCGGCACCCGCCGCCGCCCCCCAGGTGGGCCGACCGCGCATGGGCGTGGTGGCGCGCGAGGTGACGCTGCTGCCACGCCACTGGGAGTGGCTGGCGCAGCAGCCCGGTGGCGCGTCGGCGGCCCTGCGGCGCCTGGTCGAGGAAGCGCGCCGCACCCACGCCGATCGCGACGGCTGGCGCCAGGCCAAGGAGCGCGCCTACCGCTTCATGAGCGCCATCGCGGGGGGCTTCGAGGGATTCGAAGAAGCCTCGCGCGCGCTGTTTGCCCACGACGCCGAGGCCTTCGCGCGCTGCATCGCCGGCTGGCCGGCGGACGTGCAGGCGCACCTGGCCTGGCTCGCGCGCGACGCGTTCGCGCCCGAAACGGCGGCACCATCCGCCTGATCCCTTTTCAACAAGACAACAAGAAGCCCTCCATGCCCAACGCTCCCCAAGGCCCGCTCTGGCGCGTCTACCTCGTTTTCCTCGTGCCCATGGTGCTGTCCAACATCCTGCAAGGGCTGTCGGGCACGCTCAACGGCATTTTCATCGGCCAGATGCTGGGCACGCACGCGCTGGCGGCGGTCTCGGGCATGTTCCCGATCGTGTTCTTCTTCATCTCGCTGGTGATCGGCATCGGCGCGGGCGCCTCGGTGCTCATCGGCCAGGCCTGGGGCGCGCGCGAGCCACACAAGGTCAAGGCCATCGCGGGCACGGCGCTGGTGCTGGGCGCCCTGATCGGTCTGGTCGCCGCCGTGCTGGGCGTGGTGTTCGCGCGGCCGGCGCTGCAGGCCCTGGGCACGCCGGTGGACGTGCTCGACGACGCGGTGGCCTACGCGCGGGTGATGCTGCTCATCATGCCGCTGCTGCTGGTCTTCATCCTGTTCACGCAGTTGCTGCGCGGCGTGAGCGACACGGTCTCGCCCCTGATCGCCCTGCTGCTGTCGACCGCGCTGGGCCTGCTGCTCACGCCGGCACTGATCCAGGGCTGGCTGGGGCTGCCGCGCCTGGGCATCCAGAGCGCGGCCTACGCGGGGCTGGTGTCCTACGCGGCGGCGCTGGGTTTCCTGGCGTGGCGCCTGGGCCGCAAGCACCACGTGCTGGCCGTCGATCGCGAGCTGATCGGCGCGCTGCGGCTGGACCGCGACATCCTGGCCAAGGTGATGCGCATCGGCATCCCGACCGGGCTGCAGATGGTGGTGATCTCGGTCTCCGAACTCGTGATCCTCGCGCTGGTGAACGGCCACGGCTCGCAGGCCACGGCGGCCTACGGCGCGGTCACGCAGGTGGTGAACTACGTGCAGTTCCCCGCGCTGTCCATCGCGATCACCGCATCCATCCTGGCGGCGCAGTCCATCGGCGCGGGCCGGGTCGACCGCCTGGGCGCGATCCTGCGCACCGGCCTGTGGCTCAACGCCGTGCTCACCGGCGCCCTGGTGCTGCTGGGCTACGCGCTCTCGCACAAGCTGATGGGTCTGTTCCTCACGCAGCCCGAGGTGCGCGCGCAGGCCGAGCACCTGCTGCACATCATGCTGTGGAGCATCCTGGTGTTCGGCTTCCAGGCGGTGGTGGGTGGCCTCATGCGCGCCAGCGGCGTGGTGATGGTGCCCATGGCGATCTCGGTCTTCTGCATCCTGGCGATCCAGCTGCCGGCGGCCTACGTGCTCGACGCGAAGATGGGCCTGCCCGGCGTGTGGGTCGCGTTCCCGGTGGCGTACGTGGCCATGCTGGTGATGCAGACCGCGTATTACCGGCTGGTGTGGCGGCATCGCAAGATCGAGCGCCTCGTTTGAGCAGGCGATAATCGCCGCGTGAAGCGCACCAGACCGCCGCTGGCACGACATCCCGAAAGGGTGTGCTGGAGGAACGTCCGGACTGCACAGGACAGCGTAGGAGGTAACACCTCTCCGCCGACAAGCCCATCGAGCTCGCTCGATGGGCCCTAAGGTGAGGATCAGAGCAACAGAGACGAGCCGATTCAGTTCGGGTGAAACGGGCAATCTCTACGCGCAGCAACACCAAATAGGCCAGCGTTGACGTGGTTCCGCGGAGCTGGCGGGTAGGTGGCACCGAGCCGGGGAGTGATCCCCGGCCCAGATGAATGGCGGTCACGGTGGGGGCAACCCCGCCGCACAGAATCCGGCTTATCGGTGCGCTTCACACTTTATTGGCCCCCACGCTCCGCCGCTGCGCGGGTCGCTGCCCCCCAGGGGGGCTGATCCGGCTTGGGGCGGCCCGGCGCCGGATCGTTTCTCCGCCATACATCGACTGCTCCACCGCGCGCCACTCGTCCGACTGTTCGTTGAACAGCTGCGACACCTGCGCGCGCAGCCACTGGTTGCGCGTGTCGTGGCGGTACAGGCGGTGCCAGTGCTGCTGCACGGCAAAGCGCGGCGGGTCGAAAGGCGGGCGCACCAGGCGGATCGCGCCGCTGCGCGCCACGCTCATGCCGGCGGCCAGCGGCACCGTCGCCACCAGCTCCGATTCGGCGATCACCGCCGCCAGGCTCATGTAATGCGGCGTGCGCAGCACCACGTGGCGGTGGATGCCCTTGCGTTCGATGAAGCGGTCCACCAGGTCGGTGCTGCGCGCGGGCGAGCTCACCAGCGCGTGGTCCAGCGACTCGAAGTCCTTCAGGCTCAGCCGGGTCTGCGCGAACGGGTGGTCGGCGCGCATCACGCAGGCGAAGGTGTGCATGTACAGCCGCTGGTGGAAGAACACCTGCTTGCTCAGATCCGGGAAGTAGCCCATGGCCAGGTCGGCCTCGCCCGCCTCCATCGCGGCCTCCAGCTGCGAGCTGGGCAGGGGGAAGCAGCGCACGGAGGCGTGCGGCGCATGCACCGCCAGGTGGCGGATCAGGCGGGGCAGGAACACGATCTCGGCCACGTCGGCCATGACCAGGCGGAACTCGGTCTGCGTGGTGGCCGGGTCGAACTGCGGGTCGGCCAGGATGCCGGTGCGAACCTGGCCGAGCACCGCGCGCGCCGTACCCGCCATCTCGCGGGCGCGCGGCGTCGGCTCCATGCCTTTGGAGGTGCGCACGAACAGCGTGTCCTCGAACTGCAGGCGCAGCCGGTTCAGGGCGGTGCTGAAGCCGGACTGGCTCATGCCCAGCTGCTGGGCGGCGCGGGTGACGTTGCGCGTCTCGTCCAGGCTGACCAGCACGCGCAGCAGGTTGAGGTCGAAGTCCATCATCGCTCCGGCAGATAGTGGGTATCGGCATAGTGTATTGATGGTCCGGGCTGGCCGCCCTAGATTCCGTTCCCCAGACCGGCAGCCCACGATGCCGCCGGCAAGCACGGAGACAAAGACATGTTCGTCAAGAATTGCTGGTACGTCGCGGCCTGGGACCACGAGGTGCTGGCCGACACGCTGCTCGAACGCGGCATCCTCAACCAGTCCATCCTGATCTACCGCTTGGCCGACGGCACGCCGGTGGCGCTGGACAACAAGTGCCCGCACCGGCACGCGCCGCTGAACCTGGGGCGGCGCGAGGGCGACGGCGTGCGCTGCATGTACCACGGCCTCAAGTTCGACGCCACGGGCCAGTGCACCGAGATCCCGGGCCAGGACCGCATCCCGCCCAAGCTGTGCGTGAAGAGCTACCCCATGGTGCAGCGCGGGCGCTGGCTGTGGATCTGGATGGGCGACCCCGAGCGGGCCGACCCGGCGCTGATCCCCGATGCGTACTCGCTCAACCACCCCGAGTGGCGCATGAAGCCGGGCTACCTGCACTACGACGCCGATTACCAGCTGATCTCCGACAACCTGCTGGACTTCTCGCACCTGTCCTACGTGCACGAGAAGACCCTGGGCGGTTCGCCCAACATCGCCGAGGTGCGCCCCGTGATCGAACGCCTGGAGCGCGGCGTGCGCGTGACGCGCGACGTGAACAACACCGTGCCGGCGCCGTACCACGCCCGCCTGGGCGGCTTCACCGGCAAGGTCAACCGGCGCTTCAGCTACGACTACCTCGTGCCCGGCATCCTGCTGATGGCCGCCAGCGTGAAGCCCGCCGACACGCCCGACGACGACATGACCGGGGCCCTGCAGTTCCACAGCTGCCAGGCGCTGACGCCGGAGACCGACACCACCACCCACTACTTCTTCATGCAGGCGCACAAGTTCCGGCTCGACGACGCGACCATCACCGAGTCGATCTACCAGAGCCTGTGCACGGCCTTCGAGGAGGACCGCCGCATCATCGAAGCGCAGCAGCGCCTGATCCGCCGCACGCCGCCCAGCCCCATGCAGCCGATCGCGGCCGACGCGGCGCTCAACCAGTTCCGCTGGCTGATCAAGCGCCTGCACGACGAAGAGGCCGCCGCCACCCCGGCCGTGATTCCACTGCAGTCCGTGGCCTGAGCGCCGATCACCGATTCACCACCCGAAGGAGACAACAAGATGAAGCCATTCCTGCGCCTGGCCGCGCTCACCACCCTGGCCCTGAGCGGCGTCGGGGCCCAGGCCGAGATCGTGATCGGCGCCAGCTTTTCCATCACCGGGCCGGCGGCGGCGCTGGGCATCGCGCCGCGCAACACGATCCAGCTGTTCCCGACCGAGATCGCGGGCGAGAAGATCCGCTACGTGGTGCTCGATGACGCCACCGACCCGACCAACGCCGCGCGCAATGCGCACCGCCTGGTTACCGAGGAAAAGGTGGACCTGATCATCGGCTCCACCGCCAGCCCGCCGGCCATCGCCATCGCCCAGGTCGCTAGCGAGTCGCAGACCGTGCAACTCGCCGCCGCCCCGATCGACCTGCCCGACGAGCGCGGCCAGTGGACCTACCGCCTGCCGCAGAGCATCTCGCTGATGGCGCAGGGCACCATCGAGCACATGAAGAAGAGCGGCGCGAAGACCTTCGGTTTCCTGGGCTACTCGGACGCGTACGGCGAATCCTGGCTGCGCGAGATGACGCGCTACGGCAACGAGGCCGGGCTCAAGCTGGTGAGCGTGGAGCGCTTCGGCCGCGCCGACGCTTCGGTGACCGCGCAGGCGCTCAAGGTGCTCTCGCCCAACCCCGACGCCATGCTGGTGGTGGCCTCGGGCAGCGGCGCGGTGATGCCGCAGAAGGCGCTGGTCGATCGCAACTACAAGGGCCGCATCTACCAGACCTTCAGCGCGGTGGCGCCCGACCTGCTGCGCATGGGCGGCAAGGACGTGGAGGGCACGTTGGGGCTGTCGGGCCCGGCCGTGGGCGCCGACCAGCTGCCCGACAGCCACCCGTCCAAGCCGGTCGCGCTCGATTTCGTGAAGCTGTACGAAGCCAAGTTCGGGGCCGGCAGCTACAACCAGTTCGCGGCCAACATCTGGGGTGCCAAGCTGCTGCTCGACAAGGCGATCCCGGTGGCGCTGAAACAGGCGAAGCCGGGCACCGTGGAGTTCCGGCAGGCCTTGAAGAAGGCCATCGAGAACACCGGCGAGGTGGTGGTGCCGCAGGGGGTGCTGAAGTACAGCGCCGCCGACCACTACGGTTACGACCACCGCGCCCGTTTCGTGCTCAAGGCGCGCAACGGCGTGTGGGTCGCGGCGGACTGAGGCCGGGCGCGCTCAGGCCTCGGGAATGTCGGTGTCCGTGCCGCCGCCCTTGAGCCGCGCCCGCGCCTGGGCGGCCAGGTCCTCGTACTTCTGGCGGAAGGCGTCGAGCTCTTCCTCTTCCAGCTCTTCGAGGTCCAGCAGGGCGGTGTGCGCGCCCTGGGTGGCGCGGATGAGTTCGTCCAGTTTGACCTGGATGGCCTCGGTGTCGCGGTTCTGCGTGTTCTGGATCAGGAACACCATCAGGAAGGTGATGATGGTGGTGCCGGTGTTGATCACCAGCTGCCAGGTGTCGCTGAAGCCGAACAGCGGTCCCGTGACCAGCCACACCACGATGAGCGCGACCGCCAGGGTGAAGACGCGCGGGCGGCCGCTGAAGCGCGCGGCGGCCTTGGCGAAACGCGAGTACCGGTTGGCGGACTTCGGCATGGTGGCCTCCGGCGTCTTCAGAGGTTGAAACCGCCCAGGCTCTGGATGCGCTCCACGTGCGCAATCAGCGAGCGCTTGGCCACCGGCCACAGGCGGTCGGGCACGTCGTCGTAGGCCAGCTTCACCCAGTCGTCCATGCTGCCCTCGGGCACGGCCTGCATGGCCCGCGCCACCTTGGCCTCGCGCGCGAGGCGGTGGGCCTTGAGGTGGGCGATGGCCGCGCGCGCGCCGCCATGCAGCGGGGCGCTGGGGTTGTCGGCCGTGCGCCGCAGGTCACCCAGCACGTAGCCGTGCGCGGGCAGCAGGAACTCGATGCCGTGCCGTTCGCACAAGGCGTCCAGCTTGTCCAGTGAATCGAGGTAAGCGCCCATGTTGCCGTCGGGCGGGTCGATCACGGTGGTGCTGCCGTTGAGGATGTGGTCGCCGGTGAACAGCAGGCCGTCTTCCACCAGCGCCAGACACAGGTGGTTGGCCGCGTGGCCCGGGGTGTGCACCACCTCCAGCGTGTGCGACACCGTGGCATCGCCGGCCTGGCCCAGCAGCACGAGCTGCTCGCCGTCGGCCAGCACGCGCTCGGGCGTGAAGCGGCTGTTCTCGCGCGAGGTGGGGGCGCTGGGCAGGCCGAGGATGGGCGGCTTCTCTAGGCCGGCCGCCGCGCACAGCGCCTGCAGGCGCGGCGCGCCGGGGGAGTGGTCGGGGTGCGAATGGGTGCAGACGATGGCCTGGATGCGCCCGCCCGCCGCGCGCCACAGGCGCTCGATGTGGGCCGGCTCGTCCGGGCCCGGGTCGATCACGATGTGGCCGCTGGCCGGGTCGCCCACGATGTAGCTGTTGGTGCCCGGGCCGGTCATGAAACCGGGGTTGGGCGCGGTGAGGCGTTGCACGTTCTTCAGCAAGGACACCGGCTGTTCGTTCTGCCAGTCCAGGCTGTGCACCATCTGTCCGTCGGGGCACACCATGGCGAGTTCGCCGAACGGGGACTCGTGTTCCATGTAACGCTCTTCGGCGCCCCGCACCAGGCCGGCGCGCGGGCAACTGGTCCACAGCGGCTCGTCGTTGCGCGCACAGGCGTCCAGCACGGCCTGCACGGTGGGGTAGGCTTGCAGGCGCTCCAGCGTGCGGATGGTCGGGAAGATGATGAAGAAGCTGCCGGCCTTGTGGCGCTCTAGCGCGTCCGCCGGGCGCACCCAGCACGGCTCGAACTGCTCGGCCTCGTCGGCCACCGGCTGTTGGCGCAGCAGGCATGCGGGCCACGAGGAAGGGCACGTCGAAGCGCCGCGGCAGGTCGCGGTCGGTGATCCAGTGCGCGAGCACGAACACGCCCGCGCCGTCCAGCGTCAGGCCCCGGGCCTGGCATTGCGCGGCGAACGGGGCCTTGCGGTCCAGCGTGGCGATGTCGCCGTCGTCCACCGGCGAGCCGTCGGCCCGGTGCGCGAGCAACACGCCGAGTTCCTCGTAGCTTTCGCGGATGGCGGCGATCGCCTGCGTGAGGTGCAGGTCGCTCTGCGTGGGGCGGCGCGTGGCGATGCCATGGGCCTGGGCGTCGGCCGCGTCGATGCCGCCGCCGGGGAACACGTAGGCGCCGGGGGCGAAGCTCGCCGTCATGGAGCGGCGGGTCATCAGCACCTCGATGCCGGGGCGGGCCGGGTCGGTGCTGTCGCGCAGCAGCAGCACGGTGGCGGCGGGCCTCACGGTGGCAAGGGGGCGGGGCGGGTGGAGGAGTTGGGTGGGGCGGACCATGCGGGCATTTTGCGGCAAGGCGCCGCCGCGCGCTGACGCCCGCGCGGCGCAGGGCGGATAATCGATGGCCATGCACATCCGATTCACCAAGATGCAGGGCGCCGGCAACGATTTCGTCGTGCTTGACGAGACGCGAGGCCGCCTGGGCCTGAGCGCCGCGCAGTACCGCTTTCTGGCCGACCGCCACTTTGGTGTTGGTGCCGACCAGATCCTCAGCGTGCGCGCTTCGCCCGGGCGCGGGCTGGACTTCGAGTACGTGATCCACAACGCCGATGGCGGCCAGGTGGAGCAATGCGGCAACGGCGCGCGCTGCTTCGTGCGCTACGTGCACGACAAAGGCCTGAGCGCGAAGAACCCGCTGCGCGTGAAGGTGATGAACGCCGAGCTGGAACTGAAGATGCACACCGATGGCCGCGTGACGGTGGACATGAGCCCCCCGGTGTTCGCGCTCGATCGCGTGCCTTTCAACGCCGAGGGCCTCACGCCCGAGCCCATGGGCGGCTTCGAACGCTGGCCGCTGGCGCTGCCCTATGCCGGCGATGTGCCGGTGGCCGTGCTTTCCATGGGCAACCCGCACGCGGTGCTGCTGGTGGACGACGTGCAGGCCGCCCCAGTGCCGTCCTGGGGACCCTGGATCGAAACGCACGAACGCTTTCCCCGCCGTGTCAACGCCGGTTTCCTGCAGGTGGTCAGCCGCAGCGAGGTGCGCCTGCGCGTGCACGAGCGCGGCGCGGGCGAGACCCTGGCCTGCGGCACGGGCGCCTGCGCCGCCGTGGTGGCCGGCATCCGGCTGGGCCTGCTCGACGAGCGGGTGGACGTGCACACCCGGGGCGGCGTGCTCACCATCGAGTGGAAGGACACCCCCGCCCACGACCAGCCGGTTTTCATGACCGGCCCCGCCACCACCGTTTTCGACGGTGAGATCGACATTCCCGACCTCGCCTGACCCCGCCACCGAACCGCACACGCCATGAACGCCAACCACATCCCGCCGATCACCGAAGACGACATCGCCAACTATTTGGCGAACACACCCGACTTCTTCGAGCGCCACGCGAGCCTGCTGGCGGCGGTGCAACTGACCAGCCCGCACGGCCAGCGCGCGGTGAGCTTGCAGGAGCGCCAGGCCGAGATGCTGCGCGAGAAGATCCGGGGCCTGGAGCTCAAGGGCGCGGAGATGATCCGCCACGGCAACGAGAACACCGTGATCGCCGACAAGCTGCAACGCTGGACGCGCGAGCTGCTGCTGACCCGCGACGCGCGCGAGCTGCCCGAGGTCACCACGAAGGCCATCGCCGACCATTTCCTGGTGCCACAGGTCGCGCATCAAGGTCTGGGACGTGGAGCCCGCGTACGTGGAGGAAGCCTTCGCCCAGGGTGCCAGCGACGACGTGAAGGCGTTTGCCTCGTCGCTCATGCGCCCGTACTGCGGAGCCAACCCGGGGCTGGAGGCGGCGCAGTGGCTGGCCGACTCGGCCTCGGCCGCCTCGCTGGCCCTGATTCCCCTGCGCGCGGGCATCGCGCCGCAAGCCTTTGGCCTGCTGGTGCTGGCCTCACCCGACACCAAGCGCTTCGCGCCCGACATGGGCACCGACTTCCTCGAACGCATCGGTGAGCTGACCAGCGCGGCCCTGTCGCGCCTGCGCCCCCCGTACTGATTCTGGCGCCCATGAACCTGCCCGAGCGCACCCTGGCTGGCCCGACGGGGACGGGCGGCGATGCCGCGCTGGTGCAGGCCTACCTGAACCACGTCCGGGTGGAAAAGCGGCTGGCGGACCGCACCGTCATCCTGTACACGCTCGATCTGGAGCGTTTGACGGCCCATGCCCGCGAGGCCGGTGTGGCCCTCAAAGCCGTTCAGAATGCCCACATCCGCCGCTGGATCGCGCAGATGCATGGTGCCGGGCGCAGCGCGCGCGGTATCGCGCTGATCCTTTCGGGGTGGCGCGGCTTTTATGTGTGGCTGGGCCGCCAGGGCCTCGTGGATCACAACCCGGTGCAGGACGTGCGCGCGCCCAAGGCCGGCAAGCCGCTGCCCAAGGCTTTGGGAGTGGACGATGCGGTGCAGCTGGCTTCGCACCAGGAGGCGTCGGACGACCCGGCCCTGGAAGCACGCGACGCGTGCATCACCGAGTTGCTGTACGGCTGCGGCCTGCGCATCGGCGAGCTGGTGGGGCTGGACGTGGCCGCCAGTGGCAGCGCGCGCGGCTGGATCGATGCGCAGGACGGTGAGGCCCACGTGCTGGGCAAGGGCTCCAAGCGGCGCAGCGTGCCGGTGGGGCGCCAGGCGCTGGCGGCGCTCGCGGCGTGGCTGGCGCAGCGCGCGGCCTGGGCCGGCGAAGACCCCGCCCTGTTCATCGGTTCGCGCGGCCAGCGGCTGACGCCGCAGCACATCCGTGTGCGGCTCAAGCGCCGCTCCCTGCTGGCCGGGTTGTCCACGCCGGTGCACCCGCACATGCTGCGGCACTCGTTCGCGAGCCACGTGCTGCAGTCCAGCGGCGACCTGCGGGCGGTGCAGGAGCTGTTGGGCCACGCGAGCATCAGCACCACGCAGGTGTACACCCGGCTCGATTTCCAGCATCTCGCGCAGGTGTACGACGCGGCGCATCCGCGCGCGGGCAGCCGGGCCGGCCAGGCGCCCGAGCCGCTGACCGGCCAGCCTGTGGCGCCGGTGCCGCGCACCCCGCGTTCACGCTGAAGCATGCCCCCTGGTGGCCCTGGCCCGGGGCATTGCTTGTAGGATGCTGCACCGCCCCGAGCGACCGTTCCATTTCAATCTTCCGGAGACCTTCATGTTCAAGTTCCTCGCCGTGCTCAAGACCCTGATGCTAGGGGCCGTGCTGGCCACGTCCCTGCAGGCAAATGCCCAGGCCCAGACCCAGCCGGCCGTCAAGGTGGTCTACCACCTGAGCGACGGCATCCCGCAGGCCACGCGCGCGATTCAGAACATCCGCAACCACCTGGCGGCGGACCCCACGGCCAAGATCGTGGTGGTGACGCACGGTGCGGGCATCGATTTCCTGCTGGACGGCGCCAACAACACGGCCGGCCAGCCGTTCTCCGGGGCGATCGGCGACCTGTCTGCCAAGGGGGTCGGCTTCTTTGTCTGCAACAACACTTTGGTGTCGCGCAACATCGATCCGGGCAAGGTGGCCATGGAAGCCAAGATCGTGCCTTCTGGCGTGGCCGAGGTGGCCCGGCTGCAGGCGCGTGAAGGCTTTGTTTATCTGCGGCCCTGAGTTCTTCTTTCTTGTTGAGACCTCGCGTCGGGCCGGTGGCGATGCCCGACTGCTCCGGCCCTGCTCGCGGGTGACTGCCCGGGTCCATCGCAACCCCCTCGTCAACACCAGGTTGGCACGCAGCCTCTGTGGCAACCGCGAATGGGGGCCTGCGCATTCGGGCATCGCCACCGTCCCGCAAGCAGCGCAGGCACACCACCGAGGGCGCGCCAAATTTTGTAGTGGGTCGGGTGGAGCGAAACCGAGGAAAGCAACCCCATCAGGCCTGTTTTTTGCATATCCCGAAAGAGGCATAAAACGCGAGGGTGGCATACACTTCCCGGTTGCCCATTTCGCCACCCCCTCATCTGCCAGCGCCTGCCATGTCACTCATCCCCGCGACCATCCTCACCGGCTTCCTCGGCTCTGGGAAAACCACGCTGCTCAAGCGCGTGCTCAGCGAGGCACACGGCCAGAAGATCGCCGTGGTCGAAAACGAGTTCGGTGAAGAGAACATCGACAACGAAATCCTGGTGGCCGACACCACCGAAAACATCATCCAGATGAGCAACGGCTGCATCTGCTGCACCATCCGCGACGACCTGCGCGCCACCCTGCAGGACCTCGCACAGAAAAAGCGCAAGGGCGAACTCGACTTCGAGCGCGTGGTCATCGAAACCACCGGCCTGGCCGATCCGGGCCCGGTGGCCCAGACCTTCTTCATGGACGACGAGATTGCCGAGCAGTACCTGCTGGACTCCATCCTCACGCTGGTCGACGCCAAGCACGCGGCCGAACAACTCAACGAACGCCAGGAAGCCCGCCGCCAGGTCGGCTTTGCCGACCAGATCTTCATCAGCAAGTCCGACCTCGTGAGCGAGGAAGACCTGGGCGCCCTCACGCACCGCCTCAAGCACATGAACCCGCGCGCTCCCATGCGCCCGGTGCATTTCGGCGACGTGGCGCTCAAGGAAGTGTTCGACCTGCGCGGCTTCAACCTCAACGCCAAGCTCGACATCGACCCCGACTTCCTCAAGGTCGATGACCACGATCACGCGCACGACCATCGCCACGACGACCATGCGCACGAGCACCATGACCACGAGCACGATGAGCACTGCAACCACCCCTCGCACCAGCACGACCACGGTGGGCACTGCCACCATCACCACCACGACGACGATGTGAAAAGCTTCGTCTACCGCGCCACGCGCCCGTTCAGCCCGGAAAAGCTCGAAGACTTCCTGGGCGCGATCGTGCAGGTGTATGGACCGCGCATGCTGCGCTATAAGGGCGTGCTGCACATGCAGGGCACCGACCGCAAGGTGATCTTCCAGGGTGTGCACCAGCTCATGGGCAGCGACCTCGGGCCCGTGTGGGCCGAAGGCGAGCCGCGCACCAGCAAGATGGTCTTCATCGGCATCGACCTGCCCAAGGACATCCTGGTGCAGGGCCTGGACCAGAGCCTGGTCTGATGATGGCGATGGGCCGTGACCCCTTAGCCCCCCGTTCCGATCGGAGCTGAACGTGCCGTTTGTCTCGCTTCTCCAACGACGGGCCCGGGCCCCGGTGCGGGATTCCGGGAGGAACAGGCGGGGCTCGTTACAATCGCGGCCCAAGTTGGCCGGCCGGCCGCCTTTGCGGGCACCGATCGACCAATGCCGAGAGCCGTTCGGCAATGAGGGTATAACGTCGCATCCGGCGGCCCACCGTGATGCATCTCGGGCCCAGCCCGCCGCAGCGCACCGCCCGAGATCCCGCTTCGTCAGTCACTGAGAGGAGACCCGTTGTGAAAGCCCCGGCAACCAGGACAGCGAAATCAGGCAAACCCGCCGCGTCGGGAGCCAAGGCACGCGCGTCGGCGGCGAAAAAGACCACAACGGTGCGCAAAACCCAGAAAACGGCCGCCAAGCCCGCAGCCAAACCCTCCAAACCCGTGCGCCAAGGCCGCGGTCAAAACCGTTGCCAAGACCCCTCTGAAAACCCCCGCCAAGACCGACGCGAAGCCTGCCGCCAAAGCCAAGACCCCGGCCAAGCCGGTGGTGAAGGCAGCGGTCAAGGCGGTCGCCAAGGGCAAGGCGGTGGTCGCCAAGAAGTCACCCGCCCCCAAGGCCACGCCCGCCAAAACCGCCGCGCGCGCGCCGGTGAAGGCGGCCACCCCTGCGGTCAAACCGGCGGCCAAGGCCGCCCCCAAAGCAACGACCCAGTCCGCTGCCAAAGCGGCTGTATCCTCCGTGACCCCTTCGGTTCCCAAGGCCGCGCCTGCCGCAGCCCCTGCTTCCAAACCTTCCAGCGCCAAGCGCCCGGCGGCTCCCCCACCGGTCGTGGTGGAGCCCACCCCTCGCCCTCTGGGCAAGCGGGCGGCCAAAAAGGTCATGATGGAGCAGATGACGCAGGCCGCCGTGGTCCCCACCCACGCCCCAGACGCTGTCAAAGCGACTTTCTCCCATATGAATCAACGTGCCGTCATGACCCCTCCCGTGCCATCCTCCATCCAGAAAGACCCCAAGCGGGCCAACAACTGGAAGACCCTGCCGGTCGAGCAACTCACCGACCTGGACGTGCAAGCCATGCCCGACAGTGAGTACATGAGCGACCTGCAGCTGGCCTACTTCCGTCGCAAGCTGTCCCAGCTCAAGGCCGACATGCTGGCCAACGCTGGCGAAACCACCGAGCACCTGCGCGAAGACACTGTGGTCGTGCCCGATCCGGCCGACCGCGCGACGATCGAAGAAGAACACGCGCTCGAATTGCGCACCCGGGACCGGGAACGCAAACTGCTGAAGAAGATCGAACAGGCGATCGCGCGCATCGACTCCGGCGACTACGGTTACTGCGAAGAAACCGGCGAGCCCATCGGTGTCGGTCGCCTGATGGCCCGGCCCACCGCCAGCCTTTCGCTCGAAGCCCAGCAGCGCCGGGAGCTCAAGCAGAAGATGTTCGGGGACTGAGCCCAGTTCCTCGCCGTTCGTTTCAGTTTCCGTTTCATTTCCGGTACCGACTTTCCATGTCCAAGGACGACTCCAGCGGCGGCTTCCTGTCCAAGGTGGTGAAGTTCGTGCGCCATCCGACCACCAGCTGGTCGGACCTGGACACCCGGACGGCCGATCGCGAGAGCGAGTACAGCAAGGCCGCGCTCAAGGAAATGATCGAGCGCAAGCGGCGCAACGACTTCGTGCGCAAGCGCGAGTTCGACATGCTGCGCAAGATCCGCAGCCGCGAGGGCACCGGGGCCGAAGGGCCCGGCATGCGTCCTTCGTTCTTCCAGAGCAGCCTGCCGTCCAAGCCGGACGACCGGGCCGAGACCCTGAAGAAGATCGATGAGATCGAGGCCCAGATGTCGATGCAGTGGTGGAAGACCAAGGGGCCCGATTCCCTGGTCAGCACCGGCTCCGGCCTGAACACCGGCACCCACGGCCCTGGCAACCTTGCCTCCGCCAAATCCAAGCAGGTGCCCCTGGCGCCCAGCGTGCCCGAGTCCAGCGTCCGGCAGCGCAAGGCGCAGTACGACGAGACCGAACCCGGTCCCTTGCCCAATCCGACCGCCTCCGCGCCTGCGACGGTGCAGTCGCTGGACATCCCGGTGCTGAACATCCCGGAGTCCGCCTCGGCACCCGCTGCCCTGCGCAAGAGCTGGAGCCCGGCGCAGGAACGCGAGGTGGCGTCCGCCGCCCCGCCGCCGCCTCCACAGCCGCCTGCGCGCACCGGCTTGGTGGCGCCCACGGCCACGAACGAGCACCGCAGTTCGGGCCAGGAGTTCTCGGCCTCGCATTTCTACGCCCTGGATGTGCAGGAGATCGCGCAGGACCCCGAAGTGGAGGAGGCCGCGATCCGTTTTGCCAACGGCGACGACGCCGGGGCGGAGCAGGGCCTGCTGGAGGTCTTGGGTGAGGGGGGCGCCAAAGCCGACGAAAAGGAAGACTGGCTGGCCCTGTTCGACCTGTACCGCGCCACGGGACAGCTCGCCCCCTTCGAGAGCCGCGCGGTGGATTTCGTCAACCGCTTCAGCCGTTCCGCGCCCCAGTGGTACGACATGCCCGAGACCGTGGCCGGCATGACCGGCAAGGTCTATGTGCCCTCCACCGGCCACAACCGCGCGGTGTGGGTGAGCGAGCCGGAACTGGACGCGCACGCGGTGGGCACCCTGCAGAACGTGCTGTTGCGCGCGGCACAGCCCTGGGTGCTCGACTGGACGCCGCTCGAAAGCATGGATCTCAAGGCGGCGCGCGCGCTGCTGGGCATCTTCACCTTGTGGGGCGACCAGGAAGTGGAGTTGCGCTTCCAGGGGTCGTCGCCGTTCCGGGACTTGCTCAAGAGCCAGACGCCCTCGGGCCGCCGCGACGTCGAACAGCTCTGGTGGGAGTTGCGCATGGCGGTGCTGCGCGTCATGAACCGGCCGGACGAGTTCGAACTCACCGCGCTCGATTTCTGCGTGACCTACGAGGTGTCGCCACCGGGTTGGGAAAAGCCGCGCTGCTACTACTCGTCGCAGTCGGCGGACAGGCCCGGCGAGGCCGGCCAATCGGTGCTGGGCGAGTCCGTGCTGGAGCAGGTGGCGTCGGGCTTCCCGCACAGCGAATCGGTGCTTGACAGCGAAGCGGGTGACTACAGCCAACTGGGTCTGGTCGAGCTCTCGGGCGAGATCCGAGGCGATCCGCAGGTCACGCTCGAAGCGCTGGAGCGCAAGCTCAAGGGCGCCGACGTGCTCATCATTTCCTGCCGCAACCTGATCCGGGTCGACTTTTCGGCCGCGGGCACCTTGCTCAACTGGGTGTCGAACCACCATGCCGAAGGGCGTGTGGTGCAGTTCGTGGACGCGCACCGACTGGTGTCGGCGTTCTTCCACGTGATCGGCATCACTGAATACGCCAAGGTGGTCGTCCGCATCGACTGACCGAGGCCGCTGCCGGCCCTCCTTGCATTTCTGTTGCACAAACGCGCGCGCCGCCGTTGCAATCGCACAGACCGTCCTCAACTGAAGCGCCATGGAATCATTTCACGGAACCACCATCGTCTGCGTGCGGCGCGAGACACCCCAGGGCGTGCAGGTCGCCATCGGCGGTGACGGCCAGGTCACGCTGGGCCACATCGTCGTCAAGGGCACGGCCCGCAAGGTGCGCAAGCTCTACCGCGACCAGGTGCTCGCGGGTTTTGCCGGCGCCACCGCCGACGCCTTTACATTGTTCGAGCGCTTCGAAGCCAAGCTCGAGAAGCACCAGGGCCACCTGGTGCGCGCGGCCATCGAACTCACGCGCGACTGGCGCACCGACCGCGTGCTGCGCCGCTTGGAGGCCATGCTCGCGGTGGCCGATCACAGCGCTTCGCTGATCATCACCGGCAACGGCGACGTGCTCGAACCCGAGCACGGCATCGTGGCCATTGGCTCGGGCGGCGCTTACGCGCAGGCCGCGGCCAAGGCCCTGATCGACCACACCGACCTCAGCGCGGAAGAGGTGGTGCGCAAGTCGCTCGCGATCGCGGGCGAGCTGTGCATCTACACCAACATGAACCACACCGTGGAGGTTTTGTAATGTCCTCCATGACGCCCCAGGAAATCGTTTCCGAACTCGACCGTTTCATCATCGGCCAGAAGGGCGCCAAGCGCGCCGTGGCCATCGCCTTGCGCAACCGCTGGCGCCGCCAGCAGGTCGATGAAAAGCTGCGACCCGAGATCACGCCCAAGAACATCCTGATGATCGGACCCACCGGTGTGGGCAAGACCGAGATCGCGCGCCGCCTGGCCCGACTGGCCGATGCGCCCTTCATCAAGGTCGAGGCCACCAAGTTCACCGAGGTGGGCTATGTGGGCAAGGACGTGGACAGCATCATCCGCGACTTGGCCGACATCGCGATCAAGCAGACGCGAGAGGTCGAGATGCGCAAGCAGCGCACCCGCGCCGAAGACGCCGCCGAGGACCGCATCCTGGATGTGCTCATTCCGCCGCCGCGCGGCGTGGCGGGCGAGCCGTCCGCCGTGGCGACGCCGGAGGGCATCGCACGCCAGAACTTCCGCAAGAAGCTGCGCGAAGGCCAGCTCGACGAGCGCGACATCGAGATCGACCTGGCCGAGGCGCGGCCGTCGATGGAGATCATGGGCCCGGCCGGCATGGAAGAGATGGCCGAGCAACTGCGCGGCATGTTCAGCCAGATGGGAGCCGGCAAGCGCCAGACGCGCAAGCTCAAGATCGCCGAGGCCATGAAGCTGCTGATCGACGAAGAGGCGGGCAAGCTGGTCAACGAGGAAGAGATCAAGACCCGCGCGCTGCACAACGCCGAGCAGAACGGCATTGTGTTCATCGACGAGATCGACAAGGTCACTTCGCGCAGCGACGCGGGCGGGGCCGAGGTGTCGCGCCAGGGCGTGCAGCGCGACCTTCTGCCGCTGGTGGAGGGCACCACGGTGTCCACCAAATACGGTGTGGTCAAGACCGATCACATCCTCTTCATCGCCAGCGGTGCGTTCCACCTCGCGCGGCCGAGCGACCTGATCCCCGAACTGCAGGGCCGTTTTCCGATCCGCGTCGAGCTGCAGTCGCTGTCGGTGGAGGACTTCGAGGCCATCCTCACGCAGACCCATGCCTCGCTGGTGAAGCAGTACCAGGAGCTGCTGGCCACCGAAGGCGTGACGCTGGCCTTTGCACCCGACGGCATCCGCCGCCTCGCGCAGATCGCCTACGACGTGAACGAGCGCACCGAGAACATCGGTGCGCGCCGTCTCTCCACCGTGATGGAGCATTTGCTGGACGAGGTGAGCTTCGACGCCACGCGCCTGCAAGGCCAGACCATCACCATCGACGCGGCCTATGTGGACGCCCGCCTGGGCGAACTCAGCCGCAACGAAGACCTTTCGCGCTACATCCTCTGAAGTCTCTCAGGGCCTCGGCTTCGCGCCGAGTGCCCTTTCGGCCCGTCCGCACCCCGTGTCGCGGGCGTCGCGCCAGCCTTTTTCCTCCCACCTGATCATTCATACAGCCCTGCATGTAACAGGGTTTTGAAGCTTCACATGCAGTGCTTGTTGTAAGTGCTTGCTTTTAATGTGTTTTTGACCGCGATAAAGCTTCTAAATGCTTCCTAAGTGGTTGATTTCATTGAAAAAATGTGTAGCTGGCCCGTTGCGCGCAGGGTATTTCCTGATAAAGTGGAAAAAAGTGCAATTAAGTGGTGAAAAGTGTCTTCTAAGGGCTAAAAGCGGTGTTCCAGGGTGCGTCTTCTCTCAGTCTCGATGTGAAGGGCCGGCTGTCCATGCCGACCCGGCACCGGGACGCCCTGGGCGCGGCACTCACCATCACCAAGCACCCCCACGGCTGCCTCATGGTATTCCCCCGCAGCGCCTGGGAACAGTTCCGTGACCGCATCGCCTCCTTGCCCATGCAGGCGCAGTGGTGGAAGCGCATCTTTCTGGGCAATGCGATGGACGTGGACATGGACACCTCCGGTCGCGTGCTGGTCTCGCCTGAACTGCGCGCGGGCGCCGGCATCAGCAAGGACGTGGTCCTGCTGGGCATGGGCGCCTACTTCGAGCTGTGGGACGCGCAGGTCTACGCGGCGCAGGAAGCCGAAGCCATGCAGGCCGAGATGCCCGATGTCTTCAAGGACTTCTCTTTCTAAGGGCCATGGTGCAAGGCGCATGGAACCATCAAACCGTCCTGTTGAACGAGGCTGTGCAAGCCCTCGGCATCAACCCGGACGGGCACTACGTCGACGCCACTTTCGGGCGCGGCGGCCACTCCCGGCTGATCCTCGAGCAGTTGTCCCGCAAGGGGCGGCTGACCGTCTTCGACAAAGATCCTCAGGCGGTCCAGGCGGCAAAGGAACTGGCGGCCAGCGATGGCCGTTTTTCCATCCGGCACGAGGGGTTCAGCCACCTGGGCGAACTGGGCGATGCGAGCGCCGACGGCCTGCTGATGGACCTGGGCGTGAGCTCCCCGCAGATCGACGACCCCGAACGGGGTTTTTCTTTTCGCCACGACGGACCTCTGGACATGCGCATGGACACCACGCGCGGCCAGAGCGTGGCTCAGTGGCTGGAGACGGCCGAGGTCTCAACCCTGTCGGAGGTCATTCGTGACTATGGCGAAGAACGGTTTGCTCAATCGATTGCAAAGGCGATTGATCGTCGCCGACAGGAACGGGGCCCTTTTCGAACCACCAGCGAGCTGGCCGAAGTCGTGGCTGGCGCGGTCAAAACCCGCGAGCCGGGCAAGGACCCTGCAACGCGCACATTTCAGGCTTTTCGGATTTTCATCAACGCCGAGCTTGAAGAGTTGCAACAAGCGCTAGAGGCCAGCCTGCACGTGTTGCGTCCCGGAGGAAAACTGGTGGTGATCAGCTTCCATTCGCTCGAAGACCGCATGGTCAAGCAGTTCATGGCGCGCCATTCGCGCGCCGTGGTGGACCGCCGCGTGCCTTTCGCCGAACCCGCGCCCATGGCCCTGTGCGGCCTCAAGCGCGTGATGCCTTCCGACGAGGAAGTCAAGGCCAATCCGCGCTCGCGCAGCGCCGTCATGCGCGTGGCCGAGCGCACGGAGGCGCCGGCATGATCCGCCTGAACCTCGTGCTGCTGGCGGCCGTGATCGCGAGCGCCTTCTACCTTGTGCACACCCAGTACGAATCGCGCCGGCTTTACACCGCGCTGGACCGCTCGCAGGCCCAGGCGCGCAAGCTGGAGTCCGAGCACGAGCAACTGCAGGTGCAGAAACGCGCCCAGGCCACGCCGGCGCGGGTGCAGCTGCTGGCCGCGCGCCAGTTGCAGATGCGCCCGGTGACGCCGGGCATCACGCAGTACGTCACCGTGTTCGAGCCGTCGCAGCCGGCGGCAACGAACCCCACGCCGGAGCGCTGACCATGGGGCGCAGCATCAACTACTCCGCGAGCCCCCTGCTGGCCAGCCGCACCCCGGTGTGGCGCAGCAAGTTCATCGTGGCCGCGCTGGCCGTGGCTTTCGCGGGCCTGGCCGGCCGCGCCGCCTACGTGCAGGTGTTCGGCAACGACTTCTTCCAGCGCCAGGGCGAAGTGCGTTTCGCACGCACGCTGGAACTGCCGGCCAACCGCGGCCGCGTGCTCGACCGCAACGGCCTGATCCTCGCGTCCAGCGTGGTCGCGCAAAGCATCTGGGCGATTCCTGAAGACGTGGACCGCGCCGAGCCCAAGCTGCGCCAGCTCGCCAAGCTGCTCGAGATGCCGCTGGCCGACCTGCGCAAGCGCCTGGCCGATGACGACAAGACCTTTGTCTGGATCAAGCGCCAGGTGGACGATCCGGTGGCCAAGGAGATCGCGGCGCTCGGCATCAAGGGCATCTACCAGCGCCGCGAGTACAAGCGCCAGTACCCCGAGGGCGAGGCCGCCGCGCACGTGGTGGGTTTCACCAACGTGGAAGACATCGGCCAGGAGGGCGTGGAACTCGCGTTCAACCAGCAGCTGGCCGGCAAGAGCGGCTCGCGCCGCGTGATCAAGGACCGGCTCGGCCGTGTGGTCGAGGACGTGCGCGACGTGGTGCCGCCGGTGGACGGCCCCGACCTGCAGCTGTCCATCGACAGCAAGGTGCAGTACTTCGCGTACCAGAAGCTCAAGGACGCGGTGCTCGCGCACAAGGCGCACGCCGGCAGCGTGATCGTGCTCGACACGGTCTCGGGCGAGGTGCTGGCCCTGCGCAGACTACCCCAGCTACAACCCCAACCGGCGCCAGAACCTGACGGGCGAGCAGCTGCGCAACCGCGTGCTCACCGACAGTTTCGAACCCGGTTCGACCATGAAGCCCTTCATCGCCGCGCTGGCGCTGGAAAAGGGCCTGGTCACGCCCAACACCCCCATCCACACCGCGCCCGGCCGCATCACCATCGGCGGCTCGACGATCAGCGATTCGCACCCGAACGACGTGCTCACCGTGTCCCAGGTGATCCAGAAGTCCAGCAACGTGGGCACGGTCAAGATGCCATGCAGATGAGCCCGCGCGAGATGTGGGAAACCTACGCGCAGGCCGGCTTCGGCCAGAAGCCGCAGGTGCCGTTCCCCGGTGCGGTCACGGGCCGCCTGCGTCCCTACAAAACGTGGCGCCCGATCGAGCAGGCCACCATGAGCTACGGCTACGGCCTGTCGGCCTCGCTGTTCCAGCTCGCGCAGGCCTACACCATCTTCGCGCGCGACGGCGAGCTGATTCCCCTGACCCTGCAGAAGTCCGACACCCAGACCGCCGGCGTGCGTGTGTTCAGCGCCAAGAACTCGATCGCCGTGCGCCAGATGCTCGGCCTGGCCGCCGGCCCGGGCGGCACCGGCTCGCGCGCCCAGACCATGGGCTATTCGGTGGGCGGCAAGAGCGGCACCGCGCACAAGCAGGAAGGCAAGGGTTACGCCGAGAAGAAGTACCGCAGCTGGTTCGTGGGCTTGGCGCCGGTGGAAGCGCCGCGCATCGTGGTCGCGGTGATGATCGACGAGCCCAGCAACGGGCAGTACTTCGGCGGCCTGGTGGCCGCGCCGGTGTTCAGCGAGACTGTGCAGCAGACCTTGCGCATCCTCGGCGTGCAGCCCGACATGAACGTGAAGCCGCAGATCGTCACCCACGTGGTGGAGGAGTCGTTCTGATGCTGCGCACCATCCAGGACCCCCAGGCCGTGGCCGACTGGCTGCGCGAGCGCGGCGTGCGTGCCCTGCACTGCGACAGCCGCCGCGTGGGTGCGGGCGATGGCTTCGTGGCCTGGCCGGGTGCGGCCACCGACGGGCGCCGCTTCGTGGCGGGCGCGCTCCAGGCGGGCGCCGTCGCGGCGCTGGTGGAGCACGAGGGCGCACCAAGCTATGGCTTCGACGACGAACGCGTGCTGGCGGTGCCAGGCCTCAAGGCCTCGGCCGGCGCGATCGCCAGCGCGTTCCACGGCACGCCGAGCGCCGCCCTCGACATGGTTGCGCATCACCGGCACCAACGGCAAGACCTCCACCGCCTGGTGGACGGCGCAGCTGCTGTCCTTCTGCGCCAAACCCTGCGCGGTGATCGGCACGCTGGGCATGGGGCGCCCGCCCCAGCCCGGCCAGGCGGAACGACCGCTGGTCGCCACCGGCCTGACCACGCCCGACCCCGTCATGCTGCAGGCCGAACTGCGCCGCTTCGTCGACACCGGCCTGAAGGCCTGCGCCATCGAGGCGTCGTCCATCGGCATTGTCGAAGGCCGGCTCAACGCCACGCAACTGCGCGTGGCCGTGTTCACCAATTTCACGCAGGACCACCTCGACTTCCACGGCAGCATGGAGGCCTACTGGACCGCCAAGGCCGGGCTGTTCGACTGGCCGGACCTGGCCAGCGCGGTGGTCAACATCGACGACGCCCGCGGCGCGGACCTGGCCGCCACGCTCGCCCGCCGGGGGCTGGACCTCTGGACCGTGGCCATCGAAGCCGGCCACCACGGGCGCGCGCGCCTGTTCGCGCAGGACCTGGCCTTCACCGACAGCGGCATGGCCCTGCAGATCGGCGAGCGCGACGCGCGCGGCCGCACCCTGGCCCAGCACGCGCTGAGCCTGCCGCTGGTGGGCCGCTACAACGTGTCCAACCTGCTGTGCGTGCTGGCCAGCGCGCGCGCCCTCGGCGTGCCCCTGGCCGACGCCGTGCAGGCCTGCGCCGCGCTCACGCCCGTGCCCGGCCGCATGGAGCAGGCCGCGGTCGGCCAGCCTGGTCAGCCGCTGGTGCTGGTGGACTACGCGCACACGCCCGACGCACTCGAAAAAGCCCTGCAGGCCCTGCAACCGCTGGCGCGCCAGCGCGGCGGCGCGCTCTGGGTGGTGGTGGGTTGCGGCGGCGACCGCGATGCCGGCAAGCGCCCGCTGATGGCCGCGGCCGCCGAGCGCGAGGCGCAGCGCCCGGTGCTCACCAGCGACAACCCGCGCAGCGAAGACCCGATGGCGATCCTGCGCCAGATGGTGGCCGGCCTCTCCTCGTCGGATGCCGCACTGGTCGAACCCGACCGCGCCCAGGCCATCGCCCTGGCGGTGGCGCGAGCCGAGGCGCGCGACGTGGTGCTGATCGCCGGCAAGGGCCACGAGGACTACCAGGACGTGATGGGCGTGAAGAAACCGTTTTCCGATCTGCAGCAGGCGCGCGCCGCGCTCGCGCAGCGCCACGGACAGGGGGCCCACGCATGAAGACCCTGGGCCAGCTCCTGCCGCAGCTCGACGGCGCCCGCGTGGTCGGCCAGCCCGATCTGCCGTTCACCCGCGTGCACACCGACACCCGCAGCCTGCAGCCGGGCGACCTCTTCGTGGCGCTGAAGGGCGAGCGCTTCGACGCGCACGACTTCCTGCCGCAGGCGCGAGGGCAGGGCGCGCTGGCCGCCATCGCCCACCAGGGCCTGGCCGAGGCCGGCCTGCCCGGCGTGGAAGTGCCCGACACCCGGCGAGCGCTCGGCGAGTTGGCGCGCCGCTGGCGCGGTCAGTTCGACCTGCCGCTGATCGCCGTGACCGGCAGCAACGGCAAGACCACGGTCACGCAGATGATCGCGTCCATCCTGCGCGCCGCCGCGGGCGAGGCCGCGCACGCCACGCAGGGCAACTTCAACAACGACATCGGCGTGCCGCTCACCCTGCTGCGCATCACCGCCGCGCACCGCCTCTCGGTGGTGGAGCTGGGCATGAACCACCCGGGCGAGATCGCCGAACTCGCCGCGCTGGCGCTGCCCACGGTGGCGCTGGTCAACAACGCGCAGCGCGAGCACCTGGAATTCATGGCCACGGTGGAAGCCGTGGCGCGCGAGAACGGGCAGGTCATCCAGGCGCTGGGCGCCGATGGGGTGGCCGTGTTCCCCTCCGACGACACCTACACCCCGCTGTGGCGCGAGTTCGCCGGAGCGCGGCGGATCATCACCTTCAGCGACCGCGACGAGGCCGCCGATGTGAAGGCGCTCAAGACCGAGTGGGCCGAAGGCGCGTGGGCGCTGAGCTTCGTCTCTCCGCTGGGCGAAGCCTCGGTGCGCCTGCGCATCGCCGGCCGCCACAACGTGCGCAACGCCCTGGCGGCCACCGCCTGCGCCCTGGCCGCCGGTGTGCCGCTGGACGCCGTGGTGCGCGGCCTGGACGCATTCGAACCGGTGGGCGGGCGCTCGCGCGCCCTCGCGCTGCGCGTGAACGACCGCCACGTCACCCTGATCGACGACACCTACAACGCCAACCCCGACTCGGTGCGCGCCGCCATCGACGTGCTGGCCGAGCTGCCCGCGCCGCGCCTGCTGGTGCTGGGCGACATGGGCGAGGTCGGCGAACAGGGCCTGGCGTTCCACGACGAGGTGCTGCGCCACGCCCTGGCGCGCGGCATCGAGGCCGTGCACGTCGCGGGCGACTGGATGCGCCAGGCCAGCGCGCCCCTGCCCAAAATCATTCATTGGGTCGAAGTGCCAGCCCTGGCTGGCGCCGTCTGCGCCGCCGTGACCGACGACCGGCCGGTGTACCGCAGCGTGCTCGTCAAGGGCTCGCGCTTCATGCGCATGGAACGCGTGGTGCAGGCGCTGCTGGCGCTGGACCCCGCTCAAACAAGAGACAAGAAGGACAACGCCCATGCTGCCTAGCCTGGCCCTCTGGCTGCAAGGCCTGTCGCCCGAATTCGGATCCCTGCGGGTGTTCCAGTACCTCACCTTCCGCGCCGTGATGGCGGCCATGACCGCGCTGCTGGTCGGCCTGGTCGCGGGCCCGTACTTCATCCGGCGCCTGGCCGCGCTCAAGATCGGCCAGCCGATCCGCGAGTACGCCATGCAGACCCACCTGAGCAAGGGCGGCACGCCCACCATGGGCGGTGTGCTCATCCTGTTCTCGATCGCGCTGTCCACGCTGCTGTGGTTCGACCTCACCAACCGCTTCGTGTGGATCGTGCTGCTGGTGACCCTGGGTTTCGGTGCCATCGGCTGGGTGGACGACTGGCGCAAGGTGGTCAACAAGGACCCGGAAGGCATGCGCTCGCGCGAAAAGTACTTCTGGCAGTCGGTGATCGGCCTGGTGGCCGCGTTCTACCTGGTGTTCAGCGTGTCCGAGTCCAGCAACCTGCGCGTGCTCGAACTCTTCGTCGCCTGGGTGCGTTCGGGTTTCAGCGTGGACCTGCCGCCGCAGGCCGGCCTGCTGGTGCCCTTCTTCAAGGAAATCAGCTACCCGCTGGGCGTGTTCGGTTTCGTGATCATGACCTACCTGGTCATCGTCGGTTCGAGCAACGCCGTCAACCTCACCGACGGCCTCGACGGCCTGGCGATCATGCCGGTGGTCATGGTCGGCTCGGCGCTGGGCGTGTTCGCCTACGTCACCGGCAACACGGTGTTCGCGCGCTACCTGCTGCTGCCGCACATCCCCGGCGCGGGTGAGTTGCTGATCTTCTGCGCCGCCATGGCCGGCGCGGGCCTGGCTTTCCTGTGGTTCAACACCCACCCGGCGCAGGTGTTCATGGGCGACGTGGGCGCGCTCGCGCTGGGCGGCGCGCTGGGCACCATCGCCGTCATCGTGCGCCAGGAAATCGTGCTCGCCATCATGGGCGGCATCTTCGTGGTCGAGGCGCTGTCGGTGATGCTGCAGGTGAGCTGGTTCAAGTACACCAAGCGGCGCTACGGCACGGGCCGGCGCCTGTTCCAGATGGCGCCGCTGCACCACCACTTCGAGAAAAAGGGCTGGAAGGAGACGCAGGTCGTCGTGCGCTTCTGGATCATCACCATGCTGTTGTGCCTCGTGGGGCTGTCCACGCTCAAGCTGCGATGAATCAGCAGTCCGTTCTCATCCTCGGTCTGGGCGCCTCCGGCCTGGCCATGGCGCGCTGGTGCGTCCGCCAGGGTGCGCGCGTGACCGTGGCCGACACGCGCGAGACGCCGCCCCAGCTGGCGGTGCTGCGCGCCGAGTGCCCGGACGCGAATTTCGTGGCCGGACCATTCGACGACACGCTGCTGGCGCGCGCCGAGTGGAACCTGATCGCGCGCAGCCCGGGCCTGGCGCCCGAGATGCTGCAGGGCGTGTTCGGCTGGGCAACGGAGCGCGGCGTGGCCGTGGTCGGTGAGCTCGACCTGTTCGCCCGCGCCCTGCGCGAACTCTCGCAGCGCGCGCGCCTGCCGTACAAGCCCAAGGTGCTGGGCATCACGGGCACCAATGGCAAGACCACCGTCACCTCGCTCACCGGCCTGCTGCTGCAGCGCGCCGGCCTGAACGTGGCCGTGGCCGGCAACATCGGCCCGGCCCTGCTCGACGTGCTGTCCGCCGCGCTGGACACCGAAGCCGTGGCGCAGGCGGCCGACGACGAACGCGCGGCGGCCGAAGAAGCGCAGGCGCAGGCCGAAGCGCAGGCCCAGGTGCGCACCCGAGGCCCCCGTGGCCGTCGAAGCCGAGGCGGCGCCCGAGGAAGACGCCGACGCAGAGATCGACGAGGCCGATGAAGCCGTGGTCCCGGCGGATGCCGAGGCAGAAGGCGAAGGCCCGACCCAGCTCGTGCCGCCGCCCGTGGAGCCCCCGCAGCCGGCGCACCTGCCCCAGGCCTGGGTGCTGGAACTCTCCAGCTTCCAGCTCGACGGCACCGCCGGCGGCGACTGGGACGGCGTGCCCACCGCGGCCACCGTGCTCAACCTCACCGAAGACCACTTGGACTGGCACGGCAACATGGCCGCTTACGCCCTGGCCAAGAAGGCGGTGTTCGGCGCGCAGGCCCTGATGCTGCTCAACCGCGACGACCCGCTGGTCATGGGCATGCAGCCCGGCCTGGTGACCGTGAAAGTGGGCAACCGCAACCGCCAGCAGAGCGCGCGCCCCTGGGCCAGCTTCGGCCTGGACGCGCCCACCCGCGCGGGCGACTGGGGCATCGAATCGGTCAATGGCATGGCCTGGCTGGTGCGCGCCCTGGCGCTGGACGAAACGCGCAAGCGCGGCCGTGGTGCCGAAGAAGACGAAGAGATCTATTTCCAGCGCCTCATGCCCGTGGACGCGCTGCGCATCCGTGGCCGCCACAACGCGGCCAACGCCCTGGCCGCGCTCGCGCTGGCCACGTCCACCGGCGCCGCGCTCGGTCCCATGCTGCACGGCCTGCGCGAGTACCGCGGCGAGCCGCACCGCGTGGAACCCGTGGCCATCCTCGACGAGGTCGAGTACTTCGACGACAGCAAGGGCACCAATGTGGGTGCCACGCTGGCGGCCGTGCGCGGTCTGGGCGTGGACCGCCGGCTGGTCGTCATCCTGGGTGGCGATGGCAAGGGGCAGGACTTCCTGCCGCTGGCCGAGCCGCTGGCCCGCTTCGCGCGCGCCGTGGTCTACATCGGCCGCGACGCCGGCCGCATCCGCGAGGCCGTGGGCAACGCGCTGCAGGAGGCCGGGGTGCCCCAGCTCGACGCCGCCACGCTGCCCGACGCCGTCGCGCTCTGCGCGCAGCAGGCGCGCGCGGGCGATGCGGTGCTGATGTCGCCGGCCTGCGCCAGCCTGGACATGTTCGACAACTACATGCACCGCGCCCGCGTGTTCGTGGAAGCGGTGCACGCCCTGGCCGCCGAGCAGGGCCTGAGCCTGGAGGGGGGACTGTGAAGAAGAAAACCGCCGCCGCCGCCCAGGCCAACCGCGCCCCCTGGGGCGAGCGCCTGCGCGCCGGCCTGGCCGGCCTGCTGCCACGCTTCCCGGGACGCGACCTCGCGGGCGCGCTCGCCGGAGGCTCCTCGCGCGACAACCTGCCGGTGCGACTGTCCAACCGCACCTATGCCGGCACGCGCAACGTGGCGGTGCGCGAACTCGGTTTCGACCAGCCTCTGCTGTGGGTGGTGGTGGCGCTGCTCGCCTGGGGCCTGGTGATGGTGTATTCCGCCTCCATCGCGCTGCCCGACAACCCGCGCTTCCAGAACTACGCCCACACCCACTTCGTGCTGCGGCACGGCATCTCCATGGTGATCGGCGTGATCGCGGCCATGGTGGCCTTCCAGTTCCCGCTGCGCTCGTGGGAAAAGATGGCGCCCTGGCTGTTCGCGCTGGCGCTGGTGCTGCTCGCGCTGGTGCTGCTGCCCTTCATCGGCCGGGGCGTGAACGGCGCGCGCCGCTGGATCTCGCTGGGCATCATGAACTTTCAGCCTTCCGAACTGGCCAAGCTGGCCGTGTTGCTCTACGCCGCCAGCTACATGGTGCGCAAGATGGAGGTCAAGGAACGCTTCTTCCACGCCGTGGCCCCGATGGCGGTGGCCGTGGGTGTGGTCGGCATGCTGCTGCTGGCCGAGCCCGACATGGGCGCCTTCATGGTGATCGTGGTGATCGCCATGGGCATCCTGTTCCTGGGTGGCGTGAACGCGCGCATGTTCTTCCTGATGGCGCTGGTGGTGGTGGGCGCGTTCGCGCTCATGGTCATGACCAGCGAGTTCCGCCGCCAGCGCGTCTTCGCCTACCTCGACCCCTGGAGCGTGGAGCACGCCCTGGGCAAGGGCTACCAGCTCTCGCACTCGCTGATCGCCTTCGGCCGGGGCGAGATCTTCGGCGTCGGCCTGGGCGGCAGCGTGGAGAAGCTGCACTGGCTGCCCGAGGCGCACACCGACTTCCTGCTCGCCGTGATCGGCGAGGAGTTCGGCCTGCTCGGCGTCGTGGTGCTGATCGCGCTGTTCCTCTGGCTCACGCGCCGCATCATGCACATCGGCCGTCAGGCCATCGCGCTCGACCAGGTCTTCGCCGGCCTGGTGGCACAGGGCGTGGGCCTGTGGATGGGCTTCCAGGCCTTCATCAACATCGGCGTGAACCTGGGCGCGCTGCCCACCAAGGGCCTGACGCTGCCGCTGATGAGTTACGGCGGTTCGGCCATTCTGCTGAACCTGGTGGCCATCGCGCTCGTGCTTCGCGTGGACTACGAGAACCGCCAGATGATGAAGGGAGGGCGCTCGTGACGGCTCCCTGCGCCCTCATCATGGCCGGTGGCACCGGCGGCCACATCTTCCCCGGCCTGGCCGTGGCCGAAGCCTTGCGCGAGCGCGGCTGGCGCGTGCACTGGCTGGGCGCGCCCGGCAGCATGGAAAGCCGGCTCGTGCCGCCGCGCGGCTTCGCGCTGGAGACCATCGACTTCGGTGGCGTGCGCGGCAAGGGGCTGGTCACGGTCGCGCTGCTGCCGCTGCGCCTGCTGCGCGCCTTCTGGCAGTCGCTGCAGGTGGTGCGCCGCGTCAAGCCCGACGTGGTCGTGGGCCTGGGCGGCTACATCAGCTTCCCCGGCGGCATGATGGGCGTGCTCGCCGGCAAGCCGCTGGTGCTGCACGAGCAGAACTCGGTGGCCGGCATGGCCAACCGGGTGCTGGCCGGTGTGGCCGACCGCGTGTTCACCGCCTTCCCGAACGTGTTCAAGAAGGCCGAGTGGGTGGGCAACCCCCTGCGCACGCCTTTCCTGCGCCAGGCCGCGCCGGCCGAGCGCTTCGCCGGCCGCAGTGGCCCGCTGCGCCTGCTGGTGGTGGGCGGCAGCCTGGGCGCGAAGGCGCTCAACGACGTGGTGCCGCAGGCGCTGGCGCTGCTGCCCAAGGTGCAGCAGCCGCAGGTCACGCACCAGAGCGGCGAGAAGCAGATCGACGCGCTGCGCGCCAACTACATCGCCGCCGGCATCCACGCCGAGCTCACGCCCTTCATCGACGACACCGCGCAGGCCTTCGCCGACGCCGATCTCATCGTCTGCCGCAGCGGCGCCAGCACCGTGACCGAGATCGCCGCCGTCGGCGCGGCCGCGCTGTTCGTGCCGTTCCCCTCGGCGGTGGACGACCACCAGACCACCAACGCCCGCTTCCTGGTGGATGCCGGCGCCGCCTGGCTGGTGCCCCAGACCGAACTCACCCCCCAGCGGCTCGCGCAAACCCTGCAGACCGTGCAGCGCGAGCAACTGCTGGCCAGTCGCACCCAGGCCAAACAGATGCAAAAGACCGAAGCCGTGGCGGCCGTGGTGTCCGCCTGCGAGCAACTCGCGAAAGTCCCGAATCCATGAAGCACGCCATCCGTCACATCCACTTCGTCGGCATCGGCGGTGCCGGCATGAGCGGCATCGCCGAGGTGTTGCTCAACCAGGGCTACCGCATCTCCGGCAGCGACCTGGGCGAGAGCACCGTCACGCGCCGGCTGGTGGCGCTGGGCGCCCAGGTGTTCGTGGGCCACGACGCCGCGAACATCGAGGGCGCCGACGCCATCGTCACCTCGACCGCGGTGAAGGAAGACAACCCCGAGGTGGTGGCCGCGCACGCGAAACTCGTGCCGGTGGTGCCGCGCGCGGTGATGCTGGCCGAGCTGATGCGCATGAAGAAGGGCGCTGGCGATCGCCGGCACGCACGGCAAGACCACCACCACCAGCCTGGTGGCCAGCGTGCTGGCCGCCGCCCAGCTGGACCCGACCTTCGTGATCGGGGGCCGCCTCAACAGCGCCGGCGCGAACGCCCAGCTGGGGTCGGGCGAGTACATCGTGGTCGAGGCCGACGAGTCCGACGCCTCCTTCCTCAACCTGCTGCCGGTGCTCTCGGTCGTCACCAACATCGACGCCGACCACATGGACACCTACGGCCACGACTTCGGCAAGCTCAAGTCCGCCTTCGTGGACTTCCTGCACAAGATGCCGTTCTACGGCGCGGCCGTGGTGTGCGTGGACGACGCGGCGATCCGCGAGATCCTGCCCCAGATCGCGCGGCCCATCACCAGCTACGGCTTCGCGGAAGACGCGCAGGTGCGCGCGATCAACGTGCGCGCGGTGGACACGCAGATGCACTTCACCGTGCAGCGCCGCAACGGCGTGGAGCTGCCCGACCTGGACGTGGTGCTCAACCTGCCCGGCAACCACAACGTGCTCAACGCCCTGGCCGCCATCGGCATCGCGGTGGAGCTGAACGTGCCCGACGAGGCCGTGCAGCAGGCGCTGGCCGAGTTCAAGGGCGTGGGTCGGCGCTTCCAGCGCTACGGCGAAGCCGCGCTGCCTTCGGGCGGCAGCTGCACCGTGGTGGACGACTACGGCCACCACCCGGTGGAGATGGCCGCCACGCTGTCGGCCGCGCGCGGTGCCTACCCGGGCCGCCGGCTGGTGCTGGCCTTCCAGCCGCACCGCTACACCCGCACGCGCGACTGCTTCGAAGACTTCGTGAAAGTCATCGGCCAGGCCGATGCCGTGCTGCTGGCCGAGGTGTACGCGGCCGGCGAAGCCCCCATCGTCGCGGCCGATGGCCGCTCGCTGGCGCGCGCGTTGCGCGTGGCCGGCAAGCTCGAACCCGTGTTCGTGGACGACATCGCCGCCATGCCGCAGGCCGTGCTCGACAACGCGCGCGACGGCGATGTGGTGCTCTGCATGGGCGCGGGCACGGTGGGCGCGGTCGCCGGTCGCGTGATCGAGCTGGCGCAGGGAGCAACCGCATGAAACAGGAGAAGGCAATGACGGTGGATGCCAGGTCGCTTGGCAAGGTGGCCGTGCTGATGGGCGGGCGCTCGGCCGAGCGCGAGGTCTCGCTCATGTCGGGCAAGGGCGTGCTGGCCGCGCTGCAATCGAAGGGCGTCGACGCGCACGCCTTCGATCCGGCCGAGCGCGAGATGGGCGAACTCAAGCGCGAAGGTTTCCAGCGCTGCTTCATCGCGCTGCACGGCCGCTTCGGTGAAGACGGCACGGTGCAGGGGGCCCTGGAGCTGATGGGCATTCCCTACACCGGCCCCGGTGTGATGGCCTCCAGCGTGGCCATGGACAAGCTCATGACCAAGCGCATCTGGATCGCCGAAGGCCTGGCCACGCCGGCCTGGCGCCAGGTGCACAGCGCCGACGAGACCCTGGCCGCGTTCAAGGCGCTGGGTTCGCCCATGATCGTCAAGCCCGTGCGCGAAGGCTCCACCATCGGCCTGACCAAGGTGATCAGCGAGGCGCAATGCGCCGCCGCCTACGAACTCGCTGCCAGGCTGGATCCGCTGGTGATGTGCGAGCAGTTCATCGCGGGCGACGAGGTCACCTGCCCGGTGCTGGGCACGGGCGCCGACGCAAGAGCCCTGCCGGTGATCCGCATCGTCGCGCCCGAAGGCAACTACGACTACCAGAACAAGTACTTCACCGACGACACCAAGTACCTCGTGCCCTGCGGCCTGCCCGAAGGTGAAGAGGCCGCCATCCAGGCGCTGGTGCTCAAGGCCTACCTCACGCTGGACTGCCGTGGCTGGTCGCGCGCCGACGTGATGATCGACGCCAAGACCCGCAAGCCCTGGCTGCTCGAGATCAACACCTCGCCCGGCATGACCGGCCACTCGCTGGTGCCGATGTCGGCCAAGGCGGCCGGCCTGTCGTACGAAGACCTGTGCGTGGCGCTGCTGGCCACCGCCTCGCTGGACCACGCGGCCTGAGCCCCGGAACACCACCATGCCCAGCACCGAACTGCCCTTGGACGTCAAGCTCATGACCGTGGTCACGCACGTCCTGGTCGCGGTGTTCGCCGTGCTGAGCCTGGGCCTGTTCACCACCTGGCTGGTGCGCCACCCGATCTGGTCGGTCAAGGCCATCGCCGTGCATGGCGACGTGGCGCACCAGAACGCCGTGACCTTCCGCGCCCAGCTCTCGTCGCAGATGAAGACGCGCCTGAACGGCAGCTTCCTCACCGTGGACCTGCAGCAGGTGCGCCAGCTGTTCGAGTCCGTGCCCTGGGTGCGCAAGGCCGTGGTGCAGCGCGAGTTCCCCAACCGCCTGCGCGTGACGCTGGAAGAGCACCAGGCCGTGGCCTGGTGGGGCGAGTCGGGTTCGGGCCAATTGGTCAATCGCCTGGGCGAGGTGTTCGATGCCAGCCCCGACGACAGCGATGGCCTGCCCGAACTGGCCGGCCCGGTCGAGAAGTCGGCCCAGGTGTGGTCGCTCTACCAGCTGCTGCAAACCGAACTCGGCCGCCTCGACCTGGGCCTGGAGCGGCTCGAACTCACCGAGCGCGGCACCTGGCGCGCCAAGCTCGACAGCGGCGCCCAGGTGGAGCTGGGCCGCGGCACGCCCGACGAACTGCTGGCGCGCACGCGCCGCTTCACCGGCACGCTGGCGCAGCTCACCGAACGTTACGCGGGCGCGGTTCAGTCCGTGGACCTGCGCTACCCCAATGGCTACGCGCTGCGCCTGCGCGGCGTGACCACCGTGACCGACACGCCGGCTGGCGGATCTCAAAACCGAAGGTAATCAAGAAGCAATCATGGCCAAGGAATACAAGGATTTGGTGGTCGGACTCGACATCGGCACCGCCAAGATCATGGTGGTGGTCGCCGAGGTCCAGTCCAACGGCGAACTCAAGCTCGCGGGCCTGGGCGTGTCGGCCAGCCACGGCCTCAAGCGCGGCGTGGTGGTCAACATCGACGCCACGGTGCAGAGCATCCAGCAGGCCTTGAAAGAAGCCGAGCTGATGGCCGACTGCCGCATCGCGCGCGTCTACACCGGCATCACCGGCAGCCACATCCGCGGCATCAACTCCAGCGGCATGGTGGCCATCAAGGACCGCGAGGTCAGCGCCACCGACGTGGCGCGCGTGATCGAGACCGCCAAGGCGATCAACATCTCCACCGACCAGCGCCTGCTGCTGGTGGAGCCGCAGGAGTTCGTGATCGACGGCCAGGAGGTGAAAGAGCCGATCGGCATGAGCGGCATCCGCCTGGAAGCCAAGGTGCACATCGTCACCGGCGCGCAGAGCGCGGCCGAAAACATCATCAAGTGCGTGCGCCGCTGCGGCCTGGAAGTGGACCAGCTCATGCTCAACCCGCTGGCGTCCAGCCAGGCCATCCTGACCGACGACGAGAAGGAACTCGGCGTGGCGCTGGTGGACATCGGCGCGGGCACGACCGACGTGGCGATCTTCTCGGGCGGCGCGATCCGCCACACGGCGGTCATCCCGATCGCGGGCGACCTGATCACCAGCGACATCGCCATGGCCCTGCGCACGCCGACCAAGGACGCCGAAGACATCAAGGTGGAAAGCGGCTGCGCCAAGCAGCTGCTGGCCGATCCGGACACGCAGGTGGAAGTGCCCGGCCTGGGCGATCGCGGCCCGCGCATGCTCAGCCGCCAGGCGCTGGCCGGCGTGATCGAGCCGCGCGTGGAGGAAATCTTCTCGCTGGTGCAGCAGGTGCTGCGCGACTCCGGCCATGAAGAGATGCTGTCGTCGGGCATCGTGCTCACCGGCGGCAGCGCGGTGATGCCGGGCATGGTCGAACTGGGCGAGGACATCTTCCTCAAGCCCGTGCGCCGCGGCATCCCGAACTACACCAGCGCTCTGTCCGACATGGTCGCGCAGACGCGCGCGGCCACGGTGATGGGCCTGCTCGAGGAAGCGCGCCTGGCGCGCGTGCGCGGGCACAAGGTGGCACAGAAAGCGGGCTCGATGCAAGGCGCACTCGAGCGGGTCAAAAACTGGTTTGTGGGGACCTTCTGATGAACAACGCGAACACGCTGTCTTCGAGCCCGGCCCTCACGCCGGCCAACGCCATGAGCCTGGAACGCCACCAGCGAGGGCGGTGCACCGAATGCACCGGGCCGCCTGGATGAACCCTCGCCATTCCCCGATTCCGCAGATTTTTTGTATTGACAGATTGCCCGGCGACACCGTTCCAAGGGCCACAAAAGGAGCTTCCAAATGAGCATCGAAATGATCGAAGTTGAAGAATTCAACCAGGGCACCCAGATCAAGGTCATCGGCGTGGGCGGCGGCGGCGGCAACGCGGTCGAGCACATGATCTCGCGCAGCGTGCAGGGCGTGGAGTTCATCTGCGCCAACACCGACGCGCAATCGCTCACGCGCAGCGCCGCGCACAAGACCATCCAGCTCGGCACCAGCGGCCTGGGCGCGGGCAGCAAGCCCGAGAAGGGCCGTGACGCGGCCGAAGTCGCGGTGGACGACATCCGCGAAGCCATCGCGGGCGCGCACATGCTGTTCATCACCGCCGGCATGGGCGGCGGCACCGGCACCGGCGCGGCCCCCGTGATCGCCCGCGTCGCGCAAGGAAATGGGCATTCTCACCGTCGGCGTGGTCACCAAGCCGTTCGACTGGGAAGGTGGCCGCCGCATGACCAACGCCGACAGCGGCCTGGCCGAGCTCGAAGCCAACGTGGATTCGCTGATCGTGGTGCTCAACGAGAAGCTGCTGGAAGTGCTGGGTGACGACGTCACGCAGGACGAGGCTTTCGCGCACGCCAACGACGTGCTCAAGAACGCCGTGGGCGGCATTGCCGAGATCATCAACGAGTACGGCAACGTGAACGTCGACTTCGAGGACGTGCGCACCGTGATGGGCGAACCCGGCAAGGCCATGATGGGCACGGCCGTGGCCGCCGGCCCGGACCGCGCGCGCATCGCCGCCGAGCAGGCCGTGGCCTGCCCGCTGCTGGAAGGCATCGACCTGTCGGGCGCCAAGGGCGTGCTGGTGCTGGTGACGGCGGCCAAGGGTTCGCTCAAGCTGTCGGAGTCCAAGCTGGCGATGAACACGATCCGCGCCTACGCTTCGCCGGAAGCGCACGTGATCTACGGTGCCGCTTACGACGACGCCCTGGGCGACGAGATGCGCGTGACCGTGGTGGCGACGGGCCTGTCGCGCCAGGGTGTGCGCCGCACGGCGCCTCCGCTGCAGGTGCTGCGCACCGGTACGGACAACGTGCCGTTCAATGTGCCGACCGTGAACGCCGCTGTGGGCGGCCCCGGGTGCTGCGCAGCCGGACTACAACTCCATGGCGGTGCCCAGCGTCTGGCGCACCAACCGCACCCAGGCCGCGGCCAAGGTGGATGCGCTGGCTTCCGGCGGCATGGACGATTTCGAGATTCCTGCTTTCCTGCGCAAGCAGGCGGACTGAGTCTCTTCCCCGGGTTTTCTTGCCTGCACCTCGCGGGCTCGTGGACCCCGGGCGCTCTGCTCCGCGGGTATCCCCCGGACCGGCTTCGCCGGTCCTCCTCCTTACCCCGCTGCGCAGAACGCCCGGGGTCCACGAGCTGAAGAAGCGTTTGTTTGCCAGCGGTTCTCTTGCACGTAGGTCAGCGGTGATCGGGGTGGCCGGCGCAGCGGGGTAAAGGAGGAGCCCGTGGCGCAGCCACGGGCGGGGGACACCCGCGGAGCCGGCCACCCCGGTCGCCGCTGACCGTCTCAGCCGGAGAAAAACGGAGAAAAGCCTTCCCTATCAAGGCCATCAGCTTTCTAAACCATGTTCTGGCGCCCGGAAAACTACAATTCAAGGATGCTTGCCCAACGCACCCTCAAATCCCTGACCAAGGCCGTCGGTGTCGGCCTGCACAGCGGTCAGCGGGTGGAGCTGACGCTGCGGCCGGCCGCGCCCGACACGGGCATCGTGTTCCGCCGGGTCGACCTGTCCGCGCCGGTGGAGATCCCGGTCAATGCCATGGCGGTGTCCGACACCCGCCTGGCCTCCACCATCTCCAACGGCGGCGTCAAGGTGCACACCATCGAGCACCTCATGAGCGCCTGCGCCGGCCTCGGTCTGGACAACCTCTACGTCGACATCACGGCCGAAGAAGTGCCCATCCTCGACGGTTCCTCGGCCTCCTTCGTCTACCTGCTGCAAAGCGCCGGCATCGTGATGCAGAACGCGCCCAAGCGCTTCATCCGCGTCACCAAACCGGTGGAAGTGCGCGAAGGCGACGGCCGCACGCTCAAGTGGGCGCGGCTCGACCCCTTCCACGGCTACAAGCTGGCGTTCGAGATCGAGTTCAACCACCCGGCCGTGAACTCCACCGGCCAGCGCGTGGAGTTCGACTTCGGCAGCGGCCAGTACGCGCGCGAGATCGCCCGCGCCCGCACCTTCGGTTTCACGCGCGACGTGGAAATGATGCGCTCCAACGGCTTGGCGATGGGCGGCGGGCTGGACAACGCCATCGTGATGGACGACGTGAAAGTGCTCAACGCCGACGGCCTGCGCTACCAGGACGAGTTCGTCAAGCACAAGATCCTCGACGCCATGGGCGACCTCTACATCGTGGGCAAACCGCTGCTGGCCGCCTACAGCGCCTTCCGCAGCGGCCACGCGATGAACAACCAGCTGCTGCGCGCCCTGCTGGACCAGCCCGACGCCTACGAGATCGTGAGCTTCGAACACGAGCGCGAAGCCCCGCGCGGCTTCGCCCAGCTCGCACCGGCCTGGTAGGCGCCGCCGCCACCACCCCTCATGCTGCTGTTCCGCTGGACCGTGATGTTGCTGCTGCTGGCAGCGGGCGTGTGTTTTGCCTTCTACATCGGCACCGGCCAGGCACGTTACCGCACCTGGGGCATCGTGATCCTGAAGTGGACCGTCATCGCGGCCCTGGGATTCTTCGGCGTGCTCGTGCTGGAGCGCCTGCTCTAGCCAGACCGCCGTTCAGTCAGTGCGATGGCGGCTCGGTCACCGGCCGCACGAAGGCGCTGAAGAGCTGCAGCTCGCTGGTGTGGATCAGGCCGATCTTCATCTCCACTTCCATCTCGCGACCCTGCCGGTCCACCACCGTGCGCCGAAGCAGCCGGCCCGTGAACGGGGCCTTGCCGGTGGTGTGGAAATGCGCCAGCGCCTTCACGAAAGCGATGTGGTAACGCTCGGGCAGGATGGTGTCGGCCAGCGATTCGCCGCGCACCTCCTGGCGCTTCCAGCCGAACAGGGTTTCGGCCGCGGCGTTCCAGTCGGTGATGCAACCGTCGAAATCGATGCCGATGAAGGCTTCCTGCGCGCTGTCGATCACGGTCTGCACACGCTCTTCGTTGGCGCGCAGGTCGTCCACCGTCTCGCGCAACTCGGCGGTGCGCTCGCTCACGCGCCGCTCCAGCGCGGCATGGTTCTGGCGCAGCGCCGCCTCGTTGGCCTGCAGGCCCTTCACCAGGGAGTTGAAGGCATTGCCCAGCATCGCGCCTCGCGGTAGGCCGCGGTGGTGGGCGCCTTCACCGCGTAGCCGGCCTCGATGCCGCGCGCCACGTCGGTCAGGTCGAGCAGGGGCCGGGTGATCAGGCGCGCCACCAGCCAGCCCAGCAGGGAAAACAGCAGTGCCGCCGCGATGCCGCCGAGCAGCATGCGCCGGTGCAGCTGGTTCACCGGGGCGTAGGCCTCGTCCAGCGTCTGCCGCACCAGCACGCGCCAGCCCAGGCCGGCGTAGGTGTCGAAGCCGTTGTCGCGCGTGTGGCCCACGAGGTAGGTCTGGCCATCGGGCCACGTTTCCGTCGCATGCCCCGATTCGCCGCGCCCCGCGGCTTCCACGCTCGGCACCTTCAGCACCGTGCCTTGCAGGTCCTTGGGGCCGAGCAGCACCGCGCCGGTGGTCGAGACGATCAGCAGGTCGACGCTGCGGTGGCGGCTCACGGGGGTGAAGATCGCGTCCTGGATCTCGCTGGCCCAGTTCCACGACAGGTGCACGCCCAGCACGCCCGTGGTCTGGCCGGCCGCGTCGGTGAGCGGAAAGGCGATGTCGACGAAGCGCATCGGCTCGCTGCCCGGCGTGCCCAGCAGCTGGGCGAGCAGCACGGCATCGTGCACGTCGCCCATGGGGTGGCCGTCCATGGCGTTGCGGAACCAGGGGCGCGCCGACACATCCACGCCTTCGAGCATGCCGCGCGTGGCGGTGCGCACCACGCCCGCGGTGTCGGTCACGCCGATCCAGGCGTAGTGCGGGTAGCTCTTCTGCAGGGCCTCGATCTCGCCGCGGACCGCGCCGAAGTCGGTGTGGCCGCTCAGGCGTTGGGCGATCAGGCGCACCTCGCGGTAGCGCTCGAACATGGACCGGTCCAGCCGGCTCGCGGTCTGCTGCGCCAGCTCGGTCAGGTTGGCGCCGATGGCCTCGCGCACCTGGTTGCTCGCGGCGCGGTCGCTGAACAGCGTCAGGCTCAAGGTGAGCAACAGCGACAGGACCGTGAATGCGATGGCGAGCCAGGCCCCCAGGCTGAAACGGCGCAACGGCGAAGAACCCTCCATGCCCATCAATACACCCGGCCGGCCTTGTACGTGGCGTGGGTGCGAGCCTGTTGGGTGGAGACCTTGTTGATCGCCGCCAGGGTGCGGCTCACCTGGGCGTGGGTGATGGCCAGGCCGAGCGCGTCGGCCGCGTCCTTGCCGGGCAGGCCGGGCAGGCGCAGCAGGCGCTTGACCATTTCCTGCATCTGCGGCTTGCCGGCCCGGCCGTTGCCGGCCACGGCCTTCTTCAACTGCAGCGCGGTGTACTCGGCAACCTCCAGCTTGTTGGCCACGAGGGCCGTGAGGCAGGCGCCACGTGCCTGGCCCAGCAGCAGCGTGGCCTGGGGGTTGACGTTGACGAACACGATTTCACAGACCGACATCTGGGGCTGGTAGCGCGCCACCACCTCGGTGATGCCGTCGAACAGGATCTTGAGCCGCTCGGGCAGCAGGGCGCCGTCCTTCGGGCTGGTCTGGATGGTGCCGCTGGCCACATAGTGCAGGGCAGCGCCTTCGGTGTCGATCACGCCGAAGCCGGTGCATTGCAGGCCGGGGTCGATGCCGAGGATGCGCATGGTGGAAGGTCTCAAAGGTCGAAGGTCCAGCGCACCGAATGGAAGAACACGGGCGCGGCGAAGCACAGGGCGTCCACGCGGTCGAGCAGGCCGCTGGCACCGGTGACCGAGCGGCCCGCCAAGCCCCAGTGGGTCACGCCGCGGTCGCGCTTGATGGCCTTCATGACCAGGTGGCCGAAGCTGCCGGCCACACAGGCCACCAGGGCCATGGCCAGCGCGGGCAGGGGCTTGAAGGGCGTGAAGCCGGAGAGCACGGCGCCCAGCAGGCCGCCGGCGACCAGGCCCAGGGCCCAGCTGCGCCAGTGGAAGCTGCCGCTGATGGCGGGGGCCACCGGCCGGCGCAGGCCGCGCGCGGCCAGGTGCTGCACCAGCATGCAGGTTTGCACCACCAGCACCAGGAAGAACACCAGGAACGCGGTCTTGCCGACGAAGCCGGGGAAGCTGAGCAGCAGCAGGGCGGGCACGTGGCTCATGCCGTACACGCAGACCATGATGCCCCACTGCAGTTTGGCGTTGCGCTCGAGGAAACGCTGGGGGTCGTTGCCCAGCGCGCTCACCACGGGAATCGCGAGGAACACGTAGACCGGGATGAACACGGTGAACAGGTTGAAGCGTTCCGTCCAGACCAGCGCGTACTGCAGCGGCAGCACGATGAAGAAGGCCAGCACCAGGCTGCGGTGGTCGCCCCGGCGCGTGGGCGAGAGGCTGATGAACTCGCGCAGGATGAAGAACGAGACCAGGCCGAACAGCACGATGGCGAAGCCCTCGCCCATGACCCAGCCGACCCAGAACACCAGCATCATCATCCAGGAGCTGCGCAGCAGCGCCTGGTTGTCCTGCAGGCGCAGCGCGCGTTCGCCGCTGGCGTCGTCGTCGCCTGAGCGGCGCTCGCGCAGCGACAGCAGCACGCCCACGCCGCTGGCGATGATCAGCAGGCCGAACAGCACCACGAAGACGAGGCTGACCTGCTGGTCGGGGGTGAGGCTGCGAAGGAAGGAACCCATCAGACCGTCCGCCGGGCCGCCCCAAGGGCGGTCTGCGCCCCCTTGGGGGGCAATGAGTACATGAAATGACGAGTGTGGGGGCTCATGTTCTTAGACGTCCCGAAGGGCCATGACGGCCTCGCGGGCCCGTTTCAGGAAATCGGCGCGCGGTTCCTCGGCGCCCAGCACCAGCGGTTCGCCGAAGGTCACCGAGCACAGCACCGGCACCGGCACCACCTCGCCCTTGGGGATCACGCGCTGCACGTTGTGGATCCAGGCCGGCACCAGCACCACGCCGGGAAAGCGCTGCGCCAGGTTGTACAGGCCCGACTTGAAGGGCTGCGGGTCTTCCTCGTGGCCGCGCGTGCCCTCGGGAAAGAGGATCAGCGAGTCGCCGCTCTCCAGCGCCTGCACCAGCGGCGCCAGTGGGTCTTCGTCGCCCTTGCGCTCGCGCTCCACGTACACGGCGTTGAACACCTCGGTGGTGATCCAGCGCTTGAAGTTCGACGCGGTCCAGTAGTCCTTGGCCGCGATCGGGCGCGTGATGCTGCGCAGCTCCTGCGGCAGCGCGGCCCAGATCAGCACGAGGTCGGCGTGGCTCTGGTGGTTGGCGAAATAGATGCGCTGCTCGGCCTTGGGCGGGCAGCCGTGCCAGCGCGCCTGCGCGCCGGTGAGCAGGCGCACCAGGCCGAGCAGGAACACGCTCATGAAGGTGGCACGAAGGTTCATGGCAGCACGACCCCACCCATGCGCGCGACGATGGTGCCGGTGCGCCGCGCGAGGTAGGCCGATCCCTGCCGCGCCTCGAAGAACTTGGGCGAGGGCAGCATCACCGCCAGACGCGCCGCCTCGTGCGGGCTGAGCTTGCTGGCCGGCTTGTTGAAGTAGCGCTGCGAGGCGGCCTCGGCGCCGAAGATGCCTTCGCCCCACTCCACGCTGTTGAGGTAGATCTCCAGGATGCGGCGCTTGTCGAGCAAGGCTTCGAGCATCAGCGTGAGCACCAGTTCCTGGCCCTTGCGCAGCAGCTGGCGTTCGCCGGAGAGCAGCAGGTTTTTCGCGAGTTGCTGCGTGATGGTGGAGCCGCCGACCACCTTGGGCTCGCGCGCGGGCTGGGCGGGCTGGGCGGGCTGGCGCGCGGCGCGTTTTTCGGCCAGCTGCTGGCGGCGCTCGTTCTTCTGCCAGGCGCCTTCGATCGCGCCCCAGTCCACGCCCCGGTGGTCGGTGAAGCCGGCGTCTTCGGAGGCGATCACGGCGCGCTTGAGGTGCGGGCTGATCTGGGCATCGGGCACCCAGTGGTGCGACCAGCGCCAACCCTTGTCGCTTTGCAGGCTGGCGCCCGCGATGCGCCAGGCTTCGGAGCGCATGAAGGCGGTGCTGGTGGGATCGACCGCGACCATGAGCGCGATGCGCGCCAGAAAGAACAGCTGCAGGGCCAGCCCGGCGAGGACCAGCCACAGCAACCAGCGTCCGAGGGACCTCATGCGGTGTGGAAGGGCCTGTTCACACTATTTTTCCAAGTGCGAATGGGTTGAAAACAGCGCCAATCGAGGCGCGCGACGACGGCCAGACCGGGTGTCTGGCCTAGGAGTGCAACGAAGAGTGGCGCTGTTTTCAACCCATTCCCTTCGGGTTGCGGCCAACAAGGCCATGCGCGGCGTTGCGGAGCCTTGCCGGGGGAATGCCCCGGCTGCGTTTCGCGCCTTGCGCATGGCCTTTTTGATCCGCAACGCATCTTGGAAAAATAGTGTGAACAGGCCTTATTGCCCGGAGAGCTGGGTCTGCAGCGTCTCGTCGCGCGTGAAGCGGAAGCGCGAGACGACCACGATCTGGTCGGCCTGGCGGCGCATGGCTTCGTTGAAGCGGCCGAACGAGAGGCTGCGCACGATGGCCTGGGCGCGGCGGTCGAGCTGGCTGATGCCCGAGGGCTGCACCACCTCGGTGTCGAGCACGGCGCCGTTGTGGTTGACCGTGATGGTCATGGTGAGTTCGCCGTAGAGCTTGCGGCCGCCGACTTCGGGGAAGTTGGTGGTGCCCCGGTCCTCGATCTTGCGGCGCAGCTCGTCGTAGTAGATGGCGTAGACCGCCTCGCGCGTGGCCGGGCTGATGTAGCGCTTCTTGGGCCGCGCGTTTTCTTCGTTGATGCGCTTTTCGATCTCGGCCAGGATCTTCACCAGCGCGCGGCGCTTCTGCTCGCGCTCCGACGAGGCCTGGCTGGGGTTGACCGACTCGGGGTCGGGTGGCGGCATCTTGGCGAGCTCGCGGCGCACCTGGGCCAGCAGGCGGTTCTGCTGCTCGCGCAGCATCTCGATCGTGCGCTCGTCTTCTTCGTGCGCGTCGCCGATGCGGGCCACCGTGGCGGGTGGCAGGGGCGAGGTGGCGCGGCCGCGTTCGGCCTCGCCACCGCCGGCCAGCGAGGTCTGCGCGATGGCCGTGGCCTTGTCGGGCCGCTCGTTGCCGCGCGCGTTGACGAGGATGACTTCCAGCGGCGTGTCCTGGAACACGCGGTTGAAACGCTCGGGGTCCACGAAGCGCACCGTGAGCAGCGCGGCGTGCACGGCCACCGACACCCCCAGCGCCAGTTGCAGCGTGCTCAGCTTCTTGAAAAAGGACAGGGCGGACGGCTTCACGCGGGCATTATCCGTGCTGGGTGTCGCCTGGGCCTCAATCCCCTGCCGGGCCGGGCGTTTGGGGGGGCTGGGCGGCGCTTTCGCCCTCGGTTTCGTTGACGTCGATGCGCCAGGGCCAGCGGCGCGGCCAGTGCCTCCTCTTCCTCGGCGTCGTCGCCCGCGGTCTCGCCCACGTCGTCCACCGGCAGGTCCAGCCGCTCGGTGACGGTGCCGTGGATGTCGAGCGTGATGTCGTCGATCTCACCCAGCTTCACGCGCACGTGCGCGCCGCGCGGCAGGCCGTCGGCGCCCAGCACCGGCAGCACCAGGGGCAGGGTGTCGGCGCGCACCAGGTTGTCCTTGATCAGGGTGGCGGTGAGCTCGGTGATGCCTTCCTGCCGGAGGTACTGCAGCGTCCAGTAGCGCTCCATGCCGTTCTGGAAGCCGTTGTACGCGGTGTAGGCGGCGTCGAAGGCGCTGATGATGGAGAACAGGTTGGCGTCCTTGGGCTTGAACGGCGCGGCCAGCGCGGCGGTCTTGCCGTGGCGCGCGCAGGCAATGATCTGCCACTGGTTGACCAGGTCCACGTAGCGGCGCAGGGGCGAGGTGCTCCAGGCGTAGCTCTTGACGCCGATGCCCGCGTGCGGCTGCGCCTTGGTGCCCATGCGCACCTTGACGCCGGGCTGCAGGCTGGCCTGGCTGCGGTAGATGCCGGGCACGCCGCAGTCGGCCAGCCAGTTGCCCCAGGTGCTGTTGGCCAGGATCATGGCCTCGGCCACCATCAGGTCCAGCGGGGCGCCGCGTTTGCGGGTGCCGATGACCACGCGCTCGTCGCCCTGCGGTTCGTCGCCGCTCACGCCTTCGAGGCGGAAGGTGTAGTCCGGGCGGGTGAAGTTCTCGGGTTTGCCGCGCACCACCTCGCGTTGCGCCTTGAGGTGCAGGGCCAGGCGGAACAGGAAACCCAGCGAGGGTTGCAGGGCCGCGATCTCGGCGGGGACATCGGTCGCCGGCGCCTCGCCCGCGAGCCAGGCTTCGGTGATCACCGTGTCGAGCTGGTCGTGCCGCAGGTTGAGGGCGATCGGCACGCGCTCCAGCGCGGTGCGGCTGCCGGTGACGGCCAGGGTGGCTTCGTCGAAGCTGACGTACAGGGACACGGCGGGGCAATCGCGCCCGGCCATGAGCGTGTAGGCCTGCACCACCTCGTCGGGCAGCATGGTGAGCTTGTGGCCCGGCATGTAGACGGTGGACAGGCGCGTGCGCGCCACCTGGTCGATGGGGCCTTCCGGCGCCACGGCCAGGCCGGGCGCCGCGATGTGGATGCCCAGCGTGACGCTGCCGCTGCCCAGGCCTTGCAGCGAGAGCGCGTCGTCGATCTCGGTGGTCTGCGAATCGTCGATGGAGAAGGCCTGCACCGGCGCCAGGGGCAGCTCGTCGGCGATGACCGGGGCCTGCAGCGGGGGGAAGCCCGTGCCCTTGGGGAACTGGTCGAACAGGAAGCGCTGCCAGTGGAACTGGTAGGCGCTGCTGATGGCACCCGCGTTCTGCAGCAGGGTGAGCGGCGCGGTGTGGCTGGTGCGCGCGGCTTCCACCACGGCCTTGTACTCGGGCGCGTTCTTGTCCGGCCGGAACAGCAGCTTGTAGAGCTGCTGGCGCACCGGCGCCGGGCAACTGCCGCTGGCGAGCTCGGCCGCCCAGGCCTCGATCTGTGCCTGCACCTGTTTCTTCTTCTCGATCGCGGCCAGGGCCTGCGCGAGGATGTCGGCCGGCGCCTTCTTGTAGCGGCCCTTGCCGGCGCGGCGGAAGTAGTGCGGCGCGCCTTGCAGGCACAGGAGCGCGGCCACCTGTTCGGTGATGCCCGCCTTGTCGCTGAAATACTCGTGGGCGAGGTCCGCGAAACCGAACTCGTCTTCGGGCGCGAATTCGTAGGCCAGCTCCAGCTCCATGGTCTCCGCCAGGGCGGTGGCCGCCGGCATCAGCTGGCTGGGGGCGGGTTTTTCGAAGCGCAGCAGGGCATTGGCCGACTTGACCTTGACGCGTTTGCCGGATTCGAGCTCGACTTGCAGGGAACTTTCGGCCTCGGACAGGAGGCGGCCGGTCAACAGCTTGCCGGCTTCATCAAACAGGATGTGCATGGGCGCGATTGTCCCATGGGGCCGTTACAGGTCCAGGAAATGGAACAGGTCGTCGATGTGGTCGTCGAAGTCGCTGATGGCGTGGTCGCTGCCTTCCAGCAGGCGGGTCGTTCCCCCTGCGCAGAAGGCCTGCATTTCGCGCCAGTCCAGCACCTCGTCGCCTTTGGCCACGATGGCGAACTGGCGCTCCGGCGAGGCCGGGTGCAAAGGAGCCAGGCGGGCGATGTCGTCCTGCTGTTGCTGAAGCTCCCCCATGAAGGCCGGGTCGACGACGAAGCGCGCCTGCGGGTCGTGCCAGGCGGTCTGTTCGCCGATGTATTTCACCAGGTCGCGCGCGGGAAACACGGCCGGGTTGAGCAGCACCGTGCGGCGGCAACCGGTCTGCAGCGCCAGCCAGCGCGCGTAGAAGCCGCCCAGCGACGAGCCGACCACGCCCATGGTCTCGCGCGGCCAGTCCTGCACGCCGCGCACCACCATGTCCATGGCTTCGCGCGGGGAGGGCGGCAGTTGAGGGCACCACCAGACCACCTCCGGGTGCCGCGCCTGCATGCGCGCGGCGACCTTCTGCGCCTTCATCGATTGCGGCGACGAACGAAAACCATGCAGGTACAACAGGTGGGTGGTGGGGGATGTCATGGCCGAAGGATAATCGGGGCCCAACATGGCCGCCGTCTTCGACAAACCCACCCTGCTGCAGCGCATCGCCCCGATCTTCCAGGGCTTTGACGGCTGGCTGCTGTTCGCCATCCTGCTGATGGCCGGCGCCGGCCTGATCACCATGTATTCGGTGGGTTTTGACCACGGCACCCGCTTCGCGGCCCACAGCCGCAACATGCTGCTGGCCGTGGGGCTGATGTTCCTCGTGTCTCAGGTGCCGCCGCACCGCCTGATGACGCTGGCCGTGCCGCTGTACACCCTGGGCGTGATGCTGCTGCTGGGTGTGGAGCTGTTCGGCATCATGCGCAAGGGTTCGCAGCGCTGGCTGGACATCGGCGTCACCGTCATCCAGCCCAGCGAACTCATGAAGATCGCCATGCCGCTGATGCTGGCCTGGTGGTTCCACCGCCGGGAAGGGCAGCTCAAGCCGCTGGATTTCGTGGCGGCCGGCATCCTGCTCATCATTCCGGTGGCGCTCATCCTCAAGCAGCCCGACCTGGGGACTTCGCTGTTGGTGATGTCCTCCGGCCTGGCCGTCATTTTCTTCGCCGGCCTGAGCTGGAAGCTGATCCTGCCACCGGTGTTGATCGGCGTGATCGGTGTGGTGACGCTGATCGCCATGGAGCCGCAGATGTGCGCGCCGGGCGTGGACTGGCAGATCTTGCACGAGTATCAGCGCCAGCGCGTGTGCACCCTGCTCGACCCCTCGAAAGACCCGCTGGGCAAGGGCTTCCACATCATCCAGGGCATGATCGCCATCGGTTCGGGCGGCATCTGGGGCAAGGGCTTTATGCAGGGCACGCAGACCCACCTGGAGTTCATCCCCGAGCGCACCACCGACTTCATCTACGCCGCCTTTTCCGAGGAATTCGGCCTCATGGGTGTGCTGGGCCTCATGTCCGGCTTCATCTTCCTCATCGTGCGCGGTCTGCTGATCGCGGTGGAGGCGCCGACCCAGTTTTCCCGGCTGGTGGCGGCTGCGGTCACGCTCAACGTGTTCGTCTATGCCTTCGTCAACATGGGCATGGTCAGCGGCATCCTGCCGGTGGTGGGGGTGCCGTTGCCCTTCGTGAGCTATGGCGGCACGGCCATGGTGACGCTGGGCGTGGGGCTGGGCATCCTGATGGCGATCGCCAAGTCCAAGCGCCTGATGCAGTCCTAGAGCGGTTGACGGCAAGACCCTGACGGCAGCGCGCGGCGCCAGGGTTCTTACAATCGGCCGATGATTTCACGCGAACCCACCCTGGCCCGTCTCGCCACCGCCCAAAGCCTGTTGCTCGAACCGTTCGGGTTGAGCCCCACGCACCTGCAGCGCGCGCTCGGCGAGATCATGTCGCACGGCGTGGACGACGCCGACCTGTATTTCCAGACCACGCGCAGCGAAGGCTGGAGCCTGGAAGAGGGCATCGTCAAGACCGGCAGCTTCAGCATCGACCAGGGGGTCGGCGTGCGTGCGGTCAGCGGTGAAAAGACGGCGTTCGCCTATTCCGACGACCTGTCCTGGGACTCGCTGATCGATGCCGCCCACACGGTGCGCTCGATTTCGGCACAGGGCCAGGGCCGCAAGGTGCGCGTGCCGGCGGTGAAGGTGCCCAAGTCGCGTTCGCTCTACCCGGGCCTGGACCCGATCGCCACGCTCGACAGCACCGCCAAGGTCGCGCTGCTGGAAAAAGTGGAGCGCATGGCCAAGGCCAAGGACCCGCGCGTGAAGCAGGTCATGGCCGGCCTGGCGAGCGAATACGACGTGGTGCTGGTGGCGCGCGCCGACGGCACTTTGGCGGCCGACGTGCGCCCGCTGATCCGCCTGTCGGTGACGGTGATCGCCGAGCAGTCGGGCCGGCGCGAAGCCGGTTCGTCCGGCGGCGGCGGCCGTTTCGGCCTGGCCTATTTCGACGATGCCATGGTGCAGTCCTACGTGGACGAGGCCGTGTCCTACGCGCTGACCAACCTCGACGCACGCCCTGCACCGGCCGGCGAGATGGTGGTGGTGCTGGGCTCGGGCTGGCCCGGCATCCTGCTGCACGAGGCGGTGGGCCACGGGCTGGAAGGCGATTTCAACCGCAAGGGCTCCAGCGCTTTCGCCGGCCGCATCGGCCAGCGCGTGGCCGCCAAGGGTGTGACCGTGCTCGACGATGGCACCATCGCCGACCGCCGGGGCTCGCTCAACGTGGACGATGAAGGCCACACCTCGCAGCGCAATGTGCTGATCGAGGACGGCATTCTGCGCGGCTACATCCAGGACGCGATGAACGCGCGCCTGATGGGCGTAAAGCCCACCGGCAATGGCCGTCGCGAGAGCTACGCCCACGTGCCCATGCCGCGCATGACCAACACCTACATGCTGGGTGGCGACAAGGCGCCCGAGGAAATCGTGGCCAGCATCAAGAAGGGCCTGTACGCCACCAACTTCGGCGGTGGCCAGGTCGACATCACCAGCGGCAAGTTCGTGTTCTCGGCCAGCCAGGCCTACTGGGTGGAGAACGGCCAGATCCAGTACCCGGTGAAGGGCGCCACGCTGGTGGGCAATGGCCCGGACGCGCTGACCCGCGTCAGCATGATCGGCAACGACATGAAGCTCGACAGCGGCGTGGGCACCTGCGGCAAGGAAGGCCAGAGCGTGCCGGTGGGCGTGGGCCAGCCGACGCTGCGCATCGATGGCCTGACGGTCGGCGGCACCGCTTGACTCGGCGTTTTCAATTGCCTGTGCTACATTTCGAACCCATGTCTTCGCGCTTCGCCTTTTTTGCCTTTTATTTTTGGTTCTCAGTCCCCGGCGGACGAGAGGCGAAGCTGTAAGCGCATCACCGAATCTCGATACAACCGCCGGAGCTCCAAGCCCGGCGGTTTTTTTTCGCCCTTTCGAACCGTTTTTTGATTCAACCCCACTCAGGAGCCCCGTGATGACCGCCAAGAACGCCCCCGCCAGCAGCGACGCCTGGCATGCCCGTCCTGTCGACAAAACCAGCCAGACCGACGACGAACGCATCAAGGACATCACCGTGTTGCCCCCTCCTGAACACCTGATCCGCTTCTTCCCCATCGGCGGCACGCCGGTGGAAGCGCTCATCAGCCAGACCCGCCAGCGCATTCACCGCATCCTGCATGGGCAGGACGACCGTCTGCTGGTCGTGATCGGCCCGTGCTCCATCCACGATCCGGCCGCCGCGGTCGACTACGCGCGCCGTCTCAAGCCGCTGCGCGAGAAGTACGCCGACACGCTGGAGATCGTGATGCGGGTCTACTTCGAGAAGCCGCGCACCACGGTGGGCTGGAAGGGCCTGATCAACGACCCCTACCTGGACGAGAGCTACCGCATCGACGAGGGCCTGCGCATCGCGCGCCAGCTGCTGATCGAGATCAACCGCCTGGGCCTGCCTGCGGGCAGCGAGTTCCTCGACGTGATCTCGCCGCAGTACATCGGCGACCTGATCGCCTGGGGCGCCATCGGCGCGCGCACCACCGAAAGCCAGGTGCACCGCGAGCTGGCCTCGGGCCTCTCGGCCCCGATCGGCTTCAAGAACGGCACCGACGGCAACATCAAGATCGCCACCGACGCGATTCAGGCCGCCTCGCGCGGCCACCATTTCCTCTCGGTGCACAAGAACGGCCAGGTGGCGATCGTGCAGACCAATGGCAACAAGGACTGCCACGTGATTCTGCGCGGTGGCAAGGCGCCCAACTACGACGCCGCCAGCGTGGCCGCTTCGGTGAAGGAACTCGAGGCCGCCAAGCTGCCGCCGCGCCTGATGGTCGACTGCAGCCACGCCAACAGCAGTAAGCAGCACGAGAAGCAGCTCGAGGTGGCGCGCGACATCGCGGGCCAGATCGTTGGCGGCTCGCGCAGCATCTTCGGCGTGATGATCGAGAGCCACATCGAAGCCGGCGCTCAGAAGTTCACTCCAGGCAAGGACGAGGTGGGCGCGCTCAAGTACGGGCAGAGCATCACCGACGCCTGCCTGGGCTGGGGCGATTCGCTGCAGGCGCTCGAGGTCCTGTCGGCGGCGGTGCTGACCGCCCGCCACGCGCGGGGCTGATGCCGCCACGGGCTTTCACGGGGTGGATCGCGCACGGCGCGCGGTCCACAATGGGGCGAATCACCGATCAGGAGAACCCGACATGCGCAGCCAAGTCACCGTGAGCTGGGGCGGCACCGCCTCTTACCCGTTCGATCTCGAGGAGGTGCAGCCGATGCCGCACGACCATGCGCGCGCCTGGCTCGACGAACAGTTCACCACCCTGGGCTGTGACCCGATCCGGCCGACCGGCAAGGTGCTGACGGCCGACAAGATCCTGTGCGTGGCCGAAGCCGCTGGGGAGGGCCATTTCCGGGATGCGGCGCACCGTCCCTGGGCGGTGGCCTTTGCCCGCGCCGCGAGCGCGGCGCTGGCCAAACCGGTGGTGTCGATCGACGTGCCGAAGCACGTGCTGACGTACTGAGGGTCAGGCGGCCAGGGCCTTGAGCAGGCGGTCGTGCACACCGCCGAAGCCGCCGTTGCTCATGCAGACGATGTGGTCGCCGGGCTGGGCGGCCGCCGTTACCTGGGCCACCAGTTCGTCGATGTTGCGGCCGATCTGCGCCCGCGCACCCATGGGTGCCAGGGCCTCGGCTGCGTCCCAGTCCAGCCCGCCCGAGTGGCAGAACGCCAGGTCTGCCGCCTCCAGGCTCCAAGGCAGTTGGGACTTCATCGTGCCCAGCTTCATGGTGTTGCTGCGCGGCTCGAACACCGCCAGGATGCGACCGCGCGGCTGGCCCAGCTTGCGTTGCAGGCCATCGAGCGTGGTGCGGATGGCGGTGGGGTGGTGGGCGAAGTCGTCGTAGACCGTGATCGCGCCGCCTGCGCGAGGCACCATGCCCCGCACTTCCATGCGACGACGCACGTTCTCGAAGTTGCTCAAGGCGCGCGCGGCGTCCGCCGGGGCCACACCCACGTGCTCGGCCGCCGCGATGGCCGCCAGGCCATTGAGCTGGTTGTGCACGCCGGTGAGTGCCCACTCCACGCGGCCGACTGGTTGGCCGCGGTGCAACACGTCGAAGGCGTGGGGTTCGCCCTGGGCGGTGAAATCACTCACCGCCGCACCGAAGCTGCGCAATTCGCTCCAGAGGCCCTTGTGCAGCACGCGCTCGAGGCTTTCTTCCAGGCCGTTGACGACCACACGGCCGTTGCCCGGCACGGTGCGGATCAGGTGGTGGAACTGGCGTTCGATCGCCGCGAGGTCGTCAAAAATGTCGGCGTGGTCGAACTCGAGGTTGTTCAGGATCGCGGTGCGGGGCCGGTAGTGCACGAACTTGCTGCGCTTGTCGAAGAAGGCGGTGTCGTACTCGTCGGCTTCGATGGTGAAGGTCTTGCCCTGGCCCAGGCGGGCCGACACACCGAAGTTCATCGGCACGCCACCAATCAGGAAGCCGGGCTGCAGGCCGTTGGCCTCCAGGATCCAGGTCAGCATGCCGGTGGTGGTGGTCTTGCCGTGCGTGCCGGCGACGGCCAGCACATGGCGGCCCTGCAGCACGTGTTCGGCCAGCCACTGGGGCCCGCTGGTGTAGGCCGCGCCGCTGTCCATGATGGCTTCCATCAGCGGGAACTTGGGTGTGCCATCCGCCGTGCGGGCACGGCTGACCACGTTGCCGACCACGAACACGTCGGGCTGGAGGGCCAGCTGGTCGGCGCCAAAGCCTTCGATGAGGTCGATGCCCAGCGCCCGCAGCTGGTCGCTCATGGGGGGATAGACGCCGGCGTCGCAGCCGGTCACGCGGTGGCCGGCTTCGCGGGCCAGGGCAGCGAGACCGCCCATGAAGGTGCCGCAGATGCCCAGAATATGAATGTGCATCCCGGGATTCTAGGGGGCGCACCCACCGGGTTTGCGGGTATGGACCGTGCGCGCCGTGGGCGCCGCCGCCAGCGGGCACAATCCCCCTCCATGGATGCCAGCCGAGACGACACTTCCCACGAAATCGCCGCCGTGGCCGCCCGACTGGTGGTCGAGGAGGGCCTGGAATATGCCGCGGCCAAGCGCCGCGCGGTCAAGCAGCTGGGCTTGCCGGCGCGCACGCCCCTGCCCGACAACGCGATGCTGGATGCCGCGGTGCGCGAGGACATCGCCGTGTTCTGCCCGGAAAGCCAGGCCGTCGAGTTGCGCGCGCTGCGCGAACTCGCCTTGCTCTGGATGGACCGCCTGCAGGCCTTTCGCCCCCACCTGGGCGGCGCCGTCTGGCACGGCACGGCCACCCGGCACAGTGATATCTATCTTCAGCTGTTCTGCGAAGACCCCAAGGCGCCTGAGTGGACGCTGCTCGATCACCGCGTCGAATACCACCCGGGCACGGTCAACGGCTGGCGCGGCGAACCCGTGGAGGCGTTGACGCTGCGCGTGCGAAGCGAGGCGCTGGGCCAGTGGGTGCTGGTGCATCTGATGGTGCACGACCTGGACGACCAGCGCGGCGCCCTCAAGCCCGACGCCCAGGGGCGCAAGCCGCGCGGTGACGCGGCGGCCTTGCGCCGCCTGCTGGCCGGGGAGGTGGCGGCATGAGCCTGCAACGAAGAACCCTCTGGATGGCCGGCGTGGCGGTGGTCGCTGGTGGTGCCGGCGCCTTGCTGGCGCACGCGGCGCCTTCAGCTCCAGCCGGTGATGAGCGAGGCCGAGGCCGCGTTCTGGGCCGGGTCGTTCGACGGACCGAACGGTGAAGCCGTGCGCATGAGCGATTTCCGTGGCAAGCCCTTGCTGGTGAATTTCTGGGCCACCTGGTGCCCGCCGTGCGTGGAGGAGCTGCCGATGCTGAACCAGTTCCACACCGCGCAGGCCGCCAAGGGCTGGCAGGTGCTGGGCCTGGCGGTCGATCAGCCCAGCGCGGTGCGCAGCTTCATGCAGAAGCTGCCGCTGAATTTCCCGGTGGGCATGGCAGGCTTCGCGGGCACGGAACTCAGCCGCAGCCTGGGCAACGCCACCGGGGCCTTGCCCTTCAGCGTGGTGTTCGGCGCCGACGGGGCGCTGCTGCACCGAAAGCTCGGCAAGGTGTCGGAGACCGATCTGGCGCAGTGGGCCGAGTTGGGTTGACCTTTCGTCAACCCACTCGAACTCGACGAGAAAAAGAGGTAAATTCGTCGTTTTCACAAAAATGACTCAATGAGTCATCCCTTGCCCCGGGTTGAAAACCCTCCAGCGGGCGAGGTTGGGAAGCCGGTCCATTCGTGTACACTGCGGCACCCCGGCGGGTTGGTCAGCTCTCATTTCGTTGAAATTGAGTGCTTTTAGATCAACTTGACCGAACTTCGTTGGAGAAATCATGGATTTGAGAAAACTGAAGACACTGATCGACCTCGTGTCCGAGTCGAACGTGTCCGAGCTGGAAATCACCGAGGCCGAAGGCAAGGTGCGCATCGTCAAGAGCGCGCCTGTCGTGGCCGCCGCGCCCGTGACCTACAGCATGGCCCCCGCACCGGTGTCTCCACCCCTGGTGCCGGCCGTCGACGTGACGCCCGCCGCTCCGGTTGCGCACCGCCCCTGCCGCGCCGGCCGGGCACACCGTGAAGTCGCCCATGGTGGGCACCTTCTACCGTGCGTCGAGCCCGGGTGCGAAGCCCTTCGTCGAGATCGGTGACACCATCAAGGAAGGCGAGACGATCTGCATCGTGGAAGCGATGAAGATCCTCAACGAGATCGAGGCCGACAAGTCCGGCACCGTGACCCAGATCCTGGTGGAGAACGGCCAGGCGGTGGAGTACGGACAGCCCATGTACGTGATCGAATAAAGAAGAAGGCCCCGAGCCCATGTTCAAAAAAATCCTGATTGCCAACCGGGGGGAGATCGCGCTGCGCATTCAGCGCGCCTGCCGGGAAATGGGCATCAAGGCGGTGATGGTGTATTCCGAGGCCGACCGCGACGCCAAGTACGTGCGTCTGGCCGACGAGGCGGTCTGCATCGGCCCGGCGCCGAGCGCCCAGAGTTACCTCAACATGCCGGCCATCATCTCGGCCGCTGAAGTGACCGACGCCGAAGCCATCCACCCCGGCTACGGTTTCCTGTCGGAAAACGCCGATTTCGCCGAGCGCGTCGAGAAGAGCGGCTTCACCTTCATCGGCCCCACGCCGGAGTCCATCCGCACGATGGGCGACAAGGTGTCGGCCAAGCAGGCCATGATCCGCGCGGGCGTGCCCTGCGTGCCGGGTTCCGAAGGCGCGCTGCCCGACGACCCCGTCGTGATCAAGCGCACCGCCAAGGCGGTGGGCTACCCGGTGATCATCAAGGCCGCCGGTGGCGGCGGTGGGCGCGGCATGCGCGTGGTGCACACCGAAGCGGCCCTGCTGCACGCGGTGCAGACCACCAAGGCGGAAGCCGGTGCGGCCTTCGGCAATCCCGAGGTCTACATGGAGAAATTTCTCCAGAACCCGCGCCACATCGAGATCCAGATCCTGGCCGACCAGCACCGCAACGCGGTGTACCTGGGCGAACGCGACTGTTCCATGCAGCGCCGCCACCAGAAGGTGATCGAGGAAGCGCCTGCACCCGGCATCCCGCGCCGCCTGATCGAGAAGATCGGCGAGCGTTGCGCCGCGGCCTGCAAGAAGATCGGTTACCGGGGCGCCGGCACCTTCGAGTTCCTGTTCGAGAACGGTGAGTTCTACTTCATCGAAATGAACACCCGCGTGCAGGTGGAGCACCCGGTGACCGAGTGGATTTCGGGCGTGGACATCGTGCGCACCCAGATCGCGGTGGCCGCGGGCGAGAAGCTGCCGTTCACGCAGCGCCAGATCGAGCTGCGCGGGCATGCCATCGAGTGCCGCATCAACGCCGAAGACGCCTACAAGTTCACCCCGTCGCCCGGTCGCATCACGACCTGGCACGCGCCGGGTGGCCCGGGTGTTCGCGTGGACTCCCACGTCTACACCAACTACTTCGTGCCGCCGAACTACGACTCGATGATCGGCAAGATCATCGTGCACGGCGACACGCGGGAGCAGGCCCTGGCGCGCATGCGCACGGCGCTGGCCGAGACCGTGATCGAAGGCATCAACACCAACATCCCGCTGCACCGCGAGCTGATGGTGGACGCGAACTTCGTGACCGGCGGCACCAACATCCACTACCTGGAAGAGTGGCTGTCCCAACGTGAGCGCTGAAGCCTTCCAACTGACCCAGCCGCCGGCTGGGTCTCTTTTTGAGCTGGTGCTGCTGGTGCCCGAGGCGGCGGTGGACGACGTGGGCGATGCCCTGGTCGCGCTGGACGCGCTCAGCGTGTCGGTGGAAGACGCCGACGCGATGACCGACGCCGAATCGGCGCTGTTCGGCGAGCCTGGCATGCCGCCGCCCAAGGAGGGTTGGCAGCGCTCGCGCGTGGTGGCGCTGTTCCCCACCGACGCCGCGGCCCGCGACGCCGCGCAGTTGCTGGCGGTGCAGGACTTTTTTGCGGGCTGTGCGGTGCAGGGCGTGCGCCCGGTGCCCGATCAGGATTGGGTGCGGCTGACGCAGTCGCAATTCGAGCCGGTCGAGATCACGCCCAGCTTCTGGATCGTGCCGACCTGGCACGAGCCACCCGCCGCCGCGCAACAGGTCATCCGGCTCGACCCCGGTCTGGCCTTTGGCACGGGCACCCACCCGACGACCCGCATGTGCCTGCGCTGGACCGCGCAACACGGCCCCGTGGGGCCGCGTGTGCTGGACTACGGTTGTGGCTCGGGCATCCTGGCCATCGGTGCGGCCAAGTTCGGTGCGCGCGAGATCATCGCGGTGGACATTGATCCCGCGGCGGTGGAGTCCACCCGACTCAATGCCGAGGCCAACCACGCGGTGCTGTCGGCCGGCTTGCCCGATCTGGCGCGGGGTGAACACGATCTGGTGCTGGCCAACATCCTCGCCACGCCCTTGAAGGTGCTCGCACCGTTGCTGTGTTCGCACGTGCGCCCGGGCGGCCAGCTGGTGCTCGCGGGCATTCTGGCGCGCCAGGCCGATGAGCTGATCGAAGCCTATGCGCCGTGGGTGGCGTTGCAGGTCAGCGACGAAGAGGATGGCTGGATCCTCATGACCGCCGTCAAGGCCTGAGGCTGCCTGTCGCGCCCGCGATAATCGGCGCATGAGTTTCACCACCCGTTGCCCCTCGTGCGGAACGATGTTCAGGGTTGTCGCCGACCAACTGAAGATCTCCGAGGGCTGGGTGCGCTGTGGCCATTGCGCCGATGTGTTCGACGCCACGCTGTACCTGCAGCCGTGGATCCCTCCGGGCGAAGAAAGCACGCCCGACGATTTCGTGGCGGCGGCGCCTGCACCCGAACCGGCGCCGGCATCCGCGCACGCGGCGTTCGACGCCGACCTGGAAGCAGAGCTGGAGGCCGAGTCTCAGCGGTCCGTGGAAACGGTCGAGGAATCTGCCGATGCGATGTGGGGCACCGAGGCCGTCGCGGACGAGCGTGCCGTCGAGACCTTGCCGCCACCGATCATCGATGCCCCGCCCGCTCAGGCCCGGCCCGATGAGCAGGAGTCCGACTTCCACGCCGAACTGGAGCGCTTCGCCGCCGGTCTGGGTCGTTTGAAAGCCGATGGCGCTGCCGCCGATCCCACGGAACAGGTGGAGTCGGACGAAGAGGCGGTCGTGCCCCACGTCGATGCCATGCCCGATGCCCCCGGACCGCAGGACGTGGGTGACCTGGACGCTGAGGGGCCGGACTCGCCCGAGCTGGTGCCCGGCTTCGTGAGGCAGGCGCAGCGGCAGGCCTTCTGGCAATCCCGCGGCATGCGCGCCGTGCTCTCGCTGCTGGCCGTGGTGTTGGTGGTCGTGCTCGCCGGGCAATGGGCCCTGCAGGAGCGCGATCGATTGGCCGCCTGGCGGCCCGGCCTGCAGCCCTGGCTGCAGCGGGCGTGCGAACCCGTGGGCTGCGTGGTGGCGCCGGTGCGCCGCATCGACGCGATCGTCATCGACAGCACTTCGCTGGTGCGCCGGCTCGGCAACTTCTATTCCTTTGACCTCGTGCTCAAGAACACGGCCTCCATGGCGCTGGCTGTGCCCGCGCTGGAGCTGAGCCTGACCGACATCAGCGACCAGGTGATTTCGCGCCGCGTGTTCCTGCCCGAAGAATGGCCCGATGCCCCGGCGCTGTTGCCGGCGAACGGCTCGGTGAACGTGAGTTTTCGACTGTCACTCGCCCTGGGCGACGCCACGCCCATGGCGGGTTACCGCGCCCTGATTTTTTACCCTTGATCTGGAAGATTTTTCATGTCCATTCTGGTTTGCGGCTCGCTCGCCTTCGACACCATCATGACCTTCGAGGGCCGCTTCGCCGAGCAGATCCTTCCGAGCCAGCTGCACATTCTCAATGTGTCCTTCCTGGTGCCGGGTCTGCGCCGGGAATACGGTGGCTGTGCCGGCAACATCGCCTACGGCCTGCGCCAGCTCGGTGCCGATGCGGTGCCGCTGGCCATGCTCGGCAACGACGGCGGCGAGTACCTTGATCGCCTGCGCGAACTGGGCGTGGACACGCGCCACGTGTCGTCCTCCGCCGAGAGCTACACCGCGCAGGCCATGATCATGACCGACCGCGACAACAACCAGATCACCGCCTTCCACCCCGGCGCGATGTCGACGGCGCACGACAACCCGGTGCCTCGGCGCGACGACCTCAAGGTGGCCATCATTTCACCCGATGGCCGCGATGCGATGCTCACGCACGCGCGCCAGCTGCACGAGGCCGGTGTGCCCTTCGTGTTCGATCCCGGCCAGGGCCTGCCCATGTTCAATGGCGAAGAGCTGCGGCAGTTCATCGGGCTGGCCAGCTGGGTCACGCTCAACGACTACGAAGCCCAGATGCTGTGCGACCGCACCGGCCTCACGCTCGACGCCATCGCCGCGCAGGTGCGCGGCCTCATCGTGACGCTGGGCGCGGAAGGCTGTGACGTCTGGGATGGTGGCGCGGCCAAGGTGCGGGTGGCGGGCCTCCCGGCGGCCACGGTGGTGGACCCCACGGGGTGTGGCGATGCGTTCCGCGCGGCCCTGCTGCATGGCCTGGAGCAGGGGTGGCCGCTGCAGCGCTGTGCCGAGTTGGGCAACCGCATGGGCGCGGTGAAGATCGCCAGCCGGGGCGGTCAGAACTACACGCTCTGAGCCCGGGCAACGGGCATGAAAAAAGCCCGGCGCTTTCGCGCCGGGCTTGCAGGTCATCTCAACGAGAATCTCAGGGCTTGCTGGACGTGGGGAACGGCCACGCAGCCTGAGGGTTGAGCTTCGTCTGCGCCGCAGGAGCAGCAGGGGCCGCCGGCTTCTTGGCCGGCTCAGCTTTTTTTGCTGGGGCTGCCTTCTTCGCAGGGGCCTTCTTTGCAGGGGCCTTTTTCACGGCGGCTTTTTTGGCCGGCGCTTTTTTGGCTGCAACCTTTTTGGGAGCAGCTTTCTTGGCGACAACCTTCTTCGCCGGCGCTTTCTTGGCAGCGGCTTTCTTCGCCGGAGCCTTCTTGGCGACGACCTTCTTGGCCGCGGCCTTCTTCGCCGGTGCTGCCTTCTTCGCAGCAACCTTCTTCGCCGGTGCTGCCTTCTTGGCCGCAACCTTCTTCACGGCGGGCTTCTTGGCCGCGACCTTCTTGGCCGGAGCCTTCTTCGCCGGTGCTGCCTTCTTCGCAGCGGGTTTCTTGGCCGGAGCCTTCTTAGCCGGTGCGGCCTTCTTGGCCGGGGCTTTTTTTGCAGTTGCCATTGTTTTCTCCTTGATCAAGTTGCAAAGAGCACTTCAGCCAGCCTTGTTGCCGGTGAAGTGATTCAACGCCCTGGAGCCGTGTGGATGCATCCACGGCTGGCCCCAAGGTTTTGAATCCTGTGACAAAACCCTGCGCCCGGCGTCTGCGCGACGGTGACAGGGTTTTGATTGAGCGGAAATCATGTTGTTGGTCGGTATGGGCAATGCGGCTCCGGCTGCGTGGGCATCAATCCCAGGACAATGCCCCGCCGGTTTGGTATTCGATCACGCGCGTTTCGAAGAAATTGCGTTCCTTCTTGAGGTCGATCATCTCGCTCATCCAGGGGAACGGGTTCTCTTCGTTCGGGAACAGGGGCTCCAGGCCGATCTGCGTGGCGCGGCGGTTGGCAATGTAGCGCAGATAGCCCTTGAACATCGAGGCGTTCATGCCGAGCACGCCGCGCGGCATGGTGTCCTCGGCGTAGCGGTACTCGAGCTCGACAGCCTTGAGGAACAGCTCCTTGATCTCTTCCTTGAACTCGCTGGTCCACAGCATCGGGTTCTCCATCTTGATCGCGTTGATCAGATCGATGCCGAAGTTGCAGTGCATGGACTCGTCGCGCAGGATGTACTGGTACTGCTCGGCGGCACCGGTCATCTTGTTCTGGCGGCCCAGGGCCAGGATCTGGGTGAAGCCGACGTAGAAGAACAGGCCTTCCATCAGGCAGGCGAACACGATCAGGCTCTTGAGCAGGCGCTGGTCGGTCTCGGGCGTGCCGGTGTGGAAGTTCGGGTCCATGATCGCCTCGATGAAGGGGATCAGGAACTGGTCCTTGTCACGGATCGACTGGACTTCGTTGTAGGCGTTGAAGATCTCGGACTCGTCCAGGCCGAGCGACTCCACGATGTACTGGTAGGCGTGCGTGTGGATCGCTTCCTCGAACGCCTGGCGCAGCAGGAACTGGCGGCACTCGGGCGCGGTGATGTGGCGGTAGGTGCCCAGCACGATGTTGTTGGCGGCCAGCGAATCGGCGGTGACGAAGAAGCCGAGGTTGCGCTTGACGATGCGGCGCTCGTCTTCGGTCAGGCCGTTGGGGTCTTTCCAGAGCGCGATGTCGCGGCTCATGTTCACTTCCTGCGGCATCCAGTGGTTGGCGCAGGTGGCGAGGTACTTTTCCCAGGCCCATTTGTATTTGAACGGCACCAGCTGGTTGACGTCGGTCTGGCCGTTGATGATGCGCTTGTCGGCCGCGTTGACGCGGCGCGCAGGAGCGGCCGGCGCGGCGGCGGTGTTGATCGAAGCGGAGGGGAGAGGCGCGCGCTCACCGGACGGTGAGGACAGTGAGGCTTGCAGACCCGACGTGCCGGTGGGCAGTGGGCTGTTCGCTGGCTTCGAAGAGGGCGTGGTGTGATCGTCCCAGGTCAACATAGAGGTTTCCAATGTTCGGATTATGAAAGTGTGTGCATGAAATGCAAAGTGATCAGGCGAGATGCGCACATTTTGTGTTGCGGTGTTGCATCGAATTGCATTCGAGGGACACCGCAACACGTGCACGCATGACGGCCGAAATCACTGGCACGCTTCGCAACCCGGGTCGTCGATGGCGCAGAACTTGATGTCGGTGGCGGACTCCACGTCGGTGATATCCGCGGGTGCCGCAGCCGGAGCGGAGGCCGCGGCGGCGCTGGTGTTGCCGACGGAAACGGCGTTGAGCTGACCGGTGCGGCCGGTGGATTTTTCGATCTGCGTGGCCGAGGTCGTGCGCAGGTAGTAGGTGGTCTTGAGACCGCGCAGCCAGGCGAGCTTGTAGGTGTCGTCGAGCTTCTTGCCCGAGGCGCCGGCCATGTAGATGTTCAGGCTCTGCGCCTGGTCGATCCACTTCTGGCGGCGGGCGGCGGCTTCCACCAGCCACAGCGGTTCGACTTCGAAGGCGGTGGCATACAGCGCCTTCACGTCCTGCGGCACGCGGTCGATCGGGCGCAGCGAGCCATCGAAGTGCTTGAGGTCCATGACCATCACGTCGTCCCACAGGCCCAGGCGCTTGAGGTCTTTCACTAGGTAGCTGTTGATGACGGTGAACTCGCCGGACAGGTTGGACTTGACCGAGAGGTTGCCGAAGCAAGGCTCGATGGAGGCATCCACGCCGATGATGTTGGAGATGGTCGCGGTCGGCGCGATGGCCACGCAGTTGGAGTTGCGCATGCCGTCGGCCGCGATCTTCTGGCGCAGGGCGTCCCAGTCCAGGCTGCTGGAGCGGTCCACGTCCACGTAGCCGCCGCGCTCGCGCGCCAGCAGGTCCAGGGTGTCGGGCGGCAGGATGCCCTTGTCCCACAGCGAACCGCGGTAGCTGGCGTAGCGGCCGCGCTCGCGGGCGAGTTCGGTCGAGGCCCAGTAGGCGTAGTAGCAGACGGCTTCCATCGAGCGGTCGGCGAAGTCCACCGCTTCGTTGGAGGCGTAGGGAATGCGCAGTTCGTACAGCGCATCCTGGAAGCCCATGACGCCCAGGCCCACCGGGCGGTGGCGCATGTTGGAGTCGCGCGCCTTCTTCACCGCGTAGTAGTTGATGTCGATCACGTTGTCGAGCATGCGCATGGCGGTCTTGATGGTCGCCTGCAGCTTGGCGTGGTCCAGCACCTTGGCGCCGTCGTCACCGCGCTTGACGTGGTTGAGCAGGTTGACCGAACCGAGGTTGCACACGGCGGTTTCGGTGTCGCTGGTGTTGAGCGTGATCTCGGTGCACAGGTTGGAGCTGTGGACCACGCCGGCGTGCTGCTGCGGGCTGCGCACGTTGCAGGCGTCCTTGAAGGTGATCCAGGGGTGGCCGGTCTCGAACAGCATCGAGAGCATCTTGCGCCACAGGTCGCTGGCGGGCACTTTGCGGTACGGCTTGATTTCGCCGCGCGCGGCCTTCTCTTCATAGGCCAGGTAGGCTTTTTCGAAGTCGGCGCCGAACAGGTCGTGCAGGTCGGGCACGCTGTTGGGCGAGAACAGGCTCCATTCGCCCTTTTCCATCACGCGCTTCATGAACAGGTCGGGAATCCAGTTCGCCGTGTTCATGTCGTGCGTGCGGCGGCGGTCGTCACCGGTGTTCTTGCGCAGCTCCAGGAATTCCTCGATGTCCAGGTGCCAGGTTTCCAGGTAGGTGCAGACCGCGCCCTTGCGCTTGCCGCCCTGGTTGACGGCCACGGCGGTGTCGTTCACCACCTTGAGGAAGGGCACGACGCCTTGCGATTCGCCGTTGGTGCCCTTGATGTGGGAACCCAGGGCGCGCACGCGCGTCCAGTCGTTGCCCAGGCCGCCGGCGAATTTGGAGAGCAGCGCGTTTTCCTTGATCGACTCGTAGATGCCGTCGAGGTCGTCGGGCACGGTGGTCAGGTAGCAGCTGGAGAGCTGCGAGCGCAGCGTGCCGCTGTTGAACAGCGTGGGCGTGGACGACATGAAGTCGAACGAGGACAGCACCTCGTAGAACTCGATGGCGCGGGCTTCGCGGTCGATCTCGTTGAGCGACAGGCCCATGGCCACGCGCATGAAGAAGGACTGCGGCAGCTCGATGCGCGTCTTGCGCACATGCAGGAAGTAGCGGTCGTACAGCGTCTGCAGGCCGAGGTAGTCGAACTGCAGGTCGCGCTCGGGCTTGAGCGCGGCGCCTAGGCGGGCCAGGTCGAACTGCAGCAGTTTTTCGTCGAGCAGGTCGTTGTCCACGCCCTTCTTGATGAAGAGCGGGAAGTTCTCGGCGTAGCGCGCACCCATTTCGGCGGCGGGCACTTCCTCGCCCATCACTTCCTTGACGATGGTGTGCAGCAGCAGGCGGGCAGTGGCGTAGGTGTAGTCGGGATCTTTTTCGATCAGCGTGCGCGCGGCCAGGATGGAGGCCTTGTAGACCTCTTCCATGGGCACGCCGTCGTACAGGTTGCGCTTGGTCTCGGCGACGATGGGGTCGGCCTTGACGTCCTTGCCCAGGCCGCTGCAGGCGGCGGCGATCAGGCCTTGCAGGCGCTGCAGGTCCAGCGGCACGCGCTCGCCGCCGTCGAGCACGTGCAGCACGGGCTCGGCCGGGTGCGCCACTTCGGCCAGGTGCGCGCGCTCCTGCGTGCGGCGTTCGCGGTAGAGCACGTAGGCGCGGGCGACTTCGTGGTCGCGACTGCGCATCAGGCCGAGTTCGACCTGGTCCTGCACGTCTTCAATGTGGAAGGTGCCGCCACCCGGGCGCGAGCGCATCAGGGCGCGGGCCACGTTCTGCGTCAGCTCGTCCACCGTCTCGCGCACACTGGCCGATGCGGCGCCCTGGGTGCCGTGCACCGCCAGGAAGGCCTTCATCATGGCGACGGCGATCTTGCTGGGCTCGAACGGCACGACGGCGCCGTTGCGGCGGATGATCTGGTAGTTGGCGAAAACCGAGCTGCTCGCGGCCAGCGAAGCCGCGGCCGGGGTACCGGCGGTGGGCTTCAGCGGGGCGGGGGACGAGGTGGTGATGGGAGAAGCGGTCAGCATGGGTTCCTCTTTCATTTGTTGTTGGGTGAACTGCATCGGGGGCGCGGTGTCCGATGGCAGGTTGGTGGCTTGGGTGCCGGTATCAACGCAGGCCGCAGGGGGTGGACGCGGTCGTCTGAAGGGCATTGTTCAGGCGACGGCCATACTGGGCGGGGTAGGGTTCGGGACTCACAAGGCAACACTATATCTGGTGTGCATGTCCCGTTCAAGCCACTACGGGTAGTGTTTACGAGAAAAAGCGGTCGTTAGACGCGGCGCATTTTTCGTCAGACAAAAAATGCTGGTTCACATCCCCGCGCCCTGTGCGAATGATCGCTGGCGATTGGGCGGCTTGCTTGAATCCCGGTGGGCAACACCAATGCCGGCGGGGGCTTTGGCGCGATTTGTCTTGGCTGGCCGCGCCGTTGCACGGCCGGTGAGAACGGGGCGTTTTTGGCGTCGCCCTGGCTCAGTCGCCAGCGACGCTGTGACCGAGTGTGTCTTGTGGGAAACACGCTTCGGGCCAGTGAAGGTCGGCGCGCAGGCGCGACCAGTCGAAACCCGGTCCGGGGTCCTGCTTGCGTCCGGGCGCGATGTGCTCATGGCCCGCCACATGGCGCACCGGATAACGTTGCACCAGTCGGGTGCACAGCCGCGCCAGGGCGGTGTACTGCGCGGCCTCGAAACGGTCGCCCTCCAGCCCCTCGAGTTCGATGCCGATGGAATCGTCGTTGCAGTTGTGGCGGCCGCGCCAGCACGATGCGCCCGCGTGCCATGCGCGCGCATCGGCATCGACAAACTGCACCACTTCGCCGTCGCGGCGCACGAAGAAATGCGACGACACCTCCATGCCCCGGATCTGCTCGAAGTACGGGTGGGCGCTCCAGTCCAGCTGGTTGGTGAAGAGCTGCTCCACCTCCGGGCCGCCGTACACGCCCGGGGGCAGGCTGATGGAGTGGATGACGATCAGGTCGATCTGTGCACCGTCGGGACGCGGGCCGAAGTTGGGCGAAGGGCTGTGGCGCGCCGTGCGCAGCCAGCCGCCTTGCCAGGGATCATCGCGCTCGGCGGAATCAGGCCGTGGTGGTGTCGTCATCGTCCGACGGCATGGCGATGCCCAGCCGCTGGATGCGGTAGCGCATCTGGCGCAGGTTCAGGCCCAGGCGGGCCGCGGCCGCGGTGCGGTTGAAGTCGCATTCGCGCAGCGCCTTGAGCAGCACCTGGCGCTCCTGTTCGTCCAGGTAGGTCTGCAGGTCGGCGGGAATCTCTTCGGGCGGGCGGGTCATGGGTGCGCCGAGGCCATCGGCGGGCGCGAGCTGGTCGGGCTGGGTGGGCACTTCGGTCTCGTCGGCCTCGCCGAAGTCGTCCGGTTCGAGCACCTCGCCGCTGCTCAGGGCCAGGGCGCGCTGCAACAGGTTCTCGAGCTCGCGCACATTGCCCGGCAGTTCGCGCGACTGCAGCCAGGCCAGGGCGCGGGCCGACACCCTGGGCACGTTTTGCCCGGATTCGGCGCACAGCCGCGCCAGCAGAGCCTCCACCAGCAGAGGCAGGTCTTCGCGCCGCTCCCGCAGGGCGGGCGAGCGCAGGCCGATGACGTTGAGGCGGTAGAACAGGTCCTGGCGGAACTGGCCCGACTGCACGAGCGCGTTGAGGTCGCGGTGGGTGGCGCTCACCAGCCGCACGTCGACGGCCTCTTCCTGTACGCCGCCAAGCGCGCGCACGCAGCGCTCCTGGATCACGCGCAGCAGCTTGGCCTGCATCGCCAGGGGCAGGTCGCCGATTTCATCGAGGAACAAGGTGCCGCCCCGCGCCGCCTGGAAGTAGCCTTCGCGGTCGGTGGTGGCGCCGGTGTAGGCGCCCTTGCGCGCGCCGAAGAATTCGGCCTCGATCAGGTTTTCCGGGATCGCGCCGCAGTTGACCGCCACGAACGGCCCGCCGCTGCGGTGGCTGCAGTCGTGCACCGCGCGCGCCACCAGTTCCTTGCCCGTGCCGGACTCGCCCAGGATGAGCACCGGTGCCATGCTGGAGGCCACCTTTTCGATGCGCGACTTGATCTGCGCGATGCTGGGCGAGGCGCCCACGATGCGGCGCAGCGATTGCGCGCCGCTGGAGGTGGCGGCTGGTTTTCTGGGGGCGTCGCCCGCACCGCTGGCGTTGGGCGCGGGCGCCGTCGCGCCGTTGGCCATGGCGGCCGGGGACCCGCGCTGGCTTTGCAGTGCCGCCGTCACCGCGCTGCGCAGCTGCTTGAGGTCCACCGGTTTGGTGAGGTAGTCGAAGGCGCCGGCCTTGAGCGACTCCACCGCGTTTTCTGCCGATCCGTACGCGGTGATGACGATGCATTTTTCAGGCCGCTGGGCGTCCGCGAGTTCGCGCAGCAGGTCCAGGCCCAGGCCGTCGGGCAGGCGCATGTCGGAGATCAGCACGTCGAAGCGCTGCTGGGCGAGCCATTCGCGCGCCTGGGTGATGTCCGGCGCGGCCACCACCGCGTGGCCTTCGCGCAGCAGGGTGAGCTCGTACAGCGTGCGCAGATCGGGTTCGTCGTCGACGACCAGCACGGAGGCGGAGGAGGGGGCGGTGCGCATTGGCGTCGTGTTCAGCGGGTCGCCAGGGGGGCGTCACCCGAGAGCGGGTGGCCTTGGTGCTCGGCGCGCGCTGCGCACCGAATCGCCCATCGGGTACGACAGGCTTTGCTGTGTCGGCTCGCGGGTGGGCGCCGGGCTGGCGGCGGGGATCAGCGCATAGAACTCGTTGCCTTCGCGCTGGTCCAGGCGCGTGCGGCGGTAGGCGATCTGGGCGCCGTAGCGCTCGCAGAGTTCGCGGCAGATGTACAGGCCCAGGCCGCTGGAGCGGCTCTCGGAGGAGAAGAAGGGCTCGAACAGGTGGCGCATCACGCTGGCTTCGAGTGCCTGGCCGTCGCTCCACACCGAGAGGCGAACATGCTCGCTGCCACTGGGCTGGGTGATCAGGCGGATCGAGGAGGGTTTGCCGCTGGCGTGGCGCAGGGCGTTGTCCAGCAGGTTGATGAGCAGGCGGCGCAGGTGCTCCGGGTCGAAGCCCACATGGGCCGCAGGCGCGTGGGCATGCACGCCCAGGATGCGCTCGGCCTTGCTCTGGCGCACCCACTCGTGCGCGATCTGCCGAACGGTCTGGTCCAGTGGCAGGGAGGGGGCCGAGGTTGTGTCCTGGCTGGGCTGCGCGCGCGCGCACGTTGAGGATGTCGTCGACGATGCGCGAGAGCCGCTGGGCGTTCTGCTCGATCATGCGGGTCAGCCGCTTCTGGGCCGGTGCCTGCACCTCTTCATCGAGCAGCGCATTGGCCTGCGTGATGGCCGAGAGCGGGTTGCGGATCTCGTGCGCCACCGCGGCGGACATGCGGCCCATCGAAGCCAGTTTCTCGGTGCGCACGCGCGCCTCGACCTCGCGCAGGTCTTCGAGGAACAGCACGCACAGGCCCGCGCTGCGCCCGCTCTGCGCGGTCAGGCGGGTGCGCGCATGCAGGCGCTGGCTCGGCCGGTCCTCGTTGTCGATGGTGGTTTCGGTTTCCAGGGCCTCACCGCGCGCAAAGGTTTCGTTGACCAGGTGGGCCAAGTGCTGCCAGCTGGAGCGGGCGGACAGCAGGAGCTTGGCCGCCTGGGGCGAGACCTGGCCGAGCAGCATGGCCTGGGCCGCCGGGTTGGCGCTGCGCACCACGCCGTGCGGGTCCACCACCAGCACGCCCACCGTCAGGCTTTCGATCACCAGTTCGTTCACCTGGGCCTGCGCGCGCGCGGCGGCCTGGCTGCTGGCGGTCAGGGCCTCTTCGCGGGCCAGCCGGATCGCCAGCTGGTTGGCCAGCACGCCCACCAGGAAAAAGCCGGTGCCGGTGAGCGCCGCCTGCAGGAAGCGCGCGGTGGACAGTTCGCTGAACAAGGGCGCATGCAGCGCCGCTTCGCCCAGCAGGTAGAGCGTGACGCTGGCGGCGGTGGCCAGGGCCAGCGTGAGCGAGCCCAGGATGGAGGCCAGCAGCACCGGCAGGGCGAACAGCGCCGTGTAGTTGATGCTGCCGACCTGGAACGACTGCAGCAGCGCGAACACCAGCACATCCACGCCGATGGTCAGCAGCCATTGGACGTGCATCGGGGCGGCCTGCTCCGCCGGGCGCCACAGGTAGAGCGTGACCAGCGCGGCGCAGAGGTGGGCCGAACACACCACCACCAGCCAGTTGGGGCCGCCGGTCTGAGAGACCAGCATGAACACCTGCAGGGCGAGCAGCACGGTGGCGATGAACACCCGGGCCCGCATGAAGGCGCGCCACAGCCGGACGAAGGCACGCATGCGCTGTTCGCGGCTCTGCACATGGCTGCCCTCGAAAGCGGAGTACCAGGACGGGGCGAACTGTGAGCTGACGTCCCGGGCCATGTCAGGCGTCCATCCGGAGGGAGGTCATGCCGAACCGCCTTCGCGCAGCCGGCGGTGCTCGGTGCTGCAGTACGCGCCCTGCTGGCCCCGCACCGCCTCGGTCTCGGGCAGGTGCGTGCCGCATTGCAGGCAGGCCACCATGATGGTGGGGACGTTGGCGCGCGGCTTGGGCGGGGGCGCCTGGCGGGCGGCCTCGGCGCGGTCGCTCAGGCGGTTGTTGCGCCAGATGTAGAACGCCACCATCACCACGGCCAGGACGAGCAGGTATTTCATGGTCAATGCCTCAGCCGCGGTGCAGCATCACTTCGAGCACGAAGCGCGAGCCCGCGTAGCCCAGCAGCAGGAAACCGGCGGCCACGTAGAGCGTGCGCACGGCGACACGGCCGCGCCAGCCCAGGCGCCATCGGCCCCAGAGCAGTACCCCCATGGTGATCCAGGACAGCAGCGAGAAGGTGGTCTTGTGGTCCCAGATCCAGCGGTGGTTCAGGGTCTCGGAAAAATACCAGCCGGCCAGCAGCGTGGCGCTCAGCAAGGCAAAGCCGGCGGCGACGAAGCGGAAGGTGAGGCGCTCCAGCGTGAGCAGGGGCATGGACGCCTCGCTGGCATTGCCCAGCCGCATGGCCTTTTCGGCGCGCTGCATCAGCCAGGCATGCACCACCGCCGCGGCGATGAGGCCATAGGACGCGATGCCCAAGGCCCAGTGCAGCGGCAGCAGCGCGGAATGCAGGGCCGGGTAGCGCGTGCCCGGGAACACCAGCGCGAGCAGCACGACCACCATGCCCAGGATCGCCAGCGTCCAGCGCGCGCGCATCTGCGGGTAGAGCCGGCTTTCGATCAGGTAGACGGTGAGCACCAGCCAGCCGGTGACGGAGAGGGCGGGCGCGAACCCGAAGCGCGCGGGTTGTTCGAACAGGCCGAGCACCAGCACGACCAGGTGCAGCAGCCAGGCCAGGCCGAGCAGGCCGCGGCTTTGCGGCGCCGACATGCGCGGGTGGGCGATGGCGAGCATCGCGTAGGCCAGCGCCGCGCCGCCGGAGAACACGGCAGCGGGCAGGTTGGACGCGAGTGCGGGCAGCAGGCTCATCACCGGGGCAGCGCGCCAAGCGTGAAAAGGAAGGGCGCAGCTAAAATCATCCTCACAGTTTAACGGCCTTGTCCCTCCTGGACGCGCCGGTCCGCCGACCCAGGCGCCCGCCTGACCGCCCGCCCGACGCGGGTTTCCGCCCTTTTCCCCTTCTACCCGAGGCAGCATGGCTTCAGCCCTTTCAGACCGACTTTCACGCATCGTCAAGGAAATGCGCGGGCAGGCCCGCATCACCGAGGGCAATGTCACCGACATGCTGCGCGAGGTGCGCATGGCCCTGCTGGAGGCCGACGTCGCCCTGCCGGTGGTGCGCGACTTCATCGCGCGGGTGAAGGAGAAGGCGCTGGGCCAGGAGGTGGTGGGCTCGCTCACGCCCGGGCAGGCGCTGGTGGGCATCGTCAACCGCGAGCTCGCCGCGACCATGGGCGACGGCGTGGCCGACATCAACCTCGCGGCGCAGCCGCCGGCGGTGATCCTCATGGCCGGCCTGCAGGGCGCCGGCAAGACCACCACCACCGCCAAGCTGGCCAAGCACCTGATCGAGAAGCGCAAGAAGAAGGTGCTTACCGTCTCGGGCGACGTCTACCGCCCGGCCGCCATCGAGCAGCTCAAGACCGTGACCGCGCAGGCCGGCGCCGAATGGTTCCCCAGCACGCCCGACCAGAAACCGGTGGACATCGCGCGCGCCGCGATCGATTACGCGCGCAGGCATTTCTTCGACGTGCTGCTGGTCGACACCGCCGGCCGCCTGGCGATCGACGAGGCGCTGATGCGCGAAATCCAGGAACTGCACGCCGTGCTCAAGCCGGTGGAGACGCTGTTCGTGGTGGACGCGATGCAGGGCCAGGACGCGATCAACACCGCCAAGGCGTTCAAGGACGCGCTGCCGCTCACCGGCATCGTGCTCACCAAACTCGACGGCGATTCGCGCGGCGGCGCGGCGCTTTCGGTGCGCGCCATCACCGGCGCGCCGATCAAATTCGCCGGCGTGTCCGAGAAGATCGACGGTCTGGAGGTGTTCGACGCCGACCGCCACGCGCAGCGTGTGCTCGGCATGGGCGACATCCTGGCGCTGGTCGAGCAGGTCACGGCCGGCGTGGACATGGCGGCGGCGCAGAAGCTCGCGGCCAAGGTCAAGAGCGGCGAGGGCTTCGACCTCAACGACTTCCTCGACCAGTTGCGCCAGATGAAGCAGATGGGCGGCCTCTCCAGCCTGATGGACAAGCTGCCCGCCGCGATGGCCGCCAAGGCCAGCGAGGTCGACATGGGCCGCGCCGAGAAGGACATCAAGCGCAAGGAAGGCATCATCTGCAGCATGACGCTCAAGGAGCGCCGCAAGCCCGAGATCATCAAGGCCACGCGCAAGCGCCGCATCGCCGCCGGCGCGGGCGTGCAGGTGCAGGAAGTCAACCGCCTGCTCAAGGAGTTCGAGCAGATGCAGGACATGATGAAGAAGATGAAGGGCGGCGGCATGATGAAGATGATGAAACGCATGGGTGGCATGAAGGGCATGCCCAAGCTGCCCGGCATGGGTTGAGGACGCCACCGCCATGACCGCGCCCACCGACGACCTCCACACCATTCAGGATCTCGCTTCGCTGCAGGCGCTGTTCGGCCCGGTGGGCGACGCGTCGGTGCGCAAGGAGGTCTCGCGCCTGCACCCGGTCTACCAGCGCTGGATCGAGGCCTCGCCGTTCGCGGTGCTCGCCACCCTCGGCCCCGACGGGCTGGACGCCTCGCCGCGCGGCGATCCGCCCGGGCTCGTGAGCATCCAGGACGAACACACGCTGTTGCTGCCCGAGCGCGCTGGCAACAACCGCATCGACAGCCTCAAGAACATCCTGGCCGACCCGCGCGTGGCCCTGCTGTTCCTGGTGCCCGGCGTGGGCGAGACGCTGCGCGTGAACGGCCGCGCGCGCATCTCGGTGGCGCCGGACCTGATGCAGCGCCTGGCCATGGACGGCAAGCCGCCGCGGTGCGTGCTGGTCATCACGGTGGACACGGTGTTCTTCCAGTGCGCCCGCGCCATGAAGCGCGCCAGCCTGTGGGACGCGCGCGAAGCCGCGGCGGCGGTGCCCACGGCCGGCGAGATGCTCGCGGCCCTGACGCACAACGCCATCGACGGCGTTGCCTACGACCGCGCCTTGCCCGCGCGCCAGCGCGACACGCTGTACTGAGGCGTCAGCCCAGGGTGCGGGCCAGCGCCTGCGCCGCCGCCTCCAGGCGCGGCAGCTGCAACCGGGCCTGTGCCAGCGCCATGCGCGCGGCCGGTGCCTGCAGGGCGAGCGCGCAGCGCACCGTGCGCTGGCCGGGCGCGAACACCGGCACCGCCACGCACACCAGGCCTTCGACGAACTCCTCGGCGTCCACCGCGTGGCCGTCGCGCCGGATCGCCTCCAGCTCCGCTTCGAGGGCCTCGCGCAGCGTCAGCGTGTTGGCGGTGTAGCGCGTGAGCACCAGCCCGTCGAGCACGGTGCGGCGCTGGCGCGCGCCCATCCAGGCCAGGAACAGCTTGCCGCTGGCCGAACAATGCGCCGGCACGCGCGTGCCCGGGCGCAGCTCCAGCCGCAACGGAAATGCCGACTCCACGCGGTCGAGGTAGACCACCTCCGCGCCCGACAGGGCGGTGAGGTTGCAGCTCTCGCCCACCTCGGCCACCAGCTGGCGCAGCACCGCGTGGCGCACGCCCTGCTGCGTGCTGTTGCTCAAGGCGGCCTCGGCCATGCGCAGCAGGCGCGTGGCCATCGCGTAGCGCCGGCCGTCGGGCTCGCGCACCAGCCAACCGCCTTGCTCCAATTGTGCGAGCATGCGGTGCACGGTGGGCTTGGGCCAGCCGGTCAATGCGACCACCTCGGGCAGGGCCATCGGTTGGGCGTGGCGCGTGAGCAGGTCCAGCAGCTCCATCAGCCGCAGGCCCGGGCTGTTGTCGGTTTCTGTGTTCATATCTCGAAAAATGAGACGAATCCATAAATTATTCCGAGACGAATTCTAGAGACCCCTACATTGCGGGCACAACTTCGAGGAGATGGGTGGTTTGACGACGACGCCGAGCTTTCACAACGCCGTGGTGACCGGCGCCTGCGGTGGCCTGGGCCAGGCGCTGGCGCGTGAGCTCATCGCCGGTGGCGCGCGCGTGGCCCTGGTCGGCCTGCAGCGTCCCGCGCTGCAGGCGCTGGCCGCGCTCGAGCCGGAGCGTTGCGCGATCTACCAGCCCGACGTGTCGGACGCGGCCGCGATGCAGGCCATGGCCGCCGACTGGATGGGCCGTTTCGGCGCGCCCGACCTGGTGATCGCCAACGCGGGCGTGGCCGGCGGCTTCGACACCGCTCAGGCCGGCGACCTCGCCGTGATGCGCCGCATGCTCGAGATCAACCTGCTCGGCGTTGCGCACCACCTTCCAGCCCTTTCTGGCGCCCATGCGCGAGAGCGGCCGGCGCGGCGCGCTGGTGGGCGTGGCCAGCCTCGCGGGCTGGCGCGGCATGCCAGGCAACGGTGCGTACTGCGCGAGCAAGGCCGGCCTGATCGCCTACCTGCAAAGCCTGCGCGCCGAGCTGCGTCCCACGGCGCTGCGCGTGCACACCATCAGCCCGGGCTACCTGCGCACACCGCTCACGGCCGGCAACCGCTTCGCCATGCCCGGCCTGCTCGAAGCCGACGAGGCCGCGCGGCGCCTGCTCGCGGGCGTGGCCGCCGGCACCGAACACATCGTGCTGCCCCGGCGCATCGGTTGGCTTTCGCACGCGCTGGACTTGCTGCCCGCGCGCCTGCACGACCGCATCCTGCTCGGCCAGCCGCGCAAGCCGCGCGCGGGCGAACCCGGCGCGACCGACATTCCAGGCCTGAAAAAATGACGACACCCACCGAACAACAGATCGCGCTCATCGGTGCCGGCCCCTCGGGCCTGGCCGGCGCGCGCTGCCTGCAGAAACACGGCATCCCCTTCCAGGGCTTCGAGGCCCACACCGACGTCGGCGGTCTGTGGAACATCCACAACCCGCGCTCCACGGTGTACCAGTCGGCGCACCTGATCTCCAGCAAGCGCATGACGGAGTTCAGCGAGTTCCCCATGCCCGAGCGCGTGGCCGACTACCCGAGCCACCGTGAGCTGCTGGACTACTTCAGCGCCTTCGCCGACCACTTCCGGTTGCGCGAGCACTACCGCTTCGGTGTGCGCGTGCTGAGCGTGGTGCCGGTGAGTGATGCGCCCGGCACGCTGTGGCGCGTCACCACCGAAGACGCGGACGGCCTTCAGACCACCGCCGACTACAAGGGCGTGGTGGTGGCCGACGGCACCCTGGCCGAGCCCAACATGCCGCGCTTCGAAGGCCACTTCTCCGGGGAGCTGCTGCACACCTCGGCCTACAAGAGCGCCGACCAATTCCGCTACAAGCGCGTGCTCATCGTGGGCGCGGGCAACTCGGGTTGCGACATCGCCGTCGACGCCGTGCACCAGGCGCGCAGCGTGGACATCTCGGTGCGGCGCGGTTATTACTTCGTGCCCAAGTACGTGTTCGGCCAACCCGCCGACACCCTCGGCGGCAAGATCCGGCTGCCGCCCTGGCTCAAGCAGAAGATCGACAGCACCATCCTGAAGTGGTTCACCGGCGACCCGGTGCGCTTCGGTTTTCCCAAGCCGACCTACAAGATGTACGAGTCGCACCCGGTGGTGAACTCGCTCATCCTGTACCACATCGGCCATGGCGACGTGGGCGTGCGCGCCGACATCGCGCGTTTCGACGGCCACACCGTGCACTTCAAGGACGGGCGCCAAGGCGAGTACGACCTGGTGCTCGCGGCCACCGGCTACAGGCTGCACTACCCCTTCCTCGACCCCGCGCTGCTCAACTGGCAGGGCATGGCGCCCCGGCTCTACCTCAACATCTTCGCGCCGCGCTTCGACCGCCTCGCCGTGCTCGGCATGGTCGAGGCCAGCGGCCTGGGCTGGCAGGGCCGCTATGAACAGGCCGAGCTGGTGGCGCGCTATTTCAAGGGGCTGGACGAAGGCAAGGCCAGCGCCAGAGCGTTCCGGATCGCCAAGGCGGGGCCGCCGCCCGACCTCTCCGGCGGCTACAAGTACCTGCAGCTCGAGCGCATGGCCTACTACGTGAACAAGAACGTCTACCGCGACACCGTGCGCCAGGCGGCCGAGGCCCTGGCCTGACATCCCGCCCGACGACAAAGACAACAGACACAGGAGACCCGCATGCTGCCCGTGGACGAAATCCGCCTCAACTTCAACCCGGCTTCGCTGGCCGTGCTCAACGCGGTGCTGGCCTTCCTGATGTACGGCATCGCGCTGGACACGCGCCTGGAGGATTTCCGCCGTGTCATGCGCATGCCGCTGGCGTTCACGGTGGGCATCGTGGCGCAGTTCATCGCGCTGCCGGCCATCACCTATGCGCTCACGCTGCTGCTGCAGCCAGGCCCCAGCATCGCGCTGGGCATGATCCTGGTGGCCTGCTGCCCGCCGGGCAACGTGAGCAACATCCTCACGCACCGCGCCAACGGCAACGTCGCGCTCAGCGTCTCGATGACGGCGGTGTCCAACGCCATCGCCATCGTGGCCATGCCGCTGAACTTCGCTTTCTGGGGCGGCATCCACCCCACCGCCGCGCCCCTGCTCAAGACCATCGCGCTGGACCCGCTGGAGATGTTCGGCCACATCCTGCTGATCATCGGCGTGCCCTTCGTGCTGGGCATCTGGTGCGCGCACCGCTTTCCGAACTGGACCGCGCGCTTCAAGAAGCCGGTGCGCATCCTCAGTTTTCTCGCGCTCATCGCCTTCATCGTCGGCGCCATCGCGGGCAACTGGCGCTACTTCCTCGACTACGTGGGCCTGGTGCTGCTGGCCGTGGTGATCCACGACGCGCTGGCCTTCGGCACCGGCTACGCCATCGCGCGCGCCGCCGGCCTGCCCGACTACGACCGCCGCGCGGTGTCGATCGAGGTCGGCATCCGCAACGCGGGCCTGGGCCTGGTCATCATCTTCAGCTTCTTCGGTGGCCTGGGCGGCATGGCCGTGGTGGCCGGCGTCTGGGGCTTCTGGGACATCATCGCCGGCCTGATCCTGGCGGGCTGGTGGGCGCGCAGACCGCTGCAGGGCGGCGTGCCGGGGATCGAAAAGCCATGAGCGCGGCCATGGACAAGGCGCCGGCCGCCCGGCGCGTGCTGGTCACGGGCGCCGACGGTTTCCTCGGGCGCGGGCTGATCGACGCCTTGGCGCGCGAGCCTCACATCGAACACCTGGTGGCGGTGGACGTGCGCGAGGTGCCCGTCGCGCGGCGTTCACCGCGCGTGGCCTACGTGGTGGAAGACGTGCGCGACCGCGCCCTGGCCGCCACGGTGGAGGCGCACGGCATCGACACCGTGGTGCACCTGGCCTCCATCGTCACGCCGGGCAAGGGGTCGAGCCGGGCCTTCGAACATTCGGTCGACGTGGGCGGCACGCGCAACGTGATCCAGGCCTGCCTCGCCCACGGCGTGGCCCACCTCGTGGTCTCGTCCAGCGGCGCGGCCTATGGTTACCACGCGGACAACCCGGCCTGGCTGACCGAAGACCACGCGTTGCGCGGCAACGAGGTGTTCGCGTACGCGCACCACAAGCGCCTGGTGGAAGAGATGCTCGCCGAAACGCGCGCGGCCCACCCGGCGTTGCGCCAGACCGTGCTGCGCATCGGCACCATCCTGGGCGAGCGGGTGGACAACCAGATCACGGCCTTGTTCGAGAAACCGCGCCTGATCGCGATCGCCGGCAGCGACAGCCCCTTCGTGTTCGTCTGGGACGAGGACGTGACCGGTGCGATCGTGCACGCGCTGAGTGGCGAGGCCGTGCCCGGCTGCTACAACGTGGCCGGTGACGGCGCGCTGACCATCCGCGAGATCGCCGCGCGCCTGGGCAAGAAACCGCGCGTGCTGCCGGCGGGCCTGTTGCGCACGCTGCTGCGCGTGGGCAGCTCGCTGGGCGTGAGCCGCTACGGCCCGGAGCAGCTCGATTTCCTGCGCTACCGGCCGGTGTTGCTCAACACCGCGCTGAAGCAGCGTTTTGGCTACACGCCGCGCAAGACCAGCGCACAGGCGTTCGATGCTTTTGTGGCCGCGCGCGCTGCGCAGGGGCGACCGGTGAAAGTGATGGCGTGAACCCTGTGCCTCTTTCGCGCGGCGATCTGCTGCGCGCGCTTGCGGTGGTGGTGATCTGGGGTTTGAACTTCGTGGTGATGAAGATCGGCCTGCAGGGCATCGGCCCGATGTTGCTGGGGGCCTTGCGCTTTGCGGCGGCGGCCTTGCCGTTCCTGCTGTTCGTGAAGTTTCCGAAGCTGCCGTGGCGCTATGTGGTGGCGTATGGCCTGGCGCAGGGTCTGGGGCAGTTCGGTTTTCTGTTCCTGGGGCTGCAGATGGGGATGACGGCGGGCATGGCGTCGGTGGTGATGCAGACGCAGGCGTTTTTCACGTTGTTGCTGGCGGTGCCGGTGCTGGGTGAGCGGGCGCGCTGGTCGCAGGGGCTGGGTTTGCTGGTGGCCTTGGGTGGGCTGGTGCTGATCGCGACGGCGCACGGGGAGGGGCCGGGGCAGATGACGCTGGCGGGCTTTGTGCTGACCTTGTCGGCGGCGTTCATGTGGGCGGTGTCGAATCTGGTGGCGCGGTTGGCGAGTCGGGTGGCGGATTACGAGCCGTTTCCGTTCATTGTGTGGAGCAGCGTTGTTCCGATTGTTCCGTTCATGGCGTTGGCGCTGTGGATGGATGGGCCTTCGGTGGTGTGGGCGCAGGTGGCGGGCTTGAGTCTGTCGGCGGTGTTGGCGGTGTTGTTTCTGGCGTGGCTGGCGACCTTGTTGGCCTACACGCTGTGGACGCAGTTGCTCCAGCGCCATCCGGCTGGGCGGGTGACGCCGTTTTCTTTGCTGGTGCCGGTGGTGGGGCTTTCGGCGGCCTGGGTTTTCTTTGGCGAACTTCCCTTGTTTCAGCAGTGGCTGGGGACGGGGGCGGTGTTGATGGGGCTGGTGGTGAATCAGCTCGGGGGCTGGTTGGTTTCTCGTCGCTCTTCTTGAGGTTTCTGGCGTCTGCCTCGCGTCAGGCCGGTGGCGATGCCCGACTGCTCCGGCCCTGCTCGCGGGCGGCTGCACTGGTTCGCATGCACCCCTTCATCAACAGCGTTGCTGGTGCGCACCTTCTGTGGCAACCGCGAATGGGGGCCTGCGCATTCGGGCATCGCCACCGTCCTGCGAAACAACGTAGGCACGCCAAGCGTGGTGCGCCAGCATCTCTTTGGGGGCGGGTGGTTTGGGCATGCGGGCGCCGGCCCCATTCGCGGTTGCCACAAAAGTGGGCGTGCTCAAGCGGCGTTGACGAAGGGGTGAAGGCGGACCCGGGCAGTCGCCCGCGAGCGGCCGGCGCCCGCATGACCGGACCACCCGACCCTGCCCACCCGTTGGAATGAAGTAAGCCGTATCCTCACAAACCCCGTCAACCCAAGTGGAGCAAAACCCCATGAACACCCATCGCTGGCTGCAGAAAACCTCCCTCGCCATCGCCCTGGCTCTGGGGGCGGCAACGGCCCAAGCCGGAGCGCCCATGGTCAAGACCTCGGCGCCGGGTTACTACCGCATGATGTTGGGCGACTTCGAGATCACCGCGCTGTCCGACGGCACGGTGGACCTGCCGGTCGACAAGCTGCTCACCAACACCCAGCCGGGCAAGGTCACGACCGCGCTCAACCAGTCCTTCCTCAAGGCCCCGGTCGAAACCTCCGTCAACGCCTACCTCATCAACACCGGCAACCAACTCGTGCTGGTGGACACCGGCGCCGCCGGCCTCTTCGGCCCCACCCTCGGCAAACTGCTCGGCAACCTCAAGGCCGCCGGCTACCAGCCCGACCAGGTGGATGCGGTCATCGTCACCCACATGCACCCCGACCACGTCGGCGGCCTCCTGGCCGGCGACCAGCGTGCCTTCCCCAACGCCACCGTGCACGCCGACCAGCACGATGCCGACTTCTGGCTCAGCCAGGCCCAGATGGAAAAAGCACCGGCCGACGCCAAAGGCTTCTTCCAGGGCGCCATGGCTGCGCTCAACCCCTACATCAGCGCCGGCAAGTTCAAACCCTTCAACGGCAACACCGAACTCGTGCCCGGCATCAAGGCCCAGGCCTCGCGCGGCCACACACCGGGCCACAGCACCTACCTGGTGGAAAGCAAGGGCCAGAAGCTGGTGCTGTGGGGCGACCTGATGCACGTCGCCGCAGTGCAGTTCGCCAACCCGGCCGTCACCATCGCATTCGACACCGACAGCAAGGCCGCCGCCGCGCAGCGCCAGAAGGCCTACGCGGACGCCGCGAAGAACGGCTACTGGGTCGCGGCTTCCCACCTCTCGTTCCCCGGCATCGGCCACCTGCGCCGCGAGGGCAAGGGCTACCGCTTCGTACCGGCGAACTACAGCGTCGTGCGCTGAAACGACAACGCGCCGCAAGAGCGGCGCGTTGGACGGAAACGGGGGAGCCGGTCAGGCCGCGTGCGGCAGGCCGAAGCGGCTGGCATGGCGCCAGGCGCGGCGCAGCACCGCGGGTGACCACGATTCTTCGGGAATCAGCAGCACACCGCGCGAGCGCATCCAGGCACCCAGGTCCACATGGCTGGTGCGCACGGTCAGCGGCACCGCCAGCAGCAGCGGCATCGCCACCGGTGCCAGCCAGATCAGCGCGTTGGCGTTGATCGCGGCCACACCCACGGCCAGCAGGCCGATCACCAGCGTCATGGGGGCCAGCCGCGCCACGGCGTCGCGCCAGGTCACGCCGGCCGCTTCGCGCGGAGGCGACTTCCATTCCAGCTTCAGGCCGGTGATCGCCACCAGCACGAACAGCGAGTGCGCCAGCATGCGGATCGGCGCCTGCATCAGGGCCAGCACGGTTTCTACGGCCGAGCTGCCCAGCAGGCCCACGGTGCCACCGAAGGACTTCTGCTCACCCTTCATGAACACCGCCAGCAGGCCCAGCACGCGCGGCATGAAGAGCATGGTCAGCGTCCACATCCACAGCGCGCGCAGTTCTTCGGGCACGGCCTGCCAGCTCGGGATGGCGCTGGAATCGGCCGCCCACAGCGCGGTGCCGATGGACAGGAAGGCCAGCCACAGCGGGGCCGAGAGGTAGGACATGGCGCCGATGGCGAACATGGTGCGGTGCACGCGGTGGATGCCGGGTTCGGCCATCAGGCGCGAGTTCTGCAGGTTGCCCTGGCACCAGCGGCGGTCGCGCTGCAGTTCGCTCAGCAGGTCGGGCGGCTGCTGCTCGTAGCTGCCGGTCAGGTCGGACACCAGCCACACGTGGTAGCCGGCACGGCGCATCAGCGCGGCTTCGACGAAGTCGTGCGACATGATGCCGCCGGACATGCCGCCCGTGCCCTTGATGGGCGCCAGCGCGCAATGCTTCATGAAAGGCTCGACGCGGATGATCGCGTTGTGGCCCCAGTAGTGGGACTCACCCAGCTGCCAGAACTGCATGCCCAGCGTGAACAGGCGCCCGGTCACGCGCGAGCCGAATTGCTGCGCGCGCGCATGCAGGGTGGCGTGGCCGATGGCCTGGGTGGCGGTCTGGACGATGCCGGCGCGGGGGTTGGCTTCCATCAGCTTGACCATGGACACCAGGCAGTTGCCGCTCATGACGCTGTCGGCGTCGAGCACCACCATGTAGCGGTAGTCCTTGCCCCAGCGGCGGCAGAAATCGGCCACGTTGCCGGCCTTGCGGTGCGTGCGGCGGGTGCGCAGGCGGTAGTACACCTCGATCGACGGCAGCTCGGGCTGGGCGGCCAGCGCGGCGCGCAGGTCTTCCCAGGCCTTGCGTTCGGCCTGGGCGATCTCGGGGTTGTAGCTGTCGGAGAGCACGAACACGTCGAACTGGCCGGCGTGGCCGGTGGCGGCGAGCGATTCGCAGGTGGCGCGCAGGCCGGCGAACACGGTCGCCACGTCCTCGTTGCAGATCGGCATGATGATCGCCGTGCGCGCCTCGGGGTTCATGGCGTGGTCTTTCACGTCGGCCGCGCGCAGCGTGTGGCGGTCACCGAACAGCGAGACCCAGAAGCCCATGAGCGCCGTCACGAAGCCGGTGACGACCCAGGCCGAGAGCAGGCCGAACAGCGCGAGCTGGCCGTACTGCAGCCAGGCGTTGTGGTGCTCGGGCTGTGCATCGGCGAACAGGCTGGTGGCGAACGCGGTGCTCACCACGGTGAGCAGGGCGAACACCAGTCGGCGGCGGTTGGCCGCGCTCTGCCAGGCCATGGGCGCTTCGGCGACCTCGGCGGACGCCACGGCGGGCGTGCGCGGGGGCAGCACGCGGCTGGCCGTGCTCAGCAGCGCGGTGCCGATGCTGTTCCAGAAGCCGCGCCAGGGGCGAGGCACCATGGAGCCGCGGTTGATCGGAGGCGCCGTGACGGAATTGGGGTGGCGCTCTTCGCGCAGCTGGGTCAGGGCATGCTGGGGCATGGGAAGGCTTTCAGGCGCCGCACCGGGGTGCGAACTGGGGTGGGCCGTGCTCATTCGGGAAGCAGCAGATGTGTCCATGTTTCGCTCACGGTGTCGTTGTGGTGTTGAAGAAAGGCGCGCAGCTCGACCGGCTGGGTCGGGTCCACGCGCTCGACGCGCACGGTCACGCGCCAGGTGCGCGTGGCGGGATTGGGGTAGGCCAGGGTTTCGAGCACGCGGCCATTGGTGTTGGCCGTGACCACCGCCTTGACGGGCGCACCGGCGGGCAGGCTGTCCAGCGCGGGGCCGGCGAAATCGATCACGTACTGCGGCTGGCGCGCCTGCTCGGCCGGCGAGAGGCGGGTGAAGCCATAGCCCTTGCGGGTCTGGGTGACCCAGCTCGACGGGGGGCGCTGCTGGGTGTCGCCCTGCCAGGCCAGTTCGTAGCTCAGTTCCAGCGGCTGGCCGGCGGCAGGCAGTTGGGCGGGCACCCAGTAGGCGACGATGTTGTCGTGCGTCTCATCGGGCGTGGGCAGCTGCACCAGCTCCACACGGCCCGCGCCCCAGTCGCCCACCGGCTTGACCCAGGCGCTCGGGCGGCGCTCGTAGCGCGCTTCCACGTCTTCGTAATTGGCGAAGGCACGGTCGCGCTGCATCAGGCCGAAGCCGCGCGGGTTCTGCAGGGTGAAGGAGCTGACCGTGACCGCCTTGGGGCGCTGCAGCGGGCGCCACAGCCACTCGCCTTCGCCGCTGACCATCATCAGGCCGTCGGAGTCGTGCACCTCGGGGCGGAAGTCGCCGGGCATGGGCTGGTTCTCGCCCGAGAGGAACATGCTGGTGAGCGGGGCGATGCCCAGGGTGTTCACCGGGCCGGCGCCGGCGCGCAGGAACACGCGCGTGGTCACCGTGGTGGTGGTCTGCTGGCCGGGGCGGATCACGAAGCGGTAGGCGCCGGTGGCGCGCGGCGATTCGAGCAGCGCGAACACGGTGACCTCGGTCGCGCCCGCGGCGGGGCGCTGCAGCCAGAACTCGGAGAAGCGCGGGAACTCCTCGCCGCTGCCGCCCACGGTGTCGATCGCCAGGCCGCGCGCCGACAGGCCGTACTGCTGGCCCGCGCCGAGCGCGCGGAAGTAGCTCGCGCCCTGGAACACGATCAGCTCGTCCTTGTAGGCCTGGCCGTTGAGCGGGTAGTGCAGGCGAAAGCCCGCGTGGCCCAGGTCGCCCCAGCGGCTGGTGTCGAAGGTGTTCTTGCCGTAGTCGAAATCGGCGCCCCGGTAGGGCAGGTGGTTCACCGTGCCGTCGGCCGTCAGTTCATGGATGCGCACCGGCTCGGTCTGGTACAGGCCGAGGTGAAAAAACTGGGCTTCGAAGGGCAGGTTCTGCGCGCGCCAGACGGACTGGTCGGTCTTGAACCGGATGTCGCGCAGCTGGTCGTAGGTGATGGTGGCGAGCTCGGCGGGCAGCTTGTCGCTGTTTGCCTGATAGGGCTGCTGGGCACGCGCCTTGGCGAGCTGGGTGATCTGGTCCCAGTCCACACGCTGTGCGTGGGCCGACGCCCCGCAGAACGAGGCCAGCAGGGCGCCGAGCACGCCCCAGCCGCGCAGGCGGCGGGTGGTGAAAAACGGGCGAATCGTGAAGGGCATGCCGGTATAAGGGCAAACCCTGTGCCAACCCGAAAAAACCCAATCAGATCAACGACTTTTCCCGTATCCAGATGTGTTTTCGGCGTTTCGCCGCGCTGGCGGGCGTTTCAAGCCCCGTTTTTGTCGCCGAATGGCGACAGGCTGGGCCTTCGTTCAGAAAAAAACCAGCAAAAACAAGGGCTTGGCCTTGTCACTCATCGGCGACAGCGTCGCTGGCGGCGCCCGGCGCATCGCTTTTGAACAGCCCCGGGGTCAGGGCGTGTTTCTGCAGCAGGCGGTAGAACTCGGTGCGGTTGCGCTGCGCCAGGCGGGCCGCGTCGGCCACGTTGCCGTCGGTCATCTTGAGCAGGTCCACCAGGTACTCGCGCTCGAAGCGCTGCTTGGCGTCGGCGAAGCTGAGCACCTCGATCGACGGCGTGCGCAGCGCGCGCTGCACCAGCGCGAGCGAGACCAGCGGCGTGGTCGACAGGGCGCAGACCTGCTCGACCACGTTGTAGAGCTGGCGCACGTTGCCGGGCCAGGCCGCCAGGGTGAGCGCCTTGAGCGCCTCGGGCGCGAAACCCGAGCTGCGCTTGCCGTATTTGGCCGCGAGCCGGGCGAGGAAGTGGTTGGCCAGCAGGGCGATGTCCTCGCGCCGCTCGGCCAGGGTGGGCAGCGTGAGCGTGACCACGTTGAGCCGGTAGTACAGGTCCTCGCGGAACTGGCCGGCGGCCATCGCGTCTTCCAGGTCGCGGTGGGTGGCCGAGATGATGCGCACGTCCACCGGCAGCGACTGGCTCGAGCCCAGCGGGCGCACCGCGCGCTCCTGCAGCACGCGCAGCAGCTTGACCTGCAGGGCCGGCGGCATGTCCCCGATCTCGTCGAGCAGCAGCGTGCCGCCGTCGGCCGCCTGGAACAGGCCCTTGTGGTTGGCCACGGCGTCGGTGAACGCGCCTTTCATGTGGCCGAACAGCTCGGATTCGAGCAGGGCCTCGGGGATCGCGCCGCAGTTCACCGCGATGAAGGGGCGGTTGGCGCGCGCGCTGGCCTTGTGGATGGCGCGCGCCAGCATTTCCTTGCCGGTGCCCGAGTCGCCGCGCAGCAGCACGCTGGCGTCGGACTGCGCGACCATGCGCGCCTCGGCCAGCAGGTCGGCCATGCGGTTGGAGCGGCTCACGATCTCGCTGCGCCAGGCCTCGTCCACGTGGGTGTTCTGGTGCGCGGGCGCGCCCAGGGCCAGGGCCTGCGCGATCTTCTCGAGCAGTTCCTTGGCGTCGTAGGGCTTGGTGAGGTAGGTGAAGACGCCACGCGCCGTGGCCTCCACCGCATCGGGGATGGTGCCGTGCGCGGTCAGCAGGATCACCGGCAGCGAGGGGTGGCGCGCGCGGATCTCGTCGAACAGCGCCAGGCCGTCGCGCCCGGGCAGGCGCACGTCGGAGAGCACCAGCTGGGGCCGTTCGATGTCGAGCTGGCTGAGCGCGGCCTCGGCCGAGCCGACCGAGGTCACCTGGTAGCCCGCCGCGCCCAGGCGCATGGCCAGCAGGCGCAGCATGTCGGCGTCGTCGTCGACAACCAGCAGCCGTGCGCGCGGCGCCGAAGGCCGCTCGGGGCTGGCGTTCATGGCGTGGTGGGGCGCGCGCCGTTGGGCGCGGCGGCCGGTGGGCGCGTGGTGAGGCTGCGCTCGATGGCGCGCATGGCTTCCAGCCGTTCGTTGAGCTGGTCGATGCGGCGCTGGCTGTCGCGCAACTGCTGGGCCTGGCGGTCCGTGGTTTCCTCCAGCTTGCGCTGGTCCAGCAGGCGGTTGGCCAGCAGCCGGGCGAGCGGCTTGAGCGGCAGGCTCTCGGGGCCGGGGTGGGCGATCACGCGTTGGAACAGACCGAGCGCGCGCGCGGTGTCGGCCGGCTGGCGCAGGTGGGTCAGCGCCAGGGCCAGCTGCATCTGGCGCAGCGCCACGTTGCCGGGGTCGCCCTGCACCACGATCTCGGCGGCGAGGTCGGCGGGGCTGAGCGCGTGCAAGCGGTCGGCGTAGCTCAGCAGGGCCGTGACCACGTCGGGCACCGGGGTCGTGTCACCGCTGAGCACCATGGGGGGTTGCGAGGGTGGGGCCGTCACCGGCGTCACCAGGGGCGGCGCGGTGGCCACGGTGACCGTGGGGTTGGTCATCTGGATGGTCACCGTGCCGTTGCCGACGGTCTCGGGCGCGGTCGGCGCCGTGCCGCAGGCGGCCTGCGACAGGGCCAGCGCGGCGACCAGGCCGGTGAGGCGCCCTGCGTGGGTGGGGTGGGATGGGCTAATGGGCATGGGGCAGTTCGATGCGGAAGTGGGCACCCTGGCGCTGGGGCAGCAGGGTGATGCGGCCCCCGTGGGCCAGAATGTACTCGTGCACGATGGACAGGCCGATGCCGGTGCCGCGCACGGCGCCGCTCGGTTGCCGTTCGCCACGGTAGAAGGGTTCGAAGATGCGGTCGCGGTCGGCCTCGGCCACGCCCGGGCCCTGGTCCACGATGTCGATGCAGGCGCGGCCCGGCAGGTCCAGCAGCACCAGGCGGATGCTGCGCACCGGGCGGCGAGAAACGGATCGCGTTGGACAGCAGGTTGCCCACCGCCGAGGCGATCTTCTCGCGGTCCAGTGGCATCGTGGTCGGCACGCCCTCGACGCGCACGTTCAGCGACTGGGCCTGCCACTGCAGGCGCTGGGTGTCCACCTGGTCCTCGAGCAGTGCCAGCAGGTCGGTGCGCTCGCGCTTGAGCTGGCGGGCTTCGAAGGCCGCCGCGTTGAAGCGCAGCAGCGCCTCGATCTGGTGCTGCAGCAGCTGCGTGTTGTGCTGCAGGATGTTCACCACCTCGGCCTGGCTGGGGTTGAGCGCGCCGGCCACGCCGTCGCCCAGCACCGCCACGCCTTCGTGCAGCGAGGCCAGCGGCGTCTTGAGTTCGTGCGAGATGTGGCGCAGGAAACGCGCCTTGTCGGCATCGAGCTCGGTCAGCCGCAGGCGCAGCCATTCGAGCTGCTGGCTCACGCGGCGCACGTCGGACGGTCCGCGAATGTCGATCGGCACGTCGAGCCGGTTTTCGCCCAGGCCCTGGATGGCCTTCTCCAGCCGCTTGAACGGCCGCGCGAGCCAGATGCCGAAGCCCAGCGCCAGGATGGCCGCGATGCCGATGGAGCCCACCACCTGCTGCGTGAGTTCCTGTCGGCTGGTCTCGAAGCGGGCCTGCAGGGCCTCGTTGCGGCCGGTGATGATGGACTGCACCTTCTGCGCGATGGACGCGCTGTGGCCGTCGATCTCGCGAAAGGCCTGCGCCACCTCGCGCTCGCGGTCCAGCGCGGTTTCGGGCGGGCCGTCCAGCAGCACGGTGATCGCGTCCAGCCGGTCGCGCCAGTTGGTGGCGAAGTCGGGCGGCAGTTCGTTGTCCTCGAGCCGGCGCAGGATGTCGCGCGCGTTGCCGGCGGCTTCGTCGAAGCGCTGGCGCAGCTGCCGGTCGCGCAGCACCAGCGACTGGCGCGCCGCGCGCTCCATGGTCAGGCTGCGCTCGGAGAGCGACTGCGCGGCGGTCGACAGCGCGATTGCCTGCGCCGCGCTCTCGCGGCTCTGCGCCATCAGGGTCTCGAGCGAGAACAGCGCGCGCACCGCCGCCACGCCGAGCAGCGCCCCGATGAGCAGGAAGGCGACCAGCAGCAGCTGCTGGAAGGAGAAGCGCAGCGGTTTCACCGAGGGGTGCTCAATCCAGAAACACCGCGGAACCGGCTTTGCCGGGCGGCAGGTGTTGCCTCATCGAGGGGGTCGCGCGCAGCGCTGCGGGGGTGATTTCCAGACTGCCGCGCAGCGAATGCGGGCGCGCCTCGGTGATGCGCACGTCGAGCATCTGGCCGAGCAGGCGCTCGGCCCGGGGGCCGCCGTCGAAGTTGACGATGCGGTTGCACTCGGTGCGGCCCATCAGCTCGAGTTCGCCGTTCTTGCCGGGGCGGCGCGAGCGGCCCTCCACCAGGATGCGCTGCACCGTGCCTTCGCGGCTGGCGCTGATACGGCGCACGTTCTCCTCGATGACCGCCTGCAGGTGCTGCAGCCGCTTGAGCTTGACCTCGTGCGGCGTGTCGTCGGTGAGGTTGGCCGCCGGCGTGCCGGGGCGCGGGCTGAAGATGAAGCTGAAGCTGGTGTCGAAACCCACGTCGGTGATGAGCTTCATCATCTTCTGGAAGTCGTCCTCGGTCTCGCCGGGGAAGCCGACGATGAAGTCGCTGCTCATGCCAACTCGGGCCGGATCGCGCGCAGCTTGCGGACGGTGCTCTTGTATTCCATGGCGGTGTAGCCACGCTTCATCGCCATCAGGATGCGGTCGCTGCCGTGCTGCACCGGCAGGTGCAGGTGGTTCACCAGCTGCGGGATCTTGCCGTAGGCCTCGATCAGGCGCGGCGTGAACTCGTTGGGGTGGCTGGTGGTGTAGCGGATGCGCTCGATGCCAGGGATCTCGGCCACGTACTCCAGCAGCAGGGCGAAGTCGGCGATCTCGCTGGTCTCGCCCATCGCGCCGCGGTAGGCGTTCACGTTCTGGCCCAGCAGGGTCACTTCCTTCACGCCCTGGTCGGCCAGGCCCGCGACCTCCACCAGCACGTCGTCGAACGGGCGGCTGACCTCTTCGCCGCGCGTGTAGGGCACGACACAGTAGCTGCAGTACTTGGAGCAGCCTTCCATGATGGACACGAAGGCCGAGGCGCCCTCGACCTTGGCCGGCGGCAGGTGGTCGAACTTCTCGATCTCGGGGAAGCTGATGTCCACCTGCGGCAGCGCCTGGCGCGCGCGCTGGTTGAGCAGTTCCGGCAGGCGGTGCAGGGTCTGCGGGCCGAACACCACGTCCACATAGGGCGCGCGCTTGATGATCTCGGCGCCTTCCTGGCTGGCCACGCAGCCGCCCACGCCGATCAGCACGCCCTTTTCCTTGAGGTGCTTGACGCGGCCGAGGTCGCTGAACACCTTCTCCTGCGCCTTCTCGCGCACCGAGCAGGTGTTGAAGAGGATCAGGTCGGCCTCTTCCACGTCCTGCGTGGGCTCGTAGCCTTGCGCGGCGCCCAGCACGTCGGCCATCTTGTCCGAGTCGTACTCGTTCATCTGGCAGCCGAAGGTTTTGATGAAGACTTTTTTGCTCATGGGGAATTCCGTTCGGGAAAGGGCGTCGCGCCGCGGGCGCGCGCCATGGGCGGGGCCGCGGCCATGGTGACCGCGGCAGGCGCCGGGGGACTCAGTTCGTGGTGCGGGCCGGCGCGCCGGCGGGCAGGGTCTGTTGCGACTCGAAGACGAAGTTGCGCTGCGTGCCGTAGCCCGGGCGCTTGACCTTCGCTTCGGCCTCGGTCAGCAGCCACACCTGGTGGACCTGACCGCGCTGGTCGAGGGTGTAGTTCACCACCAGTTCCTGGTTGACCAGGGTGGAGGACATCACCAGCTTGTTGGTGCTGTCGAGGATGCGCGCGCCCGGTGCGAAGCGCGTGGCGCGGTCGTCCATGGCCGACCAGTGGCGGTTGCACCACCACCATGGTGCCGCGCAGCGCCTTGGCCGGGAACTCGCGTTGCACGGCCTGCGCGTGGGCGGCGCTGGCGGGAATCAGGAGGAGGGTGGCGGCGAGCGCGGTGCTCAGGCCGGCGAGGGTGCGCACGAGGGCGGGTCGGCAGCGGTTCATGGTATGTGTCCAGAGGCTGTGAGGAGGGGCGATTGTCTCACGCGGGGGCGGGGCGCTTCTGCATCAGAACCACGTTGGCGCCAGGCACTTCGCAGTGCCAGCCATGGTGGCGCGCCAGCCAGCGCAGCGTGGCCTCGCGGTAGAACACCACGTGGGTCGGGTCGCGGCGGTAGTGCCACTGCGCGAAGCGCGCGTCGTCGGTCTGGAAGCGCGTCATCAGCGCCAGCCAGCCACCCGGGCGCAGCAGCGCGTCCAGGCGGCGGAACTCGGCGGCGGGGTCGTGGAAGTGCTCGGCCACCTCGGTGCAGGTGATGAAGTCGTGGGGGGGTGGCCAGTGCGCCCGTGTCGGGGTGGAAGAACGGGTCGTACAGGGCCACCGTGTGGCCGGCCTCGCGCAGCAGGTCGGCCAGCACCGGGCCGGGGCCGCAGCCGTAGTCGAGCCCGCTGCACCCGGGCGCCAGGCGCTGCAGCAGCGGTGCTGCGCACCTGGGCCAGGAAGGCGCGGTAGCCCGCGTCGTCGCCGGTGTTGCGGTGCAGTTCGTACTCGGCGCGTTCGGCCTCGGGCGAGGGCCGGTGTTCGGGGAACAGAAAGGTGGCCTCGCAGCGCCCGCAACGGCCATAGGCGCGCTCGCCGACGACCTGGAACGCCCGGCCCTCAAGGCCTTCGCAAACGGGGCAGCGCATGGCGCGAAGGCCGGCCGGCTACTTCCAGCGCACCGGCTCGATGTGCACGCTGCCGCGCTCGCTGGAGAGCGTGAGCGCGCCTTCCTGCACCGTGGCCTGCAGCTGCATGCTGCGCTCGGCGAGCTGGGCCAGCGCGGGCGCCACCTCGGTCGGCAGGCGCCAGGCCTGCAGGCGGTCGAGCCGCGTGAGTTTGCCCTCGATGCCGCGCCACCACACGTCGGCCGCGCTGCCGAATGCGTAGACGACCACCGCGTCGGCCTTGCTGCAGGCCTTGGCCAGCGGCTTGTCTTCCGGCTGGCCGACCTCGATCCACAGGCGCTTGCGGCCGGTGAAATCGGTCAACGAGACGTCCGGGGTCGTCCGGGTCGGAGAGGCCGGCGCCGAAAGCCAGCGTGCCGTCGCCCCGGCAGGTGTCCTGCAGCTCGTGCGCGTGCAGCGCCATCGCCACCAGCCGGACCATCATGCGCTCGTCGGTCTCGCTGGGATGGCGGGCCAGGGTGAGCGCGTGGTCGGCGTAGTAGCCGTGGTCGATGTCGGCGATCTGCAGGTTTGCCTTGAAGATGGTGGACTTGATTGCCATGACGAGACGGACCGGAAATGAAAAAAGCGGGCCCCGTTGCCGGAACCCGCTTTTTGAGATGCTGGTGGCGATAGGTGGACTTGAACCACCGACATCAGCATTATGAATGCTGCGCTCTAACCAACTGAGCTATATCGCCAGCGAAGCGCGCATTATAGACAGTTTTTTTGGACGGCTCAGCGGTGCTGGAAAGCCGGCTTGCGTTTGTTGACGAAGGCGTCCATGCCTTCCTTCTGGTCTTCGGTGGCGAACATCGCGTGGAACAGGCGGCGCTCGAACATCACGCCGTCCGACAGCGTGCCTTCGAACGAGCGGTTCACCGCTTCCTTGGCCGCCATCACGCTGGGCAGCGAGAGGCCGCAGATCACCAGCGCGGCGCCCAGGGCCTCGTCCATCAGCTTGTCCAGCGGCACGACGCGGCTGACAAGGCCGGCGCGCTCGGCCTCGGCGGCGTCCATCATGCGGCTGGTGAGCACCATGTCCATGGTCTTGGCCTTGCCCACCGCGCGCGGCAGGCGCTGCGTGCCACCCGCGCCGGGGATGATGCCCAGCTTGATCTCGGGCTGGCCGAACTTGGCGTTGTCGGCCGCGATGATGAAGTCGCACATCATGGCGAGTTCGCAGCCGCCGCCCAGCGCGAAGCCGCTCACGGCCGCGATCACCGGCTTGCGGATGCCGCGGATGGTTTCCCAGTTGCGCGTGATGTAGTCGCCGTTGTAGACGTCGGCGAAGGTGTAGGTGGCGATGGCGCCGATGTCGGCGCCGGCCGCGAAGGCCTTTTCGCTGCCGGTGATGACCATGCAGCCGATGCCCTCGTCCGCGTCGAAGGCCTTGAGCGCCGCGCCCCAGCTCGTCCATGAGCTGGTTGTTGAGCGCGTTGAGCTGCTTGGGCCGGTTGAGCGTGACGATGCCCACGCGGCCTTCGGTGCGCACGGTGATGCATTCGGGTGGGGTGGCGGCGGTCATGGTGTCTCCTCGGGCAATGGCGTCGGGTTGAAAGCCCACCACTATATCGGGCCCGCCCTCCGGGAAAACATTAGCCGACCGATTGGTTGGTTAATGGTAAATTGCGATCCAACGCCCAACGACAACAGCAGGAGACCGCCGACATGAGCAACAACGCCACCGTGGTGTACGAAGAGCGCGGGGCCGTGGCCCTGGTCACGCTCAACCGCCCCGAAGCCCTGAACAGTTTCACCCGCCAGATGCACCGCGAGCTGTGGGCCGCGCTGGACCAGGCCGAGGCCAACCCGGCGGTGCGCGCGCTGGTGCTCACTGGCGCCGGGCGCGGTTTCTGCGCCGGCGCCGACCTGGCCGAATTCGATTTCGAGCCCGGCCCCGATCTGGTGAAGCGCGCCGACCCCGGCCCGGTGATCGAGCAGGCCTTCAACCCCACGGCGCGCCGCCTGCAGGGGCTGCGCATGCCCACCATCGCCGCCGTCAACGGCGTCGCGGCGGGTGCGGGCGCCTCGCTGGCGATGGCCTGCGACATCGCCATCGCCGCCACCGGCGCGAGCTTCATCCAGGCCTTCAGCAAGATCGGCTTGATACCGGACGCGGGTGGCAGTTGGTTCCTGGTCGAGCGCCTGGGCCTGGCGCGCGCCATGGCCTTGGCCCTGACGGGCGACAAGCTGCCGGCCACGCAGGCCAAGGAATGGGGCCTGGTCTGGGACGTGTCCGACGACTGCGTGGGCGCGGCACTGGCCCTGGCCGCGCGCCTGGCCACCATGCCCACCAAGGCCCTGGTTGCGCACGCGCGGCCTGCTGCGCGATGCCGGCACGCGCACGCTGGACCAGCAGCTGGACGTGGAGCGCGACACCCAGTCGGCCCTGGGCCGCACGCACGACTACATCGAAGGCGTGATGGCGTTCCGCGAAAAGCGTCCGGCGCAGTTCAAGGGCGAATGAGGATGAGCCCCGAAGACAAGGCCCGCAAGGTGGGCGAGACGATGTTCGCGGTGGACACCGCGAGCAAGGACACCATGGGCATGGAGCTGCTGGCCTGCGAACCCGGTCGCGCCGTGATGCGCATGGCCGTGCGCCCGCTGCATCTCAACGGCCACCAGATCTGCCATGGCGGCTTCATCTTCACGCTGGCCGATTCCACCTTCGCCTTTGCCTGCAACAGCCACAACAAGAACGCTGTGGCCGCGGGCTGCGGCATCGAGTTCCTGCGGCCCGCGCACGCGGGCGACGTGCTCACCTGCGAAGGCATCGAACAGACGCTGTCGGGCCGCCACGGCATCTACGACATGCGGGTGAGCAACCAGCGCGGCGAAGTGGTTGCGATGTTCCGCGGCAAGAGCGCGGTGATCGCCGGCACCGTGTTTCCCGAGGACGAGCAGCCATGAAGACCTTTCCCCTCGAACCGATCGAAAAAGCCGGCATCGACGAACTGCGTTCGCTGCAACTCAAGCGCCTGCAGGCCACGCTGCGCCACGCCTACCAGAACTCGCCGGTGTACCGCGCGAAGTTCGATGCGGCCGGCGTGCACCCCGACGACTGCCGCAGCCTGGCCGACCTGGCGAAGTTCCCTTTCACGACCAAGAAGGACCTGCGCGACAGCTACCCCTTCGGCATGTTCGCGGTGCCGCGCGAGCAGTGCGCGCGCATCCACGCCAGCAGCGGCACCACCGGCAAGCCGACGGTGGTGGGCTACACGCTCAAGGACATCGACACCTGGGCCACGGTGATGGCGCGCAGCATCCGCGCCAGTGGCGCCCGCCCGGGTGATCTGGTGCACGTGAGCTATGGCTACGGCCTGTTCACCGGCGGCCTGGGCGCGCACTACGGCGCCGAGAAGCTGGGGCTCACGGTGGTGCCTTTCGGCGGCGGCCAGACCGAGCGGCAGGTGCAGCTGATCCAGGACTTCCGGCCCGACATCATCATGGTCACGCCGAGCTACATGCTGGCGATCGCCGACGAGTTCGAACGCCAGGGCTTGGACCCGCGCGAGAGCAGCCTGCGCCTGGGCATCTTCGGCGCCGAACCCTGGACCAACGACATGCGGCTGGCGATCGAGCAGCGCATGGGCATCGACGCGGTGGACATCTACGGCCTCTCCGAGGTGATGGGGCCCGGCGCTGGCGAACGAGTGCGTGGAAACCAAGGACGGCCCGACGATCTGGGAAGACCACTTCTACCCCGAGATCATCGACCCCGACACCGGCGAGCCGGTGCCCGACGGCGAGCTGGGCGAGCTGGTGTTCACCAGCCTGACCAAGGAGGCGTTGCCCATCATCCGCTACCGCACGCGCGACCTCACGCGCCTGCTGCCCGGCACGGCGCGCCCCATGCGCCGCATGGAGAAAATCACCGGCCGCAGCGACGACATGATGATCGTGCGCGGCGTCAACGTGTTTCCCACGCAGATCGAGGAGCTCATCCTCAAGCGCGCCGAACTCAGCGCGCACTACCAGTGCGTGCTCACGCGCCAGGGGCCGATGGACGACCTCACCGTGGTGGTGGAGACGCGCTCGGGCCTGTCACCGGACAGCGAGGAGGCCCAGGGGGCCGCGCGCCTGCTGCAGCACGACATCAAGGTGTTCGTGGGCAGCAGCGTGATGGTGCAGTTGAAGCCCGAGGGCGGTGTCGAACGCAGCCAGGGCAAGGCCAAGCGCGTTCTGGATCAGCGAGGGCGCTAGTTCAGCCAGCTGGCGAGCTTGGGCGCATCGCCCACCGCCAGCCGCACGGTGAAGGACTCGGTGGGCCAGTCCAGCGGCAGGCGCAGCAGGCGCTTGTCGCGCGAGACCAGCGCGGTCAGCTTGGCGCGCCGCGCGCGCAGGGGCGGCAGTTCGTCGAGCTTGTGGAGGCGCCAGGCCTCGGCCTCGCCGCCGCGCTGCGCGGGCGCGAACTCCACGCCCAGCCACTCGTCGTTCGCGGCCATGCCGGCGGCCTCAGCCGCGCCGCCGCGCAGCACGGTCTTGAGCACCACGCTGCCCCCGGTCTCGCTCACGCGCAGGCCGAGTTGCTGCGCCAGCGGCGCCTTGTCGTGCGCCACCTTCACGCCATGGTCCTGCAGCAGCGAGGGCAGGGGCAGCTCGTCGGTGCTGTGCACCCAGGCCGCGATCTCACCTTCGTAGCTGCGTTGGCCCAGGCGCTTGAGCGCGCGCAGCACGTCGGCCTCGCGCATCGGGCCGCCTTCGCAGCGCTGCCAGAGTTCGCGCATCACCGCGTCGAGCGAACCGTGGCCTTCGGCGCGCAGCGTGAGGTCCAGGCACAGCGCCACCAGCGAGCCCTTGGTGTAGTAGCTCACCGTCGCGTTGGGCGTGTTCTCGTTCATGCGGTAGTACTTCACCCAGGCGTCGAAGCTGGCCTCGGCGACGGTCTGCACCAGGCGGCCCGGCGTCTGCTGCACCTGGTTGAGGGTCTTGGCCACCAGCTGCAGGTAGGTCGCGTCGTCGATCAGCCCGGCGCGGCGCAGCATGAGATCGTCGTAGTAGCTGGTGAAGCCTTCGAAGAACCAGAGCAGCTCGGTGTGGTTCTCGCTGTCGTAGTCGTAGCGCGCGAACTCGGCCGGGCGCAGGCGCTTGACGTTCCAGGTGTGGAAGTACTCGTGGCTGATCAGGCCCAGCAGCGTGGTGTAGCCGTCCGTGGCCTTGAGGGCGGCGGGTTTTTCGCCCGGCGCGGGCGTGCGCGGCAGATCGGCGCGCTGGCAGATCAGCGCGGTGGAGTTGCGGTGCTCCAGGCCGCCGTAGCCGTCGGCGCTGGCGTACAGCATGAACACGTAGCGCGAGAAAGGCGGGGGCTGCTGGCCGTGCCAGAAGGCGATCTGCGTCTCGCAGATCTTGCGGGTGTCTTCGATCAGGCGCTCGCCATCCATCCACTCGCCCGCGCCGGCCACCACGAAGCGGTGCTCCACGCCGCCGGCGGTGAAGCTGGCGCTCCAGAAGCGGCCCATTTCCACCGGGCAGTCGGCGAGCTCGTCGTAACCCTCGGCGAGGTAGTGGCCGAAGCCCTGGGCGTCCACGGTCTGCGGCGTCAGGCCGGTGGCGACCTGCCAGCCGGCGGTGGCCTCGCCACCCACGAGTTCGAGCGCGTGCGGCGTGTCCTCCTGGCCGAGCACGCGCAGGCACAGGCTGGTGGCGTTGAAGAAACCGCGCGAGGCGTCGAGGAAGGCGGTGCGCACCGAGGCGTCGAAGGCATACACCTCATACCGCAGCTCCAGCGGCTCGCCGGCCTCGGCCTGGGCCTGCCAGCGGTGTTTGTCGAGCTGCCTGAGGGCGACGGGTTGCCCGTTCTGCCAGGCGCGCAGTTGTTGCAGGTTCTGCGAGAACTCGCGCACCAGGTAGCTGCCCGGTATCCACACCGGCAGGGCCACGCGCTGGTTCTTCGCGGGCTGCTCGATGCGCAGCGTCACGGCGAACAGGTGGGCGTGCGCGCTGAGCACCGAGACGGTGTAGCGCACGCCCGCGTTGCGCGCGGCCTTGGCCGCCCTGGCGCGGGTGCTCAAGGCTTGGCTTCCGCGAGCTGTTTCTCGATCTGCTCGGCACCGATGGCGCCGGGCACGCGCGTGCCGTTGGCGAAGATGATGGTCGGGGTGCCAGTGATGCGGGCCTTCTTGCCGAACTCGAAGTTGCGCGCCACGGCAGCCGCGTCGCAAGTCGCCGAGGGCGGGGTCACGTCGCGCACCATCCAGTCGATGAAGGTCTTGCCCTTGTCCTTGGCGCACCAGATGTTGCGCGACTTCTCGCCCGAGTCGGCGCTCAGGATTGGGTACAGGAACACGTGCACCGTCACGTTGTCGATCTTCATCAGGTCGCGCTCGAAGCGCTTGCAGTAGCCGCAGTTGGGGTCCTCGAACACCGCCAGCTTGCGCTTGCCATTGCCGCGCACGATGGTGAAGGCGTCTTTCAGCGGCAGGTCCTTGAAGGCGATGGCGGTGAGCTTGTCCATGCGCTGCTCGGTCAGGTCCACGCGGGCCTTGGTGTCGATCATCGAACCCTGGATCAGGTAGTTGCCTTCGGCGTCGGTGTAGAACAGCTCGCTCTGGTTGACGCGCACCTCGTAGATGCCCGGCATGGGCGTCTTGCTGACCTCGTCGATGGCCGGCAGGTTGGGCAGGCGCTCGGCGAGGTTCTTGCGGATGGTGGCTTCCTGGGCGATGGCGGCCATCGACAGGGCAGCCAAGGCCGCGATCAGGAGGGATTTGAAGAGTTTCATCGTGGGAGCCTTGGAGGGCGTGCGGGATTCGAAAGAGGGTTTCAGAAGTGCGGCTGGCCCATGGCCTGGCGGGCGATCCAGCGCTTGAGCGGGCCGCTGCGGTCGAAGCCGTTGAGGCCCCAGTTGCGCAGCGCCTGCACGCGCGAGTCGCCGTGGGCGAACAGGCCGAACAGACCGTCGGTGACCCAGCCCATGGCGCCCACTTCGGCGGCGCGCGCGCGTTCGTAGCGGCGCAGCAGCTTGAGGTCGCCCAGCTCGCGCCAGTATTCGCGCTGCTGCAGCACGCGCGCCAGCTCGGCGGCGTCGGCCAGACCCACGTTCAGGCCCTGGCCCGCCAGCGGGTGCATGGCGTGCGCCGCGTCGCCGGCCAGCGCCACGCCGCCCTGGGCGGTGCGGGCGATCCAGCGTTGGGCGCGCGAGAGTTCGAGGGGCCAGGCCTGGGCGGGGCTTTCCATGTGCATGTGGCCCAGGGCCTGGGCGCAGCGCGCCTGCACGGCCTGGGTGAAGGTGGTCGGGTCGGCTTGCAGCCAGGCGTCGGCCTGCTGTGCAGGGACAGACCACACCAGCGCCACGGAGTTCCCGAACGCGCCGCCCAGGGGCAGCAGGGCCATCACCTCGCCGTTGGAAAACCACTGCCGGGCGATGCCGCCGTGCGGCTGGTCGCAGTGCAGCCGCGCGGCCACCGCCTTGTGTGGGTAGGGGCGCACGTCGAATTCCAGGCCCAGTTCCGCGCGCGTCTGGCTGCGCTTGCCCTCGCACACCACCGTCAGGGCGGCGTTGGGCGCTTCGCTCACGCGCTCGATGCCGCCCTGGAAGCCGATCGCGTCGGACAGGCGCTGCTCCAGCGCGGGCACGTCCACGATCCAGGTCAGCGCGTCCGCGCCCTGGTCGTCGGCCGAGAACTGCAGCTCGCCGCCGTCGTCGCCCCACACCTGCATGGCGCTCACCGGGGTGATGGGGGGCACGCGGTCGTCCTGCGGATCGGCCTCGGGCCAGGCGCGCACCGAGCGCAGCACGTCGCGCGAGGCCGCGTTGATCGCGTAGGCGCGCACGTCGGGGGTGTCCTGCGGGCCGCGTGGCGCGCCGACCAGAGCCACGCGCAGGCGGTCGCGGGCCAGCAGCAGGGCCAGGGTCTGGCCCACCACGCCGGCCCCTCGGATGGCGACGTCGAAACGCCGGGTAGAGCCGGTGCGGGGGGCAGGGGAGTTCATGGGGGGATTCTAGGAGCAGGGCACAATCCGGGCCTTCCCCCGGGCGATACCCGGTACCCCCATCCTGACCATCCACCATGAGTGCTGAACCCATTGCCGCCGACGTGCAGGCCACCATCGCCCAGCTCTGGGTCTATCCGGTCAAGTCCTGCGCCGGCATTTCGCTGACCGAGGTCGAGCTGACCGACACCGGCCTGCTGTACGACCGCGCCTGGATGGTGGTGGACGCGGACGGCGAGTTCGTGACCCAGCGCGAGCTGCCCCGCATGGCGCTCATCCAGACCGCTTTCAAGATGGGCCAGCTGGTGCTGCGCGCCCCCGGCATGCTCGCGCTGCACCTGGCGCTGGACGCGGCCGAAGGCCCGCTCCAGGTGCGCGTGTGGGACGACGAGGTGCAGGCCTACGACATGGGCGATCTGGCCGCGCAGTGGTTCAGCGATTTCCTCGGTCAGCCCCTGCGCCTGGCGCGCTTCGACCCCGAGGTGCGGCGCGTGTGCAGCCTGAAGTGGACCGGGGGCCGTGAGGCCGTCACGCAGTTCGCCGACGGTTTCAGCCTGCTGGTGACCAGCACCGCGTCGCTGGACGAACTCAACACCCGCCTGGGCGCGGCCGGCCACGGGCCGGTGGAGATGCTGCGTTTCCGGCCCAACGTCGTGCTGGCCGGCGTGGAAGCGCACGACGAAGACCGCGTGGGCGCGATGCGCATCGGCACCGGGGACGGCGCGTCCGCGCTGATCGAGCCGGTCAAGCCCTGCGGCCGCTGTCCCATTCCCAACATCGACCCGGCCACCGCCATCTCCAGCCCCGAGGTGAACGACACGCTGCAGGTCTACCGGCAGGACCCGCGCCTCAACGGCGCCATCACCTTCGGCATGAATGCCATCGTGCTCGAAGGCGACGGGCAGGTGCTGCGGATCGGCCAGCCCGTGAGCGCCGACTGGAAGTTCGACTGAACTCAGCCCTGGGCTGATCGTGGCGGGCTGGCCCGCTCGCTCGCGTAGCGCGCCAGCGTGGCCGCCAGTTCGCCCAGGTCGCGCTGCACCGTGGCGAAACTGGCGTTGCGCTCCCGGGTGATCTCGTCCATGTACACCGGGCGGCGGATCTCGATCTGCAGGCTGTGGCGCCCTTGTGCGGGCTGGCCGATGCGAGCGATCAGCTGCACGCCCTTGTACGGGTCGTTGCGGGCCACCGAATAGCCGCGCGAGCGCAGCTCGCGCTCCACCAGGTCGACAAACGCCGGGTCGCAGGTGGTGCCGTCGCGGTCGCCCAGCACGAAGTCCGCGAGTGGGCGGGTGCTGCGGATCTGGAGCCGCTCGTAGGCGTTGTCGGGCATGGAATGCAGGTTCAGGTGCCAGAGCGCGCCGAAGCGGTCCATGGTCTCGTCGATGCATCGCGACAGGGCCGCGTGGTACGGGCGGTAGCAGCGGGCGATGCGCGCCTGCACCTCCGCCACGGTGAGCCGACGGTGGTAGATCGGCGTGCTGGCATCGATGTTGCGCCACACCAGGCCGAAACCCAGGCGGGTTTTCTCGCTCGGGTTCAGCGGCGCCGGCCACGGGCCGTCGAGCAGGTCCGGGTCGAGGTCGTCCTCCGAGCGGTTGCAGTCCATGTAGGTGCGGGGAAAGTGGGCCGCCAGCAGGCTGCCGCCCACCGAGGGCACCGCCGCCCACAGCGCCTCCACATGCGTGTCCTCGCCGCGCCGCAGCAGCGCCCGGGGCACGGCGTGGTCGTAGTCCGCCGGGTAGTCGGTGCCGCTGTGCGGCGAGTCGCACACCAGGGGCACGGGCGTGGCGACAGGGCGGTGCAGCGTGAACGGCGGTGCGTCGATCGGCATGGCTCAGTCCAGCGAGATCTTGGCGATCTCGGCCACGCGCTCGTAGCGCTCCATGGCCTGCTGGATCTGCTGGGCGAACGCCTCGGGCGTGCCGGGGATCAGCGTGGAGCCCGAGGCTTCCATCTGCTTGATGAACTCGGGGTGCTTCATGCCTTTGTGGATGGCAGCGTTGAGCCTGGCCACCACCTCGGGCGGCGTGCCCGCCGGCGCGACCACGCCGAACCAGCCGCCACCGCCCATCTGGGGGAAACCGAGTTCGCCGTAGGTGGGCACCTCCGGCAGCGAGGGCGAGCGCTTCTCGCTCAGCACCGCCAGCGCGCGCAGCTTGCCGGACTGGATGTTCGGCAGGGCCGACGGCAGGTTGTCCGTGATGGCGGTCACCTGGCCCGCCATGGCGTCGGTCATGGCCTGCCCGGCGCCCTTGTACGGCACGTGCAGCAGGTTCATCTTGGACAGGGCCATGAAGTGCTCGATGTTGGCGTGGCCCAGGGAGCCAATGCCCGGCGAGGCGAAGCTGTACTTGCCCGGGTTGGCCTGGGCCAGGGCGATGAACTCCTTCATGTCCTTGGCCGGTGTGGCGGGATGCACCGCGAAGACGCTGGGCGTGGTCGCCACGTTGGTGATCGGCGCGAAGTCCTTCACCGGGTTGTAGCGCAGCTTGTTGCCATAGACCGCCGGGTTGCTGCCGTGCGTGCTGACGGTGGCGCATGCCCAGGGTGTAGCCATCGGCCGGCGCGCGGGCGACGAATTCCATGCCCGTCGAGCCACCGGCGCCCGCCTTGTTCTCCACCACGATGGACTGACCGAGCTCGCGACCGCCGTATTCGGCCACCAGGCGCGCGGCCAGGTCGGTCGAGCCGCCGGGGGCGAAAGGCACGATCAGCTTGATCGGCCGGTTGGGGTAGGCGGTCTGGGCCTGGGCGGCAGCGCCCAGAACGAGCGCGGTGGTCAGGGTCAGCGCGGTGCGCAGCAGGGTTCGGGTGGTCATGTGAGGTCTCCTCCTCGGGGATGGGAGCCGAAGGGTAGGAAATCCGACCAAGGCAGGCAAACGACATTTTCGCCGTGTGCGATGACATGATGTAATCAGCCGCATGCGCATCCGAAGCCCTTCTCTGGTGGAGCTGCACGCCTTCCTGGGCGTGGCCCGCCATGGCAATTTCCACCGCGCGGCCGACGAGCTGTGCGTGACCCAGGCGGCGGTGAGCCGCGCGGTGGCCCGGCTCGAGAAACACCTGGGGGTCCAGCTGCTGGACCGCGCGGCCAGCGGCGTGCGCCTGACCCCGGCCGGCGCCGACTTGCGCCGCCAGGTCGAAGGGCCCGTGGCCGCGCTGGAGGCCGCGGCGGGCCAGGTCAGGGCCCTGCCCGAAGCCCTGCGGCTGCGGCTGTCCGTGGTGCCCAGCCTGGGCAACCTCTGGCTGATGCCGCGCCTGGAGGATTTCCGGCACCGCCACCCCGAGATCGACATCGAGTTCCGCCAGTACCACCACGACGAGGACTTCACCCGCGCGGACGTGGATCTGTGGGTGGCGCTCAAGGCGCGGGCCGGCAAGCACTGGCCCCGCCAGGTGGCGGCGCAGTACCTCATCGGCCGCGAGATCGTGGCCGTGTGCGCGCCCGCGCTGGCGCAAGGCATCGACGGCGTGGACGCGCTGCTGAACCTGCCCCTGCTGTACCACAGCAACTACCGCGACAACTGGGCCCTGTGGGCCGATTCCGTGGGCGGGCAACTGCCGCCGCACTGGCGGGGAACGGGCTTCGACCTGGTCATGAACCTGATCGAAGCGGCCCGCGCGGGCATGGGCGTGGCGGTGGTCCAGCGCTGCATGGTGCAGGCCGAACTCGCCGCCGGCCGCCTGGTCACCCCCGTGCCCGGCAGCGCCAGCACCGGGCGGGGCTACTACCTGTGCCGTCCGCGCGCGACCGCCGGCTCCCGCGCGGTGGAGGCTTTCTCGCTCTGGGTCCGTGAACAGGCCCGGCGCGCGGGCGGCTGAGCGTCCGGGACGCTTCAGCGCGAGAGATTCACCCATCAGTACAATCGACACCCGTTTCCCCTTGGCAAGACGAGGACAACGTCCTCACGGAACCCGGTACCTCTCACCTCGGTTCGCAGCACTGCCAGACAGGCGCTACACAGTGCCACAGGGGTTGATTCATAAGGAATTTCCATGAGCCTCCAATGCGGCATCGTGGGCCTGCCCAACGTCGGCAAGTCCACCCTTTTCAACGCGCTGACCAAGGCCGGCATCGCGGCCGAGAACTACCCCTTCTGCACCATCGAGCCCAACACCGGTGTGGTGGAAGTGCCCGATCCGCGCCTGCAGCAGCTCGCCGAGATCGTCAAGCCCGAGCGCATCGTGCCGGCCATCGTGGAGTTCGTGGACATCGCCGGCCTCGTGGCGGGCGCGAGCACCGGTGAAGGCCTGGGCAACAAGTTCCTCGCGCACATCCGCGAGACCGACGCCATCGTCAACGTGGTGCGCTGCTTCGAAGACCCGAACGTCATCCACGTGCGCAACAAGGTCGACCCGATCGCCGACATCGAGGTCATCCAGACCGAGCTCTGCCTGGCCGATCTGGCCGCCGTGGAAAAGGCCCTGCACCGCGTGAGCAAGACCGCGCGCTCGGGCGACAAGGAGTCGATCAAGCAGGTCGCCATCCTCGAGAAGTGCCAGGCCGCGCTCAACGACACCCAGCCGGTGCGCACCATCGACTTCAGCAAGGAAGAGCAGGCGCAGCTCAAGCAGTTTTTCCTGATCACCGCCAAACCCGCGATGTTCGTGGCGAACGTGTCGGAAGACGGCTTCGAAAACAACCCGCTGCTGGACCGCCTCAAGGAATTCGCGCAGAAGCAGAACGCGCCCGTGGTCGCCATCTGCGCCAAGATCGAGGCCGAACTCTCCGAGATGGACGACGCCGACCGGCTCGAATTCCTCAAGGAACTCGGGCAGGACGAGCCGGGCCTGAACCGCCTGATCCGCGCGGCCTACCAGCTGCTCGGCCTGCAGACCTACTTCACGGCCGGCGTGAAAGAGGTGCGCGCCTGGACCATCCACGTAGGCGACACCGGCCCGCAGGCCGCTGGCGTGATCCACACCGATTTCGAGAAGGGCTACATCCGCGCCCAGACCATCGGTTTCGACGACTACATCGCCTACAAGGGCGAGCAGGGCGCCAAGGACGCGGGCAAGATGCGCGCCGAAGGCAAGGACTACGTCGTCAAGGACGGCGACGTGATGAACTTCCTGTTCAGCAGCTGAACTCGATCCGCCTTGGCTGAGCCAGCGGGCGTCAGTCCGCGGGCTGCGCCTTGCCCCGCCAGTGGCGGACGTTGAACGGGAACACCGGGCGGTGGTCCTTCATCGCCAGGGCGGCGTCCGGCGTGGCGCCCAGATCGCCCCAGCCACTGCCGTCGCCCCAGTGCCGGAAACCGTGCTGGAGCACGCTGTGGCTCTCGCCGGGAATGCCCAGCGCCGTGGTCTCGTAAACGCCCTCCCGGGCGGGGTTGCCGTTGGTCTCGATCGTGAACCAGGAATAGAACTCAGTGGACATGGAAGATCCTTTGTCAAACAAAGAGAGCCCCCACCTTAAGACAGAACGACACGCTTCGACTGTTCGCTGGGAAACACTCGATCGGCCGCGTGGCACGTGCTGCCAAAGCATGAAGGGGAAGTGGCATGCCGAAATGGTCACCCGCCTGGACACACCCGAACAGCGCGTAGAGTCGGCGGCATGAACGAACACGCTCCGATCCGTCCCGAACCCCAGCGCCTGGCCAAACGGCTCGCGGCCCAACTGCCGTGCTCGCGCCGCGACGCCGAACACTACATCGCTGGCGGTTGGGTGCGGGTTGACGGCACCGTGGTCGAGGAGCCCATGGCGCGCGTGCGCGACGAGCAGGCCGTGGAGCTCGATCCGAAGGCGCGGCTGGAACCGCTGGTGCCGGTCACGCTGGTCTGGCACAAGCCCTCGGGCCAGGCCCTGCCCGACGAATCGCCTTTGCCCGACGAGCTGGCCGCGCGCTGGTTCGCCCCGGGTGCGCGCTTCAAGGGCGACCGCTCGGGCGTGCGCCCGCTCAAGGCGCATGGCCACAAGCTGCTGCCGGTCTCGCCGCTGGAGGTGCTTGCCAGCGGCCTGATGGTGTTCACGCAGAACCCGGGCGTGGCGCGCAAGATCACCGATGCCTCCTCGCCGCTGGAACACGAGTGGCTCGTGGAGGTGCAGGACGATGCCGAACTCGACGACGACGCGCGGCGCGAAGCGGTGCTGCAGTCGCTGGGCAAGGCGCTGTTCTTCGACGGCTGGGCCGTGCCCACGGCGCGCGCGAGCTGGCAGAGCGAGCGGCGCCTGCGGCTGGCGATCAAGGGCACGCTGCCGGGGCAGGTGGCGCACCTGGCCGAGCGCGCCGGCCTGCGCCTGGCCTCGGTGCGGCGCCAGCGCCTGGGCCGCATCGGCCTGGACGGCCTGCCTTCAGGCCAGTGGCGCTACCTCGCCGCGCACGAGCGTTTCTGAAGCCACGCGGCCCACAGGCTCACGGCCATCGCGACCAGCATCACGGCCAGGCCGACCTGGTGCAGGTTCATCATGCGGCCCTGGGCGATCATCACGCCGCCCAGCGCCGCGCCCAGGGCCTGCCCGCCATACAGGGCCGAGGTGTTGAGCGCCACGGTGGCCGGGGCCAGCTCGGGTGAGATCTGCACCAGCCGCGCCTGCTGCGCCGAGTTGCACGAGAAGCAGCCCAGCGCCCAGGGGATGAGCACGAAGGCCTGGGCCCAGACGCCGTAGCGGCCCAGCGGCCAGAGCAGCAGGCTCAGCACGATGGCGCACAGCGTGATCAGCACGGCCCGGGGCGCGCCGATGCGGTCGATGGAGCGCGTGACCGCGACATTGCCTGCCAGGCCGAAGACGCCGAACCACAGGAAGATCAGCGACAGCAGTCCGCCGCCCGCGCCCAGGGTCTGCGCGAAGTAGGGGGCGAAGTAGGAGAACAGCGTGAACTGCCCGAAGGAGAAGAGCAGCGTCACGGCCACGGCGGTCATCAGCGGGGCCGAGCCCAGGGTGCGGCCCCAGGCCTCGCGCGACAGCGCGGCCGGTTTGATGCCGTCGGGCATCTCGCGCCACACCCAGGCGCCGCTGAGGAACGAGGTCAGCGCCACCAGCCCGAAGGCCCAGCGCCAGTTGAGTTCGCTGCTGATCCAGGCCGACAGCGGCATGCCCAGCACCGAGGCCAGCGACCAGCCCAGGAAGATGAAGGTGATGGCGCGCCCGCGCATCGCCGGGCCGACCAGGAGGCCCACGCTGGCCGCCGCCTGCGGCGTGAAGATGGCCGGCGCGATGACGGCCAGCACGCGCAGCGGCATCAGGCTGGCGTAGTTGGGTGCCAGCGCGCAGGCCAGCAGCAGCACGCCGTACCAGATCAGCGAGATCGTGAGCAGGCGGCGCCGGTCCCAGCCCGCGACCAGGCTGGCGAACAGCGGCGCGCCCAGGCCCATCAGGATGGCCGCGGCCGTGATCAGCTGGCCGGCCTGCGGGATCGACACGCCCAGCGAGTGGCTGATGTCGTTGAGCGTGCCGGGCACCACCATCACACCGGTGCCGATCACGAAGTTGCCCACCATCAGGGCCCAGAGGGCGCGTGGCAGGCGGTTGCTGGCAACGGTCATGGATGCAGGGTTCCAGGGAAGAACCACAACAGCGCGGCCGTCATGGTGAGGTAGCGGGCGAACTTGCCGATGGCCATGTAGGCCAGGCAGGGCCAGAACGGAAATTTGAGCCAGCCTGCCACGGCGCATAGCGGGTCGCCCACCACCGGCAGCCAGGACATGAGGCAGGCCTTGGGGCCGAAGCGCTCCAGCCATTGCAGCGCGCGCAGATCGACGTGGTTGCCGCGCGCCCGGTCCACCACCTTGTGCGTGCCCAGGCCCATGAGCCAGCTCACGGCGCCGCCGGCCGTGTTGCCGGCGGTGCGCACCAGGATGGCGGGCCAGAAGAGATGCGGGTTGATCTTGATCAGGCCGAACACCGCCGGCTCCGATCCCAGGGGCAGCAAGGTGGCCGATATGAAGGACACCACGAAGACCGTGCTCAGGCCGAATTCGGGCAGGGCCAGCTGCTCTATCAGGTAGGTGATCCAGTCGGGCATGGGCGGCGAAATCCGGGGGTGGGGGAGACCGGCGATCGGGAAGTCGGAGGGAGAGGGCAAAAAGGGTGCCGACATATCGCCTGCTGAAAAAACAGGCAGATACAATCGCGTTCCTTCGCCCCCCGCGTTAGCAGGGATCGCGGCAGTTCCACCGCTCGACACCGATTCTCCCACCGCCATGCAACTCGGGGCTTTCACCCTGCCCAATGCCCTGTTCGTCGCGCCCATGGCGGGGGTGACGGACCGGCCATTCCGCAAGCTGTGCAAGCGCCTGGGCGCGGGCTATGCGGTGAGCGAGATGGTGACCTCGCGCCCCGATCTGCAGGACAGCCTCAAGACCTCGCGCCGCGCCAACCACGAAGGCGAGGCCGCGCCGATCTCGGTGCAGATCGCCGGCACCGACGCGCAGATGATGGCCGACGCCGCGCGCTACAACATCGACCGGGGCGCGCAGATCATCGACATCAACATGGGCTGCCCGGCCAAGAAGGTCTGCAACAAGTGGGCCGGCTCGGCGCTGATGCAGGACGAGGCGCTGGCCATTGAGATCGTGCAGGCCGTGGTGGCCGCCTGCGAGCCGCACGGCGTGCCCGTCACCCTCAAGATGCGCACCGGCTGGTGCGCCAGCGTGCGCAACGCCCCCACGCTCGCGCTGGCCGCCGAAGCCGCGGGTGTGCAGATGCTCACCGTGCACGGCCGCACGCGCGAGCAGGGCTACAAGGGCCAGGCCGAGCACGACACCGTGGCCCACATCAAGAGCCGCGTGCGCATTCCGGTGGTGCGCAACGGCGACATCGACAGCCCCGAGCAGGCGCGCGAGGTGCTGCGCCGCACCGGGGCCGACGCCATCATGGTCGGCCGCGCCGCCCAGGGCCGGCCCTGGATCTTCCGTGAAATCGCCCACTTCCTCGCCACCGGCGAACACCTGCCGCCGCCCGACCTGGCCGACGTGCGGGTCTGGCTGCTCGACCACCTGCACGACCACTACGACCTGTACGGCGAATCCACCGGTGTGCGCAGCGCGCGCAAGCACCTGGGCTGGTACGCGCAATCGCTGCCGCTGCCCCCCGGCGCGGCCGCCCTGTTCCGTTCGCGCGTCAACGCCGTCACTACGGTGGAGGCGCAGCTGCGCTGCGTGAGCGAGAGCCTGGACGAGTGGTCGTCCGGCGAAACCACAACAACAACCCCGAGCGACAACTGGAAACTGGCCGCATGAAACAGAACAAATTGCACGACTGTGTGCGTGCCAGCATGGAAGACTTCTTCCGCGACCTCAACGGCACCGACCCCGCCAACCTGCACGACATGCTGGTCAAGGCGGTGGAAAAACCCTTGCTCGAAGTGGTGATGGAGCAGGCGCAGAACAACCAGTCGCGCGCCGCGCAATGGCTGGGGCTGAACCGCAACACGCTGCGCAAGAAGCTGCTCGAACACAAGCTCATCGACTGAGCCCACCGATTTCCCAACCTCCCAAGCCCTCTCTTCCATGCGCGCACTCATTTCCGTCTCCGACAAGACCGGCATCGTCGAACTCGCCCAGGCCCTGCACGGCCTCGGCGTGGCCCTGATCTCCACCGGCGGCACCGCCAAGCTGCTGGCCGAGAAAGGCCTGCCGGTGACCGAGGTGGCCGAGGTGACGGGCTTTCCCGAGATGCTCGACGGCCGCGTGAAGACGCTGCACCCCAAGGTGCACGGCGGCCTGCTGGCGCGCCGCGACCTGCCCGAGCACATGGCCGCGCTCAAGACCCATGGCATCGAGACCATCGACCTGCTGATCGTCAACCTCTATCCCTTCGAGTCCACCGTGCGCCAAGGCCGGTTGCACGCTGGAAGACGCGATCGAGAACATCGACATCGGCGGCCCCGCCATGGTGCGCAGCGCCGCGAAGAACTGGAAGGACGTGGCGGTGCTGACCGACGCGGCCCAGTACCCGGCCGTGATCGACGAACTCAAGGCCAGCGGCAAGCTCAGCGACAAGACGCGCTTCGCGCTCTCGGTCGCCGCGTTCAACCGCATCAGCAACTACGACGCGGCCATCAGCGACTACCTCTCGTCCATCGAGTTCGAGGAAGGCGCCAGCGTGCCCCGCCGCAGCGAGTACCCGGCCCAGAGCAACGGCCGCTTCGTCAAGCTGCAGGACCTGCGCTACGGCGAGAACCCGCACCAGAGCGCCGCCTTCTACCGCGACCTGCACCCCGCGCCGGGCTCGCTGGTCACGGCCAGGCAGCTGCAGGGCAAGGAACTCAGCTACAACAACATCGCCGACGCCGACGCGGCCTGGGAATGTGTCAAGAGCTTCGAGGTGCCGGCCTGCGTGATCGTCAAGCACGCCAACCCCTGCGGCGTGGCCGTGGGCAAGGACGCGCTGGAGGCCTACGGCAAGGCTTTCCAGACCGACCCCACCAGCGCCTTCGGCGGCATCATCGCGCTCAACCGCGTGCTCGATGGCGCGGGCGCGCAGGCAATCAGCAAGCAGTTCGTCGAGGTGCTGATGGCGCCCGGCTACACGCCCGAGGCGCTGGAGGTCTTCAAGGCCAAGGCCAATGTGCGCGTGCTCGAAATCGCGCTGCCCCCGGGCGGCGCCACGGCGTGGGACAAGGGCCTGAACCTCAGCGATGTGAAGCGCGTGGGCTCGGGCCTGCTGATCCAGAGCGCCGACAACCACGTGCTGCAACGCAGCAACCTCAAGGTGGTCACCCAGCTGCAGCCGACCGAACAGCAGATCGAAGACCTGCTGTTCGCCTGGAAGGTGGCGAAGTTCGTGAAGTCCAACGCCATCGTGTTCTGCAAGGACGGCATGACCATGGGCGTGGGCGCGGGCCAGATGAGCCGCCTGGACTCGGCGCGCATCGCCAGCATCAAGGCCGGCCACGCCAAGCTCTCGCTGCAGGGCACGGCGGTGGCGCAGCGACGCCTTCTTCCCGTTCCGCGACGGCCTGGACGTGGTGGTGGACGCGGGCGCGAGCTGCGTGATCCAGCCGGGTGGTTCGATGCGCGATCAGGAAGTGATCGACGCGGCGGACGAGCGCGGTGTCGTCATGGTCTACAGCGGCGTGCGCCACTTCCGCCATTGAGCGAACGGCGCCACGCGCCTGAATGCCCTCCGGGCCGCCGCAGAAACCTGCCGCGGCCCTTTTTCTTGCGGGGTCCCCGACCTTGAATAGTTAACTTCTATTCTTCGGATGCGGCCAATCAAATGGCTGTTTTCAAGGCGGCTCTCTATTCTCTGGGCCGGCGCGATCCAGACGGCCGACCCAGAACAACAACAGGAGACCCGCATGCTCACTCTGCAGAAGATGCCTGAAGCATCCACCGTGCGTTTTCAGCCCGAGCCCTGGATTCACCTGATCGAGCAGCTCGATGTGATCCTGGCGATGGTGCAAGCCGGTGACTCGAATCCCGTGCTCCGCCGCTTCGGTGCGCGCCGGCGTTCGGCCATGCACCGCCGCCTCATGCTGGAGCGAAGGCGCGTTGTTGCGGAGATCATGGTCTGGGGCCATGCCGACATCGCCATGGGCCCGATGCCGGATGCGCTGGCGCCGCAGCGCGATCTTGATGCCGAGTTCAGGCGCCTCGGAGACGCCTTCGACCTGTGCGCGCAGGACCCGTCGCCGCTGACGCAGGCCGCGCTGCGGGACTGGCTGACGCTGCGTTCGCACATGCACCGGGAGCACGCCCGTTTTTTTCGGGCGTACTGACCGAAGCCCGCGCTCAGCGCGCCAGCTGCTTGAACACCTCGCGCGCCGCAGCCACCGTGTCTTCGATGTCCTGGGCCGTGTGCGCCGCGCTCACGAAGCCGGCTTCGTACAGGGCCGGCGCGATGTAGACGCCGCGGTCCAGCAGGCCGTGGAACAGGGTGTTGAAGCGCGGGCCGTCGGTGGTCATCACCTTGGCGTAGTTCTGCGGCAGTTCGTCGAACAGGAAGAAGCCGAACATGCCACCCTCGCTGTCGCCACTCAGTGCCACGCCCTCGGCGGCGGCGGCGCCCTTGAGGCCATCAACCAGCGAACGCGTGGTGGCCGCGAGTTTGTCGTAGAAACCGGGCTGGCGAATTTCCTTGAGCGTGCGCCAGACCGCAGGCCGTGGCCACCGGGTTGCCCGAGAGCGTGCCGGCCTGGTACACGCCGCCCAGCGGGGCGAGCTGTTCCATCACCGCGCGCTTGGCGCCGAAGGCGGCCAGCGGCATGCCGCCGCCGATCACCTTGCCCATCACGGTCATGTCGGGCTCGAAGCCGGGGATGAGTTGGGCGTACACGCTTTGCGCGCCGCCCAGCGCCACGCGGAAGCCGGTCATGACCTCGTCGAAGGCGAGCAGGGCACCGTGCTGCGTGCACAGCTCGCGGCAGCGCTTCATGAACGGCACGCTGGCGCGCACGAAGTTCATGTTGCCCGCGATCGGCTCGATGATGAGGCAGGCCAGTTCAGGGCCGTGCTCGGCGAACGCGGCCTCGAGTTGTTCGAGGTTGTTGTATTCGAGCACGAGGGTGTGCTGCACCACCTCGGGCGGCACGCCGGAGCTGGTGGGGTTGCCGAAGGTGCGCCAGGCCCGAGCCGGCCTTGACCAGCAGGGCGTCGGCATGGCCGTGGTAGCAGCCCTCGAACTTGATGATCTTCTTGCGGCCGGTCGCGCCGCGCGCCAGGCGGATGGTGCTCATGCCGGCCTCGGTGCCCGAGCTCACCAGCCGCACCATGTCGATGCTGGGCACCAGTTCGACGATGGCCTCGGCCAACTCGACCTCGCGCTCGGTCGGCGCGCCGAACGAGAAACCCTCCAGCACGGCCTTTTGCACCGCCTCGACCACCGCCGGGTGCGCATGGCCCAGGATCATCGGACCCCAGGAGCCGATGTAGTCGATGTAGCGCTGGCCGTTGGCGTCCCAGAAGTGGGCGCCCTGGGCGCGTTGCACGAAACGGGGCGTGCCGCCCACCGCGCGGAAGGCGCGCACGGGCGAGTTCACGCCGCCGGGGATCAGCGCCTTGGCGCGGTCGAACAGTTGCTGGTTGCGATCGGTGGTCATGGAGCGAAGGTCAATGTCTCGTGGTGTCGAGCGGGAAATCGTTGGCGTCGAGTGTGCTGTCGGGCGTGCCTTCGGCGGGGGCTTCTTCTTCCTCGCCCTCGTCGTCGTGGGCCCAGAACAGGCGGTCGGGCACGGCGTGGCCCATGCCGGGCTGGAAGCCCGCGTCCAGGCACTGGTCGAGGTAGGTGAGGGCTTCGGCGCAGGCCGCCTGCAGGTCGCTGCCGCCCGCGATGAGCGCGCACAGCGCGGCCGACAGGGTGTCGCCCGCACCGGTGAAGGTGGCTTCGAAGCGCTCGTAGCGCGCCGTGGCCAGCACCGTCTCGGGCGTGGCGAGGTGGCTTTCCAGGTACTGGTCGGCCGCGTTGAACCCGGTCACCAGGGTGTAGGGCACGCCGTGCACGGCGGCCGCGCGGGCCACCTCGCGGGCGGTGGGCGGGCGATCGCCTTCCCATTCGGGCAGCAGCCAGCGGCACAAGGTGCTGTGGTTGCCCACCAGCACCGTGGTCTGCGGCAGCAGCAGTTCGGCGCAGGCGTCCAGGTAGGTGTCGATCGCCATCTCGTCCCACCAGGAGAGGTCGGGCATGTAGGTGATGACCGGGACCTCGCTGTAGTCGGTCGTGATCTCCGCGATCACGCTCAGGTTTTCCGGGCTGCCCACGAAACCGACCTTGAAGGCCTGCACCGGCATGTCCTCCAGCGCGCAGCGCGCCTGGTCGGCCACCGCTTCTTCGTCGAAGGCGTAGTGGTCGTGGATGTCGGAGGTGTCGCGGATGTAGGCGCCCGTGACGATGGGCAGCACGTGCGTCGACGCGCTCGACATGGCGGTGATGTCCGCGCTCAGGCCGCCCGCGCCGCTGGGATCGCTGGCGTTGAAGGTCAGCACGCACGGCAGGGAAATCTCGCCGGGCTTCTCGACCGTTTCGGGCGCGGAAGTTGCGGGTGTATCGGGCATGGGTACGGAGGGGGGGAAGGGTTGTGGCGCGGTCACCCGGGTGGGTGCGTTGCGCAGGGCGCCAAACGTGATCGACAGCCGGTCCAACTGGCTTGCGGAGCGGCTTATGTCGCTCGATACAATGCTTGCATTCTAAGACAATGCCCCCTATAACCATGACCGAAACCAAGACTTGGATGTGCCTGATCTGCGGCTGGATTTACGACGAAGCCGCAGGTGCACCCGAGCATGGCGTGGCCGCCGGCACTCCCTGGGCTGAAGTGCCGATGAACTGGACCTGTCCCGAGTGCGGCGCCCGCAAAGAAGATTTTGAAATGGTGCAGATCTGAGGTCGGGGTCTGCGCGCTTGATGGTTTCCTGGCGAACCCGGTAGGGTATTTCTCCGGTCTCGCTTTCCTCGTTCTGTCCCACCCTCTGGAGCTAGTGAAACGTGAGCACAACGCCTGCCCTCAAAGTCCTGGTGGTTGACGACAGCAACACCATCCGCCGCAGCGCCGAGATTTTCCTCAAGCAGGGCGGGCATGAAGTCCTGCTGGCCGACGACGGCTTCGACGCCCTGGCCAAGATCAACGACTACCAGCCCGATCTGGTGTTCTGCGACATCCTCATGCCGCGCCTCGACGGTTACCAGACCTGCGCCATCATCAAGCGCAACGCCCGCTTCGCCGGCATCCCCGTGGTGATGCTGTCGTCCAAGGACGGCGTGTTCGACAAGGCGCGTGGGCGCATGGTCGGCTCGCAGGACTACCTCACCAAACCCTTTACCAAAGACCAGCTGCTGCAAGCCGTGCAGCAGTTCGGCGCCAACCTGACAGGAGCAGTGTGATGCCCATTCGGAAAATCCTCGTGGTGGACGACTCGAAAACCGAGCTGATGGTCCTGTCCGATCTGCTGGGAAAAAACGGCTACACCGTGAGCACCGCTGAGAACGCGGACGAGGCCTTCCGTCGGCTTGGCGAGGAAAAGCCCGATCTGATCCTGATGGACGTGGTGATGCCCGGTCAGAATGGGTTTCAACTCACGCGTGCCATCACGCGGGACCCTCAGTATTCGAGCATTCCCATCGTCATGTGTACGAGCAAAAATCTGGAGACCGACCGCGTCTGGGGCATGCGCCAGGGCGCACGCGACTACGTGACCAAACCGGTCGACGCGGAAGAGTTGCTGTCGAAGATTCGCGCGCTGGGTTGACCGCACCACCGACCTGAACCGCACCGAGCATCGCCAAACGTCAATCACTCAAGGAACTCCAGGAACGATTGGCCCAGCGTTTGACGGCCGCCAAGACCGAAGCCGTCACCGCCACCTGGTTGGCGGTCGAAGCCGGCGACCGGCGTTACCTGCTCCCTCTGGTGCAGTCCGGTGAAATCTTCCCCTGGTCCGCGCTGCAGCGCGTGCCCTACACCAAGCCCTGGTACGCCGGGGTCGCCAGTCTGCGCGGCGGCCTGCACGGCGTGATCGACCTGGCCCGCCTGGTCGGCTCGGCGGCCTCGGCGCTGCCTTCCCCGACCAGCGAACGCGTGACCTCCGAGTCGCGCCTGGTCAGCCTGCACACCGCGCTCGGCTTCAATGCCGTGATCTGGATCGACCGCCTGCTCGGTCTGCGCAACCCCTCCATGTTCACCGCGCTCGGGGCCAATCCCGAGGGCGCGCCTTCGTATTTCACCCGCTCGCTGGTCGATGCCCAGGGTCAGTCCTGGCAGGAGCTGGATCTGCAGATGCTGGTGGCCGAGCCCGAGTTTCTGGCGATCGCCGCCTGAAGGTTGAACCCGCGGACCGCATGGGGTCCATTCGTCATTCTGTTTTCAGTTGGAAGGTTTTTACATGGCTATGCTTGATCGATTCCAGGGTCTCTTCAAGAAAAAAGCCGGCGACGAACCCGACCTTTCCAATGCCACCGACCAGGAGGTCGCCGAACTCGCGGCGGCCCGCCTGGCGCCGACGCTTGCATCGGAAGGCCTCGTCGGCAATCCGATGGTGGACGAGGACAGCCCCGACGCCAGCGGCCAGGTGACCCTGCCGCTGCTGGGCAGCAAACCGGCCGAGCAGCACCAGCGCACGCTGGCCATCCTGCTGGCGCTCGGCCTGGTCGTTCTCGGTGGCGTGACGCTGTATGCCCTGACCCAGACCGAAAAGGTGGGTCAGCAGGTGGCCGCCAGCGGCCAGGCCCTGATGCAGTCGCAGCGCCTGGCCAAGAGCGTGTCGCAGGCCCTGATCGGAAGCCCTGCCGCCTTCCCCGAGGTGCGCGACAGCTCGACCGTGATGGCCCGCACGCTGCGCGGCCTGCAGGGCGGCGACAGCGAGATGTCGCTCGACGCGCTGGGCGCCGAATATTCGGAAGACCTCGGCAAGATCCTGCCCAAGGTGGACCAGGCCGAGCGCAATGCGGCGGCGGTGCTGGCGCAGCAGAACATCCTGACGCAGGTGGGCAACGCCTTGCGCACCATCAACCGGCAGTCGTCGGACCTGCTGGAGATCGCCGAGACCGTGTCCTCGCTGAAGCTGCAGCAGAACGCGCCGGCCGCCGAGATTTCGGCCTCGGGCCAGCTGGTGATGCTGACCCAGCGCATCGGCAAGTCGGCCAACGAGTTCCTGACGATGGAGGGCGTGAGCCCGGAAGCGGTGTTCCTGCTCGGCAAGGACTTGAACACCTTCAAGGAAATCGCCGAAGGCCTGCTCAACGGCAGCGACGAACTGCGCCTGGCCGCCGCGCGCGACCCGCAGGTGCGCGAGCGCCTGGACGCCCTGCTCAAGCTGTACGAAGCCACGCGCGTCGAAGCCGGCGCGATTCTGGGCAACCTGCAGGGCCTGGTCTCGGCGCGTGAAGCGCAGGCCGGCATCATTGCCGACAGCGAGCCCTTGCGCCTGAGCCTGGAGAAGCTGCAGGGCGACCTGTCGTCGCGCTCGGGCCTCGGTGGCGGCCAGTTGGCGGCCCTGGCCCTCTCGGCCCTGTTTGCCCTGCTGTGCGCGGGCGGCCTGGCCTATGTGCAGCTGCTCGACAGCCGCCAGCGCCAGTCGGTCGCGGAATCGCAGCGGCTTGCTGCCGAATCGCTGGAGCAGGACGCCAAGCGCGTCAACGACGCCAACCAGGCGGCCATTCTTCGCCTGATGAACGAACTGCAGACGGTGGCCGAAGGCGATCTGACGCAGGAAGCCACCGTCACGGAAGACATCACCGGCGCCATCGCCGACTCGGTGAACTACACGGTGGAAGAACTGCGCTCGCTGGTGGGCAACGTGCAGGCCACGGCCACGCGCGTGGCGCAGACGACGTCGGCGGTGGAAAGCACCTCGACCGAGCTGCTGGCCGCGTCCACCGAACAGCTGCGCGAGATCCGCGAAACCGGCCAGTCGGTGCTGGATATGGCGCAGCGCATCAACCAGGTGTCGGGCCAGGCGCAGGAGTCGGCCACGGTGGCCCGCGCGTCGCTGCAAGCCGCCGAGTCGGGCCTGCAGGCCGTGCAGGACGCCATTGGCGGTATGAACGCCATCCGCGACCAGATCCAGGAAACCTCCAAGCGCATCAAGCGGCTCGGTGAGTCGTCGCAGGAGATCGGTGAAATCACCGAACTGATCTCGGACATTACCGAACAGACGAACGTGCTGGCCCTCAACGCCGCCATCCAGGCGGCGTCGGCCGGTGAAGCCGGCCGGGGCTTCTCGGTGGTGGCGGAAGAAGTGCAGCGGCTGGCCGAACGCTCCGCCGATGCCACGCGCCAGATCTCGGCGCTGGTGAAGGCGATTCAGACCGACACGCAGGACGCGGTGGCCGCCATGGAGCGTTCCACGCAGGGTGTGGTCGAAGGGGCCAAGCTGTCGGACAACGCCGGTACCGCGCTGTCGGAGATCGACCGTGTGTCGCGCCGCCTCGCCGAACTGATTGAACAGATTTCCGATGCCGCGTCCCGCGAAGCGGATTCGGCCAACGAGGTGGCCGGCAACATCCAGCACATCTTCGCGGTGACCGAACAGACCGGCGAAGGCACGCGCTCCACGGCGGCCCAGGTGCGCGAGCTCTCGGCCATGGCCGAGGAACTGCGCCAATCCGTGGCCCGATTCAAGATCGCCTGACGACCCCGCTCGGCGCCCGCGTCAACCCACTGGAAGAACATGCTCGACTCCGCCATCGACACCGACAGCCTGCCAGCGGACGCGCCGGTCGCCGACCTCGGCCCCCTGGCCTGGGTTTTCGAGGAACTGCGCAAATCGCTCGACGGCGCCAACAAGGCCATCCGGCGCTTCGTGCGCGAGACCGAACTGTCGCGCAACAACGACCTGGAGGCGGTGGACCCCGGTTCGCTGCGGCTGGCGCGCCAGCAGTTGCACCAGGCCGTGGGGGCACTGGAGATGGTGGGGCTGACCTCGCCGGCCCAGGTGCTGCGCGCGATGGAAGCCGCGGTGCAGCGTTTCGTGCAGCGCCCGAACACCTGCAACGAAGAGGCCGCGGGCAAGGTCGAGCGCGCGAGCTTCGCGCTGATCGAGTACCTGGAAGCGGTGCTCAACAACAAGCCGATCCAGCCGGTGGCGCTGTTCGCGCAGTACCGCGAGGTGCAGGAGCTGGCCGCGGCCGAGCGCGTGCACCCGGCCGATCTGTGGCCCTTCGAACACCGGGGCAAGGAGGTCGGCGCGCCGGTCGACGTCGCCGCGCTCGAATCCAGCGCGGCGGTGCGCTCGCTGTTCGACCGCCTGGTGCTGCTGGTCGTGAAGACCCAGAGCGTGGCCGCCGCGCAGCAACTGGCCAAGCTCAGTGCCGGCCTGTCCGCCGGCGCCGCCGATGCGCGCTCGCGCACGTTCTGGCGCGTGGCCGCCGGTTATTTCGAGGCGGTGGCGCAGCGCCTGCTGCCGCCCGACGTCTACGTCAAGCGCGCAACCTCGCGCATCCTGCTGCAGTTCGTCAACCTCAGCCAGGGCAAGGCCCAGGTGTCGGAGACCCTACTGCACGACCTGCTGTTCTTCTGTGCCCAGCCCACGGCGGTTTCCGCCACCACCACGCCCCACCTGGCGGCGGTGCGCGACGCCTTCGGCCTGGGCCAATTGCCGCCGGTGGACTACCACCAGGCCACGCTGGGCCGCTACGACCCGGCGGTGCTCGCCCAGGCGCGCAAGCGCATCCACGCGGCCAAGGAAGTCTGGTCGCTGTACTCCGGCGGCGACAACAGCCGCGCCCGGCAGGTGGCCGACCAGTTCAGCCTGATCGGTGATTCGCTGCTCAAGCTGCACCCGGCCAGCACCGTGCTGGCCCAGGCCCTGGTGAAGGCGGCCGATCAGGCCGTGCAGGAAGCCGGCAACGTGCGCCCCGAGCTGGCGATGGAAGTCGCCACCACCACGCTGTACCTGGAAGCGGCCTTCGAGGATTTCGACCCCAGCGCACCCGAGCTGACCGAACGCACGCAAGCCCTCGCCGAACGCCTGGAAGGCGTGCTCGCCGGGCGGCCCGCGCAGCCGCTGGATGTGTGGATGGAGCAGCTGTACCGGCGCGTGAGCGACCGCCAGACCATGGGCAGCGTGGTCGGCGAACTCAAGGCCTCGCTGGGCGAGGCGGAAAAATCGCTCGACCAGTTCTTCCGCAACCCGCAGGAGAAGGCCGGTCTGCACGTGGCGGTGTCCCAACTGGGGCAGATGCGCGGCGTGCTCTCCGTGCTGGGGCTGGAGCAGGCGGTGCTCACCGTGGCCCGCATGCGCAACGCGGTGGACCAGATCCTCGACACCGAGGTGGACGAGGCGCTGGCGCGCGAGGCCGGCACCTTCCAGCAGCTGGGCAACAACCTGAGCGCGATGAGCTTCCTCGTCGACATGCTCAACTACCAGCCGGCGCTGGCCAAGAAGCTTTTCGTGTTCGACGAAGAGAAGGGCGAGCTGTTGCCCCTCATGGGCCGCAGTGTGGGGGCCGATGCTGCGCACCAACCCGCCCTGGAAGAGGCGCAGGCCATCAGCGATGGCGTGCAGCGCGTGGTCGACAGCGTGCAGGGTGGCCTGAGCCTGGTCGATCTGAGCGAACAGCTCGACTCGCTGGCGGATCAGGCTTCGCTGGCCGAGCAGTCGGGTGTGGCGCGGGCCGCGCGCGAAGCGGCCGAGGCGGTGGTCGGTGACGATGCCGCCGCCGGTGCGCAGGCCCTGGTGGGCCTGTCGGCGTCTTCCACGGCGGCCCAGGCGCCCGAGCCCGAAGCGCCCAGCGACGCGGACAACGACGAAGACGACCTGCTCGACATCTTCCTGGAAGAGGCCCGCGAAGTCGTGGCCAACGGCCTGGAAGCCGTGTCGCACCTGCAGGTGCAGCCCAGCGATCTGGAGCACCTGACCACGCTGCGCCGGGCGTTCCACACGCTCAAGGGCAGTTCGCGCATGGTCGGCCTGGACGAGTTCGGCGAAGCGGCCTGGGCCATGGAGCAGTTGCTCAACACGGTGCTGGCCGAACAGCGGCCCGCCAGCCCGCCCCTGCTCACGCTCTCGGGCGAGGCCATGACCGAGTTCGGGCGCTGGGTGGACGACATCTCGGCACGCCGTGCCGTGCCCTGGCGCTCGCTGCCCTTCCGCGCCAGCGCCGAGGCGCTGCGCGACCAGGGGCAGTACCTGCCGCTGGCCTCGCCGGAGGCGGCCACGTCCGCACCGGCGCCTCTGGTGGAAGCCACCGTGTTCGTGCCACCGGAGGCGGCCAAACCGGCCCCGGTGGGGGAGGCCCTGGCCGAGCCCTCGTTCGACCTCGATCTCGATGCCGTGGCGGCGGCCGCAGCCGCGGCGGCGACCGCAGAGGCGCCTGCCGATGCACCGCCCACCCAGGATTTCCCGCCGGTGGACGCCGCCGCCGAGCCGCCGGTGGTGGCCCCGCCGCTGGACGCCGAGCCGCTGCTGGCCGACATCGATTTCGGCAGCCTCGCCGCGTTCTCCTCCGCCGCGCAAGCCGAGCCGGCCGAAATGCCGGTCGAACCCGAGCCCGTCCTGGCCGAGCCCGAATGGGCCGACCCCGAACTGGCCCAGGTGGTCGATCCCGTGGAAGAACCGCTGCCGGCGAGCGTGCCCGAGATGGTGGACGAGGCGGTGGTGGCACCGCTGCCCGAGCCCGTCGAGGCACCCCCCGCGGACGACCATCTGGCCCTGGAAGTGGCGCAGTCGGTCGAACCTTTCGCGCTGCCCGAACCCGAGCCCGAGGCCATCCCCGACGAACAGACCAAGGTCATCGGTTCGCTGCGCATCGGCCTCAAGCTCTACAACGTCTACCTCAACGAGGCCGACGAGTGGTCCCGCCGCCTCAACACCGTGCTGACCGAGTGGGCCCTGGAGCGCCACGAGCCGGTGCCCGAGCAGGCCGAGGCGCTGGCGCATTCGCTGGCCGGCAGTTCGGCCACGGTGGGCTTCCAGTCCCTGTCCGACATCGCGCGCGCGCTGGAGCATGCGATCGAATCGGTGGGCATGCACCAGCGCTCGGGCCACCCGGCCAGCGCCGGCCAGGCCCAGCTGTTCGTCGAGGCGTCGGACGACATCCGCCGCCTGTTGCACCAGTTCGCCGCCGGCTTCCTCAAGGAGCCCAACGCCGAGCTGATGGACGCGCTGTACCGCGTGGTGCACGACCCGCAGCCCGAGCCCGGGCCCGCCGTCGAGGAGCCAGCGCCCGCCGAGGTGCAGGCACCCCAGGACGACGGCGCGCCGGTGCTGGCGCTGACCGGTTTCGAGGTGCCCGACCGCGCCGAACACACCACCGCCTTCACCGCGCCGCACGCCGACGTGAGCCGCGTGCACGAGGTGGTGCAGGACATCGACGACGACATCGACGTGGCCGATACCGTGGACGTCGACCTGTTCCCGATCTTCGCGGAAGAGGCGCAGGAGCTCATTCCTCAGCTCGACGGCGCCTTGCGCCAGTGGGTGGCGCGTCCCGACAACAGCAGCGCGCGCGCCGAGGTGCTGCGCAACCTGCACACGCTCAAGGGCAGCGCGCGCCTGGCCGGCGCCTTGCGGCTGGGCGAGATGGCGCACCGCATGGAAACCACCGCCGAGCGGTTGGGCTCCGACCTTCAGCGCGGCGCCGACCTCGAACCCCTGCAGACCGCGTTCGACGCCATCAGCGCGCGTTTCGAGCAGTTGCGCAACGCCGACGCCCAGATCATCGACATCGCGCCGCCGGTGCCCGAACCTTTGCCGGCCCAGCCGGTGGCAGAGGCCGCCGCACCGCCCGTGGCCGCCACCGCCGCCATCGGCGGGGAAGGGGGCCTGAGCGGCATCTCGCTGCCGCAGGCGCCCACGATCCTGCAGGCCCGCGCGGGTGCCGCCGTGCGCGTGCGCCCCGAGCTGCTGGACCGCCTGGTCAACCAGACCGGCGAGGTGATGATCACGCGCTCGCGCATGGAGTCCGAACTCGTGACCCTGCGCGGCTCGCTCAAGGACCTCACGGGCAACCTGGACCGTCTGCGCGGCCAGCTGCGCGACATCGAGCTGCAGGCCGAGACCCAGATGCAGTCGCGGCTGGCCCAGGCGCGCGACGCCGACCAGTCGTTCGACCCGCTGGAGTTCGACCGCTTCACCCGTGTGCAGGAACTCACCCGCATGATGGCCGAGTCGGTGAACGACGCTGCGCACCGTGCAGCGCAACCTGCAGCGCGCGGTGGAGGCCACCGAAGACAGCCTGGTCGCCCAGGCGCGCCAGACGCGCGAACTGCAGCGCGACCTGCTGCGCACGCGCATGGTGGAGTTCGAAGGCATCTCCGAGCGCCTGTACCGCGTGGTGCGCCAGGCCTCCAAGGAAACCGGCAAGCAGGTGCGGCTGGACATCACCGGCGGCAACATCGAAATGGACCGCGGCGTGCTCGACCGCATGACCGCCGCTTTCGAACACCTGCTGCGCAACAGCGTGGCCCACGGCATCGAAGCCCCCGAGCGGCGCCAACAGGCCGGCAAGCCGACCGAAGGCCAGATCGAGATCGTGCTGGGCCATGAGCTCAACGACGTGTCGCTGGTCTTCACCGACGACGGCGCCGGCCTCGACCTCGCGCGGCTGCGCGAAAAGGGCCTGGCGCAAGGCATCGTGCCGGCAGGTACCCAGTTGAGCGACGAGGAAGCCGCCCAGCTCGTGTTCGAGCCCGGCATCAGCACGGCGCGCGAGGTGTCCGAACTGGCCGGTCGTGGCATCGGCATGGACGTGGTGCGCAACGACGTGGTGGCGCTGGGCGGCCGCATCGAGACCGCCACGCAGGCCGGGCAGGGCACCAGTTTCAAACTGGTGCTGCCGCTGACGACCGCGGTGACGCAGGTGGTGATGCTGCGCGCGGGCGGGCTCACCGTGGGCGTGCCGTCCAACCTGGTCGAGGTGGTGCGCCGCCTGGGCAACGACGACCTCACCAAGGCCTACGCCAGCGGCCACCTCAATGTGGCGGGCGAGGACGTGCCCTTCTACTGGGCTGGCGCGCTGCTGCAATCCTCGGCGCATTCGACCGAGGTGCATGGCCGCACACAACCGGTGGTGATTTTCCGAAGCGCGGCGCAGCGCGTCGCGCATGCACGTGGACGAAGTGCTGGGCAACCAGGAAGTCGTGGTGAAGAACCTGGGGGCGCAGCTCTCGCGGCTGCCGGGTCTGGCGGGCATGTCGGTGCTGGCGTCGGGCGCGGTGGCGCTGATCTACAACCCGGTGGCGCTGGCCACGGTGTACGGCGCCCAGGTGGCCGAGTGGGTGGCGAACCAGCGCACGACGCCGCAGGCGGCGACGTCCCTGGGCGAGGCGCTGGCGCAGAGCGCGGCGGAGGTCAACACGGTGCCGCTGGTGCTGGTGGTGGACGACTCCATCACCGTGCGCCGCGTGACGCAGCGCCTGCTGCAGCGCGAGGGCTACCGCGTGACGCTGGCGGCCGATGGCCTGCAGGCGCTGGAGAAGCTGCAGACCGAGCGCCCGACCGTGGTGCTGTCCGACATCGAGATGCCGCGCATGGACGGCTTCGACCTGGTGCGCAACATCCGCAGCGACGTGCGCCTGTCCGACCTGCCGGTGATCATGATCACCTCGCGCATCGCGGAGAAACACCGCGAGCACGCGCGCGAACTCGGGGTGGACCACTACCTCGGCAAGCCCTACTCGGAAGACGAGCTGCTGGCCCTGATCGGCCACTACGCGAAGGCGGCGGCCGAGGCCTGATGCTCAGCGGGGCGTCTTGCCTGGTTGTTTGACGACGGCGTAGCGCTCTAACGTGCGCTCGCGCGCCATCGCGTGGTCCACGATCGGCTGCGGGTAGCCCTCGCCCAGCACCAGACCGGCCGCCGCCAGCTCGATCTCGTTGGCCTTCCAGGGCGCGTGGATCGCCGCGTCCGGCAGGCCGGCAAGCTGCGGCAGGTACTTCCGGATGAACTTGCCCTGCGGGTCGAACTTCTCGCTCTGCGTCACCGGGTTGAAGATGCGGAACCAGGGCTGGGCATCGCAGCCGCTGGAGCTGGCCCACTGCCAGCCGCCGTTGTTGGCCGCGAGGTCGAAATCGATCAGGTGGTCGGCGAAGTAACGTTCGCCCCATTGCCAGTGCAGCCCCAAGTCCTTCACCAGGAAGCTGGCCACCACCATGCGCAGCCGGTTGTGCATGTAGCCGGTCTGGTTGATCTGCGCCATGGCCGCGTCGATCAGCGGGTAGCCGGTGCGGCCCTCGCACCAGGCCGCGAACTGCTCCTTGGCGTGCTTGCCGTGCTCGAACTTGATGGCGTCGTACTCGGGCTTGAAGGCCTTGTCCACCACGTGCGGAAAGTTGGCCAGCACCTGGTGGTAGAAGTCGCGCCAGACCAGTTCCGACAGCCAGGTGCTCGCGCCCGCGATGCCCTGCAGGTGCATCTGGTAGGCCACCGAGGCGAGGTGGCGGATCGAGATGGTGCCAAAGCGCAGGTGCGCGCTCAGGTAGCTCGGCCCCTTCACGGCGGGGAAATTGCGCGCCTCGGTGTAGCGGTCGATGCGGTCGACGAAGTCCTCGAACAGCGCCTGCGCCCCGCTCGTGCCCGTGGGCAGGGCGAGTTGCGCGAGGTTGGTGGGCTCGAAGCCGATGTCCGACAGGCTGGGGACCGGCACCGCGTGCTCGGCCGGCACGCCGGCCAGCGTGCCCGCGTACCGGGCGACCGGGTAGGCCTTCAGGTGAAAGGGCGTGAGCGCCTTGAGCCAGGCGTTCTTGTAGGGCGTGAACACGCCGAAGGCCTGTCCCGCCTGCGTGAGCACCTCGCGCCGCTCGAAGACCACGTGGTCCTTGTGGCTGTGCAGCAGGATGCCGGCGTGCGCGAGGTCGCCGAACACGCGCGCGTCGCGCGCCAGGGCGGCGGGTTCGTCGTCGTGGTTGGCGAACACCGCCTGCACGCCCAGCTTCTGCGCCAGCGCGGGAATCGCCTGCCGGGCCGGCGCGTGCAGCACGATCAGGCCCACGCCTTCCACGCGGTGCGCCCGCCCCAGCGCGCGCAGCCGTTCGTCGAGCTCCACCAGCGATTCGCGGATGAACTCCACGCGCCGGTCGGCGCGCAGGCCGCGTTCGATCAGGTCGTCCAGGATCTCGGTGTCGAACACGAACACGCACCACACCTGGCGGCAGACCTTGAGCGCGTGGTACAGCGCCGCGTTGTCCTCGGCGCGCAGGTCACGGCGGAACCACATCAGACCTTTGTCGTAGCTGTTCATGGGCCAGGGCGGGGGTTGCCCCTGCCGGGCAATGACCAGCAGAGTAGGCGGCTTAAAATCGCGCCATGTCCGCTGATTTTGCCCCCATCAACCTGACCAATCATTTCCTGATTGCGATGCCCGGCCTCAGCGACGAGCTTTTTGGCCGCAGCGTGGTGTTCATGTGCGAACACAGCGAGCGCGGCGCCCTGGGGCTGGTGATCAACAAGCCCAGCGACATCCTGCTGCCCCGCCTGTTCGAGAAGGTCGACCTGCCCATGGGGCGTGACGACCTGGCCGAGCTGCCGGTGTTCCAGGGCGGCCCGGTGCAGACCGAGCGCGGTTTCGTGCTGCACGAGGCGGTCTCGGGCGAGGGCGAGTCGGTCTACGCGTCCACCCTGTCCATTCCCGGCGGCCTGGAGATGACCACCTCCAAGGACGTGCTCGAAGCCATGGCCTCGGGCGCCGGCCCGCGCCGGGTGTTCGTCTCGCTGGGCTACGCCTCCTGGGGGCAGGGCCAGCTCGAATCGGAAATCACCGAGAACAGCTGGCTCACGGTGGAGGCCGACCCCAACCTCATCTTCGACGCGCCGGTGGCCGAGCGCTACGAGCGTGCCATGGCCCTGCTGGGCCTGCAGCCCTGGATGTTGTCGCCCGACGCGGGGCATGCATGACCGTGAACGCACCGGCGCCCACGACCATTGAAGTCCCGGCGCATTGCCAGGTGTTCCTGGCGTTCGACTTCGGCCTCAAGCGCACCGGCGTTGCGCACCGGCAACCGCCTCACGCGCAGCGCCACCCCCCAGCCCACCATCGCCGCCGAGGGCGACGCGCGCTTCGCGCAGATCGCGCAGCGCCTGAAGGAGTGGCAGCCCGACGCCCTGGTGGTGGGCGTGCCCTACCACCCCGACGGCGCCGCGCACGAGAACACCGCGCGCGCGCTCAAGTTCGCGCGCCAGCTGCGCGGCCGCCATGGCCTGCCGGTGTTCGAGGTGGACGAGCGCTACAGCACCACCGAGGCCCACAGCCTCGGGGCCAAAGACGCCGATGCCGCATCGGCCTGCATCATCCTGGAACAGTTTTTGAGGAGCCTGCCTTGACGTCGTCGTCGTCACCTTCCCACCTGCCCGATGCCGAGGCGCTCTACGCGGAGCTGGCGCGCGGGGTGAAACAGCTGCTGGCCTCGTCGCCCGCGCCCGTGGTGCTGGCCGGCATCACCTCCGGCGGCGCCTGGCTGGCCGAGCGCCTGCAGGCCGACCTGGGCCTGAGCGGGCCCGCGGGTGTGATCTCGTCGAGCATGCACCGCGACGACTTCGCGCAGCGCGGCCTGGCTTCGAGCGCGCAAACCCGACTGCCGTTCGACGTGAACGGCGCGCACGTGCTGCTGATCGACGACGTGCTCTACACCGGCCGCACGCTGCGCGCCGTGATCAACGAACTCTTCGACTACGGCCGCCCCGCCAGCGTGCGCCTGGCGGTGCTGGTGGACCGGGGCGGGCGCGAACTGCCGATCGAGGCCAACCTGTGCGCCGCGCGCCTGGACGTGCCCGCGGGCCGTTCGCTCGAGCTCGCGCGCGACGACAGCGGCCGCCTGAGCTTCGTGCTGGAAACCAAGGAAGCCTGACCGTGCAACGCAAGAACCCCCAGCTCAACAAGAACGGTGAACTGATTCACCTGCTCTCCACCGAGGGCCTGTCGCGCGACATCCTCACGCAGATCCTGGACACCGCCGCCAACTTCACGAGCGTGAGCAACCGCGAGGTGAAGAAGGTGCCACTGCTGCGCGGCAAGAGCGTGTTCAACCTGTTCTTCGAGAACAGCACGCGCACGCGCACCACCTTCGAGATCGCGGCCACGCGCCTCTCCGCCGACGTGATCAACCTCGACATCGCGCGCAGCTCCACCGCCAAGGGCGAATCGCTGCTCGACACCATCGCCAACCTCAGCGCCATGGCGGCCGACATCTTCGTCGTGCGCCACAGCGAGTCGGGCGCGCCCTACCTGATCTCGCAGCATGTGGCGCCGCACGTGCACGTGGTCAACGCGGGCGACGGGCGCCATGCGCACCCCACACAGGGGCTGCTCGACATGTACACGATCCGCCACTACAAGAAGGACTTCACCAAGCTGTCGGTGGCGATCGTCGGCGACGTGCTGCACTCGCGCGTGGCGCGTTCGGACATCCACGCGCTCACCACGCTGGGCTGCCCCGACGTGCGCGTGGTCGGCCCGCGCACGCTGGTGCCCAGCGACCTCGCCCAGATGGGCGTGCGCGTGTGCCACACGCTGGAGGAGGGCATCAAGGACTGCGACGTGGTGATCACGCTGCGGCTGCAGAACGAGCGCATGAGCGGTGCCCTGCTGCCCTCGAGCCAGGAGTACTTCAAGAGCTTCGGCCTCACGCCCGAGCGCCTGCGCTGGGCCAAGGACGACGCGATCGTGATGCACCCGGGCCCGATCAACCGGGGTGTGGAGATCGATTCGGCCGTGGTGGACGGACCGCAGAGCGTGATCCTGCCGCAGGTCACTTACGGTATCGCGGTGCGCATGGCGGTCATGGGCATCGTCGCGGGGAACGAGGCATAACGACATGAAGATCCTGATCCAGAACGGCCGGGTGATGGACCCGGCCAGCGGCCGCGACGAGATCGCCGACGTGGCGATCGCCGCCGGCCGCGTCATCGCCATCGGCAACGTGGCGCCCGACTTCCACGCCAACCGCACGCTCGACGCCAGCGGCTGCGTGGTCGCGCCCGGCCTGGTGGACCTCGCGGTGCGCCTGCGCGAGCCCGGGCAGGAGCACGCCGGCATGCTCGAGAGCGAGATGGCCGCCGCCGTGGCCGGCGGGGTGACCTCGCTGGTCTGCCCGCCCGACACCGACCCGGTGCTCGACGAGCCCGGCCTGGTGGACATGCTCAAGTTCCGCGCCGAGAAGCTGCACCTGGCGCGCGTGTTCCCGCTGGGTGCGCTCACGCGCGGCCTGCAGGGCGAGGTGCTCACGGAAATGGCCGAGCTCACCGAGTCCGGCTGCATCGGCTTCGGCCAGGCCGAGGTGCCCATCGTCAACGTGCAGGTGCTGCAACGCGCGCTGCAGTACGCCGCCACCTTCGGCTACACCGTCTGGTTGCGTCCGCAGGATTTCTGGCTTGGCAAGGGCGTGGCCGCCAGCGGCCCGCTGGCCACGCGCCTGGGCCTGGCGGGCATTCCTGCCGCCGCCGAAACCATCGCATTGCACACGCTGTTCGAGCTGATGCGCAGCGCCAAGGGCGGCGGCGCGGGCGCGCGCGTGCACCTGTGCCGCCTCAGCAGCGCGGCCGGCCTGGCCCTGGTGCGCCAGGCCAAGGCCGAGGGCCTGCCCGTCACCTGCGACGTCAGCGTGCACAACTTGCACCTTACCGATGTGGACATCGGTTACTACGACAGCCGCCTGCGCCTGCAGCCCCCGGTGCGCCAGCAGCGCGACCGCGACGCGCTGCGCGCGGGCCTGGTCGACGGCACCATCGACGCGCTGGTGTCCGACCACAACCCGGTGGACAGCGACGCCAAGACCCTGCCGTTCGCCGAGGCCGAGCCGGGCGCCACGGCGGTCGAGTTGCTGCTGGGCCTGGCCTGCACCTGGGCGCAGCAGGAAGGCCTGGGGCTGATGCAGGCGCTGGGCGTGCTCACCGTCGGGCCGCAGGCGGTGCTGGGCGCGAGCCTGGGCACGCTGCAGGCCAGCGCGGGCCGCATCGCCGTGGGTGGCGTGGCCGACCTCTGCATCTTCAACCCGGACAGCGGCTGGACCGTGCGGCCCGAGGCGCTGCGCAGCCAGGGCAAGCACACGCCCTTCGGCGGTCACGAACTGCCGGTGCGCGTGCACGCCACGCTGGTGGGTGGGCAGCTCGCCTACCAGGTCGACACCGAGCGGACCGCCACCGCGTGAAACCCTTTCGCGCGCTCTGGCGTGGCCTGCGGGCCACCGCGCACGTGCTGGGTGCGCTGTGGACCATCCGCACCGAGCTCGGCCGCCTGACCCCGTCGCAGACCGAACTCGTGGTGCGCGAGTGGACGCGCCGCATGCTGCTCATCCTGGGCGTGGAGCTGGTGGTCGAGGGCACGCCGCCCGAACACGGTCCGCTGCTGCAGGTTGCGCAACCACATGTCGTGGCTGGACATCCTGGTGATGAACGCCGCGCGCCCGAGCCGCTTCGTTTCCAAGGCCGACGCCGAACACTGGCCCTTGCTGGGCTCGCTCATCACCGGCGCGGGCACGCTCTACCTCGAACGCGGCAACCGGCGCGCGGCCATGCGCATGGTGCACCACATGGCCGAGCGGCTGGAGCTGGGTGACATCCTCACGGTGTTTCCCGAAGGCACCACGGGCGACGGCCGGGCCCTGCTGCCCTTCCACGCCAACCTGCTGCAGGCCGCCATCGCGGCGCGCGCGCCCGTGCTGCCCATTGCCTTGCGCTTCGTGCAGCGCGACACCGGCGAGCCGCACCCGGCGCCGGTGTTCGTGGGCGACACCACGCTGATCGGCTCGATCTGGGCCACGCTCAACGCCGACGGCCTGCGGGCCGTGGTGCGCTACGGCGAGCCGCAACACGACCAGGGACGCGACCGCCGCGCCTGGGCCAACGACCTGCGCGCGGACATCGACCGCCTGCGCGCGCTCTGAAAAAAGGACCCACCATGGGCACCGAAGGGCGCGACCAGCGCATCGACTACATCGAGTTCAACGTGGGCGACATCGCGCGCGCCAAGGCCTTCTATGGCGCGGCGTTCGGCTGGACCTTCGTGGACTACGGCCCGGGCTACTGCGAGTTCAACGACGGGCGCATGACCGGGGGCTTCGCCACCGGCGAAGCCGTTCGCCCCGGCGGCGCCCTGATCGTGCTGTACGCGGACGACCTGGCCGCGACGCAGCAGCGCATCGAGGCCGCGGGCGGGCGGATCTCCAGGCCCGTGTTCGACTTTCCCGGTGGGCGCCGTTTCCACTTTCTCGACCCGGACGGGCACGAACTCGCCGTCTGGTCGACGCCTTAACCCGCGTCCGGCGCCTGCGCCTTCTGCAGCCGCCGGTACAGCATGCCGCGCGAGACGCCGAGCGCGCGCGCGGCTTTCGCGATGTTGCCGCCGCACGCGGCCAGCGTGGTCTCGATCAGGCGCTGCTTGTGGTCCAGCAAGGTGGCCTGAGCGTGGTCGGTTTCCGGCGGTGTCGCGCAGGGCCGGTGTGTCGATGGCAGCCGGTGGGAGCGCCGTTTCGGTGACTTCGGGCGCGGGCTGTGACACGGCCACCGCGTGCTTGAAGTCGGCGCCGTTGCTCGCGGTCAGCGTGCCCGTCACCCACACGCCCAGGCCATTGGGCAGGCGCAGGGTCTGCGCCTGGTGCTGGCGCGGCAGGGCCAGCAGGCGCTCCAGCGGCACGCCGAACACCTCGTCCACCGTGTGCCGCTCTTCCATGCGGCAGCCCGTGAGCCGGCGGCCCGCGCCGTTGAGCCACAGCACCCGCCCGCCAGCGTCGATGCCGGCCAGGGCCTCCATCGGCGTGCCCAGCAGCGTGGGGCTGGCCTGGAAGTGCAGCACCAGGTGCTCGACCGACTGCAACTGCAGCAGGCGGTTCTCGATCGTGGTGGCGTACATGCCCACCACCGACGCGGCATCGAACTGGAAGCGCCCGGCCTCGATCGACACGTCCAGCACGCCCGCGAGCTGACCGTGGATGTCGCGGATCGGCGCGGCCGCGCAGTGCAGGCTCTGCAGGCTCTGGAAGAAATGCTCGGCGCCGGTGACGGTGCAGGCCTCGCCGGTGCGCACCACGATGCCCGGCGCGTTGGTGCCGACCTGGCCTTCGGTGAGGTTCACGCCCACGCGCGAGGCGGTCTTGAGCAGCGGGTGCTGGTTGGTCGCGGGCAGCTGGGTGGCGTGGATGATCACGCCCTGCGCGTCGGTCAGCAGCACGCGGCAGTCGGTGCCGGCCAGCGCGGCTTCCATGTGGTTGAGCTCGAGGTTGCCGGCCTGCAGCAGCTGCCGGTTGCGGTTCAGGCTGGCGTGGGCCCGGCTGCGCGTGACCTGCTCGAAGCTCACGCGGTCGGTGGGCTGCTGGTGCGCCGAGGCGCAGCGCAGCCACGACTGGATGACCGCCTCGCCCACCAGGCCGGAGGGGCGCGTGCCTTCGTCGAAGAAGCGCTGGCGCGCCAGCGCGGTGCGCTGTTCGGTGGTCTGGAAAAAGAGCTGGCGCGGCGTGCTCGCCTGCCCGTTCGTGGGGTGGGGCATGTTCTTGTCCTGCTGGGCGTCTCCTCGATCAGTATCCCGTTCATCGGCGCGCGGTGGCATGCGGGTAAGCCCTGCCCGCCGCCCGTCGGATGTTCCACGCCGGAACACATCGGCTTCAGGGAAATCCCGAAGATGAATCGGCTCCCGGAGAGGCAGAAGATGGCAAAGCTGGGCCGAGCACGACAGGCCCTGGCAGCCCCACAAACAGGCCTGCGCGCCGCAGGCAGCACAAGGAGACACGATGAATCCGTCACCACTTGCTTTGGTCAGGTGCCGCGCGGCCGCCTGCCTGTTCACCGCACTCACCACGCTCTGCGGCGCCGCGCTCGCGCAGCCGCAGGCCCCCATCAAGGGCTCGCAGGAGCACATCCGGGCCGCCGTCGGCAAGGTCAACGCCAGCTTCATGAAGGCCAACGCGAGCAAGACGCCGGACTGGCCCAGCTACGGCCTGGATTACGCCGAGACGCGCCACTCCAGGCTCAACCAGATCAGCACCGCCAACGTGAAGGACCTGGGCCTGGTCTGGTCCTACAACCTCGAATCCTCGCGCGGGGTGGAGTCCACGCCGCTGGTGGTCGACGGCATCATGTACGTCACCGCCTCCTGGAGCATCGTGCACGCGGTGGACGTGCGCACCGGCAAGCGCCTGTGGACCTTCGACCCCAAGGTCTCGCGCGAGGCGGGCTACAAGGGCTGCTGCGACGTGGTCAACCGCGGCGTGGCGCTGCACGAGGGCAAGGTCTTCGTGGCGGCCTACGACGGCCGGCTGATCGCGATCGACGCGGCCACTGGCGAACAGGTGTGGTCCAAGGACACCATCATCGACCGCAAGTTCAGCTACACCATCACCGGCGCGCCGCGCGTCTTCAAGGGCAAGGTGATCATCGGCAACGGCGGCGCGGAGTACGGCGTGCGCGGCTACATCACCGCCTACGACGCCAAGACCGGTGACCAGAAGTGGCGCTGGTTCACCGTGCCGGGCGACCCGAGCAAGCCGTTCGAGGACGAGTCCATGGCCAAGGCCGCCAAGACCTGGGACCCGGCCGGCAAGTGGTGGGAAGCCGGTGGCGGCGGCACGGCCTGGGACACCATGACGTTCGACCCCGAGCTCAACCTGATGTACATCGGTACCGGCAACGGCTCGCCCTGGGCGCGCAGCAAGCGCAGCCCGGCCGGCGGCGACAACCTCTACCTCGCGTCCATCGTCGCGCTCAACCCCGACACCGGCAAGTACGTCTGGCACTACCAGGAAACCCCGGGCGACAACTGGGACTTCACGTCCACGCAGCCCATGATCCTGGCCGACATCAAGCTCGACAACAAGCCGCGCAAGGTGATCCTGCACGCGCCCAAGAACGGCTTCTTCTTCGTGATCGACCGCACCAACGGCAAGTTCATCTCGGCCAAGAACTTCGTGGACGTGAACTGGGCCACCGGCTACGACAAGAACGGCCGCCCGATCGAGACCCCGGCCGCGCGCACCGCCGACCGGCCGCGCGAGATCATCCCCAGCGCGTTCGGCGCGCGCAACTGGCACTCCATGTCGTACAACCCGGCCACCGGCCTGGTCTACATGCCGGTGCAGGGCGTGCCGCTCACGCTGATGGACAACAAGGACTGGAAGTTCAACGCCGACCGGCCCGGTGAACCGCACGCCAACATGGGCTGGAACCTGGCCACCTTCGCCAACGTGGAGCCGCCCTCGAGCAAACCCTTTGGCCGCCTGGTGGCCTGGGACCCGGTGCAGCAGAAGGCGCGCTGGACGCAGGAGCAGATCTCGCCCTGGAACGGCGGCACGCTCACCACGGCCGGCAACCTGGTGTTCCAGGGCACGGCCGACGGCCGCTTCATCGCCTACAACGCGACCAGCGGCGAGAAGCTGTGGGAAACGCCCACCGGCACCGGCGTGATCGCCGCGCCTTCGACCTACATGGTGGATGGCAAGCAGTACGTGTCGATCGCGGTGGGCTGGGGCGGGGTCTATGGCCTGGCGCAGCGCGCCACCGACCGCCAGGGCCCGGGCACGGTCTACACCTTCGCCGTGGGCGGCAAGGCGCAGCCGCCGGCCTTCGTGAACTACCAGCTCGGCAAGCTCGTGGCCGGCGTGAAGTACGACCCGGCCCACGTGCCGGCCGGCACCGCGCTGTACGTGAGCAACTGCGTGTTCTGCCACGGCGTGCCGGGGGTGGACCGGGGCGGCAACATCCCCAACCTGGGTTACATGGATTCGGCCTTCATCGAGAATCTCGACAAGTTCGTGTTCGCCGGTCCGGCCATGGCACGCGGCATGCCGGACTTCACCGGAAAACTCAGTCAAGACGATGTCCAGAAAATCAAAGCGTTCATCCAGGGCACGGCCGATGCCATTCGGCCGAAGAACTAGCCACGCCTTTGGCGCCCTGGGGGCGGCCGCCGGTCTGGTGCTGGCGGTGCCCGGCTGGGCCCAGACCGCCACCAGCGAGCGCGACGGCGACACCGCCGGCGCGCTCGCGCCTGTGGTGATCACCGGCGGCTCGGCCTGGCAGCAACGCTGGCTGGCGCCGGGCTCGGTCGAGGTGGTGGATGGCGAGGAACTGCGCGCGGGCCAGTTGCAGATCAACCTCTCCGAAGGCCTGGGCCGCGTGCCCGGCCTGGTGGTGCGCAACCGGCAGAACTACGCGCAGGACCTGCAGATCTCCATGCGCGGCTACGGCGCGCGCGCGCCCTTCGGTGTGCGCGGCGTGCGCCTGTACGTGGACGGCATTCCGGCCAGCGCGCCCGACGGGCAGGGCCAGGCGGCGAACTTCCCCATCGGCAGCGCCGACCGCATCGAGGTCATCCGCGGTCCGTTCTCGGCGCTGTACGGCGCCTCGGCCGGTGGCGTGATCGCGCTCTACACGCTGGACGGCCAGCGCCCCACCGAGTGGCGCACCGGCGTGGCGGCCGGCTCCAACGGGCTGTGGCGCTTCTCCACCCAGCTCAGCGGGCAGACCGGCAGCGCCGAGCAGCCGGGCTGGTCGTACACCCTGGACGCGGGCAAGTTCGCCACCGACGGCGAGCGCCCGCAATCGGCCGCGTCGCGCAGCACGGGCAACCTCAAGCTCAGCCGCGCGCACGACGGCGGGCGCACGGTGCTCGTGCTCAACCGCCAGAGCAGCCAGGCGCTGGACCCGCTGGGCCTCACGCGCGCCGAGTTCGACGCCGACCCCGGCCAGACCACGGCGGCGGCCACGCAGTTCAACACGCGCAAGAGCGTCTCGCAGACGCAGGTGGGGCTGGCCTGGGAACAGGCGCTGGGGCAGGGCCACCGCATCGAACTCATGGGCTATGGCGGCCAGCGCGCCGTGCGCCAGTTCCAGGCCATTCCCACCGGCGCGCAGATTCCGGCCGGCAGCGCGGGCGGCGTGATCGACCTGGACCGCGACTACTGGGGCTGGAACGCACGCTGGCGCCTGGACCGCAGCTACGACAGCGGCCGCCTCACCGTGGCCGCCGGCATCGCCTCGGACCGGCAGACCGAGGACCGCCTGGGGTACGAGAACTTCATCGGCGCCGCGCTGGGCGTGCAGGGCCGCTTGCGGCGCGACGAGACCAACCGCGCCAGCACCTTCGACCCTTATGTGCAGGCCGAGTGGCGCACACCGGCGACCACGTTCCTGGCCGGGCTGCGGCACTCGCGCGTGCGCTTCACCTCGGCCGACCGTTACATCGTGGCGGGCAACCCGAACGACAGCGGTGCGGCGGACTACGACGGCTTCAGCCCGGTGCTGGGCATCCGCCGGGAGATCACGCCGCAGCTGCAGGCGTTCGCGAGCGTGGGGCGCGGTTTCGAGACGCCCACGCTCAACGAGGTGGCCTACCGCGCCTCGGGGCTGACGGGGCTCAACCCCTCGTTGAACGCCTCGCGCAGCCTGAGCGCCGAGACGGGTTTGCGGGGGCGCCAGGCTTGGGGCAGCTGGAGCGCCACGCTGTTCGAGACGCGCACGAAGGACGAGATCGTGGTGTTGTCGAACACGGGGGGGCGGTCCACGTTCCAGAACGCGGGGCGCACGCGCCGCCAGGGGTTTGAGTTGGCGGGGGTGATGCAGTGGGGGAAATTCACCGTGACGCCGGCGTACACGTGGATGGACGCGACCTACCGCGATGGTTTCCTGACCTGTGTGCGCACGCCGTGCGCGGTGCCGAATGTGCCGGTGGCGGCGGGCAACCGCCTGCCGGGCTTGGCGAAGCAGCAGGCGTATCTGCAGGTGGCGTGGGAGCCGGGGTGGGCCAACAGTGTGTTCACGCTGGAGGCGTTGCACACGGGGCGCATGGCGGTGAACGACCGCAACACGGATTTCACGTCCGCGAGCACGGTGTTCAACCTGGGGGTGCGGTTCGAGCAGAACCGGGGTGACTGGACCTGGCGGGAGTTCGTGCGCATCGACAACGTGAGCGACCGTTCTTATGCGGGGTCGGTGATCGTGAATGAGGGGAACAACCGGTTCTTCGAGCCTGGGGGTGGGCGGTCCCTGTACGTCGGCTTTGAGTTGGTGCGGCGGTTTCCCTGAGCTTCTTCGTTCGGGGTGTTTCCGGCGGGGACCTCGCGTCAGGCCAGTGGCGGTGCCCGCAGGCCTCCGGCCGCTCACGGGTGTCTGCGCGGGCGCACACAGATCACTTCGTCAACACCACCCTCGCACGCACGCTCTGGGGCAACCGTGAATGGGGCCTGCGCCTGCGGGCACCGCCACTGTCCTGCGAACAAACGCTGGCATGCAAAGGGGCGCGCGCCGACTTTGCTTGTAGGTGGGTGGGTAAGGGGTGTTTGGGCGCAGGCCCCATTCGCGGTTGCCCCAGAGCGAGCGTGCCAACCAAGGTGTTGACGAAGCGGTGAAGGCGAACCCGGGCAGCCACCCGCGAGCGGCCGGAGCCCAAACACCCCTTACCCACCCGCCCCGCCCACCCAGCCAGAGCGAAGAAAAGACTCAGCCCTTGGACCGCCCCAGCATCAACTCGGTGTTCGCCTTGCGATCCGCATTCACCTTCTGCACAGCAGGCCGCTCACCCAGCCGCTTCAGGTACTCCCGAGCCGGCGTATCGGCCAGGAAATCGCGGCCGTAGATGATCTTGGTCGCGCTGCTCACCAGCGGAAGGTGCACCGCCGCCGCGCAATCCGCCAACGTGAACTGCGAACCCGCGATGAACGGCGAATACTTCGTCAGCTTCGAAAACCCAGCCACGTTTTTCTCCAGCTGCTGGCCGATCTTCTCCTTCGCCGAATCGCTCACCTTGCCGCCGAAGAACGCCTCGGGATACAGATTGCGCGCCACCAGCTCCAGATGCAGCTCCAGATACCGCACCAACTCCCGCACCTTCGCCGCCTCGAACGCATCGCGCGGAAACAGCGGCACCTCGGGAAAAGCGCCCTCGATGTACTCCAGAATCACTGTCGACTCCGACAGCGACCCCTTGTCCGTCTTCAGGTACGGCACCTTGCCCAGCGGACTGCAGGCCTTGTCCGTCTCGCCGATCCAGGCCAGCTCCTCCTCGAACGCCACGCCCTTCTCGAGCAGCGCGAGCTTGACCTTGTTGTAGTAATTGCTGGCCGAAAAGCCGCAGAGTTTGAGCATGTCTGTCTCCTGTTGGGGTTGTGCGCACCATCGTAGCCCGGGGCATCCGCCCACGCGTCCCGCAGTTGACGGGCCCGGCTGATAAACTGCCCCGCCATGCGCTTCCCCCGCACCACCCACCGATTCGCCGCCTGGCTGGCGATGCTCGCCATGCTGCTGGGCGCGCTCGCGCCCACCGTGGCGCAGGCGGTGGTCGCCGCGCAAGGCGGCCCCGGCTGGGTGCAGGTCTGCAGCGCCAGCGGCATGGTCTGGGTGCAGGCCGATGCCATCGACGGCGACAACGCCGCCATGGCCGATGTCGGCAAGTCCATGGCCGACGCCTCGCGCCACTGCCCCTGGTGCAACTTGCACGGCGCCGTCGGCCTGCCGCCCGCATCGTCCATGCCCACCCTGGTGCTCGCGCCCCGCGCCGAGCCCCCGCCCGAGCCCTTCCGCTCGGCCCTGCCCGCGCCACCCTGGCCCGCCGCGCAGTCGCGCGCCCCGCCCACGGCCTGACGCACCCCACCGGCCCGCGCCCAGGCGCGGACCGCCTCTCCGCCCAAGCCCCTGTCGCCGCCCCGCCGCGGCCCGGGCCGGGCGAACCCGATCAATGCTTTTCGATGGACGACTCCACGATGAAATCCCTGCTCATCTCCACCCTGCTGGCCGTGACGGCCAGCGCCTGGGCGCAAGCGCCCGCCACCGCTCCCGTCGAGGTGAAAGACGCCTGGGTGCGCGCCACCGTCGCGCAACAGAAATCCACTGGCGCCTTCATGCAACTCACCGCCAAGGCCGACACCCGCGTGGTGGAAGCCCGCTCGCCCATCGCGGGTGTGGCCCAGATCCACGAAATGGCCATGGACAAGGACGTGATGCGCATGCGCGAGGTCAAGGGCCTGGCGCTGCCCGCCGGCCAGGCCATCGAGCTCAAGCCTGGTGGTTACCACGTGATGCTGCTGGACCTCAAGGGCCAGGTGAAGGCCGGTGACGTGGTGCCCGTGACGCTGGTGCTCGAAGGCAAGGACGGCCAGCGCAGCACGCTGGAAGTCAAGGCCACGGCGCGCGCGCTCGGTGGCACCAGTGCGGCACCGGCCGCCGCGGCCGAAGACCACGGCAAGCACAAGCACTGAGGCGGCCATGAAAGCCGTTGCTGAACGCGCGTCCGCGCTGGCGGACGCGGGGACGAAGCCGTCCTCGCATTCCAGTTTCCATGCCGTGGCCTGGCGCTGGCACTTCTACGCCGGCCTCTACGTCGTGCCCTTTCTGCTCATGCTGGCCCTCACCGGGCTGGTCATGGTGTTCTTCACCGGTTTCCAGACCCGCCTCGGGCCGGTGGTGACGGTGAACCCGATGGACCACGCGCCGCTGCCCGTGAGCGCGCAGGCGAAGGCCGTGCTCGAACTGCGCTCGCAGGCCACGCTGCGCGAGTACATCGCGCCGGCCGCGCCCGACCGCGCGAGCTGGTTCGTCGTCGCGCGCGACGGCACCACCGAAGCGGTGGCGGTGGACCCGTACACCGCGCAGGTGCTGCAGCTGGTGGACAAGGACCAGACCTGGTTCGCCTGGGCCGAGAAGATCCACGGCACGCTGCTGCTGGGCGACGTGGGCGACCGCCTGATCGAGATCGCGGCGGGCCTGGCATCGTGATGGTCGTCACCGGCTTCTACCTCTGGTGGCCGCGCGGCGGCACGCGCTGGGCCCAGGTGCTGCTGCCCGACCTGCGCCTGAAGGGGCGCCTGTGGTGGCGTTCGCTGCACGCCAGCCTGGGCTTCTGGCTCGGCACGGTGCTGCTGGTGTTCCTGCTCACGGGGCTGTCCTGGACGGGCGTGTGGGGCGCGAAGTTCGCGCAGCCCTGGGGCAGTTTCCCCGCCGCCAAGTGGGACGCCGTGCCGCTGTCGGACGCCACGCACGCCACGCTCAACGCCGGCGGCACGCACGAGGTGCCCTGGGGCCTGGCGCAGACGCCGCTGCCGGCCTCGGGTTCGCCGGGCGGCGCGGTGGGCGTGCCCGCCGGCCAGCCGGTGGACCTGGACAGCGTGGCCGCGCTCGCGAAGCGGCTCGGCTTCACGGGCCAGCACCACATCCAGCTGCCGCAAGGCGACACCGGCGTGTACACCCTGTCGGCCGACACCATGAGCGGCGACCTGGGCCGCCCGACGCAGGATCGCACGGTGCACGTGGACCGCTACACCGGCCGCGTGCTGGCCGAGGCCGCCTATGCCGACTACCCGCTGCTGGCCAAGGCCATGGCGGTGGGCATCGCGCTGCACCAGGGCGACCTGGGGCTGTGGAACGCCCTGCTCAACGTGCTGTTCTGCCTGGCCATCGTGTTCCTGTGCGTGAGCGGCATCGTGATGTGGTGGAAGCGCCGGCCCAAGGGCAGCTGGCGACTGGTGGCACCACCCGCGCCGCGCGACCCGTCGCTGTGGAAGGGCGGGGCGTTGGTGATGTGCGCGCTGGCGCTGGCCTTCCCGCTCAGCGGGGCGGTGCTGCTCGGCGTGCTGCTGCTCGACTGGCTGGTGGTCTCGCGCCTGCCGGCGCTGCGGACGGCGCTGGGCTGATCGATCGATGGATCAACCGCCGCCGACGCGGCGGTCGGTCTGCCGCACGATCAGCACCACCGGCAGCAGGCCCACGGCCACGATCGCCAGTGCCGGCACTGCCGCGTTGGCCCACATCGATTCGGACGTGAGCTGGAAGATGCGCACGGCCAGCGTGTCCCAGCCGAAGCTGCGCGTCATCAGCGTGATCGGCATTTCCTTCATGACATCGACCATCACCATGAGGAAGGCCGTGAGCAGGCCGCCGCGCAGCAGCGGCAGGTAGAGCCGGCGCAGCATCGCCCAGGTGCCCAGGCCCAGCGTGCGCGCGGACTCTTCCTGGCTGCGCGTGATGCGCTGCATGGCGCTGTCGATCGCGTGGTAGGCCACGGCCAGGAACCGCGCCGAGAGCGCGAGCAGCATGGTGCGCACGCTGCCCTTGAGCAATTGGAAGCCTTCGAAGCCCAGGGGCTGCAGCCAGGCGATGAGCAGGTTGTCGAGCCAGGCGATGGGGATGAAGACGCCCACGGCGAGCACGGCACCCGGCACCGCGTAGCCGATGATCGCCAGCCGCACCGTCCAGCCGGTGGCGCGGTCGGGGTGGTGGCGCCGCAGCCAGGCCAGCGCGAGCGACAGCAGCGTGGCGATGGCCGCGGTGCCCAGCGCGAGCCGCACCGTGTTCAGCGTGAAGTCCCAGTAGCGCGGCTCCAGCTCTTCGCGCCAGGTGCTCAGCGACCACATCACCAGTTGCGCGATGGGGATGGCGAACGAGGTCGTGAACACCAGCGCGCAGACCGCGAAGGCGGCCCAGCGGTGCCAGCCGTGCAGCGCCACCGGGGGGGTGTGGCGCGAGGCCACCTGGTAGCTGCGGCCCTGTTGCGAGCGCTGCTCGGCCGCCGCGAGCACCAGCACCACCAGCACGAGCAGGGCGGCGAGCTGCGCCGCGGCGTCGAGGTTGTGCAGGTCGAACCAGGCCTTGTACAGGGCGGTGGTGAAGGTGTCGTAGTTGAAGACGGCGACCGCGCCGAAGTCGGCCAGGGTTTCCATCAGGGCGAGCGCGAGGCCGCCCGCGATCCAGGGGCGCGCCATCGGCACCGAGACGCGCCAGAACGCGCGCGGCGCGCTGTGGCCGAGCGTGCGCGCGGCCTCCAGCGCGCGGCGGCCCTGCGTCATGAAGGCGTTGCGCGCGAGCAGGTAGACATAGGGGTAGAAGGCCATGGTCAGCACCATCACCGTGCCCCACAGGCTGCCCCGGATTTCGGGGAACCAGGCGCTGCTGCCGAACCACACGCGCAGCTGGCTCTGCACCGGGCCGGCGAACTCGAACAGGCCCATCTGCACGAAGGCCAGCACATAGGCCGGAAACGCCAGCGGCAGCATGAGCGCCCACGAGAAGAAGCGCTGGCCCGGGAAGGCGCACAGCGCGGTGAGCCAGGCCAGCGGCACGCCGACGCACAACACGCCGACGGACACCAGCAGCATGAGCAGCGCGGTGTTGGCCGTGACCCGGGGCAGCACGTACTGGATCAGGTGGTCCCACACCTCGGGCTGCGGCGAGAGCGCCACGCCGAGCACGGTGAGCACCGGGATCAGCGTGAGCAGGGCCACGGGCAGGGTCAGCGCCCAGCCCGGCCAGCGCCGCGCCACCCGCTGGCGGGGCGCCAGCGGTGTCGCGGCGAGGGTGTCGCTCAACGGTAGCCTGCGCGGTCCAGCAGGCGGATCGCGTCGGCCTGCTTGGAGCCGATGTCGGCCGCGTTCAGCGGGCTGGGCTTGAAGCTGGTGCCCCAGGCCTTGATGATCGCGTCAGGCTCCACCTTGGGGTTCACCGGGCTTTCGAAAGTGCCGCGCGTGTAGCCGTTCTGCGCCGCTTCGGACGACAGCCATTCCAGCAGCTTCTGCGCGCCGGCCGGGTTCTTGGCGTGGCGCGTGACGCCGCCGCCCGAGAGGTTCACGTGGGCGCCGCCTTCGTTGGCGCCCTGGTTGGCCCAGAACAGGTGCACCTTGTCCTTGATGCCGGCGTTGCTGGAGACCAGGCGGCCGTAGTAGTAGGTGTTGGCGATGCCCACCTCGCACTGGCCGGCGCCGATGGCCTGCAGCAGGCTGGCGTCGTTGGTGAACACGTCGGTGGCGAGGTTGCTCACCCAGCCGCGCACGATCTGCTCGGTCCTGGCCTCACCGTGCTTGGCGATCAGCATCGCCACCAGCGATTGCGTGTAGGTCTGCTTGCCGGTGCGCAGGCAGAGCTTGCCCTTCCACTTCGGGTCGGCCAGGTCTTCGTAGGTGGAGAGCTGCGCCGGCTTGACCTTCTCGGGGTTGAAGAAGATGGTGCGTTCGCGGCGCGACAGGCCCCACCACTGGTTGCCCGGGTCGCGGAAGTTGGGCGGCACGTTGTTGTTGAGCGTGGGCGAATCGATCTTGCGCAGCAGGCCGCGCTCGGCCGCGCTCCAGAGGTTGCCCATGTCCACCGTGAGCAGGATGTCGGCCGGCGAACCCGCGCCTTCGGCGGCCAGGCGCTCGGCGATCGAGCCGCCGCGGTCGGTCAGCAGGTTGATCTTCACGCCCGTCTCGGCGGTGTAGCGGTCGAACAGCGGCTTGATCAGCTGCTCGATGCGCGAGGAATAAACCGTCACCGCCGGCGCGGTCTGGGCCTGCGCGAGGGGGGCGGCCAGCCCGGCAAAAGCGAGGGCGGTGAGGACGAGGCGTTTCATCAAAAAGTACTCCAGACAGGTTGCAAATAAGATTTATTCCGATTTGGACCTGTGACGGAGTGTGTCCGCACCGCAAGAGTTCACTGCTTTGATAAGTTTTTTTTAAGTTTCAAGGGCAAAAAAAACCGGGCCGCTCAGGCCGCGGTCTGGCGCGAGCCCGGTGCGGGCGGCGAGCTGGCGCCACCGCCGCGTTCGAACGTGACCACGTGGTCCACCTCCGCGCGGATGCCGATCCACTCGCCCACCGCGTGGTTGTGGTGCGAGGGCACGTGCGTCATCAGCACCTCGCCGCTGGCCAGGCGCAGCGTGTAGAGGAATTCGGAGCCGCGAAACGCCTTGCGCAGGATCTGCGCCTTCACCGGCGCGTCGTCGTCGTGCACGATGTCGTCGGCGCGCAGCAGCACGTCGCACAGGCCGGCCTCGTAGGCCGAGGGCAGGGGGCATTCCTCCACGTCGTGCAGCGGGCCCAGCGGCGTCTGCACCGAGACCTGGTCACCCACCATCTGGATCTGCGCCGGGGCGAACACGCCGTGGCCGATGAACTCGGCCACGAAGCGCGTGGCCGGGCGGTGGTAGAGCGCGTAGGCGTCGTCCCACTGGTGCAGGTGGCCTTCATGCATCACGCCGATCACGTCGCCGATGGCGAACGCCTCCAGCTGGTCGTGCGTGACGAAGAGGGCGGTGGCGCCGGCGGCCTTGAGGATGCCGCGCACCTCATGGGCCAGGCGCTCGCGCAGGTCCACATCGAGGTTGGAGAAGGGTTCGTCGAGCAGCAGCAGGCGCGGGCGCGGCGCCAGTGCGCGGGCCAGGGCCACGCGCTGCTGTTGGCCGCCCGAGAGCTCGTGCGGAAAGCGGGCCTGCATGCCGGCCAGGCCGACCAGGCGCAGCACCTCGTCCACGCGGGCCTCGCGCTCGGCGCGCGGCAGGCGGTCGATGCCGAAGGCGATGTTGCGGCCCACGTCGAGGTGGGGGAACAGGGCGTAGTCCTGGAACACCATGCCGATGCGGCGCTGCTCGGCCGGCATGTGGTGCTGGCTGTCGCTCACGGTCTCGCCGTCGAGCGTGATGCCGCCGCCGCTGGCGCGTTCCAGGCCGGCGACCGCGCGCAGCAGGGTGGTCTTGCCGCAGCCCGAGGGGCCGATGAGCACGCCGATGTCGCCTGCGCGCAGCCCCAGCGAGACACCATCCACCGCGGCTTGGGACTGGCCCGCGTACCGCACGCTGAGTTGAGAGACGTTCAGGAACATAGGCGGTCTATTCTAGATAACTACAATTCTCATTTGTGTTGACGCGGGTCGATGGCCCTTTCACCTGAAACCTGCCCATGCTGCGTTGGTTGGCTCCCGCCCTGTTGATCCTGCTTGCGCTGCTGCTCACGCTGCCGGTGCTGTCGCTGGGGGCGTCCTGGTTCGAGTTCGATGCCGCCGCGCGCGACGTGCTCTCGCAGATGGCGCAGACCGTGCTGCCGGAGTACGCGCTCACCACGCTGGTGTTGTGCGTGAGCGTGGCGATCGGCGTGGCGGTGGTGGGCATCGCCACGGCCAGCGCGGTCACGCTGTTCGACTTCCCCGGCCGCCGTTTCTTCGAATGGGCCCTGCTGCTGCCGCTGGCCATGCCGGCCTATGTGGTGGCCTATGCCTACACCGACTTCCTGCAGTTCAGCGGCCCCCTGCAGGTGGGGCTGCGCGAGACCTTCGGCCTGTCCGGGCGCCTGCTGCCCGAGGTGCGCAGCACGCCGGGCGCGGTCTGGGTGTTCACCTTCTCGCTCTACCCCTACGTCTACCTGCTGGCGCGCACCGCGCTGGCCGAGCGCGCGGCCCAGCTCATGGAAGCCGCGCGCCTGCTGGGCGCGCCGCTGGCGCGGCGCATCCGCGAAGTGGCGCTGCCGCTGGCGCGCCCGGCCGTGGCCGCGGGCGTGGCGCTCGCGCTCATGGAAACGCTGGCGGATTTCGGCGTCGCCAGCTACTTCGGCATCCAAACCTTCACGGCCGGTGTCTACAAGGCCTGGCTCGCGATGGACAACCGCATGGCCGCCGCCCAGCTCGCCACGATGCTGCTGGCGCTGGTGGCCCTGCTCCTGTGGCTCGAACACCGCGCCCAGCGCCGGCTGCGCTTCGCCACGCTGCGCGGCCAGCGCGCCGGCAGCGCCGAGGCCCAGCCCACGCGCCTGCAAGGCGGGCGCGCCGTGTGCGCCGTGCTGGTCTGTGTGCTGCCCATCGCCTTCGGCTTCGTGCTGCCGGTGCTGTTCATGCTGCGCCCGCTCATCGGGGGCTGGGACGACCTGCCGTGGACCTCCTTCGTGCAGTGGTCGCGCAGCAGCGTGTGGCTGGCCAGCCTGGCGGCCGCGCTGACCACCGCGATCGCGCTGGCGCTGGCGTTCGCGTTGCGCGCACGGCCGGGCCAGCTCACGCGCGGCGTGGTGCAGCTCGTGAGCCTGGGTTATGCCGTGCCCGGCGCGGTGATCGTGGTCGGCCTGTTGCTGCCGGTGGGCTGGGTGCAGTCCCTGTGGCCCGAGGCCAGCGTGGGCTATTGGGTCACCGCCACCGCGCTTGGCATCGTGTGGGCCTACCTCGTGCGCTTCACCGCCGTGGCCCTGCAGTCACTGCAGAGTGGTTACGCGCGCATCCCGGCCAGCCTCGACGACTCGGCCCGCATGCTCGGCACCACCGGCCTGGGCCTGGCCGCGCGCGTGCACTGGCCGCTGCTCAAGCGCTCCACCGCCGCGGCCGCGCTGCTGGTGTTCGTGGACGTGATGAAGGAGCTGCCCGCCACCCTGGTGCTGCGGCCCTTCAACAGCGACACCCTGGCGGTGGTGACCTACCAGCTCGCGCGCGACGAACGCCTGGGCGAGGCGGCGCTGCCGGCGCTCACGCTGGTGCTGGTGGGTCTGGTGCCGGTGATCCTGCTCAGCCGCACCTTGCGGGCGAGGTGAAAGCGGCGCGCCTCAGTCGAGGCGCACCCCCGAGGCCTTGACGATCTGGCCCCACTTCACGCGGTCCTGCTGCGCCAGCGTGGCCAGTGCGGCGGGCGTGCTGCCCATCGGGCGGATCGAGAGGCGCTCGAAACGGGCCCTCACTTCGTCGGTCTTGAGCGCGGCGAGTGTTTCCTTGTTGAGCTTGTCGATCACCGCGGCCGGCGTGCCGGCCGGTGCGACCAGACCGAACCAGCTCACGATCTGCAGGCCGGGCAGGCCCGCTTCGGTGGTGGTCGGCACGTCGGGCAGGCTGTCCAGGCGCTCCGGGCCGGCGATGGCGAGCGCGCGCATCTTGCCCGCGCGGATGTGCGGCAGCACGGCGGGCGGGGATTCGATGCCGCCAGTGACCTGGTTGGACAGGATGGCCGTGGCCGACTCGGCGCCGCCTTTGTAGGGCACGTGGACCAGGGTCACACCGGCTTCGCGCTTGAGCAGTTCGGTGGCCAGGTGCGGCGTGGTGCCGTTGCCCGGCGAACTCAGCAGCAGGCTGTCGGGTTTGGCCTTGGCCTGCGCCACGAGTTCGGCCACGTTCTTCACCGGCACCAAGGCGTTGACGGTGACGATCAGCGGCATGTCGCCCACCAGCGAGACCGGGGCGAAGTCCTTGCCGGGCTCGAACCCGAGGCGGGGATACAGCGCCTCGTTGATGCTCAGGATGCTGCCCGTGGCCATGAGCAGCGTGTAGCCGTCGGCGGGGGCCTTGGCCACGTGCTGGCTGCCGATGTTGCCGCCCGCGCCGGCGCGGTTGTCGATCACCACCGGCACGTTCAGCGACTTGCCCAGGGCATCGCCGAGCGTGCGCGCCATCACGTCCACCGGGCCGCCGGGCACGAAGGGCACGACGATGGTGAGCGGCTTGCTCGGGTAGGCCGGCTGGGCGAGCGCGGGCGCGGCGCCGAGGCTCAAAGTGGCGCCCAGGGCGAGGGCCAGGCGGGTGAGTTGGCGGCGTTGCATCATGCTGGTTGTCTCCTGTGTGGGTAGTGGAAAAAGCGAAGGCACTCAGGCGGGCGCGGTGCCCGGCGTGTTGAGTTCGAGGGCGAGCCGCACGAAGAAGTCCAGGCTGCGTGGGTTGACCATGGCGTCGGGGCTGGCCACCTTCTCCAGCGGGGTGCCCAGCAGCAGCTTGCGCACCGGCACTTCCATCTTCTTGCCGGTGAGGGTGCGCGGAATCTCGTCCACCAGGTAGATCTCGTTCGGCACATGGCGCGCCGAGGCCTTGGTGCGGATCTGCCCGGCGATGGCGGCCTTGAGCGCGTCGTCCAGCACAACGCCCCGCTGCAACACCACGAACAGCGGCAAAAAGGACGGTCGGCCCAGGTACTCGAGGTCGACCACCAGGCTGTCGCGCACCTGCGGCATTTCCTCGACGACGCGGTAGATCTCGGCCGTGCCCATGCGGATGCCGAAGCGGTTGATGGTGCTGTCGGAGCGGCCGTAGATGACGGCGGTGCCGCGCGGCGTGAAGCGGATCCAGTCGCCATGGCGCCAGACGCCGGGGAAGGTGTCGAAGTAGCTCTCGCGGTAGCGCTGGCCGTCGGCGTCGTTCCAGAAGAACAGCGGCATCGAGGGCATGGGTTGCGTGATCACCAGTTCGCCGACCTCGTCCTGCACCGGCTGGCCCGCCTCGTTGAAGGACTGGGCCGCCACGCCGAGCTCGGCGCACTGGATCTCGCCCGCCACCACGGGCAGGCCCGGCGCGCAGGCCACGAAGCCCGAGGCGATGTCGGTGCCACCGCTGATCGAGGCCAGCCAGAGGTCGCTTTTCACCGCGCCGTAGACCCAGTGGTAGGCGTCGATGGACAGCGGCGAGCCGGTCGAGTTGATCGCGCGCAGCGCCGGCAGGGCGGCGAAGTCGCGTGGGCGCAGGCCGCGCTTCATGCAGTTCATGAGGAAGGCCGCGCCACAGCCGAACAGCGTGACGCCGTGCCGGTCCATGAAGCGCCAGAGCGCCTCGTCGTCGGGCCAGGCGGGGTTGCCGTCGTAGAGCACGGTGGTGGCGCCGGTGAGCAGGCCGCCGATCTGCAGGTTCCAGACGATCCAGCCGGTGCCGCCGAGGAACAGCATGCGGTCGCCTTCGCGCAGGTCGTGCTGCAGCGCGAGCGTCTTGAGGTGGGTGAGCACCACGCCGCCGTGGCCGTGCACCATGGCCTTGGGCAGGCCGGTGGTGCCGGAGGAATAGACGATCCACAGCGGGTGGTCGAAGGGCAGGCGCTCGAAGCGCAGCTCGGCGTGTGCGTGCTGTTGCATCGCGCCGTCCCATGCCAGGCGGTCGCGCCACGCCACGGCGCGTTCATTCGCCAGCGGGCCGGGCAGGTGCACCACGGTGCGCACGCTGGGCAGGCGCTCGAGCAACTGGTCCACGGTGTCGTGGCGGTCGTGCACCTTGCCGTTGTAGCGGTAGCTGTCGGTGGCCAGCAGCACCTTGGGTTCGATCTGGCTCAGGCGGTCGAACACCACCGAGGGGCCCATGTCGGGCGCGCAACTCGACCAGATGGCACCCAGGCTGGCGCAGGCCAGGAAGGCCGCCACGGTCTCGGCCTGGTTCGGCAGGTAGGACGCCACGCGGTCGCCCGGCTGCACGCCGTGATCCCGCAGGGTGGCCGCGAAGGCCGCGGTCATCTGGCGCAGCGCCGCCCAGGACACCTCGCGCGCTTCCTCGCCTTCGGTGCGCACCACCAGCGCGGGGCGCTGGGCGCTGGCCTGCCGGAAGACGTGCTCCGTGTAGTTCAGCCGCGTGTTCGGAAACCAGCGCGCGCCGGGCATCTCGCGGCTCGCGAGCACGGGTTCGGGTGAACCGTCGGCCAGCACCTCGAAGTGGTCCCAGATGCTGCGCCAGAAGGTGTCCAGGTGCTGCACCGACCATTGCCACAGCGCCGCATAGCTGTCGAAGCGCAGGCCGTGCTGCTCGGCGAGCCAGCGCTCGTAGCGCGCCAGGCGGCTGGCGCCGATGTCGTCCGCGCTCGGGGTCCACAGTGTGTCGTGGATGGCGGCGGCGTCGTCCGCGGTGGGGGCCGTCGTGGAATGCGTGCTCACGTCTTGTCTCCTGTTCGAAGCCGCCACGGTACGCAAAGAGAGCTTCGATCGCTAGACGCATGGACGATGTAAGTGCTATACACATCACGTATGAAGACGACCTACGACCGACTCGAACTGCTCGACACCTTCCAGCACATCAGCGAGGCGCGCTCGCTGAGCAAGGCGGCGCGGCAACTGGGCACCACGCAGCCCACGGTGAGCCGGCGCCTGGTGGAGCTCGAATCCCTGCTGGGCTGCAAGCTGGTGAACCGCACCACCTCCACCTTCTCGCTGACCGACGAGGGCCAGACGCTGCTGCTGGAGGCGCGCGACCTGGGCGAGCGATGGGCCGGTCTGTCCGACCGGCTGCAGGGCCGCCAGAGCCGGCCCGAGGGAACCCTGCGCGTGATTGGTCCGGCGGGCTACGGCGCCAGTTTCCTGACCGACGCGCTCACCGGCCTGATGGCGGAGCACCCCCGGCTGCGCGTGGAACTGGCGCTGGCCGAGCGCTACACCGACCTCTCGGCCACGGGGGCGGAGTGCTGCGTTTTCGTGGGCGAGGTGCCCGACCAGGACATCGTCTGCCGCACGCTGGGCACGATGGAGCGCGTGCTGGTTGCGCACGCCTGCGCTGGTGGAGCGCATCGGCCCGGTGACGCTGGCGCGCCTGCCTCGGCTGCCCTTCATCGGGCTGGCCGCGCACGTGGTGGGCACGGTGCAGCTCGTGCGCCGCAGCGATGGCGCCGCGCGCATGGTCACGCTGAACACGCCCTTTCGCACGCCGAGCCTGCCCGCGAGTTACCGGGCCATCCTCAACGGCGTGGGCATCGGATCGGCCGCCCCCTGGATGTGCCGTGAAGACATCGCCGCCGGCCGGCTGGTGCGTGTGCTGCCGCAGTGGGCGCTCGCGCCCGTGGGCATCCACGTGGCTTTGTTGCCAGGCCGCCACCGCCCCGCGCGCGTGACGGCTTTCATCGACGCGATCCGCGCACAGCTGCTGCTGCAGGAAGGCTTCGTGGCCGCGCCGGTGGCGCCACCGGCGGCCGGCAGGCGGTAACAGCTGTTGCGATTGCTTGTGCGCCAGGCCTGCACAGGGCCGTATGCTCTCGCCATGCCGAACACCACCGACCTCACCCTGTCCTCACCGCCTTCCTTGTTGCCTGGGCGCCGCCGGCTGCTGGCCACCGCTGCCGCCGGCGCGGCCGGCCTGCTCGCGGCGGGCTGCTCGGTCCTGCCTTCGGGCTCCAGCCGTCCGCCGCTGGCCGACGCCAGCTACCGGCTCGCGGTGGCGAACCACATCTACCGCCGCTACCCGGACCGCATCTACCGGGGCAAGCTGCCGCCGATGCTGTACGCCATCGGGGTGATGGAGCTCGAAATCGACCGCAGCGGCGGCGTGGACGCGGTGCGCTGGTTGCGCGGACCGAGCCACGCGCCGGAGGTGATGGCGGAGATCGACCGCCTCGTGCGGCAGGCCGCGCCGTTCCCCAACCCACCGGGCTGGGGCCGCGTGCGCAGCGTCGACACCTGGCTGTGGGACCGCAGTGGCCGCTTCCAGCTCGACACCCTGAGCGAAGGCCAGCTCTGACCGGCTCTGGCCGGTTCAGCGAACCGGCCACCCCACTTGATGGTGGCCTGCAGCCCGGGTGCCGCCTCGGTCACGGCTTGCCGATTTCCCTCGGCCCGCCGTTGATGCCCCAGGGCGTGCCGAAACGGTCGGTCACCATGCCGAAGGTGTCGGCCCAGAAGGTTTCGGACAGCGGCATGGTCACCTTGCCGCCGTCCGCCAGGGCCTTGAAGACGCGCTCGGCCTCGGCCACAGTGGGGAAGGTGATGGCCATCATGCAGCCCTGGATGCCCGCGAAGGGCACGCCGGGCGGCGCGTCGCCGGCCATGAGGGCGAAGTCCGGGTGCACCAGGTAAGCGTGCATGATGAGCTTGGCGTTCTCGGGCGGCACCGGTTCGCCGCCGGGCATCTCGCCATAGGTGATGAGGGCCTCGAGCTTGGCGTTGAACAGCTTGGCATAGAACTGCATCGCCTCGGCGCAGTTGCCGTTGTAGGACAGGTAGGCACTGAGTTGCGTCGACATGGGGATCTCCTGAAGGGTGGATGAAGGGGGCTTGCCACCTGACGACGTGCCAGGCGCGGCCGTTTCGACATCGGCCGGCGCCGCGCGACGAACGGCGGGTGCGCCGTTCAGCGAATCTCCTCCACCGACAGCTTTTTGTCCACCACCGTGGGTGTGACCAGCGCGTAGCCCTGGTTCTGCCAGTGCACCAGCTCGGTGATGGCCGAGGGCGTCACCTCCACGAAGGGCTGCATGTCGGCCGCGGTGTAGCCGAAGTCCTGCAGCGCCAGCCCGCAGACCTTGAACTTCACGCCCAGTTCGGTGTAGTAGCGCATGCGCTGCACCACCTCTTCGTACTTCGCCTCGTTCTTCTTCGCCAGCGCCACGAGTTCGGTGCCGTGCAGCAGCACGATCACGCTCATGTCCTCGTTGAAGAAGCTGTAGGGCGCTTCGGTGAGCGGGTTCACGAACGAGCGCAGCCAGTACAGCGCGGCGCCCAGCTTGGCCGGGTGGTCGAGGTAGATGTCGAACAGGGCCTTGGGGTTCTTGTAGGGCGTCTGCACGAACCTGGCCTGGGCCTGCACCGAGGGGGCCGACAGGGCCCATGCCAGACCGAGGGCGCAGAAGAACGAACGGCGGGGGTGGTTGATCGATTGCATGGACAGGTCTCCGTGGGCGCTACCATCGCTCTCCATGGCGCTGAACTGGGTCTGGGTCGGTTTCTTCATCGTGGCTTTCGCCACCGCCGTCGCGCGTTGGCTGCTGGGTGAGCAGGGCATCTTACAAGCGCTGTTGACGGCCATGTTCGATGGCGCGCGCTCGGGTTTCGAGATCTCGCTCGGCCTGGCCGGTGTGATGGCGCTGTGGCTGGGGCTCATGCGCGTGGGCGAGCGCGCCGGCATGATCGAGCTGCTCGCCCGCCTCGCCGGGCCGCTGCTGCGCCGCCTCTTTCCCGCCGTGCCGCAAGGCCACCCGGCGCAGGGCGCGATGACCATGAACATCTCGGCCAACCTGCTGGGCCTGGACAACGCGGCCACACCGCTGGGCCTGAAAGCCATGCGCGAACTGCAGACGCTCAACACCGAAGCACCCGGCACGGCGAGCAACGCGCAGATCATGTTCGTGGTGATGAACACGGCGGGCCTCACGCTGATCCCCACTTCGGTGATCGCCATCCGCCAGAGCGTCGCGCTCAAGCAGGGCCTGGGCGCGGGCTTCAACGCGGCGGACATTTTTCTGCCCACGCTGCTGGTCACCTTCACCTCGCTGCTCGCGGGGGTGCTGGCGGTGGCCGTGTGCCAGCGCCTGCCGCTGTGGCGCGCGCGGTTCCTGCTGCCGGTGCTGGCGGTGGCCGGCCTGCTCGCGGCGGCCGTGACCGCGCTGGCCCGCCTGCCGGCCGAACAGGCCGCGCGCGTGGCCGGCACCACCGGCGCGGCGGTGATCCTGAGCGTGGTGATGCTGTTCGTGCTGGCCGGGGCCTGGAAGCGCCTGAACGTGTACGACGCCTTCATCGACGGTGCCAAGGAAGGCTTTGGCGTGGCGATCCAGATCGTGCCCTACCTCATCGCGATCCTGATCGCCATCGGCGTGTTCCGCGCCGCCGGTTGCATGGACTTCCTGCTCTCGGGCATCGGCGCGATGGTGGCCGCGATGGGCTGGAACACCGACTTCCTGCCCGCGCTGCCGGTGGGCCTGATGAAGGTGCTGTCGGGCGCGGGCGCGCGCGGGCTGATGATCGACGTGATGCAGACGCACGGCGTGGACTCGTTCGCGGGCCGGCTCGCGGCCATCGTGCAGGGCTCGACCGAAACCACCTTCTACGTGCTCGCGGTGTACTTCGGCAGCGTGGGCATCCAGCACGCGCGGCACGCGCTGGCCTGTGCGCTGTTCGCCGATGCGGTGGGGCTGGCCGCCGCGATCGGCGTGGGTTACCTCATGCTGCGCTGAGCCTGCTCGCCAAAGCGCTGTTCGAGCCAGGCCTTGCCGAAGCGCACGAGGTCCCGTGCATCGAACAGGTGGCAGTCGGCCTGGCCCACACGGCCCGTGCGGTGGCGGCCTTCGGCCACGTAGGCCCGCGCGATGGTCTCCACCGCGTCCAGGGCGCCGTCTTGCGCGAAGCCGTCCAGGATGCCGTTGGTGTCGAACTCCTCGGCCGCGCGCCAGACCTTGCGGCCTTGGTCGTCGAGCACCGGTTGTTCGTAGCGCACGCGGCGCTTGTTCGGGATGTCGGCCAGGGTCTCGGCGTGGTGCAGCACCGTCACCGCGTCCAGGGGCGCACCGAGCAGCAGCACCTGGCCGCCCAGTTGCACGAAGCGGTCCAGCGGTGAACCGGGTCCGTAGCCCTCCTGGAGCGAATGGGGCGCGACCAACTCGTCCGCCTTCGCGCCCAGGGCGGCCATGTTGGCGTCGGGGTGCGCGCTGCGCCGCACGCCGGGTGTGTGGCAGATGAAGGCATTGAGCAGGCCGAAACTGCGTTCGGTGCCGGCGCTGGCCGGGTCGAATGCCGGCCAGGCCTCGCGCGCGGCGGCGCCCAGCGTGGCGCCGTTCAGGGTCTCTTCGTAGGGGGAGCGGTCCCAGGACACATAGGCCATGAGCGTGCCGCCCGGGCCGATGCTCTCCTGCAGCGCCCGCACGACCTGCGGGGCGCCGCCGGCCACCGGCCCGATGGCCTTGAGCGAGGCGTGCACCATGACCACGTCGCCCGCGGCCAGGCCCAGGCGGCGCAGCTGATGGACGAGTTCGCCGCCGGGCAGCGGTTCGGACATGGTGGCTCGAGGTGGTACCACCAACAGGAATCGAACCTGTATCTAGCGCTTAGGAGGCGCTCGTTCTATCCATTGAACTATGGCGGCGAAAAAGAGCCCGCATTGTACGGGGCGGGCTGCAGCCGGGACGCCCCCTCGCGGCGCTGCAGCTTGCCGCACACGGGCACGTATTCGGCCAGGAAATCGAGAAAGCTGCGCACCGCGGGCGAGAGGCCCCGGCGCGAGGGAAACACCGCATGCACCACACCCACCGGCGTGGACCAGTCGGGCAGCAGGCGCACCAGCTGGCCGCTGCGCAGTTCGTCCTCGCACATGTAGTCGGGCAGCCAGCACATGCCGCTGCCGCCGAGCACGGCGAGCTTGAGGGTGAGCAGGTCGTCGGCGATGTAGCGGGGGGTGAACTGCAGCACGGCCTCGCGCCCTTCGGGGCTGGTCAGGCGGATGCTGGTCTTGCCCTCGGTGGCGGACATCGCCACGCTGTCGAGCCGGCCGGCTTCCTCCAGCGTGGTGGGCGTGCCCTGGCGCGCCAGCAGCGCCGGGCTGCGCCACCAGCACCGAGCGCGCGTCGTCCAGCCGCTTGACGATCAGGCTGCCGCTTTCCTCCAGCGTGAGTCGCACGCGCAGCGCCACGTCCACGCCGTCCTTCACGAGATCGACCACGCGGTTGTTGACCTCCATCTCCACGCGCACCTGCGGGTGCCGCGCGAGGTAGATCGGCATCACGCCGCCCAGCACGGTCTGCGCCAGCGTGACGGGGCAGACCACGCGGATGGTGCCGCGCGGCTCGGTTTGCGCGTGGGCCACGGCGTCGGCGGCGGCCTGGGCGGATTCGCGCAGGACCTGGCAGTGGCGCAGGTAGGTCTCGCCCACATCGGTCAGCGAGAGCTTGCGCGTGGTGCGTTGCAACAGCCGCACGCCCAACTGCGCCTCCAGCCCGGCGATGCGGCGCGACAGGCGCGACTTGGGCAGGCCCAGCGCGCGGCCGGCGGCCGCGAAACCGCCGTGTTCCACCACCTCGGCGAACAGGATCATGTCATTCAGGTCTTGCATGGCGTTTCCCGTTGATTGTCCTGATTATGGAACGATATGTCGTAAGAATGCCGTCTTATCAAGTATTGGCATCGAAATCACAATCTATCCATGGTCACCTGGCGTGGCTTTCAACTTTTTCAGGAGATTTCCATGCAACTGCTTCACATCGATTCCGCGATCACCGGCGACCAGTCGGTTTCCCGTCAACTGACCGCCCAGACCGTGGCGACCTGGGTGGCGGCCCATCCCGGCACGCAAGTGCAGCACCTGGATCTGGCGGTCAACGCGCCGGCCCACCTGAGCGCCGACGCGCTGGGCTTTCGCACCGGCCAGGCCGCCGCCACCGAGGCGCAACGCCAGGAAAACGCCGTCTCCGAAGCGCTGGTGAGCCAGTTTCTGGCGGCCGACGTGGTGGTGATCGGTGCCCCTCTGTACAACTTCACCATCCCGACCCAGCTCAAGGCCTGGATCGACCGCGTGGCCCAGGGTGGCCGCACCTTCAAGTACACCGAGCAGGGCCCGGTGGGCCTGGCCGGTGGCAAGACGGTGATCGTGGTGCTCAGCCGCGGCGGCGTGTACTCCACCAGCGAAGGGGGCCGCGCCATGGAGCACCAGGAAACCTACCTGCAGACGGTGCTGGGCTTCTTCGGCATCACCGATGTGCGCTTCGTGCGCGCCGAAGGTGTGGCGATGGGCCCGGATGCCAAGGCCCAGGGTCTGGCGACGGCCGAGAGCGAGATCCGCGCGCACGTTGCGGAAGCCGCCAACCAGCCGGCGGTGGCCAAGGTCGCCTGAGGCCTTTCCGGCGCGAAGTGATGAAGTCCGGAACACCGCGGAGCTGGCTCTGCCAGGCCGCAGGTGTTGCCCCCTGAAAGGGGGGACGCGCCCACGGCGCGGCGCGGGGGTCAGTCAAATGTCGTCGTGAAGATCAGGTCGATGGCGTTCTCTTCACCCGCCCGCGCGCGCACCGTGACGCGCCGCGAGAGGTCGTAGAACATCGAGACCGTGCCCATGGCCCCGGCCAGGCTGGCTTCGTAGGTCAGGTAGAGCTTGTTGGACAGGCGCTTGCCCAGCGTGAGCGCGGCCGACGAGGTGGTGCCATCGGCGTTGGTGGAGCTGCCGGCAAAGGACAGCTCGTCCAGACCGAAGGCGCTGGCCAGGCCGCCGTCCAGGTTGCCACCGTTGCGCGAGAGCAGGGCCAGCGCGGCCTGCTGCAGCACGGCGGCTTCGGCCCCGGCGCCGCTGGCCGGGCGCCCCAGCACCAGCCAGGCGAGCTTCTCGCTGTCGGGCAGTTCGGGGTCGGAGAACAGGCGCACGCGCGGCAACTGCGCCGAGCCGCTGATGAGCACACCCACGCGCTGCGTGGTGTTGGGGCGCACGGCGGAGATGTCCAGCGTGGGGTTGTCGTAAGGCCCGTTGAAGCGCAACACGCCGGTTTCGATGTCGAGCCGCTGGCCGTAGGCCCGGTAGGTACCGCGCTCCGTGCGCACCTCGCCCAGCACGCGCGGCGCGGGCGAAGTGGGGGTGCTGCGCACATTGAGCTGGCCGGTCAGGCGCGTCTGCAGGCCCTGGCCGCGCACCTCGAAGTTGTTGCCCAGGTTCAGGTCCACCAGCACATCGGGTTGCACACGGAAGGCGTTCGGGTCTTCCAGCGGCCGCTCGGTGCCACGCACCACCACGTCCGCGCCGAGGCTGGGGGTGGACTCGTCGGGCAGCACGAAACGGGCCTCATCGGCCGTGAGCTGGCCGCGCAGCTGCAGCGTCGTGCCCGCCAGCTCGGCCTGCAACTGGCCCGAGAGCGTGAGCATGCGGTCGGCGCGGGTGGACACGCGCAGTTTCGTGGCGGTGGCCTGCAGGCTGATGTAGGGCTGGCGGCGCGGCTGGCCGTTCACCGTGACGGTGCGCCACTCGGTGCTGCCGGTGGCCAGCAGCGTGCCGCCGTTCTGCACGCCACCCAGGCCCTGCAGGTAAAAACGGTCGATGGTGATGCGTTCGCCCGCGAGCGTGGCGCGCAGCTGCCCGCGCGAGAAGGCGATGCCATTGACCAGCGAGCGCAGGGCCAGGTCGTCGGCGTTGAGCGAGCCGTTGAGCAGGGGTTTGTCGCGCGTGCCGCCCAGCGTGAGATCGGCGCCCAGGGAGCCGCGCACGCGCCAGCCGGGCGGCGCCAGCGCGGACCACACGCCCACCTGAGGCAGGCTGGCCTTGAGAGTGCCGCGCAAGGGCGCCTGCTCGGCCCAGTGCCAGGCGGGCTCGGCGGCGTTGGGCGGGCTCAGCGTGGTGCTCACGTCGGCGCTGGCCTGGCCCAGGCGCTCGCTGTCCCAGCGCAGGCGCGCCAGCACATTGCTGCCCTGGGTTTCCACGTCCAGCTGGGCTTCGCGGATGCCGGTCTGCAGGCGCTGGGTGGAGGCGGTGTTCTCGTCGAAGGCGCCGTCGGTCTGCACCGAGAGGTCGCCGCTGCGCCGGCGCAGCTGCGCCGCCAGGCGGGGCGGTGCGCTGGGGTCGGCCGGCAGGGTGAGGTCCCATGAGCCGTCGAACACCACGTCGCCGCCCAGGCCGGATTCGCTCAGCGGGCCGTGGCGCGCGCCCTCGGGCGTGGCGAGGGCATCCACCCAGGACAGCGGCAGGTGGCTGAGCTGGCCGCGCGTGTCGAGCGCGCCGGCCCGCCAGGTGATGCGTTCCCAGGCCAGCGTCATGGGGGTGGTGACGGTGGGCGTGGCGGCGGCCGCGGCCGCGGCAGCGGCCGACACGGCCACCGGGGACGCGGGCGCCGCGCGGCGGCGGAACACGGGCTGCAGCCGCAGCTGGCCGGCGTCGGCCTGCACCTGCAGCGTATCGCCGCGCGCGCCCTGCCATTGCACGCCCAGCGCGTTGGTGCTCTCCAGCGTCCATTCCACGGTGCGGTCGGGCCGCGCGCTGTCGGTGGCCTGCAGTTTCAGCCGGCTGAGTTCCAGGCGGCCGGTGTCGATGTCGGGCTGGCGGGCGTTGCCCAGTTGCAGCACGCCCTGGGTGTCGAGGGCGGCGCGCCAGGGGCCTTGTTCGGCCCGGCCGGCCAGGGTGAGGGCCAGGCGCTCGGGCGGGCCGTTGGCCTGCAGCTGGAGCGCGCTGAGAAGGATGTCCTGCGCCCTGGTGGGGTTGGCCGGATCGCCGGTGCGCACCTCGCGCGCGATGCGCAGGCGCGGCGCGTCCAGGCCGAGCTGCAGGCGCAGCGGGGCGGCCTGGGTGGCGCCGGCCGCCGGCGGCGGGTAGCCCAGCACGCCCAGACCACCTTGCCAGTCGGCGTTGAGCCGGGCGCTGCCTTCGGCCTGCAGGCCCGGCTGGCCGTCCAGCGCGGTGCGGATCGACGGGCCCACGATGGGCAGGGTCTGCAGGCTGCTCACCCAGGCCAGCACGCGGCTGGCGTCGTCCAGGTTGAGGTCCAGGTCGCCGCTGCTTTGGGCGTGCGCGGCCTTGCCCTTCCAGCGGGCCTGCGCACCGGGCAGCTGCAGCGCGAACTGGCCGTCGAAGCTGCGTGCCAGGGTATCGAGCGTGCCCTGGCCGTCCAGCGTGGCGTCGGCCACGCCCAGGCGGGCCTGGCGCAGGTCGAGCACGCCTTGCGTGGCGCTGTCGGCGCTGGGGCGCCAGCGGCCTTTCACATCGAGTTCGCGCAGCCGCAGGCCGGCCAGGGCGCCGCCCCGGGGTTGCGTGCCCGACGGCTGGATGCGCGCGCCCAGGTCGATGGCGGTGTCGACCGTGCGCGCCGTGACGGTGCCGTCGAGCGCGGCGGGGGCGATGCTGCTCCAGAGCTGGGCCGGGTTGATGCGGCGGGCCTGGATCTCGCCCTGCCACTGGCCCAGCGGCGAGGGCTGCGCGCCGCTGGCGGGTTCCCACTGGCCCTGGCCCTGCACACGGCCGCCGCCGAGCTGCGCGTCCAGTTGCGTCAGCGTCCAGCGCGCACCGCGCTGTTCGAGCGCGGCCTCGATCCGGTCGAGCGGCAGGCGCTGCCGGTCGGCCGGCCCGCTGGCGGCGTTGGTGAGCTTCAGCTCGGCGCGCCAGGCCTCGCCCTGGGGCTGGGCCTTCACCGTGCCGCTGAGCAGCGTCACCGGCGCCTGCGGCCAGAAGGCGGCGAGGTCGATGCGGGCCATGGTGGCGTCGGCGGTCTCGATCGGCTGCGGCCACCATGGGCGCAGGCGGGCCTGGGCATCCAGCGTGGGGGCCTGGGCCGGGTCGATGCCTCCGGTGGCCTTGACGCTGGCGCTGGCGTCGAGCGCGGCGTCGGTGGTGGCCAGCACGCCGGTGAGCTTGGCGATGACCTGCAGCGTCACGGGCTCACCGCCCGGCACGGTGGTGCGCACCTCACCGCTGGCGTCCACGCGCAGGGGCATCGGGGCTTGCGCGCCCAGCACCGCCTTGGCCTGGTAGCGGCCGCCGGCCACCTCCACGCTGTCCAGGTCGAACTGGTGCGCGTCGGTCACGCCGAGGTTCCAGGCGCGGTCGGCCGTGCGGTAGCGGTACTGGCCTTTCAGGCCGCTGAGGGTGAGCGGCGATTCGCCAGCCAGCACCAGTTCACCGATCGACCAGGGCAGGGTGACCGGCAGGGGCAGGGTAATGGGTTGCAGAGGCTCGGGTGGGGCCGATGGCGTGGGCGGGCGCTGGTCGTCGATCTGCAGGCGGCCGATGTCGAGCTGCGACAGGCGCACGCCGCGCCCGAGCACGGCGTCGGCCCAGAACCAGTTGCTCAGGCCGATGCGCGTGTCGCTGGCCTGCACGCTCAGGCCGTCGCGCGCCCATTGCAACTGCGTGATCTGGCCGCCTCGCAGCAGGCTGCCCTGCACACCGGCCACTTCCAGCGTGCCGGCCTGCGGCCCCTGCCGGGCCATGAACGATTGACCCCAGCCGATGGCCTGGGCCAGCGAGCCGGGCGAGGCGGCCCACAGGCCGACGCCGAGCAGGACCAGCAACACCAGCACCGCCAGGCCGCCGAACACCCAGCGCACCACGCGGCCGATGCGCGAGGGCGGGGGGGCGATGCGGTCGGGATCGTTGTCGCTGTTCATGCGCCGATCAGAACGTGAAGCCCACATTGAGGTGGATGCGGAAACGCCTGACCTCCAGGCCATAGGCCAGGTCCAGCTGGAGCGGGCCGACCGGGCTGTTGTAGCGGATGCCGGTGCCCACACCCCACACCGGCTTGAGGTCGCCGGCCTTGTTGGCGATGGCGCCGCCGTCGATGAAGAGCACGTTTTCCCAGTTGGAGCGTTGGTCGGCGTTGAAGATGGGGCGCTGCCACTCCAGGCTCACCACCCCTTTGTAGCGGCCGGGCCCAATGCTGCCGTCGGCGCGCGGCACACCGATGTCGCGCAGGCCGTAGCCGCGCACGGTGTTGTCGCCGCCGGTGATGAACAGCTGCGTGTCCGGAATGGGGGCCGAGTCGCGCGCCACCACCGCACCGCCTTCCACGCGCAAGGCCAGGCGGCCCAGCTGCGTGCGCCGCGACGGCGTGCTCACGTCGCGCGGCTGGCCGGGCACCGGGTCGGCGGCCCGGGCGATCGCACCGAGTTGCCAATAGGTGAGCCAGCGCGCCTGCGTGCGGGTGAAGGGCTGGCGGCTGCTGCCCAGCGTGTAGCCCACCCCCAGTTCCACCGCGAGGCCATAGCCGCGGTTGGGAAACACCTGGTCGTCAAAGCGGCGCCGCGTCCACGCGTAGTTGGCGCTGACGGCGGACCTGGCTTCCTGCTGCGCCGCGGCGGACAGCAGGCTGCTCTTCACATGGGCGCGGTCGTACTGCAGGTAGAAGCTGCGGTCGTATTCGACGCCCAGCTGCGTCTGGCCCACGCGCAGGCGCTGGCTGCTGGTGGTGGTGAAGTCGTCGAGCTGTTTCGCCAGCTGCGCGCCGGCGATCTTGCGCCAGCCGTCGTCGTTCGGGATCGAGCTCCAGTCGGTGCTGGCGAGCTGGTCGTCGCGCTCCAGCTGCAGCTTGCTGACCGCGCGCCAGCCGATGCCGGGCACGCTGTTGTGCGTGTGTTCCAGCGACAGGCGAGCGCCGTTGTCGGTGCTGCCGCCAATGCCGATCACGACCTTCTGCCGCTTGCTCTCGCGCAGCTGCACCATCACCGGCAGGGTCTGTCCGTCGGTCGAGGTCTCGGCGTAGACGAAAACCGAGTCGTAGTAGCCGCTCTCGGCGATGCGGCGTTGCGCGTCCTGCAGTTTCTCGAGGTCGTAGTCGCTACCGGGCGTGAGGCCGGTCAGGCGCACCAGGCGCTCGGCGGTCACGGCGTCGTAGCGCTCGGCCCCTTGCACCACCACCTCGCCCATGCGCATGGGTTTGCCCGAATCGAGTTCGATGTAGAGCCGGGCCTGGTGCGCCTGGGTGTCGATGTCGGCCAGGCTGTTCTGCATCCGGCCCGAGGGGTAGCGCTGGGCGATCAGCCGCCGCAGCGCGGCGGTCTTGGCGCGGTCCCAGTCGGCCTGCGAGAAGGGCAGGCCGGTGATCAGGCCGGCCTCGCGTTCGATGTCGGCGCGCTGCGCCTCGGCCTCGGGCGCGGTGGCGATGTCGCCCACGAAGGACACCGTGACCGAGGCCACCTGCGTGACCGGGCCGGGATCGACCTTCACGGTGATGGTGCCCAGCGAGGCGGGGCTGGTGGTGCGATCACCATCGCTCGTGGCGGCGGCCACCTCGCCCAGCCCGGGGGGCGGGATCACCTCGACCTGGGGCGAGAAATGGCCGAGCGTGGCCAGCAGTTCGCGCACGTTGGCCGGTGCCTGGGCCAGCAGGCGGCTCAGTTCGTTGGCTTCGAGGCTGCGCAGTTCGCGGTAGCGCTGCACCTCCATGTGGCGCAACAGGAAGTCGCGCATGGCCTCGCTGGGCGCCTGCATGTCGATCTCGAAGCGCGCGCCGGCTGGCGTGCGCGCCTCGCGCGGCGGACGCGGCACGTCGGCATCCGTGTCGTCCTGGGCGCGGGTGGCGAGCGGCCACAGCAGGGTCGCGCACAGCAGGAAAGGCCATGCCCGGCGGGCATCGCCAGGGAAAGGAAAAAGTCATTCGGCCGTTATTTCGAGAGCAGGCGCATCGTGTCTTCGAGCCCCTTCAAGGTCAGCGGGTACATGCGCTGGCCCATCAGTTGCTGAATCACGCTGATGCTCTGTCGATACTGCCACACCCCTTGGGGTTCCGGGTTGATCCACGCAAACTTCGGAAACGCGTGCGTGAGGCGCTGCAGCCACTCGGCGCCGGCCTCCTCGTTGTTGTATTCCACGCTGCCGCCAGGTTGCAATATTTCGTAAGGACTCATCGTGGCATCGCCGACGAAGATGAGTTTGTAGTCCTTGTTGTACTTGCGGATGATGTCCCAGGTCGGGAACTTCTCCGCGTAGCGGCGGCGGTTGTTCTTCCACATGAAGTCGTAGACGCAGTTGTGGAAGTAGTAGAACTCCAGGTGCTTGAACTCGCTCTTGACCGCCGAGAACAGCTCCTCCACGCGCTGGATGTGTTCGTCCATGGTGCCGCCCACGTCCATGAGCAGCAGCACCTTCACGTTGTTGTGCCGCTCCGGGATCATCTTGATGTCCAGGTAGCCGGCGTTCGCGGCGGTGGCGCGGATGGTGTCGGGCAGGTCCAGCTCGAGGTCGTTGCCTTCGCGCGCGAACTTGCGCAGGCGGCGCAGCGCCACCTTGATGTTGCGCGTGCCCAGTTCCTGCGTGTCGTCGTAGTCGCGGTAGGCTCGCTGCTCCCACACCTTCACGGCGGTCTTGTTGCCGCCCTTGCCACCGATGCGGATGCCCTGCGGGTTCTGCCCGCTGTGGCCGAACGGCGAGGTGCCGCCGGTGCCGATCCACTTGCTGCCACCCTCGTGGCGTTCCTTCTGCTCTTCGAGGCGCTTGCGCAGCGTCTCCATGAGCTCGTCCCAGTCCATCTTGGGCGCGTTGGCCTTCTGCTCTTCGGAGAGGATGCGCTCCATCTCCTGGCGCAGCCAGTCGGCCGGGATCGGCTTGGTGAAGTCCGCGATCATCTCCACGCCCTTGAAGTAGGCGGCGAAGGCGCGGTCGAATTTGTCGTAGTGCTTCTCGTCCTTCACCAGCGCGGTGCGCGCCAGGAAGTAGAAGTCGTCCATGGAGCAGGCCTCGGGGTTGCGCGGTCCCACCACGTCGGCCTGCAGCGCTTCGAGCAGCGTCAGGTACTCTTTGACGGAGACCGGCAGCTTGGCCGAACGCAGGGTGTAGAAGAAATCGATCAGCATGGCGATCTCCCGGGTTCGTCAGGCGTGCATGTCCCGCAGGTACAGCAGCTGGGCCTTGGCCTCGGGCCATTCGCCCGACCGCATGCTGTACATCACCGTGTCGCGGATGGTGCCGTCGCGGCGCAGGGCGTGGCCGCGGATGACGCCGTCCTTTTTCGCGCCCAGCCGCTCGATCGCGCGCTGCGAGGCGAAGTTGTAATTGTCGGTGCGCCAGCCCACCACGTGGCAGCCCAGCGTGTCGAAGGCGTGGCCCATCATGAGCAGCTTGCACGTGGTGTTCACGTGGGTGCGCTGCACGCTCTGGGCGTACCAGGTGTAGCCGATCTCCACCCGCTTCACCGCCGGCAGGATGTCGTGGTAGCTGGTGCTGCCCAGCACCCGGCCGCTGGCCTCGTCGGTCACGGCGAAGGCAAAGCGGTGGCCCTCGGCGCGCATCTGCAGCGCGGTTTCGATGTAGGCGCGCGTCTGCCCGGGCTCGGGCACCGAGGTGATGCGCAGCTTCCAGAGCTCGCCGTCGGCGGCGGCCGCGCGCAGCCCCTGCTCGTGGTCCAGCGCGAGCGGCACCAGGGCAAGGCCGTTGGCGCGCAGGGTGAGGGGTTCGACGAAGGCCATGGCGTGGACATCAGGGTGAGGGAGGCGGTGGCGGCGCGATCAGGCGCCGTGCCACCAGCTTGCCGACGCCGCAGCCCAGGGCGATCAGGCCCAGGCCGGCCATCTCGCGCCAGCCGAAGGCATCGGGCGCGGCGAAGAAGTCCAGGCCCAGCTGCTTGCCCAGGGCCCAGCCGGCCAGCGAGCCGATGACGAAGCCCGACGCATCGGCCAGGCCTTCCTTGAATGCATTGCGGGTCTGCTTGTCCATGGTGGGCTCAGCGGTTGCGCTGGTTCATGAAGACCAGCTTCTCGAAGAGCGTGGTGTCCTGCTCGTTCTTGAGCAGCGCGCCCACCAGCGGCGGCACGCTGACCTTGCTGTCGGCGCTCTGCAGGGCTTCGAGCGGGATGTCCTCTGCCATCAGGAGCTTGAGCCAGTCCAGCAGCTCGGAGGTGCTGGGCTTCTTCTTCAGACCGGGCAGGTTGCGCACGTCGTAGAAGGTCTTCATGGCCGCGGCCAGCAGTTCCTTCTTGAGCTTGGGGAAGTGCACGTCCACGATGCGCTGCATGGTCTCGGCGTCGGGGAACTTGATGTAGTGGAAGAAGCAGCGGCGCAGGAAGGCGTCGGGCAGTTCCTTCTCGTTGTTGGAGGTGATGAACACCAGCGGGCGGTGCTTGGCGCGGATCATCTCGTGCGTCTCGTAGCAGTAGAACTCCATGCGGTCGAGTTCGCGCAGCAGGTCGTTGGGGAACTCGATGTCGGCCTTGTCGATTTCGTCGATCAGCAGCGCGACCGGCTCGTCCGCCGTGAAGGCCTGCCACAGCACGCCCTTGACGATGTAGTTGTGGATGTCCTTCACGCGCTCGTCGCCCAGCTGCGAATCGCGCAGGCGGCTCACCGCGTCGTACTCGTACAGGCCCTGTTGCGCCTTGGTGGTGCTCTTGATGTGCCACTGCAGCAGCGGCAGCTTGAGCGCCCCGGCCACTTCCTCGGCGAGCATGGTCTTGCCGGTGCCAGGCTCGCCCTTGACGAGCAGCGGGCGCTTGAGGGTGATGGCGGCGTTCACCGCCAGCATCAGGTCTTGCGTGGCAACGTAATTCTCGGAACCTTGGAATTTCATGAAAAAGCGCCTTGTGCGAAGGTTGGCGGGGGTGTGGCCGGGGCTGAGGACCAGTCTATATAATCAGGGGTTGATTTTCTCAGCCGGTTCCATTCATTGTGCTTGCAAAATGATTCCAATGTTGTCCACGATCGCCCGCACCCTTGTCGCCGCTGCGACCCTCTCCGTCGCTCTCGCTGCCCAGGCCCAGGGCGTCACGGGTGATGTGCAAGCCGGCCACAAGAAGGCCGAAATGTGCATCGGTTGCCACGGCATCGTCGGCTACCAGAACAGCTTCCCCGAGATCCACAAGGTCCCCAAGATCTCGGGCCAGTCGGACAAGTACATCGTGGCGGCGCTCCACGCCTACAAGAAGGGCGACCGCAAGCACCCCACCATGCGCGGCATCGCGGGCTCGCTGAGCGAGCAGGACATGGCCGATCTGGGCGCCTACTACGCGTCGCAGGCCGACAAGGCCGCCCCCGAAGCGCCCCGCACCGCCAGCACCGCGGCCGCCGCGCTGATCGAGAAGGGCGCCTGCGCCTCCTGCCACGGCGCCAACTTCAGCAAGCCGATCGACCCGAGCTACCCCAAGATCGGCGGCCAGCACGCCGACTACCTGTTCTTCGCGCTCAAGGCCTACACGGTCGAAGGCAACAACATGATCGGCCGCTCCAACGGCATCATGGCCGGCATCGCCAAGCAGTACACCCCGGCCGAAATGCGCGAGATCGCCAAGTACCTGTCCACGGTGGACGGTGAACTCAAGGTCGTGCCGCAATCGCGCTTCCGCTGACCTGCCGCCACCCATCAAGAAAGCCGCTCATCGAGCGGCTTTTTTTGTGGTCAGTCCCGCGTGGCCCTGCGCCGCACCGCGTCGATGTAGGCCTGCCCGTCGGGTGGCCGGCCCGCGCGCTGGCTTTCCCAGAGCATGCTGCCCAGGCACTCCATCACCTCGTGGTGCGCCACATGCAGGTCGCCGCGCCGCGCGGCCAGCAGCTCCACCGCCTGGCGGATGCCCGGGGGCTGGTCGATGCTGCATTGCTCGCTGATGGACAGGTGCATGGACAGGTGCAGGAAGGGGTTGTCGCGGCCGCTGTCGGGCTCGCCCAGGCGCGCCAGGGCCGCGTCCACGTCGGACAGTTCGGCGTGGTACTCGCTGTGCTCGGCGATCCATTGGCCGGCCAGGGTTTCGATGGCCTCCATGGGTTGTTGCAGCAACTGTTTCTGGTGAACGGCGCAGAAGAAGCGCCGCACGTCGGCTTGGGATGGGCTGAACATGGTGCGGGGATTCTCCCGCATGCCGCGCACCCCTGCGCCCGGCTTGGGTACAGTCGCAGGTTGACCTGAGGAGAACACACATGAACCAAGCCTTCATCTGCGACGCGATTCGCACCCCCTTCGGCCGCTACGGCGGCGCCCTCTCCAGCGTGCGTGCCGACGACCTCGGTGCGATCCCGCTCAAGGCGCTGATGCAGCGCAACCCCGGCGTGGACTGGGCCGCCGTGGCCGACATCCTCTTTGGCTGCGCCAACCAGGCCGGCGAAGACAACCGCAACGTCGCGCGCATGGCCGGCCTGCTCGCCGGCCTGCCGCTGGAGCTGCCCGGCGCCACCATCAACCGCCTGTGCGGCTCCGGCCTGGACGCCGTGGGCTCGGCCGCGCGCACCATCAAGGCCGGTGAAGCCGGCCTGATGATCGCCGGCGGCGTGGAGAGCATGAGCCGCGCGCCCTTCGTGATGCCCAAGGCCGAGAGCGCCTTCAGCCGCGCCAACGCGGTCTACGACACCACCATCGGCTGGCGCTTCGTCAACAAGCTCATGAAGGCCCAGTACGGCGTGGACTCCATGCCCGAGACGGCCGAGAACGTGGCGACCGATTACAAGATCGAGCGCGAGGCGCAGGACCGCATGGCGCTGGCCAGCCAGCTCAAGGCCGTGGCCGCGCAGAAGGCGGGCCACCTCGCGCGCGAGATCACGCCGGTGACCATCGCGCAGAAGAAGGGCGATCCGCTGGTGGTGGACAAGGACGAACACCCGCGCGAGACCAGCCTGGAAGCGCTGGCCAAGCTCAAGGGCGTGGTGCGCCCCGATGGCACGGTGACGGCAGGCAACGCCAGTGGCGTGAACGACGGCGCCTGCGCGCTGCTGCTGGCCGACGAGGCCACGGCGGCGAAGAACGGCCTGACGCCCAAGGCGCGCATCGTGGGCATCGCCACGGCCGGCGTGGCGCCGCGCGTGATGGGCATTGGCCCGGCGCCGGCCACACAGAAGGTGCTGGCGCTCACCGGGCTGAAGCTGGAGCAGCTGGACGTGATCGAGCTCAACGAGGCCTTTGCCGCGCAGGGCCTGGCGGTGCTGCGCATGCTGGGGCTCAAGGACGACGACGAGCGCGTGAACGCCTGGGGCGGTGCGATCGCATTGGGCCACCCGCTGGGCGCCAGCGGCGCGCGGCTGGCGACCACGGCGGTCAACCGCCTGCACGCCACCGGTGGCCGCTACGCGCTGTGCACCATGTGCATTGGCGTGGGCCAGGGCATCGCGCTCGTGATCGAAAAGGTCTGAGGGCGAGCCCGCCGCCGGGCCGCCCCAAGGCCGGGCTCAGCCCCCTCGGGGGGCTGCGACCCGCGCAGCGGCGGAGCGTGGGGGCCTACAACTTCCACGCGGGAAGCTGCCAGTTGCGCCACAGGGCCAGGCCTCGCAGGCCGGCCGTGAACACCACGCAGGCCACCAGGGCGATCCAGCCCGGGGCCTCGATCTCCCACAGTCCCACGTAAAGCCAGCCACCGGCGAAGGCGCAGAGCGCATAGGGGCGGTGGTCCTTGAAGGCGGTGGGGATCTCGTTGCAGACCACGTCGCGCAGCACGCCACCGAACACGCCGGTGATCAGGCCCATGAGCACGGCCACCAGCGCCGGCATGTTCAGCAGCAAGGCCTGGTGCACGCCGGTGGCGGTGAACAGGCCCAGGCCCAGCGCATCGGGCCACTGGATGGCGCGCTCGGTGAGCTTCATGTGGCGCCCGCGCAGGAACACCATGGCGAGCACGCACAGCCCGAGCACGCCCCAGAGCAGCTCGACGTGGCGCACCCAGAAGAACGGGCGCTGATCGAGCAACAGGTCGCGCAGGGTGCCGCCGCCGAAGGCGGCCAGGAAGCCCACCACCGCCACGCCCACGGCGTCCAGCCGCATGCGCGCGCCCATGAGGATGCCGGAGAGTGCAAAGGCCACCGTGGCCGCCAGCTCGACCAGCAGGCGCAGGGTCTCGCCCCAGAACTGAATGTTGTGCATGCGCCGATTCTCGCCGGGCGGGAGGCAAGGGCATTCGCCTGCGGCGACAATCGCGCGCTTGAACTTCCCGCTCATCACCGATCCCTCGTTCTACCTCGTCGCGATTCCCGCGGTGCTCCTGCTGGGCATCAGCAAGAGCGGCTTTGGCGCCGGCTTTGGTTCCCTGGCCGTGCCCTTGATGGCGCTGGCGGTCACGGTGCCGCAGGCCGCCGCCATCCTGATGCCGGTGCTGCTGCTGATGGACCTGCTGGGCATGGCGGCCTTCCGCAAGAACTTCGACCGCCGCCTGCTGATGTTCCTCGTGCCCTGCAGCCTGGTCGGCCTCGTGGTCGGGGCCTTGCTTTTCAAATGGCTCGATTCTCGCGTGGTGGCGGGCATGGTGGGCGTGTTCACCCTGGTGTTCCTGGCGCAGCGCCTGCTGTTTCCGCCGCGCCCCGACAGCGCGCCGCCGCCGCGCTGGGTGGGTGCGCTGCTCACGGTGACCTCGGGTTTCACGAGCTTCGTGGCGCACGCCGGTGGGCCGCCGCTCAACGCCTACGTGATCCCGATGCGTCTGTCGCCAGCGGTCTTCACCGGCACGCTGGCCTACCTGTTCTTCTTCGTCAACCTCGCCAAATGGGTGCCGTACGCCTGGCTCGGTCTGCTCGATCTGCGCAACATGGCGACCTCGCTGGCGCTGCTGCCGTTCGCCCCGTTCGGGGTCTGGCTCGGGGTCTACATTGCCAAGCGCATCGAGCCTCAGCTGTTCTACCGGCTCATCTATGTGGGGATGTTCCTGACCGGTTGCAAACTGGTGTGGGACGCGGTGGCGATAACATAGCGCCCGATACCCCCCTCCCCATCACGCTGTCCGTGTGGGGCGTCCCGCACACAAAGGAGCTTTTCATGCCCATCGTGGTGGTTGCGAATCCCAAAGGAGGCGTTGGCAAGTCCACGCTGTCGACCAACGTCGCCGGCTACTTTGCCCGCCAGGGTCACTCGGTCATGCTGGGCGATGCCGATCGCCAGCAGTCGTCGGCCCTCTGGCTGCGCCTGCGCCCACCCGAGGCCCGGCCGATCCAGACCTGGGAGGTTTCGCAGGACCTGATCGCGCGGCCGCCCAAGGACGTCACCCACGTGGTGCTCGATACCCCCGCTGGTTTGCATGGCTGGCGCTTCAAGGACGTGCTCAAGATCGCCGACAAGGTGCTGGTGCCGTTGCAGCCCAGCATCTTCGACATCTACGCCACGCGCGCCTTCATCGATGAGTTGGCCGAGTCCCGCCGTGCGGGCCAGCTGCAGGTGGGCATCGTCGGCATGCGGGTGGACATGCGCACCATCGCGGCCGACAAGCTCGGCGAGTTCGTGACCGGGCTGGGCCTGCCCGTGCTGGGCGCCTTGCGCGACACGCAGAACTACGTGCACCTCGCGGCGCGCGGGCTCACGCTGTTCGACGTCACGCCCAGCCGGGTCGAGAAGGACCTCAAGCAGTGGCAGGGCATCTGCGAGTGGCTTGATCGCTGACACCCGGCGGTGCCGTGTCGCCGGCCCGACATGCGCGGCGCGGGGCCGGCGATACAGTGGCTCGCATGAAAACCTTTGAATCCCTGGCCGATCTGGCGGCTTGCGTGGGCCAGGAAGTGGCCGTCAGCGAATGGGTGGTGATCACCCAGGAGCAGGTCAACCGCTTCGCCGAGGCCACTGGCGACCACCAATGGATCCACGTGGACGTGGAACGCGCCAAGGCCGGGCCGTTCGGTGGGCCGATCGCGCACGGCTTTCTCACGCTGTCCTTGCTGCCGGTGTTCTTCGAGTCCTCTTTCGATATCCGGAACACGCGCATGGGGGTGAACTACGGCCTGAACCGCGTGCGCTTCACCGCGCCGGTGCCGGTGGGCAGCCGTTTGCGCGCGCGCCTGACGCTGCAGGCCATCGAGTCCATCGAACAGGGTGGGCAGCAGATGACCTGGGGCGTGGTGGTGGAGCGCGAGGGGGCCGACAAGCCGGTGTGCTTCGCCGAATCGCTGGTGCGCCAGTACCCCTGAGCGCGCGGGCAGGCCGGCCTACTTGATGCGGATGAGCTGCTTGGGCTCGAGCCAGCCTTCGAAGTACTGAATCAGCCGGTTGATGCGCTCGGCGGCGACCGACTGGTTGTGCCGCTGCGAGATGAGCTGGTACGCGTCGTTGCGCAGCAGCCAGAGTTCCTGCGGCGTGTGGGCCTGATCGATCTGTTTGCGCAGCCGGATCGCGGGTGTGCCGGGGCAGTCCTCGATGCTGCGCTCGAGATGGCGCCGGATGCGCGCCAACTCCTTGAGGCTGGGGCTCTTGGGCGCGCGCTGTCGAGACGCGAGGTTCACGCGGAAGATCCGGGTGAGGACAGAAATCAGGGCGGTCTCCATGCAGGCGGTCCGTGATGCGCAGAGTGGCGATCGGGCCGCCGCCCACAGGGTGTGGAGCCGCGCGGTCCCGATCAGGTTGGCAAGCCTATGTTGCGCGTTTCGCGCGCGATGTGATCTATGCCGTGCGCCACTTGCGTGACCTGCGTCACGGAACCGGCATCGCAAACTGCCGCTGGCGCCAGGCCTCGAACACGGTCACCGCCACGGCGTTCGACAGGTTGAGGCTGCGCTGGCCAGGCACCATGGGCAGCCGCAGGCGCTGCGTGGGCGCAAAGGACTCGCGCAGCGCGTCGGGCAGCCCCCGCGTCTCGGAGCCGAACACCAGCCAGTCGCCGGCCTGGAAGGTGTTGTCGAACACGCTGTGGCTGCCCCGGGTGGTGAAGGCGAACATGCGCTGCGGGTCCGGTGCTTCGGTCTGCAGGAAGCTGGCCCAGTCCGCGTGGCGGCGCAGATCGGCGTACTCGTGGTAGTCGAGCCCCGCGCGGCGCATGTGGCGGTCATCCATGGAGAAGCCCAGGGGCTCGATGAGGTGCAGGGTGCACCCGGTGTTCGCGCTGAGCCGGATCACGTTGCCGGTGTTGGGCGGGATTTCAGGTTGGACGAGGACGATGTGGAACATGGTGGCGGGCGAGCTTACCGCGCTGGCGTGCGCGCGAACACCAGCGCGCTGACCCGGACCGCCCCTGCCTGCAGCAAGGCCTGGGCCGCTGCCTGCAGCGTGGCGCCGGTGGTGGTCACGTCGTCCACCAGCAGCACGTGCCGGCCGTGCAGCCGGGGCGCGTGCAACGGGTGGGCGGCGAACACGCCTTGCAGGTTGCGCAGGCGCTGCTCACGGGGCAGGCTGTGCTGGTCGGGGGTCTCGGTCAGGCGGACCAGCGCCTCGGCCAGGGCCGGCGCCCGGGCGGCAGGCGTGCTCGCGCGCCGCAGGGCTTTCACCAGCTCCCAGGCCTGGTTGTAGCCGCGCCCGGCCAGGCGCGCCGGGGTGAGTGGCACAGGGGCGAGGAGGTTGCATGACGAGAGCAGGGCGCCGGCCTGCGGTGCCTGCAGCATCCGCCGCGCGAAAGGCCCGGCCCAGCCAGGCTCCTGGCGGAACTTGAAGCGGGCGATCAGGCCGTCCCAAGGGTAGGCATAGTCCACAGCCGCCGCGCAGGCGTGCAGCGCGGCCGGCGTGGGCCGGGTGAGACAGGCCCCACACAGCGGCACGTCCACGGGCACGCGGTCGGCACACGCCGTGCAGCGGGGCGCCTCGTCCTGGAACCGCGCCGCGCAGGCCTCGCACACCGCGCTCGATGGCCAGGCGCCGCAGACCTGGCAGGTGCCGGGCAGGGAATTCCAGAGCGTGCGCCAGGGGTTGAGCATGGGGCCAATATACTGGCGCGGCCTTGTTGTCCCGCCCGCCGGCATCCCGTTTGAACACCTCCACCCCCACTGAAACCCCCGTGCCCGACATGGACCCGGTCGCGGCCCTGCGCTGGCAGCAACGCGCCGCGACGACCAGTCCGTGGCTGCACGAAGAGGTGGCCTCGCGCATGGCCGAACGCCTGAAATGGTTCCGCGAGCCGCCCGCCAGCTGGATGCACTGGGAGCCCGTGGGCGGCGGGCTGCTCGCGCACCAGCAGCTCCGGTCTCAGTTGCCCGACGCGCCCTGCCACGTGGCCGCACAGCGCCTGCCCGAGGCCTTGCAGGCCACCCGGGAAGGGGGCGGGCCGGGCTGGAACCCCCTGAACTGGGGGCGCAGCCGAGGCCCGCAGGCGGCGAACGCCGACACCCGGGTGGGCATGCTCTGGGCCAACATGGCCTTGCACACCGAGCCACGGCCGCAAACGCTGCTCAAGCGCTGGAACGCACACATCGAGACCAACGGCTTCCTGATGTTTTCCTGCCTGGGGCCGGACAGCCTGCGCGAACTGCGCGTGGTGTACGCGGCACAAGGCTGGCCCGAGCCGGCCCACGCCTTCACCGACATGCACGACTGGGGCGACATGCTGGTGCACAGCGGGTTTGCCGAGCCGGTGATGGACATGGAGCGCATCACCCTCTCGTACAGTGGGGCGGAACCCTTGCTGGCCGAGCTGCGCAGCCTGGGCCGCAACCTTCATTCGGGCCGGTTTGCCGCCTGTCGGTCGCGGGGCTGGCGTGCGCGGCTGTGCGAGGCGATCGAAACGGGCCTGCCGCGCGCGGCCGACGGCCGGCTGCTGCTGACCTTCGAAATCATCTACGGCCACGCCTTCAAGCCCACGCCGCGAGTGCCCATGGGGCCTGCGACGACGGTGCCGATGGAAGACATGCGTGCCATGCTGCGGGGCCGCAGGGGCTGAGCCGGGCTGGCGGCGGGCCGTTTCTCGCCTGGAGATACCGCATTGTCCGAGTCGGATGGGGCGGCTTTGCAGCCGGGCGGCACCCTTCTCGCCGCTACAATTGGAGGCGATCCAAGTTTCAAGGGGATTTTCCCTGCGTTAACGCGCGCGCCTTCGGGCGCAGCGCGGCTTGAACCGGTGGTGGGTGGTGAACCTTACCTGCAACGCTCATCGTTTCGCGACCGAGTCTGAACAAGGCATGGAGTGGTCGCTGAAGCGCAACTGTTCGGTCACGCCCGCACAACTGGGATGGCTCTATGCCTCCATGTGTGTCGTGTCGTTGGGTGTGGCCGGATTCTTCTGGTCGCAAGGTGCAACGCTGGTGCTGCCTTTCGCGGTGCTGGAGTTGATCGTGGTGGCGGTGGCCTTTCTGGCCTATGCCCGCCACGCCACCGACGGCGAACGCATCCGCTTGCTGGAAGGCCGGCTGGTGGTGGAGCAGGAGATGGCGGGACGGACGAAGCGGTGCGAGTTCGCCCGTGAGTGGGTGCAGGTGGAGCCGCGGGGAGAAGACGACCAGATGGTCGAACTCCGCTGCGGCGGCCAGTCGGTGAGGGTGGGGCGCTTTCTGCGCCCCGAACTGCGGCCGGTGCTGGCGCGGGAGATACGCCAGGCCTTGCGTGGCGCGTGATGGTGGGGTTTTGGGTAGGTGTGCCCGGAAAATTTGTTCTAATCGGCATTGATATAAATCAATACTTATATTTGAGGCGCTTAAAGTGAGTACGACGAATAAAAAGGTGCATTCCCTGCGAAACCGGTGGGCCACGATCCGCGCCGTGGCAACCACGCTGGCCTTGGGCGCAGGCGCCTGGTCCACGGTCGCTGCTCAGGCGGTCAAGGACCTCGCTGGCGGCCCGGCGGTCAACCAGCTGAACTTCCACCCCCCGGTGACCCGCATCGCCGAGGAGCAGCACTGGCTGCACTGGTTCATGATGGTCCTGTGCGCCGTCATCTTCGTCATCGTCTTCGGCGTGATGTTCTATTCCATCCTGAAGCACCGCAAGGCGGCCGGGCACAAGGCCCAGGAGCTGCCGGAGCCGATCTGGGTGGAGCTGGGTTGGACCATCGTCCCGCTGCTCATCGTCATCGGCATGGCCCTGCCCGCCACCAAGGTGCTGGTGGCCCAGAAGGACACCACCAACAGCGACCTGACCATCAAGGCCACGGGCATGCAGTGGAAGTGGGGCTACGACTACATCAAGGGCGAGGGCGAGGGCATCGGTTTCCTCTCCACCCTGGACAACAACCAGCGCGTGATGTCCAACAGCGGCAAGCCCGAAGCCACGGACGACTACCTGCTCAAGGTGGACAACCCGCTCGTGGTGCCCGTGAACAAGAAGGTGCGCATCATCACGACCGCCAACGACGTGATCCACGCCTGGATGGTGCCGGCCTTCGGCGTCAAGCAGGATGCGATTCCCGGCTTCGTGCGCGACACCTGGTTCCGCGCCGAGAAGACCGGCGACTTCTACGGCCAGTGCGCCGAACTCTGCGGCAAGGAACACGCCTACATGCCGATCCACGTGAAGGTGGTGTCGGCCGAGGAATACACCGCCTGGGTGACCGAGCGCCAGAAGGCCATGGGCGCTGCCGCCGATGACCCGAGCAAGGTCTGGACGCTGGCCGACCTGGTCAAGCGCGGCGAGTCCGTCTACGCCGCCAACTGCGCGGCCTGCCACCAGGCCAACGGCAAGGGCGCCGGCCCGATCAAGCCCCTCGATGGCTCCGCGATCGTGACCGACACCGACCACGCCAAGATGATCAATGTGCTGCTGCACGGTGCGGCAGGCGGCGCCATGCCGGCCTGGAAGCAGCTGTCCGACACCGAACTGGCCGCGGTCATGACCTACGCCAAGAACAACTGGTCGAACAAGACCGAACAGATCGTGCAGCCGGCCGAAGTGCTGGCCGCCCGCAAGTGATCTGTTGACAGAAAAACATTGAGTCTCAAAGGAATCGACCATGAGTGCAGTTCTTGACCACCACGACGCACACGGCCACGACGATCACCACGACCACCATGCCCCCACGGGCTGGCGCCGCTGGGTCTACGCCACCAACCACAAGGACATCGGCACGCTGTACCTGCTGTTCGCCTTCACCATGCTGATGGTGGGCGGCGTGCTGGCCCTGCTGATCCGCGCCGAGCTGTTCCAGCCCGGCCTGCAGCTGGTGAACCCCGAACTGTTCAACCAGCTCACCACCATGCACGGCCTGATCATGGTGTTCGGCGCCATCATGCCGGCCTTCGTGGGCTTCGCGAACTGGATGATCCCGCTGCAGATCGGCGCGTCCGACATGGCCTTCGCGCGGATGAACAACTTCAGCTTCTGGCTGATGATTCCCGCGGCCATCATGCTCGTGGCCTCGTTCTTCATGCCCGGGGGCGCACCCGCCGCCGGCTGGACGCTGTACGCGCCGCTGACGCTGCAGATGGGCCCCTCGATGGACGCCGGCATCTTCGCCATGCACATCCTGGGCGCGTCCTCGATCATGGGCTCGATCAACATCATCGTGACCATCCTGAACATGCGCGCACCCGGCATGACGCTGATGAAGATGCCCATGTTCTGCTGGACCTGGCTCATCACCGCCTACCTGCTGATCGCCGTGATGCCCGTGCTGGCCGGCGCCATCACCATGACGCTGACCGACCGCCACTTCGGCACCAGCTTCTTCAACCCCGCCGGCGGCGGCGACCCGGTCATGTACCAGCACATCTTCTGGTTCTTCGGCCACCCCGAGGTCTACATCATGATCCTGCCGGCCTTCGGCATCGTGAGCCAGGTCGTGCCCGCCTTCGCGCGCAAGAAGCTGTTCGGCTACGCCTCCATGGTGTACGCCACCGGCTCCATCGCCATCCTGTCCTTCGTCGTGTGGGCCCACCACATGTTCACCACCGGCATGCCGGTGACGGGCCAGCTGTTCTTCATGTACTCCACCATGCTGATCGCCGTGCCCACGGGCGTGAAGATCTTCAACTGGATCGCCACCATGTGGAAGGGCTCGATGACCTTCGAGACCCCCATGCTGTGGGCCGTCGGCTTCATCTTCGTGTTCACCATCGGTGGCTTCACCGGCCTGATCCTGTCGGTCGCGCCGATCGACATCCAGATGCAGGACACCTACTACGTGGTGGCCCACTTCCACTACGTGCTGGTGGCCGGCTCGCTGTTCGCCATGTTCTCGGGCATCTACTACTGGCTGCCCAAATGGACCGGTGTGATGTACAGCGAAACGCGCGGCAAGATCCACTTCTGGTGGTCGATGATCTCGTTCAACATCACCTTCTTCCCGATGCACTTCCTGGGTCTGGCCGGCATGCCCCGCCGCTATGCCGACTACCCGATGCAGTTCGCCGACTTCAACGCGATCGCCTCGGTGGGCGCGTTCGGCTTCGGTCTGGCGCAGGTGTACTTCTTCCTGGCCGTGGTCGTGCCCGCCATGCGCGGCAAGGGCGAGAAGGCCCCCCAGAACCCCTGGGAAGGCGCCGTGGGCCTGGAGTGGGAAGTGCCGTCGCCGGCACCGTTCCACACCTTCGAAAACCCGCCCAAGCTCGACGCGACCGCCACCAAGGTGATCGGCTAAGCCTTTTCACGCCATGTCTGCCAACGCCATGACACCCGAACAGAAGAAGAACAACCGCCGCCTGGGCCTGATCCTCGCGTCCGTGGCCGTGGTGTTCTTCCTCGGCTTCGTGGGCAAACGCTTCCTGCTGGGCTTCTGACCATGGCCGTTCAGCGCGAAAACCTCAAGATGGTGGGCAAGCTCTGCGTGATCGCGCTGGGCATGTTCGCGTTCGGCTACGCGCTGGTGCCGATCTACCGGCATATCTGCGAGGCCCTGGGCATCAACGTGCTGGCGGTGTCGGAACTGCGTGTGCCCGGTGCCGCGAGCCTGCCTGCGAACACGCAGGTGGACCGCACGCGCACCATCACCGTCGAATTCGACACGAACGCCCGCGGCCCCTGGCACTTCAAGCCGGCCGTGCGCTCGCTGCAGGTGCATCCGGGCGAGCTCACCACGGTGATGTACGAGTTCCAGAACATCCAGAACCGCACGATGGCGGCACAGGCGGTGCCCAGCTATGCCCCCAAACAGGCGGCCGCGCACTTCAACAAGCTCGAGTGCTTCTGCTTCACGCAGTACACCCTGCAGGCCGGAGAGAAGAAAGAATGGCCGGTGGCCTTCGTCATCGATCCCCGGCTGTCCAAGGACGTGTCCACCATCACCCTGTCGTACACCTTCTTCGAGGTGGGCGGCAAGGTGCCGGCCGCGCCGACCGATGACGCGCCGCAGGCCCAAAGCCCGGCCACGCTCAAACCCACGGGGGACGTATGACCACACCCACACCTGCTCATCAACGCAAGGGCTCTTTCATCGACACGGTCAAGGCCGTGGCCTGGGGCTTTCTCGGCGTGCGCCGCAACGCCGACTACCAGAAGGACATCGCCAAGCTCAATCCGCTGCACTTGATGGCGGTGGGCGTGGGCATGGCGATCCTGTTCGTGGCGGTGCTGATCGTGGTGGTGAACTGGGTCGTCGGCTGAGACACGGCGACCCGATACGATTTTTGATTTTTGACATTAGATACAAGCGAAAGCACAACAGGAGTGAGCATGTCAGCAGCAACCCACGGCACGACGCCCTACTACTTCGTCCCTGGACCCTCGCGCCATCCGGTGATGGCCGCCATCGGCCTTTTCTTCGTCATCCTGGGTGCCGGGCAGTGGATCAACGGCCACGGCTGGGGCGCGTATTCGCTGGCGTTCGGCCTGGTGTTCTGGCTGTTCGTGCTGTTCCAGTGGTTCAGCGAGTCGGTGCGTGAAAGCGAAAGCGGCATGTATGCGCAGCAAGATCGACCTGTCGTACCGCTGGAGCATGAGCTGGTTCATCTTCTCGGAGGTGATGTTCTTCGGCGCCTTCTTCACCGCCCTGTGGTGGACGCGCACGCACTCCGTGCCGGCGCTGGGCAACATCGAGAACGCGCTGATCTGGCCCGACTTCTCGGCCGTCTGGCCCAGCCTGCAGGCCGGCGCCACCGCGTCGCCCGGTGGCATCGTCGAGCCTTTCCAGACCATGGGCCCGTTCTGGCTGCCCACCATCAACACCGCGCTGCTGCTGACCTCGGGCGTGACGCTGACCATTGCCCACCACGCGCTGCAGGTCGGCAACCGTGGCAAGACCATCGCCTTCATGTGGGTGACCGTGCTGCTGGGCATCGTCTTCCTGTTCGTGCAGGGCTATGAGTACGCCCACGCCTATGCCGACCTGAACCTCAAGCTCTCCTCGGGCGTGTTCGGCTCCACCTTCTTCATGCTCACCGGTTTTCACGGCTTCCACGTGTTCGTCGGCATGCTGATGCTCTTGTTCATCACCCTGCGCCTGCAGAAGGGTCACTTCACGGCCCAGCGCCACTTCGGCTTCGAAGGCGCGGCCTGGTACTGGCACTTCGTGGACGTGGTGTGGCTGGGCCTGTACATCCTCGTCTACTGGATGTGATTGGGTCGGGTGGTGCGTCCACCTTCCTCGGGCAACTGCCACAAAAAAGCGCCTTCCGGCGCTTTTTTGCTGAAGGGGCCCGACGGTTCTAGCCGCGCAGCGGCAGGCCGGTGGGCTGGATCCAGCCCATCAGGTAGCTGATGAGCACCACGACGAAGAGCAGGATGGAAAAACCGACCCGAAACGCCAGCGCGCGCGCCATGTGGTTCTTGCGCGGCGTGCCGTCCTCCTCGGTGTCGCTGCCGCCGCGCATCATGTACACCAGGGCGGCGGCGAGACTTCCAATGATGGCAACGAATGCCGCGATGACCAGGTACTTCATGCGCTCCATTATCCGTGCCCGGGCCAGGGTGGCTTGACCATGCGGCGCTCCACCTGGCGTTTCTGGATTGTGACCGCCGCGACCGCGCTCACCATGGCGGCCACGGCCTCGCTGGGCCTGTGGCAGCTCGATCGCGCGGCGCAGAAACTGGCCTTGCAGGCGCAGATCAACGAGCGCGGCGGGTTGGCCGCCTGGGACACGCAAGAACTTCTGGATTCCGCCGATGCCACGGCTGGCGTGCACCGCCCCGTGCGCCTGAGCGGCACCTGGGTGCCCGGGCGCACCGTGTTCCTGGACAACCGGCAGATGAACACGCGGGTGGGCTTCTTCGTGGTGACGCCGCTGCGGCTCGAAGGCAGCGAGCGCGTGGTGCTGGTGCAGCGCGGCTGGGTGCCGCGCGATTTCACCGACCGCAACCGCGTGCCCGAGGTCCCCACCCCGGCGGGCCTGGTGCGGCTGGAAGGCCGATTGGCCCCCCCGCCCGGCAAGCTATACGAGCTCGGCGCGGCGGGCACGGGGGTGATCCGGCAAAATATCGACCTTGCGGCGTTCGCGCAGGAAACCGGGCTGCCCTTGCTGGCGGTGTCCGTGCTGCAGACCGATGCCGCCGCCGATGGCCTGCTGCGCGAGTGGCCGCGCGTCGCGATCGACGTGCAGAAGCACCACGGCTATGCCTTCCAGTGGTTCGCCCTGTGTGCCCTCGCGGGCTTCCTCTATCTCTGGTTCCAAATCCTCTCCCCCCGCCGAAAGCGCAGATCCCATGGCACAGACGCCCGATGAACCCCTGACCCTGACCGTGCACAGCCTGCCGCAACTGGACCAGGCCAGCGCGGACGCGGCGGCCAGCACGCGCAAGGGCCGCTGGAAGATGCTGGGCCTGATGCTGGTGTGCGCCGCGCCGGTCATCGCGTCGTACTTCATGTACTACGTGGTGCGCCCCGAAGGCCGGCAGAACTACGGCGAGCTGATCGATCCCCAGCGCCCGCTGCCGGCCTGGACCGGCACCGACGCACAAGGCCGCGCCGTCCCCATGAGCAGCCTCAAGGACCAGTGGCTGCTCGTGAGCGTGGCCGACAGCGCCTGCAACGACGCCTGCGTGGAGCACCTGTACCTGCAGCGCCAGCTGCGCGAAACCCTGGGCCGCGAAAAGGACCGGCTGGACTGGGTCTGGCTGCGCACCGGGGACGCCGCGCTGCCCGAGCCACTGCAGAAGGCCACGGCCCCCGCCGTCGTGCTGCAGGTGGACCCGCAGGCCGTGGCCGGCTGGCTTCAGCCCGCGCCCGGTCAGAAGATCGAGGACCACCTGTACGTCGTCGATCCGCTGGGCAACTGGATGATGCGTTTCCCCGCCAAGCTCGACCCCAAGCAGGCCAAGCGCGACCTGGACCGCCTGCTGCGCGCCTCCTCGTCCTGGGACAAGGAAGGTCGCCCCGCGAACTGACATGGACGCCCAACCCCTGTACGACCTCGCGCCGGTGGCGCGCCTGATGCTTCTGGGCGTGGTGATCGCGCTCGGGCCGCTGGCCTGGGTGTGGCTGCGCAACCGCCATGCGCCGCCCGCGCACCGCTTGCGGGTGCTCACGCTCATCACGCTGTTCCTCACCTTCGACCTCGTGCTGTTCGGTGCCTTCACGCGCCTCACCGACTCCGGCCTGGGCTGTCCCGATTGGCCAGGTTGCTACGGCAGCGTAAGCCCGGTGGGCGCGAGCACCTCGATCGCGGCCGCGCAGGAAGCCATGCCGCACGGCCCGGTCACCTTCTCCAAGGCCTGGATCGAGATGATCCACCGCTACCTCGCCACCGCCGTGGGCGTGCTGATCCTGGTGCTCTCCATGGTCAGCTGGGTCGAGCGCAGGCGCCTGAGCGTGTCCTACGTGTGGCCGCTGGTCACGCTGGTGTGGGTCTGCCTGCAGGGCGCGTTCGGCGCGTTGACCGTGACCATGAAGCTGTTCCCCGCCATCGTCACGCTGCACCTGCTCGGCGGCCTCGGTCTGCTCGCGCTGTTGCGCGCGCAGTCGGTGGGCTACGCGCTGGCCGAGCCGGGCCACGCCGGGCCCGTGCCGCTGCCGGGCCGCCTGCGCTGGGCGCTGGGCGCGGTGTTCGTGTTGCTGTGGCTGCAGATCGCCCTCGGTGGCTGGGTCAGCACCAATTACGCCGTGCTGGTGTGCGGCGAGTTCCCCACCTGCCAGGGCAGCTGGTGGCCGGCGATGAACTTCCGCGAGGGCTTCACGCTCTGGCGCGAGCTGGGCCAGAACCACACCGGCGAACTCATTACCTTCCCCGCGCTGACCGCCATCCACTACGTGCACCGCCTCATGGCCTACCTCGTGCTGGCCGCCATGCTCTGGCTGGGCTGGCGCCTGTGGTCGGTGGACGGCATGCGACCCGCCGCGCGCGCGCTGCTCCTGCTGGCCGCCTGGCAGTTCGCCAGCGGCCTGACCAACGTGGTGCTCGACTGGCCGCTGCTGGCCGCCGTGGGCCACACCGGCGGCGCGGCCGCGCTGGTGATCGTGCTCACCGGCGCGCTCTGCGGCACGCGCCGCGCCAGCCAGCGCGATGCCGCTTCGTCCGCCACTTCCCTGCACCTGTCCACACCGATCCGATGAGCACCGCGCCCACCCCTCCTATTGCCGCCGCGCTGCCCTCGGTCTGGCGCCAGTACCACGCGCTGACCAAGCCGCGCGTGATCCAGCTCATCGTGTTCTGCGCCCTCATCGGCATGGTGCTGGCCGTTCCCGGCGCGCCCACTTGGGCCCAGGTGCGGCTCGCGGCCATCGCCTGCTTCGGCATCTGGCTGGTGGCAGGTGCCGCCGCGGCCTTCAACTGCGTGGTCGAGCAGCACATCGACGCGAAGATGAAGCGCACCGCCTGGCGCCCCACCGCCAAGGGCCAGCTCACCAACGGCAAGACACTCACCTTCTCGGCCGTGTTGTGCGTCGCCGGTTCGGCCGTGCTCTACCTCTGGGTCAACCCGCTGACCATGTGGCTCACCTTCGCCACCTTCGTGGGTTACGCGGTGGTCTACACCGTGATCCTCAAGCCGCTCACGCCGCAGAACATCGTGATCGGTGGCGCCTCGGGCGCCATGCCGCCGGTGCTGGGCTGGGCCGCGATGACCGGCGTGGTGTCGCCCGAGGCGCTGATCCTGTTCCTCATCATCTTCCTCTGGACACCGCCGCACTTCTGGGCGCTGGCCCTGTACCGGGTGGAGGACTACCGCAAGTCCGGCCTGCCCATGCTGCCGGTCACGCACGGCTCCGAGTTCACGCGCCTGCAGATCCTGCTCTACACCTTCGTGCTGTTCGCCGCCTGCCTCATGCCTTTCGTGATGCGCATGAGCGGCTGGATCTACCTCGTGGTCGCAGTGGTGCTGAGCATCGGTTTCTGCGGCTATGCCTTCGCGCTCTGGCGCAACTACTCCGATGCGCTCGCGCGCAAAACCTTCCGTTTCTCCCTCATTCATCTCGCGGTGCTCTTCGCCGCGCTGCTGATCGATCACTATGTCTGAGTCCCGAGCCATGAACCGTCGACAACTTCTCGCCCTGAGCCTGGGCACCGTGGCCCTCACCGCCTGCAGCGACAAGGCCGACGCGCCGGCCGCGTTCACCGGCATCGACATCACCGGCGCCGACTACGCCACCGGTTTCTCGCTCACCGACCACAACGGCCAGCCGCGCACCCTCGCCGATTTCAAGGGCAAGGCGGTCGTGATCTTCTTCGGCTTCACCCAGTGCCCCGACGTCTGCCCCACCTCCATGACCGAGCTGGCCGAGGCCAGGCGCCTGCTCGGCGCCGACGGTGAGCGCCTGCAAGGCCTGTTCGTCAGCGTGGACCCGGAGCGCGACACGCCCGAGGTCATGAAGCAGTACGTTGCGCAGCTTCGACCCGAGCTTCCTCGCCCTCTACGCGGCCCCCGGCGAACTGCCCGCGCTGGCCAAGAGCTACAAGATCTACTACAAGAAAGTCGAAGGCCCCACGCCCACGAGCTACACCATGGACCACTCGGCCGGCAGCTACGTGTACGACCCGCAGGGCCGCATCCGCCTGTACAACCGCTACGGCAGCGGCGCGGCCGCGCTGGCGGGCGATCTGAAGAAGCTGCTCGCGGGCGCCTAAGATCGGCCTAAGCCAAGCCCCGCACCATGGACGCGGGGCGCCCCGCCGGGGTGTTCGACAACCCACGGACCTGGAGAGTGCATTGCCATGAGGCTGTTGCTGGTCGAAGACGACACCATGATTGGCGAAGCGGTGCTGGACCTGCTGCGGGCGGAGCACTACGCGGTCGACTGGGTGCGCGACGGCGAGATGGCCGCCACGGCGGCGCAGGCCGAGAGCTACGACCTCATCCTGCTCGACCTCGGCCTGCCGCGCCGCGACGGCCTGGAGGTGCTGCGCGAACTGCGGGCCCGCAAGAACCGCGTGCCGGTGCTCATCGCCACCGCGCGCGACTCGGTGCAGCAGCGCGTGCAGGGCCTGGACGCCGGTGCCGACGACTACATCCTCAAGCCCTACGACCTCGACGAGCTGCTCGCGCGCATCCGCGCGCTGCTGCGCCGCGCCTCGGGGCGGGCCGAGCCGGTCTACGAGCACCTGGGCGTGAGCATCAACACCGCCACGCGCGAGGTGACGGCGCAGGGCGAGCCGGTGGTGCTCTCGGCGCGCGAATGGGCCGTGCTCGAACCGCTGATCGCGCGGCCCGGCCGCGTGCTCTCGCGCGCGCAGCTGGAGGAAAAGCTCTATGGCTGGAAGGACGACGTGAGCAGCAACGCGGTCGAGGTCTACATCCACGGCGTGCGCAAGAAGCTCGGCGCCGGCCTGATCCAGAACGTGCGCGGCGTGGGCTACATGGTGCCCAAGGCATGAACCTTCAGCGCCTGGCGCGCATTCGCTGCGCGCGCGCCTGATCGGCCTGCTGCTGCTGGCCATCGTGCTCGCGGCGGGCCTGCAGGTGGCGGTGGTGTACCGCCAGGCGCGCGCCGAGGCCGACGGCATCTTCGACTACCACATGGAGCAGATGGCGCAGGCCCTGCGCGCCGGTGTGATGCCCCCGGGTCTGCCCGCGCCGCCGGGCGACGACCCACCGCTGCCGGCCGAGGCGTTCGACTTCTTCGTGCAGGTCTGGACGCAGGAAGGTCTGCGCGTGTTCCAGTCCGGCACGGGCGCGGCGCTGCCGCAGCGCGCGGTGCTGGGCTTCTCCAACATCGAGGTCGACGGCAAGCCCTACCGTGTCTACTCCATGCAGTCGCGCACGCAGGTGATCCAGGTGGCGCAGGACCTGCGGCCGCGCCAGACCATGGCGCGCGCGCTGGCCTGGCGCACCGTGCTGCCCATCGCCTGGATGGCACCGCTGCTGATGCTGGTGGCCTGGGCGGTGGTGAGCGCCTCGCTCGCGCCCGTGGCCCGGGTGCGGCGCCAGGTGGCCGCGCGCGAGGCCGATGAGCTGGCCGAGGTGAGCGAAGCCGGCCTGCCCGACGAGATCCGCCCGCTGGTGCACGAGCTCAACCTGCTGTTCGGCCGCGTGCGCCAGGCCTTCGACGCGCAGAAGAACTTCGTGGCCGAGGCCGCGCACGAGCTGCGTTCACCACTGGCCGCGCTGCGCCTGCAGGTGCAGGGCCTGCAGCGCGCGCCCGACGACGCCACGCGCCAACTGGCGACGGAGCGCCTGCTGGCCGGCATCGACCGCGCCACGCGGCTGGTGGAGCAGCTGCTGGTGCTCGCGCGCCAGCAGGCCCAGCCCTCCAGCGGTGAGCCGGCGCAGCCCGTGTCGCTGGCCGAACTCGCGGCCCAGGTGGTGGCCGACGCGGCGCCGCTGGCGGCCACGCGCCGCATCGACCTCGGCCTGGGCGAGGCCGACAAAGGGCCGGTGAACGGCCACGCCGAGCCCCTGCGCATCCTGCTCGGCAACCTGGTGGACAACGCGCTGAAGTACACGCCCGAAGGCGGCACGGTGGACGTGGCGGTGCGGCGCGACCAAGACCAGCTGGTGCTGCTGGTGGAAGACAGCGGCCCCGGCATCCCCGAGGCCGACCGTGCGCGCGTGCTCGACCGCTTCTACCGCGTGCCGGGCTCGACCGCCACCGGCAGCGGGTTGGGTCTGGCGATCGCGAACGCCATCGCGCAACTGCACGGCACCGCGCTGGCGCTGGACCGCTCGCCCCGCCTCGGCGGCCTGCGCATCGCGGTGCGGCTGCCTTTAAGAACCGTCTAACTCTGAGGGCCCATATTCAAGGACATGTTCAACCTGTCCTTGCTGAAGGAGCTCTCATGAAAACCTTGTCTCTCACCGCGACGCGCCTGGTGCTGTCCCTGGCGGCCGCGGGCATCGTCGGCGGCGCCAGCGTGGGGCTGGTCTCCGGTACCCATGCCACGGCGGCCACACCGGTCGTCACCCAGTCCGCGCCCCTGGTGACGGCCGCCGCCGTGCCCGACTTCTCGCAGATCGCGCAGCGCCACGGCGCGGCCGTGGTCAACATCAGCGTGATCGGCAAGGCCGGCGCGGAAGACGGCCAGCAGGCGCAGAACCGCCTGCCGCCCGGTATCGACCCCAACGACCCCTTCTTCGAATTCTTCAAGCGCTTCCAGGGCCCCGGCCAGGGTGGTGCGCCCGAAGCGCCCTCGCGCGGCCAGGGCTCGGGCTTCATCATCAGCGCCGATGGCCTGGTGCTGACCAACGCCCACGTGGTGCGCAACGCGCAGCGCGTCACCGTCAAGCTCACCGACCGCCGCGAGTTCGTGGCCAAGGTGCTGGGCTCGGACCCCAAGACCGACGTGGCGGTGCTGCGCATCGACGCCAAGGACCTGCCCGTGGTGCCCCTGGGCAGCACCAAGGACCTGAAGGTGGGCGAGTGGGTGCTGGCCATCGGCGCGCCGTTCGGCTTCGAGAACAGCGTGACCGCCGGCGTGGTCAGCGCCAAGGGCCGCTCGCTGCCCGACGACAGCTTCGTGCCCTTCATCCAGACCGACGTGGCGGTGAACCCGGGCAACTCGGGCGGCCCGCTGTTCAATGCGCGCGGCGAGGTGGTGGGCATCAACTCGCAGATCTACAGCCACACCGGCGGTTACCAAGGCCTGTCGTTCGCGATCCCCATGGAGACCGCGCTCAAGGTCAAAGACCAGATCGTGGCCCACGGCAAGGCCAGCCACGCGCGCCTGGGCGTCTCGGTGCAGGAGGTGAACCAGACCCTGGCCGAGTCCTTCCAGCTCGACAAGCCCGAAGGCGCGCTGGTCTCCAGCGTGGAGCCGGGCAGCCCGGCCGCCAAGGCCGGCCTGCAGGTGGGCGACGTGATCCGCCAGATGGAAGGCCAGCCCATCGTGAGTTCGGGCGACCTGCCGGCCCTGATTGGCCAGGCCCTGCCCGGCGAAAAGGTGAAGCTGGACGTGTGGCGCCAGGGCAAGCCGGTGAGCTTGACGGCGCAACTGGGCGACGCCGCGGCCAAGGCCGTGAAGACGGCCGGCGATGAAAAGGCGGCCGACCAGGGCCGCCTGGGCTTGGCGCTGCGCCCGCTGGCGCCGCAGGAGAAGCGCGAAGTCGGGGTGGACGGTGGCCTCGTGGTCGAAGACGCCCAGGGTCCGGCGGCGCTGGCCGGCGTGCAGCCCGGCGACGTGCTGCTCGCGGTCAACGGCGCCAAGGTGCAGAGCGTGGAGCAGGTGCGCGCCATGCTGGGCAAGTCCACCAAGTCGCTGGCGCTGCTGATCCAGCGCGACGGCAGCCAGATCTTCGTGCCGGTTCCACTGGGCTGAGCGCTTCAACTTTGATGGCAACGGCACCTTCGGGTGCCGTTTTTCATGGGGAGGTGGCACCCGCAGGACAGGGGTCAAAAGGGGAAAACGTCTATGATCCCTGGCTCTTTCGCCGTGGCCGCCGGGCCGCCGGCCTGCCGTTCCCACATCCCATGTCCGCACCTACCGACCCCCCACGCGACGCGCGCGCCGACGACGCCGATGCCGCCACGCCCGCCAACCCGGACGATGAAAACACCCGGGTGCCGCTGCGCATCGAAGACTGGCTGACCGTCATCTCGATGGCGCTGCTGGCCCTGATCACCTTCGGCAACGTGATCGCGCGCTACTTCACCGACCAGTCCTTCGCCTGGACCGAAGAGTTCTCGATCTTCCTCATGATCGTGCTCACGCTGGTGGCGAGTTCGGCCGCGGTGGCGCGGCACCGCCACATCCGCATCGAGTTCTTCGCCGACGCCGGCTCCCCGCGCCGGCGCCACCTGCTGGCGCTGTGGGGCGCGATGGCCATGGTGCTGCTGTTCCTGCTGATGGCGGGCCTGAGCGTGCGCATGGTCTGGGACCACTACATCTACGAGGAAGTCTCGCCGGGCCTGGGCCTGCCGCAGTGGTGGTACTCGATGTGGCTGCCCATCCTCTCGCTGGCGATCGCGCTGCGCGCGCTGGGCCGCTTCAACCGCCTGCGCCGCGCCGGAGAACAGCCATGATCGCCGCGCTGCTCTTCCTGCTCTTCCTCGGCGCCATGTTCGCCGGCGTGCCCATCGCTGCGGCCCTGGGCCTGGCCGGCGCCGCCGCCATCGCCATGGCCGACTTCAACACCCAGTGGTTCGGCCTGCTGGCCGTGCCGCAGAACTTCTACGCCGGCCTGGGCAAGTACCCGCTGCTGGCCATTCCCATGTTCGTGCTGGTCGGCTCCATCTTCGACCGCTCGGGCGTGGCGCTGCGGCTGGTGAACTTCGCGGTCGCGATCGTCGGGCGCGGCCCGGGCATGCTGCCGCTGGTGGCGATCGTGGTGGCGATGTTCCTCGGCGGCATCTCGGGCTCGGGTCCGGCCAACGCGGCGGCGGTGGGTGGCGTGATGATCGCGGCCATGGCGCGCGCGGGGTACCCGGGTTCGTTCTCGGCCAGCGTGGTCGGCGCGGCCGCCGCCACCGACATCCTGATCCCGCCCTCGGTGGCCTTCATCATCTACTCGGTGCTGGTGCCTGGCGCCTCGGTGCCCGCGCTGTTCGCCGCCGGCATGGTGCCCGGCGTGCTGGCCGGCATCGCGCTGATCGTGCCGGCCGTGTGGCTGGCGCGCAAACACAAGATGGGCGCGCTCGAAGCCGCCATGCCACGCCCGCCGTTCTGGAAGAGCCTGCGCGAAGCCCTGTGGGGCCTGGCCGCGCCGGTGCTGATCCTGGGCGGCATGCGCGCGGGCTGGTTCACGCCGACCGAAGCGGCCGTGGTCGCGGTGTTCTACGGCCTGTTCGTGGGCATGGTGATCCACCGCACGATCCAGGTGCGCGACCTGTTCCCCATCCTGCGCGAAGCGGGTGAGCTCTCCGGCATCATCCTGCTGGTGGTCTCGCTGGCGGGCATCTTCGCGTTCTCGCTGTCCACGCTGGGCGTGATCGACCCGGGTGCGCAACGCCATCGTGAACTCGGGCCTGGGCGAGTACGGTGTGCTCTCGCTGCTGATCCTGCTGCTCATCACCGTGGGCATGTTCCTCGACGGCATCTCGATCTTCCTGATCTTCGTGCCGCTGCTCATGCCCATCATGGAGCACTACCAATGGGATCCGGTGTGGTTCGGCGTGATCCTCACGCTCAAGGTCGCGCTGGGCCAGTTCACGCCGCCGCTGGCCGTGAACCTCATGGTCTCGTGCCGCATCGCCGGGGTGCGCATGGAGTCCACCATCCGCTGGGTCGGGCCCATGCTGCTGGCCATGTTCCTCGTCATGGTGCTGGTGATCGCCTTCCCGCAGCTCGCGCTGTGGCTGCCTGCCCGACTGGGCTATTGATTTTCCATTTCAACCAAGGAGACAAACTCATGAAACTGCGCACCTTCCTGACCACCACGCTGGCCGCCGCCGCGCTGGCCGTGACCACGCAGGGCTTTGCCCAGAGCACCAGCGCCTACAAGGCCGAGTACCGCATGTCGCTGGTGCTGGGCACGGCCTTCCCCTGGGGCAAGAGCGGTGAGATCTGGTCCAACCTCGTGCGCGAGCGCACCCAGGGCCGCATCAACATCAAGCTGTACCCCGGCGTGTCGCTGCTGCAAGGCGACCAGACGCGCGAGTTCAGTGGCCTGCGCCAGGGCGTGATCGACCTCGCCGTAGGCTCGACCATCAACTGGTCGCCCCAGGTGCGCCAGCTCAACCTGTTCTCCATGCCCTTCCTGATGCCCGACTTCGCGGCCATCGACGCGCTCACCACCGGCGAAGTGGGCACGCAGCTGTTCAAGGACATCGAAAAGGCCGGCGCCGTGCCGCTGGCCTGGGGCGAGAACGGCTACCGCGAGATCTCCAACTCGAAGCACGCCATCAAGACCCCGGCCGACCTCAAGGGCCTGAAGATCCGCGTGGTGGGTTCGCCGCTGTTCCTGGACACCTTCACCGCGCTGGGCGCCAACCCCACGCAGATGAGCTGGGCCGACGCCCAGCCCGCCATGGCCAGCCGCGCCGTGGATGGCCAGGAGAACCCGCTGTCGGTGTTCCTCGCCGCCAAGCTGCCCACCGTGGAGCAGAAGCACCTCACGCTCTGGGGCTACGTGGCCGATCCGCTGATCTTCGTGGTGAACAAGGACATCTGGGCCAGCTGGACCGAGGCCGACCGCGCCATCGTCAAGCAGGCCGCCATCGACGCCGGCAAGGAAGGCAAGGCGCTGGCCCGCAAGGGCCTGGTCGAGCCGGGCAAGCCGCTGATCAAGCAGCTCAGCGACATGGGCGTGACCGTGACCGAGCTGACGCCGGAGCAGCGCGCTGAGTTCGTCAAGGTGACGCGCCCGGTCTACGACAAGTGGAAGAACCAGATCGGTGCCGACCTCGTGACCAAGGCCGAGAAGGCTGTCGCCGCGCGCAAGTAAGGGCGCCGCGCGTCCAACGAAAAAACCCCGCTTCGGCGGGGCTTTTTCGTTGTGAACGTGATGGGGGTCAGTCCACGGTCGCGCCCGAGATCTTCACCATGCGCTGGTACTTCGCGCGCTCGTTCTTCATGAACTCGTCGAACTGCTCGGGCGTGCTGGGTGCGGGCTCGGCCAGCAGCTGGGCGAAGCGCGTCTTCACCTCGGCCGAGTTCAGCGCGGCGTTGAAGGCGGTGTTGAGCTTGCGCACCGTCTCGGCCGGCGTGCCGGCCGGGGCGATCAGGCCCCACCAGGTGTCGATCTCGAAGCCGGGCAGGGTGGCGGCCACGGTGGGCACATCGGGCATCACGCTGCTGCGCTGAGCCGTGGTCACGGCCAGGGCCTTGAGCTTGCCCGAGCGGATGTTGGCCGCGGCGGTGGCGAGGTTGTCGATGTTGAAGTCGACCTGGCCCGACAGCAGGCCCAGCTGCGCCGGGTTGCCGCCGTTGTAGGGGATGTGCACGGCGTAGATGCCGGCCTGGTTCTTCAGCAGCTCGCCCGCGAGGTGGCCGGCGCTGCCGTTGCCGCCCGAGCCGTAGTTGAGCTTGCCGGGGTTGGCCTTGCCGTAGGCGATCAGGTCGGCGACCGAGTGGATGTTCAGGCGCGTGGCGGTCTCGGCGTTCATCACCAGCACGTTGGGCACGCGCAGCATCTGCGTGATGGCGGCGAAGTCCTTGGCCGGGTCGTAGGGCAGCTGCTTGAACAGCCAGGGGTTGATGCCGTGCGAGGCCGTGGTGGCGATGCCCAGCGTGAGGCCGTCGGCCGGCGCCTTGGCCACCGCGCTCACGCCGATGTTGCCGCCCGCGCCGGGCCGGTTCTCCACGATCACCGTGCCCAGCGTTCCCTTGACCGCTTCGGCCACGATGCGCGCCGTCACGTCGATCGGGCCGCCCGCCGCGAAGGGCACCACGATGCGCGTGGTGTTGGCGGCCTGCGCCGAGGCGAACCCCGGCAGGGCGAGGCTGGCCGAAGCCAGGGCGGAGCGGGTGATCAGTTGGCGGCGGTTCAGCATGGTTGTCTCCTATGAGTGAACGGGTGCACAGTCAGAAGCGCCGCGGAACCGGCTCTGCCGGGCCGCTGGCGCTGCCCCCTAGAGGGGGGATGCGGCTACACGCAGTGAGCAAGCGACGGGGGTGGGTCACAGTTTGTCGGCGGCGCTGGTGAACGAGTCGGCGAAGAAGGCCTCGTCGGGCAGGCCGGCCTGGGCGACGTAGTCGCGGTGGGCCGACTCGACCACGATGGGCGCGCCGCAGGCGTACACCTCGTGGCCCGAGAGGTCGGGGAAGTCCTGCAGCACGGCCTGGTGCACGAAGCCGGTGCGGCCGGTCCAGGCATCCTCGGGCAGGGCGTCGGACACCACGGGCACGTAGCGCAGGTTGGGCATCTCGGCCAGGCGCGCCTCGATCCAGGCGCTCTGGTACAGGTCGGCCGGGCGGCGGCCGCCCCAGTACAGCGTGGCGGGGCGGGTGATGCCCTTGAACTGCATGTGCTCGATCACCGCCTTGATAGGCGCGAAGCCCGTGCCCGAGGCGAGGAACACGAGAGGCTTGTCGCTGTCCTCGCGCAGGAAGAAGCTGCCGTAGGGCCCTTCGATGCGCAGGATGTCCTTTTCCTTCATGGCGCCGAACACGTGGTCGGTGAACTTGCCGCCGGGCATGTGGCGCAGGTGCAGTTCCAGCGCGGGCGCCGTGGCCTGCGTGTGCGGTGCGTTGGCCATGGAGTAGCTGCGGCGGTCGCCGTCGCGCAGCAGGAACTCGACGTACTGGCCCGCGTGGTACTGGAAGGCGTCGCTCGCCGGCAGCTGCAGGCGCAGCACGATCACGTCGTGCGAGGCGCGCTCCAGGGTGCTCACGCGCACCGGCATCTTCTTGATCGGGAAGGCGCCCGCCTCGGTGACCTGGCGCGATTCGAGCACCACGTCGCTGTGGGCCACGCCGCAGCAGGTGAGCACGTAGCCGGCGGCTTCCTCGTCGGCGCTCAGCGCCTTGGGCTGGTGGTGGCGATGCGTCACGCTGCCCGAGACCAGCTTGCACTTGCAGGAACCGCAGGCGCCGTCCTTGCAGCCGTAGGGCAGGCCGATGCCCTGGCGGATGCCGGCGGCGAGCATGGACTCGTCGGGCTCGGCGGTGAAGGTGCGCCCACTGGGCTCGACGGTGATGGTGAATGTCATACTGGCACGTGTTGGAACGGGAAAGGCCGACGGGGGCGACCCCCCGTGTGGCAACCCGCCATTGTCTCAAATCCGGATTTCGCATGAGCCTTCTCGGCGCTTTGCCCGCACGCTTCCGGCGTGAACGGGTTCTCATCGTGGGTTGTGGCGACGTGGGCCAGCGCGCAGCGCGCGTGCTGGGCGGCGGTGCCCGCGCGCGCCTGCTGGCCCTCACCTCCAGCGCCGCGCGCGGCCCCGAGCTGCGGGCCCTGGGCATCACCCCGCTGCAGGGCAACCTGGACGACCCGCGCAGCCTGCGCCGCCTGGCCGGCCTGGCCAGCGCGCCGTGCTGCACCTGGCGCCGCCACCCTCGGAAGAGCTGGCCGACTGGCGGCTGGACCCGCGCACCCGCGCGCTCACCCGGGTCCTGGCGCAGCGTTCGCTGCCCGCCTCGGTGGTCTACGGGTCGACCACCGGCGTCTACGGCGACGGCCAGGGCCGCTGGATGGACGAAGCCTCGCCCGCGAACCCCAAGACGCCGCGCGCCTGGCGCCGGGTGGACGCCGAGGCCGCCGTGCACTGGCTGGGCCGCGCCACCGGCGTGCGCACCACGGTGCTGCGCATTCCCGGCATCTACGCGCCTGACCGGGCCGGTGGCACGCCGCGCGAGCGCCTGCTGCGCGGCACGCCGGTGCTGCGCGCCGAGGACGACGTGTACACCAACCACATCCACGCCGACGACCTGGCGCGCGCCTGCGTGCTCGCGCTCTGGCGCGGTCGGCCGCAGCGCAACCTGAACGTGGTGGACGACACCGAACTCAAGATGGGCGACTACTTCGACCTCGCGGCCGATCTGTACGGCCTGCCCCGGCCGCCGCGCCTGGCGCGCGAGGGCGCGGGCGACCAGCTGCCACTGGTGCTGCTGAGTTTCATGAGCGAGTCGCGCCGGCTGCGCAACCAGCGCCTCAAGGGCGAGCTGGGCCTGCGCCTGCGCTACCCCACGGTGGCGCAGGGCCTGGCCTGAGCGGCGGGCAACAAAAAAGCCGTGCGGCTTGCCTGCACGGCTTGGGATTGTGTCGTGGTGCCCGGGGTCGGAATCGAACCGACACTCCTTTCGGAACCGGATTTTGAGTCCGGCGCGTCTACCAATTTCACCACCCGGGCTGCCAGAAGGGAGACTCGAAATTATGGCACAGTGGTGGGATGAACTACCCGACGATTGAAGACGCCATCGGCAACACGCCGCTGGTGGCGCTGCAGCGCATTGGCGCGGCGGCCAACCAGGCGCGAGGCAACGTGATCCTGGGCAAGCTGGAGGGCAACAACCCCGCCGGTTCCGTGAAAGACCGGCCCGCCGTTTCGATGATCAAGCGCGCCGAGGAACGGGGCGACATCAAGCCCGGCGACACCCTGATCGAAGCCACGTCGGGCAACACCGGCATCGCCCTGGCCATGGCCGCGGCCATCAAGGGTTACCGCATGGTGCTGATCATGCCGGAGGACCTGTCCATCGAGCGCGCCCAGACCATGAAGGCCTTCGGCGCCGAGCTGATCCTCACCTCCAAGAGCGGCGGCATGGAATCCGCGCGCGACCTGGCCGAGAAGATGCAGGCCGATGGCAAGGGCCGCGTGCTCGACCAGTTCGCCAACGCCGACAACCCGCGCATCCACTACGAAACCACCGGCCCCGAGATCTGGGCCCAGACCGGCGGGCGCATCACCCATTTCGTGAGCGCGATGGGCACCACCGGCACCATCACCGGCGTGTCGCGTTTTCTGAAGGAAAAGAACCCGGCCGTGCGCATCATCGGCGCCCAGCCCAGCGAGGGCTCGCGCATCCCGGGCATCCGCAAGTGGCCCACCGAGTACCTGCCCAAGATCTACGACCCGAGCACGGTGGACGAGCTGGTGTACGTGGGCCAGGGCGACGCCGAGGCCATGTGCCGCCAGCTGGCGCGCGAAGAGGGCATCTTCGGCGGCATCTCGGCGGCGGGCGCCTGCTGGGTGGCGCAGCAGATCGCCAGCCAGGTCGAGAACGCCACCATCGTCTTCGTGGTCTGCGACCGGGGCGACCGCTACCTCTCCACCGGCGTTTTTCCGGCCTGAGCGCCAGCGGCCGACCATGAGCACCGAATTCCGGTTCTGCCCCGTGTGCGCCACGCCGCTGGCGCTGATCGGCATGGAGGAAGACGGCGGCTTCACCCAGCGGCTGCGCTGTCCGGCCTGCGGCTTCACCCACTGGAACAACCCGACGCCGGTGCTCGCGGCCATCGTGGAGATGGACGGGCTCATCCTGCTGGCGCGCAACGCGGCCTGGCCGGGCAAGATGTTCGGCCTCATCACCGGCTTCATGGAGGCCGGTGAGACGCCCGAAGAGGGCATCCGGCGTGAGATCGCCGAGGAAACCTCGCTGGAGGTGGATGCGCTGGAGCTGGTGGGCGTGCACGATTTCCAGCGCATGAACCAGGTCATCATCACCTACCACGCGCGCGCGCACGGCGAGGTGCGGCTCTCGCCCGAGCTGGTCGACTACAAGCTGATGCGGCCCGAACAGGTGCGCTGCTGGCGGGCCGGCACCGGGCTGGCCCTGGCGCAATGGCTGCGCCAACAGGGGCACGAGCCCGTCTTCATGGAAGATTTGTCACAGAAACCCGCCGCGGGTCCGGCCGACGGCGCCGGCTAGCGTGCTTTGGGCCCCGCACGGGGGCCGCCGCGCGCTGTGGGCCGCTTAGAATGTTGACAACCCAGGAATACCCCCCACCCCATGACTGCCGACAAAGAACTCGATGCCCGCGGCTTGAACTGCCCCTTGCCCATCCTCAAAGCGAAGAAGGCATTGGCCGACATGCTCAGCGGCCAGACGCTCAAGGTGATCTCCACCGACGCGGGTTCGGTGCGCGATTTCCAGGCCTTTGCCAAACAGACGGGCAACCTGCTGATGCAGCAGGAGACGGTGGGCGGCGACCACATCACCCTGCTCAAGCGCCGCTGAGCACAGGCAGGCGCGATCAGGTTTCTTCATCCTCCACACCGCCCTGCCCACACCATGGAAGTTCTGCTGCTTGATCCGCTCGTGCCCGAGGCGCTGGCCTGGTTGCAGGAACGCCATGAGGTGAGTTTCCGGCCCGAGCTGGCCGACGATCCCGCCGAGCTGCGCAAGAGCACCTACAAGACCCGCGCCATCGTGCTGCCGCCGCACGTGGTGGTCTCCAGCGAATTCCTGGATTTCGCGCCCAAGCTCGAGATCGTGGCGCGCATGCAGATCTCCAGCGACAACACCGATCTCAACGCCTGCGCGCGGCGCAACGTGCGCGTGCTGCAGGCGCGCAGCGCCACGGTGCGCTCGAACGCCGAGTACCTGCTGTACGGCCTGCTGATGCTGTACCGCCGGGGCATGGTCAGCGCGTTGCTGGGGCGCAAGATCGCCCAGGTGCGCATGGGCCGCGAACTCTCGGGCAGCACCGTCGGACTGCTGGGCCTGGCACCGGTGGCGCACACGCTGGCGCCCATGCTGCGCAGCCTGGGCGTGCGCCTGCTGGGCTACGACCCGGCCGTGCACCACGCCGCCGACATCTGGGACAAGCTCAAGGTCGAACCCGTGTCGCTGCAGGAACTGCTGGCCCATTCGGACGCGATCTCGCTGCAGATGGTCTACGCCTCGCGTTTCCGGGGCTGGATCAACGAGCGCATGCTCAACCACTGCAAGCCCGGCCAGCTCTGGGTGGGCGTGAGCCGCAGCTCGCTGTTCGATGCCGAGGCCCTGGCCCTGGCGCTGTGCGACGGCCGCATCGACGCCTGTCTGCTCGATGGCGCCAACCCGCAGTTCGCGGCCGAAGGCACGCCGCTGCACGGCATTCCCAATCTGCACCTCACGCCGCGCCTGGGTTCGCACACCCGTGAGGCCAAGCTGCGCGCCAGCTGGTACGTGGCGCACCGTATGCACGAGACCCTGTCGCCGGAGTCCGCGCAGCACAACGAGAACCGGGTGAGCGACTTCTCGGCGCTCGACAACGTCGACTACCAGGACACGACGAGCGATCCGCAGGCGGTGTCACCGTCGCAGTGGAGTTCGATCGCGATGCATCGGGGTTGACCCCCCGCCGCGCTTCGCGCGTCCCCCTGGCAGGGGGGCGGCACCAGCGGCCCGGCAAAGCCGGTTCCGCGGTGCCTCTTGACCCGATACCTCAGGCGCCCAAACGGGCCAGTTGCTCGCGCACCTTGTCCAGCGTGGCGCTGAAGTCGCCCACGCGTTTCTTCTCCTGCTCGATCACGGCCGGTGGTGCCTTGGCCACGAAGGCTTCGTTCGAGAGTTTGCCGTTGGCCTTGGTGATCTCGCCTTCCAGGCGGGCCGCTTCCTTGCCCAGGCGGGCCTTCTCGGCGGCGACGTCGATCTCCATGAACAGGCACATGCGCGCCTCGCCCACCACGGCCACGGGCGCGGCCTGCGCGGCGGCGGCCCAGGCGGCCTCGTCTTCGAACACGCGCACCTCGTTGAGCTTGCGCAGGGCCTGCAGCACCGGGCCGGCGGCCTGCATGAAGGCGGTATCGCCCAGCACGTAGAGCGGCAGGCGCGTGGCGGGTGACACGTTCATCTCGCCGCGCAGCGTGCGGCAGGCGTCGACCAGGGCCTTGAGCTTGACCACGTGCGCGATGGCGGCCTCGTCGATCTTGGCCGGCTGGCTCTCGGGGTAGCGCGCGATGCTCACCGACGCGCCGGGCAGGCCGGCCACGGGCGCGACCTTCTGCCAAAGTTCTTCGGTGATGAAGGGGATGATCGGGTGCGCCAGGCGCAGGATGGCTTCGAGCGTGCGGATCAGCGTGCGCCGCGTGGCGCGCTGCTGCGAGGCATCGCCAGTCTGGATCTGCACCTTGGCGATCTCCAGGTACCAGTCGCAGAACTCGTTCCAGACGAAGTCGTAGATCGCGTTGGCGACGTTGTCGAGCCGGTACTCGGCAAAGCCCTTGGCCACCTCGGCCTCCACCTTCTGCAGCACCGAGCTGATCCAGCGGTCGGCCTGGCTGAAGCTCAGGTAGCCGTGGAAGGGCTGGCCCACGGCGCATTCGGCCTTGGTGTGTTCCTGCAGGCCGCAGTCGTGGCCTTCGCAGTTCATCAGCGTGAAGCGCGTGGCGTTCCAGAGCTTGTTGCAGAAGTTGCGGTAGCCCTCGCAGCGCTTGCTGTCGAAGTTGATGCTGCGGCCCAGCGAGGCCAGCGCCGCGAAGGTGAAGCGCAGCGCGTCCGCGCCGTAGGCGGGAATGCCGTCGGGGAATTCCTTCTCGGTCTGCTTGCGCACCTTGGGCGCGGTCTCGGGCTTGCGCAGGCCGGTGGTGCGTTTCTCGAGCAGGGGCGCGAGCGCGACGCCGTCGATCAGGTCCACCGGGTCGAGCACGTTGCCTTCGCTCTTGCTCATCTTCTGGCCCTGCGCGTCGCGCACCAGGCCGTGGATGTAGACGTGCTTGAACGGCACGCGGCCGGTGAAGTGCGTGGTCATCATGATCATCCGGGCGACCCAGAAGAAGATGATGTCGTAGCCCGTCACCAGCACGGTGCTGGGCAGGTAGAGGTTGTAGTCCTCGGTCGCGCCGTCCTTCTGGTTCGGCCAGCCCATGGTGCTGAAGGGCACCAGGGCCGAGGAGTACCAGGTGTCGAGCACGTCCGGGTCGCGCGTGAGCGTGCGGCCCGGGGCCTTGGCCTGGGCCTCGGCTTCGTTGCGCGCCACGATCACGTTGCCGGCCTCGTCGTACCAGGCCGGAATCTGATGGCCCCACCAGAGCTGGCGGCTGATGCACCAGTCCTGGATGTTGTTCATCCACTGGTTGTAGGTGTTGACCCAGTTCTCCGGCACGAAGCTGACCTCGCCCGAGGCGACGGCGTCGATCGCCTTCTGCGCGATGCTCTTGCCGGTGGGATCGGATTCGCTCACCTTGGACATGGCGACGAACCACTGGTCCGTCAGCATGGGCTCGATCACCTGGCCGGTGCGCGCGCAGCGCGGCACCATGAGCTTGTGCTTCTTGGTTTCCACCAGCAGGCCGGCGGCTTCCAGGTCGGCCACCACGGCCTTGCGGGCCACGAAGCGGTCCATGCCACGGTACTTGGCCGGGGCGTTCTCGTTGATGGCCGCATCCAGCGTGAGCACACCGATCAGGGGCAGGCCATGGCGCTGGCCGACGGCGTAGTCGTTGTTGTCGTGCGCGGGCGTGACCTTGACCACGCCGGTGCCGAACTCGCGGTCCACGTAGGCGTCGGCGATCACCGGGATCTCGCGGTCGCACAGCGGCAGCTTCACCGTCTTGCCGATCAGGGCGGTGTAGCGCTCGTCTTCCGGGTGCACCATCACGGCCACGTCGCCCAGCATGGTCTCGGGGCGGGTGGTGGCCACGGTGAGCGAACCGCTGCCGTCGCTCAGCGGGTAGGCGATGTGCCAGAGGAAACCGTCTTCCTCCTCGCTCTCCACCTCCAGGTCGGAGACGGCGGTCTTGAGCACCGGGTCCCAGTTCACCAGGCGCTTGCCGCGGTAGATCAGGCCCTGTTCGTACAGGCGCACGAAGGTCTCGGTAACGACCGTGCTGAGCTTGTCGTCCATGGTGAAGTACTCGCGGCCCCAGTCCACGCTGTCGCCCATGCGGCGCATCTGGGTGGTGATGGTGTTGCCGCTGTGCTCCTTCCACTCCCAGACCTTGGCGACGAAGTTCTTGCGCGCTTCGGCCGGGGTCGGGCCCATGTCGTGGCGGCTGATGCCCTGGGCCTGCAGCTGGCGCTCCACCACGATCTGGGTGGCGATGCCGGCGTGGTCGGTGCCGGGCACCCAGACCGTGTTCGCGCCCGCCATGCGGTGGTAGCGCGTGAGGCTGTCCATGATGGTCTGGTTGAACGCGTGGCCCATGTGCAGGGTGCCGGTCACGTTCGGCGGCGGCAGCTGGATCGCGAACGAAGGCGCGCCGGCCTCCGGTACTCCCGTGCCCCGGAAGCCGGCGGCGCCGTAGCCGCGCTGTTCCCACTCGGGGCCCCAGCGGGCTTCGAGCGGAGCGGGTTCGAACGATTTGGCCAGGGATTGCAGGCCAGGCTGGTTCAGGGTGTCGGTCATGGGCGCGCCAAAAATGAAAACGGCATCCCGCAGGATGCCGTCTGGGAGAGCAGGGGGACCCTGATTTTAGCTAGGCGTTCTCTTCGCTGCTTCGATGCAGGCTTTCAGCACCTTCGCATCGCCGATCTGGTTGGCCAGCAGCAGGATCAGGCGGGCGTTGAGCAGTTCGGCGTCTTCGCGGCTGAGGCCGGCGTGGGCGTCCAGCAGCTGTTCGTAGAACGCGTCCGCGTCCTGGAAATGCAGGTCTTGTCTCATGGGGTTTTGTCTCCGCGCAGGCCAAGGGAACGCTCGATGGCCGTGACCAGCCGGGCGTTGATGGTTTCGCCGGTGGCGGCGAGGTAGCCGTCGGGGCGCACCAGCGCCCAGGCGTGGCCGAACACATGGCAGGCCCCCTGCAGGTGGCCCTTGGGGTCGCGCACGTGTTCCAGGGCCTGGGCGGGCACGCCGTCGGTGCCGAGCACCTGCACGCTGCGCACCGGCGCGTCCAGGCAGAGTCGGCGCAGGCGCTGCAGCGCGGCGGGCGCGAGGTCGCCGAACACCAGCACCAGCAGATCGCCCTGGGCCCAGTTCAGCAGGTCGTTGACCTGGCCGGGGGTGCCGTCGGCCCATTGGAAAGGCACGTTCTGCACCGACTGGCCGGCCGCGCTGCCGGTTGCGTAGGTGCACGCGCTGGACTGGCTGTAGGGGTTGGCCACGGCCATGCGCCCGGTGTTGATGAGGCTGCGCGCGAACGGGTACTGCTTGGCCAGGCTGATGGCGGCCTGGCGGAACAGGCGCTCGCTGCCGTCGGCCGGGCGCAGGAAGCGCGCGGTGCGGTTGGTCACGCACACGTTCTGCTGCGCGGCTTCCAGGCGCTCGTCCTGGTAGCTCTGCAGCAGGGCCGCGTCGGCCTTGCCGCGCAGCACGGCGGCGAGTTTCCAGGCCAGGTTGTCGGCGTCGGCCACGCCGGTGTTGCCGCCGCGCGCGCCGAAGGGGCTGACCACCTTGGCCGAGTCGCCCATGAGGAAGACGCGCCCATGGCGCATGGCGTGCACGCACTCGCTGCGGTAGGCGTAGGGGCCGACCCAGACGATCTCCACGCCCACGTCGGGCCCGAACTGGCGCGCCAGGCGCTCGCGCACCACGTCTTCGCGGCTCACGTAGGCGGGGTCGGCGTTGGGGGCCATCTGGTAGTCGATGCGCCAGACGTCGTCGGCCATGAGGTGTTGCCAGACGGCGCGGTTCTCGTTGAACGGTGCTTCGATCCAGGTGTGGCGTTCGGCCGGCGGGTGGGTGGTGAAGCGCACGTCGGCGATGCACCAGCGGTCGTCGCCCCGGCGCGAGTCGAAGGGGACGTTGAGCCATTTGCGCAGCGGGCTGTTGGAGCCGGTGGCGTCGATGACGTGGTCGGCTTCGATGCGGTAGCTGCCGGCGGGCGTTTCCACGGTGAGGGTGGCGGCGTCGGCGGTTTGCTCGAAGGCGGTGAGGCGGTTCTGCCAGCGCAGTTCGACGGCGCCAAGTTCCTGCACGCGGTCGACGAGGAAGGCTTCGATGTAGAACTGCTGGATGTTGATGAAGGGCGGCTGGCTGGAGAGGTGGAAGTTGCCTTGTTGGCGCAGGTCGAAGTTGTAGACCTCGTCGTCGCCGGCGAAGGTGCGGCCGACGCTCCACTGGGTGCCTTTGGCGGCGATGCGTTCGAAGATGCCCAGGCGCTGGAAGATTTCGAGCGATTTCTGGGTGTAGCAGATGCCGCGCGAGGAGGCGCCTTTGACGCCGACGGTGTTGTCTTCGTCGATGAGCACGGCTTTCACGCCCAGGCGGGCGAGGGAGCAGGCGAGGGTGAGGCCGGTGATGCCGCCGCCCACGATGACGATGGGGTGGCGGACCCGGGCTTCGCTGTTCAGTTCGGGTGGGGGCACGAATTCGTATTCGGGCAGCACGTAGCCCGCACCGCTGGTGAATTCGTAGTTGTTGGTGTGGGCTGTCTCGCGGTATGTCGTCAGTGACATGTATCGCTCCTTGTTTGGGTTGTCTTCATGTCTTCTTGTCTCTTTCGATGACCTCGCGGGCCCGGCGACGCCCGGCACTCTGCTCCGCGGGTGTCCCCCGGCGGCTGGTGCCGCCTCCTCCTTTACCCCGCTGCGCAGAGCACCGGGCATCACCGCGCCAGAGTGACCGTTGAGTGCCCGCAGTTGTTGGTGCGCACGGAGGTCGGCGAAGGGTGGGTGAGGGGCGCAGCGAAGTAAAGGAGGAGAACCGGCGAAGCCGGTTCGGGGGACATGAGCGGAGCCCCTCGCCCACCCTTCGCCGACCGGACCCGGCCAACGCCAAAGCCAAAACCCTCAGGCCTTGACGCGCGCAACCACCTCCGGCCGGTCGTTCTGCTGCGGCTTCAGCGGCGCGGCGGATTTGCCCTCGGCGCGTTCCTTGCGCCACTGCTCCTTGCGCGCCGTCCACTCGGCCAGGCGCGCATGCGCGGTCTTGCTCTCCTTGAGCATCTCGAACTCGTCGGCCAGCTGCGCCGTGAGTTCCAGGCGGATGCCGTTCGGGTCGAAGAAGTAGATGCTCTTGAAGATGTGGTGGTCCGTCACCCCCAGCACCTCGATGCCGCCGGCTTCCAGGCGCGCCTTGGTGTTCTCCAGCTCCTCCACCGTGTCCACGCGGAAACTGATGTGGTTCACCCACTTCGGCGTGTTCGGGCTGGGCAGCGCGGCCTCGTCGTCGCCCAGGTCGAAGAAGGCGATGAAGGAACCGTCCTGCAGCCGGAAGAAGAAGTGCGTGTACGGGCAGTACTCGCCCGTGCTCGGCACATGGTCGCTCTGGATGATGTGGTACAGCGGCAGGCCCAGAATGTCCTCGTAGAACCGGCGCGTTTCCTCGGCGTCCTTCGCACGGTACGCATAGTGGTGCAGCTGCTGGATCGGCGCGGGCGGGGGCAGGGTGGCGGTGGTCGGCATGTCGGTCTCCTGGATGGGCGAAAGCGGGGCCTGTGATTCACCATTATGCAACGCATTTCTCTTATCGTAATTCAATAGGCCTGCGGCGCACTCCAGTTTGATGCTTTCGACCGAGGGTGTCGATCCTGTTGAGCGCCGATATCAACGCCCGTTCACGGATAGGCGAGGGCAATTCCCCGCATAGCCCAGAACTATTGGACGCTGGCTGACCGGCGGGCGTATGTTGCGGAGGTCCTGTCAGGTTCGGCGCCTGTTGTCCGGGCCTCATGGGCGTTTCTTCCACCCACGCAAGCAAGGAGATACCACATGCCCGCATTGAAAGGCTCGAAAACCGAGCAGTGCCTGAAAGACGCCTTCGCCGGCGAATCCCAGGCCAATCGCCGCTACCTGTACTTCGCGAACAAGGCCGACGTGGAAGGCCAGAACGACGTGGCGGCCCTGTTCCGCTCGACCGCCGAAGGTGAAACCGGCCACGCGCACGGCCACCTGGAGTTCCTGGAGCAATCGGGCGACCCGGCCACCGGCCTGCCGATCGGCTCCACCCGCAACAACCTCGCCTCCGCCGTGGCCGGCGAAACCCACGAGTACACCGACATGTACCCGGGCATCGCCAAGACCGCGCGCGAGGAAGGCTTCGACGAAGTGGCCGACTGGTTCGAGACCCTGGCCAAGGCCGAGCGCTCGCACGCCAACCGCTATCAAAAGGCCCTGAACGAACTCGTGGACTGAGCAAGCCCCCATTCCCTCGCTGTGCCACCGGCACAGCGTTTTTGAAAGGGCTTGGCCGAGCCCTTTCAAAAACCCACGAAACGACTCGCACCAGACGAGGAGACATCCCCATGCGCACAGAAGGCAATCTGCAGGCACCGACGCGGCACGCGCTCGACTGGAAGAACCCCGACTTCCACGACGAGGACAAGTGCCTGCACGAGATGGAGCGCATCTTCGACATCTGCCACGGCTGCCGGCGCTGCGTGAGCCTGTGCGGCTCCTTCCCCACGCTGTTCGACCTGGTCGACGAGAGCAGCACCATGGAGGTGGATGGCGTTGGCCAAGGCGGACTACTGGAAGGTGGTCGACCAGTGCTACATGTGCGACCTCTGCTACATGACCAAGTGCCCCTACACACCGCCGCACGAATGGAACCTGGATTTTCCGCACACCATGCTGCGCGCCAAGGCGATCCAGTTCAAGAAGGGCGAGGTGGGCCTGGCCGAGCGTTTCCTCGCCTCCACCGACGTGCACGGCCAGTTCGCCGGCATTCCGATCGTGGTGCAGGTCGCGCAACGCGGTGAACCGCACCAGGACCGCGCGCGGCCTGATGGAGCGCGTGGCCGGCGTCGACCAGGACGCCTGGCTGCCCGAACTCGCGACGAAGAAGTTCCGCTCGGGCGCGCCCGAAGCCAACGCCTCGAAGGTGGTCGATGGGGAGAAGACACCGGGCAAGGTCGCGATCTTCGCCACCTGCTACATCAACTACAACGAGCCCGGCATCGGCTTGGACCTGCTCAAGATCCTCGACCACAACGGCATTCCCTACACCCTGGTCGAGAAGGAAAAATGCTGCGGCATGCCCAAGCTGGAGCTGGGCGACCTGGACTCGGTGCAGCGAAGCAAGGAGGCCAACATCCCGGTGCTCGCGAAGTACGCGAAGGACGGCTACGCGATCCTCGCGGCCGTGCCCAGCTGCGCGCTGATGTTCAAGCAGGAAATCCCGCTGATGTTCCCCGACGATGCCGACACCCAGCTCGTGAAGGAGAGCGTGTGGGACCCGTTCGAGTACCTGATGGCGCGCAAGCGCGACGGCCTGCTCAAGACCGAGTTCCCGCAAGCGCTGGGCAACGTGAGCTACCAGATCCCCTGCCACGGCCGGGTGCAGAACATCGGCCGCAAGACCGAGGAGATGCTGAAGATGGTGCCCGGGACCACGGTGAACACCATCGAGCGCTGCTCCGGCCACGCCGGTACCTTCGGCGTGAAGAAGGCGCACCACCAGCAGGCCATGAAGATCGGCAAACCGGTGTTCAAGGCCATGGCCACCATGAAGGACGGCGCGAAGCCCGACGTCATCAGCTCGGACTGCCCGCTCGGTGGTCACCACATCGCGCAGGGCTTCGAGGTCAACGGCCTGGGTGCGCCGGAACTGCTGCACCCGCTGAGCCTGGTGGCCCGGGCCTATGGCCTGAAGTAAGAAAGCAAGGAGCACCCACCATGCAACTCACCGGCCGCATCACCGCCGACTCCCTCATGAGCCTGGAGGCCTACACCAAGTGGCGCAAGGTGCACAAGCCCGAGATCATGGCGCACCGCCGGCTGCGCAGCGTGCAGCTGGGCGAACACCTGCACCTGCAGTTCGAGTGCGAGACCACCATGCGCTACCAGATCCAGGAGATGCTGCGCATCGAGAAGATCTTCGAGGAGGAGGGCATCCAGCAGGAGATCGATGCCTACGCGCCGCTGGTGCCCGATGGCACGAACTGGAAGGCCACGATGATGATCGAGTACATCGACATCAACGAGCGCAAGCGCGAACTCGCGCGGCTCATCGGGGTGGAAGACCGCATGTTCGTCGAGGTCGAGGGCCATGCCCGTGTGTACGCCATCGCCGACGAGGACCTGGACCGCGAGAACGACGAAAAGACCTCGGCCGTGCACTTCGTGCGCTTCGAGCTCACGGCCCCGATGCGCGCGGCGGTGCTGGCCGGCGCGGCCGTCAAGCTGGGTTGCGACCACACCCACTACCCGGCGCACCTGCAAGTGCCCCCGGAAACGCTGGCGTCTCTCGCCGGTGACCTGAAGTAACACGGCCCGTTGGGGATAATCAGGGCTTCCCCCGGGAAGCCTTGCCGCTTCCGTGTTCGCCTCCCTCTGCGGCCCTGCCCGCCTCCAGCCCGACATGCTCTTCCTGATCTCGCCCGCCAAGGCGCTCGACTACGAGACGCCCCCGCACGTGCCCACCCACACCCAGCCGCTGTTCGTGAAACACTCGACCGAACTCATCGAGGTGCTGCGCGAAAAAACGCCGTTGCAGATCGGCGAGCTCATGGACCTGTCGGACGCGCTCTCGGGCCTGAACGTCGCGCGCTACCAGGCCTGGCGCCCGAAATTCACCGCGAAGAACGCCAAGCAGGCCGTGCTCGCCTTCGACGGCGACGTGTACGGCGGGCTGGACGCGAAGACCCTGGGCGAGGCCGAACTCGACTGGCTGCAGCAGCACCTGTGCATCCTCAGCGGCCTGTACGGCGTGCTGCGCCCGCTCGACTGGATGCAGCCCTACCGGCTGGAGATGGGCACGCGCCTGAAGACGGCCCGGGGCAAGAACCTCTACGAGTTCTGGGGCCGCCAGATCGCCGAGTACCTCAACCAGCGCGCCAAGGCCGACCTGAGCCCGGTGGTGATCAACCTCGCCAGCGAGGAGTACTTCAAGGCCGTGGACCGCAAGGCCCTGCTGCCGCGTGTGGTCACCTGCGCCTTCGAGGAGCGCAAGGCCGATGGCTATAAGGTCATCAGCTTCATGGCCAAACGCGCGCGCGGCCTGATGGTGCGGTACGCTGTGACGCACCGGGCCACCACGCCCGAACAGCTCAAGGGCTTCGACCTTGAGGGTTACCGTTTCGTGCCCGCCGCGTCCTTGCCCGACCGGCTGGTGTTCCGCCGCGAACAGAAGGCCTGACCGCCTCGACACACACATGAGCCAGACCATCACCCCCGAATTGCGCCGCTGGATCATCGAGCAGGCGTCCGCCGGCTTCACCCCCGAGGTGGTGCTGGCCTCCATGGTGTCCTCCGGCTGGCAGGAGTCGGTGGCCGTGGCGGCGCTCGAGAGTACGCTGCGCGAGCACCTGCGCGCCCAGGCCGCCAAGCCCCCGGTGGTCGCGCCTGCGGCCCAGCCCGATGCGGCTTCCACCGCGGCGGGCGTGCCGGTGCCCGACTTCGCTCTGAGCCAGTCCCCGCGCCAGATCGACGCGGGCGACCGTTTGGTGGACGTGATCGCCACGCTGAACCACCCGCGCGTGGTGGTGCTGGGCAACCTGCTGAGCGCCGAAGAGTGCGAGGCGCTGATCGCATCCGCGCGCCCGCACCTGGCGCGCTCGCTCACGGTGGAAACCAAGACCGGCGGCGAAGAGCTCAACCCCGACCGCACCAGCAGCGGCATGTTCTTCACCCGGGGCCAGACGCCCGAGGTGGCCGCCGTGGAGGCGCGCATCGCGCGGCTGCTGAACTGGCCGCTGGAGAACGGCGAGGGCTTCCAGGTGCTCAACTACAAGCCCGGCGCCGAGTACAAGCCGCACTACGACTACTTCGATCCCGCCGAGCCGGGCACGCCCACCATCCTGCGGCGCGGCGGCCAGCGCGTTGCGCACGCTGGTGATGTACCTCAACGAGCCCGCGCGCGGCGGCGGCACCACCTTCCCCGACGTGGGCTTCGAGGTGGCGCCGGTGCGCGGCAACGCCGTCTTCTTCAGCTACGACCGGCCCCACCCCTCCACCCGCACGCTGCACGGCGGCGCGCCCGTGATCGAGGGCGAAAAATGGGTCGCCACCAAGTGGCTGCGCGAACGCGAATTCATCTGACACTCTCATGTCCCAGAACACCCCCGAACAGTCCCAGCTCGGCCGCGCCTCGGCCTACGTCGACCAGTACGACGCCTCGCTGCTGTTTCCGCTGCCGCGCGAAACCAAGCGGCGCGAGATCGGCATCACCGGCAGCGTGCCCTTTCTGGGCGCCGACCTCTGGACCGCCTTCGAGCTGAGCTGGCTCAACCCGCGCGGCAAGCCCATGGTCGCGCTGGCTCACATCACCGTGCCCTGCGAGAGCACGCACATCGTGGAGAGCAAGTCGTTCAAGCTCTACCTCAACAGCTTCAACAACACGCCGTTTCCGAGCGCCGACGCGGTGCGCGACCGCATCCGCGCCGACGTGAGCGCCGCGATCTGGCACGGCGGCCCGATCCAGGCCAGCGCCGGCGTGAAGCTGCTGCTGCCCGAGCACTTCGACCGCGAGCCGGTGCACGAACTCAGCGGCCTGTCCATCGACCGGCTCGACGTGGAGTGCACGCGGTACCAGCCCGCGCCCGAGCTGCTCTCGGCCGCGCTCGATGAGCAGCCCGTGACCGAGACCCTGGTGAGCCACCTGCTCAAGAGCAACTGCCTGGTGACCGGCCAGCCCGACTGGGGCAGCGTGCAGATCAGCTACAGCGGCCCGCAGATCGACCAGGCCGGCCTGCTGCAGTACATCGTGAGCTTTCGCAACCACAACGAATTCCACGAGCAGTGCGTCGAGCGCATCTACATGGATGTCTGGCAGCGCTGCAAGCCGGCCAAGCTCACGGTTTACGCGCGCTACACGCGCCGGGGCGGGCTGGACATCAACCCCTGGCGCAGCAGCCACCCGCAATCGCCGCCGGCCAACGTGCGCACCGCGCGGCAGTGAGCCGGCTGGTTCAGAGCATCTTCTGGATCAGCGCGCCCTTGAACAGCACCGGCCCGGTGGGGCCGCGCTCGCTCGGCACGCCGCCCTTGGGCTCCAGGCTGATCGCCAGGGTCGGCACCTCGCGCACATCGCCCTCGCCAGCGGCGAGCTGCAGCAGGCGCTCCTGACCCAGCACGCCGAGCGAGCGCGGGCCGCCGGACGGCGGCAGCGCCCAGAGCTGCAGCGACTTGTCGCTCGCTTCCTGGAAGCCGCTCACGCGCTGCAGCGTGAGCTTCCTGCTCTTGGGATCGAAGGTGACCAGCATGGACGCGCTGGCCTGGTCGTCGTGCAGCACGGCCACGTACTCCACCTGCGGCGTTGCTTCGAGTTGGGCTTGCAGCTCGCTGATTCGCGTGCCCAGGTTGTCGCGCAGGCCGACGGCCGTGACCACGGCCAGCACGGTGGCCAGGGCGCCGGCCGCGGTGGCGCCGCGCCACAGCGCCAGGCTGCGCAGCCAGCCGCCCCGGCCGTTGGGTGGGGTGGCACGCGCGGCGGCCATGGCCTGCTGGTCGTTGTCGGCGCGCACCAGGTTCTCGATGCGCGTCCAGACCGCCGGGGCCGGCTCGCTCGGGGCCTGCAGTTCGTTCATGCTGGCCACGCGGCTCTGCCACACCAGGGCGGCGGCGCGCACCGGCGCCTGTTCGCGCGCCATGGCTTCGAAGCGGCGGCGCGCGCCGCCGCGCAGCGTGCCCAGCGCGTGGGCCGCGGCCAGTTGGTCCAGCAGTTCGGGGTGTTTCATGAGGTTCATGGCGAGGTCCTCACGCGAAGCGCGCCATGCAGGTGCGCAGCTGGTCCAGCCCCCGGCGGATCCAGGTCTTGACCGTGCCCAGCGGCAGCTTGAGCTGCTCGGCCAGCTCGCTGTGGCTCAGGTCGCGCAGGTAGGCCAGGCTGACCACCTCGCGCTGGCGGCTTTCCAGCTGGCCCAGGCACTGGTGCAGCGCCCAGGCCTGCTGGCTCGCCAGGCTCACGTCCATGGGGTTGGGAGACGTGCCCTCCATCGTGTCGGCCATCACGTCGTCGATTTCGTCGGTGAGGTGGGCGCGCTCGGCGCTGCGCCGGCGCAGGGCATCGAGTGAGCGGCTGCGCACGATCAGGCCGAGCCAGGCCATGGGCGGGCTCAGGCTGGCGCGGTAGTCGCCGGCCGAGCGCCAGATCTGCAGGAAGGTTTCCTGCAGCACGTCCTCGGCCCATTCGTGCTTGTTCACCACGCGCAGTGACAACCCGTAGAGCTTGGACGACACCAGGTCGTAGAGGCCCTTGAGCGCGGCCTCGTCGCGCTGGGCGATGCGGTCGAGCAGGGCGATGAGGGTGTCGTCGGGTTGGTCGCTCATGCGCGCATTGTGGGGCTGCGGGGGCTCCTGCGGGGCATTGCCGGGCCGGCTCCACACCAGCACGGGGCGGGAACCGCGCGCGGTGGGGCGGGGAATGTCGGGGCGTTGAGGGGGTGGTGAGGGCTTCATGGCCCTCTGGATACGCACCCGGGGCGCGCCTGGATTCAGCCGGGTGCTCAGGCCGCCCGCTGGAAGCCTTCGAGCAGGTTGACGGCGTTGGTGCCGACCTCGTCCACCGCGTAACCGCCCTCGAAGGTGAACACCGTGGGCAGGCCCGCGCTGGCCAGCGCCGCGCCGACGGCGGCGTAGTCGCCGGTCTGGAGCGTGAAGCCGGAGATCGGATCGCCCTCGAAGGTGTCCAGGCCCAGGGGCGCCACCAGCGCATCCGCACCGAAATCGCTCACCGCGCGCAGGGCGGTGTCGAGTGCCGCGCGCCAGGCCTGCACGCCGGTGCCGCGCGGCAGCGGCAGGTTGAGGTTGAAACCGGTGCCCGCGCCCGCGCCGCGCTCGTCCGCGTGGCCGAGGAAGAAGGGGTACTCGGTCGCCGGGTCGCCGTGGAGGGAGACCGTGAGCACGTCGGCGCGTTCGTAGAAGATGGTCTGCGTGCCGTTGCCGTGGTGGTAGTCCACGTCCAGCACCGCCACCTTGGCGTGGCCGGCGTCGCGCAGCGCCTGCGCGGCGATCGCGGCGTTGTTCAGGAAGCAGTAGCCGCCCAGAAAATCAGGCCCCGCGTGGTGGCCGGGCGGGCGCGAGAGCGCGAAGGCGCTGCGATCACCACCCGCCACGGCCTGCGCCGCCGCGAGCGCGCAGGCCGCGCCGCCGCGCGCGGCGGCCCAGGTGCCGGCGGTCAGGGGTGAGCCGGAGTCGAAGGAGAACAGGCCCAGGCGCGCCGCGAAGTTGTGCGGCAACACGTCGTTGCGAAAGCCGTGCCGGTTGGCCAGCGGCCACACCGAGGGCAGGGCGTCGCGCTGCGCGTTGGCCGGGTCCATCGCCCACCCAGTCGTCCCAGGCGGTGGCGCAGGAAAGCCAGGTAGCGCGCGTCGTGCACGCGGGCGATGGCGGTGTCCAGCGCGGCGGCGTCCACGGCCGGCGGGGTGAGGGTCCCCAGCGGGCGGCGCTGCAGTTCGGCGAGCACGAAGTCCAGCCGCGCGGGCACCTCATGGCAGGGCACCATGCGGCCGCGAAACATTTCCTGCTGGCCGGCGTGGCCGGCGTGGTGGGGGTTGTGAAAGGTTTTCATGCGCTGGCGAACGATGGGGGACGCCCATCGTAGCGAAAGCGGCCGCCTCAGGCCGCCAGCGCCAGCTCCACCTGCCGGGGCTCGGACCGGCGCAGCAGGCCGAACAGGTCCTTCGGGTCGGCCAGCGCGGGGATCAGCGGCAGCGCCTGGCCCAGGCCGAGCTCGCCCGCGACCTCGCGCAGGAAGCGCAGGGCCGAATAGTCTTCCAGCGCGAAGCCGACCGAGTCGAACAGCGTGACCTGCGCCGCGCTGGCGCGGCCGGGGGCGTTGCCCTCGAGCACGTGCCAGAGTTCGGTCACGGCGAAGTCGGCGGGCAGGTGCTGCAGGTCGCCTTCGATGCGGGTCTGCGGCTCGTACTCGACGAAGACCGAGGCCATGCGCAGCACGTCGGGGTGCAGCTCGGTCTTGCCCGGGCAGTCGCCGCCCACGCCGTTGATGTGCATGCCGGGCTCGATCAGGTCGGGCGTGAGGATAGTGGCGTTGGTCTTGTCGGCGGTGACGGTGGTCACGATGTCGGCGCCGCGCACCGCCTGGGCGATGCTGTCGCAGGCGAGCAGCCTCAGGCCGGGCTGGCCCGCGAGGTTGTCCATCAGCTTGCGCGTGGCGGCGGGGTCGGTGTCGTACAGACGGATCTCGTCGATGCCCATGAGGTGGTGGAAGGCCAGGGCCTGGAACTCGCTCTGCGCGCCGTTGCCGATCAGCGCCATGCGGCGGCTGTTGGGGCGGGCCAGCGCGCGCGCGGCCACCACCGACATGGCGGCGGTGCGCAGCGCGGTGGTGAGCGTGAGTTCGCTCAGCAGCACGGGCACGCCGGTGCGCACCTCGGCCAGCACGCCGAAGGCCATCACCGTGGGCAGGCCGCTCTGGGTGTTCTTGGGGTGGCCGTTGACGTACTTGAAGGCGTAGGTGGTGTCGTCGGCGATCGGCATCAGCTCGATCACGCCGTCGGTGGAGTGGCTGGCGCACGCGCGCCGACTTGTCGAACGAGGGCCAGCGCAGGTAGTCGGCGTGCAGGGTGCCGGCCAGGCGGTCCAGCGCGGCGGGCAGGCCCAGGCGGTGGACGAGGGTTGCGCAGCATCCTGGGCGCTGAGGAACAGGGTGGGCAGGGAGGACGAGGTGGCGGCTTTCATGGGGAATCCTTGGGTGATGTCCTCAGTGTCGCCAAGCGCTCGCTCAATGTAAATCGTCAACTGTGCTTGAATTTCGACAGAAAATTGTCAAAAAGTCAGCCTCGGATCGCATAATGCCCGAATGGACGCCCTGGACCAGCAACTGATCGGCCTTTTGCGCAAGGACGCGCGCACCAACGTGGCCGCGCTGGCCAAGAAGCTGGGCGTGTCGCGCGGCACGGTCACCAACCGCATCGCGCGGCTGGAGGACAGCGGGGTCATCGTGGGCTACACGGTGCGCCTGCGGCCCGATGCCAAGCCCGACGAGATCAGCGCCTGGATGAGCGTGGCGGTGGAAGGCAACCAGACGCGCGCGGTGATCGCCAGCCTGCTGGGCGAGCCCGGCGTGGCCGAGCTGCACGACACCAATGGCCGCTGGGACCTGCTCGCCGAGCTGCGCGCGAGCAGCCTGGCGGAGCTGTCCCAGGTGCTGGAGCGCATCCGCCTCATCCGCGGCATCAGCAGCACCGAGACCAGCCTGCACCTGGCGACGTACCGTCTGTCCTAGCCCAGGGCCTTGAACGATGGCAGCTCGGCCAGCGGCGTGAACTGGCCGGCGCGCTTGTCCTTCATCGCGCTGATGGCCTCGCGCACGTGGGCGTTGCTCCACACCGTGCCCTGCAGCCAGCCCATCTGGCGCAGGCTGTCTTCCACCGAGTGGTCGCGCGCGTAGGTCACGGCCTGTTTGGTGCCCCAGATCGCCACCGGGGGCTTGGCGGCGATTTCCTTCGCGCACTGCAGCGCGGCGGCCACCGTGGCTTCGGCGGTGTCGAACACCTCGTTGACCAGGCCGTGGCCCAGCGCCTTGCCCGCGGGCAGGCGGCGGCCGGTGTAAGCCAGCTCCTTCACGACGCCGAAGGGGATCAGCTTGGGCAGGCGCTGCAGCGTGCCCACGTCGGCCACCATGCCGATGTTGATCTCCTGGATGCAGAAGAAGGCGTCGGCGCTCGCGTAGCGGATGCAGGCCGCCGTGACCATGTCCACCGCGCCACCGATGCATCCGCCCTGGATGGCGCAGATCACCGGGATGCGCAGGTTTTCGATCTTGGTGAAGGTGGCCTGCATGTCGGTGAGCAGGTCGTAGATGGCCGCGCGGCCTTCGGGGCTCTGGTCGTCCATCTGGATCGCGCCGCCGAAGGTCTCCAGCGCCATGCCGGCGCTGAAGTGCTTGCCCGTGCTGCTGATGACCAGCGCGCGCGCCTGGCCCTCGTGGTGGATCCGCGTGAGCAGCTCGTCGAGCTCGCGCCAGAAGGTCGGGTGCATGGTGTTGAGCTCGGCGGGCCGGTTCAGCACCAGGTGGGCAATGTGGTCGGTCGTGCTGAGGGTGAAGCAGGTCGGTGCGGTCATGGCGGGCTGGTCTCGGTGGTGGTGGGCAACGGACCACTGTAGTCCGCGCGCGCCACGGGGACTGTCCCGGCCCGGACGGCCCGCCGCTCAGTTGTACGGCCCCAGCCAGTCGCAGCGCAGGCGGTGCGACCGGTGCACCTTGCGGCGCCAGCGCACGTACAGCCCGGGCGCCCAGATGCCCATCACGCAGAAGGGCAGCAGCCACAGGGCCTCCGAGAAAAAGGCCGGCACGCAACCCACCCAGCCCATCACCCAGAACGTGAGCATGCCGTCCCACAGCTGGTATTCCAGCGGGTGGTCCCGGCGGTGCGCCACGTGCCAGCGTTTGATGCGCTCCAACTCGTCAAGCCTGAGACAGAGATTCATGGCAGACCCCTCGGGAATGCGGCTGACATCCAGTCTCTGACACTGTAAGTTTGGCGTCAGCTTCCGTCAATGGCGGCCGCGCGGCCTCAGAACAATTGGGCCGGCTCCGGGGGGCGCTCGGGCTCGGGCGGCACCTCGCCGAGCTTGGCCAGCGAGCCCACGCGCACGCCCAGCAGGCGGATGCGGCGCGTGAGGTCCACCCGCTTGAGGCACAGGCCGGCGTGGCGGCGGATGCTGGTCGCGTCGCTGGTGAAATGGGCGATCGTGCTGTCGCGCGTGACGATCTGGAAGTTGTCGTAGCGCAGTTTCACGCCGATGGTCTTGCCCACGTAGCCCTTGCGCTGCAGGTCGTCGGCCACCTGCTCGCACAGCTGGGTGAAGATGGCGCCGAGCTCGGCGCGGTCGCGCACGGCGTGCAGGTCGCGGTCGAAGGTGGTCTCGCGGCTCATGCTCACGGGCTCGCTCTCGGTCTGCACCGCGCGCTCGTCGCGGCCCCAGGACACCTCGTGCAGCCAGGCGCCATAGCTCTTGCCGAAGTGCTCGACCAGCCAGGGCCGTTCGCGCTGCGCGAGGTCGCCGATGGTGTGGATGCCGTGGCCCTGCAGCTTGGCATCGGCCTTGGGGCCCACGCCGTTGATCTTGCGGCAGGGCAGGGGCCAGATCAGCGTCTGCAGGTCGTCCATGTGCACGATGCTGATGCCATTGGGCTTCTGGAATTCGCTCGCCATCTTGGCGATCAGCTTGTTCGGTGCCACGCCGAGGGAGCAGGTCAGGCCGGTGGCCTGGAAGATGCTCTTCTGGATCAGGCGCGCCAGCACGCGCCCGCCCTCGCGCTGGCCACCGGGCACGTCGGTGAAGTCGATGTAGACCTCGTCCACGCCCCGGTCTTCCATCACCGGCGCGATCTCGCGGATGGTGTGCTTGAACAGGCGCGAGATGCGGCGCACCTCGTCGAAGTCCACCGGCAGCAGGATGGCCTGCGGGCAGAGCTTGGCCGCTTTCATCAGGCCCATGGCCGAGCCCACGCCGAACTGGCGCGCCGCGTAGGTGGCGGTGGTCGCGACGCCGCGGCCGACGTAGTGTTCCAGCAGGGGAAAGAACTCGATCGGGATGTGGGCCAGGTCCTCGCCGGTCCATTCGCGTTCGGGGTAGGTCTCGCGCAGCCGCGCGAACATGTCGTCCTCGCGCCGCCGCCCGCCGCCGATCACCACCGGCAGGCCCTTGAGCTGCGGGTAGCGCAACAGCTCGACGGACGCGAAGAAGGCGTCCATGTCGAGGTGCGCGATGCGCCGGATGCGGGCCGTGGGAGAGGTCACGGCGGTGAGCATAGCGGCAGTGGTGCCGCCCTCACGGTCAGGTCGGGTACGTGCCCGGCAGCAGGATGCCTTTATCGACCTTCTCGATCTGCGTGTGGCCGCAGAAGGCCATGGTGAGGTCGAGCTCCTTGTGCAGGATCTCCAGGCACTTGCTCACGCCGGCCTCGCCCATGGCCCCCAGGCCGTACAGCATGGGCCGGCCGATGTAGACGCCCCGGGCACCGAGCGCGCGCGCCTTGAGCACGTCCTGCCCGCTGCGGATGCCGCCGTCCATGTGCACCTCGATCTGGCTGCCCACCGCATCCACGATCGCCGGCAGCGCCTCGATGCTGCTTTGCGCGCCGTCGAGCTGGCGGCCGCCGTGGTTGCTCACGATCAGCGCGTCCGCGCCCGAGGCCACGCACAGCTTGGCGTCCTCCACGTCCTGGATGCCCTTGAGGATCAGCTTGCCGCCCCAGCGCTTCTTGATCCATTCCACATCGCCCCAGTTGAGCGAGGGGTCGAACTGCCTGGCGGTCCACTCGCCCAGGCTGCCCATGTTCTCCACGCCGCTCACGTGTCCGACGATGTTGCCGAACTGCTTGCGCTTGGTGCCCAGCATCCCCAGCGCCCAGCGCGGCTTGCAGGCGATGTCGAGGATGTTGGCCAGGGTCATCTTGGGCGGCGCGGTCAGGCCGTTCTTCAGGTCCTTGTGGCGCTGGCCGATGATCTGCAGGTCCAGCGTCAGCACCAGCGCGCTGCACTTCGCGGCCTTGGCGCGGTCGATCAGGCGCTCGATGAAAGCGCGGTCGCGCATCACGTAGAGCTGGAACCAGAAGCCTTCGCCCGCGTGCTGCGCCACGTCCTCGATCGAGCAGATGCTCATGGTGGAGAGCGTGAACGGGATGCCGAACTTGCGCGCCGCGCGCGCGGCCAGGATCTCGCCGTCGGCATGCTGCATGCCGGTGAGGCCGGTGGGCGCGATCGCCACCGGCATCGCCACCTCCTGGCCCACCATGGTGCTGCGCGTGCTGCGGTTCTCCATGTTCACCGCCACGCGCTGGCGCAGCTTGATCTTCTGGAAGTCGGCGTTGTTGGCGCGGTAGGTGCCCTCGGTCCACGAGCCGCTGTCGGCGTAGTCGTAGAACATGCGGGGCACGCGCCGCTGGGCCAGGACGCGCAGGTCCTCCACGTTGGTGATCACGGTCATCTCGAAAGTCTCCGGTGTTTTGGGTGTCGTGGCATGTTAGCCGCGCGCCCCGGCCCTCGCTTGTGAAAGCGGGTGGCGCGGCTTTGAAATTTTTGCTGCGGTGCCGCAGCGCTGGGGGGACGGACGGCGGAACCGCCCCCGGGTCGCGGGAGTCCCACCGCCATGAAGCTGAACGCCCTGACCCTTGTCGTCGCCCTGGCGCTGCCCGGCGCGGCCCTGGCCGCCGATGTCTTCCGCTGGGTGGACGAGCGCGGCCAGACCGTCTACGGCACCCAGGTGCCGCCGCAGCACCGGGCCCGGGCCGTGCCGGCCGATGCGCCGCTGCCGCCCGGCACCAGCGCGTGCGAGGCGCGCTGGCACCGCTACCTGGCCAGCGCCGCGTGCTTCGACCAGTACCGCGTGGTCGGCGGCGGCCTCAAACCCGAGGCCTACCGGCGCTGCACCGAGGTGCCCCAGCCCGATCCCTGCACCTGAGCGCGAGCCCGAGTCGGGCCACGGGTTCACTGCGCGGTGATCTTCTGCTCGCGGATGACCTTGCCCCACTCGGCGGACTCGCGCACGATGTCGGCGGCCAGGGGTCCGGCCGGCATGTAGGCCGGCACGGCGCCCTGCTGCGCGGCGATCTGCGCGATGTCCGGCGCTTCCATCACGGTGCGCAGCGAGTCGCTCAGGCGCTCCACGATGGCGGCCGGCGTGCCGGCCGGTGCCAGCACGTACAGGCGCGGCACGGCGGAGAAGCCGGGCAGGGCGTCGGAAAGCGGCGCGATGTCTTCGGCGCCGGCCAGCTTCACCGGGTTCATCACGGCCACGGCGCGCAGCTTGCCTGCCTTGGCCTGGGCGATGGCCGAGGTCGCGCTCACCACACCGAAGGGCACCTGGCCGCTCATCACGTCGGGCACGATCTGCGACGCGCCCCGGTAAGGGATGTGCACGACGAACGTGCGCGCCTGGCCCTTGAGCATCTCGAAACCCAGGTGGTGCACCGTGCCCACGCCCGAGGTGGCGTAGGAGTAGCGGCCGGGGTTGTCCTTGAGCAGCTTCACGAACTCGGCCGGCGTCTTGGCGGGCACCTCGTTGTTCGCCACGATCACCAGCGGCAGGGTGAACACACCCGCCACCGGCGTGAAGGCCTTGATGGGGTCGAAGCTCATGCGCGGCTGCAGGTGCTGCGCGATCAGCAGCGAGCTGTCGCCCAGCATCAGGGTGTAGCCATCCGGCGCGGCGCGCGCCACCGCGTCGCCCGCAATCAGGCCGGCCGCGCCGGTGCGGTTGTCCACCACCACCTGCTGGCCGAGCAGCGTGGACAGGCGCGGCGCGATCAGCCGCGCCATGGCATCGACGCCGCCGCCCGCCGAGTAGCCGACCAGCAGGCGCACCGGCTTGCTGGGCCAGGCCTGCGCCCAGGCGCTGGTGCCGAGGGTCGCGGCCAGGGCCAGGACCAGCGCGGAGCGCCGGCCCAGGGAGAAGCGGTTGTTGAGGTTCTGCATGTCTTGTCTCCGTTTTTATCGTGGGGAATCTTTTTCAGGCCTTGCCGGCACCGCGCGAGCCCGGGCGCCTGGCGAGTTCCGCCAGCCGCTCGGGGTTGGGCTTGAAGCCCAGGCCCGGTGTCTCGGGCAGGCGCAGCACGCCGCGCTCGGGTTTGGGCAGGTCGTCGAAGACCAGCTCGCAGCACTGCACGGCCACCGAGTGGTATTCCACCAGCGAGCCGTTGGCCAGGCCGGCGTGCAGGTGCATGTTGTGGTGCGGCCAGGCGCCGCCGTTGGCGAAGCGCGTGTTGAAGGCCGCTGTCATGCCCGCGATGCGGCTGCACTGCGTGAAGCCGCCGCTGATGCAGGCGTTGGGCTGCACCACGTCCACCGCCTGCGCGACCAGCATGTCGCGAAAGCGCGAGGCCAGGCCTTCGTTCTGTCCGGCGGCCAGCGGGATGGACGTCTTGGCGCGCAGGCGCGCGAGGTTGGGAATGTCGTTCTGCGACACCGGCTCCTCGAAGAAGCTGATGTCGTAGGGCTCCACCTTCCTGGCCAGCGACAGCGCGTGGAAGTAGTCCAGGCTGCAGTTGGCGTCGATGTAGATCTGCACGTCCGGCCCCACCGCCTCGCGCACCGCGCGGATGCGCTGCACGTCTTCGGCGATCACCTGGTCCAGCGGGCGGGGTTCGTCGCGCCGCTGCAGCGCGTGGTGGCCCACCGTCATCTTCAGGCGCGAGAAGCCCCGGCCCACCCACTCGCGCGCAGCGGCGGCGAGCTCGTCGCGGTCGAAGAAGTTGAAGCCGAAGGTGGCGTACACCGGCACCTCGGCGCGCGCGCCGCCGAGCAGGCGCCAGCAGGGCTCGCCCAGCGCCTGGCCCTTGATGTCCCACAGCGCGAGGTCGATGGCGGCGATGGCGTGGCTGGCGTAACCCGACTGGCCGCGCGGCGTGAGCAGCCAGTAGAGGCGCTCCCAGACCTGCTCGTGGCGCATCGGATCCATGCCCACCAGGTGGTGCGCGGCGATGTCGTTGACGATGCTGCCGATCACCTCTTCCTCGGTGATGGCGGTCATGCCGGTGCCGATGAGGCCGGTGTCGGTTTCGATGGTGACGAGGCAGACCGAGAGGCTGGTGGTCTGGCTGCGGCTGGGGGATTGCACGGTGACGGGCAGGTTCAGCGGCGTGGCGCTGACGCGGGCGATTTTCATGAAGTCTCCGGCGCGGCCGGGGCGGCGGCGCTTGTGTTGTGGGGTCTGGGGGCCAGTGTAGGAACGGCCCCGCGTGGGCCGCAATGGCGTGCGGCAAAGGCTGCTTTCGCGTTTCGCGAAAGCCCGATCAGCGGGAGGTCAGCGCGCGGATCAGCGTGAGCGCGGCCGGTGCCGGCGGCGCGTCGGTGCGGGTGGCGATGTGGTGGGTGCGCCGCGCCCAGGGGTCGGACAACGGCACCGCCGCCAGCGGCAGGTGCGCCAGCTGGGGCGCGATCGCCTCCAGCGGCAGCACGCCCACGCCCAGGCCGGCGGCCACCATGCGGCACACGGCGTCGAAGCCGCGCATGCGCATGCGCACGTGCAGCGGCTGGCCCGCGTCGGCGGCCGAGGCGAGCAGGCGGTTGGACAGGGCGGTGCCGTCGGTGAGCGTGATGAAGGGCTCGTCCAGCGCGTCGGCCAGCCGCAGCCGGCGGCGCGTCGCCAGGCGGTGCGCGCGCGGCGTGAGCAGCACCAGGGTGTCGCTGAAGAAGGGCGTGAAGGCCAGGCCGGCGGGCGGCACGGGCAGGTCCACCACGCCGAAGTCGGCGCGGCCTTCGATCAGCGCGAGCGGGATCTCGGGGCTGCCGCGCTCCTCCAGGTCGATGCGGATCAGCGGGTGCGCCTTCATGAACTGCGCCAGCCGCTGCGGCAGCACCTCGAGCAGGGCCGAGGTGTTGGCCAGCACGCGCACATGGCCTTGCAGGCCCTCGCTGTAGCCGCGCAGGTGCTGGGCCAGCCGGTCGGCGTCGGTCAGCAGCGCGCGGCTGCGCTGCACCAGCATCTGGCCCGCCGGCGTGAGCTGCACGCCGCGCGATGAGCGCTCGAACACGCGGAAGCCCAGCGACTCCTCGAGCGCCGTGATGCGCGAGCTGGCGGCGGCCACCGCCAGCTGCAGGCGTTCGCTGGCGGCGCTGATGGAGCCGAGGTCGGCCGCCGCCACCACGACGCGCAGGGTGCTCAGGTCAATGGCTTCTTGCATGCTCTTTCACTCCCGCGCCGCGCACCTCGAAACGCACCTCGTCCAGCACCGTGCCGCGCGCATCGGTGAGTTGCATCACATGCCGGCCCGGCCAGGGCAGCCACTGCAGCCGGGTGCCCTGGCCCAGGGGCTTGCCGTCCAGGCGCCAGCGGCCGCCCGCGCCACTGGCCACGAAGCTCAGGCGCTGGCGGTTGGGCGGGATGTCCGGGTCCAGGGCGACGATGGTGCCCGGAGCCGGGCTGCGGATGCGCAGCGCGCTGCCCGGCGCCCTCGCCGGGGCCGGCGTGTCCATCGCGAAGCGGGCCTGCTCGGTGCCGACGAGGAACCATTCGCTGCGCGCCGCTTCCAGTGGCCGCGCGCCATCCGTGCCTTCGAACGAGGCGCGCGCCTGCACCAGGCCGGCCGGTGGCCGCGGCGCGCGGCTGGGCGTGTGGGCGTGCAGGTGCTGCATGACGGTGGCCCAGACGGGTGCCGCGCCGCTGGTGCCACTCACATCCCACATCGGCGCGCCGCTGGCGTTGCCCACCCACACGCCGACGGTGAAGCGCTCGGACCAGCCCACCGCCCAGTTGTCGCGCATGTCCTTGCTGGTGCCGGTCTTCACGGCGGCCCAGAAGCGCGTGGCCAGGATGCTGTCCGTGCCGAAGGTGCGCGCGCGCGCGTTGCTGTCGCTCAGGATGTCGCCCACGATGAAGGCGGCGCGCGGGTCGATGGCCGGCGCGGCCTGCGGCGGCGAACCCACGGGGCCGTGGCGCCCGCCGTTGGCCAGCGTGCGGAAGGCGTTCGTCAGCGCGAGCAGCGGCACCTCGGCGCTGCCCAGGGCCAGGCTGTAGCCGTAGTAGCCGGCGGGCTCGCGCAGGGGCAGGCCGAGCGCGCCGAGCTGGTGGTGAAACGCGTCGGGCGAGACCATGACCAGCGCGCGCACCGCCGGCACGTTGAGCGACGATGCCAGCGCGGTGCGCGCGGACACCCAGCCTTTGAAGCGGCGGTCGTAGTTCTGCGGGATGTAGAGGCCGCTGGTGGTGGGGATTGCGGCGGGCGAGTCCTCCAGCAGGGACGCGGCCGTCATGCGCCGCTCGGCGATGGCCTGGGCGTAGAGGAAGGGCTTGAGCGTGGAGCCGGGCTGGCGCGGCGCCGTCACGCCGTCCACCTCCGACGCGGCGCTCAGCTCGCCCGAGGAGCCGACCCAGGCCAGCACCTCGCCGCTGGCGTTGTCGAGCACGACCAGCGCGCCGTCCTGCACGTGGCGGCCCTTGAGCTCGCGCAGGTGGCGCTGCAGCGTCTGCACGGCGAAGCGCTGCAGCGGGGCGGACACGGTGGAGCGCACCGTCTGCGCGGGCCCGGCCGCCAGCACGCGCCGGGCGTGGTGGGGCGCGATGCCTTCGCTGGCGGTGAATTCGCGGCCTTGCAGGGCAATGGTGGTCAGGATCTTCATTTCGCCGCAGTCCACCGGCGTGCCGGCCTGCATGAGCTGGAGCACGCCGCAGGCGCGCTGCGCGACCTGCGCGGGTTTCGCGTTGGGTGCGCGCACCAGGGCGGCGGCCACGGCGGCTTCGCGCTCGTCCAGACCGTGGGCGGCCTTGCCGAACAGCGTGCGCGAGAGCGCATCGATGCCGACCAGTTCGCCCCGGAACGGCACGAGGTTGAGGTAGGCCTCCAGGATCTGGTCCTTGCGCCAGCGCCGCTCCAGCTGCTGCGCGGCCACCGCCTGGCCGAGCTTCTGCGTCAGGCGGCGGCCGCCCGCGCCGCGCTGCAGCTCGCCATCGGGCTCGTCGAGCAGGGCCGCCAGCTGCATGGTGATGGTCGAGGCGCCGCGCGTGCGGCTGTTCCAGAGGTTGCCCCAGGCCGCGGCCGAGACGGCGCGCCAGTCCACGCCGCTGTGTTCGTGGAAGCGCTTGTCCTCGCTGAGCACCAGGGCCGTGCGCAGCGCGGGCGACACGTCGGCCAGCGCGATCCACTCGCCCCGGCGCTCCTGGTGGTCGATGCGCACGCGCTGCAGCAGCTCGCCCTGGCGATCGAGCACCCGCGCCTCGGACGAGCGCCAGCCGGCGTGCACCTCGGCGAAGCTTGGCAAGGCCTGTGCCGGCAGCGCCAGGCCCAGGCCGAGCGCGGTCGCCGCGAGCGCGTGGCGCAGGTTCACCGCACGGCCTCCACCTTCACGCGGGCGTTCGGCGTTTCGCCGAACATCTCGGGCGCGTACATCGCCTCCACGCGGCTGGGCGGCAGCGAGAACTCGCCGACGTTGTTCAGGCGCACGGTGTATTCCATCTTGAACACGCCCTTGGGCACGTACTCGTAATAGCTGCGGTAGGCCTCGAAGCTGCGTTCCTCGAAGGCCGGCCAGGCGTTGCCGGCCGGGCTCTTCTGGCCCGAAGTCGCGATCTGCGAATCGCGGCCCAGCCCGCCGCCGAGGATGGTCGCGCCGCCCGGGATCGGGTCGGTGACCACCACCCAGGTCATGTCGGCGGAGGCGTTGACCTCCAGCGCCACGCGCCACACGTCGCCGCGCGTGTGCGTGCCGCTCACGGCCTGTTCCACCGGCGTGATGCTCTTCTTGATCGTGTAGCCCGCGCTGAACGGCGCCTTGAGCGGGACGGCGGCGAGGGACTGCAGCGTGAGCCAGGGCTTGCCGCTGCCCTGGTGGGCCACGCTCAGGGTGCCCTTGCCACCGTCGGCCAGCCAGGGCAGGAAACCGGTGTTGTTCTTCAGATTGCCCGGGCCGGCGGGGGCGCCGAACCAGGTCGTCTGGTTCGGTGCACCGAGCGCATCGCTGGTCTTCACCCGATCGACCTTGGCCCAGTCGATCGCGGCGGCACCCGTGCCCAGGGTGGCGCGCGTCGTGCCCGCGACGGGAGTGGCTTCGAACCTGGCCGAGAACTTCTCCAGCGCCAGGCCGCCCCAGAGGTTGGCGGTCGTCGTGTGCCAGGCGCCGCTTTGCTGGCGGCCGATGAAGCCGCTGGCCAGCCGGCCCATGTCGTCCTGCCAGGCCGGGTCGTTCATGACGGTGAGCATCAGGCGCGCGGTGTTCACGTCGCCGTTGGCCATGAGCCACCACCAGTAGTCGTCCTGCTCGGTGCTGAACACCAGCTTCGTGCCCTGGAAGCTCAGGCGCGCGCGCAGCACCTGCATGGCCTCGGCCAGGCGCTGCTCGCGCTGCGGCACGTCGCTCACGCGCTGGAGGATGTTGACCCAGTCGATCACCGCGCTGGTGGGCCACTGGTTGGGCGCGAGGGTGACGCTGCCCAGCATGCGGCCGCGCGCCTTGCCGTAGCGCGAGAGGGCCTCGATGGCGGCGAGTTTGCGCACGTCCAGGTCCTTGCGCGGGCTCCAGAACTCGCGCGAGATGCGGCCTTCGACAAACGCGATCAGGCCGCGCTCCATCGGCGCGCGGACCTCGTCCGGCAGGCCGAAGGCCGGGTCGAGGGTGGCCGCCTCGTGCGTGGCCGCCAGCAGGTAGGCTGTGAGGATGTCGCTGCCGCGGTTGGCGTCGCCTTCGCGCGGCGGGAAGTAGTTGGCCAGGCCGTCGGCGTCGAGGTAGTTGGGCAACTGCGCCACCACGCCCTGCCAGAGCCTGGCGTCTCGCAGGCCCACGGCCTTGCTGGTCTTCTGCTCCAGGCAGACGAAGGGGTAGTTGGCGAACCAGTCGCGCACGCCGGGCAGGCCCTCGGCCAGCTTGGGCTGCAGCGCGAGCTTCAGGCCGCCCCGGCCCGGCAGCGCGCCGGCTGGCGGCGCCACGTCGAGGTTGAACGCGCCATCGACCTGCACCAGCGTGGCCTGCTGCACCGTCAGCGGCACGGCGGGCACGATGCGCTGCCGGGCCTTGAGCGCGTCCTTCGCGCCACCCAGCGTGTCCCTCGCCTCGATCTCCCACAGGATGGCTTCGGCGCGCGTCTGCGTGAGCTGTGCGGGCGCGGTCACCGTCCAGGCGACCTCGCGCGCCTCACCGGCCGGGATGTCCACCGTCTGCGGCGCGAGCTCGAGCAGCGTGGCGCGCGGCGACACGGCCACCTTCATCGCCTTCTGGGTGGTGTTGCGCAGGGTGAGCTGCGCGCGGAACTGGTCGTCCTCGCGCACCAGCGGCGGCAGGCCGCTGATGATCTGCAGGTCCTGCGTGGCGCGCACGCTGGTCTGACCGGTGCCGAAGAGGCCGGTGCCCAGGTCGGCCACGGCGACGATCTGGAAGGTGGTGAGCGCGTCGTTGAGCGGCACCGTGACGACGGCCTGGCCCTTCGCGTCCAGCGTCACCCTGGGGTTCCAGAGCAGCAGGGTGTCGAGCAGTTCGCGCGCGCCGCTCTTGCCGCCGCCGCCACCGGCCGGCACCGCCTTGCGGCCGTAGTGCCGCCGGCCGATGATCTCCATCTGCGCGGTGGACGTCTCCACGCCCCAGGCGCGTTGCTGCAGCATGGCGTCGAGCAGGTTCCAGCTGCGGTTGGGCATGAGTTCCAGCAGGGCCTGGTCCACCGCCGCGAGCGCCACTTCCGCGTTTGCCGCCGGCTGGCCGTTGGGCAGTTTCGCGCTGATGGTCACCTTCGCCTGACCGCGCACCGGGTAGGTCTCCTGGTCGGCCTTGACGCTCACATCGAGCTGGTGCGCCCGCGTGCCGACGCGGATCTCGGCCAGGCCCAGGCGGAAACGCCGGCTTGCTCAGGTCCACCAGCGCGGTCGGCGCCACGTACTCGCGGCCCTCGTACCAGAACGAGGTCCACCACTCGCGCGGGGCTTTGTAGCCCCAGGTGAAGAACGAGTACCACGGCACCTCGCGCAGCCGACCGCGCAGGGCCAGCACGCTCACGTACACGTTGGGGCCCCAGCCTTCCTGGATCTTCAGTTGCACCGTCGGGTCCTGCCCGTTGAGCTGGACCACCTGCGATTCGAGGATGCCTTCGCGCTCCACCGTCAGCAGCGCGGTGGCGAAGCGGAACGGCATGCGCACCTGGAACTTCGCGGTCTCGCCGGGCTGGTAGCTCTTCTTCTCGGGCAGCAGGTCGATGCGGTCGTGGTTCTCGCCGCCGAACCAGAGCTCGCCCTGGCGCGTGACCCACACCGAGCTGGCGGCCTGGATGCTCAGGCCCGCCGCGTCCTGCGCGGTCACGATGAGTTCCACCTCGCCCGGTTCGCCGAGCTTGGTTTCGCACAGCAGCAGGCCGCGCGCGTCGCTCTGGCCGCTGCAGACCGTACCGAGGTCCTTGGTCTGCGTCTGGTTGTCGTAGGTGTAGAAGCCGCCCACCATGCGCTTGCGGCTGGTGGTGGTGATGTGGGCCACGGCCTTCACGCTCAGCGCGACCTTGGCCGCGGGCTTGCCCGCCAGGTCCAGCGCCAGCGCCTGGAACTTGATTTTCTGGCTGGCCGACACCCAGCCTTCGGTCTTGATGCCCGCCACCACGTTCGCCGGCCACACGGTGGAGACGCTGCGCAGCGTCTGCACCTCGCCGTTCGGGTCAGCGTAGGTGGCCTCCAGCAGCAGTTCCTGCGGCTGAGGGGCGGTGGGCACCTGCTCGATGGTGAGCGCGCCCGCGCCGTTGCGGTCCAGCGTGACGGGCAGTTTGTCCGCGATGACGCGCTGGTCCTGCGAGGCGGCGGCTTCTTCCTCGCCGTCTTCATGCCCCGGCGCGCCGTCCGCGCGGGGCGGCTGGAAGCTGAAGCCGTCGAAGTCGCGGAAGCTCAGGGCCTTGTCGCGCACCAGGGCCGATACGCGCACCGGCAGGTTGGCCGCGCCGCCGCCCGAGACGTAGCTGACCTGCAGCTGGGTCGGCACGGTCTTCACGTTGACCAGCGCCTGGTTCGCCTGCGGCGCGATGCGGCCTTCGAGCACCGGCAGCCGGAACTCCTCCACGCGGAACTCGCCGCTGCTGTATTGGCGCTGGCGCTCGTCGGCGCTTTTGAGCACGACCTCGTAGTTGCCCAGCTTGGCACCGGCCGGCACGGCAAAGCTGTTTTCCGCGCTCTGGCCGCCCGTGGCCGTCTTGCGCCAGGCCACGGGCTGCGTGAACTGCTGGCCGCTGCCGGTGTGCGTGATCACCAGGGTGTCGGGCAGGGTTTCCGGCAGGCCGAAGCCCTGGCTGGTTTCGGTGCGGATCAGGTGCTTCATCGACACCGTCTCGCCGGCGCGCAGCAGCGTGCGGTCGAACACCGTGTGGGCGCGCGCGTCCGGGCGCGGATCGCGGCTGGTCGGCACGTTGAAGCGCCAGGGCTCGATGCCCCGGTACCAGTCGCTCCAGGTGAAGGCCATGTCCTCCGTGGCGCCATCCTTGAGCCGCGCGCTGACGAAATAGGCCTGCGTGCTTTCACCGTCCCCGCTGTTGCAGCGCGGTGCTTGCGGCGGCACGCCCTTGAGCTCGGCCACACCCTGGGCGTTGGTGGTGGCCGTCGCACTTCCTTGCCGACGCAGTCGGACACGCGCACCAGGGCGCCCGCGGCGGGTTTGCCCTTGTCCAGCGTCGTCACCCAGGCCAGCGCGTTTTCGCGGCCCAGCTTGAAGTGCACGCCCAGGTTGGTCACCAAGGCGGAGGTGCGCACGTACATCGTGCGCGAGCCGCCATAGCGTGCGTCCAGCAGGGCGCCACCCAGGGCAGGCGAGGCGATCTCCACGACGTGGAAGCCCGGCGTGAGTGGGATGCCGACCACCTCGAAGGGGCGCGGGTCGCTGGCGGCGGGTTGGGGCAGGCTCATCGCCTTCACGCCGGCCTGGCCCTTGAGCAGCGACACGGCGCGCGACTCGACCCAGCGCTTGTCCCGGTCTTCCAGCACCTTGGGCAGCGGGCCCACCGTGTCGGCCTGCGCCTGTTTGCGCGAGACGTTGAACTGGTCGTAGCGCTGCAGCTTGCGGAACCAGGCAATGATCTCCGCGTCGGTTTTGGGCTGCAGGTCGTTCACCTGGCCGGGGCTGAGGCCTTGCACCTGCAGCGCGGCCTCGACGTTGCGCAGGGTCACGGGCAGCAGCGGGGTGCCGCCGGGTTCGGCGAAACGCTCGACGATGCCGAAGGGCGAGGCGGCGAACTTGGCCAGCGGGGGCATGGCGCCCGCTGCGCACCGGCAGCGGAAAACTGTCGGCGTTGGCCGGCGTGCGGCCCGCGTCGTCCTTGAAGTTCTTGGGCAGTTCGATGGTGAACGCGGTCTGCTCGGCGAAAGGCGGCTTGAACGTCAGCTCGGTGACCACGCTGTCGCCGTCGGCGTTCTCTTCTTCGAACACCGGCTTGTGCGTCTGCTGGGCCGACTTCAGGCGGATGCCCTCGGCCTGCTTGCGCGGCACGGGCGCGCTGAAGTTGAGCGTCATCGGCCGGATCGGCAGGCAGGCGGCCTGAGCGTTCTCGCGCTCGCAGCTGAAGCCGACCGTCAGGGCCTCGCGCACCTGGAAGTCGAAGCGCTTCTCCACGGTGTTCGCAATGCCCGAGGGTGTTGCGCACGCCCTTGCCGTACACGAGGGAGACCTTGGTGTCGGGCGTGAAGCGGCGGTTGCACGAGAGCGTCACATAACGCTGCGGCTCCTTGTCCGCCAGCTTGTCCCAGCCGTTGGCTTTCAGCAGCTCGCCGCGGTCCTTGCCTTCGATGAGCCGGATCGGCACCCGCTCGCCCAGGCCCTCGACCGCGCACCACACCTGGGACTGCAGGCTGGCCGCCGTCGCCGCGCCGTTGAGCCGCAGCACGAAATACTGTTCTTCGTCGATGCGCGACGAGGGGCCCGGGCGCACCTGCTGCACGAACGGGCCGCCGGTGTTGAAGCCGGTGCGGGTCACGGGCAGTTCCAAGCCCTTGGGCGACTTGAAGCCGCTTTTCACCTGCACTGTGCAGTTCACGCCGGGCGGCAGGTCGTTCTCGAACTCGAAGGCCCATTCGCGGTCGCTGGTCCAGCGGCCGTTGCCCCGGGTGGCCTGGGCGTCGCTGCAACTGAGCGACACGGGAGCGGGGGCTTTGGCGTCGCCGAAGTTGACGGCGCTGTCGTTGAACTTGACGACCACTTGGCGCACCCGGGCCACTTCGCCCTGGGGTGAAACGCTGGTGATCTGCAGCGCGGACGCGGGCAGGGCGATGGCCAGCCACGCGGTGGCGGCAAAGCGGAGCGGGATGTTGTTTTTCAAGGCTTCCTCCATGGCAGACGCCAAGGGTAGCTGAAAGCCCGCCGCCGCCCGTGTGCCCGCCGTGGCGGGCCGAGGGGTTTCAGCCCAGGCGCTTGCGGTGGCGCGCGATCTGCGCCAGCACCTGGGCCGGCGCGGTACCGCCCAGGGTGTTGCGCGCGTTCAGGCTGCCGCGCAGGCTCAGGCACTCGTACACGTCTTTCTCGATCGAGGCGTTGAAGCCTTGCAGCACGGTCAGCGGCAGCTCGGACAGGTCGCAGTTGTGCGAGACGGCGGCCTTGACGGTGTGTGCCACCGTTTCGTGCGCGTCGCGGAAGGGCAGGCCCTTCTTCACCAGGTAGTCGGCCAGGTCGGTCGCCGTGGCGTAGCCCTTCTTGGCGGCTTCTTCCATCGCCACGGCGTTGACGGTGATGCCGCCTTCCTTGGTGCCCGTGGCCGGGTTCAGCTGGCCGCCCACCATCTCGCCGAAGATGCGCAGCGTGTCCTTGAGCGTGTCCACGGTGTCGAACAGCGGCTCCTTGTCTTCCTGGTTGTCCTTGTTGTAGGCCAGCGGCTGGCCCTTCATGAGCGTGATCAGTCCCATGAGGTGGCCGACCACGCGGCCGGTCTTGCCGCGCGCGAGCTCGGGCACGTCGGGGTTTTTCTTCTGCGGCATGATGGAACTGCCGGTCGTGAAGCGGTCGGCGATCTTCACGAAACCGAAGTTCTGGCTCATCCAGAGAATGAGTTCCTCGCTGAAGCGGCTGATGTGCACCATGCACAGGCTGGCCGCGGCGGTGAACTCGATCGCGAAGTCGCGGTCGCTCACGCCGTCCAGGCTGTTCTGGCACACCTGCGGCTCGCCGCGCTCGTCCACCATGCCCAGGGTGCGCGCCACGCGCTCGCGGTCCAGCGGGTAGGTGGTGCCGGCCAGCGCGGCGCTGCCCAGCGGCAGGCGGTTGGTGCGGCGGCGCACGTCGGCGAAACGCTCGGCATCGCGCGAGAACATTTCCACGTAGGCCAGCAGGTGGTGCGCGAAGCTCACCGGCTGCGCCACCTGCAGGTGGGTGAAGCCGGGCAGGATCACGTCCACGTTCTTCTCGGCCACCGCCACCAGCGCGGTCTGCAGCTCGTCGAGCAGCGGGACGATGAGGTCGATCTCGCCGCGCAGCCACAGGCGCACGTCGGTGGCGACCTGGTCGTTGCGGCTGCGGCCGGTGTGCAGGCGCTTGCCGGCGTCGCCCACGAGCTGGGTCAGGCGGGCCTCGATGTTGAGGTGCACGTCCTCCAGGTCGAGCTTCCACTCGAACTCGCCGGACTCGATCTCGGCCGTGATCTGGGCCATGCCGCGCTGGATGGCCTCGAGGTCGGCGGCACCGATGATGGCCTGGTGCGCCAGCATCTCGGCGTGGGCGAGGCTGCCGGTGATGTCGGCTTGCCACAGGCGTTTGTCAAAGAAGACGCTGGCGGTGTAGCGCTTGACCAACTCGCTCATGGGCTCCGAGAATAGGGCGGACCAGGCTTCGGATTTTTTGTCGAGTTGGTTGGTGGACATGGTGTTACCAGCGGCTGGATGGAAAAAGGAAGGAGCGCGAGTGCGCCAGGGATGGGGCTTGGGGCAGTGGGCCCTGGGCCGGTTGGCGGCGCGGCAGACCCCTGTAGAGGCCCTCACGGGGCCGACCCGAAGACGGATGTGCTTCCCATGAAAGATTCCAGAATTTTATCGAGCTTCCAGGAACTGGCGCATGCCGCGGGTGCGCGCCCGATCGCGGACATGCCCGAGGACCTGCGCGCGCGGGTGCAGGTGTTCGACACCTGCCAGGTCGGCACGGTGCTGCGCGCGGTGCTGTTCGTGCAGGCCATCGTGGCGGTGGCGGCCCTGTTCGGCGCCCAGACCTTCATTGCCTGGGTCACGCAACTGGCGATCTACACCGGCGCGGCCTTGCCCGCCGTGCTGGCCTGGCTGCTGACCGTGTGCGGCCTCAAACGCCAGCTGGGCCTGCTGCCGATTCCGGGCCAATGGGCGGCGGCGGTCGGGTTTGGTGCGCTTTCGGGGCTCTACGGTTGCGGCCTGCTGGTCTGGATGGGCCTGGTGGAGCCCTCGCCCTGGCTGGCCAGCGCCGCCTCGGGGGCGCTGGTGTCGGCGGTGCTGGTGGCCGCGCTGATGTGGCGTTCCAAGGCGCGCGGACCGGCCGGCGCCACGGCCCGCCTGGCCGAGCTGCAGGCGCGCATCCGGCCGCATTTCCTGTTCAACACGCTCAACAGCGCGATCGCGCTGGTGCGCGAGGAGCCGGCGAAGGCCGAAAACTTGCTTGAGGACCTGAGCGAGCTGTTCCGCCACGCGCTGGCCGACGCCAAGGAGGCCGTGCCGCTGTGGCAGGAGCTGGAGCTGGCCGAGCACTACCTGGCCATCGAGCAGGTGCGCTTCGGCGAGCGGCTGAAGGTGGAGTGGAGCGTGGACGACACGGCGTCCAAGGCCAAATTGCCTCCCCTCATCCTGCAGCCGCTGGTGGAGAATGCGGTCAAGCACGGGGTGGAGCCCAGTGCCAGCGGGGCGGTGGTGCGCATCAGCACCCAGCGCCGGGGCAGTGTGGTGGTGATCAAGGTCACCAACACCGTGCCGGCAGGCAGTGGGCGGCGAGGCAATGGTCTGGCATTGGACAATGTGCGCCAGCGCCTGACACTGCTGCATGATGTACAAGGGCGCTTTCAGAGCGCCTTGGTGAATGGCGTGTTTCAGGTGAGACTTGAAATACCGGTATAAGCGGGGTTTGAATGAACCCCCGAACCGGATCTGGCAACGGAGCGTGACATGGCACTGAAGGTACTGATCGTTGACGATGAAGCGCTGGCGCGATCCCGGCTGCGCACGCTGTTGGGCGAATGCACCGAGCCACGGGCCGATGTGGTGGGTGAGGCGTCGAACGCGGTGCAGGCGATGGAGCAGATCCAGCGCACGGGTTGTGACCTGGTGATGCTGGACATCCACATGCCGGGCGTGGACGGCATGGCGCTGGCGAGCACGCTGCGCCAGATGGCGGCGCCGCCGGCGATTGTGTTCGTGACGGCTTATGCTGAGCATGCGGTGCATGCGTTCGAGCTGGAGGCGGTGGATTACCTGACCAAGCCGGTGCGGCGCGAGCGTCTGCAGCAGGCGTTGCAGAAGGTGATGAAGCAGCGCAGCGCGGGCGAGGGTGTGCAGGACGGGGGTTTGCCCGAGAGCCTGATCATTCAGGAGCGGGGCCGCAGCGAGCGGGTGGCGCTGGCCGATGTGATCTACCTCAAGGCCGAGTTGAAATACATCACCGTGCGCACGGCGGACAAGGAACACATCTTCGACGGCGCTTTGAGCGATCTGGAACAACGCTATGCCCACCTGTTCGTGCGGGTGCACCGCAACGCGCTGGTGTCGCGCCGGGCGGTTCGCGCGGTTGAGAAGCACAACGATCCGGTCGAGGGCGAGGGCTGGATGGTGCGGCTCGATGGGGTCGAGGAACGCCTGGCCGTTTCTCGCCGTCAACTGGCGGCGGTTCGTGAAGCGCTCATGAGCTGAGCTTCTTTCGTTGGCGTTGCTCCGGTCGCCAGCGGCTGGGGTGATCGCCTCCGCGAATGTCCCCCGAACCGGCTTCGCCGGTTCTCCTCCTTTACTTCGCTGCGGCGATCACCCCAGCCACCGGCGACCTCCCCGGCGAGCGGAGCGGTGGATGTCTGCTCTCTTTGACGTCACTGGCGCGAGGGTGTGGGCGCTCTGCGCAGCGGGGTAAAGGAGGAGCCCCGGCGAAGCCGGGGCGGGGGACACCCGCGGAGCAGAGCGCCCACACCCTCGCGGCCCGCGAGGTACAACGAACCAAGGGAGCCTCAGACCTCCGCCGCCTCCACCAGAAACCGGACCCGCCGCTGCCCCTGCCACTCATCCGCATCCAACCGGAAAGCGATCTTCACCCGCTGTGGCAGCGGCTCCGTGTGGCCGAACCAGATGCCGTCCACCGGTTCACCCTGGTGCTTGAGCTTCAGCGCCAGGTGCTTCTCGCCCACGAGACGCTGCGACACCACCACCACCTCCTCGCAGAACACCGGTGGCGCGAACCCCTGACCCCACACCTCCTGGTGCAACGTGTCCACCAGATCCGCGCGACGGTACTTCGTGTCCAGCGGGCCGTCCGCCTCCATGCGGCGCTGCAACGTCGCGGCGTCCAGCCACTCGTGCGCCACCTGCTGCAAGGCCGCCTCGAACGTCTCCAGCTGCTCCTCATCGATCGTGCAGCCCGCCGCCATCGCATGCGCACCAAACCGCAACAACACCCCCGGATGCCGCTTCGCCACCAGGTCGAGCGCATCGCGCAGATGAAAACCCGCGATCGAGCGCCCCGAGCCCTTGAGCTCGTGCTCCTTGCCCTCGGCACCGCTGGCCGCGAACACGAAGGTGGGGCGGTGCAGCTTGTCCTTCAGCCGCGAGGCCACGATGCCCACCACGCCCTCGTGGAAGTCGGGATCGAACACCACCAGCGCCGGTGGCGGCTCCTCGGATTCGTCGAACATCTCCTCGGCCATCTGCAAGGCCTGCTCGCGCATGTCGCCCTCGATCGCCTTGCGCTCGCGGTTGATGCCGTCCAGCGTGCGCGCCAGCTCGTCGGCGCGCAGCGCGTCCTCGGTGGTCAGGCACTCGATGCCCAGCGTCATGTCGGCCAGGCGGCCCGCCGCGTTCAGGCGTGGGCCCAGGGCGAAGCCGAAGTCGAAACCGGTGGCGGCGGCCGGCTTGCGCGCGGCGGCGTTGAACAGCGCCGTCATGCCCGGCGGCATCGCACCCGCGCGCACCCGCTTCAAGCCCTGCGCCACCAGGCGGCGGTTGTTGGCGTCGAGCTTGACCACGTCGGCCACGGTCCCCAGCGCCACCAGCGGCAGCAGGGTGTCGATCTTGGGCTGGTTCTGCGCGGTGAACACACCGCGCTCGCGCAGCTCGGCCCGCAGCGCCAGCAGCACGTAGAACATCACGCCCACCCCCGCGATCGACTTGCTCTCGAAGGCGCAGCCCGGCTGGTTGGGGTTGACGATGATGCAGTCCACCGGCAGGGCGATCTCGCCGTCCTTCAGCGCGGGCAGGTGGTGGTCGGTCACGATCACGTCCAGGCCCAGCTCGCGCGCGGCGCGCACACCGTCCACGCTGGCGATGCCGTTGTCCACCGTCACCAGCACGTCGGCGCCCTGGGCCTTCACGCGCTTCGCGATCGAGGGCGTGAGGCCATAGCCGTCCGTCACGCGGTCGGGCACCAGGTAGTTCACGCGGTCGAAACCCAGGGGCGCGCCCAGCAGGCGCAGGCCGCGCAGGCCGACCGCGCAGGCGGTGGCACCGTCGCAGTCGTAGTCGGCCACGATGCAGATGGATTTGCCTGCGGCCATCGCGTCGGCCAAGGCGCGCGCGGCCTCCTGGGCACCGAGCATCGAGGACGGCGGCAGCAGGCGCGCGAGCGCGTCGTCGAGCTCGTCCTTGCTGGTGATGCCGCGCGCGGCGAACAGGCGCGCCAGCAGGGGATGCAGGCCGCTTTGCTCCAGCGCCCAGGCGGCACGGGGAGGCACGTCGCGGGTGATGATCTTCATAGGGTGTCCAGGGTCTTCCAGGCCGGGGTGGGGCCCAGCAGGTTCTTGATGAGGCGGCCGAGGCGTGCGCCGGCGCCTCGGGGGGCGTTCGTGAAGCGCTGTGCGGCGCGTTCGCCGCACAGGGTGAGGGTGACCGCTTCGCCGCGTTGCGCGCGTTCGCGCCATTCGGCGATGGGGCCGGCATCGAGCGCGGCCCAGGCCTGCCGCCACGCGGCCCAGTCGGCCTGCAGCGCGGCGCGGCGCAACGCATCGGGCTGGGCCGGTGGGGGCTGCGGCGTGATGGGGCGGTCCAGCGCGCCGGCCCCGCTGACCCAGAACCCGTTGACCGGGTGCAGCCGCGCGGCCTCGCGCGCATCGTGCACGGCGTGGGTGTAGAACAGCATCTGCGCCTCGCTCTGCAGGCGCTTGAGCAGCAGGCCCCCGGCCGGGTTGGCCGTGCTTTCGGCCATCCAGGCCTCCACCGAGCGGCCGCTCACGCGGTCCAGGCTGGCGCAGGCGATGCCGCGCAGCGGCTCCCCGCGCGCGTGCCAGCGCGTGGCCGACTGGTAGGTGAGGGTGATGCCGTCTTCAGCGCAATAGGGCGCCAGGGCGTCGAACAGCGCGCGCGAGTGGTCGTCGCTCAGGCCCAATTGATCACCGGGCAACAGCGTCACCTGTTCCATGCCGACCTGAAAGTGGCAGGGCGTGAACCAGGCCTGGGGCGTGTCGGGTTGCGCGTCTTCCATCGCGGCCCAGGGAATCAGGCCGTCGCCGAAGGGGCAGCCGTCGGCGCGCACCAGGCCCAGCGCCTGCGCCAAGGCGCGTTCGTGCGGCGGGCTCAGGCTGTGGTCGTCGCCCGCGTCGGCGTAGACAGGCACCAGTTCGGCCAGCAGCGCGGTGAGCTGGGGCAAGGGCAAACCCGGGAGCGCGGCGCGGCAGGCGGGGTCGCTCGCGCTGGCGAAAGGAACCAGCAGGTGCAGGCGAGGCTCAGAGGCCGGGTAGGGGGCGGGCATGCCGTGATTGTCGGGGATGCCACAATGCCCGCTGCATCCCACCACCAACTGCATGCAAACCCCTTACGAACTCATCCTGGGCTGGCGCTACACCCGCGCCGGCCGCGCCACCCGGCGCAACGGTTTCATCTCCTTCATCTCGGGCGTGTCCATGCTGGGCATCGCGCTGGGCGTGGCCGCGCTCATCATCGTGCTCTCGGTGATGAACGGCTTCCAGAAGGAGGTGCGCGACCGCATGCTGGGCGTGCTCTCGCACATCGAGGTGTTCGAGCCCAGCGGCCAGGCGATCCCCAACCTGGCCGACACGCTGGCCCGCATCGAGCGCCATCCCGAGGTGGTGGGCGCCGCGCCGTTCGTGGGCGCGCAGGCGCTGATCGCGCGCGGCGAGGACATGAAGGGCGCATTGGTGCGCGGCATCGACCCCGCGCTCGAACCCAAGGTGACCGACCTGGCGGCGGAACTGGCCGACACCATGCTGCCGCGCCTGGTGCCCGGCGAGTTCGGCGTCATCCTCGGCGGTGAGCTGGCGCGCAGCCTGGGCGTGATCGCGGGCGACAGCGTCACGCTGATCGCGCCCAACGGCCAGGTGACGCCGGCAGGCGTGGTGCCGCGCATCCGCCAGATGACGGTGGTGGGCACCTTCGATTCGGGCCACTTCGAGTACGACTCGGCCCTGGCCCTGCTGCACCAGGACGACGCCGCGCGCATCTTCCGCGTGGAGGGCCCGACCGGCGTGCGCGTGAAGATCAAGAACCTGCACCAGGCGCGCGAGGTGGCCCTGTCCATCGCCTCCGACCTCGACCCCGGCCTGCTGGTGCGCGACTGGACGCGCCAGAACCGCACCTGGTTCGCGGCCGTGCAGCTCGAGAAACGCATGATGTTCATCATCCTCACGCTGATCGTGGCCGTGGCCGCGTTCAACCTCGTGTCCACGCTGGTGATGACGGTGACCGACAAGCGCGCCGACATCGCCATCCTGCGCACGCTGGGCGCGAGCCCGCAGAGCATCATGGGCGTGTTCATGGTGCAGGGCGCCATGGTGGGCATCATCGGCACCGGCGCGGGCCTGCTGCTCGGCCTGGGCGTGGCCTTCAACATCGACACCCTGGTGCCCGCGCTCGAACGCCTGCTGGGCGCGAGTTTCCTGCCGCAGGACATCTACCTCATCAGCCGCATGCCCAGCGATCCGCAGCAGACCGACATCCTGCCGGTCGCGCTGATTTCGCTGGTGCTGGCCTTCCTGCGCACGATCTACCCGAGCTGGCGCGCCAGCCGCGTGAACCCCGCCGAGGCCTTGCGCTATGAGTGACACCGTTCTCCAGGCCCAGGGCCTCACCAAGCGCTTCCACGAAGGCCGGCTCGACGTCACCGTGCTCAAGGGCGTGGACCTCGCGGTGCGCGCGGGCGAAACCGTGGCCATCGTCGGCGCCTCGGGCTCGGGCAAGAGCACCTTGCTGCACCTGCTCGGCGGGCTGGACGCGCCCACCAGCGGCAGCGTGCAGCTGATGGGGCAGACCCTCTCGGGCCTGAGCGCCACGCAACAAGGCACGCTGCGCAACCGGCACCTGGGCTTCGTCTACCAGTTCCACCACCTGCTGCCCGAATTCAGCGCGCGCGACAACGTGGCGATGCCGCTGTGGATCCGCCGCCTGCCGCGCGCCGAGGCGGCGCAGCAGGCCGAGCAGATGCTCGCGCGCGTGGGCCTGGGCGAGCGCCTGCACCACCGGCCGGCCGAGCTGTCGGGTGGCGAGCGCCAGCGCGTGGCAATCGCGCGCGCGCTGGTGACGCAACCGGCCTGCGTGCTGGCCGACGAACCCACCGGCAACCTGGACCGCAGCACCGCCGAGGGCGTGTTCCAGCTCATGCTGGAACTGGCCCGCGACCAGGGCACGGCCTTTATCGTCGTCACGCACGACGAGGCGCTGGCTGCGCGTTGTGCACGCGTGCTGCGGTTGACCGCAGGCGTTCTGACTTAGGGCTTGGTTCTGCTAAAGCGCAGGGGTTTGTCGAGGCCCTGCACGTGCATCAGCATCGTCCGTCCCTGCACCTCCAGTCGCTGGGCCTTCTGCAGCGCGTCCAGGTAGCGCGTTTCCTGGTCGTTCACCGCTTCGGGGCAGGCCATGCGCGTGCCGCCGAGCTGGCCGATGGCCACGCGGTCCTGCATCAGGGTGTACGAGCCGAAGAAGCGGTTGCACGAGCTGTTGCCGGCCACGCGCCCGGCTTCGGGGAAGGCGAGCGTGGCCTGCACGCGGTCCAGCACGCCGCGCCCGCCCAGGTCTTCCAACAGCCATTCGCTGCCCACCAGCGGGGCGGGCGCGGGGACGCCGGGCAGGGCGCAGGCGCTGAGGGCCAGCAGGGCGGGCACGGCGAGCGAGGCGAGGCGGGTGGTGTGTGACATGGTGATTTCCTTTCTTGCTGGCATTCTTGTGAGCGGGCCGGTGCGCTGGCGCTTGCCGGCACAATGGCCGTTATACCGCCATGTGGATCGACACACACTGCCATCTGGATGCGCCCGAGTTCGGCGCCGACCACGCTCTCGCGATCAGCCTGCGTGAAGTCGCGGCCGCGCGCGGCGTGGGCCGGTGCGTCATTCCCGCTGTGGCGCGCTTCAATTTCGACACCGTGCGCCTGCTCGCGCACCGCCTGGGCGACGCCTATGCGCTGGGCATCCACCCGCTGTGCGTGCCCAAGGCGACGGAAGACGACCTCACGGCCCTGGACGCGGCGCTCACCGATCACCGCGACGATCCCCGCCTCGTCGCGGTGGGTGAGATCGGCCTGGATTTTTTCGTGCCCGAACTCTGCACGCCCGAGATGCGCGAGCGGCAGACCGCCTTCTACCGCGCGCAGCTTCGGCTGGCGCGAAAGCACGGCCTGCCGGTGATCGTGCACGTGCGCCGCAGTGCCGACCTGTTGCTCAAGCATTTGCGTGAACTGCCGGTGGCCGGCATCGCGCACGCCTTCAACGGCAGCGAACAGCAGGCGCAGGCCTTCATCGATCTGGGTTTCAAGCTGGGCTTCGGTGGCGCGAGCACCTTCGAGCCCGCGCGGCAGCTGCGCCGGCTCGCGGCCGAATTGCCCTTGTCGGCGTTGGTGATGGAGACCGATGCGCCGGACATTCCGCCGCAGTGGCTGTACGTGACGGCGGCCGAGCGCGAGGCCGGGCGCGCGCAGGGCCTCAACAGCCCGGCGGAGCTGCCGCGCATCGGGGCGGTGGTGGCGGGTTTGCGGGGCATGCCGGTGGAGGATCTGATGGTGGCGAGCACCGTGAATGCCCTGGTGGCGTTGCCGCGCTTGGGGGCTTTGGCATGAGCCGGTTGCAGGGTCTGGCACCGGTGTTGAGCGCGAACACGCGGGTGTTGGTGCTGGGCAGTTTTCCGGGGGTGGCGTCGTTGCGGGCGCAGCAGTATTACGGCCATCCACAGAACCATTTCTGGAAGATCCTGGGGGCTTTGTGGGCCTTGCCTTTGCCTGCGATGGATTACGCGGGGCGGGTGGCGGCGTTGCGCGAGCACGGGCTGGGGGTGTGGGATGTGTACGGGGCCTGCGAGCGTGAGGGGAGTCTGGACGCCAACATCCTGAATGCGGAGTTGAACGATTTTTCGATGGTGCTGCGTGAGTGCCCGATGCTGGAGGCGATCGCCCACAACGGGGGCGAGAGTTTCCGGCATTCGCGGCACACGGAGAAGCTGGGGGTGCCGGTGTACCGGTTGCCTTCCACGAGTCCGGCGAATGCGAGTTGGAGTTTTGATCGCAAGCTGGCGGCTTGGGCTGAGGTGTTGCGGCGGCATGGGGTGGGGGGGTGAGTTCCTTGTTGGGTTGAGACCTCGCGGGCTCGGAGCGATAGGGCGCTCTGCTCCGCGGGTGTCCCCCGGCGGCTGGTGCCGCCTCCTCCTTTACCCCGCTGCGCAGAACGCCCTATCACTCCGAGCTACCCATTTGCAGGCACTCGACTCTCCCGCATACCAACCCTGCGGTTCACCGGGGGTGGCCGACGCAGCGAAGTAAAGGAGGAGGGGCGGCGAAGCCGCCCCGGGGGACATGAGCGGAGTCGGCCACCCCCGGTGAACCGCAGGGCGCCGCCGGAGAAAAACCCAACCCGACACTGTGTTCATAATCGTCCTCCCAAGGCCAGACACCCAGATGCAGCACTCCCCCCACCCCTCCGAACATTCCCCGCGTGACAGCGAGGGCAAGGCATGAAGGCCGGCGCCAATGCCGCCGCGCGCGCACGGCGCGCGGTCCAGACCCTGCCGGACGTGACCATCTCCGAAGACAGCGAAGTGCGCTTCCTGCACCTGGGCACCGAATGGATCCAGGGCTCGATGCTGCTGGAGTCGCCGTTCGACATCGAACTCGACTACGTCCAGCGCATGATGGCCTGGCTGCTCTTCGTCGATCCGGACTCGGTGCCCAAACGCCGCGCACTGCAGCTGGGCCTGGGCTCCGCCGCACTCACCAAGTTCTGCTTCAAGAAACTGCGCATGGACACCACCGCGATCGAGATCAACCCGCAGGTGGTCGCGGTGTGCCGGCAGTGGTTCAAACTGCCCGCCGACGGGCCGCGCCTGCGCGTGCTGCTCGCCGACGCCGGTGAAGAGATCCGCCGCGCCGACCACGTCGGCGCCTACGACGCGCTGCAGGTGGACCTCTACGACCACGAAGCCGCCGCCCCCGTGCTCGACAGCCCCGACTTCTACGCCGATTGCCGCGCCGCGCTCACCGACGACGGCTGCCTCACCGTCAACCTCTTCGGCCGCGACGCGAGCTACGAGCGCTCGCTGCAAAGCATCTGCGCCGCCTTCGTGTCCGACGCGGTCTGGGCCTTCAAGCCCACGCGCGAAGGCAACACCGTGGTGCTGGCCCAACGCACCGCCGAGCGGCCCACCCGCATGGCCCTGCTGGCGCGCGCGGAAGCGGTGCAGGCGCGCTGGGGTTTACCCGCTGTGAAGTGGCTGCGCCTGTTCAAACCGGTATCCTGATCGACGCATGAAGACCTCGCCGACGCCACCGCAGCAGCAACAGAAGACATTCGATGGCCCGCTCGACTGGCGCAGCCTCGTGGGCTGGCTGCGCGAGGACGGCATCATCTCCGCCGAGGAGGCCGAGCGCACCACCACGCGCTGCGCCTCGGCGCACAGTTCGCAGCACCCGCTGCAGCGCCTGGCGGTGGTGGGCATGTCGCGCAAGGCCGACCAGCACGTGCTCGACGTGGAGATGCTCACGCAATGGCTGGCCCAACGCAGCGGCCTGGAGTACATGCGCATCGACCCGCTGAAGGTGGATGTGGGCAAGGTGGCCGACGTGATGAGCGCCGCCTACGCCGAACGCCACAAGGTGCTGCCGGTGCTGGTGAGCCCGAACGAGGTGGTGGTGGCCACGGCCGAGCCCTTCATCCGCGACTGGGTGCCCGAGGTGGAGCGCCAGACCCGGCGCAGCGTGCGCCTGGTGCTCTCCAGCCCGCAGTCCATCAAGAGCTTCACCGGGGAGTTCTTCGCGCTGGCCAAGTCGGTGCGCGCGGCCAACAAGAGCGGCGCGCCGGGCGGCTTCGGCAGCTTCGAACAGCTGGTGGAGCTGGGCAAGGCGAACAAGCAGCTCGACGCCAACGACCAGGGCGTGGTGCAGGTGGTGGACTGGCTCTGGCAATACGCCTTCGACCAGCGCGCCAGCGACATCCACCTCGAACCCCGGCGCGAGCAGGGTGTGATCCGCTTCCGCATCGACGGCGTGCTGCACCCCGTCTACCAGATGCCCATCGGCGTGATGAACGCGATGACCGCGCGCATCAAGCTGCTGGGCCGCATGGACGTGGTCGAGCGGCGCCGCCCACAGGACGGCCGCATCAAGACCCTGCGCCCGGGCGTGGGCGGCGCGCGCGGCGACGAGGTGGAAATGCGCCTGTCCACCCTGCCCACCGCGTTCGGCGAAAAGCTGGTCATGCGCATCTTCGACCCCGAGTCGACCGTGAAGGACCTCAGCGCCCTGGGCTTCGCCGCGCACGACGCCCAGCGCTGGGAAAGCCTGACCCGGCAACCGCACGGCATCGTGCTGGTGACCGGCCCCACCGGCTCGGGCAAGACCACCACGCTGTACGCCACGCTCAAGCGCCTGGCGCACGGAAGAGGTCAATGTGAGCACGGTGGAAGACCCGATCGAGATGATCGAGCCGGCTTTCAACCAGACCCAGGTGCAACCTCACCTGGACCTCGACTTCGCGCAGGGCCTGCGCTCGCTGATGCGGCAGGACCCGGACATCATCATGGTCGGCGAGGTGCGCGACCTGGCCACCGCCGAGATGGCGGTGCAGGCCGCGCTCACCGGCCACCTGGTGTTCACCACGCTGCACACCAACGACGCGCCCTCGGCCATCATGCGGCTGATGGAGCTGGGCATTCCGCCCTACCTGATCAACGCCACCGTGCTGGGCGTGCTCGCCCAGCGCCTGGTGCGCACGATGTGCCCGGCCTGCCGCAAGCCACAGGACCAGGACGAGACCGCGGCCTCGCGGGCGACGCTGACCGAGCTGGTCAAGCCCTGGCAGGTCAGCGGCAGCTACCGGCCCTACCAGCCGGTGGGCTGCGTGGACTGCCGCATGACCGGCTTCCGAGGCCGCATGGGCCTGTACGAACTGCTGGTGGTCACCGAGGCCTTCAAGGACAAGGTCAGCCGCGAGCCCGTGCTCGACGCGCTGCGCCGGCAGGCCGTGCAGGATGGCATGCGGCCGCTGCGCCTGGCGGGCGCGGCGCGCGTGGCCGAGGGCCTGACCACCATGGACGAGGTGCTGGCCTGCACGCCGCCCGTGCAGTGAGCCGTCCGCGCGGTCACCACGACGCATGATCAAGAACCTGCAGGACTTTCTGGCCGGGCTGCTGTTCCTGGCCCTGGGCGTGGGTTTCGGCTGGGCCGCCTCGCGCCATGCGCTGGGCTCGGCGGCGCAGATGGGCCCGGGGTATGTGCCCCTGCTGCTGGGCCTCGTGCTGGGGCTGCTGGGCCTGCTCATCCTGTTCAAGGCGCTGACCTTCGAGGCCCTGGGCGGCGGGCGCGTGCGGCACTGGGGCTGGGGCCCCTTGCTGCGCCTGCTCGGTGGTCTCTTGTGGCTGGCCTTGTGCAGCGGGCCGGCGCAGTGGCCCTGGATCGGGGCCTGGTTCACTGGCTGGCCCACGCTGGGCCTGGCGGCGGGGGTGTCGGGTCTGGTGCTGGCGGTGGTGCCGGGTGAGCCCGGTGGCGCCAGCGGGCGCGTGTGGCTGTGGGCCATCGCGCTGGCGGCGGTGGTGTGTGCGCTGTGGATCGGCCCCCTGGGGCTGGATCTGCCGCTGTGGCCCACGCGCGCCTTGCGCTGAATACCGCGGGGACGCACGGGCATGGTGGACTTTTCCTGGTGGGACTCGCTGGCGCAGGGCCTGGCCGCGGTGTGGGGCTGGCAGGCGCTGGGCCTGATCGCGCTCGGTGTGCTGGTGGGCAGCGTGTTCGGCGTGCTGCCGGGCCTGGGGCCGGTGGCCGCCATCGCGCTGCTGCTGCCGGCCACGCTGGGCCTGCCCTCGTTGCCCGCGCTGCTGGTGCTGGCAGGCGTCTACTACGGCGCGCAGTACGGGGGCTCGCTGCCGGCCATCGTGCTCGACCAGCCTGGCGAGGCCTCGTCGGTGATGACCAGCCACGACGGGCATCCGATGGCCTTGCAGGGCCGGGCGGGCGTGGCGCTGTCCATGGCGACGATCAGTTCGTTCGCCGCCGGTTGCCTGGCCATCGCGCTGGTGGTCCTGCTCGCGCCGGCGGTGGTGTCACTGGGCCTGCAGTTCGGCGCGGCCGAGCGTTTCCTGCTGCTGGTCGTCGGGCTGGTGGGCGCGACGGTGCTGGCCTCGGGCTCGTTCCTCAAGGCGCTGGCCATGACGGTGCTGGGCCTGTTGCTCGGCCTGATGGGCTGGGACGTGCACACCGGCACCGCGCGCTTCGTGCCCGAAGGCCTGGAGCCCTGGATGGGGCGCCACCACGGTCTGACCGAAGGCGTGGGCTTCATCGCGCTGGCGCTGGGCTTTTTCGTGGTCGCGCCGGTGGCGGCCGAACTGGCGGGCCTCTCCGCCCTGGCGCCTGCGGCGCCTGTGCGCGAAACGCCCCCGGGCACACCGGTGGTCTCGGGCATGGCGACGCGGCCCACGCGCGAGGAACTCAAGGACGCGCTGCCGGCCCTGCTGCGCGGCACCGGCCTGGGTGCGGTGCTCGGCGTGGTGCCGGGCGGCGGCGCGTTGCTGTCCTCGCTGGCGGCGTACCGGCTGGAGGTCGTGGTCTCGCGCCACCGCACGCCGCCGCTGGGCCAGGGCAACCTGCGCGGCGTGGCCGCGCCCGAGGCCGCCAACAACGCGGGCGCGCAGACCGCCTACCTGCCCATGCTGGCCCTGGGTCTGCCGCCCAACACCGTGATGGCGCTGCTGCTGGGGGCGCTCGGCCTGCACGCCATCGAGCCCGGTCCCTCGGTCATGGGCGTGCAGCCTTCGCTGTTCTGGGGCCTGCTGGTGTCCATGTGGGTGGGCAACCTGCTGTTGCTGCTGCTCAACCTGCCGCTGGCGCGCTGGTGGGCGCCTGTGCTGCTGGGCGTGTTGCGCGTGCCGCGCCGCGCGCTGCTGGCCGGTCTGCTGGTGGCCGCCGGCCTGGGCGCGCTGGCGCTCGGCCCGCACGGCTGGGGCGTGTGGCTGGTCATCGGGCTGGGCCTGCTGGGCTTCGTGCTGCAGCGCCTGGGCTGCGAGGGCGTGGCGCTGTTGCTGGGCTTCGTGCTCGCCCCGGGCCTGGAAGAGCAACTGCGCCGCACGCTGCGGCTCTCGCGCGGCGACTGGTTCGTGTTCCTGGAGCGGCCGGTCTCCGCCCTGCTGCTGATGGTGGCGCATCCTGCTGCTGCTGGTCGTGGTGCTGCAGCCGCGCCGGCGCGCGCCGGACTGACGCAGCCTGCCATCGCCAAAGACGAAGCCCCGCGCGCCACGGGCCCTTCGCCGCGCCCGGATAATCGGCTGGATGCCCGCCGCGCCTTCCGCTTCCCACCCCTCGCCCCACCTCGCCACCGGCCTGTTGCTGGCGCAGCGCGGGCTCCATTGCCTTCAGCGGGAAGGCCATCATCGTCAAGCTGGCCTACCGCCATGGGGTCGATGCGGTCACGCTCATCATGTACCGCATGCTGTTCGCGCTGCCGCTGTTCCTGGCGCTGGCCTGGTGGGCCAGCCACCGGCCCGGCGGCGAGAAACCGGCCCCGCTCACGCGGCGCGACTGGCTGGGCGTGCTCGGCCTGGGCTTCACCGGTTATTACCTCGCGAGTTTCCTGGACTTCTGGGGCCTGCAGTACATCAGCGCGAGCCTGGAGCGCCTGATCCTGTACCTCAACCCCACGCTGGTGCTGTTGCTGGGCTGGGTGGTCTACAAGCGGCGCGTCACCGGCCTGCAGGCTATCGCCATGGCCGTGAGCTATGCCGGCGTGATGCTGGTGTTCGGCCACGAGGCCGGCTTTCAGGGGCCGGATGCGGTGCTGGGCACGGTGCTGGTGTTCGGCAGCGCCGTGAGCTACGCCATCTACCTCGTGTACAGCGGCGAACTCGTCAAGCGGCTGGGCTCGATGCGCCTGGTGGGCCTGGCCACCAGCGTGGCCTGCGTGCTGTGCCTGCTGCAGTTCGTGCTGCTGCGGCCGATGAGTGCGGCCGCCGTGGCACCCGAGGTGATCTGGCTCTCGCTGCTCAACGCCACGCTGTGCACCTTCGCGCCGGTGGTGATGGTGATGATGGCGATCGAGCGCATCGGCGCCGGCCTGTCGGCGCAGACCGGGATGATCGGCCCCATGTCCACCATCGTGATGGGCGTGCTGATCCTCGATGAACCTTTCAACCGCTGGATCGTCGCGGGCACGGTGCTGGTGCTCGGCGGCGTCTTCCTGGTGACGCGCTTTGGCTCGGCACCGAAAAAATAACCTCTGGAGATTCACATGGATTTGGGCATCAAGGGCAAATGGGCGCTGGTGTGCGGCGCGAGCAAGGGCCTGGGCCTGGGCTGCGCGCAGGCGCTCGTGGCCGAGGGCGTCAACGTGGTGCTGGTCGCGCGCGGCGCGGCCGACCTCGACGCGGCGGTGAGCGCGCTGCGCGCTGCGGCACCCGGCGTCAACGTGCTGGGCGTGGCGGCCGACATCACCACGACCGAAGGCCGCGCGGCCGCGCTGTCGGTGGCGGGCGGGCCGGGCAAGGCCTTCGACATCCTGGTCAACAACGCGGGCGGTCCGCCGCCGGGCGATTTCCGCTCGTGGGAGCGCGACGACTGGATCCAGGCGCTGGACGCCAACATGCTCACGCCGATCGAACTCATCAAGGCCGTGGTGGACGGCATGGCGCAACGCGGCTTCGGCCGCATCGTCAACATCACCTCGGGCGCGGTGAAGGCCCCGATCGGCATCCTGGGCCTGTCCAACGGCGCGCGCAGCGGCCTCACGGGTTTCGTGGCCGGTGCCGCGCGCAGCCCGCTGGCCGCGCAGGGCGTGACCATCAACAACCTGCTGCCGGGCGCGTTCGAGACCGACCGCCTCAAGACCACCATGGCCGGTGCTGCCAGCAAGGCGGGCCAGCCGCTGGACGCCGTGATGGACGCGCGCCGCAGCACCATCCCGGCCAAGCGCTTTGCGCAGCCCGCAGGAGTTCGGCGCGATCTGCGCCTTCCTGTGCAGCGTGCACGCGGGCTACATGACGGGCCAGAACGTGCTGGCCGACGGCGGCGCCTACCCAGGCACGTTCTGAGGCCGCGCGGCACCCCTGCACCAGGCTTGTGCGAGGGTGTCGAAAAGCGGTGAAAACGCACCGCCGAGGCGCATTTTCCGCACCACTTCCATGCGGTTTTTCCGAATGAAAACCGCCGCGGAAAAGTCGTGCGTTGATGCCTCAACTTGTGGGGGTGCCCGTCGATAGTTGGACCACGTTCAACCCTCCTCGATCGCCCCTCATGCCGTCCCTGATCCGAAACCTGCGCCTGGTCCACAAGCTCGTCCTGCTCGGACTCATCGCCGCCTTGCTGGTGGCCGTCCCCCTGACGGCCTATGTGCGCGACGCGCTGGGTGGACTCGCCGCCATCGAGGCCGAGCGCCAGGGCCTGGCGCCTTCGCGCTCGCTGCTGGAGGTGGTGCGCCTGGCGCAGATCCACCGCGGCATGACGGCCACCGTGCTGGGCGGCAAGGCCGATGCCGAGCCCCAGCGCCAGACCCGCGCGGCCGAGGTGCAGCAGGCGGTGCAGCGCTTCGAGGCGCTGCTGGCCAGCGACGTGGACGACGCGCGCATCCGCCGCGACTGGCGGGGCATCGTGGAGCAGTGGCAGTCGCTGTCGCAGGCGGTGGCCGCGCGCGGTGTCACGGGGCCGGAGAGCTTCGCGCGCCACACCGCGATGATCGCGGGCCTGATCGAACTCAACGACCGCGTGTCGGACCACTTCGGCCTGACCTCCGACCCGGACAAGTCCACCTACTTCCTGATCATCGGCACGCTGCAGCAGATGCCGCGCCTGACCGAGATGCTGGGCCAGGCGCGGGCGCGTGGGTCCGCGCTGCTGGTGCGCCAGTCGGCCACGCCGGAAGAGAAGGCGCAGATCGCCAGCCTGGTCGAGCGCGCGCGCGTCGGTGTGCGCGAGCTCGACATCAGCCTGGAGAAGGCGTTCGAACACGACCCCACGCTCAAGACCCGCCTGGCCGCCTCGCATGCGCAGGCGCGCAGCGAATTCGAAGGCGCGCTCAAGCTGGCGCGCGAGCAGATCGTCGAGGCGCCGGTGCTGCAGTACGCCTCGGCCGACTACTTCAAGGCCACGACCACCGCGATCGACGGCATGTACGGCCTGAGCGACCGCGCGACGAAGGAACTGGGTGTGGAGATCGAAAGTCGTTACACCGAACAGCGCGGCGAACTGGGCTGGGTGCTGGGCACCATCGCGGCGCTGCTGGGCGCGGGCGTGGCCTTCGCGATCGTCATCGGCCGCTCGATCACGCGCCCGGCCGAGCTGGCCCGCACGGTGGCGGCCCGCGTGGCCGCCGGCGACCTGAGCCAGGCCGTGCCATCGGGTGGTGGCGACGAGATGGGCCAGTTGCTCCGGGCCATGTCGACCATGCAGGCCGAGCTCACCCGCGTGGTGGGCAGCGTGCGCGGCAACGCCGAGGGCGTGGCCGCGGCCAGCTCGCAGATCGCCCAGGGCAACCACGACCTGTCGGCGCGCACCGAGCAGCAGGCCTCGGCGCTGGAGGAAACCGCCGCCTCGATGGAAGAGCTGAGCTCCACCGTGAAGCTCAACGCCGAGAACGCGCAGCAGGCCAACCGGCTGGCGATCAGCGCCTCCGAAGTCGCGACGCAGGGCGGTGACGCCGTGAGCCGGGTGGTCGACATGATGAAGGGCATCAACGACAGCTCGCGCCAGATCGCCGACATCATCAGCGTGATCGACGGCATCGCCTTCCAGACCAACATCCTCGCGCTCAACGCCGCGGTGGAGGCCGCGCGTGCGGGCGAGCAGGGCCGGGGCTTCGCGGTGGTGGCGGCCGAGGTGCGCAGCCTGGCGCAGCGCAGCGCCGCCGCGGCCAAGGAGATCAAGGGCCTGATCGAAGTGAGCGTGGACCGCGTGGAGCAGGGCACGGCGCTGGTGGACCAGGCCGGCAGCACCATGAGCGAGGTGGTGGGTTCGATCCGCCGCGTGACCGACATCGTGGGCGAGATCAGCGCGGCCAGCCGCGAGCAGAGCGACGGCGTGTCGCAGGTCGGCGAGGCGGTGACGCAGATGGACCAGGCCACGCAGCAGAACGCCGCGCTGGTGGAGGAAAGCGCCGCGGCGGCGCAGAGCCTGAAGTCGCAGGCCGATCAGCTGGTGCAGGCGGTGGCGGCGTTCAGACTCGCCTGATCACTTTCTCGACGAGACCAGGATGCCGCCCACGATCAGCACGAAACCGAGCGCGTGGTAGAGCCGGGGCGGCTCGCCCAGCAGGGTGGCCGAGAGCAGGGCGGCGAACAGCGGCGTGAGGTTGTTGAAGAACGCGGCCAGGGCCGGGCCTACGCGCGCCACGCCCGCGCCCCAGCAGCGGTAGGCCACCAGCGAAGGGCCCACGGCCACGTACACCAGCGCGGCGGCCAGCGGCCAGCCCCACTGGATGGGGTGCTGCCCTTCGGCCAGCGGGGGCAGCGTGAGCCACTCGCCCGCGGCGAACAGGCCCGACCACAGCACGCCCATGACGATCTGCGCGAGCAGGAAGGCGGCCCAGTCGGCCTTGATGTGGGCAGGCTCCGTGCCGGGCTTGGGGCGCACCAGCAGCCAGCTGTACCAGGCCCAGAGCAATGAGGCCAGCAGCATCCAGCCGTCGCCCGGCACCAGCTTCACCGCCAGCAGGTGGTCGAGCTCGCCGTGCGAGAGCACCACCGCCACGCCGGACAGCGAGAGCAGGGCACCCAGGGCCGCGCGCCGGGAGATCGCCAGCGCCATAGAAGATCCGGCCCAGCAGCAGCATCCACACCGGCATGCTGGCCGCGACGAGCGTCACGTTCATCGGGGTGGAGGTCTTCAGGGCCACGTACTGGAAGGCGTTGTAGCAGCCCACGCCCAGCAGGCCCAGCAGGGCGAAGCGCCGCCAGTGCGGCCACAGGCCGTCGGGGCCCGGGCGCAGAACCCGGCCGGCGAACGGCAGCAACAGCAGGAAGGCCAGGGTCCAGCGCAGGAAGTTCAGCGTGACCGGCGGCACCACACCCTGCATCATGCGGCCGACCACCGCATTGCCCGCCCACATCAAGGGCGGAATGACGAGCAGCAGAAGGGTGGTGGGGCTGAGACGGGCACTGGCGTTCTGGGACATGGCCCGCACTGTACCCGCGAGCCCATGACCGGCGAGGGCCTGGGGGTGATGCGAAGCGGCATCGGCAGGGCGGGCGTTTCGTGGCAGCATGGCCGCTTTCGAACCCCGAGGAGAAACCGAGATGAGCGAACAGACCAGCCGCGCCGTGCGCATCCATGCCGTGGGCGGCCCCGAGCAACTGGTGATCGACACCGTGAGCGTGGGCGAACCCGGGCCTGGCCAGGTGCGCATCCGGCACCACGCCATCGGCCTGAACTTCATCGACGTGTACCAGCGCACCGGCCTGTACCCCTTCCCCCTGCCGCTGGCGCTGGGCATGGAAGGCGCGGGCGTGGTCGAGGCGGTGGGCGAGGGCGTGACGCACCTGAAAGCGGGGGACCGCGCGGCCTATGCCGCCAACCCGCCCGGCAGCTACAGCGATGTGCGCGTGATGCCGGCCATGAACGTCTGCCGGCTGCCCGATGCGATCGACTTCGAGACCGGCGCGGCCATGATGCTCAAGGGCCTGACCGCGCAGTACCTGCTCAAGCGCTGCCGCCCCGTCGAGGGGCTGGAGGCGGGTGATTTCGTGCTGTTCCATGCCGCCGCCGGTGGCGTGGGCCTGATCGCGAGCCAGTGGGCGAAGTCGCTCGGCCTGCAGCTGATCGGCACCGCGGGGTCCGACGAGAAGTGCGCGCTGGCCCTGGCGCACGGCGCGGCCCACGCCATCAACTACCGCACCGAGGATTTCGCGGCGCGCGTCAAGGACATCACCAACGGCCAGGGCGTGAAGGTGGTCTACGACTCGGTGGGCAAGGACACCTTTGAAAAATCGCTGGACTGCCTGCGCCCCTTCGGCCTGATGGTGAGCTTCGGCAACGCCTCGGGCCCGGTGCCGCCGTTCGCGCCCGGCCTCCTGGCGGCCAAGGGCTCGCTCTACGTGACGCGCCAGACCCTGTTCGCCCACATCACCAGCCGCGAGCGCACCCAGGCCATGGCCGACGACCTGTTCGCGGTGGTGGAGGGTGGCAAGGTGAAGGTGCGCATCGACCAGCGCTTCGAGTTGACCGATGTGCAGGCCGCGCACAAGAGCCTGGAGGCGCGCGCCACCACCGGCTGCACGGTGCTGCTGCCGTAAAAAAAGCGGCCTGGGCCGCTTTTTTCGTCAGGCCGGTTGCGCCACCTTGGGCGCGACCTCGGCCAGGGCCCGTTCCAGGTGCTGGAGCGTGGCCGGCACGTCGTGCCATTTGTCCAGGCCGAACAGGCCGATGCGGAAGGTCTTGAAGTCCGGGCCTTCGTCGCACTGCAGCGGCACGCCGGCCGCGGTCTGCAGGCCTTGCGCGAGGAATTTCTTGCTCGACTGGATGTCGGGGTCGGTGGTGTGGCTCACCACCACGCCCGGCGCCTGGAAGCCGGCCGCGGCCACGCTGGGGAAGCCGTGGCGCACCAGCAGCGCGCGCACCTGCGCGCCCAGCGCCACCTGCTCCTGCCGCACGCGCTCGAAGCCGTAGGCCTCGGTTTCCTTCATGGTCTCGCGCAGGCGGGTGAGCGCGTCGGTGGGCAGGGTGGTGTGGTACGCGTGGCCGCCGCCTTCGTAGGTTTCCATGATCTGCAGCCACTTCTTGAGGTCCATCGCGAAGGTGGTGCTCTGCGTGGCGTCGATGGCGCTGCGGGCGCGTTCGCTGAGCATCACCATGGCGCAGCAGGGCGAGCTGCTCCAGCCCTTCTGCGGGGCCGAGATGAGGAGGTCGACGCCGGTGGCCTTCATGTCCACCCACATCGCGCCGGAGGCGATGCAGTCGAGCACGAACAGGCCGCCCACGGCGTGCACCGCATCGGCCACGGCCTCGAGGTAGTCGTCGGGCAGGATCATGCCGGCGGCGGTTTCCACGTGCGGGGCGAACACCAGGGCCGGTTTTTCGCGCGCGATGGTGGCCACCACCTCGTCGATCGGCGCGGGCGCCCAGGGGGCCTGCGCGCCGTCGCCGGTGCGCCGTGCCTTCATCACGGTGTGGCTGGCGGGGATGCCGCCCATGTCGAAGATCTGCGTCCAGCGGTAGCTGAACCAGCCGTTGCGGATCACCAGCACATGTTTGCCGTGCGCGAACTGGCGCGCCACCGATTCCATGCCGAAGGTGCCGCTGCCGGGCACCAGCACGGCCGAGTGCGCGCCGTAGACGCGCTTGAGCATGGCCGAGATGTCGGTCATCACGCCCTGGAAACGCTTGGACATGTGGTTGAGCGCGCGATCGGTGTAGACGACCGAGAACTCGAGCAGACCGTCGGGGTCGATGTGGGGCAGCAGTCCGGGCATGTTGTCTCCTGTGTCGGGCGCAAAAACGGAGAGCCAGCGTAGCACAGCCCTCCCAGGCTTGCACCCGTACGGATGCTCAGAGCCGGCTGGCGTGCGACGGTGGGGTGGGTTCGCGCAGGCGGCTGGGGGCCAGCACGCCGGCGCTGTCCAGGATGGGGTAGGCGATCGAGCAGATGTGCGAGTTGATGCGTTTCAAGTCGCTGATCAGGTCCAGGTGCAGCGAGCTGGTGTCCATGCTCTGCGGGGTCATGCCGGAGAGCCGGTCCAGGTGGGTGGCGGCGTACTCGCGTTCCATGTCGCGAAAGCGCACCTTCTCTTCCACCAGCTTCTGCGCGTCGCGCACGTTGCCGTTGAGGAACACGCTCATGCCCAGGCGCAGGTTGTCGAGCAGACGCGCGTGCAGTTCGGTGATCTCGGCCATGCCGGCCTCGGAGAAGCTGCGGCCCTTGCGGATCTTCTTGTCCTCGATGTCCAGCAGCACGCGCTCGACGGTGTCGCCGATCTGCTCCATGTTGATGGTGAAGCTGATGATGTCGGTCCAGCGCCGGCTCTCGGCCTCGCTGAGCTGCTGGCGCGAGATCTTGGTGAGGTAGTACTTGATCGAGGAGTAGAGGTTGTCGACGGTGTCGTCGAGCTTGCGCAGGTCCTGCGAGAGCTTGGCGTCGTTGTTGCGGATCACGGTGACCACGCCGCGCAGCATGGTCTCGACCACGTCGGCCTGGTGCATGGCCTCGCGCGCGGCGCAGGAGATGGCCAGCGAGGGCGTGCGCCAGGGCCGAGGGGTCGAGGTGGTTGGGCCGGTCCAGCGGGCTCTTGTCCTTCTTCAGCGGCAGCAGGCGGTTGACCATGCGGGCGACCGGCTTGGTCAGGCCGATGAAGACCGCGCCGACCATCAGGTTGAAGCTCAGGTGGAACAGCACGGTGAGCGTGGCCGGGTCCTGCACCAGCGGCTGCATGACCTGCAGCCACAGGGGAATGAGCCAGATCGCGATCGCACGCCCAGCACCTTGAACAGCAGGTTGCCCAGCGGCACCTGGCGGGTGCTGATGCCGGACTTGGCGGTGGTGATCACGGCCAGCAGCCCGCTGCCCAGGTTGGCGCCGAGCACGATGCCCAGGGCCACGTCCAGCCCGACCACCTGCAGCGCCAGGGAGGACGCCAGCAGCACCACCGCGAGGCTGGAGTAGGCCACCACGGCCAGCGCGGCGCCCAGCAGGATCTCCAGCAGCAGGTCGCTGGTGAGCGATTCCAGCATCAGCTGCACGGCGGGGTTCTGCGTCAGCACGCTGGTGGCGGCCGAAATGAGCCGCAGGGCCAGCAGCATCAGGCCCAGGCCGATCAGCACGCGGCCGAAGTCGCCCACCGGCGTGCCTTGGCGCGAGATGAACAGCGTGACGCCCAGGAAGATGAACAGCGGCGAGAGCCAGGACAGGTCGAAGGAGAACACCACCGCCATCAGGCTGGTGCCGATGTCGGCGCCCAACATCACCGCCAGGGCGGCGGGCAGCGCGATCAGGCCGCGGCCCACGAAGGAGGCGGTGATCAGCGCGGTGGCGGTGCTGGATTGCACCAGGGCGGTCACGCCCAGGCCGGAGAGGGCGGCGGTGAAGCGGTTGCCCATGCTCGCGGCGAGGAACTGCCGCAGGTTGCTGCCGAAGACGCGCAGCACGCCGGCCCGCACCAGGTGGGTGCCCCAAACCAGCAAGGCAATGGCCGCGAGAAGGTCCAGCAGATGTTTCATGAACCTCAAAACTATACGCCCCGGGGCGAAGCCCCGTGGGCGGTGCGGACTCGCGGGGCCGCGCGGGGGGTCAGCGGCGGCGGCGCACGCGCAGGATCTCGTCCAGGATCAGGGCCGCGGCACCGACCGAAATCGCGATGTCCGCGAGGTTGAACGAGGGGAAATGTCCGCCCGGGAACAGGCCGGCCAGGAAGGACCAGTGGAAGTCGAGAAAGTCCACCACGTAGCCGTGCCACAGGCGGTCGATCACGTTGCCCAGGGCGCCGCCCAGGATGCACGACAGCGCGAACGCGAACAGCTTCTGGCCCGGGTGCGAGCGCAGCATCCAGACGATGAAGACCGCCGCGCCCACGCCCACGGCGGTGAAGAACCAGCGCTGCCAGCCCCCGGCGCCTGCCAGGAACGAAAACGCCGCGCCCGTGTTGTGCACGCGCACGAGGTTGAAGAAGCTGGTGACGTGCGTGCTGTCGCCCAGCTGGTACACCGCCAGGATCCACTGCTTGGTGAGCTGGTCGGCCACCAGCAGGGCGGCCGCCAGGCCGAGCCAGGGCCAGAGGTGGCTGTTGGGGCTGTTGTTCGACATCAGGCCACCGTGCGCGGCTCGCCCGCGCCGAACAGGTTGCTGGTGCAGCGGCCGCACAGCGTGGGGTGCGCGGCGTCCGTGCCCACGTCGTCGCGGTAGTGCCAGCAGCGCTCGCACTTGGTGGCGCTGGACGGCACGACCTGCACCGACAGCTCGTCGCCGGCCAGCAGTTCCACGGCCGAGACGATCAGCGCGAACCTCAGGTCATCGCCCAGCGAGGCCAGCAGGGCATGGTCATCGGCCGGGGCGGTGAGGCGCACGTTGGCTTGCAGCGAGGAGCCCACCTGGCCGGCGGTGCGCACGGTCTCGATCTCCTTGTTCACCAGGTTGCGCACTTCGCACAGGCGCGTCCACTTGGCCAGCAGCGCCTCGTCGGCGTTGGGCAGCTGGGCGTAGGTCTCGAAGAAGATCGAGCCCTGGTTCTGCGCACCCGCGAGCACCGGCCAGGCCTCTTCGGCGGTGAAGCTCATGAACGGCGCCATCCAGCGCAGCATGGCGTGGGTGATCTGGTGCAGCGCGGTCTGGGCGCTGCGCCGCGCCAGGCTCTTGGGTGCGGTGGTGTAGAGCCGGTCCTTGAGCACGTCGAGGTAGAACGCGCCCAGGTCTTCCGAGCAGTACACCTGCAGCTTGGCCACCACGGGGTGGAACTCGTACACGTCGTAGTGCGCCAGCACCTCGGCCTGGAACTGCGCCGCGCGCGCGAGCGCGTAGCGGTCGATCTCCAGCATCTGGTCCAGCGGCACGGCGTCGGTGGCCGGGTCGAAGTCGCTCACGTTGGCGAGCAGGAAGCGCAGCGTGTTGCGGATGCGGCGGTAGGCGTCGACCACGCGGGCGAGGATCTTGTCGTCGCCGGCGATGTCGCCCGAGTAGTCGCTCGCGGCCACCCACAGGCGGATGATCTCGGCGCCCAGCTTCTTGGTCACCTCCTGCGGGTCGATGCCGTTGCCGAGCGACTTGCTCATCTTGCGGCCCTGGCTGTCCACGGTGAAGCCGTGGGTGAGCAGGCCTCGGTAGGGCGCGCGGTCGTGCAGGGCGCAGCCCAGCAGCAGCGAGGAATGGAACCAGCCCCGGTGCTGGTCGTGGCCTTCGAGGTACAGATCGGCCTCGGGTCCTTGCGAGTGGAAGGCGCCATTGACGTAGGCCTTGGCGTGGCTGCCGCGCAGCACGTGCTGGAAGGTCGAGCCGGAGTCGAACCAGACCTCCAGGATGTCCTGGCTCTTGGTGTAGTTCGGCGCGTCCTGCGCGCCCAGGATGTCCTCGGCCGTCACGCGGCTCCAGGCCTCGATGCCGCCCTTCTCGACGATGTCGGCCGCCTGGTCGAGGATCTCCATGGTGCGCGGGTGCAGCTCACCCGAGTCCTTGTGCAGGAAGAAGGGGATGGGCACGCCCCAGCTGCGCTGGCGCGAGATGCACCAGTCGGGCCGGTTGGCGATCATGTCGTGCAGGCGCGCCTTGCCGTTCTCCGGGAAGAAGTGGGTGTGCTCGATCGCGTCCAGCGCGGTCTGGCGCAGGGTGCGCGGCGCCTTGTCCTTGGTGAACACGCCCTCGCCCTCGTCCATGCGGATGAACCACTGCGCGGCGGCGCGGTAGATCACCGGTGTCTTGTGGCGCCAGCAGTGCGGGTAGCTGTGGGTGATGGGCTGGGTCGCCATGAGGCGGCCGGCGTTCTTCAGCGCCTCCAGGATGGCCGGCACGGCCTTCCAGATGTGCTGGCCGCCGAACAGCGGGAAGTCGGCCGCGTAGGTGCCGTTGCCCTGCACCGGGTTGAGGATGTCGTCGTAGGCCAGGCCGTGCGACACGCAGGAGTTGAAGTCATCCACGCCGTAGGCCGGGGCCGAGTGCACGATGCCGGTGCCGTCGCTGTCGCTCACGTAGTCGGCCAGGTACAGCGGCGAGAGGCGGCGGTAGCCGGCGTCCACGTCGTACAGGGGGTGGCGGAAGCTCAGGTCGCGCAGGGCCTCGCCGGGGGCGGTGGCGATCACCTGGCCTTCGAGCTGGAAGCGCTCCAGGCATTTCTCGACCAGCGACTCGGCCAGCAGCAGCACGCCGCGCGGCGTGTCGACCAGCGCGTAGCCCAGGGCCGGGTGGGCGTTGAGCGCCTGGTTGGCCGGGATGGTCCAGGCGGTGGTGGTCCAGATGACGGCGAAGCCGGTCTTGCCGGCCGGCAGCGCGGCCAGGCCGAAGGCCTTGGCGAGCGCGGCCGGGTCGTTGGCTTCGAAGGCCACGTCCAGCGTGTCGCTCTTCTTGTCGGCGTACTCGATCTCGAACTCGGCCAGCGAGGAGCCGCAGTCGAAGCACCAGTACACGGGCTTGAGGCCTCGGTAGACGAAACCGCGCTCGATCACGCGCTTGAAGGCGCGGATCTCGCCCGCCTCGTTGGCCGGGTCCATGGTGCGGTAGGGGCGCTCCCAGTCACCGAGGATGCCCAGGCGCTTGAAGTCTTCGCGCTGCAGGCCGATCTGCTCGGTGGCATAGGCGCGGCTCTTGGCCTGCATGTCGTCGCGGCTGAGGTTGCGGCCGTGTTTTTCTCGATCGCGTTCTCGATCGGCAGGCCGTGGCAGTCCCAGCCCGGGATGTACTGGGCGTCGAAGCCGGCCAGCTGGCGGCTTTTGACGATCATGTCCTTGAGCACCTTGTTGACGGCGTGGCCCATGTGGATCTGGCCGTTGGCGTAGGGCGGGCCGTCGTGCAGCACGAACAGCGCCGCGCCTTCGCGGGCGTCGCGCAGGCGCTTGTAGAGGCCTTCCTGGTTCCAGCTGTTCACCCAGCCCGGCTCGCGCTTGGGCAGGTCGCCGCGCATGGGGAAGGGGGTGTCGGGCAGGTTGAGGGTGCTGCGGTAGTCGGTGGGGGTGTCGGACATGACGGGAGTTCCATGGTGGCTTCGACAAGCTCAGCCCGAACCGGGGGAGTGCGAGGGGACTGGAGACAGAAACCGTTCGCCCTGAGCCTGTCGAAGGGCAGCGACCGGACAGACAGGTCGTCTAAATTCGGTCGCGGGTGGTCTGCCGATGGGTCTGGGTGTGCAGCGACGCAAAGAACGCGCGTGCGTCGTCGCAGTCCCGTGCGATGCCCTGGGTCAGGGCGTCGAGGCTGTCGTACTTCAGCTCGTCATGCAGTTTGTGCAGCAGTTCCACGCGCACGATTTTACCGTAGGCCTCTCCGTCGGGCAGGCTGGCGGCCAAGGCGGGCGGCCAGTCGAGGCAATGGGTCTCCAGCAGCACCCGCCCGCCGTTGACGTCGTCCGGGTCCAGCGAGGGCCTCACCCCCAGGTCTGCCACGCCCGGCAGGGGGGGCGAATCGGCGTGTGGGCCCAGGCCATGCACGTGCACCGCGAAGATGCCGCTGGCCGCCGGTTTCCAGTGCGAAAAGCGCAGGTTGAGGGTGCGAAAGCCGTCGCCGCGCCCGGGGCTGCTCTCGGCCAGCTGGCGGCCGAGCTTGCGCCCGTGCACCACGTGGCCGCTGATGCTGTAGGGCCGGCCCAGCAGGGCGGCCACGTCGTCCATGCGGCCGGCGCCCAGAGCCTCGCGCACGGCGGAGCTGGACACACGCAGGCCGTGCACCTCGTAGCTTTGCATGCGCGCCACGTCGAAACCCAGGCGACCGCCGGCGGCATCGAGCATGGCGTAGTCGCCGGCCCGTTTGGAGCCGAAGCGGAAGTCGTCGCCCACCAGCACGTACTGCACGCCGAACGCGCCCACCAGCGTGTCCTCGATGAAGGCCTCGGGCGCCTGGTTGGCCAGCCGGGCATTGAACGGCAGGATCACGCATTCGTGCACGCCGCAGCGGTCCAGCTCCTGCAGCTTGTCGCGCAACGTGGCGATGCGCGCGGGCGCCAGTTCCGGCTTGTGGTGCAGGGCGGCGAAGTAGTCGCGCGGGTGCGGTTCGAAAGTCATCACGCAGCTGGGCACGCCGCGGTGCCGCGCCTCGTTGTTGAGCAGCGCGAGCATGGCCTGGTGGCCCCGGTGCACGCCGTCGAAGTTGCCGATGGTCAATGCGCAGCCCGGGGAGCCGGGGGGGCGGGAGCGCAGGCCGCGATAGATTTTCATGCCGTGAGAGGGGGTCAGAGGCTGGGTCGAAAGGGCATTTGAGGGCGAAAGCCATGGCTTCCAGGCCTGCCGTCACGGCCGATTCTTCAAAGCTTGCTATATTGGCACACGATGATATGCGCCCGCAGGCCTTGCCCGCGGCCGCAGGGCGGCTTGCCCAGGGCCGCCCCTCCCCGGTGACATGTTCGTTGGAAGGAGCCCGTCTTGAAGGTCTTGAAGCTCTCCGCGCAGGGGCTGCCACAGTCGTGGATCAGCCTGGAGGAAGCCGTGTTGCATTACGCGGCGGATGAGGTGCGCTGGGAAATGGGGGCCGAGGTCGCGGTGTTCCACGGCGGGCACAACGCGGTGACCGGGCGCCAGTCCATCATCACGGTCAACTCCATCATCGGCACCCAGGGCGTGCCGCGCATCAACCCCTTCGACCTGCGGCCCACGCTGACCAACAGCAAGCTGTTCGCGCGCGACCGCAACGTGTGCGCCTACTGCGGCGAGAGCTGCCACGACGAGGTGTGCACGCGAGAGCACATCGTGCCGCTGGGGCAGAACGGTCGCGACACCTGGATGAACGTGGTGACGGCCTGCAAGTCCTGCAACCACCGCAAGGGCAACCGCACGCCCGAACAGGCCCACATGGGGCTGCTGTACACGCCCTACGTGCCCAGCCTGTGGGAAGACTTCATCCTGCGCAACCGCCGCATTCTGGCGGACCAGATGGAGTTCCTGATGTCGCACCTGCCCAAGACCTCGCGGCTGCACGCCTAGGGATGGGCGTGGTCCGGCGCCGGGCCGCCCCAAGCCGGGCCAGCCCCCTTGGGGGCAGCGACCCGCGAAGCGGTGGAGCGTGGGGGTGGTCAGTGCGTCAGTTCCAGCACCACGAGGTGGTTCTCGCCCGCTGGCCAGGTCCGGCCGGTGAGCTTCTCACCGTTGAATTCGGCCGCGATGGGCCGCGCGCCTTCCGTGGCGAGGGCCAGTTTCGAGCTGGACACGCCCGCGCCCGCGGGCGGCACACCGGGCAGGGCCTTGCCATCGAACGACATCGTGTCGCGCGCGGCATCGAAGTAGCCGCGCGGCCGGGTGAAGGTGACGATGGACTTCGCGCCGCGGTCGGCGGCCGCGATGCGCTCGGCGCGCAGGTGGATCAGTTCGCTGCCACGCGGGAAGGGGCTGCGGTAGATGTGTGTGGTGGCGTAGCCCGGCGCGCTGATGACGAACTCGTGGGCCACGCCAGGCTGGGCGGTGAACGGGCCCCAGAGGCCATCGGCGCCCACGGTCTTGCTGTGCACGGCCGCGCCCCGGCGCTCGCCCGTCGCGGGGTCGGTGGCGTACACCGTGAGCTGCGCGCCCGGCACGGGCAGGTTGTTGGTCTCGTTGCCCGAGGCCGGGTCGGTTGGCGACACGCCCAGGCCGGTGACCTTGCCGTTGAGCACCACCGGCGTCTGGGCGGTGATGGCCAGCGTGCGTGGCGCCTGGCCGGTGATGAAGCGGTGCATGGCATCGAACGCCGCGGGTGAGAAGGACGTCTCGCGGTGGTCCACGCGGGGCAGCACCACGTTGTGGGCACCCTTGAGCGCGGGCCCGTCGAAACCGACGTTGGTGGGCGTGCCCCGGGCGCCGATCCACACGCCGTCGGGCTGGGCGAACTTGTCGTTGTTGTCGGATCGCAGGGTCATCCACTTCACTGGGCCGGCCACTTCGTCGCCGGCGGCGTTCTTGGGCGCGTTCAGCGCGCTCAGGAAGGGGCCGGTGCCAGCGAATTCGTTGGCCTCCCGGAATCCCTTGATGGCCCAGACGCCGTGGTTGGGTGTGCCGCCCAGCACCGCGTGGCTCACGGTCTTGTCGCCGCCGCCATTCTGGATGTAGTTGCGCACCGCGTAGCCGCCGCGCGAATTCGCCACCAGCACCACCTGCGGCGCGCCGGTGGCCCTCAGGACCTTGTCCACCTCGGCCTTGAGGAAAGCCATGTGCTCGGCCGTGGACGAGCGCCCCGGCTGGGCCTTGCCGTCGTCGTCGCGCGCGAGCGGGTAGGGCAGGTCGATCGCGTGCAGGCGCTCGCGCGGCCAGCCGTTGGACTCGAAGCGCCACAGGGTGGTCTGCCAGATCGAGGCGGAGTCGCCGTTGCCGTGCACGAACACGATGGGTGGCTGCCCCGCACCCCGGGGTGCGCTGGCACAGGCCGCCAGCAACAGGCTGCTGGCGATGGTGGCGAAAATGGTTCGGCGGGTGGGCATCGGGTCTCTCCTGTTGAAGGGGTTGCGCAAAACACCGCGGCCCGCTGGGTGCGGGCCGCTGGGGGGATCAGGCGAACACGCCGGCCGTGTCCTGCATCCGGGCGGAGACCTCGCCCAGGTGGTGCAGGGTGTCGCCGTAGGTCATTTCCAGCTGCGTGAGCTTCTTGAAGTAGTGGCTCACGATGTACTCGTCGGTCACGCCGATGCCGCCGTGCAGCTGCACCGCCTGTTGTCCGACGAAGCGCATGGCCGTGCCCAGCTGCACCTTGGCCCGCGCCATGGCCGCGCGGCGCTCTGGCGCCGGGGCGTTGAGCTTGAGGCTGGCGTAGTAGCTCATGGAGCGCGCCAGCTCCAGTTGCATCTTCATGTCGGCCACGCGGTGGCGCAGCGCCTGGAAGCTGGCGATGGCCACGCCGAACTGCTTGCGCGTGTTCATGTACTCGACGGTGATGGCCACGGTCTTGTCCATCACGCCCACGGCTTCGGCGCAGGCGGCGGCGATGCCGATGTCCACGGCGTGTTCCAGCGCGGTCAGGCCATCGGTGGTGATCAGTTGGGCCGGGGCGTCCTTGAGCGTGAGGTCACCCGCACGGCCGCCGTCCTGCGTGCCGTAGCCGCGCGCTGCGCACGCCAGCGGCGGTGCGCTCCACCAGGAACAGGGCGAGCTTGCCGCCGGCCACGGCGGGCACGACGAAGGCGTCGGCCTGGTCGGCGGCGGGCACCACGTTCTTGCTGCCCGAGACCGTCCAGCCGCTGCCGGCCTGGGTGGCGGTGGTGGCGCACACGTCGAGCTTGTAGCGGGCCTTGCGCTCCTGGTGCGCGAGCACCACCAGCGCTTCGCCCGAGGCCATGCGCGGCAACCACGCGGCCTTGAGGTCGGCCGGCGCGTAACCGCCCAGCACGCCGGAGGTGATGAGGGTCTGGGCCAGGGGTTCGAGCACGATGCCGCGCCCCAGCTCTTCCATGACCACCATGCCTTCGATGGGGCCCATGCCCAGGCCGCCGTCGTCCTCGCTCACGTAAAGGCCGGCCAGGCCGAGCTCGGCCAATTCACCGTAGGCGGCGCGGTCGAAGCCGCCCGCGGCCACGATGCCGTTGCGGCGCTCGAAGGTGTAGCCCTTGTCGACCCATTTGCGCACGGCGTCGCGCAGTTGCTGTTGGTCGTCGCTGAAATCAAAGTCCATGTTTTTCTCCTCAGCCCAGAACGGTTTGCGCGACGATGTTGCGCTGCACTTCGTTGCTGCCGCCGTAGATGGTGGTCTTGCGCATGTTGAAGTAGGTGGACGCCAGCGGCGCGTTGGCGGTGACGCCGCCGGGGAAGTCGCCCTGCCAGCCGGCTTCCATGGCCTCCTCGATGAAGGGCAGGCTGTAGGGGCCGGCCGCCAGCATCATGAGTTCGCTGTAGCGTTGCTGGATCTCGCTGCCCTTGATCTTGAGCAGACCGGCGATGTCGAGCGAGTTCTTGCCCGATTTCTCGGCCGAGAGCACGCGCAGCACCAGCATCTCCAGCGCCACCACGTCGACTTCGAGCAGCGCGATCTGGTCGCGGAAGCGCAGGTCGTCCCAGACGCCTTCGGTCTTGGCGATGCGCTTCAGGCGCTCGAGCTCGCGCTTGGCGCGGTTCACGTCGGCGATGTTGGTGCGTTCGTGGCTGAGCAGGTGCTTGGCGTAGGTCCAGCCCTTGTTCTCCTCGCCGATCAGGTTCTCCGCTGGCACCTCGACGTTGTCGAACCAGACTTCGTTCACCTCGCTCTCGCCGTCCAGCAGCTTGATGGGCCGCACGGTGACGCCGGGCGAGGCCATGTCGATCAGCAGGAAGGAGATGCCGGTCTGCGGCTTGCCCTCGGTGCTGGTGCGCACCAGGCAGAAGATCCACTCGCCGTACTGGCCCAGCGTGGTCCAGGTCTTCTGGCCGTTGACGATGTATTTGTCGCCCTGGCGCTCGGCGCGGGTCTTGACCGAGGCCAGGTCCGAGCCCGAGCCGGGTTCGCTGTAGCCCTGGCTCCACCACACCTCGCCGCTGGCGATGCCGGGCAGGAAACGCTGCTGCTGTTCCTTGTTGCCGAAGGCCATGATCACCGGCGCCACCATCACGGGGCCGAAGGGCACCACGCGCGGCGCGCCGGCCAGGGCGCATTCTTCCTCGAACAGGTGCTTCTGCACCGCGGTCCAGCCCGGGCCGCCGAACTCCTTGGGCCAGCCCCAGCCCAGCCAGCCCTTCTTGCCGAGAATCTTGGCCCAGCGCTGCATGTCGTCGCGCGTCAGGCGCAGCGCGTTGTGCACTTTGTGGGCGATCTCGGCGGGCAGGTTGGCCTTGACCCAGCCCCGGATGTCTTCGCGAAACGCCTGTTCTTCGGGCGTGAATGCCAAATCCATGGAATGTCTCCTGGTGGCCGCCACAGGATGTGTGCCGGCAAATTGAACAACGCCGGCCAGTTTCGCACGACCGTTCGTTTTATGGCTGTCCGGGCTGCGACAAGCCGAGCTGCTCGTTCAGATTCTGAAGCTGGTCCTGCAACTGGGCCACGGTGTTTTCCAGCGTGCGCACCCGGCGGGTGAGGGCGATCAGTTCGTCTTCGGTGGCCGCGCTGCCCTGGGTGGACGGCGCCGCCGCGACGGCGCTGGTGTCCACCGGGCCGCAGAGCAGGTGGGCCCAGCGCTGCTCCCGGGCGCCGGGTGCGCGCGGCAGCTTCACCACCAGCGGGCCGCCTTTCTCGGCGCTGCGGTCCTGCAGTTCCTCCAGGAAGCCGTCGACCGAGGCGATGTCCAGGAACTTGTACCAGCGCTCGGTGTTCAGGCGCAGCTCACCGGCGGTCTGCGGGCCGCGCAGCATCAACATGCCCAGCAGCACGGCGGATTGTTCGGGCACGCCCACGGCGCGCGCGAAATTGTGTTCGTAGCGGGTGACCCGGCTGCCGCTGCCCTCCATCACCATGTGCAGGCTGCGCAGCTCGTCCAGCGCCTCCAGCACCAGGGCGTCGGCCAGGTTCATCACCGGGTCGCGGCTGGACTTCTGGTTGCAGCCCGTCACCAGAGCGTTGAGCGTCATGGGGTAGCTGTCGGGCACGGTGCGCGCCTTCTCCATGAGGGTGCCGAGCACGCGCGCCTCGGCGGGCGAGAGCGGGCGTTGCTGGAAATCGTGGCCGCGCGGGCGGCCGGCTGAAGGGGTTTGCAGGTCTGAGGTCATTACACTTCCCGGCCATGTCTGGCGTGAACAAAAACATCGTGATTCTCATCTCCGGCAGCGGCTCCAACATGGCCGCCATCGTGGAGACCGCCCGGACGCAACGCTGGCAGGCCCGGTTCGGCGCGCGCGTGGCGGCCGTGGTGAGCAACAAGGCCGCCGCCCAGGGCCTGGCCTGGGCGAAGGAACAGGGCATCGCCACCGCCGCGCTGGACCACACCGCCTACGCCAGCCGCGAGGCCTTCGACGCCGCGCTGATGGCCGAGATCGACCGCCACGGCCCCGCGCTGGTGGTGCTGGCGGGCTTCATGCGCATTCTCACCCCGGGCTTCGTGCAGCACTACGAAGGTCGGCTGGTCAACATCCACCCCAGCCTGTTGCCCGCCTTTCCGGGGCTCAAGACGCACCAGCGCGCGATCGAGATGGGTTGCCGCTTCGCGGGTGCCACGGTGCACCGCGTGACCAGCGAGCTCGACCACGGCGAGATCCTGGCGCAGGCGGTGGTGCCGGTGCTGCCGGGCGACACGCCCGAGGCGCTGGCGGCGCGGGTGCTCACGCAGGAGCATGTGATCTACCCCCGCGCGGTGGAGCGGCTGCTGGCCGCCGCCTGATCAGACGCCCTTGGCGAACACCAGCCCCGCGTGCTCGCGCATGGCGTGGAACTTGATCTTCGGCCAGTTGGCCTCCACGGCGCGCAGGGTGGCCGAGTGGTCCACCAGCAGCGTGGGCGCGTCCACCGCGTCCAGCGCCACGCGGTGGCTGTTGGCGTCGATGAAGCGCTTGAGTTCGACCTCGCCACCGTCCTCGGGTGCGCAGGTCACCCAGCGCGCCACCTGGTAGGGGCTGTTCATGATGCGGGCTTTCACGCCGTACTCGTGCTCCAGGCGGTGCGCGACCACCTCGAACTGCAGCTGACCCACCGCACCCAGCAGCAGCACCGAACCCGCCACGGGGCGGAACACCTGGATGGCACCCTCTTCGCCGAGCTGGGTCAGGCCGGCGCGCAGCTGCTTGCTGCGCAACGGATCGGCCACTTCCACGCTGCGGATGATTTCCGGCGCGAAGAAGGGCAGGCCGGTGAACTGCAGGCTTTCGCCCTCGGTGAGGGTGTCGCCCAGTTGCAGCACGCCGTGGTTGGGGATGCCGATGATGTCGCCGGCAAAGGCTTCGTCGAGCAGTTCGCGGCGCTGTGAAAGGAAGCTCACCACGGTGTTGGGCCGCAGGTCCTTGCCCGAGCGCACCACCTTGAGTTTCATGCCGCGCTCGAAATGGCCGCTGCGCCACGCGCACGAAAGCGATGCGGTCGCGGTGCGCCGGGTCCATGTTGGCCTGGATCTTGAAGACCACGCCGCTGAACTTGGTCTCCTCGGGTTTCACCACGCGCTGGATCGCGGGCCGTTCGCCCGGGGGCGGCGCCAGATCGACCAGGGCGTCGAGCACCTCGCGCACGCCGAAGTTGTTCACCGCCGAGCCGAACAGCATGGGCGTCTGCTGGCCGGCGAGGAACTTGGCCTCCTCGAACGCGGGCGAGGCGCCGGCCACCAGCTCCAGCTCGTCGCGCGCCTGCGCGAACTCGGCGCCGAAGCGCTGCAGGCTCTCGGGGTTGTCCAGGCCGGCCAGCACGTCCTCGTCGCCACCGCGGCGATCTTCACCGGCGGCGAACACACGCATCTGGTCGGTGCGGCGGTCGAACACGCCCCGGAAGGTCTTGCCCATGCCCACCGGCCAGGTGAAGGGCACGACCGTCATGCCCAGCTCGCGCTCGATCTCGTCCATCAGGTCCAGCGGGGCCTGCACCTCGCGGTCCATCTTGTTGACGAAGGTCAGGATGGGCGTGTTGCGCGCGCGGCAGACCTGCAGCAGGCGGCGGGTCTGGGGCTCCACGCCGTTGCCGGCGTCGATCACCATCAGCGCCGCGTCCACGGCCGTGAGCACGCGGTAGGTGTCTTCCGAGAAGTCTTGGTGCCCGGGGGTGTCCAGCAGGTTGATCACGCAGTCGCGGTACTCCATCTGCATCACCGACGAAGCGACCGAGATGCCCCGCTGCTTTTCGATTTCCATCCAGTCGCTGGTGGCGTGGCGCGCGGCCTTGCGCGCCTTCACGCTGCCCGCGATGTTGATCGCGCCCGAGAACAGCAGCAGCTTCTCGGTGAGGGTGGTCTTGCCCGCGTCGGGGTGGGAGATGATGGCGAAAGTGCGCCGGCGGCGCACCTGGTTCGGGATGTCGGACATAGCCTCTGATTATCCCCGGTGGACAATACGGCTTATGCACCCCAAAGCCCTTCTGGACGAAAGCGCCAGCCTGATCGAGCAGGTCTTCAAGTTCGAGCACCCCGCCGACGCGGTCGTCGCGCGCCATTTCCGTGAAAACCGTTCCCTGGGCCCACGCGAGCGGGCCACGCTGTCCGACACCGTCTACACCATCCTGCGCGAACGCCTCAAGCTGGAGTGGCTGGCCCGCTCCGGCAGCGGCTCCAAATGGCGCCGGCTGGCGATCCTGGCCTTTCCGGGCGACCGCGACTTCGTCAAGAGCGCCCTGACGGACGCCGAAAAAAGCTGGCTCGACCATTGCGACGCCGTCACCGACGCCGACCTGATGGCGCCGCACCGCCACAACCTGCCCGAGTGGCTGCGCCACCGCCCTGCGCGAGCAGGTGGGCGACGAATTCGACGCGCTGGTCGCCAGCCTGAACCAGCCCGCGCCCCTGGACCTGCGGGTGAACGTGCTCAAGGCCAAGCGCGACGCCGCCCTGGCCGGCCTGCAGAAGGCCGGGCTCACGGGGGCGGCCACGCCGTATTCGCCCCTGGGCATCCGCCTGCAGGGCAAGCCCTCGCTGGCCGAACTGCCGGCCTTCGTGCAGGGCGAGGTGGAGGTGCAGGACGAAGGCTCTCAGCTGCTGGCCTTGCTGCTGGACGCCAAGCGCGGCGAGATGGTGGTCGATTTCTGCGCCGGTGCCGGGGGCAAGACCCTGGCCATCGGCGCCGCCATGCGCAACAGCGGCCGGCTCTACGCCTTCGACACCTCCGGCCACCGGCTCGACGCGCTCAAGCCCCGGCTGGCGCGCAGTGGCCTGTCCAACGTGCACCCAGTGGCGATCGCCCACGAGCGGGACGACCGCATCAAACGCCTGGCCGGCAAGATCGACCGCGTGCTCGTCGACGCGCCCTGCTCAGGCCTGGGCACCCTGCGGCGCAGCCCGGACCTGAAATGGCGCCAGACGCCGCAGACCGTGGCCGCCCAGGCCGATCTGCAGCAGGCCATCCTGCACAGCGCCGCCCGCCTGCTCAAGCCCGGCGGCCGGCTGGTGTACGCGACCTGCAGCCTGCTCCAGGCCGAAAACGAGGCCGTGTGCGCGGCATTCGAACCGGCCCACCCGGACTTCGAACCGGTGCCGGTGGTCAGCCTGCTGGAGGGGGTGCACGTTTCCGGGGCATCCACCCTGTGCGCGGGCGAAAATGGAAAATGGCTGCGTTTATGGCCGCATCGGCATGCAACAGACGGCTTTTTCGCTGCCGTTTGGCGGAAAAAGGTTTGAATTGTGTTCAAGTCGCCTGAAATAAAGGCTTAAGTTTTCATCCCTGGCCGTCCATGGGTTGGTGATTTGCACCCCCGGCCTTAAAATCCAAGCTTCGCTGGCCCACACCGCCCATGGGCTTGGCGCCCCTCCATGTCCGTGACCCAGGGCGGTCTTTTAGGAACTCCATGTTTTCTTCCGATTCCGGAATCTTCTCTGCTGTCTGGGATGGCCTGATCCAGTTTCTGGCCAGCGGCCTGACGGGCGCCGCCTGGTGGCAGGTGCTTATCGTGGCCCTGGTGTTCACGCACATCACGATCGCCAGCGTCACCATCTACCTGCACCGCCATTCCGCACACCGGTCGCTGGATCTGCACCCGATCGCGTCGCACTTCTTCCGCTTCTGGCTCTGGATGACCACCGGCATGGTCACCAAGGAGTGGACGGCCATCCACCGCAAGCACCACGCCAAATGCGAACACGAAGGTGATCCGCACAGCCCGCACATCTTCGGCATCAAGAAGGTCTTCTACGAGGGCGCCGAACTCTACCGGGCCGAGGCCAAGAACGCCGAGACCATGGAGCGCTACGGCCACAACACGCCGAACGACTGGATTGAAAAGAACCTCTACACCGGCCGCTCGCGCCTGGGCGTGAGCCTGATGCTGATCATCAACGTGGCGCTGTTCGGGGTCCTGGGGCTGTCGGTCTGGGCGCTGCAGATGGCCTGGATTCCCATCACCGCCGCCGGCATCATCAACGGCATCGGCCACTGGTGGGGCTACCGCAACTTCGAAGCCGCCGACGGCAGCACCAACGTGTCGCCCTGGGGCATCCTCATTGGCGGCGAAGAGCTGCACAACAACCACCACACCTACCCGACCTCGGCCAAGCTGTCGGTCAAGCCCTACGAATTCGACATCGGCTGGATGTACATCACCATGCTGAAGTCCGTGGGCCTGGCCTCGGTGAAGAAGGTGCCGCCGAAGATGGCCTATGGCGCCGTGCGCCCGGTGGCCGACGAGAAGACGCTGGAGGCGATCATCGCCAACCGCTACGAAGTGATGGCCGGTTATGCGCGCGAAATGCGCGCCGCCTGCAAGCACGAACTCGAGGCCCTGAAGCAGCGCCGCGGCGACGCCACCGTGCTGCAGGCCGCGCGCCGCTGGTTGCACCGCGACGACGACAAGGTGCCCGCCAACGTCAAGCCGCAGTTGGCCCAGGTGCGCGCCGAGCACCCGGTGCTCGACAAGATGGTGACCATGCGCGAAGAACTGCGTGCCCTGTGGTCGAGCACGAACTCCACGCGCGAACAGCTCGCCGTGGACCTGCAGGCCTGGTGCCGCCGCGCCGAGGAAAGTGGCATCGCCGCACTGCGCGACTTCTCGATCCGCCTGCGTTCCGCCCACGCCTGATTGGCCCACCCCTGCGCCGCGCCTGCGGCGCGTCACCCCCTCAAGGGGGCGGCGCTGACGGACCGGCAAAGCCGGATCCGTGGCGCCCTGGAAGGAATAAAAAAACCCGCTGTTTTCACAGCGGGTTTTTTGTTGGGAATCGGCTCGATTACTTGAGCTTGATTTCCTTGTAGTCCACGTGCTTGCGAGCCTTGGGATCAAATTTCTTGATCAGCATCTTCTCGGGCGTGGTCTTCTTGTTCTTGGTGGTGGTGTAGAAGTGGCCGGTTCCAGCGGTGGATTCCAGCTTGATCTTCTCGCGTGCGCCTTTGGTTGCCATGTTCGGTTCTCCTTAAGCTTGACCGCGTGCGCGCAGGTCGGCGAGCACGGCGTCAATGCCGTTTTTGTCGATCAGGCGCAGGGCGGCACCGGAGACGCGCAGACGCACCCAGCGGTTTTCGCTCTCGACCCAGAAACGGCGGTATTGCAGGTTCGGCAGGAACCGGCGCTTGGTTTTGTTGTTGGCGTGGGAAACGTTGTTCCCGACCATGGGCTTCTTGCCCGTGACGTCGCAGACGCGTGCCATGAGGACACTCCGATCATTTCAAACAGCTGCGGACCGCGAACCGGAGGTGTCTCCGTGTCGGCCCCTCAGCCTCACCTCGCCAGGAAAGGGTGGCGGTAACCCGAATCTGCTTCGTGCCCGGGCAAGCCGGTAAATCTCAGCAAAGCCCGCAATTATAGCCAACTGGCGGCCAAGCCGCCAGGGCCGGCCGTCAGCCCCGCGCTCAGACGGCGTTCTGCTCCAGGAAACGCTGGGCGTCGAGGGCGGCCATGCAGCCGGTGCCGGCGCTGGTGATGGCCTGGCGGTACACGTGGTCCTGCACGTCGCCGGCGGCGAACACGCCGGGCACGCTGGTCATGGTGGCGATGCCCTGCAGGCCCGAACGGGTGGTGATGTAGCCGTCCTTCATGTCCAGTTGGCCCTTGAAGATGTCGGTGTTGGGCTGGTGGCCGATGGCGATGAAGCAGCCTTTGACATCCAGGTCTTCGGTCGCACCGGTCTTCACGCTTTTCAGGCGAACGCCGGTCACGCCGGTCGGGTCGCCCAGCACCTCGTCCAGCGTGCTGTGCAGTTTGAGCTCGATCTTGCCGGCGGCGACCTTGTCCATCAGCTTGTCGATCAGGATGGCTTCGGCCTTGAAGGTGTCGCGGCGGTGGACCAGCGTGACCTTGCTGGCGATGTTGGACAGGTACAGCGCCTCTTCCACGGCCGTGTTGCCGCCGCCGACCACGCTGACTTCCTGGCCACGGTAGAAGAAGCCGTCGCAGGTGGCGCAACCCGACACGCCCTTGCCCATGAAGGCTTCCTCGGAGGGCAGGCCGAGGTACTTGGCCGACGCGCCGGTGGCGATGATGAGCGCATCGCAGCTGTATTCACCGCTGTCGCCCTTGAGCACGAAGGGGCGCTTGGAGAAGTCGACCGCGTTGATGTGGTCGAAGATGATCTCGGTCTTGAAGCGCTCGGCGTGCGCCAGGAAACGCTGCATCAGGTCGGGGCCCTGCACGCCTTCGGCATCGGCGGGCCAGTTGTCCACATCGGTCGTGGTCATGAGCTGGCCGCCCTGGGCGATGCCGGTGATGAGCACGGGGTTGAGGTTGGCGCGCGCGGCGTAGACGGCCGCGGTGTAGCCGGCAGGGCCTGAACCCAGGATGAGGACTTTCGCGTGTTTCATGTTGAGCGCCCCATCGAATTTGGGGCCAAGTGGTTTAGAGTCGGTGGTTATATGGGCGCGTTCGGGGGCAAATCCAGTGCCGCGTGGCGCCCAATGTGTGCGAATCATTGTATGAAAGAGCGCCGCGCGCGCCGTCCCAACCAAGGAATACACGCATGTCTCTCCTGTCCAATCTCGACCTGATCCGCCGGGTTCCCTTGTTTTCCACCTTGACCCAGGCCCAGGCCGAATCGGTGGCCGATTCGGTGGTCAAGCGGCGCTTCAAGCGGGGGGAGTGCATCGTCGAGCAGGGCAAGAAGTCCAACTGCCTGGCCATCGTGCTGACCGGGCGGGCGCGGGTGGTCACCACCGACACCCGGGGACGTGAGGTGATCCTGGCCACCATGAACCCGGGCGACTACGTGGGCGAGATGAGCCTGATCGACAACCAGCCGCATTCGGCCACCGTGCGCGCCGAGGTGCAGACCGACGTGCTGATCCTGGGGCGCACCGAATTCGCGCGCTGCCTGCCGGAAAACACCTCCATGGCCTACGCGGTCATGCGCGGCCTGGTGCAGCGCCTGCGCCACGCGGACCGCAAGATCGAGTCACTCGCGCTGATGGACGTGTATGGGCGTGTCGCCCGAGCCCTGCTGGAGTTCGCCCAGCCCGACAAGGACGGCATCCTGACCATCAAGGACCGGGTCTCGCGCCAGGACGTGGCCAAGATGATCGGGGCTTCCCGCGAGATGGTCAGCCGCGTCATGAAGGACCTGGAAGACCGGGGTTTCATCGAGGTGACCGAAGAGGGCAGCACCGTCATCAAGGAGCGCCTCAACTCGCTCGGTTGAGGGCTCTTTCGCACCCGGCCGGCATCGCCCGGTCGGTGGCTGTCATGGGGTAAGCTTGTCGCTGGATTTCAGCGAGGCCTATGACTTATTCACTCAACACCCTCAACGCCGACCGCGATTCCGCGGCGCCGGCGGGTGTGTCCCGGTTTGCCCAGGAAATCGGCCTGGTGCTGGGCGCTGCGGCGCTCGCGTTCTGGCTGCTGGCACTGCTCAGCCACTCCCTGGCCGATCCCGCGTGGAGCACCACGGGCACCTCCACCGAGGTGAGCAACTGGGGTGGCCGCCTGGGCGCCATGCTGTCGGACTGGAGCTACTACCTGCTCGGCTTTTCGGTCTGGTGGCTGTTTCTTGCCGGGGTGCGGGCGTGGTTGTCCACCCTGGCGCGCTGGATCCGCGGCGCCCAAGGCACGGGCGATGAAGCCGTGGCCGGCGATCGCCTCTGGCACCGCCCCTGGGCGCGCCGCGCGCTGTTCTGGCTGGCCTTGGTCGTCCTGATGGCGGCCAGCACGGTGCTGGAATGGAGTCGCCTCTATCGGTTGGAGGCCTTGTTGCCCGACCACGCCGGCGGCGTGCTGGGCCATGCGCTGGGGCCTGTGGCGATGCGCTGGCTGGGCTTCACCGGTTCGGCGCTGGCGATGCTGGCGGTGCTGCTGGTGTGTCTGCCCACCGTCTTCCGCTTCTCCTGGGGCCACTGGGCCGAGGAAGTCGGGCACACGCTGGATGGCTGGTTCGAGGCCCGGCGCGAGAAGCGCGAGGCGGTGGAAGACCAGCGCATCGGCGAGAAGGCCGCGCGCGAGCGCGAAGAGGTGGTGAAGGTCGAGCGCGTCGAGATCGAGGAACACCACCCGGTGCCTGTGGTGATCGAACCCACGCTGGTCGATGTGCCCAAGAGCGAGCGCGTGGCCAAGGAGCGCCAGAAGCCGCTGTTCACCGAGCTGCCCGACAGCAAGCTGCCGCAGGTGGACCTGCTCGACAGCGCCCCCTTGCACCAGGCCGGGGTGGACAGCCAGACGCTGGAGATGACCAGCCGGCTGATCGAGAAGAAGCTCAAGGACTTCGGCGTGGAGGTGCGTGTGGTGGCGGCCGCCCCTGGCCCCGTGATCACGCGCTACGAGATCGAGCCCGCCACCGGCGTGAAGGGCTCGCAGATCGTCAACCTGGGCCGTGACCTGGCCCGTTCGTTGTCGCTGGTGTCGATCCGCGTGATCGAGACCATCCCCGGCAAGAACCTGATGGCGCTGGAACTGCCCAACGCCAAGCGCCAGACCATCAAGCTCAGCGAGATCCTGGGCTCACAGGTCTACAACGATGCCAAGTCCATGTTGACCATGGGCCTGGGCAAGGACATCGGGGGGCAGCCCGTGGTGGCCGACCTCGCCAAGATGCCGCACTGCCTCGTGGCCGGTACCACCGGTTCGGGCAAGTCGGTGGGCATCAACGCGATGATCCTGTCGCTGCTCTACAAGGCCGACGCGCGCGACGTGCGCCTGCTGTTGATCGATCCCAAGATGCTGGAGATGAGCGTCTACGAGGGCATTCCGCACCTGCTCGCGCCGGTCGTGACGGACATGAAGCACGCGGCCAACGGCCTGAACTGGTGCGTGGCCGAGATGGAGAAGCGCTACAAGCTCATGAGCAAGATGGGCGTGCGCAACCTCGCGGGCTTCAACACCAAGATCGACGAGGCCACGGCGCGCGGCGAGATCATCGGCAACCCATTCAGCCTCACGCCGGAGCAGCCTGAGCCGCTGGAGCGCCTGCCCTACATCGTGGTCGTGATCGACGAACTCGCCGACCTGATGATGGTGGTGGGCAAGAAGATCGAGGAGCTGATCGCCCGCCTGGCGCAGAAGGCGCGCGCGGCCGGCATCCACCTGATCCTGGCGACCCAGCGCCCGAGCGTGGACGTGATCACCGGCCTGATCAAGGCCAACATCCCGACGCGCCTGTCGTTCCAGGTCAGCAGCAAGATCGACAGCCGCACCATCCTCGACCAGATGGGCGCCGAAAGCCTTCTGGGCATGGGCGACATGCTGTACATGCCCTCCGGCACGGGTTTCCCGATCCGCGTGCACGGCGCCTTCGTCAGCGACGACGAGGTGCACCGCGTGGTGGCCTACCTGAAAGAGCAGGGCGGCGAACCCAACTACATCGACGGCGTGCTCGAAGGCAGCATGGGCGACGGCGAAGGGGGCGACCTGTTCGGCGAAGGCGGTGGCGAGGGTGGCAGTGGCGAGAAGGATGCGCTGTACGACCAGGCCGTCGAGATCGTGCTCAAGGACCGCAAGGCCAGCATCTCCTATGTGCAGCGCAAGCTGAAGATTGGTTACAACCGCGCGGCGCGTCTGCTGGAGGACATGGAGAACGCGGGGCTGGTCAGCGCGCTCACCTCCAGCGGGCAGCGCGACATCCTGGTGCCCTCGCGCGGCGGGGAATGAAGCCCGCCGACATGCAACCAAGTCGGCGCAACCGGGTCCTACCGTCCATGATCAAGCAACTCCTCACTTCCTGCGCGTTGTCGCTGGCCGCGCTCGCCGCCCACGCCGACGGCCTGCAAGACCTCGAAAGATTCCTGCGTGAAGTGGACAGCGGCAAGGCCGGCTTCACCCAGGTCGTGACCTCGCCCAAGCGCGCCAACGAAACCGTGGCGCGCAGCAAGACCTCCAGCGGCACGTTCGAATTCCTGCGGCCCAACCGCTTCCGCTTCGTGTACGCCAAGCCGTTCGAGCAGACCATCGTGGCCGACGGCCAGACCCTGTGGCTCTACGACGTGGACCTGAACCAGGTGACATCGCGTTCGCAGAAGGAAGCCTTGGGCAGCACGCCTGCCGCGCTGATCGCGGCCGGGACCGATCTCAAAGGGCTCTCGGACGCGTTCGAACTCAAGCCGGCCGCCGCCCGCGATGGCCTGGAGTGGCTGGAGGCCCGCCCGAAGGACCGCAACGGCCAGCTGCAAGTGGTGCGCGTGGGCTTTCGCCAGGGGCAGCTGTCGGTGCTGGACATCGAGGACAGCCTGGGCCAGCGCTCGGTGCTCACGTTCAACAGCTGGCAGGCCAATGCGCCGCTGAAGGCGGGGGACTTCAAGTTCCAGCCGCCACCGGGTGCCGCTGTCGTCAAACCCTGATCGTTTCGCCGTGTCGACCGCCAGTACCCATGTGCCCCTGGCCGAGCGCCTGCGCCCGCGCACGCTGGCCGAGGTGATCGGCCAGCAGCACATGCTGGGCGAGGGCATGGCCTTGCGCCTGGCCTTCGAATCGGGCCAGCCGCACAGCTGCATTCTCTGGGGCCCACCGGGCGTGGGCAAGACCACCATTGCCCGCCTGATGGCCGACGCGTTCGACGCGCAGTTCCTCACCATCAGCGCGGTGCTGGGCGGCGTCAAGGACATCCGCGAGGCCGTGGAGCGGGCCGAGGTGGCGCGCAGCGGCCTCTCGCCCCAGCGCACCATCCTGTTCGTGGACGAGGTGCACCGCTTCAACAAGAGCCAGCAGGACGCCTTCCTGCCGCACGTGGAAAGCGGCCTGTTCACCTTCATTGGTGCCACCACCGAAAACCCCTCGTTCGAGGTCAATTCGGCGCTGCTCTCGCGGGCGGCCGTCTACGTGCTGCGGCCCTTGTCGGAAGACGATCTGCGCCAGATCGTGGTCAAGGCCCAGGCGATCGACGCGGTGCCGGCCATCGAATCGACCGCCGTGGACCGACTCATCGCCTACGCCGATGGGGATGCGCGCCGCCTGCTCAACACGCTGGAGACCCTGGCGGTGGCGGCCGGGCGGGAAAAACTCGCCGAGGTGAGCGATGCCTGGCTGCTCAAGGTGCTGGGCGAGCGCATGCGCCGCTACGACAAGGGCGGCGAACAGTTCTACGACACCATCAGCGCCCTGCACAAAAGCGTGCGCGGTTCCGACCCCGATGCCGCCCTGTACTGGTTCGCGCGCATGCTCGACGGGGGCGCCGAACCCCGGTACATGGCCCGCCGCTTCATCCGCATGGCCAGCGAGGACATCGGCCTGGCCGATCCCCGCGCCTTGCGCCTGGCCCTGGACGCCGCCGAGGTGTACGAACGCCTGGGCAGTCCCGAGGGCGAGCTGGCCCTGGCCGAGTGCGTGGTGTACCTGGCGGTGGCGCCCAAGTCCAACGCGGTCTACAAAGCCTTCAACGAAGCCAAGGCCTTTGTGAAGAAGGACGGCACCCGCCCCGTGCCCATGCACCTGCGCAACGCGCCGACCAAGCTCATGAAGTCGCTGGACTACGGCAAGGGCTACCGCTACGCGCACGACGAAGAGGGCGGTTTTGCGGCCGGTGAACGCTATCTGCCCGATGGCATGGCCGACCCGGGCTTCTACCGCCCGGTCGAGCGTGGGCTGGAGTTGCGCATCGCCGATAAGCTGCGCGAGCTCAAGAAACTCAACAATCAAAAAGACTAATGCACTGCCAATCGCGCTGATGCGGTCTGGGGAGTTGCACCTAAAACCAGGGTAAACCCGCGTCCGCTAAGGGCTTACACGCATGTGGGCTCCAAAAGCCCCTCATTACAATCCGTCCACCAACCCGCAGTCGGTCCTGTTTCAAGGTCATGTCTGGCGGGTTTTTTGCTAGGTTGAAACGGGCCGGCGCCACAAGCGCTTCCCGGCCTGTCACAAAACACGGAGAAACATTCATGGAAGTTTTGCTGCAGCAGATCATCAACGGTCTGGTGTTGGGCAGTATGTATGCGCTGGTGGCACTGGGGTACACCATGGTGTACGGCATCATCGGACTGATCAACTTTGCGCACGGCGACGTGCTGATGGTGGGGGCCCTCACCAGCTGGACGGTCATCGGCTGGATGACCAGTGCGTCAACCGGACTGCCGACCTGGGTGGTCCTCCTGCTGCGCCACCATCATCGCGATGGTGGTCTGCGCCACGCTCAACTTCACCATCGAGAAACTGGCCTACCGGCCGCTGCGCAATTCCAACCGACTCGCGCCCCTGATCACCGCCATCGGCATGTCGCTGCTCTTGCAGACCTTCGCCATGATCATCTGGGCGCCGAACCCGAAGTCCTATCCCTCCATGCTGTCGCGCGAACCGATCGCGTTCGGTGGCGCGGTGATTTCGGTGACGCAGGTCGTCATCCTGGCCACCACGGCGGTCACGCTGGCCTTCCTGATGTGGTTGGTCAACCGCACCAATCTGGGCCGAGCCATGCGGGCCACGGCCGAGAACCCGCGTGTGGCCGCGCTCATGGGCATCAAGCCCGACGTGGTCATCTCCGCCACCTTCATCATCGGCGCCATGCTCGCGGCCATTGCCGGCGTGATGTGGGCCTCCAACTACGGCACCGTGCAGCACGCCATGGGCTTCATGCCCGGCCTCAAGGCCTTCGTGGCCGCGGTGATGGGCGGCATCGGCAACCTCGCCGGTGCGGTGGTCGGGGGCATTGCGCTCGGCCTGATCGAATCCCTGGGCGCCGGCTACCTCGGCAAGCTCACCGGTGGGGTGCTGGGCAGCCAGTACACCGACATCTTCGCCTTCATCGTGCTGGCGTCGTGCTCACGCTGCGTCCCTCGGGGCTGCTGGGTGAACGTGTGGCGGACCGTGCCTGACCGTCCGGGAGAAACACCATGATGAACACCAAAACCGGCAAGCTGATCGTCTTCCTGATCGCGGCGGTGGCTTTGCTGCTGCTGCCCATCATCCTGCAGTCCACCGGCAGCAACTCCTGGGTGCGCATTGTCGATATCGCGCTCATGTACGTGCTGCTGGCCCTCGGCCTGAACATCGTGGTCGGCTACGCCGGCCTGCTGGACCTGGGCTACATCGCGTTCTTCGCGGTGGGGGCCTATGTGTTTGCCTTGCTGGGCTCGCCCCACCTCGCCGACACCTTCCCGGCCATCAAGGCCATGTTCCCCAACGGCCTGCACTACAACATCTGGCTGGTGATGATCCTGGCGGCGGCGATTGCGGGGGTGGTTGGCATGATCCTGGGGGCACCCACGCTCAAGCTGCGTGGCGACTACCTCGCCATCATCACCCTGGGCTTCGGCGAGATCATCCGCATCTTCCTGCTGAACATGGACCGCCCGTTGAACATCACCAACGGTCCCAAGGGCATCAGCCAGATCGACACCATCTCGGTGTTCGGCCTCGACCTCGGCAAGCGCCTGACCATCGGTGACTACACCTTCCAGCCGGTCACGCTGTACTACTACCTGTTCCTGTTCTTCGTGGTGCTGGCCATCGTCATCTCCTACCGCTTGCAGGATTCGCGCATCGGCCGCGCCTGGATGGCCATTCGTGAAGACGAGATCGCCGCCAAGGCCATGGGCCTGAACACCCGCAACCTCAAGCTGCTGGCCTTCGGTATGGGCGCGTCCTTCGGTGGCGTGTCCGGCGTGTTGTTCGCCTCGTTCCAGCGCTTCGTTTCGCCCGAGTCCTTCTCGCTGATGGAGTCGGTGATGGTGGTGGCGATGGTGGTGCTGGGCGGCATCGGGCACATCCCCGGGGTGGTGCTGGGTGCCCTGTTGCTGGCGGGCCTGCCCGAGGTGTTGCGCCATGTGGCACACCCGCTGACCGAACTGACGGGTGGTCGCCTTGGCCCCGAGATCCTGCGCCAACTGCTCATCGCGCTGGCCATGGTGGTCGTGATGCTGCTGCGCCCCAGAGGCTTGTGGCCCTCGCCCGAGCACGGCAAGTCCCTGACCAAGTAAGCGGAGCATTCACATGAGCGACACCATTCTCAAAGTGGCGAATGTTTCCAAGCGCTTCGGGGGCCTGCAGGCCCTGAGCGATGTGGGCATCGAAATCAAGCGCGGTCAGGTCTATGGCCTGATCGGCCCCAACGGCGCCGGCAAGACGACCTTCTTCAACGTGCTGACCGGGTTGTACACGCCCGACAGCGGTTCCTTCGAACTCGCGGGCAAGCCCTACACGCCCAGCGCGGTGCACGAGGCTGCGAAGGCCGGCATCGCCCGCACCTTCCAGAACATCCGGCTGTTCGCCGAGATGACCGCGCTGGAAAACGTCATGGTCGGGCGCCACGTGCGCACCCATTCGGGCCTGATCGGCGCCGTGCTGCGCACGCCCGGTTTCAAGCGCGAAGAGGCCGCGATCACGGCGCGCGCGCGCGAGCTGCTGGCCTACGTGGGCATCGAGAAGTTCGCCGACTACAAGTCACGCACGCTGAGCTACGGCGACCAGCGCCGCCTGGAAATCGCGCGCGCCCTGGCGACCGACCCGCAGCTGATCGCGCTGGACGAACCGGCCGCCGGCATGAACGCCACCGAAAAGGTGCAGCTGCGCGAGCTGATCGACCGCATCCGCAAGGACAACCGAACCATCCTGCTGATCGAACACGACGTGAAACTGGTGATGGGCCTGTGCGACCGCGTGACCGTGCTCGACTACGGCAAGCAGCTCGCCTCCGGCTCACCGGCCGACGTGCAGAAGGACCCCAAGGTGATCGAGGCCTACCTCGGCACCGGCGGCCACTGATCAAGGATTGACGCAAATGGCAAACACACTCCTCAAAGTCAGCGGTCTGAAGGTCGCGTACGGCGGCATCAAGGCCGTCAAGGGCATCGATCTCGAGGTGCGCGAGGGCGAGCTGATCTCGCTCATCGGCTCCAACGGCGCCGGCAAGACCACCACCATGAAAGCCGTCACCGGTTCGCTCGCCTACGAGGCCGGCGACATCGAGTACCTGGGCCAGAGCATCAAGGGCAAGGGCGCCTGGGATCTCGTGAAGCAGGGCCTGGCGATGGTGCCGGAAGGCCGTGGCGTGTTCACCCGCATGACCATCACCGAGAACCTGCAGATGGGTGCCTACATCCGCAAGGACAAGGCCGGCATCGCGCAGGACATCGAGAAGATGTTCGGCATCTTCCCGCGCCTGCGCGAACGCAAGGACCAGCTGGCCGGCACCATGAGCGGTGGCGAGCAGCAGATGCTGGCCATGGCGCGCGCGCTCATGAGTCAGCCCAAGGTGCTGCTGCTCGACGAGCCGTCCATGGGCCTGTCGCCCATCATGGTGGACAAGATCTTCGAGGTCGTGCGCGACGTCTCCGCCCAAGGCGTGACCATCCTGCTGGTGGAGCAGAACGCCCGCCGCGCGCTGCAGATCGCCGACCGCGGCTACGTGATGGATTCGGGCGAAATCATCATGACCGGCGTGGGCCGCGACATGCTCGACGACCCCAAGGTGCGCGCCGCCTACCTCGGCGAATAACGAGAATTCGGCCCCGATCGGGCCGAAAACTACAATCATGGGTTGCGCACCTCGGTGCCCAACCCATTTTTCATTCATGACCCAAGCCCAAACCCCCCCCACCGCCGAGACCGGTGCGCCTGCGGCGCACGACGACAACCAGCTCATCGCCGAACGCCGCGAGAAGCTCAAGGCGCTGCGCGAGGCGCAGAAACAGGGCCAGGGGGTGGCGTTTCCCAACGACTTCAAACCCGCCGACAAGGCTGCCGACCTGTTCGCCCGCTATGGCGAGACCACCAAGGAAGCGCTGGAAGCCGAGCCGGTGCGCGCCAGCGTGGCCGGGCGCATGATGCTCAAGCGCGTGATGGGCAAGGCCAGCTTCGCCACGCTGCAGGACGCGTCCTTCGGCCCCTCGGGCGGCCGCATCCAGATCTACCTGAACAACGACGGCGTGGGCGAGGCGCAGCACAGCGCCTTCAAGCACTGGGACCTGGGCGACATCATCGCGGTCGAGGGCGTGCTCATGCGCACGCGCACCGGCGAACTCACCATCCAGGCCGACCGCATCCGCCTGATCACCAAGAGCCTGCGCCCGCTGCCCGACAAGTTCCACGGCATCGCCGACCAGGAAATCAAGTACCGCCAGCGCTACGTGGACCTGATGACCGACGAAACCGCCCGCAAGCGTTTCGTCGCGCGCAGCCAGGCCCTGGCCAGCATCCGCGACTTCATGGTGAGCCACGGCTTCCTCGAGGTGGAAACGCCCATGCTGCACCCGATCCCGGGCGGTGCCAACGCCAAGCCGTTCAAGACCCACCACAACGCGCTGGACCAGGAGATGTTCCTGCGCATCGCGCCCGAGCTCTACCTCAAGCGCCTGCTGGTGGGCGGTTTCGACCGTGTGTTCGAGATCAACCGCAACTTCCGCAACGAAGGCATCAGCGTCCGCCACAACCCCGAGTTCACCATGATGGAGTTCTACGCGGCGTACTGGAACTACCAGGACCTGATGGACTTCAACGAGGAACTCATTCGCCACGTGGTGCGCCGGGTGCGCGGTGACGAGCCGCTGACCTACCAGGGCCAGCCGGTGGACATCCTGTCGCCCTTCGAACGCCTGACGATCCGCGAAGCCATCGTCAAGTACACCGAGGCGGGCGACAGCGTGGACGATGCCGCCTGGCTGCTCGCGCAGCTCAAGAAGCTCGGCCTGAGCGAGGAGAAGCACCAGCTCTCCAGCCGCAGCCTGCCGAGCCTGCAGGTGCTGTACTTCGAAGAGAAGGTCGAAGACAAGCTCTGGAACCCGACCTTCATCATGGACCACCCGACCGAGATCTCGCCGCTGGCGCGCGCCAACGACGCGAACCCCGCGGTCACCGAGCGCTTCGAGCTCTACATCACCGGGCGCGAATTCGGCAACGCCTTCTCCGAGCTCAACGATGCGGAGGACCAGGCCGCGCGCTTCCAGGCGCAGGCCTCGGCCAAGGACGGGGGTGACGAGGAGGCCATGTTCTACGACGCGGACTACATCCGCGCGCTGGAGTACGGCATGCCGCCCGCCGGTGGTTGTGGCATCGGCATCGACCGCCTGATGATGCTGCTGACCGACAGCCCCAGCATCCGCGACGTGATCCTCTTCCCCGCGCTGCGCCGCGAGGGCTGATCAGAAGTTCAGTTTCAGGATCGCCTTGCGCGGGTCCTTGCGCAGGGCGTCCAGCGCCTGGCGCAGCCAGTCCAGGTGCGCCTGGGCGTCCTGCTGAAGTTCGGGCGTGGGATCGGGCAGCAGCGCCACGACGATCTTGAACTTCAGCGTGGTGCCCACGGGCAGTTGCACCGAAGGGCGCAGGCCGCCCGCGACGATGCTGGTGGCCGCGGCCAGGGCCTGCGCCTCGCGCACCGGCCCTTCCATCAACAGCGCCAGGGTGCTGTCGTCGACCCGGCTTGCCGTGTCCACGTCGCGCGCCACCGAGCGCAGCAGCGAGCCGGTGATCACCAGCGCGCGGTCGGCCACCTCGCGGCCGTGCTGCTCGGCAAACCAACCGTGGTTGTCCAGGCCGATCAGCAGCAGCGCGCTCTGGTGCCCGTAGCGCTGGGCCCGCACCACGCTGTCGTGCAGCCGCAGCATGAAGTTGTGCCGGTTCGTGAGGCCGGTGAGCGGTTCGGTCAGGGCCAGTGCGCGGGCGCGGGCCTGGGCCTCGTGCTGCAGGGACGAGCGTTGCAGCAGGCCGTAGATCAGCAAGGGCGCCTCGAGGGCGGCGGCGATCACCATGCCGTACTGCGACAGGAAACCCGATGAGATCAGGCCGAAGTTGCGCATCACCGGCAGCGCCCCGGCCAGCAGCACCGGCAGCATGCCCAGCGCGATCCAGCGCACCCAGCGGTCCCCCGTGCGCCAGGCCGCCCAGAGCATGGCGTAGACCAACGCGAGCGTGGCCGCGGACGCGGCCGTCACGGCCTGCAGGCTGCCATGGGTGGGGTACAGCGTGTCCCACAGAATCAGGCCCGCCAGAACCGCAGGCAGCGCCAGGGCGGAACGGTCCAGCCAGCGACCGATGCGCCTGGGTTGAACCACCTGCCGCACAAACAGCAGACCGAACACCGCCGCCATCGGCATCAGCACGAATTCGGCCAATCCGTTCCACTGCGCCGAGTTCGGCCAGAGGAACTGGCCGGCCACACCCAGCGACGCGGCCATGGCGCAGCCCGAGGACTGTGATGTAGATGGCATAGGCGGCAAAGCTGGTGTCCCGGAACACCAGCGCATTGGCCGACCGCGGTCGCGGTGAGCAGCAACGCCATGCCGAAGTAGGCGCCCAGCAGAAACTGCTGGTGGATGCGCAGCTCGCGCAAGGTGTGGTGGTCGTGAATCTGCAGCGTGCCGGAGAACGGCACGCGAGCGTGTTCGATGCGCACCCAGTAGGTCACTACAGCGTCGGTGCGGGGGTCGAGCGAGAACACCGGGTAGCGGTCGGGAAAGGCCCAGTGGCTCACCGCGAGGCGGTCGCCAGCGTGTTGCGCTTTCCATTCGCCATTGGACAGCCGGTGGTAGAGGCTGATGCGGTCGGTGCCCGAGCGCGCCAGTTCCAGCTCCCAGCGCGAATGGTCGTCGCGGGCCTGGGCATCGAAGCGAATCCACAGCGCGCCGCCGTCCGGAAGGAGGAGGCGGTGTTCGGCGCTGCGCACCGCAAACGGCAGTTGGTCCTGTTGGGCTTCCACCTCCTGCACCGTCAGCTGGCCGCCGGTATCCACCCAGTACAGGCTGCGCTGGGCCAGGGGCACGCTGGGTTGTGTGCCGTCGAGCACCACAGGCGGCAGCTCGGCGGCCACTCCGCGCAGGACAGGAAAAAGGGAGAAGAAGGCCAGCGCCAGCCAGGCGGCCAGCCTGCGAGCGCGACGGATCCCGGGCGTCGCGCCCTTCCACAAAACGTCAGACATCCCCCGATTGTGTCGCCTGTGACATTGGCCGGGCGTGACGCAGGTCCGGCGACGGGCACCGTTCGTAAAAAAGAAGCCCCGGGGTCGCGAAACCGCCGGGGCCGTGGTGGCAATGGGGGTCGTGGATCAGGCGTAAGCGGCCAGCGCCTTGCGCATCTTCTTCATGGCCGCCACCTCGATCTGGCGCACGCGTTCGGCGCTCACGCCGTACTCGGCCGCCAGTTCGTGCAGCGTCATGCCGCCCGAACCGTCGTCGTTCACCTTGAGCCAGCGCTCGCTCACGATGCGGCGCGAGCGTTCGTCGAGTTCGCTCATGGCGCGCGCCACGCCTTCGGTGCGCCAGCGCATCGCGCTGGGCCGATTCGAGCACCGCGGTGGGTTCGTGGGTGGCGTCCGCAAGGTAAGCGATGGGGCCGAAGCTGTCTTCGCCGTCGTCGCCCGGGGCCGGGTCCAGCACCACGTCGCCGCCGGAGAGGCGCGTTTCCATTTCGCGCACTTCTTCGGGTTTCACGTTGAGTTCGCGGGCCATCACGCCCACTTCGCTGTCGGACAGCACCTCGCGGTGGGTGTCGCCATCGACCGCATCGGCACGGAAGCCCTGCTTGCGCGAGCGCAGGTTGAAGAACAGCTTGCGCTGGGCCTTGGTGGTGGCCAGCTTGACCATGCGCCAGTTCTTCAGGATGTATTCGTGGATCTCGGCCTTGATCCAGTGCATGGCGTAGCTCACCAGGCGCACGCCTTGGTCGGGGTCGAAGCGCTTGACGGCCTTCATCAGGCCGACATTGCCTTCCTGGATCAGGTCGCCATGGGGCAGGCCGTAGCCCAGGTACTGGCGCGAGATCGACACCACCAGGCGCAGGTGGGACATCACCAGCTGGCCGGCGGCGTCCAGGTCGTTGTCGTCGCGCAGGCGGCGGGCGGCCTGCTGCTCCTGCTCCAGCGTGAGCAGCGGCAGGCGGTTGACCGCGGAAATGTAGGCGTCCAGGTTGCCCAGGGGCGGCACGAGCGCCCACGGATTCGCCACGGCGATCGAGCCGGTGGTGGCGGTGGCAACAGGAGCAAGCGTGTGGGACATGTGAACCCTCCTCAGGTGTCTGCTAAGAATATTAGCACTCTCTAGGAGCGAGTGCTAAAGCAGAAGTTCCTTGCCCTTGGCCGGGTGCGGTTTTGCATTCACTGCCATTCAGTTCGTAAAAAGGTATTCATTTTTGGAGGTTGCGCCACGGCGACTGCAGGCCTTGGCCCGTGCACCGACAATCGGTCCATGCCCATTGCCATCAATTCCGACGAAGTGCTCACCCCGCCCGTGGCCGCTGCCACCGTGATGGTGGTGCGCGACGGGCCCGCTGGCCTGGAGGTGCTGCTCGTGCGCCGGCACGGCAATTCGGGCGTGCTCGGTGGCGTGCATGTCTTCCCGGGTGGCAAGCTGGACGCGGCCGACCGGCAGACCGACCCAGCGGCGCTGGACCGCCCCGCCACCACCTGCCTCGCTGGGCTGGGCGAACTCGGCCTGGATGTGGACACGGCCCTGGGCCTGCACGTGGCGGCGTTGCGCGAGACCTTCGAGGAATGCGGCCTGCTGCTGGGCCAGGCGAACGGCGCCAGGCACGTGCAGCCCGTGCGCGAGCAGACGGCCACCGGCATCGCGTTCGCTGCCGCCCTGCAGGCCCAGGGCCTGCCCATCCCCACGGCGTGTGTGCTGCCGTGGTCGCGCTGGGTCACGCCGCGCGTGCCTTCGGTGACCAACAAGCGCTTCGACACACGCTTCTTCGTGGCCGTGGCACCCGATGACCAGACGGTGGAGCACTGCGCCCACGAAGCGACGGAAGCCGTGTGGCTCTCGCCGCGCACTGGCCTGGAGCGCTACTGGGCCGGCGAGATCGACCTGGCGCCGCCGCAGATCATGAGCCTGAGCGAGCTCAGCCGCCTGGCCGACGTGGCGCAGGTGCTGGCCACGGCGCGCAGCCGCCCGCCCTCGCTGATCGAGCCCGAGCCGTTCGACGAGGACGGCCGGCGCGTGATCTGTTATCCCGGCGACCCGAGGCACAGCATCGCCACCCGGGTCTGGCCCGGCCCGACGCGCCTGCTGCACCGCAACCAGCGCTTCGAGCCCGAGAACGGCCTGGCCGCGCTGCTGGGCTGAACGGCAGGAACTCGCCTCCCTGAAAACCATCGAAATGGCTTGAGCCACCGAACAGGAGCTGTCCATGCGTTTGCGCTTGTGGTGTTTGATCGGTGCGGCCTTCCTGAGCGCGTGCGCCGGCTACGGACCGACGGCCGACATGGCCGGCCAGAACCGCGACCAGGTCGTGGCGCGGATGGGTCCGCCGGAAACCACGCGCCAGATCGACGGGGGCACCCGGCTGGAATATCCCCGTGGCCCTTATGGCTTGCACACCTGGTTCGTGGACCTCGATGCCTCGGGCCGCGTGGTCCGCTCGGAGCAGGTGCTGACCGAGGCACGTTTCACCCAGATCAACCCCGGCATGAGCGCCGACGAGGTTCGCGCCAGGCTGGGGCGCCCGGGCGAGGTGCAAGGGCTGGGGCGGGAGCGGGGCATGGTCTGGAGCTACCGCTTCGTGAACCCGTTCTGCCGCTGGTTCCAGGTCGAGATCTCCCTGGAGAACGTGGTGCGCTCAGCGGGTTATGGCGAGCCGCCGGAGTGCGTCCGACGGGAGCCGGTGTTCAATCGTTGACCGTGCCGAAACGATAGACCGTGGTGGCGCGGTAAGGCCGGCCGGGCGCCACGGTGTTCTGCGGCAGCGCCGGGCAGTTGGGGGCGTTGGGAAAATGCTGGGGCTCCAGGCAGACGGCCGAGCGGGGCCGGTGCCGCACGCCCCACTTGCCGAGGTCGGGGCGCTCCGCCACCCCGAGCTGGCCGGCGGTGTACACCTGCAGCAGCGGTTCGGTGGTCCACACGGCCAGGGTGCGGCCGCTGGTGTCGCTGCGCAGTTGCGCGCACGGGCGTGCGGCGGATGTGGGCAGGGGTTCCAGCACGTAGCTCAGGTCGATGTCGGGCAAATCACCCAGCACCTGAGCCGTGCGCAGGTCCTGCGGGTGGCCGTCGAGCGAGACCTGGGGCCCCGTGGCGATGCCGTCGGCCCCGGTGGCCAGCACCTCGCGCGAGCCGGGCACCTGCAGCACGTGGCCGTCGATGCGCTGGCCCTGGCCCACACCGTCGAGGTTGAAGTAGATGTGGCTGGTGAAGCTCGCGGGGCCGGGTGCGTCGAGCGCGGTGGCCGTGTGTTCGAGCACCAGCGCGTTGTCGTCGTCGAGCCGGTAGGTCAGCTGCAGGTCCAGGGTGCCAGGGAAACCGTCTTCGGCGGTGAGAAAACGGTGGTGCAGCTGCAGGGTCTGGGCGTCGGTCTGCGTGGCGTCGAACACGCGGTGGCGCGAGCCGCGCGGCCCGCCGTGGATGCAGTGCGCGCCCGCGTTGGGCGTGAGGTGGTGCTCGTGCCCATCGAGGGTGAAGCGCGCGCCGCCGATGCGCCCGGCGTAGCGGCCCACGAAAGCGCCCATGGAGGGTGAGCCGGTGATCACGTCGGCCAGCTGGTCGTAGCCCAGCGCCACGTCGTCCAGCGCGCCCGAGCGGTCGGGCACGACGATCTGCAGCACCTTGGCCCCGAGGTTGGTGATCGCCACCACCATGCCGCGCGCGTTGCGCAGGAAGAAGAGGGCGGTGGGCTGGCCGTCCACTTCGCCTTGGAAGCGCGCCGGGTCGAGCAGATAAGGGAATGCGGCAGGGTTCATCGGCCCTATTGTGGGCCGAGCGCGTGAATCAGCTCGCCCAGGCGCTCGCGCTCGGCGGGCTGCAGGTCGGTGAGCGGCGCGCGCACCGGGCCGGCGCCGCGGCCCACGATCTGAGCGCCGGCTTTCACGATGCTCACCGCGTAGCCAGCGCCCTTGTTGCGGATGTCGAGGTAGGGCATGAAGAAGGACTTCAGCAGGCGGTGCTGCGTGGCGTGGTCGTCGCGGCGCACCGCCTCGTAGAAGGCCATCGCCGTCTTCGGGATGAAGTTGAACACCGCCGACGAGTACACCGGGGTGCCCAGCGCCTTGTAGGCCGCCGCGTACACCTCGGCCGTGGGCAGGCCGCCCAGGTAGGAGAAACGATCGCCCATCTTCAGGTAGATCGACATCATGAGCTCGATGTCCCCGATGCCGTCCTTGAAGCCGATCAGGTTGGGGCAGCGCCCGGCCAGGATGGCGAGCGAGTCGGGCGTGAGCTTGCAGACGTTGCGGTTGTAGACGATCACGCCGAAGTCCACGCTCTTGCAGACCTGCTCCACGTGGGCGATCAGGCCGGCCTGGCTGGCTTCGGTGAGGTAGTGCGGCAACAGCAGCACGCCGTGCGCGCCCAGGCGCTCGGCCTCCTGCGCGTGCGCGATGGCGGTGCGGGTGGGCCCGCCCGCGCCCGCGATGATGGGCACCTTGCCGCGGCAGGTGGTCACCGCGGTGCCCACCACCTCGCTGTACTCGGCGCCCGAGAGCGAGAAGTACTCGCCGGTGCCACCCGCGGCGAACAGCGCGCTGGCCCCATAGGGCGCGAGCCACTCCAGGCGCTCGGCATAGCCTCGGGCGTTGAAGTCGCCCTGCGCATCGAAGTCGGTCAAGGGGAAGGACAGCAGGCCGCTGCCGACGATGGATTGGAGTTCCTGGGGGTTCACGGGGCAGCTCAGTCCAGTTTGATGTTGGCCTCGGCGACGACCGCGCCCCAGCGCTTGCGTTCGGCGTCGAAGAAGCGGTCCTGCTCGGCCGACTGCATGGTCACCACCTCGGCGCCCTGGCCGGTCAGGCGGGCGCGCACGTCGGGGCTGCGGATGGCCTTGATCAGCTCGGCGTTCAGGCGCGCGATGAGCGCGGCCGGTGTGCCGTTGGCCACCAGCACGCCCTGCCAGGTGCCGGACTCGAAGTCCTTGACGCCCTGTTCGGCCAGCGTCGGCACCTCGCCCACCAGCGGCATGCGCGTCTTCTTGGAGATGCCCAGCACCTTGAGCCGGCCGCTCTGCACGTGCGGCAGCGTCGCCAGCATCCCGTTCATGATGACCTGGGTCTGGCCGGCCACCGTGTCGGTCACGGCCTGCGAGCCGCCCTTGTAGGGCACATAGGTCCACTTGGCGCCGGTGGCGCGCTCCACGGCCACGCCGGCCACGTGCGGCGCGCTGCCCACGGCCGTCACCGCGAAGTTCAGGTCGGTGGTCTTGGACAGGGCCACCAGTTCCTTGAGGTTGTTGGCCTTGACGGAGGGGTGCACGGCCAGCATGTGCGGCGAGTACGCCAGCATGGTCACGCCGCGCAGGTCCTTGCTCGGGTCGAACGAGAGCTTGGTGTAGACCGCCGGGCTGATGGCCAGCGCGCCCACGTCGCACAGCAGCACGGTGTGGCCGTCGGGCGCGGATTTCGCCACCAGATCGGCCCCCAGGTTGCCGTTGGCGCCAGGCCGGTTCTCCACGATCACCGGCTGCCCCAGGCTGTCGGACAGCGGCTGGCTGATGGCGCGCGCGATGATGTCCGAGGAGCCGCCCGGCGGGTAGGGCACGATGATCTTCAGCGGCTTGTTCGGAAAGCCCTGCGCGTGCGCGGCGGGCAGGCCGGTCACGGCGAGCGCGGCGGACGAGGCGAGCAGCTGTCGGCGGTTGATGGACATGGTGATCTCTCCTTGAAGGGGTTTACTTCACGAGGCCGGGCAGCCAGAGCGAGAACGCGGGCACGTAGGTGACCAGCATCAGGCAGATGCCCAGCGCGCCGTAGAACGGTGCGATGGTGCGCATCACCTGGCCGACCGAGATGCCGCCGATGGCGCAGCCCACGAACTGCACCGAACCCACGGGCGGGGTGTTGAGACCGAGCGCGCAGTTGATCAGCATCACGATGCCGAACTGCGTCGGGTCCATGCCGAACTGCATCGCGATCGGCATGAAGATCGGCGTGCAGATCAGGATGGTGGCCGCCATGTCCAGGAAGGTGCCGAGCACGAACAGCAGCAGGTTGATCATGAGGAAGATCACCCAGGGCTTGTCCGACACCGACTTCATGAGTTCGCCGGTGAGCTGCGGCACTTCGTAGAGCGCCATGAAGTAGCCGAAGGCGGCCGAGATGCCGATCAGCAGCAGCACCACGCCGGTGGTCTTGCAGGCCTTGGCGCAGGCTTTCAGGAAGTTGTGCCAGGACAGCGTGCGATACACCAGCACGGTGATCGCCAATGCCCAGGCCACCGCGATGGAGGCCGACTCGGTGGCGGTGAACGCGCCCGAGAGAATGCCGGCGAGGATGATCACGATCACCAGCAGGCCCGGCAGCGCGGCGCCGAAGGCGCGCAGCACCTCGCCCCAGCCGGGGAACTTGCCGTGCGTGGGGTAACCGCGCTTGACGGCCACGTAGTAGGCCGCGCCCAGGTTGCAGATCGTGAGGATCAGCGCCGGGATCAGGCCGGCCAGGATCAGGCTGAGCACGCTCACCGAGGCGATGCCCGAGGTGGCCAGCGTGAAGATGATCATGTTGTGCGAGGTCGGCATGATGGCGCCGACCAGCGAGGCGTGGGTGGTGACGTTGACCGCGTAGTCCGCGTCGTAGCCCTCCTTCTTCATCAGCGGGATCATCACCGAGCCGATGGCCGAGACGTCGGCCAGCGGCGAGCCGGCCACGCCGCCGAACAGCGTGCAGCCCACCACGTTGCTCATGCCCAGGCCGCCGCGCACGTGGCCCACCAGGCTGTTGGCGAAGCGCACGATGCGGTCGGCGATGCCGCCGTACAGCATCAGCTCACCGGCGAACACGAAGAAGGGGATGGCCAGGAAGCTGAACACCTGCATGCCGCCGACCATCTTCTGGAACACCACCGCCACCGGCAGGCCGGCCACGAGGATGGTGGCGACCGAGGACAGGCCGATGGCGAAGGCCACCGGCACGCCGAGGATCAGGAACAGGGTGAAGCTCAACCCCAGGACAGTCAGTTCCATGCGGGCTCCACGAGGGTGCCGCGGATCAGCGCGACGATGTGTTCGATCGAGAACAGCACGATGAGCGCGCCGGCGATCACGATGGGCAGGTAGTCGATGCCGTCGGGCACCGGCAGCATGGGTTTCTTCTCGCCCCACTTGGCGGTCATCCACAGCCAGCCGCTCTGCACCATGAGCGCGCCGAAGACCGCCACCAGGGCGTGGATCACGTACTCGATGCGGCGCTGCCAGCGCAGGGGCAGCAGGCTCACCAGCGATTCCAGGCCGATGTGGCCCGCGTCGCGCACGCCCACGGCCAGGCCGAAGGCGGTGACGAAGAGCACCAGCAGCATCGCCAGGGCCTCGGCCCAGGTGGGCGTGTCGTTGAAGACGTAGCGGCCGATCACCTGCCACTGCACGCACAGGACGACCGCGATCAGCCCGGCCACGGCCAGCATCAGGCACAGCTTGGACAAGCCGGCACACAATTTGGTGAACATGGGAAACCTTGCTCCCCCGCCCGCCGGAGCGGACGAGGGCTGGAGGAGAGGGATGGAAAAAGAGGACGCCGTTTACTTGGTGTCCTGGATCGCCTTGACCAGGCGCTTCATGTCCGGCGTGGTCATGAACTTCTCGTACACCGGGCCCATCACGGCCTGGAAGGACTTCTTGTCGACCTCGACGATCTCGGCGCCGGCGGCCTTCACGTTGGCGAGCGACTTGGCTTCCTGCTCGTCCCACTTCTGGCGCTCGAACGCGACCGACTCCTTGGCGGCGGCGCGGATCATGTCCTGCTCGGCCTTGGGCAGCTTGTCGTAGACCACCTTGGACATCACCAGGATCTCGGGCGCCATCGAGTGCTCGGTCTTGGAATAGATCTTCACGGCCTCGACGTGCTTGGCGGTGTCGAACGAGGGGATGTTGTTCTCGGCGGCGTCGATCAGGCCGGTCTTCAGGCCGGTGTAGACCTCGCCATACGGCATGGGCGTGGCGTTGGCGCCCATGGCGCTGACCAGCGCGACCCACAGGTCGGACTGCTGCACGCGGATCTTCAGGCCCTTGGCATCGGCCACGGTCTTGATCGGCTTCTTGGCGTAGATGGAGCGCGCGCCGCTGTCGTAGAAGGCCAGGCCGATGAAGCCGGCCGACTCGCAGCTCTTGAGGATCTCGTCGCCCACCGGGCCGTCCAGCGACTTGCGCATGTGCGCGATGGAGCTGAACAGGAAGGGCATGGTCGGCACCTGGGTCAGCGGGCAGATGGCGTTCATCGGGCCCACGTTGACGCGCGTGAAGTCCAGCGCGCCGATCTTCACCTGGTCGATCGTTTCCTTCTCGCTGCCCAGTGCCTGCTTGTTGAAGACCTTGATCTTGTGCTTGCCGCCGCTCTTCTTCTCCAGCAGCTCGCTCATGTGTTTCACGGCGGCCACGGTGGGGTAGTCGTCGGCGTTGTGCGTGTCGGCCGAGCGGAACTCGGTGGCCTGGGCCGCGAGGGCGGCACAGGCGGCCACGATGGTCAGGAGGGGTTTGATGTTCATGTCGTCCTCAGCGCTTTCGGTTGGGTGGTTGAAAACAGGGGCTTGGGCCTGGGGGCCTCTTGTGGGAATGCAGGGCTCAGAAAATCGTGCAGGTGGGTTCGGGCAGCCCGCGCACGCCGGGGCGCAGCGCGAACACGCCGCCCGCCAGCGGTTGGTCGGACAGGTCGCCACCGGGCCGGATGGAGGTGACGAACAAGGTGTCGAGCCCGCTGCCGCCGAAGGCGCACATGGCGGGCTTCTTCACCGGCACGGCGAGCGATCGGTCGAGCCGGCCGTCGGGCGTGAAGCGGTGCACCAGGCCGGCGTCGTTGCCGCAGATCCAGTAGCCGCCGTCTTCGTCCACCGCCGCGCCATCGGGCCGGCCGGGCAGGGCCTTCATGTCGACCCAGGCGCGCGGGTGGTGCGGCGTGCCGCTGTCGGTGTCGTACTCGTAGGCCCAGATGGTCTGCACGCTGGGGTGCGAGTCCGAGAGGTACATGGTCTTGCCATCGGGGCTGAAGGCCATGCCGTTGGGCGTGATGAAACCGCCCTGCAGCGCGCGCAGCGCGGCGCCGTCGAAGGCGTACAGGCTGCCCGCGGGCGCGGCCAGCGACATGTCCATCACCATGGTGCCGGCGCGCAGCCGGCCCTGGCGGTCGCAGCGGCCGTCGTTGAAGCGCATGCCGCCCTGCGGGTGCCGCACGCGGGCGCGCGCTTCCTGGGTGAGCGTGCCGTCGTCCTGCGGCGTGAGCACCGCCACGCCGGTTTCCATGGCGGCCACCCAGCGGCCGTGCGGCGTCGCTTCGCTGCCGGCGGCCAACGCCATGCAACCGGCCATCTCGGGCGTGGCCCACTGGCGCGATTGCCCGGTGGCCGCGTTCCAGCACCAGAGCGCGCGGCCGGGAATGTCCAGCCAGAACAGGGATTGGCGCTGCGCGTCCCACACCGGGCTCTCGCCCACGCCGTTGCGCGCGTCGAGCACCAGTTCGGCCTGCGTGGTCATGGTGGGCGTGCCGTTCAGAACGGGCCGGCCTTGACGAAGCCACCGCCCTGGTAGATCGCGGCGGGGTCGTTCAGGTCGGGTGCGCTGGTGCGCGCGAAGACGGCCTCGCGGAACACGTCCGAGGTGTCCCGGGGCACGTAGCCCACGTGGCGCGCGCGGCTGTTGTCCCACCAGGTCACGGCGTTGTCGGACATGCCGAACACGATGCTGTGGCCCAGCACCGGCGTGCTCAGGCAGGCGCTGATGAGGCGGTGCAGGTCGTCGAAGCTCAGCCAGGTGGCGAGCATGCGGCGGTCCCTGGGCTCGGCGAACGAGGAGCCGATGCGCACGCAGGCGGTCTCGATGCCGTGGCGGTCGTAGTACAGGCGCGCCAAGTCCTCGCCGAAAGCCTTGCTCAGGCCGTAGAAGCCGTCGGGCCGGGCCGGGTGGTCGGCGTGGATGGTCTCGCTTTGCTTGTAGAAGCCGGTCACGTGGTTGGAGCTGGCGAACACGATGCGCTTGACACCGTGCCGCCGCGCGGCCTCGTACAGGTGGTACGCGCCCAGGATGTTGGCCTGCAGGATGGCGGCGAAGGGCGCCTCCACCGAGATGCCGCCCATGTGCACGATGGCGTCGCAGCCGCTCACCATGGCGTCGACCTCTTCCGCGTTGGCCAGGTCGGCCAGCGCGATTTCCTCGCCGGCCTGTGCCGAGCCCAGGTCGGCGCGGTCCGAGAGGCGCAGCACTTCGCAATTGCGCTTGAGGCGATTGCGCAGGGCGGTGCCCAGGCCGCCGGCGGCGCCGGTGAGCAGCAGGCGGTGGTGGGTTTTGAGAATGACGTCCATGGTGTGTGCGGTCTTGTCTCGAAGGGCTTGGACTTTCGCGAGGGGTTTGCTACAGTCCGTCCATCTTGTTGTCTGTTGTCGGTTGTCAGACAACTTGGGCGAATTGTGTGAACGCCACAATGGCGTGTCAAGGAAAAAACAATGCTCCCCGTGAAAACCCTAGGAGACGAGGCGATGCCGATGGCAGCGCCGCCACCGCGCCCCCGCCGGCAGCGCGGCCTGGTGCCCGAAATCGTCGATACGCTGACGGCCGATGTGCGCGAAGGCCGCCTTCAGACGGGCGACAAGCTGCCCACCGAATCCGAGCTGATGGCCCGTTTCGCGGTCAGCCGCACCGTGGTGCGCGAGGCCATCTCGCGCCTGCAGGCCTCGGGCCAGGTGGAGACGCGCCACGGCATCGGCACCTTCGTGATGGCGCCGCCCGAGCAAAGCAACTTCCGCGTCGCGCCGGAGGACTTCGCCACCGTGGCCGACGTCATCTCGCTGCTGGAGCTGCGCATCAGCCTGGAGAGCGAGGCCGCGAGCCTGGCCGCGCAGCGCCGCGACGACGGCCACTTGCACAACATGGCCGCCGCGCTCGCGGCCTTCGAGGCCTCCATCGACGACGTCTCCGACGCCGTGCCCTCGGACTTCCAGTTCCACATGGAAGTGGCGCGCGCCACCGGCAACCGCCACTTCGCCGACCTCATGACCTACCTGGGCACGATGATCATTCCGCGCACCCGCCTCAACACCGCCAGCAGCGCGCCCGAAGGCCGCCTGGCCTACCTGCGGCGCGTGCACGGCGAGCACCAGAGCATCTACAACGCGATCCGCCTGCGCGAGCCCGAGGCCGCTCGCCAGGCCATGCGCCTGCACCTCTCCAACAGCCGCGAACGCCTGCGCCGCGCCCAACCCGACAGCCCGGCATGACGGACCGCCTCGGCGGCGCGGCCTTCTTCAGCCGGCCACGCAACGTGGTGCTGCTCGCCACCCTGTGCTGCCTGCTCTGGGGCAGCGCCTACCCGGCCATCAAGAGCGGCTATGCGCTGCTGGCCATCGGCCGCGACGACACGGCCTCGCAACTCGTGTTCGCGGGCTGGCGCTTCCTGCTCGCCGGCGTGCTGCTGCTCGGCATCGCGCGCGCCATCGGGCGGCCGGTGTTCGCGTTGCCGCGCGCCAGCATCGGGCGCATCGCCTTGCTCGGCCTGGCGCAGACCTCGCTGCAATACGTGTTCTTCTACGTCGGCCTGGCCCACACCACCGGCGTCAAGGCGTCCATCCTCAACGCCACCGGCACCTTCTTCAGCGTGCTCCTGGCGCACTTCATCTACCACAACGACCGGCTGGACCACCGCAAGGCACTGGGCTGTCTGGTGGGCTTCGCGGGCGTGATGGCGGTGAACCTGCGGAGCGGCGGCCAGGGGCTGGACGCGGGTTTCACGCTGCTGGGCGAGGGCTTCATCGTCATCGCGGCCTTCGTGCTCTCGGCCGCGAGCATCTACGGCAAGCGCCTGTCGCAGCGGATCGACGCCATGGTCATGACCGGCTACCAGCTGGCCATCGGCGGCCTGGCGCTGCTGCTGGCGGGCCACGCCTTCGGCGGCGCACTGCACGGCATGTCGCTTGCGCCGGCCGTGCTGCTGCTCTACATGGCCGTGCTCTCGGCGGTGGCCTTCGCGCTGTGGGCCGCGCTGCTGAAATACAACCGCGTCGGCATGGTCTCGGTGTTCAACTTCCTCATTCCGGTGTTCGGCGCGCTGCTCTCCGCGCTGTTCCTGGGCGAGCAGATCCTGGCCTGGCGCAATGCCGTGGCCCTGCTGCTGGTGTGCGGCGGCATCTGGCTCGTCACCACCGACCGGCGCCCACCGGCCAGCGCCACCACCCCGGCGGGTTGACCGCCGCGCCAGCGGCGCTACAGTGCCCTTTCGCCAACGCGGCGCCGGGTGGTCTGGTGCCGCACCAGCCAAAGGGGTTGTCATGACGTGGTTGATCATCGGCCTGGTGTTGTTCCTGGGTGTGCACTCGGTGTCCATCGTTTCGCCGCAAGGCCGCGACGCGCTGGCCGGGCGCATGGGCGAAGGCGGCTACAAGGGCGCGTACGCGCTGGTCTCCTTCGTCGGCCTGGCGCTGATCGTCTGGGGCTACGGCCTCGCGCGCCAGGCCCCGGTGCTGCTCTACACGCCGCCCACCGGCCTGCGCCACCTGGCGCTGCTGCTGATGTTGCCGGTGTTCGTGCTGCTGTTCGCGGCCTACCTGCCCGGGCGCATCCAGCGCGCGGCGAAACACCCCATGCTGCTGGCCGTGAAGTGCTGGGCGCTGGCCCACCTGCTGGCCAATGGCACGCTGGCCGATGTGCTGCTGTTCGGCGGTTTTCTGGCCTGGGCCGTGGCCGACCGCATCTCGGTCAAGCGCCGCGCGGCGGCCGGCCTGTTGCGCAGCCCGCCCGCGCTGCCCGGCAGCACGGCCAACGACGCGATCGCCCTGGTCGGCGGGTTGGCGGTCTACCTCCTCTTCGTGTTCTGGGCCCACGCCTGGCTGTTCGGCGTGCGCCCCATGGGCGGCTGACGGGGAACCCTGAGCGGTTCGCGCGCACCAACCGCCTTGCCGCCTCTTTTTCCGCCATCCCTTCCACACCACCATGACCCGTCCCTTCACCGCCCCCCTGCTGCCCCTGTGCGCCCTCCTGGGCACGCTGCTTGCCCCTGCCGCGCATGCACAAGCGCCCGCTGTCACCACCGAAGTCGTCGCGCGCGGCCTGCACAACCCCTGGGCGGTGGCCTTCATCGGCGAGGGCCGCATGCTGGTGACCGAGCGGCCCGGCCGCATGCGCGTGATCGGCACCGACGGCCGCGTGGGTGAGCCCCTGAAGGGCGTGCCCGACGTGGACGCGGTGGGGCAGGGCGGCCTGCTCGATCTGGTGACCGACCGCGACTTCGCGCGCAACCGCACGGTGCACTTCTGCTACGCCGAGCCCGGCGCGATGGGCATGCGCAACTCCACCGCGCTGGCCTCGGCGCGCCTCTCGGCCGATGCCCGGTCGCTGGAGAACGTGAAAGTCATCTTCAGCCAGCAACCCAAGGTGAGCAGCCGGCTGCACTTCGGTTGCCGCATCGCGCAGGCCGAGGATGGCAGCCTGTTCCTGGCCCTTGGTGACCGTTTCCAGCGCATGGCCGATGCGCAGACGCTGGACAACCACCATGGCAAGGTGGTGCGCGTGCGCCCCGATGGCCGCGCGCACCCCGACAACCCCTTCATCGGCCGCGCCGGCGCCCTGCCCGAGATCTGGAGCCTGGGCCACCGCAACGTGCAGGGCGCGGCGATCGGCCCCGATGGCCGCCTCTGGACCATCGAACACGGCCCGCAGGGCGGCGACGAACTCAACCGCACCGACGCCGGCAAGAACTACGGCTGGCCCGTCATCACCTACGGCGAGAACTACGGCGGCGGTCAGATCGGCGACGGCCTCACCAGCAAGGACGGTCTGGAGCAGCCACTGCTGTACTGGAAACCTTCCATCGCGCCCTCGGGCATGGCCTTCGTGAAAGGCGGCCCCTATGGCAAGGACTGGCAGGGCAACCTGCTGGTGGGCTCGCTCAAGTTCCAGTACCTCGTGCGCCTCGTGATGGACGGCGACCGCGTGGCGCGCGAAGAAAAACTGCTGCCCCAACTGGCCCAGCGCGTGCGCGACGTGCGCCAGGGCCCGGACGGCTTCATCTACCTCCTCACCGACGACCGCGACGGCCAGCTGTTGCGGCTCAAGCCCGGAAGCTGACACCATGAACCCCACGCCCCGACCGGTTGCCCCACAGCGTTCTTCCGACCCACGGCCCAACCGCGCGGGGCTCGCGCGCCACTACGCATCGGTGCGCGAACGCAGCCGCGCGCTCGCCGCGCCGCTCTCGCCCGAGGACTGCCAGGCCCAGTCCATGCCCGATGCCAGCCCGACCAAATGGCACCTCGCGCACGTCACGTGGTTCTTCGAGACCTTCGTGCTCGAACGCTTCGAGCAGGGCTTCAAGCCGTTCGACCCCGCGTTCCGCGTGCTCTTCAACAGCTACTACCAAGGCGTCGGCGAACCCTTCTCGCGACCGCAGCGCGGCCTGCTCACGCGGCCCGACCTCGCCACCGTGTGGCAGTGGCGCGAGCAGGTGGACGCGCGCATCGCCCACGTCATCGAACACACCGACAGCGCGGACGCGCTGCGCCTAATCGAACTCGGCCTGCACCACGAGCAGCAGCACCAGGAACTGCTGCTCACCGACGTGAAGCACCTGCTGTCCATCAACCCCTTGCGCCCGGTCTACCAGCGCCACTGGCCGCTGGTGTCCGTGACCACGGTGGCGCCGCGCTGGGTCGAGCAAGCCGGTGGCCTGGTCGAGATCGGCCACGCGGGCGAGGGCTTCGCATTCGACAACGAGCTGCCGCGCCATCGCCAGTGGCTGGAGCCTTACGCCCTCATGAACCGGCAGGTGACGCACGGCGAGTGGTGGGCCTTCGTGCAGGACGGTGGCTACACCGAGCCGCGCTGGTGGCTCGCCGCCGGCTGGGACTGGGTGCGGGCCCAGGGCCTGCGCGCGCCGCTGTACTGGACGCTGCCGTCGCAAGCCTCCGCGGCCTTGCCCACCGTGTTCACGCTGCATGGTGAAGCGCCGCTGGACCCGCACACCCCGGTCACGCACATCAGCCACTTCGAGGCCGACGCCTTCGCGCGCTGGGCCGTCGCCACGCACACCGAGTGGCAGGGCGCCCGCCTGCCCACCGAGGCCGAATGGGAGGCCGCGGCGGCCGGGCTGCCCGTGCAGGGCAACCTGCAGGAAGGCGGTGCGCTGCATCCCTTGCCCGCGCGCGCCGCCGGTGACGGCCTGCTGCAGATGTACGGCGACGTGTGGGAGTGGACCAGCAGCAGCTACAACGCCTACCCCGGCTACCAGCCCGCCGAAGGCGCGGTCGGCGAGTACAACGGCAAATTCATGATCAACCAGTACGTGCTGCGCGGCGGCTCGTGCGCCACGCCGGCGTCGCACCTGCGCGCCAGTTACCGCAATTTCTTCCCCACCGACGCGCGCTGGCAGTTCAGCGGCCTGCGGCTGGCGCGAAGCGCCTAGGAGACTTCCCATGCGATACATCGACCAGGCGCCGCACTTTGTCCAGCTGCACCACCCGCGCCCCGGCGCCACGCACCCGGAACTCATTGCCGGCCTGCTGGCGACACCGGCGCGCATCGCGCCCAAGTTCTTCTATGACGCATTGGGCTCGCGCCTGTTCGATGCCATCACCGAACTGCCCGAGTACTACCCCACCCGCACCGAGGCCGCCGTGTTCGCCGAGCATGGCGCCGACATGGCGCGCCACGTGCCCGAGGGCGCGGTGCTGGTCGATCTGGGCGCAGGCAGCTGCGCCAAGGCCGCGCGCCTGTTCCCCGTGCTGCAGCCCTCGGCCTATGTGCCGGTGGACATCTCGGTGGACTACCTGCGCGACACGCTCGCGGCCCTGCAGCAGCGCCACGCCGACCTGCCCATGCTCGGCCTGGGCATGGACTTCTCCACGCGCTTCGCGCTGGGCGCCGACGCCACCACCTGGCTGAGCGAACGCGCATTGGCGCAGCAGCCGCGCGTGGTGTTCTACCCCGGCTCCAGCATCGGCAACTTCCTGCCCGACGAGGCCCTGGCCCTGCTGTGCCAGGCGCACGCGGTGTGCGAAGCCGGCGGCACCGGCGGCGGCCTGCTGATCGGCGTGGACCGCGTCAAACCGCGCGCCGTGCTCGAACCTGCTTACGACGATGCGCTGGGCGTGACCGCGGCCTTCAACCGCAACCTGCTGCGGCACGTGAACCGCCTGCTCGCCGCCGACTTCGCGCCCGCCGCGTGGCAGCACGTGGGGCTGTACAACGCGGACGAATCGCGCATCGAGATGCACCTGCAATCCATCGGCGCGCAGACCGTGCGCTGGCCCGGCGGCGAGCGCCGCTTCGCCGATGGCGAGCGCCTGCACACCGAGAATTCGTACAAGTGGATACCCGAGGATTTCGAGACGCTGCTGCGCGAAGCCGGCTTCGGCGCGCCCCGGCACTGGACGGACGCCAATGGGTGGTTCAGTGTGTTCTGGGCGCCGGCCTGATCCGTTCGCCTCGGTTTCGGTGAGGCCGGTGGCTGCCGCACAATGGCGGCATGACCACTCCCATCTCCTCATCCCCCCGCGCAGAACCCCGCCTCACCAGCCTCTCGCACGGTGGTGGCTGCGGCTGCAAGATCGCGCCCGGCGTGCTCAGCGACATCCTCAAGGGCACCAGCGCGATGCCCATCCCCAAGGAACTGCTGGTCGGCATCGAGACCGCCGACGACGCGGCGGTCTACCAGCTCAACGATGAGCAGGCGCTGATCGCCACCACCGATTTCTTCATGCCCATCGTCGACGACCCCTTCGACTTCGGGCGCATCGCCGCCACCAACGCCATCAGCGACGTGTACGCCATGGGCGGCACGCCCATCATGGCGCTGGCGCTGGTGGGCATGCCGATCAACGTGCTCTCCACCGAGACCATCGGCCGGATCCTGGCGGGTGGCCAGAGCGTGTGCCAGGCCGCCGGCATCCCGATCGCGGGTGCGCACACCATCGATTCCGTCGAGCCCATCTACGGACTGGTCGCGCTGGGCCTGGTGCACCCGAAACGCGTCAAGCGCAACGCCGACGCGCGCGTGGGCGACCGCCTGGTGCTGGGCAAACCGCTGGGCGTGGGCGTGCTGTCGGCCGCGCTCAAGAAGGATGCGCTGCCGGCCGTGGGCTACGCGCAGATGATCGAGCACACCACCAAGCTCAACACCGCCGGCCCCGACCTCGCCGCGCTGGAGGGCGTGCACGCGCTGACCGATGTGACGGGCTTCGGCCTGGCCGGCCATGCGCTGGAGATGGCGCGCGGCTCGGCCACCACGGTGCGCGTGGACATGGCCCGCGTGCCGCTGATCGAAGGCGTGCGCGGCCTGGCCTCGGCCGGCATGGTCACGGGGGCCTCGGGGCGCAACTGGGCCGCCTACGGCCATGAGGTGCGGCTGGGTGCCGGCCTGCAGCCGGTGGACCAGGCGCTGCTGAGCGACCCGCAGACCAGCGGCGGCCTGCTCGTGGCCTGCGCGCCCGAGGCCGTGGCCGACGTGCTGGCCGTGTTTCACCGCCACGGCTTCGGCGCGGCGGCCGAGATCGGCGAGGTCGTGGCGTCGAGCGCCGACGGCGCGCGCCTGCGGGTGGATTGAATGAACAAGGGACCTCACACCATGCAACGACAGCACATCAGCTCCGGTTCGCCCTTCGAGGAACAGATCGGCTACTCGCGCGCCGTGGTCGCGGGCGATTGGGTCTTCGTCTCGGGCACCACGGGTTTCGACTACACCACCATGGGCATCTCGGACGACGTGGTGCAGCAGGCCGAGCAGTGTTTCCTGAACATTCAGGCCGCGTTGCAGCAGGCCGGGGCGAGCCTGGACGACGTGGTGCGTGTCAACTACGTGCTGCCCGACGCCTCGCTGTTCGAGGCCTGCTGGCCGGTGCTGCGCAAGCACCTGGGCCGGGCACGGCCCGCGGCGATGATGGTGTCGGCCGGCCTGCTGGACCCGCGCATGAAGATCGAGGTCGAGGTCACGGCCCTCAAGGCGCACTGAACACCATGACCCCGTTGTCCACCACCACGCCCGTCCTGGTTTTCGATGTCTTCGGCACCGTGGTCGACTGGCACGGCAGCATCGTGCGCGAGGTGCAGGCGCTGTACCCGCAGATTGATGCCGATGCCTTCGCCACCGCCTGGCGCGCGGGCTACCAGCCCGCCATGCAGCGCGTGCGCTCGGGCGAGCTGGGCTGGACGCTGATCGACGACCTGCACCGCATGGTGCTGGAGGCGTTGCTGCCCCGCTTCGGCCTGACCCACCTGAGCGAGGCCGAGCGCGATCACCTCAACCGCGTGTGGCACCGGCTCGACCCCTGGCCCGACGCGGTGGCTGGGCTGCAGCGGCTGAAGGCACGCCACACCATCTGCACGCTGTCCAACGGCAATATCGGCTTGCTCACGAACATGGCCAAGCGCGCCGGCCTGCCCTGGGACTGCGTGCTGTCGGCCGAGGTGTTCCGCGCCTACAAGCCCGACCCGCGCGCCTACCTGGGGGCCGTGGCGGTGTTTCGCCTGCGGCCCGAGCAGGTGATGCTGGTGGCGGCGCACCAAGACGACCTGGCCGCCGCGCGCGCCTGCGGCCTGGCCACGGCCTATGTGGAACGACCACTGGAGTTCGGCGCCGCGCGGCCCAAGGACGTGTCGCCGGTGGCGGCCAACACCTGGCACGCCCGCGATTTCGGGCACCTGGCCGATCAGCTGGGCTGCTAGGGCCTTATTCGACGCGCACGCTGGCGCTGACCGCGTCGGTGAGCGCCTTGCCGGGTGCGATGTTGTCCAGCAGCTCCAGCTTGAGGCCGTAGCTTCCCGGTGGCGGCGAGAGCCAGACCTCGGTCTGCCCTTCGACGAAATCCATCACGACCGGGGCGCCCGATGCGGGCGAGATGGTCAGGCGGAAGTGCCCGGTCTCGGGCAGGCGCTGCGACTGGTGGGCCACGTTGAGCGACGAGGCGTGGAACTGCACCCGGAACGGCCGCTTGACCACCGGGCCCTCCAACTGCAGGGCCACGCCCTTGACCGACAGCGTCTTGGGATCGGTCGGGTTCTTCTTGGTCACCGTGATGGTGGCGGGCTTGCTGTAGACGAAGTGGGGCAGGTGGTTCTGGTCGGCCAGCAGCATGCGCAACGTGTAGGTGCCGGGCTCCAGGGTGAGCACGGTTTCCATCTGGCCCTTGCCGAAGTGGATGTACTGGTCGTTGAACGGCAGCGCTTCCTTGAAGTTCAGCGGCAGGTCGCGGTTGACGAGCAGGTGGTGGTGTCCGCTTTTGGCCCGGCCCGGTTGCGCGATGGGCGCCAGGCCCCAGCCGCCCGACAGGCCGAACTTGAGCAGGTAGGGCGTCTCGATGCGGTCGCCGTCCTTGAGGTTGGTGAAGTAGGCCTCGGCCGTCAGGCGCGGCGGCGCGGCTTGCCAGGGGTGGGTTGTGCCGGGTGGGGTCTGCGCGAGGGCGGGCAGCAACGCGGCCGCGGCGAGGAGGAGAGAGGCAAGTCGGGTGGAGGCGCGCATGGCGGGCGGATCGGTGGTGGGCGGGGACGCCGTCGCGAAGTCTATCCAATCCGGCCCATACCCGGGGGGGTGTGGGCATCGCCAGGAGCCGGGGCCTGGCGGGGCCGTCATCAACGTGTCACGCGGTGCTGTTCCAGAAAACCGCGGTCGATTCGGTCTTTCCAGCCCCAGACCCAGCCGCCGGCCAGGGTCAGCGGCCCCCAGCTCGCGATGGCGTGGCCCGTGCCGCAGGCGAGCAGGGCCATGCGCGGGCGCGAGGGGGGCAGGGCGCGCAGCGCGGTGCCCTCGTGCGCGGCCAGCAGGTTGTGGGCCAATGCCGCGCCGGCGTGCATGTCGCCAGGCGCCCCATCCACGCGGGCGGCCACGCTGCCGGTGGCGAACACCTGCGGGTGGCTGGTGCTTTGCAGGGTCGGGCCGGTCGACACCTGCCCGCTTTCGTTGAGCGACAGGCCGCTGGCGGGCAACCAGGTGGGGGTGCGCACGCCCATGGCCAGCAGCGGCACGTCGCAGGCCAGGCGGGCGCCATTGCCCAGGTGCACCTGGCCTTCGCTCATGCCCACGCAGGCCTCGCGCAGCACGGTGATGCCGCGGCGCCGGAGCTGGCGCAGCACGCGCTGACGCACGCCGGGTGGCAGGTCGGTGCCGACCTCGTTACCCCCGGTGATGAGCGTGAAGCGGGCCCCCGGCAAGCCGTGTTCGCGGATGCCTTGTTCGGCCGCGAACACGAGTTCGATGCCATCGGCCTCGGCGCCCACGACGGCCACCGAGACGGCCTGTTGCTGCGCCAGTGCCATCACCTGGGGCCACAGCGCCACGAAGGCCTCCATGGGGCTCAGGTGCAGGGCATGGTGGTTGGCGCCCGGCATCTCGGCGTCGAGCCAGGCGCGGTCGGGCACGGTGCCGGTGTCGATGGACAGCAGGTCGTAGCCCAGCGTGGCCGGCACGCCTTGCGCGCCGCCCGTGGCCGCGACCTGCACCTGCCGCGACGCCACATCGAGCCCGGTGCAGCGGCCCTGCAGCCAGCGCGCGCTGGCCGCGCGCACCAGCGGCTCGAGCGCGACGCGCCCTTCGTCCGCCGTGTGCTGGCCAGTCATGAAGCCGGGCAGACAACCCTGGCCGGTGTGGTGCGCGAACGGTGTGAGCAGGATCACGTCCAGGTTGCCCGGGTGGTGCCGCGCCAGGCGCGCCAACACCTGCAGATGGGCCTGGCCGGCACCGAGCAACAGGAGTTTCTTGATGCCGTGGTGCATGGCTGCCTCAGACCACCAGCATGGCCGCGAACCAGGCGCAGCCGGCGAGCTTCACCGGCGCGGGGCGCCCGGGCGTGCGCCAGAGCGAGGCGAGCAGGAAACTGTTGTACGGCAGGGGAGCGAAGTGCACCGCCAGGGCCCAGGCGATCGGCTGGCCTTGCGAGACCAGCATCAGCGCCGCGAAGCCCGTGCACAGGTTGATGACGCTGCCCACGGCGAGCATGTCGCGCCAGAACAGCGTGCGCCAGGCGACCTGGCCCTGCCAACGCCGGCCCCAGAACCCGGTCGTGGTGGGTGCTGGGCCGGTCATGAGCAGGAGGGTGTTCAATGGGCGCTCAGGATGCCGGCGCCGAGCAGGCCGAAGACCAGCAGGCCCAGCGCGATGCGGTAGTACACGAAGGCCATGTAGCCGCGCGTGGACACCAGCTTGAGGAAGACCACGATCACGCCATAGCCCACGCCGAAGGCGATCAGCGTGGCCAGGGCGGTGGGGCCGGGCGCGACCGGGCTGCCGTGCTGCCAGCTGCGCAGCAGCTGGTAGAAGCCCGAGCCCATCACGGCGGGAATCGCCAGCAGGAACGAGTAGCGCGCGGCCGCTTCGCGCGTGTAGCCCATGAGCAGGCCGGCGGTGATGGTGCCGCCCGAGCGCGAGACACCGGGGATCAGCGCCATCGCCTGGGCCAGGCCGAACAGCAGGCCGTGGCCCCAGGTGAGCTGGTTCAGCGGGCGCTCGCGCCGGCCGTAGCGGTCGGCCGCGCCCAGGATGATGCCGAACACGATCAGCATGGTGGCCGTGATGTAGAGGTTGCGCAGCGAGCCTTCGATCGCGTCCTTGAACAGCAGGCCCAGCACCACGATGGGCACCGAGCCGATGATGATCAGCCAGCCCATGCGCGCGTCGGGGTCCTGGCGCTTCGCCGGTTGCGTGAGCGAGGCCCACCAGGCGAGGAAGATGCGCACGATGTCGTGCCGGAAGTACAGCAGCACGGCGGCTTCGGTGCCGATCTGGGTGATGGCGGTGAAGGCCGCGCCCGGGTCGCCGCCCGAGGGCAGCAGCGGGCCGATGATGCGCAGGTGCGCGCTCGACGAGATGGGCAGGAATTCGGTCAGGCCCTGGATCAGGCCCAGGAAGGCGGCTTCGAGCCAGGCGGTGGTGGGGCTCATGGGTGGGGCAGGCAATGCGGCATGGTGCGCGAAGTATAGGGATGCGCTGCCCGAGGGGCTCAGGCCAGCAGGGCCTGCGCGAATTCGCGCGCGTCGAAGGTTTCGAGGTCTTCGAGCTTCTCGCCGACCCCGATGAAGTAGACCGGCACCGGCTTCTCGCGCGCGATCGCGCAGAGCACGCCGCCCTTGGCGGTGCCGTCGAGCTTGGTGATGACCAGGCCGGTGAGCTGCAGCGCCTCGTCGAAGGCCTTCACCTGCATGAGCGCGTTCTGGCCGGTGTTGCCGTCGATCACCAGCAGCACTTCATGCGGCGCGCCGGCATCGGCCTTCTGCACCACGCGCTTGATCTTGCGCAGCTCTTCCATCAGGTGCAGCTGCGTGGGCAGGCGCCCGGCGGTGTCCACCAGCACCACGTCGCGCCCGCGCGCCTTGCCGGCGGTCACGGCGTCGAAGCTCACGGCGGCGGGGTCGCCGCCTTGCTGGGTGATGATTTCCACCGTGTTGCGGTCGGCCCAGACAGCCAGCTGCTCGCGCGCGGCGGCGCGGAAGGTGTCGGCCGCCGCGAGCAGCACCGAGGCGCCGCTGTCGGCCAGGTGGCGCGTGAGCTTGCCGATGGAGGTGGTCTTGCCCGCGCCGTTGACGCCCGCGACCATGATCACGGTGGGTTTGTGCTCGCCGATCACCAGCGGCTTCTGCAGCGGGGCGAGCAGGTCGGCGATGGCATCCGCCAGCAGACCCTTGACGGCGGCCGGGTCGGTGGTCTTGCTTTCCTTCACGCGGCGCTTCAGGTCGCTGAGCAGGTGGGTGGTGGCCTTCACGCCGGTGTCGGCCATCAGCAGGGCCGATTCCAGTTCTTCGTAAAGGGCATCGTCGATCTGGGTGCCGGTGAACACCGTGGCGATGCCCGAGCCGGTCTTGCGCAGGCCGGCCTTGAGTTTGTCCAGCCAGCCCTGGCGCGGCGCGGCCGCGGGCGCAGCCGGCGTGGGTGCCGCAGCGGCTGGCGCGGGCGCCGCAGGCGAGGGCGCGGGGGCCTCTGGCAGGGCGGGCGTGGGCGGGGTGGGGGCTTTTTTGCGAAAGAACGAGAACATTTTTCCAACTCTAGAATCCATTGCATTCTATGAAACGCCTTATGCCGCTGACCAAGCAGCGCTGTTCTGCACTCCTGATGGTCCTGGCGATGGCGGGCGGCACCGCGCTGGCCCAGTCGCCCGCCACCCCGGTTTCCCCTCCACCGAGCACCGCCCAGGCACCCCTGGCGCAGCAATTCACGCTGGCCAATGGCCTGACGCTGATCGTGCGGCCCGACCGCCGCGCACCCACCGTGGTCCAGATGCTGTGGGTGCGCGTGGGTGCCATGGACGAGGTCGATGGCACCAGCGGCGTGGCGCACGCGCTGGAGCACATGATGTTCAAGGGCACGCCCGACATCAAGGCGGGCGAGTTCTCGCGCCGCGTGGCCGCCTTCGGCGGCATGGACAACGCCTTCACCACGCGCGACGCCACCGCCTACCACCTGCAGATCCCCGCGCGCCGCCTGGAGACCGCGATGCAGCTGGAGGCCGATCGTTTCGCGCGCAACCAGTGGGACGACGACGAGTTCAAGCGCGAGATCGAGGTGATCAAGGAAGAGCGGCGCCAGCGCACCGAAGAGTCGCCGCGCGCCCGCATGTTCGAGGCGCTCAACGCCATGGTCTACCAGGCCCATCCGTACCGCCGGCCCGTGATCGGCTGGATGAGCGACATCGAGGCGATGACGCCCGACGACGCGCGCGCGTTCTACCGCCGCTGGTACGTGCCGGCGAACGCCGCCCTGGTGATCGCGGGCGACGTGGACGTGGCGCAGGTGCGCGCGCTGGCCGAGAAACACTTCGGCGCGTTGCCCGCCGCGGCCGTGCCCGCGCGCAAGCCGCGCGAGGAGCCCGCCCAGGCGGGGCCGCGCCGGCTCGAGTACCGCGCCGTGGCCGACCAGGCCCTGGTCGCGCTGGCATACAAGGTGCCGCAGTGGCGCGGCGCCGAGGTGGACAACGAGACCGACCGCGATGCCCTCGCCCTGACCGTGCTCTCGGCCGTGCTCGACGGTTACGATGGTGCGCGCCTGGACCGCGCGCTGGTGCAGGGCGTGGGCACGGGCGGCAAGCGGCTGGCCGACAGCGCGGGCTCGTCCTACGGCCTCATGGGTCGGGGCCCGCAGCTCTTCATGCTCACGGCGGTGCCTTCGGCCGGCGTGACGACCGAGATGGCCTCGGCCGCGCTCAAGGCCGAGGTGGCGCGCATCGCCCGCGAAGGCATCCAGGAAGCGGAACTGCAGCGTGTGAAGACGCAGTGGACCGCTGGCGAGATCTACAAGCTCGACTCCGTCCGCGCAACCAGGCGCGCGAGCTGGGTGGCTACTGGATCAACGGCATGGGCCTGGACGCGGGCGACCGCCTGATGGCCCGCCTGCGCACGGTCACGGCGGCCCAGGTGCAGTCGGTGGCACAGCGTTATTTCTCCGACGAACAGCTCAGCACCGGCGTGCTGGTGCCCGATCCCTCGCGCCGCGAAGCGGCTCCTGCGGCCCCGGCCGGTCCTCGGCCCGCGCTGACGCGCCACTGAAGCGAGCCGCGTACACCATGACCCTGTTCACCCTGCTGCGCCGAACCCTGCCGGCCCTGCTCTTGCTGAGCATCCTGGGCACCGCCCGGGCCACCATCCCCATCGAACAGTGGACGCACGCCAGCGGCGCGCGCGTGCACCTCATTGCCAGTCCCTCGATCCCCATGCTGGATGTGCAGATCGATTTCGATGGCGGCCGGCGCCGCGATCCCGCGGCCCAGGCCGGCCTGGCAAGCGCGACCGCCGGGCTGCTCTCGGGCGGTGTGGCCGCGCAGCCCGGACTGCCCGCGCTCGACGAGAACCAGCTCAGCGAGGCCTGGGCCGACCTGGGCGCTCAATTCGGTGCCGGCATCACCCTGGATCGCTTCAGCGTTTCACTGCGCACCCTGACCGAACCCGATCTGCTCGACCGCGCGGTGGCATTGGCCGCGCGCCAGCTGGCCGCACCCGCCTGGCCCGAGCGCGTGTGGCAGCGCGACCGCGAACGCCTGCTGGCCGCGCTCAAGGAGGCCGAGAATCGACCGGGCACGCAGGCCAGCCGCGCGTTCGGCCGTGCCGTGTATGGCGACCATCCCTATGGGTTCCGGGCCGATGCCAGCACCCTCAACGCGATCCGGGTGGCCGACATGCGCGCGTTCTACCGCCGCCATGTGGTGAGCTGCCGCGCCCAGGTATCGATGGTGGGGGCGGTGGACCGCGCCACCGCCGACCGCATCGTGGGCCGGTTGATGGCGGCCGTGCAGCCGCATGGGTGTTCGGCCTTGCCCGATCTGCCGCCCGTGCAGCCGCTGGCGAAGGCCCTGGATCAGCGCCTGCCCTTTGCCGCCGCGCAGGCGCAGGTGCTCATCGGCCAGCCCGGCGTGGCCCGCGCCGATCCCGACTTCTTTGCGCTCTACGTGGGCAACTACGTGCTGGGCGGTGGTGGCTTCGTCTCGCGGCTGATGACGGAGGTGCGCGAGAAGCGCGGGCTGACCTACGGTGTGTCCAGCTACTTCCTGACGGCGCGCCAGGCCGGCGCCTTCCAGATCGCCCTGACCACGCGGCCCGACCAGGCGGCGCAGGCGGTGGACGTGGTGCGAGAAGTGGTGCGCGACTTCGTCGCCAAGGGTCCGACCGAGGCCGAGCTGCAGGCCGCCAAGGACTACCTCATCAACGGCGAAGCCCTGCGGCTCGACAGCAACCGCAAGCTGCTGGACAACGTCGGCCAACATCGCCTGGAACGACCTGCCGCTGGACTATCTCGACACCTGGACGAAGGAGATCGAGCGCCTGAGCGTGGCCGACATCCAGCGGGCCTTCGCGCGCGTGCTGCAGCCCGACCGCATGGTCACCGTGGTGGTGGGTGCGCAACCCTGAGGTCGCGTAAGCTCGCTGCCATGAAAAAGCCTGCCCCCAGCGCCGCGCGCGCCGCCGCGAGCGCCCCCCACGAGGTGCGCATCATCGGCGGCCAGTGGAAACGCACCAAACTGCCCGTGGCCGACCGCCCGGGCCTGCGGCCCACGCCTTCGCGCGTGCGCGAAACCCTGTTCAACTGGCTCGGGCAGGACCTGAGCGGCTGGCGCTGCATCGACGCCTTCGCCGGCACCGGGGCATTGGGCCTGGAGGCTGCCTCGCGCGGCGCGGTGGAGGTGGTGCTGGTGGAGCAAGACAGCGCCTTGCTCGCCAACCTGGGCCGCATCACCACCCAGCTCAAGGCCACGGGCGTGCGCGTGGAGCGGGGCGATGGTGTGGCGGCGCTGCGCCAGCGGGCCGGGCAAGGGCTGGATGTGGTGTTCCTGGACCCGCCTTTTGGTGAGGGCCAGAACGAGGCCTTGTATGCCGCCGCGCTGGCCGCCGCGCGCCAGGCGGTGCAAGGGGACGGCCTGATCTACCTGGAGGCCCCACGGGCCTGGGGCGAGGACGAACTGGCCCAGATCGGCCTGCAGGTGCACCGCCAAGGCAAGGCCGGGGCGGTGGCCTTTCACCTGTTGCGGCCATTGCCGGCCCAGTGAGGCGCGGCGCGGGGCCCCTCGCGCATAATCTTCGGCATGAGTTCAGCCCTTGCTTCAACCGGCGGTGGTGGCCGCGTGGCGGTCTACAGCGGTACCTTCGACCCCATCACCCTGGGCCATGAAGACGTGGCGCGCCGCGCCGCGCTGCTGTTCGACGAACTGGTCATCGCGGTGGCCATCGCGCACCACAAGAAGACCCGCTTCACGCTGCAGGAGCGGCTGGACATGGCCGCCGAGGTCGCGTCCCGCATGCCGGGGCGGGTGCGAGTGTTGCCCTTCGAAGGCCTGATCATGGACTTCTGCCGGCAGCATGGCGCGACCGCCGTGGTGCGTGGCATCCGCAACCTCACCGACTTCGACTACGAAGCCCAGATGGCGGCGATGAACCGCAAGCTGAATGCGGCGGTGGAGACGGTGTTCCTGCTGCCGCAGGCCGAGTTGCAGTGCATTTCCAGCACGCTGGTGCGCGAGATCTCGCAGCTGGGTGGTGATGTGTCGCAGATGGTGAGCGGCGCCGTGGCCGCGCGGCTCGCACCCAAGCCCCTGCAGGCTTAGAACATGAGCCCCCACGCTTCACGCTTCGCTGTTTCGCTGCCCCCCGCGGGGGAGCGGCTTTGCTTGGGGCGGCCCTGCGCCGCAGCCTGACCATGGCCTTGCTGATCACCGACGAATGCATCAACTGCGATGTGTGCGAGCCCGAGTGCCCGAACCAGGCCATCTCCATGGGCGAGGACTTCTACGAAATCGACCCGGCGCGCTGCACCGAGTGCGTGGGGCATTTCGACGAACCGCAGTGTGTGCAGGTCTGCCCGGTGAACTGCATTCCGATCAACCCGGACCACGTCGAGTCGCGCGAGACGCTGTGGGAGAAGTACCAGCGCCTGCAGAAAGCCGGTCAGCCCTTGTCGGCCGCCGGTGACACGGCAGCCCCGCCACCCGCCTCGGCCTGAGGCGCTGGCGTGGTGGCCGGCCGCGGTGGCTTGGGCCGCGGCGGCTTGCTGGTGTGGATCAAGGCCGTGGCCTTGTCCATTTCGCCCGCGATCAACTGCGGCAAGGCCTTGAGCGAGCGATCCAGCGCCTGCGCGATCGCGATGCGGTCATCGGGCGAGGGCTTCTTCAGCACCCAGTTCGCCACTTCGTTCTTGTTGCCCGGGTGGCCGATGCCCACGCGCAGGCGCCAGTAGTCGGCACTGCCGAGCTGCGCGTGAATGTCGCGCAGGCCGTTGTGGCCCGCGTGTCCGCCGCCCTTCTTGAGCTTGGCCTCACCGGGCGCCAGGTCCAGTTCGTCGTGCACCACCAGCACCTCTTCGGGCGCGATCTTGAAGAAGCGCGCGACCGAGGCCACCGACTTGCCCGAGAGGTTCATGAAGGTCTGCGGCTCCACCAGCCAGACGCTCTGGCGCACCCACGTTGGCCCGCGCCACCAGGCCGAAATGCCCACGCTCCATCTGCAGGGACACCTTGAGCAGGCGCGCGGCCTCGTCCACCCACCAGAAGCCGGCGTTGTGGCGCGTGTGTTCGTATTCCGGCCCCGGGTTGCCCAGGCCGGCGATGAGTTTGATCATGGGATCGGATTATCGAGGCGGAAAACAAAAAGGCCCGCGGGTGCGGGCCTTTCTGACAGCAGGGGCTGGAATTACTTCTTGCCCTTGCCCTTGGCGGCCTTCTTGTCGTCGGCGGGAGCGGCCACCGGTGCGGCGACCACTTCTTCCACCGGTTCCACCACGGTGCGCACGGTGATGTTCTTGCGGCCGTGCGTCACGAGCTTGACGCCCTTGGCCAGCTTGATGTCGCCGGTGTGCACGGTGGCACCCTTGGTGACTTCACCCAGGTCCACTTCGATGAACTCGGGCAGCTGGGTTGGCCAGGCACTCGATTTCGATGTCGTTGAGCACGTGGCTGATCACGCACTTGTCGTTCTTGACGGCCGGCGAGTTGTCGGCGTTCACGAAGTGCAGCGGCACCTTCTTGCGCAGGCGGGTCTTGTCGTCCACGCGCTGGAAGTCCACGTGCAGCACTTGCGGCTTGTACGGGTGGTATTGCACATCGCGCAGCAGAACCTTCTGCACCTTGCCAGCGAGTTCCATGTCGAGGATGGACGAGTGGAACGCTTCCTTCTTCAGGGCGTGCCACAGGGCGTTGTGATCGAGTTCGATCGTGGCGGCCGGCGTTTCACCGCCGAAAACGATACCGGGCGCGCGACCGGTGTTGCGCAGACGGCGGCTCGCACCCGTACCCTGCTTGGCGCGCTCAAAAGCGACGAATTGCATGACTGACTCCTGTGGAGGGGTTCCGCGACCAGAACGCCTCTGTTTCAAAAAAGCCGCCCCCACCATGGAGACGACCCGCTTTTTGCTGCCTTCAGCCTCTTAGAAGAGGTTGTCCTGATCGGCAAACAAACTCATGACCGACTCACCCGAGGCGATGCGCGCGATGGTCTCGGCCATCAGCGGTGCCACGGAGAGCTGGCGAATCTTGGAGCAGGCCTGCGCGGCCTGCGAGAGAGGAATGGTGTTCGTCACCACCACCTCGTCCAGGGCACTGCCCTTGGCGATGCGTTCGATGGCCGGGCCCGAGAAGATCGGGTGCGTGCAGTACGCATACACGTTCTTCGCGCCGCGCTCCTTGAGCACCTCGGCGGCTTTGACCAGCGTGCCGGCGGTGTCGATCATGTCGTCCATGATCACGCAGTTGCGGCCTTCGATGTCGCCGATCACGTGCATCACTTCCGACACGTTGGCCTTGGGGCGGCGCTTGTCGATGATGGCCATGTCGCAGTTGAGCTGCTTGGCCAGCGCACGGGCGCGCACCACGCCACCCACGTCGGGCGAGACGATGAGCACGTCGGGGTAGTTCTTCTGGCGCAGGTCGCCCAGCAGCACGGGCGAGGCGTAGATGTTGTCGACCGGAATGTCGAAGAAGCCCTGGATCTGGTCGGCGTGCAGGTCCATGGTCAGCACGCGGCTCACGCCCACGGTCTGCAGCAGGTCTGGCCACGACCTTGGCCGAGATCGGCACGCGGGCCGAACGCGGGCGGCGGTCCTGGCGGGCGTAGCCGAAATAGGGGATGACGGCGGAGATGCGCTCGGCCGAGGCGCGCTTGAGCGCGTCGACCATGATGAGCAGCTCCATCAGGTTCTCGTTGGTCGGCGAGCAGGTGGACTGGATCACGAACACGTGGCGCGCGCGCACGTTCTGCGTGATCTCGACCGTGACTTCACCGTCGGAGAAGCGACCCACATTGGCCGCGCCGAGTTGCGTGCCCAGGTGTTGGGCGATTTCGGAGGCCAGCACCGGGTTGGCGTTGCCGGTGAAGATCATGAAATCCGGGGGCTGAACTTGCATGGTATTCCCAGCTGTCTGAACGACGGACCCAGAAGATCGCCGTCAAAAAAGGCCACCCGGGGGTGGCCGTTCCGGTGCTTGATGTGTTGAAACAGGGTGGCAGGGGAGGAAGGACTCGAACCCTCGCATGCTGGAATCAAAATCCAGTGCCTTTACCAACTTGGCGACTCCCCTACGCAGGTCGATGGTTCGGCGTGATGCCGGACAACCAACCAAAAACGTCGCAGGTTGCGCAACCACTGCCTGGGCTGTGCGCTGCCGATTCTAATCGGTGCACCAGTCGAGCAATGGATGTGCATCCATGTTGCCGCATTCTCGAACCTTCCAGCCGCCGGGGGCGTCTGTCAGGTCCACTGCCTGCGGCAGCTGTGCAAACACCGCGGTTCCCGATCCGGTCATTCGCCCTTGCAATCCATGGCTGTCGAGCCATCGAATGCAATGCCCCACATCGGGACAGAGCGCCTGCGCCACGGGTTGAAGATCGTTGTGTCCGAAGGCCAGAACTTTCTGGAGATCGATCACCGCGCCTTCACGCGAGTCATTTGCAGCAAAGCCTTGGATTGTAGCAGTTTTTGTGTCGCGTTTGAGCTCAGGCGAGCCAAAGATGCGTTGGGTGGAGGCGCCCGTGGGTGGCTTGACCACGAGGAAGCGGGTGGGCGGCAGGGCCACGGGGGTGAGCTGCTCGCCCACGCCTTCCACCCAGGCGTTGCGCCCGCCGATGAAAAACGGCACGTCGGCGCCCAGTTGCAAACCGATCGCCGCCAGCTGCGACCGCTTCAACCCCAGCCCCCAGAGCCGGTTCAGGGCCAGCAGGGTTGTGGCCGCGTCCGAGGAGCCGCCGCCCATGCCGGCCTCGGCGGGCAGGCGTTTTTCCAGGCCGATGTGCACGCCGTGAGCACAGCCGGTGGCCTGTTGCAGGGCCCTTGCGGCCCGCACAGACAGGTCTTCGGCCGGCAGGTGGCCGGGCGTGAGGTCCTCGCGGCTGATCGCGCCATCGGCCCGGCGCTCGAAATGCAGGTGGTCGCACCAGTCCACCAGCATGAAGATGGACTGCAACAGGTGGTAACCGTCGGCTCGGCGGCCGGTGATGTGCAGAAAGAGGTTGAGCTTGGCGGGCGCAGGCACGTCCAGCAGGCGCCGCACGGGGGCGTGGGAGGTCATGGCTGGAAGACGACGCGCAGTTCGGCGGTGGGCAAGGGGGTGGAGCGGCGTGCCGTGATGCGGCCTTCGGCCTGACGCGACAGATCGGCCTGCCAACCGGGCACATCGCCTTGCTCGCCGCGCAGCCAGCCGAACAGCGCCGCGACCGGCACCGCCGTGCCGCTGAGTTCGGTGGTGAGCTCGTCCAGGTTGCCGCGCCGGGTGACCTGGCCGCCCTGGCGCAACTCGGCGCTCTGGGGCGTCCACACCACGGTCGCCAGCGTGTTGCCCAGGGGCGAGGTGAGTTGCAGCTCGCCTTCGGCGGGGGCGCCGCGCAGGTCGAAAGCGGCGGAAAACGACTGGGGTGGCGCGCTGTCGACTTGAAGGGACAGGCGGCCGCTCCACACCGTTTCGCCAGGCAGTGCCGAGCGAGGCGGTGTGGCGCAAGCCGAGAGCACGGCGGCCAAGGCCAGCACGGCCAAGCGGCCCTGCAGCCTGGGCCAGGGGAAAGCCCGCACGGTCATGGTTTGACTTGCAGGCGTTTGAGGGTGGCCTGCAGGGTTTCGTTGTCGGCCGCGAGAAGCAGGCCTTCGCGCCAGATCTTCAGCGCCTGCTCGCGCTGGCCTTGCACCCACAGCACCTCACCCAGGTGCGCGGCGATTTCCGGGTCGGGCCGTTTGCCGTAGGCGGCCTGCAGGATGGACAGCGCGCGCGCGTTGTTGCCCATGCGGAACTCGACCCAGCCCAGGCTGTCCTGGATGTAGGCATCGCCCGGCGCGAGCGAGACCGCCTTCTCGATCAGTTGTTTGGCTTCCGGCAGGCGCATGTTGCGCTCGGCCAGCGAATAGCCCAGCGCGTTGTAGGCGTGGTGGTAGTCGGGCTTGAGGGCGATCAGCTGGCGCAGCAGGCGCTCCATGTCGGCCAGTTTCCCGGCCTTCTCGGCCATCATGGCCTGGTCGTAGATCAAGTCGGTGTCTTCAGGGAAGCGGGTGGCGGCCTCGTTGTAGACCTCGTAGGACTGCTGGTAGGCCTTGAAGTCGCGCAGCAACTGCGCTTCGGCGACCAGCTTGAGGCGCACGTCTTCGGGCCGGCGCTCGGGCTGGCCGCGCAACAGCGCGCGGGCCTGGGGCAACTGGCCCTGGCGGGCCAGCAGCGAGGCGCGCCGCATCTGGGCGGCCATGATGTCGTCGGCGTTCTCGATGCGGTCCAGCCAGGCATTGGCGGCGGGAAAGTCGTTCTGCTTTTCCGCGATCTGCGCCATCAGCAGGTAGGCCTGCGTCAGGCCGCGCGCGGTGCGCTCGTCGCCCGACTGGCGCGCCAGTGCCATGTACTTCTGCAGCGACGCCGTGGCGGGCGCCAACGCGTTGTCTTGTGCCTGCAGCGAAGCCAGCAGCAACCAGGGTTCGGCCTGGTCGGGTTGGCGCGCAGTGAGCGCTTCGAGTTGCGCACGCGCTTCGCTGTTGCGTTGCAGATCCACCAGGATGCGGGCATAGGCCAGTGCCACGGCGGTGTCGCCCGGCGTGGCGGCATTGCCGGTCTGCAGCTGTTGCCGCACGATGGCCTCGGCGTCGTTCTGCCCGCGCTCCATCAATTCCAGCGCGAGCAGGGCCGGGTAGGGCGATGCAGGATCGATCGCATGGCCTTCGCGCGCCGCCGCGAGGGCCGGGGGCAACTGGTCCTGCGCCAGCTCCATGCGGCCCACGGTGGTCCAGGCCGCCGCGGCATGGAAGGGTTGTTTGAGCGAGGGTGCCAGGGCCTCGCGCACCACGGTCGCGGCCAGGGCCTTGTCGGCAATGCGCCCGTAGGTTTGCGGAATGGCGTTGATGGTGTCGTTGCGCTCGGTCACCGGGCTGGCTTGCAGGATGGCCTGCAGCACTGGGCCGGTCTCGCCCACGCGGTTGAGCGCCAGCAGGATCTGCAGCACGAAGCGGTTGGCTTCCGGGCTGTTCGGAATTTCCTGAGCCCAGGCGCGCGCCGCGGTCAGCGCGGCCTCGCCCGAACGGGCCTGCAAGGCCACATCCACCGCGCGCCGGTACAGCTCCGGATCCTTCTGGCGGCGTGCCGCGTCCAGGATGAGCGAATAGCCCGTGCCCGGCTCACCCGCGCTGACATTGAGTTCGCCCAGCAGCAGTTGGTAGAAGAGGGGCGCGTTGAGGGCCGAATTGACCACGGCAGGCTCGCTTGCGGGGGGCTGGGCGGCGGCTGCGGGTGGCGCGGCCGGTGGGGCAGGCTGCGCGGCCGCGCCAAAAGCCAAGCCCAAGAGAACCAGGGTCGCGGTGCGGTGCAAGGTGTTCATCGGGTCATGATAATGGGAAGGGTTCAGGGGCACGGGGGTGTGACCCCAAGACCGCACCGGCGTTCCGGACCCCTGCAGAAAAACCACCCGCCATGCCCGAATTGCCCGAAGTCGAAGTCACGCGCCGCAGCTTTGCCGACCGCATCGCGGGCGCCCAGGTGCGTGCGCTGTCCCTGGGCAAGCCGCTGCGCTGGCCTCTGGGCTGTGAGCCTTCGAGCCTGGCCGGGCGCCAGGTGCGCTCGGTGGCGCGGCGCGGCAAGTACCTTCTGGTGCATCTGGACGAGGGGGTGTTGCTGTTGCACCTGGGCATGTCGGGCAGCCTGCAGTTCGCCCCCAGCCTGCCGCCGCGCGGCGTGCACGACCACTTCGAACTGTTGACCAGCCACGGGGTGCTGCGCCTGCACGACCCGCGCCGCTTTGGTGCGGTGGTCTATGCCCCGTCTCTGGAGGACGCCCGGGTGCTCAAGCTGTTGGGCGGCCTGGGGGTCGAGCCCCTGGAGATCGGCTTCGATGCAGTGAGTTTCCACCGGGCCCTGAAGCTGCGGCGCTCCGCCATCAAGCAGGTGCTGATGGCGGGCGACATCGTCGTGGGCGTGGGCAACATCTATGCGTCGGAGGCGCTGTTCATGTCGGGCATTCACCCCGCGCTGCGCGCCGATCGCCTGAGCAAGCCCCGCGCGGCGCGGCTGCACGCGGCCATTGTGTCGGTGCTGCAGCGAGCGGTGGCGTTGGGAGGCAGCACCTTGCGCGACTTCTCCAGTGCCGAAGGGCAGAGCGGCTACTTCCAGCTCGATGCCATGGTCTATGGCCGCGAGGGCCAGCCCTGCCGGGTCTGCGGGACGCCGGTCAAGGCGATGCGGCAGGGCCAACGGTCCACATTCTTCTGCCCCGTGTGTCAGAAAAAGTGACGCGCCAGCGGTGCGGTTTTGTGCCCGGGCGCCCGGCTGTCGGTCTTTCCGACCGGTCAGCTTTCTCCTGTGTGCCGATGCTATATTGACCTATTGACAGAGACACAAGGCCCATGAGCTTCAACCAGGAATTCGATCAGCACGGTGTGTGGCGCAAGCAGTTTGCCTTGCGCCTGAAGCTGTTGTCCGAATGGTTGACCGACCACGACCTCATGGAGTCTGGCGTGCGAGAGCGCCTCGACCAGCTGCATGCGCAGGTCAAGAACGACAAGATCATGGTGGCCTTCGTGGCCGAGTTCTCGCGTGGCAAGTCCGAGCTGATCAACGCGGTGTTCTTCGCCGGTTATGGCCGTCGCATCATGCCCGCCAGCGCCGGGCGCACCACCATGTGCCCCACCGAGCTGGGCTATGACGCGGAAGTGCCGCCGTGCCTGCGCCTGCTGCCCATCGAAACCCGCCTGCAACCGCAATCTTTGCTGGACTGGCGCAATGCGCTGGAGAAGTGGGAGCGGGTCGATCTCGACGTGAACGACCCCAAGCAGCTGGCGCGCGCGATCCAGAAGGTGGCCGAGGTGCGCCGCGTGACGCAGGCGGAAGCGGCGGCGCTGGGGTTCTGGCACGACGAGGTGCCCGAAGACAACCCCTTGCCTGGCCCGGACGGCCTGATCGAGGTGCCGAAATGGCGGCATGCCTTGATCAACATGGCGCACCCCTTGCTCAAGCAAGGCCTGGTGATTCTTGATACCCCGGGCCTCAACGCCATCGGCGCCGAACCGGAGCTCACCGTGAGCCTGCTGCCGCAGGCGCACGCGGTGGTGTTCATCCTCGCGGCCGACACCGGCGTGACCAAGTCCGACCTGACCATCTGGCGCCAGCACCTTGCGGTGTTGGGCGAGGGGCGCGAGTCCCGGCTGGTGGTGCTCAACAAGATCGACACCATGTGGGACGCACTGAGCTCGCCCGAGCAGGTGCAGTTGCAGATCGCTTCGCAGCGCACCGACTCGGCCGAGATCCTTGGCCTGTCGCCGCGCCAGGTGCTGGCGGTGTCGGCGCAGAAGGGCCTGCTGGCCAAGGTGCACCGCGACAAGAAGCTGCTGGCCGCCAGCAACCTGATGGAGCTGGAGACCGCTCTGGGCGTGGATCTGCTGGGTCAGCGCCGCAAGATCCTGGGCGCGGCCGTCGCCAATGGCATCCAGGCGCTTCGCTCGGAAACCGGCCGCATGGTGCACACCCGAGCGCGCGATCTGGTGGAGCAGATCCAGGAACTCGAAGGCTTGCGCGGCAAGAACACCGGTGTGATCAAGCAGATGCGCCTGCGCATCGAGCAGGAGCAGGCCGACTTCGATGCGAGCGGTGCCAAGATCCAGGCGGTGCGCTCGGTGCACCTGCGCCTGCTCAAGGACCTGTTCGCCATGCTCAGCTCTTCCCATCTCAAGGCCGAGGTGGCGACCCTGGGCAAGGCCTTGAAGCAGCCCGGCATCAAGCTGGGCGTGCGCCGCGCCTACGACCACACCTTCGACCGCCTGCGCACCGACATGGGCAAGGCCGATCGCATGGCGGGTGACATCCAGTCCATGCTGGAAGGCAGCTTCAAGAACCTCAATGCCGAGTACGGTTTCTCGCTGCAGGCGCCCACGCCGCCGCGCCTGGGACAGTACGTGAAGGACCTCGACCTGATCGAGAAAAGCCACCTGCAGTACCTCAGCCTGGGCAACGCGCTGCGCCTGGCGCAGCCCGAGTTTGCCGAGCGCCTGGCGCGTGCGCTCATGAGCCGGCTGCGCGTGGTGTACGACACCGCGGTCAACGAGGTGGAGCTGTGGAACAAATCCGCCGCCGCCCAGCTCGACGCGCAGTTGCGCGAGCGCCGCCGCAATTTCAGCCGGCGCATCGAGGCCGTGTCGCGCATCCAGCAGGCCGCTGGTGGTCTGGACGAACGCATCCGGGAGCTGCAATCGCACCAGGCCGAGCTGAATCAGCTCGACGTCAAACTGGCCGAGCTCACCGACCACCTGCTGGCCGCACCCGAAGAAGAACCCTCCGACGAAGCGCTCGCGGCATGAGCGCCGAGGCGATTTCGGTGAACCCCGTGGGGACTGCACTGCCCATGACTTTTGCGCCCCGGCTCATTGAATGGCAGCGCCACTCGGGCCGCAGTGGCCTGCCCTGGCAGAACACCCGCGATCCCTACCGGGTGTGGCTGTCGGAGGTCATGCTGCAGCAAACCCAGGTCAGCACCGTGCTGTCCTATTACCCCCGTTTCCTGGAGCGTTTCCCGGACGTGCGTGCCTTGGCCGCGGCCTTGCCCGATGACGTGATGGCCTTGTGGAGCGGCCTGGGCTACTACAGCAGGGCGCGCAACCTGCACCGCTGCGCGCAGGCGGTGGTGAAGGACCACCAGGGCGTGTTCCCCGACACGGCCGAGCAACTCGAGACCCTGCCGGGCATCGGTGCCTCCACCGCCGCGGCGATCGCGGCGTTCTGCCACGGCGAGCGCATCTCCATCCTCGATGGCAATGTGCGCCGGGTGTTGTCGCGCCTGCTTGCCTTCGAAGGTGACTTGGCGCAGGCCGGGCCGCAGCGCGAACTCTGGTCGCTCGCCCAGGCCTTGTTGCCGGACGCCCCCACGCGCGAGGACATGACGGCCTACACGCAGGGTTTGATGGACCTGGGCGCGACGGTGTGTCAGCGCACCAAGCCGCTGTGCGGGCGCTGCCCGGTGCAGATGGTGTGCCGCGCGCACGGGACGGATCAGATTTCGCGCTTCCCGGTCAAGACCCGCCGTGTGGCACGCCGTTTCGAGAACTGGTGGCTGTTGCTGGTGCGGGGCACCGGTGCCGATGGGCAACAAGCCTTCTGGCTGGAGCGCCGGCCCGCACCGGGCATCTGGGCCGGGCTGTACTGCCCGCCCGTGTTCGCCGATGAGCCGGCCTTGCAGGCGTCGCTGTCATCCGGGTTTGCCCGGCGGCTGCAGCCGCTCGAGCCGGTGTCGCACAGCCTGACCCACCGGGAGTTGCGCCTGCACCCCTTGCTGCTGGATCTGCGGGAAGGTCAAGGGTCTGACGGTTTGCCCGAAGGCCAATGGGTGCCCGCAGGCGCCTTGATCGACCACGGTCTGCCGACGCCTGTGCGCCAGCTGTTGTCGGCCTTGAGTTAACTCAGCTCGGCCGCCTGGCTCGCCGGCCCGGGCCAGTTGTCGTCTTCGCGGTGGCGCACGCGCGTGAACCAGTCGGGCGCGAAGGTGTCGGCCAGCCGCTCCACCAGGTACACCGAGCGGTGCTGGCCGCCGGTGCAGCCGATCGCCACCGTCACGTAGCTGCGGTGGTCGCGCAGCATCTGTGGCAGCCAGTGGCGCAGGAAGGCGGTGATCTGCTCTTCCATCTGTCCCACCTCGGGCTGGGCCGCGAGGTACGCGGCCACCGGGGCATCGAGCCCGCTCAAGGGTTTGAGTTCGGGTTCGTAGTGCGGGTTGGGCAGCATGCGCACGTCGAACACGAAGTCGGCGTCCATGGGAATGCCGCGCTTGAACGCGAAGGACTCGAACACCAGCGTCAGGGGCGCCTGCGTCGCACCGAGCAGGTCCTTGATCTGGCTGCGCAGGCGCGTGGGACGGATCAGGCTGGTGTCGAGCACGAGCGCCTGCTCTCGCAATTCGGCCAGCAGCTCGCGTTCGTGTTCGATCGCGTCGGTCAGCGCGCGGTGCTGGTCGTGGGCCTGCTTGAGCGAGAGGGGGTGCAGGCGGCGCGTTTCCGAGAAGCGGCGCACCAGCGTGTCGGTGGTGGCGTCCAGGAACACCGTGGTGAGGTGCACCGGCCGGTGGGCGCGGCGCTGCAGCTGGGCCAGGCGTTTGGGCAGGCCCGGCAGCGAGGCGGCACTGCGCACATCCATGGCGATCGCACCCCGGGGTGCCTGGTTGCTCTGCTCCAGTTCGATGAAGGACTCGAGCAATTCGGGTGGCAGGTTGTCCACGCAGTAGAAGCCCACGTCTTCGAGCGCGGTGAGCGCCACCGATTTGCCTGAGCCGGACATGCCGGTGATCAGGACCAGGTGGATCGGGGTGTCGTCAATCGGGTTCATGGCAGCGGCTGCGTTCTTCACACGGCCAGCATTTCGCGGGCATGCGCCAGCGAGATTTCGGACTGTTCGCCACCGCCCAGCATGCGGGCGAGTTCGCGCACGCGCGCGTCGGTGGCGATGGGCTCCACGGTGCTCTGGGTCTGGCGACCCACGGCCTGCTTGCTCACGAGCAGGTGGTGGTCGGCGCAAGCGGCCACCTGGGGCAGGTGGGTCACGGCGAGCACCTGGCGGTCCTTGCCGAGTTGGCGCAGCAACTGGCCCACGGTGTGGGCCACGGCCCCACCGATGCCCGAGTCCACCTCGTCGAAGATCAGCGTGGGCGCCTGGCCCAAGCGGCTGGTGACGACCGAGATCGCCAAAGCGATGCGAGACAGCTCACCGCCCGAAGCCACCTTGCCGACCGGCTTGGGTGTGGCGCCCGCGTGGCCGGCGACGCGGAACTCGACCTGCTCCGCGCCCTGGGCCTGGGGTTCTTCCAGCGGCAGCAAGGCCACTTCGAACACCCCGCCCTGCATGCCCAGCGTCTGCATGGTGGCGGTGACGGCCTTGGACAGCTTGGGGGCGGCCTTCTGCCGTTCCTTGCTGATGGCCTGCAAGGCGGTGCCAAAGGTCTTCCAGTCGGCGCGCTCGGCGCGTTGCAGGGCTTCGATGTCCAGCGCCTGATCCACCTGGGCGAGTTCGGCCTTCCATTGCGCGTGCACCTCGGCCAGCTCTTCCGGGGTGCGGCGGTAGCGCCGCGCCAGCGAGACCCAGAGCGACAGGCGCTGGTCCAGCGCCTCCAGGCTGGCGGGGTCCTGTTCGGTGTGGCGGCTGTACTGGTGCAGGCTGTGCACGGTGTCCTGCACCTGAGCGAGCGCGGCCTCCAGCGCTTCGATGGCGCTGGCGAACTGCGGTTCGATGTGGGCCTGTGCCTGAAGGGCCGAGAGTGCGCGGTGGATCAGGGCGGCGGCGTTGGTATCGTCTTCGTCCAGCGCGTTCGCGGCGACCTGGGCTGCGTCCAGCAAGCCCTGGGCGTTGGCCAGCCGGCTGTGCTGGGTATTGAGCTCTTCCCATTCACCCGGCTGAGGGCTCAGCTTGTCGAGTTCCGCGATCTGCCAGGCAAGGCGTTCGCTTTCCTGCTGCAGCGTGGCCTGTTTTTCGGTGGCGGCTTCCAGCGCCTTGCGGCGTTGGCGCCACTGTGCCCAGGCCCGGGCCGCCGGCGCGGTGTCGATGCCGGCGTAGGCGTCGAGCAGGTCGCGCACCGCATCGGCGCGCGTGAGGCTTTGCCAGGCGTGCTGGCCGTGAATGTCCACCAGGCCATCGGCCAGGGCCTTGAGCTGGGTCACGGTGGCCGCGCTGCCATTGATCCAGGCCCGACTGCGGCCCTCGGTGTCCACGGTGCGGCGCAGCAGCAGGCCGTCTTCGACGGGAAATCCCTGTTCCTCCAGCCACGGCGTGAGCGAAGCGGGGGCATCGAACTCGGCCGCGATGTCGCAGCGCGCCGCACCTTCGCGCACCACGCCACTTTCCGCGCGCGCGCCCAGCGCGAGTTGCAGGGCGTCGATCAGGATGGACTTGCCGGCGCCCGTTTCCCCGGTGAGCACACCAAAGCCGGAGCCGAGCTCCAGTTCGAGGGACTGCACGATGACGAAGTCGCGCAAAACGATGCGTCTGAGGCTCATGGGTGTAAGAGGCGCGGCGTTGATGAAATGGGAGCGCAGCCGCTATTCTGACCGGGCTTTCAGGCCCCTTCGTTCCAGTGCAGCTTTTTGCGCAAGGTGTCGAAGTAGGTCCAGCCCACCGGGTGCAGCAAGCGCAGCGCATGTTCGGAGCGGCGCACCACGATGCGGTCGCCATGCAGCAGGCTGGTGAGCGTCTGCATGTCGAAGTTGGCGCTGGCGTCGCGACCCGAGACGATCTCCACCGCGATCTCGCTGTGCGAAGGAATCACCACCGGCCGGTTGGACAGCGTGTGTGGCGCGATCGGCACCATCACCCAGCCGCCGATGCCGGGGTGGAGCAGGGGGCCACCGGCCGACAGGGCATAGGCGGTAGAGCCGGTGGGCGACGCGATGATGAGGCCGTCGGCGCGCTGGTTCGCCACGAAATGGCCGTCCACCTCCACGCGCAACTCGATCATGCTCGCCACGCCGCCCCGGTTGACCACCACGTCGTTGAGCGCCGTGGCCTCGAACACGCAACGGCCATCGCGCCAGACCGTGGCCGCCATCAGCGCGCGCGCGTCTTCCTCGAACTCGCCGCGCAGCATGGGGCGCAGCTTTTCCTGGTAGCTGTCAAAAGGAATGTCGGTGATGAAGCCCAGCCGACCCTGGTTGATGCCCACCAGTGGCACGCCATAACGCGCGAGCTGGCGCCCGATGCCGAGCATGGTGCCGTCGCCGCCGACCACCAGGGCGAGGTCGCAAGCCTTGCCCATGGCCGGCACGTCGAGCGCCGGATACTGCAGCAAGCCCGTGTTGGCGGCGGTTTCCTTTTCCAGCGAAACGTCGCAGCCTTCGTCGTGCAGGAAGTGCGCGATCTCGTCCACCGCATTGCGCGCACCGGGTGCGTGGTACTTGCCCACAATGACGACATGCGCAAAACGCAGGGGCCGGTTCCATCGGGCGGTCGTGGACCGGGTGTCGGTTGACATGCTCATTCGGAAATTACAACACAGCTTTCCTGTGGCGGAATGGCATAAAACCCTGTGCGTCGGCGGTACCGTCGGGGGCATCCGTCCTTAGAATGAAGCCATGTTGGATGACCGCGCCAAGTTGTTGCTCAAAGCCCTCGTCGAGCGTTACATCGCCGACGGCCAGCCCGTGGGCTCGCGCACGCTCGCCAGGGCCGCCGGCATGGAGCTGTCGCCGGCCACCATCCGCAACGTGATGAGCGATCTCGAGGAGCTTGGGCTGATCGCGAGCCCGCACACCTCGGCCGGCCGCATTCCCACGGCCCGTGGCTACCGGCTGTTTGTGGACACCATGCTCACGGTGCGCCGCGAAAGCCTGCCTACGGTGAGCGACATGGGTGCCCCGGGCATCGAGGCGGGGCAGCCGCATCGTGTCATCAGCAATGCCGCGCAGATGCTGTCCAACCTGTCGCAGTTCGTGGGCGTGGTCATGGCACCCCGGCGCGCCTCGGTGTTCCGCCACATCGAATTCCTCAGCCTGTCCGAACGGCGCGTGCTCGTGATCATCGTGTCGCCCGAGGGCGACGTGCAGAACCGCATCATCCACACGCAGGTCAACTTCACCCAGCCACAACTGCTGGAAGCCGCCAACTTTCTCAATGCCCATTACTCCGGTCTCACCATGGAGGCGGTGCGCGAGCGCCTCAAGACCGAGGTGGACGCCCTGCGCGGCGAGATCGCCGATCTCATGAAGGCGGCGGTCGATATCGGAGCCGAGGCCAGCGAGGCCCAGGACGAGGTGGTGGTGTCGGGCGAACGAAACCTGCTCTCCGTCAGCGAGTTCTCCAGCGACATGGGCAACCTGCGCCGCATGTTCGACCTGTTCGAGCAGAAGACCCAGCTGATCCGTTTGCTCGATGTGTCGGCCCAGGCCGATGGCGTGCGCATCTACATCGGTGGTGAAAGCCAGGTCGTGCCCTACGAAGACCTGTCCGTGGTGACTGCCCCTTATGAGGTGGACGGCCAGGTGGTGGGCACGCTGGGTGTGATCGGCCCCCAGCGCATGTCGTACGAGCGCATGATCCAGATTGTTGATGTCACGGCCAAGCTGGTTGGTAACGCGCTCAGCCACCACAAATAAGCCCCCCTACAATCCTTGGGCGGGCCGTTAGCTCAGTTGGTTAGAGCAGAGGACTCATAATCCTTTGGTCGTTGGTTCAAGTCCAACACGGCCTACCAAAAAAATGCTGCTATAATTCGAGGCTTCGCGGCTGTAGCTCAGTTGGATAGAGTACTTGGCTACGAACCAAGGGGTCGTGGGTTCAATTCCTGCCAGCCGCACCATATGGAAGCCCGCAGCCAAAAGCTGCGGGCTTTTTCATTTTTTGCCTGGGAATCGCCCACCATGAGCAAGGCCTTCACCCGCGAAACCGATTCGGACGATGAAGACGATCTGCCGGCCGCGGCGCCCGTGCCCGGTGGCAAGAACTACATCACCCGCGCCGGCTACGACCGGTTGCGCGCCGAACTGTTCTCGCTGATCGACGACGAACGTCCCAAGATCGTGGACATCGTTCACTGGGCGGCCAGCAATGGCGACCGCTCGGAGAACGGTGACTACCTCTACGGCAAGAAGCGCCTGCGCGAGATTGACCGGCGCATCCGCTTCCTGACCCGCCGGCTCGAGATCGCCGAAGTCGTCGACGCTTCGCTGCACTTTGGTGGCGATCAGGTGTTCTTCGGTGCCACCGTGACCTACGCCGACGACAACGGGCAGGAGACCACCGTGACGATCCGGGGCGTGGACGAAGCCGACAGCGCTCAGGCCCAGGTCAGCTGGATCTCTCCCGTGGCGCGTTCCCTGCTCAAGGCGCGGGTGGGCGATGTGGTGAAGCTCGTGGTGCCTGGCGGCGTGCAGGAGCTCGAAGTGCTGAGCGTGCGGTATCCGGCGCCAGGCGAGGGCGCCTGAAGTCAGGGCTTGTAGCGCTGCGCCTTGATGACCGAGGTGGTGCGTTTGAGGCTGCGCAACACATCGGCCAGGTGCTGGCGGTCGCGCACCGCCACCGAGAAACGGATGTCCGTCGCGGTCTGGGCGGGTTCATCGCCCATGTCCACATGGGTGATGTCGGCTTCGGCCGCTGCGATGCTGGACGCCACGCGCGCGAGCACCCCCTTGCCATTCGTGACGGTCACGATCACCGTGGTGTCGAACGAGCGCACGGGTTCGTCGGCCCACTCGACTTCCAGGAAGCGTTCGCCATCGCGCAAGAGCAGGCGTTTGCCGGTGGGACAGTCGTCCGCGTGCACCACGAGGCCCTCGCCACGACCGAGGTAACCGACGATGCGGTCGCCCGGGATCGGCTTGCAGCAGGGCGCGTACTGCACCGACAGGCCCTCGCTGCCGTCGAGCGTGACCACACCTTGCGAGACCGATTCGTCCCGGCCGCTGGCGTAGCGCTCGGTGCTGATCAGCAGGGCGTCGGGCTTGAGGCCGGTTTCGGCCAGCAGCACGGCCAGCTTCTTGCCCACCATGCTGGCGATGCGCTTGCCCATGCCGATGTCCGACAGCAGCTCCGCGCGCGACTTGTTCCCGGTGAAGCGCAGCAGTTTTTCCCAGGTCGCGTGGTGTGGGCCCACTTCGGACGGCAGGGTCGCGATGCCTTCGGAGCGCAGGGCCTGGCCGAGCATGCGTTCGCCCAGCTCGTGTGACTTCTCCTGTGCCACCGTCTTGAGGTGGTGCCGGATCTTCGAGCGCGCCCGGCCGGTCTTGACGAAGGACAGCCAGGTCGGGTTGGGCTCGGCCTTCTCGGCCGTGACGATCTCGACGACGTCGCCATTCGCCAACTCGGTGCGCAGCGGTCGCTGCTCGCCGTTGATGCGCGCCGACACCGTGTGGTTGCCCACGTCGCTGTGGATGGCGTAGGCGAAGTCCATCACGGTGGCGCCGCGCGGCAGCGCCATGATCTTGCTCTTGGGTGTGAACACATAGACCGCATCGGGGAAGAGGTCGATCTTGATGTGGTCCCAGAACTCCGCCGCATCGCGCGTTTCCTGCTGGATGTCCAGCAAGGACTGCAGCCATTGCGTGCCCAGCCGTTGCGAAGTGTCGCTGTTGGGTTCGCTGGCCTTGTAGAGCCAATGCGCGGCCACCCCCGATTCGGCCACCACGTCCATGGCGTGCGTGCGCAGCTGGAACTCGATGTTGGTGCCGAAGGGGCCGATCAGCGTGGTGTGCAGCGACTGGTAGCCGTTGACCTTGGGAAATGGCCACGTAGTCGCGGAACTTGCCCGGCAGCGGCTTGTAGAGCTGGTGCAGCACGCCCAGCCCGGTGTAACAGTCGGTCAGCTCGGGGACGATGATGCGAAAGCCGTAGATGTCGGTGACCTGCGAGAACGACAGGTGCTTGTTGTCCATCTTGCGGTAGACCGAATACAGCGTCTTCTCCCGACCCATGATGCGCACGCTCATGCCGTGCCGCACGAAGTCTGCTTCCACCTCGCGCTGGACGCGGGCGATCAGGTCGCGGCGGCGGTTGCGCGATTTGTTGAGGGCCTTGGAGAGCACCTCGTAGCGCCAGGGATGCAGGAAACGGAACGCCAAGTCCTGCAGTTCGCGATAGGTGAAGTTCAGGCCCAGCCGGTGCGCGATGGGCGCGTAGATTTCCAGGGTTTCGCTGCTGATGCGCTGCCACTTCGAGCGCGGCATGTCGCCCATGGTGCGCATGTTGTGGGTGCGGTCGGCGAGCTTGATCAGGATGACCCGCACGTCCTTGGCAGTCGCCAGCAGCATCTTGCGGAAAGACTCCGCCTGGTTCTGCTCTCGCGTGTCGAATTCCAGCTTCTCCAGCTTGGTGAGACCGTCCACCAGCTCGGCCACGGGCGCGCCGAAGCGCTCCACCAGTTCTTCCTTAGTCACGCCGCAGTCTTCAATGGCGTCGTGCATCAGCGCCGCCATCAGCGCCTGGGCGTCCAGCTTCCATTCGGCGCACTGGGCGGCCACCGCGATCGGGTGGGTGATGTACGGGTCACCGTTCTTGCGCAACTGGCCCAGGTGGGCCTCGTCGGCGAACCGGTAGGCCTGGCGGATGCTTTCAATGTCGGTCGGACCGAGGTAATCCAACTTGCCCAGCAGCGCGGCAAAGCTCGCCGCAGCGGCGCTCGCGGCCGGATGCGCCTGCTCGGCTGGGGACTGAAGGGTGCCGTTGTCGGCCTCGGTGATCATCCGCATACTTTAGCGCGAGACGATGGATCCCGCTGAGTCCATGCACAGAGTCTGTGCAAGGCACATGAATACGTCCGGAGCAGGGGCGAAAAAAAACACCGCAGCGCGGTGTTTTCTTTCGAAGGACCTGAAAGGCCTCAGAGCGGCACTTTCTTGAGCATTTCCAGGCCCACCTTGCCGTCGGCGATTTCACGCAGGGCGGTCACGCCGGGCTTGTTCTTGCTCTCGATCTTGGGCGCATGGCCCTGGCTCAGCATGCGGGCGCGGTAGGTCGCGGCCAGCACGAGCTGAAAGCGGTTGGGGATCTTTTCCAGACAGTCTTCGACGGTGATGCGTGCCATGGGCGGGCTCCAGGAAATGGGCGGTGAATCAGAGGATGTTGAGCGCTTGGAAGGTATCGCCGCGGGCGATACGCTGAGCGGAAAACTTGAGCCGCTGGGCATGGACGATGGCCTTGAGGTCAAACAAGGCCCGCTCGAACAACTCGTTGATTATAACGAAGTCGAATTCCCTGGCATGGGCCATCTCGGTGGCGGCGTTCTGCAGGCGCAATTCGATCACCTCGGCGGTATCTTCCGCCCGGCGCTCCAGCCGCGAGCGCAATTCCTCCCAGCTTGGCGGCAGGATGAAGATCAGCACAGCGTTGGGAAAGATGCGCTTGACCTGGATAGCCCCCTGGAAATCGATCTCCAGCACCACGTCGGCGCCCTGGTTGATGCGCTGCTCGATGGCGATTTTCGAGGTGCCGTAGCGATTCCCATGCACCATGGCCCACTCCAGGAAGGCCCCCTGGATGACCATCTGGTCGAAGGTTTCCTTGCTTACAAAGTAGTACTCCCGGCCATGCAGCTCCTGGCCCCTGGGCGGGCGCGTGGTGTGCGAGACCGATGGCACGACGCGCGAATCGAGCTCCATCAAGGCCTTGACCAGGCTGGACTTGCCGGCCCCGCTGGGGGCCGCGACGACAAACAGGTTTCCGGGGTATTCCATTACGAGGCAAGAAGTTGGGTTTCGCCGCCGGGCCGCCCCAAGGCGAAACGCGCCCCCTTGGGGGGCAGCGACCCGCGCAGCGGTGGAGCGTGGGGGCTGTATGTCATTCGATGTTCTGGACCTGCTCGCGCATCTGTTCGATGAGCACCTTCATGTCCACCGAGATGCGGGTGAGTTCGAGGTTGGACGACTTCGAACCCAAGGTGTTGGCCTCGCGGTGCAGTTCCTGGATCAGGAAGTCGAGCCGCTTGCCGACCTCGGCGCCCTTCTTCAACAGGCGCTCGATCTCGGTCAGGTGGGAGTCGAGCCGGGTCAATTCTTCGGCCACGTCGATGCGGATGGCGAAGGCGGTGGCTTCCGTGAGGGCCCGGTCCTGCGCCATGTCGGAGGTGATGGCGCTGCCTTGCGCCGTGGCGGATGCACCCGCGCCCAGGGCCTCGTTCCAGCGGTCGATGAAGCGCTGGCGCTGCTGCGCGACCAGTTGCGGGATCAGGGGTTGCGCGTCCTTGGCAAGCTGGCGCAGCTGACCCAGGCGGTCGAGCAGCATGGTGGCCAGGCGTTTGCCTTCGCGTTCACGGGCGCTGGTAAGGCCGTCCAGCGCGGTCTGTGCCAGGGTAACCAGGGCCTCGTTCAACTCGCCGGGGTTGCCCTGCTGGCGCGAGGTGAGCTGCAGCACCTCGGCCACCGACAGGGGCGATGCCGTGGGCAGCCAGGCGCGCACGTTGTCCTGCAGGCCCACGAGTTTCTGCAGGTCGAGCGCGCTGGGCGTGCGCGGCACGGTGTCGGAGCGGCCTTCGATCCAGGCCCGCACCTCCACCTTGCCACGTTTGAGGCGTGCGCCCAGCAGTTCGCGCAGCGCGGGTTCGGTGGCGCGCAGGTCGTCCGGCAGCTTGAAAGTGAGGTCGAGAAAGCGGCTGTTGACGGAGCGGATTTCGACGCCCACACCGGCCTGGGACTCGCGGCTGGACTCGGCGCTGGCCGGGGCCGCAGACCCGCCCGAGTGGGCCGAGGCGTAGCCGGTCATGCTGTAAACTGCCATTGAACTTTGCCCATCAGGGTGAGTGGTCCAAAACGAGGCGTTCCGGAAACCATCCGAATTATGTCAAAGGTCAAACCCGCACCGCTGCCGCCGGACACCGTGATCGGTGGTTACCGCATTGTCCGCAAGCTGGCGGCGGGCGGTTTTGGCGTGGTGTACCTGGCCGTGGACACGGAAGGCCAGCAGGTCGCCGTCAAGGAATACCTGCCCTCGTCGCTGGCCTCGCGCGGCCCCGGCGAGCTGCTGCCCCAGGTGCAGCCGGAGAAGCTGTCGCTGTACCGGCTGGGCCTCAAGAGCTTCTTCGAAGAAGGCCGGGCCCTGGCCCAGATCTCCCACCAGTCGGTGGTCAGCGTGCTCAATTTCTTTCGCGAGAACGAGACCGTCTACATGGTCATGAACTTCCTGGAGGGCGCGTCCCTGCAGGAATTCATCATCACGGCGCGTGAACTCAAGAAGCAGAAGGTGTTCCGCGAATCGACCATCCGCTCGCTGTACGACGAGGTGCTGCGCGGCCTGCGCATCGTGCACCAGCACAAGATGCTGCACCTGGACATCAAGCCGGCCAACATCTTCGTGACCGACGACAACCGCTCGGTGCTGATCGACTTCGGCGCCGCCCGCGAGGTGCTGAGCAAGGAAGGCAATTTCATCCGCCCGATGTACACGCCCGGCTTCGCCGCGCCCGAGATGTACCGGCGCGACTCCTCCATGGGCCCGTGGACCGACATCTACGCGATCGGCGCCTGCATCTACGCCAGCATGCAGGGCTACCCGCCCAACGATGCGCCCCAGCGGCTGGAGAAAGACCGCCTCTCGCTGGCGCTTTCGCGCCTGCGCGGCGTGTACTCCGACAACCTCATCGAGGTGGTCGAGTGGTGCATGTCGCTGGATCCGCTGTCGCGCCCGCAATCGGTGTTCGCGCTGCAAAAGGAACTGAGCCGCGAGACCGAGCGCAGCTACACCAAACTCACCGTGGCCGAGAAGATGCGGCTGCAGTTCGACAACATCGTGTCGGACAACAAGAAGTCCCTGCGCAAGTCCACCAACGCCGCGACCAAGTTTCGATGAAGTTTTCGGTCTACCAGATCAGCCGCCAAGGGGGCCGGGAGCGCAACGAAGACCGAATGGGCTATGCCTACACCCGGGAGTCGGGTCTGTTCGTGCTGGCCGACGGCATGGGCGGCCACCCCGAAGGCGCGATGGCGGCGCAACTCGCGCTGCAGACCTTTTCGGCGTATTTCCAGAAGGCCGCCAACCCCACGGTGCGGGAAGTGCCGGAGTTCCTCTCCAGCGCCCTGATGGCGGCACACCACCAGATCATCCGTTACGCCGCCGAAAAAGGCATGCTCGACACCCCGCGCACCACGCTGGTGGCGGCCGTGATGGAGCGCAACCACGTGCACTGGGTGCATTGCGGCGATTCGCGGCTGTACGTCGTGCGCCACGGCGAGATGCTCACGCGCACGCGCGACCACTCTTACATGGAGCAGCAGCAGCACCTGGGCCGCGCCACCGACCACATCAACCGCAACATCCTCTTCACCTGCCTGGGCTCACCCGCCAAGCCGGTGTTCGACCTCTCCGGCCCGGTCCACCTGATGCAGGGCGACCGCGTGCTGCTGTGCTCGGACGGCCTGTGGGGCACGGTCAGCGACGAAGAAATCACGTCCGAGCTGTCCAAGCGGCCGCTGGAGCAGGCCGTGCCCGAGCTGGTGGAGATGGCGCTCAAGCGCGGCGGCCCGCGTTGCGACAATGTGACCGTGCTGGCGATGGAGTGGGAGACGGCGGACGAATTCCAGTCCACCCGCGTCTCCACCGAGGACATCGACGACGGCGTGTTTGCTTCCACCATCCAGTCGGGCATTCCCGACCCTTCCATCGAAGACATGGACGACGCGGCGATCGAACGCTCGATCGCCGAGATCAATGCCGCGATCCGCCGCACGGCCGAACGCAATTCCTGAACTCCCGAGGTTTCCCATGAGCGATATGACCCGACCCGGCCAACGGGCCGCCGATGCGTTGCGCCCGGTGCGCATCACGCGCCACTACACCATCCACGCCGAGGGCTCGGTGCTGATCGAGTTCGGCAACACCAAGGTGCTGTGCACCGCGTCGGTGGAAGAAAAAGTGCCGTCGCACAAACGCGGCAGTGGTGAGGGCTGGTTGACGGCCGAGTACGGCATGTTGCCGCGCGCCACCCACACCCGCAGCGACCGCGAGGCGGCCAAGGGCAAGCAGAGCGGGCGCACGCAGGAGATCCAGCGCCTGATCGGCCGTTCGCTGCGCGCCGTGTTCGACCTGAAGGCGCTGGGCGAGCGCACCATCTCGCTGGACTGCGACGTGATCCAGGCCGATGGCGGCACGCGCACCGCGAGCATCACGGGCGCCTACGTGGCGGCGCACGACGCGGTGGCCAAGCTGATGGCGCAAGGCAAGCTGCCCGTGTCGCCGATCCGCGACCAGGTGGCCGCGATCTCGGTCGGCATCCTGCGCGGCAAGCCGCTGCTCGACCTGGAGTACGTGGAAGACGCGGCCTGCGACACCGACATGAACGTCGTCATGACCGGCGCCGGGCACTTCGTGGAAGTGCAGGGCACGGCCGAGGGCGCGGCCTTCACGCGCGACGAGATGAACACGCTGCTGGCCCTGGCCGAAAAAGGCATCGCCGACCTGGTGGCGGCGCAGCGCGAGGCGCTGGGGCTGGCATGAAGCTGGTGCTGGCGTCCAACAACAACGGCAAGCTCGCCGAGCTGCAGGCGTTGTTCGCGCCGCTGGGCGTGGAACTGGTGCGCCAGGCCGACCTCAACATCCCGGAAGCGCCCGAGCCGCACCGCACCTTCATCGAGAATGCGCTGGCCAAGGCGCGCCATGCCGCGCGCGAGAGCGGCTTGCCCGCGCTGGCCGACGATGCGGGCCTGTGCGTCGAGGCCTTCGGTGGCCTGCCCGGCGTGGACACGGCGTACTACGCCACGCAATTCGGCTACGCCAAGGGCGACGGCAACAACGTGCGCGCGCTGCTCGAGCAAATGGCGAACGTGACCGACCGCCGCGCGGCCCTCGTCAGCACGCTGGTGGCGCTGCGCAGCGCCGACGACCCCGAGCCGCTCGTGGCCACCGGCCGCGCGCCCGGGCTGATCACGCAGCAGCCGGTCGGCGACAAGGGTTTCGGTTTCGATCCCGTGATGTACCTGCCCGAGTTCGGCCAGACCTTCGCGCAATTGCCCACCGAGGTGAAAAACGCGAACAGCCACCGGGGCCGCGCGGCGCGGCAGATGCTCGAACTGATGCGTGAGCGCTGGTTCTCGCCCGCGCCCTCGGACACACCATGAGCGAACCCACCGGCGTGCCGATGTCCTGGCCCGGCGGCCAGCCGGCCGCCGCGGGCCAGGCCGACCCGGCCTGGAACGACGTGCGCCACTGGATGCGCCCGGGCACGCTGCAGCTGCAGAGCCTGCCCCCGCTGTCGCTCTACATCCACCTGCCCTGGTGCCTGAAGAAGTGTCCCTACTGCGATTTCAACTCGCACGAATGGACGGCCACCGCCGCGCCCGGCAAGGCGCTGCCCGAAACCGCCTACCTCGAGGCCCTGCGCGCCGATCTCGCGGCCTCGCTGCCGCTGATCTGGGGCCGCACGGTGCACAGCGTGTTCATCGGCGGCGGCACACCCAGCCTGTTCTCGCCCGCCGCCATCGACCGCCTGTTGGGCGACGTGCGCGCGATGTTGCGGCTGGAGGCCGATGCGGAGATCACGCTGGAGGCCAACCCCGGCACCTTCGAGAAAGACCGCTTCCGCGCCTTCCGCGACGCGGGCGTGACGCGCCTGTCGATCGGCGTGCAGAGCTTCAACGATGCCCACCTCAAGGCGCTGGGCCGGGTGCACGACCGCGATCAGGCCCTGGCCGCGGTGGAAGAGGCCGCGCAGGCCTTCGACACCTTCAATCTCGACCTCATGTACGCGCTGCCGGGGCAGACGCTGGCCGATTGCGAGGCCGACGTGCGCACCGCGCTGTCGTTCGCGCCGCCGCACATCTCGATCTACCACCTCACGCTCGAACCCAACACCTACTTCGCCAAGTACCCGCCCGCGCTGCCGCAGGAGGACGAGGCCTGGGACATGCTGGACCGCATCACCGAGCTCACCGCCGAGGCGGGCATGCAACGCTACGAGGTGTCGGCCTACGCGCGCGAGGGGCACCAGTGCTGGCACAACCTCAACTACTGGCAGTTCGGGGACTACCTGGGCATCGGTGCCGGCGCGCACAGCAAGCTCAGTTTCGCGCACCGTGTGGCCCGGCCGGTGCGTGTGCGCGAGCCGCGCCTGTACATGGAGCGCGCGCTGGCGGGCAACGCCGTGGTGAGCGCCGACGAAGTCTCGCGCAAGGCCTTGCCCTTCGAGTTCATGCTCAACGCCTTGCGGCTCAAGGACGGCTTCACGCTGCTGCAGTTCATGGAGCGCACGGGCCTGCCGCTCTCCAGCATCGCGCCGGCCCTGGCGCAGGCAGAGCAGAAGGGGCTGATCGCGCGCGACGCCACCCGGGTGTCGGCGGACCGAACGCGGCTTCGATTTCCTGAGCGACCTGCAGGAACTGTTCCTGGCGGACTGAGCCCGCCGGGTTCGCTCAGGCGCTGGCCGCGTTGGTCTGCAGGCTGAAGCCCACGCGCGTGGTGCCGCCGCTGGATTCGGCCGCCGGGAAACCGTCGTGCATGCGCGCGATGGCCGCCACGATGGACAGGCCCAGGCCATGGTGCGGTTTTTCCATCTCGCAGCGCGCGGCGTCGGCGCGGAAGAAGCGGTCGAAGAGGCGCGGCAGGTGCGAGGCTTCGATCGACGGCCCGGTGTTTTCCACCCACAGGCGCGCGCCACTTTCCGACTCGGGCGCGATGCGCACGCACAGCGCGGAGCCCTGGTCGGCGTAGCGGATCGCATTGCCCAGCAGGTTGGAGATCGCGCGCTTGATCAAAGGCGCATCCACCGACAGGTGGGCATCGCCCTCGATGGTCACGCGCAGCCCACGCTCGTCCATGGGGGCTTCGTGGAACTCCACCACCTGTTGCACCAGCTCGGCCAGGCTCACCGGCGCGCTGCGCCGTGCCTTCACGCCCCGGTCGGCCTGGGCCAGGAACAGCATGTCGTTGACGATGGCCGCCATGCGCTGCAGCTCTTCCAGGTTGGAGTGCAGCGTTTCCTCCAGCTCGGCCACGCTGCGCTCGCGGCTGAGCGCCACCTCAGTCTGGCCGATCAGGTTCGCCAACGGGGTGCGCAGCTCGTGCGCCACGTCGGCGTTGAAGCCCTCGAGCTGCACATAGGTGCGCTCGACGCGGTGCATCAGGCCGTTGAACTGGTCGATCACCGGTTGCAGTTCTTCGGCCGGTTCGGCCAGCGAGATTCGCTGGCCCAGGCGCCGCGCGTCGATGGCCTTGGTCTGGGCAGCCAGGTCCAGCAGAGGGCGCAGGCTGCAGCGCACGCGCCAGAAGGTGCCCCAGCCCACCAGAGCCCCACCGGCCAGCACGGCGCCGACCAGCAACAGGGCCATGCGGCGGGCGGTCTTGGCGTCCTGCGAACAATCCAGCACCACCTTGCCCTGCAGCAGGCCGCCAGCCGCCGTCGGCACCGCGAAATCCATGCCGCGGGCGGTGGATTGGTTCACGTCGAAGGTGGGTGCCGCGTCGCGGTAGAACTCGCTGCCGTCGGCGCGGTTCATCTGCACGAAGGTGCCCGGGCGGCGTTCGGCCAGCCAGGCCATCTTGGCCTTGACTTCGGCCTCGCCACCCTGGGCGTAGGCCTCGCGCGACACGTCCACCAGCACGGTGCTGTAGCTGCGCAGCTCTTCCTCGTGCTTGGCGATGAAGAGCATGGAGGTGGCGCCATAGATGAAGGCCAGCAGCACGCCCAGCCCGATCACCGTCTGCACGGCCAGCAGCAGCGAGAGGCGCCGGCCGATGGAATAGGTGCAGGGCGCCTCGGCGGGCTTGTCGCCGCCCAGGACCGGGGCCGCGTCCAGCACGGTCGTCGAGGTGTTCATGTGCGTTCCTCCAGCACGTAGCCCATGCCGCGCACGTTGTGCAGCAGCTTGGGTTTGAAGGGATCGTCCATCTTGGAGCGCAGGCGGCGCACCGCCACTTCCACCACGTTGGTGTCGGAGTCGAAATTCATGTCCCACACCTGCTCGGCGATGGTGGTGCGCGAGAGGATCTGCCCCTTGCGGCGCGCCAGCAGCGCCAGCAGCGAAAACTCCTTGGCCGTGAGGTCCAGCCGCTGGCCGGCGCGCCAGGCCTTGCGGCTGATCAGGTCCATCTCCAGGTCGCACACCGCCATGCGGGTGTTGGCCGCCTCGGCGACGGCGGCGGGGCCCCGGCGCAGCAGCGCGGCCACGCGGGCCAGCAGTTCGGAAAAGGCGAAGGGCTTGACGAGGTAGTCGTCCGCGCCGGCCTGCAGGCCTTGCACCCGGTCTTCCACGCGGTCGCGCGCGGTGAGCATCAACACCGGCGTGTTGCGCTTCTCGCGCAGCGCCGCGAGCACGCCGAAGCCATCGATGCCGGGCAGCATGATGTCCAGCACCAGCAACTGGTAGTCGCCTTCGAGCGCGAGGTAGCGGCCCTCGATGCCGTCGCGGGCGACGTCCACGGTGTAACCGGCCTCGGAGAGACCCCGCTTGACGTAGTCCGCCAGCTTGGATTCGTCTTCAATGACCAGCACGCGCATGGGAGTGGGGCTTAGTGACCGGATGGAGGGACAACAAGGCGGCAAAAGGCCTTGCACGACACCGAATTGTCACGGAATTGCCCGTTTTGCTGCATTACGAATCCGTAATTCTCGCGTTCTGAAAATGACAGACCCGGTTTTTACAGTCTCTCCTGTGCCGAAACCAAGGCGGCACAAACCTCCATCCAAACCTCCATCCATCCATTCAACCTACCGTTCAAGGAAGCATCATGAAACTCTCGACCCGTGTCCTCATCCCCCTCATGCTGACGGCTGTTGCCGGTGCCGCCATGGCCCAGAGCGCGCCGCTGACCCGCGCTGAAGTGCAAGCCCAGGCCATCGCCGCCCGCGACGCCGGCCAGCTGCCCGACACCGACATCGTGAAATTCGAAGTTGCCACGGGCTCCAGCCTGAGCCGCAACGAAGTCCGTGCCCAAGCCATCGCCGCCCGCGACGCCGGCCGCCTGGCCGACACCGACATCGTGAAGTTCGAGGTGCCCGCCGGTTTCGAGAAGACCCGCGCCCAAGTGGTGGCCGAGCTGAAAGAAGCCCAGCGCCTGGGCCTGGTGAATGAGAATGACGCCGCGTACCCCGTGATCGCCACCGCGCAACAGGCCGAGCAAGTGCGTCAGGCCGGTCTGCGCGCCGTCGCCGGCACCAGCGTCAGCCTGGGCCAGTGAAGGCAGCCCGCATGGCGAGGTGATCCGGCTGCCCCAAACTGACCTGCCGGAGCACCTTGTCAGGGTTGTTTTTCACCATGCAATAGGAGTGATGCCGATGCGAACCGCGTTGTCCGCACCAGAAACAGCAACGGGCCCCATGGGCCCGTTGCTGTTTCTGGTTCTGGCGGAGACTGTGTCCTCCATATTCAGATACTGAGAAATCTCAAGTCGTCTCATAAATCACGCTTCTACCTAGGGAGAAAGAATCTCATTGCACCCGCGTTGTATTTCGACGTATCATCGAATCTCGTTTTTTATGGTACGTTTTATGGTGCATGGAGCGGTGGATGCCTAAGAAGGCCGACGAACTTGGCGCGCTGGAAGTCAAACGACTTTCTGAGCCAGGCTTGCACTTTGTCGGCGGGGTGGCGGGACTAGGCCTGCAGATCACCCCGTCAGGTAGCAAGAGCTGGGTGCTGCGCGTCATGGTCGGAGCCAAGCGCCGCAAGATGGGATTGGGCGGGTTTCCTGACGTGACCTTGGCTAGGGCTCGTGATCTGGCTCGCCTGGCGCGCGAAAAGATCGGCGGTGGCGTTGATCCCATCGATGAGAAAAAGGCGGCGCGCCGGGATCTGGCTGCGAGCCGTGCAAAGGATGTGACCTTCCGGGCCTGTGCTCAGCAGCATATTGCGGCTCACCGCAAGTCGTGGAAGAACGAGAAGCACGAGGGCCAGTGGGAGCGAACGCTTGAGATGTACGCCTATCCCGTCATTGGGGACATGTGGGTTCGTGACGTCCGTCTAGAGCATGTCATGCAGATCCTGGAGCCGATCTGGCACACAAAGACCGAGACCGCCAACCGCCTACGCGGACGCATTGAGACGGTTCTCGATTCCGCCGCCACTAAGGGCCTTCGAGACGGGGTGAACCCTGCGAGATGGAAAGGCAACTTCGCCACCTTGCTCCCTGCGCGGCACAAGATTGCGAAGACCACGCATTTCCGTGCCGTGCCCGTGAAAGAGCTTCCATCCTTCTATGAAGCGCTGAGAAGCCAAGAGGGCATGGCGGCTAGGGCGCTAGAACTCCTTATCCTGACCAACGTACGATCTCACAACGTGCGGCATGCGTCATGGAACGAGATCGACATGAAGTCGAAAACCTGGCTCATCCCTGGCGAAGACGGTGAGGACTCAAAGCAGCGCATGAAGGCGGGCGTCGCTCATCGGGTTCCCCTCTCGCCCGCCGCCATCAGCCTGTTGAAGCGTGTCGGTGAGACTGCTGGCACAGATCTGATCTTTCCCTCACCGCGAAAGCTCGTGCCTCTCTCAGACATGGCGATGAGCAAGCTCATGAAGGACATGAAAGCCAACGGCGTGCCGCATGGGTTTCGTTCAACCTTCAGGGACTGGACCATTGAACACACCAACTTCTCGCGCGAGATCACCGAGCGGGCGATGGCTCACGCCGTCGGGGACAAAACCGAAGCTGCGTATCTGCGGAGCGACGCCTTTGAGAAGCGCCGCAAACTGATGGACATGTGGGCGGCGTACTGCACGACCACACCCCAGGCGAAGGGAAAAGTGATTTCGATCCGCTAAGCCCTGCGGCGGTTTTTGCAGGGCAAGTCGGGTCGCAAAGGTGGTGGAACACCGATGCGACCCTAACCAAGTCAACCTGTTCAGGAGGTTTAAATGGCTGAGGTCAATGTTACCCAATTCGCGCCGCTCACCCTGCGGATGCGTGCTCATGACGGTCTCGATGCGCGGCTGACGCAGCCTGCGCGCAAGCTTCTTCCCGCTTCGCAGGAGGCAGCATGAGCTTTTCACGATTCCTCCAAGCCGTAGGCATCGGCCAGGTTCGCATTGCTGGTCAGGTCCCAGACCGCATTCTTCAACACGTCAGCAACTCCGACGTATGCGGCACGTTTATGCCGGAAGACGGTGGGCCAACGCTCATCGTCGTGGGCGAGCGGGCTTCAGCCGAACGTCTGCGTGGGCTGGCGGTGAAACACCATCTTGAGCCGGAGTGTCTGCTGATGTTCGCCAGGAGGCACTGACATGCGAGTGCCTCAAGACCAGTTGAAGAAGCTCTCATAACGAGCGCGCAGCATGTCTGGCGAACGTCTGCTCCAGCGTCCAATCTATGGGGGCGTCTTCGGTGAGGAAGGCTCGTATTCACTTGCAAGCGTGCCCTGCGTGTCTCGTGGCCTGTACTCCACACGGTACATGGTTGTTCAACCGAAGGCAGGCATTGTCTTGAGCATTTCGGAAGACAAGGCGCAAGCCCTTGCCGATGCTCGCGTTCGCCTGACTGCAGCAAACGACCACCATCACATGCAGCCTGGCAGCGCGGTGCAGGGTGAGTTATGGCCAGACGAACCCTTCTTGACCATGATTCCTGCGCCTTCACAGCCTGTTTCGCGCAGGCGGCGGATCATCTACGAACAGTCGGCTGGCAAATGCCACTACTGCGGCGTGCCTTTGGATCTCTCGGGGAAATGGCACGTTGAACATCAACAGCCACGCGCGCTCGGTGGTGGCGATGATCCGTTGAATCTTGTCGCGGCGTGCGCGCCGTGCAACCTGGCGAAGAGAGATCGGACGGCGCTTGAGTTCGTCACGCAGAGTCTGGGGAGCGAAGCGCGCTGATCGGTAAGCCCCGCGCCGATTTCATGCGGGGCAATGTTACGGGCAGCCAGCCAATCCCGCTCACAAGCCGCCCAGAACAAACCACTACTGGAGATCGAAATGGCTACTGAAGCTGTCAAGCACCCCTGGAACGACGAGAGAGCAAAGATTTGCCTGAGCGGCGTATATGAGATGGACAAGATCGTGCGCATGCTTCCTGCCTTAGTGTCAACTGATGCCGATGATCAGGCGCACTATGCCGTCCGCGCTATTGCAGGTCGACTTCTGCGCATCTCTAGCCTTCTGCTGTCTGGCCTCAGTGATGACGCCGTCTCCAGTGAGGAGCTGAAAAAGTATGTCGATTTCAACAACAACGGACAAGGTTGATTCACAGCGAAGAAAGGATTTTTCCATGGCCACAGAAACTCAGCATTGCGCCTTCAGTGACACAAGGGTATTCGTTGTTCCCAATGCGGGAAACGGATCTACAGACGCGGGCCGCAGTGAGATCCTCACGACACAGGCCGAAGATGGGCCTACGTACATCAGGATCGGCATCGATTGCACGGACGCCTATTTGCGTGAGGTATGGCTGGAGCGCAAGCGCTTTCCCGGTCTTACTCTTGAACAGCTCGTGGCAGCGCGAGACAACAGCGTGAAAATCAGCGGGGTTCAGCGTGTCTAAAGTCAGTGACGCGGACATTCGCGCTCGCACCAGTGACATCCATGTTCACTTCGTGCGGCTAGGGCTCACCCATATCCACGGAACATGGCAGCAGCTGCAGGACGAAGGCTTTGTTCCGCGCACAGAATCAATGCCACCGGGAAACTACCTGCAGTTGAGATTGAACGACTGCGCGACTCTGTCGGCGCAACGCAAGTGGGTGCCGGGAACACGCGGCAAAGGAAAAGTCGGTGTCAAGCTGCGCGACTCCGATTGGTGGTGCATAACCATTGACCACGATCACTTCTCCCTTGAAGAGGACGAACTCTATCGCCACCGCGAGAAAGTTCGGCGGGAGATCCGAGCCTTAAGTCCGGAGGGGAAAAAAGAGCGGCATCGGACCGTCAGCATGGCTGCCAGGGCCTACTCTGATTCGGCTTTTCAGCAGTTCAAAAGAAGGCTACTGCTGCAAGCAAAGGGAGCTGTCCAACATGGCTAAGCCCAGCCCGATCGAGCCCGTAGACCGAGATCGCCTTTTCGCATGCAGCATTCTTGGCCTACGGCCGCGCTCACTCTTTGGGTCCGATCTGCCCCGGATCTGCGCAATGTCCACGGAAGATCGTTGGGAGCGACTTTGGGAAGCTTCGGATGCCTGCAATGACCCAAAGGCCACACAGATCTTTCTCGAAGTGATGTCTGAGGTCGAAGCAGGCTTAGTCGTGGAGCGCATTCGTCGCGCGTCACAAACTAGCTGTCGTTCAAAACGCTAGACTGATTCGCCCCAGCTAGGCCCGCGAACCGAAGAGCGGGAAACCTTCACCCGCCTGCTGGGGCACCCGTTGAAGGCCGCATCATGAAGGGGTGCGACGGTGAATGAGAACGAGAAAAAGAAAGAGCTGGACGCAATGCGCCCACCACCAGGGGTAGGAGGTGGCAGTGGTAGCGTTCCGCTGCATGCGACGGTTGACTGGGCATTTTGGAAGAAGCTGCCGGAGGTCAAGGTCTTTGAGGCAATCGCTTTGCTGCATGGCTCAGAGCCAGCCAGCCAGCCGCCGGACCCTGATGATGCAAGCCCTGAATATCGGAAGACCCTGCGCCTACTTCTGGCCAGCATGTCTGACGGTTCAGCGTTCACGCCGTGCACTCTGAACATAGGCGATGCGGCGCTGAATGGCGTGCGACTGCTTGAAGTTGGAAAGTGGGCGATGGCGAACGGGTACATGCTGCCTGACAAGTTTCCGCGTCCTGTGCAAGTGCCGAAAGCCCCAGCGCCCATCACGCCCCTGCGTGGCAATGGCTATTCGCCCTCGCGCAGACCGTCATCAGCGAACTGGAACAAGTGGAAGTTCATTCCAAAGGCGCAGTTGTGGGAGACCGTGTGCCTCACCCTGGACGTGGAGCCGGACGAGGAAGTTCTTGGCATGCGACATTGGCTGCAATCACGTAGGGGTGTGCCGCGTGGACTACCTCCAGAGTTCGCCGACCGCCTACATATTGCCCAGGCCAACATGAGTACGAACGGGCCGATACGCCCTCTGGCACTCTACTCAGGTGTTTTGCAGAGCCCTCATGCAGAAGTTTCGCTGTCGGAGGTAGCCGCGTTTGCAGTTCACTGTGGCTGGACATTGCCTGAACCTATGAAAGCCCTGGCACCTACCATCCCGTCGCTGGCAACCACGGAAGATGCGCGCGCTCAATTCTTCAAAACTGCTGACGCGCAGGATGCAGTGACGCCAAGGCAAGAATTGGGGTCGGTTTCGGCTGAGTCGGCAAAAGAGACCGTGGAAAGGGCGGGGAATGCAAACCCGCCCTCATCAAGCCCGAAATTCAGCAGCCCTAAAGAGGTGTTGATACGTGCTCACGAGCACCACTGGCCAACGATTCGTGGCGATCTGCACGACGCGAGCAAGAATGGACTGGCGGCAGCTAAAGCCGCGTCGCGCGGCTGGATTGAAGAAGAAGCCCTCAAGTGGGCGAAAGCCAAGGGCAAGCTAACTGACGTCGAATCTGCCCCCTCAGATCTGGGGCAGGCTATGCGAAATCTGAGTAGTTTGCCGTCCAAAAAGCACACGCTATAGGGCCAATTCTCCGGTAGTTCTACGGTGTTTCTCCGAAGATCCTCCGGTGTTTTTCCGTCCGCAAAATGTACCAATGATGGGGCTCCATACCGCAGTCAATCGACAACGCGGGACGAACCGTAGTCTCAGACGCATGAAGTCCAGGCTCGGTTTTTATGGAGCCTCGGATGAGTCAAATCCAAGCCCGGTCATATCGACCAAAGCAAGCCGCGGAACTGCTCGGCATCGGACCAGCCACGCTGTGGCGCTGGATCAAGGAACGAGAGGACTTCCCAAAGCCGAAACGCTTGAGCCCTCGATGCACGGTTCTTGACGGCGCAGAACTGATCGCCTGGCGCGACGCTCAAGGAGAAGGGGTGTCCAAATGATGGCCGCGATCCTTTACCTGTGGACCCGATACCGCGACGGGAGGGCCGCAAAATGAACGAAGCCCCGCACACCGACCAAGATGCAAACGGGGCTTCGAAGGAAGCGCGGATCGATTTTATGGCTCGCAGCACCTCAGGGGAAGCCCAGCGAGACCGGATCGTCCAAGCACTGCGAAGCGGTCCAAAAACCTCCTACGACCTTCGCCGCATCGGTTGCTACCAAGCTCCTGCACGCATCAAGGAGTTGCGAGACAGATATGGCTATGCGATTCGTACTGAGAGGGTGACCCTGTACGACCGAGATGGGTTTGAACATCGCGGCGCCGCTCGCTATGTTCTTGAGGCTGAGCCCCAGAGCGCTGCATCGCTGTGAACAAGCGTAACCCGGGCCAAAAGGGTAGCTCGGGGCGCGATGCTGGCGGGTTCGTAGCCCTGCCATGGACTGTCCTAGACAGTCCGGCATACGCCGCTCTGAGCCACCCCGCGCGCTCTCTGCTCATGGAGATCGCCCGGCAGTTCGTCCGCGACAACAACGGGCGTCTCCTGGCCTCAGCTGCCTACCTCGCGAAGCGCGGATGGAAGAGCAATGACGTCATAACCCGTGCACTGCGTGAGCTACTCGATGCCGGCTTTGTCCACCAGACCGTCCAGGGGTGCCGCCCTAACAAGGCGTCGTGGTTTGCGGTGACCTGGCAGACGCTCGACCGTCACCCTGGCTATGACATCGGTGCGCAGGAGCTATTTATGCGTGGCGCTTACCGCGATCTCGTGCCCCTGAAAAACGCATCCCTTACACCGTCTCGCGGTGTAGAGAGGCCTCCTATTGCACCGTCTCACGGTGTAGATAAGCGCCCGCCTACACCGTCTCACGGTGCTATCAGGGCCACTTTTGCCACTCTCCCTACACCGTCTCACGGTGACCATCTAGATAAGCCATCTGCTGTAGCAACAGTCACCCATTGAAAGACCAACATGAACTGGACCGAAGACATACCCAACCTGAAAATCCAACGGCTGGACAACGGCAACTTGCGGCTGGAGGACAAGAGCTTCTCCGAAGGGGCCATCGTGGACGTACACCCCTCGCAACTTCGACTGATGGCTGAGCGGCTCGGCCTCGTCCGAGAACTGTCCGCATCTGATGCGGATCTTCTGCGGGCTGAACGGGCGCTCTCAACCTCGTTGCGCCAGGAGCTGGAACGGCTGGTCCCATGGCTGGTTTTGATCGAAGCCAGGTCCGCCCAACTGCACGAAAACATCATGGGCGTCTCGATGCGTGGCAATGAAGACGTGAACATTGAGGTCGCGCAATCTTCCGCGCTTGCCGACATTGCTGAGGAGGTCTGCAACGATGCGAAGGCGGCGGTCGCGCGCTGCCTGGCGCACGGTGCCGATCGGCCAGCCACCTCAACCGGAACCCAGCAATCGCGGAAGACACCCATTGATGGTCGTGCTCAAGAGCCGGGATCTTCGGTGGCGACCGCGAGCGGCGCGCTACAAGCCGCCCTGATATGAGGTGCGCCATGCGACTTCAAACCGAAATTGACCAACTGCTACCCAGGGCTCAGTTCCTAGAGTTCGTGCGAGATGACTACGCGAGATTCTTGGCTGAGTACGGTCTGACCGCAGCCTGGGTGACGGCGGTGGTTGCGGACATGAGCGACCATGCTGAGATGCCCCCAGGGTACGACCGCTATGTCTTGGGCCCGTCCGAGATCCATGGGCACGGTCTATTCACCAAAGAAGCCATTCCGGCGGGTCAGCAAGTCGCCCCCGCTCGCTTGGGTAGTCGCCGGACCGTGGCGGGTCGACTGACCAATCACTCGCCTCTACCCAACTGTCGATTTGAGCCAATGCCCGACGGTCTCGTGATGGTGAGTCGCCATGAAATCGCCCCCGGAGAAGAACTGACCGTTGACTACCGCCAGGTCGGCAGCGTGAACGGGTGGGATCTTCAGCCCAAAGCCGACGAAACACTGGCCACGATTCGTTGGAGAGCCTCAAGCTTGCGATGGCTGGGTGACCCATGGGCGCGGTGGTTTGGCGCCTCCTGCGTCGATCTGACGCGCGAGGCGGGCTATTTGCTGGCGAAGCTTGGACACCTTCCCTCCATCGATGTGACTCCCATAGAAAAACAATCAAAGGAAATCAAATGACTGCTCCGAGCAAGAAGTCTGGCAAAGCCAAGGTCGCCAAGTCTCCAGTGCCCCCGCCAGTCGCGCCACCCATCAACAAGGCCCGAGTGCTCGAAATTGAGGGAAAGCCCTTCGACAGGGAGAAGATTGAGGCAGAGCTGGCCGTCGAGGGGCTTGTCTCAAATCTTGTTCTCACCCAGAGCTACGGCACCAACATCAACGGCGAGATTGGCATTACTCAAGCGGTGAAGGCTTTGCGCTCTACCCTGGTCGATGTGGAGGGGGGCAACTTGAGGGGCGCAGAGACCATGCTCTACAGCCAGGCCGTCGCCCTAAACGCAATGTTCGCTGAGCTGGCCCGGCGTGCAGCGGCCAATATGGGATCGTATATGGAGCCCACCGAGCGTTACATGCGTCTTGCGCTGAAGGCACAGAGCCAATGCCGCAACACGCTGGAGACGCTCGCCAACATTAAGAACCCGCCCGTAGTGTTTGCGAGGCAAGCCAATATCTCCAACGGCCCGCAGCAGGTCAATAACGGCACGGCGACGGGTTTCGAGACCAAGCGCGCACAAGCGCCCGCGCAGGCGTGCGGAGAAATCGAAAACGAGCCAACCAAACTTTTAGGAGAGACGCTGTATGGCGGGACGGATCTGGACACAGGAGCAGCGCGAGCGGCAGCGAGAGGCCATCAAACGATGGAAACCGTGGGAGCAGTCTACGGGGCCGAAGAGCGCGGACGGCAAGGCCAGAGTTAGCCGCAACGGCTGGAAGGGAGGGGCTAGACCTCTGATGCGCGGATTGGCAAGGGTCCTTCGCGATCAAGCTAGACATATGGACGACTACTGCCACGATGTTGAAAGGTCAACGTGAGGCCACAGTGTCATCGCGGCTGGGGCGCACGGCCCAGCCGTTCGAGTTTCTGCGCAAATGCCTGAAGATTTTGCATCTCAAGCGCATTGCGAATGCTCACTAGCCGAGATCCATCAGCGAGGAGAAATCCTTGTCGAAGAATCAGTGGAGGGTCGCTACGAGACACATGGAACACCCAAAGGAAACCTCCAAATGTGAGGTTGTAAGCCTTGATTCCATAGCTTCGTACAGGACGAGGCTCAGTGATCACTTGGAGAACTTCGGGACGCTCGCCAACCTTTAGGCCGAACATCAGCGCTCCATAGCGATCAGGGTGTCCGGGATCGGACGCATCGAGGTGACGACGTAAGACCTCTGCGTGTGGCCCTAACTGGCATTTTTCAAAGAACGGCAGCGTGCTCACCCCCGCGCGCCACAGAATTGACAACTCGAAGAGTTTCAGCTTGCTGTAGTCAAGGCGGCTCACTTGTAGCAGTGTGCCCTGTTGAGACATTTCCAAAGGCTTTTGCGGCTGGACAAAAACTGAGTGGGCGTACCCCTCCCAGACGGAAAGCTTCTGCTCGCAGTCATCGCATAGGAGGCGCTCACGCATTCCCTTCTGCTTTAGTTCATTCCGCCCATCTGGAATGACGGACAAGATTTCTAGCCGCCGCTTTTCGTCATAGAGAGGTTTGTATATCCACTCAGGGTAGATGTGACTGTTCCGAAGCGTGCGGTTCCGCAAACAAAGTGCGCAGGTCTTCATGTGCAGATTGGTTTTTTCGGTAGCCGCTTCTTAGAGCGTTCCCAGTCAGCTGCTTCGCGGTAGTTTCGGTTGCGCGCCCAAGAGGCTGGATGACGGCGCCGCAGGACTTTGGCTTCGTTCAACGCGTCATTGATCGCGTCGAGAACAAGCTCTCTCAAAGGTGGCTTGGTTTTTCCGGCCGTGCAGCAGCACAGCACTATGTCGCCTTTTCGATGGATAGCCGTCAGCCGCTCTTTGAAGTCAATCTCGCCATAGTCCTGCCACACCGCCATAAAGATTTCGTCACGGTGCGCTTTCGGAGCACAACCAAGCGAGCATTGGTACTGCACAGCGTTGACGAGAATGACTGAATAGTCTTTGTCATCAGCCTCATGTCCGACAACGGTGCGCAGCCAGCAAGCCAAGGCGAACCCGGTTCCTGACGCATTTTTTGCGGGCCCGAGGTCTCCCTCAAACTCTTCTATGTGGGGCGATTCGAGAACTACGATTAGAGCGGGGCCTTCGGGCCTACTCAGTGCTGGCTCTCTTTGTACGCTGTGCCATTCAGATGCTTGGTGCATCCGGCCGAATGCGGACAGATAGCCCACGTACTGATCGGGGCACGCTCGGCTTTCAATCGGCCCGCAAGGAATACGCCCCGAGCGACTGACGATCTCTGCAAACTTCATGTTCCATTGGCTCCGTGTATGAAACCTCATGGCCATATCGACTAACGAATAACGGAACTCCGTCACACCCCGGTCGGAAGATGGGAAAAAGTACCGTTGCCGCGCATTGCCATGAGCGTGAGAATGATTTGATCACGAGCGGAGTGTATTTTTCGGAGTCCGGGTCGTGCGCGCATCTGCCAGAACAATTACGAGGAGGACAGCACATGATCCGGTACGGGGCAATGGTGCTTGCGTTGATCGGAGGCGTCGCCACAGCGCAAGTGCCCGCTGTTTTGCTTGAGGCCTGTAATGCCCTGGAGCCTGCGTCTAAGCGGCTTGAGTGCTTACGTGCGGCAAACCAGAGAGCCCAGTCTGGCTCAGTTGGAGTAGCACCGCAGCCGGCCTATCGCCCTTCGCCGCAGTCGTCGCCGGCCAACTCCTACAACTTCGCGCCGACTCCAAACACCAGCTACACAGCGCCTGGTGGCAAGACTTGCTTCGTCGGTCCACGCGGCGGCACGTACACCATCACCAAGAGCGGAAAGAAGAACTATGGCGGCTGCTGAGCAAACCTCAACAAAAACTGTGGCGGCGGGCACCTTGAACGTCCAGGCGTCCGCTGGGTATGTGAAGGAGACCGGAACTAAAAAGGGCCTCGGGGTGTTTGCATCTCGCAAAATCCTACAAGGCGAGACAGTGGAGGTCTGCCCTGTTCTTGTTCTACGCAATCCCACCTATCAACTTCCCGCGTCCATTGCCGATCGAGTGTTTTGTTGGGGCCATCTCACTGGCGGCGTGCAGGTAGATTGCTTAGCGCTCGGTTGGGGCAGCATCTACAACCATGCCAACTCAGCGAACATGCGCTTCGCTGCTGACGAGAAGTCAGAGTTCCTAACATTCGTTGCTGTGCGCGACATCGAAGCCCATGAGGAACTGACCATCAACTACAACGGCGATCGGGGCGAGCCAACGTCGACAAGTGGCGACTGGTTCAGCGATCGTGACATCGATCCGATCTAAATCTCACTACTTCTCGGGGACGGTGATGGAAGCATTTCTGAACATCTTGTTGGCGTGCCCCAAGTGCTGGATAAAGATCGGGGTGTTCATTTCAGGCGCTTGCTTGTCGCTCTTATTGTTGGGCTTGCGCGTGAGCCGAAGGATGGAGCGACTAGAGGAGAGGGCTGGTGTTCTGATCGATGTGGACAAGATTGTTGCCGCGCTACCGTTCCCGATCCCGACCACCACAGGTCAACTTGTTTTGACTGGCGTCGGAGTTCTCTTGGGAGCTTATCTTGCGTACCTGGGCAACTGGGCGTCAAGGTTCTGAGGTCGTATGGGCATACTTGAAGCCCCCACTCCGAAGCACTGGAACTTCTTCCTCGCTCTAGAAGAAGATGTCCTTCGCTTAGCTCGATACCTGGAGCCCACAGAGGCCAATTTCAGTTCTTACTCTCTGGAACTCGCTCGGCTGCTGATGGCTGCAGCCTCCGAAGTAGATGTAGTTGCTAAGCAACTATGTCAGCAGATTGACCCAGATGCGAAAGCAGATGGCATAGCCCGCTACAAGTCAGTGATTTTGGCGGCGCATCCCCAACTGACAACGGCCGAGGTCATGATTCCAAAATTCGGGCTCACCTTCAAGCCGTGGGAGCGCTGGGGAGCGCACTCCAAGCCTCTGTGGTGGGAGGCGAACAACAACGTGAAGCACCACCGGCACACTCATTTTCCAGAAGCCTCGTTGAAGCACGCTTTGAATGCGGTTGCAGGGCTGTTTGTACTCCTGCTATTTTTCTATCGCAAGGAAGGCCCGGAAGGCGGGCTTTCACCAGATCCAACAATCTTCCGCATTGGGCAGCCTTTCCTCGTTGACCGTCCGATGTGGGGGCCAGACGTAAATCTCTACCAACTTCGTGGGCAAACATGAGCTGCGTATCCAGTCAATCAAAGGGCGATGTGGTGAGCGAAAAGTCCAAAGAACCGCCTCCAAGCGAAAAAGCAATCATCAGCTGCGTTCTGCTGCTCGTGGCGCTAGTCATCATTTTTTATGGGTTGCACTTCGCGGGCAAGTCCGTCGTGCCCGACGTCGAAAAGTGGGGGCAGTTCGGTGACTATTTCGGTGGGGTGCTCAATCCGGCTGTAGCCACGGCGGCGCTGCTTCTTCTGGCCCGGTCCGTGAGTATCCAGCGCACCGAGCTGGCAGATGCGAAGACTGCATTGAACAAGCAGGCGCAGAGCGCAGCCGACACTGCGGAGCTTGCGGCTCTTTCCAGCCTCGTCAATGCGGCGCTCGCGGAAACGCAGATGCATCGTGACTACGGGCAGTTTCTGGTGCAGCAAATCAGCACACAGGATCAACTTGCCATGCAGCGAAACCCAGGCGCCGCCATGGCTGGCATGCTTGATCTCAACGATGGCAAGTATTTGGTGCACACCTTAGAGGGCAAGAAGGTCGGCCGCTCCGGTGCCCTTCGTCAACTAGACCTCGTCAACACGGCGATTGTCAAACGCATGACTGCCAGCCAGGGCCACGAGGCCGACATTCAAGCGCTCTTGGACGCTCGGCGCAAGAAGGCGGCGGCTGCGGAGTAGGACGATGTGCAACATCTGCGGCAACATCGATGAAGACACGCTCGGATTGTTCCTTGGACAGGATTTCGCGCTTTCGTGGGAATAGCCTACCGGGTGATTTTTCAGGCAGTGGTCACGCCTATGCAGCAAGCCGGTGTTCGTAGTACGGCCTCACCGGGTCCTCAAGGATGGCCATCTGCTCGTCGAGTCGCTCGGGGTTGGGCTGCAGCCAGCGATCAACATTCTCTGACTTGATCGACACGATGCAGCGGTCGTGCCCAGCCGCCTCCACCTCGGGCGGCGGGTCATCGGTGATCGCTGCGAACGACAACAGGTCGGGTTGGCCAGGCGCTGTCCACTTGGACCACAGGCAAGCTACCAGCATGGGTTGGGCCGGCTCGGGGTGGAACTCCAGCACGACGTTGCCGCTAGGCCTGTCCACGTTCTCGTAGAACACGTCCACCATCATTAGCCCATGCGTGTACCCGAACTGGCCGCGCCAGAAGCCCGAAAGGCTTGTCTTGCGGGCGTTGTACGTGCCCGGGTACTTCTCATCGTAGAAGGCTGGCTTACCAGCAGGCCGGCATTGGTAGCGCATGAGCCGGATCATCTTGCGTCCGTCTTCCATGATCATCACCGGGGCATAGTGGCCGGGAAAGATCCGCGAGTCGCGTGGCTGCAGCTCGAAGCGGTTGAGATCCTTCAGGCGATTGTGGCCCCTGGCGATCTTGTCCGTCGCAATGCGCTTGCTCTCGGATGCCGCCTTTGTCACCTTGCTGGCCAGCTTGCGCTCCGCCTCGGCCAGGCGGCCCTTCTGCTTGAAAAGGTCCTGCTCGATCACCATCGCCTGTGCAGCGCGGTGCTGGTCGATCAGACCCTTGATGCGCTGTTCATCGGGATTGGTGGGGTGGTCGAACGAGGCCTCGACACCCTTGGGGATGCTGATCGCGGGATCGCTCAAGCGGGACCAGAAAAGCTCGGCGAATGTCGCGATGTCGATCTCAGAGCCATAGGCACGCTTGTATCGGCGGTAGTCCGCCCAGATCTGAGCCGAGTAGCACATTGCAGATCCTTCACGATCGACACAGTCACGCAGCCTTGCGTGATTTCGTCGGTGCAGCTTTTGGAGTTGTTGTCTTTTTGGCCGCACCGGACGCTGCCGCTTTCGACTTCATGCTCCGCAGGAGAAGTTCAGTGAGGTCCACGACATTGCTGCTGGTCTTGGCGGCGTCGCTCGCGATTTTTTCCACCTGTTCGACGTGCCCCGCGTTCGCCTTGTCCTCCACGAGCTTCATCACTTGCTCGTGAAAGGTATCTCGAAACTGATCCGGGGTCCAGTGGGCGAACATGTCCTCAATAAGTGCCTTCGCCATTTTCAGCTCCGGTTCGCGAATACCCGCTTCCTTGATGCCTTGAGGTGGTAGTTCCAGGGCCTGCCAAGAACGAATCTCTCCGCCCCAGCGAAGAAGATTCAAAACCAGCGCCGGACCACAAGGCATCAGCAGCGCCAAGTGCTGCTTGTTCGCAATGACGACTTTCGCGACACCAACCATTCGAGTGTCTGCCAGCGCCTCACGAAGCAGTGCGTAGACCTTCGCCCCCTTGTTGATCGGCGCAGTGTAGTAAGGCTTCTCCAGGTACACGAAAGGAATCTCGTTGATCGGAATGAACGACTCGATTTCGATGGTCTGGGTGGTCTTGGGATAGGCGGCCGCGATCTCTTCGGGAGTCAGCAAGACGAACTGGCCGTTTTCCCATTCGATGCCCTTGACGATGTCCGTGTTGGCGACTTCCTTGCCCGACTTCTTGTTGATGCGCTTGTAACCCACGGGGTCCATGGTGCGCTTGTCGATCATCTTGAAGTTGAGGTCACTCTCGTCGGTCGCCGAAAACAGGGCGATGGGCACATGCACCAGGCCGAAGCTGATGGCCCCCTTCCAAAGCGAGCGTGTAGAAGTCGGTGCTTTCCCCGCGTCGGGGTCGGGCTTGCTGGCGACCTTGGACTTTGCTGCGCAGCTTTGCTACCCCTTGGACCGATGAGGATCAGCAGAGCGGGGGTATGTGCGTTCTTCCTCGACTCGCCCATTGGCAAGATGGATCTTGACGGAGCCGGTCCGCTCGGCCATGAACTCCTCGGTCGCAGCAATGATCTCGGCCTTGGTGGGCTTAGAAATGGACGCCCGCTCAGCGCCTTCTTTCGTTAAGTCCCAATGCCCGTCATGGGGCTTGATGTGGTAGTTCTGCATGGTGCCTCCTGAAGGTGGACAACCATGGTGAACACCTGGGCGAGCTATTGCTGTAGGACGACGGAGGTTTCAACCGTGTATGGGCGATCACCCAACCCGATCCATTGAAGAGTGCCGACGCTCAGGCTTTAGCCAACCCTTGCCGACAGGCGTTTCAGCAGGATGGGGAGACACCTCGATCCTCCATTCCTGCACAACCCAGGCGTCTTCATCTCTTTCGACGCCGGCAAGCACCATCGTGGCCTCTCCCTGGGTGCATTCCTTCACCTTTGGGTCGTATAGCTCAACCATCCCGGGTGCACAGTTGGTCTGCTGAAACGCCAACACCTTCACCCAGGCGTCGCCAGCCTTGAACTTCTTGGTGTGCACGTCACCAGTCATAGGCTTCTGGCTTGAGGCGCCCAGCGCTCGGCCAGCTCGACGCAGCATGGTCATCGTCACTCGCATGGCTGCGCGCGTCAGGGTTGAGGCAGGGCGCTGGCGACTGGCTCAAGCCAAGCCCGGGCCGCATCGCTCGGCGTCATGGAGCGCAGGCGTTCGTCGCGCCACAAGTCTCCCGCAAGCTCCTCAAGTTGCCCAGGGTCTACCGTGCGCCACTGCTGTTGAAGCACATGGGCGCAAGCGGCAATCCAGATGTCGGCGGGCAGGGAGTCCATGGTCTGGAATCATACAGAAATACTGTACATACATACAGTTTGTCGACGTGCGGTAGTGTCCCAGGATGTCCACCAGCGTTGCAAAGATGGACTTGTGAGGACGTGTGCAAGGGAGGGCTGCAAACCGACAGAGAATCGACCTATGCGATCAGACCGACTTCATCACCGCGAACGCCTCAAGACGAAGCGCCGCTTTCTGTGGGGCAGGGATCTGCGCCTGGAGCCCGTGGCGCTGGCTCAGGCTGTGGACACGCCTACGCCTTGCAGTTGCGCCCTGTGCAGCCCGAGAATGAGAGGCGAGACGTCGATCAAGGACCTGGCCGCCAGAGAGGCTTGGCGCAAGATCGAGCGGGCGTAAAAAAGCCCGCGCTTAGGCGGGCTCGGCAGGATCAGAGGAGGCCTATGCCGCTGCTTGGTTCCTGCTGTGCTTGCGCTGCACGATCTCGATGAGCGCGCGCTGCTCTTCCGATGCTTGCTGGATCACTTGGTTGTATATCTTGCGCTTCTCAGCGGCAGTAGCTTTTTGCACAAAGTGAGACAGTGGCGTCTCTTCGACCAATGTGCGGCGGCTGTGGAAGAGTTTGAGCATGATGGTCCTAGATAGAGGTAACGATGCGTTCTACGTCTTCACGGGAGTATGGGATCGGCGCAGCGTGGTTCAAGTCGGAGATGTTCGCTTCGAACCGTCGGTTCTTTCCGTCGATGTCTTTGAAGATAACATCAACCTGAACGGACGGCCCGAACTTTACCTTGAGTTCGTTAACCACGTCACGAGCCCCGAAAAACTGGTCAACAAATCTGGCAGGAGGAATGTTCCGACCTTCGGCTTCCTCTCTAGCTTGTACGAATCTCCAGGCCTGCAAAGGTTCCTGATATACATACAAAAGAAGTACTTCTCGCCCCTTTTTTACCGCTCGTTCTACGTTTTCCGTGGAAGTTTTCATGTTGGACAAGGTGCCATCCAGCAGAAAGCTCTGTTTTTGTTCGAACGCCAAGTCCAAGACTTTGCCCAAAAGCACGCTTACAGCTGCCTGAAATAACCAAGAGTTCTTTCCGTTGTAGCCAGGAAGCGCGCTTCGGAAATCATCTGGGTCGATGTGCAAGACGCGCTCTCGGAACAACGCCGTAAGCGCCTTCGCCACCTCGGTCTTTCCGGCTCCAGGAGAGCCGGCCATGAATACCGAAACAGGCTGGGCCTCACCAGGGTATTTTTGGGGGTCAGCGAGCGCTCGCGCAAAGGACTTCTTGTTCGCCCTTGCCCAAACTAGTGCAGTGTCACTGATCAGTTTCTCTTCGTCAGTCATCATTGTCTCCGCCACTCCCAAGGTGGCACAGCCTTCATAGACCACACCCCGAGCCCTGCGTCTCGGGCTTGCTGCTCAACCTGGGCCAGATGCTCGTACCTCTTGCCGAACTTCACGTAGTACCAGGCTTGGCCCGCCCGGATCTGCTCCTGGCCTGCATCCTTGCCCCGGCACTCGACATCGGCGATCGTCCGCTTATACCGGTCGGTGCCTTTGGGTGCGATCCTGGCGGCCTGCTGGAAGCACAAAGCCGCCAAGTGCTGCCGAGACACGTTCCCGAAGTCCTGGGCCTTCTCAGGGGCGTCTATCGCGCTGATTCGGATGGTGATCTGTTCGTAGGCTCCCGGCACACCGCATCGGGCCTTAAGAGTGTCGCCATCGCTGATGGCAACGACCAGGCAGAGTAGGGCGGCTGACACTACAAGGTTCTATCTTTCGTTGACGAACGACGTGGAGTTTTATGGAACAGCTCGGTCGCTCGCTTCATCGCAGCAGTCGCGCCCCTGAGGTCGAAACGATTGACACGAAACTGACCGTCGTCCATCGCTATAGCAATGCCGATGTACTTCGAGCCCTGAGAAATCTTTTCGATGGTGTCAAACGGCTTCAGGAAGTAGCGAGTCTTACCCTCGCTTAGCTTTCCGCCGCAGACCATTTCGATGCTGCTTGAAGTGATTTCAGAACTGGTGAGGGCTGGATAAATCTCGCCTTCTTCGCAGCCGATGTTGTTGGCGAGTATCCAGTAACAGGACTCATCTTCAAAGAAGCAGTATTGACCTAAGACCGCTCCGCTATCGTTGATGGTTGCGGCATACACAGCGTCGCGACCATTTGTGATGCCGTGACTCCAACCGTTTTGTGCGGTAGCGGCATTGCTTTGGAGAAGCGCGCCAAGCACAGCGGCTGCAGACCAGAGATTCTTGTTCATTCATCCCTCCTAGCTCGTTCAACCCTTGCAACAGAGAATTTAGATTCTGTCTCTTCTCACGGCAGGTTGGACGAGAAGTCCATCACGCATCTAGCCGTTTGCACTTAGCCGCTCCCTCGCATGAGGCCATAGTGCTTCAGACCGGCTCAGTCAGTTTCGAACGATCTTGCGAACTGCGTTTGAGCCCCAGTCCATCACGAAGATCTGACCCAGCGCATCGATGACAACGCCCAATGGTTGGTTGAAGGAGGCGACATTACCGGCGCCATCCGTCGAACCTAATGCGCCAGTTCCGGCGAGCGTGGAGACGTCGCCATTCGGCAAGACGCGTCGAATGGTGTTGCCACCTTCATCTGCCACGTATACCGCCCCATCAGATCCAACATCTAGATCGTGCGGTCCATTGAAGCTGGCCGCATGGCGGGAGCCGTTTGCAGATCCTGCCGCACCACTTCCTGCCAGAGTCGATACGAGACCATTTTGACTAATTGTGCGAATGCGGTTGTTGAGCAAGTCAGCGACCAAGACATTGCCACCTGAATCGACCGCAAGACCACTCGGTTGATTGAAGCTCGCCGTGCTGTCTAGACCGTCTGAGAACCCCGCGACGCCATTTCCAGCCAATGTCGTAACGAGTCCCCCGACAGAGATTTTGCGGATGAAATTGCCTTGAACTTCGGACACATACAGGTTCCCAGCAGCGTCGCTCGCTAGGCCGAAGGGTCGGTTGAACGATGCTGCCACGCCAACGCCGTTTGTTGACGCGGAAGCGCCACTCCCAGCAAACACGTGCAATGTGCCGTCTGGCTCGACTCGATACACCCGGTTTTCACCGCTTCCAGCGACAAACATCTGTCCCGACACGTTGCTGACTCCGGCCGGGCCTGCAATACTCGTGGTGACGATGCTCACCACTCCAGATGGCGAGATGCTGCGCACGATGTTGTTCATGACATCAGTCACCCAAAGATTGCCACTTGCGTCGAACGCGCCGCCGCTTGGCGTTGGGGTGCTTGCGAAGGTGCTTACCAGCACACTGTCCGCACATGCGACTGTCACGTTGCTCACGTCGCTAGTTATTGGCCCTTGCCCATTCGTTACATCGCAGCGCTGAAAGGCGGGATCTGCGGCCACGGTCACCCGGTATGTAGAACCGTGTGACAAATGAAGAGGGAAACTGAAAGGGCCGCTCGCGGTCAAGGTCAAGTCATCACTCGCATTGTTTTGAAGAACCAGATTGCCCGCTAGTCCGTTGACTTCCCCCGCAACGCTGTAATTTGTTGGAGTGGCGGGTGGCGCTGTACCGGAGCCGTTCCCGCCACAGCCAGCCAAGACTGCAACGACCAACAAGGGAAGGAAAATGCGTGGCGCGTAGGGAGACATGGCGTCAGAGCTCCGATGGCAGTTGTTGACAGCGCTCACCTTAGCATCGATGAAGCAAATCACTGAGCACTCGACTCGCGATGGAGCATGCACGTAAAAAAGCCCGCGTGAGGCGGGCTGCTAGGCACAGTCAGGTATTCGATCGCGAGCGATTGGGCGGGAAGCTTGTACCCCCCCCAGTAGTGCGGTAACAACAATCAGGTCATCTCGCTAAGTCTCGCGCGGGATGGCACCTGTGATGGTGCGTTTATTCTGAGACCCCTCTGGAAGCCGCATAAACACTAGGAGTTTGGCGGAGACTGTGAGATTCGAACTCACGGACCCTTGCGGGTCGGCAGTTTTCAAGACTGCTGGTTTAAACCGCTCACCCAAGTCTCCGGGAGCGATGACAAGGGTGGGATTTTAGCCTGCGCCGGTGTTTCAGGCCGGCACGGGCTCCCGGGCTTCGCTGCGCAGCATGCCCCGGGTCTCGATGAAGCGCACCACCTCGTCCACACCCGTCAGGGTCTTGAGGTTGGTCATCACCCAGGGGCGGCGCGCGGCATCCGGGCGCATGCGCGCGGTGTCCGCCTTCATCACCTCCAGGTCGGCGCCCACGTGGGGCGCCAGGTCGGTCTTGTTGATGACGAAGAGGTCGCTCTTGGTGATGCCGGGGCCGCCCTTGCGCGGGATCTTTTCGCCCGCGGCCACGTCGATCACGTAGATCGTGAGGTCGCTGAGTTCGGGGCTGAAGGTGGCGGCCAGGTTGTCGCCGCCGCTTTCGATGAACACCACGTCGGCGTTGGGGAACTGGTCCAGCATGCGGTCGATGGCTTCGAGGTTGATCGAGGCGTCTTCCCGGATCGCGGTGTGCGGGCAGCCCCCGGTTTCCACGCCCATGATGCGTTCGGCCGGCAGCGCGCCGCTCACGGTGAGCAGGCGCTGGTCTTCCTTGGTGTAGATGTCGTTGGTGATGGCGATCAGGTCGTAGCGCCCGCGCATGGCCTTGCAGAGCATTTCCAGCAGCGTGGTCTTGCCCGAACCGACGGGGCCGCCGATGCCCACGCGCAAGGGGGGCAGGGTCTTGGTGCGGCGGGGGATGTGGTGCAGGGCGGTGGTCATGGCGGTCTCCTTGTGTGGGGGGGCGCGTGCTCAGGAGCGGAAGAGGCGAGAGTATTGCGTTTCGTGGCGCGCGGAAAGAATCGCGAGCATGGGGCTGAAGGCCTGTCGGGCGTCGTCGCTCAGGGCCAGGGCGTGGTCCACCGCGTCGGGAATCTGTTGCGCCAGCCGAGCGAGCATGCGCTGGCCCGAGCTCTGGCCGAGCGGCACCGATTTGATGGCGGCCTGCACCAGGTTCTCGGCCCAGCCGAAGGCATAGCCCACCAGGCTGTCGCGCACGCTGGCCTGCGCGCTCGCGGCGGCACAGGCGCAGGCCACCGGGTAGGTGGGTGGGTTCAGGTCGGCGGCTTGCAACTGCTCGAACACGCCCGCGCCCAGCTCGCCGAGCTGTCGCGCCCACTCGAGCAGCGAGCGCCCCATCTGCTCGGTCTGCAGGCGGAACTCCAGCGTTTCGCGGGTCTGCAGGACCCAGTGATTCAGCGCGCGCACGCGAGGCAGATCCTGCTTGCGCCAGGCGGGGATGGCCTGGGCCGCCACCGCGAGGTCGCTGCGTGCCAGGCCCAGGTGCAGCTGGTCGGTGAGCCAGGCGGCCGCGCTGGCTTCGTCGTGCACCAGGCCCGCGTCCACGGCGGCCTCCAGGCCCTCGGAATAGGAGAAGCCGCCCACGGGCAGCGCGGGCGAGGCCAGCCACAGGATCTGCAGCAGACTGGCGGCGGAGCGCTCGGGCACCGGGTGGCCCGCGTCAGCCGTGGTCATGTCCGTGGTGGTGATCGTGGCTGTGGCTGTGGTGATGGCCGTGCCCGTGGGCATGGCCGGCGTGGCCCGCGCCCTGGGCGCCATAGGCACCGCCCTCGGGCTCGAAGGGCTCGCGCGCCTCCACCACGGTAAGGTGCATGGCGCGCAGCATGTCGGCCAGCACGTGGTCGGGTTCGATCTTGAGGTGGTCGGGCCGCAGCTCGATCGGCACGTGCCGGTTGCCCAGGTGGTAGGCCGCGCGCATCAGGTCGAAAGCCTGGTCCTGCGCGGGGTGGTCGGGGCAGGCGGTGATGCGCAGCACCGGCTGCGGCGCGGCGACCACGCGCAGCAGCGAACCGTCCTTCGTGAGCAGCACGTCGCCACCGCGCACCACGGTGCCGCGCGGCAGGAACACGCCCACGTGGCGCTCGTCGGTCGTGGTGGCGTCGAAACGGCTTTTCTGGCGGATGTCCCAGTCCAGCACCAGCTGTGCCGCGCGCTGCACCAGCGGCTTGGCGAGGCCCTGGCCTTGGGGGATGAGCTTGGAGACTTGCAGCATCGCGGCGCTCAAAACAGGAAGTAGCGCTGCGCCATCGGCAGGCGCGTGGCGGGTTCGCAGGTGAGCAGCACGCCGTCGGCACGCACCGCGTAGGTCTGCGGGTCGATCTCCATCTTCGGCAGCAGGGCGTTGTGCACCATGTGGGCCTTGGTCACGCCCCGCACGCCGTGCACGGCCGACAGGGTCTTCTGCAGGCCGTAGCGTTCGCCGACGCCGGCCTTGAGGCCGGCCTGCGAGACGAAGGTCAGGCTGCTCTTCGCGGTGGCACCGCCGAAGCTGCCGAACATGGGCCGGTAGTGCACCGGCTGCGGCGTGGGGATGGAGGCGTTGGGGTCGCCCATGGCGGCCAGCGCGATGCTGCCGCCCTTGAGCACCAGCGCCGGCTTCACGCCGAAGAAGGCGGGCTTCCACACCACCAGGTCGGCCCACTTGCCCACTTCCAGCGAGCCGACGATGTGCGCGATGCCGTGCGCGATGGCCGGGTTGATCGTGTACTTGGCGATGTAGCGCTTGACGCGGAAGTTGTCGTGCCGAGAGCTGTCTTCGGGCAGCGTGCCGCGCTGGCTCTTCATCTTGTCGGCCGTCTGCCAGGTGCGGATGATGACCTCGCCCACGCGGCCCATGGCCTGGCTGTCGCTGCTCATCATGCTGATGGCGCCCAGGTCGTGCAGGATGTCCTCGGCCGCGATGGTCTCGCGGCGGATGCGGCTCTCGGCGAAGGCCAGGTCCTCGGCGATGCCCGCGTCCAGGTGGTGGCAGACCATGAGCATGTCCACGTGCTCGTCCAGCGTGTTGACGGTGTAGGGCATGGTCGGGTTGGTGGACGAGGGCAGGAAGTTGGCCTCGCCGACCACGCGCAGGATGTCCGGCGCGTGGCCGCCGCCGGCGCCTTCGGTGTGGAAGGCGCACAGGCTGCGGCCCTTGGTGGCCGCGATGGTGTTTTCCACGAAGCCCGATTCGTTGAGCGTGTCGCTGTGGATCGCGACCTGCACGTCGGCCTCTTCGGCCACGCTCAGGCAGGTGTCGATGGCCGCGGGGGTGGTGCCCCAGTCCTCGTGCAGCTTGAGGCCGATCACGCCCGCGTCCACCTGCTCGTGCAGCGCGGCGGGCAGGCTGGCGTTGCCCTTGCCCAGGAAGCCCAGGTTCATGGGCAGGCCGTCGGCGGCCTGCAGCATGCGCTCGATGTGCCAGGGGCCGGGCGTGCAGGTGGTGGCGAAGGTGCCGGTGGCCGGGCCGGTGCCGCCGCCGAGCATGGTGGTCACGCCCGAGGTCAGCGCCTCGTCCACCTGCTGCGGGCAGATGAAGTGGATGTGGCTGTCGATGCCGCCGGCCGTGACGATGTGGCCTTCGCAGCTGATGACCTCGGTGCCCGGGCCGATGACGATGTCCACGCCGGGCTGGGTGTCGGGGTTGCCGGCCTTGCCGATGGCGACGATGCGCCCGCCCTTCAAGCCGATGTCGGCCTTGACGATGCCCCAGTGGTCGATGATCACCGCGTTGGTCATCACCGTGTCCACCGACCCTTCGGCGCGGGTGCGCAGGCTTTGCGCCATGCCGTCGCGGATGGTCTTGCCGCCGCCGAACTTCACTTCCTCCCCGTAACCACCGGCGGCCAGGGTGTAGTCCTTCTCGATCTCGATCACCAGGCCGGTGTCGGCCAGGCGCAGGCGGTCGCCGACGGTGGGGCCGAACATGTCGGCATAGGCGCTGCGGGGGATGCTTGCCATGGGCTGTCTTTCAGAGGGCGCTTTGGGTCAGGCCACGAAAGCCGTACACGATGCGGTCGCCCGCGTAGTCCACCAGCTCGACGGTGCGCTGCTGGCCGGGCTCGAACCGCACGGCGGTGCCGCTGGCGATGTTCAGCCGCATGCCGCGCGCGGCGGCGCGGTCGAAGTCGAGCGCGCCGTTGGTCTCGGCGAAGTGGTAGTGCGAGCCGACCTGGATCGGGCGGTCGGCGCCGTTCTTCACCACCAGGGTGATCGTGCGCCGGCCGGGGTTGAGCGGGTGCTCGCCCGCGTCGGTGAAGAGTTCGCCGGGGATCATGGCTTCAGCCCGCCAGCAGGGACCAGCCCATGTTCAGGCCCATCAGCGCCACCACGCCGCCGGCCACGCGCGGCAGCCAGTGGTTGGCGCGCTTCAGGCCCAGGCCCATGCCGATGCCCACCGCGTGCAGCACGGCCGTGCCCAGCACCATGCCGGCCAGGGCCGCGCCATCGGCCAGCTCCTGTCCGTGCGCCGCGCCGTGGAACAGCGCGAAGGCCCCCACCAGCACCGCGCCCGCCGCCTCGGGCAGTTTCACCTGCGCGGCCAGCAGCAGGCCCACCACCAGCATGGAGGCCGCGATCATCGGCTCGATGGCGGGGAAGGCCACGCCCGCCTGCGCCATCAGCGCGCCGGCCAGCAGCAGGGCGGCGAACGACACCGGTGCGACCCACAGGCGTTTCGTGGTCATGGCGCTCCACACGCCCACGGCCAGCATGGCGGCGAGGTGGTCCAGCCCGGTGATGGGGTGCAGGAAACCGGTGAGGAAACCGCCGTGGTCGTGCGCATCGCCCACATGGGCGGCGGCGGAGAACGACAGGGCGGCGAGGGTGAGGGCGGGCAGGGCGCGCTTGAGGAAGAAGGCGAAAGTCATGGGGTCTCCTGAATCCTGAATGGGGTCACACGATCGGCTGGTGCACCGTGACGAGTTTGGTGCCGTCGGGGAAGGTGGCTTCCACCTGGATGTCCGGGATCATCTCGGCGATGCCGTCCATCACGTCGGCGCGGGTGAGCACGCTGCGGCCTTCGCTCATCAGCTGAGCCACGGTCTTGCCGTCGCGCGCGCCCTCCATCACGGCCGCGCTGATCAGCGCCACCGATTCGGGGTAGTTGAGCTTGAGGCCGCGCGCCTTGCGCCGCTCGGCCAGCAAGGCGGCGGTGAAGATCAGCAGCTTGTCTTTCTCTCGGGGCGTGAGTTCCATGGTGGTGCGCGATCGTCAAGGGAGCCTGAGCATACAAGTTGCCCTGGAATCAGCAATTCCCGTGCCCCAGGCCCGGCGTGGCATGAAAGCTGCGAAATCCCGGTGTGAACCCCGCCGTGCCCCCACCGCCTTCCCCGCCCGCCAGCGCCCCGCCGCCGGCCGGGCAGGACGCGCCGCAGCGCATCATCAAGGTGCGCCGCGACTACAACAGCTGGGTCGGCAGCGAGACCATGGAGGACTACGCGCTGCGCTACACGCCGCAGCGTTTCCGCAAATGGAGCGAGTGGCGGGTGGCCAACACCGCGTTCGGTGCCGCCTCCTTCCTGATCCTCGAGGCCGTGGGTGCCACGCTGCTGGTGCAGTACGGCTTCGTCAACGCCGCGCTGGCGATCCTCTGCACCGGCCTCATCATCTTCCTGGGCGGCCTGCCCATCAGCGTCTACGCCGCGCGCCATGGGGTGGACATGGACCTGCTCACGCGCGGCGCGGGCTTCGGCTACATCGGCTCGACCATCACCTCGCTGATCTACGCGTCCTTCACCTTCATCTTCTTCGCGCTCGAAGCGGCGGTGATGGCCTACGCGCTCGAACTCGCGCTCGACATCCCGCCCGCCTGGGGCTACCTGATCTGCGCGCTGGTGGTCATCCCCCTCGTGACGCACGGCGTCTCGGTCATCAGCCGCTTCCAGGTCTGGACCCAGCCGCTGTGGGTCGTGATGATGGTGGTGCCTTTTGGGGCGGTGGCCTGGATGGCGCCCGAGACCTTCACCAACGTGGTGCGGTACGGGGGCGAATCTGGTGCGGGCGCGGTGTTCGACTGGCACCTGTTTGGTGCGGCGCTCACGGTGGGCATCGCGCTCATCACGCAGATGGGCGAGCAGGCCGACTACCTGCGCTTCATGCCCGCGAAGGAGCCCGGCCACGCGCTGCGCTGGTGGCTGGGCGTGCTCGCCGGGGGGCCCGGCTGGGTGGTGCTGGGCGTGGTCAAGATGCTGGGCGGCGCGCTGCTGGCCTACTTGGCCATCAGCCACATGGTGCCGCCCGAGCGCGCGGTGGACCCCAACCAGATGTACCTCGCGGCCTACGAGTTCGTGTTCGCCGACTACGGCTGGGCGGTGGCGGCCACGGCGCTGTTCGTGGTGGTCTCGCAGCTCAAGATCAACGTCACCAACGCCTACGCGGGCTCGCTGGCTTGGAGCAATTTTTTCTCGCGCATCACGCACAGCCACCCGGGCCGCGTGGTGTGGGTGGTGTTCAACACGCTGATCGCCTTCATGCTGATGGAGATGAACGTGTTCCAGGCGCTGGGCGAGGTGCTGGGCCTGTACTCCAACATCGCCATCGCCTGGATCATGGCGGTGGTCGCCGATCTCGTGATCAACAAGCCGCTGGGCTGGTCGCCCAAGGGCATCGAGTTCAAGCGCGCCTACCTGTACGACATCAACCCTGTCGGCGTGGGCGCCATGGGCCTGGCCTCGGCGCTGTCCATCGTGGCCCACATGGGCCTGCTGGGGCCAACGGCGCAGGCGTTCTCGGCGGTGATCGCGATGGTGACGGCGCTCATCACCGCACCGGTGATCGCGTGGTTGACCCAGGGGCGTTACTACATCGCCAGAAGCGGTGGAGAGGTGCCGCCAGGCGCACCGCGGATCTGGCTCCGCCAGGCCGCCAGTGCGGCCCCCCTTCAGGGGGGTGACGCCGCAGGCGGCGCGGGGGGTGTTGTCCAAACCTGTGTGATCTGTGAACGCGAGTACGAAGCGCCGGACATGGCGCACTGTCCTGCGTACCAGGGCCACATCTGTTCGCTGTGCTGCACGCTCGACGCGCGCTGCGGCGACCTCTGCAAGCCGCACGCGCGCCTCTCCGAGCAGTGGATGGGCGCCCTGCGCCGCGTGCTGCCGCGCCGCGTGTGGCCTTACCTGGAAGCGGGCCTGGCGCACTACCTGCTGCTCATGATGATCGTGGCGCCGGTGCTCGCGGCCGTGCTGGGCCTGCTCTACCGGCAGGAGGTGGAAGGCCTGGCCCAGGGCCTGGGCGTGGCGGCCAACACCTCGCTGCTCGACGCCGCGCTGCGCTCGGGCTTCGTGCGCGTGTACGCGGTGCTGCTGCTCATCGCCGCCACCGTGGCCTGGTGGCTGGTGCTCGCGCACAAGAGCCGTGAGGTGGCGCAGGAAGAATCCAACCGGCAGACGCGCCTGCTGATGCAGGAGATCGAGTCGCACCAGCGCACCGACGAGGCGCTGCAGCAGGCGCGCCGCGCGGCCGAGCAGGCCAACCAGGCCAAGACGCGCTACATCTCCACCATCAGCCACGAGCTGCGCACGCCGCTCAACAGCATCCTGGGTTACGCGCAGCTGCTGCAGGAGGACACCGGCGTGGCGCCGCACCGCGCGCAGGCCATCCGCGTGATCCACCGCGGCGGCGAGCACCTGCTCTCGCTGATCGAAGGCACGCTGGACATCGCGCGCATCGAGTCCGGCAAGCTCGCGCTCGACGTGCGGCCCATGGCGTTTGCCGACGCCATGCGCGAGGTCGCCAGCATGTTCGAGCTGCAGGCGGCGGCCAAGGGCCTGCGCTTCTCGTTCGACACCGGCAGCCGCCTGCCCGACACCGTGCGCGCCGACGAGAAGCGCCTGCGCCAGATCCTCATCAACCTGCTGGGCAACGCGGTGAAGTTCACCCGCAGCGGCGAGGTGCGGCTGCGGGTCGCGCACGCGCGCGAGATGGCGCAGTTCGAGGTGCACGACACCGGGCCCGGCATGAACCCGCAGGACCTGGACCGCGTGTTCGAGCCCTTCGCGCGCGGGCAGGGCGAGGCGGCCGCCCACGGCGCGGCCACCGGCACCGGCCTGGGCCTGACCATCGCCAAGATGCTCGCCGACCTCATGGGCGGCGAGATGACGGTGCGCAGCACCCCGGGCCAGGGCTCGGTGTTCACCGTGCGCCTGTTCCTGCCCGAGCTGCACGGCGTGCAGCTGCCCGCGCCCACCGCGGTGCCGCAACACGCCGGCTACCAGGGCGCGCGCCGCCGCGTGCTGGTGGTGGACAACGAAGAGGCGGACCGCGAACTGCTCGCGCGCTGGCTCGCGCCCCTGGGTTTCGAGGTGATGCTCGCCACCAGCGGCCACGACGCACTGGCCCTGCTCGACGGCCTGCAGCCCGGCGAGCCCGGCGCGCCGCACGCGGTCTTCATGGACCTGGCGATGCCCGGCATCGACGGCTGGGAGACGCTGCGCCGCCTGCGCGCGCGCGGCTGGGGTGCGGTGCCGATGGCCATCGTCTCGGCCAACGCCTTCGACAAGGGACTGGAGAACGACCTCGGCCACCGCCCGCAGGACTTCTTCGTCAAGCCGGTGCGGCGCGAGGACCTGCTGGGCTGGCTCGGCCAGCGCCTGTCGCTGGCCTGGATCACCGAAGCCTCGCCCGAGCGCGCCGGGGCGCCGGTGGCCGCCGCGGCGCCCGCGACGAGGGACGAACTCGAACCCCTGCTGGAACTGGTGCGCCTGGGCTACTACAAGGGCATCGTGCAATGGCTGGACGAGTGGGTGCAGCGCCGCCCCGAGCAGGCCGCGTTCGCGCAGGGCCTGCGCACGCTGGCGCGCGAATTCCGTTTTGAAACCATCGAACAGCAACTGCTGCAACACCATGTCGCACCCGGTTGAAACCCTGGCGCCATCGACCGCGCGGCCGCTCACGGACGCGCTGGTGGTGCTCATCGTCGACGACGTGCCCGACAACGTGGCGCCCCTGCACGACGCGCTGGACGAGGCGGGCTACACCGTGCTCGTGGCGCTGGATGGCGAAAGCGCCATCCGCCGCGCCACCCAGGCCCTGCCCGACGTGGTGCTGCTCGACGCCGTGATGCCCGGGCTGGACGGCTTCGAGGTCGCGCGCCGGCTCAAGGCGCAGCCGGCCACGGCGCACATCCCCATCATTTTCATGACGGGCCTGACCGACACCGAGCACCTGGTGGCCGCGCTCGACGCGGGCGGCGCCGACTACGTGACCAAACCGATCAAGCCGCGCGAGGTGATGGCGCGCATGGGCGTGCACCTGCGCAGCGCGCGCCACGCGCGCCAGGGCGCGGTGGAGCGCAGCCAGGCGCGCAACGCGCTCGACGCCTTCGGCTACGCCACCATCACCGTGCGCGAGCGCGACGGCCGCCTGATGTGGCAGACGCCGCTGGCGCGCGACCTGCTGCGCCACCACTGCGGCACCGAGGCGCCGACCACGCCACCGGCCGTGCTGCAGTGGCTGCGCCGCCACCTCGGCGAGGCGCTGGCGCAGCGCGAGCCGCCGCGCCTCACGCTGGAGAACGGCCCGCGCCGCCTCACCTTCCGCCTGCACCAGTGCGTGGGCGATGAGGTCAACGGCGAGGGCGGCGACTGGCTCATCGTGATGCAGGAAACCTCGGACGCCAGCGTGCTCTCCGGCCTGGCCGCCGCCTTCGGCCTCACCGCGCGCGAGGCCGAGGTGCTGTACTGGGTGGTCAAGGGCAAGATCAACCGCGACATCGGCGACATCCTGGGTGCCAGCCCGGCCACGGTGAAGAAACACCTGGAGCGCATACACGCCAAGCTGGGGGTGGAGACGCGCACGGCCGCCGCCGCCATGGCGATCAACCGCGTGCCGCAATTGCAACCCCAACACGGCGGCTGAGCCCGCCCGCTGGTTCGGCGCAGAATGGCGCCACGGCGTCCCTTCCTTCCCGATGCGACTGCGAACCAAGATCCTCCTGCTGGCATCCTGCCGCTGCTGGCCTCGCTCGTGCTCATCGCGCTGGCCGTGCAGCACCAGGAGCGCGATCTGGCCAGGCGCGAATACGCCCTGGTGGAGCGCACCTACCTGGAGGCGCGGCGCGCCGAGCTGCGCAACTACGTGGCCCTGGCGGCCAGCACCGTGCAGCCGCTGTACGACCGGGGCGGCAACGAGGCGGCGGACCGCGAGCAGGCGCTGCGCCTGCTGGCCTCGCTGGACTACGGCCGCGACGGTTATTTCTTCGTCTACGACCTGCAGGGCCGCGTGCTCATGCACTCGCGCCAGCCCGAGCTGGTGGGGCAGAACCTGTGGGAGCTGCGCGACCCGCAGGGCCGGCCCACCATCCAGCGCCTGATCGCCCAGGCGCGCGCCGGTGGCGGCTTCGTGGACTACCTGTGGCGCCAGCCTTCCAGCGGGCAGGACACGCCCAAGCTCGGTTATGTGATCGCCTACGAGCGCTGGGGCTGGATGCTGGGCACCGGCCTGTACCTGGACGGCATCCAGGCCACGCTCACGCGCATCGAGGGCGAGGCCAACCGCAACATCGCCACCACGCTGCTGTGGATCGCCGGCATCGCGGTGTTCGGCATCGCGCTCATCAGCGCCAGCGGCCTGGCGCTGAACCTGAGCGAGCACCGCGTGGCCGAGAACAAGCTGCGCCTGCTGGCGCGGCAGGTGCAGCAGTCGCAGGAGGACGAACGCGCCCACCTCGCGCGCGAGTTGCACGACGGCATCAGCCAGACCCTGGTGTCCACCAAGCTGCTGGTGGAAGCCGGGGCCGGCACGCGCGATCCCGCGCCATTGGCCAAGGCGCTGCAGGGGCTCAACCACACCCTGGTGGAGGTGCGCCGCCTCTCGCACCGCCTGCGCCCGGCGCTGCTCGACACCCTGGGCCTGCCCGCCGCGCTGCAGCACCTGGGCCAGGAGTTCGAGGACGCCAGCGGCTTGCCGGTGGCGGTGCGCATCGAAGGCGCCGAGCGCGAACTGCCCGACGAGGTGAAGACCGCGCTCTTCCGCGTGGCGCAGGAGAGCCTGACCAACGTGCGCAAACACGCGCAGGCCAGGCAGGTGGAGCTGGTGCTGGCCTTCGGACCGGGCGGCACCGTGCGCATGAGCGTCACCGACGACGGCCGGGGCTTCGACAGCGCGGCCGTGCACCTGCACCCCGAGCGAGGCATTGGCTTGCGCAACATGCGCGAGCGCCTGGCCGCGATCGGCGGGCGGCTGAGCATCCAGGCCGAGCCCGGCCACGGCACCCAGATAGAAGCATCGACATGAACGACACCATCCGCATCCTTCTGGTCGACGACCACCCCATGGTGCGCGAGGGCCTGCGCGCGCGCCTCTCGAGCGTGGCGCAACTGGTGGTGGTGGGCGAGGCCGGCCATGCCGCCGAGGCCATGCGCCTGCTCGACGGCCTGGCGGTGGACGTGGTGCTGCAGGACGTGGGCCTGAAGGACGGCAACGGCATCGACCTGGCGCAGGCCATGCTGGCGCGTTGGCCCGGCCTGCGCGTGCTGATGTTCAGCATGTACGACAACCCCGAGTACGTGCAGCGCGCGCTGCAGGCCGGCGCGCGGGGTTACGTGCTCAAGGACGCGCCGGCCGGCGAAATCGTGGCCGCCATCGAGGCCGTGGTGGCCGGTGGCACCTTTCTCAGCCCCGGGGTCTCGAGCCGGCTGTTCCGCCAGCCCGCGCCGCGCCCGCTGCTCACGCCGCGCGAGAGCCAGATCCTGAGCGCGCTGGGCCGGGGCGAGTCGAGCAAACAGATCGCCAAGGCGCTGGACCTGAGCGTGCGCACGGTGGAAACGCACCGCCAGAGCATCAAGCGCAAGCTGGGCCTGGAGGGCCAGGCGGAACTGATCAAGTACGCCGTCGAGCACGCCCGCGAAATCCCCTGATACGGGTTTCCACCTAAGTGGTGCCACGCGGTCCGGCGCGCGGTGCAACGGATGTGCGCGTGCGCCCGGTTGCCGATACTGCCCGTCGCACGGCGGCCCGAATCGGCGAGGTCGCGGCACAAGAGGAGACAAGCATGTCTGGACTGGGTCGCCACCTGGGGTGGTTTTTCGTGGCCGTGCTGGGCGCTTTCGCGCTCGCGGCCGTGGCGCTGGGACGGGGTGAAGCCGTCAGCGCCCTCTGGGTGGTGGTCGCTTCGGTCTGCGTCTACCTGATCGCCTACCGCTACTACAGCCTGTTTCTGGCCACCAAGGTGCTCGGCCTGGACGCCACGCGCATGACGCCAGCCTGGCGCCACAACGATGGCCTGGACTACGTGCCCACGCACAAGTACGTGCTGTACGGCCACCACTTCGCCGCCATCGCCGGCGCCGGCCCGCTGGTGGGCCCGGTGCTGGCCGCGCAGATGGGCTACCTGCCCGGCCTGCTGTGGATCCTGGCCGGCGTGGTCTTCGCCGGCGCGGTGCAGGACTTCATCGTGCTGTTCATCTCCACGCGCCGCGACGGCCGCTCGCTGGGCGACCTGATCAAGCAGGAAATGGGCACCGTGCCGGGCCTGATCGCGCTGTTCGGCGCCTTCATGATCATGATCATCATCCTCGCGGTGCTGGCGCTGATCGTGGTGAAGGCCCTGGCCGAATCGCCCTGGGGCACCTTCACCGTGGCGGCCACCATTCCGGTGGCGCTGTTCATGGGCGTGTACCTGCGCTTCATCCGGCCCGGTCGCATCGGCGAAGTCTCCATCATCGGCTTCGTGCTGCTGATGCTGGCCATCGTGGGCGGCCAGTGGGTGCACGAGAGCCCGACCTGGGCGCCGCTGTTCACCTACGACGGCAAGGCCCTGACCTGGATGCTGATCGGCTACGGCTTCGTCGCCGCTTCCATTCCCGTGTGGCTGCTGCTGGCGCCGCGCGACTACCTCTCCACCTTCCTCAAGATCGGCACCATCGTCGCGCTGGCCATCGGCATCGTCGTCGTCGCGCCGCCGCTGCAGATGCCGGCGGTCACGCAGTTCGCGGCCGGCGACGGCCCGGTCTGGTCGGGCAACCTGTTCCCCTTCCTGTTCATCACCATCGCCTGCGGCGCGGTCTCGGGCTTCCACGCGCTGATCTCCTCGGGCACCACGCCCAAGATGCTGGACAACGAAGTCAACGCGCGCTTCATCGGCTACGGCGGCATGCTGGCCGAATCCTTCGTCGCCGTGATGGCGCTGGTGGCAGCCTCGTGCATCGAGCCCGGCATCTACTTCGCGATGAACAGCCCGGCCGCCCTGGTGGGCAGCACGCCCGAAGCGGTGGCGCAGACGCTCTCCACCTGGGGCTTCGTGATCACGCCCGAGATGCTGGTGCAGACCGCCAAGGACGTGGGTGAGAACACCATCCTGGCGCGCGCCGGTGGCGCGCCCACGCTGGCCGTGGGCATGGCGCACATCCTGCACCAGGTGGTGGGCGGCCAGACCATGATGGCTTTCTGGTACCACTTCGCCATCCTGTTCGAAGCCCTGTTCATCCTGACCGCCGTGGACGCCGGCACGCGCGCCGGCCGCTTCATGCTGCAGGACCTGATGGGCAGCTTCGTGCCCGCGCTCAAGCGCACCGACTCGCTGCCCGCCAACCTGATCGCCACCGGCCTGTGCGTGGCGGCCTGGGGCTACTTCCTGTACCAGGGCGTGGTCGATCCGCTGGGCGGCATCAACACGCTGTGGCCGCTGTTCGGCATCGCCAACCAGATGCTCGCCGCCGTGGCGCTGATGTTGGGCACCGTGGTGCTGTTCAAGATGAAGAAGGACCGCTACGCCTGGGTCACCATCGTGCCGGCGATCGTGCTGCTGGTCTGCACGCTCACCGCGGGCTGGCTCAAGATCTTCTCGGCCGACGTGAAGGTGGGCTTCCTCTCCAACGCCAGCCGCTACGCCGAGGCGCTGCAGAACGGCGTGCTGCTGGCGCCGGCCAAGACGCCCGAGGCCATGTCGCGCATCGTCTTCAACAACCGCCTGGACGCCGTGTTGTGCGCGCTGTTCATGTTCGTGGTGCTCAGCGTGCTGTTCTACAGCGTGAAGAGCGTGCTCAAGGCCCGCGCCGAGCGCAAGCCGAGCGTGGCCGAAACCCCCTACGAAGCGCTGCCGGCCGGCGCCAGCGTTGGTGGCTGATCCCTCCGCCACCGGCGCGGGCGGCCTGCTCGACGACCTCGGGCGGGCCGGGCGCTACCTCACGCAGAGCTTGCGCCTCATGGTCGGTGTGCCGGACTACGGCAGCTACGTGAAGCACATGCGGGCCACGCACCCGGACCAGGAGCCGATGAACTACGAGGCGTTCTTCCGCGAACGCCAGGCCGCGCGCTACGGCTCCGCCACCGGGCGCTGCTGCTGACATCGGCGCCAGCGGCGTACGCCACGTGGCGTACATACGCCATCCAGGGTCTTCCCTAGCATCCAGTTGTCCGTCGAGCACCGCCTGAAGAAGGCGGGCCGGCGGCGCCCAACACCCCTTCCAAGGGACCCCTGGAACACTGGAGAAGCGCCATGTCGAAGACCCCCCAAAAACGCCCGCCGATTCACCCTCAAGACCCTGGCCGCCGCGGCCACAGTCGCCACGCTCGGCTTCACCGGTCTGAGCGCCCACGCCCAGGAGACCATCAAGGTCGGCGTGCTGCACAGCCTCTCGGGCACCATCGCCATTTCGGAAACCGTGCTCAAGGACACGGTGCTGATGGCCATCGACGAGATCAACGCCAAGGGCGGCGTGCTCGGCAAGAAGCTCGAACCCGTGGTGGTGGACCCGGCCTCCAACTGGCCGCTGTTCGCCGAGAAGACCAAGCAGCTGCTCACGCAGGACAAGGTCGCCGTGATCTTCGGCTGCTGGACTTCGGTGTCGCGCAAGTCGGTGCTGCCGGTGGTGGAAGAGGCCAACGGCCTGCTGTTCTACCCGGTGCAGTACGAAGGCGAAGAGCTGAGCAAGAACGTGTTCTACACCGGTGCCGCGCCCAACCAGCAGGCCATTCCCGCCGTGGAATACCTGATGAGCAAGGACGGCGGCTCGGCCAAGCGCTGGGTGCTGCTGGGCACCGACTATGTGTACCCGCGCACCACCAACAAGATCCTGCGCGCTTTCCTCAAGAGCAAGGGGGTGGCCGATGCCGACATCATGGAGGAGTACACCCCCTTCGGCCATTCGGACTACCAGACCATCATCGCCAACATCAAGAAGTTCGCGTCCGCCGGCAAGAAGACGGCCGTGGTCTCCACCATCAACGGCGACTCCAACGTGCCGTTCTACAAGGAACTGGGCAACGCCGGCCTCTCGGCGAAGGACGTGCCGGTGGTGGCCTTCTCGGTGGGTGAGGAAGAGCTGCGCGGCGTGGACACCAAGCCGCTGGTCGGCCACCTGGCCGCCTGGAACTACTTCATGAGCATCAAGAGCCCGGCCAACACCGAGTTCGTGAAGAAGTGGAGCGCCTACGCCAAGGCGAAGAACATCCCCGGCCACAAGGACAAGCCTCTGACCAACGACCCCATGGAAGCGACCTACATCGGCATCAACATGTGGGCCCAGGCCGTGCGCCAAGGCCAAGTCCACCGACACCGACAAGGTCATCGCCGCCATGGCCGGCCAGACCTTCAAGGCGCCGGGTGGCTTCACCAGCACCATGGACAAGGAAAACCACCACCTGCACAAGCCGGTGTTCATCGGCGAGGTGAAGGCCGACGGCCAGTTCAACGTGGTGTGGAAGACGCCGGGCCCGGTGGTCGCCGATCCGTGGAGCGACTACATCGCCGAGAACAAGGGCAAGAAGAACGTGCCGGACAAGAAGTAACACCCCCCTGCGCCGCTGACGCGGCTTCCCCCCTCTCTGGCGCGCCTTCGGCGCTGGGAGGGGGGACGGCATCTTGGGCCGGCGGAGCCGGACCCTCGATGCCCCTGGTTCTGGCGTGTTGGCGCGCCATCGGATCCTGCTTTTGGGGATGGATATGAAGTTTCAATGGCTCCGCTGGTTGGGGCTCGCGGTGTGGTTGTCATTGAGTGTTTCGCATGCGCTCACCCCGGCCGACGCGCTCGCGCTGGTGGACGGCGACACCGACACCCGCATCGACACGCTCAACCGCCTGGCCGCCGAGCCGGACGAACGTGCCACCGCACTGATCAAGGCCATGGCCGACGAGGCCGTGCGCGTGCAGGGCGAGCGGGTGCTCATCGCCGAAGGCGAGGGCGCCATCGACGCCGTGACCGGCGAGAAACTCGCGGCGCTGCCCGAGGACGCCGGCGACATCATGGTCAACAACCGCCTGCGCAGCGCGATGGAGAACGCGCTGGCCGGCATGGAGCTGGTGGGCGCGCCGCCCGAGCGCCAGCGCGAAGCGGCGAGCACCCTGCAGCGCACCGCCTTCGAAGAGCCCGACACCAGCCAGCTCGCCTTGATCGACAAGGCCCTGGCCGGTGACCTGGACCCGCGCGCGCGCCAGAGCCTGGCGCTCGCGCGCGCCGCCGTGCTGCTGGCCAGCGAGGACCCGGCGCAGCGCCTCTCGGCCGCGCGGAAACTCGGCGAGGCCCAACAACCCATCGTGCGCCCGCTGCTGACGGCGCAGATGGAAAAGGAAGAAGACGCCCAGGTCAAGGCGGCGCTGAAGGAATCCCTCTCCAGCCTGGACACCACGCTGGCCATCGGCAGCGCGCTGGGCCAGGCCTTCACCGGCATCAGCCTGGGCAGCATCCTGCTGCTGGCCGCGCTGGGGCTGGCGATCACCTACGGCCTCATGGGCGTGATCAACATGGCGCACGGCGAGCTGATCATGATCGGCGCCTACGCCACCTGGCTGGTGCAGAGCTTCTTCCGGGCCTCGTTGCCCGAGTACTTCGACTGGTACCTGCTGGTCGCCCTGCCGGTGGCCTTCCTGGCCTCGGGCCTGGTCGGCGCGGCGATGGAGCGCACGGTGATCCGCTTCCTCTACGGCCGGCCGCTCGAGACGCTGCTGCGCACCTGGGGCATCAGCCTGGTGCTGATGCAGGCCGTGCGCAGCCTGTTCGGCGCGCAGAACGTGGGCGTGGAAAACCCCTCGTGGATGAGTGGTGGCATCACCCTGCTGGGCAACCTCAACCTGCCCTGGAACCGCATCATCATCATCGGCTTCGCGCTCGCGGTGCTGCTGGGCGTCACGCTGCTGATCGGCAAGACGCGCCTGGGCCTGTTCGTGCGCGGCGTCACGCAGAACCGCCCCATCGCCTCGTGCATGGGCGTGAACACCGCGCGCATCGACACCTACGCCTTCGCGCTGGGCTCGGGCATCGCCGGCCTGGCCGGCTGCGCGCTGAGCCAGATCGGCAACGTGGGCCCCGACCTCGGGCAGAACTACATCGTGGACTCGTTCATGGTGGTGGTGCTCGGTGGCGTGGGCCAGCTCGCGGGCACGGTGTACGCCGCGCTCGGCCTGGGCATGCTGAACAAGTTCATCGAAGGCTGGGCCGGCGCCGTGCTCGCCAAGATCGCGGTGCTGGTCTTCATCATCGTGTTCATTCAAAAGAGACCTCAGGGCATCTTCGCCATGAAAGGGAGGGAGGCATGAGCGCCCCCGTCGTCCTGCCCTCGCACGGCCCGCTGCTCACGCGCGCCGGCTGGAGCGCCTTCGTGGTCGCGCTGCTGGTGGTCTGCGCCGTGGCGCCGCTGCTCAACCTGTTCGTGCCCGAGGGCAGCGCCTTCCACCTGAGCGACTACATGGTCGGCCTGCTGGGCAAGATCATGTGCTACGCCATCTGTGCGCTGGCCATGGACCTGATCTGGGGCTACACCGGCATCCTGAGCCTGGGCCACGGCCTGTTCTTCGCGCTCGGCGGTTACGTGATGGGCATGTACCTCATGCGCCAGATCGGCACCGACGGCAACTACAAGAGCGAGCTGCCCGATTTCATGGTGTTCCTGGACTGGAAGGAGCTGCCCTGGCACTGGGCGCTGTCCGACAGCTTCATCGCCACGCTGTTGCTGATCGTGCTGGTGCCGGGTCTGATGGCCTTCGTGTTCGGCTACTTCGCGTTCCGCTCGCGCATCAAGGGCGTGTACTTCTCCATCATCACGCAGGCGCTCACCTTCGCCGCGCTGCTGCTGTTCTTCCGCAACGAGACCGGCTTCGGCGGCAACAACGGCTTCACGGACTTCAAGCGCATCCTCGATCTGCCGCTGGCGCACGCAGAACATGCGCATGGCGCTGTTCGTGCTCACCGGCCTCACGCTGCTGGGCTTCTACCTGTTCGCGCGCTGGCTGGTGAAGAGCAAGTTCGGCCGCGTGCTGCAGGCGGTGCGCGACGCCGAGAGCCGCGTGATGTTCTGCGGCTACAACCCGCTGCCCTACAAGCTCACCATCTGGACCATCTCGGCCGTGATGTGCGGCGTGGCCGGCGCGCTCTACGTGCCGCAGGTCGGCATCATCAACCCGGGCGAGATGAGCACGGCCAACAGCATCGAGATCGCGATCTGGGCCGCGGTGGGCGGCCGCGCCACGCTGATCGGCCCCATCCTCGGCGCCTTCATCGTCAACGGCGCCAAGAGCTGGCTCACCGTGACCTTTCCCGAGTACTGGCTGTACGTGTTGGGCGCGCTGTTCATCGTCGTCACGCTCTACCTGCCGCAGGGCGTGGTGGGCCTGGTGAAGAGACTGCGCCCGGCCAAGAAGGGAGGCCCGGCATGACGCCCGACCTGATGGAAGAGGGCGCGAAGCGCGCCGAACGCGTGGCCGCGCTCGCCCTGGGCGGCGCCACCGAATCCGGCGGCCGCCAGGCCGGTTTCTCGCGCCCGCTGGTGCGCGGCGAGGTGGACACCACGCACGGCCGCATCCTGTACCTGGAAGACGTGCACGTGAGCTTCGACGGCTTCAAGGCCATCAACGGCCTGAGCCTGGACATCGCGCCCGGCGAGCTGCGCTGCATCATCGGCCCCAACGGCGCGGGCAAGACCACGATGATGGACATCATCACCGGCAAGACCCGGCCCGACGCGGGCCAGGTCTTCTTCGGCAGCACGATCGACCTGCTGCGTTACCGCGAGGCCGAGATCGCCGCCATGGGCATCGGGCGCAAGTTCCAGAAGCCCACGGTGTTCGAGCACCTCAGCGTGTTCGAGAACCTGGAGCTGGCGCTGGCCACGGACAAGCGGGTGCGCCATTCCATGCTGTTTGTGCTCACCGGCGAGGAGAAGGACCGGCTGGGGGAGGTGCTGCACACGATCCACCTGGCCGACAGCGCTTCGCGCCTGGCCGGCAACCTGAGCCACGGGCAGAAGCAGTGGCTGGAGATCGGCATGCTGCTGATGCAGGACCCCAAGCTGCTGCTGCTGGACGAGCCGGTGGCGGGCATGACGGATGAGGAAACGGAGCGCACGGCGCAGCTGTTTCTGTCTCTCAAGGGCAAACATTCGCTGATGGTGGTGGAGCACGACATGAGCTTCATCCGCACGATCTCGGAGAAGGTGACGGTGTTGTGCGATGGGTCTGTGCTGGCCGAAGGCACGCTGGATCAGGTGCAGGCGGATGAGCGGGTGATCGAGGTTTATCTTGGGCGCTGATTGGGTTTCTTCTTCGGTTGGTTTTTGCTTTCGTGGCTGGCCGGGTCTCGCCCCGGCGGGCGACTCACTTTCTTTTGCTTCGCCAAAAGAAAGTAAGCAAAGAAAAGGCGACCCCGCCGGCCGTGTCCCTCCGCTTCGCTCCGGGCAACCTGCGGTGCTCGCGATGGGCGGGGTCTGCGCAAACTCGCTTCGCTCAAACATGCGCAGCCCTTTTTCCGCCCATCGCTCCGCTCCTCGGCACGGCCAGAGGGGAGCAGACGGGAGCGGGATCGGACTCCCCTTCAACGCCACCGCCGCTTCGCCTGAGGGGAAGTCCGATCCCGCCTGTGCCGTGTGGCCGGGCCGAGCAGCGCAAGGGCGCGGGGAAAAAGAAGTTCGCATGTTCGAAGGCCGCGAAGCGGACAAGTTTGCGAACTTCCCCCGTGACCTGAGCAGCGCAGGGGACCCCGAAGGGGCCCGGACTTCGGCTCGCCTTTTCTTTGCTTACTTTCTTTTGGCGAAGCAAAAGAAAGTAAGGCGCCTGCCGGGGCGCGACCCGGCCTGCCACGAAAGAAAAAACGCAGAAGGAACACCAAAATGCTGAACGTCAAAGATGTCAACCAGTACTACGGCGGCAGCCACATCCTGCGCAACGTCAGCCTGCAAGCCGAACTCGGCAAGGTCACCGTGGTGCTGGGGCGCAACGGCGTGGGCAAGACCACACTGCTCAAGTCGCTGATGGGCCTGGTGCCGATCAAGAGCGGCAGCATCGAACTCGACGGTGTGCCGATCCACAAGGCCACGCCCTACGAGCGCGCGCGCCTGGGCGTGGGTTTCGTGCCGCAGGGCCGCGAGATCTTCGGCCGCCTCACGGTGCACGAGAACCTGCTCATGGGCCTGGCGACGAAGAAGGGCAGCACGCCCATCCCGGCCGAGCTGTTCGAGTTGTTCCCGGTGCTCAAGCAGATGCTGGGCCGCCGGGGCGGTGACCTCTCGGGTGGTCAGCAGCAGCAGCTCGCGATCGCGCGGGCATTGGCCGCCGGCCCCAAGCTGCTGATCCTGGACGAGCCCACCGAAGGCATCCAGCCCAACATCATCAAGGACATCGGCAAGGTGATCCGCATGCTGGCGGACCGGGGCAACACTGGCCATCGTGCTGGTGGAGCAGTACTACGACTTCGCCGAGGCCCTGGCCGACCACTACCTCGTGATGGAGCGCGGCGAGGTGATCGCCAGCGGGCCGGGCAGCGAGATGCAGGCCAAGGGCATCCGGCAGCTGGTGGCGATCTGAGCCGCAAGGTCAGGGTGGGTGGAAGGATTTGCCGAAAAGGGGGATGATCCGTCCACGCCCCCCGGACAGTGAGGCGGAGGGCGCGGGAACACCGTTTGCCCGCCCAGGCGCATCACTCACTGCGAGAGGACCGCCATGCACACCCCGCACACCCAGCCCGCCCCCGACCAGGCCCTGGCCGAGCATCCGAAGGACTACTCGGATCCGGAATTGAGGGTCTACACCGACGAGGAGGCCGAGGACATCTTCGACTCCGTCGTGCACTACATGCCCCTCATGCTGCCCGCCATGGGCGTGCTGCAGATCTTCATGCTGGCCTTCATCGCCGTCTACATGGCGTGATGAAGGCCCGCCGCGCGTTCAGTCGGCCGTGATCTTGCGGTCGCGGATGATCGCGCCGAAGCGCTGCGAGTCGTCCATGCCGCGCTTGCCGAATTCGGCGGGCGTGAGCGGCAGGGCTTCGCCACCCAGCGCGGTGATGCGTTCCTTCACGCTGGCGGTGGCCAGGATCTTGTTGACCTCGGTGTTGATGCGTGTGATCACGGCCGGCGGCGTGCCGGCCGGGGCGTAGAAGCCGAACACGGTGTCGGCGTCGAAGCCCCTGAGGCCGGCTTCGTCCAGCGTGGGCACGTCGGGGAACAGCGGCGAGCGCTTGAGGCTGCCCACGGCGAGCAGCTTGGTGCGCCCGGCCTTGGCGTGGGCCAGGCCGATGCCGGGGTCGAAGTAGTAGTCGATCTGCCCGCCCATCAGGTCGTTGAGCGCGGGCGCGGCGCCCCGGTAGGGCACGTGCACGGTGAACATGCCGGTCTGGGCCTTGAGCATCTCGCCCGCGAGGTGGGGCGAGCTGCCGTTGCCGGCCGAGCCGTAGCTCATGCGGCCAGGGTTGGCCTTGGCGATGCGCACCAGTTCCTGCACGTTCTTCACCTCCAGCGTGGGCCGCGCCATCAGGTAGACCAGCACGCGCGCCGCGGAAGCCACCGGGGTGAGGTCTTTCACCGGGTCGAAGCTCATGCGCGAGAGGTGCGGGTTGACCGAGACCATGCCGCCCGAACTCAGCAGCAGGGTGTAGCCGTCGGCGGGCGATTTCGCCACCGCCTCGCCCGCGATGTTGCCGTTGGCACCGGCCCGGTTCTCCACGATCACCGGCTGGCCCAGCGCGGTGGCGCAGCGGCGTGGACACCAGGCGCGCGATCTGATCGGCCGCGCCACCGGGCGGGAAACCCACGATGACCTTGAGCGGCTTGTCCGGGAAGGCCTGCGCGAGCGCGCCCGTCACGGTGCCCAGGGTGAGCAGGGCGGTGGCCGCCGCGCGGCGCCAGGGCAGCGAAGACAGGGGGGTGGGGTGGTGCTTCATGCGGGTCTCCTTTGTTGTGAAAAACGGAAAGTCAGGGCGTCGAGGCCGGTTTGGCCTTGAGCCGGGGATTGTGCTGCCAGCGGATCGGCTGTGCCTTGACGGGGCGCGCGGGCGCGCCGTGTTGCCGCAGCGCCTGGTCCAGCGCCTTGCCGGCCTCGTCGCTCAGCGCGGCGTTGCGCGCGGCGGCCACGGCCTGGCCGCGCTGGGTGGCGCTGGCCGGGTCGGCCAGCGCGGGCAGGGCGAGGTGGTCGATGATGTGCAGCAGGTTGTCCTTGCCGCGCTCGTTGGTGCTGCCGTAGCCCTTGATGAGGCGGCCGCACAGCGCCACCTCGTGCGCGAGCGGGGCGTGCATGGCGGCAAGCTGCACCACGGCGTCGACCCAGCGGTCGATCAGCGCCTGCTCGGTGTGGAAGCGGCTGCCCAGCGGGCGCAGGCGCTTGCACGCGGCCAGGCCGCGCAGCGCGAGCATGCCCAGCACCGAGTGCGTGCCGATCTTCAGCGGCAGCGCCCAGGGCGCCTGGCCGGCGGCCACGCGCCGGCGGTCCCAGGCCAGCACGCGCCGCGCCAGGCCCTCGGGCAGCATCGCGGCGAACTCGGGCGCGCCGGGCTTGAAGTGGTCGTACACGCGCAGCAGGTCGTCCTGGCCGGCCTTGGCCTCGCCGCGCACGCGCGCCTGGCGGCTCGCGCGGCTCTTGAGGTCGGCCACCAGCACGATGTCGTCGAACGCCATCCACAGCGCGACCCAGCGCGCCATCTCCACCGTGGTGCGGTGGCCGTGCAGGTTCTTCGGGTCGCCGAGCGTCTCGGCGGCCAGCACGCGGCGCAGGCGCTGGGCATAACGCTCGCCGTAGGCCGCGTTCTGGTACTCGCAGACGCGCGCATGGCCCAGGGCCATGATGCCGTGCGCCTCCAGCGGGAATTCGCGGCGCAGCGCCTCGGGCAGGGCGGCCTGCGGCGGCGCGGGCGCGGCGGCGCCTTCGGTCGCCAGCACCTGTTCCACGTAGGCGGCCTGGGTGCGCTGCGCGTTCACCGCGTCGAAGGCGAGCGCGAAGCCGCGCAGGCTGGCCTTGGCGCCGCCGCCGCTCTCGGCGATCACCGCCTCGTAGTCGCGCCGTGCGAAGGGCAGCAGGCCGCTGCCCGCGATCGCGCCCAGCATCACCGCGCTGACCACGGTGCCGGCCTGTCTGGTGAGCGCGGCCATGTCGAGCACGTGGCGCGCGAGGCTGTGCTTGTTCACCAGAGCCAGCAGTTCGGCGTTGTCGCGCCGGCCGTCGCCCATCACCATCTTCTCGCCCGTGGTCAGGGCGCGCGCGGACGAGCTGATCACCAGCGTGTGCGTGCTGGAGGCCAGGCCGTTGGTGATCTGGCGGCCGGTTTCGAGCAGCTCGGAGGACACCAGCGCGTCGAGCCGGCCGGGCAGGGGGTTGAGGCCGAACACCGGCCGGCGCCCGCCCAGGTCGGCCGTGGGCACCGGGAAGACCTCCAGGTAGTAGGTGGTGGCGCCGGTGCGCTGCGCCACGCCGGGGATGGAGGTGGCCTGCGCCGGGTAGCCCGCGTGGCGCGCGGTGTCCACCAGCCAGTCGGTGAGGATGCCGCCGCCCTCGCCACCGAGGGCGCAGAGCAGCAGGGAGATGGGTTGTTGGGACGTAGGCATGTTCAGGCCGGTTGGAGCAGACGCACGACGCTGCCGCGCAGGGAATGGATCAGGCGCTCGTGCCAGCGCGGGTTCTGGATCACCTCGGCGCGGTAGAAGGACGGGCACAGCGTCGCCGCGTGCGCGTTGGCGCCGCACAGGCCGCAGCCCACGCAACCGTCGATGACGGTGCGCACCGGGTCCACCTTGAGCGGGTCGGGGTTGTCCTTGAGCGTGAGCGTGGGGCAGCCCGAGAGGCGGATGCAGGCGTGGTCGCCGTTGCACACGTCCTCGTCCACGCCGTACTTCACGCGCACCACGCGCCGGCCCTTCTTGAGCAGGCTGGCGATCCAGGGCTTGATGCGGCGCTGGCGCTCCAGCTGGCATTCGCCCTCGGCCACGATCACCTTCAGGCCCTGGAACTCGGTGGTGAAGGCCTCGGTGAGCGTGGCGCGCACCGTGTCCACCTCGTAGGTGTGCACGGTGCGCATCCATTGCACGCCCAGGCCCTTGAGCGTGGTCTCGATGGTCTGGTTGGTGTGGGCCAGGCTTTGCAGCTTGTCGGCGGCGGCTTCCTTGGCCTCGTCGCCGGGGGTCGAGATGATGTCCTGCGTGCCGGTGGCCGAGGTGTAGCCGTTCTTGAAGATCAGCAGCACCGCGTCGTCGCCGTTGAACAGGGCCGACTGCACGCCGGTGAGCAGGCCGTTGTGCCAGAAGCCGCCGTCGCCCATGACGGAGAGCACGCGCCGCTTCATCACCGGCGACACGCCGGCGCGGCTGGCCAGGCTCATGCCGTAGCCCAGGATGGAGTGGCCGAACGAGAAGGGCTCGAAGGTCGCGCAGCGCGTGGCAGCCGATGTCGCCTGCGATGTGCACCGGCCCCACGTCCTGCTGCGCGAGCTTGAGGGCCGAGAACACCGGCCGCTCGGGGCAGCCCACGCACATGCCGGGCGGGCGCGCGGGCAGCGGCGCCTGCAGCTGCTGCGCGGCTTCCTGGCGGCGCGTCTGGTTGCCCTGCAGCCAGGCGCGCGCGGCGTCGGTCACGGCCTGGGTGGCCGGGTCCTGCAGGTAGCGCCCGATGAAGTGCGCCAGGCCGTTGGCCATGACTTCGGCGGTGTACTCGCCCGCGTTGGGCAGCATGTCCTTGCCGTGCAGAGGCGTCTGGATGTCGCCGCGCCGCAGCAGGGTGGCGAGCTCCTGTTCGATGTACTCGGGCTGGCCCTCTTCCAGCATCAGCACCGCGCGCTTGCCGACGCAGAAGTCGGTGAGCTGCTGCGGCACCAGCGGGCAGGTGACGTTGAGCACCAGCATGGGGATGGCGCTGCGCCCGAAGGCATCGGCCAGGCCGAACTGCTGCAGCGCGCGGATCAGGGTGTTGTACAGGCCGCCCTGCACGATCAGGCCCAGGTCCTGGTGCGCGCCGTCGAAGTGCTCGTTCAGACCGTGCTCGACGATGTAGCGCCGCGCGGCCGGAATGCGCTCGTCGCTCTTGAGCTTCTCGTGGCGGAAGGTCACGGGCGGGTGGGCCAGGCGGTTGTAGTCGAAGCTCGCCGGCTCCTCGATCAGGTTGTGGCGCGAGAGCGCGGGCTTGACGTTGTCCTTGGCCGTGAAGCTGCCGCGCACGTGGCAGGCGCGGATGCGCAGCTCCATCAGCGCCGGCATGTTCGAGGCCTCGGACAGGCGGAAACCCTGCTCGACCATGTGCACCATGCGCTCCAGGTCGGGCCGCGGGTCCAGCAGCACCATGCTCGACTTGAGCGCGTAGGCGTGCGTGCGCTCCTGGATCACGCTGGCGCCTTCGCCGTAGTCCTCGCCCACCACCACCAGCACGCCGCCGGTGACGCCGGGCGAGGCCAGGTTGGAGAGCGCGTCGGCCGCCACGTTGGTGCCCACGATGGACTTCCAGGTGACCGCGCCGCGCAGCGGGTAGTGGATGGACGCGCCCAGCATGGCCGCGGCCGAGGCCTCGTTGGAGCAGGCTTCCACGTGCACGCCGAGCTCGTCCATGTAGGGCTTGGCCTGCACCATCACGTCGAGCAGGTGCGAGACCGGCGCGCCCTGGTAGCCGCCCACGTAGGCCACGCCGGACTGCAGCAAGGCCTTGGTGATGGCGAGGATGCCTTCGCCGTGGAAGGTCTGGCCGTCCCCCAGGCGCAGCGATTCGATTTCCTGGCTGAATGAAACTTCCACGGTGCGGGCTCTCCAGGGTCAGCGGAACAGGGTGTCGACGAAGGCGGCACCGATGCCGACCTTCTCGTAATGGGCGCGGCACAGGGCGATGTACTGGTGCACGTCGAAGTAGCCGTTCGACTCGCCCTGATCGTCCAGCCAGATCAGCGGGCCTTCGACGATGAAGAACACCTTCATCGGGTCTTTGTGCTCGTAGGCCACCAGCGTGTGGCCCTCGCCCGGGGTCTCGTAGACGAAGTCGCCCGCGGTCGCGGTCCATTCGTGCTCAAGATAACCCCATTTGCCGGAAATCGTATAGGCGAAAACCTGATGCGGGTGGTAGTGGCGGTTGACCAGGCCGGCCTTCCTGGCCATCAGGATGTCGCACCACTTGTTCTGGCTCGGCGAGATCCACAGCGGGCGCGAGGACACGGTCTCGGTGAAGGGCACGTAGAGGCGCTCGTCCTCGGTCGGCGCGTTGGGGATGTAGACCTCGGGCAGGGCATCGGGCTGGAAGACCTTCTCGATCGGCTTGAGGTCTTTCCAGAATTCATGGGTGGCGAGTTCGGGCATGGTGTGGGGTCCTTTCGTTTTGCATGGGGTCAGATGTGCATGCCGCCGTCGGCCATGAACACGCCGCCGGTGGAGAAACTGCTGCCAGCCGAGGCCAGGAACACCACCATGCGCGCGATTTCCTCGGGCTGGGCGTGGCGGTGCAGCGGGATGGCCTCGTTGAGCATCTGCGTGGCGTCGCGCCCCACCACGTCGCTCAGGCGGCGCTCGATGTCGTTCTGGAAGCCGTTGGTCGTGGGGCCGGGCGCGATGGCGTTGACGCGGATGCCGCGCGGCGCCACTTCCTTGGCGGCCACGCGCATCAGGCCGATCAGCGCGTGCTTGGAGGTGGCGTAGGCGCTCACGCCGGGGTCGGCGGTGACGCCCATCACGCTGGAGGTGATCAGCACGCTGCCGCCGTCGCGCATCAGGGGCAGGCCGTGCTTGAGCGCCAGGAAAGTGCCGCGCACGTTGACCGCCATCACGGTGTCGAACACGTCCTCGGGGTAGGCGGTGATGGGCACGATCTCGCCGTTGAGGCCGGCGTTGCAGAACAGGAAATCGATCGCGCCCGCGCGCGCCACGGCCTGCGCCAGGTAGTCCTGCGTCTGGCGGCTGTCGCTCACGTCGGCGGCGCTGGTGCCCACGCGCTCGCCGTGGCCTTCGGCCGCGAGCGCCTGGCGCGCGGCTTCCAGCAGGGCCGGGTCGCGGTCCACCAGGTGCACCGAGGCGCCGCGCGCGAGCAGCTGGCGGGCGGCGGCCAGGCCGATGCTGCCGGCACCGCCGGTGAGCACGCAATGTTGTCCTTCAAAGTCCGACACGGGGGTCCTTTCTGTCCGGGGTTCGGGGGTTGTCATGGCATGGGTCCCCACCAGGCCTCGGCCGTGGGGGCGAGCAGCGATTTGGGGATGCAGCCGTGGATGCCCTTGACACCGTCCACGAGCTGGGTGACCTCGAAGTCCACCACCAGGCTGGCCAGCGCGTAGGCCTCGCCCGTGTCCACGCCCGCGAAGGCCTGCAGCACCTCGACCGCGCGCCGCACCGCGTCGGCGGCGGCGGTGTCGAGGTCTTCGTTGAGGCCCATCACGATGTAGTGGCTGGGCGTCTCGGCCATGGGCCAGGCGAGCGCGCGGCGGGGATGCAGCACGAACTCCAGCCGGGTGGTCATGGAGGTTTCCAGCGCGGTCAGGTTGACCTCGCCGTTGCCCTGCGCGCCGTGGCCGTCGCCGGTGAAGAAGAGCGCGCCCGGCACCTGCACCGGCAGGTACAGGCGCGCGCCGGGCACCAGGTGCTTGAGGTCGATGTTGCCGCCGAAGCGCCCCGGCGGGATCGACGACACGCGCGAGGTGGGCGCCACCGCCAGGATGCCCATGAAGGGCCGCAGCGGGATGTCCAGGCCCTCTCGGAAGCGGGCGGTGCGGCGCGCCATGTCGATCGGCAGCACCTGGGTGCGTGGTTCGGGCAGCAGATCGGGCAGGCTGCCGGCGCCGGGTCGCGTGAAGTTGACGCCGTAGTGCGGTGCGCGCGGCTCGACTTCGTGGATGCGCACCTCCAGCACGTCGCCCGGTTCGGCGCCTTCGATGTGGATGGGGCCGGTGAGCACGTGCGGGCCCACGCCCTTGGGCACGGTTTTCACGATGTCGCAGATGTCCCGCGCGGCGTCGGTGAGTTCGAGCCGGTGCCGCTCGAAGAAGGCCTCGGGCGCGTCGGGCGGCACGCACAGCGCGTTGACGGTGTCGATGTCCACCGTGGTGCCCGAGGCGATGCGCAGCACCGGCGGCACGTCGGGGGCAAGGAAACCCCAGACCACGGTCTCGGGGCGCGAGCGCAGGTGCGGTGTGGCGCTCATGCGGTGGCTCCAGCGGCCGCGCCACCCAGGTAGGCGCGCTGCACGGCCGGGTCCTGCGCGAGGTCCTGCGCCGAGCCCTGGCCGACGATGCGGCCGTTCTCCAGCAGGTAGCCCCGGTCGGCGATGCGCAGGCTGCGGCGGGCGTTCTGCTCCACCAGCAGCACGCTCACGCCCAGGGTGCGGATCTGCGCCAGCGCACGGAACAGCTCGCCCGTCATGATGGGCGAGAGCCCGAGCGAGGGCTCGTCGAGCAGCAGCACGCGCGGCTGCGACATCAGCGCGCGGCCGATGGCCACCATCTGCTGTTCACCACCGCTCATGGTCTGCGCCATCTGGCCCATGCGCTGTTCCAGTTTGGGGAAGATGGACAGCACGCGCTGCAGCTGCTCCTTCTCGCCGGCGCGCGCGCGCTTCGCGTGGGCGCCGAGCTGCAGGTTTTCGCGCACGCTCAGCTCGCCGAAGATGCCCCGGCCCTCGGGCACCAGGGCGATGCCGGCTTCCACCACCGCGTGGGCGGGCAGGGCCAGCAGGTCCTGGCCGTCGAGCGCGATGCGGCTGCCCGGCAGGGAGGGAATGAGGCGCGCGATGCACTTGAGCAGGGTGGACTTGCCGGCGCCGTTGGCGCCCAGCATCACCACCACCTCGCCCGCGCCGATGCGCAGGTCCACCCCCTGCAGCGCCACGTGGTGGCCGTAGCTCGCGCTGACCTGGCTGACTTCAAGCATCGTCGTCTCCCAGGTAGGCGCGCACCACGGCCGGTTCGGCCAGCGCGGCGGCCGGCGGGCCGTCGGCGATGCGGCTGCCCGCGTTCATGATCACGCAGCGGTCGCACAGCGCGCGGATCGCCTCCATCACGTGTTCGACCATCAGCATGGTGATGCCTTCCTCGCGCAGCGAGCGCAACAGGGCGATGCCGTCCACCAGCTCGGACGGGTTCAGCCCGGACAGCCATTCGTCCAGCAGCAGCAGGCGCGGTTGCAGCGCGAGCGCGCGCGCCAGCTCCAGCCGCTTCTGGTTGATGTAGGTGAGTTCGCTGGCGGTGGTGTGGGCGAAGTCCGCCATGCCCACGCGCTCCAGCAGCTTCAGGGCCTGCGCGCGCGAGGCGCGCTGCGGCAGGTTCTGCGTGCCGAAGGCCAGGCCGGCCTGCACGTTCTCCACGCAGTCCATCGAGCCCAGCACGCGCACCAGCTGGAAGGTGCGGGCCACGCCGGCGCGCGCCACGCGGAAGGCCGGCAATCCCGTCAGTTCCTGGCCGTGCAGGGTCACCGAGCCCGCCGTGGGCGGCAGCGCGCCCGAGATCAGGTTGATCACCGTGGTCTTGCCCGAGCCGTTGGGCCCGAGCAGGCCGACGATCTCGCCCTGGGCCACCGAGAAGTCCACGCCATTGACCGCGACCAGGCCGCCGAAGCGCTTGACCAGGCCGTTCACCTGCAACAGGGGGGTGCTCATGCCTTGCCTCCCTGCAGACGGTCCATCAGGCCCACGATGCCGCGCGGCGCGAGGTACACGATGACGAGGAAGGTGCAGCCCAGCAGGATGCTGAAGTAGTTCGGGAAGTTGGCCGAGAGGAACTCGAACAGCAGCACCAGCGGGATCACGCCGAGCACCGGGCCGTGCAGGCGCGCGGCACCACCGAGCAGGGCCATGATCAGCACCTGGAACGAGACCACCGGGTTGAAGGCGATCGTCGGGTCGATGTAGGTCCAGCGCGGCGCCACGATGGCGCCGGCCAGGACCATGAACATGGCGCTGATGCCGAACACCAGCAGCTTGGCGAAGGTGGTGTGCACGCCGCAGTGGCGCGCGACCATCTCGTCGTCGCCGATCATGCGCAGCGCCAGGCCCACGCGCGAGCGCTTCACCAGCCAGCCCGCGAGGTAGACCAGCGCGGCCAGCGCGGTGAGCTGCCAGACGATGTGCTTCTGCTCGATGTCCAGGAACAGGTAGCGCCCGACCGAGCCCGAGTGGTTGGCCTCGTACCAGGTCACGACCTGGCGGATCAGCTCGGCCAGGCCGAAGGTGAAGATCACGAAGTACACGCCGCGCAGCCGCAGCGTGCGCCAGGCCCACCAGCAGCGCCACCGCCAGCGCGGCGAGCGCGGCCGTGGCCAGCACCGCCGGCCAGGGCCAGGCCTCGCCGAACACCGCGGCCACGTACACGCCCAGGCCGAAGAAGGCCACCGTGGCCAGCGAGACATAACCCGTGGGCCCCGAGAACAGGGCCCAGGCCGTGGCCAGCACGGTGAAGATCAGCAGGTTGATCGCCATCGACATGGCGTAACCGCTGCCAAAGAAGGGCAGCAGCGCGCAGGCCGCCAGCCCCGCCACGCCGAGCGTGACGAACACGATGTCGCCGCGCTTCATGCCCCGGCCTTTCCGAACATGCCCGTGGGGCGGATGATGAGGACCAGCAGGAACAGGCCGAAGGTGACCGCGAGCGTGAGGCCGGGCGCCACGAAGGTGCGCACCAGGCTTTCGGTCAGGCCCAGCAGCAGGCCCGCCACCAGGCAGCCCATGAGGTTGCCCACGCCGCCCATGATCACGACGATGAGGGCCTTCATGGTGAAGACCACGCCCATGGACGCGTTGATGGTGAAGAACATGCTGACCAGCGTGCCGCTGGCGGCCACCAGGCCACCCCCCAGCGCGAACGCGAAGGCGGCGGCCTTGCGCACGTCGATCGCGACCAGCTGCGCCGAGGTGGGCGAGACCGCGACCGCGCGCAGCGCCGTGCCCCGGCGCGTGTGGTGCAGCACGAGGTAGAGGCCGACGCCGATCACCACCGCGAAGCCCAGGGCCAGCAGCCGATTGGCCTTGAGCGGCGAGCCCAGCAGCGTGATCACCTGGCCCAGGTAGTCGTAGTTGTAGTAGTTGCCGCCGAAGATCACCAGCACGATGCCTTCGATGACGAACAGCAGGCCGAAGGTGGCCAGGATGCTGTCCACCTCCAGCGCTTCGCTGGTCTTGGCGCGCCGCACCAGCGGCGTGAGCAGCAGCTGGTAGAGCAGCCAGTTCAGGGCGAAGGCGGCCGGCGCGATCAGCAGCAGGCCCAGCAGCGGGCTCAGCGCGAAGGTGGTGAAGAGGGCGTAGGCGGCGAAGGCGGCGGCGATCAGCATCTGGCCGTAGGCCAGGTTCATGATGCGGGCCACCCCGTATTGCAGCGTGAGGCCCATCGCGATCAGGGCGTACACGCCGCCCAGTGTGAGCCCGTTGAGCAGGGCGTCGATCAATGCCATGGAGCGTTACCGTGGGAGAAAGAAAAAAAGGCGAGCCGCCCGCCACGTCTGCGCGTGGTTCGGGCGGTGCCGTGTGGGCGGTGTGACGCGTTACTGTTTCCAGGCCGGCTTGGGCAGCGCGACCGGCTTGACGCCGATGGCATTGGCGGGCGAGACCGGCTGGAACTGGCCGTTCTGCCACTGGCCGACCGAGGAGGCCTCGCTCCAGATGCGGTTCTTCAGCGTGACCGGGCCGATCACGGTGTTGAAGCCGCCTTTGCCGATTTCGGCCGAGACGGCCTTGCGCTCGATGCTGTTGGCGCGCTCGATCGCCTGCTGCAGCACCTGCAGCGTGGCGTAGGTCACCGCGCTGCCGTTGTAGTCGGCTTCCTTCTTGAAGACTTCCAGGTGGCGGGCGCGGTAGGCCTTGGTCACCGGCAGTTCGGGGCTCACGCCGCCCAGGCCCAGCACGCCTTCGGCGTTGGCGCCGAAGCGGTCCTTGAAGACCGGGAACACGGTGCCGATGGCGGTGTAGAACAGCTTGGGGTTGAAGCCCACGGCGCGCGCCTGGTCGGTCAGCGCCAGCGTGTCGGGCGGGTAGCTGAAGGCCAGGAAGACCTCGGGGTCGCGGCGCTTGACTTCGTTCAGGATGGACTGCAGGTCCTGCGAGCCCAGCGGGTAGCTCTGGTCGTAGACGACGTTGAAGTTGCCCTTCTTCAGGCCGTCGCGCGCCGCCTTGGACAATTCCACGCCGAACTGGTCGGCCACGTTGACGATCGCCACGTCGCCCTTGATCTTGCCCTCGCTGCGCAGCCGCGTGAGCAGGTCGATGACGCCGTTGGCGTAGTCGGTGGAGGTGAGCGTGAAGAAGAAGGTGTTGGGCCAGCGTTCGCGCAGCTGCGGAATGCGGTCCGTGATCATGGTGGTGGTCAGGTGCGGGTAGCCGTGGCGGTCCAGGATGGGCGCGACCGCGAGGTTCATCGCCGTGCCCCAGGGCGGCAGGATGAAGTCGACCTTGTCCTGGTTGACCAGGCGCTCGACGGCGCGCACGCCTTCTTCGGAGCTGCTGCGGTCGTCGTACTCGACGAACTTGACCGGCACGCGCTTGCCGTTGATGAGCATGCCACCCGACTTTTCCAGGTCCTGCTGCCACAGCTGGTAGTTCGGCAGCACGGTGGTGCTGGCGCCGCCCGCGTAGGGACCGGTCTTGGAAATGGCGTAACCGATGCGGATCTCGGTGGGGTCTGCCGCGTGGGCGGGCAGGGCGGCCAGGGCGCACAGGCCGGCGGCCGCGGCCAGCCAGGTCAGGGTGGTCCTCTTGTTCATCTTGTCTCCGGTGGGTTTTGTTGTTGAGTCGCGGAGTTTCACGGTCTGTGACATATTCGGCAATAAGATCAAGGGGATATCGAATATCAATGCCATGCATATCAACGACATCGACCTGAACCTGCTGCGCCTGTTCGCGGCGATCTACCGCGCCGGCAGCGTGAGCCGCGCCGCCGAGCAGGTGGGCCTGACCCAGCCGGCCGCGAGCCACGGACTGGGCCGCCTGCGGCTGCTGCTGGAGGACGCGCTCTTCGTGCGCACGCCCGGCGGCGTGAAACCGACGCCGCGCGCCGAGCGCCTGGCGGGCGCGGTGCAGAACGCGCTGGCCATCGTCGAGCAGGCGATCAACGAGTCCACCGGCTTCGACCCGCAGCGTTCGCGCCGGCTGTTCCGCCTGCACATGAGCGACATCGGCGAGAACCGCTTCCTGCCCGAGCTCATGGTCAGCCTGCAACAGCTCGCGCCCGGTGTGCGCGTGGCCAGCCGCCCGGTGGCCCACGCGCAGCTGGCCGATGCGCTGGACACCGGGGTGATCGATTTCGCCTTCGGTTTCCTGCCGCTGGTGAAGGACACGCAGCGCACCGAGCTGCTGCGCGACCGCTATGTGGTGCTGATGCGCGCCGGCCATCCCATGCATGCACCCTTGAAGCGCCTGAAGGGGGCGGCGCAGCTCAAGGCCTTGCAGAAGCTGGAGTTCGTGGGTGTGCGTTCGCACGGCGACACGCTGCGCATCCTGGAGCAGACCGGCCTGCAGGACCGCCTGCGCCTGACCACCGAGCACTTCATGGTGCTGCCCTCGATCGTGAGCGCGACCGACCTCTGCGTGGTGATGCCGGGCAACATCGCGCGCGGCTTTGTCGCCTCGGGTGGCTGCGTGATGGTGCAGCCGCCGTTCGTGGACTGCAACTTCACCGTCTCATTGCACTGGAGCCACCGCTTCGAGAGCGACCCGGACAACCGCTGGTTCCGCGAACAGGTGGTGCGCCTGTTCTGCGAGCTCTGAGGCGCGCTCAGGCGGCGGGCTGGGCGGTGGTGCCGGTCAGGCTTTCGGGGCTGGGCGGCTTGTAGCCGGCCGACAGCGAGACGCCGCCCGGCGGGGTCTGGCCGCTGCTGGTGTGCTCGCCCAGGCGGGTGATGGGCGCGGTGGTGCGGTAGAGCGCGCGCAGCGCCTCCACGCGTTCCTGCAGCGCCGGGTAGCTGTCCATGCGCTCGCTGTGGCGCTGCAGCACCTGGTGCGCGGACTCGATCAGCTTGGCGTTGCCGGTGCGTTCACCGGCTTCGAGCAGCTGTTGCACCGTGCCCTGCGGGTCGCCCTTGAGGCTCAGGGCCATGGCGTCCTGCGAGATGCGCAGCACCTGGCCGTGGGCGGCGCGGATGCGCTCGGCATGCCCCGCATCGCTGCCGGCCGCGCAGGCCAGCAGCTCGGTCATGGCGCGGCTGGTGCCGAAACGCAGCGCGAGCCGGTCCACCGCGCCTTCGGCGTCCTGCATGGGCAGGGAGCGCATCGCGAGCCGGCCCATCAGGGCGAGCAGGTTGCAGGCGGATTCGAAATCGAAGTCGGGCGTGAGCACGCTGTCGGTCAGGCGGCGCACGTCGTCGACGGCGCGCGTGGTGTTCTGCTGCTGCAGCGCGAGCAGGCTCTCGGCCATGGCCAGCAGGCGGTGTGGCCGCGCGGGCGCGTGGCTGCGGTCGCGCAGCCGGGTGAGCTGGTCCACCGTGCGCTGCAGGCCGCGCGCGTCGTTGTTGTCGAGCCGGGCGAAGGCCAGCAGCAACAGGGCCTGCGCGTCATACATCTTGGAGTCCAGGCCCAGGCGCGTGGCGCGGTCGAGCAGCTCCACGCCTTCGCTGCGCTCGCCGGTGTAGTAGGCCAGCATGCCGTGCTTGAGCAGGCGGCTGATGGACGAGGGCGTGAGGCGCGTGGCGATCTCGTAGGTGGTGAGCGCGCTCTGGAAGTTGCCCAGCTCGAACTGGGCGCGGCCCATCACGTCGTAGGCGTCCGCGTAGGCGTCGTCGTCGCGGATCAGGCTCTCCAGCGTGGTCACGGCCTTGGCCGGCTGGCCGTTTTCCAGTTGGGCCCGCGCCACCCCCAGGCGGGCCCAGGGCAGGGTCTTGGCCTCGATCACGGCCTGATACAGGGTCTGGGCCTCGTCCACGCGGCCGCCGCGCAGCATGAGCTCGGCGCCGATGCGCGCGGCGTACAGCCAGTAGGACTGGCGCGCTTCGAACCGGGTCTGGCACAGGTTGGCGGCGCGCTCGAAGTCCTGCGCGTCGATGGCGCTGAAGATGTCCTGCAGCGACTGCTTGCGCACACGCGCCTGCACGATGCGGTGGGCCAGGCGCGAGGCGGTGTGGGGTTTGAGCAGGTAGGCGTCCAGCGCCGACTCGGCGGCCTCGGCCACGCTGGCGTAGGAGGCCTCGGCCGTGAGCATCACGAACACGGTGTGAAAGGGCAGCAGCTGGTTGCGCCGCAGGTCGTCCAGCAGGTCCTGGCCGGAGCCGGACTCGCGCTCGAAACGCTGTTCGCAGATGACCACGTCGAAGCTCGCCATCTCGAGCTTGCGGCGCCCGTCGGTCAGGCGCGAGCACTGCACGACCGTGCCCACGCCCAGGTCGCGCAGCTGGGCGACGAGGATGGAGCGCGATTGCAGGTTGCCCTCGATCACGAGCGCATGGGCGTCGTGGAGCTGGTTGGGTGCGGAAGGCATGAGCGGACGCAAAAGGGGCAATGTCAGGATTCTGCCCAGCGCCACGCACCATGAGGGGGAGAAGAGGGTGGCGATTCCGGTGCTTTTCGGGCAGCAGACGAACGGTCGCCGCCCCAGCCTGGGGCGGGTCAGACGCGCCAGATGCGCGGCGGCACCGCCGACAGGCCCCAGGCCTCGGTGCGCAGCCCGCCCCAGACGCGCTGGAACAGCGCCATCAAGGGCTCCACCAGCGGCGCCACCGCGCGCAGCACCAGCATCTGCGGATTAGGGCAGGTGGCGCCGGCCTGCACGCCCTGGAGGTCACCGTCCAGGTGCGCGCGCACGGTCTCCAGCAGGTGCTCGCGCCGCTCGCGCGCGAGCGGGCTGCCGCAGGCCAGCCACAGCGTGCCCAGGCAGCGCTGGCCGGCCAGGCCCAGGGGCGATTCGAGCAGGCGGGTGTCGGCCGCGTCGATGTGCGAACGCTCCAGCCACAGGCCCGGGATCTCCAGGTGCTGGGTGAGGTGGCCGCGATCGAAGGGCTGGCCGGCGGTGGGCAGGCCGAGGGCGCACACGTCCCAGCCGATCAGCTCGGCGCCTTCGGCGAGTGTGGCGCGCAGGGTGTTGTGCGCCAGGCAGCCCGGGTAGGCGATGGCTTCGAGCGGCAGCCATTCGAGCCGCGCGCCGGCCTCCAGCGCGAGCGTGACCTGCTGCGTGGCGGCCGGGCCGTCCGAGCGGTAGAAGCGCGTGGCACCTGGCGTGGAGAGCAGGCCGTGCGCCTGGGCGCCCGCGCGCACGCGCAGGTCCAGCACGTCGCCGCCCACCAGCCCGCCGGGCGGGTGCACCACCACGTTGTGGCAGATGCCCTCGCCTTCGGGGTACAGGCTCTTGAGGATGCGCAGCGGCCCGGTGTGGGCGTGCTGCAGCACGGTGCGCTGGGCGTCGTCGCGGCGGTAGTTCAGGTCGAGTTGGGCGTGCCAGGGCATGCGGGGAGTTTACGGGGCGCTCCGGTGCGCTCAGGTTTTCCAGAAGCCCTGGTGCGGCTCGCTCGCCTCGTCCAGCAGCGCGGGGCCGATGCACTCGATGCGGTGCGGCGAGGCCGCGAACACATCGCGGCACGACAGCTCGGCATCGCGCTGCTCGGCGCGCTCGCCGCGGAACACGCGCAGGCTCACCGCGTCGATGCCGAACACCACGCGCCCGATGTTGCTCCAGAAGATCGCGCCCGCGCACATCACGCAGGGTTCCGCCGAGGAATAGAGCGTGGCGCGCGAGAGCGTCTCGCGGTCCACCACCGGGCTGAGCTGGCGCACCGCGTTGGTCTCGGCGTGGCCGGTGCAGTCGCCGGTCTCGCCGGTGTTGCACCAGGCCTCGGCGAGCACGCGGCCGTCGCCGGCGATCACCACCGCGCCGAAAGGGCGGTTGCCCCGCTCGCGCGCCACGCGCGCCCAGCCGATGGCCTGGCGCAGGTAGGCGCCGTCGCGCTCGTTCAGGGTGGCCGTCGTCATGCCTTGAGCACCCGGTCGCCGGCGGCCGGCAGCATGGCGCGGTTGAACACGCCTTCCACGCTGGGGCGGGCCTTGAGGCCGAACACGTCGACGACCTCGTCCACCTGTTGTTCCAGCGTGCGCTTGAAGACATCGCCCAGGCCGTGGCTGCGCGTGTCGGCCGCGGCGATGTAGCGCTGCGTGATGCGCCAGCGCTCGAGTTCGACGGCTTCGTTGAGGATGGGCTCGCGCAGCTTGGTGGCGGCGATCGCGGCGACCGGATCGGCCATGCTCTCCTGGATGGCGCGGTTGGTGGCGCGCAGGAAGCCGGCCACGGCGGCGGGGTTCTGCGTGATCATGGCGTTGCTCGCGAGGATGGCGTTGCCGTACAGGTTCACGCCGGCGCTGGTGTATTCGAGGATGGAGAGTTCGTCGAGCTTCATGCGCGCGAACAGCGAGACGGCGGAGTCGTGGAAGTAGGTGGCGCCGTCCACGTCGCCGCGCACGACGACGTTGTCGCGCGAGGCGAAGTCGGTGGTGGACCACTGGAAGAGGTCGTTCTTCACGCGCAGCCTGCGCGCCACCATGGGCCAGGCGCGGCGCGTGGACTCGACGGCGGCGGCCGCGATCTTCTTGCCTTCGAGGCTGCGGAAGTCGGTGGTGATGCCCCGGTCCTTGCGGCCAATGATCGCGAACGGTGCGCGGTTGTAGTACTGGTACACGGCCTGCACCAAAGGCGTGCCGCTCTGGGTCGCCTGGAACTCGATCAGCGAGCTGATGTCGCCCAGGCCCATCTGGTAGACGCCACTGGCGATGCGCGTGATGGAGGCGACCGAGCCGGAGCCCACGTCGATGCTCACGTCCAGGCCTTCGTCCCTGTAGTAGCCCTTGCTCTGGGCGAGGAAGAAGGGCGAGGTCTGGCCGGTGATGCGGAAGTCCAGCGTGAACTTGACGGGCGTGAGCTTGGGTGAGGCCTGGCCCCAGACGGTGGGGGCGGCGAGGGCCGAGACGGCGGCGGCGGAAGAGGAAGCGAGGAAGTGACGGCGTTGCATGGCAAGGCTCCGGACGGTGGGCTTGTTCCACTCCCGCAGGCCATGTGAGTCGCGACGGGAGACGTACAAGAGCAATTTCCGGGCGGGCGGTGTGGGGGCACCATCTGCTGAACGCTTCTACTCTGCGAGGTGCGGGTATGCACGAGGCATGCCAACCCGATGTGGCCTGCCTTTTGCTAGCATGCAGGGCCAGAGTAGAAGCGTTCAACCCCGTGCAATGCGGGGCGGGAAATTGCTCTTGAGACCCCACCCTCAAGCCATTTCTTTCAGGAGCGCCTTCACCATGCTGGTCACCCAACAACCCGTCTTCCGCCGTTACTGGCACGCCGTCATGCCGCTGTCGATGCTGGCCGACGGCCCCAAGCCCTTTACCCTGCTGGGCGAACACATCGTTCTGTTTCTCGACGAACACGGCGAGCCGGCCGCGCTCAAGGACCGTTGCTGCCACCGCACCGCGAAGCTGAGCAAGGGCTGGTGCAAGAACGGCAACCTCCAGTGCGGTTACCACGGCTGGGTCTACAACCGGCACGGCCGCGTGATCAACATTCCGCAGTACCCGCCGGAGCGCGAGATTCCCAAGGACTACGGCACGACGGCCTACCACTGCACGGCGCGCCATGGCTATGCGTGGGTGGCGCTGGAGGATCCGGTGGCGGAGATTCCCGCGATTCCGGAGTTCGAGGCGGAGGGCTGGCGCACGATCTTCCAGTTCTACGAGACCTGGCACACGAGCCCGGTGCGCGCGCTGGAGAATTCGTTCGACAACTCGCACTTCAGTTTCGTGCACCGCGCGACTTTCGGTGTGGCGGCGTCGCCGGCGCCGAGCAAGTACGAGCTGGTGGAGAACGAGGCCGGGTTTTATGCCGAGACGGTGATCGACGCGGTGAACCCGGAGAAATTCCAGCGCATCAGCGGGGTGAAGGAGGCGATCACGCAGCGGCACATGCGCAACGCCTACTACCAGCCGTTTTCGCGGCGGCTGGACATCGAGTACCCGAGTGGGGTGCGCCACGTGATCATCAATGCGTTCACGCCGATCGACGATGGGCGCATGCAGTTGTGCCAATGGCTGTTTCGCAACGACACGGAGGCGGATTGTCCGGCGCAGATGCTGATCGACTTCGACGATGAGATCACGCGGGAGGACAAGGACATTCTCGAGTCCACCGACCCGGACGCGGTGGTGGATCTGCGGCGGCGTGGGGTGGAGTTTTCAATGGACTCCGATCGGCCCGGGATTCTGATTCGCCGGCGGTTGATGGCCCTGCTTTCCTCTGCTGGGGAGGTGGAGGTGCATCGGTAGTCTTTCTCGCTGCTGCCTCGCGGGCCTCGTGAGCGGGCGGCGCTCTGCTCCGCGGGTGTCCCCCGACCCGGCTTCGCCGGGTCTCCTCCTTTACCCCGCTGCGCAGAACGCCACCCGCTCACGAGGCCGACGTGACGTTGGCGCGAAAACAGACCGAACGCCCTTAGGCCATCGGCGAGGGGGGAATGGCGCAGCGGAGTAAAGGAGGAGGGCGGCGCAGCCGACCCGGGGACATCCGCGGAGCCATTCCCCTCTCGCCGATGGCCGCCGTCGGCCGGAGAAAAACTCAGCGAGACGCCCAGAACCCCAGATGGGGCTCCAGCATCTCGGCCTCCAGCGAGGGCACAGGCCCGATGACCTCGATGACCTTCTGCCCCCGCGCAAGAACCTCCCGGCAGGGCAGCGACAGAGTGGGGTTCTCCTCGTGGCTGCCCGTCAACGCCAACAAGGCCTCCTCGCTCGCGCCATAGACCACGCGCCCGATGTTGGCCCAATACAGCGTGCCCGTGCACATGGCACAAGGCTCGAACGTCGTCACCAGCGTGCAGCGCGCCAGGTACTCGCCGGGATAGTTGTCGGCCGCCACGCGGGCCAGCGTCGACTCCGCGTGGTTCACCGTGTCGATGTTGCCCTGCTCGGCCAACACCGTCTCCCCATCCGGCGCCACCAGCAAGGCCCCGAACGGATGCCGGCCCATGCCCGCCGCACGCCGTGCCACCCCGTTGGCGCGGCGCAGGTGCTTCGCCACCTGTTCCGGACTCATGCGCTCTGCGAGCCGCGGTGCGCCCAACCCGTGGTGTGCTTCTCGATGAAACTGAACAGCTCGTACATCGCCATCGCCATCACGCCCACCACCAGCAGACCGCTGAAGGCCAGACCCATCTGCATCGACGAACCCGCCGAGATCAGCAGATAACCAATGCCCTCGTTCGACGCCGTCATCTCCGACACCGTCGTGCCCACGAAGGCCAGCGTGATCGCCACCTTCAGCGAACCGAAGAAATACGGCATCGAGCGCGGCAGGCCCACCTTGGTCAACACGTCCCAGCGCTTGGCGCCCAGCACGCGCAACACGTCCTCCAGCTCAGGCTCCAGCGTGGCCAGGCCGGTGGCGATGTTCACCATGATGGGGAAGAACGAGATCAGGAAGGCCGTGAGAATCGCCGGGCCCACGCCGATGCCGAACCACACCACCAGGATCGGCACGAAGGCCGCCTTGGGCAGGGCGTTGAACGCCGTCATCAGCGGATAGACCGCCGCATACGCCAGGCGCGAGCTGCCGATGAGGAAGCCCAGCAGCACACCGACCACGATGGCGATGCCGAACCCGGCCATGGTCACCCAGTAGGTGCGCCAGGCGTGGCCCAGGATGGTGACCTTGTGTTCCAGCGTCTGCTCCCAGATGCGTGAAGGGCTCGGAAAGATGAATTCCGAGACGCCGAAACCCCGGGTGATGATTTCCCAGAGGATGACGATGGCCAGCAGCAGCAGGAACGGCGACCATCGTTCCAGGTGTTTTTGTTGCATGTTCTTTGACTCCCGCTTCCTTATTGGTTGATGACGGTGCCGGCCTTGCGCATGGCGCCAATGTGGCCGCGCAGCTCGAGCACGATGTCGGAGAACTCCTTGGTGTAGGTCACCTCCAGGTCGCGCGTGCGCGGGATCGGGATCTCACGCTGCACCACGAAGCGGCCCGGGCTGCGGCTCATGCAGTACACCGTGTCGGCCAGGAAGACCGATTCGCGCAGGTCGTGCGTGACCAGGATCACGTTGAAACGCTGCGCCTCCCACAGGTCGCGCAGCGTGCACCAGAGTTCCTCGCGGGTGAAGGCGTCGAGCGCGCCGAAGGGCTCGTCGAGCAGCAGCATCTTGGGCTCGTGGATCAGCGCGCGGCAGATGCTGGCGCGCTGCTGCATGCCGCCCGAGAGCTCCCAGGGAAACTTCTTCTCCATGCCGCCCAGGCCCACGCTGGCCAGCAGCTTCTTCGCGCGTTCCTCGTATTCCTTGCGCCGGTCCTTGAACTGGCTGCGGTAGGGCTCGACGATTTCGAGCGGCAGCAGCACGTTGTCCAGCGTGGTGCGCCAGGGCAGCAGCGAGGGCGCCTGGAAGGCCATGCCCGAGATCTTCAGCGGGCCGGTGACGGGTTGGCCGTCGATGCGGATCTTGCCCATGCTGGGCATCTTCAACCCGGTGGTGAGCTTCATGAAGGTGGACTTGCCACAACCCGAGGGGCCGACGATGGCGATGAACTCGCCGCGTTTGACCTTGAGGTTGATGTCTTCCACCGCGAAGACGTTCTGGGCCAGCAGGTCTTCGTTGTAGGCCAGCCAGACCTGGTCGAAATCGACGAAGGGCTGGTCGCTGGAGGGGTCTTGCATGGGGTCGTCTTCCTGAAAAAAAGGCCAGCCGCCGTGGGGTGGCTGGCCGGGGCCGCGGGCTGGCGGCCGGTGGCCGTTCTTACTTCTTGGCGGGGGGCAGCACGTTGAGTTCGGCGGCCGAGGGCAGCATGGAGCCGTTCCAGATCGTGGCCGGGTCGATGCGGGTCTTGGTGCCGTAGGCGTCCGACACCTGGGAGGCCATCAGCGAGAGGCGGCCGGGGTTGACCTGGCCGAAGCCTTCCTTGCGCGCGTCGGGGCTGGCGACCACGGAGTCGATGGCCAGCACCAGGCGGCGGGTTTCCAGCGGCACGTTGATGATGCCGTCGCGCGCCTTCACGGTATCGATGCTGGCGGCCGGGTTGGCCATGACTTCCTTGGCGCCCTTGGCGAAGGCGGTCAGGAAGGCTTTCACGGCAGCCGGGTTCTCCTTGATGATCTTGGGCGAGGCAATGATCACGTTGCCGTACAGCTTCACGCCGTGATCGGCGAAGGGCATGATGACCACGTCCTCGGTCTTCACGCCGCGCGCCTCGAGGTTGAGCAGCGAGGTGAACGAGAAGCCCGTGATGGCGTCGATGTCGCCGCGCACCAGCATGGTTTCGCGCAGCGGCGGGTCCATCGAAGTCCAGTTCGCGTTGGAGAGGTTGTTGGCCTTCTGGAAGATCGGGTAGGCCTTGCGGCCGGCGTCGAACACCGGGGCACCGAGCTTCTTGCCGTTGAGGTCGGCGGGCTTGGTGATGCCGCTCTTCTTGAGCGCGAGCACCGCGGCCGGCGTGTTGTTGTAGACCATCATCACGGCCACCGGCTTGTTCGGCGCTTCCGGGTTGTTGGCGTGGAATTCCATCAGCGCGGCCAGATCGGCGAAGCCCAGGTCGTAGCTGCCCGAGGCCACGCGGGTGACGGTGCCGCCCGAGCCGTTGCCGGAGTCGATCGTCACGTCCAGGCCGGCGGCCTTGAAGTAGCCCTTGGCGGCGGGTTGCAGGAACAGCGCGGCAGGACCCTCGAAACGCCAGTCGAGCTGGAACTTGATCGGCGTCTGCGCGTGGGCGCTGCTGCCGAAGGCGGCGGCCGCGGCCAGGGCAGCGGTGATCTTGATGAGGTGGCGCTTGTTCATGGGTTCTCCTGTGATGGGCGGGGTTGCAGGGGGTTGCTCAGCTGTCACCCGGGCATGCCTTGTCATCAGCAATAAAGGTGCCAGCAAAGCGTGGGCGGCAAAAAGGCGCCGGGGCGCCTTTTGAGCACAGAATTTGTATACAGATTCTTGTTCGAGACGTTCGGTGCGTCATCGAGACTAACCCTGAATGGTGCGCACCACATCGGGGCTTGCACCATGTCCGGGCGCGGTGCGCGCATGAAAAAGGCCCCCGAAGGGGCCTTGTCGAAAGGGCGCGGGCGAAGCGCTCAGTGCGCCTCGGCGTGTTTGGCCGCTTCGATGGCGGCGCTGGTGTCGCCCCGGCTGCCATTGAAGTACAGGTTGAGCGCGACCGCGCTGATGGAGGCCAGCAGGATGCCGGACTCGATCAGGGGGTGGATGGCGTGCGGCATCCACATCTTGAAGTTGGGTGCGACCAGCGGGATCATGCCGAAGCCGATCGAGACAGCCACGATGAAGAGGTTGTTGCGGTTGCCCTTGTAGTCCACGCCGGCCAGGATGCGGATGCCGGTGGCGGCCACCATGCCGAACATCACCAGGCCCGCGCCACCCAGCACGAAGGTGGGCAGGGACTCGACCAGCGCCGCCATCTTGGGCAGCAGGCCCAGCACGATGAGGATGACGCCGCCGGCCACGCAGACGAAGCGGCTCTTGACGCCGGTGACGCCGACCAGGCCCACGTTCTGCGAGAAGCTGGTGTAGGGGAAGGTGTTGAAGATGCCGCCGATGAGCGTGCCCAGGCCATCGGTGCGCAGGCCCGCGGTCAGGGCCTTCTGGTCGATCTTGCGGTCGGTCATGTCGCCCAGCGCGAGGAACATGCCGGTGGATTCGATCATCACCACGATCATGACCAGGCTCATGGTCAGGATGAGGATGGGGTCGAAGATGGGCATGGCAATCTCGAACGGCAGCACCACATCGAACCAGTTGGCGTGTTTGACTTTCTCGAAGGTCATGAGGCCGGTGGCGGCGGCGACCACGGCGCCGACGACGATGCCCAGCAGCACCGAGATGTTGGCGATGAAGCCGCGCGCGTATTTGGCGATGAGCAGGATGGCGGCCAGCACGATGGCGGCGATGGCGATGTGGGCGGGCTGTGCGTAGGCGGGGTTGGGCACGCTGCTGGCGATGGACAGGCCTTTGGGCATGTCGGGCACCAGGCCTTTGGCGGTGGCCTCGTTCACGGTGTGCAGCCAGGTGATGTGCTCGGTGTTGGGGACGAAGGGGCTGGTGGCGCCGACGGGGTTGCCGAAGATCCAGTTGATGCCCACGCGCATGAGGCTGATGCCGATGACCGCGATGATGGTGCCGGTGACCACGGGTGGGAAGAAGCGCAGCATGCGGCTGACGATGGGCGCGATGAGGATGGAGACGATGCCCGCGCCGATGATGGAGCCGAAGATGAGGCCCGCGCCCTGGATGCCGGGGTTGGTGTTGGCCATGGCGACCATGGGGGCGACGGAGGCGAAGGTGACGCCCATCATCACGGGCAGCTTGATGCCGAACCATTGGGTGGCGCCCAGGGCCTGGATCAGCGTGACGAGGCCGCAGCAGAAGAGGTCGGCGGAGATGAGCATGCCAGCCTGCTCGGGGCTGAGCTTGAGCGCGCGGCCCACGATGAGGGGGACCGCGACGGCACCGGCGTACATCACGAGCACGTGTTGCAGGCCGAGCGCGGTGAGTTTGCCGGGGGGCAGGACTTCATCAACCGGGTGGACGGAGGTGGACATGGGGGTCTCCTTGAGGGGCGTGGTTCGGCTTCAATGCATGCAAAACTGTATACAGATTATGTGTACTGTCGAATTGGGCTCGGCCTAGGGGAAACCCGGTTTCGGACCGGCGGCTGGCTTGTTTCACGGGTGATTCGCTTTCCTGTGGCACCGGTCGCCGGCGCCGAGGGGGCGTGGCTCCGCGACTGTCCCCCGGACCGGCTGCGCCGGTCCTCCTCCTCCTTTACGTCGCTGCGCCACACCCCCTCGTCACCAACGACCTCCAGGCGCTCGCGATTGAAAGACCGAGGGTGGGTGTGCCTACATCACTTCGGCCCAGGGATGCCCGGCGCTCTGCGCAGCGGGGTAAAGGAGGAGCCCCGGCGAAGCCGGGGCGGGGGACACCCGCGGAGCAGAGTGCCGGGCGTCCCTGGGCCCGCGAGGTGCAGGCGAAAAAAGGGGCGCCCGAGGCGCCCCTTCCCAAACACAAGCGAGAAGACTCAGTTCTTCACCACACCACTGGCCGCCGCCAGCGCCGTCATGTTGAGCACCCGCCGCACCGTGGCCGCCGGCGTGAGGATGTGCACCGTGCCGGCCGCGCCCATGAGGATGGGGCCGACGGTGACGCCGCCGCTGGTGGTCGTCTTCATCACGTTGTAGAGGATGTTGGCCGCATCCAGGTTCGGGCAGATCAGCAGATTCGCCGAACCCGTCAGCGTGGTCTCGGCCAGGTAGGCGGCGCGGATCTCGGGCTGCAGCGCGGCGTCCCCGTGCAGCTCGCCGTCGCACTCGATCTCGGGGTGCGCCGCCACGAACAGGTCGCGCGCATCGGCCATCTTGCGAGCGGAAGCGCGCTTGCTCGACCCATAGCTGGAGTGCGACAGGAAAGCCACCTTGGGCGGCAGCCCGAAACGCTGCACTTCCTGCGCCGCCATCCACGCGATCTCGGCCAGCTCCTCGGCCGACGGCGTTTCGTTGACGTACGTGTCGGCGATGAAGACCGGGCCCCGGTTCGTCATCAGCGCGTTGACCGAGGCGTACAGGCCCGCGCCCTGGCGGCGGCCCAGCACGTTGTCGATGCGCTCCAGGTGCGTCATGAAGCCGCCGACCAGGCCGCAGATGAGCGCATCCGCATCCCCCAGCGACAGCATCAGCGAACCGATGATGGTGTTGGACCGGCGCACGGCGGCCTTGCGCACCTCGGGTGTCGCGCCGTGGCGGCCCATGATCTGGTGGTAGTGCTCCCAGTACTGGCGGAAGCGCGGATCGTCTTCCGGGTTGACGTTCTGCACGTCCTGCCCGAGCTTCATGCGCAGGCCGGCCTTGGCGATGCGCGCCTCGATCACCGCCGGGCGCCCGATCAGGATCGGCAGCGCGAGCTGGTCGTCGATCGCCATCTGCGCCGCGCGCAGCGCGCGCTCGTCCTCACCGTCGGCATACGCCACGCGCTGCTTCTTCGGCAAGGCCTTGGCCGCGTTGAAGATCGGCTGCATCAGGATGCCGGTCTGGTACACGAAACGGCCCAGCTGCTGGCGGTAGGCGTCCATGTCGGTGATGGGCCGCGTTGCGCACGCCGGAATCGGCGGCGGCCTGCGCCACGGCCGGCGCGATGCGCAGGATCAGGCGCGAATCGAACGGCTTGGGGATGATGTAGTCCGGGCCGAAGCTCAGGTCCTGGCCGGCGTAGGCGTTCGCCACTTCTTCGCTGGTCTCGCTCTTCACGAGCTCGGCGATCTGGCGCACGCAGGCCAGCTTCATTTCTTCGGTGATGCGCGTGGCGCCGCAGTCGAGCGCGCCGCGGAAGATGTACGGGAAGCACAAGACGTTGTTGACCTGGTTCGGGTAGTCGCTGCGGCCGGTGGCGATGATGCAGTCCGGCCGCACGGCCTTGGCCAGCTCGGGCCGGATCTCCGGCTCGGGGTTGGCCAGGGCGAGCACGATGGGCTTGGGGCCCATGGTCTTCATCATCTCGGCCGTGAGCACCCCCGGAGCCGAGCAGCCCAGGAACACGTCGGCGCCGTCGACCGCGTCGGCCAGCGTGCGCTTGTCGGTCTTCTGCGCGTAGCGCGCTTTCGACTCGTCGTAGCCACCGGGCCGGCCTTCGTAGACCACGCCCTTGGAGTCGCAGACGAAGATGTTGTCGCGCGCCACGCCCAGGCCCACCATCACGTCCAGGCAGGCGATGGCGGCGGCGCCCGCGCCGCTGACGGCGAGCTTGACCGAGCCGATGTCCTTGCCCACCAGCTCCAGGCCGTTGATCAGGGCGGCGGCCGAGATGATGGCTGTGCCGTGCTGGTCGTCGTGGAACACCGGGATGCCCATGCGCTCGCGCAGCTTCTTCTCGATGTAGAAGCACTCGGGTGCCTTGATGTCCTCGAGGTTGATGCCGCCCAGCGTGGGTTCGAGCGAGGCGATGATCTCGACCAGCTTGTCCGGGTCCTTCTCGTCGAGCTCGATGTCGAACACGTCGATGCCGGCGAACTTCTTGAACAGGCAGCCCTTGCCTTCCATCACGGGCTTGGCGGCCAGCGGGCCGATGTCGCCCAGGCCGAGCACGGCCGTGCCGTTGGTGACCACGCCCACGAGGTTGCCGCGCGAGGTGTACTCGGCCGCCATCGCGGGGTCGGCCTCGATGGCCAGGCAGGGGTAGGCCACGCCGGGGGAGTAGGCCAGCGAGAGGTCGCGCTGGTTGGACAGGGGCTTGGTGGGGGTGACGGCGATCTTGCCGCGCGAGGGCGTGCGGTGATACTCGAACGCGGCGTCGCGCAGGGCTTGTTCAGCAGGGGTCATGTTGTCTCCAGAGAGCTTGAATGCGGGTTCATTGTGTCACGCGTTCAAGCCCTCAAGACCGCGCCGGGCGCGGTGTTTCATGGATGGTTCAGGCGGGTTGCAGCAGCTCGAAGAGGGTGCGCGCGATCACCTTGGTGGCGCGCTTGAGGTCGTCGAGCTGCAGGTGCTCGTCGGCGCGCTTGGCGTTCGATTCGCGCACCGTGCGCGGGCCCGCGCCGTAGATCACGCCGGGGATGCCGCGCTCCACGTACAGGCGCACGTCGGTGTAGAGCGGCGTGCCCACGGCGGGGATGGTTTCGCCGAACACGGCCTGGCCGTGCTTCTGGATCGCCCGCACCAGCGGCTGGTTGCCGGGCAGCGGCTTCATGGCGCGCGCGAGCAGGATGCGGCGCACGTCCACCTTGAGCTCACGGCCGCCGCGCGGCGGCTGGAAGCTGGCCGCGGCCTGTTCGATGGTGCGGCGCAGCGATGCTTCCACCTCGGCCGGGTCTTCCTCGGGGATCATGCGGCGGTCCACCTTGAGCACCACCTTGCCGGGGATCACGTTGGTGTTGGTGCCGCCGCTGATCTGGCCCACGTTGAGGTAGGGGTGGGTGATGCCTTCGACCTGGGAGGTGACCTTCAGGTAGTCGGCGTTGAGCGCGTACAGCGCGTTGAGGATGTGGGTGGCGCCTTGCAGCGCGTCGGTGCCGCTGTCGGGAATGGCGGCGTGCGCCATGTCGCCATGCACCGTCACCTCCAGCTGCAGGCAGCCGTTGTGGGCCACCACCACCTGGTAGCTGAAACCGGCGGCGATCATCAGGTCGGGCTTGGTCAGGCCCTTGTTCAGCAGCCAGTCGGGGCCGACCTCGCCGCCGTATTCCTCGTCGTAGGTCACGTGCAGTTCCACGCCGCCGGCCAGCTTCGCGTTGAGCGATTCGAGCGCGCGGATCGCGAAGGTGAAGCTGGCGATGTCGCTCTTGCTCACGGCCGTGGCGCGGCCGTAGATCCGGCCGTCCACCACCTCGCCGCCGTAGGGGTCGTGCGTCCAGCCTTCGCCGGGTGGCACCACGTCGCCGTGGGCGTTGAGGGCGATGGTCTTGCCCGGCCCGTAGGGGCGGCGCACGATCAGGTTGGTGATGCTCTGCAGGCCGGCGGCCTCCACTTCGTTGGCGGGCACGGCGTGCCGTTCGGCCTTCAGGCCCATGGCGCCGAGCAGCTCGGCGGTGCGCTCGGCGTGCGGCGCGTTGTTGCCCGGTGGCGTGTCGGTGGGCACGCGCACGAGTTCCTGCAGGAAGCGCACCTCCTCGTCGAAGTGGGCGTCGATCCAGGCATCCAGTTGGTGTTCGGTGGTCATGATGGCGTTCAGTTCGGGTGTTCGGTGGCGAGTTGGTCGAGCAGGTGCGAGAAGGCGTTCACGCCCAGTTCCATGTCGTCGCTGGTGGTGGACTCCAGCGGGTTGTGGCTGATGCCGCTGTTGAGGCCGCGCACGAAGAGCATGGCCTGCGGCATGACCTCGTGCAGTTTCATGGCGTCGTGGCCGGCACCGCTGGGCATGCGGTGCAGCGGCACACCCAGGGCGGCCACGGCCTTTTCCCAGCGCGCCTGCCAGGCGGGTGCGCTGGGCGCGGCCGCCGCGCGCATGGTTTCTTCGGTCTTCAGGCCGATGCCGCGGCGCTCGCAGATGCCGCGCAGCTGCGCGAGGATGTCGCGCTCCAGCGCATCGCGCTGTTCGTTGCTGGGCGCGCGCAGATCGAGCGAGAACAGGCAGCGGCCGGGCACCACGTTGATCGATCCGCCGGGCACCTGCAGCATGCCGATGGTGGCGACCGAGTCGCCGTCGGCGGCGGCACGCTGCTCGGCGTAGAGCGCGAGTTCGGCCACCGCGCTGGCGGCGTCGCGCCGGCGGTCCATGGGCGTGGTGCCGGCGTGGCTGGCCATGCCGACGGCTTCGCACAGGTAACGCACGCTGGCGTTGATGGAGGTGACCACGGCCAGCGGCAGATCCATCTCGTTGAGCACCGGGCCCTGTTCGATGTGCACTTCCACGAAGCCGAGGTACTTCGAGGGGTCGCGCTCCAGCGCCCCGATGGCCTCCAGCGTGGCGGGCAGGCCGGCGTGCCGCATGGCGTCGCGCATGCTCACGCCATCGGCGTCCAGCTGATCGAGCCACGCGGGGTTGAAGTGGCCGGTGAGCGCGCCCGAGCCCAGGAAGGTGGCCTTGTAGCGCTGGCCTTCCTCTTCGGCGAAGCCGATCACCTCGAAGGCGAACGGCAGGCGCCGGCCCGCAGTGTGCAGCTGCTGCACGCAGGCCATGGGCACGAAGATGCCCAGGCGGCCGTCGTACTTGCCGCCGTTGCGCACGGTGTCGTAGTGGCTGCCCGTGAGCAGGGCCGGGGCATCGGGCGTGCTGCCGTGGTAGCGGCCGACCACGTTGCCCACGGCGTCGATGTGCACCTCGTCGAAACCGCAGTCGCGCATGCGGGCAGCGATGTCGGCGGCGCAGGCGCGGTGCGCGTCGGTCAGGTAGGTCACGGTGAGCTGGCCGTGTTCGGCGAAGCCGGGGTCGCTGTGGCGCGCGAGGTCTTCGTGCCAGTCCCACACGCGGTGGCCGACGGTGGGCTCGAAGCCGAACTTGTCGTTCAGCCGGATCTCGGCGATGCGGTGGATGTTGCGCAGGCACTCGGCGCGCTCGAAGTCCACCGGGTGGCCCAGACGGCGCTCGAAGGTGGCGATGATCTCGCGCTTGTTCAGGCCGACGCCGCGCGGGCCGCGCACCGCGAGGATGAACGGGAAACCGAACTTCGCGTTGTATTGCGCGTTGAGCTGCTGGATGTGCGCGAACTCCTCGGGCGTGCAGTTCGTGAGGCCGGCCTTGGTCTGCTCGTTGGTGGACTCGGCGGTGAGCGACTTGGCCACCATGGCCTTGCCCGCGAGTTCCGGGTGGGCGCGGATCAGCGCGAGCTGCGGCTCCCGGCCGGCCTGGTTGAGCACGGTCACCATGGCGTGCTTGAGCGCGGCCAGCGAGGCGAAGGGGCGTTGGGCCAGCGCCTGTTCCGCGATCCAGGGCGAGTGTTCGTAGAGGCCGTCGAGCATCTGCGTGGCTTCGGCCAGCGGCGCTCGGTTGAGTTGTTCCAGGGTGATGGGCATGGGGGCGGCCTCAGGCGGCATGTTCAGGGGGCGTCAAGGGGTGGGTGGCTGTCCAGTGGCGCGCGATGTCCAGGCGCCGCGCGACCCAGACCTTGTCGTGTTGCTGGATGTGGTCCAGGAAACGCTGCAGCGCGGTGATGCGGCCGGGCCGGCCGAGCAGGCGGCAGTGCATGCCGATGCTCATCATCTTGGGCCGGTCCAGGCCGTCGGGGTCGCCTTCGGCGTAGAGCGCGTCGAAGGTGTCCTTCAGGTACTGGAAGAACGGGTCGGCATGCGAGTAGCCCTGGGGCAGCGCGAAGCGCATGTCGTTGCAGTCCAGCGTGTAGGGCACGATGAGCTGGTGCGCGTCGCTGCCGTCGGTCTTGCGCACCTTCATCCAGAACGGCAGGTCGTCGCCGTAGTAGTCGCTGTCGTATTCGAAGCCGCCGTAGTCGGCCACCAGGCGGCGCGTGTTGGGGCTGTCGCGGCCGGTGTACCAGCCCAGGGGCCGGCTGCCGGTGAGGCGTTCGATCAGTTGCATGGCCTGCGCCATGTGGGCGCGCTCGGTGGCCTCGTCCACGTTCTGGTAGTGGATCCACTTGAGGCCGTGGCAGGCGATGTCGTAACCCAGCTCCTTGAAAGCGGCGGTCACGTCCGGGCTGCGCTGCAGGGCGGTGCGCGCGCCGAACACGGTGAGCGGCAGGCCGCGCCGCTCGAACTCGCGCAGGATGCGCCAGACGCCGGCGCGCGAGCCGTATTCGTAGATGCCTTCCATGCTGATGTGGCGCGCGGTGTAGGCCGCGGGATTGAACATCTCGGACAGGAACTGCTCGGACGCGTCGTCACCATGCAGCACGCTGTTCTCGCCGCCTTCTTCGTAGTTCAGCACGAACTGCACGGCGATGCGCGCGCCGTTGGGCCAGCGGGCATGAGGCACATCGCGGCCGTGGCCGGCCAGATCGCGCGGGTAATCGCGCGTGGAGTCGTAAAGCGTCATGACAAGGCCATGGAGATGTCGTTGGTCGGCAGCTTGCGGTCGAAGGTCAGGTTTTCCTCCACGTGCAGCAGGTGTTCGTTCATCAGGCGCACCGCCAGTTCCTCGTCGCGCGCGGCCAGGGCCTTGACGATGTCGGCGTGTTCGTCGTTCGAGTGTTCGGCGGCCTGGTTGCTCTGGTACATGAGGGTGATCAGGGCGCAGCGCGAGATGAGTTCGCGCAGCAGCTCGGACAGCACCTGGTTGCCCATGAGCTCGGCCATGCGCACGTGGAAGTCGCCCAGCAACTCGGTGCGACCGGCCACGTCCTCGTTGTTGACGGCCATCTTTTCCTGCGCCACGTGTTCGCGCAGCGCCTTGATCTTGGCGTTGGTCACGGTCTTCACGAAGGCGCGCGTCATCTCCACCTCGAGCATGCGGCGCACGGCGAACACCTGCTGCGCCTCCTGCACCGAGGGCGTGCGCACGAAGGCCCCGCGCGCCGGTTCGAGCCGGATCAGCCGGTTCTGCGAGAGCTGGAACAAGGCCTGGCGCACCAGGGTGCGCGAGACGCCGAAGTGGTCGGCCAGCTTCTGCTCGGCCAGCTTGGTGCCCGGGTGCAACCGGTGCTCCACGATGGCCCGCGTGAGCGACTCGACGATGTGCAGGGTGCTGGAGGTTTCCATGCGGCGCATCATATCCAGAAAAACAAAAAGTGTATACACTTTCGGTCGACCATCAAACACTGGAAGGACAACACACCATGGGCTTGAGCACACACGTTCTGGACACGATGCACGGCTGCCCTGCCGCCGGCATGGTGGTGGAACTGCACACCACCGAGGGCGACAAGGCCACGCTCGTCAAACGCTTCACGCTGAACGCGGACGGGCGCAACCCGGACGGGCCGCTGTACGACAACGCCAGCCTGAAGGTGGGCACCTACCGGCTGGTGTTCGACGTGACGGGGTATTTCGCGGCCAAGGGCGTGAAGCTGCCCGAGCCCAATTTCCTCAACCGCGTGTCGCTGGACTTCGGCGTGGCGCACACCGACCAGCACTACCACGTGCCGCTGCTGGTGAGCCCCTGGAGTTACTCCACCTACCGGGGCAGCTGAGCGGGCATAAAAAAAACCCGCCGGATGGCGGGTTTTTTTTCGAAGGGATCGAGGCCTACTTGTCACGCTGGCCTTCTGTCAGCGTGTCGAGCTGGAATTTGCCGCTCTTGTCCCACAGCCAGACCTCGGTGTAGGTCACGCTGCCCATGCGCACGGGCGCGGGGAAGGGGGCGGCGGCGCGCACGGTGCGCTCGATCTCGCGCATCACGTCGGGCACATGGCTGGGCGCGCGCATCCAGTTGATGTTCTGCACATTGCCGCGGCCATCGACCTGCACCTGCAGCACACCCACGGCATGCATCAGGGGCGGCAGCTGGCCCTTGTAAATGCGGTGGGCATTGCGTTCGTAGATGTGGCGCGCGCCGTCCTTGCGGTAGTCGTGCGGCGAGGCGGCGTGCGAAATGAAGTCGGGTGCGGGCAGGGCGCTCACGGGCGGCGGCGGTGCGGGCACCGGAGCCGGTGGTGGGGGCGGTGGCGGTGGCGGCGGTGGGGGCAGCGGCGCGGCACAGGCGGCCAGCAGGGCGGCGGTGCACAGGCCGAGCCAGCCCCAGGGCGCGCGGGGCTGGTCGGCGGCGTCCGCGCGCGGGGCCGGACGGGGAGCGGGGGTGATGTCTCTCATGGTGGCTGACCTGCAAAGGGATCGGGGGTCGGGCGGGGTCTTCGGCTGGACCATATGGCGGGGCGGATGAAGTGTATGGGCGTTTTCGGTAGGGCGTGGGTACAGTAGGGGCGGATACTGGGTGTCCTCGATTCCGATTGCGTGTCCATACCTCTTTTTTGACGGCGGCGCCACAGATGCTCTCAGACCTTGAAGCCTTTTTATTGCGTCTGGCGACGGAGCGCGCCGTGCTGGTGACGGTCGGCGCGACGCGCGGATCCGTGCCGCGCGAAACCGGTGCGTGGATGGCGGTGTTCGCGGGCGCGGCGGGTGGCGCGGTCGGCACCATCGGTGGCGGGCACCTGGAGTGGGACGCGATGCGGCATGCGCGCGAGGCGCTGGGGCGCGGGGCCAGCGAGCGGCCCGCCGCCTGGTCGCAGGCGGTCACCCTGGGCCCCAGCCTGGGCCAGTGCTGCGGCGGGGCCCTGGTGCTGCAATTCGAACTGGTCGATGCCTCCTGCCGCGAGGCGCTGCGCCAGCGCCTGACCTTTGGCCATGCGCCGCTGGCGCTGTTCGGCGGTCGCCACGTGGGCCGCGCCCTGGTGCAGGCGCTGGCGCCGCTGCCGTTCGATGTGACGTGGATCGACAGCCGGGACGAGGTGTTTCCGCACGACCTGCCGATCGGGGTGCGCACCGAGTACTCCGAACCGGTGCAGCTCGCGGTGCGCGACCTGGCGCCGCGCTCCAGCGTGCTGATCATGAGCTTCTCGCACGCCGAAGACCTCGACATCGTGGCGGCTTGCCTGCAACGGCAACGGCAACATGACGATCTGGGCTTCGTGGGGCTGATCGGCAGCAAGACCAAGTGGGCGACCTTCCAGCGCCGCCTGCGCCAGCGCGGTTTCAGCGAGGCGGAGCTGGCGCGAATCACCTGCCCCATCGGCCTGCCGGGCATCCAGGGCAAGGCGCCGGCCGTGATCGCCGCCTCGGTGGTGGCGCAGTTGTTGCTTGTCTGCGAAACCACGGCCGATGCGCGCATGACCTCTTGAATGTTCTCAAAAAGTGTATACACTTTGGCCGACCGGTCGCAGCGGAGCGGGTGTTCCCACAACACTCAAACGCGGCCCTCAGACGACTCAGAGCGCCCGCGGTGGTGAGTCGCAAGCCCTGACCTTGCCTTGAGGTGCCATGGAAACTTACCTGCTCGACTGGGCCAATCTGCTGCTTCGCTGGCTGCACGTCATCGTGGCCATTGCCTGGATTGGCTCATCTTTCTATTTCGTCTTTCTTGACAGCAGCCTCACCCCGCCGGAGGACGAGCAGCTCAAGAAGGACGGTGTCAGTGGCGAACTCTGGGCCCTGCACGGCGGCGGCTTCTACCACCCGGTGAAGTTCGCGGTCTCGCCGCCCAAGCTGCCCGACCACCTGCACTGGTTCTACTGGGAGAGTTACTCCACCTGGCTCTCGGGCTTCGCGCTGTTCCTCATCTCCTACCTCTGGAGCCCGAGCGTCTACCTGATCGACCCGAAGGTGTTCGAGTGGTCGCCGGCCGCGGCGATCGCCACCGCACTGGGTTTCCTGGTGGTGTTCTGGCTGCTGTACGACGCGATCTGCCGCACGCTGGGCCAGAAGGAGAACGGTGACGCCAAGGTGGGCGCGCTGGTGCTGGTGCTGGTGTGCGTGGCGGCCTGGCTCGCCACGCAGCTGTTCGCCGGGCGCGCGGCCTTCCTGCTGGTGGGCGCGATGATTGCCACCGCCATGAGCGCCAACGTGTTCTTCTGGATCATCCCGGGCCAGCGCACGGTGGTGGCCGACCTCAAGGCCGGCCGACCGGTCGACCCCATCCACGGCAAGCGCGGCAAGCAGCGCAGCGTGCACAACACCTACTTCACGCTGCCGGTGGTGTTCGCGATGCTGAGCAACCACTACAGCTTCACCTACACGCACCCGCAGAACTGGCTGATCCTCATCGGCATGATGTTCGCCGGCGCGGCGATCCGCCAGTTCTTCGTGATGCGCCACGGTTACAAGCTGGGCCGCAACAAGCACCCCTGGCCGTATGCGGTGGCTGGCGTGGTGGCGCTGATTGCGCTGATCGTCTGGCTCAAGCCGGCGCCGGTGCAGGCGGTGGCGGTGCCCGCCACCGTGAGCTATGCGCAGGTCAAGCCGGTGATCGACCAGCGCTGCGTGATGTGCCATGGCGAGGCGCTGCAGTCCAAGAACGTGCGGCTGGACACGCCCGATGCGCTCAAGCAGCACGCGCAGGCGGTGTACCAGCAGGCGGTGGTCACGCGGCTGATGCCGATGAACAACGCGACCGGGCTCACCGAGGAAGAGCGCGCCTTGATCGGCCAATGGTTCAAGGGCGGCGCGAAGACAGAGTGACCCCCCGCAGCGCTTCGCGCTACCCCCTCAGGGGGCAACACCTGCGGCCTGGCAAAGCCAGTTCCGCGGTGTTTCGGGTCTTGTCATGTCGCTCCGGTGAGGGGGTGTGATCTGCGGTAACCTCGTGACCGATTTCACAACCTCCGAGCAGAGCACACCATGAAGACGCAAGCCGCCGTGGCCTGGAAAGCAGGCCAGCCCCTGACCATTGAAACCGTGGACCTGGAGGGGCCGAAATTCGGCGAGGTGCTGGTTGAGATCAAGGCCACCGGCATCTGCCACACCGACTACTACACGCTCTCGGGCGCGGACCCCGAAGGCATCTTCCCGGCCATCCTGGGCCACGAAGGCGCGGGCATCGTGGTCGACGTGGGCCCGGGCGTGACCACGCTCAAGAAGGGCGACCACGTCATTCCGCTGTACACGCCCGAATGCCGCCAGTGCAAGTTCTGCCTGAGCCGCAAGACCAACCTGTGCCAGCTGATCCGCGGCACGCAGGGCAAGGGCCTGATGCCCGATGCCACCAGCCGCTTCAGCCTGGACGGCAAGCCCATCTTCCACTACATGGGCACCAGCACCTTCAGCAACTACACCGTGGCGCCCGAGATCTCGCTGGCCAAGATCCGCGAGGACGCCCCGTTCGACAAGGTCTGCTACATCGGCTGCGGCGTGACCACCGGCATCGGCGCGGTGATCTTCACCGCCAAGGTGGAGGCGGGCGCCAACGTGGTGGTGTTCGGCCTGGGTGGCATTGGCCTGAACGTGATCCAGGGCGCGAAGATGGTGGGCGCGGACAAGATCATCGGTGTGGACCTCAACCCCGCCCGCCAGGAGATGGCGCGCAAGTTCGGCATGACGCACTTCATCAACCCGAAGGAGGTGGAGAACGTGGTCGATGCCATCGTGCAGCTGACCGACGGTGGGGCCGACTACAGCTTCGAGTGCATCGGCAACACGCAGGTGATGCGACAGGCGCTGGAGTGCACGCACAAGGGCTGGGGCCGCAGCATCATCATCGGCGTGGCCGAGGCCGGTGCCGAGATCAGCACGCGCCCGTTCCAGCTGGTCACCGGCCGCAAATGGGAAGGCTCGGCCTTCGGCGGCGCGCGAGGCCGCACCGATGTGCCCAAGATCGTCGACTGGTACATGGACGGCAAGATCAACATCGACGACCTGATCACCCACAAGCTCAAGCTGGCCGACATCAACGAGGGCTTCGCGCTGATGAAGCGCGGCGAGTCCATCCGCGCTGTCGTGGAGTTCTGATGGTGCTGGAGACCTTGAGCGAGCACCGCTGCTTCGGCGGCGTGCAGGGCTTTTACCGCCACGCCTCGGCCGGGATCGGCCTGCCGATGAAGTTCGGCGTGTTCGTGCCGCCGCAGGCCGCGCAGGGCCCGGTGCCGGTGCTGTTCTACCTGGCGGGGCTGACCTGCACCGAGGAGACTTTCGCCATCAAGGCCGGCGCGCAGCGTGTGGCGGCCGAGCTGGGCCTGATGCTGGTCTCGCCCGACACCAGCCCGCGCGACACCGGCATCGAGGGCGCGAGCGCGGCCTGGGACTTCGGCCACGGCGCGGGCTTCTACCTCGATGCCACGCAAGCGCCCTGGGCGGCGCACTTCCGCATGGAAAGCTGGGTCACGAAAGAGTTGCGCGGGCTCGTGCTGTCGCAGTTTCCCGCGCGGGACGACCGCGTCGGCCTCTTTGGCGACTCCATGGGTGCGCACGGAGCGCTCACGCTGGCCTTGCGCCACCCCGGGCTGTACCAGAGCGTGTCGGCGTTTGCGCCGATCGCCGCGCCCACGCAGTGCCCGTGGGGCGAGAAGGCTTTCGGTGGCTACCTGGGTGACGACCGCGCCAGCTGGGCCGCGCACGACGCCACCGAACTCGTGAAGGCCGGGCGCAAGGCGCCTCCCTTGCTGATCGACCAGGGGCTGGCGGACAATTTCCTGGCCGCCCAGCTGCACCCCCACCTGTTCGAGGCGGCCTGCGCGCAGGCCGGCCAGCCGCTCACGCTGCGCCGGCACGAGGGGTATGACCACGGTTATTACTTCATCGCCAGTTTCATCGAAGACCACTTGCGCCACCATGCGCAAACCCTTTGTGCCTGACCCCATGCGCCCGCGCCAATTCGATCTCATCGCCTTCGACTGGGACGGCACCCTGTTCGATTCCACCGCGCTCATCACCCGTTGCATCCAGTCGGCGGTGGTGGATGTCGGGGGTGTGGCGCCCACCCGCGAGGCGGCCAGCTACGTGATCGGCATGGGCCTCATGCAGGCCCTGGCCCACGCCGCGCCCGACGTGCCACCCGACCGCTACCCAGAGCTCGGGCAGCGCTACCGCCACCACTACATGGCGGCGCAGCACGAGCTGAGCCTGTTCGAAGGGGTGTTGCCGCTGCTGGCCGAGCTCAAGCGCCGCCACCACTGGCTGACGGTGGCGCACCGGCAAGAGCCGGGCGGGCCTCAACGAGGTGCTGCACACGGTGGAGCTGCAGGGCGTGTTCGATGGCTCACGGACCGCCGACGAGACCGCGGGCAAGCCCAACCCCCGCATGCTGCACGAGCTGATGCGCGAGTTTGGCGTGGCGCCCGAGCGCACCCTGATGGTCGGCGACACCACGCACGATCTGCAGATGGCCGTCAACGCCGGCTGCGCGAGCGTGGGCGTGAGCTACGGTGCGCACGAGCCGGCCAGCTTCGCGGTGCTCAACCCCTTGCACGTGGCGCATTCGGTGCGCGAACTGCACGACTGGCTGAACGCCCACGCCTGAGCCGGCCATGAGCATCCCCTCCGACGATCCGGTCTACGCGCTGTGCAACAGCCGGGATCTGGTCGATGGGGGGCGTGCCGTGTCGTTCGACGTGGTGTACGCGGGCCAGACCTGCCGCGCGTTCGCGATCCGCTACCGCGGCCAGCCGCACGCCTACCTGAACCGCTGCACCCACGTGGCGATGGAAATGGACTGGCAGCCCGATCGGTTTTTCGACGACAGCGGCCGCTGGTTGCTGTGCGCCACGCACGGCGCGGTGTACGAGCCCGACACCGGTGCCTGCCAGGGTGGGCCATGCCGGGGCGGGCTGGTCAAGATCGAACTGGTGGAGCACGACGGGGTGGTCCACTGGCGGTCACAATACCACCTCAAACCCCTTGAATTCTGAGAGCCTTCGACCATGAACGACGATTTCCCCGGCCCGTCCGCCAACGCCTCCAGCGACCGCACGCCGGGCGTGGCCTGGGAGCGCGCCACCCTGGAAAAACTGGTTTTCGCGACCATCCGCGAGCAGCAGTCCGCGCGCCGCTGGAAGATGTTCAGCCGGCTGCTCTGGCTGGCGGTGTTCGGCGCCATTGCCTGGTTCGCCTACACCAGCAACACCACCACCACGGTGAGCACCCCGCACACGGCGGTGGTGGACATCAAGGGTGAGATCGCCAGCGGGGCCGAAGCCAGCGCCGAATACGTGGTGGCCTCGCTGCGCTCCGCGTTCGAGGACGAGGGCGCGCAGGCCGTGGTGCTGCTGATCAACTCACCCGGCGGCAGCCCGGTGCAGGCCGGCATCATCAACGACGAGATCACCCGCCTCAAGGGCCTGCACGACAAGAAGGTCTATGCGGTGGTGGAAGAAACCTGTGCCTCGGCCGCCTACTACATCGCCGCGGCGACGGACGACATCTACGTGGACAAGGCCAGCCTGGTCGGCAGCATCGGCGTGTTGATGGACGGCTTCGGTTTCACCGGCCTGATGGACAAGCTCGGCATCGAGCGCCGTCTCATGACCGCCGGGGCCAACAAGGCCATGCTGGACCCGTTCAGCCCGCAGGACGAGGCGCAGAAGGCCTACATCCAGACCATGCTGGGCCAGATCCACGCCCAGTTCATCGAGGTGGTGAAAAAGGGCCGTGGCGATCGCCTGAAGGAGAACGGCGACACCTTCAGCGGCCTGGTCTGGAATGGCCAGCAGGCGGTGGCGCTCGGCCTGGCCGACGGCCTGGGCAACCTCGACTACGTGGCGCGCGAGATCGTCAAGGCCGAGGAGATCGTGGACTACACGCGCCGCGAGAACGTGGGCCTGCGCCTGGCCAAGCGCTTTGGCGCCAGCATGGGCGAAGGGATGTTCCTGGCGGCCCGTGCGGCCGGCGTGCAGCTGAAGTGAGGGCCCCGGGGCGGGTTCAGCCCTTGTAGCCGTTGGGGTTGCCGCTCTGCCAGCGCCAGGCATCGGCGCACATCTGATCCAGCGTGTGCTTCGCCTGCCAGCCCAGCAGGCGCAAGGCCAGCGCCGGGTCGGCCCAGCACTGGGCCACGTCACCCGCGCGGCGTGGGGCAATCTGGTAGGGCACCGGGCGGCCGCTGGCCTGTTCGAAGGCGCGCACCACGTCCAGCACGCTGTGGCCGCTGCCCGTGCCCAGGTTCACCGTGAAGCTCTCGCCCCGGCTCAGCAGGGCCTTGATGGCGGCGACGTGGCCGGCGGCCAGGTCCTGCACGTGGATGTAGTCGCGCACACCCGTGCCATCGGGCGTGGGGTAGTCGTTGCCATACACGTTGAGGTGTTCGCGCTGGCCCACGGCCACCTGCGCCACGTAGGGCATCAGGTTGTTGGGAATGCCCGCCGGGTCCTCGCCGATCAGGCCGCTGGGGTGGGCACCGACCGGGTTGAAATAGCGCAGCGTGCCCACGCGCCAGGCCGGACGGGCCGCGCACAGGGCGGTGAGCATGTCTTCGATGACCAGTTTGCTGTGGCCATAGGGGTTGGTGTGGCTGCGCGGGAAGTCCTCGGTGATCGGCACGGTGGCCGGATCGCCGTACACCGTCGCGCTGCTGGAGAACACCAGCGTGGGCGCGATTGAAGGGTCTTCCGCGTGCACGGTCTCCATGGCGCGCAGCAGGCTGACCGCGCCGCCGATGTTGTTGTGGAAGTACTTCAGGGGCAACGCCACGCTTTCGCCCACCGCCTTGTCGCCCGCGAAATGGATCACACCCACAGGACGGTGGCGGCGCAGCACGTCTTCAACCCAGGGCGTGTCCAGCACATCGCCTTCTTCGAACGGCATCGTCTGCCCTGTGATGCGCGCGAGGCGGTCCAACACCACGGGGTGGCTGTTGGCGAAGTTGTCCAGCAACACCGGTTCAAAGCCGGCTTCGATGAGGGCCACGGCGGTGTGGCTGCCGATGTAGCCGGCGCCGCCGGTGAGCAGAACTTTCATTTTTTTACTTCTTGGTGGCGGGGTCGGGTTGGCGGCCGTAGATGTCTTCCAGCCGAACGATGTCGTCCTCGCCGAGGTAGCTGCCCGACTGGACCTCGATCATCTCCAGCACCATCTTGCCGGGGTTGTGCAGCCGGTGCACTTCGCCAATGGGGATGTAGGTCGACTGGTTCTCCGACAGCAGGTACACCTCCTGCCCACGCGTGACTTCGGCCGTGCCCTTGACGATGATCCAGTGTTCGGCGCGGTGGTGGTGTTTCTGCAGGCTGAGCGAGGCGCCCGGCTTCACGCCGATGCGCTTGACCTGGAAGCGCTCGCCCATGTCGACGCTGTCGTACCAGCCCCAGGGGCGCGCCACGCGGCGGTGCATCGCGGCCTGCGGCACCTTGCGCTGCGAGAGGTGGGCCACCACGTCCTTCACCTGCTCGGCGTGGTCCCGCTGGGCCACCAGCAAGGCGTCGGGGGTGTCGATGATCAGCAGGTCCTGTGTGCCCAGCGCCACCACGGTGCGGCCCGGCGCGTGGATGAAGGTGTTTCGCGCGTTCAGCGCGTGGCCCTGCCCGGTGATGCGGTTGCCTTCGCCATCGGCGTCGCTCAGTTCGGCCACCGCGTTCCAGCTGCCGACATCGCTCCACTGGCCCTGGAAGGGCACGACGGCCACGTCGTCGTGCGGCTCCATCACCGCGTAGTCGATGCTCTGCGAGCGGCAGGCGAGGAAGGATTCGGCGTCGGGGCGAACGAACTGGATCTGGCCCACCCGGTCCTGGCGCGTCCTGGCCATGGCCTTTTCGCAGGCCTGCAGGATGTCGGCGGCGTGCTGGGCGAGCGCGGCCAGCAGCGTGCTGGCGCGCGCGAGAAAGATGCCCGCGTTCCACAGCACGTTGCCTTGCAGCAGCAAGGCCTGGGCGGCGGCCGGTGCGGGTTTTTCGATGAAGCGGGCCACCTTGCGGCTGCCATCGGCGCGCTCATCGCCCTGCTGGATGTAGCCGTAGGCGCTGCTCGGGAAGCTGGGCATCACGCCGAAGGTGACGATGGCGCCGGCCTTGGCGGCCGGGACACCCTGGCGGATGGTCTGGGCGAAGGCCGAAGCATCGGGAATGTGGTGGTCGGAGGGGCAGAACAGCAGCAGGGGATCGGCGTTGTCCTTCGAGCGGGCGAGCAGGGCGGCCAGCGCCATGGCCGCGGCGGTGTTGCGCGCCGCCGGTTCGAGCAGCACCTGCCCGGGCACGTTTTCCGCTTCGATCGCATCGGCCACCAGGAAACGGTGGTCTTCGGCGGCCACGCAGATCACCGGGTTGTCGCACCAGGCCAAGCGGTCCAGGGTCAGCTGCAGCAGGCTCTTGTCGCCCACCAGAGGCACGAACTGCTTGGGAAAACTCTGGCGGCTCAGAGGCCACAGACGGGTGCCGGAGCCTCCGCAAAGGATGACGGGGGTGATGCTCATGCCGGATGGGAGTGGGTTGAACCAGTGGGGGGAACCCCGCTTTCAATCCGCTGCAGTGTAGCCTTTCGATGGACGTCGGCGTGTGCGCCGTTAACATGGTGAGCCTTTCTTCACGAACATGCGAGCCAAACCAAGATGACGATCCGCAAAGCCGTATTTCCCGTGGGTGGCCTGGGCACCCGTTTCCTGCCGGCCACCAAGGCGATCCCCAAGGAGATGTTGCCGGTGGTGGACAAGCCGCTGATGCAGTACGCGGTGGAGGAGGCCTACGCCGCCGGCATCCGCGAAATGATCTTCGTGACCGGGCGCCACAAGCGCGCCATCGAGGACCACTTCGACACCGCCTACGAACTGGAGATGGAGTTGGAGGCCGCGGGCAAGTCCGCCCTGCTCCAGCTGGTGCATTCCATCAAACCCGACGACATGGACTGCGTCTATGTGCGCCAGCCTCGCGCGCTGGGTCTGGGCCATGCGGTGCTCTGCGCCGAGCGCTTGGTGGGCAACGAGCCGTTCGCGGTGCTGCTGGCCGACGACCTGATGATGGGCCAGGACCAGGCGCAGGGCGGTGCCACCGTGCTGCAGCAGATGGTGCAGGCCTACGAGTCCAGCCCGGGTACGGTGCTCGCGGTGCAGGACGTGCCGCGCGCCGAGACGCGCCGTTATGGCGTCGTCGACGTGCACGGCGCCAACCAGGCGCTGGCCGAGGTGTTCGCGATGGTGGAGAAGCCGGCGCCCGACGTGGCCCCCTCGACCCTGGCTGTGGCCGGTCGCTACATCCTCACGCCGGCGGTGTTCGAGAGCATCCGCCAGCAACCGCGTGGCGCGGGGGGCGAAATCCAGCTCACCGACGGCATCGCGGCCCTGATCGGCAAGGAAAAGGTGCAGGCCTTCCGCTACGCCGGCAAGCGCTACGACTGTGGCAGCAAGGAAGGCTTCCTGGAGGCCACGATCGATCTGGCCTTGGCCAACACCGAACTCAGCGCTTCGGTGCGCGCGCACCTGAAGCGTCTGGGCGTCTGAGCCCGGACTTCAGCGGCCCAGCAGGAAGACGCAGGGCGCGTCCAGCGGCAACTCGCCGGACAGGGTCTGGGGGTTGCGCTTCCACTCCTGCACCAGCGCGCTGCGGCAGACCTGCTGCGGCAAGGTGAGTGCCCCGCACACGGCCAGGCGAGTGTGCGGATGCAGCGTTTGCAGCAGCGCCTGCAAGAGGGCGGTGTTGCGGTAGGGCGTTTCGATGAGGATCTGCGTCTGCCCGGTCTTCAGGGCCAGGGCTTCCAGTTCCCGCAACCGTTTGGCGCGCTCGGTGGCGTCCTGGGGCACGTAGCCGACGAACGCGAAGCTCTGTCCATTCAGCCCGCTGGCGGCCAGCGCCAGCATGAGCGAGATGGGGCCGGTGAGCGGCACCACGCGCAGGCCCATCGCGTGCGCGGCGCGCACGATGGAGCTTCCCGGATCCGCGATGGCGGGCATGCCGGCTTCGCTGACGAGGCCGATGTCGTGCCCGAGCAGGGCGGGGGCCAGCAGTTCACGGGCCTGTGCGTCGCCTTCGGCCTGCGGGGCATGGTCCCCCTTCTTGTGGGCCGCTCTGGGCAGCTCGGTGATCTGCTGCGCCTGCAAGGGTGCGGCCAGGCTGGCGAGGGCGTCCACCCGCTTGAGAAAGGCGCGCGTGCTCTTGGCGTTTTCGGTGATCCAGTGAGTCAGGCGCCGGGCGGTGCCCAGCGTCTCGGCGGGGAGCCACTCGGAGGGCGCCACGGGCGTGGCCTGCGCCACGCCGAAATCCAGGGGGGTGGGCACGAGGTAGAGCGTGCCGCGTGATTCGGAGTGGGCGCTCACAACAACTTCACCCCCGCCGCGCGAATCAGTCGGCAGGTGCGGATCATCGGAAGACCCACCAGGGCCGTCGGGTCGTCGTTGTCGATGCGCTCCAGCAGCGCGATGCCCAGGCCCTCGCTCTTGGCGCTGCCGGCGCAATCGTAGGGTTGCTCCGCGCGCAGGTAACGCTCGATTTCGCCGTCGCTCAGGTCACGGAACACCACCCGCACCGCAGCGATGTCGCTGTGTTCGAAGCCCGTGGCCTGGCACACCACCGCCAGCGCGGTCTGGAACACCACGGTCTGGCCGCGCATGCGCCTCAGCTGGGCCACGGCCCGCTCATGGGTGCCTGGCTTGCCAAGCGGTTCGCCAGCCAGGTCAGCGACCTGGTCGCTGCCGATCACCACGGCTTGGGGGTGTCGTTGCGCGACATTCCGGGCTTTTTCAATGGCCAGGCGAAGTGCCAGATCCGCCGGCTTTTCCCCGGCCCGGGGTGTTTCGTCCACGTTGGGGGCGATCGCTTCGAAGGGCACGCCCAGCCGGGACAGCAGTTCATGGCGGTACCGCGATGTGGAACCCAGAATGAGGGCTCGGGACGGGGTGTCGGATGACGGATCGGAAGCGGTGGTCATCCCGGTATTCTCCCCGCATTCTTTTACACTGCCCGGATGAAAGACACCCCCAAGACGGCCTGGAACCCTCGGCGCCTGGACGTGCGTGCCTTCGCCCAGGCGGCCGCCAGCCTGCAGGACGAAGAGCCGCTTTCGGCATTCCCCCGCGTCCAGGCCGAAGCGGCCCTGGACGATGGCGCGACGCTCACGCCCGTGCGCTGGCGGGCGCAGGGCGAAATGCGGCCGGCGGCCAGCGGCGGCACGCCCGATGTCTGGCTGCATTTGCAGGCCGATGCCCGGGTGCCGCTGACTTGCCAGCGCTGCCTCGCGCCTGTGGACACGCCCTTGACCGTGGACCGCTGGTTCCGTTTCGTGGCCGATGAGGCCACGGCCGAAGCCCAGGATGACGACTGCGAAGAGGACTTGCTGGCCCTGGAGCCCAGGCCCGATCTGCACGACGTGCTGGAGGATGAGCTGTTGATGGAACTGCCCCTGGTGCCCATGCACGACACCTGCCCTGAGCCGGTGTCCCTGCGCACGGCGGGGGCCGGGGACGCTCCCGAGGCCGCGGCGCCCCGCAAGAACCCCTTTGCCGAACTGGCCAAGCTCAAAAAGTGAGCCTCTGGCGCGCCATGGCCCCGGGGCTGGCGGCATTGCCGCCTTCGGGCTATAATGCTTGGCTTTGCGCTGGTATCCATTCGCACGTTGACGTGCCCGGGTCAGGCGCGCAACCGGTTGAACGGAGCGATTTCAGGTCTCCGTTTGTGCCACTCCGTTTGACCCTACCGATTTCAGGAGCCCACCATGGCTGTTCAGCAAAACAAAAAGTCCCCCTCCAAGCGCGGCATGCACCGTTCGCACAATGCGCTGAACGTGCCCGGCATCGCCGTGGAACCCACCACCGGCGAAACCCATCTGCGCCACCACATCAGCCCCAACGGCTTCTACCGTGGTCGCCAAGTGCTGAAAAACAAGTCCGAAGCCTGATGGCGGGCCGCCACGGGCCTCGCCGCGGTGTCGCGAACGGGGTCCGGTTCGCCAGTGAGGCACAGGCCCGCATGCTGCATGCGGGCTTTTTTTGTTCTTGGGGTGCACAAAGCGCTCGATCCGGGGTGTTGTCATGATCACCATCGCTGTGGATTGCATGGGCGGGGATGTCGGGCCGGCCGTCACCATGCCTGCCTGCACGGCCTTTCTGGCTGCTCATCCCCAGGCGCAACTTCTGCTCGTGGGCAAGCCCGAGGTGTTTCGCGCCTGGCCCCAACTGCTCAACAACGTGCGTTGCAAGGTGGTGCCGGCCAGCGAGGTCGTGACCATGGAGGATCCGGTGGAGGTGGCGCTTCGCCGCAAGAAGGACTCTTCGATGCGGGTGGCGATCAACCAGGTCAAGGACGGTGCCGCGCAGGCGGCCGTCTCGGCCGGCAACACCGGGGCGCTCATGGCGATCGCCCGCTATGTGTTGAAGACCATGGATGGCATCGATCGCCCGGCCATCGCCACCCAGATGCCCAACGCCCGGGGTGGTGCGACCACGGTGCTGGACTTGGGCGCCAACGTCGATTGTTCGGCCGAGCACCTGCTGCAATTCGCCGTGATGGGCTCGGCTCTGGTGGCGGCGGTCACGGGTCGGCAGGAGCCGACAGTGGGGCTGCTCAACGTGGGTGAAGAAGTCATCAAAGGCAGCGAAGTCATCAAACAAGCCGGTGTTCTGCTGCGAAATGCGTCCAACACCGGCGATCTGAATTTCTTCGGAAACATCGAGGGCGACGACGTTTTCAAAGGCACGACGGACATCGTGGTCTGTGATGGTTTCGTCGGCAACGTGGCGCTCAAGGCCAGCGAGGGCCTGGCTTCGATGATCAGTGGCTTCATCCGGGAAGAATTCTCGAAGAACATTTTTCGAAAAATGGCGGCCATCGTCGCCTATCCGGTTTTAAAGTCGTTTAAAAATCGCGTTGATCACCGCCGGTACAACGGTGCGGCGCTGCTCGGCCTGAAAGGGCTGGTGTTCAAGAGCCACGGATCGGCGGATGCCTTTGCGTTCGAACATGCGCTGAGCCGGGCTTATGATGCGGCCCACAACAAATTGCTGGACAACGTGCGGGAGCGCATCGCCCACGCCAAGCCGCTGATTGCTCCGGAGTCCGTGCCCAGCGAGCTCAAGAGCATTCCGACCCTTTGAAATTTCGCCTCTCACCCGCATGACACGCTACGCCCGCATCACCGGCACTGGCAGCAGCCTGCCGCCCCAGCGCCTGACCAACGCCGACATGGTCGAGCTGCTGGCACCGCGCGGCGTGGAAACGAGCGACGACTGGATCGTCGAACGCACCGGCATCCGGGCGCGTCACTTCGTGGCCGACGGGGTCTATGCCAGTGATCTGGCCGTCGAGGCCTGCCAACAGGCCTTGGCCGCGGCCCAGGTGGCGCCGGGCGACATCGACCTGATCATCGTGGCCACGTCCACGCCGGACATGGTCTTTCCTTCGACCGCGACCATCGTGCAGCGCAAGCTGGGCATCGCCGGGTGCCCGGCCTTCGACGTGCAGGCGGTGTGCACAGGTTTCATCTATGCCCTGACCGTCGCGGATTCATTGATCCGCTCGGGCACCTCGCGCAAGGCCCTGGTGGTCGGTACCGAGATCTTCAGCCGCCTGCTCGATTTCAGCGACCGCACCACCTGCGTGCTGTTTGGCGATGGCGCCGGTGCCGTGGTGCTGGAGGCCTCGGACACGCCGGGCATTCTGGCCACCGACATCCATGCAGACGGCAAGCACACGGGCATTCTGTGTGTGCCGGGCCACGTCTCCGGCGGGCAGATCCTCGGCGACCCACTGCTCAAGATGGATGGCCAGGCGGTCTTCAAGCTGGCAGTGGGCGTGCTGGAAGACACCGCGCGGGCCACGCTCATCAAGGCCGGCAAGACCACGGAAGACATCGACTGGCTGATCCCGCACCAGGCGAACATCCGCATCATGCACAGCACGGCGCGCAAGCTCAAACTGCCGCTGGACAAGGTGGTTGTAACCGTCGACCAGCACGGCAACACCTCGGCGGCCTCCATCCCGTTGGCGCTGGACCACGCGGTGCGACAGGGACAAGTCAAAAAAGGCGACACGCTGATGCTCGAAGGCGTTGGCGGCGGATTCACCTGGGGCTCGGTGCTGCTCGATTTCTGAGCACCGCCTTCTCTGCTTTCGTCTGAACTGAATATCTCCATGAAGAATTTTGCGTTTGTGTTTCCGGGCCAGGGCTCTCAGGCCGTGGGCATGCTCGATGCGTGGGGCGATCACCCCGCCGTTCAGGAGACGCTGAAGGAAGCTTCGGATGCCATGGGTGAAGACCTGGGCAAGCTGATCCACGAAGGCCCGGCCGATGTGCTGGCCATGACCGTGAACACCCAGCCTGTGATGCTGGTGGCGGGCGTGGCGGCCTGGCGCGTCTGGCGCGCCGAAGGTGGCGCTTTGCCCATGGCGGTCGCGGGGCATTCGCTGGGCGAGTATTCCGCGCTGGTGGCTGCGGGGTCCTTGACCCTCGCACAGGCCGCTCCGCTGGTGCGCTTTCGTGCGCAGGCCATGCAGGAGGCGGTGCCACCGGGCACGGGGGCCATGGCGGCCGTGCTGGGCCTGAGCGCCGCGGCCGTGGTGGCGGGTTGCCTGGAGGCACAGTCCAGTTTTGGTGCCGGCAGCGCCGAAGTGGTGGAGGCCGTGAACTACAACGACCCGGTGCAGACCGTCATCGCGGGCAGCAAGGCCGCCGTCGACAAGGCGTGTGAGGTGCTCAAGGCACATGGTGCCAAGCGCACGCTGCCCTTGCCGGTGTCCGCGCCTTTCCACTCGAGCCTGATGAAGCCGGCCGCCGAGAAATTGAAGGAAAAGCTTGCCGCGACGCCGTTTGCGGCGCCGCAGATTCCCGTGATCAACAACATCGATGTTGCGGTGGAGTCCGACCCCGATCGCATCCGCGAAGCCCTGTACCGGCAGGCTTTCGGGCCGGTGCGCTGGGTCGAGTGCGTGGGTGCGATCAAGGCCCGCGGCATCGACACCCTGGTCGAATGCGGGCCGCGCAAGGTGCTGGCCGCGATGGTCAAGCGCGTGGATCCGTCCTTGACCGGTGCGGCCCTGTTCGACCCCGCCACGCTGGCCGAGGTCAAGGCCTTGCTGGCCTGAAGTCTGGAGAACTCCCATGTCTGAAATCAAATTTGCGGGCCAGGTGGCCCTGGTCACGGGCGCCTCGCGGGGCATTGGCGCGGCCATCGCGCAGGAACTGGCGACGCGTGGCCTGATCGTGATCGGTACCGCGACCAGCGACGAAGGCGCGGCGCGCATCGGTGCGGCGCTGTCGGCCGCGCCTGGCGCTACTACCGGTTGCCGGGGCGCGAAGCTGGATGTGAATGACGCGGCTGCGGCCGAGGCTTTGATCGACGAGATCGTCAAGGCCCACGGCGGTCTGCAGGTGCTGGTGAACAACGCCGGCATCACGCGCGACATGCTGGCCATGCGCCTCAAGGACGACGACTGGGACGCGGTGCTGGACACCAACCTCAAGGCCGTCTTCCGCATGAGCCGCGCCGTCATTCGCCCGATGATGAAGCAGCGCTATGGCCGCATCGTCAGCATCACCAGCGTGGTGGGTGCGTCGGGCAACGCCGGCCAAGCCAACTACGCTGCTGCCAAGGCCGGCGTGGCGGGCATGACGCGCGCCTTGGCGCGCGAACTGGGCAGCCGCAACATCACGGTCAACTGTGTGGCACCGGGTTTCATCGAGACCGACATGACCGCGGCCTTGCCCGAAGAACAGCAAAAAGCCTTGTTGGGCCAGATCCCTCTGGGGCATCTGGGCAAACCCGCCGACATCGCGCACGCGGTGGCTTACCTGAGCAGCCCTCAGGCGGCCTATGTCACGGGACAGGAACTGCACGTCAACGGCGGCATGTTCATGTCCTGAGTCCGGAGCATTCACCCCTTTTCCTCGCCGCGTCAGCCGCCCGGCGGGCCACCCGGGATCACTTTCCCGGCACGGCTAAAATGGCGGACTGTATTTCAACCACCCTCAGAGGGACCTATGAGCGATATCGAAGCACGTGTTAAGAAAATCATTGCCGAACAACTCGGTGTGGAAGAGGGACAGGTCACCAACGAAAAGGCCTTCGTGGCCGACCTGGGCGCCGATTCTCTGGACACGGTTGAACTGGTGATGGCGCTGGAAGACGAGTTCGGTATCGAAATCCCCGACGAAGAAGCCGAAAAGATCACCACGGTTCAGAAAGCCATCGACTACGCGTTGGCCAACCAGAAGGCCTGAAGCACAGATGAGCCGTCGCCGCGTCGTCGTGACCGGTCTGGGTTGCATCAGCCCCGTGGGCAACACGGTGGCCGATTCCTGGGCCAACCTCCTGGCTGGACAATCCGGCATTGATTTCATCACGAGGTTCGACGCGTCGAACTTCGCCTGCAAATTTGCAGGAGAGGTCAAGGGGTTCAACCTGGATGAGTACATCACCGCCAAGGAAGCGCGGACGATGGACACCTTCATCCATTACGGCGTGGCTGCGTCGATGCAGGCGGTGGCGGATTCGGGCCTCCTGACGGGTGACCAGCTCAGTGAGGAGCAGGCCACGCGCATCGGTTGCGTGATTGGCTCGGGCATCGGCGGTTTGCCGCTGATCGAGGACACGCACACCGAGCTGACCAACCGCGGTCCACGGCGCATCACTCCCTTCTTCGTGCCGGCCTCGATCATCAACATGATCTCGGGACACGTGTCGATGAAGTTCGGCTTCAAGGGGCCGAACATCGCCATCGTCACGGCCTGCACCACGGGCCTGCATTGCATCGGTGAGGCCGGCCGCATGATCGAGTACGGCGACGCCGACGTGATGATCGCCGGTGGTTCCGAAGCCACCGTGTCGCCGCTGGGCATTGGCGGTTTTGCCGCCATGCGCGCGCTGTCGACCCGCAACGACGATCCCAAGACCGCGTCCCGTCCCTGGGACAAGGACCGCGATGGCTTTGTGCTGGGCGAGGGCGCGGGCGTGATGGTGCTCGAAGAGTACGAGCACGCCAAGGCACGCGGCGCGAAGATCTACGCCGAGTTGGCCGGTTTCGGCATGAGCGCCGATGCGGGTCACATGACGGCGCCCAACATGGACGGCCCACGCCGTGCGATGCTGGGAGCCTTGCGCAACGCGGGGGTCAACGCCGATCAGGTGGATTACCTGAATGCCCACGGCACCTCCACGCCGCTGGGTGACATCAACGAGACGAACGCCATCAAGGCGGCCCTGGGTGACCATGCCAAGAACATGGTGGTCAGCTCGACCAAGTCCATGACCGGCCACCTGCTGGGGGGCGCCGGGGGCATCGAGTCGGTGTTCACCGTGCTGTCGCTGCACCACCAGAAGGTGCCACCGACCATCAACATCTTCAACCAGGACCCGGAGTGTGACCTGGACTACTGCGCCAATACGGCGCGGGACGTGAAGATCGACGTGGCCGTGAAAAACAACTTCGGTTTCGGCGGCACCAATGGAACGCTGGTTTTCCGGCGCGCCTGAACGCTCTGATCGCGCCTATCTTCACGAAGAATCCGCATGCACAACGCCCCATCGGTGATGTTTCCGGTGGGGCGTTGTGGTTTGTATGGCGTCCTGCTCGCGCTTCTGGCCGTGCTGGGTGCCGCTGTCCTGGGCCTGTGGTATGGGCTCGACCCGACCCGCGGTGCTTCCTGGTCGGGCGTGGTGGGGGGCACGCTGTGGTCCATATGGGTGATGGGCGCCCTGTGGACCTGGCGACGGTCTCCCGTGGGGCGGCTGAAATGGAGTGCGCTGGAAAGGCGCGATCCCGAAACGCCGGCAGGTGTCTGGCACTGGTACAGCGAATCGTGCCCCGAGGGCGTGCCGTTGCAGCGCGTGGAGCGGGTGATGGACTGGCAGGGCGCTGTGCTGTTGCGCCTGTGTTCCGCAGACGCGCCCGCGCGCTGGATCTGGGCGGAGCGTGGTCGCAATCCAGCGCTCTGGAACGACCTGCGCCGGGCGCTGATATCGGCCCGCGCATGAGCCGGCGAATGGCCTGGGTTATATTTCCGCGCGCATGACTCTCGAAGACCACACCGCTCCACCACCACCCGACAGCGACGTCATGCTGGTGCAGCGCACGCTCGCGGGGGAGCAGCGTGCCTTCGAGATGCTGGTCATCAAGTACCAGCGCCGCGTGGAGCGGCTGATCGGGCGCATGGTCCGCGACACCGACCTGGTCCAGGACATTGCCCAGGAGACCTTCATCCGGGCTTACCGCGCGCTCGCTCAGTTTCGGGGTGACGCGCAGTTCTACACCTGGCTGTACCGCATTGCGGTCAATACGGCCAAAAAACAGCTCATGGAACTCAAGCGCGATCCGCTGGTCTTCCAGTCTCAGATGAAATCCGGGGAAGACGATGAAACTTCCGCTCCGGAACGCGAACTAAATTCGGGAGTGGCCGACACCGAAACGCCCGAAGCGGTGCTGGCCAGCAAGGAAATCGCCGAGGCGGTCAACGCCGCCATGGACGCGCTGCCCGAAGAGTTGCGCATGGCGATCACCCTGCGGGAAATCGAGGGCATGAGCTATGAAGAGATTGCCGCAGCGCTGGAATGCCCCATCGGCACAGTGCGATCCCGGATTTTCCGGGCGCGCGAGGCCATTTCAGGGCGCATCAAGCCAATGCTGGAGCGTCAGACAGGCAAACGCTGGTAGAAGAGGCGGGGCAGGCCATTGAAAGCTTGTCCATCGCCCCGCGAGTAGGGAATTTCAGGAAATTCATCATGAATGCCGCACAAGTCAATTTGAACCTTCGGCCTCAGAAAGAGATCGATCTCGTTGCCCCGGAGCAGGCTTTGTCCGCGCTGGTGGATGGCGAGCTCGATGCCGCATTGCTCGAAGGGCTGCTCGCAGCCGATGAAGGCCGCGCGGAGGTGTTCGCGAGTTGGCACACCTACCAGGTGATCGGCGATGTGTTGCGTGGCAACCGCGTGGTGGCCACCGCCCCAGGCACCCGGCGACTTTCTGGCCGGGGTGCGTGAACGGCTGCGATCGGAGTCGGCGCCCGTGGGCGAGGGGCGGTTGCTGGTGCAAAACCCGCCCGCAGCGCTGGTGCAGGTGCCTGCGGCCAATGACGCGGTTTTTCGCTGGAAGATGGTGGCCGGGCTGGCCTCGCTGGCGGCCGTCATGGCCGTGAGCTGGACGGTGTTGAGCGGTGCGCCCTCGGGCCCGGGCGGTGCAGCAGGCCCTCAACTGGCCTCGGCTCCAGTGCCAACGCAACAAGCCGCGGCTCCCGTGGCGGTCAGCGCGGCGGCTGCTCCGTCCAACGCGGTGGTGGTGAACACCGGGCAAGGCCCCTTGATCCGCGACGCGCGTCTGGAAGAGTTGTTGGCCGAACACCGCCAGAATGGCGGCATGTCGGCGCTACAGATGCCCACCGGCTTCATCCGCAATGCCACTTACGACGCCGCAGGACGCTGAGGCACCATGGCGCTAGTCCTGACCCTGCCTTTTCGTGGTGATGTGAGCGTGATGCGGTTTCAACATGGAAGGCCCGTCATCCGGCGCTGGGGTGCGGCTGCGCTTGTCGCCCTGGTTTCGGGCTTCATGGCGCCGGTGCATGCGCAGAACGCACCGGCCTCGGCCCATGTGCGAAGTGTCAACGAATGGCTGACGCGCATGCACGAAGCCTCGAACCAGCGCTCCTACATCGGTACCCTGGTGGTGTCCGCAGGAAGCGCCATGTCGGCCTCGAAGATCTGGCATGTGTGCGATGGCGCGCAGCAGATGGAGCGGGTCGATACCCTGACTGGCGCGCCGCGAACGACCATTCGCCGCAACAAGGAGGTCATCACTTTTGTGCCAGAGGCGAAAACCGCGTTCGTCGAGAAACGCGATTCGCTGGGCATGTTCCCCGAGCTGCTGCGCACGCCAAGCAACCTGATCCCGCAGTTCTACAGCGCGCGGGAAGTGGGTGTGCAGCGGGTGGCCGGGCATCTGGCCGACATGGTGGAAATTCTGCCGCGCGACGACCTTCGCTTCGGCTACCGCATCTGGTCCGAGCGCCAGACGGGGCTGGTGGTGAAGCTGCAGACCCTGGGCGAGCAGGGCGCGGTGCTGGAGCAGGTGGCCTTCTCCGAGCTGCAGCTCGATGCCCCGGTGAGCATGGACAAGCTCTCGAAGCTCATGAAAGACACCCGAGGCTATGAGGTCCACAAGCCCACCTTGAAAAAGACCACCGCGGAGGCGGAGGGCTGGCGTCTGAAAGAGCCGGTGCCTGGCTTCACCGCCATGAGCTGTCACACGCGCGAGACGCCCGGAGCCGCGGCGCAAGGTCCTGGCCAGGCCTCCATGCAATGGGTGTTCTCGGATGGCCTGGCGTCGGTGTCCCTGTTTGTCGAGCCGTTCGATGCGCAGCGCCACACGCAGGAGACCTCCGCCACGGTGGGCGCCACGAATTCGGTCAACCGCCGGGTGGGCGACCATTGGTTGACCGTGATGGGGGAAGCGCCCGCGGCCACCTTGCGCCGATTCGCCATCGCCTTGGAGCGAACCCGGTAGATGCGTCGCCTGGCCGCCCGGAGATGGCCTGCTTCGCGTCGGCGGCCGGCCTTGTTCCCGGCGGCCTTTTGTTTTTCGGCATATCCTCTTTTTTTGCGTACCTGTAAAGGATTTCCATGACGCGCTCCGACACCGTGCGAATCCCGCTCCTGAGCATGCTGACCACGGCCGCGCTGGTGGTGAGCGGCGCTGCAGGCTTGGCGACCTCGTCCACCGCGGCAGCCCAGGTTCCCACTGTGCCACCGGCGGCCAGCGTGCGTGGGCTGCCTGATTTCACGGACCTCGTGGACCTCGTGGGGCCGTCGGTGGTCAACATCCGCACCCTGGAGCGCGCCAGCAAGGAAGGCCCAGGCGGCTCGGCGCCGGACGAGCAGATGCTGGAGTTTTTCCGCCGCTTCGGCATTCCCATTCCTCCCGGCATGACGCCGCGCGGCCCCCGCCAGGAGCGGCCACCGTCCGAAGAGGCGCAACCCCGGGGCGTGGGCTCGGGTTTCATCCTGAGCGCGGACGGTCTCATCATGACGAACGCGCACGTGGTCGATGGCGCCGACGAACTCATCGTCACCCTGCCCGACAAGCGCGAGTTCAAGGCCAAGCTCGTGGGGGCGGACAAACGCACCGACGTGGCCGTGGTGAAGATCGAGGCATCGGGATTGACGGCCGTCAAGATCGGCGACATCAATCGCCTGCGCGTCGGTGAATGGGTCATGGCCATCGGCTCCCCCTTCGGCCTGGAAAACACGGTCACCGCCGGCATCGTGAGTGCCAAGCAGCGCGACACGGGGGATTTCCTGCCGTTCATCCAGACCGACGTGGCCATCAACCCGGGCAACTCGGGCGGCCCGCTGATCAACATGCGCGGCGAGGTGGTGGGCATCAACAGCCAGATCTATTCGCGCTCGGGTGGTTTCCAGGGCATCTCGTTCGCGATCCCCATCGATGAGGCGGTGCGCGTCTCCGATCAGCTCCGGGCCACCGGGCGCGTGACGCGTGGCCGCATCGGCGTGCAGATCGATCAGGTGAGCAAGGACGTGGCCGAGTCCATCGGCTTGGGCCAGCCCAAGGGGGCGCTGGTGCGCGGGGTGGAGCCGAACTCGCCAGCGGCCAAGGCCGGCGTGGAGCCGGGCGACATCATCGTCAAGTTCGACGGCAAGGAGATCGACAAGTCCGTGGATTTGCCGCGCCTCGTGGGCAACACCAAGCCGGGCAACAAGAGCAGCATGACGGTGTTTCGCCGGGGCAGCCAGCGCGAGCTCTCGATCATCGTGGCCGAGCTCGAACCGGAGCGCCCGGAGGCCAAGGCCGCAGCACCGGAGCCGACCAAGCCTCAGTCCAGCAATGCCCTGCAGGCGCTGGGCCTGAGCCTGGCAGAACTCACTGCGGCCGAGAAGAAGGAACTCACTCTCAAGGGCGGTGTGCGTGTGGCCTCGGCCGAAGGCCCCGCTGCGCGTGCGGGGCTGCGCGAAGGCGACGTGATCGTGGCGATCGCCAACACCGAGACCGCCAGCGTCAAGGAAGTCGAAGCTGCCCTGGGCAAGGTCGAGAAGAGCAAGCCGATCAACGTGCTGTTCCGCCGCGGGGAGTGGGCCCAGTATGCGGTGATCCGCGCAGCACGCTGAGCCGCGTCCTCCGGCCAATAACCCCCTGTCCCGATTGGGATTGGGGGTTATTTTTTTCGGTGGCCGATTCGCCACACGGGGTTTTCCACAGTACGCAGCACCCAAAATTTTCTTTTTGTTAGTGAACGCTTACAACACTTGTCGGTCTCATGACTGAATTCGCTAAAATAGCCCCTGTTCTGAACAGATTCCTGTGCCCATGCGCCACGTCGATCCACGATGTGGAAGTGCCGCAGGATGTTCCCAAGTCATCCACAGCTGCCTCACACGTTGTCCCGTTTTCCTGTGAATGAGCTGTGCATAACTTTGACGTTGCTGCGCTGCAACAGGGTAACGGCGGTGGTTCGGAGGTGTGCATTCCAGGCTTTTTGCCTACAATGAAACCCCAACTATCGCAGTTGCCATTGATTGTTGGTTACGGGCGCGTCAGCAGCTGACGCGCCCTTTTTTATGGCCGCCCGTTCCTGTGTGAACCTGCGGTTTTTCTCGTGCCTGAGCCGCTTTCCTGATGAATCACATCCGCAATTTTTCGATCATCGCGCACATCGATCATGGCAAGTCCACGCTCGCTGACCGCATCATTTCCCTGTGCGGGGGGCTGTCCGATCGTGAGATGAGCGAGCAGGTGCTCGACTCGATGGACATCGAGAAGGAGCGCGGCATCACCATCAAGGCGCAGACCGCCGCGCTCAAGTACAAGGCCCGCGACGGTCAGGTCTACAACCTCAATTTGATCGACACCCCGGGCCACGTGGACTTCTCCTACGAGGTGTCTCGTTCGCTCTCGGCTTGCGAAGGCGCGTTGCTGGTGGTCGATGCCAGCCAGGGGGGTCGAGGCCCAGACCGTCGCCAATTGCTACACCGCGCTCGACCTGGGTGTGGAGGTGGTGCCGGTGCTCAACAAGATGGACCTGCCCAACGCCGACCCGGAGAACGCCAAGAGCGAGATCGAGGACGTGATCGGCATCGATGCCACCGATGCAATTCCCTGTTCGGCCAAGACCGGCATGGGCGTGGAAGACATTCTGGAAGCGGTGGTCGCGCGCATTCCGGCGCCCAAGGGGCGGCCCGATGCGCCGCTGCGCGCGATGATCGTGGACAGCTGGTACGACGCCTACGTGGGCGTGGTGATGCTGGTGCGCGTGGTCGACGGTCGCCTGCAGAAGGGCGAGCGCTTCAAGATGATGGCGACCAACACCGTCTACAACGCCGACAACCTCGGTGTGTTCACGCCGGCCAACGAGCCGCGCGAGGCCCTGGAAGCGGGGGAGGTGGGGTACATCATCGCCGGCATCAAGGAGCTGCAGGCGGCGAAGGTGGGCGACACCATCACGCTGGAGAAGAAGCTGCCCAACAACGCCGGCCCGGCCACCGAAGCCTTGCCGGGCTTCAAGGAAGTGCAGCCCCAGGTGTTCGCCGGTCTGTACCCGACCGAGGCCAACCAGTACGACGCCTTGCGTGACGCGTTGGAGAAGCTCAAGCTCAACGACGCGTCGCTGCACTACGAGCCGGAAGTGTCGCAGGCGCTGGGCTTCGGCTTCCGCTGCGGTTTCCTGGGCCTGCTGCACATGGAGATCGTGCAGGAGCGCCTGGAGCGCGAGTTCGACCAGGACCTGATCACCACCGCGCCCAGCGTGGTCTACCAGGTGGTCAAGCCCGATGGCGAGGTCCTGATGGTGGAGAACCCGTCCAAGATGCCCGACCAGGGCCGGATCGAGGAAATCCGCGAGCCTATCGTCACGGTGCATCTTTATATGCCCCAGGAGTACGTGGGCGCGGTCATGACGCTGGCCAACCGAGAAGCGCGGTTTGCAGATCAACATGGCCTACCACGGCAAGCAGGTCATGCTGACCTACGACATGCCCTTGGGCGAGATCGTGCTGGACTTCTTCGACAAGCTGAAGTCGGTCAGCCGGGGCTATGCCTCCATGGACTACGAATTCAAGGAGTACCGCGCCTCCGACGTGGTGAAGGTCGACATCCTGCTCAACGGCGAGAAGGTCGACGCCCTGTCCATCATCGTGCACCGCACCCAGGCCCAGTACCGGGGCCGTGCGGTGGCCGCGAAGATGCGTGAGATCATCAGCCGCCAGATGTTCGACGTGGCCATCCAGGCGGCCATCGGAGGCAACGTGATCGCCCGCGAAACCATCAAGGCGCTGCGCAAGAACGTGCTGGCAAAATGCTACGGCGGTGACATCACCCGCAAACGCAAACTCCTCGAAAAACAGAAAGCAGGCAAGAAGCGCATGAAACAGATCGGCTCGGTCGAAGTGCCCCAAGAGGCCTTTCTCGCCATTTTGCAGGTGCAGGACTGATGCCGGCGGCCATGGCATCGATCACCGCGGTGATCCTGGCGGCGTTCGCCGCTTACGCGGTCGCCTGGTACACCGGTGTGGTGGAGGGCAACTTCGCCGTGCTGCTGATGCTGGCAACGGCGGTGACAGGGGTCTACTGGATCGCCGAAAAGCTGATTTTCCTGCCCCGCCGCCGCCGTGCGGCGCAGCAATTGCTGCTCGAGCACAACACGCGCAAGGAGGCGCTGCTCAAGCAAGGCTTCACGCACATCGAAGGCGACGTGGACAACGCGCGGCAGAAGCTGCTGGCCCAGCCCTGGTGGCTGGACTGGACGGCCGGCCTGTTCCCCGTGATCCTGGCAGTCTTCGTCCTGCGTTCCTTTCTGTTCGAGCCCTTCAAGATACCGTCTGGCTCCATGATCCCCACCTTGCGCGTGGGCGATCTCATACTGGTGAACAAATTCCACTACGGAGTGCGCTTGCCGGTCTTCAACACCAAGATCATGGAGAACCACACCCCCCAACGGGGCGATGTGATGGTGTTCCGTTATCCGCCGCAACCCAGCCTGGACTACATCAAGCGGGTGATCGGGGTGCCGGGCGACGAGGTGGCCTACCTGAACAAGCAGCTCACGGTGAATGGCAAGCCGGTGCCGCGCGTGGCGCAGCCCGAGTTCTTCGACAGCGAGACCATGCGCTATGCGCGCCAGTTCCGCGAGACCCTGGACGCGCGCAGCTACAACACCCTCAACGACGACGACCGTCCGGCCTTCATCCAGGGCACCACGGAGTTTCCCTTCAGCAACGCCTGCAGGTACACCGTCGAGGGCGTTACCTGCAAGGTGCCCCAGGGCCACTATTTCATGATGGGTGACAATCGCGACAACTCCCTGGACTCGCGCTACTGGGGCTTCGTGCCGGACGCGAACATCGTGGGCAAGGCCTTTTTTGTCTGGATGAACTTCGGGGACCTCGGCCGCATCGGGTCGTTCGAGTGAGCCTGCTGGTTGGTTTCAAGGGGATGAACACATGAAGCTGAAGCGACAACAACAGGGTTTGACCTTTTTCGGCCTGCTCATCGTCGGTGTCTTGCTGGCGTACACGGGTGTCATCCTCGCGCAGGTGGCCCCCACCTACATCGAATACCTCGCCGTGAAGAAGGCGGTGGACAAGGCTGCCGCTGGCAGCACGGTGGCCGAGGTGCGCAGCATCTTCGACAAGGCGGCGCAGATCGACGACATCCGCGCCGTGGCCGGCAAGGACCTCACGGTGGGCAAGGAGGGGGATCGCGTCGTGGTCTCCTTCGCTTACGCGCGCGAAATCCCCCTGGTGGGGCCGGCGCACCTGGTGATGAAATACGAAGGTCGCTCGAAGTGAAGAACATGACGGACCGGCAGCGTCCCGGCGGGCGCTGGTCCCATTGAGCCCCGAACTGCTGGCGCTGCAGAAGCGCCTTCAACACCCGTTTGCCAACCCGCGCCTGCTCGAGCGCGCGCTGACCCACCGCAGCTTCACCGCCGATCACAACGAACGCCTGGAGTTTCTGGGGGACTCGGTGCTGAGCCTGGCGATTTCCGGCCTGCTGTTCGAGAAGCTCAACCAGCTGCCCGAAGGCGACCTGTCCCGGGTGCGCGCCAACCTGGTCAAGCAGGACACCCTGTTCCAGATCGCTTCCAGCCTGGGGCTTTCGGCCTGCCTGCGCCTGGGCGATGGCGAAAAACGCTCGGGGGGGCACAAGCGACCCTCGATCCTGGCCGATGCCCTGGAGGCCGTGATCGGTGCCGTCTACCTCGACGCGGGCTTCGAAGTCGCCGCGGCGCTGGTGCACCGGCTCTACAGCGGGGTTGAGCTCAGCGCCCAGATGAGTGCGATGGGCAAGGACCCCAAAACCGAATTGCAGGAGTGGCTGCAGGCGCGCAAAATGAAACTCCCGGTCTACCGCGTCGTGCGCACGCTCGGCGAAGCGCACAAGCAGACCTTTGATGTGGAGTGCACCGTGACGGAAACTGGTCGCAGCGAGCGCGGCATTGGCGCTTCCCGCCGTGCGGGCGAGCAGGCCGCCGCCGCGGCCATGTTGCAGCACCTGACCGCCAGCCCGGGCGCCGCCGCCGCGTCCACCGAGTCCCCCGTGGTGAGCCGCACCACCCAGCCTTCCTGATCCATGTCCGCCCCTGCCACCCCCCCTTCCTCCAACCCCGATCTGGACGCCATGCTGGCCAGGGTCCTGGGCAAAGACACGGCCGACGCCGCCGCTCCAACCGGTGATCCGGCGGCGGATGAACCACCAGCGGCGGAACCCGTGGACCCGGCGGAGCAACGCTGTGGTTATGTCGCCATCGTCGGCAAGCCCAATGTGGGCAAGTCCACCTTGCTCAACGCGCTGGTCGGCCAGAAGGTGAGCATCACTTCGCGCAAGGCGCAGACCACGCGCCACCGCATCACCGGCATGCGCACCGTCGGCCCCACGCAGTTCGTGTTCGTGGACACACCCGGTTTCCAGACCCGCCACGGCAACGCGCTCAACCGCGCTCTGAACAAGACCGTGCTGGGCGCGGTGAACGATGTCGACCTGATCCTCTTTGTCGTCGAAGCCGGGCATTTCAACCTGGCCGATGCCAAGGTGCTCTCGCTGTTGCCCGCCAACGTGCCGGTGATGCTGGTGGCGAACAAGTTTGACCTTGTGCACCGCCGCGGTGATCTGGCGCCCTGGCTGCGCTCCATGCAGGAGCGCCATCCGTTCGCCGAGTTCGTGCCCATGTCGGCCAAGGCGCCCAAGGACATCCAGCGCCTGTTCTCGATCTGCGAAAAATACCTGCCGCAGCAACCCTGGATGCACGATCCGGACGACTTGACGGACCGCAGCGAGCGCTTCATGGCGAGCGAGATGGTGCGCGAAAAACTGTTCCGCCTGACCGGCGACGAGTTGCCTTACACCTCCACGGTCATCATCGACAAGTTCGAGGAGGAGGGCACGCTCAAGCGCATCGCCGCCACCATCGTGGTCGAGCGTGAGGGGCACAAGGGCATGGTGATCGGCGAGAAGGGCGAAAAGCTCAAGCGCATCGGCACCGAGGCCCGGCAGGAACTGGAGAAGCTCTGGGATTGCAAGGTGTTCCTGGAGCTCTGGGTGAAGGTGCGCTCGGGTTGGGCGGACGACGACGCTCGCGTGCGCTCGTTCGGCTACGAGTAAGCCAGCGGCTGCTGGACACCCGACCGGCACACGAGGCCACACGGCATGGCCCTGAAACGCTTCTCCGACGAACCCGCTTTCGTGCTGCACCGCTACGACTGGAGCGAGACCAGCCTGGTGCTCGAGGTCTTCACGCGCCACCATGGCCGCATCGCCCTGGTTGCGCAAGGGCGTGAAGCGGCCCACCTCCCAGTTCCGCCCCGTGCTGCTGCCGTTGCAGCCCCTGCATGTGTCCTGGAGCGGCGACGCCGAGGTGCGCACGCTGAAGGCAGCGCACTGGCAGGGCGGGCACGTCATGCCCACGGGCGAGGCGCTGATTTCGGGCAGCTATCTGAACGAGCTGCTCATGCGCCTGCTCGCACGCGACGACCCGCACGAGCGCTTGTTCGACCACTTCACCACTGCGGTGCAACTGCTGGCGGAGAAAAGCGATGCGCAACCGCTGATCCTGCGGGCATTTGAACTGCTGTTGTTGCGCGATGTGGGTCTGTTGCCCGACCTGGCCCAGGAGAGCAGCACGCTGACCGACCTGGACCCCTTGCGCCGCTATGTGCTGGTGCCCGAGAGTGGGTTGGTGCCCGCGCAGGACGATGATGGCCAGGCCCTCACCGGCGAGCAGTGGCTGGACCTGCAGGCCGCCATGGACGAACCCGCGCCATTCATTCCCACCTTGCGCGCCTGCGCGGCCTGCCTGCAGGCGGTGCGCGTGCCCCTGCGCAACCTGCTGCACTACCATTGCGGTGTGCGCGTGTTCAAGACCCGCCAGCTGATGCTCGACGTGCAAGCCATGACCCGGCCGCGAACGCCGTCGGATTCGGGCGCCTCCCCAGAGAACTTCCCCACCGCGACCTCACCATGACCGTGGCCTCCCGATCCCCGCATCCGACCACCGCCTTGTCGGTGAACCTCAACAAGGTGGCCCTGGTGCGCAACACCCGCCACCTGGGCATTCCCTCGGTCGCGCGCGCGGCCACGCTGTGCCTGCAGGCCGGCGCGCACGGCATCACCGTGCACCCGCGGCCCGACGAGCGCCACATCCGCACGCACGACGTGCACGAGCTCGCCGAGCTGCTCAAGGCCTGGCCCGACCGCGAATTCAACATCGAAGGCAACCCGTTCCACAACCTCATGGGCTTCGTGCGCGAACTGCGGCCGCAGCAGGTCACCTTCGTGCCCGACAGCGAAGGCCAGTTCACCAGCGACCATGGCTGGGGCTTCCCGGCCGATGCCGAACGCCTGCGCCCGTTGATCGACGAAGCCCGGGCGCTGGGGGTGCGCGTGAGCCTGTTCATGGACGCCGAGCCTGACCAGATGGTCGGTGCCAAGGCGGTGGGCGCCGACCGTGTGGAGCTTTACACGGAGCCCTATGCGGCCGCCTGGCACACGCCGCAGCGCGAGGCGCAATTGCAGCGTTTCCAGGCGGCCGCCCAGGCTGCGCTGGACGCCGGTTTGGGGGTGAACGCCGGGCACGATCTGAACCGCGAAAACCTCACGGCCTTCCTGCGCACGGTGCCGGGGGTGAGCGAGGTGTCCATTGGCCATGCCCTTATCGCGGACGCGCTGGAACTGGGCTACAGCGCCACCATCGCCGACTACCACCGCTGCATCGCCGACGCCTTCGCGCCATGATCTACGGCATCGGCACTGACATCTGCGACATCCGGCGCATCGAGGCCGTGTTGCAGCGCCAGGGCGAGCGCTTCGTGCGCAAGGTGCTGACCGACGCCGAATTCACCGTCTGGCAAAAGCGCAGCGCGCGTTGGCCGCAACGCGGTCTGCGTTACCTGGCCACCCGCTTCTCCGCCAAGGAGGCGTTTTCCAAGGCAGTGGGCATGGGCATGCGCCTGCCCATGACCTGGCGGCGCTGCGAGATCAACAACCTGCCCAGCGGCCAGCCCGTCATCGTCCTGCACGGGGATCTGAAGACCTGGTTCGAGGCACAAGGCCTGCGCGCGCACGTGACCGTGACCGACGAAACCGACTACGCCGCCAGCTTCGTGGTGGTGGAGCGGGACTGACTTTTCCGAAACTGTTTCCATGAACCCTCACGCTCCCCTCATCATCGACGTGGCCGGCCACAGCCTGACCACGGTGGACCGCCAGCGCCTGGCCCATCCCCTGGTCGGCGGCGTCATCCTGTTCGGCCGCAACTGGCAGGATCGGGCCCAGCTCACCGCGCTGTGCCGCCAGATCAAGGCTGTGCGGCACGACCTGCTGATCGCCGTGGACCATGAAGGTGGCCGTGTGCAGCGCTTCTGCACCGACGGTTTCACCCACCTGCCCGCCATGCGCAGCCTCGGCCAGATGTGGCTGCGCGGCCCCAAGGCCGGCGAACCCGCTGGCGCGGCGGCCCTGCAGGCGAGCAATGCCGCGACCGCGGCCGGCTTTGTGCTGGGTGCCGAGCTGCGCGCCTGCGGCGTGGACCTTACTTTTGCGCCGGTGCTCGATCTGGATTACGGTGAGAGCTCGGTGATTGGCGACCGCGCCTTCGGTCGCGATCCACGCCTGGTCACGGTGCTGGCGCAAGGCCTGATGCTCGGCCTGCTGCAGAGCGGCATGGGCCATTGCGGCAAACACTTCCCCGGCCATGGTTTCGTCAAGGCCGACTCGCACCTCGCGATCCCGGTGGACCGGCGCAGCCTCAAGGCCATCCTGGCCGAGGACGCCGCGCCCTACGGCTGGCTCTCGGCCAGCCTGCAGGCCGTGATGCCCGCGCACGTGATCTACCCCAAGGTCGACAACCGCCCTGCCGGCTTCTCGTCGCGCTGGCTGCAGGACATCCTGCGGCGCCGCCTCGGCTTTACCGGTGCGATCTTCAGCGACGACCTCAGCATGGCCGCGGCGCGGCAGATCGGTGGCCGTGAAGTGAGCTTCACCGAAGCCGCGCTGGCCGCGCTCACGGCCGGGGGGGACATGGTGCTGCTCTGCAACCAGTCGGTGGTGGACGGTGGCGCCCCGATCGACGAGGCGATCGACGCGCTCTCTCAGGCGGTGCTGGAAAGTCGCTGGCAGCCCAGCGCGGCGAGCGAAGAACGTCGGCTCGCGTTGCTGCCCCGCATGGCCGCCCCCGATTGGGACACGCTGATGGTCAGCGAGCGCTACATGCAGGCGCTGTCGCTGCTGCCGGGCTGATCAGCGGTTCAGGCCCAGCTTGTCCAGCAGGTCCGACACCAGCTCCAGGCGCAACAAAGGGTTGTCCAGCGCCATCAGGCGCTGTTTGAGCTCGGCCGGCGCGGGCAGCAGTTCGGCCCAGCGGTTGCGCCACCCAGCCACTGTCATCCCACTGGTAGGGCGGCTGCAGCGGCAACTGCTCCAGGCTGTCCGGGTCGCGCTCCTGCAGGTTCTGCAGCAGGTGCTGCAGGCCGTCCCGGGTGTGGGCCAGGTGTTCCGGCACGGGCACCGCAACCTCCGGCTCGTCGAGTCGCACATCCGCCACCCACAGGCCATGGGGCAGCTGGCTGCGGCGCTGCACGTGGAACCGCTGCAGGCCACGGCAGCGGATCATCATCAGGCCGGGTTGTGGCCGTTCCAGGCTTTCGATCTGCGCCAGCGTGCCCACGGGGTGGAACACCTCTTTCGCAAAACCGTCGCCCCCGGGGGGCGCCTCGGGGTCAAGGCGCCGCACCTCGCTGCCCTCGCTCAGGCAGACCACGCCAAAGGGCGCGCCGGCCTTGTGGCAGCGGCCGATCATGTCGAGGTAACGCACCTCGAAGATGCGCAGAGGAAGCCAGCCACCGGGGTACAGAACCGTCTGCAACGGGAACAGCGGGAGCTGCGACAGCGTGAGCGCCTCGGCAACCCCGGAGGTGGGACTCAATCGTCGACCACCGCGTCGGCGCTCTGGCGCTGCAGCATGGCCAGGGTGTTGGCGATGGTGGCGCGCAGTTCGCGCCGGTCGCAGATGAAGTCCACCGCGCCCTTGGTCTGCAGGAACTCGGCGCGCTGGAAACCTTCGGGCAGCTTCACCCGCACGGTGTTCTCGATCACGCGCGGGCCGGCAAAGCCGATCAGCGCCCGGGGTTCGGCGATCACCACGTCGCCCACGAAGGCAAAGCCCGCGCTCACCCCGCCCATGGTCGGGTCGGTCAGCACGCTGATGTAGGGCAGGCCCTTCTTGGCCAGGCGCGTCAGGGCCGCGTTGGTCTTGCGCATTTGCATGAGCGAGAGCAGGCCTTCCTGCATGCGCGCGCCGCCCGTGGCGGTGAAGCAGATGAAAGGCACCTTTTGCGCGATGGCTTCTTCGACGCCGCGCACGAAGCGCTCGCCGACCACCGAGCCCATGGAGCCGCCCATGAAGTCGAATTCAAAACACGCGACCACCAGGCTGACACCGTGCACCGCGCCGCCCATGACCACCAGCGCGTCGGTCTCGCCGGTGGTTTCCAGCGCGTCTTTCAGGCGCTCCGGGTACTTGCGGCTGTCCTTGAACTTGAGCGCGTCCACCGGCAGCACTTCCTGGGCGATTTCGTAGCGGCCTTCAGCGTCCAGGAACGCATTGAGGCGCGCGCGCGCACCGATGCGGTGGTGGTGGCTGCAATGCGGGCAGACGTTCTGGTTCTTTTCCAGATCGTTCTTGTAGAGCACGGCTTCGCAGCTCGGGCACTTGATCCACAGGCCCTCGGGCACGCTGCGGCGCTCGGTCGGGTCGGTGGGGGTGATCTTGGGGGGGAGCAGTTTTTCGAGCCAGGACATGTTTCTCTCCTTGCGGGGGACAAAGGGAATTAAACCATGGGAGAGGTTGGGCGCGGGCCAGCCGCCGGGCCGCCCCCAAGGCAGGCCCAGCCCCCTTGGGGGGCAGCGACCCGCGCAGCGGTGGAGCGTGGGGGCCTGGTTATGCGTCGAGCGCTTTCCGGATGGTGCGAAGGAACTGGATCGCCACCGCCACCACCTTTTCGTGGGGTTCGTTCTCCAGCAACTGGATGATCTTGCTGCCAATGACCACCGCGTCGGCGGTCTGGCCGATGGCGCGCGCCGTTTCGGCATCGCGGATGCCGAAGCCCACACCCACCGGCACGCTCACGTGCGCGCGGATGCGGGGCAGCATGGCCTCGACCTGGCCGATGTCCAGCGTGCCGGCGCCGGTGACGCCCTTGAGCGACACGTAGTACACATAGCCGCTGCGCAGCGCGCGCCACCTGCGCCATGCGCTCGTCGGTGGAGGTGGGGGCCAGCAGGAAGATCAAGTCCATGCCGTGCTCGCGCAGCGAGGCGGCGAATTCCTCGCATTCCTCGGGCGGGTAGTCGACGATCAGCACGCCGTCCACGCCCGCCTGGCTGGCATCGCGCACGAAGGCGCCCGCGCCATGCTTCTGGTCGTAGCGCTCCACCGGGTTGGCGTAGCCCATGAGCACCACCGGCGTGGTGTGGTTGCGCTCGCGGAAACTGCGCACCATGGCGAGCACCTGGGTCATGCCGATGCCCAGCGCCAGCGCGCGATCGCCGGCTTTCTGGATCACGGGGCCGTCGGCCGACGGGTCGGAGAACGGCACGCCGAGCTCGATGATGTCGGCGCCGGCCTCGGCCATACCGTGCATCAGGTCCGGCGTGATGTCGGCGAACGGAAAACCGGCCGTGACGTAGGGAATCAAGGCCTTGCGGCCCTGGGACTTGAGCTGGGAGAGGGTGTTTTCGATGCGGCTCATTTGGCGTTGCCCCCCTTCACGGTGAGCCCGCGCATGGAAGGTCTGTCGTAAAAATCGACGCCCGAGAGGTCGGCCACGGTGCCGATGTCCTTGTCGCCCCGGCCCGAGAGGTTGACCAGGATGGACTGGTCGGGCTTCATGGTCTTGGCCAGCTTGAGGGCGTAGGCCACGGCGTGGCTGGACTCCAGCGCGGGGATGATGCCCTCGGTGCGGCAGAGGTGGTGGAAGGCTTCGAGCGCTTCGGTGTCGGTGATGCCCACGTACTCGGCGCGGCCGACGTCCTTCAGGAAGGCGTGCTCCGGCCCCACGCCGGGGTAGTCCAGGCCCGCGCTGATGCTGTGGGTTTCGGTCACCTGGCCGTTGTCGTCCTGCAGCACGTAGGTGCGGTTGCCGTGCAGCACACCCGGGCTGCCTTTCTGCAGCGAGGCCGAATGTTTGCCACTCTCCAGGCCTTCGCCAGCGGCTTCCACGCCGATCAGGCGGGTGGCTTCATAGGGGATGTAGGGGTGGAAGATGCCCATGGCATTGCTGCCGCCGCCCACGCAGGCGATCACCGCGTCGGGCTGTTCGCTGCGGCATCCGGCGGCGGCCAGCATCTCGGGCACCTGCACCAGGCACTCCTTGCCGATCACGCTCTGGAAGTCGCGCACCATCATCGGGTAGGGGTGCGGGCCGGCCACGGTGCCGATGATGTAGAAGGTGTTGTCGACGTTGGCGACCCAGTCGCGCATGGCCTCGTTCAGCGCATCCTTGAGCGTCTTGCTGCCCGACTCCACCGGCACCACGGTGGCGCCCAGCAGTTTCATGCGGTAGACGTTGGGGCTCTGGCGTTTCACGTCTTCGCTGCCCATGTAGACCACGCACTCCAGGCCGTAGCGCGCGCAGATGGTCGCGGTGCGCAGCGCCGTGCTGGCCGGCCCCGGTTTCGGCGATGACGCGCGGCTTGCCCATGCGACGCGCCAGCATGGCCTGGCCGATGGTGTTGTTCACCTTGTGCGCGCCGGTGTGGTTGAGGTCTTCGCGCTTGAGGAAGATCTGCGCGCCGCCGGCCTCTCGGCTCATGCGCGCGGCGTGGTAGACCGGGCTGGGGCGGCCCACGAAATGGGCCAGCTCGCTCTCGAACTCGGCCAGGAACTCGGGGTCGTGCTGGTATTTCGCGTACGCGGCCTTGAGTTCGTTGATCGCGTGGGTGAGCGTCTCGCTCACGAAGCTGCCGCCGTAGATGCCGAAATGGCCGCGGGCGTCGGGTTGTTGGTAGGTCGTCTGCATGGGGTGTCTCGGTGGGACTGCCAGCCTGACCCCATGAAAGGGGTCAGGTCGAGCAGGGGGTCTGCGCATCGGCCGCCCGCACGGCGGCCACGAAGGCGAGCATCTTGTCGGGGTCCTTGATGCCTTTGGCGGCTTCGACCCCGGAGCTCACGTCAACGGCCCAGGGCCGCACGCGCGTGATGCCATCGGTCACGTTTGCAGGCGTGAGTCCACCAGACAAAACGAGGCGAGAGCTGGCGTTTAGAAGTGGATGTGACCAAGGGAAGGCTGTCCAGTCGAAGGATTGACCACCACCGCCATAGCCCTCGACGAGCGCGTCGAGCAGGATGGCCTGGGCGGCCGAGTGGTCCGAGGCGTATTTTAGAAGATCGAAGCCGGCCCCGGCGGGGCCGGTGGGAATGCGCGCCGCGCGCAGGTAGGGCCGGCCGGCGGCCTGGCACTCGGCGGGCGTCTCATCGCCGTGGAACTGCAGCAGGGCCTGGGGCACGGCGTCGCAGCCCTGGCGGATCTGGTCAGGGGTGGCGTTGACGAACAGCAGCACCGGTGTGACGAAGGGTGGCAGGCGGCGAGCGAGTTCGCCGGCGCGCCGCGCCGTCACATGGCGAGGGCTCTGGGCGTACAGCACGAAGCCAATGGCGTCGGCGCCAGCGCGCACGGCCGTGTCCACGTCCGCCTCGCGGGTGAGGCCGCAAATCTTGATGCGCGTGCGGTGGTGGGGTGTCATGGCAGCCAGTCGAAAGCGGGTGTGCCCTCGGGCAGACCCAGCCCGGCATCGTAGACCGGTCCGAGAAAGTACAGGCCGTCAGGGGAAAAGGTCGGGGCGGCGGCGTCGCGGCTGCGGGCCTGCAGCACCTCGGCCATCCAGGAGGGAGGACGGTTGCCGCTGCCAATGGCGATCAGGCAACCCATGATGTTGCGGATCATGTGGTGCAGGAAGGCCGAGGCCTCGAACTCGAAGCGCCAGTAGCTTCCGCGGCGCGCGATGTCCATCCTCATCAGATCCTTGACGGGCGAGTGGGCCTGGCACTGTGCCGCTCGGAACGAGGTGAAATCGTGTTCGCCCAGCAGGGCTTGCGCCGCCTGCACCATGGGATCCAGCGCAAGCGGGCGAAACACCCAGCCGACCTGGCCAGCGTCCACGCTCGGGCGCACCGGCGATTCGAGCAACACATAGGCATAGCGGCGCGAGCGGGCGCTGGCCCGGGCGTGGAAGCTCTGGGGCACGTGCCGCGCCCACTGCACGGCGATGTTGTCGGGCAGAAAGCTGTTGGTGCCACGGACCCAGGCGTTCTCGGGCCGGTCGAGTGGCGTATCGAAATGCACCACCTGCATCAAGCCGTGCACCCCCGCATCGGTGCGGCCCGCGCAGAGCGTTTTCACCGTGTCGTCCTGGGCGCTGAAGCGCGTTAGCGCCTGCTCGAGATGGTCTTGCACGGTGCGTCCGCCCGGCTGGCTTTGCCAGCCGTCGTAGGCGCGACCGTTGTAGCTCACGCCCAGTGCGACGCGGGTGCGGCTGGGCTCCTGGGGCGGTGGGAGCAAAAGCGAAAACCGAGGGCGCGTCAGGCCAGATCGGCCAGGAAAGTCCCTGCCTTGGCCTTGAGCGAACCCGAGGCTTCGGCCAGCACTTCCTCCGCCAGCGAACGCGCACCCTCGAAGTCGCCAATGGCGCGGAATTCCTCCGCCAGCGACAGCTTGGTCTCCAGCGGATTTTCTTCCGTCAGGCGGCCGGCCGAGGTGGCGTCGTCTTCCACGGGCGGCGCGCTCAGATCGAGGTTGAGGTGGTTCAGGTCGAACGACAGCATGTCGGCCGCCGCCGGGGGCGGGGTCTGGGGGCGGTGGTCCGCCGCGTGCGGGGTGTCCAGGTCGAGGATCGGGCCGTCGTCGAACGACAGCGAGTCGATGCTGGGTGCCGGGGTGCGGTCCATGGCTTGCACCGGCTCGGGCGCATGCTCCTGCAGCGGGGCGGGGCCGGACGGGAAGTCCAAGTCGAAGTCCATCGACATGGACGAGGGCGGGCCATCCTTCGCGTCCGCGGGGGCATTGGTCAGCGCCTCGGTCATCTTGAGGTCGTCCATGCTGGACATGCCCGCCTCCCGGGCGGCCAGCGGTGCGGCGTCCGAGGGTTCGTCGAGCGAAAAGTCCAGATCGAGGTCGAGATCGCCCAGGCCGGACGGCGGGGCTTGCTTGCCGGGCTCGTTCAGCGTGCTGGCGCCAAAGGGCATGGTGTTCAGGCCGGCACCCGCGATGCCCGCCGTGGCCGCGACCTTCACGGCCGGGCTGCCGCCGGGTTGGTACAGGGGGTTGGAGGGATCCAGGTCCTTGCCAAGTTCGCAGGCGTGTTCCCATTCCGGGCCCTGGCCTTGCGTGAGGTTGTAGGCCTCCGTAGCCACCACCTCGAACGCGCGCGCATCGCGGCGCTTGGCGTAGATTTCCAGCAGCTTGTTGTGGATGCGCCACGCGCGTGGGCGTGCTGCGCATCGCTTCCTTGAGGATTTCCTCGGCCTGCAGGTCGCGACCGTAGGCGAGATACACGTCGGCTTCGGCGACCGGATCCACATCACCTGCCGCATCCAGCTGGCTGGGCGAGTACACCATGGACGAGCCGGAGGCCACGGATTCCGCGGTGTCGATGCGCTGACCACCGCTGGAGCCGAAGAACGAATCGGGTTGCAGGCGGCTTTCCAGGAAGGAGCTGTCGACGCTCGAACCGTGCTTGCGCTGGCGGATGCGATAGAGGCCCAGGCCGGCCAGCAAGGCCAGCAGGCCGCCCGCCACAGGCAGGGCCAGCGGGTTGTCGCGCAACTGGTCGAAGAACGAAGGTTCGTCGGGCAGCGGCGTGGGCACCGGCAGCGGAGGCTTCACCGGAGCTGGGGTGGTGGAAGGCGCGGCGGCCGCTGGGGCCTCGGCCGGCGGTGCGGCCGGCGCCGGGGCTTCTGCCGCAGGCGCGGCGGGCGCGGGAGCTGCCTCGGTCGGCGCGGGTGCGGCGGGCACGGTCACCGTGGGAGCCGGTGCCGGAGCGGCCGCAGGGGCCGCCGCTGCAGGCGCTGCAGGGGCAGGCGCGGCAGCGGGAGCCGCCGGTGCGGGCGCAGGGGCGCTGCCGCCGCCCAGCTTGGACAATTCCTCGATGTTGCGCGAGAGCTCGGCCACGCGCGAGGACGCTTCCTTGGCCTGGCGTTCCTTGGCGATCTTGTCTTCGTTGGCGGCCTGGCCTGGCGCGGCTTCCTTGGACAGCGTCAGCTTGTCGGCGGCCGGTGCGGCGGGCTTGGCTTCCTTGACTTCGGTCTGCACCTGGCCGGCGGCCTGCCGATCGGCGGCGGCGACACCCGCCTCGGGCGCGCTGCCTGCGAGGCGGCGGCGGAATTCATTGAAATCGCGGCTCTGGGCCGTGATGGTCTGGCGTGCCTCACTCGGCGCGATGGCGCTGGCTTCCGCTGCGCTGGGCAGGTCAAGCACAACGCCGGCCTTCATGCGGTTGACGTTGCCCGAGATGAAGGCGTTGGGGTTCTGTCGCAGCATTGCCACGAGCATCTGGTCCAGGGACACGTCCGCTGGCTTGTTGGCGGCCGCGATGCCGCCGGCGGTGTCACCGGCTTTGACGCGGACCTGGCCTCCACCCGCGCTGCTGGGAGCGGCCGGTGCAGGCGTGGGCCGAGCCACCGGTGCGGGTGCCGGGGCAGGTGTGGGTGCCGCGGCGGCCGGCGCCGGGGTCGCGGCTCGGGGTGGCTGCACCTGAGGCTGGGCGACGCTGGGCGCGGGTGCCGCAGGGCGTGGCGCTGAGGCGGCCGGGGGGGCAGACACGCCCGGCGCCACGGGCACCGGCTGAGGCGCGGCCGCGCGCAGGTTCGGTGGGTCGAAGAGCAGGGTGTAGTCGCGAACCATGCGGCCGGACGACCAGTTGGCCTCGACGATGAGGTCCACAAAGGGTTCGGTGACCGGGCGCGAACTGGTCAGGCGCAGGTAGGCACGGCCATCGGCGCGCCGTTGCAGGCTGATCTGCAGGGTCGCCAGCGCGGCGTTGACGTCCACGCCCGCCGCCCGGAAGGTATCGCCGGAAGCCAGGCCCACCCGCAGGCTGGCGGCTTCTTCCGCATTGATGTCCGGCACGTCGATCTCGGCCCGTAGCGGTTCGCCCAGGGCCGACTGCACCACCACACGACCGAGCGCCAAGGCCTCGGCATCGCTGTGGTGCACGAGGCCCGCACACAGCACCGCCGCCGCAGCGACCGCATGCAACCGCGCGAGACCTCGTAAACCCGTGCCGGGAGGCACTGGGCGGGTCTGTTGGGATGGGGTGTGGCGGGAGATGGATGGCACTTTGACCTCGACGTAAAAAACCGAGAATTGACCTTAACATCAACGGATTACAGTGACAAGCTGAGAATCCGCTTGAGTTTCTTCGTCGACCCTCTGTCGTCGCGGGGCGGGTTGTTGCGTTGCAGTGGCGCAACGTGAACAACCACACCCTTCATCCATCGATGCCATCCCCGGGTGGGTCAGGCCTCGAGCAGGATGCGCAGCATGCGGCGCAGGGGTTCTGCCGCGCCCCAGAGCAGTTGATCGCCGATGGTGAAGGCGCCCACGTACTCCGGGCCCATGGCCAGCTTGCGAACACGGCCCACCGGGATCGTCATGGTGCCCGTCACGGTCACCGGGGTCAGGTCCTGGATCGTCGCTTCGCGCGTGTTCGGCACCACTTTCACCCAGGCGTTGTCGGCCGCGATCATGGCTTCGATATCGGCCACGGGCACGTCCTTCTTGAGCTTGAAGGTGAGGGCCTGGCTGTGGCAGCGCATGGCGCCCACGCGCACGCAGAAGCCGTCCACCGGGATGGCCGGGATATTGAAGCCTTCACCCATGCCGAGGATCTTGTTGGTCTCGGCCATGCCCTTCCACTCTTCCTTGGACATGCCATTGCCCAGGTCCTTGTCGATCCAGGGGATGAGCGAGCCGCCCAGTGGCACGCCGAAGTTGGCGGTCTCAGCGCCCGAGAGCGAGCGCTGCTTGGCGATCACCTTGCGATCGATCTCCAGGATGGCGCTCTTGGGGTCGTCCAACAGGGCCTTGACCTCGGCGTTGAGCGTGCCGTACTGCGTGAGCAACTCGCGCATGTGCTGGGCACCACCGCCGGAAGCCGCCTGGTAGGTTTGCGTGCTCATCCACTCCACCAGGCCCGCCTTGTAGAGCGCGCCCACACCCATGAGCATGCAGCTCACGGTGCAGTTGCCACCGATCCAGTCCTTGCCGCCCTGGGCCAGGGCGTTCTGGATGACGGGCAGGTTGACCGGGTCCAGGACGATGACGGCGTTCTTGTCCATGCGCAGCGTGGACGCGGCGTCGATCCAGTGGCCGTTCCAGCCCGCCGCGCGCAGCTTGGGGTAGACCTCGCTGGTGTAGTCGCCGCCCTGGGCGGTGATGACGATGTCGCAGCGCTTGAGGGCCGCGATGTCGTGCGCGTCCTGCAGCTGGGTTTCGTTTTTCGCCATCGCAGGGGCTTTGCCGCCCGCGTTGGAGGTGGAGAAAAACAGCGGTTCGATCAGGTCAAAGTCGCTCTCCGCGACCATGCGGTCCATCAGCACGGAACCGACCATGCCGCGCCAGCCAACGAGTCCTACGAGTTTCATGTCAACGCCCTTCAGTTAAAAAACCGTTTTGCCCCGGCTCGTCTGGCCGGGGAGGGGCGTGACGAACCGGAGCTGTATCAGCCCTTGGTAATGGTTTTGGTGATGGCGGCCACGACGGCATCGCCCATGCCGCGGGTGCTCACCTTGGTCGTGCCCTCCGACCAGATGTCCGTGGTGCGCAGGCCGGACGCGAGCACGCTGCTGACCGCAGTTTCAATGCGGTCGGCGGCTTCGGTCTGGTTGAACGTGAATCTGAGCATCATGGCAGCGGACAGTATTGTAGCCAGAGGATTGGCCAGGTTCTTGCCGGCGATGTCCGGCGCGCTGCCGTGGCTGGGTTCGTACAGGCCCTGGTTCTTCGTGTTGAGCGAGGCCGAGGGCAGCATGCCGATGGATCCGGTGAGCATGGACGCCTCGTCGGACAGGATGTCACCGAACATGTTGCCGGTGACGACCACGTCGAACTTCTTGGGCGCGCGCACCAGCTGCATGGCGGCGTTGTCCACGTACATGTGCTCCAGCTCCACGTCGGGGTACTGGGCGTGCACCTCGGTCACCACGTCCTTCCAGAACTGAAAGGTTTCGAGCACGTTGGCCTTGTCGACGCTGGTCACCTTCTTGTTGCGCTTGCGTGCGGCCTGGAAGGCCACGTGGGCGATGCGCTCGATCTCGGGCTTGCTGTAGCGCATGGTGTCGAAGGCTTCCTCCGCGCCGGGGAAGTGCCCGTCGGTGGCGGTGCGCCGGCCACGGGGCTGGCCGAAGTAGATGTCGCCGGTCAGCTCGCGGATGATGAGGATGTCCAGGCCGGAGATCAGTTCGGGCTTGAGGCTGGAGGCGCCCACCAGCTCGGGATAGCAGATGGCCGGGCGGAAGTTGGCAAACAGGCCAAGGTGCTTGCGCAGGCCCAGGATGGCTTGTTCCGGGCGCAGCGGGCGGTCCAGCTTGTCGTACTTCCAGTCGCCCACGGCACCGAAGAGCACCGCGTCGGCGTCCATCGCCAGTTTCAGGGTGGACTCGGGCAGCGGGTGGCCGTGGGCCTCGTAGGCCGCGCCACCCACCAGGGCGGACTCCATTTCGATCGGCAGCTCGAGTGCCTGAAGGACCCTGACCGCTTCGGCCACGATTTCGGTGCCGATGCCGTCACCCGGAAGAACTGCGATTTTCATGTGATGTGAAGTTGGAGTCGAGAGAAATGCTCAGGCCGCCATCGTGTGCGCGAGCCAGGGCTTGGTCGCCAGGCGCTCGGCTTCGAAGGCCGCGATCTTGTCCTTGTAGCGCAGCGTGAGGCCGATGTCGTCCAGCCCGTTGAGCAGGCAGTACTTGCGGAACGCCTGCACGTCGAAGGGGATTTCCTCGCCCTGCGGCTTGACGATCACCTGGCGCTCCAGGTCGATGGTGAGCTGGTAGCCGGGGAAGGCCGCGACTTCATCGAACAGCTGGGCCACCTGCGCCTCGGGCAACTGGATGGGCAGCAGGCCGTTCTTGAAGCAGTTGTTGAAGAAGATGTCGGCGTAGCTGGGCGCGATGATGGCGCGAAAACCGTACTGGTCGATGGCCCAGGGCGCGTGCTCGCGGCTGGAGCCGCAGCCGAAGTTCTTGCGCGCCAGCAGCACGGACGCACCGGCGTAGCGCGGCTGGTTGAGCACGAAGTCGGGGTTGGGCTTGCGGCTGGCCGGGTCCTGGCCCGGTTCGCCCTTGTCGAGGTAGCGCCACTCGTCGAACAGGTTCTCGCCGAAGCCGGTCTTGCGGATCGACTTCAGGAACTGCTTGGGGATGATGGCGTCGGTGTCGACGTTCTCGCGGTCCATCGGGGCCACGAGGCCCTTGTGGAGGGTGAATTTCTGCATGGTGATGTGTGCCTGTTATTTGGCGATGTCCTGGACCTTCTCGCCGGCTTTTTCAATGCCCTTGCCGGCCGCCTGGCCGGCTTGCTTGGCGTCCTGCTTGACGCCGGTCCAGGTGTTGCACGCGGCCAGCGTCAGCGAGAGGGCGAAGGCGGCTGCGATCCATGCAATGCGTTTCATGTGAATCTCCTGAGGGTGGTTGCGGGGGAAGGAGGAAGGGTCAAGCGAAGGTGCGCACGTCCACGAAGTGGCCGTGCACCGCGGCCGCGGCGGCCATGGCGGGGGACACCAGGTGGGTGCGGCCACCAGCGCCCTGGCGGCCTTCGAAGTTGCGGTTGCTGGTGGAGGCGCAGCGCTCGCCCGGCTCCAGCCGGTCGGCGTTCATGGCCAGGCACATCGAGCAACCGGGCTCGCGCCACTCGAAGCCCGCCGCCTTGAAGATCTCGTGCAGGCCTTCGCGCTCGGCCTGGGCCTTCACCAGGCCGGAGCCCGGCACGACCAGCGCCAGCTTGACGTTCTTGCGCACCTTCTGGCCGAGCTTCTTCACCACGGCGGCGGCTTCGCGCATGTCTTCGATGCGGCTGTTGGTGCAGGAACCGATGAAGACCTTGTCGACGAAGATGTCGTTGAGCGGCTTGCCGGGCGACAGGTCCATGTAGGTCAGCGCGCGTTCGATGGCGCCGCGCTTGTTGGCGTCCTTTTCGCGGTCGGGGTCGGGCACCGAGCCGTCGATGCCGAGCACCATCTCGGGCGAGGTGCCCCAGGTGACCTGCGGCACGATCTGCGAGGCGTCGAGTTCGACCACGGCGTCGAACGTCGCGTCGGTGTCGGACTGCAGGGTCTTCCAGTAGGCCACGGCCTGGTCCCATTCCACGCCGGTGGGCGAGAGCGGGCGGCCCTTGACGTATTCGATGGTCTTGTCGTCCACCGCCACGAGGCCGGCGCGCGCGCCGCCTTCGATGGCATGTTGCACACCGTCATGCGGCCTTCCATGCTCAGCGCGCGGATCGCCGCGCCGCCGAACTCGATGGTGTAGCCCGTGCCGCCGGCCGTGCCGATCTTGCCGATGATGGCCAGCACGATGTCCTTGGCGGTGCAGCCCTTGGCGAGCTGGCCGTCCACGCGCACCAGCATGTTCTTGGCTTTCTTGGCCAGCAGGGTCTGCGTGGCCAGCACGTGCTCGACCTCGCTGGTGCCGATGCCGTGGGCCAGGGCGCCGAACGCCCCGTGGGTGGAGGTGTGGCTGTCGCCGCAGACCACGGTCATGCCCGGCAGGGTCGCGCCGTTTTCCGGGCCGATCACGTGCACGATGCCCTGGCGCTTGGACATGAAGGGGAAGAACGCGGCCGCGCCGAATTCGGCGATGTTGCTGTCCAGCGTGGTGATCTGTTCCTTGCTGACCGGGTCGGTGATGCCGTCGTAGCCGAGTTCCCAGCCGTTGGTGGGCGTGTTGTGGTCGGCGGTGCGCGCCACCGAACTCACGCGCCAGACCTTGCGGCCAGCCTGGCGCAGGCCTTCATAGGCCTGGGGGCTGGTGACTTCGTGCACCAGGTGCCGGTCGATGTAGAGCACGGACGTGCCGTCCTCTTCGGTGTGGACAACGTGTTCGTCCCAGATCTTGTCGTAGAGCGTGCGTGGCATGGCGTGGGTCTTGTCGTGGAGGAAGGATTTTAGGCCGCCTGACGGACATCGGCGGCACTGAGGTGATCCACCAGCAGGCGTGCGCTGGCGGGCAGGCTGGAGAAATCGCGGGCCACCAGCACCAGCTGGCGCTGGGCCCAGGGATCGGTCAAGGGCACGGCCTGCAGCGCATCGCCGGTGCTCAGCAACTGGAAGGCGCGCTCGGGCATCACGCCCACGCCCAGGCCGTTGGCGATCATGCGGCACATGGCGTCCAGCCCAGTTACGCGGATGCGCACGCGTACGGTGGTGCCGGCCTGGGTGGCAGCCTGGTGCGTGGCCAGGTGGATGGAGCTGTTGGCGTGCAGGCCCACATGGTCGAAGGGCAGGGTGGCTTCGAAGGGCGCGGGGCCGCCGCTGGCCAGCGGGTGCCCGCGTGGCACCACGAGCGCCAGGCTGTCGCGCCGGTAGGGCAGGCTTTGCAGGCCAACGGTGCCCATGGCGCCGTTGCACAGGCCGAGGTCGGTGGCGCCCTCCTTTACCGCGCGCAACACCTCGGGGCTGAGGTGCTCCTCCAGATCGATCTTGATCTGGGGGTGTTGGCGCGCGAAGGCGCCCAGGTCTTCGGGCAGGAACTGCACGATGGCCGAGATGCTGGCGTGCACGCGCACATGCCCGCGCACGCCATCGGCGTACTCGGCCAGTTCGATCTGCATCTTCTCCAGGCCGAACAGCACGGTGCGCGCGTGGTGCAGCAGGCCCTCGCCCGCGGGCGTGAGCCGCACGCCCCGCGCATGGCGGTGCAGCAGTGTGGTGCCCAGCGCGCTTTCCAGGTCCGACAGGCGCTTGCTGATCGCCGAGGCGGCGATGAACTCCCGCTCCGCCGCGCGGCCGATGCTGCCCAGCTCGCACACGGCCACGAAGAGCTGCAGCGAGGTGAGGTCGATCTGGCGGGCGAAATTGCGTTCCGAGAGCATGGGGCGTTGGCTTCTCGTTTGGAGAGGTCGAAAAAGGATTTTCCCTCAGATAGTGAGTCCATGACATCGTCAAGGACGATGGGTGGCTTGCTGCTCTGCGCAGGCCGGAGGCGAAAAAAAGCCCGCCGGGCGGCGGGCTTTCAGGGGGGCGGACGCCGATCAGCGGTTCGCCAGCGGCTTGACGTCGCGGCGCACCGAGCCGGTGAACAGCTGGCGCGGACGGCCGATCTTGTACTCAGGGTCGCTGATCATCTCGTTGAGCTGGGCGATCCAGCCGACGGTGCGCGCCAGCGCGAAGATGCCGGTGAACAGGTTGACCGGGATGCCGATGGCGCGCTGCACGATGCCGGAGTAGAAGTCCACGTTCGGGTAGAGCTTGCGCGAGACGAAGTACTCGTCTTCCAGCGCGATCTTCTCGAGTTCCTTGGCCAGCTTGAACAGGGGGTCGTTTTCCAGGCCCAGTTCCTGCAGCACTTCGTTGCAGGTTTCCTGCATCAGCTTGGCGCGCGGGTCGTAGTTCTTGTACACGCGGTGACCGAAGCCCATGAGCTTGACGCCGGAGTTCTTGTCCTTGACCTTCTCCATGAACTCGCCAACCTTGGAGACGCCGCCGTTGCGCTGGATGTCTTCCAGCATGTTCAGGCAGGCCTCGTTGGCGCCGCCGTGGGCCGGGCCCCACAGGCAGGCCACGCCGGCCGCGATGGCGGCGAACGGGTTGGTGCCCGACGAGCCGCACAGGCGCACGGTGGAGGTGGAGGCGTTCTGCTCGTGGTCGGCGTGCAGGATGAAGATGCGGTCCAGCGCGCGCTCGAGCACCGGGTTGACCTGGTACTCCTCGCAGGGCGTGCCGAACATCATGCGCAGGAAGTTGCCCGAGTAGCTCAGGTCGTTCTTCGGGTACATGTAGGGCTGGCCGATGCCGTACTTGTAGGCCATCGCCCCCAGCGTGGGCATCTTGGCGATCAGTCGGATCGCGGCGATCTCACGGTGCTTCGGGTTGTTGATGTCCGTGCTGTCGTGATAGAAGGCCGACAGGCCGCCGACCAGGCCGGTGAGCACGGCCATGGGGTGGGCGTCACGGCGGAAGCCGCGCAGGAAAAACTGCATCTGCTCGTTGACCATGGTGTGGTTGGTCACGAGCTTGTGGAAGTCGCCCCGCTGCGATTCGTTCGGCAGCTCGCCGTTGAGCAGCAGGTAGCAGGTGTCGAGGTAGTCGCACTGCGTCGCCAGCTGTTCGATGGGGTAGCCGCGGTACAGCAGCTCGCCCTTGTCGCCATCGATGTAGGTGATGGCCGACTGGCACGAGGCCGTGGACAGGAAGCCCGGGTCGTAGGTGAACATGCCGGTCTGCGCGTAGAGCTTTCGGATGTCGATCACGTCCGGACCGATGTTGCCGGCGTAGACCGGCAGGTCGACGCTGGGGCTGCCGTTGGAGAACGACAGGGTGGCTTTGTTGTCTACGAGTTTCATGCAGGTTCCTCGGATGATGAGAGAGGTCGCAGGCCGCGCAGCAGTGCAAGCACTTGCGTCACGTCCGCGCGTTCGAGATCGCCTTGGAGGGGCTTTCGACCGAGCAGCAGATCCAGCAGGTCGTTGTCGGACAAGTCCATCAAGAGCCCGAGTGCATCGGCTTGGCGCACGGTTAAGCCAGATTCGTGCCTGGCGAAGAATCGCTCGATGAACAGATCGTTCTCGAGCAGGCCACGACGACACCGCCAGCGCAGCTTGCTCAGCGCGCGCTCGTCCAGCAAGGCATCCTGCAGGGGGGTGTCGGTCATGGGGTTCGGGGGTGGGCGCTCAGACCGAGCGCAGCACCATCATTTCCTTGATCTTGCCGATGGCCTTTGTGGGGTTCAGGCCCTTGGGGCAGACGTCCACGCAGTTCATGATGGTGTGGCAGCGGAACAGGCGGTACGGGTCTTCCAGGTTGTCCAGGCGCTCACTGGTGGCCTGGTCGCGGCTGTCGGCGATGAAGCGGTAGGCCTGCAGCAGGCCTGCGGGGCCGACGAACTTGTCCGGGTTCCACCAGAAGCTCGGGCAGCTGGTTGAGCAACTGGCGCACAGGATGCACTCGTACAGGCCGTTGAGCTCTTCGCGCTCTTCGGGGCTCTGCAGGCGCTCCTTCTCGGGCGCCACGGTTTCGTTGATCAGGTAGGGCTTGATGCTGTTGTACTGCTTGAAGAACAGCGTCATGTCCACGATCAGGTCGCGCACCACCGGCAGGCCGGGCAGCGGCTTGAGCACGATGTCGCCCTTGAGCGTGTTCATGTTGGTCAGGCAGGCCAGACCGTTCTTGCCGTTGATGTTCATGGCGTCCGAGCCGCACACGCCTTCACGGCACGAGCGGCGGAACGAGATGGAGGGATCCACCGCCTTGAGCTTCATCAGGGCATCGAGCAGCATGCGCTCATGGCGATCGAGTTCGACTTCGATGCTCTGCATGTAGGGCTTGGCGTCCTTGTCCGGGTCGTAGCGGTAGATCTTGAAGGTGCGTTTTGCCATGGTTTGTTCTCCGTGCGTCGTGGGTGCTGGGTGAAGGGGCTCAGAAGGTGCGGACCTTCGGGGGCACCGACTCCACGGTCAGGGGCTTGAGGTTGACAGGCTTGTAAGTCAGGCTGTTGTCGGCGCTGTGCCACAGCGTGTGCTTCATCCACTCCGCGTCGTTGCGGCCCAGGGGGAACTGCGCGTCGTCGGCCGGGCGCTCGTAGTCGTTCACCGTGTGGGCGCCGCGGCACTCGCGGCGCGCGGCGGCCGAGGTCATGGTGGCCTGGGCGCATTCGATCAGGTTCTCCACTTCCAGCGCTTCGATGCGCGCGGTGTTGAACACCTTGGACTTGTCCTTGAGCGTGATGGCGGCGACGCGTGCGCGCATCGCGTTGATCTTGACCACGCCTTCGTCCATGCTGGCCTGTGTGCGGAACACGCCGGCGTGCTGCTGCATGGCGGTGCGCAGGTCGTTGGCCACGTCCTGCGAATACTCGCCATCGGTGGCGTTGTCCAGGCGGGCCAGGCGGGCCAGCGTCTTGTCCGCCGCGTCGGCAGGCAGGGGCTTGTGGATCTTGTTCTTGTTGTTGTACTGGACGATGTGGTCACCAGCCGCCTTGCCGAACACGAGCAGGTCGAGCAGCGAGTTGGTGCCCAGGCGGTTGGCGCCGTGCACGCTCACGCAGGAGCATTCGCCCACGGCGTAGAGACCGTTGACCACCTTCTGGTTGCCCTGGCCGTCCGGAGTCACCACCTGACCGTGGATGTTGGTCGGGATGCCGCCCATCTGGTAGTGGATGGTGGGCACCACGGGGATGGGGTCCTTGGTGATGTCGACGTTGGCGAAGTTGTGCCCGATCTCGTAGACCGAGGGCAGGCGCTTCATGATGTCGTTGACGCCGATGTGCGTCATGTCGAGGTGGATGTAGTCCTTGTTCGGACCGCAGCCGCGTCCTTCCTTGATTTCCTGGTCCATGCAGCGCGAGACGAAGTCGCGCGGTGCCAGGTCTTTCAGCGTGGGCGCGTAACGCTCCATGAAACGATCGCCGTTGACGTTGCGCAGGATGGCGCCTTCGCCGCGGCAGCCTTCGGTCAGCAGCACGCCCGCGCCGGCCACGCCGGTGGGGTGGAACTGCCAGAACTCCATGTCCTGCAGCGGGATGCCGGCGCGCGCCGCCATGCCCAGGCCGTCACCGGTGTTGATGAACGCGTTGGTGGAAGCCGCGAAGATGCGACCGGCGCCGCCGGTGGCCAGCAGCGTGGTCTTGGCTTCGAGGATGTAGGTCTCGCCGGTTTCCATCTCCAGCGCGGTCACGCCGACCACGTCGCCGCTGGCGTCGCGGATCAGGTCCAGCGCCATCCATTCGACGAAGAAGGTGGTGCGGGCCTGCACGTTCTGCTGGTACAGGGTGTGCAGCATGGCGTGGCCGGTGCGGTCGGCCGCGGCGCAGGCGCGCTGCACCGGCTTCTCACCGTAGTTGGCGGTGTGGCCGCCGAACGGGCGCTGGTAGATCGTGCCGTCGGGGTTGCGGTCGAACGGCATGCCGAAGTGTTCGAGCTCGTAGACGACCTTGGGGGCTTCACGGCACATGAACTCGATGGCGTCCTGGTCGCCCAGCCAGTCGGAGCCCTTGATGGTGTCGTAGAAGTGGTAGTGCCAGTTGTCCTCGTTCATGTTACCGAGCGAGGCGCCGATGCCGCCCTGGGCCGCCACGGTGTGCGAGCGCGTGGGGAACACCTTGGAGAGCACGGCCACCTTGAGGCCGGCGCGCGCGAGCTGCAGCGAGGCGCGCATGCCGGAGCCGCCGGCGCCGACGATGACCACGTCGAACTGACGCTTGGGAAGGGATGCGGATGCGGTCATGGCTTCAGAGCCTCCAGAGAACTTGAACGGCCCAGCCCAGGCAGGACAGGAGCCAGACGATGGTGAAGACGTGCAGCACGAGGCGGATGCCGGCGGGCTTGACGTAGTCCATCCAGATGTCGCGCATGCCGACCCACACGTGGTAGGCCAGGGCCAGGAAGACGGCGAAGGTCAGCGCCTTCATCCACTGTTGGGCGAAGATGCCGGCCCAGCTCTCGTAGCCGATGGGGCCGCTGATGAACAGCACCTGCAGCAGCACGATCAGCGTGAAGATCGCCATGAGGGCGGCGGTGATGCGCTGGGCGAGCCAGTCGCGCAGGCCGTAGTGGGCGCCGGTGACGACGCGCTTGGAACCGTAGTTGACGGACATGTTCAGTTTCCTCGTCGCTATCAGTACAGGCCGAACAGCTTGGCGCCCAGCACCAGCGTGAGGCCGATGCTCAGCACCAGCGTGACGATGGCGGAAGAGCGGCCGAATTCCTTGCTCACCGCATGGCAGGCGTCCATGTACAGGTGGCGGACGCCGGCGATCAGGTGGTGCAGGTAGGCCCAGATGATGGACAGCACCACGAGCTTGAAGAACCAGCCCGGCACGAAGCCGATGCCGGCGGAAAACGCCGAGCTGAAACGTTCGAAGGACAGCTCGGACGACACGGAGGTGTCGAACAGCCAGACGATCAGGGGGAGCAGGATGAACATCAGGCCGCCGCTGGCGCGGTGCAGGATCGACACCCAGCCGGCCGGAGGCAGGCGGTAGGTGGTGAGATCCTTGAAGGCGTTGATGTTGCGGAACTCGGGCCGCTTCTTGGTCAACTCGGTCATGGTGGGGCTTTCTTCCGGGGAGGGAGGGGTCGTCGCGGCTTGGTAACTCGTTGGTAACTATTGCCAAGGCGCGTCAAATTCTATTGCAATGCACCAAACCGCAGTCCGGCACTCGGACGCTCCCCGATATCCGGGGCTCCGGCTGGGTGCGCCATCAGCTCAGCTCGTTGCGGTAATGGCGTGCGTCGGTGCGGTAGTAGCCGCGGCGCAACTCCATGGGTTCGTCGTTGTAGGTGTAGGCCAGGCGTTCCACGCTCAGCAGCGGGTGCCCGGGCGCGACGCCCAGCAGGGTGGCGGTGTCTTCGTCGGCGCTGACCGCCTTGATCTTTTCCACCGCGCGCACCATGCGCACGCCGAACTGCGTTTCGAACAGGGCGTACATCGGGCCCTTGTCTTCCGACAGCGCCTCGATCGTCAGGCCTTTGAAGGGGCCGCCCGGCAGCCAGAGTTCTTCCACGATGGCGGGGATGCCGGCGAACGCCAGCACGCGCTTGACCTGCAGCACAGCGTCGCCCGTGCGCAGGGCCAGCTGGCGCGCCACCTCGGCCGGCGCGCGCAGGCGGCGGCATTCGACGATGCGGCGCTCGGCCGGCCCCTGGTCTTCCAGCGTGCCGGTGTCGGGCAGCAGGCGCAGGAAGCGGTACTGGATGTGTTGCTCGGCGTGGGTGCGCACGAAGGTGCCTTTGCCTTGGCGGCGCACCAGCAGGTTGTCGGTGGCGAGTTCGTCGATCGCCTTGCGCACGGTGCCCTGGCTCACGCGAAAGCGCGCGGCCAGGTCGAATTCGCTCGGGATCATGTCGCCCGGCTTCCACTCGCCCGCCTGCAGGCTGCGCAGGATCAGGGTCTTGATCTGCTGGTACAGCGGGCTGAAGGCCGGCGCGGTGTTCTCGAACACGGGGGCGCCGGCCTCTGCAGGTGCCGCGTCGGTGGGATTCTGGGGTGAGGTGCGCATGCGTTTGCGGGCGCCATCGGGAGGGCGCTCATGGCTTCAATCATATCTTATATAAGACATAAGACAAATTGACGTATCAGGGTTTGCGAGGGTACACTCACGGGCTGTCCAGGGGGTTCGCCCGCCTCGTCATTTCTCTCTTCCCCAACGTCCTTTTCCGGAGTTTTCACCATGAACAAGAAGCCCGTTCGCGTTGCCGTCACCGGCGCCGCTGGCCAGATCGGTTACGCCCTGCTGTTTCGCATCGCCTCCGGCGAGATGCTGGGCAAGGACCAGCCCGTGATCCTGCAGCTGCTGGAAATTCCGGACGAGAAGGCCCAGAAGGCGCTCAAGGGCGTGATGATGGAGCTGGAAGACTGCGCGTTCCCGCTGCTGGCCGGCATGGAAGCCCACAGCGACCCCATGACCGCCTTCAAGGACACCGACTACGCCCTGCTGGTGGGTGCCCGTCCGCGCGGCCCCGGCATGGAGCGCGCCGACCTGCTGGCCGCCAACGCCCAGATCTTCACCGCCCAGGGCAAGGCGCTGGACAAGGTCGCCAGCCGCGACGTCAAGGTGCTGGTGGTCGGCAACCCCGCCAACACCAACGCCTACATCGCCATGAAAAGCGCGCCCAGCCTGCCGCGCGAGAACTTCACCGCCATGCTGCGCCTGGACCACAACCGCGCCGCCAGCCAGATCGCCGCCAAGACCGGTGGCAAGGTCGGCGAGATCGAGAAGCTCACCGTCTGGGGCAACCACTCGCCCACCATGTACGCCGACTACCGCTTCGCCACGATCGGCGGCAAGAGCGTGAAGGATGCGATCAACGACCAGGTCTGGAACGCCGACACCTTCCTGCCCACCGTGGGCAAGCGCGGCGCCGCCATCATCGAGGCGCGTGGCCTGTCGTCGGCCGCTTCGGCCGCCAACGCCGCCATCGACCACATGCGCGACTGGGCCCTGGGCTCCAACGGCAAGTGGGTCACCATGGGCGTGCCCTCCAACGGCGAATACGGCATCCCCAAGGACGTGATCTTCGGCTTCCCCGTCACCACCGAAGGCGGCAAGTACAAGATCATTGAAGGCCTGGAAATCGACGCCTTCTCGCAAGAGCGCATCAACAAGACGCTGGACGAGCTCAAGGGTGAGCAGGACGGCGTCAAGCACCTCCTGTAATCGGCTGGTAACCGCGCCTTGGCTCCGATCCATCCTCGCCACATCCTGCTCGGTGCCCAGGCCGGCGCGTTCGCGCTGCCGGTCTGCGACCACTACAGCGGGGTGGAAGCCCGGATGCGCAAGAGCCTGGCGCTGCAGGCCGAGATGGCCGAGGAGTTCGGCACCTGCGTCTTCGACGTCACGCTGGATTGCGAGGACGGCGCGCCCGTGGGCGGTGAGGCCGAGCACGCCGCGCTGGTGACCGAACTGGCCCTGGCCGCGGCGCCCGAGGCGCGCGTGGCGGTGCGCGTGCACCCGGTGGACCACCCGGCGTTCGACGCCGACGTCGCCACCATCGCGGCGCGCGCCGGCCATCGCCTCGCGCACCTCATGGTGCCCAAGGTCGAATCGGTCGCCGACGTGCAGCGCGCAGCGGACGCGCTCGACGCCGCTGGCGCCCGGGCCTTGCCCCTGCACGTGCTCGTCGAGTCCCCCGCGGCGGTGCACCGCGCGTTCGACATCGCCGCCCACCCCCGGGTGCAGAGCATCAGCTTCGGCCTGATGGACTTCGTCTCGGCGCACGGCGGCGCCATCCCGGCCGACGGCATGAGCGCCGCCGGCCAGTTCTCGCACCCGCTGGTGCTGCGCGCCAAGCTGGAGATCGCCTCGGCCTGCCATGCGCACGGCAAGGTGCCCTCGCACTGCGTGGTGACCGAGTTCAAGCACCTGGATGCCCTGCAGCAGGCCGCCCGCCAGGCCGCCCGCGAGCTCGGTTACACGCGCATGTGGAGCATCCACCCTGATCAGATCCGCCCCATCCTGGCCGCGTTCGCGCCCCAGGCGAGCGAGGTCCACACCGCCGCCGCCCTCATCGAGCGCGCCCTGGCCGCCGACTGGGCGCCGGTGCAGTTCGAAGGCCGCCTGCACGACCGGGCGAGCTACCGCTACTTCTGGCAAGTGCTGGAGCGCGCGCACCAGACCGGCCTGCCATTGCCCGACACGGTGCAAGCCCACTTCGCCGAACCCGCCGCCCTGCGGCATTGAGCTTGCTTGGCAACCGTCCCCACCTGTTTTCTGCCCCACGAATTTCACATCCCCACTGGAGAACCCCATGTCCACCTTCCTCACCGACTACCGCGCCCACGCCGCCGAACGCGCCGCGCTGGGCATTCCTCCGCTGCCGCTGGACGCCAAGCAGGTCGCCGACCTGATCGAGCTGATCAAGGCACCGCCGGCCGGTGAGGACGCCTTCCTGCTGGACCTCATCACGCACCGCGTGCCGCCCGGCGTGGACGACGCGGCCAAGGTCAAGGCCAGCTTCCTGGCCGCCGTGGCGCATGGCGACGTGAAGGTGAGCCTGATCTCCAAGTCCAAGGCCACCGAGCTGCTGGGCACCATGGTGGGCGGCTACAACGTGCACCCGCTGATCGAACTGCTGGACGACGAGGAAGTGGCCAGCGTGGCGGCCGAGGGCCTGAAGAAGACGCTGCTGATGTTCGACTTCTTCAACGACGTGGCCGAGAAGGCCAAGGCTGGCAACCTCAAGGCCCGCCAGGTGATGCAGAGCTGGGCCGACGCCGAGTGGTTCACCAGCCGCCCCGAAGTCGACAAGACCATCACCGTGACCGTGTTCAAGGTGCCCGGCGAAACCAACACCGACGACCTCTCGCCCGCACCCGACGCCTGGAGCCGCCCGGACATCCCGCTGCACTACCTCGCCATGCTGAAGAACACGCGCGAAGGCGCGGCCTTCAAGCCCGAGGAAGACGGCAAGCGCGGCCCGATGCAGTTCATCGACGACCTGAAGAAGAAGGGCCACCTCGTGGCCTACGTGGGCGATGTGGTGGGCACCGGCTCCAGCCGCAAGTCGGCCACCAACAGCGTGATCTGGGCCACCGGCCAGGACATCCCCTTCGTGCCCAACAAGCGCTTCGGTGGCGTCACGCTGGGCGGCAAGATCGCCCCCATCTTCTTCAACACCCAGGAAGACTCGGGCGCGCTGCCGATCGAAGTGGACGTGAGCAAGCTCGAAATGGGCGACGTGATCGACATCCACCCCTACGACGGCAAGATCACCAAGGGTGGCGCCACGCTGGTCGAATTCCAGCTGCGCAGCGACGTGCTGTTCGACGAAGTGCGCGCCGGCGGCCGCATCAACCTGATCATCGGCCGCTCGCTCACCGCCAAGGCGCGTGAGTTCCTGGGCCTGCCCGCCAGCACGGTGTTCCGCCTGCCGCAGGCACCCGCCGAAACCAAGGCCGGCTTCACCCTGGCCCAGAAGATGGTGGGGCGCGCGGTCGGCCTGCCCGAAGGCTTCGGCGTGCGCCCCGGCACCTACTGCGAACCCAAGATGACCACCGTCGGTTCGCAGGACACCACCGGCCCGATGACGCGCGACGAACTGAAGGACCTGGCCTGCCTGGGCTTCAGCGCCGACATGGTGATGCAGTCCTTCTGCCACACCGCCGCCTACCCCAAGCCGGTGGACGTGAAGACCCACCGCGAGCTGCCCGCCTTCATCAGCAACCGCGGCGGCGTGGCCCTGCGCCCGGGCGACGGCGTGATCCACAGCTGGCTCAACCGCCTGCTGCTGCCCGACACCGTGGGCACCGGCGGTGACTCGCACACCCGTTTCCCGATCGGCATCAGCTTCCCCGCCGGCTCCGGCCTGGTGGCCTTCGGCGCCGCCACCGGCGTGATGCCGCTGGACATGCCCGAATCCGTGCTGGTGCGCTTCAAGGGCCAGATGCAGCCCGGCGTGACCCTGCGCGACCTGGTGCACGCGATCCCGCTGTACGCGATCAAGGCCGGTCTGCTGACCGTGGCGCAAGGCCGGCAAGATCAACATCTTCTCGGGCCGCATCCTGGAAATCGAAGGCCTGCCGGATCTGAAGGTCGAACAGGCCTTCGAGCTGAGCGACGCTTCGGCCGAGCGCTCGGCCGCCGGTTGCACCATCAAGCTCAACCCCGAGCCGGTGAAGGAATACCTCACCAGCAACGTGGTGCTGATGAAGAACATGATCGCCCAGGGCTACGCCGATGCCCGCAGCCTGAAGCGCCGCATCGAGAAGGTGGAAGCCTGGCTGCGCAAACCCCAGCCTGCTCGAAGCCGACAAGGACGCCGAGTACGCCGCCGTGATCGAGATCGACTTGGCCGACATCAAGGAACCCATCCTCTGCTGCCCGAACGACCCCGATGACGCCAAGACCCTGTCCGACGTGGCCGGCACCAAGATCGATGAAGCCTTCATCGGTTCGTGCATGACCAACATCGGCCACTTCCGTGCCGCGGCCAAGCTGCTGGGCGGCCAGCGCGACATCCCCGTCAAGCTGTGGGTCGCGCCGCCGACCAAGATGGACGAGAGCGAGCTGATCAAGGAAGGCCACTACTCGGCGTTCGGCACCGCCGGTGCCCGCACCGAAATGCCCGGCTGCTCGCTGTGCATGGGCAACCAGGCGCAGGTGCGCGAAGGCGCGACCGTGGTGTCCACCTCCACCCGCAACTTCCCGAACCGCCTGGGCAAGAACACCAACGTGTACCTGGCCTCGGCCGAACTCGCGGCCATCGCCTCCAAGCTGGGCCACATCCCCACCGTGGCCGAGTACCACGAAGCCATGGGCGTGGTGAACAAGGACGGCGCGGCGATCTACCAGTACATGAACTTCGACCAGATCGAGGAGTACGCCGAGGCCGCGAAGGGTGTGACGGCGTAAAAGGGACCCCCCGCGCCGCCTTCGGCGTCACCCCCCGGGGGCGGCGCTGGAGGGCCGGTGGAGCCGGACCCTCGGCGCCCTGGATCAAAAAAGCCGCTGCGGTTGCAGCGGCTTTTTTACGCCTGCGCGGCGAGTTGCCTGAGCAACTCTGCAGACGCTTCATCGCCTGGAAAGAAGGTCTCCAGCGCCAGCTCCTGCAGGGTGATGTCCACCGGCGAGCCGAACACCGTGGTCGTGCTCACGAGGTTCAGCGCGCCATGGCCGGTGTTGAACTGGAAAGGCATCAGCACGCCATGGTGTTCGCCCGGCAGCGTGCCGGCGTCGTTGCCGAACGATGCCGGGTAGCCCTTGAGTTCGGCCAGCAGCGCGGCCAGCGCCTCATCGCCGGTGGCGTGGATCTGCTGGCGCAGGCGCTCGAACAGGTGCTCGCGCCATTGCCGCAGGTTGGCGATGCGCGGCGCCAGCCCCTCGGGGTGCAGGCTCAGGCGCAGCACGTTGACGGGGCCCTCCAGCAGCCGGGGCGAGGCCCCCACCATCAGCAGCGGCACCAGGCGGTTGGCCATCACCAGGTTCCAGTGCCGGTCCATCGCCAGCGCGGGCCAGGGTTCGTGGCAGTCCAGGATGCGCTTGACCGCCGCGCGCGCCGAGGCCATGTCGGGCGCGTCCAGCGGGCGCTCGCGGTACATCGGCGCGTACCCGGCGGCTTCCAGCAGCGCGTTGCGTTCGCGCAGCGGCACCTCGAGGCGGTCGACCAGGCGCAGCACCATGTCGCGGCTGGGGCTGGCGCGGCCGGTCTCCACGTAGCTCAGGTGCCGGGTGGACACATCGGCCACGTGCGCCAGGTCGAGCTGGCTCAGGCGGCGCCGCTGGCGCCAGTGGCGCAGGCGTTCGCCGAACGGGGAGGGGGTGGTCAGGGCGTTCATGGGCGGCATGGTAGGGCACCCGGGCGCCGCCCGGCCATGACCTGCCACGTCATGGACGCCGAGCACCCGCCGGCCGACCATGCACCTCGGATGCCCTGAATTCCATCCGTCCTCACCTCATCAAGGAGTGCACCATGTCCCTCATCGCTTCCCTCACCTCCCCGGTCGGCCTGCGCCGCGTGCTCTGGGCCGATGCCCTGTCCGGCTCCGGCACCGCCGTGCTGCACCTGGCCCTGACCGGCTCGCTGTCCACCTTGCTGGGCCTGCCCGGCGCGCTGCTCAGCGCCTCGGGCATCCTGCTGCTGCTCTACGTCGCCCTGGCCGGCACGCTGGCCCTGCAGGCCACGCCGTCGCGCGCGCTGCTGGGCGTGCTGGTGCTCGGCAACTTCGCCTGGATGGCTGCCTGCCTCGCGCTGCTGTTCGGCGGCCTGGTCTCGCCCACGCCGCTGGGCCAGGCCTACCTGGTGGTGCAGGCGGTGGCGGTGCTGGTGCTGGCCGAGCTGCAATGGATGGCGCTGCGTCGCCAGCGGCCGGCCGCCCTGGCCTGAGGCGTGTGCGCCAGCGCACAGATGTGCGCGCACCGAGCGCCTACGCTGGATGGGCGCCCGCGACGGACCGGCCGTCGCGGGCGCCCATCGGTCTTTTTGAACAAGGAAAACAACCATGACGCTTGGAACCATCCTCCTGATCATCCTCATCCTGATCCTGCTCGGCGTCTTTCCCACCTGGCCTCACAGCCGCGGCTGGGGGTATGGGCCCAGCGGGGTGCTCGGGGTGGTGCTCATCATCGTGATCGTGCTGCTGCTCACCGGCCGTTTGTGACGCAATTCATGGCCGTCAGCACGGATTAGCGGGCTCCTGACAGAATGGACCGGTGTTTCACCGATTCCGTCAGGAGCCCCACATGCCCACGACCAGCCATTTCGCCCATCCCTTCGCCTCCACCGTCAAGACCTTCAAGACCGCCTCGGGCAAGAGCGGCCGCTTCTATTCCCTGCCGGCGCTGGCCAGACAGTACCCCTCTGTGAAGCGCCTGCCGGTGTCGCTGCGCATCGTGCTGGAGAGCGTGCTGCGCCATTGCGATGGCGAGCGCGTGACGCCCGACCACGTGGCGCAGCTCGCGCAATGGCAGCCCAACACCGCGCGCACCGACGAAATCCCCTTCACCGTGGCGCGCGTGGTGCTGCAGGACTTCACCGGCGTGCCCCTGCTGGCCGACCTGGCCGCCATGCGCAGCGTGGCCCAGCGCCTGGGCCAGGACCCGAAGAAGATCGAGCCGCTGGTGCCGGTGGACCTGGTGGTGGACCACTCGGTGATGGTCGACCACTACGGCACCAAGCAGGCGCTCGACCTCAACATGAAGCTGGAATTCCAGCGCAACAACGAGCGCTACCAGTTCATGAAATGGGGCATGCAGGCCTTCGACACCTTCGGCGTGGTGCCTCCGGGCTTCGGCATCGTGCACCAGGTGAACCTGGAGTACCTGGCGCGCGGCGTGCACATGAAGGGCGGCATGTACTACCCCGACACCCTGGTGGGCACCGACAGCCACACCACCATGATCAACGGCATCGGCGTGGTGGCCTGGGGCGTGGGCGGCATCGAGGCCGAGGCCGCCATGCTGGGCCAGCCGGTGTACTTCCTCACGCCCGACGTGGTGGGCTTCGAGCTCACCGGCCGCCTGCGCGAAGGCGTGACCGCCACCGACCTGGTGCTCACCGTCACCGAGATCCTGCGCCAGCACAAGGTGGTGGGCAAGTTCGTCGAGTTCTTCGGCGAAGGCACGGCTTCGCTCGCGCTGCCCGACCGCGCCACCATCGCCAACATGGCGCCCGAGTACGGCGCCACCATGGGCTTCTTCCCGGTGGACGAGAAGACGCTGGCCTACTTCCGCGGCACCGGCCGCAGCGCGGCCGAGATCGAGGCCTTCGAGGCCTACTTCCGGGCCCAGGGCCTGTTCGGCGTGCCGGCCAGCGGCGAGATCGACTACTCCAAGGTCGTCAAACTGGACCTCGGCCTGGTCACGCCGAGCCTGGCCGGCCCCAAGCGCCCGCAGGACCGCATCGAACTCGGCCAGGTGGCGCGCCAGTTCTGCGACCTGTTCAGCAAGCCCAACGACCAGAACGGCTTCAACCGCCCGGCCGAGCTGCTGCACACGCGCTACCACGCGATCGACAACGAGATGGCGCCCGTGGCCGTGCCCTCGGCCAAGCCCACGCCCGAAGGCGCGCCGCGCTTCGAGGTGGAGATGGTGGCGAACCGGCCGGTGCGTGCCAGCGCGCCGGTCAAGGAACCGCGTGGCGACCTCACCATCGGCAACGGCGACGTGCTGATCGCCGCCATCACCAGCTGCACCAACACCAGCAACCCCGGCGTGCTGCTGGCCGCCGGCCTGCTGGCCAAGAAGGCGGTGGAAGCCGGCCTCAAGGTGCAGCCGCACATCAAGACCTCGCTGGCCCCCGGCTCGCGCATCGTCACCGAATACCTCACCCAGACCGGCCTGCTGCCCTACCTGGAAAAGCTCGGCTTCGCGCTCGCCGGCTATGGCTGCACCACCTGCATCGGCAACGCGGGCGACCTCGCGCCCGAGCTCAACGCCGTCATCACGCAGAACGACCTCATCTGCGCCGCGGTGCTCTCGGGCAACCGCAACTTCGAGGCCCGCATCCACCCCAACCTCAAGGCCAACTTCCTCGCCAGCCCGCCGCTGGTGGTGGCCTACGCCATCGCCGGCAACGTCATGAAAGACCTCATGACCGAGCCGGTGGGCAAGGGCAAGGGCGGCAAGCCGGTGTTCCTGGGCGACATCTGGCCCAGCAGCGACGAGATCTACCAGCTCATGAAGTTCGCCATGAACGGCAAGGCCTACCGCGAGAACTACGCGCGCGTGGCGCAGCGAGCCCGGCAAGCTGTGGGAGCACATCAAGGGCGTCTCGGGCAACGCCTACACCTGGCCCAAGAGCACCTACATCGCCGAGCCGCCGTTCTTCGAAACCTTCCAGCTCGCGGCCACGGCGTCCGCCGAGCCGCCGGCGGTGCGTGGCGCGCGCGTCATGGCGCTGTTCGGCGATTCCATCACCACCGACCACATCTCGCCGGCCGGCAACATCGCCGAGAACTCGCCGGCTGGCCAGTGGCTGCTGGCGCATGGCGTGCTCAAGGCCGATTTCAACAGCTATGGCGCGCGCCGGGGCCACCACGAGGTGATGATGCGCGGCACCTTCGCCAACGTGCGCATCAAGAACCTGATGCTGGCCCCCTTGCCCGGCGGATCGCGCGAGGAGGGCGGCTGGACGATCTACCAGCTCGACGGCGTGGGCCAGGGCCAGAAGATGAGCATCTTCGACGCCGCCATGCGCTACCAGGCCGCCGGCGTGCCCACCGTGGTGTTCGCGGGCGAGGAGTACGGCACCGGCTCCAGCCGCGACTGGGCCGCCAAGGGCACCCAGCTGCTGGGCATCAAGGCCGTGGTGGCGCGCAGCTTCGAGCGCATCCACCGCTCCAACCTGGTCGGCATGGGTGTGTTGCCATTGCAATTCAAGGCCGGTGACTCCTGGGAAAGCCTGGGCCTGGCCGGTGACGAAACCATCGACGTGGTCCCGCACCCCGACCTGCTGCCGCAGAGCGAGGCCCGGCTGGTCATCACCCGCGCCAACGGCGAGCGCCGCGAGGTGAACGTCATTCTGCGCATCGACACGCCGGTGGAGGTGAACTATTACCGCGACGGCGGAATCCTCCCCTACGTCCTCAGGCAATTGTTGAGCGCTTGAGCCCGATGCCGCAACGCGGCATGATGTGTTTTCGTTCTGCCCTTCGGGAGTCGCCATGCGAAAGCCTGCCTTGTACAGCCCGTCCACCCGCCCCGGGGTGCCGAAGGCGGGCGCGCAAGGCGCCGGGCCGGCCGCTGCACAGGCCGACGCCCCGGTGGCACCCATCCCGCGCCGGCGCCGCTGGCGGGCCGCCGTCGCCCGCTGGGCGGCCAGCCCGCGCGTCATGTGGTCGGCCCTGGCCCTGCTCGCGGCCCTGCTGGCGGCCAGCGCCTGGCAGGGCAGCGCGAACGGGCCCAAGGCGCTGACGCAGAAGGACATCGACGCGGCCGTGCTGCGCACCCTCACCACCCAGAACATCCCGTCCAAGGCCGCGCGCGCGGCGGAGAAGATCCGCCCCGCCGTGGTGCGCGTCATGTCCTACGGCAAGGACAAGAAGGGCGAGGAGCAGGAAATGGGGGTGGGCACGGGCGTGGTGATCGTGGACAAGGGCATCATTCTGACCAACCTGCACGTGGTGCAGCACGCGCAGACCATCAAGCTGATGTTCGCCGACGGCACCGAATCCGGCGCCAGCATCACCGGCGTGCAGGCCCAGAACGACCTGGCCGTGCTGCAGGCCCACACCATCCCGGACGACCTGATCGCCGCCACCATGCGATCCACCGGCGACCTCGTGCCCGGCGACGAGGTGGTCGCGGTGGGCTTTCCCTTCGGCATCGGCCCCTCCACCTCGTCGGGCGTCATCTCCGGTTTCGACCGCGCCTTCAAGTCGCCCGAGGGCGAGCAGGAGATCGGCAACCTGATCCAGTTCGATGCCGCGGCCAACCCCGGCAACTCGGGCGGCCCGCTGGTCACCATGGACGGCGAGGTCGTCGGCATCGTCACCGGCATCCTCAACCCGACCAGCCACCGCACCTTCCTTGGCATCGGTTTTGCTGTGCCGATCGAGAGCGCCGCCAGCGCCGCCGGTCTGCCCCCGTTCTAGTTCTTCCTTTCTTCACAGGAGCGTTCCATGGACCAAAGCACCGCCCCCGACACCGCCCAGCTCATGGAGCAGATCCTGTACGAGGTCAAGCGCGTGGTGGTCGGGCAGGACCGGTTCCTCGAACGTGTCATGGTCGCCATGCTGGCCCAGGGCCACCTGCTGGTCGAGGGCGTGCCCGGCCTGGCCAAGACCCTTACCGTGAAGACGCTGGCCAGCGTCGTGCAGGGCCGCTTCAAGCGCATCCAGTTCACACCCGACCTGGTGCCCGCCGACCTCGTGGGCACGCGCATCTACAACCAGAAGACCGGCGACTTCAGCACCTCGCTGGGCCCCGTGTTCGCCAACCTGCTGCTGGCCGACGAGATCAACCGCGCGCCGGCCAAGGTGCAGAGCGCGCTGCTGGAGGTGATGCAGGAACGCCAGGTGACCATCGCCGGCGAAACGCACAAGGTGCCCAACCCCTTCCTGGTGATCGCCAGCGCAGAACCCGATCGAGACCGAAGGCACCTACCCGCTGCCCGAGGCGCAGGTCGACCGCTTCATGATGAAGGTGATGGTGGACTACCCGAGCGACGAAGAGGAGTTCGTCATCGTCGAGCGCGTCACCGGCCCGGCCGTCAACGTCAACGCGGTTGCGCACCACCGACCAGCTCGCCGCGCTGCAGGCGCAATGCCGGCAGGTGTACGTGGATCCTTCGCTCGTGCAGTACGCGGTCAAGCTGGTCTCGGCCACGCGCACGCCCGAGAAACACGGCATCAAGGACATGGCGCACCTCATCACCTTCGGCGCCAGCCCGCGCGCCACCATCGGCCTGGTGGAAGGCGCGCGCGCCCTGGCAATGCTGCGCGGGCGCAACTACGCCCTGCCCGAAGACATGACCGATCTCGTGCCCGACGTGCTGCGCCACCGCGTGGTGCTGTCCTACGAGGGCCTGTCCGAAGGCCTGACCAGCGAAACCCTGATCGGCCGCATCATGAAACACATTCCCGCGCCGGCCCGGCCGTTGGAACACGAGAAAAAGGTGGCTTGACATGCTTGGGCGGCTGTTCGGCAGGAAAGGCGGAGCGCCGGCGAACGCCGCGGCCGCCGCCACGCCGGTCGCGCGCCGGGCCGAGGCGCTGCTGCGCCGGCTCGAATGGACCGTGCTGCGCCGGCTCGACGGCCTGCTGCAGGGCGACTACCGCACCCTCATGCGCGGCTCCGGCCTCGACCTCGCCGACCTGCGCGAGTACCAGCACCACGACGACGTGCGCCACATCGACTGGAACGTGACCGCGCGCCTGCAGACGCCGCACGTGCGCGTGTTCACCGAAGACCGCGAGATGGCCGCCTGGTTTCTGCTCGACCTCAGCCCCTCGGTGGACTTCGGCTCGGGCGAGCAGCGCAAGAGCCAGGTGCTGCTGGACTTCACCGCCGTGCTCGCGCGCCTGATCGGGCGCCACGGCAACCGCGTGGGCGCCGTGCTCTACGGCTCGCGCGGCCAGCCCGTGGTGGACGCGGTGCTGCCCGCGCGCGGCGGCCGCACCCAGGTGCTGCGGCTCATGCAGATGGTGCTGCAGCCGCCGGTGCACGCCAACGCGAAGAACGGCGTGACCCAGCTCGCCGACCTCCTCAAGGCCGCTGTGCACACCGTGCGCCAGCGCGGCACCGTGTTCGTGGTGTCCGACTTCATCAGCGAGCCCGGCTGGGAGAAACCCCTGGGCGAACTCGCGCGCCGCCACGACGTGGTCGCCGTGCGCCTGCTCGACCCGCTCGAACTCGACTTGCCCGACCTCGGCCTGATCCCGATCCGGGACGCCGAGACCGGCGAACAGCTCCTGGTCGACACGCACGACTCGGGCTTTCGCCAGCGCTTCGCGCGCATCGCCGCGCAGCGCGAGGCGCAGCTGCGTGAAAGCCTGGGCCGCGCCGGCGTCGACACCCTGGAGCTGTCCACCGACGACGACCTGGCCGAGGCCGTGCTGCGTTTCATCGACCTGCGCAAGCGCCGCCTGCGCGAGACGCGCAACGGCACCGGCGCACGCCCTGTGCCCACCCAGTTGCCTACCCGGGACCGCCGCAGCTTCAGCGGCGTCCCACGCGAAGGAGCCCGTCCATCATGAACAACTGGCCCGTCACCTTTCTCTGGCCGCAGTTGCTGTGGTTGCTGCTCGCGCTGCCGCTGCTGGTGCTGCTCTACGTGTGGCTGCTGCGAAGGCGCAAGCAGACCGCGCTGCGTTATGCCAGCCTGTCCATCGTGCGCGAGGCCATGGGCAAAGGCCCGGGCTGGCGCCGCCACGTGCCCCCGGTGCTGCTGCTGCTGGCCATCGGCATCATGCTGCTGGCCTCGGCGCGGCCCATGGCCACCATCGTGCTGCCCTCGACCCAGCAGACCATCATCCTGGCGATGGACGTCTCGGGCAGCATGCGCGCCGAAGACGTCAAGCCCAACCGCCTGGTGGCCTCGCAGAACGCGGCCAAGGCCTTCCTGGCCGAACTGCCGCGCCATGTGAAGGTCGGCATCGTCGCTTTCGCGGGCTCGGCGCAGGTGGTGCAGCCCGTCACGCTCAGCCGCGAAGACCTGGTCACCGCGATCGACAAGTTCCAGCTGCAGCGCGCCACCGCCATCGGCAGCGCCATCGTGGTCTCGCTCTCCGAGCTGTTCCCCGAGCAGCGCATCAACCTCGGCGACATGACCTACAGCCGCAACACCGATCCGTTCGCGCCCAAGGGCCGCTCGCTCGACCAGCCCAAGCCCGACGAGAAGACCTTCACGCCTGTGGCGCCGGGCTCCTACACCTCGGCCGCGATCATCCTGCTCACCGACGGCCAGCGCACCACCGGCGTGGACACCGCCGAGGCCGCGAAGATGGCGGCCGAGCGCGGGGTGCGCGTCTACACCGTGGGCGTGGGCACGGTGGACGGCGAGATCATCGGCTTCGAAGGCTGGTCCATGCGCGTGCGGCTCGACGAGGAAAGCCTCAAGGAAGTGGCGCGCGCCACGCAGGCCGAGTACTACTACGCCGGCACCGCCGAGAACCTCAAGAAGGTCTACGAGACCCTGAGCTCGCGGCTGACGGTGGAGAAGAAGGAAACCGAAATCTCCGGTCTGCTGGCCCTGGCCGCCTCGCTGCTCGCGCTGCTGTCGGCAGGCCTGTCGGTGCTCTGGTTCAACCGCATCCTCTGAACGCCGAGGGCACGCGCCGGCACGTCGTGCAGCGGCCCGTGCGTCGGCGCGCCACGAAAAAGGCCTGAACGGCGAACCGTTCCGGCCCACCGGCTGCGCCTGCAGAACCGGTGCTGAGCGCCTCCCATTTCACCACCATCGCACCGCGCCCTCGGCCATGAGGCGCGGGCCTCTGCGCGCGCCTTGACGCCGCATCACCGGCCGTCGCATCCGGGAAAACACTTATCTCATGAACGAGACAAGTATCAAAAAAGATACTAGTATCAAAACATAGAAGAGATGTCGAACCTCGCCGAAGCCTTGCGGCGATGTCCCGTGCAACGAAAGCCCTGTGGGGTGGAGACTCAAATGAGCAAGAAAGATGCGGTGGATGGCTACAGCTGGAAAGCCCTGGCGGGCTCGGCGGTGGGCTATGCGATGGATGGATTCGACCTGCTGATCCTGGGCTTCATGCTCAGCGCGATCTCGGCCGAGCTGCAACTGACGCCCAGCCAGGCCGGGTCCCTGGTGACCTGGACCCTGGTGGGCGCGGTCTTCGGCGGCATCGTCTTCGGGGCACTGAGCGATCGGTACGGGCGCATCCGGGTGCTCACCTGGACCATCGTGCTGTTCGCCGTCTTCACCGGCCTGTGCGCGTTCGCGCAGGGCTACTGGGACTTGCTGATCTACCGCACGATCGCGGGCATCGGCCTGGGCGGGGAGTTCGGCATCGGCATGGCGCTGGCGGCCGAGGCCTGGCCCGCCAAACACCGCGCGCGGGTGTCCTCGTACGTGGCGCTGGGCTGGCAATGTGGCGTGCTCGGCGCCGCCTTGCTGACGCCCTTGCTCCTGCCCGTCATCGGCTGGCGTGGCATGTTCCTGGTGGGGGTGCTGCCCGCCCTGGTGGCCTGGGTGATCCGCAACAAGCTGCATGAACCCGAGGTGTTCGTGCGCCAGGCCGCCAGGCCGGCGTCGAAGGGGCAGGCCTTCAGGCTGCTGGTGAAGGACAAGGCGACCACGAAGATCAGCGCGGGCATCGTGGTGCTGTGCTCGGTGCAGAACTTCGGCTACTACGGAATCATGATCTGGATGCCCAGCTTTCTGGCCAAGCAGCTCGGATTCAACCTCACCAAATCGGCCCTGTGGACCTCGGTGACCATCCTCGGGATGATGGCCGGCATCTTCATCTTCGGCCAGCTGGCCGATCGCATCGGCCGCAAGCCCAGCTTCCTGTTGTTCCAGGCGGGCGCCGTGGCCATGGTGCTGTTCTATTCTCAACTGACCGACCCCATCCAGATGTTGTGGGCGGGTGCCGTGCTGGGCATGTTCGTCAACGGCATGCTGGGTGGTTACGGTGCGCTGATGTCGGAGGCCTACCCGACGGAGGCCCGTGCCACGGCGCAGAACGTGCTGTTCAACATCGGCCGCGGCGTGGGTGGGTTCGGGCCCGTGGTCGTGGGGGCGCTGGTCAGTGCCTATTCGTTCCAGATCGCCATCGCCTTGCTGGCCGCCATCTACCTGCTGGACATGGTGCGCACGGTGTTCCTCATTCCCGAACTCAAGGGCAAGGAGCTGGAATGACCGAAGCGCTCCAGCGTCTCCCGGCCGCACCGCGAGCCTGCGCCACCTTGACCGAGCGCGCCTGCTTCCAGCGCAATGCCGAGGCGGTGGCCTCGCACCGCTGCGAGGTGGTGGAGCACCGCTGGGTCAACGACCGCTACAAGTACCTCCGGCTCACCGCCGAGGTGGATCTCGCGGCCATCACCCGGCCCGGGCAGTTCTACCAGCTCAAGTGCCCGTCGACCGACGACATGAAGCCCTTCCTGCTGCGGCCGATGAGCGTCTATGGCGTCGGCCCCGCACCCGGCACGATCGAATTCCTCTACAACGTGACCGGCCTGGGCACGAAGGCCCTGGCGACGCTGGCCGTGGGGGGGCAGATGGACATCGTCGGCCCGCTGGGCAACACCTTCGTGCTGGACGCCAGTGTCCGGCGCATCCTGGTGGTGGCGCGGGGCGTCGGCCTGGCCACCATGGCGCCCTTGCTGCAACTGGCGGCGCGCTCGGGCATCGCCATCACGGCGGTGATGTCGGCACGCGCACCCCAGGACCTGATGCGCGACGAATTCCTGCGCGGTGCGCAGGCCGATGTGCACGTGGTCCATGACAGCGATGGCAGCTCGTCGGTCGAGGCGGTCGAGGCCCTGGTGCGCCGGCTGATGGACGCGCAGCACCACGACGTGGTCTACACCTGTGGATCGCACCGCCTGCTCATGTTGCTGCAGCAGGTGCTGAAGGACTATCCGCAGACGCGCGGTGAAGTCGCCATGGAACAGCGGATGGCCTGTGGCATGGGGGTCTGCCTCTCCTGTGTGCGGCTGTTCGATCACGGCGGCGACAAGCGGTTCCTGCGCGTCTGCCGCGAAGGCCCGGTGTTCTCGATCGATCAGGTGGTGGGGGAGGTGGAGTTTGGCTGATCTCAATGTCAAAGTGGGCGACGTCGCGCTGCGCAACCCCGTCATGCCCGCCTCCGGCTGCTTCGCGATCGAATACGCCGAAGCGCTGGACTTCAACCGCTTGGGCGCGCTGGTGATCAAGAGCGTCTCGCCGAAACCCCGCGCGGGCAACCCCACGCCGCGGGTGACCGAAACCCACGGCGGGATGATGAACTCCATCGGCATCCCGAGCAAAGGCCTGGAACACTACCGGCGCGAGGTGCTGCCGCCCTACACGCGGTTCGACACGCCGGTCGTCGTGTCCATCTCGGCCGACACGGTGGACGAGTTCGCGCAGGCCATCGAGGAGATGTCGCTGCCGGAGGTCGCCGTGATCGAGGCGAACATCTCGTGCCCCAACCTGGAGGCCGATGGCATGGCCTTCGCGATGACGCCCGAAACCACCTACAAGGTGGTGAGCGCCATCCGGCGACGAACCCAGCACCCGTTCTGGGTCAAGCTCACCCCCAACGCATCGCACATTGCCGCCGTGGCGAAAGCCGCCGAGGAAGCCGGGGCGGACGCCCTGGTGATGGGCAACACGGTGCTGGGCATGTCCATCGACGTCCGCACCCGCAAGCCCAAGCTGGGCAATGTGATGGGCGGCTTGTCCGGGCCCGCCATCAAGCCGATTGCCTTGCGCATGGTGCACCAGTGCTACCGCAGCGTGCGCATCCCGGTCATCGGTTGCGGCGGCATCTCCAACGCCGAGGACGCGGTCGAGTTCATGCTGGCCGGTGCCAGTGCCGTCCAAGTCGGCACCGCGTCGTTCATCGATCCCGGTGCGATGCAGAAGATCATCGATGGGCTTCACGCCTTCTGCGACGAGACCGGCGTGACCCACGTCCGCGAGTTGACCGGCCAGGTCCGGCTGGATCGGCAGCTGTCCGACCGCTGGTTGCGCTTTGCCCAGCAATCGGGTTGATGCCCACCGCCGGCGACTGCCATGAACCTTGTTGAACTTCGGCCCCTGGCCGAAAAACTCTTTGCCGACGTCCGTGAACTCTCGTTCGACGGGGTGGGCGTGACGCGGGAAAGCTACGGCCCGGGCGAAACCGCCACGGCGGACTACCTGCGGGACTTCGCGCGCTCGGAGGGGCTGGTGCGCACCTCGGACCGGGCCGCCAACGTGGTGTTCTCGCTGCCGGACGCGCCGGTGGACCGGCCTTCGGTCTGGATCGGTTCGCACATCGACTCGGTGCCGCAAGGCGGCAACTTCGACGGTCTGGCCGGGGTCGTGGCGGGCCTGCTGTGCCAGGTGGCCCTGCGGCGCCAGGGCGTCAGTCCCGCGGTGCCCATCCAGACCATCGCCTTCCGGGGCGAGGAGAGCGCCTGGTTCGGCAAGGCCTACATGGGCTCCGGCGCCCTGTTCGGCAAGCTGGGCGCCGAGGACCTGGCGCTGCGCCAGCGCAGCACCGGCGAGTGCCTGGCCGATTGCATGAAGCACAGCGGCGCCGACATCGAGGCGGTCCGCGCGCAGGACGTGCTCATCGACAAGGCGGCGGTCAAGGCCTATATCGAACTCCACATCGAGCAGGGGCCGGTGATGGTGGCGCGCCAGCTGCCACTGGCCGTGGTCTCGGGCATCCGTGGCAACGTCCGGCACAACCGCATCGAGTGCCTGGGCGATGCCCAGCATTCCGGCGTGGTGCCGCGCTGGCTCCGCCATGACGCCGTCTTCGCCGTCTCCGATCTCGTCATGCGGCTGGACGCCCACTGGCGGGCCTTGCTGGAACGCGGCACCGACCTGGTGGTGACGGTGGGCGTCCTGCAGACGGACCCGGCGGAACACTCCATATCGCGCATTCCCGGCCAGGTGGGCTTCAGCCTGGAGGCGCGCAGCAAAAGCACGGACACGCTCGAAGCCTTCTACCAGCTGGTGCAGGCCGAGGTGAGCGCGATTGCCCGTGAGCGGGGCGTGAGCTTCCGCTTCGACCGCCGCCTGTTGAGCGAGCCCGCCACCATGGACGAGCGCCTGTGCGCCCTGTTGTCGCAGGCTTGCGCGGACCAGGGGGCGGCCTACGAAGTCCTGCCCAGCGGCGCCGGGCACGACGCCGCGCTGTTCGCCAACGCGGGCATTCCCAGCGCGATGCTGTTCATCCGCAACCAGAACGGCTCGCACAACCCGCACGAGTCCATGGACCTCGACGATTTCATGCTGGGCGTGCAGGCGCTCTCCGTCGCGGCCAGCCGCATCGCCTGAAGAGGCCGACCATGACCGACCTGATCACGATCCGACGCCCCGACGACTGGCACCTGCATCTTCGCGATGGCGACGTGCTGGCCACCGTGTTGCCCTACACCTCAGGGTCGTTCGGCCGGGCGATGGTCATGCCCAACCTCCAGCCGCCGGTGACCACGGTGGAGGCGGCCCGCGCCTACCGCGAGCGCATCCTGGCCGCGGTGCCCGCGGGCGATCGCTTCATGCCCCTGATGACCGCCTACCTCTGCGACCATACGCCGCCCGACGAATTGCGCCGCGGCCACGAAGAGGGCGTGTTCAGCGCCGTCAAGCTGTACCCGTCGGGCGCCACCACGCATTCGGAATTTGGCGTGACGGACATGGCCAAGGTGGCGCCGGCGCTGGAGTGCATGCAGGCCATCGGCATGCCGCTGCTGCTGCACGGTGAGAGCACGGACCCGGCGGTGGACGTGTTCGATCGCGAGGCGGTGTTTCTCGAGCGCACGCTGCAGCCGCTGCTGCGCGACTTCCCCGCGCTGAAGGTGGTGCTGGAGCACATCACCACCGAAGAGGCGGCGCAGGTGGTGCGGTCCGATCACAGCGGGCGCCTGGGCGCGACCATCACGCCGCAGCACCTCCTGTTCAACCGCAATGCCATCTTCACCCAGGGCATCCGGCCGCACTTCTACTGCCTGCCGATCCTGAAGCGGGAGCGCCACCGGCTGGCCCTGATCCAGGTGGCGACCTCGGGCGACGCGCGCTTTTTCCTGGGCACCGACTCGGCGCCCCACGCGCGCGCGTTCAAGGAATCCGCCTGCGGCTGCGCCGGGATCTTCAATGCGCCCACCGCCCTGGCGGCCTACGCCACGGTCTTCGATCAGGCCGGCGCGCTCGATCGCCTGGAGGCCTTTGCAAGCCTCAACGGGCCCCGGTTCTACGGCCTCTCTCCCAACGAGGACACCCTCACCCTGCTGCGCGCGCCGCAAGCGGTGCCCGACAACGTGGCGCTGCCCGGCGGCGCGGCGATCCACCCTTTCCTGGGCGGGAGCACCGTGCCCTGGCAGGTGCGCCCGGCGCCATGAGCACGACCCCCTTTTCCCATCGAGCACCCACGGCCCGGAGCCTGCCCATGAATTCGTCCGTTCTTCCCCCTGGCATGCGGGTGCGCCGCCGAACGGTGCGCGGCGGGACTGGCTCACCCGCCCGATGCCGGTATGTCTTTTCCAGCAGGTGCCCTATATTCTCTTTTTTGATTCGACCGAGTGAAAAAGAGATGAGCACACCCGTCTTGCCGCCAGCTTCCTCGATTGACTATGCGGACCTGGGCAACCGGCTCAAGGCCTATCGCATCGGCGCGTCGCTGCAGGCCGAGGATGTGGCCGAGCAGCTCGGCGTGTCGCGCGCGGTGGTGTACCGCATGGAGAAGGGCGAGATCGTCAAGATCGAGACCCTGGAAAGGCTGGCCCAGCTGCTGAACACGTCGCTGGCCTCCTTGCTGGGGGTGGAGGTCGAGTACTACTCGAACGCCCTGGGTCTGTTCGAACGCATGCGCCAGCTCGAGCAGACATCCGACCGCATCCTGGCCCACTTCGAACCCATTTCCTTGCTGCTGACCTCCGACGAGTACCTCACGCACCTGCGGGAAATGCTGCTCGAGGCCTCGCCGAAGTCCCAGGGCAAAGCGCGCCAGGGCGAAGTGGAGGACATGCTGACCATCCTGGCCGAGCGTCGGCGGTTCTTCGAGCAGCGCCGCATGAGCATCGTGAGCCTGATCGGCATGCGCGAGCTGGAGCGCTTCGTGCTGACGGGGCTGGTCGGGCGGGTCGATCTCCCGCACGAGGTCCGGATGCAGCGCGTGCGGGCCGCGCGCAACGAAGTGGTGCGCATTGCCGATCTGATGGAGAGCGAGCCGCTGAATGTGCAGATCGGCCTGATCGACGATGCCATGCCCTCGTCGACCTTCCAGCTGTTCTCCGGGAACCAGCGCACCGTGCTGGCGGTGAGCCCTTTCCGGCTGGGCGAGTTGCCCAACGTGCGCAACGGCATTGCCACCGTGACCGCCTCACCCGAAGCCGTGCGCCTGTACGAGGACATGATCGGCCGCCTCTGGAAGAGCGCCTACAAGGGCCGCACGGGCGCGCAGCGCTTGCGGCGCCTGCTGGAGCGGGTGGACCCATTGACGGAGTCGCCATGATGCCCAACCCATCCTCCGCCCACGCGGTGGCCGAGCTGCTGATCGAGGCGGGCTGCGTCAGCTGCCGAACCGATGAGCCTTTCCGCTTGCCATCGGGCTGGGCCAGCCCGGTGTACATGGATTGCCGGCGACTGATTTCGTTTCCGCGGACGCGGCAGGTGCTGCTGGAGCAGGCCCTGGCCCGGCTTCGCGCCGCCGGCGCCCTGGAGGGCCTGGCCGCCGTGGCGGGAGGAGAGTCCAGCGGCATCGCTTTCGCGGCCTGGATGGCGGATGCCTTGAACCTGCCCCTGCAATACGTTCGCAAGCGGGCCGTGGGCCAGGCGCAGGTGGAAGGGGTGGTGGCGCCCGGCTCGGCGGTGCTGCTGGTGGACGACCTGATGGCCGCGGGCCTGTCCAAGCTCACCTTCTGCCAGGCACTGCGCGCGCGGGGTGCCGTGGTCCGCGACGTCTTCGTGGTCTTCGACTACGGCACCTTCGATGCCACCGCGATGCTGCACGCGCACCAGATGCGGGTCCATGCCCTGTGCACCTGGCAGGACGTGCTGGATGCCGCGCGCGGGCGCGATGGGTTCGACCCATCGGCCCTCGCGGAATGGGCCGCATTTCTTCGAACCCCGGGGGCGTGGTCCGAGGCCCATGGTGGCATCGCATCCTCCCCCGTGTCCCCTGTCCCCGCTTAAAGGAGAACCTCCGGCATGACTTTTCAACACATCGCGCAGACGTTTGCGCAGGGCCTGGCGGGAACCGACCAGTTCAAGGCGTTCTACAAAGGCGCGTTCGCCCTCATGAAGACGGATCCGGACAACGCCGCGCTGTATTTCGTGGTGGGCGTCGCGGCCCACTCCTATGTGCAGAAGTTCGAAGACCAGGCGGTGGACCCCGCGCAGGCGGACCAGGCCAAGGCGACGCTCGACGCGTTCAATGCGCGCTTGCTGGCGTCGCTGTCCCAGTCGCCCGAGGAGCGCCTGGCCGCGGTGAGCGCCGTGGCGCTCGACTACGAGTGGAACGTCCAGGCGTTCTGAACGTCCCCGGGTGCCATGGCCGTCATCGGCGTCATGGGTTCGGGCTCCCGACCCTGGAACCGGCTCGCCAGACCACTGGGCGCGTGGATCGCCGAGGCCGGCCACCACCTGCTCACAGGCGGTGGCCAGGGCGTGATGGCGAGCGTGGGCAAGGCGTTTCACGAACACCCCGGCCGGCGCGGTTGCGCCATCGGGGTGCTGCCCACCCTGGCCGACCCCGAGCACGGTTTTCGGCCGCTGGAGGGCTACCCCAACGCGCATGTCGACATCCGGATCGTCACGCCGCTCCCGCGCCGCGCCGCATCCGATCCACCCGAGCTGCACACGCGCAACCACGTAAACGTGCTGAGCAGCGACGTCGTCGTGGCCTTGCCGGGTGCGCACGGCACCCGCGATGAGGTGCGCCTGTGCCTGGCGTTCCACAAACCCGTCATCGCCTTCGGGCCGCGGGCGCAGTTCGCGGACATGCCGGGCGAGCTGTTGGTCGTGCAGCGCCTCGAGCGCGTCGTCGCGTTCATCGAAGACCGGCTGAAAGCCTGATCCCTTCGCCCCTCGGCAAGCGCGCGTTCAGGCGCCGTTGCCATAGTCCAGTCTGGGGTACCAGTCCGTGCCGCGCCCGCCCGGCGTGAGGTCCAGGATGTTCCACAGCGGCGTGGGGTCGGGCGCGCCGCGCGGGTCCTGGCCCGGGTCGGCCGTGCCGCCGAGCTCGGAGCCCCAGAAGTGCCGCACCTGGCCGTCGCGCCGCACCCAGACATCGAGCGCGGGCCACTCCTCGCCATTGGGTGCCAGGCCCCGGTAGTCGCGCGCGAAGCGGTCGCCCACCGTCGCGTAGAACTTCAGGTTCTTCCAGCCCCGCTCGCGCGCGAAGGCCAGTTGCCGCTCCACCGGCGAGCGGCCGATCACCGCCAGCGCCACGCGCTGCGAGAGGTCGCGCGCGGGAATGTCGAGCGAGCCGATGAACGCGGTGCACATCGGGCAGGGCCGCTCGCGTTGCGGCCCGTACATCCAGAAGTAGGTCACCAGCGTGTCGTGCGCGCCGAACAGCGCCTTCCAGCCCACCGTCTTGCCGTTCTCGTCGCGGAACTCGTAATCGGCCGCCACGCCGCCCGGCGGCAACGCGCGCCGCTGCGCGGCCACGCGCTCGATGTGGCGCCGCAGTTCGATCTCTTCGGCCAGCAGCGCCGTGCGCGCCGTGCGGTACTCGCTGCTGTCGTTGGGGTAGGGCTGGCTGGCCGCCCGGGCCAGTTCGGTGGCGGGCTGGAGCGAGGCGGTCATCGGAGGTCCTTTCCGGGTGATCGAAGTGCCAGCCTATCGCGTTCCCCCAGCCTTGTTGGTGCGCTACCTCACGCAGCCCGGCCGGGGCGGCACAATCGCGCGCATGAACCAACAAGTGATCGTGGCGGGCGGTGGCATTGGTGGACTGGCTTGCGCCCTCGCGCTGGCCCGCGCGGGCGTGCGCTCGGTGGTGCTGGAACAGGCCGAGGCCTTTGGCGAGGTGGGGGCGGGCCTGCAGCTCGGGCCGAACGCGGTGCGCGTGCTGGCCGAGTGGGGCCTGATGGACGCCCTGCAGTCCTGCGCCGCGTTGCCGGAGGCGCTGCGCGTGCGCGACGCGCACCGGGCCAACCAGCTCGGCCACCTGCGCCTGGGCGCCCTGGCGCTGGCGCGCCACGGGCAGCACTACGCCACCCTGCACCGCGCCGACCTGCACGGCCTGCTGCTGAGCGCGGTGCAGCGCCGGCCCGAGGTGCAGCTGCGCCTGGGCGCGCGGCTGGCGAGCTGGACGGAAGAAGGCGAGGGCGTGCAGGTGGCGCTGGAGGAGGGCGAGACGCTGTCGGGCGAGGCGCTGATCGGCTGCGATGGCCTGTGGAGCCGGGTGCGCGCCGGCCTGCTCGGCGGGCCGCCCGTGCGCGCCACCGGCCACCTGGCCTACCGGGGCATGGTGCGCTCGGTGGACCTGCCCACGCCCCTGCGCGCCAACCTGGTCACGGCCTGGCTGGCGCCGCGCCTGCACGTGGTGCACTACCCGGTGAAGCAGGGCGACTGGTTCAACCTCGTGGCGGTGGTGCAAGGCCAGCTGCCGCCCGGCGACGACCCCCAGGGCTGGACGCACGAGGCCCACGCCAGCGACCTGCGGCGCGCCCTGGGCCCGGCCTGCGGCGAGCTGATGGCCATGGTCGCGGCCGTGCCCGACTGGACGCTGTGGCCGCTGAACGACCGGCCCGCCTTGCGCGGCCCGCACGAACAGGCGCGCGGCCGCGTGGCCCTGCTGGGCGACGCGGCCCACCCCATGCGGCCCTATTTCGCGCAGGGCGCGGCCATGGCATCGAGGACGCCTGGACGCTCGGGCGCCTGGTGCAGGACCGCGAGGCCGGCAGCGACTGGGCGCTGCGGCTGTCGCGCTACGCCCGGACCCGCTGGCAGCGCAACGCGCGCGTGCAGAAGCTCTCGCAGCGCAACGGCGTGGTCTTCCACGCCCAGGGCATGCTGCGTTGGGCGCGGGACTCCGCCATGAGCATGCTGGGCGAACGATTGCTGGACAATACGTGGCTCTACGACGGACCGCCCGAGCCGATGAGATGATGAGACACCCCCCTGCGCCGCTGCGCGGCTTCCCCCCTCCGTGGCGCGCCTCCGGCGCTTCGAGGGGGGACGGCATCTCGGGCCGGCGCAGCCGGACCCTTGATGCCTCTGGAGGGTGCACTTCTTTCGTTGCGGCTCGCGCTCCGGAGCAGTGAGAATCCTTGTGCATCCATCCCGAAACCAGAGGCAGACATGAACTTCCAGAACACCCCCGTCACCCGCCGCCATGCCCTGCGCCACCGCCGCCGCCGTGGCCGCTTCCACCGTGCTGCCCAGCGCGCACGCCCAGGCCGCCTGGCCCAGCCGGCCGCTGAAGATCATCGTGGGTTTCCCCGGCGGTTCCTCGCCCGACCTCACCGCGCGCCTCCTCGCCGAGCCGCTGCAGCAGGCCCTGGGCCAGCCGGTGGTGATCGAGAACCGGCCCGGAGCCGGCGGCAACATCGCCGCCGCGGCGGTGGCCCGCGCCACCGACGACCACACCATCGGCCTGATGATCAACGGCAACATGACGATCGCCAAGATCCTCAACCCCGACACCACCTACGACCCGATCACCGAGCTGGCCCCCGTCTCGCTGATCGCCGTCGCGCCCCTGGTGCTCAGCGTGCCCGCCAGCGTGGCCGAGAGCGGCGCGGCCTACATCGCCGCCGCGCGCGCCTCCGGCGACAAGTGGAACTACGGCACGCCCGGCGTGGGCACCGTGGCCCACCTGGGCATGGAGCTGCTCAAGAGCCGCGCCGGCATCGCGCCGGTGCACGTGCCGTACCCGGGCAACCCGCAGGTCATCACCGCCATGCTGGGGGGCCAGGTGCAGATGTCGCTGCTGCCCCCGGGCCTGGCGATGCCGCAGGTGACGGCGGGCAAGCTCAAGGCCATCGGCGTCACGTCGACCGGCCGCAGCAGCCTGGTGCCCGGCGTGCCCAGCCTGAGCGAGGCCGGCGTGCGCGACTTCCAGCTCGAGATCTGGAACGCCGTGGCCGCGCCCAACAGCCTGCCCAAGGCGCACGTGAACCGCCTGCGCACCCTGCTGACCGAGATCGTGCGCCGCGAGGACATCCGCCAGAAGATCTTCGGCCAGGGTTGGCAGGTCGCCGGCACCGGCCCCGAAGGCCTGGCGCGCCGCATCAAGAGCGACACGGCCGCCATGGCCGAGGTCATCCAGCGCAACCACATCCGCCCGGGCTGAGCGGCTGCTCCCCGCCGGCTGGCGGGGTCTCGCGGGTGGTGGCGCGAACGCCCACGAACTGCTAATGTCGCGCTCTCATGAGTGAACACGCTGCGCCCGCGCCCGTTGGGGTCCGCCTCCACGCGCTGGACAACCTGCGCGCCATTCTCATGTGGCTGGGCATCGTGTTGCATGTGGCCGCGGTCTACACGACGCACCCCATGCCCAACGTCTGGCTCGACGAGCAGCGCACGGCCTTCGCCGATGCCCTGGTGAGCTTCATCCACGTGTTCCGCATGCCCGCCTTCTTCATCCTGGCGGGTTTTTTCGCGGCGCTGCTGGCCGAATCGCGCGGCCCGGGCGGCCTGCTGCGCAACCGGCTCGCGCGCCTGGCCCTGCCGTTCGCGATCTTCTGGCCCATCCTGTGGGTGCTCACCAGCCTGGCGGCGCTGCTGTTCCTGAACCGGCTGGCGCTCAACCAATGGGGGTTCGACCTGGCCGTGGCCGCGAACGTGCCCGACCGCGGCATCAGCACCATGCACATGTGGTTCCTGTGGCTGCTGCTGTGGTTCTGCGTGATCACCGCCGGGCTGATGCGCCTGCCCCGGCGCTGGTTCGCGCCCGCTGGCGCGGTGCTCGCCTGGGTGGCGCGCCGGCCCTGGGGCTTCGCGCTGCTGGCGCTGCCGCTGCTGGCCGCCACCGCCGGCTACCCGCGTGGCTTCATCGTGAACTCGGGCTCCTTCCTGCCGCCGTGGAACGAGTGGGTGCACTACGGCGTGTACTTCGGCTTCGGGCTGATGCTGCATGGGCAGCAGGCGGTGCTGTTCGCGCAGTTCCAGCGCCGCTGGGGGCTTTTCGCGGCACTCGGCCTGGGGTTCTACCTGCTGTCCGGCCTGGTGACGCAGCGCCACGGCCCCATGCTGCTGGGCGCCTACAGCTTCCATTGCGCGGCCTGGCTCTGGGCCTTCGCGTCGATCGGCCTGGCCTTGCGCTTCCTGCAGTCGCGCCACAGGGTGCTGGGTTACCTCGCGGAGAGCGCCTACTGGGTCTACCTGGTGCACTTCCCGTTCACCATCCTGTTCGGCGCGCTGCTGTACCAGCTGCCACTGCCCGCCCTGCTCAAGATCGCCATCAACATCACGGCCACCACGCTGGTCTGCCTGGGCAGCTACCAGCTCTTCGTGCGCCACACCTGGATCAGCCAGCTGCTCAATGGCAAGCGCCACCCCCGGCCCCGGCGCGACCTGCCCGGCGCGGCCGGCGGCCTGGCCTGATCCCGGCCGGGGGGCTGGCCTCAGGCCGATGCGCGCAAGGCCCGCGCCGCGGCCACCATGTTGCCCAGCGCCGGGATGACCTCGGGCCACTGGCGGGTCTTGAGCCCGCAGTCCGGGTTCACCCACAGGCGCTCGGCGGGGATGCGCCGCGCCGCCTTCTTCATCAGCTGCACGATGTGGTCCTGCGTGGGGATGTTGGGCGAGTGGATGTCGTAGACGCCCGGGCCGATCTGATTCGGGTAGTTGAAGTGGTCGAACGCGTCGAGCAGCTCCATGTCCGAGCGCGAGGTCTCGATGGTGATCACGTCGGCGTCCATGTCGGCGATCGAGGCGAGGATGTCGTTGAACTCCGAATAACACATGTGGGTGTGGATCTGCGTCTCGTCGCGCACGCCGTTGGCGGTGAGGCGGAACGATTCCACCGCCCAGCCCAGGTAGTCCTGCCATGACGAGCGGCGCAGCGGCAGGCCTTCGCGCAGCGCCGCCTCGTCGATCTGGATCACCCGCACGCCGGCCTGTTCCAGGTCCAGCACTTCCTGGCGGATCGCCAGCGCGAGCTGCTGGCAGGAGACCGAGCGCGGCTGGTCGTCGCGCACGAAGGACCAGTTCAGGATCGTGACCGGCCCGGTGAGCATGCCCTTCATGGGTTTGTCCGTGAGCGACTGCGCGTAGGTGATCCATTCCACCGTCATCGGGCGGGGCCGGGCGATGTCGCCGAACAGGATGGGCGGTTTCACGCAGCGCGAACCGTAGGACTGCACCCAGCCGAACTGGCTGAACGCATAGCCGTCGAGCTGCTCGCCGAAGTACTCCACCATGTCGTTGCGCTCGGCCTCGCCGTGCACCAGCACGTCCAGGCCCAGCGCTTCCTGCTCGCGCACGCTGCGCGCGATCTCGGCCTGCATGGCCGCGCGGTAGCCCGCCGCGTCGAGGCGCCCGGCCTTGAACTCGCTGCGCGCGTGGCGGATCTCCGCCGTCTGCGGGAACGAGCCGATGGTGGTGGTGGGGTAGGCCGGCAGCTTCAGCAGCGCGGCCTGCCGCGGCGCGCGCTCGGCATAGGGGCTCTGGCGCTGGCCGAGGCGCGCGTCGATCGCCGCGACCTCGGCCTGCACCGCCGGCTTGTGCACGCGCGCCGACGCCCGGCGCGCCGCCAGCGCCGCGCGGTTGGCGGCGAGTTCGTCGCGCACGGCGTCGCGGCCTTCGTTCAGCGCGCGCCCCAGCAATTTCAGTTCATCGAGCTTCTGCAGCGCGAAGGCCAGCCAGGACTTCACCTCGGCGTCCAGCTTCTGTTCGCTGCCCAGGTCCACCGGCACGTGCAGCAGGGAGCACGAGGGCGCGATCCACAGCCGCTCACCCAGGCGCTGCGCGAGCGGCTCCAGCCAGTCCAGCAGTTCCGTGAGGTCGGTCTTCCAGATGTTGCGCCCGCTGACGACGCCCAGCGACAGCACCTTGTGCGCGGGCATCAGGTGGATCAGGGGCAGCACGTCGTCGCGCGCGTCCAGGGTGTCGATGTGCAGCCCGGCCACCGGCAGGTTCGCGGCCAGGTACTTGTTCTCCAGCAGGGGGCCGAAGTAGGTGGCCAGCAGCAGCTTGGTGCGGCAGATTTTCAGGTGGTGGTAGGCGGTGTTGAACGCGTGCTGCCACTCGGCGTCGAGTTCGGTGACGAGCAGCGGTTCGTCGATCTGCACCCACTCCACGCCCTGCGCGGCCAGCGCGTCCAGCAGCTGCGTGTAGACCGGCAGCAGGCGCGGCAGCAGCGCGAGTTTGTCGCTGCCGTCCTTGGCCTTGCCCAGCGCCAGGTAGGTCACCGGGCCCACGATGACCGGCTTGGCCTTCACGCCCTGGGCCTGGGCTTCGGCGAGCTGCGCGAGCAGGCGCGAGGCGTCGAGCTGGAAGTCGGTGGTGGCCGTGAACTCGGGGACGATGTAGTGGTAGTTGGTGTCGAACCACTTGGTCATCTCGCCCGCGGCCACGCCGCCGCAGCAGGCACCGTGCTCTTCCACGGCCTGGGCCGAGCGGCCCCGGGCCACGCGGAACAGGTTGTCCAGCGCATCACCATGGAAACCGCTCACGCGCTGGGGCAGGTTGCCCAGCGTGAAGCTCATGTCCAGCACCTGGTCGTAGAACGAGAAGTCGCCCACGGGCACGAAGTCCAGGCCGGCCTGGTCGGCCCAGTGGCGCTGGCGCAATTGCGCGCCGAGCGCCTTCAGGGCGTCGCGCGAGGACTCGCCCTTCCAGTAGGACTCGAGCGCGAACTTGAGTTCGCGCCGGGCGCCGATGCGGGGAAAGCCGAGGTTGTGGAGGGTGGTCATGGGCCGCTCTGAGGTGGAAATTGAAAGGAAAGAGCGGCGGATGGTAGGCAAATGGATCGATGAAGTAAAATGGTCTTATCTCACGTATTCATGAATTTCACTCATTCATCATGCTGGAACGCATCCATCTCGCCGTGGTGCAGGAAGTCGAGAAACAGGGCTCGCTGACGGCGGCGGCCGAGGTGCTGTGCGTCACGCAATCGGCGCTGAGTCACAGCATGAAGAAGCTGGAGCAGCAGCTGGGCACCGACATCTGGCTGCGCGAAGGCCGCAGCCTGCGCCTCACGCAGGCCGGGCAGTACCTGCTGGCCGTGGCCGGGCGCGTGCTGCCGCAGCTGGACCAGGCGGAAGACCAGCTGCGCCAGTTCGCGAAAGGCGAACGCGGCAGCCTGCGCATCGGCATGGAATGCCACCCGTGTTACCAGTGGCTGTTGAAAGTCGTCTCGCCCTACCTCGCGGCCTGGCCCGACGTGGACGTGGACGTGAAGCAGAAATTCCAGTTCGGCGGCATCGGCGCGCTGTTCGGCCACGAGATCGACCTGCTGGTCACGCCCGACCCGCTCTACAAGCCCGGGCTGCGCTACGAGCCGGTGTTCGATTACGAACAGGTGCTGGTGGTCGCGCGGGGCCATGCGCTGGCCGGGCTGCCCTACGTGAAGCCCCGGCAGCTCACGCAGGAGGTGCTGATCACCTACCCGGTGGAGACCGACCGCCTGGACATCTACAACCAGTTCCTGCAGCCCGCCGGCATCACGCCGCGGCGCCACAAGACCATCGAGACCACGGACATCATGCTGCAGATGGTGGCCAGCGGCCGGGGCGTCGCGGCCCTGCCGCGCTGGCTGGTGGAGGAGTACGCGGCCAAGGTCGACGTGGTGCCCGTGCGCCTGGGGCCGCGCGGCATCGCCAAGCAGATCTTTCTCGGCGCGCGTGAGGCCGATCTGCAGACCGACTACCTGCAGGCCTTCATCGAACTGGCGCGCCGGCGAGCGCAATGACCCGGGTCGGGCTCAGCCACGCCGGTGCCTCGTGAGCCAGGGCCACGATGCCATGGCCGGCAGCTCGCGCCGCAGCAGCCCGTAGAGCCGCCGTCCTTCATCGGCCGGCAGCGAGCTGAAGGCCTCGTCCAGCCACAGCACATCGGGGCGCACGAGCAGGGCCCGCGCGATGCCCAGGCGCTGGCGTTCGCCGGCGGAGAGCGCTTCGTTCCACGGCGCGTCGGTCGACAGCGGCTCGACGAGCCGCTGCAGCCCGACCGCCTCCAGCGCGGCCGCCGCCGACGCGAGCGGGACCTCGGCCGCGTCCATCGGGTACAGCAGGTCCTCGCGCAGGCTGCCGCCCAGGGGCAGGTAGCTCTGCTGCTGCACCACCCAGGGCCGCAGGAAGCCGCTGGCCGCCTCGCCCGAGGCCAGTGGCCAGGCGCCCATCACGGCGCGCATCACGCTGGTCTTGCCCGCGCCCGGCGCGCCCACGATCAGCAGCTGTTCACCGGCCCGCACCTGCAGCGCATCGACCTGGGCGATGGGCGCTCCGTGGCCGGGCGCGCCCACGCTCAACCCCCGCACCGACAGACCCTCCGCGGCGGTGGGGGCGATCGGCAAGGCCGTGCGCGCCTGGCGGCGCTGCTCGATCGCCGCCTCGAACTCGGTGAGCCGCTGGATCACCGCGGCGGCTTCCGCGATCGTGGTGTACGAGGTGATCAGGTACGACAGCGCGGTGCGCACGTGCGCGAAGGCCGAGCCCGCCTGCATCAGCACGCCCAGCGTCATCTTGCCGGCGAAGTACAGCGGGCTCATGATCATGTAGGGGAAGACCAGCGAGGCGTGGCGGTAGCTCATGGTGAAGAACGAGAGCGAGCGCTGCCGGCGCATCAGCGCGAAGGTGTTGCGCATCAGCGCCTCGAACCGGCGCGCCAGCCCGGCGCGTTCCCACGCTTCGCCGCGGGCCAGGGCAATGGCCTCGCCGTCGTCGCGCACGTGCACCAGCGCGTAGCGGTAGTCCGCCTCGCGCCGCTCCTGCTCCACCTCCAGCGGAATCAGCGGGCGGCCGACGAGGTGCGTGATCACCGTGCCGACGATCGCGTAGGCGAGCGCGGCCCACACCAGGTAGCCCGGCAGGTCCCACGACAGACCGAGCGAGGTGAGTGGCGCCTTCGCCGACAGCTCCCACAGGATGAACACGAAGGACGCCAGCGAGACCAGCGCGCCGATCAGGCCGACGGTGAGCGAGATCGCCAGGCGCACGAACGAGCGCACGTCCTCGGCGATGCGCTGGTCCGGGTTGTCCGGCCCGTCGCCCATGACCTGCAGGCGGTAGTGCACCGGCCCGTCCAGCCAGCGCGCGGCCAGCCCGTCGCTCATCCAGCGGCGCCAGCGGATCGACAGCCATTGCGTCACGTAGGTCTGGAAGGTGTTCACCAGCACGAAGCCGACGCCGATCCCGCAGTAGATCCACATCTGCCGCATGAACTCGCCGCCGTTGCGCTGCTGCAGCGCCTCGAAGAAGGCGCCGCGCCAGTGGTTGATGGCGACGTCGATGCCGACCATCGCCAGCTGGAGCGCGATCACGCCGATGAACAGGGCGCGGGCCATGGCCCGCTCCGATGAACCGAAGTACGGCCGCGCCAGGCGGATGCCGTCCTTCAGGGAGCGCCACAGGCTGCGTTTCGATGGGGTGGTCATGGGGGTCGGCACGCGCTGTTGGACGCGTTGAGCAGGGGACTCGGACAGGTGGTGCAGAACACGCGGTCCGGCACCAGGTAACGCATGCAGCAGATGCGCCGCATGCGGTGCACGCCCTCGGCGCGCGGCAGGTAGATCACCGGGCGGTGCAGGGGGGTGGGCATCTCCAGCCACTCGCGCGCGGGCGCCAGGCCGCGCAAGCCGGGGTGGGTCTCATCCAGTCGGCGGATGAAGGCCTCGAACAGGTTGCCCGCGTTGCTCCACAGCACGCGGCGCGTGACGCCGGTGCGCTCGGCCATCTGTTCGACAAAGGGCACGAGGTGCTGGTGCAGGAATTCGTGCCAGGACGTGTCGGGGTCGCCGGCCTCGCCGTCGGGTTCGCCCGGCGCGGGCAGGCGCAGGCAGAGCGTGCGGCCTTGCGCGTCCTGGTCGAAGCTCACGCCATCGAGCGCGGTGGGCAGGCGCCGGCCCATCAGCACGCGGCCGATGAACCAGGCCGGCATCACGATGGCGAAGTGCCATTTCGACCAGATCGACGCCACCACGCGCGCGTCGGTCGCGCCGTGCGCGGCATCGAAAAACCGGCGCACCCGGGCCAGGTGCGCCGGCGTCATCAGCGCCTGCACGCCGACGGTGTGCTGTCCGTCCGGCGGTGGCCCGATGCCGAGCCGGCCCCGGAACGGCGCCATGGGGCCGCCGAACGCGGCGTCGAGCTCGGCACCGTCCCAGGGCGAGGCCATCATGGCCGCTCAGAACGACTTCGAGGCGGTCAGGGCCACGCGGCGGCCCGTGCCGTAGTAGCAGTTCGTGGCGTTGTCGCAGTTCGCCACGTAGCGGCGGTCGGCCAGGTTCTTCACCACCAGCGAGGTCTCCCAACCCTTGAGCGAGGGCGAGAGGTTCACCAGGCTCCACTGCACGCCCAGGTCGAACAGCGTGGCGGACGGCACCTCGAAGGTGTTGAGCGCGTCGCCGGCCGACTCGCCCACGTGGCGCAGGCCGACCGAGAACCTCAGGCCCTGGAGCGCGCCCGCGCCGACGCGGTACGACAGCCAGGCCGAGGCCTGTTGTTCGGGCACGCCCACCGGGTGCTTGCCCACCCCGTTGACGGTGTTGGTCGCGGTGACGACCGCGTCGGTCGCCGAGTACGAGAGCATGGCGTCCAGGCCGCGCGCGAGCCCGGCCTTGAGCTCGATCTCGCCCCCGCGCGAGCGCACCCCGCCCGTCTGCGTGGCGAAGCCCGGGTTCGGCCAGGTCGTTGGTGAGCACGTTGCGCTGCTTGAGTTCGTAGACCGAGGCCGTGCGCACGAGGGCGCGGCCCGGCGGCACCCACTTGACCCCGGCCTCGATCTGCTTGCCGGTGTGCGGCTCGAACGGGCGGCCTGCCGCGCTGGTGCCGGTGACGGGCGAGAACGACTCCGCGTAGTTCACGAACGGCGACCAGCCACCGCCCAGGTCGTAGCTGGCGCCCAGCTGGCCGGTGGTGGCCAGGTCGCGCTTGGGGGTGTACGAAGGATCGCTGAAGTGCCCGGTGACGGTGTTGAGCACGGCGGTCTTCTGGTCCAGCGTGGCCTTGTCGCGGCGCAGCCCGACCAGCACCGACAGCCGCCCCCAGTCGATCTGGTCCTGCACGTAGAGCGCGGTCTGGCGCAGGCGCTGCTCGCGCTTGGACGTGATGGGGTTGGCCGGCAAGGCCTGGCCGTACACCGGGTTGTAGAGGTCCAGCGCGAAGGCCGGGGCCGCGCGGGTGCCGGTGCCCTGGTAGTTGGGCACGCGCGCCGCGTCCAGGCCCAGCATCACGCGGTGCTTCGTGCCGACGGCATCGAACCGCGCCACCACGCGCGTATCGACCTGCTTGGTCACGATGGTGTAGTCGGCCGCGAACAGCCGCCGCGTCCAGCCGGTGGCGCCCGCCGCCACACCCGTGGCCTGCATCTCGTCCACATGGATGTCCACCTTCTTGTAGGCGGCGTTCTGCTCGATGGACCAGACCTCGTTGAAGCGGTGCGAGAACGCATAGCCCACGCGCCAGGCGTCCTTGTCCGAGTCGTGGCGCGCCGGTTCACCGAGGAACAGGCCGCGCGAGATGAAGCGCCCGTTGGCGCCCGGCACGATGGTGCCCACGCGCGGCAGCGGCTGGTGCACGGTGAGGCTCGGGTCTTCCTGGCGGTTGCGCCATCAGCGTGAGCCGGGTGGCGGCGTCGGGCTTCCAGGTGAGGGCGCCGGCGAAGTAGCGGCGATCGGACTGGGTGTGGTCGATCTCGCCATCGCCCTTGCGCACCAGGCCCGTGAGGCGGTACTGCCAGGTGGCGTCGGCGTTCAGCGCGCCGCCCAGGTCGAACTGGCCCTGGCGCAGCCCATGGCTGCCCACGCGCAGGCCCACCTCGCGCACGGTCTCGGCCGTGGGGCGCTTGGTGCGCAGGTCGATCAGGCCGCCGGGGCTGCCCTGGCCGTAGAGCGCCGACGCGGGGCCGCGCAGCAGCTCGACGCGTTCGAGCCCGTAAGGCTCCTCGGCCCAGTTGCTGTCGTGCAGCTTGAGGCCATCGAGGTACTGGTAGACCAGGAAGCCGCGCACCATGGGGTACTCGCGCGTGAGCGCACCGCTCGAATAACCACCGCCGTACAGACCCGGCGCGTGCTCCAGCGCTTCCATGACGGACTGCGCGTCGCGCGCCTTCATCTCGGTGTCGGTGACGGCGCTCACCGAGCGCGGCAGGCGCTCGATGGGGGTGGCGCTCTTGGTGGCCGTGGCCGCCTCGCTGGCGCGCAGGCCTTCGGTGCGCACCTCGACCGGTGCCAGCGTCCCCGCGTCCTGCGCCGCCAGGGCGGCCGAGGACAGCGCGCCCATCAGGGCCACGGTGCAAACGGATGAACGGTGGCCGCGAAAGGCCCGGCCCTGGCGCTGACGCGCGGGCAATGAATGACGCATGAGAACTCTCCTCCAACGGCCCGCGTCCCCGCAGGCCCAACGACAGAAAAACGCGTGGGGAGGGAACGTGATGGTGGGGCGGCGCCGGCGCTGGCGGACGCAGCTCGGCTTGGCCCGGACCACGCACTCCCGCAGCGTCCGAAGGCGATGCGAAGGCCGGTATCCGGGCTCGCGGAGCGTCGTCGTGCAGGCGTTGTGGGCATGCTCGCGACAGGAACTTCTCGCCTTCCCACGCCTGGAGGCGCAGTGGCTGCCGATGCCGTGGCATCGCGTGAGCGTTCCCGAATCCGCTGACCGTTGCGGGGGCAGCACAGGCTTGTTGCGCCGTGAAAGACGCCGTCACCTGTTTCCCGTTTAACCCCATCGCCATGGCTGGCGGCGGGGCACCTTCGAACCGTGCGGTTCGACCCGATGGAAGGGTCGAACCGGCCGGCGATTATAGAACCCGCAGGGGTATCGCCTCGGTTCGGAGGCCGTGTTCCGCCAGGCCCTGGCTCGCCCGCAGGCGGTTCGGCGCGAGCGCGCCCGCGCAATCCAGGATGGGGTAGGCGATCGAGCAGATGTGCGAATTGATGCGCTTGAGATCGCTGATCAGGTCGATGTGCAGCGAGCTGGTCTCGATGCTTTGCACGGTGTTGTCGGTCAGGCGCACGAGGTGGCTGGTGGCGTAGGCGCGCTCCAGGTCCCGGAAGCGCGCCTTTTCCTCCAGCAGCTTTTGCGCGTCGCGCACGTTGCCGTTGAGGAACACGCTCATGCCCAGGCGCAGGTTGTCGATGAGCCGGGCGTGCAGCTCGCAGATCTCGGCCATGCCGGCGTCCGAGAAATTGCGCCCCATCTTGATCTTCTTGTCCTCGATGTCCAGCAGCACGCGCTCGACGGTGTCGCCGATCTGCTCCATGTTGATGGTGAAGCTGATGATGTCGGCCCAGCGCCGGCTTTCTTCTTCGGCCAGCGCCTCGCGGGAGATCTTGGTCAGGTAGTACTTGATGGCCGAGTACAGCTCGTCGACCGAGTCATCGAGCTTGCGCAACTCCTCGGCCAGGCGCAGGTCGTTGTTCTTGATCACGGCCAGCATGCCGACCATCATGGTCTCGACCACGTCGGCCTGGTGCATGGCCTCGCGCGCCGCGCAGGAGATCGCCAGCGAGGGCGTGGCCAGCGCCGACGGGTCCAGGTGGTGCGGCCGCCCGGCCACCCGGTTCTTGTCGGGCTTGGGCAGCAGGCGCTCGACCCAGCGCGCCACGATCTGGGTGACGCCGATGAACAGGAGGGCGACGGCGATGTTGAAGCTCAGGTGGAACAGCACCACCAGCGTCGCCGGGTCCGCCACATAGGGCTGCATGCCGTGCAGCCATTCCGGCGCCAGCGGCGCCGCCAGCAGCACGCCCAAGGCCTTGAACATCAGGTTGCCCAGCGGCACCTGGCGCACCTCGATGGCCGAACGCGCCGTGGTCACCACGGCCAGCAGACCGCTGCCCAGGTTGGCGCCCAGCACCATGCCCAGGGCCATGTCCGTGGGCACGACACCGGACGCCGCGAGGGTGGCGGTCAGCAGGCACGATCGCCAGGCTGGAATAGGCCATGAGGGCCAGCGCGGCGCCCACCGTGATCTCCAGCAGCAGATCGCTGTTGACGGAGACCAGCAGCGCCTTCACCACGGGCGACTGGGTCAGCACCTCGGTGGACTGCGACACCAGGCGCAGCGCCAGCAGCATCAGCCCCAGGCCGATCAGCACCCGGCCCACACGGCCGACGGCCGTTTGCTGGCGGGAGATGAACATCACCACCCCACCGAGAATGAGCAGCGGCGACAGCCAGGACAGGTCGAAAGAGAACACCACCGTCATCAGGCTGGTGCCGATGTCGGCACCCAGCATCACCGCGAGGGCCACCGGCAGGCTCAGCAGCCCCTGCCCGACGAAGGACGACACGATGAGCGCGGTCGCCGTGCTCGACTGCACCAGGGCCGTGACGCCCAGGCCCGAGAGGGCCGCGGTGAAGCGGTTGCCGATGCTGCGCGCCAGGACCTGCCTCAGGTTGGCACCGAACACGCGCAGGATGCCGGTGCGCACAAGCTGGGTGGACCAGACGAGCAGGGCGATCGCCGCCAGAAGATTCAACAGGTGTTTCATGTCGGCAGCCGATCGCAAGCTCAGTCGACCTTCGCCCCCGATGCCCGCACCACCTTGCCCCAGGCCTGGAGCTCGTCGTCCATGAAGCGCTTGAATTCGGCGCCGCCGCCCGTGCCGGGTTCGGCGCCATCGCTGGCCAGGGCCGCGTTGACGGTGGGGCTGCCGATCGCGTTCTGCGCCGCCTGGGTCAGGCGCTCGAGCACCGGCTTCGGTGTGCCGGCGGGCGCGAGCAGGCCGGCCCATGAGGTCACCGAGAAGTCCTTCACGCCCGCCTCCTGCATCGTCGGCAGCTCGGGGGCGGCGGTGGAGCGCCGGTCGGAGGTCACGGCCAGGCCCTTGAGCTTGCCGCCGCGCGCGTGGCCGATGGCGCTGGGCATGGTCTCGAAGCCGAACTGCGCCTCGTTCGACATCAGCGCGACCATGGCAGGGCCGCCGCCCTTGTAGGGGATGTGCTGCACGTCGGTGCCGGTGGCGCTCTTGAAGATCTCCCCTGCGAGGTGGGCCGGCGAGCCGTTGCCCGACGAGGCGTAGAACGTGCCCGGGTTGGCCTTCGCATGGGCGATGAGTTCGGGCACGGAGTTCACGCGCAGCTGGGGCGGCACGACGAGCAGCAAGGGGTACTTGCGCCCCAGCGCGATGGGCTCGAACGATTTGATCGGATCGAACTTGAGCTTGTAGAGATGGGGGTTGATCGCCTGGCTGCTGAGCGTCGCCATGAAGACGGTGTAGCCGTCCGGCGGCGCCGCGGCCACCATCTCGGCCGCGAGGTTGCCGGCCGCGCCGGGCCGGTTGTCCACGATCACCGACTGGCCCAGCAGTTCGGTCATGCGCTGGGCCAGCACACGGGCGAGCTTGTCGGTGGACCCTCCGGCGGCGAACCCCACCACGATGCGGACCGGTTTGTTCGGGAAGGCCTGGGCGGTGGCGGATCCCGCCGCCCAGAGTCCAAGGCAAACCAGGATTCCTTTTTGCTTCCAGCTGATCATGGGGGATGTCTCCTTTGTTGAAGTTTTCGAACGCACCGATGGCCAGTGGCCTAGGCTGTGTGGTTCAGCGCCAGGTCAATGACGTCAAAATTCCGCAGCCGCCGTTGCGGCACGCCCGTGAGCACGCGGTTGAAGAGAAGGGGAACGCGTTGCTCGGACAGCCCGCCGTGGGAGCGCAGCGGCACCGTGAGCCCCGACAGGTCGTGCTGGCTGCTCGAGGTGCCCAGCACCGACAGCCGGTGGCTCAGCACCACCAGATCCCCGATGCGGTCGGGCGGCAGCTCGAAGCGGGCGGCGGCGCTCGCCCGGTCCAGCACGTCTTCCACCTCGGGGATCCGCAGCAGCTGTTGCTGGATCGCGGGGATGTCCGCCGGGTTCGACACATAGACCGTGGCATACGAACCCAGGGCGCCGTGATGCACCACGTACGGGTCGGTGATCGGCAGCAGCACGCGGGCCTTGCCCAGGCCGGCGGTGCGGTCCAGCAGGTCCTGCAGGAACACGATGTTGGGCTTGCCCAGCGCATCGCTCTTCGCGTTCATGCCATGGTCCGCGGTGATGCCGATCACCGCCCCGAGCCGGTCCAGCTCCTGCAGGTAGCGGTCCATCATGGCGTAGAAGCTGTTCGCGCCTTCGGTGCCCGGCGCGAACTTGTGCTGCACGTAGTCGGTGGTCGACAGGTACATGAGGTCCGGCCGCTCGGTGCGCAGCAGCATCACCCCCGCCGCGAACACGAACTCCGAGAGGTCCGCGCTGTACACCGACGGCAAGGGCAGGCCGACCTTGGCCAGCACGTCCTCGATGCCGTTGTCTTTCAGGGTGGCCTGGTCGGCCTTCTCCGCGGAGAAGCAGATGCCCTGGAGCCCGTGGCCGAGCAGGCTGCGAAGCTTGTCCTTGGCCGTGACGACCGCCACCGTCCCCCCGGCCTGCGCGAGCTGCGCCAGGATGGTCGGCGCGCGAAGGTAGCGCGCATCGTTCATCAGCACCTCGGCGTTCTGCTCGGGATCGAAGAAGTAGTTGCCGCAGATGCCGTGCACGCTGGGCGGCGCGCCGGTGACGATCGACAGGTTGTTCGGGTTCGTGAAGGAGGGCATCACGCAGTCGCCCGACAGCACGGTGCCCCCTTGTGACAGCCGGGCGAAGAAGGGCGCATGCCCCGCCTGCACGGCCTGGTTGATGTACTCCTGCTCACAACCGTCGATGCAGACGATGACGGTCGGTGTGCCAGGGGTGTTGTAGGTGCGCTGGTTGACGGTGAGGGTGGCTGTGTTCATGGGTCGAAGCTTATTTGGATAGATAAACTGACACCATCGATAAATAATCGTCTTGCCGTGAGTAAAAATCACGGATCAAATGGTTTCCGTCCCCACCCACCTGGCCCGCCCACCATGCCCCACCAGCTCCCGCCCCTCAACGCCTTGCGCATCTTCGAAGTGACGGCACGCGCCGGCAGCTACACCGAGGCCGCGAAAGAACTGAACCTCACCCACGGTGCGGTGAGCCGGCAGATCCAGCTGCTGGAGCACTCGCTGGGCCAGCCCCTGTTCCGCAAGGAAGGCCAGCGCATGGTGGCGACGGGACATGCCAAAGCCTTCGCGCGCGAGATCAGTGCCGCGTTCGACCACATCAGCGACGCGTCCCGGCGCTATGGCAAGAACGCCGCGAGCAAGGTGATCCGCGTCAACGCCCCGGCCACGCTGGCGATGCGCTGGCTGATCCCGCAGCTGGCGGAGTTCCGCGCGCGCCATCCCGCCACCGAAGTGCGCATTTCCACGGCCTTCAGCCACGACCCGGTCCTCAAGGGCAGCTTCGATGTCGCCATTCGCCGGGCGCCCGGCGACCAGACGCAGTTCGAGGTGGCGCCGCTGTTCACCGAAAACACGACCGTCATTGCCAGCGCAACGCTGCTCCGGGGGCGCGCGCTGAAAACGCCGCGGCATCTGGAGAAGGCGGTGCTGCTGTCCACCGAGTCCCGGCCTGGCGACTGGGAGAACTGGCTCGGCGCGGCGGGTTGCGCGGACCTGCGCCCGATGCAGACGCTGCGCTTCGACCACTTCTTCGTCACGCTGCAGGCCGTGGTCGACGGCATGGGGTTCGGCATCGGCACCTTCCCCACACTGGCGGCCGACGTGGAGCTCGGCCGGCTGGTCACGCCGTTCCCGCGGTGGCAGGTGCCGGGCAGCGCCTACTTCGTGCTGGTGCCACTGGACTCCGACAAACCCAAGCACCTGCGCGAGTTCCTCGCATGGCTGCACGCCGCCAGCGAGCGTGCCGCGCAGTAGCCGCGGCCTAGTGGTTGCGCCACGGCGCTCCAGAGCATGGTGCCGCCCGCCACCAGCAACAGGCCATCCATGAGCAGCCGGAATCTCTCCGCGTCGAGCTGGCGGACGTAGCGCTTCGCGATGAACGCGCCGGCCATCAACGACGATCCGATCACCAGGCCCTTCGCCACGGACGCCAGGGGCAGCCCGCCCAGCGTGCCAAAGGCCAGCGTCTTGGCGGCATAGACACCCAGTGAGCTCATCGCCTCCGTGCCCAGGTACGCCCCTTTGACCAGTCCGTGCGCCAGAAAGAAGGGCGCGTTGATGGGACCGGTGCTGACGACGATGCCTGTCAGGAAGCCGATGCCCAGGCCGACCAGGGCCAGATGCCAGAGCCGGAGCACCAGGGCCTGGCGCGCCATCCAGCGGCGCAAGGGGATCATGGCGAGGAAAAACAGGCCCATCACCGCCTCCACGATCCGGCCTGGCAGGACCAGCAGCGTCGCCGCGCCGAGTGCCGCGGCGGGCATGCCGGTCGCGCTGTAGACGCCGACCACGCGCCAGTCCACCTCCCGCCACCAGGCGGCGACCCGCGAGGCGTTCGCCATCATCGAAGCGATTGCCATGATGGGCACGGCCTCGCGCGGCCCGAACACCAGCACCAGGGCCGGCATCAACATGATGGAGGTGCCGAAGCCGACGACGCCGCCCACCGTGCCGGCCACCAGCCCGAGCACGAGCACCAGCGTGAAGTCCATGGACATGGGATCTGAATGAATGAGGGTTGTCGGGCTGGGCAGAACTGTAACCAGCTTCCGCGCGCCGCAGGGTGGCCCGACCCCGGCGAGCCCTCGAAGCACCGGCAGGCGCTGCTCAGGTCCGCGCCACGCGTTCCAGTGGCGCGGGCCCGAAGCTCACGCGCTGCGGCCGCTTGTAGCGCGCCAGCCGCTGTTCCACGAAACCGATCAGCTCGGCCTCGGTGGCCGTCGCGCCGGGCTTGAGCGCGCAGGCCGCGTGCACGGCCTCGCCCCATTTCTCATCCGCCCGGCCGAACACGAAGGCCTCGGCCACGGCCGGATGTTCGAGCAGCACCTGCTCCACCTCGGCCGGGTAGACGTTTTCACCGCCGCTCTTGATGAGTTGCTTGTGCGCCGCGCGGCCGGTGAACCACAGCCAGCCGTCCCCATCGAGGCGGCCCAGGTCGCCGGTGCGGTGCCAGGGGTCGGCGGGCTTGAAGGGGCGTTGCTGCGCCACGTCCCAGTAGCCCAGGAACACCGTGGGGCCGCGCACCGCGATCTCGCCTTCCACGCCGGCGGCCACGGGCTGGCCGGCCGCGTCCTGGATGCGGATCTGCGAAGGCGGCACGGCGCGGCCGGCGGCGCCGGGGCGCTCGCTCTGCAGGCCCAGGCACACCATGCTCGACACCTCGGCCTGGCCATAGGCCGACCAGAAGCCGGCGCCCGGGCACAGCGCGGCCAGGCGCTCCAGCGTGGCCGGGGGTTCCAGGCCCATGCCGATGCGCAGGCTGGCCAGCGAAGCGCCGCTGGCCTGGGCCGCGTCGAGCATGGCGCCGAGCATGGGTGCGAAGGTGGCGCTCACGGTGACCTGGTGTTGTTCCACCGCCGCCACGGCGGCGGCCGGGTCGAAGCGCGGCAGCAGCACGCAGGTGCCACCCGCGGCCAGCAACGCGAGCGAGAGGCCGATGCCGGCCGCGTGGAACAGCGGCAGCACACCGAGCCAGCGGTCGTCCACACCGAGTGACCACACCTCGCCGATCTGCCGGGCCGAGGCGGTGAGCTGCGACTGCGCCAGCACCGCGCCGCGCGCGTGGCCTTCCACGGCGGCGGTGAACAGCATGACCGCGCCGAGTTCCGGCGCGTCCCGCCGTGCCACCGGGGGCGCGGTGGGCGGGCCGGCGACGGCGAGCGAAGGCCAGTTGGCCGCGCCGAGCACCGCCGTGGGCACGCCGGGCATGCCCTCGGGCCAGGCCGCCTGCCACAGGGGCGCGCAGGCGGCGTCCACCACGGCCAGCACCGGCGCGGCGTCGCGCGCCTGCTGGGCCATTTCGGCCGGCGAGAGCCGCAGATTCAGCGGCACCAGCATCGCGCCCAGCCAGGCCACCGCGCCCAGCATCACCAGCACCTCGGCGCGGTTGCCGGCGATCAGCACCACGCGGTCGCCCTGGCCGACACCCAGGGCCGACAGCGCGGCGGCCTGCCGCTGCACGGCCTCGTAGAGCATGGTGTGGGACTGCGGCGCGCCGTCGTCGATCACGGCGGGGCGGTCGGCGTGGGCCACGGCGTTGTGCGCGAGCAGGTCGATCAGCGTGGGCAGGGCGGAGGTCATGGCGTCATCCTAAAAACGGGAGGGGCCGGCGGGTGCGAAGCCCAGGCCGCGCTGGCGCGCGGCATCGAATTGGCCGGCGAGTTCGTCCACCAGCGCGGCGACGGGCAACACGCCGTGCACGCCGGCCACCGAGTGGCCGGCGCTGAAGAGTTCGGTCCAGCGCCGGGGGCGTTGCTGGGTGTCGCGGGTGCCGTACAGCTCGGCGGCGTCGGCTTTCAAGGCGCTGGCATCGAGCGCATCGGGGTCGAGGCCCGCATCGACGAGGGAGGCGCGCAGCCAGTTCACCGGCAGCCCGGTGAACGCGCTGGACGGCACGATGTCGTCCCAGCCCGCGTCCACCAGCATGCGCCGGTGGGCCTCGCTGGCCAGGCTCTCGGGCGTGGCGATGAAGCGCGTGCCCATGTAGCCGAGGTCGGCGCCCAGGGCCTGCGCGGCCCACAGCGCGTGGCCGTCGCTCAGGCCGCCGGCGATCACCAGCGGGCCGTCGAACAGCGCGCGCAGCGAGCGCACGCCGGCGAAGGGGCTGACCCAGCCGGTCTGCCCGCCCGCGCCCGCGCACAGCAGCACCAGGCCGTCCACGCCGGCGGCCAGCGCCTTCTCGGCGTGCGCGAGCGTTGCGCACGTCGGCGAACACGCGGCAGCCCGCACCGTGCAGCGGCTCCACCAGCGCGGCCGGCGAGCCCACGCTGGTGATCACGAGTTCCACCTTCTCGCGCAGCACGCAGGCCAGGTCGTCGGCGAGCGTGGCGCTGCGCACGATGAGGTTGACGGCGAAGGGCGCGGCCTTCGTGGTGTCGCCGATGGCCTCGCGGATGCTGGCGATCCACGCCGCCAGTTCACCGTGCCGGCGGCAGTTGGCGGCCGGGAAGGCCCCGATCACGCCCGCACGGCAGGCGGCCGCCACCAGCGCTGGCCCGGACACGTGCAGCATGGGCGCCGCGATCAGCGGCAGCCGCAGGCGCGTGCGCCATTCGGCGGGCAAGGCCATGGCGACTCAGCGGCCGGTGAACGTGGGCGCGCGCTTGGCCACGAAGGCCGAGGTGCCTTCGCGCGCGTCGGCGGTGCGGGCACAGGCCTTGAGCAGCTGCTGCTCCAGCGAGAGGTAGGCCTGCAGCGAGAGCGCGGGGCCTTCGAGCGAGAGCCGCTTCATGGCCGCGAGCGAGGCCGGCGCCGAGGCGCACAGGCGCTGCACCAAAGCCTGCGCGGCGGCCTCCAGTTCGGCGGCGGGAAACACCTGGTCCACCGCCCCGGCGGCCAGGCATTGCGCGGCGTCGATGGGGTCGCTGAGCATCAGCCACTGCTGCGCGCGCACCGGGCCCACGCGCCGCGCCAGGAAGTAGGAGGCGCCCACGTCGGGTGAGAGACCGATCGCCGCGTACCCCGTGCGCAGCTTCATGGTGTCGCTGGCGAGCACGAAGTCGCCGCACAGCGCCAGGCCCACGCCCGCGCCGCCCACCGGGCCGCCCACCACCGTGACGATGGGGCAGGTGGCCTGCGCGAGCTTGAGGTAACCCGGCAGCAGCTCGTCGAGGATCTCGTCCACCAGCTCATCGAGCCGGTCGCCCGCCTTCACGAATTCGCGGATGTCGCCACCCGCGCAGAAGATCGGCCCGCGCGCCTCGATCACCACGGCGCGCGGTTGCCCCGCGAGCACCTCGTCGATGGCGCGCACCAGCGCGGGCGCGTTCGACGGGCCCAGCGCGTTGTTGTGTTCGGGCCGGTTGAGCACGATGCGCCCCACGCCCTGGCTGTCCACGTTCCACTCGATGCCATTCATCTCTGTCATGGTGTTGTTCCGTTTGTCCAGCGCATCGAAGCACGACACGCAACGCTTGAAATGCCCCCTCCAGAGATGCCGCCGATCTGGCTTCGCCAGTCGGCAGGCATCGCCCCCGGGGGTGACGCCGAAGGCGGCGCGGGGGGTGGGCGTCAGCCCAGCCATCTCTTTCTCCGGCGGTAGTGTTTGACTTCGCGGTAATTGCGCCGCTCGCCGCTGGCCTGGTGGCCCAGGTAGAACTCCTGGATGTCCTCGTTGGCGCGCAGCTCGGCGGCCGTGCCTTCGAGCACCACGCGGCCGTTTTCCAGGATGTAGCCGTGGTCGGCCAGCTCCAGCGCGGCCTGGGCGTGCTGCTCCACGATCAGCAGCGACACGCCCTCGGCGCGCAGCTTGGCCAGCAGGCCGAAGATCTCGCTCACCATCATGGGCGCCAGGCCCAGCGAGGGCTCGTCGATCATCAGCAGCTTGGGTTGGGCCATCATGGCGCGGCCGATCAGCAGCAGCTGCTGTTCGCCGCCCGAGAGGTAACCGGCGGTGCGCGTGCGCAGCTCGGCCAGGCGCGGGATCAGGCCGTAGACCCGTTCCAGGCCGTCCTTCACATCGGCCATGCGCGTGAGCCGGTGCCCGCCCACCACCAGGTTCTGCTCGGCGGTCATGTGGCGCAGCACCTTGCGGCCTTCGACCACGTGCACCACGCCGTCGGCCACCATCCGCTCGGCGGACGCGCCGGTGATGTCCTGGCCCAGCATGCGCACGTTGCCCGAGGCGACGCGGCCTTCCTCCACGTCCAGCATGCCGGAGATGGTCTTGAGGGTGGTGCTCTTGCCGGCTCCGTTGGGGCCGAGCAGCACGGTGCAACCCCCCGAGGCCACGGCCAGCGTGATGCCTTTGAGCGAAAGGATCACGTCGGCGTAGAGCACCTCGACGTTGTTCAGGGCGATCAGCGGTTCCGACACGGCGCTGCTCTCGCTCACCACTTCGCCAGCTTGGGCACCGGCACGCCCCGGGCCACGGTGGTCAGCTTGCCGCCCACCACCTGGCCGATGTTGACGCGCGGGTCCTTGATGGGGAAGGGGGCTTCGACCGAGAAGTCGATGTCGCCACCGCCGGTGAAGCCGAAGAAGTCCTTGGCCGGGAAGTGGGTCTCGATCAGCGTGTTGTAGAGCATCTCGCCGGTGAGCTTGTCGCCGCCGTTCTTCTTCGCCGCCGCCTCCACCGCACGCACCAGCACCAGGGTCTGGTTGATGCCGATGGTGGTGATCGAGTGCCAGGGCGCCTTCACGCCGTACTTCGCCACCAGCATGTCGTAGAACTTCTTGGCCTCGGTGTCCTCGTCGGTGGCGATCACGCCGGCGTGCACCTCGTAGTCCCCGTCCATGGCCGACAGGCTTCCGAGCAGCTTCTGCAGCATGGCGGGCGAGTTCTGCAGGCTGTAGACGATGGGCACGTTCTTGCCCAGGGTCTGCATGGCGCGCTTCACCGCCACCGCCTGCTGGATGTTCGACGGCACCAGCACCACCTCGGCACCGGCGTTGAGCACGCGGCGCAGCTGCAGCGTCACGTCGGCCGGCTGGGGCTCCACGTACACCATCTCGACCAGGGTCACCACGTTGGGGTTGGCCTTGGCGTAGGCGATGATGCCCTTGCCCATGTCGGCGAAGGTGGGCGAGGCCTCGGTGGTGAACATCGCCACCTTGACCGGGCGGCCCGGGGTCTTGGTTTTCTGGAACCAGTCGATGAAGCCGGAGACTTCATGCACGAAGGTCGGCCGCGTCGCCAGCACCCACTGGTTGGGGCGCCAGCCGAAGCCGTTGGCCGCCGAGCCCAGGATCATGGGCACCTTGTCGGTGGGCAGGCGCTGCTGCAGGGCCGAGGTGTCGGGTCCGCCGAGCGACAGGCCGATCACCGGCTTGGTCGGCCAGCACGCCGGGCCACAGGCTGGCGGTCTGCGCGGTGTCGTAGCGCGTGTCGTAGGTCTTGAGCTCGAGCTTCACGCCCAGCTTGTTGCCCACCTCCGCGTTCCACCAGTTCACCACCCCTTCGCGGCCCGGGCCCACCATGGGCATGATGGCCGCGAACGGGCCCGAGTAGTCGGACAGCGCGGGGATCTGGTACACGGTCTGCGCGCTCGCGGGCGCGATGGCCGAGGCGGTGATGCCCGCCAGCAGGGCGGCTTGCGCGGCCCAGTGTTTCAGTGCTTTCATGACGTCTCCTGGTTGGAATGAAGGTTGGCGGAAAAGGGGCTCACCACTTGCCCAGCCTGGGCACGGGCACGCCCTTGGCGCACGGTGGTCAACTTGCCACCCACCACCTGGCCGATGTTGATGCGCGGGTCCTTGGTGGGGAAGGGCGCCTCCACCGAGAAGTCGAGGTCGCCGCCGGTGAGGCCGAAGAAGTCCTTCGCGGGGAAGGTGGTCTCGAGCAGCGTGGTGTAGATCAGTTCACCGCTGAGCTTGTCGGGGCCGTGCTTCTTCGCGGCCACCTCGATGGCGCGCACGGCCAGCAGCGTCTGCGTCATGCCGAGCGAGGTGATGGCGTGCCACGGCACCTTCATGCCGTGCCTGGCACCAGCAGGTCGTAGAAGCGCTTGGCTTCGGTGTCCTCCTCGCTGGTGATCACGCCGCCGTGCACCTCGTAGTCGCCTTCCATCGCGGCCATGCTGCCCACCAGCTTCTGCAGCATGCCGGGTGAGTTCTGCAGGCCGTGCACGATGGGCACGTTCTTGCCCAGGGCCTGCATGGCGCGCTTCACCGCCACCGCCTGCTGGATGTTGGTCGGCACCAGGATCACTTCGGCGCCGGCGTTGAGCACGCGGCGCAACTGCAGCGTCACGTCGGTGGGCTGCACGTCCACGAAGACCATCTCCACCAGGTTCACCAGGTTGGGGCTGGCCTTGGCGTAGGCCGACACGCCCTTGGCCATGTCGGCGAAGCTGGGCGAGGCCTCGGTGGTGAACATCGCCACCTTCACCGGGCGGCCCGGGGTCTTGGTCTTCTGGTACCACTCGATGAAGCCGGTGATCTCGTGCACGAAGGTGGGCCGGGGCGTGAGCACCCACTGGTTGGGGCGCCAGCCCGAGCCGTTGGCCGCCGAGCCCGAGATCATCACCACCTTGTCGGTGGGCAGGCGCTGCTGCAGCGCGGCGGTGTCGGGCCCGCCGGCCGAGAGGCCCACCAGCGGTTTGGTGGCCAGCACGCCGGGCCACAGGCTGGCGGTCTGCGCCGCGTCGTAGCGCGTGTCGTAGCTCTTCACCTCGATCTTCACGCCCATCTTCGCGCCCACCTCGGCGTTCCACCAGGTCGCCACCGCCTCGCGGCCGCCGGCCATCATCGGCATGATGGACGAGAACGGCCCGGAGAAATCGGACATCGCGGGCACCTGGTACACGGTCTGCGCCGTGGCCGGCAGGGCCGCCGACAGACACAGCCCGGCCACGGTGGCGGTGCGGGCCGCCCAGCTCTTGAGTGTTTGCATGTTGTCTCCTGTTGTCGTGATGGGTGCCGCCCCCTGGCGGTCAGTACGGGAACGGCCAGAGTCGGTACGCCTGCTTGGTGATCTGCACGCGGTGCATCACGCCCTTGGGCTCGAAGAGCAGGAACAGAATGATCACGGTGCCCAGCAGCACGTTCATGGCGGCGAAGACGAAGTCCTGCCCCACGGCGGGCACCCACTGGATGACGCTCGGGCCCAGGCTGGTCACGCCCTCGCGCGCCAGCTGGATCAGCACGGTGCCGATCAGCGCGCCGACGATGGAGCCCAGGCCGCCGACGATCATCATGGCGATCATCCAGATGGCGTTGAACAGCGTGAACTGCTCCACCGACACGTGGCGCAGCGCCACCACCCACAGGCCGCCGGCCACGCCGGCGTAGAAGGCGCTGACCAGGAAGGCGCGCGCCTTGGTGGCGGCCACGGGGATGCCCATCATGCCGGCGGCCACGTCGTCGTCGCGCACCGCCTCGAAGCTGCGGCCGTGGCGCGAGCGCACGATGCCGAAGGCCCCGATGGTCATGACCACCAGCACGATGAACGAGAAACCGTAGATCGCGCGGTCGTTGTTCAGCGAGATGCCCAGGGCGGTGGCCGACTCCACGTGCAGGCCGCCCGCGCCGCCCAGCCAGGCCTGCGGCAGGTTGAGCACCAGGAAGTGGAACAGCGCCTGCGCCGCGATGGTGGTGAGCGCGAGGTAGAAGCCCTTGATGCGCGCCGCCGTCAGGCCGAACATCACGCCGAAGAGGGCCGCGCCCGCGCCGCCGATGAGCAGCGCCGCGAGCGCGTCCCACCCGGCCGACATCGCCAGCGCCGCGCCGTAGGCGCCCACGCCCATGAAGGCCGACTGCCCCAGGTTGATCTGCCCCGCGTAGCCGGTGCAGATCTGCAGGCCGATCACGGCCACGGCGGTGATGAAGGTGGTGTAGCCGATGCTGACCCAGCGGTCCGAGGCCCACCAGGGCAGCGTGGCGCAGCACGAGCAGCAGGGCCAGCAGGCCCACCCACTGCGCGCGCGTGCGGATCAGGGAGCGGTCGCCCGCGTGGCTGGTAAAGAAAATGCCGGACGGGTCCATCACACACGCTCCACATGGCGCCAGCCGAACAGGCCGGTGGGGCGCACCAGCAGGATCAGCAGCATGAAAACAAAGGGCACGATGGACGAGGCCGAGCCGCCGATCGCAGGGTCCACATAGGCCGCCACCAGGGCCTGCACGATGCCGACGATGGCACCGGCCAGGATCAGCCCGCCGATGGATTCCAGGCCGGCGAGCAGCGCCACCGGCAGCGCGGCGAGCGCCACGTCGGCCGTGCCCACCGTGAGCGAGCGGCCGCTGAGCAGCACGATGGCGCCGGCCGTGGCGATCACCGAGCCCATCATCCAGGCCAGGGTGACGGCGCGCTTGACCGAGATGCCGAGCGAGATCGCCGTGGTCGGCTCTTCCGCCACGGCGGTCAGCGTGAGGCCGGCGCGGGTGCGGTTGAAGAACCACGACATGCCCACCGTGACCACCAGCGTGAGGATGGCGCCGATCACCAGCGACGAGGGGAAGATCATGTCGCCGACGATGAAGGGCGTGGGCGGCAGCAGCACCGGGAACTGGCGGTCCGCTGCGCCCCACACCACCAGCACGATGCCGCGGATCAGGATCACCAGGCCGATGGTCACCATCACCATGGAGAACACCGACTCGCCCACCAGCCGCTCGAAGAACAGCCGCTCGATCAGCCAGCCGTAGACCAGCGCGCAGACGAAGGCCAGCGGAATGGCCAGCCAGGGCGGGAGGTTGGCGCCCAGCGTGAGCGTCCACACCGCGTAGGCGCCGAGCATCATCAGCTCGCCCTGCGCGAAGTTGAACACCTTGCTGGCGCGGTAGATCACCATGAAGCCCAGCGCCAGCAGGGCGTAGATCTGGCCTTGCAGGAAGCCGTTGAAGAGGTAGTTGAAGAAGTCGATCATGGGGTCAGGTCTCCTGGGCGCGCGAGGCCGGCACATGGCCGGTGGTCACATCGGCGCGCAGCACGCCGGCGCGGCCGTCCTGGTAGCGCACGGGGATTTCGATGGTCGTGCCGGGCCGGTTGTCGTACATCGCGTCGATCAGCGCGCCGTAGCGCTGCTCGATGAAGTCGCGCTTGAGCTTGCGGGTGCGGGTGAGCTCGCCCTCGTCGGCGTCCAGCTCCTTGGGCAGGTTCACGAAGTGCTTCAGGCGTGCGGCCTCCGGCAGGGCCTGGTTCACGCCCGCGATCTCCTTCGCCACCTGCGCCAGCACCTCGGGGCGCTGCGACAGGTCGGTGAAGGTGGTGAACGACACGCCGTTGCGCTCGGCCCAGCGGCCGAACACGTCGCCGTCGATGTTCACCAGCGCCGTCACGTGCGAGCGCGTCGGGTCGCCCACCACCATCACCTCGCGGATGTAGGGTGAGAAGCGCAGCCGCACCTCGATGAACTGCTTGGAGAACAGGTGGCCGCCCTGCAGCCGGTTCATGTGCTCCACGCGGTCGTAGTAGATGAGTTCGTTGCCGCTGGGGCCCTGGCCCACCGCGTCGCCGGTCTGGAACCAGCCTTCGTTCATCTTCTCGGCGCTCTTCTCGGGCTTGCCCCAGTAGCCCGAGAAGCCCGCGCCGCCGCGCACTTCGAGCCCGCCGCCGTCGGTCACGCGCCACTCCATGGGCACGCCCCAGGGGCTGGCCATGGCCACGGTCTCGCCGATGGTCTCGGCGTTGACGCGCTCGCCCTGGTGCACCGTGATCAGGCCGAACTCGCTGCAGCCGTACACGTTGCGCAGCATCACGCCCATGGCCGCGAACAGGCGGAAGATGTCGGGCGCCACCGCCGCGCCGCCGGTGAAGGCGATGCGCGCGCGTTTCAGGCCCAGCTGCTCGCGCAGCGGGCGCAGCACCAGCGCGTCGGCCAGCGGCAGCTGGGCGCGCACCCACCACGAGCGCGCGCGGGTGTCCATCTGGTCCGCGCGCGCCAGCTTGCCGATGCGCAGGCCCCAGTCCACCACCTTCTGGCGCCAGGGCGCGGCGTCGAGCATGCGGGCGTGCACGCGCGCGGCCAGGCTTTCCCACTGGCGCGGGCCGAAGAACACCATCTCGCAGGCCAGCTCGCGGATCGCTTCCTGGATCTGGTCCGGCCGCTCGGCGAAGTTCACGCGCAGCGGGCGCATCAGGCCCATGGTCACGCCCACCCACTGCTCGGTGGCCCACGAGAGCGGGATGTACGACAGGTACTCGCCGCCTTCGGGCACCTGCATGGTCTGGCCGATCAGCTCGGCGTTGTGCATCAGCGAGGCGTGCGTGGTGATCACACCCTTGGGCGCGCCGGTGGTGCCCGAGGTGTAGGACAACACGGCGATGTCGCTGGCCTGGCCCTGCATCACCGACTGCTCGAACCAGGCCGCGTCCTCGGCCGGCGCGCGGAACGCGTCCCAGCCCAGCAGGCCTTCGTGCCGGTACGACCACAGGCCGCCCGACTCCCACCACACCACGGTGTGCAGGCCGCCGTGGCGCGCCATCACGGGCAGCACCTTGTCCACCTGCTCCTGGTCTTCGGCGAACACGCAGACCGCCTGCGCGTCGGCCACGATGTAGTCCACCTCGGCTTCCGCCGCGTCGGGGTACAGCGCCACCACCTTGGCGCCCACCGCCATCGCGGCCCACTCGGCCCAGTACAGCTCGGGCCGGTTCTCGCTCAGCAGCACCACGGTCTGGCCGCGCTGCACGCCGCGGGCGCGAAGGCCCAGGGCCAGGGCGCGCACTTCGTCGCGCACGTCGGCCCAGCTGAATTCGTGCCACACGCCGTCGCGCTTGTGGCGTTGAGCCACCTCGCTGCCGCGCGTGGCGGCGTTGTGCAGCAGCCATTGAGGCAGGGTCTGCGGGGTCTTGTTCAGGGTCGCGCTCATGCGTGGGCCCCCAGGTAGGCCGAGATCACGTTTTCGTCCTTTTGCACGACGGCGGGCGAGGCGTCGGCGATCTTGCGGCCGAAGTTCAGCACGATCACACGGTCGGCGATGTCCATCACCACACCCATGTCGTGCTCCACCAGCACCACCGGGATCTGCCTCGATTCGCGGATGTCCAGGATGAAGCGCGCCAGGTCCTCCTTCTCTTCGCTGTTCATGCCGGCCATGGGCTCGTCCAGCAGCAGCATGCGCGGCTCCATGGCCAGCGCGCGGCCCAGGTCCACGCGCTTGCGCATGCCGTAGCCCAGCGTGCCCACGGTGTGGTGGCGCAGGTGCTCGAGTTCGAGAAAGCCCAGGATCTCCTCGGCCACGGCGCGGTGCGCCACCTCTTCGCGGTGCGCGAAGGGGTAGTAGAGGAAGGCCGTGGTCAGCGTGCTCTTCATGTGCATGTAGCGGCCGACCAGGATGTTGTCGAGCACGCTCATGTGCGGCAGCAGGTGCGTGCCCTGGAAGGTGCGCGCCAGGCCGGCCTGGGCCACGCGGTGCACCGGCCAGCGGCCGATGTCCTGGCCTTCGAACCGCACGGTGCCGGTGCTCGGGCGGTAGAAGCCCGAGAGCACGTTGAGCAGCGAGCTCTTGCCCGCGCCGTTGGGGCCGATGAGGGCCACCAGCTCCTGGTGGCCGATGTCCACCGAAATCTCGGACAGGGCAGTGACGCCGCCGAACTTCAGCGTGAGGTCGCGCGCCTCCAGCATGGCGGCGCCGTTGCGCCGGGCTTCAGTCATGGGTGTGGGCCTTTGGCAAGGGGGTGAAGCGGGGCGCGGCGCCGGTGCGGCGTTCGCCCGAAGGCGTCCGCGCGTACAGGCCGCGCACCACGTTGTGCGGGTGGCGGGCGGCCTCGTCCAGCGTGAGCACCGGGGCGAAGCAGGCGTCCGTGCCTTCGAGCAGATCGCACCAGTGCTGGCGCGGCTGCGTGAGGAAGAGGGCGCGCAGGCGCGCTTTCAGGGCCGGCCAGGCGGTGGTGTCGAACTGCGCGGCCGGGTCCACGTCGGTGAGGCCGAGCTTCTGCACCAGCAGCGCGTAGAACTGCGGCTCGATCGCGCCCAACGTGACGAAGCCGCCGTCCGCGCAGCGGTAGACGTCGTAGAACGGCGAGTCGTGGAACACGCTGGGCCGGTCGTTGCCTTGGCCGCCCAGGCCGCCGGTGCCGGCGATCCATTGCGCCAGGCCGCCCAGCATGGCGACCACGTCCACGATGGCGGCATCCACCACGCAGCCCTGGCCGCTCTGGCGCGCCTGCAGCACGCCGCTCACGATGCCCAGCGCCAGGCCGAGCGCGCCGCCGGCATCGCCCAGCACCGTGGGCGGCGAGACCGGCAGCTGGCCGTGCACCGCCGACAGCGAAAGCATGCCGCTGAGCGCCACGTAGTTGATGTCGTGCCCGGCCGCCTGCGCCAGCGGGCCTTGCTGGCCCCAGCCCGTCATGCGGCCGTAGACCAGCTTCGGGTTCACCGCCGCGCAGGCGGCAGGGCCCAGGCCCAGGCGCTCCATCACGCCCGGGCGGTTGCCTTCGATCAGCGCGTCCGCGCTGGCGCACCAGGCCCAGGGCCTGGGCCACGTCGTCGGGGTGCTTGAGGTTGAGTTCGACCACGGTCTTGCCTTCGCGCAGCGGCGCTTGCCCGCCGCCCGAGAGCTTGTCGACCACGGAGGAGGTGCCCGGCCGCGCGATCACGGTGACGCGCGCGCCCAGGTCCGCCAGCACCCGGCCGCACAGCGGGCCGGGGCCGATGCCCTCGAACTCGATCACATGGAGGTGGTTCAGCGGTTGCATCAGCCGAGCACCTTGCGCGCGATCAGGTCTTTCATGATCTCGTTGGCGCCGCCGTAGATGCGCTGCACGCGCGAGTCGGCGTAGAGCCGGGCGATCGGGTACTCGGCCATGTAGCCGTAGCCGCCGAAGAGCTGCAGGCATTCGTCCGTCACCTTGCCCTGCTGCTCCGAGCACCACCACTTGGCCATGTAGGCGGCCTCGTTGTCCAGCGTGCCGTCCAGCTGGCGCTGGATGCAGTCGTTCACGAAGGTGCGCACCACGTGCGCCATCGTGGCGCACTCGGCCAGCTTGAAGCGCGTGTTCTGGAAGTCGGCCAGCGCCTGGCCGAAGGCCTTGCGCTGCTTGGTGTAGTCCACCGTGAGCTCCACCGCGCGCTCGATCACCGCCGCCGCGTTCACCGCGAGCAGCAGGCGCTCGTAGGTGAGCTGGCTCATCAGCTGCTTGAAGCCTTCGCCTTCCTTGCCGCCGAGCAGTTGCGAAGCCGGCACGCGCACGCCGTCGAACGAGAGTTCGGCGGTGTCCGACGCGTGCTGGCCCAGCTTCTCCAGCCGCCGGCCCACGCTGAAGCCGGGCAGGTTCTCGGTTTCCATCACGATCAGGGACACACCCTTGGCACCGGCCTCACCCGTGCGCACCACCACCACCAGCAGGTTGGCGGTGAAGCCGTTGGTGATGAAGGTCTTGGCGCCGTCCACCACGTAGTGGTCGCCATCGAGCCGGGCCTTGGTGCGGATGGCCTTCAGGTCCGAGCCCGCGCCGGGTTCGGTCATGGCGATGCCGGCCAGCATCTCGCCGCTGACGAGCCTGGGCAGCCAGCGCTGCTTCTGTGCTTCGGTGCCGTAGTCCAGGATGTAGTGCGAGGCGATGGAGTGCACGCCGGTGTTGGCCGGGATCTCCTGCTTGGAGAGCTCGTCCTGCACCACCAGCTGGTAGGCGATGCTCGCGCCCGGGCCGCCATAGGCCTCGGGCATTTCGGGCAACAGGAAGCCCAGCTCGCCCAGGGCGCGCCAGGACTCGCGGGGAATGAAACCCTGGCGGCGCCAGGCATCGAGCTTGGGTGCGAGCTTGTCCGCCACGCAGCGGCGGACCTGCTCGCGAAAGGCCTCGATGTCGGCATCCATCCAGGGATGCTGGTGCAGGCGCGGCAGCATGCTCACATGCCCGTGAGGCCGCCGGAGCAGATCAGCGTCTGGCCGCTGACGTAGTCCGACTCGGGGATGCAGAACAGGTACACCGAGCCCGCGGCTTCTTCCGGTGTGCCGCCCCGGCCCAGGGGAATGGTCTGCTCCATCATCGACAGCAGGCCGGGGTTCACGCCCACCTTGATGTCGCGCCCGTCGATGTTCGTGGTGGCGCCGTCGGCGGTGCTGCCGGTCAGCCGCGTCTTGATGAGGCCGAAGGCCACGCAGTTCACCGTCACGTTCATGCGGCCCCATTCCTTGGCCAGCGCCTGCGTCAGGCCCATGATGCCGGCCTTGGCCGCCGAGTAGTTGGTCTGGCCCACGTTGCCGAACACACCGGCCATGGACGAGATGTTCACCACCTTGCGCACCTTGCGCACGCCGCTGTCCGTCTCGGCCTTGGAGAGGGCGCGGATCACCGGCTGCGCCGCGCGCAGGATGCGGAAGGGCGCGGTGAGGTGGCAGTCCATGATGGCGTACCACTGCTCGTCGGTCATCTTCTGGATCACGTTGTCCCAGGTGTAGCCGGCGTTGTTGACGATGATGTCCAGGCCCTTGAAGTTCTCCACGGCGGTGCCGATGAAGCGCTCCGAAAAATCGGGCGCGGTCACGCTGCCCACGCAGGCCACGGCCTCGCCGCCCAGGGCCTTGATGGCCTCCACGGTCTCCTGCGCCGGATCGGCGTCGAGGTCGTTGATCACCAGGCGCGCGCCGTCCTGGGCGAGCTTGAGGGCGATTTCACGGCCGATGCCGCGCCCCGAGCCCGTGATCAGGGCCACCTTGCCGTCGAGTTTCTTCGTCATTGCGTTGTTTCCTCTTGCTGTCTTGAATGCGTTGTTCAGGCGAGCGCGACGATGGCCTCGCCGACGATCTTGTTCTGGCCGTATTGGTTGGAAGAGCTCACGGCCACGCGCGCGCAGGCCTCGCCGTCGAGGTCCATCAGCTCCACCACCTCGCCGCTGCAGGTGATGGCGTTGCCCAGGTGGGTGATGCCGGCGAAGCGCGCGTCGTACCGGCGCAGGCGCGACTGCGGCGCCCATTGCGTGATGAGCCGGCCCACCCAGGCCATGCCCAACATGCCCTGCGCGAACACGTCGGGCATGCCCGAGCGGCGCGCGAAGTCCAGGTCGATGTGGATGGGGTTGTGGTCGCCCGAGGCGCCGCCGAAGAGCGCGAGCGTGGCGCGGTCCACCGGCGGGAGTTGCAGGGCGGGCAGGCGGTCGCCGACCTTGATCGATGCGGTCATGGTGTTCTCTTCCCTTTCAGTGGCGGACCACGAGCACGGTGCGCAGCTCGGCGACGAGTTCCTCGCGCTGGTTGGTCACCCTGGAGTCCTTGACGGCGAATTCCAGCTTGCCGCCCTTCTTGTCGTAGATGTCGGTGATGGTCGATTGCACGGTCACCGTGTCGCCCGCGCACACCGGCCGGAGGTAGCGGAACGACTGCTCGCCGTGCAGCAGCTTGGCCAGCGGAATGTCCAGGTCGGCCAGCAGCTGGTCGTTGGCCCCGCTGTCCAGCTCGGCCGCGAACAGGAAGGTGGGCGGTGCCGGCACGTCGGCGTAGCCGGCGGCCTTCGCGGCGGCCGGGTCCACGTAGACCGGGTTCTTCTCGCCAATCGCCTTGGCGAAGAACTGCAGGCGCGTGCGGTCCACCGTGAGCACCGAAGGCTTGAGCTGATAGCCGATGAATTTCTTGTCGATCATGCGGCCACCTTTTCGTACATCGTCACCACGCAGGCGCCACCCAGGCCCAGGTTGTGCTGCAGCGCGATGCGCGCGCCTTCCACCTGGCGCTTCTCGGCCTGGCCACGCAGTTGCTGCACGAGCTCGGTGCACTGCGCCAGACCGGTCGCACCCAGTGGATGGCCCTTGGAGAGCAGACCGCCCGAGGGGTTGGTGACCACCTGGCCGCCGTAGGTGTTGTCGCCGTCTTCCACGAACTTCTGCGCGCCGCCGCGTTCGCACAGGCCCAGGGCCTCGTAGCTCAGCAGCTCGTTGTGCGCGAAGCAGTCGTGCAGTTCCACCACCTGCACGTCGCGCGGGCCCAGGCCGGCTTCGGCGTACACCTGCTCGGCGCAGGCCTTGGCCATGCTGAAGCCCACCACTTCGCGCATGTCCTTCGCGCCGAAAGTGGCGGGGCCGTCCGTCGTCATGGCCTGAGCGCGGATGCGCACGGCCGTGTTCAGGCCATGCTTCTTTGCGAAGGCCTCCGAGCAGACGATGGCCGCCGCCGAACCGCAGGTGGGCGGGCAGGCCATCAGGCGCGTCATCACACCCGGCCACATCACCGGCGCGTTCATCACCTCTTCTTCCGTCACCACGGTGCGGAACAGCGCCAGCGGGTTGTTCGACGCGTGGCGGCTCGCCTTGGCGCGGATCTTGGCGAAGGTGTTCAGCGGCGTGCCGAACTCCTGCATGTGGGCCAGGCCCGCGCCGCCGAAGTAGCGCAGCGCCAGCGGAATCTCGCCATGGCCCACCAGTTCTTCCGTGGCGTCGTCGAAACGCTCGAAGGCGCTCGCGCGGTCCTTGAACACCGAGCCGAGGGCGCCCGGGTTCATCTGCTCGAAGCCCAGCGCCAGCACGCAGTCGGCCGCGCCGCTCATCACCGCCTGGCGCGCGAGAAAGAGCGCGGTGGAACCGGTGGAGCAGTTGTTGTTCACGTTCACGACGGGAATGCCCGTCATGCCCACCTCGTACAGCGCGCGCTGGCCGGCGGTGGAGTCGCCGTACACATAGCCCACATAGGCCTGCTGCACCTTGGCGTAGTCCAGGCCCGCGTCGCGCAGCGCGGCGTTCACCGCCTTGGCCGCCATCTGCGGATAGGGCTCGCTCGCCCCGGGTTTGGTGAACGGCACCATGCCGACCCCCACGACATACACGTCTTGCTTCATGAACGGTCCTTTGTGCGGCGGGGCGGCGGCCCCGAAAAATTGGTTGGAAGACGGGGCAGATGCTAGGCTTCGACCCATTTCCTAGCGATAGCCGAACACCCTGAAACCATGGCAAAAGACCTCAAACAGCGAAAACCTCGGGAAAACCCGGGGGCCTTCATTGCCCCTGTTTTCGTGTTCGGCATGCTCTCCGGGCCGGAAAGCCGGGGCATGAACATGGATGGCTATCTACGTCAAGTCGGGGTGGACCCGCATGCCCTGCGCCAACCCGGCCACCAGGGCGTCACGCCCATGCAGTACGTCGCGCTTTTTTATGCGCTGCTCAACGACATGAAGGACGAATGCATGGGCCTGTTCTCGCGCCCGTTCAAGCCCGGCAGCTTCGCGCTGACGGCGCGCGAAGGCCTGTCCGCGCACGACCTGCGGCGCGCGCTCAAGCGCATGAGCGCGGCGCTCAACCTGCTGCAGGACGACATCTTTTTCTCGCTGCAGGTCAACGGCGACGAAGCCGGCCTGCACATGCAGACCATCGCCCCCGACCACGCCACGCCCGTGTTCGCGCAGGAGACCATGGTGCGCGTGCTCTGGCGCCTGGCCGCCTGGCTGCTGAACGCGCCGCTGCCCATCACGCACTTCGACTTCAGCTACCCCGAGCCCGACGGCCAGGAGGGCTACAACCTCGTGTTCCCCGCGCCCCGGCGCTACGGGCAGGCGGCTTTCGGTTTCTGGTTCAAGGCCAAGGAACTGGACACCCCGGTGAGCCGCGACGAGCCGGCCCTGCGCGTGTTCCTCACCGACGCGTACACGCAGGTCATTTCGCCGCCGCGCGACTTCGGGGCCGTGGCGCAGCGGGTGCGCAACCACCTCATGCGCAGCTACCCGCAATGGCCCTCGCTGGAGGCCGTGGCCGAACACCTGCACACCTCACCATCGAGCCTGCAGCGGCACCTCTCGGCCGAACACACCTCGCTGCAATGGCTCAAGGACGACCTGCGGCGCGACCTCGCGATCTCGCGCCTGTCGTCATCGCGCGTGTCGCTGGTGCAGCTGGCGAGCGAGCTCGGCTTCAGCGACAGCCCGACCTTTCAGCGCGCGTTCAAGAAGTGGACGGGAAAACACTGCGGGGCGTATCGGCGGCGCTGAACGCCGAAGCTATACTTCTTTCGTCGTACAAAAGTGCGATCAGGATTGGCGTCCTGCTGACAGCTTGCGTTTTGAGATGGCTGCAATGTTTCGGCGTTGCGGCCATCATCTTCTTCGTCTGTGCTTTCCTGTTTATGGTGGCCCGGATGGGGAGACGCAAGTCTCGCCGATGGTGCAAGCTGTCTCGGTACGCCAACCTGTTCGGGCCACCGCCACCTCAAAAGGGTGGTGGTGGAACTCATCGCAACAGGAAGGCCCATGAAGCAAGCACCGTTCTTTTTCCCCCGACCGCTCCGACTCGCGTTGCTGATCGACGCCGAGAACATGAGCTGGACATGCTGCGAACCCGTGATGAAGCTGGCGGCCGAACGCGGCCACCTGCTCATCCGCCGCGCGTACGCCGACTGGACCAACCCGCACGTCGCTTCCTGGCGCAAGGTGCTGGAGGCCAACGTGATCCGGCCGGTGCAACAGTTCCACTACCGCCACGGCAAGAACGCCAGCGACTCCGCGTTGATCATGGACATGATGGAAATGCTGCTCGCCCCACAACGCAAGGTGGATGGTTTCTGCATCGTGTCATCGGACAGCGACTACACGGGCGTGGTCACCCGCGCCCGTGAAGCCGATGTGCCGGTCTATGGCTTTGGCCGGCAAGATGCCGCGAAGAGTTTTGTGGCGGCTTGCAATGGGTTTGCGTTTCTGGATCACGGGGCCGATGACAGACACGATGCCGCTCGCTCGCCCAGTGCGAGCTACAGCGACCCGCCCGCCCAGTTCTCCTGAAGAAATTCCAGCAGCGCCTTCACCCGCGCCGTGCCCATCTTGCGGCGCGGCACATAGGCCTTGAACCAGTTTTCCTGCGGCTCGTGTTTGGGCAACAAGGGCACCAGCGTGCCTTTGGCCAGCTCGGCCCCCGCGATGTAGCGCGGCAGCAGCGCCACGCCCAGGCCTTGCAGCGTGGCGCGCAGCACGGTGCGGTTGTCGTCGGCGAGCAGGCGCGGGTGCACGTCGACCGTCACCACGCCGCGCGCGCTCTGAAAGGCCCAGCTGGTGCCGGTAGGCGCGAAGGCGATGCAGGCATGGTCTGCGAGGTCGCGCGGGTGCGTGGGGGTGCCGCGTTCTTTCAGGTACGCCGGCGCCGCGCACAGCACTGGTTGCACGGGGCACAGCGGCACGTCCACCACGCCTTCGTAGCTGGCGGCGCGCCCGCTGATGGCGAGGTCGAAGCCGGCTTCGGCCGGGTTGGTGGAGCGGTCGACCAGCGACAGCTCCAGCGTGATGCGCGGGTGCGTGGCGAGGAAGGCGCAGAACACGTCGCCGAGCTGCTCCATGGTGAGTGTGGTGGGGGCCATCACGCGCAGGTGGCCTTCGGGTTTGCCTTCGTCGCGCCGCACGGCGTGCAGCAGGTCCTCGAACTCGGCCACCACGCCGGCCGCGCGCAGGTGCAGCCTTTCGCCGGCTTCGGTCAGCGTCACCTTGCGCGTGGTGCGCTCGAACAGCCGGGCCTGCAGTTCGGCCTCCAGCTGGGCGATGCGTTGCGCGACCACCGAGGGCACCACACCGAGCTGCCGCGCGGCTTCGGAGAAGCCGCCGCAGCGCACGACCTCGACGAAGGTGCGGATGTGGGTGGTGGTGTCCATTTGTTCTTTAAAGAGTCAAGTGATAACCAAAATTGAGTTCAATTATCTTTGATTCAGATCAATAAAATTCGCCTGCCCCATTCGAATCCCAGGAGACAGACATGAAGAGACACCAGTTCCTCGGCGCGTTGCTGGCGGGCGCCGCCGTCCACCTGCTGCCCGGTGCCGCGCTGGCGCAGAGCGGCTACCCGGCCCGGCCGATCCGGATCGTCACGCCGTTCCCGGCGGGCCAGGGGCCGGACGTGCTCTTGCGCAACCTGGCCGAGAAATTGGGGCCGGTGCTGGGGCAGCCGGTGCTGATCGAGAACAAGCCGGGCGCGAGCGGTTTCGTGGCCTTCCAGGCAGCGCGCCTGGCGCCGGCGGACGGCTACACGCTGGTGCACATGGACAGCTTTCACATCGGCACGCAGCCGCACCTGTTCAACAAGCTGCCCTACAGCGCCACGCAAGACTTCGAGCCCGTCACGCCGCTGGTGCGCAACTACTTTTTCGTCGTGGTGCCCACGGCCTCCAAGTGGCAGAGCATGGGCGACCTGATCGCCAGCGCCAAGGCCAAGCCCGATGGCGTGACGTATGGCTCCTGGGGCGTGCGCCAGCCCGGCGCACCTGGGCGGCCTGATGCTGGAGTCGGCCACGGGCACGCGCATGACGCACGTGCCGTACAAGGAGTCTTCGCAGCTCTACACCGGCGTCGCGCAATGGCGAGCTGGACTGGGCGATCGGCTCGGCAGCCTCGGCCGGCGCGATGCTGCAGGCGGGCAAGGTGCGTTTCCTGGCCGCCGCCGCGCCCACGCGCATCGCGGGTTACGACAAGGTGCCGACCGCCGCCGAAACCGGCGCGCCCGCGCCGTGGGCGGTGGGCGGGTGGAACGGCCTGCTCGCGCCCAAGGGCACACCCAGGGACATCGTTGGCCAAGCTCAACGAGGCCATCGCCAAGGTGATGCAGACGCCGGACATGCGCAGCAAGCTGACGCTGTTCACCTACGAGCCTTACACCATGTCGCCCGCCGAGATGGGCAAGCTGATGGAGCAGGAGGTGGCGGCCTGGGGCCCGTTGATCCAGAAGTCCGGCATCAAGCTCGACTGAGGCTTGGACCATGGCACGGCCCAACTTCGACGTGCAGGTCAGCGCCGTGCGGCAGCTGACCGACCGGGTGCGCGAGTTCCAGTTGACCCGGGTGGACGGCAGCCCGCTGCCGTCGTATGCCGCCGGGTCGCACATCGCGCTGCACACGGTCTCGCCCGAGCGCGGGCTGATCGTGCGCCACTACTCGCTGGTGGGCGGCGCGACGCTGGACGACGATGCGCGCCACACCTACCGCATCGCGGTGCAGCGCGAGGACCATGCCCGGGGCTCGGCGCACATCCATGCCACGTTCGAGGTGGGCACGCGCCTGCGGGTCGGGCCGCCGGTGAACAACTTCCCGCTCGACCGGCGCGACCAGAACGTGTTGCTGATCGCGGGCGGCATCGGCATCACGCCCATCTTCTCGATGGTGCGCAGCCTGGCCCGCCGCCGCTGCGACTACCGCGTGTTCTACGCCGGCCGCGAGGCCGCCGGCATGGCCTACCGCGGCGAACTGGCGCAACTCGCGGGCGAGCGCGTGCGCTTCCACCACAGCGACGCGCAGGGCACGCCAGACCTGCAGGCGCTGCTGCGGGCCCAGCCGGCGGGCACCGCCGTGTACGTGTGCGGCCCCAAGCCGATGATCGATGCCACACATGAAGCGGCTGCCGCGCTCGGCTGGGCACCGGAGCGGGTGCGCAGCGAGCGCTTCACCGCCGCGATCTCGGGCGACGCCCGGCCCTTCAGCGTGCACCTGCAGCGCACGGGCAAGACCGTGCAGGTGGGCAGCGACGTGAGCATCCTCGATGCCCTGCTGGCCGAGGGCGTGCCCGTGTTGTGGGACTGCCGGCGCGGCGAATGTGGCCTGTGCCCCTTGCCGGTGGTGAAAGCCGAGGGCGGCATCGAACACCACGACCACTACCTCACCCCCGAAGAGAAGGCCGCCGACGAATCGCTGTGCATCTGCGTGTCGCGCGCGCGCGGCCCGTCGCTCGTGCTGGACGCCTGAACGCTGGAAAGACATCCCATGGACATGATCGTTGAACGCCCCGCCGAGTTCGAAGTGGAACCCTCGCGCGAGTTCGTGCCGGGCGGCTTCGCCGACCACACCACGCCGCTGGTGCGCAACTGCTGGTACGTGGCCGCGCTGGCCAGCGAGGTGACGCGCGAGATCATCAGCCGCCGCCTGCTGGGGGTGGACGTGGCGCTGTACCGCACGCTGGCCGGTGAGCCGGTGGCGGTGCGCAACCGCTGCCCGCACCGCTCGTTTCCGCTGGCCAAGGGCCAGCTGGTGGGCGACGTGCTCATGTGCGGCTACCACGGCATGCGGTTCGACCCCTCGGGCCGCTGCGTGCACATGCCGGCCATGCCCATCGTGCCGACGAACGCCAACGTGCGCAGTTTTCCCACGGTGGAGCGCGGCACGCTGATCTGGATCTGGATGGGCGACGCCGACCACGCGGACGAGTCCCTGGTGCCCGACACCGGCTGGCTGGGCAGTCCCGAGTGGAAGACGGTCAGCGGCGGCTTCCACCTGAAATCCGACTACGTGGCGATGCACGAGAACCTGCTGGACCAGACGCATTTCCCGTTCCTGCACCCGGGCGCCATCGGCACGCCGGAGTACGCGCGCTCGCGGCTGAAGGTGCGCGAGGAGGGCGGCATGGTGATCATCGACCGCGAGCTGCGCGACTCACCGCCGCCCGGCGTGTACGCGATGCCCACGGGCCTGACGGGCCAGCCGGTGGACCGGTTCTCGGACGCGCGCTTCGTCTCGCCCGCGCTGCACACGGCGTACGCGCGCATCGTGGACAACCGCGACCCGAGCGGGCAGCCGCGCACCTACCGCTTCAACATCAGCCACATCTTCACGCCCGAGACGAACCACTCGATCCACTACTGGTGGTTCTGCAGCCGCAACTTCCAGCTGGACGACACCGCCATCGACGAACACCTGCACAGCGCGTCGACCAAGGCCTACCAGGAAGACGTGGACGCGCTGGAGTGGATCATGGATGTGGTGCGCAACGACAGCGAGCCGCAGTTCGACCTGAACTTCGCGCCGGACAAACCGGGGCTGATGATGCGGCAGATCCTGTACCGCCTGGCCGCGGCCGAAGCGGGCGCGAAGGCGTGAGGGACGCGTTTCAGAGGTCGGTGCGCAAACGCCAGATCTCTGGGAACAGCACCACGTCCAGCATCTTGCGCAGGTAGCTCACGCCGCCGGTGCCACCGGTGCCGCGCTTGAAACCGATCACGCGTTCCACCGTGGTCACGTGCCGGAAGCGCCAGAGGCGGAAGGCGTCTTCCAGGTCGGTGAGTTTTTCGCCGAGCTGGTACAGGTCCCAATGGTCCTTGGGGTTGCGGTACACCTGCAACCAGGCCTGCTCGACGGCGTCGCTGGCTTCGTAGGGCTGGGTCCAGTCGCGCTGCGTGTGGCTGGCGGGCACGGCCAGGCCGCGCCGCGCGAGCAGGCGCAGGGCTTCGTCGTAGAGCGATGGCGCTTCGTAGGCGGCCTGCACGACGGCCATGCGCTCGGGGCTGTGGGCGTGCGGCTTGAGCATGGCCGCGTTCTTGTTGCCCATGGCGAATTCGATGCAGCGGTACTGGTGGCTCTGGAAGCCGCTGGACTGCGCGAGGTAGGGCCGCAGCGCGCTGTATTCGGGCGGGGTCATGGTGGCGAGCACGTCCCAGGCGTGCACCAGCTGTTCCATGATCTTCGAGGTGCGCGCGAGCATCTTGAAAGCAGGTTGCAGCTCGTCTTTCGCGATGCTGTGAATGGCGGCGCGCAGCTCGTGCAGCATGAGCTTCATCCAGAGTTCGCTGGTCTGGTGCTGCACGATGAAGAGCATTTCGTCGTGCGCGGGCGAGAGCGGTTTCTGCGCGTTGAGGATGGCGTCGAGCTGCAGGTAGTCGCCGTAGCTCATGTCGCGGCTGAAGTCGAGTTGCGCGCCTTCCTCGTGCACGATGTCTTCGGGCTTCGAGGCCGGATCGGTGTGGTGCGGGCACATGCTCAGGTCACCGCGTGTTTGGTGTTGAATTCGGCGCGCCGCCACTCGCCGGTCTCCAGCACCTGGCGCAGCTCGTCGGCGGCGTTCCACACGTCTTCGAAGCCGATGTAGAGGGGCGTGAAGCCGAAGCGCAGGATGTCTTTGTGGCGCTGGCGATCGCCCGCGCGGAAGTCGCCCACCACGCCGCGCGCGATGAGGGCCTGCACGATGGCGTAGGCGCCTTCGTCCTTCGTGAGGCAGACCTGCGAGCCGCGCTCGGCCGGGTCGAGCGGCGCTGGCCAGGCCGATGCCGTGGCCCTGGCAGCGTTCGTCCACGAGTTCGATGAAGAGGTCGGTGAGCGCGAGCGACTTGGTGCGCAGCGCGGCCATGCCGCCATGGGCTTCGGCGGCGAGCAGGGTGTCCACGCCGCATTCGAGCGCGGCCAGGCTGATCATGGGCTGGGTGCCGCACTGGTAGCGCGTGATGCCGGGCGCGGGCCGGTAGTCGGGCGTGAACTCGAAGGGCGTGGCGTGGCCCCACCAGCCGGCCAGGGGCTGCCAGAAGCGGTCGGCGTGGCGCGGGTTGACCCACACGAAGGCCGGCGCGCCCGGGCCGCCGTTGAGGTACTTGTAGCCGCAACCCACGGCGTAGTCGGCGCCCGCGCCGGTCAGGTCCACTGGCACGGCGCCCGCGCTGTGCGCGAGGTCCCACAGCATGAGCGCGCCGGTGGCGTGCGCGGCGGCGGTGATGGCGGGCATGTCGTGCATGGCGCCGGTGCGGTAGTTCACGTGGGTGAGCATGAGCACGGCCACCTCGGGCGTGAGGGCGGCGGGGATTTCTTCGGGCTCCACCAGCATCAGCTCGAAACCGTGCTGCTGGCACAGGGCTTCGGCGATGTAGAGGTCGGTGGGGAAGTTGCTGCGCTCGCTCACGATGCGCCGGCGCTTGGGGTGGTCGACGCTGGCGAGGTCCATCGCGGCCGAGAGCACCTTGAAGAGGTTGACCGAGGTGCTGTCGGTGGCGACCACGGTGCCGGGCTCGGCGCCGATGAGGCGCGCGATCTTGTCGCCCACCTTCTTCGGCTGGGCGAACCAGCCGTGCTTGTTCCAGCTCTGGATGAGGTCGGTGCCCCATTCCTGCGTCACCACCTCGGCCACGCGCGCGGGGGCGCTGCGCGGCATCACGCCGAGCGAGTTGCCGTCGAGGTAGATGGTGCCCTCGGGAATGAAGAAGAGGTCGCGCAGGGCGCGCAGCGGGTCTTGCGCGTCGAGCGCGCGGCAGTCGGCGAGGGTGGGGGCGTTGTTCATGGCAGTTGGCGCAGCACGGCGCGCACGGGGCTGGCGTCGGCGGTGGTGAGTTTGAGGGGCAGGGCGATGAGTTCGTAGTCGCCTTCGGGCACGCCGTCGAGCAGCAGGTTTTCCAGCACGCGCAGGCCGCGCCGGCGGATGGTCTGGTGGCTGTCGAGCGTCTTGCTGCTGGCGGGGTCGATGCTGGCGCTGTCGATGCCGATGAGCAGCACGCCGAGGTCGGCGAGTTGTTCCACGGTGTCGGGCGCGAAGGCGGGCAGGGCGTCGTCGAAGCGGTCCTGCGGCTGGTGTTCGTACACGCGCACGAGCACGCGCTGGGGAAGGTCGGTGAGCGCGTGCGCGATGTGTTCGGGCCTGACCAGCGGGCCGCAGCCGATGGCATGGATCACGCGGCAAGGGCCGAGGAAGGCGTCGAGCGGCACATGGCCGATGGCGGCGCCGTCGGCGTCGTAGTGCAGCGGCGCGTCGGCGTGCGCGCCCACGTGGGGCGAGAGCGTGATGGCGCTGACGTTGACCGGGCAGCCCGGGCCGATGGTGGCGGCCCACTCCTGGGTGTAGGCGGTGTCACCCGGAAAAACCGGGGCGCCGGCGTGCACCGGCGGAGAGATGTCCCAGAGCTGTTTCATGGTGCATGGAAGGTAGCACCCTGAAAAATTCCGTGGTGTCGGTTATTGCCAACAGACCCGGAAAATAGTTGAGGCTTGAATCAAATAAGCGCCGGCAGGCCGTGGCGCTGGCGGGCGCGCGCGCAGGCGTCGCTGCCTTCCTCGAACTCGCGGCAAGGCGAAGGCCGCCATTCGTAGATGCCGCAGACCGCCTTCTGGCCCACCTTGCCGGTGAGGGCGGCGCAGCGGGGCGGCGAATGGTCGGTGCCGCGCAGGCGGGCGGTGTGCTCGGTGACCTCGACCGCCAGCCCGCCAGGCACGCAGCCGCCCATCTCGTCCAGCTCGTGAACGGAGAAATCGACCCGGAAACAGGCGCAGCAGGCGCCGCAACTGGTGCAGGCGCTCATGGAACCCGAGGCGCGAGCGCCGGCGCGCGGTAGACCAGCACCTTGAGCGCGCGCTCGGGCGAGGCGTCGGCAAAGGCCTCGGGGTTGGGCAGGCGCTGTTCGAACACCAGCTCGGGCGCGGCTTCCTGCATCTGCTGCCGCAGGAAGGCGGTGTCGAGCTCGGGCGCGTTGAGGCAGAGCAGCACCCGGCCGCCGGGCAGCAGCAGGTCGGGCAGGCGGCGCATCAGGCGCTGGTAGTCCTTGGTGGCGACGAAGCTGCCCTTCTGGAAGCTCGGCGGGTCGACGATGACCAGGCCGTAGGGGCCGCCGCGGGTGATCTTGCCCCAGGTCTTGAAGATGTCGTGCGCGAGGAAGCTGGCGCCGCCCGCGAGGCCGTTGAGCGGGTGGTTCTGCTGGCCGATGGCCATGGCGCCGCCGCTCATGTCCACGTTGACCACCTGTTTCGCGCCGCCCTGCAGCGCCACCACCGAGAAGGCGCAGGTGTAGGCGAACAGGTTCAGCACCTTTTGTTTGTCGGCATGCTCGCGCACCCATTGGCGGCCTTCGGCCATGTCCAGGAACAGGCCGTGGTTCTGGCCCTTGAGCACGTGCACCAGGAAGCGCGCGCCGCGCTCGCTCACCACGTGGGGTTCGGGCACGGCGCCGGCCATCAGGCGGGTTTCGGTCTGGCTGTCGTGCCGGCACTGGAAGACCCAGTTCAGCGGTTCGCCGGGCGCCACCTGGGTCCAACGTTCGGTCAGCGCGGTGTGCAACACGGCCAGCGTGGCCTCGTTCACGGGTTGGAAGCTGGTCAGCACCCAGACCGGGGGAAAGGCGTCCAGCGCCCACTGCTCGCAGCCCGGGTGCAGGCCGCCCCGGCCGTGGAAGACCCGCCGCGCCTCGGCGGCGGGTTCGAGGCGCGCGATGGCGTCGAGCAGGGCTTGCATCAGGCCAGGCGGCCGAGCAGCAGGTACTCCATCAGGGCCTTCTGGACGTGCATGCGGTTCTCGGCCTCGTCCCAGACGACGGACTGCGGGCCGTCGATCACCTCGGCGCTGACCTCTTCGCCCCGGTGCGCGGGCAGGCAGTGCATGAAGAGGGCGTCGGGCTGGGCGGTGCGCATCATGGCTTCGTCCACGCACCAGCGCTTGAAGGCGGCGCGCCGCACCTCGTTTTCGGCCTCGAAGCCCATGCTGGTCCACACGTCGGTGGTGACGAGGTGGGCGCCCGCGCAGGCTTCGAGCGGGTCCTTGAAAACCTTGTAGCAGTCCGGGTTGCGGATGCCGGCGAGCACCGGGTCCACCTCGTAGCCGCTGGGGGTGCTCACGTGCACCGTGAAGCCCAGCAATTCGGCGGCCTGCAGCCAGGTGTTGGCCATGTTGTTGCCGTCACCGACCCAGGCCACGACCTTGCCCTGGATGGAGCCGCGCCGCTCGATGAACGTGAAGATGTCGGCCAGGATCTGGCAGGGGTGGAACTCGTTGGTCAGGCCGTTGATGACCGGCACGCGCGAGTGCGCCGCGAAGGCTTCGATCTTGCTCTGCTCGAAGGTGCGGATCATCACGATGTCGACCATGCGGCTGATCACGCGCGCGCTGTCCTCGATGGGCTCGGCGCGGCCGAGCTGGCTGTCGCCGGTGGTCAGGTGCACCACCGAGCCGCCCATCTGGTACATGCCGGCCTCGAAGCTCACGCGGGTGCGCGTGCTGGCCTTCTCGAAGATCATGGCCAGGGTGCGGTCGGGGTCGGCGAAGGGCTGGTACTTCTCGACCGCCTTGAACTTGCGCTTGATGAAGGCCGCGCGCTCGAACAGGTAGGCGTAGGTGGCGGCGTCGAGGTCCTTGAACTGCAGGTAGTGCGGGATCGTCATGGCGGGGGCGGCGCTCATTCGGCCAGGAAGGCGTGGATCAGCGGCAGCAGGATGGCGGCCACCTCGTCGGCCTCGGCCGTGGTCATGATCAGCGGGGGCACCATGCGGATCACGCTGTCGGCCGTGACCGAGAGCAGCAGGCCGGCGTCGGCGGCGCGCTGGGTGATCACGCCGCAGGGCTTGGTGAGCTCGATGCCGATCATCAGGCCCTGGCCGCGGATCTCCTTCACGCCGGCCTTGCCGATCAGGTCCTTTTCCAGCACGGTGCGCAGGTGCTGGCCCACGCGGGCGGCGTTCTCCAGCAGGCCTTCCTCTTCCATGATGCGGATGGTCTCGACCCCGGCGCGCATGGCCAGCGGGTTGCCACCGAAGGTGGTGCCGTGGTTGCCGGGCTGGAAGATGTTGGCGGCCTTGGGGCCGGCCACGACCGCGCCGATCGGCACGCCCGAGCCCAGGCCCTTGGCCAGCGGCATCACGTCGGGCACGATGCCGGCCCACTGGTGGGCGAACCACTTGCCGGTGCGGCCCATGCCGCACTGCACTTCGTCGATCATCAGCAGCCAGTCGTTGGCGTCGCACAGGGCGCGCACGTCCTTCAGGTACTGCGAGCGCATCGGGTTCACGCCGCCTTCGCCCTGGATGGTCTCGAAGAACACGGCGACCACGTTGGGGTTGCCGGCGGTGGCCTTCTTCAGCGACTCGATGTCGTTGAGCGGCACGCGGATGAAGCCTTCGACCAGCGGGCCGAAGCCGGCCTGCACCTTGGGGTTGCCGGTGGCCGAGAGGGTGGCGATGGAACGGCCGTGGAAGGCTTTCTCGTAGACCACGATCTCGGGGCGCTCGATGCCCTTGTCGTGGCCGTACTTGCGCGCCAGCTTGAGCGCGGCCTCGTTGGCTTCCAGGCCGGTGCTGCAGAAGAACACGTTGGTCATGCCCGAGCGCTCCACCAGCATCTGCGCGAGGTGTTCCTGGTCAGGCACGTGGTAGTAGTTGCTGGAGTGGATCAGCTTGGCGATCTGGTCCTGCAGAGCGGGCACCAGTTTGGGGTGGCCGTGGCCCAGGGTGTTGACGGCGATGCCGCCCAGCGCGTCCAGGTACTCCTTGCCGTTGGTGTCCCACAGGCGCACGCCTCGGCCGTGTGACATCGCGATCGGCAGGCGGCCGTAGGTGTTCATCACGTGGGGCGAGGCGACGGGCTTGAGGGCGGCGTTCATGCAGGGACTCCGGTGGGAAGGGCCAAAAAGAAAGCGGCTCAACGAAGGTTGAGCCGTTGAAGCGCGATTTTAGGGGCAGCGGGCGGGCATCATCATTGCTTGTTGGGCATCGCTGAAATGCGCCCGGTGTACGCTAGCGGGTCCGGGTTATCCCTCGTTCCAAGTCTTATATAAGATAGAATACCTGCCTCCTGCCCCGGCGAGCGATCCTCGGTCCGGCGGCGGCATTCTTCCAGTCGAGCCCTCCATCCGAAGGCCTCTCCCCCCGATGGTTTCACCGACAGCCAAACAAGTTTTCATCCAGGGTGTCACGAAGGACGGCCGCACGTTCCGACCCAGTGACTGGGCCGAGCGCCTGGCCGGGGTGATGAGCTCGTTCCGCCCCGGGGGCGCCACCCCCGGCAGCCACCTGAGCTACTCCCCCTGGTGCGTGCCCAACAACATCAACGGCATCAAGTGCGTGGTGGTGCATGCGGACCTGCGCGAGGCCGAGCCCATGGCCTGGGACTTCTGCATGAACTTCGCGCGCGACAACGGCCTGCAGGTGGTCGAGGCCTGCCTCCTCCCCGATCCCCCGTCCAAGACCTGATCCCCCCGCTTTTGGCGCGGGCAACAAAAAAGCCGTCTTGCGACGGCTTTTTTGCTTTTGCTGGCAGCGCACCCGTTTCAAACGGCAGGCCTTGGGGGCCCGGGCTGGTGGTCTGGCGGGGCCAGACCGGGGCGGGTTCAGGCAGCGGCTGCTGCGAGACCCTTGACTTTGGCCGACAGGCGGCTCTTGTCGCGCGCGGCCTTGTTCTTGTGGAAGATGCCCTTGTCGGCGACGATGTCGACGACTTTCTGCATCTTGGCGAACAGTTCGGTCGCCTTGGCTTTGTCACCGGTCAGAACGGCTTTTTCAACGTTCTTGACGGCGGTGCGGTATTTGGAGCGCAGCGAGGTGTTGGCTGCATTGATCTTGACGTCCTGGCGCACGCGTTTGCGGCCAGACGCCAGGCGGGGGTTCTTTTTCTTCGGCTTGGTTGCCATGGTGAGTTCCTTCGGTGTTTGGGGATGATGCCAGCAAAGCCCGCGATTTTAGCACGGCCTGCCGGGCTGGCAAGGGTGGCCGGCCGGGCGGGGGGAGGGGGCGATCCCGGTCGTTACACTCGCCGCGTGACCCTTTTCAAGTCCGCCTCCCTCGTTTCGCTGCTCACGCTGGCGTCCCGCATCACCGGCCTGGTGCGCGAACTGCTGATGGCGGCGACCTTCGGCGCCAGCGCGCTGACCGACGCCTTCAACGTCGCTTTCCGCATCCCCAACCTGCTGCGCCGGCTGTTCGCCGAGGGCGCGTTCAGCCAGGCGTTCGTGCCGGTGCTGGCCGGCGTGCGGGAAAAAGAGGGCGACGACGCCACCCGGGTGCTGGTGAACCAGATCGCCACCGTGCTGGCCTGGGCGCTCACCGCCACTTGCGTGCTGGGCGTGGTGGGCGCGCCGGTGCTGGTCTGGGCCATCGCCAGCGGCCTGGACGACCCCGGCTTCGACGCCGCCGTGTTCATGACGCGCTGGATGTTCCCCTACATCGCCTTCATGTCCTTCGTGGCGCTGTCGGCCGGCATTCTGAACACCTGGAAACGTTTCGCGGTGCCGGCGGCCACGCCGGTGCTGCTCAACGTTGCGCATGATCGCCGCCGCCGGCTGGGGCGCGCCCTGGTTCGCTTCGCTGGGCATCGAGCCCATCTACGCCATGGCCGGGGGCGTGCTGCTGGGCGGCACCCTGCAGCTGGGCGCGCAGATCCCGGCGTTGCGCCGGCTGGGCCTGCTGCCGCGCGTGAGCCTGCGCTGGTCGGCGCTGAAAACCGCCTGGCACCACCCCGGCACCCGCCGGGTGACCACCCTCATGCTGCCGGCGCTGCTGGGCGTGAGCGTGGCGCAGATCTCCCTGCTGATCAACACCCAGATCGCCTCGCACCTGGGCGCCGGCAGCGTGAGCTGGCTGACCTACGCCGACCGCCTGATGGAATTCCCCACCGCCATGCTGGGCGTGGCGCTGGGCGTGGTGCTGCTGCCGCAGCTGGCGGCGGCCAAGGCGTCCGACGACGCGGACCGCTACAGCGGCCTGCTCGACTGGGGCCTGCGCCTGGTGGTGCTGCTGGCCGTGCCCTGCGCGGTGGCGCTGCTCACCTTCGCCCACCCCCTGGTGGCCGTGCTGTACCACTACGGGGCGTTCACCGGTGCCGACGTGCAGCGCACCGCCACCGCCCTGATGGGCTACGGCGCCGGCCTGATCGGCCTGGTCGCGATCAAGGTGCTGGCGCCGGGCTTCTACGCGCGGCAGGACATCCGCACGCCGGTGAAGATCGCCATTGGCGTGCTGGTGCTCACCCAGGTGCTCAACGTCCTGCTGGTGCCCCGGCTGGCCCACGCCGGGCTGGCGCTGGCGATCGGCATCGGCGCCATGGTCAATGCCCTGTTCCTGCTGGTGGGGCTGATCCGCCGGGGCGCTTACAAACCGTCACCGGGCTGGGCCCGCTTCGGCATGCAGGTGCTGGCGGCCAGCGCCTTGCTGGCGGTGTTCCTGATGTGGGTGGCGGCGCGCTTCAACTGGCTGGGCTTCGAAGGCCAGGCCCTGCAGCGCGTGGGCCTGCTCACGCTGTGCGTGCTGGGCGGGGATGTTGGTCTATTTCCTCACGCTGCTGCTGGCGGGGTTGAACCTGAGGCAGTTCGTCAGAAAATGACGTAATCTGCGGAAACCGGATTCCCCACCATGCCGACCGCGTACGAATACCCCGCGCCGACCCCCCTGGGCTACTTTGCCGCCCTGGTGGGCGACGACGAGGCTTTGCCCCTGTTCGAGGCGGCCACGGCCGTGGCCCAGGACGAATACCCCGACCTCGACGTGCAGCAGGTGCTGGGCGATGTGGATCAGATGCTCGCGCGCGTGCGCCGGCGCTGCGCCGCCGACGCCGGGCCGCTGCAGCGGCTGCGCACGCTCAACCAGTTCTTCTTCCGCGACATGGGGTTCGGCGGTAACGTCAACAACTACTACGACCCCGACAACAGCTTTCTCAACGCCGTGCTGCGCACGCGCCGGGGCATTCCCATCACGCTGGCCGTGCTCTGGCTGGAGCTGGCCCAGGGCCTGGGCCTGAAGGCGCGTGGCGTCAACTTTCCCGGCCACTTCATGGTCAAGGTCAACCTGCCCAATGGCCAGGTGGTGATCGACCCCTTCACCGGCCAGTCGCTCAGCCGCGAGGACCTCTCGGAACGGCTGGAGCCCTACAAGCGCCGCAACGGCCTGGTGGACGACTTCGACGTGCCGGTGGGCCTGTACCTGCAGGCCGCCACGCCGCGCGAGATCCTGGCGCGCCTGCTGCGCAACCTCAAGGAAATCCACCGCACGCAGGAAGACTGGCTGCGCCTGATCGCCGTGCTGGACCGCCTGCTCATCCTGTTGCCCGACGCCTGGATCGAGTACCGCGACCGGGGCCTGGCCTGGGCCGAGATGGGCGACGTGCGCCTGGCCGTGGGCGACCTGGAAACCTACGTGGAACACGCCGACGACACGCTGGACCGCGACGCCATCGCCCAGCGCCTGCAGGAACTGCGCCGCGCGCTCAACTGAGCCGCCGCCCGCCCGCGGGGGCGGGGATGTGTCGCCATGTAATTCCGTTTGACGCGAGCGGGCCGCGCAGGGACCATGCGCGCCAACCCCCGCCGATCCGGCGACAAGAAAAACGACGGTATGAAACAACTGATGCTGGTGGGCGCCACCGGTCTGGTGGGCAGCCATGTGCTGCGACAGGCCCTGGCCGACCCCGCCGTGGAACGCGTGGTCGCGCCGACCCGCCAGCCGCTGGCCCCACACCCCAAACTGCTCAACCCCGTGGTGGACTTCGAGCGCCTGCCCGAAGACGCCGAGTGGTGGCGGGTGGATGCGGTGATCTGCACCCTGGGCACCACCATCCGCGCGGCGGGCTCGCAGGCCGCTTTCTACAAGGTGGACCACGACCACCCGCTGGAGGTGGCCTACCTCGCGCGCCGCCATGGCGCGCGGGCCTTCGCCCTGAACTCCGCGCTGGGGGCCGATGCGCGTTCGCGCGTGTTCTATTCGCGCACCAAGGGCGAGGTCGAGCGCGACCTGCAGGCCGTGGGCTACCCCTCGCTCACGCTGGTGCGCCCGGGTCTGATCGACGGCCAGCGGGCGCAGAGCCGGCCTCTGGAGCGGCTGGCGGTGCTGGTCTCGCGTGGCGTGCAGCCCCTGCTGCCGCGGCGCTACCGCGTGGTGCCGGCCGAGCGCATCGCGCACCACCTGCTGCAGGCCGCGCTGGCGGCGGCGCCGGGCGTGCACGTGCTGCCGTCCGAAGCGCTGATCTGAGCGGCGGCCGCGGCGCGGCTGCTTTTTTTCGCATATGGAAACTCGGAATCGATCGTTGTTGATGCGCTGACCCGTTCCTAGACTGCCTCCTCTGAACACATTTGTTGGAGAGCAGACGATGGCGCAACGTGGCCTTTCTTCCCCGCTGTTGAGCGATGCCGCCGGGCAGCAGCAGATCGAGACCGATGTCCTGGTGATCGGGGGCGGGCCGGCGGGCGCCTGGGCGGCCATCGCGGCCGCCGCGCGCGGCGCCAGCGTGACCCTGGTGGAGAAGGGCTTCTGCGGCACCTCCGGCGCCACCGCGCCCTCGGGCACCGGCCTGTGGCACGTGCCGCGCGACGCGGCCGCGCGCGAGAAGGCCAAGGCCAGCCGCTACGCCATGGGCGGTGAACTGGCCGAGCACGCCTGGATGGACCGTGTGCTCGAACAAACCTGGCTCAACACCGAGACGCTCACGGAATGGGGCTACCCCTTCCCGATCGACACCGAAGGCCAGCTGCAGCGCACCTCGCTGCAGGGGCCGGAGTACATGCGCCTGATGCGCAAGAAGGTGAAGGAGTCGGGTGCCCGCGTCCTCGACCACAGCCCGGCGCTGGAGCTGCTGACCGACGAGAACGGCGATGTGGCCGGCGCCACCGGCCTCACGCGCACCACGGGTGAGACCTGGGTGGCGCGGGCCGGCGCGGTGGTGATCACCACCGGCGGCTGCGCCTTCCTGAGCCGGGCGCTGGGCTGCAACGTGCTCACCGGCGACGGTTACCTGATGGGCGCCGAAGTCGGCGCCGAGCTCTCGGGCATGGAGTTCTCCAACGCCTACGGTCTGGGGCCTTCGTTCTCCTCCGTCACCAAGTCCCTGTTCTACAACTGGGCCACCTTTTACGACCGCGACGGCGCCGCGATCGAGGGCGCGGGCTCGTCGCGCGGCCGCAGCGTGATCGCGCGCACGCTGCAGACGCAGCCGGTGTTCGCCTGTCTGGACCGGGCCGACGCCGAGATCCGCGCCTGGATGCGCCACGCGCAGCCCAATTTCTTCGTGTCCTTCGACCGCCAGGGCATCGACCCGTTCAAGGACCACTTTCCGGTGGCCCTGCGGCTGGAAGGCACGGTGCGCGGCACCGGCGGCCTGCACGTGATCGGCGACGACTGCGCGACCTCGGTGCCCGGCCTGTACGCGGCCGGCGACGCCGCCACTCGCGAGCTGATCTGCGGCGCCTTCACCGGCGGCGGCAGCCACAACGCGGCCTGGGCCATGTCGTCCGGTTTCTGGGCCGGCGCGGGCGCGGCCGATTTCAGCCATGGCGCGCGCAGCCTGGCCAGGCGCCGCCTGCACCGTGCGGGCACCGCCGGTATCCAGGAAGGCGGGGCCCCGGCCTGGGACCCGGAAGAACTGGTGCGCGCGGTGCAGGCCGAGGTGTTCCCCTACGAACGCAACTGGACGCGCCGCGCCGACCTGCTGGAAGACTCGCTGCAGCGGCTCGACGCCCAGTGGGCGCGCGTGCGCCACGCCAGCGCGCCGAGCCTGCAGCAGGCGGTGCGCGCACGCGAGGCCGTTGGCGTGCTGCGCCACCTCGCGCTGGATGTACCGCAGCGCCCTGCAGCGCACCGAGACGCGCGGCATGGCCCGCCGGCAGGACCACGCCGGCCTGGACCTGGGCCAGCGGCACCGTCTCGTCAGCGGCGGCCTGGACGAGGTCTGGGTGCGCCCGCAAACCGTTCGCCAACCGGTCAATCTGGACCTTGAAAGGCTCGCCGCATGATCGAAATCGTCAGCCCCGAACGCTGCACCGGCTGCAACATCTGTGTGAGCGCCTGCCCCACGCAGGTGTTCGAGGCGGTGCCCGGCGGCATCCCGCGCATCGCGCGCCAGTCGGACTGCCAGACCTGCTTCATGTGCGAGCTGTACTGCCCGACCGATGCGCTGTACGTCGCGCCGGTGGCGGACCACGCCGTCACCGTGGCCGAGGAGGGCACCGAGGTGCGGCAATGGATCGGCAGCTACCGCCGCGCCGTCGGCTGGGGCAAGGACCGCCAGCCCACCGCCGCGCTCGATGCGAGTTTTGAACTGCTGCGGCGCGCGCACTGAATCTTCCCTATCCCACGAGAACCCACCATGACTTTCTGGAAACACCTGGCGGCCTTCGCGCTCGCCGCCACCGCCGCTTTCGGCGCCCACGCGCAGGCCCAGCCCGAGACCATCCGCTTCGGCGGTTTCGGCCAGGGCTTCGGCCAGCCCCACGGCGTGGCCTTGCTCGCCATCGCGCAGGGCAAGGGCTTCATCGCCGACGAGTTCAAGGGCACGCCCGTGAAGCTCAGCTTCGAGTATTTCACCGGCACCGGTCCTGCGATCAACGAGGCCATCGCCAACAACCGGCTCGACGTCGCGCAGTACGGCTCGCTGCCCAACATCATCGGCAAGGCCGGCGGCCTGCCCACGCGCATCCTCGCGTCCTACGGCTACACCACCGTCTTCGGGCTGGCCCGCAAGGACCTGGAGGTCAACTCGTTCAAGGACCTCAAGGGCCGCAAGGTGGCGGTGGCCGAGGGCACGGTGCTGCACTGGGCGCTGCTCAAGGCCCTGCAGGACAACGGCCTGACGCTGCGCGACATCCAGCTGGTCGACCTCAAGACCGCCGACCAGCTCGCGGCCCTGAGCGCCGGCAGCGTGGACGCGGCGGTGGGCTCCAGCAGCCTGCTGACCCTGCGCGACAAGGGCGTGGGCAAGGTGTTCTATTCGTCCAAGGACCAGGGCGCGAAAGCCTCGGGCTTCGGCGGCATCCTGGTGAGCGAGACCTTCGAGAAGCAGTACCCCGACGCCACGCAGCGCATCGCCAACGGCCTGGTGAAAGCCGCCCACTGGCTGGGCCAGGAGGCCAACCGCGACGAGGCCTACCGCATCTGGACGCTCTCGGGCATGCCCTACCAGGCCTTCAAGGACGACTACGACGGCGTCTCGCTCAAGGAAGCCTTCAACCCGCGCGTGGACGCCTTCCTGCTCAGCCAGTACGACGACGCGATCGACTTCACCAAGGACAACAAGCTGATCCGCAACGACATCGACGTGGCGAAGTGGGCCGCACCGCAGTACGTGGAGAACGCGCTGCGCGCCCAGGGCCTGCAGACCTACTGGACGAACCGCGCTGCCCTCGTGGCGCGCCGCTGAGGCCGATCCATGGCGGCCCTCGAACACCTGGCCGACGGGGTCGGCGCCTCGCCGCTGCCGCGCACCGCGGCTTGGCCCTGGCGCACCGCGTTGCCGGCCCCGCTGCGGCGCCTGCTGCTGGCGCTGGCCCTGCCGGCCGCCATCGTCGCGCTCTGGCAGTGGGCGGCGGTGCGGGGCTGGGTGCCGCCACAGATCCTGCCGGCGCCCGCGCTGGTCTGGGACACCTTCCTGGAACTGGCGCGCGGCGGTGAACTGCTCGACGGCTTCCTCATCAGCCTGCAGCGCATCGGCTCGGGCCTGGCCCTCGGCGGGCCGCTGGGGCTGGCGCTGGGCATCTGGCTGGGCGTGTCGGCGCGCGCGCGCAGCCACCTGGAGCCCACGCTGCGCGCGCTGTTCGCCGTGCCCACGCTGGGCTGGATTCCCATCCTCATCCTGATCTTCGGCATCGACGAGGCGCTCAAGGTCATCGTGATCGCCAAGGCCGTGATGGTGCCCGTGGTGCTCAACACCTCGCGCGGCATCCGGAACATTCCGGTGGCCTACCTCGAAGCCGCGCGCGTGCTGCGCCTGCGGCCCTGGACGCGCCTGACCCGCCTCACGCTGCCGGCCTGCCTGCCCACCGTGTTCAGCGGTTTCCGCTTGGGCCTGAGCCATGCCTTCATCGCGCTCATCGTGGTGGAGATGCTCGCGGCCACCGAAGGCATCGGCTACATGATGGTCTGGGGCCGCAAGCTGTTCCAGCTCGACATCGTGATCGTCGGCATCGTGGTCGTGGGGGTGGCGGGCTATGCGCTGGACCTGCTGCTGCGCCGGCTCGAACGCGGCCTGAGCCGCTGGGCGCCCGGCCATGGCTGAGACCCGCATCCCCCCGGGCGCCTGGCTGCCGCTTGCCATCGGCGCGGCCTGGCTGCTGCTGGTCGACACCGGTGCCATTGCCCACCCGCTGATGGTGCCGCTGCACGAGGTGCTGGCCGCGCCGTTTTTCGACGAACAGGGCCGCCAGATCTGGTCGGCCGCCGCCAGCAGCCTGGTGCGCGTGGCACTGGGCTTTCTCATCGGCGCCAGCCTGGGCATCGCCGTGGGCGTGGCCGTCGGTCTGTCGCGACCGGCGCAACTGGCCGTCGCGCCCACCGTGCACGGCCTGCGCCAGGTCGCGCTGTTCGCCTGGATTCCCTTGCTCACCGCCTGGTTCGGCAACGGCGATCTGGTGAAGATCGTGTTCATCTCGATCTCCACCTTCTTCCCGGTCTTCCTCAACACCGAGCAGGGCGTGCGCGGCATCGCGCCGGCCTACCGCGAGGTGGCCGCGATCGTGCGGCTTGGGCCCTGGCTGCGGCTGCGCCGGCTGGTGCTGCCCGCGATCCTGCCCTCGGTGCTGACCGGCGTGGAGCTCGCGCTGCTGACGGCCTGGATCGGCACCGTGGGTTCCGAATACGCGATCGGCACCGGCCGGGGCATCGGCGCCTACCTCGCCACCGCGCGCGACGTGTTCCGCATGGACCTGGTGCTGATCGGTGTGCTGGTGATGGCCCTGGTGGGTTACGGCCTGAGCCGCGTCGCGCAGCTTCTTTTCCTGCGCCTCATTCCCTGGAGAACCCGCTGATGAGCACCCCCACCCTGGAGGCGGTCGCCCCCACCGCCCTGAGCCTGCGCAACGTGGGCAAGACCTACCGGATCGAGGGGCAGGACCTGCCGGTGCTGCAGCGCATCGGCCTGGAGATCGCGCGCGGCGAGTTCCTGGGCATCGTCGGTGCCTCGGGCTGTGGCAAGTCCACGCTGCTGCGCCTGATCGCGGGGCTGGACGACCGCTTCGATGGCGACATCCTGATCGATGGCGAACCGGTGGCCGGGCCGGGCGTGGAGCGCAGCCTGGTGTTCCAGGACCACCGCCTGTTTCCCTGGCTCAACGTCACGGACAACATCGGCCTGGGGCTCGACAGCCTGGACCTGAGCCGGCGCGAGCGCGAGGCGCGCATCCGCGAACAGCTCGAACTCGTGGGCCTCACGGGGTTCGCGCAAGCCTGGCCGCACCAGCTCTCGGGCGGCATGGCGCAGCGCGCGGCCATCGCTCGCGCGCTGGTCTCGCGGCCGGACATCCTGCTGATGGACGAGCCCTTCGGTGCGCTCGATTCGATCACCCGGGCTCACATGCAGGAAGAACTGCTGCGCATCTGGCGCGAGCGGCGCATCACCGTGGTGATCGTCACGCACGACGTGGACGAGGCTGTGTTCCTGGGCGACCGCGTGGCGGTGATGGAGCCCCGGCCGGGCCGGGTGCAGAGCGTGATCGAGGTGGACCTGCCACGCCCGCGCGAGCGCACGGGCACGGCCTTCAATCAGATCAAGCAGCGCGTGCTCGGGCAGCTCAAGCGCTGAAACGGAGCACCCCCTGCGCGGCTTCGCCGCTCCCCCCTGAAGGGGGGCGACACCTTGGGCCGGCGAAGCCGGACCCTCGGTGTCTCTGGAAGGCGGGACTCAGGCCACGACCACGGCGGCGCCTTCGCCGCGTGCCGCGATCTTGCCGATCTCGTGCACGGTTTCACCGAGGCCGCGCAGCGTGGCGGCGCAGGCGGCGGCCTGGTCGGCGGCGATCACCACCACCATGCCGATGCCGTTGTTGAAGGTGCGGTTCATCTCGATGTCGTCGATGCCGGCGGTCTTCTGCAGCCAGGCGAACAGCTCGGTCTGCGGCCAGCTGCCCTTTACCAGGTGGGCGGCCGTGCCTTCGGGCAACACGCGGGGGATGTTCTCCAGCAGGCCGCCGCCGGTGATGTGGGCCAGCGCCTTGATGGGGTGCGCGGCCAGCGCGGCCAGCACGTTCTTCACGTAGAGCCGGGTCGGCTTCATGATCGCTTCGCGGAACGGCTGGCCGTCCAGCGTGGCGGGCAGGTTCGCGCCCGCGCGCTCCAGGCACTTGCGCACCAGCGAGAAGCCGTTGGAATGCACGCCGTGCGAGGCCAGGCCGAGCACCACGTCGCCGGCTTGCACGCTCTGGCCGGTGAGGATCTTGGATTTTTCGACCGCGCCCACGCAGAAACCGGCCAGGTCGTACTCGCCGGCCGGGTACATGCCGGGCATTTCGGCGGTTTCACCGCCGATCAGCGCGCAGCCGCTGAGCTCGCAGCCCTTGGCGATGCCACCGACCACGGCCGCGGCCGTGTCCACGTCGAGCTTGCCGCAGGCGAAGTAGTCCAGGAAAAACAGGGGTTCGGCGCCTTGCACCAGCACGTCGTTCACGCTCATGCCGACCAGGTCGATGCCCACGGTGTCGTGCATGTTCCATTCGAACGCCAGCTTGAGCTTGGTGCCCACGCCGTCGGTGCCGGAGACCAGCACCGGTTCCTTGTAACGCTTGGGCACCTCGAACAGGGCGCCGAAACCGCCGATGCCGGCCAGCACGCCTTCGCGCATGGTCTTCTTGGCCAGCGGCTTGATGCGCTCGACCAGGGCGTCGCCCGCGTCGATGTCAACGCCGGCGTCTTTGTACGAAAGAGGGGTGGAGGGGGTGGTCATGGGCGGTCGGCCCCGGCGCAGGGCGGGGCGGGTCGATGGGCTGGACGCGGGTGGGAGGGGACTTTCGGGTACCCTGGGGGGTGGCCCGATAGAATTTGCCCCTGATTTTAAGGGTTTGCTCTCCCGCATCCCTTGCCCACCCCGCCCAACCCCCGCCCCATGCCCCTGACCTCCAACCAGATCCGAGCCCTGCTGTGGGCCTCGATCGCGGTCGTCATCTGGCTGCTGCTTTCGCTGCTGGCCCCCGTGCTGATGCCCTTTCTGCTGGCCGCGGTGCTGGCCTATGCGCTGCACCCGCTGGTGGAGCGCCTGCACGGCAAGGGCGTGCCGCGCTGGCTGGGCGCGGGGCTGGCGATCACCCTGCTGATGCTGGTGCTGCTGGCGGTGCTGCTGCTGATCGTGCCCGTCATCACCAAGCAGGTGCCGCTGCTGCGCGAGCAGGTGCCCGAGCTGCTCAACCGGCTCAACGCCTGGCTCACGCCGCTGGCCGGGCGCTTTGGCGTGAGCCTGTCGGTGGACGTGAGCCTGGTGCGCGGCTGGCTGACCAAGCTGGTGTCCGGTCACGAAGGCGAGATCCTGGAGAGCCTGCTGGCGTCCCTGCGCATCGGCGGCAGCGCGCTGGCCGCTGTGTTCGGCAACCTGTTTCTCATGCCCATCGTGGCCTACTACCTGCTGCTGGACTGGGACAACCTGGTCGAGCGCACCAAGTCGCTGATCCCGCCGCGCTGGCGCGCCAGCGTGCAGAGCTTCCTGGACGAGACCGATGCGGTGCTGGGCCAGTACCTGCGCGGGCAACTGCTGGTGATGGGCGTGCTGGCGGTGTTCTACACCGTGGCACTGGCGCTCGTGGGCCTCGACCTGGCGCTGCCCATCGGCGTGTTCACCGGCCTGGCCGTGTTCGTGCCCTACCTGGGCTTCGGCCTGGGCCTGGTGCTGGCCCTGCTGGCCGCGCTGCTCGAATTCCAGACCGTGCTGGGCGTGGCCCTGGTGGCCGCCGTGTACGGCGTAGGCCAGGTGGTGGAAAGCCTCTACCTCACGCCGCGCCTGTTGGGCGAGCGCATCGGCCTGCACCCGATCGCCGTCATCTTCGCGCTGCTGGCCTTTCGCCACCTGTTCGGCTTCGTGGGCGTGCTCATCGCGCTGCCCGCCAGCGCGGTGCTGCTGGTGGCGATCCGCCGCCTGCGCCGCAGCTACATGGCCAGCGCGCTGTACCTGGAAGGCCCGCGCGCGGCGGTGCCGGAAAGCCCCGAGGCATGAGCACCGCCGGACCCACACCCCCCATGCGCCAGATGGCGCTGGACATCGGCTTCGCGCCGCTGCCCACCCTGACCAACTTCGTGGGGGCCGGCAACGAGGCCGCCATCGAGCACCTGCGCCTGTGGACCAACAACCCCCTGCGCTCGCCGGTGCCCACCTTCCTGTGGGGCGAGAGCGGCAGCGGCAAGACGCACCTGCTGCGCGCGGTGCGCGAGGCGCTGCGCGAGCAAGGCGGCCGCGTGGGCTGGCTGGACGCCACCGTGCTGGACCCGACCGAGTTCGACGACCAGTGGGACGCGGTGCTGCTCGACGATTGCCACCTCTACACCGCGGCCCAGCAGGCCGCGGCCTTCAACTGGTTCGTCAACGCGCAGAGCCCGGCGCACGGCGCCTCGCGCTGGGTGCTGGCGGCGGCGACCTGCCCGCCGGCCGACCTGCGCCTGCGCGAGGACCTGCGCACCCGCCTGGGCTGGGGCCACGTGTTCCAGCTGCAGGCGCTGAGCGAAACCGAACGCCGCGCCGTGCTGCGCCGCGCGGCGGACGACCGCGGCGTGTTCCTGAGCGACGAGGTGATGGACTTCATGCTGCGCCGCTTCTCGCGCGATCTCTCCAGCCTGATGATGCTGCTCGACCAGCTCGACGCCTATGCGCTGCGCACGCAGCGCGCCATCACCATTCCCCTGATCAAATCCATGCTGGAAAACGAATGAGATTGGCTCTCTTCGACCTGGATCACACCCTGATCCCGCTCGATTCCGATTACGCCTGGGGCGAGTTCACCGTCTCGCTTGGCTGGCGCGATGCCCAAGGTTTCTCCCAGGCCAACGCCGGCTTCTACGCCGACTACAAGGCCGGCACGCTCGACATCCACCACTACGTGCGCTTCGCCATCGAGGCGGTGCGCGAGCACGGCATGGCGGTGTCGCAGAAGGCGCACGAGCGCTTCATGCGCGAGGTGATCGAGCCCGCCATGCACGAGCCCGCGCGCGCGCTGCTGCGGCGCCACCAGGCCGCCGGCGACACGGTGGTCATCGTCACCGCCACCAACGAATTCGTCACCCGCCCGATCGCCCGGGCCTTCGGGGTGGACGAACTGATCGCGATCGAACTCGAGCGCGACGCGCGCGGCGAACCCACCGGGGCCATCCGGGGCACGCCGTCGTTCCGCGAGGGCAAGATCGCCCGTGTGGAACAATGGCTGGCCGCACGGGGACTGGACTGGTCGCGCGTGCAGCACAGCACTTTCTACAGCGACTCCATCAACGACCTGCCGCTGCTGGAAAAAGTCAACGAGCCCGTGGCCACCAACCCGGATGCCCGGCTCCGCGCCATTGCCCTCGAGCGGGGCTGGCGCACACTGAACCTATTCGAATGATCAAGAAATTCATCGATCGGCTGCTGGGCAAGTCCAGCGCCCCTGCCGGCCGCCGTGCCAACCCCTTCGGCAAGCGCGAAGACGTGCCGGCCAGCGTGCACGGCATCGACCGTTCGCTGGTGGACCAGCGCGCGCTGGACGTGGTGCACACCCTCAAGCAGGCCGGTTTCGAGGCCTACCTGGTGGGCGGCGCGGTGCGCGACCTGCTGCTGGGCCTGCGGCCCAAGGACTTCGACGTCGCCACCAGCGCCACGCCCGAGCAGGTCAAGGGCCTGTTCCGCCGCGCCTTCATCATCGGCCGGCGCTTCCGCATCGTGCACGTGATCTACGGCCGGGGGCGCGAGCACGAGGTCATCGAGGTCTCGACCTTCCGCGCCTACATGGACAACGCCGCGGCCGAGCAGGTGGCGGGCAACGAACGCACCAGCAAGGGCGAACTCGCGGGCATGAAGCACGCGGTGGACGCCAGCGGGCGCGTGCTGCGCGACAACGTCTGGGGCCCGATCGAGCAGGACGCGGCCCGGCGCGACTTCAGCATCAACGCGATGTACTACGACCCGGAGACGCAGACCGTGGTCGACTTCCACCACGGCATCCGCGACGCCAAGAAGCGCACGCTGCGCATGATCGGCGACGCCGCCACGCGCTACCGCGAAGACCCGGTGCGCATCATCCGCGCCGTGCGTTTCGCCGCCAAGCTCAGCGGCCTGGGTTTCACCTTCGACGCCAAGACGCTGGCGCCGCTGGCCTCGTCGCACACGCTGCTGGCCGATGTGCCTCAGAGCCGCCTGTTCGACGAAATGCTCAAGCTGCTGCAGACCGGCCACGCGCTGGCCAGCATCGAGCAGCTCAAGGCCGTGGGCCTGGGCACGGGCATCTACCCCTTGCTCGACATCGTCGTGCAGCGCGCCGACGACGACTTCGTGAAGCTGGCCCTGCAGGACACTGACCGCCGCGTGAGCGAAGGCAAGCCGGTGGCGCCGAGCTTCCTGTTGGCCTGCGTGCTCTGGGCCGACGTGCGCAAGGCCTGGAACCAGCACCTCACGCCGCGCCCGAACCAGCGCCCGCCCGCGCCCTTCGCGGCCCTGCAGGCGGCGGTGGACGACGCCTTCGAGGCCCGCATCGGCGACGTGTCGGGCCGCGGCAAGCTCGGCGCGGACATGCGCGAGATCTGGATGATGCAGCCGCGCTTCGACAAGCGCGTGGGCACCTCCCCGTTCAGCCTGGTCGAGCAGCCGCGTTTCCGTGCTGGCTTCGACTTCCTGCGCCTGCGCGGGCAGGTCGGTGAGGTCGAGGAAGAACTCGCGCACTGGTGGGAAACCTTCAGCACGGCGAGCGACGCCATGCGCGAGGACATGGTGGACGCGCAGCGCCGCGAGAACCTGGCCAAGCCGGGCGCCAGCAAGGCCCGGCGCGTCAAGCGCACGGACGCGGACCACCCGGCGGCGGCCGCTGCCGAACCGAACGAAGTCGATCCGCGTTTCCGCCCCGTCGAAGGCGACGAGGGTGGGGATGCGCCGTCGGACGACACCCCGCTGGACGAGGGTTCGGCACCGGCCAAGAAGCGCCGCCGTCGCCGCCGCAAGCCCAACGGCGCGGGACCGGTCGAAGGTGGCGGTGGTGGCTCGGACGAGGCCGGCGGCTGAGGTCTGCTGACACCACCGTGATGGCCGCGCCGCGCGCCGAGGTCACGGCCCATGTGGCCCTGGGCGCCAACCTCGGGGACGCCGGGAAGGCCTTGCGCGAGGCGCTTGCGGCCCTGGATGCCGTTCCTGGTGTGCGGGTGCAGCGCGCCTCCAGCCTGTACCGCACGGCACCGGTGGATTCCAGCGGGCCGGACTACCTCAACGCCGTGGCCGAGGTCGCCACCACGCTCACCGCGCCCGCCTTGCTCGACGCGCTGCAGGCCATCGAGCAGGCGGCAGGCCGCGAGCGGCCCTACCGCAACGCGCCGCGCACGCTGGACCTGGATCTGCTGCTGTACGGCGAGGCCCGCATTCACTCAACGCGGCTCACCGTGCCGCATCCCCGCATGGGCGAGCGCGCCTTCGTGCAGGTGCCTCTGGCGGAGATCGCGCCGCAACTCGTGAGCGCCGCCGCGCTGCGGGCGGTGGCGGGCCAGCGCATCGAGCGCGCGGGGCCGATCGAGGTGGGCGTCCGGCCTTGAAGGAGCCGGGGCCCGATGGCGCGTTTTTTTTTGCCACCGGCGCGAACCGTTTGCCTCCGTTGCCGCCTCTTAGGGTTTGAGGGTCTTCCTCGGCCAACAAGGAGTGCATGGTGATCTATGTCAAGAATGTCCCGAACTGGGAGCGCGTGGTGCGGGTGGTCATGGGCGCCATGGCCATCGCTTTCGCGGTGGTCAACTGGGGCGTCTCGAACGTCGCCGTGGGGGCCGGCGTCATGGGCGCCGTGCTGGCCCTGAGCGGCCTGGTCGGCTTCTGCCCGATGTGCGCGATGTTGGGCCGCCAGCTCGACAAGAGGGCCTGAGCATGGCGGACAGCGTGGCGGACCGCGACCACCTCATCCTGGTGGCACAGACCGGCGACCCGGCCGCCATCGCCCGCCTGCTGGCCCTGTGCCAGACGGATGCGCGCCGCTATGCCCACAAGCACTGCCACGCCAGCGACGTCGATGATGCGGTCCAGGAATCCTTGCTGGTGGTCTCGCGAAAGGTCCAAAGTCTCCGGGCGGCCGCGGCGTTCTCGTCGTGGCTGTTCACGGTGATCCAGCGCGAGTGCCGCAAACTGTCGCGCAGCCTGTTCCGGTATGAACCCTTGACCGACGACATCGCCGAAGCGCAGATGCTGGACCGACCGGATGGTGCGCTGCGGATCGACCTGGCCCATGCCCTGGAGTCGCTGCCAGCCCACTACCTCGAGGTGGTGCTGCTGCGCGATTTCGAGGAACTGACCATCGCGGAGATGGCTCAACGGTTGAGCGAGCCGCCCGGCGCGGTCAAGAGCCGCCTGCACCGCGCCCGCGAACTGGTGCGCGAGTACCTGCTCGGCGCTGACGCGCCCGCCAAAAGCTGAGCGTGCCGGGCCTCAGGGGGCGAGCCGCTCGCGCAGCCAGCCGCCGTCGGCCTGCGCGGTGTAGCGCAGCCGGTCGTGCAGGCGGCTCTTGCGGCCCTGCCAGAACTGCCAGGTGTCGGGCTTGAGTCGGTAGCCGCCCCAGTGCGGCGGGCGCGGCGGTTTCAGCAGGAACTGCGCGCCGTACTTCGCGGCGTTGGTCACGAGCACCGTGCGGCTCTCGATCACCTCGCTCTGCGGGCTGGCCCAGGCGCCGATGCGGCTGTCCAGCGGGCGGCTGTGGAAGTACGCGTCGCTCTCTTCGTCGCTCACCTTTTCCACCGTGCCCTCGATGCGCACCACGCGCTCGAGCTCGACCCAGTGGAACTGCAGCGCGGCGAACGGGTTGCCCGCGAGCTCGCGGCCCTTGCGGCTCTGGTAGTTGGTGTACCAGACGATGCCGCGTTCGTCGCAGCCCTTGATGAGCACGATGCGCGTGCTCGGGCGCAGGTCCGAGCCCACGGTGGCCAGCGTCATGGCGTTGGGTTCAGGTACCTCACCACGGATGGCTTCGTTGAGCCACTGGTCGAACTGTTGCAGCGGGTCGGCGTGCGAGGCGGACTCGCTGAGTTCGGCCTTTTCGTAGCTCTTGCGCAGGTCGGCGATGTTCATGCGGGCAGTATAGGAGCGAGGCCCCGGCGGGGCCTTGTGTCGGGTCAATCGGCGAGCGCCAGCAGCTTCTGCAGTGCCCGGTCGTGGATGCCGTGGTGCAGCAGGCCCTCGAAGGTCTGGCGCGCGTAGTCCAGCGTGGTGCCATAGCGCCCGCAGGAGCGGGCAAAGATCTCGCGGTAGCGCTCGTCGCTCAGCGTGCCGGTGTAGCTGGGGCTCTGGCGCGAGAGCGTGAAGGCCAGCGCGCGCACCGGGCCCTGGGGCGTGTCGCAATGTAGCCACCTCGGGTCGTAGACCGGGTTGGGCATCTCGCGCGCCCACAGCACCGGCATGAGGGCTTCCACCTGCTCGTGCGGCACGCGCAGCGCCAGGCCGGCGCAGCTGCCGCCGGGCATCAGCGCGAACACCAGGCCCGGGCATTCATACGTGCCCCGGTTGACGCGGCTCCACATCTGCAGGCAGCGGTGGTAGCCGCGCACGCGCGCCGGGCGCTGCTCGGCGGCCTCGAACTCGGGGCGCCAGACCAGCGAGGCGTAGGCGAACACCCAGAGGTCTGGACGCGGCCCCTGCGCGCGCCATTGCGCCAGCGTATGGGCCATCATCTGCGCGCCGTTTCTCAGGGCAGGGTCGTGGAGCGCGCGCGTCCTCGGGGTGTCACGGTCGGCCATTTACAATCTTTGTCGAGTTCTTTCCCATTATTCTTCACGGAGTGTTTCCCCATGTCCTCTCAGGATGACGAACCCGAGTACCGCGTTGTGGCGGTGGTGCTGATCAGCGCGATCCTGTTGGCGGTAGGCCTTGCCTTGGGCATGGGCATTTACAAGTCGCGCCAGTCCGCGCCCAGTGCCGGCCCGGCGGCAGTGGTTCCGGTCGCGGCCGTTGTGGCTGTGACCACGGTCACTCCGGTGGGCGACGACGCCAGCGTGGTGGTGGAAAACGGCGTGGTCAAGTTCTACTTCGCGTCTGGCAAGGCCGACCTGGCCGCCGGCGCGCTCGATGCGCTGGGCGAAGCGATCGCCGCGGCCAAGGCCGGCAAGAAGCTGGTGCTGTCGGGCTTTCACGACCTGACCGGCGACCCGGCTTTCAACGCCGAGCTGGCCAAGCAGCGCGCCATCGCCGTGCGCAGTGCCCTGGTGGGCGCGGGCGTGGCCGAAGGCGCGGTGGAGCTGAAGAAGCCCGAGCAGACCGCCGGCACCGGCAACAACGCCGAAGCGCGCCGTGTGGAAGTGCTGATCGTGCGTTGAGCTGGCCTGAGCGCCCACAAAAAAGCCCGGCATGCCGGGCTTTTTTTCGTCCACGCCCGGCAGGCGTTCAACGCAGGCCCTGGCCCGCTTCCTTCTCCGCGCGCTGGATCAGCTCGATCTTGTAGCCGTCGGGGTCGGTCACGAAAGCGATCACCGTGGTGCCGCCCTTGACCGGGCCGGCCTCGCGCGTCACGTTGCCGCCGGCCGCCTTGATCTTCTCGCAGGCCGCGTAGGCGTCGGGCACGCCCAGGGCGATGTGGCCGTAGGCCGTGTCGAGTTCGTAGCTCTCGGTGCCCCAGTTGTAGGTGAGTTCGATCTCGGCCTGGGCCGGGTTGCCTTCGTAGCCCACGAAGGCCAGCGAGTACTTGTACTCGGGGTTCTCGGAGGTGCGCAGCAATTGCATGCCCAGCACCTGGGTGTAGAAGTGAATCGAGCGCTGGAGGTTGCCCACGCGCAGCATGGTGTGTAGAAGTCGCATGGGCCTTATTTTGACGGCACTTCAAAGACCAGGCAGGTCGTTGTGGCATGCGCGTACAGCTTGCCGTCGGGTCCCACGATGCGGCCCTCGGCGGTCGCCAGCTGCCGCCCGGCATGGACCACCGTGCCGATGGCGCGCAGCGGGCCGCTCTTGTAGGAGGCCGCGCGCACGATGTTCACGCTGAGTTCCGCCGTCGTGTAGGCCCGGCCCACCGGCATGACGGTGTGCACCGCGCAGCCCACGGCGGAGTCCAGCAGCGTGGCGTACCAGCCGCCGTGCACCGTGCCCAGCGGGTTGTAGTGCTTGAGCTGGGGCTGGCCCTGGAACACGGCCCGGCCTTCACCGATTTCCACCAGCGAGAAGTCCAGCGTGTCGGCGATGTGCGGGTAGGGCAGCTTGCCGTCGAGCATGGCCTGCATCTGCTGCATGCCGGTCAGGCCCGCGAGATCGGCGGGGTTCGCCAGGCCCACGCCCGCGCCGGCGTTCATGCGGGCCACGACGGCCTCGTATTGCTGGATCCACTGGGCCTGGGTTTCTTCGACGGTCATGGTTGAATTCCTTTTTGTTTGCAGGTACAAGTATTGTAGATACAATCGTCTCATGAATGCCGACACCCAGGTGACATCGCCGACCCCGGTGGGTTGCACCAACTTCAAGCTGCGCCAGCTCACGCGCCGCGTGACCCAGCACTACGACCAGCACCTGGCCGGCTCGGGGCTGAAGATCACGCAGTACTCGCTGCTGACGCACGTGGACCGCCTCGGTCCGCTGGCGCCCGGCGAGCTGGCCCGGCGCATGGACATGGGCGCCTCCACCCTCACGCGCAACCTGCAACCCATGATCGCGGCGGGCTGGCTGGCGATGGGCGAAGGGGTCGATGCGCGCAGCCGGCTCGTGCACATCACCGACGCCGGGCTGGAGCTGCGGCGCCAGGCGCAGCGGCGCTGGAAGGCCGCGCAACTCTCACTCAACGACAAGCTGGGCCTGGCCACCGTGGCGGCACTGCACGGGCTGCTGGACCAGGGGCTGGCCGCGTTTCACGAGGAAGACACCCATGAAGACTGAAACCTTGACCGCCGCCGCGCCCGCGCGCGCGCCCTATGTGTGGTGGCTGGTGCTGCTGGCCGCGGCCGGGGCTTTCGCGCTGACCATGGGCACGCGCCAGACCATGGGCTTTTTCCTCTCGCCGCTGAACACCGCCACCGGTCTGGGGGTGGGCAGCATCAGCCTGGCGTTCGCCTTCGGCCAGCTCTGGTGGGGGCTCACGCAGCCTTTCGCGGGCGCCGTGGCCGACCGCATCGGCGCCGGGCGCGTGCTGCTCGCGGGTGTGCTGCTGGTGGCGCTGGGCACCTACCTCACGCCGCTGATGACCAGCACCTGGGGCCTGATCCTGGCCATCGGCGTGCTCGCCGCCGGCGGCGCCGGCATGGCCGGGCCTTCGGTGCTGATGGCGGCGACCGCGCGCCTGATTCCGGCCGAACGCCGGGGCATGCGCACCGGCATCGTGAACGCGGGCGGCTCGTTCGGCCAGTTCCTCATGGCGCCCCTGGCCGCCGCGCTCACGCTGGGCCTGGGCTGGGTCGGTGCGCTGCAGGCGCTGGGCCTGATCGTGCTGCTGGCGCTGCCCGCGGCCTGGGTGTTGCGCGGTCCGGGCCCGGCGGCGAAGGCCGGGGCGGCGCCCGCGCCGGTGGCCTTGCCCACCGGCCAGGCGATCCGCCAGGCGCTGAACACGCCGAGCTACCTGCTGCTCTCGGCCGGCTTCTTCGTGTGCGGCTTTCACGTGGCCTTCCTCGCCACGCACCTGCCCGGCGTGGTGGCCGCGTGCGGCCTGCCGGCGCCGGTGGGTGCCTGGGCGCTGGGCGTGATCGGTCTGTTCAACATCATCGGCAGCCTGGCCATGGGCTGGGCCGTGGGCCGCTGGCGCATGAAGTCGCTGCTCTCGCTGGTGTACGCCTCGCGCGCGGTGGCGGTGCTGGTGTTCCTGCTGGCGCCCAAGACCGAGGCCGTGATGCTGACCTTCGCCGCCGTGATGGGCCTGACCTTCCTCTCCACGGTGCCGCCCACCGTGGGCCTGGTGGCCAAGTTCTTCGGCACCGGCAACATCGCCATGCTGTTCGGCATCGTGATGCTGGCGCACCAGGTGGGGGCTTTCTCGGTGCCTGGCTGGGTGGCCAGGTGTTCGAGGCCACGGGCAGCTACGACTGGGTCTGGTACATCGACATCGTGCTGGCCGTGGGCGCGGCGCTGATCCACCTGCCGATCCGCGAAGCCGTGGTGGCGCGGCCCCGGCCCGCGTGAAGCAGGGCAGCGCTCAGACCGGCACGGTGTAGTTCAGCGCCATGCGCCCGCCGTCGACGGTGACGATCTCGCCGGTGACGTAGCTCGCCGCGTCGCTGGCCAGCCAGGCCACCACGTCGGCGATCTCGTCGGGTTCGCCGAGCCGCTTGAGCGGCGTGCGGCTCAGGATCTTGTGGCGCGCCTCTTCGCTGGTGAGCACGGCCTGGGCCGCGAGCTCGGTGGCGATTGTGCCGGGCGCCACCGCGTTGACGCGGATGCCGTGGTCGGCAAGCGCCAGCGCCATCACGCGGGTGAGCTGGTTGATGCCGCCCTTGCTCACGTTGTAGCTGGCGATGTTGGGGATGGCGAGCACGCCATTGACCGAGCTCATGTTCACGATGCTGCCGCCATCGGCCTGCTGCGCCATCGTGCGCGCCACCGCCTGGCCCATGAGGAAGGCGCCCTTGAGGTTGACGCGCAGCACCTCGTCGAAGTCTTCTTCGCTCACGTCCAGAAAGTGGGCCGCCTTGAAGATGCCGGCGTTGTTGACCAGCACGTCGATGCGGCCGTGGCTGTCCAGCGCCAGTGCGACGATGGCGTCCACGTCGGCCTTGTCGCCCACGTCGCAATGCATGTAGGTGCCGCCGAGTTCGCGCGCGAGGGCGCGGCCGCGCGCGTCGGCCACGTCGGCGATCACCAGCTTGGCGCCTTCGCGCGCGAAGCGGCGCGCACAGGCTTCGCCGATGCCCTGGGCCCCGCCGGTGACGAGGACGACGCGGCCCTGGTGGCCGAAATGCACGGAGGAGGAAGAGGCTGGGGTGTTCATGCCGCCATGGTAGCGACGGGACTCAGCGCGGTCCGCGCTCCTGCAGCGACGGCAGCTGTTCGGCGTGTCCCGCCTGTTGCGCGAGATCGATGGCGCGCAGGCCATCGCGGTCGGTGCGCTCGGGGTCGGCGCCTGCGCCGAGCAGCAGGCGCACCAGCGGGGCATCGCCGCGCTGCGCGGCCAGCATGAGCGCGGTGCGGCCCCGCGCGTCGGCGGCGTTCACGTCCGCCCCCTGGGCCAGCGCGTCGCGCACATCGGCGACCGCGCCACGCGCGGCGGCGGCCAGCAGGGCCGCGGCGGGCGAGAGCGGTGCGATGGCCTGGGGTGCGGGTGCGCCACGCCGCGCCGACAGGGCGGCGGGGGCCTGCTCTTGTGCCAGACCACGGGCACGGGGCGTGGTCGCCATGTCGGTCGATGCGGCGGCAGGGGCTTCGGCCTCCGCTGCCCTGTTGGCCGCACCGGGGGCGACAGGAGGTGCTTCTGCCGGCGCTGGAGCTGGCGGCGCGGGGGGCGGCAAGGTGGCTGCGGGTGCTGGACCGCGCGGCTTCGGATGCTCGGGCAAGGGGCGCGGTGCGGCCGGCGGGGTGGGCCGGGGTTCGGGCGGCACCGCGGCTGCGGGTGCGGCTTCCTGCGCGGCGGCCGGGGCCTCTGCCGGTGCGGCTGCGCGGGAGGGCGCCTGGGCCTCGCCGAGGGCGATCTCCCGTTCCTCGGGTGTGCCGCGATCGAACTGCAGCACCACCAGCGTGCGCCAGGCCCAGCACCGCCAGGCCACCGAAGGCGCGCCAGCGCCAGGCCGAATCGTTGGCGGCCGGCGGCTTTGTGTTCCCAGGGGTTTCGCGGGCTTGGGCCGCGGCGGTGCGCGCCTCGGCCAGCACCTTCTCGCGCAGGGCCGGGTCGGGGCGCGCGGGGTCGTGTGCGTTGGCCTCCCGGTAGCGCTGCAGCAGTTCGTCTTGCGGCTTCATGCAAAGGCCTCCAGGGCTTGGCGCAGGCGCTCGCGCGCGTAGCGCAGCCGGCTCTTGGCGGTTTCGGCGTTCACGCCCGTGGCCTGCGCGATCTCGGCCAGGCTCAGGCCCCCTTCGGCCTGCAGCAGGAAGGTTTCGCGCTGCGGCAGGGGCAGGGCGGCGAGCGCGTCCAGCAAGGCCTGGGCCTGCTCGCGCGACTGCAGCTGCCGCACCGGGCCGAAGCCCGAATCGGCCGCCAGCGTGTCGGCGAGGGCGGCGCCGTCGTCGGTTTCCGCATCGAGGCTGGCGTGGGCCTTGTGGGTGCGCCAGTGATCGACCAGGCGGTGGTGGGCCAGGGTGAACAGCCAGGTGCGAAACCGCGCGCGGGGTTCGTAGCGCGGGGCCTGGCGGATCAGCGAGAACCACACGTCCTGCACCAGGTCATCGGCCAGCGCGCGGTCGTGCACGCTGCGCTGCACGAAGCGCCACACCGGCAGGGCGTGGCGGTCGTACAGGGTTTCGAAGGCGCGCGCATCGCCCGCGGCAAAGGCCTGCATCAGGGTTTCATCGGCGGGCACGGCCTCTTCGGACATGCCCGCGATTATGGGAGCCGGGGGACCATCAACTCGGGTCGGGCGCGTAACCGGGGGGCACGGCGCCGGGGAAGGGATTGGGCCTGGGCGGCACGGCCTGCGTGGGGATGATGCCCATGGCGATCAGGTTCTCGCGGCTGTCGTAGCGGATGCGGATGACTTCATCGGGCCGGTCGCTGCGCCGCTCGAAGGTGGTGTGGGTGATGGGCGCATCCTCGCGCGCGCCGTGCCCCGTGCCCAGGCGCGGCGCCGGCGCGGCGGGGGCCATGCGGCGCGCGGCCAGCGACTCGGCGCGTTCGCGTGGTGCTTCGCTCTCGGCCTGCGTTTCGGCGGCGGCGTCGGCGGCCGAAGAGCGGTTCTGCGCGCCGCTCTGCTCGCGCAGCGAGGGCCAGGGCACCACCGCCGGCGGCGGTGGTGGCAGGGGTTTTTCGCGGAACACGGCCACACCGATCACGCCCACGTGGGCCGGGCGGCCGGTGCGTTCGGCGTACGAGGCGCTCGATGCCGTGAAGTGGAAGGCCGCGACCTCGGCATCGCTCTTGCGCCAGCCGGTGATGGCGTGCTGTTGCCAGGGGGAGAGCACGTAGCCGGTCTGCTGCCAGGCGGCGGTCTCGCCCGAGATCACGTTCACACCGTCGACCGAGACCACGCCGAGCACGCGGCCCGGCGTGGCGTTGCGCACCGACACGGCGTAGCGCGCGCCGGGCCGCCCGGCGACCCAGTGCTCGCCCAGGTGGCGGTAGACCGTGAGCGTTTCGCCGCTGTCGCGGTCGACCACCTGGATGTCGGTGAGCCGGCCCACGGCCTGGGCCGGCGAGGAGGTCAGGGCCGCGAGCGCGGCGGCCAGGGACAGGGCGAGGCGGAAAGAGGGGAGGGGTTTCATGCGGGCTCCGCGAACAGTGGATGGAGCCGGTTGAAACGAACGAACCGCCTCGACGGGGTTGAGGCGGTGCCGGGTTTTGTGTAACGGAGTGCGTCAGCAGCTGTTGCAGGTCGCCAGTGCGCTGCTCACGCGGGCGCGGGTCTGCTCGATGAGGTAGTCCAGAAACACCTCGGTGCGGCGCGGCATGAACTTGCGGCTGGGCAGGGCCGCGTACATCGTCAGCCGGTCGGTGATCCAGGGGTTGAGCACGCGCACCAGGTCGCCGCTCTCGATCATCGGCGCGGCCAGTTCGATGGTGGTGGCGGTGATGCCCGCGCCGTCGAGCGCGGCGTGCATCAGGGTGTCGGTGTGGTTGGCCCACAGCACGGGCTGCACCTCGATGTCGACGAAGCGGGCTTCGTCCGTCTCGTGCAGCAGGCGCCAGCCCCGGGTGCGGCCGGTCGCGGGCTTGAAGCGCAGGCAGTCGTGCCGCTCCAGGTCTTCGGGCCGCACGGGCGTGCCCTTGCGCTGCAGGTACTTGGGCGAGGCCAGCAGCACGGTGACGCTGGAGAGCACCTTGCGCGCGATCACGTTGGCATCGAACGAGGCCTGAGCGCCCATGAGCGTGATGTCGTAGTCCTGGATCGGGGGCTCGCGGGGGGAATCCACGTCGATGTCGAGCAGGATCTTGGGGTAGGCCTGCCGAAAGCCGCTGACCAGGGGGGCGAGCACGTGCGTGGCGAGCACGGGTGGTGCCAGCAGGCGCAGCACGCCCGCGAGTTCGCTGGTCTGCGAGCTCACCAGCGCGTGCGCCTCGTCGAGCTCTTGCAGGATCACGCGCACCCGGTCGAGGTAGTTCTCGCCCGCGTCGGTGAGGGAGACGCGGCGCGTCGTGCGGTGCAGCAGGCGGGTGCCCAGGTGGTCTTCCAGGTCGGCCACCAGCCGCGTGACCACGGCGGGCGACATGTCCATGGCGCGCGCCGCCGCCGCAAAACCCCCTTCATCGATCACTTTCTGGAAGGCACGCATCGAGGCCAGGCGGTCCATAACAAAGCTCCTTTAAAGGGTTTTCCCGGGTGTCAAAACCGTGATTATTGCTGAATTAGAAACACAATAGTCGTTTCAATGCTGTTTTTCTTCTGATTCAGAAACTTTACAGTTCATCCCATCGATGCACGCAAACCCCTCCGCAGAGGCATCGAAGCCGGCCAGACCGCACAACGGACCGACCGGCATGTTCAACCCTCTCCAAGGAAACTGTCATGAAAAAGCTGTCTGTTGTTGCCATCGCCCTCTCCACCCTCGTTGCCGGCCACGCCTTCGCCGCCGATGCCTCCGTGGGCAAGACCCGCGAACAAGTCCGCGCCGAACTGATCCAGGCCCAACGCAACGGTGACCTGATCGCCGACGGCCAAACCGGTGCCCGTTACAAGGACCTCGCCCCCCACCTCTACGCCCAACCCGTGGCCGTGAGCAAGAGCCGCGCTGAGGTGAAGGCCGAGCTGGCCGAAGCCATCCGCACCGGTGACATCGTGGCCGACGGCCAGACCGGCGCCAAGGCCAACGAGCTGTTCCCAGCCCAGTACGCCCAAGCCCGCGCCGACAAGGCCGTGGCCGCCACCGCCGCCGTGGGCAAGACCCGCGCCGAAGTGAAGGCCGAGCTGGCCGAAGCCCTGCGCACGGGCGACTACGTGGCCGATGGCCAGACCGGCGCCAAGGCCAACGAACTGTTCCCCGGCAAGTACGCCCAGCCGGTGCTGGCTGAAGGCAAGACGCGCGCTGAAGTGCGCGCCGAGCTGGTCGAATCGCGCCGCGCCAACGGCGGCTAAGTGGTCGGCAGTGCGCTGAAAGCGACGCGCACGCTCAAACCCCCCGGGGGGCTGCTGGCCAAGGTCAGCAGCCCCCCGTTTTGTTGGGCGATCTGCGCCACGATCGCCAGACCCAGGCCGCTGCCGGTGGCCTCGTTCTGCGGGTTCAGGCGCACGAAGCGCTCCAGCACCCGCTGGCGATCGGCCTCGGCAATGCCGGGGCCGTTGTCGTTGACGCTCAGCTGGGCACGGCCTTCGGCTTGCTCGACGTGCAGGTCCACCCGGCTGCCCGGGGGCGTGTGGCGCAAGGCGTTGTCCACCAAGTTGTCGAGCAGCACCCGCAGGTCCTGTGGATCGGCCAGCACGGTGGCGGCCTCGCGCCTGTCCAGCCCGAGATCGATGCCACGGGCTTCGGCGCGGGCCGAAAACGCGGCCACCACGTCCGCCGCCAGTTGATCCAGCCGCAGCGGCACGGGCTGGCGCTCGCGCCCATCCGCTTCCAGCCGCGCCATCTGCAGCAGTTGCGCCACCAGGTGGGTGCTGCGGGCGATGCCCTGGTCGAGTTCATCCAGCGCGGCCTCGCGCTCGCCCGGCGGCGCGCGGCGCGTGAGCTGGGCCTGCAGCTTGACGGCCGCCAGGGGGGTGTTCAATTCATGGGCGGCGTCGGCCAGCATCTGGCGCTGGCGCGTGAGCAGGCGCGACACGCGCTCCAGCAATTGGTTGAGCGCCTGGCCCAGCGGCGCGACCTCCTCGGGCAAACCGTCCGTGGCGATCGCTTGCAGGTCTTTTTCGTCGCGCCGCCGGATGTCCTGGCCCAGCGCCTCCAGCGGCGCCAGCGCGCGGTTGACGGCCACGCGGATCAGCAGGCCGAGCAGCAGCACGAGCACCGCCACCGGCACCAGCAGCCAGGGCGCCATCTGGGCGAAGCTGCTGGCGCGGTCGCTGGCGGTCTTGGCGATCTGCACGATTTCCTCGTCGTCCACCAGCGTGTAGACCCGCCAGGCTTCGCCCGACCACTCGACGTTGTGAAAACCGGGCTCCTGCAAGGGCGGGCCGATGCCCTCGACCGAGGCGTACAACAGCTCCGCGTCGGTGGACCAGATCTGGCTGATGAAGCGGCCCAGGTCGTCCGTGACCCAGGGTGGCGGGTTGTCCTGCGGGGCCGGGCGGGCCGTGGGCCGCGGTGCCGCGTGCTCGGGTGGGTCCAGGGCCCAGCTGTGGGGGCGCACGCCGTGCCGCACCACCGAATGCGCGATCTGCTCCATGCCGAAATCGCGCACCCGGTTGAAGGCCTGCCAGGCCAGGTGGTAGGTGAAGGCGCTGACCAGCACGCTGGTGACGACCAGCGCCGTGATCTGCCAGAACAGCAGGCGCTGGCGGATCGAGTTCATGCCGCGGCGACCAGCTTGTAGCCCACGCCCCGCACGTTCTTGATCCAGGCCGCCCCCCAGTTTGCGCCGCAGGTGGTGCACGTGCACCTCCACTGCGTTGCTCGCCACCTCTTCCTGCCAGCCGTAGAGGCGGCTTTCCAGCTGTTCGCGCGAGAGCACGGTGCCCGGGTTTTCCATCAGGGCGAGCAGCAGGTCGTATTCGCGCGCGGCCAGGGTGACGGGCTGGTTGTCGAGCAGGGCCTCGCGGCGCAGCGGCCGCATGGTGAGGCGGCCGAACTGCAGCTCGGGCTGGGCGCGCCCGCTGCCCCGGCGCGCGAGCGCGTGCACGCGCGCCACCAGCTCGTCGAGGTCGAAGGGTTTGGTGAGGTAGTCGTCGGCCCCCAGGTTGAGGCCGGCCACGCGGTCGCTCACGGCGTCGCGCGCCGAGACCACCAGCACGGGTACCGGGCGGTCTTCCGAGCGCAGCCACTGCAGCAGCTGCAGGCCATCCAGCCCGGGCAAGCCGATGTCGAGCAGCAGCACGGCGTAGGTCTGTTCGCGCAGCGCGGCCTGCGTCTGCGGGCCGTCCTGCGTCCAGTCCAGGGAAAAGCCGGCCAGGCGCAGCCCGCGCTCCATGCTCCGGCCCAGCATGAGGTCGTCTTCGGCGAGTAGAACTTTCATGGTTGCGTAGTGTGAGCGAAAAGCGCGAACGCCTCTGGTACAAAGCAAAGCCCGACTCCGGAGATTTCCTTGAGCACATTCCCGCAGGTGATTCTGTTCACCGACACCGATGGCCGCGCGCGTTTTCGCGAGGCCGAGATCCCCTTGTCCGAGGGCTCGCCCGCGGCCCGGCTCTCGGCCCTGCTGCCGGCGACGGCCTGCCAGTTGCGCCAGAGCCCGGTGGGCTTTCGCAGCGAGTTCCATTGCACCGGCGATGCGCAATGGCTGTTCGTGCTGCAGGGCTGCATGGAGATCGGCCTGCAGGACGGCAGCTGGCGCGCCTTCGGGCCGGGCCAGCATTTCTACTCGGCCGACACGCTGCCCCCCGGGGCCAGCTTCGACCCCACGGTGCACGGCCACCGCAGCCGGCAGGTGGGCGACGAACCGCTGGTGACCCTGTTCGTCAGGGGCTGAGCGGGCGCGCCGTCAGAGGAACCGGTCGAGCAGCCGGCGCGAGTGCGCGTCCAGCGCGAAGCGGTCGCGCACGCCGAAGCACACACCCTGGCCGCTCAGGATCAGCAGGGCCTGGCCTTCGAGGCGGCGGATGTCGTCCTCGCTGCGCAGCACGAAGCTGGTGGGGCCGCGGTCGGTGCTCACCTGCCAGGTGCTGGGCGTGGAAAAGGTGGACACCGATTCGATGCGCTGGATCACCGGCGTGAACTCGCGTTGCACCAGTTCTTCCTGCAGCAACTGCCGCAAGTCGGCTGGCAAGGCGGAGAGGCGGTCCACCCAGACCAGTTCGTGGCCGTCGCTGCCCACCAGCGACAGGCCTTCGTCGGGCGCGCCGATGGGGAAGGCCCGCACGGGCACCACGCCCACGTGGGTCTCACCGGCGGCGTCCGTGAGCACGAGGCGGCCGAAGGGGTTGCGCTGCAGTTGCCAGGCGGGGTTCGGGGTGTTCATGCGTCGTTGTCCTCGGGCGTGTCGGCGTCGAGCAGGGCGGCGGCCTCCTGCTCCTTGCGCGCCTGCGCTTCGTACAGGCGCCAGTAGGCGCCGCGCTGCGCCATCAGTTCGTCGTGCGGGCCGATCTCCACCACCTGGCCGCGGTCCATCACCACCAGGCGGTCGGCCTTGCGCAGGGTGGAGAGCCGGTGCGCGATGGCGATGGTGGTGCGGCCCTGCACCAGGTTGTCCAGCGCCTTCTGGATTTCCTTCTCGGTCTCGGTGTCCACGGAGGAGGTGGCCTCGTCCAGGATCAGGATGCGCGGGTCGATCAGCAGCGCGCGCGCGATGCTGATGCGCTGGCGCTCGCCACCCGAGAGGCCCTGGCCGCGCTCGCCGACCAGCGAGTCGTAGCCCTGCGGCAGCCGCAGGATGAACTCGTGCGCGTGCGCGGCGCGCGCGGCGGCCACGATCTCGGCGCGCGTGGCGCCGGGTTTGCCGTAGGCGATGTTCTCGGCGATGGTGCCGAAGAACAGGAAGGGCTCCTGCAGCACCAGGCCGATGTGGCGGCGGAAGTCGGCCACGCCGACGCGGCGGATGTCGGTGCCATCGATGCGGATGGCGCCTTCACTCACGTCGTAGAAGCGGCACAGCAGGTTGACCAGGGTGCTCTTGCCCGAGCCGCTGTGGCCGACCAGGCCGATCATCTCGCCGGGGCGGATGTCCAGGCTCAGGTTGCGGATCACGGTGCGGCTGCCGTAGCGGAAGCTCACGCCTTCCATCTGCAGGCCGCCCTGCACCTGGGTCAGCGGCACCGGCTGAGCCGGCTCGGGAACGTTGGAGACGTGGTCCAGGATGTCGAAGATGCGCTTGGCGCCCGAGGCGGCCTTCTGCGTCACCGAGACGATGCGGCTCATCGAGTCGAGCCGGCCATAGAAGCGCCCGATGTAGGCGATGAAGGCGGTGAGCACGCCCACCGTGATCTCGCTCTGGCTGACCAGCCAGATGCCGAAGGCCCACACCACCAGCAGACCGATCTCGGTGAGCAGGGTGACGGTGGGGGTGAACAGCGACCAGGTCTTGTTGATGCGGTCGTTGACGGCCAGGTTGTGCTCGTTGGCCTGTTTGAAGCGCCGCGCCTCGCGGGCTTCCTGGGCGAAGGCCTTGACCACGCGGATACCGGGGATGGTGTCGGCCAGCACGTTGGTCACCTCGCCCCAGACGCGGTCGATCTTCTCGAAGCCGGTGCGCAGGCGGTCGCGCACGAGGTGGATCATCCAGCCGATGAAGGGCAGGGGCACCAGCGTGGCCAGCGCCAGCCAGGGGTTGATCGAGAACAGGATCACCGCGGTCATGGTGATCATCAGCACGTCGGTGAGGAAGTCCAGCGCGTGCAGGGACAGGAAGACGCTGATGCGGTCGGTTTCGCTGCCGATGCGCGCCATGAGGTCGCCGGTGCGTTTGCTGCTGAAGTAGTCCAGCGAAAGCTCGAGCAGGTGGTCGAAGGTGGTGGTGCGCAGGTCCGAGCTGATGCGCTCGGACACCAGGGCCAGCAACCAGGTGCGCGCCCAGCCCAGGCCCCAGGCCAGCAGGGCCGAGCCCAGCAGGCCGCTGAGCAGGGCCAGCACCAGGCCGGTGTCGATTTCCTGGCCGTTCTGGAACGGGATCAGCACCCGGTCCATCAGCGGGATGGTCAGGTAGGGCGGCACCAGCGTGGCGGCGGTGGAGGCCAGCGTGAGCAGGAAACCGGTGAGCAGCGTCCACCGGTAGGGCCGGGCGAAGCGCCACAGGCGCAGCAGCACCCAGGTGGACGGCGGGGCCTGCGGCACTTCCTGGGCGCATTCCGGGCATTCATCGCTGTCGGCCGGCAGGGTGGCCTGGCACTGGGGGCAGGTGCGGGCGGGTTCCTCGATCACCTGCTCGGACGCCTGATCCAGCTGGGCCATCAGGCGATGGAACTGGTCGACCATGCGCGCGGCCCGGGCCTGCACGCCCATGGTGAAGCGCCACACCGCGATGCGCCCCTGGGCGTCCAGCAGCTCCAGGGTGCCGACACCGGCGTGGTCGCTCAGCCGCAGCTCCATACCCGGGCTCAGTATCCACTCCTGGCCTTCGAGTGTGAACTTTTGACGGGTTAACAACAGGGTGCGCGTACGGAAATGTAAATCGCTGTCCAAGTCCAGCGCCAAGGCAACGACAGCGCTATCATCGCCCCCCAGCTGGGTTGATGCGGGCCGCAAGGCGTCCTGTGCAGGGTCGGCTCCTGGGGCTGAGGATTCAGCTGGAAAGTGTGAAAGCATGGTGAAGATGACAGCGTGGCGTCGACCGCGAGAAATGGCATGCTCCCACGGGGGAGCCTTGCATTTTCACCGATGTCGAGCCCGCGATCGTTGATGGCATTGAAGTTCTTCTGAACCCCTGATCGGTACTACACCCGGTCGCCCGAATCACGCGTCCCGCCGGAGACATGAGCTCGAAACACGACATCACGCTGCTGCGCATCAACTACCTGCGCGGCCCCAACATCTGGACGTACCGACCGGTGCTCGAAGTCTGGCTGGATCTGGGCGATCTGGAGGACTTTCCTTCCAACAAGCTGCCCGGCCTCACCGAACGCCTGGTCGAATGGCTGCCCGCCCTCGAAGAACACCACTGCGGTGTGGGTGAGCGCGGTGGCTTCATCCAGCGCCTGCGCGAGGGCACCTGGGCCGGCCACATCCTGGAACACATCGTCATCGAGCTGCTGAATCTGGCGGGCATGCCCACCGGTTTCGGCCAGACGCGCGAGACCAGCCGGCGCGGTGTCTACCGCATGGTGTTCCGCGCCCGCGACGAGGCCGTGGCCCGGGCCGCGCTCACCGAAGCGCATGCCCTGCTGCTCGCCGCCATCCGCCAGCGCGAGGACGGCGCGGCCGGCTTCGACGTGCCGGCCGCCGTGGCGCGCCTGGTCGAGCAGATCGACCGCAGCTACCTCGGCCCGAGCACCGCGTCCATCGTCGCCGCGGCTACGGACCGGGGTATCCCCCACCTGCGCCTGAACGACGGCAACCTGGTCCAGCTCGGCCAGGGCCGGCACCAGCGCCGCATCTGGACGGCCGAGACCGACCGCACCAGCGCCATCGCCGGCAACATCGCGCACGACAAGGACCTGACCAAGAGCCTGCTGGCCTCCTGCGGCGTGCCCGTGCCCGAAGGCCAGGTGGTCGACAGCCCGCAAGCCGCCTGGGAAGCCGCGCAGGAGATCGGCCTGCCGGTGGTGGTCAAACCCTCCGACGCCAACCATGGCCGTGGGGTGAGCCTGGACCTGTCGGAGCGCGAAGACATCGAAAAAGCCTTCTCGGTGGCCGACGCCGAGGGCAGTGAGGTCATGGTCGAGCGCTACGTGCTGGGCGACGAGCACCGCCTGCTGGTCGTGGGCGGCCGCGTGGTCGCGGCGGCGCGCGGTGAAAGCCTGTCGGTGGTGGGCGATGGCCGCTCCACCGTGGAACAGCTCATCGACAGCCAGCTCAACAGCGACCCGCGCCGGGGCGAGGCCGAGGAGTTCCCGCTCGAGACCATCCGCCTGGACCGCGAACCCGTCATGCGCCTGCTGCTGGAGCGCCAGGGCCTATCGGGCGAGGCCGTGCCCGCCCTGGGCCGGCGCGTGATGGTCCAGCGCAATGGCAACGTGGCGATCGACTGCACCGACGAAGTGCACCCCGAGGTGGCGCACGCCGTGACACTGGCCGCCCGCGTGGTGGGGCTGGACGTGGCCGGTGTGGACCTGGTCGCCCAGGACATTGGCCGCCCGCTGCAGGCGCAAGGCGGCGCGGTGGTGGAGGTGAACGCCGGGCCTGGGCTGCTGATGCACCTCAAGCCCGCCACCGGCCTGTCGCGCCCGGTGGGCCGTGCCATCGTGGACCACCTGTTCGACGAAGGCGGCAACGGCCGCGTGCCCATCGTGGGCGTGGCCAGCTCGCGCCATGGCAACGCCATCGCCCGGCTGGTGGGCTGGCTGCTGCACCTGAGCGGCCACCAGGTCGGCCTGGCCTGCCAGGACGGCCTGTTCCTGGGCAACCGCAAGGTCGATGCCCGGCCCAGCGCCCATTGGGAGGCCGGCCAGCGCCTGCTGATGAACCGCGAGATCGACGCCGTGGTGCTGGAGAACGGCCCCGCCGTCATCCTGGACGACGGTCTGGCCTACGACCGCTGCACCGTGGGGGTCGTGACCGATCTCGACGACTTCCAGGGCCTGGAGCGGCACGACGTGCGCAGCACCGACCAGCTCTACCGCGTGATGCGCACCCAGGTGGACGTGGTGCTGCCCGACGGCGTGGCCGTGCTCAACGCCGACGACGCCCGGGTGCTGGAGATGGTCGAGCTGTGCGATGGGGATGTGATTCTTTACGGCATGGACGCCGCCTCGCCCGCGCTGCAGAAACACCGCGAGGCGGGCTCTCGCACCGTATCGGTGTTCGAAGGCCAGCTGGTGCTGGCCGAGGGCGTGCGCAAGGCCCACCGCGTTCGGCTGGACGCACCCGTGGTGCAGGGGCTGCTGCAGTCGCTGGGCGCGCACACCTTGATGGCCGTGGCCGCCGCCGCCTGGGCGCTCGCGGTCTCGCCCGAACTGATGGCCGCCGGCATCGAGACGGCGGGTCTCGACGTCGCTCCTATCCCCGAACGGCCAGAACCGGTTACCCTGGACGCGGCGCGCTGAGCGCCGGTCCTCTCTTCATTCACTCCCAGCTTCCGTCATGGACGTTTCTCGCATCCGGACCCTGCGCGGCCCCAATCTCTGGAGCCGCCACACCTGCATCGAGGCCATCGTCTCCTGCGAACCGCACGAGATGGACCTGCAAGCCCTGCCGGATTTCGAACGGCGGCTGCGCGAGCTCTTCCCCTCCGTGGGACCCCTGGAGCCCAGCAACCCGCAAGAGCATCTGACCCTGGCCCATGTGCTGGAAGCCACCGCGCTGGCCCTGCAGGCCCAGGCGGGGTGCCCGGTCTCCTTCAGCCGCACCTCGGCCACGCTGGAGCCGGGCGTGTTCCAGGTGGTGGCGCAGTACAGCGAGGAGGTGGTGGGCCGGCTGGCCTTCGACATCGCCCGCGAACTGCTCGCCGCCGCCGGCGCGGGCGATGCCGGAAGCTACGACGTGGAGGCAGCGATCGCCCGCCTGCGCGCGCTCGACGAAGACGTGCGCCTGGGCCCCAGCACCGGCTGCATCGTGGACGCCGCCGTGGCGCGCAACATTCCCTACCGCCGCCTCACCACCGGCAGCCTGGTGCAGCTGGGCTGGGGCTCGCGCCAGCGCCGCATCTGGGCCGCCGAGGTGGACAGCACCAGCGCGGTCTCGGAGTCGATCGCCCAGGACAAGGACCTGACCAAGGCCCTGCTCGGCGCCGCCGGTGTGCCGGTGCCCGAAGGGCGGCCCGTCAGCGACGCCGACGACGCCTGGGCGGCCGCCATGGAGATCGGCCTGCCCGTGGTCGTCAAGCCGCAGGACGGCAACCAGGGCAAGGGCGTGACGGTCAACATCGTCTCGCGCGAGCACATGGACATCGCGTTCCGCGCGGCCGCCGAGATTGGCGACGTGATGGTCGAGAAATACCTGCCGGGCAGCGACTTCCGCCTGCTCGTGGTGGGCGACAAGGTGGTGGCCGCCTCGCGGCGCGAGCCACCGCACGTGATCGGCGATGGCGAGCACACCGTGCGCGAGCTGGTGGACCTGGTCAACGCCGACCCCCGGCGCGGCGACGGCCACGCCACCTCGCTGACCAAGATCCGCTTCGACGACATCGCCCTGGCGCGCCTGGACGTGCAGGGTTTGAAACCCGAGTCGGTGCCCGAGATGGGCCGCCGCGTCGTGCTGCGCAACAACGCCAACCTGAGCACCGGCGGCACCGCGACAGACGTCACCGACGACCTGCACCCGGACGTGGCCGCCCGCGCCGTGGCCGCCGCGCAGACGGTGGGCCTGGACATCTGCGGCGTCGACGTGGTCTGCGAGAACGTGCACGTGCCGCTGGAGAAGCAGCACGGTGGCGTGGTCGAGGTCAACGCCGCGCCCGGCCTGCGCATGCACCTCTCGCCGTCGTACGGCAAGGGCCGCCCGGTCGGCGAGGCCGTGATCGCCAACATGTTCGAACCCGGCGACGATGGGCGCATCCCCGTGGTCGCCGTCACCGGCACCAACGGCAAGACCACCACCACGCGGCTGATCGCGCACCTCATTGCGCACCAGCGGCATGCGCGTGGGCATGACCAACACGGACGGCGTGTACGTCGATGGCCGCCAGATCGACAGCGGCGACTGCTCGGGCCCCAAGAGCGCGCGCAACGTGCTGCTGCACCCCGACGTGGACGCCGCCGTGCTCGAAACGGCCCGCGGCGGCATGCTGCGCGAGGGCCTCGGCTTCGATCAGTGCCAGGTCGCGGTGGTGACCAACGTGGGCACCGGCGACCACCTGGGCCTGAACTACATCACCACCGTCGAAGACCTCGCGGTGCTCAAGCGCGTGATCGTGATGAACGTCGCGCCCACGGGTTACGCGGTGCTCAACGCGGCCGATCCCATCGTCGCGGCCATGGCCGCCAAGTGCACCGGCGGCGTGGTCTTCTTCGCGCAGGACCACGACCACCCCGTGCTGGCCGCGCACCGCGTGCAGGGCAAGCGCACCATTCTGCGTCGAAGGTGATCGCATCATCGTGACCGAAGGCAGCTGGCGCGTGCAGATTCCGCTGCAGGGCGTGCCCATCACGCGCGGCGGCACCATCGGCTTCCAGAAGGACAACGTCATGGCGGCCATCGGCGCGGCCTGGTGCGCCGGCCTGGATTGGGACACCATCGCGCGTGGTCTGCCAGCTTCTCCAACGACGCCGACAACGCGCCGGGCCGCTTCAACGTGATGGACTACCGCGGCGCCACCGTGATCGCCGACTACGGCCACAACCCGGACGCGATGCGCGCCCTGGTCGAGGCGGTCAACGCCATGCCCGCGCGCCGGCGCAGCGTGGTCATCAGCGGCGCGGGCGACCGCCGCGACGAAGACATCCGCGAGCAGACCACGATCCTGGGCAAGGCCTTCGACGACGTGCTGCTGTTCCAGGACGCCTGCCAGCGCGGCCGCGAAGATGGCGAGGTGCTCACGCTGCTGCGCGAGGGACTCGCCGGGGCGAGCCGCACGAAAGAGGTGTTCGAGATCCGGGGCGAATTCGTGGCCATCGACGCCGCGCTGGAGCGGTTGCAACCCGGCGACCTCTGCCTCGTGCTGGTGGACCAGGTGGAAGAGGCGCTCGCGCACCTCGCGCAGCGCATCCGCGAAGCGGGCGCCTCAGCCCGCTGAGAGGGGCAGGTCGGGCAGGCGCAGCCGCAGCAGCGCCCGCACGAAGCCGTGGTCGCTGCGGCTGCGGTCGCGGCCCTCGAACAGGTGGTCGTTGAACACCTCCACGCGCCGCACATCGCCGATCGATCGCCGGCTGGTCGCGACGAACTGCTCGCTCACCAGCAACTGGTCCAGCACCTCGGGGTAGCCCTGGTGGATGTGCGAGTACGCCACGTCGCGGCGCATCGCCGCTTCGCCTTGCACGTCCCAGGCGCTGAACAGCGCGTGGTCGAGCGCGCCCTTGTCGTAGGCCACCTGCGAGGTGGCCGCGATCAGCTGCGTCGTCACGCTGTGCGGGCCGTCGTTCAGATCGCCCATGAGCACCAGCGGCAGCTGGGTGCGGTGCAGCAGCTCGACCACCTTCAGGCGCAGCGCCAGGGCTTCGCTGGCGCGCATGACCAGCGAACGCAGCGAGGCCAGCGCCTGCACCGCCGGGTCGGCCGTGTCTTCGATGCCCACCCCGTTGGCATCTTCCAGGAACTTGGGCCGCTTGCTCTTGAGGTGCGCGGTGATCACGCACACCGGCTGGCCGTGCTTGAGGCGCAGCATCGCGATCAGCGGCGGGCGTTCGAAGCGGGTGTGCAGGCCCAGGCCAGGCACCTGCACGCGGGCCGCTTCGGGAAAGTCGTTGAGCGACTGCAGCGAATCGACCTTCAGGCGCGTCACGATGCCCACCCGGGGCGTGCCTTGCGCGCCGATCTGGCCGGGACTGTTTTCGGCACCGGGCACGGCGACGAAACCGTATTGCAGCCCGCTGCGCGCCACCGCCGTGCGCAGGGCGGCCTCGTCCCAGACCTCCTGCACCGCCAGCACGTCGGCGTTGAGGGCCCGGAACCGATCGCCCAGCCAACCCACCTTGCGCTCGAACTCGGTGTGGGTGTAAGGGTCCTGCCCTTCGTAGAAGTGGCGGCCCGGCTGGGCCAGGTTGAGCACGTTGCAGGTCGGCGATCATGAGGGTGGCATAACGTGCCGGCGCCCGCTGCGCAGCAGAGGCCGACGGGGCGCCGAGGGGGGTGGTGCGGTCAAGGGACATGACCGCACTGTAGTGGGAAAGCCGCCTTAGCGGATGCGACCGTAGTTGGTGCGCAATGGGTCGGCCTGGCCGCCACCACCGGAGTTGCGCGGGCCGTTGCCACCACGACCGCCGCCGCCCTTGCCACCGCGGTTGCCGGTGCGCATCGCATCGATGCTGGTGCGCAGCGGATCGGGCTGGCCGCCGGGGTTGGCCGCGCGTGGGCGGGGCTCCTTGATGCGCAGGCTGCCCAGGTGGGCGTTGGGGCCGGGCTGGCGCTCGGCGCCAGGTTCGCGCTCCTCGCGCGGACCACGGTCTTCACGGAAGCCGCGGTCTTCGCGCGGCGGGCGCTGGCCTTGCTGCGCACCTCCGTGGCGTTGGCCCTGGCGCTGGCCATTGCCACCGCCGCCATTGCCGTTGGCGCGCTGCGCCACCACCGTTGCCACGCCGGCTTTCACCGCGCGGGCCATCGGCCTGGCTGCCATCACCGGCCGGGCGCTGGCGCTGGCCGCCACCACCGTTGCCACGGCCTTGCGGCTCGCCGGCCTTCTTCTCGCGCACGCGCTGCAGCATCTCGGTGCGCGCGGCCTTGGCGGCCGCCGCCATCACCTCGCGGCTGGGCGGCTTGCCCGCGCCGCCCCAGATGGTCTGGCGGCCCATGGCGATGGGCTCGGCCTTCTCGCCTGGCTCTGGCATGAACTCGGGGAAGATCTGCACCGGGATCTGCTGCTTGGTGAAGCGCTCGATCTCCATCATGAAGCCTTCTTCGTCCAGGCTCACGAGGTTCACGGCTTCGCCGCTGTTGCCCGCGCGGCCGGTGCGGCCGATGCGGTGCACGTAGTCTTCGCTGACGTTGGGGATCTCGTAGTTCACGACGTGCGGCAGCTCGTCGATGTCGATGCCGCGCGCGGCGATGTCGGTCGCGACCAGGGCGCGGATCTCGCCACTCTTGAAGCCGGCCAGCGCCTGGGTGCGGGCACCCTGGCTCTTGTTGCCGTGCAGCGCCATCGCGTGGATGCCGTTCTTGGTGAGGTACTCGGCGACGTTGTTGGCGCCGAACTTGGTGCGCGTGAACACCAGCACCTGGCTCCAGTTGTGCTGGTTGATGATGTGGACCAGCAGGGCCTTCTTCTTGCCTCGGCCCACGGGGTGGATCACCTGGGTGATGCGCTGCACCGTGGTGTTGCGAGGAGTGACCTGGATGTGCAGCGGGTCCTTGAGCAGGGCGCTGGCGAGGTCGCGGATCTCGTCGCTGAAGGTGGCCGAGAACAGCAGGCTCTGCTTTTCCTTGGGCACCAGCGCGAGGATCTTCTTCACGTCGTGGATGAAGCCCATGTCGAGCATGCGGTCGGCTTCGTCCAGCACCAGCATCTGCACGGTGGAGAGGTCGAGGAAGCCTTGCTGCTGCAGGTCGAGCAGTCGGCCGGGGGTGCGCACCAGGATGTCGACGCCGCGCTTCATGGCGTTGATCTGCGGGTTCATGCCGACGCCGCCGAAGACGACGGTGGAGGTCAGCGAAAGGTGTTTGCCGTACACGCGCACCGACTCTTCGACCTGGGCGGCGAGTTCGCGGGTGGGGGTGAGCACCAGGGCACGGATGCCCACGCCGCCAAAGCGGCTCTTGGCGCGCTCGCTGCCGGAGAGGCGTTGCAGCAGCGGGAGGGTGAAGGCGGCGGTCTTGCCGGTGCCCGTCTGGGCGCCACCGAGCAGGTCGCGGCCGGCCAGCACGGCGGGGATGGCCTCCACCTGGATGGGGGTGGGGGTTTCGTAACCGTGCTCGCGCACGGCTTGCACGATGGCCGGGGCCAGGTTCAGATCGTCAAAGGTCATGTAGATGAGGCGCCCGTCCAGGGCGCTGGGGGCATCGGCCACTCCGGATGTCGCGGCCTGGTTGGCTGCGGCGCCCGGTCAGTCTGGGGCAGATGGATTCAGGAAGTCGGTGGCCGCAAGCGGGTTGCGCACACCCCGGCGAAGTGCCGGCGCCGAGCCAACTGAAGTGCCCGACAGGGTCTATTGTCGCACGATCGGGGCTTTGCCGCCGTCAACCGCCGCTCAAAAGCGGTCCATGGGTGTCTGAGGGGATAATCATGGGTTGCGCGGCCGTCCTGGCTGCAGATTCTTCAGGCAGAACATTCCCATGGCTCAATACGTCTTTTCCATGAACCGGGTCGGCAAGATCGTGCCGCCCAAGCGACAGATCCTCAAGGACATCTCGCTCTCGTTCTTCCCGGGCGCCAAGATCGGCGTGCTGGGCACCAACGGTTCGGGCAAGTCCACGCTGCTCAAGATCATGGCCGGCATCGACAAGGAGATCGAAGGCGAAGCGATCCCGATGCCGGGCATCCGCATCGGCTACCTGCCCCAGGAACCCCAGCTCGACCCCGAGCAGAACGTGCGCGAGGCGGTCGAGGCCAGCATGAGCGGTGTGCGCGCCGCGCAGAAGCGCCTGGACGAGGTCTACGCGGCCTATGCCGAGGAAGACGCCGACTTCGACGCCCTGGCCGCCGAGCAGGCGCAGCTCGAAGCCATCATCGCGACCTCGGGCACCGACGGCGAACACCAGCTCGAAATCGCGGCCGACGCGCTGCGCCTGCCGCCCTGGGACGCCAAGATCGGCGTGCTCTCCGGCGGTGAGAAGCGCCGCGTGGCGCTGTGCTGCCTGCTGCTGTCCAAGCCCGACATGCTGTTGCTCGACGAACCGACCAACCACTTGGACGCCGAATCGGTGGACTGGCTCGAGCAGTTCCTGCAACGCTTCCCCGGCACCGTGGTGGCGATCACCCACGATCGCTACTTCCTGGACAACGCGGCCGAGTGGATTCTCGAACTCGACCGCGGCCACGGCATTCCCTACAAGGGCAACTACTCCACCTGGCTGGAGCAGAAGGAAGCCCGCCTGGAGCAGGAGCAGCGCACCGAAGACGCCCGCACCAAGGCCATGAAGAAGGAACTGGAGTGGGTGCGCCAGAACCCCAAGGGCCGCCAGGCCAAGAGCAAGGCGCGCCTGGCCCGTTTCGAAGAGCTGAGCGACGTCGAGTACCAGAAGCGCAACGAAACCAACGAGATCTTCATTCCCGTGGCCGAGCGCCTGGGCAACGAGGTGTTCGAGTTCAAGAACGTCAGCAAGTCCTTCGGTGACCGCCTGCTGATCGACAACCTGAGCTTCCAGATCCCCGCGGGCGCCATCGTCGGCATCATCGGCCCCAACGGCGCGGGCAAGTCCACGCTGTTCAAGCTGATCAGCGGCAAGGAACAGCCGGACTCCGGCGAAGTGAAGATCGGCCAGACCGTGAAGATGGCCTTCGTCGACCAGAGCCGCGAAGGCCTGGACGGCGACAAGACCGTGTGGGAAGACATCTCCGGCGGCCTAGACATGATCACCGTGGGCAAGTTCCAGATGCCCAGCCGCGCGTACTGCGGGCGCTTCAACTTCTCCGGCGGCGACCAGCAAAAGCGCGTGGGCAGCCTCTCGGGCGGTGAACGCGGTCGCCTGCACCTGGCCAAGACGCTGGCCGAGGGCGGCAACGTGCTGCTGCTGGACGAACCCTCGAACGACCTGGACGTGGAAACCCTGCGCGCGCTCGAAGACGCGCTGCTCGAGTTCGCCGGTTGCGCGCTGGTCATCAGCCACGATCGCTGGTTCCTCGACCGCATCGCCACCCACATTCTGGCCGCCGAAGGCGACAGCCAGTGGGTGTTCTTCAACGGCAACTACCAGGAGTACGAAGCCGACAAGAAGAAGCGCCTGGGTGAAGAGGGTGCCAAGCCCAAGCGCATGCGCTTCAAAGCCTTGAAGTAAGCCCACCCCCGCGCCGGCCCGATGCTCGGGCCGTCACCCCCTCAAGGGGGCAATGCCTGCGGGCCGGGGGACCCGGACCCGCGGCATTCTGGACCAGCACCACCTCTTCTTCCCGACATGTCCACTTTGACCGCCGAAGACGTTCTTGCCGCCACGCGCCACTGGATCGAGAAGGCCGTCATCGGCCTGAACCTGTGTCCGTTCGCGCGCGCGGTGTACGTGAAGAACCAGGTGCGCATCGTGGTGAGCACGGCGCGGCACCTGGACGCCTTCCTGGACGATCTCGACCGCGAGCTCGACCTGCTGGTGAACACGCCGGCCGAAGAGATCGACACCACCCTGCTGGTGCATGCCACGCTGTTCCCCGATTTCGAGGTCTTCAACGACTTCCTCAACGTGGTGGACGACGTGGTGGCCGAGCACGAGCTCGAAGGGGTGATCCAGGTGGCGCCGTTTCACCCTTTGTTTCAATTCGAGGGCACGGCGCCGGACGACGTGACCAACGCCACCAACCGCGCGCCGTTTCCCACGCTGCACCTGCTGCGCGAGGACAGCGTCGAGCGCGCGATCGAGACCGCCGGCGGTGACGCCGACGCCATCGTCGAGCGCAACTTGCAGACCCTGCGCGAGCTGGGCGCCGATGGCTGGCGCGCATTGATGGCTGAGCGGTGAACGCCAGGCCTTTCCGGCCTACTTTTGCGCTATGGTGACGGCACCCTCCTGCCGATAATGTGCAGAACCCTTTCCGTTTTCTTCCCCGCTCACGAAGGATACCGGCTGCATGGACGCCAGCAACACCCAGGCCTTTGACGCCTGCCTCCGCGAAGCCCTGGCGCAGACCCGCGAGTGGGTGCCGCGCTGGCTGGGCAAGCTGCACAGCACCCTCAAGGACCGCGAGCTCTCGGCCGGCCAGCTCAGCGAGAAGCAGGGCATGCTGCAGGCCCGCACCACGCTGGAGTCGCACCGCGACCTGATCGCCACCCGTTTTCTCGCCGCGTTCGCCGAGTCGATGGAGAACGCCCTGCCGCACACCGGCACCGGTTCGCGCCGCTCGCCCACCGTGAGTTTCGACGAGCTCGAACTCATGGGCGACGACCAGGTGCAGGAAACCGTGGAGCTCGCCCGCGTGCAGCAGGTCGTCAAGATGGCGGTGGACGAAGAGCTGGTCACGCTGACCTCGCGCATGAGTGGCGCCCAGGGTCTCACGGTCGTGAACCCCGAGGCCAACCCCCTGCGGGTCGAGGTGATCGTGGCCGCGCTGATGACGGCGCTCAAGGGCCTGCATGTGGAAGCCGCGGTGCGCACGCGCTGGCTGCAGGTCGGCGCCATGTCGCTCGGCGACGAGCTGCGCCACCTGTACGCCTATTTGAGCAAGCAACTCGATCGTGCGGGCGTGAAGCCGGCCGGTTACGTGGTGACGCAGACCGCGGCGCCTCGCCGGTCGGTCGCGGTGGCGCAGCCCGCGGGACGAAGCGGTCTCGGTGCAGGAAGTGCTGGTCAACGACAACCTGCTCACGCTCGACCATCTCCACCAGTTGCTGGTCGGCAACCTCGACCTCAACGAGAAGTCCAACAGCAAGACGGCGGTGTCGGACAACGTCATGGGCCGCACGCTGGCCAGCGAGGTGGTCACCCTCATGCTCAAGCGCATCGCGGCCGACGAGCGCCTGCTCGCGCCGGTGCGCAACCTGGTGCAGGACATGAAGCCCGCGCTGCTGCAGCTGGCGCGCAGCGAGCCGCGCTTCTTCGCCGACAAGCAGAACCCCGCGCGCCGCCTGCTCGACGCCATCACCGAGCGCAGCCTGGCCTTCACCAGCGAGATGGACCCGGGCTACAACCCGTTCTCCAACCAGGTGCGCGGCATCGTGCGCACCCTGCTCAAGCCGGGCGAGGACCTTGCCGAGCGCTTCCCCAGCCTGCTCGCGGACCTGCACCGTTCGCAAGCGGAGTCCGTGGCGCCCGCGCAGGTTCAGGCGCGTGGCCTGGCGGTGCAGACGCTGGTGCGCGTGGAGCAGCGCAATCTGCTGGCCGAACGCGTGGCGGCCGAGATCCGCGCGCGCAACGACTTCGACAAAGCGCCGGGTGTGGTGCGGCGCTTCCTCACCGGCCCCTGGTCGCAGGTGGTGGCGCAGGCGCGGCTGGAGATGTCCGAGTCTTCACCCGTGTCGCCGGTCGACTCGCCCGCGCGGCGCTACAGCGACATCCTGCCCGACCTGCTGTGGTCCAGCCAGCTGGCGCTGGCCAGCCTGAACAGGCCGCGCCTGGTCAAGGTCATCCCCGGCGTGCTGCGCACGCTGCGCGAAGGCCTGGACTCCATCGACTACCCGCGCGAGCAGACCGAGGCGTTTTTCCAGGCGCTCATGGGCCTGCACGAGGCGGCCTACAAGACCCAGCGCAGCAGCCAGGAGCCGCCGCCCGAGGAAGAACAGCCCAGCATCCAGCCGGAGATGGACGACGAGCCCTGGATGCAGCGCACCGAGGCGCGCGATTCCTGCCTGATGGACGACGTGCTGCTCGACTCTCAGCTGACCTCCACCCAGCCGGCGTTTCTCGAAACCCGGCCCATGCAGCGGCAGCGCGACTGGGCCGAGGTCAAGGCCGAGATGGCGGTGCAGCGCACCTCGGACCTGCCCGTGGGCTCCTGGGTCGATGTGCTGCAGGACGGTCAGGCCATGCGCTGGCAGATCACCTGGGCCAGCCCGCACGGCACGCTGTTCCTGTTCACCGGCGCGAACGGCCGTTCGCTGTCCATGACCAAGCGTGGGCTCGAACGCCTGCTGGAACAGGACCGCCTGCGCGTGGTGGCCGACCACGGCGTGGTGGACGAGGCCCTGGACGAGGTGGCTCGCCAGGCCTGGCTCAACAGCGCCATGGCGCAGGACAAAAAAGGCCCCTGAGGAACGGCCCTCAAGCCTTGCGCAGCAGCTTCTTGCGCACCAGGTGGATGTTGTTGCGCAACGCGTAGAGCTCGTCGGTGTACGACAGCGGCACCACCACCTTTTCCACCTTGGCCTCCATCGCGTTCAGCTGCTCCAGCAGCTCCTGCGCGCTCTCGTCGCTGTTTTCGCTGCGCTGCTCCACGTCGCGCAGTTCGGCGTACCAGCGGAACACGCGCTTGCGGATGCGGAAGGTGTAGAGCGGCGGCACGATGCGCGAGAGCGGCAGCGCCAGCGCGATGATCAGGCCCATCGCCAGCCACATGCGCTCGATCAGGTTGCGCCAGCCAGAACGGCAGGTAGCGCTGCAGGAAGGGCTGCGTGCCGCCCTTGATGGCGCGCTGCGCCTCGGGCGCGATGGGCACCTCGCTGTGCTCCAGGCTGGGGTACTCGCGCGCCCGGCTGAACCAGCTCGCACCGCTGTGCAGGCTGATGGCGGTCTGCGCGAACAGCTGCAGGATGGCCGGGTGCGTGTTCGCCTGCGCGAGCAGGCTGGTGGTGGACGCCACCAGGCGCACGTTGCGCGGCGGGATGTTGTTGGCCAGGTCCACCATGCCCTGCGGCATCACCACGGGGGTGAGGTAGCCGAAGCGGCGCGAGTAGGCCTCGCTTTGCGCGAAGTCCAGCAGGCGCACGCCGGGCGTCTGCAGCAGCATCTGCACCATCAGCGATTCGGGCGCCGAGGCGAACACCACGGCATCGAGCTCGCCGTTGAGAAAGGCCACCGTGGCGGGTGTCTGCTCCAGCTGGCTGAGCGTCATCTCGGAGGCGTTGAGGCGGTTCACGTCCAGCAGCGTGGAGAACAGGCGCGGCACGCCGCTGCCCGGCGTGCCCACGTTCACGCGCCAGCCCTTGAGTTCGGAGAGCTTGCTCACGGTAGGCGACTTGCGCAGGCGCTTGGCGGCGTCCTCCCGGTAGAACAGCCAGAGCGGTTCCACGAACAGGCTGCCCAGGGAGGTGATGGAATCTTCGTCGTCGTAGCCGATGTCGGCCGTGCCGCCCTGCACGAAACCCAGGTCGGCCTGGCCGGTGCGCAGCAGCTCCAGGTTGGCGGACGAACCTTCGGAGGGCAGCAGCTCGACCGTGATGCCGTTGCGCGCGAGCGCCTCGGCGTAGCGTTTGCCGAAGGCTTCGTAGGCGCTTTGCGCGGGCCCGGTGGCCAGCACCACGCGGTCCGGCGGGTTGGGCTTGAGCCACCAGTAGGTGAAACAGAGCAGGGCGACCGTGAGGATGGCGAACGGGCCGGCAGACAGCAGCATCTCGCGCAGGGAGAGCAGGGTGTATCGCAGGGTCTTGGGCATGGCGCGACATTAGCATGCCGACCCCCTGCGCCTGCTGTGACAGGATGTTCGGCCGGTGTCCGCTTTTCTCCTGGCGGAATCCGCCCAATCTCGCTTTGACGCCCTGGAACGCGCTTCCTACGATGGGCTCCATCGCTGCCTGTGGCGCAGCAGATTCCAACGGAGACACCATGAAGACCCTCGCCTGCGGCGCATTCGCCGCGATCCTCGCCTGCGGTGCCGCGCACGCGCAGCAGGATTTCCCGAACCGCAACGTGACCCTGGTGGTGGGCTACGCCGCCGGTGGCGCGATCGACCAGTCGGCCCGCCTGGTGGGCCAGGCGCTGGCCGCGCAGTGGGGGCAGTCGGTGATCGTGGAGAACCGCGCCGGTGCCAATGGCACCATCGCCGCGGCGGCGGTGGCCCATGCCAAGCCCGATGGCTACACCCTGCTGGTCACGGCCACCAGCCACACGCTCAACAAGTTCGTGGTCAAGGGCCTGCGCTACGACGTCGAAAAGTCGTTCGCACCCATCGCGCTCACCGTCGATGTGCCCAACGTGCTGGTGGTGAACGCCGCTTCGCCCTACCAGAACGTGGGCCAGCTGGTCGCCGCCCTGCGCGCGAAGCAGAAGTCCTTCAGCTACGCCTCGCAGGGCGTCGGGGGCATTCCGCACCTGGCCGGCGAGATCTTCAAGTTGCGCACCGGCACCGACATGCTGCACGTGCCCTACAAAGGCGCGGCACCGGGCATGACCGACCTGGTGGGTGGCGTGGTCGACATGTCGTTCCCGTCGCCTGGCTCGATCACGGCCTTCGTCACGGCGGGCAAGCTGCGCCCGCTCGCGGTCACGTCCAGCCAGCGCTTCCCTCACCTCAAGGACGTGCCCACTTTCGCCGAAGCCGGCATCGCCGACTTCACCATCGGCACCTGGCACGGCGTGCTCGCGCCGGCCGGTACGCCGCCCGCGATCGTGGCGAAGATCAACGCCGACATCAACGCGATCATCCAGACGCCCGAGTTCCGCGACGCCCTGGCCAAGCAGGGCAACGTCGCGGCCCAGCCGGTGACGCCGGCGCAGTTCGCCGCCAAGCTCGCCGGCGAACTCAAGGCCTTCGAGGCCGTGGCTGCGAAGATCGACCTGAGCGCGAACTGAAGGCCGCTCAGGCCCGCACGGCGCCCGCGCGCTGCTGCAGGCGGAAGACGCGCACCGCGTCGTTCATCACCTGGGCCTGGGCCTGCAGGGAGCCCGCGGCGGCGGCGAGTTGCTCGACCATGGCCGAGTTCTGCTGGGTCACCGCGTCGAGCTGGCCCACGGCATGGTTGATCTGGCCCAGGCCCAGGGCCTGTTCCTGCGTGGCGTGGGTGATGTCGGCGATCAGGCCGTTGACCTGTTCGACCGACTGCACCACCTCGGTCATGGTCTTGCCGGTGCTGTGCACCAGCTCGCTGCCGGCGGTCACCTGGCCCGTCGACTCGTCGATCAGCGCCTTGATTTCCCTGGAGGCGGTCATGGTGCGCTGGGCCAGGCTGCGCACCTCGCCGGCCACCACCGCGAAACCCCGGCCCTGTTCACCCGCGCGCGCCGCTTCCACCGCCGCGTTCAGGGCCAGGATGTTGGTCTGGAAGGCGATGCCGTCGATCACGCCGATGATTTCGCCGATGCGCTTGGACGAGCGGCTGATGTCGTCCATGGTGTGGATCACGCGCGCCATGGCATCGTTGCCTTCGCGCGCCACGCTGGCCGAGCGCTGCGACAGCACCGAGGCCTCGCGCGAGGCGTTCGCGCTCTGCTGCACCGTGCTGCTGAGTTCTTCCACCGAAGCGGCGGTCTGCTCCAGGCTGCTGGCCTGCGACTCGGTGCGCGAGGACAGGTCCTGGTTGCCGGCGGCGATCTGGCTGGAGGCCACCTGCACACCCTCGACCTCGTGGCGCACGTCGGCCACGACGGCCTGCAGGTTCACATTGAGCTGGTTCAGGGCCTTCGTGAGTTCGCCGAATTCGCCATTGGCGTGGCCCTGGATGCGCGCGGAGAGATCCCCCGCGGCCATCTGGTTGGCAAAGGCCACCGCCCGTTGCAGGGGCGTGAGCATCTGCTGGCGCAGCAGGAGCGCGGCCACCGAGGCCACGGCGAGCAGGGCCACGCCGGCACCGAGGTGCGCCAGGGCGCCGAAGGGGGCGGCGAGTTCGCCCATGACCAGGCCCGCCGCCGCCATGCCCACCGAGCACAGCGCGATGCGTTTGCCCAGCGTGAGCCGGGTGATGTCCTGCAGCCGGCCGAGCCAGCCGCCCTGCACCACCTGCCCTTGCCGCAGCGAGAGGGTGGCGCGCCCGTCCTGGCCTTCGGCCTGCATGCGGGCATAGAGCGCTTCGGCCTGCTGCACCTTGTCGCGGCTGGGCGCGGTGCGCACCGACATGTAGCCCACGGTCCGGCCGTTTTCCAGCACCGGGGTGGCGTTGGCTTCCACCCAGTAGTGGTCGCCGTTCTTGCGCCGGTTTTTCACCAGCGCCGACCACGGCGAGCCGCTGGCCAGGGTGGCCCACATGTCCCGGAAGGCCTCGGTGGGCATGTCGGGGTGGCGCACGATGTTGTGCGGCTGCCCCAGGAGTTCTTCGCGATCGAAACCGCTCACGGCCACGAAGGCCGGGTTGCAGTAGGTGATGCGGCTTTGCAGGTCGGTGGTGGACACCAGCGTGACCCCTTCGGGGATCACGTATTCGTTGTGGGTGACGGGCAGGTTGTTGCGCATGGGATGGTCATCGGCCATTGCGGCCGAAACCGAAGGGAAAAAACGCAGCAGCCGGCCCAGACTGGCCGCGGTTTGACGCAGATCAAACCGCGGACCAGCCACCCCCGCCGGCTCAGGGCGCCGGTTCGAGGCTCATCACGGTGTAGGCGCCGTTGACCTTGTCCGCCGTGAAGCGCACCTTGTCGCCGGCCTTCACCTTGCCCAGCAGGGCCGGGTCGCGCGCCTGGAAGACCATGGTCATGGGCGGCATGTCCAGGTTCCTGATCTCGCCGTGCTTGAGCGTGATCTTGCCGGCGGCGGTGTCGACCTTGCGCACCTCGGCCTCGCTGGCCGGCAGCGCGCCGGCCGCCGCATCGCCCGAGGTCGGTTTGAAGCCGCCGGTGGCCGCGCCCGCGTGGCGCTGGAACACGCGCGAGCTGCCGTCGCGCTGCACCAGCAGCACGTCGTAGGCGTCGCGCCGATCGCCGTACACCGGGCCGTCCATGCCCGGGCTGCCCACCGGCATGCCGGGCACGGCCAGGCCGATCGCGTCGGGTTTCTCGGCAAGCAGGCGGCGGATCTCGCTGGCCGCCACATGGCCTTCGACCACGTAGCCACCGACCAGGGCGGTGTGGCACGAGCCGTACTTGGCGGGCAGGCCCAGGCGCTGGCGCACGGCGGTGTTGCCGGTGTCGAAGACCTGGACCTGGAAGCCGTCGGCGCGCATGAGCTCGACCCAGTCTTTGCAGCAGCCGCAGTTGGGGTCTTTCCAGACCTGCAGCGCAGGGGTGGCGGGCGTCTGGGCGAAGGCGCCGCTGGCCGCCAGGGACAGGCCGATCGCGGCGCTGAGCAGGTGTCGTCGTTGCATGGGGTGCTCCTGAAGGGTGGGCATCAGGCCTTGGGCTTGACGCGGATGGTGCCACGCATGCCGGCTTCGAAATGGCCGGCGATCAAGCAGGCGAACTCGAAATCGCCGGGGCGGTTGAAGGTCCAGACGATGTCGCCGGTCTTGCCGGCGGGCACGTGCGCCATGTAAGGCTCGTCGTGTGCCATGCCGGGGTGTTTCTTCATCATCTCGGCATGGGCCCGCAGGTCCGCGCCCGTGCCGAGCACGATCTCGTGCATCACCTTGCCCTTGTTGATGGCGCGCAGGCGCAGCGTCTCGCCCTCGCGCACCTCCAAGTGGTTGGGGCTGAGCTTCATGTCGTCGGTCATGCGGATGTCGATCGTGCGCGTGGCGGCGCCGGGTTCGCCCGCGATGCCCCAGGGCTTCTGCTCCTTGACCACCGTGCTGGCGGCTTTGCCGTGCTGGTCGCCGTGCGCGTGCGCGGCGGGCAGGGACAGGGCCCAGGGCAGGGCGAGCAGGCCGAGCTGGAACTGGCGGCGGGTGGTGGTGTTCGTCGTGTTCATGGTGTGTCCTTTCAAAAATGGAATCAGTGTTGGTGGTGGCCCGCGTCGGCGGCGGGTTTGCGCACGGTGGCGCTGGCGGGTGAGGATGCAGAAGGGGTCGGGCGCGCGGCCGCGGGTGCCGCGCCGGTCTCGACCAGGCGGGCCTGGGTGCCCGGCGGCATGGCGTAGGGTCCCGGATCGCTGTAGTCGCCGGCCTTCTGATCGGCGCGCACCTTGAAGGTGGTGAACATGCCGCCCATCTCGATCGGGCCGTAGGGGCCGGTGCCGGTCATCATGGGGAAGGTATTGGCGGGCAGCTCCATCTGCATCTCGCCCATGTCGGCCATGCCGCGCTCGCCCATCACCATGTAGTCGGGCGAGGCGCGCTGCAAGGGTTTGACCAGGCCTCGGTGGTCGGCGCCGATCATGGTCGGCACGCTGTGGCCCATGGCCCCCATGGTGTGGTGGCTCTTGTGGCAGTGCATGGCCCAGTCGCCCGGCTCGTCGGCCACGAACTCGATCTGCCGCATCTGGCCCACGGCCACGTCGGTCGTCACCTCGGGCCAGCGCGATCCCTTGGGCGTGGGGCCGCCGTCCGTGCCGCTCACCTCGAACTCGATGCCGTGGATGTGGATCGGGTGGTTGGTCATGGTGAGGTTGCCCACGCGCACGCGCACCCGCTCGCCCAGGCGCGCCACCAGCGGCGTGATGGCGGGGAACACGCGGCTGTTCCAGGCCCAGATGTTCTGCTCCAGCATGGTGTTGACCTGCGGCGTCATGCTGCCGGGCTCGACATCGAAGGCGTTGAGCAGGAAGCAGTAGTCGCGCTGCACGTCTTCAATCAAGGGATGCTTTTGCCTGGGGTGCGTGACCCAGAAGCCCATCATGCCCATGGCCATCTGCACCATCTCGTCGGCGTGCGGGTGGTACATGAAGGTGCCGGGTCGGCGCGCGGTGAACTCGTAGACGAAGGTCTTGCCTGCCGGGATGGCGGGCTGGTTCAGGCCGCCCACCCCGTCCATGCCATTGGGCAGGCGCTGGCCGTGCCAGTGGATGGTGGTGTGTTCCGGCAGTCGGTTGGTGACGTAGAGGCGCACGCGGTCGCCTTCCACCACCTCGATGGTCGGCCCCGGGCTCTGGCCGTTGTAGCCCCACATGTTGACCATGAAGCCGGGTGCCACCTCGCGCACCACGGGTTCGGCCACCAGGTGGAACTCCTTCACGCCCTTGTTCAGGCGCCAGGGCAGGGTCCAGCCGTTGAGCGTGACCACCGGGTTGTAGGGCCGGCCCGCACCGGTCACGCCCGGCGGCGTCCACGGCGCGGCGGTGTCGGCCGAGGTCTGCTGCACGGCTTCGGGCAGGGCGGCGAGCGCCACGCGGCTCACACTGGTGGCGGCGACCGCCGTGGCGGCCGCGCCGGCAAAAAAATGTCGTCGGTTGAGGGAGGGGGTCATGTCAGTGTCCTGCGGCGGCGGCCGTGCCATTGCCGGATGAAGAGGAGGGGGTGTCGGGGCCGGCGTAGTCGGCGCCGGCGAGCAGGGCCTGCCAGTCGGCCTGCGCGAGCCAGTAGCCACGGCGCGCCTGCAGCGCGGCATCGAGCGCGCCCATGCGCTCGCGTGCGCTGGCCAGCAGCTCCCAGGTGCTTTGCAGCATGCCGTTGTAGCGCAGCTGGGTGTCCTGCTCCAGGGCGGTCTGCAGTTGCGCCACCACGGTCTGCGCGTGCTGGGCGCTCGCATGGCGCACCTGCAGCGCGGTCCAGGCCTGGCGCGCCATGGAGCGCCGCTCGGCCGCCTGGCGCAGCAAGGCCGCTTCGGCGCTCACGGCGCGCTCCAGCGTGTGGTCGCGCAGCAGGCTCAGGTTGTCGATGCGGGGTGGCGCCGAGTCCGCGCCGGTGACGGTGTCGAGCGCGGCATCCACCGCCTCGTTCCAGGCCTGTCGGCGCGCGGGTGACGGTGGGGCGATGTCGCGCCCGGCCAGCAGCCGGCTCTGTGCCAGCGTCGGGTGACCGCGCAGCACGGCGGCTTCCAGCGCGGCCTCGCTCACGCCCTCGCCGGGCGAGGCTTTCGCGGGCAACTCCGGCAGGCTGGTGGGCAGCTGCTCGCCGAGTTGCGCCACGGCCTGCGCGTCCCACAGGCCCAGCAGGCGGGCCAGCCGCTCCTGCGCGGCCAGGGTGGTGCCGCGCGCGTTCACGCTGGCCTGCCAGGCGCTGGCCTCGATCAGTTGCTCGCGCATCTGCCGGGCCTGGCTCCAGTTGCCCGCCACCACCATGCGCCGGCCCAGCTCGCTGCCGGTGCGCGTGGCGTCCAGCACCTCGGCGAGCAGGCGCTCGCTCTGGCGCGCGGTCACGGCGTCGATCCAGGCGCGCTGCACGTCCCGCACGTGCGCCGCATAGGCCACGGCCACCTGGCGTTGAGCCAGGGGGTTCATGTCGGCGTGGGTGAAGAGCTCCGGCCGGTGCCGCAGCGAGAGCCGCAGCGCCTGCGTGAGGTCCAGGGTCGGCCCGCGCCGGGGCTCGGCGCGGGCTTCACCGGGCTGGGCCGATTCCCAGCGCAGCAGGTCGGCGTGGCCGCGCGGAAACTCGGCCACGCGCTGGTTGGCGCGTTGCCAGATCGCGCGCGCCGCGGCGATGTCGGTCGGTAGCGCGGGCAGCTCGGCGTTGCCGGTGGGCGGGAGCACCAGGGGCGGTGCGGTGACGGGGCGGGCCGGGTCGGCCGCGCCGAGGGCGTCGGAAGACTGCGCATGGGCCGACGCGAGGGCCAGGGCACAGCCGATGAAGAGGCCGGCCCGCGCGCGGGTGGGCCCAGGTGGCGACGTTCGCCAGAAAAGGGTCATGGAAATCTCCTGAAAACACAAACCAGCGCCCATCGCGCGCCCTCATCGGGCGGCGGCGGACGCACCTCGGGTGTGTGCGCTCAGGAAATGGGTGGCTTGATGCCTTGGTGCGGCTCGGAGCTGACGAAGCGCTCGGCCGGTGGCGCGAGCAGGCCGTGCCGTGGGGACAGGGTGGGCACGGCGGGCACCGAGAGCGCCATCGCCGGGCCGTTGCAGACCTCGCAGCTCTTGTGCGTGTGTTCGCCGCCGCCGTCGGCCTGCATGTCGGCACCGTGCTCGGTCATGCCGGCGGCGCCCTGGTCATGGCCCTGGGCGTGCCCGGCAGGCATGGCGTGGTCGGTGCCGGCCGCGGCGGGGTGGTGCATGGTGGCCTGCGCCGGCGCGACCAGCATCGACAGCGCCATGGCGTCGCCCATCCAGCCGCGAATCGGCAGCAGGGCGATCATGAGGGCGAGCAACAGGTGGCGCATGGACTGGAATGATACGGCGCGGGCCGATTTGGTTCCCGAGGTCAGGGCAACTGCGGCGCGACGCCGAAGCGCGGGGGTGGCGAGGGGAGGATCTCTTCCACCGGCGCGGGGGCCTTGGCCGCGCGCACCGCCACCTGCGGCGGCAGGGTCATGCCGCGCGCCTGCATCACCGCGCGCAGGCGGTCGGGGTAGTCGGTGATGATGCCGTCCACCCCCCAGTCGATCAGGCGCGCCATGTCCTGGGTGTCGTTCACCGTCCACGGGATCACGCGCAGCTCCAGCGAGCGGGCGCGCTGCAGCAGGTGCTGGTCGACGTCGTTGAAGTTGGGCGACCAGAGCTTGCCGCCCGCGGCGGCCACCATGCCGGGCGCGTCCTCGAAGTCGGCCAGCCGCAGGCCGGCCGTCCACTCGCTGCTCTTGAGCGTGTTGCGCGACGACAGGTAGGACAGCGGCATGCCGGGCGCGAGCTGGCTGCGCACCTTCTGGATGCGCCAGTCGAAGCTCTGCAGGCTCACGCGCTGGCTCATGCCATGGGCCTTGATGACCGCCAGCACCGCGCGCACGAAGGTGTCGGGGTGGGGGGATTCTTCCGGGCGGCTGGGGTTGATCTTGAGTTCGATGTTGAAGCGCACCTGGTGGGCGCCCAGCTGGCGCACGCGCTCGAACAGCGCGGCCAGGGTCGGGATGCGCTGGCCGTCCTGCGCCTGCTGCTCGGCGAAATCGCGCGCGTAGCGGCTGGCCGGGTTGATGCGGCCCACGTCCCAGGCGCCGATCTCGGCCAGCGTGAGGCGGTGGAAGGGCTGGCCGCGCGCCTGCAGCCAGCGGCCGTCGGCGTCGCGCGTGAGGTCGGGGTTGGGGGCGATGTCGTGCGAGATCACCGGCACGCCCTCGGCGCTGAGCACCACATCGAGTTCGAGCGTGCTCACGCCCACGGCCAGCGCGCGCTCGAAGGCCGCCAGGGTGTTTTCGGGAGCGAGGCCGCGCGCGCCGCGATGGCCCTGCACGTCGAATGCGAGCGCGGCGCTCGCGCACCACAGCGACAGGCCCAGGGCGGTGGTGCAGCTCCAGCGGATCCAGGTCAGGCGTTGCACGCCCTGCGGGGTGGGTTCGTTCATGGGGGCAGTCTGACAGCCTCCCATGTCCGATGCAAGACAGCTCAATGACCGAGGATTTTGGACAGGAAATCGCGGCTGCGTTCGTTCTGCGGGTGGTTGAAGAATTCGGTCGGCGTGTTCTGCTCGACGATCTGGCCCTGGTCCATGAAGATCACGCGGTCGGCCACTGCCTTGGCGAAGCCCATCTCGTGCGTCACGCAGATCATGGTGATGCCTTGGTTGGCCAGCTCGATCATCACGTCGAGCACTTCCTTGATCATCTCCGGGTCGAGCGCCGAGGTGGGCTCGTCGAACAGCATGATCTTGGGCGTGAGGCACAGCGCGCGCGCGATCGCCACGCGCTGCTGCTGCGCACCCGAGAGCTGCAGCGGGAACTTGTGGGCCTGCTCGGCGATGCGCACGCGCTGCAGCTGCTGCATCGCCTTTTCTTCCGCCTCCTTTTTCGGCAGCTTGCCGACCCACATGGGCGAGAGCGTGAGGTTCTCCAGCACGCTCAGGTGCGGGAACAGGTTGAACTGCTGGAACACCATGCCCACGTTCTTGCGCACGCGGTCGATCGCCTTGATGTCGTCGGTCAACTCGATGCCGTCCACCGTGAGCTGCCCCTGCTGGTGTTCCTCGAGCCGGTTGATGCAGCGGATCAGCGTGGACTTGCCCGAGCCCGAGGGCCCGCAGATCACGATGCGTTCGCCCCGGGCCACGTCCAGGTCGATGTCGCGCAGCACGTGGAAGTCGTTGCCGTACCACTTGTTGACCTTGTCGAATCGGATGATGGAATCGGACATGTGTGTTTTCTTTCAACGGGCCTTGCTGGCGCTGAGCTGTTTTTCGACCCACAGGCTGTAGCGCGACATCGAGAAACAGAACGTGAAATACACCAGGGTGATGAACAGGTAGGCCTCGATCTTGAAGGGCCGCCAGTTCACGTCGGAGTTCAGCGCGAGCGCCAGCGCGCCGGTGAGCTCGTAGAGCGAGACGATGGTGACCAGCGAGGTGTCCTTGAACACCGAGATGAAGTTGTTCATCATGCTCGGCACCACCATGGCCAGGGCCTGCGGCAGCACGATCTTGCGCTGCGTCTGCCAGTACGACAGGCCCAGCGTGTCGGCCGCTTCCAGCTGGCCCTTGGGGATGGCCTGCAGGCCGCCGCGGATGATCTCGGCCATGTAGGCCGCCGCGAACAGGGTGATGCCCACGATCACGCGCACCAGCACGTCCAGCGTCACGCCCTGCGGCATGAACAGCGGGAACATGAACGAGGCCATGAACAGCACCGAGATCAGCGGCACGCCGCGGATGAGCTCGATGTAGACGATGCAGGCCGAGCGGATCGCCGGCAGCTGGCTGCGCCGGCCCAGGGCCACCACGATGGAGAGCGGGAAGGCCATGAAGAGCGAGAGCGTGGCCAGCATCACCGTGAGCGGCAGGCCGCCCCAGAGGTCGGTGCGCACCGGGCTCAGGCCCAGCACGCCGCCGCGCATGAGCGTGAAGAACACCACCAGCACGCCGAGCCAGAGCAGCGGCAGCCAGGGCTTCCAGAAGGCGCGCATGCAGCTGAGCACCAGGCCGCCGAGCATGACGGCGGTGGCGATCAGCGGTCGCCATTGCTCGTCGTAGGGGTAGCGGCCGAACAGGATGATGCGGTACTTCTCAGTCACCACGCCCCAGCACGCGCCGATGCCGCGCGCGGCCTGGCAGGCGTCCGCGTCGTTGATGTAGACGGCCCGAAGGAGCGCCCATTGGGTCAGCCCGGGCAGCAGGTAGACGATGAGCGCGCCGACGAACAGCGTGGTGAGGGTGCTGCGCCAGTCGGCGAACAGGTTGCGCCGCGCCCAGGGCACGAAGCCGGTGGTCCTGACCGGCGAGGGGCGGGGCGCGATGGGCACATAGGTGTCGGCCATGCTCAGCGCTCCTGGATGCGCCCGCGCTGGTTGTACCAGTTCATGAAGGCCGAGGTGGACAGCGAAGTGGTCAGGTAGACCAGCATGATGATGGCGATGCACTCCACCGCGCGCCCGCTCTGGTTGATGGTGGTGTTCGCGATCGAGACCACGTCCGGGTAGCCCACCGCCACCGCGAGCGAGGAGTTCTTGGTGAGGTTGAGGTACTGGTTGGTCAGCGGCGGGATGATCACGCGCATGGCCTGCGGCAGGATCACCAGGTTCATCTTCTGCTTCGGGTTCAGGCCGAGCGCGGCCGCCGCTTCGTCCTGCCCGCGGCTGACCGACTGGATGCCGCCGCGCACCACCTCGGCGACGAAGGCCGAGGTGTAGATCACCAGGCCGATCAGGATCGGCCATGAACTCGGGCGTGGCGCTCACGCCGCCATCGACCATGAAGGCCAGCTGCTCGGGGATGTTCCATTCGCGCGGCATGCCGGCCACCAGCCAACCCACCAGCGCGAAGACCGCGATGAGCGCGATCGGCGCCCAAACGCGGTCGGCGTTCTGGCCGGTGCGCTCGAAGCGCTTCTGCACGCCCTGCCGCCACGCCCAGGCCGCCACCAGGCCCAGGCCCACGCCCGCCAGCACCTGGCCCACGCCAGCCGAGGGAAACGGGAACGAGAAACCGCCCTTGCTCAGGTAGAACAGGTGGCCCAGGTTCCAGGCTTCGTTGGAGGGTGGCAGCAGCTCGATGAACACCAGGTACCACATCAGCAGCTGCAGCAGGATGGGCACGTTGCGGAACACCTCCACGTAGCCGTAGCACAGGCCACGCACCAGCGCGTTGCGCGAGAAGCGGCCCACGCCGAGCAGCACGCCCAGCAGCGTGGTGAGCACGATGCCGATGACGGCGACCTTGAGCGTGTTGAGCACGCCCACCCAGATTGCCTTGCCGTAGCTCTCGCTCGGGCTGTAGGGAATCAGCGTCTCGCCGATGTCGAAACCGGCGGCGGCGCCCAGGAAGTCAAAGCCGCTCTGGATGCCGCGAACGCGCATGTTTTCCTGCGTGTTGTGCGCAAGAAACCACACGCCCGCGGCGATCAGGAGCAGGGCGATGGCCTGGAAGATGAGACCGCGCGTGGCCCGGCTGTTGAGCGACCACGTGCGTTTCTTCGGCGGTGGCGCGGCGCTCAACTCAGCGCACCGGCGGGGCGTACATCAGGCCGCCCTGGGTCCACAGGTTGTTGGTGCCGCGCGGCAGGCCGATGGCCGTCTTGGGGCCGACGTGGCGCTCGAACTGCTCGCCGTAGTTGCCGCCGGCCTTGATGGCGCGCAGCGCCCATTCCTTGTCCAGGCCCAGCAGCTTGCCGGTGTCTTCGGTGCCCGCGCCCACCAGCCGCATGATGTTGGGGTTGGTGCTGCTCTTCATGGAGTCGGCGTTGGCCTGGGTGACGCCGTATTCCTCGGCTTCGATCAGCGCGTAGCCGACCCACTTCACGATGCTGAAGAACTCATCGTCGCCGCGCCGCACGGCCGGGCCCAGCGGTTCCTTAGAAATCAGCTCGGGCAGGATCACGTGCTCGTCGGGCTTGGGCGTTTCCTTGGCGCGGATCGAGGCCAGGCCCGAGGCGTCGGTGGTGTAGGCCTGGCAGCGGCCGGCCACGTAGGCGGCGGTGGCGGCCTCGACCTTCTCGAACACCACGGGCTTGAGCGCGAGGTTGTTGGCGCGCGAGAAGTCGGTCAGGTTCAGCTCGGTGGTGGTGCCGGACTGCACGCACACCGTGGCGCCCTTGAGTGCCTTGGCGCTCTTCACGTTGAGCTTCTTGGGCACCATGAAGGCCTGGCCGTCGTAGAAGTTCACGCCGGTGAAGGTCAGGCCCAGCGAGGCGTCGCGCGTCAGCGTCCAGGTGGTGTTGCGCGCCAGCATGTCGACCTCGCCCGACTGCAGGGCGGTGAAGCGCTGCTGCGCGTTCAGCGGCACGTAGCGCACCTTGTCGGCGTTGGAGAGGATGGCGGCGGCCACGGCGCGGCACACGTCCACGTCCATGCCGCTCCACTTGCCCTGGCTGTCGGCGGCCGAGAAGCCCGCCAGACCGGTGTTCACCCCGCAGATCAGCTCGCCGCGTTTCTTGACCGCGTCGAGGTCCTTGCCGGCGTGGGCCGGCAGGCCGATCAGGGTGGCGGCTGTGCCCAGGCCCAGGGCCGCCAGTTTCAGGGAATGCTGTTTCATCGGGGTCTCTCCAGTGGTAAGTGAAAGGGCAATGGCCGTCCCGCGAAACGCACCTGTTGGGTGCATGTTGCGGTGGCGCACCGAAATGTAGACCCGCCTTTTTGGGGTAGGGATCGGGGTTTACGTGGGCGGATCATGCAAATTGCACATGAGGGCATCACGCTGCAGATTCCGTGCCATCGCGGTCTCTCGCGCGACAAACGCGGGTTTCGGCGGGCGAAGGCGCCCCGTATGCTTGTCCCACAACACCCGTCACGGAGACATGTGGTGAGCAGCACCACTCCACCGTCATGACGGGCAGACTACCTGCTGCGTCGGCACACACGCTTCCGGATCCAGTGGTGGTGGAGGCGGTGGTGGCGGGCAAAGCCGCCTCCTTTCCTCATACTCCGCTCGTTCCTCCAGATAGCGCTCATAGCGACGAAACTCTTCTGTCGCATGGGCGCGCTGGGCTGCCAGCCACGATTCATAGGCCTCCTGGTTCTGCAGCACGCCAGGTTTGATCGTGTAGGACTCATTCCACACGCGCTCACCCTGCATGCCCGTGAACCCGCGCAGGATGGCTCCCGACATGAAGCCGACCGATGCATCAGTTGCGCTGACGCCCACCACCCCCAGACGCAGGCCCAGATAAGTCATCGTATTCAAACGCACGACCGTGCCCTTCGGGGCGTCTTTGTACGCAGCCAGTTCCTCAGGCAACGCCGGACCATACGACCTATATCCGAGAGGCACTCTCTCGAAGACACATTCAAAAGTCGGCTGAGCGCTCGCCCATCCTTCCACGTGCTGTTCGCCCCACAAACACTGTCGAGAGCCACCCATGCCCTTCCCTTGGAAGAGCTTTCGGCTCCACCCACTCTTTGACTCTTCGGGTGGCGCGAGCGACCAATATCCACCACCTGCGCTGACGAACACCGTCGCAGCACTGCTTTGATCAACGACTTTCTCCAATACATGCGACGCATCGTCTGGCGTCCGCACCACCACAGGCGCCGAGCCACCCGTCCACGGACGGGCCACGAAATCCGGAAACGGCGGCATGGGTTGGCGCGGCGGCGACTCCAACCCCCGCAGTGCGGCCAACACATGTTCGCGAATGCGGCCAGCCGTGGGCACCGCGGGATTGAGGTAAATCTCAAGCAGCCCATGCCCGATCAGATCGCGCAGGCCATTGAGGCCTGCGGGTCGACTGAAATACGGAGGAATGTCCGTGGTGTTGGGAACCACGGCGCCCACGGTCCTCAAGCCATTGATGACCAAGTCCTTGTCGGCCAGCGTGTGTGGGCCGGACAACATCGGCGATGCTGGCGCTACATGCACCACCCTGACCGACTTCGCATCGGTCCTGCTGAGGGCATGCGCATAGGCCATGTTGACAAACAGATTGCCTTGCGAGTGCGCGAAGAAGAGCATCTTCTTCTCAAGGCGCGCCCAATGATCGATCTGTGCCCGGTGGCGACCGGCCACTTCGGCCATGTTCGGGTTCCCGAGGTTGGCGGTCAGCTCGGTCATCAGTGCCGCCCGAGACAGATCAAACAAGGAATCCAGAAAACCGACCAGACTGGGGATGGCCGACGTGATCGCTCGCCACCAAGCCCCCTCACCGCGCGTGGCAGAGAAGAACAGTTCGAAGCGGCCGGCCAGCAGGCCCCCATGTTCGTGAAGACGCTGGTCGAATGTCTCCACGAAATCGGCGAAGCCTTGGGTGTCGTTGTAGAACAGGTCGTACGTGATAGGTTCGCCGTTGGGGGTGGTAGATCCATAGAGAACAGAAATATGTTGACGCACCGCACGTTGCGCATCGCCTTCTTGCGTCTGAACTCCGTTGAAAAACCCGAACACCACTCCATTGCGCTCACATTGTTCTTGACCAAATGCATTCGACGCAGATATGACGCTGAGCACTAGTACCCATCGTCGCCACCACCCCAGAAGAGATCGGTCAGTCACAGCTATCCACCTTCGGCATCGAGGAAACAGAACCACTGCGAGCTGCGTTGTATGCGAGGAAGGCTTGGAGCCGCTCCTTGGTGTTGGTCGTCATTGCCTTGATTTCTTGAGCCATCTCCCAACTTTGTGTTGAGCCCTCTGGCCCGGAAAAAGCCAGTGATTCACACCCCACGGCCCTCCACGACGCTTGCGACACGCGCTCAAGCGCCACCGCATCGTTCTTGTCCACCAACAGCATTTGCTGTAACGCTCGCGCCGTCTGCATCGCAGCCTTTCTTTGTGCCGGGTCCGTGTACTTGCGATGAATGTGGGTCTCGATGTCATCCCGCACGCCGTTGCCATTCGCGTCCATGCCTTCAACGCTGGGCAGGCGCTCGAGCTTGGGCAATTCGCCGCTCGCTTCCAGTTGCTCGATCACTTGTTGAGGCGTGCGCGCTGCGTCGCCACCCTCCGCACGCTTGTCCCCCCCGCAACCAATTAGCGCGAGCGTCCCAATCAACGCGCTTACCCCCAGCCCCTTGGCGAACTTGCGACTTGGTTTCATTTCGATGTTCCTTCCTTGAATATTGCAGTTGCTGAGTGGTCGACACACGCCGAGTTCGACCACCGCCGAAGTGAATGTAGTCCAATAGAACTACGCATACTCCAGGGAGCATTGCCGCGGCGGCGTGCCCTGCTGGATGCATGAAAGACATGAAGTTGGATCGATCTGTGCCCGGTGGCGACCTGCCACTTCGGCCATGTTCGGGTTTCCGAGGTTGGCGGTCAGCTCGGTCATCAGTGCCGCCCGAGACAGATCAAACAAGGAATCGAGAAAACCGACCAGACTCGGAATGGCCGACGTTATCGCTCGCCACCAAGCCCCCTCACCGCGGGTGGCAGAGAAGAACAGTTCGAAGCGGCCGGCCAGCAGGCCACCATGTTCGTGGAGACGCTGGTCGAACGTCTCCACGAAATCGGCGAAGCCTTGGGTGTCGTTGTAGAAGAGGTCGTGGGTGATGGGTTCGTCGTTGGGGGTTACCTCTCCGAAGACTTTGCGTATTTCGCGACGCGCATCATTCGCCTGCAGGTATGTCGTTTGTACGCCATTGAAGAAGCCCAAGGTAACGCCGCTCCTGTCGCACGGCTCTTGACTCATGGCGGAATGGTGCATCAACAATCCGCAGATCGTTGCGCGCAATAGGCGGTTGCGAAGCAGCATCTCAATCACAGCCGCGACTTTCATAGGACGAAGTTACGGAGCCACTTACAGCCTTGTTGAACGCAAGGTACGCATTCAGCCTCTCTTTGGTATTGGTGGTGATGGACTCCAACTCGTTGGACATCCGATAGCGGTGCTTCTCGTTGTCGGCTCCTGCAAAGATGTCAAAAGAACAGTCAACCGCTTTGGCTATTGCCTGTGCTGCCGCAGTACTTGCGATGAATGTGGGTCTCGATGTCATCCCGCACACCATTGCCATTCGCGTCCATGCCTTCAACGCTGGGCAGGCGCTCAAGCTTGGGCAGCTCACCACTCGCTTCCAGTTGCTCGATCACTTGTTGGGGTGTGCGCGCTGCGTCGCCACCCTCCGCACGCTTGTCTCCCCCGCAACCAGCCAGCGCGAGCGTCCCAATCAACGCGCTCACCCCCAGCCCCTTGGCCAACTTGCGACCCTGTTTCATTTCAATGCCCTCCTTGAATATTGCAACTGCTGAGTGGTCGACACATGCCGCGTTCGACTCCAGTCAAAGTAAATGTAGTCCAATAGAACTACACATACTCCAGGGAGCATTGCTGCAGCTGCGTGCCCTGTTGGATGCATGAAAGACATGAACTTGGATCGTAGGGGTCGTCATTGCCCTGATTTCTTGAGCCATCTCCCAACTTTGTTTTGAGCTGCCATCGCGGTCTCTCGCGCGACAAACGCGGGTTTCGGCGGGCGGAGGCGCCCCGTATGCTTGTCCCACAACACCCATAACGGAGACATGTGATGAGCAGCACCACCGAAGGCGGGCGCGCCGCGTCCACGCCCGATCCGCACGCGCACCACCGCTTCTGGCCCACGCGCCTGCCGCACCGCATCACCACGCCCGCCACCTCGCTCTGGTGCAACCTGGACGTGAGCGCGCAGCGTTACCCGGACAAGCCCGCGCTGGTGTTCTTCGATCACGTGCTCAGCTACCGCGAGCTGCGCGCGCAGGTGGAGCGCCTGGCGGCGCACCTGCGGCAGCAGGGTGTGCAGGACGGCGACCGCGTGATCCTGTTCATGCAGAACTGCCCGCAGTGGGTGGTGGCGCACTTCGCCATCCTGCGCGCCAACGCGGTGGTGGTGCCGGTCAACCCCATGAATCGGGCCGAGGAGCTCAAGCACTACCTGATCGATCCCGACGCGCGCGTGGCGCATCGCCGCGGCCGACCTGGCCGGTGAACTGCTCAAGGCCAACAGCGAGGTGCGCGAGGGCGACCGCCTGCGCCACCTCGTGGTCTCGCACTACAGCGACGCCATCGGCCCGGCCGCCGAGATCCCACCGGCCTGGGCCGACTGGCTGGGCACGCGCCACCCCACACCCTCGCTGCCCGGCGGCACGGTGAGCGACTGGGCCGAGGCGCTGGCCTGCGGCGGCAGCGCGCCCGCGCACAACCGGGGCCCGGACGACCTCGCCGTGCTGCCCTACACCAGTGGCACCACCGGCCTGCCCAAGGGCTGCATGCACCCGCACCGCACCCTCATGCACAACGCGGTGGGCGTGGGCCTGTGGACCAACAGCACGTCGGAGAACGTGGGCCTGCTGGTGGTGCCCATGTTCCACATCACCGGCATGGTGGCCGGCATGCACGCGGGCGTGTACAACGGCGCGACCATGGTGGTGATGCCGCGCTGGGACCGCGAGCTCGCCGGCCGGCTCATCTCGCGCTGGCGCTGCACCCACTGGACCAACATCCCCACCATGGTGATCGACCTGCTGGCCAGCCCGAACTTCGACCAGTACGACCTCTCCAGCCTGGTGCTGGTGGGCGGCGGCGGCGCGGCCATGCCGCAGGCCGTGGCGCAGCGCCTGCTCGACCAGTTCGGCCTGCGCTACTCGGAAGGTTATGGCCTGACCGAGACCGCCGCGCCCTCGCACAACAACCCGCCCGACCACCCCAAGCAGCAATGCCTGGGCATTCCTTTCCTGGGCACCGACGCGCGCGTGGTCGACCCGATCACGCTGCAGGAAATGCCGCAGGGTGAGGCGGGCGAGATCATCATCCACGGCCCCGAGGTGTTCGACGGTTACTGGAAACGCCCCGAGGCCACCGAGGCCGCCTTCATCACCTTCGAAGGCAAGCGCTTCTTCCGCTCGGGCGACCTCGGCCGGGTGGACGAGGACGGTTACTACTTCATCACCGACCGGCTCAAACGCATGATCAACGCCAGCGGCTTCAAGGTCTGGCCGGCCGAGGTCGAGGCGCTGATGTTCCGGCACCCGGCGATCGCCGAGGCCTGCGTGATCGCGACCCAGGACGCCTACCGGGGCGAGAGCGTCAAGGCGGTGGTGGTGCTGCGCGAAGCCGCGCGCGGACAGACCAGCGAGCAGGCCATCCTGGACTGGTGCCGCGAGAACATGGCGGCCTACAAGTGCCCGCGCACGGTGGAGTTCGTCACCGCGCTGCCCAAGAGCGGCAGCGGCAAGGTGATGTGGCGCCTGCTGCAGGAGCAGGAGGCCGCGAAGGCACCGCCCAGCACCGCCTGAGGTTCAGCCCGACAGCTCCGGGTGTTTCGAGAACAGCTCGGCGACCCATTCCACGAAGGCCCGCACCTTGGCGCTGAGGTGGCGGTTCGGCGGGTACACCACGTAGAGCGGAATGGTGTGGGTCGACCAGTCGGCGAGCACCCGCACCAGCTCGCCGCGCTCGATCAGCGGCACGGCGGTGAAGGCCCCCATCTGCGCCACGCCCAGGCCCGCGAGCACCGCCGCGGTCATGGCGTTGCTCTCGTTGACGGACAGCCGGGTCGGGCCCGTGATCTCCACCGTCTGGCCGTCCTTCTCGAACTCGTTGATGAAGGGGCGGCCGTTGCGCGGGGAGAAGTAGTTCAGCATCGTGTGCTCGCTGCCCAGCTGGTCCGGGTGCGTGGGCGTGCCGTGCGCCTGGAGGTAAGCCGGCGAGGCCACGGTCATCAGCGCCATGTTCGCGACGCGCCGGGCCACGAGCGACTGGTCCAGCAGTTCGCCGCCGCGGATCACGCAGTCCACGTTGTCGGCGATGAGGTCCACCGCGCGGTCGGAGACACCCAGGTCGAGCTGGATGTCGGGGTAGCGGCGGTAGAAGTCGGCGAGCGCGGGAATGATGATGTGCTGCGCCACCGAGGTCCCCACGTCCACGCGCAGGCGCCCGCTGGGGCTGGCCTGGGCGTTGGTCATGCTGGCCTCGATGTCGTCGAGGTCGTTGAGCACGCGGGCCGTGCGCTCGTAGTACGCCGCGCCATCGGGCGTGACGGTCACGCGCCGGGTGGTGCGGTTGAGCAGCTTGACCTTCAGCCGCGACTCCAGGTGCTGCACCATCTTCGTCACCGTGCCCTTGGGCAGGTCCAGCGACTCGGCCGCCTTGGTGAAGGTGCCGGCCTCCACCACCCGCGCAAATACCCTGATCGATTGGATCTGATCCATGCCCTCTGTCCTTGATGTGCTTTGTGGCGGGATTGTTCATGCAATGGAAACAGACAACTGGCGGCAGGTGGCTTTATCCGCAGAAAGGGTGTGTCTATAGTTCAGGTCATGGTTTCAACTGCCTCATCCTCTGCCGCCGTGCCGCCCGCACGCACCTTGTCGGTGCCTGGCAAGCCCCCGCTGGCGCTGCGCGTCTGGGGCGCGAAGCCGCGCGGCGGCGTGGTGCCGCTGGTGCTGCACTTCCATGGTGGCGCCTTCATCTCGGGCGATCTGGACAGCGGCGCCTGCCTGGCCGAGCTGCTGGCGAGCTCGGGCGCGGTGGTGGCGTCATTGGCCTATCCGCTGGCGCCGGCGCACCGGTTTCCCGATGCGGTGGAGGCCGGCTACACCACGCTGGAATGGCTGTTCAAGCAGCGCACGCGCCTGGCGGGCACGGGCGCGCCGCTGTTCGTCGCGGGTGAGGAGGCCGGCGGCAACATCGCGGCGGCCGTGGCGATGATGGTGCGCGACCGCGCGCACCCGCCGCTGGCCGGCCAGATCCTCGTCGCGCCCATGCTGGACCCGTGCGGTGCCACGCCCTCGCTGCGCCAGACCATGGGCGAATCCACCGGCTGCAAGTGGATGGATGGCTGGCAGCAGTACCTGCGCGGCCCGATGGACGCGGAACACCCCTATGCCGTGCCCTGCCGCGCGCAACGGCTGGCCGGCCTGCCGCCCGCGCTGATCCTCACCGGTGGCGACGACCCGATGCGCGACGAGGCCCTGGCCTACGCCGATCGCCTGCGCGAGGCGGGCATCGCGGTGCACAGCGGCCTGCTGCCCCCCACCACCGGCTGGCCCGAGTCGCTGAGCGAACAGCCCGCCGGGGAATGTCCGTGCGCCATCGAGGTGCGTGGTCACGTCCGGGCCTTCTTCCAGGCCGCGACGCCCCCGCCGTCCTGACGGACCCGCACCCCCCTTTCCCATCCACCTGAAATGCCCACCCCGGTGATCCACCGGGGGCGGCCCCGTTCGCCCTCAAAAAGGAAAAAACATGTCCGACCTGTCCCAATTCAAGCGCCGCGTCTGGTGGCCCACCGCCGCCGCCCTGGCCGTCCTCATCGTCGCGGGCGTCGTGCTCGTCCAGGAAGCGAGCCCGGCCCGGGCCAGCGCACCGGTGGGCGCACCCCCGCCCATGCCGGTCTCCGTGGCCACCGTGGCCGAGAGCGACGTGGCCGCCTGGCAGGAGTTCTCCGGCCGCCTCGAGGCGGTCGAGCGGGTGGACATCCGCTCCCGTGTGGCCGGTGTGGTGCAGGCCACGCATTTCCGCGAAGGCGCGCTGGTGCGCAAGGGCGACCTGCTGGTGTCCATCGACCCCGCGCCCTACGAAGCCGAGTTCGCGCGCGCCGAGGCCCAGGTCATCGCCGCGCAGGCCCGCGTGACCCACGCCAGCAACGAACACGCCCGTTCGCGCCGCCTGTGGGACGACAAGGCGATCGCCCAGCGCGAGCTGGACGACCGCGAGAACGTGCTGCGCGAAGCCGAGGCCAACCTCAAGGCCGCGCAGGCGCAGCTGCAGGCCGCGCGCCTGAGCCTGGGCTACACCCAGGTGCGCGCGCCGGTGGCGGGGCGCATCGGCAAGCTGGAGGTGACCGTGGGCAACCTGGTCGCCGCCGGCCCCGGCGCGCCGGTGCTCACCACCCTGGTCTCGGTCAGCCCGATCTACGCCAGCTTCGATGCCGATGAAAGAACCGTCTCCGGCGCGCTGCAGGGCCTGGCCGGCGGCGCGCGCCCGGCGGTCGAGCGCATTCCCGTGCAGATGGGCACCTCGGCCACCAGCGACACGCCTTACGCCGGCCAGCTGCAGCTGATCGACAACCAGGTCGACCCGCGCAGCGGCACGGTGCGCGTGCGCGCCGTGTTCGACAACAAGGACGGGCGCCTGATGCCCGGGCAGTTCGCGCGCATCCGCATGGGCCAGCCGCAGACCGCGCGCACCCTGCTGGTGAGCGAGCGCGCCGTCGGCACCGACCAGGACAAGAAATACGTGCTGGTGGTGGGCGAGGGCGACAAGACCGAGTACCGCGAGGTCACGCTGGGCGCGCCGGTCGACGGCCTGCGCACCGTGCTCAGCGGCCTCAAACCCGGTGAGCGCATCGTCGTCAACGGCCTGCAGCGCGTGCGCCCGGGCGACGTGGTGCAACCGCAAGCCGTGCCCATGAACAATGCCCGCGCCGGCACGCCCGAGCGCGCGGTGGCGGTGGCCAGGTCCTGAGCCCCGCGCGTGAAAAGAACACCATGAACCTCTCGAAATTCTTCATCGATCGGCCGATCTTCGCGGGCGTGCTCTCGCTGCTGATCCTGATCGCCGGCCTGGTCGCGCTGCGCGGCCTGCCGATCTCCGAGTACCCCGAGGTGGCCCCGCCTTCCGTGGTGGTGCGCGCCCAGTACCCGGGCGCCAACCCCAAGGTGATCGCCGAAACCGTTGCGCACGCCGCTGGAGGAGTCCATCAACGGCGTGGAGGGCATGCTCTACATGGGCAGCCAGGCCACGACCGACGGCGTGATGACGCTGACCGTGACCTTCAAGCTCGGCACCGACCCCGACAAGGCCCAGCAGCTGGTGCAGAACCGCGTGTCGCAGGCCGAGCCGCGCCTGCCCGAGGAAGTGCGCCGACTGGGCGTGACCACGGTCAAGAGCTCGCCCGACATCACGATGGTGGTGCACCTGGTCTCGCCCAACGACCGCTACGACATCAACTACCTGCGCAACTACGCGGTGCTCAACGTGAAGGACCGGCTCGCGCGCATCCAGGGCGTGGGCCAGGTGCAGATCTTCGGCGGTGGCGACTACTCCATGCGCGTCTGGCTGGACCCGCAGAAGGTCGCGCAGCGCGGCCTCTCGGCCAGCGACGTGGTGAGCGCGATCCGTGCGCCAGAACGTGCAGGCCGCCGCCGGCGTGGTCGGCGCCTCGCCGGGCCTGCCCGGTGTGGACATGCAGCTCTCCATCAACGCGCAGGGCCGCCTGCAGACCGAAGAGGAGTTCGGCGACATCATCGTCAAGACCGGTGGCGACGGCGCCGTGACCCGGCTGCGCGACATCGCGCGGCTGGAGATGGGCGCGGCCGACTACTCGCTGCGCTCGCTGCTCAACAACCAGCCCGCCGTCGGCATGGGCGTGTTCCAGGCGCCGGGTTCCAACGCGCTGGACATCTCGGCCGAGGTGCGCGCCACCATGGCCGAGCTGCAGAAGAACATGCCCGAGGGCGTGGAGTTCCGCATCGCCTACGACCCCACGCAGTTCGTGCGCGCCTCGATCCAGTCGGTGATCACGACCCTGCTCGAAGCCATCGCGCTGGTGGTGCTGGTGGTGATCCTGTTCCTGCAGACCTGGCGCGCCTCCATCATCCCGCTGCTGGCGGTGCCGGTGTCGGTGGTGGGCACCTTCGCGGTGCTGCACCTGCTCGGCTTCTCGATCAACGCGCTCTCGCTGTTCGGGCTGGTGCTGGCGATCGGCATCGTGGTCGACGACGCGATCGTGGTGGTGGAGAACGTGGAGCGCAACATCGAGGCCGGCCTGTCGCCGCGCGACGCGACCTACCGCGCGATGAAGGAGGTCTCCGGACCCATCATCGCGATCGCGCTGGTGCTGGTGGCGGTGTTCGTGCCGCTGGCCTTCATCAGCGGCCTCACCGGCCAGTTCTACAAGCAGTTCGCGGTGACCATCGCGATCTCCACCGTGATCTCGGCCATCAACTCGCTCACGCTCTCGCCCGCGCTCGCGGCCCTGCTGCTGCGCGGCCACGACGCGCCGAAGGACGCGCTCACGCGCGGCATGGACCGGATCTTCGGCGGCCTGTTCCGTGGCTTCAACCGCTTCTTCCACCGTGGCGCCGAGGCCTACAGCGGCGGCGTGCGGCGCGTGATCTCGCGCAAGGCGCTGATGATGGTGATCTACCTCGCGCTCGTGGGCGTGACCTTCGGCCTGTTCAAGGCCGTGCCCAGCGGCTTCGTGCCGGCGCAGGACAAGCAGTACCTGATCGGCTTCGCGCAGCTGCCCGACGGCGCCACGCTGGACCGCACGGAAGACGTGATCCACCGCATGGGCGAGATCACCAAGCAGAACCCGAACGTGGAAGACGCGATCGCCTTCCCCGGCCTGTCCATCAACGGCTTCACCAACAGCTCGAACTCCGGCATCGTGTTCGCCACGCTCAAGCCCTTCGCCGAGCGCCGGCGCGCCGACCAGAGCGGCGGCGCCGTCGCGGGCCAGCTCAACCAGGCCTATGGCGAGATCCAGGACGCCTTCATCGTGATGTTCCCGCCGCCCCCGGTGGCGGGCCTGGGCACCACGGGGGGCTTCAAGCTGCAGCTGGAAGACAAGGCCTCGCTCGGCTACGAAGCGATGGACGCGGCGGTCAAGGCTTTCATCGCCAAGGCCTACCAGACGCCCGAACTCGCCGGCATGTTCACGAGCTGGCAGGTCAACGTGCCGCAGCTCTACGCCGACATCGACCGCACCAAGGCGCGCCAGCTCGGCGTGCCGGTGACGGACATCTTCGACACCATGCAGATCTACCTCGGCAGCCTGTACGTGAACGACTTCAACCAGTTCGGCCGCACCTACAGCGTGCGCGCCCAGGCCGACGCGCCCTACCGCGCGCGCGCCGAAGACGTGGGCCTGCTCAAGGTGCGCTCGACCTCGGGCGAGATGGTGCCGCTGTCGGCGCTGATGAAGGTGAACTCCAGCTTCGGCCCGGAGCGCGCCATGCGCTACAACGGCTACCTCTCGGCCGACATCAACGGCGGGCCCGCGCCCGGCTTCTCGTCCGGCCAGGCGCAGGACGCGATCGAGCGCATCGCCGCCGAGACGCTGCCGCAGGGCATCGGCTTCGAGTGGACCGAGCTCACCTACCAGGAGATCCTGGCCGGCAACTCCGCGCTGTGGGTGTTCCCGCTGGCCATCCTGCTGGTGTTCCTGGTGCTCGCCGCGCAGTACGAGAGCCTCACGCTGCCGCTGTCCATCATCCTGATCGTGCCCATGGGCCTGCTCGCGGCCATGACGGGTGTGTGGCTGGACGGCGGCGACAACAACGTGTTCACCCAGATCGGGCTGATCGTGCTGGTGGGGCTGTCGGCGAAGAACGCGATCCTGATCGTGGAATTCGCGCGCGAGCTGGAGTTCGCCGGGCGCTCGCCTGTGCAGGCCGCCATCGAAGCCAGCCGCCTGCGGCTGCGCCCCATCCTCATGACCTCGCTGGCCTTCGTGATGGGTGTGCTGCCGCTGGTGCTGGCCACCGGCGCGGGCGCCGAGATGCGCTCGGCCATGGGCGTGGCCGTGTTCGCCGGGATGATCGGCGTGACCGCCTTCGGCCTGTTCCTCACGCCGGTGTTCTACGTGCTGCTGCGCCGCCTGGCCGGCAACCGCGCGCTCAAGCTGCACGGCACCGTGCCGCACCTGGAGGGTTTCGCCTCCGGCGGTGGCGGCAGCGCCCGCGCCGTGCCCGCCGCTCCCCTGACCCATTGAAGACCCGGAAGGTGAATCCCGTGAAACATTTTCATCGCCTGCTGACGCTGACCGCCGCGCTCGTGCTGGCCGGCTGCGCCACCGCGCTGCCGCCCTTGCCGGCGTCGGTGCCCACGCCGCCGCAGTTCAAGGAACAGCCGCGCCAGAACGAACACTGGACCATCGCCCAGCCCGCCGAAGCGCAGGCCCGGGGCACCTGGTGGAAGGCGTTCAACGACCCGGTGCTCGACGACCTGGCCGAACGCGCCGCCGCCGGCAACACCAGCATCCACGAAGCCGCGGCCCGCCTGGCCCAGGCGCGCTCGCTGGTGCGCGGCGCGCAGGCCGACCGCCTGCCGCAGATCGGTGTGGGCGCCGACGCCTCGCGCGGCGCCGGTGCCAACACCGCCAACGGCGCCACGCCGGCCACGCTGCTGCAGGCCGGCGTCAACCTGTCCTACGAGCTCGACCTGTTCGGGCGCCTGGCGGGGGCGCGCGACGCGGCCGCGCTGGACGCGCAATCGCGCGAAGCCCTGCTGCAGAGCACGCGCCTGCTGGTGCAGGCCGAGGTGGCCCAGACCTACCTGGCCCTGCGCGCGGTGGACACCGAGCGCACCCTGGTGCAGGACACCGCCGCCGCCTATGCGGACACGCTGCGCCTCACGCAGCGCCGCTTCGAGGCCGGCGACGTGGCCGAGCTGGACGTGATCCGCATCCAGACCGAGCTGGCCGCCACCGAGGCCGAGGGGTTCGCGCTCGGCCGCAGCCGCGCCGAGCTCGAACACGCGCTGGCCGTGCTGGTGGGCGAGCCGGCCTCCGGCTTCGCGCTGGCGCCCGCCGACGGTGCCCGGGTGCTGCCCGTGATCCCGGCCGGCGTGCCCGGCACCGTGCTCACCCGCCGGCCCGACGTGGCCGCCGCGCAGGCCGCGCTGCTGGCCGCCCAGGCCCGCGTGGGCGTGGCGCAGGCGGCGTGGTTCCCCAGCGTGTCGCTCACGGCGGCCGCGGGTTATGCCTCGCCCGACCTCGGCGACCTGTTCAAGTGGTCGGCGCGCGCCTGGGGCGTGGGCGCGCTGCTGTCGATGCCGCTGTTCGACGGCGGCCGGCGCGAGGCCGGTGTGCAGGGCGCGCAGGCGCAACTCGACGCCGCCGCCGCGAGCTACCGCGGCCAGGTGCTCACGGCCTTCCGCGAGGTCGAAGACCAGCTCTCCGCCCTGCGCTGGCTGCAGGACCAGTCCCTGGCCCAGGGCCGCGCGGTCAGCGCCGCGCAGCGCGCCAGCGCGATCTCGGAAACGCGCTACCGCAACGGCCTGGTGAGCCAGCTCGAATTGCTCGACGCGCGCCGCAACGAGCTGATCAACCGGCGGCAGGCCCAGCGCGTGGAGGCCGCCCAGCAGCAGGCCACGGTGCGGCTCATCCGCGCCATCGGCGGCGGCTGGGAGGCGGGCGCCCCCGCCCGGGGCGCCTGAGCGACCTCGGCGGCGGGCCGGGGCCGGCACAGATAGGGCATGCCGTCCCCGTCCGAGACCCTCCGCCGCCTCTGGCAGCCGCACCGTGGCCTGTTCTGGCTCATGGTCGGCCTGCAGCTGCTGTCGTCCTGCATCGTGCTGTTCGTGCAGCTCACCGACCCGCCCGACGCGCTGCGCCTCGTGCTCGGTCTGATGGCGCTGACCGATTCGCTGCTGGCCTGGTGGCTCACGGTGCGCCTGTGGCGCGAGTCGGCCCCTGCCACCCCTTCCTAGGAGATGCCCGTGTTCGAAGCCCTGCTGATCACCCGACCCGAGTCGGGCTACCGCTGCGAACTCACGCAGCTCGACGAGGCGCAACTGCCCGCCAGCGGCGACGTGACGGTGCGCGTGGACTGCTCCACCATCAACTACAAGGACGGCCTGGCCATCACCGGAAAATCGCCCGTGGTGCGCAGCTTCCCCATGGTGCCCGGCATCGACTTCGCCGGCTCGGTGACGCAGAGCGACCACCCGAAATGGAAGGCCGGCGACCGCGTGCTGCTCAACGGCTTCGGCGTGGGTGAGACGCACTGGGGCGGGCTGTCGCAGATGGCGCGCGTCAAGGGCGACTGGCTGGTGGCCCTGCCCGACACGCTGAGCGAGCGCGACGCCATGTCGCTGGGCACGGCCGGCTACACCGCCATGCTGTGCGTGCAGGCGCTGCAGAAACACTGGGCCGACGCGGGCGTGGCCGCCGGCAGCGGCGAGGTGCTGGTGACCGGCGCGGGTGGTGGCGTGGGCAGCGTGGCGATCTCGCTGCTGGCCGGTCTGGGCCACACCGTGGTGGCCTCCACCGGCCGGCCGCAGGAAGCCGACTACCTGAAATCGCTGGGCGCGGCCAGCGTGATCGACCGCAACGACCTGAGCGCGCCGGGCAAACCGCTGCAGAAGGAGCGCTGGATCGGCGTGGTGGATTCGGTGGGCAGCCACACCCTGGCCAACGCCTGCGCCAGCACACGCTACGGCGGCGCGGTGGCGGCCTGCGGCCTGGCCCAGGGCATGGACCTGCCCGCGAGCGTGGCGCCGTTCATCCTGCGCGGCATCACGCTTTACGGCATCGACAGTGTGATGGCGCCCATGGCCCAACGCGAGGCCGCGTGGGACGCGCTCGCGAAGACGATCAACCGCGAACAGCTGGCGTCGATCACGACAGAGATCGCGCTGCCCGACGCGATCGCCGCCGGCAGCCAGATCCTGGCCGGCCAGGTGCGCGGGCGCCTGGTGGTGAAGCTCAAGGCCTGAGCTTCATCGCGGCGGCACCACCTGGCGGTAGGCGTGCCAGGTGGCGTGGCCCACCACCGGGCCGACGACGATCAGACCCAGGAACCAGGGCAGCATTGCCAGCACCACCAGCAGCGTGATCAGCGCGCCCCACCAGGCCATCACGCCCGGGTTCTGCAGGCAGGCGCGGATGCTGGTGAGCGCGGCCGAGATCGCATCGACCTCGCGGTCCAGGATCATGGGGATCGAGACCGCGCTGGTGACGAAGATCAGGCCCGCGAACACACCGCCCACCAGGGTGTAGGTGATCAGGAACTCCAGGTTCTCGCGCGCCAGCAGCTGCGAGAGCAGGTTGGCGGTGTCGGGCAGGGTGCTGAAGCTGACCGCGAACACCACCAGCGAGGCGCGGCCCCACAGCATCTCCAGGATGAGCAGCACGCCCGCGAAGATCGCGATCGAGCCCTTGGTCTGCTCCCAGGCCAGCAGCGAGTCCGGCAGCGAGGGCTCGCGGCCTTCCTGCAGCGCGCGGCTCACGTGGTACAGGCCCAGGCACAGGAACGGCCCCAGCAGCAGGAAGCCGGCCGAGAGCGCCAGCACATAGGCCGGCGCGGCGCGGAACACCGCCATGAGCGCGTGCCCCATGAGGAAAAAACACAGGCCGTAGAACAGGCCGACGCGGCTGCGCAGGAAATCGCGCCAGCCCAGGCGCAGCCAGCGCAGCGGGTCGCCGGCGTTCAGCTCGGCCAGTCGCAGCTCGAACACCGACGGCGGTGGCGGTGGGGATTCTTCGGTCATGGCTTGTCTCCTCGGGAATGGCGCGCCATCTCGTGGGTGGGTGGCTGGTGCGCGGGAACGGTGGCGGGTCGGTGCAGCGGATCGGTTCAGCTGAGCGCGTGGCTTCGCAGGTGCAGCGCCAGCCCGGCGTCGAAGGCGTGCGTGTGCTTGGCGAACCACGAACCCAGTTCGCGCGCCATCTGGCGCACGGTCCCGAGCTGGCCGCCGCGGACCTGTCCCAGGCCCTCGCGCAGCAGGTTGAGCACCACGCGGTGCGCCAGCGCGTGCGCGTCCGCCTGGCCGTGGCCGGTCTCGCGCATCCAGCTGTCTTCCTGGCCGAAATGCGTTGCGCACGTGCGACACCAGCTCGGCCCAGGCCTGCGGCAGCTTCGCGTCGCTGGCGGTCTGCGCGCGGGCCAGCCGCGCCATGAGTTCGCGGTTCATGTTGTCCAGCGGGTCGAAGTCCAGCCAGAGGGCTTCGGTCCATTGCGCGGTGCTTTCCATCGGGTGCTGCTCCTTGGGGCCCAAGCTTGGCAGCGGCGGCGCGCCGGCGCCTTGATCCAGCGCAAACGCGCGCCACGCCAAGGCCCGACAGGCCGTGGGCCTGCTGGCGCGCCGCTACACTGGGCGGCCATATGACCAGCGAATTCCAGCCCCCTTACGTGCCGCTGTCCGATGTGCACAGCGCCTTGAAAACCACCGGCTTCGCCTTGCTGAGCGCCGAGGCCGTGGGCGAGTGGCTCGCCGCGCGGCCGGTGGACCTGGCCGGGCTGCACACCGGCTGGAACCAGCTGCCGCCCGACGCCTACCTGAAGGACGGCGGGCGCTACCGCAGCCGCCGCCACAGCTGCTTCGTGGTGGAGGACGACCGCGTGCGGCAGGTGCCGCACCGCGCGCACTGGCAGCCGCTGGAGTACAACGCCCTGCACGGCGGCATGCAGCGCTGGTTCGAACCCATGGAGCCCGCCACGGTGGCGCAGCCGGTGTGGAGCCGCCTGCTGGCCCGGCTGGGCGAGGCCGCCAGCGCGCTGCGCGGCGCGCAGCCCTGGAGCGTGGAGGCCCACGTGTTCCGCATCGACACCACCGACGGCATCGGCCGGCCCACGCCCGAAGGCGCGCACCGCGACGGTGTGGACCTGGTGGCCGTGTTCATGGTGGACCGCCACGCCATCAAGGGCGGCGAGAGCCGCGTGTTCGAAGCCAACGGCCCGAGCGGCCAGCGCTTCACGCTGCGCGAGCCGTGGTCGCTGCTGCTGCTCGACGACGCGCGCGTGATCCACGAGAGCACGCCGATCCAGCCGCTGGAAGGCGATGCCCTCGGCTGGCGCGATACGCTGGTCGTGACCTACCGCAGCGGGGCCTTCCAGGGCGACGCCTCAGCCTGACGGCGGCGGTTCGTAGGCGCGGATCGGCGGCAGCGGTCCGTCGAAACGCTCGACCTGAACCGTGCTGAGCTGGCCCGCGCAGCCCTGGGCCAGCGACGAGGTGCCGATGTCCCGGGTGAGCACATTGGGGTTGCCGTGCGCGCACATCGGCCGGCCCTGGGCATCCTGCACGGGGTCGTACCAGGCGCCGGTGGGCAGCTGAATCACGTCTTCGCGCATGTCGGCGCACAGGCGCGCGCTGGCCAGGCAGGCCCCGATCTCGTTGAAGAGGCGCACGGTGTCGCCCTCGCGGATGCCGCGCGCGGCGGCCGCGGCCGGGTGCAGGGTGCACACCTCGCGGCCCTGGCGCTTGGTGGACTGGCTGTGGGCGCCGAAGTCGAGCTGGCTGTGCAGCTTGGAATGCGGCTGGTTGGCCACCAGCCACAGCGGGTGGGCCGCATCGGGCGCGAAGCTCGGGGGCAGCCAGGCCGGGTGGCCGGGGCAGTCCGCGTAGCCGAAGCCGGCCACCACGGGTGAGCTGATCTGAACCTTGCCGCTGGGCGTGGCGAGCTTCGCGCCCTCGGGGTCGTGGCGGAAGGCGCGCAGGATGCCGCCATCGTCGTCCTTCTGCGGCAGCAGGAGCTCGCCGCGTTGCCAGAAGGTCTCGAAGTCCGGTGCCTCCTGGCCCATGGCTTCGAGCCCGGCGCGCGTGCGCTCGTACAGGTGCGCCAGCCATTGGCGCGTGTTCCGGCCTTCGCTGAAAGCCTGCAGGCCGCCCAGGCGCCCGGCCAGGTCGCAGAAGATGTCGTAGTCGTCGCGCGCCAGGCCATGGGGTTCGGCGATGCGGTGCATGGCGACCACCAGCGGGTCGGTGGGGGTCGCGCCGATGTCTTCGCGCTCCAGCGTCATGGTGCAGGGCAGCACGATGTCGGCGTGGCGCGCGGTGGCGGTCCAGGCGATCTCGTGCACGACGAAGGTGTCGAGCGTGCGGAAGGCGTCGGCCAGGCGCTTGAGGTCCTGGTGGTGGTGGAAGGGGTTGCCACCGGCCCAGTAGGCCAGGCGGATGTGCGGGTAGGTGCGGCGCTGGCCGTTGTAGTCGAAGGGCTGGCCCGGGTGCAGCAGCATGTCGCTGATGCGCGCCACCGGAATGAAGGCCTTCACGCCGTTGTCGCCCTGCGGCAGCGCGGCGGCGGGCACCGCGTTGTTGCGCTTGCCGTAGTGCGCCAGCGTGCCCAGCGCGTAGTTGTAGCCCCCGCCGGGCAGGCCGAGCTGGCCCAGCGCGGCCGCGAGCACCGCCCCCATCCAGACCGGTTGTTCGCCGTGCTGCGAGCGCTGCAGCGAATGCGCCACCACCACGAGCACGCGCTGGCCAACCAGCGCGCGCGCCAGGTCGACCAGTTGCCGCTCGGGCAGGCCGCAGATCGGCGCGGCCCAGGCGCAGCTCTTGGGCACGCCGTCGCCGCGGCCCATCAGGTAGTCCTCGAAGGCTTCCCAGCCGTCGCAGTACCGATCGATGAAGGCGCGGTCGAGCGCGCCGTCGCTCACGAGCTGGTGCACCAGGGCCAGCATCAGCGCGGTGTCGGTGCCGGGCACGGCGGGCAGCCAGTCGAACGCCGCCTCGTCGGGCAGGTCGCTCTTGAGCGGGCTGATGGAGACGAAGCGGCAACCGCGCGCGGCGGCCGCGCGCATGGACTCGCGCTCGATGTGCCGGCTGATGCCGCCCGAGGCCACGCGCGAATTTTTCAGCGCCATGCCGCCGAAGGCCAGCACCACGTCGGTGTGTTCGACGATCTGCTCCCAGGTGACGTTGCGCCGCGCCACCTCCTCCATGGTGCCGATGACGTGCGGCAGCATCGGGCCCGAGGCGCCGGCGCTGTAGCTGTTCACCGAGCGCACGTAACCGCCCAGGGTGGTGTTCAGGAAGCGGTGGACCTGGCTTTGCGCGTGGTGGAAGCGCCCCGCGCTCGACCAGCCGTAGGAGCCGCCGAAGATGGCCTCGCAGCCGTGTTGTTGCTGCACGCGCCGCAGTTCGTCCGCGAGCCGGTCCAGCACCTCGTTCCAGGCCATGGGCACGAAACGGTCGTCGCCGCGCCGCGCGTCGGGCCCCGGGCCGTTCTCGAGCCAGCCGCGCCGCACCATCGGCGTGGTGACGCGGGCGCGGTGGTGCAGGGCGGTCTTGAAGTTGTCGATCAGCGGGTTCGGGTCGGGGTCGCCCGCGTGGGGCCGCACGACGAGTTCGCCGTTCTGCCAACCGGCGGAGAAGACACCCCAGTGGGCGCTGTGCGGGCGCAGGGCGATGTCGGGTTCAGATGAAAACGAGGAGGGCAAAGACACTATTCCGCCTTGAGGTTGCCGCGCTCCACGCCGCGCTTGTAGTTGGCGATGTCCTTGAGCACGAAGTCGCGGAAGGCCGCCCCGGTCAGGGACGAGGCCTGGGCGCCGTCCGCGCTGTAGACGCGTTGCACCTCCGGTGCCTGCATGGCCTGTTTCACGGACCGGGTGATCTTGTCGATGACGGGCTGCGGCGTGCCTTTGGGCGCGGCCAGACCGTACCACTGCGTCATCACCACGTCGATGCCCGACTCCTTGAGCGTGGGCACCTGGGGCATGCTGGGGATGCGCTTGTCGGTGCTGACCGCGAGCAGGCGCAGCTTGCCGCCGTTGATGGCGCCCATGAGCGGCGTGTAGGGCGCGAAGAAGCTGTCGACCAGGCCGCCCATGAGGTCGGTCATGACCGGGCCCGAGCCCTTGTAGGGCACGTGCAGGATGTCCAGGCCCCCTTGCTGCTTGACCATCTCCATCACGATCTGCGCGGCACCGCCCGTGCCGGTGGAGGCGTAGGTCATCTTGCCGCCCTTGGCGGTGGCGATGTAGTCCTGGATGGTCTTGATGGGGGAGTCGCCACGGACCACCAGGCCATAGGGCGTTTCCACCAGCTGGCTGACGAACACGAAGTCGTCGGGCACCTTGTAGGGCAGGTTGGTGCGGATCGCCGGCGCGCTGCCCACGTTGCCGCTCATGGCGAGCAGCAGGGTGTAACCATCGGGCCTGGCCTGCGTCATCAGTTCGGCGGCGATGTTGCCGCCCGCCCCGGGCCGGTTCTCGACCACGATGGGTTTGCCGACGTGTTTGCCCAGCTCGTTGGCGATGGTGCGCCCATAGAGGTCGCCCCCGCCCCCGGTGGGAAGCCGATCAGCAGGCGGATCGGCTGATCCGGGTACTGGGCCGAGGCCACGGCGGCGAGGCCCATGAGCCCGGCGGCCACGACCGCGCGGGCGCCGCGGCGCAGCAGGGGTGTGAGGTGCATGAAGGTCTCCAGTGTTTTTTGGTGAGAGGGTGTCAGGCCGCGCCGGTGGCGATCGGGGCGCCCGGCTGGGCGCTCCATTCGCTCCACGAGCCGGGGTAGAGCGCCGCGCCGCGCAGCCCGGCGACCTCCATGGCCAGCAGGTTGTGGCAGGCGGTCACGCCGGAGCCGCACTGGTTGACCAGTTGCGCCGCCGGCCGGCTCCCGGTGATGGCGTCGAATTCCTGGCGCAGCTGCGCGGCCGGTTTGAAGCGGCCGTCCGCACCCAGGTTGTCCTTGAACAGCCGGTTGCGCGCGCCGGGGATGTGCCCGCCGATCGGGTCCATGGTTTCGTTCTCGCCGCGAAAGCGGTCCGGCGCGCGCGCGTCCAGCACCAGCCGCTCGGCGCTGTCGATGTTGGCCTTGACCTCGTCGTACGACACCGTGGTGACCAGCGAGGGTTTCAGGCGGAAGCTGCCCGGGGCGGGCGCGCCCGGCGCGTCCTGGCTCAGCGCGTGGCCCGCCGCTTTCCAGGCGGCGATGCCGCCGTCGAGCACCGCCACGGCCGGGTGGCCGGCCCAGCGCAGCATCCACCACAGGCGCGCCGCGTACATGCCGCCGGCGTTGTCGTACGCGACCACCTGCGTGTCCGCATCGAGCCCGAGGGCGGCCATGGCCGCGGCGAAGGTCTCGCGGCTGGGCAGCGGGTGGCGGCCGTTGCGGCCGGTCTTCGCGGTGGACAGCACCTGGTCCAGGTGCACGTAGCGCGCGCCCGGGAGGTGCCCGCTGTCGTAGGCGCGCTGGCCGGCTTGCGGGTCGGTGAGTTCGAAACTGCAGTCCAGCACCATCAGCGGTGCGCCGCTCTTCTGGGCGGCCGCGAGTTCGTCGGCGGAGATCAGGGTGTCGAAGGTGATCATGAAGCGGGTGCCCTTACTTGCTGGAGATTTCCTTGAGCAGGGCCGGCGTGAGCGCGGCCTTGTAGCGCGCGATGTCTTCGAGGATGAAGCCGCGGAACGCGTCCATGGGCAGGTTGCGCTCGGTGGCGGCGTCGCGGCGGATGGCGTCGCGCACTTCCGGTGTGGCGAGCGCGCGGCTCAGGTGGTCCGACAGGTGCTTGACCACGGCCTCGGGCGTGCCTGCTGGCGCGACCAGGCCGTACCACTGCGTCACCGGCACGTTCACGCCGAGCTCCTTGAAGGTCGGCACATCGGGGATGGCCGGGTTGCGCTTGTCGCCGGTGATGGCCAGCAGCCGCAGCTGGCCCTGGCGCACCTGGTTCACCAGCGGCGAGGCGGTGGCGAAGAAGCTGTCGACCTGGCCGCCCAGCATGTCCGTGATGGCCGGGCCGGAACCCCGGTAGGCCACGTGCAGCATCTCCACGCCGGCCTCCTTGACCACCATCTCCATGCCCATGTGCGCGGCCGCGCCGGCGCCGGTGGAGGCGAAGCTGAGCTTCTGTGTCTTGGCCGCGTCCAGCAGCTCGCGCGCCGTCTTGAAGCGCGAACCGTGCGCGACGAACAGGCCGTGCGGCGCTTCCAGGATCATGCCGATGGGCGCGAAGTCTTCGGGCACCTTGTAGGGGATGCTCTGCGGCCGGGTGGCCGGCGCCACCGCGAGGTTGCCGCTCATGGCCAGCAGCAGGGTGTAGCCGTCGGGCTTGGCCTTGGCCGACCAGGTCGGCGGCGATGTTGCCGCCCGCGCCGGTGCGGTTGTCGGCCACGACGGTCTGGCCCAGGCTCTTGCTCAGCGCGTTGGCGATCAGCCGGCCGTAGAGGTCGCCACCGCCACCGGGCGGGAACCCGATCACCAGCTTGATGGGCTGGTCGGGGTAGGCCGCGAAGGCCGGTGCGGCCGCGCCCAGGCCGAGCGAGAGCGCGAGGGCCAGCATGGTGCGGCGGCGAAGGGCTTTGAGGGCAGGGTGGTTCATCGGTTGGTCTCCATTGTTGTGGGGGAAGGAAGCAGCTGTGCCGCAGGCAGAGAATCTCAGTCCCGCAGCCAGGGCTGCTGCTGGGCCACCACGCGGTCCACCGTGGCGCCGCATTGGCCGAGGTACTGCAGCGGGTCGGTGAAGTCGCGGATCTCGTCGTCGCTCAGCAGCTTGGAGAGGCCTTCGTGCTGGCGCATGGCGTCGGCGAAGTCGAGCCGGGACGTGATGCCGTGCATGGAGGCCTCGTAGATCCACTCGTGGGCCGTCTGCTTGCCCACGCGCTCGGAGAGCTCCAGCATCACGCGCTCGGACAGCAGGTAGCCGCGCATCTTGTCGAGGTTGGCCGCCATCACGTCCGCGTTGACCTTCAGGCCGGCCAGCAGGTTCCTGGCCTGGAACAGCATGGCGCCGGCGATCAGGCAGCACTCGGGCAGGGCCTTCCATTCCATCTTCCAGGCGATGCCGTCGCGCTCGCTTTCCTGCACCATGCCCTCGACCATCATGGCGGCGTTGTAGCGCAGCGGGCGCGAGAGGCCGGCCAGGTTTTCGGCGGAGGTGGGGTTGCGCTTGTGCGGCATGGTCGACGAGCCCAGCTTGCCGTCGGAGAAGCCTTCTTCCACCTCGCCGAATTCGTTGCGCTGCATGTTGAACAGCTCGTTGCCGATCTTGGAGAGCGTGGCGCCCAGCATGGCCAGCAGGTTGGCGTACTCGGTGAAGCGGTCGCGCGCGGGCGCCCAGCTGATGGCGGGTGTGCCCAGGCCCAGCTTGGTGAGCATGAGCTGTTCGAGCTCCTGTGCCTTGGGGCCCAGCGAGGCCTGGCTGCCCACGGCGCCGGCCAGCATGCCGACCAGCACGCGCGGCGCGGCCTGCACCAGGCGCTCGTGGTGGCGACCGAGCTCGTCGAGCCAGATCGCGCACTTGTGGCCGAAGGTGATGGGCAGGGCCTGCACGCCGTGGGTGCGGCCGGCCATGGGCACGTCCCGGTGCGCCATGGCCAGGCGGGCCAGCTCCTGGCCGACCGCCTTCAGGTCGCGCAGCGCCACGGCGTGGAACTCCTTGAGCTGCAGGGCCACGCCGGTGTCGACCACGTCCTGCGTGGTCGCGCCGTAGTGCACCCATTCGCCGTTGTCCTTGCTGCAGCGGGCCTGCAGCTGCTTGAGCGCCGGCACCAGCGAATGCTTGATGCGGCGGATCTCGGCCGACATGGTGGCGATGTCGATGTGCTCGACCCGCGCCTGCTGCGCGATCTCCTGGGCGGCGGCGGCCGGGATGAGGCCCAGCTCGGCCTGGGCGGCGGCCAGGGCGGCCTCGAAGTCGAGCCACTTCTGGATGCGGTTCTCTTCGCCGAAGATGCGGCGCAGCTCATCGGTGCCCCAGAGGTGCTGGAGCGATTGCATGTCGAAGACGGAAACGGGCATGGAAATCCTGAAGGGTTAGAGAACGGGTTGGGGGACGGGCAGCGCGCGCGGCAGCACGCGCCCGGGGTTGAAGGTGTTGGCGGGATCGATCGCCTGCTTGATGCGCGCCATCAGCTCCAGCGCGATGGGCGGCTTGTGGTGGAGGAAGGCGGCCTGCTTGAGGCGGCCGATGCCGTGTTCGGCCGAGATCGAGCCATGCAGGCGCGCGGTGATGGCGTGCACCGTGTCGTGGATCGTGTCTTCGTGGCGCAGGAAGTCGCTGTCCGGCATGCCCGGGGGCTTGCTCTGGTTGTAGTGCAGGTTGCCGTCGCCGACGTGGCCGAAGCAGACCACGCGCACGCCGGGCAGCAAGGCCTGCAGCGCCGCGCCGGCCTCGGCGATGAACTCGGGGATGCGCGAGACGGCGACCGAGATGTCGTGCTTGATGGACGGCCCGTCCAGCCGCTGGGCCTCGGGCACGTGCTCGCGCAAGGCCCACAGGTCGTGGCTCTGCTGGCCCGAGCGGGCCAGCACCGCGTCCAGCACCAGGCCTTGTTCGATCGCCTGGCCCAGCACGTCTTCCACCGCGGGCGAGGGGTCCATGCGGGTGGAGGTTTCCGACACGTCGAACAGCACCGCCCAGCCGTACCCGCCGGGCAGGGGATCGCGCATGCCCGGTGTGCCGTGCGCCAGCACCTGGTCCAGCGCCTGGCGCCCCATCAGCTCGAAGGCCGTGACCCGTTCGCCGACCGCCGCGCCCAGCTCGGCCAGCAGCTCCACGGCGGCCTGCGGATCGCGCACGGCCACCCAGGCGGTGACCACCTGCCGGGGTGGCGCGAACAGCTTGAAGGTGGCGGCCGTCACGATGCCCAGGGTGCCCTCACCGCCAATGAACAGCTGCTTGAGGTCGTAGCCGGTGTTGTCCTTGCGCAGGGCGCCCAGGGCGTCGAGCACGCGGCCATCGGCCAGCACCACCTCCAGGCCCAGGGTCAGGTCGCGCGTGTTGCCGTAGCGCAGCACCTGCTCGCCGCCGGCGTTGGTCGACACCACACCGCCCACTGTGGCGCTGCCCTCCGAGGCCAGCGAGAGCGGGAACAGGCGCCCTTGGGCGGCGGCGGCTTCCTGCGCCGCCAGCACGGTGCAGCCGGCCTCCAGCGTCATGCTGTTGTCCAGCGGGTCCACGCGCCGCACGGCGGTCATGCGGTCCAGGCTCAGCAGCACTTCGCTGCGCGAGGCGTCGGGCGTGGAGCCCCCCACCAGGCCCGTGTTGCCGCCTTGCGGCACCACCGCCACCTGGTTCGCCGCGCACGCGGCCACCACGCGCGACACCTCCGCCGTGCTGGCGGGGCGCACCACGGCGCGCGCGGCGCCGGGAAAGTTGCGCCGCCAGTCGCCGACGTAACGCGCGGTGGCCGCGTCGTCCGTCAGCACATGGCTGGCGCCGACGATCGCGATCAGTTCGGCAACCAGGGGGTCAGGGGCATTCGACATGGTGGGTGTGTTGGGTTTGTTCATTTCATTCAATGAACTATGATTCAATGAATGAAACTATAAATCCGGCCACCCCCGCTGTCAACCGAGATAATCCGCAGTCGCGGACACCCACCATGAAGCCAAGCAAAAACCACCCAGCCCCATCGGTCCTTTCTGGCGAGCCGGCGAACGCCAGCGCCCCCAAGCCGCCCGCGGGCGTGCTCGAGCGCGGCATCTCCATCCTCGAATGCTTTCGCGAGGACCGCCTGCGCATGTCCCTGCGCGAACTGGCCGAGTGCACCGGGCTGGACAAGGCCACGCTGCTGCGCCTGCTGGGCGTGCTGCAGCGCGCGCGCATGGTCCACCGGTTCGACAGCGGCAGCTACGCGCCGGGCCCGGCGCTGCTGCACATGGGCATGCTCTACCGCAGCACCTTCGATCTGGGCACGCGCCTGCAGCCCGTGCTGCACGCGGTCATGCAGCAGACGGGTGAGACCGTGGCCTTCTACATCCGCAGCGGCGACGACCGCGTGTGCCTCTACCGCGAGAACACGGTCAAGGAGGTGCGCCACCATGTGGAGGTGGGCACGCGCCTGCCGCTGGCGGCGGGCGGCTCATCGGCCCACATCCTGCTGGCCTTCACCGGCAGCCCCACGCCGCACCAGGCCGAGATCGACGCCAAGGGCTACGCCATGACGCGTGCCGAACGCGTGGACGAGATGGCCTCGGTGGCGCTGCCGGTGTTCGACGGCGATGGGACCTTCCTGGGCGCCATGGTCGTCATCGGCCTGGCCTCGCGCCACAACATAGTGGCCCAGCGCAAGGCGGCGGACATCGTGCGCCAGGAACTCGCGCTGCAGGGCTTCGCCAGTGCCGCGCCCAATGGCTGGCGCGTGCCGACCGCCTGACGCGGCCCTGCTCAAATGCCGAAGAGGTCGGCGCTGGGCCGGCAGGGCGCCTCGTCGTTCGACGCGTCCGCGAAGGCCCCGCACCAGCGGGTCAGCTGCGCGGCCTGCGGGTCGGTCATGGCCGGCGCGAAGGCCCGCATGCGCGCCTGCAACTGCGCCCAGTCGAAAGGGTCTTCCGGGTCGCCCCGGCGCAGCTCGCGGTAGGCGCTCAGGCTGCGGCCGTCCTTCAGCGTGACCGTCACGCGCGAGGGGCGTTTTTCCGGGAAGCCGCGCTGAAAGGCCTCGTCCGTGCTCACGTGCACGCGATCGGCCAGGGCCAGCAGCACGGGCGATGACAGGTCGGGCGTTTCCATGTCGGCGATGCCGAGCCGACCCTGGATCAGCAGCGTCGCGCCACCACGTAGCGCAGGCAGAACGGCGTCTCCGCGGGCTTGGTGGGCCAGTGCACGCCAGCGATCTTCAGCGCGTGCGGAAAGATGACCACCTGCACCGACTCGATGTCCTGCACGGCAGGCGCATGCTGGTCGAGGATCTCGCGGGTGGCGTCCAGCGGCGTGAAGAGCTGGGCGCAGCAAGGCCAGGCCTTGATGGTGGCGGTGTTCAGGCGCTCGGGCGCGTCCAGGTCGCTGTCCAGCGCGGTCAAGGGGCCGTCGCCACCCAGCAGCGCGTAGAGGCCGCGCCGCCCCGTGACGAATGCGCGCGCGCCGGGGAAACCTGCCTGTGCCGCCCAGGCGGCCATCAGGCCGTTGCGCACCGCGAAGCCGGGGTGCAGCGATTTGGCCTCGTGGGCCTCGTCATCGACCAGTTGCCACAGGCCAGCCGACTGGGTGGCCGCGATGCCCAGGGCGTGGTGCAGCTGTGCCTGCGGCAGGCCCAGCGCCACCGCGCTGGCCGCCGCCGCCCCCACCGTGCCCGCCGTCGCGGTGGCGTGAAAGCCCGCGGCGTGGCGGGTGCCCAAGGCCTCGCCCACCCGCAGCGCCACCTCGTAGCCGGCCACGATGGCGTCCGCCGCGCGGCGCATCGACAGCGCCTGCGTGGCCGCCAGCGCGAGCACCGGCGAGATCGCCACCACACCCGGGTGCAGCATGGCGGCGCGGTGCGCGTCGTCGATCTCGCGCAGGTGCGCGATGCCCGCATTGGCGAAGCCGGCCGCCAGGGGCTGCGCCGGGGCGCCACCGAACACCGGCGCCGGCCCGGGGCCGGGCACGCTGGTGCGGGCCAGCGCCCTCAGCGCCGAGGCGCCCGGCATGCCGACGGCGGCCCAGCCGGCGGTGAACCAGTCCAGCAGCGCCTGGGCCAGCCGCTCGCGCGTGGCGTCAGAGAGGGGCCGCTGCTGAAGGCTGGCGAGGTGGGCGACCAGGGTGGACTCGTGGGTGGAGGGCATGTGACTGGTTCATTAAATGAAATGTGTTTCATTATATAAACCAAGCCCCACCACGAACCGATGCGCCGATTCAGACGCTCACCCAGCCCCTGAACCCGCGCGAGGCGTAATACGACTGCACGCCGTTGTGGTACGTGAACACCTGGTCGTAGCGCCGGTCGCAGAACAGGGCGCCCCCCAGCTTGCGGATCTCGGGCGGCGTTGCGCACCCAGCTGGAGGTCTTCAGGTCGAACTCGCCGAATTGTTGAAGCTGGCGGTACTGCGCCTCGGTCAGCAGCGACACGCCCATGGCCTGGGCCATCTCGGCCGCGCTGCCCGCCGGCTTGTTCTCCTTGCGCGCGGCCAGGGCTTCGCCGTCGAAGCACAGGCTGCGGCGCCCCGCCGGGCTTTCGGCGGCGCAATCGCAGAACAGGTAGGCGCCGTGCTCGTCCGCCGTGCCGATGACGTCGGGCTCGCCGCCCGTGCTCTCCATCTCGGCCAGGGTGTTCAGCTTGTCGGGCTTGCTCTGAAGGCGGGCCAGCACGTCGGCCCAGCCGACCTTGGCATGCCGCTTCATGTGCTTCTCGAACCGCTGCTTCAAGGTGCGCAGCAGCTCGTCGCGTTGTTCGGCTTTCATGTGGCGCCCCCTGTGTTCAAACCCGTTCGAAGATCGCAGCGATGCCCTGGCCGCCGCCGATGCACATCGTCACCAGCGCGTAGCGGCCCTGGATGCGCTGCAGCTCGTGGAGGGCCTTCACGGTGATCAGCGCGCCCGTGGCGCCGATCGGGTGGCCCAGCGAGATGCCCGAGCCGTTGGGGTTGACCTTGGCCGGGTCCAGGCCGAGGTCGCGCGTGACGGCGCAGGCCTGCGCGGCGAAGGCTTCGTTGGCCTCAATCACGTCCAGGTCCTTCACCGTGAGGCCGGCCTTCTGCAGCGCCAGCTTCGTGGCCGGCACCGGGCCGATGCCCATGTATTTCGGGTCCACGCCCGCGTGCGCATACGCCACCAGGCGGGCCAGCGGCTTCGCGCCGCGCGCCTTGACCGCGCCGCCATCCATCAGCACCACGGCCGCGGCCGCGTCGTTGATGCCCGAGGCGTTGCCGGCGGTCACGGTGCCGTTCTCCTTCAGGAACACGGGCTTGAGCTTGGCCAGGTCGTCCAGGGTGGCGTTGGCGCGGAAGTGCTCGTCGGTGGCGTAGGCCACGTCGCCCTTCTTGCTCTTGAGCATCACGGGCACGATCTGATCCTTGAACAGGCCGGCCTCGGTGGCGCGCTGCGCGCGGTTGTGGCTTTCCACGGCGAGCCTGTCCTGGTCCTCGCGCGTGATGCCCCACTTGGCCGCGATGTTCTCGGCCGTCACGCCCATGTGGATGGTGTGGAAGGGGTCGTGCAGCGCGCCGACCATCATGTCCACCATCTTGGTGTCGCCCATGCGCGCGCCCCAGCGCATGTTGAGGCTGGCGAACGGCGCGCGGCTCATGCATTCGGCACCGGCGCCGATGGCCACGTCGGTGTCGCCCAGCAGGATGCCCTGCGCGGCCGACACGATGGCCTGCAGGCCCGAGCCGCAGAGGCGGTTGACGTTGAAGGCGGGCGTGCCTTCGGCGCAGCCGCCCTGGATGGCCGCGACGCGCGAGAGGTACATGTCTTTCGGCTCGGTGTTGACCACGTGGCCGAACACCACGTGGCCCACGTCCTTGCCTTCGACGCCCGCGCGCGCGAGCGACTCGCGCACGACGAGCGCGCCGAGTTCGGTGGGAGGCTGGTCTTTCAGGCTGCCGCCAAAGGTGCCGATGGCGGTGCGCACGGCGCTGACGACAAAAACTTCTCGCTGGTTGCTCATGGTGTTCTCCGGGTGATGAAGGGGGGCGCCTGCCATCGTAGCGCGGCAGGACCGTTCAGAAGGCCTGCCGCGCCACCACCCGCAGCTGCGTGCCGCTGCCGTCCTTGCCCGGCCGGGTGAGCAGGATCTCGCCCATGGCCGGGGTCTGGCCGGTGAGGGCGGCGACGTTGATGTGGTGCGTGACCAGCGCCAGGTTGCGCGGGGCCGACCAGCCTTGCACGGCATCGAGCACCTCGCGCGTCTGCTCGTCGCGCTCGTCGGGGCTGAAGAAGGCGTTGAGCGGCGCCCAGACGGTGTTCTTCTTGAAGGCCAGCATGGCGGTGTCCACACAGCGGCACCAGGCGCTGGAGCGCACCTCGTTGATCTTCACGCGCTCGCGCAGAAAGGCTTCGTGCATCTTGTTGGCCTGTTTGCGGCCGGTGTCGCTGAGCATGCGCTGGGTGCGGCAGTCGCCGAGCGTGAAGCCCGGCGGGTCGCCCGCGCCGGGCTCGGTCTGCGCGTGGCGCATCAGCAGCACGCAACCGCCTTCGCGCAGCAGGGTCCAGAAGCCCGCGTCCTGCGTGAAGGCGAGGGTGGGCAGGGTGGTGAGGGCGAGGGCGGTGGCCTGGGTGAAGTGGCGTCGTTGCATGGGGTCTCCCGGTCGCGGTCAATCGCGCACGTCGGCGACAGGGTTGCTGCCGAAGTCGGGCCGGTCCAGCCAGGCCAGCACGCTCGCGGCGGCGTCTTGCGGGGTGCTGAGCTGGCCCTGGCTTTTCAGGTCCTTGAAGCGTCCGACGTCGGGGAACGCCGCCGGGTCGCCCGAGCGCAGTTGCGACTGCATGTCGGTGTCGATCACACCCGGAGCCAGCGACACCAGCCGCGCGCCATGTGGGCGCTGCGCTTCGTCGAGCGCGCTGCAGCGGGTGAAGTGGTCCATGCCGGCCTTGGCGGCGCAGTAGGGCGCCTGGGCCGCCATGGCGCGCCGGCCCAGGCCCGAGGAAATGTTGAGCACCTTGCGCGGGCCGCGCCAGCCGGTGTCCACCCAGGCGCCGGTGGCGCGCAGGAAGGCGGCGGTGAGCTGCATGGGCGCCTCCAGGCCCACGCGCAGCGCGTTGGCGAGGTCGTCGGGCGGGCAGTCGTCGATGGGGCCGATGCGCGGGATCACGCCAGCGTTGTTGATCAAGGTGGCGCTGGCGAAGCCCTGGGCGGCCTGCTCATTCAACCAGTCCTCCAGGCGCTGCGCGGCGCCGGTGGTGTCGGCGAGGTCTTGCGCCCATTGTGTGAGGGTGGCGTCGAGTCGCTGGGCTTCGTCGGCGAGCTGGGTGTTGATGTGGCGTGAGATGCAGAGCAGGTGGCCGTTGGGCCGCAGCGACTGCAGGGCCATGGCCAGGCCCATGCCGCGCGAGCCGCCGGTGAGGATGGTGAGTTGGAGTGGGGTGGTGGTCATGTCAGAAGGGGCAGGGGCTGTGGAAGTGCACGGTGTCGCCGTGCTGCGGATGGGGCAACGAGAGTTGGTGGGCGTGCAGCAGCAGGCGCGGGGCGCGGGCCTGCTGCTCGGGGGTGGCGTACAGCATGTCGCCGAGTATGGGGTGGCCGATGGCTTGCAGGTGCACGCGCAGTTGGTGGGTGCGGCCGGTGACGGGTTCGAGTTCGAGCCGGGTGGTGGTGTCGTCGTCGGTGAGGGGGCTGGCGAGGCGCCAGCGGGTGACGCTGGGTTTGCCGAGTTCGGCGCTGACGATGCTGCGGGGCCGGTTGGGCCAGTCGATGGTGAGGGGCAGGTCGATGGTGTTCCAGCCGTTGTCGGGTTGGGGTTTGTGCAGGGTGCCGGCGACGACAGCGGTGTAGCGTTTGTGGACTTCCCTTTGTTCGAAGGCGCGGCTGAGCTGGCGTTGGGCTTCGATGCCTCTGGCCATGACGACGAGGCCGGAGGTCGGCGATGTCGAGCCGGTGGACCACCAGGGCGTCGGGCCATTTCGCCTGGGCCCTTGCGCTGAGGCAGTCCTGCTTGTCGGGGCCTCTTCCGGGGACGGCGAGCAGGCCTGCGGGTTTATCGAGGACGATCATTTGTTCGTCTTCGTGGATTACCTTTAGGGTGCTCACTCGCTGCACCTCGCGGGCGCGTGGGCGCATGGCGCTCTGCTCCGCGGGTGTCCCCCGGCGGCTGGTGCCGCCTCCTCCTTTACCCCGCTGCGCAGAGCGCCATGCGCCCACGCGCCGGAAGCGATGTAGGCATGCAGTCTTCCGAATACCCAGGAGGTCATCGGCGACCGGGGGGGACGGCGCAGCGAAGTCAAGGAGGAGAACCGGCGAAGCCGGTTCGGGGGACATGAGCGGAGCCGTCCCCCCGGTCGCCGATGACCGGACCAGCCGGAGAAAAAGAGCAACACATCCACACATTCTCCAGGCAAAGGACAATACGCAGCATGCTGCTGCTGGCCCCCATGGAAGGATTGCTCGACGCCACCCTGCGCGATGTGCTCACGCGCACGGGCGGGATCGACCGCTGCGTGAGCGAATTCATCCGCGTGACCAACACCGTGCTGCCCGAGCGTGCCTTCATCCGCGTGGTGCCCGAACTGCTCAATGGCGGCCGCACCCGTGCCGGCGTGCCCGTGCGCGCCCAACTGCTCGGCTCCGACCCGACCCTGCTCGCGGAAAACGCAGAACGCCTGGCCGGCCTGGGCCCGCACGGCATCGACCTGAACTTCGGCTGCCCCGCCAAGACCGTCAACCAGAGCCGGGGCGGCGCCGTGCTGCTCGACGAACCCGAGCTGGTCGGGCGCATCGTGGCGGCCGTGCGCCGCGCCGTGCCGGCCCACATGCCCGTCTCCGCCAAGATGCGGCTGGGCTACAACGACGACGAACGCGCCGAAGACTGCGCCCACGCCATCGCCGAGGCCGGGCGGACGAACTCGTGATCCACGCGCGCACCAAGGCCCACGGCTACCGGCCTCCCGCCTACTGGGACCGGCTGGCCGAGGTGCGCGCCTCGCTGCCACCGGCCCACCGGCGCCTGCCGGTGATCGCCAATGGCGAAATCTGGACCGCGGCCGACGCCGCGCGCTGCCGCGAGGTGACCGGCTGCGAACACCTCATGATCGGCCGAGGCATGGTGACCGACCCCGGCCTGGCCCTGGCCATCAAAGGCCTGGGCGGTGTGCCCTGGTCGGTCCTGCCCCCGCTGTTCGAGATCTTTTGGCGGCAGGTGAGCGCCCGCGTGGAGCGCCGCCACCGCTCCGGGCGGCTCAAACAATGGCTCAACTACCTGCGCAAACGCTATCCCGAGGCCCAGGCCGCGTTCGACGAACTGCGCCTGGTGAACGAGCCCGACGACATCGAGGCCTGGCTGCGGCGGGCCCAGGGACCGGACATCCTTACCACAGAGTCGATCCGGGCGCTGCCAGCAGAAATGGCGCCGGCGTGTTAACTTCCGGCCCCGGACCCGAACCACGACGCCTGTATGACCTCTCTCGAACAACGGCTGGCCGCCCTCCCAGGAGACCGTCTGCGCGGCATGCGTCGCGGCATTGAAAAGGAAAGCCTGCGCGCCCAGCCCGACGGCAAACTGGCGCTCACGCCACACCCGGCCGCGCTAGGCAGTGCGCTCACGCACCCCCACATCACCACCGACTACAGCGAGTCCCAGCTCGAACTGATCACGGGCGTGCACGACAGCGTCGAAGCCTGTCTGGCCGAGCTGACCGAAGTCCACCAGTACACCGTGCGCAGCCTGCGCGCCCAGGGCGACGAGATGATGTGGGCGTCGAGCATGCCCTGCGGCCTGCCGCCCGACGAAACCATCCCCATCGGCCGCTACGGCTCGTCCAACGTGGGCCGCGCCAAGAGCGTCTACCGCATGGGCCTGGCGCACCGCTATGGCCGGCGCATGCAGACCATCTCGGGCATCCACTACAACTGGTCGCTGCCGGGCGTGGACAACGACGGCTACTTCGCGCTGATCCGCAACTTCCGCCGCCACGCCTTCCTGCTGCTCACGCTGTTCGGTGCCTCGCCCGCGCTGTGCTCCACCTTCGTCGAAGGCCGCCAGCACGAGCTGCAGAAACTGGGCGACACCGGCACGCTGTACATGCCGCACGGCACCTCGCTGCGCATGGGCCGCCTGGGTTACCAGAGCGAGGCCCAGGCCACGCTGGCGGTGAGCTACAACGGCCTCGAAGGCTACGCGGCCTCGCTGCACGACGCGCTCACGCGCCCCTGGCCCGCGTACGAGGCGGTGGGCATCCGCAACCCGGGCGGCGACTACAACCAGCTCGCCACCACGCTGCTGCAGATCGAGAACGAGTTCTACGGCACCATCCGCCCCAAGCGCGTGATCCGCCCTGGCGAGCGCCCGCTGCACGCCCTGCGCGAGCGCGGGGTGGAGTACATCGAGGTCCGGCTGATGGACCTCAACCCCTTCGAACCCATCGGCATCGGCGCGCCCACGCTGCGTTTCCTCGACGTGTTCCTGCTGCACTGCCTGCTGTCGGACAGCCCGCCCGACACGCCGGCCGAGATCCGCGAGCTCGCGCACAACCAGCACCTGACCGCCGCGCGCGGCCGCGAACCCGGCCTGAACCTGATGCGCAACGGCCAGAGCGTGCCGCTGATGCAGTGGGGCGCCGAGCTGCTGGAGCAGCTCGTCCCGATCGCCGCGCTGCTGGACGAGGCCCACGGCGGCAACGAGCACGCCCTGGCCGTGGCCCTGGCGCAAGGCCATCTGCAGGACCCCGACAAGCTGCCCTCGGCCCGCGTGCTGCAGGCCATGCACAAGCACCATGGCGATTCCTTCGTCGCGTTCGCGCGCGCCCAGTCGCGCGTGACGCACCAGCACCTGGCGGGCCTGCCCTGGGCCAGCAAGCTGCAGGCGAAGTACGAAGCGATGGCCACGAAGTCGGTGGAAGACCAGCGCGCCATCGAAGCGGCCGACTCCATGCCGTTCGAGATTTACCGGCAGGAATACACCTCGCCGGCGCGGCTGGGCCGTCCGCAGGCGCAGACCGCGTCGCTGGCGGCCTGAGGCAGGGCGGCAAAGCCCGCCTGACCGGATGGGCAATGGCCCGCCCGGCCCCGGGGGGACCTATCCTGCGATCTTTTTGCCGGAGATCGCCCATGACTCGTCTGACCGCCGCCGACTTCGATCAGGAACTGCTGATCCTGTTTGACGCCTACGTGCATGGCGACATCGACCGCCGCGCCTTCCTGGACCGCGCGTCCAAGTTCGCGGTGGGCGGCATGACGGCGGCGGGCCTGCTGGCCGCGCTCAGCCCGAACTTCGCCGCCGCCCAGGTGGTGCCGGCGAACGACCCCCGCATCAAGACCGAGACGGTGAGCGTGCCTTCGCCGATGGGTTACGGCACCATCAAGGCCTATGTTGCGCAAGCCCGTGGCGCCCCCCGCCGGCGGGCGCCTGCCGGCCGTGCTGGTGGTGCACGAGAACCGGGGTCTGAACCCCCACATCGAAGACATCGCGCGCCGCCTGGCGCTCGACGGTTATCTGGCATTCGCGCCCGATGCGCTCACGCCGCTGGGCGGCTACCCGGGCGACGAGGACAAGGCGCGCGCCCTGTTCGCCCAGCTCGACCAGGCCAAGACGAAGCAGGACTTCCTGGCCTCGGCCGCCACGCTCAAGGCCCGGCCGGACGGCAACGGGCGCATCGGCGTGGTGGGGTTCTGTTATGGCGGGGGCGTGGCCCACACGCTGGCCACCGAGCTGCCCGACCTGGCGGCGGCCGTGCCCTACTACGGCAACCACCCGCCGGTGGAGGCCGCGGCCAAGGTGAAGGCGCCGCTGCTGATCCATTTCGCGGGGGTGGACGAGCGCATCAACGCGGCCTGGCCGGCCTACGAGGCCGCGCTCAAGGCGGCGAGCGTGCGCTACACCGCGCACCAGTACCCGGGCACCCAGCACGGCTTCAACAACGACACCACGCCGCGTTTCGACGCCGCCGCGGCCAAACTCTCGTGGGACCGCACGCTGGCGTTCTTCAGGCAGCACCTGGTGTGATCAGCCGTTCGCCACCGGCCGACGTGGCGCTTTCCGCGAACGCATTCCCGCCCAGGGCCCGCGCCGTGACCACATGGGACGCCGCCGCCTGCCCATTCACATCGAGCAGGAACTCCGAGGTGACGACCCGCGCGCCGCAGAAATCGAAGATGCCGTGGTCGATCTGGGTGCGCATCGCCTTGTCGTAGCCGTGCCGCGCATAGGTGCCGCCGTCCGCGCCGCCGATGCCGATGAGGTGGACCGCGAGGCGGCCCAGCCGCTTGCCCAGCGTGCCGTCGGGCGCCTCGTCGTAGGCCCATCCATTGGCGAACACGCGGTCGATCCAGCCTTTGAGCTGACCGGGGAACGACCACCAATAGACGGGATAGACCAGCACGAGCGCGTCGGCGCGGTCGATGCGCGCCTGCTCGCGCAGGACGTCCGAAGGCAAGGGCTTCTGGAGAAAGTAGGCGTTGCGGTCGGCCTGGTTGAAAGCCGGGTCGAAGCCTTCCGCGGCAAGGTCGGCGAACTCGGTGGTGTGCTCGCCCGAGGCCGCAATGCCCTCGGCAAACGAGCGCGCGACGGCGTGTGTGAGGGACTGGGCATCGGGATGGCTGACGACGATGAGGGCGTGCATGGTGGCTCCTTGGGGTTTGGGTGTAAACTACCTTTGGTAATCTACTGTCTGTAGGTTACCTTTGGTAGGTTAACAATGTCAAGCCATCCGATGAACCCTGCTGATCAAGCCGCGCCGAAGAAGCGCCTGTCCAAGGAAGACCGCAACCGCCAGCTCATGGAGGTCGCGTGGTCCATCGTGCGGGGCGAAGGCACCGATGCGCTCACGCTGGGCTACCTGGCGGAGCGCGCGGGGGTGACGAAGCCCGTGGTGTACGACCATTTCGGCACGCGCACCGGCCTGCTCAGCGCGCTCTACGAGGAGTACGACAACCGGCAGCACGCCTTGATGGACGAGGCCTTGCAGGCATCGGGCAAGTCGCTCCCGGCCGTGGCGAAGGTGATCGCTGCCACCTATCTCAACTGCGTCATGGCGATGGGCCGCGAGATGCCCGGCGTCAGCGCGGCGCTGGCGGGCTCACCCGAACTCGACGCCCTGAAGAAGAAGCTGGAGGCGGCGTTCCAGGCGAAGTGCCAGGCCGCGCTGCAGCCGTTCGCGAAGCAGCCCATCGGGCCGGCGGGCATGCGCGCCATGCTGGGCACGGCGGAGGCCGTGTCGTTCGCGGCGGCCGCGGGCGAACTCGACCCGGTGGATGCCGAGCACGAGATCTACGACGCCATCGTGCGGATCGCGCGCAGGACTTGAAACGCGCTCACTGAAGGCGGCAAGGGGCGGATCAGGCCTCGCCGCCGAAGCGCTTGATGAGGTTGGCGATGTACTTTTCGACCAGCTTCTCGAACTCGCCCTCGACCACGGGGGCCACCACCATCTTCATCAGGCCGGGCAGAGGCACCTCGATCTCGCCCTGGATGGCCAGGGTCAGGCCGGTGGACTTCTTGTTGTCCACGATCTTCCAGTTGCCGCCCACCAGGGCGTTGCCCACGCCCTTGACCGGGGTCCATTTAACGGTGCCGCGCGCCTGGTCGCTCACGTATTTGCTGGCGTACACGGTCTGGATGTTCACCTGCGCGGTGCCGACCTTTTCCATTTCCCACTGGTAGACACCGCCGCCCAGGTCGCTGAGCTTCTCCACCTTCGGGAAATGGCTGACCGACTCGGGCACATTGGAGAGCACTTCGAACACCTCGGCCGCCTTGGCCTTGACGTCGAACTCGTAGCCCAGATCGATCTTGACGGTGATGCTCATGAGGCGCCTCTGCGGGTGTTGGATTGAGGCCGATTGTAGGGACGGCCCAGGCGCGCGACCCCGGGAGTTACACCAAGGCACAATCCCTGCACCCGCCCCGCAACCCCCGTTTCCCCAGAGAGATTCCCCCGATGAGCATCCAGTGGTTTCCCGGGCACATGCACCTCACGCGCAAGGCCATCACCGAGCGTGTGAAGGACATCGATGTCGTGATCGAGATGCTCGACGCGCGCCTGCCCGGCTCCAGCGCCAACCCGCTGCTGGCCGAACTCACCTCGGCCAAGCCCACGCTCAAGGTGGTCAACAAGCAGGACATGGCCGACCCCGAGCGCACCGCGCTCTGGCTCGCGCACTACAACGCCCAGCCGAACACGCGCGCGATCCCGCTGGACGCCAGCGTGACGGCACCGGCGCGCGCCATCATCGCGTCCTGCCACGAGCTGGCGCCCAACCGGGGCGGCATGGTCAAGCCCATGCGGGTGCTGATCTGCGGCATTCCCAACGTGGGCAAGTCCACGCTGATCAACACCTTCATGGGCAAGCGCGCGGCCAAGACCGGCGACGAGGCCGGCATCACCCGCACCGAGCAGCGCATCGCCCTGGCCGACGACTTCTACCTGTTCGACACGCCTGGCATGCTCTGGCCGCGCATCGTGGTGCCTGAAAGTGGCTTCAACCTCGCCGCCAGCGGCGCGGTGGGCCGCAACGCCTACGACGACCAGGAGGTGGCGCTGGAGCTGCTCAACAAGCTCAAGCTGTCTTACGCACCCCTGCTGGAGGCGCGCTACAAGCTGGGCCTCGCGCCCGAGGCCATCGCGGCCCTGCCGGACGAAGAGCTCATGGAGGCGATCGGCCGCAAGCGCGGTGCGCTGGCGGGCGGTGGCGCGGTGAACTGGCAGAAGGCGGCCGAGCTGGTGATCGCGGACTTCCGCAGCGGCACGCTCGGGCGCATCACGCTGGAGACGCCCGAGCAGTTCGTGCGCTGGCTTCAGGCCGGGCAGAAGGCGGACGCCGAGCGCCAGGGCCGCAAGAAGGAACGCGCGGCCAAACCGCGCAAGCCCGACCGGCGCTGAGCCGGTGAGCGGGCCTTGACCCGCGTCAAGGCGCCCGCGCCCGCGCGGTGCGAGCATGGGCTCCACCCCTTCTGGAGCCTGCCATGAGCACCTCTCCCCGCCGCATCCTGCTGATCGAAGGCCATCCCGACACCTCGGGCCGGCACCTCAACCACCTGCTGGTCGAGGCCTACGCGGGCGGCGCGATCGCGGCCGGCCACGAGGTGCGCCGCGTGGCGGTGGGTGAACTGGACTTTCCCGTGCTGCGCAGCGCGCACGACTGGAAACACGGCGGCGTGCCCCCGGCGCTGCAGGCCTCGCAGCAGCACATCCTCTGGGCCCAGCACGTGGTGCTGTTCTTTCCGCTCTGGCTGGGTGAGATGCCGGCGCTGCTCAAGGCCTGGCTGGAGCAGGTGGCGCGGCCGGGTTTCGCGGTCGGCCCCGAGGGGCCCAAGGAGTTCGGCCGCAAGCCCCTGAGCGGCCGCTCGGCCCGTGTGGTGGTGACCATGGGCATGCCGGCGCTGGCCTACCGCTGGTACTTCCGCGCGCACAGCATCAAGGCGCTGGAGCGCAACATCCTCGGGTTCATCGGCTTCGCGCCGATCCACGAAACGCTGGTGGGCTCGGTCGAGCAACTGGGGGAGGCCGGTGTGGCCCAGTGGCAGGCCAAGCTGCGCCGGCTCGGCCGCGACGCGGCCTGAGGCGTGCCGGTACTCAGGCCTCGATCTTCACGCCTTTCCAGAACGCCACGCGGCCCTTGACCATCTCGGCCTCGGGCTTGGGGTCGGCGTAGTACCAGGCGGCGTCGGTGTTGAGCTCACCGTTGACCAGCAGCGAGTAGTAGCTCGCCTGGCCCTTCCACGCGCAAGTGGTGCGGTGGTTGCTGAAGGTGACGTGATCGCGGTTGAGCGAACTCTCCGGGAAGTAGTGATTGCCTTCCACGACCACGGTGTCGTCGCTCTCGGCGATGGTCACGCCGTTCCACGTCGCCTTCATGCGGCGGCGCTCACTTGTTCTTCTCTTTGCCGCGCGGCATCACGGACGTGACCGGCGGCACCGGCCGGTCGGAGGACACGGGGCCCTTGGGCGCCGAGGTGTCCTTCTTGGGTTTCTTGGCCATTTTTTCGTTGCGTTGTTCCTTGCCCATGGGGACCTCCAATTGACACCGCGAAACGCGGCAGATGCGCCGATGGTAAGCGACAAAATGCGCGTTTCAAGCCCCTGCCGGGCGCCCGGAACGCGCAGCCTCGGGCTACTGCCCCATGCCCAGGAAATTGCGCAGGGCCTCGACGCCGAGGGCGCCGCTTTGCGTGATCACGGCACCCGTGCGCTGGTGCTTGGCGCACCATGAACGGCACCGAGGTGGCGCCCAGGCGCTCCAGCAGCGCGGTGTTGGCCTTGATGCTCGCCATCACGTCGTCCGGAATGCTGGCCGAGGCCGACATGCCGCCCTGGCCCGTGAGCAGCTGCTGCTCGTGCGCGTTCATGGTTTCCACCGGGTTGGCGGCGGTCATGATGGCCGCGCCTTGCGGCGCGCTCTTGGCGTTCATGATCGCCACGGGCAGCCACACGAACTTCACCTTGCTCTGCAGCGGCACGGACGCCTGCCACAGGTGGCCGCAGTGCGGGCACTGCGGGTCGAACAGCACGTAGACCGTGTTGGCGCTCATCAGGGCACCGGCGGTGAAGCCCTTGCCTTGCGCGGCGAGCACATCGTAGGCCTGGGCCGGGGGGATGGGGCTGGTGTCGGCCGCGGGGGCGCCAGCGGCGCTCGGCGCGCCGGTGGTTTCTTCCTTGGAGCAGGCGGCCAGCGAAAGGGCCAGGGCGGCCATCAGGGGGAGGGTGATGTGGCGGAGTTTCATGGCGGATCGCATCGGTGGTTTTCCTGGGCCGCATCATCGCAGAGAAGGCGCACCCCCGTGAGCGTGGGGCCCATGGCAAAGGGCGCAGCACCCCGGCTTGCGGATGTGCTGCGCCCTGGGCGCGGCGGTGTCTGCGCCGTGGAACGTCAGTTGTTCAGGATCAGGTTGGCGATCAGGCCGGTGGCGATGGCGACCAGCACATAGTCGGTGCCGACCTGCACCCACTGGTGGCCGCGCGGCGGCGCGTACAGGCGGTGCTGGTGCGGGTTCACCACCACGTACTGGCGGTTGCGGTATTCGTAGGGGATGTAGCCACCGCGGCGGAACTCGGGGCCGCGCGCGTTGTAGTAGTAGTGGTGGTAGTGCCGGTCGTTGCGCGAGTGGCGGTAGTCGCGCCGGTCGTCACGGCGGTCGTGGCGGAAATCGCGGCGATCGTCGCGCCGGTCCTGGCGGTAGTCCCGGCGGTCATCGCGCCGGTCGTCCACGCGCTGCAGGTGGCTGGGCTCGAATCGCGCACCTTGCGCGAAGGACAGCGAACTCACGCCGAGGGAGGCGGCCGCCAGGGCGTACACAACAAGGTTTCGGGATTTCATGGAGCTTTCTCCTGGGGTTGGTGAGACTCCATCGTGTCCGGCGCATGTGAACGCCCGGTAAATGCCGCGCTCCGCCTGTGCAAAGTTCTGTACCGGCTTGTGCCGGCCGCCGAAGCCGCGCGGCTCAGCCTTTCATGGCGGCCTGGGCGTGCAGCTTGGCCGCGATGTACTCACCATGTGTCACATGCAGCAGGCCGGCCACCTTGCTGATGACATGGTGCTCGTGCGCGTCCAGGTGGTGGTCGGCGAAGGCCACCTCCCACATCGCTTCCACCACACGGATCTTCTGCGCCTGGGTGAAGCGCTCGTTCATCAGCGCGGTGAAGCGCTGGTAGTCGTAGGCGGTGCGCGCGGTCTCGTGGGCCAGCTCCAACAGGCGCTGCAGCTCGTCGTCGCTCAGCGCGAACTTGCGGCGCAGGGCCGTCAGCACCGCGTCGCGCTCGCTGTCCTGCAGGCTGGGCTCGGCGCGCATCACTTCCACCAGCAGCACGGCGGTGGCGAGCTGCAGGGTGTGTTCCTGCTCGGCGGGCGCCTGGGCGCCGGCCGGTGCCGTGAGGCTGGCGGTGAGGGTGTCGAACAGGTCCTTGAGGTTTCTGAGCATGGTGTGGAAAAGGTGTGGCGCGGTGGTAGAGAGGTGGAGCCGGGGCGAGGGCTCAGGGTTCCCGGCGCCAGACCAGCAGCAGGTTGTTGGCCGGCAGGGCATGCCGTTCGCTCAGCACCAGGCCGGCGCGCCGGGCTTCACCCTCCACGGCTTCCCGCCGGCGGATGCCCCAGGCAGCGTTCTCGCGCCGCAGGCTCTCGTCGAACGCCAGGTTGCCGGGCGAGGTGGGCACACCGTCTTCCAGGTAGGGACCATAGGTGATGAGCGCACCCAGCGGCGTGAGGTGCCGGGCCGCGCCCTGCATGAGCGCCGCGCAGGTCGCCCAGGGCGCGATGTGCAGCATGTTGGCGCAATAGATGCCGTCAAAAGGCTCGGGGCCCACCGGCCACGCGGGTGCGAGCACGTCCAGCTGCAGCGGCGCGAGCACATGGCCTGCGGTGGTGTCGGCTGCCCAGGCGCGGATGGAGGGCAGGGCGTCGGCCTGGAAGTCCGTGGGCTGCCAGCGCCAGCCCGGCATGGCGGCGGCGAACCAGGCCGCGTGCTGGCCCGTGCCCGAGGCGATCTCCAGCACGCGGCTTTGCTCGGGCAGCACCTGGCGGAGCACGTCCAGAATGGGCCGCTTGTTGCGTTCGGCGGCGGGGCTCAGGCGCAGGATGTTGGCGTTCATGAGGCCATTGTCCGGCACGGACTGGGCGCTCAGGGCCGTCAGCGCAGGCGCGCGGGCTCGGTTTCCACCCCTTGTTCGCCGTCGCGGGGTGCCGTGCTGGCGAGTGGCCAGCGCCTGGCGCTCGGCTTCGTTGATCACGTCGGTGGGCGTGGCGCTGGCGGGGTCCACCGTGACCACGCCCAGGCCGATGCGCGGGCGAAACGGCTGGCGCTTGCGCTGCTCGTCGAACACCGTCAAGGGGTTGGACACCGTCAAGGCCATGCGCGCGGCCGTGGCGCGCACGGGGGGCTGGTGCGGGTCCATGGTGAGCACCACCACGAAGCACCGGGGGTGGTACAGCCCCACCACGCAACGAAAGCCCGCCGCGCGGCGGATGCGCGCCGCCACGGTGGACAGGATCTGATGCTCCGCGCTGGGACCGGCCGATTCGGCCAGTTCGTACAGGTTGCTCACGTACAGGCACAACACGGCTGCCTCGCAGTCCAGGCGGGCGGCGCGCCAGAGGGCGTGCTCCACGTCGGCGATGAGGGCCGAACCCGTGGACAGGCCGGTGGCCGGGTCCGTGCTGTTCGACAGGCGCGAGAGGCGCGCGATCTCGCGGTTGTGCCGGTTGCGCAGCAGGCCCAGCACCGAGGCCATGAGGAAAAACACCAGCGTGATCACCGCGGTGAACAGCCAGGCGCCCAGGCCCAGCCCCGGCACGTCGAGGCCGCGCAGGTAGTGGCCGATCGTCGTGACGGCCAGGCAGCCGATCGCCACCACCATCCAGCGCGCGAGCGGGTCACCCAGCCGGGCGGCGCGCAACGCGGCAGCCAGCGCCAGCAACACCGGCACCATGTTCACCACCGCGGTGCGCACCAGCAATTCGCGGAAATTGTCGGGTTCGATCTGGCTGGCCAGCACCACCAGGATGACCGTGGCAGACACCAGCAGCGCACCGCCCACCGCTGTGAGCCGGTGCACCCGCCCGTCCTCGCGGGCGCCGCCCAGCCACGTGCCCACGTAGTACAGGCCCATGGCCCCGGCCGCCGGGCCCAGGCCGGCCTTGAGCACCATCATCAGCCGCTCGGGCAGATCGGGAAAGAAGACCTCGGGCAAACCCGTCATCACCACGCAACTGGCGCCGGTGATCGACACGAACAGCAGGTTGCGAAGAGAGCCGATGCTGTGGCCCTGGAACAGGTCAGCCAGTGCCAGTGCCGCGAGGGTGCACAAGCCACCCAGCATGGCGGACCAGACAGCGATTTCGGCAATGGGCATGCGAGGATTATCGGGAGTCGACCGGGAGGGCGAGGTCCTATCCCGTCAAGTTTGTCACGCCCTTTCGCATTGCGTGCGGATCCAGCAGCGCAAGCGCTACCGGCCCGTGGCCGATGTGCGCTGCTGCTGTCCCTGAAAGGGCTCCTTGTGCCTGGGCTTGCTGGGGCGGGGCTTGAGCCGCGGCATCGGTTCGAGGAAGGTCGAGTGCTGGCGCAGCAGCATGGCCGCTTCGGCCTGCGCGCGGCGTTTGGACATCACGTGCAGCACCAGCAGCCCCACGCCCAGGCCCAGCGCCATCCAGGCCGGTGCAAGCAAGGCCTTGGCGGCGGACTTGAGCGAAGCCTCGGTCGCCATCGCCAAGGACACCATCCACAGGAAGATGCCTGCCAACAGCGCGCCGAGGCCGTTGAAAAGCAGGGGTTGGGTTCTGCGCCGATGGGCTTTGCGCCGCCCGGACTTGGTCTTGGAGCTGGTGGTCTTGGTCATGAGAAATCCCCGCCATCATGTGCCAAACGCCGTTCAGGCCGCCCCGCAGGGCGACCAACGGAGCCAGGGCCGGCTGACCGCGAAAGGCGTTACATCTGGCGACCGCGGGTGTAAGAAAAATCCCTGCCTGGGCACTTGCGCCTACATTCCTTGCATGCATTCTGTTTCCGCCTCCGGGCATGCCGTCTCGCGCCTGCGCACCGCCCGCCTGGCCGCCAGTGCCAAACCTTTTGTGGCCCGCGGCTCGGGCCTGGGGCGCTGCGCCGGTTGCCGGCTGACCGCCAGCCATTGCCTGTGCGCCTGGCGCCCGCGGACGCCCACGCACGCCGGCGTCTGCCTCATCATGGGCGACATCGAAGCGCTCAAGCCCAGCAACACCGGCTGGCTGGTGGCCGACGTGGTGGCCGACACCTGGGCCTTCAAATGGTCCCGCACCGAAGTGGACCCCGGCCTGCCCGCCCTGCTGGCTGACCCGCAATGGCAGCCTTACCTCGTGTTTCCCGGCGAGTTCGTGCCGCCCGAGCGCGTGGTGACCGAACTGCAGCACGCGGAGCCCGCACACGGAAGCGCCAGGAAACCCTTGTTCGTGTTGCTCGACGGCACCTGGTCCGAAGCGCGCAAGATGTTCCGCAAGAGCCCCTATCTGGACCACCTGCCCGTGCTCAGCCTGCACCCCGAACAGGTGGTCTCCAACTACCGCCTGAGGCGGTCGTTCCGCGAGAGCCACTTCTGCACATCCGAAGTGGCGGCGCTCTGCCTGGACCTGGCCGGTGAAAGCCATGCGGCACAGACGCTGGCCGCGTGGCTGGACGTGTTCACCGCGCACTACCTCAGCATCAAGCGCAGCACCCCGCTGGACATCGCCTCCGAGGCCCACGGGCGGCTGCAGGCGCTGCGTGCGGTAGATTGACGCGATGCAGAAAAAAGGTCTTGCTCACCGGTTTCGACGCCTTCGGCGGCCAATCGCTCAACCCCAGCTGGCTGGCCGTGCAGGCGCTGCACGGCCGCAAAGTGCTCGGCCACACCGTGGTGGCGGCGCAGTTGCCCACCGTGTTCGACGCCTCGCTGTGCGAGCTGGACGCGCTGCTGCGGCAGCATCAGCCTGCCCTCGTCATCTGTGTGGGGCAGGCCGGTGGGCGCAAGGTGTTGTCGCTGGAGCGTGTTGGCCATCAACGTGAACGACGCGCCCCTGGCCGACAACGCGGGCGCGAGGCCCGTGGACACGCCGGTGGTCCGGGACGCGCCCGTGGCCTACTTCACCGGCCTGCCCATCAAGGCCATGCTCGCCGCGCTGCACGAAGAAGGCGTGGGCGCCGAGGTGTCGCAGACCGCCGGCACCTTTGTCTGCAACCACGTGTTCTACGGCCTGATGCGCACCCTGTCCACGGTGCCAGAACTGGCGCACACGCGCGGTGGTTTCGTGCACGTGCCGTGGCTGCCGGAACAGGGGGTGCCGAACATGGCGCTCGACGACATCGTGCGCGGGCTGCGGGTGGCCGTGCGCAGCGCGCTGCAGGTGGACAAGGACCACGCGCTGGGCGCCGGCACCACCCATTGAGCCGGCCGACTCAGGCCTGCCAGACGCCGAAACCGGCCGAGCGCAGGTCGATGCCGATCTCGATTTCCTTCTCCACGGCCGCTTCGTACCGCATGGGGTTGAAGGCCTCGTAGAGGTCGGGCAGCAGGCGCAGCCCGTACTTGAACACGTAGGCATTGGCCTGGATGCCGGCCTTGTGCTTGTCGAAACGCACGTCCGGGTCGAGGCCGGTCATGCCGACGTAGACGCAGGGTTTGCCGTCGATGTAGCCCGGGTTGTTCTTGCGGAATTTGCTTTCGTTCAGCACGTCCCTGGAGAGTTCGATCACGTAGACGTGGTGGTGGGGGCGGGCCATGGGTGCAGACGCCAGCGATCAGTTCACGAAAAGCGCCACGACCCAGGCCCCGATGGCCGCCCACCAACCCACCTTGTTGGCCGTCCGGGCATCGGTCTTGCTGATCGGCCACAGCTCTGTACGCCGCCATGCGCATACGTTGCAGGCAACCATCAGCGCCAAACCCGCAAGGCCCACCCAAAGGGATTGCGTCACCAACGCGGCAATCCCTGAAGCAACCACCAAAAGCACACCGAACACCCAGATGCCGCTGGACGTGCTGCTGACGACATGAGAAAGCTGGCCGCATGCCGCGCACTCGGCGGGGCTTTCTCTGCTGGACCAACGAACGGCCAGATTGGGCACCGAGGCGTTGCGGCAGTGAGGGCAGACGTGCTGGTGCATGGGGCTGTTGTTTACGCGGCCTGCCGTGCCATTGTCAGGGTCTTCCTGCATCGGGGGTGGTTCGCACATCCCCAGAACATGGAGCTGTCCTTGCGGGACTGGCGCTCCACCATCTTGGTGCCACAGCTGGCGCAGGTCGGCCGCGCGTAGTCGCCCTCAAAAGCCACGGCCAGCAAGGCTTGCTGCTGCTCGGATGTGCGCGTGGCAATCAGCTTGAGCAGACCGACACCGTCCAGCGCGTGAATGCCGTTGCTCCTGGCGAACGTCAATGCGTCGGGCGTGAATGTCGAGGTGGTCGCGTAGGTGCCGCGTTTCAGCTGGTGCGATGCCATCACACCGAAGAACTCGCGCACTTCCTTGACGCCCACCGGCTTGGACAGCCAATGCTTGCATTGCACCACCGACACGGGCCCTTGCGCGTGCTTTGAATGCAGCCACACGTCCACCCCGCCGTCGGGTCCATGCGACTGCGTGCGCGCCTCAAACCCGGCTTGCGCGAACAGCGCTTCGCAGACCGCTTCGAAGCGCCGCCATTCGATGGCCTTGAAAACGGCAGGACTCCAGTTGGTGGGGGGAGGGCTGGTTGCTTTGGTCTCCGTTGCCGTGGGGGCCGCAGCGGCACGCAGCGGTGGCGGTGAGATTTTCGGCAGCGGCTGTTTGGCTTCTCCGGTCTTTTCCTGCAGCACGTAGTGGATGCCCACCAGCAGCACGCCGAAGCCGGTTGCCAGCCATGCCGGTGTGAGCAGCGCGACACCCATCGCACCAAACCGGGGGTGCCCGGACAGCATCAGGAACGCCAGAAAGAAGCCGGCCCCGACCATCAGGGCGGTCACACCCCTTTTCAGAAAGGGCCGTTGGTCTCGTCGGCGCGATCGGCGATGTGGCGGTTTCGCGATTGGCGGAACTCCCCTGTTCTTTGTGGTGTCGGCGCAGGCATGATGCCGCAGACCAAAACATGGGGGAGAGGCGAATGCGAACGAAAGTGTGGGGCAACCGGCGAACGATCACGCTGGGCCGACCAGCGGTCCTGGTCTTGGCCCTGGTGACGTTTGCCGGGCAGGCACAGACCGTGTACCGCTGCGAGGCCAAAGGTCAGGTTACCTACTTTCACGAGCCCTGCGTCGGTGCCCGAGCGGTAGACACCACGCCCACGCAGGGGCTGGACAAATCCAGCGGGGTAAGCCGCAAGGGGGTTGACGTGCGCCGTGCGGAGTTGGACAAGGTCATGGGAGATGCCATGCGCCCGATCACAGGGTTGGACGATTCACAGCGCGCCACCCTGCATCGGCGATTCAAGCTACCGCACGCTGCCAAGCTGGAATGCGCGCTGCTGGATTCGCGGTTGGAGAGCCAGGAGGCAGTGGAGCGCAGTGCGAGTCCGCAAAACTTGCATGCAGCGCAGTGGGACCTGTTCCAGAGCCGCAAGCGCTATCGCGAACTGAATTGCTGAGCTTGCGCCCACGTGCCGCCATGAGCGGCGGTGAAACGGTTTGCTCGGTCGCGTCTTCAGGACTCAAAGCCAGACAGACCCAGGCCCCGGGCTGGTCTCGATGGTGTACTCCGGCGAGCCGCCCAGCACGAAGGCGCCGAGCACCACGCTGAGCAACGACATGAACAGGCTGGCCCAGAACGCCGTCCAGAAGCCATCGACCTTGAAGCCGTTCACCACCTTGGCCACCAGCAACAGCATCAGCGCGTTGATGACCAGCAGGAACAGGCCGAAGGTCAGCAGCGTCAAGGGCAAGGTCAGCAGCACGAGCAAGGGTCGCACGATCGCGTTCGCCAGGCCCAGCAGCAGCGCCGACACCACCAGCGATGACGTGCTGCTGAACTGGATGCCCTTGAACACATGGCTCGCCACCCAGAGCGCGAACCCCGTGATGGCCCAGTGCAGCAGGAACGGCGTGAGGTTGGTGAGCATGGTGGGATGTTCCCTTGGATGTGTTTATTTGCCCCAGGAGTCTTTCAACCCCGTCGCCCGGTTGAACACCGGTTTGCCCGCCACGTGGTCCTGGCGGTCGGCCACGAAGTAGCCGTGTCGTTCGAACTGGAACTTGTCGTCCGGCTTCGCCTGGGCCAGTGAAGGCTCCACGTAGGCGGTCACCACCTTCAGGCTGTTCGGGTTCAGGGCTTCGATGAAGTCCTTGCCACCGGCGTCGGGCTGCGCATCGAGGAAGAGGCGGTCGTAGAGCCGCACTTCGGCTTGCACACCATCGGCCACGCTCACCCAGGTGATGGCGGCCCTGGCCTTCACGCTGTCGGCGCCCGGGGTGCCGCTCTTGGTGCCGGGGATGACCTTGGCGTGCACTTCGGTGACCTTGCCGTCCGCGTCTTTCGCGCAACCGGTGCATTCGATGACGTAGCCGCCCTTGAGGCGCACCACGTTGCCGGGGAACAGGCGCTTGTAACCCTTGGGTGGCACTTCCTCGAAGTCCTCGCGCTCGATCCACACGGCCTGGCCGATCTTGAACACGCGCGGCGCGGGCTCGGGCTGGCCTTCGGCGATGGCCGAGTGGGGCAGAGCGGGCTGGGTGCAGTCTTCGGTGTAGTCATCGCTGCCGAAGGTCTCGGCCCAGTTGGTAAGCACCAGCCTGACCGGGTCGAGCACGGCCATGCCGCGGTGGGCCTTGTTCTCCAGGTCTTCGCGCAGGCAGCCTTCGAGCGTGCTGTAGTCGATCCAGGAATCGCTCTTGGTCACGCCGATGCGCTCGGCGAACAGCTGGATGCTCTCGGGCGTGTAGCCGCGCCGGCGCAGGCCGACGATGGTGGGCATGCGCGGGTCGTCCCAGCCGCTGACCTTGTGGTCGTACACCAGCTGCGCGAGCTTGCGCTTGCTGGTGATCACGTAGGTGAGGTTGAGCCGCGCGAACTCGTACTGGCGCGGTGGCGGGGTCTGCAGCAGGCCGCCTTCGCACAGGCGTTCGAGCAGCCAGTCGTAGAACGGGCGCTGGTCTTCGAACTCCAGCGTGCAGAAGCTGTGGGTGATCTGCTCCAGCGCGTCCTCGATGGGGTGCGCGAAGGTGTACATCGGGTAGATGCACCAGGTGTCGCCCGTGTTGTGGTGCGTGGCGCGGCGGATGCGGTAGATCGCCGGGTCGCGCAGGTTGATGTTGGGGCTGGCGCATGTCGATCTTGGCGCGCAGCACCATGCTGCCGTCCTCGTGCAGGCCGTCGCGCATCTCGCGCAGGCGCTTGAGGTTTTCGGCGGGCGTGCGGCTGCGGAAGGGGCTGTCCACGCCGGGTTTGCCGAAGTCGCCCCGGTTCAGGCGCATCTGTTCGGTGGTCTGCTCGTCCACGTAGGCGTGGCCGGCTTGCACCAGGTACTCGGCCGCGCGGTACATGAAGTCGAAGTAGTCGCTGGCCTGGTAGAGGTGCTGCCGGCCGTGGGCCTCCCAGCTGAAACCGAGCCATTTCACGGCATCGATGATGCTGTTGACGTACTCGGTGTCTTCCTTCTCCGGGTTGGTGTCGTCAAAGCGCATGTGGCACACGCCGCCATAGTCGCGCGCCAGCCCGAAGTTCAGGCAGATGCTCTTGGCGTGGCCCACGTGCAGGTAGCCGTTGGGCTCGGGGGGAAGCGGGTGCGGATCTTGGCCGGGTCGGGCTGGCCCTGGGCCTGGTGCGCGGCGTCGCCGGGGCTGCCCGCCCAGCGGCGGCTCTGGTAGGTGCCTTTGTCCAGATCGTTCTCGATGATCTGGCGCAGGAAGTTGCTGACCTTGTGTTCGCCCTCGGTGGCGGGGGTGCTGGTTTTGTTGCTGGGGTGGGTGGAGCTCATGCGCCATTCTATTGATCCGGCCCGATGCCCACCGCGCCGGGCCGAGTGCTACTTTGGTTCCAGGGTGGCGCTTTCCGGTATCGTGGCCGTTCCCGGACGAGGAAGAGGAAGCCCGAGATGAACAACAACGACAACCCCGACACCATGCCCACCGACGAGCCGACGCGGTGGGAAATCACGCAGACGGAGGACGTGTTCCTGCCCTCGGTGCGCGTGCAGCTGGGCTGGCGCGACGTGGAGGCCGCCGTGGAGAGTGGGGCCATCCAGCCGGCCGAGGCGCATGCGCTCTGGGCGTCGTGGGCGTCGCCGGGCAGCCCGTTGCGGGTGGCGGCAGGTGCCTCGCCGTCCCCCTCCGTGGTGCCCACGGCGGCCGAGCTCGCCCAGGAAGACCTCGCCGCCGGCTGGGCGGCACCGCCGGCCCAGGCCCCGCGCCCAGCGTTGGACCGGGGCCCGGCGTTCAGCTTCACCAACACCCTCTACTACTTCGGCGGCATGCTGGCCATCGGCGCCATGACGCTGTTCATGACGCTGGGCTGGGAGCTTTTCGGCGCCTGGGGCGTGTTCGTGCTGGCCCTGGGCTACCTCACGGGGGCGCTGCTGGTGGCGGGCAACCTGCTGGAGAAGGGCCTGCGCACGCCCGCCGGCGTGCTGGCCACGCTGGCCGTGTGCCTGGTGCCGCTGGCGGTGTGGGCGTTCCAGTCGGGCATCGGCCTGTGGCCCGAGGGTGGGCCCGACAGCTACCGCGACTACCACCGCTACATCGATTGGCGCTGGCTCACGCTGGAACTGGCCACGCTGGCCGCCGCCGTGGTGCTGCTGTACCGCTACAAGCTGCCCTTCATGGTGATGCCGGTGGCGGTGACGATCTGGTACCTCAGCATGGATGTGGCGCACATGCTGATGCAGAAGGACGGCTTCGACTGGACATTCACGCGCGACGTGTCGCTGGTGTTCGGCCTGGCCACCTGCGCCATCGCGGTGTGGGTGGACCTGCGCACGCGCACCGCCGACAACGCCGAAGACCGGCAGGACTTCGCCTTCTGGCTCTACCTGTTCGGCGCGATCATGTTCTGGGGCGGCCTCAGCCTGCGCGACAGCGATTCCGAGCTCAACAAGTTCCTGTACGCGCTGATCAACGTGTTCCTGGTGTTTCTCGGCGCGGCCATCGGGCGGCGCGTGTTCACCGTGCTGGGCGCCATCGGCGTTGCGCAGCTACCTGGGCTACCTGGCCTACCGCGTGTTCGAGGACAGCCTGCTGTTCCCGTTCGCGCTCACCCTGCTGGGCCTGGGGGTGGTGGCGCTGGGCATCTGGTGGCAGCGCAACGAAGACCGCCTCCACGCCCGGCTGGCCGACTGGCTGCCGGCAGCACTGAAGCCACTGGCGCGTCCCGAATGAAGTGACCGCATCCAGAGACACCGAGGGTCCGGCTCCGCCGGCCCCAGGTGTCGCCCCCTCCCGCCGAAGGCGAGAGAGGGGGGAGCGCCGAAGGCGCGCGGGGGGAGCCCTTCAATACGTGAGGTTGAGCTGCATCACCGCGGTGGTGCCGCTCACTTCGTTGCCCACCACCAGCAGCGGCTTGCCGTTGGGCGAGCGGGCCGCGGGGATGAACACCAGGCCTTCGGGGCCCAGGTCGCCCGCCGTGGCCAGGCTCGGCGGGTTGGTGACCCACTCGTCGCGGGTGTTGAGGTAGTCCACGCGCTTGGGTGCCGTGGGGCTGGTGATGTCGTACACCAGCACGCCGCCCATGCGCTCCAGGCCGATGAAGGCGAAGGTCTTGGTGCCGATCTGGCCGAGCGCGATGCCCTCGGGTTCCGGGCCCTTGGCGTCGCTGCGGCTGTCCTTCGCGTTGCCCTCGTCGTGGCCGGAGTTGAAGTACGTCGCGCAGGGAATGCTGCGGTCGCGGCCGAGCTTGCAGTCGCTGCTGGCGAGGAACTTCTCGATCTCCGCGCCCGAGTCCCACACCAGGCCGCCATTGGCGTTCCAGATGCTGAAGGAGCGCGCGCCGTAGCTGTACAGCTGGTCGTACATCAGGCGGTTGCCCAGCGGATCGGCCACGCCGGCGGCGCTGAACATCATGGGCGAGCCATCGGGGTTGGTGCGGTAGCCCATGGTCCAGCTGATGTTCAGGCGGCCCAGGGCGGCATCGGCGCGGCAGCCCATCGGGTCGCCGGCAATGGCACCGCAGTAGCCGAAGGTGGCGGGGTTGAGCAGGCCGCCCGCGGCCATGGCGTTGAGCTGCGGTGGCAGGTCGTCGCCCGCGCGGCCGGCCCAGCCGTTCTTGTTGACCAGGTGCTTGACGCGGAACTCCTCGACGAAGCCCTTGGTGGCGTCACCGCCCCAGTACGCCGCGTTGCCTTCGCCCCAGGCGCGCGCGTCGCCTTCGTTGGCGGTGACCAGGTAGGTCGCGCCGCCCACGGTGTACGAGGCCATGGCGTCGGGCAGGTACATGCCGCGCACGCCGGGCCAGGTCTTGATGTTGATGGTCCCGCCGTCGGTGTCCGAGGCGTCGAGTTCGTTGCCGGCCACGCCATGGTCCTTGTGGCCCAGCGGCAGCACGCCGGTGACGGTGGCGGTGGCGATGTCCACCTTGGCCATCGCGTTGTTCTCCTGCAGCGTCACCCAGGCGGTCTTGCTGTCGGCCGAGACGGCGATGTACTCGGGCTCGAAGTCCTTCGCGGCGGTGGCGTTCGGGCCGTAGATGCGCACGCCGGCGGCGCGCAGGGTGGCTTCCTGGCCGTTGAACGCGGTGAAGGTCGCGGTGCGCACGACCGGCGCGGCGGGGTTGCGCACGTCGATGACGCTCACGCTGCCTTCGGGGTCCACCTGGTAGTCGTCGCTGGGCTCGCCCTCGTTCGCCACCAGCACGGTGTTGCCATCGGGCGTGAAGGTCACCATGTCGGGCAGGGCGCCGATGGTGACCGAGCTGATCAGGCTCAGGTCGCTCGCGCGGTACAGCGCCATGCGGCCGGTGTCGGTCTTCACCGGGGCCTGGATGCGCCACGGCCACGATGCCGTTGTGCACCGCCACGCTGTTGATCTCGGCGCCGGCCAGCACCGCGGTGGCGTCGATCACGCCGATCTTCACCGGATTGGCGGGGTTGGCCAGGTTGAGCACGTCCACCGCGCCGAGCTGCGCGTTGACCACGAACAGGCGCTTGCTGGCGGCGTCAAAGGCCGGAATCTCCGCCGCGCTCACACCGAACTGGCCCGTGCTGTAGCCGCCGATCTTCTCCAGCTTCAGGCTCACCGGCGTGGCCTCGGGCGTCGGCGTGGTGGGCGCCGGGGCATCGCTGCCGCCACCGCAGGCGGCGAGCACGGCGGTCATGAGCAGCGAGGCGGTGAACAGGCGGGTGGTGGGGGTGCTGGGCAGCAGGGGGCGCATTCGGGCGGTCTCGACGTGGTGGTTGAAAACCACGGTTGTAGAAACCGGCCGTGACGCGATCGTGACTTATTCGTGTCTTTTTGGTGACGTTTCCCTGGGACGCGCCGGCCTCACTGCCCGAAGCGCGGCCCGTCTTTCAGGAAGTCTTCTTCCGCGGGCGTGCTGGTGCGCCCGAGCACGGCGTTGCGGTACGGAAAGCGGCCGAAGCGGTCCACGATGTCGCGGTGCAGCCGCGCGAATTCGAGGTTGCGCTCCAGGGTGTCGCGCAGTTCGGGCGCGCAGGTGTCGAGCAGGCGCTGGAAACGCAGCACGCTCTCGGCCTGCAGGGCGGCGTCCTCCGCGTGCATCAGCGGCATGTTCAGGAACACCAGGCCCACGGTGGCGAGTTCGGCGTCCATGCCGCTGGCGTGCGCCTGCAGCGACAGCTGCTGGGCCCGCGCATCGCCCGCGAACGCGCGCGCCTGGCCCCGGTGCACGTTGCGGGTGAACTGGTCGAGCAGCAGCACCAGGGCCAGGCGCGTGTCGATGCGCGCCTCCCACTCGCCCAGGCCGCCGTCCAGCGCCTGTGCCACCAGCGCGCCAAAACGCTCGCGGATGCGCGTGTCGATCTCGGGGCTGCCGCCAAACCAGAGCTCGTCGCGCTTGTCCGAACACCAGCCGCGTTCCAGGCCGTCCCCGAGCCAGAAGTCGAGCACGTCCTGCGCGGTGGGTGGCATGAGGGTTTTCATGGGGGTTTCAATGTAAAGATGGGGCAGGCGTTACGTCTGGCAACGACTTTGACCGAGTATGTGGAACAGGTTAGCGCGGAATTGCCTGTAATACGGTCACGGGGTGCGCAAACCACCCTGCATTGGAGCCCACATGAACACACAGACCTTGAAAACCCCCTGGAGCCGCACCTCGGCGCTGGCCCGTGGCCTCACCCTCGCCACCCTGGCCGCTGGTGCCTGGGCCTTGTCGGCCATGGGCTCGCAGGCCCACGCCCGCAGCGACGTGCATTGGTCCATTGGTGTGAATACCCCGGGCGTGGTCGTGGGCGTGTCGAACGCACCGCCGGTCTACTACGCCCCGCCCCCCGTGTATTACGCGCCGCCGCCGGTGTACTACGCCCCCCGTCCGATCTACTACGCTCCCCGCCCGATCTACTACGGGCCGCCGCCGGTGTACTACGCGCCGCGCCCCGTCTACCGCTCCGGTTGGGGCCCCGCGCCACGGTGGGAAGGCCGCCGACACGGCCATCGCCACGACCGTGACGACGGCCGCTACGACGGTCGCCGCCGCTGAGCAAGGCGCATGCGTGGTGATCAGGCCGCGCCGCGGGCGATGCGCGCGGCCAGCCGCGCCGCCAGGCGCGAGGTGATGCAATCGCGGTCGAGCACCGGGCAGAGTTCGGCGATGTCGGCCGCGACGACGCGGCCAGACGCCATCACCTGATCGATCAGCCGCTCCACATGGGCCAGCGGCACGCCCAGCGTCGCTGGCGCTGACACCCCCGGGGCCTGCGCCCCGGGCAAGACATCCAGACACACCGTGAGGTACACGGCATCGCACTGCGCGAGGTCGAGAGACAGCGCCTGCTGCGCGTCGTGCACGCCGCCCGCGTCCTGCAGGTGCTCGTCCAGCCAGTAACGCGCGCCGATCTGCCGCGCCCGGTCGAACAGGGCCTGGGTGTTGGCGAAACGGCTGATGCCCAGCGCCCGGTAGTTGAAGGCCTGCTGGTGTTGCACGCACCAGTCGTGCATCTGGCGGAAGGGTGTGCCCGAGTTGGCCTGGGCCGCGGTGCGCAGGTCGAAATGGGCGTCGAGGTTGACCACCAGCAGGCGGTTCGTGTCGGGGCGTCTCTTCACGATGCCCTGGAAAGTGCCCCAGGCCATTTCGTGGCCGCCGCCCAGCACCAGCGGCAGGCTCTTGTGTTGAATGGCCTGGGCCACGCGCGCGGCCAGCCGGGTCTGGGCGTCCTCGAGCCCACCCTTCCCACAGCTCACATCGCCGGCGTCCCACACCGCGGGCTCGCCCAGCACGGGCAGGTTGCACAGGGCGTGGCGCAGCGACACGGGCCCGCGCGCCGCGCCGGGGCGGCCGCCGTTTCGGCGCACACCCTCGTCCACCGCGAAGCCGATCAGCGTGACGCCACCGGTGGATCTGGTGGTGGCCGCGCGCACGTGCTGGTGCCAGCGGGTGGTGACGCCGGTCTCTTCGGCGTCCACGCGGCCGCTCCATTCAAAGGGGGGTGCCATGTCCATGGGGTGTCCTTTCCTGTCCGCCCACCACCACGCGGTGGCAGGGGTTGCGGCCAAACCAGTAGGCCAGTTCGTTCGGGTGGTCGAGGTTCCAGGCCACGAAGTCGGCGCGCTGGGTGGCGGCGAGCCGGCCACGGTCGGCCAGGCCGAGGGCGCGCGCGGCGTTCACCGTGATGCCCTGCACCGCTTCCAGCGGCGTGAGGCGGAACAGGGTGCAGGCCATGCTGACCATGAGCAGCAGCGAAAGGCCCGGCGAGGTGCCAGGGTTGTGGTCGGTGGACACGGCCAGCGGCACGCCGGCCGCGCGCAGCGCCTCGATGGGCGGCAGTTTCGTCTCCCGGAGAAAGTAGTACGCGCCCGGCAGCAGCACGGCCACGGTGCCGGCCGCCCGCATGGCCGCGATGCCCTCGGCGCTCAGGTGTTCGAGGTGGTCGCACGAGAGCGCCCGGTAGGAGGCCGCGAGCGCGGCACCGCCCTGGTCGGACAACTGCTCCGCGTGCAGCTTGACCGGCAGGCCCAGGCCGACCGCGGTGTCGAAGACGCGCCGCGTCTGCGCGGGTGAAAAACCGATGCGCTCGCAGAAGGCATCGACCGCGTCCACCAGGCCCTGCGCGTGCAGCTCGGGCAGCCAGGCGCAGACGGCGTCGATGTAGCCGTCCGGCCGGCCTTCGAACTCCGGTGGCACGGCGTGGGCGCCCAGGAAGGTGGTGCGCACGGTCAGCGGCAGTTCGGTGCCCAGGCGGCGCGCCACGCGCAGGCAGCGCACCTCGGCCTCCAGCGAGAGGCCGTAGCCGGACTTGATCTCCAGCGTGGTCACGCCTTCGGCCATGAGGCACAGCGCGCGCTGGCGGGCGCTGGCCAGCAGCTGCGCTTCGCTCGCGGCGCGCGTCGCGGCCACGCTGGAGCGGATGCCGCCACCCGCGCGCGCGATGGCTTCGTAGCTCACGCCCTGCAGGCGCTGTTCGAACTCGGTCGCGCGCTGCCCGCCGTAGACCAGGTGGGTGTGGCAGTCCACCAGGCCGGGGGTGACGAGCGCGCCGCCCAGGTCCACCTCCTGGGCGGGGCGGGCGAGGGCGGGCAGGTCGGCCAGCGCGCCCACCCAGGCGATGCGACCGCCCTCGGTGAGCAGGGCGCCCCGGTCGATCAGGCCCCAGCCGTCGCCGCCCCGGGCCGGGGTCAGCGTGGCCAGTCGGGCGTTGCGCCAGAGGGTGAGGCGGCTCATGGCGGCGCGGGCCTCAGGGGGTCGCCCAGATGGCGGCGCACAGGTCCTGCTGCCCCGCGCCGGCCTCGCCTTGCAGCACCAGCCGCAGCGCGGCCTCGATGTCGGGCGCGAACAGGCGGTCCTGCGCGTAGAAGGGCACGCGCTCGCGCAGCGCGGCGTGGGTGCGCGCCAGGCGCGGGCTGGTGGCGCAGCGGGCGGTGGAAGTCCACGCCCTGCGCCGCGGCCAGCCACTCGATGCCGAGGATGGTCGCGGTGTTGCGCGCCATCTCGTCGAGCCGGCGCCCGGCGAAGGTGGCCATGCTCACATGGTCTTCCTGGTTGGCGCTGGTGGGCAGGCTGTCCACGCTGGCGGGGTGGGCGTGCGACTTGTTTTCCGAGGCCAGCGCGGCGGCGGTCACGTGCGCGATCATGAAGCCCGAGTTCAGGCCCGGGTTGTCCACCAGGAAGGGTGGAAGGCCCGAGAGCGTGCTGTCGATCAGCAGCGCGATGCGCCGCTCGGAAATGGCGCCGATCTCGGCGATGGCCAGCGCCAGCGTGTCGGCCGCGAAGGCCACCGGCTCGGCGTGGAAGTTGCCGCCCGAGATGACTTCGTTGGTGTCGGTGAACACCAGCGGGTTGTCGGTCACGGCGTTGGCTTCGATCAGCAGCGTGCGCGCGGCGTTGGAAATCAGGTCGCGGCAGGCGCCCATCACCTGGGGCTGGCAGCGCAGGCTGTAGGGGTCCTGCACGCGCTCGTCGTTGTCCAGGTGCGAGAGGCGGATCTGGCTGCCCGCCAGCAGCGCGCGCGTGGCGGCGGCCACGGCGATCTGGCCGGGCTGGCCGCGCGCCGTGTGAATGCGCGGGTCGAACGGCGCGTCGCTGCCCTTGGCGGCGTCCACGCACAGCGCGCCGATCACGGTGCCGGCCTCCAGCAGGCGCTCGGCCATGAAGAGGCCGTGCAGCGCGAGCGCGGTCGACACCTGGGTGCCGTTGATGAGGGCCAGGCCTTCCTTGGCGGCGAGCACCAGGGGCGAGATGCCGGCGTTCTTCAAGGCGGTGGCGGCGGGCACGCGCCGGCCTTGCACGAACACATCGCCTTCGCCCATCAGCGCCAGCGTCATGTGCGAGAGCGGGGCGAGGTCGCCCGAGGCGCCCACCGAGCCCTTGACCGGGATCAGCGGCGAGATGCCCGCGTTGAGCAGGGCCAGCAAGGTGTCGATCACCACCGGCCGCACGCCCGAGTGCGCAGCGCGCCAGGCTGGCGGCCTTCATGAGCATCACCAGGCGCACCGTGGCGTCGCTCATGGGCTCGCCGGTGCCCACCGAGTGCGACAGGATCAGGTTGCGCTGCAGGGTCTCGAGCTGTTCGTCCGGGATGCGCGTGCGCGCGAGCTTGCCAAAGCCGGTGTTGATGCCGTAGGCCGCGTCGCCTTTCTGAACGATGGCGTGGATCGCCGCGGCCGAGGCCGCGATGCCGGCCTGGGCCTCGGGCGCGAGTTGCACGGGCACAGCCTGCTGCCAGACGGCGCGCAGGTCGCCCAGCGCCATCTGGCCGGGCTGGAGGGTGAGGGTGGGAAGGGTCATGGGAGGGAGTGTCTCGCGCCTGCGTTCAGGCCACCATCGGGAGTTTCAGGCCGTGCTTCTTCGCAGTGGCGATCGCCAGCTCGTAGCCCGCATCGGCGTGGCGCATCACGCCCGAGCCGCAGTCGTTCACCAGCACGCGCGCCAGGCGCTCGGCGGCCGCGTCGCTGCCGTCGGCCACGATCACCATGCCGGCGTGCTGCGAGTAGCCCATGCCCACGCCGCCGCCGTGGTGCAGGCTGACCCAGCTCGCGCCACCGGCGGTGTTGAGCAGGGCGTTGAGCAAGGGCCAGTCGCTCACCGCGTCCGTGCCGTCGCGCATGCCCTCGGTCTCGCGGTTGGGGCTGGCGCACCGAGCCGGTGTCCAGGTGGTCGCGGCCGATCACGATCGGCGCCTTGAGTTCGCCCGTGCGCACCATCTCGTTGAATGCCAGCCCCGCGAGGTGGCGCTCGCCCAGGCCCAGCCAGCAGATGCGGGCCGGCAGCCCCTGGAAGGCGATGCGCTCGCGCGCCATGTCCAGCCAGCGGTGGGTGTGGTGGTTGTGCGGGAACAGCTCCTTGATCTTGGCGTCGGTCTTGTGGATGTCTTCCGGGTCACCCGAGAGCGCCACCCAGCGGAACGGGCCCTTGCCCTCGCAGAACAGCGGGCGGATGTAGGCCGGCACGAAGCCGGGGAAGTCGAAGGCGTTGCTCAAGCCCTGGTCGAAAGCCACCTGGCGGATGTTGTTGCCGTAGTCCACGGTGGGGATGCCCATGGCGTGGAAGTCGAGCATGGCCTGCACGTGCACCGCGCAGCTTTTCGCGGCGGCGTCGACCAGCTGCGCGTGCTGGGCCGAATCGCGCTGCGCGGCCTTCCACTGCGCCACGCTCCAGCCCATGGGCAGGTAGCCGTTGATCAGGTCGTGAGCCGAGGTCTGGTCGGTCACGAGGTCGGGCCGCAGGCCGCCCGCCTGGGCGCGTTTCACCAGTTCGGGCAGCACCTCGGCCGCGTTGCCCAGCAGCGCGATCGAGACGGCTTCCTTGCGCGCCGTGTGGTGGCGGATCAGCGCCAGCGCGTCGTCGATGTCGCTGGCCTGCTTGTCCACGTAGCGCGTGCGCAGGCGGAAGTCGATGCTGCTCTGCTGGCACTCGATGTTGAGCGAGCAGGCACCGGCCAGCGTGGCGGCCAGCGGCTGCGCGCCGCCCATGCCACCCAGGCCGGCGGTGAGGATCCAGCGGCCGGCCAGGTCGTTGCCGTAGTGCTGGCGGCCGGCCTCGACGAAGGTCTCGAACGTGCCCTGCACGATGCCCTGGCTGCCGATGTAGATCCACGAGCCTGCCGTCATCTGCCCGTACATGAACAGGCCCTGGCGGTCCAGTTCGTTGAAGTGTTCCCAGTTGGCCCATTTGGGCACCAGATTGCTGTTGGCGAGCAGCACGCGCGGCACGTTGACGTGCGTCTTGAACACGCCCACCGGCTTGCCCGACTGCACGAGCAGGGTCTCGTCCTCTTCGAGGTCTTTCAGCGAGGCCAGGATCTGGTCGAAGCAGGCCCAGTCGCGCGCGGCGCGGCCGATGCCGCCATAAACCACCAGGTGCTGCGGGTTCTCCGCCACCTCGGGGTCCAGGTTGTTCTGGATCATCCGGTAGGCGGCTTCGGCCACCCAGTTCTTGCAATGCAAGGTGTTGCCGCGCGGGGCGCGGATCACGCGGGTGGGGTCCAGACGGGGGTCGACGGTGGTGGTCACGGGGCGGGTTCCTTCAGGCGGGTGGCGGCTGGTGATGGTGTACATATTTTCCGGATAATCTTGAATATGTATAGACAACTTTATCTGCCGATAATCGATGCTGTCAAGACCACTTCAGCGGTTCACGCCCTGGTAGAAACCCTATGACCTCCGCTCCTCCCGCCTTGCCCGCCGCCGAACGAACCCCTGCCTACCTGCGGGTGAAGCAGCACGTGCTGTCGCAGATCCAGGCCGGCGTCTGGCGCGAGGGCGACGCCATCCCGGCCGAAGAGGCGCTGGCGCGCGAGTTCGGCGTCTCACGCATGACGGTGAACCGCGCCATCCGCGAGCTGAGCGACGAGCAGATCGTCGAGCGCGTGCAGGGCTCGGGCACCTACGTGGCGCAGCAGAAGTACCAGGCCACGCTGGTGGCGATCCGCAACATCGCCGACGAGATCACCGCGCGCGGCCACGCCCACCGCAGCGAGCTGCACAAGCTCGAACGCGCCAAGGCGGGCGAAGCGCTGGCGCGCCGCTTCGGGCTCAAGGCCGATCAGCCGCTGTTCCACTCGGTGGTGGTGCACTTCGAGAACGGCGAACCGATCCAGGTCGAAGACCGCTGGGTCAACCCCCGGGTCGCGCCGGACTACATGGCGCAGGACTTCAACAGCCAGACGCCCAACGCCTACCTGATGCGCGTGGCGCCGCTGCAGGGCGTGCATTTCGTGATCGAAGCCAGCGCGCCGCCACCCGAGGTGGCCGAGATGCTGCACATGGCGCCGGGCGACCCCTGCCTGGTGCTGCGCCGGCAGACGCAGTCGCAAGGGCAGGTGGCCTCGGTGGCCGCGATGTGGCACCCCGCATCGCGTTACCAGTTCACCGGCAGCTTCTGAGCCGCACCGCTGGCCTCACATGGCCTTGAACTGCGCCGCGTAGAGCCGGCTCACCGGCCAGTTCTCGGGGCGGCCGCGCAGGCGCAGGCTGTGCTTGCCCGCTTCGTCGCGCTGCACGCTGTCGATGGCATCGGCGCGCACCACCGTGCCGCGGTGCACCTGCCAGAACACCGCCGGGTCCAGCTGCGGAATCAGCTCCTTGAGCGGCGTGCGGATCAGCACCTCGCCCTTCGCGGTGAGCACGCGCACGTACTTGTCGGCGGCCTCGAACACCAGCACCTCGCCGATGGGCACCATGCGGATGCCCTGGCCCACGCTGGCCTGGATCACCTGCAGGCGCGGTGGTGCCGACGGTGCCGGCGCATGGCCCGAGAGCAGGGCGCGCAGGCGCACGAGCGTGGCCTCGTCGAACGCCGCGCCCCCGGCGCTGGCAGGCTGCCTTTGCGCCAGCACCTGCTGCACGCGCTGCACCGTGCGCGCCAGCCGATCGGGCTGCACCGGCTTGAGCACGTAGTCCACCGCCTGCGCCTCGAAGGCCTGCACCGCGTAGGCATCGTAGGCGGTGACGAACACCAGCGCGGGGAACGGCACGCCGTCGGGCCACTCGTCCGCCAGCTCGGCAGCGGCCTGCAGGCCGGTCTGGCCGGGCATGCGGATGTCGAGGAACAGCACATCGGGCTGCAGGCGCAGCGCGTGCGCCACCGCCGCGTCGCCATCGCCCACGGTGGCGCAGCACCTGAAGGCCGGGCCAGACCCGGGCGAGTTCGGCCTGCAGGGCCTGGGCCAGCAGCGGTTCGTCTTCGGCCAGCAGGGCGGTGGCGTTCATGGGGATGGGGTCCATGGCAGTGTGAGCAGGGTGCGCGTGCCGCCGCCGGGCTGGCCTTGCCAGTCCATGCGCGCACGGCCCGGGTAGGCCGTCTCCAGCCGCTCGCGCACCTGCGAAAGGCCGAAACCGGGTGTGGGCGAGGGCTCGCTGCCCACGCCCGTGTCGCTGACCTCCAGCACCAGGTCGCTGCCTTTGTGGCGCGCGCTGACGCGGACCTCGCCGCCCTGCAGGCTGGGCTCCAGGCCGTGGCGGATGCAGTTCTCCACCAGCGGCTGCAGCAGCAAGGGCGGCACGGGCTGGGTGGTGAGCTCGTCGGGCAGGTCCAGCGTGTAGCGCAGGCGCGGGCCCATGCGCACCGCCATCAGCTCCAGGTAGTCGCGCAGCCGGGCGAACTCCTGATCCAGCGTGTGGCGGCCGGCGCTGGCCTCGGTGCGCGAAGCGGTCAGCGTGGCGCGCAGGAAGTCGTTGAGCCGGTCCAGCATGGCCGTGGCGCGCACCGGGTCGGTGCCGATGAGCACGCGCAGGTTCGCCAGGGTGTTGAACAGCATGTGCGGTTCGAGCTGCGATTCGAGCAGCCTCAGGCGCGCCTCGCTGGCCTGGCGCTGGGCCTCTTCCTGCGCGAGGCGCGCATGGGCCAGCATGGCCCGGCTGGTGAAGTAGTAGGCGCCAAAGCCCCCGGCGGCCAGCGACATCAGCACGAATCCCAGCGTGGCGCGGGGCACGTTGCTCAGGCTCGCGAACAGATCGCGGCCCAGCAGCAGGTTCGCCACCACGCTGCCGCCCCCATAGGACGTCAGCACCGCGACCACCACCAGCAAGGCCATGCGCCAGGCGCCGGGCCAGCCGCTGGGGTTGAGCACGTGGCGGCCACCGTCGATCATCGCCCAGATGCCCAGGCCGATGCACTGCGAGTACACGAGGTTGACCGCGAACGCGTCGCCGTTGACCGCCGTGATGATCAGCGCGATCACGGTGTTGACCACCACGACCACCAGGGCGCGGCGGGCGGCGATGTCGGGCTTGAACTTGAACGGCGGCATGGCCGCAGTATCCCGCATGCCTGCCGCCGCCACGGGGCTCACCGGCCGTGTTCCCGCTGCAGCCGCTCGCGTTCCTGCGCCACCAGGCGCTGCTGCAGCCCGCCGCCGCCCAGCACGAGCCAGACCACCAGGCCATGGATCAGCAGGCCCAGGCCCCAGCCCAGCGCGGGGTAGATGGCCCAGTGGCGGCCGCTGGAGAAGGACAGCATCGCCAGCACGCTGTTGACCGAAAGAAAGACCAGCGCGTGCACGTACCAGCCCATGCGGGCGCCCGCGCGGCGGCGTGCCAGGCGGTCCAGGTCCTGGTGTTGGGGGTTCGAGAGGTTCATGGTGTGCTCCAGTTCAAGGGGGAAAGAAAGGAAGGGTTCAGGCCAGGCCCAGCCACTGGTGCCAGACCAGGCCGCCGAGGTAGCGGCTGGGCAGCAGGGTGAAGGCGCCGGCCACCAGGCAGGCGCTCACGTACAGCCACACCATCACGCGGCGGTGGGTGTTCACGTTGCCGCGCAGCAGGGCGCGGAACGCCAGGAAGAGGCTGCCGAAGACGATGGGCACCAGCAGGTGCACCGGCGTGTAGCCCGCGATGTTGGGCAGCTTGAAATCGCGGATGAAGATGGCCGAGATCGCGGTGACCAGCATCAGCGTGACCCAGGCGTAGCCGATGGCGCGGTGCAGGCGCGGGCGCTGGCTGTGGGCCTGGCGCGCGGCGTGCCCGCGCCGTGCCCAGAGCGCCACCGGGCCCAGCAGCACGGCGGCGATGGCGGCGGTCATGTGAACGGCGATGAGGGGCGTGAGTTGCATGGTGGGCTCCATCGGAGGGGATGGAGCGCACTGTGCCGGGGGCGCCGCCCGGGTGCCAGCGGCCTGCGACCGAATCGCCGATGCCTGGGGTGAAACGCCGCCAGCGCGGCGCGAAATGCAGGCGGGGGAACTCAGCTCGCCAGGGGTTTGGCGCTCAGCGTGAAGCTGAAGGTGGCGCCGCGCCCAGGCTCGGCGCTGGCCTGCAGTTCTCCGCCATGGCGCTGCACGATGCGCAGCGCGGTCGCCAGGCCGATGCCCAGGCCGCTGAACTCGTGCGGCATGTGCAGCCGCTGGAAAGGCTGGAACAGCTTGGCCGCGCGCGCCATGTCGAAGCCCGCGCCGTTGTCGAGCACGCTGAAGCGCTGCTGGCCGTGCTCGTAGGCACCCTCCACGCGGATCAGCGCCTCGGGCGTGTTCGCCGTGTATTTCCAGGCGTTGTGCAGCAGGTTCTGCATCAAGGCCTCCACCAGGGCCGGGTCGGCCATCACATGCAGCCCCGGCTCGATCTGCCAGCGCACCCGGCGCTGCGGCTCGGCGCCCGCGAACTCCTCCAGCAGCCGGGTGGCGATGGCGCTGAGGTGCACCGGCTTGCGCTGCAGCTCGCCGCGCGCGAACTGCGACAGCGTGAGCAGGCCATCGATCAGCTCGCCCATCTTCTTGCTCGCGGCCGTGATGCGCTGCAGGTGTGACTGGCTGTCGCTGCCCATGCCGGGGTTGTCTTCGTGCAGCGCCTGCGCGAAGCCGTTGATGATGCGCAGCGGCGAGCGCAGGTCGTGCGCTACCGCGTACGAGTAACTTTCCAGTTCGTCGTAGGCGGCCTTCAGGGCCTCGGTGCGGCGGTGGATGCGCTGCTCCAGCGAGGCGTTGAGCTGCTGGATCTCCAGCTCCGCGCGCTTGCGCTTGGTCACGTCCTGGATCACGCCGAGCGCGCGCACCGCGCGGCCCTGCGCGTCGCGCTCGAACTCGGCCTGCACCAGGAACCAGTGCTCCTCGCCGCCGAACAGCAGCCGGTACTCGATGTGGTAGTCGGCCTTGCCCTGCACCGCGAGCTTCCACAGCTCGAATGCCCTTGGAAAGTCGTCGGGGTGTGTCAGCGCGACCAGGTCCTGGGCGCTGAAGTCCGCCGAAGGCAGGCCCAGGATTTCGTGCGAGCCCGCCAGCGTGACGAAGCGCCCGGTGGTCAGGTCGGCGCGCCAGCTGGCCAGGCCCGCCAGGCCATGGGCCTGGCGCAGCAGGTGCTCGCTGGTGCGAAGCGCGTCCTCGATGGCCTTGCGCGCGCTGATGTCCTGCACCACCGCGATCAGGTAGTCCGGCTCGCCCGAGGCCTTGCGCACCAGCGAAATGGTGACGTGCGCCCAGACCACATGGCCCTGCCGGTGGATGTAGCGCTTCTCGAAGCTGTAGTGGTTGATCTCGCCGGCCAGCGTGCGCTTGAGCTGGCGCATGTCCAGCTCCAGGTCGTCGGGGTGGGTGAAGTCGCGGAAATGCTTGGTCAGCATTTCTTCCTTCGTGTAGCCCACGATGTCGCAATAGGTCTGGTTCAGTCGGATCCAGCGGCCATGGAGGTCGTTGTGCGCCATGCCGGTGGCGCTCTGTTCGAACGTGTCTTCCAGCTGCCGCTTGCTTTGCTGGAGCTGCTCGGTGGCCTCCTGAAAACGCTGGTTGCGGCGCTGCATCAGGGTGATGGCGCCCACCACCACGATCTGCGCCAGCAGGTGCCAGAGGTTGAGCCAGAAGGCCTCCACCGGGTGGTCGATCGCCAGGCTCCAGTACGGCTTGACCATCAGGAAGTTGATCAACACCGTGCCCAGCACCGCGCTGAGCATGCCGGGCAGGAAGCCGCCGTACAGCGCGGCCAGCGCGGTCGCGAGCGAGAGGGTGATGAAGCGCCCGCCCGAATCGGCCGGCGCCAGCGCCATGCGCAGCCAGACGGCCGCGAAGGTGAGCAGCACGGCCACCGCGCAGCGAAGCCAAAGGCTGTGTTCTTCGGGTTGCCAGTTCGCCACGCGCTGCCAGCCTTGCTGCAGCAGGTTCGTGGAGGACGGTGGGGTCGTCATGGGCGCGCGGTCCGAGGGGGTGCCCAGCTTACACCGGCTCGTGTCAGGCGGGGTGCCCCGGAGGCCGGCCGGCGGGGGCCAGAGCGCCCAGCACATCGTCGATGGCGGCGGCCGTCTCCAGCGGCTTTTCCATCGGGAACAGGTGGCTGCCCTCCAGGATGCGAAGCCGCTCGGGGTGCGCCTTGCCCACCAGGCGCAGCGTCATCGCCATGCCCACCTGCTTCATCTCCTGCGAGTCCGTGCCGCCGATGAAGCCCACCGGGCATTGCAGCGGGTGGCGGCGCAGCAGGCGGTCCAGGTTGTGGGGCAGGGTGTTGTAGATCGCGGTCTCCACCTCGCGGTCGAAGGCCAGCACGCGATGCGGCCGGCCTTGCGCGTCGGCCGCGTCGCGCGTGCCGTGGTGGATGTAGTCGCGCAGCACGTGCGGGTCCCATTGGGCAAACGCCTTCTTGCTGCTGAAATGGGCGTGCGCGGTCTGCGCATCGGGCCAGCTGTGGCGCCGGCGCCGGCTCACCTTGCCGGGCGAGACCGAGCCCACCAGCTGCGTGCGCTTGATCAGTTCGAGCGTGCGCGCGCGCCAGCCACCGAGCACCGGCGAGTCGATCAGCACCACGCCGCGCACCGCGTGGCCGCCCAGCCTGGGGTGGCGCGCGGCGCACATGAGGCTGAGGAAACCGCCCAGCGAATGGCCCACCAGCCAGGCGCCCTGGCCGTGGCGTTCCACCTCGGGGGCGGCGAAGTCCGCCAGCTGCTGCACCAGATGGGGCCAGTTGCTGGTCACCGGGTACTGCGGTTCATGGCCGAAGCGGTCCACCGCGCGCACCGTGTGGCCGCGGGCGCGCAGCGACTTGAAGAGCACCCCGTAGGTGCTCGCGGGGAAACTGTTGGCGTGGGAAAAGACGATCAGCGACATGCCTCAGATCAGCTTCTCTCGAGCGTTGGTGATCTTCTTGAGCGGCGCGTTGCGCGGGTTGTCGCTCAGCAGCGGCACGTCGGTGTGCGCGTCGTCCCAGGTCGGGTCCTCGATCTCGTCGAACACCTCGCGCAGCTTCTGGCCCCAGGTCTTGTGCAGCATGCGGAAGTAGGGGTTGTCGTTGTCGATGCAGGTGATCTTGTCGGACTGCAGCATGTTGGCCTCGTACACCGCCAGATCCAGCGGCAGACCCACCGACAGGTTGGACTTCAGCGTGGAGTCCATCGACACCAGCACGCATTTGGCGGCCTCGTCCAGCGGCGTCTCGGGCGCGATCACGCGGTCCAGCACCGGCTTGCCGTACTTCGACTCGCCGATCTGGAAGAACGGGGTCTCCGACGTGGCCTCGATGAAGTTGCCGGCCGAATACACCTGGAACAGGCGCATGCCCTCGCCGCGCACCTGGCCGCCGAAGATCATGGAGGCATTGAAATCCACGCCCGCGCGCTGCAGCGCATCGCCGTCGCGCTCGTACACATGGCGCACCGCCGAGCCCAGCACGCGCGCGGCATCGAACATGCTCTTGGCGTTCCAGATCGTGATGGGCTCACCCCCATCGGGGTCGGTGAGCTGCTCCACCTGCAGGATCTCGCGCACCGACTGCGAAATGCTCAGGTTGCCGGCCGACAGCAGGCACATGAAGCGGTCGCCCGGCTTTTCATAGACGATCATCTTGCGGAAGGTGCTGATCTGGTCCAGGCCCGCGTTGGTGCGCGAGTCGGAGAGGAAGACCATGCCCGCGTTGAGTTTGACGGCGACGCAGTAAGTCATGATAAGGCAGCGAGTTTCTTGAGGGCGTAAAGCTGTTCCAGCGCTTCGCGCGGGCTCAGGGTGTCGGGGTCGATCTGCGCCACGGCCGCCTGCAGCGGGTGCGCTTCAGGCTCCAGTGTGGCAGGTGGGGGCGCGAACAGGTCCACCTGGCTGCGGCTTTCTTCGCTCTGGGCCTCCAGAGCGGCCAGGGCGTGGCGCGCATGCTGCACCACCCCGGCCGGCACGCCGGCCAGGCGCGCCACCTGGATGCCGTAGCTTCGGCTGGCCGGGCCCGGTTCGATCTGGTGCAGGAACACGATGCCGCCACCGCCCTTGCCGCCCGACTCCACCGCGCTCACGTGCACGTTCACCGCCGCGTGGTGGCTGGCGGGGAATTCGGTCAGCTCGAAATAGTGCGTGGCGAACAGCGTGTACGCGCGCGACTTGTCGTGCAGGTGCGTGGCGATGCCGCCGGCCAGCGCCAGACCGTCGAAGGTGGACGTGCCCCGGCCGATCTCGTCCATCAGCACCAGGCTCTCGGGCGTGGCGGCGTTCAGGATCTGCGCGGCCTCGGTCATCTCCACCATGAAGGTCGACTGCGCGTTGGCCAGGTCGTCGGCCGCGCCGATGCGGGTGTGAATGGCGTCGATCGGGCCCAGGCGGCACGAGGTGGCCGGCACGTGGCTGCCCATGCTGGCCAGCAGCACGATCACCGCCACCTGCCGCATGTAGGTGCTCTTGCCGCCCATGTTGGGGCCGGTGATCACCTGCATGCGCTGCTTGGGGCCCATCACGGTGTCGTTCGCGATGAAGCTGCCGCCCGAGCTTTCGTTCAGCCGCGCCTCCACCACCGGGTGGCGGCCGCCGCGGATGTCGATGCAGGGCTCGGGCACGAACTGCGGCGCGCACCAGTTCAGCGTGAGCGCGCGCTCGGTCAGCGCGCACAGCGCGTCCAGCGCGGCCATGGCGCGCGCCAGCTGCGTGAGCGCGGGAATGTAGGCCTGCAGCTCGTCCAGCAGGTGGTCGTACAGCCACTTCTCGCGCGCCAGCGCGCGGTCCTGCGCCGACAAGGCCTTGTCCTCGAAGGCCTTGAGTTCGGGCGTGATGAAACGCTCGGCGTTCTTCAGCGTCTGGCGGCGGCGGTAGTCGTCCGGCACCTTCGAGGCCTGGCCCTGCGTGACCTCGATGTAGAAGCCGTGCACCTTGTTGAACTGCACGCGCAGGTTGGCGATGCCGGTGCGCGCGCGCTCGCGCTGCTCCAGCTCGATCAGGAAGGCGTCGCTGTGGTTCTGGATGCCGCGCAGTTCGTCCAGCTCGGCATCGAAGCCGTCGGCGATCACGCCGCCATCGCGCACCAGCGCGGCCGGCTCGGGCAGCAGCGCGTCGCGCAACAGCTCGGCGCAGCCGTCGGGTGGTGTGAGGTGCGAGGCAATGCCGTGCAGCAGGCCGCCAGCGGCCTGCGGGCCCAGCTGCGCCGCCAGCTGGCGCGCGCGCTCCAGCGTCTGGCCCAGGCCCACCAGCTCGCGCGGCTTGACCTGGCGCAGCGCCGTGCGTGCGGTGATGCGCTCCACGTCGCTCGCGCCCTTGAGCGACTGCCGCAGCGACTGCCACAGGCCACCGCGCAGCGAGTCGATGGCGGCCAGCCGCGCGCGCGCCTCCGCGCGGTCGCGCCGGGGCTCCAGCAGCCAGCTGCGCAGCGCGCGGCTGCCCATGCCGGTGCAGCACACGTCCAGCAGCGAAAACAGCGTGGGGCTGGTTTCGCCGCGCAGCGTCTGCGTCAGTTCCAGGTTGCGCCGCGTGTTCAGCGGCAGGTCGATGCGCTCGCCGCTGCGCGCCACCTGCAGGCTGCTCACGTGCGTGAGCGCGCGGCCCTGCGTGTGTTCGGCGTAGTTCAGCAGCGCGGCGGCGGCCGCGTGCGCGTCCGGCATGTCCTGCGCGTCCCAGGCGGCCAGGCTCGCGGCCTGCAACTGCTCCAGCAGCTTGCGCTGGCCCAGCGCGGCGTCGAACGCCCAGGCCGGGCGCAACACCGCCACCAGCCGCCCGCCATTGCTGCCGCTCTGGCTGGCCAGCGCCTGCACCGACTTTTCGAACGCGGGCGTGGCGTCGGCGCTGTACAGCACCTCGCCGGGCGAGACGCGCGCCACCCAGTCGGCCAGCTCGTCGCTCGCGCACTGCGCCAGGAACACGATGCCTTGCGTGACCGACATCCACGCCAGCCCACAACCCGTGCGCGCACCCGGGTGCACCGCCATCAGCAGCGCTTCGGACTTGTCCGACAGCAACTCGCTGTCCGTCAGCGTGCCCGGTGTCACCACGCGCACCACCTTGCGCTCCACCGGCCCCTTGGCCGTGGCGACGTCGCCCACCTGCTCGCAGATCGCCACCGACTCGCCCAGCTTGATCAGGCGCGCCAGGTAGGTGTCCACCGAGTGGAAGGGCACGCCGGCCATGATCACCGGCTGGCCGGCCGACTGGCCGCGCTGCGTGAGCGTGATGTCCAGCAGGCGCGCGGCCTTCTCCGCATCCGCGAAGAACAGCTCGTAGAAATCGCCCATGCGGTAGAACAGCAGCGTGTTCGGATGCCCGGCCTTCAGGCCGAGGTACTGCTGCATCATGGGCGTGTGCTGCGACAGGTCCGGCTGGGCGGAAGGGCTGTCGGAAAAATCCTTTTTCATCGATGAGGTCGTGAATTTCTGGCCAGGGGTTCACCGCGCTGTGCCGTGGCACGGGCTGCATCGGTGGCAGCGGGCGAAGGGCGGTGGGAACGGTGAACGGCGCGGGTGGGTCTGTGGAAGGCGGCTTCGATGCCCGAGCTATATCTTATGTCTTACGACAGGGGCGTCGGCGGCACTGCCCGTTTTTTTGGCAACACAGTGCCAAGCCCCGCAGGAACTCGCTGCCGCCAGGTTGCTCCAGCGACATCCACAAACTTATGCACAGAAAGAAGGGACAACTCGGGGTGGGAGCCATCCCCGATGGGCGCCTACAGCGCGTTCGCCGGTTTCACGTTCAGGCCGAAGTGCCTCAAGGCACCGACGGCGAGGGAGTCGATCGAGTCCACCACCGGCAGGTCGAGCGGCCCCCTGCCCAGGGCCGCGAGCGCAACCGGGAGCTCCGTGCAACCCAGGATCACCGCCGCCGCCCCTCGGTCGTGCAGCACCCGCACCGAGTGGGCAAGCGCCGCGCTGGCCTGCGGCAGCCGATTCTGTTTGACCGCCTTGATCGGCCGCACGCAAAGCCGCTGCACGTCGTCTTCGCTGAGCGGCAGCACCGCATAGCCCGCTTGCGCCAGTGCGTCCCGGTACAGGCTCGAATGCACGGTCGCCGGCGTGCCAAGCAGGCCGACGCGCCCGCCAGGGATGCCACTGGCCCGGAGCCTTTCAACGACCGACGAGACGATGTGGATCAAGGGCATCTTCACGCACATCGCCAGCTCGGGGTACCAGTGGTGCGCGGTGTTGCAGGGGGATCACGGCGCAGCTGCATCCGCTGGCCTCGAGGAACTGCAGGCCTTTTCGCATCGCCGGCAAAGGGCTTGTTCCACGCCCGAGCACCGCATCGGAGCGGTCCGGGATCTGCGGGTCGTTGACCAGCAACACCGGAAGGTGCTCCTGATCGCTGCCGACATCGGTCAGCAACGCCAGGCGATAGGCGAAGTACGCTCCCGCGGCAGGCCCCATGCCTCCAAGCACACCCAGCATTGATGCAAATCCCCATCGCGTTGTTCGGCGGTCAGGTCGACCGGGCTGCCCCACTCATGGACCCGCTCAATCCATGGTGATCTTTCCCTTCTTGATCACCTCGCTCCAGCGTTGGGTTTCGAACTGCACCAGCGCGGCATAGTCCGCACTCGACCCCGACAGCGGCACGGCCCCCTGGGCTGCCAGGCTTTCGGTGGTGCTCTTCTCCCGGCTGATCTTGTGGATCTCGGCGGAGAGCCTGTCGATGATCGCCTTCGGCGTGGCCGCTGGCGCCAGCACACCCGTCCAGGAATCCACGACCACGTCGGGAACCCCGGCCTCTTCCATGGTGGGCACGTCGGGCACGCTGGCCGATCGCCGTGCGCTCGCCATGGCCAGTGCACGGATCTTTCCGCTCTGGATGTACGGCAGCACGTTCGGCAGGTTGACGAACATCAGGTCGATCTGACCGGACAGCAGGTCCGTGGTCGCCGGGCCGGCGCCCTTGAAAGACACGTGCTCGAACTCGGTGCCCGTCTTGTGCTGGAACAGCTCGCCCACCATCTGGTTGACGCTGCCATTGCCCGCGGAGCCCATGAACAGCTTCTTGCCGCTCGATTTCGAGTAAACGATCAACTCCTTGACGTTCTTCGCGGGCACCTTGGACGAGACCACCAGCACATTGGGCACGGAGGCAAACAGGGCCACCTGGGCGAAGGCCTTGTTCGCGTCGTACGACAGGTTCTTGTAGAGCAGCGGGTGGAACGACTGATGGCTCGATGAGGCGAGCAGCAGCGTGTAGCCATCCGGCGGGGCCTTGGCCGACGATGTCCGCGCCCACCGTGCCGCCCGCGCCCGGCCTGTTGTCCACAATCACCTGTTGGCCCAGGCTTTCCGACAGGCGTTGCGCAAGCACCCGGCCGATCAGATTCACCGTGCCTCCCGGTGCAAAAGGCACGATCAGCCGGATGGGCTTCTCCGGATACGGGGCCGCCGAAGCGCCCGTGGCAAGCAGAACGGCAGAGGCAACCCCGATGAGCATTTTGGAAATGGTGTTCATGGTCAACAGCCTTGAAGGGAGGTGAAGGGGATTCAGCTGGCCGCGATGGCCCCGATGTCGCGTTTCATCTGTTGGCGTGCCGTGCCGAGCCGGCGCCTGATTGCCTGCACGCTGGCCAGCACGCTCTCGAGGTGGCGGCGTTGCCGCTCGACAGCCCGCACCACCTCCGCCGGGGCGGGCCCGCCGTGGCGCCGGGCATTCACGCTCGCGACAGGGTCCAGGTACTGGCTCAGCTTGTCCTCAGGCCACCCGATGGCGGTCCCGACCACATCGACGGCCACGCGGTCCAACATGTCGCTGGTCAGTTCCAGTGCCGACTTGCCCGAGTCCAGGGCGAGCCGCACCAGACCGCCGACCACGTGGTGCGCATCGCGGAAAGACAGGCCTGCTTCGGCCACGAGGCCGTCGGCCAGATCCGTGCGCAGCCGAAAAGTCGAACCGCACGTGTTGCAGCATGTGCTCCCGCTTCGGCTCGGCGCTGCTCAGGATCAGCTCGAAGAGCGAGAGGCAGCGCAGGGTCTCTTCCGAACACTCCCAGAAGCTCCGCATGCTTTCCCGGCTGCTGTCGCCCGAGTGCGTGAAGTGCGTGCCCTTCACCGCGATCAGGGACGTCGTGAGCAGCCCGATCACGTGGCTGGTCTTTCCCTTCAGGTATTCGAGCACGGCCGGGTTCTTCTTCTGCGGCATGATGCTCGACGTGCTCGCCACCCGGTCCGGGAAGGTGATCAGCCCGAACTCGGCGGTGGACCACACATAGAAGTCCTGCGCCACACGGCCCCAGGTCTGGGCCAGGATGCCATCGCCGACATGGCCTCCCAGGCGAAATCCCTCGAGGCGACCGCATCCAGCGTGTTCGCCACGACCGAGCTGAAACCGAGTGCCTCGGCCGTGACATCCCGGTCGATGGGGAACCGGGTGCCCGCCAGGGCGCCCGCGCCCAGAGGCAGTGCGTCGATGCGAGGCAGGACGCCCTGCAGGCGATCCATGTCGCGGCCAAGGGCCTCCGCCACCGCGCTCAGGTAGAAACCGAAGGTGATGGGCTGCGCGGGCTGCAGGTGGGTGTAGCCCGGCATCACCACTTCCTTGAACGCCTCGGCCCGTTCCAGAGCGACCTGCCGCACGCGGCCCATCGCTTCGATCGTGTCGAGCACCACCGTTCTCGCCCGGATGCGGTCGATCGTGGCGGCGATGTCATTGCGGCTGCGCGCCATGTGCAAGCGGCCCCCCACATCGCGCCCCGTGAGCGCCATCAGCCGGGCTTCGTAGTTGAAGTACGGGTCTTCCTTGGCGGGGTCGAGCTCCACCGCGGCCGGCCCCTCCGTCTCCATCCGCAGCAGACCGTTCGCCAGCTTTCTGGCGATGTCCGGTGAGACCAGGCCCGTCTTGTGCAGCATCAGCAGATGCGCCTGGTTCACGTCGGTGAGGTAGGTGAACTGTTTCGTGAAGTCACGCGCGAGGCGTGGCCCGTAGATGTGCTCGCAAATCTCTTGCGCTAGGGGCTGCGTGAGCCGCCGACTGACTTTCGATTCCATCGTCAAATCCTTTCGAGATGGACGAAGTATCGGAACCGCCATGCATGCCGTCAAATGACAGTTTCTGGTACGACCATACGCTTTTGATATGGCCTGTCGGGCGTACCATCGCGCCATGAACTTCAAACAGATCGAGACATTCCGTGCCGTCATGCTGACCGGATCGATGACCGCGGCCGCGCAGCAACTTCACACCTCGCAGCCCAACGTGAGCCGCGTGATCGGCAAGCTGGAGAACGAAGTCGGCTTCGAGTTGTTCGACCGCCTCTCCGGGCGCGTGGTCGCCACCAAGGGCGGCGAGGCCCTGTTCCGGGAGGTCGCGCGAGCGTTCGTGGGGTTGGACAGCCTCGCCGAATCGGCGCTGTCGATCCGCGAGGCGGGCGTGGGCACGCTTCGTGTCGCGGCGGCGGCCTCGATCTCCATCAGCGTCGTTCCGTTGGCCATCCGGATGTTCAGTGAACGCTACCCCGCCGTTCGCATCGTCGTCGACACCAGCGAGTCCGCCGTGATCGCCAACTGGACCGCCATCCAGCACTGCGACATGGGGTTCGTCTCCAACGTCTCCGACAAACCTGGCGTGGTGGCGTCCGTGCTGCACACCGAGAACGCGGTGTGCGTCATGCCTTCGGACCACCGGCTGGCGAAGAAGCAGCGCCTGTCGCCGCAGGACCTGAACGGGGAGCGCTTCATTTCCCTGCCCAATGGAGGCTCTTCGCGCCACGCCATCGATGCCGCTTTTCCCAAGGATGGCCGCATCCTCGCGCTGGAGACACCGTTCGCCGCCACCATCTGCAGAATGGTCAGCGAAGGCCTGGGCGTGAGCCTGGTCAACCCGATCCTGACCCGGACCATGAAGCTCCCAGGGATCGTCACCGTCCCCTTCAAACCCAACATCCCGTTCACCAGCTACCTGCTCAGGTCGCAGCTCGCACCGCGCGACACCCATGCGACCTTCTTCATCGCCTGCATGCGGGCGGCGTTCAAATCGCTTTGACGCGCGCGCCGCGCATGGCGCGGTTGGCGCTGCCTGCTCATTTCCTGGGCAACACAGCGGCAGGCCCCGCAGGCACTCGCTGCGGCAAGGTTGCTCCAGCGACATCCACAAAGTTATGCACAGAAAGACGGGACAAGTCGGGCACTGCCGTCTTTCGACAGGCGCCGACGGTATTACGCGGCCACCACGCTCGCGTGCGCGGCGACGATTCGCCAGTGCGCGCCCAGCAGTGCCCAAACGCGGGTGTATCTGAACCTGCCTTCAAAAGAATCGTTGCCATAGCGTCCAGCCAGCTGCACTCGCACCGCGACAACGGCCACATTGCCGAGCAGCCGGACGCTGCGGTCCGACGCATCGAGCGAGTCCAGCTTCAACAAGCCCGACCTGTGAACGTCAAGGTCTTCCTGCTTCGTCACAAGCATGCCTTGGTGGTTCGTGAACAGCAGATCGTCCGCCAGCAGTTCGTCCAGAACCGGGACATCGGAGGTGCGCATGGCGCGCGCCAGCCGTTCTTCGAGTTCAACAATGGCGTCGAGGTTTGCATCATTCATGACCGCATATTAATAGGGCCTTGCCACACCATGAGTTCGAGGGGTGCAATCCCTCAGGATTGCACCCCTCTGGTCAAGCTGCAGCCAACTCGGCCACAGCGGGCGGCGCCACCTGGTAGCCATCGAACTGCATCGTGTACTGCGCACGGCCTGATGAAAGCGCGCGCAGCCCACTGATGTAGCCGAACATCTCCTTCAGCGGCACCAGCGCGTCGACCACCGTGGCCGTGCCGCGCACCTCATGCCCTCGCACCTGGCCACGGCGGCGGTGCAGATCGCCGATCACGTCGCCCAGGTATTCGGTGGGCGTGATCACCTCCACGGCCATCACCGGCTCCAGCAGGTGCGGCCTGGCCTTGGCGAAAGCATCGCGCAGCGCATGGCTTGCAGCCAGCTCGAAGACCATGGCCGAGGAGTCGCGCTCGTGGAAAGCACCATCGAGCAGCACGGCGCGGAAGTCCACGGCCGGGTAGCCCGAAGCCGGACCGGCTTCGGCCGCGCGCCGGATACCCGCTTCCACCGCGGGAATGAACTCGCGGGGAATGGCGCCGCCGACGATGCGGCTTTCGAACTGCACGCCCGCACCTCGCTCCATAGGCTCCAGAGGCTCCAGGCGCAGCGTGAGCTGCGCGAACTGGCCCGGGCCGCCGGTCTGCTTCTTGTGCACGTGCGTCAGCTCCGCGACCGTGGCAATGGTCTCGCGGTAGGCCACCTGAGGACGGCCCACCACCACGCCCACGCCATAACGGTCGCGCAGCTTGTGCACGGCGACCTCCAGCTGAAGCTCGCCCATGCCCGACAGAATGGTCTGCCCCGATTCCTCGTCCTGGCGCACGCGCAGGCTCGGGTCCTCGCGCAGCATGCTCTGCAGCGCCTTGGACAGGCCTTGCTGGTCGGCCTTGGTGCGCGGCTCCAGCGCCATGTGGATCACCGGCTCCGGCACGGCAATGGACTCCAGCTGCACCGGGTGCCTGGGATCGCTCAGGGTCTGGCCCGTGAGGGTGTCCTTGAAGCCGACCACCGCGGCGATCTCGCCCGCCACGAGTTCATCGCGTTCGATGCGCTTGTCGGCATGCACCTCGTAGAGGCGGGCCGCGCGTTCCATGCGCCCGGTGCTGGTGTTGAGCACCGAGTCGCCACGCCGCAACCGGCCCGCATACAGGCGCACGAAGACCATGCTGCCGTGCTCGTCGGTCACCACCTTGAATGCCAGGGCGGCCAGCGGCGCGCTGTCGAGGCCCGTGGCCGTGCCTTCGCGCTCGCCAGGCGCGGGCAGCCAGTCGACCACCGCATCCAGCAGCGGCTCGACACCGCGATTGCGGAAGGCCGAACCCGCCAGCACCGGCACAAAGGCACGCTTGCGCACGCCCGCACGGATGCAGCGTTGCAGCAGTTCCACCGAGGGCTCTTCGCCCCGCAGCCAGGCCTCCAGGGCCTCATCGTCTTGCTCGACCACGGCTTCCAGCAGGCGCGCGCGGGCCGCCTGGGCTTCGGCCAGGAGGTCAGAGGGAATGGCGGCTTCCTGCACCGGCTGCGATGCATCGTCGCGCTCCCACAGCAGGGCACGCATGCGCACCAGGTCCACGACGCCGCGGAACTCGCCCTCGGCGCCGATGGGCAGGTGCACCGGGACGGCCTGCACGCCCAGGCGTTCGCGCATCGACGCGATCACGCGTTCGAAGTTCGCGCCCGTGCGGTCGAGCTTGTTGACGAAGGCGATGCGCGGCACCTCGTGCCGGTCCGCCAGGCGCCAGTTGGTTTCGGTCTGCGGCTCCACGCCAGCCACACCGTCGAGCACCACCACGGCGCCGTCGAGCACGCGCAACGCGCGGCCCACCTCGATGTTGAAGTCGATGTGGCCGGGTGTGTCGATCAGGTTGATCTGCACCCCGCGCCAATGCACGGTGGTGGCGGCGCTGTTGATGGTGATGCCGCGTCGGCGCTCCTCGGGGTCGAAGTCCATGTGGGCAGCGCCGTCGTGCACTTCGCCCATGCGGTGGCTCTCGCCCGTGTAGTAGAGGATGCGTTCGCTGGTCGTGGTCTTGCCCGCGTCCACATGGGCAATGATGCCGATGTTGCGGATGCCGTTGTTGTTGTTGATGCGGTTCATGGTGAATCTTTCCGGACCCCTCGAGGGTCCACATGTCAGGACGATCAAGCCGCCCCGGCATGGATTCACCAGGGCTGGCTCAGGAGGGAATGGGTCGGCCGGACCACGGGCGCACGCGCACGTATCCCACGTTCCGGCGGGCGGAAATCGTGGCGATCAGCTTGTCGTAAGTGCGCGTGAACATGTTGGAACCTGAAAAAACAAAAACCCCGGAAGACCATGCCTGCCGGGGTTGTGGGGCCGGAAGGTCATCTCCTTCCGATTGCCATCGAAAGGACGCAGCTAGGCAGCGAACGTGGGTTGGACGACGTTGAAATTGAACATGCCGCAATTTTCCTGGAATTGGAGTGCCCTGAGTGTCAGTAGGGCTGGAACTGGGCAAGATGAACATTCCGCTCGATGTGCGACGCAATCTCGTCTGGCGCTGCAACGACGGACCGACGAGGTGAAGAACGGATGTCACTGGCTGATGACCGTCAACGCCGATGATCCGTGTTGGCACGGTAACTGAGCCAGCCGGCCGTCATCGGCCCGCCGTCGCCCCGGTCTTTGGGATGGTTTCGGCCTTCCAACACAGGCACTTCATCAAAGTCAAACGGGCTCAGGCCAGCAATGCATGCCACGTTTACACCGTATTGGCTGGGGACGGAACGCCTGGAGTGAAAGGTATAGACGCCGCACACCGAGCAAAAGTAGTGCTTCGCCTGTCCAGTATTGAACTGGTAGAGCGTCAGCTTGTCCGCGCCCTGCACGACATGGATATCGTCCAGGTTGGCTGAGACGGCCACTGCGCCACGCATGCTGCAGTACGAGCAGTTGCACCGCCGCACGCTGCGCAGCCCATCAGTCAGAACCAAACGAAAGCGCACGGCACCACAATGGCAGGCCGCCTCGAGTTCGCGGCGTTCGTCAAAGTCAGAGGGAGTCAAAACTGCATTCCTTTCTTGGCCGATGGACGCCCATCGCAGCCAAAACTCGAATCAAGCCAGCGGCAGCACATGCCCCGTGCCCAACAAAGTGCGGCCCGACAGCAGCGCGAACTTGGTGCCATTCTTGAGCTGGGCCAGCGCCAGCTCCGGGCGCAGGAACTGCACCTCCAGCGTGCAAGGCATCTCGGGCACCGGCTCCCCATCGGTGGGCACCGCCAGGCGCGTGGTAAACCCCTCGGAGCCCACCACCAGCGCGCCATCGAAGTAGCCCGCACGGATCGGCCGGCTCAGCACCGGCGTGTCGGCTGCGAGCAAGGTGAGCTCGATCCGCGCATCTGGCTTGAACACTGTGCCCGCCGCGAAACCCTGCGGCAGGTGCTTCGGCGCCTTCGCACGCTGGATCAGCCAGCCGATGATGTTGCCGATGATCGGCAGCCACAACACCATCAGCACCGAGCCCAGATCGCGCGCCAGCGAAGGCTGTGGCGCGAGCCAGCGCACCAGGCCGCCGATGAGCGCGAGCACCAGCATCATCACCGTGATGATCTGACGGCGCTTGGAAATGGAGGAGGAGGAAGAAGAGGGAGAAGATCGTTGGGTCATGGTTGTGCAGGATACGGCTTGCCCAGCTTCCAGCGCGATTGCCAGTGCGCCATGTACTGGCTCGACACCTCGGGCATGCCGCGAATCACCACCACGTTCTCGGAATTCATCGTCTCGGCCGACGGCGCGAAATTGAACGAACCCGTCTGCACCGTGTGGCCGTCCACGATGATGGTCTTGTCATGGTGGATGTGGAAATGGTCGTTTGTCCGCAGCTCCACGCCGTGGCGGGTCACGAAGTCCATCGCCTTCCTGCTCGTCTTGCCCCGGTTGCGCTTCTTGTCCACCACCACGCGCACCTCCACGCCCCGGTTCTTCGCGTCCACCAGCGCCTGCATGATGTCTGGCGCCTGGAGCGCATAGGCCAGGATGTGAATGCTCTGCTGCGCGCTGGCGATCGTCTCCAGCACCAGCTGGCGCGCCGAGCCCTCCGGCGAGAAGCCCACCTGCACGCTCGGCGCCGCATGCGAAAGCAAGGAAGCGCCCAGCAGCCACGCCGCCAGCGCGATGGATCGCAGAAAAGTCGTCATGCCCATGCCCCCAAGCTGCGCCGGCACGAGGCGCGCGCCCGATGTGGGCCGCTGCGCAGGGCTGGCAGCCCACATCGTAGCCACAGGGGCTTGGCTTGGCCCCGTTCGGCCCGTTCAGTCCCAGCGAAGGGAGAACGTCGCGTTGTCGAACTCGCCGCAGTCGGCAGCGGCGTCGAGCAGGCGGGCCGCGAGTTCGCGCGCCTGCTCGGCGCTGAGGGTCCATTCCGTTTCCAGCGGCGCCTTGCAGGCCTGCAGCACCACGTCATAAGGGGCATCTTTCACCTTCGTGCGACGCGTGGACACCTTCAGCTCCGCCGACGTGCTGTGGTGAAGCGAAAACCACATGCGCTGCGTCGACACCGGTTTCGGGAAGAAGGGCATGTGCTCCGGATCGGGCGTGCATGTGGGCACTGCTGCTGAAGCTGCTGCCTGAGGGGATGGTTTGCGGCCAAAGAGTTTCATGAGGTCACCTTTTCATCGTCGTTCAAGCCCAACTCGCGCAGCACCGCGAGGCGGCACACGCTGGCCATGGAGCGGTGTTCGAGCCTGGCCCGCTCCTTCACATGCTCCAGCTCTGCGGGCGTGAGCCGCAGCGCGATGGGACGCGAACTGTTGACCCCGTTGGGGACGCGTTTGCGAGACGAAGAGACAGCGAATGTGGACATGGTCGAAGTTGCTCCTTTCCCTGGGCTAGCATTGAGTAACGGAAAAATACACAACAGGTACTTTTTTGGTACATGTCCATTCCATCATATCCCAGCTGTGGCAAAAATGAGTAACTTCGTGGAGCGATTTTTGGAGGAGAGGCGTCGGCTCAAACTCAACCAACAGGAGCTCGCCGACGCTGTTGGGATCTCGAAGCGCTCGATCGGAAACTACGAGCGAGGGGAGCGCAACCCGGACGCGGAAGTACTCGTCAAGTTGGGGGAGGTGGGTGTGAACGTCTGCTACCTGCTGACGGGCAAGCGCATCTCGACCAGGCTGGGCCTGGAGCCGATGCAAAGAGCCGTGCTCGATGACTTCGACCGCTGTACGGACGAGATGAAGATCGAAGCGGTGAGGTACATGGCGCTATTGGCTGAGGGCGCGATGCCGTCTGCGCCTTCCAAACAGGTTCACAAGTCCCGGACGAAGGGAGCCGAAGCCAAGGGCAATAAAAGTAATTGAGGTGTAGCTCCAAAAGAGCAGAAAGGCCCCTCGGGTGTTGTCTTCCACTGAAAACTGACCCAGTTAGAGCATCAATTTCCATTGAAAGCTGACCCACGTAAGAACCCTATCCTGCTGCTTTTGGCAGCAGGAGATTTCAGGAGTGATAGACGTGGCGACACTGAGTGTCATAAGACGCTGGGCACTGCGCGAGCAGATGTCCATCCGCGAGATCTCCAGGCGTACAGGCCTGGCTCGCAACACCGTTAAGAAGTACCTGCGGGCGGGCGATGAAGAGCCCCGCTACGCCAGGCGTGCGAGCTCCAGCAAGCTCGATCCATTCGCCGACAAACTTTCAACATGGCTGTCGATCGAGGCAACAAAGTCGCGCAAACAGCGGCGCACTTTGCTGCAGCTCCACACACCTAGATCTGAAAAGGAGAAAACGAAGCACTTATCCACACCGTGAGCTTCTTTGCTCACACAACGGGTGGGTCAGTATTCGATGGAAATCTCGGGTCAGAGATCAGTGAAATTCAACAGGTTTTGCCTACAAGTTTGTTCCGATGAATTTCCTCTTCGTCAGCCATAATTGCGCTCCCTGCAATACATCGCCATATTTGGTCCTCGCGGCCAGCCTGCCAATCCCTATCGACGCCATCGTAGCGGACCTAGGTGCGAGCTTCGAAGAACTTGTTGGGGATGCTGTGATCCGCCCACCGCATTTCGTCGAGTGCACCGCGAACACGACTTGTAGCTCGGCTTGCACTTCAATGACCGAGCGTTGAGCAGTTCTTGAGCGGCGTAAGACGGGAGCCCTATGTCGTGGTACGTCCGCCCTTGCATCGTCTGACTCACAGCGGCTCGGAGCTTCTTGTGCCGCGAAGGCTGGGACTTGACCGCGCTAGATGTCGGGTTTAGCGCGCTTATCCGCTGCTCACTTTGACAAAGTGTTTGTCCGGTAACGCTGCTTAGCGGCTGTTGACCAACCCCTTGCGTCTACCCGTCGCTAAAAGGACAACAAGAAAAAGCCCGGCCACCAGCAAGGCGGACGGGCTAAAGCTGCAGATCCACAAAGAGACAACAACAGCAACTGCTTGGCGCCACACACCGCATGGTGTCTGGCCTGGCGTCATTGTACTGTACGTTAATACAGTATTTTTTGCTGCGGGGTCTTACTCAAGCCGTCGAGCCCAGCCGCTCCGAAAGAAACTCCAGCACCACGCGCACCGAAGGCAGCAGGCTGCGGCGGTGCGGCACCAGCGCGGTGGTGGTGACGCTGCCCGCCGTCCAGCGCGTCAGCACGCGCACCAGTTCACCGCGCGCCAAGTGGTGCTGGCAGATGCTCTCGGGCAGGCACACGATGCCCAGGCCGGCCGTGGCCGCGTGCAGCAGCGCCACGGATTCGTCGGCCACCAAACGCGGCGGCGGCTCGGCGATCTGCACTTCGCCCTTGCTGTTGCGCAGCGTCCAGCGCGTGGCGTCCACACCCGTCAGCAGGGCCTGGTGCGCCGCGAGGTCGCTCGGCTGGCGCGGTGTGCCGTGCTCGCGCAGGTAGGCGGGGGCCGCGACCACCATCACGGGCTCCACCTTGAGCGTGCGCTGCACCAGGCCCGAGTCGGGCAGGGGGGCGAAGTGGCTGCGCAGCGCGATGTCAAAGCCTTCTTGCACCAGGTCCACAAACCGGTCGCTCGCGTGCAGCTGCAGTTGCAAGCGGGGCCAGGTGCGCGCGAGCGCGGGCAGGTGGGGCGCCAGCTGGAACTGCACCACCGGCACGGCGGCGGTGAGCCGCACGGTGCCGCTGGGCTCGGCCAGGCGCGACTGCACCACCTGCTGCGCGCTCTCCACCTCCACCAGCGCGGCGCGCGCGTGTTGGTAGAAGTCGTGCCCGGTGTCGGTGAGGCGAAAGCTGCGCGAGTTGCGCTCGATGAGGCGCACGCCCAGGCTGGCTTCGAGCGCGGCCACGCGTTTGCTCAGGGTGGATTTCGGCACCGAGAAGCGCCGGGCCGCGGGCGCGAAGCCGCCGCTTTCCACGGCCTGGGCGAACAAGGTGAGGTCGTTCAGGTTCATGCCGCCATTGTCCACAGATGTGGACGATGCGTTGCCTTTTGCCCGTCTAGGCGGCCATCGTCCACGCCGCAAGAATGCACTCCTTCGTCAATGCAACAGGAGTTGAAACCAACCATGAAACCCATTCTTCTTTTCTACGGCGTGCCCGAGGGCTGTTCGTTTGGCGCCATCGTGGCGCTGGAGTGGAGCGGCCTGCCTTACCAGCTGTGCCGCATCCAGATGCCCGAGGTGGTGAGCAGCGAGGCCTTCAAGCGCATCAACCCGGTGGGCGAAACGCCCTCGCTGCGCACGGCCGATGGCCGCTTCGTGAGCCAGAGCGTGGCGATCCTGCATCACATCGGGGCGGCTGCTGCTTCCAGCGGCTTAGTGCCTGCGCAGGGCAGCGCGGAGTTCGATCGCTTCAACGAGATGCTGGCGTTTCTGAACACCGATTTCTTCGAGTCATTCGCACCGCTCTGGTACGCAATGGAGCATGGCCTGCAAGGCGAAGCGCTGCGCGCGGTAACGGCCATGGGGCACGACAAGGTGCGGCGTGCCCATGCCGCGCTGGAAGGCTTGCTGGGCGGGCGCGACTGGTTGGTGGGCGAGCACCGCAGCGCGGCGGACGCGTACCTCATGGGCATCGCACGCTGGAACGAATTCCACCAGGTGCTGGACCGCCGCGACTACCCGGCGTTGAACGCCCTGTATGAGCGCCTGCAGGCCGACCCCGCCGTGCGCTTCGCGCATGGGGTGGAGCATGGGGAGGTGGTGCGCAGCGGCGGGGCGTTTGCTGGGCATGTTGAACTGCAATGAGCGGCCGTGGGTCGCCTCGATGGTTCAGCCTGAGCTAGCATGTCGGGCATCGGCCAGAAGCAGTCGCGCGCTGCGCTCCGCAAGCGCTTGTCCAAACCACGTATGGCATCCATGACCTCTACAGTCCCCGGAGCGGCTGGATACGGTGCGAACGCATCGGCCTTGGCCTCTCAATACGAGAGCATCACTTTCGCTGAGGTCTACCGAGACCTGATTCACCTGTTTCCCACACAGCCGGCCACGGTGGTCGACATCGGCGCGGGGTCGGGGCGCGATGCCGCGGCACTCGCCCGTTGTGGCCATCAGGTCGTCGCCGTGGAGCCCACAGGCGAACTTCGCCGCGAGGGTCAGCGCCTTCATGGCGCACTGCCCATCGATTGGATGGACGACCATCTGCCGACGCTGGACGTGTTGCGGCAAGCAAAGCGCCGGTTCGACGTCGTCCTTCTCACCGCCGTGTGGATGCATCTGGATCCTCAGGAGCGGGAGTTGCGCATGGAAGCTGTTGCCGCGCTGACGGCCGAAAACGGTCAAGTCTTCATGTCTCTGCGGCACGGCCCGATACCGGAAGGCCGAAGAATGTTCGACGTCTCCGCTGAGGACACGGTTCGGTTGGCCGCACGGCACGGGCTGCGCTGCCACCACCAGGCCGAGCGCGAAGACATGCTTGGGCGGGCGGACGTCAGATGGAGCTTCCTTGCACTGCGCCGGCTGGCCGCTTCAGCAGAGTAGCCCGTGCTTCTTGATGGGCCAGCCGCGTCGTGTGCTGATGCCCGACGGAGATCGATGAAGCGGAAGTCCGCGTCACCCAGCGGGCGCGGAGCGCTTGACCAAGTGCCAGCTGATCGCTTGAAGGCCCACGGTCGCGCACACCGGCCCGCCGTCTCGCGCCGTGCCGTGGATGCGACCTTCGATGGCGCGGTTGGCGTCTCCTGTGGCGGTCTCCACCAAGGGCTGGGGGATGCCGGCCAACTTGATCTTCGCCCTTCGCTCCCAGCGTGAATCGGGTTGGCCTGCGTAGGTCCCCGAGTTCAGGTAAATGAAGCGGTCGGACGGTGTGCCTTGCGCGAACGGGCCACGGAAGTTGAACGATCCGTCCGGCAGCGTGGGGCCGAGACTCATGGTGATGGCGAACGACACGAGCTCGGCCGTCGACGCGTAGGGCGGCAGCAAGCCATCGCGACCGTGTTGCACCGCAAAACGGACCCCGGGTGGGAATGCCGTGACAGCAAGGATGATCTGAAGTTCAGCGGTTGTTCCGTTTTTCATGGCTTCGGGGTGACAGGCTTGTGAGGGCTCTGGCGCGTGCTCGCTGTTGGCCGGCAGCCATCCTAGCTGAGATGCGAAAAAACAAAGGGCCCCATCGGGGCCCTTGCTCTTGAAGCTGCGCTCGCGCTCAGTCCGCCTTCAGCTTCACCGCCTGAAACACCCGCTGCAGCCGTTGCGCTTCGGCGCTGTAGAAGGTCTGCGCCTGTTTCAGCGGCATGGCGCGCGTGAGCGCCACGCCGCCGGCTTCGCGGGTGTACACGCCGAATTCCGGCCCTTGCAGTGCGGTGTCGATGGCTTTGTGCACGGCGGTCACCACGTCGGTGGGTGTCTGGCGCGGCAGGAAGACGCCGGTCCACACGGTGTAGACGAAGTCTTTCAGGCTGGCGTCGACTTCGCTCAGGCGCGGCAGGCCGGCCACGGTCTTGTCGGCGGTGTGGGCCAGGGCGCGCAGGGTGCCGGCTTCGATCAGTTTGGCGGTGCTGCCGGCCATGGGCAGGAAGGCCACGTCCACCTGGCCGCCGATGAGGTCGTTGACGGCCGGTGCCAGGCCCTTGTAGGGCACGTGCATGAGCTGCTGCGTGCCGGTGAGCATCTTGAAGTGCTCGCCCATGAGGTGGTAGAGCGTGCCGCTGCCGGGCGTGGCGTAGGTCAGGGCTTTGTTGGACGGGTTCTTGAGGTAGTCCACCAGGGCCTGCGCCGAGTTGATCTGCAAGCTGGGCCGCACGACGAGCGCGATGTTGGTGTACGAGAGCTGCGAGACGAGCACGAGGTCGTCGGGCTTGTAGCGCACGCTGGGCATGGTGAGCGGCGGCAGGATGGGCTCGGCCACGGTGGTGAGCAGCATGGTGTGGCCGTCGGCCGGTGCGGCCAGCACCTTGCCCACGCCCATGGCGCCGCCGACGCCGGCGAAGTTTTCCACGATGACGGTTTCTCCCAGGGCTTTCTGCATCAGCGGTTGCATGACGCGCGCGACCATGTCGGCCGGGCCGCCGGCGGGGAAGGGCACGACGACGGAGATGCGGCGCGCGGGGAAGGCCCCTTGCGCATGGGCCAGTGGGACGACGAGGGTGCCGAAGGCGGGTGCCAGGGCTGCGGCCAGCAGGGAGCGGCGAGCGATCTTCTTCATGGTGTCTTGTCTCCGGTGTGATGGGGTGGTCAGGCGGCGGCCTTGGCGGGCGGCGTCGCGGGGGCGGTGCTGTTTGCTCTGGTCGATGCGGTAGAGGCGCGTGGCGTTGCCGCCGAGGATGAGTTCGAGCGCGTGGTCGGGGATCTCGGGCATGTCGAGCGCGCGCGCGTGTTCGTTGATGTTCTGCACGGTTTTGTGGAAGGTCCACATGAAGGGGTTTTCCGAACCGTAGAGCAGGCGTTCCCAGGGGTTGACGCAGCCGAAGTCGTGGATGAGCTGGTAGACGGTGCGCGGATGGTAGAAGCCCAGCGCGCTGAGGTCGGCATGGAAGTTGGGGTTGCGCGCGACCACGCCCATGGCTTCGGCGGCGTAGGGGTAGCCCAGGTGGCAGATGACCACCTTCATCTTGGGGAAGCGCTGGCCCACTTCGTCGAGCAGCCAGGGTTGCTGCAGTTTCATGTCGGCGCCGCAGACGGGCGTGAAGCCCATGTGGAAGTGCACCGGCACGCCGAGCGCGGAGGCGGCTTCGTACAGGGGTTCGCAGGCCTTGTCGCGCGGGTCGAAGTGCGCGTAGGTGGGGTAGAGCTTGATGCCGCGGAAGTCGTGCTCGCGCACGCAGCGCTCGAGTTCGTCGGCGGCGCCCCAGGGGTCGATGATGGGGTCGGCGCTGCAGATGCCGATGAGCCGGCCCTTGGAGGCCTTGACCTGCTGGGCCACGAATTCGTTGGGCACGTTGTAGGGGCGCTGCTCGGGCGGGAGCACGCGGTTCCAGTTGCCGGCGAGCACGCAGCACACGTCGATGCCGACTTCGTCCATCACGTGGACGAGCATCTCACCGTCGCGGCGCTCGGACTTCACTTCGGTGCTGTGGTACCGGAAGCCGCGATCGCTCCAGTTCTTGCGCAGCTCGCTGTAGATGTGCTGCGAGACGTGAACACCCGGCTGGCCCAGGTGGATGTGGTTGTCGACGACGAACATGCGGTCTCCTGATTGATGTTGGGTCGAAGTGTAGTCATCGAATAGTTCGATGTCAAACTAATAGACAGAGAATGATCGGGTGGCTGCGTGCTATCCTGCCGGCTGCCCATGGCCGATTGCACTCCTCCTTCTTCTCCCGCGCTCGACGCTTACGTCGGGTACCACCTTCGAAAAGCGCACAACCAGGCGCTGCGCCGCCTGGACCTCGCGCTGGGCAAGCTGCAGCTGACGACGGCCATGTATGGCGTGCTGGAGCTGTTGAGCTGCAATGTGGAGTTGCCGCAGGGCCAGCTGGCGCGCGGCGTGGGGCTGACGAACCCGTCGATGGTGCCGCTGGCGGACAAGCTGGCCGAGCGCGGCCTGATCGACCGCACGCGCCAGGAGCACGACCGGCGCACGGTGTACCTGAAGCTCACGCCCGAGGGGCGCAAGTGCTGGAGCCGCGCCGCGCGCATCGTGCGCGAGCACGAGGCGGCGCTGCGCGCCGCGCTCTCCGATGCCGAGACCGCCGAACTGATCCGGCTCTTGGGCAAGATCACCGGGGACTGAGCCCCGGTCCTGCCCCGGGGCGTTCAGGCCATTTCTGCCTCGATGGGGTTGCGCAGCACGCCCAGCGCATCCACTTCCACTTCCACCACATCGCCCGGCCGCATGTAGAGCGGCGGCTGGCGCTTGAAGCCGACGCCGCCCGGGGTGCCGGTGACGATGACGTCGCCCGCTTCGAGTTCGGTGAAGCAGCTGATGTGCGCGATGAGCGAGGGGATGCTGTGGATGAGCAGGTCGGTGGTGGTGCGCTGCACTTCTTCGCCGTTGAGGCGGGTGACCAGGGTCATGACCTGGTCGGGGCGGATCTCGTCGGCCGTGACCATCCAGGGGCCGAAGGCGCCGGTGCGCGCGAAGTTCTTGCCGGCCGTCCATTGCGAGGTGGCGGTCTGCCAGTCGCGGATGCTGGCGTCGTTGTAGCAGGCGTAGCCGGCCACGTGCGCCCAGGCCGCGCTCTCGGCGATGCGGCGCCCGGGCTTGCCGATGATGACGGCGATCTCGCCTTCGAAGTCGAGCGCGGGCGATTCGGGCGGGATGAGCAGGGCCTGGCCGTGCCCGGCCTGCGAGTTGCGCACGCGCAGGAACAGCGTGGGCGCTTGCTGCTGCGTGACTTGCCGGCCGGTCTCGCGCACGTGGTCGGCGTAGTTGAGGCCCACGCAGACGATCTTGGCCGGCCGGCCGATCACGGGCAGGAACTCGACGGTGTCGAGCGGGATGCGCTCGGTGGCGGCGCGCGCGAGGGTGGCGGCTTTGTCAAGCAGGCCTTGCGCGATCGCGCTCTGGAGATCGGGCGCGAGCGCGCCCAGGGCGGGGCGCAGGTCCACAAGGTGCTGGTCGTCGATCACGGCGCCGTAGGTGGCGGTGCCCTGGTGCAGGAAGCTGGCGAATTTCAAGAGAGGCCTTTGGGGTCGGGGTTCAGTTCAGGGGGATGCCGGCGGCGTCGATGGCGCGTTTCCAGTAGGTGAATTCGGCTTTCCAGAAGGTGTCCATGGCCTGGGCGCCCATGGGGTCGGGCACGGCGCCGAGTTCGGTCAGCGTGCGCACCACCTCGGGCCGCGCGCAGGCTTCCAGCGTGGCTTTTTCGAGCTGGGCGACGATGTCGCGCGGCGTGCCCGCGCGCGTGAAGACGCCGAACCAGCTGGCGTTGGAGAAGCCCTTGACGCCCGCTTCGGCGAAGGTGGGCACGTCGGGCAGGGCGGGCGAGCGCTGGTCGGTGGAGACGCCCAGGGCGCGCACCTGGCCGGAGCGGATGGGGCCGATGACGCCGGTGATGTTGTCGAGCACCGCGACGATGCTGCCGCCCATGAGGTCCTGGATGGCGGCGGCCGCGCCCTTGTAGGGCACGTGTTCCATGGCGAAGTCGCCATCGCGCTTGAGGAGTTCGCCGGTGAGGTGCATCACGCTGCCGGTGCCGCCCGTGCCGTAGCTGGCGCGCTGGGGGTTGGCGCGCGCCCAGGCGGCGAACTCCTTGAAGGTGCGCACCGGAATGTCCTTGTTGATGATGAGCACGTTGGGCAGTTTTGCGCACCATCGCCACGGGCTGGAAGGCGCCGATGGGGTCGTAGGTGAGCGTCTTGGCCTGGGTGATGGGCGTGAGCACGGCCGAGGTGACGATGTTGGAGAGCAGGGTGTAGCCGTCGGGTGCGGCGCGGGCCACGTCGGCCGCGCCGATGGCACCGGCCGCACCGCCCTTGTTGTCCACCACCACGGTGCCCTTGAGCACCTCGCCAAGGTGCTTGGCGACCAGGCGGGCCACGATGTCGGTGGAGCCGCCGGCGGGGTAGGGCACCACCATGCGGATGGGGCGTTCGGGGTAGCCGGCGGCGCGGGACAGGCCACTGCCCATCAGGGCGGCCAGGGCCGTGCCGCCGGCAACAACGTGGCGGCGGGTGAGGCCATGCGGGTGGTGTGCGTTCATGGAGCTTCTCCTGGTGGGGGTGTGAGGGGTGTTCAGCGCAGCGACTGGCGCAGGTGGCGGATGGCATCGCCCTGGCGGCCGATCCAGGTGTCGTCGAGCGCGCGGGCGCGGCGGATCAGTTCCTCGAACACGCCGATGCCGCTGAGCCGGCCGAACACGTGGCCGTGGATGGAAGGGTTCAGGCGCACCGCGCCGGGCTCGTGGCGCTGCACGAAGTCGAGCCAGTCGTCGAACAGCTCCAGCATCTGGCGCGGTGCGTTGCCATAGCGGATGGCGTGCGGCGTGTCGTTCATCTCCATGCCGCCGGGGAAGGCCGCGATCTCGCGGTCGCCGAAGCGCACGAGGTAGGGCAGGTCGTCGTTCATGGTGTCGCCGTGCCATTCGTAGCCTTCTTCGGCGAGCAGGCGCGCGGTGCGCACGCTGGGCGAGGCGCGCGGGCTGATCCAGCCCACGGGGCGCACGCCGCAGGCCTGTTCCAGTGCCTCGGTAGTGCGGCGGATGTTGGCGCGTTCGGCGGCTTCGTCGAGGTAGGCTGGGATCACGTCCATGCCCCAGGAGTGCGCCACGATTTCGTGGCCGGCATCGGCGATGCGGCGCAGCGTTTCAGGGTAGCGCTCGGCCAGCACGCCGCAGACCAGCATGCTGGTCTGAATCTGCTGGCGCTCCAGCACGTCGAGGATGCGGTGGATGCCGCGCCGGATGCCGTACTCGACCCAGCCGAGCGCGTTCAGGTCGGGCGTGCCGGGCTTGAGCGGGTTGCCCATGGGGCCGAAGCCCGGCCACTGGTCGTCGGACCAGCCTTCCAGCGCGACGCGAAAGAAGATGCCGAGGCGTTGGCCGCCGGGCCAGCGGAAATCGGCGGGGGGCAGGGTTTCGATGGCACCGGCGTGCACGTCGAGTTTCTGGGGCATTCGGGGCTCCGGGTTCCAACCGCAAGGCGCCAGTGCCTTGCCTGAATGGTCCCGAGCTTACGGAGTCGACTGTGCAACCACAAACGACTTCTTTTGCACGCAGCGTTGATCTGCGCGCAACGCTGACGCACCGCTTCAGAGCGCGGCACGCCCCACTTCGGTGAGGTGCTTGAGGAAGGCCGCCGAGGCCACGGGCAGCTTGCGCTCGGAGAGCACGCAGACGTCGATGCCGCCCTGGCAGAGCAGCGCGTCGTCCAGTGGCACGCCCACCAGCTGCTCCATGGCCAGCTCGTTGCGGATGGACATGTGCGAGAGCAGGGTGATGCCGCCGCCGTTGCGCGCGAAGCCGCGCAGCACCGCGAGCGAGTTGGCTTCGAGCGCCGGCGTGATGTGGACCTTGGACATGTGGCTCTGCAAGTCGATCAGGCGGCGCACGCCGAAGCTGTTGTCGGGCAGCGCCAGGCGCTGCCCTGCGATCTGCGAGAGCGTGAGGCTCTTGCGCCGCGCCAGTGCATGGCTGGGCGCCATCACGGCGAGCAGGGGCGCGTGCAGGTGCAGGGCCGAGTGCATCTCGGCCTTGGGCTGCAGGTTGAAGACCAGGCCGATGTCGGCCTCGCCGCTGGCGATGCCGTTCTCCACCGCGCCGGTGCCGGTGATGCGCAGCGAGAAGGTGATGTTCGGGTAGGCGTCCTGGAACTGGGCGATGGCGGGGGCGAGGAAGTCCGAGGCGTAGCCCTCCACCGAGAGCAGCGAGACGTGGCCGCGGTGCAGGTTCTGCAGCGCGTCGAGTTCGGAGCGCATGCGCTCGATGCCGTTGAGCGCGTCGCGCACGTGGTTCAGGTAGACCTTGCCGGCGGCGGTGAGCACCATGCCGCGCGCGCGCCGCTCGAACAGGGTGACGCCCAGGTCTTCCTCCAGCTTCTGCAGCTCGCGGCTGAGCGCGGAGGGCGTGACGAAGAGCCGCTCGGCGGCGGCGCGGATGGAGCCGCTTTGCGCCACTTCGAGGTAGCGCAGCAGGGAGGTCTGCAGGATCATGCGGCGATTCTAGGATGTGTGTTGCGAAAATGGCAACTCATTGTTCAAAACAAATCGTTTGTTGCGACGCCAAACGGCAGGCACATTTGCGTTTCCAACGTTTTTCCGCACACAGGAGTTCCCATGACCAAACAAGTGATCTACAGCCCCAAGGTGACCCGCACGAAGGCGCCCCACGCCCACGCCGTGCGCACCGGCAACCTCGTGTTCGTCTCCGGTTGCCCGGCCTACCACGGCGAGATGCAGCTGGCCAAGGGCGACTTCACCGCGCAGATGCGCCAGTGCATGACCAACCTGCAGAACATCCTGGAAGAGGCCGGCTCGTCGCTGGCGCAGGTGGTGAAGGTCAATGTGTTCCTGGACCGCCGCGCCGACTTCGACGAGATGAACGAGATCTACCGCGAGTTCTTCGGCAACGACCCGCAGACCTGGCCGGCCCGCACCACCGTCGAGGCCCGCCTGCCGCGCAAGGATTTCCTGCTGGAAATCGAGTGCGTCGCCGAAGTGGAGTGAGACCCATGGGCAAGATCGAATCACGCCTGGCCGAGCTGGGCATCGTGCTGCCCGATGCGCCCATCATCAAGGCCAACCCGGCGCTGGTGCCCGGCGTCGCGGTGGGCAACCTGTTCTTCTGCCAGGGTGCCCTGGGGCACCACAACGGCGAGTTCCCCTACCTGGGCAAGGTGGGCGACAAGGTCTCGGTGGACGAGGCCTACCAGTCGGCCCGGCTGTGCGCGATCAACCACCTGGCCCAGGCCAAGGCCGTGCTCGGCGACCTGGACCGGATCGTGCGTGTGGTGCAGCTGCTGATCTACGTCAACGGCGCGCCCGGTTTCGAGCGCGCGCCCTACGTGTCCAACGGCGCGTCGGACCTGTTCGTGGAGGTGCTGGGCGCCGAGCGCGCGGCGATGGCGCGCGCCAGCCTGAGCGTGCCCGACCTGATCTACACGGCGCCGGTCGAGACGATCTGCACCTTCGAAATCCAACCCTGACCCTTCACCCCCTCACCCCGCGCAAAGGACCACCGCCATGCAAAGACGTCATCTCATCCAAGCCCTGGGCCTCGGCAGCCTCACGTCGGCATGGCCGGCCTTTGCCGAGGCTTTTCCTTCCCGCCCCATCACGCTGGTGAGCCCCTGGGCGGCCGGCGGCACGAACGACCTGCTGTGCCGCCTGCTGGCGCGCGAGGCCGGCGGCGTGCTGGGCCAGCCCATGGTGGTGGACAACAAGCCGGGCGCCAGCGGCGTCGTGGGCACCACGGCCGTGGCCCGCTCCAAGCCGGACGGCTACACGCTCACGCTGGGCAGCACGCCCGGTTACGCCACCGCGCCCGCGCTGTACCCGAACCTGCCCTACGACCCGCTCAAGGACTTCACGCCCATCATCGGCGTGGCGACCGTGCCCAACGTGCTGGTGGTGCCGCCCTCGCTGCCGGTGAACTCGGTGCAGGAACTCATCGCCTACATCAAGGCGCGGCCGGGCCAGGTGGCCTACGCCTCGGTGGGCAACGGCTCGACGCAGCACCTCTGCGCCAAGCTGTTCGAGCGCATGACCGGCACCGAGATGATCCACGTGCCCTACAAAGGCACGGCGCCCGCGATGCAGGACCTGCTGGCCGGCCGCGTCACGCTGGCGTTCGAGAACATGCCGCCGCTGCTGCCGCAGATCCGCAGCGGTGCCCTGAAGGCGCTGGCGGTCACCTCGTCGCAGCGCGTGGCGCAACTGCCCGACACGCCGACCCTGGCGGCCTCGGGCCTGGCCGACTTCGGCGCTTCGGTGTGGTACGCGGTCTTCGCCCCGGCCGGTGTGCCCGCGCCGATCGTGACGCAGCTGCAGAACGCGTTCACGCACGCGCTGCGCCAGCCGTCGGTGACGACGCAGCTCGCGCAACTGGGCCTGACCACGCTGGCCTCGGACGCGGCGGCCACCAAGGCCTTCGTGCAGGCCGATGCCACCAAGTGGGGTGGCATCATCCGCTCGGCCGGCATCACGGCGGATTGAAGACTCAGCAGCATCAGCATCAGGAGCGGACCTCATGAATGACAAGGAACAGGCCGGCGGTCGCCTGGCGGGGCGCACCGCCCTCGTCACCGGCGCGGGCAAGGGGCTGGGCCGCGCGATCGCGCTGGGCTTTGCCGGCGCGGGGGCCGACGTGGTGCTGATGGCGCGCACGCGCGCCGACCTGGATGCCGTGGCCCGCGAGGTCGAGGCGCTGGGCCGCCAAGCCCTGGTGGCCGTGGCCGACGCCACCGATTCGCGCCAGGTCGATGCGGTGGTGGAACAGGCGGTGGCGCGCTTCGGCCGCATCGATGTGCTGGCCCACGCGGCCGGCGGCAGCCTGCGCAAGCCCAGCGTGGACGTGACCGACGAGGAGTGGGACGGGGTCATCTCGGCCAACCTCTCGTCCACCTTCAAGGTGTGCCGTGCCGTGGGCCGGCACATGCTGGCACAGGGCGGCGGCTCCATCATCAACCTCTCGTCCACCGCCGGCATGCGCGGCCGGGCCGGCAACGCGCCGTACTCGGCGGCCAAGGCGGCGGTCATCAACCTCTCGCGCGCGCTGGCGATGGAGTGGGCGCCGAAAGGGGTTCGCGTCAACGTGCTCGCGCCGGGGCGTTTCCTCACGCCGCTGACCGAGGCCGAGATGTCGGTGCCCGAGAAGTACGCGGCCTTCGTGCGCCAGGTGCCGCTGGGCCGCATCGGCCGGCCCGAGGAAATCCAGGACATCGCCGTGTGGCTGGCCTCGGACGCCTCGGCCTACGTGACCGGCAGCACCATCACGCTGGACGGCGGGCAGACGCTCGCCTGACCCCCGGCTTTTCCTTTTCGAATCCCGCGCCCCGGCGACCTGGCCGGGGCGGGAGCCTTCCTGTCGCTTCACCATGCCCTCCGCCCTCTCGAACATCCTCGCGCTCAAGGACTTCGCGCCGCTCGCGCAGCGCCGCCTGCCCCGGCCCATCCACGGTTATGTGGCGGGCGCGGCGGAGGACAACGTCTCGCTGCGCCGCAACCAGGACGCGATGAACGCCCATGGCTTCGTGCCGCGCGTGCTGGTGGACGTGTCGCGCCGCACGCAGCAGCAGCCGCTGTTCGGCACCACTTACGCGAGCCCCTTCGGCATCGCACCCATGGGCCTGGCCGCGCTTTCGGCCTACCGCGGCGACATCGCGCTGGCCCAGGCCGCGCGCGAGGCCGGCATTCCCGCGATCCTGAGCGGTTCGTCGCTCACGCCGCTGGAGGACGTGGCCCAGGCCGCGCCGGGCACCTGGTTCCAGGCCTACCTGCCGGGCGACGAGGCGCGCATCCTCGCGCTGCTGCAGCGCGTGCGCCGCGCGGGCTACGAGACGCTGGTGGTCACGGTGGACATTCCCGTGAGCGCCAACCGCGAGAACAACGTGCGCAACGGCTTTTCCACGCCACTGCGGCCCAGCCTGCGGCTGGCGTGGGAAGGGGTGTCACACCCGCGCTGGCTGCTCGGCACCTTCGCGAAGACGCTGTGGCGCCACGGCATGCCGCATTTCGAGAACTCGTTCGCCGAGCGCGGCGCCCCCATTCTGTCGAGCAACGTGCTGCGCGACTTCTCGCACCGCGACCACCTGGACTGGTCGTTCGTCGAGCGCATCCGCGCCTTCTGGCCCGGCCCGCTGGTGATCAAGGGCATCCTCAGCGTGGCCGATGCGGTGAAGGCCAAGGCGCTCGGGGCCGACGGCATCGTGGTCTCCAACCACGGCGGGCGCCAGCTCGACGGCGCGGTGGCGCCCATACAGGTGCTGGCGCGCATTGTCGACGGCGTGGGCGGCATGCCGGTGATGGTGGACGGCGGCTTCCACCGCGGCTCGGACGTGCTCAAGGCGCTCGCGCTCGGGGCGCGCTTCGTGTTCGTGGGCCGGCCGTTCAACCACGCGCTGGCGGTGGCGGGCCAGCGCGGCGTGGCGCACGCCATCGAGCTGTTGCGCGCCGAGATCGACCGCAACATGGCCAATGCTGGGCGTCACCGGCTGCGGGCAGCTCGACCGCGATCTGCTGCTGCCCACGCCGCCCTGAACGCGCTCACTTCGTCGAGGCAGGGCGCTGGTCCACCGAGACCTTGAGGTCCTGCGCGGCCTGCAGCTGCTCGCGCAGGGCCGGCAGGTGTTTGGAGGCGAAGGCCTTGACCTCCGGGTCGCGCGATTCGAGCGCGGTTTTTTCGTACAGGGGAATGGCGCTCTTGTACGCCTCCACGCCCATCTGGTTGAGGTAGCGGCGGTCGAAGGTCTCGTCGCCCAGGCCGGCGATGATCATCTCCTTGCCCTTCTGCAGCATCGAGGGCTCGGTGGGCAGCTCCTGCTGCTTGGCGGCGGCGAGCGTGCGCAGCTCTTCGCCGACCTTGCTGTGTTCGTCGACCATGCGCTGCGCGAAGTCGCGCACCTTGGGGTTGCGCGCCTTGGTCAGGGCCAGGCGGCCGGCCGAGACCTCGGCGTGGCCGTTTTCGGCGGCCTGCTGCAGAAAGCTCTTGTCGATGGGCGCGAGGCCTTGCGCGAAGGCCGTGGTGCTCCACAGCAGGGCGGTGGTGAACGCCAGGGCGGTCAGGGGGCTTGCTCGGTGGTTCATGCGGGGGCTCCTTGAATCCGTTGGGGAGCCCGTCCACCGGCAAGTGGCATGCCCGTGCGGGCGCTGGTGGGGAGCGGGAGCGCCGTTTGCCCCTGGGAACGACCATGAGCCGCACCATTCGATTGCCACCATCCCCCCCGCCGCCGTCCGACGGCAGGAAGGCCGATGCCAGCGAGCTGCTGTCCTCGGTGGCTGGCGAGGAAGACCCGGGCGCGGCGCTGGACGCGCCGGTGCCGCCGCCGCGCGCCCCGCTCAGCGGGCCTGCTGCCGGCGGCTCACCAGGCGGGCCGCCGCCAGGTCCCAGCCGCCCCAGCCGCAGTTCTTGAAGAACACCGGGCCGCGCACCGGCCGGGGCGATGCGAGCCAGTCGGCCAGGGTGGGCACGGCGGTGACATCGATGCCGGCCTGCAGCAGGTCGCCGGCCTCGTGGTCGGCGTCGCGCGTGTCCACCACCAGCGTGCCGCGCGCGGCGAGGTCGCGGCAGACCTCGGGCGCCCACTCCACCATCTGCGGCGTGTAGGCGCCCACGGCGCTCACGAAGGCGTCGTCGCGCGGCGTGCCGCGCAGCGCCACCTGCCGGGCCGGCGTGGTGCTCACCACCAGCGGGCACTCGGCCAGCGCGGCGTCGGCATCGTCCACGCGGCGCGCGTCCAGGCCCAGCGTGCGCGCGTGGGCCACCAGCGCGTCGGCGCTGGCCGGATTGCGCGAGGCAATGCGCACCTCGCGCACGCCCAGGCCGGCGGCAAAGGCTTCCAGGTGCGCGCGGCCCTGCACGCCCGCGCCGACGATGAGCAGCGGGCCGTCGCTGCTGGGCGCGAGCAGGCGCGCGCCCAGCAGCGACACGGCGGCGGTGCGGCGCGAGGTCACGGTGGGGCCGTCGAGCAGGGCGGTGCGCTGGCCGGTGGCGACATCGAACACCACGATGTCGCCCTGGATGCTGGGCAGGCCGCGCGCGGCGTTGTCCGGGATCAGGGTGATGAGTTTGGTGATGGCCACGCGCGCGTCGACGGCGGGCATCGCGAACAGGGTGCCGCCACCGGGCAGGGCCTGCACGATGCGCGCGGGGACCGCCACCGTGGGGTCGCTCAGCAGCGCCTCGATCTCGTCGGCCAGCTCGGGGTAGGGCAGCGCGGCGGCGGTGGCGCTGGGGTTCAGGGAGGACGTCATGCCCCACATCATCGGGGATCCGACGTCCCCCGGTTCAGATCACCCGCACGCGCAGTTCGCCCAGGCCGTCGAAGCGCCCGCTCATCACGTCGCCGCGCCGCACCTCGCCCACGCCCACGCCCTCGGGCGTGCCCGAGAAGATCAGGTCGCCGGGCTGAAGCTCGAACAGGCGCGAGAGCGTCGCGATGGTCTCGTCGACGTTCCAGATCAGTTGCGAGAGGTCGGCCTGCTGGCGCGTTTCGCCGTTGACGTGCAGCGAGAGCGCGCCGGTGTCGAGGTAGCCGGTGTCCTGCACGGCGTGGATGGGGCCCATGGGCGCCGAGGCGTCGAAGGCCTTGCCGGTCTCCCACGGCTGGCCGGCCTTGGCGGCGGCGCGCTGCAGGTCGCGGCGCGTCATGTCCAGGCCGATGGCGTAGCCGAAGATGTGGCGGCGCGCCTGGTCCTGCGGGATGTCGCGCCCGCCCTCGCCGATGGCGACCACGAGTTCGATCTCATGGTGGCAGTTGCTGGTTTCGCCGGGGTAGGGGAAGCGGCCTTCCTCGCCGTCGGCGACCTCGACCACCGCGTCCGCCGGCTTGCAGAAGAAGATCGGTGGCGAGCGGTCGGGGTCGTGGCCCATCTCGCGCACATGGGCTTCGTAGTTGCGGCCGACGCAGTACACGCGGCGCACCGGAAAGCGCTCGGCGCGCCCCTGGATCGCCACCGAGGTGGCGGGTGCGGGTTCGAAGGCGTATCGGGTCATCGGTTGTTCACTCCACCACGATGTTGCGTTCGCGCACGAGGGCGCCCCATTTCTCGCGGTCGGCCGCGATCACCTTGCGCATCTCGTCGGGCGTGCTCGTGGTGATGGCCGCGCCCCGGCCCACCATGGCCTTGCTCACCTCGTCGGAGCGGATGGCCTTGATGAGTTCTTCGTTCAGGCGTTTCTCGGTGGCGGGGGGCAGGCCGGCGGGCGCGATGAAGCCGAACCAGATGTTGTCCTCGAAACCCGGAATGGTCTTGCCGATGGGCGGGATGTCGGGCGCCTGCGAGGAGCTGCTGGTGCTGGTCACGCCCAGGGCGCGCAGCTTGCCGGACTGGATCATGGGCAGGGCCACGGGCAGGTTCTCGAACGCCATCTGGATGTTGCCGGCCACGAGGTCCTGCATGGCGGGCGCGCTGCCCTTGTAGGGGATGTGCATGATCTGCAGCTGCGCCGAGCGCGAGAGCAGCTCGCCGTTGAGGTGCGCGCTCGAACCGGTGCCCATGGAGCCATACGACACCTTGTTGCCCGCCCCCTTGAGGTAGGTGATCAGTTCCTGCATGTTCTGCGCCGGCACCGAGGGGTTGACCACCAGCACGTTGGGCAGGGTGATGGCCAGGGTGAGCGGCGTGATGTCGCGCACGGTGTCGACGTTCATGTTCTTGTACAGCGCGGGGTTCACCGTCATCACGCTGGCGGGCACCATGCCGATGACCGAGCCGTCGGGCTTGGCGCGCGCGATGCCCTGCAGGCCCAGCACGCCGTTGGCGCCGGGCCGGTTCTCGACGATCACGGGCACGCCCATGTTCTGTCCCATCACCTTGCCGGTGAGGCGGGCCAGCGTGTCCGACAGGCCGCCCGGGGGGTAGGGCACGATGATGGTGATGGGGTCGGCGGCCTGCGCGGTGCAGGTGAGGGCCGCGGCGGCCAGCGCGACGAAGTGCCGGCGGGACAAGGGCAGTTTCATGGTGTTGTCTCCTGTGGTGTCGTGGGTCGGTGAGAGGTCAGGCGGCGGCGAGCGCGGTGGCGCACCGTGTGCTGGTACAGCTCGCGCTCCGAGATCTGCAGGCTGCGTTCCCAGGGCCAGCGCTGCATCGGGGGCTGGGGCGTGCGGTCCACCGCCTGCCCGCCAAGGTAGATGGCCGAGAGCTTGCTGCGGTCCTGCAGGATGCGGATGTCGGCCAGGGGGTCGCCGTCGACCACCAGCAGGTCGGCGAACTTGCCGGTCTGCAGCGTGCCGGTGTTTTCGCCGTCCACGGTGATGGACGCGTTGCGCGTGCCGCAGGTGATCGCCTCCAGCGGGCTCATGCCCAGCAGGGTCACGAACAGCTCGAGCTCGCGCGCATGCCATTCGCCGTACGGCGTGACGGCAAAGCCGCTGTCCGTGCCGCACATCATGGTCACGCCGTTGCGGTGCGCGTAGGTGAGGTTGGTGACGGCCTTCTCGAGGTCGCGCTTGAAGCGGTCGATGCGCGCCTGCGAGCAGCCGGCGATGTGGCCCCAGTCGGCCACGTTGGCGGTGAAGGTGAGGGCCGGGCAGCAGGGGATGCCGCTCTCGGCCAGGCGGTCGGCCTGCTGCGGGTTCATGAAGTCGGCGTGCATGATCCAGTCGATGCCGGCGTCCACGCAGTCCATCACCGATTGCCCGCTGCGGGCGTGGGCGGTCACGCGGCGGCCCAGGCGATGGGCCTCCTGCACGATCACCTTGAGCTCGGCGGCGTTGAACGCCGGCACGCTGCCACCCCCTGGCGTGAGGATGGACGACTCGCCACTGGCCGCGATCTTGATGAAGTCCACGCCGTTCTTCACCTGGTCGCGCACCTCGTTGACCATCTGGCTTTCGCCTTCGGTGAGGGCGCCCACGCCGGAGCGCGGCGTGCCCACCCACGAGGGGAAGTAGTCGGTCAGCGCCGCGTGTGTGCTGAGGTAGCGCGCGGCGGCCGAGATGCGCGGCCCGGGGAACAGGCCCGCCTTGATCGCGTTGCGCACCGCGACCGCCACGAACCAGCTGCCGCCGGGATCGCTGAACGAGGTGACGCCCGATTGCAGCACCGTGCGCGCGTGGTACACGCCACGGATCGCGCGGTACTCCGCCGAGGCGAACAGGTCCTGCTCCTCGATGCCGCGCGCCACGCCGTAGCTGATGTGGCAGTGCGCGTCGACCAGGCCGGGCATCACGGTCTTGCCGGCCGCGTTCTCGACCACCTCGGCGTCGGGGGGCAGCGGGGCGCCGGGGCCTTCGCCGGCTTCGATGTGGGCGATGCGATCGCCCTCCATCGCCAGCCAGTGCAGCGGGCGCGGCGCGGCGCCCGTGCCGTCGATCAGGGTGCCGCCCACCAGGTAGTGCCGCGCCACCATCAGCTCCAGCGCACGCCGTCGCGTGGGGTCTGGCCCGCGCGCTCGGCGAGGAAGTCGACCAGCACGGCGTTGAAGTCGTCCGCGCGTTCGTAGTAGGCGGTGTGCGCGGCGTCGGCCAGCAGGGCCAGGCGGCTGTGGGGCAGCAGGGCCCGCACCTTCTCGCCCACGGCCGGGGGCACGGTCTTGTCCTGCTCACCCCAGACCAGCAGCACGGGGAATGGGGCGCGCGCGAGCTGCTCGCCCACGACTTCCTTGTCCAGGTCGGTGGCGATGTACTGGCCGAGCGTGGCGAACGATTCGAGCGCGCCGGGCGAGTTGTTGATGCGCCATTCCTCTTCGAGCATCTCGGGCGTGACGAGCGCCGGGTCGAAGATCACGCGCTGCATCTTGGTTGCGCACGCCGTCGCGGGTCTGGTTGTTGGCGCCGGCCTGGATGCGGCCGCGCGCCTCGTCGCCGATGGGCACCAGGCCCATGCTGCCCACCAGGGCGATGGCGCGCACGCGCTCGGGCTGTTCGCAGGCGTAGGACGCGACCACGTGCCCGCCGAGCGAGGTGCCCACGATGACGGGTTTCGCCGCGCCGATGGCGTCGATGAAAGCGGCCAGGAAGGCGCGGTACGCCGGCACGGAGCACGCGACGCCCGGCCCCTTGGAGGCAAAACCATGGCCGGGCAGGTCCATGGCGTAGACGTGGAAACCGGCGGCGGCGAGCGCGTCGACGTTGCGCACCCAGCGGTCGGCGCGGCCGCCGGTGCCATGCACGAGCACCACGACCTGGTCGCCGCCGCCGGCCTCGAGAACGCGGGTGGTGACGGCCCCAACGGCCATCGGATAGCTGATCATTCAAAACTCCTTTTATTCATTGAGTGAATTACATATTCATTCAATGAGCGCCATTCTGTCGCGGGTGTCGGCGCCCGTGACTAGGGCATGTACGGAAGTTGAATGAATAGCCGCCGGCGCGCTGCCGGGGCCGGGCGGATCACTCGCGCTCGAGCCGCTCGATCACCGGGCGCAGCTGCTGCGCGGCCTGCATCAGGGCCTGCCCGGCCTCGGCGCGCACCGAGAGGTCGGCGAACACCGGGGTGGCCGAGGTGCAGATCAGCACGAAGGGCGTGGTGCTGGCCGGCGAGGAGAGCGGGATGGACACGGTGGTCAGGCCGGGGAAGAACACGTCGACGTTGGTGACGTAGCCCTGCCTGGGGTATTCCGCGATGGCGGCGAGCGCCTGCTTCTCCACGCGGCGGTGCAGCGCGGGGTCGGCCTTGCGGCATTCCTGCATCACCTGCTTGCGCTGCTCCGGCTGCAGGCCGGCGAGGTAGCCCCAGCCGGTGCCCGAGCTGATGATGGGCACCTGCGAACCGGCGCGCACGTTGAGCTTGAGGAAGGCCTGCGGCGACTCCGTGCGCTGCACGTAGAGCATCGAGGTGCCCTCGCGCGTGGAGAGGCTGGCCGCGGCGTTGAAGCGCGCGGCGATTTCCTCCAGCATGGGGCGCGCGAGTTCGGCCAGTTCGAGCGTGTCGAGCGCGGAGTAGCCCAGGGTGAGGATGGCCAGGCCGGGCCGGAAGCGGGCGCCTTCCTGGTCGGCCGTGAGGTAGCCGCCGTGCTCCAGCGTCTTGCACAGGCGCCACACGGTGGGCTGCGGCAGGCCGGTCATGCGCGCGATCTCGCTGCTGCCCAGGCGTTCGCGCCCGTGGTCGAAGCAGCGCAGCACCGCCAGCCCGCGCAGCAGCGCGGTCACCAGGGGTTGCCCCGGCTTCTTGTCGCTCATCGCGTCATTTCATGCGGTAGCGGTACACCCCGTCCGCACCGGTTTCGCGCACGGCCTCGTCGCGCGCGAGCAGGTGGTTGAGGTGGGCCACGCCTTCGCCGGTGGCGATGCCCAGCAGTTCGCCGTTGCTGTCGATGGCGCGCGCGAACAGCGCGCCGAACACGTCCACCGTGCGCTTGGGTGATTCGCCCAGGCTGCGGCGCAGGCGCTGCAGGCCGCGCTCGTGGCCTTGCGCCAGGCGGTCCAGCCGCGCGTGCAGGCCGCGGAAGGGCTCGCCGTGCGCGGGCAGCACCAGCAGTTCGTCGCCCAGCGTGCGGCGCAGGTGCTCGATGCTGGCGATCCAGTCGCCCAGCGGGTCGGCATCGGGTTCGGTGGGGAACACGCTCACGTTGGACGAGATGCGGGGCAGCACCTGGTCGCCCGAGACCAGCACGCCGAGGTCGTCGCTGACCAGGCAGGCGTGCTCGGGCGAGTGGCCGCGGCCGACGATGACGCGCCAGCCGTGCGCGCCGATGCGCACGGTTTCGCCATCGCTCAGGCGGCGGAAGCTGTCGGGCAGCGTGTGCATGTACTTGCTGTAGCCGCCGAAGCGGGTGCGGTAGATGTCCAGCGCCTCTTCGTTCCAGCCCATCTGGCGGTAGAAGTCGATGGCGTCCTGCGGCGCTTCGCGCCCGGTGTCGGCCACCAGCGTGCGGCAGGTGAGGTACTCGAGCCGGGTCATCCACAGCCGGCACTGGAACTTGCGCGTGAGCCAGCCCGCCATGCCGACGTGGTCCGGGTGCATGTGGGTGCAGAACACGCGCGTGATGCGCGCGCCCTGCGGCGTGGCGGCCAGCGGGCCTTCGGGCGCGGTCAGCTGGCGCCAGGCGGCCAGCGCTTCGGGCGTCTTGGTGCCGGTGTCGATGACGGCCCAGCCCGTGCCCTGTTCGTCCTCGTCGGCCACGGCCCAGAGGTTGATGTGGTTGAGGGCGAACGGCAGCGGCATGCGCAGCCACAGCACACCGGGCGCGACCTCGCGCACCTGGCCGGGCGCGGGCGGCTCACCACACGGGTATTGCAGGGCGTAGGGGGTGTCGGGGGCGGTGGCCGGATCGTCCGGGCGGCCGTCGGAGGTGGGGGCTTCGGGCATCGGGGGATTATTTCAGAAGGCCCCCCGGCGCGCTGTCACCCCGGGTTTCAGACTTCGCGCGCGCCGGCCCACCAGCCGCTCATGAGGCTGGCGGGCTTGGTGCAGGCGCACACGCGCGCGCTGCATTCCCAGGCCTCCACCTGCACGTTCAGGCCGGCGAACACGCCGTAGCCGGCGCCGGCGCGGATGACCTCGTGGGCGCTGAGGCTCTCGCCCGCGCGGATCGCGCCCTCGGCCACGATGGAGCGGCCGGCCTTGATGCCCCAGCCGGCCTCCAGGTGCATGGCGCATTCGATGGTGCCGCCGGCCTGGATGCCGTCGCCCGCGCGGATGCTGTCGCGCGCCGTGAGCCGGCCGCCCACCACCAGGCTCTTGCCGCACTCGATCGGGCCCTGGGTGATCAGGTCCTGGCCCACGTGGGCGTTGCCGGCCACATGCAGCGGGCCGCCGCACCACAGGTCCCAGGCCGCGCGGATGTCGCCGCCGCAGCGCAACTGCTCGCGCGCGTCGATGCCCCAGGCGGCCTTGATGTGCCCGGTGGCCTCCAGCGAGCCGTCGCTGCGCACGCTGCCGCCGGCCTTGATGTCGTCGCCCGAGACCAGCGACTGGCCGACCACGATGCTGCCGCCGGCCTGGATGCCGCGCCCGGTGCGGATCAGGGTGTCGACCTCGATGTTGCCGCGCACCACCAGCGAGCCCGCGAACACCAGGGCCTCGGCGGCCACGGCGTCCACCTCCATCACGGCGTTGGTGGGGCCGAACTGCGAGAGCAGCCAGCAGGCGTCGCTCACGCGGCCGGCCTCCACCAGGGCGTCGAGCAGGTCCTGGTAGTTGCTGCCGTTCTCGTGGTGGCGCAGGAACCAGCGGAAACCGTCGGCGCAGGGTTGTTTGGTCTTGATGAACTGTTTGGTGAGGTCCATGGCCGGCGTCATCCCTGGCTCGCCATCACGGGCACGGGTTCGGCCAGGCCGTCGAAGGGCACCACCAGCACATCGCTCTCGGCCCATTTCGCCAGCCGCTGGGCCACGCTGCCGGTGAGAAAGCGCGCGAACGCGGAGGCGCGGCGCTTGCCGACCACCACCAGTTCGGCGCGGGTGGCCTGCTGCTGCACGGCGGTCTGGTACGCGGGGTCGCCGTTGCCCACGTCGAAGGCCATGGCGCTGCCGGCCATGCCCAGCGCGCGGGTGAGCTGCATCAGCCGCTCCTTGGCGTGCTGGCGCGAGTCGAGGCGATTCGCGCGGATGGCCTCGAAGGACACGTCGGCCGAGCGCAGCTTGGATTCCTCGATCGTGTCGATGGCGTGGAACAGCTGGAGCGCCGAGGGGCTGGCGAAGCGGCGCGCGTAGGCGATCAGGTCGCGCGAGCGCGGCGTGAGGTCCACCGCCACCAGCACCTGCTCGTAGGTGCGCCCGGCCGCCTGCTTGACCACCAGCACCGGGCAGGGGCTGTCGTGCACGAACTGGTCGAGCGTGGTGCCGCGGTAGAAGGTTTTCCAGCTGCGTTGCCACAGGGGGCCCATCACCAGCAGGCTGGCGTTGCGGCATTCCTGCATGACGTCGTCCAGCGTCACGGGGTTGCGCTCCAGGGCCACGGCCCGGATGCCATGGCGCCGGGTCAGCTGGCGCGCGCGCTGCGACAGGCGCGCGATCGGGTCGGAGAAGAAGCGGTGGGGTTCTTCCGCGAAATGGATGAGCCGCAAGGGCGTGTTGTGTTGGCCGGCGAGGAGCGCGGCCCGATCCAGTGCGTGCTCGGACTGTGTCGTGAAGTCGGTGAGGGCGAGAATGGAATCGAAGGTCATGGGACATCCTGGACGTGCGGGGGCCAACCCCATGGCGTGGGCCGATGGGAGCGTGACGAAGGGGGCGCGGCGCGGGCGCGAGGGAACTACGTGGTGTAGTCGCCGCTGGCCTCGGGCTGGAACAGCAGCTCGACGACCTCGGCCTCGCAGGCATCGCCGTTGGGCGTGCGCCAGCGCGCGATGGCGCCCACGCGCTGGCCGAGCAGGCTGGCGCCGACGGGCGAGAGCACGGAGATGAAGCCCAGGTGCGGCTCCGCATCGGCCGGGTAGCACAGCGTGAGCTTCTGGCGCTTGCCCGTGGCGACGTCTTCGAGGATGACCTGCGAGTACATCGTGACGACATTGGCCGGCACCTCGCGCGAGGGCACGAGGTCCAGCGAGTCCAGCGTGTCCGCCAGCTCGGGCGGCATCTTGCCGCCGCGCAGGTTGTTCAGGCGCGTGAAATCGAGTTCGGTGAGCAGGCGTTCACCGGTCAGGGTCTTGTGCATGGAGCACTCCATCTGGTGCGGCCATGCTGCGGATGTGCAGCGGCCACGATCGCGCTGGGCTGGGGCCCGGCGATAGATGGTTTGCGCAAAAAGGAGGAGGGGGTATCGCCGGGCTTAGGAATGTGCGGCCGGCTGGCGCAGTCCCGCCGTGCCCATCAGCTTGCGACCGGCCACGGCCGAACCTGCCATCAGGGGCAGGCGCGTGTGCAGGTGGAAAGTGAGGGTGGACCGGGATGCCATGGGGGGTATTGTAGGCGCGGCGCCCATTCTGGCAAGGCTTGTGCGGTTGTTCTTCAGCGGCGCGGGTCCTTGCGCGGGGCGGTGGGCGAGGAGGGCGGCGCCTTCTGCGACGGGGACTTGCCGCCCGCGCCGGGCACGTAGCCGGCGCGCCGGCCCGCGTCCAGGCCGGGTGTGGCGCGCATGTCCGTGTCCACCTGGCCGTCCTGCAGGTCCTGGTGCGCCTGATGCATGTCGGGGTCCGGCGCGCTGGCCGTGCTGTCGGTGGACTGGTCGCGTTCGTGCGGCAGCTCCAGGTGGTCGTCGGTTGCCTTGGCCGGTGTCGAGCCGGGGGCGTCGGGCGTGCGGCTCACCGGGTTCGAAGGGTCGCGTCGCGGCGCGCCGGAGGGTCGGTGGGGCGCATCTGCGCGGGGCTTGCTCATCTCGAATCTCCTGGTGCGTGGAAGGTGTCCACCCGGTGGCAGCGGCAAGGCATGTGCCCGCCGGCTGACGCGCGGCCGGCGCACAGGCACTCGACTTGCCCCGATTTCAGGCGCAGGAAAGTCCTGTGCGCCTTCAGGAGATCACCATGAAACCTTTGCTTTCATCCCGCATGGTGCTCGGCGTGGCGGCCGCCGCCGCCTCGCTGATGCTGTTGGCCGGTTGCGACCGGCGGCCCACCGATGTGCCACCGCCCACGACGGGCGAGATGGAGCGCGATCGCGACCGCACCACCAACCCGCCCATGCCACCGAGCGCACCCGCGGTGCCCACGCCCGAGACCAGCCCGGCACCGCCGGCTGCTTCGCCCGCGACACCGGCGCCTGGCGGCACCACCCAGTAGATCCGGTTCGCCCTGCCTCAGTGGCGCTGGCGCTCCTTCGGAGCGGGCGGCGCCTTGCCGCCTGCCTGGCGCGCTTCCGACAGGCCGATGGCGATGGCCTGCTTGCGGCTGCGCACCTTGTCGCCAGAGCTGCTTTCCAGCTCCCCTTCCTTGAACTCGTGCATGACCTTTTTCATCTTGCGCTCGGTGATGGCTTCGGATCGGCTTTTGGTGGAGGTGTTTGCCATGGTGAACTCCTGGTTGACGAAGGGGGTGTGTGCCCGGGGCGAACGGCGTTCCCGATGCTTCTTGCGGCAAGACAGGCACACGCCTTGCCATGCAGGGGCTTCTTTCTTCAGACACCCACAGACAGGAGTCCCCGAATGACCATGGTTCACGCTCATGTGCCCGACGTGCCCAAGCCCACGCCCCCGGTGCCGCCCCCGCCGCCACCGGGACAGCCCGACGTGCCGCCTGAAACGCCCACGCAGTTGCCGCCGGACATCCGCGAACCCGAGGTGCCGGACGAGCAGACGCCCCCGGCGGGCGACCCGCCGCGGCAGCCCACGCCCATCGTGTCCTTGCACTGACAAGGCCGGCCCGGAAACCGGCGCGCGGCCGTGTGTGGGCCGGGCAAACGGTGGCATCATGGGCGCCGCTTCGATGCACGAACACGCCCGTGGGCGGGCGCAGACCAAGGAACCGCAAGAGATGACCCATGTCCTGATCGTGGACGACGACGTTGACGCTTCCGCGATGCTCGGCGAGCTGATCGCCATGCAGGGCCTGACCGTGGCGCACCGCGAACACGCTGCGCGATGCGCGCAAACAGCTGGCCTTGCAGGCCCCCGATCTGGTGCTGCTGGACCTGCGCCTGCCCGATGGCAGCGGCATGGACCTGTTCGCTGACCCCGAGCTGCTCGCCAACTCCGAGGTGGTGCTGGTCACCGGGCACGCCAGCCTGGAGACCTCCATCCTCGCGCTGCGCCTGGGCGCGGTGGACTACATCGTCAAGCCGATCACGCCCAAACAATTGCAGGGCGTGCTCTCGCGCGTGAGCAAACCTTCCGTGTTCAAGGCCGAGGTGGCGGGCCTGACCGCCAAGGTCGCCAGCACCGGCCATTTCGGCCAGCTGTGGGGGCGCTCGCCCTCGATGCTGCAGGTGTACGAGCAGATCACCCGCGTGGCGGGCACCGGCGTGTCGGTGTTCATCACGGGCGAGAGCGGCACCGGCAAGGAGGTGGTGGCGCAGACCATCCACGAGCTCAGCCGTCGGCGCAAGATGCCTTTTCTGGGCGTCAACTGCGGCGCCATCTCGCCCAACCTGATCGAGAGCGAGATCTTCGGTCACGAGAAAGGCAGCTTCACCGGCGCGGACCGCCAGCACCAGGGCTTCTTCGAGCGCGCGGCGGGCGGCACGCTGTTCCTCGACGAGATCACCGAGATGCCGCTGGACCTGCAGGTCAAGCTCCTGCGCGTGCTCGAGACCGGCCGCTTCCTGCGCGTGGGCGCGACCCAGAGCCAGGAAACCGATGTGCGCATCATCGCGGCGACCAATCGCCAGCCCATGCAGGCCGTGGCCGACGGGCGCCTGCGCACGGACCTGATGTACCGCCTCAACGTGTTCCCGATCGACCTGCCGCCGTTGCGCGAGCGCCTGGACGATGTGCCCTTGCTGGCGAACCGTTTCCTGCGGCTCATCGGCGAGCAGGAGGGCAAGGAGAAGAGCTTCTCGCCCGAAGCGCTGGATCGGCTCACGGCCTATGCCTGGCCGGGCAACGTGCGCGAGCTGCGCAATGCGGTGCAGCGCGCCTACGTGATGACGTCTGGCGAGGCGATCGGCGCGCAGTGGCTGCCAAGCGCCTCCGAACCGCCGGTGGGCGCGGTCGCGCCAGCGCCGGCGCCGGCCGTGGCGAGCGCGCCGGCGACGGTGGGCGCCAGCCGCCCGGAAGGTTCGGTGGTGCTGCCGCTGGGCATTTCGCTCGCGCAGGCCGAGCAGACCCTGATCCTGGCGACGCTGCAGCACTACGGCCGCCAGAAGGAGCGCACCGCCGCGGCCCTGGGCATCAGCCTGAAGACGCTCTACAACCGCCTCAAGCAGTACGCGGCCGAAGACCCGGCCGACGGGCCTCAGCCCTAGGGCGCGCTCGGGGGCTGCGCAAGGCACGCCGCTTGCCGCGCGGGGGCAGGAGGTGACCCACCGGTCGCCGCCGCCACAGGAGTGCCCCATGTCCCATGTCACCGCCGCAGGCGAGAAGAAGCCATGTGTGCTGGAAATGGCCGATGCCAGCCCGGCCTCGCGCGCCGAATCTCCGCCCGAACCGCGCCCGTGTGCCCTGCTGTGCGCGGATGCCACGGCCGACGGTGCGAACGCCCCCGGGGCTCCCCAGCCACCGCCCGCGCCCACCCCCGTTCCCTCCGCCCCGCCCGAAGACGAAAGCGCCGACCCGGTGGGCGATGGGCACAGCGACGCCGAGTGGGCCGAGCGCCATCCCCAAGGCGGTTGAGGCCGCCGCGCGAAAAAAAGCCCGCGGCAAGCGCGGGCCAAGGGGGAGGATGGGGAGGTCAGTGGGTGGCGGCGGCCTTGTGCTGGTCGCGCAGCGCACGGATCTGGTCGTGGTTGCGCTGCACGCCTTGCATCTGGGCCTCGACCACGCTGCGGATGTCGGCGGGCAACTCGTCCTTCAGCGCGGAGCGGTAGCGCGCCAGGGCGGTGTCTTCGCCGCGCTCGGTCTCTTCGAGCATCGGCCAGGTCGGTGTAGCCGGCCAGGGTGCCCTTGACGGCCACCCAGCCACGGTGGGCCGCACCGGTGGCGGTGCCGCTGTCTTCGGGTTTGCCACCTTGCTGCATCACGATGGTCTGCAGTTCCGCGGCGGCGCGCCGGCAGTCTTCCGCGCGGGTCATGAAGAGGGACTTGATCTGCGGGTCCACGGCGTGGTCCGCGCTGGCCTTGAAGCCGTACTCACCGTCCTTGCAGGTCTCGATGAGGTTGTTGAGCGTGTTGATGGTGCGTGTGTCTTTCATGGCGTTCCTTCGAAGTTGTGAACAGGACGCCGAACCGGGGGACTGGAAGTCCCAACCCATCCGACGTCTGTTCATGGGCACATGGCGTACCCGTTGGGCGGTCTTTGTCAGAGGGGGCGCTGCGCGATGGCCGCTTCGATGGCGCCCGCCAGCACCTCGGGCGGGCAGGGTTTGCGCAGCAGGCGCACGCCCGGCGGGGGCGACGTGTCGCCGTGGTGGCCGCTGATCAGCACCACGGGCAGCTGCGGCAAGATTTGCCGCAAATGGTTCGCGAGCGCGACGCCGTCCATCTTGCCGGGCATCAGCACATCGGTGACCACCACATCGAAGCCCGGCGGGGTGTCGATCAGCCGCAGCGCGTCCTCCGCGCTGGCGGTGCACACCACGTCGCAGCCGTAGGAGCGGAGCACGGCGGCGGTGGCCTCGCACAGGGCCTCGTTGTCCTCGACGAGCAGCAGGCGGGTGCCGGCGATGGCGGCGGGCGAGACCGGCAGGGCGGCGCGCGCGTCGGCGGGCTCACCGGTGTGGGCGGGCAGCACCAGCGTGACCGTGGTGCCCAGGCCCGGCATGCTCTCCAGGCGCGCTCGGCCGCCGGCCTGCAAGCAGAAGCCATACACCTGGCTCAGGCCCAGCCCGGCGACTTCGTGCGGTTCCCGGGTGGAGAAAAAGGGCTCGAAGGCGCGGTGGGCGACGGTGTCGTCCATGCCATGGCCGTCATCGCGCAGGGTGATGCGCACATAGCTGCCGCTGGGCAGGCCCTCCAGATCGTCGGGCTCGGCCGCAGCGGCGCGCAGCCAGAGGTGGCCATGGGCAGGAATGGCCTCGCGCGCGTTCAGCGCCAGGTTGATGAGCGAGAGCTCCAGCTCGCTCGGGTCCAGCTGCACGGCGGGCGTGTTTTCGTCGACCTCGGTGGTCAGCGTGACGCGGCGGTCCAGCAGGGTGCGCAGCAGTTCGGCGGTCTCGGGCAGGAAGGTCTGGAGCTGCATCACGCGCGGGTGCACGGTCTGGCGGCCGGCAAAGCGCAGCAGGTGCTGGGTCAGGCGGCTGCCGGTGTCGACCGCGCTCAGCGTGGCGTCGATCGCGGGTTGGATGGCGGGGGCCGGGGCCAGGCGGCGCATCAGGTGCGCGCAATTGCTGATGATGCCCAGCAGGTTGTTGAACTCGTGAGCGATGCCGCCGGTGAGCCGGCCCAGGGCTTCCACGCGGTGGTTGTGCGAGGCCCGCTGCTCCAGCTTGCGGGTGCGTTCCACCGCATCGCTCACCTGGCGTTCCAGCTCGATGCGCGCGTGGCGGATGGCGTGCCCCGCATCGTGCAGCGCCAGCGCGACCTGGTCGCACTCCAGCAGGCCGGTGCGCGTGCGCCGCAGGGGGCGGCCTTCGCGCAGGTCCAGCGCCATCTGCTCGATGGTGTGGATGGGTTGGACGATGCGCCGCGCCACCCAGGCCGCCGCGATGAGCGAGACCACCAGCAGCGCCAGCATGGCGGCGGCCACCTGCAGCACGGCGCGCGGGACCGTGCCCTCGAACTGCTCGCGCGACATGCCCGTGACGTAGGTCCAGCCTTGCGGCGAGGTGTGGAAGTACAGGGTCACGGGATTGCCATCGAGCGAGACCGAGTGCATCAGGCCCTCGCGTTCGGCGTCCAGGTGGGCCTTGAGGTCCGCCGTGGCCGGCCGCCCGATGTGGACGCCGCCGCCGGGATGGCGGGCGACCACGCGGCCCTGGTTGTCGATGATGGCCGCCAGCCAGCCCGCAGGGAGGCGCTGTTCGTCGATGATGCGCTGGAACTCGTTCGGCAGCATCGTGAGCGACAGGTTGAGCACCGCCTGGCCCTCGCGCAGCACCGGCTGCACCAGCGCGGCGTACTGAATGCCCAGCGCCGCGTCCTGCCGCAGCGGCTGGATCATCGGGCGGTCGACCAGCGCAAGCCGGGGGCCCGCGCGCGGCCGGGTGCCGGGTGGCTGGCGGGTGTTGACCAGCACCTGGTCCGCGCTGCGCAGCTCCAGCCAGCCTTCCAGCCCGGTCAGCGTGCGCCGCGCCTGCTGGTCGAAATCGCGCAGGGCGGCGGGCGACAGCTGGGGTGCTGTGTCGAGCAGGCTGGAACTCGCGAGCGCGCGCACCACGACGGCCCGCTGGGTCAACTCGCGGTCGAGCACCATGGACAGCGCGCGGGTGGTCTCTTCGAGCACGTGTTCGCTGCTCTCGCGTTCCATGCGGTAGGTGAGGCTCAGCACCCAGGCGGCGGCGCACAGCGCGGGCAGCAGCACCGCCAGCACCAGGGCGATCAGGCGCGTCCGGATGGAGAAGCCTCGGGCCGACAAGGCACCCGGTTCGCGCTTCGAAGGAAGTAGGGAAAACATCGGATGCCTGGCCCAAGGGTGCCGCACTGTCACTGCACACATTCATGGCGCCCTGGAGGATGAGGGCAATCCATGTGCCCGTCCGCGGTTCGATGTCCGCCTGCGGGCACCTGGCATCCCGCTTGCCGTGGTGAAGTGCTGCATTCCCTTTCAGGCGCAGTGTTTCTCCAACCCACCAGGACTCCCCATGAACCGCTCACTTCACCATCTCAAGGCGTGGCCGCTGGCCGCGATCGGCCTGGCCGTTGCGTGCTCGGTCTCCGCGCAGTCGGGCACGCCGCCCACCCCTCTGGACACCACGGTGGTGGCCCAGGCAGGCACCACCAACACCACGGCGCAGCGGCGCGCCTACGCACCGGGCGAAGGCAACTTCTCCGTGATTCCGTACACCTCGCACGGCTACGTCGGCATCAACGTCGGCAAACCCGACTACGACCTGGGCTGCGTGGGGGGCTTCGCCTGTTCGGACAACAGCACCTCGTACCACCTGTACACCGGCGGGATGTTCAACCGCTACTTCGGTGCCGAACTGGGTTACGTGAACCTGGGCGACATGGAGCGTGGCGGCGGCAAGGCCGAGGCACACGGCATCAACCTGAGCCTGGTGGGACGCGTGCCGCTGGGCGTGGTGCACCTGTTCGGCAAGGTCGGCACCACCTATGGCCGCAGCGAGGTCTCGGCCAGCCCGGGCTCGGGCATCGCCACCGGCAAGGCCAGCGGGTGGGAAGGTTCCTACGGTGCGGGCATCGGCTTCGACCTGAGCCCGCGCTCCTCCATCGTGCTGGAGTGGAACCGCTACGACGTGCGCTTCGTGGGCATCGGCAAGCGCGAGGTGGACACCACCAGCATCGGCTACATGCACCGGTTCTGAGGCCGGTTTCGGCGCATTTTTCGGGATGCCGAGCCCCGGCATCCCTTTTTTTGCCTGGGGGAATCGAACCGGGCGCGCCGTTTGCCCTGTGTAGGCCTGATCCGACAACCCATGGAAAAAGAATGGTTCTTCAGACCACCGGCGCGGGCGAGCCAAGCATGTACGAGCCCCATCCATCGCCTGCGGGCAGCGGCCTGCGGCTGCTGGTCGCGGACGACAACCGAGACGCCGCCGAGTCGCTGGCCCTGCTGATGGAGGTGGACGGCCACACCGTGCAGATCGCCAACGACGGGCGCGAAGCCCTGGAGATGGCGCAGCGGCTGCGGCCCGACGTCTGCATTCTCGACATCGGCATGCCCGGCATGGATGGCAACACGGTGGCGCGCTGCCTGCGCGATGCCTTGCCGGAGCAGCGCATGATGATCGTCGCCGTGACCGGTCGCTCGCAGCAGGACGACCGGGCACGCTCGATGGCCGCCGGGTTCGACCTGTATTTCACCAAGCCCATTCCGCTGGGCGCGCTCATGGGCAGCCTTGCCCAATGGCGGGACGAAGGCGCGGCGCTGTCGCCGTCCACGCCCCCGCAAGGCTGACCGCGATGTCCGTGCTGCAAACCATCTGGACCACGGTGCAGGCCGAGTTCGGCGACCTCGCCGATGTCGAGCGCATCACGCGCGCCACCTGGCGCATGGGCGAAGCCCTGCTGCTGGGCGCGGCCATCGGCTGGGACCGCGAGCGGCGGGATGCCGAGGCCGGGCTGCGCACCCACATGCTGGTGGCGCTGGGCGCGGCCCTGTTCGTGCTGGTGCCCCAGGCATCCGGCATGAACGAGGAGCAGCTCAGCCGCGTGGTGCAGGGCCTTGTCTCGGGCATCGGCTTTCTCGGCGCGGGCGCGGTGCTCAAGGACGAGAGCGAGGGGCGGATCCACGGGCTGACCACGGCCGCCACCATCTGGGCGACCGCCGCGATCGGCGTGGCCGCCGGGCTCGGCCAGACGGGCACCGCCGTGTTGGCCACGGCCTTCATCCTGCTGGTGCTTGTGTGGCTGCGCCGCTGGGGGCGTTCGATCCGCAAGGAGAAGGAGGCCGACCCCCCGACAGGCGGGGGACATTGAACGGTCGGTGGCTTTCGGGTGCAGAATGACGCGCGAGCCCTGAGCGCCGCTGTCGCCACCCACCTTCAAGGCCTACCGATGCCCCTGCATGGAAAAGAACTCATCGCGCTGGCGAACGAACTGACGCAAAGGCGTGAAGCCATTCTGCAGGCGTGGCGCGCCAGCGTCGCGGCGGACGCCACGCTGACCACCGGCGCCTCGCTGCCACACACGCAGCTCAACGACCACATCCCCGCCGTGCTGGAGGGCTTCGAGGAGCAACTGCGCGCACCCCGCGTGGAAACCGCGCACCTGGGCGACGCCGCCGCGCACGGCCTGCACCGCTGGCAGCAGGGCTTCGGCCTGGCCGAGGTGGTGCGGGAGCTCGGCCGGCTCAACGAATGCGTGGTCAACGCGCTGGAAGCGGTGGCCTCGGGCCACTCGGTGGCGGCGATGGCCATGGCGCGCGCGGTGTGGGCGCAGGTCTACAGCCTGGCCGTGAGCGCCAGCACCGCGCAGTACTTCAAGTTGCAGCAACTGGAGGCCACCGCCTACGCGCGTGGGCTGGAGCAGGCCCTGGAGGCCCTGCGCCATTTGGAGCAGCAGCGCGCCTTGCTCTGGCAGGAAGCCGCGCACGACCTGCGCGGCAACCTGGGTGTGGTGACCAACGCCACGGCCGGGTTGGGTGCGCGCCAGGCCGATCCGGCGGCACGCGAGACCTTCCTGCGCCTGCTGGGCCACAACGTGCAGGCGCTGCACAAGCTGCTGGACGATGTGACCACCCTGGCGCGGCTGCAAAGCGGGCAGGAGGAGCGCAACCTCGAGTCCATGGACGTCGCGCCGCCGCTGCGCGATCTGTGGGAGGCGCTGGAGGACCACGCGCAGCAGAAGGGCCTGACCTTCGGCCTGAACGGGCCGTCGCCCTTCGTGGTGCAGTCCGATGCGGTGAAGCTGCGACGCATCGTGCAGAACCTGGTGCTCAACGCGATCCGCTACACGCGCACCGGAGGCGTGGAGGTCACCTGGGCCGATGGCGGCGCCCAGGACCCGGATCGCTGGAAGCTGATCGTGAAAGACACGGGTCCGGGCATCCACCAGGCCAAGTCCTCGGAGCTGAAGGACGCGCTGGAGGTGCGCACCCAGCACGCAGAGCAGGTCGTGAGCGATACGCACGCGAACCAGATCACGCACATTCACGATGAGGACGCTGGCGTGCCCGCGCCGGGCGAGTCCACCGAGCACTACGTGCACGGCGAGGGCATCGGCCTGTCCATCGTCAAGCGCCTGTGCGAGGTGCTCGATGCCACGGTGCAGGTGGACTCGGACCACTCCGGCACGACCTTCCAGATCATGTTCCCGCTCGCCTACGACTGAGGCGGGGGTGGCGTCAGCGGGCGCCGGCGCCGGCCGCCCCGGGGGGTGTGGTGGGCGATGACGCGGTGCACCAGGTGCAGCTTGCGCACGGCGGGCCGCGACAGCACGAAGGGGTAGAAGTCGGCCACGCCCATGCTGCGCGAGATCTCGTTCAAAGCCACGGTGAGGTGCAGCCAGTGGTTGAGCCAGAGCAGGAATTGCTCGTCGGTGGCGTCCAGGGCCCCGTTGCCGTTTCCGTCCTCGCTCAGCACGTCGGGGCCGAAGGGTTCGCAGGCCAGTTCCACGCGGTCGCCCCGGATGCCGAAGCCGCGCGCCGTGCCCAGCGTGTCGCGCATGTGCAGGTAGTGCGCCCAGGTCTCGGCCCAGTCCTCCCAGGGATGGCAGCTGGCGTAGGCAGTGACGTGGCGCGAGCTCCAGTCCGCTGCCGCGCCGTGGTTGTAGTGGTTCTGCAGCGCCAGGGCGTAGTCGGTGCGCTCGTCGCCGAACACGGCCCGGAACGGCTCCAGCCATTCCTTGCCATCGACCAGGCGCTGCCAGAAGTAGTGGCCCGATTCGTGGCGCAGGTGGCCCAGCAGCGTGCGGTAGGGCTCGCGCAGCGAGGTGCGGCGGTGCTCGCGCGTGGCGTCGTCCGCCTCGGCCGCGTCCAGGGTGATCACGCCCCCGGCGTGGCCGGTGACCACGGGCGGCATGCCGGGCTGCGAGACCAGGATGTCGAAGGCCAGCCCGCGCTGCGGGTCTTCGCCACGCGGCACGATGGGCAGGCGCAGGGCGAGCAGCGAGGACACCATGCGCCGTTTGGCCTGTTCGATGCGGTGCCACCAGCCGGCGTGTTCCGGCACGTCGAGGTCGGGCAGCGTGCGCGTGAGCCGGCAGCACAGGCACAGCGAGGGCGTGTGCTCGCGTGGCTTGGCCGGCGGGATCAGCCAGTTGCACGCGGCCGGCGAGGACAGGTTCTCGCAGCGCTGGTAGGTGCGCTGGCGCGTGCCGGTCTCGCTGCTGCGCCACCAGCCGGGTTCGTCGGTGGGCTCCAGGGGCAGCAGCTTGCCGCGCGCGGCGTCGTAGCCCAGCGCCCGGCCGCAGCCCAGGCACACGCTGTTGCGAAAGAAGATCGGTTGCCCGCAGATGCAGGTGAAAGCACGGTTCACGGCGCGGGGTCCTCGGTGGTGCGGTCGGCGGTCTGATGCCGCAGGGTGAAGGCGCGCGTGAACTCCGCGCCGAGCAGGAACACCTGTGCCGAGTAGTACACCCAGAGCAGGAAGATGACCAGCGAGGAGGCCGCGCCGAACACCGAGGCGACGCCGCTGCGCCCGATGTAGGTGCCGATGACGGACTTGCCCACGGTGAGCAGCACGGCGGTGATCACGGCGCCGATCCACACATCGCCCCAGGCCAGCGGCACGCGCGGCATCCATTTGAAGATCATGGCGAACAGCACGCTGAGGAAGGCCAGGCTCAGGGCGAAGTCGACCGCGCCCGCGAGCATCGCCAGCTCGCCCAGCCAGGGCGCGGCCCACTTGCCCAGGGCCGCCAGGGCGGCGCTGAGCACCAGCGAGACCATGAGCAGGAAACCGATGGCCAGCACCAGCCCCAGCGAGACCAGGCGCGCGCGCAGCAGCTCGAGCACGCCGCCCCGTTTGGGATGCTCGGCGTTCGTGCGCCAGATGCGGTCCATGGCGTTGCGCAGCTCGGCGAACACGGTGGTGGCGCCGATGAGCAGCGCGCCCAGGCCCACCACCGTGCCCACGATGCCGGCGGCCGGGCGGTTCGCGTCTTCCACCAGGCTGTTGATGGTGAGCGCGCTGTCGCTGCCGACCAGTTGCGAGAGCTGCGCGAAGATCTCGCCGCGCGCGGCGGCTTCACCGAACCACAGGCCCGCGACCGAGATCACGATCAGCAGGATGGGCGCGACGGAAAACAGGGTGTAGAAGGCGAGGGCGGCGCCCATGCTGGGCGCGTCGTCGTCGATCCAGTTGACGACGGCGGCTTTCATCACGCGAAAGAGCATCGCGTGCCTTTCAGAGGCTTTCCCGCCCCCGGCGGGGCCGCTGGCGACCGATTGGCCGGTGCGGGTCGGGCGGGCGGGCTCGGAAATGTCGGCCAGCGCGGCGCCGGCCTGCTGCACGTCGCCCTTGGCGGCCAGATCGCCCAGCGAGAGGATGCCCACCAGGCGCTTGTCGCGGTCGAGCACGGGCAGGCGGCGGATCTGCAGTTGCTGCATCTTGGCCGCGACCTCGGCCAGGCCTTCGTCCTCGAACACCCATTCGACTTGGGCGCTCATCACGTCCTCGAGCTTGGTCTTGCCGGGCGCGAGGTCCTGGGCGACGCCGCGCACCACGATGTCGCGGTCGGTCACCATGCCGAGGATGCGCTGGCCATCGCAGACCGGCAGCGCCCCGATGTCCAGTTCTTCCATGGCCTGGGCCGCGAGCACCACGCTGTCCTGGGGCCCGAGCGTGCGCACGCCACTGGTCATCACATCTTTCACTTGCTTCATGGGAAATCTCCTGCTGCGGTTGTGGCGTTGGCCCGCCGCATGCCGGCGGGTGGGACCTTGACAGGGCAGGTGCTGTGCCCGCGGCCACCGGGAGCGGGGATTGCCCCCGGCAGGTTCGAAGGAACTTCCTGCGACCACTCTAACGAGGAGCAACGCCATGATCAACATCATCCTCTGGTTGGCGGTCGGCGGCCTGTTGGGCAGGCTGGCCAGCGTGGTCCTGTCCACGGATGGGCGCCAGGGCATCGTGCGCAATGTCGTGGCCGGCATCGTGGGCGCCGCCATCGGTGGCTGGGTGCTCTCACCCCTGATGGGGGTGGACACCCTCAACGACAGCGTCTTCAACGTGGGCGCCATGCTCGTGTCGCTGATCGGCGCCATCATCCTGCTGGCGCTCATCAACCTCTTTCGACACGAATCGATGCACTAGTCCGCGCGGGCCGTTTCGGCAAATCTTGCCGCAAGATGCGCCCTTGCGCGGGTCGGCCTGAAGGGCGTTCCGATCGACTGTGTCTGAATGTTCGGGAAGGTGCGCACCGTGTCCCTCTGTGAGGGCCTGACGGTTACGTGGTTTTGTGGGAATTTGTGTCTTCCGCGCTCGTGCGGCATGGTGGTTGCATAGGGTGTTGGTCTGAGGCGGCCGCACCTCGCGACACCGCCGACCATGCCTTACCGGAGGAGAACCGCATGATCCAGATGGACGCCCGCGCCGACCAGCGCCAGAGCCAGACCCTGTCTCCCCGCTTGCAGCACGCCGTGCGCCTGCTGCAGATGTCCTCGCTGGATTTCGGCATCGTGGTGCGCGACGTGCTGGGGCGCAATCCGTTCCTGGAAGCGGAAGAGGGCGATGACGAGGACGAGCGCGAAGGCCTGCGGGATGGTGACATCGACAGCCGATCGGGCGAAGCGGCCGGCGAGGTGTACGACGGACCGCGCGAGACCGATCTGGCGGCGCCGGCGGAGGCCGAGGTCGACCGGTCCACCGCGTCCGACAGCGACCTGTGGCTCGCCGATGGTCTGACCCCGGCCCGCCAGGGACATGACGGGGATGTGTCCGCGCTCGATTTCATGATGGAGGAAACCCCGCTCAATGCCCACCTGCACGGGCAGCTCGGCACCATGGCCCTGTCGCCGCGCGACCTCGCGCTGGCCGGTGTGGTGGTCGAGTCGCTCGACGACGACGGCTACCTGCGCACGCCCCTGAACGAACTGCGCGAGGTAGCGGACGTGGTGCCCGCAGCGACGCTGGAAGACCTGCAGATCGCGCTCAAGCTGGTGCAGTCGCTGGAGCCGGCCGGTGTGGCCGCGCGCGATGTGGCGGAATGCCTCAGCCTGCAGCTGGGCGAGATCGAATGCCCCCACGTGCGCGCGATGGCGCGCGCCATCGTCAACGACCACATGGACAGCCTGGCGGCGCGCGATGTGCCTGCCCTGGCGCGGGCGCTGGACGCCTCGGTGGGCGAGGTCGAGGCGGTGTGTGACCGCATCCGCCACCTCGACCCGCGACCGGGCTGGCGCCTGAGTTCTTCCCGGGTGAACTACATCGTGCCCGACGTGATCGTGAAGAAGGACCGGGGCGCGTGGAACGTGCGGCTCAACGCCGCGGTCGTGCCCAAGGTGCGCATCAACGAGGTGTACGCCCAGCTGTTCCAGCGCCACCGCTGCGCCGAGAACGCCGAGATGGGCGCGCACCTGCAGGAGGCGCGCTGGACGCTGCGCAACGTCGAGCAGCGCTTCTCGACCATCCTCGACGTGTCGCAGGCCATCGTGCGGCGCCAGCGCCACTTCTTCGAATACGGCAGCATGGCGATGAAGCCGCTGGGCCTGCGCGAGATCGCCGACGAGGTCGGCATCCACGAATCCACGGTTTCGCGCGTCACCAACAACAAGTACATCGCCACGCCCACCGGCGTGTACGAGCTCAAGCACTTCTTCTCGCGCGCGATGGTGAGCGCCAATGGCAAGGCCTGCTCGGGCACCGCGATCCGGGGTTTGATCCAGGACATCATCGAAGCGGAGTCGACCGATCGGCCGCTGTCGGACGCCGAGATCACGCGCCAGCTCGCCCGGCAGGGCCTGACGGTGGCGCGGCGCACCGTCACCAAGTACCGTCAGATGCTGCGCATCGAGGCCGTGGGCCGGCGCAAGCGCCATGACGGCCTGGCCGTCTCGGCCTGAGGCTCAGGCCGGCGGGGCGCGGGGCGCTTCTGGCGGCTCGCTCAGCAGCCGCAGCAGCTGTTCGGGGTTCACCGGTTTGAGCAGGTGCTGATCGAAGCCGGCCAGGCGCGCGGCCTCGCGGTCGGCGTCGCGGCCCCAGCCGGTGATGGCCACGAGGCGGATGCCCTGCGTGGTGGCATCGGCGCGCAGCGCCCGCGCCACCTGGTGGCCGTCGAGGCCGGGCATGCCGATGTCGAGCAGCGCCACGTCCGGCACCTGCGCGCGCGCCGCGCGAACCGCCGCTTCGCCATCGTGCACGACCTCGACCAAGTGCCCATGTGAGGACAGCACGGCCGACAGGCTCACCGTCAGATCGACGTTGTCGTCCGCGATCAGGAGGCGCAGCGGGCGCGAGGGCTGGGCGTGGGACGGCGCCACGGTGGGGGGCTCGTCGCGCGGTGGCTCTCGATGCAGGCGGGGCAGCCGCACCGTGAAGCACGAGCCGCGGTGCAGGCCCTCGCTGTGCATGGACAGCGAACCGTCGTGCAGCTCGATGATCTGGCGCGAGAGCGTCAGCCCCACGCCCAGCCCGGCGCTGCCGCGCTGCATGGACTGGTCCGCCTGTTCGAACAGGTCGAAGATGCGTTCCTGCATGGCGGGCTCCACGCCGATGCCGGTGTCCACCACCGTCACCTCGACCGAGGATGGCGTCGAGGTGAGCGAGAGGTCCACGCGCCCGCCGTGCGGGGTGTAGCGGCAGGCGTTGTTCAGCAGGTTGGAGAACACCTGCGTCAGCCGCACCGCGTCGCCGTTCACATACAGCGCCGCATCGGGCAGGTGCAGCGTGAGCTGCAGGCCATGCTGTTGCGCCAGCGCCTGCGCGCCTTCGGTGGCGGTGTGCAGCAGCTCGCCGATGTTCACCGGCGCCGTGTCGAGCGACAGCTTGCCGGTGCGCACCCGGGAGGCGTCCAGCAGGTCGTTGACCAGGCGCACGATGTGCTGCAGCTGGCGCTCGAGCACCGCCAGCGCCTTCTCCCGTGCCTGCGGCGACACCTGCGGCATCTGCAGCAGGGCCACCGCGCTCGTCATGGGCGAGAGGGGGTTGCGCAATTCGTGGGCGAGGGTGCGCCAGGAAGGTGTCCTTCTGGCGGTCGGCCTGGCGCAGTTCGCGTTCGACGCCCTGGCGCGTCACCATCTCGCGTTCGAGCTCGGTGGTGCGGATCTCGCACTCGGAGAGCATGCGGTTGAAGGCGTCGACCAGCACGTCCAGGTCCTTGTAGTCGGTGGCCGGTGCCCGCAGAGACCAGTTGTGGCTGCCGATCACGTCGCGCGCCACCGACGTCATCTTCTCCAGCGGCGCGGTGATGCGGCGCTGCAGGACCACGAACAGGTAGTAGGCCGCGACCAGGCTCACCGCGCTGACGGCCAGCACGATCAGCGCGAAGTCCACGAAACGCTGCCACACGCCGTGTTCGGCCTTGAGGTAGAGCATGCCGATGCGCGCGCCGTTGTGCTCGATGGGGCGGACCATCTCCAGCGACGAGCCGCTGAAGCGCGGGCCCCAGGCCTCCGATGTCAGCGGAATGCGGGCGCGCAGTTCGTTTTTCGCGGTGGTGGTGTGCGAGGCGATGAGCGCGCCGTCGCGGCCGTACACGGCGGCGGCGCGGATCTGGGGTTGCTGGCGCAGCAGATAGAGGTTTTCCCAGGCCGCCTGGGCGTCGCTCGATGCCAGCGCCGGGGCGGTGGAGCGCGCGATCAGATCGGCCTGGGTGCGCATGTCGGCGATGCCGACGCGGCGGTACACCATCAGCTCGTAGGTCAGCAAGGCGCCGGCGCTCAGCAGGATCGCCAGCAAGGTGGTGAGCATGGCCGCGCGCGTGAGTTGCTGGCGCAGCGAGGTGGGTTTCATGGTCTCCAGGGCACGTGGTGGTGAACAGCAAGCCACTTTAGCAGGCCAATTTCACGCACCGCAAGCCACACAGTCCGGCACAATTTGAGCCTGTTTCCGTCCTCCCACCCTTTCACGAGCGCGCATGGCCGAAGCTGTTCCCGAACCCCCGTCCACCATCGGGTGCGCAGCGTTTCCCCCGCAGCAGGAGGCGGGTTTGCCTTTCGAGGCCTTGTTCCTGGCCTCGCCGCTGGCCGCCATCGTCTCGCGCCTGAGCGATGGGCGCCTGCTGGCGGTCAATGACGCCTGGCTGGCGCTCACCGGCCAGCGCCGCGAGGACGTGATCGGCCGCACGACCGTGGAGCTCGGGCACTGGCCCAGCGCCGACGAACGCGCGCGCTTCGTGAACCAGCTGCCGTCGCCCGACACGGTGCAGCACCTGCGCCTGCGCGACGGCGTGATGCACCGGGTCCGCCTGCACACCACGGTGATGGACACGCTGCCCGAGCCCCTGGCGCTGGTCTACATCACCGAAGCCACCCGCGAGTTCGAGGCGACGGAAGCCCGGCTGCAGACCGAGGCGGCCCTGCGCGAGGCGAACCTCGGGCTGCAGCAGCAGGTGGAGCTGCATGCCGCGATCGAGAAGCTGGCGCGCGTGGGCCACTGGACCAACGCCCAGCATTCCGACAGCGTGGTGTGGTCGCTGGGGCTGTTCGAGATCGCCGGCCTGGAGCCGCGCGACCTGATCGCGCGCGGCGACGGCCGCGCGGGCATCCACCCGGACGACCGGCCCGCCTGGCAGGCCGCGCGCGAGGCGATGGACGGGCGCCAGGTCGAGTTCCGCTGGCGGCTGCCCGATGGCCAGCAGCGCTGGTTCCGCACCCGCATCGGCCAGACCAGCGTGGCCGGCAACCCGCAGACCGATTTCGGCGTGGTGCAGGACATCACGGCCGAGCGCGAGGCCAGCGAGCGCCTGACCGAACAGCTCAAGCTGCTGCAGAACATCGCGGCCCGGGTGCCCGGCATGATGTACCAGGCGCGCCTGCGGGCCGATGGCAAGAGCGTGATCTCGTATGTGAACGACGTGGTCCGCAGCATGCTCGAGATCGAGCCGGCCGAGCTGGAGGAGGATGCGGACGTGCTGTTCCGGCGGGTGCATCCCGATGACCGCGCGGAAATGATCGCCTCGCTGCGCAGCCTCGGCCCGGCATCTGGCGCCCTGGCGCCAGACCTACCGCGTGTGCCTGCCCAAGGCCGGCACCCGCTGGCACCACGTGGAGGCCATGCCCCAGCGCGAGACCGACGGCTCGGTGGTCTGGCACGGGTTCTCCACCGACGTGACCGAGGCGAGGCTGGCCACGCAGAAGCTGGAGCGGCAGCACCGCATGCTCGAGGCGGTGCGCCTGGCCCAGTCGGTCTTCATCGAGGCCGAGGACAAGCGCAAGGCCTTCGAGGGGCTGCTGCAGGCCTTCCTCTCGGTGACCGGCAGCGCCTACGGCTTCGTGGGCGAGGTGCTCTACAGCGACACCGGCGCGCCCTACCTGCGCACCAGTGCCATCACCAACATCGCCTGGGACGAGGCGTCCCGCCTGATGTACGCCAGCCAGGCCGAGGCGGGCATGGCGTTCCGCAACCTCGACACCCTGTTCGGGCGCGCCATGCTCACCGGCGAGCCCCTGATCGCCAACCAGCCGGCCAGCCACCCGCACGCCGGGGGGCTGCCGGGCGGTCATCCGCCCATGGACGCCTTTCTGTGCGTGCCATTGGCCGTGGGCGACCGGCTCGTGGCCATGGTGGGCCTGGCAACCAGCCCGGGGGCTACAGCGAAGACGACATCGAGTTCCTGCAGCCCTTGCTGGGCGCGGTGCGCCAGCTGGTGCTGGCCTGGCGCGGCCACATCGAGCGGCGCCGCACGCGCGAGCAGCTGGAGATCACCAGCGAGCTGCTGACCGAGAAGAGCCTGGACCTGCGGGCCACGCTGGAGAGCATCGAGCAGGGCCTGTGCCGGGTGGACGCGGACCACCGTATCACGGCCTACAACCACCGCCTGCTCGACATGCTGGACCTGCCCGAAGCCTTGTTGCAGGGGCAACCCACGCTGGAACAGGTGCGGCGCTTCCAGACCGAGCGCGGCGACTTCGGGCCCGGGCTGTCCTGGGTGGACCCGATCGCCCACGCCCACCTCATGCACGGACCGCCGGTGCCACCGCCCGAGAAGTACTGGCGCAAGACGCGCGATGGCCGCACGCTGGAGATGCGCTCCCGGATGCTGCCCGACGGGGGCATGGTGCGCACCTTCACCGACGTGAGTTCCTACATGCAGGCCCAGGAGGCGCTGCGCGAGCAGCGCCAGCGCCTGGCCTGGGTGCTGGAGGCCACGCGGCCGGGCATCTGGGAAAACAACATCGCCGACAACGTGCTCACGGTCAACGAACGCTGGGCCGAGATGCTGGGCTACACCCTGCGCGAGCTGCAGCCCATGCGCGCCGAGACCTGGGAGGCGCTGGTGCATCCCGACGACCTGAAGCGGGCCGACCAGATCCGCGACCAGCACATCGCGGGCATCCTGCCGTACTACGAGTGCGACATCCGCATGCGCCACAAGGCGGGCCACTGGATCTGGGTCAACACGCGCGGCCGGGTGCACAAGCGCGATGCGCAGGACCGCGCCACGTTCATGTCGGGCACGCACCTGGACATCACCGAGCGCGTGGCCGCGCAGGAGCAGGTGAAGGCGCTCAACGCCAGCCTGGAGCAGCGGGTGGGCGCGCGCACGGCCGAGTTGGAGCGCTCCATGCGCGACATGGAGGCCATCTCGTACTCGATCGCGCACGACCTGCGCGCGCCGCTGCGTTCGGTCAACGGTTTTGCGTCCATCGTGCTGGAGGACGAGGCCGACCGCCTGAGCCCGACCGGGCGCGACATGTTCGAGCGCATCGCGCGCTCGTCGCGCAACATGGGCCAGATGATCACCGACATGCTCGAGCTGTTGCGCGTGGTCCGCGTGGACCTCGAACCCGTGCCGGTGGACATGGCCGCGCTGGCGCAGTCGGTGGTGGAAACGCTCTCGCCGCAGACCAACCACGCGCGCATCGACATCCAGGCCATGCCGCAGGCGATGGGCGATGCCACCTTGCTGCGCCAGGTGTTGTCCAACCTGATCGACAACGGGCTCAAGTACTCGCGCCACCTGGCGCAACCCGAACTGGCGGTGGGTTTCGATTCGGGTCAGCGCGCGTATTTCGTGCGGGACAACGGCATGGGCTTCGACATGGCGCACGCCGAGAAGCTGTTCGGCCTGTTCCAGCGCCTGCACGCGGGCAGCAACGTGCCCGGCATGGGGGTGGGGCTGGCCATCGTGGCGCGCATCGTCGAGCGCCATGGCGGGCGCGTCTGGGCCGAATCCGCGCCCGGAGAGGGCGCGACCTTCTGGCTGCGCCTGCCGCTGGGCTGACGCCCTCGCGCGGCGCGGCTCAGTTCGCGGCGTCGGGGGCGGGGGTGGCGGCCGGGGCCGCGTCAGCGGCGCTGTCGGGCGCCTGGGCGGCCGTCTTGCGCGCCTGGCGCACCGCCGCCTTGTCGCCCGCGCTGGCGAACTTGCTGTACTTGCCGGTCAGGCCGACCAGCTGGCCGTAGATCTTGGGGTTGGCGGCCAGGCATTCCTTCTGTTCGAGGAAGTCGGACTCACCGGTGAAGTTGCCCACCAGACCGCCGGCTTCGGTGACCAGCAAGGCGCCCGCGGCCACGTCCCAGGGGGAGAGGCCCATTTCGAAGAAGCCGTCGGTGAAGCCCGCGGCCACATAGGCCAGGTCGAGCGCGGCCGAGCCGGGGCGGCGCACGCCGGCCACGCGCGGCATCACGTCGCCGAACATCTGCAGGTAGGTCTGGAAGGCGTCGCCCGGGCGGAACGGGAAGCCGGTGGAAATCAGGCAGTCGCGCAGCGTGGTGCGCTTGCGCAACGCGGATGCGGCGGTCGTTCAGGTAGGCGCCGCGCCCGCGCGTGGCGCAGAAGAGGTCGTTGCGCGAGGGGTCGTAGACGACGGCCTGCTCCAGCCGGTTGCCCACCATGAGCGCGATGCTCACGCAGTAGACCGGGAAGCCGTGGATGAAGTTGGTGGTGCCGTCCAGCGGGTCGATGATCCAGACATGGTCTGCACCGCCATGTTTGCCCGGGCGCTTGCCCGACTCCTCGGCCCAGATGGCGTGGTCGGGGTAGGCGGTGAGCAGGGTGTCGATGATCGCGGCCTCGGCGGCCTGGTCGACCTCGGTCACGAAATCGTTGGTCTGTTTGACCGAGACCCGGACCGACTCCACGTCCAGCGCGGCGCGGTTGATGAGGGTGCCAGCGGTGCGTGCGGCCTTGATGGCCACGTTGAGCATGGGGTGGAGTGTGGACGACATGAATTGTGAACCTCGGCGCGCTCCGCAGGGGAGGGCGCGGCAGTGGTGGAAGAGCGGGTGACGAAGCCCGGCGATGCGGGCGGCGACAATACCCGGGATTTTACCGTCCCCGCCCTTTTTTCGCATGCGCACCCGTTTTGTCCTGATCCAGACCAGCCACGCCGGCAATGTGGGCGGTGTCGCCCGCGCCATGAAAGTCATGGGTTTCGACGACCTGGTGCTGGTGCAGCCGCGCTGGGCCAACGTGCTGCGGCGCGAGGAAACCATCCAGCGCGCCAGCGGGGCCAACGACGTGCTGGCCCAGGCGCGCATCGTGGACACGCTGGACGAGGCGCTGGAAGGCATGAGCCACCTCTGCGCCACCGCCATGACCCCGCGCGACTTCGGCCCGCCCACGCGCGCGCCGCGCGAGCACTTCACGGGGCTGCTGGGCGCGGGCGATCCGCCGTCAGGGGTGGCCTTCCTGTTCGGGTCCGAGCGTTTCGGCATGCGCAACGAAGACGTGTACCGCTGCCATGTGGCGCTGAGCATCCCCACCGCGCCGACCTTCGGCTCGCTCAACCTCGCCGCGGCGGTGCAGCTGATCGCCTACGACTGGCGCCAGGCGCTCGGCGGCTTCGGGGCGCCACCGGTGGTGGCCGAGCGGCCGCAGGCCGATGCCCAGGCCCTGGGCGGCATGCTCGACCACCTGGAGCGCGCCTTGGTGGCGGTGGACTTTCTCGACCCCGAGGCGCCCAAGAAGCTCATGCCGCGCCTGAACCAGCTTTTCAACCGGGCCGCGCCCAGCGACGAGGAAATCCACATTCTTCGAGGTGTCGCCAAGGCCATGCTGCAAGCCGCCGAGAAGGCGAAGCGATAGACTGCCGGCTTATGTTCGACCGCATCCGCTCCGACATCCAGTGCGTGCTTGACCGCGACCCGGCCGCGCGCAGCACCTGGGAGGTGATCACCTGCTACCCCGGGCTGCACGCCGTCTGGCTGCACCGCCCGGCGCACTGGTGCTGGAACCACGGCTTCAAGTGGCTGGGTCGCTTCATCTCGCACATTTCGCGCTGGTTCACGGGCATCGAGATCCACCCGGGCGCCAAGCTGGGCGAACGCGTGTTTTTCGATCACGCCATGGGCGTGGTGGTGGGCGAGACCGCCGAGATCGGTGACGGCTGCACGATCTACCAGGGCGTGACGCTGGGCGGTACCTCGCTCTACAAAGGCACCAAGCGCCACCCGACGCTGGGCCGCGACGTGGTGGTGAGCGCGGGCGCCAAAGTGCTGGGCGGTTTTGTCGTCGGCGACGGCGCCAAGATCGGCAGCAACGCGGTGGTGATCAAGCCGGTGCCCGCAGGGGCGACGGCGGTGGGCATTCCGGCCCGCATCATCCCGAGCAAGACCGGCGAGAGCGCCGATGTGACCGAGCAGGGCCAGAAGTTCCAGGCCTACGGCATCACGCAGGACGACGATCCCTTGTCGCAGGCCATGCGCGGCCTGATCGACAACGCCGCCGGGCAGGAGCACCAGATCGCGCTGCTCTGGCAGGCCATCGAGACCCTGGCCGAGACGAAGAAGCGCGATTGCGTGCCGCAGGACGCGGCGCGCGAGGAATGCTTCGAGGCCGAAAAGCTCAATCAGCTGGTCGGGAAGTGACGCGCAGCGCCGGGTGGCCGGCTCCGCTCATGTCCCCCGGCGGCCTTCGGCCGCCTCCTCCTTCACTTCGCTGCACCGGCCACCCGGCGCTGCGCGTCACGCGTGGTGGTGCGCGGCGAAGCCTCGCTCAGTGATGGTGGCCGTGCGCGCCATGCGCGTGGCCATGGGCGATCTCTTCGGCTGATGCGGCCTTCACGTCGATCACGTTCAGCGTGAACGTCAGGTCCTGGCCGGCCAGCGGGTGGTTGCCGTCGAGCATCACCGTGTCGCCCTTGATCTTGGTGACGGTGAAGATCTGGCGGTTGCCATCCGCATCGCTGCCTTCGAGCTGGCCGCCCACCTTCACGCCGGGCGGGAAATCCTTCTTCGGGATGGAGGTCACCAGGCTTTCGTCGCGCTCGCCGAAGGCCAGGGCCGGCAGCAGCTTCACGGTGGTCTTGAAGCCCTTCTCCTGGCCTTCCAGGGCCATCTCGACGCCCGGCAGCGTGTTGCCGTAACCGCCGTGCAGGTAGGCGCGCGGCTCCTTGCCGTCTTCGAGCACTTTGCCCTTGGCGTCGACGGCGCGGAAGGTGAGGGTGACGATGGTGTCTTTGGTGATCTTCATGGCGGGTCGCTGGAATGGGTTAGCGGGCGGGGCGCACGGCGGACTTCGGGCGGAAGGCCTTGCAGACGTCGTCGTGCGTTTCAAGATAGGGGCCGCCGATCAGGTCGATGCAGTAGGGCACGGCGGCGAAGATGCCGTTGATGCGCTGCGTGCCGTCGGCGTTTTTCAGACCTTCGAGCGTCTCGGCAATGGCCTTGGGCTGGCCGGGCAGGTTGATGATGAGGCTCTGGCTGCGGATCACCGCCACCTGGCGCGAGAGGATGGCGGTGGGCACGAAGGCCAGGCTGATCTGGCGCATCTGCTCGCCAAAACCCGGCATTTCCTTGTGCGCCACGGCCAGCGTGGCCTCGGGCGTCACGTCGCGCAGCGCCGGGCCGGTGCCACCGGTGGTGAGCACCAGCGAGCAGCCGGCGTGCACCAGTTCGATCAGCGTGGCGCTGATGCGCGCCTGCTCGTCGGGGATGAGGCGCGGTTCGAAGGTGATCGGGTTCCTGAGCGCGCGCGTGAGCCAGTCCTGCAGCGCGGGCAGGCCCTTGTCTTCGTACACGCCGGTGCTGGCGCGGTCGCTGATGGACACGATGCCGATGCGCACCGGGTCGGCGGAGGAGGGCGTGGTGGTCTCGCTCATGGCTGGTCTGGTTCGTCGGTGGGGGGCGCCGTCGTCGTCCTCGCCCTGGTTCAGCGTGGCCTTGACGATCTGGAAGATCTCCCGGTAGGCCTTGCCGTGGCGCACGGCCTCGCCCGGGCGCTCCTGTGCCTGCGTGGCCTGGGCGTCCTTGCGCGCCTGGCGGATCAGCGCGCGCAGGTGCTGCACGTCGGCGCCCGCGTCGAGCTGCAGCCACTGGGTGAGCGCGTCGTCGTCGGCGATCAGGCGGTCGCGCCATTGTTCGGCCAGGTGCAGCGAGAGCGTGCCCTTGGCCGAGCCCTTGTTCTGCTCGTCGAGCGCGGCTTCCACCGCGGCGATGGTGTCTTCGTCCAGCGCACGCATCAGCTTGCCGATGAACTGCATCTGGCGGCGGCGGCCTTCGAAGTTGGTGATGCGCTTGGCCTCGGCCACCGCGTCCAGCAGTTTTTCCGGCAGGTCGAGCTTCTGCGTCAGGTCGGCGCGCAGGGTGAGCAGGTTCTCGCCGAGCGCCTGGAGGCGGTCGCTCTCCCGTTTCAGGTCGGTCTTGCTCATTTCGGCGTCGCCCTTGAGCTCGCGCTTGAGCTCCAGGTCCAGCTCGCTGCCCAGGGCGACGAACTGGCCACGAACGAAATAGCCTTTGGTGGGTTTGCGGGACATGTGGATCGTTGAATAGGCCTTCTGCGCGAATGGCAGCGGCCGGAAGGGGCGGCAAGTATCATAGCCGTCGACATGAAAAACCCCTCCCAAGCCCCTGCGGCAGCCCCCCGTTCCCCCCTTTCCGGTTTCCAGTACGCCCGCAGCCAGTTCGAGGAACTGGTCGATCTGGCCCTGGGCCACGCGAAACAGCTCGGTGCTGTGGACGCGGCGGCCGAGGTGTCCGAGGGCGCCGGCCTGAGCGTTTCGGTGCGCAAGGGCGAGCTGGAGAACGTGGAGCGCAACCGCGACAAGTCGCTGGGTGTCACGGTCTACCTGGGACAGAAGCGCGGCAATGCCTCCACCTCCGATTTCTCCGCCGCCGCCGTGCGCCAGACGGTGCAGGCCGCCTACGACATCGCCCGCTTCACCGCCGAAGACCCGGTGGCCGGCCTGCCCGACGCCCAGGACGTGGCCGACAGCTACCCCGACCTGGACCTGTTCCACCCCTGGTCGCTCGATTCGGAAGAGGCCGCGCGCATCGCCCTGGCCTGTGAGGCGGCCGCTTTCGCCACCAGCAGGAAGATCAACAACAGCGAAGGGGCCGGCGTGTCGGCCCAGCAGTCGCACTTCTTCACCGCGCACCTGCGCGGCGGCGAGCGTGGCAAGCCCGGCATCTTCAGCGGGGGCTACGCCAGTTCGCGCCACAGCCTGTCGGTGGCGCCGATCGCGGGCAAGGGCGCGAACATGCAGCGCGACTACTGGTACAGCTCCATGCGCTCGCCCGGCGAGCTGGCCACGCCCGAGGCGGTGGGCCGCTACGCCGCCGAGCGCACGCTGGCGCGCCTCAACGGCCGCAAGATCGCCACCACCGAATGCCCGGTGCTGTTCGAGTCGCCCCTGGCGGCCGGTCTGCTGGGCAGCTACGTGCAGGCCACCAGCGGCGGCGCGCTGTACCGCAACACCACCTTCCTGCACGACAGCCTGGGCAAGCGCGTGACGGCCAAGCACCTGGACATCCTGGAAGACCCGCACGTGCGCAATGGCAAGGGCAGCGCGCCGTTCGACGACGAAGGCGTGCGCACGGCCAAGCGCAAGGTGCTCTCGGGTGGGCGGGTGCAGGGCTATTTCCTCTCCACCTACTCGGCGCGCAAGCTGGGCATGCGCACCACCGGCAACGCCGGCGGCTCGCACAACCTCACGCTCACCAGCCGGCTCACGCAGCCGGGCGACGACCTGCGCGCCATGCTGAAGAAACTCGGGCGCGGCCTGTTCGTCACCGAGCTCATGGGCCAGGGCGTGAACTACGTGACCGGCGACTACTCGCGCGGCGCCTCGGGCTACTGGGTGGAAAACGGCGAGATCGCCTACCCGGTGCACGAGATCACCATCGCCGGCAACCTTAAGGACATGCTGCTGGGCATCGAGGCCATCGGGGCCGATGCCTACAACTACGGTGCGAAAACGACCGGTTCGATCCTGATCAACCGGATGAAGGTGGCAGGGAGCTGACCTGACCCACCCCCGCGCCGCGCCTGCGGCGCGTCACCCCCTCAAGGGGGCAATGCCTGTGGCCTGGCAAAGCCAGTTCCACGGCATTCTGGATGGGCTGCTCAGTTGGACAGCGCGGCCTTCACGGCGGCAGACACCTGGCCCATGTCGGCCTTGCCGGCCAGGCGCGATTTCACCGCGCCCATGACCTTGCCCATGTCGCCCGGGCCCTTGGCGCCGAGTTCGGCCACGATGGCCTTGACTTCGGCGGCCACTTCGTCGGCCGACAGGCGCGCGGGCAGGTAGCCCTGCAGCACGGCCATTTCGGCGGCTTCCTTGTCCACCAGGTCCTGGCGCGCGGCCTTGGTGAAGGCCTCGATGCTGTCCTTGCGCTGCTTGACCAGCTTGTCCACGATGGCGATGACCATGGCGTCGTCCAGCTCCACGCGCTCGTCCACTTCCTTCTGCTTCATCGCGGCGGTGAGCAGGCGGATGGTGCCCAGGCGCTCGCTGTCCTTGGCGCGCATGGCGGCTTTCATGTCTTCGGTGATCTGGTCTTTCAGGCTCATGGAGGCTCCTGGGGTGGTCGAGAGAGGAATCGGAAACAAAAAAGCCCGCCTGAGCGTCCTCCAGCGGGCTTGTTCGCGACCGGGCGGCAGGGCCCGGTGGCTCGTGCTCAGTACAGCTTCTTGGGCAGCTGCATCGAGCGCACACGCTTGTAGTGGCGCTTGACGGCGGCGGCCTTCTTGCGCTTGCGCTCGGCGGTCGGCTTTTCGTAGAACTCGCGGGCGCGCAGATCGGTCAGCAGGCCGAGCTTTTCGATGGTGCGCTTGAAACGGCGCAGGGCGACGTCAAAGGGCTCGTTGTCTTTTACACGGATGGTCGTCATTGGCGAAGGATGTCCAGAATGCGCGGAAAGAGGATGAACGGGAAGATCGGGCCCGGGCGTCGTTTCCGCAAAATGTCCCGTCATTAACTAGTATTGGCCGACGGGGATTTGCCAGCAAAGCCCTGGATTATAGCCATTTTCATGGGGTTGGCTACCGCAGTGGCGCAGCGTGGGGGTCACAGCGCCTGTGCACAGGCGTGGGCGCTGGCCCAGGCCCATTGGAAGTTGTAGCCGCCCAGCCAGCCGGTCACGTCCACCACCTCCCCGATGAAATACAGGCCCGGCTGCTTCGATTCCAGGGTCTGGGACGAAAGGTCGCGGGTGTCCACACCGCCCAGCGTGACCTCGGCCTTGCGGTAGCCCTCGGTGCCGGTGGGGGTGAGTTCCCAGCGCGAGAGGCGCTCGGCCAGCCGGGCCAGGGCCTTGTCCGAGGCTTCGGCCACCGGGCGCTGCCAGTCGGCGTCCTGCTGCACCCAGGCCTCGGCCAGGCGGCTGGGCACCAGGCTGGCGAGTTCGTTGCCCAGCAGCTTGCGCGAGCTGGCCTTGGCGCGCGCCAGGGCGGCGGGCAGTTCGGTCTCGGGGGCCAGGTTCAGGCGGATCGGCGTGCCTTCCTGCCAGTAGCTGGAAATCTGCAGCACGGCCGGGCCGGACAGGCCACGGTGGGTGAACAGCAGGTCTTCCAGGAAAGCCATGCGGCCCTTTTTCTCGCCGGTCTCGATGCGCACCGGCAACGCGAGCCCGGCCAGGCCAGCGTAGGGCGCCCAGCCATCGCCGTCGAAGGTGAGCGGCACCAGGCCCGGGCGCTGCGCCACCAGGCGCAGGCCGAACTGGCTGGCGATGCGGTAGCCGAAGTCGCTCGCACCGATCTTGGGGATGGACAGGCCGCCGGTGGCGACCACCACCGCGCGGCCGCGCACCGGGCCCCGGTCGGTGTCGAGCTCGTACACGCCGTCACCGCCCTGGCGCACGGCCTTCACGCCGCAGGGCTGCCAGCGCTGCACGCCGCCCGCGTCGCATTCGCGCAGCAGCATCTGGATCAGGTCGTCGGCCGAGTGGTCGCAGAACAGCTGGCCTTTGTGCTTTTCGTGGAAGGCGATGCCATGGCGCTGTACCAGGCCGATGAAGTCGGCCGGCGTGTAGCGCGAGAGCGCCGAGCGGCAGAAATGCGGGTTGGCGCTCAGGAAGTGCTTGTGCGGCGCCTGCGGGTCGAGTTCGCGGTTGGTGAAGTTGGCGCGCCCGCCGCCGGAGATGCGGATCTTCTCCGCGACCTTGTCGCTGTGGTCGAGCACCAGCACGCGCTGGCCCCGCTGGCCGGCGATGCCGGCGCAAAAAAGGCCGGCCGCGCCCGCGCCGATGACGATGGCGTCGAAATCTTGCATGGCGGGCAGTGTAGGCGCAGCGCGCCTTCAGCCTGCGTGCTGACTTCTTTCGGCGAGGATCGCGGCCTTGCGCGTGAGACCGTCGATCTCGCCCGTGATGTCCGAGAGCACGTTCGCCACCACGGCGAACTCGCGGCCGTGTTGCCCGGCCCGCGCGGCCACCACCTGCGCGTTGAAGCTCACCACCTTGGCCTCCTTGCGCACGCTCTGGATGTCGCCGACTATGCCGGTGAGCTCCTTCATCATCGCGTCGGCGCGCGCCTTGGCGACCTCGTCGAAGGCGGTGGTCGCGGTGTTGAGGGCGTCGAGGATGCGGTCGGTGTGGTCCACCAGCTCGGCCAGGGTGGTGGGCACGCGCGGGCTGTAGGCCTCGATCTGTTCGAGCGCGCTGTGCATGAGCTGCATGAAGGCCTGTACCACCGGCCCGACCCCGCGCGTGCCGTGGTAGGTCTCCTGGATCTTGCGGGCGCCCTGTGCCTCGAGCTGGCCCACCGTGCCCAGCAGGTGTTGCTGGCTTTCGCTGAACATCTGCAGGCTGCGCTGCGCGGCCTGCAGTCGCCCGGCCTCGCCGTTGGCGGCGAGCACGGTCTGCAGGATCATGCGTTGCGAGAGCATGCGCTGGCGCGCGGCGAGGTTGACCAGCGAGAGGCCCGCGATGTGGGCGGGCGTGTCGCGGCGAACGGGTCGGGTGGGGGCGAGGGATGTCATGGGGCTGACATCAAGCAATCGCCGGGCCATGGTGGCCCGGGCGGCGTTCAGGCGGCGCGCGCGACCGCCTCGGGCGCCTGCACGGCCGCGATGCCGCGGACCACGTCACCGACCACGATCACGGCCGGGCTGCCCAGGCCTTCGCGCTCGATGGTGGCGCTCGATTGCCCCAGTGTGGTGAGCGCGTGCCGTTGTTGGGGCAGCGTGGCGTGCTGGATCACGGCCAGGGGCGTGTCGGCCGGCAGGCCGGTGAGCAGGTCCTGCTCGATCTGCGCGGCGCTGGACACGCCCATGTAGATCACGAGCGTGAGCTTGGCGTCGCGCGCGGTGGCGGCCAGGGTCTGCCAGTCGGTGCCGGCGTCACCCGGCTTGGCGTGGCCGGTGACGAAGACCACGCCGTGCGCGTGTTCGCGGTGGGTGAGCGGCACGCCCAGCGAGGTGAGACCGGCCAGTCCGGCCGTGATGCCATTGACCACCTGCACCTCGATGCCGGCGGCGCGCAGGTGCTCCACCTCTTCGCCGCCCCGGCCGAAGATGAAGGGGTCGCCGCCCTTGAGCCGCACCACCATTTCGCCTTCCTGGGCCGCCATCACCATGAGCTTCTCGATGAAGGCCTGCGGCGTGCTTTTGCAGCCGCCGCGTTTGCCCACGTGCACGATGCGCGCGCGCGGCGACGCGTGGGCGAGCACGCCGTCGCTCACGAGGTCGTCGACCAGCAGCACGGTGGCCGCGCTGATGGCCTTGACGGCCTTGAGCGTGAGCAGTTCGGGGTCGCCGGGGCCGGCGCCCACCAGGGCCACGGTACCGGGCAGGAACTCAGACGGCGAGGGCATGGGTTGCGGTTTCATGTTGCACGACCTCTCGCAAGATGTGTTCCACCTGCAGGGCAATCGGTGTGGGGATGGGCTCCGTGCCATCGAGCACGGCGCGGATGTAAGCGGCGGTGTGCGAGGCGTCCACCGCGGGCAGCGACGGCAGCCTGGCCAGCGGCCCGTCCTGCAGGGCTTGCACCTCGGTGCGCTCGCCGTCGCGGAACACTTCCATGCGCGGCGTGCGGCGTGCGTCGGCCACGGGTTCGCCTTCGGTGCCGCGCAGCAGCAGCGCATGAGCGCCGGTGAGCGCCCAGGTGGCGGCCATGGAGGTCGCGTATTCGGGGTGGGTGTAGCTGCCGACGATGAAGGCCTTGCCTTCGCACGGGTTCATGAGTTTCACCAGGCTGTGCGCGGGGTTGCGCAGGCCGACCGCGCGGCGCACGTCCAGCAGGCGCTTGAGGCCGGGGCTGAGCACCTCGGTGGGCACGAAGGCGACCTCGCCCGCGCCGAGCGTGGGCACCGCGCTGGCCGAAGGCACGCCGAGTGTTTCGAACACCTGGGAGGCGAACACGCGCTGGTTCTCGGTGGCGGTGCCATGCACCAGCACCGCCGCGCCCCGGCGCGCCAGCAGCAGGGCCAGCAGCGGGGTGAGCACCGGCAGCTTGCGCGCGCCGTTGTAGCTGGGCAGCACGACGGTGGCCAGGCCGTTGTCGGGCAGGCGGCGCAGGCGCGCGTGGGTGGCATCGAGGAAGCCGGCCATCTCGTCGGGCGTTTCGCCCTTGATGCGCATCGCCAGGCAGAAGCCGCCAACCTCCAGGTCGGTCACGGTGCCGTCCAGCACCTGGCCGAGCAGGTCGGTGGCCTGCTCGCGCGTGAGCGAGCGGGCGCCGTCCTTGCCCCGACCGATTTCCTTGATGTATTGACTGATGGCCATGACTTGCAAATTTCGGCGAATTGTCAGGCAAGTTTGATGACTTATCGTTATATGGGCGTTCTGGCCGCTCAGGCGGGCTGGGCCAGGGGCGCGCTGGCGCGCACCAGCCGCCTGAGTTCGGGTACGCAGGAGCCGCAGTGGGTGCCGCATTGCAGGCTGGCCTGCAGGGCGGCCAGGCGCTGGTCGTCGCTGCCTTCACAGCTGGCCAGCCGGGCCTGGATGGCGTCTTCACCCACGTTGAAGCACGTGCACACCTGCCGGCCCTTGGCCACCACGGCCACGGGGGCCTTGGCGCCCGGCATCAGCAGCAGGCGGCCGTACGCGGCGGCGGGCAGCCCGTCCTGCAGCAGGGGCTTGATCCAGACCTCAGCGCGCGTGTCGCCGGCCAGCACGAAGGCCTCGAGCCGGGTGGTGTCGCCCTCGCGCACCAGGCGCGCGGTGCGGCGCTGGCCCAGGCGCTTGTCCACGTAGCGCAGCGCATCGGCCGTCTGCAGGCCCAGCAGGGCTTCGATGCGTTCGATCAGTCCGGGCTCGGGTGCATCGTGCGCGGCGGCGCGGAACAGGACGCCGGTGCGTTCGCGGCCGAAGGGCACGCACGAGGCGAACGGAAACTCCGCCATCAGCGCGCGCAGGCCTTCCCGCGCTTCCAGTGCCTGGGTGTCGGGCAGCCAGCCCAAGGCCAGCAGCGTCCAGGGCAGTTCGGCCTTGAGCACCTTCACCGCCGCGTGCTTGAGCTCGGGCTGTTTGGAGGTGGGGCAGTAGGCCGAGGTGGTCAGCGCGTTGACGCCGGCCAGCGGCTCGCCGGTGCTGCTCAGGCCGCTGAGGTATTCCGCGCCCCAGTGCATGGCGATGAAGGCCTGCGACAGGCCGATCTCGTCGGACGCCATGGCGGGCACCAGGATGGAGCCGCGCTTGCTGGTCACGTGCACCAGGTCGCCGTCCTTCAGGCCGCGGCGTTCCATGTCTTGCGGGTGCAGTTGCACCGAGGGTTCGGCGACGTGGCCGAACAGGCGGCCCAACGTGCCGGTGCGGGTCATGCCGTGCCACTGGTCGCGCAGGCGGCCGGTGGTGAGCGAGAACGGGTAACGCGACTCGCGCGGCTCGGCCAGCGGCACGAAGGGCAGGGCGGCGAAGCGGGCCTTGCCGTCGGGCGTGGCGAACACACCGTCTTCGTAAAGGCGCTGGCGGCCCTGCGATTCGCCGGCCTTGAGGGGCCATTGCTGCGGCCCCTGCTGCTGCAGCATGGCGTAGCTCAGGCCGGTGATGTCGAGGTCGCGCCCGCGCGTGGATTCGCGGTGCTCCAGCCACAGGCTTTCGGCATCGGGGTAGGGGAACAGCGTGGGCTGGCCGGGGCGCCAGCGGGCTTCGAGGCGCTGCGCGACGTCGACCACGATGCGCCAGTCGTGCCGCGCCTGGCCGTGCGCGGGCACGGCGGCGCGCACGCGGCTGATGCGGCGCTCGCTGTTGGTGACGGTGCCGTCCTTCTCGCCCCAGGTGGTGGCGGGCAGCAGCAGGTCGGCGTATTCGCAGGTGGCGGCGGTGGCGTAGGCCTCCTGCACCACGACGAATTCGGCGCGCGCCAGCGCGCGGCGCACGGTGGCCTGGTCGGGCATGGACTGGGCCGGGTTGGTGCAGGCGATCCAGAGCGCCTTCACCTGGCCGTCGGCGGCCGCCTCGAACAGCTCGACCGCGCTCAGGCCGGGCTTCTCGGGCACCGAAGGCAGGCCCCAGAGCGCGGCCACTTCGGCGCGGTGCGCGGGGTTGGCCAGGTCGCGGTGCGCGCTCAGCAGGTTGGCCAGGCCGCCGACCTCGCGCCCGCCCATGGCGTTGGGCTGGCCGGTGAGCGAGAACGGGCCGGCGCCGGGTTGGCCGATCTGGCCCGTGCGCCAGGTGCAGGTTGATCAGGGTGGCGTTCTTGGCCGTGCCGCTGCTGCTCTGGTTCAGGCCCTGGCAGTAGAGGCTGAGCGTGGCGGGCGAGGTCGCGAACCACTTGGCGGCGGTGAACAGGTCTTCGCGCCGCAGGCCGCAGACCTGGGCCACGCGCTCGGGCGTGTGTTCGCGCACCAGGGCCTTGAGTGCGTCGAAGCCGGTGGTGTGCGCGGCGATGTAGCCGCTGTCGATCCAGCCTTCCCACAGCATGATGTGCAGCAGGCCGTGGAACAGCATCACGTCGCTGCCCGGCTGCAGAGGGAGGTAGAGGTCGGCGAAACCGGCGGTGTCGGTGCGGCGCGGGTCGGCCACGATCACCTTCATGGCCGGGTTGTTCTTGCGCGCTTCCTCGATGCGGCGGAACAGCACCGGGTGCGCGAAGGCCGCGTTGCTGCCGACGATGAAAAGGCATTGCGCGTGGTTCACGTCGTCGTAGCAGGTGGGCGGCGCGTCGGCGCCCAGCGTGAGCTTGTAGCCGGCCACCGCGCTGCTCATGCACAGGCGCGAGTTGGTGTCGACGTTGTTGGTGCCGATCAGGCCTTTGGCGAGCTTGTTGAAGGCGTAGTAGTCCTCGGTGAGCAGTTGTCCGCTGATGTAGAAGCCGACCGCGTCCGGGCCGTGCCGCTCGACCACCGAGGCGAAGCGCTCGGCGGCGAGGTCGAGCGCCGCGTCCCAGGCCAGGGGCGACGCGGGCGCGCCGCGTTGTGCGCGCTGCATGGGGTGCAGCAGGCGTGTCTGCTGGGCGATCGCGGGCGACGCGGTGAGGTGCAGGGTCTGGCCCTTGGTGCAGAGGCGGCCGAAGTTCGCCGGGTGCTGCGGGTCGCCGCGCACGCCGGTGATCTGGCTGCCCACGCTTTCGATCAACACCCCGCAGCCCACGCCGCAGTAGGGGCAGGTGGAGCGGGTGGTGATCGGGCTCATGCGGGGACGGTGGCCGCCGCGCCGGGCCGCCCCAAGCCAGGCCGCTCCCCCTCGGGGGGCAGCGACCCGCGCAGCGGCGGAGCGTGGGGGTCGGTTGCCCTGCGCTGAGGGCCGGCCACGGGCCGCGTGAGATCGGTCGCCTGGGTCGCGAGTTCGTGCGCGTCCAGGTGCACCACGCCGTCCTGCACCTTCACCGCGAAGCGCGGCGTGCAGCCTTCGTCCGGCTCCTTGGCGCAGCCGCTGTCCAGGCCGATGGTCCAGTTGTGCATCGGGCAGGCCACGTGGGTGCCGAAGACGATGCCCTGGCTCAGCGGGCCGCCCTTGTGCGGGCAGCGGTCGAGCAGGGCGAAGACCTCGTCGCGGTCATTGCGGAACACGGCCACGTCCAGGCCCTTGTCGCGTTGCACGCAGCGCGAGCCGAGTACGGGGATGTCGTCCAGGCGGGCGATCGGAATCCAGCTGCTCATGCCGCGCTCCCTTCCAGTGCCACCGCTTGGATGGGAATGAACTGGCGCGTGTCCACCGCCGCCTTCTGGTGCTCGAACCACGGATCGGGCTCGCCGTCGAGCGCGAACTGCAGCTGTTCCCACAGCGCCTTGCGGCCTTCGGCGTCGTCGAGGATCTTCTTCTTCACGTGATCCAGGCCCACGCGGTTCACGTAGTGCACCGTGCGCTCCAGGTACCAGCCTTCGAGGCGGTAGAGCTGCATGAAGGCGCCGGTGTACTCCAGCACTTCCTCGGCGGTCTTGAGCTTGGTGAAGAACTCGGCCACCTCGGTCTTGATGCCGCCGTTGCCGGCGATGTACATCTCCCAGCCCGAGTCCACGCCGATGATGCCCACGTCCTTGATGCCGGCCTCGGCGCAGTTGCGCGGGCAGCCGCTGACCGCGAACTTCACCTTGTGCGGCGCGTACATGCGCCACATCGCGCGCTCCAGGTCCTTGCCCATCTGCGTGCTGTCCTGCGTGCCCATGCGGCACCACTCGCTGCCCACGCAGGTCTTCACCGTGCGCAGGGCCTTGGCATAGGCGTGGCCGCTGGGCATGCCGATGTCCTTCCAGACGTTGACCAGGTCTTCCTTCTTCACGCCCAGCAGGTCGATGCGCTGGCCGCCGGTGACCTTCACGGTGGGGATCTTGTATTTGTCCACCGCGTCGGCGATGCGGCGCAGCTCGTCGGCCGTGGTCTCGCCGCCCCACATGCGCGGGATCACGCTGTAGGTGCCGTCCTTCTGGATGTTGGCGTGCGCGCGCTCGTTGATGAAGCGGCTCTGCGGGTCGTCCCTGGCCTCCTTGGGCCAGGTGCTGATGAGGTAGTAGTTGACGGCCGGGCGGCAGGTGGCGCAGCCGTTGGGCGTGCGCCAGCCCAGGCCTTCGAACACGGCGCCGATGCTCAGCAGCCGGCTGTCGCGGATGGCGTCGCGCACGGCCTGGTGGCCGTGGTCGGTGCAGGCGCACATGGCTTTCAGCTTGGGCGTGGCGGAGTAGTCGCCGCCGGCGGTGAACATCAGGATCTGTTCCACCAGGCCGGTGCACGAGCCGCAGGAGGCGCTGGCCTTGGTGAGCTTGCGCACCTCCTCCAGCGTGAACAGGCCCTTGTCCTTGATGGCCTTGCAGATGCTGCCCTTGGTCACGCCGTTGCAGCCGCAGACCTCGTCGCTGTCGGCCATGGCGGCGGCCTTGCTGTGGCCCTGGTGGCCCACGTCGCCGATGTTGGATTCGCCGAACATCAGGCGGTCGCGGATGTCGGCCACGCTGCGGCCATCGCGCAGCAGCTTGAAGTACCAGCTGCCGTCCACCGTGTCGCCGTACAGGCAGGCGCCCACCAGCTTGTCGCCCTGGATCACCAGCTTCTTGTAGACACCGCCCGAGGGGTCGCTCATCACGATCTCTTCGGTGTGCTCGCCGCCCATGAAGTTGCCGGCGGAGAAGAGGTCGATGCCGGTGACCTTGAGCTTGGTGGAGGTGAGCGAGCCAATGTAGCGGCCGATGCCGAATTCGGCCAGGTGCGTGGCCAGCACCTTGCCCTGTTCGAACAGCGGCGCCACCAGGCCGTAGGCGATGCCGCGGTGCGCCGCGCACTCGCCCACCGCGTAGATGCGCGGGTCGGTCACGGTCTGCAGCGTGTCGCTGACCACGATGCCCTTGTTCACGTGCAGGTTCATGGACTCCGCCAGCGCGGTGTTGGGGCGGATGCCCACCGCCATCACCACCAGGTCGGCCGGCAGCTCGGTGCCGTCCTTGAAGCGGATCGCCTTCACGCGGCCAGCCTCGTTGTCCACCAGTTCCTGCGTCTGCGCGCCGATCAGGAAGCGCATGCCGCGCTGCTCCAGCGACTGCTGCAGCAGCTTGCCGGCCACGTCGTCGAGCTGGCGTTCCATGAGCCAGGGCGCGACGTGCACCACGCTCACCGCCATGCCGCGCTTCATCAGGCCATTGGCCGCTTCCAGGCCGAGCAGGCCGCCGCCGATGACGATCGCATGCTGGTACTGCGTGGCCGCGTCGATCATGGCCTGGGTGTCGGCGATGTCGCGGTAGGCCAGCACGCCCTGCAGGTCCTTGCCCGGGATGGGCAGCATGAAGGGGTTGGAGCCGGTGGCGATGATGAGGCGGTCGTAGGGCGCCTCGATCACGCCGCCCTGGCCGTCGCTGGCGCGCACGACGCGCCTGACGCGATCCACCTCGGTCACGGTCTTGCCCGCGTGCAGGGTGATGCCGTGCTCCTGGTACCAGGCCCAGTCGTTGAGCACGATCTCGTCCAGCGTCTGCTCGCCCGCCAGCACCGGCGAGAGCAGGATGCGGTTGTAGTTGGGGTGGGGCTCCGAGCCGAACACCGTGATGTCGTAGAGCTCGGGCGCGATCTTGAGCAGCTCTTCGAGCGTGCGCACGCCGGCCATGCCGTTGCCGACCATGACCAGTTTCAGGCGTTGCGAGGGGGGCAGGCGCATGTCCATGGGGTTCTCCTGGGCGGCCGGTCAGGCCAGCTTCTCCACGTGGGTCTGGCGGGTGTAGAGGAAGTCGATCACTTCCTTGCGGCATTGCTGGTAGGTCGGGTTGTCGGCCAGCGCCACGCGCTGGCGCGGGCGCGGCAGGTCCACGCGCAGCACCTCGCCGATGGTGGCGGCCGGGCCGTTGGTGAGCATCACGATGCGGTCGCTCAGCAGCACGGCCTCGTCCACGTCGTGCGTGACCATCACCACGGTGCTGTGCGTGCGCGCCACGATCTCCAGCAGCTCGTCCTGCAGCTTGGCGCGGGTGAGCGCGTCGAGCGCGCCGAAGGGTTCGTCCATGAGCAGCACCTTGGGTTCCATCGACAGGGCGCGCGCGATGCCCACGCGCTGCTTCATGCCGCCGGAGATTTCGCCGGGGCGCTTCTGCGCGGCGGCGGTGAGGCCCACCAGGGCCAGCGCGGCTTCGGTGCGCGCCTTGAGCTGCGCTTTGTTTTCGTTGGCGCCGAAGACGCGTTCGACCGCGAGATGCACGTTCTCGAAGCAGGTCAGCCAGGGCAGCAGCGAGTGGTTCTGGAACACCACCGCGCGCTCGGGGCCGGGGCCGGCGATCTCCTTGTCGGCGCACAGCAGCACGCCGCTGGTGGGCGTGGTCAGGCCGGCGATGAGGTTGAGCAGCGTGGACTTGCCGCAGCCCGAGTGGCCGATCAGCGTGACGAACTCGCCCTTGGCGACGGTGAGGTCGATCTGGCGCAGCGCGGGGAAGAGGCCCTTGCGGGTCTTGAAGGTCTGCTCGACGCCCTGGATCTCGATGTACTTGGACGCATCGCTCATTTGGAAACCTCCATGCTGCGCTTTGCGGTGCGATCGCCTTCGGGCGGCCGGGCGGCGCTCATGACTTCACCTCTTCGAACGTGAACAGCGTCGCCAGCTTGATGAGGCCGAACTCGAGCACCAGGCCGACGATGCCGATCACGAAGATGGCGATGATGATGCTGGCGACGTTGAGGTTGTTCCACTCGTCCCAGATCCAGAAGCCGATGCCCACGCCGCCGGTCAGCATCTCGGCGGCCACGATCACCAGCCAGGCCGTGCCCACCGCCAGCCGCACGCCGGTCAGCAGGTAGGGCAGCACGGCGGGGAACAGGATCTTGGTGAAGATCTTCCACTCGCTCAGGTTGAGCACGCGCGCCACGTTCATGTAGTCCTGCGGCACGCGCTGCACGCCCACGGCGGTGTTGATGATCATGGGCCAGATCGAGCAGATGAAGATGGTCCAGATCGCGGCCGGGTTGGCGCCCTTGAACACCAGCAGTCCGATCGGCAGCCAGGCCAGCGGCGAGACCGGGCGCAGCAGGCTGATGAGCGGGTTGAACATGCGGCTGAGGAAGTCGAAGCGGCCGATGGCGAAGCCGGCCGGAATGCCCACCAGCGCGGCCAGGCCGAAGCCCACGGCCACGCGCTGCAGCGACATGAGCACGTTCCAGCCCACGCCCTGGTCGTTCGGGCCGGCCTGGTAGAACGGGTCGGAGAACACGCCCACGGCCTGCGCCCAGGTTGCGCAGCGGCGTGGGGATGCCGCTGTCGCTGCTGCCGGCCACCAGCGACCAGACCAGCACGAGGAAGCCCAGGCCGAGCAGTGGCGGCAGCACGCCGCGGAAGAAGCCCGCGGCGCGCTCGCGCCAGGGCGAAGGCGAGGCCGGCCGGGCGGGCTCGACGGCGGCCGGCGCGAGCGGCGCGGCCACCGAAGGCTTGGGGTGGGGCACGGCGGCCACCGCGGGGGCGGCGGGCGCCACGGCCTCCAGGGGGGTGTGAAAAACGGCACTGACCATGGTGGTGTTCCTCGGGTGCGGCGGGCCGGGTCAGGCCGCCTTCATCTTGAAGCTGTCGGCGTACTTGGCCGGGTCCTTGCCGTCCCACACCACGCCGTCGATGAACCTGGCGCTGCGCAGGTCGGACTTGGGCAGCGGCGTCCTGGTGGCGGACGCGGCTTCCTTGTAGATGTCGATGCGGTTGACCTGCCTGGCCACGGCCAGGTAATCGGGGTGCGACTTGAGCAGGCCCCAGCGCTTGTGCTGGGTGAGGAACCACATGCCGTCGCTCAGGTAGGGGTAGTTGGCCGCCCCGTCGTTGTAGAACTTCATGTGGTTGGGGTCGTCCCAGGTCTTGCCCAGGCCGTTCTGGTAGCGGCCCAGGATGCGCTGGTTGATCGCGTCCACGCCGGTGTTCACGTAGGAGCGCTGGGCGATGGTCTCGGCCATCTTGTTCTTGTTCTGCAGGCCGGCGTCGATCCACTTGCCGGCTTCCAGGATGGCCGCCGTCACGGCGCGCGCGGTGTTGGGGTTCTTCTGCACGAACTCGGCCGTGGTGCCCAGCACCTTCTCGGGGTGGTCCTTCCAGATGTCCTGCGTGGTGTTGGCCGTGATGCCGATGCCGTCCATGATGGCGCGGTGGTTCCAGGGCTCGCCGACGCAGAAGCCGTCCATGTTGCCCACGCGCATGTTCGCCACCATCTGCGGCGGCGGCACCACGATGGCGCGCGCGTCCTTGAAGGGGTCGATGCCGGCCGCCGCCAGCCAGTAGTAGAGCCACATGGCGTGGGTGCCGGTGGGGAAGGTCTGGGCGAAGGTGTATTCGCGCTTTTCGGTGGCCATCAGCTTGGCAAGCGTTGGGCCGTCCACCGCGCCTTTTTCGGCCAGCTTCTTCGACAGCGTGATGGCCTGGCCGTTCTGCTGCAGGTTCATCAGGATTGCGCGGTGTCCTTCTTCGGCCCGGCGGTGCCCAGTTGCAGGCCGTAGATCAGGCCGTAGAGCACGTGGGCGAAATCCAGTTCGCCGTTGACCAGCTTGTCGCGCACGCCGGCCCAGCTGGCTTCCTTGGTCGGGACGATCTTGACGCCGTGCTTCTTGTCCAGGCCGAGTTCGGCGGCCATGACCACGCTGGCGCAGTCGGTCAGGGGAATGAAGCCGATCTTGACTTCGGTTTTTTCAGGTGCGTCGGAGCCGGCGGCCCAGACCCCGTGGTGGCCCAGCGTGGAGAAGAGGGCGGCCGTGCCGACGGCGCTGCCCTTCTTGATGAACTCGCGGCGCGAGGCGGTGGGGCCGTCGGCTGGGGTGGGGATGTCTGCGTTCATGTCCAACTCCTTGCTGATGAAAAAAAGCGGTGCCCCAAAGCACAACGGCGCCCATTTCCGTGCCTGCGCTGAGCGGGCGGGAAATGGACGCCGTTGTCCGTGTCTGGGAAGACTGTCTGGAACTCAGGCCGCCATTGGCCCGTTTTCCTTTGCCTGGATCAAAGCAGTTAGCGTGCCAGCCTCAGGGTTGTCCCGGGGTCGCGTGGGAAGCGCTTGATTTCCAAGGAAAAAACCCGACGGCCGGTGGGGCGGCATCCGGGTGGTGGGCTTCAAACTGGTGCGAGCCGATCCGGCGGGCACGCTATTTGTGCACCGCAGCACCGGGCCGCGTGTCAGTGGGGCCGGGCGGGCAGCACGTCGGCCATCGCCAGCACGGCCTCGGCCACCTCGATCAGCCGGCGGTTCTGGTTCATGGCGATCTGGCGCATGGTCTTGTGCGCTTCTTCCTCGCTGAGCTGGCGGTGCGCCATCAGCAGGCCCTTGGCGCGCTCGATCAGCTTGCGCTCGTTCAGGCTGGCGCGCACCGTGTCCAGCTCCTCGCCCATGGTCTGCAGGCGGCGCGCCTGGTCCTGCACCAGCTCGAGGATGGAGCGATCCAGCTGCAGGCCATAGCCCTGGGCGGCGGCGCCGAAGCCGGCGGGCACGGCCGCGGAAGGTGCGTCCTGGAAGAAGGAGAGGGCGTTGGCCTCGCGCGGGGCGGTGGTGCTGAGGGCCTGGTAGGCCTCCAGCTCGGTCCGGGCGGCGCCGATCTTGTCCTCGCAGGCGCGCAGCAGGTCGAGCGCGAGCCGGTCCTCGACCGCCTTCATGCGGTCCATGCGCTGGCTGCAGCAGTCGAACCAGACCTGGCTGAGCTGCACGTTGAGCGGCGCGCCCTGCGCGGCGGTGCAGAGCACGCGGCGCAGGCGCTCCAGTTCGGCCAGCGTGGCGCTGGCCTGGCTGGCCGCCCACAGGTCCACCGCTTTCGGGTTGGCGAACTCGGCGAACACCTGAAGGCAGCGCTCCTGCGACTCGATCAGGTGCAGCAGGCGCTGCTGCTCGATCGCCTCGGCGCGGCCGCTGACGAACAGGGCCGAGCCGGCGGCGCGTTCCTGGCCCGCGAACTCCTTGCCCTGCATGAAGTTGAACAGCGCCACCAGCAGGCGCGAGACCTCGGGGTCGCTCGCGCTGTCGGCGGCCTCGAACACCACCGCCAGCAGGCCCGCGATCAGGCGCACGTAGGCGTCGGTGGCCTGGCGGGTGGTCCAGGCCAGCGAGGCCACGCGCTCGCGCAGGTCTTCGAGCGCGTTCAGGCCGTGCAGCACGTAGGCGATGCGGCTGAACAGGCGCGCGCCATGGCCGACGCGGGCGGACTCGGTGTCCAGGCTGTCGAAACAGGCGCGCAGCTCGGCCTCGGTCTGGCGGCATTCCTCGATCTGGCGGGCGCGCATGTCGGTGAAGCGCGCGCCCTGGGAGCCGATGTGCAGGTTGGACAGGCCGCGCTCGCGCTGCAGACCGTGCACGAGCCGGCCGGTGACATTCACCAGCGCGCTGGTCAGCGCGAGCTCCTGCAGCTCGGCGATTTCGCAGCGCTTGGCGGCGACAAGGAAACTCAGGCCCGATTTCATGGGGGATGTTCGTGGGGTAGGGGGCATGCCCCTGCCACTGAGCAACAACCATGCCGCCCCGTACACTTCCCGCATGCGGATTTTGGGAATCGAGTCGTCCTGCGACGAAACCGGCGTGGCCCTGGTCGATGCCAGCGGCAACGCCACCCCCCGGCTGCTGGGGCATGCCCTGCACAGCCAGATTGAAATGCACCAGGCCTATGGCGGCGTGGTGCCCGAGCTCGCCAGCCGCGACCACATCCGCCGCGTCCTGCCGCTGACCGACGCCGTGCTGGCCCAGGCCGGCCTGCCGCTCTCGGCCGTGGACGCCATCGCCTACACCCGGGGGCCGGGGCTGGCCGGCGCCTTGCTGGTCGGCTCGGGCGTGGCCTGCGCCCTCGGGTTTGCCTTGGGCAAGCCGGTGATCGGCGTGCACCACCTCGAAGGCCACCTGCTCTCGCCCTTCCTGAGCGCCGACCCGCCCGAATTCCCCTTCGTGGCGCTGCTGGTCTCGGGCGGCCACAGCCAGCTGATGCGGGTGGACGGCGTGGGCCGCTACGAACTGCTGGGCGAGACCATCGACGACGCGGCCGGCGAGGCCTTCGACAAATCGGCCAAGCTGCTCGGCCTGCCGTACCCGGGCGGCCCGGCGCTCTCGCGCCTGGCCCAGCAGGGCGACGCCCAGGCCTACAAATTCCCGCGCCCGCTGCTGCACAGCGGCGATCTCGACTTTTCGTTCGCCGGCCTCAAGACGGCGGTGCTCACCCAGGTGAAGAAGCTGGCCCATGCCCACCCGGACGGCCCGGCCACGCTGCACCTGGCCGACCCGCTGAGCGCGCAGCAGAAGGCCGATGTGGCCGCCAGCGTGCAGGCCGCCATCGTCGAGGTGCTGGTGAAGAAATCCTTCATGGCGATCCGCCAGACCGGTCTGCGCCGCCTGGTGGTGGCTGGTGGGGTGGGGGCCAATGCGCTGCTGCGCGAGCAGTTGGGCGCCGCCTGCGCCCAGGCCGGCGTGCGCGTGCACTACCCCGAGCTGCACCTGTGCACCGACAACGGCGCCATGATCGCGCTGGCCGGCGGCATGCGGGCCCAGGCCGGGCTGGCCGGCGCCGACGCAGCGGGCGCCGGCGGTTACCCCTTCGACGTGAAACCGCGCTGGCCCCTCTCCGACCTGGGCCGCCCTGCCACCGCTGGATGAGCGGGCGGGCGATTCCTGTAATTATGAATTAAACTTCCGGCGCTGTCGCCTTGGCGACTCGGCTGCGTGGGCCATTCCCGGCCCCCGGCCTTTGCACCCGGAGCCCTTCTCTGATGAAACACCTGTTGGATTCCCTGTTTTCGCCGCGCCGCCGCGCGCTCGTCGCGGCCCTCGTGGGCGGCCTGACCACCACCCTGGCCGTGGCGCAGGCGCCCGCCACCGGCGCCCCGGTCCGCATCGGCATGATCGAAGGCCTCTCCGGCCCGATCGCCAACACCGGCGATGCGGTGTTCCGCAACCTGGTCTGGGCCACCGAGCGGGTCAATGCCCGCGGCGGCGTGAAGCTGCCCGGCGGCAACCGCCCGCTGGTGATCGAGCGTTTCGACAGCAAGGGCCAGACCGACGAGGCCCTCTCGGCGCTGCGCTCGGCGATCGACAAGGGCGTCACCATCGTCGCCCAGGGCAACTCCTCGGCGGCGGCGAGCGCGCTGATCGACGCCATCAACAAGCACAACGAGCGCGACACGGCGCGCCAGGTGCTGTTCCTCAACTACTCGGCGGTGGACCCGGTGCTGACCAACGAGAAATGCAGCTTCTGGCATTTCCGTTTCGACGCCCACGCCGACATGCGCATGAAGGCTCTCATGAGCGTGCTGCGCAAGGACAAGCAGCTCAAGAACATCTACCTGATCGGGCAGGACTACAGCTTCGGCCAGGCCGTGCTGCGCGAGGCGCGCAGCCAGCTCGCGGCCCAGCGGCCCGATGTGACCATCGTCGGCGACGAGCTGCACCCCATGGCGCGCGTGAAGGACTTCCTGCCCTACGCCGCCAAGATCAAGGCCAGCGGCGCGCAGGCCGTGCTCACCGGCAACTGGGGCAACGACCTCACGCTGCTGGTGAAGGCCGCGCGCGAAAGCGGCTTCGATGGCAGCTTCTACACCTTCTACGGCAACGCGCTGGGCGCGCCCGCCGCCATGGGCGACGCCGGCATCGGCAAGGTGATCGCCGTGGCCGACTGGTTCCCCAACGTGCCCACGCCCGAGTCCGAGGCCTTCTACAAATCGTTCCGCGAGCGCTTCCCCAGCCCGGCCGACGACTACGTGCACATGCGCATGCAGCTGCTGGTCGAGGCACTGGCGCAGGCCATCGAGCGCGCGGGCGCGGCCGGCCCGGTCAACGCCGCCACCATCGCCGCCCAGCTGGAAAAGGCCGACGTCACCCTCGCTGGCCAGCGCGCCCGCATGCGCGGCGCCGACCACCAGTTCCAGCAATCGCTGGCCGTGGCCGTGATGGACCGGCAGGGCGCGCCCGGCGTCAAGTTCGACGTCGAAGGCTCGGGCTACGGCTTTCGCGTGATCCGCAACCTCAGCCCGCAGCAGGCCGAGCTGCCGCACACCTGTACCATGCAGCGACCTTGATATAGCTTTGCGGGAGCGTGTGCCGATGAGACAGGTGGTGGAGCAGCTGGAGGCCTCGCGCATCCGGGAAGTCGCGAACGAGGGCCTGGGCCGGGCCGATGTGCTCAAGTTCTGGTTCGGCGAGAGCGACGAGGTCACGCCCGGCTTCATCCGCGACGCGGCCGTGGCCTCGCTGCAGGCCGGCGAGACCTTCTACGCGCACAACCTGGGCCTGCAGGAGCTGCGCGAGGCGCTGGCGGCGTACACCGACAAGCTCCACCCCGGGCGCGGCGCGGGCCACTGGTTCGATCGCCTGGCCGTCAGCTCGGGCGGCGTCAACGGGCTCATGCTGGCCTCGCAGGCCCTGGTGGAGGCGGGTGACGAGGTGATCGTGGTCTCGCCGGCCTGGCCCAACCTGGTGGCGCAGCCGCTCATCCTGGGGGCGAAGGTCAAGACCGTGCCGCTGCGCGTGCAGGCCGATGGCCCCCGGGCGGGGGCCTGGGTGCTGGACATGGACGCCTTGCTCGCTGCCATCACGCCCTCGACCCGCCTGCTGGTGGTCAACGCCCCCAACAACCCCACGGGCTGGACGCTCAGCGCCGCCGAGCAGCGCACCATCCTCGCGCACTGCCGCCGCACCGGCACCTGGATCCTGGCCGACGAGGTCTACGAGCGGCTTTATTTCGCGGACGACACGCCCAACGGCGCCGCGCCCAGCTTCCTGGACGTGGCCGAACCGGACGACCGCGTCATCGTCGCCCACAGCTTCTCCAAGAGCTTCCTCATGACCGGCTGGCGCCTGGGTTGGCTGGTGCTGCCGCCAGCGCTCACCGCCGCCATCGGCAAGCTCATTGAATACAACACCTCCTGCGCGCCGGTGTTCGTGCAGCGCGCGGCTACCGTGGCGCTGCAGCGCGGCGACGAGGTCACCCCGGCCCTGGTGGCGCACCTGCGGCACTGCCGCGACACCCTGGTGCCGCTGCTGCGCGCGCTGCCCGGGGTGACCCTGGCCGAGCCGCTGGGCGGCATGTACGCCTTCTTCCGGCTGGCGGGGCAGGACGATTGCCTGGCGGTGGCCAAGCGCCTGGTGCGCGAAGCCGGCCTGGGCCTGGCGCCCGGCAGCGCCTTCAGCCCCGAGGCCAGGGGCTGGCTGCGCTGGTGCTTCGCCAGCCGCGACACGGACCGCCTGGTGCAGGGCGTGGAGCGCCTGCGCCACTGGCTGGCCGCCCAGCCGCCGGCTGCCTCCTGAGTCCTTCTGGTCTATAATTCGCGGTTGCTGTCTTCACGGGCGGCAATTTCACGCCCGCGGCGGCCCACATCGGCTGCGGCGGGACGCACGTAACGCCAGGCAACTGGCCAAGGAACTTTCAATGATCGCCCAATCCATCAAAGCCGAAGTGGTCGCGGCCAACGCCCGCGCCGCCAACGACACCGGCAGCCCCGAAGTGCAAGTCGCACTGCTGACCGCCCGCATCAACGAGCTCACCCCTCACTTCAAGACCCACGCCAAGGACCACCATGGCCGCCGCGGTCTGCTGCGCATGGTGAGCCGCCGCCGCAAGCTGCTCGACTACCTGAAGTCCAAGGACGCCGAGCGTTACATCGCCCTGATCCAGAAACTGGGCCTGCGCAAGTAATTGGCACGGCTGTGACACACGAAACGCCTGAGTTGGTTCGCTGGCTCGGGCGTTTTTTGCTTGTCACGCGCCTTTTTTGATTCCGGAGCCCCGACAACAGAGCGAAGCTGTGTCATTCCAAACGGGTTGTGCGCCAGGTGTGGCGCCCACAGTCCTTCTGGAATGGCATCGTGTTCTGGGTTGTGTCTCCGGGTTTTGTGCAGCGAAGCTGCACGCATTTAACGGAGAGACACCATGAGCATGTTCAACAAGGTCACCAAGAGCTTCCAGTGGGGCCCCCACCACGTCACGATGGAAACCGGCGAAATCGCGCGCCAGTCCACCGGCGCCGTGCTGGTCAACATCGATGACACCGTGGTCCTGGCACCGTGGTCGCCAAGACCGAGGCCAAGGCCGGCCAGGACTTCTTCCCCCTGACGGTGGACTACACCGAGAAGTCGTACGCCGCCGGCAAGATCCCCGGCAGCTTCTTCAAGCGCGAAGGCCGCCCGAGCGAACTCGAGACGCTGACCTGCCGCTTGATCGACCGCCCGATCCGCCCGCTGTTCCCTGAAGGCTTCTACAACGAAGTGCAGGTGATCGTGCACGTGGTGAGCCTGAACCCCGAAGTGCAGGCCGACATCGCCGCGATGATCGCCACCTCCGCCGCGCTGGCCGTCAGCGGCATCCCGTTCAACGGCCCCATCGGCGCCGCCCGCGTGGGCTATGTCAACGGCGAGTACGTGCTCAACCCGGGCCAGACCCAGCTCAAGGACAGCCAACTCGACCTCGTGGTCGCCGGTACCGAAGCCGCCGTGCTGATGGTGGAATCCGAAGCCGACCAGCTGTCGGAAGAAGTCATGCTGGGCGCCGTGGTCTACGGCCACGACATGGGCAAGATCGCCATCGCCGCCATCAACGAACTCGTGCGCGACGCCGGCAAGCCGGCCTGGGACTGGCAGCCGCCGGCCAAGGACGAGCCGCTGATCGCCAAGGTCGACGCTCTGGCCAAGGCCAAGCTCGAAGCCGCCTACCAGATCCGCAACAAGCAGGCCCGCACCCAGGCCTGCCGCACGGCCTATGCCGACGTGTTCGCCGCCCTGAAGGCCGAAGGCGTGGAATTCGACAGCGTGGCCGTCGAAGCCCTGCTGTTCGAGATCGAAGCCAAGATCGTGCGTCGCCAGATCCTGGCCGGCGAGCCCCGCATCGACGGCCGCGACACCCGCACCGTGCGCGCCATCGAAATCCGCAACAGCGTGCTGCCCCGCACCCACGGCTCGGCCCTGTTCACCCGCGGTGAAACGCAGGCGCTGGTCGTGCGCGCGCTCGGCACCGACCGCGACGCGCAGCGCATCGACGCGCTGGCCGGCGAGTTCGAAGACCGCTTCATGCTGCACTACAACATGCCTCCCTTCGCCACCGGCGAAGCCGGCCGCTTCGGCACCCCCAAGCGCCGCGAGATCGGTCACGGCCGCCTGGCCAAGCGCGCGCTGATCGCCGCGCTGCCGAGCAAGGAAGATTTCCCCTACACCATGCGCGTGGTGTCCGAGATCACCGAGTCCAACGGCTCCTCGTCGATGGCTTCGGTCTGCGGCGGCTGCCTGGCGCTGATGGACGCCGGCGTGCCCATGAAGGCGCACGTGGCCGGTATTGCCATGGGCCTGATCAAAGACGGCAACCGCTTCGCCGTGCTGACCGACATCCTGGGTGACGAAGATCACCTGGGCGACATGGACTTCAAGGTGGCCGGTACCACCAACGGCATCTCGGCGCTGCAGATGGACATCAAGATCCAGGGCATCACCAAGGAAATCATGCAGGTCGCGCTGGCCCAGGCCAAGGAAGCCCGCATGCACATCCTGGGCAAGATGCAGGAAGCCATGGGCGAAGCCAAGACCGAAGTGTCCAACTTCGCGCCCAAGCTCTTCACCATGAAGATCAACCCCGAGAAGATCCGTGACGTGATCGGCAAGGGCGGCTCCGTCATCCGTGCGCTGACCGAAGAAACCGGCACGCAGATCAACATCGACGAAGACGGCACCATCACCATCGCCTCGACCGACTCGGCCAAGGCCGACGAAGCCAAGCGCCGCATCGAGCAGATCACGGCCGAAGTGGAAGTGGGCAAGGTCTACGAAGGCCCGGTCACCAAGATCCTGGACTTCGGTGCCCTGATCAACCTGCTGCCCGGCAAGGACGGCCTGCTGCACATCAGCCAGATCGCCCACGAGCGCGTCGAGAAGGTCACCGACTACCTGACCGAAGGCCAGATCGTGCGCGTGAAGGTGCTGGAGACGGATGAAAAGGGCCGCGTCAAGCTGTCCATGAAGGCCTTGGCCGAACGCAACACCGGCGAGCAGGCACCTCAGCAGCCTCAGTCGTGATGTCACCGGTGGTGCCGGTCATGCAAGCCGTTGAAATCAGCGCCTATGGCGCACCCGAAGTCCTGCGCCTGGGCGAACGCCCGGTGCCGGTCGCGGGTGCGGGCGAGGTGCTGATCCGTGTGAGTGCGTCGGGCGTGAACCGCCCTGACGTGCTGCAGCGCACCGGCAACTACCCGGTGCCGCTTGGCGCGTCCGACATTCCCGGCCTCGAGGTGGCGGGCGTGATCGAATCGGGCGATGCCGCCGCGATGGCGGAAGCCGGCCTGAAGGCCGGCGACCGCGTGTGCGCGCTGGTCGCCGGGGGTGGTTATGCGCAGTGGTGCGTGGCGCCCGTGGGGCAATGCCTGCCGGTGCCCGAAGGTCTGGACGACATCGCCGCCGCTTCGCTGCCCGAGACCTTCTTCACCGTCTGGAGCAACGTGTTCGACCGCGGTCGCCTGCAGGCCGGTGAAACCCTGCTGGTGCAGGGCGGCACCAGCGGCATCGGCGTGACCGCGATCCAGATCGCCAAGGCCCTGGGCGCTCGCGTGATCGCCACCGCCGGCAGCGACGACAAGTGCGCCGCCTGCCTCAAGCTCGGCGCCGACCACGCCATCAACTACAAGACCCAGGACTTCGTGGCCGCCGTGGCCGAGCTCACGGGCAAGCAAGGCGTCAACGTCATCCTCGACATGGTCGCCGGCAGCTACGTGAGCCGCGAGATCGAATGCTTGGCCGAAGACGGCCGGCTGGTGATCATCGCGGTGCAGGGCGGCGTCAAGGCCGAGTTCAACGCCGGCCTGGTGCTGCGCCGCCGCCTGACCATCACGGGGTCCACCCTACGGCCCCGGCCGGTGGCGTTCAAGGCGGCGATCGCGGCCTCGCTGCGCGCGCGTGTGTGGCCCTTGCTGGCCGAAGGCCGCATCCAGCCGGTGATTCACCAGGTGTTCCCCGCCGCGCAGGCCGCGGCGGCGCACACGCTGATGGAGTCCAACCAGCACGTCGGCAAGCTCGTGTTGAGCTGGGCCTGACCCGGTCAGAGAAGAACCCGTCATGAGAAAACTGATTGCAGGCAACTGGAAGATGAACGGCTCGCTGGCCGCCAACGAAGCGCTGGTCAAGGCCATGCTCGATGGCCTCGGCGGCCAGTCGCCCAAGGCCGACATGGCTCTGTGCGTGCCCGCGCCCTACCTGGCGCAGGTGGGCGCGCTGCTGCAAGGCAGCCCGATCGCCTGGGGTGCGCAGGATGTGTCGAACCAGGAGCAGGGCGCCTACACCGGTGAGGTGTCGGCGGCCATGCTGCGCGACTTCGCCTGCCGCTACGCCATCGTGGGCCATTCCGAGCGCCGTCAGTACCACGGCGAAACCGACACCTTGGTGGCCGAGAAGGCGAAAGCCGCGCTGGCCAAGGGCATCACGCCCATCGTCTGCGTCGGCGAAACGCTGGCCGAGCGCGAGGCCGGTCACACCGAGGAGGTGGTCAAGCGCCAGCTGGCGGCCGTCATCCATCTCTGCGGCCACTGCATCACCGAAATCGTCGTGGCCTACGAGCCGGTCTGGGCCATCGGCACCGGCAAGACCGCCACGCCCGAAGAGGCGCAGCAGGTGCACGCCGTGTTGCGCGCCCAGATTTCGGCGGCGACGCAGAATGCCGGTCGGGTTCACATCCTGTACGGCGGCAGCATGAACGCCGCCAACGCCGCGAGCCTGCTGGCCCAGCCCGACATCGACGGCGGCCTCATTGGCGGTGCGTCGCTCAAGGCGCCCGACTTCCTTCAGATCGTGGCTTCGGCCCCTTAATCCCCGCTCGCGCCCTGGGTGGCGCGGCGACAACCGATATCTCCGGAGAAAAAAGATGAACGTTTTGTTGACCATCCTGCTGGCGGTTCAGATCCTGGCCGCGCTGGGCATGATCGGCCTGATCCTCATGCAGCACGGCAAGGGTGCCGATGCGGGCGCGGCCTTCGGTGGTGGCGCCGGTTCGGCCAGCCTGTTCGGCGCCTCGGGTGGCGCGAACTTCCTGTCGCGCACCACGGCCGTGCTGGCCGCCATCTTCCTCGCCTGCACGCTGGCTCTGGCGTATTTCGGCAACCTGCGCACCGCCGCACCGAGCACGGGCAGCGTGCTGGAAGGCGCTGCCTTGCCCGCGCAACCGGCCGGAGCCGCCCAGCAGATCCCGGGCACCGGCACGGCGCCCGCGCCGGCTGCCGCAGGCGATGCCGCACCGGCCACCGGCGCGGCCCAGATTCCCGCCAAGTAAGCGAATCCTCCATCCGCCCGGACACCACGCTGGGCGGACTTTTCCTGCGCTGCGACAACCCGACCGATTCCTTCGGAAAAACCGGGGCAGCCCCCGGAAACAGGGGGCGTTTCAGGGTAAACTCTATGGGTTGTCAGCAAGGCTCGCACCATTCCTCGCGAGCCCATCAATGCAGACCCAGCCGACGTGGTGAAATTGGTAGACACGCTATCTTGAGGGGGTAGTGGCGAAAGCTGTGCGAGTTCGAGTCTCGCCGTCGGCACCAATCATTGGACAACACGGTCCCACGCCGTGTCAGCGGAATCTACCCAAGATGAGTCTCGAACAATACCTTCCTGTGCTCCTGTTTATCTTGGTGGGTATTGCCGTAGGGATCATCCCGCAGGTTCTGGGCTACATCCTTGGCCCCAACCTCCCGGACGCCGAGAAAAACTCCCCTTACGAATGCGGCTTCGAGGCTTTCGAAGACGCCCGCATGAAGTTCGATGTGCGCTACTACCTGGTGGCGCATCCTCTTCATCCTGTTCGACCTCGAAATTGCATTCCTCATTCCCTGGGCCGTGGCGTTCTCCGACATCGGGGCCACGGGCTTCTTCGCTGGCGTGGTGTTCCTGGCGATCCTGACCGTGGGCTTCGCCTACGAATGGAAAAAAGGCGCGCTGGATTGGGAATGAGTTCGACAGACGCGTGCGCGCGCACCGGAGCGGTTCATGATTGAAGGTGTATTCAAGGAAGGTTTCGTCACCACCAGCTACGACTCGGTGGTGAACTGGGCCAAGACCGGCTCGCTCTGGCCCATGACCTTTGGTCTGGCCTGCTGCGCGGTCGAGATGATGCACGCGGCCGCCGCGCGCTACGACATCGGCCGCTTCGGCTCCGAAGTGTTCCGCGCCAGCCCGCGCCAGTCCGATCTGATGATCGTGGCCGGCACGCTGTGCAACAAGATGGCGCCGGCCCTGCGCAAGGTCTACGACCAGATGGCCGAACCGCGCTGGGTGCTGTCCATGGGCTCGTGCGCCAACGGCGGCGGCTACTACCACTACAGCTATTCGGTGGTGCGGGGCTGCGATCGCATCGTGCCGGTGGACGTGTACGTGCCCGGCTGCCCGCCCACGGCCGAGGCGCTGCTGTACGGAATCATCCAGCTGCAGCAGAAGATTCGCCGCACCCACACCATTGCGCGTGCCTGAGCGCGGCGCCCCTGACATCGCTAGCACGTCACTGGCCCTGAAAGAACCCTGTTCATGACCGACACCGCCATGACTCCCCCTGCCGTCGAGCCCGAGGCGCTGAAGAACTCGCTGGCGGGTCTGCTGGGCGACAAGGCCCAATCCCTCCAGGTGGTCCGCGAAGAGCTCACGCTCACGGTGAAGGCGGCCGACTACCTGGCCGTCATGCAGACCCTGCGCGATGCGCCCGAGGCCCGCTTCGAACAGCTCATCGACCTCTGCGGCATGGACTACCAGACCTACGGCGATGGCCGCTGGGAAGGCCAGCGCTTCGCGGCGGTGGTGCACCTGCTGTCCGTCACCCACAACCACCGCGTTCGCGTGCGCGTGTTCTGCCCCGAAGACGATTTCCCGGTGCTGGCGTCGGTGACCCCGCTGTGGGCCGCGGCCAACTGGTACGAGCGCGAGGCCTTCGACCTGTACGGCATCGTCTTCGAAGGCCACGACGACCTGCGCCGCATCCTGACCGACTACGGCTTCATCGGCCACCCGTTCCGCAAGGACTTCCCGCTGTCGGGCCACGTCGAAATGCGCTACGACGCCGAGCGCCAGCGCGTGATCTACGAGCCGGTGACCATCGAGCCGCGCGAGATCACGCCGCGCATCATCCGCGAAGACAACTACGGCGGGCTTCACTGATGCACCCCCACGCTCATCACTTCGTGTATTCGCTGCCCCCCGAGGGGGCGCGGGCTTCCCTTGGGACGGCCCGGCGGGAGCCCTGACATGGCAGAGATCAAGAACTACACCCTGAACTTCGGCCCGCAGCACCCGGCCGCGCACGGCGTGCTGCGCCTCGTGCTGGAGCTGGACGGCGAGGTCGTGCAACGCGCCGACCCGCACATCGGCCTGCTGCACCGCGCCACCGAAAAGCTGGCCGAGCACAAGACCTACATCCAGTCGCTGCCCTACATGGACCGGCTGGACTACGTGTCCATGATGTGCAACGAGCACGCCTACTGCCTGGCCATCGAGAAGCTGCTGGGCATCGAGGTGCCGATCCGCGCGCAGTACATCCGCGTGATGTTCAGCGAGATCACGCGCCTGCTCAACCACCTGATGTGGCTGGGTTCGCACGGCAACGATTGCGGCAGCTCGACCATCCTGATCTACGCGTTCCGCGAGCGTGAAGACCTGTTCGACATGTACGAAGCCGTCTCGGGTGCGCGCATGCACGCGGCCTACTTCCGTCCGGGCGGCGTGTACCGCGATCTGCCGGACAGCATGCCGCAGTACAAGCACAGCAAGATCCGCAACGCGCGCGCCATGGAGCAGATGAACACGAACCGCCAGGGTTCGCTGCTGGACTTCATCGACGACTTCACCCGGCGCTTCCCGACCTACCTGGCCGAATACCACACGCTGCTGACCGACAACCGCATCTGGAAGCAGCGCACCGTCGGCATCGGTGTGGTCACGCCCGAGCGCGCGCTCAACCTGGGCATGACCGGCCCCATGTTGCGCGGCTCCGGCATCGCCTGGGACCTGCGCAAGAAGCAGCCCTACGACGTGTACGGCCAGATGGACTTCGACATCCCGGTCGGCAAGACCGGCGACTGCTACGACCGCTACCTCGTCCGCATGGAGGAGATGAAGCAGTCCAACCGCATCATCGAACAATGCTCGAAATGGCTGCGCGCCAATCCCGGCCCGGTGATCACCGACAACCACAAGGTGGCCGCGCCCGCCCGTGAGGCCATGAAGGCCAACATGGAAGAGCTGATCCACCACTTCAAGCTCTTCACCGAAGGTTTCCACGTGCCCGAAGGCGAGGCCTACGCGGCGGTCGAACACCCCAAGGGCGAGTTCGGCATCTACCTCGTGAGCGATGGCGCCAACAAGCCCTACCGCCTGAAGATCCGCGCGCCCGGTTTCGCGCACCTCGCCACCATGGACGAGATGGCGCGCGGCCACATGCTGGCCGACGCGGTGGCGATCATCGGCACCATGGACATCGTTTTCGGAGAGATCGACCGATGAGCACCGTCACGCCCGAGTCCTTCCAGGAGGCCACGATCCGGCGCTTCGACCGCGAGGTCGCGAAGTACCCCGACGAGCAGCGCATTTCCGCGGTGATGGCCTGCCTGTCCATCATCCAGCAGGAAGAGGGCCACGTGAGCCCTGAAGCCGAGGTGGCGCTGGCCGCCTACCTGCGTGTCGAACCGATCGCGGTGCACGAGGTCACGACCTTCTACAACATGTACAACCAGCGGCCGGTGGGCAAGTTCAAGCTCAACGTCTGCACCAACCTGCCGTGCCAGCTGCGCGACGGCAACAAGGCCCTGCACCACCTGGAGCAGAAGCTGGGCATCACCATGGGCGAGACCACGGTCGACGGCCTGTTCACGCTGCAGCAGAGCGAATGCCTGGGTGCCTGCGCCGACTCCCCCGTGATGCTGGTCAACGACCGCCACATGTGCAGCTTCATGAGCAATGAGAAGCTGGACCAGCTGGTCGACGGCCTCAAATCGTCCGTGCAGGCCTCGGAAGGACAAGCATGAACGCCGAGCAGATCCTCTCGCAGTTCCGCGCCACCGGCGTGCAGACCTGCTTCCACGGCCGCCACATCGAACCGCAGATCTACGCCGGCCTCGATGGCAGCAACTGGTCGCTCGAGGACTACGTGGCCCGCGGTGGTTACCAGGCCCTGCGCAAGGTGCTGGGCCAGGACGGCTCACCGCCGGCCGGTGATCCGCCCGTCGTGGGCATGACGCAGGACCAGGTGATCGCCACGCTCAAGGAATCGGCGCTGCGCGGCCGGGGCGGTGCGGGCTTCCCCACCGGCCTGAAGTGGAGCTTCATGCCGCGCCAGTTCCCGGGCCAGAAGTACCTGGTGTGCAACTCGGACGAAGGCGAGCCCGGCACCTGCAAGGACCGCGACATCCTGCTGTACAACCCGCACATCGTCATCGAAGGCATGGCTATCGCGGCGTATGCGATGGGCATCAGCGTGGGCTACAACTACATCCACGGCGAGATCTTCGAAGCCTATGAGCGCTTCGAGGCGGCACTGGAAGAGGCGCGCGCCGCCGGCTTCCTGGGCGACGGCATCATGGGCAGCGGCTTCAACTTCCAGCTGCACGCCGCGCACGGTTTCGGCGCCTACATCTGCGGTGAAGAAACCGCGCTGCTCGAATCGCTCGAAGGCAAGAAGGGCCAGCCTCGCTTCAAGCCGCCGTTCCCGGCCAGCTTCGGCCTGTACGGCAAGCCCACCACCATCAACAACACCGAGACCTTCGCGGCGGTGCCCTGGATCATCCGCAACGGCGGTGCGGCCTACCTGGCCTGCGGCAAGCCGAACAACGGTGGCACCAAGATCTATTCGGTCTCGGGCGACGTGGAGATGCCGGGCAACTACGAAGTGCCATTGGGCACGCCGTTCAGCAAGCTGCTGGAGCTCGCCGGTGGCGTGCGCAAGGGCCGCACGCTCAAGGCCGTGATCCCCGGCGGCTCGTCGGCTCCGGTGCTGCCTGCGCACATCATGATGGAGTGCACGATGGACTACGACTCCATCGCCAAGGCCGGCTCCATGCTGGGCTCGGGTGCCGTCATCGTGATGGACGACTCGCGCTGCATGGTCGAGTCGCTCAAGCGCCTGTCCTACTTCTACATGCACGAATCCTGCGGTCAGTGCACACCCTGCCGCGAAGGCACGGGCTGGCTCTGGCGCATGGTGGACCGCATCGATCGCGGCCTGGGCAAGCCCGCTGACATGGCGCTGCTCGACAACGTGGCCGAGAACATCATGGGCCGCACCATCTGCGCCCTGGGCGATGCGGCGGCCATGCCGGTGCGCGCCATGATCAAACACTTCCGGCATGAGTTCGAGGCCAAGATCACGGCTGCTCAGACGCCCGCCAAGGCCGCTTAAGAGAAGACATTCCCATGGTTGAAATCGAACTCGACGGCAAGAAGGTGGAAGTGCCCCCGGGCAGCATGGTCATGCATGCGGCCGAGAAGGCGGGCACCTACATCCCCACTTCTGCTACCACAAGAAGCTGTCCATCGCGGCCAACTGCCGCATGTGCCTGGTCGACGTGGAGAAGGCGCCCAAGCCCATGCCGGCCTGCGCCACGCCGGTTACGCAGGGCATGATCGTGCGCACCAAGAGCGACAAGGCGATCAAGGCTCAGCAGTCGGTGATGGAGTTCCTGCTCATCAACCACCCGCTGGACTGCCCCATCTGCGACCAGGGTGGCGAATGCCAGCTGCAGGATCTGGCCGTGGGCTATGGCGGCTCCGGTTCGCGCTACGAAGAAGAAAAGCGCGTGGTGTTCCACAAGGACGTGGGCCCGCTGATCTCCATGGAAGAGATGAGCCGCTGCATCCACTGCACCCGCTGCGTGCGCTTCGGCCAGGAAGTGGCCGGCGTGATGGAGCTGGGCATGTCGCACCGCGGCGAACACGCCGAGATCGAGACCTTCCTGGGCGACACGGTGGACTCCGAACTCTCGGGCAACATGATCGACATCTGCCCGGTCGGCGCGCTCACCAGCAAGCCCTTCCGCTACAGCGCCCGCACCTGGGAGCTCTCGCGCCGCAAGAGCGTGAGCCCGCACGACTCCACCGGCGCCAACCTGATCGTCCAGGTGAAGAACCACAAGGTCATGCGCGTGGTGCCGCTGGAAAACGAAGCCGTCAACGAATGCTGGATCGCCGACCGTGACCGCTTCTCGTACGAAGCCGTCAACAGCGAAGAACGCCTGACCTCGCCCATGCTCAAGCAGGGCGGTGAATGGAAGACGGTCGACTGGCAGACCGCGCTCGAGTACGTGCGCCAATGGCCTGAAGCAGGTCAAGGCCGACCACGGCGCCGCCGCCATCGGCCTGCTGGCCAGCCCGCACAGCACGCTCGAAGAGCTGGCCCTGGCCGGTGCCCTGGTGCGGGGGTTGGGCAGCCAGAACATCGACGCGCGCCTGCGCCACGCCGATTTCTCGAACACGGCACCCACCGGTGCTGCCCGCTGGCTGGGTCTGCCGATCGCATCGCTCTCCACGCTGCAGCGCGTGCTCGTGATCGGCTCCAACCTGCGCAAGGACCACCCGCTGTTCGCGCAGCGCATCCGCCAGGCCCAGCGCAAGGGCGCGCAGGTCAACGTGCTCAACGCCGTGGCGCAGGATTGGGCCATGCCGGTGAAGAACACCGTGCTGGCCGACAGCGGCCTGTGGGTGTCGGCGCTGGCCGGCATCGCGGCCGCCATCGGCGCCGAAACGGGTGCCGCGACGCCCGTGAGTGGCGAGGCCACGGACGCGCACCGCGCGGTGGCCAAGTCCCTGCTGGGTGGCGAACAGAAAGCCATTCTGCTGGGCAACGCGGCAGCGCACCATGCCAAGGCGGCCAGCCTGCTCGCGCTCGCGAACTGGATCGCGCAACAGACTGGCGCCACGGTGGGTTACCTCAGCGAAGCGGCCAACACCGTGGGCGCGCAGCTGGTGAACGCGGTGCCGGGGCAGGGCGGTCTGAACGCCGGCCAGATGCTGGTGGGCCAGCTCAAGGCCGCCATCCTGCTCAACACCGAACCCGCCCAGGACACCGCCGTCGGTGCCACGGGTCTGGCGGCGGCCGGCATGGTCGTCACCCTCAGCCCCTTCAAGACCAACCTCGACGTGAGCGACGTGCTGCTGCCCATCGCGCCGTTCACCGAAACCTCGGGTTCCTTCGTGAACGCCGAAGGCCGCCTGCAAGGCTTCCACGCCGTCGTGCGCCCGCTGGGCGACACGCGCCCGGCCTGGAAGGTGCTGCGCGTGCTCGGCAACCTGCTGGACCTGCCGGGCTTCGACGCCGATTCGTCGCAGGCCGTGCTGGCCGCGGCGCTGCCGGGCGTGAGCAACGGCGCCGTGGTTGATGCCGCCCGCCTGTCCAACGCGAGCAGCGCGGCGATCGACACGTCGCCCGCCGAAGTGGCGCCCTGCGTGGCGTCCATCTACCAGCTCGACGGCCTGGTGCGCCGCTCGACCGCCCTGCAACTCACCGCCGATGCGCGGACCGCTCAAGCCCTGGAAGGAGCCGCAGCGTGATCGATGCGATGTACAACGGCGGCCTGGGCCTGATCGCCGCCGACTGGTGGGCCACCGGTGCCTGGCCCGTCATCTGGAACCTGATCAAGATCGTGGTCGTGCTCGCTCCCCTGATGGGCGCGGTGGCCTACCTCACGCTGTGGGAGCGCAAGCTGCTCGGCTGGATCCAGGTGCGCCACGGTCCCAACCGCGTGGGCCCCTTCGGCCTGCTGCAACCGATCGCCGACGCGCTCAAGCTGCTGACCAAGGAACTGATCCGCCCCAGCGCGGCCAGCAACGGCCTGTTCCGCCTCGGCCCCGTCATGGCCATCATGCCGGCGTTGGCCGCGTGGGTCGCGATTCCTTTCGGCCCGGAGGCGATCATCGCCAACGTGAACGCCGGCCTGCTGGTGATCCTGGCCATCACCTCGATCGAGGTCTACGGTGTGATCATCGCCGGCTGGGCGTCCAACTCCAAGTACGCCTTCCTGGGCGCGCTGCGCGCCTCGGCACAGATGGTGAGCTACGAAATCGCCATCGGCTTCTGCTTCCTGGTGGTGGTCATGACCGCCGGCAGCCTGCACCTGGGTGAGATCGTGGCCTCTCAGGCGCGCGGCATGGGCGCCAACATGGGCCTGGGCTTCCTGTCCTGGAACTGGCTGCCCCTGTTGCCGATCTTCTTCGTCTACCTGATCTCCGGCGTGGCCGAAACCAACCGCCACCCCTTCGACGTGGTCGAAGGCGAGGCCGAGATCGTGGCCGGCCACATGGTCGAGTACTCGGGCATGGGCTTCGCCATCTTCTTCCTGGCCGAGTACGCCAGCATGTGGCTGGTGTCCGTGCTGGCCGTGCTGATGTTCCTGGGCGGCTGGCTGTCGCCGATCGCCGCGCTCGACTTCATCCCCGGCTGGATCTGGCTCGGCATCAAGACCTGCGTCGTGGTGTCCATGTTCATCTGGATCCGCGCCACCTTCCCCCGCTTCCGCTACGACCAGATCATGCGTCTGGGCTGGAAGATCTTCATCCCTGTCACGCTGATCTGGCTGCTCCTCGTGGGCGCGCTCATGCAGACCCCGTGGAACCTCTGGAAATAAGCCGGGCGAACGACCATGTCCACCACCACCGCCAATTCCACCGCGCCGTCCGCGCACGCCGCGCCGTTCTCCTTCCGCGATTTCTTCAACAGTTTCCTGCTGGTGGAGCTGTTCAAGGGCATGGCCCTGACGGGCCGCTACGCCTTCAAGCGCAAGGTCACGGTGCAGTTCCCCGAGGAGAAGACGCCGCTGTCGCCGCGCTTCCGTGGCCTGCACGCCCTGCGCCGTTACGAGAACGGTGAAGAGCGCTGCATCGCCTGCAAGCTCTGCGAAGCCGTCTGCCCGGCGATGGCGATCACCATCGAATCCGATGTGCGCGCCGATGGTTCGCGCCGCACCACGCGCTACGACATCGACCTGACCAAGTGCATCTTCTGCGGCTTCTGCGAAGAAAGCTGCCCGGTCGATTCCATCGTCGAGACGCACGTCCTCGAATACCACGGCGAGAAGCGCGGCGACCTGTATTTCACCAAGGAGATGCTGCTGGCCGTGGGCGACCGCTACGAATCCGAGATCGCCGCCGCCCGGGCCTCCGACGCCCCCTACCGCTGACCGGTGCCGAACCGATTCGGCCGGACCAGACGACACAAGAACCACGACGCCATGGATTACCAGACCGGCTTTTTCTACCTGTTCGCCGCGGTGCTGCTGTACGCAGGCTACCGCGTGATCACCGCGCGCAACCCGGTGCATGCCGTGCTGCACCTCATGCTCGCGTTCTCGCAGGCGGCGGCGTTGTGGCTGTTGCTGCGCGCCGAGTTCCTGGGCATCACGCTGGTGCTGGTGTACCTGGGCGCGGTGATGGTGCTGTTCCTCTTCGTCGTGATGATGCTGGACATCAACCTGGACACGGTGCGCCAGGGCTTCTGGAAGCACTTCCCGGTGGCGGCCTTGCTCGGCGCCTTCGTGGCGGCCGAACTCATCGCCGTGCTGTGGGCCGGTTTCCCCACGGTCACGGGCAATCCGGGCGCGGTGGCCGCCGACCCGGGCTACTCCAACACCCGTGAACTGGGCGTGCTGCTGTACACCGAGTACCTGTACCCGATCGAAGTGGCCGCCGTGATCCTGCTGGTGGCGATGATCGCGGCCATCGCGCTGACCCTGCGCCAGCGCAAGGACAGCAAGGCCATCAACCCCAATCTGCAGGTGCACGTGCGCGCCAGCGACCGCCTGGTGGTGCTGCCCATGAACGCCACGCAGAAAGCCGCCCCCGCCGCCGAAGCGGCAGCCGCCCAGGAGGGCCAGAAACCATGACCGTCTCGCTGGGCCATTTCCTCGCCGTCGGCGCGATCCTGTTCGCGATCTCGGTCGTGGGCATCTTCCTGAACCGCAAGAACCTCATCGTTCTGCTCATGGCCATCGAACTGATGCTGCTGGCCGTGAACATGAACTTCGTGGCCTTCTCGCATTTCCTGGGCGACATGCACGGCCAGGTCTTCGTGTTTTTCATCCTGACCGTGGCCGCCGCCGAATCGGCGATCGGTCTGCGCGATTCTGGTGCTGCTGTTCCGCAACAAGTCGTCGATCAGCGTCGAAGAACTCAACACCCTCAAGGGTTGAGGCCAGGGCCACCCCACACGAGAACTCAGGCAAGAACCCCATGAGCACCACCCTCTCTGCAAGCACCTTGCTCGCCGTTCCGCTGGCCCCATTGCTGGGTTCGGCGATCGCCGGCATCCTGGGCACCACCTTCGGCGGCAACGTGATCGGCCGCCGCGCCTCGCACACCTTCACCATCCTGGGCGTGCTGGTGGCCTTCATCCTCTCGGCCATGACGCTCAAGAGCGTGGCCGTGGACGGCGCGCGCTTCAACGAGACCATCTACACCTGGATGGTGGTGGGCGGCCTGAAGATGGAGATCGGCTTCCTGGTCGATGGCCTCACCGCGATGATGATGGTGGTCGTCACCTTCGTCTCGCTCATGGTGCACCTCTACACCATCGGCTACATGGAAGAGGACGACGGCTACAACCGCTTCTTCGCCTACATCTCGCTGTTCACCTTCTCCATGCTCATGCTGGTCATGAGCAACAACCTGCTGCAGCTGTTCTTCGGCTGGGAAGCGGTGGGCCTGGTGTCCTACCTGCTGATCGGGTTCTGGTTCAACAAGCCCACGGCCATCTTCGCCAACATGAAGGCCTTCCTGGTCAACCGCGTGGGTGACTTCGGCTTCATCCTCGGCATCGGCCTGATCGTGGCCTACGCCGGCACCATGAACTACACCGAGGTGTTCGCCAAGGCGCCCGAACTCGGCACGCTGGGCTTCCCCGGCACCGACTGGATGCTGATCACCGTGATCTGCATCTGCCTGTTCATCGGCGCCATGGGCAAGAGCGCGCAGTTCCCGCTGCACGTCTGGCTGCCCGACTCCATGGAGGGCCCCACGCCCATCTCGGCGCTGATCCACGCCGCCACCATGGTGACCGCCGGCATCTTCATGGTCGCGCGCATGTCGCCGCTGTTCGAACTGTCGGACACCGCGCTCAACTTCATCCTGGTCATCGGCGCGATCACCGCGCTGTTCATGGGTTTCCTGGGCATCATCCAGAACGACATCAAGCGCGTGGTGGCGTACTCCACGCTCTCGCAGCTGGGCTACATGACGGTGGCGCTGGGCGCCTCTGCCTACTCGGTGGCCGTGTTCCACCTGATGACCCACGCCTTCTTCAAGGCGCTGCTGTTCCTGGCCGCCGGCTCGGTCATCATGGGTCTGCACCACAACCAGGACATCCGCTGGATGGGTGGCGTGCGCAAGTACATGCCCATCACCTGGATCACCTCGCTGCTGGGCACGCTGGCCCTGATCGGCACGCCGCTGTTCTCCGGTTTCTATTCCAAGGACAGCATCATCGAGGCGGTGCACTTCAGCAACCTGCCCGCCGCCGGCTTCGCGCACTTCGCGGTGCTCGCGGGCGTGTTCGTCACCTCGTTCTACTCGTTCCGCCTCTACTTCCTGGTGTTCCACGGCAAGGAGCGCTACGACCAGAACCCGGACGCCCACCACGGTCACCACGATGACCATGGCGACCACCACGACGACCATGGGCACGGCCACGGCGATGGCAAGCCGCACGAGTCGCCCTGGGTGGTGACGGTGCCGCTGCTGCTGCTGGCCATTCCTTCGGTGGTGATCGGTTTCATCACCATCCAGCCCATGCTGTTCGGTGACTTCTTCAAGGACGCCATCACCATCAACACCGCGGCCCACCCGGCCATGGTGAAGTTCGGCGAGATGTTCCACGGCCCCCTGGCCATGGCGACCCACGCGCTGTCGACCGCGCCGCTGTACCTGGCGCTGGCCGGCGCGGTGTGCGCCTGGTACATGTACCTGATCAACCCGGCCGTGCCGGCCGCCATCGCGCGCGCGCTGCGCCCGCTGATCGTGGTGCTGGAGAACAAGTACTACCTGGACTGGTTCAACGAGAACGTGCTGGCCCGTGGCGCGCGCGCGCTGGGTGTCGGCCTCTGGAAGGGCGGCGACCGGGGCGTGATCGAAGGCGGCGTGGTCAACGCCAGCTGGAAGCTGGTGGGTGTGGTGTCCTCGGTCGTGCGCCGCGCGCAGACCGGTTACCTCTACCACTACGCGCTCATGATGATCGTGGGCGTGCTGCTGTTCATGACGTATTTCGTCTGGCTCGCCAAATAAGAAGAGGGATAACAAGATGGGTTTGCTGAGCCTTGCAATCTGGACGCCGATCTTCTTCGGCGTCGTGCTGCTGGCCCTGGGCCGCGACGATCAGGCGCACGTGGTGCGCTGGGTCGCGCTGGTGGGCGCCATTGCCGGCCTGGCCGTCACCGTGCCGCTGTACACCGGCTTCGAGCTGGGCACCGCCGCCATGCAGTTCGTCGAGAAGCGCGCCTGGATCGAGAACTTCAACGTCAACTACCACCTGGGCGTGGACGGCATCTCGCTCTGGCTGATCTTGCTGACCGCCTTCATCAACGTGGTGGTGGTGGTGGCGAGCTGGGAGTCGATCACCTCGCGCGTCAACCAGTACATGGGCGCCTTCCTGATCCTCTCGGGCCTGATGATCGGTGTCTTCAGCGCGCAGGACGCGATGCTGTTCTACGTGTTCTTCGAAGCCACGCTGATCCCGATGTACCTGATCATCGGCATCTGGGGTGGCCCGAACAAGATCTACGCGGCCTTCAAGTTCTTCCTGTACACCTTGCTGGGCTCGCTGCTCATGCTGGTGGCCCTGATCTACCTGTATACGCAGTCCGGCGGCAGCTTCGCGCTGGCCGACTGGTACAAGCTGCCCCTGGGCGGCACCGCGCAGACCCTGCTGTTCTTCGCCTTCTTCGCCGCCTTCGCGGTGAAGGTGCCGATGTGGCCGGTGCACACCTGGCTGCCCGACGTGCACGTGGAAGCCCCCACCGGCGGTTCGGCCGTGCTGGCGGCCATCATGCTCAAGCTGGGTGCCTACGGTTTCCTGCGCTTCTCGCTGCCCATCCTGCCCGATGCCGCGCACGAATGGGCCTGGCTGATGATCGCGCTCTCGCTCATCGCCGTGATCTACGTGGGCCTGGTCGCCATGGTGCAGCAGGACATGAAGAAACTCGTGGCCTATTCGTCGGTCGCCCACATGGGCTTCGTCACCCTGGGCTTCTTCGTCTTCAGCGACCTCGGCGTCTCCGGCGCGATCGTGCAGATGATCGCTCACGGCTTCGTCTCGGCCGCGATGTTCCTGGGCATCGGCGTGCTGTACGACCGCGTGCACTCGCGCGAGATCGCCGACTACGGCGGCGTGGTCAACACCATGCCCAAGTTCGCCGCTTTCGCGCTGCTTTTCACCATGGCCAACTGCGGCCTGCCGGGCACCGCCGGTTTCGTGGGCGAGTGGATGGTCATCATCGCCGCCGTCAAGGCCAACTTCTGGATCGGCCTGCTGGCCGCCTCGGCCCTGATTTTCGGCGCCGCGTACTCGCTGTGGATGTACAAGCGGGTCTACCTCGGCAGCGTGGGCAACGACAACGTCAAGGCCCTGGTCGACATCAACGCGCGCGAATTCCTGGTACTGGGCGTGCTGGCGCTGGCCGTGCTCTACATGGGTGTCTATCCCAAGCCCTTCACCGACGTGATGGATGCGTCCGTGGCCGAACTGCTGCGCCACGTCGCCATCTCCAAACTGAACTGAGCTCACGCTACACGAGAGAACGCTCACATGATTGACAAGCTCAGCTGGGTCGCGGCCTACCCAGAAATCCTCCTGATGACGATGGCCTGCGTGATCGCGCTGGTTGATCTGGCGGTGAAGACGCCGCTGCGCGGCGTCACCTACGGCCTGACGCTGCTGACGCTGGGCGTCATCGCGGTGCTGCAGGGCCTGGCCGCGAGCTCGGGCAACACCGTCTACGGCTTCGGCGGCATGATCGTCAGCGACCCGATGGGCAACTGGCTCAAGTGCTTCGCCTCCATCGCCATGATGGTCACCTTCGTGTACGGCCGCGCCTACTCGGGCCAGCGCGACATGCTGCGCGGCGGCGAGCTGTTCAGCCTGGGCATGTTCGCGCTGCTGGGCATGTTCGTCATGATCTCCAGCCACCACTTCCTGGTGATCTACCTCGGTCTGGAGCTGCTCACGCTCTCCAGCTACGCCCTGGTGGCGCTGCGCCGCGACGACGTGAAGGCCACGGAAGCGGCCATGAAGTACTTCGTGCTGGGCGCGCTGGCCAGCGGTTTCCTGCTCTACGGCCTGTCCATGGTCTATGGCGCCACCGGTTCGCTGAACCTCACCGAGGTGATGCTGACCATCGCGGGCGGCGACGACACGCTCGTGGGCTCGCCGCAGGTGCTCACCCTGGGCCTGGTGTTCGTGGTGGCCGGCCTGGCCTTCAAGCTCGGCGTGGTGCCCTTCCACATGTGGGTGCCCGACGTGTACCACGGTGCCCCGACCGCCATCACCCTGATGATCGGTGGCGCACCCAAGCTGGCCGCCTTCGCCATCGTGATCCGCCTGCTGGTCGAAGGCCTGCAGCCGCTGGCCGTGGACTGGCAGCAGATGCTCGCGGTGCTCGCCGTCATGTCGCTGCTGGTGGGCAACCTCGCCGCCATCGCGCAGAACAACCTCAAGCGCATGCTGGCCTTCTCGACCATCGCGCAGATGGGCTTCCTGATGCTGGGCCTGCTCGCGGGCGTGGTGCAGGGCGCCGACGGCCTGGACAGCAGCAACATGGCCAACGCCTACGGCTCGTCCATGTTCTATGTCGTCACCTACGTGCTGACCACGCTGGGCACCTTCGGTGTGATCCTGCTGCTCTCGCGCAGCGGCTTCGAGTCGGAGAACATCAGCGACCTGGCCGGCCTGAACCAGCGCAGCCCGCTGTACGCCGGCGTCATGGCGGTCTGCATGTTCTCGCTGGCCGGTGTGCCGCCGCTGGTGGGTTTCTACGCCAAGCTCGCCGTGCTGCAGGCGCTGCTGGCTTCGAGCGCCGCGTTCTATGTGGGCCTGGCCGTGTTCGCGGTGATCATGTCGCTGATCGGCGCGTTCTACTACCTGCGCGTGGTCAAGATCATGTACTTCGATGCGCCCACGCAGACCGCCGAGATCGAGGCCGGGCTGGACGCGCGCGCGGTGCTCTCGGTCAACGGCCTGCTGGTGCTGGTGCTCGGCATCGTGCCTGGCGGCCTCATGACCCTGTGCGCCCAGGCCGTGGCGCAACTGCTGGCCTGATCGCGTTGGCGGCGCACCGGTGAACTTGCCGGTGGCCGCCGGCTCACACCGTTCCATGACCCACACACTCTCTGTCTGGCTGGTGCTGATCACCGCCTTCGTCGCGGCCAACCTGCCCTTCCTCAACAACCGTTGGCTGGCCGTGCTGCCGCGCCGCGCGCCCAAGACGCTGTGGATGCGCGTGGGTGAACTGGTGCTGCTGTACTTCTTGGTCGGTGCGTTGGGCCTGGCGCTCGAACGCGACGCCGGCCAGATCGCCCCCCAGGGCTGGGAGTTCTACGCCACCACGGGTTCGCTGTTCCTGACCTTGGCCTTCCCCGGCTTCGTCTACCGCTACCTGTTTCGCCGCCGCGGCTGATGGCCGAGCTGCCCATGGCCGACGACAGCCACCTCCGAGAAACCCCGCTGTCGCGCACCGAGTTGCTGCGCGGGCATTTCCTGCACGTGGTGCGCGACACCGTGCGCATGCCCGATGGCGCCCACGCCACGCGCGAGTTCGTGCTGCACCCGGGCGCCGTGATGGTGATCGGCCTGCTGGACGACGGCCGTGTGGTGATGGAGCGGCAGTTCCGCCACCCCATGCAGGCGGTGATGATCGAATTCCCCGCCGGCAAGCTCGACGCGGGCGAGGGCAGCCTGGCCTGCGCGCAGCGCGAGCTGCTCGAGGAAACGGGCTACAGCGCCCGCGAATGGGCCTTCGCCGGCCGGCTCGCGCCCACCATCGCCTATTCCGACGAAGTCATCGACATCTGGTTCGCGCGCGGCCTCACGCTCGGTGAGCGCCAGCTCGACGAAGGCGAATTCCTGGACGTGTTCGCCGCCACCCCCGCCGAGCTGCAGGCCTGGTGTTTCAGCGGCGAGGTGATCGACTGCAAGACCCTGATCGGCTCCATGTGGCTGCAGAACGTGCAGCGCGGCGAATGGGTTCTGGAGTGGGCCACCCACCCGAACGGGGCGGATGCGGGACAATCCGGGGCATGAAGGTCCTCAACCTGCAGTGCGCGCACCAGCACGAGTTCGAAGGCTGGTTCGGCTCCGAAGACGACTACACGAGCCAGCTCGAGCGCGGCCTGGTGTCGTGCCCGATGTGTGGCGATGTGCACATTCAGAAGAAGCTCTCGGCACCGAGGCTGAATCTGCGCGCCGGTCGCCAGGAGGCGCAGGCGCCGGCCGAACCGGCCGCCGGCACCGCGGTGGCGATCGAGCAACCACGGTGGCGCAGCCCGACCTGGTCGGCGATGCAGGCGCGCATCATGCAGGCGCTGCGCGAGGTGATGGCGAACACCGAAGACGTGGGTGAACGTTTCGCCGACGAAGCCCGGGCCATGCACCATGGCGAGGTCGAGCATCGGCAGATCCGGGGCCAGGCCAGCCCGCAGGAAGCCCTCGAACTGATGGAGGAGGGCATCGAGGTGATCGCCTTGCCCTCCGTGCCCGGCATCAAAGAAACGCTGCAGTAGCCTCTCCGAGGCGCGTGCCTCACCCCAGAGATGCCGTGGAACCGGCTTCGCCGGGCCACAGGCATCGTCCCCCCTCCAAGCGCCGAAGGCGCGCCAGAGAGGGGGGAAGCCGCGCAGCGGCGCAGGGGGAGTTACGGATACAGGCCTCGCAGGTCGCGCGCGTGCAGGATGCGCTTGCAGGCCACGATGAAGGTCGCCGTGCGCAGGCTCACCTTGTTCTCGTCGGCCACCTGCCACACGGCGGCGAAGGCGTCCTTCATGATCTTGACCAGGCGGGCGTTGATCTCGTCCTCGCTCCAGAAGAAGCTGGAGAAGTCCTGCACCCACTCGAAGTAGCTCACCGTCACGCCGCCGGCGTTGGCGATCACGTCGGGCAGCACCAGCACGTTGCGCTCGTGCAGGATGTCGTCGGCCTGCGGCGTGGTCGGGCCGTTGGCGCCCTCGATCACCATGCGCGCCTGGATGCGGCCGGCGTTGGCCTCGGTGATCTGCGATTCGAGCGCGGCGGGGATGAGGATGTCGCAGGGCACGTCCCAGAAGGCGTCGTTGGCCATCACTTCGGCACCGGCAAAACCCGCCACCGTGCCGGCGCGCTTCACATGGTCCAGCAGCGCGGGCACGTCGAGGCCGGCCTCGCGGTAGATGGTGCCGCCGTGGTCCTGCACCGCGACCACCTTGGCGCCGGCCTCGGCGAACAGCTTGCCGGCCACGCCGCCCACGTTGCCGAAGCCCTGCACGGCCACGCGCGCGGTGGACACGTCCAGGCCGATGCGGCGCGCCGCTTCCACGCCCACGGTGAACACGCCGCGGCCCGTGGCCTCGCGCCGGCCCAGCGAGCCGCCCAGGTCCACCGGCTTGCCGGTGACCACGCCGGTGGCGGTGGCACCCTCGTTCATCGAGTAGGTGTCCATCATCCAGGCCATGATCTGCTCGTTCGTGTTCACGTCCGGCGCCGGGATGTCCTTGGTCGGACCGATGATGATGCCGATCTCGCTCGTGTAGCGGCGCGTCACGCGCTCGAGCTCACCGATCGTGAGCTGGCGCGGGTCCACGCGGATGCCGCCCTTGGCACCGCCGTAGGGCACGTTCACCGCCGCGTTCTTGATCGACATCCAGGCCGACAGGGCCATCACCTCGGACAGCGTCACGTCCTGGTGGAAACGAACACCACCCTTGCCCGGGCCGCGCGAGGTGTTGTGCTGCACGCGGTAACCCTCGAAGTGGGCCACGGTGCCGTTGTCCAGGTGGATCGGCACGTCCACGATCAGCGTGCGCTTGGGCCGCTTGAGGGTGTCGACCCAGCGCGCCAGCGGGCCCAGGTAGGGCGCGACACGGTCCACCTGTTGCAGGTAGACGCCCCAGGGGCCGAGGTGCTTGGGGTCGAGGTAGGAGGGGAGGGCTTGCGTGAAAACGGCCGGGGCGCTGGTGGCGCTGCCGGCCGGAAGGGGCGGTGTTTGTGACATGGAAGATTCCTTGTGGTGTGTGGCCCTGTGCTGAGCCAACAAGCGGAAGCTTACGGAGATGCCTTCTTCATGTCCAAGGCCATGATGCCATCGTGTTATGCATCGATTGCATAGTTGAACTTTTTTCTACAGATGGGCTACACGTTGAACTGCAGCGCCGCCAGCCCCGCGTACACGCCGCCCTGCGCCACCAGCTCGGCGTGCGTGCCCTGTTCCACCAGCCGGCCGTGGTCGAGCACCACGATGCGGTCGGCCTGCTGCACCGTGGCCAAGCGGTGGGCGATCACGAGCGTGGTGCGGTCCTTCATGGCCGATTCCAGCGCGGCCTGCACCATGCGCTCGCTCTGCGCGTCCAGCGCGCTGGTGGCCTCGTCGAGCAGCAGCAGGGGCGGGTTCTTGAGCATGGCGCGCGCGATCGCGATGCGCTGGCGCTGCCCGCCCGAGAGCCGCACGCCGCGCTCGCCCAGGAAGGTGTCGTAACCCTCTGGCAGTTTCTCGATGAACTCGTCGGCGAAGGCGGCCGCCGCCGCCGCGCGCACCTCGGCGTCGCTCGCGCCGGGCTTGCCGTAGCGGATGTTCTCCATCGCGCTGCTGGAGAAGATCACCGGGTCCTGCGGCACGATGCCGATGCGCTGGCGCAGCGCGTGCAGGTCCAGCTGGTCGATCGGCACACCGTCGAGCCGGATGCTGCCCAGCGCCGGGTCGTAGTAGCGCAGCAGCAGGCCGAACACGGTCGTCTTGCCCGCGCCGCTGGGCCCGACCAGCGCCACCGTCTGCCCCGGCTGCACGGCCAGCGTGAAACCGCTGAGCGCCGCCTGCGCCGGGCGCGAGGGGTAGTGGAAGGTGACGTCGTCGAAGGCCAGCGCGCTGCCGCCTTGCGGTGCCGGCGCCTGCAAGGGCCGCGCGGGTGACTGCACCGGCGATTCACTGGCCAGCAGCTCCATCAGCCGTTCGCTCGCGCCCGCGGCGCGCAGCAGGTCGCCATACACCTCGCCCAGCACCCCCACCGCGCCGGCCAGGATGATGATGTAGACCACGGTCTGGCCCAGGTGCCCGGGCGTGATGGTGCCGGCCAGCACCGCCTGCGTGCCCTGGTACAGGCCCCAGAGCAGCAGCGCGGCCGTGCTGATGATGATGAAGGCCACCATGCCGGCGCGGGCCTTGGTGCGGCGGATGGCGGTGACGAAGGCGCTCTCCGTCGAGTCCTTGAAGCGCCCCGCCTCGCGGTCTTCGGCGGTGTAGCTCTGCACGATGGGGATGGCGTTGAGCACCTCGGCCGCGATCGCGCTGGAGTCGGCCACGCGGTCCTGGCTGGCGCGCGAGAGCTTGCGCACGCGCCGGCCGAACCACATGCTGGGCAGCACCACCAGCAGGATGATCAGCAGCACCTGCAGCATCACATACGGGTTGGTCCACACCAGCATGATCAGCGCGCCGATGCCCATCACGCCATTGCGCAGGCCCATGGAGAGCGAGGAGCCCACCACGGTCTGCACCAGCGTGGTGTCGGTGGTCAGGCGCGAGAGCACCTCGCCGGTCTGCGTGGTCTCGAAGAACTGCGGGCTCTGCCGCAGCACGTGGCTGTAGACCGCGTGGCGCAGGTCGGCCGTGATGCGTTCGCCCAGCCAGCTCACCAAGTAGAAGCGCGCGGCGGAGAACAGGCCCAGGGCCACCGCCACGGCGAAGAGTTCGAGGAAGTGGCCGCGCAGCCCCATGGCCTGCGCGCTGCGGTCGCCCGCCACCAGGCCGCCGTCGATCAGGCCGCGCAGGGCCACCGGAAACAGCAGCGTGGCAACGGCCGCCAGCACCAGGAACAGCATCGCCAGCACGATCTGGGTGCGGTAGGGCCGCATGAAGGGCAGCAGGCCGCCGAGCGAGGTGGGCGATTCGGCTTTGGGGCGGTCGGAGGAGGGTGTGGGCATGGTGCAGAGTGTGCCGGTTTTGGGGGCCGGGCGTGAATGGGGGCTCGGTGCTAGGATGCCTCCCAATTTTTCAATTTCAAGGGACGGGGATGGCACAACAGGACGATTTCGCGCCCACCGTGGCGCTGGCGGATGAGCGCGCCGCGGCGGCGGCGCAGGCGCTGGACATCCGGTTCACCGGCTCGGGCAGCGAGTACTTCCGCATCTGGATCGTGAACCTGCTGCTCACGCTGGTCACCCTCACCCTGTATGCGCCGTTCGCGCGCGCGCGGCGCATCGCCTACTTCCAGAACAACACCCTGGTCGGCGGCGACCCGCTGGGCTTCCACGCCGACCCCTGGAAGATGTTCCGCGGCTACCTGCTGGTGCTGCTGCTGGGCGTGGGTTACTGGGCGGTGTCGAACTTCCTGCCCCACCTGGCGTGGATCGCGCTGCTGGTTTTCATGGTGCTCTGGCCCGCGCTGTGGCGCGCCTCGCTGCAGTTCCGGCTGCGCAACACCAGCTGGCGCGGCGTGCGCCTGAGCTTCGCGGGGGATCTGAAGGGCGCCTACCTCAGCATGCTGCCCTTCTTCCTGCCCGCGCTGGCCTTCGTGCTGTTCCTGCCCGCCGTGACCGAAGGCGAAGAGATGGCGCCCGAGGTGGCCCGACGCAGCGGCATCGTGATCGGCTCGGTGGTGCTGCTCTTCACGGCGCTCATGCCCTGGCTCCTGGCGCGCATCAAACGCTACCAGCATGGGGGCTATGTGTTCGCGCAGCAGCGCACGCAGCTGGACACCGGCACCGGCCGCTTCTACGGGCTGTTCCTGAAAACGGGTGGCGTGAGCCTGCTGGTGGGCCTGGTGGGCGCCGCGCTGGTCGCCCTGGTGCTGTTCGTGCTGGCGCGTGGCATGTTCGGCGACCTGGCGGCCGGCCAGCGGCGGGCCCTGGTGGCGCTGGTGGTGCCGGTGGCGCTGGGGGTGATCTACCTGCTGATCCCGCTGGTGAGCGCCCCGTACTTCGGCGCGCGTTTCCAGGACCTGCTGTGGAACGGCACGCGCAGCGAGAAGGTCCGCTTCGGCAGCGCGCTGCGCTTTCGCAGCCTGTTCCGCGTCACCCTGGTCAACTGGCTGCTGATCGTGGTCACGCTGGGCCTGTACTGGCCCTTCGCCAAGGTGCGCACCGCGCGCCTGAAGCTCGAGGCCATGTCCTTGGCGGTCGATGGGCCGGTGGATGACTGGCTGGCGAGCGCGCAGCAGGCCGGCAAGGGGGTGCTGGGCGACGCGGCCGGCGACTTCTTCGGCATGGACATGGGGCTCTGATGGGCGCTGCGCCTGCCTCGCTGCACAGCCAGTGGTTCGACGGCCAGTCGCCCAAGCCGCGCGCGGTGACGCTGCGCGTGGAGGCGGGCGAGCTGCTCATGCAAGCGGGTGAGGACACGCGGCGCTACCCGCTGGCGCGCGTGCGCTGGCCGGAGCGGCGCACGCACGGCCAGCGCCAGGCCGAGTTGCCGGACGGCGGTCTCATCCAGCACGCCGATGCGGCGGCGTGGGACGCCTGGGCGCAGGCCAGCGGTTTGCAGGACAGCGCGGTGGTGGGCTGGATGCAGAGCTGGCGCGCCGCGCTGGTGGCGCTCGCGGGTTCGGTGGTGTTCCTGGGGGCCGCCTGGTTGTGGGGCGTGCCGTGGTTGAGCCAGACGCTGGCGCACCAGGTGCCGGATTCGCTGGACCGGCATGTGGGGCAGCAGAGCTTGCAGCAGCTGGACCGCCTGTTTCTGCGGCCCAGCGCCTTGCCGCAGAAGCGGCAGGACGAGTTGCGCCAGCGTTTCAAGTCGCTGGTGGATCGTGCTTATCCGCAGGGGGATGCGCCGCACTGGGAGCTGGCGTTCCATGCCTCGCCGGTGTTGGGCGCGAATGCGTTTGCGTTGCCGGGTGGTTACATGGTGATGACGGATGAGTTGGTGGAGTTGTTGCACGACCAGCCGGATGCGTTGGTGGGTGTGTTGGCGCACGAGTTGGGCCATGTGGAGCACCGCGATGGGCTGGACATGGTGGTGCGCGCGAGTCTGATCAGTGCGTTGGTGGGGGTGGTGTTGGGGGATGCGAGCGGTTTTCTGGCGACGGTGCCGGCGACGTTGGCGACCCAGGCCTATTCGCGCGACACCGAGCGGCGCGCGGATGCGCATGCGGCTCGGCTGATGCACGCGGGGGGTGTGCCGCCGGCGGCCATGGCGGTGTTTTTCGAGCGCATGCTTGTTGAGGCCGACAAGGACTCTTCTCCGCAGGATGAGGAGGACCGTGTGTCGTTGCCCATCGCGATTGGCAGCCATCCGGATCACTTGGAACGCATTCGGTTTTTTCGGGAGTGGCGGCCTGAGGACTCGCGCTAGTTTCTGGCCTTGCACCTCGCGCTGACGGCTGACGTGGTCCGCGTTCTCCGGCGCTGCTCGCGGGCGTCTGCCCTGGCGCTCATGCGTTACCCCATCAACACCGCTGCTTCACACAGCCTCTGTGGCAACCGCGAATGGGCGCCTGCGCCCGCGAACCCCACCATCCGTCGAGAGGGAGGGAATGGAACGCCATTCAATTGAAACTTGAATTCAAACACTTGAATTGCACCATGCCACTGGGTCGATGGTGCGGGTGGCCGGGCGCAGGCGCCCATTCGCGGTTGCCACAGAGGTCGTGTGCCCACACGGTATTGACGAAGTGGTATGCGAGCGCCCGGGCAGCCGTCCGCGAGCAGCGCCGGAGAACGGCCACCCGCACCAGCGGCCCCGAGACCAAGTTGGCACAAGGGCCCCGAGACCAAGTCACCCCAGCCAAGCCACACGAACCAAAACCACGCCCTGTGGCAACATGACCACCCTAAAAGGAGCCACCACATGATCACCCTGGAATTCCTGATCACCTCCCTCATCGTCGTCCTCATCCCCGGCACAGGCGTGGTGTTCACCGTGTCCGCCGGGCTGGTGCAGGGAAAGCGGGCCAGCCTGTTCGCCTCACTCGGCTGCACCCTGGGCATCGTGCCCCACCTGCTGGCCACCGTGCTCGGCCTCGCCGCCGTCATGCACACCAGCGCGCTCGCCTTCCAACTCCTCAAATACGCCGGCGTCGCCTACCTCCTCTACCTGGCCATCGCCACCTGGCGCGACCGCTCGGCCTTCGTGGTGCAGGAAGGCGGCGCACGGCGCAGCGCCCTCAGCCTCACCGTCAAAGCCTTCCTCCTCAACATCCTCAACCCCAAACTCACCATCTTCTTCCTCGCCTTCCTGCCCCAGTTCGTCGACCCCGCCGCCACCTCGCCCCTGGGCCAACTGCTGCTGCTCAGCGGCGTCTTCATGGCCATGACCTTCGGCGTCTTCGTGCTCTACGGCCTGCTCGCGCACGCCTTCCGCCGCGCGGTCATCGACTCGCCGCGCGTGCAGGACTGGCTGCGCCGCGGCTTCTCCGCCGCCTTCGCCGGCCTGGGCGCGCAACTCGCGTTCACCGAACGCTGACGCACCGCGCTCACAGCACCAGCCGCTGCACGTAGCCCGTCATCTCCAGATACCCCCGCCCCACAGCCTTGCCGTTGCTGTCGATCAGGTCGGACAGCCCTTCCCAATACACCGTGCCGGTGCTCGAACGGCTGTCGAGTTCCTGCGGGTCGATGACGGCCTTCACCGTGTAGAAATCGCCCGGCGTGCGCACCACCCACTCCACCGGGTAGCGCGCGCGCGTGAGTGGGCTGGTCCACCAGCGCCGGGCCTGGAAGTCCACCTCGCCCGGGCTGAAGCGGTAGAGGTCGGTGGCGCTCTGCGCGCTGCCCGCCGCGCGGAACGAGCCGCCCGCCCAGAGCTTGCTGCCGTCCTTGCGGCGCAGCTGGAAGGCCGTGAGGCTGTGGCCGTCGAAGAGGTTCATGCCGATCCAGTCCCAGCCCACCGCCTCGGGGTGCAGCAGGGCCTCGCTCCATTCGTGGTCCAGCCAGGCGGTGCCGCGCACCTCGAAGCGCTGGCCTTTGAGCGCCAGCGTGCCTTGCACGGCCAGGTGCGGCTGGCTCACGTAGAAGCTGGCCTGCGACGCGTCCGGCCCCTTGCGCGAAAACCCCTGGTCGCCCTGCAGCAGCCAGGCCTGCTGCGGCACCGCCTGCAGATCGATGCCGAGTTCGTCGCCCACCACGCGCGCGGTGTAGTGGCCGTTGTCGGGCCGGCGCCGCAGCGACCAGTCGCGCAGCACCACCTGCGTGTCCTCGGCGCTGGCGAACACGCCGCGCTCGGCGACTGGCGCGGGCGGCTCGCCGTCCCAGCGCGCGATGCGCTGGTCGTGCAGCAAGCGGCCGCCCTGCACGTCGGTGATGGCCGCGTGCGCGAACAGCAGCTGCTTCGCGGCCAGCGGGCCGCGCAGGGCCTGCGTGCCGTCCACGCGGCTGCGGAAGAACGTCACCTGGAAACCGAAGTCGCGCCCGGCCGCGTCCTTCGCCTGGCCGGTGAGGTACCACCATTCGGTGCGCGTCTCGTTGTGCGTGCCGTGGTCGCGCGGGAACACGAGTGGGCGCGGCCGCAGCGCATCGCCCGGGCGGTGCGCCGGTTGTGCATGAACCAGGGGCCAGGCCAGCCCCGCCGCACCCAGCAGCAGGTGCCGCCGCGTGGGAAGCCCGGGCCGATTCATGGCGCCATCAACCTTGCAGCTGCGCCCGCACGCTCGCGAGCGAGGGCGCGACATCGCCGAAGCGCTCCTGCGCCCAGCCGGGGTCGAAGTAGGTCTGGCGGTAGCGCTCGCCGCTGTCGCAGAGCAGCGAAAGAAGGGCACCGCTCTCACCCCGCGCCTTCATGCCCTGTGCCAGGTCCAGCATCGCCACCAGGTTGGTGCCGGTGGACGGGCCCACGCGACGGCCCAGCAGGTCGGACAGGGCGTGCATCGCGGCCAGCGAATCGGCATCGGACACCTCCAGCATGCGGTCGATCAGGCTGGGGATGAAGCTGGGTTCCACGCGCGGGCGCCCGATGCCTTCGATGCGCGAGCCCGGCGCGGTGAGCGTGCCGTCGCGCAGCCGGTGGTAGGCGCAGAACACCGAGCCCGCCGGGTCGGCCACGCACAGCTGACTGGCGTGGCGCCGGTAGCGCAGGAAGCGGCCGATGGTGGCGCTGGTGCCGCCCGTGCCCGCGCCGACCACGATCCAGCGCGGCACCGGGTGGCGTTCGTGCGCCATCTGCTCGAACATGCTCTGCGCGATGTTGTTGTTGCCGCGCCAGTCGGTCGCGCGCTCGGCGTTCGTGAACTGGTCCATGTAGTGCGCACCGGTTTCCTTCGCGAGCGCGTGGGCCGCGGCGTACACCTCGCCGGTGGTCTCCACGAAGTGGCAGCGCCCACCGTAGAGGGCGATCTGGTCCAGCTTTTCCTGCGAGGTGCTGCGCGGCATCACGGCGATGAAGGGCAGGCCGAGCAGGCGGGCGAAGTAGGCCTCGCTCACGGCGGTGGAACCGCTGGACGCTTCCACGATGGTGGTGCCTTCGTGCACCCAGCCGTTGCACAGCGCGTAGAGAAACAGCGAGCGCGCCAGCCGGTGCTTCAGGCTGCCGGTGGGGTGGGTGGACTCGTCCTTGAGATAGAAGTCGATGCCGTGCGCCGCCCAGCCGGGCAGGGGCAGGGCGATGAGGTGCGTGTCGGCGCTGCGGCAGAAGTCGGCCTCGATGCGCGCGATGGCCTGGTGCACCCAGGCGGTGGAGGGGGTCATGTCGATCTTCGGTGAAGGCGGGGGGAGGCAGGCATTGTGTATTACCAGTCTTCTTTCACCGCGCGCACCGCATCGCGGTTGGCGGCGGCCTGGCCGGCGAGCCAGGCGGTGAGCGTGCCGGCCACCACCACGGCGGCGCACAGCGCGAGCAGGCGGGCCCAGGGCAGCACGAGGTCCATGGTCCAGTGGAAGCTCTGCGGGTTGACCACGTGCACCAGCACCAGGCTCACGGCCAGGCCGAGCGCGAGGCCGGCGAGCGCGCCGAGCACCGTCCAGGCCAGGCCTTCGAGCGCCACCACGCCCAGGATCTGCGACCGCGTGAGGCCCAGGTGCGCGAGCAGGCCGAATTCGCGGCGGCGCGCCAGCACCTGCGCGCTGAAGCTCGCGGCCACGCCGAACAGGCCGATGCCGATCGCCACCGCTTGCAGCCACACGGTGACGGCGAAGCTGCGGTCGAAGATGCGCAGCGAGTTGGCGCGGATCTGGCCGACCGAGGCGAACTCGATGGCATTCGCCGCACCCTGTGCCTCGGCCAGCGCGCGGATGCGTTCGCGCACCGCGTTTTCGTCGGCCCCTTCGGCCAGGTGCAGCGCGAGGTCGTTCACGCGCGCGTCGCCGGTGAGGCGCACGAAGTCGGCGCGGTCCATCACCACGCTGCCGTGCTGGCGCGCGTAGTCGCGCCACACGCCGGCCACGAAGAAGCGCGTGCCGCGCACCTGCGGCTCGGCGAAGGCCTGCGCGAGCGCGGGCAGCCAGCTGCCGGGCCGGGCACCGTACAGGTCCACCATGGCCTCGCTCACATAGACCGTGACCACGCGCTGTTCGCCCTCGGGCACGGCAGGGGCGGGCAGGGGGGTTGCCCACCAGGGGCAGGCTGAGCGTGCCGCCGGTGGTTCTCTCCAGCGGGCGCGTGAGCAGCGCGATGGCGGGGCGCTCGGGCGCGAGCTGCACCGGCGTGGCGCGCAGCGTGTCCACGCGCGCCACGCCGGGGACACCGGCCACGGCGGTCACGAACCCGGTGGGCAGGTGGCTGCCGTCGCCCGCGCCGCTGCCCACGCTGCGCACGTAGAGCTGGGCGGGCAGCACGGCGTCGAGCCAATGCGTGACCGAGTCGCGAAAGCTCGCCACCATCACCGTGAGCGCGACCGACAGCGCCAGGCTCGCGACCACGCCGCTGGTGCGCACGGCGGCGGTCTCGCGCAAACGGCGCGCGCGCTCCACCGCGAGCACCGGCAGGGCGTGGCGCGCGATGCGCGGCGCGATGCGGTCCAGCAGCCAGCCCACGCCCAGCGGCAGCGCCGCGATGCCACCCACCAGCAGCAGGCCCACCGACACATAGGCCGCCAGGGGAATGCCCGCCACCGGTGGTGCCCAGGCCATGGCGGCGGCCAGCAGCACCAGGGCCAATGCCAGCGTGTGGCGGCGCGCGCCGGGCCGCGGCGGCGCGCCCAGGCCCTTGAGCGCGAGCGCGGGCGCCAGGCGCGCGGTGGCCTGCGCGGGCCACCAGCCGCCCACCAGCGCCGCCACCACGCCCAGCAGCAGGTAGACCATGGCCGCGAGCGGGCTCCACAGCAGCGGCGGCGCCACGCCCGAGAAATAACCCCCGCCCAGGTCGCCGCCGAGCAGGCGCAGCGCGAGCGCGGCCAGGGCCGTGCCCAGCGCGATGCCCAGCGCGCTGCCCAGCAGGCCGAGCAGGGCCGACTCGGCCAGCACCAGGCGCAGCCGTTCGCGGCTGGACAGGCCCAGCACGCCCAACAGCGCGAACTGCGGCTGGCGCCGCGCCACCGACAGCGAGAGCACCGAGAACACCAGGAAGGCGCCGGTGAACAGGGCCACCAGCGCGAGCACCGTGAGGTTGACGCGGTAGGCGCGCGAGAGGTTGCTCACGCGCTCGCCCGACTGCTCGGGCCGCTGCGCGATCACGTTCGGCGGCAGGTCCAGCGCGGCCAGCACCTCGCTGGCGCGCGCGCCGCTGGCCAGGCGCAGGTCGATGCGGCTGAGCTGGCCCACGCGGTCCATCAGCGCTTGCGCGGCGGCCACGTCCATCACCAGCAGCGGCGCGCCGGGGGCGTTCACGCGGCCGGCCACGCGCAGCACCGCGCCGTTCTGCAGCCGCACGGTGCTCTGCCCCGCGAAGGCCTGTTGCGCCGCCGCGTTGAGGAACACGGTGTCGGGCGCGAAGAGGTCGAAGCGCCGCGTGGTGTTTTCGCCGTCGGTCACCGGCATCAGGGCGGGCGAGAGGCCGGCCACCACCAGCGCGTCCACACCCACCAGCTTCGCGCCCAGGCGCTCGCCGTCGCGCGCGAGGGCCTGCACGGGGCCTTCCAGCACCGGGCTGGCGAGCGCCACGCCGGGGTGCGCGGCCACGCGGGCGAGCAGGGTGTCGTCCAGCGAGCCCTGACGCGCGCGCAGCTCCACGTCGGGCTGGCCGTTGACCGAGCTCACCGCGCTGGAGAACTCGGCCAGCGCCGAGGCGTTGATCAGGTGCACCGCGAAGGCCAGCGCCACGCCCAGCATGACCGCCACCACCGCCGAGGCGTTGCGCCAGGGGTGGTGGCGCAACTCTTGCAAGGAGAAGGTCGAGAGCAGCGCGCGCATGGCGTGGAGCTTAAGCCCTCGCGCTTGGTGAGGCAGCGCACCGACGAAGCCGCGGCAAAGGCCTAAGATGGTCCAACGGTTGTCTGGCGTTCACCGATCACACAGCGCCTTCACGCGCTGCCGCCCGCCGCAAGGCGGGTCCACTTCTCCCCACACGGTGACCCCCATGGTTCGCATCCACCTCGCCATCGATCTGCAGTACGAGATCCACCCACCCGGTGCCGATTTCATCTTCAACGTGCAGGCCGCGCATTCGCCCCAGCAGACCGTGAGCTGGGAGCAGCTGCAGGTCAGCCAGCCCGTGCCCCTGCTGATGCACACCGACGCGGCCACGCGCACGCGCACGCTGCGCCTGAGCGCCGGGCCGGGCGCGCTGTCGGTGCGCTACCGCGCCACGGTGGACATCGAGCACCACGTGGCGCAGCCCGACAGCGTGTTCGAGACGCCCGTGGCCCAGCTGCCGCCCGAGGCGCTGGCCTACATCTACCCCAGCCGCTACTGCCAGTCCGACTGCGTCACCGCCATGGCAACGAGCTGTTTTCGCCAGTTGCCCATGGGTTACACACGGGTGCAGGCGATCCAGCAATGGGTGCAGAGCCAGGTGACGTTCGAGTCGAACACCAGCAATTCCATGACCTCGGCGCTGGACACGCTCAACGACCGCAAGGGGGTGTGCCGCGATTTCGCGCACCTCATGATCACGATGTGCCGCGCGCTCAACATTCCCGCGCGCTTCACCACCGCGGTCGACTTCGGCGCCGACCCCGCCCTGGGCCCGACCGACTTCCACGCCTACGTGGAAGCCTATGTGGGCCACCGCTGGTACATCTTCGATCCCTCGGGCACCGCGATCCCCATGGGCTTCCTGCGCATCGGCACCGGGCGCGACGCGGCCGACGCCTCGTTCGCCACCATCTTCGGCGGGGTGGTCACGCACGCGCCGCGCATCGACATCTCGGCCCAGACCAGCCCGCAGCACGGCTGGCTGATGCCGGTGCACCGGCCCGAGGCCTTGTCGACCGACGGCGGCTGGCAGGCGGGCGGCTAACGCTGCTCAAGCGCGGCGCGGGCCGCTTTCTCCGTGGCGAGCAGGTGCTGCTCCATGAGGGCGACCGCGGCCGTCGTATCCCTGCGCAGGACCGCGTCGAGGATCGCCTGGTGTTCCGCCTGCACGTCCCGGGCCACCAGCGGGCCCTTGTGGCGGGCCTTGCGGTAGCGCTGCGAATGGTCCATCAACTGGTTCCAGAACCGCAGCAGCCACTCCGAACCACAGGCGCTCACCAGCGCCGCATGAAAGTGGCGGTGCTGCTTCTCCCACTCGAGATCCGTGGTGCTGCCTTCGCTCCCGGGCAGGGGGGTGCGCCCCAGCACGTGCAGGGCGGCAACCACCTCTGCTTCCCAGCGGGCGTCGCCGTGCTGGATGGATTCGGTCAGGCAAAGGCGTTCGATCTCACGGCGCGTCTTCATCAGATCGGCCAGCTCGGCGAGTGAGATCTCCAGGACGCGCGCGCCCCGCCGCGCTTCCATGGACACCAGCCCCTCGCTGGCTAGGCGGGCCAGCGCCTCGCGGATGGGCGTGAGCCCCAGGCCGAACCGCTCTTCCAGCTCCGCGACCCGCAAGCGGTCGTTCGCCCCCAGGTCGCCCAACAGGATTTCCTGCCGCAGGCGGTGGTACGCGCGCTCGGTGCGCGAGCCCGAATCGAGGGCGGGGTCTTCTACAACGAACTGATTCATGAAGTAAATAGGAGTTTATACGAAACACAATATTTCATGAAAAACGTATATTTCATGAAATTCAGCGACTTTCGCAAACGGAGAAATTATCGCACCGACCGCCCTCCGTGGGCCGGTGAGCCGCCTTCTCCCCGCCGCGAAAGAGGCGTTTTCACCCCCCTGTCCCGAAAGTACCCATGAAACTGAAACGATGCACCCTTCTCCCCGCGCTGGTCCTGGTCAGCGGCGCCGCGTGGTCCCAGAGCACCAGCACGGTCTACGGCCTCGTCGACCTGGCCTTCGTGCGCGAAAGCGGCGGGCCCAACGGCGCCAGCGCCTCCAAGCTCACCAGCGGCGTTGCCGGCGGCTCGCGGCTGGGCTTTCGCGGCACCGAAGACCTCGGTGCGGGGCTCTCGGCGTTCTATGTCCTGGAAATGGGGCTCAACGCGGACAACGGCACGCTGGGGCAGGGCGGTCTCGCGTTCGGGCGGCAGTCGCTCGTGGGCCTGCAGGGCGGTTTCGGCAGCCTCTCGCTCGGCCGCCAGTACACCCCCATCGCCTTCGTCCAGACCGAGACGGATCCCTTCATCACGGGCCTGGCCGGGACGTCCGCCAACCTGATCAGCGCCGGCGGCGCGGGCGGCAACAACCGCATGGACAACACCGTGCGCTACACCTACGCGGCCAAGGCCGGCTGGACCGCCGATGTGGTCTACGGCCTGGGCGAAACGCCCGGCGACAGCAGCGCGCGGCGCCAGTACGGTGGCGCGATCGGCTATGTGTCGGGTCCGGTGTACGTCAAGCTGGGCCACCACAACGTCAACAGCGCCGCATCGGTGCCGGCGAAGATGAGCTTCCTCGGGGCGAAATACGACTTTGGCGTGGCGACGGCGCATTTCAACTACGTGGTGAACAAGGGCTCGGCGGTGTTCGGCCTGGTCAACGCGGACTCGCGCGACGTGCTGCTGGGGGTGTCGGTGCCTTATGGGGCAGGGCGGTTCATGGCCTCGTACATCCGCAAGAACGACCGGACCGCCGCCCACCACGATGCGAGCCAGTGGGCGCTGGGCTACACGCACGCCCTGTCCAGGCGAACGGGTGTCTACGCCTCGATCGCGCGCATCGACAACAGCGTGCCCGCAGGCTCCCCCACCGGCTTCTACCGGGTGGGCAACGCCACCGAACAAGGGCTGGGCAACCGGGCCTACAACGTCGGCATCCGCCATGCCTTCTGACGCCTGCCGCGCGCCAGAAGCGTCCTTCCCTCCATTGCCTTCAGACACCATGAACACCTCCTTCCATCGCCGCTCCTCGCTGCGGCTGCTGCTCGCCACCTTCGCCGCCGCGGCGCTGCTCGCGCCGAAGGCGCAGGCCCAGGCGCCGAACTACCCCAACAAGCTGGTCACCATCGTGGTGGGCTACCCCGCTGGCGGCGACACCGACGTGCTGGCGCGGTTGATCGCCGAGAAGCTCGCCCCCCGCCTGGGACAACCCGTGGTGGTCGACAACCGCACCGGCGCCGCCGGCACCATCGCGACCAACTACGTCTCCAAGGCACGCCCGGATCGCCAGCATCCTGCTGCTGGCCCCCAACACCGCGGCCATCACGCCCCACGTGATGACGGCCGCCGGCAGCGCGATCGACCCGAGCACGGAACTGACCTCCATCGTCCAGCTGGGCAGCCAATCGCTGTTCGTCGTCGCGGCGACCTCGACCGGCGTTTCTTCCGTGAAGGAACTGGTGGCCAAGGCCAAGGCCGGCGGCATCGTGAGCTACGCCAGCCCTGGCAACGGTTCGCCCATGCACATCCTCGGCGAACTCTTCAACAAGTCCACCGGCACGAAGATCACGCAGATTCCGTACCGGGGCAGCATGCCCGCCATCGCCGACGTGGTGGGCGGGGCGATCCCGCTGATGTACACCACGCTGGGTCCCGCCGCGCCGCACATCAAGTCGGGCCGCCTGGTGCCGCTGGCGGTGGCCGACCTGAAGCGCTCGCCCTTTCTGCCCGATGTGCCCACGCTCGCCGAGCAGGGCATCATGGGGGCCGAGGTCGGGGCCTGGCAGGCGCTGATGGGGCCCAAGGGCATGCCCGCCGACCTGGTCCAGCTGATCAACCAGCATGTCAACGAAATCCTCAAGATGCCCGATGTGATCGCGCGGATGGAGACCATCGCGCTCGCGCCAGCGGGTGGAGACCCTGGCAAGCTCGCGAAGCTGGTGGCCGCCGACTATGTCCGCTATGGCAAGGTCGTGGCCGAATTTGGTATCAAGGCGGACTGAGCGCCGCAAGCACCGTGACCCACCATCCACAGAACCTTTTGTCCCGCCTTTCACCGCAGCCGCCGCTTCCCTTCGAAGCCGCGCAGGCCTACGAAGAGACCGTGCTGGGCTGGGCCGCCGACGCGCCGCTGCCGGCCGGCATCGCCGTCGCGCGCGACCGCGCCTATGGCCCCGATCCGCAGCACCGCTGCGACGTGTACCGGTCCACCGATGCGCGGGACGACGCCCCCATCCTGATCTTCTGGCACGGCGGCGGCTGGACCAACGGCTACAAGGAGTACGTTGCCTTCATGGCGCCAGCCGTGGTCGGCCTGGGCATGGTGCTGGTGGCGCCGGGCTACCGGCTGGCGCCGGGGCACCGGCTGCCGGCGGCGTTCGAAGACGGCCTGGCGCTCACCCGCCATGTGATCGCCCATGCGGCCGACTTCGGCGGTCGCGGCGACCAGATCTACCTGGCGGGGCATTCCGCGGGCGCGCATCTGGCGGCGCTGGTGGCCTTGCGGCGCGAGGAAGCGGGCGGCGCCGGCATTCCCCCGGGCGCGATCCGGGCCTGCCTGCCCGTGAGCGGCATCATGGATCTGCACCACCCCGATCCCCCCCGCGGCCAGCCTGGAAGAGCGCATCTACAGCATGGTGCTGAGCGACGCGGCGCACGACGCCGTGATGAGCCCGCTGTGCTGGACGGTGGGCAACACCATCCCCATGTACCTCAGCCATGGCGAGTCCGACAGTGCCCGGGTGGTTCATTCGAACCGCCGCATGGCGGCCTTGCTGGCCAGGCAGCCGGCGCCGTCCCAGCTGCACGAAGAGCCCGGCCTGGACCATTTTGCGACCCACACCTGCCTGCGCGACCCGAAGGCGGCGTGGTACCAGCGCCTGGCCGGCCTGCTGCAGGCCCACCGGCGCCTGGATCCATCCGCTGTTTGAGAGGAAAAAGAATGCAGACCACCCCCACCCCCGCCGAGAGGGAAACCGCTTTCATCACCGGAGGCGCCTCCGGCATCGGCCGCGCCACGGCGCTGCGCCTGGCCGAGGACGGTTTCCGCGTCGTGGTGATCGACCGCAACGCGGCGCAGGTCGACACGCTGCTCGCGGAACTCACCCAGGCCGGGCGCGACGCGGCCGGCCACGCGGTCGACGTGTGCGACCGCCCGGCCATCGCGGCGCTGATCGCCGCCGAGGCGCGGGTCGACGTCATGGTGTGCGCGGCGGGGATCGGCCCCGCCCGGTCCTTCGACGACATCCGCGACGAAGACTTCCGCTCTGTGCTGGACGTGAATGTGCTGGGCGTCTTCATCGCCGCGCAGGAAGCCACGCGGCGCATGAAGCCGGGCGGTCGGGTCGTGACGGTGTCCTCGCGCGCGGCGCTGGGCGGCACTGGTTTTGCGCACTACGTGGCCTCGAAAGCCGCGGTGGTGGGCCTGACCCGGGCCATGGCGATGGACCTTCGCCAGCGGCAGATCGCGGTCAACTCGATCGCGCCGGGCTTCACCGACACCGGCATGACGCGCGCCATGACGCCCGAGCAGCACGCGGCGGCCAGCGCTTTCGAACCGAGCGGGCGGCCCGCCGATCCGGGCGAGATCGCCCATGCCATTGCCTTCCTCGCGTCGCCGCGCACCCGCTTCATCACGGGCCAGACCCTGTTCGTGGATGGTGGCAAGTCGCTGGGCGGCCTGGGCCTGTAAGGAGGCCGCGATGATCGTTCGAACCGCGTGTCTCGAAGGCACCGTGAAGCCGGAGGACGTGGACCGCCTGGATGCCTTCGTGATCGAGCAGTTGGTGCCGCTGATGAAGCGCTTTCCCGGCGTGCGCGCCGTGCGGGTGCTGCGCGCCCTGTCCATCGAGGACGGCGGCCCGCGCCTGCACATGACCTTCGAATCCTCCTACGACTCGGTGGACGCCATGGAGCGCGCCTTTGCCGATCCCGTTCGCCAGGTGCTGAAAGCCCAGCTCGCGCAGATCCGGCCCTGGTTCCAGGGCCGCCTGTTCCACGTCACGCAAAAGGTGCTGGCCGACGGGCCTTGCCCGACGCCCGACAGGGCATAGCCGACCAAATTAGTCTGCATGCCACTTCCCACGCCGAACGTTTGCCGGTAGAATTCAGTTCGTTTCAAGTAAGAAACACGGGTTTACTGAAGAAACGTTTGGCGCCCGGAGGCGGCCAGGCACTTCAAGGATTGCAGATGAGCGTACTGGGCATCGATCAAATCACCTACGGCGCCGCCGACCTGCCGCGCTGCCGCCAGTTCTTCCTGGACTGGGGCCTGTCGCTGGTGCAGGAATCTCCACAGGAACTGGTGTTCGAATCGCTCAACGGCTGCCGCGTGGTCGTGGCGCACTCCGACAAGCCCGGCCTGCCGGCCGGCGTGGAGCCCGACCCGACGCTGCGCGAGGTGGTCTGGGGCGTGGACACGGCCGAGAGCCTGGCGCTCTACCGCAGCCGCCTGCAGGGCCAGCCCGGCTTCGTGGAGGCCGATGGCCGCTTCGGCTGCACCGACCCCAATGGCCTGGCGGTGCGCCTGCAGCTCACGAAAAAGCGCGAGGTGCAGATCGAGAGCGCGCTCGTCAACACCTGGAGCGACCGCCCGCGCCGCAACCAGCGCAGCCCGGCCTACGACCGCGCCACGCCGGTCGAGGTGGGCCACGTGGTGTTCTTCGTGACCGACCTCAAGGCCACCGGTGCCTTCTACATCGACAACCTGGACTTCGTGGTCTCCGACCTGTACCCCGAGCGCGGCCTGTTCCTGCGCTGCGCGGCCGAGGGCGGCCACCACGACCTGTTCCTGCTGCAGCCGCCCGAGCCGCGCAAGGGCCTGAACCACGTGGCCTTCTCCGTGCGCGACCTGCACGAAGTGGTCGGCGGCGGCATGCACATGTCGCGCAGCGGCTGGAGCACCGAGCTCGGCCCGGGCCGACACCCGATCTCCTCGGCGATGTTCTGGTACTTCGAGAGCCCGGCCGGCGCGCTGGTGGAGTACTACACCGACGAGGACGAACTCACCGCCGACTGGGAGCCGCGTGAATTCACGCCCGGTCCGACGGTGTTCGCCGAATGGGCCATCAAGGGCGGCATCGACGGCCATACGCGCCGCCAGGTGAACGCCGGTGCGCCCAGCGGCAAATTCATGACCGACAAGCCCAAGCCGCCCACGGAATGACGACACCGAAGGAGACACCGCATGCGAACCCCCGACCTCTACAACGAAACCCACCAGACGCGCACCGCACCCCCGACCTCGTATGAGGGTTTGCTGGGCGATTCGATCGAACGCGCCTACGCTCAGGGCATCCACGACCTCGAAGGCCTGGTGAAGTACCTCAACGACGCGGGGCCCTCGGGCCCCAATGGCCAGCGCTGGACCGAGCAGTCCTTCCAGCAGGAAATGGCCCGCCTCGGCGCCTGAACCCCGCCGCCCGACCCCAGCCCCACCGCCAGGAGACACGTCCATGGATACCTCTGTCATCAACGTTCAGCTCGACCCGGTCGACGCCGTCCTCGAAGTCGGCCTCAAAGACCTGTGGTTCCCGGTCTGCCCGTCCAGCTTCGTGAAGAACGACCCGATCTCGATCCGCCGCCTGGGCTACAAGATCGCGCTCTGGCGCGACCAGGCCGGCCAGGTCCATGCGCTGGAAGACCACTGCCCGCACCGCGGCGCGCCGCTCTCGCTGGGTGTGAACCTGGGCGACCGCCTGGCCTGCCCGTACCACGGCGTCGAAGTGCGCTGCGACGGCACCGTCACCCGCGTGCCCGGCAGCCCCGGCTGCAAGCTCGAAGGCTCGCGCCCCGCGCGCATGTTCCACGCCGCCGAAGCGGCCGGCGCGATCTTTCTCTACAACGCGAGCAACCCCATCCTGGACGACGCGCCGCCGCTGCAGCTGCCCGAGGAACTGACCTCGCCCGAGTGGTCGAACTTCCTCTGCTACACCGAGTGGGGCGGCGACTACCGCTACGTGGTCGACAACGTCATGGACCCGATGCACGGCGTGTACCTGCACAAGCAGTCGCACACCATGAGCGAGGGCGACAGCCAGGCCGAATTCCAGATCCGCGACATCCCCAACGGCTTCTGCTTCGAGAAGAAGGGCCAGCGCGGCGTCAACTTCGACTGGACCGAGTGGATGGACCTGGGCATCCACGTGATGCGCCTGGAGATCCCGTACCCCAAGACCGGCGGCCCCGGTGGCAACTTCACCATCATCGGCAGCTACACGCCCATCAGCAACCGCACCTCGGGGGTGTTCCACTGGCGCTGCCGCCGCGTGAGCGGCTGGCAGCGCGACACCTGGCGCTTCCTCTACAAGAACCGCCTGGAAGAGCGCCACTGGAACGTGCTGGAGCAGGACCGCGTGGCGGTGGAGAACATGGAGCCCGACGCCAACAAGCGCGAGCACCTGTACGCGCACGACATGGGCATCGTGCGCCTGCGCCGCCACCTCAGAAACCTGGCCAAGGCCCAGCTCGACAAGCCCATGTGAGAATCGCGGGATGAGCAACAACGCCACCACCCTGCAAGCCTGGGTCCACACGCTGCGCCACGAAGCCGATGACGTGATCAGCGTGGACCTGCGTCCCGCCCCCGATGTCGTGTTCCCGCCGTTCGAGGCCGGCTCGCACATCGACCTGCACCTGCCCAACGGCATGGTGCGCAGCTACTCGCTGTGCAACAACAGCCAGGAGCGCCACCGCTACGTGGTGGGCGTGCTCAAGGACCGCACCAGCCGGGGCGGCTCGCGCTGCGTGCACGAGCAGCTGCGCGTGGGCATGCGCATCACCATCAGCGCGCCGCGCAACCACTTCGGCCTGCACGAAGAGGCCAGCCACACGGTGCTGGTGGCCGGCGGCATCGGCGTCACGCCCGTGCTGTGCATGGCGCGCCGCCTCAAAGACCTGGGCCGCAGCTTCGAATTCCTGTACTTCGCGCGTTCGCGCAAGAGCGCGGCCTTCATCGCCGAGATCGAGGCCCTGGGCGTGCCCGTGACCTGGCACTTCGACGACGAGAAGGGCGGCCCGCCCGACCTCACGGCCCTGCTGGGCCGGCGCGCGCCCGCGGCCAGCGAGCACTTCTACGCCTGCGGCCCGGCCGTGATGCTCGACAACTTCGAGAAGACCTGCGCCGCGCTGGGCCACAGCAACGCCCACATCGAGCGCTTCACGGCGGTCGAGGTGGCGGCCGCGGACGACGCGAAGACCAGCTTCACCGTCGAGCTGCGCCGCAGTGGCCAGATGTTCGAGGTCACGCCCGACACCACGCTGCACAAGCGCCTGATCGAGATCAACGCCGACGTGCCCTTCAGCTGCGAAGAGGGCATCTGCGGTTCGTGCGAAACCAAGGTGCTCGAAGGCATCCCCGACCACCGCGACATGGTGCTGACCGACGCCGAGCGCGCGGCCAACAAGGCCATGATGGTCTGCGTCTCCGGTTGCAAGAGCGACCGGCTGGTGCTCGATATCTAAGCGTCGATCGAGCCGTCGGCGTCGGCAGCCCCGCACTGCCGCCGCAGCTTGCCGAGCACCGTGTACAGCACGCGGCGCTCGTCCCGGCTGAGCGTGAGGATCATCTGCGCCTGGCTGCGCCGCGCCAGCGGCATGATTTCCTGGTACAGCGCCTGACCGGCTTCGGTCATCAAGCAGATGAGGCCCTTGCGACCCCGGGGACCCGGTGTCTGCATCTCCACCAGGCCCCGGTCGCCCAGCAGGCGCAGCGCGCGGCTGACCTGCGCCTTGTCGGCGGCCGCCAGTTCCACCAGTTCCGCGAACGGCAGTGAGCCCGCGTGCGCCAGCACGGACAGGATGCGCCACTCCGACACCGTGAGCTCGAAGCGGTTGGCATAGGGCAGGGTGATCGCGCGCCGCAGCCCATTGCTGGTGTGGCTGAACATGGTGGTCAAGAAGTCGTGCACCGCCAGACCCGCGCCATCGGGCGCCAGATCGGCCCAGGGGTTGCTGGCGCCGTCGTCGACCCCTTCGGGCGGCAGGGCAGAGGGGTTCGTCAGGGGCTCTTCTTGGGGCATGCGGGGATTCTCAGGGAAGCGGCGCGCCCGATCGGCTTCGCGCCGCGATCTCGTTGTTGATCAGTCAATTAAATTGCAACAAATTGTCAGAAATCGGGATTTCATCGTTGATCAGTCAACGACGAAGGCATACGATGAAGGTGTTTCTGTTGTGAACCCATGTTTCCAATATGAAACGTCTAAATGGCGCGGACGGACACCGGCCTGGACCCCACCCAACGGCATGAATCGCCTTCACAGGAGTGCATTGATGAAAACGGATCGTCGACAGTGGATGGCCTTGGCCCTGGCGGCCACGGCCTTGTTTGCGGGTGGCGCGGCCGCCCAGGCCTACCCCGAGAAAACCATCAGCCTGGTCGTGGCCTATCCACCCGGTGGCGACTCGGACGCCACCGCCCGGCTGTTCGCCGAGAAGCTGTCGCAGCGGCTCAAGCAACCCGTGATCGTGGACAACCGGCCCGGCGCGGGCGGCACGGTGGGCAACACCTACGTCTCGCGCGCCAAACCCGATGGCTACACGCTGCTCTTCACACCCAACCCCTTCACCACCGCGCCCATGGTGCTCAAGCTCGCGCCCAACGCCAGCTACGACGCGCTCAACGGCTTCGACCCGGTCGTGCTGAGCGCCATGCAGTCGGTGCTGCTGGTGACGCACCCCGAGAGCGGCATCAAGAGCGTGGCCGACCTCGTGGCCCAGGCCAAGGCCGGCAAGCAGCTCACCTACGCCAGCCCGGGCGCGGGCTCGCCGATGCACATCGTGGCCGAGTGGCTGAACCGCGCTGCCGGCATCCAGGTGCAGCACATCCCGTTCCGCGGCGTCGGCCCGATGATTCCCGACATGCTGGCCGGGCGGGTCAGCATGGGCTACGTCACCCTGGGCGCGGTGGAGCAGCACCTCAAGTCCGGCAAGCTGGTGGCGGTGGCGCTCACCGACGGCGAGCGCACACCGCTGCTGCCCAACCTGTCCACCGTGGCCGAGCAGGGCTACAAGGACGTCAAGCTCGGCGCCTGGAACGGCATCTTCGCGCCCAAGGGCACGCCCCCGGCCGTGGTCAAGCAGCTCAACGAGCACATGAACGAGATCCTGCGCATGCCCGACGTGGTCGAGAAGATGGCGACCTTCGGCTCACGCCCGGTGGGCGGCAAGCCCGAGGCGCTGGCGAAGATCAACGCCGACGATTACGCGCGCCTCTCCAAGCTCATCAAAGACCTGAACATCCAGGCCGACTGAGCCCAGGCGAGGAACTCCCATGAGCGAATCCACCCTGGGCCGCGACACGCCGCAGGTCAACGCCCGCGCCAAGGTGCTGGGCCGCGCGGTGTACGCCGGCGACATCAAGGTCGCCGGCATGCTGCACGGCAAGATCCTGCGCAGCCCTTACCCCCATGCGCGCATCGTCCGCGTGGACACCTCGGCGGCGCTGGCCCTGCCCGGTGTCAAGGCGGTGCTCACCGGCGCCGACGCGCCGCGCACGATGTGGGGCGTGCACCAGAAGGAGCGCCGCATCCTGGCCGACGGCGTGGTGCGCTTCGCGGGCGAAGAGGTGGCGGCCGTGGCGGCCACCACCGAAGAGATCGCGCGCGACGCGCTGGACCTGATCCACATCGAGTACGAGGAACTGCCGCCGCTGCTGACCCCCGAGGAAGCGCTGGCCGAGGGCGCGCCCGGCGTGCACCCCGGGCGCGGCAACGTGGCGCACGAGATCCGCTTCGAGCGCGGCAGCGTCGACGCCGGGTTCGCGCAGGCGGACCTGATCCATGAGGCCACCTACACCACGCACGCGCAGTACCCGGGCTACCTCGAGCCCATGGCCAGCGTCGCGGCGATCGACGCGGACGGCCGCCTGCAGGTCTGGACCTCGACGCAGTCGGTGTTCCTGGCGCGCGCGCGCCTGGCCGCGGCCCTGGAGCTGCCGGTCTCGCGCGTGCGGGTGCTGGCGGCCACCGTGGGCGGGGGCTTCGGCGGCAAGATCGTCGAGGACGACAACCAACTGGTGGCCGGCCTGCTCGCGCTCAAGACCGGGCGCGCGGTGCGCCTCGTCAACAACCGGCTGGAGGACTTCCAGGCCGCGTGCTCCAGCGTGCCCGAGCGCATCACGCTCAAGCTGGGCATGACGCGCGAGGGCCTGATCGTCGCCAAGGACGTGCACATCGTGGCCGACTGCGGCGCCTACTGCGGCCTCTCGCCCGAGGTCATGCACGTGAGCGCCATGCGCAGCGACAACATGCACCGGCTGCAGCACGTGCGCTCGCACGCCACCATGGCCTACACGCACACACCGCCGCACGGCGCGTTCCGTGGCTTTGGCGGCACGCAGATGCTGTTCGCGCTCAACAGCCACATCCACACCATGGCCGAGCGGCTCGGGCTCGACCCGGTGGAGATCCACCAGCGCAACGCCATCGGCCGTGGCGAGACCTCCATCCACGGCTGGCAGATCGGCAGCACCGGCCTGCTCGAATGCATCGCCCAGTGCACCGAAGCCATCGGCTGGGGCGAGAAGCGCGCGCGCTCACCGGGCACGGGCAGCCGCCGGCGCGGCGTGGGCATGGCCGCGGCCATGCACGTGAGCGGCAACCGCACCATCGGCAACTGGGACGGCTCCACCGTGATGATCAAGGTCAACGAAGACGGCCGCCTGGTGGTGCATTGCAGCGAAGGCGACATGGGGCAGGGCGCCATGACCATGCTGAGCCAGATCGTGGCCCACGAGCTCAACGTGCCATTGGCCCATGTGCTCGTGGTCGCGCCCGACACCGACAGCGCGCCGTTCTGCATCGGCACGCTGGCCTCGCGCGTGACCATGGCGGCCGGCAACGCCGCCATCGTGGCCGCGCAGGCCGCGCGCGACAAGCTCTTCGCCCTGGCCGCGCAGATGCTCGGTGCGCCAGCCGACCAGCTGGAGATCGCCGAAGGCCACATCCGCGTGCGCGAGCAACCCGGGCAGCGGCGCACGCTGGCCGAGGTGGCGCGCCAGCACATCTGGCGCCACGGCGGCGAAGGCATCCAGGTCATGGGCAGCTGGGACGCCAAGACCCAGATGCACGACGACCAGGTCCACGGCAACATCGCGCCCGCCTACTCGTTCGCGGCGCAGGCGGTCGAGGTCGAGGTGGACACGCAGACCGGCCAGGTCACGGTGATCGACAGCTACGTCAGCGACGACTGCGGCAAGGCCCTCAACCCGCTGGCGATCCACGGCCAGACCAACGGCGCCACCGTGCAGGCCATGGGCTGGACGCTCTACGAACAGCTGCAGCTCGAAGGCGGCCGCCTCATGAACGGCAACTTCGCCGACTACAACATGCCCACCGCCGACGCCGTGCCCTTGCTGCGCGGCGGGCTGGTGGAATCCCACGAACCCAACGGCCCGCACGGCGCCAAGGGCGCGAGCGAGACCGCCATCCTGCCCGGCGCGCCGGCGATCGCCAACGCGGTGTACCACGCGGTGGGCGTGCGCATCACCGACCTGCCCATCACGCCGCAGAAGGTGCTGGCCGCGCTGCGCGCCCTGAAGGAGACGGCCCATGCTTGACTTCGACTTCCTCGAACCCGCCAGCGTGGCCGAGGCCAGCCGCATGCTGGCCGACCTGGGCGACGAGTGCCGCGTGATCGCGGGCGGCACCGCGCTCATGCTCGGCATGCGCCAGCGCATGCTCACGCCCTCGCACCTGGTGTCGCTGGGCCGACTCGGCGCGCTGCGCGGCATCGCGCTGGACGAGCGCGGCGGCCTGCGCATCGGCGCGCTCACGCTGCACGCCGAGGTGGCCGCCTCGCCCCTGGTGCGCGAGCGCTGGCCCATGCTCGCCAGCATGGCCGCGCGCGTCGCGCAACCCGCAGGTGCGCAACCAGGGCACGATCGGCGGCAACCTCTGCTACGCCGACCCGTCCACCGACCCGCCGGGCTGCCTGCTGGCGCTGAACGCGCAGGTGGTGCTGGCCAGCGCGCGCGGCGAGCGCGTGCTGGCCCTGAGCGACTTCCTGGTGGACTACTACACCACCGCGCTCGAACCCGACGAGCTGCTCAGCGAGATCCGCGTGCCCGCGCTGCCCGCCGACGCGAGCGGCCAGTACGCGCGCTTCCTGCGCACGGCGGCCGAGCACCGGCCGCTGGTCAGCGTGGCCTTCGTCGCGCGGCGCCAGGGCGCGGTCTGCACCGAGGCGCGCATCGCCGTCGGTGCGTCCACCCCCATTCCCGTGCGCCTGCCGCGCGCCGAGGCGTACCTGGCCGGCAAGACCCTCACCGCCGACGTGGCGGCCGAGGCCGCCGACATCGTCGCCGCCGACATCGAACCCGTGTCCGACGCCCGGGGCGACGCCGACTTCCGGCGCGACATGGTGCGCGTGGTCGCGCGGCGCAACATCGCGGGCCTGTTCGGCCTGCCCCAGGAGTAAGCCATGAGCCAACACCCCATCACCCTCACCGTCAACGGCGAGGCCGTGCAGAGCACCGTGCCCGCGCGGCGCCTGCTGTCCGACTTTCTGCGCGACGACCTGCACCTCACCGGCACCAAGCGCGGTTGCGAAACCGGCATCTGTGGCGCCTGCTCGGTGCTGGTCGACGGGCAGGTCGTCAAGTCCTGCCTGAGCCTGGCGGTGCAACACAGCGGCCGCGCCATCACCACCGTGGAAGGCCTGTCGCAGGGCGAGACCCTGCACCCCTTGCAGGAGAGCTTCATGCAGTGCGGCGGCCTGCAATGCGGCTACTGCACGCCGGGCTTCCTCATGACCTCGTGCGCGATGCTGGCGGCCAACCCCTCGCCGAGCGAAGACGAGGTGCGCCATGGCCTCAACGGCAACCTCTGCCGCTGCACCGGCTACACCCAGATCGTCGAATCCATCCTGACCGCTGCGGAGAAGATGCGTGGAAATTGAAAAAACCCTGTTGCTGGACGCGCCACCGGCGCGTGTCTGGGCCCTGCTGCTGGACCCGAATGCCATGGGCGCCTGCGTGCCCGGCATGGAGTCCATTGAGGTCGTGAGCGACGACGAGTACGTGGCCGTGATGAAGGTGAAGATCGCCTTCATCAGCGCGCGCTTCAAGCTCAAGACCCGCATCGTCGAACGCGACGAGCCGCGCTACCTGCGCGCCGAAGGCACGGGCGAGGACGCCTCGGTGGCCAGCTCGCTCAAGCAGAACAGCGAGATGTGGCTGCAGGAGCGCGAGGGCGGTGGCACCGAGCTGCGCATGAAGGTCAAGGTGGACGTGCTCGGCCGCATGGGCACCTTCGGCCTGGGCGTGATGAAGACCAAGGCCGACCGCATGTGGGATGAGTTCGGCGTCAACGCGGCGGCGCGCCTGGCCGGCGGCACCGGGGCGGCGGTGGACGTGCCGGTGCCCCCGGTGGTCGTCGAAGCCGCCGTGCCCGTGGAGCCGGTGCCGCCGCCCCCGGCGCGTCCCGAGCCCACGCCGCCGCCGGAGGCGAGCGCGCAACGCCCCGGCTTCTGGGCGCGCCTGTGGGGCGGCTCGGGTCAGGACATCCGCGTGGAAGTGCGGCGCGGCGACACCACCATCACCGTGCACTGGCCGGTGCAGGCCTCGCAGGACTGCGCGGCCTGGCTGCGCACGCTGGTCTGACCCACCGCATCTTCAAAAGAAAAGGCCCGCTCGAGCGGGCCTTTTTTTTCTAGGCGGCGGCGCCCGGGTAGGGGCTGGTGTCCGCCGCCGTGAGCATGGCGCGCGCCAGCTGCTCCATGAGCGACTGCCGCAGCGGCAGCGAGGCCGCGTCGGCCCACAGGTTGCGCAGCTCCAGCGGGTCCTGCCGCAGGTCGTAGAGCTCGCCCCAGGGCTGGCCGTCGTACACCGTGAGGCGGTGGTCGTGGTTGCGCAGGGTGCGCATGCGCACGCGGCGGTCCATGCCGAAATCGCTGCGCTGGCTTTCTTCCTCGATCAGCAGTTGCTGGCGCACCCCGCTCGCCTGGCCGGTGACCACCGGCAGCAGGGAAGCGCCCTGCATGCCGTTGGTGGGCTCCAGGCCGGCGCGCTCCAGCACGGTGGCCGCGATGTCGATGGTCTGCGTCAGCGCGGCCGTGGCCGCCGTGGCCGGTGCCTGCGCGCCATCGCGCCAGATGAAGGGCACGCGGGTGAGGGCGGGGTAGTGCAGGCCGCCCTTGAACATCAGGCCGCGCTCGCCCAGCAGGTCGCCGTGGTCGCTGGTGAACATCACCACCGTGTGTTCGTCCAGGCCGAGCGCGCGCAGCCGCGCCATCACCAGGCCGATGTGGTCGTCGATGTTGGCCAGGCTGCCGTGGTTCAGTGCGATGGCCTCGCGCGCTTCCTGTTCGGAGCAGGCGAAGCTGCCGTAGCCGGGCCGGAACGCGGGGTTGTCGCGGCGCTGCTCACGCAGCCATTGCACCGGCGGTGGTGGGTCGGTCAGCTCGGCGTGGAACGACGCGGGCAGCGACACGTCGTCGGGCCGGAACAGGTCCCAGTAACGGCCGGGCGGCGTGAAGGGGTGGTGCGGGTCGGGGAACGAGCACTGGATGAAGAACGGCTGCTCCGCGCTCGCCATGCGGTCCAGCGCGTGGCAGGTCTGCTCGGCGATGTAGGCCGTGGGGTACAGCGCTTCGGGCACGCGGGTGCGCCAGGCGTGGCCGATGCGGGCCAGGTGCAGGTCGGGCGTGGGGATCGCGTGGGCGGGGCCGATCAGGCGGTCCGCGTCGGGCGTCTGCTGCCGCAGCCAGCGCCGCCAGTGGCCGTGCTGTTCGTCGGCGTGGCCGATGGTGAGCGCGACCTGCTCGAAGCCGTAGTAGGGCAGCTCCAGCTCGTGGGCCGGGTCTTCCTCCCAGCGCTGCCACACCTCCTGGCCGTAGCGCCCCGGGTAGGGGCGCAGGGCCTCGTGCGGGCGGCGCGGGCCCTTGCCGGGCCAGGCCGTGGGCAGGGTGGTGATGTTCTGCAGGTGCGACTTGCCCACCAGCGCGGTCTGGTAGCCCGCCTCGCGCAAGGTCTCCACGAAAGTGCGCTCGCCCAGCGAGAGCTCGCGCCCGTTCATCTGCAGCCCGTGCACGCTGGGCAGGCGCCCGGTCATGAGCGAGGCGCGGTTGGGCTGGCAGATGGGCGTGGCGACGTGGAAGTCGTCGAAGCGGCAGCCCTGCGCCGCCAGCGCGTCGATGTGCGGCGTGCGCACCTCGGTGTTGCCGTAGCAGCCGAGGTGGTCGGCGCGGTGCTGGTCGGTGATGAACAGCAGGAAGTTCGGTCGCCGTGCCATGCCGCTGTGCGCCTCAATCGGCCTTGATGTTGAGTTCCTTGGCCAGCTTGCCGTAGCGCTCGTTGTCGGCCTTCATGAAGTCGGCCAGCACCTGCGGCGTGCCGCCCAGCACGTCCAGGCCGGCGCCGGCGAGCTTCTCGCGCACGTCGGGCAGCTGCAGCGCTTCGTTGAAGGCCTGGTTCAGGCGCGCGATCACCGGCGCGGGCGTGCCGGTCGGCACGAACACGCCGTACCAGGCGTTCACCTCGACGCCGCTTACGCCCTGCTCGGTCGCGGTCGGCACATCCGGCAGCAGCGGCGAGCGCTTCTTTTCGGTCAGCGCCAGCGGCACCAGCTTGCCGCCCTTGATGTGCGGCACCGCGCCACCCAGGCCGGTGAACAGCAGCTTGACCTCGCCGCTGAGCGCGGCGGTGATGGAGGGGCCCACGCCACGGTAGGGCACGTGCATCAGATCGACCTTGGCCGCGCTCTTGAGCATCTCGCCCGCGAAGTGCATGGGCGAGCCATTGCCGGGGCTGCCGTAGGGCAGGCCGGGCGACTTGCGCGCGGCCTCCAGCGCGGCCTTGAGGTTGGTCACGCCCAGCGAGGGGTTGGCCACCAGCACCATGGGCGTGGTGGCGGGCGAGATCACGGGCACCAGGTCCTTGTGCACGTCCACGCCACCGCCCGCGCCGGCCGGCAGCACGTGGGGCGAGATCACCATGGTGTTGGGCGTGAGCAGCAGCGTGTGGCCGTCGGCGGTCGAGCGCGCCACCGCGCCGGCACCCAGCAGCGCACCGGCACCGGGGCGGTTGTCCACCACCACCGGCTGGCCCAGCTTGGGCGCCATCTTCTCGGCCAGCACGCGCGCGGCCAGGTCGGGGCCGCCGCCGGGCGGGAAGGGCACGACGATGGTGATGGGCTTGCTCGGGAAGGTCTGCGCCGCCGCGAAGGGCAGGGCCGAGGCGAGCGCGAGGCCGATCAGGCCCAGGGTGAAGTGGCGTTTCTGGTTTTTCATGGTGTGTCTCCTAGGGAAAGGTGGGGAAATCTCAGGCCTGGGCGAGCGGCACGTTCCAGGCGTCGTAGCCGTAGACCCAGTCGGCGTTGCCCTGGCCCTTCATCCACTGGTTGCCGCGCGAACCGATCTGGATCTTGGCCGTGCGCTCCTGGCGCGTCTTCTCGTAGCGGCGCAGCGCCTCGGCGGCCTGCGCACGGGTGCCCACACCGGCCAGCGCGCGGCCCAGCACCACGGCGTCTTCGATCGCCATGCCCGCGCCTTGCGCCATGAAGGGCAGCATGGGGTGGCAGGCATCGCCCAGCAGGGTCACCGTGCCCTGCGACCACTGCGGCAGCGGCTCGCGCTCGTACAGCGCGCTCTTGAGTGTGGTGTCGCAGGCCTCGAGCAGGGCGCGGGCGTCGGCGTGGAAGTCCTTGTAGAAGCCGCGCAGCTCGTGCACGTCGCCCGGGCTGGTCCAGGACTCTTCGGTCCAGCTCTCCTGGCCGGTGGTGGCGAAGACGAAGGTCTCCTTGCCCTGGTTGAGCGGGAAGGTGACGATCTGGCTCTGCGGGTTGGGGCCCCACCACTTGGTGAAGGCCTCGATCTCGGGCACGTGCTTCACGCGCTCGGTGGGCACCACCGAGCGGAACGACACCACGCCGGTGAAGCGCGGGCTCTCTTCGCCGAACAGGGCGGTGCGCACGCGCGAGTGGATGCCGTCGGCGCCCACCACCACGTCGAAGCTGGCTTCGCTGCCGTCGTCGAACTGCAGGGTCACGCCCGCGTCGCTCTGGTTCAGCGTCTTCAGGCGCTTGTCGAACGCGATCTGCTCGATGGGGAACTGCTCGGCCAGCGCGGCCAGGATGTCGGCGCGGTGGATCGTGACCTGCGGCGCGCCGTACTGCTCTTCGGCGACGTTGCCCATGCCCAGGCGCGAGGTTTCCTTGCCCGTGTCCCAGTCTCGGCTGATGCGGAAGGTGGGCTGGGCGCCGGTGCGGCGGATAAAGGCGCCCGCACCCAGGCCGTCGATGGCGCGCACCACGTTGGGCGTGAGGTTGATGTCCGCGCCCACGCGCGAGAAGCCCTTGGCCTGCTCGAACACGGTCACCTCGTGGCCCTGCTTGCGCAAGGCGATCGCGGCGGCCAGACCGCCCACACCGCCGCCGGCGATACCGATTTTCAAACTGCTCATGGGGCTGCTCCTGCAATGTCGAAGCGTGCATTGTTCAGCGCGGGCCCCGCGCACTCAACCGCTTGGGCGCCTGAAATGGGTACGATTCGTCCATGGATGTCCTCAGCGAAGTGCTCGCCATCTGCCGCGCCGAACGCGCGGTCACGGCCCGGTTCCACCTGTCTGCGCCCTGGGGCTTGCATTCCAATGGGGTGTCTGGCGCCGCCATGATCCGCATGGCGCGCGGCGCGCCCTGGTGGGTGGAAGCGGCCGGCGGCGGCGGGCCGCTGCGCGTGGAGCCCGGCGATCTGGTGATGATGCCGCTGGGCGCGGCCCACCGCATGGGCTCCGCGCCCGACGCGCCCACCGTGCCCTTCGCCCAGCTGCTCACCCAGCGCACGCCCGGCGCGCGCGACGAAGCGCCGCTGGACCTGCGCCACGGCGGCGGCGGCGAGGGCTGCGAGATGTTCAGCGCGCTGCTCTGGTTCTCGGCCTACTGCCGGCACTCCGTGCTCAGCGTGCTGCCGCCGCTCATCCACGTGCGCGCGAGCGAACTGCCCACGGCCGTGATCCTGGCCGCGTCCATGGAAACGCTCGTCACCGAAACGCTGGACCAGCGCCCGGGCTGGCGCCTCTCGGCCAGCCGCATGGGCGAGCTGCTGCTCATCAACATCCTGCGCGGCCACCTGCTGCGCGGCGCCGGCCCGGTGGAGGCCAACTGGTGGCGCGGCCTGTCCGACCCCGCGATCGCCCGTGCCATCGCCGCCATGCACCGCGAACCCGCGCGCAGCTGGACGGTGGAGACCCTGGCGCGCGAGGCCGCCATGTCGCGCTCGCGCTTCAGCGACCGCTTCAAGGCCCTGGTGGGCGACACGCCCATGGGTTACCTGGGCGGGCACCGCATGGCGCTGGCGGCCGAACAGCTGGAAGCCGGCCACCTGCCGCTGGCCCAGGTGGCGCAGGACGCGGGCTACGAGTCCGACAAGGTGTTCGCGCGCGCGTTCCGGCGCTGGTCGGGCCTGTCGCCCACGGCGTATGCCAAGCGCGAGGTGGCGCGGCGCACCGCCATGACCGATCCGCACACGGCGTCGGCGGGGGACTGACTCAGGGCGCGATGGGCGCCACGGCCAGCAGGTGGTTGGAAAAGCTGGTCTCGGTTTCGCAGCGCCAGGTGGCCCACAGCTTGCACCCTTCGGCCGACCCCATGTCCAGCTCCAGGGCCAGCCAGTTGCGGGCCGCCATCACATGCTTGTCGTGCCCCGGGAAGGGCATCACCTCCGCGACGTACTGCACGTCGATGTTCTGCGGCTGCTTGGCATTGCTGTTCAGCCACGACAGGAACAGCCGCTCCATCACCCCCATGAGCGAGGGATGCACCACGGCCGACGAGGTGAACTGATGGATCTGGGACCAGGTCTCCGTGGCCGGCAGGTCCTTGCGGTAGGCCGTGCCCCAGGCCGCGACGTGCACATCGCCGGACACCAGGGACACGCGGATCTTCTTGTCGCGCGCGAGGTTGGAGAGCACCTCCAGCAGGCGCTTTCGCTCGCCCTCGTGGTCGTCGTGGGACCAATGGTCCTTCAGGTCGTCGGCATTGCTGTCGGTGACGTGCTCTTGCCCGAACTTGTCCATCAGCAGCTCGGCCAGGGGCAGCTTCGGGTGCACCACGGGCACCGAGGACATGAACAGCAGGTGCTGGCACGCGCTCTTGGGTTGGGTGCCCGCGTTGCCGGATGCCAGGCTGGTCGTCCATTTCTTGATCTGGCCCCAGGTGTCCGAGCCCATCACCTGCGCCCGCGAGCGCTCGGTGCGCAGGTCGGCCGCCACGATGGCCACCGGCCCGATGGCGTGCGCGGAGGTGAAGCCCGGCTGGCCATCCAGCAGGGGCAGCGCCAGCGCATCCTTGGCGAGCACCTGGCTCCAGGCGATGGGTTTGAGCAGCGGGTCCTGGCGGGAAAAACCCGCCGGCGTCGTGTCTTCCAGTTCGGGCAGATCTTCCAGCGCATGCTGCATCTGGAACACCCAGAAGGCGCGCCGGGCGTGGCGGAACAGCGTCTGGAAAAGCGGGCTGTTCTGCATCTCGCAGCTGTACGAACCCCAGCCGTCGAAGATGTCGTGGTCGTCCCACATCATGATGGTGGGCATGGACGCCATCGCCGCGCTCGCATCCAGCGCGGGCGTGGGCGACGACCAGGGCTTGCGCTCAGCGGGCAGCCAGCGGTGCTTGTACAGCCCGAAGTAGTAGGCCTCGATCTCGCGCTCCAGCGCCTTGGTGACCTTGAAGTCCAGCTGCGCCTGCCGGGGCAAGGCCACCCACTGCCGCAGGGACTTGATGTCTTCCCAGATCGAGTCGAAGTAGATCTGATCGCCCCCCATCAGCATCAGGTGAAAGCGCTGCAGGCCCTTGTCGTGGATGCGCGTCTCGTGCCACAGCTGTTCCTTGTCCAGCAGCTTGACTTCACCCGCACCCTTCTTCCTGCGCAGCGCGCGGTCGTGGCTGTAGAGCAGGTCTTCCCACACCGCATCGGACGTGCGGATGAGCTTGCGCATCACGGCCGGGTCGGAAAACCCGTTGCACGACACATAGGCCATGCGCGGCGAGAAATCCTTGCCCGGCACCGTCATGCGCCACGTCGGTCCGCCCGGCACGCCGTAGCTCACCGTGCGCTCGCTCTTCAGGACCTTGCAGGAAACGTCGTAGCGCAGATAGCGTTCGCCGGGGATGGCCAGCAGCTCCTTCGGTGCGGGGCAGGCCTTGCCGTCCACCTCCAGCACAGGCACGGCCGCGCCCGCCTTGAGGCCCATCAGCGCGCTCACCTTCCAGACATCACCCTTGCCGATGCCGCGGAACGACAACACCGGCCCCAGCAGAAGATCCTTTTCATTCACGGTCGTCTCCCCTTTCAAACATCCATTTCTTTGGCCACCACCTTGACGATGCGGGCGCGAGACACCGCCCTGCGCGCCACCAGCGCCGCTTCGCCCGTCTGCTGCAGCCATTCGAAAAACCGTTGGCTCGCGTGGCGCGTCTGCGTGTCGTCGCGGCAGTTGGCCAGGAAGGCGAACTGCACCTTCTGCACGTCGTCCGCCACGAACACCCCGAAGGGGCCGCTCACCACCGTCGCGCCCGGAAACCCCAGCAGCGAGGTGGCCTGGGTCTCCGTCGCGCCCCGGTGGCAGGCGATCAGGTGCAGCGGCCCGTGCGCCGAAGCCAGCAAGTCGATGCGCTGGTGATCCTCCAGAAAGGGCCGCCCCACCAGCTCGCGCGCGGCGGCCACGCTGAACGAGGCCGGAATCGCATGAACCACCACCGCCACGTCCTTGCCATCCAGCTTGACCACCACACCGTCCAGGGCCGCGCCGACATCGAAGCGCGTCGAGGCACCCGCCTGCACGCCGCGTTGCGCCAGCGAGATCACGGCATCCGAGAGCGCTTCGAACACGCGCTTCTTCGCGTCGGCCACCGTCTTCACCTCGCCGCCCCGGAAGGCCGTCTGCCGCGAGAGATAGTCCTGGAAGCGCCGGTTGCGCTCACCCGCCGCGCCCTTGGCCTCGGCCACGGTCGGCAGCGCCACCAGTCGCACCTTGGCCTGCGCCGAGCGAAGGCCCTCCATGTACTCCGCGTGGCAGATGCCGATGTCCTGCTCGCCCGCGGCCCAGCCCGCGTTGCCGTTGCTCAGCACGATAAGCACATCGCAGTCGCGCACGGCCTGCAGGCAGGCATCCCAGCTGTCCTGCGTGCCTTCGGCGGGCGGCGCGTCTTCGTTGATCCAGACCTCGAACAGCTTTCGCCCCAGCACCTGCGCGGACTCGATCTCGGATTTCAGCGCCTGGCGCAGGTCCGTCAAGGTGGTCTTGCTGTCGGCGGGGAAGGTGTCCAGGCAACGGCTGGAGAGCATCACGCGGATGAGAGACTTGCGCAAGAGGCGTTCCTTGTTGTTGTTGTTGAACCTGGCGGATCGGCCCGCAGGTCTTGCGCCAGAGGACGCTGCTGGATTCTGGGCAAGATTTCCCTTGGCATCAACCGCTGGCGCCCGTTTCGCCGCTGCTCTTACCCCATCTGTGCATGTCAGACGCGGCGGTAATTCACCTCGACGGCCAAGGCCTCTTCGCCGGTGGGCGAGATGTTGTACATGCGCAGGTCCAGCGTGTCGTCGTTCGGCTGATCGATCGCGGTGCGCCAACCCCAGCGCGGGCCGCCCTGGCCGTCGGCGTAGCTGCCCAGCATCGACAGGCGCGGGTCGCCAGGCGCGCTGGTGCTGAACATGAGGGACGTGCCCGTGCCGAAACTCTCGGCCCACGCCGACTCGTAGCGGCGCTCGTCCAGGTGGTGCGCGATCAGCGCCACACCTTCCATGGGCTCACCGCCGCAGTGGCCGCTGTACTCGTGCAACAGCACGCGGCCACCCAGCAGCACGCGGATGCTGCCGCGCTGCACCGAGTCTTCGGCCGGCTCGCCCGGCTCGAACCAGAGGCGAAAGCGCCCCTGCCACTGCCCGGCCATGCGCGCCAGCTGGGCGTGCACGCCGCCCGCCAGCGAGACTTCGAATTCCTTGCGACCCATGATGTCTCCTTCCGAACCGACCGGCTACGCGCGGGCGCGGCGCCGGGTGATCTCGATCGCGGCGATGCACACCGTCAACCACGCCACACCAAAGGCGAAGCCGGCGACCACATCGCTCGCCCAATGCACCTGCAGGATCACGCGGCTCCAGCCGATGCTGAAAGCCAAGGCCGAGGCCAGCAGCACGCTGGGCAGATGCCAGCGCGGCGGCAGCAAGCGCAGGCACAAGTAGGCCAGCATGCCGTACACCACCAGCGAACCCGAGGTGTGCCCGCTGGGAAAGCTGTAGCCATCGGCCTGCGCGAAGCCGTGGTCGTGCAAGGGGCGCACCCGCTCGAAGATGTGCTTGAGCACCCGGTTGAGCGCGCCCGCACCCGCGCACGCCACCACCCAGCCCAAGGCCAGCGAGGTGCGCCGGCGAACGAGCAACAGCACACCCACGCCGCTCACCAGCAGCGTCAGCGGCAGAGGGTCGCCCAGGTGCGTCAGGTTGCCGAAGAAGCGCAGGGCAGAAGGCGGCAGCTCGCGCGCCAGGGTCTCGGTGAGCCGCACATCGAACTGGCCGATCTCCTCGTCCGCGTCGAACACCTCCAGCATCTCGGCGAACAGCGAAGCTGTGGCGACCAGCACACCCGCGCCGAGCGCCAGGCACACGCCCAGCAGCAGCGGGCGCGGCCAGCGGTCCCACGCGGCGTAGCTGCCGTAGCGCCTGAAGCCGATGACGAAGGCGGCGACGGCGATGAGCACCAGCACCAGCGCGGCGGCGAGCATGGGGGACCGCGTGGCGGCCGAGCCATTCGGCGCTGGCGAGGGCTTGGGTCAGGTCGTTGTCCATGGGTGCTGGTGCTTTCCTGGCTGGATCGTCGCGGCTGCGGTCGATTTTTGCACGCGAGGCCCGCCCGCAAAAAGCGCGGCTGTCCTACAGCCTCGCGCTCCGGCATTGCTCACCATGTCCTTCGATACGTTCACGACGGCTGTTGAGACCTGACGCTGGAAGGTCGTGTCGATTTGTCCTGCTGTCGTTCGTCGTGTAGCTACAAGGTGCCCATAGGGGGCACCTTGCAGGTCAACCCCACAGGAGTCTGATATGTCTTACATCGATGGTTTCGTGATCGCCGTTCCCACCGCCAACAAGCAGAAGTTCATTGAACACGCACGCCAGTTCGACCCGATATTCATCGAGCTGGGCGCCCTTCGTGTGATCGAGGGCTGGGGCGACGACGTCCCTGACGGCAAAGTCACCGACTTTCGCCGTGCGGTCCAGGCGACGGCCGAGGAGACGGTGGCCTTTTCGTGGGTCGAATGGCCGGACAAAGCCACGCGCGACGCGGCCATGAAGAAGATGATGGAAGACCCGCGCATGGACCCGTCCAAACCCGGCAACCCGCCCATGCCCTTCGACGGCAAACGCATGATCTTCGGCGGCTTCGAACAGGTGGTCGAAGTGAAGGCTTGATGGGGCGCAGCGCTGCCACTGGATGTTGCGCAGCGCGCACGCTCCGCTTCGCGAGCAGGCAGTGGAACGTCCCGTCTCGAGTTCTGTTGACAGCTTGATAAATATTCACCAAAATGGGTGAATGAATAACGCGTTGACGGCCAACCGACTCGACAACATGTTCGTCGCCTTGGCCGACGAGACCCGTCGCGCCATCCTGGCGCGGTTGTCCCTGGGCGAAGCCCGAGTGACCGAGGTGGCCGTGCCGTTCGACATCTCGCTCAACTCCGTGTCCAAGCACATCCGCATCCTGGAGCGCGCCGGCCTTGTCACGCGCCGCCGCTCTGGCCGCGAACATATCCTGCGTCTCGAACCGCGACCGCTGGCAGAGGCGTCGGACTGGCTTCAGTCGCGCCAACGCGACTGGGCGGGCCGATTGCAGCGCCTGCAGGCGCTGCTGGACGAGGAGGATGCAATTTCATCCCGGCAAACCAAAGGAGTCCATCGATCATGAAGAGCGAAGACCATCTCGCAGTTGCTGTCCATCACAGATTCCGCCAATCGGCCGAGAGGGTGTTCGATGCCTGGCTCGATGCGCGCCTGGCGAGCCGCTTCCTGTTCTCGACTGAAACCGGCGAGATGGTCCGCTGCGACATCGACCCGCGTGTCGGCGGGCAGTTCGTGCTGACCGACAGGCGTCCCGACGGCGATGTGGAGCACACCGGGGAGTACCTCGTCATGGAGCGGCCACGGCGGCTCGTGTTCACATTCGGTATCCCGGCCGCATCGCCGACCTTCGACATCGTGACCATCGAGATCACGCCGGAAGCGGATGGCGGCTGCACGCTGCATCTCACGGCGGAGATGCAGCCTGAGTGGAAGGATTACGCCGACCGTGCACGCCAGGGTTGGGCCCAGATCCTTGCCAGCCTTGAGGCCGCGCTGCGTGAGACCGGCGCCTGAGCGAGCGCGGCAAGGCGCGCTTGGCGCCCGGCTGCACTCAGGCGTCTTGCGTCAATAGGCACCCATGTAGTCGCGCTTGCCGACCTCAACACCGTTGTGGCGCAAGATGGCATAGGCGGTGGTCACGTGGAAGAAAAACTGCGGCAGGCCGTAGTGCAGAAGATAGGCGCTGCCGATCAGCTTCTTTTCCTTGGGGGTGCCGGGGCGCAACACGATTTCGCGGCTTTCACTGGCATCGAATTGCTCGGGCTTGAAGGAGCCGATGTGGGCCAAGGCCTTGGCGATCAAGGCTTGCAGGTCCGCGAAGCTGGCTTCCGTGTCGGGCCAGGAAGGCACCTCGGCGCCCGCCAGGCGGGATGCGATGCCCTTGGAGAAGTCAGCGGCGATCTGGACCTGACGAACCAGCGGAAACATGTCGGGGAACAGCCGCGCTTGCAGCAGCGCGTTGGGATCGATGTTCTTTTGCGTCGCGTGGTCTTCGGCTTTCTTGAGCACATCGGACAGGGCGCGCAGCATCTGCTGAAGGACGGGGACGGAGGCGTTGTACAGCGGGCTGGTCATGGTGAATTCACTTTTATAAATTGGGGCACGTTCGCCGGGGCCGGCATGGCGGAGGCCTTGCCGACCCTGCAAGGCTAACAGCACAGGTCCAACCCGCACCGGCCACCGAGACCGGTGCCCGCGGCAGATTTTTCTTGCGTTCTGCATGAATGCTTTCGTCGTATTGATGTAAAGTCTTCCCCGCTCACGAAAAAGGTGAGCACGGGCCTGAGAACCCGTTGCATCGCAGTCCAAGAGGCTGCATCACATCGACAAGGATTGCAGCCTCTGTCGTTCTGGTCCCATGTTTTGGCGGCCCGGACGGGAGGTCCGAAAGGTCCTGCCGGTTTCCACTGCGATGCCCGGTTCTCAGCCCGTTCGGGCCGCCGCCACTCTGTGTTGTGTGGCGGCGGCTGTTCTCCAACGAACAGGGAAGGCAGGCACTCCATGCCCAGGCTGCAGCACAAGCAACAGAAGATTGCCGTGTTGATCGACGCGGAAAACGTCTCTCACACACTGATCCGTTCCATCCTGCTGCGCGCGGCGTGTTACGGCGCGCTCATCGTCAAGCGCGCGTACGCCGACTGGACGCGGCCCCACATGAGCCGCTTCAAGAACGTGTTGCTCTACAACGCGATCGAGGCGGTGCAGCTTTTCCCATACGCCAAGGGCAAGAACGCGGCCGACATCATGCTCAGCGTGGAGGCGATGTCGCTGGTGAACACGGGGCAGTTCGATGCGGTCTGCCTGGTGTCGTCGGACAGCGATCTCACGCCGCTGGCGCTCGGTGTGCGGCGCGAGGGGGTGCGTGTGTACGGCTTCGGCGCGCGGCAGACGCCACGGGCCTTCGTGGCGGCGTGCAGCAGCTTCATCTACACCGAGTCGATCGCAGCAACGGCCGAGTGAGGCGCCGTCACCGTCCGGCGGCGTGTGTCCGGGGAATCCAATACGCCAGCGAGCCCGCCGCCGCGAAGGCGATGAGCCCGGTGACGGCGATGCCGGTGGCGCAGCGAGAGGCTGCCGGCCAGGAACGAGAGCAGCACCGGCCCGCACGAGGCGCCGATGTCGGACATGAGGCGCCACACGCCCAGGAAGTGCGCGCGGCCATGGCGCGGGGAATGGTCGGCGCCCAGTGTCATGATCATCCCGGAGCCGATGCCGTTGCCGAAGCCGATGGCCAGCGAGGCCAGCAGCAGTGTGGTGAAGCCCGAGGTGAAGGGCATCAGCAGCAGCGCCGTGCCCATGATGACCATGGATGGCACGGCGACCCAGCGCCGGCCTTTGTGGTCCATCACCTTGCCGGCGGGGTAGAACACCAGCATGTCGATGCCGCCGGCCAGGCCGTAGATGAGCGAGGCCACGGCCGGCGCCAGCGCGAGGTGATCCGCCCACAGGGGTATGACCACCTGGCGCGAGGCGCGCACGGCGCTGACCAGCACCACGCCGATGCCGAGCGTGAGGAACACCTGGCGGTGGTCCCTGAGCGTGGAGGCGATGGTGGTGGCCGCGGGCGGCGTCTGGCCGGCCGGCAGGTGAGGCGTCTCCAGGTCCGGCACGCGCGCGCCGAGGGCGGCCGCAGCCACCACCCCTGCGATGCCGACGCCGAAGGCGCCGGCCAGGCCGAACACATGCACGGCGGCCGCACCGAGGAACGGGCCGATGAACATGCCGATGCGGCTCACCCCGCCCAGTGTCGAGAGCGCCCGCGCGCGGTACGCGATCGGCACGGCCTCGGCCATGTAGCTCTGGCGCGCCAGGTTGTAGACGGCCCGGGACATGCCCACCATGAGGCAGCCCGTGGCGAACAGCGCCAGGTGCGAGGTCCCCACGCACAGCGCCATGCCCAGGGCGCTCCAGAGGCCTGCGGCGACGATGGCCCAGCGCTCGCCCCAGCGCATGGTGATGAGCGACGCGGGAATGTTGTTGAGCAGCGAGCCCAGGCCCATCAGCGCGACGACCAGCGCGGCCATGGGCACGGAGGCGCCCAGCTCGCGCGCCACGAGCGGGATGATGGGGAGAATGGCGCCTTCGCCCAGCCCGAAGAGCAGGGACGGGCCGAAGACCGGCACCGCGATTCGCTTGAGGGAAAACTCGGCCGAGGAAGAGGCGGCGCCGGGCGGGGCGGGAGGAGGTGGCATGCGCGGCGTGAGGGCGAGGGAACGGCGGTGGGGACGCCATTGTCCCCTTCCGCTGTTCGGCCCGCTGAAGGCCGGCGCGGTGCCCCTCAGGCCACGTAGGCCACGATCTCGATCTTCATCCCCGGCACCACCAGCGCCACCCCGGCGCTGGAGCGGTTGGGCCAGGGCGCGCGGAAGAACTCGCGGTACACGGCGTCGATGGCGGCCATGTCGGCCACGTCGGTCATGTAGATCAGCACCTGCGCCACGTCGTCCATGGTCTTGCCCGCGCGTTCCACCGCGCGCTGCAGGTTGCTGAAGGTCAGGCGGGCCTGCTGTTCGATGCTGCCGGTGGTGTCCACGCTGCCGTCTTCGCGCACCGGGCCGTGGGCGGTGTAGAGCACGCCGCCGGCGCGCACCATCCACGAGAACGGCTGCTTGAACGGCGGCAGGCCGACGTCGATGACTTCCTTCATCGCTGCGCGCGCCTCGCTCAGTCGGCCATGATGCCGGTCTCCCGGATCACCTTGCCGTAGCGTTCGTTGTGGTACTGGTTGATCTTGGCCAGCGCCGCCGGGTCGCCACCGGCCGGAATCAGCGCCATGGTGTTCATGCGCGCGATCACGTCGGGCATCTTGAGGATTTCGTTGAGGTGGCCGTTGAGCGTGCGCACCACGTCGGCGGGCATGCCTTTGGGCCCCATGAAGCCTTGCCAGGCGCCGACTTCGGCGTCTTTCACGCCGGCCTCGGCCAGGGTGGGCACGTTGGGCGCGAGCGGCGAGCGCTGCGGGTCGGCCACCGCCACGTTGACCAGCTTGCCCTGGGCGATGTACTGCGCCACCGGGCCGAGCGTGGTGTACATCATGGGAATGTGGCCTGCCACGAGGTCGACGATGGCCGGGCCGCTGCCCCGGTAGGGCACCTGGGTGAGCTTCACGCCGGCCGAGCGGTTGAACATCTCGCCCAGGATGTGCATGGGCGAGCCGCTGCCGGGGCTGGCGTAGTTGGTGACCTTGCCGCTCTTGGCCGCGGCCACCACGTCTTTCACGGTGTTCAGGCCCGAGCCGGCGTGGGTGACGAGGAACAGCTGTTGCGTGCCGGCCAGCAGGATGGGCGTGAAGTCGGTGAGCGGGTTGTACACGGCACCGGTGCCGGGCTTGAGCACCAGCGGGGCGGTGGCGAAGGTGTTGGGCGTGAACAGCAGCGTGTAGCCATCGGGCGCGGCCTTGGCCACGAAGGCGTTGCCGATGGTACCGCTGGCGCCGGTCTTGTTCTCCACCACCACGGTCTGGCCGACGCGGGCCTGCAGCTTCTCGGCGAAGGTGCGCGCCAGCGCGTCGGTGTCGCCGCCGGGCGGGAAGGACACGACGAGGGTGATGAGCTTGCTGGGGTAGGTCTGCGCCAGCGCGCTGCCGGTGGGCAGGGCGAGGGCGGCGGCTGCTGCGAGCGCGGTGAGCAGCAGGGGGCGGCGGGCGGTCATGTTCGATGTCTCCTAGTGGGGTGGGCTGGCAGGGAAAACTGAAACCGAAACAGAGAAAGCGGGGCCGTCGGGTGCCTGTTCAGAACACGCCGGTGAACGATCCGCCGTCGAGCAGGATGTTCTGGCCGTTGATGTAGCCCGCGTGCACGCTGCACAGGTAGGCACAGGTGTGGCCGAGTTCGCTGGGCTGGCCGATGCGGTGGGCCGGGTGCTTGGCCAGGCGCGCGGTGCGCACCTCGTCCACGGTCTTGCCTTCGCGCTTGGCTTGGGCGGCGAAGTTGCTTTCCAGGCGCGCGGTGTCGAAGGTGCCGGGCAGCAGGTTGTTGATGGTCACGCCGCGCGCCACGGTGGTGCGCGCCAGGCCCGAGACGAAGCCGGTGAGGCCGCTGCGCGCGCCGGTGGACAGGCCCAGGCCGTCCAGCGGCGATTTCACGGCGCTGGAGGTGAGGTTGATGATGCGGCCGAAGCCGCGCGCCATCATGCCGTCCACGGTGGCCTTGATGAGTTCGATCGGCGCGAGCATGTTGGCGTCGATCGCGCGGTGCCAGGTCTCGCGGTCCCAGGTGCGGAAGTCGCCGGGCGGCGGGCCGCCCGCGTTGGTGACGAGGATGTCGAAATCGGGGTGCGCGGCGAAGATGCGCGCGCGGCCTTCGTCGGTCGTCACATCGGCGGCGACCCAGTCCACCTGGCCCGCGCCGTGCGCGGCCAGGCGTTGCGCGGCCTCGCGCAGCGGGCCTTCGGTGCGCGCGGCGATCACCACGTGCACGCCGTCTTTCACCAGCGCCTCGGCGCAGGCATAGCCCAGCCCCGAACTCGCGCCGCACACGAGCGCTTTCTTGCCGGCAATACCCAGGTCCATGGTGGTTCAGCTTTCAGTAGAGAGAAGGGGTTGGGCTTCGCGAAGGTCCACGTCGAGCCGGGCCCAGGCGTCGATCTCCACGCGCAGCTCCGGGAACACGAGGGCCTTCACGGCCAACAGGGTCGAGCACGGCGTGTGCTCGCCAAAAAAATCGCGCCGGGCGCGGCCGACCTCGTCCTTGTCGGCGATGTCGGTCAGGTAGACCACGGTCTTGATGAGGTTGTGCCGGTGGCCGCCCGCGGCCGTCACCAGGGCTTCGAGCTTCTTGAGCACGACGATGGCCTGCTCGTAGGCGCCCAGCGCTTCGCCGCGCTCGGCGGCCTGGCGCGTGGCGGGATGGCCGGTCATGCCCGAGACCACCACCTCCTGGCCGATGCGGTAGCCGTTGGTCCAGCTCGCGGTGGGCAGGTCGGGCACCTGCGGGCTCTGGATCTTGTGCGCGACGGTCGTCATCACTGGCCTCCGGCGCGCACGCGTTCCTTGATGCGTTCGCGCACCGGCACGAAGTCGTAGGTGGGGTAGCACTCGGTCTGGAAGACGCCCCAGGCGGAGCGCTCCAGTTCGAGGTTGACGCGGCCCAGCAGGTGCGGTGGCACTTCGAGCGTGACGATCTGGCCCAGGCCCATGGCAACGGTCCACGACACCACGCGCGTGCCTTCCACCGGGAAGCGCTCCCACCATTCGCTGGCCTTGAGCTTCGCCTGCACGTCGTCCAGCGTGAGGCCGGCGTGGTGTTTCAACACGATGGTGATCAACACATTGGCGCAGGCGTGCACTGGCGTACCTTCGCCCTGCGGGCTGCGGTGCGAGCTTGCTTGGGAGCGGCCCTGCGCTGCGCTCATGACCTTCACTCCATCGTGATGTTGCGTGCCTTGATGACCTTGGCCCAGCGCGCGGTTTCGTCGCGGATGTGGGCGTCGAACGCGGAGGTCTGGATGTCCCAGGCGCTCAGGCCCTGGCCTTGCAGGCGCTCGCGCACGGCAGGCTCGGCCAGGATGGTGGTCGCATCGCGCGCGAGTTGCGCCACCACGTCGGCCGGCGTGCCGGCGGGCGCCAGCAGGCCGTACCAGGACGGCACCACCACGCCCGGCACACCCAGTTCGGTCAGCGTCGGAATCTCGGGCGCCGTGGGCGTGCGCGCGCTGTCGGTCACGGCCAGGGCGACCAGCTTGCCGCTGCGGATGTGCGGCAGCACGGTGGGCAGGTTGCTGAACATCAGGGGCACGGTGCCGCCGATCACGTCGTTGATGGCGGGCGGCGTGCCTTTGTAGGCGATGTGCAGGATGTCCACGTTGGCCTGCGACTTGAACAGCTCGCCCGCGAGGTGCAGGCCGCTGCCCACGCCGGGCGAAGCGTAGGCGAGCGAGTCGGGCTTGGCCTTGGCCCGCGCGATGAGATCGGCCACGCTCTTGATGCCCGTGGCCGGGTTCGTCACCAGCACGTTGGGCGTCTTGGCCAGCATCGCCACGGGCACGAAGTCCTTCTGGATGTCGAAGGGGAACTTCGGCATCAGCGTGGGGTTGACCGTGAGGTTGCCGGCCGGGATCACCAGCAGCGTGCTGGCGATCGGGTTTGGCGCGCTTGACGCGCTCCATGCCGATGTTGCCGGCCGCGCCGGGGGCGTTGTCGACCACGGCCACCTGGCCGTAGCGCTTGCCCAGGCCATCGGCCAGCACGCGGGCCAGCGTGTCGATGGGGCCGCCGGCGGGGAAGGGTGCGACGAGCGTGAATTTGTCGGCGGCCAGTTGTTTCTCGGCGGCCGTCTGTGCGTGGGCGGTGGTGGTGCCCAGCAAGGCGAGCAGCGAGGTGACGGCAAGAAGGGTGCGGCGGTTGGTCATGGTGTCATTCCATCGTGATGTTGCGTTGCTTGATGACTTTGGCCCAGTTGGCCGTTTCGGTGCGGATGTGCGCATCGAAGGCGGCGGGTTTCATCGTCCACTCGGTCATGCCCTGGGCCTTGAGCGTCTCGCGCACGTGCGGTTGCGCCAGGATCTCGACCATGTCTTTGGCGAGTTGATCGACCACGTTGGCCGGCGTGCCCGCGGGCGCGAGCAGGCCGTACCACGAGGGCACCACCACGCCGGGCACGCCTTGTTCGGCCAGGGTGGGGATGTCGGGCGCGTTGGGCGTGCGCGCGCGATCGGTCAGGCCCAGCGCCACGAGGCGGCCGCTTTCCAGGTGCGGCAGCATGGTGGGCAGGTTGCCGAACATCAGCGGCACCGTGCCCGCCATCAGGTCGTTGATGGCCGGCGTGGAGCCCTTGTAGGCCACGTGCTGGATGTCGATGTCGGCCTGGTCCTTGAACAGTTCACCCGCGATGTGCAGACCGCTGCCGATGCCGGTCGAGGCGTAGAACAGCGTGCCGGGCTTGGCCTTGGCCGCCTTGATCACGTCGGCCACGTTCTTGAAGCCGCTCTTGGGGTGGGTCACCAGCACGTTGGGCGTGGTGGCCAGCATGGTGACGGCCACGAAGTCCTTCTGCACGTCGAAGGGGAACTTCGGCATCAGCGTGGGGTTGATGGTGAGGTTACCGGCGGGGATCACCAGCAGGTTGTGGCCGTCGGCCTTGGCGCGCTTGATCTTGCCCATGCCGATGGTGCCGGCACCACCGGGGGCGTTTTCCACGATGGCCGTCTGGTCGTAGCGCTTGGCCAGGCCGTCGGCCAGCAGGCGCGCCAGCGCATCGATGGCGCCACCGGCGGGGAAGGGCGCGACCAGGGTGAACTTGTCGGAGGCCAGCTGTTTCTCGGCGGCGGTCTGGGCTTGCGCGGTTCCCATGAGGGCGAACAGCGAGGCGAGGGCGAGAAGGGTGCGGCGGCTTGTCATGTCGAGAGAAGGTTGCAAGGTTGGAAAAAGAAAATCAGCTGGTCGCCCAGGGCATGGGCGATTCGTTCAAGCCCCAGTAGAAGCTCTTCTGGCTGGTGTATTCGAGGATGCCCAGGCGGCCCTTCTCCTGGCCGTAGCCGCTCATCTTCACGCCGGTGAACGGCGTGCTGATGGAGAAGACCTTGTAGGTGTTGATCCACACGGTGCCGGTCTGCAGCGCGCGCCCGATGCGCCAGGCGCTCTTGAAGTCGCGCGTCCAGATGCCCGAGGCCAGGCCGAACATGTTGTCGTTGCACTGCGCGATCAGGTCGTCCTCGTCCTTCCACGGCAGCAAGGCCAGCACCGGGCCGAAGATCTCTTCCTGGCACATGCGCGCGCTGTTGGGCAGGCCTTCGAAGATGGTGGGCAGGTAGTAGCTGCCGCCGTCGTAGAAGCTGCCCGTGGGCCGCTCGCCGCCGCACAGCACCGTGCCGCCTTCGTCGCGGCCCAGCTGCACGTACTTCTCCACCGAGGCGCGGTGGCCCAGGTTCACCAGCGGGCCCATCTGCGTCTCTTCCCTGGATGGGTCGCCCACGCGCAGCTTCTTCACGCCTTCGAGCAGGCGGGCCTTGAACTCGTCGTAGACGCTCTCGTGCACGAAGGCGCGCGAGCCGGCGATGCAGGACTCGCCCGAGGAACTGAAGATGCCGTAGAGCACGCCGGCCACGGCGTGGTCCAGGTCCGCGTCGGGCATGACGATGGTGGGGGACTTGCCGCCCAGCTCCAGCGAGGTCGGCATGAGCTTCTCGGCCGCCAGGCGCTGGATGCCCATGCCCACGGTGGTGCCGCCGGTGAAGGCGATGCGCTTGATCAGCGGGTGCTTGACCAGGGCGTCGCCCACGATGCTGCCCTTGCCCGGCAGCACGCTGATGATGCCGGCGGGCACGCCGGCCTGCTCGGCGATCTTCGCCAGCTCCAGGGCCATGCGCGGGGTGATCTCGGCCGGTTTGAAGACCATGGCGCAGCCGGCGGCGAGAGCCGGGGCGAGCTTCTGGGCCTCGCTGGCGATGGGGGAGTTCCAGGGCGTGATGGCGCCCACGACACCCAGGGGTTCGTTGACGCTCATGCTGAGGTAGTCGCCGCGCGAGGGGGTGATGGTGTCTTCCCAGGTCTCGGCGGCGGCGCCGAAGAACTGGAAGGTGCCGGCGGCGCTGGCGACCAGGGCGCGGCATTCCTTGATGGGCTTGCCGTTGTCCAGGCGCTGGAGCTGGGCGAGCTCTTCGCCGCGCTCGCGGATGCCGTTGGCGATGCGGTAGAGGATGCCGGCGCGTTCGTGGTGCTTGAGCCTGGCCCAGGAAGGCTGCAGGCGGGCGCGTTCGGCCGTCTGCACGGCCTCGTCCACGTCGGCGGCGGTGGCCGCGTGCAGGCGGGCGACGGTGCTGCCGTCGTGCGGGTATTCGGTGGTGTATTCCGGGCCCGAGGCGTCGCGCCATTGGCCTGCGAAGTAGCTTTGAAGTTTGTCGGTCATGGAATGTCTCTTTTGTCGGCGCGAAAGGCTGTTGATCCAGAGGCGTCGCGGATCCGGCTACGCCGGTCCCAGACGCCGCCCCCTTGAGGGGGTGACGCGCTGCAAGCGCGGCGCGGGGGTGGGCTTCATATCGTCACGGAGGAAGTGCGGTTGTGCAGGAAACGCAGGGCGGACAACACGGTCAGCGCCGAGGTCTTGGGGTTGTCGGGCAGGGGCTTGCCGCGCATGGTGATGCGCATCTCGCCGAAGGCGCCGCGCACGTCGACCTCGTGGATGTTCTCGGTCACGGTCGGGTCGGCGATCAGGCGCACGCGGGTCGCGTCCAGCCCCAGGCCGGCGAGCGAGACGGTGGCGGCCACGTTGGCGTTCTTCGGGTACAGGTGGGCGGCTTCGCGCGCCGTGGCTTCGAGGATGACGGTGGGCTCGGTGATCGTGCCCAGGTCCGCCACCTGTTCGGCGGGGGTGCCGCGCCAGCCTTCGGGCGGCTTGCGGCCGGTGTAGGTGACGCTGTCCAGGCCGGCCAGGCGGGCCGAGGCGATGGCGTCGATGCCACCGATGGCGCCGGCCAGCAGGTGCACCCGCGTGCCGCCGCGCTGCGCGGCCTCGGCCAGCTTCTCGGGCAGGCCGTCTTCGGACAGCGCGCCGATGGACAGCACGGCGCATTCGATGCCGCGCTCCAGCGCGGGCAGCACGTGGCTGCCGATGGCGGCGTGGCCCGCGCATTCCAGCAGCAGAGCGGTCTCGGGCGGCACCTCGGTGCACACGGTCGCGGCCGTGCCGAGCGCGGCTTGCGCGTCGGCGACGTGGCTCTCGGACAGCACCACGTGCGTGATGCGCACCGTGGGGTGGCCGGCCATGCGCGCGAAGAGCGTGCGGCCGATGGCGCCGTAACCGATCAGCGTGACCTGCTGAAAATGAATGCCAGAACCTTCGTGCTGCGCACTGCGGTGCGAGCTTGCTTGGGAACGGCCCTGCGCGTCGCTCATGTTTCTTCCTTCTTCTTCGGGGGGCCGGCGAACTTCACGGCGAACGGGCCCCAGGCGTTCATGTCCACTTCCACCACCACCGGGCCGCTGGCGTGGGCCAGGGCTTTCTGCAGCGTGTCCTTGGCGGCGGCCGGGTCGGCCAGCTTGTGGTGAGGCACCTGCAGGCTGGCGCAGAGCTGAGCGAAGTCGGGCGTGTGCAGTTCCACGTAGGCGTGGCGGCTGCCGTAGATGTCGTCCTGGATGTTCTTGATGACGCCGTAGCGCTGGTCGTTCATGACGATGAAGACCACGTTGGCCTTCTCCTGCGCGGCGCAGGCGAGTTCGCCCACGTTGAGCATGAAGCCGCCGTCGCCGCAGAGCGAGATGGTGCGGCGGCCCAGCGCGTGTTCGGCATCGGCCACGGCCGCGCCCACGCCCATGGCCAGGCCCTGGCCGATGCCGCCGCCCAGGGCGTGCACGCCGGCGCGCGGGTGGTCCAGCACCGGGGCGCGGTTGCCCCACATGCTGTTGGAGAGCGTGATGTCGCGCACCCACCAGAGTTTCTTGCCGACCACCTCGGCCAGCGTGTTCTTGAGCTTGGCGTACTGGCCCAGCGTGCCGTCCACCAGCGAGGCGGCTTCGGCGCGCGCGCGCTTCACATCGGTCGCCAGCTTCGGGTCGATCCGCATGCGGCCTTCGAGCCGGTCGGCCAGCGCGTTGAGCGTGATCTCGGCGTCGCCGTGCACGAACAGTTCGCTGCTGTAGCCGCGGCCGTCGGTGAGGGGGTTGGCGTCGATGCGGTAGCGCGTGGCCGGCAGCTTGAGCTTGTAGTTCAGCGTCTCGTTGCTGCGCAGGCGCGTGCCCACGGAGAGGAAGGCGTCCACGGTTTCGTAGAACTCTTCGGCCGGCTTCTGCAGGTTGTAGGAGCCCAGCGTGGCGGGGTGGTCTTCGGGCACGATGCCGCGGCCCTGCACGGAGGACACCACGGCCCAGCCCATGTTCACCAGCCGCATCGCGGCGGCGCTGGCGCCGCGCGCGCCGCCGCCCAGCCACAGCAGGGGGCGCTTGGCGCTGAGCAGGCGCTCGGCGAGCAGGTCCACGGCGGCCAGGTTGGGCTGCACGGGTGGCACGGCCAGCGGCGAGAGATCGGCCGGCAGGTCCAGCTTCATCTTCTGCACGTCGATCGGGATCTCGATGCTCACCGGGCCACAGGGCGGCGTCTGCGCCAGGCGCACGGCCTCGCGCAGCGTCGCCAGGGCGGTCTCGGGGTTGCGGATGCGGAAGGCGTCTTTGCCCACCGCCTTGAGCATGGCCAGCTGGGCCGGGTGCTCGTGGATGTAGCCCAGGTCGCGGTCCAGGAAGGGGGACTCGATCTGGCCGGTGAGGTGCAGCAGCGGCGTGCCGGCGGTGATGGCCTCGACCATCGCGCCCGCCGCGTTGCCGCAGCCGGTGCCGGTGCTGGTGACGCACACGCCCAGCGTGCCGCTCACGCGGGCATAGGCGTCGGCCATGTTGCACGCACCTGCCTCGCCGCGCGCCGAGACGAAACGGATCTTCTGGCGCGTGTGGAACGCGTCGAGGATGGGCATGTTGTGGATGGAGATCACGCCGAAGGCGGCGCGCACGCCGCACTGCTCCAGGAAGCGGGCGGCGAGTTCCCCCACGGTGATGCGTTGGTGAGATGGGCTCATGCGACTTTCTTTTCGGTCGGTTTGGTTTGCCAGCCACCGCGGTTGGGCAGGTGGCTGATGCGTTCGGTGAGCTGGGCCGCGGCCTCGCGCACCTGGTTGACGAGAACTTCGAGTTCGCCGGGCTGCACCTGCTGCGCCGGCACGGTGATGCTGATGGCCGCCGAGACCTCGCCCCGGTCGTTGAAGACCGGTGCGGCGATGGTCGAGATGCCGGATTCGAATCCGCCCTGGCTCACGCCGTAGCCGTTGGCGCGGTCCTGGTCGATCAGCTGCTTGAGCTGCTCGACCGTGGCCGGCGTGCGGGGGGTGTACTTCGGCAGCTCGGGTTCGGGGTAGAGCTGGCGCAGGGCGTGCAGGTCGAGGTCGCTGAGCAGCAGGCGGCCCAGCACGGTGGCGTGGGCCGGCAGGCGCGCGCCGACCTGGATGGAATGGAACAGGGCGCTGCGCCCGGCGACCTTGGCGATGAAGACCACGTCGCGCGCGTCGCGCACCACCACATGGGCCGAGTAGCCGCACTGGTCGCGCAGCGCCTCGATGATGGGGCGGCCGTGCTCGGTGAGTTCCATGGAGGCCAGGAACTCGAAGCCCAGGCGCAGCACGGACAGGCCGAGCTTATAGTAGGCGCCGTCGCCCACGCGCTCGACGAAGCCGCCTTGCTCCAGCGTCTGCAGCATGCGGAACACCGAGGCGCGCGGCAGTTCGAGCCGGCGCGAGATTTCGGCACCGGTGAGTTCGCGCTCGTCGCGGTTGAACAGCATCAGCAGCTGCAGGCCGCGCATGAGCGCGGGCACGGTGTAGCGGTCGTCGTTTTTCTCGGTCGCGCATGGTCTTCTCCTTGTTCAGTTGAGACCCAGCAGGGCGTTCACCGCGCCGGGGGCTTCCAGCGGGCACGCGTGGCCCGCAGAACCCAGATCATTCCATGCCACGCCGGCGGCCTGGGCCACGGCCTGGCAGGAGGCGGGGGTGGTGATGCCGTCGGCGGCGCCGCTGGCCACCACCACCGGCAGGCGCAGCTGCGTCAGGTCGGCCGCCAGGGTGCCGTGGGCGAGCAGGCGCGCGGCCTGCGTGTAGCCGGCGGGAATCACCTGCGACATGCTTTCGCGCACGGCCTCGACCAGCTCGGGCGCCGCGCCGGGCGAGAGCATGGCCGCGCCGCGCGCCTGCGCCATGCCTTGCGGGCCCAGGCGCTCCAGCGTGGCCAGGCGGTCGCGCAGTTTCTGCTCGCGCACGGCCGGCTCGGCGTTGCCATACCCGCCGGCGGGCGAGAGCAGCACCAGGCGCTGCACGCGCGCAGGCGCCAGCAGGGCGGCCCGGCCGGCCATGAGCGCGCCCAGGGAGTGGCCCACCAGCGTGATGGGCGTTGCAACGCCCAGCGCGTCGAGCCAGGCCCAGAGGCGCTCGGCGTAGTTGTCGGCGCGCGGCCAGTCGGCTTTCACCGGGTCGCTGGTGCCGTAGCCCGGCGCGTCCCAGGCCAGCACGCGCAGGGGCTTGCCCGCCGCGGCGTCGAGCTGGCGCACCCAGCTGCCCGAGGCCGAGCCGATGCCGTGCAGCAGCACGTGCGTCACGTCCTTGGCCGATCCTGCCTCGCGGTAGGACAGGCGCGCGCCACCGGGCAGCGTGGCGCTGCGCAGCGGGTGTTGGGCGAGGGCTTGAAGAGGCGTCATGGCGGTGGGCGTCGCGGGGCTCAACGCTTGATTTTTGCGAGCGGGCTGTCGGGCGGGTAGGTGGGGGTGATGGGCTTGGGCGAACCCAGCATCACGCACATCAGCGCGTCTTCGTCGCCCACGTTGTGCTCTTCGCGGTACACGCCGGGCGGCACCGAGATCAGGTCGCGCTCGCCGACGATGGTTTCCCAGCGCTCGCCGTCCTTCTCGCAGACCACCTTCATCGCGCCGCGCATGACGAAGAAGATCTCTTCCACGTCGTAGTGGATGTGCGAAGGGCCGATGTTGCCGGCCGGGATCACCATGGTGGAGAAGGTGAAGTGCGCGGCGGGCACGGTGTTGGTGTCCTTGTTCACGCCGGTGCCGCCGGTGCCCACGTAGCGCATCTGCGCGCGGCGGTACTTGGGGTCGTAGTCGGCCTGGAACTTCAGCGCGTCCCAGTCGTAGCTGCGCGTGCTCCTGCGCGCCACGCGGCTCTCCATCCACTGCGCGAAGCTCTGGCCTTCCTGGCGCATCATCACGCGCTGCGTCTCGGCCTCGGACGGAATGTTCGCGTCCATCAGGCCGCGTTCGTTGAACACGGGCGCGTTGGCCGCTGCGGGTTTGGTGATGGTGGCTGTGCTCATGCGTTTTCTCCTTTTCAGTTCATCGTGAAGCCGCCGTTGACGGGCAGCAGCTGACCGGTAATGAAGCCGCTGGCCTGTGTCAGCAGGAACAGGGCGGCGGCGTTGACGTCTTCGGGGATCTGCGGCCGCTGGATCGCGCGGCCCTTGAGGTAGTGCTCGTGCCGCTCCTGCGGCACGTAGGCGGTGGCTTCGACCAGCGTGAGGCCGGGGGCGATGGCGTTGACGGTGGTGCCGTCCTCGCCCATCTCGCGCGCCAGCGAACGGGTCATGGCGATCACCGCGCCCTTGCTCGCCACGTAGGCCAGCAGGCGGGGCGCGCCCCAGAGCGCGGTGTCGGAGGCGATGTTGACCACGCGGCCACCACCGGCGGCGGCCAGGTGCGGGCGCGCGGCGGCGGTGACGAGCCAGGTGCCGCGCACATTCACGTCCATCACCAGGTCCCAGGTCTCGGGGCTGAGTTCGCCCATGCCCTTGCCGCCGGAGTTGGTGATGGCCGCGTTGTTGATCAGGCCGTCGAGGCCGCCCAGCCATTGCGCGGCGGCGTCCACGCCGGCGCGCACGCTGGCCGCGTCGAGCAGGTCCAGCGGCACGTAGTGCGCGTTCGGGCCGAGGTCCTTGGCGAGTTGTTGGCCGGCCTCGTGCAGCACGTCGCTGATGACGACGCGCGCACCGGCCTGCACCAGCGACTGGGCGAAGCTCGCGCCCAGGCCGCGCGCGGCGCCGGTGACGAGCACGCGGCGGTTGTCGAGTTGGATTTCCTGTGCCATGGTGTTCCTCAGGCCACGCGCCGTTCGGCGCTGGGCAGGTAGTGAAGCACGCGCTTCTCGGCGATCACCACGGCGTAGTAGGCGACGATGCCGATCACGGTGAGCGCGCCGATGACCACGAACACCCCGGCGGTGTTGCCCTGGCCTTCGAAGAACACCAGCATGTAGCCCAGGCCCATGTTGCCGCCCACGAGTTCGCCGACGACCACGCCGATGACGGCCAGCGTGCTGGCGATGCGCAGGCCCGAGAACAGGGGCGGCAGCGTGGTCGGGAACTCGACCATGCGGAACACCTGCAGCCGGGTGGCGGAGAAGGAGCGCGCGAGGTTGATCAGGTCGTGGTCCATGGTGCGCATGGCCGAGAGCACGTTGATGAGCACCGGGAAGAACACGATCAGGATCGCGACCAGGATCTTGGGGTACATGGTGTAGCCCAGCCACATCACGAACAGCGGCGCGAACGCGACCTTGGGCGCGATCTGCAGGGCGAGCAGGTAGGGCGAGAGCACGGCCTCCACCTTGGGCGAGAGGCCCAGGGCGTAACCGATCAGCGCGCCCAGCAGCGAGCCCAGGATGAAGCCGATGACGACCTCCGCGCCGGTGATGCCGGCGTGCCAGAGCAGGCGCTCGGTGCCCCAGATGCGGACCGCTTCTTCCCACACGCGCGAGAAGGGCGGCAGCACGAATTCCGGCACGCCCAGCAGGCCGGGAACGTATTCCCAGACCGCCATGAACACCACCAGGACCAGCAGGCTCCAGAGCGCTGTGCTGTAGCGCTGCAGTACGTCTTTCATGTCGCGACTCTCAGATGCGGGAAGGGAAGGGGGGCGCGACTCACTTGGCCGTCACGAACTGGTTGGTGTAGAGCTCCTTGACCGGGGTCTCCTTGGGCACCACACCGTTGGTGACGTAGAACTTCTGCAGCTCGGCCAGGCGGGCCTCGTCCATCGTGCCGGGCACCTTCTGCGCGGCGTAGACGTACTTGTTGAAGAGTTCGAAGGCCTTCTGGATGCTGGCTTCCTTGCCCTTGTGCACCGGCACGTGCGCCACGTAGGCAGCGGTGGCGGCCTTGGGGTCGGCCATGATGTCCTTCATGCCCTTGAGCGTGGCGCGCACCAGCTTCTGGATCAGCTGGGGGTTCTTGGCGATGGTCTCGTCGGAGGCGAGGATGGCCTGGGCCATGCTCTTGAAGTAGATGTCGGCCGGCAGGATGTCGACCTGCGCGCCGGCTTCCATCGCGCTCACCGTCCAGTCGGGCACGCCGGCCATGGCCGAGGCCTTCTTGGCGGCGAACTGCTGCCACACGCCCGCGGGGCCGGCGGCCTGGATGTTGACGTCGTTCTTGGTCAGGCCGACCTTGCTGAGCATGCCCAGCAGGGCGTAGTAGGTGGTGTCGGTGTAGGCCAGGACGGTGACGGTCTTGCCCTTGAGTTCGCGTGGGCTCTCGATCTTCTCGTCCTTGTGGCTCACGAGCTGGGTGAGCGAACCGGCGCCGAGCACGGCCACGGCCTTGACGGGGATGCCCTGGGCGCGGGCGATGATGGGGGTGTCGCCGATGGCGCCGCCGATGACGGCGTTGCCGGCGCCGATCTGCTTGGCCACGTCCACGCCGCCGCGCGCGGTGACGAAGTTGACCTTGAGGCCTTCCTGCTCGTAGTAGCCCTTGGCCTGGGCCAGCATCCAGGGGCCGAAGGCGGGCAGCGTGCCGGGCGCGGGCAGCAGGTAGGTGATCTCCTGCAGCTGGGCGTGGGCCGCCAGGGGCGAGACCAGCGCCGCGGTGGCGAGCAGGCTCAGGCAGGCACGGCGGGTACCGTTGAAAGCGCGGGTCATCTTCATGGCAACTCCAGGAGGTGGGTGAATGGGAATGCGGGGGTCAGTGCACGTCGGTCTGCGCGTCGAGCTTGAGCAGGTCCATCAGGCGCGAGACGTAGTCGCCCACGGCGGGGTGCTTGCGGCGCGCCATCGGGTTGTCGCGGCCGGGGATGTCGACCACGATCTCTTCGACGATGGTGCCGGGGCGCTCGCTCATGACCAGGATGCGGTCGGACAGCGCGACGGCTTCGGCCAGGTCGTGGGTGATGAAGAGCACGGTCTTCTTGTGCTCGGCCACGGTGCGCGCCAGGTCCTGCTGCAGGATCATCTTGGTCTGCGCGTCCAGCGCGGAGAAGGGCTCGTCCATCAGCAGCACGATCGGGTCCACCGCGAGCGTGCGCGCCATGGCGGCGCGCTGGCGCATGCCGCCGGAGAGCTGGTGCGGGTAGCTGTTGCCGAAGCCCTTGAGGTGGCACTGGGCCAGCAGCTTCTCGGAGATGGCGGCGCGGTCGGCGGCGCGCACGCCGCGCAGCTCCAGGCCGAACTCGACGTTCTGCGAAATCGTGCGCCAGGGCATGAGCAGGTCTTTCTGCAGCATGAAGGCGACGTGCTTGTTGGGGCCGGTGACCACTTCACCGTTGACCTTGACCGTGCCGGCCGAGGCCTTGGCCAGGCCCGAACCCATGTTGAGCAGCGTGCTCTTGCCGCAGCCCGACGGGCCGATCAGGGACACCACCTCGCCCGGCTGGATGGACAGCGTCACGTTGCGCGCGGCGATCACTTCCGGGTTCTTGCCCCGTGCGGGAAAGCGCTTGTCCACCCCGATGAATTCGATCGCGGGATGCAAACCGCCGCTGGTCGGGGCGGTTGCGCGGGAGCCGTGAAGTGCGTCGTTCATGGGGACCTGCGGGTGGATTAGGGTGTTTTGTATATGAAACGTTGATTCATTACAGAATCAATGCTAGGGCCGTTGCCCCACTTTGTCTGCAAAAACCTACTAAGGCCGCGGGGTATTGGCCTGGGCGGGCGGACCGGCCTGGAACGCGGGGGAGGGCGTGCCTGGGAGAGGGCGCGCCGTCTATGGCCTAATAGCGGCTTTTGCAATCTCTCTCAGGAACCAGCCATGGGCAACAAAATCGTCACCGAAGCCGACCGCAAAGCCACTCCCCGTCCGAAGCCCGTCGCTGGCGTCACCCTGACCACGCCCGGCCGTGGCGCAGCGCGTGAGCCTGGAGCGTGGTGCTGCGCACGCGCAGCAAGAAGAACCCGGGCAAGCGCTCGAAGAAGGGCGGCTGATCGCCCCCTGGCCCACCCGGCCAGGCCCCAGACAGAAGGCCCGCATCGCGGGCCTTTTCGTTTTTTCGACGCGGCTTTTTTGGCCCTCTCGTGCTCGCGGGCTTTTTTGAAGCCAAGACAAATATTGCCTAGGCATGTATATTCGCGGCATGCCTCGCACCACCCCGACCCCCGCCTTCTACGACGGACACAACTTCACGCCCGACCAGAGCGTGGGTTACCTCATGAAGCGCGTGATGATGTCCATCGTCTACCAGGCCGACAAGCGCCTGTGCCTGCACGACCTCACCACCGCGCAGTGGGGGCCGCTGATGAAGCTGCGCATGCAGGGCACGGCCACCGTGGCCGAGCTCGCGCGCTGGTCGCAGATCGACGCCGGAGCCATGACGCGCCTGCTCGACCGCCTGGAGAAGAAAGGCCTGTGCACGCGCGTGCGCTCCACCGAAGACCGCCGCGTGGTGGTGGTGGAACTCACGCCCGAAGGCAAGGCCGCCATGGAACACGTGCCCGAGGTGCTGGCCGATGTGATGAACCAGCACCTCGCCGGTTTCAGCAAGACCGAGTGGCAGGCGCTGCTGGGTTACCTGCGCCGCATGGTCGAGACGGGCGAGGCACTGAAGGACTCCGGTTGACGGACCGTTCGTGAACCCCCGCCTCATCGCCTTGTTGACCCCATTACTTGCCTAAGCAAATGAAGCCCCATCAAATATCCCCCGCACGCCGCACGGTGGCCGCCCTGAGCACCCTGGCCCTGGCCGCCGTGCTCGCGGCCTGCGCCAGCAGCGCGGGCATTCAATCCCAATCCACGGTGCTGGAACCGCAGGCCGTGGGCCTGGCGCAGCCCGCCGGCAGCGGCGCGGCCACCGCCGAACCGGTGCCCGCCGACTGGTGGCGCGGCTGGGGCGATGTGTCCCTGACCCAGGTGATCGACCAGGCCCTGCAGGCCCAGCCTTCGCTGAAGGTGGCCGAGGCCCGCCTGCGGCGCGCCCAGGCCGCCACGGCCGGCGAAGAGGCCAACGACGGCCTGAAGATCAACGGCAGTGCCGACGCCACGCGCCAGCACTTCAGCGCCAACAGCATCTACCCGGCGCCGCTGGGCGGCTCCACGCGCACGCTGGCGAACGCGCAGATCGCCGGCAGCTGGGAGTTCGACTTCTTCGGCCTGCACCGCTCCGCGATCGAAGCCGCCGTGGGCAGCGAGCGCGCCGCCGCCGCCGACCTGCAGGCCGCGCGCAACGTGCTCGCCAGCAACGTGGCGCAGACCTATGTGCAGCTCGGCCGCCTGCTCGCGCAGCGCGAGGTCGCGCAGCAGGCCCTGACCCAGCGCGAGCAGATGCTGGGCCTGATCCGCCAGCGCGTGGACGCCGGGCTGGACACGCGCGTGGAGCTCAAGCAGGGCGAGGGTGCGCTGCCCGACGCGCGCGTGCAGATCGAGCAGCTGGACGAACAGATCGTTGCGCACGCGCCACGCCCTGGCCGCGCTCGCGGCCCTGCCGCCGGCAAGCTACGACCAGTTGAAGCCCGACCTGCAGGCCCTGCGCACCCTGGCGCTGCCCGAGGTGCTGCCGGCCGACCTGCTGGGCCGCCGCCCCGACATCACCGCCGCGCGCTGGCGCATGGAGGCGGCCACCAAGGGCGTGGACGTGTCCAAGGCGCAGTTCTATCCCAACGTGAGCCTCACCGCCTTCGTGGGCCTGTCCAGCATCGGGCTGGACCGCCTGGTGGACTCGGGCAGCCAGCACTACGGCATCGGCCCCGCGATCCACCTGCCGATCTTCGACGCCGGCCGCCTGCGCGCGCAGCTGCGCACCCGCACGGCCGACCTCGACGCCGCGGTGGAGAGCTACAACGGCGCGGTGCTCGAAGCCGTGCGCGAGACCGCCGACCAGCTCAACGCCCGCCAGTCGCTGGAGCGCCAGCGCGAGCAGCAGGCGCAGGCGCGCAGCGCCGCCGAGGCGGCCTACGACATCGCCACCCAGCGCTACCGCGCGGGCCTGAGCGGTTACCTCACCGTGCTCAGCGCCGAGACCTCGCTGTTCAGCCAGCGGCGCCAGACCGTGGACCTGCAGGCGCGGGCCCTGTCCACCCAGGTGGCGCTGGTGCGCGCTCTGGGCGGCGGCTTCGCGCCCGACACCCCGGCCTCGCACTGACTTCCTTTTTCATCTTGCTCACCGACCAACGGAGCCCCTCATGACCACCCCTTCCGACACCACCGCACCGCAAGGCAACCCCGCCCGCAAGAAAGCCCTGACCGCCGTGAGCGCGGTCGTGCTCGCCGCCGGCCTGGGTTACGCCGCCTACTGGGCCCTGGTGCTCAACCACTACGAGACCACCGACAACGCCTATGTGCAGGGCAACGTGGTGCAGATCACGCCGCAGGTGGCGGGCACCGTGGTGGCGATCAGCGCCAACGACAACGACCACGTGCAGGCCGGCCAGTGGCTGGTGCGCCTGGACCCGACGGACGCGAAGATCGCGCTCGAACAGGCCGAGGCCCAGCTCGCGCAGACGGTGCGCGAGGTGCGCACGCTGTACGCCAACAACCGCACCCAGGGCGCGCAGATCGCCCTGCGCGAAGCCGACCTGGCGCGCGCGCAGGCCGACCTGCAGCGCCTGCAGGACGACGTGGCGCGGCGCCAGCCGCTGGTGGCCTCGGGTGCCGTCGGCCAGGAAGAATTCAAGCACGCCACGGCGCAGCTCGCCGCCGCGCGCAGCGCCACCGAGGCGGCCCGCGCGGCCGTGCTCGCCGCGAAGGAACAGCTGGCCTCGAACCAGACGCTGACTGAAGGCATCGCGGTCGACCAGCACCCCAGCGTGCTGCGCGCGTCGGCCCGCGTGCGCGAGGCCTATGTGGCGCTCAAGCGCGTCGAATTGCAGGCGCCGGTGGCCGGCTACGTGGCCCGCCGCAACGTGCAGCTGGGCCAGCGCGTGCCGGCCGGTTCGCCGCTGCTGTCGGTGATCGCGCTCGACCAGGTCTGGGTGGACGCCAACTTCAAGGAAAGCCAGCTCAAGAACCTGCGGCTGGGCCAGCCGGTGGAACTCAGCGCCGACGTGTACGGCAAGAACGTGACCTACCACGGCACCATCGAGGGCCTGGGCGCGGGCACCGGCGCGGCCTTCGCGCTGCTGCCGGCGCAGAACGCCACCGGCAACTGGATCAAGGTGGTGCAGCGCGTGCCGGTGCGCGTGCGCCTGGACGCCAAGGAACTGGTGGACCACCCGCTGCGCCTGGGCCTGTCGATGGAAGCGCGCGTGGACGTGAGCAAGACCGACGGCCGCATGCTGGCCGATGCGGCCGCCGCGCCGCAGGAGGTGCAGACCGCCGTGTTCGAACAGGACAACCGCGAAGCCGACACGCGCGTGCAGCAGATCATCGGCCAGCATGGTGGTGGTGGGTCGCGCACGGCGGCCGCCACGCGGGCGCCCGCCGCCCCCGCCGCGCCGGCCCTGCCGGCCGCCCCGGTGAGCACGGGCTCGGTGGCCCTGGCCCGTTGAACCGGCGCTGACCGCCATGGCCGACAGCCACGCCCTTCCCGCCTCGGGGGCCTTGCCCGCCGAGGCCCCACCGCCGGCGCCCGCGCCGAGCGCCTCGCCACCGGTGTTCGAGCCCCTCAAGGGCGCGCAGCTGGTGCTGGGCACGCTCGCGCTGTCGCTGGCCACGTTCATGAACGTGCTCGACACCTCGATCGCCAACGTGTCCATTCCCGCGATCGCGGGCGACATGGGCGTGAGCCCGGCGCAGGGCACCTGGGTCATCACCTCGTTCGCGGTGCGCAACGCCATCTCGGTGCCGCTCACCGGCTGGCTCACGCAGCGCTTCGGGCAGGTGCGCCTGTTCACCATGAGCGTGCTGCTGTTCGTGATCGCCTCCTGGCTGTGTGGCCTGGCACCCAACATCGGCCTGCTGATCGCGTTCCGCGTGCTGCAGGGCCTGGTCGCCGGCCCGATGATTCCGTTGTCGCAGACCCTGCTGCTGGCGAGCTACCCGCGCGCCAAGGCGGGCACCGCCATGGCCATGTGGGCCATGACCGTGCTGGTCGCGCCCGTGGCCGGGCCGCTGCTGGGCGGCTGGATCACCGACAACATCTCCTGGCCCTGGATCTTCTACATCAACATCCCGGTGGGCCTGGTGGCCGCCGCGCTCACCTGGTCCATCTACCGCAGCCGCGACCCCGGCCCGCGCCGCGTGCCGCTGGACGTGATCGGTCTGGTGTTGCTGGTGCTGTTCGTCGGCGCCATGCAGATCATGATCGACATGGGCAAGGAGCTGGACTGGTTCGAGTCGGGCGAGATCATCGCGCTGGCCGTCGTCGCGGTGGTGAGCTTCCTGTTCTTCCTGGCCTGGGAGCTGACCGACAAGCACCCCATCGTGGAGATCCGCCTGTTCGCGCGGCGCAACTTCGTCACCGGCACGCTCGCGCTGTCCATCGCCTACGGCCTGTTCTTCGGCAACGTGGTGCTGCTGCCCTTGTGGCTGCAGCAGCACATGGGCTACACGGCCACCTGGGCCGGCCTGGCGACGGCGCCGGTGGGTCTGCTGGCCATCGTGCTCTCGCCCTGGGTGGGCAAGAACGTGAGCCGCATCGACCCGCGCAAGCTCGCCACCGTGGCCTTCCTCGGCTTTGGCGCGGTGCTGTGGATGCGCTCGAACTTCAACACCCAGGCCGACTTCATGACCATCCTGATCCCCACGCTGTTGCAGGGGGCGGCCATGGCGTTCTTCTTCATTCCGTTGCAGGCCATCGTGTTCTCGGGCCTGCAGCCGCAGCAGACGCCGTCGGCCGCGGGTCTGTCCAACTTCGTGCGCATCACGGCGGGCGCGGTGGGCACCTCGCTGTTCACCACGCTGTGGGAAAGCCGGGCCTCGCTGCACCACGCGCAGCTGGTGGAGTCGATCCACACCGGCAACGCCACCGCCATGGCCGACGCTGGACCAGCTCATGGGCAGCGGCATGAGCCGCGAACAGGCGCTGACCACGATCGACCGCCTGATCAACCAGCAGGCCTTCACGCTGGCCGTGACCGACCTGTTCTACCTCTCGGCGGCGCTGTTCTTCGTGCTGGTGGCGGTGATCTGGTTCTCCAAGCCGGTGCTCGGCGGCTCCGTGGACGCGGGCGGCGCGCACTGAGCGCCGCAGCAACTCAGCGCGTGAAGCTCAGGAAGCGGCCCTTGTAGGCCTCGCCGTCTTCCAGCAGCCGGTCGGCCGCCTGCATGCTCAGCGTGAAGCCCAGCGCGGCCATGTCGCGGCCGAAGGCCGCGCGGTTGCCGCGGTCGGGGTCCACGATGATCACCACCGCCTGGGGCGCGGCGTGGCGGAAGATGAAGGCCGCGAGCTGCGCCGGCTGCTGGCGCTCGTAGAGCAGGTCGCTGCCCACGATGAGGTCGAAGCGGCCCAGGGCCGGGTTGTCGGTGGCGGCGGTGCTTTCCCAGTTGCCGGCCTGGTAGGGCATGGGGCCCAGGCCGTTGAGGGCCAGGTTGTGCCGCAGGAATTCTTCGGTCAGCGGGTGCCAGTCGCTCACCGTCACGTCGCCGCCGCGCCGGTGCATCACCAGGCTGGCCAGCGCCAGGCCCGCGCCGATTTCCAGCACGCGCAATCCCGCGATGGGGTGCGTGAGCATGGCCAGCGCGAGCACGCGCGAGGAGGGCCACACCTGCCCGAAATGCGACCAGCCCGCTGGTGGCAGGCCGATGTCGGCCGCGTGGTGCTGGGTGTCGGTGTACTGCTGGTCGTCGAGCAGCCGACGGATGTGCCAGTCTTCGCCGCCGAGGCTGAGGGTCTCGGTCCGGACTTGGTAGCCTGGCATGGGAGCTTTCGTGGAGGGTGTGGCCCACGGTACCATGCCCGGGCACCCGGCGGGTGGTGCGTTTGCGGGAGTGTTCACATGGGCTGGTTTTCCAAGAGCAAGGACGGCTTCTTCCTCAGCACCACCACGCCGGAAGGCGTGGAGCGGTCGCAGTACCTGGGCATCGTGCACGGCGAGGCCATCATCGGCGCCAACATCTTCCGCGACCTGTTCTCTTCGGTGCGCGATGTGGTGGGCGGGCGGGCCGGGGGCTACGAGCGCGCCCTCTCGGGCGCGCGCGACGCCGCCATGGAAGACCTCATGGAATCGGCGCGCGAGATGGGCGCCACCGGCGTGATCGGCATCGACTTCGACTACGAGGTGCTCGGCGAGACCAACGGGATGATGATGGTCGCCGTGAGCGGCACGGCGGTGAAGCTCTAGGCGTCGATCTGCATCGCCGGCCGGGCCTGCACCTTGCCCAGCCAGGCCGCGACGTGCGGGTGCGAGCCCACCGGCGCGCCGATGTAGGCGCTGTAGCCGATCACCGAGCCCACGATCAGGTCCACCAGCGAATAGGCGGCGCCGAGCATCCAGGGCTGGGCCGCCAGGCGCGCGTCCAGCAGCGCGAGCAACTGGTCCAGCCCCTTGTGCGCCGACGTGCCGTGGGCGTCGTCGGGCGTGCCCATGTCGCGCGCGGCCTGCAGGCGCACCAGCTGCGCGCCGTAGGTCACGTAGGACCAGGTGCTCCACGCCATCGCCTGCAGGCGCTCGGGCGTGCCCTCGGCCGGCCACAGGCCCTTCTTCACGCCGTAGGTCTCGCCCAGCCACATCTCGATCGCCAGCGCCTCGAACAGGGGTGCGCCGTCCACCGTCATGGTGGGCACCTTGCCGTTGGGGTTGAGGGCCAGGTAGTCGGGGCGGCGCTGCTCGCCTTTCGTGATGTCGATCTTCACGCGGTCGTGTTTCACGCCCAGTTCGGCGAGGGCGCAGGCGACCGGGGTGGCGCTGGACATGGGGTGCCAGTAGAGAACGATCTGGGACATGGTGGACTCCTGAAAGGGGGTTGAAGCATCGGCCCGACACCGCGTCGGGCACGTGCCTGCAATGTCGCGCCTATTGAGGACAGATTCGGCCCTCGATTCGAGGTAGAGTGGCGCCATGCTTTCGTCGTCTTCACGGCTGCTGCGCGTGTTGTCCCTGCTGCAGACCCGCAGCCACTGGGCGGGCACCGAGCTGGCCGAGCGGCTGGAGGTGCATCCCCGCACCCTGCGGCGCGACATCGACCGCCTGCGCCAGCTCGGCTACCCCATCCACGCCAGCAGCGGCGTGGCGGGTGGGTACGCGTTTCGCGCGGGCCAGTCGCTGCCGCCGCTGCTGCTGGACGACGAAGAGGCGCTGGCCGTGGCGATCGCGCTGCAGGTCGCCGCCTCGGGCACCGTGAGCGGGGTGGAAGAGAGCTCGCTGCGCGCCCTGGTGAAGCTGGAGCAGGTGATGCCCACCCGGCTGCGCCGCCGCACCGGCGCGCTGCGCTCGGCCATCGTGCCCTTGCAGCGCGGCGGGCCGACCATCGATGCGGGCGTGCTGGCCCTGTTGGCCGTTGCCTGCCGCGACCAGTTGCAGGTGGGCTTCCACTACCGCGACATGCGCGGCCAGAGCAGCGTGCGCACGGTGGAGCCGCAAGGCCTGGTGCACACCGGCAGCCGCTGGTATCTGGTGGCCTGGGACCCCGCGCGCGACGACTGGCGCACCTTCCGCATCGACCGCGTGGAAGGCGCGCCGAGCACCGGCGCGCACTTCACGCCACGGGCCGCGCCGGCGGGCGACCTGCGCGCCTATGTCTCGGGCACGCTGGCGGGGGTGCAGCACGGCGACGAGGCGCGCGTGGTGCTGCACCGGCCCCGCGAGGCCATGGCGCGCATCATCCCGGCCTCGGCCGCCACGCTGGAGGCCATCGACGACACGCGCTGTCTCATGCGGTGTGGCGCCGGCCAACTGGATTCTCTGGACTCGCTGGCCTACTGGCTCATGGCGATGGACGTGGACTTCGACGTGCTGGAGCCGCCCGCGCTGCACGAGCGCCTGCGCGCGGCCGGCGAGCGCCTGGCGCGCAACCTGGCCCGCGCGGGCCGCTGATTTCAGCCGCCGCGCAGCGCCTTCAGCAGCTTCTGGCCGGCGCGCCCGCTGGTTTCCTGGCCCAGGCGCTCCTGCTCGACGCGGATCGCCACGCGGCTCTTCTCGCCCAGCATGCCGTCCACCTCGCCGATGTCGTGGCCGCGCGCGATCAGCAGGGTCTGCACCTCGCGGCGCTCGGCGCGCGAGAGGCCCGGGTCGTCGGTGGGCCAGGGCGTGACGAAGGGGCCGCCGCCGCGCAGCCGGTCCGACAGGTGCGCGATCGCCAGGCCATAGCTCTCGGCCGCGTTGTAGCTGTAGATCGCATCGAAGTTGCGCAGCACCAGGAAGGCCGGCCCCTGCGGCCCGGCGGGGGTGAGCAGGCCGGCGCTGCCGCTGGCCGGCAGGGGCGAACCATCCACCCGCTTCACGCCGCGCGACACCCAGTCTTCCATGGTGCGCTTGGTGCGGCGACCTTCGTTGCCGGCGTTGAAGCCCGGGGGCAGCTTCACCTCGAAGCCCCAGGGCTGGCCGCTCTGCCAGCCGGCCTTGGCGAGGAAATTCGCGGTCGAGGCCAGGGCATCGGGCGTGCTGTCCATCAGGTCGGCGCGGCCGTCGCCATCGAAGTCCACCGCCAGCCGCTCGAAGGTGCTGGGCATGAACTGCGTGTGGCCGAACGCGCCGGCCCACGAGCCCACCAGCCGGTTGGGCGCGATGTGCCCGGCCTGCAGGATGCGCAGCGTGGCGTAGAACTCGGTGCGGAAATAGGCCTGCCGCCGGCCGAAGCAGGACAGCGTGCCCAGCGACTGCACCAGCGGCGACTTGCCGAAGGTCTGGCCGAAGTTGCTCTCCACCCCCCACACCGCCACCACCGTGGCGGGTCCACGCCGAAGCGCTCCTGCACCCGCTTGAGCGTCTCCGCGTGCAGCGCCAGCATGGCCTGGCCCTCGGCCACGCGCTGCTCGTCCACCAGGCCGGCGAGGTAGTCCCAGATCGCGGTGCGGAATTCGGGCTGGAAGTTCAGCTTGTCGATCACGCTCATGTCGGGCACCAGGCCCAGCGTGTGCTGCGTGAAGGTCGCCTCGCTCACGCCCACCGCGCGGGCGGGGGCGCGCAGCGTGTTCAGGCAGTTCTCGAATTCCTGGGGTGCGGGCGCCGGGGTGGGGTTGGGGGCCTGTGCCAGGCCGGCGGTGGCGAACAGGGCGGTGCAGAGGGCGGCGAGCAGGGGCGGGGCGGGGCGTCGGGCTTTCATGCGCCCGATCTTAGCCACGCACCCCGCCGGGGGCCTCAGTTCAAGGCGGCATCGAGTAACAGCATGAACACGAAACCCGCCAGCAGCGTGCCCGTGGCCAGGGTTTCGAAGCCGTTGCGGTGCGTCTCGGGAATGATCTCGTGGCTCACCACGAACAGCATCGCGCCGGCCGCCAGGGCCAGGCCCAGCGGGTAGAACGCCGGCAGGCTGCCCAGCACCGCGAGGCCGAGGATGGCCCCCAGCGGCTCGGCCAGGCCGGTGAGCGCGGCCACGCCCCAGGCCTGCGCCGCGCTGCGGCCCAGCGTGCGCAGCGCCATGGCCACGATCAGGCCTTCGGGCATGTTCTGCAGGCCGATGGCCAGCGCCACCGAGGCGCCGGTCTGCGCGCCCGCCGCGTCCTGCGGGCCGGCATAGGCGGCGCCCACGGCCAGGCCTTCGGGCACGTTGTGGATCAGGATGGCCAGCACCATGAGCTTGGCACTCTGCACAGCGCCGGGCGTGTGCGCGCTGGCGGCATGGCCCGGCGCGGCCGGTGGCAGCACCGCGTGTTCGTGCGGCGTGAAGCGGTCCACCGCCAGCATCAGGCCCATGCCCAGCGCCAGGCCCGCGCCACTGAGCGCGGCCGCGCCGATGCGGCCACCGAACAGCGCCTGGCCCGCATCGAGCGAGGGCAGCAACAAGGCGAAGATCGCCGCCGCCAGCATCACGCCGGCCGAGAACGACAGCAGGGCGGCTTCCTGCAGCTTGCTCACGCGCTGCACCAGGAACACCGGCAGCGCGCCCACGGCGGTGCGCCACCGCGGCCAGCAGCGAGGCCTGCACGCCGGCCGCCATGGCGCTGCCGTGTTCGGCCGCGTCCCACCAGGCGCGCGTGGGCGCCCAGAAGGTGCTGAGCGAGGCCAGGCCTGCCATCACCAGCAGGCCGGTGCCCAGGGCCAGCAAGGCGTTGCGCAGGGCGTGGGGCGGCAGCGGCGGCAGTTGCTGCAGCTGGACCCAGGCGGGTCGGACTTGTCGGATCAGTTCGGCCATGGAAGCTCCCGCGTCGAATGGAATTTGACGTTTAGTTTGACAAAAACTATCGTCGCAGGCCAATCGATGTTGCCAATGAAGGGGATAGGGAGCGCCGGTACAGTCGGGCAGGATGAACTCGTCGATCACCCCCCTCGCCGAACCGCACTTCAACGAGCTTCACGCGGTGCTCGATGCGGTGGCGCGCGAAAAGCGCTTTCTCGCGCTGACGCAGGCGCCGCCCTTGGCCGAGACCATCGCCTTCTTTCGGCAGAACCTGGACCACGATCGCCCGCATTTCGTCGCGCTGATCGACGGTGCCGTGGTCGGCTGGTGCGATGTGCTGCCGGTGTTTGGCCAGTCGCGGGCGCACATCGGCGTCCTGGGCATTGGCCTGTTGCCTTCGGCGAGGCACCGGGGCCTGGGCCGGCAGCTCATGGTCGCGGCCATCGACAAGGCGTGGCGCCAGGGCCTGACGCGCATCGAACTCACCGTGCGCGCGGACAACCCCAACGCGCGCACGCTCTACGAGCGCCTGGGCTTTCAGCACGAAGGCGTGCAACGGCAGGCGTTCCGGGTGGACGGCCAATTCATCGACAGCCATGCCATGGCTTTGCTGCGCCGTGCGGCCTGACCGGCTCGCTCCACCCCGGCGCGCATGGGCGCGTTGGCCGGTGCTGGTCTTGGTGCTGGCGGGCGTGTGGGGCGCCGCGTTCGCCGACCCCACGCCTGCGCCCGTGCGCGCGGAGATCGACGCCATGCTGAACCGCCTCGAAACCTCGGGCTGCCAGTTCCTGCGCAATGGCAGCTGGCACGACGGCGCGCGGGCCAAGGCGCACCTGCTGGACAAGCTCGCCTACATCGAGAAGCGGGGCACGGTGCAGAGCGCGGAGCAGTTCATCGAGCTGGCCGCGTCGCGCAGCAGCCTCTCGGGCCGGCCGTACCAGGTCCGCTGTGGCGGCCAGGCGCCAGTGGAAAGCCGCCGCTGGCTGGGCGATCAGCTCACGGCCCTTCGCGGGGCTGCGGGTGGCACCAAGCCCTGAGGCGGTGAGTGCCTCCCGCACAATGCCGGCCATGTCACCCATGCCTCCCCCCATCGCCGAGTTCTGGCAAGCCTATGTCGCGTCGACCGCCGGCGTGGACGAATCGCGTTTCTACGAGGCGTTCTACTTCGCCGACAGCGAGGCCCTGGCGGATTCACTGGCCGCCCTCGTGCTGTCCGGCACGAAGCGCGCGACGGCCTCGGCCTTCTGGACTTTCGAGGCGCAGGGCAGGCGCGCGCCGGTGCCGGGCGACCTCAGCGTCGTGACCAACTGGGCCGGTGTGCCGCAATGCGTCATCGAAACCGTGGCCGTCGACCGGGTTCCCTTCAACCAGGTCAGCGCCGAGTTCGCGGCCACGGAGGGCGAGGGCGATGGCTCGCTGACGTACTGGCGCGAAGCACATGAGCAGTTCTTCCAGCGCGAGTGCGCCTTGCATGGCCGCGCCTTCACCGAAGACCAACTGCTGGCCTGCGAGCGCTTCAAGGTGGTGTATCGGTCCTCGCCATTGAAGGACCCGTCATGACCAAGGACTTGCCTCAGGCCGTACCCGAAATCCCCGTGACCGACATGGCCGCCGCGCTCAGCTATTACGAAGAGAAGTTGGGCTTCACGGTGGATTGGGGTCGCGAGGGGGGGCGGGATCGCGGGCATCTCGCAGGGACGGAGCCGCATCTTCCTCACCGACACCTCGTTTCGCGATTACTTCGGCAACCCAGCACCGGTGGTGATCTGGCTGAACCTCGACAGCAAAGAGGAAGTGGATGCCTTGCACGCGGCCTGGGTCCGCAACGGTGCCGACATCCAGCACCCGCCCGAGTCCAAGCCCTGGTCCCCGCTGCACGAATTCGTGGTGCGCGATCCGGACGGCAATGTGATCCGGGCGTTCTACAACTACTGAGCGGTTTGCTGGGTCCGCCGGTGAGGGCATGCAGCGTTACATTTGCATGAAACCTCTTTCCGGTGAGGAGATTGACGATCTTGAACGCCTTTCTCCCATCGCTTCAGTCTTTGCTTCATTTTCGATGAGTTGCACGACATGCCTGTTCCCACGTACGACAAGTTCATTGAGCCACTGCTGAGGTATCTGGCCCAGCACCCTCTGGGTGTTGATGCGAAAGTCGCTCACGAGGCCGCCGCCAACCAACTCGGATTGACCGCGGAAGATCGAGAGCAGCTTCTTCCCAGCGGCAGTCAACCGATGTACAAGAACCGCGCGGGTTGGGGCCACGACCGTTTGAAGCGTGCGGGTCTCTCCAGCAGCCCAAAGAGGGGCTTCTGGAAAGTAACCCCCGAAGGAATGGCTTTCGCGAAAGAACATGGTGACCCTTTCACACCGGAGTTGGTCGAGCAGCTGGCGATGGGGTTTGTCGGCGTGAAACTGAAGCCGCAAAGCCTTCCGGGCGCGACATCCAGTGCGTCGCTTCCTGCTTTCGCCCCGACCTCTTTTTCCGCGACCGTCAGTCCAGACGATCGTCTTGGCCAGGCGCTGACGGAGCTTCATGAAGCTGCAACCACCGAGTTGCTGGACGCTTTGGCGCAGGTCAGCCCGGCCTTTTTTGAGACGATTGTTCTGGATCTTCTGCATCGAATGGGCTATGGGGCCAGCCGTGCAGATCTCCAGCAGGTTGGCGGCAGCGGCGATGCCGGTATCGACGGCATTATTTCGCTCGACAAGCTGGGACTTGAGAAGGTGTATGTCCAGGCCAAGAGGTGGCAATCGACCGTCGGCCGACCCGACTTGCAGGCGTTCTATGGTGCCCTGGCAGGTCAGAAGGCCAAGAAGGGTGTCTTCATCACCACGTCCGGCTACACGGTGCAAGCCCGGGAGTTTGCGGGATCGGTCGATGGCATGGTGCTGATCGATGGAAACCGACTCGCGGAGCTGATGATCCAACATGAGGTGGGCATCACCGCGCGGGCGGTGAAGATACCGAAGCTGGACAGCGATTACTTTGAAGAAGAAGGCACCTGACAAGCCGCTGGCCAATCTGTCCCCTGTGTCTTGCTTCAGACCGCTGCAACGATTCTGAAAGCAAAAAAAAGCGGCGCCTCGGCGCCGCTTTTTCATTCAGGTCTGAGCCTGTCAGGTCTGAGCCGGCCGATCAGCTGAAGAACGACTTGGCCTTCTCGAACCAGCCCTTGTCGTTCGGGCTGTGCTTGTGGCCGCCCTTCTTGAACGACTCGTCGAGCTCCTTGAGCAGCTTGCGCTGGTGCTCGGTGAGCTTGATCGGCGTTTCCACCGCCACGTGGCAGTACAGGTCGCCGGGGTAGCTGCTGCGCACGCCCTTGACGCCCTTGCCGCGCAGGCGGAAGGTCTTGCCGCTCTGCGTGCCTTCGGGCAGGTCGATGGTGGCCTTGCCCGCCAGCGTGGGCACGTCGATCTCGCCACCCAGGGCGGCCACCGTCATGCTCACCGGCACCTGGCAGTGCAGGTCGTCGCCCTCGCGCTCGAAGATGTCGTGCTTGCGCAGGCGCACTTCGATGTAGAGGTCGCCCGAGGGACCGCCGTTCTGGCCGGGTTCGCCGTTGCCGGTGCTGCGGATGCGCTGGCCGTCGTCGATGCCGGCGGGGATCTTGATCTCCAGCGTCTTCTGCTTCTTGATCTTCCCCTGGCCGTGGCAGGTGGTGCAGGGCTCGGGAATGATCTTGCCCTGGCGATGGCAGGTGGGGCAGGTCTGCTGCACGCTGAAGAAGCCCTGGCGCATCTGCACCGAGCCTTGGCCGTGGCAGGTGGTGCAGGTCTTCACGCTGGTGCCGGGCTTGGCGCCGGTGCCGCTGCAGGTCTCGCAGTTGTCCCACGAGGGAATGCGGATCTGCGTTTCCTTGCCGGCGGCGGCCTCTTCGAGCGAGATTTCCATCGCGTAGGAGAGGTCGGCACCGCGGTACACCTGGCGCCCGCCGCGCTGGCCGCCGCGCGCGCCACCGAAGATGTCGCCAAAGATGTCGCCGAACGCGTCGCCAAAACCGCCGAAGCCTTCGGCGCCACCCGCACCGCCGCGCATGTTGGGGTCCACGCCCGCGTGGCCGTACTGGTCGTAGGCCGCCTTCTTCTGCGGGTCCGACAGCATCTCGTAGGCCTCCTTGGCCTCCTTGAACTTCTCTTCGGCCGCCTTGGCCGCATCCCCCTGGTTGCGGTCGGGGTGGTGCTTCATCGCCAGCTTGCGATACGCCTTCTTGATCTCGTCGTCGCCGGCGTTCTTGGGCACGCCCAGCACTTCGTAAAAATCGCGTTTAGCCATGGTTTCTTGCGGTTCGTTTGGAGCACAAACGCCGCGTCAGGTTGCCCGGACGCGGCGAATGGGGTGGGAAGCGGGCCCCGATCAGCCCTTCTTCACTTCCTTGACTTCGGCATCGACCACGTCGTCGTCGTCCGGCTTGCTGCTGCCTTGCGGTGCGGCATCGGCGCCAGCACCACCCGCGGCGGCGGCGGCTTCGGCCTGCGACGCGGCGTACACCTTCTCGCCCAGCTTCTGGCTCGCGGCCATCAGGGCTTCGGTCTTGGCCTCGATGGCTTCCTTGTCCTCGCCCTTGGCGGCTTCTTCCACGTCCTTCAACGCGGCTTCGATGGCTTCCTTCTCGGCGCCTTCGAGCTTGTCGCCGTGTTCACCCAGCGACTTCTTCACGCTGTGCACCATGGCTTCGGCCTGGTTGCGGGCCTGCACCAGCTCGACCTTCTTCTTGTCGTCGGCGGCGTTGAGCTCGGCGTCCTTCACCATCTGCTGGATCTCGTCTTCCGACAGGCCCGAGTTCGCCTTGATGGTGATCTTGTTTTCCTTGCCGGTGCCCTTGTCCTTGGCGCCCACGTGCAGGATGCCGTTGGCGTCGATGTCGAACGAGACCTCGATCTGCGGCATGCCGCGCGGCGCGCTCGGGATGCCTTCGAGGTTGAACTCACCCAGCAGCTTGTTGCCCGAGGCGATCTCGCGTTCGCCCTGGAACACCTTGATGGTCACGGCCGGCTGGTTGTCCTCGGCGGTCGAGAAGGTCTGCGCGAACTTGGTCGGAATCGTGGTGTTCTTCGTGATCATCTTGGTCATCACGCCACCCATGGTCTCGATGCCCAGGCTCAGCGGGGTCACGTCGAGCAGCAGCACGTCCTTGCGGTCACCGGAGAGCACCTGGCCCTGGATGGCGGCACCCACGGCCACGGCTTCGTCGGGGTTCACGTCCTTGCGCGGTTCCTTGCCGAAGAATTCCTTCACCTTTTCCTGCACCTTGGGCATGCGGGTCATGCCGCCGACCAGGATCACGTCGTGGATGTCGGACACGCTGATGCCGGCGTCCTTGATGGCGGTGCGGCAGGGCGCGATGGTGCGCTCGATCAGCTCTTCCACCAGGGCTTCGAGCTTGGCGCGCGTGAGCTTGATGTTCAGGTGCTTGGGACCCGAGGCATCGGCCGTGATGTAGGGCAGGTTCAGGTCGGTCGCGGCCGAGCTGGAGAGCTCGATCTTGGCCTTCTCGGCGGCTTCCTTCAGGCGCTGCAGCGCGAGCACGTCCTTGGACAGGTCGACGCCTTGCTCTTTCTTGAACTCGCCAATGATGTAGTCGATGATGCGCTGGTCGAAGTCTTCACCGCCCAGGAAGGTGTCGCCGTTGGTGGAGAGCACCTCGAACTGCTTCTCGCCATCGACGTCGGCGATCTCGATGATGGACACGTCGAACGTGCCGCCACCCAGGTCGTACACGGCGATCTTGCGGTCGCCCTTTTCCTGCTTGTCCAGGCCGAAGGCCAGGGCCGCGGCGGTGGGCTCGTTGATGATGCGCTTGACGTCCAGGCCGGCGATGCGGCCGGCGTCCTTGGTGGCCTGGCGCTGGGCGTCGTTGAAGTACGCGGGCACCGTGATCACGGCTTCCGTGACCGGCTCGCCCAGGTAGTCCTCGGCGGTCTTCTTCATCTTGCGCAGGATGTCGGCGCTGACCTGCTGGGCCGAGATCTGCTTGCCGCGCACTTCCACCCAGGCGTCGCCGTTGTCGGCGGCCACGATGGAGTAGGGCATGAGGTTGATGTCCTTCTGGACTTCCTTCTCGGTGAACTTGCGGCCGATCAGGCGCTTGATCGCGTACAGCGTGTTCTTGGGGTTGGTGACGGCCTGGCGCTTGGCCGAGGCGCCAACCAGCACTTCGCCGTCTTCCTGGTAGGCCACGATCGACGGCGTGGTGCGCGCACCCTCGGCGTTCTCGATCACCTTGGTGTTGTTGCCTTCCATGATGGACACGCACGAGTTGGTGGTGCCCAGGTCAATGCCGATGATTCGTCCCATGTTGTTGCTCCGATGCGAAAAGTGAGGATGTTGTGAAAAACGATGTGGGGAAGGTGTGGATAACCGGTGGGTATTTCAAGCCCGCCGGGTGATCATTTGGGGGCTGCCACCGTCACCAGGGCCGGGCGCAGCACGCGGTCGGCGATGAGGTAACCCTTCTGCAGCACGCTGACCACGGTGTTGGCTTCCTGGTCGGCAGGCACCATGCTGATGGCCTGGTGCTGGTGGGGGTCGAACTTCGCGGCCCCGGTCGGGTTGATTTCCAGCACCTTGTGGCGCTCCAGCGCGCTTTTGAGCTGCTTGAGCGTGGCCTCGGTGCCTTCGCGCAGCTGTTCGCGCGTGGCTTCCTGGATGGCCAGGCCGGCTTCGAGGCTGTCGGCCACGGCCAGCAGGCTCTCGGCAAAGCTCTCCACGGCGAACTTGCGGGCCTTGCTGACCTCTTCCTCGGCGCGGCGGCGGGCGTTTTCGGCCTCGGCCTTGGCGCGCAGGAACTGGTCGGCCAGGTCGGCGTTCTGGGCCTTGAGCGTGGAGAGATCCTGGGTCAGGGCGGCGACGGCATCGGCCTGGTTGGCGGCCTCGGCGGCCAGGGCCTCTTCGGGGCTCACAGGCGCGTTCGGGTCGGGCTGGGCGGTATGGGGTGTCGTCTGGCTCATGGGTCTTTGAAGTGCGTGAAGTCAATGGCCAGGACGGCCATGCAGGGCAATTGGGGCCGACGGGCCCGGATTCAAGGGTGGGAGGTGGCACTTTGGCCACCGGTGGACGCTGCCGGCGCGAAGGCGGCCTGTCCAGGGGCGTGATTCTATGTCCCGGCGGGCAGGGGATGGGTAGCGCGCGCCTGCTGGTGTGACCATTTGCCCGCGAATTGCTGCACTTCCACCAGCCGGCGCGCCAGATCGGCGCCCTGGGTGGTGAGCCGGTAGCCATGGCCGCTGTGGTCCACCAGGCGGGCGGCGCGCAGCTCTTTCAGGCGGGTGTTGAGCGTGTTCGGGGTGACGCCGCCCACGCTGTCCTGCAGGAGCCGGAAGGTCTGGGGGTGGCCGTCGCTCAGGGCCCAGATCACGCGCATGGCGTAGCGCGATTCCAGCAAGTCGAAGAGTTGCATCACGGCAGCGTTGTCCTTGGCACTCATGCGAGGTCTCCTGCGACGGGCCCGTCTGGTTCTCGCAATATACGGCCCGCGCTACCGGTTTGCTAGCTGCGGGAACCCCCGTTCTGTGGCGCAAAGGCCAAGGCTACGGACTTACCCGGATTGCGCGGGCGTGGCCGGGCGGCGGTAGACCTTGCGCAGCAGGCCGATGAGGGTCTGCAGCTCCTCGGGCGAGAGGCGGTCGGCCACGTCGCGCTCCAGCGCGGTGGCCGTGGCCTGGGCCTCGCGGTACAGGCGCTCGCCGGGCGCCGAGAGGTGCAGGCCCTGGGCGCGCCGGTCGGTGGGGTGGGGTTTGCGCAGGATCAGGCCGCGTTTCTGCAGGCTCTTGACCATGCCCACCAGGTTGGGCGGCAGGATGTCCAGGGCGGCGCAGATCTGGCGCGAGGTCACGCCCGGGTTGTGCGCGACGACCGAGAGCACGGAAAAGTCCACCGGCCGCATGCCGAAGGGCTCCATGCGGCGCAGGAACACCGTGATCACGGCCAGCGCGGTGCGCCGCGCGTTGTAGCCCAGCAGGGTTTCGAGGTAGCTGGTGTCGATCTCGGGCCCGGCGCTCTCCGGCGCGCTGTCCAGCGGCGCCGGGGCGGCGGGCTTGCGCGGGCCGCGCGGGCGCCGCAGGGCATTGGCGGTGGAGAGGGCGGTTTCGGACATGGTCGCGGAGCTTAGGTGACCAGGGTGGCGTCCATCATGGCCAGGCGCATCTCGAACTCGGGCCAGACCCAGCGCCAGAAGGCGGCGCGGGCCTCGGCGCCGTGGCCGGCGGTGGCGGCCAGGCGCTCCCAGGCCCAGGCCATGAGCAGCAGGGCGGTGGCGCGCAGGAAGTCGTCGGCCAGCCAGAACGGGCGCTCGGCCGAGGCGCCGGCCATGGGCACGACGCGCTCGCGCACGAAGTCGCCGAAACGCGCCAGGGCGCCACGGGTGGCCGCCGCCTCGGGCAGGGCGGCCAGGTCGCTGTTGAGGTCGGCCAGCAGGGCCTGCAGCGCGGTGGCGCCGTCGGGCAGGGTCTTGCGCACCAGCAGGTCGATCGCCTGGATCTCGTTCGTGCCCTCGTAGATCATCGCCGACGCGCGCGTCGCGCACGTGCTGCTCGATGCCCCATTCGCGCACGTAGCCGTGGCCACCGAACACCTGCAGGCAGGCGCTGGCGCCGCTGAAGGCCTGCTCGGTCCAGGCGGACTTGAGCACCGGCGTGACCAGGCTGCACCAGCGCGCGGCGGCCTCGCGCCGGGCGGCGTCGGGGTGGTGTTTCTGGGTGTCGAGTTCGAGCGCGGTGCGGTAGGCGATCACGCGCCCGGCGTCGATCCAGGCGCGTTGGGTGCCCAGGATGCGCTGGATCGCAGGATGCAGGGCGATCGGGTCGGCCTCGCCGGCCTTGCTCGTGGTGCCGGGCGCGCGCATCTGGCGGCGCTCCTGCGCGTAGGCATGGGCTTTCTGCCAGGCGGCGTCGAGCAGGCCCACGCCCTGCAGGCCCACCAGCAGGCGCGCCGCGTTCATCATGACGAACATGGCGTTAAGGCCCTTGCCGGGCTCGCCGACCAGGGAGGCGGCGGCCTCGTCGAAGCGCATCACGCAGGTGGGGCTGCCGTGGATGCCCATCTTTTCCTCGATGCGCTCGCAGTGCACGGCGCTGCGGCTGCCGTCTTCGTGGAACTTGGGCACGAGGAAGAGCGAGAGGCCCTTGGGGCCGGGCGGGGCGTCGGGCAGGCGCGCGAGCACCAGGTGCACGATGTTGTCGGCCAGGTCGTGTTCGCCGCCCGAGATGAAGATCTTGGTGCCGCTGAGGGCGCAACGCCCGTCGGCCAGCGGCACGGCCTTGGTGCGCACCAGGCCCAGGTCGCTGCCGGCGTGGGGCTCGGTCAGGCACATGGTGGCGAGCCATTCGCCCGAGGCCAGCTTCTCCAGGTAGCGGGCCTTGAGTTCGTCGCTCGCGTGGTGGCGCAGGCATTCGTAGGCGCCGTGCAGCAGGCCGGGGGCCATGGTCCAGCCGTGGTTGGCGGCGTTGAGCATCTCGTGCAGCACCGCTTCCACCACGGTGGGCAGGCCCTGGCCGCCGTCTTCGGGGGCGCTGGCCAGCGAGGGCCAGCCGGCCTGCCAGAAGGCCTGGTAGGCGTCGCGGAAGCCGGGCGGCATGGTGACCGCGCCGGCGTTCCATTGCGCGCCCACTTCGTCGCCTTCGCGGTTGAGCGGGGCGATCACTTCCCCGACGAACTTGCCCGCTTCCTCGATCACCTGCGTGAGCAGGCCGGTGTCGGCGTGCTCGGCCAGCGCGGGCAGTTCGGCGATGTGTTCGTGCGCGCGCAGCACGTCGAACAGCACGAAGGCATGTTCGGCGGCGCGGGGCTGGTAGGCGTTCATGCGGCGGTGGCTTTGCGCGCGGTGCCGAGGTAGGTCTCGATCACGCGCGGGTCGCTGGCGAGTTCGCTGGCCGGGCCCTGGGCGCTGAGTTCGCCCATCTCGAGCACGTAGCCGTGGTCGGCCACCTGCAGCGCGGCGCGCGCGTTCTGCTCCACCAGCACGATGGTCACGCCGGTCTGGCGCAGGCGGTCGATGATGGCGAAGATCTCCTTGACGATCAGCGGCGCCAGGCCCAGGCTGGGCTCGTCGAGCATGAGCAGGTCGGGCGCGGACATGAGCGCGCGGCCCACGGCCAGCATCTGGCGTTCGCCGCCCGAGAGCGTGCCGGCGAGCTGGACGCGGCGCTCCTGCAGGCGCGGGAAGATGCTGTAGACGTCGTCCAGGCGGCTGCGCCACTGGGCGTTGCCCAGGCGCATCTGGCGGAAACCGCCGAGCAGCAGGTTGTCTTCCACCGCCATGGTGCCGAACAGCTCGCGCTTCTCGGGCACCAGGGCCATGCCGTTCATCACGCGCTCTTCGAGCGTGAGGGTGCTGATGTCCTGCCCGCGGAACTCGATCGCGCCCTGGCCGGGCAGGATGCCCATGAGGGTGTTGAGCAGCGTGGACTTGCCCGCGCCGTTGGGGCCGATGACGGTGATCACGCCGCCGGCTTGCGCCTGCAGGTCGATGCCGTGCAGCACCTCGGCGCGGCCGTAGCCGGCGCGCAGGCCCTTGACTTGAAGAATGGGGTTGCTCATGTCTCGTGCCTCAGTGTTCCGTGCCCAGGTAGGCGGCGCGCACCTTGGGGTCCTGCTGCACCTGCTCGGGCGGCCCCTGCGTGAGCAGGGTGCCGAATTCCATCACCACCAGGTGGTCGCAGATCTGCATCACCAGGTCCATGTCGTGTTCCACCAGCAGGATGCTCATGCCCTCGGCCTTGAGCTGGCGCAGCACGCCGGCCAGGGCCTGCTTCTCCTTGTGGCGCAGGCCGGCGGCGGGTTCGTCCAGCAGCAGCAGGGTCGGGTCGGCACACAGGGCGCGCGCGATTTCCATCAGGCGCTGCGGGCCCATGGCCAGGTTGCCGGCCTGTTCGTGCAGGTACTCGCCCATGCCGATGCGCTCGAGCTGGCGCTGCGCCTCGCGGAACAGCTGGCGTTCCTCGGCGCGGTTGGCGCGCAGCATGGCGGGCAGCACGCCCTTGCGGCCGCGCGTGTGCGCGCCCAGTGCCACGTTCTCGAGCACCGTCATGTCCGGGATCATCTTCACGTGCTGGAAGGTGCGCGCCATGCCCAGCTGCGCGATGGCGCGCGAGGGCTTGCCGATCACGTTGCCACCCTGGAAGCGCACCTCGCCGCTGGTGGCGGGCAGCACGCCCGTGATCAGGTTGAAGGTGGTGGACTTGCCGGCGCCGTTGGGGCCGATCAGGCCGACGATCTGGCCGGCGTGGATCTGGAAGCTGATGTCGTTCACCGCCACCAGGCCGCCGAACTGCATGCGCGCCTTCTGCACGTCCAGCACCAGCTCGCCAGCGGCGGGCTTGGCGCGCTCGGGCAGGGCGGCGGCGTTCTGCCAGTCCACCGCGCGCGGCTTCGGCGCCTTGCCCTTGCCGACCACGGACCACAGGCCGTCGGGCAGGTACTTGAGCACCACCACCAGCGCGATGCCGAAGACGATCACCTCGTAGCTGCCGCTGGTGCCGATCAGGCGGGGCAGCAGCACCTGCAGCTGGTCTTCCAGCACGCGGATGAGGCCGGCGCCGACGATGGCGCCCCACACGTGGCCCACGCCGCCGATCACCGCCATGAACAGGTACTCGATGCCCATCTTCAGGCCGAAGGCCGAGGGGTTCACCGTGCGCTGGAAGTGCGCGAGCAGCCAGCCCGCCACCGAGGCGAACAGCGCGGCCAGCACGAACATGGTGACCTTGTAGCGGAAGGTGTTGATGCCCATCGCCTCGGCCATCTGCGAGCCGCTCTTGAGCGAGCGCATGGCGCGGCCCGCGCGCGAGTCCAGCAGGAACATCAGCGCGGCCACGAAGGCCAGCAGGATGACCCAGGTCAACACGAAGAAGGCGCGGCCCTGGCCGATGTCGAAGCCGCCGATGGACAGGCTCTTGATGCCCAGCAGGCCGTCGTACTTGCCCAGCGCGTCCAGGTTGCCCATGAGGTAGTACAGCGACAGGCCCCAGGCGATGGTGGCGCAGCGGCAGGTAGTGGCCCGACATGCGCAGCGTGATCAGGCCCACGATGAGCGCGCTGCCGGCGGTCAGCGCCATGCCGATGAACAGCGTGATCCAGGGCGACACGCCCAGGTTGAGCGTGAGCCAGGCCGTGGTGTAGGCGCCGATGCCGACGAAGGCCGCCTGGCCGAACGAGGTGAGGCCGCCCACGCCGGTGAGCAGGATCAGGCCCAGCACCGTCATGCTGTAGATGCCGATGTAGTTGAGCTGTGTGACCCAGAAATCGGGCAGGGGCGCGAGCGCAAGCAACGGGATCGCGACGGCCAGGATCAGCAGGCCCAGGTTTTGATTTTTTGGCATGTCAGTGGTCCTCGTCGGAGTGCTTGCTGCGCAGCGAGCGGAACAGCAGGACCGGAAGAATGAGCGTGAAGACGATGACTTCCTTGAACGCGCTGGCCCAGAAGGAGCCGAAGGCCTCGATCACGCCCACGCCCAGGGCCGCGACCAGCGCGCCCGGGTAGCTCGCCAGGCCGGCCGCCACGGCGGCCACGAAGCCCTTGAGGCCGATCAGGAAGCCGGAGTCGTAGAACACCGTGGTGGTCGGGCCGATCAGCAGGCCCGAGAGCGCGCCGATGAAGGCCGCCATGGTCATGGTCAGCTGGCCGGAGGCTTGTGAGGAGATGCCCATCAGGCGGGCACCGGTGCGGTTGACGGCGATGGCGCGCAGCGCCTTGCCGCGCAGCGAACGCTCGAAGTAGAGCCAGAGCATGACGATGAGGGCCACCGTCGCCGCGAAGGTGATGATGGCCTGACCCGACAGCATGACGGGGCCGATGGCGTAGCGCGCGTCCCAGAACGCCGGGTTGCGGAAGCCCTCGGCGCCGAAGAACAGCAGGCCCAGGCCGGTCAAGGCGAAGTGCACGCCGACCGACACGATCAGCAGCACCAGCGGCGTGGAGCTCTCCAGCGACTGGTAGGCCACGCGGTACACCAGCGGGCCGTACACGGTGACCACCGCCACGCTGAGCACCGCCTGCACCCACAGCGGGAACTGCTGCGGCGCGGCCCAGATGGCGACGAGAGAGACGACAACGGGCAAGGCGAGCGTGCGCGCGGCCGCCTTGACGGCGATCAGCGCATTGCGCTGGTGCTGCCAACGGCCGAACAGCTCCATGAGCGCGGCCACGCTGGCCAGCAGCAACAGCAGCCACACGGTGCCGGGCACCTTGCCGGTCTGGAAGATCGCCAGGGTGAGCGCGCCGTAAGCGACGAACTCCCCCTGGGGAATGAAGATGATCCGGGTGACGGTGAACACCAGGACGATCGCCAGGCCCAGCAGTGCGTACACCGCACCGTTGGTCAGACCATCCAACGCCAGGATGCTGGCGATTGAGAAATCCATAAAAGCCTCAGCGCAAGAAAGAGACACTCTCGAACAGGGACACCGAGGGTCCGGCTCCGCCGGCCCCAGGTGTCGTCCCCCCTCGAAGCGCCGAAGGCGCGCCACAGAGGGGGGAAGCCGCGTCAGCGGCGCAGGGGGGAGTTTCGAATCACTCGACTTTGAACTTGCCGTCGACGACCTTCAGCATCACACCGGTCTCATTGGTGAAGCCCCAGTGGTCGTCCTTGGTCCAGTTCATCACGCCGTGCGCGAACACGGTGCGGCCCATGGTTTCGAGTGCGTCGCGCAGACCGGCGCGGAACTCGGGCGTACCGGGCTTGGCGGTCTTCAGTGCGATCGGCACGGCCTTGTTCAGTGCGATGGCGGCGTCGTAGGCGTGGCCCGCGAACTGGTTGCGCATGCCTGGGCCGACCAGCTTCTCGTAGTTGGTGACGAAGTCCATGGCCAGCTTCTTGGACGGGTGGTTGTCAGGCAACTGTTCGGCGATCACAGCCGGACCGGAGACCACGAAGGAGCCTTCCACGTCCTTGCCACCGATGCGCACCAGGTCGGGCGTGGCGGCAGCGTGCGTCTGGTAGATCTTGCCCTTGTAGCCGCGCTCGACGATGGCCTTGTGCGGCATGGCCGCGCCCGAGCCGGTCGCCACCACCAGGATCGCATCGGGGTTGGCGGCGGTGAGCTTGAGCGCCTGCGGCGTCACGCTGGTGTCGGCGCGCGCGAAGCGCTCGGCGGCCACGATCTTCATGCCGGCCTTCTCGGCCAGCGGCGTCATGGCCTTGAGCCACAGCTCGCCGTAGGCGTCGGTGTAGCCCAGGAAGCCGATGGTCTTGATGCCCTGCTTCTTCATGTGCTCGACCACGGCGAAGCCCATCACATCGTTGCCCTGCGGCAGGCGGAACAGCCATTGGTCGGCACCGGGCGGCACGCCCACGGGCGAAGCGGCCAGCTGCACGGTCTTGGCTTCGGCTGCCACCGGGGCGATGGCCGCGGCCACCGGGGTGAGGGTCGAACCGATGATGACGTCGACCTTGTCGTCGGTCACCAGGCGGCGTGCGTTGGCAGCGCCCTTGCCCGGGTCGCTCGCGTCGTCCAGGATGATCAGGTTGACCTTCTCGCCGCCAATGGTCTGCGGAAACAGCTTGAACTGGTTCTGCATCGGAATGCCGAGGCCGGAGCCCGGGCCCGTGAGCGAGAGGATCACGCCGACGTTGATGTCGGCCAGCGCCGCGGTGCTGGCCAGGGCCGTGACGGCGACGGCGACGAGGGTTTTGACGGCTTTCATTCGAGTCTCCTTCTGGGGTGGTGAAAAGGGAAAGGGCAGGGAAAACGCAGGGGTCAGGAACAGAGGGCCTTGATGTCCTCGGGCACGGGAATGGCCTTGATGCGCTCGGGCGCCTCGGGCGGGTGGATCACGAAGGCGCGCGTCTCGGTGCCTTCGCAGAGCACCTCGTCGCCGCGTTTCACCACGTGCCGGTGCATGAACACCTTCTCGCGCCACTCGGTCACGCTGGTGTGAATCTGCAGGCGCTCGCCGTAGGTGGCCGGGCGGCTGAACTTGGTGTGGATCTCCAGCAGAGGCGTGCCCACGATGCCGCGCGTCTTGACCAGCTCGCGCCAGGGCGGCACGCCGCACTTGACGAAGAAGTTCAGCGAGGACGCGTCCATCCACTTCGAGAAATTCGGAAAGAAGACGATGCCAGCGGGGTCGCAGTCGCCGAACATCACTTCCACTTCGTAAACAACGGTCTTGGTCATGAGGGGGTTTACCGGGGGGCCATGCGGAGTGCGCCATCGAGGCGGATCACTTCGCCGTTGAGGTGCGTGTTGGTGACGATGTGCGCGGCGAGCTGGGCGAACTCCTCGGGCTTGCCCAGGCGCGGCGGGAAGGGGATGCTGGCGGCCAGCGACTGCTGCACCGGCTCGGGCAGCTGCTTCATCAGCGGCGTGCTGAACAGGCCGGGCGCGATGGTGCAGACGCGGATGCCGTGCTGCGCGAGGTCGCGCGCCATCGGCAGCGTCATGCCCACCAGGCCACCCTTGGAGGCGCTGTAGGCCTGCTGGCCGATCTGGCCGTCGAACGCGGCCACGCTGGCGGTGAACACCATCACGCCGCGCTCGCCGTCTTCCAGCGCATCGAGCCTGGCGCAGGCGGCGGCGAACAGGCGGCTGACGTTGTAGGTGCCGATCAGGTTGACGTTGATGACCTTGGCGAAGTCTTCCAGCGGCGCGGGGCTGCCGTCCTTGGCGACCACGCGCTTGGCCGAGCCGATGCCGGCGATGTTCATCAGGATGCGCGCCGGGCCGTGGGCCGCGGCGGCCTGGTCGATCGCGGCCTGCAGGCTCTCGGTGTCGGTGATGTCGCACAGCAGCGCCACGCCGCCGATGTCGGCCGCCACGCGCTTGGCGTTGTCCAGGTTCACATCGAGCACGGCGACCTTGGCGCCCAGGCGCGCGAGTTCGCGCGCGGTGGCTTCGCCCAGGCCCGAGCCACCACCGGTGACGAGGGCCGCGTGTCCTTGAATGTTCATAGAGGTCTCCTTCTTCTCTGGTTTCAGGCGTTCGGATTTTGAATCAGGAGGGCCATGCCCTGGCCACCGCCCACGCACGCGCTGGAGATGCCGTAGCGCTGGCCGCTGCGCTGCAGTTCGCGCGCCAGCGTGAGCGTCAGGCGCACGCCGGTGGCGGCGAGCGGGTGGCCCAGCGCGATCGCGCCGCCGTTGACGTTGAGCTTGTCGAGGTCCATGCCGAGCTCGCGCGCCACCGCCAGGGTCTGCGCGCCTTGCGCTTCGTTCACCTCGAAGCGCGCGATGTCGCTCAGCCTCAGGCCGGTGCGCTCCAGCAGCAGGCGGATGGCCGGCGCCGGGCCGATGCCCATGATCTCGGGCGGCACGCCCACGGCGGCGGCGGCGACCACGCGGGCCAGCGATTGCTTGCCGTTCGCCTTCGCGTAGGCGCCGGAGGCGACCACGCAGGCCGCGGCGGCGTCCACCAGGGCCGAGCTGTTGCCACCGGTCTGCACGCCGCCTTCGAACACGGGCTTGAGCTTGGCCAGCACCTCCACCGGCGAGAGGCGCGGGTGGGTGTCGGTGCGCACCTCGGTGAGCTTGCCTTGCAGCTTGATGCCGCGCGCCTTGTAGCCCGCGAGCTCGAACTTCTCGGTCACCACCGGCACGATCTCACCGGCGAGAAAACCGCTTTCCTGCGCGGCCACGGCCTTGGCGAACGAGGCCGAGGCGAAGGCATCCACCTCTTCGCGGGTGATGCTGTATTGCTTCGCCAGGTTCTCGGCGGTCTGGATCATGTTGATGCCCGCCGCCGGGTCCTTCAGCGCTTCCCACATGTAGTCCTTGAAGCCCACCGGCGCGCCCAGCTTGAAGCCGGTGCGGTGGTCGAAGGCGGCGATGGGGTTGCGCGTCATGCTCTCGGTGCCCACCACCAGCGCGGCCTCGCAGGCGCCGCCCTGGATGTGTTCGCCGGCCTGGCGGAACAGCTCGAAGCCGGTGCCGCAGATGCGCTGCGCCATGATGGCCGGCACCTCCACCGGCACGCCGGCGTACAGGCCGATGTGGCGCGGCAGGAAGAACTGGTCGAAATCGCCGGGCGCCATGTTGCCCGTGACCACCGAGCCGATGTGCTCGCCCGGCACGCCCGCGCGCGCCAGCGCTTCGCGCGCGGCCTTGATGCCCAGGTCGGTGGGCGAGATGTGGCCGAGCGCGCCGCAGTAGTCCACCAGGGGGGTGCGCACGCCGTCGAGCAGCCAGACGTCGTCGAACGCGTTGAAGAATCCTCGGGAAGCCATGTCGTCTTTCGTTTATTCGGGTTTCAGGATGGCGTGCAGCGTGTCGGCGTGCAGGCGCTCCACGGTCTCGGCCCGGTGGGCCAGCACCGCGCGCTGGTTGATCGAGCCCTTGTCGGTGATCTCGCCGCGGTCGATGGTGGGCGGGTCGGCCAGCAGGCACAGGCGCGCGATGCGGCTGGCGCTGCCGGTGGACGTCTTGGCCAGTTCGGTCACCACGCGCTGGAAATGCGCGAGCACGGGCGCGCTGTCGAGCACCTCGTGCAGCGAGGCCTCGGCGCCCAGGCCGCTGAGCGCGCGCACCGCGCCGGTGGGGAACACCATGGCGCCGACTTCCTTCATGTTCAGGCCGGTGAGCACCACGTCCTGGATGTAGGGCGCGCCGGCGGCGATGATCTTGGCGCGCAGCGGGCCCACGCTCACGAAGGTGCCGGTGGCGAGCTTGAAGTCTTCGGCGATGCGGCCGTCGAACTTCAGGCCCTGGTGGATGTCGGTCTCGTCGATCCACTTCACCGCGTCGCCGGTCTTGAAGAAGCCTTCTTCGTCGAAGGACTCGGCGGTCTCCGCCGGCATGCGCCAGTAGCCCGGCGTGATGTTCGGGCCCTTGTAGCGCACCTCCGTCTTGCCGTCGGTGTCGACCAGTTTGAGCACCAGGCCCGGCGTGGGCAGGCCCAGGTCGCCGGCCTTCACGTTGGCGCTGGTCACGTACAGGCCGAACGGGCCCGACTCGGTCATGCCCAGGCCCGTGCCCATGACGATGCGCTCGCCGATCTCCTGTTCCTGCACCGCGTGCAGGGCGTCCCACACCGGCTGGGCCAGGGCGGCGCCCGCGTAGAAGAACATGCGCACGCGCGAGAGCAGGGTCTTGCGCAGGGCCTCGTCGGTCTTCATCGCGTTGGCAATCGCCTCGAAACCCGTGGGCACGTTGAAGTACACCGTGGGCGCGATCTCGCGCAGGTTGCGCAGCGTCTCGGCCATCAGCGCGGGCGTGGGTTTGCCGTCGTCGATGTAGAGCGTGCCGCCGTGGTACAGCACCATGCCGACGTTGTGGTTGCCGCCGAAAGTGTGGTTCCAGGGCAGCCAGTCCACCAGCACCAGCGGGTTCTCGGCCAGCACCGGCATCGACTCCGTCATCTGCTGCTGGTTGGCGCACCACATGCGCTGCGTGTTGATCACGGCCTTGGGCATCTTGGTCGAGCCCGAGGTGAAGAGGAACTTGGTGATGGTGTCCGGGCCGGTGGCGGCCATGGCGGCGTCCACCGCCGGTGTGGCCTCGGTGGCGCAGCAGCGAGGCGAACGAGGTGGTGGCGCGGCCGGGCACGCTGCCCGCGGTCGTCACCAGCTCCACGTCGGGCCCCAGCGTGGCCAGCATGGCGCGGCTGTAGCGCTGCGCGTCGGCGGCGAACACCAGGCCGGGCGTGAGCGTCTTCACCACGTGGTGCAGCTTGTCGAAGTCCTGGCTCACCAGCGAATAGGCCGGCGAGGTCGGGCAGTAGGCGATGCCGGCGTAGACGCAGCCCAGCGCGAGCAGCGCGTGTTCCAGGTCGTTCTCGCTCAGGATCAGCACCGGCTTGTCGGCGGACAGGCCGCGGTTCAGCAGGCCCTGGCCGATGCGGCGCGCCGCGTCCAGCGCCTGCGCGAAGCTGATGTGGCGCCAGTCGCCCGTGGTGCCGTCGGCGTTCTTCGCGCGGCGCGCGAACACGGTCTGGTCGGGGCGCGTCCGGGCCCAGTGCACCAGCCGGTCGGTGATGCGACCGGGGAAGGCGGGCAGGTCCTGCTGCGCGCTCAGGTAGTGCACGCCGGTGTCGCCGTCGCGCAGCGTGGCGCGGGTGACACCGAAGGTCAGGGGCCGATAACGGGCGGCCGTGGCGGGGTTCTGGCTCATGTCTCTCTCGGGCTTTTCTTTATCGATCAGTTTCTCGAGTCGCGTGTCTCATTCCAGAGATGCCGCGGAACCGGCTTTGCCGGGCCGCTGGCATCGCCCCCCTCCGGGGGGTGACGCCGAAGGCGGCGCGGGGGGAGCGACGTCAGTCGCGTTGCACTTTGTTCGCGCGGCCTTCGAGGAAGGCGCGCACGCGCTCTTTTGCCTCGGGGGCGTTCTGCACGATGGCGGCCATCAGCGCTTCGGTGAAGAAGCCCTGGTCGGCCGGTTGTTCGGCGATGCGCGGCAGGGCGTGCATCAGCGCGTAGTTGGTCAGCGGTGCGTTGCTGGCGATGCGCGTCGCCAGTTCCATGGCTTTTTCCAGCGCCGTGCCTTCGGGCACCAGGTACTGCGCCAGGCCGATGCGCTCGCCGTCCTCGGCCTTGTAGACGCGGCCGGTGAACATCATGTCGGCCATGCGCGCGGCGCCGATCAGGCGCGGGATGCGCACCGAGCCGCCACCGCCCACGAAGATGCCGCGCGAGCCTTCGGGCAGCGCGAAGAAGGACGAGGCGTCGGCCACGCGGATGTGGCAGGCGCTGGCCAGCTCCAGGCCGCCGCCGACCACCGCGCCGTGCAGCGCCGCGACCACCGGCACCGGGCCGTGCTGCACGCACTCCAGCGCGGCGTGCCACATGCGCGAGTGGTGCAGGCCCTGGCCGGCGTCGCGTTCCTGCAGTTCGGAGAGGTCCAGGCCGGCGCAGAAGTGCTCGCCCGCGCCGTGGATCACGGCGGCGCGCACGCCTTGCGGCATGCCCTGGAAGATGTCGCGCAAGGCGAGGATCAGGCCGTCGTTGAGCGCGTTGCGCTTGGCGGGCCGGTTCAGCGTGATGACCGCGATTTCGGACGATTCGCCTTGCAGGCTCAGGCTGATGTCGGTGGAATGGATGGGCATGAGGCAGGAAGGGCTTGCTTGAAGTGAGGTCGCATTATTGTTATAAACAATAACCAAAACAAGCACACTGGTCGAAAACGACCCCCGTGTTTACCCTAGGTAAAGAGACACCCATGGACCACAAGAACCTGCTCGCGATTGACATCCACACCCACGCGGAAGTGAGCTGCCGCAACCCCTTCGACAACTACGGCGAGGAGTACGACCGCGCGGCCGACAAGTACTTCGGCAGCAACCGCCGGCCCACCATCGCCGAGACCATCGCCTACTACCGCGAGAAGAAGATCGGCCTGGTGATGTTCACGGTGGACAGCGAATCGAAGCTCGGCCGCCGGCGCATCCCGAACGAGGAGATCGCGCAGGCCGCGCGCGAGAACAGCGACATGATGATTGCCTTCGCCAGCATCGACCCGCACAAGGGCAAGATGGGCGCGCGCGAGGCCGAGCGGCTGATCGCGGAAGAGGGCGTCAAGGGTTTCAAGTTCCACCCCACTGTGCAGGGCTACCACCCTTACGACAAGATGGCCTGGCCGATTTACGAGGTGATCAACGCGCACAAGCTGCCCGCGATCTTCCACACCGGGCACAGCGGCATCGGCTCGGGCATGCGCTGCGGCGGCGGCCTGCGGCTGGAGTACAGCAACCCCATGCACCTGGACGACGTGGCGATCGATTTCCCCGACATGCAGATCGTCATGGCCCACCCCAGCTTCCCGTGGCAGGACGAGGCGCTCAGCGTTGCGCACGCACAAGCCCAACGTGTGGATCGACCTCTCGGGCTGGAGCCCGAAGTACTTCCCGAAGCAGCTGGTGCAGTACGCCAACACGCTGCTGAAGGACCGCGTGCTGTTCGGCAGCGACTACCCGCTGATCACGCCCGAGCGCTGGATGAAGGACTTCGAGGTCGCCGGTTTCAAGCCCGAGGTGATGCCCGGCATCCTGAAGGGCAACGCGGTGCGCCTGCTGGGGCTGGATGCCTGAGGCCGCGCCCATGCAGGCCTTCACCACGCTGGCCGACATCGAACGGCTGGAGCAGACCCCGCGCGAACAGACCGCACCGCACCGCAGTCCGTATGCGCTGATCCGCGCCACGGCCGAGCGTTTCCCCGAGCGCGAGGCGTTCCGCTTTCTGCCCGACGCCGATCTCGCCACCGAGCCCCGCCGCATCAGCTACCGCGCGTTGGTGGCCGACATCCACCGCGCGGCCAACCTGTTCCGCTCGCTGGGCGTGGGGCCGGACGACGCGGTGGCGCTGCTCGCGCCCAACCTGCCCGAGGCGCATGCGGTGCTCTGGGGCGCGCAGCTCGCGGGCCGCGTGTGTCCCATCAACTACCTGCTGCAGCCCGATCACATCGCGGCCTTGCTGAAAGCCTCGAACGCCAGGCTGCTGGTCGCGCTCGGGCCCAACGGCGAGCTCGCGGTGTGGCCGGTGGCGCAGCAGGTGGTGCAACACCATGCGCTGCCGTTGATCCAGATCCGCGTGGGCGAGTCCACCGCGCCCGACGTGCCGGTGCTGCAGGACCTGCTCGCCGCGCAGCCCGAGGCGCTGGGCTTCGAGCCCGACCTGAACCCCGACCGTGTGGTGGCCTTGTTCCACACCGGCGGCACCACGGGCGCGCCCAAGCTCGCGCAGCACACCCAGGGCAACGAGGCGCACACGGCCTGGTTCGCCCACGCCTTCTACGACCTGGACGAACACGCGGTGGAGATCAACGGCTTTCCGCTGTTCCACGTGGCCGGCGCCTTCGTCTATGGCCTGGCTTTGCTCGCGGTGGGCGCGCGGCAGGTGCTGCCCACACTCAGCGGCATGCGCAACACCGGGTTCGTGCAGCGCTACTGGCGGTTCTGCGAGCGCGAGCGGGTGACGCACCTGGCCTGCGTGCCCACGGTGCTCGCGGCCCTGATGGGCGTGCCGGTGGACGCGGACATCACCACCGTGCGCGCGGCCTACACCGGTGGCTCGCCGCTGCCGTCCGAACTCGCGCAACGCTTCGAAGCCGCCAGCGGCATCCCCGTGCGCAACATCCTGGGCATGACCGAGTGCGCGGGGCTGGTGAGCATCGAGCCCTTGCTCGGGCCGCGCACGCCCGGCTCGGCCGGCCTGCGCCTGCCTTACACCGAGGTGCATGCCGTGCCCTGGCGCGATGGCGAGGCGAAGCTGGACGAACGCTGCGCGGCGGGCGAGACCGGCGTGCTGGTGCTGCGCGGCCCGCACGTGAGCCCGGGCTACACCGACGCGGCGCGCAACGCCGGGATGTTCGAGCAGGGCTGGATCGTCACCGGCGACCTGGGCCACCTCGACGATGCCGGCCGCATCCACATCACCGGCCGCGCGAAGGACGTGATCATCCGCGGCTCGCACAACATCGACCCCGGCCTGGTGGAAGACGCGTTCCTCGCGCACCCCGCCGTGGCCTTGTGCGCCGTGGTGGCCGAGCCCGATGCCTACGCGGGCGAAGTGCCGGTGGCCTTCGTGACGCTCAAGCCGGGTACGACGCTGCTTGCCGATGAGTTGCTGGCGCTGGTTGCACCGCAGGTCTACGAACGGCCGGCGGTGCCCAAACGCGTGGTGCTGCTCGAGGCCTTGCCCATGACCGCGATCGGCAAGGTGTTCAAGCCCGAGCTGCGGCTGCGCGCGATCGAGATCAAGCTGGCCGAGGCGCTGCGCGAATGGGCGCCCGGTGTGCCGGCGCGCGTGCAGGCGCTGGAGCGGGGCGGGCGGCAGTGCGCGGTGATCACCGTGTCCGGTCCGCGCGACGAAGCGCTGCGCGAGCGCCTCATGCAAGGTCTCGCGGCCATGGCCGTCGAGACCGAGCTGCGCTTCGACTGAGCGAGGGCTACCAGCCGCCGCGCGTGAGCCAGCGCTCGACCTGATCGAGCTTGTCCACGCCCCAGAAGGGTTCGCCGTCCACCACCACGGTGGGCGAGCCGAACACGCCGGCTTTCAGCGACGCGTCGACCATCGCGCGCAGCAGCGACGCGGCTTCGTCGCCCGCGGCCGCCTCGGCCACGGCATCGGCCGACAAACCCTCGGGCAGGGCGAGGCCGCGCAGGGCTTCGGGCGTGGAAAGGTCCTGGCCCTCGCCCCAATAGGCCGCGTAGATCGCGTGCGCCAGCGCGGCCGCGTGGGCCGGCTGGTGCTGCTTCACCCAGGCGAAGGCGCGCGCGCAGGGCAGGGGGTTCATCACCGGGTCGTTCGGCTGGCGCTTCATCGGGAGGCCGTGTTCGCGCGCGTGGCGCAGCACGTCGCGCGCGGTGTAAGGGCCCTTCAGGGGCGTGTCCATCAAGGGTTTGAGGCCCATCACCTTCATCACCGACACGCCCAGCAGCATGGCGCGCCAGTCCACCGCGCGGCCATGGCGGGCGGCCAGGGCCTCGATGCGCAGCGAGGCGAAGTAGCCGTAGGGCGAGATGAAGTCGAAGTGGAACTGGATCGGTGAGCTCATGGGTGAGGGCGAGCGATCAAAAACCGCCTAGCAGGTTTCATAACAAGATGGAATAGCTGTTTGTACCTAAACAGGCTGGCGCGGGGCGCGCGATGGCTGCACAGTGTGCCTCTTGTGCCTGACGCGGCACATGTCATGTCCTGGCCGCCCTTCAGGGGGTGGACCGCACGGATTTCGTTTTTTCTCGCCTTCCCCCTTTCTCTCAGGAGCATCTCCATGACATTCCTTCGACGCCGCAACGCCATCGTGGCGATGGCCGCCCTTGGCGCGGCCACCCTGGCGGGCAGCGCCCTGGCGCAGCAGACCGTGACGCTGCGCCTGCACCAGTTCCTGCCGCCGACGGCGCCCATCCCCGCCCTGGCCATCGTGCCGTGGGCGAAGAAGGTCGAGGCGGAGTCGGGTGGCCGCATCAAGGTGCAGCTGTTCCACTCGATGTCCATGGGTGGTTCGCCGCCGCAGCTGTTCGACCAGGTGCGCGATGGCGTGGTGGACATTTCCTGGACGGTGCTGGGTTACACGCCGGGCCGTTTCAACAAGGCCGAGGTGTTCGAGCTGCCGTTCATGAGCGGCAAGGCCGAGCCGGCGTCGCGCGCGTTCCACGAGTTCGTGGAGAAGCACGCGGCCGATGAGTTCAAGGACGTGAAGCTGCTGGCGGCGCACACGCACGGCCCGGGCCTGTTCCACACGAAGGAGCCGCTGACGAAGCTGGAAGACCTGAAGGGCAAGAAGGTGCGCGGCGGTTCGCGGGTGATCAGCAGCATGTTGTTGAAGCTGGGCGCGACGCCGGTGGGCATGCCGGTGCCAGCGGTGACGGAGGCGATGACCAAGGGTGTGATTCAGGGCACGACGATTCCGTGGGAGGTGGTGCCTTCGCTGAAGATCGCGGAGATCGTGAAGAACCACACCACGTTCTCGGGCCCACAGGGTTTGTTCACGCAGACGTTCGCGCTGACGATGAACCGCAACAGCTATGACAAGCTGCCGGCGGATCTGAAGAAGGTGATCGACGCGAATTCGGGTGTGGAGACGGCGGCGTTGTTCGGTCGCGCGATGGACGAGGGTGACCGCATGGGTCTGGCGTCGGCGACGAAGCTGGGCAACAAGGTGGTGACCTTGGACGCTGCTGAAACCAAGCGTTGGCAGGCGACGGCGGCGGCTGTGGAGGCCGATTGGGTGAAGGAAGTGCAGGCCAAGAACATCGACGGCGCGAAGCTGGTGTCCGAGGCTCGGGCCCTGCTTGCCAAGCACAGCAAATAATTCAAGTTTCTCTTGGATGGGCCGCTCCTTCGGGGCGGCCTTTTTTTGTGCCTGCTGGGTGGGCGCGCCAAGCTTGGTGTGCCCACGCCTCTTGCAGGCGGGCGTCGCCACGGGCCTGACGCGAGGTCAACGCCAGAAAAGGAAACTCAGCCCCAAACCTCCCGAGCCGTCTCCACCACAAGGGCGAGCTTCCGACGCTGATCCTCCACAGCGATGTTGTTCCCATGCACGGTCGAAGAGAACCCGCACTGAGGCGACAGACACATCTGCTCCAGCGGCGCGTACTTGGCCGCCTCATCGATGCGCCGCTTCAGATCGTCCTTGCTCTCCAGCTGACCGAACTTCGTCGTCACCAGCCCCAGCACCACGACCTTGCCCTTGCTCAAAAAACGCAAAGGCCGGAAATCCCCCGAACGATCGTCGTCGTACTCCAGGAAAAACGCGTCCAGCTTCATCTCCGACAACAAAGCCTCCGCCACCGGCTCGTAGTTCCCCGCCGCCGCGTGCGTGCTCTTGAAATTGCCCCGGCACAAATGCATCGCCAGCGTCATCCCCGCCGGCTTGTGCGCCACCACCTTGTTGATGAAACCCGCATACCGGTGCGGCAACTCGTTCGGATCGTCCCCCCGCTGCCGCGCCGCCTCCCGCATCCGCTCATCGCACAGATACGCCATGTTCGTGTCGTCCATCTGCACGTAAGTGCAACCCGCGTCCGCCAGACTCTGCAACTCCTCGCCATACGCCTTCGCCACATCGTCGTAGAACACCGGGTCCAGCTCCGGGTAGGCCTCCTTGCTGATCCCCGCGCGCCCACCCCGGAAATGCAACATCGTCGGCGACGGAATCGTCACCTTCGGCGTCACCGGCGCGGGCAGACCCATAGCCGCCACCTGCGCCTTCAGGTACTCGAAGTCCGCCAACTGGATGTTCTTCGCGTGCCGCACCTTGTCGATCACGCGGATCACCGGCGGCGCCAGCTCCTCCGTGCCGTCGGGTTTGCGGATCGTCACCGGAATGTCCGTCTTCACACCGCCCAGCTGCTCCAGGAAATCGATGTGGAAATACGTGCGGCGGAACTCGCCGTCCGTGATCGACTGCAGGCCGACATCGGCCTGGAACTTCACGATCTCGGTGATCGCCCGGTCCTCCACCTCGCGTAGCTGCGCCGCGCTGATCTCGCCCTTGGCCTTCTGCTCGCGGGCTTCGAGCAGGTAGGCCGGTCGCAGAAAACTGCCGACGTGGTCGGCGCGGAACGGGGCATGGGTGCGCAGGCTCATGGTGGAAAACGTCCTCGGGTCGTTGGGTTCTGGAAATGGGGTGAAGGCGCACTTTGCCAGCCTTCAATGCATACATAAACCTATGGAAAACCCCGACTCGATGGCAAATCGCTTGAAAAATGGCGGTTTCTGTATACATTGCGTATCCCATGACCTTGGACGCCACCACCCTGTCCCCGCCCGAGCCCGTGGGCGCCGCCACCGAGAGCGCGCAGGTGCGCGCCCTGCTGCAGCTGCGCGAACTCATCCTCTCGGGTGAGCTGGCCGGCGGCTCGCGCATCGCCGAACTCGCCATCGTGGAGCGCCTGGGCGTCTCGCGCACCCCCATCCGCGCCGCGCTGATGCGCCTGGAGCAGGAAGGCCTGCTCGAAGCCCTGCCCAACGGCGGCTACGTGGTGCAGACCTTTTCCGAGCGCGACATCGCCGACGCGATCGAGCTGCGCGGCACGCTCGAAGGCCTGCTGGCCCGGCTGGCGGCCGAGCGCGGCGCGCCCGGCGCGGTGCTGCTCGAAGCCCGGCAATGCCTCAACCGCCTGGACACCGTGCTCGCCGTGCCCGCGCTCGACGACAAGGGCTTTTCCGACTACGTGGCGCTCAACAGCCAGTTCCACGCCCTGGTCTGGGAAATGGCCGACAGCCCCACCATCGCGCGCCAGCTGGACAAAGTGCTCACCCTGCCGTTCGCCTCGCCCTCGGGCTTCGTCGTGATGCAGGCCCATTCCCAGCGCGCGCGCGACATGCTGGTGGTGGCGCAGGACCAGCACCGCCAGGTGCTCGACGCCATCGAACAGCGCGAAGGCACGCGCGCCGAGGCCATCATGCGCGAGCACTCCCGCCTGGCCCAGCGCAACCTGCGCGAGGTGCTGGCCGGTCACGCCACGGTGCACGCGCCGGCCTCCATGCCGGCCATCAAGCTCATCCGCCGCCGCTGAGGCGGGCGACCACCCGAAGGTTTCATAGAAAAACGGCATAACTGAAAGTCGGTTATCTGGCTGGCGGAGATGCCGGCGGCCATGCACAGTGTGGGCAAGACGTTCTTCAAGCCTGCCGGAAGTCGGAGTGCGCCCACACGCTACCGACCCGGCGAACACAAGGAACTGGAGACAAGCATGAGATTCATCCAACGCCGAACCGCCTTGCTGGCCGTGGGTGCCCTCGCTGGTGCCCTGATGGCGGGCAACGCCATGGCCCAGCAGCAGGTCACGCTGCGGCTGCACCAGATGCTGCCGCAGCAGGCCACCATCCCGGCGCGCGCGCTCATCCCCTGGGCGCAGAAGGTGGAGGCCGAGTCGGGCGGCAAGATCAAGGTCCAGCTGTTCCATGCCATGGCCCTGGGCGGCGCGCCCCCGCAGCTGTACGACCAGGCCCGCGACGGCGTGGTGGACCTGACCTGGACCGTGCTGGGCTACACCCCGGGCCGCTTCAACAAGTCCGAAGTCTTCGAGCTGCCCTTCATGAGCGGCTCGGCCGAGGAGTCCTCGCGCGCCTTCCAGGAATACGTCGAGAAGTTCGCCGCCGACGAATTCCGCGAGGTCAAGCTGATCGCGGTGCACACCCACGGCCCCGGCCTGTTCCACACCAAGACGCCGGTGACCGGCCTGGAAAGCCTGCGTGGCATGAAGGTGCGCGGCGGCTCGCGCGTCATCAACAACATGCTCACCAAGCTGGGCGCCACGCCCGTGGGCATGCCGGTGCCGGCCGTGACCGACGCCCTGTCCAAGGGCACCATCGACGGCACCACCATCCCCTGGGAAGTCACGCCCTCGCTCAAGGTCACGGAGCTGGTGAAGAACCACACCACCTTCGCCGGCAAGCAGGGCCTGTACACCCAGACCTTCGCGTTCTCCATGAACCGCGCCAGCTACGAGAAGCTGCCGCCCGACCTGAAGAAGGTGATCGACTCCAACTCCGGCATCGAGACCGCCGCCCTGTTCGGCAAGGCCATGGACGACGGCGACAAGGCCGGCCGCGAGATCGCCGAGAAGGCCAAGAACAACATCGTGGCGCTCGACGCGGCCGAGACGCAGCGCTGGCGCCGCACCGCGGCCACGGTCGAGACCGACTGGGTCAACGAAATGAAGGGCAAGAACATCGACGGGGCCAAACTCCTGTCGGAAGCGCGTGCGCTGATCGCGAAGTACCAGCGATAATCCCGCACCCCCCACGGGACGGCCCTCCTGGCCGTCCCTCTACTGAGTGACCGATTCGCTTTCGCTGTGCTCAGCGGACGTGAATTGGTCCTTTTTTTGAAGGTGACAAGTTTGAAAGTGCTGTCTTTATTGGCCAGGTTCTGCGCCATCCTGGCCGGGGTCCTGCTCACGGTGATCACCATCATCACCTGCTTCAGCCTGATCGGCCGCAACACCATCGGCGTCACGCTGGTGGGTGACTACGAGCTGACCGCTGTCACCGCGGGCGCGGCGGTCGCGCTCTTCATGCCCTGGTGCCAGCTCAAGCGCGAGAACATCATCGTCGACTTCTTCACCGCCAAGGTGTCCGAAGCCGGCATCGCGCGCCTGGACCGCTTCGGCAGCCTGCTGCTGGCGATCCTCATGTTCGCGCTCGCGTGGCGCACCGCCATCGGCGGCATGAGCGCCCACAGCTCGCAGACCACCACCATGATGCTCGGCTTTCCTGAATGGATCACCTACGCCTTCATGGTTCCGCCGTTCGTGCTGACTGGCTTGATCGCCCTGTACCAGGCATTCATTGGCAATTTTTCGGAGCAGGGTGAATGAGTTCTTTGAGTCTCGCGGGGTCGATCTTCGCAGTGATGCTGATCCTGATGGCGATCCGCGTGCCGATCGCCGTCTCCATGTTCGCCGCCGGCACCTTCGGCTACATCTACCAGGTGGGCCTGCCACCTTTCTTCAACAACCTCAACGGCATGGCGTTCGCGCGCTTCGCCAGTTACGACCTCTCGGTCATTCCGCTGTTCATCCTGATGGGCAACTTCGCCACCCAGGGCGGCATCTCCAAGGCGCTGTTCCAGTTTGCCGCCGTGGTCATGGGCCGCTTCAAGGGCGGCCTGGCCATGGCCGCCGTGCTGGCCAGCGCGGGTTTTGGTGCCATCTGCGGTTCGTCGGTCGCCACGGCGGCCACCATCACCTCGGTGGCCCTGCCTGAAATGAAGCGCCACGGTTATTCCGGTCGTCTCGGCCACCGGCACGCTGGCCGCGGGCGGCACGCTGGGCGTGCTGATCCCGCCTTCAGTGCCGCTGGTGATCTACGCCATCCTGACCGAGCAGAACATCGCCAAGCTGTTCGCCGCGGCCATGATCCCCGGGATCATCGCGATGGTGGGCTACATGATCGCCATCGCGGTCTATGTGCGCCTGGTGCCTGGCAATGCGCCCGAGCACGATGAGAACGACCAGAAACTCACGCTTCAGGCCCTGATGGGCGTGCTGCCCATCGCGATCGTGTTCCTGGTCGTCTTCGGCGGCATCTACGGCGGCCTGTTCACGCCCACCGAGGGCGCGGGTGTCGGCGCGGCCGCCACCTTTGTCGCGGCCCTGTTCAAGCGCGAGCTCACCTGGGCCAAGGTCAAGCTGTGCTTCTACTCCACGGCAGCGGCCAGCGCGATGATCTTCATGATCTTCATCGGCGCCGACCTCATGAACTCGGCCCTGGCCCTCACCCAGGTGCCCGCGCAGCTGGCTTCGGTCATCCAGGGCTGGGACGTCTCGCCGCTGATGGTGGTGGGCGGCATCCTGCTGTTCTACGTGGTGTTGGGCGCGGTGATGGACGAACTCTCCATGATCCTGCTGACCATCCCGATCTTCTTCCCCGTGGTCATGGGCCTGGACTTCGGCATGCCGCAGGAGTCGGTGGCGATCTGGTTCGGCATCATGGTGCTGATGACCGTGGGCTTTGGACTGCTGGCGCCGCCCGTGGGCCTGAACGTCTACGTGGTCAACGGCCTGGCCAAGAACGTGCCCATTGGCGAGAGCTACCGCGGCGTGATGCCTTTCCTGGCCAGCGACGTGGTGCGCACCCTGCTGGTGCTCTTCTTCCCGGCCGTCTCTCTCTGGTTGGTTCAATTTGTGGGGTAAATGACATGACGACATTCCTGAATCTCCGTCGCCGCGCCGTGCTCGGTGCCACCCTGGCTGCTGCGGCCATGGGTCTGGTGGCCCTGCCGGCCGTGGCGCAGTCCGCCTTCCCGTCCAAAGGCCTGCGCATCGTGGTGCCGTTCGGCCCCGGTGGCGTGGGGGACCTCACCGCGCGCATCGTGGCCGAGAAGCTGACCAGCCAGCTCGGCCAGCCGGTGGTGATCGACAACCGCCCCGGTGCCGGTGGCGTGGTGGCCGCCGAGTCGGTCGCGCGTTCCGAGCCCGACGGCCACACCATGTTCCTGATGTCCAACGGCACCGCCGTGACGGCCAGCCTGTTCCAGAAGCTGCCGTTCGACACCATCAAGGATTTCACGCCGGTCTCCACGCTGGGCTACTTCGACATCGCCGTGGTGGTGCCCGCGAACTCGCCGCACAAGACCCTGGGCGAGCTGGTGAGCTTCGCCAAGGCCAACCCCGGCAAGATCAACATCGGCAGCATCAACATCGGCAGCACCCAGCACCTCGCGGCCGAGCTGTTCAAGAGCACGGCCGGCATCGACGCGCAGATCGTGCCCTACAACGGCTCGCCCGCGCTGATCGGCGCCATCCGTGGCCAGCAGGTCGACGTGGCGGTGGAAATCCTGGCGCCGGTGCTCACGCAGATCCAGGGCGGCGCCCTGCGCGCGCTGGCCGTGACCGGCGAGAAGCGATCCATCGTGCTGCCCGAGGTGCCCACGGCGGTCGAGGCCGGCGTCAAGGACTACATCGCGTCGTCCTGGAACGCGCTGGCCGTGCCCTCGAAGACGCCGCGCGCGGTGGTGGAGCGCCTGCACAAGGAAATCGCCACCGCCGTGGCCGATCCCGGTGTGCGCGAAAAGCTGCGCGGCCTGAACATCGACGCGCGCTCGAGCACGCCGGAACAGAACGCGGCCTTGCTCGCGTCCGACATCCGCCGCTGGAGCGGTGTGATCGAGAAGGCCAAGATCCAGAAGCAGTGATCGGAGCACCCCCCGCCGCGCTGACGCGCGTCCCCCCTGAAGGGGGGCATGCCCTGCGGCCCGGCAAAGCCGGTTCCGCGGGCATTCTGGGTTGAGGCACGCGCGCCGGCTGCCTGGTTTTCTTTTTCTTCTCTTTTCTCTCCCCCTTGCTCGATATCCTGGCCATCACCGGGCCGATCTACCTTTGCATCGCGCTGGGTTTTGCGGCTGTGCGCTGGCGGGTGTTTTCGCCTGCGGACATGCGGGTGATGGGCAAGTTCGTCATCCAGTTCGCGCTGCCGGCGCTGCTTTTCAATGCGCTGGCTTCGCGGCCGATCGCCGAGTTGCTGCAGCCGGCCTACCTGCTGGCTTTCGGCGTGGGTTCGGTGGTGTGGCTGCTGATCAGCCTGTGGGGCGCGCACCGCCTGCAGAAGCGCTCGCTGACCGAGAGCGCCTACACCACCATGGGCATGACCTGCGGCAACAGCACCTTCATCGGTTACCCGGTGGTGCTGCTGGCGATCGGGCCGCTGGCGGGCGTGGCGCTGGCGATGAACCTGCTGGTGGAAAACCTCATCAAGCTGCCGCTGCTGATGACGCTGGCCGATGTGGGGGCGTCGGACACGGCGCGCTCGTCCTGGAGGCACGCCTTGCGCGAGACGCTGCACCGCCTGGTGCGCAACCCCATGATCATCGCCATCGTGCTGGGTTTCGTGGTCGCGCTGCTGGGCTGGCCCATCCCTTCGGTGATCGCGCGCACGGTCAATCTGTTCGGCGCGGCCAGCGGCGGCCTGGCGCTGTTCATCATCGGCGGCACGCTGGTGGGCCTGCAGGTGCGTGGCCTGCGCCGCCAGGTGGCGCAGATCACCCTCGGCAAGCTGCTGCTGCACCCCGCCGCGGTGTGGGCCGCCGTGATGCTCCTGCCCCTGATCGGCCTGCCCGCGCTCACCGGCGAGCTGCGCGCCGCGGTGGTGCTGTCCGCCGCCATGCCCATGCTGGGCATCTACCCGCTGCTCGCGCAGCGCCACGGCCATGAAGGCTTCACCGCGGCCGCGCTGCTGGCCACCACCGTGGCCTCGTTCTTCACGCTCAGCGCCATCCTCTGGTTGATGCGCCACAGCGCCGGGTGGCTGGGCTAAGTCACCAGCTTCCTGATCAGTTCCAGCGTGGTCTGCTGCGTCAGCGTGGCTGGGCGCTGGGAACTCACGGCCAGGCACAGGCGGGTGCGCAAGGGCGGGTCGCTCACCGGGCGCATGCGGTAGGCCGAGGGCCGGATCGAGCTGAACACCGCGTTGCGCGAGAGCAGGGCGGCGCCCGCGCCGTCGGCCACGAGGTCGAGGATGGCCGAGACGCCGTCGATTTCCAGCGCGATGTGGGGCCGGCAGCCGATGTTGGCGCATCTCGGTTTCCACGTGCATGCGGATCGCGTTGGGCCTGCTCGGGATCACCAGCGGCAGTTCGGCCACCTCGCGCAGCGGGATCGCCAGGGGCGGCGGGTCTTCCGGCAGGCCCGGTGGGCGGGGCTCCACCAGCACCAGTTCCTCGTCGGGCAGCGGGTGGATCTCGAGTTCGGGCGAGGGCTGCGCGTTGTAGAGCACGGCGATGTCCAGCCGGCCGTTCACCAGCGATTCCTGCATGGTCATGGACAGGCCCTCGCTGATCGACAGGCTGGCCTGCGGCAGCTGCTGGCGGAAGGCGCGCGTGAGCGGCACCGTGAGCACGCGCGCCAGGCTGGGCGGCAGGCCGATGGCCACGCGCCCGGCCAGCGCGCCGCGCACCCGGCCCAGCTCTTCGCGCGCCCGCTCCACCTGGTGCAGGATGCCGCGCCCGTGCGCCAGCAGCAGCTTGCCGGCCTCGGTGGGCGTGGCGCCCCGGCCGTTGCGCACCAGCAGGTTCTGCCGCAGTTCCACCTCCAGCAGGCGCACCTGGCGCGAGAGCGCGGGCTGCGCCACGTTCAGCGCCATGGCGGCGCGTGTGAAGCTGCCGAGTTCGGCCACGCGCACGAAGTATTCGAGTTGTTTCAGGTCCATGGAAAAGGTCGGGTTGCAGCCCCCATCATAGTTATGTGATTTTGTTCTAGCTGATAGCCGCGACTGTGACTTTTCTTGAGGGGTGCTGGGGGTCACAATGCGCCCTTCAACCCGAGTCCCTGCCCATGACCACCGAGACCCCACCGAGCATCCGAGGCATTTCGTCCATCGCACCCGCCAGGTGCTGGCCGAACTGGGCGCGGCGTTCGAGCAACGCGCGGGCGGCGCGGTGGCGATCGAGGCCGTCGGCGGCGTGGACGCGGCCAAACGCGTTGCCGCTGGTGAGCGCTTCGACGTGGTGATCCTCGCCTCCGACGCGATCGACAAGCTGATCGCCGCCGGCCACCTGCAGGCCGGCAGCCGCGTGGATCTGGTGCGCTCGAGCGCTGGCCATCGCGGTGCGCGCGGGCGCGCCGGTGCCCGACATCGGCTCCGAAGCCGCGCTGAAGCGCGCCGTGCTGGCCGCGCGCAGCATCAGCTACTCCACCGGCCCCAGCGGCGTGGCGCTGGCTGCTTTGTTCGAACGCTGGGGCGTGGCCGACGAGATGCGCGGGCGCACCGTGCAGGCACCGCCCGGTGTGCCGGTGGGCACGCTGGTGGCGCGCGGCGAGGTCGAGCTGGGCTTCCAGCAGCTCAGCGAGCTGATCCACGTCGACGGCATCACCCTCGTCGGCGGCATGCCGCCCGAGGTCGAGATCACCACCGTCTTTTCCGCCGGCCTGCCCGCCGACGGACCCAGGCCGCGCGCGTGCGCGCCCTGCTCGAATTCATGACATCCCCCGATGCCGAAGCGGCCAAGCGCCGCCAGGGCATGGAACCCGCCTGAATCCACCGACCCCCAAGAGGAGCCCCTACATGAGTCTCATCATCGACTGCCACGGCCACTACACCACCGCCCCCAAGGCGCTGGAGGCCTGGCGCAACCAGCAGATCGCGGGCATCCAGGACCCGGCGCTCATGCCGAAGGTCGCCGACCTGAAGATCAGCGACGACGAACTGCGCGAGTCCATCGAGACCAACCAGCTCAAGCTGATGAAGGAACGCGGCAGCGACATCACGCTGTTCTCGCCGCGCGCGAGCTTCATGGCGCACCACATCGGTGACTTCAACGTCTCCAGCACCTGGGCCGCCATCTGCAACGAGCTGTGCCACCGCGTCTCCACGCTGTTCCCCGACCACTTCGTGCCGGTGGCGATGCTGCCGCAGTCGCCCGGTGTTGATCCGAAGACCTGCATCCCCGAGCTGGAGAAGTGCGTCAAGGAATACGGCGCGGTCGGCATCAACCTCAATCCCGATCCTTCGGGCGGCCACTGGACCAGCCCACCGCTGACCGACAAGCACTGGTACCCCATCTACGAAAAGATGGCCGAGTACGACCTGCCGGCCATGATCCACGTGAGCACCAGCTGCAACGCCTGCTTCCACACCACCGGCGCGCACTACCTCAACGCCGACACCACCGCCTTCATGCAGCTCATCCAGGGCGACCTGTTCAAGGACTTCCCGACGCTGAAGTTCCTGATCCCGCACGGCGGCGGCGCGGTGCCCTACCACTGGGGCCGTTTCCGTGGTCTGGCGCAGGAGATGAAGAAGCCGCTGCTGGACACGCACCTGATGAACAACGTGTTCTTCGACACCTGCGTGTACCACCAGCCCGGCATCGACCTGCTCAACACCGTGATCCCGGTGAAGAACGTGCTGTTCGCCAGCGAGATGATCGGCGCCGTGCGTGGCATCGACCCGACGACCGGCAACTACTACGACGACACCAAGCGCTACATCGAGGCGTCGAAGATCCTGAGTGCGGACGACAAGCACCAGATCTACGAAGGCAACGTGCGCCGCGTGTTCCCGCGCCTGGATGCGCGTCTCAAGGCCAAGGGCCTGTAAGGAGTTTCACATGTACGAACTGGGCGTTGTCTACCGCAACATCACCCGCGCCGACCGCGCGGCCGCCGACGGCCTGGCCGCACTGGGCTCGGCCACCGTCCACGAGGCCATGGGCCGCGTGGGCCTGCTCAAGCCCTACATGCGCCCGATCTATGCGGGCCAGCAGGTCAGCGGCACCGCCGTCACCGTGCTGCTGCAGCCCGGTGACAACTGGATGATGCACGTGGCCGCGGAGCAGATCCAGCCCGGCGACATCGTGGTGGCCGCCGTCACCGCCGAGTGCACCGACGGCTACTTCGGCGACCTGCTCGCCACCTCGTTCCAGGCGCGCGGCGCCCGCGCGCTCATCATCGACGCCGGCGTGCGCGACGTGAAGACGCTGCAGGAGATGAACTTCCCGGTGTGGAGCAAGGCCATCAGCAGCAAGGGCACCATCAAGGCCACGCTGGGCTCGGTGAACATCCCCATCGTCTGCGCCGGCATGCTGGTGACGCCGGGCGACGTGATCGTGGCCGACGACGACGGCGTGGTCTGCGTGCCCGCCGCGCGCGCCGCCGCCACGCTGGAGGCCGCGCGCAAGCGCGAGAGCTTCGAGGGCGAGAAGCGCGCCAAGCTGGCCAGCGGCGTGCTCGGGCTGGACATGTACAAGATGCGCGAGCCCCTGGCCGCCGCCGGCCTGCGCTATATCGACTAACCCCCGCCGCGCTTTGCGCGACCCCCTTGAAAGGGGGCAACACCAGCGGCCCGGCAAAGCCGGTTCCGCGGTGTTTCTGGACAGCGTCACTTCATGCAGAAGGATTCGAGAATGACAAAACCGACTTCCGGTGATTTCACCAAGACCGCGGGCTGGCTCGACTGGTACGACGGCCCGAGCAAGCCGCGTTTCCAGCTGCCGGCCGGCGCCGTGGACGCGCACTGCCACGTGTTTGGCCCGGGCGCCGAATTTCCCTACGCGCCCGAGCGCAAGTACACGCCTTGCGACGCCAGCAAGGCCCAGTTGTACGCGCTGCGCGACCACCTCGGCTTTTCGCGCAACGTGGTGGTCCAAGCCACCTGCCACGGCGCCGACAACCGCGCCATGGTCGATGCCTGCCTCTCCAGCGGCGGCAAGGCGCGCGGCGTCGCCGCCGTCAAGCGCAGCGTGACCGACGAGGAACTGCAGCAGTTGCACGCCGCCGGCGTGCGCGGCGTGCGCTTCAACTTCGTCAAGCGCCTGGTGGACTTCACGCCCAAGGACGAGCTGATGGAGATCGCCGCGCGCATCCAGAAGCTGGGCTGGCACGTGGTCATCTACTTCGAGGCGGTGGACCTGCCCGAGCTGTGGGACTTCTTCACCGCGCTGCCCACCACCGTGGTGGTGGACCACATGGGCCGCCCCGATGTGAGCAAGCCGGTGGACGGCCCCGAGTTCGAGCTGTTCCTCAAGTTCATGCGCCAGCACCCCAATGTGTGGAGCAAGGTGAGCTGCCCCGAGCGCCTGAGCGTGACCGGCCCCAAGGCGCTGAACGGTGAACAGGCGGCCTACCAGGACGTGGTGCCGTTCGCGCGCAAGGTGGTCGAGGAGTTCCCCGACCGCGTGCTGTGGGGCACCGACTGGCCGCACCCCAACCTCAAGGACCACATGCCCGACGACGGCCTGCTGGTCGACTTCATTCCGCAGATCGCGCCCACGGCCGAGCTGCAGAAGAAGCTGCTCGTCACCAACCCCATGCGCCTTTACTGGCCCGAGGAACAAGTATGAACCCCCACGCTCATCACTTCGTGTATTCGCTGCCCCCCGAGGGGGCGCATGCCGCCCTTGAGGCGGCTCGGCGGGAGGCATAACCATGGCCCTGGACAAACCCTACCTGGACGTGCCCGGCACGACCATCTTCGACGCCGAGCAGAGCCGCAAGGGCTACTGGCTCAACCAGTTCTGCATGAGCCTGATGAAGGCCGAGAACCGCGAGCGCTTCAAGAAGGACGAGCGCGCCTACCTCGACGAGTGGGCCATGACGGAAGAGCAGAAGCAGGCCGTGCTCGCGCGCGACCTGAACTGGTGCATCCGCCTGGGCGGCAACATCTACTTCCTGGCCAAGATCGGTGCCACCGACGGCAAGAGCTTCCAGCAGATGGCGGGCTCCATGACCGGCATGACCGAAGAGGAGTACCGCAACATGATGGTGGCCGGCGGCCGTTCGGCCGAAGGCAACCGCGTGGTCGGCGAAGACGGCGATGCCCAGGCGCACCGCCAGCCACAGGGAAAAGGAAAGAACTGACATGGCCCGCATCACCGCATCCGTCTACACCTCGCACGTCCCGGCCATCGGCGCCGCGCTCGACCTCGGCAAGACCCACGAGCCCTACTGGCAACCGGTCTTCCAGGGCTACGAGTTCGGCAAGCAGTGGATGAAGGACAACAAGCCCGACGTCATCTTCCTGGTTTTCAACGACCACGCCACGGCCTTCAGCCTGGACATGATCCCCACCTTCGCGATCGGCACCGCCGCCGAGTACCAGCCGGCCGACGAGGGCTGGGGCCCGCGTCCCGTGCCCAAGGTGATCGGCCACCCGGACCTGGCCTCGCACATCGCGCAGTCGGTGATCCAGCAGGACTTCGACCTCACGATCGTCAACAAGATGGACGTGGACCACGGCCTGACCGTGCCGCTCTCGCTGATGTGCGGCCCGCAGGACCCGGTCAAGGGCGCCTGGCCCTGCCCGGTGATCCCGTTCGCGGTCAACGTGGTGCAGTACCCCGTGCCCAGCGGCCGGCGCTGCTACAACCTCGGCAAGGCCATCGCCAAGGCGGTAGCCAGCTACGACGAGGACATCAACGTGCACATCTGGGGCACGGGCGGCATGAGCCACCAGCTGCAGGGACCGCGCGCGGGCCTGATCAACAAGGACTTCGACAACGCCTTCCTCGACAAGCTGATCAGCGACCCCGAGGCCGCCGCCGACATCCCGCACATCGACTACGTGCGCGATGCGGGTAGCGAAGGCATCGAACTCGTGATGTGGCTGATCGCGCGCGGCGCGATGGCCGATGCGGCCGGCGGTCCCCGCCCGAAGGCCGTGCAACGCTTCTACCACGTGCCCGCGTCGAACACGGCGGTGGGCCACCTGATCCTGGAGAACACCTGACATGAGCAAAACCATCAAAGTCGCCCTGGCGGGCGCTGGCGCCTTCGGCGTCAAGCACCTGGACGGCATCAAGAACATCGACGGCGTCGAGGTCATCTCGCTGGTCGGCCGCGAGCTGGACAAGACGAAGGAAGTGGCCGCCAAGTACGGCATCGGCCACGTCACCACCGAGCTGTCCGAATCGCTCGCGCTCAAGGAGCTGGACGCCGTCATCCTGTGCACGCCCACGCAGATGCACGCCGAGCAGACCCTGGCCTGCCTGAACGCCGGCAAGCACGTGCAGGTGGAGATTCCGCTGGCCGACAGCCTCGCGGGCGCGCAGGCCGTGGTGGAGCTGCAGAAGAAGACCGGCCTGGTCGCCATGTGCGGCCACACGCGCCGCTTCAACCCCAGCCACCAGTACGTGCACAACCAGATCCAGGCCGGCAAGTTCAACATCCAGCAGATGGATGTGCAGACCTATTTCTTCCGCCGCACCAACACCAACGCGCTGGGCCAGGCGCGCAGCTGGACCGACCACCTGCTGTGGCACCACGCCGCGCACACGGTGGACCTGTTCGCCTACCAGGCCAACAGCCCCATCGTGCAGGCCAACGCCGTGCAGGGCCCGATCCACCCGACGCTGGGCATCGCCATGGACATGAGCATCCAGCTCAAGGCCGCCAACGGCGCGATCTGCACGCTGTCGCTCTCGTTCAACAACGACGGCCCGCTGGGCACCTACTTCCGCTACATCGGCGACACCGCGACCTACCTCGCGCGCTACGACGACCTGTTCAACGGCAAGGAAGAGCAGATCGACGTGTCCAAGGTGGCCGTGAGCATGAACGGCATCGAGCTGCAGGACCGCGAGTTCTTCGCCGCGATCAAGGAAGGCCGCGAGCCCAACTCGAGCGTGGGCCGGGTGTTCGCCTGCTACCAGGTGCTGCACCAGCTCGAGCAGCAGCTCAACGCGGCCGGCTGAGCCGGCGCGCCGATCGGCCCAGATGCACCCCAGTGCCTTCGACCACGGTCGCCTGTTCTTCGACACCTACCTCGATCCGCAGGCCGCACCGACCGTGCTCGACATCGGGGCGCAGGACGTGAACGGTTCGCTGCGCTCGCTGGCGCCAGCGGCCAGCCGCTACATCGGCGTGGACTTCGCGCCCGGGCGCGGGGTGGACGTGGTGCTCGACGACCCGTACCACCTGCCGTTCGCCGACGGGAGCATCGACGCCGTGGTCAGCAGCTCCTGCTTCGAGCACATCGAGCTGTTCTGGCTGAGCTTCAACGAGGTGCTGCGGGTGCTCAAGCCCGAGGGCCTGTTCTACCTCAACGCGCCCTCCAACGGCGACTTCCACCGCTACCCGGTGGACTGCTGGCGCTTCTACCCCGACGCCGGCGGCGCGCTCGTGCGCTGGGGCGTGCGCTCGGGCCACCGCCCGGCCCTGCTGGAGTCGTTCACCGCCTACCAGCAGCTCGACGTGTGGAGCGACTTCGTGGCGGTGTTCGTGAAGGACGAGGCCTGCGTTGAGCGCCACCCCGCGCGCATGCTCGATCGGGTGGGGCGTTACATGAATGGCCGCCGCCACGGCGTGCAGGGCATCCTGTGCCCGCAGGACCACACGGAAGAGGGCGCGCGCCTGCGCCGCCTGACCGGCCACCCCCAGGGCCTGGGCTGAGCCCTGGCGTGGCGGCTCAGGCGGTCTTGCGCAGCCACAGGCTGCCGCCGGTGTTGCGCAGGCAGGCCGGCATGTGCGCGGCGAAGAAATCGCGGTGGAAGTGGGCCATGTAGGTGTTCATCAGCAGCACCTCGAAGGCGCTGTTGTACTGAAGGAAGGCCCGGACCATGTAGGCCTCGTTCCAGACCCGGCCTTCGTAGATCCATTCCTTCGGGTACTCGAAGGGGTAGAAGACGTCGTGCAGGTGGATCACCACGCCCGGGGCCAGCGCCGGCAGGATCTCGAACAGCAGGCGGTTGACGTCGCTGCCGATCTTGCCGACGTGCGTGGAGTCGATGAACAGCACGTCGTTCTCGCGCAGCTGGGTGAACACCGCCAGGTCCACCTCCTGCAGCGCCTGGGCGAGCACGGTCGTGGTGGCCAGGTCTTCGGGCCGCAGCAGCGACTGCAGCAGCTGCGGGTAGGGGTCGATGAAGGTGGTGTGCATCCACGGGTCCAGGAAGTACTGCCGGGTGTCCAGCGTGACGCACGACGAGTGGCCCGACCCCACCTCCACCAGGCGCGCGGGCCGCAGGGTGCGCAGCATGCAATGCAGCATGATCGCGTCGGAGTAGCTGTAGGCCGGGTTCAGGTAGTGGTAGCGCAGCCCGGGCCGGGGCTCGTCGCCGAAGGGGATGTCGGGGTAGAGCGCCGCGAAGCCGTGCAGCAGCGCCAGCTGTTCGGGCTCGCGCAGGTCGATGCCGGGCAGGGTGGCGGGCGGCGCGCCGAACAACCGGGCCTCGTGGCGCCGAACCTCGTCCAGATCGGGCAAGGGCGAGTAGTAGTGGCCGGGCGGAAACATGGTGGGGGCGGTCTCGGGTGCGGTGGCGGTCGGGCGGACAAATTCTATCGAGCACACTAGGCGGGTCCGCATCCTCTTTTCACGCCCCAGCGATGTCCCCTGCGACCCCTTCCAACCCCGCCGACCCCGGCGCCGCCGCCCAGCTCGACGCCGTCTGGGGCGACCCGGCCACCTGGACCGAACACGGCCTGCACTGGACCCACCTGCCGGCGGTGAAGGCCCGCATCGCCGAGATGGTCTCGGGCGACGCGGGCATCCACCCGCTGGAGTGGTTCTTCCGCCAGGTGGCCGCCGAGCGGCCCCTGCCGCTGCGGCGGATCCTGGTGCTGGCCTGCGGCGCGGGGTATGTGGAGCGCGAGGCGGTGTCCCGGGGCTGGGCCGCCTCGGCGGTGGCGATCGACTTCTCGTCCCAGGTGCTGGCGCGCGCGCGCGCGCAGGCCCAGGCCGAGGGGCTGGCCATCGAGTACCACCATGCCGACATGAACCGCCTGCCCCTGGGGCAGGCGCCTTTCCTGCCCGGGACCTTCGACGCCGTGCTGGGCGTGGCCGGCGTGCACCACGGCAGCGACCTCGAGCGCCTGTACGCGGACGTGGCCGCGCTGCTGGTGCCCGGCGGCTGGTTCTTCCTCGACGAGTACGTGGGCCCGGACCGCTTCCAGTGGCCGCAGGCGCAAGAGCGCCACCTCAACACCTTGCTGGACCTGTTGCCGCCGCGCCTGCGCATGACGACCGACGGCCGGCTCAAGGGCAACGCGCGCCGCCCGAGCGTGCAGGAGGTGATCGCGGTGGACGCCAGCGAAGCGGTGCGCTCGTCCGAGTTGCTGCCGCTGCTGCCGGGCCATTTCGAGGTGCAGGCCGTGCGCCCCTACGGCGGCTCGATGCTGCACCTGGTGCTGGGGAGCATCGCGCAGAACTTCGCGCCGGCGGCCGAGGCGCCTTATCTGACTGCCTTGATGGAGGCCGAGGACGAGCTGATCCGCGCGGGGCAGATCGGGCACGACTTCGCCTGCGTCATCGCGCGTCCGCGGCCTGCCGCAGCCAGCGCCGCACCGCCTCCGGATCGTTGAGACCCAGGGCCAGCACGCGCGAGGGCGCATGCAGGGCGGCGTCGGGCGGCAGCCGCGCGTAGCTCTCGCGGATCGCGGCCCGCCGTTCGCTCAAGCGGGTGTTCGACGGGTCGAGCCCGGTCACCACGGTGAGTCCCGAGGGCGCGGTGGGCAGCGTGACGATGCGCAGATCGGGCCGCAGGGCGCGCAGGCAGGGCACGATCTTCCAGCCGTCGCCTGTGTGGAAACCGGTGAGGTGTTCGCGGCCGGCGGTCTCGGCGGTCAGCGGCACGGTGTCGTGCAGCAGCAGCACCGCGCCCGGCGCGGCCAGGCGCTCGGCACCGATGACGTCGTCGAGCACGGTGTCGAAGCGGTGATCGCCGTCGATGAAGGCGAGGTCGAAGCCGGTGTCGGCGAGGCCGCTGTCCGCCGGCACGGCGGCGAAGAAGTCGGCGCTGGTGCGGCGGTAGAGCCGCGCCGGCCCCGCGCAGCGGCTCAGGGGATCGCCCTTGGGCGCGGGATCGACGCCGATCACCCGCGTGTCCGGCCCCGCCAGGGCCAGCGTGCTGGCGATGCTCCACGCCCAGCTCGAGGTAGATCCGCGGCTTCAGCTGTTGGTGAAACCAGGCGAGCCAGTGGCGGTAGTCCGGCCCGGGCCAGCGCAGGCGGGCCAGGGTCACGTGCACGCCGGGCAGGTTGGGTTCGAGCGCGAGGGCGTCCCACAGCACGGCTTCGGCGGCAGCGGTCGCGCCCTCGGCGCTCAGGCGGCGCCAGCGGCGCAGGGCCGAGGTCTCCAGCGGATGCACGGGGGCGCTCACGCGGCGCCTTCCAGCACCTGCCGCAACAGCTGCCCGAAGCGCTGCGGGGCGTAACGTTCGGCGCACTGCTGCCACGCGGCCTGCTGTTGCCGTGTCCACAGGCCGTCGTCGCGCAGCAGGCGCGCGATGCCGTCGGCGAAGCTGCGCGCGTCGCGGCCGGCCTGGATGTCGAGGCCTTCGCGCCAGCCGAGCTGGCGCACCAGCAGCGCCGAGGCGGCGACCGGGATGCCCTGCGCGGCGGCCTCGATCACCTTGGCCGGCACACCGCCGGCGAAGCGCACCGGCGCGATGAAGACACGCGCGCCGTCGTACAGCGGCTCCAGCGCCTCGCGCGGGCCCAGCACCTGCACATCGTCACGGGCCAGCGCCATGACCCGCGCCGAGCGGTTGATGCCGACGACGGAGAGCACCGGGGGCTGCGGCAGCTGCGCGCGCAGCAGCGGCATCACCTGTTCGATGAACCACACCAGACCGTCCTCGTTGGGCGTGTCGGGGTGCAGCGCGCCCACGAACAGCAGGCCGCTGCGCCCGGCCGGCCCGGGCGCGTCGCGGCGCACGGCCATGCCGTGGCTCAACAGCGTGACGCGGTGGCCGGCCGCGCGAAAACACTCGGCGTCGCGCCGCGACACCACCAGCACGTCGCTGGCGCCGCGCGCCAGGGCGATCTCGCGCGCCAGATGCGCCTGCGCCGCCGCGCGCGACATCGGCTTGCCGCGCACGCCGGCCTCGGCGATCTCGCGCAGCGCGAACAGCGCTTCGGCGTCGTAGACCAGGCGCATGCCGGCGAAGAGTTCCGGCCGGCGCGCGCGCAAGGGCTGCAGGGCCCGCAGGTTGGGCGGGCGGCTGACCAGCAGCACGTCGTACACGCCGCGCCGGCGTTCGAGGAAGTCCTCGAGCCGCGCCAGGCCATGGTGCAGCACCACCTCGACGCTGGACGGCACCGAGGCGTGCACCTCGCGCCAGTCGTCGTCGGTCTGCCACAGCGGGAAGAAGCTCACCGGCCAGTCGCGCAGGGCCTGCAGCATGAGGCGCGCGCGCGGCAGCCCGCCGCCCTTGACCATGTGCGGCACCTCGTTGTCGATGATGAGCACGCGCGGGCGGCGCGGCTGGTCTTCGGGCGAACGCCAGCGGTCGCCGTCGAGCCGGGGGGCCATGGGGTAGGGGCGGTCCTGCAGCCAGTCGGCGTAGCGCGCCTGGAAGCGCGCGCGGTTCTCGCGCATGCGGTGGCCGGCTTCGTCGCCGGGGGCGCTGCCCCATTCCACGTGTTCCACCAGCACGCCGGGCTCGACCACCACGCGAAAGCCGGCGCGCCACACGCGCAGGCAGAAGTCGGCGTCCTCGTAGTAGGCCGGGACGAAGGCTTCGTCGAAGCCGCCGAGCATGCGCCACAGCGGCGCCGGCACGGCCAGGAACACGCCGGAGACGTAGTCGGTGGCGCGGCTGGTCATGGCGGCGGGGCAGAAGGGGTCTTCGTCGCGCCCGATGCCGTGCGCGTTGCCGTCGCGGAAGATGAGGTTGCCCACCTCCTGCAGCCCGCCCGCGCTGAGCACGATGCGCCCGCCCAGCGCGCCGACGGCGGGGTCGGCGTCGAGCCGGTCGCGCGCGGCCCGCAGGGCGCCCTGCTGCACGATGGCGTCGTTGTTGAGGAACACCAGGTGGCGCCCGCGCGCCAGGGCCGCGCCCTGGTTGGCGGCCAGCAGGAAACCGGTGTTGTCGGCATTGATCACGGTTCGCGCGCCCGACACGCGCGCGAGCAGTTGGGCCGTTTCGTCGCGGGAGGCGTTGTCGATGACGATGGTTTCGAAGGACAGGCCGCGCTGGTCGGCCAGGGCCTGCAGCGTGCGCCGCGTCAGCCCGGCCTGGTTGTAGAGCACCACGACGACGGAGAGGTCGGGCACGCTGTCCGGGGCGGGTTCGGGCAGGGCGATGCGGCTGCCGGGCTTGTCGAGCCAGACCTGCAGCGCGTGGCGGGCCTGGGCGCGCAGGCGGGTCTTGGGGTCGGCGGCGAACAGGCCCGGGTCGGCGCCGGCCACGGCCTGCGCGCACAGGGCTTCGATCTGGCGGGCCACGCGCCGGCCGTCGGTCAGCGGCGCGTCGAGCAGGCGCGCGCGCAGCGTGGCGCGGTGCTGCGCCAGGGCCGCCGCGTCCCCGGCCAGCGCCGCGGCGATGTGAACGAAGTGCTCGGGCGTGTCGGCCACCCAGGCCTGCAGGCCGAGGGCGTCCAGGATGGCATGGCCCTGGCGCGCGCCGGCGCGGTCGCCGCTGAGTGTGACGACGGGCACGCCCATCCAGAGCGGGTCCAGCAGGCTGAGGCCGCCGTTGCCGGGAAAGCTGTCGAGCACCAGGTCGATCTGCTGGAACCACAGCAGCAGGTCTTCGTAGGAGCGCGGCGGGTCGAAGCTCACGCGCTCGGCGGCCACGCCGTGGGCGTGCAGGGTGGCGAGGATGCGCGCGCGCTGCGGCCAGTCGGCGGCGACCTGGCCGACGAAGCGCAGGCGCGAGCCGGGGCAGGCCACCAGGCAGCGCGCCCAGGTCCGCAGGCTGGCGCCGTTGAGCCGCAAGCCGCGCGCGACCACGCCGAAGGTCACGGCGCCGGTGCGCTGCACGGGCGGCGGCAGCGGCGGCGGGGCGTGCGTGGGCGGGTCCCAGCACCATTGGCCGCCGTCCAGCCGCCACAGCGCTTCTTCGTGCGCCGCCTCGTGGGCGGCGGGCACGGTCGCGGCGTCGCAGAGCAGGGCGTCGAACAGGCCGCCGGCCGGGCCCCAGCAGCCCAGCCAGCCGACCTGCAGCGGCGCCAGCCGCCGTGTGAGAGCTTGCAGCACCTCGAACTGGCCCTCGAACGGGTGCAGGCCGCCGGCGTCGATGACGACGTCGATGCGGTTGGCGGCGCAGGCGCGCGCCAGCTCGGGCGGGTCCAGGGGTTCCTGGTGGATGTGGGTGGGCAGGCCGGCCATGGGCCGGTGCGCGAAGAGGAAGACCTCGGCGGCCAGGGGATCGTGGCCGGCGAGCACGCGGCGCAGCAGGCGCTCGTGCAGCTGGCCGGCGATGTAGGCGATGCGGGGGCGCGCGCCCGGTCGGCGCGGCAGGTCGGGACGTTGCCAGGTGTGCAGGCCCGAGCGCAGCTTGAGATCGCGGAACACGTGCCGCGCGGCCTCGGCCAGGCGGTCGCGCGTGGCGTCGGCGCAGAGCGACTGGGTGTAGAGCGCGGCGCTGGCGAGCCAGGGGTCTTGCGGGAAGTCGTGCGCGGCGGCCTGCGCCAGCCGCTGCAGGGCGTCGTGGCCGTGGCGGGCCGTGCCCTCGGCGATCGCTGCCCGGTAGGCGGCGCGGCGGTCGGCGTGCGGCACCAGGGCCAGCGCGGCGGGCGCACCGCCGGCGCCCAGGCTGTGCAGGCGCAGCAGGGCGCGAACGGCCTCGGCGCCGCGCTCGCGCTCGACGATCAGCTCGCGGCACAGGGCCACCGCGCGCGCCAGGTCGTCGGCGGTCGATGTCGGGTCTTCGCCCAGCAGACGCGCCCGCAGCAGCCGCGCCTCTGCATCGTCAGGGTGCAGGGTCTGCAGCCGGTCGATCGCCTGCAGACCCTGCGCGAACGCGCCGCCCCGCAAGCAGGCTTCGGCCAGCTCGCGCAGCGGCACGGCGGGGTCGGCGGCGCGTTCGCTGGCGTGCAGAAAGGCCAGGCGGGCCGCGCCGAAGCGTTGCGCGTCGAGCAGGATCCAGCCGAGCTGGCGCAGGCTGTCGACGCGCTCGGGTTGCAGCAGCAGGGCGGTCTCGATGGCGCTCTGGGCTTCGTCCAGCCGCTGTTGCCGGTAGCGCACCTGGGCCAGCGCGCGCCAGGCCTGCACGCTGGCCGGGTCCTGGGCCACGGCGGCCTGCGCTTGCAGGGCGGCGGGGGCCAGGTCGCCGGCGGCGGCGAACACGAACGCCGCCTGCACCCGGGCCAGGTGCTCGTCGGGCCGGTGCCGCAGCAACTCGCGCACGGCGCCGCTGGCGGTGGCCAGGTCGCCCTGGTCCTTGGCGATCCAGCCCAGCAGGCGCAGCACCTCGGCCTCGTCGCCGCCGGCGCGCGCGGCCCGCGCGAGCGCGCGCCGCGCCAGCACCCAGCGGTGCCGCCGCGCGTGCACCTGCGCCAGCACCAGCCAGGCGCCGGCGTGGCGCGGGTGGGCGCGCAAGCCCTGCAGCAACTGGCGCCGCGCGGCCTCGACGCGCCCGAGATCGAGCTGCACGCGGGCCATCAGCGACTGCGCGGGCAGGCAGTCCGGCCGGCTGCGCCAGGACTTGCATCAACAGCCATTCGGCGTCCACTGGGTGCTGCCACGCGACCAGGATCTGCGCACGCCGCAGCAGCGCGTCCCAGCGGCTCATGTCGCGCTGCTGGACTTCGTTGAAGCTGCGGTCGGCCGCCTTCAGGTCGCCCGCGCGCTGCTGCAGGGCGCCGAGCAGGTGCCAGGCGGCGGCCTGATCGGGAAAGGCGTCGACCTGGCGGCGCGCCACGTCGACGGCGCGGTCCAGGTGGCCGTGCTCGCACTCCCAGTCCACCAGGGCGGTCAGGAGTTCGGGCTCGTCGGGGTGGCGCGCGAGCCCGTCGGCCAGGCAGTCGGCGGCGCGCGCGGCCTGTCCCAGCGCCACCAGGCATTGCGCGCGGTGCAGGTGCAGGCGCACCTGTTCGGCCGCGTTCCAGGGGTAGGCCGCGACGGCTTCCTCGTACAGGGCCAGCGCGTCTTCGAATTCGCCCGCCTTCTGGTGCAGCCAACCCACTTGCAGCAGCCGGCCCGGCAGGCGCGCGCCCTGCAGCGCGCGCTCGGCCCAGGCGCGCGCCTCGGGCAGTTCGTCCAGGTCGTGCAGCAGCCAGGCCAGGGCGAAGGCGGTCTCGTGCAGCGATTCGTCCAGCAGGCAGGCCATGCGCAGGGACGCGGCGGCCTGCGCCGGTTCGCCCTGCCGCTGGCGCAGCAGGCCCAGGCAGGCGTGCAGGGGGGCGTGATCGGGCGTGCGCTCGCACGCGGCGAGCAGCACGTCTTCGGCCGCCACCAGATGGCCGGCGTGCGTCAGGAAGTGGCCGAGCGCGGCGGCGGCTTGTGGCGTCGGCGCGTCGGCGTGGGCCTGCAGCGCCAGGTGCAAGGCCGTGTCGAGGTGGCCGGCACGGAAGGCCTGCCAGGCCTCGCCGAGCAGGTCGTCGGTGCCGGCGTGGGGGTCCGTGCTCAAGGGGTCACACCTCGGGCCGTTCGCCGACCACGGTGAACAGCGGCACCATGCGGTCCATCGAGGGCTGCCGCTGGTGGTGCACGCTGACCCGCACCTCGGTGAAGCCCAGCAGGCCCAGCGCGGAGACGATGAACTGGGGCGTGAACTGCCACCAGGTGTCCACCTGATCCACACCTCGGTGCGGTTGCAGTTCGGCCAGCGCCCGCGGGCCGAGCGTGGCGTCGTACAGGTCCGTCACGATCAGGGTGCGGCGCGTGCGCCGGGCCACGCTCTGCAGCATGTCGAAGGGGCGGCGGCAGTGCAGCAGCACGGCGGCGAGCAGACCGATGTCGAACGGGCCGCAGTCCTCGGGCAGGGCGTAGGGGTCGCCCTCGACCATGCGCACGCGCGAATGCCGCTGCTGGTGCACGTACCAGAACGAATTGCGCACGCCTTCGATGTTGCGGGTGAAGGTCTTGCGCCACTTCGGGGTGTCGAAGCCTTCGAACGGCACCACGTCCCACAGGTGCGACATGGGCGGCTCCAGGCAGGTGACCTCGGCCCCGGCGGCCTCCATGTGGAAGGACAGGAAGCCGCTGGCCGGCCCGATCTCGATCACCGAGCGGCCCGCGAAGTCCACCTCGCCCAAGTACTGGGCGGTGGCCGGGCGCAGGTCCCAGTCACCGCTGACTTCCTCGCCATCGGCCAGGTTGTACGAGTGATAGAACAGGCAGTCTTCGCGGCGCGGCTGGCGCGGCGGAACCTCGCGCCAGGCGGCTGCGCCGGCCGGGGTCGGTGGCACGGTGTCCTGGGCCGGCACGGGCTCGCGCCCGGCCGTCTGCGCGGCGTGCACTTGCAGCAGGCCCAGCAGCCGGGCCACGGTGGTGGTGGTGCCGGCGACATGCGCCGCGCCCAGGCGCCGCGCGGCGTCGCGCTCGGCGGTGGCGAAGGGGTCGTACAGGCGGCGCAGCGCGGCGGCCCAGTCTTCCAGCGGTGCGTGCGGTTCCAGCACCATGCCGCCGCCACCCACCAGTTGCGGCAGGGCGCCGCGCCGGCTGGCCAGCACCGGCAGGCCGTTGAGCTGGGCCTCGACCACGGTGCGGCCGAACGACTCTTCCCACACCGAGGGCATCAACAGCACGCGCGCCTGGCCGAACACCTCGTGCATGGCCGCGCTCGGGCCGCGCCATTGAATGTTGCCCAGCTGGGCCGCGCGGGCCTGGCAGTGCGCGCGCCAGTGCGGGTCGAGGTGCCAGCTCTCCATCACGAGGAAGGGCAGTTCGGGGCAGGCCATCGCCAGCTCGAACATCCGCTCCACGCCCTTGATGGGCGTGGGGTTGACGAACAGCACCTTGTCGCCGGTGCGCGCTGCAAGGTAGTCCTGCGGCGAGACCACCGGTGGGATCACCGCGCAATCGAGGCCGTAGAGGGCGTGCCAGCGCTGCGCCGTGAAGTCCGAGTTGGCCAGGTAGAGCAGCGAAGGGTCGGCCACGAGGTGGCCGCCGAGCTGGCTGGTCTCGACGTTGTGCAGGTACACGGCGGTGGGCCGCCCGGTGTCCAGGCTGGCCAGCACCAGGGGCGCCAGGGTGGTGCCGCTCTGCACGACGATCACGTCGGCGTCGAAGCGGGCCGCGGCGGCGGGCAGGGCCTGCACCGGCCGGGGCGAACGCAGCACCGGGTAGCCCAGGTGCCCGTCCTGTGTGAGGGACGCCTCCGTGTCACCGGCGGCGGCCGTCGCCTGGCCACAGAGCACGGCGGCCTCGGCCCCCATGGCGCGGATCGCCAGGCACAGGTCGTGGGTGGTGGTCTGCAGGCCGCCGACGATGTCGGGCAGGTGCGGGTAGGTGGAGACGAACAGGACGCGCATGGTGGCGGATCAATGCAAAAAGAACGGCGGCTGCGCCAAGGCGAGCCGCCGGTCTGTGGAAGGGGCGCGGCCGTTCCTCGGTCAGGACTGGTTTTGAACCTGACCGGTGCCCAACAGATTTCGCAGCATGTTGGATGGATTGGCGCCGGTGACGCTGTCGACCACGCTTTTCAGGCGGTCGTTGGCGAGGGTCGAGCCAGGGCCGTTCGCGCCGCCCGGCGTGTTGCCGGTGCTGATCAGCTGGCCTGGAGGGGCCGGCGCCGGGTTCGAGGCCGTATTGCCCGCAGGAGGGCGGCTCTCCAGCCGCTGCAACATGTTGTTGAGTTCGGCAACGGGGAGGCGTTGCGGGGATGTCGGCGGGTCGTTGATGGTGAGCGCGCTGCCGAAGCCGGCCCGGGTCACGGTCTGGGTGTTGCCCTTGTTGTCGGTCAGGGTCATTCCCTGGCCGAACAGGAAGGTGCCCGACGTTCTGGCGCCATCGGTTTCGGCGATGGTGATGCCGCCCAGGATCTCGATCTTGCCGTGCGCCGTCGCGATCGTGGTCGCGGTGTTCTTGCTGATCTGGCCGCCCACCACGCGCACCAGGCCCTTGACCAGACCCAGGCGGATCCGGCCTTGTTTGGTGCCCGGGTCGAAGGTGAATTCGTCGATGGTGAGTTCCGCATTCGGGCCCAGGGTCAGGGCCGACTGGTCCATGAACAGCACATGCATCGAGCCGCCGGCATCGGTGCGCAGGCGCTGGCCCGGCACGACGCTGCTGCCCACCACCATCAGCTCGTTGTTGCCGGTGACCTTGCCGCCGGGGGCGACGGCCGTCACCACGCCGGTGCGGCCGTCGCCGCCCGCGGCCGTGGGGCTCTGGGCCATGGTCGCGGGCACGGTGGCGGTCGACAGTGCGGCGGCAAGCCACCAGTCCTTGGAAATCGGCGGGGTCATTTCGGGGTCCTCGGGAATGCGGTCGAAGGGGGGTGTGCGGGGCCGTGCATCGGCATCAGAAGCGGTAGCCGGCCGCCAGGTACAGCGAGGTGTTCTTGCTCTCGTTGTTGGGCAGGTTGGCGTTGGTCTTCATGTGCTCCAGCTGCACCAGCAGCGACCAGGCGTCCGACAGCGGAACGGTCTGGCCGACGCCGATGCGCCATTCGGTGTCGCGGCGCGCGGTGTTCGCATCGACCGCCGGATCGGCCGCGTCGTAGCTGCGGCGCAGCACCCCGCCCCAGACCGAGGTGCTCCACAAGCCGCCGCTCTTGAGCGGGCTGGCGTAGCTGCGCACGTAGGTCACGCGGACTTCCTGGGCATCGTGGTCGAGATAGCTCCGCTTCGTGCGTTGCCAGCGGGTGCGCAGCTCGCCGCTGAGCACGTGGCCGGGCGCGAGTTCGCGCGTCAGGCGCACGCGCAGCAGGTTGCTGGGGCCGCTGAGCTCGTCCGCGGCGGGCACGTCGATGCGGGTGGCGTAGTCGTTGTAGCGGTACTCGAAGCCGCCGTCGATGAAGGTGCGGTCGTTGAGGCTGTAGGCCGCGTCCAGGCCCGCGCCGTGGTTGCTCAGGTAGCGGTGGCCCTGCGCCACCAGCCCGGCGGCGACCAGGTAGGGCCGGATCGTCAACGCTGGCGCGCCGGTGGGCGAGGGCTTGAAGCGCACGCCCGAGGTGACTTCGATCAACCCCAGGTTGTACGGGTCGGTCTGGTTGGCCTGCAGCGTGCTGCCCGACGACGAGCTGAACTTGATCATCTGCGCCGTCAGCGAGCTGACGATGGCCGCTTCGTTCTGCAGGCCCAGGTCGTATTGGTGGTCCAGCCGCAGGGTGGCCTGGATGTCGGTGTCGCTCTCGGGGCGGTTGGGGTTGTTCACCAGCGCGCCGCCCGCCAGCAGGTTGGCGCTGTCGCTGCGCGCGGTGGGGTTGCTCTGGGCCCGCAGGCCCAACACCACCTGCCCGTCCAGGCGCGAGACCTGGGTGCGCTTGCCGATGTCCTTGAGCAAGGCCTCGGCCTGGCTGCGCTGAGTGGGGTCCAGGCGCGGGTCTTCGATGGCGCGGCGCAGCAGGCCGGCGGCCATGTCGTAGGAGCCGAGCCGGTAATACAGCACGCCCAGATCGAGTCGCACCGAGGCGGGTGCGTTCGGGTCCAGCAGCTGGCGCTCGATCGCGGCGATCGCGCCTTCGTAGTTGCCTGACTGCGCCAGCAACTGGGCGTAGCGTGTGGTGGCCGCTGCATCGCCGGGCGAGCGCATCGATTGGCGGAAGGCCTCGTCGACCTGCCGTTCCAGCGGTGGGTTGCTGGGTGCCTGAGCCCAGGCAGCGGTGCAGAAAAGGCTCCAGGTGGCAAGCGCCACGGCAGAGGAACGCAGTGGTCGGGTGTCCGGCACACGCATGGGGTCAGGCTCCTGGGATGGGGATGGGCGGTGAAAGCGCGTTTGATAATACACACTGTGATGTCTTGTAACGTGTTGAATTGGCCGCTTTGATGCGCGATTGACACGCTTGCTCATCACAATTTGCCTCGACTTGCTGCTTTCTTATTAATAGTGCCCGCCGACGACAACGCCCCTGATGCCGCGCAACGTTCGCCCCACGCCATGGTCTTCGGGAGCCACAGCGCGCGAGCGCGCACGGTGCTGGTCTACGGCAACTGTCAGGCCCCGTACCTGGCTCAGATGCTCGCGTCGCTCGACGACCTGAACGGCGACTACCGTTTCGTGGTCGCGCTCAACCACGCGCTGCCGGGCGATGCGCTCGCGCCGGCCATTCCCGACGAGGACCTGAAGGACGTGGTGCTGCTGCTGCGCCAGTTCGAGGACCAGCAGGACAACCCGGCCCTGACCGCGCTGACCTCGCGCCTGCCGGCCCACTGCCCGGTGATCCGCTACCCCAGCTTCGCCCTGCTCAGCGCCTGGCCCTTCGAATGCCCGGAGCCGCGTGTGCATCACGACCCGGCCTACACGCTGTGGAAGCGTTACCCGCTGGGCGACATGCTGGGCTTGCGGATCGCGCAGTCGGGGCTCACCGGGCCGATGGCGGTGGCGGCGTACATGGACCTGTCCGAGCGCAAGATGCCCGACCTGCGGGTGCGCCTGCAGCGCGACATCGACCGCATGCGCCACTACGACGCCCACAGCGACGTGCGGCTGACCGACTACGTGCTGGACCGTTTCCGCGACGAGCACCTGTTCTGGACCAGCGGTCACATGTCCGCGCCCGCCATGGCCGAGCTGACGCGCCGCGTGGCCGAGCGCGCGCGGCCGGTGCTCGGCGGCAGCGCCGCGCGGGCCGAGGCCTGCCTGGCCGCCGCATCGCACGACGGCGGCATGGGGGTCCATCAAAACCCCATCCATCCCCTGGTCGCCGAGGCCTTGGAGCTGCGCTTCTGGCACACGGACTTCGCCTACCGCTGGCACACGCAGCAATGGACCTACTATGAGTACATCCAGCGCTACATCGAATACGACACCAGTTGGTGAGGACCGTCGCGTGAACCTTGACTCGGTGGTGATCACAGCCGCGGCGCGCACGCCGATCGGCGCTTTCCAGGGCGTGTTCAAGGACGTGCCCGCGACCGCCCTCGGCATGAGCGCGATGCAGGCCGTGCTCACCCAGGGCGGTGGGGCGGCGGCGGACATCGACGAGGTGTTCTTCGGCCACGTGGTGGTGGCCGGCCTGGGCCAGGTGCCGGTGCGCCAGGCCGCGCTGCGCGCGGGGCTGGCGCCCGAGGTGCCGTGCACGGCCATCTCCAAGGTCTGCGGCTCCAGCCTGCAGGCGGTGATGCTGGTGCACGACCTGCTGCGGGCGGGCACGGTGTCGACCGCGCTGGCCGGCGGCATGGAGAACATGAGCCGCGCGCCGATGCTGCTCGGGCGCGAGCGCGGCGCGCACCTCGCCGGCCTGCTCGACCACCTGATGTTCGACGTGATGCAGGACGCCTGCACCGGCGCGACACCGATCGGCCTGAGCCATTTCGTCGATGCCACCGCCGCGGAACTGTGCCTGACGCGCGCCCTGCAGGAGGCCCAGGCGCTGAGCTCGTTCGAGCGCGCGCGGGCGGCGCAGGACAGCGGCGCGTTCGAGCGCGAGACCGTGCCGGTGACGCTGGCCGACGGCCGTGTGGTCGAGCGCGATGAACCGGTGCAAAACGTCCTGCCGGCGAAGTTCGCCGAACTCAAGCCCTTGAGCGGCCCGGGCGGCACGGCCACGGCCGCCACGGCCTCGCCCCTGTCGGACGGCGCCGCGGCCCTGGTGATGACCGTGCAATCGCGGGCGCGCGAGCGCGGCTGGCCGGTGCGCGCGCTGGTGCGCGGGCACGCCTCGCACGCACAGGCACCGGCACAGTTCAGCACCGCGCCCGTGGGCGCGGTGCGCAAGCTGCTGGACAAAACCGGCTGGCCGATCGACACGGTCGAGCTGTGGGAGGTCGGTGAGGGCTTCACCGTCGGCCTGCTGGCGGTGTGCCGGGCGCTGGGCGTGCCGCTGGCGCGCGTGAACGTGCACGGCGGCGCCTGCGCGCTCGGCCACCCCGTGGGCGCCACCGGCGCGCGCATGCTCGTCACGCTGCTGCACGCGATGGAGCGGCGGGGCGCGCGGCGCGGCATCGCCACGCTCTGCATGGGCGGCGGCGAGGCCCTGGCGGTGGCGCTGGAGATGCCCTCGTGAGAGCCCCACGCCTCCCTATACTGGCGCGCTTCCTTTCAACGTCTTTCGAGAAAACCGCCCATGCCTGAAGTCCGCGCCCTGATCGCCTCGGTGCTGCAGATCCCTGCCGATGCCCTCCACGACGACGACGGCGCCGAGACGGTCGAGTCCTGGGACAGCCTCAAGACCGTCATGCTCGCCAGCATGATCGAGATCACCTACGACATCACGCTCGACAACAGCGACATCGAGCGGCTGACCAGCGTGAGCGCGGTGCGCGAGGTCATCGCCCGCCATGTCTAGCTGGGCGGGCATTCGCGAGCGCCTGGCCGTGGCCCGGCCGCCGCTGCCCGAGCTGATGGCCTGCGCGACGGACATCGCCAAGCTCGCGGCCGAGGCCGCCGCTTCGGGCGGTGCCGTGCGGCATGTCGCGCTGGCCGCCGACCTCACGCCCGACCTGCTGCGCCAGGCCATCGCCTGTGCCATCGCCCAGGAGGGCGAACTGGCGCTGGTGCAGGCCGCCCCCTATGGCGCGATGCGCCAGGCATGCCTCGATGGGGGTTCGGCCCTGCACGCTTTCGAGCCCGAGGTGGTGGTGCTGGTGCCCGACTGGCGCCAGGCCCTCGAACCCCTGCCGCTGGACGCCGATGCCGACGCGGTCGCGGCCGACACCGCGCGGCAGGTGCAAGGCTTCGAAGCGATCTGGGCCGCGCTGGAAGCGCGCGGCTGCCGCATCGTGCAGCACCTGTTCGTGCCGCCCGCGCCGTTGTGGCGCGGGGTGGCCGACCGCCGTTCTCCCGCGTCGGACACGCGCCGCGTGCAGGCCCTCAACGACGCGCTGATCGACGCCGGCGCGGGCCGCGTGACCTGGCTGGAAGCCGACCGGCTCGCGGCCGGCGTGGGCCTGGCCGCGTGGTCGGCGCCGCGCTTCTTCCACGCCGGCAAGCTCGGCTTCGATCCGCGCTTCCTGCCGGACTACCTGCCCTGGTTCCGTGGCGCCTGGCGGGCCACCACGGGCCGCACCCGCAAGCTGCTGGTGCTGGACCTGGACGACACCCTGTGGGGCGGCACCATCGGCGACGACGGTCTCGGCGGCATCGCCCTGGGGCCGACCCATGGCGGCAAGGGCGAGGCCTTCGCCGCCTGGCAGCAGCACCTGGCGGGCCTGTCGCGGCGCGGCGTGGTGCTCGCGGTCTGCAGCAAGAACGCCCCCGAGATCGCCGCCACCGGCTTCGAGCACGCCGACAGCGCCCTGCGCCGCGAGGACTTCGCCGCCTTCGTCTGCAGCTGGGGCGACAAGGCCACGGGCCTGCGGCGCATCGCGCAGGAACTCAACCTCGGGCTGGACGCCGCCGTGTTCGTCGACGACAACCCGGCCGAGCGCGCGCTGGTGCAGCAGCAGCTGCCCGAGGTGGCGGTGGTGGACATCGGCGCCGACCCGGCGCAGTTCATCGAGCGCCTGGAGGCCGGGCACTGGTTCGACCAGCAGGCCTACACCGAGGTGGACCAGGGGCGCAGCGCCGCCTACGCCGCGCTGCGCCAGGCGCGCGCGGTGCAGACCTCGTCGGCCGACATCGGCAGCTACCTCGCGGGCCTGGCGATGCAGGGCCGCGCCGGGCCCGCGCGCGCGCAGGACCTGCCCCGGCTGGCGCAGATGGAACTCAAGACCAACCAGTTCAATCTCACCACGCGGCGCTACACCCAGGCGCAGCTCGCGGCGCAGATGCAGCAGCCCGACCGGCTGGTGCTGGCCTTCCACCTGAAGGACCGCTTTGGCGATCACGGCCTCGTCGGCTCGCTGCTCGCGGTGCGCGAAGCGCAGGCGCTGCGCATCGACAGCTGGCTGCTGAGCTGCCGCGTCTTCTCGCGCGGGGCCGAGGCCTTCATCCTGCGCGCGCTGGTCCTGTGGGCCCGCGAGCAGGGCGCGTCGGCCCTGGTGGGCGAATACCTGGCCAGCGCGCGAAACGCCGTGGTGGCCGACCTGTATGCGAAGCTGGGCTTCGCGCCTTGGTCCGCCGATGGGCGGCTGTGGCGGCGAGACCTGGCCGCGCCCCTCGATGACCTGACCTCGTCCATCGCCGAGGCCAGTCCCTGAAACCCGTTTTGAGAAAGAAACCCGCCATGAACCAACGCCAACTGGGCCCCTTCAGCGTCAGCGCCATCGGCCTGGGCTGCATGAACATCTGCCACGCCTACGGCGCGCCGGTGTCGAAAGAACAGGCCGAGCGCGTGCTGCTCACGGCCTTCGACGAAGGCGTGACGCACTTCGACACCGCGGCGCTCTATGGCTTCGGCGCCAGCGAAACGCACGTGGGCCATGTGCTCGCGAAGCACCGCCAGAAGTTCACGCTGGCCAGCAAGGGCGGCATGGCCGGTGTGCAGTTCGACGACGGCGTGAAGCGCGTGATCGACGGCCGGCCCGAGGCCATCCGCAGGAACTGCGAAGACAGCCTGCGCCGCCTCAAGACCGACGTGATCGACCTCTACTACCTGCACCGCTGGGACAAGCAGGTGCCGGTGGAGGACAGCGTGGGCGCGATGAGCGACCTGGTGCGCGCGGGCAAGGTGCGCGCGCTGGGCCTGTCCGAGGTGTCGGCCGCCACCCTCCGCAAGGCGCAGGCGGTGCACCCCATCACCGCGGTGCAGACCGAGTACTCGCTGTGGACGCGCAACCCCGAGATCGCGGTGCTCGACACCTGCCGCGAGTTCGGCATCGCCTTCGTGGCCTTCAGCCCGGTGGCGCGCGGCTTCCTGTGCGGCCCCGACCTGGACGTGAGCGCCTTCGACGCCAAGGACATCCGCCGCGCCATGCCGCGCTTCGCGCCCGAGCACTTCGCCGCCAACCTCAAGCTGCTGCCCGCCTACCGCGCGATCGCGAACGACGTGGGCTGCACGCCGGCCCAGCTCGCGCTGGCCTGGCTGCTGCACCAGGGGCCGGACGTGCTGCCCATCCCCGGCACCTCGCGCGAAGACCACCTGCGCGACAACCTGGGCGCGGTGGACGTGACGCTGGACGCGGCCACGCTGGCCCGGCTGGACGAACTCATCAACCAGCGCACGGTGAGCGGCAGCCGCTACAACGAGCAGTCGAACCGCGAAGTCGACACCGAAACGTATTGAACCTGAGTCGCGCGACGGCGTTTCAGGCGCCGCCGCGAAAGAGCGAGAAGCCCCAGGCCGTGAACTTGAACGGCAGGTGGTAGTGCTGCGAGGTGTCGGCGATGTGGAAGCGGTAGGGCACCGTTTCCAGGAACGCCGGCTCGGGCACGGGGGTGCCCTGGTCGCGGTAGAAGTCGCCCACCGCGAAGCGCACCTCGTAGCCGCCGGCGGTGATGGCTTCGCTCATCAGCACCGGGTGCTGCAGCAGACCGTTGGCGCCCACGCGGCCTTCGGCGAGCACCGGGCCGTGCGGCAGGCCGTCCGGCCCCAGCCGCACCACGGTCACCTGCAGGCCGACGGCGACGCGGCCACTGGCCACGTCCACACAATGAATGGAGAGTCCACCGTTCATGGCGTTCAATTCAACCGTGCGCCGGACGCTTTGACCGCGGGCGCCCATTCGTTCACCTGGTCGGTGACGAATCGGGTGAACTGCGCGGCGCTCATGGGCTCCGACTCCACCCCCAGGTCGCTCAGTCGCCTGGCCACGTCGGGCCGCGCCACGACGTCGGTCACCGCCTTGTTGACCTTGTCGACCACGTCCGCCGGCGTGCCGGCGGGCCCGGAGATGCCGAGGAAGTTCTCTGCCACCAGCTTGGGGTAACCCGCTTCACCCACCGTGGGCACGGTGGGCGACATGGGCGCGCGGGCGCGCGACGTGACCGCGATGCCGACCAGCTTGCCCTCCTTCATGAAAGGCACGTTCTGCGTCAGCGTGTCCACCGCGAATTGCAGGGAGCCGCCGAGCAGGTCGTTGTGCATGGGAGAAGAACCCTTGTACGGCACGTGTTCCATCTTCAGTTGGTACTGCTGCTTGAACATCTCGCCCACGATGTGGCCGATGGAGCCGACGCCACCCGAGCCGTAGTTGACGGGTTTGGCCTGCGCGTTGATCCACTTCACCAGCTCGGGCATGGTCTTGGCGGGCACCGAAGGATGCACCACGAACACATTGGGCACCGAGCCGATGTAGGCGATGTGCGTGAAACCCTTCACCGGGTCGTAGGGTGCCTTGTCCATCATGAAGGGCGAGATGCTCATGGGCGCGGTGTTGGACAGCAGCAGCGTGTAGCCGTCGGGCGCGGCGCGCGCCACCTCGTTGGCGCCGATGGTGCTGCCCGCGCCGGGCTTGTTCTCCACGATCACGGTCTGGCCCAGCTTCTCCTGCAGGCCGGGCTGCAGCAGGCGCGCCACGATGTCCGACGAGCCGCCGGGCGAGAAGGTCACGATGATCCGGATCGGCTTCTGTTGCGGCCAGGCCTGTGCGTGGACCAGCGGCGAGGCCAGCATCGACAAGGCACTGACGGCCAGAAGAAGGCGGCGTGGGGTGTTCATGACGGGGTTCCTGCGAGGGTGTTGACGGACGGGGAGGACGGAGGGGAGGGCTCGGGTGACACGGTCTGCGCCAGCCGTCCGCGCATGACTTCGCAGACCTGTTGCAGGGCGTTTCGGCGCTCGGTGCGCGCGTCGTTCGCCAGGCGCGCTTCACCGGCCTGCAGCACCGTGGCCAGCGAGCCGTGCAGCCGCAGCGCGACGATGAAGGGAAAGCCGAAGCGCTCGCGGTAGCGCCGGTTGAGCGATTCGATGCGCTGCACGGTGGCGGCGTCCAGCGCCAGCAGGCGCAGGCGGCCTTGTTCGCTCTGCGAATCCGCCGTCATGGTGCCGGCCCGCGCCTCCTGGCCGGCGAGTTCCGGATGGCTGCGCAGCAGGGCCAGCTGGCGGGCCTCGTCGGCGCCATGGATCACCCGCGACAAGCTGTCGTACAGCGACGCCCAGTCGGCGAACGGGCGGGCGGCCCAGGCCTCTCGGGCGACCCAGGGCGAATGCTCGACCACCGGCCCCAGGCGCGCGCAGAAAGTGGCTTCGTCCAGGGAGGCCAGGGCATGCCAGGCCAGGGGTGAGAGTGTCGGGGTGTTCATGCGGTCGCAGTTTGCGGCGCCATTGCATTGCTGTCCATCGCATAATTGGGCATGTTGCATTCGAATTTTCAGTGCGCATGAGTTCACTGAACCAGCTTCTGCATCCGAAGGCCCTGCGCTACCTGGCGGCTGTCGCGCAGCTCGGTTCGGTGCAGGCGGCCGCGCGCGAGGTGTCCATTTCCGCCTCCGCGATCGACCGCCACATCCTGCTGATGGAAGAAGACCTCGGGCTGCCGCTGTTCGAGCGCCAGCCGCGCGGCATGCGGTTGACGGCCGCGGGCGAACTGCTGCTGGCGCTCTCGCAGCGATGGAAGACCGACCTCAACCGCACGCTGTCCGACATCAAGCACCTGCAGGGCGTGAGCCAGGGCCAGCTGCGCCTGGCCGCGATGGACAGCCACGTCAACGGCTTCCTGCCCGAGTTCGTGGCGGTGGTGGCGCGGGAACACCCGGGCATCGTGCTGGAGGTGGACATCGTCAGCACCGACGACGCCGTGCAGCGCCTGCGCGCGGGCGAGGTCGATCTGGCGGTGGCCTTCAACCTCAAGCCCGGCCGCGACCTGCACATCGTGGCCAGCGCCGAGCTGCCGCTGGGCTGCGTGGTGGCGCCGGGCCATCCGCTGGCCGCGCAGGCCCAGGTGACGTTCAAGGACGTGGCGGCCTGGCCGATGGCCGCGCAAAGCCGGGTGCTGGCGATCCGCCGCTACCTGGAGCGGCGCCACAACTGGCTGCTGGAGGAAGCCCGGCCACCGCTGGTGACGAACTCGCTGCAGCTCGTCAAGAGCCTGGTGCGCAGCGGCAGCCACGTGGCGCTCACCTCCGAGCTCGATGCCGGTCCCGAGATCCTCGCGGGCAGTCTGTGCTTCGTGCCCCTCAAGGACAAGAGTGCCCAGCCGCAGACCGTGGGCGTGGCGATCAGCGCGAGCCGCTCGCTGCCGCGCATCGCGCGCATGGTCGCCGAGCGCCTGGGCGCGCATGTGAACGACTACCTGGCCCAGGTGCGTGCGGCCGGCGTCGATACAAAACGAAAAAAACCGAAACTGCGCTGAGACCCCGAGGCGCACCGCTGCCGGCACCATGGCGGTCATGTTCAACAGTCCCTTTGAAAGGACACCGTCATGAAACCCTGGATCAAGCGCTCGCTCATGGCCTTCACCGGCATCTCCATCGCCATCGGCGGCCTGGCCGCCTGCGGCACGCGCGGTCACCACGAGCGCGCGCCCATGAGCGCCGAGAAGATCGCCGAAGTGCGCGGCAAGGTGGTCAACCGCATCACGAGCAAGCTCGACCTCAACGCCGAACAGCAGCAGAAGCTCAACGTGCTGGCCGACAAGGTGCAGGCCCAGCGCACGGCCCTGATCGGCCAGACCACGAACCCGCGCGGCGAGATGCAGGCGCTGATCGCCGGCGAGAAGTTCGACCGCGCCCGCGCGCTGAACCTGCTCGACGAGAAGACCCGCGTGGTGCAGGTCAGCAGCCCCGAGGTGATCAACGCCCTGGCCGACTTCTACGACAGCCTGAGCCCGACGCAACAGGCCGAGGTGCGCGAGCGCATGGGCAAGCGCCGCGGCTGGTTCTCGCGCGGCTGAGCGGGGTGAACCCCATGTCGCCCGTGCTGCAACCGATCGCCCAGCGCCTGCGCGACCACGGTCCGGCGCTGCTGGCCGGGGTGGACGACCCGCACGACGAGCTGCTGGCCCTGGTGTGGGGCCCGCGCTTCGACCGCGAGCACGCGCTGGGGCTGTGGGCGCGGCTCTCTCGCCGCCAGCCGAACGACGCCGTGCCCGCGCTGCCGGCCATCCTCTCGGTGGCCGACCGTTTCGACGGGCTGGACCGTGGCGCGCAGCAACGGCTTCGCCGCCTCATCGTGCGCCACCGCAGCCTGACGGGCGCAATGTGACAATGCCGCATGCACCGCGTTCTGCTCATTGACGACGACGAACAGCTCGGCCCGCCGCTGGCGACCTACTTCCAGCGCTTCGAGCTGGCGCTGGCGCACGCGCTGCGGCCCAGCGAGGGCTTGGCGCGCCTGCGCGCCGAAGCCTTCGACGCCGCCATCCTCGACGTGATGCTGCCCGAGATGGACGGCTTCGAACTCTGCCGCACCATCCGCAAGGAAAGCGACATTCCCATCGTGATGCTCACCGCGCGCGGCGACGTGATGGACCGCGTGGTCGGCCTCGAACTCGGCGCCGACGCCTACCTGCCCAAGCCCTTCGAGCCGCGCGAGCTGGTGGCGCACATCCAGACCGTGCTGCGGCGCCGCCATGGCGGCAACGGCCCGCCGGCCGCGCCCGCCAGCGCGGTGGAGCCCGGCACCCTGGTGTTCGACGGCCTCACCATCGACCCGACGCGCCGCAGCGTGCTGCGCGAGGGCCAGGCGGTGGAGCTCACCAGCACCGAGTTCGACCTGCTGCACCTGCTCGCGCGCGAGGCCGGGCGCGTGCTCAGCCGCGACGACATCCTCAACCAGCTGCGCGGCCACGAGGCCGACCTCTACACGCGCGCGGTCGACATCGTGGTGAGCCGCCTGCGCAAGAAGCTCGAGCCGCTGGACTGCATCAAGACCCTGCGCAACGCGGGCTACTCGCTGGCGTTGCGCCGCATCGCGCCATGACCCAGGCGCTGCCCTGGTACCGCCGGGCTTTCCTGGCCTTGCGCTGCTCCCTCAAGCTGCGCATGGTGATGGTGTTCCTGCTGCTGGCCACTGGCCATGTCGTTCACCTTCATCAGCGGGGCGCAGAAGGCTTTTTCGGTCGGCTGGCGCGAGGCCGCGCGCCCGGTGCTCATGGACTACGTGGACCGCCTGACGGCCGATGTGGCCGCCGGCGGCAGCCCCAGCATCGAGCGCGCGCAAGCCCTCACGCAGCGCCTGCCGCTCACCATCGACATCGTCGGCCCGCGGGTCAACTGGCGTTCGCACCCCGACCACCAGCGCCCGCACTGGCTGCGCGAGCGGGCCCGGGACCGGGGCGCGGACGACGACGCCGGCTGGGGCGACGACAAGGACTGGCAACAGCTGCTGCAACGCACCACGGCCGATCGCCACCGCCTGGAATTCGGCTTGAACGAAGCGGTGTTCGACCGCCGGCCCAAAATCGTGGGCTACACGCTGGTGGCCTTGCTCATCCTCACGCTGCTCGCCTTCCTGTACGTGCGCCGCCTGCTGCGACCGCTCGACGACATCCGGCAGGGCGCCCTGCGCTTCGGCGCGGGCCGGTTCGACCAGCCCATTCCTGTGCGCCACCCCCGGGGGCCCGACGAACTGGGCGAACTGGCCGCGACCATCAACACCATGGGCCAGGACATCCAGCAGATGCTCGACGCCCAGCGCTCCCTGCTGCTGGCTATCAGCCACGAGCTGCGCAGCCCGCTGACCCGCGCGCGGCTCAACACCGAGCTGCTGCCCGAGGGCGTCGACGTCGCCCCGCAGCGCGAGGCCCTGTTGCGCGACCTCAGCGAAATGGCCCGCCTCATCAGCGACCTGCTGGAAAGCGAGAGACTGGCCGGGCGCCACCAGGCGCTGAGTCGCGAGCCCACCGACCCGGTTGCGCTGGCCCGTGACGTGATCGACGAACTCACCATCACGCAGCCCGCGGCCCGCAGCATCCAGCTGCACGCTCCCTACAGCCTGCCCACGCTGCCGCTGGACCAGATCCGCGTGCGCCTGCTGCTGCGCAACCTGCTCGACAACGCACTGCGCCACAGCACCGGCGCGCCGCGGGCGGTGGAACTGCACATCCGCGCGCTGGAAGCGGGGCAGGGCATCGAACTCGAAGTGCGCGACCATGGCCCCGGCGTACCCGACGACCAGTTGCCCCACCTTGCGCAGGCCTTCTTCCGCCCCGACACCGCGCGCACGCGCAACGCCGGCGGCGTGGGCCTGGGCCTCTACCTGTGCAGGCTGGTGGCGCAGGCGCACGGGGGCACTTTCGCGGTGCGCAATGCACACCCCGGGCTGGCGGTGACGGTGACCTTGCCTTCCGCCCCCTAGAATGCAACAAGAGGAAACAACGCCACTACCACACGCATGACGCCCGAGGCCCGCGCCCGCCAGACCATCGACGCATTGCTCATCGCAGCGGGCTGGCACGTCTGCAGTGTTGCGCAACGCCAACATCCATGCAGGTGATGGCGCAGTCAAAGGCGTCGCCATTCGCGAGTTTCCCCTCAACCCGGGCCACGGTTACGCCGACTACCTGCTGTACGTCAACGGCAAAGCCTGTGGCGTGATCGAAGCCAAGAAGGAAGGCGCCACGCTCAGTGGTGTGGAAGGGCAAAGCGCCCGATATGCGCAGGGACTGCCCGTCAGTCTGCCGGCCTGGCGCCGGCCGCTGCCCTTCGTGTTCGAGTCTACCGGGGTGGAAACCCGCTTCACCAACGGGCTGGACCCTGCACCCCGCGCCCGGCCGCTGTTCGCCTTCTACCGGCCTGATCTCTTGCTGCACTGGCTCACTCCCGTTCGGGCTGAGCCTGTCGAAGCCCACCCTTCGACAAGCTCAGGGCGAACGGTACAGGAGCCAGCGGCGAGATACGGTTCATCCGGCACCTTCCTCGCCCGCCTGCAGCAGATGCCCCCGCTCGTGACCGAATGGGGCAGTGGCGGCGCCAGCTACCAGCTGTGGCCCGCGCAGATCAAGGCCATCCAGAACCTGGAGAAGAGCCTGGCCGCCAACAAGCCCAAGGCCCTGATCCAGATCGCCACGGGCAGCGGCAAGACCTTTACCGCCATCAGCTTCATCTACCGGCTCATCAAGTTCGGTGGTGCCCGGCGCGTGCTGTTTCTGGTGGACCGTGGCAACCTCGCGCGCCAGACCAAGAAAGAGTTCGACGCCTACGCCAGCCCGCACAACAACTACAAGTTTGGCGAGGAGTACATCGTCCAGCACCTGCAAGGCAACAACCTGGACACCAGCGCCCGCGTCGTCATCTGCACCATCCAGCGCATGTTCAGCATGCTCAAGGGCAAAGACCTGCCCGAAGAGGCTGACGAGACTAGCACGGAAGGTGCCGAGTCTCTGTTCAAGGACCCCGAGCCCATCGGCTACAACCCGGCCATCCCCATCGAGATGTTCGACATCGTCGTCACCGACGAAGCCCACCGCAGCATCTACAACCTCTGGCGCCAGGTGCTGGAATACTTTGACGCGTACCTCATCGGCCTCACCGCCACGCCCAACAAGCAGACCTTCGGATTCTTCAACCAGAACCTGGTCATGGAATACGGCCACGCCCAGGCCGTGGCCGACGGCGTCAACGTCAACTACGACGTCTACCGCATCAAGACCGAAGTGACCGAAGCCGGCGCCAAGGTGGACAAGGGCTACTGGCTGGAAACCCAAGACAAAGCCACCCGCCGCAAGACCGCCTGGCAGCTCGACGAAGACTTTGAATACGACCCCACTGAGTTGGACCGCGCCGTGCAGACGCCCGACCAGATCCGCACCGTGGTGCGGACCCTGCGCGACAACTGGAATGTGGACCTGTTTCCCCACCGGCAGGAACTGCCCAAGACACTCATCTTTGCCAAGGACGACAACCACGCCGAAAAGATCGTCGAGATCCTGCGCGAAGAGTTCGCCCGCGGCAACGAGTTCGCGCAGAAGATCACCTACCGCACCACCGGCACCAGCCCCGAACAGCTCATCAAGGACTTCCGCACCGCCTACTACCCGCGCGTGGCCGTCACCGTGGACATGATCGCCACCGGCACCGACATCAAACCGGTCGAAATCGTCATGTTCATGCGCTCGGTGAAAAGCCGCAGCTTCTTCGAGCAGATGAAAGGCCGGGGCGTGCGCGTGTGCAACCCCACCGACCTCATGCAGGTCAACCCCGGCGAGCACCTGCGCAAAGACCACTTCGTCATCGTCGACTGTGTGGGCGTGTGCGAGCGCGACAAGACCGACAGCCGCCCCCTGGACCAGAAGAAGAGCGTGCCGCTCGACAAACTGCTGCAGGCGGTGGCCCTGGGCAATGTGGAAGACGAAGTGCTCAGCAGCGTGGCCGCCCGCCTGAGCCGGCTCGACAAGGACCTTGACGAAGAAGACCAGGCCCGCATCATCGAAGCCAGCGGCGGCCACAGCCTGCGCGAACTGGCACGCGGCATCGTGCAAGCCCTCAATGCCGAAGAAGACGATGACTCCACCCCCTTCGCACAGCAATCACGCCTGCAACAAGCCGCCCAACCCTTCACCAACCCCACCCTGCGCGAGCTCATCCTCAAGCTCAGACAGAAAGCCGATCTCGTCATCGACACCGTCACGCAAGACGCGCTGCTGCACGCCGGCTTTGCCGAAGGCAGCGACCGCGCCAAGGAGCTGGTGCAGAGTTTCGAAGCCTTCATCGCCCAGCACAAGGACGAGATCACCGCGCTGCAGATCCTCTACAACCGCCCGGTGCGCGCTCCGCTGAAGTTCGAAGACATCAAGGCCCTGGCCGACGCCCTGCACAGCCCGCCACACCTGATCGACGAAAGCGCCTTGTGGCAGGCCTACGCCGCGCTCAACAAGACCCGCGTCAAAGGCACCAGCCAGCGCCGCCTGCTCACCGATCTGGTGAGCCTGGTGCGCTTCGCCATGCAACAAGACAACGAACTCGTGCCGTACCCCGAACGGGTGCAAGCCAACTTCAAAGCCTGGTTCGCACAACAATCTCAACTCCCTCTCCCGCGTGCGGGAGAGGGCAGGGGTGAGGGCTCCCCCTTCACCCCCGACCAACTCCACTGGCTAGAAATGATCCGCGACCACATAGCCGCCAACCTCGGCATCGACATCGAAGACTTCAGCTACGCCCCCTTTGAGCAGGAAGGCGGGCTGGGCAAGGTGCATCAGTTGTTTGGGGCTGAGCTGCCACAGGTGATTGAGACGCTGAATCGGGAGTTGGCGGCGTGAGCGCACTCGTTGAGTTCAATGCTCTTAGCGAATTGCCCGCAGGCTGGGCTTGGAAGCCGTTGCAGAGCCTCACGAAAAATCCAAGGCAGGATGTGGTCGATGGGCCTTTCGGGTCCGACCTGAAGGCTTCAGAGTACGTGAGCGAGGGCGTTCCAATCGCACGCTTGCAAAACATTGATCGCAATGCTTTTGTTACTAAGAACATTCGATTTTTGACACTTGAGAAAGCACAGGACTTGGCACGCCACGAGTTCAAGCCAGACGACATCTTGATCACCAAGCTCGGTGACCCTTTGGGCAAGGCCTGCATCGTTCCTGAGTCGATTGGGCGTGGGGTAATCGTTGCGGATTTGGTTCGGGTGCGACCAGATGAGAACCAAGTTGATCGCCGATACCTCACTTACGCAATCAACTCCCCAGAGATCATTAAACAGTTCGAACTACACACAAAGGGCACCACGCGACCACGTATCAATCTGAGCGTGTTGAGGCAATTGCCCATCCCAGTGGCTCCTCGAGAAGTACAGGGCGAGATCGTCGCCGAAATCGAAAAGCAGTTCTCCCGCCTCGACGAAGCCGTCGCCAACCTCCAGCGCGTCAAGGCCAACCTCAAACGCTACAAAGCCGCCATCCTCAAAGCCGCCGTCGAAGGCCGCCTCGTAGAAACCGAAGCCAGCCTCGCCCACCGCGAAGGCCGCAGCTACGAAACTGGCAACCAACTACTGCAACGAATCCTCGAACAACGACGTATTCAGTGGGCTGGGCGTGGCAAGTACAAAGAACCCGAGTTCCTCACAAACGTGAGCCGCGTGGACATTCCGGAAGGATGGACATGGGCTTCGCTAGAGCAATTGCATCTTCAGATCGCTGACGTGGATCACAGGATGCCAAAGGGGCAGCAGGACGGTGTCCCGTACGTCAGTACGAAGGACTTCTTGGACGATGAAGGCATCGACTTCGCGGGAGCCAAACGAATTTCGTCAGAAGACTACGAGGCACTCTGCCGAAAGGTGAAACCAGAGCGCGGTGACGTACTATTGTCTCGATATGGCACTGTTGGTGAGGTCAGAGCGGTGACGGTCGACTCACCGTTTCAGGCGTCTTACAGTGTCGCGATCCTCAAGCCCGTTAGAGAAAATTTCCCGGTCAGATTCTTGATTGCAGCATTGCGTTCAGAGGTAGTGACGGCTCAGATCAAGCGAGACGTTCGCGCTACTGCGCAGCCAGATTTGGGGCTCGCTCACATCCGGAAGTTCGTAGTCCCTTTGCCGCCCATTGGGGAGCAGGTGCGGATTGTCGAAGAGCTTGATCGTTGCCTGTCAGTTATTCGCGAAGTGGAGGCCGAAGTTGCAGCTAACCTCCTGCGTGCGCACTCGTTGCGGAAAGCAACGCTTGCCAAAGCTTTCATGAAAGCGGACTGAACTATGCGCATCGGGTTTGAGAGCGATACCGGCCATGTATATGAAGGCGCCAGTGCGCCGCAGTTTGCCGTTTTGCCTCCACCGCTTCTCTCCCAGGCCAAGTTGATCACCAATCCCGAGGACTGGAGCGCACCACCCAAAGGCTTGTTTTCTGATCCGTTTGCCTGGGTGTTCCGGGAGGACAGTTTTGACACGGTGACTCGAGTACGCCGTGGGCGGCTATTTCAGCCTCAGAGCCAAAGCCAACCAGAGTCCGTGCTTACGGCAGGCCATCCACTTATTGAGAACGCACTCCGTTCCGTGGCGGGCGGTGGGCGTACTCGCAGGCTGTACACCTACATGCCTTGCACCGCTGTGCTGCACATGCCGAATGGCGGCCTCGGACAAACGTTGCTCATCGGGCAGGTGCGTGGCTCATCGGCTTGGCGGGTGATCCAAGCGGAGATGGTGCTCGGTGACGATGTCATGTTGACACTCAAGGCGCTGAGTGCATTCGGTGTGTTGCCCGAACTCGCACTCTCCGCCATTCCTGAAGCGGATCGAGCGGCTGTCAGGTCAGCGGTGGACCGTGTGCTGGATTCGGCGTTCCGTGAAACACCTGTCTCCGTCATCGATCAATGCCGTAATGCGATGACGGTCGTGTTGTCTCGCTGGCTGGTTGCAGACACGGGGGACTCGGCTTTTGCTGGCAAAGACTTGGCGGCACTGGCAAAGGCCATGGAAACTGTGAACCCGTCCAAGCAATGTGCGGCTTGGGTCGGTCAATTGTTGGCCCGTTTGCATGTGCGCGGCAAGTCGAATGAGCAGGTCTCTAGGTCGCTTCGGTTGCCCGTTGAAGAGGACGCAGAGTTGTGCCTACACAATTTGGGTTTTTTGCTGCGGGAGCTTGGTTGGGCACACTGAAGGGTAGCCTTGAGTTCATGCAACTTGAAAGAGCAGATGTCAAACATATTGAGTGAAGTGGATCCAAAAGGACATCGCCGCGTTATTGACCTTGTGCGCGAAGCTGGGGTGAACGTGTCTGATTGGTCAAACTTCAAGAGTGGCCCCAAGCCGGAACGCGCCGCGAGCAATCCGAAGTACTGTTACGAATGGGCGTTCGTAGAACCAGGCAAGGTTGTCGTTCTAAATCTTTGGTTTGACTCGATGAAAGAGCAGGGCGAGACATTGCGCCAGGAAATCAATCCACGTCAGTTCGGTATCGACATGGGAAGAGCCGGACGAAAGACTTGGGAGCGTCGAGCGTCCAGAATGGACCGCTGTATTCAGCAGTCAGCAAGGACCAAGATGCCGATTCGTGTGATTGTTTGCCAAGGCGAAATGAGAACGGCAGAAGATCCTGATGCGGAGCCTTCCCACGTTTATCGAAGAGCGTTGGACCCCGAGCCATGGGCCATTACCTTCTACGATCAGACAACTGGTGCTTGCGTCGTGACACGTGGTGCTGAGCCAGATCGCTTCACTGATCAGTTTGACGAGGTCCCCGGTGATCACTATCACTCTCCGGAGCAGCGCGATGCAAACGGAAAGGTCTTTGTTCGCAGTGCTGAAATACGGAAGCGTGTGCTTCGGAGAGCCGCTGGGCTATGTGAATTCTGTGGTGCGCTTGGGTTTGTGAAATATGACGGCCGAATTTTCTTGGAAACTCATCATGTGATCCCCTTGTCTGAGAAAGGCGGGGATGGCGAAACCAACGTCATTGCTCTTTGTCCCAACCATCATCGAGAAGCGCACTACAGCAACCGCCGGGTGCCAATGAGGGCGTTGATGCAAAGCAAGGTCTACGAAGCGAACAGTCGTGCGATGCAGGCCATTGCGATACCGATTGCTGCGCTGGACTAGGATGACAGCCAACACTCAGCCTTTCTCCCTTCGCATCTTCGTCGCCGACGGCGATCCTGACGGCCTGCGCATCGTCGAGCGCTTCAACGCCAGCGCCCGCGCCGTGGTGTTCCCGCGGGCCTTGCTGCCGCAGGTGAAGGCCCGGCCCGAATTGCAGCAGACCGGGGTGTACCTGCTGCTCGGCCCGCGGCCGGACGGCGAGGGTGAACTGCTGTACGTGGGCGAGGGCGACCCCATTCGCCCCCGGCTGGAGAGCCACTACGCGCAGAAAGACTTCTGGACCCGCGCCATTGGTTTCGTGGCGGTGGGTGGGTTGATGAACAAGGCGCATGTGCAGTTTCTGGAGGCGCGGCTGATCGCGCTGGCCCGCGCGGCCAAGCGCGTGCCGTTGGACAACGGCAACTATCCCAGCGAGCCCAGCCTGAGCGAGGCGGACCGGTCGGACATGTTGGTGTTTCTGGATCACATTCTGGGCATGCTGCCGGTGTTGGGGGTGCATGCGTTCGAACAGGTTGCTCCGAGACCGGTCCCGCCAGCTGAAGTACCTGACGCTGGACGAGAGGTCATCTATGAGGCTGGAACGTTGATGACATGCAGCGCAAAGGGCGTTTTCAGCTGCTGGGTTTGAGTCGAGCCAAGGCTTTGTGGTGCAAAAAGGCTCACAGGCAGTGCAGGTCGTCACGCCTTCGTTTCAGACTTTCCCGGGAAGCGTTCGGCGCCGTGATGAACTGATCGCGAACGGCGTACTGGTGCCTGACGAGAGCTGCTACAGGTTTGCTCAGGATTTTGCCTTTACGTCTCCTTCAGCGGCGTCCGATATGGTGCTGGGGAGCGTGACCAATGGCCGGACTGTTTGGAAAGACTCCCGCGGGCGAACGCTGAAAGAGTTGCAAGAAGCTGAGAGCAAGCAAGGATGATGTAAACAACGGTTGTGCGAGGCGTGCCGAAGCCGATTGGCCACCAGGGGGACAACATGAAAGAACAACACTTGCTGGTGGACTTCGAAAATGTTCAGCCCGGCATGGAAGACTTGTTGAAGATCGCGCCGAAGCTCACCGATGTATGGCTGTTTCATGGCCCGAACCAGACCAAACGCGCCGAGCAACTGAAGGCGGCGCATGAGCGGGTGACGCTGGTGCCGCACTCAGGCAAGGGCAAGAACGCGCTGGACTTCCACTTGTCGTTCTACCTGGGCTACCTGGCCGCCAAACACCCGGAGGCCAACCTGGTGGTGGTGGCGAACGACAAGGGCTATGACTCGATGCTCGGTCACGCCAAGTTGCTGGAGTTCAGAGCGACGCGGGTGGGGTTCAAGGCCAGGAAGGCGCCTGCCGCCAAGAAGGCCGCGCCAGCGAAGAAGGTCACGGCAAAGAAGGCCGCACCGGCCAAGAAAGTGGCGCCACCAGCCAAGAAGCTTGTGGCCGAAAAGGCACCGGCCAAGAAGGTGCCTGCCAAGACGGCGGTCGCCGAAAAAAGCGGTGACCAAAATGCCGGCGTCTGCGGTGCAGGCAACGGCCCAGACAACGCCCGCTCCAGCGGACAAGGTATTGGCGCGGGCGAAAGCGTCCTTGGCCAAGATGGGGAAGAACCGCCCAATCAAGCTCACTTCTCTGCTGCGCCACCTGAAGTCCATCGTGGGGCAGGGAGCGACGGCCGAAGACGCGGACGCCTTGTCTCGGCGTCTGGAAGAGGCCAAGGTCATCCAGGTGGTGGGCGATCTGGTGCTGTATCCCTGACGGCCTGCCGTGTCGACTTGCGGAAAAGCCGTTTGGCTGTTAAATTCTATATTCGCAAATCGAGAATATTGAACAAATGCAGCTCAAACCCCAGGATTTTCTCGTCGCCCTCAAGCTCGTGGCTTGGGGCGACCAGCGCTGGACGTATGCGCGCCTGGCGCAGGAGCTGGGGCTGAGCGCTTCGGAAGCCCATGCTTCGGTAAAGCGGGGTTTGCTGTCCGGGTTGCTGCTGCAGAACCGCGCTTCGGCGGCTTCGTTCGCGGGCGCGGCCGGCGCGGGAGCCCAAGCGCTGCGGGAGCCACAGGGCATTTATCGGGTCACGCGCAAACGGGTGCGCCGCAGTGCGGTGCACTCGGAAGAAGATGTCGGGCTGCCGGATAACCCGGTGCGCGTACATGCCCAGGCGCTGGCGGAATTCGCCCTGCACGGGGCCAAGTACGCTTTTCCCGGCGTGCGTCTGCCGCTGGCGGTCGGGGTGCCCACGAGCCACAGCGCGCCCGCGTTTGCCGGCGTGTTCGCACCCGGCAGCACAGACTTTGTCTGGCCGCACCCGAACGGATCGGTGCGCGGCATGGGGGTGGAGCCGCTGCACCCTTCTGTGCCCTTTGCCGCCATGCAGGACGCGAAGCTGTACGACATGCTGGCGCTGTTCGATGCTCTGCGCGTGGGCAAGGCGCGCGAGCGGAACATGGCCATGGAGCGGCTGCAGGCCTTGATCGACCCGAGTGCGCCCACGCCGCAAAAGGATTCGCCGCGTGGCTGACCCGAATCTGGCGCTGTTGATGGCCATGGCGCGCGCGATGGGTCCACTGTGCGAGCAGGTGGTGTTCGTAGGCGGTTGCGCCACGGGGCTGCTCATCGACAACCCAGGCTTGATGGACGTGAGGCCCACCGAAGATGTGGACGCCATCGTGGAAGTCACGTCACTGGCGGGTTACCACCAGCTGGCCGAGCACTTGGCGCAACGCGGCTTCAAGCAGACCATGGCGGACAACACGCCACCGTTTCGCTGGTATTGGAACCGCCTGCAACTGGACTTGGCCCCGCTGGACGAAAAGGTGCTGGGTTTCGCCAACCCGTGGTACCGGGCGGGCTTCGAATCGGCGGAGCAGGCCACAGGGGAAGACGGTTTGGTTCTACGGCACCTTTCGGCGCCGTACTTCCTGGCCACCAAGTTCGAAGCCTTCAAGGATCGCGGTCGCAACGATGTGTTTGTGAGCCATGATCTGGAGGACATCATGACCGTGGTGGAGGGGCGTGCAGCCCTTGTGAAGGAGGTCAAGGCCGCGCCCGACAATGTGCGGTTGCATATCGCCCGGTCGGTGGCAAATTTGCTGGCCTTGCCAACCTTCACCAATGCCTTGCCCGGTCTCCTGAGCGACCCGGAGCGCGAAGAGACTGCCCTTGCGCGTCTGAGTCAGATTTCATTTTTTGCTTGAGCATGAACAACAACACCCATTCCCTCGTCCAGAAGCTCTGGAACTACTGCAATGTGCTGCGCGACGACGGCATGAGCTATGGCGACTATGTGGAGCAACTGACCTATCTGCTGTTTCTCAAGATGGCGCATGAGCGCAGCCAGCCGCCGCATAACCAGGCGAGCATCGTGCCCAAGGGCTATGGATGGCCCGAGCTGCTGGCACGAGATGGCGACGCACTGTTTGACCACTACCGCCACACCCTGGAGCGCCTCGGGCTGGAACGCGGCACGCTGGGCCTGATCTTTGCCAAGGCCCAAAACAAGTTCCAGGACCCGGCCAAGCTGCGCCGCGTGGTGGCGGACCTGATCGACGCGGAAACCTGGACCATCCTGGGCGCGGATGTGAAGGGCGATGCCTACGAGGGCCTGCTGGAGCGCAATGCACAAGACACCAAGAGCGGCGCGGGCCAGTACTTCACGCCGCGCGCGCTCATTCAGGCCATGGTGGACTGCATCGGCCCGCGGCCGGGCGAGACGATTTGCGACCCGGCCTGTGGCACGGGCGGTTTTCTGTTCACCGCGCACCACCACATCACCGCGCACCACAAGAATCTCACACGCGACCAGCTCAAACACCTGAAGGAAAAGGCCTTCACCGGCTACGAGCTCGTGCAGGCCACGGCGCGCGTGTGTGCGATGAACCTGATGCTGCACGGCATCGGATCCGAAAAGTCGGTGCCGGTGGTGGTGGGTGATGCGTTGGGCGCCGATCCCGGCGCGCGCTTTGACGTGGTGCTGGCCAACCCGCCGTTCGGCAAGAAAAGCAGCACCGTGATCGTGGGTGAAGACGGCCGCACGAGCACGGAAAAAGACATCATCGAACGCGACGACTTCTGGGCCACCACGAGCAACAAGCAGCTCAACTTCGTGCAGCACATCAAGACGCTGCTGCGCACGAACGGGCGCGCGGCGGTGGTGCTGCCCGACAACGTCCTTTTTGAAGGCGGGGCGGGCGAAACCATTCGCCGTCGTTTGATGCAGGAATGCGACCTGCACACCCTGCTGCGCTTGCCCACAGGTTTGTTCTACGCACAAGGCGTCAAGGCCAATGTGCTGTTCTTCGACAAGAAGCCCGCCAGCGAAACGCCCTGGACACGGAAGCTGTGGATCTATGACCTGCGCACCAACCAGCACTTCACGCTCAAGACCAATCCATTGCGGCGCGAGCACCTGGACGAGTTCGTGGCGCTCTACAACATGGCCAACCGCAACCAGCGCCTGGCACCTGGAGCGCCGAACAGCCGACGGGGCGGTGGCGTGACTACAGCTATGAAGACATCATGGCCCGTGACAAGGCCAGCCTCGACATCTTCTGGCTCAAGGACGATTCGCTGGCAGACAGCGACAACCTGCCGGCACCCGATGTGATTGCGCAGGAAATCGTGGAAGACCTGCAAGCCGCGCTGGAGCAGTTCAAGCTGATTGCGGGGGACCTGGGTGCCGAAGTGGACGAGTCGGCGTGAACGAGATGAAGACCCTGCCGCTCCGCCTCACTCCCGGCCAGGACTTGCGCTCGGCCCTGGAGGCGGCAGTGCGCGAGCAGGGCTGTGAGGCCGCGTTCGTGATCTCGGGCATCGGCAGCCTGAGCGATGCGCGCCTGCGCTTCGCGGGCGTGGACCAGGCCCAGACCTTGGACGGTGACAGCGAGATCCTGAGCCTGTCGGGCACGGTGGGGGTGGACGGCGAGGGCCGCAGCCACTCGCACCTGCACATGGCCGTGTCCACCGCCAGCGGTGCCGTCTTCGGCGGCCACGTGGTGCCGGGCTGCCGCGTGCGCACCACGGCCGAGGTGCTGCTGGGCCTGCTGCCCGAATGGCGTTTCTCGCGCGAGGCCGACCCCGCCACCGGTTTCCCGGAACTGGTGGTGCGGCCGCGCGAAGCCTGAGGCGTGCGCCACCCAGAAAAAAAGGGAGCCAGTGGCTCCCTTTTTGTGACCGACCGCCGCTTACAGCGTGTCGATGAAGCTGCGCAGCTTGTCCGAGCGGCTCGGGTGCTTGAGCTTGCGCACCGCCTTGCTTTCGATCTGGCGGATGCGCTCGCGCGTCACGTCGAACTGCTTGCCCACTTCTTCCAGCGTGTGGTCGGTGGACATCTCGATGCCGAAGCGCATGCGCAGCACCTTGGCTTCGCGCGGCGTGAGGCTGTCGAGGATCTCCTTGACCACTTCGCGCAGGCCGGCCTGCATCGCGGCCTCGATGGGCGCGGTGTTGGCCTGGTCTTCGATGAAGTCGCCCAGGTGCGAATCGTCGTCGTCGCCGATGGGGGTTTCCATCGAGATCGGCTCTTTCGCGATCTTCATGATCTTGCGGATCTTGTCCTCGGGCATCTCCATCTTCTCGGCCAGGATGGACGCATCGGGCTCGAAGCCGAACTCCTGCAAGTGCTGGCGGCTGATGCGGTTCATCTTGTTGATGGTCTCGATCATGTGCACCGGGATGCGGATGGTGCGCGCCTGGTCGGCGATCGAGCGGGTGATGGCCTGGCGGATCCACCACGTGGCGTAGGTCGAGAACTTGTAGCCGCGGCGGTATTCGAACTTGTCCACCGCCTTCATCAGGCCGATGTTGCCTTCCTGGATCAGGTCCAGGAACTGCAGGCCGCGGTTGGTGTACTTCTTCGCGATCGAGATCACCAGGCGCAGGTTGGCCTCGATCATTTCCTTCTTCGCGTCGCGCGAGGTGGACTCGCCCTGGTTCATCCGCTTGTGGATGTCTTTCAGGTGCGCCAGCGGCACGACCACGCTGCTCTGGATGTTGATCAGGCCCTGCTGCAGCTCCTGCACCGGCGGGATGTTGCGCTCGATGATCACGCTCCACGGCTTGCCGGCGGCGGCCTGCTTCTCGACCCACTTGAGGTTGAGCAGGTTGGGCGGGAATTCCTTGATGAAGGTTTCCTGCGGCATGCCGCACTTGTCCACGATGATGCGGCGCAGCTCGCGTTCTTTCTTGCGCACGTCGTCGACCTGGCTGCGCATGGTGCCGCAGAGCTTCTCGATCGCCTTGGCGGTGAAGCGGATGGACATCAGCGTTTCGGTGATGGCCGTCTGCGTCTTGAGGTAGCTCGGCGTGCCGTAGCCTTCCTTGTCGTAGGTCTTGTGCAGCTTCTCGAACAGCGCGCGCATGTTGTCGAAGCGGGTGAGGGCTTCGCGCTTGAGTTCTTCGAGCTTGCGGGTCAGGGCCTTGGAGCCGCCCTTGCCGTCGTCGTCGTCGGCTTCGTCGTAATCGTCGAAGTCTTCTTCGGCCACGTAGTCATCGGCCTCGTCGGCGTCGGCGAAACCGTCCACCACGGTGGAGATGACGACCTTGCCTTCGCGGATGTCCTCGGCCATCACCAGGATCTCGGCGATGGTGGCCGGGCTCTCGCTGATGGCGGCCATCATGTCGTTGAGGCCACCCTCGATGCGCTTGGCGATCTCGATTTCGCCTTCGCGCGTGAGCAGCTCCACCGTGCCCCATTTCGCGCATATACATGCGCACGGGGTCGGTGGTGCGGCCGAATTCGCTGTCCACCGTGGACAGGGCGGCTTCGGCTTCTTCCTCGGCTTCCTCTTCGGTGGCGGCGGTCGGGCCGGTGTTGTTCAGCAGCAGGGTCTCGGCGTCGGGCGTCTGTTCGTAGACGGCCACGCCCATGTCGTTGAGCAGCGAGACCACCACTTCCAGGGTCTCGGCTTCCACCAGCTTGTCGGGCAGGTGGTCGTTGATTTCGCCGTGCGTGAGGTAGCCGCGCGTCTTGCCCAGCTTGATCAGGGTCTTGAGGCGTTCGCGGCGGTTGCGGGCTTCCTCTTCGGACAGGACGGTTTCGTCCAGGCCGAATTCCTTCATCAGCGCGCGCTCCTTCGCCTTGCTGATCTTCATGCGCAGGGGTTTGACCTTCTCGGTCGTCTGCGCGGCGGTGGTGTCCACCGCCTCGACTTCGGTCTCGTCACCCGTCAGGTCGTCCTCGATGTCGCTGAGGTCGGCATCGTCCAGGTCGGCATCGCCTCCCTTGCCCTTGGCGTCCGCCTTGGGCTTGCGGCCGCGCTTGGCCGCGGGCTTGTCGCCCGCATCGGCCTTGGCCGGGCGACCGGCCTTCTTCTTCGCGGGTTCTTCGAGCAGTTCGGCCTCGGACTTGGCCTTCACGGCGGTCTTCTTGGCGGGCGCGGCCTTGGCGGCGGCTTTGACGGGGGGCTTCTGGGTCACAGCGGGGGCTTTCTTCGGGGGAGAAACCGGGGCGGCCGCGCGCGGGCTGGCCTTCTTGGCGGTTTTGGTGCTGGACGCAACGGACGTACTGGATTTCTTCGCGGGCATGGGGACCTCAAAAAAATGTCGAACTGGAGCCGGCAGAACACACAAAAAACGCCTGAAAGGCCGCGCGACGCGGTCCGTTCCGGTGATTTTGTTGGGCACAACGCCTGCCTTTCGCCGGAAAGGGCAGGCCTGCAAGCTGTGGGGCGAACATTTGGTGTGCAGTCCTTGCGGGGTTCCGTCGGGCCGGGGAGGTCGCCGAGGTGGCCAGGAAGGTGTTCCATCTAGCCCCTTGCTGGGGCCGGGCCGGTGCCGGAGGTGCTGCTGTCGCGCTTGCGGTGCAAAACCTTGGATTATACCGCTGACAAAGTTTTTTTGTCAGGCGGGCGTGTCGCTTTGGAGGGCCTGCAGCTGGGCGTTGACCCGTTTGTAGTCCTCCATGGCGCTGGCATCTCCCGCGGCCACGCGCTCGGCCAGCTGGCGAGCCTGTTCCACCAGCCCGTCGCGGCGCAGGCGGTGCATCACGTCGTTCAGCTCGGACAGCTCGGCGCTCGGGTCGCCGCCCAGGGTCGCCTGCTCGACCTGGACGCAGGCAAAGGTCTCGTGTTCGTGGCCGCGCAGGGCCTCGCGCACCGCAGCCCAGGGCTGGTGCCCGTGTTCGTGCAGCTGGGCTTCCAGCCAGACGAACACCGGGCCGTGGGGCGCGGGCAGGTGGGCCAGCAGGGCGTGGTCGTCGGCCGAGAGCGTGTCCCAGGCCTGCGGGCTGGCCAGCAGCAGACCCACCGCGCGGTCGGCCCGGCTGCCCCCCGCGCGGCGCGTGCCCAGCATGCGGGGCGGGGGCGGCGGGCCTTTGCGCCACTTGCCGAAGCCCTTGCCGCCGCCGCCGTAGGTTTTGCCACCACCGCCGTAGCCGCCACCGCCGCTGCTGTAACCGCCGCCGGCGCCGCTGTCGTAGCCCGGGTCCGAGGTGTAGGCCGCGCTGGCCCCGCCGCCGTCGTAACCGGCGTCGTGCCCCGGCTGCGCGGGCGCCGGGCTGGCGGCCCGGGGCTTGCGCGGGCCGCCGCCGGTCTGCTGCCAGAGCTGCAGCAGGTCCGGGCTGCCGATGCCGATGCCGGCGGCCAGTTCGCCGATGAGCTGGCGCTTGAGCGCGCCATCGGGCAGGGCGCTCCAGAGTGGGCGCGCCTGGCTGGCCATGCGCGCGCGGCCTTCAGCGGTGCTGAGGTCGCAGTCGGCACCGGCGGATTCGACCAGGAAGCGCGACAGCGGCACGGCCTCCTTCACGCACTGCGCGAAAGCCGCCTCGCCGTTGGCGCGGATGAAGCTGTCCGGGTCGTGTTCGGCCGGCAGGAACAGGAACTTGACGCTGCGCGTGTCGGTGGCCAGGGGCAGGGCGGCATCGAGCGCCTTGCGCGCGGCGCGCCGGCCGGCGCCGTCGCCGTCGAAGCTGAAGACCACGGCGTCGGTGAAGCGGAACAGCTTTTGCACGTGGTCGGGCGTGCAGGCCGTGCCCAGCGTTGCGCACGGCGTTGGCGAAGCCGAGCTGGGCCAGCGCGACCACGTCCATGTAGCCTTCGGTGACGAGGGCGTAGCCGGCCACGCGGATGGCGGTGCGGCCCTCGAACAGGCCGTAGAGCTCGCGGCCCTTGCTGAACACCGGCGTTTCGGGCGAGTTGAGGTACTTGGGCTCGCCCTTGTCGAGCACGCGCCCGCCAAAGCCGATGCACTCGCCCTTGACGTTGCGGATCGGGAACATGATCCGGTCGCGGAAGCGGTCGTAGCGCTTGGCCTGGCCGTCGGCGCCTTTTTCGTCCTCGTGCTCGATCACCATGCCCGACTCGACCAGCAGGGGCGCCTGGTAGTCGGGGAACACGCTGGCCAGGGCGCGCCAGCCCTCGGGCGCGTAGCCCAGGCCGAAGGTCTTGGCGATCTGGCCCGAGAGGCCGCGGCCCTTGAGGTAGTCGATGGCGCGCGGCGAGACCTTGAGTTGCTTGGCGTAGGCCTGCGCGGCCTTCTCGAGCACGTCGGTGAGCGTGGCCTGCTTCTGGCGCTGCTGCGCGGCGCGCTCGCGGTCCTGCGGCGAGGCCTCGTCTTCCGGCACCTGCATGCCGGCCTGCTGGGCGAGGTCTTTCACCGCCTCGATGAAGCTCATGCCGGCGTGTTCCATCAGGAAACCGATGGCGTTGCCGTTGGCCCCGCAGCCGAAGCAGTGGTAGAACTGTTTGCTCGGGCTGACGCTGAACGAGGGCGATTTTTCGCCGTGGAACGGGCACAGGCCCATCAGGTTGGCGCCGCCCTTCTTGAGCTGCACGTAGCGGCCCACCACGTCAACCACGTCCACGCGGTTGAGCAGTTCCTGGATGAAGGTCTGGGGGATCGCCGCCGGGGTATTCTGACCGATGCACCCCGGTTGCTCAGTCCCCGGCGACGATGCCCTCGCGGCGGGGATCGGCTCCGCCCAGCCACACCCGCTGGCCGCGCTGCGTGCCCCGCATCAGGGCCTGCAGGCCGCTGGTCATGTCCGCTTCCTCCACCGTGTGGCCGCGCTGGCGCAGGGCCTCCACGGTGGCGGGCGCAAACCGTTTCTGTTCCAGCAGCAAGGGCCCACCGGTGGTGCCGAAGTTGGGCAGGTTGATCGCGTCCTGCGGCGACAGGCCCCATTGCAGCGTGCCGTGCAGGGTCTTGGCGGTGAAGTGGATGATGAGCGCGCCGCCCGGGCTGCCCGCGCTCATCAGCAGCTCGCCGCTGGCCTTGTCGAACACCAGGGTGGGCGACATCGAGGAGCGCGGCCGCTTGCCCGGTTCGACGCGGTTGGCGATGGCTTGGCCCTGGGCGTTGCGGGGAGCGAAGCTGAAGTCGGTGAGCTCGTTGTTGAGCAGGAAACCACCCGGGCGGCTCGGATCGGTGGTGACCATGAGGCGCGAGCCGAAGACGGCCTCGATGGTGGTGGTCATGGCCAGCGCATTGCCGTAGGCGTCCACGATGCTGATGTGGCTGGTGCCGTACTCGGGCTGCTCGGGCATGGGCGCCCAGCCCACCTGCACGCCGCCCGGCACGCCGGCGGGCGCCTGCGGCATGCGGGCGTTCGGGCTGATGAGGCGGGCGCGCTCGTCCAGGTAGCGCGCATCGAGCAAGCTGCTCCAGCGGCCACCAGGGGCGGCGACGAAATCCGGGTCGGCCACGTACTGCGCGCGGTCGGCGAACGCCAGGCGCGAGGCCTCGGTGTAGCTGTGCAGCCAGTCGGCCGAGGGCAGGGCGGTGCCCATCGCGGGTTTCACCAGCGGCTCCTGGGCCTGCGGCGTGCGCGCGAGCAGACCGAGGATCTGGCCGACCGCGATGGCGCCCGAGCTGGGTGGCGGGAAGCCGCAGACGCGCAAGGCGCGCTGCGCGGCCGTGTGGTCGTGGCACAGGGCTTCGCGCTCGCGCGGCTGGTAGCGCTGGAGGTCTTCGAGGCTGAGGCTGCCGGGTCGCACCGGGTGCTGCCGCACCTTGTTGACGATGGCCTGGGCCACCGGGCCTTCGTGCAGGGCGATCGGGCCCTGGGCCGCGATGTTCCTGAGCACCTGCGCGAGTTCGGGGTTGCGCAGCACATGGCCCACCGGGTGCGGCTGGCCGTCGGGCCGGTAGAAGTAGGCGGCCGCGACCGGGTCGTTCTTCAGCGCGGTCTCGGCCAGCAGCAGGGTGTGCAGCCGGGGGCTGACGGCGAAGCCCTGGTCGGCCAGCGCGATGGCGGGCTCGAACAGGCGCGCCCAGGGCAGCTTGCCGTGTTGGCGGTGGGCCTGCGCGAGCATCGCCACCGCGCCGGGGGGTGCCCACCGAGCGGCCGCTGGCCACGGCCACCATGAAGGGCAGGGGCTTGCCCTGTTCGTCGAGGAAGAGTTGCTCGTTGGCCCCGGCGGGCGCGGTCTCGCGGCCATCGAAGGCCTGGACGCGGCGCCCGTCGTGGTGCAGCAGGAAGGCACCGCCGCCGATGCCGCTGGACTGCGGCTCCACCAGCGTGAGCACCATCTGCACGGCGATGGCCGCGTCCACCGCGCTGCCGCCGGCGCGCAGGATGCGCGCGCCGGCCTCGGTGGCCAGCGGGTTGGCCGCCGCCACGGCCTGGCGCGGGAAGGCCCAGCCCGGTTTGACCGTGAGGCCCGAGGCACCCTCGGGCTGCTGGATGGAAGAGGAGGAAGGGGTGGTGGGTGTGCCGCAGGCGCTGAGCAGGCTCAGCGAGGCGATCAGGCAGGCAAGGCGTGTCATGGCAATGGCTCCTTGAAGATCGTTGTCGAGACGGCCACCGTATCCCAGAAACGCGGATGGACCGCCTTGGCGGTCCATGGAGGCGTAAGAAACCGTTTCGGGATTACTTCGGTGCCAGGCGGATCGCGCCATCCAGGCGGATCACCTCGCCGTTGAGCATGTCGTTCTCGAAGATGTGTTTGGCCAGCTTGGCGTAGTCCTCCGGGGTGCCCAGGCGGCTCGGGAAGGGCACGCCGGCGGCCAGCGCGTCCTGCACTTCCTTGGGCATGCCGAAGAGCATGGGTGTGCCGAAGATGCCGGGGGCGATGGTCATGTTGCGGACGCCGTTGCGCGCCAGGTCGCGCGCGATCGGCAGCGTCATGCCGACGATGCCGCCCTTGGACGCCGCGTAGGCCGCCTGGCCGATCTGGCCGTCGTAGGCCGCCACGCTGGCGGTGGAGATCATCACGCCGCGCTCGCCGGTGGCCTCGGGCTCGTTCTTGCACATGGCCTCGGCGGCCAGGCGGATCATGTTGAAGCTGCCCACCAGGTTGACCATGATGGTCTTGGTGTAAACGCCCAGGTTGTGCGCACCGTTCTTGCCCACGGTCTTCTCGGCCGGGGCGATGCCGGCACAGTTCACCAGGCCCATGAGCTTGCCCAGGGACAGGGCCTTGGCCACCACCGCCTGGCCGTCGGCCTCGTTGCTCACGTCGCACTTCACGAACGCGCCGCCAATCTCCTTGGCCACGGCTTCGCCCTTGTCGGCCTGCATGTCGGCGATCACGACCTTGCCGCCGTTGGCCGCCAGCATGCGCGCCGTGCCTTCGCCCAGCCCCGATGCGCCGCCGGTGACGATGAATACCTTGCCTTGAATGTCCATGGGTGTGCTCCTGTGTGATGAGAGGGGATGTGACGTTGACGTAAACGTCAATTCGACCCGGATTATGCGACATGCCCGTGTCACGCCCTTGTCACGCGGGTGCCCTAGTCTGGGCACTTTGTTTCCATCATGGAGCCCACATGTTTGACAGCCAGGACGAGCTGATGCGCCGCATCCACACCGACCTCATGGACGGTTACGACGAAGAGCTGGAGATGGAGCTCGAGGACCGCGTGCTGGACCAGGCCCTGGACGCCGATGAAGAGGCCAAACACAAGGAAGCGCGCCGCACCTACTTCCGCGAGCTGTTCCGGCTGCAGGCCGAACTCGTGAAGCTGCAGGACTGGGTGGTGCGCGCCGGGCACAAGGTGGTGATCGTGTTCGAGGGCCGCGACGCGGCCGGCAAGGGCGGGGCGATCAAGCGCATCACCCAGCGCCTGAACCCGCGCGTGTGCCGCGTGGCCGCGCTGCCCGCGCCCAACGACCGCGAGCGCACGCAGTGGTACTTCCAGCGCTACGCCGCGCACCTGCCCGCCGCGGGCGAGATGGTGCTGTTCGACCGCAGCTGGTACAACCGCGCGGGCGTGGAGCGCGTCATGGGCTTCTGCAGCGACGAGCAATACGAAGAGTTCTTCCGCTCGGTGCCCGAGTTCGAGAAGATGCTGGTGCGCTCGGGCATCCAGCTCATCAAATACTGGTTCTCGATCTCGGACGAAGAACAGCACCTGCGCTTCCTGGGCCGCATCCACGACCCGCTCAAGCAGTGGAAGCTCAGCCCCATGGACCTGGAGAGCCGCCGCCGCTGGGAGCTCTACACCCAGGCCAAGGAAGTGATGCTGGAACGCACCCACATCCCCGAATCGCCCTGGTGGGTGGTGCAGGCCGACGACAAGAAAAAGGCCCGCCTCAACTGCATCCACCACCTGCTGCGGCAGATGCCCTACGGCGAAGTGGAGCGCGCCACCATCACGCTGCCCGACCGCGTGCGCCACGAAGGCTACCGGCGCCACCAGGTGCCCGGCGAGATCTACGTTCCTCAGGTGTACTGACCGCCACAAAAAAGAAAAAGCCCCCATGCATTCACACGGGGGCTTTTTCTTTAGCCGAAGCGCCTCAAGTCCAGAACATCGCGGATCCGGCTTCGCCGGTCCGCAGATGTTGCCCCCTTGAGGGGGTCGCGCGAAGCGCGGCGGGGGGTGTTCTTACTTATAGCCCACGCGGTCCAGCATTTGCTGCACCTTGGTCATGTTCTTCGCCACCACGCCCAGCGGCACGGTCTCGGCCTTGAAGCTGTCGCCGCCCATGGCCTTGATGGCCGGGTTGTCGACCTTCAGGCCCTTGACGGTGGGGAACTCGTTGTTGCCGTTGGCGAAGTAGTCCTGGGCGTAGGGGCTGGACAGGAACTCCATGAAGGTGATCGCGTTGTCGCGGTTCTTGGCGTGCTTGCGCAGCGCCCGCACCGGCGATGTTCACGTGGGTGCCGCTGGTGGCCTGGTTGGGGAACATGACCTTCACCTTGCTCATCACGGCCTTGTCTTCCGCCTTGTCGGACTTGATCAGGCGCGCCACGTAGTAGGTGTTGGTCAAGGCCACGCCGCATTCGCCCGAGGCCACGCCCTTGATCTGGTCGGTGTCACCGCCCTTGGGCGCACGCGCCATGTTGTCCACCACGCCCTTGAGCCAGGCTTCGCCCTTCTGGTCGCCCAGGTGTTCGACGATGGTGGAGAACAGCGAGAGGTTGTAGGGGTGCGAGCCCGAGCGCGTGCAGACCAGGCCCTTGAGCTTGGGGTCGGCGAGCTGTTCGTAGGTGCGCACGTCTTCGGCCTTCACGCGGGCCGGGTCGTACACGATCACGCGGGCGCGGGTGGAAAAGCCGGTCCAGGTCACGCCGTCGGCGGTGGCGCTGGCGCGCAGGTTGGCGGGAATGGCGGCGTCGAGCTTGGCCGACTTGATCGGCTGGAACAGGCCCTGGGTGTCGGCCACGGCCAGGCGGGCGGCGTCCACCAGCATGATCACATCGGCGGGGGAGGCCGCGCCCTCGGCGCGCAGGCGGGCGATGATGCCGGCGTCGTCCGCGTCCACGCGGTTGATCTTGATGCCGGTGGTCTTGGTGAAGGTCTCGTACATGGCCTCGTCGGTCTGGTAGTGACGGGCGGAATACAGGTTGAGCACCTTGTCCTGGGCCTGGATCTGGGTATGGGCGCCCAGCGCGGCGGCCATGGCGATGGCATCATGGCGAGTTTGGGAAGTCGGGTCATGACGCGGTCCTTGGAGGTGGTTTGAAACGGAGCAGAGGAGGGGGACGCCCCGTCGATCGGATCGGTGGGCGAGGGGATAATTCCGCCGAGCATGCTAGCACGAACGAGAATGGTTCTTATCAAAAACTTACGCCCCAACTTGCCGCGAACCGCCTGGATTCTGGCCGCCGTCCTGCTGATCGCGGGCTGCTCCAGCGGTCCACGCCGGCTGCCGGAGACCCCCCCGGTTGCCACCGTTCCCCCAACCCCTGAGGTACCCACGCGCGCGCCCCGCCTGGGGCTGGCGCTCGGTGGTGGCGCCGCGCGCGGGTTCGCCCATGTGGGCGTCATCCAGGTGCTGGAGCAGAACGGCATCCGCCCCGATCTGGTGGTGGGCACCTCCGCCGGCAGCATGGTGGCCGCGATGTACGCCAGCGGCAAGACCGCCGCCGAGCTGGAGGCCACGGCCCTCAGCATGGAAGAGGCCACCTTGACCGACTGGTCCCTGCCCATCATGGGCCGGGGCATGCTGCGCGGCGAGGCGCTCACGCGCTACGTGCGCCAAGCCGTGGGCGGCAAGCTGCTGGAGAACATGTCCATTCCCCTGGGTGTGCTGCGCCACCGACCTGGCGACCGGGCAGGGCGTGCTGTTCCGCCGGGGCGACGCGGCTCAGGCCGTGCGCGCCTCCAGCGCCGTGCCGGGCGTGTTCGCACCGGTGAACATCACCGGGCGCGACTATGTGGACGGCGGCCTGGTGGCGCCGGTGCCGGTGCGCTACGCCCGCGACATGGGCGCCGAGGTGGTGCTGGCGGTGGACATCTCGAGCGCGCCCGAGGGCAATTCGGCGGTCGGCAGCGTGCAGGTGCTGCTGCAGACCTTCGCCATCATGGGGCAAAGCATCAACCGCCACGAACTGGCGGGGGCCGACGTGGTGCTGCGCCCCGCGCTGGTGGGCGTGGGCAGCGCGGACTTCACGGCGCGGCTGCGCGCCATCGAAGCGGGCCGGGCCGCGATGCAGGCGGCCTTGCCGCAGCTGCGCACCCAGCTGGCCCGGCGCCTGCCGGCCAACCGGCCATAAAAAAAGCCCTCACCTTGCAGTGAGGGCTTAAGGGGTCCGATGAAATCGAATTTCGAAAAGGACCCGAGGAGACAACCAGAAAAACAGACTTGAGATTCAAGCGCTGCCTTTGAGGGGTAGCGCGCCGTGACTTGATACTAGAGGGGCCTTTTTGACGTGTGTCAAGCGGGCCGATCAACGGCACGATCGCGGTGCTGTGCTGCTTAGCGCTTCTTGGCGGCCGTCTTGGTCGCGTTCACGGCCGAGGCGGTCACGGTGTTGAAGTTGGCTTCGGCCATTTCGGTGGCTTGCTTGACGGCCTTCTGGACCGATTCCATGGCGTTGTTGGCGGCGGAAACGGCGCTCTTCATCACGGCCACGGCGGTTTCGGAACCGGCGGGAGCGTTCTTGGCGGCGTTGTCCACGACAGCCAGGAACTTCTTCTGGGTGTCGCTGGCTTGGGCTTCAGCGGCCTTGCCGAACTCGGCGCCGGTGCCGGCGGCGATGTCGTACAGGTGGCGGCTGTAGGCCACGGTCTTCTCGGCCAGGGGCTGCATCAGGTTGGCTTGCAGGGACAGCAGTTCCTGCGCGTCCTTCACGCTCAGCAGGGCCTGGGCGCTGTTGGCGGATTCGGACAGGGCAGCCTTGGTGGCTTGCACGTTCAGATCGACCAGCTTTTCCACGCCTTCGAAGGCTTTCTGGGTCAGGCCGAAAAGGGTCTCGATGTTGGCTTTCTGGGCGGCAACGATTTGTTCAGCGGTCAACATATTCATACTCCTAAACTTTGTAAAACAAGGGCTTAGTTGAAGGCTGCTGAGAACACCGCGCTGTCGGGACGCTGTTGTTTTCGTTCGCTTTGCTGCACTGCAACATGACTCGAATTATAGGGAGATGCCGCGGACGTGCAAGCTCTTTTTGTTGCGCCGCAGCATTCTAGATGCGGTGTTCTAAAAGTCGGTGGTGGCACTGCGGCATCGTCCTGCGCCCACAATGGCCCGGCCCGACCGAATCCCTCGCCCCGATCTCCCTTCCGTGCACGCCTACTACGCCGACCACTTTGTCCTGCCGCTGCCCAGCGGGCACCGCTTTCCCATGGGGAAATACGCGCGCCTGCGCGAGCGGCTGGTGGCCGAGCTGCCCGAGGTGCAGATGCTCGAGGCCTTGCCCGCGAGCCGCGGCGAGCTGGCCCTGGTGCACACCCCGGCGTACATCGAGGCCGTGGCCAGCGGCACGCTGAGCCCGGCGGCGCAGCGCGAGATCGGTTTTCCCTGGAGCCCGGCCATGGCCGAACGGGCGCGCCGCTCGGTGGGCGCCACCCTGCAGGCCTGCCGCAGCGCCCTGGGCGGTGCCGGGCTGGCCGCGAACCTGGCCGGCGGCACGCACCACGCCTATGCCGACAAGGGCAGTGGCTTCTGCGTGTTCAACGACTTCGCCGTGGCGGCCCGCCTGATGCAGGCCGAGCACGCGCGGCTGAACCGCGCCCGGGGACCGCTGCGGGTCGCGATCATCGACCTCGACGTGCACCAGGGCAATGGCACGGCGTCCATCTTCGCCAACGACGCGTCGGTGTTCACACTGTCGCTGCACGGCGCGAGGAATTTCCCCTTCCGCAAGGAGCCCAGCGACCTCGACGTCGAGCTGCCCGATGGCTGCGACGACGATACCTACAGGGACGCGCTGGAGCGGGCGCTGGGTGAGCTGGAGCGCCGCTTCGACCCGGGCCTGGTGCTGTACCTGGCGGGAGCGGACCCGCACGAGGGCGACCGGCTCGGGCGCCTCAAGCTCAGCTTCGATGGCCTGGAGGCGCGCGACCGCCGGGTGATGGACTGGGCCTGGCAGAAGCGCCTGCCGCTGGCCATCGCCATGGGCGGTGGCTACGGCCACGACCTGGAGGCCACGGTGCAGGTGCAGGTCAACACCTACCGCACCGCGCTGCAGTACCGGCAGCGCTGGCGCGGCTGGGCGGCGGCGGTTGCCGGATCAACCCACTGGCACAATGCCCCGGCATGAGCACCGCCAGCAGCCCACCTCCGCGTCCGCAAGCCTTGCCCCGCAGCGCCTACCGGGTGTTCCGGCCCATCGGCACACGCTGGAGCGACAACGACATCTACTGGCCATGTGAACAACGTGGTGTACTACAGTTGGTTCGACACGGCGGTCAATGCGCACCTGATCGAGCAGGGCGCGCTCGACATCCATGGCGGCGAGGTGATCGGCCTGGTGATCGAGACCCAGTGCAACTACTTCGCGCCGCTGGCGTTTCCCCAGACCGTGTGGGCCGGCCTGCGCGTGGCGCACCTGGGCAGTTCCAGCGTGCGCTACGAAGTGGGCCTGTTCGCCGACGGTGAAGAGACCGCCGCGGCCTGCGGGCACTTCGTCCACGTGTACGTGAACCGCGAAACCCGCCGCCCCGTGCCGCTGCCCGACATCCTCAAGAAGACTTTGGAGACCCTGCGATGAGCCAGAACCCCGCGTCGCCCCTGATCGATGCCGCCAGCGTCGATGCCGCGATCAACAGCCGCATGTCCACCCGGGCCTTCCTGCCCGACCCGGTGCCGCGCGAGACCATCGAGCACCTGCTGCGGCTGGCCAGCCGCTCGCCTTCGGGCACCAACACCCAGCCCTGGAAGGTGTACGTGCTGCAGGGCGCCAGCCGCGACAGCCTGGTGGAGAAGGTCTGCGCCGCGCACGACGCGCTGCGCGCCGATCCGGCGCTGGCCGCCGAGTACCGCGAGGAGTACGACTACTACCCCGAGAAATGGGTCAGCCCCTACATCGACCGCCGCCGCGAGAACGGTTGGGGCCTGTACGGCCTGCTCGGCATCACCAAAGGCGACAAGGACAAGATGCACGCGCAGCACCAGCGCAATTTCCGCCTGTTCGACGCCCCGGTGGGCCTCATGTTCACGGTGGACCGCATCATGGGCCGGGGCTCGCTGGTGGACTACGGCATGTTCCTGCAGACGCTCATGATCGCCGCGCGCGGCCACGGCCTGCACACCTGCCCGCAGGCCGCCTGGAACGGCTTCGCGAAGATCATCCTGCCGCACATCGGTGCCGGCGACAACGAAATGCTGGTGTGTGGCATGGCCCTGGGCTACGCCGACCCCAGCCACCTGGTCAACGGCTTCCACACACCGCGCGAGCCGGTCGAGAGCTTCACCCACTGGCTGGAATAATCGCCGGTTCCACTTTTCATTCCAAAGGACACAACATGATCACCACCCCCAGCGGCCTGCAGTACGAAGACACCGTGGTCGGCAACGGCGAAGTGGCCCAGGCCGGCCGTCCCGTGCAAGTGCACTACACCGGCTGGCTCTACAACGATGGCGTGCAGGGCTCCAAGTTCGATTCGAGCAAGGACCGCGGCCAGCCGTTCGAATTCCCGCTCGGCGCCGGCCACGTCATCAAGGGCTGGGACGAGGGCGTGCAGGGCATGGCCGTGGGCGGCACGCGCCGCTTGGTCATTCCGGCCGCGCTCGGCTACGGCGCGCGCGGTGCCGGCGGCGTGATCCCGCCCAACGCCACGCTGCTGTTCGAAGTGGACCTGCTGGCCGTCTGACGGCATGCCGGCGCTCTGATGGGCGCCCTACCGCGCCCAGCGAAGGCGCTTCGGAGACAACATGACATCACCCACCCTGCGCCGGTTGTGCCTGGCGGCCACCCTGCTGCCCGGCCTGGCCCGGGCAGCAGATCTCGACGGCAGCCAGCTGTCCGTGTGGTGGGGCGTGCCGTTCGCGGGCGTCCTGCTCTCCATTGCCCTGATGCCCCTGCTGGCACCGGCTTTCTGGCACCACCACTTCGGCAAGGTGTCGGCCGCCTGGGCGCTGGCCTTTCTCGTGCCGTTCGCGATCGTGGCGGGTCCGGGCCTGGCAGGGACCAGCGTCGTGCACGCGCTGCTGGCCGAGTACATCCCGTTCATCGTGCTGCTGACCGCGCTGTTCACGGTGGCCGGCGGCATTTTCGTGCGGGGCAACCTGCATGGCAGCCCGGGCCTGAACACCGGCCTGCTGGCCATCGGCGCGGTGCTCGCCAGCTTCATGGGCACCACCGGCGCGTCGATGCTGCTGATCCGCCCGCTGATCCGCGCCAACGACAACCGCAAGCACCAGGTGCACGTGGTGGTGTTCTTCATCTTCATCGTCTCCAATGCGGGCGGCTCGCTCACGCCGCTGGGCGACCCGCCCCTGTTCCTGGGCTTCCTCAAGGGCATCGATTTCTTCTGGACCATGGCTCACCTGTGGATGGAAACCGTGGCGCTCATCGGCGCGCTGCTGGTGATCTTCTACGCCATCGACTGGTGGTACTACCACCGCCGCGAAGAGCTCCAGCCGCAGGACCCCACGCCGGACACCGCGCGCCTGGGTTTCGACGGCGGCTTCAACTTCGCGCTGCTGGGTGTGGTCGTGGCGCTCGTGCTCATGAGCGGCCTGTGGAAGTCGCCCGTGGTGTTCCACATCGCGGGCACCGACGTCGGCCTGCCGGGCCTGTTGCGCGACATCGGGCTGATCGTGGTCACGCTCATCTCGCTCAAGCTCACACCGTCCAGCGTGCACGAGAGCAACCAGTTCGCCTGGGGGCCGATGCAGGAGGTGGCCAAGCTGTTCGCCGCGATCTTCCTCACCATCATCCCGGTGATCGCCATGCTCAAGGCCGGTGTCGACGGCCCGTTCGGCGCGGTGGTCAGGGCCGTGACGAATGCGGACGGCTCGCCCAACCCGGCCATGTACTTCTGGGCCACCGGCGCCCTGAGTTCCTTCCTCGACAACGCACCCACCTACCTGGTGTTCTTCAACACGGCCGGCGGCGATCCGCAGGCGCTGATGACCACCATGGCGCCCACGCTGGTGGCCATCTCCGCCGGTGCCGTGTTCATGGGCGCCAACACCTACATCGGCAACGCGCCCAACCTGATGGTCAAGGCGATCGCCGAAGACCGCGGCATCCGCATGCCCAGCTTTTTCGGTTACATGCTCTGGTCGGTCGGCATCCTGGTGCCGCTGTTCGCGCTGATGACCTGGATCTGGTTTGTCTGACCCCTTGAAGGAACCTCCCGCCATGACCTCCCGCCCCGCCATCTTCGTTGCCCGCCAAGTCTTCCCCGAGGTGGTGGACAAGCTGCGGCAGCACTTCGATGTGGACACCAATGAGGACGACGCACCGCTGGCGCCGGCCCAGCTGATCGAGCGCCTGCAGGGCAAGGTGGGCGTGATCACCACCGGCAGCGAGCGCGTGGACGCGGCCCTGATCGCGGCCTGCCCGCAACTCAGGATCGTGGCCAACATCGCCGTGGGCTACAACAACTTCGACCTGCCGGCCATCACCGCCGCGGGCGTGCTGGCGAGCAACACGCCCGACGTGCTGACCGAAACCACCGCCGACTTCGGCTTCGCGCTGCTGCTGGCGCACGGCCCGCCGCCTCACCGAGAGCGAGCATTTCCTGCGCGCCGGCCAGTGGAACCGCTGGGCGCTGGACATGTTCGCGGGCGCCGAAGTGCATGGCAGCACGCTGGGCATCCTCGGCATGGGCCGCATCGGCCAGGCCATCGCGCGGCGCGGCGCGCACGGCTTCGGCATGAAGGTGATCTACCACAACCGTTCGCGGCTCGACGCGGCGACGGAAGCCGAATGCAAGGCCAGCTACGTGAGCAAGGAAGAGCTGCTCAAGACGGCCGACCACCTCATCCTCGTGCTGCCCTATAGCGCCTCGTCGCACCACGCCATCGGCGCGGCCGAGATCGCGCAGATGAAGCCCACGGCGACGCTGGTCAACATCGCGCGCGGCGGCATCGTGGACGACGCGGCGCTGGCCGTGGCGCTGCGCGAGAAGCGCATCGCCGCCGCCGGGCTGGATGTGTACGAGGGCGAGCCCAAGGTGCACCCCGACCTGCTCACCGTGCCCAACATCGTGCTCACGCCGCACATCGCCAGCGCCACCATCACCACCCGCAAGGCGATGGCCCACCTGGCGGCCGACAACGTCATCGCCTACCTCACGCAGGGCAAGACCCTCACGCCGCTCAACCCGGAAGTGGCGGGCCAGCGTTGAACGACACGATGAGCAACGACCTGCTTCTCTGGCTGCTGCTGATCGGGGTGGCGCTCAACCTCGCGCTCGGCCTGTGGCTGCTGCTGCGCCGTGCGCCGGTGGATGCCCAGGAGCTCGCGCACCGAGAGCGCCTGCTCGACCAGGTGCAGCAGCAAGGGCAGCAGGTGGGCCAGCGCGTGGAGCGGGTGGAAAGCGAACTGCGGCGCGAGATCAGCGAGCAGTCGCGTGGCGGGCGCCAGGAAATGCAGCAGACCCTGCGCACCTTCCAGGAAACGCTGTCGCGCCAGGAGGCCGAGGCCACGCGCACGCAGAACGCCCAGCTCGACGCCTTCGCCCTGCAACTCGTGCAGTTGCGCGGCACGCTGGGCGACACGCTCACGCGCCAGCTGCAGGACATGAGCGAAGGCAACGCGCGGCGCCTGGCCGAGATCCGCACCACGCTGGACGCGCAGCTCGCGCAACTGCAGCAGAACAACGCCGCCAAGCTCGATGAGATGCGCGCCACGGTCGATGAGAAACTGCAGAGCACGCTGCAGGCGCGTCTGGGCGAGAGCTTCAAGCAGGTGGCCGACCGCCTGGAGCAGGTGCACAAGGGCCTGGGCGAAATGCAGACGCTGGCGCAGGGCGTGGGCGACCTCAAGCACCTGCTGACCAACGTGAAGACGCGCGGCATGTTCGGCGAAGCCCAGCTGGCCGCGTTGCTCGAACAGGTGTTCGCGCCCGACCAGTACGCCGTGCAGGTGATGACCAAGCCGGGCAGCCGCTTCACGGTGGACTTCGCGATCAAGATGCCCGGCCGCAGCGAAGATGGCGCGCCTTGCTGGCTGCCCATCGACGCCAAATTCCCCAACGAGGACTACGAGCGCCTGCTCGATGCGCAGCAGCGCGCCGACGTCGAAGGCGCCGACCTGGCCGCGCGTGGGCTGGAGCAGCGCATCCGGCTCGAAGCGAAGTCCATGGCCGACAAGTACCTGCAGCCGCCGCACACGACCGACTTCGCCATTCTGTTCCTGCCCACCGAAGGCCTGTACGCCGAGGTGTTGCGCCGACCGGGGCTGATGGAAGTGCTGCAGCGCGAGCACCGCGTGACCCTGGCCGGGCCCACCACGCTCATGGCGATGCTCAACTCGCTGCAGATGGGCTTTCGCACGCTGGCGCTGGAAAAGCGCTCCAGCGAAGTCTGGCAGGTGCTGGGCGCGGTCAAGACCGAGTTCGGCAAGTTCGGCGACGTGCTCGCGCGCGTGAAGAGCCAGACGCAGACCGTGCTCAACACGCTGGACAGTGCCGAGACGCGCAGCCGCGCCATGGGCCGCGCGCTCAAGGCGGTGGAAGCCCTGCCGCAGGACCAGGCCAGCGCGCTGCTGCCGCTGGACCCCACCGACAACGGAGACGCTTGAACCCCCAGCTCCGATCCGTCCTCTGGCGCCTCATCGCGGCGCAGATCTGCCTGCATGCCTGCATGACAGGGTTTCGCATGGCCGCGCCGCTCATGGCGCTGCGCGAGGGCTACAGCCCGGCCGCGGTGGGCATGCTGCTGGCCCTGTTCGCGCTGGCGCCCGTCTTCATGGCCTTGCCCGCCGGCCGCTACGCCGACCGGCGTGGCCTGCGCAAACCGGTGATGCTTTCGGTGGCCGTGGCCTCGGCCGGCGCGGCGCTGGCGGTGGCCTTTCCGGTGTTCCCGGTGCTGTGCCTGACCGCGCTGACCTGCGGCGCGGCCACGGGCATGGCCATGATCGCGCTGCAGCGCCACGTGGGCCGCCTCGCGCACGGCCCGACCGAGCTCAAGCAGGTGTTCAGCTGGATGGCCATCGGCCCTTCGATCTCCAACTTCCTCGGGCCCTTCGCCGCGGGCGTGATGATCGACAGCTTCGGTTTTCGCGCCGCCTTTCTGCTGCTCGCGTTGCTGCCCTCGCTGGCCTGGTATGGCGTGCGGCACACCGTCGAGCACGAGCCGGTGGCGCCCGAGCTGCGCCAGGCCAGCGGCTCGTCGTGGAACCTGTTGAAGGACAAGGGCTTTCGCCAGCTGATGATGATCAACTGGATGCTGTCGTCCTGCTGGGACGTGCACACCTTCCTGGTGCCGGTGCTGGGCCACGAGCGCGGCCTGAGCGCGACCGTGATCGGCACCATCCTCGGCGCTTTCGCCCTGGCCGCCACCGCGATCCGCCTGCTCCTGCCCTGGCTGGCCTCGCACCTGCGCGAGTCGGTGGTGATCGGCACGGCCATGCTGGCCACCGCGCTGCTGTTCGCGGCCTATCCCATGGTGCACGCGGCCTGGGCCATGGGCACGCTCTCGGTGCTGCTGGGTTTCGCACTCGGGTCGGTGCAACCCATGATCATGAGTTCGCTGCACCAGATGACGCCGCACCACCGCCACGGCGAGGCGCTGGGCCTGCGCGCCATGGCCATCAATGGGTCCAGCGTGGTGATGCCGCTGATGTTCGGCTCGGCCGGCGCCCTGATCGGGGTGGGCGCGGTGTTCTGGCTCGTGGGCGCGGTGGTCGGCCTGGGTTCGCCGCTGGCCTGGCGCCTGCCGGCGCCTTCGGCCGAGGCGCCTCAGCGCATGCCTTAGGCGGGTGCGAGCTTGCGCGGAGCGGCCGCGCGTTGCGGGGCCCGCGCGGCGGGTTGGGTGAAGCCCAGCCCGGCGAGGTACACGTCCATCGTGTCGCGCCCGCTCTTCACGAGATCGAAAGCCTCGGGGTCGAGCAGCCAGTTCTGGATCAACCCGTCGATGATCACGTGCAGGCCGAGCGCGGCGGTGCCCAGCGGGATGTGCAGCTGGATGCCTTCGCGCTGCACCGCCTGCTGCAGGATCTCTTCGGTCATGGCCGTGCATTCGTTGCGCACCTGCAGATGGCGGTCGCGCACCGCCTGCATCTCGGCCACGTACTCCACCTTGTGCGTGGCGACCTCAAACACCCGGCGGGTCTGTTCGTCGTTGGCGGTCTGCTGGAGCGCGTTCATGATCGAGTCGCGCAGGGAGAGCAGGGGGTTGGCGGTGGTGTCCGCCGTGCGCGCGGTGCAGGCCAGCGTGCCCTCCAGGGGCATGGTCACGCGCTCCATCATGGCGTTGAACAAGTCGGCCTTGTCCTTGAAGTGCCAGTAGATCGCGCCGCGCGTGGTGCCGGCGGCGGTGGCAATGTCGTTGAGCGAGGTGCGGGAGACGCCTCGCTCCTGAAACAAATGCTCGGCAGCATCCAGCAGGCTGTGGCGGGTGGCCAGCGCATCGGCTTTGGTGCGTCGAACCATGGTGTGTGTGTCTCCAGAATGGAAGCCCGTGGGGATGGTTAGGACTATACATACATTCTTGTATGTATGTATACTTCGCCGTTTTGCGACAGCACAACCCGTCAGGGTATTCCCTGCCGTTGCGCGCCATCCCTCTTTCATACCCAAGGACTCCCATGCCCGCCTTGAGCCTTATCAAGTCAGTGCCCGTTTCGCGCACCCGGTTCGCCCCCTTGCCCCCGGCCCCGTTGTGGCGTGGCTTGTCCGTCCTCGCGTTGGCCGCGGTGCTGGCCGCCTGCGGCGAATCCGCTCCCCCGCAGGCTGCCGCCCCGGGTGGTGGCATGCCGGCCCCCGAAGTGGGCGTGGTCACGGTCGCCCCCGGCGACGTGGGCCTGACGACCGAACTGCCAGGCCGCCTGGAAGCGTCGCGCGTGGCGCAGGTGCGGGCCCGCGCGGCCGGCATCCTGCAGGAGCGCCTGTTCCGCGAGGGCAGCGACGTGAAGGCAGGCCAGCCCCTGTTCCGCATCGATCCCGCGCCGTACTCGGCCGCCCTGCAAAGCGCCCAGGCCAGCCTGGCGCGCTCGCAAGCCAACCTCACGCAGGCCACGGCGCTGGCCGAGCGCTACGCTCCGCTGGTGAAGGAAAACGCCATCAGCCAGCAGGAATACGCCTCGGCCGTCGCGTCCCAGAAGCAGGCCGAGGCCGACGTCGCGGCCGGCAAGGCGGCCGTGCAGACCGCCAACATCAACCTGGGCTATGCCCGTGTGACGGCGCCCATTTCGGGCCGCATCGGCCGCGCGCTGGTGACCGAAGGTGCGCTGGTCGGGCAGGGCGAGGCCACGCAGCTGGCGGTGATCCAGCAGATCAACCCCATGTACGTGAACTTCACGCAGTCCGCCGCCGAGGTCTTCAAACTGCGCAAGGCCATGGACAACGGCCAGCTCAAGGGCGCGGGCTCGCAAGCCGCTGCCGTGCAGGTGGTGCTGGAAGACGGCACCGTGTACGAACAACCCGGCCGCCTGCTGTTCGCCGACCTGACGGTGGACAGCGCCACCGGCCAGGTGACGCTGCGCGCCGAAGTGCCCAACCCCAAGGGCACGCTGCTGCCGGGCCTGTACGTGCGCGTGCGCCTGGAGCAGGCCAAGGCCGGCAATGCGATCACGCTGCCGCAACAGGCGGTGACGCGCTCGGCTCAAGGCGACACCGTCTCGGTGGTTGGCGCCGACGGCAAGATCGCTCCTCGCCAGGTCAAGGTGGGCGGGCAGCAGAACGGCCAGTGGGTCATCCTCGACGGCTTGAAGGCCGGCGAACAGATCATGGTCGACGGCTTCCAGAAGCTCCAGATGATGCCGCCTGGCACGCCCGTGAAGGCCGTGCCCTGGCAGGCGCCCGGCAGTGCACCGGCCGCCCCGGCGGCCGCGGCCCCGGCGCCCGAGGCCGCGAAGTAAGGAGCGCCCGACATGGCGAAATTCTTCATTGACCGACCCATCTTCGCGTGGGTGATCGCGCTCTTCATCATGGTGATCGGCGGCGTGTCGATCACGCAGCTGCCGATCGCGCAGTACCCGCCGGTGGCCCCGCCGGCCATCGTCATCAACACCGCCTACCCCGGTGCCTCGGCCGCCACGCTGGAAGACAGCGTGCTGTCGGTGATCGAGCGCGAGATGAACGGCGCGCCCGGCCTGATCTACATGGAATCGGTCGCGCAGGCCGATGGCAGCGGCAGCATCACGCTGAGCTTCGAGACCGGCACCGACCCGGAACTGGCGCAGGTGGACGTGCAGAACCGCTTGTCCCGGGCCACGCCGCGCCTGCCGGCGGCGGTGACGCAGCAGGGTGTGCGGGTGGACAAGTCCAACAGCAACTTCCTGCTGTTCGCCATGCTCTCGAGCGACGATCCGGCGCTGGACCCCGTGGCGCTGGGCGACTATGCCGCGCGCAGCGTGGTGCCCGAGCTGCAGCGCCTGCCCGGTGTGGGCCAGGCCCAGCTGTTCGGTTCCGAGCGCGCCATGCGCATCTGGATCGACCCGGCCAAGCTGCTCGGCTTCAATCTGAGCGCGTCCGACGTCAACAACGCCATCCGCGCGCAGAACGCGCAGGTCTCGGCTGGTGAGATCGGTGCGCTGCCCAACGTGGCCGGCCAGAGCATCGCGGCCACCGTGGTGGTCAACGGCCAGCTTGGCAGCGTCGAGCAGTTCGGCAACATCGTGCTGCGCGCCAGCGCCGACGGCGCCACCGTGCGCCTCAAGGACGTGGCCCGCATCGAACTCGGCGGCCAGGCCTACGCCACGTCGGCGCGCCTGAGCGGCAAGCCCGCGGTCGGTGTCGGTGTGCAGCTCTCGCCCAGCGGCAACGCCCTGGCCACGGCCGAGGCGGTGCGCACCAAGATGCACGAACTCGAGCGCTTCTTCCCCACCGGCATGAAATGGTCGATCCCCTACGACAGCTCGCGCTTCGTGAAGATCTCCATCACGCAGGTGGCCCAGACCCTGGGCGAAGCCATGCTGCTGGTGTTCCTGGTGATGTTCCTGTTCCTGCAGAACATCCGCTACACCATCATCCCGACCATCGTCGTGCCGGTGGCCCTGCTGGGCACGTTCGGCGCCTTGCTGGCCATGGGCTTCTCCATCAACGTGCTGACCATGTTCGGCATGGTGCTGGTGATCGGCATCGTGGTGGACGACGCCATCGTGGTGGTGGAGAACGTCGAGCGCATCATGAGCGAGGAGGGGCTGCCGCCCCTGCAGGCAACCCGCAAGGCGATGTCGCAGATCTCCGGCGCCATCGTCGGTGTGACCGTGGTGCTGATCTCGGTGTTCGTGCCGCTGGCGTTCTTCGCTGGCTCGGTGGGCAACATCTACCGCCAGTTCTCGGCGGTGATGGGCGTGTCGATCGCGTTCTCGGCCTTCCTGGCCCTGTCGCTCACGCCCGCGCTGTGCGCGACCCTGCTCAAGCCGGTCGAGGCCGGCCACCACCACGAGAAGACGGGCTTCTTCGGCTGGTTCAACCGCGGCTTCTCTCGCACCGCCAAACGCTACGAACGTGGCGTGGCCGCGCTGCTGCCGCGCGCCGGTCGCACGCTGATCATCTACGTGACCATCATCGCCGCCGCCGCCGTGGTCTACATGCGCCTGCCGACGTCGTTCCTGCCCAATGAAGACCAGGGCACGCTGCTGGTGAACGTGCAGCTGCCGCCGGGCGCCACGCAGGAGCGCACGCTGGATGTGATGAAGCAGGTGGAAGGTTTCATCCTGCAGCAGCCCGAGGTGGAAAGCATGGTCGGCGTGCTGGGCTTCAGCTTCTCCGGTCAGGGGCAGAACGCGGCGCTGGCCTTCGTGACGCTCAAGGACTGGGCCGAGCGCACCGCGCCCGGCAGTTCGGCCGAGGCGGTGGCCGGGCGGGCCTTCGGCGCGCTCTCGAGCATCCGCGACGCGTTCATCTACCCGCTGAGCCCGCCACCCATTCCCGAACTGGGGGCCTCGTCCGGCTTCAGCTTCCGTCTGCAGGACCGGGGCGGTCTGGGCCGCGACGCGCTGATGAGCGCGCGCAACCAGCTGCTGGGCATGGCCTCGCAGAGCAAGGTGATCACCCAGGTGCGCCCGGACGGCCTGGAAGACGCGCCGCAGCTGCAGATCGACATCGACCGCGACAAGGCCAACGCCCTGGGCGTGGGCTTCGACGTGATCAATGCCGCCATCGGCACCTCGCTCGGTTCGAGCTACGTCAACGACTTCCCCAACGCCGGCCGCCTGCAGCGCGTGGTGGTGCAGGCCGACGCGCCCGCCCGCATGCAACCGGAAGACCTGCTGCGCCTGAACGTGGTGAACAACAAGGGCCAGGCGGTGCCGCTGTCGGCCTTCGCCACCACGAAATGGATCACCGGCCCGATGCAGACGGTGCGCTACAACGGCTACCCATCCGTGCGCATCAGCGGCAGCGCCGCCCCCGGCATGAGCACGGGTGCGGCCATCGCCGAGATGGAGAAGCTCGCGGCCCAGTTGCCGCAAGGCATCGGCTACGAGTGGACCGGCCAGACGCGCGAGGAAAAGCTCGCCGGCTCGCAGGCGGTCATCCTGTACGCCTTCGCCATCCTGGCCGTGTTCCTCTGCCTGGCCGCGCTGTACGAGAGCTGGACCATTCCGCTGTCGGTGATTCTGGTGGTGCCGCTGGGCGTGCTCGGGGTGCTGCTGGCGACGTTGATGCGCGACTACTCGAACGACGTGTACTTTCAGGTGGGGCTGATCACCATCATCGGCCTCTCGGCGAAGAACGCGATTCTGATCATCGAGTTCGCCAAGGACCTGCAGGCGCAGGGCAAGAGCGTGATCGCGGCGGCGCTGGAAGCGGCCCACATCCGGTTCCGCCCCATCATCATGACCTCGATGGCCTTCACGCTCGGTGTGCTGCCGCTGGCGATCGCCTCGGGCGCCGGCTCGGCCAGCCAGCGCGCCATCGGCACCGGCGTGATCGGCGGCATGATCACCGGCACCGTGCTGGCGGTGATCTTCGTGCCGATCTTCTTTGTGGTGGTTCGCACCCTGTTCAAGGGCAGCGAACGCCAGCACCAGCGGGATGCCGAACAAGCGGCCGCCCACCATGGCCCAGGAGTGCAAATCGATGTTTAAGAATGCCCACCCCCGCGCCGCCTTCGGCGGCACCCCCTTCAGGGGGCGCACCGTGCGGCCTGGCGAAGCCAGTTCCGCCGATGCCCTGGATGTTTCGCCTCGGCGCTTGTCGCGCCTCGGCTTGACGCTGCTGGCCGTTGCCGCGATGTCGGCTTGTTCGTTCATTCCGAAGTACGAGCGGCCTGAGGCGCCGGTGGCCTCGCAGTTTCCTGGCCCGCAGCCCGCGGCGGCGACCGATGCCAAGTCGGGCGCTGACGTCGCCTGGCGCGAGTTCATCGGTGACGCCAAGCTGCGCGAGCTGATCGCGCTGGCGCTGAAGAACAACCGCGACCTGCGCGTGCGCACGCTCAACATCGAGCAGGTGCGCGCGCAGTACCAGATCCGCCGCGCCGACCAGTTCCCGACCATCGGCCTGGCCGCCACCGGCAACCGCCAGCCCGACGGCAATGGTGGCATCACCAGCGTCTACAGCGTGGGCCTGGCCCTGAGCAGCTGGGAGATCGATTTCTTCGGCCGCCTTGGTGCGTTGAAGGAAGCGGCCCTGGCCCAGTACCTCGCGAGCCAGGAAGCGCGCCACGCCGCGCAGACCAGCCTGGTGGCGGCTGTCGCCAGCACCTGGCTGAGCCTGCAGGCCAACGACGAGCTGCTGGTGCTGACCGAGCGCACCGTGCGCCAGCGCGCGAGGACTCGTTGCGCCTGAGCAAGCTGCGCTTCGACAACGGCGCCACCTCCGCGCTGGACCTGCGCCAGGCCGAGTCGCTGACCGCCGCGGCCCAGTCCGCGCTGGCGCAGCAGCGCCGCCTGCGCGCGCTGGACATCAACGCCCTCACGCTGCTGGTCGGCCAGGCGCCGCCGGCCGAGCTGCTGCCCGTGCCGCCGACCGTGCCCGCGCAGAGCGCCAATGCCAACGAGGTGGTCGTGCCGACCGCGCCCGTGCCTGCCGCGTCCATGCTGCGCGACGTGCCGGCCGGCCTGCCGTCGGACCTGCTCACGCGCCGCCCGGACATCCGCCAGGCCGAGCAGCAGCTGATCGCCGCCAACGCCAACATCGGCGCCGCGCGCGCCGCGTTCTTCCCGCGCATCTCGCTCACCGCGACGGCGGGCACGGCCAGCAGCAGCCTCTCGGGCCTGTTCAAAGACGGCTCCTGGGGCTTCACGATGGCGCCGCAGGCCTTGCTGCCGATCTTCGATGCGGGGCGCAACCGCGCCAATCTGGACTCGTCCAACGCCGGGCGCGACATCGCGGTGGCCCAGTACGAAAAGGCGATCCAGACCGCGTTCCGCGAAGTGGCCGATGCGCTGGCTGGCAGTGCGACGCTGGGCGACCAGCTCAGCGCGCAGCAGGTGCAGGCCACGGCCGAAGCCGAACGTTTCCGCCTGGCCGAGCTGCGCTACCGCAATGGCGTGGCGAGCTTCCTGGACGTGCTGGACGCACAGCGCTCGCTGTTCGCCACCCAGCAGGCGCTGGCGCAGACGCGCCTGGCACAACAGCAGAACCAGGTGAACCTGTACAAGGCCCTGGGCGGAGGCTGGGGGCCGGAGTAACCCCCTGCGCCGCTGACGCGGCTTCCCCCTGAAAGGGGACAACGCCTGAGGCCCGGCGAAGCCGGTTCCTCGGCGTTTCTGGCAGACGCGCCTCGCGCGCCGTGAGTCAGGCTTTCAAGTCGTAGAAGCGCAGGATGTGCTCCCACGCCGTCTGCGGATCGTCCACGTACTTGAACAGGTTCAGGTCCTCGGGCGAGATCGTGCCTTCCTCGACCAGCACGTCGAGGTTGATCAGCCGCTTCCAGTAGTCCGATCCGAACAGCAGGATCGGCACCGGCTTGGACTTCTTGCATTGCACCAGCGTGATCACCTCGAACAGCTCGTCGAGCGTGCCGAAGCCACCGGGGAAGGCCAGCAGGGCCTTGGCGCGCATCATGAAGTGCATCTTGCGCAGCGCGAAGTAATGGAACTTGAAGCTCAGCTCGGGTGAAACGTAGGGGTTGGCGGCCTGTTCGTGCGGCAGCGCGATGTTCAGGCCCACGGTGGGCGCGCCTTCATCGTGCGCGCCGCGGTTGGCCGCTTCCATGATGCCGGGGCCACCACCGGTGCAGATGAAAAGCTGCTCGGCCTTCGCGCATCTCGAGCTGTAGCGGGCCACGATGCGCGCGAACTCGCGCGCCTTGTCGTAGTAGTGCGCGTTGCGCACCATGGCCTGCGCGCGCGCGATCTCGCGCGCGTCGCCGCTGCGCTCGGCGCGCACCAGCTGCTCCTGCGCCTCGCTGGCTTCGCGAAAGCGCGCGCTGCCATACACGACGATGGTGTTCTCGATGCCCGCTTCGCGCTGAGCGAGGTCGGGCTTGAGCATCTCGAGTTGCAGGCGGATGCCGCGCGTCTCGCGCCGCAGCAGGAATTCGGGGTCGGCGAACGCCAGGCGGTAGGCGTCGGCCTGCAGGGGCAGTCCTTCGTTGGCGTGGGTCTGGAGTTCGGCCCAGGCATCGGCCAGGCGGCGTTCATTGAGGTCTTGGGGGGCTGCCATGGTGGGATTCCTTCGTTTGTCGTGTGATTCGGATGATGCCGCTCACAGGGCGAGCGCCAGGGCCAGCGGCACGAAGACCACGGCCAGCGCGTTGCCCAGCATGATCATGGCACCGACCTTGTCGGGCTCCTGGTGGTAACGGTCGGCCAGCATGAACTGCATCACGGCGGGAGGCAAGGCGGCGAACAGCAGCAGCTGGCGACGCGCCGCACCTTCCAGGTCGAGCGCCCAGGCCAGCGGCAGGGCGATGGCCAGGCCGATGAGCGGGCGGGCCAGCGCGCCGAGCAGGCCGATCGCCAGGCCCTCGCGGGTCAGCGCGGTCAGGCGCACGCCCAGGGAGAACAGCATCATGGGCAGCAGCGCGTCGCCCAGCAGCTTCAGGCCGGAGAGCACCACGTCGGGCGGGCGCACATCGGTCAGGGCGCTCGCGAAGCCGAGCGCCGTGCCGATCATCAGCGGGCTGGTGAGCAGGTCGCGCGTGCGCGCCATGCGGCTGGTGATGCGCGCGCCGAGCGAGAAGTGCAGCAGGTTGCTGACCGAGAACAGCGCCACGGCCGCGCCGAAGTGGGCCGGGCCGAAGGCCAGCAGCGCCAGGGGCAGGCCCATGTTGCCGCAGTTGTTGAACATCACCACCGGCACCAGGGTGCGCGGCTGCGCGCCCGAGGCCCGAGACAGGGCCCAGGCCAGCAGGCCGCCGCCCAGGATGATCACCGCGCCCCCCACGAGCAGGACCAGGTGCTCGGCGATGACGAAGTCGCGCGACGCGAGCGCCGAGTACACCAGCATGGGCGCGAGCACGTCGAGCGCGATGCGGTTGAAGGTGCCCATGTCGGGCGCCTGCCGGCGCGCGTAAGCGAAGCCGATCGCCACGATCAGGAACACCGGGATGATGACGTCGGCGATGCGGGCGATCAGGTCCATGCGGAGGGAGGGGGCAGCGTGCGGAGGCCGGAAAGTGAAAAGGCTCCCGCAGGAGCCTCTTCGAGGGTGGGTCGTGGGCGTGTAACGCTCAGACGCGCTTGCGGTATTCGCCGGTGCGCGTGTCGATTTCGATGCGGTCGCCCTGGGCCACGAACAGCGGCACGGAGATTTCGAAACCGGTGGCGATCTTGGCCGGCTTGAGCACCTTGCCCGAGGTGTCGCCCTTGACGGCCGGCTCGGTCCAGGTGATTTCGCGCTCGACGCTGGTGGGCAGTTCGACCGAGATGGCCTTGCCGTCGTAGAACACCACTTCGACGGTCATGCCGTCTTCGAGGTAGTTCAGGGCGTCGCCCATGTTCTCGGCTTCCACTTCGTACTGGTTGTACTCGGCGTCCATGCAGACGTACATCGGGTCGGCGAAGTAGGAGTAGGTGCACTCCTTCTTGTCCAGGATGATCTGGTCCATCTTGTCGTCGGCCTTGCAGACGACTTCGGTGCGCATGTTGTTCAACAGGGCCTTGAGCTTCAGACGCACGGTGGCGGCGCCACGGCCGCCACGGCTGTATTCCGTCTTGAGGACGATCATCGGGTCCTTGCCGTGCATGATGACGTTGCCGGCGCGGAGTTCTTGAGCGATTTTCATAGGGATTCCAACGGTTGGGCGCGGAATGGTGCGTGGGATCGAATCCGGCCCGGTTTTCCGCAAAGCCTCGAATTTTATCGCTTTTCCAGTGCGAAACGGACCAGCTGGCTGCACAGGTCGGCCTGGGCCAGCAGGCGTTCGCGCGCCGCCCGGGCGCAGCCGTGCCAGTCGGCCAGGGTGCCGGCATCCGGCCAGACGGCCGCCTGCGGGCCGATGCCGTTCCACGCCAGGTGGAAGGCGCGCAGCGAGGGCGGTGCCTGCAGCCAGTCCAGAAACGCCTCCAGCTTGGCGTGGTGCGCGCCGTCGTGCTGGGGGTAGATGTGCCAGACAAAGGGGCGGCCGGCCCAGAGGGCGCGGGCCAGCGAATCCTCGCCACGCACGAAGTTGAGGTCGCAAGCCCAGAGCAGGTGGTCGAAATCGCGCTGGCTCAGCAGGGGCAGGGCGTGCAGCCGGCAGCCCCGGCCGGGCGGGGGTGTTTGCTGCACGGCCTGCCAGGCCCGCCCCGGTGTGACCAGCCAGTCGCTGGGCGCCGCGTCCTGCCCCGCCTGCCGCAGCACGGCGGGCAGGGCGGCGGGTTCGTAACAGAACAGGCTGACCCGGCGGGCCGCGGGGCGCACCGGCAGCCGCAGATCGGCCAGCCAGGCCTCGGCGTCGAACGCGGCCTGGCGCGCCAGCAGATCGGGTTCGCGCAGCAGGCCGCCCGTGCGCGCGGTGAAGCCCGGATAGAAGAACCATTTGCCGAGCCCGCGCGCCGGCCCGCTCATGACCGGCGAGGGCAGGCGGTGCGAGCGCTCCACGTAGGGCTCGGCGCTGAGGTACTCCAGGTTGATCCACACCGGCGCGCGCGCGCCGGTGGCCACGCGGGCGGCCAGGGCCTTGATGCACTCGGCCGGCGGTTCGCAGCCGAAGGCCTCGATCCACACGTCGGCCGGCGGCTGCGGGTCGGCCTGGCCGGCGGGCAGGGGCGAGGTCCAGGTCCGCACCTCGATGTTCGGCACGCCGCCTTGCTGCGCGCCGGGCGCCATCCAGGTCAGGGCCTGCGGGTCGTCCAGCCACAGGCGCACCTGTTCGCCCCGGCGGGCCAGCTCGGCCGAGAGCCGCCAGCAGACGCCCACGTCGCCGAAGTTGTCGATCACCCTGCAGAAAATGTCCCAGCGCATGGGCGCCATTGTCGGGGCTTGGCGGCGCCCGCTGGCCGGGCTACAGTTTGCGGGCGCTGCAGGCCGGGCCCGCTGGGTCGCTGAAGGCGCGGAGACCCGCACCATGGCCTTGCGACGCTTCACCCCCTGGCTGGCCGCACTGCCCCTGGTGCTCCTGTCTCCCCTGCTGGCCGCGCAGGACCTCATCGCCGACATGAGCGCCGGCCCTCCCACCGGCCGCTATGCCTTCGCCAGCAGCACCCCGCGCAGCCTGCCGGACCTGCTCAAGGGGCCGGGGCAGGGCGAGCCGGCGCAGCCGGTGGGGCACTGGTTCCTGCCCGCCGGCACGGAACGCGGGCCCGCCGTGATCCTGATCCACGGCTCGGGCGGCCTCTACGACGCCATGCTCGACTTCTGGCCCAGGCAGTTCAACGCCGCGGGCATCGCCGTGCTGGCGGTGGATTCCTTCGGGCCTCGGGGCGTCAAGAGCACGGCGGAGGACCAGTCGCAAGTGCCCTTCGCCGCCGACACCGCCGACGCCTTCGCCGCGCTCAAACTCGTGGCCAGCCACCCGCGCGTGGACCCGGCGCGCATCGCCATCATGGGGTTCTCACGCGGGGGCATCACCACCTGGCGCACGGCGGTCGAGCGCATCGCGGCGGCGCAGAAGCTGCCCGACAACCTGCGTTTCGCCGCCCACGTGCCGATGTATTCGGGCGGCTGCGTGGGCGCGTTCCGCCTGATGGTCAAGCCCGGCGTGTTCACCACCAAGGCGCCCATGCTGTGGGTGCACGGCGATGCGGACGACTACACGACCATCGGCGCCTGCCGCGACTACGCGGATCGCATCGGCAAGGCCGGCACGCCGGTGGAGTTCGTCACCCTCGAAGGCGCGATGCACAAGTTCGACCAGGACGACACGCGCCGCCTCAACGTGCGCGGCGCGCAGCGCACGCTGGAAACCTGCCCGCTGGAGCTCGACATCGACACGCTGGCCACCTACGACCGCAACACCGGCCAGCGCGTGAGCGGCGAGGCCTTGCAGGCGCTCACGCGGCAGTCGTGCAGCGCCATTGGCGCCCACGTGCAGGGCGACCGCGCCGCGCGCGACAAGGCCGCGCAGGCCATCCTGGCCTTCTTCCGCAAGACGCTCGGCTCGCGCTGAGGCCCGCACGCCGGCGGGGCTGGCGGGGACGGGCCACAATACGCGCCCATGTCCGACACGCATTCCGAACAACTGCTCAGCGAGGTGGCCGCACTGCCGGGCCTGCCCGGCGTGTACCGCTACTTCGACGCCCAGGGGCAGCTGCTCTACGTGGGCAAGGCGCGCAACCTCAAGAAGCGCGTGTCGAGCTATTTCCAGAAGAACCACGACGGCACGCGCATCGGCCACATGGTCGGCAAGATCGTGCGCATGGAGACCACCGTGGTGCGCTCCGAGGCCGAGGCGCTGCTGCTGGAAAACAACCTCATCAAGACGTTGAACCCCAAGTTCAACATCCTGTTCCGCGACGACAAGAGCTACCCCTACCTCAAGATCACCGGCACGCGCGAGGTGTTCAAGCCCTCGGCCCGCCTGCCCTCGCCCTCGCTCGCGTTTCCGCGCATGGCGTACTACCGGGGCGTGGTCGACCGCCGCCACAGCTACTACGGCCCGTACCCCAGCGCCTGGGCGGTGAAGGAATCCATCACCCTGCTGCAGAAGGTGTTCCGCCTGCGCACCTGCGAGGACACGGTGTTCGCCAACCGCACGCGGCCCTGCCTGCTGTACCAGATCAAGCGCTGCAGCGGCCCCTGCGTGGATCTGATCGACCACGAGGCCTATGCGCAGGACGTGCGCGACGCCGAGCGCTTCCTGCGCGGCGAGACCCAGGCCGTGCTCGACACGCTGGAGCAGCGCATGCTCGCGCACGCCGAGAAGCTGGAGTTCGAACAGGCCGCCGAGATCCGCAACCAGATGAGCGCGCTCTCGCGCGTGCTGCACCAGCAGGCCATGGACACCGTGTCGGACAAGGACGTGGACGTGCTCGCGGTGAAGGTGCACGGCGGGCGGGCCTGCGTGAACCTCGCGATGATCCGCGGCGGCCGCCACCTGGGCGACCGGCCGTATTTCCCCGCCCACGTGGACGACGCCACCGCCATCGACAACGCGCTGGCCGAGGAGGGCGGTGAAGCCCCCAAGCCGGCGGACCCCGCCGAGCGCGTGGCCGTGCAGGTGCTGGAGGCCTTCATCGCGCAGCACTACCTGGGCGTTGGCGATGCCGCACACGCTGGTGACCAGCCACGCGGTGGGCAAGCCGCTGCTGGACGCGCTGACCGAGCAGATCGGCGCCAAGGTGAACGCCGTGCACCACCCGCGCGAGCACCGCCGCATCTGGCTGGAGATGGCGCAGAAGAACGCCGACATCGCGCTCGCGCGCCTGCTGGCCGAAGAAGGCAGCCAGCAGGCCCGCACGCGCGCGCTGGCCGATGCGCTGAACCTGCCCGACGACCAGCTCGACACGCTGCGCATCGAATGCTTCGACATCTCGCACACCGCGGGTGAATCCACCCAGGCGTCCTGCGTGGTGTTCGAAGGCCACAAGATGCAGAACAGCCAGTACCGCCGCTACAAGATCGAGGGCATCACCCCGGGCGACGACTACGCCGCCATGCGCCAGGTGCTGCTGCGCCGCTACGGCCGCATCGCCGAGGCCCTGCGGGCGGAAGAGGGCGCGCCCGCCCTCCCGCCCACCGAGGCCGCGGTGGCCGCCGACGCGCCGGACGAGGCGCTGGCCACCGAGCCCACGGTCGAGTCCGTGGCCGGCCCGCGCATGCCCGACCTGGTGCTGGTCGACGGCGGCAAGGGCCAGGTCAGCATGGCGCGCGAGGTCTTCGAGCAGCTCGGCCTGGACCTGTCGCTCATCGTCGGCGTGGAAAAGGGCGAGGGCCGCAAGGTCGGCCTGGAGGAACTGGTGTTCGTCGACGGCCGCGAGAAGGTCTACCTCGGCCACGACTCCGCCGCGCTCATGCTGGTGGCGCAGATCCGCGACGAGGCCCACCGCTTCGCCATCACCGGCATGCGCGCCCAGCGTGCCAAGGTGCGCACCGGCGGCAGCAGGCTGGAGGACATTCCCGGCGTCGGCCCCAAGAAGCGCGCGCGCCTGCTGCAGCGCTTCGGCGGGGTGCGCGGCGTGGCCTCGGCCAGCGTGGAAGACCTGAGCACGGTGGAAGGCATCTCCCCCGAGCTGGCGGACGCGATCTACCGCGCCTTGCACTGAAGAGCCCGCCTGCTGCGGTTTCCGGGTTGCCAACGCATAATCGGCCCATGTTCTTCAACCTCCCCACCCTGCTCACCTGGGCCCGCATCGTCGCCATCCCGCTGATCGTGGGGGTTTCTATCTGGAGAACCTCAGCCCGGCCCAGCAGAACCTGATCGCCACGGTGCTGTTCATCGTGTTCGCGCTGACCGACTGGGCCGACGGTTACCTGGCCCGCAAACTCAACCAGACCTCGGCCTTCGGCGCCTTCCTCGACCCGGTGGCCGACAAGTTCCTGGTGTGCGCCAGCCTGCTGGTGCTGGTGCACCTGGACCGCGCCGACGTGTTCGTGGCCCTCATCATCATCGGCCGCGAGATCGCCATTTCGTCGCTGCGCGAGTGGATGGCCATCATCGGCGCGACCAAGAGCGTGGCCGTGCACATGATCGGCAAGGTCAAGACCACCGTGCAGATGGTGGCGATTCCCTTCCTGCTGTTCCACGGCACGCTGTTCGGCATGATCGACACGCAGCTGTGGGGCACCTGGCTGATCTGGATATCCGCTGTGCTGACCATCTGGTCCATGGTGTATTACCTGCAGAAGGCCATCCCCGAGATCCGCGCCAAGTCGCGCTGAGGCGCCGCCATGAATTCTCCGGCGCAAGACAACGCATGGCTGCGCGCCATGCCCTGGGTGTTCGTGCTGATCTGGAGCACGGGCTTCATCGTGGCGCGCTACGGCATGCCGCACGCGCCGCCGATGAAGTTCCTCGCCGTGCGTTACGCGCTGTCCATCGCGTGTTTCCTGCCCTGGATCTTCCTGGCCGGTGTGAAGTGGCCGAGCAACCGCACCCAGTGGTTCCACCTCGCGGTCACCGGTGTGCTCATGCACGCGGGCTACCTCGGCGGCGTGTGGGCGGCGGTCAAGGCCGGCATGGGCTCGGGCCTGTCCTCGCTCATCGTCGGCCTGCAGCCGGTGCTCACCGCCATCTGGCTCTCGGGCACCGGCTCCAAGGTGTCCAAACGCCAGTGGCTGGGCCTGGTGCTGGGCTTCGCCGGCCTGGTGCTGGTGGTCTCGCGCAAGTTCGGCGCGGGCGGGCCGGGCGATCAGGCCAACTGGCTCAACCTCTCGTTCGCCGTGATGGCCCTGATCGCCATCACCGTGGGCACGCTGTACCAGAAGCGCTTCGTGGCCGCCTGCGATGTGCGCACCGCCAACGCGGTGCAGCTGCTCGCGGCGCTGCTGGTGACCCTGCCGCTCACGCTGCTGGAAGCCGAGCTGATGGACTGGAACGGCGAACTCATCGGCGCCATGGCCTGGTCGGTGCTGGGCCTCACGCTGGGCGGCAGCTCGCTGCTCTACCTGCTGATCCAGCGCGGCGCGGCGGCCTCGGTCACCAGCCTGATGTACCTGGTGCCGCCGTGCACCGCGCTCATCGCCTGGCTGCTGTTCGCCGAACCCATCACGGCAGTCACCCTGGCCGGCACCGCGCTCACCGCTTTTGGCGTGGCGCTGGTGGTGCGCTCTTCGTCGCGCTGAGGCGTTTTTTCCAGGGCTCCTTGCGGAAGCTCTCCACCAGAAAGTCCACCAGCAGGCGGATGCGGCGCGGCGTCTGCGGCCGGTACGGCGCCAGCCAGTGGATGTCGGCGTCGGGCATGGCGTAACTGGGCAGCACGCGCACCAGCTCACCGCTGGCGATCTGCGGCGCGATGTCCCACAGGCTGCGCAACATGAGGCCGTGGCCCGCCAGGCACCAGTCGCGCACCAGCTCACCCGAGTTGCTCGACAGCGGGCCGCTCACCGGCACGTGCTGCACCTGTGCGTCCGACGCGCGCTGCAGGCGCCAGTGGTCGAAGCGCTGGCCCGGTCCGCCGCCGTTCTCGCGCACCACCAGGCAGGCGTGTTGTTGCAGTTCTTGCAGGCTGCGGGGCGCACCGTGGCGCTCGAGGTAGGCGGGCGAGGCCACCAGCACGCGCTGGTTGGCCGCCAGGCGGCGCGACACCCATTCAGCCGCGCGCTCGGTGGGGGCGTTCCACAGCCAGATGGCGCCGTCGAAGCCTTCCACTGCGAGATCGGGCAACTGCTCGGTCAGCTGCAGCTGCACCTGAATGCCGGCATGGCGCGCCTGGAACTCGGCCAGCGCGGGCCCGAGCCAGAGTCGGCCGAAGCCGAAGGTGGCCGCGAGCCGGATCGGGCCGGCGGGCTCGGCCTGGCGCTCGCGCAACTCGGCCTCCACCTCGTCGAAGGCGCGCAGCAGCTGCACCGCGCGCTCGCACAGCGTGTCGCCTTCGGCGGTGGGGCTCACGCGCCGCGTGGTGCGCTGGAACAGCCGCAGGCCCAGGCGGGCTTCGAGAGCGGCCAGGCGCTTGGTGACCACCGAAGGCGCCACGCGCAGCGCGCGCGCGGCCATCACCAGGCTGCCATGCTGGCGGACGGCGAGCACGAGTTCCAGATCGGGGCGGTCCAATTGTTTCCTTTTGGGAATGAATCAATTGCCGGATTATTGCCGCAATGCGGGCTATGCTGGCGCCCATGTTGAACGGATTCCTCCCCCACACCGTGCACCGCGATGGCGTCGCCGTGCACAGCCGCATCGGCGGGGAAGGGCCGCCCTTGCTGCTGTTGCACGGCCACCCGCAGAGCATGGCCATGTGGCACCGCGTGGCGCCCACCCTGGCCCGGCACTTCACCTTGGTGCTGATGGACCTGCGCGGCTACGGCGATTCCGCGCGGCCCGCCGCCGACGCGGGGCACCTCGCCCACAGCAAGCGCGAGATGGCGTTCGACGCCATCGCCGCCATGGCGCACCACGGTTTCGAGCGCTTCGACGTGCTGGCGCACGACCGGGGCGCGCGCGTGGCGCACCGCCTGGCCGCCGACCACCCCGAGGCGGTGCGGCGCCTGCTGCTGCTGGACATCGCGCCCACCCTGGCCATGTACGAGCAGACCGGCGAAGCCTTCGCGCGTGCCTACTGGCACTGGTTCTTCCTGATCCAGCCGCCGCCGCTGCCCGAGGCTCTCATCAGCGCCGACCCGGCGCGCTATGTGCGCAGCGTCATGGGCAGCCGCCACGCGGGCCTGGCGCCGTTCGACCCGGCCGCGCTGGCCGAGTACGAGCGCTGCGCCGCGCTGCCCGGCACCGCCGAGGCGGTCTGCGAGGACTACCGCGCCAGCGCCACCATCGACCTCGATCACGACCGCGCCGATGTGGCGGCCCGCCGCCGGCTCCTGCAGCCGCTGCGCGTGCTGTGGGGCGAACACGGCACGGTGGCGCGCTGTTTCGATGTGCTGGCGCTGTGGCGCGAGCGCGCGGCCAAGGTCTCGGGCCACGCCCTGCCGTGTGCGCAGCTACATCGCGGAAGAGGCGCCCGAGCGCCTTATCGCCGAAGCCCTGTCCTTTTTTCAATCCCCTTTCGAGGAGCAACCATGAGCAAACACCGCATCGCCGTCATCGCCGGGGACGGCATCGGCACCGAAGTCATGCCCGAAGGCATCCGCGTGCTGGAGGCCGCGGCCTCGAAGTTCGGCATCGACCTGCAGTTCGACCACTTCGATTTTTCCAGCTGCGACTATTACGAGCGCCACGGCAAGATGCTGCCCGACAACTGGAAGGACCAGATCGGCGGCCACGACGCGATCTACTTTGGTGCGGTGGGCTGGCCCGACAAGGTGCCCGACCACGTGTCGCTCTGGGGCTCGCTGCTGATGTTCCGCCGCGAGTTCGACCAGTACGTCAACATCCGTCCGGCAAGACTCATGCCCGGCGTCACCGCGCCCGTGGTGCGGCGCGACGGCAGCCCGCGCGCGCCCGGCGAGATCGACATGGTGATCGTGCGCGAGAACACCGAAGGTGAATATTCCAGCATCGGCGGGCGCATGTTCCCCGGCACCGAGCGCGAGATCGTGGTACAGGAAACCGTGATGTCGCGCATCGGCGTGGACCGCGTGCTGCGCCACGCCTTCGAGGTCGCGCGCTCGCGCCCCAAGAAGCACCTGACCAGCGCCACCAAGTCCAACGGCATCGCCATCACCATGCCCTACTGGGACGAGCGCGTGGTCGAGATCGCCAAGGAATACCCGGACGTGAAGGTCGACAAGTTCCACATCGACATCCTCACCGCGCACTTCGTGCAACGCCCGGACTTCTTCGACGTGGTGGTCGGCAGCAACCTGTTCGGTGACATCCTGAGCGACCTCGGGCCGGCCTGCACCGGCACCATCGGCATCGCGCCCAGCGCCAACCTCAACCCCACGCGCCAGCATCCCTCGCTGTTCGAGCCGGTGCACGGCTCGGCGCCCGACATCGCGGGCAAGGGGATCGCGAACCCGATTGGTCAGATTTGGTGCGGTGCAATGATGCTCGACTTCCTGGGCCATCGTGGTGCACACGACGCGATCATGCAGGCCATCGAGGCCGTGCTGCAGCCCGGCAGCGGTGCCCCGCGCACCGCCGACCTGGGGGGCCAGGCCGGCACGCGCGACGTGGGCCAGGCCATTGCCGGGGTGCTTGCGGCCTCGTGAAGGATGGGTGGAGTTGCGACAGATTGTTGCGCGCGACATCCGGTGGATGAAAGCGTCTAGAATCTCGCCCTCTTGCGCCGACAGGCACCGGGCCCAGGCTCCTCAGTATTGACAGGGGTTGTGCCCAGTGGGTCTAATCACCCAGCGTTTGCCACGGTGTTGGCATCGTCCTGCGGTCTAGAGCGATTGGGGTTTTTTGCCCGCGGCCCGCGCCGTCTTCGGAAAAAACCTGTCCTTACGGAACATTCATTTCACCTTCAAGAGGGGCTATTTGTGAACAAAACAGAACTCGTCGAACACATTGCCAAGCACGCCGACATCTCCAAGGCGGCTGCAACGCGTGCACTGGATTCCACCATCACCGCGATCCGCACCACGCTCAAGAAGGGTGGCACTGTGTCGCTCGTCGGTTTTGGCTCTTTCGCCGTGACCAAACGCCCCGCTCGCAAGGGCCGCAACCCCCGCACCGGCGCTGAGATTAAAATCAAGGCCGCCAAAGTGCCGAAGTTCCGCCCGGGCAAGGCACTCAAGGATGCGCTGAACTGAAGCGCTCACCGGATTTCCGGTGGGGTGCTTAGCTCAGTCGGTAGAGCGGCGCCCTTACAAGGCGTAGGTCGGCGGTTCGACCCCGTCAGCACCCACCACCATCGAAAAGGCGAACCAGGGTTCGCCTTTTTTGTTGTCGGAAACGGCAGCACCACGTAGCAGGATTCAAGGCATGTTCGATTCCATCCGCAATCACAAGAAGTACCTCATGGGCTTCCTGATGATCCTGATCATTCCCTCGTTCGTGCTGTTCGGCATCGAAGGCTACACACGCTTCAACGAGAGCGGCGCACCAGTGGCCGTCGTCGATGGAAAAGACATCACCAAGGCCGAGTGGGACCAGGCGCACCAGCAGGAGTCTCAGCGCCTGCGCGAAGCGATGCCCTCGCTCGACTCGCGCCTGCTCGACAGCGATGGCGCGCGCTACGCGACGCTGGAGCGCCTGGTGCGCCAGCGCCTGCTGGCCGCCGCCGCGACCAAGCTCAACCTGTACACCAGCGACGCGCGCCTGGCGCGCGACCTGCAGCAGAACGAAGCCATCGCCGCGCTGCGCAAGCCCGATGGCGCGCTCGACGTGGAGGCCTACCGCCAGCTCGTTGCCCGCCAGGGCTTGACGCCCGAGATGTTCGAAGCGCGCGTGCGCGCCGACCTCTCGCAGCGCCAGGTGTCGCAAGGCATCCTCGGTTCGAGCTTCGCGCCCACCGCGCTGGCCAACGTCTCGCTCAACGCCTTCTTCGAACGCCGTGAAGTGCGCGTGGCGCGCTTCGCCGCCAGCGACTTCGCTTCGCAGGTCAAGCCGACCGATGCCGACATCGAAGCCTTCTACAGCGCGAACCAGGCATCGTTCCAGGCGCCCGAGCAGGCCGAGATCGAATACCTCGTGCTCGACGCGGCGGCGCTGCAGAACAGCGTGACCTTCAACGAAGCCGACGTGAAGACTTATTACGAACAGAACGCCTCGCGCCTCTCCGGCGCCGAGGAGCGCCGCGCGCGCCACATCCTGCTGACCGTGCCGGCCGGCGCGCCCGCCGCCGACAAGGACGCCGTGCGCAAGCGCGCCGAAGAACTGCTCGCGCAGGTGCGCGCCAAGCCCGCGAGCTTCGCCGACGTCGCCAAGGCCCAGTCGCAAGACCCGGGCTCGGCCGCCAAGGGCGGTGACCTCGACTACTTCGGCCGTGGTGCCATGGTCAAGCCTTTCGAGGACGCGGTGTTCTCGCTGGCCAAGGGCGCGATCTCCGATGTGGTGGAAACCGACTTCGGTTTCCACATCATCCAGCTCACCGACATCAAGGCGCCGCCGGTGCGCAGCTTCGAATCCATGCGCCCCGAGATCGAGGCCGAGTTGAGGAAGCAACAGGCCCAGAAGCAGTACGCCGAAGCCGCCGACACCTTCAGCAACCTCGTCTACGAACAGGCCGATTCCCTGCAACCCGCGGCCGATCGCCTGAAGCTGCAGGTCCGCAAGGCCACGGTGCAACGCCAGCCGCAACCCGGTGCCACCGGCGCGCTGGCCAGCGAGCGCCTGCTCGGCGCGCTGTTCGACACCGAGTCGATCGACAAGAAGCGCAACACCGAAGCGATCGACACGGGTTCGGGCCAACTGGTCTCGGCGCGCGTCGTGAAGCACTCGCCCGCCCACACCCAGCCCCTGGCGGAGGTGCGCGAGCAGGTGCGTGCGCGCCTGGTTGCTCAGCGCACGGCCGAACTGGCGCGCGCCGAAGGCGAGAAGCAGCTGCAGGCCTGGAAGGCGGGCGGCGATGCCAAGGGCCTGGGCAATGCCGTGGTGGTCTCTCGCGAGAACCCGCAAGGCCTCGCGCAGCAAGTGCTGACCGCCGCCCTGAGCGTGGACCCGAAGACCTTGCCCGCCTGGACGGGCGTGAACCTGGCCGACCAGGGCTACGCCATCGTGAAGGTGGAGAAGGTGCTGCCGCGCGACGTGCGCGAGGCGCAAGCCCTGGCCCAGGAAGTGCAGCAATACAACCAGTGGTGGGCCTCGGCCGAAAACGAAGCCTACGTCGAAGGCCTCAAGGAACGCTTCAAGGCCCGCATCCTGGTGCCCGAGCCGGCCACCACGCCGGCACCGGCCCGATGAGAGGGCTTCGGTTCGGGCTATAATGCTTAGCTTGCGGTGGCTGTAGCTCAGTTGGTAGAGTCCAGGATTGTGATTCCTGTTGTCGTGGGTTCGAGTCCCATCAGCCACCCCAGATGATTTCCCCAAAAAGCCCGGCTCCTGCCGGGCTTTTTTGTTGGTGGGTTGGATCGCGCCCTCCACGCTGCGCCATCGCAATCTGACCAAGCGCTTACCCGAGTCGCAGGTCTGAGGTCGGGATTTGTACCCATCCTCAGAGATGGGCAGGCATGCAAAGATGGATGGACGGAGACATTCACTCACCCTGTAACAGGAGGGGCGATGATCAAGGTCATGAGCAAGGGTCACCGGAGCGTGCCCGTTATCTGCTGCGACGTTTGCGGGAGCTGGATCGACGACGCCGACGCGGGTGCTGTGGTCTTTCGCAAGATGACCGGTGACGATGACACCTCCGAGGTGCTGCACGCCCACAAGGGGCGCTGCCACGTGGTCGCGGAGGAGCGGTTCGGAGGACAGGTCAAGACCGGGTGGCATGAGCTGCGCCAGCACCTCCAGCTCCTGACATTCAACACGGGCGTGCCGCCTGCCGCGCTTCAAAAGATGGATGGCGACAGAGAGTTGTAGCGCCGCGCGGCTGCGGTGGCCCGATCAGGGCATTGCAATGGGGCAGGGGAATTTCACGGCTTGTCCTTCTTCATCAGGCCCAGATCGCGCAGCACCGCGAGGCGGCACACGCTGGCCATGGAGCGCTGTTCCCTGTCGGCCCTTTCTTTCACGCGTTCGAGTTCGTCTGGGAGCAAGCGCAGTGCGATGGGGCGCTCGCTGATCGCGCCGTTGGGTGCTCGTTTGCGTCGTGCGGGCAAGGTGGTTTTGACCATGTTTCACCAGAGCGTGACCACATCACTCAGTTAGCATTGAGTAACGGGAAAATACACATCAACCGAATTTTATAACGGAATTCTGTCAGTAAAACTTTATGGTAACAGATATCCGTTCGTCTATCGGCGCCCGACTGCGTGAAGAGCGGGAGAGGCTTGATCTGAGCCAAGTGCAAATGGCAGCGCTTGCCGAGTTCAAGCTGCGGACCTATCAAGATTGGGAGCGCGGCATTGCCGCAGTGAGTTCCGAATTTCTGGCGCTTGCCGCACCGCACGGTCTGGATGTGTTCTATGTCCTCACGGGCGAGCGCATGTCGTCGAAGCTGACCCTCGACCCCATCCAGAGCGCCGTGCTGGGCAGCCTGGCGCAGTGCTCCCCGCAGCGGCAGATGGAAGCGGTCCAGCACATGGCGCTGCTGGCCGCGGGCATGTCGCCCCAGACACCCGCAGGCAGGGGATCCCCTTTGCCTTCGGTGAACAAGCCTGCCGTGAAAAAGCCCGTCCGCGGCGTGGGCGTGGCGAAGGCGCGCAAGGGCAAGTAGCGCACGAGGCGGCCGCCGCCCACCTCACTCCTTGTAGGAAGGGTCGGTTCGGTCGAGCAGGCGCAGCAAGGCTTGCCAATCACGTCCCTGGATGTAGGACGGTGAGCCATCGAATTGCGCGATGGCGTGTCGGCACACGTCTTCAGCGGGGTAGATGAGTTTCTGGGTGCCCGAGGTGGCGGCGATCTGAATCTGGCAGGCGCGCTCCAGGTAGAACATCAGCTCGAACGCCTCCGGCACGGTGCGCCCCATGGTGAGCAGCCCGTGGTTGCGCAGGATCAGGACGTTTCTGTCGCCCACGTCGGCAATCAATCGCTGCTGCTCGTCGTTGTTCAGCGCGATGCCTTCGAAGTCGTGATAACAGAGCTGCCCGTACACGCGCATGGCGTGTTGCGAGATGGGCAGCAGGCCATCCTGCTGTGCCGCCACCGCCACGCCGGCTGCGGTGTGCGTGTGCAGGACACAACCCACATCCGGGCGCGCGCTGTGGATGGCGCCGTGAATGACGAAGGCCGCCGGGTTCACGTCCAGCTGCACGTCCTCGGCCAGGTTGCCGTGCACATCCACCTTGACCAGGTTGGAGGCGGACACCTCTTCGTAGAGCAGGCCGAAGGGGTTGATGAGGTAGTGCTCGTGCGACCCTGGAACCCGCGCGGAGATGTGGTTGTAGATCCAGTCGGTCATGCGGAAATGGGCGATGAGCCGGTAGCAGGCGGCCAGCTCCACCCGGGCAGCCCATTCCTCGGGCGAGACCTGTTCGCGCAGTTGTTTCCGTTCCTTCAGCAAGACGGCGAGTTCGTCGTTGTTCAGCATGTCAATCTTTCATCGTGGGAGCGAGCGGTGCGCAGGAGCGCCGCACTTCGCGGGCCCTGGTGTCACTCGGCGGAGATGCCCTTTTGCTGAATCAGCTTGGGCCAGTAGTCCGCATCCTGTTTCCATTGCAGTGCCATGGCGGCGGTGTCGGTGGGCGTCGGAATCAAGCCGAGCTCCAGCAGGCGGCTGTTGACCGACGGATGGGCCACCGCCTTCTGCAGCTCCGCGCTGAGTTTGGCGATCACGTCCTTGGGCGTGGCGGCGGGAACGACGATGCCTTGCCAGGGCAGCATTTCAATGTCGGCGTAGCCCAGTTCGATGAGCGACGGCACGCTGGGCAGCGAGGCGAGGCGGGCCTTGCCGAAGGTGGCGAGGGGCTTGATCTTGCCGGCCTTGATCATGGGCATGGCCGCGACGGTGTCCACCACGATCAGCGGGATCTGGCCGCCCAGCAGGTCCTGAAGGGCGGGCGCGGCGCCACGGTAGGGGGTGTGGACCACGTCGAGCTTGTTGCGGTCCTTGAGCATTTCCATGGCGAGGTGGTGAGGCCCGCCCACGCCGGGCGATCCGTAGCTGAGCTTGCCGGGGTTGCGCTTGATCTCTTCGATGAGCTGGCGCGCATCGGTGAGGTTGGACATGGCGTTGACGGCCAGCAACAACGGGAAGCGCCCCAGCAGGGCCACGGGAGCAAAGTCCTTGGACGGTTGGTAGCTGAGTTTTTTGAACAAGGCCGTGTTGTAGACCAGGGTGCCACCATCGACGCTCATCATGGTGTAGCCATCGCCTGCGGCCTTCGCGGTGGCATCGGCGGCAATGACCGTGGCGCCACCCGGGCGGTTTTCGATCAGCACCGGCTGCTCCATCTGGATCGCCAGTTGCGCGCCGACCGTGCGGGCCAAGGCGTCGGTTCCGCCGCCCGCCGCATAGCCCACCACCCATTTGATGGGCTTGGTGGGGTAGGGGTCCGCGGCCAGGGCGGTGATCGCCAGCGACGCGACGAGGGCCGCGCCGAGTTGTCTGAAGAGGGGCATGTGTGTCTCCTGGTGGGGCAACGTTGTGGTGTGGCGCAGTCTAGGGACGCCCCATCGCGCCGGACATGCCATGTGGGCCCTGAGGCATACCGAATCGGAATGCTCAAGAACCGGAGCAGACTAAGATCCGATCCCCTTCCTCCAAGGCCGCGGCCATGCCCTCCATGCTGTTGAATCTGCGCGAGCTTCATGCGTTTCAGGCGGTGATCGATGCGGGCTCCCTGAGCAAGGCGGCGGAGAGCCTGCACATCACGCAGCCGGCGCTCAGCCGGATCATTCGGCGGCTGGAGGAACAATTGGGCGTGGCCTTGTTCGAGCGGCACCAGTACGGCGTGGCGCTGACGGACTTCGGCCGGCGGCTGGAGCCTCATGCGAGGCTGATGCTGTCCGAGTCTTCCCGGGCCGTGCAGGAAGTCGATGCCCTGCGCGATCAGCCCGGGGGCGTCGTGCGTTTTGGCGCGGTGGTCAGCGCGCTCGCGAGCTTCGTGCCGGGCGTGGTGGAACGCTTGCTGGCCCGGATGCCGGGTCTGCAGGTGGTCTTGGTCGAAGGGCTCTCGGAAGACCTGCTGCAGCAGCTCGCCCGTGGCGAGATCGACCTGGCCTTGGCGTTTGCCGTGTCCACCTCCGATGACATCACCACCGTTTCCCAGAGCGAATGGCAGGAGGGTTGCCACGTGGTCACCGGGGCCACCCACCGTTTGTGCGGGCGCCAGGATCTGCGCTTGCAGGATTTGCTGGGTGAGGCCTGGGCCCTGGCCCCACGGGGAACGCAGCCGCGTGACGAGTTGAAGCAGATGTACCTGGACCACCACCTGCCGCCGCCGCAGGCCACCGTGGAGTCCCGGTCCATGGCGGCGTTGCGCCAGTTGGTGGCCGGGGGCTCGTTCCTGGGCTGGATGCCACGCCAGCTCGTGACCTCGTTGTCCGGGCCGGGAGAGGGTGCGATCCGCATCCTGCCTCTGCAGGACGTTCGCTCCGTGCGCCGATTTGCGCTCTATCGGCGCCGCGAGGGCACGCTGTCGCCGGCCACGCTGGCGCTTCGCGACGAACTGCTGGCCTACATCCGCACGCTGTAGGCGCCGGCGCACGCCGTTAAGCCAAAATGGCCGGCGAACGGCAAAGCCTGAACCTCAACCACCGGCGTTGAGCCCCATGGTCGCCGAGGGAGAACACAGTGGCGATCCGCGTCAACGCGCCTTATCAGGCGGTCTACATCCATGAGCCGCTGGGGCATGAGGTCCCGGCGCTCAACACACCATGGTCGGTCGCCGGTCTGTTCCGGTTCGAAGCCGACGTCAACCTCAATACCCTGATCGTCGCGCTGTACGGCACCACGAACGCGGCTTCGTGGGTCGGGCTTTACATGAATTCCGACGGCATCACCTGCCAGCTCGAGGGCTACAACGGCGGGTCGCCCACGGTCAGCTCCAGCTACACGCTGGAGGTGGGCCGGGAATACCGCCTGGCCATCGACTACAACGGCGCGGGCACCGTGCGCATGTTGCTCGATGGCGCGGAGGTGCTCTCCATGGCGTTCGTGCCCAATGCGGGCACGGCCGGCGAGCGCTCGCTGCAATGGGGCGGCTATGGCGAGCTGGCGGGCTACACCGACTGCACGATCGCGCGCTGGCGCATGTGGACGGCCGTGCTGACCGAGGCGGAGCACCGCCGCGAGTACCGCTCGACGGTGCCGTTTCGCACGCGCAACCTGATCCACAACTGGCCGATGGATGCCGGCAGCGGGCGGTTCGACGACACGATGCCCGGCGAGCCTCCCCTGGCGGACAATCCCGCCGACCCGTGCGGCGATGGCAGCGATTTCACCTACCTGCCCAGCATTCTCGGTGTGCCTCAGGTCGTGGACCTGGGCACCTCGGCCACGCCCGGCGCGCGCACCGTCAACGTGCCGCAGTGGGCGGAATTCGTGGACGTGCACATCGTGGGCAGCGATGACACGGCTGTGCCTTATACCGATCTGGCCTCCATCGCTTCGGACTTCGCGGCAGCCTTCAGCCACACGGGCAACGGCGCCATCGCCACGGCGGCGGGTGGCTGGGTGTGCACGGCACCGGTGGCGAACTGGGCCGCCGGCCGCAGTGTCACCATCGCGTTCACGCAAGCGAATTCACTGGCTGGCGCACACGCCTTCGTCTGCTTCATCCAGGACACCACGGGTGTCACCGCGCGTGGCTATGGCCAGGCGACGGGCGATGGCACCACGCCGGGCGTGGCGCAGCGCGTCCGGCGTGTCGGGCGGCCTGGCCCTCGCGCTGGACACCCGGCTGAACGCGTCGTCCGGTGCCTTTCCCGGCAACCAGTCGGGCTGGGATTCGGTGCTCACCGGAGAGTCCTCCGGGACCTTCGGCTACTGGGCGAGCTCCCGCCTTCGGTCCAAGCCCATCACGGTCACGGGCACCGAGACCGCCACGACGCAGAACACGTACGCCGGGCCGATCACCCTGGCGACCTGGGCCCCGGCGAGCCTCGCCACGGTTGCGCCAACGGTCGCTTTCCCGGTGGCTGCGGACGTGACCGCCAGCGGCAACAACACCGCGAGCAGCAGCTGGGCGGTCAGCCATCCGGCTGCCGCGGCTGGCGACCTGCTGACCTTCCATCTGGCCTGGGACGACAGCACGGACACCACGTCGGTGAGCGCGCCCACCGGCCCGAACGGTGAAGTCGCCACGTCCATCGCGGGCCCGATCGCATCGAGTGGCACGGAGGTGCGGGCGCAGGCCTGGCGGTACATCGCCACGGGCGCCTGGAGTGCCGGCACGCGCACGTTCACGCCGAGTGCCAGCGAGCAGTGGACCGCCGCCGTCCTCAAGGTGCGCGCGGGCGAGTTCGACGCATCGACACCGGTCGGCGCCACCGCCACGCGCGCGAGCGCGGGGGGCGCTGAAAACCACGGTGCTGTCGCCCGCCTTCAGCGCGGGCTCGACCGATGGGGGCGGGCGCTTGGTGTGCTGGGGCGCCGTGGACGATGACCCGGTGATCGCGAACGCCAGCGCCTGGTCCACGTTGAACAGCGTGGATCGCGGCGCGGTATCCGGCACGCTCGCGGCGCGCAACCTGGAGGCCACCGACAGCGAGGCCTTCACGGCGGGCGGTTGGCGCATTGCCGGCGACAGCTGGGCCACCCTGGCCTATGTGATTCGCAAGCCCTAGGGCTCGGGGGCCGGGCGCGCGACGATTCACGGGTCGCGCATGGCGTCCTTGATGCTGCGGGCCGCCTGGGCCACCAAGGGCCCGACGCGTTTTTCCAGCAGGGTCTTGCTCAATTGCTGCGAAGGGCCCGCGCAGGAAAGCACGAAGATTTCCGAGCCCGTCACGATGGGCACCGCCGCCGCGCTCAACACGCCGCCGCGCACGCGGCGGGACACGACGAACCCCAGCCGCCTGTACTCCGCATGGACGCGCTCCACGTCCGCGCGGTAGCTGGTCCAGTCCACCGAGGCCATGCGCTGGAGGTTTTTCAGGATGGCGGTGCGTTCGTTGGCCGCGGCGGCCACCAGGTAGGCCAGCCCGAGGGAGGTGGTCTCCATCGCCAGCAGGTCGCCCACGGCCTTGTTGATGGTGATGGTGCTGACGGGCGGGCGGACCACCTCCAGCAGCAGCATGTGGGCGTGTTCGCGCGCTGCGCCAGCAGCACGGTGACGTCCAGCGTCTGGGCCAGTTGCCGCATGAGCGGGGCGGCGATGCGTTGGATGCCATGCTTTTGCATGGTGATGGAGCCGAAGTTCAGCGTGCGGCCGCCCACCCGGTATTTGCGGACCTGGTCGTCGAACCGCAGGTAGCCCAGCTTCTCCAGGGTGCCGGTGAAGCGCGACACGGTCGCTTTGGGCATGCCGGTGATCTCCACCAGTTCCTGGTTGCCCAGCACGTCCGACTGCTCGAAGGCGGACAGGATGGACAAGCCCTTGGCCAGCGAGGCGACGAACCCCCGGTCGTTCGGGTGGGGAATGGAGGACATGCGCGGTCGGTGTGCGTGGGGGAGCCAAAGCGGAGGTCGCCAGCCATGGTATCGAAACACTCGCCATCGGCCACGGAACCCTCTTCAGTTCCGGCATGCGGAACTGAAGCGCATATCGGTCGCCCGAATGCGGGCCGCTTCTTAGAGTTGCACCGCATGAACACCTACCGATTTCCTGACTACGAAGTGGCCGGCGATGCCGACACCACGGTTTTCCTGCTCCACGGTGCGTACGGCAGCCGAGCCTACTTCCGCCCGCTCATCGACACCCTGGTCCGGGCCGGCTACCGGGTGGTGGCCTGGGACGCGCCGGGCTACGGCCTGAGCCCCTTGCCGCAAGGAGGCTTGTCGATCGAAGGCCTGGCCGAAGCCGCCGCGCGCCTGATCGAACGCGAAGGCAGCCGGCGCAATGTGGTGGTGGGCCACAGCATGGGCGGCATCGTGGCGCCACTGGCCTCGCTGCTCTCCCTGGGCCGGGTGCACGGCGTGGTGATCTCGGCCACCGTCGCCACCTTCTCGCGCAAGTCGGCGCAGGACAAGGCGACCTTCGCCGAAGAGCGCATCGGCCCCATCCGGCGCGGCCTGCCGTTCAAGGAAGCGGCCTTGCCGGTCATTCGCGGCATGTTGGCGCCGACCTCGTCGGGGCCCCTGGTGGACCTGGTGGTGGACGTGGCCTCCGGCATGCGGGCGGAGACGTTCTGCGCCGCCATCGAAGCCATCGTGGGCTACGACGGCGAGGACAACCTGAAGGCGGTGAGCGTGCCGACGCTGTTGATCGCGGGCGCGCAGGACAAGGTGGGGCGGCCAGAGGGCATGCAGTCGCTCACCGCGCTGATTCCCGATTCGCGCTTCGTCTGCATCGACGGCGCCGCGCACTACGCCTTCGCGGAGCAGGCGCCGGCGTTCAACGCCGCGCTGCTGGGCTTCCTGTCCGAGCTGCCCGCCTTGCGCGCCTGAGACCCACAGAAAGAGGAGCATCGACATGAGCAGCACCGTCGTCAACACCGTTCACAGCACCCTCAAGCCCACCGACAACCCGTTTCTGAACGGCGCCTTCCGGCCCAATTTCAACGAGCATGTCGCGCACGTGGGCAGCCTGAAGGTCATCGGGGAGATTCCCAGGGACCTGGACGGCCTCTACATCCGCAACACGCACAACCAGGTGCACGAGCCCATGGGGATCTACCACCCCTTCGATGGCGACGGCATGCTGCACGCCGTGCATTTCCAGAACGGCCAGGCGTCCTACCGCAGCCGCTTCGTGCGCACCACGGGCTTCCTGGCGGAGCAGGCGGCCCAGGCGTCGCTGTGGACCGGCATTCTCGAACCCGACAAGGGCGCGCGGCGCGGCTGGGGCGCGATGGGGTCGATGAAGGACAACGCGGGCACCGACATCATCTGCCACGCGGGCAGGCTGCTGGCCACGATGTCGCAGGGCAGCGAGCCCTGGCGCCTGGACCCGATCTCGCTGGACACGCAGGGGCCTGACGCCAGCTGGGCCCGGCACGTCATGCCGCACGGCATCGGATCGCACTACAAGGTGGACCCGGAGACCGGGGAGATGATGTTCTTCAACTACCCGGAGGTCTGGCCCTACATGCACTACGGCGTGGTGGACCGCCACAACCAGCTGGTGCACTACGTGCCGGTGGAGCTGCCCGGCGCGCGCTGGCCGCACGACCTGGGCATCACGAAGAACTACACCATCCTGCACGACACGCCGCAGTTCTTCGATCCGGCGCTGTTGAAGAAGGGGGTGAGAAAGCTGGCGTTCCACCCGGAGGTGCCGGCGCGCTTCGGGGTGATCCCGCGCCGGGGCAGTGGGGCCGACGTGAAGTGGTTCGAGGCCACGTCCTGCCACATCCTGCACCTGTCCAACTGCTATGAGGACGGCGACGAGATCGTCATGGACGGCTGCATCATGCCCAGGCCCGTGATGCACCCTGTGGGCAAGACCGAAGGCGGTGATGTGTATGCGCGCATGAAGGCGCGCCTGGACAAGCACAACAACCCGACCATGATGCACCGCTGGCGCTTCAACCTGCGCACGGGGCAGACGACGGAGCAGTACCTGGACGACGAGATCACCGAGTTCCCGGTGGTGAGCAACGACTACGTGGGCCGTCCGTACCGCTACAGCTACAACATCCTCTACCAGCCGGGCGAGTGGCTGTTCTGCGGCTTGAAGAAGTTCGACCTGCAGACCGGCGCCACGCAGCGTTTCGAGTACGGGCCCGGCCGTTATGGCAGCGAGCCCCAGATGGCGCGCCGCCTGGGCGCGACGGGCGAAGACGACGGCTACCTGCTGGTCTACGTCACCGACATGGTGCAGGACCGCTCCGAGGCCCTGGTGTTCGACGCGACCGACATCGCCCGAGGGCCCCTGGCCACGGTGATCCTGCCCGAGCGGATTTCGGTGGGTGTGCATGCCTGCTGGGTCGAAGGCGATCGCATCCACGGCGAGCACCGCGACAGCCGCATGCTGCCCTGAGGAAAAAAGCCATGGACATCGTCTTCATCCCCGGTCTGAACAACACCGGCGACGTCTTTCGCGACGTGAGCGCCGCATTGCCGACCCACCTGCGCAGCCATTGCCCGGACCTGCCACCGCTGGAGCACATCGAGGCCCTGGCCGATGCGGTGCTGGCCGAGGTACCGGAGCGCTTCTATCTGGCCGGGTATTCCTTCGGCGGCTATGTGGCCCTGGGCGTGCTCGAAAAAGCGCGCGAGCGGGTGCGGGGCCTGTGCCTCATGGGGTCGAGCGCCCGCGCCGACTCCGACGCGCAGAAGCTCAAACGGCAGCAGGCGATCCAGTCGCTCGACGCCGCGACCTACGTGGACACCGCTTCGTCGTCGGTGGCCCCGTTCCATCCGGACAACCGCCAGCGGCCCGACCTCGTGGCCCGTCGCCGTGAGCTGGCATCGGCCTACGGCGCCCAGCGCTACCTGGCCCATGTGCGCGCCACCCTGCAGCGCCAGGACCGCTCGCACCTGCTGGATGGGTCCGTGCCCATGCTGTGGCTCGCGGGTTCGCACGATGCGGTCGTGCCCGTCCAGCAGCAGGCCGAAGAGGCCGCCCAGGCCCGGCACTGCCGGTACGTGGAGATCCCGGGCGCGGGGCACCTTCTGCCATTGGAGCAACCGCAGGCGGTGGCCGATGCCCTGTCCCACTGGATCGTGCGCACCCCATGAGCCACAACACCACACCACTGGCCATGGACGGCATCCGCGTGCTGGACCTGACCCAGGGCATCGCGGGCCCCTACGCCACCATGCTGATGGCGGCGCACGGGGCCGAGGTGATCAAGGTCGAGCCGCCGGGCGGGGACTGGATCCGAAACGCGCGCAACCAGATCCGGGGGCACGCGCCGGCCGCGATCGCCGTCAACGTGGGCAAACACAGCATCCAGCTCGATCTCAAGAACCCGGGCGAACTCGCCCTCGCGCAGCGCATCGCGCAGACCTGCGATGTGGTGGTCGAGAGCTACCGGCCCGGCGTGGTCGAGCGCCTGGGACTCGGTGCCGAACAGCTGTGCCAGGACCGGCCCACGCTGGTCTATTGCTCGGTCACCGGTTTCGGTCGCGACAGCGAGCTCCGGGACCGGCCGGTCATCGACCACGTCGCGCAGGCCTACTCGGGCTGGATGCACGTCAACGCGGACGAGAGCGGCATGCCGCAACGCACGCGCAACGTGGTGCTGGCGGACCAGATCACAGGGCTGTACGCCTACCAGGCCATCGCCAGTGCTGTGCTTCGCCGCTTCCGTTTTGGCACGGGGCAGCAACTGGAGGTGACGCTCGCGGGCGCCATGGCCGCGTTCCTGGCGCCGCGCATCATCTCGAGCGCGCTCAGCGACGGCAAGGTGGGCAACGCGGAATTCACCGCGCCCACCGGGGACTACCCGACCCGGCAAGGCACCCTGGTCGTGGCGGTGCAGAAACCGGCCGACGTGGAGAAGCTGTTCGCGCTGCTGGGGCGGGCGGAGCTGCTGCAGGACGCGCGTTTCTCGACGCCGGCCTCCCGCCTGCAGAACGCCGAGGCCCTGCGGCGCGAACTCGCGGTGGTTCTGCAGGCGCGGACCGCGGCGCAGTGGGAGCAACTGCTCGCGCCCCAGGGTGTGATGGCCTGCGAGGCCCGCGACATTCCCCACTTCCTCGCATCGCAGCACAGCGACGGGCTCGATCTGATCGAAACCCTGGCGCTGCCCGATGCCGGGCCATGCCCCCTGGTCAGGGTGCCCGGCGCGGCGCCCTGGCATGGGCGCCGCGCGCCGCCGCGCTTCCCTCGGGTGGGCGAGGACCTTCAACACATCCTGGACGGGCTGGACGCGATCGACCCTCCGCCGTCCACCGCCATCGATCAACGCATCGCATGATGAAAACAGACCCCGTCACGTCCTTCTTCAACCGCACGCCGCTGCGCCTGCCCGTGGTGGCCGCGCCGATGTTCCTCGTGTCAGGCCCTGAGCTGGTGCTCGAAGCCTGCAAGGCCGGCATCGTGGGGGCGTTCCCCACGCCGAACGCGCGCCCCATCGAAACGCTGGAGTCGTGGCTGCTCACCATCACCGAAGGGCTGCGGGCGCACCGGCAGGCCCACCCCGATGCCATCGTGGGGCCGTGGGCCGCCAACGTCGTCACGCACTCGTCCAACGCGCGCCTCTCGCAGGACCTGGCCTTGATCGAGAAGCACCAGCCACCGATCGTCATCACGGCGCTGGGCAGCCCCAAGCCCGCGCTGGAGGTGGTGCACGGCTACGGCGGCATCGTGCTGGCCGATGTCGTCAACCTGCGCCTGGCCAAGAAGGCGGCCGACGCGGGCGTGGACGGCCTGGCCTGTGTCAGTGCGGGCGCGGGCGGGCACACCGGCTGGATGTCGCCGTTCGCCTTCGTTCGCGCGCTGCGCGAATTCTTCGACGGCATCGTCGTCATCGGTGGCGGCATCGCCGACGGCTACAGCGTGGCGGGCGCCACCATGGCCGGCGCCGACCTGGTCTACATGGGCACGCGCTTCATTCCGACGCAGGAGAGCATGGCCTCACCCGCCTACAAACAGATGCTGATCGATTCGACGGCGGAAGACCTCGTCATCAGCAGCGGCATCACCGGCACCCCGGCGAGCTGGCTCAAGCCTTCGCTGCGCGCCGCGGGCCTGGACCCGGACGACCTGCCGCCCACACCGCCCCGGAATTACGACAGCAACCGCTCGTTCACCCAGCGCAAGTGGGTCGATACCTGGACCGCCGGCCAGGGCGTGGGCGCCATCAAGCGCATCAGCCCGGTGGCGGCGGTGGTGGACGAGCTGGAGCGCGAGTACGGGGAAGCGACCCGGCAATGGCGCCGGTTCGGTCAGCGGGCGGCCGAGACCGCGTTGTGATGTTTTGATATGCACCAAGGAGACAAGACGTGAAATTCTGGAAAAACTGGCTGGCGGTGGTGGCACTGGCGGTGTCGGGTTCGGCTATGGCCGCCTGGCCCGAGCGGCCCATCACCCTGATCGTTCCCTTCCCCGCGGGGGGCCTGGCCGATGCGGTCAGCCGCTCGCTCTCCGAGGAGGTCAGCCGCATCCTGGGCCAACCGCTGATCCTGGAGAACCGGCCCGGCGCCAACGGCCGCATCGGCCTGGAGCAGCTGTCGCGCGCGCCGAAGGACGGTTACACCCTCGCCGCGACGGTGCCGGGCATGATGATCTTCCAGCCCCTGACGGAGAAGACCTACAAGTTCGACCCCCTGAAGGACTTCGAGCCCATCACGATCGCGGTGGACACGTACAACGTGCTGGTCACGCACCCGCGCGTCTCGGCCACGGGGGACCTGCGCGAACTCGTCGGCCAAGGCCAAGGCCCACCCCGGGCAGATGAACTACGGCACACCCGGCAGCGGCAGCAGCTTCCACTTCAACACCGTGGTGCTGACGGACAAGCTGGGCATCCAGGCCACGCACGTGTCCTACCGTGGGGAGGCGCCGGCGCTGATCGATCTGGCCGGCGGTTCCATCGAGTTCATGCTGGCCGGGCAGTCGGCGCGGCCCTACATCCAGGACGGCAAGATCAAGCCCATCGCCGTGACGTCCCGCCAGCGCGTGGGCATCCTGCCCAACGTGCCGACCTTCGCCGAACTCGGCGTCGATTTCCGGACGGACGGGTGGGTGGGCTATGTGGCGCCCGCCGGTGTGCCCAAGGAGATCCTCGATCGCGTGAGCGAGGCCTTCCGCGCGGCCATCAAGCTGCCCAAGGTGCGCGAGCAGATCGCCGCGATGGGCTACGAGCCCGTGGGCAACTCCCGCGAGGAATTCCGCAGCCTGATCAAGGACCGGCTGGAGCACTACCGGGGGCTGATCCGCTCGGGCGCCGTGAAGATCGACTGAGCCCTAGCGGCCGCCGGGCACGAACTGGTTGGTGTAGAGCTCTTTTACCGGGGTCTCGCGCGGCACCACGCCATTGGTGACGTAGAACTTCTGCAGCTCGGCCAGGCGGGCCTCGTCCATCGTGCCGGGCACCTTCTGCGCGGCGTAGACGTACTTGTTGAAGAGTTCGAAGGCCTTCTGGATGCTGGCTTCCTTGCCCTTGTGCACCGGCACGTGCGCCACGTAGGCAGCGGTGGCGGCCTTGGGGTCGGCCATGATGTCCTTCATGCCCTTGAGCGTGGCGCGCACCAGCTTCTGGATCAGCTGGGGGTTCTTGGCGATGGTCTCGTCGGAGGCGAGGATGGCCTGGGCCATGCTCTTGAAGTAGATGTCGGCCGGCAGGATGTCGACCTGCGCGCCGGCCTCCATCGCGCTCACCGTCCAGTCGGGCACCGTGGCCATGGCGGACGCGCGTTTCGCCGCGAACTGCTGCCACACACCGCCCGGGCCGGCGGCCTGGATGTTGACGTCGTTCTTGGTCAGGCCGACCTTGCTGAGCATGCCCAGCAGGGCGTAGTAGGTGGTGTCGGTGTAGGCCAGGACGGTGACGGTCTTGCCCTTGAGTTCGCGCGGGCTCTCGATCTTCTCGTCCTTGTGGCTCACGAGCTGGGTGAGCGAGCCGGCGCCGAGCACGGCCACGGCCTTGACGGGGATGCCCTGGGCGCGGGCGATGATGGGGGTGTCGCCGATGGCGCCGCCGATGACGGCGTTGCCGGCACCGATCTGCTTGGCCACGTCCACGCCGCCGCGCGCGGTGACGAAGTTGACCTTGAGGCCTTCCTGTTCGTAGTAGCCCTTGGCCTGGGCCAGCATCCAGGGGCCGAAGGCCGGCAGCGTGGCCGGCGCGGGCAGCAGGTAGGTGACTTCCTGCGCTTGCGCGTGGGTCAGCAGCGGGAACGCGGTGCCGCTGGCCATGAGCAGTGCCAGCACGCTGCGGCGGCTCGTGCGGGCCAGGGGACGGAACAGTCGGGGCATGGGAAGTCCTTTCAATGGCTGAGGGTGTGAAGCTGGCGGTAGAAGTCGTCCACGTGGGCCTGGGCGCTGGCGGGCAGGGCCTGCAGGGCCTGGGCATGGCGCGCCGGGTCCTGTTCGGCGCCGGCGCGGCCCACGCGGTGCGAGGCCTCCTGCACGAAGCGGCACACGGGCGCGCGGCGCTCGCCGAAGCGGGCCAGGACCGCCGGCACCGGCGCGCCGTCTTCGAGCAGGCGGGCGAGCACCACGGCGTCCTGCACCGCGAGGGCGCCGCCTTGCCCCATGAAGGGGGTCGAGGCGTGGGCGGCGTCGCCGATCAGCACCACGCGGCCCTGGTGCCAGGGCAGGGGCATCACCACCTCTTCCACCGCGGTGTAGAGCACCTCGGTGTCGGGCGAGATCTCGTCGAGGAAGGGGCGCACCGGCCCGCCGAATTCGGTGAAGCTCGCGCGCATGGTCTCGGGCCAGTGGGCGGGCTCGAACCAGGTGTCCTTCGGCTGCGCCACGGTGCCGAAGATGTAGAGGCGCTCCGGCGAAATCGGCATGATGCCCAGCCGCTTGCCCAGGCCCATCATCATGATCTTGTCCACCAGCGCGGGCGGGCGCCGGTGCACGCTGCGCCAGACACCGAAGCCCGAGTAGGTGGGCTGCACCTCGGGCCAGAGCAGGGCGCGCAGGCCCGAGCGGATGCCGTCGGCGCCCACCACGAGGTCGAAGGACGCCTCACCGCCATCGGAGAAGCGCACGTGCGCGCCGCCCTCGTCCTGCCGCAGGGACAACACCGTGGTGCCCAGGCGCACCGGCACCCCCAGCGCGTCGAGCCGGCCGGACAGCACGCGGTGCATCTCGGCCCGCTTGATGCCCAGGATGGCGGGCGCGGGCGGTGAGCCCAGGCTGGGGTAGACCACGTCCACCAGGTGCCGCCCGTCCTGGTCCAGGTACACGTTGCGGCCGGAGGCGATGGGAAAACCCGCCTCGACCAGGTCCTGCATCGCGCCGATCTGGCGGAAGTGGTCCAGGCCGTTGCTGTAGACGAAGATGCCCGAACTCTGGAAGCGCCATTGCGGCTGCTTTTCAATCACCTCGACCTGCCAGCCGCGCTGCGCGAGCGCCAGGGCGGCGGAACAGCCGGCAATGCCGGCACCAACGATCAGAACTTTTTTCATGGGGGAACCAGAAGAGCAACGCGGACGCGGTCGATTCTTGGTCAGGCCCCGCCCGTGTTCAACCTTCGGGGCGCCGGATCTGGGCACCGATCGTCCGCGACTTGATGCACTGGCTGGGCGTCTGCCCGGCCCAGCGCTCGAACGCGCGGGAAAACGCCTTCTCCGAGCCGTAACCCACGCCCTGCGCCACGCGCCAGACGTCGTCCGCTCCTTTGAGGAACTGCTGGCGCGCGATGCCCATGCGCACCGAGGTGAGGTAGCGCAGCGGGGTGGTGCCCATGAGTTCCACGAAGCGCTCGCTGAACACCGAGCGCGACTGGTGGCTCACGCGGGCCAGGCTCTCCACCGACCACGGCAGTTCCGGGTGGGCATGCATCTGCGCCAGGGCCTTGCCGATGGCCTTGTCGCGCACGCCGTTGAGCCAGCCCTGGGCGCCGGCGGGGCCATGGTGCAGGTGCTCGCGCAGCACGTGCACCAGCAGCAGGTCGGCCATGCGCGCGGTGGACAGCTGCCAGCCGGGGCGCTGCTCGATGGTCTCGTCCACCATGGCCTGGGTTGCGCAGCGCCAGGGTGCGCGTGGTGGCGATCTCGGCCGCGCGCAGCACGATCAGCGGCGGCAGCCAGGACAGCAATGAGACGCCCTGGTGCTGCGGCATCCACAGGTGCAGCGAGAAGAGCTCGGTGGCCGCGCCGCCACCGCCGTGGGCGAAGGTGATGGGGTGGTCGCCGTGCGCGCCGCGCATGTGCCGCTGCAGCAGCGAGCGGAACGGCACGGTGTCCAGGCCGATCTCGGAGGCGGCGACGTGGGGGCCGCCCTGCGGCAGCATCACGATGTCGCCGGGCTGCACGTGCACCGCGTCCAGCCCGTCCATCTGGATCCAGTAGGGCTCGCCGGTGCACACGCGCATCAGCAGGCCTTCCACGCCTTCGGAGCGCAGCGCCCACGGCGCCGTGAGCGAGAAGCGCGCCGTCACGGCGCGGTCCGTGCGCAGGGTGCCCAGGACCAGGCTGATCAGATCGCCGGACGAGGTGCCCATGAAGGTCCGGGAGGCGGGGCCGTCAGGCCGACGGCGCCTCTTCCAGTTGCGCCCGCAACGTCGCCACCTGCTCGCGCAGCGCGGTGTTCTCCGCCTGCAGCGCCGCGACCTTCTGGCGCAGGGCCGTGAGTTCATCGGTGCCTGGCTCGGCCGCTTCGCCGGCCGCGTCCGCATCGGCCTCGGGCGGCTTGCGGCGGGCCTCGCGCACGCGCTTGGCCGCGAGCTTGAGCTCGTCCTTGCCGGCCAGGGCGGCGGCCTTCTGTTCTTCCGGCGGCAGGCTGGCCACGGCCGCGGCGGCGTTGAGCGACACGGCCCCTGCCTTGAGCGCGTCCACGAGCTCGGGCGCGGCCTGCTTCTGGATCTTCTCGATCATCACCACCTGGCTGCTGCTCAGGCGCGCGGCCTTGGCGATGTCTTCGCGGCTGTGCAGCGGCCGGGGTTCGAGCGCGGCGACGGCCGGGTTTTGCGCGGCCACGGGCGCGGGGGCTTCCTCATCGGGCGGCAGGTCCTCCGGCGAGGGCGAGGTCGCCAGGATGCGGGTGCGCCGCTCGGCCAGGATCTCGCGCTTGCGCAGGGCCAGCACGCCGCGCTGGAAGTCCGACACGCTGCGCCGGCCCAGGTGCTGGTCGATCATCCACAGGTGCACGTCCTCCAGGGTCTGGAAGCGCGGGTTCTGCACGGTCTGGAAGGGCAGGCCGTGTTTCTGGCAGATGCCGTAGCGGTTGTGGCCGTCCACCAGCACGTCGCCCCACAGCACCAGCGCATCGCGGCAGCCTTCGGCGAGGATGCTGCGCTCCAGCGCATCGTGCTCGTCGGGCGTGAGGGGGTCGATGTAGGCTTTGAGTTCCGGGTTGACGGTGAGGTGCATGGGTCAGGCTGAGGGAGAGGCTTGGGGGCGCGAATTGTAGATGCCCCGCCCCACGCCCGGACCGGGGCGCGGGCGCCTCAGATGGCCGGTGACCGGCCGATGGCCTGCATGACCTCGGCGTCGCTGGTGTGCGTGGGCACCCACAGCACCAGCGCGTCCTCGGGGCTGACCGAGATGCACAGGTGGCCCATGCGGGCGTCGAAGTAGGCGCTGTCGCCGACGTTGAGCACCGTGGGTTCGTAGAACTCGGTGTGCAGCTCGACGGCGCCTTCCAGGACGATCATGAAGTCGTCGCCGTCATGGCGCACCCAGTCGGGGAAATCCTTGGTCGAGCGCGCGTGCACGCGGGCCTTGGAGGGCACCACGTTCTTGTGCGTGAGGTCGGTGCAGAGGAATTCGTGCGTGTAGTTGGTGGCCGTGTGCTGGCGGCCCTGGCCGGCGCGGGTGATGCTGCGCCGGCCCGAGGGCGGCGGCATGGTCCGGGGGGCCAGCAGCTCGTCCATGGGCACGCCCAGGCCGGTGGCCAGCTTGAGCAGCACCTCGAAGGTCGGCGAGGTCTGCTCGTTCTCGATCTTGGACAGCGTGGAGCGCGCCAGTTCGCCGCGCCGGGCCACTTCTTCCAGGGTGAGTTCCTTGTCCGCCCGGATGCGGCGGACGTGTTCGCCCAGCCGGAAGGAGCGGGCGGTCGGCGCACCCCTCGCCGCGGGCGGGGGAGGGGGGGCGGTCTTGGTGGGGGCGGGGGGCTTCTTGGGCATCGGGCTTGGGTCAGTGCCAGACATTATCGAACGAGAAGCCCCCCGGTTCCGCTGGCGCAGGTCAACCCGCGCTTTGCATGGTCTGGGCGCGCGCGCTCAGGGTCGCCGCGTCGAAGCCCGCCACCTTCTGGTAGCCCTGGGTGATCGCGGCGATTTCCTCGGGTGTGATCAGGTCGCTGACCACGTCGTCGGGCCCCTTGATGCGTTCGCGCGCCAGTTGCAGCACCGCTTCCGGGCCCAGCGTGCGGTTGCTCGCGACGACCTTCGCGGTGGCCGGCAGCCGGCGGCTTTCGTACAGCTTGAGCGCGGCGTGCACGTCCAGGTCCGCCTCGCTGAAGGCGGTGCCCAGCGCGTCCGCGTCCAGAATGGCCTGGGACGCGCCGTTGGCGCCGATGGGGTACATCGGGTGCGCGGCATCGCCCAGCAGCGAGACGCCCCCCTGGCTCCAGAAGGGCAGCGCCTCGCGGTCGGCCATCGGGTACACGAAGATCCGCTCGGTGGCGCGGAACAGCGCCGGCACGTCGAGGAAGTCGAAGTGCCAGTCGGCGAAGGCCGGCAGGAACTCCTCCACCGTGGCGGCGCGGTTCCAGTCCTCGCGCTGGTACTTGGCGTCGCGGCCGATGTTGATCTCGGCCACCCAGTTGATCAGCGAACGGCCGCGCTGGGCCGCCTCGCGCGAGATCGGGTAGATCACGGCCTTGCTGTCGTGGTGGCCGCAGATCACCATGGTCTCGGTGTCGAGGAAGGGCTCGCGCTCCACGGCGCCGCGCCACATCATCGTGCCGGAGAAGACCAGCGGCGATGCGTCGGGGTGCAGTTGCGCGCAGGTCGCCGAGTGGATGCCGTCGGCGCCGATGAGGGCGTCGAAGCGTTCGCTGGTCACCTCCCCGGTGCTGCCCTGGCGCATGTGCACCCGCACCCCGCTGCCTTCGTGCTCGAAGTGGTCCATGCGGTGGTCGGTGCGCACGGCGCCGATCTCGCGCTGCACGGCGCGGTGCAGCAGCATCTGCAGCTGGCCGCGGTGGATGGAGTACTGCGGCCAGGGCGAGCCGGCGTGCAGGCCGCGCGGGTCGCGCTGGATCAGCTGGCCGTACTGCGTGCGGTACTCGATGGCCCGGGTCTGGATGCCCGTGGCCTTGAGCTCGTCACCCAGCCCCAGGCCGTAGAGCACGCCCGCGCCGTGGGGCAGCAGGTTGATGCCCACGCCCAGCGGCTGCAGCTCGCGCGCGGCGTCGATGAGGCTGACCTTGACGCCCAGGCGGTGCAGCTTGAGGGCCGCGGTCAGTCCACCGATCCCCGCGCCGGCGATGAGGACGGACGGCTTCATTGCAGGTCCTCGGGAATGATGCGGCCGCTGTCGGCGATCAGTTCGTCGTCGAGGTAGAACTGGTGGTGGCGCAGCGCGAAGTCCTGGTGGCAGCCCGTGGTGTGCTTGCCGCCGAAGGTGGCGTTCTCGCCCAGCGCGAACAGCGTCGTGCCCCAGGCGGTGCGCCCGTCCTGGCCGATCACGTCCAGCGGATTCTGGAAGTTCAGCGAGTTCCACAGCGCGCGGCGGTGCGAGCCCCAGCCGGTGTGCGAGATCGCGAAGCCTTCGGGGTCCTGCCAGCCCTGGATGTAGTCGCGGATCAGGAAGGCGTCGAGCCCGCCTTCGATGGAGGTCACCGCGCCGTTCTCGAAGCGCATGGTCACCGGGGTGGTGATGTAGCGCTTGGCGGGGTACCAGATGTCGCCCGGGTCCAGCACGATGACGCCGTCGCCCTTGCCTTCGGACGGGATGGTGTACTGGAAGGCGCCGGGCCAGTGGTCCCAGCGGCCCGGCTCGTCGGTGTAGCCGTACTGCGCAATGATGGGGCGCCCGCCGATGTCGAACCAGACGTCCGAGCCGTTCTCCGAGGTGATGCGGATGCGCTTGGCGGCCTTCAGGCGGGCGATGCCGCGCTCCACGCGGGCCTTGTCCTCGATCGTGGGGAACATGCGCTCGAGCGCTTCGACCGGGTCATGGACCATCAGCATGCGCGTGCCGCTCTCCAGGATCAGGCGCTGTTCCTTGGAGTGCAGCAGCCCGCCCGTGGAGAGGTCGATCACCAGATCGGCCTGCTTGAGCGTCTCGATGGCCAGCGTGCCGCCGCTCAGGATGGCGGAGGACACGTTGCCGGTGCGGATCACCGGCACCTGCTCGGGGGGCGCGGAGGGGACCATGAGGATCAGCGTCTCGGCCCCGATGTCGCGCGCGGCACCGTACAGCGCGGCTGCGTAGTCCTGGTTGGCATCCGGCTCGGTCAGCACGATGAGCGATTCGGTGGCCTTGAGCTTGCACAGCTCCAGCATGCGCCTGAACAGCGGAACCAGTTCCGTGGTCTTGAAGGCCGTGGCGGTGGTAACAGACATAAAGCAAAGCTCCTGGTGGTTGAGGGAAAAAAGATTCTAAAAGGAAACTTAGTTTCCGATCAAGAACTTCTTGCCTTTTGCCCTGGCTTGCATATTGCTCACGCGGTCTCCACTGGCGTTGCGACAGCCTTTTCAGGGGCTCTCAGGCGCGGATTCGGGCATGCGAGGCAGCGATTTGCGCTTCAAAAGCACCGTTGATGTGCATGAAAACCCTAATAAGGTGCATAAATTTCCTATTGTCATGTTTTGTTCTTTATAGGAAACTTTCGAGTCCAACGCTTGGTTTTTCGTCCGATCCCTCCCCACCACCCTTCAAAAGGAACTCCCCATGTCGACGATTCAACGATGGCTGGCTGCCACCTCCCTGGTTCTGGCTGGCGCCCTGCAGCCGGCCCTGGCCCAGTCCACGGTCACGCTCAAGGTCCATCACTACCTGCCGCCGTACTCGCTGGCCCAGAAGCAATTGATCGAGCCCTGGTGCGAGCGCATCTCGGCGCAGTCGGCCGGCCGGCTGAAGTGCCAGATCTTTCCGGCCATGCAGATGGGTGGCACGCCGCCGCAGCTGTTCGATCAGGCCAAGGACGGCGTGGCCGACGTGGTCTGGACGCTGCCGGGCTACCAGGCCGGCCGCTTCCCGTTGACCGAGGTCTTCGAGCTGCCCTTCATCACCAGCAACGCCGAACGCAGCAGCCGCGCGCTGTGGCGCTATGTGGCCCAGCACTCCAGCGCCGAATTCGCCGGCGTGCGCCCGCTGGTGCTGCACGTCAACGACGGCTTCCTGGTGCACACCACCGGGCGCCAGATCAAGGCGCTGGAAGACTTCCGGGGCCTGAAGCTGCGCGCGGCCACGCGCCTCAACGCCAAGCTGATCACCGCCCTGGGCGCCGCGCCCATCTCCATGCCCATGCCACCGGTGCCGGAGGCGCTGTCCAAGAAGGTCATCGACGGCGCGATCCTGCCGTGGGAGGTGATTCCCGCGCTCAAGCTGCAGGACATCGTGAAGTTCCACACCGACATCGACGCGTCGCTGCCGCGCCTGTCCAACACCGTGTTCGCGATGGTGATGAACAACGCGCGCTACGACTCGCTGCCGGCCGACCTGAAGAAGGTCATCGACGCCAACAGCGGCGAGGAGGCCTCGGCCCTGGCGGGCAAGGCGTTCGATGCGGCCAGCGTGCCCGCGCGCAAGACGGCCGAAGACCGCAACAACGTCTTCCACACCGTGCCCGTCGAGGAGGCGCGCCGCTGGATGGCGGTTGCCCAGCCGATCACCGACGAGTGGATCAAGGAGGTGACGGCCCGTGGCCAGGATGGCAGGAAGCTGCTGGACGCCGCGCGAGCCGCCGAGTAAGCGCATGGCCGCTCTGATTCACAAGACCAGCACGGTCTTCGCCGTGGCCGCGGGCGTGATCGCCTCGGCCGCCGCGCTGTTGACCACGCTGAGCATTCTGGGGCGCTGGTTCTGGTCGGCGCCGATTCCCGGCGACGTGGAACTCACGCAGTTCGGCATCGCCATCAGCATCTCGATGTGCCTGCCATGGTGCCAACTGCAACGCGGCAACATCATCGTGGACTTCTTCACTTCGCGCAGTTCGTCGCGCACGGTGCGGGTGCTTGACGCCATCGGCGCCGTGGCACTGGCCGCGATGATGGGCGTGCTCGCCTGGCAGACCGCCGTGGGCGCGGCCGCCTCGCGCGCCGTGGGGGAGACCACCATGATCCTGGGTCTGCCGATGTGGCTGGTCTACGCGGTGCTCGCACCCGGGCTGGCCATGACGATGCTGATCGCGCTGCTGCAGGCGGCCGGCGTCATCGCCGACCAGGACGAGGCCGCGTGCGAGCCGTTGCTGGGGGTGGCGCCATGAGCATGATGACCATTGCCCTGCTGATGTTCGCCGGCATGCTGCTCCTGATGGCGGTGCGCATCCCGATCGCGGTCGCCATGTTCGTGGCCGGCGCGCTGGGTTACCTCGCGGTCTCCGGGCCGCTGCCGCTGCTCGCCCTGCTCAAGGGCGCCGCCGTCGGGCGGCTGTCGGTGTACGACCTCACGGTGGTGCCGCTGTTCCTGCTGATGGGCCAGTTCGCCACCCAGGGGGGCCTGTCGCGCGCGCTGTTCCAGGCGGCCTCGTCGCTGGTGGGCCACGTGCGCGGCGGCCTGGCCATGGCGTCCATCCTGGCCGCGGGCGGCTTCGGCGCGGTCTGCGGGTCCTCGGTGCGCACCTCGGCCACGATCACCCAGGTGGCCTATCCCGAGATGAAGCGCCACGGCTACAGCGGCCGGCTGTCCACCGCCGCGCTGGCCACCGGCGGCACCATGGGCATCCTGATTCCGCCCTCGGTGCCGCTGGTGATCTACGCGCTGCTGACCGAGCAGAACATGGCCAAGCTGTTCGCGGCCTCGCTGATCCCCGGTCTCATCGCGATGTTCGGCTACCTGGGCGTGGTCTGGCTCTACTGCCGCCTGCGCCCCGATCTGGCCCCGCCGGCCGCGGCGATCGGCTGGCGCGAGCGGCGCCAGGCGCTGGCGAAGATCTGGCCCATCGCGCTGATCTTCCTCTCGGTCTTCGGCGGCATCTACGGCGGCGTGTTCACACCGACCGAGGGCGCGGCCGTGGGCGCCGTGGGCACCTTCGTGGCGGGCGTGGCCTTCGGCGAGCTGCGCAAGCGCGAGATCGCGCGCTCCTTCGTGGGCGCGGCGGAGACGTCGGCGATGGTGTTCATGATCTTCATGGGCGCCGACCTGATGAACGCCGCGCTGGCGCTCACCCGCATGCCGCACGAACTCTCCGAGTGGATCGGCCAGCTCGGCGTGTCGCCCGTGACCATCGTGGCCTGCGTGATGCTGCTCTACATCCTGCTGGGCTGCGTCATGGACGAGCTGTCGATGCTGATGCTCACCATCCCGGTGATCTTCCCGACCATCATGTCGCTCGACCTCTGGGGCCTGGGCGCGGAGGACAAGGCCATCTGGTTCGGCGTGCTGGTGCTGATGACCGTGGGCATCGGGCTGATCGCGCCGCCGATCGGGCTGAACGTCTGCGTCGTCAACGGCATCGTCAAGGACGTGCCCATCGTCGAGACCTACAAGGGCGTGCTGCCCTTCGTGCTCAGCGACATCGTGCGCCTGGCGCTCACGGTGATGTTCCCCAGCATCGCGCTGGTCACCGTCTGGTGGTTGTTCTGATGGGAGCCGACATGCCATGGCCTGTGAATGAAGGCTTCTTCGAACTGGGCGACCACCCGCTGGCCGCGGGTTGCGCAGCTGCCACGCGCGCGCCTGGCCTGGAAGACCCACGGCACGCTCTCGCCCTCCGGCGACAACGTGATCCTCTACCCGACCAGCTTTGCCGTGCGCCACGGCGACATCGAATGGCTGATCTCGCCCGAGGGCATCCTGGACCCGACGCGCTGGTTCATCGTGATCGTGGACATGTTCGGCAACGGGCTGTCCTCCAGCCCGTCCAACACGCCGGACTACCCGGCGCTGGTGAGCGCCGCCGACAACGTGAGCGCCCAGCGCCGGCTGCTGCGCGAGCACCTGGGCGTGCAGCGGCTGGCCTGTGTCTACGGCTGGTCCATGGGGGCGCAGCAGGCCTACCACTGGGCCGCGCTGTACCCGGACGAGGTGGAGCGGGTCGTCGTCAACTGCGGCAGCGCCCGCACGGCGGTGCACAACCAGGTCTTTCTGGATTCGCTCATCGCCACGCTGGAGGCCGCGCCCGAGCACCTGGGGCAGGGGCGCTTCTCGGCGCCACCGGCCGCCGCGTTGCGCGCCTTCGGCCGCATCTACGCGGCCTGGGCCCTGAGCCAGGACTTCTTCCGCGCGGACCTGCACCGCTCGGCCTTTGGCGCGCCGGACCTGGAGACCTTCCTGCGGGCCAACTGGGACGGGCGTTTCGCCGCGCGCCATGCGCAAGACCTGCTGGCCCATTTGCGCGGCTGGCACGCCAGCGACATCAGCGCCAACGCGCGGCATGGCGGTGATCTCACGGCGGCGCTGCGCGCCATCACGGCGCGCGTGCTGCTGATGCCGGGCGCCACCGACCTCTATTTCCGCGTCGCCGACAACGAACTGGAGCTGCCCCACCTGCGCCACGCGCGCCTGCTGCCCATCCCCAGCGTGTGGGGGCACCTGGCCGGCAACCCGCAGCGCAGCCCCGAAGACGCCGCCTTCGTGCGCGCCGCGGTGCGCGAATGGCTGGCATCCTGACCGAGAGCCCGATGACATGAACCCCCAAGACTATGCGCGCCTCGGCGCGCTCGAACTGCGCAAAGCCATCGCCTCGGGCCGCACCTCGGTGCAGGCCGTGGTGGAGGCCGCGTTCGCGCACATCCACGCGCGCGAACCGGCCATCCACGCCTGGCGGCACCTGGACGAGGCCGGCGCGCTGGCCCGCGCCCGCGCGCTCGACCACCAGGGCGCCCCCGGCCTGCTGGGCGGGGTGCCGCTGGCGGTCAAGGACGTGCTCGACACCGCCGACATGCCCACGCGCTACGGTTCCCCCATCTACGCGAACCACCAGCCCACGAAGGACGCGGCCTGCGTGGCGCTGGCGCGCGGCGCCGGTGCCGTGCCCCTGGGCAAGACGGTGACCACCGAGTTCGCCTACTTCTCCCCCGGGCCGACCGCCAACCCGCGCAACACCCGCCATACCCCGGGCGGCTCCTCCAGCGGCTCGGCCGCCGCCGTGGCCGACGGCATGGTGCCGCTGGCCTTCGGCACGCAGACCGCCGGCTCGCTCATCCGGCCCGCGTCCTATTGCGGCGTGTTCGCGCTCAAGCCGACCTTCGGCAGCGTGGACGGGGCCGGCGCCAAGCGCTTCGCGCCCTCGCTGGACACCCTGGGCTGGCTGGCGCGCAACGCCGACGACCTGGAGCTCATGCGCTGCCTGCTCACGGGCCAGGCCCACCGCGAACTCGGTGTGCGGCCGGCCGCCACGCTGCGCCTGGGCCTGTGCCGCACGCACGAATGGGCGCAGGCCGACGCGGGCGGCCAGGCCGCCTTCGCAGAGGCTGCCGAGCGCGCGCAGGCGGCGGGCATCACCGTGGTGCCGGTGCCCATGCCGGACACCCTGGTGGGCCTGCTGCAGGCGCAGAAGACCGTGATGGCCTACGAGGCGGCGATCGAGCTGGCGGCCGAGGCCGAGCGCCATGCCGATCAGCTGAGCCCGGCCATGCGCGCGCTGCTGGAGACCGGCCGCGCCACGTCGCGTGCCGACCACGAGAGTGCGCAGGCCCTGGCGCACGCCGGCCGGGCGGCACTGTCCGGCCTGGTGCGCGAGGTGGACGCCTGGCTGGTGCCCGCCGCACCCGGCGAAGCGCCCGAAGGCCTGGCGGCCACCGGCGACCCGGTGTTTTCCCGCGTGTGGACGCTGCTGGGCTGGCCCTGCGTGAACGTGCCCGGGCTCGTGGGACCGGGCGGCCTGCCCATCGGCATGCAGCTGGTCGGGCCGCCGGGCAGCGACCGCGCGCTGCTGGAGGCGGCCGCCTGCCTGCACCGCGTGCTGGCGCCCGCGGGCTGAGTCAGGCCTCGAGCAAGGCGGCGCGCAGCCGCTCCAGCTCGCGTGGGCCCAGGCCCATGGCGCTTTCCAGGTAACGGGGCAGGCCGCCGAACTCCTGCTCGATGGTGGTGAAGGCCGCGTCGAGAAAAGCGGGCTGCACGCTCCAGAGCACGTCCATCACATGCGCCGGGCCGCGCGCTTCCACCAGCGGGCTGCGCACGTAGAGGTGGTTGGTGAGCAGGTAGTCCTGCACGATGTCGTTGCGCGAAACGCCCAGCGCGCTGAGCAGCAGCGCGGCCGCGAAGCCGGTGCGGTCCTTGCCGGCGGTGCAGTGGAACACCAGCGGCGTGGGCTGGTCGAGCAGGTGGCGGAAGAAGCGCGCGTACACCGGCGCGCCTTCGCGCGCGAAGCCCCGGTAGGTCTGGCACATCAGCGCCACGGTCTCGGCCTCGGTGGGCACCTGCTGGGCCGCGAGCAGTTCCTGCACGCGGTGCACCACGGTGGGTTCGATCGACAGCGCCAGCGTGGTCAGGCCCTCGACCTCGGAGGGAAGGGTGGCGCTTTCGGCCACGCCACGGAAGTCGATGCGGTGCGTGACGCCCAGGCTTTGCAGCGTGGCCCGGTCTTCGGGCGTGAGGCCCGCGAGGTGGTCGGAGCGGTAGACGCGGCGCTGGCGCACGCGCCGCCCGTCCAGGCCGGCGTCGCGACCGAGGTCGCGGAAATTGGAGGCGCTGTTCAGCAGGCGCGCGGGAATGGGGTTGGACTGGGTCGACATCCGGCCATTGTGCCCCCGGCATGTGTCAGGGTTTTTTGGCCGGTGCGGGCGCGGTGGCCACCAGCACGCAGGGGTCGCCCCCGGTCTTGTCGCCCTGCTCAATCAAGGGGATCACCGCTGCCGCCGGGCCCGCCGCCGCGCCCAGCGCGAGGGCACCGAGCACCCGGCCCGCCAGGCGCCGGCCCTCGATGCCCACATCGGGGTTGCCCAGCGTGCCGGTGACGGTGATGGGCGTGCGCAGCGAGAGCGGCGACCAGTCCTTGGGCTTGGCGACCAGGCGCAGGGCCATCGACTCGTCGCGCAGGTTGACGTGGCCGTCGATGCGCACGGTGCTGTCGCGGTTGTCGATCACCGCCAGCCGGGGTTCGAGCACGCCGTTGCGCGCCACCATGTCGAAGCGCGCGCAGTTCAGGGGCAGCGGGTGGTCGCCCCGGATCAGCACGCCCAGGGCCTGCGCCAGGTCCAGGCCCATGGCCTCGGTGGCCAGGTGGGAGATGGTGCCGTCGCGCAGCGTCAGATCGACCGGGCCGTTCAGCGAGCCCAGGATGTCGGCCGTGGAGTTGCCCGCGCCGCGCACGTCCAGCTTGGCGGAGAGCACGCCGGTGACATAGGAACGCACCGCCTGTTCACCGCCCTGGCGCGCCTGTTCACGTTCCTTCTTCAGGGCCTTGGTGGCGTTGGCCGAGGGGGCGGGGGGCGCGGCGTCCTTGCGCATCCCGCGCATCCAGCCGGCGATGTCCACGCCGGCGACGTCCAGCCGCGCCTGCCATTTCGCGGGTTGCGCGTTGGCGTCGAGCTGGGTCATGCCCTTGAACTGGCCGCCCGACACCGAGGCCTGCAAGTCGTCCAGGCGCAACACGCCCGCGTCGAGGTGGATGCGGGTCTTGAGTCCCTTCAAGGGCGCCATGGCGTCGGTGCCGAAGTCCACTTCATCGATCGCCACGTTCACGTCGGCGTCCATCACTTTCAGCGAGGGCAGGTCGAAGCGGCGCTGCGGCAGCACGCGGCCCTGGGCTTGCTGCTGCGGTGGCGCCTTGGCGGTGCCGCCTTCGCCACCGATGGCCGGCCCCAGGTCGGCGAACGCGAGCTTGGGGCCGGTGAGCTCGCCCGTGAGGCGGCGCGGGCTGGTGAGCTGGTGAAAGCGCAGGTCGCCCGCGAGGCGGCTGCTGCCGATGGTGGCGCGCGAGGCCTGCAGGCGCCACACGCCGTCGGCTTGCGAGAGCCGGCCGCGCAGGTCGAAGGGCGGGGTCTGCGGCAGGGTGATGCCCAGCGGGCGGCCCACCTCGGCCAGCGAGCGGCCCTGGAACGACAGCGCGCCATCGAGCCGGGGTGTGCCCAGCAAGGCGGCGGCCTGGCCGTCGAACAGCAGCTTGGCCGAGGCCACCGTGCCCGCCACGCGCACCGGCACCCACTGCGCATCGGGCGCGGCCTCGGGGTCCTGCAGCAAGGGCAGGGTGCTGCCCGCGCGCACCTGCAGGTCCATGGGCATGGTGCGGTAGCGGCCCTTGAAGGTGGCCTCATAACCCGAGGCGGCGCCGGTCACGGCCTCGCCTTCGCTGCCTTTCACGCCGATGGCCAGATCGACGTCCTGCACCGCATCCTTCCAGGCGACCTGGCCCTGGCCGATCACGAGCGAACCGAAGCGCGGCAGGCCACCCAGCGGATCGCTGTTCTCTTCGGCGCGAGGCTTGTCGTCCTTATTGCCCAGCTGCCAGTTGGCGTCGCCACCGGCGATGCGCATCAGGTGCGCGTCGAGCTGATCCGCCTGCAGCCGCTGCAGCAGCAGGCGATCCCCGCGCTGCCAGCGCCAGATGTCGCCCCAGTGCCAGACCAGGGTGATGTGGCGCGCATCGAGCAGATGGGGGGCGCCGAAGCGCGCGTCCGAGGCGATGCGCAGGTGCTCCACCTCCAGTCGGGGCCGCCACAGCAGGTGCGTGCGCACCTGGCCCTGCATCTGCACCGGCACGCCGACGCCGCGCGTGGCGGCGTTCTCGATGGGTTGGCGCAGCACGGGCCAGCCGCTGTATTCGCCCCATGCCACGCCCAGAACGAGCACGGTGAGCACGCCACCGGCGATCCAGAGGGTTCGAGGGCGTCGCCTCTTCGATGGGGGAGGGTTGGTCTGAGCGTCCACGCTTCATTGGAACGCAGCATGGGCCGGATCGTTCGGTTTCGGCCCGATGACGCGGCCTTGTCCTACAGGGCGGCGGCGGCCAGCCCGCAGGCCGGTCGATAGAATCCAGATTCCGAATCTGAATGGGTTCTTCCATGCGCGATGCCCCGAGCGGAGATGCCGTGTCGGACACGATGGAGGTGAATGACGAGACGCATGCCCCGGATGCACGCTGGCTCTCACAAGGCGACGACTGGGTGTTGGAACTCAGCGGCGCCTGGCGCGAACACAGCGCCCCTCTCCCCGAGCTTCCGGCCACCGAGGTCGTGGGCGCCGTGCGCGTCCACGCGGACGGCCTGCGCTCGTGGGACGCGCCCCTGGCTTCCGCGCTGTGGCATCAGATCGAACCCTTCGCGCGTCGCGGTGCGGATGTCGATCTGCAGGCCCTGCCCGAAGGCCTCCAGCAGATTCTGGCGCTCGCGCTGGACACCCCGCCCCCCGCCACGGCGGCCCCGGCCGCCACACGCGGCCGCGTGGCCCGCCTGGGTGCGCGCGTCACGGCCTGGTGGGCCCTGCGCCGCAAGACGCTGACCTTCTTCGGCGAGGTGCTGCTGTCCCTGGGGCGGTGGCTGCGCGGGCGCAGCGACATGCGCGCCTCCGACCTCGCGTGGCAGATCGAACAGACGGGGCCGCGCAGCCTGCCCATCGTGGCGCTGGTGTGTTTCCTGGTCGGTCTCATCGTGGCCTACATGGGCGCGGCCCAGCTGCAGCGCTTCGGTGCGCAGAACTACATCGCCGACCTCGTGACGGTGGGCGTGGTGCGCGAGGTCGCGGCCCTGCTGGTGGGCATCGTGCTGGCCGGTCGCGTGGGCGCGGCCTTCGCGGCGCAGATCGGCAGCATGCGCGCCAACGAAGAGGTGGATGCGCTGGCCACCATGGGCGTGAACCCGGTGGACTTCCTGGTGCTGCCCCGCGTGCTGGCGCTGCTCATCGTCGGGCCCATGCTGACCGCCTTCGGCGCGCTGGTGGGCATGGCCGTGGGCTGGCTGGTGGCGGTGGGCATCTATGGCGTCACACCGCTGGAGTACGTGTACGCCAGCGCCCAGGCCATCACGCTGCCGCACGTGGTGGTGGGGCTGATCAAGGGCACCACGTACTCGGTGCTGGTGGCGCTCGCGGGTTGCCTGCAGGGCATGGCGGCGGGGCGCAGCGCGCAGGCCGTGGGCGACGCGACGACGGCCTCGGTGGTGCAGGCCATCGTGTGGATCGTGGTGGTCGCTTCCGCGCTCACTGTGGTGTTTCAACGCCTGGACTTCTAGATGAACGAACACCTGCACGCCCATCCCGCCCCGCCCGAGCCCGGTGCGGAACCGCTGGTGCGCGTGGAGAACCTGACCATGGCGTTCGGCAGCAACGTGATCCAGCGCGACCTGAATTTCGAGATCCTGCCTGGCGAGGTGCTGGCCCTGGCCGGCGGCAGCGGCTGCGGCAAGAGCACGCTGCTGCGCCACCTCATCGGCTTGCAGGTGCCGGCCAAGGGCCGGGTGCTCTACGGTGCGCAGGACCTGTACGCGGCCGACGACAAGGAGAAGGCCGCGCTGCTGCGCTCCTTCGGCGTGATGTTCCAGGCCGGCGCGCTGTGGAGCAGCATGACGGTGGGCGAGAACGTGATGCTGCCCATGCAGGTGCTGACCGACATGGAGCCCGAACGCCGCGAACAGGAGGCCCGCTTCAAGCTCGCGCTCGTGGGGCTGGCGGGCAGTTTCGAGGCCGAACCCGCCACGCTGAGCGGCGGCATGCGCAAGCGCGCGGCCATCGCGCGCGCCCTGGCGCTGAATCCGCAACTGCTGTTCCTGGACGAGCCCTCCGCTGGCCTGGACCCGCTGACCTCCGCCCACCTGGACGAACTGATCATGCACCTGCGGGACGACCTGGGCACCACGGTGGTGATGGTCAGCCACGAACTCGAGAGCATCTTCGCGCTGGCCGATCGCCTGCTGTTCCTGGACGCCCAAAGCAAGACCATGACGGCGCTCGGCCCGCCCAAGGCATTGCGGCAGGACGGCCCGGAGGAGGTCCAGCGCTTCCTGCGCCGCGGTGCCGCCGCCCCCGTCAAAGAGGAAACCCCATCATGAAGCGCAAGGCCAATCCCACCCTCATCGGCACCTTCGTGGTGGCCGGCCTCGCACTCATCGCGGTGGCCATCATCACGCTGGCCGGCAGCAGCTACTTCACGCGCAAGGAGCGCACCGTGATGTACTTCAGCGGCTCCGTCTACGGCCTGCAGGTCGGCGCGCCGGTGGTGTTCCGTGGCGTGCGCGTGGGCAGCGTGGAGTCCATCGAGGTCTCCTACAACCGCGAGACCGACGCCTTCTCCATCCCGGTGGTGGCCTCGCTTGACAGCGATGCCCTGCGTGGGCTCGATGGCAAGCACGGCGATGCGGCTTCCGATTCCGAACTGGCGCTGCCCGCGCTGGTGGAGCGGGGCATGAGCGCGCAGCTCTCCATGCAAAGCCTGCTCACTGGCCTGCTCTATGTGGACCTGGATCTGCGCCCCAAGCGCGCGGCCAGCACGCATGGCACGCGGCGCGGCCTGACCGAAATCCCGACCGCGCCCACGGCGATCCAGACCTTCCGCGACCAGCTCGAAGGCATCGACCTGCGCAAGATCACCGACGACCTGGCGGCGATCGCGGCTTCGGCCCGCGCCGTGATCTCGGGGCCTCAGCTCAACCAGGCCCTGAGCGACCTGGCCGAGATCACCGCGACCTTCAAGCGCGTGTCCGAGCGGCTCGACAAGCGCCTGGACCCGCTGGCCAACGAATTGCAGCGCTCGCTCGTGTCCACCCGCACCGCGATGGACGGCATGGAGAAGGCGGCCAAATCGGTGAACGAGAGCGCCGTCGGTTTTGGCCGCACGTCCGAGCGCGTGTCCGACCTGCTGGCGCCCGACGCGCCCCTGGTGCAGAACCTGCAGCGCGCGGCCAACGAGGTGAGCCGCACCGCGGGCGCGCTGCGCGAGGCCACCGCGGGCGATTCGCAGCTGATGGTGGGGGCCGACCGCGCGCTGGACGACCTCTCGCGCGCCGCCCGCGCGCTGCGCGACCTGGCCGAGGCCCTGGAACAACAACCCGATGCGCTCCTGCGGGGCAGAAAGGTCAACGAATGAACCGCCCAGCCATGAACCGACGCGGCCTGCTCGCCGCCCTGGGCCTGGCGCCCGTGGTGTTCGCCGCCGGTTGCGCCGGCACCGATGCGCCGCCCACGCGCTGGTACGAGCTGCGCGCCGAGCCTCCGGAACCCCGGCCGGCGCCCCGCCCGGGCAATGGCGCGGTGTGGGAGGTCTCCGGCCTGGTGCGCCTGCCCGGCTCCCTGGACCGGGACGTGCTGATGGTCTCCAGCGGCGCGTCGTCCCTGCTGCCGCTGCCCGGGCACCGCTGGGCCGAGCCGCTGCGCGAGAGCGTGCCACGCCGCCTGGTGGCCGACCTGGCCCTGCTGCGGGGGGAGGGCCTGGTCTGGCGCGCGCCCGCGCCCTCGGGGGCGAACGTGACGCGGCAGCTGCGCGTCGAGATCGATTCGCTGATGGCCGACAGCGGCCGGCGCACCCTGCGCCTGCAGGCCCGCTGGTGGCTCACCGACCTGCGCGGCGGCGCCACGCCGCCCACGCTGGGTCAGGCCGACATCGAGGTCCCGCTGACCGACGGCTCGCCCGACGCCCTGGCGGCCGGCCACCGCCTGGCCGTCTGGCGCCTGGCGCAGCGCATCGCGGGCGGCTGAACGGGGCCTCGAGAGGGCCGGTCCCGAGGGGGACAGCGCGTTCGTCGGCTGGATTTCAGTGCCGGCGGTTCATGTCGATAGGCCGGAGGTGACCCGATCCTTTTGCCTGAACCTCCCAACATGAACCTCTTTCGCCACATGACCGTGAACGCCAAACTCTGGACCGGCGTTCTTGCCATCGTGCTCGCCCTGGGCGCGATGTTGTCCTTCACCGGCACCCGCTCCAGTGCCTTGACCAAGGAAGCCGACGAAGTGCTCGGCCGGATGTCCGACAAGACCGTGATCGCCACGGAATGGGCCGGCCTGACCGAAACCAACGTGACGCGCGTGCAGGCCTCGATCCTGAGCACCGACCCGTCCATCGACCAGCTCTACAAGGACGTCATTCCCGTGGGCGTGGCCTCGATCTCCGCGCTGCAGAAGCGGCTGGACGCGATGCCGATGAACGACGCCGAGAAGGCCCAGCTCGCGAAGATCGCCGGGCTGCGCCAGGCCGTGCTGGGCTCGCTGGCCAAGGCCAACGAGATGAAGAAGAACGGTGACACCGCCGGGGCCGTGGCCGAAATCACGTCCCGCTTCAACGCGGCCGTGCCCCCCTACGTGGCGGCGCTGCGCGAGTTCGCGCAGATGCAGGTGAGCATGCAGGCCGAGGCCCAGGTGAAGTTCGCCGCCGATCGCGCCAGCAACCTGACCATGGCAAGCGCGCAGATCGGCCTGCTGATCCTGGGCATCATCGCGGGCGCCTTCTTCCTCATCCGCAACATCCGCACGCCGCTGCGCGAAGTGGTGGCGTTTGCCGAACGCGTGGCCGGCGGCGACCTGACCGCGCGCATCCGCAACGACCGCCGCGACGAGTTCGGCGCGATGACCAAATCCCTCTCCGACATGCGCGATCGCTTGGTGCACGTGGTGGCCGACGTGAAGCGTGGCACCGAGAACATCACCGTGGCGGCGCGCGAGATCGCTTCGGGCAACAACGACCTCTCGGCCCGCACCGAACAGACCGCCGCCAACCTGCAGCAGACCGCCGCCAGCATCGAGCAGATGTCGGGCGCGATCCGCCAGTCGGCCGACTCGGCGCGCGTGGCCGACCAGCTGGCCGACGTGGCCGGCCAGAGCGCCCAGAAGGGCGGCCAGGTGGTCAACGAAGTGGTGTCCACCATGGAGGAGATCAACCAGGCCTCGCGCAAGATCAGCGACATCATCGGCGTGATCGATGGCATCGCCTTCCAGACCAACATCCTGGCGCTGAACGCGGCGGTGGAAGCCGCGCGGGCCGGCGAACAGGGCCGGGGCTTCGCCGTGGTGGCTGGTGAGGTGCGCAACCTGGCGCAGCGCAGCGCCCAGGCGGCCAAGGAAATCAAGGTGCTGATCGGCGCCAGCGTCGACAAGGTGACCGCCGGCACCGAGCTGGTGGGCCAGGCCGGCCAGACCATGGGCGAGATCGTGGAGAACGTGGTGCGCGTGCGCGACATCATCGGCGAGATCGCCTCGTCGTCGAGCGAGCAGGCCGAAGGCGTCAACCAGATCAACGCCTCCGTCTCCAACCTGGACCAGATGACGCAGCAGAACGCGGCGCTGGTCGAGGAAAGCGCGGCCGCCGCATCGAGCATGAACGACCAGGCGCTGCGCCTGTCCGAGGTGGTGCGCATCTTCCGCGTGGACGCGGCCGATGCGGCCAGCTCGATCGCTCAACTGAACGTCAACGACCTGCACAAGCGCGGCAACGCCGTGGCCGCCAAGCCGGTGGCCGCAGCGGCAGCCGCGCCGAAAGCGGTACCTGCTTCCGTGAAGGCCGTGGCCAAGGCACCGGCGGCAAAGCCCGCCGCGGCCCCTGTCGCGGTGGCGAAGAGCCTCAAGCCCGCGCCGGTGGCCGCTCCCGTGCCCGCGACGGCGGGTGGCGCGGACGACTGGGAATCGTTCTGAACGAAGAAGGCTTCGCGGCCTTCTTCAGTTCACCATCACCAGCTTGCCCTTGACCGAACGCGATCCCATGATCGCGTAGGCCTTGTGCAGCTCGCTCATGGGCAGGGTCTGGTCGATCACCGGCTTGACCTGGCCCTTGGCGTACATGCCCGCCAGCGCCTGCATCATCTCGGCGTTGGCCTTGGGTTCGCGGCGCGCGAAATCGCCCCAGAACACGCCCACCAGGCTGGCGCCCTTGAGCAGGGTGAGGTTCAGCGGCAGGGCGGGAATCGGGCCGCTGGCAAAACCCACCACCAGATAACGGCCGCGCCAGGCGATCGAGCGGAACGCGGGCTCGGCGAAGTCCCCACCCACCGGGTCGTAGATCACGTCCGGGCCCTTGCCGTCGGTGAGCTGCTTGATCGCATCGCGCAGGCCCTCCTTGGGGGTGTGCACGCTGTAGTTGATGGTGGCGTCCGCCCCCAGCTGCTGGCACAGCTCGCACTTCTCGTCGCTCGAGGCGGCCGCGATCACGCGCGCCCCGGCGGCCTTGGCGATCTGGATCGCCGCCGTGCCCACGCCGCCGGCAGCGCCCAGCACCAGCACGGTCTCGCCGGCCTTGAGCGCGCCCCGGTCCATCAGCGCGTGCCACGAGGTGGCGTAGATCATGATGAAGGCGGCCGCGTCCACCGCCGGAAAGCCGGGCGGCAGCGGCATGCACAGCGCGGCCGGTGCGATGGTGTGGGTGCCGAAGCCACCCGTGCCGCTCAGGCAGGCCACGCTCTGGCCCACCTGCAGGTGCTTCACACCTTCGCCCACGGCGCGCACCACGCCGGCGTACTCCGAGCCCGGCACGAAGGGCAGGGCGGGCTTCATCTGGTACTTGTTCTGCACGATGAGCAGGTCGGGGAAGTTCAGGCTCGCGGCCTGGATCTCGATCAGCACCTCGCCCGCCTTGGGCGCTGGCGTGGGCAGTTCCTTCCAGGTCAGGGCGTCGACGCCCACGGGGTTTTCGCAGAGCCAGGCATGCATGGTGTGTCCTCGTTCAAATGGTCATGAAACCGTTCCATGATAGGCAGCGGGGGCCGTCTTCCGCAGCGGGTAAGCCCCTTGCGTGTCCCGGGCGTGACCGGGGCGATCCACCTAAAATCGCGGCAATGAAAATACTCATCTCCAACGACGACGGTTACCAGGCGCCCGGCATCGTGGCGCTCTACGAGGCCCTCAAGGGGCTGGCCGAGGTGGAGGTGGTGGCCCCGGAGCACAACAACAGCGCCAAGTCCAACGCGCTCTCGCTGCATTCGCCGCTTTACGTGCACACGGCCTACAACGGTTTTCGCTATGTGAATGGCACGCCGGCCGACTGCGTGCACATCGCGCTCACCGGCCTGCTGGGCTACCGGCCCGATCTGGTGGTCTCCGGCATCAACAACGGCGCCAACATGGGCGACGACACCATCTATTCCGGCACTGTGGGCGCGGCCATGGAGGGCTACCTGTTCGGCGTGCCCGCCATCGCCTTTTCACAGACCGAAAAGGGTTGGGGCCACCTGGAAGACGCGGGGCAGATGGCCGCGCGCCTGGTCTCGCAGCTGCTGCCCTCGCTGGAAAACGGCCCGCCCGCCGAGCCCTGGCTGCTCAACGTCAACATCCCCAACCGGCCGCTGGCCGAGCTGCGCGGCTTCAAGGTGGCGCGCCTGGGCCGCCGGCACGCGGCCGAGCAGGTGATCTCGCAGACCAACCCGCGCGGCGACACCATGTACTGGATCGGCAGCGCGGGCAAGGCCAAGGACGACGCCGAAGGCACGGATTTCCACGCCTCGCTGCAGGGCTATGCCACCATCACGCCCCTGCAGGTGGACCTGACCGACCACGACCGCCTCGCCTACTGGGCGCCCACGGCCGCGAGCCTGTCCACGGGTGGTGCCGGCTCGTGAAGCGCGGTCTGCCGGTTCCACCGTCACCGTCTTCCGCCCCCGCGGCGGGCGCGAAGCCCAGGCCGGGTTTTCCGGCGCGCCTGCCCGCCGCCGCGCCCGCACCGGTGCCGCGCAACCAGCTGCAGCCCCGGCCGGCGGCGCGCGCCGTGGCACCGCCGGCCCTGCCGCAGCCCAAGGCCGCGCCCCGGGTGCCGGTACACCCGGTGGCGCCCACCGGCGTGGGCATGGAATCGCAGGCGGTGCGCGCCGCCATGGTGCGCAAGATCCAGGGGCAGGGCGTCACGCACCCGGGCGTGCTGGCGGCCCTGCAGGCGGTGGAACGCCACCGCTTCGTCGATTCGGCGCTGGTCAACCAGGCCTATGAAGACACCAGCCTGCCCATCGGCCTGGGGCAGACCATTTCCAAGCCCGGCGTGGTGGCGCGCATGCTGGAGCTGCTCTGCCAGGGCCGCGGCGAGAAGATGGGCCGGGTGCTGGAGATCGGCACCGGTTGTGGTTACCAGGCCGCCTTGCTCAGCCACCTGGCGCGCGAGGTCTACAGCATCGAGCGGCTCAAGGGGCTGCACGAAAAATCGCGCGAGAACCTTCGCTGGTTCCGCCTCTCCAACCTGCACCTGCTGTTTGGCGATGGCATGCTGGGCTACCCCAAAGGGGCACCCTATGCGGCCATCATCGCGGCGGCGGGTGGCAACGACATTCCGCAGGCGTGGATCGACCAGTTGGCCGTGGGTGGCCGGCTGGTGGCGCCCGCGGTCACGGCGGCCGGTCGGCAGAACCTGGTGGTGGTGGACAAAACCGCCACCGGCATCGTCCGCACCGAGCTGGAGGCCGTGCTCTTTGTGCCTCTAAAATCGGGTGTCGCATGATGTTGCACCGCCTCCCGGGCGGTGCAACGTGTCTTTTTCAGGGCCCTGACCGCGCAGGCGGCCAGGGTTCCTTGCAATTCGTGGGAGTTTTCATGAACAAGCGTGTTTTCCAATGCTCGGGGCGTCCCCAGGAGTCGGGTCGTCCTGCATGGCGAGGCGTCGCGGTCATGTCCATGCTGGCGGCGCTGATGGTCGCCGCCGGTTGTTCCTCCACCCGCCTGGACCGCCCGGCGCCCGTGGAAGACCGAGGCGGTTCCGCCGGCCCCCGCCCGGCCGAGGTGGTGCCCATGCCGGGCGCCGAGAACGCCGGCAAGCCGGGCTACTACACCGTCAAGGCGGGCGATACCCTGTTCCGCATCGCGCTGGACAACGGCCAGAACTGGCGCGACATCCAGGCCTGGAACAACCTCACCAACCCGAACGCGCTGGAAGTGGGCCAGGTGCTGCGCGTGCAGCCGCCGGGCGCCACCACCACGGCCACGGCACCGACAGGCCCCACCACGAGCCCGGTGACCAGCTCGGGCGTGGCCTCGCGGCCCCTGTCGGAAACCGCGCCCCCCGCGGCCTCCACCTCGCCCACCACCCCGCCGGCCCCGGCACCCGCCCCGGCCGCGGGCGGCGCCGACGAGATCAGCTTCATCTGGCCGGCCCAGGGCACCGTCATCACGCCGTTCGACGAGGCCAACAACAAGGGCGTGTCCATCGCCGGCAAGATCGGCGACCCGGTGGTCGCGGCGGCCGATGGCCGTGTGGTCTACGCCGGTGCCGGCCTGCGCGGCTATGGCAACCTGATCATCCTCAAGCACAACAACACCTACCTCACCGCCTACGCCCACAACCAGGCGCTGCTGGTGCGTGAGGACCAGGCCGTGCGCCAGGGCCAGAAGATCGCCGAGATGGGCAGCAGCGACACCGATCGCGTGAAGCTGCACTTCGAGGTGCGCCGCCTGGGCAAGCCGGTCGACCCGATGGGCCACCTGCCCAAGCGCTGAACACCGGCGCGGCATGGCCTGGCCGGTTCTCGTCTTCGACATCGAGTCCATTCCCGATGTGGCCGGGCTGCGCGCCCTGCGCGGCGCGGCGCCCGAGTTGACCGACGAGCAGGTCCACGCTGCCTGGCTGGCCGAGCGCAAGGAAAAGGGCCAGAGCGACTTCGTGCCGCTGCACCTGCAGCGCGTGCTGGTCATCAGCTGCGTCTTCCGCAACGCCGAAGGCCTGCGCATCCACTCCTTCGTGGACCGCGACGGGCAGAGCGAAGGCAAGGTGGTGCAGGCCTTCTTCCATTCCATCGAGAAGCACACGCCCCATCTGGTGAGCTGGAACGGGGGCGGCTTCGACCTGCCGGTGTTGCACTACCGCGGCCTGCGCCATGGCGTGGAGGCCAGCAAGTACTGGGACCTGGGCGAGGACGACCGCGAGTTCAAGTGGAACAACTACATCAGCCGGTACCACATGCGGCACCTGGACCTGATGGACCTGCTGGCCATGTACTCGCCCAAGAACAACGCGCCACTGGACGCCATGGCCAAGCTCTGCGGCTTTCCAGGCAAGCTGGGCATGGACGGCTCGCAGGTGTACGCGCAGTACCTGGCGGGGCAGACCGAAGAGATCCGCCGCTATTGCGAGACCGACGTGATGAACACCTACCTGGTGTACTGCCGTTTCCAGAAGATGCGCGGCGGGTTGACCGAGGCCGAATACGAGCAGGAAATCGCCATGGTCAAGGAGACGCTGGGCAACCTGGCCCCGGCCGAGCCGCACTGGGACGAGTACCTGCGGGCCTGGGCCTGAGACAATCGGGGGATGACAGCGTCCTCCCTCCACGAAAACAGCCTTCTCACCACCGCCAGCACCGAGGCGGCCCACGAAACAGCGGCCAGCACCCTGCCTGAGGGCTGGCTCGCGATCGAATCTCTCGACATCGATGCCCAGGGCATCGCCCGCCGGCCCGACGGCAAGGTGGTGTTCATCGAAGGTGCGCTGCCCTTCGAGCAGGTCAGCGTGAACGTGCATCGCAAGAAGAACAACTGGGAAGCCGGCACGGTGACGGCGATCCACCGCGAATCCTCGCAGCGCGTGCGGCCCGGCTGCCCGCACTTCGGCCTGCACGCCGGCGCGTGCGGCGGCTGCAAGATGCAGCACCTGCACGAGGCCGCCCAGGTGGCCGTCAAGCAGCGCGTGCTGGAAGACAACCTCTGGCACCTGGGCAAGGTCAGGGCCGAGACCATGATGCGCCCCATCGAAGGCCCGGCCTGGGGCTACCGCCACCGCGCGCGCCTCTCGGTGCGCCACGTGCACAAGAAGGGCGAGGTGCTGATCGGCTTCCACGAGCGCAAGAGCCGCTATGTGGCCGACATGAAGGTCTGCCCGGTGCTGCCCGCGCACGTGAGCGACATGCTCATGCCCTTGCGCGAACTCATCTTCGGCATGGACGCGCGCGACACCTGCCCGCAGATCGAACTGGCCAGCGGCGACGACGTGACGGCGCTGGTGCTGCGCCACCTGGAGCCGCTGAGCGAGGACGACCGCGCCCGCCTGCGGGCCTTCGGCCTCCAGCATGGCGTGCAATGGTGGCTGCAGGCCAAGGGGCCGGACACGGTCAAGCTGCTCGACGAGGGTGGGGCGGTGCTCTCGTACTCGCTGCCCGAGTTCGGCATCACCATGCCGTTCAAGCCGACCGACTTCACCCAGGTCAACCCGTACATCAACCGTGTGCTGGTGGTGCGCGCCCTGCGCCTGCTGGATGCGCAGGCGCACGAGCGCGTGATCGACTGGTTCTGCGGCCTGGGCAACTTCACCCTGCCGATCGCCACGACGGCGGGCGAGGTGCTGGGCATCGAAGGCAGCGAGGCCCTGGTGTCGCGCTCCCGCGAAAACCTGGCGGGCAACCAGGCCGGCCGGGACCGCGCGCTCGCGCCCACCACCTTCGCGGCGCGCAACCTGTTCGAAATGACGCCCGAGCAACTGGTGGCCGATGGCGTGGCGCAGAAGTGGCTGGTGGACCCGCCGCGCGAGGGCGCGTTCGCGCTGGCCAAGGCCATGGCCGACCTGCACCAGAACCCGGCCCTGCGCGGTGACTGGACGCCGCCGCAGCGCATCGTCTACGTGAGCTGCAACCCGGCCACGCTCGCGCGCGACGCGGGGCTGCTGGTGCACCAGGCGGGTTACCGCTGCGTGGCGGCGGGGGTGGTCAACATGTTTGCCCACACGGCGCACGTCGAGAGCATGGCGGTGTTCGAGCTGGACCCGTCGAAGGTGCCGGGCGCCGATGCGGCGCCGGCGGTGGCCGACGAGGGCTGAATCAGGACTTCTGCGATTCGGCGCCGGGCTTGGCGCCGTCGGCTGCGGCAGGCGCGGCGCCGGACTCGGTTTCGGAGGGCATGCCCACCACCGAGTTCTCGCGCATGTACTGGTCCATCTCGCGCCAGCCGGCGAACACGGCGGCCTTGCCGGCGCGCGGGTAGTTGCTGAAGCAGCTTTCGATGCTGCGCACCGCATGCCGGCAGGCGCTGCCGATGGCCTTGCCCTCGGCTTCCTTCTTGGCCGCGACCTGCGTGGCGGTCTCGATGCCCAGCGCTTCGCAGCCGGTCAGCAGGCTGACGGCGGCCAGGAGGCAGAGGGTGAGGGCGGTGTGTCGCATGGCTGTGCAGTGGGTTTCAGCCTTGTTTCGGCGCCTGGGGCCCGAACTTGACGCCCCAGGCGGCAAAAATGTCACATTGCCCGTGCGACAGGCCAAGAAAAAGGACCCGAAGGTCCTTTTTCGATGGGCGAGGGCCCGTTTACTCGCGGTCGCCGCCGAACATGCCCAGCAGCATCAGCAGGCTCTGGAAGATGTTGAACAGGCTCAGGTACAGGCCCAGGGTGGCGGTGATGTAGTTGGTTTCGCCGCCGTCCACGATGCGCTTGAGGTCGTACAGCAGGTACAGGCTGAACACCACGATCGCCAGGGTGGCGATCACGGCCATGCCGGCCGGGCTGCCCACGAACACGTTGATGATCGCGCCGATCATGATGGCCAGGGCGCCCACGAAGAGCCACTTGCCCAGACCGGAGAGGTCGCGCTTGATCACGGCCGAGAGGTTGGCCATGATGAAGAACACGCCGGCCGTGCCGCCAAAGGCGGTCATGATCAGGCTGGAGCCGTTGGAGAAGCCCAGCACCGCCGCCAGCAGGCGCGAGAGCATCAGGCCCATGAAGAAGGTGAAGGCCAGCAGCACGGGCACGCCGGCGGCGGAGTTCTTGGTCTTCTCGATCGCGAACATGAAGGCGAAGGCGCCGCCCAGGAAGACGATCAGGCCCAGGCCGCCCGTGAGCGCGGCGGTGATGCCGGTCTGCACGCCGATCCAGGCGCCCAGCACGGTGGGCAGCATGGACAGGGCCAGCAGCCAGTAGGTGTTGCGCATGACTTTGTTGCGCAGCGCATCGGAAGAGACGGCGGTGCCGAAGCGGCCGCTGGTCTGTGCTTGGTCGGTCATGGTGGTGATCTCCTTCATCATCTGACGCCCTAGGCCGGTCGCTGCGCGTCGGAATGACGCGCAACCGGCGAAATTGCATTGTAGGAGGCTGGTCCGCCGTGAGCACCCGGCGCGGGACAACGCATTTTTGGTATGGTCACTTGTGACCTCTGGTGTGCCAATGCACGCGTTATCGTTCGCACTTTGCGCCCGGGCGGTAAGCTCCCGCTCTGCAATTCCTTCTCTGATCCCCCATTTAGGACCAAGTTCATGAAAAACAAGGCAATGCTCGAAATCGCCGACGTCAAACTCATCGCCGCCGCGGCCGAAGCCGAGGCCGTGAAGAACAACTGGGCCGTGACCATCGCCATCGTGGACGACGGCGGGCACCTGCTCTGGCTGCAGCGGCTGGACGGCGCGGCCGCGATCTCGGCCCACATCGCCCCCGCCAAGGCCCACACGGCCGCGATGGGCCGTCGCGAGAGCAAGATCTACGAAGACGTGATCAACCAGGGCCGCATGTCCTTCCTGAGCGCGCCCACGCTCTCGGGCATGCTCGAAGGCGGTGTGCCCATCCTCAAGGATCGCCAGTGCCTGGGCGCGGTGGGTGTGAGCGGTGTGAAGTCGACCGAAGACGCGCAGATCGCGCGCGCGGGCATTGCTGCGATAAACTTGTGAGCTTTGCCGGGTGGCACACCCGAAAAAAGTGCCTGGCTAACGGGACCTTCGGCCCCTTGGCTGGCTAAAAACGACGCGCGGGGATGGTGATGTCCCCGGGTCGCCCCACGATGAAAAAACGGTGCGAGGCGGGCTTGCGCTGCCGCCTGGTTACTTGGTGAGGATCAGCTTGCCCTGCCGCGTCGCGTGCAGCCGATAGAGCGATCCGTTGTGATGAATCGCCGACCACCTTCTGGCCGCGAAGCAGTTCGGCGCTGGGCAGCACCGGCACGGGATGGCCTTCGTGCAGGAGCTGCAGCGTCGTCGGCGCATCGGATGCGGTTGCGTTGGCGGGCGCGGGGGTGGTGTCCGGGTTCGGGTTCATGGCGTGCCGGGTTCCGTGATGAAGCCGATCTTGCGCACGCCGCTGCGCTGCGCGCTGGCCGATGGCTTGCGCCACGCGCTCATAGCGCACCGCCTTGTCGCCACGGATGTGCAGCTCGGGCTGGGGATCTTGCGCGGCCGCCGCCGCGAGGCGGTTGGCGAAGTCGGCGTCTTCCACGCGCTGGTCGTTCCAGTAATAGACACCGTCCGCATCCACCGACAGGCGGATGTTCTCGGGCTTGTCCAGCACCTTCTCCATGCTCGCCTGGGGCAGCTCGATGTTGACCGAGTGCTTGATCACGGGCACGGTGATGATGAAGATGATCAGCAGGACCAGCATGACGTCGATGAACGGGATCATGTTGATCTCGCTCATCACCTCGTCGCTGTCCGATTGGGTTCCGATGGCCGATGGCGGGTCCTTACGAGGCCTTCTTCATCGGCAGCACCTTGCCGTCGGCCGCGCCGGCGGTGACGCGGGCGCCGGTGACGAAGTAGGCATGCAGGTCGTGTGCGAAGCGGTTGAGCTGGTGGCTGATGCCCTTGTTGCCGCGCACCAGGGCGTTGTAGCCCAGCACGGCGGGAATGGCGACCAGCAGGCCGAGCGCGGTCATGATCAGCGCCTCGCCGATCGGGCCGGCCACGCGGTCGATGCTGACCTGGCCGGCCGCGCCGATGCTCAGCAGGGCGTGGTAGATGCCCCAGACGGTGCCGAACAGGCCCACGAAAGGCGCGGTGGAGGCCACCGAGGCGAGCACCGACAGGCCGCTCTGGGCGCGGGCGGTGTGGTCGTCCACGCTCTTGCGCAGCGAACGCTCGACCCAGTCGCTGACGTCCAGGCTGTCGTGCAGCTGGCGCTGCGGCGGCGTGCCGTTGTGGCCGTCCTTGTGCAGGATGTGGCGGGTGGCTTCGCGGCCTTCCAGGGCCACGCTGCGGAAGGGGTTGCCTTCGGACGAGCCCAGCTTGTCCAGGCCTTCGGCGAAATCGGCGCTGTGCCAGAAGCCTTCGATGCCCTTGGCCTGGGCGCGCTGGGCGCGCTGGTCCAGGGCCTTCCACAGGATGATGACCCAGGTGGTCAGGGACATCGCCAGCAGCACGATCGCCACCGAGCGGGTGACCCAGTCACCTTGTGTCCAGACGTGGGCCAAGCCCGTCGAAGCGATTTGCGGATCCATGATTCTCTGACTCCAGGGGAAGAGGTTTATTCCAAAACGAAATTGATCGGGATGTTGAACCACATGGCTTCAGCCACCCCGTTGCGCTTGCCCGGCACATAGCGCCAGCGCAGCACGGTCTGTACGGCGGTCTGGTCCAGCCGGTCGAAGCCGCTGGAGGTGCGGACCTCGGCCTTGCTGGCCGTGCCGTTGGTCTCGATGAACACGCGCACCACGACCTTGCCCTGTTCGCCCATGCGCTTGGACAAGGCGGGGTAGGGCGGGCGCGGGTTGTTCAGGTAATCGGCGCTGCTGGAGGGCAGCTCCACGCGCGGCGGTGCGGGTGGCGCTGGCGGCGCGGGCGGGGCCGGTGGCGCGGGCTCGGCGGCCACGACGGGCGGCGCGGGTTCCGGGGGCGCCACCACGGGCGCCATGGGCGAGGGCTCCTGCTGCAACACCGGTTGCGGCGTGGGCTCGGGGCGCGCGATGGGCTTTGGCTTGGGCTGGGGCTTTTGCACCGCAGGCGCAGGCGGTGGCGGCTCGGGAATGATCTGCGGCTTCGCCGGCTCGATGATCTCGGCCAGCACTTCGACCGGGATCACCATCTCCACGGCGCGGCGCAGCAGACCGCTCTGCAGAGCCCAGACGGCCAGCACATGAAAGCCCACCACCGCGCCCACCACCAGGATGCGGCGGTTCATGCGGCGCGGTGGGGCGTCAGGCGAGGGGGAGATGGGAGGCGCCATGGTGGCGCTGGCGGTCGGCATGGTGAAGTCGGAAGAGGCTCGGCAGGACGGTGGCGTGGGGCCGTGGTGAAGGCCTCGTTATGAACTATCTGTGTCGAAAAATCCACCACGCGGCGATCAGCATGAGCATGAGGCTGGCGCCGAGGACAGCGAGGCCGGTGGTCATGGAAATCCCTTTCGCGTGGGTCGACAGTGCGACGTGTGACAGGAAACTGCTATCGATTCTAAACGAGAATGTTTCGCATTCTCATGATTGTGCCAAAAAAGAGCGGTTTTTTTAGCGGCCGGTGGGCGCCAGCACCGTGGAGGCCTCTGCCAGCGTGCGGCAACCGGTGAGCGCCATCGCGATTTCCAGCTCGTCGCGCAGCAGGCGCAGCACATGGGCCACGCCGGTCGCGCCCGCGGTGCCAGGCCGTGCAGCACGGGGCGGCCCACCAGCACCGCACTCGCGCCCAGGCCGATGGCCTTGAGCACGTCGGTGCCCCGCCGGATGCCGCCGTCCACCAGCAGGGGCAGATCGCCTTGCACGGCTTGCGCGATGCGGGGCAGGGCGTTGGCTGTGGTGATGGCGGTGTCGAGCGTGCGCCCGCCGTGGTTGGACACGATCAGCCCCGAGGCGCCGCAGGCCACTGCCTGGCGGGCATCGTCGGGATGCAGCACGCCCTTGAGCAGCACGGGCAGGCGCGTGATCGAGCGCAGCCAGGCCACGTCGTCCCAGCTGGGCGCGTGGGTGAGCAGGTCGTCGAACAGGGCGCTCTGGCCCGCGGCCAGTGTGTGGGGCGGCGGGTGGCGCAGGCCAGTGAGGTTGACCGCACCGATGCCGGCCGGCAGCCGAAAGCCGCTGCGCCGTTCGCTGTCGCGAGCGCCTTGCACCGACGCGTCCACCGTGAGCACCAGCGCTTCGAAGCCGGCGGCTTCGGCGCGCTGCACGAGTTCGGCCGTGAAGCCCCGGTCGGGCTGCAGGTAGAGCTGGAACCACAAGGGACCGCGCCCAGGCTCCGGCAGGAAGCGGGCCGCGATCTCGTCCAGCGGTGCCGATGCCTGGGTGCTGAACACCAGGCCCGCGCCCAGTGCGGCGGCGGCCAGGGCGGTGGCGTGTTCGCCATCGGGGTGCGCCAGGCGCTGGTGCGCCATGGGCGCGACCAGGATGGGGTGGGCGAGGGTTCGGCCGAGCAGCTCGACGCGGGTGTGGCCCCCGGCCAGAGGCTTGAGCACGCGGGGCAGCAGCTCCAGCGCGCGCCAGGCCTCGATGTTGCGGGCGAAGGTCAATTCGTCGGCCGCCGCGCCGAACAGGTAGGCCCAGCTGGCCTCGTCCAGCACGCCGCGGGCGTGGCGCTCGTGATCGGCCAGGGTGGTCACGCCCGGGGGCAGGGCTGGGTGCGTGTGTTGGGGCGTCATGGGTTCGTGGGTGGGCGGCGGGCCTGGGAGCGGTGCAGCAAAAACAGGAGCAGAGCCTTTGGGGGATTCAAGCTGCTGTTTATAATGGGAACAATTCTCATTTATCGTTCATTATTGTCCATGCCGGGCCGGTTCGGCCGCTCCGGGCATGTCTCGACGAACCCTGGTCCATGCAAAAACGCTTTCACCCCCTGTTCCTGTCCGCCCTGTTCGTGGGGGCCGCGGCGCTGCCCGGTCTGGCGTCGGCCCACAGCCTGTTGCTGACCTGTAAGCCCGCGGCCGAGAACATGGTGCGCTGCGTCGGGGAGTTCTCCGATGGCAGCGACGCGGTCGGCATGTCGGTGCAGGTGAAGGCCTACGACGAGCGCGTGCTGTTCAAGGGCACGCTGGGCGGCGATTCGGCTTTGCAGTTCAAGCGGCCCGCGGGCGAATTCTTCGTGCGCCTGGAGGACGGCGGCGAGCACTCGGCCGAGGTCGATCACACCGACGTCAAGCCATGACCACGCAAGTGGTGCGCCCCGCCGGCGCGGGACACGAAACCTTGTGGGTGGTGCTGGCCGCGGCCTGCGTGCTGGCGGTGGCCGCGATCCTGATCGGCGCGCGCGCGCAGCCGCTGGCGGCGGCGGCCTTGTCGTCGCACCAGATCGACGCCCGCACGCAGCTCAACGCGGCGGAGCAGGGCGTGCACGCCGACCTGCTGGTGGCGGCCGAGGAAATCACCGCGCTGATCGAGACCGACAAGGCTCTGCCGGCCATCGAGCAGCTGCGTGGCATGGACCTGCCGCCCTTCGTCACCGGTGTCGGTGCCGCCGCGCGCGGTGCGCCACGAATGGCGCACCCAGGTGCAAGGCCACGACGTGGCCTATGTGGGCCGCAGCGCGGCACCGGATGTCGCGGCGTCTTTCCTGTTGCGCCTGCCAGCCAAAGGCGAGGGTGAAGCATCGCCCAAGGCGCATGCGCACGACGACGAGGTCGAGGTCTGGGTGCACCGCGAGGGCCCCAACGCCTGGCCCGAGCAGCTGGACGATGCCTCGCTCACGCGCCAGGGCTGGCGCCAGGTCGTGGTGCGCTACGACGCCGGCGTGACGCGCAAGGACACCGCGCACTGACCTCTCTGTCTTTCGCGCTTCCGTTTTCTTTTCTTTCGGGATCCCTCTCATGTCAGACCACCACCCGCCTTCCGCGCGCCGCCGACACCTGCTGTCCGCGCTGGCCTGGGCCCCCATGGCCCTGGCCGCCACCAGCGTGCCGGCCTGGGCGCAGCAGGCGCGCAAGCTGCGCGTTGGCGTCACGCTGCACCCCTACTACAGCTACGTCGCCAACGTGGTGGGCGATCTGGCCGAGGTGGTGCCCGTCATTCCCGCCGGCTTCAACCCGCACGCCTACGAGCCGCGCACCGAAGACATCAAGCGCATCGGTTCGCTCGATGTGATCGTGCTCAACGGCGTGGGCCACGACGACTTCGCCGGCCGCATGATCGCGGCGAGCGAGAAGCCCGACCTGAAGGTGATCGAAGCCAACGCCCAGGTGCCGCTGCTCGCTGCGGTGGGCACCGGCCGGGGCACCTCGGGCAAGGTGGTGAACCCGCACACCTTCCTGTCGGTCACGGCATCGATCTCGCAGGTGAACACCATCGCCCGCGAACTGGGCAAGCTCGATCCCGCGAACGCCAACGCCTACACCGCGAACGCGCGCGCCTACGCGCAGAAGCTGCGCAAGCTGCGCGCCGACGCGCTGGGCCAGCTGGCCCAGGCGCCCGCCAGCGGCCTGCGCATCGCCACCATCCACGGCGCTTACGACTACCTGTTGCGCGAGTTCGGCCTGGAAGTGGCGGCGGTGGTGGAGCCGGCGCACGGCATCGAACCCAGCCCCTCGCAGCTCAAGGGCACCATCGACCAGATCCGCTCGCTCGACGTGAAGGTGATCTTCTCGGAGATGGACTTCCCGTCCGCCTACGTCGACACCATCCGCCGCGAAACCGGCGTGCGCCTGTACGCGCTGACGCACATCTCGCACGGCCCGTACACGGCCGACAAGTTCGAGAACGAGATCGCCCGCAACCTGGCCACTGTGGTGCGCGCGATCAAGGAGTCCGCGTGAGCGCGATCGCGGGTGGACCCGGCATCGCATTCGAATCCGTCGACCTCACCCTGGGCCACACCGACATCCTGCGGCAGGTGAACCTGCACGTGGCGGCGGGCACCGTGCACGCGCTCGTGGGCCCCAATGGCGGCGGCAAGAGCTCGCTCTTCAAGGCCTTGCTCGGCCAGGTGCCGCACCGGGGGCAGATCAGCCTGACCTGGCCTGGCGAGCTGCCGGGCGTGGTGGGCTACGTGCCGCAGGCCCTGGCTTTCGATGCCGGCCTGCCGATGACGGTGATGGACTTCATGGGCGCCATGTGCCAGCGCCGGCCGGTGTTCCTCGGCCTGTCGCCGCGCTGGCGCGAGCCGGTGGAGCAGGCCTTGCAGCAGGTGGGCATGCTGGAGAAGGCGGGCCGCCGCATGGGCGCGCTCTCCGGCGGTGAGCGCCAGCGCGTGCTGCTGGCGCAGGCGCTGATTCCTTCGCCCGACCTGATCCTGCTCGACGAACCCATGTCCGCGCTGGACGAAGCCGGTGAAGCGATCTTCGAGAAGCTGCTCGCGCACTGGCGCGAGACCCGCGTCACCGTGCTGTGGATCGAGCACGATCTCGATGCCGTCACGCGCCTGGCCGACCACGTCTCCGGCCTGAGCCGGCAGGTGCTGTTCGACGGCCCGGCCGCCGAGACGCTGACCCCGCAGCGCGTGCTCGCGCTGTTCTCCAGCCGGCAGCGGCGCGAAGAAGAAAAAGACAAGGCGGTGGCCTGATGAGCGCATTCGATACCTTCCGCCAGGGCATCCAGCACCTGGCCGAGCAGGGCACGCTGCCCGCGTCGCTGGCCTACGGTTTCGTGGTCAACGCCGTGCTGGCCGGGCTGTTCATCGGCCCCGTGCTCGGTGGCCTGGGCACGCTGGTCGTGGTCAAGCGACTGGCCTTCTTCTCCGAGGCCGTGGGCCACGCCGCGCTTACCGGGGTGCGCATCGGCATCCTGCTGGGCGAGCCCTACACCGGGCCCTACGGCAGCCTGTTCGCGTACTGCCTGCTGTTCGGCATGCTGCTGAACTACCTGCGCAACCGCACCGGCCTCTCGCCCGACACCCTGATCGGCGTGTTCCTCGCGGTCTCGCTGGCCATGGGGGCGAGCCTGCTGCTGATGCTGTCGGGCCGCGTCAACATCCACATCCTGGAGAACGTGCTGTTCGGCTCGGTGCTGACCGTGGACGCCGGGGACCTGCTGGTGCTCGCGGTGGTCGGCTCGCTGGTGGTGGCGCTCACGGTGCCGCTGTACAACCGCTTCATGCTCGCCAGCTTCAACCCGCAGCTGGCCAGCGTGCGCGGCGTGCGCGTGAAGCTGCTGGACTACCTGTTCGTGGTGCTGGTGACCATCGTGACGGTGGCCTCGGTCAAGGTGATCGGCGCGATCCTGGTCGGTGCCTTGCTCATCATTCCCGCGGCCGCTGCGCGCCTGCTGAGCCTGTCGCTGCGGGGCTTTTTCTGGCTGAGCGTGGCGATCGCCACTGTCAGCACGCAGATCGGCATCCTGGTGCCGATCGAACTCGAACTGCCGGTGCCTTCGGGCGCGGCCATCATCCTCACCGCCGGAGCGCTGTTCGCGCTCGCGGCGGTCATCCGGGGCTTCACCCCGTCACTGAAAGGACATGCTGGATGACCTCGCGTCTTCTGTCCCCGCCGGCCTGGTGCCTGGCCGGTCTGCTGGCCCTGTCGGCCGGTGCCGCCACCGCGCAGGCGCCTGCCGCGCCCGTGGCCGCCGCCGCGGCGCCGGCCCGCCTGCTGGTGGCCCATCCCGTGGTGGCCGCGCTCACCACCTCGCTGGTGCGCGACACCGGCATCGTGGTGCTGCGGCCGGTGCCCGAGACGCTGCCGCCGAACCGGCAGCTGGCTTTCTTCTCCGGCCGTGGCGCGGCCGGGCTCGGTGAGGCCGCGCGCCAGGCCGACGCCGTGATCGCCCTGCGCTCCATCTGGCCCGACGACCCGTTGTTTCCGCTGGCGCGCCGGCAGAACATCCGCCTGGTCGAGATCGACGCGGCGCGCCCGCTCGATGCCTCCCTGCCCGGCATGGCGCTGCAGGAGCAGGACGCCGCGGCGAACGCGCTGCCCTGGCTGGACCCGGTGAACCTGGGCCGCATGGCCGACGTGATCGCCAGCGACGTCGGCCGGCTGGTGCCCGCCGCCAAGCCGCGCCTGCAGGCCAATGTGGGCGCGCTGCGCCAGCAGCTGCTGGGCATCACGGCGCAGAGCGAAGCCCGCCTGGCAACGCGAGCAACCTCGCGGTGTTCAGCCTCTCGGACCGGCTCGACTACCTCGTCAACGGTTTCAACCTCGACCTCGCGGGCACCGACGCCCGCGCCGACGAAGCCTGGACGCCGGAGGCGCTCACGCAATTGACGCAACGGCTGCGCAGCGCCTCGGTGTCCGCCGTGCTGCACCACCGCGAGCTGCCGCCGCCCGTGGCGCAGGCCGTGCAACAGGCCGGCGTGCGCGCCATAGTGCTGCTGACCGAGGGCCGCGACCCGGTGGGCGAATTGCGCGAGAACGCCCAGCGCCTGGGCGCCATCGCCGCCCGCTGAAGGCACGGAGGAGAAGGGGCGCGTCCGGCGCGCACGGTGTCGATTCCAGAGGCACCGCGGAACTGGCTTCGCCAGGCCGCTGGTGTCGTCCCCTTGAGGGGAAAGCGGCGCAGCCGCTACAGGGGTGGTTCGAATTTGTAGCCCAGGCCGTAGACCGAGTGGATGAGCTCCTGCTCCGGCAGGTGCTCCTGGATCTTGCGGCGCAGCTTCTTGATGTGGCTGTCGACCGTGCGGTCCGAGACGATGCGCTCGTCCTGGTACATCGAGTCCATCAGCTGTTCGCGCGAGAAGATGCGCCCGGGCCGCGCGCTCAGCACCTTGAGCAGCTGGTACTCCACGGCGGTCAGGCCCAGGTCGTGCCCGGCGATGGTGGCGCGCCAGGCGGCGTCGTCCAGCTGCAGGCCATGGGGCAGGTCGTCGGCCGTGGCCTCCACCGCGTGCGTGCCGCGCCGCAGCACCGCCTTCACGCGCGCCACCACCTCGCGCGGGCTGAAGGGCTTGCAGATGTAGTCGTCGGCCCCGAGTTCGAGCCCGAGCAGGCGGTCGATCTCCTCCACGCGCGCCGTGACCATGATGATGGCTGGCGCCTGTTTGCCCGGCGTGCCGGCGCGCAGGGCCTTGCAGACGTCCAGCCCGCTCTTGCCGGGCAGCATCAGGTCCAGCAGCACCAGGTCCACCGGGTGGTGTTCCAGCCAGTCCTCCACCTCGTCGCCGCGCGTGAGGTGGTGCGTGTCGAAGCCGGACTGCTTCAGGTAGTCCAGCAGCACGCCGGCGATCTTGTTTTCGTCCTCGACGATGAGGATGCGGCTGGCCATCATGCTGCGCTCAGCCATGCGCGGCTTCCGTGTTCAGGGGCAGCCAGATGTCCCAGCGCAGGCCGCCGAGCGCGCTGGCCGAGGCCTGCATGCGCCCGCCGTGGCCGACGATGATGGCGTGCGCGATCGCCAGGCCCAGGCCCGAACCACCGCTGGCGCTGGCGCGCGACTCGTCCACGCGGTAGAGCCGCTCGGTCAGGCGGGGCAGGGCGTCGGGCGGCACGCCCGGCGAGGTGTCTTCCCAGGTCAGCTGGGCCTCGGTGTCTTGGCGGCGCACCTGCACGCTGAGCGTGGCGGGGTCGGCGCTGTAGCGCTGCGTGTTCTGCAGCAGGTTGTTGAGCACCTGGTCGAGCCGATCACCATCGGCGCGGATCTCCACGCCGTCGGCCAGTTCGGTGCGCACCTGCAGGCGCCGGCCGGGCAGGCCCGCGGCGTCGCTGAGGTGGTGGCCGACGAAGCGGCCGAGGTCGAGCGGGGCGAAGCGGTAGTCCAGCGCGCCCAGATCGGACAGGGAGAGCAGCCGCAGGTCTTCCACCAGCCGCGTCAGGCGGCTGACCTCCTGCGCCAGCGAGTCGAGGTTGGCCGTGTCGGGCTGGCGGATGCCGTCCTGCAAGGCCTCGATCTCGGCGCGCAAGGTCGCCAGCGGCGTGCGCAGCTCGTGGGCGATGTCGGCGATCCATTGCTGCCGCGCCTGTTGCGCGGCCTGCAGCGAGGTGCGATGTGGTTGAAGGCATCGGCCAATTGCGCGAGTTCGTCGTGGCCGCGCGCGGGCAGGCGCACGCTGTAGTCACCCCGGGCCACGGCCGCCGTGCCCTCGCCGAGCACGTGCAGGCGCCGGGAGAGCCAGCGCGCGATCAGCGCGGCATTGAGCAGCACGGCCGCGAGCATGCCCAGCGCGATGGCGGCGAAGGTGCGGGTCTGCTGGGCCAGGAACACGCGTTCGAGCGAGGCCACCATCTGCAGGCGCGGCACGTAGCCCAGGTAGCCCACCAGCTGCCCGTTGACCTGGATGGGTTTGAGCACGGCCTGTTCGGTGCGGCCTTCCGGGCCGGCGAGCAGGTTGCGCTCGGGGTCGAGCAGCAGCAGCCGGGGGTCGATGGTGAGGGGCGGCGGCACGCTCGGCGTGCCGGGTGCCGGCTGCGCGGATGGCGGCGGCGGTGGTGGATGCGCATGGGGCTGCACGTCGGCCGGCGTCTGCGCCGGGGGGAGGCCGGGTGAGCTTGCCTGCGGCTCGGCGGGGCGGCGCTGCATGCGGCCGGTGCCCAGCACTTCGCGCGAAAGGTCCTGCCAGCGCTGGCGGTCTTCGGTGATCCAGGCCCAGCTGCCCTGCTGGCGGTACCCCTCGGCGAGCCGCACGATCATGGGCTGCAGCCGGTTTTCGTCGGCCTTGTTCAGGTACTCGACCAGGCCCTTGTCGAAACTCCAGCTGTAGATGAGGTAGGCGGACATGACCAGCACCACGTTGGCGCCCGCGATGGCCAGGAAGAGCTTGACGCGCAGGGTGTCGAAGCGCGAAAGCCAGGCCCGGCGGCTGGACGAGGGGGTGGCACGGTCGGTCTGCATGGTGTGGTCGAGACTAAACCCAAATCTTTCAAACTTTGTGCAAGCCAGGGCGTTCTGCTTGCTCATTCTTTCCATATTTCGCGGGCAATATCCCGCATCATCCCGGCAAGCCCTGCGGGCGCCCTCCATCCAGAACCTCAACGCATTGTCATGAACGAAGTCCAACGTGAAGGGGGCAAGGCCCCCGCCGCCCGCCGCCGCAAGACCTGGAAGCTGGCGCTGATCGCGCTCGTGGGCCTGGCCGTGCTCGGGGGTGGCGGTTTTGCGTACTACCGCTGGGGGCCGGGCGCCAAGACCGAGAGCGCCTACATCACCGCCACGGTGCAGCGCGGCGACATCGAGGACCAGGTCAGCGCCACCGGTTCGCTGCAGCCACGCGACTATGTGGACGTGGGCGCCCAGGTGTCGGGCCAGTTGCGCAAGATCCACGTGGAGGTGGGCAGCGAGGTCAAGGAGGGCGACCTGCTGGCCGAGATCGACGCCGAGACCTCGATGGCGCGCGTGGACGCCAGCCGCGCCCAGCTGCGCTCGCAACAGGCCCAGATGGGCGAGCGCGAACTCACACTGGCCAAGGCCGAGCGCGACCTGCAGCGCCAGAAGAACCTGATGGCCGAAGAGGCGACCACCGCCGAGACGCTGCAGAACGCGGAAACCGCGGTGAAGACGGCGCGTGCGCAGATCCAGTCGCTCAAGGCCTCGATGGAGCAGTTGCAGGCCAGCATGCGGGTGGAAGAGGCCAACCTCAAGTACACCAAGATCTACGCGCCCATGGCCGGCACGGTGGTGAGCATCACCGCGCGCCAGGGCCAGACGCTGAACACCAACCAGCAGGCCCCCACGCTGATGCGCATCGCCGACCTCTCGGTGATGACGGTGCAGACCCAGGTGTCCGAGGCCGACGTGAGCAAGCTGCGCGGCGGCATGCCGGTGTACTTCACCACCCTGGGTGGCCAGGGCCGCCGCTGGTACGGCGAACTCAAGAAGATCGAACCCACGCCCACGGTGACCAACAACGTGGTGCTCTACAACGCGCTGTTCGAGGTGCCCAACAACAACCGCAGCCTGATGACGCAGATGACCGCGCAGGTGTTCTTCGTGGTGGCCGAGGCCAAGGACGTGCTGGTGGTGCCGATGTCGGCGCTGACGATCCAGCGCGGCGCCCAGGGCAACCGCGGCGGGCAGCAAGGCGGGCCGGGCGGGGCGCGCAACAACCCGGGCGCGGGCACTGCGCCCACGCCGGCCGCGCCGTCGGGTGCCACGCCCGCACCCGGCGCGCCGGGCGCCGCCCCGGCGGCGCCGACGCAGCGCGGCACGAGCACGTCCGCCATTCCGTCGGCGTCCTTCAAGACGGTGGCCGACACCGTGGTCGCGCAGGCGGGCGGCGAGCGTCCTCGCATGGACCGTGAGGCCTTCGAGAAAATGACGGACGAGGAGCGCGCACGCTTTCGCGAGCAGCGCCGCAAGGAACGCGAAGCCGCCGGTGGTGCCGCGCCGGGCGGCGCGGGCGCGGGCAACGCGGCGGGTGCGGGCGGCGATCGCCCGCGCATGAGCCCCGAAGCGTTCCAGAACATGAGCGAAGAGGAGCGTGCCCGCTTCCGCGAGCAGCGCCGCAAGGAGCGCGAGCAGGCGCAGGCCAACGGTGGCAGCGCGGCCACGGCACCCGGCGGCGCCAATGGTGCTGCTCCCACGCAGAAGCGGGCCGCCTCGGGCACCGATGCCGGCGGCAAGGACGCCGCGGCCGCCAAGCCCACGGCGCCGAACGTGAGCGGCATGCCCCGCAACGACGGGCCCACCCGCCCGGCGCGCGGCCCCCGCCAGGCCAAGGTCAAGGTCATGGCCGAGGACGGCACGATCGAAGAGCGCGACGTCACCATCGGCATCAGCAACCGGGTGCATGCCGAGGTGCTGTCGGGCCTGAAGGAAGGCGACCGCGTGATCGCCGGCGTGCGCGAACCCGAGCGCCGTCCTGCCAACCCGACACAAGGCACGGGCCTGGGGCAGCCGCAGGGCATGGGTGGTCCTGGTGGCATGCCGGGTGGCGCCGCCGGTGGGGCGCGCCGATCAGCCAGCTGCCGCAGTCGCATGAGGCCGAGGCGCTGCGCGCCGCGCCGCAGAGCGCGGGCGTGCCGCTGATCGACCTGAGCGGCATCACCAAGACCTACCACAACGGTGACCTGTCGGTCGAGGTGCTGCACGGCATCGACCTGAAGATCTACCCCGGTGAGCTGGTTGGCATCATGGGCGCGTCCGGTTCGGGCAAGTCCACCCTGATGAACATCCTGGGCTGCCTGGACAAGCCCACCACCGGCCGCTACCTCTTCATGGGCCGCGATGTCTCCGAACTGGAGCGCGACGAACTCGCCGAGCTGCGCCGCGATGCCTTCGGCTTCGTGTTCCAGAGCTACAACCTCATCGCCACCGGCACCGCGGCCGACAACGTCGAGGTGCCCGCCGTCTACGCGGGCATCCCCCCGGCCGAGCGCCATCAGCGTGCGAGCGAATTGCTCGGCTCGCTGGGCCTGGGCGAGCGCATGCACCACCGGCCGAACCAGCTCTCGGGTGCGCAGCAGCAGCGCGTGTCGATCGCCCGGGCCTTGATGAACGGCGGTCGCGTGATCCTTGCCGACGAACCCACCGGCGCGCTGGACAGCAAGAGCGGCGCCGACGTGATGGTCCTGCTCAAGGAGCTGGCGGCACAGGGGCACACGGTGATCCTCATCACCCACGCCGCCGAGGTCGCCCAACACGCGCAGCGCGTGATCGAGATCAAGGACGGCCACATCCTGGCCGACCCGGGCCCACGTCCGCCCGAAGGCCAGGCCGCGCTGGCGGCGCAGAACTGGACGGCGCGCGCCGGCCGCATCTCGCACCTGAGCGATGTGGTCGAGGCCGCCAAGACCGCGCTGCGCGCCCTGCGCGCCAACGTGTTCCGCGCCATCCTCACGCTGCTGGGCATCGTGATCGGCGTGGCCTCGGTGATCGCCATGCTGGCCATCGGTGACGGCGCCAAGCAGGTGGTGATCGACCGCATCAGCGCCATGGGCTCCAACCTGTTGCTGGTGCGCCCGGGCGCGCCCAACCAGCGGGGCTTCTCCAACACCGCGACGCTGGTGCTCGCCGACGTGAACGCGATCGACAAGGAAGTGCCCAACGTGCTGGCGGCCGTGCCCGAACAGAGCAGCAACGCGACCTTGCGCTATGGCGAGTCCGACTATTCGAGCAGCATCCTGGGCACCTCGTCCAAGTTCCCGCTCGCGCGCCAGTGGAAGGTGCAGCGCGGCACCTTCTTCACCGACGAGGACGAGCAGGAATACGCCACCGTGGCGGTGCTGGGCCAGACCGTGGCCAAGGCCCTGTTCCCGGGTGGCGAGGAGCCGCTGGGCAAGTTCGTGCTGGTGAACAACCTGATCTTCCAGGTGGTGGGCGTGATGAGCACGCGCGGCGCCTCGCCCAACGGGCAGGACCAGGACGACGTGGTGCTGGTGCCCTACGCCACCAGCCAGTTGCGCCTGTCGGGTCAGCGCTTCCTGCGCAACGTGACGGTGGCTGTGTCCGACGTGAGCCGCATCGACGAAACCCAGTCGGCGGTGGAATCCCTGCTGGCCGAGCGCCATGGCGTGATCGACTTCCAGATCCGCAACATGGCGTCGATCATCGACACCGCGACCGAGACGCAGAACACCATGACCATCCTGCTGGGCTCGATCGCGGCGATCTCGCTGCTGGTCGGTGGCATCGGGGTCATGAACATCATGCTGGTGAGCGTGACCGAGCGCACCCGCGAGATCGGCATCCGCATCGCCACGGGCGCGCGCATGCGCAACATCCTCCAGCAGTTCCTGATCGAGGCGCTGGTGGTCTCCGCGCTGGGCGGTTTGATCGGCGTCGTCATCGGCCTGGGCGTGGCCTTCGTGATCGGTGCCACCGGCACGGCGGTGCAGTTCTCCGTCACCCCGGTCGTGCTGGCGTTCGGCTGCGCCTTCGCCACCGGCCTGATCTTTGGCTACCTGCCCGCGCGCAAGGCCGCGCGGCTCGACCCCGTCGTGGCCCTGTCTTCCGAATGAACACCGTGATGAAACCGTCAACGTTCCCCTTGCGCAAACCGCTGCTCCTGGCCGCCGTGCTGGCCTTGCAGGCCTGTGCCAGCACCGAGCCGGCGCGTGGGCCGGTGGTCGAGATGCCCGCCGCCTTCGCGCCCGCGCTGCCCGCGACCGACGCGCCGCAGCTGACCACCGCCTGGTGGCAGTCCTTCGGCTCGCAGCCGCTGGAGCGCCTGATCGAAGAGGCGCAGGCCGGCAGCCCGGACCTGCGCATCGCGATCGAACGCATGCGCCAGGCCGACATCGCCCTGCAGCAGGCGGGCGTCTCGCGCCTGCCGTCGGTCAACGGCAGCCTGGGCAGCACGGCCGGCCGGACCGACGCGCCGGGCACCGCGTCCACCTCCCGCGAGTCGAGCAGTGCCGGGCTGTCCGTCAGCTACGAGGTTGATCTCTGGGGCCGCATCGCGGCCGGCGTGCGCGCGGGCGAGGCCTCGTTCCAGGCCAGCCAGTACGACTGGAAGACCGCGCGCCTGACGCTGCTCACGGCCGTGGCGCAACAACTATTTCCTGTGGCTCAACACCGCCGAGCGCCTGCGCATCGCGCGCGAGAACCTGGCCATCGCCGAGCGCGTGCTGGCGATCGTGGAAGCGCGCCAGCGCAACGGCGTCGCCACGGCGCTGGAAGTGTCGCAACAGCGCACGACGGTGCTGTCGCAGCGCACGGCCTTGTTGCCCATCGAATTGCAGCAGCGCCAGACCGCCACCGCGCTCGCGCTGTTGCTGGGACGCGTGCCGCAAGGCTACGCGCCTGAAGCGGGTGAGTTCACGCAGCTGCGTGTGCCCGCGCTGTCGCCGGGCCTGCCGTCCTCGCTGCTCACGCGCCGCCCCGATCTGGCGTCCGCGGAAGCCCAACTGGCCGCGTCCGATGCCAACGTGGAAGTCGCGCGCAAGGCGCTGCTGCCGAGCCTGTCGCTGTCGGCGTCGGGCAGCCTGGGCACCTCGGCCCTGATCAGCCTGGCCGACCCCACGCGCAGCGTGTCGCTGGGCATTTCGCTGGCGCAATCGATCTTCGATGGCGGGCGCCAGCGCCTGCAGATCCGCAGCACCGAGTCCCAGCGCGTGGTGCTGATCGAGAACTACGGCAAGGCCATCCGCACCGCGCTCAAGGAGGTGGACGACGGCCTGGGCAACGTGGCGCGCAGCGAGCGCCAGGAAGCGCTGCAGCGCGAGGTGGTGGCGCAGGCGCGCCGCTCGCTGCAGCTGGCCGAGCTGCGGTATCGCGAGGGCAGTGGCGATCTGCTCTCGGTGCTGGACGCGCAGCGCACCCTGTTCGCCGCCCTGGACGCCCTGGCGACGCAAAGCCTCTCGCGCCTGACCGCCGCGCTGGACATGTACAAGGCCCTGGGCGGTGACTGGGCCGGTCCGCCGCCGCCGATTTCCTGAAAAACAGAAGCAGGACAGCAACTTTTTGCGGGGCTCCAAGGGCTTTTCTAAATGAGAATAGTTATAATTCTCAGGCTGATGAGCGCAGGCGGTTTCCGCCCTCGCGATGTCCCGCCTTCCGTTGGCTTCCGATCCGTTTCTGCGTTGTCTCTACTCCCGTGAAGAACCCCCCAGCCGCCCAAGCGGCGTCCAACCGTGCCTACTGGCTCAAGACCCTGCACCAGTGGCACTGGATCAGTTCGGCGCTGTGCCTGATCGGCATGCTGCTGTTCGCCTTCACGGGCATCACCCTCAACCACGCGGCCGACATCGCGGCCGCTCCCCAGGTGCAGCAGAAGCTGGTGCAATTGCCCGCCGAACTGCAGACGGCGCTCGCACCCAAGGACGACGAGCCGGACAACGCGGTGCTGCCGCCCGAGGTGCACCGCTGGCTGGCCGAGGCGCTGGACGTGCCCCTGCCCGGCACCACCGCCGAGTGGTCGCCCGAAGAGATCTACCTTTCGCTGCCGCGCCCTGGTGGCGATGCCTGGCTGCGCATCGAGCGCGAGTCGGGCAGCGTGGAGTACGAGCGCACCGACCGGGGCTGGATCTCCTACCTGAACGACCTGCACAAGGGCCGCCACACCGGCCTGGCCTGGAAGTGGTTTCTCGACATCTTCTCGGTGGCCTGCCTGGTGTTCTGCATCACCGGCCTGTTCATCCTCAAGTTCCACGCGACAAGCCGCCCCACGACCTGGCCCATGGTGGGCGCGGGCCTGGTGATTCCCTTGTTGCTCGTGATCCTGTTCATCCATTGACTGCCGAAGGAGCTGCGTTCCCATGTTGATCCGATACGCCACCGCCATTTCCGCGGCTGGGTTTGCCTTCCCCGCCCTGGCCGCCGACATGGCGCTCAAAGTCGAGATTCCGCGCTTGACCGTGGCGGAGTACCACCGCCCCTACGTGGCGATCTGGATCGAGAAGAACGACCAGTCCTTCGCGGGCAACCTCGCGGTCTGGTACGACATCAAGATGCGCAACAACGAGGGCACCAAGTGGCTCAAGGACATGCGCGCCTGGTGGCGCAAGAGCGGCCGCGAGCTCACGATGCCGGTGGACGGCATCAGTGGCGCCACGCGCGCGCCCGGCGAGCAGTCGGTGCAGTTCGCCGACAGCACCGCGCTGGGCAAGCTGGCCCCGGGTGAATACAGCCTCGTGCTCGAAGCCGCGCGCGAAGTGGGTGGCCGTGAAGTGGTGAAGGTGCCCTTCGTGTGGCCCCCCAAGGCCGCCACCACCACACAAGCCCGTGGCGAACACGAACTCGGCGCGATCAGCGTCACCGTCAAACCCTGACCCCGACTGGAGACCCTCATGAAAACCACCACCGTTCGCGCCCGCGTTCTCACCCTGGCCGCCGCGGCCGTGCTGGCCCTGCCGGCCGCCGTGCATGCGCACCGCTCCTGGCTGCTGCCCTCGGGCACCATCTACTCGGGCCAGTTGCCCTGGGTGTCGGTCGATGCCGCCGTCTCCAACGACATCTTCTATTACGAGCACAACGCCGCCGGCCTGGACAACCTGGTGGTGATCGGTCCCGATGGCCAGCCGGTGCAGGCCGAGAACCAGGCCAAGGGCCGCTACCGCAGCATGTTCGACGTGAAGCTCGACAAGCCCGGCACCTACCGCCTCGCGCTGGTGAACGACGCCCTCATCGCCAGCTTCAAGGTGGGTACCGAGAGCAAGCGCCTGCGCGGCACCGCCGAGTCGCTGGCCAAGGAAATCCCTGCCAATGCGGAAGACTTGCGCGTGAGCCAGTCGCAGAACCGCGTGGAGACCTTCGTGACCTCCGGCAAGCCCACCACCGAAGCCCTCAAGCCCACGGGCCGCGGCATCGAGCTGGTGCCGGTGACGCACCCGAACGATCTGGTGGAAGGCGACACCGCCACCTTCCGTTTCATCGACAACGGCAAGCCCGCGGCCGGTTACGCGGCCACCGTCATCCTGGCCGGCCTGCGCTACCGCAGCGAGCTGGGTGAAATCCGCACCACCACCGACGACAAGGGCGAGATCAAGGTCAAGTGGCCGGCGGCCGGCATGTACTGGGTGAACATCGCGCCGCCGCGCGCGCCTGGCATGGGCGGTCCCGGCGGCGCTGGCGGTCCTGGCGCCGGTGGCCCCGCTGCGCCTGCCGCCGCGGGCGCAGCCCCTGTCGCCGACGCACCGCGTCCCGCGCCCACGGGCCCGGCAGGCACGCTGGCCGAGCCGGTCCGCCGCTCGGGCTACAGCCTGACGCTGGAAGTCCTGCCCCGTTGATGCCCCGGCGCAAGCCGGCATGCCCCAGACCATGCAGATGGCTGGGGTTGTTTTTTGGTTTTCTGACCCACGCAACATGAACCGTGTGCTGGTGCCCCTGGAGCTGGATGCTTCGATGCCCATGCTGGGTGCCCAGGCACACTGCCTGGACGGCCAGACCATGGGCACGACCTGGCAGGTGCGGTGGGTGGCGGCCGGTGCCTCGCCCAGCGAGCCGGTGCGCGTCGCCGTGCAGGATGAGCTGAATCTGGTCGTGGCCCAGATGAGCACCTGGCTGGAGAGCGCCGACCTGGAGCGCTTCAACCGCGCTCCGGCCGGCACGTGGCACACCGTGCCCGAGGCCATGGCCGAGGTGCTGGCGGCGGCCCTGTGGCTGGCCGAGATTTCCAGCGGTGCGTTCAACCCCGCTGCGGGCGCGCTGGTGAACCTCTGGGGCTTCGGCCCCAGCCCGCGCTACACCGACCCTGGCTTCGCCCCTCCCACGGAGGGCGCGGTGCAGCACGCCCTGGCGCTCAACGACTGGCGCGCCCTGCAATGGCAGGCGGCCAGCCGCCAGCTTCACCAGCCCGGTGGCGTGCGGCTGGACTTCTCGGCGATTGCCAAGGGCTATGCGGTGGACCGGGTGTCGCGGCGGTTGAGCGGCATGGGCTTGCCCCACAGCCTGGTGGAGGTGGGGGGCGAGCTGCGGGGCCAGGGCCTGCGGCTGGGTCGGCGCAGCCCTGGTGGGTGGACCTCGAATCGCCGCCCACCGCGCCTGGACAAGCACCGCTGCCCACCACACGTGTGGCCCTGCATGGGCTGTGCGTCGCCACCTCGGGCGATTACCGGCGCGTGTACACACACGATGGCGCGCGCTGGCCGCACACCATCGATCCGCGCAACGGCCGGCCGCTGGCGAATGGTCTGGCGTCCGTGAGCGTGCTGCACACCGAATGCCTGTGGGCCGATGCCTGGTCCACCGCGCTGACCGTGCTCGGAAGAGAGCAGGGCCTGGCCCTGGCCACCGCGCACGGCATCGCGGCCTTGTTCGTGCAGCGCGAGCCCGATGGCCGATTGACCGAAACCCTCACACCCGCGATGAAGGAACTCGCCGGATGACCAGCGAAAAATGGCTCTACGCCCTGGCGCACGCTGCTGTGCTACGCGCTGCTGTGCGGCGCCATCGCCTGGCAGCACCGCAACCGGCAGCGCGCCGCGCAGCGCCGGGTGGATGCGCTGCTGCCGGCCACGCCCGGTGTGCCCGTGTGGTGGGTGGCGTACGCGAGCCAGACCGGCCAGGCCGAAGAGCTGGCCTTGCAGACCGCGCAGGCCTTGCACACGGCGGGCGTGCCGGTGCGCCTGGCGCCGCTGAGCCAGATCAGCCTGGCCGACCTGCAGCAGGCCGATCGCCTGCTCTGCATCGCGAGCACCTACGGCGAGGGCGATCCGCCCGACAGCGCCGTGCTGTTCGCCCGGCAGGTGATGGCCAACGCGGGTGTGACGCTGTCGCACCTGCACGTGGGCCTGCTCGCGCTGGGCGACAAGACCTACGCCCACTTCTGCGGCTTCGGCCGCCAGCTGGACCAGTGGCTGATGGACCGCGGCGCGCAGGCCCTGTTCGAGCGCATCGACGTGGACAAGAGCGATCCCGACGCGCTGCAGCGCTGGCGCCAGCACCTCGCGCACCTGGCCGGCACCAGCGACCTGCCGGATTGGGAGGCACCGGCCTTGCAGCCTTGGCGGCTGCGCGCGCGCCAGCACCTCAACCCCGGCAGCGCGGGCGAGGAGGTGCATCACCTGGAACTGGTGCCTGCTGAGGCCGGCGCGGCGTTGCCCGAGTGGCAGGCGGGCGACCTGGTGCAGGTGGAGGTGCCCACCGCGCCGGGCGAACCGCGCGACTACTCCATCGCTTCCGTGCCGCAGGATGGCGCCGTGCACCTGCTGGTGCGCCGAACGCGCCGCGCCGACGGCAGCCCCGGCCTGGCCTCGGGCTGGCTGACGCAAGCTGCGCAGACCGGCGACACCGTCACGCTGCGCGTGCGCTCGCATGGCGGTTTTCGCATTGGTGACAACGCTCAGCGTCCGTTGATCCTGATTGGCAACGGCACGGGCCTGGCGGGTTTGCGCGGGCACATGCGGGCGCGTATTGCGGCGGGGAAGGGGCAGGTGCCCATGTGGTTGTTGTTCGGCGAACGCAACGCGGCGTGCGACGCGCACTACCGCGACGAGATCGACGCCTGGCAGCGCGATGGCTGGCTTCGCCGTGTGGACTGGGTGTTCTCGCGTGACCAGACCGAGCGGCGCTATGTGCAACACGCCTTGGCCGAGGCCGCAGCGGACGTGAAGGAATGGGTCGGGCAGGGTGCTGCGTTGTACGTGTGCGGCAGCCTTGAAGGCATGGCCGGCGAAGTCAACGGCACGCTGCAGACCATCCTGGGCGAAGAGGCGCTGCAGCAGCTCACCGCCGACGGTCGCTACCGCCGCGACGTGTATTGAACCGGGTGGCGCATCCGGCGCGGGGGGATCAAGTCTCTGCCCACTGCTGCAACAGCTTGTGGTAGTGGCCGGTCAGCGCCACCACCTCGGCGGTGTCGCCCAGCTGGTTGCGCAGCTTGAGGATGGTCATGTCCAGATCGAACAGCATCGAGCGCCGCCACGCGTCGCGCACCAGGCTTTGCGTCCAGAGGAACGAGGCCACGCGCACGCCGCTGGTCACCGGCTCCACGCGGTGCAGGCTGGTGGACGGGTAGACGATCGCGTCGCCCGCATCGAGCTTGATCTCGTGCGTGCCGAAGCTGTCCTCGGCGATCAGCTCGCCGCCTTCGTACTCGTCGGGCGCGCTGAGGAACACGGTGGTGGACACGTCGGTGCGCACCTTCTGGCCGCTGAAGCGGTCGGTCTGGATCGTGTTGTCGATGTGGTTGCCATAGTGCCCACCGCCTTGGTAGCGGTTGAACATCGGCGGCAGCATGGTGGCTGGCAGCACGGCAGAGACGAACAGCGGATGGCGTTGCAGCGCCTGCGCGATGCGCTGCGAGAGCGGCGCGAACACGGGGGACGCGGTGTCGAGCTGCAGGTTGCGCTTGACGTTGGCCGCCTGCGGACCGGTGGAGCGCAGACCGTCCACCCAGCCCTGGGTGTCGAGCACCTGGCGGATCTCGGCCACTTCGGCTGGTGTGAGGACCTGGGGAATGTGCAACAGCATGGACAGGGTTCCTGAAACGGGAAAAGGCCCGCCATGGGGCGGGCCTTTTCGATGGTAGCGTTCTGACGGGTGGTCGGGATCAGAACTTGACGTTGGCGGTCAGCGCAGCGGAGCGGGGCAGGCCCAGCGCCAGTCGGCCACCACCGTTGTTCAGGGCCATCAGGTATTCCTTGTCGAACAGGTTGTAGACGTTCAGGCGCAGGCTGACCTTGTCGGTGAGTTGGTAGGCGACCATCGCGTCGGCGACCCAGGACGAGGGGATGTTGGGCACGTTGCCCGTGCCGCCCACGGTGACGACGCGCTTTTGCTCGGAGGTGTAGCGAGCACCCAGGCCCAGCGTCAGCTTGTCCAGTTGGTACGAGCTCCACACGGTGGCGGTCAGGTCGGGCGACCAGCGCACGCCGTCGGTGACCGTGACCACGCCGGTGGTGGCGTTGCGCGAGCGCTGACTGAGCGCCTTCGTGCTGGTCTTGGCCAGGCCGGCCGTGATCTGCCAGAAGTTGGTGATCTGGCCCACGGCCGACAGCTCAAGACCTTGCACACGCGTCTTGCCGTACTGGAACACCTGGCCGGTGATGGGGTCTTGCGACGTCTGACCATCGTTCTCGGTGCGGAACACGGCCGCGGCCACGTTCATGCGCTTGTTCAGCAGTTCCCACTTCGTGCCCAGTTCGATCGTGTCGGTCTTTTGCGGATCCAGCGTCGAATTGGCCTGGTTGCCTGCGGCGTTGCTCAACTGGAAGTTGCTGGTACCGGGCGGGGTGGCCGAGGTGGCGTACGAGGCGTAGACGCTGCCGTTTTCCGCCGGCTTGTAGACGCTGCCGACGCTCCAGCTCACGAGGCTGCGCGAATCGTCCAACAAGGTGCGAACGCCCCCTGAGGTGACGTTGTCGGTGCTCAGCTTGTAGACGTCCACACGCAGACCACCGTTGATCGACCAACGCTCGTTGAGCTTGGCGTTGTCAAACGCATAGGCGCTGATGGTGTTGGTGGTGCCGCCCGTTTCGCCTCCCGTGCGCCCGCCGAAGTTGGCCATGGTCTGGAACGGGTTCGGGTTGTACAGGTTGGCTGATGGCGTCGTGCCCACGGCGGTGCCATGGTCGAAGGAGTTCTGCTTTTCATACAGCAACTCGACACCGGCTGCCAGGGAGTGCTCCATGCCGCCCGCCTTGAACTCGGTGTTCACGCTGGTCTGGTTGGCGAGGATGGTGTTTTCCTGATCGACGCGCTGGCGTGAGCGGGCCACCAGCCAGGTGGCCGGGTTGGCGGCCACCACGGCCGGGTTCACAGCGGTGGCGGCGGTGTTCGTGGCGGTGATGCCAATGATGCCGGTCAGCGTGCGGTCCATGTGGGTCTTGCCGAAACGCGTGATGTTGCGGATCGTCGTGCCTTGGCCCAGGTCGTGCTCGATCTTGGCCGTGATCATGTCGGCATCGACCTTTTCCTGGTCGTTGGGGCTGCCATAGAAGTTCTCGCGGCGCACCTTGGCGCCCAGCGGCGAGGTGAATCCTTCGTAGCCGATGGCGGGAATGCCGCCGTCCGGCACGTTCTTCTGGCGCAGGTGCTGGCTGAAGAGGTGCAGGCGGGTGGGCGTGCCCAGGCCGGTGACGTAGGACAGGCCCACGCCATAACCCTTGTTCTCCACATAGTCGCGGCCATCCACGCCACTGTCCTGCACCATGGCGTTCAGGCGGAAGGCGGAGGTTTCGCTCAGTTGCTTGTTCAGATCGACGGTGGCGCGCTTGCGGCTGGCGGTGCCGACCGTGCCGGAGGCGCTGCTTTCGTCACCCAGATGGGCCTGCTTGGAGATCAGGTTGATGAAGCCCGACGCAGCGCCACGGCCGGTTTCTGCACCGGCGGCGCCCTTGACGATCTCCACCTGTTCCAGGTTGAAGGTGTCGCGCGTGACGGCGCCGAGGTCGCGGATGCCGTCGACGAAGGTGTTCTGCTGCAGCGAGAAGCCGCGCAGCTGGAAGGTGTCGCCGGCCGAGGTGTTGCCGTTCTCACCCATCTGCAGGGTGATGCCGGGGGTGTTGCGCAGGGCTTCCATCAGCGTGACCGCGCCTTGCTCTTCCAGCACTTCCTTCTTGATGATCTGGATGGTCTTGGGCGTGTCCACCAGCGGGGCCGTCATCTTCTCGTTGGCCGATTTGTCGGCCTTGTACGGCACCTCGGGGGCTTCCTTGACGGTCACCGTGGGCAGGGTGGTGGTCTGCTGCGCCATGCCGGCGGCAGGAACGGAGGCGGCCAGGAGGGCCAGGAGGTGGACGGGTTTGCTGTGCTTGCGGCTGCGGATATGGGCCATGGGTGAGTCCTTGCGGTGCGGTGCGATGGTGTGTTGGCTGGCAGGCGTCCACATCGCACCGGCTCGGTGCAAGGGCACGGCAGGTCGTCGGGGGCTTTGGCTGGCTTCGGCCGGGATTATCACAAATAAAAATCATTCCTATTCACAATTTTTCCATTTTGTTGTGAATTGGCGTCAGGAACGACGAAAGGCGCCAGGGCCCTGAGGCCGTGGCGCGGGGTCGCTGAACGGGTCAGCGATTGAGGAAAAGCGCGTCAGAACCGCGCGTTCAGGCTGATCCAGAAATTGCGAGCCTTGGCCTTGACGTTGTAGTCGTCGCGGAAGACCGGCTGCTGGCCCCCCACGCAGGTGTTGCCGCTGGTGCAGCTCGTGAAGCTGGTGCTGTAGCTCGTGAAGTCGTGGTCCAGCAGGTTGTTGATGCGGGCGTTGAGCGTCACGTTCTTGCTGATGCGGTAGCTGCCACCGAGGTGCAGCATGTTGTAGGCCTTGTAGTACATCGCGCTGTTGGTCGGCGCGTCCCAGCCGCGGTAGCGGTCGGACACCGCCTCCAGGTTCAGGAACAGTTCCAGCGAAGGCGTGGCCGACCACGAGAGGGCAGCGTTGGCCATGTGCTTGGCGCTTTCCGACAGGGGGCGGCCGATGGCTGCACCGGTCTTCTGTTCCGAGTCGGTGTAGGTGTAGTTGGCGCGCACCATCCACGTCGGCGAGAGGCGGTAGCGGCCGGCCAGCTCCAGGCCCTTGAGTTCCGCGCGGCTGATGTTCTGCGTCTGGCTGAAGGAAGCGAAGCCCAGGTCGCGCCAGCCCAGTCCGACGTCGGCACAGGGCACGCCAGGCGCCGCGCCTTCGCAGTTGGCGATGGTCGGGCCGCCGCTGTCGATCTTGTCCTTGAAGCGGTTCTGGAACACCGTGGCGTTGAAGCTGTGGCCGTTCGTGCTGTTGAAGTAGGCCGCGAGTTCGCCGTTGACGCTGGTCTCGGGCTTCAGATCCGGATTGCCCACGAAGGGCGAGGTGCCCTGCGCCACCGAAGCCGGTGATGCCTGGGAACAGCTGGCTGGTCTTGGGCGTCTTGTAGCCCGTGCTCACGCCACCCTTGAAGGTCCACGAAGGATTGGCCTCCCAGACACCGTACACGCGCGGGCTGGTCTGTCCGCCGAAGATGTTGTGGTTGTCGTGGCGCAGGCCCGTGGTGAGCGTGAAGCCGGGGCGCAGCTGCCAGTTGCCTTCGGCGAACACCGAGGTCATCTCGTGCTTCTGCACGGTGCCCGGCTGCGGGTTGTTGCCGAACATGCCGAAGGTGCCGTCCTCCATTTCGCCGTCGATGTACTGGCCGCCCACCACGACGAGGTGGTTGCCCAGCGGGATGTCGAGCTTGCCGTCCAGCGTGTACTGGCGGGTCTCCATCACGCGCGCGGGGCGCGGCAGGAAGGACTCCAGCGTGGCGCGTTGCGCGGGCGTCATGTTGTTGAGCTTGGCCGTGGCGTTGGCGCCGGGCACCGCGGCCCACAGGGCCTGCAGGCGCGCCCGCTCCTCGGGGGAGAAGGGCAAGGTGCGGCCCTTGTTGGCCGTGTCCACGTAGGACAGCGAGATCTCGCTGTTGCCGATGTCCCACTTGCCCTTGTGCGTCAGCGACCACTGGTCGCGCGTGAACTTCTGTTCAGGCAGGTAGCCCACCTGGGGTGCTGCGAACGTGGCGTTGTTCGAGCGCCAGATCGTGGCGATGCTGTCCACCGTGCCCAGAGGGAAGCTGCCGTCGGCTTCGGGGCGGTTGTTGTATGTCTGGCGTGACGTGTCGACGTCGAACAGGAATTCGTGGCGGGCGCTGGGCGTGAGCGCCAGGCGCATGCCCAGGCTCTGGTTCTTGTTGTCCACTGTCTTGCCGCCGCCGCCGAAGCCCAGGGCGCGCGGGCGCACGGCGCCGTTGGGATACACCACGTCCGCGTACTCGGGGCGTGATGCGTCCCGGTCGTACAGGCTGCCGCGCAGCTGGAAGCCGAGCACGCCGGGCTTGATCGGGCCCATGAGGTTGAAGTCGGTGGTCTTGTCGTCACCGAAGTCGCTGTTGCCCTGCACGGTGAAGGACTGCGTGACCGAGCCGGTCCATTGGTCGGGGATCTTGCGCGTGATGATGTTGATCACGCCGCCCAGCGCGTCCGCGCCGTACAGCGTGGACATGGGGCCGCGGATGACTTCGATGCGCTCGATCGTCTCGATCGGCGGGATGTGGTTGAACTGGTTGCCGCCGAAGGAGTTGGGGTACAGGTCGCCGTTGTTGTTCTGGCGCTTGCCGTCGATCAGGATCAGCGTGTAGTCGGCGCCCATGCCCCGGATGCTGATGGTGCCCTGACCGGTTTTGTCCGTGGTCTCGCCCACGTCCACGCCCTCGATGTCGCGCACGGCATCCAGCAGGGTGGTGTAGGGGCGCTTCGCGAGCTCTTCGCGCGTCACCACCGAAATGCTGGCGGGCGCATCGGCAATCTTCTGTTCGACGCCGGAAGCGGACACCACGACTTCGGACAGCGAGCCCTCGGCTTGCTGGGCGTGGGCCGCGCCCAGGCTCAGCGCGTACAGGCTGCAGGCCACGGCGGTGGCTTGCAAGGGGAAGCGGTAGCCCGACGAAACGCCGCGCTGGCCAGCCGACGGGGTGGATGCTCTCGACATCAAAAATCCTTACGTATGCATGCGTTGATGGAGTTGGCTGGCATGCATCCACTCGGTATCGCGCGCATCACACAAGGGACGGGGGCTGGGGAGGGGCTGGCTGGCTACTTTTCTTATTATTACAAATGAAAACCATTCTTGTTAAGTTTTTGATAATTTTTTTGTGATAGCTCGTTCGGTGCCTGCCGTAAAGCTTCCGGCGGGAACGCGGTTTGCCCTCTGAAATCTCGCCAAAACGCTGCTGTCGCCGGAATGTGGTAAACACGAACGGCCCTCATCGGGCGAGTTGCTGCACAGCAACAAGAAAAGCTATCGGGTGGATAAACACTATCAATCCCGAAGATTGGTAGTTATTTGCTATCATTCACCCCATGGCGATACGGAAAACCCTTTCTGATCGCCGCCTCTTTCTCAACCCCAACCCAAGGAAAACCATGTCCCTGATCAATACCACCGTCCAGCCTTTCAAGACCACGGCCTTTCTGAACGGCAAGTTCATCGACGTCAGCGACGAGACGCTGAAGGGCAAGTGGTCGGTGCTGATCTTCATGCCCGCTGCCTTCACCTTCAACTGCCCCACCGAAGTGGAAGACGCGGCCGAGAACTACGCCGAATTCCAGAAGGCCGGTGCCGAGGTCTACATCGTCACGACCGACACGCACTTCTCGCACAAGGTGTGGCACGAAACCTCGCCCGCCGTGGGCAAGGCCAAGTTCCCGCTGGTGGGCGACCCGACCCACGTGCTGACCAACGCTTTCGGCGTGCACATCCCTGAAGAAGGCCTGGCGCTGCGCGGCACCTTCATCATCAACCCCGAAGGCACGATCAAGACCGCCGAGATCCACTCCAACGAGATCGCCCGTGACGTGAAGGAAACGCTGCGCAAGCTCAAGGCCGCCCAGTACACCGCCGCCCACCCCGGCGAAGTGTGCCCGGCCAAGTGGAACGAAGGCGCCAAGACCATCGCTCCTTCGCTGGACCTGGTCGGCAAGATCTGATCCTCCGTTCCATCCGCGATGAGGCCCAGCCTCTCCGGTTGCCCATCGAAGAACCCGCGGGCCCAGAAGGCCCGCCGGGTGGACCCCTGGCCGCCTTTCAATCCCTGAGGAGGCCGGTTCTCAAAGTCGCTTAGATAAAGGAAACACAACATGTTGGACGACACCCTCAAGGCTCAACTCGGCGCTTACCTCGAGCGCGTGACACAACCTTTCGAGATCGTCGCCTCCTTGAGCGACTCTGAGAGCTCCCGGGAAATGCTTGATCTGCTGCAGACCATCCAGGCGCTGCGCAGCGACAAGATCACCCTGAAGACCGACGGCCAGGATGCGCGCCGGCCTTCGTTCACCCTGCAGCGCGCGGGCAGCGACACTTCGCTGCGCTTCGCCGGACTGCCGCTGGGCCACGAGTTCACCTCGCTGGTGCTGGCCCTGCTGTGGACCGGCGGCCACCCGCCCAAGGTCGAGCAGGACGTGCTCGAACAGATCCAGGCGCTGGACGGTGACTTCAATTTCGAGGTCTACATGTCCCTGACCTGCCACAACTGCCCGGACGTGGTGCAGGCACTGAGCCTGATGGCGATCCGGAACCCGAAGATCAAGACCACGGTCATCGAAGGCGGTGCCTTCCAGGACGAGGTGACGGCGCGCGAGATCATGGCCGTACCCATCGTGTTCCTCAACGGCCAGGTGTTCGGTTCGGGTCGCATGACGGTGGAAGAGATCGTCGGCAAGCTGGACGTGAACGCCGATGCGCGCGAAGCCGCGAAGCTCAACGCCAAGGACCCGTTCGACGTGCTGATCGTCGGCGGCGGCCCGGCTGGTGCCGCGGCGGCGGTGTACGCCGCCCGCAAGGGCATCCGCGTGGGCGTGGCGGCCGAGCGTTTCGGCGGCCAGGTCAATGACACGATGGCGATCGAGAACTACATCAGCGTGCTCGAAACCGACGGCCCGAAGTTCGCCGCCGCGCTCGAAGCGCAGGTGCGCCACTACGACGTGGACATCATGAACCTGCAGCGCGCCGACAAGCTGATCCCGGCGAGCGAGCCCAACGGCCTGGTGCAGGTGCAGATGGCAAATGGCGCGGTGCTGAGCGCGCGCAGCGTGATCCTGTCCACCGGCGCGCGCTGGCGCAATGTCAACGTGCCCGGCGAGGCCGAGTACCGCAACAAGGGTGTGGCTTACTGCCCGCACTGCGACGGTCCGCTGTTCAAGGGCAAGCGCGTGGCGGTGATCGGTGGTGGCAACTCGGGTGTCGAGGCCGCGATCGACCTGGCCGGCATCGTGCAGCACGTGACGCTGATCGAGTTCGCCGATGCGCTCAAAGCCGATGCCGTGCTGGTGAGCAAGCTCAAGAGCCTGCGCAACGTGGACATCCACGTGAATGCGCAGACGACCGAGATCACCGGCGCCGACGGCAAGGTGAATGGCCTGAGCTACAAGGACCGCGCGAGCGGCGACGTGAAGCACGTCGAGCTCGAAGGCGTGTTCGTGCAGATCGGCCTGGTGCCCAACACCGAGTTCCTCAAGGGCACGGTGGAGCTGAGCCGCTTCGGCGAGATCGTGGTGGACGCCAAGGGCCACACCAACGTGCCCGGCGTGTTCGCGGCGGGTGACTGCACGACGGTGCCGTACAAGCAGATCGTGATTGCCGCCGGTGAGGGTTCGAAGGCCGCGCTCAGCGCCTTCGACCACCTGATCCGCCAGCCGGTGGTGGCACCGGCCGAGGCCGTCGCGGCCTGATGCGACGAAGCCAGAGCCGAGGCGGCGCCTCGGCCTGGCTTCTGCCCCTCAATGCGCGGCGGCCGCCGCAGCGCCGATGCCCGTCTCCGAGCGCACCTGCTGGGCCAGGAAACCGGCGCGGTCCACCCGCGCGCGCTGGCTCTTGTCCAGCACCGAGAACAGCCAGATGCCGACGAAACCGATCGCCATCGAGAACAGCGCCGGCGAGGTGTAGGGGAACAGCGCCGAACCCTTGGGGTTGCCCAGCGTGGCTTCCCACACCGAGGGCGAGACCACGGTGAGGGCCACCGAGGACACCAGACCCAGGAAACCGCCGATGACCGCGCCCTTGGTGGTGCAGTCTTTCCACAGCACGCTCATGAAGAGCACGGGGAAGTTGGCCGAGGCCGCGATGGCGAAAGCCAGCGAGACCATGAAGGCGATGTTCTGCTTTTCAAAGGCAATGCCCAGCACCACCGCGACAACGCCCAGGCAGAGCGTGGTGATCTTGGACACCCGCAGCTCGGCGGCCGAATCGGCCTTGCCCTTTTTCAGCACGGTGGCATAGAGGTCGTGCGACACGGCCGAGGCGCCCGAGAGGGTGAGGCCGGCCACCACGGCCAGGATGGTGGCGAAGGCCACGGCCGAGATGAAGCCCAGGAACACGTTGCCGCCCACGGCGCTGGCCAGGTGCACAGCGGCCATGTTGTTGCCGCCGAGCAGGCCGCCCTTGGCATCGAGGAACTGCGGGTTGGTCAGCACGAAGGTGATGGCGCCGAAGCCGATGATGAAGGTCAGCAGGTAGAAGTAGCCGATCCAGCCGGTGGCCCACATCACGGACTTGCGCGCTTCCTTGGCGCTGGGCACGGTGAAGAAACGCATCAGGATGTGGGGCAGGCCGGCGGTGCCGAACATCAGCGCCATGCCGAAGCTGATGGCCGAAATCGGGTCCTTGACGAAGTTGCCCGGGCCCATGATGGACTGCCCGATGGAGGCCGCCGCCTCGGCCACCTTGCCGTCCTGGACCGCGAGTTCGGTCTTGATCTTCACCGCACCGGCGAACATGGCTTCGGGGCTGAAGCCGAAGTGCAGCAGCACCATGAAGGCCATGAAGGACGCACCGCCGAGCAGCAGGCAGGCCTTGATGATCTGCACCCAGGTGGTGGCGGTCATGCCGCCGAAGAGCACGTAGACCATCATCAGCGCGCCCACGATCACCACGGCGATCCAGTACTCCAGGCCGAACAACAGCTTGATCAGCTGCCCCGCACCCACCATCTGCGCGATCAGGTAGAACGCGACCACCACCAGCGTGCCCGAGGCCGCGAAGATGCGGATGGGCGCCTGCTGGAAGCGGAACGCGGCCACGTCGGCGAAGGTGAACTTGCCCAGGTTGCGCAGACGTTCGGCCATCAGGAAGGTGATGACGGGCCAGCCCACCAGGAAGCCGATGGAGTAGATCAGGCCGTCGAAGCCCGAGGCCATCACCGCCGCGGAGATGCCGAGGAACGAAGCCGCCGACATGTAGTCGCCCGCGATGGCCAGACCGTTCTGGAAGCCCGTGATGCCGCCGCCGGCGGTGTAGAAGTCGGACGCGGAGCGGGTCTTGGCGGCCGCCCATTTGGTGATGTACAGCGTGCCCAGCACGAAGAGGCCGAACATGCCGATGGCGGTCCAGTTGGTGGCCTGTTTGTCGGCCTGGCCGAGGTCGGCGCCGGCGGCCCAGGCCGCGACGGACACGCTGGCCAGGGCCAGCAGGGTGAGCACGCGCCTCATTTCCGCACCGCCTTGGCCACGGCCGCGGAGAGTTCGTCGAACTCGGTGTTGGCTCGCTTGACGTAGACCGCCGTGATGACGATCGTGAAGACGATGACGCCAAAGCCCAGCGGGATGCCGACGGTCATGACGCCATCGCCCGTGAGCCGCGACAGCAAGGCCTTGTCAAAGGCCACCAGCAGGATGAAGCCGTAGTACACGACCATCATCGCCAGCGTCAGCCACCAGCCGTAGCGCGATCGTTTGGCCTTGAGTTGAAGGTAAGCGGGGTTGCTCGCGATCTGTTGAACCAGACTCTCGTCCATGCATGTCTCTCGGGTTGATTTCGGGTGACATGGAGCGTAGGACCTGGCACTTACGGAGCACTGACCCCGGGCTGACGCGGGGCTGACCCGCGCCTTGTTCCTGGCTTACTTCGGCTGTTCGGCCGGCGCGGGTGCGGCGGGGGTGGCAGGTGCCGCTGCCGGTGCAGCAGGAGCGGCCTGTTCGGTGTGCGGCGCATCCATGCCGTGCTTCTCGCCACCCATGTCGATGTCGCCACCCTTCATGAGTGCAAAGAGGGCGACGGCGGCGAAGATGGCGAAGGCGATGAAGATCTTGATCATGTCTCGTGTACTGGTTGGCGTCTGCCGCGAGGGCAGGGGAGGGCGGGAACGGGCAGGGCCCGCCAGCCCATTTTTCGGGCACTGGCTGACGTCTTTCTGACAGCGCCCGAGCCGGGCCCTCAGTACTCCAGGCGCTCGGGCCGGATCTCCTGCAGGATCGTGGTGGCGATTTCCTCGATCGACTTCGTGGTGGTCGAGAGCCAGCGGATGCCTTCGCGGCGCATCATGGCCTCGGCCTCGGCCACTTCCATGCGGCAGTTGTCGAGTTGCGCGTAGCGCGAGTTGGGCCGGCGCTCGTTGCGGATCTCGCTCAGCCGCTCGGGCGCGATCGTCAGACCGAAGATCTTCTTGCGGTGCGGCACCAGGGCCGGGGGCAGCTGGCGGCGCTCGAAGTCTTCCGGGATCAGCGGGTAGTTCGACGCCTTCAGGCCGTACTGCATCGCCAGGTAGAGCGAGGTCGGGGTCTTGCCGCTGCGGCTCACGCCGACCAGGATCACGTCCGAGCCCTCCAGGTCCTTGTGGCTCTGGCCGTCGTCGTGGGCCAGCGAAAAATTGATGGCCTCAATGCGGTCGTGGTAGGCCTGGCTCTTGGAGGCGTCCGAGAAACGGCCCACGCGGTGATTGGACTTGATGCCGAGCTCGTGCTCCAGGGGGGCGACGAAGGTGCCGAACATGTCCAGCAGCACGCCCTTGCACTGGGTTCGGAACACCGACAGCACGTCCATGTCGACCACCGTCGTGAACACCAGCGGTCGCTTGCCTTCGACGTCGGCGACGTGGTTGATCTGGCGCACCGCCTGGTGCGCCTTGTCCACGCTGTCCAGGAAAGGCAGCCGGACCCGGCGCATGGTGGCCTCGAACTGGTTCAGGATGGCGTTGCCGAAGGTTTCGGCCGTGATGCCGGTGCCGTCCGAGATGAAGAAGACCGTTCGATTGGGCATGTGGGCCGCGTCCTTACAATGCTGGGTGTTGTGTCTGCGCCAGCCATTATCCTGCCGCAGGCGCCCCCGTATCTGCTTCCCTGCCCGGCGTCGGACCCACAACAGAACAACAGGTCGCCCCGCTGGCGCTTGGAACCCCGGTTTTTCAACCTTAGGAGCTTTCCCATGTCCCAGCTGTTTGGAGCGACCGATCTGGTCGTGCCGTTCGAAAAACTGCGAATGAGCGATGTCGAGTCCGTCGGCGGCAAAAATGCCAGCCTCGGCGAGATGATTTCGCAACTGCCCACCGGCGTGAAGGTGCCGACCGGCTTTGCCACCACGGCGCACGCCTTCCGCGAATTCCTCAAGCACGACGGCCTGACCGAGCGCATCAACGCCCGGCTGGACCAGCTGGACACCGAAGACGTGCGGGCTCTGGCTCAGGCCGGTGCCGAGATCCGCGCCATGGTCGAAAACCAGCCGTTCCCGGCCGACCTGGAAAAAGCGATCCGCGACGCCTTCGTGACCCTGAGCGCCGGCAACGCCAAGGCCTCGTTCGCGGTGCGCTCCTCGGCCACGGCCGAAGATCTGCCCGACGCCTCGTTCGCCGGCCAGCAGGAAACCTTCCTCAACGTGGTGGGCATCGAAGAGGTGCTGCACAAGATGAAGGAGGTGTTCGCCTCGCTGTACAACGACCGCGCCATCAGCTACCGCGTGCACAAGGGCTTCGCCCATGCCGACGTGGCGCTCTCCGCCGGCGTGCAACGCATGGTGCGCTCCGACACCGGCGCGGCCGGCGTCATGTTCACCATCGACACCGAGAGCGGCTTCGAGGATGTGGTCTTCATCACCTCCAGCTACGGCCTGGGCGAAACGGTGGTGCAGGGCGCGGTGAACCCGGACGAGTTCTACGTGCACAAGCCCATGCTCAAGGCGGGCAAGCGCGCGCTGATCCGCCGCAACCTGGGCTCCAAGCTGATCCAGATGGTGTTCAGCACGCCCGAGGAAAAGGCCGGCAGCGGCAAGCTGGTGAAGACCATCGATGTGCCGGTGGAGCAGCGCAACCGCTACAGCCTGTCCGATGCCGACGTCGAGCAACTGGCGAAGTACGCGCTGGTGATCGAGCAGCACTATGGCCGCCCGATGGACATCGAGTGGGGCAGGGACGGCACCGACGGCCAGATCTACATCCTGCAGGCCCGGCCCGAGACGGTGAAGAGCCAGAGCGCCGGCAAGACCGAGGTGCGCTACAAGCTCAAGGGCAAGGGTGCCGTGCTGGCCAGCGGTCGCGCGATCGGCCAGAAGGTGGGCACCGGCCCCGTGCGCCTGGTGCACAACATCAGCGAGATGGACAAGGTGCAGCCCGGCGACGTGCTGGTGACCGACATGACCGACCCGAACTGGGAACCGGTGATGAAGCGCGCCAGCGCCATCGTGACCAACCGGGGCGGGCGCACCTGCCACGCCGCCATCATCGCGCGCGAGCTGGGCATCCCGGCCGTGGTGGGCTGCGGCGACGCGACCGACCTGCTCAAGGACGGCACGCTGGTCACCGTGAGCTGCGCCGAGGGCGACACCGGCAACATCTACGACGGCCTGCTGGAGACCGAAATCACCGAGGTGCAGCGCGGTGACATGCCGCCGCTGGACGTGAAGATCATGATGAACGTGGGCAACCCCCAGCTGGCCTTCGACTTCGCCCAGATCCCCAACGGCGGGGTGGGCCTGGCGCGGCTGGAGTTCATCATCAACAACAACATCGGCGTGCACCCCAAGGCCATCCTCGACTACCCGAACATCGATGCCGACCTGAAGAAGGCGGTGGAGTCCGTCGCGCGGGGACATGCCTCGCCGCGCGCGTTCTACGTCGACAAGGTGGCCGAAGGCGCTGCGCACGATCGCGGCGGCTTTCTGGCCCAAGCCCGTCATCGTTCGCCTGTCCGACTTCAAGAGCAACGAGTACCGCAAGCTGGTGGGCGGCTCGCGCTACGAACCCGAGGAAGAGAACCCCATGCTGGGTTTCCGGGGTGCGGCGCGCTACGTCAGCCACGAGTTCCGCGAAGCCTTCGCCATGGAGTGCGAGGCGCTCAAGCGCGTGCGCGAGGACATGGGCCTGAGCAACGTGCAGGTGATGGTGCCCTTCGTGCGCACTCTGGCCCAGGCCGAGCGCGTGACCGGGCTGCTGGCCGAAAAGGGCCTGGCGCGCGGCGTGAACGACCTCAAGGTCATCATGATGTGCGAGATCCCTAGCAACGCGGTGCTGGCCAAGCAGTTCCTGCAGTTCTTCGACGGCTTCTCGATCGGCTCCAACGACCTGACGCAGCTCACGCTGGGCCTGGACCGCGATTCGGGCCTGGAGCTGCTGGCGCACGACTTCGACGAGCGCGACCCGGCCGTCAAGGCCATGCTGACCATGGCCATCGGCGCCTGCAAGGCCGAAGGCAAGTACGTGGGCATCTGCGGCCAGGGCCCCAGCGACCACCCCGATTTCGCCGAGTGGCTGCGCGACGAGGGCATCAGCTCGATCTCGCTCAACCCGGACAGCGTGATCGACACCTGGAAGCAGCTGGCCAAGGAGTGATCGCCTCGCTGCTGCGAGCAAATACCTAGGCGGCGCGAGCCGCCCGGGTGCGATGATCCGGTGATGTCCGAGCGCCCCACGACCGACGAACACGACCGCCGCGCCCTGGCGCTCAAGGCGGTGCTGTTGTCGGTCATGGTGCTGGCCTCGTTCGGGGTCTGCTTCTTCGCGCGTGAGCTGAGCGTCGTCGTCATGGGCTGGCCGTTGCACTTCTGGATGGCGGCCCAGGGCGCGGTCCTGGTGTTCATCGTCATCGTGGTGGTCTATGCCAGCGTCATGAGCCGTCTGGAAGCCGAGGAGGCGCGCGGCGAGGCGAGCGAGGCCAGTGATGCCTGACAGCCCGGCCTACGCGGCCTACAAGCGCCGGCTGCACCGCATCCTGGCGTTCTACATCCTCGCCCTGATCGCTTTCCTGCTGCTGATGGCCTGGGCCGAGCAGAGCGGCCTGTCCCGGCGCTGGCTGGGCCCCATCTTCCTGTTCTCCACGGTGATGATGTACGGCGGCATCGGCATCTATGGTCGCACCGCCGACCCCGAGGAGTACTACGTGGCCGGGCGGCGCATTCCGCCGGTCTACAACGGCATGGCCGCCGCCGCCGACTGGATGAGCGCGGCCTCCTTCATCAGCCTCGCGGGAGGGTTGTACCTGCAGGGCTTCGGGGGCACCGAAACGCAGGCCGGCGGGCTGGCCTATGTGCTGGGCTGGACCGGGGGCTTCTGCCTCGTGGCCCTGCTCATCGCGCCCCACCTGCGCAAGCTCAACCTGTACACGGTGCCGGACTACTTCAAGGAGCGTTTCGGCGGGCGCTGGCCCCGGCGCATCGCGGCGTTTTCGGCCGTGCTGTGCTCCTTCACCTACGTGGTCGCGCAGATCTACGGCATCGGTCTGGTGGCCTCGCGGCTGACCGGTGTGCAGTTCGAGATCGGGATCATGCTGGGCCTGGGTGGAGTGGTGCTGTGCTCGTTCCTGGGCGGCATGCGGGCCATCACCTGGACCCAGGTGGCGCAGTACATCATCCTGCTGCTCGCCTTCCTCATCCCTGTGTCCTGGCTGGCCTACAAGCAGCTGGGCAACCCGCTGGCGCCCCTGGTGTACGGCGAGCAACTCGAGAAGATCGCCCAGCTCGAGCACGATCTGATGGCCTCGCCGGCCGAGAAGCAGGTGCAGGACGAGTTCGCGCGGCGCGCGCGCGAGTACGCGGTGTGGCTGCAGGACGTGGAGGGCACGCTCAAGCGCGAGCGCGCCGCCAAGCAGGAGCGCGTCCGCGCGCTCAAGTCCCAGAACGCCGACATGGAGCTGGTGGTCGCGGCCACGCGCGAACTGGCGGCCTTGCCCCCTGACGTGGCGACGGCGCGGGAGCGGTGGACGCGCGCCATGCAGGAAAGCGAGGAGCGGTCCCGGCCGCTGGGTGGGCTCATGCCGCACAGCCAGGCCTTCGCGGGCGATCCGGACGGCACGCCCGCCGAGCGCGAGACCTTCCAGTCCTCGCGCGCGAACTTCCTGGCCCTCATGTTCTGCCTGATGGTGGGCACGGCGGGGTTGCCGCATTTGCTCACGCGCTACTACACCACGCCATCGGTGGCGACCGCACGCTCTTCGGTGGCGTGGTCGCTGTTCTTCATCACCCTGCTGTACCTGAGCGCGCCCGCGCTGGCGGTGCTGGTGAAGTACGAGGTAATGCAGAACGTGGTGGGCAGCAGTTTCGATGCCTTGCCGCCCTGGATCGCGCAGTGGTCGCGCATGGACGGTTCGCTGGTCTCGGTGAGCGACATCAATGGCGACGGCATCCTGCAGTTCAGCGAACTCCGCCTTGGCGCCGACGTGATCATGCTGCGCCACCCCCGAGCTCGGTGGCATGCCCTATGTGGTCTCGGGCCTGGTGGCCGCCGGGGGGCTCGCGGCCGCGCTGTCAACCGCCGATGGCCTGCTGCTGACGATCAGCAATTCGCTGGTGCGCGACACCTACTGCCACGAGGTCAAACGCATCGTCACGCCCGAGCAGCGCGTGATCCTCTCCAAGTTCGCCTTGCTCAGTGTTGCGCACGGTGGCGGCCTTCGTCGCGGCGCTCAAGCCCGCCGAAATCCTGCCCCTGGTGGCGTCCTCGTTTTCGCTGGCCGCCTCCGCCTTCGTGCCCGCCATGATCATGGGCATCTTCTGGTCCCGCACCACGGGCCCGGCCGCGGTGGCCGGCATGTTGATCGGCCTGGGCACCACGGTGCTCTACATGATGATCAACGCCCCCTCCGTGCGCGCCTTTTTCGCCATGCCTGCGGGGCAAGACCTCTGGTTCGGCATCCAACCTCTGTCGGCGGGGGTCTTCGGTGTGCCGGTGGGCTTTGTGGTGATCGGTCTTCTGAGCTTGTTGCAGCGCCGCAAGGGCGCCAGCGCTTAGGGGTTTACACCAGTTCCGAGGGTGCTGGCGTGCCCAGGACACCCTCTGTCAGTTTCTTGTCAGACGCTCCTAAAACACTGCGATGGCATCTTGTGCCAGCCATCTAACTTAGGAGACTTCAACATCATGGCAACTTCGACGGCCAGTGCTTCTGCACCGATGACCAAGGAGGAGAGAAAGGTGATCTTCGCCTCTTCTCTAGGGACGGTTTTCGAGTGGTATGACTTCTATCTCTACGGCTCGCTCGCGGCCATCATCGCGCGCCAGTTCTTCTCCGGCCTGGATCCAACATCCGCCTACATCTTCGCCTTGCTGGCCTTCGCGGCGGGCTTCCTGGTGCGGCCGTTCGGTGCGATCTTCTTCGGCCGCCTGGGCGACATGATCGGGCGCAAGTACACCTTCCTGGTGACCATCCTGATCATGGGCGCGTCCACGTTCATCGTGGGCCTGCTGCCCAGCTACGCGTCCATCGGCCTGGCCGCTCCCGTCATCCTGATCATCCTGCGCATGCTGCAAGGCCTGGCGCTGGGTGGTGAGTACGGCGGTGCCGCGACCTATGTGGCCGAACACGCGCCGCACGGCAAACGGGGCGCCTACACGGCATGGATCCAGACCACGGCCACGCTGGGTCTGTTCCTGTCGCTGCTGGTGATCCTGGGCGTGCGCACCGCGATGGGCGACAAGGAGTTCGGCGAATGGGGCTGGCGCATTCCGTTCCTGGTGTCCATCCTGCTGCTGGGCATTTCGGTCTGGATCCGCTTGAGCCTCAATGAGTCGCCGGCGTTCCAGAAGATGAAGTCCGAAGGCAAGACCTCCAAGGCGCCGCTGACCGAGTCCTTCGGCCAATGGAAGAACCTGAAGGTCGTGATCCTGGCGCTGCTCGGCCTGACCGCCGGCCAGGCCGTGGTCTGGTACACGGGGCAGTTCTACGCGCTGTTCTTCCTGACCACGATCGCCAAGGTGGACGCCACAACCGCCAACCTGTTGATCGCCGCCTCGCTGTTGATCGGTACGCCGTTCTTCATCTTCTTCGGCACGCTGTCCGACAAGATCGGCCGCAAGCCCATCATCATGGGCGGCTGCCTGATCGCTGCGCTGACCTACTTCACCGTCTTCCCGATGTTGCTCAACTACGCCAACCCGGCGCTGGTGGCGGCTCAACAGGCGAACAAGGTCACCGTGACGGCCGATCTGAAGGAGTGCTCGTTCCAGGGCAGCCCGATTGCACGCGACATCGATTTCCGTACCTCGTGCGACATCGCCAAGCGCGCACTCACGCAGGCGTACATCCCGTACACCAGCGTGCAGGGTCCGGCCGGTGCACCCGCGACGGTGACGCTGGGCGACAAGGTGCTGAACTCGCCGGTGGGCGTGCTCAACGAGAAGCGCGATGCCTTTGCGGCTGGCAGCGCGAAGGCCATTGGTGACTTCCGCAAGGCACTGACCGACACCGCCAAGGCCGAAGGCCTGACCACCCCTGCGGATCCCGCCAAGATGAACAAGGGCATGGTCCTGCTGATCCTGGTGTTCCTCGTGATCCTGGTGACCATGGTGTACGGCCCGATCGCCGCGATGCTGGTCGAGATGTTCCCCACGCGCATCCGCTACACGTCGATGAGCCTGCCGTACCACATCGGCAACGGCTGGTTTGGCGGCTTGCTGCCCACCACGGCCTTCGCCATGGTGGCCGCCACCGGCGACATCTTCTACGGTCTCTGGTACCCGGTGATCGTGGCGGCCGGCACGTTCATCATCGGCATGATCTTCATCCGCGAGACCAAGGACGTGGACATCTACGCCAAGGACTGAGCTTGAGCAGGGTCGCGCCCGCCCGCGGGCGGGTGCGACTTTCTTCACAGAGCCCGCCCCGTGCGGGCTTTTTCATGGGCGCTCCGGTATGGATAAACCCCAATTCAAATGCCGCCAGTCGCATGTAAAGCTCGTTTCATCCAACTTCCGCGTTGAGTCATCCCGGTGACCGGTACAAACCACCCCCGGTGGAGCTTCCTCGAGAGAACCCATGAGCATTGTGAAAACCGAAACCGGCCTGCAGGTCATGAAAGACCGATCGGTGCCGCTGACGCCGCGACAACGGTCGGTCTTCATCCTCGTGGATGGCCGGCGTTCCATGGCGGAGCTGCTGGCGGCATCGGCCGCCATGGGGGTGTCCCAGGAAGACGTAGAGCACCTGTTCGCGCTCGGATTGATCACCGATTCGGCACCCAAGCCCTCGGCCGCGGAGCAGGCGGTGGCCGCGGCCCACGACGAAGTGCTCAAGGAGCACAACTCGCGCAGTCCGGTGCAGCGCTATCAGGATGCCTATCCCATCGCCACCCGGCTCACCGCCAGCCTGGGCTTGAGGGGGTTTCGCCTGAATCTGGCGGTGGAGGCCGCCGGCAACTACGAGCAACTGCTCGAGCTGGCTCCCAGGATCCGCGAGGCCGTGGGCCCCGAGAAGTTCGTGCCCCTGGACAAGGCGCTGAACAACCGCTGAAGCAGCTGGGGTACCGAAAAGCCGCGATTTGCTATAATCGTGAGCTTTTCGCCTTGCCACACCGCTTCCAGACGCGGCGGGTGGCTGAATCCCGCCGTGGCTCCCCACGGCTCATCCTCAAGGAGTGTCTATGCGTCACTATGAAATCGTTTTGCTGATCCATCCGGACCAAAGCGAACAGGTTCCGGCCATGCTGGAGCGTTACAAGGGCATGATCACCACCGGTGGTGGCAAGATCCACCGTGTTGAAGACTGGGGCCGCCGCCAGATGGCTTACCAGATCAACAAGCTGTCCAAGGCCCACTACCTGTGCGTCAACATCGAGGCCGATCAGGCCGTGATGTCCGAACTGGAACACGCGTTCAAGTTCAACGACGCCGTGCTGCGCCACCTCACCGTGCTGCGCAAGAAGGCCGACACCGGTCCGTCGGCCATGATGAAGTCGGTCGAGCGCGAAGAAGCCCGCAAGCTTCAACAGCCGGCCACGCACCAGTCGCAGGAGCAGGCCGCCGCCTAAGTCTGTGGCGCCAATCGTCATCGGGTGAACCGTCTTCAATTGTCCGCCGTGGTGGTGCAGGTGCAGAGCCTGCGTTACACACCGGCAGGCATCCCGGCCGTCAACCTCGTGCTTGAACACGAGTCCCAGGTCGTCGAGATGGACACCCCCAGACAGGTGAAATTGCAGCTGAGGGCCGTGGCCTTCGGTGCCCAGGCCGAAATCCTCTCCCGACAGGGCCTGGATGCGGCTTGTGAGTTTCACGGTTTCATGACGAATGCGCGCAATGGCAAAGGCGTGGTGTTCCACATCCAAGATTTCAGCAAAACATAGGAAGGCCCATCATGGCTGCACCCAAACGTTTCAACAAAGACAAGCGCCCGAAGCGCAACACCCAGTCGCTGCTCTTCAAGCGCAAGCGCTTCTGCCGCTTCACCGTGGCCAACGTCGAAGAAGTCGACTACAAGGACGTGGACGTTCTGCGTGACTTCATCGCCGAAAACGGCAAGATCATTCCCGCGCGCCTGACCGGCACCCGTGCGTTCTACCAACGCCAGGTCAACACCGCCATCAAGCGCGCGCGCTTCCTGGCGATGCTGCCCTACAGCGACCAGCACCGCGTCTGAAAGAGAGCCTGACATGCAAATCATCCTGCTCGACAAAGTGATCAACCTCGGCGCCCTCGGCGATGTGGTCAAGGTCAAAGAGGGCTATGCCCGCAACTTCCTGATCCCCACCGGCCGTGCCCGCCGTGCCACCCAGAGCGCCATCGCTGAATTCGAAGCCCGCCGTGCGGAACTCGAAAAGGTGGCGGCGGCCAAGCTGGCCGAAGCCCAGGCCCTGGGCGAGAAGCTCGCTGCCGTGACGGTCAAGCTGTCGCAAAAGGCCGGCGTGGACGGCCGCCTGTTCGGCTCCGTGACCAACCACGACGTGTCCGAAGAGCTGAACAAGCAAGGCTTCGCTGTGGCCAAGTCGCAAGTGCGCATGCCCAACGGCCCCCTCAAGAACGTGGGCGACTACACCGTCAGCGTCAACCTGCACACCGACGTGACGGTCGACGTCAACGTCTCGGTGCTCGGCGAAACCGCCTGAGTTCCGCGCAGCGTTCTGCAAAAAGCCGCTGCCTTCGGGCAGCGGCTTTTTTTTGCGCGGCGCGGGCGGGTTATCCCGCCTTCTGCACGCGATTCACACCGGATTTCCACAGGGTTGTCCACCCCTGATCCATCCCCTGGGGCGTACCATCGCTCTTTAGCTGCGATACCTCCATGTCCACTGCCTTTTCCAGTCCCTTCCCCGACTTTGATGCGGGCTTTGAAGACCCTGTGGGTGATCGTCAGGTCGCCCAGTTGCGCGTGCCCCCGCATTCCATCGAAGCCGAATCCAGTGTGCTGGGCGGCCTGCTGCTCGACAACGGCGCGTGGGACCGTGTGGCCGACCTGATCAACGACTCCGATTTCTATCGGCACGAGCACCGGCTGACCTATTCTGCGATCGCGACCCTGGTCAACGGGAGCAAGCCTGCCGACGTGGTGACGGTGTTCGAGCACTTGCAGAACCTGGGCAAGGCCGAAGAGGCGGGTGGGTTGGCGTACCTCAACTCGCTCGCGCAGTACGTGCCGAGTGCGGCGAACATCCGCCGCTATGCCGAGATCGTGCGCGAGCGCGCGATCCTGCGCAAACTCGTGACCGCCAGTGATGAGATCGCGACCGCCGCCTTCAATCCGCAAGGACGGCCGGTCGCCAAGATCCTGGACGAGGCCGAGCAGAAGGTCTTCAAGATCGGCGAGGAAGGCTCCCGGATGAAGGAGGGCTTCCAGAGCATGGACAAGCTCGTGGTGGACCTCCTGGACCGTGTGCAGGAGATGGCCGACAACCCGGCGGACGTGACGGGTGTTCCCACCGGGTTCATCGATCTGGACCGCATGACCTCGGGCCTGCAGGCGGGTGACCTCGTGGTGCTGGCGGCGCGTCCCTCCATGGGCAAGACCGCGTTCGCGATCAACATCGCCGAGCACGTGGCCCTGAACGAAGGGCTGCCTGTGGCCGTGTTCTCCATGGAAATGGGCGCATCGCAGCTGGCGGTGCGTGTGGTCGGCTCCATCGGCCGGATCAACCAGGGGCATCTGCGCACCGGCAAGCTCACCGACGACGAGTGGCCCCGCCTGACGGAGGCGATCGAAAAGCTGCGCACCGTGTCGCTGCACATCGACGAGACGCCGGGTCTCACGCCCAGCGAGCTGCGCGCCAATGCCCGCCGATTGGCCAGGCAGTGCGGCAAGCTGGGTCTGATCGTGGTCGACTACCTGCAGCTCATGAGTGGCTCCGGCGCGTCCGGGGGCGACAACCGCGCCACCGAGCTGGGCGAAATCTCGCGGGGGTTGAAGATGTTGGCCAAGGAGCTGCAATGCCCGGTGATCGCGCTCTCCCAGCTCAACCGGTCGGTCGAGCAGCGCACCGACAAGCGCCCCATGATGTCGGACTTGCGTGAGTCCGGTGCCATCGAGCAGGATGCGGACATCATCATGTTCATCTACCGCGACGAGTACTACAACCGCGAGAACTGCAAGGAGCCGGGTGTGGCCGAGATCATCATCGGCAAGCAGCGCAACGGCCCCACCGGCGTGGTGAAGCTGGCCTTCCTGAACATGCTCACCCGTTTCGAAAGCCTGGCAGGCGGTGGCATGGGCGGTGGCAGCGATTACTGACGACAGGTGACGCGCATGAAAAAACCCGGCCAAGGCCGGGTTTTTTCATGGCGAAAAGCCTTCAGGTCAGAGCACTTCGCTGGCGAAATCGGCCAGGCGCGAACGCTCGCCGCGCGCCAGCGTGATGTGTCCGCCATGCGGCCAGCCCTTGAAACGATCGACCGCGTAGGTCAGGCCCGACGAACCCTCGGTCAGGTAGGGCGTGTCGATCTGTGCGAGGTTGCCCATGCAGATGATCTTCGTGCCCGGGCCGGCGCGGGTGATCAGCGTCTTCATCTGCTTGGGCGTCAGGTTCTGCGCCTCGTCGATGATCACGTAGCGGTTCATGAAGGTGCGGCCGCGCATGAAGTTCATGCTCTTGACCTTGATGCGGCTGCGGATGAGCTCATTGGTGGCAGCGCGCCCCCACTCGCCGGCATTGCCGCCGTCGCCCTTGGCCAGGAATTCGAGGTTGTCGTCGAGCGCACCCATCCAGGGGCCCATCTTTTCCTCTTCGGTGCCCGGCAGGAAGCCGATGTCCTCACCCACGCTCACGGTGGCGCGCGTCATGATGATCTCGGTGTAGCGGCGGTCGTCAAGCACCTGGGTCAGGCCGCTGGCCAGCGCCATCAGCGTCTTGCCCGTGCCCGCGGTGCCGGCCAGCGTGACGAAGTCAATCTCCGGATCCATCAGCAGGTTGAGCGCGAAGTTCTGCTCGCGGTTGCGGCTGGTCACACCCCATACCGCATTTTTCAAATGGGTGTAGTCCTTCAGCGTCTTGAGCACCGCGGTCTTGTCGCGGATTTCGGTCACACGGGCGTACAGCGAGGGCTCGCCGGGCGCCTCGAAATACACGAACTGGTTGATGTAGAACTGGCCCACGGCAGGGCCGCTCACGCGGTAGAACGTGTGGCTGCCGCTCTGCCAGCTCTCGATGGTCTTGCTCTGGCGCGTCCAGAAGTCCTGGGGCAGGGCCAGGGCGCCGGCGTAGAGCAGTTCCCCGTCGTCCAGGGTCTTGTCGTTCTGGTAGTCCTCGGCGGCCAGGCCCAGCGCGCGCGCTTTCACCCGCATGTTGATGTCTTTCGACACCAGGATGACTTCGCGTTGCGGATGCCGTTCGCGCAGGGCATGCACCACGCCCAGGATCTGGTTGTCGGCCTTGCCCTGGGGCAGGCTGGAAGGCAGGGCGTTGTCCAGCGGCTCGGTCTGGAAAAACAGCAGGCCACGGGCCGACTGATGGCCGGTGGCCGAGAGCTTGAGGCCCTTGGCCATGTCGCCACCTTGCTGGGCCACCAGGGCGTCGAGCGTGCGGCTGGTCTGGCGGCCGTTGCGGGCCACCTCGGTCATGCCCTTTTGCTGCGCATCGAGTTCTTCGAGCACGATCATGGGCAGGAAGATGTCGTGTTCCTCGAAGCGGAACAGGCTCATGGGATCGTGCAGCAGGACGTTGGTGTCCAGCACGAACAGCCGCGCCGGCCCGTTGCCGGCCTTGCCTGCGGTGCGCCGGCGGTTGCTGCGCAGCTGGTGCCACGGGGGCCCGGGGTTCGGCGGGCGCCTCGGGGACGGGCTGGCGCACCTCGGGGGCTTTGCGCACCACCGGCGCGGGCGGGCGCACGGGTGCCTTCGGCACTTCGGCACGTGCAACGGCAGCTGTCGTCGAGGGTTTTCGACCCCGCCCATTGCCCTTCGGCGCCGAGCCCGCCGGGGTGGCGGGTGCAACCGGTGCGGACGGTTCCAGAACAGGGTTCAAGTCCAGTGGCTCTTCGGCGGCTCGAAGGGAGTAGGCGTCGGGGGCTAGCAGGGCTGCGCGTTTGGAGGGTGCGGGAGGCAGTGGCATGGAGGACTTGTGGTGTCAGCGCGGGGCCGGAAAACAAAAAGCCGCCGGGAAAACCGGGCGGCTTTGAGAGCTGCGGAGCTTGTCGAAAGAGGGTGGGGCTGAAAAGCTTCCCGTTGTCATGAATTCATTATGCACGAGTCGTGTGACCCGGAAATCTCTGCATCAGCGTGGTCCCACTCCCTCGATTCAGGGGGTCAGGGCGCCTTCTTGAGCGCCTTGACCGCCTTGAGCACGTCTTCCACGTGACCAGGCACTTTCAGGCCGCGCCATTCCTGCTTGAGCACGCCATCCGGGCCGATCAGGAAGGTGCTGCGCTCAATGCCCTTGACCTTCTTGCCGTACATGATCTTGTTCTTCACCACACCGAACATGTGGCACATCTTCTCTTCGGTGTCCGCGATCAGCTCGAAGGGCAGTTCGAGCTTGGTCTTGAAGTCGTCGTGCGACTTCATGTTGTCGCGCGACACGCCGAACACCTGCGCGCCGGCCTTGACGAAATCCTTGTATTTGTCGCGGAACTGCATGGCCTCGGTCGTGCAACCGGGGGTGTTGTCCTTGGGGTAAAAATACAGAACGATGGTCTGGCCAAGGTGGGTCTGGTTGCTGACCTTCACGCCACCGGTGGCCTGCGATTCAAATTCGGGAATGGGTTTGTTGACAACGACTGCCATACTGCGTGGACCCCTGACGTAAGTTGGTGGTGATTCGTTGGCTTCCCGGGTGCTTCACGGCATGCCCTGCACTGGACATGCAAAAGGGGGCCGTGGCAGGAAACAATCCGCTATTTTACCCTGATTGCGCCATTCCGTCACGGTTTGGCTGGAGAGGGGAACGAGGGCGTTTCAGGTTTCGATCAAAAGCGCCGCCACGACGCGGCGGCCTTCGCCAGCCAGGATGTTGTAGGTGCGGCAGGCCGCGGCGGTGTCCATGGTTTCCACGCCGATGCGGCGCTCCATCAAACCCTGCAGCAGCGCGGGCCGCACGAAGCGCAACCGGGAGCCACTGCCGAACACCACCAGTTCAGGTGCTTCGGGCATGACGCTGGCCAACTGCTCGAAGTGCGTGGCGGTGAGGTCTTCGAAGCGCTGGCATTCCCAGGGAATCAGCTGGCCCCCCGAGGCGAGCACAAGGCTGCCGGCATGGCGCTGGCCGTTCACGGCGATCCACCCCTCGCCGTAGGAGGTGATGGACTGTGTGTCCAGCTTGTCGGCGTGAAGTTTCATGGGAAGGCAGTGGATCAGAAGGGCTGGGGATCTGTGGTCAAATTGCAGGTTTTCCCTGCTGAAGAGACCGAATATAACGCCCGGTGCACCTCGGCGGGGCATGTTGGTCATGACCCCACAACCCCCTCCGGAGGGCCTTTGAAAAGCATCCAGAAATCCGCCAAGCTTGCCAACGTCTGCTACGACATCCGCGGGCCCATCATGGACGCGGCGCGTCAGATGGAAGAGGAAGGCCACAAGATCATCAAGCTCAACATCGGCAACCTGGCGGTGTTCGGCTTCGATGCGCCGGAGGAGATTCAACAGGACATGATCCGCAACCTGCCGAACTCGGCGGGTTACTCCGACAGCAAGGGCATTTTCGCGGCGCGCAAGGCGGTGATGCACGAAACGCAGAAGCAGGGCATCAAAGGCGTGGCCCTGGAAGACATCTACCTCGGCAACGGCGCGAGCGAGCTCATCGTGATGGCGACCAACGCGCTGCTGGACAACGGCGACGAGCTGCTGCTGCCGGCACCGGACTACCCGCTGTGGACGGCCGCGGCCAGTCTGTCGGGCGGCACGCCGGTGCACTACATGTGCGAAGAGTCCAACGGCTGGATGCCGGACATCGACGACATCCGCCGCAAGATCACGCCAGCGACCAAGGGCATCGTGGTGATCAACCCGAACAACCCCACGGGTGCGCTGTACTCCGACGATCTGCTCAAGGCCATCGTGGAACTCGCGCGCGAGCACGGGCTGGTGATCTTCGCCGACGAGGTGTACGACAAGGTGCTGTACGACGGTGCCAAACACACGGCCATCGCCAGCCTGTCGGACGACGTGCTCACGCTGACCTTCAATTCACTGTCCAAGAGCTACCGGTCGTGCGGCTACCGCGCGGGCTGGCTCGTGGTCTCGGGCAACAAGAAGCCCGCCAAGGACTACATCGAGGGCCTGAACATGCTCTCGAACATGCGCCTGTGCGCCAACGTGCCGGGCCAGTGGGCGATCCAGACCGCGCTGGGCGGGTACCAGAGCATCAACGACCTCGTGTGCGAAGGCGGTCGCCTGCGCCGCCAGCGCGACCTTGCCTACGAACTCATCACCGCCATTCCGGGCGTGAGCTGCGTCAAGCCCTCGGCCGCGCTCTACATGTTCCCCAAGCTCGACCCGAAGATGTACCCGGTCGAGGACGATCAGCAGATGTTCCTGGAACTGCTGCAGGAAACGCGCGTGATGCTGGTGCAGGGCACCGGGTTCAACTACCCGGACAACCAGCATTTCCGCATCGTGTTCCTGCCGCACGAGGACGACCTGCGCGAGGCCATCCACCGCGTGGCCGAGTTTTTCGAGGGCTGGCGAAAACGCCACGGCACCTGATTTTTCCGCTTCCCAACCATGACCGACATGAAACCGATCCAAGTAGGCCTCCTGGGCATAGGCACCGTAGGCAGTGGCACGTTCAACGTGCTTCAGCGCAACCAGGAGGAGATTCGCCGGCGCGCCGGTCGTGGCATTGAAATCACCATGGTGGCCGACCTGGACGTGGCCCGCGCGCAGTCCATCGTGGGTCCGGACGTGAAGGTCGTGAACGACGCGCGCGCCGTGATCGCCAACCCCGAGATCGACATCGTGATCGAGCTCATCGGCGGCTACGGCATCGCCAAGGCCCTGGTGATGGAAGCCATCGCCGCTGGCAAGCACGTGGTCACCGCGAACAAGGCCCTGCTGGCCGTGCATGGCACCGAGATCTTCGCGGCCGCTTCGGCCAAGGGCGTGATGGTGGCCTTCGAGGCGGCCGTGGCCGGTGGCATTCCCATCATCAAGGCGCTGCGCGAAGGCCTCACCGCCAACAGCATCCAGTGGATCGCCGGCATCATCAACGGCACGACCAACTTCATCCTTTCCGAGATGCGCGACAAGGGCCTGGACTTCGCCGTCGTGCTCCAGGAGGCGCAGCGCCTGGGTTACGCCGAGGCCGACCCGACCTTCGACATCGAAGGCGTGGACGCGGCGCACAAGGTCACGCTCATGAGCGCGATCGCCTTCGGCATTCCCGTGCAGTTCGACAAGGCCTATGTGGAAGGCATCACCCAGCTGGGCGCCACCGACATCAAGTACGCCGAACAGCTCGGCTACCGCATCAAGCTGCTGGGCATCACCAAGCGCACGGCGCAAGGCATCGAGCTGCGTGTGCACCCGAGCCTGGTGCCGAGCAAACGCCTGATCGCCAACGTGGAAGGCGCGATGAACGCCGTGGTGGTCAACGGCGACGCCGTGGGCACCACGCTCTACTACGGCAAGGGCGCGGGCAGCGAGCCCACCGCCAGCGCCGTCATCGCCGACCTGGTGGACATCACCCGCCTGCACACGGCCGACCCGCACCACCGCGTGCCGCACCTGGCCTTCCAGCCCGACGCCTTGAGCGATCTCACCGTGCTGCCCATGAGCGAGGTGGTGACGAGCTACTACCTGCGCCTGCGCGTGGCCGACCAGGCCGGCGTGCTGGCCAAGGTCACCGGTTTGCTGGCCGGCGCCGGCATCAGCATCGACGCGGTGCTGCAGCGCGAGGCCGACGAGGTGAGCGGCGAAGGTGGCACCTCCACCGACCTCATCATCCTCACGCACGACACGCGCGAGGGCACCATGAACGACGCCCTGGCGCAACTGCAGACGCTGCCCACCGTGCTGGCGCCCATCGTGCGCATCCGCAAGGAAGAGCTCAACTGATGCGTTACCTCTCGACCCGCGGCCATGCCGACCGCAAGCGCTTCTGTGAAATCCTGCTGGAAGGCCTGGCGCCCGACGGCGGCCTCTACCTGCCCGAGCGTTACCCGCAGGTCGATGCCATTGCGCTGCAGCGCCTGCGCGAGTCGTTCAACGGCGGCCGGCCCGGGGGCTACGCCGCGCTGGCGTTCGAGATCCTGTCGCTCTACATCGACGACATCCCCGCCGCCGACCTGCGCGCGTTGTGCGAGAAGACCTACACCGAGGCGGTCTTCGGCACGCCGCAGATCGTGCCGCTGAAGAAGCTCGAAGACGGCTTCTACCTCGAAGCCTTGTCCAACGGCCCCACGCTGGCCTTCAAGGACATGGCGATGCAGTTGCTCGGCAACCTGTTCGAGTACGAGCTGGCGCGCCGCGGTGAAGAACTCAACATCCTGGGAGCGACCTCCGGCGACACCGGCAGCGCGGCCGAGTACGCCATGCGCGGCAAGCACGGCGTGCGCGTGTTCATGCTCAGCCCGCACGGGCGCATGAGCCCGTTCCAGCAGGCGCAGATGTTCAGCCTGATGGACGAGAACATTCACAACATCGCGATCGAAGGCGTGTTCGACGATTGCCAGGACATCGTCAAGGACGTCAGCAACGACCTCGCGTTCAAGCGCGCCCACAAGATCGGCACCGTCAACTCGATCAACTGGGCCCGCCTGCTGGCCCAGGTGGTCTACTACTTCGCTGGCTATTTCCAGGCCACCACGAAGGACACCGAGCAGGTCTCGTTCACCGTGCCCAGCGGCAACTTCGGCAACGTGTGCGCGGGCCATGTGGCGCGCCAGATGGGCTTGCCGATCCGCACGCTGGTGGTCGCCACCAACGAAAACGACGTGCTCGACGAGTTCTTCCGCACCGGCGTGTACCGCGTGCGCGGCAGCGCCGACACGCACGAGACCTCCAGCCCGTCGATGGATATTTCCAAGGCCAGCAACTTCGAGCGCTTCGTGTTCGACCTGCTCGGGCGCGACGGCGATCGCGTCAAGGCCTTCTTCGGTGAAGGCCTGTCGCGCGAGGGCCGCTTCGACCTGAGCACCGACCCGGTGTTCGCCGAGGCCGCGAGCCACTATGGTTTTCGCAGCGGCAAGAGCACGCATGCCAACCGGCTCGACACGATTCGCGACGTGTACCAGCGCCACCGCCTGATGATCGACACCCACACCGCCGACGGTGTGAAGGTGGCGCGCGAACACCGTGAAGCCGGCACCCCCATGGTGGTGCTGGAGACCGCGTTGCCCATCAAGTTCGCCGAAACCATTGTCGAAGCCCTGGGCCGCCAGCCCGATCGCCCGGCGCAGTTCCAGGGCATCGAAGACCTGCCCAAGCGGGTGAAGGTCATGCCGGCCCGCACCGCCGACGTGCAGGCCTTCATCGCCGAGCACTGCGCCCGCGCATGAAGGTGGTCGGATTCGCGGGCTACTCCGGATCCGGCAAGACCACGCTGGTCGAACAACTGATTCCCGCGCTGCAGCTGCGCGGGCAGCGCGTCTCGGTGGTCAAGCACGCCCACCATGACTTCGATATTGACCACCCGGGCAAGGACACCTGGCGCCACCGCGAGGCCGGCGCCTTCGAGGTGCTGGCCGCCTCGCCCCGGCGGCTGGTGATCATGCGCGAGCTGCAGGATCGCGTGGAGCACTCGGTGCACAGCCTCATCGCCGAGCTGCACCCCGCGGTGGACTGGGTGCTGGTCGAGGGTTTCAAGGACAGCGACCTCGCCAAGGTCGAGGTCTGGCGCCAGGCCCATGGCAAGCCGGTGCGTTACCCCGCCGACGATCGCATCGTTGCCGTCGTGACCGACAGCCCGCAGGCCTTGCCCGCACCCACCCCACGCACGGTGCTGGATTTGAACCACCCCGATGACGTGGCGCTCTGGTTGCTCGACAATGCAGACCGCTTCGCCTACCAGGCCCATCCGCCTTCCACGACGCCATGAACGCCTCCCAACCTCCCGCACGCGCACCGCTGATGTCGCTGGCCGACGCCATGACCGACCTGCTGGGCCGTGTCGAGGCGCTGAGCGCGACCGAGACCGTCGCCACGTTCGACGCCGACCGCCGCGTGCTCGCGCAAGACCTGGTCTCGGCCCTGCAGGTGCCGCCGAACGACAACTCGTCCATGGACGGCTACGCGGTGCGCGTGGCCGATGTGACCGAGCCGGGCCAGGTGCTGCGCGTGAGTCAGCGCATCGCCGCCGGCCACGCGGGCCAGCCTCTGGAGCCGGGCACCTGCGCGCGCATCTTCACCGGCGCACCCATGCCCGCCGGGGCCGATGCCGTGGTGATGCAGGAAGACACCATCGAGGTGGGGGGTGACATCCACGCCGTGCACATCCAGGCGGTGCCCGAGGCGGGCCAATGGGTGCGCCGCGCGGGCGAAGACGTGACGCGCGGCGCCGTGGTGCTCGCCCGGGGCGAGCAGCTCTCGCCCGCGAGCCTGGGCCTGGCCGCGAGCCTGGGTCTGGCACACCTGCTGGTGAACGCGCGGCCGCGCGTGGCGCTGTTCTCCACCGGCGACGAACTCGTGATGCCGGGCGAGGTGCCGCCCGAAGCCATGAAACCTGGCGCGATCTACAACTCCAACCGGTTCTTCCTGCGCACGCTGCTCCAGCGCATGGGCTGCGAGGTGAGCGACCTCGGCATCGTGCCCGACCGTCGCGAAGCCACGCTGGCCGCACTCAAGACCGCGGCCGACCACCACGACCTGATCCTCACCAGCGGCGGTGTGTCGGTGGGCGAGGAAGACCACATCAAGCCCTCGGTGCAACAGCTCGGCAGCCTGGACCTGTGGCAGATCGGCATGAAGCCGGGCAAGCCCTTCGCGTACGGCACGGTGCGGCGCGATGGTGGCGCGGGTGCGGCGGCGGGCGTTGCCTGCCATTTCATCGGCCTGCCGGGCAACCCGGTGTCCAGCTTCGTCACCTTCCTGCTGCTGGTGCGGCCCTTCCTGCTCAAGCTGCAAGGTGTGCCCGCGAACCGCTTCCAGGCGCTGCCGCCGGCCACCACGCTGCCCGCTCATTTCACCGTGGCGCGGGCCGACAAGCGCCGCGAGTTCCTGCGCGTTCGCCGCAACGCCGCGGGCGGGCTGGACCTGTTCCCCAACCAGAGTTCGGGTGTGCTCACCTCCGCCGTCTGGGGCGATGGCCTGGTCGACAACCCGGCCGGTACCACCATCGCCCACGGCGACCCCGTGTCCTACATCTCCTTTGCGGACCTGCTCGCATGAAAGTTCAGTTGCGCTACTTCGCCGCCATCCGCGAGGCCCTGGGCATGGGCAGCGAAGCGGTGGACACCCAGGCCACCACGCTCTCGGCCTTGCGCGCCGAGCTCGTGGCGCGCGGGGGCGCGTACGCGGACGTGCTGGCGCCGGGCCGGGCGGTGCGCGTGGCCCTGAACCAGGCCATGAGCGAGGAGTCCGCCCCACTCACCGAGGGCGCCGAGGTCGGGTTCTTTCCTCCCGTCACGGGTGGTTGAAATGGCGCCCCGCGTCCGCATCCAGACGGAAGACTTCGACCTCAGCACCGAGGTCGCTCAACTGCGCCTGCAGGACGCGCGCGTGGGCGCCGTCTGCAGCTTCATCGGCACCGTGCGGGACCGCAACGACGGCCAGAGCGTGAGCACGATGGAGCTGGAGCACTACCCAGGCATGACCGAAAAATCGATCGAGGCCATGATCGATGAGGCCTTCCAGCGTTTCGATCTGTACGGCGCGCGCGTGATCCACCGCGTGGGCCTGCTGCAGCCGCTGGACCAGATCGTGCTGGTGACCGTGACCTCCGCGCACCGGGGCGAAAGCTTCCAGGCCTGCGAGTTCCTCATGGACTACCTCAAGACCCAGGCGCCGTTCTGGAAGAAGGAACAGACGCCCGAGGGCGCGCGCTGGGTCGACGCCCGCGTGAGCGACGACGCGGCGCTCGCGCGCTGGGGCATCGAGGCGCGCAACGGTTGACATGACCCGCGCCGCCGACGTCGAAGCCATCGAACGCGCCACGCTGCAGGCGGTGGCGCCGGAGGTGGTGGAGGCCTTGCCCGGCTGGTTGTTGCCCATGGACAGCGGCACCGTGGGCCGCGCGCGCAGCGCCGTGCCCCTGCACCATGCAGCGCCCGACCTTGGCTTGCTGGCCTCGATCCTGGCGCGGTACGAGGCCCGTGGCTTCACCCCCGCGCTCCGCCTGCCGGACCTGCCCGCGTTCGAGCCTTTCCAGCAGGCCTTGCGGCAGCAGGGTTTCGTGCGCCGGCAGCCCACGCTGACGCAGACCGCCCCGATCGAGGCGCTGCTGAACGTCGAGGCCGATCCGGCCGCTGTCCTGGCCGATGTGCCCGACGCGGCCTGGATGGCCATGTTCCTGGGCGAGGGCCTGGACCCGGTGGATGGGGCCAGCCGTGCCCGCTCGCTGAGCCGCGCCACGGGCACGCGGTATGCCAGCCTGCGCGAGAACGGCCACACGCTGGCCTGTGGCGCGGCCTCGTTCGGCCACGGCTGGCTGGGGGTGCACGGCATGCGCACCGCGGCCGCGCAGCGCGGCCGCGGCCTGGCTGGGCGCTTGCTGCGCGCGATGGCGCAGGAGGCCGCGCAACGCGGCATTCCGCAAGCCTTCCTGCAGGTCGACGCCAGCAACGCACCGGCGCTCGCGCTCTACCAGAGGCTGGGCTTTTCCACGGCCTGGGCTTACGCTTACTGGCGACGGCCCGACCCTGCGTCGGTTTGATCGGCGTCAACCCGGGTGGCGGCAGCGGGTGCCGCGCCTTGAAAACCCGGGGATCAGCGCCATGTGTGATGCAGTTCTGAATTCACGGAGAGCCTTTTCATGCGTCTCGACAAACTCACCACCAAGTTCCAGGAAGCCCTCGGCGAAGCGCAAACCCTGGCCCTGGGCGCCGACAACGCCTACATCGAACCCGCCCACCTGTTGCTGGCCTTGCTGCGCCAGGCCGACGGCCCGCAGTCGCTGTTGCAGCGCGCGGGCGTGAACGTGCCGGGCCTGGCCAAGGCCGCGGAAGCGGCGGTCCAGCGCCTGCCCGAAGTGCAGGGGCAGGACCAGGTGCAGGTCGGCCCCGAGCTGGCCAAGCTGCTGCAGGCCACCGAAAAGGAGGCAATCAAGCGCGGTGACCAGTTCATCGCCAGCGAGCTCTTCCTGCTCGCCGTGGCCGACAGCAAAGGCGAACTCGCCCGCATCGCCAATGAAAACGGCCTGAACCGCAAGAGCCTGGAAGCGGCCATCACCGCCGTGCGCGGCGGGCAGAAGATGGACAGCCCCGAGGCCGAAGGCCAGCGCGAAGCCCTCAAGAAATACACGCTGGACCTCACCGAGCGCGCCCGCCTGGGCAAGCTCGACCCGGTGATCGGCCGCGACGACGAGATCCGCCGCGCCATCCAGGTGCTGCAGCGCCGCACCAAGAACAACCCCGTGCTCATCGGCGAACCCGGCGTGGGCAAGACCGCCATCGTCGAAGGCCTGGCGCAGCGCATCGTGGCCGGTGAAGTGCCCGACTCGCTCAAGGGCAAGCGCGTGCTGAGCCTGGACATGGCCGCGCTGCTGGCCGGCGCCAAGTTCCGCGGCGAGTTCGAGGAGCGCCTCAAGACCGTGCTCAACGAACTGGCCAAGGACGAGGGCCAGACCATCGTCTTCATCGACGAGCTGCACACCATGGTGGGCGCGGGCAAGGCCGAAGGCGCGATGGACGCGGGCAACATGCTCAAGCCGGCCCTGGCGCGTGGCGAACTGCATTGCGTGGGCGCCACCACGCTTGATGAATACCGCAAATACATCGAGAAGGACGCCGCGCTGGAGCGCCGCTTCCAGAAGATCCTCGTGGGCGAGCCCAGCGTGGAGGCGACCATCGCCATCCTGCGCGGCCTGCAGGAGAAGTACGAAGTGCACCACGGCGTGCAGATCACCGACCCGGCCATCGTGGCCGCGGCCGAACTCAGCCACCGCTACATCACCGACCGTTTCCTGCCCGACAAGGCGATCGACCTGATCGATGAGGCCGCGTCCAAGATCAAGATCGAACTCGACTCCAAGCCCGAGGTGATGGACCGGCTCGACCGCCGCCTGATCCAGCTGCAGATCGAGCGCGAAGCCGTGCGCCGCGAGAAGGACGAGGCCTCGCAGAAGCGCTTTGGCCTGATCGAGGAAGAGATCGCGCGGCTGGAAAAGAGATCTCCGACTACGACGAGATCTGGAAGGCCGAGAAGGCCGCCGCGCTCGGCTCCAAGGACGTGATGGAAGAGATGGATCGCATCCGCTCGCAGATCAAGACCTTCACCGACAAGGGCGATTTCAACAAGGTCGCCGAGCTGCAGTACGGCAAGCTGCCCGAGCTGGAAAAGCGCCTGAAGGACGCGCAGGCCGTCGAGTCGGGCAAGGCGCTGAACAAGGACGGCAAGGGTCGCCCACAGCTGCTGCGCACGCAGGTCGGCGCCGAAGAGATCGCCGAGGTCGTGGCGCGCGCCACCGGCATTCCGGTGTCCAAGCTCATGCAGGGCGAGCGCGACAAGCTGTTGCTGATGGAAGGCAAGCTGCACGAGCGCGTGGTCGGCCAGGACGAGGCCATCGGTGCCGTCGCCAACGCCATCCGCCGTTCGCGCTCGGGCCTGTCCGACCCGAACCGCCCGACCGGCTCCTTCCTGTTCCTCGGCCCCACGGGCGTGGGCAAGACCGAGCTGTGCAAGGCGCTGGCCGGTTTCCTGTTTGACAGCGAAGACCACCTCATCCGCATCGACATGAGCGAGTTCATGGAGAAGCACTCGGTCGCGCGCCTGATCGGCGCGCCACCCGGCTACGTGGGTTACGAGGAGGGCGGTTACCTCACCGAAGCCGTGCGCCGCAAGCCTTACAGCGTGGTGCTGCTCGACGAGGTCGAGAAGGCCCACCCCGACGTGTTCAACGTGCTGCTGCAGGTGCTCGACGACGGCCGCCTGACCGATCGCCAGGGCCGCACCGTGGACTTCAAGAACACCGTGATCGTCATGACGAGCAACATCGGCTCGCACATGATCCAGGCCATGGTCGGCGCGCCGTACGACGAGGTGAAGGAAGCGGTCTGGGACGAACTCAAGAACCACTTCCGGCCCGAGTTCCTCAACCGCATCGACGAGACGGTGGTGTTCCATGCGCTCGACGCGAAGCACATCGAATCGATCGCCGCGATCCAGCTCAAGGTGCTCGAAGCGCGCCTGGCCAGGATGGACCTGCACCTGGATGTCTCGCCGGCGGCCCTGGCCGAGCTGGCCAAGGTCGGCTTCGATCCGGTCTTCGGCGCGCGCCCGCTCAAGCGCGCGATCCAGCAGCGCATCGAGAACCCGCTCTCGAAGTTCCTGCTCGAAGGGCGCTACCCACCGAAGTCGTCCATTCCGGTGGACGTGGACCCGGTGCAGAACCCCGGCGTGTTCGAGTTCGGCGACGGCGTCGTGCAGGCCTGAGGCAGGGGGCTCCTCCGTCCGTCGTGGATGGGGGAGGGGCTCTACCCTTGACGGGAGGGGCGGCCTATCATGAAACCCATGACCCAGATCCCTCCCTCCCTGCCTCTGCGGGCGCTGTTCGACGCGCAGTACAACGCCAGCCGCGCCCAGGTGGACGTGCCACTGGCATTGCGGCGCGACCGGCTGGCCCGACTGCGTGCCCTGATCGACAGCCACGCGCCGGCCCTGGCCGAGGCAGTGGAGGCCGACTTCGGCGTGCGCTCGCCGCAGCTCACCGAGGCGGCGGACCTGTTCGTGCTGCGCGCGGGCATGGCCCAGCTGCACAAGCACCTGCCCGGCTGGATGAAGCCGCAGCGCGCTGCGCACGCCGCTGTACCTGCAGCCCGCGCGGGCCCACATCCAGCGCCAGCCCCTGGGCGTGGTCGGCGTCATCGGTCCCTGGAACTACCCGCTGCAACTCACGTTCGGCCCGGCCGCCACGGCGCTGGCGGCCGGCAACCGCGTGATGCTCAAGCCCAGCGAACTCACGCCCCACACCTCGGCCCTCATCGCCACGCTGGTGCAGCAGGCTTTCGCGGCCGACGAGTTCAGCGTGGTGCTGGGCGGGCCGGACGTGGCGCAGGACTTCTCCCGCCTGCCGTTCGACCACCTGTTCTTCACCGGCTCCACCCAGGTCGGCCGCCAGGTGGCGGCGGCCGCGGCGGCCAACCTCACGCCCACCACGCTGGAGCTGGGCGGCAAGTCACCCTGCGTGATCGATGCCTCGTGCGACCTGAACGATGCGGCCGTCAAGATCGCGCACGGCAAGCTGCTCAACGCCGGCCAGACCTGCATCGCGCCCGACTACGTGCTGCTGCCGCGCGACCGGGAGGCCGAGTTCGAACGCGCCTACACCGCCGCCGTGGCGCGCCTGTTCCCCAGCATCGCGGGCAACCCCGACTACGCCGCCATCGTGAGCGAGCGGCACCAGGCGCGCCTGGTCGCGCTGCTGGACGAAGCCCAGGCAGGCGGCGCGCGCGTGGTGAATGTGGCGCCACCCGGTGGCACCAGCGGCGGTGCGCGCCAGATGAACCCCGTGCTGGTGTTCGATGCGGCGCCGGGCCTGCGCCTGATGGGCGAAGAAATCTTCGGCCCCATCCTGCCGGTGGTGGCCTACGACGGCATCGACGACGCCATCGCCTTCATCAACCTGCGACCCCGACCGCTGGCGCTGTACTGGTTCGGCAGCGACACCGCCGCGCGAGACAGGTTGCTGAACCGCACGGTCAGCGGTGGTGTGACCGTGAACGACACGCTGATGCACATCGCGCACGAAGGCCTGCCTTTTGGTGGCGTGGGCGAAAGCGGCTGGGGCTCGTACCACGGCGAGGCCGGCTTCCTGCGCTTCACGCAGCAGAAGCCGGTGCTGGTGCAGTCGCGTTGGGCGATGGGCTGGCTGTTCTACCCGCCGTATGGGGCGCGGTTCCAGCGTGTGATGGGGTTGCTCAAGCGCTGGCTCTGAGTCAGGCGCCCGCCACCGCGTCGTCGTCGGTCTCCGCCGTGGCCCCGGTCGTGGCGCACTGCAGCAAACCTTCTTGCTGCAAACGCTGCAGAAGTTCTTTCACATCGTTGCCCAGCAGGCCCACCAGTTCCTGCTCGCTGCGCCTGCCGTTGGCCAGCAACAGGACGGTGTGTGTCTGGCGGCCCAGTCGGTCGGGCCAAGTGAGGGCATCCCAGGCGCGGGATGTCTTCACGTAGCGTTGGTTGTTGCATTCCATCTTTTTACTCCCCGAATCTCGGCACCATTCTGGCCCGAGCATGTCCCATGCTGCCTGTCAGATATGACAGCTCCTTGAAGGGCGGAAAGACGGCCGCGCCGAGTCTCCTTCAGCGTTGCTGGCCGTCGGCCCGCAAGCCCCAGCGCGTTGGCGGATGGCCCATGGCCGCCTTGAACATCGCGCTGAACGCACTGTCGCTGGCGTAACCCGTGGCCGCCGCCACCTGACCGATGGGCATGCCCCGGGCGAGCATAGGCAAGGCGTGTGCCAGCACCGCCTGCTGCCGCCACTGCTGGTAGGTGGTGCCCAGTTCTTCGCGGAACAGCCGCGCCACGGTGCGTTCGCTCGCGCCGGTGTCGGCCGCCCACTCGGCCAGCGTGGCGCGTTCGCCGGGCGCGCGCAGCACCGCCTCGCACAGGGCGCGCAGCCGCTTGTCGCGCGGCAGCGGCACGCCCAGGGTCTGGGTGTCGGCGTGCGCCAGCTCGTCGAGCACCAGATCGGTCAGCAGGCGGTCGCGCGCCGGTTCGGCCGCTCGCCGCGTGGCCGCGTCCATGGCCTGGATCAGCTCGCGCAACAGGGGGGAGACGACGATCATGCGGCAGGCCGTCCAGCCGGCGGGCGCGGCGCCCGCGTGGATGTAGAGCGTGCGCAGCTCGGCGGCCTCGCGCACCGTGACGGCGTGGCGCATGCCGGGCGGAATCCACACCGCGCGCGAGGGCGGCACGATGTAGGTCACCGCCTGCAGGCTCGGGTCGTCGGGAGAGGCCATCGCCTGCACGATGCCCGTGGCGCAGTAGGCCAACTGCCCCCAGGGGTGGCGGTGCGGTTCGAAGTGGGTGTCCGCGCTCAGGTCGCGGGCGCGCACGCGCACCGGGCGGGCCGCGTCGGGCGTGAAGGGATCGGTGTCTCCGAGGAGCGTGGGGCCGGGGCGAGGGCGCTGAGGCATCGTTTTGGTGCGTTGGCGGACTTTCAACGAATTCTGACAGATCGTCGCGATTCGGCGAAGTCGGGCCGATCTACGATCACGCCATGTCTTCCTCCAGCACCACCTCATCCCTGCCGCCGCCCGTGGCCCTGCGGCAGGACGCCAGCCTCATCGGGCTGGTGGGCCTGGCCCACATGGTCAGCCATTTCAGCCAGCTGCTGCTCGCGCCGCTGTTCCCCTGGCTCAAGGACGCGTTCAACGCCAGTTACGCGGAACTGGGTTTCCTGATGACCATCTTCTTCGTCACCTCGTGCGCGGTGCAGACCGCCTCGGGTTTCGTGGTGGACCGCCTCGGTCCCCGCCCGGTGCTGTTCGCCGGCCTGGCGCTGCTGGGCGTGGCGGCTTTCGGGTTCGCGGCCAGCACCGGCTACTGGATGATGGCCTTCTTCGCCATCGTGGCCGGCATCGGCAACGGGGTGTTCCACCCGGTGGACTACACCCTGCTCAACCGCAAGGTGAGCGCGCCCCGCCTGGGGCACGCCTACAGCGTGCACGGCATCACCGGCAGCCTGGGCTGGGCGCTGGCGCCGGCCATGATGGTGCCGATCGCGCTGGCCTTCTCCTGGCGCGCGGCCCTGGCCAGCGCGGGTGTGCTGGCCTTCGCGGTGCTGGCCGTGCTGTGGTTCAACCGCGAGCGCCTCAGCCTGCCGGCCGCGCCCAAGCCGGTTCAGGGACCGGCCCACGCGGCCACGGAAAGCTCCACGGCTTTCCTGCGCATTCCGGCGGTGTGGATGTGTTTCGGTTTCTTCTTTTTCTATGCCATGGCGCTCAGCGTGGTGCAGGCTTTCGCGCCCGAAGCCGCGCGCCAGCTGCACGGCGTGCCGCTCGCGCTGGTGGCGGTGTGCCTGACGATCTACATGGTCTGCGCGGCCGGCGGCATGGTGCTGGGTGGCTTCCTCGCGTCCGATCCGGCGCGCTGCGAGCGCGTGGTGGGCGTGGGCTTTGGCCTGGCGGCGGTCATCGCGCTGGTGCTGGCCTTTGCCCATGTGCCGGCGGCGGTGGTGCCGGTGCTGTTCGGCGCCATGGGCTTCTCGGCCGGCATCGCGGGCCCTTCGCGCGACCTGCTGGTGAAGAAGTCCACGCCCGACAACGCCACCGGCCGTGTGTACGGCGTGGTGTATTCCGGGCTGGACATCGGCCAGGCCATCTCGCCGCTGATCTTCGGCGTGCTCATGGACCACGGCCAGTTCCAGGGCGTGCTGATCGGCCTGGCGGTGGTGCAGGCGGTGCTCATCGCGAGCGCTTTCAACGTGCGCCGGGTGCGGCGCACCGTTTTGGCGCCGGCCTGAAGCCGGCCGGCCACCCGGGCGCCGCCGATGCTGGTGTTGCGCCCGGCTGCCGAATATTTGCCGCCCTTCACGCGGTGGGCCTTGCCAGCGGGTATAAAAGCATCTTGATACATATACCCACCCGGCCGATTCCCGCACACCGCCCATGACGGCGCCCTCCCGTTTGCTGCAGCAGTGCTTTCAGGAAGCACTCTCTGGCGCGCCCGACATGCTGGCGCGCTGCGCCGACTCGGCCATCGCCAGCCTGCAGGCCGCGGAAAAAGCCTCCAAGGAAGTCGCCCAGCGCGACCGCCTCGCTCTGGCCTGGTGGGGTCTGTTGCAGAACAAGATCCAGTGGGGACGCAGCTTCTCGCAGCACCTGCGCGATGCCCTGATGGCCTCGCCCGAGATGAACAGCTCGCGCCCGGCCCTGCTGTCCGAGTCCTCCCTGCTGTCGCTGGTGGAGGACGACGCGGTCAACGAGTCGCTCGAATCGGCCCGGCTGGTGCACAGCCTCATGCCGGTGGTGGAGCAGCAACTCGGCGTGCTCGATGCCCTGATGAGTTCGGTGATCGGCCTGCAGACGGTGCAGGCCGAGCGCAACCCCATGCGGCCCTCGGTCTTCGTGCGGGCGCTGCGCGAGCTCATGGCCTCGGCCGAGTCCGAGCCCGAGGTGCGCGCCCTGTGGTTGCGGCACATGGGCGACGCGCTGGCCCGCGAGCTGCAGAAACTCTACGAGCGCGTGGCGCTGATCCTGCAGCGCGCCAACGTGCAGGAAGCCGGCTACCGCGTGCGGCTGGTGGAAGAGTCGGGCGCGTCCACCCGATCCGGCGGCCTGTCCACCCGCTCGGGCAACCTGGGCACGTCGTCCCGCGCGGCCGGGCTGGGCGTCCCGCCCAGCAGCCAGTGGCAGGACGCCGGCGACACCGGGGGCAGCGGCCACCACGCGCCGGGCTGGGCCAGTGCCGATCCACTGCCGTCCATGCAGACGCTGGCGCGCATGCAGCCGGGTGAAGACCACCAGGTCTTCCATGACTTCCTGAAGCAGGGCGGCAAACACTTCGACCGCCACCTGACCCCGGACTACTACGAGCAGGTGAGCGAAGAGCTCGCCGCCATCGAGGCGTTTGCCGCGATCCCGGTGCTCGACGAGTCCATGATCCTGGAGCAGCAGACGCAGTACCGCGACCTGCCGGTGGTGGACCGGCCGGCGCGCGAGATCGGCATCTCCAGCCAGCTCAGCCACAAGGCCTGGGGCACCTACGCCGCCGCGCACGAGCGCTCGCGCGTGCTCATGCACCTCAAGCAGAAAGCGCAGCGCGTCAGCCAGGCCGTGGGCCTGGACCTGGTGCGCACGCTGGTCAGCCAGGTGGCGAGCGATCCCTTGCTTCTGGGGCCGGTGCGCGAATCGGTGGTGGCGCTGGAGCCGGCGCTGTTGCGCCTGGCCATGGCAGACCCGCGCTTCTTCAACGAAGACGAACACCCCGCGCGGCGCCTGATCGAGAGCGTGGCGCAGCGCAGCTTCAAGTTCAACGACGAGTTCGCGCCCGAATTCGACAGCTTCTTCCAGCCGGTGCAGAGCGCGTTCAACGAGCTCAATGCCACCGCCACCCGCGACCCCCAGCCGTTCGCCGACGTGCTCACCGAGCTGCGGCAGGGCTGGGAAGCGCAGGACCAGAAGGAACTCGCGCTGCAGGACAACAGCCTGCAGTCCATCCGCTATGCCGAAGAGCGGCAGGCCATGGCGGACCAGATCGCCTGGGACCTGAGCCAGCGGCCCGACGTGGACAACGCGCCCGGCGTGATCCTCGATTTCCTCTACGGCCCCTGGTCGTTGGTGATCGCCTCGGCCAAGCTCAACGAGCCGGACGAGGCCGACCCCGGCGGCTACCGCAAGGTGGTGTCCAACCTGCTGTGGAGCGTGAAGAAGGAGGTCACGCTCAAGCGGCCCAAGGAGTTGTTCGCCATGGTGCCGGGCATGCTCGCCACGCTGCACGCGGGGCTGGACATGCTGGGCAAGACGCGCGAGGAAACCAAGCCCTTTTTCGATGCGCTGATGCGCCTGCACCAGCCGGTGCTGGGCCTGCGCCGCGCGCGCATCCGCGCCGACGCGAGCCACTCCGGCCTGCCGCCGATGGAGAACTCCGGCGCGATGCCCCTGGAGGAGGTGCCTTCCTCCATGTCCATGGACCTCGACGAAACCCTGCCCGCCACGCCCGAGCAGCGCAAGCCGAAGCCGCGCGCGCAGCCCTGGCTGGGCAAGCGCGAGCTGGAGGCCGCCGGTTTCGAGGACACCATGCCGACCGATTACGGCGACCTCATCGAAACCCAGGTGCAGGCCCGCGCCAGCGAGGACGATTCGCAGGCCGCGGCCCTGGCCGAAGAGGGCGAACTGGAAGACATCAACGCCGCCGCTACGCTGGTGGGCCTGCACGAAGGCGACTGGGTGGACCTGTATTCCCACCGCGAGTGGCTGCGCGCCCAACTCATCTGGGCCAGCAGCAAGGGCACGCTGTTCATGTTCGTGAGCCGGGGAGGCCGGCCGCATTCGATGACCAAGCGCAGCTGCGAACGCCTGATCGCCAGCCGCCTGTTGCGCCCGGTCAATACGCAGCAGGGTGTGGTGCAGAAGGCGCTGCAGGCCATGAAAAAGGCCGACCCCGCCGCCTCATCGAGGTCGGCGGAGTCGGCCGCGGCCTGACGGCCGTCGCCGTTCACGGCCCCGCGTTCCAGCGGCGCACCACGATCTGCGTGCCGGTGGCGGAGAAGAGCTGCGCCCATCCGAGCACCGCGTGGCCTTGCCCGTTCATGGCCAGGGCCGGGGTGTACGACGGGTCGGTGTAGGTTTCCACCACCTCCGCCGTGGACCAGCCGCTGCCCGGCGTCAGGCGCGACACCGTGACGTTGCTGCCCACGGGATCGACCCAGGCGACCATCGCGCGGTCCGCGCTGTCCACGCCCACCACCGGCAGGCTGTCCCAGGTGCCACCGTTGGCGCTGCGCAGCGTGGTCGGGCCGCTGAAGGCCACCGCCTGCGGGGCGGCCGCCGCCGCGTTCAGCGATTGGTCGGCATCGCCCCAGACCACCACCGCCGTGCCCGCCGCGTTCATGCGCAGCACCGGCGTGCTGACGAAGCCTTGCGTGTTGGGCACGGCTGGTGCCACGGTGCCCACCGCCGGTTGCCAGGCGCCGGCATTGAAGCGTTTGAACCAGATGGCGTTGTTGCCGGTGCCGCCCGCGATGTCGAGCTGGCCCCAGGCCAGCAGGCCGTTGCCACCGGCATCGAGCGCGAGGTCGTGCCGGCCCAGGGTCTGGAAGGCGCCCGCGTCGGTCACGATGGCGGCAGCGGTTCCCCAGCCCGCGCCCACGGTGAAGCGGTTGCCCCAGAGGTCACCGCCGCCGCCGGAGCGCTTCCACACGGTCAGTGCGTCGCCGGCGGGCGTCACCGCCACCACGGGGTCACCGTCCACGCTGCCGACCACCTCGTTGGTCTCGATCAGCTGCGGCGAACCCCAGCCGCCGCCGGGCGTGTAGCGGTTGGCGTGGATGCTGAAGCGCGTCGCCGGGCCGATCTGCGACCAGACCGCCACCGCGTTGCCGCTGTGGTCCGTGCCCACGCTGCTCACGCCGACCATGCCCGCGCCACTGTCCACCACCGCGGCGGCGCCCCAGCCGGTGGTGGGGTCCAGCGGCCTCGCATGCAGGTCCACCGTGGGGCCGGCCTGGATCCACAGCAGCATGCCGCGCCCCGTGGCCGCGTCCACCGACAAGCGCAGTTCGCTCACGTTGCCGGTGTTGCTCTCCAGCCGCTCGGGCGTGGACCAGGTGCCTCCCGAGACCGAGCGGCTGCTCCAGACGTGGTGCTCGGTGGTGCCCGGGTTCAGCTGGCGCCACACGGCGGTGGCCCGGCCCGCGTCGTCGATCGCCACCACCGGCGTCGCCGCGCCCGCGCCCGCCAGGTTCACCAGCTCACCCCAGCCCGCCTGGCTGGGCGCTGCCTTGAAGGCGGCCGCCACGGCTCGCGCCGCGCTCATCGTCACGTCGCAGCTCAGGGCCTGGTTGCGGCAGGCGCCGCTCCAGCCATCGAACACCTGGCCCGACGCGGGGCTGGCCGTCAGCGTGACCAGGGTGCCGGCGTTGAACTGGGCCTCGCAGCTGCTGCCGCAGCTGATGCCCGCCGGTGACGAAGTCACATCGCCGCTGCCGGTGCGCGTGACCGACAGGTCGAAGCGCGTGGCCGTGGTCGGCGACGAAGGTGGCCGTGGCCGAGCGCGCCTGGTCCATCGACACGGTGCAGGTCAGCGCCGCGCCGCTGCAGGCGCCGCTCCAGCTGGCCAGTTGCTGCCCCGCCGCCGGTGTGGCCGTCAGCGTCACCGCGCTGCCGGTCGCAAAGGGTGCGCCGCAGGCGTCGTTGCAGTCCAGCCCGGTGGGCAGTGAGCTGATGTTGCCGCTGCCCACCACGGTCACCTCCAGCCTGCTGGTGTCCGGAGCGGGAGCGGGGCTGTTGCCACCACTTCCACTGCTGTTGTTCGAGCCTCCACAGGCGCCCAGCACGGCGGCCACCGCCGCCAGCACGGACAGCCGTGCGATCGTTCCTTGCCATTTCATTCATGTGCTCCATGGTTGTACATGGGGCGGATGCTAGGAACGAAGGGCGCGCGGCTCCATAACACCATCGGGCAGGGCGATGCGCGCGCGCATCACCTGCCCGAAGGTGCTGTTCCCCGCCGGGGAGGTCCTGCCTAGCATGGGTTCGCGGCAGACCTTGCCGTCACCACCTCACTCTTTCAGGACAGGAGAACCCATGCACTCACCCAGACTCTGGGTACCCACCCTTGCCGCGCTGCTGCTCACCGCCGGTTGCGCATCGATGGCCGTGACCGACGAGGCCATCGTCGACCGCACCGCCTTTGCGCTCGGCCTGGAGCGAAACGCGTTCACCGTGAGCAACCGCGTCGACGAGGGCACCACCACCCGCTACGCCGTGCGCACCAAGAGCGGCCAGGAATACGGCTGCTTCGTCGGCGGGTCCTTCAACGTGCTGGGGCGCTCGGTGTCCGAGGCGGTGTGCAGCCGCAAGGGCGCGCCGCCCGCGCGCAACCCCCTGTTGCGCTGAGCCCTTCCTCAGTCGGGCTGCGGCGCCTGCTCCCTGGCGAACACCAGGCCCAGGAACGCGCGCAGCTGCACCGGCCGCACCGGCTTGACCATCACCGTCAGGCCGACGTCCTGAGCCCGCCGCATGTGGGGGCTTCCGGCGTCGCCCGTCACCATCACGGCGGGCACCTCGTCACCCAGCAGCGCGCGCACGTCGCGCAAGGCGTCGATGCCGCTGGCACCGTCGGGCAGGCGCAGGTCCACCACCAGGGCATCGGGCCGGAACCCCGTCCGAATGTGGCTCAGGCTGGTGGCCGCATCCGCCGCCGAACGCACGTCGCAACCCCACGAGCGCAACAGGCCCGTGAGCGCGGCGCGCGCATCGGCGTCGTCCTCGATCACCAGCACGCGGTGGCCGGGCAGCAAAGCCTCTTGGGCGCCCGGCTCGGGATGGGCCGTGGCGCTCATCGTGACTTCGTCCATGGCCACGCGCCGCAGCTTCAGGGAAAACACGCTGCCCTGGCCGGGCGCCGAGCGCAGCACCGACACATCCAGCGACAGCAGGTCGCTCAGGCGCTTCACGGTGGCCAGGCCCAGTCCCAGGCCCAGGTGGCGGTCGCGGGCCGGGTTGCCCACCTGGTAGAACTCCTCGAAGATGCGCGGCAGGTCCTCTTCATCGATGCCGATGCCGGTGTCTTCCACATCGAGCCAGACGTGGCTTTCGTCGCTTGTCAGGGCGCAGGCCACCCGCACGGCGCCGCGCTCGGTGTAGCGGATGGCGTTGGAGACCAGGTTGCTCAGCACGCGGGCCAGCAGGGCGCGGTCGCTGTGCACTGCGAGTCGGCCCACATCGATGTCCAGCCGCAGGCCCTTGGCCAGCGCCAGCGGTTCGTGGGGCCGGCAGCACTCCCGCACCAGATCGTCCAGCGGAAAACTCGACCAGTGCGGCGCCATGTGGCCCACGTCGAGCCGCGTGATCTCCAGCAGGTCGTCGATCACCTCCGCCATGCCCTCCACGCACTCGACCAGGTGGGTGGACACCGCTGCCACGTCCACCTTGTGGCCCTGTTCCAGCAGCGTCTGCGACAGCAGGCGCATGGCGTGCAGGGGCTGGCGCAGGTCGTGGTTGGCGGCCGCGAAGAAACGGGTGCGCGCCGCGTTCGCCTCTTCGGCCACGCCGCGCGCGGTTTCGCTGCGTTCGTTCTCTCTTTGCAATGCGACGATCAGTTCCTCGTTGCGCTGGCGCTGGACGTGAATCTCGCGCAGGGCCAGCGACTGGTTGCGACCGCTGACCAGGGCGTACACCCCGATCAGGAACACCAGGAACGCCAGCACCGCGTGGTACGGGTTGGCCGTCCACAGGTCGCGCAGGATCAGTGGGCCGAGCACCAGGCCCACATGGGCGATCAGCGTGAGGCGGAAGCCGGGCAGGCGCACCGAGCCGCCCATGGCGATTGCCACCAGTGTGATGTGCAGGATGGACTCCGCCTGGGGCGGCCCCGGGGTCAGCAGGACCACGCTCAGCAGGCCCCACAGCGCGGCATGCACCAGCGTGCTGCTCAGCCACCAGCGGATCAGGCGGACCGAGCGCGGCACGCGGTACACGAACAGGGACGCCACCAGCCTCTGCGTGCTCACCGCGCAGAAGGCAGCCAGCCACCAGTCAAGGCGCGAATCGGTCTGCGAGTCGGCGAACTGCAGGTAGCAGATCAACGCGCCCAGCGTGCTCAGGAACCACACCGCAGGAGTGGTGCGCACCAGCCGGTTGATCTGGTCCACCTCCAGCGCGGTCGGGCCCGGGGCGCTGGTGGGGAGGTCCATTCAGATGAGGCCCGAGTCGCGTGCCAGCACCAGCAGGTGCGTGCGGTTGCGCGCGCCCAGCGCATCCAGCAGCGCGGTGACGTGCAGCTTCACGGTGCGCTCGGCAATGCCCAGTTCGTGCGCAATCTGCTTGTTCTGCTGGCCCCGCGCGATCAGCAGCAGCACCTCGAGCTGGCGTGCCGTCGGCCCTGGGGTGGTGGTGGTATTCGCGGGCACCTGGCTGGTGGATGCCGTCGGGAGAAAATGTTCGCCACCGCCGACGATCTTCTCCAGCGCGGCGAGGATCTCGGCGATCGGCAACGACTTGCCCAGAAAGCCCGCGGCGCCGGCCGTGCGCGCCTGCGCCAGCAGGTGCCGGTCTTCCTGGCCCGAGATCAGCACGCGCGCGACCAGCGGGTGTTGCGTGCCGAAGCGCCGCAAGCCGGCCAGCCCATCGTCGCCCGCCAGCCGGTAGTCGATCAGCACCACGTTCAGCCCGGGCCATTGCCGGGCCAGCGCCAGCCCGTGTTCCAGGTGCAGCACCGCCCGGGCGTCGATGCCTGGGCGCAGGTGGGTGAGGGCGTGAACGAACCCGACGCCGAACATCGGGTGGTCATCGATGAGAAGCAGGTTCATGGGCGTGTCGATTCTGGGCCCGCCATGCACTTTTGGGCACTGCCCTAAGGGGCAGGTCACCGCCTTTAGGGAATATCGCCACGGATTCTTGACATACTCGAGAACCCCTCAATCGAATGCGGAAGAACCCGGATGCGCGCCAGAAAGGAAGCCGACTCGCCCTTCAAGGACTGGATCGCCACCGCCTCGGTGCGCGCCAAGTCCTCATTGACCGACTTCGATCTGTCCGGCAGCGCGGGCGAGTTCAGCAGCGTGCAGTGGTTCGTCTTCGGTCAGACCGACGAACTCATGTCGCACCCGGCGCTGCGCCACCTCGACATGGCCCGGCGCAACCGCCTGTGCGCCGCGCGGCTGGTGCATTTCCTGGACGACATGGCGCTCACCGAGCACCGCATCGTCAACGTGGCGGCTCAGGTCATCGCGGAAAACCGCCTGCGCGCCTTCGTGCCCGAAGCGCTCGCGCTCGACGCGTTGAAGCTGTACACCGATGAGGGCTACCACGCCTACTTCACGGCCCACGCGAGCCGCGCCATCCGCGAGGTGTTCGCGCTGGAGGCGCGCGACGAACCCAGCCTGAAGATCTCGGCCATCGAGGCGCTGGCGGCCCAGGTGCCGGCGCAGCGGCGCGACCTGGCCTGGTTCATGGTCGGCTTCGTCGGCGAGACCATGATCACCAAGGCCATCGTCGACGTCATGCGCGGCACGGCGCACACGGCGGTGCAGGGCATGCTGCTCGCGCACCTGGAAGACGAGTGGGTGCATGCGAAGTACTTCGCCCACCTGTTCGAGCGGATCTGGCCCCGGCTGGACGGCAACAGCCAGGCCTTCTTCGGCCGCCTGCTGCCCGACGTCATCGCGGCCTTCCACACCTGGGACGACGGCTTCCATCGCCGCCTGCTGGGCGATGCCGGCCTGGATGCCGCCGCCACCGAACGCGTGCTGAGCAAGGTGAGTGGCAAGGGCCTGCGCCACGCGCACATGCGCAGCCGCTGCGGCAACACGCTCCAGGTGCTGGAGCGCTGCGGTGTCTTCAAACACGACGCGCTGCGCGCGCTCTTCGTCCAGCGCGGCCTGCTGGACCGCGACCGCGCCTACTGAATCAGCGCCGGCGGTGGCGCAGCAGCCGCAGGCCGTTGAACACCACGAGCAGGCTGCCGCCCATGTCGGCGAACACCGCCATCCACAGCGTGGCCTCACCCACCACCGCGAGGCTCAGGAACACCACCTTGATGCCCAGGGCGAGGGTGATGTTCTGCCACAGCACGGCCTTGGTGGCGCGGGACAGGTCGATGAACTCGGCGAGCTTGCGCGGGTCGTCGTCCATCAGGGCCACGTCGGCCGTCTCGATCGCGGTGTCGGTCCCCGCGGCGCCCATGGCAAAGCCGATGTGGGCCTGGGCGAGCGCCGGTGCGTCGTTGATGCCGTCGCCCACCATGCCCACCACCGTGTCGCCGGCCGAGAGTTCCTGAATCGCCTTGAGCTTGTCTTGCGGCAGCAGCTCGCTGCGCACGTCCTCGATGCCGACCTGCCGCGCGATCGCCTCGGCCGTGTGCCGGTTGTCGCCGGTCAACATCACCGGGCGAACGCCCAGTTGCTTCAGCTGCGCGACGGCCTCCACGCTTTCCGGGCGCACCTGGTCGGCGATCGCGAAGATGGCGATGGGCACCTTGCCGCGCACCAGCACCACCGCCGTCTTGCCCTGCGCCTCCAGCGCGTCCAGCTTCGCCTCCAGCTCGGGCGAACACGCTGCCGATTCTTCGACCAGGCGGTGGTTGCCCAGGCGGTAGCGCTCGTTCGCGATGCTGCCTTCGATGCCGCGTCCCTGCAGCGCCTGGAAACCGGTGACCTCCCGCAGGGTGCCGGTGCCGCGCGCGGCAATCGCCTTGGACACCGGGTGGTCGCTGCGCCCGGACAGCGACACCGCCAGCGCCAGCACCTCGTCTTCGCTGCCCTGCAGCGCCTGCACGTCGATCACCACCGGTCGGCCCTGCGTCAGCGTGCCGGTCTTGTCCAGGGCCAGCACCTTCAGCCGGTGGCCTTGCTCCAGGTACAGGCCGCCCTTGACCAGGATGCCGCGCCGGGCGGCGGCGGTCAGCCCGGACACGACGGAGATCGGCGTGGACAGCACCAGCGCGCAGGGGCAGGCGATGACCAGCAGCACCAGCGCCCGGTAGACCCAGGTGAGCCAGTCCGCGCCCGTCAGCAGCGGCGGTAGCACCGCGATGGCGATCGCCACCGCGAACACGGCCGGCGTGTAATAGCGCGCGAAGGTGTCCACGAAACGCTGGGTCGGCGCGCGGCTGGCCTGGGCCTCCTGCACCGCGCGGATGATGCGGGCCAACGTCGAGTCGTCGGCCTTGGCCGTCACCTGGTAGAGCAACTCGCCGTTCTGGTTGATGGTGCCGGCGAACAGCTTGTCGCCGGCCTGCTTGTCCACCGGCACGCTCTCGCCCGTGATGGCGGCCTGGTCCACCGCCGAGGAGCCGGAGGTGACGGTGCCGTCGAGCGCGATGCGTTCCCCCGGGCGCACGCGAACGGTCGCCCCCAGCGCCACCGTGGCCGCCGGCACCTCCTGCCAGGCCGAGCCCTGCTGCACCGTGCGCAGTCTCGGGCGCCATCGCCATCAGGCCTTCGATGGCGCGGCGCGCGCGGTCCAGCGATTTCTCTTCGATCATTTCCGCGATGGCGAACAGCACCATGACCATCGCCGCTTCGGGCCACTGGCCCAGGATGGCGGCGCCCGTGACCGCCACCGTCATCAGGGCGTTGATGTTCAGGTTGAAGCGGCGCAGGGCGACGAGGCCCTTGCGGTAGGTGTCCAGACCAGCCAGGGCAATGGCGCCCAGCGCGAAGGCTACCGCCCCGAACGAGGCATCGCCATAGGCCAGCGCCACCACCTCCGCCGCCAGCGCCAGCACGCCACCCACGGCGAGCTTCCAGGGCGAGGTGTCGTTGGCGTGCGTGTGGCCAGGCCCTTCCTCGTGGTCATGGCCGTCCTTGTGGTCGTGTTCATGGTCGTGGTCATGCGCCGCATGGCTGGTGGGCGCGGGGGGCGCCGCATCCACCGTGCGGATGCCGATCGACGCCAGGCCCTTGCCCTGGGGCGCCGCTCGGCCCGGGCGCACCTCGAAGCCCGAGCGGGCTGCCGCCGCCAGCAGCTCGGGCTCGGGAATCGCGTTGTGCTGGATGCGCACCGATCGGCGGATGAAGTCGGGCGCCACGTCGTGCACGCCGTCCACGCGCCGCAGTTCCTTTTCCACCAGGTTGAACTCGGCCGCGCAACACATGCTGGGCACGTGCAGCACGGTGGATTCGGCGGGGCTCGGTGTCAGGGTTTTGTCGCTCATGGGCTGATTTGAAACCCTGGAGCCGCTTGAGGGTCAAGCCTGCCCTTGTCGGCTGGCTCCTACAGCGGGCGGCGGGTTGTGCCGACAGGCCGGGCTGGCCGCCGCTGGGATCATGCGTTCAAGCCAACAACGCATCGAGGAGACTTCCATGAACCGCAACGCCGCCTACCTGCCCGGCAACCGTGACGACTCCTGGTTCGGTTTCTTCTCCAACGCGCTGATCTGGCTGCTGTTTGCGGCCGCCGGCTTGTTGCTCATGTGGTTTGTCTCGGTGTTGAACGACGTCACGCAGCGTGGCGAACAGCGCCGCCTGCAACAGCGCACCACAGGCTCGCTGATCCTGGCCGACGAGGCCGAGCGTCGGAGCCGGCCCGTGGCCGCCGTGCTGACGGCAAGCACCGAGGCCTCCACCCTGCGCTGAAACCTCGCCGTCCAAAAAACAAGGGCCGACATGCGGGCCCTTGTTTCGTCACACCGCGCTGCGGTGCCTCTCGATGCAGGTCTTCAAGACCTCGTCGTGATCGCGCTTCCACCAGTTGCCGGTGGAGAAGATCTCCACCTCGCTGAAGCCGGCGAAGCCCTGCGCTTCCACCCAGCCCCGGATGCGCGGGATGTCGATCACGCCGTCGCCCATCATGCCCCGGTCGTTGAGCAGGTCGGTGGTGGGCGTGAGCCAGTCGCACACGTGGAAAGCCAGCAGGCGGTTCTTGCCCGCGCGTTCGATCTGCGCCTGCAGCTTGGGGTCCCACCACACGTGGTACACGTCCACCGCCACGCCGATCGCGCCGGTCTGGCCCGGGTCGAGCGCGTCGCACACGTCCAGCGCCTGCTCCATGGTGTTGATGCAGGCGCGGTCGGCCGCGTACATGGGGTGCAGGGGCTCGATGGCCAGCGGCATGCCGTTGGCCTTGGCGTACTCGAGCAGCTCGGCAATGCCTTCGCTCACCTGTTGGCGCGAGCGGCCGATGTCCTTGTGCGCGGCTTGACCAGCCAGCGCGCCGGGCAAGGCGCCGACCACCAGCACCAGGCAAGGTGCGTTCAGTTCACAGGCCTCGTCCACCGCGCGGCGGTTGTCGTCGCGCGCAGCCTGCAGCCCGGCGGCGTCCACCGCCGGGAACATGCCGCCCCGGCAGTAGCCCGAGAGCTTCAGGCCGAGCGACTTCACCTGGGCCGAGATGGTTTTCAGCCCGACGGCGGCGACCTGGTCCCGCCACGGTGAGATGGCCGGGATGCCGTGGCGCGCGCAGGCGTCCAGGATCTGATCGAGCGGCAGGTCCTGCCCCCGGCTCTTGCGCACCGTGGCGGTGTTGAGCGAGAGCCAGCGGTGGTCATGGGAGAAGTCGCGCATCGATCAGGCCTCCACGCCATGCAGGGCCAGCAGCGTGCCCATGCGGCGCACGGCCAGCTCGGGCTGCTCCAGCAGGTTGGCCGCATCGGCCAGGCGGAACAGCTCGGCGAAGTGCTGCAGCGAGCGCGTGCTCTGCTGGCCACCGACCATGGTGAAGTGCGACTGGTGGCCGTTGAGCCAGGCCATGAAGACCACACCGGTCTTGTAGAAGCGCGTGGGCGCGGCGAAGATGTGGCGCGACAGCGGCACCGTGGGGCCGAGGATGTCGTGGAACTTCTGCAGGTTGCCTTGCGCGAGTTCGCCCAGCGCGGCGCTGGCGGCGGGGGCGATGGCGTCGAAGATGCCCAGCAGCGCGTCGCTCTGGCCGTGCGTCTTCTCGGCGCCGAAGCCGTCACCGGCGATGAGCTCGGCGTAGTTGAAGTCGTCGCCGGTGTACATGCGCACGCCCGGGGGCAGGCGGCGGCGCATCGCGACTTCCTTGTCCTTGTCGAGCAGGGAGATCTTGATGCCGTCCACCTTGTCCGGGTGCGCGGCGATCACGGCCAGCGCGGTGTCCATGGCCTTGTCGGGGTCGTTGTCGCCCCAGTAGCCCTTGAGCGCGGGGTCGAACATGTCGCCCAGCCAGTGCAGCACCACGGGCTGCTTGGCCTGGCTCAGGATGCGGTCGTACACGCGCTCGTAGTCGGCCGGGCTTTTGGCGACGCGCGCCAGGGCGCGGCTGGCCATCACGATCAGCTTGCCGCCGAGCTTCTCGATGGCGGCCATCTGCTCTTCGTAGCCGGCGATGACTTCATCGACCGTCTTCACGTTCTCCAGCACGAGGTGGTCGGTGCCGCAGCCCGAGGCCACCAGCGCGCCGGGCACGTCCTTGGCGGCGTCGAGCGAGCGGCGGATCAGCTCCAGCGAGGTGGGCCAGTCCAGGCCCATGCCGCGCTGCGCGGTGTCCATGGCCTCGGCCACGCCCAGGCCGAGCGACCAGAGACGCTGGCGGTAGGCGATGGTCGCGTCCCAGTCCACCGCGCACTGCAGCCAGGGATCGATGGCGGCGAGCGGGTCGGCCACCACGTGGGCGGCGGAGTAGGCGATGCGGTTGAACTTCACGCCCGGCGCGGGCTTCACCGGGGTGGTGCCGCGCAGGGTGTAGGCCTCGACCTTGCCCGAGGCGTCGGGCAGTTGCAGAGAGAGTGCCATGGCCTCAGACCTTCAACGCGGGGACATCCACCCAGCGGCGCTGTTCCCAGCTGTCCAGCGCGGCTTCCACCAGCTGCACGCCCTTGGCGCCTTCGGGCAGCGTCCACTTGTAGGGCTCGTTCTCCACCACGTGGCGGATGAAGTGTTCCCACTGGATCTTGAAGCCGTTGTCGTACACCTGCGTGTCCGGCACGTCCTGCCATTGCTCGGAGAAGTTCATGGTCTGCTTCACATCCGGGTTCCACACCGGGCGCGGCGTGTTCACGCGGCTTTGCGCCTTGCAGCCGGTCAGCGTGGCGACGGCGGAGCCGTGCGTGCCGTCGACGTGGAAGGTCACGAGGTCGTCGCGGTTCACGCGGGTGGCCCAGCTCATGTTGAGCTGCGCGATCACGTTTTCGCCGTTGTGGCCGGTGAGTTCGGCGGTGGCGTAGGCCGCGTCGTCGGCGGTGCACTCGTAGGGTTTGCCGGCTTCGTCCCAGCGCGTGGGGATGTGCGTGGTGCCGATGCACGAGACCGATTTCACTTCACCGAACAGGTTGTCCAGCACGTAGCGCCAGTGGCACATCATGTCCAGGATCATGCCGCCGCCGTCTTCCTTGCGGTAGTTCCAGCTCGGGCGCTGGATGGGCTGCAGGTCGCCTTCGAACACCCAGTAGCCGAACTCCAGGCGCACGCTGAGCATGCGGCCGAAGAAGCCGGCGCGGCGCAGCATGTCGAGCTTGCGCAGCCCGGGCAGGAACAGCTTGTCCTGCACGGCGCCGTGCTTGAGGCCCGAGCTCTGCGCCAGGCGCGCGATCTCCACCGCCTCGTTGAGGTTGGTGGCGATCGGCTTCTCGCAGTACACGTGCTTGCCGGCGCGGATGGCCTTGGCCAGCAGGGTGGGGCGCATCTGCGTGGTACCGGCGTCGAAGAAGATGGTGTCGCTCTTGTTGGCCAGCGCGGCATCGAGGTCGGTGCCCCAGCGCGGGATGTTGTGGGCCTTGGCCAGCGCTTCCATCTTCTCGGCGTTGCGGCCGACCAGGATGGGGTCGGGCATGACCCGGTCGCCGTTGGAGAGCGTCACACCGCCTTGCGCGCGGATCGCGCAGATGGAGCGGATCAGATGCTGGTTCATGCCCATGCGTCCGGTCACGCCGTGCATGATGATCCCGAGTTGTTGAACGGCCATTGTCGAGTTCCTTCTCTTCGCTTTGAAAACCCCGGGGCCGGGGTCAGTTGGTCACTTGCAGGCCGGCGGCTTTCACCAGCACGGCGTTGCTCTTGATTTCTTCCTTGATGTAGGCATCGAACTGCTCGGGCTTGAGCGTCCAGGCATCGGCGCCCAGCTTGAGGAAACGTTCCTTCACTTCGGGCGTGCGCCAGGGCCTTGACGACTTCGTCGTGCAAGCGGTTGACGACGTCGCGCGGCGTCTTGGCCGGGGCCATCATCCCGATCCAGAAGTTGAATTCGGAGCCGGGCACGCCGGCTTCGGCGGTGGTGGGCACATCGGGCAGGGCGCTGGCGCGGCGCGGCGAGCCCACGGCCAGGGCCAGCAGCTGGCCTTCCTTGATCTGGCCGATCACCGGGGCGATGGGCGAGAAGTAGTAGTCCACGCGGCCGGCGAGCACTTCGGTGACGGCCTCGGCGGAGCCCTTGAAGGGGATGTTCACCGCATCGATCTGCGCGGCCATCTTGAACTTCTCGGCGTTGAGGTGGGTGGCGCTGCCCTGGCCGGCGGAGGCGAAGTTCATCTTGCCGGGGTTGGCCTTGGCGTTGGCCACCAGCTGCGGCAGCGTCTTGAGGTTTCGGCTTGGCGCGATCACCAGCACGTTGGGGGTGGAGGAGATCGGGGTGACGCCAGCGAAATCGTTCACCGTGTCGAAGGACAGCTTGGCGAAGGTGGAGGGGCTCACCGTGTGCGAAGACGAGTGGATCATGATGGTGTAGCCATCGGGCGCGGCCGTGGCCACCGCCGCCTGGCCGATGGTGCCGCTGGCGCCGCCGCGGTTGTCCACCACGATGGGCTGGCCCATGCTCTGGCTCATCTTGTCCGTGATCGCGCGCGCAATGATGTCCGTGGTGCTGCCCGCGGCGAACGGCACGATCACGCGGATGGCCTTGTTCGGGTAGGCCTGCTGCGCGGCGGCGGGCAGGCTGGTGGCGAGAGCGAACGCGGCCAGGGCGGTGGCGTGAATCAGTTTCATGCTTGTCTCCAGTGAAAAAGGGCTGGTTGTCGGTTTAATTCACCAATCAGTGAATAGCGGAAATTATAGAAGCGGTCGCGAAAGATGCGCAAGCGAAGATTGTGGGCATCGCATTCAGGGTTTTCCCTTGGTTCTACGGGCGTCGGCGCGCCCGGCCGCGGCTCGGCCCCCACAGCCACGGCGGTCTGCGGTGAGCCGCAGACCGTTTTCAATTAACCATTCAGTGAAATTTCAGGCGATGGCCTGCAGGCTGCGCCATTGCGGCGTCGCCGCGGTCGCGAAGCCCGGCGCGTGCAGGGCGTGCAGGTCGAGCTGGCCCTGGCGCACCGCCAGGTGGGGGCGGCCCGCCGTGATTTCGTAGAAGCCGGGGTGGGCGCGGGCGAAGGCCAACGCTTCGTCGGCGGGCGCGGTGCCGAAGCCGTCCACGTAGTGGTGGCCGTTGCGCTCGATGTGGCGCACGCCCAGGCTGGCCGCGAGCAGGGTGTCCTGCTGCACCGCCAGGCCGGCCTGGCAGGTGAGGTCTTCGCCCGAGAGCAGCAGGCGCGGGTCCTGCGCGATGCGGTGCGCGTTGCGCAGCGAGCGGTAGATGCCCTTGCAGGCCTTGCTGGAGATGCCGTGGTAACCCAGCGCCAGGCCCTCGTCGAGCGCGGCCGCGTGGTCGTCGGACTCGTCCAGGATCACCGGCACGCCGATGCCCAGCGAGGCGATCGATTCGCGCAGCGCCACCGCGCGCGCCAGGGGCTGCTCCAGCAGCAGGGTGCGGCGCAGCAGATCGGCCAGCGCGGGCGTGGTGCGCAGCGCCTGCCAGAACTTGCCCAGGCTGGTGGCGTCGGTGAAGGTTTCGTTGCCGTCGAGCGTGACGCGGTAGTCCCCGCCCACGCGCTGCAGCACCTCGGCGATGCGGGTGAGGCGCTCCACGTCGGCGCCGATCTGGCCGCAGAGCTTGAGTTTGAAGTGGTGCAGGCCGTGGCGCCGGATCGCCGCCTCCAGCGTGGCGGGCAGGCCGTCCTGCGGGTCGGCGCCTTCGTCGCCCTCCACCAGCCGATCGGCCAGGCCCACGGTGTGGCGCAGCACCACGTGCGTGGGGCGCACCAGGTCGAGCCGCGGGCCCCAGGGGTCGCCGAGCACGCCGGCGTGCACGCCATCGACCCACGAGCGGCCGGCCGCGCGCAGCGCCGCGTCGGCCACGGCCTTGTCGAGCAGGGCGGGGCCGAACTGCGCGGCCAGGCGCGGCAGCCGCCGCACCACCGAGGTGGCGATGGCCGCCTCACCCGCCTCGTGCGACAGCGCATGGGGGCTGAGCGCCTCGCGGGTCGCCTGCACGGCCTCGCGCGCGTTGCGCAGCGATTCGCGCAGCTGTTCGAAATTCTGTTCGTGGGTGAGCGTGGGCGATTTGTCGAACCACTTGGGCACCATCAGTTCGGCGCTCGCGCCTTCCACGCGCCGGCCATTCACCTCGGCGAGCACGCGCACGAAGGCCTGCGGGCATTGCGTGACGGTGGCGGCGCCGAAACGGAAGGGCAGGCGCAGCGTGACGTGGCGCTCGTACAGCTGCACCTCGTGCACGCGCAAGGTCACAGCGCTCATGACAGGGTCCTCCAGATCTCACGCACATGCTGTGCCGACGCTTGGGCGCAACCCAGGCCATCGGGCACGTATTCAAAGGGTTCCACCGCCACCCAGCCGGCGTAGCGCCCGTCTTTGAGCGCCTGCAGCACGGGGCGCTGGTCGGTCTCGCCCTGGCCGGGGCCGCGGCGGTTCCTGTCGTTCAGCTGCACGTGCGCGATGTGGCCGCTGGCGAGAAAGCGGCGCAGCACCTCGTGCACGGGCTCGGTTTCGTTGTGCGAGGCGGCGCTCACGTCGAGCATGGTGCGGATGGCGGGCGAGCCGATGCGGTCGACCATCGCGGCGGCCTGGGCCACGGTGTTGATCACCGGGGTTTCGAAGCGGCCCAGCGGTTCGATGCAATACACCACGCCCGCGTCCGCGGCGTGTGGCGCGAGTTCGGCCATGGCGGCCTCGAAGCGCGCGGCAGCGTCCGCCACGCTCTGGCCGGGGCCGGGCGAGCGCTGTTTGGGCGAGCCGTGCACGAGCGCGCGCGCGCCGCAGGCGGCGGTGAAGTCGATCAGGCGGCGCAGCAGGTCCAGCGTGCGGCGGTGCAAGGCTTTGTCGTCGCTCACCAGCGAAAGGCCGGCGGGCTTGACCAGCAGCCAGTGCAGGCTGGAGACGGCCAGGCCGTGGCTGTGCGCGGTGGACCGCACGCGGTGGGCGGCGGTACTGTCGAGCGCCTCGGGTTCGTCGGTCAGCGTGAAGGGCGCGATTTCCAGCGCGTCGTAGCCCATGCGCTCGGCGGCCTCGCACTGGGCCGCCAGCGGCAGGGGCTGCAGCACCTCGTTGCACAGGGCCAGTTTCATGCCGTTGCCTTGGGCCGGGCCTGGCGGCCGTACAGCGTCCACAGCTTCCAGGCGATGGTGGCGAAGATCATGGCGGCGACGGTGCCGGCGATGGGGCGCGTGAAGAAGGGCGAGAGGTCGCCGTCGGACAGGATCAGCGCGCGGCGCAGGTTCTTCTCCATCAGGTCGCCCAGCACGATGCCCAGCACCAGCGGCGCCATGGGGTAGCCGTAGTGGCGCAGGAAGAAACCGATCAGGCCGAAAGCCAGCATCACGTAGACGTCGAACAGGCGCCCGGCGATGGCGAAACTGCCCACGGTGCACAGCACGAAGACGATGGGCACGATCAGGTGCTGGGGCACGCGCAGCACCTGCACCAGCGCCTTGGTGAGCACCAGGCCGAAGATCAGGATGCCGATGGTGGCGAACAGCATCATGGTCACCACGTCGTACACGAACTCGGGGTTCTCCACCATGATCAGCGGCCCCGGCTTGACGCCGTGGATGATCATCGCGGCCATCAGCACGGCGGCCGGCGCCGAGCCGGGAATGGCCAGGGTGAGCACGGGGATCACCGCGCCGGGCACGCAGGCGTTGTCGCCGGTCTCGGCGGCCATCAGGCCTTCGATCGAGCCCTTGCCGAACTTCTCCTTTTCCTTGCTCGCGCGCTTGGCGGCGGCGTAGGACGACCAGGCCGCCACGTCCTCGCCCACGCCGGGCACGATGCCCACGCCGGTGCCGATCAGGCCCGAGCGCAGGATGGTGCGCCAGTACTGCAGCACGTCGCGCACCTTGGGGATCACGGTGTCGAAGGGGCTGATCTTCACGGGTGCCTGCCGTTCGCGCATGGCCGTCAGCAACTCGGCGAAGCCGAAGGCGCCGACCAGCGCGGGCACCAGCTGGATGCCGCCGGCGAGGTCGCGCAGGCCCCAGGCGAAGCGCTCGTAGCCGTACTGCGGCTCCTGGCCGACGGTGGCGATGAACAGGCCCGCGATGCCGGCGATCCAGCCCTTGAGCGGGTCGTCGCCGGTGAGCGTGCCGGCGATGATGACGCCGAAGAACGCCAGCCAGAAGAACTCGTAGGCGCCGAACTTCAGCGCCAGGCCGCCGAGCACGGGCGTGAGCGTTGCGCAAGAAGAACATGCCGATCAGCGTGCCCATGACCGAGCCAGTGGTGGCGATGCCCATGGCGCGGCCGGCCATGCCCTGGCGCGCGAGCGCGTAGCCATCGAGGCAGGACGCGGCCGAGGCCGGCGTGCCCGGGATGTTGAGCAGGATGGCCGAGCGCGAGCCGCCGTAGATGCAGCCCACGTAAGTGCAGATCAGGATCAGCAGCGCCTGGCTGGGCGGCAGCTTGAGCGTGAGCGTGGTCATCAGCGCCAGCGACATGGTGGCGGTGAGGCCGGGCAGGGCGCCCATGACCACACCGACCAGCGAGGCCAGCAGGGCGTAGGCAATCGTCTCGGGCCCGCTGAAGCGCGCGATCGACTGCCCGAACATGATCAGTCCGTCAAACATGGTGGGTCCCTAAGGCAGACGGACGAGGAAGACCTGCTCGAACACCAGGGTGACGACGGCCGAGGTGAGCACGCCGGCCAGCAGCGCCACCGTGGCGCGGCGCGTGGGGGTCGTGTCGGTGGGGGTGAACACGGCCACGAAGGCCGCGACGAACAGGGCCGTGACCAGCCAGAACGGTGCGCGCCCGATCAGCAGGCCGGCGTACACCAGCGTGAGCGCCATGGTGATGCCGATGCGCCGGTTGAGCAGCGGTTCGACCGGTGTCGCCGCGTCCGTGGCGGCCTCATGGGCCCGGCGCGTCCAGCCGCGCAGCATCAGCACGAGGCCGAGCAGGGCCACCACGCCGCCGATCATGCCGGGCACGAAGCCGGGCATGGTGTAGAGCTGTGCGCCCATGGACTCGAAGCGCTCCATGCGAATGGAGCCGATCACGATCACCAAACCGAACACCACCCAGCCCGCACCGCCCCAGAGGTCGGAGCGGGCGGTTTTTCCACCCTCGCTCATGTTGTGTTCCGTGTGGGGGATCAGGGCTTGGGTATGCCGACGGTGTCGGGCGACACCTTGGCCTTGCCGGCGGCCTGCTGCGTCCAGGCGTAGGACTGGATGGCCGGGAACACGGCCTTCTGCGCCTCTTCACCCGCCATCGGCGCGAACATGGCGCCGCGCGCCTGCGCGTACTTGCGCAGGGCTTCGCTCTTGACCATCTCGGTGGCCCAGATCTTGTCCAGCGTCTGAGCCACCACCGGCGGCGCGGCCTTGGGCACGAAGATGCCGAAGTAGTTGATCGGGTCCTTGAAGCCCGGGATGAATTGCGACAGCGGCGGGATGGTGCCGAAGCCCTCGATCTCGATCGACTTGTCGCCCACCACCGCCAGCGGGCGGATCTTCTTGGCGCGGATCATGTCGGTCTGCTCGGCCGCGAGCTGCGTGGTCACTTCGGTTTCGCCCGAGGCGGCGGCCACGGCGGCCGGTGCGCCCCCGTCGTAGGTGACGTGCTTGTAGGTGACGCCGGCGGCGCGCGCGATGGCTTCGATGGCCGAGTGGCCGCTGGAGTTCACGCCCGCCGTGGCGACCGAGACCGCACCGGGCTTGGCCTTCATGGCGGCCAGCAGCTCGGTCATGGTCTTGTAGGGCGCATCGGCGTTGACGCCGACCACCGCGATGTGCGCCACGTTGAGGTACAGGTTCCAGTCGGTGGCGGAGGTGTCGAGCATGCCCAGCACCTTGTAGGTGCCCAGGTCCTTGGCGCCGCCGGCCGTCCAGGTGTAGCCGTCGGCCGGCGCGGCCATGGCGTTCTTGGTGCCCACCGAACCCGAGGCGCCGGGCTGGTTCATGACCACGATCTTCTGGCCCAGGTGTTTTTCCAGCTCGGCGGCGGTGACGCGCGTGACCTGGTCGGTGGAGCCACCGGGCGCCCAGGGCACGATCAGGGTGATCGGTCGGTCGGGTTTCCACTGGGCCATGGCGCTGGCCGAGACAACGGCCAGCAGGGAGGTGATCAACAGGTGGCGAAGGGGCAGGGCGGTCTTCATCGTTGTCTCCAGGGGTTTAATTCACCGAGCAGTTAATACTAGAAACCGCCCCCTGCGACGTCAAGCCGCCAGCCGCCTCAGCTCATCAGGACATACCCTAGGATCACGTCGCACATGTGGGAGAGCCGCTCGCTGTGCGCCTTGGGCGTCATGAGGTCTCGCCCGAAGATCGCCGAGAGCGTGTGGTTGTTCGAGAGGTAGAAGTAGGACAGGCCGGCGATCGACACGTAGAGCTGCAGCGGATCGACACCGCCGCGGAAGGTGCCGTCGGCGCGGCCGCGCTCGATGACTTCGGTGAGCGTGGCGATCAGCGGCGAGTTGAGCTGGCGCGCTCGCTCGGACTGCGCGAGGTGCCGCGCGCGGTGCAGGTTGGCGCTGTTGAGCAGCGTGAGGAACTCGGGGTGCTCCAGGTAATAGTTCCAGGTGAACTCCACCAGCCGGCGCAGCGCGGTCTCGGGCTTGAGGTGCAGCAGGTTGAGCTGGCGTTCCTCTTCGCGGATGTCGCGGTAGGCCTGCTCCAGCACGGCCTGGAACAGGCGCTCCTTGTCCTCGAAGTAGTAGTAGATCAGGCGCTTGTTGAGGCCGGCGCGCTCGGCGATGCGGTCCATGCGCGCACCGCCCAGCCCGTGCTCGGAGAACTCGTCTCGCGCCGCGTTCAGAATGGTATTCTGCGATCGGTCCGCGTCTCTCAGACGCTCTTCCGCGACCGGTGTGGGTGGGATGCTCATGCCCAGATAATTCTCTAATTGGTTAATAAAGTCAAATGACCCGGATTGCTGGCCATCTGCTCGTGGAATGCCTCATTGTCCAGGGTGTGACCCATGCCTTCGGTGTGCCGGGCGAAAGTTATCTCGCGGTGCTCGATGGTTTTCACGCCCACGCCGATCGCATCCGCTTCATCACCAACCGGCAGGAAGGCGGCGCGGCCTTCATGGCCGAGGCCCACGGCAAGCTCAGCGGTCGGCCCGGCGTGTGTTTCGTGACGCGCGGGCCCGGCGCCACCAACGCCTCCATCGGCTTGCACACCGCGTTCCAGGATTCCACGCCCATGGTGCTGTTCGTGGGCGACGTGGCGAGCGAGGCGCGCGACCGCGAGGCCTTTCAGGAGGTGGACTACGCGGCCTTCTTCGGCCCGTCCACCAAGGGCATGGCCAAGCGGGTGGAGCGCATCGACGATCCGCGCCGCATCCCCGAGTACGTGGCGCGCGCCTTCGCCACCGCCATGAACGGCCGTCCCGGCCCGGTGGTGCTGGTGCTGCCCGAGGACATGCTCACGCAGGCGGTGGACGCCGAACCGCTGCCGCGCGTGGAGCCGGTGCAGGCCTGGAGCGACCCGGGCGCGCTGCGCGAGTTGCGCACGCTGCTGCTGGCGAGCGAACGGCCGCTGGTGATCGCCGGCGGCGGCGGCTGGACGCCGCAGTCCGCCGCCGCGCTGCAGCGTTTCGCCGAGAACTGGCAGCTGCCGGTGGCGCAACGCCTTCCGCTTCCAGGACACCTTCGACAACCACCACGCGCTGTACGCGGGCGACGTGGGGCTGGGCATCAACCCCGCGCTGGCGCGCCGCGTGCGCGAGAGCGACCTGCTGATCGCCCTGGGTCCGCGCTTGGGCGAGGCCACCACCGGCGGCTACACGCTGGTCGAAGCGCCGGTGCCGGCGCAGAAGCTGGTGCACATCCACGCCAGCGCCGAGGAGCTGGGCCGGGTGTACCAGCCCACGCTCGCCATCCACGCCACCATGAACGCCGCCGCGCGCAGCCTGGAGGTGCTCACCGCGCCGCCCTGCGTGCCCTGGAGCGCCTGGGCGCAGGCCTGCCATGCCGACTACCTCGCCAACATCGACGTGGCCAACGGCGGCATCACGCTGCCCGGCACCATCGACATGCCGGCGATCATCCACACCCTGCAGCGGCACCTGCCGGCCGAAGCCGTGCTCACCAACGGCGCGGGCAACTTCGCGAGCTGGCTGCACCGCTTCTTCCGCCACCACGGCCTGGCCAAGGGCCACAAGACGCAGCTGGCGCCCACCAATGGCGCCATGGGTTATGGCGTGCCGGCCGGCATCGGCGCGGCCATCGTCAGCGGGCGCACCGCGTTCACCATCGCGGGCGACGGCGACTTCCTCATGAACGGGCAGGAGCTGGCCACCGCCACGCAGCATGGCGCCAAGAGCATCGTGCTGCTGCTCAACAACGGCAGCTTCGGGACCATCCGCATGCATCAGGAGCGCGAGTACCCGGCGCACGTGAGCGGATCCGGCCTGGCGAACCCCGATTTCTGCGCGCTCGCCCGGGCCTATGGCTACGCGGCCGAGCGCATCACCCACACCGCCGAGTTCGAGCCCGCGCTGCAGCGCGCCCTGGCCGCGCCGGTGGGCACGGTGATCGAGGTGCTGCTGGACGTGGATGTGATCACCACGCGCGGCACGCTCGGCGCGATCCGCCAGGCCGCCCAGCGCACGGCCATGTGAATACGTCACAAAGTCCGGGGCAGCTTCACACACCCCGTCGGTAGCGCCCCTGCCTAGACTGGCCCATCCATCAACGGGGGTTGGTCATGTGGCAAGCAACGGACACGGTTTGGAATGGCGGCGCGGATGTCGCCGGCGGCATGGGCCTGCGTTCGGGCCTGGGCGCGCAGCACCTCATGCGGGTGTTCGACGAGATCGACTACGGCATGCTGATCATCGATGCGCAAGGGCACATCCTGCACGCCAACCACCTGGCGCGGCACGAGCTGGCCAATGGGCGGGTCATCATGTCGTACGGCAACAGCCTGCTGGGCAGCAGCGCCGAATTCACCTCGCAGATCCAGCTGGCCGTGGAGTCCTCGTTCCGCGGTCAGCGCAAGCTGCTCATGCTGGTCTCGGGCGAGAAAGAGCTTTCGCTGGCGTTCACGCCGCTGAGCCACCCACTGGAGGCCGACGCGCCCTCGGTGCTGGTGCTGCTGTCGCGCCAGAACACCTGCGACAACCTTGCGGTGCGCATGTTCGCCCGCTCGCTCAACCTGAGCCCGAGCGAGGAGTCGGTGCTCATGGGCCTGTGCCGGGGCCTGCAGATCACCGAGATCGCCACGCAGCACGGCGTGGCCGAGTCCACCGTGCGCAGCCAGATCAAGACGCTGCGCGAGAAAGCCGGCGCCCCCAGCATCCGCCGCCTGCTGCACCGGGTCAACAGCCTGCCGCCGGTGGTCCCTGCCTTGCGCATCATCACGCCCATGCCTCACAATGCCACGGAGTTTTCCCACCCGTGACGTGAGCCTGGATGCCTGCCCCTGCCGTTTCCTTCGTAACCCCTCCCAACTCCCCCCACATTGAAGCGCTCGCGACCCTCGGGGTCGCGCGGCGCTATCGGCGTGGCGCGCTGCTGATCCAGGAAGGCGAAACCGGCGACACGCTGTACATCGTCCTGCAGGGGCGGTTGCGGGCCTTTGTGGCCGACAACCAGGGACGCGAGCTCACGCTGGGCATGTACGGCCCGCTCGAGTACGTGGGCGAGATGTCGCTCGACGGCGGGCCGCGCTCCGCGAACGTGGAGGCCGCCGAGGCCAGCACCTGCGCGGTGGTGTCGCGCGCCACCTTGCTCGAGTACATCGCGGCCCACCCCGAGTTCGCGCTGGAGCTCATGGCCCGCCTGATCCGGCGCGCGCGCCTGGCGACGGACAGCGCGCGCAGCGTGGCGCTGATCGACGTCTACGGCCGCCTGGTGCGCCTGCTCAACGAGCTGGCCAGCAGCAAGCCCGACGGGAACGGCGAGCGCCCCCTGAAGGAGCGCCTGACCCACCAGCAGATGTCGCAGCACCTCGCCTGCTCGCGCGAGATGGTGAGCCGCCTGCTCAAGGACCTGGAGACCGGTGGCTACATCGCGGTGCGCGAGCGCTGGATCGTGCTGCGCAAACCCTTGCCCGCGCGCTGGTAAACCGCCTCAGAGGCCGTTGACCATGTCCCTCGCCTGCAGGGGCGTGGCCGAGCTGGTGCCCGCCAACCGCACCACGCTGCCGCTGCGGCTGCCCGCGCCGAGCACACCCCAGAGGGCCGGGTTGTCGTCGCAGGGCTTCAGCGTTTCGGGCACCTTCTTCACGCCCGGGCGTTGCGGTCGGCCCGCGTCGGGGTCGGGCTTGCGCGGGGAATACAGCGCGAAATGCCCACCCGCCGAGGACTGCGCGCGCAGACCCCCCACGCTCACCGTGTTCTGGCCGGTCGAGAGACTGTTGAAGGTGCCGCTGCGGCGCACGGGCGTCGGGTTGTCGGCATGGTCCACGAAAGAGCCCAGGTTGCCGCTGGTGTCGTAGAACACGTCTTCCAGGTAGGACTGGCGCGCACCCGTGTTCTGGCCGATGGCCACGTCGTCGCGTTCGATGTAGGCGTCGAACAGGGTCTCCGTCAGGCCGGTGTTGCTCAACACCACCTTCCAGGTGCCGAAAGGCCCGGTGACCACCGATCGCCGGCGGCTGAACGTGGGCGCCAGCGCCAGCAGGGCGCATGTGCCGTGGCTGCCCAGGGCCGAGGTGGTGGGGTAGATCAGGCCGCACAGCGGTGCGCCCTGCGCGTCCACCCAGGTGCCACCGTGGCCCATGGCCATGGGCGGCAGGGGCTGGGTGTGGCCCGGTGGCGTCACGCTGATGCGCACGTTCTGCGCGCCCGCGGGCAGCCAGATTTCCAGGTAGCTCTCGGTGCGGTCGTCGGGTTGCACGCGCCAGTGCAGCGCCACCGAACCGCCTGGGGGCAGTGTGGCGTTGGCATGGGTGCGGCTCTGGTAGGCGTTGCCGGCGGGCACGGCGATCTGCAGGCGGCCGCCGAGCAGCGCGACCAGTTGGTCCATCGCCGCTTCCAGCACCGAAGTGCCGTCGTGCGGACCGGCCAGCGTGCCCCAGCTGATGTTGACCACCAGCTGGGCGCTGGGCGCGCAACGCGCGAGGATGTACATGAGCCCGTCGAGCACGCTCACGTTCATCGCGCCGCCCGAGGTGTCGAGCACGTTCGACCAGTCGAGCTGCACCGCGACCAGGTCGCAGCGGCTGGCCTCGTCGTCCATCGGATGCAGCAGGTTGCCTTTGCCGCAGGCCAGGCTCATCACGTGCGTGCCGTGGTTGACCGGGCGGGTCAGGTCCCAGAGCTGCAGGTGGGCGTAGAGCGCGTCCTCGTCCAGCTGGCCGTGGCGCGTGTAAGTGGCGATGGCCGCGTCGATGTCCGCGCCCGAGAGTTCGTGGCCGTAGCCCATGTCATCTGGTGTCGGGCCGGCGCGGGCCGGGTCCAGCGGCACGCAGTGGTGCGGCTGGTTGCCGGGCCAGTTGCCATTCACCGTGTCGTCCTGGCGCCAGAAGTGCTTCACGCGCGTGTGGCCGAGGGCGTCGAGGAACTGGTCGTTGGCGAAAGCCAGGCCGCCGTCGATCAAGCCCAGCACCTTGCCGTCGAGCAGGCCGGGCGCGGAGACCGGTTGGCTCTCGGGCGTGCAGGGGTCGATCAGGGGATGCGTGTGGTGGCCCACCGGCAACCCGAGCTCGAAGCGCAGGATGAGACTGCGCAGGTGCGGGTTGCTGCGTAACTGGTCGAAGAAGCGCTTCTTCACCCGCGCGGTGCAGAAGCGCAGTCCGGACACATTGAGGTACACGCGCGGAATCTGCAGCCAGGCGGTGGAGGAGGCCGCCACCAGCGCCGGCACATCGGCCTCGCTGGTGAGCTCGATCACGATCGGCAACCACTTGGGTGGCCTCTTGCCGCGGCCGAGGTGGTAGCCCGCGAACTGGTCGGCTTCCGCCCAGATCAGGTAGGGGTCTTCACCGTCGATGGCGCCCGGCGCGTTCCAGTCGATGCCGGTGAACTCACCGGTGGGCAGCGGTTGCCAAGTGGGGCCGCTCATGCCCACTCCTTGAGCGCTTCCCCCCAAAGCCAGGCCAGCAGTGGCGCGTTGCCCACGGCGGTGGACGTGGCCGAGCGCGTGTAGGCGTTGCCGCTGGTGTGGTCCATCGACTGGTTCAGGCTGAAGTCCAGCGGCTCGCCGTTGGGGCCTTCGAACAGGCGGCCGTCAAAACCGCGTTCGTGCACACGCGTGCCGGTGGCGCGCGCCACCAGGAACTCGGCCAGCGCCGTGCCGAGCAGGCGCCCGCCCGCGCTGTCCACGGGGTAGTGCACGCCGGCCACCACGCGGTTGGTCGCGATGCGCGCGGCCAGCCGCTGCATCTGCTCGCGGTTCAGCGTGCCGTTGGGCGGCGAACCTGTACCCGGTACAGCATCCAACAAGGCCTCAAGAAGCGCGGCCACGGCAAAAGCCTCCGTGGCATGGCCGCTGGGCCAGCTGCCATGCCCCGGCGTCTCGATCATGGGCTGGATCTGCGGCGAAAACGCCACCGGCCGGATGCTGGCGAAGATCTGCTTGAAGCGCATCTCGACCAGCACGGCCAGGGAGAACACCAGGTCGATCAGCTGCAGGGTTTTCTTGTGGCGGTGTGCCGTGAGCCCGACCACGGACGACCAGAACAGGATCGGCGGGGTGCGCTGGTCCACGATCTCGATCGCGCGGTCGGCCCGCAGGTCCGCGTACGAGGCCACCAGATCGAGCTGCTTCTTGAACTGCGCCTTGGTGGGTGCGCGCATGCGCACGAGCGGCTTGCGCTGGATGGTGCTCGCCTGGAGGTTGGCGAACTCGAGCGTGGCGTCCTTGGGGCCGCTTCGGGTCTTGAACAGCAAGCCCTCGACGAGCTGGGAGAAGACGGCCTCGTGGCGCGGGCCTTCGGCCCACAGCGCGAGGTTGGGCGGGCTGTCGAACGCCGGCTCGTTGACGTGCAGCACCGCCCCGTTGAAGGGGCCCACGATGGCGGCGCGGCTGAGGATCAGGGCGTCGGCCGACACCATGGCGCCACCGCTGATACCTCCGCTGATGCCGCCGCTGATTCCCCCACTGATACCGCCGCTGATACCGCCGCTGATACCTCCGCTCATATGTATTCCCCTTGTTGGTTGGTTAATGCAATCGAAGACCGAGATGGGTGAGTGCTTTGGCGACACGCTGTCGAAGCGGGCTTTCGCCGCCAGCAGCCAAATACTGCTGCACCGTCAAATGCGGTTGCAGCTGCATCAACAGAGAGAAGGTTTCCTTTGCCTCGTTCTCGAAACCCAATTCATGTTGAGCGATCAGAAGCGTGCGTATGGTCGGTAGGTGGTAACGGTTTTTCTGGAGCGAAGAGCGACAGAGTTCGATGGCTCTTTCCCATTGCTCCAGGGACGCGCAACTCGTCGCCAGCATCATCTCAAAATAGTATTTCTGAGGATCCAGCGGAGACAGGTGCAATGCCTTCTCCGCCTCTGTCATCGAATCCTCGGGCGTGCCCCACATCGTTGACCACACGCTGTTGTACAGCCAGGCCATGGGATCGTTCGGGTTGCTCTGCGTGGCCTCCTGCAGCAGCCGGTGCGAGGCGTCCACGTCTTCGCCGAGGTGGCACAGCGCATGGCCCTTGATCGCCATCGCCAGCGAGCTGCTGGGTTCGAGGTCGAGCGCGCGGTCGGCGGTGTCGATGGCGCGCTGGAAGTCGCGCGCCGGCTCACTCGAGAGGCCTTGCACCACCTGCATGATGTGCCACTTGGCCAGCCAGGCCCAGGGCGTGGCGACGCGTTTGTGGCGCTCCACCACGGCCTCGATCAGCTGCAGGCTGCGCTGCAGGTCGCGCGGCGTGGAGCGGTGCATGAGCGTGATGCCGCCGAGCATCAGGGCATTGCTGTCGAGCTGTGGCACGGGCAGCACCAGCGTGCGCTGCACCACGTCGTTGAGCAAGGCCTTGGCGCAGGCGGCGCACAGGGCGTCGAGCAACTGGCTCTGGGCTTCGAGCAGGTCGCGCGTATCGCCGGTGAGCCGGTCGGCCCAGATCACTTCGCCGCGCTTGCGGTCGGAGAGCTCGGCCATGATGACAACCTTGTCGCCGTAGGTCACGTAGCTGCCGCCGAGCACGAAGGCCGCGTCCAGGCGCTGGCCGATCTCGTCCGTGCTGCTCTGGCGGCCACGGAAGGCGGTGGTGGACATGCGGGAGATCACGCGCAGGTTCTGGCTGCGCGCGAGTTGCGCGATCACGCCGTCGGCGATCAGCTCGCCGATCACGAACTGCTCGGCCGCGTGGCTGCGCGTCTCGAAGGGCACGACGGCGATGGAGGGGCGGAAGTCGGTGGCGGCGCCTTCGGGCACGCGCGGGCGCACGGCCGCCGACGTGCTGGAGACCGGGTACAGCTGCCAGGTGCGCACCGGCTCGGGCCAGTGCTTGAGGTAACTCTCCCCGCGGTCTTCGACCTCGGCGTCCACGCCGACCACGATGCCGTCGAACACGCTGGTGGTCACCAGGGTTTCACCGGGCGAGGCGAGGTCGGCCACGCGCGCGGCCAGGTTCACGCCGTGGCCGTACACGTCGTTCTCGTCCACATACAGATTGGTGGCGTTGAGGCCGGCGCGCAGGTGCAGTTGTTGGGCGGGCGGCAGCGTCTGGTTCAGTGGCGCGAAGTATTGGTGCAGGGCGAGGGCTGCCCGCACGCCGTCGGTGGGTTGGTCGAACTCGACCAGCATGCCGTCGCCCAGGCTCTTGACCAGGCGACCCCGGCACGCGGGCAGCACCTGAGAGGTGGCGTGGTGCATGAACCCGCGCCATTGGTTCACCACCGCGGCTTCGTTGGCCGCCATGAGCCGCACCGACTCCACCAGGTCGATCACCAGCACGACCTTGTGCCGTTGCTGTGGCAACGGAGGCATGGTCGTCGATGGTGGGTCCTGGCCTTCTTGAAATTTCGAAGCGGTCACGGGCTGGCGGGCGGTCATGCCTGAGGGATTGTCAAAATTTTGTTGCAGTTTCTCACATGTCGCGCGCGATGCTGAGACGCGAAGGCGCAAAAACAGCAAAGCCGGCTTGCGCCGGCTTTGCTGATCTTCATTGCACCCGTGAAGGTGAAGAAGGAAGGCTTACTTCAGGTGGTCGTTGACCAGCTTGGTCATTTCGAACATGGACGCCTGGGCCTTCTTGAAGATTTCCTTCAGCTTGGCGTCGGCGTTGATCATGCGGCGGTTGACCGAGTCCTGCAGCTTGTTCTTCTTGATGTAGTCCCAGATCTTCTTGGTGACTTCGGTGCGCGGCAGGGGCGAGCTGCCCACGATGGCGGCCAGAGCGGCGCTGGGGGTCAGCGCTTTCATGAACGCGGCGTTGGGGGTGCGCTTCTTGGCCGGAGCGGCCTTCTTCGCAGGAGCTGCCTTCTTGGCCGGAGCGGCCTTCTTCGCAGGGGCTGCCTTCTTGGCCGGAGCGGCCTTCTTCGCAGGGGCTGCCTTCTTGGCCGGAGCGGCCTTCTTCGCAGGAGCGGCCTTCTTGGCCGGTGCCGCCTTTTTAGCGGGCGCTTTTTTCGCAGTTGCCATGATTGAATTTCCTTCTAGAAGTTGACGATTCGCCAGCGGAAAACGCGCTTTCTCACTGGTGTCTCGGATGCTAATGGAGATGCACCCGCAATCCAAGGTGGAGAACGCGCTTTTTTCAAGCTTTGCGCAGGGGAGACGCGGGTTTTTGGCGGGGAAAACAACACTTCCTCGCGAGGAGGCCGCTCAGTGCCTTGGCGGGAGGGCGTTTTTGCACGGCTCCACGGCGGCTGGCTTCGTGTCTCGATCAGGCGGTGATGCCCTTGTAGAGCATGTAGGTGGCGAGCATGTACAGCAGGCCGGCGAACACGCGCTTGAGCGATTTCACCGGCAGCGCATGCGCCGCCTTCACGCCCACCGGCGCCATCAACACGCTGAAGAGCGCGATCACCACCAGCGCGGGCAGGTAGATGTAGCCGAACGAGCCGGCCGGCAGATCCTTCAGGCCCTGGCCCGCGATCACGTAGCCGACGGCGTTCGCCAGCGCGATGGGAAAACCGAGCGCCGCGCTGGTTGCGCACGGCGTTGTGGATGCTCACGTTGCACCAGGTCATGAAGGGCACGCTGACAAAACCGCCGCCCGCGCCGACCAGCCCGGAGAGCATGCCGATGACGCCGCCGGCACCCACCAGGCCCGGGGTGCCGGGCAGGGTGCGCGTGGGCTTGGGTTTCTTGTCGAGCAGCATCTGCGTGGCTGAGAAGCCGACGAAGGCCGCGAAGAACAGCGCGAGCCACGAGCCCTTGAGCAAGGCGAAGATGCCCAGGCTGGCAATGGCGGAGCCCAGCACGATGCCGGGGGCGAGGCCCTTGACGATGTCCCAGCGCACGGCGCCGCGTTTGTGGTGCGCACGCACGCTGGAGATGGACGTGAAGATGATGGTGGCGCATGGAGGTGGCGATGGCGATCTTGACCGCGAGATCCGCTTCCACACCGCGCCCCGCGAGGATGAAGGTGATGAAGGGCACCATCAGCATGCCTCCACCGATGCCCAACAAGCCGGCCAGGAAACCGGTGCCCAGGCCGAGCGCGGCCAACTCGAGAATCAGGAGGGGGTCTAAAGGCATGAAAGGTGTCTGCAAGTGCCGCCGGACCGGCATCCTGAACCGGGGTTCAGGTGGGCGAGGGCAGCGGGGCTTCGGGTTCGTCTGACGCGAGACGCTCGCACCAGCCACGCAATGTACCAAGCCCGGGCTCTATGAGCATTGGTTCAAGGAAATATAAAGCCCGACGCGCACTGCAGACGGTTCAAATTGTAGGCGCTGCATGCGGCCCACGAGGACCATCGGTCGATAAATTCTCGCGCAGTGACCAGCGGCGCGTCAGAGCAGGCGCCCGTCCTTGTCGAGCGTCTGGTCCAGGCGGCGCATCAGCTCTTCCACGCGGGCCTGCGTCTGGGGGTCGAGCGGCTCGCTGTCGAAGCCACCACCGGCTTCGGCGAACGCGCTCTGCTCGGGCTGGCCGAACGACGAGGCCTGGAAGCTCTCGGCTTCCTTCTGCGAGAGTTCGAACGCGAGGTTGAGCGAGGCCAGCACCGCGATGCGGTCGCGCGCCTTCACCTTGCCCGCATCGCGGATGCGGCACATGGCGGTGTCCACGCGCTCCACCGCGTCGAGCAGCGAGGCCTCGCCACCCGGTGGGCACGAGAGCAGGTAGCTCTGGCCCATGATCTGCACTTCAATCTGTTTGCTGCCGGGTTTGCTCATTGGAATACCTCCGTGCTTCGCACTGCGGTGCGAGCTGGCTTGGGGCGGCCCGACGCGGCGCTCATGACCGTTCCTTGCGGGTGTCGGGGGTGACATCGGTCATGCCGGGGGGCAGGCGATCGAGCAAGGCATCAATGCGGGCGCGGGCGGCCATCAGCCGGGACTTGAGCGAGTCGCGCTCGGCCTGCAGCGCATGCACCTGTTCCACCAGCAGGCTGTTGGTGCGCTGCAGTTCTTCGTGTCGCAGCAACAGGCGCTCGACACGTTCGGTGATCTGATCAAAGTGCTTGGGATCGGCCATGGTGGGACTCGAAGTTTTCACATTGTAGGGTTGCCCCGGGTGTGCGCGCCGTAGAATGCCGGTTGTTGGTGCTCGCGGTGTGGTTCACATGCCGCAGTTCAACGGGAAGCAGGAGGGTCACACCCCAGGGATGGGACCTAACCTGCGCTGCCCCCGCAACGGTAAGCAGACGAGTGCGATGAGCGCATGCGCGAACGGTCTCTCAGCCTCCATCCGACAGCCACTGGACGACACGCCGTGTCATCTGGGAAGGCGATGGAGGTCGGTCTGTCAGCCCGGATACCGGCCAACAAGGTGGTGGTGCGTCTGGCGACAGACGCTCCACCGTGATGCCCATGCGCCGTCGGGGAAGATGGCGAGGGTCTCCTGTCTGTTTCTTCATCATGAAAAATCGCACCCTGCGCGCGCCCCTGGCCGCGCTACCGCTGGCGTTGCTGGCGGGCTTTGGCACGTCGGTCGCCCACGCTCAGTCCTCCTCTTCTTCCTCCGCTGACACCACCCTGAGGGAAACGGTGGTCACGGCCACCCGGGTCGAAACCCGCACCGATGCCGTGCTCAGCGACGTCGTCGTGATCGACGCCGACGTGATCCAGCAGTCCGCGGGCCGCTCGCTGTCCGAAGTGCTGTCGCGCAACGCGGGCCTGCAGATGTCGTCCAACGGCGGCCTGGGCAAGCAGTCGGGCCTGTTCATCCGCGGCACCGAAACCCGCCACGTGCTGCTGCTGATCGACGGCGTGCGCTACGGCTCCAGCACCTCCGGTGCGGCCGTGCTGGACAACATTCCGCTGAGCGCGATCGATCGCATCGAAGTGCTCAAGGGCCCGGCCTCGGGCCTCTATGGCAGCGATGCGGTGGGCGGCGTGGTGCAGGTTTTCACCAAGCGCGGCGTGAAGGGTTTCCATCCGCAGGCCAGCGTCACGCTCGGCAGCTTCGGGCACCGTGAAATCACCGCCGGCATCAGCGGTGGCAACGACACGATCACCTACAACCTCAGCCTGGGTTCCTTGCGCGAGGACGGCTTCTCGTCGACCAACCGAAACGTGGCCTTCGGCAACCACAACCCCGACAAGGACGGCTTCGACCAGGACAGCCTGTCAGCCTCGCTGCGCTGGGCCATCGCGCCGGGCTGGACGACCGATGTCAACTTCACCCAGGCCGACGGCGTCAGCCAGTTCGACCAGGGGCCGGGCACCTTCAACGTGCGCTCGGAAACCACCACCCGCGTGACGGGCTGGGGCCTGGAGCGCAAGTGGTCGGCCGATTCGCGCACCCAGCTGCGCCTCTCGCGCAGCGAGGACCGGTCCGACAGTTTCGAGACTTCGCCCACGCCCTCGGTGTTCAACACCGCGCAGACTCAGGCCACGCTGCAGCACGACTGGAACACCGCGCTGGGCAACCTGCTGGTGGGCCTGGAGTCGATCAAGGAAGAGGTGTCGGGCACGCAGGCCTACGCGGTGAACTCGCGCACCACGGACGCGGCCTTCGTGGGCCTGACCGGCCAGGCCGGCCAGCACCTCTGGCAGGCCAACCTGCGGCGCGACGACAACTCGCAGTTCGGCGGCGCCACCACCGGTTTCGCCAGCTACGGCTTCCAGCTCACGCCGAACTGGCGCCCGCACGTGGCCTACGGCACCTCGTTCAAGATGCCGTCGTTCAACACGCTGTACTACGTCTCAGCGTTCTTCAACGGCAATCCCACCACGCAACCCGAGCGGGGCAAGAACCGCGAAGCAGGGCTGACCTACACCCAGGGATTGCACGAAGTGAAGCTCATCCGCTTCGACAACCGGGTGCGCGGCTTCATCACGCTGCAGCCGGCGGTGGCGAACGTGCCTCGCGCGCGCCTCGAAGGCTGGTCGCTGGCCTACACCGGCTCGGCCGGTGCCTGGAGCTGGTTCACCAACCTGGAGTTGCTGGACGCGCGCAACGAGATCAACCAACGCAAGCTGCAACGCCGCGCCGACGAGGTGCTGACCGCCAGCCTGGACCACCGCATCGGTGCCTGGAACTGGGGTGCGTCGATGCAGCTCGTGGCGGAGCGTTTCGACGACGCCGCCAACACGCGCCGCCTGCCGGGCTTCGGCACGCTGGACCTGCACGCCCGCTACGCCGTGAACAAGGACTGGTCCGTCGCCCTGCGCCTGAACAACGTGGGTGACAAGTTCTATGAGACCGCGTACGGCTACAACCAGCCGGGCCGCGCGGCCTTCGTCACCCTCAACTGGGCGCCGCAGCGGTGACGCGGCATTGCCCGGCCATCCTGGTGGCTGCCCCGGCTTCAGGCCAGGGCAAGACCACCGTGGCCGCGGCACTGGCGCGCCTGCACACGCGCGCCGGTCGGCGTGTGCGGGCCTTCAAATGCGGGCCCGATTTCTTGGACCCGCACTGGCTCGCGCTGGCCACCGGGCACCCGGTGCACAACCTCGATCTGTGGATGACGGGCGAAGACGATGCCCGCGCCCGCCTGCACGAAGCCGCCGGGCAGGCCGACCTGATCGTGGTCGAAGGGGTGATGGGCCTGTTCGACGGCGAACCCAGCGCGGCCGACCTGGCGCAGCGCTTCGGCCTGCCGGTGCTCGCGGTGATCGATGCCTCGGCCATGGCGGGCACCTTCGGTGCGCTGGCATTTGGCCTGCGCCATTTCCGCCCCGGCCTGCCCTGGGCCGGCGTGCTGGCCAACCGCGTGGGCAGCGAGCGCCATGCGCAGATGCTGCGCGAGGCGCTGGCCGGTGACGAGGCCCAGTTCCTGGGTGCGGTCATGCGCGACGCGGCGTTCTCGCTGCCCGAGCGCCACCTGGGCCTGACCGTGGCCGCCGAGCTGCCCGACGCGCTGGCCCGGCTCGACGCCGCCGCCGACGCGCTGTCGCGCACGCCGCTGGGCCGGATGGAGGGTGACGCGCTGGGGCGCTGGTCGGTGGCGTTCGACGTGCCCGCCGAGGTGCCGGTCGACGCGCATTTGCTCACGGGCAAGACCATCGCCATCGCGCGCGACGCGGCTTTCTGTTTCATCTACCCGGCCAACCTGGATGTGCTGTGCGCGCTCGGCGCCGAGCTGGTTTTCTTCTCGCCGCTGGCGAACGAGCCGCTGCCGCCGTGCGACGCGGTCTGGTTGCCCGGCGGTTATCCCGAACTGCACACCGACGCACTGGCGGCGGCCACCCGCACCCGAGACGGCCTGCGCGCGCATGCCCAGGCCGGGCGGCCGGTGTGGGCAGAATGCGGCGGCATGATGCCGCTGTTCGATCAAATGATGTCCAGCGACGGCCATGCCGCCGCCACCTGGGGCCTCTTGCCGGGCCAGGTGCTCATGCAGAAGCGGCTGGCGGCCCTGGGGCCGCAGCAACTGCCGCTGCCCGCGGGCACCTTGCGCGGCCACACCTTTCACTACTCGCGCTGCGAGACCCCGCTGCAGCCGGTGCGCCACGCCGAACGGGCGCGCGGTGGTGCCGGCGAAGCCGTGTACCGCGTGGGCCCGGTGCAGGCGAGTTACTTCCACGCCTGGTTCCCGTCCAGCCCGGCGGCGGCGGCCTCGCTGTTCCTTGCAGGAGGTGCCGCATGAACCCGCCGACCCTTGGCCCGCAGCGCATCGTCTGCCTGACCGAAGAAACCACCGAGTGGCTGTACCTGCTCGGGCAGGAGCACCGCATCGTCGGCATTTCCGGCTACACCGTGCGGCCGCGCCGGGCGCGCGACGAGAAGCCCAAGGTCAGCGCCTTCCTGAACGCGAAGATCGACAAGATCCTCGCGCTGCAACCCGACTGCGTGTTCGGCTTCTCCGACCTGCAGGCCGACATCGCCGCCGAACTCATCCGCGCGGGCGTGCAGGTGACGGTGTTCAACCAGCGCAGCGTGGAAGAGATTTTGTCCATGCTGTACCAGGTGGCGGCGATCGTGGGCTGTGCCGACGAAGGCCTGGCCTGGATCGAGGCCACGCGGGCCCGGCTCGATGGCATCCGCGCCGCCGTGCAGGCCCTGCAGGCCGGCGGCAAGCGCCGCCCGCGCGTGTTCTTCGAGGAATGGGACGAGCCGCACATCAGCGGCATCCGCTGGGTCTCCGAGCTGATGGGCATCGCGGGGGGCGACGACGTGTTCCCCGAACTCGCGCGCATGCCGCTGGGCAAGGACCGCATCATTGCCGACGGCGCCGAGATCGTGCGCCGCAACCCCGACATTGTGATCGGCTCCTGGTGCGGCAAGAAATTCCGACCCGAGAAGGTGGCCGCGCGCGCCGGCTGGCAGGACGTGAACGCGGTGAAGCACGGCCAGCTGTTCGAGATCAAGTCGGCCGACATCCTGCAGCCCGGGCCCGCCGCGCTCACCGATGGGGTGGCGCAGCTGCACCGCATCGTCACCCAATGGATGGCGCAGCATGGCTGAGATCGCGCGCAGCGAATTCATCCTCGGCGGCCAGCGCAGCGGCAAGTCGCGCCGCGCGGAGTTGCTCGCGCGCCAGTGGCTGGCGACGGACACCGCCCACCGCGCGGTGATGATCGCCACCGGCCAGCCCTGGGACGAGGAAATGCGCGAGCGCATCGTGCGCCACCAGCGCGACCGCGCCGAGCGCGTGCCCGGCATGGTCACCGTGGAAGAACCGCTGGCCCTGCCCGAGGCCCTGCGCGAACACAGCGCGCCGCACACCCTGGTGGTGGTGGACTGCCTCACGCTGTGGCTGACCAACCTGCTGATGCCCGCCGAGGGCGCGGCGGCCGATGCCGCCGGGCCCACGCGCCAGCTGTGCCAGGCCATCCGTGCCGCGCGCGGTCCGGTGGTGCTGGTGGGCAACGAGATCGGCCTGGGCGTGATCCCCATGGGCCGCGAGGTGCGCGCCTTCGTGGACGCGCTCGGTGGCCTGAACCAGGCCGTGGCCGCCGCCTGCGAGCGCGTCACGCTGATGGCGGCGGGCCTGCCCCTGACCCTGAAATGAAAGCCCGATCCATGACCCGCTTCTGGCGCCTTCTCTCACTCGGCCTGCTGATCGGCGGCGCGGCGCACGCCGCCGGGGTGGAAGTGACCGACGACCGCGGCGTGACCGTGACGCTGGCGCAATCGCCGCAGCGCATCGTCTCCCTGCTGCCTTCGTTGACCGAAACCGTGTGCGAGCTGGGCCAGTGCGAACGGCTGGTCGGCGTGGACCGGTACTCCAACCACCCGGCCTTCGTGCGCACCCTGCCGCAGACCGGCGGCGGCATCGACCCCAACATCGAGGCCATCGTGGCCCTGAAACCCGACGTGGTGCTCATGGCCACCTCGTCGCGCGGCGTGCAGCGGCTGGAGTCGCTGGGCGTGAAGGTGCTGGCGATGGAGCCCAAGAGCTCGGCCGACGCGCAGCGCGTCATGGGCAAGCTCGGCCAGCTGCTGGAGGTGCCCGATGCGCAGCGCATCTGGCGCGCGATCGACGCCAGCGTGTCGGCGGTGGCGCAGTCGCTGCCGCCGGGCGCGCGCCAGCTGCGCGTGTACTACGAGGTGAGCACCGGGGGCTATGCCGCCGGCACCGGCTCCTTCATCGGCGAGCTGATGGCGCGCCTGGGCGTGCAGAACATCGTCGCGCCCTCGCTGGGGCCTTTCCCGCGCGTCAACCCCGAGTACGTGGTGCGCGCCAACCCCGACCTCATCATGATCGGCGCGCGCAACGTGCAGGGCCTGGAAACCCGGCCGGGCTGGCGCGGCATCCGCGCCCTGCGCGAGCGCCGCCTCTGCGTCTTCACGGCCGAGGAGTCCGACGTGCTGGTGCGCCCGGGCCCGCGCATGGCCGAGGCCGCGCGCCTCATGGCGCGCTGCATCACCGAAAAGGGCTTGAAGTGAGCGGCGCCCGCCACAGCCTCTGGCTCGGCAGCGCGCTGCTGATCGCGGCGGCGGCCGTGCTGCTGCTGGGCGCGGGCGTGGGCAGCACCGGCTTCGACAGCGTGCTCAACGCCCGGCACGACCCGGTGGCCTGGCAGATCCTGTGGGACATCCGCCTGCCGCGCACGCTCGGCGCCTGGGTGGCCGGCGGCCTGCTCGGCCTGGCCGGCGCGGTGGCGCAAGGCCTGTTCCGCAACCCATTGGCCGACCCCTATCTGCTGGGCAGCGCCTCGGGCGCGGCGCTCGGCGTGGCCCTGGCGCTGGCCCTGTTCGGCACCACGCCGTTCGCCACGCAATGGGCCGTGCGCCTGGGCCTGACCGGCGCGGCCTTCACCGGCGCGGTGATCGGCGTGGTGCTCACGCTGGCGCTGGCCAAGGGCGTGCAGCACACCCTGCGCCTGCTGCTGGCTGGTGTGATCGTGGGCGTGGTGCTGGGCGCCGCGCGCGACCTCGTCACCATCGCCTCGCCCGACACCTTGCAGGCCATGCAGGGTTTCATGCTGGGCAGCACCGGCTTCGTGGGCTGGGCCGCCTGCGGCGTGATGGCCGCCATGGGGCTCGCCGCGCTGCTGGTGGCCGCCTCGCTCGGCCGCGTGCTCGACGGCCTGGCACTGGGTGAGGCCACCGCGATCAGCCTGGGCCTGCCGCTGGTGGCCGTGCGCGCCGTGCTGGTGGCGGTGCTGGCGCTGGCCACCGGCGCGGCCGTGGCACAGACTGGCCTGATCGCCTTCGTGGGCCTGGCCTCGCCGCACCTGGTGCGCTCCATCGTGAAGACCACGCACGGCCGCCTGATCGTGCTGAGCGCCTTGATGGGCGGCCTGCTGTTGATGGCCGCCGATGTGCTCGCGCGCTGGATCATCGCGCCGCAGGAACTGCCGGTGGGCGTGCTCACCGCCGTGTTGGGCGGCAGCTACCTGCTGTGGCTGATGCATCGGCGGCGCCGACCGGGGAGTGGCTTGTGACGGCCGCGCTGCAGGCCCAGGGCATCGGCGTGGCGCTGGGCGGCACGCCGGTGCTGCACGGCATCGACGTGGCCTTGCCTGCCGCGCGCTGGACCAGCGTCGTCGGTCCCAACGGCGCGGGCAAGTCCACCCTGTTGAAAACCCTGGCCGGCCTGCTGCCGCACAGCGGCCAGGTGCAGCTGCTGAACCGCCCGCTCGCGCAATGGCGCGGCCGCGAGCGCGCGCGCCGACTGGCCTGGCTGGGGCAGGGCGAGCAGGGCGCGGACGACCTCAGCGTGTGGGACGTGGCGATGCTCGGCCGCCTGCCGCACCAGCCCTGGCTGGCCCCACCGTCCGAGGCCGACCGCGCCGCGGTCGAGCAGGCCCTGCGCGCCACCCAGGCCTGGGACTGGCGCGAGCGCCCGCTGGGTGCGCTCTCCGGCGGCGAACGCCAGCGCGTGCTGCTGGCGCGCCTGCTGGCGGTGCAGGCCGAGGTGATGCTGATGGACGAGCCGCTCGCCAACCTCGACCCGCCGCACCAGGCCGACTGGCTGCTGCTGGTGCGCGAGCTGGTGGCCCGGGGCAAGACCGTCGTCAGTGTGCTGCACGAAATCGGCATGGCGCTGCACGCCGACCAGATGGTGGTGATGGCCCAGGGCCGCGTGCACCACCAGGGCGCCTGCGACGACGCGGCCACCCACCAGGCCCTCGAACAGGTCTTTGACCACCGCATCGCGATCCATCCGCTGGGCGACCAGTGGGTCGCCTTGCCCCGCTGACCCTCTTTTCACGGAGCCCGAACCATGCAGATCGAAGCCCCTCCCGTCCTGCGAGACACCCCCAAACCCCAAGGCGAACGGCGCGGCCTGGTGCTGGTGCACACCGGCACCGGCAAAGGCAAGAGCACGGCCGCCTTCGGCCTGGCGCTGCGCGCCCATGGCCGGGGCAAGTCGGTCAAGGTCTACCAATTCATGAAGGTGCCCTCGGCGCGCTTCGGCGAGCACCGGCTGTTCGAACAATTGGGCATTCCCATCGAAGGCCTGGGCGACGGCTTCAGCTGGAAGAGCCGCGACCTGGACCACTCCGCCGAGCTGGCGCGCGAGGGCTGGGCCAAGGCCGAGGCCACCATCCGCGCCGGTGAACACTTCATGGTGGTGCTGGACGAAATCATGTACCCGCTGCGCTACGGCTGGGTGCCGCTGGAGGCCGTGCTGACCTGCCTGCGCGAGCGCCCGCCGCACGTTCACGTGGTGCTCACCGGGCGCGGTGCGCCGGCCGAACTCATCGAGCTGGCCGACACGGTGACCGAGATGACGCTGATCAAGCACCATTTCAAGGCCGGCGTTCCCGCACAGCGAGGCATTGAAGACTGATGGGCGCGATGCCGCCCGTGCCGACGCTGGCGATGCTGGGGCTGCTCGGCGGCATGGCCGTGCCCGCGCTCGCCCAGCACCGCATCGTCACGCTCTCGCCGTCGCTCACCGAGGCCGTGTGCGCGCTCGGCCACTGCACCGAGCTGGTCGGCACCGACCGCTATTCGAGCTGGCCGGGCACGGTGGCGAAGCTGCCCAAGGTCGGCGGCCTGGCCGACGCGCAGATCGAGCACATCGTGGCACTGCGGCCCGACATGGTGCTGCTCGGGCCGCGCAGCCGCGCCGGTGAGCGCCTGACCGAACTCGGCGTGCCGGTGCAGACCTTCGACGCGCGCACCCACGCCGACCTCAAACGCATGCTGCTCGCGCTCGGCCAGTCGCTGGGCGAGACGGCGCGCGCCCACGAACTCGTGCGGCGCATCGACCAGGAACTCGAGGCCGCCGCGCGCCGCGTGCCGGCTTCCCTGCGCGGTCGCACGGTGTACGTGGAGGTCGGCATCGGCCCCACCGCCGCCAGCGCCAAGAGCTTCATCGGCGAAACCGTCGCTCGGCTCGGCCTGGTCAACATCGTGAGCGGCGACGCCGGCCTGTTCCCGCGCGTGAACCCCGAGATGGTGGTGCGCCGCTCGCCCGATCTGATCATCGGCCCCCAGTCCACGCTCTCGGGCATGACCGACCGCCCCGGCTGGGCCGGCCTGCAGGCGCTGCGCCGCCAGCAGGTCTGCCAGCTCGACGCCGACCGCATGGACCTGCTCTCGCGCCCCGGACCCCGCCTGGGTGAGGCTGCGCAGATGCTGGTCGACTGCCTGCTCGCCTTGCCCACCCTTCGCCCCTGAATAGGAGACCTCTGATGCAAACCCGCAAGATCCCCGCCACCATCGTCACCGGCTTCCTCGGCGCCGGCAAGACCACGCTGCTGCGCCACCTGCTCACGAACGCGCAGGGCCGGCGCATCGCCGTCATCGTCAACGAGTTCGGTGAACTCGGCATCGACGGCGAGCTGCTGCGCGGCTGCGGCATCGGCTGCGACGAGAACGGCGAAGAGAATGGCCAGCTGTTCGAGCTCGCCAACGGCTGCCTGTGTTGCACGGTGCAGGAAGAGTTCGCTCCCGTGATGGAGCAGCTCGCCGCGCGCCGCGACCAGATCGACCACCTCGTCATCGAAACCTCCGGCCTGGCCCTGCCCAAGCCGCTGGTGCAGGCCTTCCAGTGGCCCGCGCTGCGCAACGCCTTCACGGTGGACGCCGTGGTGACCGTGGTGGACGCCCCGGCCGTGGCCGCCGGCCGCTTCGCCGAAGACCCGGTGGCGGTGGACGCGCAACGCCGTGCCGACGAGAACCTGGACCACGACTCGCCGCTGGCCGAGCTGTTCGAGGACCAGCTCGCCACCGCCGACCTGGTGGTGGTGCACAAGACCGACGGCCTGGACGCCGCCACGCTGGCCGAGGTGGAGGCCATCATCCGCGCCGAAACCCCCGCCGGTGTGAAGCTGGTGCACGCGCAGCACGGCAAGCTGGACCTGGGCGTGCTGCTCGGTCTGGAGCGCGCGGTGGAAGACGTGATCGACCAGCGCAAGACCCACCACGACGAGGAAGAGGACCACGACCACGACGAGTTCGATTCGGTCTCGCTCACGCTGGACGTGCCCGACCGCCAGCGCCTGCTGGACGCGCTCGTGGCCCTGGTGCAGCGCCACGAGATCTACCGCGTCAAGGGCTTCGTGGCCTTGCCCGGTGCGGCCATGCGCCTGGTGGTGCAGGGCGTGGGCCAGCGTTTCGACAGCCACTTCGACCGCCCCTGGCGCGCCGACGAAGCGCGCGCGACGCGGCTGGTGTTCATCGGCGACCACCTCGACCGCGACACGCTGCAGAGCGAACTCCAGTCGGCCCTGAGCGCCGACACCAGCCTGGCCTGACATGCACCTGTTGTCCACGCGCCCGGGCGGCCATGTCGAAGACGGCGGGCAGGGCATCGTGCGCGTGGAACAGACCCCCGGCGACATCGTGGTGCTCAGCGCGGCCGACACCACGCTCTCGCTGCTGGCCGACGCGGCCGCCGGCCTGGGCGACGACTTCCCCAGCGTGCGGCTCTGCAACCTGATGTGGCTGCGCCAGCCCGCGTCCACCGACATGTACGTGGACGACGTGCTGCGCCACGCGCGCGTGGTCGTCATCGACCACCTGGGCGCACCGAGCGACTGGGCCTACGTGGTGGAGCAGGCGGTCTCGCTGGCGGCGAAACACGGCCAGTGGCTGGCCCTGTTCTCGGGCGACAACGCGCAGGACCCGCAACTGCTGATGCGCAGCACCGCCGCGCCCGAGGACTGCGACCGGCTCTGGCGCTGCCTGCGCGAAGGCGGGCGCGACAACGCGTTGGCCTTCTTCTCGCTCATCGGCCACGCGGCCTTCGGCCGGGGTCCCCGGCCGCCACCACCCCGGCCCCTGCCGCCGGTGATGCCCTACACCCCGCAGGCCGCCGTACCCTGGCGCGCGGGCGCGCCGGTGGCGCTGCTGGTGTTCTACCGCGCGCACCTGCAGGCCGGCAACACGGCCGTGTTCGACGCCGTGCTCGCCGCCCTGGCCGAGGAAGGGCTCAACGCCCTCGCGGTGGCCGTGGACTCGCTGAAGAACCCGGACAGCCTGGCGCGCTGCAGGCCCTGGCCGCCGAGCGCGGCGTGGGTGTGGTGCTCAACGCCACCAGTTTCGCGGTGGCCTCGCTCGACGGTGAGAGCACCGAGGCGGTGGCGCTGGCCGGCGACGCCCCGGTGCTGCAGCTCATCACCGCCGGTTGCTCGCAGGAACAATGGCAGGCCGACCCGCACGGCCTGGCGCCACGCGACCTCGCCATGCAGGTGGTGCTGCCCGAGGTGGACGGCCGCATCGGCACGCGCGCCATCAGCTTCAAGGGCCTGGCCTGGCGCTGCGAGCGCACCGAGGTGGACGTGGTGCGCTACCAGCCCGAGCCCGAGCGCATCCGCTTCGTGGCCGAACTCGCGCGCCGCTGGTGCGCGCTGCGCGACAAGCCCCATGCCGACAAGCGCCTCGCGCTCATCCTCGCCAACTACCCCAACGACGACGCGCGGCTGGCGAACGGCGTGGGCCTGGACACGCCGGCTTCCACCGCGCTCATCCTGCGCGCCCTGCGCGACGCGGGGTACGCCACCGGCGAACTGCCCGAGGACGGCGACGCGCTCATGGCGCGGCTGGTGCAGGGCGTCACCAACGACACCGACGCCAACCACCACCGGCCGGCCGGCCAGAGCCTGGCGATGGCCGACTACCTGCGCGACTTCCAGACCTTGCCGCCCGAAAGCCAGGCCGCGGTGAACGCGCTCTGGGGCGCGCCCGAGCAGGACCCGATGCAACGCGGCGGCCGCTTCATGGTGCCCGGCCTGCGCCTGGGTCAGGTCTTCGTGGGCATCCAGCCCGCGCGCGGGCGCGACCTCGATCTCGTCGCCAGCTACCACGACGCCGACCTCGTGCCCACGCACGGCTACCTCGCCTTCTATTTCTGGCTGCGGCGCGCCTTCGCGGTGGACGCCGTGGTGCACGTGGGCAAACACGGCAACCTCGAGTGGCTGCCCGGCAAGAGCGTGGCCCTGGGCGCGGCCTGCTGGCCCGATGCCCTGCTGGGGCCGCTGCCGCACCTGTACCCCTTCATCGTCAACGACCCGGGCGAGGGCAGCCAGGCCAAGCGCCGCACGCAGGCGGTCATCATCGACCACCTCATGCCCGCGCTCACGCGCGCCGAGACCTACGGACCGCTGCAGGAACTCGAGCGCCAGATGGACGAGTTCTACGAGGCGCTCTCGCTCGACCCGCGCCGCGCCAGGCTGCTGCGCGAGGGCATCCTGGCGCAGGTGCTGAAGCACCAGCTGCACCGCGAGCTGGGCTTCCAGCCGCCGGCCGACGAGGCGCAGCGCGAACAGCTGCTCGCGAAGCTCGACGCCTACCTGTGCGAGATCAAGGAATCGCAGATCCGCGACGGCCTGCACATCCTCGGCCAGTCGCCGCAGGGCCGCCAGCGCACCGACACCCTGGTGGCGCTCGCGCGTTTCCCCGGCGGCCAGGCGGCAGGGCAGGGCAGCCTGCTGGTGGCGCTGGCGAACGACCTGGGCCTGGACGGCTTCGACCCGCTCAGCCCTGAATGGGCCGAGGCATGGGCCGGCCCCCGCCCCGAGGCGCTGCAAAGCCTGAGCGACGAGCCCTGGCGGCACGCCGGCCACACGCGCGAGCGGCTGGAGCTGCTGGCCGCCGCGCTGGTGGACCAGCACCTGGGTGCGGACGAAGCCCCACTCGATGCGCAGGCCTGGCCCCACACCGCCCCGGTGATCCAGCGCCTGAGGCAGACGCTCGCGCCCCGGCTCGACGCCTGCGGCCCGAACGAGATCGGCCAGCTGATGCGCGGCCTCGCGGGCCGGTTCGTGCCCGCCGGCCCGAGCGGCGCGCCCTCGCGCGGCCGGCCCGACGTGCTGCCCACCGGGCGCAACTTCTATTCGGTGGACACGCGCGCCGTGCCCACGCCCACGGCCTACGCCATGGGCGCGCTCGCGGCCGACCGCGTGATCGAGCGCCACCTGCAGGACCACGGCAGCTTCCCCACGGCGGTCGGCCTGTCGGTGTGGGGCACCAGCACCATGCGCACCGGCGGCGAGGACATCGGCCAGGCCTTCGCGCTGCTCGGTGTGCGGCCCAAGTGGGCGCCCGGCAGCAACCGGGTGGTGGACATCGAGGTGCTGCCCATCGCCGTCAAGAACCGGCCGCGCATCGACGTGACGCTGCGCGTCTCCGGCTTCTTCCGCGACGCTTTTCCCAACGTGATCGACCTGTTCGACACGGCGGTGCGCGCCGTTGCCGCGATCCCGGAAGACGACGAGCCGGACGAGGTGAACCCCATCCGCGCGCGGGTGCGGCGCGAGGCCGCCGAAGCGGTGGCGGCCGGCGCGGCGGACGAGGACGCGCAGCGTCGGGCCACCTGGCGCGTGTTCGGCCCGCGCCCCGGCGGCTACGGCGCCGGGCTGCAGGAGCTGATCGACAGCCGGCGCTGGAGCGACAACGCCGACCTCGCGCAGGCCTACCTGCGCGCCGGCGCCTTCGCCTACGGGCAGGACGGGCACGGCACGGCCGCGCGCGACGCCTTCGAGCAGCGCCTGGCGCGCGTGGACGCGGTACTGCACAACCAGGACAACCGCGAGCACGACATCCTCGACTCGGACGACTACTACCAGTTCCAGGGCGGCATGGCCTCGGCCGTGCAGCACCTGGCCGGCGCCCCCGCCGCGCTGTACCACGGCGACTTCAGCACGCCCGGCGCGCCGCGCGTGCGCACGCTCGGCGAGGAAGTGGCCCGCGTGGTGCGCGCGCGCGCCGTCAACCCCAAGTGGATCGACGGCGTGAAGCGCCACGGCTACAAGGGCGCGTTCGAGATCGCCGCCACCGTGGACTACCTGTTCGCCTTCGACGCCACCACCGGCGTGGTCGGCGACCACCAGTACGCGCTGGTGGCCGAGGCCTACCTGCACGACGACGCCACGCGCGCCTTCCTGCAGCAACACAACCCGCTGGCCCTGCGCGGCATCGGCGAGCGCCTGCTCGAAGCCATGCAGCGCGGCCTGTGGGCCGAGCCGGGCGAGCACCGCGAACGCATCGAACAGCACCTGCTGGCGCTGGAACAGACGCTGGAAGACCAAGGACCCTGAGCATGATGAACACCGCCGTTCCCGAACTGCAGGCCGCGTCCCCGGCGGCCTTTCCCTTCACCGCCCTGGTGGGGCATGGCGACCTGCAGCGCGCGCTGCTGCTCGCCGCCATCGACCCCGGCATGGGCGGGGTGCTCATCAGCGGCCCGCGCGGCACGGCCAAGTCCACCTCGGCGCGCGCGCTGGCCGCGCTGCTGCCGCAGGCGCCCTTCGTCACGCTGCCGCTGGCCGCCAGCCTGGAACAGCTGGTGGGCACGCTCAACCTCGAAGACGTGCTGCGCGACGGCCAGGTGCGCCTGGCGCCCGGCCTGGTGGCGCGCGCGCACGGCGGCGTGCTGTACGTCGATGAAGTCAACCTGCTGCCCGATGCGCTGGTGGACGCGCTGCTCGACGTGGCCGCCAGCGGCGTGAACACCGTCGAGCGCGACGGCGTCTCGCGCCAGCACGCCGCGCAATTCGTGCTGGTGGGCACCATGAACCCGGAAGAGGGCGAGCTGCGCCCGCAACTGCTGGACCGCTTCGGCCTCTCGGTGTCGCTCACCAACCCGGACGATGCCGCGCAGCGCCAGGCCATCGTGCGCGCGCGCCTGGCCTTCGATGCCGACCCGCAGGCGCTGCTGGCGCGGCACGCCGAGGCACAGGCGGCACTCGTGGCGCGCCTGGCCAGCGCGCGCGCCGCCCTGAACGGGTTGCCGTGGACCGACGCCGTGGTGCAGCACGCCGCGAACCTCGCGCTGGCCGCCGGTGTCGACGGCATTCGCGCCGACCTCGTCATGCTGCGCGCCGCGCGCGCCCTGGCCGCGCTGGAGCAGCGCGATGCGGTCAGCGTGGACGACGTGGACGCCGTGGCCGAACTCGCACTGGCGCACCGCCGCTCGCCCGACAGCGCCGCCCCGCCGGCCCCTCGCGCATCCAGCCCGCCAGCGGGTGGGCAGGGTGCTGCTCCGTCGAACGGGAGCGCCCCCGAAGGCGACTGGGGCGCGTTGCCACCGCAGCCCGAGGCCATGGCGCGGGTGAAACACACGGGGGCCTGGCCCCCAAAAAAAGCATGAGCCACCCCGGCCCGCGCGCGCCCACGGCGCCCGACGGTCGGCGGTGGCCCACCCCGAACCTCTCCCCGAAACCGAGCTTGGCCCGGCACGCGGCGCGTCCTGCCGAAACGGTGGGCGCCGGCATTCACTGGTTGCGCACGCTGGTGGCCAAGGGCCCGCAGCGCCTGGTGCCCGCGCACCTGCGCCACCAGACCGTGAGCCAGCGCGTGCCCCCGCTGCACCTGATCGCGCTCGACACCTCGGGCTCGATGCGCCGGGGCGGGCGGCTGGCCTGGGCCAAGGGTTTTGCCGCGCGCCTGATCGAGCAGGCCGCGCGCGCGGGCGATCACGTGGCGCTGCTGTGTTTCGGCGGCCAGGGCGTGCAGCTGCTGCTGCCACCCGGCCCGGCCCGTGCGGCCGGCAGCGCGCGCGTGCGGCCGGTGGGCGGGGGCGGCGGCACGCCGCTGTCGGCCTGCCTGCAGGAGGCCGATCGCCTGCTGCGCAAGGCCCAGCGGCAGCGCGGCGCGGCGGGCGGTGATTGCCTGTGGCTACTCACCGACGGCCGCACGCTCGAACAACCCACGGCCCCGCGCTCGGCGGGCCACATCGTCGTCGTGGATTTCGACGACCCCCTGCGGCCCCTGGGCCGGTGCGCGGCCTGGGCCGGGCGCTGGCACGCCGAACACCGCCTGCCGGCCTGACCACGCTGTCCACACCATGTCCCTGACACCCCTCACCGAAGTGATCGTCTGCACCACCTGCCGCCCACCCGGCGCCTCGCGCGACGAGCCCGCGGCCGGCGCGCTGCTGTTCGAGGCCGTGCTGGCCGCGCAAGGGCGCGACGCCGAACCCCTGGTGCGCGTGCGCGGCATGGCCTGCCTCAGCAGCTGCTCGCGCGCCTGCTCGGTGGCCTTTCAGGCGCCGGGCAAACACACCTACCTGTTCGGCGATCTGGTGCCCGATGCCGAGACGGCCGAGCACGTGCTCGTCTGCGCCGGCATGCACGCGGCCGCGAGCGACGGCAACCTGCTGCGCAACGAGCGGCCCGCGCGCCTGCGCAGCGGCATCCTCGCGCGCCTGCCGCCCAACCTCATGGTGTCCGACGCATGAGCCCTCGTTTCCTGCCGGAGCGCCGAAAGGCGCGGCGCCCCGGCTTCCTTGTTCGCACGCCTCAACCCTTCTTGAAATGGAGCACCACATGAATGGAACCAGCACCACGGCGCCCTCGGGCGTCACGTCCGCCGTGCGCAGCCTGCTGCTGCAACTGGCCGCCGCCGCCGCCCTCGGGCTGGTGGTTCTCTACGGCGTGGCGTTCGCCGAGAGCCCGGTCGCGCACAACGCGGCGCACGACGTGCGCCACGTGACGGTCAAACCCTGCCACTGAAGGAGCCGCCATCATGATTTTTCAAAGACTGATCTGGGCCAGCCTGGCTGTGGCTTTGGCCGTGGGCATCGTACAGACCGGTGTGCAGCAGCTCCAGGCCGTGCCCATCATCCTGGCCGCCGAGGTCTATGAAGACCAGAAGATCGAAGCGCCGGCCACCACCACCGAGGCCGCACCGGCCGGCCACGCCGGTCATGAGGGCCATGCCATGGCCGAGGAAGCCGAGGAATGGGCCCCGGCCGACGGCTTCGAGCGCACCGCCTGGACCTTCGCCGCCAACGTGCTGCACGCCTTCAGCATGGCGCTGCTGGTGTTCGCCGTGATGGGCGTGGCCCTGTGGCGCGGCACCACGCTGCGCGCGCTGCCGCTGGCCCTGGTGACCGCCGCCGCCGGCTGGCTGGTGTTCCACTTCTGGCCCTCGATCGGCCTGCACGCCGAGATCCCCGGCATGGACGCCGCCCGCCTGGGTTCGCGCCAGGGCTGGTGGATCCTGGCCGCCGTGAGCGCGGCACTGGCCTGTGCCTCCGTGGCGGGCCTCAAGAGCCCTCTGCGCTGGCTGCTGGCGGCTGCGCTGCTGGCCTTGCCCTACGTGGTCGGTGCGCCGCACATCACCGCCGACCCGCTGGCCGGTTTCCAGGGCGAAGCCCAGGCCGTGCTGCGCGACCTCGGCACCCAGTTCGTCTGGGCGACCACCTGGGTCTCGCTGACGTTCTGGCTCTGCATGGGCCTGGCCACCGGCCTGGCGTTCCAGCGCTGGGTGCAACCGATCCTGCGCGCCACCTTCGGCGAAGCCGGCAAGCTGCCGCAAGCGGCCTGACAGGGCGGTGGTCTGCCTGCCCGCGAGGACAGGCAGAATACCGCTCCCCTAAGTCGAAAGGACTATGAACATGACGACCATCACCGACACCGCCCCGCCGCAGGCCGCCAGCGCCGCGCAGCCCCTGCATTTCCACGCCAAACCCGCGCCCCAGCCCGCCACCGACGCCGGCACGGACGCCTGGCGCGTGGAAGACGTGCAGGCGCTGTTCGACCTGCCGTTCTCCGATCTGCTGCACCGCGCGCAGACCGTGCACCGCGAACACTTCGACCCCGCCGAGGTCGAGCTCGCGACGCTGCTGTCGGTGAAGACCGGCGGCTGTCCGGAAGACTGCGGTTACTGCCCGCAGTCGGTGCATTTCGACACCGGCCTCACCGCCGGCAAGCTCATGGGCTTGGACGCCGTGCGCGAGGCCGCGCAGCGCGCCAAGCAGGCCGGCGCCACGCGCTTCTGCATGGGCGCGGCCTGGCGCGCGCCGAAAGACCGCGACGTCGATGCCGTGGCCGAACTCGTGCGCACCGTCAAGGCCGAGGGCCTGGAGGCCTGTGCCACGCTGGGCATGCTGTCCGACGGCCATGCCGAGATCCTGCGCGACGCGGGCTTGGACTACTACAACCACAACCTCGACAGCGCGCCCGACTTCTACGGCGAGATCATCACCACGCGCGACTACCAGGACCGCCTGGACACGCTGGCGCGCGTGCGCGGCGCGGGCGTGAAGGTCTGCTGCGGCGGCATCGTGGGCATGGGCGAGTCGCGCCTGCAGCGCGCCGCGCTGGTGGCCCAGCTCGCCAACCTCGCGCCCGACTACCCCGAGTCGGTGCCGATCAACCACCTCGTGAAAGTGCAGGGCACGCCGCTGGCCGATCAGCCCGACCTGGACCCGCTGGAATTCGTACGCACCATCGCGGTGGCGCGCATCACCATGCCGCGCGCGCGGGTGCGCCTGTCGGCCGGGCGCCAGCAGATGAGCGAGGCGGTGCAGGCCCTGTGTTTCCTGGCCGGCGCCAACTCCATCTTCTACGGCGAGAAGCTGCTCACCACCGGCAACCCCGACGTGGCGGCCGACATGGGCCTGCTGGCCAAGCTGGGCCTGCGGCCGCGCCACGTGTCGGCCGACTGAAGCCACCGCGCATGCCCTCGCTCAACGAGACCTGGCGCCAACGCAGCCTCGCGGCGGTGTGGCACCCCTGCACCCAGATGAAGCTGCACGCGCCCGAGGGCGCGGCCTTGCCGCTGGTGCCGGTGGCGCGGGCCGAAGGGGTCTGGCTGCACGACCACGAGGGCCGGCGCTACCTGGACGCGATCAGCTCCTGGTGGGTCAACCTGTTCGGGCACAACCACCCGGCCATCCGCGCGGCGCTGGTGGATCAGTTGAATCGGCTGGACCATGTGATGCTGGCCGGCTTCACCCACGCGCCGGTGGTGGAGCTGTCCGAGCGCCTGTCCTCGGCCACCGGGCTGGGCCACGCCTTCTACGGCAGCGACGGCGCCAGCGCCACCGAGATCGCGCTCAAGATGAGCGCGCACCACTGGCGCAACGCGGGGCGGCCCGGCAAGAGCCGCTTCGTCGGGCTGGCGGGCGGTTACCACGGCGAGACCGTGGGCGCGCTGGCCGTGACCGACATCGCGCTCTTTCGCGAGGCCTATGCGCCGCTGGTGCGCCTGGCGGCCACGGTGCCCAGCCCCGATGCCCGCGCGGCGGCACCCGGCGAGTCCGCCGCCGAGGTGGCCGAGCGCGCCGCCAAGGCGCTGGCCGACTGGCTGGCCGAACACCATGAGGACACGGCGGCGCTGATCGTCGAGCCGCTGATCCAGTGCGCCGCCGGCATGGCGATGCACGATCCCCACTACCTGCGGCGCGCGCGCGAGCTGTGCGACCGCTACGAGGTGCACCTGGTGCTGGACGAGATCGCCGTCGGCTTCGGCCGCACCGGCACGCTGTTCGCGCACCAGCAGGCCGGCATCCGGGCCGACTTCCTGTGCCTCTCCAAAGGACTGACCGGGGGCACGCTGCCGCTGTCGGTGGTGCTCACCACCGACGAGGTCTACGCCGCCTTCTACGACGACCAGGTCGCGCGCGGTTTCCTGCACTCGCACAGCTACACCGGCAACCCGCTGGCCTGCCGCGCCGCGCTGGCCACGCTCGACCTGTTCGAACAGACCGACGCGCTGCGGCGCAACGTGACCACCGCCGAGCGGCTGGCCGCGCAGTTCGCGCCCCTCTCGGCGCACCCGCGCGTGCGCCACGCGCGCCGCCAGGGCATGGTCTTCGCGTGGGACGTGGCGCAGCAGCCTGCCCGACTTCGGCCGCCGCTACGCCCGCCACGCGCTGGACCGGGGGCTGGTGCTGCGGCCCATCGGCTCCACGCTGTACGCCATGCCGCCCTACGTGATCGACGAAGCCGAAGGCGACTGGCTGGCGCGGGGCGCGCTGGCCGCGTTGGAAGCCACGCTGGCGGAAGAGGCAACCGGCGCAAGCCTCGCTGGCATCGCGGAGGTGCGCGATGGCGTTTGACGGCTGCTTCGTCACCGGCACCGACACCGGCGTGGGCAAGACCCTGGTCAGCGCGGCCCTGCTGCACACGCTCGCGCGGCACCACCGCCGCGTGGTCGGCATGAAGCCGGTGGCGGCGGGCCTGATCGAGCACCAGGGGCAATGGGTCAGTGAAGACGTGCTGGCCTTGCGCGCGGCGTCCACGGTGGTGGTGCCAGCCGAACTCGACAACCCGGTGGCCCTGCCCGATGCCATCGCGCCCCACCTCGCGGCCGAGCGCGCGGGCCGCACCGTGACCGTGGCCGAACTGCTGGCCGCGCACCGCGCGCTGCGTGCGCAGGCCGACGTGGTGGTGGTCGAAGGCGCGGGCGGCTGGCGCGTGCCGGTCAACGACGACGAAACCCTGGCCGACCTCGCGCGCGCGATCGGCGCGCCGGTGGTGCTCGTGGTGGGCCTGCGCCTGGGCTGCCTGAACCACGCGCTGCTCACGGCCGAGGCGATCCGCGCCGACGGCCTCACGCTGGCAGGCTGGGTGCGCAACGCCATCGACCCCGACATGCCTTGCCGCGAAGAGAACATCGACACGCTGCGCCGCTGGCTGCCGGCACCGCTGCTGGGCCGCGTGCCCTGGCAGGCCGCCGCCCCGAAGGCCCATGACATTGCGCTGGAGCTGCCCCATGACCTGGTTGGATGAATTCGATGAGCGCCTGGCCGCGCTGGACGCGCAGTCGCTGCGCCGCCGCCGCCGCGAGGTGGTGCCGGCGCAGGGCGCGCGGTTGTGTGTCGACGGGGAGTCGCTGCTGGCCTTCTGCAGCAACGACTACCTCGGCCTGGCGCAGGACCCGCTGTTGCGCGAAGCGGTGCACGCCGCCGTGGACCGCTACGGCGTGGGGTCCGGCGCCTCGCCCATGGTCAGCGGCCACAGCGCGGCCAACGCGGCGCTGGAGCGCGAGCTCGCCCAGGCCGTGGGCCTGCCGCGCGCGCTCTATTTCTACGCGGGCTACGCCACCAACGCCAGCATCGTGCCGGCCCTGGTGGGCGAGGGCGATGCGCTGTTCTCCGACGCGCTGAACCACGCCTGCCTGATCGACGGCGCGCGCCTCTCGCGCGCCACGGTGCACCGCTACCCCCATGCCGACCTGGCGCGGCTCGACGCGCTGCTGGCGGCCAGCCCGGCGCGGCGCAAGCTGGTGATCAGCGACGCGGTGTTCAGCATGGACGGCGACGTCGCCGACATCGCGGCGCTGCACGCGCTGTGCGAACGGCACGACGCCTTGCTGCTGCTGGACGACGCGCACGGCTTCGGCGTGCTCGGGCCGCAGGGGCGCGGCGCCCTGGCCGCCGCCGGCCTGACCGGCCCGCAGGCCTCGCCGCGCGTGCTCTACATGCGCACGCTGGGCAAGGCCCTGGGCGTGGCCGGCGCCTTCGTGGCCGGCCCCGATCGCCTGGTGGAGTGGCTGCTGCAGAAAACCCGCAGCTACACCTACGCCACGGCCGCGCCCGCGCTGCTGGCCGAGGCGGTGCGCGCCGGCCTGCGCTGCGTGCTCGGCCCCGATGGCGACCGCCGCCGGCGGCATCTGCAGGCGCGCATCGCGCAACTGCGCGAAGGCCTGGCACCGGGGTCCGATGCCGCGCTCGACGCGGCCGGCTGGACCCTGATGCCCTCGGCCACCGCGATCCAGCCGCTGGTGATCGGCGACAACGCCGCCGCGCTGGCCGTGATGGCCGTGCTGCGCGAACAAGGGCTGTGGGTGCCCGCGATCCGCCCGCCCACCGTGCCGGCGGGCACCGCGAGGTTGCGCATCGCGCTCTCGGCCGCGCACCAGCCGGCGGACATTGACGCGCTGCTGCGCGCCCTGCGGATCGCCGCCGCCACCACGGTGGCGCTGCCGGCATGAGCTTCCCGATGGACCTCCCTCCTTGTCTGGCCCCGGCGTCCATTCTGGTGGCCCTGCTGGTGGACCGTTGCTGGGGCGAGCCGCCCGCGCGCTGGCACCCGGTGGTGGGGATGGGGCGCTACCTCGGGGCGCTGGGCCCGCGCATCGCGCCGGCCTGGGGCGCGCCCGCCGGCACGGTGCGGCCATTCGTGCTCGGGGCCTTGGCCTGGATGGCCGGAGCGCTGCTGGTGGTCGCCATCGCCTTCGCGCTGATGCGGTTGGTGAGCGGTGGGCCGGTGTGGTTGCAAGTCCTCGTCACGGGTCTGCTGCTCAAGCCCCTGCTGGCGTGGCGCATGCTGCGTCAGGAAGTGGTCGCGGTCGAGGCGGCGCTGGGCGAGTCCCTGGTGGCCGGGCGCGAGCGCCTGGGCTGGCTGGTGAGCCGCGACGTGGCCGCGCTGGACGAGGCGCAGGTGCGCGAGAGCGCCATCGAATCGCTGGCTGAAAACCTCAACGACTCGGTGGTGGCGCCGCTGTTCTGGTTCGCCATCGCCGGCCTGCCGGGCGCGGCGCTCTACCGCTTCGCCAACACCGCCGACGCCATGTGGGGCTACCGGGGTGAGCGCCAGGGCCGCGACTGGACCTGGGCCGGCAAATGGGCGGCGCGCGCCGACGACGTGCTCTCGTGGTTGCCCGCGCGCCTCACCGGGGTCCTGCTGGGCTTTCTGGGCGCTTTCCGGGGCTGGCGCGCGCTGCCGGCGCAGGCGCGACGCACACCGTCGCCCAACAGCGGCTGGCCCATGGCCGCGATGGCGCTCGCGCTGAATGTGCGCCTGGGCAAACCGGGTGTCTATGCGTTGAACGCCGAGGGTCGCAGCCCTGAGGCCACCGATACCGCGCGGGCCCTGCAACTGGCGGGCGGGGTGGTACAAGCCTTGGCGGGCGGGGCCGTGTTGTGGGCCGCGTTCGCCTGGGGGAACACCGCATGACGCACGCACAGTCGACTTTCCACGGAGGCCCCGACGCGCTGGGCGTGCCGACCTGGGACTTCTCCACCAACGCCAACGCCTGCGGGCCCTGTCCTCCCGCGCAGGCCAAGGTGCTGCGGGCCGATGCGCGGCACTACCCCGACCCGGCCTACACCGCCTTGCGCGCATCGCTCGCGGCCTTCCACGCGGTGGCGGTCGAGCGCATCGTGATCGCCGGCAGCGCCAGCGAATTCATCGGCCGCATCACCGCCTGGGCGGCGCGCGAAGGCGGCCGGCGCGTCTGGCTGCCCGCGCTGGCCTACGGCGATTACGCCCGCGCGGCCAGTGCCTGGCGGCTGGAGCGCACGCCGGACCCGGCCCAGGCCGATCTGGCCTGGCTGTGCGAGCCGGCCAGCCCGCTGGGCCAGGCCGAGCCCCGGGCGCGCGCCGTGGCCGCGTCGGGCGCTGCCACGGTCGTGCTGGACCGCGCCTACGAACCCCTGCGCCTGAGCGGGCAGGGCAGCCTCGACCCGGAGGTCCTGGACCGGGTCTGGCAGCTCTGGACCCCCAACAAGGCGCTGGGCCTCACGGGCGTGCGCGGCAGCTACGCCATCGCCCCGGTGGGCGGGGAAAGCAGGGCGCGCGCGCTCGATCGGCTCGCGCCTTCGTGGCCGCTCGGCGCGCACGCCGTGGCCCTGCTCGAGGCCTGGACATCGCCCGACGCGCAGGCCTGGGTGGCGCAGACCCGGCCCACGCTGGCCCGTTGGACGGGCGACCTGCGGGCCTTGCTGGCCGGCCTGGGGTGGGCCGTGCAAGCCAGCGACGCACCTTATTTCTGTGCCACGCCACCGCAGGCACTGGACGCACCGGCCCTGCGCTCGCAAGGCATCAAGCTGCGCGACGCCAGCTCGTTCGGCCTGCCCGGCCAATGGCGCCTGAGTGCCCAGCCACCCGAGGCGCAGGCGGCCTTGCGCGCGGCCCTGGCGGCGCAAGAGGAGCGCGTGGCATGACGGCGCGTTGCGTGATGGTGCTGGGCACGACCAGCGGCGCGGGTAAGAGCTGGCTCACCACGGCGCTGTGCCGGCACTACGCGCGTATGGGGCTCAAGGTCGCTCCGTTCAAGGCGCAGAACATGAGCAACAACGCCCGGGTGGTTGAAGGCGGGGAGATCGGTTCAGCGCAGTACTTCCAGTCGCTCGCCGCGCGCGCCGAGCCCGAGGTGCGCATGAACCCGCTGCTGCTCAAGCCCGAAGCCGACACGCGCAGCCAGGTGGTGCTGATGGGGCAGGTGAACGAAGCCCTGTCCGGCATGCCCTGGCGCGGGCGCAGCCTGCACGTGTGGCCGCAGATCGCCGCCGCGCTCGATGAGCTGCGCGAGGAGAACGACGTGGTGGTGATCGAAGGCGCGGGCTCGCCGGCCGAGATCAACCTGCACGCCAGCGACATCGTGAACATGCGCGTGGCCCTGCACGCGCAGGCGCGCTGCCTGCTCGTGACCGACATCGACCGGGGCGGCGCCTTCGCCCACCTCTACGGCACCTGGGCCTTGCTGCCGCCCGAGGAGCGCGCGCTCATCCACGGCTTCGTGCTCAACAAGTTCCGCGGCGACGCCAGCCTGCTCGCTCCCGCGCCGCAACAGCTGCAGGAGCTCACCGGCGTGCCCACGGTGGCGGTGCTGCCCATGTGGTGGCAGCACGGCCTGCCGGAGGAAGACGGTGTGTTCGACGACCGCACGCGCGCCTCGGGCGCCGTGAGCCGGACCGTGGCGGTGATCGCCTACCCGCGCATCAGCAACCTCGACGAATTCCAGCCGCTCAAGAACGTGCCCGGCGTGCGGCTGGTGTGGGCGCGCGCGCCGGCCGATTGCGCCGGGGCCGACTGGATCGTGCTGCCGGGCAGCAAGGCCACCGCATCCGATCTCGCGTGGCTGCGGTCGCAGGGGCTGGACCGCGCCATTGCCGCGCATGCCGCGCAGGGCGGGGCGGTGCTGGGCGTGTGCGGCGGTTTGCAGATGCTGGGCGAGGCGCTGATCGACACGCACGGCATCGACGGCAACGCACCCGGCCTGGGCCTGCTGCCGCTGGTGACGCAGTTCGAGCCGCAGAAGACCGTGCGCCACACCCGGACCCGCTTCGGCCGCCTCACCGGCGCGTGGGCCGCGCTCTCGGGCGTGGACGCGGCGGGTTACGAGATCCACCACGGCCAGACGCTGCCGCACGCGGCCATGGCCGCCGCCGGCGACCTGGCGCGCGAAGCGCTGCCCGCTGGCCTGGGCTGGCAGAACGCGCAGGGCAACGTGCTCGGCGTCTACCTGCACGGCCTGTTCGAAGACCCGCGCGTGCTGCACGCGCTGTTTGGCGCCACCGCGCCCACGCTGGAGACCGTGTTCGACGGCCTAGCCGATTTCCTTGCCACCCACATCGAGCCTCGCGTGCTCGACCAACTCATCGGGAACTGACATGAACCCCCTCACCGACATCACCCAACCCGACCTCGCCCTAGCGCTGCAGCGCGCGCTGGACAACAAGACCAAGCCCATGGGCTCGCTGGGCCGCCTCGAAGCCCTGGCGCAGCGCATCGGCCTGATCCTCGGCACCGAGCGGCCCGAGCTGCGCGCGCCGCAGATGCTGGTGTGCGCGGCCGACCACGGCCTGGCCGCGCGCGGCGTCTCGGCTTTTCCGAGCGACGTGACCTGGCAGATGGTGGAGAACTTCCTGGCCGGTGGCGCGGCGGTGAGCGTGCTCGCGCGCCAGCACGGCATCGGCCTGAACGTGGTGGACTGCGGCGTGCGGCACGACTTCGCGGCGCGCGAGGGTCTGTTCATCCGCAAGGTCGCGCCCGGCACGGCCGACGCGCTCGAAGGCCCGGCCATGAGCGCGGCCCAATGCGCGCAAGCCATCGAGAACGGGCGCGAGGTGCTGCGCGGCCTGCCGGGCAACGCGCTGCTGCTCGGCGAGATGGGCATCGGCAACACCTCGGCGGCGTCGATGCTGCTCGCGCGCCTGGCCAGGCTGGACGTGGCCGACGTCACCGGCGCGGGCACCGGCCTGGACGCGGCGGCGGTGCAGCGCAAGATCGGCATCCTGCGCGAGGTGCTGGCGCGCCATGCCGAGGCCACCGCGCCGCTGGACGCGCTGGCCGCCTTCGGCGGTTTCGAGATCGCCACGCTCACCGGCGCGGTGCTGCAGGCGGCCGAAGAACGGCGCGTGATCCTGGTCGACGGTTTCATCGCCACCGCCGCCGTGCTGGTGGCCGCGCACCTGCAGCCGAACGTGCTGCAGCGCTGCGTGTTCGCGCACTGCTCGGGCGAGCGCGGCCACGCGCTGATGCTCGCGCACCTCAAGGCCGTGCCGCTGCTCGACCTGGGCCTGCGCCTGGGCGAAGGCTCGGGCGCCGCGCTGGCCTGGCCGCTGCTCGTGAGCGCCTGCGCGCTGCTGCGCGAGATGGCCAGCTTCGAATCGGCCGGCGTCTCGCGCCAGGACGAAACCACGCCCGCGCGCCATTGACATGACCGCTTTCGCGCGCCACTTCCTGCTCGCCTTGCAGTTCTTCACCCGCATCCCGGTCACGGGGCGGCTGGCCGCCTGGGTGGGCTTCAGCCCGGCCATGTTGCGCGCCAGCGCGGCGCATTTCCCCGGCGTGGGCTGGGTGGTGGGCGGGCTCACGGCGGGGGTGCTCTGGGGCCTGCTCGCGCTGCTGCCGCCGGTGCCTGCCGCGCTGTGGGTGGCGGTGGTGCTCAGCACCGTGTTCAGCGTGATGCTCACCGGCGCCTTCCACGAGGACGGCCTGGCGGACCTGGCCGACGGCCTGGGCGGCAGCGCGCAGCGCGAACGCGCGCTGGAGATCATGAAAGACTCGCGCATCGGCAGCTACGGCGCCATCGCGCTGGTGCTGGTGCTGCTCACCAAGGTGGCGCTGCTCGCGCTGCTGGCCCAAGGCAGCGGCTGGCTGGCGGTGGTGGCGCTGTTCGCGGCGCACGTCACCTCGCGCACCATGCCCTTGCTGGTCATCCGAACGCTGCCGCACGTGGGGGACACGCCGCAGTCCAAGAGCAAGCCGCTGGCCGAGAGCCTGTCCAACGCCGGCCTGTTCGCCGGCCTGCTCTGGTGGGCGCTGGCGATGGCGCTGGCGGGGTGGCTGCTGCCGGGCGCGCCCTGGGGGCCTGCCGTGCTGGGGGCCTTGGTCGGCCTGGCCTGGATGTGGCGCCTGCTGCAGCGCCGCCTGCAGGGGTTCACCGGCGACGGCCTGGGCGCCACGCAGCAGGTGTGCGAGCTGCTGTTCTACCTGGGGCTGGCTTTGGCGCTGCCGGTGCTCGCATGAAGCTCTGGCTGCTGCGGCACGCCCCGGTGATGCTGGGCCCGGGCTTGTGCTACGGGTCGAGCGACGTGCCGGCCCATGCCGCGCTCACGCGCGAAGCGGCCATGGCGGTCTCGCCCCTGCTGCCGCCGGGCACGCCGGTGTGGGTGTCGGGCCTGTTGCGCGCGCAACAGCTCGCGGCCGCGCTGCAGGCCGAGCGCAGCGACCTGGGCGCCGCGCGCATCGACACACGGCTCAACGAAATGGACTTCGGTGTCTGGGAGCTGCAGCGCTGGGACGCCGTGCCACCCGAGGCCTTCGACGCCTGGATGGCCGACTTCGCGCACCACCGCTTCGGCGGTGTCGAGAGCACGCAGATGCTGCTCTACCGCGTGGCCGCCGCGCTGGGCGAACTGCGACCCGCCACCAGCACCGACGTGCTCTGGATCACGCACGCCGGCGTGATCCGCGCGGTGCGGCACATCCTCGACAGTGGCGGTGTGCACATCCGCGAAGCGGCCGAGTGGCCCAAGGACGCGCCCGAGCCGGGCGGGTGGGTGACGGTCGAGCTCTGAGCGTCCCCGTGTGCCGTTCTCGGTGTTTGAATGTGTTGCGTCCTTCTGACGCCGCAGCCCCGTCTGCAGAGACTCCCACGACGCATGCCCATTCACGCGTTGCTGCAGGTTGATGTTTTTTGGCGTCGAGTTTCTGGTTTGAAGGAACGGGTTGCGCATTCCGCGAGAGATACGACTGCGCTGTGGATGTCAATCCAGTGAAGTCCGACCTTGGATGAATCGTTGAGGGTGGCCGAGCATGCGTCGCCATCTCAACGAGAACATTCAGGAGGACTGCCATGACCCCATCGACCCCCCGGCGTGGGCTGACGATCCGAAGCGCGGCGATTCCCGAGGTGAACGGTGTTCCCTTGCTGGAGCCCCTGAAGCTCGAAGGCGAGGAGGGCCTCAACACGCTGTTCGAGTACCGGCTGGTGCTGCAGAGCGCGGAAGGCGGTGGTGGGAATCATCTCGACCTCAACCGCTTCATCGGCCGAGAGCTGACCTGCTGCCTCGAACTCGAAGGCCAGGGCAGCTTCGTGCCCGGGGTGCCCGGGGGCGCCGGGGCCAACCAGGGCGCGGGGGTGCGGGAGATCTCGGGCCTGATCACCGAAGCCCGGTACATCGGCGAGTCCGGGCGCCACGCCTTGGTGGAGTTCACCCTTCGGCCCTGGCTGCACCTGGCCACGCTGAGCACCGACTGCAAGGTCTTCCAGGACCAGAGCCCGGTGGAGATCATCGAGGCGGTGCTGGGGGAGTACCCGTTCGCGGCGGACAAGCGCCTGATCGAGCGCTACCCCCGGCGCGACTACACGGTGCAGTACAACGAGAGCGACTACGAATTCGTCAGCCGCCTGATGCAGGAATGGGGCATCAACCACCACTTCGAGCACAGTGGCGGGGTGCACCGGCTGATCTGGAGCGACCACAACGGCGCGTTCCAGGCGGTGCAGCCCGGGCTGGAGCCCGGAGCCAGTGCGCCACCTGCCGCCCCTGCGCAGCGTTCACGACCACGAGGGCACCACCACCTTGCCCGGGCCACGGGCCTTCGTGTACGCCCAGGGCTGGTACACCGAGCAGGACCGTCAGCCCCACGCGGGGAGGCCTCATCGCCATGCGCGCCAGGTGCAGGGCGACTATTACAAGGTGGGCCTCTCGCTCATGGTGGACATGGCCGAGCGGCACACCACCACGCAGTACCCGGACAAGCTCAAAACCGACATGCAGGCGCACACCCCCGAGGTGGCCCAGGTGCAGCAACAGCTGCGCGCTTTCACCAAAGACAACGCCTTTGTGCCGTGCAAGCCGGCGCAGCAGAGCTGGGGGCTGGAGGCGAACCTGGGTACCGAGCAGGCCAGGGCCTTCCGGCGCCGGTATCTACACCTCTCGTTCAGCGACCGCATCGGCATGGCGCCTCGCTACACCAACGGCAACGAACTGGAGCGCCGCCATGTCTTCGGTTGATCCCTCGCCCGTTCTCTCGCTCGCCCTCACTCGCCGACGCTGGCTGACCCAGGCCGGCGCGCTCGGCGTGGGCCTGACCACCGGCTCCGCTCAAGCCCAATTCTTCAAAGTGCTCTTCATGCGAAACGCTACCCCCGAGACCGCCACCATGAAATGGGATATCTCGTTTTGCCGCTATGGCATTGACATCGCTCCCAGGGAGAGTGGAACCATCAGGACGCTATGGAACGACAACTGGATGAAGGATGCGGAGGGGCAGTTGGTGGCCGAGTTCTACAGCGGTTTTGGCGCGGCCTGGGGGGCTGGGGGTACCGGCATGGGGGGCACCAACTCTGAGGGCGCACGCCTGCCCAAGACCCTGCGGCTCAAGTACTACGACTACCTGGATGACCGCTTCTATCAGCTGGATGCCGAGCTGCCGTTGCGCCGCCTGTTCGATTTGTTCGTCCAGGCACCTCAGATCATCGACAAAGACGTCACCTATGGCAAGGTCCGGCCGCGCTACGACGACGTGCGCATTGGCATCGCCCCAGACGGCCATGTGATGCTCTGGGCCGCTGGCCTGGGCAGTCAGGTGGAGCTAGCGCAGTACCGGGCCGTGGTGTTGCCGGACATGACCCGTCAGAGCTACAACAACAGCTTGCCGGGCGGCACTTTCACACTGGCCGAAGACCGCTGGATCGGCCTGGGCCGCATGAGCGCGAAAACGCACGAGCGCGTGAAGGCCGGCTGGCGGCCCGATGCCATGTGGTACATGCGGCACATCCGCGTGAAGTTCCCGTGGCGGCACGTGATGACGGGCAATGTGTCGCGCGTGACCGAGCTGGAGAGTTACCAGGGCAATGCCGAGGCCGAGACGGTGGGCCAATGGGAGATCGCACCTACACCCAGATCAACCGTATGCGCGGCATTCCTGACACGGCCAAGTTCTGGTTTCACGATCTGCAGGGCAAGCGGCACCATTTGTGGTTGAGCTTCTCCCTGCGCGAGCGGGCGGTGAGCGAATCCGACCTGAGCGAAGTGCGAGCGGCGTTCGACGAGCTGTTCCCGAAGCGCACGCTGGAGGACAACGACTACCTGCCGGGCGAAGCCGACATGGCGCGGGTGGAGGTGCACGTGAGTGACGATTTCCGGCGGTTCACGGCAACCCTGGTCAAGGGCGACGTGCGCCTGCCGCTGCCGGTGGGCAAGACGCAGCACTTCGAGTTGGAGCCGTTCACCCACTGGCCGGGCAACAAGACCGAGGAGATTACGCCCGAGGAGCGGCGCCTGTTCCAGTACGGGCCGCAGGTGTGAATGGTGGGCTTCCCGCTTACAACCCCAGCCAGCCCAGCAGCTCGCGCAGCTTCTTCTCGGCGCTGGTGTCGAAGGCCTGGATGCCCACGCTCTTGAGCACGGCCTGGCCGGCCTCGGAGTCGGGCAGGGCGCGCAGGGCCTTCTGCATGGCATCGATCTGGGCCGGGGTGAACTCGCGGTCCACGATCAGCGGAAAGTAGGGCTGCGACACGCTGGTGTGCAGCACGCGGTGGCCCGTCTTGTCCAGCGACTTGGCCACGCCCGAGTACGAGGCCACGCCGCCCACGTCGGCGAACTTGTTGGTGAGGTAGAACGGCACCGCGCCCTGTTCGCGCACGCGCTGCACGTTCTCCTTGGCGATGTCGATACCCGCGTCGCGCAGGGCCGAGGCGCAGAACTTGGCCATGTAGGCCGCCGGCTCGGGCAGCACCAAGCGCTTGCCCTTGATGTCCGCCACCGTCTTGTAGGCCGACTCCTTGGGCACGACGATCAGGCACTGCCCATCGGGCTTGGCCGAGGCCACGTACTGGTAGCCGTAGTCGCGCATGCCACGCGCCGGGAAATCGCTCGGGCGCGCCATCGCCAGGGCGAAGCGCCGCTCCTTCATGCCTTCCTCGAGCGAGGAGAACTCGCGGATGAACACCACGTTCACCTTCTGGTTGATGCTCTTGCCGATGACATCGGCCAGGCCCTGGTACTTGGCGATCACGCGCGCGTGGTCGGTGCCGCCGGACGTGCCTTCGCTGATGGCCAGGATCAGGTCTTTGGCATGGGCCGCTGTGCCCACGCAAAACGACAGGGCCAGCGCGGTGCGCACAAACAATGCTTTCATTCTGATATTCCCCCGGATGGAAGGTTGCCATCCTAGATGCACCAAAGGCGTGCGTCCCGGTGCGGCGACGAACGTGGCTTTCCAAGCGCCTGGAGGTGGCGCCCGGGGCGGCTCAGAGCGACGTGGTTTTGTCCTTGAAATCGCAACAGGCGATCACCGCGCAGCGCGGGCACAGCGGCTTGCGCGCCTGGCACACGTAGCGCCCGTGAAGGATCAGCCAGTGGTGCGAGTCCACCGCGTAGGCGGGCGGCACGCGCTTCATCAGCTGCAGTTCCACCGCCAGCGGCGTCTTGCCCGGCGCCAGGCCGGTGCGGTTGCTCACGCGGAAGATGTGCGTGTCCACCGCCATGGTGGGTTCGCCGAAGGCCACGTTGAGCACCACGTTGGCCGTCTTGCGGCCCACGCCGGGCAGGGCCTCGAGCGCCTCGCGCGTGCCGGGCACCTCGCCGCCGTGCTGTTCCACCAGCATGCGGCAGGTTTGCATCAGGTGTTTGGCCTTGCTGCGGTACAGGCCGATGGTCTTGATGTAGCCCTCCAGCCCTTCCAGCCCCAGGTCGAGGATGGCCTGCGGCGTGTTCGCCACCGGAAACAGCTTGCGCGTGGCCTTGTTGACGCCCACGTCGGTCGCCTGCGCCGAGAGCAGCACGGCGGCGAGCAGCTCGAACACGCTGGTGTACTCCAGCTCGGTCTGCGGGGTGGGGTTGGCGGCCTGGAGCGTGGCGAAAAAAGCTTCGATCTGGGTGGGCGTCATGGGCTGGGATTCTCGCTCAGCTCAGCCGCGCTCGGCCTCGGCGCGCAGCCAGTTCGCGAAGTCCAGCGCGTCGGGGTTGTCGTGCGCGTGCTCCGCCACTTCCACGTAATACCCCCGGCGCGTGGCCGCGCCGCCGCTGCGGAAGGGCGCGACCAGTTGCTTCTTGTCCAGCAGCGACTGCAGCAGCGGCAACCGGCCGATCACCACCCCTTGGCCGGCCACGGCGGCGGCCACCGCGTCGGCGTACTGGGTGAAGTGCATGGCGTTCTTCATGCGCATGTCCTGCAGGCCCATCACCTGGAACCAGGGGTCCCAGTCCGAGGTGATGGCGTGGCCGGCGGGTCTTTCCACGGTCAGCAGCGTGTGGTGGGCCAGGTCGGCGGGCTGGCGCAGCGGCGCGCCCGGCTGGCGCAGCAGGGCCGGCGCGCACAGGGGCTGCACCACTTCTTCGAACAGCGCCCGCCCGCGGCCAGCGCTGGACGGCACGAAGCGCACCGCCACATCCAGCCGATGGCGCTCCAGGTCCATCATGTCCATCGTGGCGGAGATGCGCACGTCCACCAGGGGATGGTCGGCGGCGAAGCGGGCCAGGCGGGGAATCAGCCAGAGCGAAGCGAAACCCTGTGTGCAGGTCATGGCGACCTGGCGCAGGCGCGGGCCGGGGCGCACGCGCGCCGAGGCGTCGCGCAGCCGCTCCAGCGCATCGCGCGTGGCCCGTTGCATCACCTCGCCGGCTTCGGTCAAGACCAGCGCGCGGTGCCGCCGCTCGAACAGCGGCGTGCCCAGGCTGTCTTCCAGCAGCTGGATCTGCCGGCTCACGGCCGACTGCGTGAGGTTGAGCTCCTGCGCGGCCAGCGTGAAGCTCAGCGTGCGCGCCGCCGCGTCGAAGCAGGGCAGCAGGTCCAGCCGCAGCATCTGCGAGCGCGGCAGCGGGAGCAGTTCGGCGCCGGTTTTCACATTCTTGAATGGCATGCGAAGCATTCGAAATGAACGTTTGTCCAGTATAGGACGGCTCCGTACAGTCATGCACATCCCTGATGCGAAAGGAGTGTTCCATGACAACCGACACCTTGACCGTGGACCTGAACATGCCCCACCGGGCCGTGAAGGCCATCCCCTCGGGCGCCTTGCGCCTGGTCTGCCGCGAAGGCAGCGTCTGGATCACGCTGGACCACGACCAGCAGGACGTGATCCTCAACGCGGGCGAGCATTTCGTCGCCCAACCGCACCACCGCGTGATCGCCTACGCCCTGCAGACCGCCGTGCTGCGGCTGGAGCCGCTGCCCTGCGCGCGGCGCGCCACCGCCTCGCGCTGGAACTGGCTGCCCCGGCGCCGCGCGCGCGGGTCTGCGCACCGCCTGAGGGCGCCCCACGCCGGTGCGCGAGAATGGAGGCCGTTGTCCATCACGACCTCACGGAAACCGCCACCATGCCCTTCACCATCCCCTTCGCCGACCGCCTCAACAACGTCGAAACCTCCGCCATCCGCGAACTCTTCAAGCTGCTGGGCAAGCCCGGCATCATCAGTTTTGCCGGCGGCTTTCCCGACAGCGCGATGTTCGACGTGGACGGGATCCGTGAAGCGGTGAACGCCGCGCTGACCGAAGAGGCCGGAGGCGCGCTGCAATACGGCGCCACCGAGGGCTACCAGCCCCTGCGCGAACAGCTGGCCGCCTTCATGGCCAGCAAGGGCGCGAAGGACGTGGGCGCGAACGACCTCATCGTCACCACCGGCAGCCAGCAGGGCCTGGACCTGCTGGGCAAGACCCTGGTCTCGCCCGGTGACAAGGTCATCGTCGAAGGCCCGACCTTCCTCGCCACCATCCAGTGTTTCCGCCTCTACGGCGCCGAGCTGATCAGCGCGCCGGTGGACGGCGACGGCGTGAAGACCGACGAGCTGGAAAAGCTCATCGCCGAACACAAGCCCAAGTTCGTCTACCTCATCCCCACCTTCGGCAACCCCAGCGGCGGCCTGCTCAGCCTGGAGCGGCGCAAGCGGGTGCTGGAGATGGCGGTGAAGCACGACACGCTGATCGTCGAAGACGATCCATACGGCGACCTCTACTTCGGCGCGGCCCCGCCGCCCAGCCTGCTCGCGCTCAGCCCCAGCGTGCCCGGCAGCCGCGAGCGCCTGGTGCACTGCGGATCCTTGAGCAAGGTGCTCAGCCCCGGTCTGCGCGTGGGCTGGATGGTGGGCCCGGCCGAGCTGCTGGCCAAGGCCACCATGTGCAAGCAGTTCAGCGACGCCCACACCAGCACCTTCGCCCAGGCCACCGCCGCGCAGTACCTCAAGGCCGGCCGCATGCCCGCTACGCTGGACAAGGTGCGCAAGGTCTACGCCGAGCGCGCCACCACCATGGGCAACGCCCTGCGCCGCGAGCTGGGCGACGCGATCGACTTCGTGCAACCCCAGGGCGGCCTGTTCGTCTGGGCCAGCCTCACGGGTGCTGGTGGCAAGGTGAAGGACGGCGGTGAGCTGGCCAAGCGCGCGATCGAAAAAGGCGTGGCCTTCGTGCCTGGCGCGCCGTTCTTCGCGCGCAACCCCGACCACGCGACGCTGCGCCTGTCCTTCGCCACCGTGGGGCTGGAGAAGATCGAGGAAGGGATCGGGCGCCTGGGCCAGGCGGTCTGAGCGGCGTCGTCAGCCAGAGCGCTTCTTGGTGCGGCTCTCGGCCTTGCGGGATTCCAGCCGCTCCGCCTCGGCCACGGCCAGCACTTCTTCCAGTGCCGTGATGGCCAAGGCCATTTCCTGGCGAAAGAGCGGCGCTGCTTGCCTGGCGTTGTGCAGCACGTGCCTGGCGCGCTCCGGGTCGATCTCGCTGCCGTAGCGCCTGCGGCCCACGTGGCGAAAGCCGCGCAGATCATCCAGCAGTTGCTGCAGCGCTTCGCTGATCAAGGCATCGCGTGTCCCGGTGGCGGCCGCGGCGGTCTTGATCAACCTGGCGTGGTAGGCCGGGTCTTGCGCCATGGGCGGGTCCGTCCGCTTGAGGATCGCTTCCAGAATGGTCTCCATGCCGGTATAGACGCTGTTGACCGTGGCGCCGGCCAGCTTGCCGTAAGCCCAGTCCCCTGCGGCGGGGTTCTGAGCTTCCCAGCGCCCGAACTCCTCCAGCTCTTTGTCGAGCTTGGCCATCTCGGCCTCGAAGTCTCTTCTATGCATTCAGGCTGTCCTGTATGCGGGCAAAGGCGTCGGGTCCGATGGTCTCTTCGGCCACGACATCCACCGGGATGGTGAGGCGCTCGGCCAGCGTTTCGGAGACCGCGCGCATGGCCCCCAGCGGCCCGGGGTCGGTGATCAGCAGATCGATGTCGGAGTGGGGCGTGGTCTGGCCTGTTTTCATCGAGCCGAAGAGCCGGACCGTCACGCCTTTTTTCTTCATGGCCGCGATGATTGCGCGCGCCTCTTGCCGACCCAGGCGCAGACGCGCTTCGGCCTGCCGCTGTGTGCCGGCATCAGGTTGGTGGAGCGAGAGCCTGGGGTGGGCCCGCGTCTGCACGTGCATTGGGGGTTCAGGTGCCCTTGGTTTGGCGGGCCTGCCCCGGGGCAGCCTCGGGTCGGCCACATCCGAGGGGATGAGCCACAGGGTCAGCGGCCCCAGGCTGTGCTGGGCGGCGCCCGGGATTCGACCGGTGCGGCACAACTGCCGCACCCGTTCCGCGCTGATCCCATAGGCCTTGGCGTATTCCGCAGGCGAAAGCAGGGAGACGGGCGCACCCGATCCCCCGGAAGAAGGCCGGGCAGAGCGTCGAGCGGAGTGAACGGGAACCATGGCGCATTCTACAAAAAACGTAGACCCCCACAATATTTAATGAACCGCCGCTTGCCCTTCAGATGGACAGGACTTGGGCTTTCATATACTGTACGGAGATACAGTATTTTGAAGCTGCCCATTTTCCCCGCGCATCCATCCCGCCATGCTGCCCGCCGTTTTCTGGCAGGAGGACGATCCGTCCCCGGCCCCCACACCCGTTCGCCCGGTGCCGCCGCCCGCTGGTGGCCTGTCGGCGGCCGTGGCCGCGGCGCTGTGGCGGGGTGACCAGCTCGGCGCGCCGGTCTCGGCGGTGTGGCCCAGCGGCTTCGCCGCGCTGGACGCGCAGTTGCCTGGCGGTGGCTGGCCCGGCCACGGGCTGACCGAAATCCTCACCCCGCACAGCGGCACGCTGGAATGGCGCCTGCTCGGGCCGGCGCTGCGCCAAGTCTGTGCCGCCGGGCAGGCGGTGGTGGTGATCGGCCCGCCGCTGTCGCCGCACCTGCCCGGCCTGCGCTTCGAAGGCCTCGACGAGCGCCAGCTGGTCTGGGTGCAGGCCGACACGGCGGCCGAGCGCCTGTGGTCGGCCGAGCAGCTCATCAAGGCCCAGGCCGGCGGCGCGATCGTCGCCTGGCTGCCGCGGGCGAGGGCAGCGCAGATCCGCCGGCTGCAGGTGCTCGCCACCGGCTTCGAGTCGCCGGTGTTCGTGTGCCGGCCCATGCACGCCCTGGGCGAGTCGTCGGCCGCGCCGCTGCGCGTGCAGGCCTGCGTGGGGGTGGACTGGGAGCTGCAGTTGCGCATCGCCAAGCGCAAGGGCCCGCCGCTGGAGGCCACCCTGCACCTGCCCTCGGTGCCGGGTGGCCTGGCCACCATCCTCCCACCCCGGCTGCGTGAGCCCAGCCGGTGGATGCCCCGAACCGAAGAGAACGAGCATGTTGTGGTCCGCCCTGCTGCCCAGCCCGAGCGCCGGCACAGCCCCGCCCACTGAGGCCGCGCCGCAGCGCGCGCTGGCGACCTGGGCCTTGCAGTTCACGCCCCGCGTAGCCCTGGCCGACGAAGCCGTGCTCATGGAGGTGGCGGCCAGCGCGCGCCTGTTCGGTGGCCGCCGTGCCTTGCGCGAGCGCGTGTGGGGCGAAGCCCGCGAACTCGGCGTGGCGCAGCTGGCCTGGGCGCCCAACGGCCTGGCCGCGCTCGCGCTGGCGCGCGCCGGCATCGAGAACGGTTTCCAACGCCCGCTGGCCGCGCTGCTCGACACCCTGCCCATGGACACGCTGAGCGCCGTGCGGCCGCACCGGCTCACGCTCGAACACATCGGCTGCCGCACGCTGGGCGACGTGCGCGCGCTGCCGCGCAGCGGCCTGGGCCGCCGCTTCGACCAGCTCCTGTTGCAGGCGCTCGACCAGGCCTACGGGACCGCGCCCGAGGCGCACGACTGGGTGGCGCTGCCCGAGCATTTTGAAGAGCGGCTCGAACTCATGGCCCGCGTGGAGCAGGCGCCGGCCCTGCTGTTCGGCGCGCGGCGCCTGCTGCGCGTGCTCAGCGGCTGGCTGGCCGCGCGGCGCGCGGGCGTCACCGCCTTCACGCTGCGCTGGGCACACGACGCGATGCGCGCGCGCGCGGGCGGGCGAGGGCGGCGAGATCACCATCCGCACCGCCGAGCCCACGCGCGACATCGAACACCTCTGCCGCCTGCTGGGTGAGCACCTGGCGCGCGTGAAACTGCTCGCGCCCGTGGGCGACCTGGTGATGGTGCGCACCGAGGTGCGGCCGCTGCATGACGTGAGCGCCTCGCTGTTGCCCGACACCGTGCGCCAGGGCGAGCAACTGGGCCTGGTGCTGGAGCGGCTCTCCGCCCGCCTGGGGCCGCAGCGCGTGCTGCGCCCGGTGCTGTGCGAAGACCACCGCCCCGAATGGATGTGCCGCTGGCAGCCGGCCACGCTGCCCCTGCCGCGCCAGGGCGCGCCCGGCACCGAACTGCCACAGCCCGGCTTCGTGCTGCCCATGCCCTTGCGGTTGGCCGTGCGCGACCACCGGCCGGTCCACCACGACAGCGAACTGGTCATGCTGCTCGGGCCGCAGCGCGTGGAGGGCGGCTGGTGGGACCGCGTCGAAGGCGCCGAGCGCATGCGCAACGTGGTGCGCGACTACTGGGTGGCCCTGTCCCCGCAGGCCGGCGTGCTGTGGGTGTTCCAGACCCGGCTGGACGGCGCGCCCGCCTGGTACCTGCATGGGCACTTCGCCTGAAGGCACCGCCATGAACGCCGATGCCCTTCCCGATTACGCCGAGCTGCGCTGCCTCTCGAACTTCAGCTTCCTGCGCGGCGCCAGCCACCCCGAGGAACTGGTCGAGCGCGCGCAAGCCCTGGGCTACCGCGCCCTGGCCCTGGTGGACGAGTGTTCCCTGGCCGGCGTGGTGCGCGCCCACGTCGCCGCGAAAAAGCACGGCTTCAAGCTGCTGATCGGCAGCCAGTTCCAGGTGCGGTGCGACGCGCCCTTCACCCTGGTCGTGCTGGCCTGCAACCTCAACGGCTACGGCAACCTGTGCGAATTCATCACCCGCCTGCGCCGCAGCGCCCCCAAGGGCACCTACCGGTTGACGGTCGGCGACATCGATGCCGCGGCCCTGGCCGACTGCGTGGTGATCGCCGTGCCCGACCGCCACAGCGACCAGGATCCGATGGACACCATCGCGCGTTGGCTGCTGCAGCACTTCATGGGCCGCTGCTGGCTCGGCGTGGAACAGCTCTGCCGTTTCGACGACGAAATGCGCCTGCACCAGCTGCGCCAGAGCAGCGCGCTCACCGCCGTGCCGCTGGTGGCCGTGGGCGACGTGCGCATGCACGTGCGCTCGCGCAAACCCCTGCACGACGTGCTCACCGCCACGCGCATCGGCAAGCCGCTCACCGAATGCGGCTTCGCGCTGGAGCCCAGCGCCGAGCAGCGCCTGCGCGCGCGCCTCACGCTGGGTCAGCTCTACCCCGCCGACCTGCTGGCCGAAACCCTGGCGGTGGCCGCGCGCTGCGATTTTTCGCTGGACGAACTGCGCTACCAGTACCCGAGCGAGGTGATTCCCGAGGGAGAAACGCCGCAGAGCCACCTGCGCCAGCTGACCGAAGAAGGTGCCCGCAGGCGGTGGCCGCAGGGCACGCCCGAGGCGTTTGCGAAACAGATCGAGCACGAGCTGGAACTCATCGCCTACAAGCGGTACGAGCATTACTTTCTGACGGTGCACGACATCGTGGCCTTCGCCCGCTCGAAAGCCATCCTGTGCCAGGGCCGGGGCTCGGCGGCCAACAGCGTGGTGTGTTACTGCCTGGGCATCACCGAAGTGGACCCGGGGCGCACGGGCCTGCTGTTCGAGCGCTTCATCTCGCGCGAACGCGACGAACCGCCCGACATCGACGTGGACTTCGAGCACGAGCGGCGCGAGGAAGTCATCCAGTACCTGTACGGGAAATACGGCCGCGAGCGCGCCGCGCTCACCGCCACCGTCATCAGCTACCGCCCGCGCAGCGCGCTGCGCGACGTGGGCAAGGCCCTGGGCTTTGCGGAAGGCTCGCTCGATGTGCTGGCCAAACAGTCGCGCTGGTGGGACGGGCACGCGATCGCGCCCGAACGGCTCCAGGAGGCCGGCCTCGACACCGGGCAGCTGAAGGTGCGCCAGCTGCTGGAACTCACCTCCACCCTCATGGGCTTTCCGCGCCACCTCTCGCAGCACACCGGCGGCTTCGTGCTCACGCAGTTGCCGCTCTCGCGCCTGGTGCCGATCGAGAACGCCACCATGAAAGACCGCACCGTGATCGAGTGGGACAAGGACGACCTCGACGCCGTCGGCCTGCTCAAGGTGGACGTGCTCGCGCTGGGCATGCTCACCGCGCTGCGCAAGGCGATGGCCCTGCTCGGTGACAAAGACGGGCGGGCGTTCTGCATGCAGGACATCCCGGACAACGACGGCCCGACCTACGACATGATTTGCGCCGCCGACACCGTGGGCGTGTTCCAGATCGAGAGCCGCGCGCAGATGAGCATGCTGCCGCGCTTGAGGCCACGTTCTTATTACGACCTCGTGATCGAGGTCGCGCTGGTGCGGCCCGGGCCCATCCAGGGTGGGGCGGTGCATCCTTATCTGAACCGGCGGCAGGGCAAGGTACCGGTGAGCTTTCCCGGGCCGGAGGGCGGAAGGGCCTTGAGGGCGGCGTTGGGCCGCACGATGGGCGTGCCCATCTTTCAGGAGCAGTGCATGCAGATCGCCGTGCTCGCGGCCGGCTTCACACCCGGCGAGGCCGACGAATTGCGCCGCGCCATGGCCGCCTGGAAACGCCACGGCAACGTGCAGAAATACGAGCAGCGGCTGATCAAGGGCATGACCGATCGTGACTACGAGCCCGAGTTCGCCAAAAGCATCTTCGAGCAGATCAAAGGTTTCTCCAGCTACGGCTTTCCCGAAAGCCACGCCGCCAGCTTCGCGCTGCTGGTCTATGTGAGCGCGTGGATCAAATGCCACCACCCGGCCGAGTTCCTCACCGCGCTGCTCAACAGCCAGCCGCTGGGTTTCTACACGCCCAGCCAGCTGGTGCAGGACGCGAAACGCCACGGCGTGGTCGTGCGGCCGGTGGACGTGCTGCACAGCGACCGCGACAGCATCCTCGACGCCGATGGCGCGGTGCGCCTGGGCATGCGCCTGGTCAGTGGCATCGGCCAGGAAGCGGCCGAGCGCATCGTGCAGGCGCGCGCGCAACAAGCCTTCCGCAACGCGCAAGACCTCGCGCGCCGCGCCGGCCTGGACCAGCCGCAGATGAAAGCGCTCGCCGCCGCCGACGCCCTCATGGGCCTGAGCGGCCACCGCCGCCAGCAGGTGTGGGACGCCGCCGCGCTGCGCCCGCCACCGGCCTTGCTCAAGGGCGCGCCGGTGGACGAAGCCCCGCTGGCCCTGCCGCCCGCACCCGAAGGCGAAGCCATCGTGTGGGACTACGCCAGCCTGGGCCTCACCCTGCGCCGCCACCCGCTCGCCCTGCTGCGCGAAGAACTCGCGCAACGCCGGCTCATGACCGCCGAACAACTCAAGGACGCGCCCAACGGCCGCCTCGTGCGCCACTGCGGCATCGTCACCCTGCGCCAGCAGCCCGGCACCTCCTCGGGCGTGGTGTTCGTGAGCCTGGAAGACGAAACCGGCGTGGTGCAGGTCATCGTGTGGCAACGCATCCGCGAACGCCAGCGCGCCGTGCTCACCGGCGCGCGCCTGCTGGCCGTGCGTGGCGTGTGGCAGCGCGAGGGCGAGGCGCGCAACCTCATCGCCGGCCACCTCGAAGACCTCACGCCCCTGCTCAACGGCCTGTCCACCGTGAGTCGGGATTTCCATTGAGGCCCATCGGCGCTAGCATCGCCCCCATGAACCTCGACACCTGGCTCATCTACCTGCTGGCCGCCGCCGGCCTGTCCCTCTCGCCCGGCCCCAACGGACTGCTCGCGCTCACGCATGGGGTGCTGCACGGCCAGCGCAAGACGCTGTTCACCATCTTCGGCGGCACGCTGGGCTTCGTGGCGGTCATCGCGCTGTCCATGTTCGGCATCGGCGCGCTGCTGCAGACCTCGCTGGTGTGGCTCACCGCGCTGAAGTGGCTCGGCGGCGCCTACCTCGTGTGGCTGGGCATTCAGGTCTGGCGCTCGCCGCCCGTGGGCGTGCAGCTCACCGAAGGCGACCGGGCCGGGCCGGCGCGCTCAGGCGGCTCGCTGTTCCGGCAGGGGGCCCTGTCCGCCGTCACCAACCCCAAGGGCATCCTGTTCTTCGCGGCCTTCCTGCCGCAGTTCATCGACCCGCACCGCAGCCTGCTGCTGCAGTTCCTGATCATGGCCGGCACCTTCGCTCTGGTCGAGGCCATCACCGAGCTGTTCATCGCCGGCATGGCCGCGCGCATCAGCCCCTGGCTGCGCCGCGTGGGCAAGCGCTTCAACCAGGTCTGCGGCGGCATCTTCGTGGCGATTGGCCTGGCGCTGCCACTGCGCGGCTGAGGGGGCGGCTCAAAAAAACCGCCCCGAAGGGCGGTTCGCGCGATGGGAGAAGCTGTTTAAGCCTTTTCCTTGGCGGCCTTCACAGCACGGTCGTGAACCGCCTTGGCGTCCGCCTTGCACACCTTCTGGGCGTCACCGGCCTGGTCTTCGCATTTTTCCTTGGCGAGGTCGTAGGTGGTGTCCGCCTTGACTTCCTCGAGCTTGCGGGCGTTGCCCAGCGTGGCCTTGTACTTGTGCTCCAGCTCGGCCTTCTCGACCTTTTCCTTGCCCTTGGCTTCGACTTCGCAAATGTCCTTGGCGTTGTCCTTGAGGGCATCGCAGGACTTCTTGGCGGTCTTGTAGTTCATCTCGACGCGGTCTTTAGCCGCGTCGTATTCGGCCTTGGTCATGGCCTGGGCCGATGCGATGGCAGAGGCGGCGCACAGGGTGATGGCGGTGAGTGTCTTGATGTACATGGTTTTAATCTCCTGAGGGTTTCGAGAAACTTCATCTTCGCCCTGCGGCTGCATGCCCTCCGTAGGAAAAGCGCGCCGAGCCATGTAGGAGAAGCAGCAACGCTGGCCCGGCGCGGTCTTTCCATCCTTCGTGATTTTTGCCCTGATATGCCGCTGGCCATCCAGGAAGCGCGGCGAAGGCACCGCACAATGCCACGGCCCGACCGCGTTCCACAGGAGATTCGATGTACCAGGTATTCGACACGGACATGGAGATGTCTTCCATGATCGACAAGGTGTCCTTCCAGTTCAAACAGAAACTGTTCGAACACCCCGCGTTGAACCTGGAAAACATCCAGCGCGCCATCCCCGAAATCAACAAGGATCTCATCTATTTTTCGGGCCACAAGATGAGCAAGGACGAGGACTTCGAGACGGCCATCACCGAGGGGCGCAAAGCCTTGCCGATCGAAAAGATCGTCGAGAACCTCCCGACGTCGAACTCGTACATCATGATCCGGGAGCCGGAAAGCCACCCCGCCTTCCGCGGGCTTCACGACGACCTGGTGAAGGACATCGCCCGGACCGTGAAAGCGCGCGGCCATGGCGTGCCCATCGAGCCCCGCTCCTACATCTTTCTCTCGTCGCCCCACAGCATCACGCCCTTCCATTTCGATCGGGCATCGAATTTCCTGCTGCAGATCGCGGGCTCGAAAGAGGTCACCGTTTTTCCGCCCTTGGACAAGCGCGTCATCACGCAGCCCGAGTACGAGTCGCACATGGAGCGCGAGGTGGGCGCCCTCAAATGGAAGCCCGATTGCGAGGGCCTGGGGGTGTCGTACCACTGCGCACCGGGGGACGCGCTTCATATCCCTTTCCTGGCCGGGCATCACGTGAAAAATGGTCCCGAGGTGTCGGTGACCTTGTCAATTTTCTTCAACGACACCCGAACGCTCAAGCAGCTCAACGCGATGAGGTTCAACCACCGGGTGCGGAAGAAATGGGGGACCTCGCCCATGGCGGTGGGCCAGAGCCATCGCATGGATTCCTTGAAGGCCTTGGCATTTCGAGGGTACGCGCGCTTGACCGCGTAAACGACGATGGGTCCCAGAGGCGCTGCTGTGTTCACCTGGGCATCGCTGGCCCTGGTGGCGCTTCTCGCGGCGTGCGCCACACCGCGCACCACCACCGTCGATTCCCTCGGCATTTCGTTCGTTCGAGTGCCGGCGGGCGAGTTCCTGATGGGCAGCGACGAATCGGTGCAGGCGCTGGCGGCGGCCTATCCCGCCTTGGAGCGGTCCCGCTTCGAGGGCTTGTCGGACGAAGCCCCGGTGCACCGCGTGCGCATCACCAAGCCCTTCGAGATGAGCCGGCACGAGATCACGGTGGGTCAGTTCCGGGCGTTCCTGCGGCGCTCGGGCCATGTGCCCGAATCGATCGCGGACGGCACCGGGGGCTATGGCTACAACCCGGCCTACGACCCCGCCACCAGCCCCCGGCGCGATGCGTTCGAGGGGCGGTCCCCGCGCTACTCCTGGCAGAACCCCGGCTTCGCGCAGGGCGAAGACCACCCGGTGGTGAACGTCACCTGGAACGACGCGGTCGCGCTGGCCCGCTGGCTGTCACAGCAGGAGGGCCGCGCCTACCGCCTGCCGACGGAGGCCGAGTGGGAGTACGCGTGCCGTGCCGGCGGCACGGGCCGCTACCAGCATGGCGACGACCCGGCGGGGCTGATCGGGGTGGGCAACACGTTCGACGAAGACGCTGCCGCGAACTGGCCGGCCTGGCGCGATCGGGCGGTGCCCGGTCGCGATGGCCATGCGTTCACGGCGCCCGTGGGCTCTTACACCGCGAACGCCTTTGGCTTGCACGACATGCATGGCAATGTGTGGGAGTGGGTGTCGGACTGGCACGGGGACGACTACTACGCGCAGTCGCCCGTGGACGACCCGACGGGCCCGGCCGATGGTGTGGTGAAAGTGCGCCGGGGCGGCTCCTGGCACACCTGGCCCTTGTACACGCGGTGCGCGTTCCGCAACTGGAACACGGTGCAGACGCGCTACACGCTGGTGGGCATCCGGCTGGTGCGCGAAGCCGCTCGTTGAGCGGCGCTACTTTCGATCGCCGGCCAGCTGGTCGGTGATGAGCCTCCAGTGCTCAACGCTCACCGGTGTGATCGAGAGCCGGTTGCCGCGCTTGAGCACCACCATGTCGGCCAGTTCGGGCGTGTCGCGCAATTCGGGCAGTCCGATCAGCCGCGTCTTGCGCAGGGCCTGCACGTCCAGCAGCAGCCAGCGCGGCGCGTCGGGTTTCGACGCGGCGTCGAAATAGGGCGACTTCGCGTCGAACTGCGTGGGATCCGGCCGCGTGGTGGAGGCCACGCGCGCGATGCCGACGATGCCCGGTTCGGGGCAGCTGGAGTGGTAGAACAGCACGCCATCGCCGACCTGCATGCCGTCGCGCATGAAGTTGCGGGCCTGGTAGTTGCGCACACCGGTCCAGGGCACGGTGGCTTTCGGGGCGGCGAGCGCGTCGTCGATCGAGCACTCGTCGGGCTCGGATTTCATCAGCCAGTATTGGGTCATGGTGGTGTCCTTTCTCTGCCTCAATGCAGCTTCACCAGCGGTGTCGCCCGCTTCACCAGGAAACGCGCCACCGCCAGCACGCCGGTGCGCAGTGTGCCGAGCACGGCCTGGTGGTGCATCAGGTGCAGGCTCACGTACATCATGCGGGCGAACATGCCTTGCACGTACCAGGTGGAGCGGAACAGGTTGCCCATGAGGTTGCCGACCGAGGTCTGCGTGCCCAGCGAAACCAGCGAGCCGTGGTCCTTGTAGACGTAGGGCCGGGTGCTCGCGGGCCGGTCGTTGGCGCGGCGCAGCAGCGCGTCAACGAGGTAGCTGGCCTGCTGGTGCGCGGCCTGCGCGCGTGGGGGCACGAAGCCGCCATCGGCCGTGGGGCAGGCGGCGCAGTCGCCCAGCGCGTAGAGGTCGGTCTGGCCTTTCACCAGCAGGTTGCCTTCCACCTCCAGCAGGCCGGCGCGGGTGGTGGGCAGGCCGAGCGTGCCCAGCACGTCGGGGGCCTTGATGCCGGCGGCCCAGACCACGATGTCGGCCGCGAACACGCGGCCGGTGGCGTCTTCCACCTGCTCGGGCGTGATGCGCGCGACGCGGCAGTTGGTTTCGATGGTGACGTGGCGTTCGCGCAGCAGCTGCGCGGCGGCGGTGGACACTTTTTCGGGCAGCGGCGCGAGGATGCGGGCCGCGCCTTCGAGCAGGGTGATCTGCACGTCGCGGTGCGGGTCGAGCCGGCGAAAGCCGTAGCGCGAGTGCACCACGCTGGCTTCGCGCAGCTCGGCCGCGAGTTCCACGCCGGTGGCGCCGCCGCCGATGATGACCACGCGCACCTGGGCTTGCGAGCCCGCGCTCTTGCGCAGTTCGGCCGCGGTGAGCAGCTTGAGCATGCGCAGGCGGAAGTGTTCGGCGTCGGCCGGGCGGTTGAGCGAGAGCGTGTGTTCGGCCGCGCCGGGCACGTTGAAGTGGTTGGCCGTGCTGCCGACCGCGATCACCAGCTGGTCGAAGGGCAGGGTGCGCTCGGGGATGAGTTCATCGCCGGTTTCGTCGGTGATGGGCGCCACGGTGAGGGTCTTGCCGGTGGCATCGAGCGCGGTCATGGCGCCGAAGCAGAAGGTGAAGCGGTTGTCGTGCGCGAGCATTTCGTACGACAGGCCTTCCTGGTGGATGTCCAGCGTGCCGGCGGCGACTTCGTGCAGCGAGGGTTTCCAGATGTGGAAGAGCTGCTGGTCGACCAGGGTGACCTGCTCCGCGCCGAGCTTGCGCCCGAGTTTGCAGGCCAGTTCCAGGCCGCCCGCGCCGCCGCCCACGATCACGATTCTTGTGTGCATTCTTTTCGTCCCAGTGGAAGATCGGCTTCCACTGTAGACGACGCGGCCCTCCCTCAGCTTCGCTCGGGCTTGTGGCCGGTCACGAGCACGAACTCGGCCGGCACCGCGTAGCCGGCGCCGCTGCGCCAGGGCGCGAGCGCGTCGAGGTAGCGGGCGCAGGCCCGCGCGCGCGCCTCGTCGCCAAAGCGCGACCAGGCGAGTGCCACCGGGCCGCCGGCGAAGGCGGCGCGGCAGGCTTCGTCGCCGCTGGCGTAGTGAAGGCTGGTGTTCAGGCGTTCGGTCCGCAGCCCGGTCGCGCCAGCCTGGCCGCACAGCCGCGCCAGCGCGTCGCCCTGGCCGAGGCGGAAGAACAGCGGGCAGACTTCGGTGGTCACTTCGGCATCGACGATGGGAAACAGCGCCGACCAGCCGCAGCGCGCTCGCTCGCCCCACACCGCCAATCCCAGGCGGCCCCCCGGGCGCAGCACGCGCACCAGTTCTTTCAGGGCCTGCTCGGGTTCGGGCAGGTACATGAGTCCGAAGGCGCACAGCGCGGCGTCGAGGCTGGCATCGGCCAGCGCCAGCTGTTCGGCGTCCATGCGCTCCCAGCGCATGTGGCGCTGCCCGCTGGCCCGCGCGCGGCGCTCGGCGGCCTGCACCATGCGTTCCGAGAGGTCGACCCCGATCGCCTGGCCCTGCGGCCCCACGCTGTGCGCGGCGCGCAGGGTGACCAGGCCGGTGCCGCAGGCCACATCGAGCACGTGTTCACCGGTTTGCAGCGCCATGCGCTCCAGCAGGCGGGCCTGGGCGGGCGCCAACTGGGCCTGCCACAGCGCCTCGTAGTCGTCCGCGGCCAGGTCCCAGCCGTAGCGCTGCACGCGGCGTTGAAGGCGCGCGTCCATGGTGGGCCCTTTCGTCAGCGGCGGGTGATGACGATTTCGAGGTACTCGCTGGGCACCACCAGCGCGGTGGGCCCGCCCCGGTTGAGGCGGTTGAGCAGTTCGGTGAGGTCGCTCTCCAGCGCCTGGGCCTTGTCGGGTGGCAGCGCGGCGAAGGCCTTGTGCACCGGGCCGTACCAGGTGCGGAACACGTCGATGAAGTGCGCGGCCGAGCGGTAACGGAAATTGAACAGCCGGGGCGTGGCGTCGATCTTCGCGGCGGTGGACCCGAAGAGCTCGCGCAGATGTGCCTCCGTGCCCCAGAGCGAGGGCGGCTGCACGCCGGCCGGTGGTGGCAGCTGGCGCCCCAGGGTCTTGAACAGCTGGCCGATGAAGCCTTCGGGCGTCCAGTTGGCCAGGCCGATGCGCCCGCCGGGGCGGCAGACGCGCGCCATCTCGGCCGCGCTGCGGGCGTGGTCGGGCGCGAACATCACGCCGAAGGTGGAGAGCACCACGTCGAAGCTGGCATCGTCGAAGGGTAGTTCTTCCACGTCGGCGACCTGGAATTGCACGTCCAGCCGCTCGGCCTGCGCGCGTTCGGCGCCGCGTTCGAGCAGGGTGGGCACGTAGTCGGTGGAGGTGACGCGTGCGCCCCGGCGCGCCGCGGCCAGGGTGGCGTTGCCGTTGCCGGCGGCCACGTCGAGCACGCGCTCGTCCCAGCGCAGGTCGCAGGCCTCGGCGAGCGATTCGCCGACGAGCTGCAGGGTGGTGCCGATGACGGCGTAGTCGCCGCTGGCCCAGGCGGCCTGCTGGCGGGTTTTCAGGGCAAGGAAGTCGGTCGGTGCGTTCATGGTGTTTGTCTCGCTGAAGGGTGGCTGGCGTGCGGGCCGCGGTGATCGATGGCCCGGCATGCAGTGGAACGCGAGGGGGGTGCGGTGTCCTGCCCGAGGCGCGCTCAGGGCTGCCCGATCGTCCGGATCTGGCCCGGGGCGCTGGCGCGGCTGACCGCGCGTCCGGAAATGCTGTCCCAGCGTCCGGCCCGGGTGCATGAGCCGACGTGCTGCCTTGGTGCCTGGGGGGAGGGCGCCCATAATGCCTCGGCTCGGAGGTGCACCGTGACGCAACAACACATCGCAGAGGCCCTGCAGCGCGTGCAAGCCGTGCTGCAGCGCCGGCCCGAGACCGGCTTGCACGAGGACGGCCCGGCCACCGCGCGCTGGACCGGTGGCACGCGCGTGGTGGCGCAGCCACGCCAACGGCACGCAGGTGCCTTCCGACATGCCGAACGAACTCGGCGGCACCGGCGATCTGGTGACGCCGGGCTGGCTGTTCCGCGCGGGGCTGGCGTCCTGCGCGACCACCTCCATCGTGATGGCGGCGGCGGCCGAGGGTGTCGAACTCACCAGCCTGGAGGTGAAAGCGACCAGCCGCTCCGACACGCGCGGCCTGCTCGGCATGCGCGATGCCGACGGGCAGGCGGTGAACGCCGGGCCAGGGGATGTGCAGTTGGCCGTGCGCGTGCAGGCGAACGGCGTGCCGCCCGAACGCCTGCGCGCGCTGGTGCAGTCGGCGGTGGGCCGCTCGCCGATTCCCAACGCGTTGCAGGCCGCGACGCCGCTGGCCTTGCGCATCGATGCTGGCTGAGAAGGCATGGACGCCCTGTCCGAAACCCTGCGCGTGGTGCAACTGGTGGGCGCCATCTTTCTCCAGGGCCGCTTCACTGCGCCCTGGTGTTACCAGTCGCCGCGCGCCGACGCGGCCGCGCCGCTGCTGGAGCCGGACGCCGAACGGGTGGTGATCTTTCACCTGGTCACCGAGGGCGAGTGTTTCGTGGAGCTGGACCACCAGCCGCCGGTGCGGCTGGGTGCGGGGGATGTGATCGTGTTCTCGCAGGGCGATGCGCACCGCATGGGATCGGCCCCCGGCCTCACGCCCGCGCCCGCCACGCCGTTGAAGGAGTTGCTGCAGCGCCGGCCCCGGCAGCTGATGTACGGCGGGGGCGGTGCGCCGACCCGGCTGCTGTGCGGCTATCTGGCCTGCGACGCGGGGCTGGCCCGCCTGCTGCTGGCCGGGCTGCCGCCGCTGGTGCGGGTGAACGTGCGCGGATCGAACGCGGGCACCTGGCTGGAAGCCTCGGTGCGCTACGCGCTGGCCGAGGCGCGCTCGCCCCGGCCGGGCGGTGCGGGCGTGTTGTCCAAGCTGGCCGAGGTGCTGTTCATCGAGGTGCTGCGGCTCTACATCAACGAGCAGAGCGCGGGCCGCACCGGCTGGCTCGCGGGCCTGGGCGACCGCGTGGTGGGCGCCGCGCTCAACGCGCTGCACCAGCGCCCGGCGCACGCCTGGACGCTGGAGGAACTCGCGCGCGAGGCGGGCACTTCGCGCTCGGTGCTGGCCGAACGCTTCCAGCACCTGGTGGGCAGCTCGCCCATGCAGTACCTGATCCAGTGGCGCATGATGCTCGCGGCCAACCTGCTGTGCCGCAGCAAGGCACCGCTCTCGCGCATCGCCGAGGACGTGGGCTACCAGACCGACACGGCGTTCATCCGCGCGTTCCGGCGCGAGTACGGCGTGCCACCGGCCACCTGGCGGCGCCGGCGCGCGGCGCAGGAGGAGTTGACCGAACCGACCTGATCGGCGCGGTTTTCCGCCGGGCGCGGTTCTGGCTACGATGGGCCATGAACATGGTTGACTGGCTCCCCGAAGGTTTCCCCCCGTTTCTCGCCGCCTGGCTGCCCACCCTGGTGCTCGTGCTGCCGCTGTGCCTGCTGGCCGAGCTACTGTTCCGGGTCGGCCGCCGCGTGGTGCGGCGCGCCGCGCAGCGCGCCCCCATGGTGGCCAGCGTGGGGCGCGCCATCGAGGCGCCGGCGCACCTGGCGCTGCAGCTGCTGGCCCTCAATCTGGCCTGGCAGCAGGGCCCTGAAGGCCTGCCGGGGGTGGATCGCCTGCTCACGCTGCTGCTCATCGGCGTGTTCACCTGGCTGCTGGCGCGCGTGGTGCAGGGCGTGGCGCGGGGCGTGAACGAGGCCAACCCGCTGGCGGTGTCGGACAACCTCTCGGCGCGCCGCATCCAGACCCAGACCATGGTGCTCTCGCGCACCGTGCAGGGGCTGGTGGTGCTGATCGGCGTGTCGCTGATGCTCATGACCTTCCCGGCCGTGCGCCAGATCGGCACCAGCCTGCTGGCTTCGGCGGGCGTGGTGGGCATCGTGGCGGGTTTCGCGGCGCGGCCGGTGCTGGGCAACCTGATCGCGGGCCTGCAGATCGGCCTGAGCCAGCCGATCCGCATCGACGACGTGGTGATCGTGGAGAACGAGTGGGGCGTGATCGAGGAGATCACCGGCACCTACGTGGTGGTGCGCATCTGGGATCAGCGGCGCCTGGTGGTGCCGCTGCAGTACTGGATCGAAAAACCGTTCCAGAACTGGACGCGCCGCACCTCGGAGCTCATCGGCACGGTGTTTCTCTGGGTGGACTACCGCATGCCGCTGGCGCCTCTGCGCGAGGCCTTGCAGGCGGCCTGCGAGAAGTCGCCCCACTGGGACAGGCGCTTCGCGCTGCTGCAGGTGACCGAAGCGGGCGAGAAGGCGATGCAGCTGCGCTGCCTCGTCACGGCCGCCTCGGCCCCCGCGGCGTGGGACCTGCGCTGCCATGTGCGCGAGCACCTGATCGACTTCATCCAGCGCGAGTACCCGGGCTATCTGCCGCGCCACCGGGCCGAGCTCGACCCGCCCGAGCCGGCGGCATCGGGCCCCGTGGTCAACGGACCGCCGCCGGTGGAGGGTGGCGCGGCCGAAATGGAGACGCCCAGCACGCCCAGCCCGCCACCGGGCCGTGGCTGAACACGATTTTTTTGAAAGGAAACCCCATGGACCCGTTCATGCAAGCCGCCATCGACGAAGCCCGGCTGGGCCGCGAGGAAGGGGGCATCCCGATCGGCTCGGTGCTCGTGCACCAGGGCCGCATCATCGGACGCGGCCACAACCGGCGGGTGCAGCAGGGCAGCGCCATCCTGCACGGCGAGATGGACGCGCTGGAAAACGCAGGCCGGCAGCCCGCGCGGGTCTACCAGGAATCGGTGATCTACACCACGCTCTCGCCGTGCCCGATGTGCAGCGGCGCGATCGCGCTCTACGGCATCCCGAAGGTGGTGGTGGGCGAGAACCAGACCTTCCTGGGCGAGGAAGACTGGCTGCGCGGCCGGGGCGTGGAGGTGCAGGTGCTGCAGGAACCGAGCTGCGTGCACCTGATGCGGGACTTCATCGCCGCCGAGCCCGGGCTCTGGAACGAGGACATCGGCGAGCCCTGAGGCGGCGCGGGGTCAGGGGCTGGCCGTGGCCTCTCCGGTGCCGCGCGGCCTGACCACTTCGCAGTGCCAGCGGTCGTGCCGCAGGATGTGGCCGGCCGCCTCCAGCTGGCGCAGCGAACGCGCGATGGTCTCGCGCGTGGTGGAGAGCAGGGCGGCCAGCGCCACGTGGCTGGGCAGGCGGATCGCCTGACTGCGCTGCTCGCGCGCGTACAGCTGCAGCGTGGCGAGCAGTTTCTGCTGCAAGCCCTTGATGCGCATGACGCGCGACCAGTCGGCCAGCTGGCCGTGCGCGTCCACGATGTGCGCCTGGATGCAGGCGTGGAACTGGCGGTCCACCACGCCCAGGCGGTAGAAGTCGGGCACGTCCACGCTGCAGACCCGCCCGGTGGAGAGGGCCTGGGCGCCGATCTGCTCCTGGTGCCCATAGACCGCGTAGCCCCCGAGGGTCTTGCCCCGGCCGAGCAGGGCCACCGGGTGCGGCTGCCCGTCCTCGCCCTGTCGGGTGCGCATCACGGCGCCGATCTTGATGATGGAGATGCGCTGCGCCACCACGCCTTCGAGCTGGAGCGCATCGCCCTTGCCGAAGGCCGATTCCTCGATGCACGAGGCCAGCAGCTCGCGCGAGGCGTCCGGCAGACCGCCCATGAGGCAGACCTGCAGCGTGGCGCAATGGCCGCAACGCGTCCGGCAGCGGGGCGGCGGGACAGGCGTGGCATCGGTGGGCGCGGTCGGCTGTTTCATAGGGGCCCCGGGATTTAAACAAGGGTTCCTCCCCAGTAGACGCGAAACAGGGGCCTGGAAACGCGTGCTGCGTCACATCCGTTGCAGATTCCCGGTTTTCTGCTGCGTTTTTTGAGATGCCTCAAGGCGCTTGTGTGCCGAAATGGGGTCACATGCGGTCCTCTGCGGACCGTGGTGCGAGACCCCCACCTCATTGAGAGCGAGACACTTGCCCATGCGAAACAACCAGCCCGTGACGCAGCAGGAATACGAGTTCGATGAACGCAGCACCCTGCTGTCGACCACGGACACGCAGAGCCACATCGTTCATGCCAACGCGGCGTTCGTGGAGGTCAGCGGCTTCACCGCCGAAGAGCTCATCGGCCAGCCCCACAACCTGGTGCGCCACCCCGACATGCCGGCCCAGGCCTTTGCCGACATGTGGGCCACGCTGCGCCAGGGCATGCCCTGGTCGGCCCTGGTGAAGAACCGGCGCAAGAACGGCGACCACTACTGGGTGCGCGCCAACGCCGCGCCGGTGATGCGCAACGGCGTGCTCACGGGTTACCTCTCGGTGCGCACCAAGCCGGGCCGCGAGGAGGTGCAGGGCGCCGAGGCGCTGTACCGGCGCTTTCGCGAAGGCCGGGCGCAGGGCTGGCGCTTCTTTCGCGGGCTGGTGGTGCGCAGCGGCCCGCTGGCCTGGCTGTCCTGGAACGGCTGGCTGGGCGTGAGCGGGCGCATCCGCCTGGCGCTGCTGCTGCCCGGCCTGGGCATGGCCGCCGCCCTGGCGTTCTCGGGCCTGCCGGCCGGGCGCGCCGCGTGGACCGTGGGCCTGCTGGTGCTGCTGCTGGCGGGGAGCGCGCTGTGGTTGCAGCGGCAACTGGCCGCGCCGCTCAAGCTGGTGCTGCGGCAGGCCCAGCGCGTGGCCAGCGGGCACGCTGGCGGGCTGGCCAGCCTGAACCGGGTGGACGAGATCGGCATGCTGTTGTTGACCGTGAACCAGTCGGCGCTGAACCTGCGCTCGCTGCTGGCCGACATGTCGACCCAGGCCACCGGGGTCTCGGTTGCGCAGCGGCGAGATCGCCCACGGCAACGACGACCTGAGCAGCCGCACCGAACAGACCGCCGCCAACCTGCAGCAGACCGCGTCGTCCATGGAGCAGCTGGTGGCGACCATGCGGCAGAACGCGAGCGCGGCCCAGGACGCGGCCACGCTGGCGCGCCAGACCAGCGAGGTGGCGAGTTCGGGCGGCGAGGCCATGCGGGCGATGGCGCGCACCATGGAGCAGATCACGCGCTCGAGCCACCGCATCGCCGAGTTCGTGGACATCGTGGACGGCATCGCCTTCCAGACCAACATCCTGGCGCTCAACGCCGCCGTGGAGGCCGCGCGCGCGGGCGAGCAGGGGCGGGGTTTCGCGGTGGTCTCCACCGAGGTGCGCACGCTGGCGCAGCGCAGCGCGAACGCGGCCAGGGAGATCCGCGAACTGATCGACGGCAGCCTGGCCGGCATCCGCGAGGGCGCCACCCAGGTCGAGGCCACGGGGGCGCGCATGAACGAGATCGTGGCGCAGGTGAGCGACCTCACGCGGCTGATCACCACCGTCAACGCGGCCTCGGTGCAGCAGACCCGCGAGATGGAGCAGCTCAACACCGCCGTGGGGCGGCTCGACGAAATGACACAGCAGAACGCGGCGCTGGTGGAGCAGAGCGCCGCCGCGGCCAACGCCCTGAACCACCAGTCGCAGAGCATGAAGAGCGCGGTGGGCATCTTTGCCTGAGGAGCAGACCATGTCCCCGACGCCCATGCCCGCCGCCGAAGATGTGATGCGGCGCTTCCAGATGCTGGAGATGATCGTGGAGAACACCTCCAACATGGTGGTGGTGACCGACGAGGAGCGCCGCATCACCTGGGTCAACGCCGCGTATTCGCGCATCACCGGTTGGCGGTTGGACGAATGCGTGGGCCGCCGCCCGGCCGAACTGCTGCACGGGCCGCAGACCAGCGCCCTGTCGCTCTCCCGCCTGGGTGCGATGGTGCGGCAGGGGCAGGCGGTGCGGGACTTCGAGTTGCTGAACTACAAGCGCTCGGGCGAGCCGTACTGGGTGTCGCTCAACATCGAGCCGATCCGGGACGCGGCGGGCCGGCTGACGAGCTACGTGTCGATCCAGACCGACATCACCGAGCGCAAGAAGCGCGAGCTGCTCACCGCCGACCTGCAGCACCGGCTGGAGCTGGCGCAGCGGCTGGCGCGGCTGGGCCGCATCGAACACGACGAGGACACCGGCCGCTCGCGCTGGACCTCCGAGATCTACCGCATCCTCGGTTGCGAACGCGACGAGGAGGCGCGCGGCGTGCAGGCGTTCATGGCGCACGCCCACGAGCAGGACCGGCCGATGCTGCAGGCCGCGCTGGACGCGGCCCTGCGTTCGGGCGACGAGATCGACGTGGAGTTCCGCGTGGTCACCGCCACCGGCGCCTGCCGCTGGGTGCGCTGCCGGGGCGTGCCGCACGTGGGGTCGAACGCGGTCGAGCTGCCGCTCACGTTCTCGGTGCAGGACGTCACGCTGTACAAGAACCTGATCGAGCAGCGCCACCGCCGCAACGAAGACCTGAACCAGCAGGTGCTGATGCGCACGCGCCAGCTGGAGGAGGCCTACGGCTCGCTGGAGGAGTTCTCGTACGCGCTTTCGCACGACCTGCGCACGCCGCTGCGCCACATCGCCGGGTTCGCCGAGCTGCTCAAGGAAGAGGTGAGCGCGGGCGACGTGCAGGGCGGCCTGCCGTACTGCGACAAGATCATCCGCGCCGCGGTGCAGATGAGGCACCTCATCGACGGCATGCTGTCGTTCGCGCGCCTGGGTCGCAAGGGCATGAAAGTGGGGACGGTCGACATGGCCGCGCTGGTGGACGAGACCGTGGCGGCGCTGGCGATCGACGCCGGCATGAAGAAACTGCGCTGGCGCATCCAGCCCGGCCTGCCCACGGTGCAGGGCGACCCGGTGCTGCTGCGCGAGGTGTGGGTCAACCTGCTGGACAACGCGGTGAAGTACGCGTCCCACCGCGAGGTGATCGAGATCGAGGTGGGCTGGCGCGCGCTGCCCGATGGCACCGAGTTCCACGTAAGCGACAACGGCGTGGGTTTCGAGCCGGGGCAGGCGGAGCGGCTGTTCGGCATGTTCCAGCGCCTGCACAGCGACCCGCGCTTCGAGGGCGCGGGCATCGGGCTGGCGCTGGTGCGCCGCATCGTGGAGTACCACGGCGGGCGCATCTGGGCCGACGCCTGCCCCGACCAGGGGGCCAGTTTCCATGTGTTCCTGCCCTTGACGGTGGCGCCGGACGCCCCCGACGAGGCCCACGGGCGGCCCGAGGACGCGCCGCCCGTGGGCCGCAGCGCCTGAAAAGCGCCTGAACAGGCCTACATCCAGAGCGCTCGCCAGGCCAGCCGGGGCAGGTCGCTCTTGTGCAGCGTCACGCGGGTCTGCCAGCTGCGGTGGTGCTGGGCGGCAATGCCGTCGAGGATGCGCAGGCCGCCTTGCACCACCAGGCGCAGCTCCCAGCCGGCGCGGCCCGGCACGCGGTGCACCAGGGGCGCGCCCTGCTGCATGAGGCCACGCGCGTAGGCGCAGAGCTCGGCCACCACGGCCTGCATGGCCTGTTCCTTGCTGCCATGGTTCGATTCGAAGTCGGCCACGGCCACGCCCTGGCGCCGCAAGGTGTCGGCCGGCAGGTAGCAGCGCCCGCGCGGCAGGTCCACGCTGATGTCCTGCCAGAAGTTGATGAGTTGCAAGGCGCTGCAGATCTGGTCGCTCTGGCGCAGCGAAGCCTCGTCGCGCACCCCATACAGGTGCAGCAGCAGGCGGCCCACCGGGTTGGCCGACAGCCGGCAGTAGGCCAGCAGCTCGGGGGTGTCGGCGTAGCGGTGACCGCTCGCGGTGTGGCGCACGTCTTGCTCGAAGGCGCTGAGCAGGTCGTGCAGGCACGGGGCGGGCAGGGCATGGCGGCGCGCGGCCTTGCCCAGCGCGCGGAAGATGCCGGGCCAGCGCGCTTCGGGCATGTCCAGCGTGGAGCGCGAGGTGGGTTGCAGGCAGCGGTGCAGTTCGGCGCGGTAGGCGGCCAGGTCGGCCAGGCGCTGCGCCGCTTGGGCATCGCCTTCGTCGGCAATGTCGTCGGCCGTGCGGGCGAAGTGGTAGATGGCGCCCACGGCCGGACGCAGCGCCGGCGGGCACAGCCAGGAGGCGACGGGGAAGTTCTCGTAGTGCCCGACACCCGAGCCCAGCGGCGTCGCGTCAGCCCCGTTGGATGACGTTTTTGTCATGAAGAAGGTTCATGGATTTGATCTACAATTTTGATTACTAACCGGTCAGTCATTAGTGTAGGGCGCCATGAGCGCTCTTTCACGCTCTCTGTGTTTCCACCCCCGCACCCGCCTGCAACACCATGAAAACACCGCATTTTGTCCTGATCGTGACCGCCGCCCTGGTGCTGTCCGCCTGCTCCCGCCCGCCCGCGCCGCAGGAGCCGATCCGCTCGGTCAAGCTGCTCACCGTGGGCACGGGCAATGTGGTGGCGCGCAGCGAGTACGCCGGTGAGGTCAGGGCGCGCACCGAGTCGCGCCTGGGCTTCCGGGTGGGGGGCAAGCTGGTGCAGCGCCCGGCCGAGGTGGGGCAGCGGGTGAAGCCGGGCCAGTTGCTGGCGCAACTGGACGCGCAGGACCTCGCGCTCTCCAGCCAGGCCGCGCAGGCCCAGGTGAGCGCCGCGCAGACCCAGCGCGACCTCGCCGCCGCCGACCTCAAGCGTTACCAGGACCTGCAGGCCCAGGGCTTCGTGAGCGGCGCCGAGATCGAGCGCCGCCAGGCCACGCTGCAGTCGGCCGAGGCCACGCTGCGCCAGGCCAAGGCCCAGGGCGCGGTGCAGGGCAACCAGGCCGGCTACGCGCGCCTGCTGGCCGATGGCGCGGGTGTGGTGCTGTCGGTGGACGCCGAAGTGGGGCAGGTGGTGGCCGCCGGCACGCCGGTGGTGCGGGTGGCGCGCGATGGCGCGCGCGACGTGGTCATTGCCGTGCCCGAAGACCGGGTGGCCCAGATGCGGCCCGGTGCCACGGCGCAGGTGCGGCTGTGGGCCGGCGCGGGCGCGGCCCCCGGTGCCGCGGCGCCGCTGGAGGCGACGGTGCGCGAAGTGGCGGCCAGTGCCGACGTTGCGCACGCGCACCTACCAGGTCAAGCTCTCGCTGCCCGATGGAGCGGCCGTGCCGCTGGGCGCCACGGCCTATGTGACGCTGGGCGGCGCGAGCGACGCGCCCGCCGTGATCAAGCTGCCCACCAGCGCGTTGGCGCGTTCCGACCAGGGCGACCGCCAGGGCTCGGCCGTGTGGGTGTTCGACGCCGCCGCCAGCACGGTGCAGCCGCGCCCGGTGCAAGTGGCTGGCGCCGATGGCAACGAGATGGTCATCGTGGCCGGGCTCAAGCCCGGTGAGGAAGTGGTGCGCACCGGGGTGCATGTGCTCTCGCCGGGGCAGAAGGTCACGCGTTTCACCGCCGCCGCCACGCAGTGAGGCCCGGCATGAACGACGCCTCACCGACGACGAACAACGCCGGCGAACCCGCCGGCTCCTGGGTCTCGCGCTTCAACCTGTCGCAATGGGCGCTGGACCACCAGGCCTTCACCCGCTACCTGATGATCGTGCTGATGGTGCTGGGCGTGGCGGCCTACTTCCAGCTCGGCCAGGACGAGGACCCGCCGTTCACCTTCCGCGCCATGGTGGTGCGCGCCTACTGGCCTGGCGCCACCGCCGAGCAGGTCGCCGAGCAAGTTGCCGACCGCATCGAGAAGACGCTGCAGGAAGTGCCCTACGCGGACAAGATCCGCAGCTACTCCAAGCCGGGCGAGACGCTGATCATCTTCCAGCTCAAGGACTCCTCGCCGCCGCAGGAGGTGCCGCAGATCTGGTACACGGCGCGCAAGAAGGTGGGCGACATGCGCGCCACCTTGCCACAGGGTGTGGTGGGCCCGTTCTTCAACGACGAATTCGGCGACGTGTACGGCGTGATCTACGCGCTGCAGGGCGAAGGTTTTTCGCCGGCCGACAAGAAGCAGGTGGCCGACGACGTGCGCCAGCGCCTGCTGCGCGTGAAAGACGTGAGCAAGGTCGAGCTGTTCGGCGTGCAGGACGAGAAGCTCTACATCGAGATCTCGCAGAAGCGCCTGGCCACGCTGGGCCTGAACCTGCAGCAGGTGCTGGACGCGCTGGGGCAGCAGAACGCGGTGGAATCGGCCGGCACGGTGCAGACGCCGCAGGACGTGGTGCAGGTGCGCGTGGCCGGTGCCTTCAACTCGGTGGAGCAGTTGCGCGCCATGCCGATCCGCGCGGCCAACGGCACGCAGATCCGCCTGGGCGACATCGCCAAGATCGGCCTGGGTTACGTGGACCCGCCGCAGGTGCTGGTGCGCCACGAAGGGCAGGACAGCATCGCGCTGGGCATCTCCATGGCCAAGGGTGGCGACATCATCGCCCTGGGCAGGGCGCTCAAGACCACCGTGGCCGGCATCGAGGCCACGCTGCCCGCGGGCATGACGCTGGCCCAGGTGCAGGACCAGCCCAGCGCGGTGACCAATTCGGTCAACGAGTTCGTGAAGGTGCTGATCGAGGCGGTGGTGATCGTGCTCGCGGTGAGTTTCCTGGCGCTGGGCCTGCACCGGCGCCCGGGCGGCCGGGGGCTCAAGCGCTACGTGCTGGACATGCGGCCCGGCCTGGTGGTGTTCATCACCATCCCGCTGGTGCTGGCCATCACCTTCCTGGCCATGAACTACTGGGGCATCGGCCTGCACAAGATTTCGCTGGGCTCGCTCATCATCGCGCTGGGCCTGCTGGTGGACGACGCCATCATCGCGGTGGAGATGATGGTGCGAAAGCTCGAAGAGGGCTACGACATGATGCGCGCGGCCACCTTCACCTGGGACGCCACGGCCATGCCCATGCTGACGGGCACGCTGATCACGGCCGCGGGCTTTCTGCCGATCGGCCTCGCAGATTCCACCACCGGTGAGTACACCTTCGCGATCTTCGCGGTGACGGTGCTGGCGCTGGTGATCTCCTGGGTGGTGGCGGTGCTGTTCGTGCCCTACCTGGGCGTGGTGCTGCTCAAGGTGAAGCCGCACGCCGAGGGCGAGCCGCACGAGGTCTTCGACGGACCGTTCTACGTGCGTTTCCGCGCCGTGGTGGACTGGTGCGTGCAGCACCGCTGGCTGACCATTGGCGCGACCATCCTGACCTTCGTGCTCGGCATCGTCGGCATGGGCTCGGTGCAGCAGCAGTTCTTCCCCGATTCGAGCCGGCCCGAGATCCTGGTGGACATCTGGCTGCCCGAGGGCAGCAGCATGCCCGCCATGGACGAGGTGACGCGCCGCGTGGAAGGCCGGTTCGCCAAGGAAGAGGGCGTGCGCAGCGTGACCACCTGGGTGGGCTCGGGCGTGCCACGCTTCTACCTGCCGCTGGACCAGATCTTCCCGCAGACCAACGTGTCGCAGATGATCGTGCTGCCCCAGGACCTGAAGACGCGCGAGCACCTGCGCAAGGCCTTGCCGGCCTTGCTGGCGACCGAATTCCCCGAGGTGCGCGGCCGCGTGAAGCTGCTGCCCAACGGCCCGCCCGTGCCGTACCCGGTGCAGTTCCGCGTGGTGGGCACCGACCCGCAGGTGCTGCGCGGCCTGGCCGACGAGGTGAAGCAGGCGATGCGCGAGAACCCGAACATGCGCGGCGTGAACGACAACTGGAACGAGTCGGTGAAGAAGCTGCGGCTGGAGGTGGACCAGGCCAAGGCGCGCGCGCTGGGCGTGTCGAGCCAGTCGATCGCGCAGGCCTCGCGCACCTTGCTTTCGGGCACCACGGTGGGCCAGTACCGCGAGGGCGACAAGCTGATCGACATCGTGCTTCGCCAGCCGCTGGACGAGCGCGACGCGATCACCAGCCTGGCCAATGCGTATCTGCCCACGGCGAGTGGCCAGGCGATTCCGCTGTTGCAGATCGCCAAGCCGGTGTTCGACTGGGAGCCGGGTGTGTTGTGGCGCGAGAACCGCGACTATGCGATCACGGTGCAGGGTGACGTGGTCGAGGGCTTGCAGGGCGCGACGGTGACGGCCGAGCTGCAGCCGAAGCTCAAGGCGATCAGCGACGGCTGGGCCGCGCGGGGTCTGAGCGCGTACCACATCGAGGTGGCGGGCGCGGTGGAGGAGAGCAGCAAGGGCTCGGCTTCGATCGTGGTGGGCGTGCCTTTGATGTTGTTCATCGTGTTCACGTTGCTGATGCTGCAGTTGCAGAGTTTCAGCCGGTCGATGCTGGTGTTCCTGACCGGGCCGTTGGGCATGGCGGGGGTGGCGGGGGCTTTGCTGTTGCTGAACCGGCCGTTTGGTTTCGTGGCTTTGCTGGGGGTGATTGCCTTGATGGGGATGATCCAGCGCAACTCGGTGATCCTGATCGATCAGATCGAGCAGGATAGGGCGCGCGGTGTGCCGGCCTGGGACGCGATCGTGGAAGCGGCTGTTCGGCGGATGCGGCCCATCGTGTTGACGGCGGCGGCGGCGGTGCTGGCGATGATTCCGCTGTCTCGCAGTGTGTTCTGGGGACCGATGGCTGTCGCGATCATGGGGGGGCTGATTGTGGCGACGGTGCTGACCTTGCTGGCTTTGCCGGCGATGTACGCGGCCTGGTTCCGGGTTCGACGGCCTGTCTGAGTTTCGTTTCTCTCTCTCTGAGACCTCGCGGGCTCGGAGGCGGGCGGCGCTCTGCTCCGCGGGTGTCCCCCGGCGGCTGGTGCCGCCTCCTCCTTTACCCCGCTGCGCAGAACGCCACCCACCTCCGGGCTACAAGAGGTCATGGCACACCAACGCTTCGCATGCCCATAGGTCATCGGCGAGGGCGGGGTGAGGGCGCAGCGAAGTAAAGGAGGAGGGGCGGCGAAGCCGACCCGGGGGACATGAGCGGAGCCCTCAACCCGCCCTCGCCGATGACCGCTCCAGCCGGAGAAAAACATCGACAACAATAGGCCGCATGCGCCTAAGACACATCGAAGTTTTCAACGCGGTGATGCTCACCGGCAGCGTGAGCGCCGCCGCCCGCATGATCAACGTCACGCAACCCGCCGTGAGCCGCACGCTGCAGCACGCCGAGATCCAGCTCGGTTTCCAGCTGTTCCAGCGCGTCGGCGGGCGCCTGCGGCCCACCGCCGAAGCGCAAACCCTGTACCCCCACATCGAACGCCTGTTCGCCCAGCTCGACGAAGTGCAACGCCTCTCCGCCAGCCTCAAGGCCGGCCGCGGCAAAGGCGAGCTGCGCGTGCTCACCGTGCTCGCCCTGAGCTACGAAGTCTTCCCGCGCGCCATGCGCCTGTTCCGCGAAAAACACCCCTCCGTGCGCGTGCACCACGAAGCGCTGCATTCGCCCCAGATCATCTCCTCCCTCGTGCTGCAGGAAGCCGACGTGGGCTACGTCTTCAGCGCCGTGTCGCACCCCGCGCTCGTGCAGGAACAACTGGCCGACCGCCACGTCGTGTGCGTGGTGCCCAAGGGCCTGCTGACCGCGCGCCAGGTCAAGGCCGGCACCATCACGCTGACGCAACTCTCCAGGCTGCCCGTGATCGCCCTCGACGGCCAGGACCCGCTGGGCCTGCTGCTGGCCCACACCGTGCGCGACAGCGGCGCCGGGCTCAAGGAAGTGATGACCGTGCAGACCTACCACGTGGCGCTGGCGCTCGCGCACCACGGCGTGGGCGTGGCGATGGTGGAGAGCTGCACCGCCGCCTCGGCCGATCTCACCAAGGTCGACGTGCTCAAGCTCGAACCCACCGTGCCCACCACGGTGCGCATGCTGCGGCCCACCGCGCGGCCGAATTCGCTGACCACGCGCGCCTTCACGCGCTGCATGCAACAGGCGCTGCTGGAGACGGCGGGCTGAGTTTCAGAGGCCGCTCTGGCGCAGTTGCGCCGCGAGCCGCTGCGCGCTGCCGAAGGCCAGGGTGAAGCCCAGGGCACCGTGTCCGGTGTTGAACCACAGGTTGTCGGGCCCGCCGCGCAGCCGCCCCCAGCACCGGCAGGCCGGTGGGCGTGGCCGGTCGCAGGCCGGCCCAGGGCCGCAGATCGTCGCTGCAGCGCGCGTCGGGGAACAGGGCCTGGGCGCTGGCCACCAGCGAGTCGATGCGGTCGACGGGGATGTGCGTGTTCTCACCCACCAGTTCGGCCATGCCGGCCACGCGCAGGCGCGAACCCAGGCGCGCGAACACCACCTTGCGCGCGGCATCGGTCACGTTCACACGCGGCGCCGCGCCAGGTGCCTCGCTCACGTCCAGCGTGAGGCTGTAGCCCTTGAGCGGGTATACCGGCACGCGCAGGCCCAGCGTGCGCGCCAGCGGGTGCGAGGCGGTGCCGAGCGCGACCACGAAGGCGTCGGCCTCGATCGGGCCGCGCGGGGTGTCGGCCGCCACGATGCGATCGGCCGAGCGGGTGAGCCGGGTGACCGGCGTGTCGAACGCGAAGCGCACGCCCTGCGCGAGCAACAGGCGCAGCAGCTCCAGGCAGACCTGGTGGCAGTCGGCCGCGCACTCGCTGGGTGTGTGGATGGCGCCCGCGAAGCGCGGCGCGTAGCCCGCCAGCGCGGGTTCGATCGCCACGCATTCGGCGGGCGAGAGCGCGTGCTGCGTTGGGCTGCCGAGTTCGCGCTGCAAGGCCATCTGGCGGCGCGCGGCGGCGAAGCTGGCCTCGTCGGCGCACAGCACCAGCTTGCCGGTGGCGGAGAAGTCGCAGGCGATGCGTTCCTCGGCCATCAGGCGTTCGAAGCCGGCGCGGCTCTCGGCCGCCAGGGCCAGCAGGCTGGCCGTGGTGCGCCGAGACACGCCAGCGCGGCAGGCGGCCAGGAACTGCAGGCCCCAGGCCCATTGGTGCGGGTCGGGCTGCAGGCGCAGCTTCAGCGGTGAATCGGCCGCGAACAGCAGCTTGGGCAACTGGCGCCAGATGCCCGGGTCGGCCAGCGGTTGCACGTAGGCGTAGCTCAGCTGCGCGCCGTTGGCCGCGCTCGCGCCGGTGCCGGCCTGCGCCCGGTCGACCACGGTGACCTCGAAGCCCTCGCGCCGCAACTGCCAGGCCGCCGCCAGCCCGACGATGCCGGCACCGAGCACGCACACGTGGGGGCGCCGTTGGGAGGAAGCGTTCATGGGGCGAACTGTAGGCAAGCCGCGCCAGAGCGAAAAATGCCAATCGCGACAAGGCCCATGCCGCGAACTCATGGACAGGCCATAACCGAAAGGCATGGAACGGGGTGAAAAAGGCATTTTTCCCAGGGCGCCGACGCTGCCTACACTGCGCCTGAATTGCTGTCCCCACCCCGTCCTTCCTGCATGAGTTCCACCCGCGTCTTCCACCGCCAGTTGCACCGCCCCATGCCCTTTGCCGTGAGCGGCCAGGGCATCACCCTGACCGACCAGGCCGGCAAGACCTACCTCGACGCCTCGGGCGGCGCGGCCGTGTCCTGCCTGGGCCATGGGCACCCGGATGTGCTGGCCGCGATGCACGCGCAGATCGACCAGCTGGCCTACGCGCACACCAGTTTCTTCACCACCGAGGTGGCCGAGGAACTGGCGAACGTGCTGATCGATTCGGCGCCGGCGGGCATGAGCCACGTGTATTTCGTGAGCGGCGGTTCCGAGGCGGTGGAGGCCGCGCTGAAGATGGCGCGCCAGTATTTCGTGGAGATCGGCCAGCCGCAGCGGCGGCACTTCATCGCCCGCCACCAGAGTTACCACGGCAACACGCTGGGAGCGCTGGCCGTGGGCGGCAACGCCTGGCGGCGCGAGCAGTTCAAGCCGCTGCTGATCGACGTGACGCACGTCTCGCCGTGCTACGAGTACCGCGACCGCCGGGCCGACGAAACCGCCGAGCAGTACGGCCAGCGGCTGGTGGCCGAGCTGTCCGAGGCCATCGACCGCCTGGGTGGCGAGAACGTGATGGCCTTCGTGGCCGAGACGGTGGGCGGCGCCACGGCGGGTGTGCTCACCGCCGTGCCCGGCTACTTCAAGGGCGTGCGCGAGCTGTGCGACCGCCACGGCATCCTGCTGATCCTGGACGAGGTGATGTGCGGCATGGGGCGCACCGGCACCCTGCATGCCTGCGAGCAGGAGGGTGTAGTGCCGGATCTGATGACGGTGGCCAAGGGCCTGGGCGGTGGCTACCAGCCCATCGGCGCGGTGCTGGCGCAGGGCAGGGTGGTGGACGCCTTCCGGCAGGGCAGCGGCCTGTTCCAGCACGGCCACACCTACCTGGGCCATGCGATCGCCTGCGCGGCCGCGCTCGCGGTGCAGCGCGTGATCCAGCGCGATGGCCTGCTGGCGCAGGTGCGCGAGCGCGGGCAATTGCTGCACGCGCTGTTGCAACAGGCCTTCGGTGAGCACCCGCGCGTGGGCGACATCCGGGGGCGCGGGCTGTTCTGGGGGCTCGAGCTGGTGGCCGACCGCGGCAGCCGGCAGTGGTTCGATCCCGCGCGCAAGCTGCACGCCCGCATCAAGAGCGAGGCCATGGCCGGCGGCCTGATGGTCTACCCCATGGGGGGCACGGTGGATGGGCGCTGCGGCGACCACGTGTTGCTCGCGCCGCCCTTCATCAGCACGCCCGCCGAGCTCGAGCAGATCGTGGCGCGGCTCGCCGGCGCCATCGACCGCGCGGTGGCCGCCTGATGGGGGAAAACCCCGTCGCCGTCGCAGCGGGTCTGCACGAAGCTTGCTTGCTCGTGAAAAGCCTTCGTGCCCGCACCCAGTTTGTTCCACCCCGTCGAAACCTTCAGGAGCCATCCGCATGAAAAAGATCCCCCTCAGCCTGAGCACCCTGGCCGCCGCAGCCGCCCTGATGACGCCCATGGCACCGGCCCAGGCGCAGCAGAAGTTCATGACCATCGGCACCGGCGGCGTGACGGGGGTGTATTACGCGGCGGGCGGCGCGATCTGCCGGCTGGTGAACAAGGACCGCGCCAAGCATGGCATCCGCTGCTCGGTGGAGTCCACCGGCGGCTCGGTGTTCAACGTCAACACCATCAAGGCCGGTGAGTTGGACCTGGGCTTCACCCAGTCCGACGTGCAGTTCAATGCGCTCAAGGGCGTGGGCCAGTTCAAGGACGCGGGCGCCTACGGCGACCTGCGAGCGGTGTTCGCCGTGCACCCCGAGCCCTTCACGGTGGTGGCCCGCAAGGAAGCCAACATCACCAAGTTCGAGGACTTCAAGGGCAAGCGCTTCAACGTCGGCAACCCGGGCTCGGGCACGCGCTCCTCCATGGAAGAGCTGCTGGCCGGCATGGGCTGGAAGCTGAGCGACTTCTCGCTGGCCTCCGAACTCAAGGCCGACGAACACGGCCCGGCGCTGTGCGACGGCAAGATCGACGGCTTCTATTACGCCGTGGGCCACCCGAGCGCCAACATCCAGGATCCCACCACCTCGTGCGGTGCCAAGCTGGTGTCCATCACCGGCCCGGCCGTGGACAAGCTGGTGGCCGAGAAGCCGTATTACGCCAAGGTCACGCTGCCCGGTGGCCTCTACCCGAACAACCCGCAGCCTACCCAGACCTATGGCGTGTCCGCCACCGTGGTGGCCTCGAGCAAGACCTCGCCCGAGACCGTGTACCAGGTGGTCAAGGCGGTGTTCGACAACTTCGACGAGTTCAAGAAGCTGCACCCCGCGCTGGCCAACCTGACGCCCGAGGGCATGGTCAAGGACGGCCTGAGCGCGCCGCTGCACGAAGGCGCGCTGAAGTTCTACAAGGAAAAGGGCTGGGTCAAGTGAGGTGACGCGCCGGGCCGCGTGAGCGGCCCGCCTTGCCATGAAGGGCGAAGGTGCTTCGCCGTTTCTTTTGACCCTCCCCACCGCCGTCCAGGCCCGGAGCGCCCATGAGCACCGACATCGAAAAAGCCCCCGAAGCCCTGCAGCAACTTGTGGCGGACAGCGACACCGGCGGACGCAAGCCCACCGGGTGGACGGCCGGTGTGGTGTTCACCGTGTGCCTGCTCTGGGCGCTGTTCCAGTACTGGTACGCCTCGCCCCTGCCGTTCGAATTCGGCATCGGCATCCTCAACGACACCGAGGCGCGCGCCATCCACCTCGCGTTCGCGCTGTTCCTGGCGTTCCTCGCCTGGCCGGCGTTCAAGCGCTCGCCGCGCAACCGGGTCCCGTGGGTGGACTGGCTGCTGGCCGGCGTGGCGGCCTTTGCCGGTGCCTACGTGATGCTCTTCTATGCCGAGCTCGCCACCCGGCCCGGCACGCCCACCACGGTGGATGTGGCGGTGTCGGTGGTGGGCCTGCTGCTGTTGCTGGAGGCCACGCGTCGCGCGGTGGGCTGGCCCATGGCCGTGCTGGCCGTGATCTTCCTGGCCTACTGCATGCTCGGCCCTTGGCTGCCCGAGGTGATCGCCCACCGGGGCGCCTCGCTCAACCGCCTGATCTCGCACATGTGGCTCACCACCGAAGGCGTGTACGGCATCGCGCTGGGGGTGTCGGCCGGCACCATCTTCGTCTACGTGCTGTTCGGCGCGCTGCTCGACCGGGGCGGCGGCGGCAACTACATGATGCAGGTGAGCTTCGCGGCGCTGGGGCACCTGCGCGGCGGCCCGGCCAAGGTGGCGGTGGTGTCGTCGGCGCTCAACGGCACCATCTCGGGTTCGTCGGTGGCGAACGTGGTCTCCGGCGGCATCTTCACCATCCCGCTCATGAAGAAGGCGGGTTATGGCGGCGTCAAGGCCGGCGCGATCGAAACCATGTCCTCGGTGGACGGCCAGATCATGCCGCCCGTGATGGGCGCCGCGGCCTTCCTGATGGTGGAGTACGTGGGCATCCCGTACTCGGACATCGTCAAGCACGCCTTCCTGCCGGCCATCCTCTCGTACATCGGCCTGTTCTACATCGTGCACCTGGAGGCGCTCAAGCTGGGCATGCAGCCCATCGTCAAGCGCACGCCCACGCCGTTGCGCGACCGCGTCATGCGCAACGCACTCGGTGTGACCGGTACCGTGGTGCTGGTCTGCGCGCTGTACTACCTGATCCTCGGCTTCAAGGCCGTGCTGGGCCCGGCGGCCCCGTATGCCGTGGGTGCGCTGGTGCTGGCGCTCTACCTCGTGGCCGTGTGGCAGGCGGCCAGCTGCCCGGACCTGGCGACCGACATCGACATCGACAACCCCAAACCGCTGCAGACCTGGCCCACGGTGCGCGCCGGCCTGCACTTCATCATGCCCATCGGCATCCTGATCTGGTGCCTGATGGTGGAGGAGATGTCGCCCGCGCTCGCGGCCTTCTGGGCCGTCACCTCGCTGGCGGTGCTCATGGCCACGCAGCACCCGCTGATCGCGCTGTTCCGCCGCCTGCCCATGGGCAACGCCTGGCAGGAGAGCTGGCGCTCGGTGCTCGACGGTTTCCACAACGGCGCGCGCAACATGATCGGCATCGGCGTCGCCACCGCCACGGCGGGCATCGTGGTCGGCGGCATCACGCTCACCGGCCTGGGCCTGCGCATGACCGAGTTCGTTGAGCTGGTCTCGCAGGGCAGCGTGATCCTGATGCTGCTGTTCGTCGCGATCTCCTGCCTCGTCATCGGCCTGGGCGTGCCGACCACGGCCAACTACGTGCTGGTGCGCACGCTGATGGCGCCGGTGGTGGTGGAACTGGGCGCGCAGTCGGGCCTGATCATTCCGCTGATCGCGGTGCACATGTTCGTCTTCTATTACGGGATCATGGCGGACATCACGCCGCCGGTGGGGCTGGCGACCTTCGCGGCCTCGGCGATCTCGGGCGAGGATTCGCTGCAGACCGGCATCCAGGGGTTCATCTACGCCGCCCGCACGCTGATCCTGCCCTTCATCTGGATCTTCAACCCGCAGCTGCTGCTGATCAACGTGGAGGACCTGGCGGAGACGCTGCGCGTGATCGCCGCCAGCATCGTCGCGATGCTGCTGTTCGCGGCGATCACCATGAACTGGTTCCGCATCAAGAGCCGCTGGTGGGAGAACGTGCTGCTCGGCATCGCCGTGGTGCTGCTGTTCCGCCCGGACGTGTTCATGGACCGCCTCGCACCCCCGTACCGCGACGCGCCGCCGGCCGAAGTGTTCGACATCGCGCGCGACAAACCCGAGGATGGCCGCATGGTCTTCGTGCTGCAGGGCACCACGCTGGAAGGGCGCGACCTGACCAAGACCGTGGCCGTGCAGCTGGGCGCCAAGGGCGAGGACGGGCGCAAGCGCCTGGACGAAGCCGGACTGCGCCTGGTCGGGCTGGGCGACCAGTTGCAGGTGGCGCAGGTCAAGTTCGGTTCGCGCGCGGCCAAGTCGGGCTTCGAGCAGGGCTGGGACGTGGTGGCGGTGAAGATGCCCTCGGGCCGGGCCACGCCGCACTGGTTCTACCTGCCCGCGCTGCTGCTGGTGGCGCTGGTCTGGTGGAGCCAGGGCCGGCGCATGGCCGTGCCACGCACCTTGAAGGTGGCCTGACATGCGCATCGCCCTGATCCATGCGCTGGCCCACTCGGTCGCGCCCATCAACGAGGAGCTCGCCCGCGCCTGGCCCGAGGCCGAGCGCATGAACCTGCTCGACGACAGCCTGTCGGCCGACCTGGCGCGCGATGGCAAGGGACTGGACGCGGCCATGCACCAGCGCTTCGAGTCGCTGGCGGCCTACGCCGAAGGCACGGGGGCCAATGCCATCCTGTTCACCTGCTCGGCATTCGGTTCGTGCATCGAGGCGGTGGCGGCGCGGCGCCCGCACATGCCGGTGCTCAAGCCCAACGAAGCCATGGTGGCCGAAGCCGTGGCCGTGGCGCGCGGCGGCCGCATCGGGCTGGTGGCGTCCTTCGCGCCCACCCTGACTTCCATGCCGCCGGAGTTCCCGGCCGGCACCGAACTGGTCACCTGCCTGGCCGAAGGCGCCATGGACGCCCTCAACCGGGGCGACGACGCCGGCCACGACGCGCGCGTCGTCGAGGCCGCGCGCTGGCTGGTGGGGCAGGGCTGCGACGTGATCGCGCTGTCCCAATTCAGCATGGCGCGCGCGCAGCTGGCCGTGCACAAGGCGGTGGGCATGCCGGTGCTCACCACGCCCGGCAGCGCGGTCCGGGCCCTGCGGCACCGCCTGGGGGCCTGAGGCCGTCCGGCCAGGGTGGGCGCTGCAGCTACAATCTAAGGTTGCCGTGAAGTGGACAACCGGCCGTCCAGCGCTGCTTTTGCGCTGCACCGGAAAACCCCCTACGAGGCGCGCGGGTGGCGAAATTGGTAGACGCACCAGGTTTAGGTCCTGACGCCAGCAATGGTGTGGGGGTTCGAGTCCCCCCCCGCGCACCACACCACAGACGAACAGACAGACCCCCCGGGTCGGCCAGACAGGCTGGTTGACCGACACCCTTTTGGAGAAAGCCATGACCGTGAACGTTGAAACCCTGGAAAAGCTCGAGCGCAAGATCACGCTGACGCTGCCGGCCGATGTGATCCAGAAAGAAGTGTCCAACCGCCTCAAGCGCATCGCGCGCGACGTGAAGATGGACGGTTTCCGTCCCGGCAAGGTGCCGATGAACGTCGTGGCCCAGCGCTATGGCTATTCGGTGCACTACGAGGTCATGAACGACAAGGTCGGTGAAGCCTTCGCCACCGCCGCCAACGAAGCCCAGCTGCGCGTGGCCGGCCAGCCCAAGATCACCGAGAAGGAAGGCGCCCCCGAGGGCCAGCTGACCTTCGACGCCGTCTTCGAGGTGTATCCGCAAGTCAAGATCGACGACCTGACCACCGCCGCCGTGGAAAAAGTGGCTGCCGAAGTGGACGACGCCGCCATCGACCGCACGCTCGAGATCCTGCGCAAGCAGCGCCGCACCTTCGCGCAGCGCGCGCAGGACCAGGCCGCCCAGGACGGCGACCGCGTCACCATCGACTTCGCCGGCAAGATCGACGGTGAGCCCTTCGAGGGCGGCAAGGCCGAGGCCTTCCAGTTCATCGTCGGCGACGGCCAGATGCTCAAGGAATTCGAAGACGCCGTGCGTGGCATGAAGACGGGCGAGTCCAAGACCTTCCCGCTGGCCTTCCCCGCCGACTACCACGGCAAGGACGTGGCCGGCAAGACCGCCGACTTCCTGGTCACGGTCAACAAGATCGAAGCCGCCAACCTGCCGGCCGTGGATGAAGCCTTCGCCAAGTCCCTGGGCATCGCCGACGGCACGGTGGAAGGCCTGCGCGCCGACATCCGCAAGAACCTGGAGCGCGAAGTCAAGTTCCGCCTGCAGGCCCGCAACAAGCAGGCCGTGATGGACGCCCTGGTCGGCCAAGGCCGAGCTGGACCTGCCCAACGCGGTCGTGCAGTCCGAGCTGGAGCGCCTGGTGGAAGGCGCCCGCGCCGACCTGAAGCAGCGCGGCGTGAAAGATGCCGACAAGGCACCGATCCCCGAAGAGCTGTTCCGCCCGCAGGCCGAGCGCCGCGTGCGCCTGGGTCTGGTGGTGGCCGAGCTGGTGCGCGCCAACGAGCTGCACGCCAAGCCCGAGCAGATCAAGGCCCACATCGAAGAGCTGGCGGCCTCCTACGAGAAGCCGGCCGACGTGGTGCGCTGGTACCAGGGCGACAACCAGCGCATGGCCGAGGTGGAAGCCATCGTGATCGAGAACAACGTCACGGAGTTCGTGCTGTCCAAGGCACAGATCACCGAAAAGTCGGTCAGCTTCGACGAACTGATGGCCCAGGCCTGATTTCCTTCGCGGCGGGATGCTGGAACAGGGCGGAGCGATCCGCCCTTTCTTTTTCGGGTTTGCCCCCCATCTGGAGGTACCTCCCTCCGCCTGTCCTGCGGTCGTCCCGGTCAAGCCACCGGTCGCCGTGGGGCCACATGGGGTTGGTTACAGTAGTGATATGGCAAGCATCAACACACGGAGTAACGCATGAGCGCAATGGACATTCAAGGTTTGGGCATGGTGCCCATGGTCATCGAGCAGTCGGGCCGCGGCGAGCGTGCGTACGACATCTATTCGCGCCTGCTCAAGGAGCGCGTGATCTTCCTGGTGGGCCCGGTCAATGACCAGTCGGCCAACCTGGTGGTGGCGCAGCTGCTGTTCCTGGAAAGCGAAAACCCCGACAAGGACATCTCGTTCTACATCAACTCCCCGGGCGGCTCGGTGAGCGCGGGCATGGCGATCTTCGACACCATGAATTTCATCAAGTCCGACGTGTCCACGCTGTGCATCGGCATGGCCGCGAGCATGGGCGCGTTCCTGCTGGCCGCCGGCGCCAAGGGCAAACGCTTCGCGCTGCCGAACTCCAAGGTCATGATCCACCAGCCGCTGGGCGGCACCCAGGGCCAGGCCACGGAAATCGAGATCCACGCCCGCGAAATCCTCAAGACGCGCGAGCAGCTCAACAAGATCCTCGCGGAGCGCACCGGCCAGCCGCTGGAGAAGATCGAACGCGACACCGAGCGCGATTACTACCTCTCGGCCGCCGAATCGGCCGAGTACGGCCTGATCGACAAGGTCATCGACAAGCGCCCCGGCGCGGTCTGACCCCGTCCAGGCCATGCGCACCCATGGGCCGCCAAACCCGGGAGACGGTGCCAAAACCGGCGCTTTTTCCCCCGTTTGGCCCCTATGGGGCTTGAACTATCATTGTTGTTACCGCTTCATCCGAGCCCCCAGACCTATGGCCGACAAAAAAGCCGCCTCCAGTGAAAAAGCGCTCTACTGCTCGTTCTGCGGCAAGAGCCAGCACGAGGTCAAGAAGCTGATCGCCGGCCCCTCGGTGTTCATCTGCGACGAATGCATCGACCTGTGCAACGACATCATCCGTGACGAGTTGCCCGGCCTCGAATCCGTCAAGGCCTCGGGCGACGACGTGCCCACGCCGGCCCAGCTCAAGGCCAACCTGGACAACTACGTCATCGGGCAGCAGAACGCCAAGCGCGCGCTGGCCGTGGCCGTCTACAACCACTACAAGCGCCTGCGCCACAAGGTCGCCGCCCGCAAGGACGACGTCGAGCTGGCCAAGAGCAACATTCTCCTGATCGGACCCACCGGCTCGGGCAAGACGCTGCTGGCCCAGACCATGGCGCGCATGCTCAACGTGCCGTTCGTGATGGCCGACGCCACCACGCTGACCGAAGCCGGTTACGTGGGCGAAGACGTGGAAAACATCGTCGCCAAGCTGCTGCAGAGCTGCAACTACGACGTCGAGCGCGCCCAGCAGGGCATCGTCTACATCGACGAGATCGACAAGATCACGCGCAAGTCCGACAACCCCTCCATCACCCGCGACGTATCGGGTGAGGGTGTGCAGCAGGCCTTGCTCAAGCTGATCGAAGGCACGATGGCCTCGGTGCCGCCGCAGGGCGGGCGCAAGCACCCCAACCAGGACTTCCTGCAGGTCGACACCACCAACATCCTGTTCATCTGCGGCGGCGCGTTTGCCGGCCTGGAGAAGATCATCGAGAACCGCACCGAGGCCTCCGGCATCGGCTTCGGCGCCGTGGTCAAGAGCAAGAAGCAGCGCAGCATCACGGAATCCTTCAAGGAAATCGAGCCGGAAGACCTGATCAAGTTCGGCCTCATCCCCGAGCTGGTGGGCCGTGTGCCGGTGATCGCCGCGCTGTCGGAACTCAGTGAAGACGCGCTGGTCGAAATTCTCACCGAGCCCAAGAACGCGGTCGTCAAGCAGTTCTCCCGCCTGCTGGCGATGGAAGGTGCCGAGCTCGAAGTGCGGCCCGCCGCGCTCAAGGCGATCGCCCGCAAGGCCCTGGCCCGCAAGACGGGCGCGCGCGGCCTGCGCTCGATCCTGGAAAACGCGCTGATCGACACCATGTTCGATCTGCCTGGCATGAGCAATGTGGAGAAGGTGGTGGTCGACGAGTCGACCATCGAGGAAAACAAGCCGCCCTTGCTGGTGTACCGCGAGGCGGCCAAGCAGGCTTGACGCGCCGGCTTCGACCAACCCCGTCACGGATGCGTCCGGTTGAGATCGCTCGCACCGACCCCATTTACCCGTTTTAGTCGAGGTTGAAATGTCCGGACAGACCCCCCTTCCCAGCACGCCGGTCGAACTGCCACTCCTGCCTTTGCGCGATGTGGTGGTGTTCCCGCACATGGTCATCCCGCTGTTCGTGGGCCGGCCCAAGAGCATCAAGGCGCTGGAGTCCGCGATGGAGGCCGAGCGCCGCATCATGCTCGTGGCCCAGAAGGCCGCCGCCAAGGACGAGCCGTCGACCGACGACATGTTCGAAATGGGCTGCGTCGCCACCATCCTGCAGATGCTCAAGCTGCCTGACGGCACCGTCAAGGTGCTGGTCGAAGGTGTGCAGCGCGCCAAGGTGCTGACCATCCGCGATGGAGAAAGCCATTTCATCGCCAGCGTGAGCCCGGTCGACCCGGCCGTGGAGCGGGCCGACACCCAGTCCAACGAACTCGAAGCACTGCGCCGCGCCGTGATGCAGCAGTTCGACCAGTACGTCAAGCTCAACAAGAAGATCCCTTCGGAGATCCTCACCTCGATCTCCAGCATCGACGACCCGGGCCGCCTGGCCGACACGATCGCCGCGCACCTGCCGCTCAAGCTCGAGTCCAAGCAGGTGGTGCTGGACCTCGATCCGGTCAACAAGCGGCTGGAGAACCTGTTCGAACAGCTCGAGCGCGAGGTCGACATCCTCAACGTCGACAAGAAGATCCGCGGGCGCGTGAAGCGCCAGATGGAAAAGAACCAGCGCGACTTTTACCTGAACGAGCAGGTCAAGGCGATCCAGAAGGAACTCGGCGAAGGCGAAGAGGGCGCCGACATCGAAGAGATCGAGAAGAAGATCAAGGCCGCCAAGATGCCCGCGGAAGCGCGCAAGAAGGCCGATGCCGAGTTCAAGAAGCTCAAGCTGATGTCGCCCATGTCGGCCGAGGCCACCGTGGTGCGCAACTACATCGATGCGCTGGTCGGCCTGCCCTGGAGCAAGAAGACCAAGATCAAGCACGACCTCGCGCATGCCGAGGCGGTGCTGAACGAAGACCACTACGGCCTGGAGAAGGTCAAGGACCGCATCCTCGAGTACCTCGCGGTGCAACAGCGCGTGGACAAGGTCAAGGCGCCCATCCTGTGCCTGGTCGGCCCACCCGGTGTCGGCAAGACCTCGCTGGGGCAGTCGGTGGCCAAGGCCACGGGCCGCAAGTACGTGCGCATGGCGCTGGGCGGCATGCGCGACGAAGCCGAGATCCGCGGCCACCGTCGCACCTACATCGGTGCCATGCCGGGCAAGGTGCTGCAGAGCCTGAACAAGGTCGGCACGCGCAACCCGCTGTTCCTGCTCGACGAGATCGACAAGCTGGGCACGGACTTCCGCGGCGATCCTTCGAGCGCGCTGCTGGAGGTGCTGGACCCCGAGCAGAACCACACCTTCGGTGACCACTACATCGAAGTCGACTTCGACCTGTCCGACGTAATGTTCGTCGCCACATCGAACTCGATGAACATTCCCCCGGCCCTGCTGGACCGCATGGAGGTGATCCGCCTCTCGGGCTACACGGAAGACGAGAAGACCAACATCGCGATCCGCTACCTGTTGCCCAAGCAACTCAAGAACAACGGCATCCGCGAAGGCGAGCTGGACGTGCGCGACGACGCCGTGCGCGACATCGTGCGCTACTACACCCGCGAAGCCGGTGTGCGTTCGCTCGAACGCGAGCTCTCCAAGATCTGCCGCAAGGTGGTCAAGGGCCTGCTGCTCAAGAAGTACACGCCCACCGTGGTGGTGAGCGCCGACAACCTCAGCGAATTCCTGGGCGTGCGCAAGTACAGCTACGGCCGTGCCGAGGCGCAGAACCAAGTGGGCCAGGTGGTCGGTCTGGCGTGGACGGAAGTGGGCGGCGATCTGCTGACCATCGAAGTGGCGATCATGCCGGGCAAGGGCGTGATCACGCGCACGGGTTCGCTCGGCGATGTGATGAAGGAATCGGTGGAAGCGGCCCGCACCGTGGTGCGCAGCCGCGCCCGCATGCTGGGCATCAAGGACGAGCAGTTCGACAAGCGCGACATCCACATCCACGTGCCCGATGGCGCCACGCCCAAGGACGGCCCGAGCGCCGGTGCGGCCATGACGACCGCGCTGGTCTCGTCGCTCACGGGCATTCCCGTGCGCGCCGATGTGGCGATGACGGGTGAGATCACGCTGCGCGGTGAAGTCACGGCGATCGGTGGCCTGAAGGAAAAGCTGCTGGCCGCTTTGCGTGGCGGCATCAAGACCGTGATCATCCCGGAAGAGAACGTGAAGGACCTCGCCGAGATTCCCGACAACGTGAAGCAGGGCCTGGAGATCGTGCCGGTGAAATGGATCGACAAGGTCCTCGCCATCGCGCTCGAACGCCAGCCCGTGCCACTCACCGAAGAAGAGGTCGCGGCCCAGATCGCGGCGGCCAGCGTGAGCAAGCCGACGGCGTCTCCCGACGCGGTGAAACATTGATCAAAAAATTTCGGGGGACTTGAAAGAGCCCCTTTTTTCGGGTTAGAATCATGGCTTACCGAAATGCAGCGGCAAACGCAATAGCAGATGCAGCAGCAGGTGGTAAGAAATGCGGGAATAGCTCAGTTGGTAGAGCGCAACCTTGCCAAGGTTGAGGTCGCGAGTTCGAATCTCGTTTCCCGCTCCAAATTCAAAAGGGAAGCTCTGCTTCCCTTTTTTGTCGGAGTTTGAGATCGGTGTCTTTGATGCCGGTCCTGACGGCGCGATAGCAAAGCGGTTATGCCCCGGATTGCAAATCCGGTTAGTCCGGTTCGACTCCGGATCGCGCCTCCAAAAATACCTGATCGAAACATCCAGCTCGCCCATGGCGAGCTTTTTTTCGTCTGCTCGCCGCGGCTCAGCCCTGGAAGTCCAGGGCGTTGGGTTCGAGCGGCAGGTTCTGCGCACCTCGCAGCAGGCCGATCACTTCCGCGAAGGCATGCACCTCGTCACCCAGGCCTTCGGCGCGGAAGCTCGGCCGTTCCTGCCCCACCGCCGCGACGTGCGGCTTGATGGTCTGGGCGGACTTGCCGTCAAAGCTGGTGAAGGCCGCCCGCACGGGCGTTTGCACGACGCAGCGGCGCAGATCGAAGCCGGTCTCGCAGCCGATGAGGTAGATGCGGTCCTTCTGCATCGAGGCCGGCTCCATCGGCACGAACACCGCCAGGATGCAGTCGCCGGCCCTCACGCCGAAGCCCATGTCCCTGCGGGCGCGGTAATAGCAAAGCTCGGCATCCTGGGTGGCGCGCCCACCGGCCATGTCTTCGGGCAGGCAGATGGCCAGGTCCTCGCCCGGGCCGATGGCCGGGACGACCCGGGTGCCCTGGGGCAGCGCGTCGGCGCTGGGGTCGAGGAAGTAGCCGGGTGGCTGCTGGGTCAGCGCGCAAAGGGTGAGCAGGGCCTCGTAGTCCGGGAGCACATCGCCTGTGAGGAAGGCCGAGGCCAGGCTTTCGTCCACCCCGAGCCTGAAGGCCAGTTCGCGACTTTTTTCACGCATGGCGCCCGGAAAGCCCAGGCGATCCAGGCTCATTCTCAATCGAGCCCTAAAGCGCGCGGAAAGATCGCCGATAGACAGAGGTTCAAGACTTGGCATGAGGGCTGGGCGTTGGGGTGTGGGCGTCGCAAATGGCCTGGTGCCATGGTAGACGCCAACCGGCTGGCTGGGAGTAACACAATGCGCCTTTCGGGCGCGTTGGCGACGCAGCTCGAGAACAGACAGGGGAATGTACACAGATGATGACAGCGCTGATGGACTCGCGGATTCAAGGCAATCTGCACCTGCCCACCTATGAAAGGGCCATTCGCGCCGAAAACCTCAAGGCGCTGGCCCGGCGTTGGCACATCGCGCGCAGTTCCGAGCTGGTCGACCCACGTGTCATCGCACGCTGGTTCCCGGGGCAGCGCAACCTGCTGGAGCTGCTGGCCCTGCTGAGCGAGGATGAAGTCATCAAGCTGGCGGACTGCTCGCATCCGCTGTTTTCCATGATGATCCACACGGGGCTGCTGCCCACGACATCGGCGTCGCTGGTGCAGCCGGGTGAATTCGAGGCCGCCAATCGCCAGGAGGCCTTCATGGCGCTGGCGGTGCGCGTCGACAGCATCAAGACTTCGTTCGACGAGGCCTGCGTGCTGTTCGATCTTTCGATGAGCGAAGCCGTGCACGTCCGCCGCTTCGGACCGCACGAACTCTGGGACATCTCGGCCAACCCGGGCCTGGTGATGTTTCCGGTCGCCAGTGACCACTACTTCGAGGCCGCCGCCACGCGCGACCTGACCTCTTCGCAGAAAACGCAGTTCATGGTCATGAGCCGGCGTTCGAAGAACCGCATTCACTGAAACCAGGGACATCACCATGATCAACACCGCAGGCCGAGCCCTTGCTTCTTCTGGACACAAACGCGTCCTCTTCGAGGACCAGGTATCGGACGAGCGATTCGAGGCCCTGATCGAGTTGACCTCGCGCACCAAGCTGATCGTCAAGCTGCTGGGCACCGACGTGAGCGAGCAGCGGATCAAAGAGGAGATGGACCGCCGCCTTGGGCAGTACGGTATCAAGGTCAAGCGGCCCAGAGGCCTGGGACAAACCACTACGGCCAAGACCTTCCTCGACAGCGCGGCGGAGCGCTTCGAGGCCTCGTACCTGATGGCCCTGCATTTCGGATCGCGCGGCATTGGCGAGTACGCCGTGGTCGAGACGAATTTCGGCAAGGCGCTGGACAAGATGATCGAGGTCTACAACAAGTACCGCCGGACGGTGCCGCCCGTGGGCGACAGCCAGCGCATCACGTTCGAGACCTATGCGTTGCTGGTCGAGGGACTGCAAAGCCGCGAGATCGAAGTCCGGCAGTGCGGCGCCTGCAACACCAAGCACCCGGTGGTCAAGCAGCACCAGGGCCCCGCGCATTGCCCCGCCTGCGCCACGCAGGACCTTCGCATGGACGAAGCGCGCGCCGAGGTGCAGGCCCGCATCGCCGCGTACCGCCAATCGCGCAACCAGATGCCGAAGTTTGGCTGACACCTTCCCTCTACGGGGCAAAACGGCACCGTAGACCGGGCGGTCGCCGAGGCATTGGGTAGAAAAATACCCGGATGCTTGAAACGTGGCTCTCATCCCTCCCGTCGCGGTCCTGGCCGATCCGCTCAGCGCATGACGCGTCCGCGCCTTCCCGCGCGCGCGGCTCGACATGACGCAGATCTTTTCGCTCAACGCGGCGCGCACCCGCCAGGGCAAGGCGGTCCAGGGCGGTGGAGGCACCGCCTACTGGCCCTTGCAGGTCCTGGAGTCGGGTGGGCCCGAGCAGTGGATCCACGATGCGCTGGCCGGCCAGCCTTACGAGGGGTTCGGCCTTTCCTGCTGGGCGCAGCAACCCAACCTCAAGGAGGCCACGCTCAGGCTGGCGTCCTTCATCACACCCTGTTGGCCGTCCGAGGACGGCTCCTCCCTTCTGGTGCGTGCCATCGGGGAAGCGGTCAAACGCTCCGAGGTGGCCGTCGGCAACGGCGAGACCTTCACCGGCCGCTTCGTGGGGGTCTACCTCTACGGCCTGACCATGCACGCGAAGGATGTGGCGCGCGTCTCCATCTCCGGTGTGGACCGGTTCGGCATGGTCCAGCGCTGGCGGCATTTTTCGGAGCCGCTGCAGGCCTGGGCGGTGCGCCATGGCATCGACACACTGGTCGCCGAGGTGTCCGATCCCTTGCCCGCCGAGGTCACCATCGTGGGCATCCGCACGCACATGGTCGTTCGGGTGTCGGACCCCATCGACACCGGCTACCTCATGAAACACGCGGCCCAGGGGTGATGGCGAGCACCGGTTGCCCATGCACAGCGATGACCACGCCCACCTGTACGGACTGAGCGCACGGCGCGCGCCGCGGCACAACCCGGCGTCCTGTTTCGCGTGCCACAAGTACCTGCTCTCCAGCATCATCCAGGTGCTGCAGGAGCGCGAGCATGCGCCACGGCAGGGGCCTGCCGTGATGCTTCGCGTGGTCCACGCGCATTCGCAGCTCGATGCCGACTCGGGCCCTGGCTCGCTCGATTTCACCGAAACCAGCGCCTGGGGCGAACTGCGCTCCGGAGACCCCCACGAGCCTCGGCCGTTCGCCCTGTCGGTGTTCGACACCCTGAGCACCGCGGGTCTGGGCGGCTCACTGGCCGACATGCTCTTTCGGCTGGCGCCCGTTCCATGGGCCCAGACCGCCAGCCTCACCGACGAGGAGGTCGCGCACAACAGCATCGTGCACCTCGCGTTCGCACCGCGCCTGCCGGACGATCCCCTGGTCGTTCACAGTTGCAACGCGGCGGGGCAGGGCGTGACCCACCTGCGCCGGTCGGACCGCTGGCAACGTGTCTCCGGCGAAGAGGTCGTGCGGGCCGCATTGCGGCATGCGCACATCACGGGCAAGGGCCCCTCCCAGTCTGGCAACCCGCGGCAAGCCCGCGATGTGCCCACCGCCATGCCCTCCAGCGAGGCCTTCACCAGCACCAGCGAGATTCTCAAGGCCTTCGATCACATCCTCGTGCGGGCCGCCGTGAGAGAGCTGCAGAACCAGGAGGCGATGGAGAGCGGGCGCAGGAGCGTGTGGTTGTGAGCCGAACACCCGGGAGCGAACCTTGTTGTACCCCCTGAACATCCCTTGCCCGCGCAGTGCCGCCGATCGGGCATCGGCGCCCGCGGCCACCGCCGTGCCCGCCAGGCTCAGCGCCGTCGGGGCCGGTCCCGGTGTCGATCTGGGGGTGGTCGTTCATCTGTGGTCCGAGCACTCCCCGCCCGATGGCAAGGCGCTGTGTGGTGCGCGGCCCAGCGGCATCTTCCATCGATGGCAAGCCCGCTCGGGCGAGCCGGTGTCCTGTGTGAAGTGCCTGGCGGTTCTGGCGGAGGAGAACGCCATGGGCCGCGAGCCTGCCGCCCCCGATGCCCGAACCGTGGAACCGTTTGCTGGAGTCTGTGCACCATGAACCCATCCCTCGTGTCTTCCGCCACACCCGGTTTTCGCCCGCGGGGCGACATTCATCCGGATGACCGCGCTGGCGACGTCATCCCCATGTACCAGCACACGGTCAAGACCCCGCACATGAAAGCCATGCAGGACGTGCTGGACATCACCGCGGTGATCGACTCGGTGCTGGCGCGCGACTTCGGTGGCAAGGGCCGGGGCATCCACTCCAAGCTCGACAGCGTGCGCCACCCGGTGCCGGCCCGGCTGGACCGGCGGCTGCGTTATCTCGCGGCCGTGCGCAACAAGGCCCTCAACGAGCCGGACTGGGAGATTCCGCAGCGCGAGCGCTACCTGGCCGAATGCCGGGCCGCCGCCATCCGCCTGCTCGACATCGGCCGCCGGCGCCAGCGCAGGGCGCACCTGCTGCGCCGCTGGCTGGCGCGCCTGTCGGGCGGCTGAGCGCCGCCCGCGCGATCAGCACCCGAGCGCGGCCAGGCCGGACGCCGCCATCGCCGTTTCCACGGGCAGCGTGAAGTAGACCGCGCAGCCGTGGCCCGGCGTGCTGTCGAGCCAGATGCGGCCGTTGTGGCGCTGCACGATGCGCTGGCACAGGGCCAGGCCCGCGCCGTAGCCCTCGAAGTCCAGCGAGTGGTGCTGGCGCTGGAACATGAGGAACAGGTTGCTGGCCTTGGCGACGTCGAAGCCGGCTCCGTTGTCCACGATGAAGAACAGGCAGGTGCCGTCGCTCTCCGTGCGGCAGCCGATCTGGATCTCGGCCGGCTCGACCTTGCGCGTGAACTTCATGGCGTTGTCCAGCAGCCGCGTGAACAGGTCGTTCACCATCGCCGCGTCGGCCACCACCATCGGCAGATCGGGCTGGATCTCCCACTGGATCTGGCGATCGGGGGCGGCCTGCCGCAGGCGCGAGACCACACCTTCGAGCACGTTCGTCATCGCCAGCCGCTCGGGGTGCAGGTCGATGCGGCCGATGCGCGAGTAGGTCAGCAGGTTCTCGATCATCGCGTTCAGGCGCTGCGAGGCCCGCTTCATGGCATCGCGGAAATGCCGGATCTCTTCGCTGGCGTTCTCGCCCAGTTCCTCGGCGATGAGGCCGGCGAAGGTGTTGATGTGCCGCACCGGCCCACGCAGATCGTGCGTGATGGAGTGGGTGAAGATGTCCAGGTCCTTGTTCGGCACGGTGTGCTGGCGCACCCGCTGGGTCACGCGCCGGTCCAGTTCGGCGTTGAGGTCGTTCATGACCCGGTCCAGGTCTTTCATCGCGGTCATGTCGCGCGTGATGCAGGACAACCCTTCCAGCTCGCCGTTGTCGCCGCGCAGGGCTGTGATCAGGGTCTGGCCCCAGAACGCCTCCGCACCGGCGCGCTTGAGCCAGCCACGGGTTTCCCATTGGCCGCGATCGATGGCCAGCCGGATGGTGTCGTCGATGCCGATCTCCGCCTCTTCACCGACGCGCGGCGCGGCCATGTCGGCCAGGTGCATGTTCCCCACCTGTTCCCGGGAAAAGCCGTGCAGGCGGTGCGCGCTCTCGCTCCATTCGGTGATGCGCCCCACCGGGTCGAGGAAGTAGATGCAGGAGTCCTGCAGCGCATCGGCCATGAGGTCGAAGCGGCGCTTGTTCTGCGCGAGGTCGTCCACGCGCGCTCGCCCGGCGACCTCCTTCGTTTCGACGAAGACCCCCCGGACCACGCCGTCGTGCACGTCGGGCGTGAACGAGGTCTCGGTGAAGGTGTGGGCACCTCCCGGTGTGGACTGCTCCGTGAGCCGCAGCTGTTTCTCGCCACCCAGGGCCTGCATGAAGCGCGGCAGCAGGGCGGGCAGGGCATCCTGGGGAAAACAGTCCTGGAACGGCCGGCCTTCCAGCGCCGAAGGGTCGATGCGCAGGCCGTCGCAGAAGGCCTGGTTGCCAAAGCGGCAGCGCAGATCGAGATCGAAGTGCGCGAGTTGCCATGGCAAGCGGTCGGCAATCGAACGCGCCAGCGCCGCCTGTTCCTGCAACCGCTCGATCGTCAGGGCGCGGGAGGCCTTTTCTGCGGCCTGGGTCGAGGGGGGCGCGGACGGTTCAAGGGTGGGCATGGGGAGAGGTGCTTTCTGTCGGTGGCGCTGCCGTGCGCAGCCTTGCACACCAGCCAACGCCCGGAGATGGGGCGGCGCGTGCGGCGTCAACCATACCAGCAGCCTGTGGCGGCTGTGCGACTCGGCGTTGCGTCCCGCGTCAAACGTCCTCAAATTTTTCCGCCCATTCCGAGCAAATTGACACGCTTGGGCGGCCCCCAATGGAGGGCGCCATCCACACAGGGCCGGGCATGTGTGGCATGGCGCCGCGCTTTAGTTCGAAAGCAGTCGTTTGCCGATGTCGCGCCGCGCGAGGCCGGACCTACGGGGGGATTTGGACTCAAAGAGCGAAGTGGTCGAGGGGGGGCGAGAGCCAAGAATCCACCGGTACCCCAACAGGACCCATCGAATGAATGCACTCAGGCTCATGCGCGACAAGCTGCCCTCGGGGAAAGCCTTGGGCGGCGCCTTGCGTCCTGAACTGGTGTCCCGCCTGCTGCCGGTCGTGCTGCTGGCGATCGGCATCACGGCCCTGGTGATGATGTTCCTGTGGAACGACCAGGCCAGCTACAAGCCGGTGTTCGGTGCGCGCGAGCAGGTGCCGGTGTCGGACATGATGGCCGCGCTGGATGCCGAGGGCATCGCCTACCGGCTGCACCCCGAGTCGGGCCAGGTGCTGGTCTCGTCCTCCGACCTCGGCCGCGCCCGCATGCTGCTGGCGGCCAAGGGCGTCACCGCGCGCCTGCCCGAAGGGCTGGAACTGATGGACAAGAACGACCCGCTGGGCGTCACGCAGTTCGTGCAGGACATCCGCTTTCGCCGCGGCCTGGAAGGCGAGCTGGTGCAGAGCATCACCTCGATGGACGCCGTGCGCTCGGCCCGCGTCCACCTGTCCGTGGCGCGCTCCTCGACCTTCGTGCTCAACGCCCAGGACAAGAGCACCGCCTCGGTGGTGTTGAGCCTGCACCCGGGGCGCACGCTGGGCAACGAACAGATCGCCTCCATCATCCAGCTGGTGGCCGGCAGCGTGTCCAACCTGGACCCGTCCCGCGTGAGCGTGGTCGATCAGGCCGGCCGCCTGCTCTCCGCGCGCGTCGATGTGAAGGACGGCATCGACCAGGGCAGCTTCGCCGACGAGGCGGTGCGCAAGGCACAGAACGACATCCTGCAGAACGCGCACCAGCTGCTGCAGCCGCTGCTGGGCGCGGGCAACTACAACGTGAGCGTGGCGGTCGAACTCGGTCAGGATCGCGTGCAGGAAACCCAGGAGCGCTACGGCGACGCGCCCAAGGTCACCAACGAGGCCTCGCGCGAGGAGAGCAACCGCGACCGCGTGGCCCTCGGTGTGCCGGGCTCGCTCAGCAACCGCCCGGCTACGCCGGCGCCCGACGCGAACGCGGCGCCCAACACCGCCGAGCGCAGCGCTGTCACCCGGCAGTTCGCCTACGACCGCAGCGTCACCACCATCCAGCGCGCGCGTGCGCAGCTCAAGAAACTCAGCGTGGCCGTCGTGCTCAACGACGGCGCCGCGCCCGGCGCGGCGGCCACCGGCTGGACCCCGCAGGACATCGCGCGCATGGAGGGCCTGCTGCGCGGCGGCCTGGGCATCAACGCCGAGCGGGGCGACCAGCTCGTGGTCTCCTCGCTCGCGTTCCCAGGCGCCGCGCCCGCCGTGCCCTGGTACGAGGAACGCGAGACCGTGTTCGAGTTCGTGACCTGGGGCCTGTACGTGCTGGGCGCGCTGCTGTGCTACTTCCTGCTGGCGCGCCCGCTGCTGCGCATCCTGCGCGAGCGCCACAAGCCGCCGGCCGAAGTCGGCATGACCGACCTGATCGCGCTGGAGGGCGGGGCCGGTGCCGCCGCCGCCGAGTCGCCCGCGCTCGCGAACCCGGCGCCGGCCGTCGCGGCGCTGTCCCACAAGGCCCAGGCGGCGAACTCGGGCGCGATGGTGCCGCTGCTCGCCGACTACGACCTGCCACCGCCCGGCTCGCCGGTGGAGGTGCTGGTCAATCACTTGAAGGTGCTGGCCCAGAAGGAGCCGGAGCGCGTCGCCGAAGTTGTCAAACAGTGGGTTCAGAAAAATGCCGCCATCACCTGATCTCGAAGGGGCCGATGCCGGCTCGCTCTCGTCCACCGAACAGGCCGCCATCGTGCTCCTGAGCATGGGCGAGCAACCGGCCGCGGCCGTGTTGCAGCACCTCTCGCGCGAGGAGCTGCTGGATGTCACCCAGGTCATGTCGCGCATGAGCGGGATCAAGGTGGACATGGCGCGCACCGCGCTGCAGCACTTCTTCGACGACTACCGCGAACAAAGCGGCGTGCACGGCGCCTCGCGCGCCTACCTCAAGAGTTCGCTCGACATGGCGCTGGGCGCGAACATCGCCAGCAGCGTGCTCACCCGCATCTATGGCGACGCCATCCGGCCGAAGATGGCGCGGCTGCAGTGGGCCTCGTCGCGCTGGATCGCCGACCGCATCGCGGCCGAGCACGAACACATGCAGGCGGTCTTCCTCGCCTTCCTGCCCTCGGCCCTGGCCAGCGAGGTCATCGAGCGCCTGCCCGAGGACAACCGCGACCTGGTGCTGATGCAGATCGCCCAGCTCGGCCACGTGGAGCACGACATCCTGCGCGAGCTCGAGGTGCTGGTCGACGCCTACCTGGCGAGCCTGGAAACCCAGAGCGCCACGGTGGAGGGCGTGCGCCAGGCCGCCGAGATCATCAACCGCATGCCCGGCAACCGCCAGAAGGTGGTCGAGCAGATGCGGGCGCGCGACCCGGCCGTGGTGGCGCAGATCGAGGTCAGCATGTACGACTTCTTCATCCTCTCGCGCCAGACCGAGGACGTCATCACCCGCATCATCGAAGCCTCGCCGCTGGACCTGTGGGCCGTGGCGCTCGAGGGCGCGGACCCCGAGGTGCGCCGCAAGGTGCTGCAGGCCATGCCGCGGCGCCAGGCGCAGGCCTTCGAAGACACGCTGCGCCGCACCGGGCCGGTGCCGCTCAGCCGCGTCGAGCAGGCGCGCGCCGAGATCATGCGCGAGGTCAAGGCGCTGGTGGACAGCGACGAGATCCAGATCCAGCTGTTCGCGGAGGCGGTGGTCGCATGAAGACCTACCGGCCGCACCGGTTCCCGCCGCTGAGCCGCTTCACACCGGCCCAGGCGGTGTCGCCCGGCGACGCCGAGAGCGCGCAGGCGGCATTGGCCGAAGGCTTCCAGCAGGGCATGGACCGGGGCTACCGCGAGGGCCATGACAGCGGGGTGGAGCGCGGCGTGGCCGAAGGCCGCCTGCAGGGCCTGCGCGAGGGCCGCGACGAAGGACAGGCCGAGGCCCGCGCGGCCGTGCTGGCCCGCTGGCAGGCCTATGCCGCGCCGGTGGACGCCGCGCTCGCGGCCCTGCACCAGGCCCAGGACGACTACCAGAAGGCCTTGCGCAGCGAGGTCGTCGATCTCGTGGGCAAGGTGGCCCGCCAGGTGATCCGCGCCGAGCTCACGCTGCAGCCCACGCAGTTGCTGGCGCTGGTGGAAGAGTCGCTCAAGACCATGCCGCCGGCCACCGGCGAGATCGAGGTGTTCCTCAACCCGGAAGACCTGGAGCGCATCCGCGATCTCGACCCCGTGCGCGCCCGCGCCTGGAAGCTCATGGCCGACAGCCGCCTCGACGCCGGCGAGTGCCGCGTGCACTGCGGCGGCCAGGAGGCCGACGCGGGCTGCCGCCACCGGCTGCAGGCCTGCATGGAGCAGATCGGCGCGCAGCTGCTCGACACCGAACCCCTCGCCGCCGAGCCGGCGCCCGCCACGGAGCTCGCCGCATGATCGCCGAGCGCCTGAAGTCCGTCGAACTCACCGAGGTGCCGGTCTCCGTGCCCACGGGGCGGCTGGTGGGCGCGGCGGGCATGCTGCTGCACGTCAAGGGCTGCCAGCTGCGCATCGGCCAGCGCTGCCGCATCGAGGTGGGGCCGGGCGACTGGGTCGAGGCGCAGGTGGTGGGCTTTCGCGACGAGATGACCTCGGTCATGCCCTTCAAGAAAACCGATGGCCTGAGCGCCGGCGCGCGCGTGCTGCCGATGGCGTCGGACAGCGAACTGCTGATCGGCCCGTCCTGGCTGGGCCGCATCGTCAACGGCCTGGGCGAACCCATGGACGGCCTGGGCCGCCTCGGTGGCGAGCACCGGCTGGGCAGCCAGCCGCCGCGCGTGGACCCGCTGCGCAAGCGGCCCGTGCACGAGCCGCTGGACGTGGGCGTGCGCGCCATCAACGGCCTGCTCACGCTCGGCCGGGGCCAGCGCGTGGGCTTGATGGCCGGCAGCGGCGTGGGCAAGAGCGTGCTGCTGGGCCTCATCACGCGCCAGACCGTGGCCGACGTGGTGGTGGTCGGCCTCATCGGTGAACGCGGCCGCGAGGTGCGCGAGTTCATCGACCTCTCCCTCGGCCCCGCCGGCCTGCGCCGCGCGGTGGTCGTGGTGGCGCCGGCCGACGAGTCGCCGCTGATGCGCCTGCGCGCCACCGAGCTGTGCCACTCCATCGCCGCGCACTACCGCGACCGGGGCCAGAATGTGCTGCTGCTGCTGGACTCGCTCACCCGCTACGCCATGGCGCAGCGCGAGGTGGCGCTCTCGCTCGGTGAGCCGCCGGCCACGCGCGGTTACCCGCCTTCCGTGTTCAGCGCGCTGCCGCAGCTGGTGGAGAGCGCGGGCAACGGCGAAGGCGAGGGCAGCATGTCCGCCATCTACACCGTGCTCGCCGAGGGCGACGACCAGCAGGACCCGGTGGTGGACACCGCGCGCGCCATCCTGGACGGCCACATCGTGCTCTCGCGCGCCCTGGCCGAGCGCGGCCACTACCCGGCGATCGACATCGGCCAGTCCATCAGCCGCTGCATGTCGCTGGTGGCCGAGCCGGCGCACAGCGCCGCCGCGCGCACCATGAAGGCGCTGCTCTCCAGCTACCAGCAGGTGCGCGACCTGCTGCCCATGGGCGCCTACGTGCCCGGCGCCGACCCGCAGGCGGACCGCGCCGTGAGCCTGTACCCGCGCATCGAGGCCTACCTGCACCAGGGGGTGAAGGAGAGCGCCCCCCTGACGGACTGCCTGCGCGACCTGAGCGAGCTGATGGCATGAACCCGCCCACCCACCTCGTTACCCTCGGCCACCTGGTCACCGCGCGCGAGCGCGAGCAGGAGCGCATCGGCGCCGAGCTGAGCCGCCAGCAGTCGGTGCGCGAGCGCATGCAGCGCAGCGTGGATCGGCTGCACGCCATCTGCGACGCCGCCGGGCCTTCGGGCGCCCAGCCCTTCCTGCTGGCCGCCAACTGCGCGGCCTACAAGCAGTCGGTGATGGGTCTGGCGCAGGAGCAGCAGCGCAGCCTGGAGCGCCACAGCGCCGAGGTGGAGGCCACCCGCGTGGCCCTGCACGCCGCCTTTCGCCAGCGCGAAGGTGTGGCCCAGGTGCTGCACAAGCGCGAGCGCGAATGGCGCCTGGCCGGTGAAGTGCGGGCGCGAAAACAGCTGGACGACGTGGCCCTGACCGTCTGGCGCCGCACTGAGCGATGAAAAAAATCCAGCCCCTCCTTCAAAAACCGCTGCTCCCGGTCGCCTTACCGGGCATGGGCGGGGCTTTTCCTGCCTGATCAGGAGCAACCATGGACATCAACCCGACCCAGATGGCGACCCAGCTCGCCACCATCTACACGCAGGGCACGCAGGACATCATCACGCGCGACAGCAAGAGCGCCGATGCCACCAACGCGGGCTACACCCGCCTGCGCTCGGCCCTCGCGGCGTTCAACACCGCGATGGACGCGCTCTCGGGCAAGAAGGGCCTGGTCAAGAACAGCGCGACCGTCGCCGGCAGTTCCGGCGCCACGGGCACCGCCTCCGCCACGGCCCAGCCCGGCACCTACAGCTTCTTCGTGGAGGCCGTGGCCTCCAACCACCAGATCGCCTTCGCCGACCTGCCCGCCGTGCCGGTGCGCACCGGCGGACCGCTGGTGATCCAGCAGGCCGACGGCAGCAGCTTCAACGTCAACCTGCTGATGGCCGACGCCGATGGCAACGGCACCATCTCGCAGACCGAGATCGCGCGCGCCATCAACCAGGCCTCGGGCAACGCGGGCAAGGTGACGGCCCAGGTGGTCAACACCGGCAACGGGTCCCAGCTGATCCTCTCGTCCGGCGCCAGCGGCGAGGACGGTGCGATCACCGTCGACGCCAGCGGCCTGCCCGCCGGGGCCCTCAAGGACGCCCTGAGCGCCACGCCCAACGAGCTGGCGCAGGCGCGCGACGCGGTGGTGTGGCTGGGCGACCAGGGCACGGGCGTGCGCATCCAGCAGGCCAGCAACACCGTGACCGCCATCGACGGTGTGACCCTCAGCCTCACCCGCGCCATGTCCACGGGCGACGCCCCCGCCACGCTGACCGTGGCCGCCGACGAGGCCGGCACCGCCGACAACGTGCGCAGCTTCGTGACCGCCTTCAACACCTTGCAAGGCATCATCAACGACCTCACCAAGACCGACATCAACGCGGCCTCGCGCGGCGTCTTCGCCAGCGACAGCAGCGTTCGCGCGCTGCGCACCCGCCTCAACGACATCGTGCGCCAGGACTTCGGCGGTGTGCGCCTGTCCGAGCTGGGCGTCTCCACCGACCGCCAGGGCGCGCTGACCTTCGACGCGGCCAAGCTGAAGAAGACGCTGGACGTCAAGCCCGACGCGCTGGACAAGGCCTTCGGCTCGTCCAGCCTGTCCGCGCCCTCGGGCTTGCTGGGCTCGATGAACACCTACCTCAAGACCTGGCTCGACTCGGGCAACGGCCAGATCAAGCGCCGCCAGGACTCGGTGCAGACCCTGCAGCGCGACATCACCAACCGCCAGGCGCGCCTGGACGAGCAGTTCGCGATGTCCTACGAGCGCTACCTGCTGCAGTTCACCCAACTTCAATCCCTGATGGGCCAGCTCAACCAGACCTCGGGCATGTTCGGATCGTCCACCTCGGCCACCGCCTGAGGACCGACCGCACCGCCCGTCATCACCCCCGACGAGGACTTCCTTGACATACGACGCATACGAGAGCTACGCCCAGGTCGACCTGGGCGCCCAGACCGCACAGGCCTCGTCCGTGCAGCTGGTGCTCATCCTGATGAACGGCCTGCAGGACGAGCTGGCGCGCGCGCGCGCGCACATCGAAGGCAGCCGCTTCGAGGCCAAGGCGCGCAGCCTCGACAAATGCGTCGGCATGCTCAATGGCCTGTCCAGCTCGCTGGACACGGACGCCGGTGGCGAGGTGGTCGCGCAGGTCGCGGAGGTCTACGACTACTGCGCCCGCCGCCTGCACGAGGCCGGGGTGCGGCTCGACGTGGGCATGGTCGACGAAGTGGGCCGGCTGCTGCGCACGCTGCAGGAAGGCTGGGAAGGCATGCAGGCCCACCATGGATAAGCGCCAAGCGTTCCTGGACCTGGCGGCGCGCCTGCGCCACGAGACGCAGGCCGCCGACTGGGCCGCGCTGGCCCGCACCGATCAACAGCTCGCCGCGCTGCTCGCCCGCCTGCCCGCCGTGGCGGCCCTGAGCGCGCCGGAGCAGGCCGCGCACCACGCGCTGCGCCAGGCGCACGAGGCCGCGCGCACCGCCTGCGCGCAGGCCCATGCCCAGGCCCACGAGCGCCTTCAGGCGCTGTGCGACCAGCGCACCGGCTGGACCGCCTACGCCCTGAGCACCGACCTGCAGGAGGTCTTGCCATGAACGCCGCATCCCCCGTCCTCAACCTCGCCCCCGCCGCGTCCGCACCGATCGGTGCCGCGCCGATCGCGCCGCCGGCCGATGGACAGGCCGCGCCGCCGGGCGATTTCGCCGACCTGTTGGCCGTGGGCGAAGGCGCGGAACCCATCGACGCCGCCGACCCCACGCTCCCCACCGAGATCGGCCTGCTCGATGAAGAGCCGGCGGCCGATGACGACGGTGAACAGGCGCGCGACGACGGCCCGGCCGAACCCACGGAGGCGATGCTGTCCGCCGCCCTGGCCACGGTGCAGTGGACGGTGGGTGTGGAGCGCGCGCTGCAGCTGGCGCTGCGCTCCTCGCAGGCCGCGCCCGCCGCGCCGCCGCCGGGCGCCGCGCCCGTGGCCCTGTTCCATACCAGCCCGGCACCCCCGACGTCCCTTGCGGCGGTGCCCGTGCCCGCCGACCCCGCCGTGTCCGATGCCTCGGCGCCGTTGCCGGCGGCCGCACCGGCCGGGCAGGGCAGCACCACGGCCGATGCCGGCGCGCGCGCGCCGCGCTTCGAACTGCCGCCGGTGCAGGCCGGCCCCGCCGCCGCGACCGCGCCGGCCACGGGCAACGCCTTCGTGCTCGAAGGCGACAGCGTGCGCCTGTCCGCCGCCGAGCCCGACCTGTGGCAGCGCCCGCTCGCGCAGGCGCTGGGCGATCGGCTGCAGGTGCAGGCCTCGCAAGGCATCGAGCAGGCGCGCATCCGGCTGGAGCCGCCGGCCCTGGGCCGCATCGAAATCGTGCTGCGCCAGGAGGCCGGCCAGCTGCAGGTGCAGCTCAGCGCGTCCCACCACGACGTGGTGCGCCAGCTGCAGGCCATGGGCGAAGGCCTGCGGCAGGAACTCACGCACAAGCAGGGCAGCCCCGTCACGGTGCAGGTGTTCGAAGACCGCGCGCTCGCCGACGGCCGCTCCCCGCACCGCGAACGCCAACACCCACCGCAGCAGGAAGACCGGCCCGGCCAGGGCCTGCTGAGTGAATCGAAGGCCGACCGGCGCGCCTTCACCCTGGCCTGAAGCGCCACCGACCGACCGCCACCGAGCCTGCCCGCATGAAAAAAGTCCAACTGATCTCCCTCGTCGTCGGCGTCGCGCTGCTCACCGCCGCGGGCGGCGGCGCGGCGGCCTACTGGCTGCTGCGCCCGGCCAAGCCGGCCGTGGCCGGCGCTCCGGCGCCCGACAAGCGCGAGTACCGCTACGTCACGCTGGACAAGGTCATCGTGATGCTGCGCGGGCGCGAAGGCGGCCCGCTGACCAACTACCTCGCGGTGGACCTGGTGTTCAAGACCCCCGTGGCCGACGAGGCGCAGACCAAGCAGCAACTGCCCAAGCTGCGCTCGATCGCGGTCCGCTCGCTCTCCGAGTTCACGCTCGAACAGGCCGGCATGCTCACCATCCCCGCGCTCTCCGACCATGTGCAGAAGGCCTATGTGGAGAGCTTCAAGGCCGAGGCGCGGACCATGCCTTTCGGTGAAGTGATGATCGGCAAGCTCATCATCGAGTGAGCGACGGCATGTACGGCGGTTACACCGAAATGGCCAGCGTGGCCGCGGCCGAGCTCGGCGCGGCGGACGAGCAGAAGCACCTGCTGGCGTTCACGCCGCTGGTGCGGCGCACCGTGCGCCAGCTCAGCTCGCAGGTCGGTGGCACCATGGACCGCGACGACATGATGCAGATCGGCCTCATGGGCCTGCTCGAGGCCCTGCGCCGCTACGGCGAGCCCGACGACCGTTTCCCCGCCTTCGCCAGCCTGCGGGTGCGCGGCGCCATCCTGGACGAGCTGCGCCGCCAGGACTGGCGGCCGCGCTCGGTGCGCCAGGAGAGCTTTCGCCTCAAGACCGAGGTGCGCGAACTCACGAAGCGCATGGGGCGCGAACCCACCGAGGCCGAGGTGCTGGCCGGGCTGGACATCAGCCCCGAGGCCTACCTGGCCTACCAGCAGGACAGCAACGCCGAGACCCTGGCCAGCTTCGACGACATGTTCGACGCGCTGTCCAACGAGGCGTCCGCCCAGCGCTCGCCAGAAGCCGAACTGGTGCTCAAACGAAGCCTACAGCAGGCTTTGGGCACGTTGAGCGAGCGTGAACAGCGCGTCATTCAGCTCTACTACGAATACGAACTGAGCCTCAAGGAGATCGCGGCGGTGCTGGGCTTGACCGAAGCCCGCATCTGCCAGATCAACAAGGCCGCCCTGCAGAAGATGAAAACCGTCCTGCAGACCGACTGACCGATTTTTCAAAGCCCAGCCATGCAACTCTTCGTCGGCGCCCTTGTCATCCTCCTCACCGTCTTCGGCGGCTTCCTGCTGGGCGGCGGAGACCTCGCGGTGGTCTGGGAACCGGTGGAACTGCTGATCATCGGCGGCGCCGGCCTGGGCGCCATCATCGTCGGCAACCCACGGCACGTGCTCAGCGAGATGGGCATCCAGCTGCGCAAGCTGGTCGGCTCGCGCAAGCAGGGCGAGGAGTTCCAGCGCCAGCTGCTGCTGCTGATGTACGAGCTGCTGCAGACGGCCGCCGGCGGCATCAAGGCCCTGGACGCCCACGTGGAAGAGCCGCACAAGAGCGCGATCTTCATGAAGTACCCGCTGGTGCTCGACGAACCCAAGCTGCTGCACTTCATCGTCGACAACTTCCGCCTGATGGCCATCGGCAAGATCAACGCCCACGAGCTGGAGGGCGTGCTGGAGCAGGAGCTCGAGACCATCCACGAGGAACTGAACCAGCCGGCGAAGTCGCTGCACAAGATCGCCGAGGCCATGCCCGGCTTCGGCATCCTGGCCGCCGTGCTGGGCATCGTGATGGCGATGAACTCGGTGGGCGCCGGTGCCGGCGCGGGCGAGATCGCGGCCAAGGTGGCCGCGGCCATGGTCGGCACCTTCATCGGCATCTTCCTGTGCTACGCCGTGCTCGACCCCATCAGCAACATGATGAAGCAGCTGGTGAAGGAGGAGATGTCGCACATGGAAGCCGTCAAGGTGGTGCTGGTCACCCATGTGTCGGGCAAGGTCGCGCTGCTGGCGATCGACGCCGGGCGCCGCCTGGTGCAGCTCAACATCAAGCCCAGCTTCTCCAAGCTGGAGTCCTGGATCAACGCGCTGGAGGGCCGCGAAGAGGAGCCCAAGCAAGAGTTCAATCGACGCGCGGGGGATCGCCGTGTCCAAGCTTGACCACGCCACCATCGTCAAGCGCGCCTCGCGGCGCCACGACGAAGAGGCGCACGGCGGGGCCTGGAAGGTGGCCTTCGCCGATTTCGTGCTCGCGCTCATGTGCCTGTTCATGGTGCTGTGGGTGCTCGCCGCGCGCGACAAGGAAGAGCTCAGCGGCCTGATGACCGCCAGCGGCGGGCACGTGGTCAACGAAGGTCGCGGCCCCCGCGTCGAAACCGTGGGTGGGCCGCGCGGCAGCCTGATCGAGCGTTTTCCCATGCCGGCCAGGGGGTCGGGCGGTGGCCCGATGGCGGGCGAGCAGGTGGGCGAGGTGCAGCCGCGCGAACCGGGCCAGCGCGTGCGCTACGAAACGCCCGCGCAGCTGCAGGACCTGGCCGAGCTGCTCAAGCTGATGAGCGAGCAAGCGGGCCTGCAGGCCAACCTGCAGACCATCGTCACGCCCTACGGGCTGCGCATCATGCTGCACGACACCGACCGCGAAGGCATGTTCCAGCTCGGCAGCGCGACGCCCGGCGCGAAATTCAAGGACATGCTGCGGCGCATGGGCCCGCTGTTCGCGAAGATCGAAAACAGCATGCTCATCGTCGGCCACACCGATGCCAGGCCCTATGCCGGCGCGGGCCCGCACACCGCATCGAACTGGACGCTCTCGAGCGACCGCGCCGCCGCCGCGCGCGCGCACCTGATGGATGGCGGCATGCCCGCGCGCAACGTGTTGCAGGTGGTCGGCATGGCCGATCGCGCGCCCTTCGAAACCGGGGACGCTCACGCCAGCGTGAACCGGCGCATCGAATTGCTCGTGCTCACCGAAGGCCAGAGCGGGGCCATCGCCGCCATGTTCGGCGCGCCCACGGACCAGCACCCACTGGTGCCCGGCGTGCAGACCGAGATGCCCAGCCTGGACGTGCTCGCGGCGCTGCGCGCGTCCCTGCTCAAGGCCAGCCAGGGCATCCCCGGCCTGCAGCAGGTGATGGACCGCGGCGCCAACCACCCCCCCGTCACCCCATGAACGCCCTTCAGGCCGCAGGCGAATGCAAACCCGACGAACGCGAGGAGATCGCATGAGAATTTCCGGCAACCCCGGCACCGAGCCTGCCGCCGCGGCGCGCGCCGCCGACGCGCCCCGCACCGAGGCGGCCAGCGCCGGCGCGCCCTCGGTGCGCACCGCGCCGGCCGCGCTGGCCTCGGGCGTCATGCAGCCCGCCATGGACGCGCTGCGCGGCATGTCGGACGTGGACACGGCCCGCGTCGCCGAGATCCGCGAAGCCCTGGCGCGCGGCGAGATCCGCTTCGACGCCGGCAAGCTCGCCAGCCTCATCACGCGCTACCACGGGAGCCGGCCGTGAGCGTGCGGCGCGAGTGCGTGGCCTTCCTGGAGCTGGTGCGCGACGACCAGACCGACTTCCAGGCCATGCGCGACCTGCTGCAGGCGCAGTTCGACGCCGCGCTGCGCCACGACCCCGTGCGCGTGGCGGCCGTCTGCGAATCCATTTCGGCACTGACCGAGCGCATCACCCAACGCGGCCACGAACGGCTCGCGCTGGCGCGGCGCATCAGCGGCGCCGACGGCCACGCGGCCTACGAGATGGTGCAGCAGGCCTTGCCGCACGGCGTGCGCGCCACCGTGAAGCAGTGGTACACCGACCTGCAGGCGATGGTGACCGAGTGCCAGCGCCTCAACGCGCGCAACTGCGACCTGCTGATGGGCCAGTACGAGATCATGCAGCGCGTGCTCAACGACGAGGTGCACACCTATGCGCCTGCCTGACGCGCGCTTCGCGGCGGTGTCGCCCGCCATGGCGATGGACGGCATGGCGCCGCTGCCGCGCGCGGGCGCGGGTGGCTTCAGCGCGCTCATGCGCTCGGTGGACGGCGAGGTGCGCCGCTTCATCGCCCAGGGCTCGGGCGCCAGCCTGCCGGGCGGGCTCACGCCCGAGGCCGCGTCGCTGCGCCTGCGGATCGCCACCGTCGAGGCGCCGGGCGTCCGCCCTGCTTCGGGCGAGGGGGTGCCCGAGGCCGAACGCGCCGCCTTTCTCAACCGCATCGCGCCCTGGGCCGAAAGCGCTGGCCGTGCGCTGGGCGTGGCGCCCGAACTGGTCGCGGCCCACGCGGCGCTCGAATCGGGCTGGGGCCGGCAACCGCTGCGCGCGGCCGACGGCAGCGACACGCACAACCTGTTCGGCCTCAAGGCCACGGGCGGCTGGAAGGGCGGCACCACCGACGCGCTCACCACCGAGTTCAGCGAGGGCGAGGCCCACAAGACCACCGAGCGCTTCCGCGCCTACGCCGATCCGGGCGAGGCCTTCCAGGACTACACGCGCCTGCTGCGCGACAACCCGCGCTACCGGGGCGCGGTCAACGCGGGCCAGGACGCGCGGGCCTTCGCCCAGGGCCTGGCGGCGGGCGGCTATGCCACCGACCCGGCCTACGCCGGCAAGCTGGAGCAGGTGGCCCGTCAGATCCAGGGAGCCAACCGATGAGGCGCCAGCGCTATTCGGCGGGTTCGACCACGCCCTCGTCGACGACGCGCGCGCTCAGCGTCTTGCCCGACGCGGTGTTGCGCACCCGCACCAGCTCGCCGAGCGAGCCGGCCTGCAGGCTCTCGCCCGCGTTCTCCACCGACACGCCGCCCTGGCGCGCGACGATGCGCACGGCCGCCCCGCGCTTGACCAGCACGGCCTTGTTCAGCAGGCGCGCCTGCAGCACCTGGCCTTCGCGCAGCGCGCGCCGGCTCGACTGCCCCACCGCGTTCTCGACGATGCCCAGGGCATCGGCCATCTGCGTCACATCGCGCCGCTCGGGCCGCACGTCCGCGGCGGTGAGTGCCTTGCCGGCGGCGATCGCCCCGGCGCTGACCAGCACCTCGGCCTCGAGCGCCACGCGCGCCACGAACTCGTGCGTCCAGCCCGGTGTGTCCGGGCAGCTCACCTTGAGCGGCATGCGGGTCGGGTGGCGGGCGTCGCCCAGGTCCACCGCGACCGGGCTGGCGCACTGCAGATTCGCGGGCGCGCGGCTGCCCAGCTTCACGCTCACTTCAGGGGCTTTCCAGCCCAGGTCTTCGGCGTGGGCAAGCCAGTGCGCGCGCACCGCCTGCTCGACCTGCGGCAGCACGGGCGCCGCCACCGCGAGCGCGGGCAGGGCGCCGAACCAGACAAGCAACTTCAAACAGAAAGGACTGCGCATGGGTATCGATATCGGGCAAGTGATCGCGGTGCATGCCGACGCACTGCAGTTGCGGGCGGAGCGGACCAAGGTGCTGGCCTCCAACCTCGCCAACGTGAACACCCCGGGCTACCAGGCCCGCGACATCGACTTCGCCGCCAGCCTGGAACGGGTGATGAGCGAAGGCGGGGAGGGGCTTGAAACGGGCGATGGCGGCGAGCTGATGTACCGCGTGCCGCACCACCCTTCGGCGGATGGTAACACCGTGGAATTGGGCGTCGAGCAGGCGGCTTTCGCGCAGAACGCGGTCGGTTTCCAGACCAGCCTGACCTTCGTCCAGATGAAATTCAAGGGCCTGGCGCAGGCCATCGCGGGGCAGTAAACATGTCGTTCGAAAGCATCAGCCGCATCGCGGGCTCGGCCATGTCGGCCCAGACTGTGCGCCTCAACACCATCGCCAGCAACCTCGCCAACGCCGAGGCCGCCTCGGGCGTGGAGGGCGACACCTACCGCGCGCGCAAGCCGGTCTTCGCCACGATTTACGACAACGGCGGCAACGGCGCCACGCCCGGCGCCAGCGTGCAGGTGCTCGACGTGATCCAGAGCGACGAGCCGCTGCGCCGCATGCACCAGCCCGACCACCCGCTGGCCAACGAGGCCGGCGACATCTACCTGCCCAACGTGAACCCCGTGGCCGAGATGACCGACATGATGTCGGCCTCGCGCGCCTTTGAAACCAGCGTCGAGGTGCTGACCCGCACCCGCCAGATGCAGATGGCCGTGCTGCGGCTGGGAGAGTCCTGACTATGGAAGCCATCACCGATCTGACCCAGAAGTCGGCGCAGACCGCCGCCGAAGCGCCGGTGGCCGCGAACGCGGACGCCGGCACCAAGGACATGTTCCTCAAGCTGCTGGTGGCGCAGGTGCGCAACCAGAACCCGCTGGAGCCCAGCGACCCGGCCGAGTTCGTCAACCAGCTCACGCAGCTCAGCCAGACCGAAGCCATGCAGAACGTGGTGGCGCAGACGCGCAACAGCGCCTCCATGCTGGAGAGCCTGCAGGTGCTCTCGCTCGGCGCCCAGGTGGGCAGCCAGGTGTCCGTGGTCACCGAGTCGGTGATCCTCGGCACCGAGAAGGTCTCGGGCAGTTTCGAGCTCGACGCCGCGAATTCCAACCTGGCGGTGGTGCTCACGGCGCCAGATGGTCAGAAACACCGCGTAGAGCTGGGTGCCCAGAGCGCCGGCACCGTGTATTTTTCAGTGGACCCCCAGGCGCTGGGCCTGCCGGGTGGCAGCTACGACATCGCCATCGATGGCGGCGAAGGCGTGTCCCCCGATGTGGAGATCCAGAGCGAACTCACCAGCGTGAAGCTCTCGCCCACCGGCGGTGTGCTGCTTCAGGTGGCGCACCTGGGGGACGTGCCTTCCCATGCCATCACCGGCTTTTTCGGCCGCCCGAAGACCTCCAACAGTTGATTTAAGGACCTCCTTCCATGAGCTTCAACATTGCCCTCGGCGGCGTCAACGCCATCAACACCCAGCTGGAAGCGATCAGCAACAACATCGCCAACGCCGGCACCTACGGCTTCAAGTCCAGCCGCGCCAACTTCGCCTCGATGTACGCCGATGGCCAGGCCATCGGTGTGGAGGTCGGCTCCATGTCGCAGACCATAGGCACCAGCGGCGGCGCGCTCAACACCGGCCGCAGCATGGACGCCGCGATCCAGGGCAAGGGCTTCTTCGTCACCAAGGACACCAACGGCGAGACCCTGTTCACCCGCGTGGGCATCTTCGGCGCCGACAAGGACGGCTACGTCACCGACAGCTTCGGCCGCCGCGTGCAGGGCTATGCCGCCGTGCCCGGCAGCACCGCGCTCGGCGCCCTGGGCGACATGCAGATCGAAAAGGGGCAGCTGCCGGCGCAGGCCAGCAGCACGCTCGACTACGTGGGCAACCTCTCGGCCGACTGGCCCAACCCGGCCGTGGCGCCGTTCTCGCCGACCGACCCGCAGTCGTACAACGGTTCCATGGTCTCGGTGGTCTACGACTCGCAAGGCACCAAGCACACGGTGACGCAGTACTTCGTGAAGACCAACCCGAACGAAGTCACGGTGCACTACACCTTCAACGGCGCGGCCTTGCCCGCGGGCTCGCAGACCGTGCTGCAGTTCAGCACCGCCGGCCAGCTGCTGACCCCGGCCACGCCGGTGACCAAGAACCTGCCGGTGCCGGCCACGGTGGCGCCGATCGCGCTGGCCGTGAACTACAACGGCACGACGCAGTTCGCGGGCCAGGCCACCACCACCGTCAACGCCAGCAACGGCTACGCCTCGGGCTCCTTCGTGGGCGTGGCGCTGGACAAGGACGGCTCGGTGCTGGCCCAGTACAGCAACGGCCTGAAGCAGCGCGTGGGCACCATCGCCCTGGCCAACTTCCCCAACGAAGACGGCCTGGTGCCGGTGAGCGACACCAGCTGGGCCGTCTCCAACGCCAGCGGCGAGCCGCTGTACGACGTGCCCGGCGCGGGCCAGGCCGGCACCATCAGCCCCGGCTCGCTGGAGCAGTCCAACGTCGACATGACCGGTGAGCTGGTGGGCCTGATGACCGCGCAGCGCAACTACCAGGCCAACACCAAGGTGTTCTCCACCCAGCAGGCCATGACCCAGGCCCTGATGCAGGCCGTCTGAGCCCCTTGCCATGGATGCCCTGATCTACACGGCCATGAGCGGCGCGGAGCGCACGCTGCGCGAGCAGCAGGTGCGCGCCAACAACCTGGCCAACGCGGACACGCCCGGCTTCCGGGCCGACGTGGCCTTCAGCACCGCGCTCGCGACCCCCGGCTACGGCTACGACGACCGCCACATGAGCCAGCTCAACGCCGACGGCGTGAGCGCGCGCCACGGTGTGCTCAAGTCCACCGGCCGCGAGCTGGACGTGGCCGTCACGGGCGAGGGCTACTTCGCGGTGCAGCACCGTGGCGCGCAGGAGGCCTACACCCGTTCGGGCCAGTTCACCGTGGATGCCGACGGCACGCTGACGGTGAACGGGCGCCCCGTCGTCGGCGATGGCGGCCCTATCGTGTTGCCGGCCTTCACGCGCGTGGACATCGCGGGCGACGGCACGGTCTCGATCCAGCCGCCGGGCCAGGAGGACTTGCAGCCGGTGGACCGCATCAAGACCGTGCGGCCGCTGGGCGGCGAGGTCACGAAGAACGAAGCCGGCCTGATCGTGGCGCGCGACGGCCAGCCATTGCCGGCCGATGACACCGTGACCATGCGCTCGGGCCACCTGGAGGGCAGCAACGTGTCCGCCGTCGAGGAGATGGTGGCCACCATGACGCTGAGCCGCGATTTCGAGGTGCAGATGAAGCTGTTCGGCTCGGCCGAACGCCTGTCCGAGGCGGGCAACCGCCTGCTGCGCGGCTGAGCCTGCCGCGCCCCCCCGTTCAACCAACCAGGAAACACACCATGAATCCCGCCATGTGGGTCAGCAAGACCGGCGTGCAGGCGCAGGACGCCAAGCTGCAGGCCATCGCCAACAACCTCGCCAACGTCAACACCGTGGGCTTCAAGCGCGACCGCGTGATGTTCGAAGACCTGTTCTACCAGGTGGAGCGCCAGCCCGGCGCCGCGCGCGACGAGAACACCAACGCGCCCACCGGCGTGCAGCTGGGCAATGGCACGCGCGTGGTCGGCACGCAGAAGGTCTTCACCACCGGCAGCCTGCAGACCACCGGCCAGCAGCTGGACGTGGCGATCGTCGGCCAGGGTTTCCTGCAGGTGGAGCTGGCGAACGGCGACACCGCCTACACGCGCGCCGGCCAATTGCAGCCCAGCCCCGAAGGCCGGCTCGTGACCGCGCAGGGCTACCCCATCGTGCCGGACATCACCATCCCGGCCAACGCGCAGTCCATCGTCATCGGCGAAAACGGCGTGGTCAGCGCCAAGATCGCGGGCGAGACCGAACTCACCGAACTGGGCCAGATCACGCTCGCGGGCTTCGTGAACCCGGCCGGCCTGGTGGCGCTGGGCGACAACCTGTTCCAGGAAACCACCGCCAGCGGCGTGCCCACCGAAGGCGTGCCCGGCGAAGAGGCCTTCGGCAAGCTCAAGCAGGGCGCGCTGGAAGGCTCCAACGTGCAGGTGGTCGAGGAAATGGTGGAAATGATCTCGGCCCAGCGCACCTACGAGATGAACACCAAGGTGCTGTCCGCCGCCGACGGCATGCTGCAGAACCTGGCCCAGGCGGTGCGCTGATGCGCGCGCTGGCCGTCCTCACCCTGGCGGCGGCCACCGGGCTCGGTGGCTGCGCGGCCATCGTGCCGCCGGTGGCGCCGCCGCTGGCCGACGCGCCCATGCCCCCGGTGCAGCCCATGGCGCGCAAGGGCCAGTCGGGTGGCTTGTTCAACCCCCAGTCCGCCTGGGTGCTGACCAACGACAGCCGCGCCTTCCGCTCCGGCGACGTGCTCACGGTGATCCTGGCCGAGACCACGCAGGCCAGCAAGCGCTCGGGCACCAGTCTGGACAAGCGCAGCAGCGCGAGCGTGCAGCCCCTGACCATCGCCGGCAAGGTGCTCGACACCAGCGTGGGCCTCTCGGCCGACCGCGAGTTCTCCGGCGGCTCCAGCAGCACGCAGCAGAACGCGCTGGAAGGCGCGATCACCGTGGTGGTGCACGAGGTGATGGCCAACGGCCTGCTGCGCGTCTCGGGCGAGAAGAGCCTGTGGCTCAACCAGGGCGAGGAGTTCATCCGTCTCAGCGGCTTCGTGCGCGCCGAGGACATCGACGCTACCAACCGCGTGTCGTCCCAGCGCATCGCGAACGCGCGCATCGCCTATTCCGGCACCGGCACGCTGGCCGATGCCAACAGCCCGGGCTGGCTCACCCGCTTCTTCACCAGCCCCTGGATGCCTTTCTGAGATGCCTGCCATGAACCTTGCCCCGATCCGCGCGCGCTGCTGCGCCGCCCTGGCCCTGGGCGCCGCCCTGCTGGCCCTCGCGCTGCCGGCGCAGGCGCAGGCGCCGGGCGCGCCGGCCCGGCCGCTGCACAGCCTGGTCGACGTCGAAGGCATGCGCGAGAACCAGCTGATCGGCTACGGCCTGGTGGTAGGCCTGCAGGGGTCGGGCGACAGCAGCCAGATCCGCTTCTCGGGCCAGACGGTGGAGAACATGCTCAAGCAGTTCGGCGTCAAGCTGCCCGAACGCAGCAACACCAAGGCGCGCAACGTGGCGACCGTGATGGTCAGCGCGGTGTTCCCGCCGGGTTACCGCAAGGGCCAGAGCATCGACGTGACCGTGTCCTCGATGGGCGATGCCAAGAGCCTGCGCGGCGGCGTGCTGCTGTTCTCGCCCCTGCGCGGTGCGGATGGCGAGGTCTACGCGCTGGCCCAGGGCAATGTGGTGGTGGGCGGCCTCTCGGCGCAGGGCGCCAGCGGGTCCAGCGTCACCGTGAACACGCCCACCGCCGGCCGCGTGCCCAACGGCGCCACGGTGGAGCGCGAGATCGAAAGCGACTTCGACACCCGAGAGACCGTCACGCTGAGCCTCAAGCGCCCGCACTTCCAGACCGCCACCAACATCGTCGAGGCCATCAACCGCAAGTTCGGCACGCTCGCCACCACGCGCAACGCCACCAGCGTGGACGTGGTCGCCCCCGCGAACCCGACCCAGCGCGTGGCCTTCGTGGCAATGCTGCAGGCGCTGCCGGTGGCCGTGGGCACGGAAACGCCCAAGGTGGTCTTCAACTCGCGCACCGGCACCGTGGTGATCGCCGACGGCGTGCGCGTGCGGCCGGCGGCGGTGTCGCACGGCTCGCTCAAGGTGGTGATCGGCGAACAACCCCTGGTGAGCCAGCCCGCGCCTTTCGGCCGTGGCGAGACCAAGGTGGTGCCGCAATCGAGCGTGGCGGTGGAGCAGGGCAGCGGCCGCATGTTCAGCTGGCCGCCGGGCACCAGCCTCAAAGGCATCATCGACACCATCAACAGCACCGGCGCTTCGCCCGACGACATCATGGCGTCCTGCAGGCGCTGGACCAGGCCGGTGCCATCGACGGCGAACTCGTCGTCATCTGAGGCGAGCCCACCATGCAAGCCATTGGACCTTCGGCCCCCGGCGCCGGGCAGCCGGCCGACATCGACCCGGTGCTGCGCGCCAAGGCGGTCGATGCCGCGGAAAAATTCGAGGCCTTCTTCATCGCGCAGAACCTCAAGGCCATGCGCCGCTCCACGCAGGCCCTGGCGAGCGAAGACAGCCCGTTCAACAACAAGATCAACCAGGACATGCTGGACCTGGCCGACAACGTGGTGGCCGACACCATGGCCCGCCAGCGCGCCTTCGGCATCGCCGACGTGATCCTGCGCCAGCTGCTGCCCGCGCCCGCCGTGGCGCCGATGCAGGCCGCGCTTAAGGCGCCGCCCGCTTCGGTCGCTATCCACGAGAAGGCCCCGACCGTGCGCGGGGCCGCCACACCGCCGGAGCCCTGACCCATGACCATCCACTACACCGCGCTGACCGGCGCACTGGCCGCCCAGACCGCGCTGGCCGCGGCCAGCCACAACATCGCCAACGTGATGACGCCGGGCTTCACCCGGCAGGGCGCGCTGTTCGCGGCGGTCGGCCCGTTCAAGGGCGGCGTGGCCGCCACCGGTGGCGGCGTCTCGGTGCCCGCGCTGCTGCGCTTCAGCGACGGCTACAAAAGCATGCAGATGTGGCAGGCCAATTCCGAACTGGGCCGCTACAACACCTCGCAGCCCTACATGCGCCAGCTCGAGCAGGTGATGGGCGACGACGGCTCCAGCCTCAACAGCGGGCTGGACCTGTTCTTCAACGCCCTCAACGCCGCCAGCGTCGACCCCACCTCCGCGCCCCTGCGCCAGCAGGTGATCACCTCGGCCGAGGCGCTGGCCCAGCGCTTCAACAACCTCAACCAGGTGCTCAACAACCAGCGCGCCTCGGTCGCGCAGCAGCGCACCGCCTCGGTGGCGCAGGTGAATTCGCTGAGCGCGGAGATCGCCGACCTCAACGAGAAGATCGCGGCCACGCGCGCCACCGGCATCAACCCCTCCAGCCTGATGGACGCGCGCGACCTCAAGATCGACGCGCTGTCCAACCTGGTGGGCCTGCAGGTGGTCGAGCAGGCCGACGGCAGCGCCAGCGTGTCCCTGCGCAGCGGCGTGCCGCTGGTGGCCGGCTCCCTGGCCGCCACGCTCTCCACCGTCAACAACCCCGACGGCTCGCAGACCCTGAAACTGGCCTTCGCCAGCGAGTCCTTCACCGTCACCAGCGGCAACCTCGGCGGCCAGCTCGGTGGGCTGGACGAATTCGAGCGCACGGTGCTCAAGCCGGTGATCGATGACGTGGCCGCGCTGGCCGAAGCCATTGCCACGCGGGTGAACACCCAGATGGCCGCCGGCTTCGCCATGGACGGCACGCCGGGCACCGACCTGTTCCAGTTCGACGCCGCCTCCACCGGCCTGCTCAAGGTGGTCGACGGCCTGCTGGGCGAAGACCTGGCGTTCTCCTCGGACCCGACCAAACCCGGCAACAGCGACAACCTGCAGGCCCTCATCGGCCTGCGCGACCAGCCGCTGACGGTGCCTTCGCTGGGCACGGTGCGCCTGGGCGACATCTACACCCAGATCGTCGGGCGCCTGGGCACGCAGAACCAGCAGGCGCGCGCGGCCCACGACACCGCCAAGACGGTGCGCAACCAGGCCGAGGAAAGCTGGAAGTCCACCAGCGGTGTGAACACCGACGAGGAGGCGATCAACATCGTGCAGTACCAGCAGATGTACCAGGCCAACATGAAGGTGCTGGCCGTCTCCAACGAGCTGTTCGACACCACGCTGGCCATGTTCGGCTGAAGGAGAAGAGACCATGCGCATCGCCAGCACCCAGTACCACACCACCATGAACACCTCGCTGCAGATGGCGTCGTTCAAGGTCGAGCAACTCATGCAGCAGATGCGCACGGGCGAGCGCCTGCTGGTGCCCTCGGACGACCCCATCGCCAGCGTGCGGCTGGGCCGGCTGGCGCGCGAGCAGGCCGCGCTGGACCAGTACCGCGACAACATCGGCGCCCTGGGCGGGCGCCTGAGGCACAGCGAGGTGCTGCTCGACAGCATGAGCCGCGACATGCTGCAGATGCGCGACCTGCAGATCTGGGCCGCCGACGGCACCAACACCTCCGAAGACGTGCGCGCCATCGCCACGCAGCTCATCTCGCTGCGCGACAGCATCTTCGCCACCGCCAACACCCGCGACCAGGAAGGCCGCTACCTGTTTTCGGGCACCGCCTCGAACACCGCCTCCATCACGCACGACCCGGCCGCCGCGCCCGGCGCGCGCTACAGCTTCACCGGCAACACCGACCTGCAACAGGTGGTGGTGGGCAACGGCATCACGCAGGCGGCCAATGTGCCGCTGGACGAGATGGCCGCCTTCCTGAACCAGCTCGACCTCACCATCCAGGACTTCCAGACGCCAGGCGTCACCGTCAACGACCCGGCCGTGCGGGCCCGCCTCAAGGCCACCACGGACCTGCTCGACACCACCTTCAACAGCGTGAGCTCGCGCATCGCGCGCATCGGCGGCGCGCTCACCACGCTGGACTCGCAGGACACCTCGCTGGCCGAACGTGAGCCTGTCCAACGACCACGCCGTGCTCGCGCTGGGCAAGCTCGACTACGCCGAGGCCGCCGTGCACCTTGCCGGCTACACCACCGCGCTGCAGGCCACGCAGAAGGCCTACGCCAAGGTGTCGGCGCTTTCGCTGTTCAACGTGCTCTGATCGACCGCTCACCCATGCAGGTCAACACGCTCCCGGCCCTTCGATCCACGGGTGGCAACGAACGCGCCTCCGGCACCGCGCTCGCCATCGGCCGGCCGGCGGCGGGTGCCACGGCCCCGGCCGCAGCGGTGCCCGGAGCGGCCAGCGCCCGTCCCCTGCGCGCCACGACCGGCGAGGCGGCGAAATCAGCGTCCGCCTTCAGCCCCTGGGACGGCGAACGGCATGGGCAGGTGGCCGCGGCCCAGATCGCCAAGGCCTACCTCGGCCAGTTGTCGGCCGGCCTGCACACCCTCAAGTCCGGCTACAGCGAGAACCTGGCCGACCCGGCCACGGCCCACCAGCGCGAGGGCGAACTCGCCTCGGCGCGACAAGGCCTGCAGACACTCTGGCGCCAGCGCGCCGCGGCCACCAGCGCCGCCATCGACCCGCAACTGCAGTACCAGGGCCATGGCGCGGCGCGCCAGGCGTTTCGCATCCGGGGCATCGACGCGGCCGCGCTGTCGCAAGGCGCGCGCGAGGTGCTCAGCATCGGCCTGCCGTCCAACCTGGCCGGCCCGCTGACCGTGACCATCGACCCCGAACAAGGGGTGAACAGCAACCTGCGCCGGCTCGACCACGCCCTGGCCACGGCCGATGTGCGCGTGCACATCGACGACCGGGGCGAACCCGTGTTCAGCGCGCCGGAAGCCACCTGGGACAAGGTGCAGGACCGCATCACCATCAAGGGCGAGGGACACCGCTTCGCCGACGGCGTCCCCCAGCGCGTGCGCACCCACACCGAAGCACCGGCCCTGCCGGCGGCGCTGTACGAACAGGCACCGGTGGAGCCGCACGAAATTCGCGGTGCGCTGCAGCGCGTGATCCACGCGCTGGACCGCGTGGGCTTCACGCAAGCCCAGGTGGCTGGCGCGCTGGCGCTGGCCTCGGCCGAGGCCAGCGCCGCCTCGGCGGAGATCCCGGCCGAGTCGGTGGAGCGCGCGGCCCAGGCCTTCCTGGCGCGCACGCAATCGATGCGCTTCGAGACCTATGCCGATGTGGCGCCGGCTTTGGCGGGCGTGAACCGCGCGCGGGTCATGGCGTTGCTGGGGTGAAGCGGGCGCAGGCGCTAGGCGTTGGCATAGATTTTCAGCAGCTTGGTTTCCTGCGACTCAACGGCAATGTGCAGAAGCAGCGTGTTCTTCAGGTCCACGGTGGGGTGAATGGCGCAGCGCTTGCTGAACCAGAACGTTTCCTTCAGAGACTCTTTCTCATGCCAAGTGGTGACGACCAATCGGTGATCCGGTGTCGCTTCACCGGGGCAGTCGTCGATATACGCCCAGTCGACCGAATCGTCCCAACTGCTGCATTCACGACCCCACGCCATCATGTAGAGGCAGCCTGATCGGACGAGCCATGCGCTCGTGGCGTTCTGCCAATGGCTGTCCACCTCCGCATCCACGATCACAACGGCTTGAAACGGCGCGAGATGCGCGATCTCAGGATGCCTCTCCCCAGGAGGGAGCAGCAGGTAGGTCACTGGGCGTTGTGGAGGGTGGATGTCTGGAGAGGTCATCTCGATGCGTGCTTTGGGCCGATGGGCGACATGCTAGCCGGGCACCTCGCTGTCCTGATTCAGAAAAAAATCAGCCTCCGCATTTAAGGACCCGCTCGAGCAGGTCGCTCTGTGAAGGTGAGGTCGTCGATACCCGGCGCCCCAACCGATCAAGGAGTACCCACCATGTTGAGCCTGCACACCAACTACGCTTCGCTGAGCACCCAGAACGCCCTCGGCGCCACGCAGAAGACCCTGACGACCTCCATGTCCCGCCTGGGCACGGGTTTCCGCATCAACTCCGCCATGGACGATGCCGCCGGCTTGCAGATCGCCACCCGCATGAACGCCCAGTCGCGCGGCATGGCCGTGGCGATGCGCAACACGCAGAACGGCATCTCGATGATGCAGACGGCCGAAGGCGCGTTCAAGGAAATGACGAACATCGTCACCCGCATGAAGGACCTGGCCCCCGAAGCCGCCAACGGTTCGGCCACCCAGGAAGACCGCGACGCCCTGCAGTCCGAATTCGACCAGCTCGGCGAAGAGCTCGGCAACATCATGACGAACAGCTCGTTCGCCGGTGAAGCCCTGTTCAACAAGGCCGGCGACGGTGGCAAGCTCGGCGCCGCCGCCGTGACCTTCCAGATCGGCGCGACGACCGCCGAAACCATGGAAGTGGACGTGACCGATGCCCTGGGCGACCTGGGCACCGACCTCGACGCCGTGGTGGCTTCCTACACCGCGGGCGTGACCGCCGGCACCCCTGGCACCGAAATCGCCACCGCCGCCGCCGCCAACACCGCGATCGACGACCTGGCCGACGTGCTGGACTCCATCGGTGCCGTGCGCGCCCAGCTGGGTGCTTCGTCCAACCGCCTGGAAAGCGTCTACAACAACCTGGGCAACCAGCGCACCCAGACCGACGCCTCCAAGGGCCGCATCATGGACGTGGACTACGCCGCTGAAACGGCCAACATGACCAAGAACCAGATGCTGATGCAAGCCAGCACCTCGATGCTCAAGCAGTCGTCGAGCATGTCCCAGCTGGTCATGTCGCTGATGCAGTAAACCGGCGACTTCGGCCGCCCTCCACGGCGGCTCGAGACGACAAAGCCAGCCGGTGACTCGGCTGGCTTTTTTTCATTTCACGCGCAAGGCGCCTGAACCTGGGTGGGTGGACGGAGGCCTCCATGAACATCGATCGTGTCACCGCCGCGAGCCTCGCGCCGCAGCGCCAGCCCGCCCGGGATGGTGCGCCGCGGCCGGCCGTGGGCGAGCACATCGCCCTGCGCTACGAGGGGCGGGACGAGCATGGCGTGACGCTGCGGCGCGATCGCGGCGCCACGCTGCGCCTGCCTCCGCAAGGCGCCTGGGCCCAGGGTCTTTCGGTGGGCGACATGGTGTGGATGCGGGTTCTGGCGACCGAGCCTTCGCTCGAACTCGAGTTCGTCGCGCCCCGGCCCGGCGTGCCGGGCGCCCCCGCATCACCCGACGAACTGCCCGCGATGCGCCTGGACCAGGCGGCCCTGCGGGCCTACCAGTGGAAGCTGCCGTCGCCCACCGAACTGGCCGCCGCATGGCGCGTCATCCTCACCTCGCGCCACATGGACCTGGGCCTGCAAGGGCTGGCGCTGCTGGAGCGGCCGCCGCTGGCGCTGCCCGGCCCGCACACGGCGCCCGGTGCGCCGCCGTCGGAGCGCGGCGAACCCGGCCACTGGAGTTTTCACCTGTACGCCTGGGGCGGCCTGAGCGTGGCGCTGCGCGTGGCCGCCGCGCCGCTGTGGGAGCGCCGCAAGCCCCGGCCGCGCGAGGAGGGGCCCGCCGGCCTGGAGGTGGCCCTGACCCTGCCGCAGGCTGGCCCGATCACGGTTCAGCTGTTGTGGCTGGGCGGTGGCCTGGCCATGGCCCTGATTCCGCGACAAGCGCAGGTGCTGCCCTTGCTGCGCGAGCTGATGCCGGAGCTGGCCGCGGCCCTGGGCCGCCTGGGCGCGCCGCTGGTCAAGGTGCAACTGGGCACGCCGCTCGCGCCCTTGCCACCGGGTGGCTTGAGTTACCGGCCCGACCCCGCATCGTCGCTGTTGCTGCACGCACTGGCCGAGGTGGTGAGTGGTGTGGCGCGGCACTGGCCGGTGCCGCCGGACGCGCAGGCCTGAGGGCCGCTCAGCCGAGCGAGCCGACGATCGCCACTTCCCGCTGCTCGGGCACCTCGTTGTAGGACAGCACGTGCAGGCCCGGTGCGAACAGCCGCGCGTAGCGCGCCAGCAGGGGGCGCACCTGGGGCATCACCAGCAGCAGCGGCGTGGCCGCCATCTGCTTCATCTGCTCGCGCGCGATGGGCATGTGGGACTGCAGCTGGTTAAGCAGGTTGGGGTCGATCGGGAAGTTGTCCAGCGCGACCTTGCCGGCGCTGCGCGCCTGGTTGAGCGCCCCCAGCAGCAGGTTCTCCAGCTCGCCGCCCATGTTGAAGGCCTTGATCTCGCCGGTCTGGCCGCACAGCGCGCCGACGATCTGGCGGCGCAGCGTGCAGCGCACCTCGGCGGCCAGCAGCAGCGGGTCCTTGGTCTGCTCCGCGTTCTCCAGCAGGGTGGTGCGCAACGGGCACGATGTCCTTGAGCGAGACGTTCTCGGCCAGCAGCGTGCGGAACACCTTGAGCAGCATGCTGTGGGTGAAGGCCTTGTCCAGCGCGGCCGACAGCTTGGGCGCGAGCGAGGCCAGGCGCTCCATCAGCGCGTTGACGTCGTCGTGCTGGAACAGCTCGCCGAGGTTCTCGCGCATCAGCTTGGTCACGTGCGTGGCGATCACCGTGGGCACGTCCACCACCTGGTAGCCCATGCCCAGGGCGTGCGCCTTCTGCGCCGGCTCGATCCAGATCACCGGCATGCGAAAGGAGGGATCGGCGCCGGGGATGCCGTCGATGTCGCCGTACACCTGGGGCCCCGGGATGCGCCATGAGCCGGTCGGCGAACACCTCGGCCTGCGCCAGCACCGTGCCGTGCATGAGCACCGAGTAGAAGTTGGGCTTGAGGCCGAGGTCGTCGCGCGCGCCGATGGGCGGCAGCACCACGCCCATGCCTTCGCTCAGGGTCTGTCGCACGCCCTTGAGGCGCTTGGCGAGCACGGCGCCTTGCCCGGGGTCGATCAGGCCCACCAGCTTGTAGCCCACCGACACGGCCACCGGCTCCACCACCGGCAGGCTCTTCCAGTCGATCTCGGGCTGGCTCTCGGTCAGCAGGGCCACCTGCACCTGGGCGGTGGGGTCCGGCGGGGCCACCACCACGCGCGACCCCATGCGCCACGCCACGTAGCCGAGCACGCCGGCGAAGGCGAAGAAGATGAAGGTGGGCATGCCCGGGATGGCGCCCAGCAGGGCCATCAGACCGGCCGCGCCGTACAGCACGCCGGGCGAGGCCAGCAGCTGGCCGGTGATCTGCTTTTCGATGTCGCCCGACTCGCTGGCGCGGGTGACGATGATGGCGGCCGCGGCGGAGAGCAGCAGCGCCGGGATCTGCGCGACCAGGCCGTCGCCGATGGTCAGCAGCGCGAACAGCTTGAACGACTCGCCCAGCGAGAGGCCGTGCATGAAGCTGCCGATGAGCACGCCGCCGATGAGGTTGATCAGCAGGATCAGGATGCCGGCGATGGCGTCGCCCTTGACGAACTTGGAGGCGCCGTCCATGGCGCCGTAGAAGTCGGCCTCGCCGGCCACTTCCTTGCGGCGCGCCTGCGCGCCTTCCTGGTTGATGAGGCCGGCGTTGAGGTCGGCGTCGATCGCCATCTGCTTGCCGGGCAGGGCGTCCAGCGTGAAGCGCGCCGACACCTCCGAGATGCGCTCGGCGCCCTTGGTGACCACCAGGAAGTTGATGATCATCAGGATCACGAACACCACCAGGCCGACCACGAAGTTGCCGCCGATCACCACGTGGCCGAAGGCCTCGACCACCTTGCCGGCCGCGTCCGTGCCCTGGTGGCCGTTGAGCAGCACCACCCGCGTCGAGGCCACGTTGAGCATCAGGCGCAACAGCGTGGCGCCCAGGATGACGGTGGGGAAGATGGAGAAGTCCAGCGGCCGGCGGCTGTTGACCGCGACCAGGATCACGATCAGCGAGAGCACGATGTTGAACGTGAACAGCACGTCCAGCAGCAGCGGTGGCAACGGCAGGATCACCATCGTCAGCATCGCCAGCAGGAAGAGCGGCGCGGCGTAGCGCATGCGCTGCAGATCGGACCAGAGTGACTTGAGGACGTTCATGGCGGGCTTGGTGTCAGGTCAGGTGGGCGGGGACGTGGAGGTCGGCGGGCAGCGCGGGCTGCGCCTTGCGGCCGCCTTCGCGGTAGGCGCGCAGCTGGAGCACATAGCGCAGCACGAGCGCCACGGCCTGGTACAGCGCGGCCGGGATCTGCTGCTTGACCTGGCTGGTGTTGTAGATGGCGCGCGCCAGCGGCGGCAGTTCCAGCACCTCCACCTTGTGCTCGGTGGCCAGGGCGCGGATGTAGAGCGCGAGCTCGTCCACGCCCTTGGCGATCACATAGGGCGCTTCGGCCTTCTGCGTGTCGTACTTCAGGGCCACCGCGTAGTGCGTGGGGTTGACGATCACCACGTCGGCGGTGGGCACGATCTTGCGCACGCTGCGCTTGGCGATCTGCTGCTGCAGCTGGCGGATGCGCTGGCGCACCTCGGGCCGGCCTTCGCTGGTCTTGTGCTCTTCCTTCAGGTCGCGCTTGCTCATGCGCTGTTCGCGCAGGAAGACGAAGCGCTGCAGCGGCAGGTCGATCAGTGCGAACACCACGAACACGCTGCACAGGGTGAAGATGCCGGTGATCGCCAGGCCCATGGCCTGCGCCAGCGCCTCGTGCAGCGGCAGGCCCTGCAGCCGCAGGAAGGCCGGGCGCGTGGAACTCGCGGTGTGCCAGAGCACGCCACCCAGGCAGGCCGCCTTGGCGGCGGTGGTGGCCCAGTCGATCAGGTGCTTGGGCTTGGTGATGCGGCTGAAGTAGCTCAGCGGGTTCAGCCGTTCCAGCTTGGGCATGAACTGGTCGGTGCTGAGCACCCAGCCGCTGGGGAACAGCGTGAACGCGGCCACGATGATGGGGATGAGCGCCAGGGGCAGCACCATCTTGCCCACCAGCAGGATCGCCGGCTTGAAGGCGTTGGACCACATGTTGTCCAGCGCGGCCTCGCCGTCGAGCATCACGAAGCCCAGGCCGAACAGGTGCTTGAAATCCGCCAGGTACGAGGGCGCCATGATGACGATGAGCTGCAGGCTGCAGACCAGGCCCACGGCGGTGCGCCACGTCCTTGGAGCGGGCGACCTGGCCCTTCTCGCGCGCCTTGCGCAGCTTCTGCGCGCTGGCGTCTTCGGTCTTTTCCCCGGTGTCCTGCTCGGCCATGGCTTACCTCGCCACCATCATCTGTTCGAGCATGCCCAGCACGCGCGAGGTCAGGCGAACGTACTGCTCGGGGATGTAGCGCACCAGGCCGGAGAGCATGAACAGGCCGAACACGATGATCAGCGAGAAACCGAGCGAGAACAGGTTGAAGGCTGGCGCGATGCGGTTGAGCAGGCCGAAGCCGATCTGCACCACCAGCGCCGAGAAGATCACCGGCAGGGCCAGCAGCAGGGCGGCCGAGAAGACCCAGGCCACCTGCAGCGGCAGCATCTCCAGCGCCACCTGCGGGATGCCGCCGCCCACCGGCCAGGACTTGAAGCTCGACCCCATCACGCCATTGAAGACCAGGTGGCCTTCGACGGCGAAGAACACCAGGATGCTCATGACGTAGAGCAGGGTGGACACCACATCGGAGGACACGCCGCTCATGGGGTCGTTCATGACCGCCATGGACAGGCCCATCTGCGACGAGGCCATGAAGCCCAGCAGGGTGAAGACCGCCATGATGAGCTGGAAACACAGGCCGATGATCAGACCGATCACCACCTGCTCGATGGTGGTGACGATGCCGAGCAGGGAGAAGGGGGTGATCGGCGCCGGGGGCTGCGCCACCGGCAGCAGCACCACGGCCAGCGCCAGCGCCAGCAGCACGCGCACGGTGATCGGCACCATGTTCTCGCCCACCACCGGCATGAAGGACAGCATGGCCAGCAGCCGCACGAAAGGCCACCACATCGCCAGCAGCGTGGCCAGCAGTTGACCGAAGACCGGCTCCATGGGGCTCACGTCAGATCGCCAGCTGCGCGGCGCGTTCGAAGATGGCGATGCAGTAGTCCATGAGCTTGCCCGCCAGCCACTGCCCCATGAAGATGATGGCCAGCAGCGTCACGATGAGGCGGGGCAGGAAGCTCAGCGTCTGCTCGTTGATCTGCGTGGCGGCCTGGAACAGGCTCACCACCACGCCCACGACCAGGCTGGGGCCGATGAGCAGCGTGACCAGCACCACCACCAGCTTGAGGCACTCGGCGACCAGTTCGACGGCGATTTCGGGGGTCACGACGAAGTCCCTTCAGATGGCGCGCACGCTGGTCACCAGCGTGTTGACCGTCAGCGTCCAGCCGTCCACCAGCACGAACAGCAGCAGCTTGAGCGGCAGGGAGATCACCAGCGGGGACAGCATCATCATGCCCATGGCCATCAGCACGGACGAGACCACCAGGTCGATGACCAGGAAGGGGATGAACAGCATGCAGCCGATCATGAAAGCCGTCTTGAGCTCGCTGAGCACGAAGGCGGCGAGCTTGACGGTGAAGGGGTGCAGCGCGGGGTCGGTGACGGCCGGCGCACCGGCCAGGGTGGCGATCTGTTCGAGCGCGGGCTTGCTGGTCTGCGCGAGCATGAAGCGCGAGAGCGGCGCCTCGGCGTTCTTCAGCGCCTGGGCCAGGGTGATCCTGCCCTCGTCGTAGGGCTGCAGGGCATCGGTCCAGATGCGCTCGCCCACCGGTCGCATCACCAGCAGGGTGAGGATGAGCGCGATGCCGGTGATGATGCGGTTGGGCAGGCCCTGCTGCAGGCCCAGCGCCTGGCGCAGCAGCGAGAGCACGATGACGAAGCGGGTGAAGCTGGTCATCATGAGCATCATGGCCGGGAGCAGACCCAGCAGCGTCATGATGATCAGGATCTGCGTGCGAACCGTGTAGTCGGTGGTGCCGCCGCTGGTGTTGCTGCTGAAGATCTGCAGCCCTTGACTCCCCGCCTGCGCCAGCGCATCGGTGGGCGCCAGCCCCGTGAGCGCGGCCAGCGTGACGGCGCCCAGGAGCAGGGCGCCGGGTCGAAGGGCGCGTGGCGTCATGCGGCCAGGCTGTCCAGGTTCAGGTCGGAGATCTCGACCACTTTCAGGCCGTAGTTTTCGCCGGAGATCACCACCACGGCCTTGCCGATGGACACGCCATTGACCTTGATGGTCAGCGGCTCGCCGGCCAGCGCATCGAGTTCGACCACGCTGTCGGTGCTCAGGTGCGCCAGGTCTTCCAGCGACACCCGGGTCGAGCCCAGCTCCAGCGTGAGCGTGACCGGGATCTTGCGCATGAGGCTGCCCATGCCCAGCCGGGGCGCCGGGGCCTCGAAAGCCACCGGTTCCGCCGCGGGTTTCTCGGCCGGGCCGTCCATGTAGGACAGCAGTTCGTCGATGCCGCCGGCGGCGTCGGCTGGGAGGGGCGCGGTGAGGTTTTCCATGGCGGTTCAGACTTCTTGGAGGGAGGTGAGACAGAGCTTGCCGCCGTGCTCGACCACGCTGGCCTTGAGCACCGGGCTGTCCTGGATGCGCACGGCGGCCAGGCCGAGGTCGACCGGCAGCACGCTGCCAGGCCGCAGCGCCATCACGTCGCCCAGCGACAGCGGCTTCTCCAGCAGCCGCACGTCGAGCAGCATGGGTAGCTGCCGGCGCAGGGTGGTCGGGTCGATGGGTTTTTTCACGGGCTTGCGCCGGGGTGGCGCCAGGGCGCGCAGCAGGGCGTCCAGGGCGCTGTCTTCCAGCACCCAGTTCAGCCGGCCCATGGGGCGGCCCTGCGCGTCGAGCAGGTCGCAGCCCAGGAACAGGGCCTGGGCATCGGTGGGGCCGCCGAAGCCATGGCGCTCGGTGTCGAGCACGGCCGGTGCGGTGTCCGTGGCGGCGCGCTCCTGCAAGCCGCTGAGCAGGCGCGCCGAGAGGCACTGCACGAGGCGCTTGCCCACCTGCGCGGCGAGCCGCTGTTCGGTGGCGGTCTCCGAGCGCTGCAGCGTTTCCTGATCCAGCTGGCTCCAGTTGCTCATGCCCAGGCGGCGGGCCAGCAGCGCGAGCGCGGCCTGGCGATCGATGGAGAAACCCAGGCGGCCGGCGGCCGTGTCGAACAGGAACCAGCGCAGGGGCCTGTGCGGATGGACCCGGCGCGAATGCTCGATGCGCCCCAGCTGGAAGCCCGGTGCGGTGCGGGTGGCGAAGAGGCTTTCCACGGCGGCCGCCATGTCGGCGTGGAGGACCTGGCAAAAACGGTCCAGCACGTGAACGGGGCGGCCCAGCTCGCAGGTGTCGATCACCGTCATGAGCGCCCCGCGGGCGGGCCCGATGATCTTCGTGGTCGCGGGCATGCGGCTCAGATCGGCAGCTTGATGAGGTCGTCCAGGCCCGAAACGACCTTGTTGCGCACCTGCATCATCATTTGAAAGTTGAGCGAGGCTTCCTGGCTCTTGAGCATGGCGCCCACCAGGTTGTCGCTCTGGCCCGTCTCGACCGCGCTCACCATGGCCTGGGCCTCGTGGCCCTTGTCGTCCACCGAGCGGATCAGGCCGCCGATGTGGTCGGTGAACGAGCGGGCGCCCTGGCCCCCGCCGAGCGGCAACGCCTCGGCGATGTGCGACTCGCTGGCCTTGATCTGCGCAAGGCTGCTCTGGATGTTCAAAAGCATGGAGCTGTTCATGGGCGCGGTGGCATAAGGGCTTGGGGTGAAGAAAGTATCGAGGGGCGAGGGCGCGGCCGACCCAGGTCAACAGGCTGAAAACCCGGCGTTGAAGCCTCCTGCGGCGCCAGCGACGGCGCGTTTTCCGCGGGGAATGAGGCGAAAGGTATGCACCGCGACCGCACGGCGGATGAAGGCGCTTTCTTTCCTCAAGACGCCCGAAGCGGCGCCGATAGTTGGCGGATCAACTTCTGAATATCGGCGCTGACGGCGCTGCATCCACCGGCCGACTCTGGCCATCAACCCCGAGAAAAACGTGAATTTCATCCAGTCTTTGAAGGTCGGCCCTCGCCTGATCGCCGCCTTTCTCGTCATCTGCACCATCTGCGCCCTGGTGGGCGGCATCGGCATCCTCAACATGTCGAAGATCAACGACGAGGCCACCAAGATGTACACCCTTGAGCTGATGGGCCTCTCCCACATCAAGGAAGCCAACATCAACCTGATCTATGCCGGGCGCGCCCGCTCCAACTTCATGCTGGCCACCACCGAGGAAGAGCGCGCGGCCCACAAGGCGACCCTGGAAAAGAGCCTGACCGCCGCCGACGAGTTGCTGGACAAGGCCGCGCCCCTGTTCTATTCGCCCAAGGCCAAGGACATGTTTGCCGAGGCCGAAGCCTCGCTGGCCGCCTACCGCCAGCACCTGAACACCGCGCTCAGCCTGGCCGCGCAGGACGCCCTGCTGTCCACCCGCAGCGAGGCGTTGACCAAGGCGCTGGACGACGCCCGCATCGAGTCCACCAAGGTGGACAACCTGTTCACCGAACTCTCCCGCATGAAGGAAGGCGCGGCCAGCAAGGCCAACGACCTGACGGACCAGCTTTACGCAACGAGCCTGACGATGATGCTGGCCCTTATCGCCGCCGCCGTGGGCATCGGCATGGTGCTGGGCCTGGTGATCAGCCGCTCCATCACGCGGCCGCTGAACGAGGCCGTCCGCGTGGCCGAGACCGTGGCCGCCGGCGACCTGACCTCGCGCATCGAAGTCACCAGCACCGACGAAACCGGGCAACTGCTGAACGCGCTCAAGGCCATGAACACCAGCCTGCTCAACATCGTGAGCAACGTGCGCTCCAGCTCCGAGTCGATCGCCACCGGCAGCTCGCAGATCGCGATCGGCAACAACGACCTGAGCCAGCGCACCGAAGAACAGGCGAGCAACCTCGAACAGACCGCAGCCTCGATGGAAGAACTCACCTCCACGGTGCGCCAGAACTCGGAGACCGCGCGCCAGGCCAACCAGCTGGCCACGACCGCCAGCGAGGCGGCCGTGCAGGGCGGCGACGTGGTGGGGCAGGTGGTGGGCACCATGCAGGACATCACCGAGAGTTCCAGGAAGATCGCCGACATCATCGGCGTGATCGACGGCATCGCGTTCCAGACCAACATCCTGGCGCTGAACGCCGCGGTGGAAGCGGCGCGCGCCGGTGAGCAGGGCCGGGGTTTCGCGGTGGTGGCTGGCGAGGTGCGCAACCTGGCGCAGCGCAGCGCGGGCGCGGCCAAGGAAATCAAGCTCCTGATCAACGAGAGCGTGGAGAAGGTGGAAGCCGGCTCGCGGCTGGCCGACGACGCGGGCCGCAACATGGAGAACATCGTCTCGCAGGTCAAGCGCGTGACGGACATGATCACCGAGATCAGCGCGGCCGGCGTGGAGCAGTCGCAGGGCATCAGCCAGGTCAGCGACGCGGTGAACCAGCTCGATCAGGTCACGCAGCAGAACGCCGCCCTGGTGGAAGAAAGCGCCGCCGCGGCCGACAGCCTCAAGAGCCAGGCCAGCCGGCTGGCGGAGATCGTCGCGGTGTTCAAGGTCTGAGACCCGCTAAGTGGTTGATGGATAACGACTTTTAAGAAATCCTCGCGGGAGCGCCGGCCCCGCCAACCCCGCGTTGGCGGGGCCGGCGTTTTTCAACCTGCCACAATTGGCGATTGGGCCTCGATGGTGAAATTGGTAAACACAGGGGACTTAAAATCCCCCGTCGCGAGACTTAGCGGTTCGAGTCCGCTTCGAGGCACCACCTCTAGGTTTTTTGCGGTTTCGCCGCTACAGTGAGTTTTCCATGACCCGATACAACGCGCCCTTCGAGATCCACGTGCACGGCGACGTGCCGTTGCGCGAGGATGTGGCCTACGGCCAGATCCAGGATGCGCTCAAACCCTTGTGGCAGTACGCGGGCGCCCGCTCGCTGGCGGCGGCGGCCGAGAGCAGCTACGAAGACGAGCCGGGCATCCGTTTCGACGCCGAGGCCCACGTGCTGCAGATCTGCTGGACGGTGCCGGGCGACGAGGATTTCCGCCAGGTGATCGAGGAGGCCTGCATGGGCCTGAACGACATCGCGTCGGCCGGGGCACCGCTGGAAGTGTCGTTCTACGACGCCGAGTACGACGAAGAAGAGGGTGCGCCCGACGAGGAAGCGCGCGACGACTTCCTGATGTGCTTCGTGGGCCCCACGCCGGCCGCCATCATGCAGGTGCAACGCGACCTGCTGGTGCAGGACGTGCTGCACGTCATGGAGCGCCACTTCGACCAGGCCGAACTGGGCGACGTCGTGGGCGCGATCGACAAGCTCTTCAACCAGCGCTTCGAGTCGCTGGTGAATTCGATGCAGCTGGGCAAGCCGCCGCGCGGCCATGGCGGCCCCTCGCACGGTGGCCCGCGCAAGCCGCGCCACCTGCACTGACGGACCGGTCACGGCCGCGTAATAGACTTCAGAGCGCGAGCACCTGGCCTCGCCCTCCGGAGTCCCCATGGCCTTTTTCTCCACCGATGCCCTGAACCCCGGCGTGCGCAAGCGCGAGGTGTTCGGCTGGGCGATGTTCGACTTCGCGAACTCCGGCTACACCACGGTGGTGATCACCGCGGTGTTCGCGGCCTATTTCGTGGGGGCGGTGGCCGGTGGCGCCGAATGGGCGACCTTCGCCTGGACGCTGGCGCTCAGCATTTCGCACCTGATCGTGATGTTCACCATCCCCGCCATGGGCGCGTGGGCGGACCGCCACGCGGCCAAGAAGCGGCTGCTCATGATGACCACGCTGGGCTGCGTGCTGGCCACGGCCGCGCTGGGCCTGGTGGGGCCGGGGGCGGTGGTGCTGGGCATGGTGCTCATCGTCGTGTCCAACGTGTTCTTTGCCTGGGGCGAGTCGCTCATTGCCGCGTTCCTGCCCGAGCTGGCGAAACCCGAGGCCATGGGGCGGGTGAGCGGCTGGGGCTGGAGCCTGGGCTATGTGGGTGGCATGCTGGCGCTGGGGCTGAGCCTGGGCTATGTGCTCTGGGCCCAGGCGCAGGGCCAGAAAGCCGAGCAGTTCGTGCCGGTGACGATGGGGATCACGGCGGCGGTGTTCGCGGTGGCGGCGCTGTTCACGCTGGGTTTGCTGCGCGAGCGCGCCCAGCCCCAGACCGGGCCCGCGGGCGCGGCGGGCTGGCGCGAATCGCTGCGCCAGCTGCACCGCACCTTCCAGCAGGCGCGCCGTTACCGCGATTTCATGTGGCTGCTGGCCTGCGTGGCGGCCTACCAGGGCGGCGTGGCGGTGGCGATCACCCTGGCGGCGATCTACGCGGAGCAGGTGATCGGCTTCGTGCAGCAGGAGACCATGGTGCTGATCTTCGTGCTCAACATCGCGGCCGCGCTCGGGGCTCTGGCCTTCGGCTACTGGCAGGACCGCCTGGGCCACAAGCTGGCGCTGGGCATCACGCTGGTGGGCTGGGTGGCGACCTGCATCATCGCGGCGCTCACCACCACCAAGGGCGGCTTCTGGTACGCCGCGGCCATCGCGGGCGTGTGCATGGGCGCGAGCCAGTCTTCGGGCCGTGCCATGGCCGGCATGCTGGCGCCACCGGCGCAACTGGCCGAGTTCTTCGGCCTGTGGACCTTCGCCACGCGGGTGCGCAGCATCATCGGCCCGCTGAGCTATGGCGCCATCACCTGGATGACCGGGGGCAACCAGCGCCTGGCCATCGGCTTCACGGCGGTGCTGTTCGTGATCGGCCTGGCCTTGCTGGTGCCGGTGAACATGCAGCGCGGGCGCGCTGCCGCGCTGCAGGCCTAGAGGCTTCGCGCTTCCACACCCAGGCCCAACCAGCGCTGGGCGGCCTGGGCCAGGGCCGAGGGGTTGCCGCTGGACAGCAGCAAGGGCGGCACGGTGGGCGCGTCCGGGAGCAGGGGCAGGCCCAGCACATCGCGGGTGCGGCGCGCGACGGGGGCGCCCGTGTCCACCAGCGTCACATCGGGGCCGCACAGGCGGCCCAGCAGCTCGGCCGCGAACGGGTAGTGCGTGCAACCGAGCACCAGGGTGTCGATGGGGTGGTCGCCTTGGGGGCCTTGCAGCAGTTCTTGCACATAGCGCGTGCTCAAGGCCTCGATGGTGGGCAGCTCGTGTCGCTCGATGGCCGCCGCCAGGCCATCGCAGGGCTGACTGATGAACCGCAGGGGACGGGGCGCGGCGGCGACCAGCCGGTCGCGCAGCTGGGCGAAACGCGCGCTCTCGAGCGTGCCGCGCGTGGCCAGCACGCCGATGCCGCCGCTGCGGCTCAGGGCGGCGGCGGGCTTGAGGGCGGGTTCCACGCCCACGATGGGCATGTCGGGGTAGGCCTTGCGCAGGTCGTCGATGGCGTGGGCCGTGGCGGTGTTGCAGGCGACCACCAGGGCGTCGATGCCGTGCTGCTCACGCAGCTGGGCGGTGATGCGGTGCGTGCGCGCCGACACGTCCTGCGCCGTGCGCTCGCCGTAGGGCGCGTGCGCGCTGTCGGCAGCGTAGACGAAGCGCGTGCCCGGCAGCTCGGCGAGCAGGGCGCGCAGCACGCTCAGGCCGCCGACCCCGCTGTCGAACACCCCGACGGTTTTCAAGCGGCGGCGACCTCGATGCCCTTGAACTCGCCGGTGGCGATGCGCTTCTGCCACTCGGCCGGGCCGGTGATGTGCGCGCTGGTGCCGCCCGCGTCCACGGCCACGGTTACGGGCATGTCGACCACGTCGAATTCGTAGATGGCCTCCATGCCCAGGTCGGCGAAACCCAGCACCTTCGCGGTCTTGATGGCCTTGGAGACCAGGTAGGCCGCACCGCCCACGGCCATGAGGTAGGCGCTCTTGTGCTTCTTGATGGCCTCGATGGCGACCGGGCCGCGCTCGGACTTGCCGATCATCGCGATCAGGCCGGTCTCGGCCAGCATCATTTCGGTGAAGCCGTCCATGCGGGTGGCGGTGGTGGGGCCGGCCGGGCCCACGGCCTCGTCGCGCACCGGGTCGACCGGGCCGACGTAATAGATCACGCGGTTGGTGAAGTCCACCGGCAGTTTCTCGCCATTGGCCAGCATGTCCTTGATGCGCTTGTGCGCCGCGTCGCGGCCCGTGAGCATCTTGCCGTTGAGCAGCAGGGTGTCGCCGGGCTTCCAGCTGGCGACTTCTTCCTTGGTCAGCGTGTTGAGGTCGACGCGCTTGCTCTTCTGCGTGTCGGGCACCCAGTTCACGTTGGGCCAGAGGTCCAGGCTCGGCGCGTCCAGGTAGACCGGGCCGCTGCCGTCCATCACGAAGTGCGCGTGGCGCGTGGCCGCGCAGTTGGGGATCATCGCCACGGGCTTGCTGGCCGCGTGCGTGGGGTACATCTTGATCTTGACGTCGAGCACGGTGGTCAGGCCGCCCAGGCCTTGCGCGCCGATGCCCAGGGCGTTGACCTTCTCGTACAGCTCCAGGCGCAGTTCCTCGACCTGGTCGAGCTTCTCTCCCTTCGAGGCCTTGGCCTGCAGCTCGTACATGTCGATGTCGTCCATCAGGCTTTCCTTGGCCATCAGCACCGCCTTCTCGGCCGTGCCGCCGATGCCGATGCCCAGCATGCCCGGCGGGCACCAGCCCGCGCCCATGGTGGGCACGGGTCTTGAGCACCCAGTCGACCACCGAGTCGCCGGGGTTGAGCATGATCATCTTGCTCTTGTTCTCGCTGCCGCCGCCCTTGGCGGCCACGGTCACTTCCACGGTGTCGCCGGGCACCAGCTCGGTGAAGATCACGGCGGGCGTGTTGTCCTTGGTGTTCTTGCGGGCGAACTGCGGGTCGGCCACGACGGAGGCGCGCAGCGTGTTGTCGGGGTGGTTGTAGCCGCGGCGCACGCCTTCGTTGATGGCGTCTTCCAGGCCGCCGGTGAAGCCTTCCCAGCGCACGTTCATGCCGACCTTGAGGAACACGTTGACGATGCCGGTGTCCTGGCAGATCGGGCGCTGGCCGGTGGCGCTCATCTTGCTGTTGGTCAGGATCTGCGCGATCGCGTCCTTGGCCGCCGGGCTCTGCTCGCGCTGGTAGGCGCGGGCCAGGTGGGCGATGTAGTCGGCGGGGTGGTAGTAGCTGATGTACTGCAGCGCGGCCGCGATGGATTCGATGAGGTCGGCCTGGCGGATGGTGGTCGTCATGGTGTCGTGGGCGTAGGGGGCAAATCGCGTCGGCGGCCGGGGCAAGGCGTCAAGTGGCGATCAGATGAGAATTGCTTTTATTTGGAGCTATGCTGGAGGGCCTTGGGGCTTGGCTTCTCCAGCCCTCTATTTTGACAGGTCACGCCACACCATGAACACCCGCCCGGCCACCCGCTCCGAACGCGACACCTTCGGTCCCATCGACGTCCCGGCCGACCGCCTCTGGGGCGCCCAGACGCAGCGCTCGCTGCAGAACTTCGACATCTCGGGCGAGCGCCAGCCGCGCGAGATGATCCGCGCCCTGGCGCAGGTCAAGCGCGCCTCGGCCGTGGTCAACCACGCGCTGGGCCTGCAGGACGAGAAAAAGACCCAGGCCATCGCGAAAGCGGCCGACGAGGTGATCGCCGGCGGCCACGAGGTGGAGTTCCCGCTGGTGGTCTGGCAGACCGGCTCGGGCACGCAGACCAACATGAACGTGAACGAGGTGCTGGCCAACCGCGCCAGCGAGCTGCTGGGCGGCGAGCGCGGCGAAGGGCGCCTGGTGCACCCGAACGACGACGTGAACCGCAGCCAGTCGAGCAACGACGTGTTCCCGACCGCCATGCACGTGGCGGCGGTAGAGGCCCTCACGCACCGCCTGCTGCCGGCGCTGGCGCTGCTGCGCGGCACGCTGGAGAAGAAGGCGCGCGACTTCGACGGCATCGTCAAGATCGGCCGCACCCACCTGCAGGACGCCACGCCGCTCACGCTAGGGCAGGAGTTCTCGGGCTGGGTGGCGCAGCTCGCGCACGGCGAGGCGCATGTGCGCGCGGCCTTGCCGCACCTGTGCGAACTGGCGCTGGGCGGCACGGCGGTGGGCACCGGCCTGAACGCGCCCAAGGGCTATGCTGAGCAGGTGGCGGCCGAACTGGCCCGGCTCACCGGCTTGCCCTTTGTCACCGCGCCCAACAAGTTCGAGGCCATGGCCAGCGTCGATGCCCTGGTGCACGCGCACGGCGCGCTCAAGACGCTCGCGGCCAGCCTCATGAAGATCGCCAACGACGTGCGCTGGCTCGCCAGCGGCCCGCGCAGCGGCATCGGCGAACTCAGCATTCCCGAGAACGAGCCCGGCTCGTCCATCATGCCGGGCAAGGTCAATCCCACGCAGAGCGAGGCCGTCACCATGCTGGCGGCCCAGGTGTTCGGCAACGACGTGGCGATCAACTTCGGCGGCGCCTCGGGCAACTTCGAACTCAACGTGTTCCGCCCGATGGTGGCGCACAACTTCCTGCAGAGCGTGCGCCTGCTGGCCGACGGCATGAAGAGCTTCAACGACCACTGCGCCGTGGGCATCGAGCCCAACCGCGCGCGCATCACCGAGCTGGTGGACCGCTCGCTCATGCTGGTGACGGCGCTGAACACGCACATCGGCTACGACAAGGCCGCGCAGATCGCCAAGAAGGCGCACAAGGAGGGCACCACGCTGCGCGAGGCCGCGCTGGCGCTGGGCCACGTGACGGCCGAGCAGTTCGACCAGTGGGTGGTGCCGGAGAAGATGACGGGGCGTTGACCGCTACCATGGCGCCATGATCCCGTTCCCCTGGCGCACCAGCTTCCTCGTCGATCCTTTCGCCAGCTTCACGCTCGCCATCCTGCTGCTCTTCGTGGGCAAGTGGCTCACGCAGCGCCACGCCTGGCTGCAGCGCTACAACATCCCGGAGGCCGTGGTGGGCGGGGTGGTGTGCGCGCTGGTCGTCTGCACCCTGTACTACACGCTGGATGTGCGGGTGGTGTTCGAGCTCGGCGCGCGGGACATGCTGCTGCTGTACTTTTTCGCCGCCATCGGCCTAGGCACGGATGTGCGCACGCTGCGCCAGGGCGGGCGCTCGCTGGTGGTGCTGCTGGTGCTGGCCATCGGCTTCATGCTGTTGCAGAACGGGGTCGGCATGGCGGCGGCCAGCGCGTTCGGCATGGATGCGCGCGCGGGCCTCATGGCCGGCTCGATCTCGCTCACCGGTGGGGTCGGCACCACGCTGGCCTGGACGCCGCACTTCGTTGACCGCCTGGGCATCGCCAACGCGGGCGAGCTGGGCCTGGCGGCCAACATGGTGGGCATGATCGCGGCCTGCCTGGTGGGCGGGCCGCTGGCGGCGTGGTTGATGCGCCGCCACCGCATCGTGCCCTCGGGCGCGGCCGACGTGGAGGTCGGCACGCGCTACCAGGACGAAGCCCACCTGCGGCTCGACTACCACGGCGTGCTGATGGCCTTGCTCTGGCTCAACCTGGCCCTGATGCTGGGGCAGGGCGTCAACGAGCTGGTCGCGCTCACCGGGCTGCACCTGCCGGCCTTCGTGGGCTGCCTGATGGCGGGCATCGGCCTGCGCAGCGCCGGGCAGTGGCTGGCCCCCGAAGGCGGTCGCCTGTGGAACTGGCCGAGCATGCGGCTGGGGGTGGCGCTGATCTCCGACCTGAGCCTCGGCCTGTTCCTCACCATGGCGCTCATGGGCCTGCGCCTGTGGGAGCTGGAGCCGGTGCTGGGCTTCATGGCCGTGACCATGACGCTGCAGGTGCTGCTCGCGGTGGCGTTCACGGCTTTCGTCGTGTTCCGCTTCATGGGGCGCGACTACGAAGCGGCCGTCATCTGCTCGGGCTTCGGCGGCATCGCGCTGGGCTCGACCGCCACCGCCATCGCCAACATGAGCGCGGTGGTGCGGGCCTACGGCGCGGCGCCCCGGGCCTTCATCGTGGTGCCGCTGGTGTGCGGGTTCTTCATCGACCTCGCCAACGCGCTGGTGATCGGCTTGCTCGCGCGTTGAGCGCATGAAAAAGCCCGGCAGGCCGGGCTTTTTCAGGGGGTGTCGGCGCCTTAGCGTTTCGCGGCCGCCAGGGCTTGCGAGATCCAGCCGTCGAAGGTCTTCTGGTGGGCCTTGATCCAGGCGTCGGTGTGGCGCTCCACGTCCTGCGGCTTGTTCTGGCCTTCGCGCATGCGCAGGTTCTGGGCGTTGATGTCGGCCACCGGCAGCGCCATCACCTCGAACAGCCGCGCGGCCGCCGGGTTCTGCTCGGTGAACTGCCGGTTGGCCACGATGCGCTGCGTGTTGAGCACGAAGCCGTAGTTCTGGCCGTTGGGCAGCTGGGTGTCGAGCTTGCTTTGCTCCCCCGGCAGTGAGGAGAACGGCACCTGCAGCCACACCACTTCCTGGCCGGGGCGCAGCACGCCGCTGACCCAGTAGGGCGTCCAGGTGTAGTACAGCACCGGCTGGCCCTGCTTGAGGCGCGTGATGGTGTCGGCGATCAGCGCGGCGTAGCTGCCCTGCTGGTGCGTCACCGTGTCGCGCAGCTTGTAGGCGTCGAGGTGGTGTTCGATCACCGCCTCGCAGCCCCAGCCGGGGTTGCAGCCGGTCAGGTCGGCCTTGCCGTCGCCGTTGTGGTCGAACAGCTTGGCGATCGCCGGGTCCTTGAGCTGGTCCACGCGCGTGATCTTGTGAGCCTCGGCGGTCTTGCGGTCGATCAGGTAGCCCTGGGCCGCGCCGGGCGAGTAGGCGCCCTGGCGGTAGAGCTTGGCGTCGCCGCCGGCGTTCTTGTAGAAGTCCGCGTGCAGCGGATCCCAGTGGTCGGCCATGAAGGTGGCGTCGCCGTTGGCGATCGCCACGTGGGCGGTCGGGTACTCCACTTCCTTGATCGGCTTCACGTCGTAACCCAGTTTGGCCAGCGCGCGCGACACCAGCAGGGTCTGGAAGGTCTCTTCGGCGATGGAGCTTTGCAGCGGCTGCACGGCAATGCCTTGGCCGGGCAGGTTCTGCGCCTGGGCCGGGCCCGTGAGGGCGAGGGCCATGAGGCCGCCGCCGAGCAGGGTGCGCCACAGAGGGGTGGGCGTGGGGAAGGTCATCGGTTTCCTTTCGATGGTGGGTGGGAGGGCCTGGGCGCGAAGGCTCAGGAGGTGGAAAGGGGGGCGGTGGCGGGCAGGGCGGCCGGGGCCGCCGCCTGGCGGGCGGGCGCGGGGCGCAGCAGCCGCACGACCAGGCCCGCGGGGCCTTGCTGCCACCAGTGGCGCGCGCCCCGGCCGGGCCGGCCCAGGGCCTGGGTGATGCGGTCCAGCGCGATCGCCAGCAGCACGATGCCCAGGCCGCCGACGGCGGCGATGCCCATGTCCAGGCGGCCAATGCCGCGCAGCACCATCTGCCCCAGGCCACCGACGGCGATCATCGAAGCGATGACCACCATGGACAGCGAGAGCATCAGCGCCTGGTTGATGCCCGCCATGATGGAGGGCAGCGCCAGCGGCAACTGCACCTTGGCCAGCATCTGCCAGCGCGAGGCGCCGTAGGCGCGCGCCGCTTCGATCAGGTCGGGCCGCACCTGGCGGATGCCCAGGTCGGTCAGGCGCACCAGCGGGGGCAGGGCGAAGACGATGGTGACGATGACGCCGGGCACGTTGCCGATGCCGAACAGCATCACCACCGGCACGAGGTAGACGAAGGCCGGCGTGGTCTGCATCGCGTCGAGCACTGGGCGAAGCAGGCGCTGCGTGCGGTCGCTGCTCGCCAGCAGGATGCCCAGCGGCAGGCCGATGGCGATGCAGAACACCAGCGAGGTCAGCACCAGCGAGAGCGTGACCATGGCCTCGGGCCAGATGCCCAGCATGCCCACCAGCAGCAGCGAAACCACGGTGCCGATGGCGATGGCGCGGCCGGCGAACTGCCAGGCCAGCAGGCCCATCAGCGTGACCATGGCCAGCATCGGGACGCTCAACAGCAGCTGTTCCACGCTGGTGAGCGTGGTGTCGATGGGCGCGCGCACGGTCTGGAAGAACGGGCGGAAGTGGTCCACCGTCCAGCTCAGAGCGTCGTTGATCCAGTTCTCGACGGGCAGCGAGCCGTCCCACAGCTGGCTGAGGCGAAAGCCTTCGTCGGCCATCGGGGTGGTGGTGTCGCTGAGCGCGGTGGTGTCGAGCCAGTTGTCGCTGGCGGCCGCGGTGGACGCGCCCCACGCGTCGGTGGTGGCGGGGCTTGCGGTGATCTCGATGTCGGTGTCGTTCATGTTCTCTCCAGTGGGGGGCGGCCTCAGGCCGCCGCGCGGTCCAGGAACTTCAGCAGCGTGTTCTTGCTGATGGCGCCGCGGTAGCGGCCGTGGGCGTCCACGACGGGCAGCGGGTAGGGCGCGTTCGCGGCCTGGCCGAAAAGCTCAGCCACCGGGTGGGCGGCGTTGACCACTTGCACGTCGGGCAGGTAGGCGCGCGAGAGGCCCAGCGGGCCGTCGTGGTCCTGCAGCGCGTGGCGCAGGGAGTCCGCCGACACCAGGCCGAGGTAGCGCTGGTCGGGGCTGACGACGTAGGCCCAGTCGCGGTCCTTGTCTTCGAGCAGCTTGAGCGCGGCGCGCGCGCCCTTGTTCGGGTGCTCGGCCACCACGACCTGCGTCTGCCGGGCGATGTCGCCGGCCTTGAACACCGCCGCCGCGTCGACGCCGCGCACGAAGTTGCGCACGTAGTCGTCGGCCGGCTGGCGCAGGATGTCTTCCGGCGTGCCGACCTGCACCACCTGGCCGTCCTTCATGATGGCGATGCGGTCGCCGATGCGCATGGCCTCGTCGAGGTCGTGCGAGATGAAGACGATGGTGCGGCGGCGCACCTGCTGCAGGCGCAGCAGCTCGCTCTGCATCTCGGTGCGAATGATCGGGTCCAGCGCCGAGAAGGCCTCGTCCATCAGCAGGATGGACGGGTCCGAAGCCAGCGCGCGCGCCAGGCCCACGCGCTGCTGCATGCCGCCGGAGAGTTCATCGGGGTAGCTGTCGCCCCAGCCAGCCAGGCCCACCTGTTCGAGGGCCTGGTCGGCCAGCGCCAGGCGCTGCGCGGGCTTGACGCCCGCGAGTTCCAGGCCGAAGGCGGTGTTGTCGCGCACGGTCATGTGCGGCATCAGCGCGAACGACTGGAACACCATGCTGATGTCCTTGCGCCGCAGGGCGCGCAGGCCGGCGTCCGAGAGGTCGTTGATGTTCTGGCCGTTGACCAGGATGCGGCCGGCCGTGGGTTCGATCAGCCGGTTGAGCAGGCGCACCAGCGTCGATTTGCCCGAGCCCGACAGGCCCATGATGACGAAGATCTCGCCGGCCTCGATCTCGAAATGGGCGTCGAAGACCCCGATGGATTGCCCGGTTTCGGCGAGGATCTCCTGCTTGCTGCGGCCTTCGCGGACGAGATCGAGGGCGGCCTCGGGCTGGTCGCCGAACACCTTGAAGACGTGTTCGATGGAAATGGGTTGGGCCATGGGTGGTGCTGCCTCCTGTGCAAGTTGGACAAGGCACCGCGAACGGTCTTGAAGCAGGGGGCACGCGCGTGCCCGACCGGGTCATTCAAGACCGCAGACAGACACTGACAGCGACGAATCGGCAAACCCAGCGCCTGCCATCACGCAAGCCCGGTCAGCGGGCCCTGTCTGGGGGGCTGGCACGGTGCGGGAGTGACGCGGCGTCGAGGCCGGAAGACCGGCCATTGAAATCTCTGTGCCGCGACGGGATGCAGGGCGATCCGCGAGTAGCACATGAGCGCCACCCGGCCAGGGGCCGGATGGCTGAGGCGTCAATTATAACTTTTGTGCATGGATGGCCCATGCCGGGGCGCAGAAAACCCCACAAGGCGCCCGAAGGCGCGCGGTCAGTGGCCGTTGTCCGCCGGGTGGGCCATCAGCCGGTCGGTCATGGCGATGGCCATGGCGCTGAGCAGGAAGACCACATGGATGATGGTCTGCCACATCAGGACCTTCACGTCGTAGTTGGCGGCGTTGATGAAGGTCTTGAGCAGGTGGATCGAGCTGATGCCGATGATGGCCGTGGCCAGCTTCACCTTGAGCACCGAGGCGTTCACGTGGCTGAGCCACTCGGGCTGGTCGGGGTGGTTTTCCAGGTGCATGCGGCTCACGAAGGTCTCGTAGCCGCCCACGATCACCATGATCAGCAGGTTGGAGATCATCACCACGTCGATCAGCGCGAGCACCACCAGCATGATGATGGTCTCGTTCAGGCCGGTGAGCTGCACGTCGCTCTTGTAGCCGATGCTGGTGACCAGCTTGGCCAGCGCCACGTCGTTGCCGAACGCGGCCTCGATCAGGTGGACCAGTTCGACCCAGAAATGGAAGACATAGATGGCCTGTGCCGCGATCAGGCCGATGTAGAGCGGCAACTGCAGCCAGCGGCTGGCGAAGATCAGGTTGGGCAGCGCGCGGATCGGGGCTTGGACTTTGACGGGGTCGCTCATGGATGGTGACACAATGTACCGAGCCCCCGGGATGGGCGGCCAGACGGCAGGCGGTATTGTAGGTCTGCGCCCTTTTCTGTAAGAGACTCGTAAGAGCCCTTCAGCACAGTCCCGGCCTGTCATCTGCCCACAACATTTAGGAGACTTTCATGTCCGCGCCTTCGTCGACGATCGAATCCACCCTGGTCGAAAACCGCGTCTTTGAGCCCTCGGCCGCCACCGTGAAGGCCGCGCGGGTCTCGGGCATGGAGGCCTACCAGGCGCTGTGCGCCGAGGCCGACAAGGACTTCGAAGGCTTCTGGGCCCGGCTGGCGCGCGAAACCCTGAGCTGGCACAAGCCCTTCACCAAGACGCTCGACAGCAGCAAGGCGCCGTTCTACAAATGGTTCGAGGACGGCGAGCTCAACGCCTCGTACAACTGCCTGGACCGCCACATGGGCACGCCGGTGGAAAACAAGACCGCCATCATCTTCGAGGCCGACAACGGCGACGTGACCAAGGTCACTTACAAGGAACTGCTGGCCAAGGTCTCGCAGTTCGCCAACGCGCTCAAGGCGCGCGGTGTGAAGAAGGGTGACCGCGTCGTCATCTACATGCCCATGACGGTGGAGGGTGTGGTGGTCATGCAGGCCTGCGCGCGCATCGGCGCCACGCACAGCGTGGTGTTCGGCGGCTTCTCGGCCAAGGCCTTGCAGGAGCGCATCCAGGACGCGGGCGCCGTGGCCGTGATCACCGCCAACTACCAGCTGCGCGGCGGCAAGGAGCTGCCGCTCAAGGCCATCGTGGACGAAGGCATCGGCATGGGCGGCTGCGACTCGATCAAGAACGTGATCGTGTTCCAGCGCACCCCCACGGCCTGCAACATGGTCGCGGGCCGCGACACCTTCATGCACGACGCCATGGCCGAGCAGTCCACCAGCTGCCCGGCGGAAATGGTGAGCGCCGAGCACCCTCTGTTCGTGCTCTATACCTCGGGTTCCACCGGCAAGCCCAAGGGCGTGCAGCACAGCACCGGCGGCTACCTGCTGTGGGCGCAGCTCACCATGAACTGGACCTTCGACCTGCGGCCCGAAGACATCTTCTGGTGCACGGCCGACATCGGCTGGATCACCGGCCACACCTACGTCACCTACGGCCCGCTGGCCGCGGGCGCCACGCAGGTCGTGTTCGAGGGCGTGCCCACCTACCCGAACGCCGGGCGCTTCTGGCAGATGATCGAGAAGCACAAGGTCACGATCTTCTACACCGCGCCCACGGCCATCCGCTCGCTGATCAAGGCCGCCGAGGGCGACGAAAAGGTGCACCCCGCGCGCTCCGATCTGTCCAGCCTGCGCCTGCTCGGCTCGGTGGGCGAGCCCATCAACCCCGAGGCCTGGATGTGGTACTACAAGCACGTGGGCGGCGAGCGCTGCCCCATCGTGGACACCTTCTGGCAGACCGAGACCGGCGGCCACATGATTACCCCGCTGCCGGGCGCCACGCCGCTGGTGCCGGGCTCGTGCACGCTGCCCCTGCCGGGCATTGCCGCGGCCATCGTCGATGAGGCCGGCAACGACGTGCCCAACGGCGCCGGCGGCATCCTGGTGGTAAAGAAGCCCTGGCCGTCCATGATTCGCACCATCTGGGGCGACCCGGAGCGTTTCAAGAAGAGCTACTTCCCCGAAGAGCTCAAGGGCTACTACCTGGCGGGCGACGGCGCGGTGCGCAGCGCCGACCGGGGCTACTTCCGCATCACCGGCCGCATCGACGACGTGCTCAACGTCTCGGGCCACCGCATGGGCACGATGGAGATCGAGTCCGCGCTGGTGGGCAAGACGGACCTGGTGGCCGAAGCCGCCGTGGTGGGCCGCCCGGACGACCTCACGGGCGAGGCCATCGTGGCCTTCGTGGTGCTCAAGCGCAGCCGCCCCACGGGCGAGGAGGCCAAGGCCATCGCCAAGCAGTTGCGCGACTGGGTGGGCAAGGAAATCGGCCCGATCGCCAAGCCCAAGGACATCCGCTTCGGCGACAACCTGCCCAAGACCCGCAGCGGCAAGATCATGCGCCGCCTGCTGCGCTCCATCGCCAAGGGCGAGGCCATCACGCAGGACACCTCGACGCTGGAGAACCCGGCCATTCTCGAGCAGCTGGCCGAGACCAACTGACCCGGCCAGGGTGTTTTCAGGCCGCTCGCCGCGGCCTTCAGAGCGGCCCTTGAAGGGCCGCTCCGCTTTTTGTGAGCACCCATGAGGGTTTCTCCTCATGTTACAAATACACGGCATTTAGTTACATTTTGATTCACTCTCTGGCGCCGTCGGAGGGATCAACGAATCAATTTGCATCAAGGGATGGACATGCTCAGAAGCGTGAAGTCCGCGTTTGCCGCGGCATTGGTCATGGGGTTGCTGGGTTGCGGAAGGGGGAGGGGGCGACAGTCCCGCACCGACAGCACCGCCCCCCGAGTTCGCGCTCACCGTCGAAGTTGCGGGCACTGCAGCAACCCCCGATCTCGCCGGCAAGTACACCGTGCGGCCGGGACAATCGGTGGTGGTCAAGTCCAATGACGCCGCCTCCTGGGCCGGCAGCGACAGCGGGAGCGGCGTGACCCGCACCGACGTGGAGACGGGCACCTCGCGGTGGGTTTCGCGGTTCAAGAACCCCAGCGCGGTGCTGTCCGGCGCCTACAAGCTCACGGCCAGCGCCTCGGGTGGCCGCACGAAAACGGTGGATTTCCTGGTGCAGCCCCGTGACTCCCGCAGCGGCGACTACACCGTGTTCGCCGCCAACGGCTCGCGCCAGAAGCTCAGCATCGACTACGACGAGGCCGCCTACACGATGACAGATGCGGTCGGCACCACAACCTCGGGCACGCTGACCGCGCCCGTGGCGCCCGCCAAGAACTGGACGGTGCAGAGCAGCCGCATCGTCGGCACCAACACGTCCTCCCTGCGCAGCGTCGGGGACAGCATTGTGGGCGGCTTCCCATTCGCGGTGCCGTTCGCCGCACCTGCGACGTATGCGGTCTACCCCTTCGTTGCGCACCCGCGCCTTCGTGCTCACGCAAGGCAGCCTGGATGGCGTCTACGACCGCGCCTACATTCAACACTTGGTGGGCGGCGGTCGCCAATCGGCCATTTCGCAGTTCGCGATATCGGGCAGCGGCACCGTGATCAGTTTTTGCACCGATGCCACGATCTACCAGGTCGCCCACTGTCCTCCGGCCAGTCTGCTCACCTTCGACGTCGAGGCCGACGCCCAGGCTGGGATGTGGCAGATGAAGGATCCCGTCACGGGCACGTCTCAGGGCCGCTTCAGCGTGGCCGAAGTGGATGGCGAGAAGATTTATCTGAGCGCCGGCACCTCGCCGGGGGATGGATCCCAGGTGCTCACCATCGGTGTTCCCACGGTCGCTGGCGCCACGACGTTCACCAGCACCGGGTGGTCCACCAACGGCACGCTCGATGTGACCAACGCGACCTCGACCGAGTACAAAATGTCCATGACCGATGCGGGGCTCCAACTGCTGGACTTGACCCTGGGTGGCTGGGTTCCCCAGAGATCGATCGGCATCTACTCGGCCACCCAAGCGCCCAACACTTTCTTCACGATGCGTTCGACGCGCATCGAACTGCTGATTGGCGCGCGCAGCTCGGCGCAGGCCGGCTTCCTGCACGTGGGCATCGTGGACTGAGTCCACCGCTACCGGCAACAAAAAACCCGCTGGACTCCAGCGGGGTTTTTTTGTGGGCGAGCAGGCAGGTGGCTTACTTGATGCTCAGCACCCAGGCCGCCAGCTTCTTGGCCTCGGCTTCGCTGACCTGCGGGTTGGGCGGCATGGGCACAGCGCCCCAGTTGCCCTTGCCCACTTCGGAGCCCTTGACGATCTTGGCGGCCAGCGCGTCCACGGCCTTGGCGTCGCCCGCATACTTCTTGGCCACGTCCTTGTAGGAGGGGCCCACCAGCTTCTTGTCCACGGCATGGCAGGCCATGCAGTTCTTGCTCTTGGCGAGGGCTTCGTCGGCGATGGCCGGAGCGGCCAGCGTCGTCATGGCGGCCATAATCAGGAGAGCGCGTTTCATGGGGTGTCCTTGTCGATGAATGCGGGAGAGTGTCACGCGATCGATTCTACCGAGCCGCACCCGCCCAGAAACGAACGCTTACAGTTTCTTGCCCGCTTCACGGGGCCTTTACCGGAGTTTGTGATGTATTTGCTGATCGCAGGCGTCGTGCTGTCGTTGTTGAAGTACCTGGAGTTCGGCGTGGTGGCCGAATGGTCCTGGTGGTGGGTGCTGTCGCCGTTCGCCCTGGCCGTGGCCTGGTGGGCCTGGGCCGACGCCACCGGCTACACCAAGCGCAAGGCGATGGAGAAGATGGATCAGAAGAAGAAGGACCGCATCGACAAGCAGCGCGAGGCGCTGGGCATCAAGCCCAAGCGCCGCTCGCGCTGACCGATCCGCGCGGGCGGATCAGTAGTTGTCGAGCACGGCGCCCTTGCTGGCGCTGGCCGCGTTGAACGCGAACTTGGCCTGCACGCCGCGCGTGTAGCGCGGTGCCGGGGGCGTCCAGCCTTCACGGCGCTTGGCGATCTCCGCTTCGGGCACGTTGAGTTCCAGCACCAGTTGGTGGGCATCGATGGTGATGGAGTCGCCTTCCTTCACGAAGGCGATCGTGCCACCTGCGGCGGCTTCGGGCGCCACGTGGCCCACCACCATGCCCCAGGTGCCGCCGGAGAAGCGGCCGTCGGTGATCAGGCCCACGCTCTCGCCCAGGCCCGCGCCGATCAGCGCACCGGTGGGGGCGAGCATCTCGGGCATGCCGGGGCCGCCCTTGGGGCCCAGGTAGCGCAGCACCATCACGTCGCCCGCGACGATCTTGCCGTCCAGGATCGCCTGGAGCGCGGACTGTTCGTCGTCGAACACGCGCGCCGGGCCGGTGATGACGGGGTTCTTCAGACCGGTGATCTTGGCCACCGCGCCTTCGGGCGACAGGTTGCCCTTGAGGATGGCCAGGTGGCCTTCCGCGTACATGGGGTTGTCGATGGGGCGGATCACGTCCTGGTCGGCGCGCGGCGCATCGGGCACGTCCTTGAGCACCTCGGCCACGGTCTGGCCGGTGATGGTGAGGCAGTCGCCGTGCAGCAGGCCGGCCTTGAGCAGCACCTTCATGACCTGCGGGATGCCGCCGGCCTGGTGCAGGTCGACCGCGAGGTACTTGCCCGAGGGCTTGAGGTCGCACAGCACGGGGGTCTTCTTGCGGATGCGCTCGAAATCGTCGATGGACCATTCCACGCCGGCCGCGTGCGCGATGGCCAGGAAGTGCAGCACCGCGTTGGTGGAGCCGCCGGTCGGCGATGATCACGGCCACGGCGTTTTCCAGCGACTTCTTGGTCACGATGTCGCGCGGCTTGATGTCCTTCTTGATCGCCTCGATCAGCACCTTGGCCGATTCCTTGGCCGAGTTCTGCTTCTCGTCGTGCGGGTTGGCCATGGTGCTGGAGTACGCCAGCGACAGGCCCAGGGCCTCGAAGGACGAGGACATGGTGTTGGCGGTGTACATGCCGCCGCACGAGCCGGAGCCGGGGATGGCGCGCATCTCGATCTCGCGCAGGTCTTCGTCGCTCAGGTTGCCGGCGGCGTTCTGGCCCACGGCCTCGAACACGCTGACGATGTTGAGGTCCTGGCCCTTGTAGCGGCCGGGCAGGATGGTGCCGCCGTACACGTAGATGGCCGGCACGTTGGCGCGCAGCATGCCCATCATGCCGCCGGGCATGTTCTTGTCGCAGCCGCCGACCACGACCACGCCGTCCATCCACTGGCCCTGCACGCAGGTCTCGATGCAGTCGGAGATCACCTCGCGGCTGACCAGCGAGTACTTCATGCCTTCGGTGCCCATGGCCATGCCGTCGGAGATGGTGGGCGTGCCGAAGATCTGGGCGTTGCCGCCGGCTTCCTCGATGCCGGCCACCGCCGCGTCGGCCAGCTTCTGCAGGCCGCTGTTGCAGGGGGTGATGGTGCTGTGGCCGTTTGCGCACGCCCACCATGGGCTTCTTGAAGTCGCTTTCCTCGTAGCCCATGGCGTAGTACATGGAGCGGTTGGGCGCGCGCGACTTGCCTTGCGTGATGTTGGCGCTGCGGCTGTTGATGGGCTTGATGGAGATGGTTTTGTTGTCGGCCATGGAGGTCTCTTCGTGGGGAGGGTGCGGGAAGTATGCGTCAGGCCGGCGGCCGTTTCCAATTGCTTTGGCGGCTTCCATTAATATGCTGGACATATGAGTGATGCCATGAAAACGCTGCGCATTGAATTGCGCCAGTGGCGCCAATTCGCGGCGCTGGCCGAAGAGCTGCACTTCGGCCGGGCCGCCGCGCGCCTGCACATGACGCAGCCGCCGCTCACCCAGGCCATTGCGGGGCTGGAGCAGGCGCTGGGCGTGCGCCTGTTCGACCGCACCAAGCGCAGCGTGGCGCTCACGCCCGCGGGCCGGGCCTTGCTGCCCGAGGTGCGCGACCTGCTGGGCCGGGCGCAGGCGCTGCCCGAGCTGGCGCGCGCGGCCGCCGCGGGTGAACTGGGCCGGTTGCGGCTGGCCTTCGTATCCACCGTGGGATTCGAATTGCTGCCGCGCTGGGTGCGCGCCTTTCGCCAGCGCTGGCCGCAGGTGGCGCTGGAGCTGATCGAGGCCACGGGCGACGTGCAGCTGGAGCTGCTCGCGCGGGGCGAGGTGGACGCGGGCATGGTGCTGCATTCCCCGGGGTTCCAGGCGCCGGGCCTGGCGCACGCGCGCATCGCCAGCGAGCCCTTCGTGGTCGCGCTGCCCGAGTCGCACCCGCTGGCCGCGCGGGACCACCCGGGGTTGGCGGCGCTGCTGGCCGAGCCGCTGGTGATCTTTCCGCGGCGCATCCTGCCGACCTTGCACGACGCCATCTTCGCGCTGTACCACGCGGCGGGGCGCGCGCCGCAGGTGGCGCAGGAGGCGATCCAGATGCAGACCATCGTCAACCTGGTGTCGGCCGGGCTGGGGCTGGCCTGGGTGCCGCAGAGCGTGCGGCAGTTCCAGCGCCCTGGCGTGGTCTACCGCAGCCCCAGGCCCTCGCGGGGGCGGGCCGCGCCGGCGTGCGAGACCAGCCTGGTCTGGCGCGCCGACGCGGTCACGCCGGCGCTGGCCCACTTCATCGAATTCGCCCGCACACAAGCTGGACCACAATAGAACCATGCTTCAACATCCCCAGATCGACCCCGTCGCCCTCCAGATCGGCCCGCTGGCCATCCACTGGTATGGCCTGACCTACCTGCTGGCCTTCGGCCTGTTCCTGCTGCTGGCCAACGCGCGCCTGCGCCATCCCCCGTTCGCCAGCGTGACCCAGCCGCCCTGGACGCGCCGCGACGTGGAGGACATCCTGTTCCTCGGCGTGCTGGGCGTGGTGGCCGGCGGGCGCATCGGCTACTGCCTGTTCTACAAACCCGCGTACTACCTCGCCAACCCATTGGAGATCTTCGCGGTGTGGCAGGGCGGCATGAGCTTCCACGGCGGCCTGCTGGGCGTGATGCTGGCCATGGTCTGGTACGCGCGCAGCCGCCGGCGGCCCTTCATGCAGGTGATGGACTTCGTGGCGCCCTGCGTGCCCACGGGCCTGGCCGCGGGGCGCCTGGGCAACTTCATCAATGGCGAGCTCTGGGGCCGCGTGGCCGACCCCTCGCTGCCCTGGGGCATGGTGTTCCGCGGCGCGGGCGATCTGCCGCGCCACCCCTCGCAGGTGTACCAGTTCCTGCTCGAAGGCCTGCTGCTGTTCGTGCTGCTGTGGTTCTACGCGCGCAAGGAGCATGCGCGTGGCCAGGTGTCGGCCGTGTTCCTGTTCGGCTACGGCGTGTTCCGTTTCATCGCCGAGTTCTTCCGTGAGCCCGACGCCCACCTGGGCCTGCTCTCGCTGGGCATGAGCATGGGCCAGTGGCTGTGCGTGCCCATGATTCTGGCCGGCGCGTTCATGTGGTGGTGGTTCGGTCAGCGCAAGACCTGAACGGTCGGTCAATACACGAGGTGCGCGCGCGCCTGGCAGTTGAGGGTCCGCAGGTGCACGTCGATCTGGCCCAGGTGCAGGCCCAGCACGTCGTGCAGGATGGGGGTGAGCACGCTGCTCCCGATGCCGTCGAGCAAGGGCCGCAGCACCTGCAGCAGGTAGCCCGTGAGCGCGGTGATGGCGTTGGGCACGCTATCGCCGCCGCCGGACGAGTTGCCGTTCAGGCTGTTGGCGATCTCGTTGACGCAGGCCGCGTCGTTGGAGCCGATGAGCGCGCTGCAACCTCCGATCACGCCGCCGAGCACGGCCCCCAGGATGTCGCCCACGCTGGTCAGCAGCCCGCCGACCAGGTTGCCCACCCCGGTCAGCAGGCCTTGCAGGTTGAGTGTCAGGGTGTGGCTCAGCAGGGCCAGCACGTCGCTGCTCAGTCCGCCCAGGAATCCACCGAGGCCGTTGGTGGTGTTCTCGATGCCGGCCTTGACGTTGGTCAGGCGGGTCACGCGGCAGGCCCGGCTGCCCGCAGGCCGCGCCTTGCGCGTTCCACAGGTTCTGCGCTGAGGCCTGGCGCTGCGCCAGGGTCAGGGCCGGCCCCCGATCGAGCGTTTCCACCAGCAGGGTGCGCAGCAGCGCGTCGGTGATGTTCTTGACGGTGCTGCCCAGCAGCAGGTCGTTGCCCACCGTGCCGGTTTCGCCAGCCGCCAGGGTCACGCTCGCCTGCAGCGGCAGCGCGTCCATCTTGAGGTGCGTGCGCAGGCTCACCAGGTTCACGGGCCCCAGGCCCAGGCGCAGCAGGTCTTCGTCGGCCAGGTTCTGGTCGCAGCTCGCGCTGGTGGAGAAGATTTCATTTTCATTGGCCGGGTTGGCGCCCGGCCGGCCCACGCAGACCTTGACGATGGAGGCGTTCACCGCGATGGATGCGCGCTCCGTGCCGTCGGGTTTGCGCAGCGCGGGTGTGCACATCTCGGTGAGCGTGCCCCGGCCGTTGACCAGGTCGACCATGATGGGCAGCTTGATCTGCGCGAACTGGTTGATCACCGGCAGGTTGCTGGTGCTGATCTCGATCCAGGTGCGCAACTGGGCGGTGTAGGCCGTGGCGCCCACGCCGCCGATGGCCACGGAGGGCGGCTCGATCAGCACGGTCTTCGCGCTCACCAGGCCGGCCAGGCTCAGGCCGTTGACGGCCACCGCGTGCTTCTGCGTTGCGCACACCGATGGCCGAGTACAGCAGGTCCAGCGCGTTCACGCCCACGTTGAGCGCCGAGGCGGCGTTGGCGCCGGGGGCGATGATCTCGGCGAACAGGCCCGAGGGCCCGCTGGCCAGGCTGCCGAGCTGCACTTCCAGGTTGGGCACGCCCAGGCGGGTTGCGCACGGCGTTGAGCAGCGCGGCGTTGCTCGCCAGCAGCGTGTCCTGCCCACCGGCCGTGACGATGGCGTTGAGCAACGGCCCCAGCTGCACGGTCTCGGCCGCGAGCAGGGTGTTGAGTTCGCCCACGCCGATGTCGGTGGCGACCGGGATGCCCAGGGCTTGCAGCAGCCCGGCGGGGGTGATCTGCACCTGCGCCAGGCCGTCGTAACCCACCAGCGAGGTGCCGGTGAGGTCGAGCCCGATGCCCTTGAGCAGGTCGCCCAGCACCGAGTCTCCGGTGCGCAGCAGGGTGCTGCCCACCGAGAACGAAGCCAGCGGGTCGGTGGCGGCGGCGATCGCTTCGGCCCGCAGGCTGCGCTCGCCCGGAAAGAAGGCGAGCAGGGGCGGTGGCGTGCCTTCGATCACCACGTGCATGGCGTTGAAGGCGGTCTGACCAGCGGTGAAGTGGCGTTCCGTGCCCTGCGCCGGGTCCCAGCGGCCGCAGGCCACCACGGGCGTGAAGCCGGCGAGGTTCTGGCCGGCGTTGGTGAGAGCCGCCGCGCGGGCCGCGGTGCAATCGGCCGGCAGCACGGCCGAGGCGCCGGCGATGGCCGCCAGGTCGGCCGTCTTCTGCAGCTCGCGCTTCATGAAAAACAGGTAGCCCAGTTCGGTGCCCACGAGCGCGATCACGATCAGGCTGAGCGCGATGGCCGTGTTGATGACGATCGAACCGGACTGGCGGCGTGACATGGTCAGAGCGCGGCGATGGCGCGGCTGGTGAGCGTGCCGGGCAGCCACTGGCTGGTGTCGAGCAGCGGCACCCAGGGCAGCAGGCGGCCGGCGGTGTAGGGGAAGGACACCGTCACGGTGAGCGTGGTGTTGGGGGTGGCGACGTTCACGCTCGCGGTCTGCGTGAGCCAGGCGCGGCGCGTGGCCGGCGTGTTGCTGTGCGCCAGCGGCACGATCACCGAGCCGCTCAGCGAGTCCCAGACCACGCTCTCGATGTGCGACTTGGCCGTGGCGAGCTCGGGGCCGGTGGCGGTGCGCAACTGGGGAAACATCTGCGCCGCGCGCGCACCGTCCGCCGCCGCGCGCGACAAGGCCTGCTGTGTGTAGAGCACGACGCCGAAGGTGGCGATGCCGTAGAACGCCAGCAGCAGGCCCAGCAGCACGAAGGCGAATTCGATCGCCGCCACGCCGCGCTGCCGGCGGTTCACAGCGCGCTCCCGTCGAGCAGCACGCTGGCCCGGCCCACCAGTTCGTTGGGCAGGGCAAAGGACGGGAAGGGTGGCAGCACCTGGTGCAGGTCGCCCAGCCGCACGGTGACGCTCACCTGGCAGCGCAGCGCCCACGAGGTGCCGCAGGGCAGTGTGCCGGCGGGCTGCAGGCAGGTGCCGGTGGCGGTCTGGCAGACCTCGGGCAGCGGGATGGTGAGCACCGCGGCCGTGGGCTTCCAGCCCAGGGAGCGGTCTTCGGCCACCTGCTGTGCCTTGAGCTGCCGCGCGGCCAGGCTGTTCTGGTGCCGCAGGGCCGCGCGCGCGCCGTCTTCGGCCGCGTTCTGCAGCCCGAAGCGGAAGGTGAACAGGATGCTGTAGCAGACGATCGAATAGACCACGCCGAAGAAGAGCAGGAAGGCCATGGCGTACTCGATGGCGTACACACCGCGCTGGCGCCGGTGTCGGCGAAGGAGGGCCTGGGCCGGGCGCATGGCCGTGAACCGCTGGCCTTACTTGGTCTGCAGCCGCGAACCGAACCAGACCGGCAGTGGCTGCTCGAAGCTCTTCATGTAGCGCTGGTGGCTGGCCTCGGCCACCGCACCGTCGATGGGCCGTGGCGTGGCCGAGGTCTCGCGCCCCTCGCGCTGGCGCTGCAGCAGCTCGTGGGTGGCGTCCCCCACGCGCGCGGAAGGCGCGGCCGGGGTGGCTGGCGCCGGGGCCGATTGCGCCCACAGCGGCGGCGCCACCGCGAGCGCGGCCCACAGGGCCAGGCATCGCAGCGGGTGTGGGTGGTGCGTTCTTGTTTTCATGGAACCTCCTGAGGGTGTGACAGCGTGAGAGATCAGGGCGTCGCGCAGGGCCGGGGGCGTGGCGAGCATCGGGCTCAACCGCAGGCCGGTCTGCACCGCCAGGGTGCCCGCCTGCGGGCGTTGCGGCGCGAGTTCCTGGGCCAGTTGTTCGATCGCCTGGCGCGTGGCGCCGCTGAAGCGGGCTTCGTCCATCACCTGGCGGGCCTGCTCGGTCTGGCCCTGCGTGAGCAGGTACAGCGCGAGGTTGCTGCGCACCCTGGGGTGGGTGGGCAGCAGCTGCGCGGCCTGTTGCACCGGCAGGCGCGCGGCGTCGAAGCGCTGCGCGCGCAGCAGGGCGTAACCCAGGTCGCTGAGCAGCAGGCCGTCGGCCGGCAGCACCTGGCGCGCGCGCTCGAACATCTCGGCCGCGCGCGTGTAGTCGTCGCTGGCGCCGGCGAGCAGGCCCAGGCCCCGGTAGGCGGCGGCGCGCTCGGGGGTGTCGAGCAGCTTGTCGTACAGCGCCGCGCTGGGCGCGGGCTGGCCGGTCTGGCGCAGGGCGTCGGCGCGCAGCAGGCGGGTTTCGGAACTGACCCCCCAGCGCTGCTCCAGCGCGTCGATGTGGGCGAGCGAGGCGAACCACATGCCGTTGCCCTGCATCTGGCGCACCAGCGACAGGTAGGTGGGCCGGTTGTCCAGCGTGGGTTCGCGGGCGGCGGCCTGCGCGGCTTCGAGCTGCGCCGCGTCGGGCAGCGAGGCGCAGGCGCCCAGCGCCAGGGCGCCGGCACCGAGCAGCAGGCTGCCGCAGGCGCGGCCGAGCGAAGAGAGGCGGGTGGAGGCGGTGGTGTTCATGATCCGGTCATGCTCCCGACGGAGCGGATGATGGCGAGGAAACCGGGACCCGCGGTGATGATCACCAGCGCGGGCAGGAGGGTGGTGACCATCACGACGGTCATCTTCACGGTGATCTTTCCGATAAGCGCCTTCATGCCGGCCTTGCGGTGCACGCGCAGGCGCTCGCTGAACTGGCGGATCGGTTCCTGGATGGCACCGCCGTGTTTGTCGACCTGGTTGATCAGGGCGACGAAGTCCATCAGGTGCTGGTTGTCGTGCAGTCCGGCCATGCGCTGGTAGGCCTGCTCGCGCGTGCGGCCCTGGCTGTACTGGCGGTTGGCCTGCGCCACTTCCGCGCCGAGCACCGGCAGCACGTGCTGGAAGTCGCTGGCGATCACCTGCAGGCTCTGGTCCAGGCTCAGGCCCACGCTCTGCAGCAGGCCCAGCATGTCCACGAACAGGGGCAGTTCGTGCGCCACGCGCTCGCGGCGCTGGCCGGCGCGGTGCTTGAGCAGCCACTTGGGGCCCATGAAGCCGACGGCGAAGGCCGCCGCGGACCACAACAAGGCGTTGCCCGAATGGCCCCAGGCCAGGTGGACCAGCACGGGCAGGCCCAGCGCCAGCACGGCGCGCGAGATCAGCAGGGTGAGCTGGGCGCGCACCGGCGGCAGGCCGCATTGCTGGATGAGGCGGCGGTCTTCATCGGCCACGAGCAGCCGGCCCAGGCGGCTTTCCAGCCAGCGCGCGGGCCAGTGGCTGCCTTGCAGGAAGGCCAGTTCGTCGGGCAGGGCATGGGCCGGTGTGGCGTTCTCGCCCAGGGCCCGCTGGATGACCTGCGCCGTGGTCTGGCGCTGCGCGTGCTGGTGCAGCAGCAGGCCGGCGGCCATCGCCAGGGCCAGGGCCAGCAGCAGCACGGCCAGGATGGACAGGGGCAGGGCGCTCATGGTGGGTTGCCTCGGATCAGGACAGCCGCGCCAGCCGGTAGAGCAGCAGCGCGCCGAATGCCTGCAGGCCGATGGCGCCGAACACCATGGCCTGCCCCGTGGGATCGCTCCACATGCGCGCGAAGTAGTCGCCGTTGGTGGTGACGATCGCCCCCCCGACCACCACCGGCAGCAGACCCAGGATCCAGGCCGAGAAGCGCGTTTCGGCCGACATCGCCACCAGCTCCTGTTCGGCCTCCTCGTGGTCGCGCATGAAGTGGGCGACGCGTTCGAGCAGCACATCGGATCGGCCGCCGTAGCGCATGCCCAGGCCGAGGATGGAGGCCAGCAGGAAGATCTCTTCGATGTGCACCTTGCGCGCGATCTGCAGCAGCGCCTGGTCGATGTTCACGCCGGCCTTGATCAGGCCCATGGCGTTGTCCATGTGGCCGCGCAGCGGCTGCTTGGTGGTGCGCGACGGCGGTCTGGAACGCGGCCTGGGTGGAGTGGCCCATCACGATCAGGCGCACGATCACGTCGAGAAAGCCGGGCAGTTGCCGGATGATCTGGCGCCGCATGCGCTGCACCCGAAGCCAGATGAAGAAGGCGCCACCGATGAGCAGCACCGCGAGCAGGCCCAGCGCGCTCACGGCGCCCGAGCTCAGCGCGGTGACGCCGACCGAGACGGTGGTGGCGGCCAGCCCGCCCAGCAGCGCGCCGGGCGGCACCGCGCCCAGCAGCCAGCCCGGCAGGCGCACGGCGGGCTTGCGGGCGGTGGTCGAGGAGGGCAGCGGCACCACCGGTGGGGGCGCGCCAAACCGAAGCGAACCCGAGGGCAGCGGGTTGGCGGCCACCGGGTCGATGCGGTCGGCCAGGTGGCGCTGGGCCAGCTGGCGGCGCTGGCGCCGCACCGAAGCGGCCCACAGCAGCACGCCGACGGCGGCCAGCAGCAGGGCCACGGCGAGGGCGACGGCGCTGCGTTCAGGCATGGCCGTGCTCCGTGAGCTGGGCCTGCAGGCTCTGGCGCAGGCGCGCGATCTTGGGGGAGTGCGGCACCACGCCCATGGCGATCCAGCGATCGCCCTCCTGGCCATCGGGCTGCGTCACCGGTTCGTGGCGGAACAGCTCCTGCATCGCGACCACGCTGTCGTTCAGGCCGGTGATCTCGCTGATGGAGAGGATGCGGCGCGTGCCGTTGGGCAGGCGGCCGATCTGCACGATGAAGTCGATCGCGTTGGCGATCTGGCGGCGCAGGCTGAGTTCGCTGCCCTGGTAACCCCCGAAGCCCGCGAGCATCTCCAGGCGGTACAGGCATTCGCGCGGCGAACTGGCGTGGATGGTGCCCATGGAGCCGTCGTGCCCGGTGTTCATGGCCTGCAGCATTTCGATCACCTCGCCGCCACGCACCTCGCCCACGATGATGCGGTCGGGCCGCATGCGCAGGCTGTTGCGCAGCAGGTCGCGGATCGCCACGCTGCCCGAGCCGTCGTAGCCGCCGGGGCGGCTCTCCAGCCGCACCACGTGCGGGTGGTTGAGGGCGAGTTCGGCGGTGTCCTCGATGGTGACCACGCGCTCGGTGTCGGGCGCGAAGTTGGCCAGCGCGTTGAGCAGCGAGGTCTTGCCCGAGCTGGTGCCGCCGCTGACCAGGATGTTGCAGCGCGAGCGCACCGCCATCTCCAGCAGGTGGCCCATGGCCTGGTCGAAGGTGCCGAGCTCGAACAGCTCCTCGGGGCTCAGCGGGTCCTTGCGGAACTTGCGGATTGACACCGCCGGGCCGTTGATCACCAGGGGCTCGATCACCACGTTGATGCGGCCGCCGTCGCTCAGGCGCGCGTCGACCATGGGGTTGGACTCGTCGAGCCGGCGGCCGATGGGCGCGAGGATGCGGCGGATGATGCGCATCAGGTGCTCGTTGTCGGTGAAGGCCACGTGCTCCTTCTGCAGCATGCCGCGGCGCGATACGTAGACCAGCTTGCTGCCGTTGATGAGGATGTCCTCCACGCTCGGGTCGTTCAACAGGTCTTCCAGCGGGCCGAAGCCGGCGAATTCCTTGGTGAGGGCATCGGCGAGCAGTTGGGTTTCGCGCGCGTTGATCGGCACGCGGTGCAGGCGCACCTGGCTCTCGCATTCGAGGTTGACGAATTGCTGCACCGAGCTGCGCGACCAGCGCCCGAACTCGGCTCCGAGTTCCTCGATGCGGTTGAGCAGGTGTTCGTGGATGAAGGTCTTGACGGTCTGGAACTCGTTGGAGTTCAGGAAGGCCTGCTGGTTGTCGGAAAACTCGACGTGGTTCGTCATGGCCTGTTACCTCCGGTGGATCCACTTGTTGAGCATCTGCGCCACGCGCGGCGTCCACGGTGGGGGCTCGCCGCCGTCGGGCGGCGCGCTGCCATCGATCCACGGCAGCAGGCCGCGCACCATCTGGCCGACCGCCTGCACGTAGGGGTCGTTGCGCGCGGATCGCGCCAGCAGCTGGCCCTGGCACGAGGCCGCCAGCAGGGCGCTGGCGCGCGCCGGCAGCACGTGGCTCAAGGGCAGGCCGAGCTGGTGGGCGATGTCCAGCGCGGGCAGGTTCACGAACGGCTCGAACTTGTTGACCACCAGCGAGAGCCGCTGCATGTTGACGTCGTGCTCGCGCAGTTCGCGCAGCAGCGAGGCGGTGGAGACGATGCCGCCGATGCTCTGGTCGCAGACCACCCAGACCTGGTCGGCGTTGCGCGCGACCTGGGCCACGAAGTCGATCGACGAGAAGCCGCCGAGGTCGGCGATCTGCACGTCGAAGAAATCGGTCAGGCGCTGGACCAGCGAGACCGACTCGGCGTGCGAGATCTCGCGGATCTGCGCCAGGCTGGCCGGCAGGGGCAGCACCGCCGCGCCGCTGGCGTGCTGCACCAGCGCGGTCTGCAGCAGGGTCGGGTCCAGGCGGTGCAGGTTGTGCACGCCGTCCACGAAGCTGAACTCGCTCTTGAGCCCGAGGTAGAGCAGGGCGTCGCGCGCGGGCAGCCCCAGGTCGAGCAGGGCCACGCCCTGGCGGTGGACCACGCGCCCGGGCACGCGGGCCAGGGCGGCCGCGCGCTGCTCCTGCAGCATCGCGGCGAGGTTGCAGGCCAGCGTGCTGACGCCCAGGCCGACGCGCGCGCCGAGCAGGGCGATGCTGCGGCCCTTGGCCTGCGGTGAGCGCTGGCCCTGGCGCCGCGCCATCAGGTCCTGCAGCACCGCCAGCACCTCGGTGGTCGGGCCGTCGAGGTCGAGGAAGTCGTCCACGCCCGCGCGCAGGGCGGCGAGCGTGGTGTTGGTTTCGTTCGCGTGGCCGGTGCCGATCAGCAGCAGCTCCGGCCAGTCGCGCCGCAGGGCGGTGGCCAGGCGCGTGCTGCGCAGGGCCTGGGCGCCCGAGAAGTCCAGGAACAGGGTGCGGGGCTGGGCCGTGGCGATGCGTTCGCCCAGCGCGGCTTCGTCGAGCGTGACCACCGTGACCTGGCCGAGGTGCCCCAAGGCCGCGTTCAGCCAGCCTGTGTGTTCGCCGTTGTCCGACGCGTACAGGTAGACGTTGCGGCTCTGGACCGTGGTGTGCAGGGGGGTGGGCATGGTGCTCATGGCGGGTGGCCGGGCGTCACCGGGAAAAACCGGGCAGGGCGTCGTCGGCGCCGTTGCCCACGAGGAAACCGCGCCAGAAGGCGGGGTCGCGCTGCTCGGTGCGACCGGGCAGGGCCGCATCCACCTGGGTGCCCTGTGCGAGCGGCTTGACGAGGTGGGGCGTGACCACGATCACCAGCTCGCGTTCGTTCTGCTGGTAGTCCTGGCGCTTGAACATCGTGCCCAGCACCGGCAGGTCGCCGAGCATGGGCACCTTGTCCACGCTGGAGGTGGTGGTGCGGCTGACCAGGCCGCCGATCACGAAGCTTTCGCCGTCGCCGAGTTCGACCGTGGTGTCGGCGCGGCGCGTGGTGATCGCGGGCACGGCGACACCGCTGAGCGTGACGGCGTTGGTGTAGTCGAGGTCGCTGGCCTCGGGCGCCACCTTGAGCACGATGCGCTGGTTGGACAGCACGGTGGGCGAGACGGTCAGTCCGATGCCGAAGGGCTTGTATTCGATGCTGGTGGTGCCCAGGCCTTGCGCCACGGGCACCGGAATCTCGCCCCCGGCGAGGAAGTTCGCGCTCTGGCCCGAGAGCGCGACCAGCGTGGGTTCGGCCAGCACGCGGGCCAGGCCGTTGCCTTCGAGCAGGCCCAGGTTCACGCCGATGTTGGCCTTGCCGAAGCTCAGCAGCAGGCCGAAGGCCTGCGCGAGAGGCGAGGTTATCTCGCCTTTGATCACACCGTCGCGCTCGAACCCGAAGGACTGGAGCGAGCTGGGCGAGAACACGCCGAAGCTGAAGCCGTGCTTGTTCGGTGCGGTGCTGAAGATGTTCAGCCCGGCCTGTTTGAGCACGCGCTTGTTGAATTCCACGATCTTGACTTCGACCTGCACGGTCTGGCTTTTCACGCTCAGGGTGGAGCGGTCGGCCAGCGGTGCCTTGTCGGGCTGCTGCGCCAGGGCCGCCTCGCGCGCCTGCTGGTGCTCGGCGGCCGTCGGGAAGGCGCCTTGCAGCACCGCGCCGTCGCGCTGCACGTGCAGGGTGTAGGTGGTGGCGGCGTCGCTGCCCCGCTCCCACACCAGCAGCGAGGTGCTGCCCGGGGCCTTGCCGGTGATGATGAGGCGGGCGCCCGGTGCACCCGATGCCGCGCGCGCCTTGCGCGTGACCATGACCGAGGCGACCTGCTCGTTGGCGATGGCGATGCGGTCCACACCCTTGTCGATCACCAGTTCCTGCTGCGTGCCCGCGGTCAGCCGCAGGAGCCGGTCGGTGCTCGCGCTGGCCGATGCGTCGCTCGCCGGTTGCGCGAACAGGCCACCCGAGGTGGCGGTGATCAACAGGCCGGCCAGCAGCGCCAGGCGGGGCCAGCGCGACGGCCGGGGAAGGGAGCGGGGTGTGGGCTTGAACATCATGCGGAGCACCTGGTGGGTTGACGCGCGTGGTCTCAATAGCGCACGGTGTCGCGGCGGTCGCCGCGGATGATCTCGACCTCGTGGCCCGTGGGGGCCGCGGTCGCCAGCACCGCGCGGGGCGCGGCGCCCGGCTGTGCCGGCCGGCGGGTGCCCGCCGCGCCGCCACCGGCCGCGAGGTCCTGGGTGGTCAGGCCGGCGAGCGCGCGGTCCATGCCGGTGAGCGCGCCGCCGCTGCGGCGGGCCGGCTGCAAGGCGGTCTGCAGCTCGGCGAACAGGGTGGGATCGGGTTCGGCGGTGTCGTTCGGGTGGCGCAGCGCCAGCAGCAGGCGGCCGTTGGCCTCGCCCAATGCGAGCCGGTTGACGTCTTCCACCGGCACGGCGAGCACGGCGGTGCGCGCGGGTTGCTGGTTGCCTGCCTGGGGTTTCTGGTTGCCGCGGCCCTCGCCGCTGGTGGGCATGCCGTCCACCGAGGCCGTGCCGAAGGCCAGCACGCGCTTGCGCGCCAGCAGCAGGCGCGACTGGCTGCGGTCCACGTCCCGGCCGTCGGCCTTGAGGGCGAAAAACACATCGACGAAATCGCCCGGGCGCACGCTGTTCGCCACGCCCATGACCTCGTCGGCCTTCACGGCCACGGCGCGTTCGCCGGGCTCCAGGCGCAGGGCCAGGCCGGACACCAGCTGGTTCTCGAGCAGCGGGGCGCCGGTGCCCAGGTCGAACACCGGCACGCGGCCGACCGCCTCGGCCACCGTCATGAAGGCGCCAGCCGGGTTGATGGGAAGTTGCGCCACGCGCAGCGCGCCGGCTTCGATGGCCTGGCCCGCTGGCAGCGGTTTGGTGCGCCACCACCACCGGGAAAGTGGCCTCGGCCGGCGCGAGCTGCGCAACCGGCTGCGGGGCGGCCACCGGCGGGGGTGGTTTGCGGCTGAGCATCCACGCATAGCCGATCAGCAGGAGCGCCAGCAACACCAGGACGCCAGCGATGATTTGGGTGAATCGGATCATGGTGTCGGGCCTTTGAAGGGATGGGTCGGTGTCCGCGGCGCTTCAGCCGCCAGCGCGCCAGGCCATGAAGGCGATGGTCGAGACGGCGAGATAGGCCGCCAGGGGGATCGGGCGTGTGCGCGACCCGGTGCCACGCGGCCGGCCCGAGAGCGCCAGCGCCAGGCGCGGCGCCAGGGGCCAGCGCTGCAGCGCGAGCCAGAGCAGGCCGTGCAGCCCGGCCAGCAGGCTGGCGGCGACCCAGATGGGCAGCAGCGGCTGCAGACCCACCCACAGGCCCAGGGCGCCCGCGAACTTGACGTCGCCCGCACCCATGAGTCCGAAGGCATAGAAACAGAGCAGGCCGCCGAACGCGGTGGCACCGCCCAGCAGGGCCTGCGGCCAAGTCAGGCCGAAGGGCTGCAGGTCCAGGGCCAGGGCGGCCAGCGCCAGTGCGATGCCCGCCAGCACCAGCCCGTTGCGCACCCGGCGCTCGAGGCCATCGTGAACGATGGCGATCAGCAGCCAGAGCAGCAGGACCAGTTTCATGGCGGGCAACCTCGGCCAGGGGGTGAGGTCAGGGGGTGGCCGCGCCGGTGGTGGCGCACCGTTTTCACGTGCGCAAAGATGGCGTTCAGCGTGCCCTTGACGCCGGCGTCGCTGTTGAAAACGGCGAGCAGGATGACCGCCATCAGGCCGGCGATGATGCCGTATTCGATTGCGGTGGCGCCTTCTTCGTCGCGCAGGAAACGGGTGATAGCTGCTTTCATGATGAACTCCTGTAGGGAAAACTGGATTGAGAACTTTGGATCGACTATCAATTGATCGGTCTTGCCGATCGGCTGGAAATGAGGCCCTTGGTTTTCATCACCGAGCGGTTAATCGGTGAGGGCAGATGGGTGGTTTCGATAATTCAACCTCCTTGCATGAAAGCCAATCCGATGCGACACCGGAAAGGCAATCCAACATTCCCTACACGCTTTGGGTTGTTGGCCCGAGAGCGCGCTGTGGTACTGCGTTTCCGCGGTGTTCAGCCCGTTGAGGTGATTTCCAGACGGATTCGCTTCGATCTGGCAATCGTATCGACGGGGCGATTGGATAATGAAGGGAAGTTAGGGGTTTGCACCGCCTATTAATTCGGTTTGATGCAATTGCCGTGAGGTATTTCGCAGGCAATGCAAAGTAATTGGGTCTTGTATTTTGACCAAATGGTCTTGTTTTTAAACAGGAAGTAGGGCGGCATGCAAAGATTTGCATGGGGACGGGCATTCGATTGCATCGATGGGCGAAATGGCTGGCAACCCGGGATGCCGATCCGCAGCCGCCCATGCCCGGCCTCGGCGGTACTTCGGGTAAGTCCGGGGTGTCGGGGGCGGGATGGGTGGTCTTAGAATTACGCGTAATTACAGATAATTTTGCAAACGACCGATGCTCAACTCCCTGCATGACGAAGTGCGCACGAAGCTGCGCGAGCGCATCTTCGCGGGGGTGCTCGCCCCCGGCAGCTTCGTCGACGAACCTGCGCTGTGCGCGGAACTGGCGATCTCGCGCACGCCGCTGCGCGAAGCCCTGAAGGTGCTGACCGCCGAAGGCCTGGTGCGGCACGAACCCCGCCGCGGCTGTTTCGTGAGCGAGGTCACCGAGCGCGATCTCGACGAGATCTTTCCCGTCATCGCGCTGCTCGAAGGGCGTTGCGCCTTCGAGGCCGCGAACAACGCGAGCGATGCCGACCTCGCGGCCCTGGAGCAACTGCACGACCGGCTCAACCGCAGCGCCCGGGCCCGGCTCATCAACGAGTACTACGACGCCAACTTCAAGATCCACGAGGCCATCATCACGCTGGCGAACAACCGCTGGCTGGCCCAGGTGATCGGCGACCTGCGCAAGATCGTCAAGCTCGCGCGCCTGCAGCAGCTGCACGCGCCGGGGCGGCTGGACCAGAGCCTGTCCGAGCACATGGCGGTGTTCGCCGCGCTCAAGGCGCGCGACGCCGAGGGCGCCGAAGCCGCCATGCGCACCCACCTCACGCGACAGCGCGTGGCCTTGCGGGAACTGGCCCGCAATCAGACATCGAGGCTTTCGGCATGACCCCACCCGACTGGTTGGCGCAAGGCGTCTCCCTTCTGCGCCCGACGGCGAAAGCCGCTGGCCCACGCTCGACCCAGGAGCGGCTCGATGCCACCTTGCGGCAGGACGAAGAGGCCATGTCGCCGCGCATGCTGCGCCAGTCCCTCCGGGACCTGCAGGCCATCGTGGACCCGTTGGTGAGCGAGGTCGAGGGCGGGCGCCGCGCGCAGGCCATGATGGACTGGTACGCCAGCGCTTCGCCGCCGCACCGGCGCGACCTCTGGCTGCTCATGAGCGAGCGCTTCGTGGCCGACCCCCAGCGCGTCAAGAAGGCGCAGGCCCAGTTCGCCGCCGCCGTGGGCACGCCCGACGAGGCCGCGGCCGAGGTGCTCTACCGGCGCGCCACCGTCTCGCCCCGGCGCCGCCTGCTGCAGCGCTTCAGCGCCAACCCCGAGGGCGTGCGCTTCCTGGTGGACATGCGCGCCGAGCTGCAGCCGCAGCTGCGCAGCGACAAGCGCCTGTTCGCGCTGGACGTGGAGATGGAGTACATGTTCTCCACCTGGTTCGACGTGGGCTTTCTCGACCTGCGCCGCATCACCTGGGACTCGCCGGCCTCGCTGGTGGAAAAGCTCATCAAGTACGAGGCGGTGCACGACATCCGCAGCTGGGCCGACGTGAAGAACCGGCTCGACAGCGACCGCCGCTGCTACGGCTTCTTCCACCCGCGCCTGCCCGAGGAGCCGCTGATCTTCGTCGAGGTGGCGCTGATGAACGAGATCGCCGCCAGCATCACGCCGCTGCTCGACGAGGCGGCCGCGCCGGCCGACCTGGGCAAGGCCACCACCGCCATCTTCTATTCGATCAGCAACACGCAGACCGGCCTCAAGGGCGTGAGCTTCGGGGACTCGCTCATCAAGCGCGTGGTCGAGACGCTCAAGCAGGAGTTCCCCCGCCTCAAGACCTTTGCCACCCTCTCGCCCATTCCGGCCCTGCGCGGCTGGCTCACGAAGAACGCCCCGGCCGAGATGCTCAAGGCCTGGGAGCGTGTGGACGAGCTGGCCGAAAACGCGCCCGAGCGCCGCGCGCTCATGGGCTGGGCCGCGCGTTACCTGGGCGACGAGTTGAACGAGGGCAAGCCGCTGGACCCGGTGGCGCGCTTCCACCTGGGCAACGGCGCGCGGGTCGAGCGCCTGAACTGGGCCGCCGATCCGTCGGCCAAGGGGCTGAAACAGTCCTACGGCCTGATGGTGAACTACCTCTACGATCTCAAGCGACTGGACAAGCACCGCGCCTCGCTCGCGCAGGGAAAGATCCCGATAGCCGCGGCCATCAAGGACCTCTATCTTTGAAGCCGCCATTTCAACCACAAGGAGACAACAGCATGACCGAGAGCCTGAATCGACGAGACATCCTGCGCGCGGCCGTGGCCGGCGCCACCCTCTATGCCACGGCGGGCCATGCCCAGTCGACCTGGCCCACCAAGCCGGTGACCCTGATCGTGCCGTTCCCGGCAGGGGGTGGCACCGATGCGTTTGCCCGGCCCATGGCCGCGCAGTTCGCGCGGCTCTCGGGCAAGAGCCTGGTGATCGACAACCGGGGCGGTGCGGGTGGCACGCTGGGCGCCAGCATCGCGGCCAAGGCCGCGCCCGACGGCTACACCCTCTTCATGGGCGCGGTGCACCACGCCATCGCGCCCAGCATGTACCCCAAGCTCGACTACGACATCGACAAGGACCTGGTGCCGCTGATCCTGGTGGCCAGCGTGCCGCAGGTGGTGGTGGTCAACCCCAAGCGCGTGACCTCCGCCAACTTCAAGGAGTTCCTCGCCATCGCCAAGGCCAACCCGGGCAAGCTCAACTACGCCTCGGCCGGCAGCGGCACCTCGCACCACCTCGCGGGCGAACTCTTCAAGCAGCAGACCAAGACCTTCATCACCCACATTCCCTACCGCGGCGCGGGCCCGGCGCTCAACGACCTGATCGCCGGCCAGGTGGACGTGATGTTCGACGGCCTGGGCTCGTCGGCCGCGCACATCAAGGGCGGGCGCATCAAGGCACTGATGGTGTCGGGCAAGCAGCGCAGCCCGGCCTTGCCGGACGTGCCCTGCGCGGCCGAGATGGGCCTGCCGGACTACAACGTGACCACCTGGTACGGCGTGTGGGCGCCCAAGGGCACGCCGGCGGACGCGCAGAAAGGCGCGATCGATGAAATCCGCAAGGCCGTGAGCACGGATGAAGCGAAAGCGGTCTGGGCCAACCAGGGTGCGGAATTCGCCAACGTGAGTGGCCCGCAGTTCGATGCCTTCGTCAAGGGCGAAATCCAGAAGTGGGCGCAGGTGGTCAAGGCCTCGGGCGCCACGCTCGAATGAGCGGCCGGGTTCACCTGGCCATCGATCACGCGCTGGCGCGCGTGACGCTGTCCCACCCGGGCAAGTTCAACGCCATGTCGCGCGCGATGTGGCGCGAGCTGAAGTCGGTCTTCACCGAGCTGCAGGCGCGCACCGAGTTGCGCGGCGTGATCGTGGCGGGCGAGGGCGGGCACTTCTGCGCCGGTGGCGACATCGCCGAGTACCCGGGCTTTCGCTTCGATGCCGACGCGCTGCGCGACTTCCACGAGAACGACGTGTGGGGCGGCCTGGGCGCCATGCTGGCCTGCGACCTGCCGCTGCTGGCGCAGATCGAGGGCAACTGCATGGGCGCGGGCGTGGAGATCGCCAGCTGCTGCGACATCCGCGTGGCCGGCGAGGGCGCGCGCTTCGGCGCGCCCATCGCCCGCCTGGGTTTTCCCATGGCCCCGCGCGAAGCCCAGTTGGTGGCGCGCGAGGCCGGCCTGGCGACCGCGCGCGAGATGCTGCTGGAAGCCGCCGTGCTCGATGCGCACGAGATGAAGGCGCGCGGTTTCCTGCAGGCGGTGCGGCCCGATGCCGAGCTGAGCGCCGAAGTGCAGGCCCGCGCGCAGCGCATCGCGCGCCTGGCGCCGCAGGCCGCGCGGCAGAACAAGCAGACCCTGCGCGCGCTCGGCGCGGGCCAGCCGGTGCAGGCCGTGGTCGAGCAGGCCTACCATTACGCCGCCCAGGCCGAACACCGCGAAGGCATCGCCGCCTTCCTGGCCAAGCGCCAACCCGTTTTCTGAATCCCTTTTCCTCCGTTGCGTTCCCACACCATGAACCACAACCTGTACGCCGCGTTGCGCGCGGCCTTTCCCGCCGATCTGGACAGCACCGCCGTGGAGACGGTGGGCGGCGCCCATGCCGGCCTGCGCTACTCCTGGCGCGACCTGGACCGCGCCAGCGCCATGATGGCCAACCTGCTCGATTCGATGAAGCTGCCCGAAGGCTCGCGCATCGCGGTGCAGGTGGAGAAGTCGGTCGAGGCCCTGGTGCTGTACCTCGCCACCTTGCGCGCGGGCCACGTGTTCCTGCCGCTCAACACGGCCTACCAGGCCGGTGAGATCGAGTACTTCATCGGCAACGCCGAACCCGCCGTGGTGGTCTGCAGCCCGGCCAACTTCGGCTGGGTCTCCAAGATCGCCTTCAAGGCCGGCACGCGCCACGTCTTCACGCTGGGCGACGACCGCACCGGCAGCCTGCTGGAGCGTGCCGCGCACCACAGCGCCGAGCACACCCCGGCGCACAGCCGCGCCGAAGACCTGGGCGTGATCATCTACACCAGCGGCACCACCGGCCGCAGCAAAGGGGCGATGCTGTCGCACGGCAACATGCTGAGCAACGCGCAAGTGCTGCGCGAATACTGGGGCTGGAAACCGGGCGACGTGCTGATCCACGCGCTGCCGATCTTCCACGTGCACGGCCTGTTCGTGGCGCATCCACGGCGCGCTGATCAATGGCAGCCCGATGTTGTGGCTCAACAAGTTCGAGCCGCGCGCGGTGCTGGAGCTGTTCCCGCGCGCCACGGTGTTCATGGGTGTGCCCACGCTGTACGTGCGCCTGCTCGCCGAACCGGGCCTCACGAAACAGCAGGTGGCCCACATGCGCCTGTTCATCTCGGGCTCCGCGCCCTTGCTGATCGAGACCTTCGAGGAGTGGAAGACCCGCACGGGTCACACCATCCTGGAGCGCTACGGCATGAGCGAGACGGTGATGATCACCTCCAACCCCTATGCGGCGGACGCGCGCTTCGGTGGCGAGAGCGAGCGGCGCGGCGGCACCGTGGGCTTTCCCCTGCCGGGCAACGAGTTGCGGGTGGTGGACGAGGACACGAAGGCGGTGCCGGTGGGCGAGATCGGTGCGATCCAGGTGCGCGGGCCCAATGTGTTCAAGGGTTATTGGCGCATGCCGGAGAAGACGGCCGAGGAGTTCACCGCCGATGGGTTCTTCAAGACGGGCGATGTGGGGCGCATCGACGAGCGGGGCTATGTGAGCATCGTCGGGCGCAGCAAGGACCTGATCATTTCCGGGGGGTACAACGTCTACCCGGCCGAGATCGAGGGCTACATCAACGAGATGCCGGGCGTGGCCGAGAGCGCGGTGGTGGGTGTGCCGCACCCGGACTTCGGCGAGGTGGGGGTGGCGGTGGTGATCACCAAGCCCGGGGCTTCGGTGAAGCCCGATGAGGTGGTGTCCGCGCTCAAGGCGCGGCTGGCCAACTTCAAGATTCCCAAGCGCTGTGTGGTGGTGGCGGAGTTGCCGCGCAACACCATGGGGAAGGTGCAGAAAAACCTGCTTCGGGATCAGTACAAGGGCTTGTTCGCCTGACTGTTTTCTCCGGCCACAGCGGTCCTCGGTGATCGGGGTGGCCGGCTCCGCTCATGTCCCCCGAACCGGCTTCGCCGGTTCTCCTCCTTTACTTCGCTGCGCCGGCCACCCCGATCACCGAGGACCTGCGGGTGGTTCGGAACGTTGGCCGCCGATGCTTTTGCGGAGTCAGGGGCAGTGGGCTCTGCGCAGCGGGGTAAAGGAGGCGGCGGCACCAGCCGCCGGGGGACACCCGCGGAGCAGAGCCCGCTGCCCCTGACTCCCGCGAGGTATCACCCCAAAAAAACGTCAGCGCAGAACAAGCACAGGAATGTGCGAATGCGTCAGCACCTGCTGCGTCTCACTGCCCAGCAAAAGACGCTTGATGCCCCGACGCCCATGCGAAGCCATCACGATCAGATCGCACTTGTTGCGCTTGGCCGCCGCGATGATCGCCTCGGCCACCAGATCGGACTTCACCGTCACCGGCTTCACCTTCACCTCACGCAACTGCCCGGCCGACTTCACCGCATTCACCGCCACCAGCGCCTCTTCCTGCCATTGTTTCTCGATGCGGGCCACCTCGGCCGCCGCCAACGCCACACCACCCTCGAAATAGGTTTGCGGGTAACGCGGAATCACCTTGAGCGCCACCACCTCGGCACCCGTCAGATCGGCCAGATTCAGACCATGCTCCACCGCCTTCTGCGACAGCTTCGAACCATCGGTCGCCACGAGAATTCGCTTGTACATTGTTGATCTCCTTGTGTGGTTGAACTCGGAACCCTCAGGGTAACAAAGCAGGGGCCTCAGGTGTTGACCTATGTCAATGGCCCGAAGCACGGCGTGGAATACGCTCCCACCATGAACCCGGCCGCCTCCGCGCTCGTGGCAAGCCACGTGCCTGCCCCTCCCGCGCCCGCCGTCCCGCCCCCTGCGGCAGGCGAGGCCACGCCATCGCCACCGCGCGCCGACTGGCTGGGCACCCACCGCGGCTCCCTCACGGTCACCGACGACTTCGCCGTCCTGGACGACCCCGTCGAACAGGAGACCTTCACGCGCGCCCTCGCGCCCGATGGCGAGGGCGCCGGTGCCGAATCCGTGCTGGTGGTGCAGGGCATGTACTGCGCCGCCTGCGCCGACACGGTCGAGTCGGTGCTGCAGCACCTGCCCGGCGTGCAACGCGCCCAGGTGCACGCCGCCACGCGGCGCCTCACGCTGCGCTGGGACCCGACGCGCACGCGCCTCTCCAGCCTGGCCCGCGCGCTGGGCGACACCGGCTACCGCCTGCTGCCCATGCAGCACGCGCTCTCGGTCAGCGAACGCCTGCGCGAAACCCGCCAGGCGCTGTGGCGCCTCTTCGTGGCCGGCTTCTGCATGATGCAGGTGATGATGTACGCGTGGCCCGCGTACGTGACCGCGCCCGGCGAGATCCCGCCCGACATCAACCAGCTGCTGCGCTGGGCCAGCTGGGTGATCAGCCTGCCCGTGGTGTTCTTCGCCAGCGGCCCCTTCTTCGCCAGCGCCTGGCGCGACCTGAAGCACGGCCGCGTGGGAATGGACACGCCGGTGTCCATCGGCATCCTCGTGACCTTCCTCGTCAGCTCGGCCGCCACCTTCGACCCCACCGGCCCCTGGGGCGCCGAGGTCTGGTTCGACTCGCTGACCATGTTCGTGTTCTTCCTGCTGGGCGGGCGCTACCTGGAGCACAAGGCGCGCGACCGCACGGCCGGCGCGCTCGACGGCCTCATGAACCGGCTGCCCGAGGTCTGCGAGCGGCAGAAGCCCGACGGCGGCTATGAGTCCGTCTCGCTGCGCCGCCTGCGCGTGGGCGACACCGTGCGCGTGCAGGCCGGCCAGGCCTTCCCGGCCGACGGTGAATTGCTCGATGGCCTGGCCGTGGTGGACGAAGCCCTGCTGACCGGCGAGTCGCACCCGTTGTCGCTCCAGGCAGGGCAGGGCGTGGTGGCCGGCAGCTTCAACCTCGGCGGCCCGGTGCGGGTGCGCATCGACCGCCTCGGCGCCGACACGCGCTTCGCGCAGATCGTCCAGCTGATGGAACGGGCCTCGACCGAGAAGCCCCGCCTGGCCGTGCTGGCCGACCGCGTCGCGGCGCCTTTCCTCGTCTTCGTGCTGCTCGCGGCCACCGTGGCCGGCTTCTACTGGTGGCAGATCGACCACACGCAGGCCCTCGCGGTGGCGGTGGCCGTGCTCATCGTCACCTGCCCCTGCGCGCTGTCGCTGGCCACGCCGACGGCCATGCTGGCCTCGGCCGGCGCGCTGGCGCGGCGCGGCGTGCTGGTGCGTCGGCTGCAGGCCTTCGAGGCGCTGGCGGGCATCGACGCGGTGGTGTTCGACAAGACCGGCACGCTCACGCACGACCGCCTGGCGCTGCAGAAGGTCACCCTCCGGGAAGGTGCAAGCCTCTCGGACGCGTGGGCGCTGGCGGGCGCCCTCGCCGAAGGCTCGCTGCACCCCGTGTCCCGGATGATCGCGCGCGAGGCCATGGCGTGCCAGCCCGACCTGGCTCCACTGGCAGGGCATACCGAGCGGGCAGGGCAGGGCATGCAGGCCTTGCGGCCCGACGGAAGCTGGGTGCGCCTGGGCTCGGCCGGGTACTGCGGCCTCCCGCCCTCGGTGGCCGGTGAGCACCTGCCTGCCGTTCACCTGAGCGACGCCCGCGGCTGGATCGCGAGCTTTGTTCTGCAGGAAAGTTTGCGCGACGACGCAGTGGCCGCCGTGGCCGCGCTGCGCGCGCTCGGTGTGCGCACCTGGCTGCTGTCGGGCGACCGCGAGACCGCCGCGCGGCAGGTGGCCCAGGTGGTGGGCGTGGACCACGTGATCGCGGGCGCCTCGCCCGAGCAGAAACTGGCCGAGATCGCGGCGCTGCAGGCGCGTGGCCTGAAAGTGGCGATGGTGGGCGACGGCCTCAACGACGGGCCCGTGCTCGCGCGCGCCGACACCTCCTTCGCGCTCGGCCACGCGGCACCGCTGGCGCAGTCGCAGTCGGACTTCATCGTGCAGGGGGGCCAGGTCATGGACGTGGTCAACACCCTCACCCAGGCGCGCGCCACGCTGCGCACCGTGCGGCAGAACCTGGCCTGGGCCGCGGCCTACAACGTGGTCAGCGTGCCGCTCGCGCTGGCCGGCTACATGCCGCCCTGGCTGGCCGGCCTGGGCATGGCGGCGAGTTCGCTGCTGGTGATCGGCAACGCCCTGCGCCTGGCGCGGCACTGAAGGCTTTCGATGGACATCCTCTACCTCCTGATCCCGCTGTCCGTGCTGCTCGTGTTCGGCATCATCGGCGTGTTCTGGTGGGCGCTCCAGGCGGGGCAGTTCGACAACATCGAACGCGAAGGCGAGCGCATCCTCAAGGGCGATTGAGGGCGCGCTTGACCTAGGTCAAGGCCAAACAGGAACTCCCTGCGCACACTGTCGGCAGTGACATTGGCAAGGAGTATGTGTATGTCCGTGACCAACAGGGCCAGCCAGTCGGCGGTCTACAACGACAAAGTCGTTCGGCAGTTCGCCATCATGACGGTGGTCTGGGGCGTGGTGGGGATGCTGGTGGGCGTGATCATCGCCGCGCAGCTGACCTGGCCGGCGCTCAACCTGGGCGTCGAGTGGCTGTCCTACGGCCGCCTGCGGCCGCTGCACACCAACGCGGTGATCTTCGCCTTCGGCGGTTGCGGCTTGTTCGCCGCCAGCTACTACGTGGTGCAGCGCACCTGCCAGGTGCGGCTGTTCGGCGGGCAGCTCGCCGCCTTCACCTTCTGGGGCTGGCAGGCCGTGATCCTGCTGGCCGTGGTCTCGCTGCCCATGGGCATGACCTCCGGCAAGGAATACGCCGAACTGGAGTGGCCGATCGACGTGCTCATCACCCTCGTGTGGGTGGCCTACGCCATCGTGTTCTTCGGCACCATCGGCCTGCGCAAGGTGCGCCACATCTACGTGGCCAACTGGTTCTTCGGCGCCTTCATCCTGGCCGTGGCCGTGCTGCACATCGTCAACAGCGCCGCGCTGCCGGTGGACCTCTTCAAGAGCTACTCGGCCTACGCCGGCGTGCAGGACGCGATGGTGCAGTGGTGGTACGGCCACAACGCCGTGGGCTTCTTCCTCACCGCCGGCTTCCTCGGGATGATGTATTACTTCATTCCGAAGCAGGCCGAGCGCCCGGTGTACTCGTACCGCCTGTCCATCGTGCACTTCTGGGCGCTGATCTTCACCTACATGTGGGCCGGCCCGCACCACCTGCACTACACCGCGCTGCCGGACTGGACGCAATCGGTGGGCATGGTGTTTTCGCTCATCCTGCTCGCGCCCAGCTGGGGCGGCATGATCAACGGCATCATGACGCTCTCGGGCGCCTGGCACAAACTGCGCGACGACCCCATCCTGCGTTTCCTGATCGTCTCGCTCTCGTTCTACGGCATGTCGACCTTCGAGGGTCCGATGATGTCGATCAAGACGGTCAACGCGCTCTCGCACTACACCGACTGGACCGTGGGCCACGTGCACTCCGGCGCGCTCGGCTGGGTGGGCCTGGTGACCATGGGTTCCATGTACTACCTGATTCCGCGCCTGTACGGCCAGAAGAAGATGTACTCGGTGCCCGCCATCGAGCTGCACTTCTGGATCGCCACCCTGGGCATCGTGCTCTACATCGCCGCGATGTGGATCGCCGGTGTGATGCAGGGCCTGATGTGGCGCGCCATCAACCCCGACGGCAGCCTGACCTACACCTTCGTCGAATCGGTCAAGGCCACCTTCCCGTTCTACGTCATCCGCCTGCTCGGTGGCGTGCTCTACCTGGCCGGCATGGGCGTGATGCTGTGGAACACGGTGATGACCGCGCGCAACGGCCGCGTGGAAGACGTCCGCATTCCCGCTCTCAACCCCGCCCACGCCTGAGGAGCCACAACCATGGCCGACAACAACAAGCCCCAGGGTTTCACCCACGAGCGGATCGAGACCAACAACTTCCTGATGATCGTGCTCATCGTGCTGGTGATCGCGGTCGGTGGTCTGGTCGAGATCGTTCCGCTGTTCTTCCAGAAGTCCACCACGCAGCCGGTGGAGGGCCTCAAGCCCTACAGCGCGCTGCAGATCGCCGGGCGCGACGTGTATGTGCGCGAGGGTTGCTACAACTGCCACTCGCAGATGATCCGCCCCTTCCAGGCCGAGACGCTGCGCTACGGCCACTACTCGGTGGCCGGCGAATTCGTCTACGACCGGCCCTTCCAGTGGGGCAGCAAGCGCACCGGCCCCGACCTGGCGCGCGTGGGCGGGCGCTACAGCGACGAATGGCACCGCATCCACCTGAACAACCCGCGTGACCTCGTGCCCGAGTCCAACATGCCGGCTTACCCCTGGCTGGAGAAGAAGACCGTGAACGAGGCCGGCCTGCCCAAGCGCATGGAAGTGCTGCGCACCCTGGGCGCGCCCTACACCGACGAAGAGATCGCCGCATCCCAGGCCGACGTGAAGGGCAAGACCGAGATGGAAGCCCTCATCGCCTACCTGCAGGTGCTGGGCACCGCCATCAAGTGAGTGCCAAGGAGAACATCACATGGACATCAATGACCTGCGCAGCGCCGTCACCGTGATCAGCCTGATGACCTTCCTGGGCATCGTGGCCTGGGCCTGGGCCCGGCGCAACCAGTCCCGCTTCGACGAGGCAGCGATGCTGCCGTTCCAGGACGAAGCCACCACCGACAGCACGAAAGAACCGTCATGAGCGACTTCACCAGCGAATTCTGGAACTGGTACGTGGCCGTGCTGACCGTGGTCAGCATCATCGCCTGCCTGGTCCTGCTCTGGATCAGCGGCACCACCAAGGTCAAGGCCACGGCCGACAACACCACCGGCCACGTGTGGGACGGCGACCTGCGCGAGATGAACAACCCGCTGCCCAAGTGGTGGGTCTACCTCTTCATCATCACCTGCGTGTTCTCGATCGCCTACGGCCTGCTGTACCCGACCTTCGGCAAGTACCAGGGCCTGCTGGGCTGGTCGTCCGACGGCCAGCACAAGGCCGAGGCGGCCAAGGTCGAGAAGGCCATCGCGCCGATCTACGCGCAGTTCAATGGCATGACGCCGCAACAGCTCGCGGGCGATGCCTCGGCCATCGCCATCGGCGAGCGCCTGTTCATGAACAACTGCGCCCAGTGCCACGGCTCGGACGCGCGCGGCGCGCGCAGCTTCCCCAACCTGACCGACCGCGACTGGCTCTGGGGCGGTGAGCCGGAGGCGATCAAGGCCACCATCACCCAGGGCCGCAACGGCGTCATGCCGCCCATGGCCGCCGCCGTCGGCACGCCGGACGACGTGCGCAACGTCGCCCACTTCGTGCTCAGCCTCTCGGGCAGCCCGCACGACTCGGTGCGCGCCGCGCTGGGCCGCGCCGGCTTTGCGGCCTGTGCCGCCTGCCACGGTGCGGACGGCAAAGGCAACACCGCCATGGGCGCGCCCAACCTGAGCGACAACACCTGGCTGCACGGCTGGGGCGAAGACGCCGTGGTGCGCGCCATCACCAAGGGCTTCAACAACCAGATGCCGGCACAGGCCGGCAAGCTCAACGCGGACCAGATCCATGTGCTGAGCGCCTACGTCTGGGGCCTGTCCAACAAGGGCGGCGCGGCGGCAGCGGCCGGCAACTGATCGATTTGCACCACGTGACCAGTCCGTCCAGCAAGCCCAGAGCCCCCATTCCCATCGTCCCCGTCGATGACGAGACGATGGTGTCCCTGTACGCCGCGCGCGAGAAGATCCAGCCGAGATCGGTCCAGGGCCTGTTTGCCAACTGGCGCTGGGTCATGGTCTGGATCACGCAGCTCGTTTTCTACGGGCTGCCCTGGCTGGAGTGGAACGCGCGCCAGGCCGTGCTGTTCGACCTGGAGGCGCGCCGCTTCTACATCTTCGGGCTGGTGCTCTACCCGCAGGACTTCATCTACCTCACCGGCCTGCTGGTCATCTGCGCCTTCGCGCTGTTCCTGTTCACCGCCGTGGCCGGCCGCCTGTGGTGCGGCTTCGCCTGCCCGCAGACGGTCTACACCGAAATCTTCCTGTGGATCGAGAAGAAGGTGGAGGGCGAACGCTCGGCCCGCCTGCGGCTGGACCAGTCCGCCCTGTCCGCCAGCAAGCTGGGCAAGCGCTCGCTCAAGCACGCGCTGTGGATCGCTTTCTCGCTCTGGACCGGCTTCACCTTCGTCGGCTACTTCACGCCCATCCGCGAACTGGGCGCGCTCTCGGTGGCCGCCGCGCTCGGGCCCTGGCAACTGTTCTGGATCTTCTTCTACGGCTTCGCCACCTACGGCAACGCCGGCTTCCTGCGCGAGCAGGTCTGCAAGTACATGTGCCCCTACGCGCGCTTCCAGAGCGCGATGTTCGACCGGGACACCATGATCGTCACCTACGACACGCGGCGCGGTGAACCGCGCGGCCCGCGCTCGAAGAAGGCCGACCCCAAGGCCCTGGGGCTGGGCTCGTGCGTGGACTGCACGCTGTGCGTGCAGGTGTGCCCCACCGGCATCGACATCCGCAACGGCCTGCAGTCCGACTGCATCGGCTGCGCGGCCTGCATCGACGTGTGCGACGACGTGATGGACAAGGTGGGCTACCCACGCGGGCTGATCCGCTTCTCCACCGAGAACGGCCTGGACAACGGCTGGACCACGCGGCAGATGCTGCGGCGCGCCTTGCGCCCGCGCGTGCTGATCTACACCGCGATCCTCGGCGCCATCACCCTGGCCGTGGGCCTGAGCCTTTACATGCGCACGCCACTCAAGGTGGACGTGATCCGCGACCGCGGCGCCCTGGCCCGCATGGTGGAGCAGGGCCGCATCGAGAACGTGTTCCGCCTGCAGATCATGAACGCCACCGAGTCGCCGCAGCGCTACGCCATCGGTGTCTCCGGCCTGCCCGGCATCGCACTGGATTCCAGCGCCGAGGTGGAGGTGCTCTCCACCGAGGTGCGTGCGGTGGCGGTGCGGGTGCAGATCCCGCCCGATGCCGCGAGCCCCGGCTCGCACCCGATCCGTTTCGACATCCGCGCCATCGGCGACGAATCGATCCACGTCTCCGAAAAGGCGGCCTTCCTCGTGCCGCGCTGATCCGATCCATCTTCCCGAAGGAGCTCTCTCATGAACCCATCCAGCTCTCCCGCCGTGGCGGCCTCCGTGCCGCCGGTGTCCTGGTGGCGCGTCCCACACATGTGGCTGGTGGTGGGTGGCCCGCTGGTGGTGGTGGTGGCCAGCCTCATCACCGCCTTCATCGCCGTCCACAACGCCGACCCGGTGCTCGACAAGGCCGTGTTCGAGCGCGACCGCGAAGCCGCGCTGGCGCTGGAAGGGCAGGCGAAGGCCGAGGCGCTGATCAAGCTGCAGCCCGCGCACCAGGCGCGCAACCACGCGGCTTCGCCGGTGGTGCCTCAACCGGAGCGCTGAGGTGCAGGCGCGCCACTGGATGGGCATCGCCTGGCCGGCTTTCCTGCTCGCGGCGGTGCTGGAAATGCTGGTCTTCGCGATGGTGGACCCGGGCGACCTGCACTGGTTCGGCCAGCCGCTGGACTGGTCGCGCCAGGCGGTCTACACCGTGGCCTTCTTCGTCTTCTGGGGGGTGACGGCGGTGTCGAGCGCGCTGACCGCGCTGCTCGTCATCCGCAAGTCTGAGGATTGACGATGCGGCGCAGGCCGTCGGTGTTCTTGATGTGCACGTAGCGCTGCTTCACATCGATGATGCCGTCCTCCACGAACTTGGAGAAGGTGCGGCTCACCGTCTCGAGCTTCATGCCGAGGTAGCTGCCGATCTCTTCGCGCGTCATGCGCAGCACCAGCTCGGACTGCGAGAAGCCGCGCGCATGCAGGCGCTGCACCAGGTTGAGCAGGAAGGCCGCCAGGCGCTCTTCGGCGCGCATGCTGCCCAGCAGCAGCATCACGCCGTGGTCGCGCACGATCTCGCGGCTCATGATCTTGTGCACGTGGTGCTGCAGGGTGGTGAATTCGCGCGACAGCTCTTCGACCTGGTCGAACGGCATCACGCAGACCTCGGCATCTTCCAGCGCCACCGCGTTGCAGGAATGGTGGTCGCTCACGATGCCGTCCAGGCCGATGATCTCGCCCGTCATCTGGAAGCCGGTCACCTGATCGCGGCCGTCCGCCGTGGTCACGCAGGTCTTGAAGAAGCCCGAGCGCACGGCGTACAGCGACGTGAACTTGTCCCCCCACGCTGAACAACGCCGTGCCGCGCTTGATGCGGCGGCGCTTGGAGATCACCTTGTCCAGCTTGTCCATCTCGTCGGGGTTCAAGCCCATGGGCAAGCACAGCTCGCGCAGGTTGCAGCTCGAGCAGGCGACTTTGATGCTTTGAGCGTCCATTAGAAAAGTCCGGATTCGCAAAAGGTTACAGCATACCCCCCACGGTGTCGACTTCACGCCCCGGCATCGGATCAGTTCACCACCTTTTGACCAGGATCAAGGGAATTCCAGACACTCTGTCGCACAGTGAGGGCCTTGATGGAGATTCGATCTTGAGCCACGCCATTTCCGAGGAGCTGCTGAAGCGTTTTGACGTGCCGGGGCCGCGCTACACCTCTTACCCCACCGCCGACCGGTTCGTGGAGGCGTTCACCGAAAACGACTACATCCAGGCGCTGCAACAGCGCCGCGCGGGCTCGATGGCCCTGCCGCTGTCCCTGTACGTGCACATCCCGTTCTGCGAATCGGTCTGCTACTACTGCGCCTGCAACAAGGTCATCACCAAACACCATTCGCGCGCGGCCGAGTACCTGCGCTACCTGGCGCGCGAGGTGGAGCTGCAGGTGGCGCACCTGGGCCAGGGCCACAGCGTGTCGCAACTGCACCTGGGCGGCGGCACGCCCACCTTCCTCTCCGATGCCGAGCTCGAAGAACTTATGGCCATGCTGCGGCGCCACTTCACGCTCGCGCCCGGCGGCGAGTACTCGGTGGAGGTGGACCCGCGCACCGTGACCGAGGACCGCCTGAGGACCCTGGCCCGCCTGGGCTTCAACCGCCTGAGCTTCGGCGTGCAGGACTTCGACCCCGCGGTGCAGAAGGCCGTGCACCGCGTGCAGCCCGCCGAGCAGGTGTTCGCGCTGGTGGCCGCGGCGCGCCGCATCGGCTTCGAGTCGGTCAACGTGGACCTGATCTACGGCCTGCCGCTGCAGACCCCCGCGTCCTTCGCGCGCACGCTGGCGCAGGTGAACGAGCTGCGGCCCGACCGCATCGCGCTCTACGCCTACGCCCACCTGCCGTCGCGCTTCAAACCGCAGCGGCGCATCTCGGCGGCCGAGCTGCCCAGCGCGGGCGACAAGCTCGGCATGTTGTCGATGTCGCTCGATGCGCTGATCGACGCCGGCTATGTCTACGTGGGCATGGACCACTTCGCGCTGCCCAACGACGCGCTCGCGGTCGCCAAGCGCCAGGGGCGCCTGCACCGCAACTTCCAGGGCTACAGCACGCAGCCCGACTGCGACCTGATCGCGCTCGGCGTGTCCGCCATCGGGCGCATCGGTGCCACCTACAGCCAGAACGCCAAGACGCTGGAGGAATACCGCGACCTGCTCGACCAGGGCCGCCTGCCCATCGTGCGCGGGCTCGCGCTCACGCGCGACGACCTCTTGCGCCGCGCGGTGATCATGGCGCTCATGTGCCAGGGCGAGGTGCAGTTCGAGTCGATCGAACTCGGCCACCTGATCAGCTTCAAGAGCCACTTCGCGCGCGAACTCGAGGTGCTCGAAGGCCTGGCCGCAGAGGGCCTGGTGTGCCTGAGCCCGACCGGCATCCAGGTCACCGAGGCCGGCTGGTTCCTGGTGCGCGCCATCGCCATGGTGTTCGACAAGAACCTGCAGGTCGACCTCGACCGAGCGCGCTTCTCGCGCATCATCTGAGGCCGGCGCGGGCGCCCACCATGCAAACCTCCATGGCGATCACGGCGCTCTTCATGGGCCTGGTGGGCGGCCCGCACTGCGTTGCGCATGTGCGGCGCGGCCTGCGCCGGCATCGGTCGCGCGGCCGGCGCGCGCAGCACGCAGGCCCTGCTGGGTTTTCAGGCGAGCCGTATGCTGGGTTACGCGCTGTTCGGCGCCTTCGCGGCCGGCTCGGTGCAAGGCCTGGCCTGGCTGGGCACGAACACCGCGGTGCTGCGGCCGGTGTGGACCATGTTCCATGTGGCCGCGCTGCTCCTGGGCGCGGCGCTGCTCTGGCGCGCGCGCCAACCGGCCTGGATCGAGAACCTCGGGCAGCAGGTGTGGCGCCGCGCCCGGCCCGCCATGGTGAAACTGGGGCCGCGCGCGCCGGTGGTGCTGGGCGTGGCCTGGGCGCTCATGCCTTGTGGCCTGCTGTACTCGGCGCTGCTGGTGGCCTCGCTCTCGGCCAACGCGCTGGAAGGCGCGGCCATCATGGCCCTGTTCTCCATCGGAACCTCGGTCTCGCTCACCGCCGGGCCGTGGCTGCTGCTGCGCCTGCGCGGCGCGCGTTCGGGTGGCTGGGGCATCCGCCTGGCCGGGCTGGCCCTGGCCGTCACTTCGGGCTGGGCGCTGTGGATGGGCATCACCCAGCCCACCGGCCTCTGGTGTCTCTGAAAAACGCTCAGGCCTTGGGCGCGGCGCGGCCGGGCAGGGTGCGCCAGCACCAGGCCGAGCAGGGCGATGCCGAACGCCACGCCCTGCAGGAGCGACAACCGCTCGCCCATGAACAACACGCCGATGGCCGCCGCGCTGATCGGCAGCATCACGGTGAACACACCAGCCTGCGAAGCGGGCACCGTCTTGAGCCCGGTCATCCACAGCCACACCGTCCACACGCTCGCGGCCAGCGCGTAGAACACCAGCAGGCCCCAGACGGGCAGGGCGACGGTGGAGAAGTCGAACGTCCACGCCGCCCACAGGCCGAACGGCGTGACCAGCGCGAAACCCCAGAGGTTGATGATGGCCGAGATGCGCTTGGGCCCCAGGCCCTCGGTGAGGTGCTTGCCGATCACCACATAAGAGGCCTCGCACACCACGGCGGCGAACACCAGCAGGTTGCCCAGCAGCGCCTTGCTGATGCCGAACGGGCCGCTGGTGTCGGCCACCACCGCGCCGGCGTCCACCTTCTGCAGCGAGAACAGGCCGATGCCCAGCGCCGCGCAGGCAATGCCGGCCGCGCTGCGCCAGCCGATGCGCTCGCGCAGGAACAGCCAGCTCAGCAAGGCCACCACGGCCGGGATGGACGACATCACCACGCCCGCGGCCACAGCGGTGGTCAGGCTCACGCCGAACAGCATGCAGATGGAGAACAGGAAGTTGCCCAGGAACGATTCGAGGAACAGCAGGCCGCGCGTGCGTGGCGACATCGGCGGTTCGTCGGCCGGCCTCTTCAACCAGTTCCACATCGCCAGGCCGCCGATGCCAAAGCGCAGCCAGGCCAGCAGGAACACAGGGAACACCAGCACCAGGGGCTTGGAGAGGGCCACATAGCTGCCCACCAGCGACATGCTCAAGGCCAGGCACGCATAGGCCCACCAACGGTTCGGGGAAGTCACGGTTTTTGACGGGTGTGCACGAAAGTGGGTCGCATCATGCCTGAAGCGTTTCAGGGTATTCCGGGATGAGAGATGTTTGTTTTGCAATATGAAAACATAAAATGTTGCGGCGCAAGAAAATTTCTCAATGCAAGAAACGGATTTCTACATCGAGAAATTTGAGAAATAGTTCTTTGAAAAACAACAAGAAATTTTTTATCTTATATAAGACATAAGAGCTTCCAAAACTCTTCTATAAGACTTAAAGTCTTCTCAACGGCACCGCGTTTGCATGCAAGCCAGCCGCCCCGATCCATCAACCTCACGGAGTATTCAAATGCCGCAATCCCTGACCGAGCAACTGAGCCGCGCCCAACAGATCGAAGCCCTGGAGAAAGACTGGGCGACCAACCCGCGCTGGAAGGGTGTGAAGCGCGGCTACAGCGCCGCCGACGTCGTGCGCCTGCGCGGCAGCATGCAGATCGAGCACACGCTGGCCAAGCGCGGCGCCGAGAAACTTTGGGACAAGGTCAACGGTGGCGCCAAGAAGGGCTACGTGAACGCCTTCGGCGCCATCTCCGCCGGCCAGGCCATGCAACAGGCCAAGGCCGGCCTGGAAGCCGTGTACCTCTCGGGCTGGCAAGTCGCCGCCGACGGCAACACCTCGGAAACCATGTACCCCGACCAGTCGCTCTACGCCTACGACTCGGTGCCCACCATGGTCCGCCGCATCAACAACACCTTCAAGCGCGCCGACGAAATCCAGTGGGGCCGTGGCATCGAGCCGGGCAGCCCTGAGTTCATCGACTACTTCCTGCCCATCGTGGCCGATGCGGAAGCCGGCTTCGGCGGCGTGCTCAACGCCTTCGAACTCATGAAGAACATGATCGCCGCCGGTGCTGCGGGCGTGCACTTCGAAGACCAGCTGGCCGCCGTGAAGAAATGCGGCCACATGGGCGGCAAAGTGCTCGTGCCCACGCAAGAGGCTTGCGAGAAGCTGATCGCCGCGCGCTTCGCCGCCGACGTGATGGGTGTGTCCACCATCGTGCTGGCCCGAACCGATGCCGAAGCCGCCAACCTGATCACCAGCGACCACGACGCCAACGACAAGCCCTTCCTCACCGGCGAGCGCACGCAGGAAGGCTTCTACCGCGTGAAGAACGGCCTGGAGCAAGCCATCAGCCGTGGCGTGGCCTACGCCCCGTACGCCGACCTCGTGTGGTGCGAAACCGGCGTGCCCGACATCGGCTTCGCCCGCGAATTCGCGCAAGCCGTGCAAGCCGCCTGCCCCGGCAAGCTGCTGTCGTACAACTGCTCGCCCTCGTTCAACTGGAAGAAGAACCTCAACGACAAGCAGATCGCCTCGTTCCAGGAAGACCTGGCCGCGCTGGGCTACAAGTACCAGTTCATCACGCTGGCCGGCATCCACATCAACTGGTTCAACACCTTCCAGTTCGCCCATGCGTACGCCCGCGGCGAAGGCATGAAGCACTACACGGAAATGGTGCAGGAACCCGAATTCGCCGCACGCGACAAGGGCTACACCTTCGTGTCGCACCAGCAGGAAGTGGGCGCGGGTTACTTCGACGACGTGACCACGGTTATTCAGGGTGGTTCTTCTAGCGTGAAGGCGCTGACGGGGTCCACCGAGGAAGAGCAGTTCCACTGAGCTGACTCCCCGGATCCGAGGAGACAGGCCGCCCTTCGGGGCGGCTTTTTTGTTGGTGTGGTGGAAGAGGGCAGGAAGATCTCAGCCCAATCACGAATACGCGAGGCAGGTATGGGGCTACTTATCCGCGTTGACTTGCCCCGCCCCGCCTGCTCTACCGACAGTTGCACTACTCGTCTTCGCAACAGGTGCCTTTGGAGGGAAATCGATGGGATGTGACAAGATGCCCCCAATCACCCCGTTGATGGTTTCTTGATTGCCCCCGAGTGTGTTGTAGATTCCCAAAACGCGTGGTGTTGGTTCAGCCGCGTCATAGACTTTGGTCTTGATGGATGCGAGTGAAATGATGGCTTGTTGGATAGACGCATCGCTGATGGCGTTGGGCATCGGAAGCAAGTCTGTCGCCTCTTTCGAGCCAATTCCCATGTTTTGCACTATCAACGTGCCGGTAATTTGATTGGCCTTCGCTGCGGCTCCGAGACCAAACAGACTGCCGAGATCGACCTCGCCGCTCACCACATAAATGCTTGCTGTCATTCGCAGGCCGATGCCAACGTAGAGCGGAATAATCGCGTTGGCGGCGGTGCCATCCTGAACGACTGAAGCCGTTCTCGCACCATCCTTGTCAGGTGCAGAAATTTTTGCTGGAAGTATCTGTGTCGTGTACTTCATGTAGTCGACGATCACCACGTAACTTCTCGATGCCGCGCCAACTCGTGTCGCACCAAACGAGATACCACCATCGGACTTCACCTCGCCTATTGCCATTCTGATGGTCTCATCAGGTAAGGCTTTCAGAATTTTGGCTTTGTCCATGCTGGAATCAACCTGCAAAGGAAGCGGGTCGAGTGGGTAGTAGCCGTAGCCGATGCCTGTCTCTCCCGGGCGGCCGCCGTTTAAGAGAGGCTTACCGTACGGCAGGTTCGTCATGCTCTGACATCCGGTTAGCGCCACGGCTACAAAAACCAAACACCAGTTCTTCATGGGTGCTCCTTGAGGCGCAAAGAGATGCACGGCCGCCAGACAATGACGACACGGCTTGTTACCTTCATGACAATGATCCTCCCGGGCAATTGCAGCCATCCCAAATATTTGGGAAAGCGACGGACGGCGTGAGGGGCGTCGCTCAGATACTGAGCAGGTGTTTCCCTCTCATTGGGTGGCTGCGGGGGCTTCAGTCAACAAATTGCGGCTGATGCGGTTTTGAGTCTGAGGCTCGGCCCGTAGCCAAGGGCTACACCTTCGTGTCGCACCAGGAGGAAGCGAGCGCGGGTGTGTGCGGTTGTGGCTAGGGGGTGGTCGCTCTTGCACATTGCAAAATGTGTCTAAATGTTTTTTTTGCATGTTTCATCGACACCACATGTCGCCTAAATGGGTGTGCCGGTCGGCGGGTGATTGAGTACGTTGGTCTGCCGGCTAGCATTTCTTCATCTGGTCGCTGTTAAGGCCAGGACAGAGAACAACCATGAGCATTGATTTTCAAAACTTGGCGGCACTCATCGCCACGATGGACAAGCATCCCACCGGATCCGCCCTGTTCGTAGTGGGGCTGTTTGTGTGCGCGGCTGCGGCGGTGGCGCTTGCATGGTCAAGGAAAAGCTCGTGACGTCAGTACTCTCTACCGCCACTGGTGGTGCACTTCGACTGAAGTGGGCGATAGAAGTGCAGGGCACACAGCTTGAACGCAGGAATCTCGCGGATCTGCTCAATGAGCTTGGCTTCGAACTCGTAGACGAGGCACCACATGTTGCTTTCTCATCGCCTGGGATCAATGACTGTTCCACAGCAACTGAGGTCTACGACATCGGCAAAAAGGTGCGCAGTTCCTTTGTCGGCGGGATCGACGCCTCCTTCGCACTGGGTTCCGTCATCGACTACTCCAGAAATCCCGCAACCCGCCACGCGTTCCTGGAAGTTCAGGATGTACTTCATACCCACACAACCTTTTTCGACGCCACGCTGACGGTAAGCCCTCGGACCGGGTTGTCAGAAGATGAACTGAGGGCGTGGCATGAGGAGAGGGCCGAGGCCGAGTACCAAGCGAAATTGGATTCGCAACTGTCTCAACTCGTACCCGCCTACTTCAACCCCAAGGCTGCGAAGGTCTTGGAGTTGCTTGCCATCGAGGCGCAGACAGGCGTAACGCTGTTCAAAATTTATGAGCTGATGCGCGGGCCGAACTCAAACGCCAAGGCCTTCGGTCAGCAGTTCGGCATTTCTGACAATCAGTACCATCGATTTGCGGAGGCGGTGCATCTTGATTCAGTGTCTGGTGACTGGGCGAGGCATGCGCATGGAGAGGCAGCCAAGTTGGGCAACCCTATGTCCAAAGGAGAGGCAGAGTCTTTTGTGCGCAGCGTTGCCAAGAGGTGGCTTCAGTACATCCGTTCAAACGAAGGTCAGTAGGTGAACCTGCCGTAATAGTGACTTCGTATCGCGGCTGCTGACCGCATCCCTATTCACTCTCCGTCTACGCCCAATGCCTGCTCGCACAAATGCATTCCAGCGCTTGGTCGTACTTCTCACAGCAACACTGGCCGGACAAGCGAAGGTTGCTGAATCCGCCATGTTGCTTGATCGTGTGACGGGCGAGTCGCGTGAGGTCGATGTCATTATCATTTCCAACACCGCGAGCTATCAAGTTCACTTGAGCTTGGAAGTGGTTGCTTGGAGCCGGCCTGCGGACACACCTTGGATCGAGAAGATGTATGCGAAGCACCAGAACCTCGCAACAGACAAGCTGATCCTTGTGTCTGAAAGTGGCTTCTCAAAGCCGGCTCTCCGAAAGGCCGAGTTCCTTGGCATCGAAACCCTTACGGTTGAAGAGGCTTGCGGCGCCGACTGGCCCATGATCGCTGCTCTAGAAGGGTCGGGAGTGTTCGATGTAGTAACGATGAACTTTGACGTCGCTGCTGTGTGTCAGTTTTCGTGCGGCACAAAGGAGCAACTGCCTATTCCTGCGACGGACATTGTTCCCACCCGCCTTGGCCCAATGTCTATGGACGCTTTCGTGCGTCGCCTGCTGAATACAGACCTAGTACAAGATACGGTCCGCGCGCACGTGAAGGGCGGCGAGGAGCGCAGTTGCCACCTCAGCTACACCGATGCCAACGGCTTGTGGAAGATTGACGATGGTGCGCGATCGGGAGAGATTCTTGAGCTTCTCGTCGGCCTGAAGGTCGTGCGAACTACGTCCCCTGTGCGCTACGCGGCTGGGAAATTTCGATCAGTGCCATTCGTATCCGGCATGTCTACAGAGCCTGCCGGGCTGCTCCAGTTTGTACTTGCGCGCAACCCTGACGGAAGCTCATCTGGGTACTTGATTGATTCGAGCGGACTGCGGTCGTTGTCTTCCTCTGCGTAGATCTGGGCTACGGATATCGACGATGCGCGGCCACCAACGGCTTTCGGCGGTTGATGTAGAGCATCACCAGCCCGACCTCCACCGCCATGGCCAGTAGGCCCACACCCCAATGGATCAGAAAGAAGGGTGTGATCGGCAGCAGTACGAACGACCAGAACCAGACGCCCATGCCGGCCTGGTAGAAGATTTCCCGGCATCGCGCGCACCGTAGACCCTTCATGTATGAGCTGTTGGCTACGGCCCAGCGGCTGTGTCCATGGTCGGCGCTGCAGGACGGGCAGGGGCGGGCTTTGAAGAGCATGTAGGCGTGCAGGGTGCTTGCGTCTCTCGATCGTAGACCAAGATCCCACGCCCAAGAACTGGCCGCAGGTGCCGCGCAGCCGCGAGCCATGGGGGTGGTTATCCCCGAGTACCAACGGCGTCACCACGGACCAACTTGGGGCACCGCGTGCCATCGCCGGGGCCGCCACCCGCCAGTGGCCCGTTGCGCCCTGACCCACATGCGCAATCCTCCCCTACCGCCTCCGGCGTCCATTACTTCAAAGCCTTCAGCACCACCGCTGCGGCGAGTAGGGTGGTCGGCAAGAACATGATTGCCCAAGCGGCGAGCTTCCACTTCGGCGGTTCCTTGGACCAATCGAACTTAGGCATGTGCTTTCTCCAGTTCATGCGCCCAATTGTCCCGTCACGACTTATGCACCTCGCCGGAAAGTGATTGCTTTGCCGTGGGCAACCCAAGAACTACGCAGTCACTTTCCGGCGTGTGTGCAAGAAAACGACACCGTTTTCGCAGGTGTAGTCGCCGAGCTTTTCTGGATGTTCTTGACGTTGAGCTTCTTATGCCCTTTGCCGGGACGTCGTGCCACTGGGTGTCTTCAGCGTCTCATTACAAGCGCAGGTTGTAGTCGTAGCGTTGGAGTCGTGGTACCCGTTTGACGGCAACGATGCCCACCGTGTTCTTCGTGAGGTCGTCGAAGCAAAAGGCGGGGTATAGAACTGCCCATCCGCTTGGTGAACTTACCGGCCAGGCGGTCGTACAGAGTGTCGTAGCCATACTTGAGATGGCCGGAGGACCTGCAACGTCGTGCTTAGCGCGGGCCCTGCACCCGCATGCGCCTCTCGATGTCCTTCACGAGGTCCGAGGGCGCTACGTCGAGCGCGTCACACAGCTTGAATATGAGACGCAGGCTCGGACTATTCCGCCCCAGCTCGATTTCCGAGATGTGACGTCGGTCCACGTCGGAGCGAAGTGCGAGCTCGGTCTGGCTCCACTTACGACGTGTTCGCAGGCTGCGCAATGCCTGCCCGAATGCCTGATCTTGTTCCACTCGGCTGCTCGCGCTGTGAGGCTCAGGCTAGGCGAGCTCATTCATCCAAGTCGAGATCAGTGTCCCACGTTGCTTTACGGGCACTTTCTTGAGCGCCATCAGCAAGCTCGCTACATCGTTCTCCTCGCAGTAGAGATACGCCAGCGGCACACCGAGCGCCTTCGCGATATTGCGTGCAGTGTCCAACGGGGGCTCATGGTTTCCCAGCTCATAGCGGCTGATCCGCGCCCGGCTCGACGACTCGTCGATGCCTATCAGCACACCTAACTTCTCTTGAGACCACCCCAATTCTTCTCGTCGAGAGCGGATGCGCTGCCCGACGAGATTTGTGGTGTGACCAGACTCTGAAACCATGTCACGAGTCTCGTAACTTGGTAATATTCTGTCGTCACGAAAAACGTGACATTTTTATGGCTTTGTTTTTTCCAAAGTGCAAGGGACCTCCAGAATGGCCATCAAACTTTTCCTCCGCAACGCATTCACGCGCCAGCGCAACCGCAAAGACTTTCCTGTTCGCATGTCCGTCCTCGCCTCTCGGGCGCTCGACCGGCTCAATCAGTTTGCCGTCTCGGTGGAGCGCCAAACGGATCAAGAGAAAGGGCTCGCGTTCAGGTCGGAGAGCCCGAAGGCGCTCCGCGACGAGGTGGAGCAGCGGTTCGAGGCGCTTTGCGAGACGCTCGGCGAGCTGCAAGCCGTGGCGAACCAGCACTGCAAGCGCTGAGCCTTGCGCCGCAAGCCTGCTCTGGCGGGCGAGGGCAGACCCTAGCCGGCGTTTTGTGGGAAAATGCCTGTTCTTCTTCTGAATCAGCAAGAGCGAGAAAGGCAATCTGGTTATGACACCGCGAACTATGGAGACCACCTCCACGGCCCTCTGAGGCCTGCAGTTCGCGCCTGCCCGATTGATTGCCTTTTCTCCCCACACCAGCGCGGCCCCTGCCGCGCTTTTTTGTTTTCTGGACCTCCCCATGTTGCACATCACGCTCCCCGACGGCTCCCAACGCGAATACCCCGGCCCGGTCACGGTCGCCGACGTGGCGGCCTCCATCGGCACCGGCCTGGCCAAGGCCGCCCTGGCCGGCAAGATCGGCGACAAGGTGGTGGACACCAGCTACCTCATCACGCAGGACAGCCCGTTGTCCATCGTCACGGCCAAGGACGCCGACGGCCTGGAGGTGATCCGCCACTCCACGGCGCACTTGCTGGCCTACGCCGTCAAGGAGCTGTTTCCCGATGCGCAGGTGACCATTGGCCCGGTGATCGAGCACGGTTTCTTCTACGACTTTTCGTACAAGCGCCCCTTCACGCCCGAAGACCTGGTGGCGATTGAAAAGCGCATGGCCCAGCTGGCCGCCAAGGACGAGCCGGTGGTGCGCCGCGTGCTGCCGCGCGACGAGGCCGTGGCCTACTTCAAGGGCCTGGGCGAGCACTACAAGGCGGAAATCATCGCCAGCATCCCCAGCAATGAAGACGTGTCGCTGTACCGCGAAGGCGCTTTTGAAGACTTGTGCCGAGGCCCGCACGTGCCCAGCACCGGCAAGCTCAAGCATTTCAAGCTGATGAAGGTGGCCGGCGCCTACTGGCGCGGCGACCACCGCAACGAGATGCTGCAGCGCATCTACGGCACGGCCTGGGCCACCAAGGAAGAGCTGCAGCAGTACCTGACGATGCTGGAAGAGGCCGAGAAGCGCGACCACCGCAAGCTGGGCCGCGAGCTGGACCTGTTCCACATCGACGAGCACTCGCCCGGCACCGTGTTCTGGCACCCCAAGGGCTGGACGGTGTGGCAGGAGGTGGAGCAGTACATGCGCCGCGTGTACCGCGACAACGGCTACCAGGAGGTGAAGGGCCCGCAGATCCTGGACCAGGGCCTGTGGGAGAAAACCGGCCACTGGGACAAGTACCGCGAAAACATGTTCGTGACGGAGTCGGAGAAGCGGGACTACGCGCTCAAGCCGATGAACTGTCCCGGGCACATCCTGATCTTCAAGCAAGGCATCAAGAGCTACCGCGACCTGCCGCTGCGCTTTGGTGAGTTCGGCCAGTGCCACCGCAACGAGCCTTCGGGCGGGCTGCACGGCATCATGCGGGTGCGCGCCTTCACGCAGGACGATGGCCACATCTTCTGCACGGAAGACCAGATCCAGGCGGAGGTGGTGGCCTTCACCACGCTGCTGCAGAAGGTCTACAAGGACTTCGGCTTCAACGACATCATCTACAAGCTCTCCACCCGCCCGGAAAAGCGCATTGGCACGGAAGAGAGCTGGGACCGGGCAGAGAACGCGCTGGCCGAGGGCCTGCGCGCCTCGGGCTGCGATTTTGAGTACCTGCCGGGCGAAGGCGCCTTCTACGGCCCGAAGATCGAATACACCCTCAAGGACGCGCTGGGCCGCCCCTGGCAGTGCGGAACGATCCAGGTCGATCCGAACCTGCCGGAGCGCCTGGGCGCGGAATACGTGGGGGAAGATGGCTCGCGCCACACGCCCATCGTGCTGCACCGCGCCATCGTGGGCAGCCTGGAGCGTTTCATCGGCATTCTGATCGAGCAGCACGCCGGGGCCTTGCCCACCTGGCTCTCGCCGGTGCAGGTGGCGGTGCTCAACATCACCGATTCCCAGGCCGAATACTGTCTGGAAATCGCGAAAACTCTGCAGAATCAAGGGCTTAGGGTGACGACGGACCTGCGCAACGAGAAAATTACGTATAAAATACGGGAGCACGCGTTGCAAAAGCTGCCTTTTATCCTTGTCGTGGGCGACAAAGAGAAAGAAGCTGGTGCCGTGGCTGTGCGGGCGCGAGGGAACAAAGACCTCGGTGTCATGCCGCTGGAAGCCTTTTCCAAATTGATCGCGGCTGACGTTTCATCCAAAGTTTGATTTCAAACATCTGGCTGGATGCCCCTGCTGCCATGGCGCACTTCGTGTGCGTGAGGCGGCCGGGTGGCCGCCAATTTGCCTGAACCGGCCCACACAAAGGAACTCACCATAGCTACCAACTTTCGCGACCGCCGCCAACGTGAAGAGCGCGCACACAGACTGAACCGGGAAATCATGGCCCCTGAGGTTCGCCTCAACGGCCCCGAGAACGAGCCCTTGGGCATCGTCAGTTTGCAGGAAGCGCTGCGCATGGCCGGTGAGCTGGATGTGGACCTGGTCGAAATCGCGGCCACTGCCGTCCCTCCGGTGTGTCGCCTGATGGACTACGGCAAGTTCAAGTACCAGGAGCAGAAGAAGGCGGCGGAAGCCAAGGCCAAGCAGACGGTCATCGAGATCAAGGAAATCAAGTTCCGGCCCGGTACCGACGACGGCGACTACAACATCAAGATGCGCAACATCCGGCGCTTTCTGGACGATGGTGACAAGTGCAAGATCACGCTGCGGTTCCGCGGCCGTGAGATCACCCACCAGGATCTGGGGCTGGCCCTGTTGAACCGCATCCGCGATGAGTTGGCCGATTCGATCGTGGTGGAACAGTTTCCCAAGCTCGAAGGGCGCCAGATGATCATGATGATTGCGCCCGGCCGCAAGAAGGCCGGTGGAGCGGCCAAACCCGCTGAGGCCGCTGCAGCGGCTCCTGCGGCAAGCCAGTCGGCCGCCTGAGGGCGGTTGGCGGCCAAGAACAGCATTGGACGGGCAGGGTAGTCTCCTGCCGGTCCGAGGCGCTGGCTGAAAAGCCTGACGCCGAATCGGGGAGCCGAAAGGCTGCCCATAAAAGTGGCTCGGGGCCAACAAGTCCGCGGAAGGTTCGCGGCGCCTCACGAGCACAAATGAAAAGGAGCATGAAGATGCCCAAAATGAAGACCAAGAGCAGCGCGAAAAAGCGTTTTCGCGTTCGTCCCGGTGGCACCGTCAAGCGCGGTCAAGCCTTCAAGCGTCACATCCTGACCAAGAAGACCACCAAGAACAAGCGCCACCTGCGTGGAGCAGTCACCGTGCATGAGACCAACATGGGTCACATGGCACAGATGCTGCCCGGCACGGGCATTTGATCAACGACGAACAAGGAGAACACACATGCCTCGCGTCAAACGTGGTGTAACGGCTCGCGCCCGACACAAAAAGGTTCTGGCTCTGGCGAAAGGTTTCCGCGGCCGCCGCGGCAACGTCTTCCGCATCGCCAAACAGGCGGTGATGAAGGCTGGGCAATATGCCTACCGCGATCGCCGCACGAAAAAGCGCGTCTTCCGTCAACTGTGGATCGCCCGTATCAACGCTGGCGCCCGTGCTTGCGGCCTGACGTACAGCCAATTCGCCAACGGCCTGAAGAAGGCCCAGATCGAAATCGACCGCAAGGTGCTGGCCGATCTGGCGGTGAACGATCCGGCTGCCTTTGGCAGCATCGTGGAGCAAGTCAAAGCCAAGCTGGCCGCTTGATTCACGGCAGGAGCACGCCGCCTCACGGCGGCGCGCCCCGTCGCTCAAAGGGGTTGAGGCTTGAGGGATTCCCTCGCTGGCTTCAACCCCTTTTTATTTCCCAACGATTCAAGCACACACATGAACGAGTTGGACGCATTGGTCGAGAGCGCCCGTGCCGGGTTTGTTCAAGCCGCCACGCCGGCCGATCTGGAAAACGCCAAGGCGCAGTACCTGGGCAAGTCGGGCCGCATCACCGAGCTGATGAAGGGCCTGGGCGCCCTCTCCGTGGAAGAGAAGAAGACCCGTGGCGCGGCCATCAACCAGGCCAAGCAGGCGATCGAAGGCGCGCTGACCGAGCGGCGCCAGGCTTTGGCCGATGCCGAGTTGCAGGCGCAACTCAAGGCCGAGGCGCTGGACGTGACCTTGCCCGGTCGCCAGCGCGGCCAGGGTGGCCTCCACCCGGTGAGCCTGACGCTGGAGCGCATCGAAGCGATCTTCGGCTCCATGGGCTTCGAGGTGGCCGATGGCCCCGAGATCGAATCCGACTGGTTCAACTTCACCGCCCTGAACACGCCGGAAGACCATCCCGCGCGCTCGATGCACGACACGTTCTACGTGGAGGGGGGCAGCGAGAAGGCGCCCAACCTCCTGCGCACGCACACCAGCCCGATGCAGATCCGCCACGCGGTGCAGCACGTCAAGCGCCACCGCGCCGACCTGGATGCCGGGCGCCCGATGCCCGAGATCCGCGTGATCGCGCCCGGTCGCACCTACCGGGTGGACAGCGACGCGACGCACTCGCCGATGTTCCACCAGTGCGAAGGCCTGTGGGTGGGCGAGAACGTCAGCTTCAAGGACCTGAAGTACGTCTTCACGGATTTCTGCCGCACCTTCTTCGAGTCCGATGATCTGGTGCTGCGCTTCCGCCCCAGCTTCTTTCCGTTCACCGAGCCCAGCGCCGAGATCGACATCCAATTCCAGCACGGCCCCCTGGCGGGGCGCTGGCTGGAGGTGGCGGGCTCGGGCCAGGTGCACCCGAACGTGGTGCGCAACATGGGCCTGGATCCTGAGCGCTACATCGGTTTCGCTTTCGGCATGGGGCCGGACCGCCTGACCATGCTGCGCTACGGGGTCAACGACCTGCGTCTGTTCTTCGACGGTGACGTCCGTTTTCTCGCCCAGTTCCGCTGAGACCACGACATGCAATTTCCCGAATCCTGGCTGCGTGCCTTCTGCAATCCACCCCTGACCAGCCAGCAACTGGCCGACACCCTGACCATGGCGGGTCTGGAGGTCGAAGAGCTGGAGCCGGTGGCGCCACCGTTCACCAAGGTGGTGGTGGGCGAGATCAAGGACGCCGTGCAACACCCCAATGCCGATCGCCTGCGCGTGTGCCAGGTGGACGTGGGGCAGGGCAGTCTGCTCAACATCGTCTGTGGTGCACCCAATGCCCGCGTGGGCATCAAGGTGCCCTGCGCGCTGGTGGGGGCCGGCTGCCACCCGGTGAAGACGGCAAGCCGTTCCAGATCAAGCTGGGCAAGCTGCGCGGCGTGGAGAGCCAGGGCATGCTGTGCTCGGCGCGCGAGCTCAAGCTGTCCGAAGACCATGGCGGTCTGCTGGAGCTGCCGGCCGACGCGCCCGTGGGGCGTGACATCCGCGAACAGCTCTCGCTGGACGACATGCTGTTCACGCTCAAGCTCACGCCCAACCTCGCGCATTGCCTGAGCGTGTACGGCATTGCCCGCGAGGTGTCGGCGCTCACCGGCTCGCCTCTGATCGAGCCGGCGTTTCCGGCGGTGGCGGCACCGCTGCAGGATCGCCTGCCGGTGCGCGTGGAAGCCCCCGACCTGTGTGGCCGTTTCACCGGGCGCATCGTGCGTGGCGTGAACACCCGAGCCACCACGCCGGCCTGGATGGTCGAGCGGCTGGCGCGTTGCGGCCAGCGCAGCGTCTCGCCGCTGGTGGACATCTCCAACTACGTGATGTTCGAACTGGGCCGCCCGTCCCACATCTTCGATCTCGACAAGATCCATGGTGGGCTGCAGGTGCGTTGGGGTCGGGAAGGCGAATCGCTCAAGCTGCTCAATGGCAACACGGTCGCGGTGGACGCGCAGGTTGGTGTGATCGCGGACGATCAAAGCGTTGAATCGCTGGCCGGCATCATGGGCGGCGACTCCACGGCGGTGTCGGACGACACGCAGAACATCTACATCGAAGCCGCCTTCTGGTGGCCCAAGTCCATTGCGGGCCGGTCACGCCGCTACAACTTCTCCACCGACGCCGGTCACCGGTTCGAGCGGGGTGTGGACCCGTCCACCACGCGCGAGCACGTGGAGCGCATCACGCAGCTGGTGCTGGACATCTGCGGTGGTCAGGCCGCCGTGCTGGACGACCACGTGGTGCAACTGCCCACGCCGCAACCCGTGAGCCTGCGGGTGGCGCGCGCGGCCAAGGTCATCGGCATGCCGGTCGACCAGGCCCAGTGCGCGGGTGCCCTGCGCCGCCTGGGCTTGCCAGTGGAAGAGGGCGATGGCGTGCTCACGGTCATGCCGCCCGCCTACCGTTTCGACCTGCAGATCGAAGAAGACCTGATCGAAGAGGTCGCCCGCATCGTCGGCTACGAGAAGTTGCCCGACACGCCGCCGCTGGCGCCCATCACGGCCAAGATCCGCACCGAGGCGCGCCGCGGTCCGTTTGCGGTTCGCCGCAGCCTGGCGCAGCTGGGCTATCAGGAAACCATCAATTTCAGCTTCGTGGAAGAGCGTTGGGAGCGCGAACTGGCCGGCAATGCCGATCCGATCCGCCTGCTGAACCCGATCGCCAGCCAGATGAGCGTGATGCGCTCGTCTTTGCTCGGCAGCTTGCTGTCGGTCCTCAAATTCAACCTGGATCGGCGGACCGATCGCGTGCGCCTGTTCGAAGTTGGGCGTGTGTTCTTCAAGGACGCCTCCATCGTCGAGAGCGACACGACCGTGGCCGGCTTCCGCCAGCCCATGCGCGTGGCTGGCCTGGCCTACGGTGCCACCGACACGCTTCAATGGGGCACCGCCGAACGCGCCGTGGACTTCTTCGACGTGAAGGGCGATGTGCAGGCCTTGCTGGCCCCGCGCCGGCCTGAGTTCAAGGTGGCCGAACACCCGGCGATGCACCCGGGGCGCTGCGCCAGCGTCTGGCTGGACGACCGCTGCATCGGCCATGTCGGTGAACTGCACCCCCGCTGGCGCCAGGGCTACGAGGTGGCGCAGGCTCCGGTGCTGTTCGAGCTGGAGCTCGATGCCGTGCTGGACCGCCCCGTGCCGGCCTACCAGGCGGTGAGCCGCCACCAGGCGGTGGAGCGCGATCTGGCCATCGTGGTCAAGGAGTCGGTGACCCACGCCGCCGTGCTGGAGGCGATCCGCGCGCCGGCGAGCCCCTGGTTGCGCGACGTCGTGCTGTTCGACGTGTACCGGCCCAAGAAGCAAACGTCGACCGAGAGCACGCCCGCGGGGTCGCTTGCCGCGGATGAAAAAAGCCTGGCGGTGCGGCTGGTGCTCAACCGCGACGACGCTACACTGACCGAAGAGGACATCGACGCGACCGTCAACGCCGCTGTTGAGGCGGTGGCCAAGCGAGTGGCTGGCCGGTTGCGCGCTTGATACGAACAAAATGGAGAATGCCCGCATGGAACTCGCTGTGGAAAGCCTGGAAACGCCCGCCCTGACCAAGGCACAGCTCGCGGAGCTGCTGTTCGACCAGATTGGCCTGAACAAGCGCGAATCCAAGGATATGATCGATGCCTTCTTCGATCTGATCACCGACAGCCTGGTGAACGGCACCGATGTGAAGATTTCGGGTTTCGGCAATTTCCAGATCCGCACCAAGGCGCCCAGGCCCGGGCGCAACCCGAGAACGGGTGAGCCCGTGGCGATCGAAGCGCGCCGCGTGGTGACCTTTCACGCCAGTCCCAAGCTCAAGGAACAGGTGCAGACCGCCATCATTGGGGGTTGAGCGCACCCTGGGACGGCAACGGCCGAGCGGCCGCCACTGCGGTCTTCACAACACAAAACGCCCCGATTTGGGGCGTTTTTGTTGGCGGGCGGGGCCGTTGCAACATTTCACACGGAAATGTTCACCATGCCGTGCACACACGCACCAGTTAGAGTAGATTTCAAGGTTCGGTCCGTACCGCCTTGATTTTCATGGAAAAAACGCTTCCACCCATTCCCGCCAAACGCTACTTCACCATTGGTGAAGTGGGCGAGCTGTGTGGCGTCAAGCCGCACGTGCTGCGGTACTGGGAGCAGGAGTTCACGCAGCTCAGACCCATGAAGCGGCGCGGCAATCGCCGTTATTACCAGCACCATGAGGTGTTGATGATCCGCCGCATCCGCGAGCTTCTGTACGACCAGGGGTTCACCATCAGCGGTGCACGCAACAAGCTGCAGGAAATCGTTCAGGCCGAGCGCGACAAGCGCCGCAACGAGGAAGATGAAGCCATCGATGTGATCGACCTCGATGAAGTCGTTCATGGTGACGTGGTGATCCCCTTGATCGAAGCCGAGTACCCCGTGCACACCGGTTCAGGCGGCCTCCTGCACGACGTTCGGCGTGAACTGCTTGAAATTCGTGAGCTTCTGAGGCCCTCTGCCTGATTTGCCCTCATTTGGACGCTATAATTTGAGGCTTGTCGGCGTGTAGCGCAGCCTGGTAGCGCACTTGCATGGGGTGCAAGGGGTCGCGAGTTCGAATCCCGCCACGCCGACCATTTTTACGAAAGCCCGGAATCGAAAGATTCCGGGCTTTTCTGTTTTTTGTCCCTGCGGAAAAACCGAATCCCAAGAAAATCAAAACGCTTTGCGCGCTTGTTGAGAAAGTGCTGTCAAATCGTCACACGGGTCTGACAGAATTCTCCCCATTTTGAGGGAGCGCCAAACCGGCAATATGTCCGCTTTTGACCCGTATTTGCTTACTTTTTGTTGCGCGTGGTCTATACTTACGCTACCAAAGGCTCAAGCACCCATTGGGCTTCCATCCGCACCTGGGCCTGTCTTGCAAGAGAGGTAAACAAGATGATCGATTCTTCCACTCCGTCTCAGCAACCCGCTTCTGGCGTGTCGCGTCGCCGTCTGGTGCGCGCAGGCCTGTCGGCTGCTCCTGTGATGGCCGCCTTGAAGAGCAACAGCGTGCTGGCTGGTGACCATACCTGCATCCGCCCGTCGTCGTTCTCGTCGCTGGCCGCTGCGCACATGAAGGTCAGCCAGGGGCGCGCGATCAAGACCGACTACGAATGCAAGTCGCATGGCTACTGGAAGAACAGCGAAGCGGGCCTGGCCACGAAGTTCAAGGAAACGAAGTTCCTGTCCACGACCACGGGCTTCACGCGCGATCCCGGCAACGTCTACGGCAAGATGACGATCCAGGAAGTGCTCGACCAGGGCGGCAACCGCAACAACGCGGCATTGGCGCGCCATGTGGCGGCCGCTTTCCTGACGGCCACCGCATTCAACAACGACTCGACGCGCGTGCTCTTGACCAAGAGCCAGTGCCGCGCGATCTGGAATGGTCAAGGTGTGTGGTCGCCCTTTGCGGGGACGACCTGGACGCTGTCGCAGACGATGGCCTACTTTGACATGATCTACGGTCCAGCCTTCCTGTGACCCTGGCTCAGGCTCAGGTCAACTTCGGTTGTGCCCGGGCCGATCATTTCGCGATTCAGCATTGGCCGGATGGTGTGGTCGTGTACGACGACGCCAGCGGCAGTCTCCACGCGCTGACGCCCATCGCTGGCGAGGCGTTTGGCCTGATCCAGGCTGGGCAGGCCCGCGATGCCCAAAGCCTCGCCCAAGCCATGGGCCTTGTCGAGCCCGCGGCCGAGGAACTGGACATGCTGCAGTCCTTGCTTGTGCAATTCGAGTCCATGGGTCTGGTCGAGTGCACGCAGGGGTAAGGTCCACGCAGGCGCTGGCCGCACTCCCTCCAGCGGAACTGGCGCACCGCCTGTGTTCCGACGGTCTCTTTCTGCGCGTCCCCCCCTTTGTCATGCACATCCGCAGCCCCATTCCGGTGGTCGCGCAGGGCTTGCAGGCGCTCTATCCCGACCATGAGGTGTTGACGGGGGAAGACGTTTTTGCCGACTTCCACGTGAAGGTGAAGCCCAAGCGCCACCTGCTCAAGACGGTCTGTGTGTTCGAGATGGACGGCTTCCAGCCGTTCACGCCCCTGGCGTACGGCGAGGCGTTCGCGTTTCTGGAGTGGGGCATGAACTGGTGCGTGACCAGTTATTGCCACACCTGGATCACGATCCATTCGGCGGTGCTGGAGCGGGGCGGGCGGGTGCTCGTCCTGCCAGCGCCACCGGGCTCGGGCAAGAGCACGCTGTGCGCGGCCCTCATGCTGAGTGGCTGGCGTCTGTTGTCCGACGAAATGGCCTTGCTCGATCCGGCGTCGGGCCTGGTGACTCCGTCGCCGCGCCCGGTGAGCCTGAAGAACGAGTCGATCGAGGTCATCCGGCAACGGGCGCCCAATGCGAACTTCGGCCCCGTGGCCCGGGACACGATGAAGGGCACGGTGGCCCACATGCGCATTTCACCGGACAGCCTCGCGCGCGCAGACCAGCCGGCCCGGCCGGCCTGGGTGATCTTCCCCCAGTTCAAGCGAGAGGCCCCGCTGACCGTGGAAGCGCGTCCCAAGCCCAGCGCGCTGGTGGAGCTCGCGTCCAACAGTTTCAACCACCACGTGCATGGGCGTGCTGGCTTTCAAGCCTTGGCGGCGCTGGTGGACGAGTGCGGCTGCCATGACTTGCAATACGGCCACCTCGACGAGGCCATCGCCTGGTTCGAGGCCCTCGCCGCCACACCCGCATGACGCTGCCCCGCATCGATACCCTCGTGGCGGCCCTGAAACGGCCGGACAGCCTGGGCGCCTTGGGCCCAGGCGCCTGGGATCTGCTCATTCGTCAGGCCCGTCAGGCCGACGTGCTCGCCCGCATCGGCAGCGGTGCCCAGGCCTCGGGCGACTGGGATGATTTGCCGGCGGCGCCCCGACGGCATCTTGGCTCGGCCATGGCGCTGGCGGCCCGACAGCACACCGAGCTGCGCTACGAGGTGGTCGAGATTGCGCGCGCGCTGGAGCCCATGGGTTTGCCGGCGGTGCTGCTCAAGGGCGCGGCCTACACCATGGCCGGGCTGGATGCCTCGCGGGGCCGCATGGTGTCGGACGTGGACATCCTGGTGCCCAGGCAGCGCCTGGCGGAGGTGGAGTCGGCGCTGATGATGGGTGGATGGGTGTCCATGAACCGAGACGCCTACGACCAGCGCTACTACCGCACCTGGATGCACGAGCTGCCGCCGCTCAAGCACATGAAGCGTGGCACGGTGCTCGATGTCCACCACGCCATCATGCCGCTGACGGCTCGGCTCAAGCCCGACTCCGGCCTTCTGCTGGCCAGTGCCCGGCCGGTGGGTGACGATCCGCGGATCCAGGTGCTGTGCCCGGCCGACATGGTGCTGCACAGCGCGGCGCACCTGTTCCACGAGGGCGATCTGGAGCTGGGTCTTCGGGGTCTGGTCGATCTGGAGGCGTTGCTGCGTGAGTTCGCCGCGAATCCGGACTTCTGGCCCGAATTGCTTGCGCGGGCTCGCGCCTTGCAACTGGAATGGCCGCTGCACCAGGCCTTGCGCTATGTCGGCCTGCTGCTCGATGCGCCCATCCCCCCGGCGGTGACCGAGGCGCTGCGCGCCAGCCCCGGTGTGCGCATGGCGCCCTGGCGCCAGCGCATGATGGATGCGCTCTTCCTGCGCGCCTTGCGCCCCGCCCATGCGTCGGCATCGGATGCATGGACGCCCACCGCCCGGTTCGTCCTGTACCTGCGCGGTCATTGGCTGCGCATGCCGCCGGTCATGTTGATATGGCATCTGTTGCGCAAGCTGGTCAAATCGATGCGGGCCGAGCCCGTGGACGCGAAATGAAACGACGCCTTTTCCATGCTTTGGGCCTCGGGATGATCGCTCTCCTGGGCGGGGCCGGCGCCTGGGCGGGGTTGGCCGACACGGTGGTGCGCGTGAAGCCGTCGGTGGTGCTGGTCGGCACGTTCAGGACCACGGACAACCCGCGGTTTCAACTGCGGGGCGCGGGCTTTCTGGTCGCGCGCGGTGATCTGGTGGTGACCAATGCCCATGTGCTGCCGTCGGAGGCCGACGAGGCGTCGCTGGTGGTCCAGGTGCGCGTGGGGCAAGGCGATTGGCAGATGCGCACGGCCACGGTGCTGGAGACCGATGTGGCGCGCGACCTGACGCTGCTGCGCGTGTCGGGCGCGCCCGGGCCCGCGCTCAAGATCGGCGATTCCCGGCGCGTGAGAGAGGGCGATGACCTGGCCTTCATGGGTTTTCCGATTGGAGGCTCATTGGGGTTCTCGCACGTCACGCACCGCGCGACCGTGTCCACCATCACCTCGGCGGCGTTGCCCAGCCCGTCGGCAGAGCGGCTGCGCGAGCAAGCCATCCGCAGCCTGCGCAATGGCACTTTCGACATCTTCCAGCTCGACGCCACGGCCTACCCGGGCAACAGCGGCGGGCCTTTGTTCGATCCGGACACGGGCGAGGTGATGGGGGTGATGAACATGGTGCTCATCAAGAACACGCGCGAGTCGGCGCTGAGCCAGCCCTCCGGCATCTCGTATGCCATTCCCGCGCGTTATGTGCAGGAACTGGTGGATCGCCACCGCTGAGGCCTTCCCATGAGCGCTGCGATCGAACAGGTCGATGCCCTGGTGGTGGGCGCCGGTGTGGTGGGGCTCGCCGTGGCGCGTGCCCTGGCGCTGGCGGGGCGCGAGGTGATGGTGCTCGAGAGCGAGGCCGACATCGGCACGGGCACGAGTTCGCGCAACAGCGAGGTCATTCACGCCGGTATCTACTACCCGGCGGGCTCGCTCAAGGCGCAACTCTGCGTTCAGGGCAAGCAGGCCCTGTACGCCTATTGCGCGGAGCGGGGCATTGCCCATCAGCGTTGCGGAAAGCTGATCGTGGCCAACACGGCTTCGCAGCTGGCGGCGTTGCCATCGATCATCGAGAAGGCCCGCGCGAACGGGGTGCACGACCTGCGGCTGCTCAACCGCGAGCAGGCGCGTGAACTCGAACCAGAACTGGAGTGCCTGGGCGCGGTGCATTCACCTTCCACGGGCATCGTGGACAGCCATGGCCTCATGCTCTCGCTGCAAGGCGATCTGGAGCACGCGGGCGGCATGGTGGTGTGCCACGCGCAGGTGGATCTCCTTGCCGCGACCGATGTCGGCATCGACGTGCAGACCCGCGACGGCACGCGCCTGCGGGCGCGCACGGTGATCAATGCCGCCGGGCTCGGCGCCTGCGATCTGGCCCTGCGCGTCCGCGGACTGGCGGCCGACCACGTGCCCAGGGCCTGGTTCGCCAAGGGAAACTACTTCACCTTGTCGGGCCGATCCCCTTTTGAGCATCTGATCTACCCCGCGCCCGAGCCGGACAAGCACCTGGCCGGTCTGGGCGTGCACCTCACGCTGGATCTGGGTGGACAGGCCAAGTTCGGGCCGGACGTGCAGTGGGTCGATCGGGCCGACGACCTGCAGGTGGACCCGGCCCGGGGTGAGGCGTTCTATGCGGAGGTCCGCCGCTACTGGCCCGGCCTGCCCGAAGGTGCCTTGCAGCCGGGCTATGCGGGCATGCGGCCCAAGATCAGCGGGCCGCATGAGCCGGCGGCCGACTTCGTGATCCAGGGGCCGGCGGTGCATGGGGTGCCGGGGCTGGTCAACCTGTTCGGCATCGAGTCCCCGGGCCTGACCAGTTGCCTGGCCATCGCGGACCAGGTGGTTGCGTTGGCCTGATCAGCTGTCGGCCAGGGCCTGGATTGCCCGCGCCGATTCCCAGACCAGGGAGGGGCCCTGGTAGATCAGGCCGGTGTAGATCTGCACGATGTTGGCACCCGACTGGATCTTGCTCACCGCATCGTCCGCGCTCATCACGCCGCCCACGCCCACGATGGGAAAGCTCTTGCCCAGGCAGGCGCGCAGCTGGCGGATCACGCGGTTGCTGGCCTGCAGCACGGGGGCGCCCGACAGGCCCCCGGTTTCCTGGGCGTGCGGCAGGCCCGCGACCGCTTCGCGGCTCAATGTGGTGTTGGTCGCGATCACGCCGAAGGCGCTGGTGCGCACGCCATCGCTGTCGGCGCCGTAGCGCATCAGCGTGGTGGCGATGATCTCGACCTGCGTTTCGTCCAGGTCCGGCGCGATCTTCACGAACACCGGGATGCGGCGTCCATGGCGCTGTGCCAGCAGCTCGCGCCGCTCCGCGACGGCGCCGAGCAGGGCGTCCAGGGCCTCATCGCTCTGCAGGCTGCGCAGGTTCTGCGTGTTGGGGCTGGAGATGTTGACGGTGACGTAGTCGGCGTGGGGGTAGACCCCATCGAGGCAGATCAGGTAGTCGTCGATCGCGCGCTCGATCGGCGTGCTGGCGTTCTTGCCGATGTTCAGGCCCAGCAGCATGGGGCTCACGCCCTTCTGTTGGCGAAAGCGCGCCTGTTTCACGTTGGCGATGAACGCGTCCAAGCCTTCGTTGTTGAAACCCAGGCGGTTGATCAGCGCCTGGGCCTTGGGCAGGCGGAACATGCGGGGCTTGGGGTTGCCGGCCTGGGCCTTGGGCGTGACGGTGCCCACCTCCACGAAGCCGAAACCCATGGCGGCCAGGCCGTCGATGCAGCGCGCGTTCTTGTCCAGCCCGGCGGCCAGTCCCACGCGGTTGGGGAACTGCAGACCTGCCAGCGTGTACGGGTCGTGCACCCGAGGTTCGCCATACAGGCAGGTCAGCGGCGAATGCTGCAGCCGGGCGATGGAGCCCAGGGTGAGTTCGTGGGCGGCTTCGGGGTCCAGACCGAACAGAAAGGGGCGTGCGACAGCGTAGGGAAGAAGCGACATTGGATAATCCGACTTGTTGTTCCAACCGATTGTCTCAAATGACCCAAGACGAACTCAAAGCCCTGGTGGGCCAGGCCGCCCTGCAATACGTGACCCCGGGCGACATCGTGGGGGTCGGCACCGGCTCGACCGTCAACAAGTTCATCGACGCGCTGGCCGGCATGAAGGACCAGATCCCGGGCGCCGTGTCGAGCTCGGAGGCGTCCACCGCGCGCCTGAAGGCGCTGGGCATCCCGGTCTTCGAGGCCAATGCCGTGGGCGAACTCTCGGTCTACATCGACGGCGCGGACGAGATCGACGGCCAGGGCCACATGGTCAAAGGCGGCGGCGCCGCGCTCACGCGGGAGAAGATCGTGGCCGCGCAATCGCGCCGCTTCGTCTGCATCGCCGACGACTCCAAGCTGGTGAAGGTGCTGGGCCGCTTCCCCTTGCCGGTGGAGGTGATTCCCATGGCGACGGCCCGGGTGGTGCGCCAGTTCGCGCAGATGAGCGGTACCGCCCAGGTGCGGATGAAGGATGGCGCTCCCCTGGTCACCGACAACGGCCAGCACATCCTGGATGTGACCGGCCTGCAGATCACCGACCCGCTGGCGTTCGAGAGCCAGGTCAACCAATGGCCGGGCGTGGTGACGGTGGGGGTGTTCGCCCACCAGAAGGCAGGCGTGTGCCTGCTGGGCACGCCGGATGGCGTGAAGACGCTGACGTTCTGAGAGAGTGGGCCGCCGCCGAAGGCGGCCCGGTGATCAGAAACGGATGCCGGCGGGGTTCTGCGGGGGCGGCGTCACGGGCACTTCGGCCGGTGCGGAGGGCGCTGCGGGTTGCTCGCGCGTGGCAGAAGACGCACCTGCCGCTTCAGCAGGCCGCGCCGTTGCCACCAGAGGCGTGGCGGCCGGGCGGCGGTAGCTGGAGGGCAGGGCGGATTGCTTGGGGTAACCGGCGGCGTCCAGGAACTGCGACCACTCGGTGTCCGAATAGCCCTTGATCTGCTGGCTGCCGATGGTCAGGAACGGCAGAGAGGCCTCGCCGCTGAGCCGCTTGAGCGCTTCAGCATCCTGTGGCGTCTCGACCGTCTTCTCGCTGTAGGGAATGCCACGCGCATTGAGCAGGTTGCGCCCGCTGTTGCACGGTGCGCAGTCGCGACCGGTGTAGAGCGTGACCGGGTAGCGGCTGCTGGTCTGGCGCAGTTCAAAGGGCAATTGGGCGCTTGCGCCGGCGGAGACGCCCGCCGCCGTGCCGCCCACGGGCCGTGCCGGGGTGGTCGCCGGCGGTGGTTGGTCGGAGTAGGTGACCTTGCCATCCGGCCCCACGATCCGGTAGACGCCTTGCGCGAGCACGGGTGCGGCGAGCAGGCCGTACAGCACGGCCAGGGCAAGCAGTCGGGGCGCGGGGCAACGGGCGTTCATGGCGGTTCCTATCGGCAGGCCACGGGACAAATCAAGCCATGCCCTGGTGGCGCAGCAGGGCGTCGATGCTCGGCTCGCGGCCTCGGAAGGCCTTGAACGATTCCATGGCCGGGCGGCTGCCGCCGGCTTCCAGGATCGCCTGACGATAGCGGCGCCCCGTGGCGACGTCCAGCGTGCTGTGCGCGATTTTGCAGCGCCGCTTCCTCGAAGGCGGCGTAGGCATCGGCCGACAGCACTTCGGCCCATTTGTAGCTGTAGTAGCCTGCGGAGTAACCGCCGGCGAAGATGTGGCTGAAGGTGTGCGGCGTGCGGCTGTAGGCCGGCGGTTGCAGCACGGCCACTTCGTCGCGCACCTGTTGCTGCAGCGCCAGAATGGCCGCACCACTGGCGGCGGGCTCGGGCAGGCTGTGCAGCAGCATGTCGAACAGCGAGAACTCCACCTGGCGCAGCGTCTGCAGGCCGCTCTGGTAGTTCTTGGCGGCCAGCATCTTGTCGAACAGCGCGCGCGGCAGCGGCTCGCCGGTGTCCACGTGGGCCGTCATGTGCTTGAGCACATCCCACTCCCAGCAGAAGTTCTCCATGAACTGGCTGGGCAGCTCGACCGCGTCCCACTCAACGCCGCTGATGCCGGAGACATCGCGCTCGTTCACTTTCGTGAGCATGTGGTGCAGGCCGTGGCCGAACTCGTGGAACAGGGTGATGACGTCGTCGTGCGTGAGCAGCGCGGGCTTGCCGTTCACCCCCTCGGCGAAGTTGCAGACCAGGTGCGCCACCGGCGTTTGCAGCACGCCCGTGTCGGGTCGCAGCCAGCGCGCGCGCACATCGTCCATCCAGGCGCCGCCCCGCTTGCCGGTGCGGGCGGCCGGGTCCAGGTAGAACTGCCCGACCAGCTCGGTGCCCTGAGGCCCCGAGCGCTCGATGCGGTAGAACGCCACGCCCGGGTTCCACACGGGTGCCTGGTCGGGGCGGATCGCCACCTCGAACAGGGTCTCGACGATCTGGAACAGACCGGCCAGCACCTTGGGGGCGGTGAAATAGGGTTTGACTTCCTGCTCGCTGAAGGCGTAGCGCGCTTCCTTGAGCTTCTCGCCGATGTAGGGCCAGTCCCAGGCCTGGGGATCGTTCAGGCCGAGTTCGGTGGCCGCGAATTCGCGCAGGTCGGCCAGGTCTTTCTCGGCGTGGGGCCGGGCCTTAGCGGCGAGGTCGCGCAGGAAGGCGATCACCTGCTCGGGCGATTCGGCCATCTTGGGCACCAGCGACACGTCGGCGTAATGGCGGTAGCCCAGCAGGCGGGCCTCTTCGTGGCGCAAGGCGAGCAGCTCGCCCATGATCGCGGTGTTGTCGAACTTGGTCGCCTCGCCAGCGGCCTGATCGCTGGCGCGGGTGGCGTAGGCGCGGTAGAGCTTCTCGCGCAGCGGGCTGCTGTGGGCGAACTGCATCACCGGCAGGTAGCAGGGCATCTTCAGCGTGAGCTTGTGGCCGGTCTTGCCGTCGGCCTGGGCCGCCGCGGCGGTGGCCTGGAGCACGTCGTCGGGCACGCCGGCCATCTCGTCGGCCGTGGCGATCAGCGAAAAGGCGTCGGTGGCGTCCAATGCGTTTTCGCTGAACTTCTGGGCCAGTTCGGCCTGGCGTTCCTGCAGCCAGGCAAAGCGGGCCTTGGCCTCACCTTCCAGGGCCGCGCCACCCAGCACGAAGCCGCGCATGGCGTTGTGGTGGGCCTGGGCCTGTTCGGCATTGAGGGTGGCGGGGTCCATGGCCTTGTACTTGGCGTACAGGCGCTCGTCGGCACCCAACCGCGTCCAGAACTCGGTGACCTTGGGCAGCGCCTCGTTGTAGGCGGCTCGCAACTCGGGGGTGTCGGCCACGCTGTTGAGGTGGCTCACCGCGCCCCAGGCGCGCGACAGGCGCTCCGCAGGCACGTCCAGCGTGAGGGAAATCCGGGCCCAATCGTTGGGAAAACTGGGTGCCGTGACCTCTTCCAGCGCGGTGCTCGCCGCCTGCAGCAGCAGGTCCATCGCGGGCCCCACCGCCGCGGGCGTGATCGCATCGAAGCAGGGCAGGTCGCTGAAGTCGAGCAGGGGATTGAGGGTGGCTGGGGCGGTTCGGTCGTTCATGCGTTCTCAGATGTGGCGGTATGAGGGAAGTTCAAGGCGCGGCCCTGCACGAACGGGGAGCCAGAGGCTATCGCGCCTATTGGGATTGCGCGCTCTTCTTCACGCTCTTTTTCATGACCTTGGCGCGCTTGACCTGGCCACCGGGCGTGAGGCGCTGGTTGCCCAGCACGCGCACCACCTTGACCTCGGGGCGCTGGCCGCCGCGCTTGCTGAATTTCAGCACCTTGACGTCGCGCGGGCCCGGCTTGCGGTCCTCGTCGACGACTTTTTCCTTTTCCGGCATGGGGCGCCAGAGCACCAGCAGCTTGCCGATGTGCTGGATCGGCGCAGCGTCCAGCTCGTCGGCCAGGGTCTGGAGCATGGCTTCGCGGGCGGTGCGGTCGTCGTTGAGCACCCGGATCTTGATCAGGCCGTGGGCCTTGAGCGCGGCATCGGCTTCTTTCTTCACCGAGGCGCTCAGACCGTCACCCCCGATGTGGACGACGGGATCGAGGTGGTGGGCCTCGGCTCGGTGGACTTTGCGCTGGGCGGGGGTGAGTGTGATCTGGGGCATGGGACAATTATCGTTTACACAGACCCCAGGCGTCCCTCATGGGCATGAAAGTCAAAACACAGAGCAAGAAGGTCAACAAGGCCTGGCTCAACCAGCACGTTAACGACCCGTACGTGCGCCTGGCGCAGAAGGATGGCTACCGTGCGCGGGCGGCCTACAAGCTGCAGGAAATCGATGAAACGCTGGGGCTGGTGCGGCCCGGACAGGCGGTTGTCGATCTGGGCTCCACGCCCGGGGCCTGGAGCCAATACCTGCGCCGCCGGCTCAGCCCGAACGGGGCGGCCGTGGGCGAATTGCACGGCACCATCGTCGCGCTGGACATGCTGCCCATGGACGCGGTGGAAGGCGTGCACTTCATCCAGGGCGATTTTCGCGAGGCGGCGGTGCTGGCTGAGCTGGAGCAGTCCCTGGTGGACCGGGGTGTGCAGCAGGTCGATCTGGTGGTGTCGGACATGGCGCCCAACCTCTCGGGCATCGGCATGACCGACGCCGCCCGGATCTCCGATCTGGTCGAACTCGCGGTGGATTTTGCCGTTCATCACCTCAAACCCGACGGTGCGCTGGTGGTCAAACTGTTCCATGGCGGGGCCTATGACCCCATGGTGGCGCTGTTTCGCGAGACCTTTCGCACGGTCAAGGCGGTCAAACCCAAGGCCTCCCGGGACAAATCCTCGGAAACCTTCCTGGTGGGACTGGGTCTCAAAAAGGTCGGTTGAGGGGCTTGACGCCCTGGCGCCATTGAAAAATGCCAACCCTTTGATTGACATTGCCACGTCATGCCCCAGGGGCATGGGGGCTTGAAAGTCCTAGAATGGGAAACATATGAGCTTGTCAGTCACTATCGTCTCCAGGAGCTGCACTTGAACAACCAGTGGTTTTCGAAAATCGCCGTGTGGATGGTCATCGCCATGGTGCTTTTCACCGTCTTCAAGCAGTTCGACACGCGCTCCGCGGCGGGTTCGGGTTACATGGGGTATTCCGAGTTCCTCGACGAGGTCAAAGCCCAGCGCATCAAGAGCGCCACCATCCAGGAAGGCCAGGGCGGCACCGAAATCGTGGCCATCACGCAGGACGACCGTCGCGTGCGCACCACCGCCACCTACCTCGACCGCGGCCTGGTGGGCGACCTGATCAACAACAACGTCAAGTTCGACGTGCGTCCGCGCGAAGAGAGTTCGCTGCTCATGACCCTGCTGGTCAGCTGGGGACCGATGCTGCTGCTGATCGGCGTCTGGATCTACTTCATGCGACAGATGCAGGGCGGCGGCAAGGGCGGGGCGTTCAGCTTCGGCAAGAGCAAGGCCCGCATGCTCGACGAGAACAACAACACCGTGACCTTCGCCGACGTGGCGGGTTGCGACGAGGCCAAGGAAGAAGTCAAGGAAGTCGTGGACTTCCTGAAAGACCCGGCCAAGTTCCAGAAGCTGGGTGGGCGCATTCCGCGTGGTCTGTTGCTGGTCGGCCCGCCGGGCACCGGCAAGACGCTGCTGGCCAAGGGCATTGCCGGTGAAGCCAAGGTGCCGTTCTTCAGCATCTCGGGTTCCGACTTCGTGGAAATGTTCGTCGGCGTGGGCGCGGCCCGCGTGCGCGACATGTTCGAGAACGCCAAGAAGAACGCGCCCTGCATCATCTTCATCGATGAAATCGACGCCGTGGGCCGCCAGCGTGGCGCGGGCCTGGGCGGTGGCAACGACGAACGCGAACAGACCCTCAACCAGATGCTGGTGGAGATGGACGGTTTCGAGACCAACCTGGGCGTGATCGTGGTCGCCGCGACCAACCGCCCGGACATTCTGGACGCCGCCTTGCTGCGCCCGGGCCGCTTCGACCGCCAGGTCTATGTGACGCTGCCCGACATCCGCGGCCGCGAGCAGATCCTGAACGTGCACATGCGCAAGGTGCCGCTGGGCACCGACGTGAACGCCAGCGTGATCGCGCGTGGCACGCCGGGCATGAGCGGTGCCGATCTGGCCAATCTCTGCAACGAAGCCGCCCTGATGGCCGCGCGCCGCAACGCGCGCGTGGTGGAGATGCAGGACTTCGAGAAGGCCAAGGACAAGATCTTCATGGGCCCCGAGCGCAAGAGCATGGTCATGCCCGAGGAAGAGCGCCGCAACACGGCGTACCACGAGTCGGGCCACGCGCTGATCGGCAAGCTGCTGCCCAAGTGCGACCCGGTGCACAAGGTCACCATCATCCCGCGCGGCCGCGCGCTGGGCGTGACCATGAGCCTGCCCGCGCAGGACCGCTACAGCTACGACAAGGACTACATGCTGAACCAGATCAGCATGCTGTTCGGTGGCCGCATCGCCGAAGAAGTGTTCATGAACCAGATGACCACCGGCGCTTCGAACGACTTCGAGCGCGCGACCACCATCGCCCGCGACATGGTGATGCGCTACGGCATGACCGACGCGCTGGGCCCGATGGTCTACGCCGAGAACGAAGGCGAAGTGTTCCTGGGCCGTTCGGTGACCAAGACCACCAACATGAGCGAGTCCACCATGCAGAAGGTGGACGCCGAGGTGCGCCGCATCATCGACGCCCAGTACAAGCTGGCGCGCGACCTGATCGAGCAGCACAGCGACAAGATGCACGCCATCGCCACCGCGCTGCTGGAATGGGAAACCATCGACGCCGACCAGATCGACGACATCATGGCCGGCAAGCCACCGCGCCCGCCGAAGGACTGGACGCCGCGCAACCCCTCGGTGGGTGGTGGTGGTGGCAGCGGAGGCACCCCGGCGGTGACCACCGACCCCACACCCTCGGCCGCCTGAGCGGCGCGGATTCTTCATGCACATACGGGGCTTCGGCCCCGTTGTCGTTTCTACCGTTCTTTTGTTTTCCCATGCGCTGGCAAACCACCCGTTTCGATATCGACCTCACGAGCCCGCGCGTCATGGGCATCGTCAACGTCACGCCCGATTCGTTTTCCGATGGCGGGCTGCATGCCGGCACAGCCGCTGCGCTGCGGCATTGCGAGCAGTTGCTGAAGGAGGGCGCCCACATCCTGGACATCGGCGGTGAATCGACGCGCCCGGGCAGCCCGGCGGTGCCGCTGGAGGAGGAACTGGCGCGCGTGCTGCCCGTGGTCCGGGAGGCGGTGCGCCTGGACGTGCCGGTCTCGGTGGACACCTACAAGCCCGAGGTGATGCGGGCGGTGCTCGACGCGGGGGCTGACATCGTCAACGACATCTGGGCCCTGCGGCGCGGTGATGCGCTGCAGGCGGTGGCGGCGCACCCGCGCTGCGGCGTTTGCCTGATGCACATGCACCGCGATCCCCAGACCATGCAGGTGGCCCCCATGGACGGCGACGTGTTGCCCGACGTGCTCGCCTTCCTGGCCGAACGAGCCGGCGCGCTGATAGCGAACGGCGTGGCGCGCGAGCGCATCGTGCTCGACCCCGGCATCGGTTTTGGCAAGACCGTGGCCCAGAACCTGAGCCTGCTGGCCCGCCAGGCGGAGTTGCTGCCCCTGGGTTATGCCCTGCTGGCCGGCTGGTCGCGCAAGTCCACACTGGGTGCGGTCACCGGCCACGAGCGGCCCGCCGACCGCGCGGCAGCCAGTGTGGCTGCGGCCTTGCTGGCGGTGGAGCGCGGTGCGCGCGTGGTGCGTGTGCACGACGTGCGTGACACGGTGGACGCGCTCAAGGTCTGGCAGGCATTGCAAATCAGCTGACCGTCAGGGCCGCCCGCGATAATGCGGGGACCCGAATCCCACAACAAGAGAGAGGACAGGAGCAACATGGCCCGCAAATACTTTGGCACCGACGGCATCCGAGGCACCGTCGGGCAGGCCCCCATCACCCCCGATTTTGTGTTGCGCCTGGCGCATGCCGTGGGACGCGTGTTGCGGCGCACCGAGGCACACCCCACCGTGCTGATCGGCAAGGACACGCGCATTTCCGGCTACATGCTGGAGTCGGCGCTCGAATCGGGTTTCAACTCGGCGGGGGTGGACGTGGTGCTGCTCGGCCCGGTGCCCACGCCCGCGGTGGCTTACCTCACGCGGGCGCAGCGCGCCAGCCTGGGGGTGGTCATTTCGGCCAGCCACAACCCGTTTGCCGACAACGGCATCAAGTTCTTCAGCGCCCAGGGCGCCAAGCTGCCGGACGACTGGGAGCTGGCGGTCGAGGCCGCGCTGGAAGAGCCACCTGTGTGGGTGGAATCGGCCTTGCTGGGCAAGGCGCGCCGGCTGGACGACGCGGCCGGCCGCTACATCGAATTCTGCAAGAGCACCTGCGCCTACCACCTCACGCTCAAGGGCCTAAAGATCGTGGTGGATGGCGCCAATGGGGCGGCTTACCAGATCGCGCCCGCCGTGTTCCACGAGCTGGGTGCCGAGGTCATCAAGATCGGTTGTTCTCCCGATGGCCTGAACATCAACCACCACGTGGGTGCCACCCACCCGCAGGCCTTGCTGGAGGCCGTGAAGGCCCACGGCGCCGACTACGGCATCGCGCTCGATGGCGATGCCGACCGCATCCAGATGGTCGATGCCCAGGGCCGCCTCTACAACGGCGACGAGCTGCTGTACCTGATCGTGGCGGACCGCATCGCGCGCGACCAAGACGTGCCGGGTGTGGTGGGCACGCTCATGACCAACATGGCGGTGGAGGTCGCGCTCAAGTCGCGCGGCGTGAAGTTCGTGCGCGCCAAGGTGGGCGACCGGTACGTGCTGGAAGAACTCGAGCGCCATGGCTGGATCCTGGGCGGCGAAGGATCCGGCCACCTGCTGGTGCTGGACCGCCACACCACCGGCGACGGCCTGGTGTCGGCCCTGCAGGTGCTGCACGCCTGCGTCGACAGCGGCAAGACCATGGCCCAGTTGCTGGCCGACGTGACGCTGTTCCCGCAGACCCTGATCAACGTGCGGCTCAAGCCCGGTCAGGACTGGAAGACCAACACCTTCCTGGACGAGGAGACGCGCGCGGTGGAGGCCGAACTGGCCGACAGCGGCCGCGTGCTGATCCGCGCCAGTGGCACCGAGCCCCTGCTGCGCGTGATGGTGGAAGCGCGCGACGCCAAGCAGGCCCAGGCCTGCGCGGAGCGTCTGGCCGCCGCGGTGCAGGCACAGGTGCCGGCGTGACCACGGCCGACATCACCACGCTGCGCGCCGACTACGCCAACCCCGCGCACGCGGCGGCGCTGGTCCTGCTGCTCGATGCCTACGCCAGCGATCCTGCGGGTGGTGGGCAGGGGTTGTCGGCCTTTGCCAAAGCGAACCTGGTGGCCAGCCTGGCGGCGCGGCCGCAGGCCTACAGCGTGCTGGCCTTTGACGGCGGGCAAGCGGTGGGCCTGGTGAATTGCATCGAAGGCTTTTCCACCTTCGCCTGCAAGCCGCTGGTGAACGTGCACGACGTGGCCGTGCTGGCCAGCCACCGGGGTCGCGGCATTGCCGAGCAGATGCTGGCCCAGGCCGAGTTGATCGCGCGCGAGCGCGGCGCGGTGAAGCTCACGCTGGAGGTGCTGTCCGGCAACCAGCCCGCCATGCGCCTCTACGAGCGCATCGGTTTTGCCGGTTACCAGCTCGACCCGGCCATGGGCAGCGCCCAGTTCCTGCAGAAATGGCTCTGAGCGCTCAGTAGAGCAGGTGGGGCCGGCGCGCGTCGGCCCAGGCGGCTTCGTCGGCCGCCGCCGTGGCGTCCAGCACATCGGGCGCTGCCGACACATCGTCCACCCACTCGCGCAACAGCGGCCCGCCGTTGATGAGGTCGATCGCCAGCCGGTCGTGCTCGTACTCGTAGGCGAAATCCCGCCACAGCGGGTAGTCCGGCGCCTGCAGCCGCAAAGCCCGGAACGCCAGCGCCTGCAGGCGCCAGGGCTTGAAGGCCGCGTGGTCGTAGTGCGTCGGGTCCTCCACATGGATCTGCACGCCCGCGCACAGCTGGCCCACGTGCTTGTGGAAGGTGGGCTCGAAGAAACACTCGCGCAAGACGCAGCCCCTGATCCACTGCGGAGCCAGGCCCTGCATGTCGGAGACCAGGCGGCGGGTGTCGATGCCGGGCGCACCGAAGAGCTCCAGGGGCCGCGTGGTGCCCCGGCCCTCGCTGAGCGTGGTGCCCTCGAGCATCACGGTGCCGGCGTAGGCGCGCGCCATCGACAGGTTGGCCGCGTTCGGGCTGGGGTTGACCCAGGTGCGGCCTTCGGGCCAGCCGAACTCCGGTGCCGCCTCGGGCTGCCAGCCGGCCATGGTGATCACGCGGTACTCCAGCTGCAGGCCGAGCGTGGCGATGAACCAGTGGCCCAGCTCGCCCATGGTCATGCCATGGCGCATGGGCATGGGACCGGCGCCCACGAAGCTTTCCCAGCCTTCGCGCAGCGTGAGGCCTTCGATGGGGCGGCCCGCCGGGTTGGGGCGGTCGAGCACCCACACCGCCTTGCCGTGCCGCGCGGCGGCCTCCAGCACATAGCGCAGCGTGGTGATGAAGGTGTAGATGCGGCAGCCGAGGTCCTGCAGGTCGACCAGCAGCACGTCGAAGTTGTCCATCATGGCGTCGGTTGGCCGCCGCACCGTGCCGTAGAGGCTGAACACCGGGATGCCCAGCCGGGGGTCGTTGAAGTCGGGCGACTCGACCATGTTGTCCTGCTTGTCGCCGCGCAGGCCGTGTTGCGGGCCGAAGGCGGCGCTGAGCCGGACGTCGGGCAGGGCGGCCAGGGCGTCCAGCGAATGCGTCAGGTCGCGCGTGACCGAGGCCGGGTGCGCGAGCAGGGCCACGCGCCGGTCTTTCAAGGGGGCGCGCAGGGCAGGGTCTTGCAGGAAACGTTCGATGCCGAATTGCATGGGGTCTTGGTTCAGGGCAGGGGTGCGGCCAGCCGCAGGGCGCGGCCGTCGGGGTGGTGGAAGTCGGGGCGTTCGTTCGGGTGGTGCAGCGCCCGAGTAGCTCAGATTGCGCATTGCGCTCCTCGATCACGGCGCACAGGCCCAGGCACAGCGCGGAAGGGCTGCGGGGCAGGGCGGCGGCCGGCAGGCGCGCGGTGAGCGTGAGGGCGCGCGGCGTGGTGTGGGCCAGGGGGGGGCGCAGCAACGCGCGGTCGCGGGCTTCGGCCGCCTCATCGCGCTGGCGTTCGGATGAAAACCGGTAGGCGGCCCACTCGCTCGACGGCGAGAAATTGAACTCGCGGTAGGCGGCCTCGCCGTCGGCGGCCACGAAGGCCTCCAGGCAGGTGTGCCGCCACAGGCCGTCGGTGGGCACGGGCGCGGCTGGTGCCGGGATGCGCAAGGCCGTGGTGTCCCCCCGCAGCGCGTAGCGCAGCCGCAAGCCATCGGCGTGGACGCGGACCTCCACCGACACCGTCAGCACCACACCACTGGGCGTGGCGGGGTGGCAGCGCAACTGCGCACGGAGGGGGGCGGGGTTGGGGTTCACAGCTCCGTATTCTGGCAGGCCCTCTGGGGGTGGGCCGTTGTCACCAAAACTTCATGCGATTGCCATGCGGGAGACACCCGTGGTTCGCACACTGCCTGTTCATGACCACAGCTTCACTCAACTCCGCGCCCCTGGTGGGCGCACTGACCCAGGAGCCCGCCATGAAAGAACTGCCCACCCCCACGCTGGACCTTTCGCCGGTCTCGTTGCCACGGGGGTCACTTCATCCCCGCCCGCTTTTCTCGCCAGCGCCGCAGCCCGTCAGCGGTGGCATCGCCGTCTCCTGGGCGCGGCATCTGGACGAGGTTCGTGAAGCGCAAAGGCTGAGGTTCGACGTGTTCGCCACCGAGATGGGCGCGCGCCTGCCGCAGCAGGTGCCCGGCCACGACGTGGACCTGTTCGACGATTTCTGCGAACACCTGCTGGTGCGCGATGCCACCACCCAGCGCGTGATCGGCACCTACCGCGTGCTGACCCCGGCCCAGGCCAAGCGCGTGGGCAGCACCTACAGCGACACCGAATTCGACCTGACCCGCCTGCGCGCCGTGCGCGAGCGCATGGTCGAACTGGGCCGCAGCTGCGTGCACCCCGATCACCGCCACGGTGGCGTGATCATGGCGCTGTGGGGCGCGCTGGCCGAGTTCATGGTGCGCAACCAGCTCGACACCATGATCGGCTGCGCCAGCATCCCGATGCAGCACGAAGGCCCGCACGGCATGGTGGGCGGGGGCCATGCGGCGGCCAGCATCTGGCGGCAGGTGAAGGCGACGCACCTGGCCCCCATCGACTGCCACGTGCGGCCCCGCCTGCCACTGCCGATCGAGCAGCTCGACGACACACTCGACGTGGAGCCGCCCGCGCTGATCAAGGGCTACCTGCGCCTGGGCGCCAAGGTGCTGGGCCCTCCAGCCTGGGACCCGGACTTCAACGCGGCCGATCTGCCCATGCTGATGCGCATCTCGGACCTGCCGGCGCGCTACCGCAAGCATTTCCTGGGGGCCTGATGCGAGCCGCGCTCGACGTTCTGGGCGGTTGGGCGGTGAAGTCCGGCCTGCCGCAGGCGGGCGGCGTCTGGGCCGCCGGTGGCGGCAGCGACGACGACGCTCAGGAGCCTTCCGAACGTGCCCGCTACCGGGCCGTTTTCATTTCCGACCTGCACCTGGGCACCGCGGGTTGCCAGGCGCGGCCTCTGCTCGATTTCCTCAAGCACCACCCCAGCCACACCCTGTATCTGGTGGGCGACATCATCGACGGCTGGCAACTGCGCCGCAAATGGTATTGGCCGCAGGCGCACAACGACGTGGTGCAGAAGCTGCTGCGGCGCTCGCGCAAGGGCTGCCGGGTGGTGTTCGTGCCGGGCAACCACGACGAATTCGCGCGCCAGTTCGATGGCCACAACTTCGGCGGCATCGAGGTCGCGAACGAGGCGGTTCACACCACGGCCGACGGCCAGCGCCTGTGGGTGGTGCACGGTGACCACTTCGACGGCGTGATCCAGTGCGCCAAGTGGCTGGCCTACCTGGGCGACAACGCCTACGAACTCACGCTGCGCCTGAACCGCCACCTCAATTCGCTGCGCGCGCGCCTGGGCCTGCCCTACTGGTCGCTCTCGCAGTACCTCAAGCACAAGGTCAAGAGCGCGCTGAACTACGTGACCGACTTCGAGCGCGCGGTGGCGGCCGAAGCCCGCTCGCGCGGCTACCAGGGCGTCGTCTGCGGCCACATCCACCGGGCGGAAATGCGGCACATCGACGGCACGCTGTACTGCAACGACGGTGACTGGGTGGAGAGCCTGACCGCGCTGGTGGAGCATCTGGATGGCCGCCTCGAGCTGGTGCACTGGAGCGAGCAGGCCACAACGCCGCTGTCCCACGAGGAGCGGTCGCCAGAACCGCAGACCGAGGGCCAACCGTCCTGAGTCGGCTTGCGCCAGGGGGAGACGCATCGCATGAAAATCCTGATCGTGACCGACGCCTGGCAACCCCAGGTCAACGGCGTGGTGACCACGCTTGTGGAACTGGCGCGGCAGCTGCAGGCCAGCGACCACGAGGTGGTGGTGATCCACCCGGGCCAGTTCCGCACGCGGCCTTGCCCTGGTTATGCAGGCATCGACGTCGCGCTGTTTCCCGGCCGCCGCATGCGCGAATTGATCAACGCGGCCGAACCGGACGCGATCCACATCGCCACCGAAGGCCCGCTGGGCTGGGCCGCGCGGCGCCACTGCCTGCGGCGCAAACTGGCGTTCACCACCGCCTTCCACACCAAGTTTCCCGAGATCCTGCACGCGGCCCTGGGCGTCCCCGTGTCGTGGGGGTACGCGCTGTGTCGCCGCTTTCACCGCCCCAGCAGCGGCGTGATGGTGCCCACGCAGGGCGTGCTCGACATGCTCAAGGCGCGGGGTTTTCGCGAATTGCGCGCCTGGACGCACGGCGTGGACACGCGCCTTTTTTCGCTGACGGACCCTCCCACCAGCTATGCGCCGCTGGGGCCGCTGGCGCACCCCGTCAGCCTGTTCGTGGGCCGCCTGTCCTACGAGAAGAACATCGATGCCTTCCTGCGCATGGACCTGCCGGGCAGCAAGGTGGTGTGCGGTGTGGGGCCGTTGACCTCGGCGTTGCGCCAGCGCTACCCGAATGTGCATTGGCTCGGGGTGCTGCCCCGCCATGAGCTGGCGCAGGTGTACGCCGCGGCGGACGTGTTCGTGTTTCCCAGTCGCAGCGAGACCTTTGGCCTGGTGATGCTCGAGGCCATGGCTTGTGGCGTGCCGGTGGCCGCCTACCCGGTGGACGGCCCCCTGCAGGTGATTGGCAACAGCGGGGCCGGTGCCCTGCGCGACGATCTGCGCGAGGCCTGGAAGGACGCGCTCAAGGTCAAACGCCACGAAGCGCGGGATCGCGCCCTCCAGTTCGGATGGGGGCGGGCGGCGACGCTGTTCGTGTCCCACCTCAGCGTCCTGCCCCGGCCCCGCCGACCGAGGTCCGCGGTTCGCGCCATGAAGGAGGTGGATGGCACGGTACTGTCACACAAACGTCATCCAATCGTTGAATAATCGACACATGGTGCGCCAGGGATCACCGGCCGGGAGCGGCGGGCAGCAGGCGAACCCTTCGATTCCAGCGGCATCCATGAGCGGCAACACCCTGCATCAGAAGCTACCCCTCCTCGATCGCGATCACAGCATCCTCGCCTTCAACGAACGCGTGATGGACTGGGCGCGCCGGGCCGACGTGCCGTTGCTGGAGCGCCTGCGCTACTTGAGCATCGTCTCCAGCAACCTGGACGAGTTCTTCGAAGTCCGCGTGGCGCCCCACCTGACGGCGGCCCGGGCCAACGAACAGCGCGGCCCCTTCACCTCGCTGTCCTACGAACAGCTCTCGGACAAGGTGCATTCGCTGGTCGCCCAGCAATACGCCATCTACAACGACGAGTTGCTGCCGCTGCTGGAGAAGAAGGGCATCAAGCTGATCTCGCACGGCGAGCGCAATCCGCGCCAGCGCCGCTGGGTCAAGGAGTTCTTCATCAAGGAAGTGCAGCCGCTGCTGATGCCGGTGGGGCTGGACCCGGCCCATCCGTTCCCGCAGGTGGCGAACAAGTCGCTCAACTTCATCGTGCGCCTCACGGGCAAGGACGCTTTCGGCCGCGAGAACGAGATCGCCATCGTGAAGGTGCCGCGCATCCTGCCGCGCTTCTTCCGCATGCCTCCGGTCAAGGGCTCCAAGCAGACGCACTTCGTCTCCATCTCCAGCCTGATCCGTTCGCACCTGAACGACCTGTTTCCCGGGCGCCAGGTCACCGAGTTTTCCCAGTTCCGTGTCACCCGCCATTCCGATCTGGCGGTGGACGAGGAAGAAGTGAAGAACCTGCGCACCGCTTTGCGCAAGGGCTTGCAGCAGCGCCACTATGGCCAGGCCCTGCGGCTGGAGGTCTCGGCCGGCTGCTCGATCCACCTCTCCAACTTCCTGCTGGAGCAGTTCGCGCTGACCGAGCGGGCGCTGTACCGCGTGCCCGGCCCGGTCAACCTCGTGCGGCTGAACCAGCTGATCGACCAGGTCGAAGCACCCGCGCTGCGCTTCGAGACCTACAGCGCGGGCTGGCCGGCCCAGCTCACACCCGGGCAGTCGTACTTCGAGCGCCTGCGGCAGGGCGACGTGCTCATCCACCAGCCCTTCGAGAGTTTCGATGCGGTGCTGGGCTTCCTGCGCGAAGCGGTGGAAGACCCCGACGTGCTGGCCATCAAGCAGACCATCTACCGCACGGGCGCCAAGTCGGAGCTGATGAACCTGCTGCGCGAAGCCGTGCGCCGTGGCAAGGAAGTGACGGCGGTGGTGGAACTCAAGGCGCGCTTCGACGAAGAGGCCAACATCAACTACGCCGAACGGCTGGAGTCGGTGGGTGCCCAGGTGGTCTATGGCGTGGTGGGCCTCAAGACGCACGCCAAGATGCTGCTGGTCACGCGCCGCGAGGCCACGGGCCTGCGCCGCTACGCGCACCTGTCCACCGGCAACTACAACCCCGGCACGGCGCGCCTCTACACCGACCTGAGCTACCTCACGGCCGATGACGCGCTCACCGCCGACCTGGAGCAGATCTTTCTGCACCTGGCGAGCCAGAACCGCCTGCCCAAGCTCAACAAGGCCCTGATCGCGCCGTTCCATCTTCACAAGGCCATGCTCGACAAGGTGGAGGCCGCAGGTGCCGCCGCCAAGGCCGGGCAGGACGCGCGCATCGTTCTGAAGATGAACGCCCTGACCGACGAGCCGATGGCGCGTGCGTTGGCCGTGGCCTCCCAGCAGGGTGTGAAGATCGACCTGATCGTGCGCGGCGCCTGCATCCTGCCCGCGCAGGTGCCGGGCTTCACCGACAACGTGCACGTGCGCTCGGTGATCGGGCGCCTGCTGGAGCATTCCCGGGTGTTCTACTTCCGCACCGGCGAGGTGGAGGAGCTCTGGCTCTCCAGCGCCGACTGGATGAACCGCAACATGCTGCGGCGCATCGAACTCGCGTGGCCCGTGACCGACAGCGCGCTGCGCCATCGCATCATCGACGAGTGCCTGCAGGCCTACCTGCACGACACCAAGGACGCCTGGCTGCTGCGGCCGGACGGCAGCTACGTGCCGGCCGGGGCCAACGGCAACGGCCGGGGCCGCATCACCTTGCATTCGGCGCAGGCCAGCCTGATGGCCCTGTATGGCAGCAAAGGCTGACGACATGGAAAACCGGACCATGGACCTGATTCTGTGGCGGCATGCCGAGGCGCACGACCACCCCGAGCCATTGACCGGGCGACCCGGTGATCCCCAGGATCTGGCGCGCCGGCTGACCCCGCGCGGCGAAAAACAGGCCACCCGCATGGCCGCCTGGCTGGATCGGCAACTGCCCGATGGCGCCCGCATCTGGAGCAGCCCGGCGGTGCGCTGTGAAGAGACGGTGCTGGCGCTGGGCCGCAAGTACAAGCTGCGCGACGACCTCTCACCCGACGGCGACCCGCTGGCCTTGCTGGAGCTGGTGCAATGGCCCTACGGCAAGTCGCCGGTGGTGGTGGTCGGCCATCAGCCCACGCTGGGGCGCGTGGTGGCCCGCCTGCTGGGCCTGACCGAAGAGGCCTGTTCGGTGAAGAAGGGCGCCGTGTGGTGGCTGCGCCACCGCGAGCGCGATGGCGTGGGCCAGACCGTGGTGGTCACGGTGCAGACGCCCGAGCTGATCTGATCAGACGGCTTTTTTGGCGGGTGCCGCGCGGCGGACCACCGGGCGCTTGACGGCGGCCTTGGGTGCGGGGGCCGATTTTTTTGCGCTTGCTTTCTTGGCCACGGGCTTGGCGGCAGGGGATGCCGCCTTGGCCGCAGGCTGGGCGACGGCGGGTGCGGCCGGCTTGGCAATCGCCTTGGTCGCGGGTTTCGCGGCCTTTTTGGCGGTGGGCTTTGCCGCGGGCTTGGTGGCGGCCGGCTTGTCGGTCACCGTCGGGCGGCCCGTCTTGAGCGTGGGCACGGCAGCGAGGGCCACCTTGTAGGCCGCGTCGTTCAGGCCTTGCAACACCATCAACCCAGCGCGCAGCAGTTCGCTTTTCTTGACGCTGGAGCCCAGTGCGATCGCACGGGTCTTGAGCTGGTCGATGGCGGCGAACTCGGTCTTGGGGATGGTGAAGCTGTCGCGCACCAGCTTGGGTTTCTTGGGGCTGGTTTTGTTGCTCTGACTGGCCATGAATGCACTCCGGGGATGACAAAAGGGGCCGGAGTATAAACCGTATATACCGTTTCCCGTCTACCTCGGAACAGTGACAGCTGTGTGACAGTGTGGGCGCTACCGGATGTCCGCCGTGAACTTCCAGGCCGACTTCTGCCAGGCCACCACCTCTTCCCCCAGCAGCCAGGCCGACTGCGGGTAGCGTTTGGCCCATCCCGGGTTGGTCGAGAGCTTGAAGGCGCGCGACTTGTAGCTCAGCTTGACCGATTGGTACTCCGGCATCTGGCGCGCGTGGCAGAGCAGCACGGCCAGGCGCAGCGCCATGAGCTGCTTGGCGAACAGCTCGTCCATCAGGGCGTCTTCGAGTTTGCGCAGCTTGCCGCGTTGGCCCATCACCAGCTGGCTCATGCGGTGCAGTTCGGGCAGGGAAAAGCCCGGGGCATCCATGTTGTCCAGGATGTACGCGCCGTGGTGGTGGGAGCGTTCGTGCGAGATGTGCGTGCCGATCTCGTGCAGGCGTGCCGCCCACGCCAGTTTCTGCGAGTAGCGCTCGTTCTGTGCGTCGAGCGCCGCGATCTGGGCGAAGAGGGCGGTGCTGACCTCGCTGACCCGCTGGGCCTGCACATCGTCGGCCGAGAAACGGTGGGCCAGCCAGCGCACGGTGCGCTCGCGCACGTCGCCGCCGTCGGTGTCGCGATCAATCAGGTCGTAGAGCGCACCGTGGCGCAGCGCGCCCTGGGCCGGCACCATCTGCTCGATGCCGAAGAGGTCGAAGATGGCGCGCAGCACGCTCACGCCGCCACCGATCACCGGGCGGCGGTCGTCTTTCAGGCCCTCCAGGCGCAACTGGTCGGCGCTGCCGGCCTTGATCATCCGCTCGGTCAGCCAGTCCAGCCCGGCGCGCGTGACCACGCCGGAGGCCCAGCCATTGGCCGCGAGCATGTCGGCCACCGCCCCCACGGTGCCCGAGGAGCCGTAGGCGATGGTCCATTCGGGCGGGGGGAATTTGTCCAGCGCCTCGTCGATCACGGCCTTGGCCGCCACTTCAGCGGTCTTGAAGGCCGATGCGGTGAACTGGCCGCGCGGAAAATAACGCGTGGACCAGGCCACGCTGCCCAGCCGGTACGACTCCATGGCGCGCGCCGTGTAGCCCTGGCCCAGGATCATCTCGGTCGAGCGCCCGCCGATGTCCACCACCAGGCGCTTTTCGTCCGAGTGGGGCAGCAGGCGGGACACGCCCTGGTAGATCAGGCGGGCTTCTTCATGGCCCGACACCACGTCGATCGAGAACCCCAGGATGGCCTGGGCGTTGCGCAGGAACTCGTCGCGGTTTTTCGCTTCGCGCAGGGTCTGAGTCGCCACGGCCCGGACCTGCTGTTTCTTGAAGCCGTGCAGCCGCTCGGCGAACCGTGCCAGGCACTCCCAGCCGCGCTCCATGGCGGCCTGGCTGAGGTTCTTTTCCTCGTCCAGCCCGGTGCCCTGGCGCACGGTTTCCTTCAGGTATTCGATGCGCTCGATGTGGCCCGAGTGGTAACGGCCGATCTCCAGCCGGAAACTGTTGGAGCCGAGGTCGATGGCGGCGAGGAGGGTTCCGTTTTGCATGCGAGACGACGGCGCGGGGCCGAGGGGTGGCCCCAGGGGCTGGATTGAGCGGGAAAACCCGGATTGTGACGCATGGCCGTGAAGCGCCGCCTGTCGGTGGTCTCAGGAATGATCGCCTGTTGTGTGACAAGCGTTCGATGTCACATGGATGTCATATTGCCTGCCTAAAGTCCTCCTTGTTCTGAATCCCCAACCGCTAGGAGTCACTTCATGATCAACAAACGAATTTTCCTCAAGACCGTGGCCGCAGCCGCCATGGCGACCGCTGGCATGGGTTCCGCACTGGCCGCCGACATCACCGGCGCAGGCGCTTCTTTCCCCTACCCGATCTATGGCAAGTGGGCTGAGGCCTACAAGAAGGAAACCAACGTTGGCCTGAACTACCAGTCCATCGGTTCTTCGGGTGGCATCCGCCAGATCAAGGCCAAAACTGTGGCCTTTGGTGCTACCGATGCCCCTGTCTCCGGTGAAGACCTCGACAAAGACGGCATGGTGCAATTCCCCGCCATCATTGGTGGCACGGTGCCCGTGATCAACCTCGAAGGCTTCAAGCCGGGCGAACTGCGCGTGACCGGCCCCGTGCTGGCCGACATGTTCCTGGGCACCATCACCAAGTGGAACGACCCCAAGCTGGCCGCCCTGAACCCCGGCAAAGCGCTGCCTGACCAGGCCATCACCGTCATCCACCGCTCGGACGGCTCGGGCACCACCTTCAACTTCACCGACTACCTGTCCACCGTCAGCAAGGACTGGGCCGACAAGGTGGGCAAGGGCGCCGCCGTGAAATGGCCGGCCGCTTCCTCCGTCGGCGGCAAGGGCAACGAAGGCGTGGCCGCCAACGTGACCCGTGTGAAGGGTTCGCTGGGTTACGTGGAATACGCGTACACCAAGAAGAACAACATGCCTTTCCTGCAACTGCAGAACAAGGACGGCAAGTACGTGAGCCCGGACGACAAGTCGTTCGCCGCCGCGGCTGCTGGCGTGAACTGGTTCAGCGTGCCGGGCATGGGCGTGTCCATGGTCGATGCCAAGGGCGCCGACAGCTGGCCCATCAGCACCGCCTCGTTCATCCTGATGTACAAGCAGCCGACCGACAAGGCCCAGTCCGCCGAAGTGCTGAAGTTCTTCGACTGGTCCTTCAAGAGCGGCAAGCAGATGGCCGCCGACCTGGACTACGTGGCCCTGCCCGACAGCCTGACGAACGAGATCCGTTCCAAGGTCTGGTCGCAGATCCAGAAGTAATCAGCAACCGACTTGTCCGATGACATCCGCCGGCTGGAAAGGGCTGGCCGGCGGATCCCGTTGTTCTCAGGATCACAATACGGAGTCAACATGAGCGTGGGAACAACCATGAGTTCGAAATCTGCGCCGGCAGCGTCCGGCAACCCCAGCATGGTGTCGATTGCCAAACGGCAACGCATCGAAGACATCTTCTTTCACCGGGTCACCCAGGGCTTCTCGCTGCTGGTGCTGGTGGCCCTGATGGGCATCATCATTTCCCTGTTTGTCAATGCCTGGCCGGCTTTCCAGAAGTTCGGCCTGGGTTTCGTCTGGCGTGTCGAATGGGACGTCGTCAACGAGGAGTTCGGCGCCGCGATCGCCATCGTGGGCACGCTGGCCAGCGCCGGCATCGCCTTGCTGATTGCCGTTCCCCTGGCCTTCGGCATCGCGCTTTTCCTGACCGAAAACTGCCCCGTCTGGCTGCGCCGCCCCCTGGGCACGGCCGTTGAGCTGCTGGCGGCCGTGCCGTCCATCATCTACGGCATGTTCGGTCTGTTCGTCTTCGCACCCCTGTTCGCCGACTACGTGCAGCCCGGCATGCAAGGCCTGCTGGGCTCGATGCCGCTGATCGGGCCCCTGTTCGGTGGTGCCACCAACGGCATCGGCATCCTGGCCGCCGGCATCGTGCTGGCCTTCATGGTGCTGCCCTTCATTGCCGCGGTGATGCGCGACGTGTTCGAGATCGTGCCGCCCATCCTGCGTGAATCGGCCTATGGCCTGGGTTGCACGACCTGGGAGGTGGTGCGCCGCGTGGTGCTGCCCTACACGCAAAAAGGCGTGATCGGCGGGATCATGCTGGGCCTGGGCCGCGCACTGGGGGAGACCATGGCCGTGACCTTCGTGATCGGCAACGCCAACCGCCTACCGACTTCGCTGTTCTCGCCCGGCACCTCGATCGCCTCGACGCTGGCCAACGAGTTCGGTGAAGCGGCCGACTTCCACCTCTCTACCCTGTTCGCCCTCGGTTTCCTGCTCTTCGTCATCACCTTCATCGTGCTGTCAGCTGCCAAGATCATGCTGCTGCGCGCTGAAAAGGCCAAAGGTCTCTGAGACACCACACCATGGAATTCAACCACCGCCTCTACAAGCGCCGCCAGCGCGCCAATGCCATCGGCCTGACCCTGTCCATGGGCGCCATGGTGCTGGGCCTGTTCGTGCTGCTCTGGATCCTCAGCGTGCTGTTCAGCAACGGCCTGGCCGCGCTGGACTGGAACATGTTCACCCAGTCCACGCCGGCGCCGGGCACGGATGGCGGCGGCCTGGCCAACGCCATCGTCGGCAGCCTGATGATGGTGGGCTTCTCGGTGCTGGTTTCCACGCCCATCGGCATCTTTGCCGGCGTGTACCTGGCCGAGTACGGCGATACCAGCAAGACCGCCGAGCTCACGCGTTTCGTGACCGACATCATGCTGTCGGCCCCTTCCATCGTGCTGGGCTTGTTCGTGTACGCCATCGCCGTCGCACGCTGGGCAACTTCTCCGGCTGGGCCGGCAGCCTGGCGCTGTCGCTGATCGCGGTGCCTGTGGTGGTTCGCACCACCGAGAACATGCTGCGCCTGGTGCCGGGCAGCCTGCGCGAAGCGGCTTTCGCCCTGGGCGCGCCGCGCTGGAAAGTTGCGCACGCTGGTGACGCTGCGCGCGGCCAAGAGCGGCGTGATGACCGGTTTGTTGCTGGCCGTGGCCCGCATCAGCGGCGAAACCGCGCCGCTGCTGTTCACCGCCCTGAACAACCAGTTCTTCAGCACCGATATGGGTGCGCCCATGGCGGACCTGCCAGTGGTGATCTTCCAGTTCGCCCTGAGCCCTTACGACAACTGGATTCGACTGGCCTGGGGGGGCGCGTTGCTGATCACCCTCTCGGTGCTGGCCCTCAACATCGTGGCGCGGGTCTTCCTGCGCGAAAAGAAGGCGGGCTGAGCCCCGTCCCCGCACAACCGAATACCCGACACGGAACCGACCATGCCCAACACCGCCACTGCCTCGGCCGCCACGGCCACCGCCAAGAATGCGCTGGAGCTGCGCAACCTGAACTTCTTCTACGGCAAGTTCCAGGGCCTGAAGAACGTCAACATGAACATCGAGGAGCGCAAGGTCACCGCCTTCATCGGCCCCTCGGGTTGCGGCAAGTCCACGCTGCTGCGCACGCTCAACCGCATGTACAGCCTGTACCCCGGCCAGCGCGCCGAGGGCGAAATCAATTTCTACGGCCAGAACATCCTGGACTCCAAGCAGGACATCAACCTGCTGCGCGCGCGCATCGGCATGGTGTTCCAGAAGCCCACGCCGTTCCCGATGTCGATCTACGACAACATCGCCTTCGGCGTGAAGCTGTACGAAGATCTCAGCCGCGGCGAGATGGACGATCGGGTGGAATGGGCGCTGTCCAAGGCGGCCCTTTGGAACGAGGTCAAGGACAAGCTCAACCAGAGCGGCCTGTCGCTCTCCGGCGGCCAGCAGCAACGCCTGTGCATCGCGCGCAGCGTGGCCGTGAAGCCCTCGGTGCTGCTGCTCGACGAACCCACGTCCGCGCTGGATCCGATCTCCACCGGCAAGGTGGAAGAATTGGTGCACGAGCTCAAGCAGGACTACACCATCGCCATCGTCACGCACAACATGCAGCAGGCTGCCCGCTGCAGCGATTACACCGCCTACATGTACCTGGGCGAGCTGATCGAATTCGGTTCGACCGAGCAGATCTTCTTCAAGCCGAACAAGACGGAGACGGAAGACTACATCACGGGCCGTTTCGGCTGAGCCCGCTCATTCAGCGACCCAAGGAGGCCCTACATGACCGACAAACACATCTCCAGCCAGTTCGACGCCGAGCTGAACTCCATTTCCACGCACGTGCTCGAAATGGGCGGCCTGGTCGAGTCCCAGCTGCACCAGGCGGTCTATGCGCTGATCCACATGAGCCTGGAATCGGCCGAGCAGGTGATGGAGAACGAAAACCGCATCAACCAGATGGAAGTGCAGATCGATCACGAGATCATCTCCACCATCGGCCGTCGCCAGCCCACCGCCCGCGACCTGCGTTTCCTGATTGCCATTTCCCGCACCACGCAGAACCTGGAGCGTGCCGGTGACGAGGTGGCCCGCATCGCCCGCATGGTCAAGTCCATCATCCAGAATGGCTCGCCGCGCAACCTGCCAAGCTCGGAGCTGCGCATGGCCGCCGACCTGGCCGCCGCGCTGCTGCGCAAGTCGCTCGATTCGTTCGCGCGCCTCGACACCGCCATGGCGGTGGCCATCATCAAGGGCGACGACGCGATCGACCACGAGTACAACGGCTTCCTGCGCAAGCTCATCACCTACATGATGGAAGACCCCCGCACCATCTCGCCCAGCCTGGATCTGCTGTTCCTGGCCAAGTCGATCGAGCGTGTGGGCGACCATGCCAAGAACATCGCGGAACAGATCATCTTCATCGTCAAGGGTGAAGACGTGCGGCACGTGCCCATGTCGGCCGTGGAGTCGGTGGTCGGATGAGAAAGCTGCCACGCGTTCTCGTGGTCGAGGACGAACCCTCCATCGCCGAACTGATCGCGGTCAACCTGCGCCACAACGGGTTCGCGCCCACTGTGGTGTTCGATGGCGCCGCTGCCCAGCGCGAGGTGGATGCGGTGCTGCCCGACGTGATCCTGCTCGACTGGATGTTGCCTGGCGAAAGCGGCGCCGTGCTGGCGCGCCAGTGGCGCAAGAACGAACGCACCAAGACCGTGCCCATCCTCATGCTCACCGCGCGCAGCGACGAGAGCGACAAGGTGCAGGGCCTGGATGCCGGTGCCGATGACTACATCACCAAGCCCTTCTCCACCCAGGAGCTGCTCGCGCGCATCCGCGCCGTGCTGCGCCGCCGGGCCCCCGAGATCGTGAACGACTCGGTGCAGGTGGGTGAACTGGCGCTGGATGCCGCCACCTACCGCGTGACCTTCCGGGGTGTGGAACTCAAGGTCGGGCCCACGGAATTCAAGCTGCTGCACTATCTGATGAAACACGCCGAGCGGGTGCACACCCGTGGTACGCTGCTCGACAAGGTCTGGGGAGACCATGTGTTCATCGAGGAGCGTACCGTGGACGTGCACGTCAAGCGATTGAGAGAGTCATTGGGTGAAGCGTCCGGCATGGTGGAAACGGTGCGCGGCGCGGGCTACCGCCTCACGGCGATGAATCACACCGGAAAACCGGCTCAAGGCGCCCCGATCCCGGCCGCATGACCCGTCGTGCCATTGAATTGCTGCTCCTGGTCGCCCTGGGAGCGGTCTGGGGCTGGGCCCATGAGTCGCCCGGTATCACCTTCGCTGGCGGCCTCGTGGGCGCTCTGGTGTGGTCTTTCGTGGATGGCCTGAGGGCACGGCGCGTGATGCGCTGGCTCAACAAGGGCGAGGCGACCCGGGCCCCCAATCTCAGCGGCGCATGGGGCGAGCTCGTGGAGCGCTGCCGCAAGGTCATCAAGAAGCTGGAGAAAAAGGCGCAGAGCAGCGACGCGCGCCTGGAAGATTTCCTGGCCGCCATCCAGGCTTCGCCCAATGGCGTGGTGCTGCTCGATTCTTCCGGACGCATCGAGTGGTCCAACCTCACCGCCGCCAACCACCTCGGCTTCGACCCCCAGCGCGATCTCGGGCAGTACGTGAGGAATCTGGTGCGCAACCCGGCCTTCACCGCTTACTTGGCGGGGGGCGATTTCGGCCACGAGATCCAGATCGACGGGCCTGGCCCACGGCCGTCGCAGCCCACCAAGATTTCGCTGCAGATCCACCCCTATGGCAAGAAGCGCAAGCTGATGATCACGCGCGATGTGACCGCCGTGCAGCTGGCCGAGACGATGCGGCGCGACTTCGTGGCGAACGTGTCGCACGAGATCCGCACGCCGCTCACGGTGCTCAGCGGCTTCGTGGAGACCATGCAGAGCATCCCGCTGGAAGAGGCGGACCGCACGCGTTACCTCGATCTCATGAGCCAGCAGGCCCACCGCATGCAGACCCTGGTGAGCGATTTGCTGACCCTCTCCCGGCTCGAAGGCAGTCCCGCACCCGGGCCGGGCGAGTGGATCGATGCCGACGAGCTGCTGAACCACGTGGTGGCCGAGGCGAGGGGGCTGACGCACGCGATTGCCGCCACGCCGCACGACATCGAACCGTTGGATGGCCCCGATCTCTGGGTCTCGGGTGCCCGCACGGAGTTGCTGAGCGCGATGTCGAACCTGATGAGCAATGCGGTGCGCTACACGCCGGGCGGCGGACGCATCCGCTCGGGCTGGCGGCGGCGTGCAGACGGTTGGGTGGAGTTCTTCGTCAACGACACGGGGCCGGGCGTGGCCGCAGAACACCTGCCGCGCCTGACCGAGCGCTTCTACCGTGTGGACCGCAGCCGTTCGAGGGAAACCGGCGGCACCGGCCTGGGGCTGGCCGATCGTCAAGCACGTGGCGCAGCGCCATGGCGGCCACATCGAGGTGCAGAGTGTCCTGGGTGAAGGCTCGACTTTCGCGATTGCCTTGCCCCCTTCGCGGGTGCGCGAGCGCGTCAGCGGCTGACGCGCTGGTAGACCAGCAGGCTTTCCTTGTTGTCGGTCAGCCGACGCACCGTGGCCTTGAAAGCCCATTGTGTGAGGTCGACGCGCTGGTCCAGTGAGCGTTGGTTCTCGGGATCCACCACCAGGCTGCGGCACCGGTTTTCATCCGAGGCACCTGTGCGCACCAACTCCAGGCGGCCGTGGTACTGCAAGGCCGCGATCTGCGCCTGACTCAGGCCATCGACCAGCACACAACTCTGGGGCGAGACCAGGCGCGCGATGCTCCGCGAGATCGGGCCGTAGCTGCGGCCGAAATCCAGCAGAGGCAGCCAGAGCGTCATCAACAACAGCCAGCACAACGTGCTGCCGGCCGCGGGCAGCACCAGGCTCTTCCACAGCGCCTGGCGGTGACGGCCGACGCGCCAGGCCACGAGCCAGAGCCAGGCGGCCGTCGCGATCGCACCGGCGGCGAAAAGCAGGAAGGAGAACTCGGGCACGAACCCGGGCGCCAGGCGGGCGACGTTGGCGGCGGGCTTGGCGGGAACGCCGGTCTGCATGGCCAGCCAGATCACCCAGATCACCAGCGCACAGCCCGAGAAGAACACCAGCGTGAACCAGTCCACCAGCGCGGCCACGCTGCGGCGCAGGGTGGGCAGGGCGAAGGCGGCCAGCGAAGCCAGCGCAGGAAGGCCCAGCAGCAGGGCGCGGTCGCGTTCGTCCGACAGCGCGCTGTCCGCGACGCTCACCAGCGCCGCCCACAGCGGCAGCGCCACATGGGGCCGCAGCAACTGATGGCGCCAGCGCCACAAGGTCCAGAGCACGAGCGGCCAGGCGGGCCAGGTGAACCACACCAGCAGCTTGCCCCAGCTGCGCCACTGCACTTCGGCCCAAGGCGTTTGCAGGGCAGGGGCGGGCACTTGACCGAGGTAAATCGCCACAGCGAACACCACCACCAGCAACAGCGCAGCCGACAGCAACGGGTCGCGCCCCGAGGCAGGCGTCTCCAGCAACCAATCGGTCTGCGGAACGGATGAGAGGGGCGCGCGGCGCGAGAGCCACAGGATCAGGAGCAATCCACTGGCCAGCAGCACGGCGATCCAGGGAGCACCGCTGAAGACCAGCCCGAGCACCGCGACCCCCCAGGCGAACACGCTGCGCAGCGGCCGGCGGCTGCCCGCGTGCGCGAGCCGCGACGCGGCGAACAGCAGCAGCGACACCCAGGCCAGGCGAGCCAGGTCGGGCGTGGTTTCGTGCGAAAGCTGGGCCAGGCCGAGGCAGGCCATGAGTGCCAGCAGGCCTGCATCGGCCAAGGCGCGCGCGTAGTCGGTGGGTTGTGCTTCGCCACCGAAGGCGAAGGCCACCGGTTGCGCGGCGGGTTGGCGTGCCAGGTGGTACACCGTGTACCAGGTGCAGATCAACGTGAGGGCCAGCAGCAAGGCAAACGGGATGCGGACCGCGAAATCGGGTGAGACGAAGGGCAGCAGCCGGATGAAGGCCGCGCCCAGCCAGTAGGGCAGGGGACCGGCTTCTTCGACCGCCAGACCCAGCACCTGGGGACTCCACCAGCCGCTGTGGCCGGCGGCCATTTCCAGCATCACGCCAAATGCGGATACGTCGGCGTTCTTCCAGGGCTCGCGGCCGAGGAAACCGGGCAGCACATAGGCCACGCAGAACAGAATGAGCGCGAGCCGCGGCAGACGGCGCACGGCCGACTGGGTGACGATGGCGGGGGTGGGCTGGTTCACTGCGGCGAATATACAGGGGCGAAAAAAAAGCAGCCGGATCGGGCTGCTTTTCTGAGCAAGGTGCGGACACCCGGGAAAAGCCCGGGCACACGCCGCTTACTTGGCGGTCTTGGCGTAACGGTTGCGGAAGCGCTCGACGCGGCCACCCATGTTGTCCACGCTTTTTTGCGTGCCGGTGTAGAAGGGGTGCGATTCGCTGGAGGTGTCCAGCTTGTACAGCGGCAGCTCGCGGCCGTCTTCCATCTTGATGGTCTCTTTCGTGTTCGCGCAGGAGCGGGTCACGAATTTGAAACCGTTGGAGAGGTCCTGGAAGCAGACTTCGCGGTAGTTGGGGTGGATACCGTCTTTCATGGCGTTTCTTTCAGTTCAGGTGCCGCAGCCGCAACGAAACCGTTTCGTTGTACTTGCCGCAATTAGCAAAGCCTTGGATTATAGCCTTAACCGCCCCGACGCATCATGTCGAAGAATTCGGAGTTGTTCTTGGTCGATTTCATGCTCTTGAGCACCATCTCCATCGCCTCGATTTCGTCCATGTTGTACATGAATTGACGCAGGATGCGGGTTTTTTGCAGAATTTCGGGCTGAAGCAGCAATTCCTCGCGGCGCGTGCCGCTGCGGTTGAGCTGGATCGAGGGGAACACGCGTTTTTCGTACAGGCGGCGGTCCAGGTGGATTTCGCAGTTGCCGGTGCCCTTGAATTCTTCAAAGATCACTTCGTCCATCCGGCTGCCGGTGTCGACCAGGGCCGTGGCGATGATGGTCAGCGAACCACCTTCTTCGATCTTGCGGGCCGCGCCGAAGAAGCGCTTAGGCCGCTGCAGGGCGTTGGCGTCCACGCCGCCGGTGAGCACCTTGCCGCTGGAGGGCAGCACGTTGTTGTAGGCACGGGCCAGGCGGGTGATGGAGTCGAGCATGATCACGACGTCCTTGCCCAGCTCCACCAGGCGCTTGGCGCGCTCGATCACCATCTCGGCCACGTGCACGTGGCGGGCCGCCGGTTCGTCGAACGTGGAGGCAATGACCTCGCCGCGCACGGTGCGCTGCATCTCGGTCACTTCCTCGGGGCGCTCGTCGACCAGCAGCACCATGAGCACCACCTCGGGGTGGTTGGCCGTGATGGCGTGGCACAGGTGCTGCATCATCACCGTCTTGCCGCTCTTGGGCGGCGCCACGATCAGCGCGCGCTGGCCGCGGCCGATGGGGGCGATGATGTCGATCACGCGGCCGGTGATGTTCTCTTCGCTCTTGATGTCGCGTTCCAGTCGCATCTGTTCCTTGGGGAACAGGGGCGTCAGGTTCTCGAACATGATCTTGTGCTTGTTGTCCTCGGGGGGCAGGCTGTTGATCTTGTCGAGCTTGTTGAGGGCGAAGTAGCGTTCGCCGTCCTTGGGGATGCGCACCTCGCCCTCGATCATGTCGCCGGTGTGCAGGTTGAAGCGGCGGATCTGGCTGGGCGAGATGTAGATGTCGTCGGTGCTCGCCGTGTAGCTGGTGTCCGGGGCCCGCAGGAAGCCGAAACCGTCGGGCAGCACTTCCAGCACGCCGTCCGCATACACCAGTTCACCGCCCTTGGCGCGCTTCTTGATGATGGCGAACATCAGCTCCTGCTTGCGCATGCGGCCAGGGTTTTCGATCTCAAGCGCTTCGGCCTGCTTGAGGACTTCAGACACGTGCAGTGCCTTGAGTTCGTTAAGGTGCATGGAATTCACTCCGAAAGGGAGTTGAGTCAAAACCGGGGGAGGGGGCGCCGGCGTCCGGATGGCGGACGGTGCGCGGAAAGAAGGGCGGGCGTCTGTCAGGCCCGCTGAAGCAAATTATGACAGGAAATAGGGGGCCGGGGAAACCGTGCCCGGGCGTTGCACCCGGGCACCCTTCAGCAAGGCATCAGGCCAGTTGCTGGTCGATGAAGGCGGTGAGCTGCGCCTTGCTCACGGCGCCGACCTTGGTGGCGGCCAGCTGGCCATCCTTGAACAGCATCAGCGTGGGGATGCCGCGGATGCCGAACTTGGCGGGCACGTCGCGGTTGTCGTCCACGTTGAGCTTGGCGATCTTGAGCTTGCCGTTGTACGAGCCGGCCACTTCATCGAGGATCGGCGCAATCATCTTGCAAGGGCCGCACCATTCGGCCCAGAAGTCCACCAGCACCGGCGCTCCGGCCTCCAGCACATCAGCCTGGAAGCTGGCATCGGAAACGTGTTTGATCAGGTCGCTGGCCATGATTCATCCTAAAAGTCGTTGAACGGGGAGGGGTTACAGTTTGGGTCACATGCCAGCAGTTCAAGGTGTTCTCACACCCTCTGAGCGCACGGTCCGCATCATTGTGACAGAAACACCCATTTCCATGACGCCTGTAAGCTCGATCCCGAGAGGCCGGTTCGCCGGCCGCGGGAGAGGGCCATCCATCGATGCGCCAATGGGCGCGCTGGATCGCGCACATCGATCAGGCCATGCAGGACCGTGCCGTGCCCGCCAGCCGTGTGGTGGTGCTGGTGCCCTATGCCCAATTGATGGACGCCGGGCGCAAGGCCTGGGCGGCGTCGCACCCGAGCGGGTTTGCCCCGCGTTTCGAATCCAGCCGCAACTGGGCCGCCAGCCTGCGGCCCTTCCTGCCGGGTCCGGGCGATCTGAGCATGGACATGGCACGCGACAGCCTGATGGCCGCGGCCCTGATCGAACGCGTGGCACCCGCGCGTGCCGATGCCGCCTTGCGCGCCATCATGGTGGGCCGCCTCGTGGAGGCCGCGCGACAGCTGGCCCCTTTGGCCGCCGCGTTGCCGCCCGAGGAAAGGCTGGCCTGGGCTGAACCGCTGCGCGCGTCGCTGGCGCCCGCCGCTTCCTCGTTGTACTGGGAGGGGCTGTTGCGCACGCTGGCGCTGACCTGGGTGAGCGCCTCCGCCTATGCCACCGATGTGCTGTGGGCACCGATGGCGCAGCCCGGCGTCCACGCCGATCTGTTGGTGGTGCTGCAGGGCTTTCAGGAAGACCCGTTGGCCATGGCCTTGGCCGCGCGTTGGGGTGAACAATCGCTGGTGTTGTCGCTCGGCGAAATGGACGATGGCGCCAGCGGTGTGCCGGGTCTGCACGCCTGCGGCGACGCGGAAGACGAAGCCCAGCGCGCCGCGGCCTGTGTGATCGCGCAGGTCAACCACGGACACGTGCCGGTGGCGCTGGTGGCGAACGACCGACTGCTCACCCGGCGCGTCAGCGCCATGCTGCACCGTGTGGGTGTGTCGGTGCGCGACGAGACCGGTTGGAAGCTCTCCACCACCCACGCGGCCGCACAACTCATGAGCGTGCTGCGCGCGGTCGATGCGCGCGCCTCGATGGACGATGTGCTGGACCTGCTCAAGCAGGCCAAGGCCTGGCCCGAGGCGCAGGTGCAGCAACTGGAACAGCTCGCGCGCGAAGCGGGTGTGTCGCGCTGGAAGGCAGCGCTGCAGCACGAGCGGCTTGCCGCGGTGATTCCCGAAGGCCTGCCCGCCTGGCTCGAGGGCTTGCAGGTGGGAAGACCCTTGACGATGTGGCTGGGCGACCTGGCCGCGGCGCTCAAGGCCTGTGGCCTGTGGACCTCGTTCGAGAGCGATCCCGCCGGACAACAACTGGTGCAGACCTTGCGTCTGGGCGAAGGCGCGGCCATGGAGCTGGCCGGCGTGACCCAGGCGGTGGAAGGGTCCACGCGCGGTGGTGCGCGCCTGTCCCTCAGCGCCTTCACCGCCTGGGTGCGCGATGTGCTGGAGGGGGCGAGCTTCATGCCCCGCAGCGCGGGCGACGCGGCCGTGGTGGTTCTGCCCATGGCGCAGCTGCTGGGGCGGCCTTTCGCCGCCACCGTGGTGCCGGGTTGCGACGAGACGCACCTGAGTCCCAGCCCAGAGCCACCCGGCGACTGGACGACGGCGCAGCGCGAGTTGCTGGGCCTGTCGTCCCGCGAGGCCTTGGCCCAGGCCTCGGCCAGTGCCTGGCGGGCCACGCTCGCCTTGCCGCATCTGGATCTGCTGTGGCGCACGCAGGAGCGCGGCGAGGCCGTGCTGCCGAGTGCCTGGGTACAGGCGTTGCCGGTGCAACCAGGGGTGGATCCACGTGACCTGCGCCCGCTCACGCCAGCGACCCAACCGAGGCCCACGCCTTCCGCCAGCGATGTGTTGCCCGAGTCGCTCTCGGCCAGCGCCTACCAGGACTTGCGCGATTGCCCCTACCGTTTCTTCGCGCTGCGCCAGCTGCGCCTGGTCGAGGCCGCCGAGCTCGAAGCCGAGCCGGATCAGCGCGACATGGGCAACTGGTTGCACGCGGTGTTGCGCGCCTTCCATGAGCAGCGCGGCGACGCCCGCCCGGGACGCGACGTGGACCAGGCCTGGCTTGACCGGCTGGCCGACGAGACCGCCACCGCCATGGGCTTGAACGCGGGCGAGGGTGGGGCCGGTTTCCTGCCTTACCAGGCGGTGTGGCCCGCGCTGCGCGAGGGCTATCTGGACTGGCTGGCCGGTTTCGAAGCCACCGACGACCGGCCGGGCCCGCGCTTCGTCCAGGCCGAGGCCGAACGCGTCGCGAACGCAGGGCCCTGGAAGCTCTACGGCAAGCTGGACCGCATCGATGCGCAGCACAGCCCCGAAGGACCGATTCCCTTCGTGATCGACTACAAGACCGAAAGCCGCAGCAAGACCCACGACCGCGTGAAAGAGCCACTGGAAGACACCCAGCTGGCCTTCTACGCGGCCCTGCTGCCCGACGACAACCTGCGCGCCGCCTACCTCAGCATCACCGACAAACGCGGCGACGGTGGCAAGGACGGCCCCACCTGGCTCGTGGAGCAACCGGACGTGCTGATGGCGCGTGAGCACCTGCAGGCCGGCCTTGCACACGACATGGCGCGCGTGGCCGCCGGCCAGCCCATGCCGGCGCTCGGCGAAGGCCGCGTGTGCGACTTCTGCGCCGCACGGGGCCTGTGCCGCAAAGATTTCTGGACGCCCGCATGACGGCACCCGCCTACCGCATCAACGGCGCGCCCGCCGCGCGCGAAGCCTTCTATGCGCTGGCCTGCGATCCCGCGCGCAGCATTGCCGTGGAAGCCTGTGCCGGCGCGGGCAAGACCTGGATGCTGGTCTCGCGCATCCTGCGCGCGATGCTCGACGGCTGTGCGCCGCAGGACATCCTCGCGATCACTTTCACCAAGAAGGCGGCCGGTGAAATGCGCGACCGGCTCAACGCCGAGCTGCGCCGTTGGGCCACGCTGGCCGACGACGCCTTCGCCAATGAGTTGCGCGCGCGTGGTCTGAGCGAGACCGATGCCCGGCGGCGCGTGCCCGAGGCCCGAGGCCTGCATGCGCGCGTCACCGCCATCGGTCGTCCCGTTCAGGTGCGCACCTTCCACAGCTGGTTCGCCGCGTTGCTGCGCGGAGCACCGCTGTCGGTGCTGCAGGAACTGCAGTTGCCGGTGCAGTACGAGTTGCTCGAAGACGACGCGCGCGCGGTGGCCCAGGTCTGGCCGCGTTTCTACGCGGCGCTCGCCGCCAGTCCCGTCGAGCGAGAGGACTTCATGGCCAGCGTGGCCGAACATGGCCGCCACCAGACACTGGTGGCGCTGAAGAAGACCCTCGACAAGCGCGTGGAGTTCGCGCTGGCCGATGCGGCGGGTGTGGTCGAGGCATCGGTCGAGCCGATGGCGCAGCGCTACCCGGAGTTCGCGGGTTTCGACGAGCCGGCGCAATGGCTGGTGCAGGACGCCCGCGCCGTCACGCTGCTGCGCGAAGCCGCTCACGCCCTGGGGCGCGCGAGCGCGCCGACCTTCTCCGCCAAGGGCGTCGAGCTGGAGCAGGCGCTGGGCCAGGCCGATGGCACGGGGGTGCTCACGGCCTTGCTCACGCAGAAGGACGAGCCGCGCAAGTTCAGCGACAAGCTCACCGGCATCGAGGCCGTGCGCGCCGCGCAGCAACTGGCGCTGCGAACGCTCGAAGCCATGCGCCAGCACCGCGCCTGGTTGCACCACCAGCGCCTCTCGCGCCTGGCCCGCGTGTTGCTCATGAGCTTTGCCGCTTTCAAGCGCGAACGCGGCTGGGTCGACATGAACGACGTGGAGGGTGCGGCGCGTCGCCTGCTGGGCGATGCCGAGCTCTCGGGTTGGCTCCAGCAGCGGCTGGACGCGCGCGTGCGCCACGTGCTGATCGACGAATTCCAGGACACCAACCCGCTGCAATGGCAGGCCCTCTACGGCTGGCTCTCGGCCTATGCGGGCGCAGGCCCGGGCGAGGCGCCCTGCGTGTTCCTGGTCGGCGACCCCAAGCAATCGATCTACCGCTTTCGCCGTGCCGAGCCGCAGGTGTTCAAGGCGGCGCAGGCCTTCGTGGTGCAAGGCCTGGCCGGTGCGCTGCTCAGTTGCGATCACACGCGCCGCTGTGCGCCTGCGGTGGTGGACGCGCTCAACGCCGCCATGGGGGCGGCGGTGCAGGCCGGCGAATACGGCAGCGACTACCGTCCCCACACCACCGAAAGCACCGCGCAAGGCGAGGTGTTGTGTCTGCCGCAGCTGCCACGCAGCCTGCTGGAGCGAAGCCAATCGGGGAACGATGGCGAGCCCGTGTGGCGCGACAGCCTGACCACGCCGCGCGTGCTGCCCGAAGACAGCCTGGCCGCGCTGGAAGCCGGGCAGGCCGCCGACTGGATCGCCACCGAGGTGGCCGACGGGCGCCTGCTGCCCGACGACATCATGGTGCTGTCGCGCCGCCGCGAGCGCCTGGCCCGGATGCACGAGGCGCTGCTCGACCGCGGCCTGGCCAGCGAACAACCCGAAAAGTTGGAGCTCGGCGAAGCGCCCGCGGTGCAGGACGTGGTGGCGTTGCTGGACGCCCTGGTCTCGACCCGGCACGACCTGAGCCTGGCGCGGGCCCTCAAGTCGCCGCTGTGTGGCTGGAGCGACGACGACCTGGCCCAGCTCGCGCGCCTGCGCCAGCGCTGGACGCCGCCGCGCACCGATGGCGCGAGCTCACCAACCCCTCGGCCTTCGTGGTGGGAGGTGCTGCAGCGTTTCGGCGCCTTGCCCTCCGATGAACAAGCGGCGGCCGCCTCCACCCCGGCGCAGGCTGCGCAGTTCCAGGACACCGCGCAGCGCCTCGCGCTCTACCGGGGTTGGCTGCTCAGCTTGCCGCCGCACGATGCGCTGTCCGCCCTCTACGACCATGGGGACGTGCTCGCGCGCTTCGCGCAAGCCGTGCCCGCGAGCCAGCGCGCCGCCGTGCTCGCCCAACTGCGCGACCTGCTGACCCAGTCGCTCGCGCAGGATGGCGGCCGCTTCCTCACCCCGTACCGCTTCGTGCGCGCGCTCAAGGCGGGTGGCATCAAGGCCACGGCGGTGCAGACGCCCGGCGCTGTGCGCCTGCTCACCATCCACGGGGCCAAGGGCCTGGAAGCCCACACCGTGCTCATGCTCGACACCGATTCCGGCTCCGCCCGGCCCGAGAGCATGGGCGTGCTGGTGGACTGGCCGGGCGAAGACCCGCTGCCGCGCCGCTTCGTGTTTCTGGCCAGCGAAAAATCGCCACCCGACTGCGCGGTGGACGCCTTACAGCAGGAGCAGCAGGCGCGCTCGCTGGAGGAACTCAACGCCCTCTATGTGGCCCTGACGCGCGCCGAGTCGCGGCTGGTGATCTCCAGCTTCGAACCGCACAAGCGCGGCACCACCACCTGGTACGCACGCTTGCAGCCGCTGGCCGCGCCGCTGGAGGCACCGTTGCCCGCGGCCGATGCCGATGGCCCCCCTTCGGTGCAAGCCCAGGTCTTCCACTTGCCGAGCTTGCCTCCTCTGACTGTGGAGACCGCCTCCGTGGTGAATGCGGAAGTCGCACCGCCCGTGGACGACACCGCCAACCGCATCGGCCTGGCGCTGCACCGCCTGCTGGAATGGCGGCCCACGCCGGCCCAGGGTTTCGATTGGGCACCCGAACACACGCAGGCCGTGGCGCGCGAGTTCGCGCTCGACCCGGCCCAGGCGCGCGATGTGCTCGCCATGGCCCAACGCATCGTGAGCGGCGAGGCCGCCTGGGCCTGGGACGCGGAGGCGCTCAACCACTGGGGCAACGAGGTCGAGCTTTTCCACCAGGGGGAGCTGCTGCGGCTGGACCGCCTGGTGCGCCGCCGCGACAGCGGCGACTGGTGGGTGCTGGACTACAAGAGCGCTGCCCATCCCGAGCGCCAGCCCGAACTGCTCGCGCAGATGGAGGGCTACCGCCAGGCCATGGCGCAGGCCCGGCCGGGTGAAGCCGTGCGGCTCGCCTTCATCAACGCTCAGGGCCGGCTCATCGAGCTGGTCGCTGCATCAAGTTCTTCATGACCGATTCGAGTTCTTTTCTGCCTGTCGATGTGGCTGTCATCGGCGGCGGCCCCGCCGGCCTGATGGCCGCCGAAGTCATGGGCCGCGCCGGCCTCAACGTGCACCTGTTCGACGCCATGCCTTCGGTGGGCCGCAAGTTCCTGCTCGCGGGCAAGGGCGGCATGAACCTCACGCACGCCGAAACGCTGCCGGCCTTCGTGGGCCGCTACGGCGCGCAGGCAGACCACCTGCGCCCGCTGCTCGAGACCTTCGGGCCGCAGGCCGTGCGCGACTGGGCCACCGGCCTGGGCATCAGCACGTTCGTGGGCAGCTCGCAGCGCGTCTTTCCCACCGACATGAAGGCCGCGCCGCTGCTTCGGGCCTGGCTGCACCGGCTGCGCCATCCCGAGTCCGGTGGCACGCCGGTGGGCTTCCACATGCGCCACCGCTGGACGGGCTGGGACGGCACAGCCCTGGTGTTCGACACGCCGCAGGGGCCGCTGCGGGTGCAGTCCCGCGCCACCGTGCTTGCGCTGGGCGGCGCGAGCTGGGCGCGCCTGGGCTCCGACGGTGCCTGGGTGCCCCGGCTGCAAGCCGAGGGCGTTGACGTGGCGCCGCTGCAGCCCAGCAACTGCGGCTTCGACGTGGCGGGCGGCTGGAGCCCTTTCTTCCTGGAGCGTTTCGCGGGCCAGCCTTTCAAGTCGGTGGCCGTGCGGTTCACGGACAGCCTGGGGAACGGTTTTCAGCGCAAGGGCGAATTCGTCGCCACGGCCACCGGTGTCGAAGGCAGCCTGATCTATGCCGTGTCGGGCCTGTTGCGCGATCAGATCGCGCGCGAGGGCCGGGCCACGTTCGAACTGGACCTGCTGCCCGACCGCACGGCCGAACAGGTGCTGGCCCAGGTGGCGCATCCGCGCGGTTCGCGCAGCCTCTCGAGCCACCTCAAGAGCCGGCTCGGCTTGGAGGGCATCAAGATCGGCCATCGTCAATGAAATGTTGAGCAAGGACGCGATGCACGAGCCCGCCCGACTGGCCGCCGCGCTCAAGGCCTTGCCCATCACGCTGGCCGCCGCGCGACCCATCGACGAAGCCATCAGCAGCGCCGGTGGCGTGCGCTGGGAGGGGCTGGACGATGGCCTGATGGTGCGGTCGCGACCGGGCCTGTTCTGTGCGGGTGAAATGCTCGACTGGGAAGCGCCCACCGGGGGCTATCTGCTGACGGCCTGCCTGGCCAGTGGGGTGGCGGCCGGTGAGGGCGTGCGCCGCTGGCTGCGCCACCTGATTCAGTGGGCCGAGCTTTTCGAGAGCAGGTTGAGCACCAGGACGCCCGCCACGATCAGGCCCATGCCCAGCATGCCGGCGGCATCGAGCTTCTGGCCGAACGCCAGCCAGCCGATCAATGCGATGAGCACCACGCCCACGCCCGACCAGACGGCGTAGGCGATGCCCACGGGAATGGTGCGCAGGGTCAGCGACAGCAGGTAGAACGCCGCGCCGTAGGACACCACGACGATCGCCGAAGGCCAGAGCTTGCTGAAGCCCTCGCTGGCTTTCAGGGCGGAGGTGCCGACGACTTCGGCGGCAATGCGCAGCCCGAGCAGGATCCAGGGGTTCATCGCCGGCCGTTCAGTCCACCAGGGCCTGCAGGTTCAAGGGATAGGACTTGCCCAGCCACAGCGCGCCGTCGCGGTGATCGCTCAGCGCGTCGCCGGTGTTGGGGTGGATGAGCACATCCAGCGCAGCGTGGTTCAGGGCGAGCCAGCTCACCACGTGAGCGAACTCGGGGGCATCGAAAGCCACCTGGTAGGTCCAGGCCGGATGCGGCCCGACCGGTTTTTCGTGGAACCGCCCGATCTGCACGTGGGCGGCGAGTTCGGCGGCGATGACTTCGCGCAAAGCCCAGGCGGCATCGCGCGTGTCCGTACCAAAGTACACGTGGGCATGCCAGCTGGCAATGGAGGCGGGATCGCGCACGGACATGGTGGGATGAGAAGAAGGTGACGAGCCTTGACCCCGGCACTGGATTCACAGTTAGGGCTGCTTGGTTCCCCACCTGACCCGGTTGGCCGCTTCACCATGCGGGAAGGCCCGTCGAGGTCGATTGTAGGCGATGGGGTGTGTCGATGTCGGATCACCTTGCAATACCCCGCCGCTTAGAATCGTCGCCATGTCCTATGTCGTCCTGGCCCGCAAATACCGCCCGCGCAATTTCACCGAAATGGTGGGGCAGGGCCATGTGGTGCAAGCGCTCTCGAATGCCTTGACGACCCAGCGCCTGCACCACGCCTACCTGTTCACCGGGACACGTGGCGTGGGCAAGACCACGGTCTCGCGCATCCTGGCCAAGTCACTCAACTGCCTGGGTGCCGACGGGCAGGGCGGCATCACCGCCGAGCCTTGCGGCGTGTGCCAGGCCTGCACCGACATCGACAGTGGCCGTTTCGTCGATTACACCGAGCTCGATGCCGCTTCCAACCGGGGCGTGGACGAAGTTCAGGCCCTGCTGGAGCAGGCGGTCTACAAGCCGGTGCAGGGGCGCTTCAAGGTCTTCATGATCGACGAGGTGCACATGCTGACCAACACGGCGTTCAACGCCATGTTGAAGACGCTGGAAGAGCCGCCCGAGTACCTCAAGTTCGTGCTGGCCACGACGGATCCGCAGAAGGTGCCGGTGACCGTGCTGTCGCGCTGCCTGCAGTTCAACCTGCGGCCCATGGCGCCCGAGACCGTGCTGGAGCATTTGCAACAGGTGTTGCAAGCCGAAAACGTGCCTGCCGAGGTGCAGGCGCTGCGCCTGCTGTCGCGCGCCGCTCGCGGCTCCATGCGCGACGCGCTTTCGCTCACCGACCAGGCGATTGCGTTTGGCGGCGGCCAGTTGCAGGAGGCCACGGTGCGCCAGATGTTGGGCGCGGTGGACCGCTCCTATGTGCTGCGCCTGATCGATGCGCTGGCCCGCGCCGATGGCGCCACGGTGGTCGATACCGTGGACGCGCTGCGCGTGAATGGCCTGAACGCCGCGTCGACGCTGGAAGAGATGACCGGCGTGCTGCAGCGCATGGCCGTGCTGCAGGCCGTGCCCGACCGCGCCCAGGCCGAAGGCCTGGACGACCCCGATGAAGCGCAGATCGCGCGGCTGGCGCAAAGCCTGCCGGCCGACGAGACGCAACTGCTCTACAGCCTGTGCCTGCATGGGCGCGGCGAGCTGGGCCTGGCCCCCGACGAGTACGCCGCGCTCACCATGGTGCTGCTGCGGCTGATGGCCTTCAAACCCGCCAACACGGCCGCTGTCAGCGCCGCGGCGGAAAAAAAAACACTGAAAACGGCTGAAGCGCCTGTTGCGGAGGTGGCCGCACCCGCGGCTGCGTTGGCGCCCACGCCGGTGCCGATGGTGCGTTTGCCGGTGGTGAACCCGCCGCCGGCCGTCGCTCCACCCGCGCCCGTGAGGGCGCCGCAGCCCTCCGCGGTGGCTGTGTCGGCACCCGCCGCCGCGCCGCAGATGCCCGCCGAGCCGGTGGACGATGCGCCCTGGCCCGAGGACGATGGCCCTCCCTGGGAAGAGGCCGAACCGGCGCCACCCCGTGTCATGGCCGATCCCGGTGCGCGATGCCGGTGAACCCGGCCCGGCGGATCAGCCTCAGGCCCGCGACGAACACGGCACACAAACGGTGTTGCCCGCCGCGCCCGGTGGCAGCGTCGAAGGCGATTTCTGGTTCGAGACCGTGATGCAGCTCGTGCGCGCGGAAGCCATCACCGCGCTGGTGCGCGAGCTGGGCTTGCAATCGCAACTGATCGCGCGCGACACGGACCAGTGGATGCTGCGCGTGGAGCGCAGCTCGCTCAACCAGGGCAATACGCGCGAACGCCTGGCCACGGCGCTGAAGACCATCGGCCACGAGGTGCGCCTCTCGGTGGAGATTGGCAGCGTTTCGGACTCGCCCGCGCGCCGCGTGGCAGCGGAAGCGGCGCGCCGCCAGCGCGAGGCTGAGGCGCACATCCTGAACGACCCCTTTGTCCAGACCATGATGCGCGACTTTGGCGGCAAAATCGTGCCCGGTACCCTCAAGGCCATCACCACGGCCTGAGCCTCTTTTCTTTTTTCACTCGGAACGTTAGGAAGACCATGTTCAACAAAGGACAACTCGCCGGCCTCATGAAGCAGGCCCAGGCCATGCAGGACAACCTGAAGAAAGCCCAGGACGAGCTGGCCTTCATCGAGGTCACGGGCGAATCGGGCGCGGGCCTGGTGAAGGTGCTTATGACCTGCAAGCACGACGTCAAGCGCGTCACCATCGACCCCAGCCTGCTGGCCGACGACAAGGACATGCTGGAAGACCTCGTGGCCGCCGCGTTCAACGCCGCGGTGCGCAAGGCCGAAGAAACCTCGGCCGAGAAAATGGGCAAGCTCACGGCCGGCATGCCCGGCCTGCCGGGCGGCATGAAGTTCCCGTTCTGATCCCCATCGCGCGGGCTCCTTCGCTCATCGATGGCTGAAAACCACTCGCTCGAACTGCTGGTGCAGGCGCTGCGCCGCCTGCCTGGCGTGGGGGTGAAGTCGGCACAGCGCATGGCCTTCCATCTGCTGCAGCATGACCGCGACGGCGCCGTGCAGCTTGCCCGCGCGCTGGAGCACGCGGCCAGCTCGGTGAAGCACTGCAGCCTGTGCCACACCTTCACCGAAGACGACATCTGCCCCACCTGCCGCGATCCCCGGCGCGACCGCAGCCAGCTCTGCGTGGTGGAGACACCCGCCGATCAGGCAGCGATGGAGCGCACCGGTGCCTACAAAGGCCTGTTCTTCGTGCTCATGGGCAAGCTCAGCCCGCTCGATGGCGTGGGCCCGCGCGACATCGGTCTGCAGAAACTCTTTGACCGCATCAGCGCGCCGGCCGAACAAGGGGAGCCCGAGGTGCGGGAAGTCATCCTGGCCACGAACTTCACCGCCGAAGGTGAGACCACGGCCCACGTGATCGCGCAGGCGCTCAAGGGCCGCACGGACGTGCAGGTGACCCGCCTGGCCCGGGGTGTGCCGGTAGGCAGCGAGCTGGAGTACGTGGACCTGGGCACGATCGCCCATGCCCTGGTGGACCGGCGCTGACCGGCGCCATTTCTTCTCGAAAGCGCTTCATCATGAAACTGGCAGGATTGACCGTGGCGTATTGGGCGGTGGTGGTGGCTTCGCTGTTGCCGATCGGCTGCGCGTGGCTCGCCAAATCGGGCACGTTCTCCAAGCCGCGCCGCGATGGTGGTTTCGACAACCAGCACCCGCGCGAATGGCTGGCGCGCCAGAGCGACTGGCGGGCCCGCGCGAACGCCGCGCAGGCCAACAGTTTCGAGGCGCTGCCGTTCTTCATTGGCGCCGTGATCATCGCGCACCAGCTCGGCGCTTCACAGGTTCGCCTGGACGTTCTCGCCTTTCTGTTTGTCGTGCTGCGGGTGCTTTACATCATGATGTACGTGGCGCAACCTCGCCACGGCGCGCAGCCTCGCGTGGACCCTGGCACTGATCGTCAATCTCGCGATCCTTTTCGTTTGACGCGCGCTTGCGTTCGACGCCGTTACATCAGCTTGCAAGTGCTCGGTACAAACCCGCTCGGGATTGGTCCTGATGCGGGTTTGCGGCCCGCCCCCTAGTCTCAAGGCTCATCCAAAGAATGTGCCGAGAGAGGAAACCGGGTCATGTGGAGTCGCCGAAACTGGGGACGTGTCTGTGCGTTGAGCGTGGCGTCGGTCGCCGTACCGTCCTTGCGCGCGCAGCCGGCGCCGGCCTCTGCGGCGCCACCCACACCTCGACCCGGTGCGCCCAAACTGGCGATTGCGGTCGATAGCCGCTCCTCGTTCTGCTACCTCCCACTGACCATCGCGGAACGCCTCGGGTACTTTGCCCAGGAAGGCATCGATGTGGAGGTGCGCGAGTTTCCCGATGTGGCGCAGTCGCTGCACGCCTTGCAGAGCGGTGCGGCCCATGTGCTGTCCGGCCCGTACCCGAACACGATCGCACTGCAGGCGCGCGGCCAGAACCTCCAGTCCTTCGTGTTGCAGGGGCGAGCGCCGCAGGTGGTGGTGGGGGTGTCGCTGGAGACCATGGGCCACAACGGCGGGGTGGCCGACCTGCGCGGCCGCCGCGTGGGGGTGATGGCCAGCGAGTGCCGCCTCGCACCGCGTGGCGAGCCTGGTGCTGGGCAAGGTCGGGCTGCGCGCCGCCGATGTGCGCTACGTGCCGTTGGCGAATGCCGCGGCGGCGGTTCAGGCGTTTCGCCGCGGTGAGCTCGATGCGATCAGCTACACCGACCCGACCGTGACGCAACTGGAGCAGATGGGTGCGCTCAAGGTGGTGGCCGACACGCGCAGCACGCGCGGCACGGCCGAGGTCTTTGGCGGTCCTTTGCCCTCCGGCTGTCTGTGCGCGCCGGGGAGCTTTCTGACGCAGTACCCCAAGGCCAGCCAGGCGATGGCCGATGCGATGGTGCACGCGCTCAAATGGCTGCAGACGGCGGGCCCATCCGACATCATCAAGGTGGTGCCCGAGCGCTACTTTCAGGGTGACCGCGCGCTGTACCTGGCGGCCTTCGCCCGCGTGCGCGAGGCCTGGACGGTCGACGGCATGATGCCCGAGACCGGGCCGGCCACGGCGGCGCGCATGTTGGCGCAGTTCGAGGAGCCCGGCTCGCTGCAGCGTGTGGATCTGGCGCTTACCTTCACCAACGACTTCGCACGCAAGGCCAAGGCCCGGTTCCGGGCCTGATTCTGGCGCGAGCGCCCGGTCGCTCAGTTCTTCTTGTCGGACTTGCCGCTGGACGCCACGCGCGTCTTGCTCGCGCTGGTGGCGGTCTTGGACTTGGTCTTCACCGGCTTGCTCGCGGTGGGCGAGGCCTTGCGCGCCGGTGTGGCCGTGGCCGACTTCTTGGCCGGGGCCTTGCTCGGCGGGGCGGCCTTGGCGACCGCGACCCGCTGCGGCAGCATGAGCGTGATGCGCTGGCCCGGTTTGAGCGCCGCGTTCACGGCCAGCTTGTTCCAGCCCGCCACGCTCACCGGGCTCACGCCATAGCGCTGGGCCAGGCGCGTCAGGTTCTCGCCCTTGCGCGCCTTGACGGTGGTGCGCTTGAGGATGACCTCCGGCTGGAAGCTGATCTGGCCGTTGTCGGCCACGTGCACCGGCACGTCGCCGTTGCGCTTGTCGGTGCGTGGCACGAGCAGGCTGGAGCCGGCGCGCACCTGCATGCGAGGCGGAATGTTGTTGACCGCGCGCAACTCGGCTTCGCTCATGCCCGCCCGGTCGGCGGCCTGGGCCACGGACATGGTGGTGGGCACGACCCAGGCCGTCCAGCTGGCCAGGGGGCCGGTGTGGGATTGCAGGTTGCGCTGGAAGATCAACGCGTTGTCCCAGGGCAGCAGCACATGCGGCGTGCCGGCGGCCATCACGATGGGCTGGCGCAGCGAGGGGTTGAGCGCGCGGAAGTCTTTTTCCGCCACCTCGGCCAGGCGGGCGATGAGGGCGACATCCATGTCGCGCTCCAGCGCGACGGTGTCGAAGAAGGGGTGGTTGCCGATCAGGGGCAGGGTGGTGTTGTAGGCCTCGGGCCGCGCCAGGATGTTCTCCACCGCCTGCAGCTTGGGCACGTACAGGCGCGTTTCCGCCGGCATGTTGAGGTCGGTGTAACCGGTGGGCTTGCCCAGGCGCTGGTTGTTGGTGATGGCGCGGTTGACGTTGCCCTGGCCCCAGTTGTACGCCGCCAGCGCGAGGTGCCAGTCCCCGAAGCGACCGTACAGCTGCTGCAGGTAGTCGAGCGCGGCCCGCGTGGAGGCGAGCACGTCGCGCCGATCGTCGCGGAAGGCGTTCTGCTTGAGGTCGAACGACTGGCCGGTGGCGGGCATGAACTGCCACATGCCTGCGGCGCGCGCGCTGGAGACGGCCTGTGGGTTGAAGGCGCTTTCGATGAAGGGCAGCAGGGCCAGCTCCATGGGCATGTTGCGGCGCTCGATCTCCTCCACGATGTGGAACAGATAGCGGCTGGAGCGCTCCGTCATGCGCTGCATGTAGTCGGGCCGGGTGGCGTACCACTGCTCGCGGTCGCGCACCAGGTCGCCTTCGAGGTCGGGCATGGCGAAGCCACGGCGGATGCGGTCCCAGAGGTCGGCGGGGGCGTCCAGCGTCGTCACGCTGGAGAGCGCGGTTTCGGCCGTGCCGATGGTGCTCAGGGGCACATCGCTGGGCAGGCGGTACGAGGGCAGGCGCGGCGCGTTGGCGGCGACGGGTGGCGTGGCGTTGGGCGCGCCGGTGGCGCCGCTGCCGGCCTCGGGCAGCGCCGTGGTGGCGCAGCCGGACACCAGCAGCACCAGGGCCGTGCCGGCCAGCGTCAGCCAGCGGCGGGCGGGACCGGTGGACAGGGGAGCAAAGGCGGGAGCGGGAAGGGCGGTCGGGAAGGCAGGGGTCATCTGAAAACGTTTTTCCATTCGCGAAGCGTGGCGAAAACCGACACGGCATCGGTGGCAATGCCCGGCTCGTGGGCCTGGGCGGAGCGCACGACGGCGGTTTCGCCGGTGCGCAAGAAAGGATTGATCTGTTTTTCCAGCCCGATGGAGCTGGGCAGCGTGGGAAAGTTCTGCGCGCGTTGCGCCTGGCAGTGGGCGGTGTAGGCCGCCAGCTCGGCATTGCCGGGCTCCACCGCCTGCGCGAACTTGAGATTGGACAGCGTGTACTCGTGGGTGCAGCACACGCGGGTGGAGGCGGGCAGGGCGGCCAGCCGGGTGAGCGAGTCCAGCATCTGGGCCGGCGTGCCCTCGAACAGGCGGCCGCAGCCGCCGGAGAACAGCGTGTCGCCACAGAACAGCAGCGGGGCGCCGTCCAGGGCGGGCGTGTAGTAGGCGATGTGGCCGGCGGTGTGCCCCGGCACCTCGATCACCTCGAAGCGCAGGCCGAGCACCTCCACCGACTCGCCTTCGCCGACGCGCTGCAGCGGCTCGGGCATGGGCTCGAAGGCCGGGCCGATCACGCGCGCGCCAGTGGCCTCGCGCAGTTCGGCCACGCCGCCGGTGTGGTCGGCGTGGTGGTGGGTGATCAGGATGGTGTCCAGCCGCAGGCCTTCCTGTACCAGCCACCGGGCCACGCCCGCGGCTTCGCCAGGGTCCACGACCAGCGCCTGGGCGCCGTCGTGCAGGGCCCAGATGTAGTTGTCGCTGAAGGCCGGGATCGGAATGAGGTGCATGGGACGGATGTCGGGTAGGGCGTGTAGAGTGCGGGGCTGGCCTTCCCGGTGGTTTGCAGTGTCGCAGACTTCCTGCCGGAACCGGCTTCGGCCCCACCGCACATGACCGCAAAAATTATAGGGTTGACCGATTGGTTTTCGACCGCGCCCGGCCAGTACCTGCTGGCGTGGGAGCAGGCCCAGTTCGACCTGGCGGTGGCCGACCTCTTTGGCTACAACGCCTTGCAGCTCGGTTTGCCCGAGCTGGAGGGCCTGCAGGCCAACCGCATGCCGCACCGCTGGCTGGCGCTGCCCGAGGTGCTGCCGGCCAGGGCCGAGGGCCGCGCCCCGCGCGTGGCCCTGATCACCGACGCGGCCGCCCTGCCGTTCCCCGAGGCCAGCCTGGACCTGGTGGTGCTGCCCCACACGCTGGAGTTCAGCGCCGACCCGCACCACGTGCTGCGCGAGGTCGAGCGCGTGCTGGTGCCCGAAGGCCGGGTGGTGATCTCGGGCTTCAACCCCACGAGCCTGTGGGGCCTGCGCCAGGGGCGCGGCCGGTTCTGCGCCCGGGTGGGCCTCAACGCCTTCGGTGCCTCCAGCCTGTACCTGCCTGAAGCAGGGGATTTCATCGGTCCCTGGCGCCTGCGCGACTGGCTGAGGCTGCTCAGTTTTGAAGTAGAGTCGGACCGCTTTGGCTGCTACCGCCCGGCGATGCGCACCGACACCTGGTTGCAGCGCTACGCCTGGCTGGACCGCGCCGGTGCCCGCTGGTGGCCCATCTTTGGCGCGGTGTATTTCGTGGTGGCGGTCAAGCGCGTGCGCGGCATGCGCCTGCTGGGCCCGGCCTGGAAGCCCAGGCGCGCCACTTCGGCCGCCCCGGTGTCGGTGACCCACCGGCACTGAACGCCGCCGCGCCTCTCCCTTTTTGTATTCAGGAGCTTTTTTTGAACCATGTGGTGATCTACACCGACGGTGCCTGCAAGGGCAACCCTGGGCCTGGCGGCTGGGGCGTTTACCTCAAGTCAGAGGGTTTCGAGAAGGAGTTGTGGGGCGGCGAGCGCGAAACCACCAACAACCGCATGGAACTCACCGCGGTGATCGAAGGCCTGGCCGCGCTCAAGCGCCCCTGCCGGGTCTCGCTGTACCTCGACAGCCAGTACGTGCGCCAGGGCATCACCGAGTGGATCCACGGCTGGAAGCGCAAGGGCTGGGTCACGGCGGCCAAGCAGCCGGTGAAGAACGCCGACCTCTGGCGCAAGCTCGATGGCCTGGTGCACGCCGGGCCCCACCAGATCGAATGGCACTGGGTCAAAGGTCACGCCGGCGACCCTGGCAACGAACGGGCCGACGCCCTGGCGAACCGGGGCGTGCCGGCCTGAGTCCTACAGGGGAAATCCCGTCACCGGCGGCTCCCACCCACTGCTACATTTCGTTTCATCGATCTGTGCCATGCCCCACGGGGGTAGGGCGTCCTTTTCCCCGGCAGTGGAATCCATGGCGAACAAAGCGCTTTACGTGGTGGTGGCCGTCGTTGGCATCGGTCTGGCCTCCGGTGCAGCCTGGTGGCTGCAGAACCGGGATGCCATCACCCCGCCGGTGGCCGGCACCGGACCGGGCGCTTCCGGTGCAGCGGCCGGTGGCGCACCCGGTGTGGAGGTGACGCGGGTGAAGGCCATCCGGCTGCAGGACGACGCCCAGGCCGTGGGCACCCTGCGCTCCCGCCAGAGCGTGACGCTCAAGCCCGAGACCAGTGGCCGGGTGGCCCGGATCGTCTTCGCGGACGGCGCCCGGGTCAAGGCGGGCCAGTTGCTGGTGCAACTCGACGACACCTTGCAGCGCGCCGAATTGAGCCAGGCCCAGGCCCAGCTGTCCATCGCGCGCGCCAACCTCAAGCGCAACCAGGATCTGGTGGCGCAGAACTTCGTGGCCCAGCGCGTGGTGGAGGAAAGCCAGGCCAACCTGCAGGTGGCCGAAGCCCAGGTGGCGCTGGCCGACGCGCGGCTGCAGCGCATGCGCATCACCGCCCCGTTCGCGGGCACCGTGGGCCTGCGCAGCATCAACCTGGGGGCCTACGTGAAGGACGGCGACAACCTCGTGAACCTCGAGGACACGTCCATGCTCACGGTGGACTTCCGCTTGCCGGAGCGCTACCAGACCCAGCTCGCCCCGGGCCAGGTGGTGCAGGTGCAGCTCGATGCCTTGCCGAACCGCTCGTTCGAAGCCAAGGTGCTGGCCGTGGACCCGCTGCTCGACGCCAATGGCCGCTCCATCTCCGTGCGGGCCGTCATGCCCCCTGCGGCCGACAACGTGTTGCGTCCCGGCATGTTCGCGCGCGTGCTGATCGTCTTCTCGGTCAACGAGCGCGCGTTGGTGGTGCCCGAGGAAGCCCTGGTGCCCCAGGCCGGCAAGCAGTACGCCTACGTGCTCGACGAACAGGGCGAGGGCGACGCGAAGAAGCGCCACTCGCGCCGGGTGGAAGTGGCCCTGGGCGCGCGCCGGGGTTCGGATGTCGAGGTGGTCAGCGGCCTGCGGCAGGGCGACACCGTGGTGATCGCCGGCCAGCAGCGGCTGCAGCGCGATGGCACCGCGGTGCGGGTCGTGAACATGGCTGCGCCTGCCGCCGCTGAAACGGCCCCGGCGCCGGCGCGCTGAACCCTCAGGAACTCGCATGCAACTGCCTGAGATCTCGATCCGGCGCCCGGTGTTCGCCTCGGTGCTGTCCCTGCTCATCCTGCTGGTGGGCATCGTGTCGTTCAACGGCCTGACGGTGCGCGAGTACCCCAAGATCGATGAGCCCACCGTCACGGTCTCCACGCGCTTCGGCGGGGCGTCCAGCGAGGTGATCGAGTCGCAGGTCACCAAGCCGCTGGAAGACTCGCTCGCGGGCATCGAGGGGCTGGACGTGATCACCTCGATCAGCCGCCAGGAACAGAGCCAGATCACGGTGCGCTTCAAGCTCGAGCGCGACCCCGACTCGGCCGCCGCCGATGTGCGCGACAAGGTCAGCCGCGTGCGCCAGCGTCTGCCGCAGGACGTGGACGAGCCGGTGATCGCCAAGGTGGAGGCCGACGCCTCGCCCGTGATCTGGCTGGCCCTTACCTCCGACACCCACAGCGCGCTGCAGCTCAGCGATTTCGCCAACCGCCTGGCCAAGCCCGTGCTGCAAACGGCGCCCGGCGCGGCCGAGGTGCGCGTGTACGGCGAGCGCCGCTATTCCATGCGCATCTGGATGGACCCGGACCGCCTGGCCGCCTACGCGCTGACCGTGCAGGACGTGGAAGACGCCCTGCGCCGCTCCAACCTGGAAGTGCCGGCCGGCCGCATCGAGAGCACGCTGCGCGAGTTCAACGTGACCGCCGCCACCGACCTGCAGACGCCCGAGCAGTTTTCGGCGGTGGCGATCCGCAACGTCAACGGCCAGACCATCCGCATCGCCGACGTCGCGCGCGTGGTGCAGGCGCCGCAGGACGAACGCACCTCGGTGCGGCTCAATGGCCGCGACGCGGTCTCGCTCGGCGTGATCCGGCAGGCGACCGCCAACCCGCTGGAGCTCTCGGCCGCCGTGCGGCAGATGCTGGAGAAGGTCAAGCAGGACCTGCCCGCCGGCGTGAACGTGGACATCGCCAACGACAACTCGGTCTTCATCGACCGCTCGATCAAGGCGGTCTACACCACCATCGCCGAAGCCGTGGTGCTGGTGGCGCTGGTCATCTTCGTGTTCCTGCGCACGCTGCGCGCCTCGATCATTCCGCTCATGACCATCCCGGTCAGCCTGATCGGCGCGTTCGCGCTGATGGCGATGTTCGGTTTCTCCATCAACACGCTCACGCTGCTGGCCCTGGTGCTGGCCATCGGCCTGGTGGTGGACGACGCCATCGTGATGCTGGAGAACATCTACCGGCACATCGAGGAGGGCATGAAGCCCTTCGACGCGGCGATCCAGGGCGCGCGCGAAATCGGCTTTGCCATCGTGGCGATGACGCTCACGCTGGCGGCGGTGTATGCGCCGCTGGCCTTCACGCCCGGCCGCACCGGCCGTCTGTTCGCCGAGTTCGCGCTGGCGCTGGCCGGGGCGGTGGTGGTTTCCGGCTTCGTGGCGCTCACGCTTTCGCCCATGCTGTGCTCCAAGCTGCTGCGGCACAACCCCAACCCGGGCCGGTTCGACCGCGGCATGGAGCGCGTGCTCAATGCGGTCACGCGCGGCTTCAGCCGGGTGCTGGGCGCCTCGCTGCGGGTTCGCTGGCTGGTGGTGGCGGTCATGGCCGGCAGCGCGCTGGCCAGCGCGTGGATGCTGCAGACCATGCGCCAGGAGCTCGCGCCGATCGAGGACCGCGGCGTGATCCTGGCCAACATCAACGGCCCGGATGGCGCCACGCTGGCCTACACCCGCAAGTACGCGGAGGCGATCGAGAACATCGCCCAGGACTACCCCGAATTCGACCGCATCTTCGTCAACGTGGGCAACCCCTCGGTGGCGCAGGGCGTGGTGTTCATGCGCGCGCTGCCCTGGGAAGAGCGCGAGCGCTCCACGCAGCGCATCGCGCGCGAGATCACGCCGCGCCTGGCGTCGCTGCCGGGCATCAGCGCCTTTCCCATCACGCCGCCCTCGCTCGGGCAGGGCTTTCGCGAGCGCCCGATCAACTACGTGATCGTCACCTCCGACAGCTACGAGAACCTGGCGCAAACCGTGCGCCGCTTCCAGGACGAGCTGAGCAAGAACCCGGGCCTGGTGCAGATCGACACCGACCTGCGCCTGAACAAGCCCGAGATCCGCATGGACGTGGACCGCGAGCGCGCGGCCGACATGGGTGTGAACGTGGATGCCATCGCGCGCACCGTCGAGACCATGCTGGGCGGCCGCATCGTCACGCGCTACAAGCGCGACGGTGAACAGTACGACGTGGTGGTACAGACCGTCTCGGGCAACCGCAGCACGCCCGAGGACATCGACCGCCTGTTCGTGCGCGGCCGCAACGACGCCATGATTCCCCTGGCCTCGCTGGTCAAGATCAGCGAGGTGGTGGTGCCGCGCGAGCTCAACCACTTCGGCCAGCGCCGCAGCGCGTCCCTCACCGCCAACCTGGCGCCCGACTACTCGCTGGGCGAGGCCCTGCAGTTCATGGACAAGACCGCGCGCGAGGTGCTGCCCGCCGGCTACACCACCGACCTGAACGGCCAGAGCCGCGAGTTCCGCAACGCCTCGGGCTCGCTGGCCATCGTCTTCGCGCTCTCGCTGCTGTTCATCTACCTCGTGCTCGCGGCGCAGTTCGAGAGCTTTGTCGATCCGTTCATCATCATGCTCAGCGTGCCGCTGTCCATGATGGGCGCGCTGCTGGCGCTCAAGCTGACGGGCGGCACCATCAACGTGTTCAGCCAGATCGGGCTCATCACGCTGGTGGGGCTGATCACCAAGCACGGCATTTTGATCGTGGAGTTCTCCAACCAGCTGCGCGACCAGGGCCTGGAGAAGTTCGAGGCCGTCAGACAGTCGGCCGCGCTGCGCCTGCGGCCCATCCTGATGACCACGGGCGCCATGGTGCTGGGCGCCATTCCGCTGGCGCTGGCATCTGGCGCGGGGGCCGAGAGCCGGCAGCAGATCGGCTGGGTGATCGTGGGCGGCATGAGCGTGGGCACGCTGCTGACCATCTTCGTGGTGCCCACCATGTACACGCTGCTCTCGCGCGACAAGTCCCATTCGAAGGCGAAGGCCGCGCAGCACGAGGGCGGCCACGCGGACGCCGCCATCCCGGCCAAGTGAGCCGGGTCAGATCGCGCCGTCGAACATCATCACGTCCACCGGGTCGCCCGCGGCCACGTTGCCCTGGCGGTGGTGCAGCACGATCAGGCCGTTGGCCTCCACCATCGAGCTGAGCACGCCCGAACCCTGGTTGCCCGTGGTGCGCACGCTGAGCGCGCCGTCGGGCGTGCGGGTGACGATGCCGCGCTGGTACTCGGTGCGGCCCGGCTTCTTGCGCAGGGCTTCGCCGCTGTGGGCTTGCAGCAGCACGGGTTCGCTGGGTGAAGCGCCCATAAGGCGCTGCAGGGCCGGGCGCACGAAGGCCAGGAAGGTGACCATCACCGCCACCGGGTTGCCTGGCAGCCCGAACAGCACGGCGCTCTTGCCGGCCTCGTCGATGCGGCCCACCGCCATGGGGCGGCCCGGGCGCATCGCGATGCGCCAGAAGGCCACGTCGCCGAGCTGCTTCATCATGGCCTTGGTGTGGTCGGCCTCGCCCATGCTCACACCACCGCTGGTGATGATGGCGTCGGCCTTGAGGGCGGCGGTGCGGAAGGCCGCTTCCAGCTCGGCGGGCTCGTCGCGCACCACGCCCATGTCGACCACCTCCACGCCCAGGCGCGTGAGCAGGCCGAAGATGGTGTAGCGGTTGCTGTCGTACACCGCGCCTTCGCGCGGCGTTTCGCCCAGGCTCAGGATCTCGTCGCCGGTGGAGAAGTACGCCACCTTCACGCGGCGGAACACCTTCACGGTGGGCAGGCCCAGGCTGGCCAGCAGGCCCAGCGCCGCCGGGCCGAGTGTCTGGCCTTGGTGCAGAGCGGCTTCGCCGGCCATGAGGTCTTCGCCCAGCAGGCGGCGGTTGTCGCCCGCGCTCACCACGTTGGGTGGCACCACGACGCGATCACCTTCTGCTTTCACGAATTCGAGCGGCACCACGGTGTCCAGCCCGGGCGGCATGATGGCGCCCGTCATGATCTTCAGGCACTCGCCCGCGCCCACGGTGCCGGCCCAGGCCTTGCCCGCGAAGGCCGTGCCCGTCACGCGCAGGCCCAGCGGCTCGCCCGGGCGCAGCTGCCCGCTGTCGAAGGCGAAGCCGTCCATGGCGGAGTTGTCGTGCGGCGGCACGCTGATGGGCGAGACCACGTCCTGCGCCAGCACGCGGCCCAGCGCGTCGAACACGCCCAGGTCTTCGGTGGCGGTGACCGGCTCGACCAGGCGGGCGAGGAAGTCGTTGACGCGTTCGGCGCTGATGGCCTGCGGGTCGTAGCCCTGCAATTCGGCCGCGATCTGCTCGATGGATTTCATGGACAAACGAACGGAGGGCCGAGCGCTCAGCCCTTTTCGAGGGCGTGCAGTTCGGCCAGGGTGTTGGTGTTGAAGAAGGCCTTGGGGTCGTCGCCCGGCCGGTCGAAGGGCACGATCACCGTGCGGTGCTGGTCGGTCCAGCGGTCGATCTTGCGCCCGCCGGCCTGGGTGAAGACCAGCAGGCTTTCCATGAGCTCCACCCGAATGAGGCAGAACACCGGCTGGGGCCGCAACTGGCCGTCTTCCTCCAGGGCGCCGGCCATGGCGATTTCGGTGGTCTCGTCTTCGAACGCCTGAGCCAGCCGCTGGGCGAGGTCGAGCGGGAAGAGGGGCGTGTCGCAGGGCACCGTGAGCAGGTAGGGCGTTTCGCAGCGCTCCAGGCCGGTCATGAAGCCGGCCAGGGGACCCGCGTAGCCGTCCAGGGTGTCGGGCCACACCGGCACGCCGAAGGCCTCGTAGGCCGCCAGATTGCGGTTGGCGTTGACCATCTGACCGCCGACCAGCCCGCCTTCCTGCATCTGCAGGCGCAGCAAGGCGTGCAGCGCCAGCGGCGTGCCGTTGAAGTTCTGCAGGCCCTTGTCGACGCCGCCCATGCGCGAGCCGCGGCCGCCGGCGAGCACGAGGCCCGTGATTTGATGGGAATGGATCATCTGTTTTGCTTAACCGCCGATGTAGCTCATCTCGACGCGACGTGCGCCTGCACCGGCTTCGGGCGGAAGGCTGGCGCGCAGTTCGGAGTACCGGTCGCTGCGGCCTTGCCAGATCGCCGCGATCGCGCTGGCGAGCTGCTCGTCGGTGGCATCGCCGCGGATCAGGTGGCGCAGGTCGTGGCCCTGGCTGGCGAAGAGGCAGAGGTAGAGCTGGCCTTCGGTGGACAGACGGGCGCGGTTGCAGTCGCTGCAGAAGGCCTGCGTCACGCTGCTGATCACGCCGATCTCGCCCGAGCCGTCGGCATAGGCCCAGCGCTCGGCGGTTTCGCCGGGGGCCGATGCGCCGAGTTGCACCAGCGGCAGTTCGCGGTGGATGCGTTGCACCACCTCCGCGCTGGGCAGCACCTCGTCCATGCGCCAGCCGTTGGTGGCGCCCACGTCCATGTACTCGATGAAGCGCAGCACGATGCCCGTGCCCTTGAAGTGGCGCGCCATGGGCAGGATCTCGTGGTCGTTGGTGCCGCGCTTGACCACCATGTTGACCTTGATCGGGCCCAGTCCCGCGGCCTGCGCTGCGGCAATGCCGTCGAGCACATCGGCCACGGGGAAGTCCACGTCGTTCATGGCGCGGAAGATGGTGTCGTCCAGGCCGTCCAGGCTGACCGTGACACGTTGCAGGCCGGCGGCCTTGAGGGCGTGCGCCTTGCGCGCGAGCAGCGAGCCGTTGGTGGTCAGCGTGATGTCCAGCGGCTGGCCTTCCACCGTGCGCAGCGCGGCCAGCTGTTCGATCAGGATTTCGAGGTTCTTGCGCAGCAGCGGCTCGCCGCCGGTGAGGCGGATCTTCTGCACCCCGTGCGCGACGAACTGGCGCGCCACGCGCGTGATTTCCTCGAAGGTCAGCAGCGAGCTGTGCGGCAGGTAGGGGTAGTCCTTGTCGAAGATGTCCTTCGGCATGCAATAGCTGCAGCGGAAGTTGCAACGGTCGGTCACGCTGATGCGCAGATCGCGCAGCGGGCGGCCCAGCGCGTCGCCGAGCAGGCCGGTCGGGGCCGTGCCGACCTGAGGGACGCGCGCGGCCACGGAGACCAGGCGCTGGTCGATCAGGGGAATGACGCGTTCGGACATGGGCCGATTATGGGCGAGTGACCGCCGGACCGCACGGGAACACCCGGGGGTACCGGTGTTGCCGCGAGGGCATTTCCGCCTGAGCGGGCCGGGTCAGGCCGGCTCGGCGCGGCCCACCCGGGTGTATTGCGTGGCGTTGTCGCGCAGCCATTGGGCGGAGAGCTCGCTGGACTGCTGATCCGGGTGGAAGTCGCGGCGGAAGTAGGCGCGCCAGGGCTTGAAGGTCTGGCGCAGCAGGCCGTCGCGGCCAAGCATGTGGCGGGCGGCGCTGCGCCACGTGCTCCAGCGCCAGAGCGTGCCATCGCGCCTGAGGTTGTTCACCGTCTGGCGCAAGGTGTCGGTGAGAAAGACCAGCGTGATGCGGCGCATCCAGGTCGTGCGCCAGGTGTGGCTGCCGCCCAGTGCCTGGTACAGGTCGAAAGCGGTGCACTTGTGCTCGGCCTCTTCGGCGCTGTGCCAGAGCCAAAGGGTTTTCAATCGCGGCTCGCTGCCGTCCAGCAGTTGGGGGTGAGACAGCATCCACTCGGCGAAGAGGGCGGTGAAATGTTCGTTGGCGGCGGTGATGGCCAGGCCGTGGCGCGGGTCCGTGCCCTCCAGCAGTTGGAGGCGGTCACGTGCGCGGGGTTCCCAGTCGTTCACCAGGCCGTGTTTCTCGATCTGCGCGTTGAACAGCGCGTGGATGCGCCGGTGGGTGGCTTCCTGGCCCACGAAACCCTGGACTTCGGCTTGCAGCTCGGCTTGGCGCTCGGGCGGCAGGGCCTTGAAGCCGTTGCGCACCGAGTCGATGAAGAACTGCTCGCCGATGGGAAAGCTCATCGACAGCGCGTTGAACCACGCGGTCAGAAAGGCGTCGCCGCCGCACCAGTGGCGGGCCACGGGTTGTTCCAGATCGATCAGCAGGCGGCGGACAACGAGTTCGGTCATGGTGGGGCGTGGGTGGAAAAACGGATTGGTACCGTGTCGTACCAAGTCGTGATGGTGCGTGTTTCGATTCGCCCTGTCAAGCGGAGAAGAATGGGGTGCAGGCCCTAAGATGCCCGTCCATGAAGCCGAAAAACACCCGCAGCGCCGACGCCACCGTGCCGAACGAACACCGTGGTCGCCTGCTGCAAGCCATCGCCACGGTCGCTGCGGCCCAGGGTCTGGCGGCCACGTCGATCGCGGCCGTGGTGGCCGAGGCGGGGGTGTCCAAACGCACGTTCTACGAGCATTTCGCGGACAAGGACGCCTGCTTTCTCGAGCTGTACCGGGCGGCCAGCGCCTCCGCGCTGCGCACCCTGCGCGAGGCCGTGCAGCCCGAACGCCCCTGGCAGGACCAGGTCGAACATGCCTTGGGTGCGTACCTGGCGCACCTGGCCAGCGGGCCGCAGCTGATCCGCATGCTGTTCGTGGAAATCCACCATCTCGGGCCAGCCGGTGCCCTGGTGCGCCGCGAGGTGATGCAGCACCTGGCCGACTTCATGCTCGAGACCATCAACGCCGAGCGTGAGGTGCTCACGCCCACCATGGCGGTGGCGGCCGTGGGCGGCATCCAGGAGCTGGTGCTGCAAGCGATCGAGCGGGGCGAGGCGGCCCAGCTCGATCGCCTCACCCCCAGTGCCAGCGCGGTGGTCCGCCTACTGGCGGGGGCGGCCCAGAAAAAAGGCCCGCCGAAGCGGGCCCTTTGAACCTTCGAGAACGGGATCAGGCCGCCAGCGGCAGCAGCGGCACGATCAGCAGCGCCACGATGTTGATGATCTTGATCAGCGGGTTGACGGCAGGGCCTGCCGTGTCCTTGTAGGGGTCGCCCACGGTGTCGCCGGTCACGGCGGCCTTGTGCGCCTCGCTGCCCTTGCCGCCATGGTGGCCGTCTTCGATGTACTTCTTGGCGTTGTCCCAGGCCCCACCGCCGGTGCACATGGAGATGGCCACGAACAGGCCGGTGACGATGGTGCCCATCAGCAGGCCGCCCAGCGCTTTCGGGCCCAGGAACACGCCCACCAGGATGGGGACCACCACCGGCAGCAGCGAGGGGATCACCATCTCCTTGATGGCCGCCGTGGTCAACATGTCGACCGCCTTGCCGTACTCGGGCTTGGCCGTGCCTTCCATGATGCCGGGGATCTCCTTGAACTGCCGGCGCACCTCCACAACCACCGAACCGGCGGCACGGCCCACGGCCTCCATCGCCATGGCACCGAAGAGGTAGGGGATCATGCCGCCGATGAACAGGCCGATGATCACCATCGGGTCGCTCAGGTCGAACTTGATCTGGTGGCCGTAGGTTTCCAGCTTGTGGGTGTAGTCGGCGAAAAGCACCAGCGCGGCCAGGCCGGCGGAGCCGATGGCGTAGCCCTTGGTCACGGCCTTGGTGGTGTTGCCCACCGCGTCCAGCGGGTCGGTGATGTCGCGCACGCTGCTGGGCAGCTCGGCCATTTCGGCGATGCCGCCGGCGTTGTCGGTGATGGGACCGTACGCGTCCAGCGCGACCACGATGCCGGCCATGCTCAGCATGGCGGTGGCGGCGATGGCGATGCCGTACAGGCCCGCCAGCGTGTAGGAGGCCACGATGCCGACGCAGACGAACAGCACCGGCCAGGCGGTGGAGCGCATGGACACGCCCAGGCCGGCAATGATGTTGGTGCCGTGGCCGGTGGTCGAGGCTTGCGCGATGTGCTTGACCGGCGAGTACTGCGTGCCGGTGTAGAACTCGGTGATCCAGACCAGCGCGGCGGTCAGCACCAGGCCCACGGCGCAGGCACCGAAGAGGCGCAGCTGGCTGCCTGTGGCGGTGATGGCGTTGTCCGGCATGATCCAGGCGGTGACGAACCAGAAGGCGATCAGCGAGAGCACGCCTGCGATCGCCAGGCCCTTGTACAGCGCGGGCATCACGTTCTTCATGCCCGGGCTGGCCTTCACGAAGAAGCAGCCGACGATGGACGCCAGGATGGATACGCCACCGAGCACCAGCGGATAGAGCACGGCCTGCATGGGCGCGGCCGCGACCATGAGGGCGCCCAGCACCATGGTGGCGATCAGCGTGACCGCGTAGGTCTCGAACAGGTCGGCTGCCATGCCGGCGCAGTCGCCCACGTTGTCGCCCACGTTGTCGGCGATCACCGCCGGGTTGCGCGGGTCGTCTTCCGGAATGCCAGCCTCGACCTTGCCCACCAGATCGGCGCCCACGTCGGCACCTTTGGTGAAGATGCCGCCGCCCAGGCGCGCGAAGATGGAGATCAGCGAGGAGCCGAAGGCAAAGCCGATCAGCGGGTTCAGCAGCTTGGCCAGATCGGCCGCTGGCGTGAGGTTGCCGTTGCCGACCAGGAACCAGAAGAAGCCGGACACGCCCAGCAGGCCCAGGCCCACGACCAGCATGCCGGTGATGGCGCCGCCGCGGAAGGCCACGTCCAGCGCCGGGCCGATGCCCTTGGTGGCCGCTTGCGCGGTGCGCACGTTGGCGCGCACCGAGATGTTCATGCCGATGAAGCCGCAGGCGCCCGAGAGCACGGCACCGAGCACGAAGCCGATGGCGGTGGGGCCGTCGAGGAAGACGCCGATGAGGATCGCCAGCACCACCCCGACGATGCCGATCGTCTTGTACTGCCGCGCGAGGTAGGCCGCGGCGCCGGTCTGAATGGCCCCGGCGATTTCCTGCATGCGGGCGTTGCCCGCGTCCTGAGAAAGAATCCAGCTGCGGGACCAGAAGCCGTAGATGACGGCCACCAGCCCGCAGACCAACGCAAAGATCAGCGCAGATTGTCCAACCATGAGAATTACTCCTGCTTGTTTCGACTTGGAGGGGGCAACGCCTCCGGGGCTGCCCCCGCTGCGTTGCTTCCTCGCTGCCGGTTTGCGCTGCGTTGCACAGCGTTGAAACAGGGCGATTGGCGAACCCCTTGAATTTAGCGGGGAAATGCCACTTCGCCGCTCCTTGTGGCCAGGTTTGTCAGCCTGGAGTCGGTAAAATCAGGGTAAATCCTAGGCGCGCCGGGCCGAATCCGGGCGCGCCTTTGTTCGCCGGCAGGCCTGCCGGACCGAAAAGCCCCTTTTCAAACCACGACCTTATCAACATGTCCCTTGACAACGTCACCCCAGGCAAAAACGTTCCCGAATCGTTCAACGTGATCATCGAGATCCCGATGAACGCCGACCCGATCAAGTACGAGGTGGACAAGGAAACCGGCGCGATCTTCGTGGACCGCTTCATGAGCACGGCCATGCACTACCCGACCAACTACGGTTATGTGCCGCAGACGATCTCTGGCGATGGCGACCCGGTCGACGTGCTCGTGATCACGCCCGTGCCCCTCATTCCCGGTGTGGTCGTGCCCTGCCGCGCGATCGGCATCCTGAAGATGCAGGACGAGGCCGGCGAAGACGGCAAGGTGCTGGCCGTGCCGACCGACAAGATCCTGTCGATCTACACCCAGTGGCAGAAGCCCGAAGACCTGAACCCGATGCGCCTGAACACCATCCAGCACTTCTTCGAGCACTACAAGGACCTGGAGCCCGGCAAGTGGGTGAAGGTGATCGGCTGGGAAGGCAAGGACGCCGCCCACCAGGAAATCCTGGACGGTATCGCGAACTACAACAAGGCCAAGCAGGCCTGATCAACCCAGGCTCAAGGCGCTGCCTTGAGCGGATTTCGCAGGGCCAGGTGATCGAGGTACTCCCCGATCCCCTGGCCTTCGCGTTCCAGGAAGCGTTCCACCGCGTCCGCGAACGCGGGATGTGCCAGCCAGTGGGCGCTGGTCGTCTTCACCGGCAGCAGGGCGCGCGCCATCTTGTGTTCGCCCTGGGCGCCCCCTTCAAAACGGACGAAGCCGTGTGACATGCACCAGGCCAATGGCTGGTAGTAGCAGGCCTCGAAGTGCAGGCAGTCCACGCGCTCCAGTGCACCCCAGTAGCGCCCGTAGGCCACGCGGGTGTGGTCGTCGATGCCGATCAGGCTGCAGGCCATGGGCCGGCCTTCGCGTTCGGCGATGAACAGCAGCCAGTGTTGCGGCATGGTGGTCGCCATGCGGCGGAAAAAATCCCGGCTCAGGTAGGGCGCGTTGCCGTGCTCGAGGTAGGTGCGCTCGTAGCAGCGGTAGAAGAAGTCCCAGTCGGCCTCCGAAATGTCGGCGCCGCGCGACCAGCGGAAGCGCACGCCCGCATCGGCCACCTTGCGCCGCTCCTGCCGGATTTTCTTGCGTTTTTCCTGCTGCAGGCTGGCCAGGAAATGTTCGAAATCGTCAAAGGGCTGGCCCCTCGCATCCTGATTGCTCCAATGGAACTGGACGGTGTGCCTGAGCATCAGGCCGGCGGCATGGCACGCGTCGATGTCGTGGGGTTGCGCGAAGAGCAGGTGCAGCGACGACAGCTGTTCCTCTCGGGTGTGCGCGATCAAGGCCTCTACCAGCGCCGCGCGCGAGGCCGGGTCGCGGGCCAGCAGGCGCGCGCCCGGCACCGGGGTGAACGGCACGGCCACCAGTGCCTTGGGGTAGTAGTCCAGCCCATGCTGAGCGTATGCATTGGCCCAGGCCCAGTCGAACACGTACTCGCCGTAGGAGTGGCTCTTCAGGTACATCGGGCAGGCCGCGTGCAGCACATCGCCGCGCCACAGCGTCACGAACTGGGCTTGCCAGCCGGTGGCCTCTCGCGCGCTGCCGCTTTCGTGCAGCGCCGACAGGTACTCATGGCGCATGAAGGGGCTGGGGTCGGGCTCGTTGTCCAGCAACGCGTTCCAGGCGCCGGCATCGATCGCCTGCGGCGAGGCAAAGACCCGGGTGACATAATCGATTTCAGACAAACACGGCTCCCGCCCACCGCGTTTTCGCGGTCTCTCCAGCAAGGTTTCCAGACCCCATGACTCTCTCCATTTGCGTGGCCCAGCTCAACTTCGTGGTGGGCGACATGGTGGGCAACGCCCGGAAAATCGTCGACGCCGCCACCCAGGCCCATGCCCGTGGCGCGCGCCTGCTGCTCACGCCCGAGTTGGCCCTCTGCGGTTACGCGGCCGAGGACCTTTTCCTGCGGCCGGCGTTCATCGATGCGTGTGATGATGCCCTCAAAGTCATCGCGGCCGGGACGACCCACCTCAAAGGCCTGCACATCGTGGTGGGACATCCGGCGCGGGCGCCTGGGGCCACGATCGAACGGCGCGAACGCAGCGTGGCCGTGGCTTACCTGCACAACGCGGCGAGCGTGTTGCGCGAGGGCCTGGTGACCCACACCTACGCCAAGCGCGAGCTGCCCAACTACCAGGTGTTCGATGAGCGCCGCTACTTCGTGCCGGGCCACGCGCCCTGCGTGATCGAGGTGGAAGGCGTGCGCGTGGGCCTGCTGATCTGTGAAGACGCCTGGTTCGACGCCCCTGCCGCCGACGCCCGGGCCGCCGGCGCCGACCTGCTGGCCGTCATCAATGCTTCGCCGTTCCATGCCGGCAAGGGCGGCGAGCGCGAAGCCACCATGCGCGAGCGGGTGCGCTCCACCGGTCTGCCGCTGGTCTACGCGCACCTGGTGGGCGGACAGGACGAGATCGTCTTCGAGGGGCGCAGCTTCGTGCTCGGTGCCGACGGCGCCCTGGCTGGTCGCGCGGTGAGCTTCGAGGAGACGCTGTTCGATGTGGCCTTCACGCGGGATGGAGCTGGCTGGCAGATCACCGCCGAGACCGACCGCGCCCACAGCCCGGAGGCCGACCTGTGGCATGCGCTGGTGCTGGGCGTGCGCGACTACCTGGGCAAGAACGGATTCCCAGGCGCCATCCTGGGCCTGTCGGGCGGCATCGACTCGGCGCTGGTGCTGGCCATCGCGGTCGACGCGCTGGGCAAGGACCGTGTGCGCACGGTGATGATGCCGTCGCCGTACACGGCCGACATTTCCTGGATCGATGCGCGCGACATGGCTGCGCGCATGGGCGTGCGCTACGACGAGATCGCCATTGCGCCCCAGTTCGAAGCCTTCAAGGCCAGCCTGGCCAGCGAGTTCGCCGGCCTGTCCGAAGACACGACGGAAGAGAACCTGCAGGCGCGCATCCGCGGCACCCTGCTCATGGCCTTGTCCAACAAGTTCGGCAGCATCGTGCTGACCACCGGCAACAAGAGCGAGATCGCCACGGGCTATTGCACGCTGTATGGCGACATGGCCGGCGGTTTTGCCGTCATCAAGGACGCTGCGCAAAACCATGGTCTTCAAGCTGGCCCGCTGGCGCAACGCGCACGATCCCTACGGCACGGGTGCGAACCCGATCCCGGAACGCATCATCACGCGCCCACCCAGCGCCGAGCTGCGACCCGATCAGAAGGACCAGGACAGCCTGCCGGAATACCCGGTCCTGGACGCGATCATCGAGCGCTACATGGAGAACGACCAGAGCCCCGAGAGCATCGTGGCCGCCGGCTTCGAGCGGGCCGACGTGGACAAGGTGGTGCGCCTGATCCGCATCAACGAATACAAGCGCCGCCAGGCACCCGTGGGCATCCGCGTGACCCACCGCAGCTTCGGCAAGGACTGGCGCTACCCGATCACCAGCAAGTACCGCGCTTAAACGCTGCGCAGCGCCAGCACCGCGCGCATCTCACCCACCTCGATGCCCGCCGCGTTCTTCAATGGCGGGGGAATCAGGCTGGCGAGGGCGGCCCGGCTGGATTCGTCGAGCCAGCCGAGTTGTTCCAGGGCCGACACGAAGGCCACCATCAACGGGGCCAACTGACCATCGCCGACTTTGGCGGCGATGCCGATGCCGCGGCTGAAACTCGCCAAGGCCTGAACGCCGTCGGCGCCGACCTTGCTCACCCAGTCGCCGCGGCCTGCCTGCATCAGGGCCAGGTCGTTGCGGCCTTGCCCGCTCACGCGTTCGGGGTGGCGGCTCATGGCGCGGGCGATGCGCTGTGGTGCCTGGCGATAGATCGGGTCGGGCTCGGCCAGCGTCAGGCGGGCAAACGCGTGCGCCAGCGAGCGCAAGGGCAGGGCGTAGTTGGGCGCGCTGCAGCCATCGGTGCCGCGCACCAGTTGGTCGACGGGCACGCCGGAAAAATGGCTCACGCTGGCCGCAATCTGCTGTTGCACCGGGTGGTCGATGTCAAGGTAGTTGCCGGACGAGGCGCCGAGCGCGTGGGCGAGCAACAGCATGCCGGTGTGCTTGCCCGAGCAGTTGTGGTGCAGCCGGGTGAAGCGCGCGCCCGGTGCCGGCGTGGCGCCCGTGGCCCCGAAGAAGAAGGGCACGTGGGTGCCGCAGGCCAGCGCCGATTCGTCTGCGCCCAGCTTGCCCAGCAGCGCGGCGACACCGTCGACGTGCAGGGATTCGCCGCTGTGGCTGGCGCAGAGCAGCGCAATGTCGGTGTCGCTCAGCCGGTAGCGCTCCGCGGCCTGGGCGATCAAGGGCATGGCCTGGAATGGCTTGAGCGAAGAGCGCGTGAACATCGGGGACGCCACGTCGCCCACGGCCGCCAGCAGCCTGCCCTGCGCATCCACCACCGCCATGGAGCCGTGGTGGACGTTCTCGGGATGGCCTCCCCGGTAGGCCACGGTGAGGGGAACGTGTCGGGGCAGGGCGTGTGCGGACATGGTGGCGCGAGAAGGGTTGAGCCCGCAGTGTACGAACGTTGCGCGATGCGTTGGGCATAATGAAATGCAGACAAGCTTTTCCCGCAACGCCCCCGGAGCCTCCGAATGAAACAAATCACCGCCGTCATCAAACCGTTCAAGCTCGAGGAAGTGCGCGAGGCCCTGGCCGAGCAGGGCGTGACCGGCTTGACCGTGACCGAGGTGAAAGGATTTGGCCGGCAGAAGGGCCACACCGAGCTCTACCGCGGTGCCGAGTACGTGGTGGACTTCCTGCCCAAGGTCAAGGTGGAAGTCGTGGTCAAGACCGACGACGTCGATCGCTGTGTGGACGCGATCATCCGCGCCGCCCGCACCGGCAAGATCGGTGACGGCAAGATCTTCGTGACCTCGGTCGAGCGCGTGGTGCGCATCCGCACCGGCGAAGAGGACGAAACCGCGGTCTGAGACCCGGTTCCGCGAGGCTCAGATGGCCTCGATGCGCGGCTCGGGCGCCAGCCCGGCGGACTGCACCAGTTCAGGCAGCAGGCTGGCCGGATCGCGGCCCACGCGGATCAGGTCCATCTGCCAGGCGTTCATGAACTGCTGCTCGACGCCGGTGCGCAAAAAGGTTTCCAGGCCGTCGTAGTAGCCACCCACGTTGAGCAGGCCCACGGGCTTGTCGTGGTAACCCAGCTGGCGCCAGGTCCAGACCTCGAAGAACTCCTCGAAGGTACCGATGCCACCCGGCAGAGCCACGAAGGCATCGGCGCGTTCGGCCATCATGCGCTTGCGCTCGTGCATGGTGTCCACCACGTGCAGCTCGGTGCAGCCGTGGTGCGCCCATTCCTTTTCCACCAGGGCCTTCGGGATGATGCCCACCACGCGGCCCCCGGCGGCGAGCGTGGCTTCGGCGACCACGCCCATCAGGCCGTTGCGGCCACCCCCGTAGACGAGTTGGCCGCCCCGGCTGCCGATCCATTCGCCCACGGCGCGGGCGGTGTCGGTGAAGGCTGGGTGCGCGCCGGGGCGCGAGCCGCAGTAGACGCAGAGGGAGAAGGTGGGAGAAGTCATGAGGGTGAGGAAAAAATGGTCAGGCCCAGCGGGTCCACAGGGCGGCGATCCAGATGCCGGCGCACAGCAGCAGGCTCAGCAGCACCGCCGCGCTGCCCATGTCCTTGGCGCGTTTGGACAGGTCGTGCCATTCGGGACCGATGCGGTCAATGGCGGTTTCGATGCCGGTGTTGAGGAGTTCGACCACCATCACCAGCAACACCGAGGCGGCGAGCAGGGCCGTCTCGACCCAGTTTCGGCCGAGCCAGAACGCTGCGGGAATCATCACCAGGGCGGCCAGGGCTTCCTGGCGAAAAGCCGTTTCGCCCCAGCCGGCGCGCAGGCCGGCCAGGGAATAGCGGAACGCATGAGCCATGCGCGTGAGGCCGGTGCGGCGCTTCTGGGCGTCAACGGGTTCTTGGTTGTTCATTGGAGACTGGTTTTCAGCGCTTGGCACGTGGCGGTGTTGGGGGCGGGGCCTGGCGCACGAGGCGGGTGCCGGCGAGCGCATCGTGCAGAAACTGGCGCTGCGGATGGAAGCGCGAGAGCAGGGCCCAGACGACGATCCAGCCGCACAGCAGCACCGCCAACTCGCCCCCAGGCAAGCCCATGAGGCCAGAGACCGCCAGCGGTGGCAGCAACCACAGCCAGGACAACAGGTAGCGCAGCAGGGCGCGAGCCTGGGTGAGCGCGCGCCCATGGCGGTCCACGACGCGGATGTGCCAGGTCTTCATGGCCAGCGTCTGGCCCTTGGCCCAGAACCAGGCGAAGTAGATGCCGAACACCACGAACAGGAAAGCCTGCTGGGCATGCCGGTTGTCCAGAGCGTGCCGGGTTTGGGTGAGCGTGGAAAACAGGTAACCGGCGAGGAACACGACGCCGAACATCAGCATGCCCTCATACAGCCAGCAGGCCATGCGGCGGCGCAGCGAGGGCGCCATCAGGTTGGGTTCGGCGCTGGAAGGGGGCGTGGTCGAGGCAGGCGGGGAAGCGGGCATGAGGCAGGCGGCGGGCGCGAAGGCGGCAAGGAAGACGGGAATTGTCGCATTGCGGCACATGCGGGCGCCTTTTTGGGGTAGCTTCCGACGCCCCGGCTGGAAAAACCTTGTTGCGGTGCGATAATGCCGGCTGCAATTCAAAACAAGGCAAACGGATCAGGGTCCGGCGGGGTATGTGCCCGCTCATGGCCATTGGTCTCAAGTCTCGAAACCGCTCCACAAGAGTGAGTCAAGAGGCACCCAAGGTTTTTCGTCAGAGAAATTCTCGAAAGGTTCATCATGGAAATCAGCAAGGCCGAACTGGCCTCGGCTGCCGCCGCCAAAGGCGCAGCCCCTCAAGACCTCCGCGGCGCAGAAATCCTCATCAAGGCCCTCCAGGCCGAAGGTGTGAAGTACGTCTGGGGCTACCCCGGCGGTGCTGTGCTGCACATCTACGACGCTTTCTACAAGCAGAACACGATCCAGCATGTGCTGGTGCGCCATGAGCAGGCCGCCGTGCACGCGGCCGACGGCTACGCGCGCGCCACCGGTGACGTGGGCGTGGCCCTGGTCACCTCCGGGCCGGGCGTGACCAATGCCATCACGGGCATCGCCACGGCCTACATGGACAGCATTCCCATGGTCATCGTGACCGGTCAGGTGCCCACCGCTGCGATCGGCCTGGACGCCTTCCAGGAGTGCGACACCGTGGGCATCACCCGCCCCATCGTCAAGCACAACTTCCTGGTCAAGGACGCGCGCGACATGGCGATGGTCATGAAGAAGGCCTTCCACATCGCCCGCAGCGGCCGGCCCGGCCCGGTGGTGGTGGACATCCCGAAGGACGTGTCCTTCAACAAGGTGCCCTACAACGGCTACCCCGACTCGGTGGAGATGCGTTCCTACAACCCGGTGCGCAAGGGCCATGGCGGCCAGATCCGCAAGGCGCTGCAACTGCTGATGACGGCCAAGCGGCCCTACATCTACACCGGTGGCGGCGTGCTGCTGGGCAACGCCACCAACGAGCTGCGCACGCTGGTGGACATGCTGGGCTACCCGGTCACCAACACGCTGATGGGCCTGGGCGCCTACCCGGCTTCCGACCGCAAGTTCCTGGGCATGCTGGGCATGCACGGCACGATCGAGGCCAACAACGCCATGCAGAACTGCGACGTGCTGCTGGCCGTGGGGGCACGTTTCGACGACCGCGTGATCGGCAACCCCAAGCACTTCGCGCAGAACGAACGCAAGATCATCCACATCGACATCGACCCGTCGAGCATCTCCAAGCGCGTCAAGGTCGACATTCCCATCGTGGGCGACGTCAAGGACGTGCTGACCGAGCTGATCAGTATGGTGCGCGAGAGCACCGCGCGGCCCGATGACAAGGCCCTGGCCGAGTGGTGGAAGACCATCGAGGCTTGGCGTTCGCGCGACTGCCTGAAGTACGACCGTGGCAACAAGGACGTGATCAAGCCGCAGTACGTGCTGGAAACGCTGTGGAACATGACCAAGGATGCCGACACCTACATCACGTCGGACGTGGGGCAGCACCAGATGTGGGCGGCCCAGTACTATCGCTTCGACGAGCCGCGCCGCTGGATCAACTCCGGTGGCCTGGGCACCATGGGTGTGGGCATTCCCTATGCCATGGGCATCAAGCTGGCCAAGCCCGACAGCGAGGTGTTCTGCGTGACGGGTGAAGGCTCGGTGCAGATGTGCATCCAGGAGCTGTCCACCTGCCTGCAGTACAACACGCCCATCAAGGTCGTGGCCTTGAACAACCGCTACCTGGGCATGGTCCGGCAGTGGCAGGAGATCGACTATGAAGGTCGCTACAGCCACAGCTACATGGACGCGTTGCCGAACTTCGTCAAGCTTGCCGAGGCCTATGGCCACGTGGGCATGCTGATCGAGCGTCCCGAGGACGTCGAACCGGCGTTGCGCGAAGCGCGCAAGCTCAAGGACCGCACGGTCTTCATGGACTTCCGCACCGACCCCACCGAGAACGTGTTCCCGATGGTTCAGGCCGGCAAGGGCATCACCGAGATGCTGCTGGGTTCCGAAGACCTGTAATCCCCGAAGCGAGGCGGCGAAAAGCCTTCGCCGCTTCATCCCCTCAGACGAATCTATTGTCCGCCAAGCCTGCGCATTACCGTGCGCAGGGGAGGGCGGCGAAAAGAGGAATCGCACATGAAACACATCATCGCTGTCCTGCTGGAAAACGAACCCGGCGCCCTCTCGCGCGTGGTGGGCCTGTTCTCGGCCCGTGGCTACAACATCGAATCGCTCACGGTGGCGCCCACCGAGGACCCCAGCCTCTCGCGCATGACGATCCAGACCACAGGGTCGGACGACGTCATCGAGCAAATCACCAAGCACCTGAACCGCCTCATCGAGGTCGTCAAGGTGGTCGACCTCACCGAGGGGGCCTACACCGAGCGCGAGCTCATGATGGTGAAGGTCCGCGCGGTGGGCAAGGAGCGCGAGGAAATGAAGCGCATGGCCGACATCTTCCGCGGCCGCATCATCGATGTGACCGAGAAGAGCTACACCATCGAACTCACCGGCGACCAGGGCAAGAACGACGCCTTCCTGGAGGCGATCGATCGCTCGTCCATTCTGGAGACCGTGCGCACGGGCGCCAGCGGCATCGGCCGGGGTGAGAGAATCCTGCGCGTCTGACTGTTTCGGGGCTCAGCCATTTGCCCGTTCGCGCTGAGCCTGTCGAAGCCCGGGCCCGCCTTTGTGGCGGGCCGGGGTACCGAGAGCCCTTCGACAGGCTCGCGAAGAACGGCACAACCCATCAAATCCATTGGAGCAAAGCATGAAAGTTTTCTACGACAAAGACTGTGACCTGTCCCTGATCAAGGGCAAGACCGTGGCCATCATCGGCTACGGCAGCCAGGGCCACGCACACGCACAGAACCTCAACGACAGCGGCGTGAAGGTCGTGGTTGGCCTGCGCAAGGGCGGTGCTTCCTGGGACAAGGTCGGCAAGGCCGGCCTGAACGTCCTGGAAGTGAACGAGGCGGTCAAGGCCGCCGACGTGGTCATGATCCTTCTGCCCGACGAGCAGATCGGCGAGGTCTACAAGAACAACGTCGAACCCAACATCAAGCAAGGCGGCTCGCTGGCCTTCGCCCACGGTTTCAACGTGCACTACAACCAGGTCGTGCCCCGCGCGGATCTGGACGTGTGGATGGTGGCGCCAAAGGCCCCCGGCCACACCGTGCGCAACACCTACACCCAGGGTGGCGGCGTGCCTCACCTCGTGGCTGTGCACCAGGACAAGAGCGGCAAGGCGCGTGATCTGGCGCTGAGCTACGCCATGGCCAACGGTGGCGGCAAGGCCGGCATCATCGAGACCAACTTCAAGGAAGAGACCGAGACCGACCTGTTCGGTGAACAGGCCGTGCTGTGCGGCGGTGCCGTCGAGCTGATCAAGATGGGCTACGAAACCCTGGTCGAAGCCGGCTACGCGCCCGAGATGGCCTACTTCGAATGCCTGCACGAGCTCAAGCTCATCGTGGACCTGATCTACGAAGGCGGCATCGCCAACATGAACTACTCGATCTCGAACAACGCCGAATATGGCGAGTACGTGACCGGTCCGGAAGTGATCAACGAGCAGTCGCGCGTGGCGATGCGCAACGCGCTCAAGCGCATCCAGAACGGCGACTACGCCAAGATGTTCATTCAGGAAGGCCGCCTGAACTACCCGTCGATGACGGCTCGCCGCCGCAACACCGCCGACCACAGCATCGAAGTGGTGGGTGCCCAGCTGCGCGCCATGATGCCCTGGATCGCCAAGAACAAGCTGGTGGACCAGACCCGCAACTGATCGTCCAGCCGCGCCGCCTGCCGGCGCGCATCGACCGCAAAGGCCACTTCGGTGGCCTTTGTCGTCTTTTCCTACAGACACACTGCTTTACACTGGGGCATTCTGTGCAGGAGGTCTGCTCCAGGAACCGAGGGTTTCTGGGCGCAGCGACGCACGGAGGCCCGAATGCACGACGGAACCGAAACCACTATGACGCCAAGCGACGAACGCCCCAGGCGCCCCAAGGGCATCTACATGGTGCCCAACATGATCACGCTTGCGGCCCTGTTCGGCGGCTTCTACTCGGTCGTCATCGCCATGAACGGCCGCTACGATCTGGCCGACCGTGGGCATCTTCGTGGCGATGGTGCTGGACAGCCTGGATGGCCGCGTCGCGCGCCTCACGAACACGCAGAGCGCGTTCGGTGAGCAGATGGACTCGCTGTCCGACATGGTGTCCTTTGGTGCGGCCCCGGCGCTCATCGCCTACGAATGGACCTTGCGCGACATCGGCCGCTGGGGCTGGATCGCGGCCTTCGTGTACTGCGCGTGTGCGGCCTTGAGGCTGGCGCGTTTCAACGTCAACACCGCCGTGGTCGACAAGCGCTATTTCCAGGGCCTGCCGTCTCCCGCAGCCGCCGCGTTGGTGGCGGGGTTCATCTGGCTCATGACCGAGTTGGAGATTCCCGCGCAGGACGTGACCTGGCCCATGTTCGTCATCACGCTCTACACGGGCCTGACCATGGTGACCAACGTGCCTTTCTACAGCTTCAAGGACCTGAGCCTGAAGAAGAGCGTGCCGTTCGCGGCCATCGTGCTGGTGGCCCTGGGCATCGCGGTCATCAACATCCACCCACCGACCGTGCTGTTCGCGCTCTTCGTCGTGTACGGGCTGTCCGGGTATGCGGTGTACTTCTGGCGCAAGGCCAAGGGCCGACCGACCAGCGTGATCAGCACCTCCACCGACGAGCCCGACGAGCGCGGCCTGCACGACGATTGAGCTTTGTGATACAGTTTGAGCCATGATTTTTCGCGCTTTCGCCCTACTACTGGATGTCCGACACGGGCAGGCTTGGTAGCGCACGCGCATTCCATTCAAAACGGCCCGTTTGCACCTGCAGCGGGCCGTTTGTGTTTTGGGGCTGCGGGTTTCAGTAACATCGAAAGAGCACCATGTTGAAACACCCTGCCAGCAAGTACCCTGCCTTCAAGCCGATCGGTCTCAAGGACCGCACCTGGCCCGACGCCGTCCTCACCCAGGCCCCCATCTGGCTGAGCACCGACCTGCGCGACGGCAACCAGGCCCTGATCGAGCCCATGGATGTGGAGCGCAAGCTGCGCATGTTCGAGTTGCTGGTGAAGATCGGCTTCAAGGAGATCGAGGTCGGATTCCCATCGGCTTCGCAGACCGAATTCGATTTCCTGCGTCGCCTGATTGACGAGCGCCTCATTCCCGAGGACGTCACCATCCAGGTGCTGACCCAGGCGCGCGAACCGCTGATCCGGCGCACCTTCGAGGCCTTGCAGGGCGCGCCGCGCGCCATCGTGCATCTCTACAACGCCGTGGCCCCCGTCATGCGGCGCGTGGTGCTTGGCATGAACGAAGACGAGATCGTCGAACTGGCCACCTCACAGGCCCGCCTTTTCAGCGAGCTCGCCGCCTTGCAGCCTGCCACTCAGTGGACTTTCCAGTACTCGCCCGAAATGTTCTCCGGCACCGAGCTCGCCTTCTCCAAGCGCGTGGTGGATGCCGTCACCGAGGTCTGGCAGCCGACGGCCGAACACAAGTGCATCATCAACCTGCCGTCCACGGTGGAGCACAGCACGCCCAACATCTTTGCCGACATGATCGAGTGGATGCACCGCCATCTCGCGCGGCGCGATGCGATCGTGCTGTCCGTGCATCCGCACAACGACCGCGGCACCGGAACGGCTGCGGGTGAGTTCGCCTTGATGGCGGGCGCCGATCGCATCGAAGGCTGTCTGTTCGGCAACGGCGAGCGCACTGGCAACCTCGATCTGGTCAACGTGGCGCTCAACCTCTACACACAAGGTGTCTCGCCCGGCCTGGACTTCTCCGACATCGACGAGATCCGACGCACCGTCGAGCACTGCAACCAGTTGCCGGTGCACCCACGCCATCCTTACGTAGGCGATCTGGTCTACACCTCGTTCTCCGGCTCTCACCAGGACGCGATCCGCAAGGCATTTGCCGCGCGCCGGGAAGACGACGCCTGGAACATCCCCTACCTGCCTGTGGACCCCAAGGATCTGGGGCGCAGCTATGAGGCTGTGATCCGCGTCAACAGCCAGTCAGGCAAAGGCGGCATCGCCTACCTGCTGGAAAACGAATACGGCCTGGAATTGCCGCGCCGCTTGCAGATCGAGTTCAGCCAGGTGGTGCAGGAGGTCATGGATGCCAACGGCAAGGAGCTGGCCGCCGCCGACCTGTGGGACATCTTCGAGCGCGAGTACGGCCTGTCCCAGGCCCGCGCGCCGCTGCAGCCCGTGATGGAGGACATCTCGGGCCAGAGCGTGCGCGTGGCGGCCCAGGTGGAGATCGGCGGTGAGCCGGTGGTGGTGGACGGGCAGGGCAACGGCCCCATCGACGCCTTCGTCAACGGCCTCAACGCAGCGATCGACCGCCAGGTGCGGGTGCTTGACTACCACGAGCACGCCATCGGCTCGGGCGCGCAGGCGCGCGCAGTGGCCTATGTGGAGATGCGCATCGACGAGACGCGCACGGTGTTCGGGGTGGGCATCGACGCCAACATTGTCTCTGCGTCCTTCAAGGCCATCCTGTCCGGCCTGCACCGGGTGACGAGGCCCCACACCAGCGAATCCGAAGCCCAGGCGGTCTGATCCCGACCTGGGTGGATAAAAACAACTTTGAATGGAGTTTCCCCATGAGCGACAAACTGATCATTTTCGACACCACCCTGCGCGACGGTGAGCAATCGCCCGGTGCGTCCATGACCAAGGACGAGAAGCTGCGCATTGCGCGCCAGCTGGAGCGCCTGAAGGTGGATGTGATCGAGGCCGGCTTTGCGGCCAGCTCGAACGGGGACTTCGACTGCGTGCAGGCCATCGCCAACACCATCAAGGAGTCCACGGTGTGCTCGCTGGCGCGGGCCAACGACCGGGACATCGCGCGGGCTGCGGAAGCCCTCAAGGGCGCTCAGCGCGCGCGCATCCACACCTTCATCGCAACCAGTGCCCTGCACATGGAGAAGAAGCTGCGCATGACGCCCGAGCAGGTGCTGGAGCAGGCAGTGCAATCGGTGCGCTTCGCCCGCAACCTGGTGGACGACATCGAGTTCAGCCCGGAAGACGGCTACCGCAGCGACGTTGATTTCCTCTGCCGCGTGCTGGAGGCCGTGATCAAGGAAGGCGCGACGACGCTGAACATCCCGGACACGGTGGGCTACGCGATCCCGGAGCTCTACGGCGATTTCATCCGCACGCTGCGCGAGCGCGTGCCCAACTCCGACAAGGCCATCTGGTCAGTGCATTGCCACAACGACCTCGGCATGGCCGTGGCGAACTCGCTGGCCGGCGTGAAGATCGGTGGCGCGCGCCAGGTGGAGTGCACCATCAACGGCCTGGGCGAGCGCGCGGGCAACTGCTCGCTGGAAGAGATCGTGATGGCGGTGCGCACACGGCGCGACTACTTCGGCCTGGACGTGGGCGTGGACGCCACGCAGATCGTGCCGGCCAGCCGCATGGTGAGCCAGACCACCGGGTTCGTGGTGCAGCCCAACAAGGCGGTGGTGGGTGCCAACGCGTTTGCCCATGCCAGCGGGATTCACCAGGACGGCGTTCTCAAGGCGCGCGACACCTATGAAATCATGCGCGCGGAGGACGTGGGCTGGAGTGCCAACAAGATCGTGCTGGGCAAGCTCAGCGGCCGCAATGCGTTCAAGCAGCGCTTGCAGGATCTGGGCATCGAGATGGAGTCCGAGAGCGAGATCAACACCGCGTTTGCGGCGTTCAAGGAACTGGCCGACCGCAAGAGCGAGATCTTCGACGAGGACATCCTGGCCCTGTGCAGCGACGAAAGCGTGACCGCCGAGAAGGAGCAGTACGGCCTGGTCTCGCTGAAGCAGCGCAGCGAGACCGGCGAGCGCCCGCACGCCAGCGTGGTGTTCACCGTGGACGGCAAGGAAATTCAGGGCGAGAGCGACGGCAACGGCCCCGTGGACGCGTCCCTGAAAGCGATCGAGAACCACGTGAAGAGCGGCGCCGAGTTGCTGCTGTATTCGGTCAACGCCATCACCAGCGGTTCCACCGAGAGCCAGGGTGAGGTGACGGTGCGCCTTCAACACGGTGGCCGCGTCGTCAACGGCGTGGGTGCCGACCCAGACATCGTCGTGGCCTCGGCCAAGGCGTACCTGAGTGCCTTGAACAAACTGCACAGCAAATCGGACCGGGTCGCCGCGCAGGGATAAAACCCCAATGAAATCAAAGGCTTGATGAATTGTGTTTCGTGAGACGCAGAAAAGACACCAAAAGTAGCACTTGTTCTACCGATCACTGAAGACAGTTTCCCAAGCTTTTGATATTGCTAGTTTTTTTCCGAATGCCTATACTTCACCCCTGCGCAGTTCCTGTTGCTGGAGTGGAGTCATGGTCATCGGCGTCGATCGTTTTCGCAAAATTTTGCTGGTTGCGGCTGTTGCCGGTTGGGTAGCGCTTTCCTTCGCGCCCTTGCAAGCCCAGGCCGCCAGCAACGCGAAAACCGCCAAGAAGACGGTGACGGCCAAGGCCACTCCCAAGCGCACGGTCGCGACCTCCAAGAAGGCCCAACCCAAGGTGGCGCAGGCCCCGGCACGCAAGACCGTTCGCGTGGCCAGCAAGCCCCAGGGCCGTGTGAAGGTTCAGATGGCGGCGGGCAAGACGACCTCGCTGCACAAGGTGGCCGTTCAACGCAAACCCGCAGCCACCCAGGCGGTGATGCGCGCGGCCGTGGCGCCCCGTCTTTCCGAAGGCTCGCGCCTGGGCCTGCGTTCGATGGACGATCCGCTCGAACTCAATTCCAGCGTGGCCCTGGTGATCGATCAGGAAACCAACGAAGTGCTGTTCAGCAAGAACGACGCGGCCGTGCTGCCGATCGCCTCGCTGACCAAGCTCATGACCGGCCTGGTGGTGGCAGACGCCCACCTGAACATGCAGGAAATGATCACCATCACGCAGGACGACGTGGACACCTACAAGGGCAGCAGTTCGCGCCTGGCCGTGGGCACCACGCTCAGCCGTGGCGAGCTGATGCACCTGGCGCTGATGTCCAGCGAAAACCGGGCCGCCCATGCACTCGGTCGCACCTACCCGGGCGGTCTTGCCGAGTTCGTGCGCCTGATGAACAAGAAGGCGCTGGAACTGGGCATGGCGGACACCCGTTACGTCGAGCCCACCGGCCTGTCCAGCTCCAACCAGTCGAGCGCGCGCGATCTCGCGACCCTGGTGTCCGTGGCCTACCAGCGCCCCATCCTGCGCGATTTGTCCACGTCGCCCAGTTACGAGGTCGACCTCGGTCGTCGCACGCTGCACTACAACAACTCGAATGGCCTGATCAAGAACCCGTCGTGGGACATCGGCCTTCAGAAGACGGGCTACATCTCCGAAGCCGGCCGTTGCCTCGTCATGCAGGCCAAGGTGGCGGGCCGCCAGTTGATCATGGTGTTTCTGGACGCCACGGGCAAAGTGGGGCGCATGCAGGACGCCGAACGCGTGCGGCGCTGGGTCGAAGTGCAGACCGATGCGCGCGTGATGCCTCGCCCTCAAGGCTGACCCTTTCCCAGCCCCCATGAAAAACGGCCCGTCAGGGCCGTTTTTCATGGGGGTGACGCGCTCAGCGGGCGGATGCCGGCATCGGCACCTTGGGGCAGCCCAGCGCGGATGAAATCTCGGCAGCGGTGGAGCGCAGCTTGGGCACCCAGCTCTCGTCGATGCGGTCCGCGGGGGCGGAGATCGACAGCCCAGCCACCAGCTTGCTCTGGTCGTCGTAGATGCCGGCGGCCATGCACCTCACGCCCAGCTCCAATTCCTCGTTGTCCCGTGCGAGGCCGGCTTGACGGCACTGCGCCAGTTCGCGTTCCAGGGTGGCGAGCTGGGTCAGGCTGTTGCGCGTGTTGCCGGCCAGCCCGGTGCGGGTGGCGTAGGCGCGCACCCGTTGCGGCTCGTCATCGGCCAGGAAGAGCTTGCCCACCGAGGTGAGGTGCAGGGGCGCGCGGCCACCAATGGCGCGCACCACTTGCATGCCGGAGCGTTCGCTGTACGCCCGCTCCACATAGACGATTTCGTCGCCCTGGCGCACGCTCAGGTTGACTGGCTGCTGGATCATCTTGTGCAGCTCGCGCATGGGCAGCAGGGCGGCATCCCGCACGCTCAGCCGTGCCTTGACCAAGTTGCCCAGTTCCAGCAACCGCATGCCGAGCCGGTAGCTGCCTGCCTCGGGCCGATCGACAAACCGGCCGATGGTCAGGTCGTTGAGGATGCGGTGCGCGGTCGAGGGATGCAGGCCGGTCTTCTCGCTGATTTCCTTCAGCGACACCGGTTCCTCGCGCGATGCTAGCACTTCCAGCAGGTTGAACATGCGTTCGATCACCTGGACAGTGGGCGTGCTGGGAAGGGTCTCGGAGCGTTTGGTCATGAGAGGTCAGAGGTTGTTCTTGATTTTACAAGATGAAATCCACTTCCTCCAACCGGTGCCGGAACACGCTGGCAGCGAACGCCGCCCTCGGTCAGGCCACGCCTCAGGGCGCCGTGATCCAGCGGCCCTCGAGCAGCAACTCGTGCGGCTGGAAGCCCGCCTTGTAGTTCATCTTGCTGCTCTGCCCGATCCAGTAGCCCAGGTACACATGGGGCAACTCCAGCGCGCGGGCCTGATCGATCTGCCAGAGCACGCTGTACGTGCCGTAGCTGGCCTTTTCATCGGGTTCGTAGAAGGTGTAGACCGCCGAGAGGCCATCGTTCAGCACGTCGACGATCGAGACCATCTTGAGCCGGGAAGGGCCACCGTCGGTGCCGGGCTGATGGAACTCCACCAGCCGCGAATTGACCCGGCTCTGCAGAAGGAACTGCGTGTATTGGTCGATGCTGTCGTGGTCCATGCCGCCGCCGGCGTGGCGGCTGTTCTGGTAGCGCAGGTAGAGCTGGTAGTGCTCGGGGATGAAGCAGAGCTTGAGCACGCGCGTCTGCAGCATGCCGTGCTGCTTCGCCGATCGCCGCTGGCTCCGGTTGGGTGTGAACGAAGCGACCGGCACGCGCAGCGGCACGCAGGCCTGGCAGCCATCGCAATACGGGCGGTAGGTGAACATGCCACTGCGGCGGAAGCCGTGCGTGACCAGATCCGAGTAAGCATCGTTGTGGATGAGGTGGCTGGGGGTGGCGACTTGCGAGCGCGCCTGACGGTCCGGCAGGTAGCTGCACGGGTAAGGTGCCGTGGCGTAAAACTGCAGCGCCTGAAGCGGGAGTTCTTTGAGGTGGGTCACGCGCGAGGACCGTCGTCAGAGAGGATGTGCTGCCAGTATACGGGCTCGAATTCCCAGCGTGGGGCAGGGTGGGGCAGGGCCATTCGAACGTGTCGGCAGAACTCGTCGCGGGCCATGAGCTGGCCGCCCAGCGATGCCAGGTGCGTGGTGTTCTGCTGGCAGTCGATCAGGGGCATGGCGTGGGCGCGGCAGAAGGCGATCAGCGCCGCCAGGGCGATCTTGGAGGCATCGCTGCGGCGGCTGAACATCGACTCGCCGTACACCATGGCGCCGAGATTGACGCAATACAGCCCACCGGCCAGCTCGCCGTCGAACCAGGCCTCCACACTGTGTGCGAGGCCTGCGTGATGGAGTCGGACGTAAGCTTCCACCATGGCGGGCAGGATCCAGGTGCCAGTCTGGCCGTCGCGCGGCGTGTGCGCGCAGGCGCGGATGACACGTTCGAAGTCGTGGTCGAAGCGCACTTCCAGCCGCTGCTCGCGCAGCAGCCGGGTGAGTGTCTTGCGCAGCGAGCGGTGCAGGCGGAACTGGCGGGTCTCCAGCACCATGCGAGGGTCGGTGCTCCACCACAGGATGGGTTGGCCCGCGCTGTACCAGGGGAAGATGCCACGGGAGTACGCGGCGACCAGTGTCGGCACATCCAGCACCCCGCCTGCGGCGAGCAGACCGGGCGCGGGGTCCGTGGCACTCCAGGCCGTTTCCACGGACGGAAACGCTTGGCCGGGCTCGAGCCACGGCAATGCTCGGTTGGGCGGGGTGTGTGACATGCCACTATTGTGCGCGGCGGCCCCGCGGTTTCAAGCGGCGGGGCGGGCGATCCGACGAAGAAGCCACCAGGCCAGGGCGCCCAGCAGGATGCCCACGCCATCGGCCGCGAGATCCGACCATTCGCCGTAGCGCCACCCCGTGGCCGCCTGGGCCAGTTCGATGGCGCCGCCATAGGCCAGCAGAGACGCAGCCACCGCGTTGGGCCGACGTGGATAGGCGAGCAGGCCCAGGAACGCCAGCCAGGCGAATCCGAACGCGTGCTGGGCCTTGTCCCATATGTCGAGGCTCTGGGGTGGAAGCAGGACCACGGGCACGAGCGAGGCGACGGTGAGCACCGCGACACTGAGCCAGAAAAGCGGTTTGATGATGAAGATGAAGCGGGTCATGGAAAAACGCGAAAAACGACGCTATAATTCGAGGCTGTTCCCTGATAGCTCAGTCGGTAGAGCGACGGACTGTTAATCCGCAGGTCCCTGGTTCGAGTCCAGGTCGGGGAGCCAGACAGACAAAAGACAAAGGCCTTCTTCGGAAGGCCTTTGTCTTTTCTGCGTCTTGTCACTGCGCACAACACGGCCTGGCTCAATCCAGCACCGGCGAGTCCACGCCCAACACCTTGTGCAGCTTGGTGCTGCTGGTGGTGTATTGCAGCGTCACCTTCTTGTCGGGAAAGATGAAGGGCGCGGCGCCGAAGGCGGCCAAGGCGCACTCATGGAAACCGGAGAGGATGAGCTTCTTCTTGCCCGGGTAGGTGTTGATGTCACCCACCGCGAAGATGCCTGGCACGCTGGTGGAGAACTTTTCGGTGTCGACCACCAGCTGCTTGCGTTCGATGTCCAGGCCCCAGTCTGCGATCGGGCCGAGCTTGGGCGAGAGACCGAAGAACACCAGCAAGGCGTCCAGAGGCACGACTCGGGTCACGGCGTCGGGGCCGGTGACTTTCAGGCCTGTGAGGCGGCCATCGCTTTCCTCGAAGCCGGTGGTCTGGCCGACGATGAACTGCATCTCGTGGCGTTCGCAGAGTTCGCGCATCTTTGCCACGTTCGCGGGCGCGGCTTGAAAGCCGTCGCGGCGGTGGATGAGGATCACGCTGGCGGCCCGGTGCGGGCCCTCGGCCGCGAAGGTCAGGGCCCAGTCGAGCGCCGAATCACCTCCACCAATGATGACCAGGTGCCTGCCCGCGAAATCGGCCGGGCTCCTGACCCGGTAGAACAGCTGGGTGTCCTCGAATCGGTCCAGCCCCTCGACATTGAGCTTGCGCGGCTGGAAAGCGCCCACGCCAGCGGCGATGAACAAGGTCTTGGTGAGGAACCGCGCGCCCTTGGAGGTGGCGACGAAGAAGCGGCCATCCGCCTGCTGTTGCACGCTGGTGACTTCCTGGCCAAGGTGGAAGCTGGCACCGAAAGGCTTGATCTGCGAGAGCAGGCGATCCACGAGCTCCTGCCCGGTGCACACCGGGATGGCGGGGATGTCGTAGATGGGCTTGTCCGGGTACAGCTCGACCGGCTGACCGCCGGGGTAGGCGAGTGAGTCGATCACGTGCGCCTTGATCTCCAGCAGGCCCAGTTCAAAAACCTGAAAGAGGCCGACCGGGCCCGCGCCCACGATGACGGCATCGGTTTCGATGGGGCCGTCGGGCGTGTTGGCGAAGGTCATGCCAGGTTCAGCGAATCAGCTCCGACAACTTGTCGCTGCGGTCTTTCCACTCGTCGTGGTCGGGCAAGGGATCCTTGCGCTTGGTGATGCTCTTCCAGCCCGGCAGGCGGGCGAGCTCGGCGTTGAGCTCGGTCATGTGCTGCTGGTCCTTGGGCAGGTCTTCCTCGGCGTAGATCGCGCTCACCGGGCATTCGGGAATGCACACCGCGCAGTCGATGCATTCATCCGGGTCGATCGTCAGGAAGTTCGGGCCTTCGCGGAAACAGTCCACGGGACAGACGTCCACACAATCGGTGTATTTGCAGCGGATGCAGGCTTCGGTGACAACGTGGGTCATGGTGATGATGGGAATCGGTAGAACCCCGGATTTTAGGGTTTCCCTGAACCCCAGGCAGGCGCAAGCCCCTTGCCTGGGTACGCGTTAAGGACGGAGGGTCTTTCAGAGCACCAGCAAGGCGCCCGAGGTGCGGTGGCTGGCGGTGTCCACCAGCACCAGGGACCCGAGGGTGCGCGAGCGCTCGAAGGGCAGGGTGGCCAGCGGTTCCTGCAGCGCCAGCTCGATGTGGCCGATGGCGTTGGGCTCGAGCTGGCTGGCCTCTTCCTCGGCCAGTGTGTGGATGTCCAGGCGGTGCACGATGCGCTTGATCTTGGCCTTGACCCAGCGGTGGCGCATGCAGCGCCCAGTACACGCGGCCGGGCACCAGGGTCTCGTCGTCGAGCCAGGCCACGGTGGCGCGGATCTCGCGGCTGCCGGTCAGGGTGTCCTGCGCTTCACCATCCTCGACGGCCAGCAGCCAGTCGCCGCGCGAGACATCGACCTCGCGGTCGAGCACGATGCCGGCGCTGTGGCCGGCCAGCACGGCCTGGGGCTGGCGCACGTGGTTGAGCACCTGCGCGACCACGGCGGTCTGACCGTTGGGCATGATGCGCACCGCCTGACCCGGCTGCACGCCACCCGTCGCAGCACGGCCCCAGAAGACGCGGCGGCCTTGCGAGGTGTCGGACGAGCTGCTGAATTTCTCCACCCATTGCACGGCGAAGGCGAAGGGCAGCGTGTTGTCGGCCGGCGTGACGGGCAGGCCTTCGAGGATCTCCAGCAGCGTCGGGCCGCTGTAGCCGCACCAGCCGGCCTGCTCGCTGGCGTCCACCACGTTCCAGCCCTTGAGAGCCGACACCGGCACGGTGGCCGTGACCGGGATGCCGGCCTGCGCGGCGAACTGCCGCAGCGCCGCGGCGATGTGGGCGAAGGCCGTGCGGCTGTCCTCGACGGCGTCGAGCTTGTTGATGGCGAACACCACCGAGGGCACGCGCAGCAGCTTGAGCAGCAGGCTGTGGCGGCGGGTCTGCGGGAGCAGTTGCAGCGCGGCGTCGGCCCAGTTCAGCTTGGTGGCGTCCACCAGCACCACGGCCGCGTCGGCGCTGGAGGCCGCCGTGACCATGTTGCGCGTGTACTGCTCATGGCCCGGGGCGTCGCCGATGATGAACTTGCGCGCTTCGGTGCTGAAGTAGCGGTAGGCCACGTCGATGGTGATGCCTTGTTCGCGCTCGGCCGACAGGCCGTCGGTCAGCAGGGCGAGGTCGGTCTGGCCGTGGCGCTGCACGCCGGCCAGGTGGTCCTGCAGCACGGCCTTGCTGTCGACCAGCAGGCGGCCGATCAGCGTGCTCTTGCCATCGTCCACGCTGCCGCAGGTGATGAGGCGCAGGGCGGAGCGGGTGTCTTGGGCAATGGGAGCGAGTTCAGCGGTGGTCATGGCGATCTTTCTGCGAGAGATATCTGTTCAAGGGTGTCGCGGGTCCGGCTTCGCCGGCCCGCAGACACCGCCCCCAGTGGGGGTGACGCGCCACGGGCGCGGCGCGGGGGCGTCAAAAGTACCCGTCTTTCTTGCGCTTCTCCATCGAGGCGTCGGACGTCTTGTCGTCCATGCGCGTGGCGCCGCGTTCGCTGACCTCGGCGGCCAGCGTCTCGATCACGATGTCGTCGGCCGTGGCGGCCAGGCTCTCCACCGGGCAGGTGCAGGTGATGTCGCCCACGGTGCGGAAGCGCACGTCGCGCACTTCCACGGTTTCGCCGTCGCGCGGCGGCGTGAGTTCGGTCACCGGCACGAGCAGGCCGCGGCGGTCCACCACTTCGCGCTGGTGCGTGTAGTAGATCGAGGGCAGGGCGATGTTTTCGCGCGCGATGTACTGCCACACGTCCAGCTCGGTCCAGTTGCTGATGGGGAACACGCGGAAGTGCTCGCCGGGCTGGATCCGGGTGTTGAACAGCGTCCAGAGTTCGGGGCGTTGCGCCTTGGGTTGCCACTGGCCGAAGCTGTCGCGGTGGCTGAAGATGCGCTCCTTGGCGCGGGCCTTCTCCTCGTCGCGCCGTGCGCCGCCGATCAGCGCATCGAAGCGGAATTCCTCGATGGCTTCCAGCAGCGTGACCGACTGGTGCACGTTGCGGCTCTCGCCTGGATGGGCCAGGCGCACGGTGCCACGCGCCATCGAGTCCTCGACGCTGCGCACGATCAGTTCGGCGCCGAGTTCCTTGGCGCGCAGGTCGCGGAAATCGGTCACTTCTGGGAAGTTGTGGCCGGTGTCGATCATCAGCAGCGGGTAGGGGATGCGGCCGGCGCCGAAGGCCTTCTCGGCGCACTTGAGCATGACCAGCGAGTCCTTGCCACCCGAGAACAGCAGCGCGGGGCGCTCGAAGGCGGCAGCCACCTCGCGCAGGATGAAGATGGTTTCCTCTTCCAGGGCATCCAGGTGGGCGTTGCTCAGGTGGTGATCGCTGGCGTGTTGCAGCGCGGTCTGGATCACGGCGGTTTCGGTGCGGGCGTTCATGCGTGGGTCCGTTCGAGAGGCGATACGAGGGGTTCGGCGGCGGGCTGCACATGCAGGCCGCATTCCTTGGCGCTTTCCTGCTCCCACCACCAGCGGCCGGCGCGGAAGTCCTCGCCGACGCTGATGGCGCGCGTGCAGGGCGCGCAGCCGATGCTGGGGAAGAACTGGTCGTGCAGCGCGTTGTAGTCGAGCTGGTGTTCGGCAATGAAGTGCCAGACATCGCCCCAGGTCCATTCGACGATGGGGCTGACCTTGATGCGCTCGGGCTCCTGCACGATCTCGCCCACTTCGGCGCGCGCGTTGGATTGTTCGCGGCGCAGGCCGGTGATCCAGCCGTCCTGGCCGGCCAGGGCGCGCGCCAGAGGCTCCATCTTGCGGATGTCGCAGCAGGCCTTGCGCAGTTCGATGCTCTGGTACATCGCCTCTTCGCCGTTCTTGCGCACGAAGTGGATGACCGATTCCTGCCTGGGCCGGAACACCTGCACGCTGATGCCGTAACGCTGCTCGATCTTCGGGATCAGCGCGAGCGTCTCGGCGTGCAGCTTGCCGGTCTCCAACACGAAGACGCTGGCCTCGATGCCGGCCAGGTGCATCAGGTGCGTGACCACCATGTCTTCCGCGCCCAGGCTGGAGGCTTGCGTGAGCCTGGGGTGGTTGGCGGCCGTCTCGCGCAGCAGTGCGATGCTGCGCTCGACCTTGGCGGCGAAGTCGGGCGAGGGGCGGTTGTAGAGAGCGATGGCGGTCATGGCGGTGGCTGTGAGACGCTCAGGCGGTGGCGGCGAAATGCGGCGCGGTGTGCACCGCATCGCCCTGGTAGAAGGCGGGGTAGTGCTTCAACAGCGCTTCACCATGGGCGAGGTTCTGGTCGGCGCGCAGCACGGCCTGGCTGAAGCCGCTGCGCTGCATCTGCACCAGCTGGTCGATCAGTACGTCGCCCGTGGCGCGGATCTGGCCCGTGAAGCCCAGGCGGCGGCGCAGCAGGAAGGCCTGGCTGAAGGCTCGGCCGTCGCTGAACTTGGGGAAGTGCAGTTCCACCACGCCAATGCCGCTCAGGTCGGCCTCGCGGGGATCGGCGTCGTTGGCGATCGAGAGGCGTTGTGCCTCGGCTTCGGTGGCAGCGAAGGTGTCGGCGCTGAAGAGTTGAAGGTTCTGGCTCATGCGGTCTCTCCTCAGGCGGCGGCGCGGGCCGTGCTCGTGCGCACCGCGTTGGCGGCGGTCTTGAACGGGTCGGCACCGGTGCGGCGCAGGGTGTTCACGAAGGTCTCCTGGCCCGTGCGCTGGGCGCGGTAGGTGTCGAGCAGGGCTTCGATCACGTCGGGCACTTCGCTGGCGGCGAAGGACGGGCCGATCACCTTGCCCGGCGTGGCGTCGCCGGAGAGGCGCGTGCCGTCCGAGCCGCCGAGCGTGACCTGGTACCACTCCTGGCCGTCCTTGTCGACGCCCAGGATGCCGATGTGGCCGCTGTGGTGGTGGCCGCAGGAGTTGATGCAGCCGCTGATGTGCAGGTCGATCTCGCCCAGGTCGTGCAGCTCGTCGAGGTCCTTGTAGCGGCCCAGGATGGCCTGTGCCAGCGGCAGCGAGCGCGCGTTGGCGAGGTCGCAGAAGTCGCCGCCGGGGCAGGCGATCATGTCGGTGAGCAGGCCGATGTTGGGCTTGGCCAGGCCCAGGCGGCGCGCCTCGCGCCACAGCTCGGGCAACTGGTCGCAGCGCACCCAGGGCAGCAGCAGGTTCTGTTCGTGCGTCACGCGGGCTTCGCCGGCCGAGAAGCGCTCGGCCAGTTCGGCGGCGCGCTCGAGCTGTTCGGCCGTGGCATCGCCGGGGGCCTGGCCGAAGCGCTTGAAGGACAGTGTGACGGCGCGCAGGTCGGGGGTTCTGGTGCGGCTTCACGTTCTGCTGCAGCCAGCGGCTGAATTCCAGGTCGTCCTCGGCCGCGGCCTTGAGGATGTGCGCGATCTTGGCGTCGGCGCTCTTGCGGTCGCAGTTGAGTTGCGGCGGCACGAAGAAGGCGCTCACGCGGTCCAGTTCGGCCTGGCTGATGGTGTGCGGCGCGCCGTCCTTCTCGAGGATGTCCTGGTACTCGGCTTCCACCTGGTCGGTGAAGGCCTGGCCTTCGGCCTTCACCAGGATCTTGATGCGGGCCTTGTAGATGTTGTCGCGGCGGCCGAAGCGGTTGTAGGCGCGCACCACGGCTTCGAGGTAGTTGAGGATCTGGTTCCAGGGCAGGAACTCGCGGATCACGCTGCCGATGATGGGCGTGCGGCCCATGCCACCGCCCACGCGCACCTGGAAGCCCAGGTCGCCGTCGACGTTGCGCAGCAGGCGCAGGCCCACGTCGTGCCAGGGGGTGGCGGCGCGGTCTTCGCGCGCGCCGGTGATCGCCAGCCTTGAACTTGCGCGGCAGGAAGGCGAACTCGGGGTGCAGCGTGCTCCACTGGCGCAGGATTTCGGCGAAGGGCCGCGGATCGGCCACCTCGTCGATCGCGATGCCGGCAAGCGCGTCGGTGGTGATGTTGCGGATGCAGTTGCCGCTGGTCTGGATGCCGTGCAGGCCCACGCTGGCCAGCAGGTCCATCACATCGGCCGAGCGCGAGAGCGGGATCCAGTTGTACTGCACGTTCTGGCGCGTGGTGAAGTGGCCGCAGCGGTCGGGCAGCGTGGGCACTTCGGACAGGCCGGCGTTGGCCTTGCTGACGTCGTGCTCTTCCTTGTGGTCGAAGTCGCGCGCGATCTTTGCCAGCACGCGCAGCTGCGGCGCGGAGATCTCGCCGTAGGGCACGGCCACGCGCAGCATGGGCGCGAAGCGCTGCACGTACCAGCCGTTCTGCAGGCGCAGCGGCTTGAACTCGTCGTCGCCCAGCGTGCCGGCTTGCCAGCGGGTCAGCTGGTCCCGGTACTGGGCGGCGCGCAGGTGCACGAACTGGCGGTCAAAGTCGGAATATTGGTACATCGTCTTCGTGGGTCTTCAGGAATCAAAAAGCGATCAGCTTCGTGCCGGCATAGGCCAGCAGCAGCGACAGCGCCGAGCGCACCAGGCGCTCAGGGGTGTGGCGCATCAGACGCGTGCCCAGCCAGATGCCGGGCAGCGAACCGGCGAGCAGCTTGGCCAGCAGCGGCCAGTCGACCGAGCCCAGGCTCGCGTGGCCCAGGCCGGCGACCAGCGTGAGCGGCACGGCGTAAGCGATGTCGGCGGCCACGATGCGGGGCAGCGGCAACAGGGGAAACAGCAACAGCAGCACGGAGACACCGATGGCGCCCGCACCGACCGAGGTGAGCGTGACGAGGGTGCCGATCACCGCACCGAACAGCACCGGCAGGCTCCAGTGGCGCGCATGCGTGGCCTGGGCCAGCTGGCCTTCGGGCAATTGGCGGGGCAGCTGTTTGCCGCGCGCCGCCTTGTAGAGCATTGCGCAGCTGCCGTCAGCAACAGCGCCACGCCCAGGGTGTTCGTCATCAGCGATTGCACCGTTGCGCTCGTGGGGCCGAGCTGGCGCAGCACCAGCAACGTCAACAGCGCCGCCGGCAGGCTGCCGGCGCTCAGCTGGCCGACCACCCGCCACGGCACCAGCTTCTGCCGCGCCAGGCTGACCGTGCCGCCCATCTTGGTGAAGGCGGCGAACAGCAGGTCGGTGCCGACCGCCAGGTACGGTTTGACGCCGAAAAAGAAGATCAGGATGGGCGTCATGAGCGAGCCGCCACCTACCCCCGTGAGACCCACGATGAGTCCCACGGCGAATCCGGCCAGGATGATGGCGATGTTAGGCATGGGCGAGACTGTAGAGAGACATCGATATATCCCAAACGATTTTTTGTTCATGGGTATATGCCACCCTGGAATAAACAAATGAGCGATGTGCCGAATCGCACACGAGATGGCCGCTCGTCGTACAACTCCGACCGCACATCGGTCTGCTGGGCGTAACATCCGCGCCATGCAAAAGCAGCGCATCCTGGTCAGCGTGGTCGGTTTTTCCGACGTGGAACGCCATGCGCTGAACACCGTGTTCCGGCTGTCGCAGGAACGCGAGCTGTCTTACGCCCCCTGGGTGCCCATGGCGCCGCCGGGCGCGGTGATCCCTTCCGGCGTGGCCCAGGTGGCCTTGGTGGATGGCGAAAGCCTGGAGGCCGTGCTGTCGCACGCCAAGGAGATGCCACCCGGGCAGCGCCTGATCTGGGTCGGCCCGGACGCCCCCGATCACGCCTGGCGGGTGCTGGACCGGCCGATCGAATGGGCCGCCGTGCTGCACGACCTGGATCTGGTGTTCGCCGCCCGGCAGGCCGATTCGGGCCTGCTCGATCTGGACGTGACCGCGCCGGCGCCGCTGGACATCGACCTCGAGATGGACACCGGCGAACCCACCGACATGACCCGGCGCGCCCTGGTGGTGGGGGCCGAGGATCAGGAAGGCACCTACCTGCGCACCCGCCTGGCCCTGGCGGGCGTGGGCCATGTGGACGAGGTGGTCGACACCGAGACCGCGCTGGAACTCATGGAGCGCAACCGCTATGTGTGCGGCGTGTTCAACCTGGACGACCATCGCATCGACGTGTGGGCGCTGATGCGCCACTTCGTCGCCCGCAATCCCCAGGCGCTGACCTTGGCGACGACCGAGCTGGCCGGCCCGCTGGCGGGTTGGTGGCGCCGCCGCAGGGTGCGGCGCGACGCGCACCGCGTGGGCATCACGGCCCTGCTGGAGCGGCCGTTCCAGCCGCGCCAGGTGTCCGAGTGGCTGGACCTGATCTGAGCTACTGACGGCGCGCCTGTTTCCAGGCGAAGCGCGCGGGATCGATCGCCCGCAGCAGGTCCTCTTCCACGTCGGGCGTGGCCTCACCCTCCATCTGGGCGGCCAGCTGGTTCGCGCACCAGGCGGCCAAGGTGATGCCGCGCGAGCCCAGCGCGGCCAGCAGGTAGAGCCCAGGCCGGCGAGGGGTGTCCGCCAAGGGCACACGGCCCCGCCGGACACCGGCCGCCGCCATATGGGCCTTCAGCGCCTCGCCGTCGGGCACCGCACCCACCAGCGGCAGGCGGTCCAATGAGGCGCAGCGCACCTGCGCCCAACCCAGCAGCTCGCCTCGCTGCCAGACCTGCCGCAGGTCCAGCGCCGCGCTCGGGCAGATGGCCTCCAGGCTCTCGGCGTTGCGCTCGTGCGCCTGCTCGCTCAGCTGCGTGCTGTTCTCGCCGCGTTCGTAGGTGGAGCCCATGGCCCAGACGCGCGCCGGCCAGGCGGGCGGCAACCCGGTGTCTTCATAGAGGGGCACGTACACGCCGTTGTCGCGTTGCGGCCGCTCGGCCAGCGGGTCGCCGCTCTGGGCGGCCAGGCTCATCTGGCCCTTGACCGGGCGCAGGGGCAGGGCGTCGGCGTCCATCCAACTGGCGGGGCCGGTCAGCAGGGCATGGCTGCCATAGGCCGCGGCGACCACGGCCATTGGGGCTTCGGCCACGCAGCGGCCCTGGGCATCCAGCGCCTGCCAGCCCACGGCGGAGGAGGCCAGCGTCTGCACCGGGGTTTGCCACACGCACGCCAACGTGCCCAGGTTCGCCGCTTCGTCGAGCCAGGCCCGCACCAGGGCGGCCGGGCGCACCAGCGCGGCGGGCCAGCGGCCCGGATCGTGTCCCAGGTTGTCCACCTCGCAGGCTTGCCAGCCCTGGCCTGGTGGAACCAGCCGCTGCAGCTCGGCCAGGGTGGTCGCCACGCCCAGTGCGGACAGCCGCGACAGCGGAGTGGGCGCGCGGGTGACATGGGGGCTCAGCATGCCCACCGGCAGGGCCGAGGCGCCTTGCGCCGGGCCGCTGGCGGCATCGACCAGCGTGAGCCGCCAGCCGCGCCGCGCCAGCACCGCGCAGACCGCGGCGCCCGCCAGGCCGGCGCCGATCACCACGGCATGGCGGGCTGGGGGTGGGGGGCACGGCCCGGGCGGCGGTCAGTTGCCTTCGGGCGGCGGCGGCACGAAACCGGCGGCGGCGTCGGCGCCCTCGCCGAAGAAGTGCTTTTCCATCTGGCGCGCGAGGTACTGGCGCGCGCGCGCGTCGGCCAGGTTCAGGCGGTTTTCGTTGAGCAGCATGGTCTGGTGCTTGAGCCAGGCGGCCCAGGCCTCCTTGCTCACGTTCTCGTACAGGCGCTTGCCCATTTCGCCCGGGTAGGGCGGAAAGTCCAGGCCTTCGGCTTCCTTGCCGAGCTTGATGCAATGAACGGTGCGTGCCATGAGAAACGTCCTAGGAGGTGTGGGTTAGATGGATTGGTTATAACGAACTGAAGAAATAATTCGTTCCCGGACAGGCCAATCGTCGGCATGATCCGGGACTCTTTGTTCGTCGGCGCAGTTCGCCGTGGTGGGCGCAAGGCCCCGGGTATCCCGGGCAGCCCGTCACTGTAGCAAGGTTTCGGTGTCCGTCCCGCGAGTGGGGCCGGCCGATCACCCCGCCAGCCGCACGGCCGGCCCGACTTTTTACAATACGGGGTTCGACCCCATCAGGATCTCTCATGAGTGCATTTCTGGAAGAGCGCGTGCTCAGCGTTCACCATTGGACCGACCGGCTGTTCAGCTTCACCACCACGCGCGACACCTCGCTGCGGTTTTCCAACGGCCACTTCACCATGATCGGCCTGCGGGTGAACGACAAGCCCCTGCTGCGCGCCTACAGCATCGTCAGCCCGAACTGGGCCGACCACCTCGAGTTCCTCAGCATCAAGGTGCAGGACGGCCCGCTGACCTCGCGCCTGCAGCACATCCAGGTGGGCGACAGCATCGTCGTCGGCCGCAAGCCCACGGGCACCCTGCTGATCGACTACCTGTTGCCGGCCAAGCGCCTGTACCTGCTGGGCACGGGCACCGGCCTGGCGCCCTTCATGAGCGTCATCCGCGATCCGGAAACCTACGAGCGCTTCGAGCAGGTCGTGCTGGTGCACGGCGTGCGCCAGGTCAAGGAACTGGCCTACCGCGAACTGATCACCGAGCAGCTCAAGCAGGACGAGTTCCTGGGCGAAGCCGTGCAGCAGAAGCTGCTGTACTACCCCACCGTCACGCGCGAGCCCTTCATGCACCAGGGCCGCATTCCTCAGCTGCTGGGCGACGGCGTGATCGCCAAGGACCTGGGTATTCCGCCCCTGAACCCGGCCGAAGACCGTGTGATGATCTGCGGCAGCCCCGAGATGCTGCGCGACCTCAAGGCCCTGTGCGAGAAGCGCGGCTTCAAGGAAGGCAACACCACGACGCCGGGCGATTTCGTCATCGAACGCGCCTTCGTGAGCTGAAGCGGGGGAACTTGCGGTGGATCGCCGGGCTCAGTGATCTGTCCCGCCCGGCGGCCGCCTTCTCCCAACTTCAGGATTTCCCTTGATCGCCATCCTTTCCCCTGGCCAACCGTCTCCCCTGACCCAGCACCCCCGCCGCATCCTGGGGCTGGTGGCCGCCGCTTGCGCCGCCATGCTGGCCTTCGGCCTGTACCTGCAGCACGTCGTGGGCCTGGAGCCTTGCCCCATGTGCATCGTGCAGCGCTACGCCCTGGTGGCGGTGGCGCTGGTGGCCGGCGTCTCGGCCCTGTTGAAGGGCCGCGCGGCGCGGCAGGCCGGCATCGCGCTGATGGGCCTGCTCGCGGTCTTCGGTGCTTTCACGGCCGCGCGCCAGAGCTGGCTGCAATGGAACCCACCCGAGATCATGAGCTGCGGGCGCGACTTCTTCGGCATGATCGAAGCCTTCCCGCTGCGCAGGGCCATTCCCATGATCTTTCGCGGCAGCGGCGACTGCTCGGTGATCGACTGGACCTTCCTCGGCCTGTCGATCGCGAACTGGTCCTTCCTGTGCTTCTCGGCCATCGTCGCGCTGGCCGTGGCCCTCTGGGTGAAGCGCCCGGCCGCCTGAGGCCGTCCGGGCCGGCGCCGGCCCTCAGCTCAGCTTCTTCACCAGCACCTGGCTCTTGCGGTCCCAGTTGTACTTGCGCTTGCGCGCCTCCGGCAGCCAGTCCGCGCTGACCTGCACGAAGCCGCGCTTGACGAACCAGTGCATGGTGCGCGTGGTGAGCACGAAGATGCTTTGCAGGCCTTGCGCCTTGGCCCGGGCCTCGATGCGCTTGAGCAGCCGTTCGCCGTCGCCCTGGCTCTGCGTGTGAGGTGAGACAGTGAGCGCGGCCATTTCGCCGGTGCGCTCTTCCGGGTAGGGGTAGAGCGCCGCGCAGCCGAAGATCACGCCGTCGTGCTCGATGATGGTGTAGTTGCCCGCGTCGCGTTCGATCTCGGTGCGGTCGCGCTTGACCAGGGTGCCGTCCTTCTCGAACGGCTCGATCAGCGCCACGATGCCGCTCACGTCGTCCATGGTGGCCTCGCGCACGCTCTCGAGTTTTTCGTCCACCACCATGGTGCCGATGCCGTCGTGGGTGTAGATCTCCAGCAGCAGCGCTCCGTCCACCGAGAACGGCAGGATGTGGCTGCGGTCCACGCCGCCTTCGCAGGCGCGGATGCAGTGCTGCAGATAGAACGCGGTGTCGGTGGGCTGGGTGGCCGGGGGCAGGGCGGCCAGCATCTTCTTCGCGTCGGCCAGCGGCAGTTCGGTGTCGATGTCGCTTTCCGGGTCGGCCTGATCGACGCGGATGCCCGGCACCTCGGTCAGGAACATCAGCTTGTCGGCCTGCAGCGCGACGGCCACCGAGGTCGCCACGTCTTCCATGGTGAGGTTGAAGGCCTCGCCGGTGGGCGAGAAGCCGAAGGGCGAGAGCAGCACCATCGCGCCCATGTCGAGCGTGCGCTGGATGCCGTCGGTGTCCACCTTGCGCACCAGGCCCGAGTGGATGAAGTCCACGCCGTCGATCAGGCCCACGGGCCGCGCGGTGATGAAGTTGCCGGAGATCACGCGCACCGTGGCGCCCGCCATGGGCGTGTTGGGCAGGCCCTGGCTGAAGGCGGCCTCGATCTCGTAGCGCAGCTGGCCGGCGGCTTCCTGGGCGCAGTCCAGCGCCACCTCGTCGGTGATGCGCATGCCGTGCGAGTACTTCGCCTCATGGCCCTTGAGCCGCAGCTGTTCGTTCACCTGCGGCCGGAAGCCGTGCACCAGCACGATGTCCACGCCCATGCTCTGGATCAGCGCCAGGTCCTGCGCCAGCTTCTCCAGCTTGCCGGCCGCGATGGCCTCGCCCGCGATGCCGACCACGATGGTGTTGCCTCGGTGCTTGTGGATGTAAGGCGCGACCGAGCGGAACCAGGGGACGAAGGTGAAGTTGAAGACAGTGGACATGGGGCGGTGGTCAGGCGGGCATGGGGCCGGGCGCGGATAATGGCCGGTTGCCCGATTTTGACCGAAGTTCCCACTTGTCCTCCACGCCGCTGCACATCGAATTCCCGGAAAGCCTGCCCGTCTCTGCGCGCCGCCATGAGATCGAGGCCGCGATGCGCGACCACCAGGTCGTCATCGTCTGCGGCGAAACAGGCTCGGGCAAGACCACGCAGCTGCCCAAGATCGCGCTGGCCATGGGGCGGGGCAAGTGCAACGCGAAACCGGGCCAGCGCGGCCAGCTGATCGGCCACACCCAGCCGCGGCGCATCGCCGCCTCCAGCGCTGCGCAAGCGCATCGCCGAGGAACTCAAGACACCGCTGGGCGATGTGGTGGGCTACAAGGTGCGCTTCCAGGACCGCCTGTCCAAGGACGCCTCCGTCAAGCTGATGACCGACGGCATCCTGCTCGCCGAAACGCAGACCGATCCCGACCTGCGCGCCTACGACACCATCATCATCGACGAGGCGCACGAGCGCAGCCTCAACATCGACTTCCTGCTCGGCTACCTGCGCCAGCTGCTGCCGCGCCGGCCCGACCTCAAGGTGGTGGTGACCTCCGCCACCATCGACGCCGACCGTTTCGCGCGCTACTTCGCCTCGGCCAAGGGCCCGGCGCCGGTGCTCATGGTCTCGGGCCGCACCTTTCCGGTGGAGGTGCGCTGGCGCCCGTTCGAGGAAAGCCGCGACTACGACCTGAACAACGCCATCGCCGACGCGGTGGACGAACTCTGGCGCGGCCCGGCCGGCGGCGACATCCTGGTGTTCCTGCCGGGCGAGCGCGAGATCCGCGAGGCGGCCGACCACCTGCGCAAACACCTGAGCCACATTCCCACGCTGCGCAACGCCGAGGTGCTGCCGCTGTTCGCGCGCCTGTCGCAGGCCGAGCAGGACCGCATCTTCCAGGACCACAGCGGGCGGCGCATCGTGCTCTCGACCAACGTGGCCGAGACCTCGCTCACGGTGCCCGGCATCCGCTTCGTGATCGATGCCGGCACCGCCCGCGTGAAGCGCTACAGCTTCCGCCAGAAGGTGGAGCAGCTCATGGTGGAGCCCATCAGCCAGGCCGCGGCCAACCAGCGCGCCGGCCGCTGCGGCCGCGTGGCCGACGGCATCGCGATCCGGCTCTACGACGAAGCCGGCTTCGGCGCGCGCCCAGCGTTCACCGACCCCGAGATCCTGCGCAGCTCGCTCGCGGGCGTGATCCTGCGCATGAAGGCCTTGCGCCTGGGCGCGGTGGAAGACTTCGCCTTCATCGAGGCGCCGCAGAAGCGCGCCATCGTCGACGGCTACCAGTTGCTGGCCGAACTCAACGCGGTGGACGAGGCCAACGAGCTCACACCCATCGGTCAGACGCTCTCGCGCCTCCCGCTGGACCCGCGCGTGGGCCGCATGATTCTGGAGGCGCAGCAGCGCGGTGCGCTCGACGAGGTGCTGGTGATCGCCTCGGCCCTGAGCGTGCAGGATGTGCGCGACCGCCCGCTGGACAAACAGGCGCAGGCGGACCAGGCGCACGCCAAGTTCGACGACGAGAAGAGCGAATTCAGCGGCACGCTCAAGCTCTGGAAATGGCTGGAGGACACCAAGGGTGCGCCACGGCAAGGACCACAAGCTCAGCCACCGGCAGTACGAGAGCGTGCTGCGCGAGAACTTCGTCAATGTGCGGCGCGTGCGCGAGTGGCGCGACATCCACAGCCAGCTGCACACCGTGGTGGCCGAGCACCAGTGGAGGCTCAACGACAAGCCCGCCAGCTACGAGCAACTGCACCTGGCATGCTGGCCGGGCTGCTGGGCAACGTGGGCCAGAAGCACGAAACCGAAGACTGGTACCTGGGCGCGCGCGGCATCAAGTTCCACCGCCACCCGGGCGCGAACCTGAGCAAGCGCCCGGGGCGCTGGATCGTGTGTGCCGAACTGGTAGAGACCACACGCCTGTTCGGGCGCGGCATCGCCGGCATCGAGCCGCTGTGGCTGGAGCAGGTGGGTGGGCACCTGATCAAGAAACAGCTGCTCGACCCGCACTGGGAGAAAAAAGCCGCGCAGGTCACGGCGCTGGAGCGCGCCACGCTCTACGGTCTGGTGATCTACAGCAACCGCCGCACCGACTACGGCAAGGTGGACCCGGCCGGCGCGCGCGAGATCTTCATTCGCGAGGCGCTGGTGGCCGGCGAGTGGGAGACGCGCCTGCCGTTCCTGGCGGCCAACCAGAAGCTGGTGCGCCAGGTGGCCGAGCTGGAGCACAAGTCGCGCCGGCAGGACGTGCTGGTGGACGACGAGCTGATCTACGCCTTCTACGACCAGCAACTGCCCGCGCACATCTGCAACGGCGCGGCCATGGAGCGCTGGTACCGCGACGCCGTGCGCGAGAACCCCAAGCTCCTGCTGCTCACGCGCGAGGAACTGATGCGGCACGAGGCCGCCGGCATCACCACGCAGACCTTCCCCAAGACACTGCGCCTGGGCGGCGTGGACTGCGCCTGCAGCTACCTGCACGAGCCTGGCGACCCGCGCGACGGCCTGTCGGTCACGCTGCCGATCTTCGCGCTCAACCAGGCCAGCGAAGACCGCTGCGACTGGCTGGTGCCCGGCATGCTCAAGGAAAAGGTGCTGGCCCTGCTCAAGACCCTGCACCAGCGCCCGCGCTCGCGCCTGGTGCCCTTGCCGGCGACCGCCGAGCGTTTCGCGCAGGCGCTGTGCGAGCCCGCCACCTTCGGCGCCGGCAACCTGATGGACGCGGTGCTCAAGCTGGTGCGCGAGGCCACGCAGCTCGATATCCAGCGCAACGACATCAAGGTCGACATGCTCAGCGCGCACCACTTCATGCACCTGCGCGTGGTCGACGAACACGGCCGCCAGTTGGGCCAGGGCCGCAACCTGGCGGCGCTCAAGGCCGAGCTGGGCGCGCAGGCGCGCGGTGCCTTCCAGGCCCTGGCCTCGCTCAAGATGGAAGGGTTGCGCGCGGCGCCTGCGCCCGCCGCGCCCGTCAAGGGCGGCCCGGCGCCGGTGGCGGCCAAGGCGGCCGCCGCCAAGGCCCCGGCCGTGAGCGCGGCCCAGCGCCATACCGCCTGGGATTTCGGCGAGCTGCCCGAGCTGATGGAAATCCGCCAGGGCCAGCAGACCCTGATTGGCTTCCCGGCGCTGGTGGACGACGGCGAGGCGGTGCGCATCGAGGTGTTCGACGAACCCGAGGTGGCCCAGGCGCGGCACCGCGAAGGCCTGCGCCGCCTGTGCGCGCTGCAGATCCGCGACGCGCTGAAGTACCTGGAGAAGAACCTGCCCGGCCTGCAGGCCATGGGCGTGGCCTACATGCAGGTGGGCAAGGAAGCGGGCGGTGGTGGCACGCTGGAAGAGTTGCGCTCGCAGATCCTGGAACTCGCGCTGGACCGCGCCTTCCTCGGCGACCCGCTGCCCACCGACGAAGCTGCCTTCAAGCGGCGCGTGGAAGAGGGGCGGGGGCGCCTCACGCTGATCGCCAACGAGATCGCCCGCACGGCCGGCACCGTGCTCACGGAGTACGCCGCCGCCGCGCGCAAGCTCAAGGACAGCAAACCGCCGGCGGACGTCGCCACCGACATCGCGCAGCAGCTGCAACGCCTGGTGCCCAAGCGCTTTCTCCTGCAGACGCCGTACGCGCAGTTGCAGCACCTGCCGCGGTATCTCAAGGCGGTGCAGTTGCGGCTGGACAAGCTGCGCGCCGATCCGGCGCGCGACGCCGCCAAGCTGGCCGAGCTGCGGCCGCAGGATCAGCGCTTCTGGCGGTTGGTGGCCGAGCGCAAGGGCGTGCAGGACGCCCGCCTCCAGGAGCTGCGCTGGCTGCTGGAGGAACTGCGGGTGAGTTTCTTCGCGCAGGAGCTGCGCACCCCCCAGCCGGTGAGCGTGAAGCGGCTGGAGAAGGCCTGGACCCAGCTCAACGCCTGAGCCTGGGCCTCGGGCGAACGGCTCAGTTCGCGGTGAGCGCCACGCGGCCTTCGCTCACGCCCAGGGCGGTGTCGGCGCGCAGCCGCTGCAAGACGGCTTCGGCGTCCTCGCGCGTGGCGAACTGGTTGATGCGCACCTCGTGGCGCCCATCCTTGGCCAGGGTTTGCGCCGGGTAGCCCGCGGTCTGCAGCCGGGTGCGCAGCGCGGCGGCATCGGCCGCGCTGTTGAAGGTGGCCGCCACGGTGCGCCAGCGCCCGCCTTGCAGCAGCACACCGCTGCCGGGCTGCATTTCGGCCTGGCCGATGAATTTGGCCAGCTGGGCCGGCGTGGCCTGGTCGGCCGGTTTTTCCGGCTGGCCGGTAAACACCACCCAGAATGCGCCGGGCTTGTCGAGCTCGATGCCCGGCTTGGCCTCGCGCACCACCTCGACCTTACCCTCGAACACACACACGGCGTCGTGGGCCGCATCGGTCATGGTCCAGAAGTCGGTGCCGCGGATGCCCACCGTGGCCGTGGCCAGCTCGACGTTGAGTTCGCGTTTGTTGCCCAGGGCCTTGCTGGTGTAGTCGGTGGCGTAGCGGAACACGCCGCTCACGAGTTTGAAGGCGCTCTTCTGCTCGCTGGGCGCCGTGGCGCTGCTGCGGCTGGTGTCCAGCGACTGGATCAGGAACTCGGTCTGCTCCCCCAGCTTGATGGTGCTGCGGTCGTCCATGCGCAGCAGCATGCGCGAGCCGTTGGCGGTGATGGCCTTGTCGTTGGCGCGCAGTTGGGCCCCGGGCTCGGCCGGGCGGCGCTGGCCGTTGCGCTCCACCCAGGCGGGCAGTTGAACGGCTTCGACCACGGTCGTGCTGGGGGTGGCGTGGGCCGGGCTGCTCAAGCCCCAGGCGACAGCGGCGCAGGCCTGCCAAAGCACCGCACGGCGGCTCAGGTTCTTGAGGCGATGGAAAGGGTGGAGGGGGGTCACGGGGAAAGGTCCTTCAGCGATGCGCGAAAAAAAAGCCTGTCCGACAGGCCGCTCGGTGTCCCAAGTTACGTCCATATCGGCGTGCCGGATGCACTTCTTGACGCCGGCATGTGAGAAAAACACGGGTTGACACCGGCGGATGCATGCGTTTCACTGCCCCAAGGTGGCCGGCACAACGGCCTTTCATCGGAGATGGGCGATGGATCGACGCGAATTCGTGGAAGTGTGCGCGCTCGGCGGTGGCTCGCTGGCGGCGGCGTTGGCGCAGACCGCCTGGGCCGCGGATGCCAGACCGCGTTCGTACGGCCGGGTTCAATTGCTCGACGATGTGGGCAAACCGCTCAAGGCGTCGAACCTGAAACCACAGACCAACTACGTTTTTCACTACCCCTTCGAAGCGACACCGGTGTTCCTGCTCGACCTGGGCAAACCGGCGGCGGCGACCCAGCTGCAGACCCGCGACAAGCAGAGCTACCAGTGGCCGGGGGGCATCGGCCCGCGCAGGAGCCTGGTCGCGTTCTCGGCCATCTGCGCGCACAAGCTGGTGTACCCGACCAAGGACCTGAGCTTCATCAGCTTCCGCAAGGGCGCGGCCACGAATCCGCAGACGCCGAGCAAGGGCAACGACCTGATCCACTGCTGCGCCGACCACAGCCAGTACGACCCGGCGCGTGGCGCCCAGGTGCTCAACGGCCCGGCCGAACAACCCCTGTGCGCGGTGCTGATCGAGCACGATGCGAAGAGCGACACGCTCACCGCCACCGGCACTCTGGGCGGCGAACTGTTCGACGACTTCTTCAAGAAGTACGAGATGAAGCTCAGCCTGGAGGTGGGGCCGAACGCGAAGCAGGCCGTGGCCCGCCAGGCCACGGTGGTCGAACTGGAGCGCTACTGCCGCAACCCCGTGCGGTGCTGAGCCTTACAGGCGCGCCAGGCGTGTGAGGGCTTCGCGCAAGGTGTCGTCCTTCTTCGCGAAGCAGAAACGCACCACGCGCTGGTCGAAACCGTCGCCATAGAAGGCCGAGAGCGGGATGGCGGCCACGCCGATCTCCTTCGTGAGCCACTGGCAGAAGTCGCCCTCGGGCAGGTCGCGCTCTGGCACGGCCAGGGCCGAAATGTCCACGCACTGGAAGTAGGTGCCTTCACCAGGCAACAGGCGAAAGCGCGTGGCGGCCAGGCCTTCGCGGAACAGGTCGCGCTTGCGCTGGTAGAACGCGGCCAGCTCCAGATAGGGCGCCGGGTTGCCCATGTAGGTGGCGCAGCGCGTGCTGCACCGGGGTGTTCACCGTGAACACGTTGAACTGGTGCACCTTGCGGAACTCGGCCGTGAGCGCGGCTGGGGCCACCACCGTGCCGACCTTCCAGCCGGTCACGTGGTAGGTCTTGCCGAAGCTGCTGACGATGAAGGCGCGCGCGGCCAGGCCGGGGAAGCGCGCCGCGCTCTGGTGCGCCTGGCCATCGAACACCATGTGCTCGTACACCTCGTCGCTGATCAGCAGCACGTCGGTGGGCGCGAGAAGCGCCTGCAGGCGCTGCATGTCGGCCTCGCTCCAGACCATGCCGCTGGGGTTGTGCGGGCTGTTGATGATCAGGGCGCGCGTGCGCGGCGTGATGGCGGCAGCGATGCGGTCGAAGTCGGGCCGGAAGGTGCCGGGCGTGAGCGGCACGCGCACCGCGACGCCGCCGGCCAGCTCGATGTTGGGCACGTAGCTGTCGTAGCAGGGTTCGAGCACGATCACTTCGTCGCCGGGTTGCACCACGGCGAGGATGGCGGTCAGGATGGCCTGCGTGGCGCCCGCCGTCACGGTGATCTCGGTGGCCGGGTCGCAGGCCAGGCCGTAGAGGGCCTGCATCTTGGCGGCCATGGCCTGGCGCAGCGCGAGCGCGCCAGGCATGGGCGGGTACTGGTTGTGGCCGGCCTGCATGGCCCGCGTGACCGCTTCCACCAGGGCTGGGTCGCAGTCGAAATCGGGGAAGCCCTGGCCCAGGTTCACCGCGCCGTGCTCGGCGGCGAGCGAGGACATGACGGTGAAGATGGTGGTGCCGACCTTGGGCAGGCGGGAGGCGAGGGCGGGGGTGCGGGGCGGGGAGGGAACTCATGGGGTCACAGCTCGTAGTCGTCCGGGGTGCCGCTCATGGCGCGCAGGATGAGGTCGCGCGAGAGGCGGTCGCTCAGCAGTTCGGCGAAGCGCAGCACGAAGTGGCGCAGGTAGGTGCCGCGCTTGAAGGCCACGCGCGCGAGGTTGTGGCGAAACAGTTGCGCGGCGGGGCGGGCCACCAGGTCGGGGGTCTGGTTCTCGCCCTGCATTGCCGTCTCGGCCACGATGCCCACGCCCATGCCCAGCTTCACATAGGTCTTGATCACGTCCGAGTCGATCGCCTCGAGCACGATGTTGGGTTGCAGGTGGCGCAGGGCGAAGGCCTGGTCGATCCGGGTGCGGCCGGTGAAGCTGGGGTGGTAGGTCACCAGCGGCACCTGGGCCAGGTCGTCGAGCGTGATGCGCTCGCGCTCCAGCAAGGGGTGGTCGAACGGCAGCACCAGCACGTGCTGCCACTCGTAGCAGGGCAGCGTGACCAGCTCGGGGTAGTTCACCAGCGATTCGGTTGCGATGCCGATCTCGGCCACTTCCTCCATCAGCATCTTGGCCACCTGGTCGGGCGAGCCCTGGTGCAGGCTGATGCCGACCTTGGGGTAGGCCTGGCGCAGCGCGGCCACCGGCCCGGGCAGCACGTAGCGCGCCTGGGTGTGGGTGGTGGCGATGGACAGCGTGCCGCTGTCCTGGGCCGAGTACTGCTCGCCGATGCGCTTGAGGTTGTTGACCTCGCGCAGGATGATGTCGATGCTCTTGAGCACCTGCTGGCCCGGCTCGGTCACGCGTTTGATGCGCTTGCCGTGGCGCGCGAAGATCTCGATGCCGAGCTCGTCTTCCAGCTCGATGATGGCCTTGGAGACGCCGGGCTGCGAGGTGTGCAGGGCCTTGGCGGCCTCGGTGAGGTTCAGGTTGCGGCGCACCGCCTCCTGCACGAAACGGAACTGGTGCAGGTTCATGCGGCGGTCTCCAGCGCGATTTGGGCGAGCAGGGCGGTCAGACGGGGGTCTTCGCCAGCGGCGGGCAATTGTTCGAAGGTCACGGCGGGGTGTGTGGCGGCCAGCTGGGCCATCAGCACCGGCAGGTCTTCACGGGCGTGCTTGCCCATGCCGAAGAAGAGGGGCAGCACGCGCACCCGCGTCACACCCTGGGCCACCAGCTGGCGCGCCGCCGTGGCGATGTCGGGTTCGCTGAGTTCGAGGTAGGCGCAGGACACCACGGCCGAAGCATCGCGGCGCGCGATCTGCTGCGCCACCGACTCGACCGGCTGGCGCCACAGGGGGTCGCGCGACCCATGGGCGAAAACAATCACACCGAGCATGGCCGCTACCTCCGAAGCACCAGCCACCCGAAGGCGCCGAGCGAGAACACGGAGTAGATCAAGGCCGGCGAGGCCGCGGCCAGCCAGGGTTGCCACTGGTTGAGGTTGCCGATGTAGCCGAACACGTTGTTCAGCAGGAAGAAGCTGATGCCGATCATCACGCCGCCGAAGACGTAGCCGGTGATGCTGCCCGAGCGGAAGTGCAGGTAGGCGAAGGGCAGCGCGAGCACCACCATCACCAGACAGCTCAAGGGGTAGAACACCTTGCGCCAGAACTCGATCTCGTAGCGCTGTGCCGTCTGACCGTTGGCCTCCAGGTGGCGGATATAGCCGAACAGGTCGGCCGTGCGCATGCGCTCGGGCTTAAGCAGCGCCACGGACACCATCTCGGCGTTGATGCCGCTGGGCCAGCGCAGGGTCTCGAGCGCTTCGCGCTGGATGCGGCCGGAGGCCTGCCCGGCGGTGTCGAATTCGCGGCGCTGCACCTGCCGCAGGGTCCAGGAGTCGTCCACCTCGATCTGCCCGGTCTGGGCGTGCAGCGTGGAGACCAGGAAGCCCTGGTTGTTGAACTCGAAGATGCGCACATTGCCCAGCTCGCCCTGCGGCGACATGGAGCCCACATTGACCGAGAAGTTGCTGTAGGGCTGCTTTTCCTTGAGCCAGGCGCCGGTCTGGCCCAGGCTGATGTTGCCTTGGTAACGCGCCTTGAGCAGCTGGGCCGTCTTGTCCGAAAGCGGCGCCAGGTAGTCGCCGATGGCGAAGGTGAGCACCACAAACACCGCGCCCAGGCCCAGCAGCATCCGCAGTGCCCGCCACGGGCCCAGTCCGCTGGTGCGCAGGATGGTGTATTCCGAGCCCTGGGCCAGGCGCGCGAGCACGAAGACGGAGCCGATCAACACGGCAATCGGCAGCAGCTCGTAGATCCGGCTGGGCATGAGCAACCCCACGTAGAGCAGGGCATGCGGCACTTCGTAGACCAGCGAGGGGTCGAGCGCCGAGGGCTTGCCCAGCGCGGGCAACTCGTCGACGAAGTCGAAGAAGAAGAACAGCGAGAGGAAAGCCAGCAGCACGAAAGTCACGGCCGCGAACACTTCGCCATAGATGAGACGGCGGATGGTTTTCATGCGCCCGCTCCCACGGCGGCGCTGCGCGCCGTGCGCCGGGCGCTGAGCCAGCCGCGCACGCTCAGGTTGTAGTGGCGTTTGAAGAACCACAGCACGGTCAGCACGAACACGCCGCCATGCAGGCCGACCATGTAGCCGCCCAGGCTGAAGAGGCCGCTGCGCAGCCCAGCTCTGGCCCAGGTTGAGCAGGTTGTAATAGAACACGAAGGCGAACAGGGTGAAGAACAGGTTGCCGCCGCGACCGGCGCGCGGGTTGCCGGTGGTGGTGGCCACGGCGATCAGCACGAAGTTCATGGCGGTCAAGGCCATGCCGATGCGCCAGCCCAGTTCGCCGAGGTTGGCGCGGGTGGGGTCGCGGATCAGGTCCCAGCTGTTGCGGGCCTTGAGGGCTTCGCCGCGCTGGCTGATGGCGGAGGAGCCGATCTGGGTGCCGTATTCCTCGAACTCGCTCACTTTCAGGCTGCTCTGGTCGGCCGGCGTTTCCAGGCGCTGGCCGTTGTTGAGCATCAGGATCTGCTGTTCGTTGAGCCACTCGATGCGGCCCGAACGCGCCGAGGTCACGGTCTCGCGGCCGTCGTTTTCGGTGCTGGAGATGAAGATGTTGCGGCCCTCGGTGCCGTCCGCCGTGTCCTTGTCGATGAAGAACACGCGGCGCCCGCTCGACGATTCCTGGAACTGTCCGGGCGCCACGCGCTCCAGGTCACCCCGGCGCTCGAAGCGGTCGCGCAACTGGTCGGTCTGCGCATTGGCCCAGGGCCAGACGAAGAACACCATCAGCGTGATGACCACCAGGATCGGCCACGAGAAGCGCATCACCGGCCGCAGAAAGCCCCCGAGCGAGCGGCCACTGGAGAACCAGATGATCATTTCGCTGTCGCGGTACATGCGCGAGAGCGTGAAGACGATGGCGATGAAGAGCGCCAGCGTGAGGATGGTGGGCATGCGGCCGATGACGGTGTAGCCCAGCACCAGCGCGATCTCCTGCGGGTCGACGCTGCCTTTCGAGGCCAGGCCCAGCGTGCGGATCAGCAACATCGTCAACACGATGGTGAACAGCACCACCAGCGTGGCCCCGAAGCTGCGTGCCAGCTCTTTGCGGATGGAAGAATGGAATAACATCGATCGAGAACAGGAAAACACGATTATGGACTTCGAACTCAAATCCCTTTCGCCCACCCAGGCCGCCCAACTGAGCGCCGACGCGCTGCTGGTGCTGGTGCCCGACACCGCGGCCCCCGGCAAGGCTGCCGGCGGCGCCCTGCAGGAGCTCGTGGCCAGCGCCACGAAACTGGGCGACCTGGACGCGGGTGCTGCGCAAGCAACTGGCCTGCTACCGCCCTGTGGGCATCAAGGCCCCGCGGGTGGTGCTGGTGCGGGTGGGCGACGGTTCGGCCGCCTCGGTGCGCAAGGCCGTGGGCGCGGGCATGGGCTCGCTCAAGCAGCCCGGCATCAAGAAGCTGGGCCTGGTGCTCAGCCTGTTCGATGCGAACGACGACGCCGTGCGCGCCGCCGTGCAGACCTGTGCGGACGCGACCTACACCTACACCACCACCAAGCCCTCGGCCAAGGCCCGCACGGTGCAACAGGTGGTCGTGGGTGTGGAGAACGCGGCGGCCGTGCGCGGTGGTTTCGAGACCGGCCGCGCGCTGGTGACCGGGGTGGAGTTCGCCAAGGAATGGGCCAACCGCCCGGCCAACCACGCCACGCCCACCATGTTGGCCGAGGCGGCCCGCAAGCTGGGCCGCAAGCCCGGCCTCAAGGTGGATGTGCTCGGCCCGAAACAGGTCGAAGCCTTGGGCATGGGCTCCTTTCTCGCCGTCGCCAAGGGCTCGGCCGAACCGCTGCGCTTCATCGTCCTGCACTACAACGGTGCGGCCAAGACCAGCGCCCCCGTGGTGCTGGTGGGCAAAGGCATCACCTTCGACACCGGCGGCATCTCCATCAAGCCGGCGGCGGAGATGGACGAAATGAAGTTCGACATGGGAGGCGCGGCCAGCGTGCTCGGCACCTTCGCCGCCCTGGCCGAGCTCAAGCCCGCCATCAATGTGGTGGGCCTCATCCCCAGCTGCGAGAACATGCCCGACGGCATGGCCGTGAAACCGGGCGACGTGGTCACCAGCATGAGCGGGCAGACCATCGAGATCCTCAACACCGATGCGGAAGGCCGCCTGATCCTTTGCGATGCGCTCACCTACGCCGCGCGTTTCAAGCCCCACAGCGTGATCGACATCGCCACCCTCACCGGTGCCTGCGTGATCGCCCTCGGGGGCGTGCGCTCGGGGTTGTTCTCGACCCGCGACGACCTGGCCCAGGCCCTGCAGAAGGCCGGCGACACCGCGCAGGACCTGTGCTGGCGCCTGCCGCTGGACGATGAGTACGCCGAAGGCCTCAAATCGAACTTCGCCGACATGGGCAACGTGGCCGGGCGCGCGGGTGGCGCCATCACCGCCGCCAAGTTCCTGCAGAAGTTCACCGCCGAGCTGCCCTGGGCCCACCTGGACATCGCCGGCACCGCGTGGAAGAGCGGGGCGGCCAAGGGCTCCACGGGGCGGCCGGTGCCGCTGCTGTTGCAGTACCTGATCGACCAGGCCGCGGCGGTGGCGCCGAAGAAGGCCCCCAGAACCCGCAAGGCCTGAACACGGCGCGCAGCATGACCGAGGTGGCCTTCCATTTCAACGCACCCGACAAGCTGGGTTACGCCTGTCGCCTGCTGCGCAAGGCCTACCTGCGTGGCGCGCGGGTGATGGTGCTCGTGGAAGAGCGGGAGCGGGCGGCGCTGGATGTGGCGCTCTGGACCATGGCCAACGGCGAGTTCATCCCCCACAGCGGGCCGATGGACCCCGCGCATGTGAAGTCCCGCTCGCCCATCCACCTCGCCAGCGAGGTCTCGGCCGCCAACGGGGCCACGGTGCTGGTGAACCTGCGCCTGGGCATGCCGGCCGGCTACGAAGGCTTTGCGCGCGTCATCGAGGTGGTGACCGGGGATCAGGAAGACCGCGGACACGCGCGCGACCGCTGGAAGCTTTACAAGGCGCAGGGCATCGAGCCCCAGCGGCACGATCTCCAGCTGGCGCCCCAGGACTGACGCCCGCGCACCTGCGCCAGAGCAGCATGCGCCGGCCTTATGGGCCATTCAACGGCGTGATGCGACTTTGGGAAAACCCTCGTTCCTTCCCACAGGCGCTGCGCGATGCGAAATCCGCTGGTTTTTTGGAGTATCTTTATGGGCGTGGAGAAAAAAAGTTCCCTCCGCATTCCAACTTCCATCCTTTTCCGAGGAAAACCATGCAACTGAACACCAAACTGGCCGTCATCGCGGCGGCTGTCGCACTTGCCGCTTGCGGCAAAAAAGAAGAGGCCGCACCCGCAGCCGCTCCTGCCGCTGCCCCCGCTGCCGCCGCTCAGGTCATCAAGATCGGTCACGTTGGTCCCACCAGCGGCGCCATCGCCCACCTCGGCAAGGACAACGAGAACGGCGCCCGCATGGCGATCGAGGAGCTCAACGCCGCTGGCCTGACCATCGGTGGCAACCCGGTCAAGTTCGAACTGCTGGCGGAAGACGACGCAGCAGATCCGAAGCAAGGCACCGCCGCCGCCACCAAGCTGGTGGATGCCAAGGTCGCTGGCGTGATCGGCCACCTGAACTCCGGCACGACCATCCCGGCCTCGCAGATCTACAACGACGCTGGCATTCCCCAGATCTCTCCCTCCGCCACCAACCCCAAGTACACCCGCCAGGGTTACGCTGGCGCGTTCCGCGTGGTGGCTGACGACGTGCACCTGGGTGGCACGCTGGGCAAGTACGCCGTGGAATCGCTCAAGGCCAAGAGCGTGGCCGTGATCGACGACCGCACCGCGTATGGCCAGGGTGTGGCCGACGAGTTCGAAAAGGGCGTGGCTGCTGCGGGCGGCAAGGTGGTGGGCCGTGAGTTCACCAACGACAAGGCGACCGACTTCAACGCCATCCTGACCACCCTGAAGGCCAAGAAGCCCGACGTGGTGTTCTTCGGCGGCATGGACGCCGTGGCCGGCCCGATGCTCAAGCAGATGAAGCAGCTCGGCATCAACGCCAAGTTCATGGGTGGCGACGGCATCTGCTCGACCGAGCTGCCGAAGCTGGCCGCCGACGGCCTGGCCGACGACCAGGTGTTCTGCGCTGAAGCCGGTGGTGTGGAAGGCGAACAGAAGGAAGGCATGGAGAAGTTCCGCGCCGACTTCAAGGCCAAGTTCAACGCCGACGTGCAGGTCTATGCCCCGTACGTGTACGACGCCACGAAGGTGCTGGTCAACGCCATGGTCACCGCCGGCTCGGCCGACCCCAAGGTCTACCTGCCCGCGCTCAAGGCCACCAACTACAAGGGCGTGACCGGCAACATCGCCTTCGACGAAAAGGGCGACATCAAGAACGGTGCCCTGACGCTCATGACCTACAAGGGCGGCAACCGCACCACCTTGGCCGTGATCCGCTGATCGGCCAGTGCCCCGGACGGGACGGCCTCTTCGGAGGCCTCCTGTGACAAAAAGCCACCGCATGCGGTGGCTTTTTTTCGTCTGCGCCCGGCGTGGGTGCAGTCCTACAGGGAAGGGGGGCCTCAGCCGACACCCGGGCCGCACGGGGATTTTTAGACTGGTTGTGCGTGGCGATCCTGCCCGCAACCCGTTTCTTTTCTGGAGATTTCGCATGAGCAACCAAGGCAAGTCCAACCAGCAGCAACAGCAGAACCCGAACCAGCAACAGCCTGGCAGCCAGAACAACCCCAATCAGCAGCAACAGCAGCCGAACCCCAATCAGCAGCAACCCGGCAGCCAGAACAAGCCGGGCCAGCAGCAACAGGCACAACCCGGCCGCGATGACAACCGCAAGTCGCCGCAGCAAGGCGGCAACCAGGCGGACAACAACGATCCGTCGCGCAAGCAGCAAGGCAGCAACAACCCGCAACGTGGTTGATCGGCTGAGACGAGGAATGCCCGGCCTCGGCCGGGTTTTTTATGCAGGAGATCCCCATGGACAACATCTACGAAGCCCTCCGCGAAAGCCACGAGACGCAGCGCACGCTGTGCCGGCGGCTGGTGCGCACCAAGCCCGAGGATCCCCGCGCCCAAGAGATTTTCAAGGCGCTGCGCATCGAACTGGCCGCCCACGCGGCCGCCGAAGAGCGCTATCTGTACGCCCAGATCCTGTTTGACGACATGGGGCTGGATTCGTCGCGCCACGCTTTGCACGAGCACCATGAGATCGATGAATGTGTCGAAGCCCTGGAAGAGGCGCGAAACAAGCCCGAGGCCTGGCCGGAGCTGGCGAAGAAGCTGTCCCACGAAGTGCACCACCACCTGCGGGAAGAAGAGCGCAAGTTCTTCCAGCTCTCCGGCAAGATCCTGAGCGACAGGCAAAAAGTCAGCCTGGCCGCGCAGTACCGGTCCGACCTCGACCGGATGCGTGACGTGGTGGCCTGATCCCGAAGGGGTAAAACCCCCAGCCTGCGTGGAATGCTGCGTTGCAGCAAGATCGAGGGAATGTCCGCCACATCCTCCCAGGCCCCCACGGGCGACCCCGCCACCCATCCTGCTTTCCGCTCCACCGTTTGGGCCCTCGGGCTCGGCGGTTTTGCCATTGGCACCGGCGAGTTCGTCATCATGGGCCTGCTGCCCGAAGTTGCGCACCACGCTGCAGGTCAGCATCCCGCAGGCCGGCCATGTGATCAGCGCCTACGCGCTGGGTGTGGTTGTCGGGGCGCCTTTGCTGGCCGTGCTCACCGCCCATTGGCCCCGGCGCATGCTGCTCGTCGTGCTGATGGTGCTGTTCGCCCTCGGCAACCTGGCCAGCGCGGCGGCCCCCGGTTATTGGAGCCTGAACCTGCTGCGCTTCATGGCCGGCATGCCGCACGGCACCTATTTCGGCGTGGCATCCCTCGTGGCCGCCTCGCTGGTGCCACCGGGCTGTTGTCTTCCACTGAAAACTGACCCAGTTAGAGCATCAATTTCCATTGAAAGCTGACCCACGTAAGAACCCTATCCTGCTGCTTTTGGCAGCAGGAGATTTCAGGAGTGATAGACGTGGCGACACTGAGTGTCATAAGACGCTGGGCACTGCGCGAGCAGATGTCCATCCGCGAGATCTCCAGGCGTACAGGCCTGGCTCGCAACACCGTTAAGAAGTACCTGCGGGCGGGCGATGAAGAGCCCCGCTACGCCAGGCGTGCGAGCTCCAGCAAGCTCGATCCATTCGCCGACAAACTTTCAACATGGCTGTCGATCGAGGCAACAAAGTCGCGCAAACAGCGGCGCACTTTGCTGCAGCTCCACACACCCTAGATCTGAAAAGGAGAAAACGAAGCACTTATCCACACCGTGAGCTTCTTTGCTCACACAACGGGTGGGTCAGTATTCGATGGAAATCTCGGGTCAGAGATCAGTGAAATTCAACAAAAAGTGTTTCTAAAAACCAGAGATAGCAGTAAACGTCATGAAAACTGCATAGACAAAAAAGCCCCGATCTCCAATGAAGAACGGGGCTTTTAGGGTGTTGTCTGAGATCCTTTGAAAGGGTCCGAGACTCATTAATGGCGGAGAGGGCGGGATTCGAACCCGCGGTGGGGATTAGCCCACACACGCTTTCCAGGCGTGCGACTTAAACCACTCATCCACCTCTCCGCGAAGCCTGCGATTGTAGCAGGCCGTTGCGCCCTTTATCCCGCCCGGCTGCCGTCGGCGGTCTTGTTGTGCCAAGCGTGCTGCAGCAACACGTCCAGCGACACATATTCCAGGGCCGCCGCGTGGGTGCTGTCCAGCACCACCGGTGGCGCCACGCCCGCCTGCAGGGCTTCCAGCCAGCGTTGCACGCAGAGGCACCAGCGGTCGCCGGGCTGGAGGCCGGCGAAGCGCCATTGCGGGCGCGGGGTGCTCAGGTCGTTGCCGTTCTCTCGCGAGAAGTCCAGAAACGCCGCCGTGACACGGGCGCACACCACGTGTGTGCCATGGTCTTCGGCGTCGGTCTCGCAGCAGCCGTCGCGGTAGAAGCCGGTGAGCGGGTCGTAGGAGCAGGGCACCAGCGGGCCGCCCAGCACGTTGCGCGACAAGGTCATGGTGGCGGCTCCGTGGTGAGGCTGGTGTTGCGTCAGGCGTTGGTCTTGCCGCCCACACCCACCATCTTCATGGCCGAGGTGATGAGCGCCGACACCTCGGTCATGTTGCTGGGCACGATGAGCGTGGTGGTGGCGTCGGCGGCGACCTTGCCGTAGGCCTCCACGGCTTTCTCGGCCACCTTGAGCTGCACGGCTTCCTGGCCGCCCGGCTGGCGGATGGCTTCGGCCACCTTGCGAATGGCTTCGGCGTTGGCCTCGGCCACCGCGAGGATGGCGGCGGCTTCACCTTGCGCGTTGTTGATCTCGGCCTGCTTTTCGCCTTCGGAGCGGGCAATGAAGGCTTCGCGCTCGCCGGTGGCGATGTTGATCTGTTCCTGGCGGCGGCCTTCGGACGCCGCGATCAGCGCGCGCTTCTCGCGCTCGGCGGTGATCTGCGACTGCATGGCGCGCAGGATGGCCTCGGGCGGCGTGAGGTCCTTGATTTCGTAGCGCAGCACCTTCACGCCCCAGTTCAGCGCGGCTTCGTCGATGGCCGAGACCACCTGCGCATTGATCACGTCGCGCTCTTCGAAGGTCTTGTCGAGTTCCAGCTTGCCGATGACCGAGCGCAGCGAGGTCTGTGCCAGCTGGGTCACGGCCACGATGTAGTTGGACGAGCCGTAGCTCGCGCGCATCGGGTCGGTGACCTGGAAGTACAGGATGCCGTCCACTTGCAGCTGGGTGTTGTCGCGCGTGATGCAGACCTGGCTGGGCACGTCCAGCGGAATTTCCTTCAGGCTGTGCTTGTAGGCCACCTTGTCGACGAAGGGCACCAGGAAGTTCAGGCCCGGCGCGAGCGAAGAGTGGTACTTGCCCAGGCGCTCCACCACCCACGCGTTCTGCTGCGGCACGACCTTGATGGACCGTGTGATGAAGATGACGGCGATGATGAAGAGGAGGATGGCAATTTCCATGGCAATGGCTTCTCAGAAAGGTTTCAGGAGGGGCGAGGGTAGCGCATGCGTGTTCGCGCTCAGACCTTGTCGACCAGCAGGCGGTTGCCCACGAGCTCGGCCACGCGGTAGGCGCCTGGGGTGGGCGGGTTGCCCGGGCGCTGGATCACGGTCCATTGCGCGCCACGGTATTTCACGCTCGCGGTGCCGTCGGCGTGCCATTCGTCGATCTGCAGCACCTCGCCGATGTCGAGGTTGACGCTGCGCATGGCGCGCACCGAGGGGTCGCCGGCACCGCGTTTCTTGATGAAGTACCAGCCCACCACGGCGGCAGAGCCGACCACCGCCGCCGCGATCAGCTCCATGGTGGTGCCCAGGCCTGCGTGTGCCGCGAGCGCGCCGGCGGCCAGGCCCACGGCGAGCATCAGCAGGTAAAAGGTGCCTGTGAAAAGCTCCAGCGCGACAGCAGCGCCGGCCAGCAGCCACCACACGGTTGAGTCCGACATGAATACTCCTGTCTTCAGAATGCCAAGGGAACCCGGGCGCGGCCCAAGGGTCTGGCCAGAAGGAATGTCTGGCTTGCGCCACATTCTGCGACAAAAGGCCGGCGCGTTCCGCAGGGAGACACGCGATTTCCGTACACTTCGCGCCTGCTTTGCCACCGTTGGGGTCCCCGCCGATGGTGCCCTTCCCCCGTAGCCGGCTGAACACGGCTGGAGAATCTCACATGAAATTCCGCTTTCCCATCGTCATCATCGATGAGGACTTCCGCTCGGAGAACACTTCGGGCCTGGGCATCCGCGCGCTGGCACAGGCCATCGAAGTCGAAGGCTTCGAGGTGGTGGGCGTGACGAGCTATGGCGACATGAGCCAGTTCGCGCAGCAGCAGAGCCGGGCGAGTGCCTTCATCCTGTCGATCGACGACGAGGAGTTCAGCCACGGCGACGACATCGACCCCGTGGTGCTGAACCTGCGCAGCTTCATCGACGAGGTGCGCCGCAAGAACGCCGACGTGCCGATCTACATCTACGGCGAGACCAAGACCAGCCGGCACCTGCCCAACGACGTGCTGCGCGAGCTGCATGGCTTCATCCACATGTTCGAGGACACGCCGGAGTTCGTGGCGCGCCACATCATCCGCGAGGCCAAGAGCTACCTCGAAGGCATCCAGCCGCCGTTCTTCAAGGCCTTGCTGGACTACGCGGAAGACGGTTCCTATTCGTGGCACTGCCCGGGGCACTCGGGTGGCGTGGCCTTCCTGAAGAGCCCCGTGGGCCAGATGTTCCACCAGTTCTTCGGCGAGAACATGCTGCGCGCCGACGTGTGCAACGCGGTGGAGGAGCTGGGCCAGCTGCTGGACCACAACGGCGCCATCGGCGCGAGCGAGCGCAATGCGGCGCGCATCTTCAATGCCGACCACTGCTTCTTTGTCACCAACGGCACGTCCACCTCCAACAAGATGGTGTGGCACCACACGGTGGCGCCGGGCGACGTGGTGGTGGTGGACCGCAATTGCCACAAGTCCATCCTGCACAGCATCATCATGACGGGCGCGATCCCCGTCTTCCTCAAGCCCACGCGCAACCACTACGGCATCATCGGCCCGATCCCGCAGAGCGAATTCGAGATCGAGGCGATCCAGGCCAAGATCCGCGCCAACCCGCTGCTGGCCGGCGTGGACGCCGCCACCGTGAAGCCGCGCGTGCTCACGCTGACGCAGTCCACCTACGACGGCGTGCTCTACAACACCGAGGCCATCAAGCAGATGCTGGACGGCTACGTGGCCAACCTGCATTTCGACGAAGCCTGGCTGCCGCACGCGGCCTTCCACCCGTTCTACGGCAACTTCCACGCCATGGGCAAAAAGCGCGCGCGGCCGATGGAGTCGGTGGTGTACGCGACGCAGTCCATTCACAAGCTGCTTGCCGGCATCAGCCAGGCCAGCCACGTGCTCGTGCAGGATTCGCAGAACGTCAAGCTGGACCGCCACCTCTTCAACGAGGCTTACCTGATGCACACCAGCACCAGCCCGCAGTACGCGATCATCGCGAGTTGCGACGTGGCTGCGGCCATGATGGAGCCGCCCGGCGGCCGTGCGCTGGTGGAAGAGAGCATCTTCGAAGCGCTCGATTTCCGCCGCGCCATGCGCAAGGTGGAAGCCGAGTTCGGTGAGGACGACTGGTGGTTCAAGGTCTGGGGGCCGGACGACCTGGCCGACGAAGGCATGGGCGAGACCGGCGACTGGGTGCTCAAGCAGAAGGACGTGTCTTTCAGCGAGAAGGACTGGCACGGCTTCGGCGACATGGCGCCTGGCTTCAACATGCTGGACCCGATCAAGGCGACCATCGTCACCCCGGGCCTGAACCTGGACGGCCGTTTCGAAACCAACGGCATTCCGGCGTCCATCGTCACCAAGTTCCTGGCCGAGCACGGCGTGGTGGTGGAGAAGACGGGCCTGTACAGCTTCTTCATCATGTTCACCATCGGCATCACCAAGGGCCGCTGGAACACGCTGCTGACCGCGCTGCAGCAGTTCAAGGACGACTACGCCAAGAACCAGCCGATGTGGCGCATCCTGCCGGAGTTCTGCCAGAAGCACCCGCGCTACGAGCAGATGGGCCTGCGCGACCTGTGCCAGCACGTGCACGAGCTGTACGCCCGCTACGACATCGCGCGCCTCACGACCGAGATGTACCTGAGCGACCTCACGCCGGCGATGAAGCCCACCGATGCCTTCGCGCACATCGCGCAACGCACCACCGAGCGGGTGCCGATCGACGCGCTGGAAGGCCGCATCACCACCAGCCTGGTGACGCCGTACCCGCCGGGCATCCCGCTGCTGATCCCGGGTGAGGTGTTCAACAAGAAGATCGTGGACTACCTGAAGTTCGCGCGCGAGTTCAACCTGCAGTGCCCGGGCTTCGAGACCGACATCCACGGCCTAGTGGAAGTGGTGGGCGACGACGGCCGCAAGAGCTATTTCGCGGACTGCGTGAAGGCCTGAGGCCTGCGGGCTTCCGTGCCGCCAAGCGCCCCGGCCACGTCAGTGGCGCGGGGCGTTTTCCATTTCAGAGCATGGCCTGGCTGTCGCGGCTCACGCCCGTGGTCTGGGCGTAGCCGCCATCCACGTAGGTGATCTCCGCCGACACGCCGGAGGCGAGGTCGGAGAGCAGGAATGCGGCCACGTTGCCCACTTCCTCGATGGTGATGTTGCGGCGAATCGGCGCGGCGGAAGCCACCAGGTTGAGCAGCTTGCCGAAGTCCTTGATGCCGCTGGCCGCCAGCGTCTTGATCGGGCCGGCGCTGATGCCGTTGACGCGCATGCCCTTGGGGCCGAGCGATTCGGCGAGGTAGCGCACGGATGCTTCCAGGCTGGCCTTGGCCAGGCCCATGGTGTTGTAGTTGGGCACCGCGCGGATCGCGCCCATGTAGCTCAGCGTGAGCAGCGAGGCCTTGTCGTTCAGGTAGGGCAGGGCCGCCTTGGCCATGCCGGGGAAGCTGTAGGCGCTGATGTCGTGAGCGATGCGGAAGGCTTCGCGCGAGAGGCCTTCGAGGAAGTCGCCGGTGATGGCCTCGCGCGGGGCGAAGCCGATGCTGTGCACGAAGCCGTCGAACTTGGGCCAGGCCTGCGACAGGTCGGCGAACATCTTGTCGATCTGGGCGTCGTCGCTCACGTCGCAATCGAAGATGAGCTTGGAATCGAAGTCGGCCGCGAACTCGGTGATGCGGTCCTTGAAACGGTCACCGACGTAGCTGAACGCCAGCTCGGCGCCTTGTTGGTGGCAGGCCTTGGCAATGCCGTAGGCGATGGATCGGTTGGACAGCACGCCCGTGATCAGCAGTTTCTTGCCAGCGAGAAAACCCATTTTTCAGTCTCCAGAGAAAAATCCTTCAGAATTGTCTCATGCGTCGTTCCGCCCCTTGCCTCCACAGCCGTCTCGCGACGCTGTGCGCGGCCGTGGCCCTGGTGGCGTGGAGCCCGGCCAGTTGGGCGGCCCATGGCTATGCGCTGTGGGGCGACCTGAAGTACCCGGCGGGTTTCACGAACTTCGACTACGTGAACCCGAACGCGCCGCAGGGTGGCGAGCTGCGGCTGGTGAGCAACCAGCGGGTGTCCACCTTCGACAAGTACAACCCGTTCACCATCCGGGGTTCGGCACCGGCCTACCTCGCCGCCTTGGTGTTCGACACCTTGCTCACACCCTCGCTGGACGAGACCGCGTCGGCCTACGGGCTGCTCGCCAGCGATGTCTCGGTGGCCGACGATGGCCTGTCGGCCACGTTCAAGCTGCGTGCCGAGGCGCGCTTTCACAACGGCGACCCCGTGCTGGCCGCCGACGTGCGCCACAGCTACGACACGCTGATGAGCCCGCAGACCATGCCGGCCTACAAGACGCTGCTGGAGGAGGTGGCGGGGCTGGACGTGATCGACGAACGCACGGTGCGCTTCCGCTTCAAGCGGCCGAACCGCGAACTGCCGCTGACGGTGGGCACCATTCCCGTCTTCAGCCGCAAGTGGGGCATGGTGGACGGCAAGGCCAAGCCGTTCGATCAGGTGGTCATGGACGTGCCGATCGGCAGCGGGCGCTACAAGATCGGCCCCGTGGTGTTCGGGCGCGACATCACCTACGTGCGCGACCCGAACTACTGGGCCCGCGATCTCAACGTCAAGCGCGGCACGGACAACTTCGACCGCATCACGGTCAAGATCTACAAGGACAACACGGCCCGCCTCGAGGGCTTCAAGGCAGGCGAATACGACCTGCTGCAGGTGTTTTCCGCGGGAGACTGGGCCCGCCGCGTGAACGGGCGCCGCTTTGACAGCGGTGAGCTGGTCAAGGGCGAATTCGCCCATCGGCTGCCCTCGGGTTTCCAGAGCTACGTGCTCAACACGCGCAACCCCAAGCTGGCCGATGTGCGGGTGCGCGAGGCGCTGGGCCTGGCCATTGACTACGAGTGGATGAACCGCCAGATGTTCTACAGCTCGTACCACCGTGTGAATGGCTTGTTCGGCAACACCGATTGCGAAACCACGGGCCTGCCCACGGCGGAGGAACTGGCGCTGCTGGAGCCCTGGCGCGGCAAGGTGCCTGACGCGGTCTTCGGCCCCATGACCGTGCCCCCGCGCACCGATGGGGACTCCTCGCTGCGGGCGAACCTGCGCAAGGCCCGCACCCTCCTGAGCGAGGCGGGCTGGGAGGTGCGCGACGGCGCGCTGCGCAATGCCAAGGGCGAGCCCATGGTGCTGGAGTACCTGGACAGCCGCGAGGGCGGCGTGCGCACTGTCGGCCCGTGGATCCGCAACCTGGAGAAATTGGGCATTCGCCTGAACTTCCGTTCCGTGGACTACGCCCTCTACCAGCAACGGGTCGATCGTTTCGAGTACGAGATGATTTCGATCGCCTTTCCCGGCACCAACAACCCGGGGCAGGAGTACGTCGAGATCTTCGGCAGCAAGGCGGCAGACATGCCGAGTTCGGGCAATTTCGCGGGCGTCAAGAGCCCGGCGGTCGATGCCCTGTTGCGCCGCATGACCAGTTCCAGGACCAAGGCCGAGCTGCTGCCGGCCTGCCATGCGCTGGAGCGCGTGATCGCGCACAGCCACTACCTGATCCCGCAATGGACGGTCAACGAACACCGCATGGCCTACAACGCCACGCGGCTGGACAAGCCGGCCAGCATGCCGCCCTACACCCAGGCCGAGACCTGGGCCATGACCACCTGGTGGGCCAGAAAATGACCTTCCGCTGACGCCCTATGTTGTCTTACATCCTCAAACGCCTGCTGCTCATGCTGCCCACGTTGTTCGGCGTGCTGCTGCTGACGTTTGTGGTGATCCAGTTCGTGCCCGGTGGCCCGGTGGAACAGTACCTGGCCGACGCGCGCGCGGGCGGGCGGGCCCGGCGGCGCGGAGGGCAGCGGCATGACCTACCGGGGCGCGCAGGGCGTGGACCCGCAGCGCCTGGAGCAGATCAAGGCGCTCTACGGTTTCGACAAACCCGCGCACACGCGTTTCGTCGAGATGCTGGGCCGTTTCGCGCGCTTCGACCTGGGCAACAGCTTCTTCCAGAACAAGCCGGTGAGCCAGCTCATTGCCGAGAAGCTGCCGGTGTCCATCAGCCTGGGTTTGTGGACCTTTCTCATCAGCTACGGCGTGGCCGTGCCGCTGGGCGTCGCCAAGGCCGTGCGGGCCGGCACGCGCTTCGATCTGGTCAGCACCTTGCTCGTGCTCGTGGGCTATGCCATCCCGGGCTTCGTGCTGGGCGTCGCGCTGCTGGTGATCTTCGGCGGGCAGCTGCAGTGGTTCCCGCTGCGTGGGCTTACCTCCGCCAACTGGGAGGAGCTGAGCTGGGGCGCGCGCATCATCGACTACCTCTGGCACATCACGCTGCCCGTCACGGCCATGGTGCTGGGCAGCTTCGCCGTCACGTCCATGCTGACGAAGAACGCCTTCCTGGAGGAAATCCGCAAACAGTACGTGATGACGGCGCTGGCCAAGGGGCTGTCGGAGCGGCAGGTGTTGTGGAAACACGTGTTCCGCAACGCGCTCATCCCCATCGTCACCGGTTTTCCGGCGGCCTTCATCGGCGCCTTCTTCACGGGGGCGCTGCTCATTGAAACCCTGTTCTCGCTGGATGGCCTGGGTCTGCTGAGCTACGAGAGCGTGATCCGGCGCGACTACCCGGTCGTCATGGGCACGCTGTTCCTGTTCACCCTGATCGGACTGGTCACCAAGCTGATCTCCGACCTTTGCTACGTGTGGGTGGACCCCCGCGTGAAGTTCGACTGATGGCCAGCGGTGTCCATGAGCCCCAGCCGGCGCGCCTGGCTGCGCTTCAAGCGCAACCGGCTCGGCTACTGGAGCCTGGTGATTTTCTGTGCGCTGGTGGTGGCCAGCCTCTTCGCCGAGGTGCTGTCCAACGACCGGCCGCTGATCGTGCGCTACGAGGGCAAGACCTATTTCCCGGTGGTGCAGGACCATGCGGAGACCGTCTTCGGGGGCGACTTCGAGACGCCCACCGACTACCTCGACCCCTTCATCCGCGAGCAGATCACCCGGGGCGACAACTGGGCCCTCTACGCACCCAACCCCTATGGTGCGCAAACCATCAACTACTTCGCCAAATCGCCCAATCCGTCGGCGCCCACGTGGGACAACTGGCTGGGCACCGACGACCGGGGGCGCGACCTGCTGGCGCAGCTGATCTACGGCTTTCGCGTGAGCGTGCTGTTCGCGCTGGCGCTCACAGCCATCGGCGTGGTGCTGGGCGTCATCACCGGCGCGATCCAGGGCTTCTTTGGTGGCAAGACCGACCTGGCCTTCCAGCGCTTCATCGAGATCTGGAGCTCCATGCCGGAGCTGTACCTGCTCATCATCTTCTCGGCCGTGTTCTCGCCCAGCCTGGGCTTGCTGCTGATCCTGCTCAGCCTGTTCGGCTGGATGGGCCTGTCCGACTACGTGCGCGCTGAGTTCCTGCGCAACCGCCAGCTCGACTACGTGCGCGCGGCGCGCGCCATGGGCCTGTCGAACGGGCAGATCATCTGGCGCCACGTGCTGCCCAACAGCCTGACGCCCGTGGTCACCTTCCTGCCGTTCCGCATGAGCGCGGCCATCCTGGCGCTGACCTCGCTGGACTTCCTCGGCCTGGGGGTGCCGCCGGGCACGCCGTCACTGGGCGAGTTGCTCAGCCAGGGCAAGAACAGCATCGACGCCTGGTGGATTTCCCTTTCCACGTTCGCCGTGCTGGTGATCACGCTGCTGCTGCTCACCTTCATGGGCGATGCGCTGCGCGACGCGCTGGACCCCCGAAAGGCCGACAAATGACGGCGCCCATGCTGCTCGAAGTCAGGGATCTGCGCGTGGCGTTCGCCGGCCAGGAGGTCGTGCATGGCATCGATTTCTCGATCCGGGCCGGCGAGAAGCTCGCGCTGGTGGGCGAATCGGGTTCTGGCAAGACGGTGTCGGCGCTCTCGCTGCTGCGATTGGTGCACAACGCGGACGTGTCCGGCCGTGCGCTGCTGCAGGGCAAGGACCTGCTCGCCATGACCGAGCGCCAGCTGCGTGGCGTTCGGGGCGACGAGGTGGCGGTCGTGTTCCAGGAGCCGATGAGCGCGCTCAACCCGCTCTACACCGTGGGCGATCAGATCCGCGAGGTGCTGCAGCTCAAGAAGGGCCTCACGCTCCGCCAGGCGGTGGTGGCGTCCCACGAGCTGCTGGCCTCCACCGGCATTCCCGAGCCGGCGCGCCGCGCCAACGCCTTTCCGCACCAGCTCAGCGGCGGCCAGCGCCAGCGCGCCATGATCGCCATGGCCCTGGCCAGCGCGCCCAAGCTGCTGCTGGCCGACGAACCCACCACCGCGCTGGACGTGACCCTGCGCGTGCAGATCCTCGACCTGCTCGCGGACCTGCAGCGGCAGCACGGCATGGCGGTGCTGCTGATCACGCACGACCTGAACCTCGTGCGCCGCTTCGCCGACCGCGTGGCCGTGATGGAACGTGCGCACCTGGTGGAGCAGGGCGGGGTGGGCGACGTGTTCGCCGCGCCCCAGCACCCCTACACGCGCAAGCTGCTGGCCAGCAAGCCCGAGCGCGACGTGGCCGAGCCGGTGGTGCGGGCCGATGCGGCGCCTGTGTTGAAGTCCCAGCGTCTGCGCGTGAGCTATCCCGTGCGGCTGCCAGGTTTCAAGGGGTGGTTCAGAAAGGGCGAGTTCGTGGCGGTGCACGGCGCCGACATGGTGATCGCCCCGGGGCAGACGCTGGGTGTGATCGGCGAGTCCGGCTCGGGCAAGTCCACCCTGGCGCTGGCCGCGCTCGGCTTGCTGCCGCACCAGGGCAGCCTGCAGATCGATGGCACCGACTGGACGCAGGCGAAAAAGGCCGGCCGGGACCGCGCCCTGCGCCAGCGCGTCCAGGTGGTGTTCCAGGACCCGTTTTCCTCGCTCTCGCCGCGCCTGACCGTCGAGCAGATCGTGGGCGAGGGCCTGCAGGTGCACCAGCCGGGGCTGTCGGTGGCTCAGCGGCGCGAGCGGGTGGTGACCGCGCTGGCCGACGTAGGACTGGTTGACGACCCCGAGCACGGCAGCGACTGGCTGCAGCGGTACCCGCACGAGTTCTCGGGCGGTCAGCGGCAGCGGCTGGCGATCGCCCGTGCCTTGATCGTCGATCCGCAACTGCTGGTGCTCGACGAGCCCACCAGCGCACTCGACGTGACGGTGCAGAAGCAGGTGCTGTCGCTGCTGCAGCGCCTGCAGCGAGAGCGGGGCCTGAGCTACCTGCTGATCACCCACGACGTGGACGTGATCCACGCCATGGCGCACGACGTGATGGTGATGAAGGACGGTGTGGTGGTGGAGCATGGGCCGGTGGACCGGGTCCTGCAGGCGCCCGAGCACCCCTACACGCGCGCACTGGTGCAGGCCGCCGCCTGAACCCACACCGTTCTTGATCTGCGTCAGTCGCTGGCGCGGGCGCTGAGGCTATAACGCGCTCAATGGATGTGGATCGCATGCCTTCGTCGCCAGTCACGCTGACCTCGCCCGCGCGCTGGGTGGCGGCGGGCTGGGCCGACCTCTGTCGCAACCCCGTGCCGGGTCTGGTGCATGGCCTGCTGGTCACCGCCTTCGGCGCCTGGCTGCTGTGGATCGCGCGCGATCGCTTCTGGCTGCTGGCCGGCGCCTTCTCGGGTTTTCTCATCGTCGCGCCCATCCTGGCCACCGGCCTGTACGCGGTCAGCCGGGGGCTGGAACGCGGGCAGCGCATCGGCATGGCCGAGGTGTGGGCGCTCTGGCGCTCGGGCGACGCCCGGCTGGTGCGCTTTGGTCTGCTGCTGGGGCTGGCGGGCACCGGCTGGGTGCTGACCTCGGCGGCGCTGATCACCCTGTGGTCGCCCGTGCCCATTCACAAGCCGATGGATTTTCTGCGCCACGTGGTGCTGGTGCGCGAGATCGGCCTGTTCGAGGTCTGGCTGCTGCTGGGCGCGCTGCTGGCCGCCCCGGTCTTCGCGTCCACCCTGGTGGCGCTGCCCATGCTGGTGGATCGGCCGGTGGCGGTGAGCGCGGCGGTGTTCCGCAGCTGGCGCGCCGTGCGCCAGCCACCCGGGCCCGGCCACGCTGTGGGCGGTGTGCATCGCGCTGCTCGCCGGCCTGGGCATGGCGTCGGGCCTGCTGGGCCTGATCGTGCTCATTCCACTGATGGGCCACGCCAGCTGGCACGCCTACCGCGATCTGACCGCCGGGGACGGGCAGGGCTGAGCGATGGAAGCCACCGTCCTGGGCTTCACCGAGGGCCAGATCGCGCAGTTCGGGCTGACCTTCGGTGTCGGTGCCTTCATCCTCTACATGCTGTTCATCGTGCTCAACCTCGCGCGCGAGTCCAAGGCGGGGAAATTTGGTACTTTTGTCCTCTTCCTGGTGCTTTCTTTCGGCATGTTGGGCTTTCTGCGCAAGAACCTCATCCAATGGGTGCTGGGCATCTGAGCGAGGTTGCCAGATAGCGCACAGAAGCGTTACAATGCTGGCTTCACGACCAAATGGGCGGGTAACTACCGGCCCATTTTTTTTGGCCGAACGCTTTTGGCCCCACGGACCGCCGGGGGGCGAACCCTGGGCAGACACCACACGCAATGGCTTGGCAAGACACCGTAGAGCAGACCGTCACCGGACTGGGCTTTGACCTGGTGGAACTCGAACGCTCCGCTGGCGGTCTGTTGCGCGTGACGATCGACTGGCCCTGGCAGGCGCCCGTGGAGGGGCAGCCGATGCCCGCCGAGCGCTTTGTGACGGTGGAAGATTGCGAGAAGGTCACGCGCCAGCTGCAGTACCTGCTGGAAGTGGAAGGTCTGGAGTACCGGCGCCTCGAAGTGGGTTCGCCGGGCATCGATCGCCCGCTCAAGCGCGAGATCGATTACGTGCGGTTTGAAGGCCACGTGGTGGACCTGACCCTAAAGGCGCCGATCGGCGCCACGGGGACCGATGTGGCGGCGAACCGCAAGAAATTTCGCGGCACGCTCGAACGTGCCGACGACGGTGTGCAGTGGCAGGTGGTCTGGAGCGATGCGCCCGAACCCAAGCCGGGGCAGCGCGTGAGCAAGAAGCGCGCGCCCGTGCCGCTGCAGGCCCTGGCTTTTGGGCTGGCGGATGTCCAGCAGGCGCGGCTCGCGCCGATCGTGAATTTCAAGGGCCGGCAGGCCCCTGGCGCGGCCGCTGCGCCGGGCGATGAATGAGAGAAAACGTTGTGATTACGGAAAAGCTATTCGGAAAGGTGGGCGAGTGAAATGAACCGCGAAATGTTGATGCTGATCGATGCGATCTCCCGCGAGAAGAACGTCGAGCGCGACGTGGTGCTCGGCGCCGTGGAGCTCGCACTGGCCTCGGCCACCAAGAAACTCTACAAAGGCGATGTCGACATCCGCGTCGCGATGGACCCGGACACCGGCGCCTACGAAACTTTCCGCCGCTGGCTGGTCGTGCCCGATGAGGCCGGCCTGCAGAACCCGGATGCCGAAGAAATGCTCAGCGATGCGCGCGATGAACTCGCCGACATCGAGGAGGGCGACTACATCGAGAAGCCGGTGGAAAGCGTGCCGATCGGACGCATCGGCGCAATGGCCGCCAAGCAGGTGATCCTGCAGAAGATCCGCGACGCCGAGCGCGAGATGCTGCTCAACGACTTCATGTCGCGCGGCGACAAGATCTTCGTGGGCACCGTCAAGCGCATGGACAAGGGCGACCTGATCGTCGAGAGCGGCCGGGTTGAAGGCCGCCTCAAGCGCGGCGAGATGATCCCCAAGGAAAACTTCCGCACCGGCGACCGCGTGCGCGCCATGATCATGGAAGTGGACCTGACGCTGCGCGGCGCGCCCATCCTGCTGTCGCGCTCGGCACCTTCCTTCATGATCGAGCTCTTCCGCCAGGAAGTGCCCGAGATCGAGCAAGGCCTGCTGGAGATCAAGACCTGCGCCCGCGACCCGGGTTCGCGCGCCAAGATCGCCGTGCACAGCTTCGACAAGCGCATCGACCCCATCGGCACCTGCGTCGGTGTGCGCGGTTCGCGCGTCAACGGCGTGACCAACGAGCTCGCCGGCGAGCGCGTGGACATCGTGCTGTGGTCGGAAGACCCGGCGCAGTTCGTGATCGGCGCGCTGGCCCCGGCCAACGTGGTCTCTATCGTGGTGGACGAAGAGCGCCACGCGATGGACGTGGTGGTCGACGAGGAAAACCTCGCGATCGCGATCGGCCGTGGCGGCCAGAACGTGCGCCTGGCTTCGGAACTGACCGGCTGGCGCATCAACATCATGACCGCCGACGAATCGGCGCAAAAGCAGGCCGAAGAGGCCGACGGCATCCGCAAGGTGTTCATGGCCAAGCTGGACGTGGACCAGGAAATTGCCGACATCCTGATCGAGGAAGGTTTCACCAGCCTCGAGGAAGTGGCCTACGTGCCGCTGCAGGAAATGCTTGAGATCGAATCTTTCGACGAAGACACCGTCAACGAGTTGCGCACGCGCGCCAAGGACGCCCTGCTGACGATGGAAATCGCGCGGGAAGAAAGCGTCGAGGAAGTCTCGCAGGACCTGCGCGACCTCGAAGGCGTGACGCCCGAGCTGATCGCCAAGTTGGCCGACGCCGGTGTCCACACCCGCGACGAGCTGGCCGACCTGGCCGCCGACGAACTCACCGACATCACCGCACAGACGCCTGAAGAGGCCACGGCGCTGATCATGCTGGCACGCGCGCACTGGTTCACCGGTGACGAAGCGCAATCCACGAACTGACCAGCGGAGGCCCCAGCGGAGAAAAGAACCCATGACCAGTACCACCGTCGCCGAATTGGCTGCCGAGCTGAACAAGCCCACTTCCGTCCTGCTGGAGCAACTCACAGCAGCCGGAGTGCCCAAGACTTCCGGGACCGATGCGGTCACCGAATCCGACAAGCAGTCGCTGCTCGGCCACCTCAAGGCCAGCCACGGCACGGCGGGCGGTGAACGCAAGAAGATCACCCTCGTCAAGAAATCGACCTCCGAGATCAAGCAGGCCGATGCGACCGGGCGCGCCCGCACCATCCAGGTGGAAGTGCGCAAGAAGCGCACCTTCATCAAGCGCGACGACGAGGTCGCGGTGCCCGAGGCCGTGGCCGAAGCCGCGCCGGCCGCACCCGCGATCGACACCGAGGAACTGGCCCGGCGCGAGGAAGACGCGCGCCGCCAGGCCGAGTTGCTGCGCCGCCAGGAAGAAGAACTGACGCAGAAGCGCCAGGCCCGCGAGGCCGAGGAAGCCCGCCAGGCCAAGGCCGAGCAGGAGCGTGCCGCCGCGGCCGAAGCCGCTGAGGCGGCCGCGCGCGTCGCCGCCGAGGCCGCCGCGCCGGTGTCGGTGGACGAGGCTGCCGCCGCCAAGGCGAGCAAGGACGCCCAGGCCAAGACGGCTTCGCTGGAGCGCGAGTCCGCTGCCCGCGTGCTGGCCGACAAGAACGCCGAGGCCAAGAAGGCCGAGGAACTGCGCGCACAAGATTTGCTGGAGCGCCGCCGCAAGGCCGAGGCCGAAGCCGCGAACATCCGCGCGATGATGTCCGCTCCCGCCAGGACCCTGGTGGCGAAGAAGCCGGAGCCGGCGCCTGTCGCCGACCCGAAGGCGGGCATCAAGGGCACGCTGCACAAGCCAGCCGGCACGCCGGGCAAGGCACCCGCCACGGCCGGCGCCACGGCGGCCGCTCCGGGCGGTGCCGCGGGCAAGAAGGAAGTCAAGTCCGAGAACCTGTCCTCCACCTGGAAGGACGACGCGGCCAAGAAGAAGGAAATCAAGACCCGTGGCGACACCAGCGCCGGGCGTTCCAACTGGCGTGGCGGCCCGCGTGGCCGCCGCAACGACCGCGATTCGCGCGATGCCGGCCAGAGCAGCTTCGTGGCACCGACCGAGTTCAAGGTGATCGAAGTGCACGTGCCCGAGACCATCACCGTGGCCGAGCTCGCGCACAAGATGAGCCTGAAGTCGTCCGAGGTCATCAAGCAGTTGATGAAGCTGGGCCAGATGGTCACCATCAACCAGCCGCTGGATCAGGACACCGCCATGATCGTGGTGGAAGAGCTGGGTCACAAGGCCGTCGTGGCCGCGTTGGACGACCCCGAGGCCTTCACCGACGAGGAAGCCACGCAACAGGACGCCGAGGCCTTGCCTCGCGCGCCGGTGGTCACCGTCATGGGCCACGTCGACCACGGCAAGACCTCGCTGCTCGACTACATCCGCCGTGCGAAGGTGGCTGCGGGCGAAGCCGGCGGTATCACGCAGCACATTGGTGCGTACCACGTGGAAACCGAGCGCGGCATGATCTCGTTCCTCGACACCCCGGGCCACGAGGCGTTCACCGCCATGCGTGCCCGTGGTGCCCAGGCCACCGACATCGTGATCCTGGTCTGCGCGGCCGACGACGGCGTCATGCCGCAGACCAAGGAAGCCATCAAGCACGCGAAAGCGGCGGGTGTGCCGATGGTCGTGGCCTTGACCAAGATCGACAAGCCGGGCATCAACCTCGAGAAGGTGCGCTCGGAACTGATCGCCGAAGAAGTGGTGCCGGAAGAGTTTGGCGGTGACACGCCGTTCGTGGGCGTGTCGGCCAAGACCGGTGCGGGCGTGGACGCGCTGCTTGAACAGGTGCTGTTGCAGGCTGAAGTGCTGGAGCTCAAGGCGCCGGTGGACACCATCGCCAAGGGCCTGGTGATCGAAGCGCGCCTGGACAAGGGCCGCGGCGCGGTGGCCACGGTGCTGGTGCAGAGCGGCACGCTCAAGACCGGCGACGTGATCCTGGTCGGTCAGACCTCGGGCCGCGTGCGCGCCATGCTCGACGAGAACGGCAAGCCCATCAAGGCGGCCGGCCCGTCGATTCCGGTGGAAATCCAGGGCCTGTCCGAAGTGCCTCAGGCTGGCGACGACTTCATGGTGATGACCGACGAGCGCCGTGCGCGCGAAATCGCCACCTACCGCGCCGGCAAGTTCCGCAACACCAAGCTGGCCAAGCAACAGGCCGCCAAGCTGGAGAACATGTTCTCCGACATGACGGCGGGCGAGGTCAAGCTGCTGCCCATCATCGTCAAGGCCGATGTGCAGGGTTCGCAGGAAGCGCTGTCGGCCTCGCTGCTCAAGCTCTCGACCGAAGAGGTCAAGGTGCAGCTGGTGTTCGCCGGGGTCGGTGGCATCAGCGAATCGGACGTCAACCTGGCCATCGCCTCCAAGGCGGTGATCATCGGCTTCAACGTGCGTGCCGACGTGGGCGCGCGCAAGCTGGCCGAAGGCAACGACGTGGACCTGCGCTACTACAACATCATCTACGACGCCGTGGACGATCTGAAGGCGGCCATGTCCGGCATGCTGGCGCCCGAGAAGCGCGAAGAGGTCATCGGCTCGGCCGAGATCCGCACCGTGTTCGTGGCCTCCAAGATCGGCACGGTCGCTGGCTGTATGGTCACTTCCGGCATGGTCACCCGCAGCGCGCATTTCCGCCTGCTGCGCGACAACGTGGTGGTCTACACCGGCGAGATCGACACGCTCAAGCGCCTCAAGGACGATGTGCGCGAAGTCAAGGAAGGCTTCGAGTGCGGTATCAAGCTGAAGAACTACAACGACATCAAGGAAGGCGACCAGCTCGAATTCTTCGAAGTCAAGGAAGTGGCTCGCACGCTGTAAACCATGCCCCGCAAAGCATCATCCACCCCCAACCGCGGTTTCCGCGTGGCCGACCAGATCCAGCGGGATCTGGCCGAGCTGATCGCGCGCGAGCTCAAGGACCCGCGGGTGGGCATGGTCACGATCAATGCGGTGGAGGTCACGCCCGACTACGCGCACGCCAAGGTGTTCTTCAGCCTGTTGACCGGCAACCCCGATGAGACCCTGCAAGGCCTCAACGCGGCGGCCGGTTTCCTGCGCAATGGCCTGTTCAAGCGCCTGCACATCCACACCGTGCCGACGCTGCATTTCGTGTTCGACCGCACCACCGAGCGCGCGGCCGACATGAACGCCTTGATTTCCAAGGCCGTTTCTTCTCGTTCAAAGGAAGAATGAGCATGCACGCGCCACGCACACGGGTGCAGCGGCGCCCTGTGCATGGGGTGCTGCTGCTCGACAAACCGCTGGGTCTCTCCAGCAACCAGGCTTTGCAGAAGGCCAAGTGGTTGCTGCGCGCGGAAAAAGCGGGCCACACCGGCACGCTCGACCCGCTGGCCAGCGGGGTGTTGCCGCTGTGTTTCGGTGCCGCCACCAAATTCAGCCAGATCCACCTGGACGCGGACAAGACCTACGAGACCACCGTGCGCCTGGGCGTGAAGACCCGCACCGGCGATGCCGAGGGCGACGTCATCGAGTCGCGCCCCGTGACGTGCACGGCGGGGCAGGTGGTCGAGGTGCTCGACCGCTTCACCGGCCCCATTGCCCAGGTGCCGCCCATGCACAGTGCCTTGAAGAAGGATGGCAAGGCGCTCTACGAGTACGCGCGGGACGGCGAGACGGTGGAGCGCGAAGCGCGCCACGTCGTCATCCGCGATCTGGAGCTGCTGGACATGCAGCTGCAGGGCGAGGCCCCGCAATTGCGCCTGCGGGTGCGCTGCAGCAAGGGCACCTACATCCGCACCTTGGGTGAAGACATTGGCGAAGCCCTGGGTTGCGGCGGCCATCTCATCGCGCTGCGGCGCATCGCCACCGGCCCATTCGACGTCTCGCAGTGCATCGCACTGGATGCGCTGGAAGCCTTGAGCGAAGAGGACCGGCTGGCGCGGCTGCTGCCGGTGCAGTCCCTGCTGGAAGGTCATGACCCTGTCACGCTCGGCGCCGACGATGCCGGGCGCTTTCTCAGCGGCGTGCGCCGCCGGGGCGGGTGGGCTGACAGCGCCCGCGTGGCGGTCTTCGGTCCCGTGCCCCACACGACTTCCGACCCATCCTCCCTCCCATCTTCCGTGCTGCTGGGCAGTGCCCACACCCAGGCCGGGGAGTTGATCCCGGGGCGACTGCTGAGCCCCTCCGAAATACAGCAAATCCTGGAAACCTCACCGGAACTCACATCATGAGCAAACAAATCCGCAACATCGCCATCATTGCCCACGTTGACCATGGCAAGACCACCATGGTGGACCAACTGCTGCGCCAGTCGGGCACCTTCGCCGAGCACGAGAAGGTGGTCGACACGGTGATGGACAACAACGCCATCGAGCGCGAGCGCGGCATCACCATCCTGGCCAAGAACTGCGCGGTGAGCTGGGAAGGCACGCACATCAACATCGTCGACACCCCCGGCCACGCGGACTTCGGTGGTGAGGTGGAGCGCGCCCTGTCCATGGTGGACGGTGTGGTGCTGCTGATCGACGCGCAGGAAGGCCCGATGCCGCAGACGCGCTTCGTGACCAAGAAAGCGCTGGCCCTGGGCCTCAAGCCCATCGTGGTGGTCAACAAGGTGGACAAGCCGGGTGCCAACCCCGACAAGGTGATCAACGCCGCCTTCGACCTGTTCGACAAGCTGGGCGCCAACGACGAGCAGCTCGACTTCCCCGTGGTCTACGCCTCGGGCATCAACGGCTGGACCTCGCTGGTCGAGGGCGCGCCCGGCGAGCAGTGGGGCCCGGACATGTCGGCCCTGTTCAACACCGTGCTCAAGCACGTGCCGTCGCAGAAGGGTGACCCGAGCGCACCGCTGCAGCTGCAGATTTCCGCACTCGACTTCTCGACCTTCGTGGGCCGCATCGGCGTGGGCCGCGTCAGCGCCGGTATCGTCAAGCCCGGCATGGACGTGGCGGTGATGGAAGGCCCCGATGGCAAGACCATCAAGGGCCGCGTCAACCAGGTGCTGACCTTCCAGGGTCTGGACCGCGTGCAGGTGACCGAAGCCGGCCCGGGCGACATCGTGCTGATCAACGGCATTGCCGACATCGGCATCGGCGTGACCATCACCGACCCGCTCAACCCGGCGCCGCTGCCCATGCTCAAGATCGACGAGCCGACGCTGACCATGAACTTCTGCGTCAACACCAGCCCGCTGGCCGGCCGCGAAGGCAAGTACGTGACCAGCCGCCAGGTCTGGGACCGCCTGCAGAAGGAACTGCAAAGCAACGTCGCGCTGCGCGTCAAGGAAACCAGCGAAGACGGCATTTTCGAAGTGATGGGCCGGGGCGAACTGCACCTGACCATCCTGCTGGAGAACATGCGCCGCGAAGGCTACGAACTGGCCGTGTCCAAGCCGCGCGTGGTGTTCCGCGAGATCAACGGCGAGCGCCACGAGCCGATCGAAATGGTGACGGCCGACATCGAAGAGCAGCACCAGGGCGGCGTGATGCAGGCCCTGGGCGAGCGCAAGGGCGAGCTGGTGAACATGGAACCCGATGGCCGCGGCCGCGTGCGCCTGGAGTACCGCATCCCGGCCCGTGGCCTGATCGGTTTCACCAACGAGTTCCTGAACCTGACGCGCGGTTCGGGCCTGATCGCCAACATCTTCGACGGCTACGAGCCGCACAAGGGCGACATCGCCAGCCGCAAGAACGGCGTGCTGATCTCCATGGACGACGGTGAAATCTTCACCTACGCCCTGGGCAAGCTGGACGACCGCGGCCGCATGTTCGTGCGCGCTGGCGACCCGGTGTACGAAGGCATGATCGTCGGCATCCACAACCGCGACAACGACCTGGTGGTGAATGCCACGCGCACCAAGCAGCTGACCAACTTCCGTGTCAGCGGCAAGGAAGACGCGATCAAGATCACGCCGCCCATCGAGTGCACGCTGGAGTACGGCGTGGAGTTCATCGAGGACGACGAGCTGGTGGAGATCACGCCCAAGAGCATCCGCCTGCGCAAGCGCCACCTGAAGGAGCACGACCGCAAGCGCGCCAGCCGCGAAGGCTGATCGCTCCGCACAGGCCGTTGTCTCCCGGGACGCGGCCTTTTTTACGAACAGACCATGCCCTTTCGTGCCCTCAGTCGCCTGACGCACACCCAGGCGGTGTTCATGATGATCGTGGTGACCCTGATGTGGTCGATCGCGGGGGTGGTCTCGCGCCAGCTCGAATCGGCGGCGCGCTTCGAGGTCACGTTCTGGCGCAGCGCCTTCACCACGCTGTCGCTGCTGGTGATCCTGCCCTGGTGGCGCGCCGCCGACCGCGCGGCGGGGCAGATCGCCGACGACCCCGGGCAGGGAATGCTCGAGCGCCATTGGGGCGTGCTGGCGCGCTCCAAGGCGTTCTGGATTTCGGGCGTCTGCTGGAGCGTGATGTTCACCGCCTTCATGCTGGCGCTGACCTTCACCACCGTGGCGAACGTGCTCATCATCATGTCGGTGGGCCCGCTGTTCACCGCGCTGGTGGCGCGCGCGGTGCTCGGCCAGCGGCTCGCGCTGCGCACCTGGCTGGCCATCGTGGCGGCCGGCGCGGGCATCGTGTACATGTACGGCAGCCAGTTCCTGCAAGCCTTCAGCGACCCCGCCACGCAGACCGGTGGCCTGGTGGCCGGCTCGCTGGCGGCACTGTGCGTGCCGGTGGCCGCTGCCATCAACTGGACCGTGGTGCAACGCGGCCAGACCCATGGCGAAAAGATCGACCTCGTGCCCTCGGTGCTGCTGGGTGGCCTCCTGTCCTCGCTGGCGACGCTGCCCCTGGCGCTGCCATTCGAGGCCACGGGCACCGACGTGGCCTGGCTGGCCCTGCTTGGCCTGGTGCAGCTGGCCATTCCCTGCGCGCTGGCCGTTGTGTGCGCCCGTTCGCTCAAGGCGCCCGAGGTGTCGTTGCTCGCGCTGCTGGAGGTGATCTTCGGCATCCTGCTGGCCTGGGCCGGCGCGGGCGAAGTGCCCGGCCCGGAGGTGCTGACCGGCGGCTCGCTGGTCATTGGCGCGCTGGTGCTCAACGAACTGCTTGGCTGGCGTTCGCGCGCTGGCACCCCGCGTATCCAGACGGTGGACAAACAGCCACAATGATCGACTGACCGGAAGAACAAAGATGACTTCTCTGACACCCGAAACCCATGTCGTTGCCGAAATCCGGGGGCGCGTGGGCTGCATCACCCTGAACCGCCCCAAGGCCCTCAACGCGCTCTCGCTCGACATGCTTCGCAGCCTCACGCAGACCTTGCAGGCCTGGCGCGACGATGACGCGGTGCTCGCGGTGGTGGTGCGCGGGGTCAACAAGGAAGGCCCGTTCGGCGCGTTCTGCGCGGGCGGCGACATCCGCTTCTTCCACCAGGCGGCCCTGGCCGGTGATGCAGCGCTGGAAGACTTCTTCACCGAGGAGTACGCGCTCAACCACCTGATCCACACCTACCCCAAGCCCTACATCGCGCTGATGGACGGCATCGTGATGGGCGGTGGCATGGGCATCAGCCAGGGCGCGAGCCTGCGCATCGTCACCGAGCGCAGCAAGCTGGCCATGCCCGAAACCAACATCGGCCTGTTTCCTGATGTGGGCGGGGGCTACTTCCTGAGCCGCTGCGCGGGCCGCCTGGGCGAGTACCTGGCGCTCACGGGCCTGGTGCTGACCGGCCGCGAGGCCATCACGGCGGGCCTGGCCGATGGCTTCATCGACGCCGGCCGCTTGCCCGGCCTGTGGGCCTCGCTCGAGCGCACGCCGTTCGAAAACGGCGCGTCGGTGGAACGCTGGTGCACGAGCCACCTCAGCACCACCGCAGCGCCCGCCCCGTGGCCGGCGAAAGAGGTGGACCGGATCTTCGGCCTGCCCGATGTCCCGAAGATCATCGCCGCGCTCGAAGCGACCGACAGCGACTGGGCCCGCCAGACCGCCACCACCCTGCGCCAGCGCTCGCCCTTGATGCTGCACGTGGTGCTCGACCAGATCCGACGCGCGCGTGGCATGGGCCTGGCCGACGACCTGCGCATGGAGCGCGACATGGTGCATCGCTGTTTCCACCTGCGCCCCGGCGCCGCCAGCGAAACGGTGGAAGGCATCCGCGCCCTGGCGGTGGACAAGGACCATGCGCCTCGGTGGAACCCGGCCCGCATCGAAGACGTGACGCCAGCGGAGGTCGCGGCTTTCTTCGAGAGCCCCTGGCCGGTGGACGAGCACCCGCTGCGGCGGTTGGGCTGAGGCCGCAGCTTAGAGCTGGCGGTACACCGCCTCGGCCAAGGCCATGAGTGCGTCGCGGCTCAGCGGCCCACTCAGGGCGTAGCCGAACCCCTGGTCCACCCAGTAGAAGCCGGGCACCGGGCCCTCCTGCGCGAAGCGGAAGGCGGTTTCGCCGCTGGCCTCGGCAGGTTCCGTGGTGGGGGCGAGGGCGCCAAGATACAAGGTGATGCGCACGCCCTGGGCGTTCTGGAACATGAACTGCGCGCGCGCACCCACGTCGCCCGGCAGCAGGCGGCCACCCACGAGTTCGTAGCCCAAGGCATCGAGGCGCGGCACCTTGAGCGCCTTGCCGGTGCGGCGCGACAGCCATTGCACCAGGTGCTCCTGATCCACCGCGCCCACCTCCACAGGGTGCCGCTTCTCGGGGGAGTACACCGCGTGGGCGACCGATGCGTCGCGCGCGAAGGCGGGCAGGGTCGGCCAAGGGGGCAGAACCTGGCGCGGGCCCGCTCGGCCATTCGTGGTTCGACAAACGACCGACGCCGAAGGCCAGCACGATGCCGGCCGCCATGCCGCCCCAGCGCCACCAGCCTGACACGCGGGCCTGTGCATCGCTGGCGCGGTGCGCGGCTTCCCGCATGCCGGGCGGCACGGGTGCCTGCAGCAGGTCGGTATGCAACTGTCGGATGGCGTCGCGCTGGGTCTGCCAGTGGGCCAGGCGCTCGCGGCCGTGCGGATCGCCCTGCAGCCGTTGCAACAGCGCGTCCCGCTCGGCACCCTGCACCTCGCCATCGAGCAGGCGATTGATCTCGGCGTCGGTCAGCGGCTGGGTGAGGGGGGTGTCCATGGCTTTGCGGGCGGTGCTATTTCAGCCGCCTCAGATGGGGAAGAGCGTAGGCATCGGGCGGCACGCTCTGGGCCGCCGCGTTCATCAGCGCCTGCAGGCGGGTGCGGGCGCGCGAGAGCCGCGACATGACGGTGCCGATCGGGCTCCCGGTGATGCGGGCCACCTGCTCGTAGCTCATGTCCTCCAGGCTCACCAGCAGCAACACCACGCGCTGTTCTTCGGGCAGGCGCAGCAGGCAGCGCTGCAGGTCCATGGCCAGGTCCTGCGCGGCGTCGGGCGCCACCAGCTCGGCCGCCACGTCGTCCGGGTCCACCGGCAGGCCGCTGCCTTCGCGGCGTTGCACCCGGCGCAGGCCGCTGACGTGCAGGTTGTGCATGAGCGTGAAGAGCCAGGCCCGCAGATCCGTACCGGCCGTCCAGAGCCGCCACTTGGCGCAGGCCCGCTCCAGCGTGTCCTGCACCAGGTCATCGGCCGCCCAGGGGTCGCCGGTGAGCGCGCGCGCATAGCGGCGCAGACCGGGAATCTGGTCGATCAGCTCGGCGCGTCTCATGTCTCGGCGTGGCAGTGGCCGTGGTGGGCTGGGGGCGGCTCAGGGCTTGCGCGACGCGCCAGACGTTGTTGAAGCCGTCACCGGTCTTGTCGCCGGGCTTGGTGTCCTTGGCCCAGTAGTACAGCGGCTTGCCCTTCAGGGCCCACTGCTTCTGGCCGTCGTCGCGCGTGATGACGGTGTAGTCGCCGTTGCCCTTGTCGTTTCCACCGGCCATCAGCGGCGGCCAGTTGGTGGCGCAGGGCCCGTTGCAGACCGACTTGCCACTGCCCGCCACGTCGCGGTCGAAGGTGTAGAGGGTCATGCGGTTGGGGCCGACCAGCACGCCATCGCTGGCCATGGCAGGGGCCGGGGCGGACGACATCGAGGCGCAGCCACCCAGCAGGGCCGCTGCCAGGGTCAGGGGAATCAGGAATTTCATGGCGTTCTCCGTTGAAGGTATGGGCAGACAGGCTCTGCACAGGGATGAACGCCGGCTGTGGCGGGTTTATTCCCGCGCCACGAAAAAACCTCAGCGGCTGCGCGACTTCATCGCACGCTCGACCTCGCGCTTGCCTTCGCGGTCCTTGATGGTGTCGCGTTTGTCGTGTTCGGCCTTGCCCCTGCCCAGCGCGATCTCGCATTTCACCTTGCCGGTCTTCCAGTGCAGGTTCAACGGCACCAGGGCATAGCCCTTCTGTTCGACCTTGCCGACCAGGCGGCGGATCTGCTCCTTGTGCAGCAGCAGCTTCTTGGTCCGCACCGCGTCCGGGCTCACGTGGGAGGAGGCGGTGTGCAGCGGGTTGATCTGGCAGCCGATGAGGAACATCTCGCCCTCGCGGATCACCACATAACCGTCGGTGAGCTGCACCTTGCCCTCGCGCAGGGCCTTGACCTCCCAGCCTTCCAGCACCATGCCCGCTTCGAAGCGTTCTTCGATCGCGTAGTTGAAGAGCGCCTTGCGGTTCTCGGCGATGCGGCTGTCAACGCCTTTGGTGGAAGATTCTTTGCTGCTTTTGGTGGACATGAAGCGGAAGGTGCGGCCGTTTCAGGCCAATACAATGAGTTGGATTGTATGAAAACCATTCACAAGTCCGTTTTGCTCTGGCACAGCGCACACGAAATGTTCGCGCTGGTCACCGACATCGAGCGTTACCCCGAGTTCCTGCCCTGGTGCGATCAGGGCCAGGTGCTGGAAAAAAACGAGGCGGGCATGGTGGCCCGCGTGGGCATCGCCATCAGCGGCCTGCGCCAGAGCTTCACCACCCGCAACACGCACGAGGCCGACCGCAGGGTGCACATGGAGCTGGTCGACGGGCCATTCTCCCAGCTTGATGGCGTGTGGGAGTTCACCCCTCTGGGTGAGGGTGACCAGCGTGCCTGCAAGGTCGATTTCAAGCTGAGCTACGGCTTCGCCAGTTCGGCCCTGGCGGCCCTGGTCGGCCCGGTGTTCGACAAGATCGCCGGCAGCCTGGTGGACGCTTTCGTGAAGCGGGCCGACCAGGTGTACGGCGCGGACTGATCACCACCCCATGAAGATCACACTGATGCACGCTCCGGCACCCCGCGAGGTGGTGGAAGAGGTGCTCGATGTGCCCGAGGGGTGCACGCTGCGCCAGGCGCTCGATCAGGCGGGTTGGCTGCGGCGCTTTCCCGACATCGAGGCCGAACCGCTGGCGCTCGGCATCTGGGGGCGCAAGGCCGGTTGGGACCGGATGTTGCGCGAGGGTGATCGGGTGGAGGTGGTGCGTGGGTTGCGGGTGGACCCGAAGGTGGCGCGCCGCGAACGCTTCATGGGGCAGGGCGCGCGCTCCACGGGGCTGTTCGCCCGCCGGCGCCCGGGGTCGAAGGCCGGTTACTGAGGGCCGGACTTGGGCATCGGCCCGCAGTTGCCGCGCATCACGTCATCCAGCCGCTTGGCCTCGGCGGTGCGGGCCTTGTCGTCCATGATCTCGCGCTCGCCCTTGGCGTTGGTGGTGGCCAGGCGCACGCCGGAATCCAGGGTGGCCTTGGCCTGTTTGGCGCGGTTGCAACTCTCGGTGCGCGCCTGCGCGACGCGCTGCTCCTCGGCCTTCTGGCGAGCGGCCTCGGTCTGTTCGGTCTGTTTCTTCTTGGCCTCGAGTTCCTTGTCGACCGTGGGCAGTTGAGGGGCTGCCGCCTGAGGCGCCGCACCCGCGGGGGACGCTGCGCCGGTCTCGGTGCTGGCGGGCGCGACCGCGGCCGGCGCGGGCATCGGGGCGCTGCCGCCGCCGGGGCGCTTGAGGATGTTCTTGTCGGGCACGCTGGCGGGGGGCGCGGTGTCGCTGAACACCTTGCGATCACCTTCCTTCCAGACCCATTGCGCGGAGGCGATCGAGCAGGCCAGCAGCAGGAATCCCGCCGCCAGAGGGGCTCGCCAGGACGGCTTCGAAGGGCGTTTTTGAGGCATTGGCGGAGTTTAGCGGCGGGCCCCTGCGCGCATGGTGGCATCTGCGGTTTTATCGGCCACAAGCCGCAGGAGCGGTAGCTTTTCGAGCCTGAGCGGTACCCGGGGTGGGACGGGGTGTGCGGGTTTGCCCGAAGGTCGGCCGGCTACAATCGACGCTTTTGGAGCTTTACCCATGCGCCTCCTCGGCAAAGCGCTCACCTTCGACGACGTGTTGCTGGTGCCAGCGTACTCCCAGGTCCTGCCCAAGGACGCCTCGCTTGCCACCCAGTTCTCCCGCAACATCCAGCTGAACCTGCCCCTGGTCTCCGCGGCCATGGACACCGTCACCGAAGCCCGTCTGGCGATCGCGATCGCCCAGGAAGGCGGCATCGGCATCGTGCACAAGAACCTCACGGCGCAGGAACAGGCGGCCCACGTGGCCAAGGTCAAGCGCTACGAATCGGGCGTGCTGCGCGACCCGGTGGTGATTTCTCCCCAGACCACGATCCGCCAGGTCATGAAGCTCTCGGACGACCTGGGCGTCTCCGGCTTCCCGGTGGTCGACGCCGGCAAGGTGGTGGGCATCGTCACCGGCCGTGACCTGCGCTTCGAGACCCGCTACGACCTGCCGGTGAGCGAGATCATGACGCCGCGCGAGCGCCTGGTCACCATGCCCGACGGCACCACGCCCGCCGAGGCCAAGAAACTGCTCAACAAGCACAAGCTGGAACGCCTGCTGCTGGTGAACGACGCCTTCGAGCTCAAGGGCCTGATCACGGTGAAGGACATCACCAAGCAGCTCAACTTCCCCAACGCCGCGCGCGACGCCGCCGGCCGCCTGCGCGTGGGCGCGGCGGTGGGCGTGGGCGAGGGCACCGAGGAACGTGTGGAAGCGCTGGTCAAGGCCGGCGTGGACGCCATCGTGGTCGACACCGCCCACGGCCACAGCAAGGGCGTGCTCGACCGCGTGCGCTGGGTCAAGCAGAACTACCCGCAGATCGACGTGATCGGCGGCAACATCGCCACCGGCGCCGCCGCGCTGGCCCTGGTGGAAGCCGGTGCCGACGCGGTCAAGGTCGGCATCGGCCCGGGCTCGATCTGCACTACCCGCATCGTGGCCGGCGTGGGCGTGCCGCAGATCATGGCGATCGACAACGTGGCCACCGCGTTGCGGGGCACCGGCGTGCCGATGATCGCCGACGGCGGCATCCGCTACAGCGGTGACATCGCCAAGGCCATCGCGGCCGGCGCCAACACCGTGATGATGGGCGGCATGTTCGCCGGCACCGAAGAGGCGCCGGGCGAGATCGTGCTGTACCAGGGCCGCAGCTACAAGAGCTACCGAGGCATGGGCTCGATCGGCGCCATGCAGCAGGGCAGCGCCGACCGCTACTTCCAGGAAAGCAGCACCGGCAACCCCAATGCCGACAAGCTGGTGCCCGAGGGCATCGAAGGCCGTGTGCCCTACAAGGGCTCGGTGGTCTCCATCATCTTCCAGATGGCCGGCGGCCTGCGCGCGGCCATGGGCTACTGCGGTTGCCCGAGCATCGAGGACATGCGCGACAAGGCCGAATTCGTCGAGATCACCTCGGCCGGCATCCGCGAAAGCCACGTGCACGACGTGCAGATCACCAAGGAAGCCCCGAACTACCGGGCGGAGTGAAACCCACCGCCCAGCAGGCCGTCCAGCGAGACGGCCTTTTTCTTTTCTCGCCGCACCCACTTACACCCCATGCAGCACCAGAAAATCCTCATCCTCGATTTCGGTTCCCAGGTCACCCAGCTGATTGCCCGCCGCGTGCGCGAAGCCCACGTGTACTGCGAAGTGCACCCCTGCGACGTCAGCAGCGAGTGGGTGCGCGAGTTCGCCGCCGACGGCCAGCTCAAGGGCGTGATCCTCTCCGGCAGCCACGCCAGCGTGTACGAGGTGGACGACAAGGCGCCCGAGGCGGTGTACGAGCTGGGCATTCCCGTGCTGGGCATCTGCTACGGCATGCAGACCATGGCGCAGCAGCTGGGTGGCAAGGTGGAAGGCTCGCACACGCGCGAGTTCGGCTACGCCGAAGTGCGCGCCCGGGGCCACACGGCGCTGCTCAAGAACATCGCCGACTTCACCACCCCCGAAGGCCACGGCATGCTCAAGGTGTGGATGAGCCACGGCGACAAGGTCACCGAGCTGCCCCCGGGCTTCAAGCTCATGGCCAGCACGGCGAGCTGCCCGATCGCCGGCATGGCCGACGAGGAGCGCCGCTTCTACGCGGTGCAGTTCCACCCCGAGGTCACGCACACCGTGCAGGGCCGGGCGCTGCTGGAGCGCTTCGTGCTCGAGATCTGCGGCACCAACCCCGACTGGGTGATGCGCGACCACATCGCCGAGGCGGTGGAGAAAATCCGCCAGCAGGTGGGCGACGAAGAGGTCATTCTGGGCCTGTCCGGCGGCGTCGATTCCTCCGTGGCGGCTGCGCTGATCCACCGCGCCATCGGCGACCAGCTCACCTGCGTCTTCGTCGACCACGGCCTGCTGCGCCTGAACGAAGGGGACATGGTGATGGACATGTTCGTCGGCAAGCTGCACGCCAAGGTGATCCGGGTGGACGCGGCCGACCAGTTCCTCGGCCACCTCGCCGGCGTGAGCGATCCGGAGGCCAAGCGCAAGATCATCGGCCGCGAATTCGTCGAGGTGTTCAAGGCGGAAGCCGCCAAACTCATTTCAAGTGGTGCTTCAACAAAAGGCGCCAAGTGGTTGGCACAAGGCACTATTTACCCGGATGTGATCGAATCCGGTGGGGCCAAGAGCAAGAAGGCCGTGACCATCAAGAGCCACCACAACGTGGGTGGCCTGCCCGAGCAACTGGGCCTGAAACTGCTCGAACCCCTGCGCGACCTGTTCAAGGACGAGGTGCGCGAATTGGGCGTGGCGCTGGGCCTGCCGCACGACATGGTCTACCGCCACCCGTTCCCGGGGCCGGGCCTGGGCGTGCGCATCCTGGGCGAAGTCAAGAAGGATTACGCCGACCTGCTGCGCCGGGCCGACGCCATCTTCATCGAGGAACTGCGCTCCACCGTCGACCCGCACAGCGGCAAGACCTGGTACGAGCTCACCAGCCAGGCCTTCACCGTGTTCCTGCCGGTCAAGAGCGTGGGCGTGATGGGCGATGGCCGCACCTACGACTACGTGGTGGCGCTGCGCGCGGTGCAGACCAGCGACTTCATGACCGCCGACTGGGCCGAGCTGCCCTACGCGCTGCTCAAGAAGGTCAGCGGCCGCATCATCAACGAGGTGCGCGGCATCAACCGCGTGACCTACGACGTGAGCTCCAAACCGCCAGCGACCATCGAGTGGGAGTAAGCGTCGTCGCCAACGCCGCCCCCGAATGGAGGCGGCGATGCGACGCCTGGGTGCTCAGGCCGACACCCCATCGAGGCTCAGGGACTCGAGGGCTTCCTTCTCGATGTCGTGGTCGTAGAGCGATTTGCGCAGCGTGGCGGAGTTCGCGATCTCCCGATCGCGCTGGCCCAGGTCCGCGTACTTGGAGTCGTAGCGCATGCCGTTCTTGCGGGCCTCCGCCTGCACCATGGACGTGCGCGGGCGGCGCAGCGCCTCGTAGCGCTTGAGCGCGTCCTTCACGGAGCGGCCTTCGGCGCAGGTCTGCAGCAGAACGGCCAAGGCCGTGCCGTCTTCGATGGCCTGGTTCGCGCCCTGGCCCAGGTGGGGCAGCATGGGGTGGGCGGCATCGCCCAGCAGTGCCAGGCGTCCGTTCACCCATTGGCCTAGCGGCTTGCGGTCGTAGAGGCCCCACCAGAAGCAGGTCTCCACCTTGTCCAGCAGGCCGGTCACGCGGGGATCCCAGCCGGTGAACGAGGCGGCGAGTTCGTCGCGGTCGCCGATGGCGGACCAGGACTCGGCGGTCTCGCTGGTCGTCGGCACGAAGCCGACGTAGTTCACCAGTTCGCCACCGCGGACGGGAAACACCATGAAGTGCTTGCCATCGCCCATCCAGACCTGGTGCGCCTCGCGCCGCCACTCGGGGAGCTTGTCCGCGGAGATCAGGCCCCGGTACGCCCGGAAGCCGGCGTACTCTGGGGCGGACGGCTCGACGACGTGCTTCTGCAAGACCGAGTTGATGCCGTCGGCGGCGATCACCACATCGGCGTTCGCCACATGGCCGTTCTCGAAGACCAGGCGGGCGCCGTGCTCGTCCTGGCTGAAGTCGACGCACCGATGGCCGGTGTGGATCGAGCTGGGTGGGAGCGCGTCCGCCAGCACCTTCAGGATGTCGGCCCTGTGCATGCCGTACATGCCGCTCCAGCCACTGGAGTCGGTGGTCAGGATCTTGCCCACGACCGTGCCGTCCATGCGGTAGTACTCGGACCCGGCGCCGACCTTGGCGCCCACGCGGGCGAGGGCATCGCCCAGGCCCATGCGCTCCAGTTGCCTCAGGCTGTTGGGGTAGACGAAGATGCCCGCACCGACCTCTCGCAACACGCCCGACTGTTCGTACACCGCGACGCTGATCCCCCGATGGCGCAACGCGACCGCGGCGGCGAGACCGCCGATGCCACCGCCCACGATCGCCACATGAATACCCTTTGACATCACAACCGCTTTCATTTGGTGTTCTTGGACGCCGGGCCGAGCAACTCGCTGACGGCCCGGTACTCGTTGGTGATTTCTTCGGAAAGGGCCCTGGCGGAGCCCCATTCCTGCACGATCCCCGCCGGCAGCAGCTGCGCCGAGATGCTGGCGTTGCGGGCGACCTCTTCCAGGGCGGGGACGATCTTGTCGAGCACGTCCTTGGGAACACCGGCGGGCATGAAGAAGCCGAACCACACGCCCAGAAGGTCGGCCTTGTAGCCCGCCTGGCGCAGCGTGGGCACGTTGGGGAACTCGGGGAAGGGCGAAGAGATGGCCAGGGCGCGCAACGCGCCGGTGCGCATGTGGGCGCTGACCGCCCCCAGCGCGAGAACGACGGCATCGATGTGGCCGCCGAGCAGGTCGGTGACGGCGGGTGCCGCGCCCTTGTAGTTCACGGAGCTCAACGAGGCGCCGGTGGCCGCGTTCATCAACTGCACGCTGATTTCGCCGACGGAGCCGGGACCGGCGTTGCCGATGCGGATGCCGTGGGCGCTCTTGGGCGCCTGCTCGATCATTTCCTTCACGGTCTTGAAGGGCGCGTCCTTGTAGGTCACCAGCACCGAAGGGCTTCGGGTGGTCAAGGCCAGAGGCACGAGGTCCTTCAAGGGATCGTAGTTGGCGGCATCCGGTTCGATCACGCGCCGGATGGTCAGCGGGCTGTTCTGCGCGTAGAGCAGGGTGTAGCCGTCCTTGGGCGCGCGGATGACGGATTGGGTGCCCAGGGAGCCACCGGCACCGGGGCGGTTCGCCACCGTCACGGCGGTGCCCAGCAACCTCGAAAGCTCCTGCCCCATCAGGCGCGCGGCCCGGTCCGCCGCATCGCCCGCGGCCAGCGGCGTCACCAGGTTGATGGGCATGCGGGGATAGTCGTTCGCACGCGCGAGGAGGGGGACCGCCAGCAGCGGTGCGATGCCTAGAAGTTGTCGTCTCTTGATCATGGTTGGGCGCTCTGAAAGTTGGGGGAGCCTGCCCGGTGCCCACCTGGTCGGGCGAGGCATCGGAACAGCCAGCGAATTCTGTCGACAGGGTCGTTCTGAAGCAATGCGGTTTTGCGCATTGCGCAATAATGCGACCATGATCGACGCCCAACGATCGCACCCGCGCGATTTCATCGCGTCCCTGGAGAAGGGGCTGAAGGTCCTGCTCTGCTTCGAGCGCAAGCACGCCAAGCTGAACCTGTCCGAAGTGGCGCGCCTGACGGGTTACACACCGGCCACGGCGCGCCGGCTTCTGCTGACGCTGCACGAACTCGACTACCTGCACAGCGATGGCAAACGCTTCTGGGTGGCGCCGCGCACCTTGCTGCTGGCCAGGTCGTACCTCATGTCGAGACCGGCGCCCCAGGTGGCGCAGCCGGTGCTCGACAAGCTGGCCGATCGCACGCGCCAGTCCGCCTCGCTGGGCTTGCTGCTGGACCACGAGGTCCTCATCATTGCCAGGTCCACGGGCCGGCGCACGCTGTCGACCGGGCTGGGCATCGGGTCGCGCCTGCCGGCTTTCTGCTCCGCGCTGGGCCGGGCGGTGCTGTCGACGCTGCCCCGCGAGGACGTGGTGAGCTACCTCGCGACCACCCCCCTGGACCCCTGGACGCCGAAGACGGTGCAGGACATCGCCTCCGCGACGGGCCAGGTGGAGCATTGCCGGACCTTCGGATGGGCCGAGTGCGACGAAGAGCTGGAGCTGGGCGTGCGCTCCATCGCGGTGCCGATCTCCAGCAACTCGGACAAGACGATCGCCGCGGTGAGCCTGTCGGTGCGCGCGGAGCGGATGTCGATGGAAGCCTTTCGGGCCGCGCACCTGGCCGCGATCCGGGAAGCCAGGGACGAGCTGAGGGCGACGGTGACCTTCGATTGAGCCCGGCGCCGTCAGGGCGCCGTCAAACGGTCCAGCAGGCGGTCGAGGGCCAGTCGGTAGTCCGCCTGCAGGGCCTGGGCCCGCTTCGGATCGCCGTGGGCCGAGGCCAGGGCCAGGCCGCTGCCGTGGGCATGGTCCACCAGCACGTCGCGCCACAGGTCGGGCTCGGCCGTGATCTGCGCCAGCAGCAGGCCCAGGCGATCGGTGATCTGGCGCGTCACCCCGGCGAAGGCCTCCGGCGTGGCGAAGATGGCCAGCGTCAGTTGCGGATGGCGGCCCACGGCGCCGTGGTAGCGGGTCAGGATCGCCTGCAGGTCTGCCCGAGGGGCGGCCAGCCCTGGCGCACCCTCCAGCACCTCGGCATACACGCGATCCGACAGCGCCCGCAGCAGCCCGGCGTGGTTCTCCACGTGGTGGTAGAGGCTCATCGGCGTGACGCCCAGCCGCGTGGCCAGGGCGCGCATCGTCAAGCCTTGCCCACCGCTTTCATCCAGCAGCGCCAGCGCCGCCGTCAGGATGTCGTCGCGGGCCACCCCCGTCCCCTGGGCCGGGCGCCCCCGTGGTCGGTTCATGGGGCGAGCCGGTAGGTGGATTGCACCAGGCCGGAAGGAAAGCTGCGGCTGGCGCACCAGGCGCCAGGCCACGTCCTGTGCCAACGCGCCGAACAGCGGCCTTCCCGACCCGATCAGCACAGGGACCGTGGTGACCACCATGTCGGCGATCAAACCCTCGCGCAGGAAGGACTGCACCACCTGCCCTCCATCCACATAGACCCGGCGCACGTTCTGTTCGGCCAGGTGCTCCATCGCGTCCCGGGGCGCGAGGCTGGAGAAGCGGACCTTGCCCTTCAGCGCTTCGGGCACGGGCGCGTCGGCCAACTGCCTGGAGAGCACCATGACGGGCCGGTCGTAGGGCCAGGTGTCGAAGCTCAGTGCCTTTTCGAAGCTGCCCCGGCCCATCACGATCATCTCCTTGTCGGCGATGAACGCGGTGTAGCCGTGGTCCTCGGCGGGATCGTCGCGTTGCAGCAGCCAGTCGATGTCGCCGTCCTGGCGCGCGATGAAGCCGTCCAGGCTGGTGGCGATGAAAACGTGTGCGGTGGTCATTCGGTGTCCTTATTTATACGTCGTATATTATTGTCCGGACACGGATCGGACACAAGGCACACCCTCACCGGTCTGGGCCCACCCCCGTCAGGTGACCGACGTCCACGATGTACATCTGCCGACCTTCCCCGTGCACCGAGTCGATGCAGACCTGGCGGCCGTCCCGGCTCCAGCGCGGATGCAGGTCGCAGCGGTTCTCCTTGCTCAGGGCCGGGTCCGCGTGGAACGAGCCCAGGTCGTGGCGCGCGCCGGTCTGCATGTCGTAGAGGAACAGGATCCGCTCGTGCGTGCGCGCGTCCGGGTAGGTGTCGCTCAACAACCAGCGGTCGTCCACCGGCGAGAAGGTCATGTGGCCGTTCTCCGTCAGCACGTCGCGCCCGACCACCTGCACCGCACCGCCCTCGGCGTCGTCGTACAGGTGGTAGTGGATCTCGCCGGCATGCGGCCCCCACACGATGACCTGGCGGTCGTTGCGCCACAGCGGGTGCGAGATCTGGTACTCGGACTTCTCGTAGTCGAAGGTGCCCACGGCGCTGGGGTCGAAGGCTTCGTCCAGTTGCGGCAGCGGGTGGTCCGAGCACTCCAGCAGCCGCATGCCGCTGCCGTCGGGGTTCATGGTGATCAGGCGGTGGAGGAAGCAGGTCTCGTCCTTGATCCGCTCGGTCCAGCGGTGCAAGAAGAGCACGCGCGTGGACGAGGGATTGACCTCGATGTGGCTGACCCAGTGGATGGCCTTGTCCATCGATGGCTTCGGATGGAAGTCGCGCAGCTGACGGTAGCTCACCAGCAGGCGCGATTCGCCCGTCGCCAGATCCATGCGGTGGATGCCATCCTCGGCCGGAGCCCGTGGCAGTTCGAAGGGGGCGCCCGGCTCGCTGTAGCCGATGGTCTCGTGGGTGAGGTAGAGCCGGCGGTAGTCCACGCACAGGGCGTAGCGGCTGTCCGGCGCCACGACGTAGACCGGCAGCGGCAGGCTGCGCCGCTCGCCGGTGTCGGCATCGAGGATGATGGCGCCGAAGTGGGGGTAGCGGGCCTCGGCCTCGGTGGTCCTCACGTTGTAGATCAGCTGGCGCCCGCCCAGGCCATCCAGCCATTGCAGCTGGCTGCCCATCTGCCAGTTCCAGGCGCGGGTGCGATCGAGCTCGCGGAATCGCGCCCCCTCCTGCAGATCGAAATAGCCGATCCCGGCCTCCAGCGTGGGCGTGAGCGGTGCGTCCTTGAACGGCACCTGCTGCGCCAGCAGGTAGCGGCCGCCGCGGTGCCAGTTGCTCTTGTTGTAGTAGCCGAAAAAGTAATGCTGGTCGGTCGATCCGACCCGGCGCACCGCGCAGGGTGCCTGCGGATGGCTCGTCATTCGGCCACCAGCTTCGCTTTGTCGATGATGCCGTCCCAGCGCTGTTTCTCGGCCGCGACGAAGCGGGTGGCCGCCTCGCGGGGTGTTGGCGCACGGGCGTCATGCCTTGCGCGGCCAGCGCCTGCGTGAACGCCGGCGAGGAGACGATGGCCCGGATGTCGTTGCTCAGCTTGTTCGCCAGCGCATCCGGCACCTGGGCACCGACGGCCACCGTGGTCCAGGAGGTCGCGAGAAACCCCGGGATGGCGGCTTCCGCCACGGTGGGCACGTCAGGCAGGGCCGGGGAACGGGTCTTGCCCGTGACGGCCAGCGCCTTCAGCCGGCCGTTGCGCACATGGGCCAGCACGGTGGGCGGGTTTTCGAACATGAGCTGGATCTGCCCGCCCATCAGGTCGTTCAACGCGGCGGAACTCCCCTTGTAGGCGACGTGGGTCATGGGCACCTCGGCCGAGGCCTTGAACAGCTCGCCGATCATGTGCACGGACGACCCCACGCCCGCCGAGCCGAAGTTCAGCGCGTCGGGCGACTTGCGGCCCAGGGCGATCAGCGACTTCAGGTCCGTCACGGCCAGCGCCTCGTTGCGCCACCACCACATGCGGCATTTCCGCCAGGATGGTCAGCACCTTGAAGTCGGTGGCGGGGTTGTAGGGCAGCTTCCTGTACACGCCATAGGTGGCATGCAGGCCAATGGAGCCGAGCATCAGCGTGTAGCCATCGGGGGAAGCGTCGACCACCGCCTTGCCGCCGATGTGTCCGCCGGCACCGGGCCGGTTTTCCACGACCACGGACTGCTTGTAGAGCTTGCCCAGGTGGTCGGCGAGCAGCCGCCCCTGCACGTCGGAACTGCCGCCGGCCGTGAACGGCACGATGATGCGGATGGGGCGGTTCGGGAAGTCCTGTGCCCCGGCGGTGCCGGCCAGCGGGCCGAGGGCCAGGGCCGCCAGGCCGGCGGCGGCGAGGGTGCGGCGGGGAATGCGGGTGGTCATGGATGGTGCTCCTGTGAGGGCCCTCGGGGTGGGGCCTGGGAGAAAGTCTAGGGATCGGGCATCATTCCGAATAATTCATTCTTGCGAGCACCCTATGCACTGCTGGTATAGGGTGGATCTGACGCCCCGCCATGCCAAGACCCCTCAATTTCCGCGAAATCGAAGCCTTCCGCGCCGTCATGCAGACCGGCACCACCACGGCCGCGGCCGCCGTGCTCAACACCACCCAGCCCTCGGTCAGCCGCCTGTTGTCCCAGGTCGGCATGGCCACCGGCCTCAAGCTGTTCGACCACACCAAGGGCCGGCTGGTGCCCACCAAGGAGGCGAGGGAGCTGTTCGACTTCGTGCAGCGCCAGTTCCTGGGCCTGGACCGGGTGGAGCAGCATGTGGCCCAGCTGCGCAAGTCCGGCTCCGGTTCGCTGCGCATCGGCTGCACGCCCGCGCTGGGCCTCAGCGTTCTGCCGCGCGTCATCGGCGAGTTCTGCCGGCGCCACCCGCACGCGCATGTGGACCTGCAGACCACCAGCGCCCACCAGCTGCGCGAGGGCCTGCTGCACGGGAATTTCGATGCCGTGCTGTCCACGGCCGCCCAGGCCCACCCCGAGCTGGACGGCACCGTGCTGCATCAGGCCCCGATGGTGTGCGTGATGCCGCCGGGCCATGCGCTGGCCCAGCGGCCGCGCGTGCATGTGCGCGACCTGAAAGGGCAATCCTTGCTCACCCTGAACGCCGACGACGAATCGCAGGTCCAGGTCCAGCGCCTGCTGCAGGCGCACGGGGTGGACGTCGCCGCGCGGGTGCGCACCAGCTACTCGTTCACCATCTGCCTGATGGCCGCCGAGGGGGCGGGCATCGGCATCGTGAACCCCTATGTGGCTTCGGTGTTCGCGCGGGACTTGCACGTGGCGCCCCTCGCGCCGCGTTGCCCTGTGCAGGTGCTCATGGCTTACCCGCAGCACGTCAGCCGCTCTCGGATGACCGAAGAGTTCACGGGCCTGATGGTGGCCGATCTGCAGAAATTTCCTCGTGGTTGATGCCGGCCTCAGGCCGAGTCGCGCAGCACGAGTTCGAAAGGCAATTCGACATTGCGGCCCCCCTCGGCCGCCTCGGCACCGTTCAGCCGGCCGATGAGCAGCTCGGCGGCCATGCGGCCGATCGACAGCTCGGATCGGCGCACCGTGGTCAAGGGCGGCTGCAGCAACTGGGCCGCGGGAATGTCATCGAAGCCCGCCACGGCCACGTCCTCGGGAATGCGCCGCCCCGCCGCGCGCAGGGCCGACATGGCGCCGATGGCCAGCAGGTCGTTGGCGGCGAAGACGGCGCTGCAGCGGAAGTCGCCGCCCGCCAGTTCGGCCACCATCGCGCGCGCACCGGCGGCCTGGGTGAAGTCGTCGGCGGCGATGGTGCGGGCCGTCAGCCCCGCCTGCCGCATGGCGGCCCGAAAGCCGCGCTGCCGCTGCGCGCCCGGGCCCAGCGGGGCGGACAGCAGGGCGATGCGCCGGTGGCCCTTGTCGATCAGGGTCTGCGTCATGGCCTGCGCCGCCGCCGCGTTGTTGATGTAGAGCTTGTCGATGGTGCGCGATGGTTTGTGCGCCTGGCTTTCGATCTGCACCACGGCCAGGCGTCCCCGCGTGGCCTTCAGCAGCTCGGTTTCCTGCACGTGGAAGAACACTGCCATCACGCCGTCCACATGCCCCTGCGACAGCCATTGCAGCGCCCGCTGCTCGCGCTCGGGCGTGCCGTCGGTGTCGAAGATCATGGTGTCGTAGCCCGCCGCATCGGCGGCGGACTGGAAGCCGCGGATCAGGGCTGGATAGGTCGGGTTCGTGATGTCGGGAACGATGCAGGCCAGCGTGAGCGTGCGCGCGGACTGCAGGTTGCGGGCCATGCGGTTGGGCACGTAGCCGAGCCGCCTGGCCGCTTCCTGGATGCGTTCGCGCGCCTCCGCCGACACGGTGGACGGCTCCACGCCGTTGAGCACCAGGGACACGGAGGTTTGCGACAGGCCGGTGGCCTGCGCAATGTCGCGCTGCGTCGGCCGTTTCTGGGGAGCCGCAGGCGCTGACGGGCCGTTCTTGGGCTTCTTCATGTTGGGTTGCCATCCATAATGCTCGTAGCCATTTTTGCACGCCATTCCCATGAACCTTTCGCGCCGCGCATTCGCTCTTTCGGGCATGGGCGCGGCTTCGCTCGCCGCGATGCCGCGCGGGGTGGCTCAGGCGCGCGCGCACCCGCTCTCCGTGCTGGTGGCGCAACCCGCCGGCGGCGTGACCGATGCCTTCGCCCGCGCCGTGGCCCCCGCGCTGGGCCGGGGGCTAGGGCGCGCCGCGGTGGTGGAGAACGTCACCGGCGCCAGTGGCTCCATCGCCGCCAACCGCCTGCTGGCGGCCGCGCGCGACGGCTCCACGCTCTTCATCGGGTCGCCCTCCGAGACCGTGCTGGCGCCGCTCACGCTGCGCGCCGTCCGCTACAAGCCTTCGGACTTTCGCCTGCTGGGCCTGGTCAACGATTCGCCGCTGGCGCTGTACGCGCGCACCGACCTGCCGGCCAGCAACCTGGACGAGCTCGTGGCCCTGGCGCGCCAGGGTGGCGAGCGGCCCATGAGCTATGGCAGCACGGGGCAGGGCTCGCTGTTCCACCTCGTGACGGAGCGGCTGTTGTCCAGCGCTGGCATCCAGGCCACGCACGTGCCTTACCGCGGCGGCATGCCCATGCTGGCCGATCTGCGCAGCGGCGCCATCGATTTCACGGTGCTGCCCGTGGACGCCTTGCTGGGCAGCCTGGTGGCCGATGGCCGCATGAAGGTGCTGGGTGTGTTGTCCGCGCAGCGGCTGGACCGGTTCCCCACCGCCGCGACCTTCGACGAGAGCCGGCTGGCGCCCGACGTGGGCCATCCCAGCATCTGGGTGGGCGTGCTCGTGCCCGCCGCGATGGATGAAGACCTCAGCGCGCGCCTGCACCGCGTCGTCGTGGAGGCGCTGGGCAGCGCGGACGTGGGCCAGGCCGTGCGGGCCGTCGGCGGGCGTGTGCCACCCCGCATGTCGCTGCCGGAGGCCGCGCGCTTCTACGCGGCCGACACCGTGAAGTTGCAGGCCCTGGCCCAGGCCGCGCGCGTGAAGCCCCTGTAACGGTCGAGAACCCGCTTCGGTTGGCCTGGGGCCGCCGCCCGCCCTGGATGGGCATTTGCAAACGAAGGTGATATTCTGCGACAGGCTGTGTCAGGGGACCCCGGCGGCCGGGATCCCCGTGACTTCCAGTGCCTGAGGAGGGACGCGGAATGTCGATCGAATACACCTTCACACCGTACGGCACGATCCAGATCCAGTGTGGACAGGACTGGATCGAAGTGAAGCTCCCCGGTGGCGGCGATGGCGGGGGCAGCGCCAAACCCAGCCCTGCCGCCAGCCCGGCCCCCGCGCCCTCGCCGGTGGCATCCCCCTCGCCACCACCGCCCCGACCGCCCGCGCCCGAACCGGCCACGCCGCCGGGGGTGATGTTCATCGAATCCAGCACGCAAGAGCCGTTTGACGCCCGCGAACTCTTCGTGGTCGAGGTCGCCGGCATCGAGCGCTGGAAGCTTGCCGAATTCAAGGGCCTGGACCCGGAGAGCCTGCAGCGCCTGGTGCGCCAGCGGGTGACGCGCGTGAAGCCCCTGCGCTTCGGCGCGATCACGGTGCTGGACGTGGACGTCGGCACCCTGTCGTCGCCCGACGCCAGCCATGAACTGGGCCGGCTGCAGAAGCTGCTGAAGGAGCCGGACCTGGGCCTGGACGTGCTGCGCTTCTGGCACAACGATCCGCTGGAGTAGGGCGCCATGGCCGCCGCCGATCCCTATGTCGTCGCCAAGGCCAGCCTGCGCGACAACGTCAAGACGCTGATCGCTGTGTTCGGCGGCATCGCCGGCGTGCTGCTGGCCGGTGCGCCGTTTTCCGGCTACGGCTCGCTCGAACTGTTCAGCCCGCGCTGGATCGTGGCCTCGCTGGCCTTGCTCGTGTCGTTGCTGCTGCTGGGCTGGTCCGTGCGCCGCCTGCTGTTCGTGCTCACGCCCGATCTGGCGTACACCAACCTGCTGATCGACACCACCCAGGACCCCGAGATCCTCGCCGTGCAGGCCGAGTTCGCGCGGCGCAAGGACGAGCTGCTGCCCAAGCGCAACCCCAACGACCCGAACAGCCCGCGCATCGATTCGGTGAGCCGCCTGATCGAAGAGAAGCGCATGGCCTGGGAGCACTACCAGGCCGACACCACGAAGGTCGATCGCAAGGAGGAGTACGACCGCCTGGCCGACGCGCTGGCGGCCGTCAACCACTGGAGCGCGTTCACGCGCCTGCATGTGCGCGTGTCCAGAGGCATCGATACCGTCTTCTGGGCCGGCCTGGCGGCGATCATCTCCATCGCCGTGTTCGCGGTGGCCTCCAACGCGCCGAAGAAGGAGGCGGCCAGCGCGCCCACGGTCTACGTGGTGCTGCCGTCGAGCCCCTCGCCGGTGGGGGCGGCCGACCCCTTGCCGGTGCTGCCGCCGGTGCTCTTCGCGACCGGCAAGGCCGAGCTCTCGCGGCAGGCCGTGGCGGACATCGACAAGGCCCGCGACCACCTGCGTGCGCACCCCGACGTGGGTGTCCTGATCGTGGCCCACACCGACACGGTCGGGGGCGATGCGCTCAACGACGCGCTCGCGATGCGCCGCGCCCGCAGCGTGGCCGAGCTGCTGCGCGAGCAGGGCGGCATTGGCGCGGCCCGCATCTTCGTGGCCCCGCTGGCGAAGAAGGACCTTCCGGCGCTGACGGCGCAGGACACCGAGAACCCGGCCAACCGGACCGTCCAGATGATCCTCATCCCCTTGCCCCCCCAGCGCCCGCGATGAGCCGCGCGATCGACCGTCCGCTCGGCCTGCTGCGCTCCTTCCTCGTATACCGCGCCATCCCCTGGCGCGGCGCGCAGCTGCGGCGCTTCTACCGCCGCTTCCTGCCGGTGGGTGGCCTGGCGTTCGACGTCGGCGCCCATGCCGGCAACCGCGTGGCGGCGTTCCGCCAGCTCGGCGCGCGCGTGGTCGCGCTGGAGCCGCAGCCCGATTTCGTGCGGCTGCTCGGGCGCCGCTTCGGTCACGATGCGCAGGTGGCGCTGCTGCCGCAGGCCCTGGGTCGCGCGCCCGGCGAAGCCCGCCTGATGGCCAGCCCGCGCACGCCCACCGTGGCAGCGCTCTCCACCGATTTCGTGCGGCGCGCGGGCGCGGCACCGTCGTTCCGCGGTGTGCGCTGGGAAGCCGGGCCACTCGTGCCCGTGACCACGCTGGACGCGCTGATCGCCACGCACGGGCGGCCCGATTTCGTGAAGATCGATGTAGAGGGTTTCGAGCTGGAGGTGCTCATGGGCCTGAGCCAGCCCCTGCCGGCGCTGTCCTTCGAGTTCGTGCCGGCCGTGCGCGACGTGGCGCTGGGCTGCATCGACCGGCTCGAAGCCCTGGCCGGGCCCGGGCGCTACCGTTATGCGGTGTCGCTGGGCGAGCGGCAGCACCTGCTCCTGCCCGAAGGCGAGGTTGCCGAGGCGATGCGCGGCTGGCTGTGCGCCTTGCCGGCGGACGCGCCCTCGGGCGACGTGCACGCCTGGCTCGTGGCCTGAGCCGCCTCAGGACCCGGTGTGCGGCGCGCTGCTCGCGGGCGCGCCCACGTGCTCGAAGCCTTGCACCTCGTGTGCCCCGGGCGCGTTGAACACCGCCAGCAGCACCTCGGTCAGCCGCTGCATCGGCCCCAGCGCCTCCGCCGGCGGCGTGAGGCCGGGCGCGAAGCCGTTGCCCAGCAGGCGCTGCAGCAGGGCGCGGTCCTCGCTGATCACGTGCACTGGCACGTCCCACGACACCGCGGGCCCGCTCACCAGCGCGGGCGGCTGGTGGTCGCCCACCACCACCATCACCAGCGGTCGCGCCGAGCGCTGCTTCAGGTAGTCCGCCAGCCAGGCGTGCTGGTAGCGCAGGCTCTCCAGGTAGGGCGGCAGGGGCTCGCGCACCGCCAGCGGCGCCGCCTGCGCGGCCAGGGCCTGCGCTGCGCCGTAGGTCTGGGGGCCGGTGCGCAGCGAGCCGCCCGGCACGAAGGGCGCGAGCGGGTGAAACGGCGCGTGCGTGCTGGTGGTCGGAAACACCACGAAGCGCGGCGCGCGATCCGTGGTGGGCGCGAGTTCCTGCGTGTGCAGCAGCGCCAGCGCCGCCTGGTCGGGAATGCGCCAGTAGCCGAAGTCGGGCCCGGTGTAGCCCATGTCGGCGTCCTTCGCGAGGCGGTCGAAGCCGTAGAAGGCGCCCTCGGGCCAGGGGCGCTTGAGGCCGGGCATCCAGCCCACGGTGCGGTAGCCATGGCGCGCGAAATGGCGCACCAGCGTGGGCCGGTCGCTGGCGAGCAGCAGGTCGTGGTCGCCCGGGTCGCTGGTGTCCACGCCGGCCAGCAGCGCGGCGTGCGACAGCCACGAGGCACCGCCGAAGGTGGGCGCGGTGACGCGCGCGCTGACCACGGTGCGGCCGCCGGCGTGGATGGCTCCGTCCAGCGCTGCGCGCGCCGCCACCAGCCCGGCGGCCTGCTCGGGCCGGTCGAAGCTCACCGTGCCATAGGACTCGGCGAACACCAGCAGCACGTCCGCCGGGCCGCGTGGCCCCATCAGGCCGGAGAGATCGCCGTCGAAGGCCGGGCCCGCGCCCAGCACCGACTCGGCCGAGGCCGGCCGGGCCACGCGCGCCAGCAACTGGCTCTGGTGCACGAGCGTGGGTGTGAGCGGCAGCGAGAAGAACCAGCGGGTGTCGCGCTCACCGGGCACGTAGGCGGCGAAACTGAGCGTGCACGCGGCCACGGCGGCCAGCAGCCAGGGCCGGGGGCGCTCCCAAGCCAGGCACCGCGCCAGCACCAAGATCGCGTGGCGCACCAGGCCCACCAGCAGCACCGCGCCCAGCAGCAGCGCCAGCGCCAGGCCCAGCAGCTGCCAAGCGGGCAGGGTCTGGGCGGCCAGCCGCAGCAGTTCGGCGGCGTGGCGCCCGTCCCAATACACATTGACCGGTCGGCCCAGCACGGCCGGGGCCGTCACGTCCGCGTAACGCACCAGCACCAGGAAGACGAAGCCAAGGGACAACGCGGTGGCCGCGCGCGCCGAGAGCCGGCCGCGCCAGAGCACCCAGCCCATCAGCGCCACCACGGCCAGGCACAGCTCGAACGACAGGCGCGGCATGGTGCGCACGCCGAAACCCGGCCAGCGGTTCTCGAAGGTCCACAGCGCGTTGAGCAGCGCGAACGCCAGGCCGAAGCGCAGCAGCCACGGCAACCACCGCGGCGGCGCGGCGCGCGCGCCGCTCACTGGCGCACCGCTTCGAACTCGATGATCAGCGGCACCTCGTCACCGACCCAGCCGTTGGACACCGCGTAGTTCATGCCGTAGGCGCTGCGCTTGAAGCTGCCGCGCGCGGACACGCCCATGGTGTAGGGCTTGCGCAGCGGGCCGCCCATGGGCGACTCGGCGCTCTTGTTCCAGGTGGCCTGCAGCGTGAGGGGTTGCGACTTGCCCAGCAGCTCCAGTTGGCCGCTGATCTCGAAGTTGCGCTCGCTGGTGCGTTTGGCGCTGCTGGCGGTGAACACCATGCGCGGGAACTCGCCGCTGTTCAGGAAGTCGGGGCCCTTCAGATGCTCGTCGCGCTTGCGCTGGTTGCTGAAGACGCTGGCCGTCTCCACCTCGATGCGCACGTCCGACAACGTGGCCGTGGCCTCGTCGAAGCGGTAGCTGCCGCGCGCCGAGCGGAACATGCCCAGCACCTTGGCGTAGCCGATGTGGTCCACCAGGAACGCGATGGTGATGTGGTCCGGGTCCAGCTCGTACTTGGCCGCCTGGGCGTGCGCGGGCGCGGCGGCCAGCAGCTGGGCGCACAGCGCCAGTGGCAGGAGGAGGGAAGAAAAGGAGAAAGCAGAAGTGCGCATGGCTCAGGTCTCCGTGAGGGTGGGGCGCTGCCGCGCCAGGGTCCGGATGTCGACGGCGAACGAAAGGCTCAGCAAGGCCAGGCTGAAAGCGGCCAGCGAGGCCGCCAGCCAGGGTGGCACGATGGGCCCCAGGCAGATGATGAGCGCGGTGATCTGCACCACGCACACCGTCTGGCGGCGCTTGCTCGGCGGCAGGGCGCCGGCCAGCCAGGGCCAGGGCTTCGAGGCGCCCACGAAGGCATAGCGCATCAACCCCGACGCCAGCACCCAGGGCCCGGCCTGGCCGGCCTGCAGCACCAGCGCGCACAGCACCAGGGTGAACGCCGCGTCGGTCTCCATGTCGAAACGGGCGCCGAAGGCGCTGGCCAGGCCGCTGCGCCGGGCCAGCGCGCCGTCCACCGCATCGAGCAGGGCCGTGGTGGTGGCGATCACCACCAGCCACCAGGCCGCTGGGGCCATTGAAGCCAGGGGCGGGCGGGGCAGGGCCTCGCCCACCAGGGCCGCGAGCAGGGCCATTGAGCCCAGCCGCACCAGGGTCACGCGATTGGCGGGGCCGAAACGCGGATGCGGGTGGTGGGCCAGGGCGCGCCACACCAGCCAGGCGCCCAGGCCATACACCAGCCAGGTCTTGACCATGTAGTCCAGGCCCAGCCCGCCCGCCGCGCCCAGCGCGCTGGCGAGCACGCCCACCAGGGCCGCCACCACCGCCAGATCGCGCGCGGCGTCACGCCGCAGGACTGCAAGGCCCGGGGCTGAGGAGAGGGAGGCTCCGGTGGTCTTCATGGTGGGCGGTTCTGGCGATCATGGCACGCGCCTCCTTCCGACACCACATTCGCCGATTCGTTCACCCGGGCCGGGCGGCCGCTTTCAGATGCTGCGCAGCTGCACCCGCCGGGACAGGGCTTCGGCGTTCTCCCGCCGCTCGCTGTAGCGGTCCACCAGATAGGGCGCGCTGTCGCGCGTGAGCACGGTGAACTTCACCAGCTCCTCCATCACGTCCACGACGCGCTCGTGGTACGACGACGGCTTCATCCGGCCGTTCTCCTCGAACTCCTGGTAGGCCTTGCGCACCGAAGACTGGTTCGGAATCGTCAGCATGCGCATCCAGCGGCCCAACACGCGCAGCTGGTTCACCGCGTTGAAGGACTGCGAGCCGCCTGAGACCTGCATCACCGCCAGGGTCTTGCCCTGTGTCGGCCGCACCGAGCCCTCCGACAGCGGAATCCAGTCGATTTGCGCTTTCAGGATGCCGGTCATGGCACCGTGGCGTTCCGGCGAACACCAGACCATGCCCTCGGACCATCGGGCCAGTTCGCGCAGCTCGCGCACCTTCGGGTGGTCCTCCGGCGCCGCGTCGGGCAGCGGCAAGTCCCTGGGGTCGAAGATGCGCGTGTCGGCGCCCATGGCTTGCAGGAGGCGGGCGGCTTCCTCGGTGAGCAGGCGGCTGTAGGACCGCTCTCGGAGCGAGCCGTACAGCAGCAGGATGCGCGGCGCATGGGTCGCCCGCTTCCTGGGAAACAGGCGCTCGACATCCAGGGGCTGAAACGCGGCAGGGTCGAGCTGGGGCAGATCGCTTTCGAGGGTCATGTGATAAGGCCGGTTGTCAGCTTGCGCCCAGGCGGAGGGCCAAGGCCGCCAGCGTGACCGCGAGAACGGGCAGCGTCAGCACGACGCCGACCCGGAAGTAATAGCCCCAGGCGATGGTGGTGCCCTTGCGGGCCAGCACGTGAAGCCACAGCAGCGTAGCAAGGCTGCCGATGGGCGTGATCTTGGGGCCCAGGTCGCAGCCAATGAGGTTGGCGTAGACCATGGCCTCCTTCACCACGCCGGTGGCCGTGGACTGCTCGATCGACAGCGCACCGACCAGCACCGTGGGCATGTTGTTCATCACCGACGACAGCGCGGCTGCCAGGAAACCCGTGCCCATGGCCGCGCCCCAGACGCCGCCCTGGGCGAACCTGTCCAGCAACGCGGCGAGGTGGCCCGTCAACCCCGCGTTGCGCAGGCCGTAGACCACCAGGTACATGCCCAGCGAGAAGACCACGATCTGCCAGGGCGCTTCTTTCAGCACCTTGCGGGTGCCGATGACGTGGCCCCGGGCCGCGACGGCGAGGAGCAGGGCCGCGCCCGCCGCCGCCACCGCGCTCACGGGAACGCCCAGCGGCTCCAACCCGAAGAAGCCCACCAGCAGCAGGCCCAGCACCCCCCAGCCGGCGCGGAACGTGTTCAGGTCGCGGATGGCGGCGGCGGGTGCCTTCAGCTGGCGCAGATCGTAGGTCGCCGGCAGGTCGCGGCGGAAGTACAGGTAGAGCACCACCAGGCTGGCGGCCACGGACGCGAGGTTCACCGGCACCATGACGGCGGCGTAGCGGTTGAAGCCGATGCCGAAGAAATCGGCCGAGACGATGTTCACGAGGTTGGACACCACCAGGGGCAGGCTGGCGGTGTCGGCGATGAAGCCCGCCGCCATGACGAAGGCCAGCGTGGTGGCGGGCGAGAAGCCCAGCGCGATCAGCATCGGCCATGACGATGGGCGTGAGGATGAGGGCCGCCCCGTCGTTGGCGAAGAGCGCGGCCACCACCGCCCCCAGCAGCACGATGAGGGCGAACAACCGGTGGCCGTGGCCACGGCCCCAGCGCGCGAAGTGCAGGGCGGCCCATTCGAAAAAGCCCGCCTCGTCCAGCACCAGACTGATGACGATGACCGCCACGAAGGTGGCGGTGGCGTTCCAGACGATGTGCCAGACCACCGGGATGTCGGACAGCTGGACCACACCCGCCAGCAGTGCCACCACCGCGCCAAGCAGCGCGCTCCAGCCGATCCCCAGCCCCCGGGGTTGCCAGATGACGAGCAGCAGCGTGAACGCAAAAATCAGGAAGGCCGCGAACATGCCGGCTCAGCGCTGGGCCAGTTCGCGTGCCGTGTTCTGGAGCGCCAGCCGGTCCACGCTGGTCGGTGGCAGGCTGACCAGGAACTCCAGGCGCCGGCGGATGGCGAGCAGGGTTTCGCGGAAAGCCTCCAGCTGTTGCTCGGGCGTGCCCTTGACCTCGGACGGGTCGGCATAGCCCCAATGGGCCGTGGCGGGCTGGCCGGGCCAGTAGGGGCAGGTCTCACCGGCAGCGTTGTCGCACACCGTGATGACCAGGTCCATGTGGGGCGCGTCTGGCCGGCCGAATTCGTCCCAGTTCTTGCTGCGCAGTCCATCGGTGGACATGCCGGCGCGCTGCAACACCTCCAGAGCGAGCGGGTGGGGCTGCTGGTTCTCGCGCGGGCTGCTGCCGGCGGAGAAGGCTTTGAAGCGGCCTCGGCCCAGGTGGTTCAGCGTGGCTTCGGCCAGGATGCTGCGGGCCGAGTTGTGGGTGCACAGGAAGAGCACGTTCAGGGGCGTTTGGGTGGTCATGTTGGAGGGCACTCAAGGGTCAGCATTGGCAAGAGGAGGGGCTGTCCACGGCGCATTCCGTACCTTGGCAGCAGTTGTCGGTGAGGTAACCGAGCAGCCCGTTCATCTGCTCGTAGGCGGCGCGATAGACCAGGTGCCGGCTGGACCGCTCCTGCGTCACCAGGCCCGCCGAAGCCAGCTCCTTCAAGTGGAACGACAGGGTGGTGTTGGGGATCTCCAGGGCCTCGCTCATCACGCCGGGTGTGAGGCCTGCCTGCCCATTGACCACCAGGGCGCGGAACACCCGCAAGCGAAGGGGGTGGGCCAGGGCGCCGAGCGCGCGGACGACATCGGTTTCGTTCATGCATCAGATCATACGATATTTCGATTAATGTGGAAATATTGGCCATGGGTCACACTACGCCCACCCCGCCGACACCGCGTTCCGCCCTTCGCCCATGCCCATCGCCTCCGATCCGTCCGCCGCCGTTTCCGCCCAGGCTTGCTGGGTGGTCAGCCCCGGCCTCGCCGAGATCCGCGACGAAACCCTGCCACCGCTTCCCGAAGGCTTCGCCCGCGTGCGCACCCTGCACACCGGCGTGAGCCGGGGCACCGAGGGCCTGGTGTTCCGGGGCGAGGTGCCCGCCAGCGAGGCGCAGCGCATGCGCGCGCCGTTCCAGGCGGGCGATTTCCCCGGCCCGGTGAAATACGGTTACGTGAACGTGGGTGTGGTCGAAGCCGGGCCGCCCGAGCTGCTCGGGCGCGAGGTGTTCTGCCTCTATCCGCACCAGACGGTGTTCCAGGTGCCCGCGTCCGTGCTGGTGCCGCTGCCCGCCGGGGTGCCCGCCGCGCGCGCCGTGCTGGCCGCGAACCTGGAAACCGCCATCAACGCCCTGTGGGACGGCCAGCCCAACCCAGGCGAGCACATCGCCGTGGTGGGCGGGGGCACGCTTGGCCTGCTGGTGGCCTGGCTCGCGGCGCGCCTGCCCCAAGGCAGCGTGCAGGTGGTGGACACGAACCCCGCGCGCGCGGGCATCGCGGCCACGCTCGGTGCCGGTTTTGCCCTGCCCGAAGCGGCGCAAGCCCAGGCCGATCTGGTCATCCACACCAGCGGCCAGTCGGCCGGGCTGGCCACCGCGCTGCGGCTTGCGGCCTTCGAGGCCACGGTGCTCGAACTCAGCTGGTACGGCAGCCGCCCGGTCAGCGTGCCGCTGGGCGAGGCCTTCCATTCGCAGCGGCTCACGCTCAAGAGCTCGCAGGTAGGCCATGTCGCCAAGCGCCAGCGCGACCGCTGGAGCCACCGCCAGCGCCTGGAACTCGCGCTCTCGCTGCTCACCGAGCCGGCGCTGGACGCGCTGGTCACCCACAGCGCACCCTTCGCCGAGCTGCCTCAGGTGCTCGCGCGGCTGGCCGGCCCCGATGCGCCCGACACCCTGTGCCAGCGCATCGACTACCCTGCGTGATCCTTCCCGCCTTTCAAAGGACCCCCGACCGATGTACGCCGTCAACGTCAGAGACCATTTCATGATCGCCCACAGCTTCCAGGGCGCGGTGTTCGGGCCGGCCCAACGCATGCACGGCGCCACCTACGTGGTGGACCTCGAACTGCGCCGCGAGGCGCTGGATGCCGACGGCATCGTGGTCGACATCGGCCTGGCCACGCAGGTGCTGCGCGAGACCCTGGCCGTGCTCAACTTCCAGAACCTGGACGAGATGCCCGAGTTCAAGGGCCGCAACACCACCACCGAGTTCCTGGCGCGCGTGATCTTCGACCACATCGCCGTGCGCATCGCGGCCGGCGCGCTCGGTGCGCAGGCGCTGCCCACCGCGCAGTCGGCCGGCCTGCGGCAGATGAAGGTGACCCTGCACGAATCGCACGTGGCCTGGGCCTCGTACGAAGGCCCGCTGCCGGTCTGAGCCATGCCCGGCCAGCGCGTCTGCCACTTCCTGCTGCCGGGCGACTGGCACATCCCCACGGGCGGCTACACCTACGACCGCCGGCTCTCGCTCGCCCTGCGCGAGCAGGGGTGGACGGTGCTGCCTGAGGTGCTGGAAGGCGCCTGGCCCTGGCCCGACGACAGCGACCTCTCGGCCGCCCTGGCCCGCATCGCGGCCCTGCCCGATGGCGCGCTGGTGATCGCCGACGGCCTGGCCTTCGGCGCCCTGGCGCGCGTGGTGCGGCCGCATGCCCAGCGCCTGCGCTGGGTTGCCCATGTGCACCATCCGCTGCACCTGGAAACGGGCCTGAGCGCTGCGGACAGCGCACACCTGCGCACGGCCGAGGCGCAAGCCCTGCAACTGGTGCGGCAGGTGGTGGTGCCCAGCCGCCGCACGCTCGACGACGTGGCCGCCCTGGGCGTCCCGCCCGAGCGCATCGCCGTGGTGGAGCCGGGCACCGACCCGTCGCTTCCACCACCGCCGACCCCCCGGCGCGACGGCCCGGTGCAACTGCTCTGCGTGCGCAGCGCTCACGCCGCGCAAGGGCCATGCCCTGCTGTTGCAGGCGCTTGCCAGCCTCACGCAACTGCCGTGGGTGCTGCACCTGGTGGGCAGCGCCGAGCGCGACCCCGGCACCGCCGCGCGCCTGCAGGCCCTGGCCACGCCGCTGGGCGAGCGCGTCGTCTGGCACGGCGAGCTGCCGGGCCCAGCGCTGCGCGCGCACTACCTGGCGGCCGATGTGTTCGTGCTGCCCTCGCTCTACGAGGGCTACGGCATGGTGATCGCCGAGGCCATCGCCCACGGCCTGCCGGTGGTCACCACCGACGGCGGGGCGCTGGCCCACACGCTGCCGCCCGGCGCTGGTCTGCAGGTGCCCGCCGGTGATGTGGCCGCGCTGCAGGCTGCGCTGGAGCGCGTGCTGGCCGATGCCGGGCTGCGCGAGCGCCTGGGCGCTGGCGCGCGCGAAGCCGCCGCTGCGCTGCCCACCTGGCCGCAGCAGGCCGCGCGCTACGCGGCCGTGCTGGAGGCCATGGCATGAGCGCCGCGCCGGGCCGCCCCAGCAAGCTCGCACCGCAGGCGAAGCCGAAGGTACACCCGTGAGCGGCGCCCACTTCAGCGCCGACTGGCTGCAACAGCGCGAACCCTTCGACACCGCGGCGCGCGACGAGGCCGCCAGGCACCTGCAACTGGCCGCGCGGTTCCATGCCATGGCCCCACCGGCGGGCACACCCTGGCGCGTGATCGACCTGGGCTGCGGCACCGGCGCGAACCAGCGCTGGCTCGCGCCCCGGCTGGGCGGACCGCAGCAATGGCTGGTGGTGGACCACGACGCCGCACTGCTGCGCGGCTGCGCAACCCGGCGCCAGCGGCCCGGGTTTCGAGGCGTCCATTGTCTGCCGGCAGCTGGACCTCGCGCGGCATCTGGACACGCTGCCCTGGCACGCGGCCCATCTCGTCACCGCGTCGGCCTTGCTTGATCTCGTGAGCGCCGACTGGCTGCAACGGCTGGTGTCGCACGCCGTGGCCGCGCGCGCGGCCATGCTCTTCACGCTCAGCGTGGACGGCCGCCACGACTGGGAGCCCGGCGACCCGCTGGACTCGACCGTGGGCCGGCTCTTCGCCCGGCACCAGCGGCGCGACAAGGGCTTTGGCCCCGCGCTCGGTGCGGCTGCCTTGCCGGCCTTGCGCCGCGCGCTGCAGGGCAGCGGCTACCGCGTGTTCAGCGCGGCCAGCGACTGGCGCATCCACAGCCTGGAAAGCGCACAGGCCGGCGCGCTGCACCACGCGCTGGTCGACGGCATCGCCCACGCCGCGTGCGAGCAGGAGCCCGCGTCCCTCGCCGCGCTGGAAGCGTGGCGGCAACGGCGGCACGCGAATGCCACTGCGGGCAGCCTGCGCGTGGGCCATGTGGACCTGCTCGCCTTGCCCTGACCGGCCCTCAACCCGCCGCTGCGCGCGCGAGCCCCTGGCCTCGATCGGGCGAGCGTTCAAAAGCGGTGATGGTGGGGTCCATGAGAAAGTTTTCTGCTTTCACGGTCCCGACGTTCGAGGCCGGCGTCCATCGACATCCTCGAGTTTTTTCCGGGCTGCGGCGATACTGGCGATCCCGATTTCTGGAGTTCCCATGCTTCCCGACACGCCTCTGCTTCTGGCTTTCGTGGGCGCCAGCCTGGTGCTGGCCCTGACCCCCGGTCCCGCCGTCGTCTACATCGTGGCCCGCACCCTGGCGCAAGGGCGCGCCTGCGGTCTTTCGTCCGTGCTGGGCGTGGCCCTCGGCAACCTCGCCAACGCCCTCGGCGCCGCGCTCGGGTTGGCCGCCTTGTTCGCCGTGTCGTCGGTGGCCTTCACGGTGGTGAAGTGGGCCGGCGCGGCCTACCTCGTGTACCTGGGCATCCGCCTGTGGATGGCGGCGTCGCCACTGGCCGACGGCGCCGCGCCCCAGGTGCCGGCGCAGTCCTTGCGGCGCGTCTTCCGCGATGGCTTCCTGGTGGCGCTGCTGAACCCGAAAACCACCCTGTTCTTCGCCGCCTTCCTGCCGCAGTTCATGGACGCGCACGGCGCCAACCCCTTGCTGCAGACCCTGGCGCTCGGCGGCGTGTTCGTGGCGATCGCGTGCTGTACCGACATCCTCTACGTGCTCACCGCCAGCCTGGTCGCGCCGCGCCTGGGCCGCGCGGCACGGCACGGTGTCTGGGGCAACCGGCTCGCCGGCACGTCCTTCATCGGCCTGGGCGTGCTCACGGCGATGGGGTCGCGGCCTTCGCGTTGATGAGGGATCGACGCGCTGCATGATGAACCTCTACGAAGTCATCCGCTGGGGCAACGACTCGGACGACGTCTTCACCGGCGGTCCCAACGGCCCCGACACCTGCTTCCTCGTTCGCGCCGGCTCGGTGGAGCAGGCGGCCAGCCTGGCCGACGCCGAGTTGGCCAGGCGACCATCGCAGGTGGTTGAAAACTGGGCCGGCGCCGTCCACCTCCTGGGCGTCGAGCAGGCGAGGGAAGACGTCCCTCGGGTGCTGCGAGGACCCTACATTCAGCACGCCTACACCCATGGCTGGCGCTGCTGGCACCGGGACGCTCCCTCGGACCCCTGGGTCGAACACCAGGTCGCTGCCGCTGACGTGGCGCCCACCGGGCCCACATGAAGCGCTTGTCGTGCAGCCGCTGCCAGCGGCCAGTTTCTTTCACGCCCACCAGACAGGAGGAGCTGCGGCGGTGCCGGCAGTTCCTGGCATTCGCCGCGGTCCTGGCCGCCGTTGCCGTTGGGCTGTCCCTGGCCGGCGTGCCGCTGTGGCCCTGGTGGGTCGGTGGGATGGCGGTCTTTGTGTTGAGCCAGGCTGCGCTCAAATGGCAGGCCAGCCGATGGGCCTTCTGCGATCCCTGCCAGCACGGCCGTTATGTCTACCGGCGCGCGGCGAGCCCGGACGATGAATAGGGCCGGGTCGTTGCCGCGTCTCAGACACCCAGGTACTGTTCCAGCAACTCCGGCTGCGCGTGCAGCTGTTCCGAGCTGCCTTCGAAGACCACCTCACCTTTGACGAGGATCACGTTGCGGTCGGTGATCTGGGTGACGTGCTTCCAGTTCTTGTCCACGATCACGCTGCTGATGCCGCTCTCCCGGATCAGGCCGCAGATGCGCCAGATCTCGCGCGCGATCAGGGGCGCCAGGCCCTCGGTGGCCTCGTCGAGGATGAGCAGGTCGGGGTTGGTCATGAGCGCGCGGCCGATGGTGAGCATCTGCTGCTCGCCGCCGCTGAGCTGCTGCCCGCCGTGGTTCAGGCGCTCGGCCAGGCGCGGGAAGGTGTCGAGCACACGCTCGTAGGTCCAGTCGCGCTGGCCCTGTGTGCCGGCGCGCGCCGACATCACCAGGTTCTCGCGCACGCTCAGGTTGCCGAAGATGCCGCGGCCTTCGGGCACATAGGCGATGCCCAGGCGGGCGATCTCGAAGGTGGGGGCGCCGGTCATGTCCTGGCCCTTCACATGCACCTTGCCACCGCTGGGTTTGACGATGCCCATGATCGACTTGAGCAAGGTCGTCTTGCCCATGCCGTTGCGGCCCATCAGGCCGATGGTCTGGCCCTTGTCGACGGTGAAGTCCACGCCGCGCAGGATGTGGCTGGCGCCGTAGTGGGTGTGAAGGCCTCTGGCCTGGATCAGCGCGCTCATTCGTGCTCCTCGCCGAGGTAGGCCGCCTGCACGCCTGCGTCGGCGCGGACTTCGGCCGGCGTGCCGCTGGCGATCACCTGGCCGTTGACCATGACGGTGAGCCGGTCGGCCAGGGTGAACACGGCATCCATGTCGTGCTCCACGAGCATCATGGCGTGGTCCTTCTTGATTTTGAGCAGCAGCTCGACCATGCGCTCGGCCTCGGCGTGGCCCATGCCGGCCAGAGGCTCGTCGAGCAGCAGCACGGTGGGTTCGGTGGCCAGGGTCATGGCAATCTCCAGCTGGCGCTGCTCGCCGTGGCTGGTGGTGCCCGCGATGGTGCCCACGCGGGCCGTGAGGCCGGCGAGTTCGATGGCGCGTTCGCAGCGGCGGTTGACTTCGGTCATCGCACTGGCCGCCGAGAGCCAGCGCAGCGGGTTCCACGGGCCATGCCGTTCACGCGACTGGGCGGCCAGGCGCACGTTGTCCCACACGCTGAAGGGCAGGAAGATGTTGGTCTTCTGGTAGCTGCGGCCCAGGCCCAGGCGCGAGATGCGTTCGGGGTTCTTGCCGGCCGTTTCGGTGCCGTTGAGCGTGATGCGGCCGGAGGTGGGGGGCAGGTCGCCCGAGAGCAGGTTGGTCAAGGTGGACTTGCCCGCGCCGTTGGGGCCGATCACCGCGTGGATGCGGTCGCGGTGCAGATCCACCGACACGTCGTTGACGGCGGCCAGGCCGCCGAAGCGCTTGGTGAGGCTTTTCGCCGAGAGCAGGAGCTCGCTCATGGGGCACCCCGCTTGCGGGAGAACTGCGCCACCAGGCCCAGCAAGCCGCGCGGCGCGAACACCACGATCAGCACGATGAAGCTGCCCATCAGCAACTGCCAGTGCTTGGTGAGGTCCTTGAAGAAGTGCATGACGTACTCGAACGCGAAGGCCCCCACGATGGCGCCCGCGAAGTTGCCCATGCCGCCGAGGATGACCATCATGATGGCGTGCGCGCTCATGTGAAAGCCCATGAGTTCGGGGTTCACGTAGCCGGTCTGCGCGGCCCACAGGAACCCCGCCACGCCGGCCAGCGCGCCGGCCAGGGTGAAGGCGGCGAGCTTGTAGCCGAAGGTGCCGTAGCCCACCGCGCGCATGCGGTGCTCGTTCACGCGGATGCCGGCGAGCACGCGGCCGAAGGGCGAGAACAGCAGGCGCCGCAGGAAGGCATAGACCAGCACCAGCAGCAGCAGGGTGAAGTAATAGAAGGTGGTTTTGTTGTCCAGGTCGATGCCGGCCCAGCCGAACAGCGAGGCGTCGGGCCGGAAGTTCACGTACAGGCCGTCGGAGCCGCCGAGCGCCTTGTTGTCGAAGAACAGGAAGAACACCATCTGCGCGAAGGCCATGGTGACCATGATGAAGTAGATGCCGTGCGTGCGCACCACGAAGAAGCCGATGATCAGCGCCGCCAGGCCCGCGCCCAGGGCCGAGACGGGCAGCGCCCACCACAGGCTGATGGGCGTGTCGGCCGGTGTGAGGAAGGCCAGGGCGTAACCCGCCAGACCGAAGTAGGCGGCGTGGCCGAGCGAGACCAGGCCGGTCACGCCCTGCAGCAGATCGAGGCTCATCGCGAAGATCGCCAGGATCATCATCTGCGAGAGCATCTGCAGGTAGAAGTCGACACCCGTCAGGGGCATGAGCGGGAAGGCGGCGAGGGCGATGGCGCCCAGCAGCAGGATCACCTGCATGCTGCGCGGCAGCTTTTCCAGCTGGGCTTTGGGCGAACTCATTGTTTGAACAGCCCTTCAGGCTTGTAAAGCAGCACGGCGGCCATGAGCATGTAGACGGCCATGCCGGCGATCTGCGGCACCAGCACCTTGCCGAAGGTGTCGACCAGGCCCACCAGCAGCGCGGCCACGAGGGCCCCGCGCACCGAGCCGATGCCACCGATGACGACCACCACGAAGCACATGATCAGCACCGAGCTGCCCATGCCGGGGTACACGCTGGAAACGGGCGAGGCGATCATGCCGGCGATGGCCGCCAGGGCCACGCCCAGCGCGAACACCACGCCATGGATGAGCCGGATGTTGATGCCGAGCGACTCGGTCATCTCGCGGTTGAAGGCGCCCGCGCGGATCTTCATGCCCAGGCGGGTCCTGGAGATGAGCAGGTACAGGCCGAGGGCGAGCGCGATGCACACGCCCGACATCACCAGCCGGTAGACCGGGTAGGACAGGTTGTCCGTGAGCGGGATCGACCAGTTCAGCATCTCCGGCACCTGCACCGAGTGCACGTCGTCGCCCCAGAGAATGGAGCGCACTTCCTCGAAGATGTAGATCAGGCCGAAGGTCAGCAGCACCTGGTCCAGGTGGTCGCGGCGGTAGAAGTGGCGGAACAGCAGCCATTCGAGCAGCCAGCCCAGCACGACGGCGATGACCGAGCCCAGCACGATCGCCAGCACCAGGCTGTCGAGCTGCGACACCAGGAACCAGGCCAGGTAGGCGCCCAGCATGTAGAAGCTGCCATGCGCGAGGTTGACCACGCCCATGATGCCGAAGATCAGGGTGAGCCCGGCCGCCAGCATGAACAGCAACAGGCCGTACTGCAGGCTGTTGAGCAACTGGATCAGGAAGTTGGCGAAGTCCATGAAGCGGGGCGGTGAGGATCAGGCCAGGAAGGCGAGCAAAAACCAGACCAGCGCCTGTGGGCGCCGGTCTGTGGAGGCACGAGTGAGGCGGGGGCGATCAGCCCATGCGGCAGCCGGTGGCCGGGTCGGCCACGGCTTTCTGCGCGATGCCGATCACCTTGTTTTCCTTGTTCTCGACCTTGCGCATGTAGATGTCCTGGATCGGGTTGTGGGCCTTGCTCATGGTCCACTTGCCGCGCGGGCTGTCGATGGTGGCGCCTTCCATGGCGGCGTACAGCGCCTTCTTGTTGTTGAGGTCGCCCTTGACGGCGTTGGCGCCCTTGATCAGCAGCAGGCCGGTGTCGTAGCCCTGCACGGCGTACACGTCGGGCTGAAGGCGGAAGGCCTTGGCGTACTCCAGGCGGAACTGCTTGTCGCGCGGCGTGTTCAGCGAGTCGCCGTAGTGCATGGTGGTGAGCACGCCGTTGGCCGCAGGACCGGCCGCTTCCAGCACGCCCTCGGTCAGGAAGCCCGAGCCGTAGAGCTGGATGGTCTTGTTCAGGCCCGCCGCGGCGTAGTCGCTCATGAACTTGGCCGCGCCGCCGCCGGCGAAGAAGCAGGCCACGGCATCGGGCTTGAGCGAGGCGATCTCGGTCAGCAGCGCCTGGAATTCCACGTTCGGGAAGGGCAGGCCCAGCTTCTTCATGATGGTGCCGCCGGCCGCGGTGTAGCTCTGCTCGAAGCCTTCGAAGGCTTCGTCGCCGGCCGCGTAGTTCCAGGTGATCCACACCGCCTTCTTGTGGCCGTTCGCCACCATGGCCTTGCCCAGCGCCAGCGTGGGCTGAGAGTTGGTGAACGAGGTGCGGAACACGTTGGGGGCGCACTGGGCGCGGGTGCGCAGCGTGCACGCCTGCGTTGGGGATCAGGTTGAGCACGCCGGTGTCGCGCGCCACCTTGTGGATGCCCATCTGCACGCCCGAGTGCACGGTGCCCACGAGCACGTCCACCTTGTCGCGCTGCACCAGGCGGGTCGCGTTCTCGATGCCCTTGGCCGGGTTGGATTCGTCGTCCACCTTGAAGTACTCGACTTCACGGCCACCGAGCTTGCCGCCTTGCTCGTTGAGGGCCATGCGGAAACCGTTCTCGATCGCCACGCCGAGCTGGGCGAAGGTGCCGGTGTACGGCAGCATGAAACCCACGCGCACCTTGTCCGACTGCGCACGTGCCAACTCGGGCAGCAGCAGGCCGGTGGATGCGGCGCCGATCACGGCGGCGCTGCGGGTCAGGACGATTCGGCGGGTGGTCATGGAGTTCTCCTGTGGGTGGTTGCCGGAATGCGGTTCACTGTAGACGCGGGGTAGGGGATTGACGATCCAGAATTACCCGTACTTGAGGTCTAAAACATTTATGTCTGAATTTAAGAGGCGGGTTGCATGGCCAGCGCGAGCCACTCGCGGCACCAAGCCGCGCCGACCACCTCGGCCTCGGTGCCCGCCGACGCGTCATGGCAGAACACGTCTCCCACACGCACGGCGCCCAGATCGGCGAGACGCTCGTCGAACCGCCGACCACCCTGGCAGAACGTCTGCGGATGGGTGCCGTGGTCGCCCAGTGCGATCACGCCGTAGCGCACGTGGCCCAGAAACTTGGGCTCGTTGCCCAGGGATTCGTACAGCGCCCGGGCGTTGTCCGGCACGTCACCCGAGCCGTAGGTGGATGTACATATGAGATATAGTGCATCCCCGTCAAAAACTCGGATGTCCAATCCGTCCATCATGCGCACCTCGATCTCGGGGATCAGGTCGGCGCAATCCATCTCGATGGCCTGAGCCACGTACTCTGCGGTGTTGGTCATCGTGCCAACGAGGATGAGGAGTCTGGAGGGTGGGTTCATGATTCAGAAGCTGCAATATACTTCATGAATTCCCGATGAATCATCGGGTAAACCCTCGTTGATGCGCTGGGTCGCGTGGCCCCTTGGGTGGCCTGCCCGGAGGGACTCGAACCCCCGACCTGCTGCTTAGAAGGCAGCTGCTCTATCCGGTTGAGCTACGGGCAGACAGGGCGACTGGCGATGCAAAAAAGGCCCACACTGTGGGCCTTTTTGTTCTTGATGAATGGTCGGAGCGGCGGGATTCGAACTCGCGACCCTCTGCTCCCAAAGCAGATGCGCTACCAGGCTGCGCTACGCTCCGACTAAGCGGCGAATTGTACCTGCTGAAATGAGGTGTTCCGGCCGGGGTCAGCGTTTTTCGTACTGCGTCTTGCCAAACAGCACTTCGCGCGACTTGTCATCGGTGATCGGTTTGCGCGCGTCGGCCAGCACCGCCACGCCGCGTTGCACCGCGGGGCGGGCGGCAATGGTGTCGAACCACTGTTTCAGGTGCGGGAAGTCGGCCCAGTCGATGCCCTGGTTCTGCCAGTTGCGCAGCCAGGGGAAGATCGCGATGTCGGCGATGCTGTACTGGTTGCCCGCGATGAACTTCTGCGCCTCGAGTTGCCGGTCCATGACGCCGTAGAGCCGCCTGGCTTCGTTGGTGTAGCGATCGATGGCATAGCCGATCTTCTCGGGCGCGTACTGCCGGAAGTGGTGGTTCTGGCCGAGCATGGGGCCCACGCCGCCCATCTGGAACATCAGCCACTCCAGCACCTTGAACTTGGCGCGGTCGCTCTTGGGCAGGAACTTGCCGGTCTTGGCCGCGAGGTAGAGCAGGATCGCGCCCGACTCGAACAGGCTGATGGGCTGGCCATCGGGACCGTCGGGGTCGACCAGTGCCGGAATCTTGTTGTTCGGGCTGATCTTGAGAAAGGCCGGTTCGAACTGATCGCCCTTGCCGATGTTGACGGGATGGACCCGCCAGTCCCGGCCGAGCCGCAGTCCACACTCCTCCAGCATGATGTGGACCTTGTGTCCATTGGGGGTTGGCCAGGAGTGGACGTCGATCATGGGACTTGCCTTTCTTGCGGGAGGGTGGCTGAGGAGCAGGCCACTCTACGGGAATTCAAAAACCCGTGCTCACCCTCCCGGCATGCCGGCTCAGAAGCCGCGCGTGACGGGCATGTCCACCTCGGTCTTCACCAGCATGTGCTTCGCCAGTTCCAGCTTGGCGATGGACTGGCGGTGCACCTCGTCGGGGCCGTCGGCCAGGCGCAGGGTGCGCTGGCCAGCATAGGCGTAGGCCAGTGGGAAATCGTCGCTCACGCCGCCGCCGCCATGGGCCTGAAATGGCGATGTCGATGATGTCGCAGGCCATGTTGGGTGCCACCACCTTGATCATGGCGATCTCGGCCTTGGCGACCTTGTTGCCGACGGTGTCCATCATGTAGGCCGCCTTGAGCGTGAGCAGGCGCGCCATCTCGATGCGGCAGCGCGCATCGGCGATGCGCTCGTGCCAGACCGATTGGGCCGACACCGGCTTGCCGAAGGCCACGCGGCTGTTCAGGCGCTTGCACATCAACTCCAGCGCGCGCTCGGCCGCGCCGATGGAACGCATGCAGTGGTGGATGCGGCCCGGGCCCAAGCGGCCCTGCGCGATCTCGAACCCCCGGCCTTCGCCGAGCAGGATGTTGCCCACCGGCACGCGCACGTCCTTGAGCACCACTTCCATGTGGCCGTGCGGCGCGTCGTCGTAGCCGAACACCGACAGCGGTCGCACCACGGTGATGCCCTTGCTGTTGGCTGGCACGATGATCATGGACTGCTGCGAGTGGCGCGGCGCATCGGGGTTGGTCTTGCCCATCACGATGTAGACCGCGCAGCGCGGGTCACCGGCGCCGGAGGACCACCACTTGCGGCCGTTGATGACGTAGTGGTCGCCGTCGCGCTCGATGCGGCACTGGATGTTGGTGGCGTCCGACGAGGCGACCTCGGGTTCGGTCATCAGGAAGGCCGAGCGGATCTCGCCGCGCAGCAGCGGCTCGAGCCACTCGTCCTTGAGTTCCTCGCTGGCGTAGCGCTCGAAGGTTTCCATGTTGCCGGTGTCGGGGGCCGAGCAGTTGAAGACCTCGGCCGCGAACGGCACGCGGCCCATGATTTCGCACATGGGTGCGTACTCGAGGTTGGACAGACCCTGCGGCGCGCGCGGGCTGCGCGGCAGGAACAGGTTCCACAGGCCGGCCTTGAGCGCCTTGGGCTTGAGTTCCTCGATGATCGTGGTGGGCAGCCAGGGGTTGCCCTTGGCGCGGTTGGCGGCGATCTCGGCGAAGAAGCGCGCTTCGTTGGGGTAGATGTGCTCGTCCATGAACGCCAGCAAACGCTCGCGCATGTCCTTGACCTTGTCGGTGTAGTCGAAATTCATCTTGGCTCCAGTGGAAAAAGGGTGTGGGTGTGAAGAGGGTCAGCGGGCGCTGGCGAAGCCCCAGGCCATCTCGGCCAGGGGGCGGGCGCCGGCGGCGGATTTCACCGCCTGTTCGTTGGACGCGGTGCCGGTTTCCACCCGCTTGGCAATGCCCTGCAGGATGGCCGCGAGGCGGAACATGTTGTAGGCGAGGTAGAAGTTCCAGTCCGCTTTGAGTTGCTCGGGGCTGGCGATGCCGGTGCGTTCGCAGTAGCGCGAGATGTAGGCGTCTTCGGAAGGGATGCCCAGCTCGGCCAGGTCCAGTCCCTGGATGCCGCGGAACATGCCGGGCGGGATGTGCCAGGACATGCAGTGGTAGCTGAAATCGGCCAGCGGGTGGCCCAGCGTCGAGAGTTCCCAGTCGAGCACGGCGAGCACGCGCGGCTCGGTGGCGTGGAACATCAGGTTGTCGAGGCGGAAGTCGCCATGTACCACCGACACCATGGACTCGTCGCGCGCCATGGCCGGGATGTTCTGCGGCAGCCATTCCATGAGGCGGTCCATCTCCGGGATGGGCTGCGTGATGGAGGCCTGGTACTGCTTGCTCCAGCGGCCGATCTGGCGCTCGAAATAGTTGCCGGGCTTGCCATAGTCGGTCAGGCCGATCGCGTCGGGCTTGACGGTGTGCAGCGCCGCCATGACGCGGTTCATCTCGTCGTAGAGGGCAGCGCGTTGCGCGCGGTCCATGCCGGGCAGCGACTGTTCCCAGAGCACGCGCCCATCCACGCACTCCATGACATAGAAGGCCCGGCCGATCACCGATTCGTCTTCGCACAGCACGTGCATCCGCGCCACCGGCACACCCGTGCCGTGCAGCGCGCTCATCACACGGAACTCACGCTCGATCGCATGGGCCGAGGGCAGCAGCTTGGCCACGGGCCCGGGCTTGGCCCGCATCACGTAGGCGCGTTGCGGCGTGATGAGCTTGTAGGTGGGGTTGGACTGGCCGCCCTTGAACATCTCCACCGAGAGCGGGCCGGCGAAGCCCGGCAGCCGGTCTGTCAGCCAGCGTTCGAGGGCCGGGATGTCGAAGGTGTGTTGTGCCGCAACGGGCCGGGTGCCGACGAAATTCTGGGTGTCGCTCATGGTGTGCGGCTCAAGGCCGTTGTGGGTTGACGGGCCTGAAGCAGCAGTGGCGACAACGCCGGGGTCAGGACTCGGCTTCGGCGATGCGCATGAGCATGTCGCGGTTGCGCACCACCACACCGCCTTGTTCGATGCGGATCGCGTCCTCGCGCTCCATCGACTTGAGCTCCTGGTTCACGCGCTGCCGCGACGCGCCCAGCAGCTGCGCCAGTTCCTCCTGCGCGAGCTGCAGGCCGATGCGCATTTCGCTGCCGTCGGCCAGGCAGGGCACGCCGTAGCTGCGCACCAGGTGCAGCAGCTGTTTGGCCAGCCGCGCGCGCAGGGGCAGGGTGTTGAGGTCTTCCACCAGGCCGAACAGCGTGCGGATGCGCCGTGCCTGCAGTCGCATGAGCGCTTCGTACAACTCCACGTGCGAGGCCAGGATCTTCTGGAAATCGGTGCGCGCCACGCACAGCAAGGTGGTGGCGCCATGCGCGTAGGCATCGTGCGTGCGCTGGTCGCCGTCGAACATCGCCACATCGCCGAACCACACCCCGGGCTCCACATAGGTCAGCGTGATCTGCTTGCCCGAGAGCGAGGTCGAGCTCACGCGCACCGCCCCACGGGCGACCGCCGACCATTCGGTCGGTGGGTCGCCGCGTGCGACGATGAGGTCGCCGTCCTTGAATCGCTTGACGTGGGCGCATCGGAGGATGTCGTGACGCAGGGAAGGTGAAAGGCTGCTGAACCAGCGACCGTTGTTGATCGCCTCGCGTTCTTCCATTGTCAGAATCGGTTCGTCCATGGGCTGTCTTTTGAGTGACTGAGGGTGGCCTTCATTGTCGCCACTGGGACGCGGCGGACAGATCAGGGTATGCGCGCAGACCGCGTCAACGGTAGTTGGCGGCCCGCTTTTCCATGAAGGCCGTGATACCTTCGCCCGCGTTGGCGTGATGCAGGTTGCGCACGAAATGATCGCGCTCGGCCGACAGCTGCGCGTGCAGTGTGACCGTCGGGGCGTCGTTGGCGAGTTCCTTGATGCTGCTGAGCGCGTTGGGCGCGCGCGCATTGAGGCGTTCGCACAGCGTCAGCGCGTCGTGCAGCGCTTCTCCCGGCGTGCTGGTCTGGGTGATGACGCCCAGTTGCTGCAGCCGCTCGGCGCCGATGCGTTCACCGCACAACAGCAACTGCAGCGCCGTGGCCCGGGGCAGGGCGCGCATCAGGCTCCAGGTGGCCCCGCCGTCGGGCGACAGGCCCACGCTGCTGTACGACATCGCGAACACGCTGTTCTGCGCGGCGATCACCAGGTCGCAAGCCAGCGCCAGCGAAAAACCGGCACCGGCGCACGCGCCTTCCACGGCCGCCACCACGGGCTTGGGGAAGGCGCGGATGGTCTCGATCCAGTTGTGCAAACCCTCGATGCTCTGCGCCTGCACCTCGGGCGGCTGCTGCCGGTTGGCCAGCAGCCGCTGCAGGTTGCCGCCGGCACAGAAGTGCGCGCCTTCGCCCGTGAGCACCACGCTGCGCACTTCGGGGCTGCTTTCGGCCACGTTGAGCGCTTCCACGCCAGCGGCGTACATGTCGGGGCCGAGGGCGTTGCGGTGTTCCGGGTTGCTGATGGTCAGCACCATGGTCTGACCATGGCTGTGGCTCTTGAGGCTGGCGGTCATGCGGTGTCGGTCCTTGCGGTCGGGAATCAGGCTTCTTCGTGCGTCAGGCTCAGGCCCAGCGCGCCACGGCGGCGCAGCCAGGGGGAAGGGCGGTAACGCGGGTCGCCGTACACCGTCTGCAGGTTGAACAGGATCTCCAGCAGGTTGGTGGGACCGATGCGGTCGCCCATGGCCAGCGGCCCCATCGGGTAGCCCAGGCCGAGGGTGACCGCCACGTCCAGGTCGGCCGGCGAGCAGATGCCCTGCTGGCACATGTCGGTCGCGATGTTGACGATGGTGCGCCACCACGCGCTGCGTGACGAAACCACCGCTGTCGCGCACCACGCTCACGGCCTTGCCGTCGCTGGCGAACAGGGCGTGAGCGGCGTCGCGCATGTCGGCCCGGGTGGCGGGGTTGGTGGCCAGCACGCGGCGGCGGGTGGAGGCGTCGTCGAGCATCATGTCGATGCCCACGGTGCGCGACGCATCCAGGCGTTCCACGGCGGCCAGCGTGGTCACGTCCAGACCCAGCGGCGCCACCAGAATGAGCGCGGCGGCCGACGGTGCGGCGGCGGTCTCGATGTGCGCGCCCAGGTCCTTGAGCAACTGATAGAGCTCGGCCCGGCGGGCTGCCTTGGGCGAGACCCAGACCGGTGGCAGCTCCGCGACGGTCGGCGCGGCCACGTCGGCCGGCACCTGGGCCACGCCCTTGTCGTAGGCATAGAAACCTTCACCGACCTTCTTGCCCACCACGCCCCCAGCCAGGCGCTGGGCGGTGATCACGCTGGGGCGGTAGCGCGGCTCCTCGAAATACTGGTGGTAGATCGACTCCATCACGGGGTGCGAGACGTCCAGCGCCGTCAGGTCCATCAGCTCGAACGGGCCGAGCTTGAAGCCCATCTGGTCCTTGAGGATGCGGTCGATGGTGGCGAAATCGGCCACGCGTTCGCCCACCACGCGCAGGGCTTCGGTGCCGTAGCCGCGGCCGGCGTGGTTGACGATGAAGCCCGGCGTGTCCTGTGCCGAGACCGGCGTGTGGCCGAACTGGCGGGTGTAGTCCGTCAGGCGCTGGCAGACCGTGGCGCTGGTCTTGAGGCCGGCAATGACCTCGACCACCTTCATCAGGGGCACCGGGTTGAAGAAGTGGTAGCCAGCGAGTTGGGCCGGGCGCTTGAGCGCGGCACCGATCGAGGTGACCGAGAGCGACGAGGTGTTGGTGGCCAGCACCGCATCGGGTTGGACGATGGCTTCGAGATCGGCAAACAGGCGTTGCTTGACGTCGAGCCGTTCGACGATGGCTTCCACCACCAGATCGCAGGGCGCGAGGTCGGTCAGCGCGCCGGCCAAATGCACCCGTGCCAGGCAGTCTTCCATCTGGCTGGCCTCCATGCGGTTCTTGCCCACCAGCGTCTGCCAGGTGCCTTGAAGGGCGGCGCGGGCGGCCTCCGCCGCGCCGGCCTGCACGTCGAAGAGCCAGACCTGGCTGCCGGCCTGGGCCGCCATCTGGGCAATGCCGCGGCCCATGGCACCGGTCCCGACGATGCCCGTATGAAGAAATATGGGTTGCATAAGTGTGTTGTATTTGGAATGAGGGTGCCTGGAGCTATGACAAAATGATCCAACGAAAGAACGAAGGGCTTCCAACGTGCGCCAGACATGGACAGGCTGTATTTTGCTATTAACTGCGCTGGGCAGTTCGGCGGCCACGCTGGGGCGGCACAGTGGTGCAGCTGTCATCGGACAACCTCTCGATGTCCGGGTTCAGGTTCTTCTCGCTCCGGGTGAGGATCTCACCAACCAGTGCCTCAATGCGGATGTCTTTTTTGGCGATACGCAAGTGTCGCCCGGTCTGGTTCGCAGCACGCCCCAGAAAGCCGAGGCCGAGTCCTCGGTGCGCATCCAGACTCGGCAGCCCATCAACGAACCCATCGTCACCTTGTACGTGCGCGCCGGCTGCGGCACCGCGTTCACCCGCCGCTTCGTGCTGCTGGCCGACCCGCTCAACGAGCCGATGGCGCCGGTCGACCGATCCAACAACCCGGTGGCCGTGGCGCCCCCGGCGGTGGCGCAGGCGCCTTCCACGCCTGCGGGTCCCGGTGTCGCGGGCGGCAGCCTGGTAGAGAGTGGCACCGCCAGCGCTCGGCCGCCCGTTGCGGCTGGCCCTGTGGCTTCGCCATCGGCACGGCCTGCGCCCAAGCCCGCCGCGAAACCGGGTGCCACCGCCTCGCCCCGTGCGAGCAGTGTGGTGCGCCGTCCACCGGCACCCCCTGCGGCGCCCCGCCTGCAGCTGGACCCGATCGATCTGGATGCGGGCATCGAGCGCGATCCGACGCTCAAGCTCTCGCCCTTCTTGCTGAGTGAGCCCGCCACCTCCGAAGAAGCCCGCGCCGCCGCCGGCCTGCTCTGGAAGTCTCTCAGCGCGTCGCCGGAAGACATCCTGCGGGACGCCCAGAAACTCGCGGCGCTGGAGGCGGAAGCCGAGCAACTGCGCAACGCCCGGGCCCAGAGCCAGAACAGCATTGGCGAGCTGAACGCCCAACTGAATGAGGCGCGTGACCAGCGCTACCGCAACTGGCTGGTGTACCTGCTGGGCGCACTGCTGTTGCTGACGCTTCTGGCGCTGCTGATGGCGTCGCGCCGCCGTCCAGCGCAGGCCGGGTCCGAGGCGTCCCGTGCGTGGTGGTCCTCGACGCCTGAAGACAAAACCATGCCGGCACAGCTCCGCAAGCCCGTGCGCCAGGGCGCCCCGATGGTGGCGGCCCCCGCGCCCGGCGGCGTGGAACTCGATCTCCACCTGGATCAGGATTCGTCGCTGGACGATTTGCAGGCCCTGGATGGCGCCGCTGCGCGCGAGAGCGATCCACAGTCGGAGTCGGCGGTTGCGCTGCCATCGCGCGACCGTCGGGATTTTTCACCGAGCGCCTTGGGCATCTCCCGTTCGGTGCGCACGGAAGAGTTGTTCGACATTCAGCAGCAGGCCGACTTTTTCGTGTCGCTGGGTGAAGACGAGCAGGCCATCCAAGTGCTGCGCAACCACCTGGCCGAGAGCCATGAGCCCAGCCCCCTGGCTTACCTGGATCTGTTCAAGCTCTATCACCGCCTGGGGCGCCGCGAAGACTACGACGCCCTGCGCGACGAGTTCAACCACGTCTTCAATGCCGGCGCGCCGCCCTTCAACCGCTACACCGACGGTGGTCGAGGCCTTGAAGCCTACGAAACGGCCTTCAGCCGCATTCAGTCGCTGTGGCCGGAGCCCCGGGTGCTGGACCTGATCGAGGAGTCGATCTTCCGGGACGCCAGCGACGACGAAGTCGAGGTGTTCGATCTCGAGGCGTACCGCGAGCTCTTGCTGTTGCACGCGATGGCCAAGGAGCTGATCAAGCGAGACGAGCCGTCCGCGGCAAAGCACAGCGAATTCCGGCACACGAACATGCAACCGCTGAAAGCCGACGGCCGGCGTCCGAGCGCGCCAGCCGGCAAGAAGCCCCCCGTCGCTGAAGAGCCTGCTGGCGGTCGCAACACCCAGCCGATGGACCTGGGTGTGCTGGTGCCTGCGTCGTCCCACCTGGGCCTGGACATCAACCTGAACGACCTCTCCGAGTTCTCTGCCTTCGAGGCCTTGTTGCCAGAGGTGTCGCCGCCCGTGGAGCCGACCGCCAAGGCAGGTGACGCCCAGGACCTGCCGCTGAGCAACCTGATCGATTTCGAGGTGTTGGACTTCATGCCGCCGGACGACGAGCCAGGCTCGAAGCCGGATGGCAAACGCTGACGCCCTTGGTACCCAGAAAAAACGCCGGTGACAACCGGCGTTTTTTCTGGGGTGAGGTCGATCGCAGCCATCAGCGTCGAACCTGCAGCGCGCCTGGATTGACGATATTGGTCGGTGTGCCCTTGATGTAGTTGACCACGTTGTCGAACGCAGAGGAGAAGTACATCTCGTAGCTGTCCTGCTCGACATAGCCGATGTGGGGCGTGCAGATGCAGTTTTCGAGCCGCAGCAGGGCATGGCCTTGCAGGATGGGCTCGGATTCGAACACGTCGATCGCGGCCATGCCCGGGCGACCCCGGTTCAGCGCGGCGATCAGCGCCTCGGGCTGGATGAGCTCGGCGCGGGAGGTGTTGACCAACAGCGCGGAGGTCTTCATGGCGGCGAGGTCTTCGGGTGTCACACAGCCCGCGTTGCTCTCGCTCAGCCGCAAGTGCAGGCTCAGCACGTCGGCCGTTTCAAACAGGGCTGCCTTGCTGGGGGCCACATCGAAACCATCGGACGCGGCGCGGGCACAGCTTTCTTCGCTGCCCCACACGATCACGCGCATGCCGAAGGCCCGCCCGTAACCTGCCACCATCTGCCCGATGCGGCCGTAGCTCCAGATGCCCAGCGTCTTGCCACGCAACACCATGCCCACGCCGAAATTGGCGGGCATGGCAGCAGCCTTCAGCCCGGCCTGTTGCCAGGCGCCATGCTTGAGGTTGGAGACGTATTGCGGGATGCGGCGCATGGCCGCAAGCATCAGGGCCCAGGTGAGCTCGGCGGTGGAGACGGGTGAACCCACGCCCTCGGCCACCGCGATGCCACGCTCGGTGCAGGCATTGACGTCCACATGCCCGCCCACGCGCCCGGTCTGGGCGATGAGTTTGAGCCGGGGGAGTTTTTCAACCAGTTGACGGGTGATGGCGGTGCGTTCCCGGATCAGGACCAGCACATCGGCATCGCGCAATCGGATGGACAGCTGGCCCACGCCCTTGACCGTGTTGGTGAAGACTTTGGCCGGGTAAGGCTCCAGTTTCTCGGCACACCGCAGTTTGCGCACAGCGTCCTGATAGTCATCAAGGATCACAATATTCATGACCCTATTGTGCCTTCACCTCCCAGGCCTTCCGGGCCGCTGACCCCTGGTTACAAGCAGGCACGGCGCGCCGGGAGCCTGGAGGATGGCCGTGTGCTCGCTGGCGGCGGCCGAGTTCAGGCCGCGCGCGTGGACAGCTGGCGTTCCTGGTCGGCCAGTCGATCGAGTTCGGCGCACACATCGTTGATGCGGCCCGAGATCACCAGCCTGACACCGGCCCGGTGCGCCGCCGCGGGGCCGGTCTGCTGCAGCACGCGCACGCGAGGCACAGGGTCCGCTGCCGGTGGCACGGCCCGCAAGACAAGTGGACTGCGGGCCGTGCTGGCGCGCTTGAGCCACCCGGCACGCGCAAAGCGCTGTACAACCTGCGTGCGCACGGGCTCGTTGGCGGCCGTTGCCCGGCGAAGGGCGGGAGAGGGCAACCAGCAGTCGATCAACTGCAAAGGGGCGCGCCACGTGTTGGTGTTGAAAATTTTTCCCATGCGAAACTCCATTGGGTGGGGTTGAACACAGGCAGGATTGCAAAATCAAACGCCTTCGCAGGGATGTGTCCTTGTGGTGGGTTGTGCACCCACCGGGACCAAACGCCCGCCACCTGCTGAGGCGACACGGACCGGGATCGGTCAGAGCTGGAAGCTGTTGCGGATCAGGCCCACGGCGAGTCCTTCGATTTCGAATGGCTCGCCCGGTTCGACGACGATGGTCTTGTAGTCGGGGTTTTCCGCGTGCAATTCAATCAGGTGCTGGCGCCGCATGAAGCGTTTGACGGTGACGTCGTCACCCAGGCGGGCCACCACGATCTGGCCGTTCTTGGCTTCCTTCGTGGCCTGCACGGCGAGCAGATCGCCGTCCATGATGCCGATGTCGCGCATGGACATGCCACGCACCTTGAGCAGGTAGTCGGGCGTGCGCTGGAACAGGCTGCGCTCGACCTGGTAGGTCTGGTCCACATGCTCCTGCGCCAAGATGGGCGAACCGGCTGCGACGCGACCGATCAGGGGGAGCACCAGCTGGGCCAGGCTGGGGATCGGCAGTGTAAGCTGGCGCCCGCGCGAATCGTTGATGGACTGCAGGTCTTCGCTGCGCAGGCGGATGCCTCGCGAAGTGCCACTGACCAGTTCGATCACGCCCTTGCGTGCCAACGCTTGCAGATGCTCTTCGGCGGCATTGGCCGACTTGAACCCGAGTTCGCTGGCGATTTCGGCACGGGTGGGCGGTGCGCCGGTGCGTGCGATCGCCGTCTGGATCAATTCCAGAATCTGTTGCTGCCGGGCGGTGAGCTTCGGTGCGGTATGGGGCATGTCGAGCATGAGGACCTCGTCGTGAACGTGGTGGCCAAGGGGAACGCCATCTGGGAAGACAGGAACAATGCGGGAAGTGGCTGATACCTGTTTTCTTATCCAGTATCTGTATTTTTAACCAGTTTTCAAGGATTGGCAAGTGGTGGACACAAATCAGGGCCGGCGGCTCGTGATCCTGGGCACGGGCGGCACCATCGCCGGGCGTGCGGCGCAGGCGGGCGACAACGTGGGCTACGTGGCGGGGCAGGTCGGCGTGGCCGATCTGGTGGCGGCCGTTCCGGCTTTGGCCGGCGTGCCGTTGGAGGTGGAGCAGGTCGCCCAGATCGACAGCAAGGACATGGGCCTGCCGGTGTGGCAGGCCCTGGCGGCACGGCTCCAGGCGCATCTGGACGATCCCCAGGTGTCGGCGGTGATCGTGACGCACGGCACCGACACCCTGGAGGAAACGGCGTTCGTGCTGCAGCGCCTGCTCCAACCCACCAAGCCTGTGGTGCTGACCTGCGCGATGCGCCCGGCTTCCGCGCTGGTGCCGGATGGGCCGCAGAACCTTGCCGACGCGCTGGCCGTGGTGCGGCATGGGGAGGCCGGCGTGGTGGTGGTGTGTGCCGGACAGGTGCACGGCGCGCTGGAGGTGGCGAAGGAGCACACCTACCGCCTGGACGCTTTTGACTCTGGAGACGCGGGGCCGCTGGCTTGTGTGGAGGAGGGGGAGGTGCGCCGTTTCCGATCCCGGGGCGCCTCCGTTGCTTCCCACGATCCAGCCCCGCTGGCCCGCTTCCTGGCGGCCGACGCCCTGCCTCGGGTCGAACTGGTGACCAGCCATGCCGACGCGGACGGCAGCCTGGTGCGGGCCTTGATGGCGCCAGGCGCCGCCCGTCCCTTGCGGGGCATCGTGGTGGCCGGCACGGGCAACGGTACCGTTCACCAGGCGCTGACCGATGCGCTGAATGCCGCGCAGGCACAACGGGTGCGGGTGGTGCTGGCGACGCGTTGTGCGCGCGGAAGGGTGGTGCCGCACGCTGGCCTGCCATTCGCGCACTCGGCCGGGCTCTCGCCGGTCAAGGCCCGGTTGGCGCTGGCGCTGGACCTGCTGATGGAATGACGCGATGTTCGCCGCGCTCGGTGCCCACGCCTGGGCGTACCCCATGCTGGAAGTGGCCCATCTGCTGGGCGTGGCGCTGTTGCTCGGCAACCTGACGCTGCTGGAACTGCGGGTGTTCGGCTGGGGCCAGAGCCTGCCTGTGGAGCCCCTGGCGAAACTGAGCCTGGGCCTGGTGGCGGTGGGTTTCGCACTGGCCGCCGTGTCGGGCCTCCTGATGTTCGGTACCCAGGCCGGGGAACTGCTGGCCAATCGCGTGTTCACAGCCAAGATGGTGTTGATCATGCTGGCGGGGTGCAACGCCGGCTGGTTCCACGCCCGCCGATCGCTGCAGCGCCAGGACCGCACTGCGCGCCTCTTGATGCTGCTGTCGTCGGCCTTGTGGCTGCTGGTGCTGACCTGCGGCCGTTGGATCGGTTACGTGTGATGGGAAGGAGATCTCCATGCAACGACGTGATGTGATTCGGACCGGGGCCTGGCTGGGCCTGGGGGGTTGGGGCGGTGGGGCGCTGGCCCACCATGGCTGGAGCAGCTTCGACCAGGACCGTCCGCTCTACCTGGAGGGGCGGGTGGTCGAGGTGAAGTGGCGCAACCCGCACGCCGAGCTGGTGCTGGAGCTGCCCGAGGCCCTGCGCCTGCCGGCCGACCTCGGCCAACGCCCTTTGCCCGCCCAGACGGCGGGCATCGACGGGCCCGCGCTGCTGGCCAAGACCGTGTTGCCCACGCGCCGCGACCGGCGCTGGGAGATCGAACTGGCGCCGCTGTTCCGGTTGGGGCAATGGCAGATGCCTGAGGTCAAGACCGGGGCCTCCCTGTCCACCGTGGGCTTCACGTTCAAGGACGAGAAGGGCGAAGCGATCCTGCGCGCCGAGTACGTGTTTCTGGAGGGCAAGGCCTACGGCCTGCGCTCCAGCCCGGCTTGAGCCCTCCTGAAAGCGGAACACCCGGCACGTGGCCGGGTGTTCTGCGGGAAGCCGGGGTGGCTTACTTCGACAGCGCCTCGAAGGCGCGCGCCGTGATGTCCTCGACCGAGCCCATGCCGCTGATGGCGCGGTACTTGGGCGCGGCGGCCGCGTCCGAGCGCGCCCAGCTGCTGTAGTAGTCCACGAGGGGACGGGTCTGTGCGCTGTAGACCTCGAGCCGCTTCTTCACGGTCTCTTCCTTGTCGTCTTCGCGCTGGATCAACGGCTCGCCGGTCACGTCGTCCTTGCCTTCCACCTTGGGCGGGTTGAACTTGACGTGGTAGGTGCGGCCCGAGGCGGGGTGCGAACGGCGGCCGCTCATGCGTTCGATGATGGCGTCGAACGGCACGTCAATTTCCAGCACGTAGTCCAGCTTCACGCCGGCGGACTTCATGGCATCGGCCTGCGGAATGGTGCGCGGGAAGCCGTCGAACAGGAAGCCGTTGGCGCAATCGGACTGGGCAATGCGTTCCTTGACCAGGTTGATGATGAGGTCGTCGCTGACCAGACCGCCGGATTCCATCACGGCCTTGGCTTGCAGCCCCAGGGGGGTGCCGGCCTTCACCGCCGCGCGCAGCATGTCGCCGGTGGAGATCTGGGGGATGCCGTATTTTTGGCAAATGAACGTGGCTTGCGTTCCTTTGCCGGCACCCGGGGCGCCCAACAGAATCAGTCTCATCGCTTTCCTTTTTTCAGAGTTTCAATGGCGTGGCCGCTTGTCTCGAGCGGCGGCCCCAGGGCGTGGGAGCCGGGGCGACCGGTCGAGGATAGCACGGGCACCCTTCGCTCTGGCTGACAGGAAAAGGGCTCCGACGCCCACCGCAAGGCCCGTAATTCAGGCCTTGGCGAGCAGCTCGCGCACCCGTTGAAGATCTTGCGGCGTGTCCACGCCGGGGCCCGGTGCATGGGCCGTCACGTGCACCGCGATGCGGTGGCCGTGCCAGAGCACGCGCAATTGCTCCAGCGACTCGATTGCTTCCAGCGACGAAGGCTCCAGCTGGGGAAACTGCCGCAGGAAGCCGGCGCGATAGGCGTAGATGCCGACGTGGCGCAGTGGCGCAGGGGTCGGCAGCGCGCTCATGGGCTGGCCGGGTGCCATGCCATCGCGCCACCAGGCGATGGGTGCGCGGCTGAAGTACAGCGCGGTGCCCATGCGGTCGAGCACCACCTTCACCACGTTGGGATTGAGGAAGTCGCTCGTGCTGTCGAGGGCGTGGGCGGCGGTGCTCATCACGCAATCGTCGCGGCGCCGCAGTTCGGCCGCCACGGCGTCGATCAGCGTCGGCTCGATCAGAGGTTCGTCGCCTTGCACATTGACCACCAATGCCTCATCCGCCAGGCCGAGCAGGGCGCAGGCTTCGGCCAGGCGGTCGCTGCCGGAGCGGTGGTCGGTTCGCGTGAGCAGGGCTTGCACGCCGTGGGCGGCGCAGGCGTCGACGATGCGCGGATCGTCGGCCGCCACCACGCAGCGCGAGGCGCCGCTCTGCATGGCGCGCTGCGCCACGCGCACCACCATGGGCACGCCGACGATGTCGGCCAGGGGTTTGTCGGGCAGGCGGGTGGAGGCCAGTCGGGCGGGAATGAGGACGGTGAAGTCGGCCGCCGCGGTGGGCAGGCTCATGCGAGCGGGGCGGGGGCCGATGGGCGCGCCGCTTCCTCTTCGCTGATCGTGCGGGCCTCGTGTTCGAGCAGGATGGGAATGCCGTCGCGCACCGGGTAGGCCAGGCGCGCGCTGCGCGAGAGCAGTTCCTGCTTGTCGCGGTCGAAGATCAGAGGGCCCTTGGTGACCGGGCAGACCAGCAGTTCGAGCAGTTTGGTGTCCATGGCGGAATGATAGTCGCGCCGGCTGGATCCGGGTTTCAAGGCTCTGGGCGCCAGGCGGCCAGATGGGCGTCGACCGCCTCGAAAAATGCCGGGTCGGGCGTGAGTTCGAGCGGGACGGCCCAGGCTTGCACGGAGCCGTTTGCCGGCAAAAGGGCAAAGAGTTTGGTCGCGTCCTTCTCGGTGCAGACCAAAGGGTGCCGCGCGCCGTGCACCAGCTCGGCGTAGGCCGCCGGGTCGGCGTGATCCGGCAGGGCCACCTGCTGCGTGGGGACGACGCCGGCCTCCCGCAGCATGTCAAAGAACACCTCGGGCCGGGCGATGCCGGCCACCGCAGTCAGCGGCGCGCCCTTCAATTGCGACAGTTCGATGCGCTGGCCCCGGGGGCCGGTGGCATGGGAGGCCAGTTGGCGCACCGCCCCGAACGCGGGCATGTCCGGCGCCGCCACACCCGTGGCGGCCGGTGCACCCGCGCGGCCTTGCCGCAGGAGAAGGTCGGGCCTGAACGGCGCGTGGCGCGCGGGCGGCCAGGGTTCGCGCAGCAGGCCGGCGGGCAGCAGCCAACCGTTGCCCACGCCGCGATCGTCAAACACCGCGATGGCCAGTTGCCTCGCCAACGCGAGGTGCTGCAGCCCGTCGTCGCACACCAGCACATCCACGTCGGGGTGGGTGGCGCGCAGCGCGCGCGCGGCATCGACCCGGCGAGCCGCCACGCAGACGGGGACGCCGGTGCGCTGGTGGATCAAGAGGGGCTCGTCCCCGGCTTCGCTGGCTGGCGTGTCGGCGTGCACATGGGTCACGCCGATGGCGTGCCGGCCATGACCCCGCGAGACCACACCGGGATGCCAGCCCTGCGCCTGAAGGTGCTTGACCAGCGCGATGGTGCAGGGTGTCTTGCCCGCACCGCCGACCACCACGTTGCCGACCACGACGACCGGCACATCCATCTGGTGAACCTTCAGCAGCCCACGGGCATACAGCCAGCGGCGCAGGGCCATGAGCGAGCGGTACAGCAGGGAGACGGGCCAGAGCAGGCAGGACAGCGGGCCGCGTTGCTGGGCGCGCCGCAGCCAGGCGGCTTCCCGCGTCTGCCCCTGGGCCTGGCTCATGGCGGGCACCCGTGGCGCGTCAGGGTTTGCCGCGGGCGGGGGCACCCGTCTGCTGGGTGGCGAACGTGATCTGCACCAGGCCGGCCCGGCGGGCGGCGTCCATCACATTGATGACCGACTGGTGGGTGGCGGCGGCGTCCGCGCTGATGACGATGACTGTGTCGCGGTTGTCCTGCGAGGCTTCCGAGAGCACGCGCGTGAGGACCTCGACGCCCGCGCCCTCGAGCACCTGCCGGTTGATGGAGTAGCGGCCGTCGCTGCCCACCGCCACCACGATCTCGCGCGGGTTCTGCTTGGGCGCCTGCGCGTCGGCCACGGGAAGGTTCACCTTCAGTTCGGTGAACTTGCTGTAGGTGGTGGTGAGCATCAGGAAGATCAGCACCACCAGCAGGATGTCGATGAACGGGATCAGGTTGATCTCGGGCTCATCGTGCTCACCGGTGCGGAAGTTCATAGCGTGGGCTTCCGCAGGCTCAGCAGGTGCCGGGCGAAGCGCTCCGCCGCGAGTTCCATGGACAGCAGGTAGCTGTCCACCCGGGCGCGGAAGTAGCGCCAGAAGATCAGCGCGGGGATGGCGATGATCAGGCCGAACGCGGTGTTGTAGAGGGCGATCGAGATGCCGTGCGCGAGCTGGCCGGGGTTGCCCATGCCGGGCACGGCGCCAACGGTGTCCACCGCCTGCGAGCCGAAGATCTCGATCATGCCGATGACGGTGCCAAGCAGGCCCAGCAGGGGCGCGGCCGACGCGATCGTGGCGCAGCGCGCCCAGGTAGCGCTGCAGCTTGGCGGCGGCCTCGCGGCCCGCGCCTTCCAGGCTGGCGCGCAGGTCGTCTTCGGTGGCGCGCGGGTTGACGTTGTAGGTGCGGAAACCGGTGGCGAGCACCGTGCCCAGCACGGAGTTCTGTTCAAGCTGCTTGACCACGTCCGGGCCCGGGATGCCGTTGCGCGAGACCATGATGGCTTCGTCGAGCAGCTTGGGCGGGAAGATCTTGCGCGTTTTGAGGCTGACGAAGCGTTCGATGACCAGGGCCATGCCGAGCACGGAACAGGCGATCAGGGGCCAGATGGGCCAGCCAGCGGCTTGTATGATGGAAAACAAATCAGAACTCCAGGCTAGTGCCACCGGACGCGGGTGGCCTTGAGGGTGCGAACGATTATGTCTCAGGCCCATGTGCGGCCCTCTGAAGGGACCGACCATTCGGCCCCTGCCCATGCCGTCCAGCCAGTCGGGCCCGATTCCTCTCCCTGATGCACAAATTCTGTGGATAACTTTGTGAAAAACTCACCCGCGATGCGCACGAAACCCCGGCCTGGAAGGGCCGGCGACACGTCGATCACAAAACAGGCACTGCAAATGTCTTTGGAATCAAGGCTCTTGGCGGCATCGCGCGGCGCCATTGAAGGGTGTTTCAGCATCGCCAGCAACGGCGCGGCTTGTGGACACATTTGCCCCGGAGATGCGCGTGGCTGAATCCTTGTTCGATGCCGATCAGCCGTCCGCGCGGCGTGTGTGGGCAGTTGGCCCGCTGATGCGAGCCGTGGCCGACACCGTCTCGGCCCGATTCAATCCGGTGGCGGTTCGGGGGGAGCTTTCGGGCTTTTCGAGGGCGGCCAGCGGCCATTGTTATTTTTCGCTCAAGGACGAGATCGGCCAGGTGCGTTGCGCCATGTTCAGGCGCTCGGCCGAGCAGTTCAGTTTTGCCCCGCGCGATGGCCAGCTGGTCGAGGCGCGTGGCAAGCTCGATGTCTACGGTGCGCGCGGCGATCTGCAGCTCATTGTCGAGTCGCTGCAGCCCGCGGGGCAGGGCGCGCTGTTCGAACAATTCCTCAAGCTCAAGGCCCAGCTGGAGGCCGAGGGCCTGTTCGAGGAGGCCCGCAAACGTCCGCTGCCCGTGCAGCCGCGCAGCATCGGCATCGTCACGTCCCTGGGTGCGGCGGCCTTGCGCGATGTGGTCACGGCGTTGAAGCGGCGGGTGCCCCATATTCCGGTGGTCATCTACCCGGCGGCCGTGCAGGGCGCGCAGGCGCCTGCCGAGCTGTGCGCCGCGCTGCAAACCGCTTACCAGCGGCATGCGGACACCGGCGAGAGCGAGGTGCTGCTGCTCGTGCGCGGAGGCGGGTCGCTGGAAGACCTGTGGTCGTTCAACGACCCGGTGCTGGTGCGCACCATCGCGCAGGCCCCGATGCCCGTGGTGTGCGGCGTCGGACACGAGACCGACTTCACTTTGGCCGATTTCGTGGCCGACCTGCGCGCGCCCACGCCGACCGCGGCGGCCGAGCTGTGCGCACCCACGAAAGTGCAGCGCCTAGGCGAACTGGCCTACCTGCAGGAGCGCCTGAACGATGGCGCCTATTCGGACATCGATCAGCGCGGTCAGCGGCTTGACCGCCTGGCCCAGCGCCTGGGGCGGCCCTCCGGGCGCATCCACGACAGCCTGCGGCACCTGGCCAGTCTGGAGCACGGCTTGCAGCGCAGTGGTTCGCTGGCGATCCAGCGCCAGCACAACCGCCTGCAGACCTTGCAGACCCAGTTGCCGCCATCCTTGCAGCGCGCGCTGCAAGCGCAGCGGCAGCGGTTGCAGCGCGGCCAGACCGCGCTGGGCCTGCTCGATCCGCAACTCGTGCTGCAGCGGGGCTATGCCTTTCTCACCGACGAGCATGGTGCTGCGCTCACGCGCGCCGCTCAGGCCCGGCCCGGGCAGCCGCTGCGCGCGACGCTGGCCGATGGCTCGCTGGACGTGAGGGTGGAAGGCTGAATCCCTGAGGGCCGAGAAACCCTGATCGCTCTGCCGTCACTGGCCTTGCCTACAATGCGGAGGCCCGATTGCCTTGTGCTCCGCTTCCCGCGGCCAAGCGCGCCATTTCACAACACCAACGCAAGAGGAACCCCATGGAACACACCCTGCCCAAACTGCCTTACGACCTGGACGCCCTGGCCCCGCACTACAGCCGCGAGACGCTCGAGTACCACCACGGCAAGCACCACAACGCGTATGTGGTCAACCTGAACAACCTGCAAAAGGGCACGGAGTTCGAGAACATGGACCTCGAGTCCATCATCAAGAAGTCCAGCGGCGGCATCTACAACAACTCGGCCCAGATCTGGAACCACACCTTCTTCTGGAACTGCATGAAGCCCAACGGTGGCGGTGAGCCTTCCGGCGCGCTGGCCGCGGCCATCACGGCCAAGTGGGGCAGCTATGCCGCCTTCAAGGAAGCCTTCGTCAAGTCCGCCGTGGGCAACTTCGGCTCGGGCTGGACCTGGCTGGTGAAGAAGGCTGACGGCTCGGTCGACATCGTCAACATGGGCGCCGCCGGCACCCCGCTGACCACGGGCGACAAGGCCCTGCTGACCGTGGACGTGTGGGAACACGCCTACTACATCGACTACCGCAACCTGCGTCCCAAGTTCGTCGAGACCTTCCTCGACAAACTGGTGAACTGGTCGTTCGCCGAAGCCAACTTCGCCTGATCGCATGCGCCAGCATCAAGGGCTCGGAGGGTGACCTTCGGGCCCTTTTTGCTGTCTGGCGGCATGAAAGCATGCAAATTTTTTTGCGCGTGTTTTGTATTGTGGGAATGTGATCCCAAAAACGAAGGCCTGGCCCTTGCGCTGAAAGCACAATCACGGGATACCGGTCACCGTGTCCGCGCCACCGGCCTGGATGCCGATCGGCATCGCACCCTACAACCTCTGGAGATAAGCAATGAGCAGCCAGCAACCCACCATCATCTACACCCTGACGGACGAGGCCCCCTTGCTGCGCACCAGTGCGTTTCTCCCTGTCATCCGCACCTTCGCAGCGCCCGCAGGCATCAACGTCACCACCGCCGACATCTCCGTGGCGGGGCGCGTGCTGGCGGCTTTCCCTGAGTGCCTGACCGAGGAACAGCGCGTCAGCGACGACCTCGCCGCGCTGGGCAAGCTCACGCTCAAGCCCGAGGCCAACATCATCAAGCTGCCCAACATCAGCGCGTCGGTGGCCCAGCTCATGTCGTGCATCAAGGAGCTGCAGGCCAAGGGCTACAAGATTCCGGACTACCCCGAGAATCCCAAGACCGACGAAGAAAAGGACATCCGCGCGCGCTACTCCAAGTGCACCGGCAGCGCAGTGAACCCGGTGCTGCGCGAAGGCAACTCGGACCGGCGCGCCCCCCGCGCGGTGAAGGAATACGCCCGCAAGAACCCGCACAGCATGGGTGAGTGGAGCCAGGCTTCACGCTCGCACGTCTCGCACATGCACCACGGCGACTTCTACCACGGTGAGAAGTCCATGACCCTGGACAAGGCGCGCGACGTCAAGATGGAGCTGATCACCAAGAGCGGCAAGACCATCGTGCTCAAGCCCAAGGTCTCGCTGCTGGATCGCGAGGTGATCGACTCGATGTTCATGAGCAAGAAGGCGCTGCTGGCCTTCTACGAAAAGGAGATCGAGGACGCGCGCAAGACCGGCGTGATGTTCTCGCTGCACGTCAAGGCCACCATGATGAAGGTGTCGCACCCCATCGTGTTCGGCCATTGCGTGCGCATCTTCTACCGCGACGCCTTCGAGAAACACGGCAAGCTGTTCGATGAACTGGGCGTGAACGTCAACAACGGCATGGTGGATCTGTACAACAAGATCGCCACGCTGCCGCAGAGCAAGCAGGACGAGATCAAGCGCGACCTGCACGCCTGCCACGAAGGCCGCCCCGAGCTGGCGATGGTCGATTCGGCCAAGGGCATCACCAACTTCCATTCGCCCAACGACGTGATCGTCGACGCTTCCATGCCGGCGATGATCCGCAACAGCGGCAAGATGTGGGGCGCTGATGGCCGCCTGAAGGACGTCAAGGCCGTGATGCCCGAATCGACCTTCGCCCGCATCTACCAGGAGATGATCAACTTCTGCAAGTGGCACGGCGCGTTCGATCCCAAGACCATGGGTACCGTGCCCAACGTGGGCCTGATGGCCCAGCAGGCCGAGGAGTACGGTTCGCACGACAAGACCTTCGAGATCCCCGAAGACGGCGTGGCCAACATCACCGACCTGGCCACCGGCGAGGTGCTGATGAGCCAGGACGTGGAGCAGGGCGACATCTGGCGCATGTGCCAGGTCAAGGACGCTGCCATCCGCGACTGGGTCAAGCTGGCCGTGACCCGCGCGCGCAACTCGGGCATGCCCGTGGTGTTCTGGCTCGACGCCTACCGCCCGCACGAAGCCCAGCTGATCACCAAGGTCAAGATGTACCTGCACGAGCACAACACGGCAGGTCTGGACATCCAGATCATGAGCCAGGTGCGCGCCATGCGCTACACGCTGGAGCGCGTGATCCGCGGGCAGGACACCATCAGCGCCACCGGCAACATCCTGCGCGACTACCTGACCGACCTGTTCCCCATCATGGAACTGGGCACCAGCGCCAAGATGCTGTCCATCGTGCCCCTGATGGCCGGTGGCGGCATGTACGAGACCGGTGCCGGCGGCTCCGCGCCCAAGCACGTGCAACAGCTGGTGGAAGAGAACCACCTGCGCTGGGATTCGCTGGGTGAGTTCCTGGCCCTGGCCGTGAGCTTCGAAGACCTGGGCCTCAAGAACAACAATGCCCAGGCCAAACTGCTGGCCAAGACCCTGGACGCGGCCACCGGCAAGCTGCTGGACAACAACAAGAACCCGTCGCCCAAGACCGGTCAGCTCGACAACCGCGGCAGCCAGTTTTACCTGGCGCTGTACTGGGCGCAGGAGCTGGCTGCGCAGACCGAGGACAAGGCGCTGGCGGAGAAGTTCGCACCGCTGGCCAAGGCGCTGGCCGACAACGAGAAGACCATCGTCAAGGAACTGGCCGACGTGCAGGGCAAGCCGGTCGACATCGGCGGCTACTACAAGCCCGATTTCGCCAAGCTGGAAGCCATCATGCGCCCCAGCAAGACGTTCAACGCGGCGCTGGCTTTGCTGAAGTCCTGACGCAAAAAAGGCCACCGGAAACGGTGGCCTTTTTCTTTTCGGGGGTTACTTGATGAACGGGGCGCCGCTCAGGCGCGAGCCGGCCTTGATGCCGCGCTTGTCGAACCAGCCCTGGTGCATCTCGAGCACGTAGCGCACCGGCTTGGCCGAGCAGTGCGAGTCCAGGCTCTGGGGCTGCATGTTCGCCAGGTTGACGATGGTGCCGTCGTCGGCCACGAAGGCGGCGGTCAGCGGCAGCAGCGTGTTCTTCATCCAGAAGCACTGACCGGAGGGCTGTTCAAACACGAACAGCATGCCCTCGTTGACCGGCATGTCCTTGCGGAACATGAGGCCCACGGCACGTTCCTGAGGGGTGGCGGCCACCTGGGCCTGGATCAGGTGCATGCCGGCCGACAGGCCGACGCGCGGCAGCTGAAGCTGAGGACCTTCCTGGGACCAGGCTGGCCCCGACAGCAGGAAGAACAGGCAGATCAGGGGCGTGAGCAGGCGTTTCATGCGGTGAGGCGGGTGAGTCGGGTCAGGCCCGCATTGTCCGCCATCGTGGCACGGCCGGGCGGGGGCTGAAGCTCCGAGTCTAGAATTCGCGCTCTTGTTCCCTTCCTCAGCCCTCTGGATTCCCATCGACATGTACCAGCACATCCGCGTGCCCGCCCAAGGTCAGAAGATCGCCGTCAATGCCGACATGTCGCTCCAGGTGCCTGACGAACCCATCGTGCCTTACATCGAAGGCGACGGCACCGGCCTGGACATCACGCCGGTGATGCTCAAGGTGGTGGACGCCGCCGTGGCCAAGGCCTATGGTGGCCGCCGGAAAATCCACTGGATGGAGGTCTATGTCGGCCAGAAGGCCACCCAGGTCTACGGGCCGGACGTCTGGCTGCCGGAGGAAACCCTGGACGCCTTGCGCGCCCACGTGGTGTCCATCAAAGGGCCCTTGTCCACGCCTGCCGGTGGGCCGTTCCGCTCGCTGAACGTGGCGCTGCGCCAGGCGCTCGACCTCTATGTCTGCCTGCGTCCTGTGCAGTACTTCGAGGGCGTTCCGTCGCCGCTGAAGGAGCCCGAGAAAACCAACATGGTGGTGTTCCGAGAGAACTCGGAAGACATCTATGCGGGGATCGAGTACGAGGCGGGCTCTCCCCAGGCGCAAAGCCTGATCCGCCTGCTTCAGGTCGAAATGGGCGTGACCACCATCCGTTTCCCGGCCACGTCGGGCATCGGCATCAAGACGGTGTCCAAGGAGGGCACCGAGCGCCTGATGCGCAAGGCGATCCAGTACGCCATCGACCACGACAAGCCCAGTGTGACCATCGTGCACAAGGGCAACATCATGCGCTACACGGAAGGCGGCTTCCGCGACTGGGCCTACGCGCTGGCCCAGAAGGAATTCGGTGCGGCCTTGCTCGACGGCGGGCCGTGGTGCCAGTTCCGCAACCCGAAGACCGGCCGGGACATCCTCATCAAGGATTGTTTCGCCGACGACTTCCTTCAGCAGATCCTGCTGCGCCCGCTGGACTTCTCGGTGGTGCGCAGCGCTCAACCTCAACGGCGACTACATCGCCGACGCGCTGGCGGCGCAGGTGGGCGGCATCGGCATCGCGCCGGGTGCCAACCTGTCCGATTCCCTGGCGTGCTTCGAGCCCACCCACGGCCCCGTGCCCAGGTTCGCAGGCAAGGACTACGCCAACCCATGCGCCGAAATCCTCGCCGCCGAGATGATGCTTCGGCACCTGGGCTGGAAGGAGGCCGCCGACGTGGTCATCTCCGCCCTGCGCAGCGCCATCGGCAGCAAGCAGGTCACCCACGACTTCGCCCGGCTGATGTCCGGCGCCACCCAGGTCAGCTGCTCCGGTTTTGGCGACGTGATGATCGAGAGCATGTAAATCGCGCCCGGGCGGCCAAATCCATTCCCTCGCCCGGGCGTGCGGTGGGAAGAAGCGCACGAATGCCGCCCAACTCGGTGGTTTTCAAGCCAGCTTTCGCTTCACAATGAGGCATGGCTGATGCAGGTTGCCACACCCCCCGCCGACCCGAAGGCAATGCTGTTTCGGGCCGTTGGAAGGCTGTTGTATTCCCGCACGATGCGGCGGTGCAATGCGCACCGCTAGAATCATTTTCATGCGCACCCAGAACCCCAAGAAACCGCCCAACCCTGTCGTCTCGCCCCCCAGCACGGGCAGCGACGACTCGGTGGTGCTGGAGCGGCGCGCGCAACGCACCCAACCCCCCCAGATGTTCCAGGTGGTGCTGCTCAACGACGATTTCACGCCAATGGAATTCGTGGTGCACGTCATCCAGGAGTTTTTCAGCAAGGACCGGGAGACCGCCACCCAGATCATGCTCAAGATCCATCTGGAAGGAAAAGGCATCTGCGGCGTGTATTCGCGCGATGTCGCCAGCACCAAAGTGGATCAGGTGCTCCAGGCCGCCCGGGCGGCGGGGCATCCATTGCAATGTCTGAGTGAACCGGTTGAATAAATCCGAATCCACCCCATCTGAGCCCTAGTCAGCCCCTTTTGACCTTTTTGAACCAGACGATTGCCTCTTCGATCACCCAGCCCAAAGGACGTGCCCAATGATTGCCCAGGAACTTGAAGTCAGCTTGCATATGGCCTTTGTCGAGGCCCGGCAGCAGCGGCACGAATTCATCACGGTGGAGCACCTGTTGCTCGCGCTGCTGGACAACCCCAGCGCCGCCGAGGTGTTGCGCGCCTGCTCGGCCAACATCGACGACCTTCGCAAATCCTTGACGAACTTCATCAAGGACAACACCCCGCAGGTGGCCGGCACCGACGAGGTGGACACCCAGCCCACGCTGGGCTTCCAGCGCGTCATCCAGCGCGCCATCATGCACGTGCAGTCCACCGGCAACGGCAAGAAGGAAGTCACCGGCGCCAACGTGCTGGTGGCGATCTTTGGCGAGAAGGACTCGCATGCCGTGTACTACCTGCACCAGCAGGGTGTGACGCGCCTGGATGTGGTGAACTTCATCGCCCACGGCATCCGCAAGAGCGACCCGCCGGAGCCCACCAAGTCGGGCGAAAGCGCGGCCGAGAACGAGGAAGCCAGCGAAGCCAAGGGGAATGAGAAAGCCTCGCCCCTGGAGCAGTTCACCCAGAACCTGAACCAGATGGCCAAGGACGGCAAGATCGATCCGCTGATCGGCCGCGAGTACGAGGTCGAGCGCGTGATCCAGATCCTGTGCCGCCGCCGCAAGAACAACCCGCTGCTGGTGGGTGAAGCCGGTGTGGGCAAGACCGCCATCGCCGAGGGCCTGGCCTGGCGCATCACCCAGGGCGACGTGCCCGAGATCCTCGCCGAGTCGGCCGTCTACTCGCTCGACATGGGCGCTTTGCTGGCCGGTACCAAGTACCGCGGTGATTTCGAACAACGCCTCAAGGGCGTGCTCAAGTCGCTCAAGGACAAGCCCAACGCCATCCTGTTCATCGACGAGATCCACACGCTGATCGGTGCGGGTGCCGCCTCGGGTGGCACGCTGGACGCGTCCAACCTGCTCAAGCCGGCGCTCTCCAGCGGCCAGCTCAAGTGCATCGGCGCCACCACCTTCAGCGAGTACCGCGGCATTTTCGAAAAAGACGCGGCCTTGTCGCGCCGTTTCCAGAAGGTGGACGTGGTCGAGCCGACGGTGGCCGAGACGGTGGACATCCTCAAGGGGCTGAAGTCGCGCTTTGAAGAGCACCATGGCGTGAAATACGCCGTGGCCGCCCTGCAGGCCGCCGCCGAGCTCAGCGCGAAGTACATCAACGACCGCCACCTGCCCGACAAGGCCATCGACGTGATCGACGAGGCCGGCGCCGCCCAGCGCATCCTGCCGGTGTCCAAGCGCAAGAAGACCATCAGCAAGGCCGAGGTCGAGGAAATCGTGGCCAAGATCGCCCGCATTCCCCCGGCGAACGTGTCCAACGACGACCGCAGCAAGCTGCAGACGCTGGAGCGCGACCTCAAGAGCGTGGTGTTCGGCCAGGACAAGGCACTGGAAGTGCTGGCATCGTCGGTCAAGATGGCGCGTTCGGGCCTGGGCAAGGCGGACAAGCCGATTGGTGCCTTCCTGTTCAGCGGCCCCACCGGCGTGGGCAAGACCGAAGCCGCCAAGCAGCTGGCCTACATCATGGGCATCGACCTGATCCGCTTCGACATGTCGGAGTACATGGAGCGCCATGCCGTGAGCCGCCTGATCGGCGCGCCTCCGGGCTATGTGGGCTTCGACCAGGGTGGCCTGCTGACCGAGGCGATCACCAAGAAGCCGCACTGCGTGCTGCTGCTCGACGAGATCGAGAAGGCGCACCCGGACATCTTCAACGTGTTGCTGCAGGTGATGGACCACGGCACCCTGACCGACAACAACGGGCGCAAGGCCGACTTCCGCAACGTCATCATCATCATGACGACGAACGCGGGTGCCGAGACCATGAACAAGGCGACCATCGGCTTCACGAACCCGCGCGAAGCGGGTGACGAGATGGCCGACATCAAGCGCCTGTTCACGCCCGAGTTCCGCAACCGCCTGGATGCGACCGTCAGCTTCAAGGCGCTGGATGAGAACATCATCATGCGCGTGGTCGACAAGTTCCTGCTCCAGCTGGAAACGCAACTGGCCGAGAAGAAGGTCGAGGTCACGTTCACCGACGGGCTGCGCAAGCACCTGGCGAAGAAGGGCTTCGACCCGCTGATGGGCGCGCGTCCGATGCAGCGCCTGATTCAGGACACGATCCGCCGTGCCCTGGCCGACGAACTGCTGTTCGGTCGCCTCACCGAAGGTGGGCGCCTGACGGTGGACATCGAGACCAAGCAGGACGAAGCGGGCAAGGAAACGCAGGAAGTCATGCTCGACATCCAGCCTTTGTCGAAGAAGGAAGGCAAGGCCAAGCCCGAGGAAGCCACGGCGGGCTGAGTTCCGTCGACGTCTGAATGAAAAAGGCCCGGTATGACCGGGCCTTTTTTCTTGGGCGATCGCCGGATCAGCGCTTCTTGCTGCCGCCCAGCAGGCCCCCGAGCATGCCGCGCACGATCTGGCGGCCCAGGCCACTGGCCACGCTGCGGGCCGCGGTTTTGGCGATCGTCTGCACCAGGCCGTCGTATTGCCCGCCACGGGGGCCGGTGCGGCCGAACAGCGCTTCGTTGACCATGTTGCCGAAGCCGCCGCTCTCGGCCGGTGCCTGCTGCTTGTCCGCGCCCGGAATGCGGGGCGTCTTCGCGGCCGAGGACGCTTCGGTGGGTTCCTCCGCGCCGCGTTTTCCGGCGTGGTTGGCAAACATCTCGTAGGCGCTTTCGCGGTCCACCACCTTTTCGTACACGCCCGCCACCAGCGAGTTCTGGCGCAGTTGCTGGCGCTGGGCGTCGGTGATGGGGCCCAGCTGGCTGCCTGGCGGCACCACGAAGACGCGCTCGGTCTCGGTCGGGCGGCCCTTGGGGTCGAGCAGGCTGACCAGGGCTTCGCCCACGGCCAGCTCAGTGATCGCGGCTTCGATGTCCAGCCCCGCCTTGGGGCGCATCGTCTGGGCGGTGGATTTCACGGCCTTCTGGTCGCGGGGCGTGAAGGCGCGCAGCGCGTGCTGCACGCGGTTGCCCAGCTGGCCGAGCACGCTGTCGGGGATGTCCAGCGGGTTCTGTGTGACGAAATAGACCCCCACACCCTTGGAGCGCACCAGCCGCACCACGAGCTCGATGCGCTCGATCAGCACCTTGGGTGCTTCGTTGAACAGCAGGTGGGCCTCGTCGAAGAAGAAGACCAGCTTGGGCTTGTCCGGGTCGCCAATCTCCGGCAGGGTCTCGAACAGCTCGGACAGCATCCACAGCAGGAAGGTGGCGTACAGGCGCGGCGCGTTCATCAGCTTGTCGGCCGCCAGCACGTTGATCACGCCCTTGCCGTCCACCGTCTGCATGAAGTCGGTGATGTCGAGCATGGGCTCGCCGAAGAACTTGTCGCCCCCTTGCTGCTCCACCTGCATCAGCCCGCGCTGGATGGCGCCGATGCTGGCGGCGCTGATGTTGCCGTATTCGGTGGTGAACTGCTTGGCGTTGTCGCCGATGTGCTGCAGCATGGCCCGCAGGTCTTTCATGTCGAGCAGCAGCAGGCCGTTGTCGTCGGCGATCTTGAACACCAGGTTGAGCACGCCGGCCTGGGTGTCGTTGAGGTTGAGCATGCGCGCGAGCAGCAGCGGACCCATGTCGCTGATGGTGGCGCGCACCGGGTGGCCCAGCTCGCCGAACACGTCCCACAGCGTGGTGGGGCAGGCGTGGGAGGCGGGTGGCGTGATGCCCCGGTCTTTCAGGATGGCGCTCATCTTCTCGCCGAAGCTGCCTGGCTGGCTGATGCCGGAGAGGTCGCCCTTGACGTCGGCCATGAACACCGGCACGCCGATGTTCGAGAACTGCTCGGCCAGCGTCTGCAGAGTCACGGTCTTGCCCGTGCCGGTGGCGCCGGTGATCAGGCCATGGCGGTTCGCGAGCCCGGGCAACAGCTGGCAGGTGGTGGTGGCGTTCTGGGCGATCAGCATCGGTTCGGCCATGGCAAGGGTTCCTCAGGGAAGGCGGTTCGGGTGAAAACGTAAAATCGCAGGCTTATTAGATCAAAGCCAGAACGGGCAAAAGGACAATTTCGTGGCCGGACACAGCAAATGGGCAAATATTCAGCACCGCAAGGGTCGCCAGGATGAAAAGCGCGGAAAGATCTGGACGCGCGTGATCCGCGAGATCACCGTGGCGGCCCGCCAGGGCGGCGGGGACCCGGCGATGAACCCGCGCCTGCGGCTGGCCATCGACAAGGCCAAGGCCGCCAACATGCCGGCCGACCGCATCAAGTACAACGTGGACAAGGCCTCGGGCAACCTGGAAGGCCAGGCCCTGGAAGAAATCCGCTACGAAGGCTACGGCATCGGCGGTGCGGCCGTGATCGTCGACACCATGACCGACAACCGCGTGCGCACGGTGGCCGAGGTGCGTCACGCTTTCAGCAAGTACGGCGGCAACCTTGGCACCGATGGCTCGGTGTCGTTCCAGTTCAAGCACTGCGGCCAGCTGGTGTTCGCGCCCGGCACCTCCGAGGACAGGGTCATGGAAATCGCGCTGGAGGCGGGTGCCGACGACGTGATCAGCGACGGCGACGGCGCCATCGAGGTGCTGACCTCGCCGGTGACGTTCGAGGCGGTCCGCAACGCGCTGGAAGCCGCCGGCCTCAAGCCCGAGGTGGCGGAGGTCACGATGCGGGCCGAAAACACCATCGAGCTGACGGGCGACGACGCCGCGCGCATGCAGAAGCTGCTGGACGTGCTGGAGGACCTGGACGACGTGCAGGACGTGTTCCACAACGCCGAAATCGGCGAATAAAGGTCGGCCCGGATGAAAGTACTCGTGATTGGCGGCGGTGGCCGCGAACATGCGCTGGCCTGGAAGCTGGCCCAGGCCGAAGGTGTGCAACAGGTTTTCGTGGCGCCCGGCAATGCCGGCACCGCGCGCGACCCGGCGCTGACGAACCTCGATATCACCGACAAGGCGGCGCTGCGTGCCTGGGCGCAAGGGCAGGGCGTCGCCCTCACGGTGGTGGGCCCGGAGGCGCCCCTGGCGGCTGGCGTGGTGGATGAATTCCGCGCCCATGGCATGCCGATCTTCGGCCCGACCAAGGCCGCCGCGCAGCTGGAGAGCTCCAAGGCGTTCTCCAAGGCCTTCATGCAGCGCCATGGCATTCCCACGGCGAAGTACCAGACCTTCACCGATCCGGCCGCCGCGCACGCCTACGTGGACACCGAGGGCGCGCCCATCGTGATCAAGGCCGATGGCCTGGCCGCCGGCAAGGGCGTGGTGGTGGCGATGACGGCGGCCGAGGCGCACGAGGCGATCGACTTCATGCTGGTCGACAACACCCTGGGCGTGGCCCACAACGAGGGTGGCGCGCGCGTCGTGATCGAGGAATTCCTCGTGGGTGAGGAAGCCAGCTTCATCGTGCTGTGCGACGGCGAGCACGCCTTGGCCCTGGCGACCAGCCAGGACCACAAGCGCCTGATGGACGCCGACCAGGGCCCCAACACCGGTGGCATGGGGGCGTACTCCCCCGCACCGGTGGTCACGCCGGCGGTGCACGAGCGCGCCATGAACGAGGTGATCCTGCCCACGCTGCGGGGCATGAAGGCCGATGGCATTCCCTACACAGGTTTCCTCTACGCGGGTCTGATGATCACGCCCGACGGGCAGGTCAAGACGCTGGAGTTCAACTGCCGCATGGGCGACCCGGAGACGCAGCCCATCATGATGCGGCTGCGCAGCAACCTGGCCCAGGTCCTGTTGTCCGCCACCCGTGGCGAGCTCGATCATGTGGCGCTGGACTGGGACCCACGGGTGGCGCTGGGCGTGGTGCTGGCCGCCGCCGGTTACCCGCTGAGCCCGCGCAAGGGCGATGCCATCACCGGCCTGCCGGCCGACGAAGCCGATCGCATGGTCTTCCATGCCGGCACCAGCGGCGCGCCGGGCGCGGTGCAGGTGTCGGGCGGGCGCGTGCTCTGCGTGACGGCGCTGGCGGGCTCCGTGGCCGATGCCCGGCAACGCGCCTACGAGGTGGTGGACGCCATCCACTTCGACGGCATGCAGTGCCGCCGCGACATCGGGTACCGCGCACTTTGAACCCCTCCGCCGACTACCCCGGGCCGCACGCGGTCCGGTTTCGTGGTTCTTCGCTGTCGCGCTGGCTGCTGTCCCGTCTGGGTTGGCAGCTGCGCTTTGATGGTTTTCCGCGCCTGCAGGGCGTTGCGCAGTCGTCTATCCCCACACCAGCAACTGGGACTTCGTCGTGATGCTGCTGGCCAAGTGGGCCATTGGCGTGCCGGCGCGCTTCTGGGGCAAGGACACGCTGTTCCGCGTGCCCGTGCTGGGTGCCTGGATGCGGTGGCTGGGTGGCATCCCGCTCGATCGCCAGTCGCCTCGCGGCGTGGTGGGGGAGATGGTCGCCTTGATGACCCGGCATCGGCAGGAGGGACGCCTGCTGTGGCTGGCGCTCTCGCCCGAAGGCACGCGCCGGCGCGCGCCAGGATGGCGCAGCGGCTTCTACCAGGTGGCGGTGGGGGCGGACGTGCCCGTGGCCCTGATCCAGCTCGATTACAGTCGCAAGCAGGTGAACGTCACCGACTTCATTCGCCTGAGCGGCGACGAGGCGGCGGACTACGCCCGCATGGCCGCGTCGTACGAGAGCGTGCGCGGCCTGCATCCCGAACTCGCCAGCCCCGTGCAACCTTTGTCCAGGCCCCTTTCCGTCGATCCGGCATGAGCATGCAACAGACCCCCACGTCCTTTGTGCGTGAGTACCTCACCGACCTGCAGGACCGCATCGTCTCCACCGTGGCGCTGGTCGATGGGGGCAGTTTCGTGGTGGACCGCTGGACCAAGCCGGCCGGCGAGCCGCTGCAGGGCAGTGGGGTCACGCAGATCCTCGAGGACGGTGCCGTCTTCGAGCGCGCGGGCTGCGGTTTTTCCCATGTCACCGGGCCCCGCCTGCCACCTTCGGCCACGCAGCACCGGCCCGAGCTGAGCGGTGCACCCTTCGAGGCCATGGGTGTTTCGCTGGTGTTCCACCCGCGCAATCCTTATGTGCCCACGGTGCACATGAACGTGCGCATGATCGCTGCCACGCCCGAGGGTGGCGAGCCCGTGTGCTGGTTCGGCGGCGGGATGGACCTGACGCCGTACTACGGTTTTGAAGAGGACGCGGTGCATTTCCATCGCTCGGCGAAAAACGCGCTCGATCCCTTCGGCGTGGACAAGTACCCGCGCTTCAAGACCTGGTGCGACGAGTATTTCTATCTCAAGCACCGCGATGAGCAGCGCGGCATCGGCGGGGTGTTCTTCGACGATTTCTCCGAGTTGGGCTTCGATGGCAGCTTCGCCATGATGAGTTCGGTGGGTGACGCCTTCCTGGACGCCTATCTGCCCATCGTCGACCGCCGCAAGAACACGCCCTACGGCGAGCGCGAGCGCAGCTTCCAGCTGTACCGGCGCGGCCGCTACGTGGAGTTCAACCTCGTCTGGGATCGGGGCACGCATTTCGGGCTGCAGTCCGGCGGACGGGCCGAATCGATCCTGCTGTCCATGCCGCCGCTGGTGAGCTGGGCCTACAACCGCAAGACGAAAAAAGGCACGCCGGAAGACCGGTTGTACAAGGAGTTCCTGGTGCGCAAGGACTGGATCTGATGGCTTCTACCTCGCCACCCCGGCGCGTGGGCATGTTCGGTGGGGCGTTCGACCCCCCGCATTGGGCGCACCGTGCGCTGGCCGAAACCGCGCTCAACCAACTTGGCCTCGATGCGCTGCACATCCTGCCCACGGGCCATGCCTGGCACAAGTCGCGCGTGCTGTCGCCCGCCGATGACCGCGTGGCGATGTGCGAACTCGCCTTTGGCGATCTGCCGCACGTGCAGCTGGACCAGCGCGAAATCCACCGCGAAGGCCCGAGCTACACCGCCGACACCTTGCGCGAACTCAAGCGCGAGTACCCGCAGGCCCAGCTGTTCCTGATCCTCGGCGCCGACCAGTTGCTGGCGTTCAAGAACTGGGTGCGCTGGCAGGAGGTGCTCGATCTGGCCACGCTGGCCGTGGCGAACCGGGCCACCAACATCGGTGCCGACGCCCCCCTGGACCAGGCCACCGAAACCGACCTCTCCAGCGTCGATCTTCCCTTCGAGCTGCTCAACATGCCCCTGAAGAACATCAGCGCGACGGCCGTGCGCGCCCGCGTGGGCCAACCCGCGCAGAGCACCGGCGCGCTGGATGTTCTGGTGCCCGAGCCCGTCGCACGCTATATTTCACAACACCACCTCTACCAGCCTCCTACATGACCAGCGAAACCACAGCCAAGAAAGACATCCAGCGACTCCAGAGGGCCATCGTCGATGGGCTCGAGGACGTCAAGGGTCAGGACATCGTGGTTTTCAACACCGAGCACCTCTCCCCCTTGTTCGAGCGGGTCATCGTGGCCAGCGGCACGTCCAACCGCCAGACCAAGGCACTCGCCGCCAGCGTGCGCGATGCCGTGCGTGAAGCGGGTTTCGACAAGCCGCGCATCGAGGGCGAAGACAACGGCGAATGGATCATCGTGGACTGCGGCGCCGCCGTGGCGCACGTGATGCAGCCCGTGATCCGCCAGTACTACCGCCTGGAAGAGATCTGGGGCGCCAAGCCCGTGCGCCTCAAGCACGGCACGGAAAAGCCTGCCGCGCCGGCCAAGCCCGCCGCGAAGAAGAAGGCCGCCAAGGCGCCTGAGGCCGCCCCCGTTGCGGCCAGGAAGGTGGTGCGCAAGACGGCCGCCAAGGCCGCGCCGCCTGCGCCCGCGAAGAAGAGCCCGGCCAGCACCAGCAAGGCCGCCGCACCCAAGCGCGGCGCCACCGCTGCCAAGAAGGCGCCCCTGCCCAAGGTGGTGGTCGGCAAACCCGTGCGCAAGAAGACCGCGAAACCCGCCGCCAAGTCGGTCGGCCGAAACCCGCGGCCAGGAAAACCAGCCAACCGGCCGCCAAGAAGAAGGCATGAGGCTGCTGATCGTCGCGGTCGGGCAGCGGGTGCCTGACTGGGCCCAGACCGCCTACGACGATTACGCCAAACGCTTTCCACCCGAGCTGCGGGTGGAACTCAAGTCCGTCAAGACCGAGCCGCGCGGCTCCAAGACCCTGGAGACGCTGCTCGCGGCCGAGCGCGAGCGCATCGAGGCCGCCATTCCCCGTGGCAGCCGCGTGGTCGCGCTCGATGAACGCGGCACCACGCTCACCACCAAGGCCCTGGCGCAACAACTGCAGCAGTGGCAGCTGGAGGGCGACGACGTTGCCCTGGTGATCGGTGGGCCCGACGGCCTGGAGCCGGCTTTCCGCGCCGCGGCCCACCAGCGCATCCGACTGTCCGACCTGACCCTGCCGCACGCCATGGTGCGGGTGCTGCTGATCGAGCAGCTGTACCGGGCCTGGTCGGTCAACGCCAACCATCCCTATCACCGCGAATGACCGATTTCATCTACCTGGCGTCCCAGAGCCCGCGCCGCCGGCAGCTGCTGGAACAGTGGGGCGTGCGCTGCGAGCTGCTGTTGCCCGATGCCGAGGAAGACGTGGAGACGCTGGAAGCCGTGCTGCCCGGTGAAGCACCCACCGCCTATGTGCAGCGGGTCACCGCGCTCAAGCTGGAAGCCTCTCTGGCGCGTCTGAAGCGCCGCCGCCTGCCGAATGCGCCCGTGCTGTGCGCGGACACCACCGTGGCGCTGGGCCGCCGCATCCTTGGCAAACCCGCCGATGAAGCCGAGGCCGCCCGCATGCTGGCCGATCTGGCGGGCCAGCAGCACCGGGTGCTGACGGCGGTCGCCGTGGGCAAGTCGGGTGCCCGGGGCGATCGCACCTGGGCGGCCTTGTCCACGTCCCGGGTCACGTTCGAACCGCTGAGCGCCGCGCAGATCCGCCGCTACGTCGCCACCGGCGAGCCCATGGGCAAGGCCGGCGCCTACGGCATCCAGGGGCGCGCGGGTTTGTGGGTCAGCCACATCAGCGGCAGTTATTCGGGCATCATGGGCTTGCCTGCGCACGAGACAGCGCAGGTGCTGCACGCCGCGGGCGTGCGGTTGATCTGAGACACCACACGCCACGGAGAAGGGCTTCATGAGCCAGGACATTCTGATCAATTGGTCTCCCCAGGAGACGCGCGTGGCCGTGGTGGAGCAGGGGGCCGTGCAGGAGGTGCACCTGGAGCGCACCCTGGAACGCGGCCTCGTGGGCAACATCTACCTGGGCAAGGTGTCGCGCGTGCTGCCCGGCATGCAGTCGGCCTTCATCGACATCGGCCTGGACCGGGCGGCCTTTCTCCATGTGGCCGATCTGATGCCCAACATCGCGGCCAAACACGCCACGCCGCGCGAACGTCCCCTGACGCCGTCGACCAGCGAGGTGGATCCGGCGGCAGCCGGGGCACCTCCCGTCAATGCCGGCGCCAAGCTGCTCGCGCCCAATCCCGTGCTGCCCATCGAGCGCCAGATCTTCGAGGGCCAGGCCCTGATGGTGCAGGTGCTCAAGGACCCGATCGGCACCAAGGGCGCGCGCCTCACGGCCCAGATCAGCATCGCCGGCCGCCTGCTGGTGTTCCTGCCGCAGGACAACCACATCGGTGTGTCGCAGAAGATCCCGCCCGCCCAGCGCGAGGCCTTGCGCCAGCGGCTCGTGCGGTTGACCGCCACCGCCGACGGCAGCCCAGCGGGCGGCTTCATCCTGCGCACCAACGCCGAGGACGCCACCGACGAGGAACTGGTGGACGACACCGCCTACCTGCGCAAGACCTGGCTGCGCATCAAGGAAGCCGCCACGCGCCAGCCGCCGGCCACCTTGCTGCACGAGGACCTGAACCTGATGCAGCGCGTGCTGCGCGACCTGGTGGGCGCCGAGACGCAATCGATTCGCATCGATTCGCGCGAGCAGCACGGGCTGCTGGTGGGTTTCGCGGCCGAGTTCATGCCCGATACCGTCGGCAAGCTGCAGCACTACAGCGGCGAGCGCCCGATCTTCGACCTGTTCAGCATCGACGAGGACATCGCCCGCGCGCTCAGCCGCCGGGTGGACCTGAAGTCGGGCGGCTACCTGGTGATCGACCAGACCGAGGCCCTGACCACGGTGGACGTGAACACCGGTGGTTTCGTGGGCGCGCGCAATTTCGACGACACCGTGTTCCGCACCAACCTGGAAGCGGCCCAGGCCATCGCGCGCCAGCTGCGCCTGCGCAACCTGGGCGGCATCGTGATCGTGGATTTCATCGACATGGTGCGCGACGACCACCGCGAGGCGGTCCTCACCGAGTTTCGCAAGCAACTCGCGCGCGACCGCGTGAAGACCATGACAGGGGGGTTTTCTCAGCTCGGCCTGGTGGAGATGACGCGCAAGCGCACGCGCGAATCCCTGGCCCACATGCTGAGCGAGTCCTGCGAGGCCTGCAGCGGGCGGGGCGCGGTGAAGACGGCGCGCAGCGTCTGCTACGACATCCTGCGCGAGATCCTGCGCGAGGCGCGTGCCTTCAACCCGCGCGAATTCCGGGTGGTGGGATCGCCCAAGGTGATCGAGCTGTTCCTGGACGAGGAGCGTGCCCACCTGGCGGGCCTGTCGGACTTCATCGGCAAGCCGATCTCCCTGCAGAGCGAGAGCTCGATGACGCAGGAGCAGTACGACATCGTGCTGCTATAGGAATCCCCCTGCGCCGCCTTCGGCGTCACCCCCCAGGGGCAACACCTGCGGCCCGGCAAAGCCGGTTCCGCGGTGTTTCTGGAAGGGGGGCTTTCTCCGGCCTACACCTCTGGCCGAAAACTTTGCGCGTGCAGGCGCGCGTACAGCCCGTCGGCCTGCAGCAGCTCGCGGTGCGAGCCCTGTTCCCGGATGCGGCCGTCGGCCAGCACGATCACGCGGTCCGCGTGCTCGATGGTGGAGAGGCGGTGCGCGATCACCAGGGTGGTGCGGCCCTTCATGAGGCGGGCCAGGGCGTCCTGCACCAGCCGTTCCGACTCGTTGTCCAGTGCCGAGGTGGCTTCGTCCAGGATCAGCACGGGCGCGTCCTTGTAGATCGCGCGGGCGATCGCCAGGCGCTGGCGCTGGCCGCCCGAGAGCTCGGCCGCGTTGTGGCCCACGGTGCTGTGGATGCCCTGGGGCAGGCGCTGGATGAGCTCGCCGAGGTTGGCCGAGACGAGCGCCGCGCGCACGCGCATTTCATCGATCTGATCGTCCGCCGCCCCCAGCGCCACGTTGGCGGCCAGCGTGTCGTTGAGCATCACCACGTCCTGGCTCACCATGGCGTACTGGCGGCGCAGGCTGCGCAGCTCCCATTCGGGAAGCGGCACGCCGTCGAGCAGCACCTCGCCGCGCTCGATTTCGACGAAGCGCGGCAGCAGGTTCACCAGCGTGGTCTTGCCCGAACCCGAGGGGCCCACGAAGGCCACCACCTCGCCGGGCCGGATGTCCAGCGACACCCCCCTGAGGGCGATCAGGCTGTCGTCGTCCCCACGGGCGGGGCCGCCGTCTTTCGCGGGGTAACGCACCCAGACGTCGCGCAGCGAAATCGAGCCCGAGACCCGGTCGGCGGCGTGCCTGCCACCGGTCTGCTCGGGCGTGTGCTCGATGAGTTCCAGGCCCCGTTCGAGCGCGGCCAGCCCGCGCGTGATGGGCGCGGCGATCTCGGCGAGGTGCCGGATGGGGGTGATCAGCATCAGCATCGCGGTGACGAAGGCCACGAAGTTGCCCACCGTCACGCCGCTGGTGCTGCTCTGCCAGAGCGCCACCGCGATCACGGCCGACAGCGCGGCAGACGCCAGCAGCTGGGTCAGGGGGGTCATGGCGGCCGAGGAGATGGTGGACTTGAGCGCCAGGCGCCGCAGGGCCATGCTCAGGCGGTCGAACCGCTGGCTCTGCCGTGCCTGGGCGCCGTGCAGGCGCACCATGCGGTGGGCGAGCACGTTTTCTTCCACCACATACGCCAGTTCGTCGGTGGCCTGCTGGCTGTCGCGGGTCAGCTTGTAGAAGCGGCGCGAGAGCACCCGCATGATCAGGATCAGACCTGGAAAGACCATCAGCACGATGAGCGTGAGTTTCCAGTTCAGGTAGAGCAGGTAGCCCATGAGGGCCACCACGGCCAGGCTGTCCTTGGTGAGCGTGAGGAAGGCCGTCACCAGCAACTGCGAGCCGGTCTGCACCTCGTACACCAGGGTGTTGGAGAGCTTGCTGGCGTTTTGCCGTGCAAACAGGGTCATCTGGGCGTCGTTGAGCTTGACGAACATGGCGCGGCGCAGGTTCAGCAGGCCCAGGCTGGCCGTGTACGACAGCGCGTACTGGGCGGTGAAGCCGGCCACGCCCCGAATGCCGAACAGCCCCATCAGCGCCACCGGCACCATCCACAGCTCGACATTGCCCTGGGCGAAGCCGCGGTCCAGCAGGGTCTTCAGCAGGGCGGGGATCAGGGGCTCGGTCAGCGCCCCGATCAGGGCGCGACGGCCGCGAGGACAATGCCGGTCTTGGCCGAGCGGAAGTAGGGCCACAGGCGCAACAGGCGCTGCGTGAGGGTGCCGTCCAGGGGCTTTTGCGGTTGGGCGGTATCGGTCAAGGGCAGGTCGCTTCAGGAAATCTTGCAGATCGGCGGAACAATGTGGCGCCACGGGAATCAAGCATCGGATGCATGCCGGGCAGGCAGCGGCGTGCACACATCTTGTCACGGAAGGCCCAGTGCCCTCCGTTATTATCAGTTGGTTGGCTGCGACGCATTCTCAGCGCCGCAACCCAAGGCACAGGCGACACACACAGGATGCTGGATTTGACTCGACACGACATGCAGGCCCCCCTTCCCAGGCGATCCGTTCTCGGGCTCGTTTCCTCCTTACCCCTGCTGACCTGGCCGCTGTCGTCCGCTCACGCCCAGTTCCGGGTGGAAGTGGCGGGTGTGGGCCTGACGCAGTTCCCGTTTTCCGTGGTCGGATTCCGCGGCAACGACGTTGCGCAGCGAAAACATCGCCGCCATCGTGCGCGCCGACCTGGAGCGCAGCGGCCAGTTCCGTTTTGTCGATCCGGTGTCCGGTGGTCTGGACGAAACCTCGCGCCCCGACCTCGGCCCCTGGCGCGAACGCGGTTCGGATTCGCTGTTGACCGGCAGCGTCACCCGCCTGGCCGACGGCCGCTTCGACGTGCGCTTCCGCCTTTGGGACGTGGTGCGCGGGCAGGACCTCGGCGGCCTGAGCTACCCCGTGGGCGCCACCGACCTGCGCCTGGCAGCCCACCGCATCGCCGACCATGTGTTCGAGAAGATCACCGGCGTCAAGGGCGTGTTCTCCACCCGCATCGCCTACGTCACCAAGGCCGGCCAGCGCTACAACCTCTGGGTGGCCGATGCCGACGGCGAGAACGCGCGCGCCGCGCTCACCAGCCCCGAGCCCATCATCTCGCCGAGCTGGGCGCCTGGAGGCGGCCAACTGGCCTATGTGTCGTTCGAGGCCCGCAAGCCGGTGATCTACGCGCACGACGTCGCCACCGGCAAGCGCCGCCTGCTGGCCAACTTCAAGGGCTCCAACAGCGCGCCGTCCTGGTCGCCCGACGGCCGCTCGGTGGTGCGCAGCGCTCTCGATCTCGGGCAACGCCCAGATCTACACCATGGACGCCAACGGCGGTGAGCCCCGGCGCCTGAGCCAGTCGGCCAGCATCGACACCGAGCCCGTGTTCAGTCCGGATGGCAAGAGCATCTATTTCGTGAGCGACCGGGGCGGCTCCCCGCAGGTCTACCGCATGGGTGCGCAGGGCGGCAATGCCCAGCGCCTCACGTTCACCGGCAACTACAACATCTCGCCCGCGCCGAGCCCGGACGGCCGCTGGCTCGCCTTCATCTCCCGCATCAACGGCGCCTTCCGTCTGCACGTGATGGACCTGGGCAGTGGCACCGTCACCGCCCTGAGCGAGTCCAGCGGCGACGAAAGCCCGAGCTTCGCGGCCAACAGCCGCATGATCATCTACGCCACCCGCGACAAGGGCCAGGAAGCGCTCATGACCACCACCGTCGACGGTCGCATCAAGACCCGGCTGGCTGGTGCCCAGGGCGACATCCGCGAACCCGAATGGGGCCCCTTCCTCAAATGAGCGGCAGCGCACAGCGAGTCTGAGCCGCGTCCGCTATCGTCCATCCAGCTTCTTTTCTATCTCCCAAAGGAATTTCCCATGTCCAACAACAACACTTCCGCCAACTCGTTTCCTCGCACCTCGGGCCGCTGGCTGCGCCTGATCGCCGGTATCAGCCTGGTGGCAGCCCTGGCGGCCTGCAGCTCCGGCGTGAAGCTCGACAACGTGCCGGTGGAAGACCGCACGGGTTCGGCCGCCGGTGCCGGTGGCACGGGGGGCCAATCGGGCGCGGTGGATCCGCGTGGTGTTTCGGGCGTGTCGGTCAATGGTGCGGACTCGGCCCAGCCGAACGCCCTGAGCCGCGTGATCTACTTCGACTACGACAGCTTCGAAGTGAAGGCCGAGTCGGCCGCCACGCTGGAAGCCAATGCGCGCTACCTCAACGCCAACCGCACGCGCCGCGTGAACCTCGAAGGCCACACCGACGAGCGCGGCGGCCGTGAGTACAACCTGGCCCTGGGTCAGAAGCGCGCCGAATCCGTGCGCCGCGCCCTGTCGCTGCTGGGCGTGCCCGAGACCCAGATGGAAGCCGTGAGCTTCGGCGAAGAGAAGCCCGCTCAGACCGGTTTTGACGAAGCGGCGTTCAGCAAGAACCGCCGCGTTGAACTGACCTACCGTTGAGCCCCATGGTGACCCGCTTGCGTTTTGCCTCCAGCCTGCTGGGTGCGGGCTCCCTGGCGGCGGCCGCGTTGTGGCCGCTGCAGGCACACGCCCTGTTTGGCGACGATGAAGCCCGCCGGGCCATCATCGAATTGCGCCAGAAGGTCGATGCCAACCAGCAGGCCGACGAAGCCGCCAAAACCGAGGCTCGCGAAAGCAACGCGGCCACCCGCCGCAGCCTGCTCGAACTCTCCAACCAGATCGAGCAGTTGCGCGCCGAGCTCGCCCGCATGCGCGGGCAGAACGAGCAACTGGCCCGCGAAGTGTCGGAGTTGCAGCGCCAGCAGAAGGACGTGCAGGCGGGCGTGGACGAGCGCTTGCGCAAGGTGGAGCCGCTGCGCATCGATCACGATCGCCAGAGCTTCACGGTCGCACCCAACGAAAAGCGCGACTTCGATGCCGCCATGGACCTGCTGCGCAAATCCGAGTTCGGCCCGGCGGCGAGCGCGTACAACGCCTTCCTGGTGCGCTATCCCGCCAGCGGCTACCGGCCTTCGGTGCTGTACTGGCTGGGCAACGCGCAGTACGCGAGCCGTGCCTACAAGGAAGCGGTGGACACCCACCGCCGCCTGGTGACCGAGTTCCCGACCCACATGCGCACGCCCGAAGCCATGCTGGCCATGGCCAACAGCCAGATCGAACTCAAGGACACCAAGGGCTCGCGCAAGACGCTCGAGGATCTGGTGAAGGCGCATCCGAACTCGGAAGCCGCCGCGGCTGGCCGCGAACGCCTCGCGCGCCTGCGCTGAGGCGCAGGGCACACGGCACCAGCGCGGTGCCGTGGCCTTCGCCGGGTGAGGGAGTTGGCCGCCTCCTACAATGGCGGCCATGGAAATTGCCGACTTTCTCAAACTGCAGACCCAGGTTCTCTGGGCTGCCTTCGCCGTGGCCGTGGCCTTTGGCTTCATCGCCCAGCGCACCCATTTCTGCACCATGGGCGCGATCAGCGACATCGTCAACATGGGCGATTGGACCCGCATGCGCATGTGGGGCATGGCCGTCGGCGTGGCCGTGCTCGGCTTCTACGGCATGGCGTGGCTGGGCTGGATCGACGCGGGCAAATCCATCTACACCTCCGGCCGGATCATCTGGCTCTCGGCCCTGGTGGGCGGCGCGCTGTTCGGTTTCGGCATGGTGCTGGCCTCGGGATGCGGCAGCAAGACGCTGGTGCGCATTGGCGCGGGCAGCCTGAAGTCCCTGGTCGTCTTCTTCGTGATGGGTTTTGCCGCCTTCGCGACCCTGCGGGGGGTGCTGGCCGTGCTGCGCGTCAACACGGTGGACAAGGTGGCTTTCGACATCCCTGCCGGTGGCGCCATTCCCATGTGGGTGTCCAGCGGGCTGGGCATGGAGCCCGCGCTCGCCGGCCTGTTGCTGGCGGTGCTGGTGGGGGGCGCGCTGGTGGTGTGGGCGCTGCTCGGCACCGAGTTCCGCAGCTTCAACAATGTGCTGGGGGGCCTGGGCATTGGCCTGGTGATCGTGGCCATGTGGTGGGTCAGCGGCCACCTGGGCTTCGTGGCCGAACACCCCGAGACGCTCGATGCGGTCTACCTGGCCTCCAACTCGGGGCGCATGGAGTCGCTCACCTTCACCGCGCCGATGGCCTACACGCTGGACTGGATCATCTTCTTCAGCGACACGTCCAAGTTGCTCACCTTCGGCGTGGTCACCGTCGCGGGCGTGGTCGTGGGCTCGCTCGCCTGTGCCTTGATCGAAGGCAGCTTCCGCTGGGAAGGCTTTCGCAGCACGCAGGACACCGCATTGCACATCGCGGGCGCGGCCTGCATGGGGGTGGGTGGCGTGACCGCCCTGGGCTGTACCGTGGGGCAGGGTCTGTCAGGCCTGTCCACCCTGAGCTTCCTCAGCATGATCGCCGTCACCGGCATCGTGCTCGGCGCCATCGGCGGTTTCCGCTTCCAGATGTGGCTGCTGGACCGCGAGTGAGCGCCCTCACGCCCGAGGTGTTCGAACGCCGCTTCGGCGGGCTTCGGCGCCTGTATGGCGTTGAAGGCGCGCAGCGCATCTTCGATGCCCATGTGGCGGTGGTCGGCATCGGCGGGGTGGGGTCCTGGGCGGTCGAAGCACTGGCGCGCAGCGGCGTCCGGCGGCTCACGCTGATCGACCTGGACCACGTGTCCGAGTCCAACATCAACCGCCAGATCCACGCGCTGGAGCCCACGCTGGGGCAAGCCAAGGCCGACGCCATGCGCGAACGCATCGCGCTCTTCCACCCCGACTGTGTGGTCGATGTGATCGACGAGTTCGTGACACCGGACAACTGGCCCGGCCTGCTGGAGGCACTGCCTCAGGGCGCGGGGCAACTGTCCGCGCTGATCGATGCCTGCGACCAGGTGCGCGCCAAGACCACGCTGGCGGATTGGTCGGTGTCTCAGGGTGTGCCCTTCGTGACGGTGGGCGCTGCGGGGGGCAAACGCCTGGCCCAGGCCGTGGAGGTGGCCGACCTGGCCGACACCACGCACGACCCCTTGCTGGCCCAGCTGCGCTACCGGTTGCGCAAGCAACATGGCGGCTCACGCACCGGCCGGATGGGAGTGGCCTGCGTGTTCAGCCGGGAGGCGGTGGCACCGCCGGATGCATCCTGCGGGCTGGACGACAACGATGGCTCGCTCAATTGCCACGGCTATGGTTCGGCCGTGAGCGTGACCGCCACATTTGGCCTGTGCGCCGCAGGCTGGGTGATGAATACACTGGCCGCTGACGCAAAAAAAACGCGGCATCTTCAAAGACCCGTAACAACCACGCTATAATTTGAGGCTTGGCGCAGCAGTCGACAAGACTCGAATCCAGTGCAGGTCACTGGCATTCACGCAGAATCCCTTCGGGGGCGTTAGCTCAGTTGGTAGAGCAGCGGACTCTTAATCCGTAGGTCGAGTGTTCGAGTCACTCACGCCCCACCACCGTTTTTCAGCGGTTGCCCCACGGCAGCCAGACCATTTTTGATGGGACGTTAGCTCAGTTGGTAGAGCAGCGGACTTTTAATCCGTTGGTCGGCAGTTCGAGCCTGCCACGTCCTACCAAAGATCTAGGGGCTTAGCCGCAGGGCTAAGCCCCTTTTTCTTGTCTCCGCGCGATCGGTCGCCGTCTCATCGAAGTGCAAGATGGCCGTGGTGTCTTCGTTGGGCGCCAGGGTGATCCGGAAGTCGCCCTGCAGGCTTCGCATCACGCGTTGACAGAGCACCAGGCCCATGCCAAGACCTCCCGAACCCTGGGAGCGGCTGGCGGCCAGCGCATCCAGGGCCTCGGCGGGTGGACGCCTTCCGTTGTGCGATAGGCGAATGCAGGCCTCGCCTTCGTGAAGACCCACGGTGATTCGCAGGCGTGGCTGTGCCATGCCCTGCAAGGCGCTCAGCGCCGTGCGCATCAGGGTGCAGAGCACCAGATGCAACAACCCGGCCTTCGAAGGAAGCGGGAAATCGTGCCCGACGTCGATCGAGATCCAGTCGCGCTCCTCGCCCACAAAGGGATAGCCTTCCAGCATCACCCACACCCGCCCGGAGGCCGAGCTGGGGGCCGATTCCCCACGGATACACGCGTTTTGGGCCGTTTCCGCGAGCCACGTCATCAGGGACTGGCAATGCCTTGCACTTCGTTCGGTGACTTCCAGCGCCTGTCTCACGGCGCCCGTGGGAGCCGGTTCCGTGGAGAAGGCGCCCAAGCGATGGGTCATCGCATGGGTGTAGCCCTGGATCAGGGACAGCGGGGTGTTGATTTCGTGGGCAAGGAAGGCGAGTGCATCGCGCAAGCCCGTACCACCGTCCTCGCATCGCAGCGATTCCAGACGCCGTCTGGTGTACAGGTCCATCGCCGCACGAAGGTGTTGGTCCGTTGTGTGGGGCTCCAGGGGCTTTTGCAGGATTCGGAACACCGATGTCTCGTTGATTGCCGCGAAATCGGCTCGTGGGTCATGCCCATCGGTGATCAGCAGACGGACCAGATGGCCATGGCGCGTCTGGTCGTTGTGCGACAGCCTGGACGCCATGCGCCGCAGCATGCGGTGGTCGGCCGCGATCACCGCCAGGCCAAGGCTCGGGCGGCGCAGGAGCTGCAAGGCCTCGTCTTCGTCACGCGCGACACGGACAGGCCAGCCCTCCGCGTGCATCGCATGTGGCAATGGCGTCGGGTCCACCCACAGGATTTCGGGTGAGCAGGGCTGGGTGCTCATGCCTCAATCCTCGGAAGGAAGCACGTCGAACCCGGTGTCGAAGCGCAAGGGGACTTGAGGGTGCTGCTGGATGAACTCGTGCACGGAGCCCTTGCGGGAGTTCTTGGCGTGGTACATCGCGCGGTCCGCCAGTTGCAGCAGCGTCTTGCTGGAGCGGCCGTGCAGCGGGGCGTAGCCGTTCACGCCGGTGCGCAGCAACTGCCACAGCTCCCACCCGGGACGGTCGCGGTGGCGCAGCGCGGACTGTCGGCGCCAAAGGTCGGGGCGCGAGAAGGTGCAGGCCATGAGCTTGCGTTGCTCGGCGACGTCGAGCGGATCGATCTGGACGCCCAGCGAGGTGCCGCGAAGGCGGGAAATGATCGCGGGGAATGCGTGCCAGGCCCGTCCGTCGTGCAGGTGCACATGGCAAGCCTGGCCCGGTTGACAGGGCAGAGCGGCCAAGATCTCCAGTCCCACGCCTTCGAGCGAGAAATCGACCAGGCTGGCGTGGAGTGGCGAAGCGCCGTTCACCTGCAAACGGGCCGGCAGGCGGTGGGCGAGCCGGATCCGTGGTGCGCTTCGGACCTGGCGGGTCTCGGTGCGCACGCGCACCGCGACGCCCAGCAGCAGGAGGTTGAACACCGCCCACCCCATGTTCAGGGACACCGCGGTGCTGTCGAGCCGGGCGCTCTGCATCAGGCTGCGCCACGCCGAACAGCAAGGCGAGCAGGTTGACCGAGATGAGAACGACGTAGGGCGTGGCGATGTGCCAGTCGAAGAACTCGTGTTCGATGCGGCCGCCTTTGGCCGTGACATTGAAGCGGCCCAGGCGCGGCGCGATGAGCGCCACAAGGGTGGGGCGCATGATGTACCAGGCGAGCACGGTTTCGTACACGCTGCCCCAGGAGGAGGCGCGAAACGGTCCCATCACCCGCTTCTCGAAGATCTTTCCCATCAACAGGTGCGGCAGCAGGTAGGCCATCAGGGTCGGCACGGCGGCATCGAGCAACTGCAGGCCGAACACGAGGTAGGCGATGGGTGCGGTCAACAGGATCAGACGAGGCAATCCATTGAAGAACTGCAGCATGGCGTTGCAGTAGCACAGGCGCTGCATCAGGGTGAGCCCCCTGCCTCGCAGGGGGTTGTCGAGCCGGAATATCTGGGCCATGCCCCGCGCCCAGCGGATGCGCTGTCCGATGTGGCCGGCGAGACTCTCCGTGGCGAGCCCTGCGGCGAGGATGCGCGGGAGGTAGGTGGTCGTGTAGCCCAGGCGATGCAGTTTCAGCGCGGTGTGCGCGTCTTCGGTGACGGTCTCCACCGCGATCCCGCCGATGGCCTCCAGGGCGCTGCGGCGCAGGACCGCGCACGACCCGCAGAAGAAGGTGGCGTTCCAGAGGTCATTGCCGCTCTGCACGGGTCCGTAGAAGAGTTTTCCTTCGTTGGGGATGCCACGTTCCAGGCGCGTGTTGCGCTCCATGGGGTCTTGTGAGAACAGGTGATGCGGCGTCTGCACCATGGCGCAGTCGGGCTTGTCGACCAGCCAACCCATGGTGGCGCGCAGGAAGTCCCGCACCGGGATGTGGTCGCAGTCGAAGATGGCGACGAATTCGCCCGATGTCCGCCCCAGTGCGTGGTTGATGTTGCCGGCTTTGGCATGGCGGTTGTCCGTGCGGCGCACGTAGTTCACGCCCACGGCGCGGGCGAAGGCCGCGAATTCGTCGCGCCGGCCGTCGTCGAGCAGGTGGATGTGCAGCTTGTCGGCCGGCCAGTCCAGGTTCTGAGCCGCCAGCAAGGTGGGACGCACCACGTGCAGCGGCTCGTTGTAGGTGGGGATGAAGACGTCCACATGCGGCAGTTCGGCCGCGGGCCGGTGGACCGGTGCTTTCGCGCGCCGGAGGGGCCAAGCCGCCTGCGCGTGGCTGAGCAGCAGCACCAGCCAGTAGTAGACCTCGGCCATGAGCAGCAACAGGCCGATCACGGTTTCCGCGACACCATTGAACTGCAGGGTTTGCGTGACCCGCCACCAGGCGTATCGGCCCGCGAGCAGCACGGAAATCCCCATGAGAAGCAGCACCTGTGAGCGGTCATCGGAACCCCTGGGCGCGCTGGCGCACAGCCCGGCCACGGCCAGCAAGGCACCCCCCAGCAGGCATTGCTGCGCGTTCGAGGTGGGTGTGAGCACCATCGCCATCAGGATGAGCAGCCCCAGGCAGGTCGCGGCCCGCCAGGCCAGCTCGGGCGGATGGGCCATCCAGGGGTGCTCGGCGGCCTTGCGGCCGGCTGGGAGGCGCCTGCGCGCGGCAGCCAGGCGCGCAGGCTGGTACCCGGTCACGGGCTTGCTGGGCTCCTGCAGCGCTTTCAGCGCGGCACGCTCGGGCCCCGACAACATGGCGCCGGTCCAGCGCAGCAGGGCCGCGAGAGCCCGGGGACGCAGCACCCACAGGCTCAGGCGCCAGTGGGTGGGCAGACGATGGGCGGCGCGGGGAAAAGGTTCAAACGCCAGCATGGGGCATCACCGTTGAAGGCCACAGGGGCACGGGACCGCGCTGGGGTTTCTCGTGCCATCGCAGGTAGAGGTGAACCTGCTCTTTGGCGTAGTCGGGTGAGCGCTCGGCCGCCACCCGAAAACCGGTTGTCCAGTGTGCGTTCATGCGGTACTCCCATGTGCTTTGCAATGCCCAGCCGGCACCCGGCCCACGGCTGCCGCCATACGTGCCTTGGCCCTGTGCGGCGGCCTGGGCCTGAAGGTCGGCTCGCGTGGGGAAGCGCGGCGCGCTCGTGGTGCTCGACTGGCTCCAGGACGGCGCCACGCGAACCACCCAGGAAAGATCGGTGCCGCGCATCGCCGCCTGCACCGGAACGCTCACCGTGGTGCTGCGTTGGGGGCTGTAGTAGCCACCATGACCCACGCTGTAGTGGTTCTGGTTGTTGTCGAAGGCGCGCAGGCGAAGCACCGGACCCACGGCCAGGTAGTGGTCCGCGCCACGGCTCAGGGCCCAGTCCACGCCCATGGCGGCCGCTTGCTCGCGGTTGGGCAGAACCTCGTGCCCGCGGTAGGTCGCCCATTCGAGTTGGGCAAAAGGCTCCAGCCCCCTCCAGGTGGTCGCGGATTGCAGAAGCGCCGACGTTCGGCGCACCGCACCCCAGCGGATGCCCGAAAACAGGTCGCGTTGGCCGCCGTAGGACAGCAGGCTTCCCGTGACGGGGCGGTGGGCCAGCGAGACGCCCCAGTCCGCCGAGCCCACGCGGCCCTTCAGGTCCAGGCCCGCGGCAAGGCCGGCGAACTCAAAGCCGAGCGGCGTGGTGCCGATGTCGGCGCGCCACCGGTCGGCGTCGTAGCCGACCGTCAGGGCGCGGCCCTGGGCATGGGCGTGCATGGGAGTTCTGCCTGGACTCGGTGGTTGCCGCAAGGCGGCGCTGCCCCAGTCGCCCGAGCGGATGAGCTGTGCGGCGTCCGCCCGTCCGGCTTCCAGCCGGATCGAGTCAAGCTGCCCGAACCAATGGCCGTGATCGCCCCAAGGCTGGCGCACCCGCAGGCTCGCGACCCGGGAGTCCAGGCGCGAGACGGCCTCATCGCCGGGCTTGTACACCCAGGTCAGTCCCGCTGCGCACTTCGGGTTGTCGGCGTGCGTCCAATGCCTGCAAGGCGTTTCGGGATTCCCGGGCCACCCATTGGAGAGAGGCCGGTGCCTCCAGCGATTGCCGCACGGCCTGTTCGAGGCCCAGGCGCGCCTCGCCGCGCAAGCCTGCATCCCGCAGCGCCAAGGCGAGGGCGCGGGAGACATCGGGGCGTTCGGGATACCGTTCGCTGAGCGCCCGTCCGAGCCGCACCCCGTCCGCGGCGCGGCGCTGGTCCAGGGCCTCCCACACCGCTTGAAGGTCCGGTTCAGCGCGGGCGGGCGGTTCTTCTTCCACCCATGCTTCACCCACCTCGACCCGGGGAATACCTGCGTCGGCGGGCGCCTCGGGCAGGGCGGCAGGCGGCACATCGGCGACCACGGCTTGTGCAGGCTGCGCGATGGGTGTTCGCGCGGCCCTTGCCAGTGCGAGCGCTGATGGCGCGGGCCGTGTCGTTCTGGCTCGGGTGGAAGGCGTTGGCACCGGTGAGTTGGCGGGCGCCAGCGCGCCGCTTCGCGGTGGTGAGCCAGGGTTGGCCGCCAAGCCCAGGGTCTCCAGCGCCTTGGGGTGGCGCGGCTGGATGGCCAGCAGCTTGCGCATCAGCTGGCGAACCAGGTCCGGCCGCTGGCGTTCGGCCCAATACTGGGCGCTCTCGAGCAACTGCCGCACCTCGGGCGCATCGGCCGTTGCTTTCGCGTGAGATCCAGGCAGCCACAGGCCCCACACCAGCAGGACGAGGGCCACACGCATCACCGCCCCCGTGGCTCGCATGCGCTGTCGGGCAGGAGCAATGCTCCTTGGGGCGTGAACCGGTAGCGACCCTCCATCCAGCCCAGCCCGAAGAGGGCCAGCGCATGGCTGTAGTAGCCGGGCGACTGGCGCGACAGGCTGGCGTCGATCCTCGTCTGCAAGTGCCGCTTCAGGGTGGTGAAGCCCAGGCTGTCGGCCAACACCAGCGCCGCGACATCGAACCCCGCAGGACCCTCCCGGGGCGTCTGTTCCGTGCTGACGCCGGTGGCCGCGTTGAGTGCTTCCGGGGCATGGCCGTTTTGACCCACCCAATGCAACCAGGGAAGGAATGCCAGCGCGAGCCGTTCGAAAGCGGGGTCGTTGCGGGACAGGCCCGTCCAGAGGTACGTGCGGATCGCGTTGTAGCTGCCCATCCCGTCGGTTTGTGCGTCGGCGTGCCACCCGCTGCGCGCATCCCAGATCGCCCATTCGGGCGAGATGCCGTGCGGCGCGGATTCCACCATCAGGCGCAGGGTGGGTTCGACCATCTCCAACCATTCGTGCTGGCCCGTGAGGGCGGACAGGCCCCGGAGCAAGGGCACCGGGGCGTAGCTTGGGTTGAGGCGCCATCGGTCGGGTCCAAGTTGAAAACCGATCGGAGCGGGCAGCAGGCTGCGCCCCAAGGCGGGCAACACGGCGCTGGCGTCCCGCAGCAGGCGGGCGGCGAGGCTTTGTCCCAGCCGCGTGTAGGCCTCGTCGTGCCAGAGCCGGCCTGCCGCCAGCAGGGTGTAGGCCAGCCACAGGTCGGCGTCGCTGGCGGGGTTGCTGTCCAGCAGCTCCCACTGGCCCGAGGCCGACCGTCCCCAATGCCAGCCGGGGGCGAACTGGTGCAGGTTGCCTCGGGCCAGGTTGTTCCGGGTCCACTCGAGCAAGCTCGAGAACTGCTGTCGGTCACCCGCGACCAGGGCGAAGAACAGCGCGTACGCCTGTCCTTCCGAGACCGTGGGCTTGTGTGGCAAGTCAAGGTCCTGCACCCGCGCATCCAGGCTGATGTAGGTCTTGCGAAAGGACTCCCACAAGGGCCAGTCGGCACAGGGGGCGGCCTGCGACATCCCGGGAAGGCCCGCGATCGCCAAGGCCAGGGCGCCTGTTGCGCCGCGGCCCCAGCGGGTGAATCGGAGAAGCCGGATGGGCCATGTCGGTGGTGTCATGGCTCGGTCGGTGTCACCCTGGTGGTCTTGAGGCGCCGCGCGGCGTACAGCTTGAGGCGGATGCGGGCCGCCCATACCAGCAGGCCCAATGCCAGGGCCAGGGCCGCGGCCGCCAGCCACGGATGCATGGACAGGAACAGGGACATGCGTGCCGCCCAGGGAAGCTGGCCGGTGTGATAGACGGACGCACCCTCATAGGACCGCACCTCCTGCTCGCGAACCACGGTGAGCCCCCCTGAATCTGTGCCGCTTGCGCGGACTCGAGCAGGGCGGCCGATATCCAGTTCAGGCCCCGGGTCTGGTCGCTGCTCAAGGCCACCACCGATCGGCCGGCCTGCAGGGGCGACTCAAAGCCGGCGATCACCGCCAGGCTGCCAGGTGCCTCCACCTGGAGTGGGGCCAGCGATGGGCTCGCCGGCGTGTCGGCGCCTTCGCGGGCAGGGTGCAGCCAGGATCGCCAGCCGGCCACCTGAGTGGCCGGACCGCGCGTGTCCCTGCGATGGGCGTCGAGCGCAAGCATCGGGCCCTTCTGCCAACGCTTGAGCAAGGTGTGCAACTGCGGCCCACCGATCAGCAGGAGGTCGCGGTCATGGACCTGTTCAAGCCTGTCGGGCGTGGTGATCTCGAAGTGCCAGGCGGGCGTGCCGGTCCAGCGGCCGAAACTGCCCATCACCGCCAGCAGGGTCTCGATCTCGTGGTCGTCGGGTTGTGAGGGCAGCACGATGGCGGTTTGTGCCAGATCCGCGTACCGCGTGAAGGGAAAGCCCGATCCCGCGAAAGCCGCCAGATCGGGCATCTGCAGAAAATGCGGCAGTGCCGAGAAATCCAGCGTGGACTCGGCGTCCACCGAGGCCCGGGTGGACTCGGCGCGCCAGGCGCAGTCGCCGGCCTGGGGCTTCATGCCCAGTGGCAGTTGCACTTCGAGCGTGTTGCTTTGTCGTGGCTGGAACTCGGGCAGCTTCACGCGCACCGACCCCGACGCCTCGTCCGCGTTGCCCAGCCATCGGCCCAGCCCGCCCAGGGCGTCTGAGGAAGAAGCGGCGGCCAGGCGCCAGGCGCGCACGAAGCTGTCGTTGAGCGCCAGGCTCATGAGCGCGTTGTCCGTTGGCGCGGGCACGGCGGTGTGGTAGCGCAGGTTCAGCAGCGCGCTGCGGCCGGGGCCTTGCCAGAGATCCGGCGGCGTGCGCCAGCGCACCCGCACGGCGTCGGGATGGGCGCCCTGGAGCTGGAGCGCGGCGCGCTCCGGCACCAGCTCCCCCAGGCGCACGGGCTTGTCCGTGGCGACCCAGTTGGGCGCGTCATAGGGCGGGCGGACGGGGATCGGCGCCAGCTCGTGAACCAGGGCCGTGCTCCCGCTCATGGCCTGGCGGCCGAGGATCAGGCCCAGGGCCGCCGTGCGGAGCTCCTGCTCGTTGCGCCCTTGCAGCACCAGCAGTTTGACGTGGGGCAGTTTCGGATGGCGCATCAGCCGCACCGTGGGGCCCAGTGCCTCGGGCAGTTCAAGGCCTTCGGGGCCTGGTTGTTGCGGGCTGACCAGCACGATGGCATGGCGATTGGGCAGGCGGTCGCGCCGCACCGGGAAGACCGCGCCGCGCTCCCCCGCGAGCGAGCCCAGCCACGAGGCGATGATGGACGCGGTGCTCAGGCGGTCGTGGCCCGGCTGGGGCCCGAGAACCATGGGCACCTCGACACGGCCGGCGCCACGGCGATCGAACCAGGGCGCGGGAAACAGGGCCAGCTCGTCTTCCAGGGCGAGCGGTCGGATCGCGAGTTCGAAGCCCGTCGCGTCCACATCCACTTCGGCCCACAGGCTGTTGTGCAGCGGGTCTTCGCACGCCAGGGTGTAGTGCCCGACCAGGCGCAGGCTGAGCCAGTTGTCGTCCACGAACAGACGCGGGTCGAGCTCGATGGTCCGCACGATCCGCTCACCCGCGTGGTCCGCGCGAATGGGAACGACGGACAACAGCTTGTCGTTGAGGCGGACCTGAAGGTGGGACAGGGTGGGCAGCAGGGCCGGGGAGGGCGTGACTGCGAGGTTCAGGCGGGCGCGCACCACCATTTCATCGAGCCGCACGCCCAGATGGATGCGTTGCTCGCTGTGCGCGCCCCGAAGCGTCAGGCGGTTGCCCGTGAGCTGCCGCAAAGGCAGTTGCACGGTGCGCCAGGCGTCGGTGTTCTCAGCTGGGGGAGAAGGGGGCTGCTGGGCCCAGGCAGGGCCCTGCAAGACAGCCCAGATGCCGGCGAGCACGAGTGCCAGTCGTAGGCCGCGGGCGAAAGTGGAAACGGGGATGGAACGGGGAAACGGGGTGGGAGCGGCGAGGAGGAGGGGCACTGGACGCTGGGGCATGGGGCGAATGGCTGCGAACCATATCGCAGGCCATGCGCACAGCAGTCACAGGAGAATGAAGCGCTCCTATTCGGGATTCAGGCGCTTGTTTTCATGGCCCAAACGCACTTTTGAGTCTCCCAGCCACGGCCTCCACACCCGACGACCGTGCCAGATCCGGTGGTGGAGACGTGGGGGGGCATGCCAGCCGCGATGGGCCGGTGAGGTTCACTTCTTCTTGAAGAGGCCGTAGATCACCAGCAGCAGGATCGCACCGATGACGGAGGCGATGAAGCCTACCGGTTCGCCCTGTTGGTAGAAGCCGAGCGCGGAGCCCAGGTAGCCGGCGACGAAGGCGCCTGCCACACCGAGGATGGCGGTCATGATCCAGCCCATGCCATCGTCGCCGGGCTTGAGCGCGCGGGCAATGAAGCCGGCAATGAGACCGATGAAAAGCGTGCCGAGAATGGACATCATGTTGAGGGACCCTCCTGGTTTGTGTGAGAAAGGCCGGTCCGCTTGACCGGCCTGCACAGGATACTCCAGGGCCTCCCGCCAGGGTCTACAGGGTTGTCCCGCCCGGCTCAGGCGCCTGCCGCCGCCTCGATCGCCTCGTGCAGTTCCAGCCAGCGCGCCTCCAGCGTGTCGTTCTCGTCGTTCACGGCCTTGAGGCGGCGGCCCGATTCGGCGATGTCGGTCGGGCTGGCGGGCTGGCTCATGGCGGCTTCCAGGCGCGTTTTCTCCTGGGCGAGTTGCGCCATGCGCTTCTCGGTCTGTTCGAGCTCCTTCTTCAAGGGCTTGGTCTTTTCGGCCACCTGCTGGCGGCGCTGCGCGTCCTGGCGCTTCTGTTCCGGCGTGCGAGCGGGCTCGGACGCCTTGGGGGCAGCCACCGGAGCGGCTGCGGGCGGCGGCGCGGGGCTGCGCGACTGCCCACGCTGCTCCTGGCGTTGCGCCTCGCGCGATTGTTTGGCGACGTCGAGCAGGTAGCGCTGGTAGTCGTCGAGGTCGCCATCGAAGGGTTCGATGCCTCCGCGCGAGACCAGCCAGAACTCGTCGCACACGGCGCGCAGCAGGGCACGATCGTGGCTGACCAGCATGACGGTGCCTTCGAACTCATTGAGCGCCACGGACAGGGCTTCGCGTGCTGGCCAGGTCCAGGTGGTTGGTGGGCTCGTCGAGCAGCAGCAGGTTGGGGCGCTGCCAGACGATCATGCACAGCACCAGCCGCGCCTTCTCGCCGCCGCTCATGCTGCCCACGCTCTGCTTGACCTGGTCGCCCGTGAAGTTGAAGTTGCCCAGGAAGCTGCGCAGGTCCTGCTCGCGCGTGGGCTGTCCGCTCAGGCGCCCTTGCGCGGTGCAGTCGCGCACCAGGCGGATCATGTGCTCCAGCGGGGTGTCGGCGGGGCGCAGCACGTCGAGTTCCTGCTGGGCGAAGTAGCCGATGTTGAGGCCCTTGCCTTCGGTGATCTGGCCCGCCAGCGCCTGCAGATCGCGGGCGATGGTCTTGACCACCGTGGACTTGCCCTGGCCGTTGGCGCCCAGGATGCCGATGCGCTGGCCGGCCAGCACCGAGCGGCTGATGCCGCGCACGATGGCCACCGGCTCGCCGCCGGGCTCGCGCGGCGGGTAGCCGAAGGTGACGCCTTCCATGGCCAGCATGGGGTTGGGCAGGTTCTGCGGTTCGCTGAACTCGAAGTTGAAGTCGGCCTCGGCCAGCACCGGCCCGATCTTCTCCATGCGCTCCAGCGCCTTGACCCGGCTCTGCGCCTGCTTGGCCTTGCTGGCCTTGGCCTTGAAGCGGTCGATGAACTTCTGCAGGTGGGCCATCTTCTCCTGCTGGCGCGCGTACGACGTGGCCTGCAGCGCCATCTGCTCGGCGCGCATGTCCTCGAAGCGGCTGTAGTTGCCGCCATAGCGGTTGAGCAGCGCGCGCTCGATGTGCACGGTGACGTTGGTGATGGCGTCGAGGAACTCGCGGTCGTGGCTGATCACGAGCAGGGTGCCGTCGTAGCGCTTGAGCCAGGCTTCGAGCCAGACCAGGGCATCGAGGTCCAGGTGGTTGGTGGGTTCGTCGAGCAGCAGCAGCTCGCTGGGGCACATGAGGGCGCGCGCGAGCTGCAGGCGCATGCGCCAGCCGCCGGAGAAGCTGTCGACCGGGCGCTCGAGTTCGTCGGTGCGAAAACCCAGGCCGAGGATCAGGGCCTGCGCGCGCGCGGGCGCGTCGTGCGCGCCGGCATCGTGCAAGGCCATGTAGGCGTGGGCCATGCGCTCGCCGTCACCGCTGTCTTCGGCGGCAGTCACTTCCTGCTGGGCTTTCAGCAGCGTGGAGTCGCCTTCGATGACGAACTGCGTGGCGGACATGTCGGTCTCGGGCATGTCCTGCGCGACCTGCGCCATGCGCCATTGCGGGGGCACGTAGAAGTCCCCCTTGTCTTCGTGCAGCGTGCCATCGAGCAGGCGGAACAGGCTGGACTTGCCGGCGCCGTTGCGGCCCACCAGGCCGACTTTTTCTCCCGGGTTGATGGTGCAGGAGGCGCCATCGAGCAAGACCTTCGCCCCGCGGCGAAGGACAACATTCTTCAAAGTGATCATGGAGCGGGCGCCTGCGAGATGGGCAGCGCCAAAAGGGATTCAAGGGTGAGCAGCAGGACCTGGTCGTCGCCTGCGCTGGTTTCGAGCCAGATGGCTTCGAGCTGAGGGAAGGCCGCTTCGAAGTGCTCGCGTTCGTTGCCGATCTCAAGCACCAGCACACCGTCGGGTTTCAGGCAGCGGGCCGCGCCGCGCAGCAGGGCGCGCACGAAGTCCATGCCGTCGCGGCTGCCGGCCGTGTTGCCGTCGAGCGCCAGACCGGGCTCGGCCAGGTACTCGGGCGGCAGCGTGGCCATGCTCTGCGCGCTCACGTAGGGTGGGTTGCACAGGATCAGGTCCCAGGGGCCGCGGCAGGCGGCCAGCCCATCGGACTCGACCAGCCGGATGCGGTGCTGCAGCCCATGCCGATCGACGTTGATGCGGGCCACGGCCAGCGCATCGGGCGAAATGTCGGCGCCGGTGACGCGCACATCGGGGTAGGCCATGGCGGCGAGCACGGCCAGGCTGCCGTTGCCGGTGCACAGGTCGAGCACATCGCGGGACCGCTCGTCCAGCCAGGGGTCGATCGACCCTTCGGCCAGCAGTTCGGCGATGAAGCTGCGTGGCACGATGGCCCGCCGGTCCACGTAGAACGGCACGCCCTGCAGCCAGGCCTCGCCGGTGAGGTAGGCCGCGGGTTCGCGCGTGTCGATGCGGCGCTGGATCAGGGCCAGCACGGCGGATTGTTCTTCGGCCGTCACGCGGCGCCTGGCCAGGGTTTCCAGGTCGCTGTCCAGCGGCAGGCCGAGTTGCCAGAGCACCAGCCAGGCGGCCTCGTCCTGGGCGTTGGTCGTGCCATGGCCATAGGCCAGCTGCGCGGCCTCCAGGCGTTGACGGGCTTGGATGAGGAGTTCGTTCAGGTTCACGGTGGGCTCAAGCAGGCGCACGGGCCTGGGCGTCGAGATGCTCCAGCGTGCGGCGGTAGATGTTCTTGAGCGGTTCGATGTCGGCCACGGCCACGTGCTCGTCGATCTTGTGGATGGTGGCATTGGGCGGGCCCAGCTCGATCACCTGCGGGCAGACCTGCGCGATGAAGCGGCCATCGCTGGTGCCGCCGGTGGTGGACAGCGTGGTGCGCAGCGCCGACCTCGTCGTGGATGGCCGCGCGCACCGCATCGACCAGCGTGCCCGGTGGCGTGAGGAAGGGCCGGCCTCCGAGCGTCCAGTCGAGGTCGAAGTCGGCGCCGGGCTGCAGGCCGTGGCGCTGCAGCAGCTCGCCGACCCGCTGCTGAAGGCCCTCGGGCGTGGACTCGGTGGAGAAACGGAAATTGAAATCGATCACCACCGTGCCCGGGATCACATTGCTCGCGCCGGTGCCGCCATGGATGTTGCTGATCTGCCAGCTGGTGGGCGGGAAGAATTCATTGCCACCGTCCCACACGGTGGCCGCGAGTTCGGCCAGCGCGGGGGCGGCGAGGTGGATCGGGTTCTTCGCCAGGTGGGGGTAGGCGATGTGGCCCTGGATGCCCTTGACGGTGAGCTTGCCGCTCATGGTCCCGCGGCGCCCGTTCTTGATCATGTCGCCGGTGCGCTCGACCGAGGTCGGCTCACCCACGATGCACCAGTCCAGCCGCTCGCCGCGCTGTTGGAGGGCATTGCAGACGATCACCGTGCCGTCCAGCGCCGGGCCTTCCTCGTCGCTGGTGAGCAGGAAGGCCACGTCGATGGCGGGCGCCGGGTTCGCGGCCACGAACTCTTCGCAGGCCACAACCATGGCCGCCAGCGAGGTCTTCATGTCGGCCGTGCCCCGGCCGAACAGCTTGCCGTCGCGGTGGCTGGGCACGAAGGGGTCGCTGGCCCAGGCGGTCAGCGGGCCGGTGGGCACCACGTCGGTGTGGCCGGCGAACACCAGGGTGGGCCGCCGGCCCTGGCCCAGGCGGGCCCAGAGGTTGGTCACACGAAAGTCGGCCGGGCCGCTCTCGATGGTCTCGCACGCGAAGCCCAGCCGCGCCAGCCGCGCGCCGATCAGCGCCTGGCAACCTTCGTCGCGGGGGGTGACGGAGGGGCAGGCGATCAGGGCTTCGGTCAGGCGCAGGGTATCGGTCATCGGATCAGAATTTGACGTCGAGCGTGAACTCGGTGAAGGTGGCGCTGTCGCCCCCGTCCTCTTCGCTGGCCTGCGCGGCTTCGCTCGCCTTGGTGGCGTTGAAGTCGTTCTGCAGGCGCCAGAGCAGGTTGTTGGGCGAATCGGCGTGGGCCAGGCCCTCGTTGCGCGCGACCAGGCCATCGTTGATCAGGCGGGCCAGGTCCTGCTCGAAGCTTTGCGAGCCTTCGGCCAGCGACTTCTCCATGGCTTCGCGCACACCCGAAAAGTCGGCCTTCTGGATCAGGTCGGCAATCAGCGAGGTGTTGAGCATCACCTCCGTCGCCGGCACGCGCCCACCGGTGTGGGTGCGCAGCAGGCGTTGCGAGACGATGGCACGCAGCGCGGCGGCCAGGTCGCCCAACAACGTGGGGCGCACCTCGACCGGGTAGAAGCTCAGGATGCGGTTGAGCGCCTGGTAGCTGTTGCTGGCGTGCAGCGTGCGCCAGGCACAGGTGGCCTGACTGCGCGTAGGAAATGGCGGCCGACATGGTCTCGCGGTCGCGGATCTCGCCGATCAGGATCACGTCCGGCGCCTGGCGCAAGGCGTTCTTCAGGGCGACCTGGAGCGAGGCGGTGTCAGGCCCGATCTCGCGCTGGTTCACCACCGACTTCTTGTTGCGGTAGACGTATTCGATCGGGTCTTCGATCGTCAGGATGTGGCCCGTGGCGCGCTCGTTGCGGTGGTCGATCATGGCCGCCAGCGTGGTGCTCTTGCCCGCGCCGGTGGCGCCGACCATGAGCATGAGCCCGCGTTTTTCCATGATGAGATCGGCCAGCACCGGCGCCACGTTGAGCGAGTCCAGCGGGGGGATCTCGCTCGACACGAAGCGGATCACCACCGCGACGTGGCCGCGCTGGCGGAACGCGCTGACGCGGAAGTTGCCCAGGTTCTCCAGCGGCACGGCCATGTTGAGCTCGCCGGTTTCCTGCAGCTCTTCCATGCGGGTGGGCGGCACGATCTCGGCCAGCAGGTTGCGCGGCGCCTCCGGCGGCAGCACCTGGCTGTTGACGGGGATGGTCTGGCCGTTGATCTTGATCATGGCCGGCGCGTGCGCCGTCAGGTACACGTCCGAGGCCTTCTTGTCGGCCATCAGGCGCAGGATGCGCTCCATCGTTCCGCTGCTCATGCCATCTCCCTGTGGGTTGCTCCGGGCCGCCGCTGCCGCCTCAATCGCGCAGGAGGTCGTTCAGGCTGGTCTTGGCGCGGGTCTGCGCATCCACGCGCTTGACGATGATCGCCGCGTACAGGCTGTACTTGCCGCCGTCCTTGGGCAGGTTGCCGCTGATCACGACCGAGCCGGCCGGCACGCGGCCGTAGCTCACCTCGCCCGTGGCGCGGTCGTAGATCGGGGTGCTCTGGCCGATGTACACGCCCATGGAGATGACCGAGTTCTCCTCGATCACCACGCCTTCGACGACTTCGGAGCGGGCGCCGATGAAGCAGTTGTCTTCGATGATGGTGGGGCCGGCCTGCAGCGGCTCCAGCACGCCGCCGATGCCCACGCCGCCCGAGAGGTGCACGTTCTTGCCGATCTGCGCGCAGGAGCCCACCGTGGCCCAGGTGTCGACCATGGTGTTCTCGTCCACGTAGGCGCCGATGTTCACGTAGCTGGGCATGAGGATCGCGCCCTTGGCGATGTAGCTGCCGCGGCGGGCCACGGCCGGCGGCACCACACGCACGCCGGTGGCCTTCATCTCGGCTTCGCTCAGGTGGGCGAACTTGGTCTTGACCTTGTCGAAGAAGCCGAGGTCGCCGGCGCGCATGACTTCGTTGTCCTTCAGGCGGAAGGAGAGCAGCACGGCCTTCTTGATCCACTGGTGCACCGTCCACTGGCCCACGCCTTCGCGCGTGCGCACGCGCAGCTTGCCGTTGTTGAGCTCGGAGATCACATGCTCCACCGCGTCCACCACTTCCTTGGGAGCGGAGGCGGGGGAGAGTTCGGCACGGTTGTCCCAGGCGTTGTCGATCAGGGTTTGCAGTTGTTGGGTCATGGTCTCAGAGGAGCAAGGGTGAAGAAAAGGAGAGAAAGCGGGAGGGCGCCGCGTCAGGCGCGGCGCGACAGGAAGGCCTGGATGCGCCCGGCGGCTTCCAGGCATTCGGCGGGTTCGGCCACCAGGGCCATGCGCACGCGGCCGGTGCCCGGGTTCACGCCGCCGACCTCGCGGGCCAGGTAGCTGCCGGGCAGCACCGTCACATTGTATTGAGCCAGCAGCTCGCGGGCGAAAGCCTCGTCGGCGCTGAGGCCGGCCGCGGCGTCGGCAAACGAGGCTGGCACGGCGGCCCACAGGTAAAAGGAGGCGTCGGGCAGGGCCACGTCGAGCACCTGGGCCAGCAGCGGCGTGACCTGGGCGAATTTCTCGCGGTACTGGCGCCGGTTGTCCACGACGTGGTCTTCATCGCCCCAGGCCGCCACGCTGGCCGCCTGCACCACCGGGCTCATGGCGCCACCGTGGTAGGTGCGGTAGAGCAGGAAGGGCTTGATCAGCGAGGCGTCGCCCGCCACGAAGCCGCTGCGCAGGCCCGGCACGTTGCTGCGCTTGGACAGGCTGGTGAACATCATCAGGCGGCGGAAGTCGGTGCGGCCCAGGCGTTGCGCGGCTTCCAGGCCGCCCAGCGGGGCGTCGTCGCGGAAGTAGATCTCGCTGTAGCACTCGTCGGAGGCGATCACGAAGCCGTGGCGGTCGCTCAGCTCGAACAGGCGCTGCCATTCGTCCAGCGGCATCACGGCCCCAGCGGGGTTGCCGGGCGAGCACACGAACAGCAGTTGCGTGCGCGCCCAGACCGCCTCGGGCACGCTGTCCCAGTCGGCCGCGAAGTTGCGCGCGGGGTCGCAGGCCACGTAGTGCGGCTCGGCACCGCCCAGGAAGGCCGCGCCTTCGTAGATTTGATAGAACGGGTTGGGCATCACCACGGTGGCGCCCGGGCGCGTCGGGTCGATCACGGTCTGCGCGAACGCGAACAGCGCCTCGCGCGAGCCATTGACGGGCAGCACCTGGGTGGCCGCGTCCAGCGCCACGCCGTAGCGCCGCTGCACCCAGGCGGCACAGGCCTCGCGCAGCGCCGGCGTGCCCGCCGTGGCGGGGTAGCTGCTCAATCCGGTGTCGAGCGAGGCGGCCAGGGCCTGTTTCAGGAAATCGGGCGCGGCGTGCTTGGGCTCGCCGATGCCCAGGCTGATGGGGCGCAGGGCGGGGTTGGGGGTGATGTCGGCAAAGAGCTTGCGCAGCCGCTCGAAGGGGTAGGGCTGCAGGCGCGAGAGCAAGGGGTTCATGGCCGACGATTATCGGGCTTGGCGCAAAGGGTGCACCGTACCGTACCCCGGGGCGCATGCACGGTATCATCAGCCACCCCTCCATCGCGCCTGCGATGGAGGAAATGCCTTTGAAATCAAACACTTGGCTATGCCAGGGGGCCTCCCAGCGTGCGTCTCAACTCGATCAAGCTCTCCGGCTTCAAGTCCTTCGCCGAACCCACCAACTTCATGCTCCCGGGCCAGCTCGTGGGTGTGGTCGGGCCCAACGGCTGCGGCAAGTCCAACATCATGGACGCGGTGCGCTGGGTGCTGGGCGAGTCCAAGGCCTCCGAGCTGCGCGGCGAATCCATGCAGGACGTGATCTTCAACGGCACGACCTCGCGCAAGCCCGCCAGCCGTTCCAGCGTCGAACTGGTGTTCGACAACAGCGACCACCGTGCGGGCGGCCAGTGGGGCCAGTTCGGCGAGATCGCGGTCAAGCGCGTGCTCACGCGCGACGGCACCAGCAGCTACTACATCAACAACCAGCCGGTGCGCCGCCGCGACGTGCAGGACGTGTTCCTGGGCACCGGCCTGGGCCCGCGCGCCTACGCCATCATTGGCCAAGGCACCATCAGCCGCATCATCGAGAGCAAGCCCGAAGAATTGCGCCTGTTCCTGGAGGAAGCCGCCGGGGTTTCCAAGTACAAGGAACGCCGCCGCGAGACCGCGCACCGCCTGGCCGACACGCGCGAAAACCTCACGCGGGTGGAAGACATCCTGCGCGAGCTCAACGCCAACCTCGACAAGCTGGAGAAACAGGCCGAGGTGGCCGCGCGCTACAACCACCTGCAGGCCAGCGCCACGCTCAAGCAGCAGCAGCTGTGGTTCCTCAAGCGCAGCGAGGCCGAGTCGGACCAGGTCAAGGTGAAGACCGATGCCGCCCAGGCGGTCAACGACCTCGAATCGCGCACCGCCGACCTGCGCCGCATCGAATCCGAGCTCGAAACCATCCGCCAGGCCCATTACGCGGCCGGTGACCAGGTGAACCAGGCCCAGGGCAAGCTGTACGAGGCCAGTGCCGAGGTCGGCAAGCTCGAGGCCGAGATCCGCTTCGTGGTCGAGGGTCGCCAGCGCGTCGAACAGCGCCTGGTGCAGCTGAAAGAACAGATGGGCTCCTGGGCCACGCGCAGCCAGGACGCGGCGGTGGAGCTGGAGCAGCTCGCCGAGTCCATGGTGCAGGCCGAGGACCAGTCGATCGTGCTGGCCGCGCAGGGCGAAGAGCAGTCGGGCGCCTTGCCCGCGCTGGAAGACCACCTGCGCCAGGCCCAGACCCGGGCCAACGAGCAGCGCGCCAGCGTCACGCAGGTGCAGCAGCAGATCCAGGTGCTGGCCGCCGAGCAGCGCAACGTCGAAGAACAGAGCCGCACGCTCAACCAGCGCCGCGAGCGCCTGGTGGCCGACCGCAATGCCCTGGCCGCGCCCGACGAGGCGCGCCTGCTCAGTGCCCAGACCCAGCTGGCCAGCGCGCAGGAGACCGCCGAACTCAACGACGCCGTGCTGCACGAGCTGCAGGACAGCGTGCCCCAGCTCGACGAGGCGCGCCGCGCCGCGCAGCAGGCGGTGAACCAGGAGTCCGCGAAGCAGGCCGACCTGTCGGCCCGCATGGAGGCGCTCAAGGCGCTGCAGGACAAGGTCAAGACCGACGGCAAGTTGAAGCCCTGGCTGGCCAAGCACGGCCTGGACAGCCTGCAGGGTTTGTGGAGCCGCATCCACATCGAAACCGGCTGGGAAAACGCCCTGGAAGCCGCGCTGCGCGAACGCCTGAGTGCGCTGGAGGTGTCTCGCCTGGACATGGTGCGCGCCTTCGGCAACGACGCGCCACCGGCCAAGCTGGCCTTCTACAGCCCACCGCCTGGTGCGGCCGCGAGCAGCAGCGCCACCGGCCTCAAACCCCTGGTGCAATGGCTGCGCCTGAACGACGCCGGCCAACAGGCGCTGTTGGCCGAGTGGCTGCACGGCTGCCTGACGGCGTCCAGCCTGGAAGAGGCGCTGGCCCAGCGCGCGCAGCTGCAGGCCGGCGAGTTGATCTTCGTCGCCAGCGGCCACGCCGTCACGGCGCACAGCGTGAGCTTCTACGCGCCCGACAGCGAGCAGGCCGGCCTGCTGGCGCGGGCCCAGGAAATCGAGAACATCGACAAGCAGCTCAAGGCCCAGGTGCTGATCGCCGAGCAGGCGCGCTCATCCCTGATCCGCGCCGAGGCGGCCTACACCGACGCTTCGCAGCGCCTGGTGAGCGCGCGCCGCGACGCCGCCGAGTCGCGCAGCCGAGCGCACGAGCTGCAGGTGGAAGCCCTGCGCCTGACACAGCTGGCCGAACAGACCCGCGCGCGCAGCGAGCAGATCGGCGCCGACCTGGCCGAAGTGGACGCCCAGCTCGACGAGCTGCAGGAGCGCCGCGTGACGGCCGAGGCCCGCTTCGAAGAGCTGGACATGCAGCTGGCCGACAGCCAGGAGCGCCACGCACAGTTCGACGACAAGGTGATCGAAGCCGAGCGCGCGCTGAACCAGGCGCGCGAGCAGCAGCGCTCGCTGGAGCGCACCGCGCAGGAAGCCGTCTTCGCGCTGCGCAGTCTGCAGGCGCGCCAGAGCGAGCTGCAGCGCGCCATGGAAACCGCGGCCACCCAGGAAAAATCGCTGGCGGACGAGCAGCAGCGCGCCAGCGACGAACTCGCCCGGCTGAACGACGCGGCGGCCCAGGCCGGTCTGCAGAACGCCCTGGCCATGAAGCTGGAGCGCGAGCAGGCCCTGGGGGCGCTGCGCAGCCAGTACGACGAACTTACCGCCAAGCTGCGCGCCAGCGACGAGCGCCGCCTGCAGCTGGAACGCGAACTCGAACCGCTGCGCAACCGCATCACCGATTTCCAGCTCAAGGAGCAGGCCGCCCGCCTGGGCGTGGAGCAGTACAGCCAGTTGCTCGAAGAGGCCCAGGCCGATCTGGCGGCGGTGGCGCAAAGCATCACCGAAGGCAATGTGCGGCTCGCTGGCCTGCAGGGCGAGATCGACCGCCTGCACCGCGAGATCCAGTCGCTCGGCGCGGTCAACCTCGCCGCGCTCGATGAACTCACCGCGGCGCGCGAGCGCAAGACCTTCCTCGACGCGCAATCGGCCGACCTGGTCGAGGCCATGAACACGCTGGAAGACGCGATCAAGAAGATCGACAACGAAACCCGCGAACTGCTGGGCAGCACCTTCGAGACCGTCAACGGCCACTTCGGCCGAATGTTCCCCGAGCTGTTCGGGGGCGGCAACGCCAGGCTGGTGATGACCGGTGAGGAGATCCTCGATGCCGGCGTGCAGGTGATGGCGCAGCCGCCCGGCAAGAAGAACCAGACCATCCACCTGCTCTCGGGCGGCGAGAAGGCGCTGACCGCCATCGCGCTGGTGTTCGCCATCTTCCAGCTCAACCCCGCGCCGTTCTGTCTGCTGGACGAGGTGGACGCGCCGCTGGACGACGCCAACACCGAACGCTATGCGAAACTGGTGACCGCCATCGCCAAGGAAACCCAGTTCCTGTTCATCAGCCACAACAAGATCGCCATGGAAATGGCCGAGCAGTTGATCGGCGTGACCATGCAGGAGCAGGGCGTCTCCCGCATCGTGGCGGTGGACATGGAATCGGCCGCCGGCATGCTCGAACCCACCTGATCACACTCCACACCATGAGCACATTGCAAATCGGTCTGGCCGTCATGGGCGGTCTCGTACTGGCGGGCCTGGTGGCCTACAACGCCTGGACGACCAGCCGCAGCGCGCCGCGCACGGCCCGCGAACGCAGCGAGGCGCCGCGCGACGAAGTGGCTGGCGACGAGACCCTGCCTTACACGCCGGCCGACCTCTCCGAGCACGAGATCCAGCGCATCGACCCGGTGCTCGGCGACATGCCAGGTGCCCCCGCGCCGCCCGATCCGGCGGCGATCGCGCAAGCGGCCGCGGCGGTGAGCCTCAACCCCCTGATGACCCAGCCGCTCGAGAAGCGCCCGGGCCTGGACGCGCTGATCGACATCATCGCGCCGCTGCTGCTGGAGCACGAGGTCTCTGGCGACGCCTTGCTGGCGGCTCTGCCGGGCACGCGGCGCGTGGGCAGCAAACCGTTTGCCGTGGAAGGCCAGAGCGAGACCACCGGCGAATGGGAAAGCCCCCGCCTGGGCCAGCGCTACCGCGCGCTGCAGGCCGGCGTGCAACTGGCCAACCGCTCGGGGCCGCTCAACGACATCGAGTTCTCCGAATTCGTGGTGAAGGCCCAGGCCTTCGCCGACGCGGTCGGCGCCTCGCCCGATTTCCCCGACATGCGCGCCGAGGTGGCCCGGGCCCGCGAGCTGGATGCCTTCGCCAGTGGGCACGATGCCCAGCTGGGCTTCACGCTGCGCGCGCGCCGCACTGCCTGGAGCCCGGGCTATGTCGCGCAGCACGCGTCCAAGCTCGGCTTCGTCGCGGGGGCCCTGCCCGGGCGCATGGTGCTCTCGGGCAGCCAGAGCGGCCAGGCACCGATCCTCAGCCTCATGTTCGACCCGCAGGCCGCCATGGCCGAAGACCCCGAACAGACCGCCCTGCGCGAGATCGCGCTCTCGCTCGAAGTCACGCACGTGCCGCGCAGCGAACAACCCTTTGTGCGCATGCGCCAGGCCGCCACGGCGCTGGCCGAGGCCATGGAAGGCGTCGTCACCGACGACGGCGGCCAGCCGCTGTCCACCGACACCATGGACCGCATCGGTGCCGACCTCGAAAGCCTGTACGACGCGCTCGACAGCCGCGACCTGTCCGCCGGTTCCCCGCAGGCGCGCCGACTCTTCTCCTAAATGACCGCTGACCTGTTTGCCGAGCCGCCGTCGCCGGCCGCGCGCGCCGCCGAATTGCGCGCGCAACTGCACCACCACGCCCACCGCTACTACACGCTCGACGAACCGGAGATCCCCGACGCCGAGTACGACAGGCTGTTCCGCGAGCTGCAGGCCATCGAGGCCGCGCACCCCGAACTGCTCATGCCCGACTCGCCGACCCAGCGCGTGGGCGGTGCGATCCTGAAGGAACTGGTGCCCGTGCGCCACGCGGTGCCGATGCTCAGTATCCGCACCGAGACCGACACCGAAGCCACGGGCGCGGTGGCCTTCGACGCGCGCGTGCGGCGCGAGCTCAAGCTGAGCGAAACCGATCCACCCGTCGACTACCTGGCCGAACTGAAGTTCGACGGGCTGGCCATGAGCCTGCGCTACGAGCAGGGCGTGCTGGTGCGGGCCGCCACGCGCGGTGACGGCGAGACCGGCGAGGACGTGACCCACAACGTGCGCACCATCGGGCAGATCCCGCTGCGCCTGCCCGAGGGCGTGCCGGAGGTGCTCGAGGTGCGTGGCGAGGTGTACATGCGCCGCGACCAGTTCGAGCGGCTCAACGAACGCCAGCGCGAGAAGATCGCCAGTGGCGCGAAGGGCGAGAAGACCTTCGTCAATCCGCGCAACGCCGCCGCCGGGGCCGTGCGGCAACTCGACTCGAAGATCACGCGCGACCGTCCCCTGAGCTTCTTCGCCTATTCCTGGGGCGAGGTGCTGGGCGATGCCGAGCCGCCTGCGACGCAGTACGACTGGCTCATGCGCCTGAAGGCCTGGGGGTTCCCGGTCGCCGAACAGACCACGCGCTGCCGCGGTGCCGATGAGCTCGTGGCCTTTCACCGCCGCATCGGCGAACTGCGCGACACGCTGCCGTTCGACATCGACGGCGTGGTCTACAAGGTCGATTCCCTGGCGCGGCAGAAGCAGATGGGCTTTGTCACGCGCGAGCCGCGCTGGGCCGTGGCGCACAAGTACCCGGCGCAAGAACAATTGACCACCGTCCAGGCCATCGACGTGCAGGTCGGCCGCACCGGCAAGCTCACGCCGGTGGCCAAGCTGGCACCCGTGTTCGTGGGTGGTGTCACGGTGACGAACGCCACCTTGCACAACGAGATGGAGGCGCGCCGCAAGGACGTGCGCGTGGGCGACACGGTGATCGTGCGCCGCGCGGGCGATGTGATTCCCGAGGTCGTCTCGGTGCTGACCGACAAGCGCGTCGGCGATCCTCCGCCGTTCACCATGCCCGCCCAATGCCCGGTGTGCGGCAGCGACGCGGTGCGGGAAGAGGGCGAGGCCGACCACCGCTGCACCGGGGGCCTGTTCTGTGCCGCGCAGCGCAAAGAGGCCATCCTGCACTTCGCGCACCGCCGGGCCGTCGAGATCGAGGGCCTGGGCGACAAGCTGGTGGAGCAACTGGTCGACAGTGGCCTGATCAAGACGCTGCCCGATCTCTACAAACTCGGTTTCACCGCCCTGGCCGGGCTGGACCGCATGGCCGAGAAGTCCGCCAACAACATCGTGGCCGCGCTCGAGAAATCCAAGCGCACCACGCTGCCGCGTTTCCTCTTCGGCCTGGGCATCCGCCACGTGGGCGAGGCCACGGCCAAGGAACTGGCGCGCCACTTCGGCCAGCTCGACCGCATCATGGACGCCAGCGTCGAAGCCCTCTCGGAGGTCAACGACGTGGGCCCGGTGGTGGCGCAGAGCATCCACACCTTCTTCGAACAGCCGCACAACCGCGAAGTGGTGGAGCAGCTGCGCGCCTGCGGCCTGAGCTGGGAAGAGGGCGAGCCCGCCGCGCGCGCGCCGCAACCCCTGGCCGGCAAGACCTTCGTGCTCACCGGCACCTTCCCCACGCTCAGCCGAGACCAGGCCAAGGACCTGCTCGAAGCCGCGGGCGCCAAGGTGGCCGGCTCGGTGAGCAAGAAGACCGACTACGTGGTGGCCGGCACCGAAGCCGGCAGCAAGCTGGAGAAAGCGCAGACGCTGGGCGTGGCGGTGATCGACGAAGCGGCCATGCTGGCGATGCTGGGCACCGAGGCCTGACGCTTCACTCGCCCAGCCGGTAGCTCAGCGTGAGGTTCGCGCGCCAGTGGCGCTGCGTGTTCTCCAGCGGCATGTCCCCGGTCGGCTTCGACACGGCCAGATCGAGGTTGTACTGCCGGTGGTTGGTCAGCCTCAGGCCCAGGCTGACCGAACTCAGCTGCGCAGGTGCCGGCGTGGCCAGGCGGGCGTACACACGGGCGGCCTCCAGCAGCACGTAGGGTTGCCACTGCCGCAACCAGGTGCCATCGACCGCGAACACGCGGTTGAGCTCCAGGCCCAGACCCCAACCCGAGTCGCCCACCGCTTCACCGGCGCCGTAGCCGCGCGCGAAACGGTTGCCGCCGAAGGACAGCTTCTCGCTGCTGGGCAGGTTGTGCGGGCTGTATTGCATGGCGAAGGACACCGCGGTGCCGAAGCGGTTGGCGAAGCGGTGCTGGTGGCTGGCCTCGGCCTGCAGGCGCGCGAAGTCCAGCTTCACCGCGCTGGGGCCTGAGAGCCCGGGCACGTTGCTGGTGATGCCCGCGTCGGCGCCGAGGCCCGAGAGGCCATGGGTCAGCCGCAGGTTGAGCTGCACGCTGTCGTTGGGCTTCTGCGCGGTGTAGCTCAACTGGCCGAACACGGCGCGCACCTGGGTGTCGTCGGTCAGCTGTGCGCCGTTGGCGGGGTTGGCGAGGCTGTCGCGCGTGTTCACGCCGTACAGCCCGGTGCTGGCCGCCCAGCTGGTTTCCCGTGACAGTTTCAACGGCAGGCTGGCCGTGAGTTCGGCCCGCTCGACCTCGGTTCTTCGCTGCAGCGGGTTGCTCACCCCGAGTTGCTCGTCGGGATCGCCCCGGTAATGCGAAAGCGACCCTCTGACCGACCATCCCCGGCTGCCGAGGACTTGCTCGTAGTGCAGGGCGTTGTACCGGTCGTTGTCCGCCGTGGACAACAGGGTGGAGACACCGAGCTGGCTGCCGGCCACGAGGGGATCGTTCAGCACGCCGGTGACCACGGCGCGCGGATTCGGCTTGCGCGTCTCCAGGCCCACGGCGACGTCATAGGGCTTCTGGTTCGCCTGGATGACCAGTGTGCTGGCCCCGTCGGTGCTCGTGGGCAGTTGCACCTGCGCCTGGATGCCCATGCCCGGCAGGCGGCCGAGCAGGGCGGTGAAGTGTTCGAAAGTGGCCGTGCGCAGCGGCTTCTCATGGCGGATGTGCTCGGCGATCTCGCGCAACCGGGCCTCGGCCTTGCCGGGGTGGCCTTCGATGCGCACCGTCTGCACATGGCCTTCCACGGCCACCACGCGCACCACGCCGTGCTGGAAGTCCTGCTTGGGCACGAAGAAGAACGAGAGCGCGTAGCCGCGCTGCTGGTACAGCGTGGTCGCCTGCTGGGCGCGCGCCACGATGTCGCCCACCGTGACCGACTGCCCGGCCAGCGGCGCGAACAGCGCGGCCACCGTCTCGAAGGGAATCGACTGCACGCCCTCGATGTCGAACTTGCGCGGTGTGAGCCGCGCGTTCAACACCTCGGCGCCTGGTGGGGCGGGGGCCTGCACATCCACGTCCACCCGCACATCCGCGCCCGGCTGCGTGGGCAGCGCGGGGCGGGGCAGGGTGTCCAGCGGGCTGCCGACCGGGGCGAGGGCTTGCGCCCCCGCACCCGTTGCGCACCCACCAGGCGGCCCCCGCCAGCAGCAGTGGTCGCGTGAACTGGCTTGGCATGTGCTCCCGCCCTCCGTGCGTCAGCGGCGCAGCGCGCCGGTCAGGCCACCGGTGATGCCACCGAGGGTGTTGGTCAGGGTGGTCGTCAGCGGGGTGGTGGTTCCACCGCCGGCAGCGGCGCCGCCACCCACGGTGGCGGTGATGCCTCCGGTCAGCGCGCCGACGGTGTTGACCACGGGCGCGAGCACGTTGACCGCACCGCCCGTGCTGCCGCCGCCGACGGCGCCGCCGGTCAGGCCGCTCACGGCACCGACGACGGGTGCCAGCACGCCCCCCGCGCCGCCGCCACCGCCCGTGGTGCCGCCCACGGCGCCGCCGATGTGGGCGACCAGGCCGCCGGTCTGGTTGACCACCTCACCCAGGCTGTTGACCACGGGTTGGCTGCCGTTGCCCTGCACACCCACACCCAGCTGTTGCACCGCGCCGCCGGTGGTCACCAGCAGGTTGCCGACGGGTGTGCCGACGCCGGTGGCATCGTTCACCCGGGTCGCCACTTGCGTCACACCGGTGGTGATGGGCACGATCGCGGTGTTGATCGCGCGGCCCACCTGTTCGACCGGGCTGACGGCGCCGCCGTTGGCGGGCCCGCTCACCAGGTCACCCGTGTGGCCGAGCGTGCGCGAGGTGTCGCCGAGGACCTCGCCCACATCCCGGGTGAGCGGCGTGTTGCTGCCTGCGAGCTTCCCGCCCGCCTGGCCCACGGCCGCTGAAACGGGGTCGATGACGCGGTCCACCACGGGACCCAGGCCCGTGGCCTTGCCCACGGTCTGCGTGGCGCCCACGCCGGTGTTCACCACCGTCTCCACCACCTTGCTGGCGCCGCCCAGCAACTGGTTGGCCGGGCCCGTGCCCAACTGCGTTTCCAGACCCTGCCCCACGCGGCTGACCACCTGGCCGGCCTGATCCACGGCCTGGCCCGCGACGTTGGTCACCGGACGCAGGGCCGAAGTGGCCGGGTTCTGGCCCAGGCCGGTGACGACGTCACCCGCGCTGGACACCGCGTTGCCCGCCTGATCCACCGCGCCGCCCAGGCCGGCCGCGGTGACGCCCAGGGGGTTGTCGACCTTGCCGATCTGGCCGACGCCGTTTGCGCACCGCCGAACCCAAGGCGCTGACCACGCCGCCGGTGTGGCCGACCACGCCATCCACGCCTTGCGCCGAGGCACCGCCCACCAGGGGTTTGACCACGTTGGACACCGTGCCGCCCAGGCCGGAGACGGCCTGGCCCAGGTCGGTGACCGTGTTGCCTTGCTCGCGCACGACCGCGGCCAGCGGGGAGCTGCTGGTGCCACCACCGCTTCCCCCACCGCCATTGCCGCCACCACCACCACCACCCGAGCCTCCGCCCGAGGAAACGGCCGCGCCGTCGCCGGCGGTGTTGAGTGAACCCGTGCCAGAGCACCCGCCAAGGACCAGCAGGGCCGCAGCGAGCACGGTCAAGCCGGCCCGAGCCGGGCCGTGGGAACGATCGATAATCCTTTTCATGGATATCCTCCTGGTAAAAAATAAAGCAAGTGCAGACACCCCCGGCCAATTCCGGGGGCGGTTGCCAGCAATTCATCGACGGGTCGGGAAACAACATTAATTTGTTTCACCTTGCCTCGGAATTAATTCCCGGTGCGGACATCCGGTGCGAAATGGCTGACTCCCGCGACCAGTCTAGAGACTGTTGTTGCAATTCGCAGCAGGGTTTACTTGCTCAGAAAGAGCGGCTCAATCTCGCTGCATCCGGACGGCATGGGGCCCTTTGACGAAGGGAAAGCTGTATTGCAACGGGAAATGCAAACTTTATTCAACAGGGCAATCTGTCTTTCATTTCAATTTCCATAGAATGATTTTCCAATTGGTCAAATTTGAACGAGCGGCAGAAATCCCAATGTCCCGCGACTTTTGACACGGCAGCGGCATCACCCATTCCCACTTCCAATTCCACATCGGAGCGACATGAGCATCCAGACCATCCTCAAAATGGGGGATCCGCGCCTGCTGCGGCACGCCCAGCCCGTCACCTCGTTCGACACCCCCGAGCTGCACCAGCTCGTGGTCGACCTGCAGGACACCATGGCCGCGGCCCACGGCGCCGGCCTGGCCGCGCCGCAGATCGGGGTTGATCTGCAGGTGGCGCTGTTCGGCAGCGGCCTGCCCAACCCCCGCTACCCCGATGCGCCGCCGGTGCCGCGCACGGTGCTGATCAACCCCGTGATCACGCCGCTGGGGGACGAAGAGGAGGAAGACTGGGAAGGTTGCCTGTCGGTGCCGGGCATGCGTGGCGTGGTGCCGCGCTGGCGGCGCATCCGCTACCAGGGCTTTGACGTGCAGGGCCGTTCGATCGACCGCGAAGCCGAAGGCTTTCACGCCCGCGTGGTGCAGCACGAATGCGACCACCTCTGGGGCACGCTGTACCCGATGCGGGTGCGCGACTTCCGCCGCTTCGGCTTCACCGAGGTGCTGTTCCCCGGTCTGGCGGCCGCCGAAGACGACTGAAAAACCGCCTCCAAACGGCTGTTACAAACCGCGCCGCAGTTGAAACGTATTGAAATATCCAGTCAGCGAAATCGACTAGAGTCAGTCCCCGGCATAACAACCGAACAGGGACTCCCTTTCCATGAAGCGAATGCTTGTCGTGGCGGCCAGCGCGGCCGTACTGAGCGCCTGCAGCGTGACCAAGCCGCCCGCCACTGTGCCGGTGGACTTGCCGTCCACCTGGTACGCACCGCCGCTGGCACACCAGGGCAGCACCGAACAGCTCACCGCCTGGTGGAGCCGGTTCGATGACCCGGTGCTGACCGACTGGGTGGCGCGCGCGCAGGCCCAAAGCCCTTCCGCCGCATCGGCACGCGCACAGGTGTTCGCCGCCCGCGCGGCACGCCTGGGTGTGGAGGCCGAGACCGGCCCGCAGCTCAACGCGGTGGCCAACGCCAGCCGCGGCCGCACCGATCCGACCCAGCCGCTGGGCACCTCGTTGAATGCCGGCCTGCAGGCCTCATGGGCGATCGACCTGTGGGGCGGCAACGAGGCCCGCCGGGGCAGCGCCGAGGCGCAACAGGAAGCGGCCGGCGCCGGCTGGCACCAGGCCCGCGTGCTGGTGGCCTCGGAACTCGCGCAGCTGTACTTCGCCCAGCGCCTGTGCCGCGAGCAACTGGCGGTGGCCGCGCGCGACCGCGACTCGCGCGCCGTGACAGCCGAGAACAACGCGGTCTCCGAACGCGCCGGCCTCACGGCGCCGGCCGTGGCCGCGCTGGCGCGCGCCAGCGGTGCCGAGGGCTCCGCGCGCTTCCGGCAACAGGACGAAGTCTGCGAGCGCCAGGTGAAGTCGCTCACCGCGCTCACCGGCGTGCCCGAGCCCGACGTGCGGCAGCGGCTGACCGCCGCGCCCGACCTGCAGGCACTGCTGCAATCCCCGCGCATGGACCAGTTGCTGTCGGTGAACGCCGTGCCGGCCGAGGTGATCCGCCAGCGCCCCGACGTGTACCGCGCCCAGCGCGACCTCGTGGCGGCGAGCGAAGATGTGGGCGTGGCCCGCGCCGCCTTGCTGCCCAGCCTGTCGCTCTCGGGCAGCCTGCTGCGCAACCGCTTTTCGGGCGGCGGCACCGAGGGCACCTTCAACACCTGGTCGGTCGGCCCGCTCACGCTGAGCATGCCGCTGCTCGGGCGCGATGCCCTGCGCGCCAACACCGACAGCGCCCAGGCGCGCTACGAAGCCGCCGCCATCGCCTACGCCGGCACCTTGCGCCAGGCCGTGGCCGAGGTGGAGCAGGCGCTGGTGAGCATCTCCAGCCTGCGCGAGCGCGTGGCCTCCACCGACACCGCCGTGGCCGGCTACGGCCAGTCCTTCCAGGCCACCGAGGCGCGCTACCGCGTGGGCCTGGCCAGCCTGAACGAGCTGGAAGAGGCGCGCCGCCTCAAGCTCGCGGCCGACAGCAGCGCCGTGGCCCTGCAGCAGGAACGCATCAACGCCTGGATCCAGTTGTACGTCGCCCTCGGTGGCGGCTTCGACCCCGTGAACAACCCCGACGCTCTCGAAAGACCCATCATGAACGCCGTTCCTCCGCAATCGCGCAAACGCTGGCTCTGGCTGGCCATCGCCCTGGCCGTCGTCCTTCTGGGCGTGTTCTGGGTCTTCATCAAGAAGCCGGGCAACGCCGACGCGCCCACGCCCGCCGCCGAAGCCGCACCAAGGCCCTCGCTCACCGTCACCGTGCGCCAAGCCCACGCGCGGCAACCTGCCGATCCGCCTGCAGGCCAACGGCAACATCACGGCCTGGCAGGAAGCCAGCGTGGGTGCCGAGGTCAACGGCCTGCGCCTGGCCTCGGTGAACGTGAACGTGGGCGACGTGGTGCGCAAGGGCCAGGTGCTGGCCGTGTTCGCCAACGAAACCACCAAGGCCGACAGCCTGCAGAGCCAGGCCAGCCTGGCGCAGGCCGAGGCCAGCTTCGAGAACGCCAAGGCCGACGCCGACCGCGCGCGCTCGATCCAGGACACCGGTGCGCTGTCGAAATCGCAGGTGGCGCAGTACCTCACGCAGGAACGGGTGGCCCGCGCGCAGTTCGAGGCCGCCAAGGCCGCCTTCGGCGCGACCGAGGTGCGACTGGGCAACACGCGCGTGCTCGCGCCCGACGACGGCGTGATCTCCGCGCGCACCGCCACCGTAGGCGCGGTGGTGGGCGCCGGTCAGGAGCTGTTCCGCATGGTGCGCCAGAGCCGCATGGAATGGCGCGGCGAGGTCACGCCCAACGAGGTGGGCCGCATCCGCGTCGGCCAGAAGGTGCAGGTCACGGGGGCCACCGGCCTGGAGATCAACGGCCAGGTGCGCGCCATCGCGCCCAGCGCCGACCCGCAGACGCGCAACATCCTGGTCTTCGTGGACCTGCCGCGCCACGCCGAACTCAAGGCCGGCACCTTCGCCAAGGGCAGCTTCGACCTCGGGCAGAGCGAGGCGCTCACCGTGCCCAGCCAGGCCATCGTGGTGCGCGACGGCAGCAACTACGTGTTCGTGGTCGACGCGCAGAGCAAGGCCAACCAGCGCAAGGTGCAGACCGGGCGGCGGGTGGAGGAGCGCGTCGAGGTGCTCGAAGGCCTCAAGGCGGACGAGGCGGTGGCGGTGCAGGGTGCGGGCTTCCTGAACGAAGCCGACCTGGTCAAGGTCGTTCAGTGAGGGCGCGGCCATGAACGTCTCCGCCTGGTCCATCAAGAACCCCATCCCGGCGGCGATGCTGTTCGTCATGCTCACGCTGGCGGGCCTGTTCTCCTTCAAGCAGATGAAGGTGCAGAACTTCCCCGACCTGGACCTGCCCACCATCACCGTGGTGGCGGCGCTGCCGGGCGCCTCGCCCAACCAGCTCGAAAACGACGTCGCCCGCATCATCGAAAACAGCCTGGCCTCGCTGCAGGGCCTCAAGCACATCTACACCAAGGTGCAGGACGGCACGGTCTCGCTCACGGTCGAGTTCCGCATCGAGAAGAACACCCAGGAAGCGCTGGACGACGTGCGCTCGGCGGTGGCGAAGGTGCGCAGCGAGCTGCCCACCGACCTGCGCGATCCCATCGTCAACAAGGTGGAGCTGGCCGGCGGCGCGGTGCTGGCCTACACGGTGTCCTCCGACAAGATGGACGCCGAGGCCCTGTCCTGGTTCGTTGACAACGACGTGTCCAAGCAGCTGCTGTCGGTGACCGGCGTGGGCGCTGTCAGCCGCGTCGGTGGCGTGGACCGCGAGGTGCAGGTGCTGCTCGACCCGCTCAAGCTGCAGTCGCTGGGCACCACCGCCACCGACGTGTCGCGCCAGCTGGCGCGCGTGCAGATCGAGAGCGCGGGCGGCCGGGTGGATTTGGGCGGCAGCCAGCAGCCGCTGCGCACCTTGTCGCAACTGGCCTCGGCCGAGGCGCTGTCGAAGATGGAAATCGCGCTCAGCGATGGCCGCCGCATCCGCCTGGACCAGATCGCCGAGGTGCGCGACACCGTGGCCGAACCGACCGCCGCCGCCTTCCTGGACGGCAAGCCGGTGGTGGGCTTCGAGGTCGCGCGCAGCCGGGGCGCGAGCGAGATCGAGGTGGGCGACGGGGTGCGCGCGCGCCTCAAGGACCTGCAGACGGCGCGGCCCGACCTGAAGATCACCGAATCGTTCGACTTCGTGACGCCGGTGAAAGAAGAGTTCGACGCCTCCATGACGCTGCTCTACGAGGGCGCCTTGCTCGCCGTGCTGGTGGTGTGGCTCTTCCTGCGCGACATCCGCGCCACCATCGTCTCGGCCGTGGCCCTGCCGCTGTCGGCCATCCCGGCCTTCATCGGCATGTACTACATGGGCTTCACCATCAACGTGGTGACGCTGCTGGCGCTCTCGCTGGTGATCGGCATTCTGGTGGACGACGCCATCGTGGAGGTGGAGAACATCGTGCGCCACATGCGCATGGGCAAGTCACCGTACCAGGCCGCGATGGAGGCGGCCGACGAGATCGGCCTGGCGGTGATCGCCACCACCTTCACCCTGATCGCGGTGTTCCTGCCCACGGCCTTCATGGCGGGCATTCCGGGCAAGTTCTTCAAGCAGTTCGGCTGGACCGCCGCGCTCGCGGTGTTCGCCTCGCTGGTGGTGGCGCGCGCGCTCACGCCGATGATGGCGGCCTACATCCTCAAGCCCTTCGTGTCCCGGGAGATGCCGCGCTGGGCGGCGTCCAACCCCGTCACCGCCGCGGCCTGGCGCTGGGTCAACAACCAGGAGGAGCCCGGCTGGCTCAACACCTACCAGAACTGGGCGCGCTGGTGCATCCGCCACCGCTGGATCACCAGCATCGGCGCGGGCCTGTTCTTCGTCGGCTCGCTGCTGCTGATCCCGCTGCTGCCGCAGGGCTTCATCCCGCCCGACGACAACTCGCAGACCCAGGTGTTCCTGGAGCTGTCTCCCGGCGCGACGCTGGAACAGACCATCGCCACGGCCGAGCGCGCGCGGGTGCTGGTGGCGGCGGTGCCGCACGTGCGCTCGGTCTACACCACCATCGGCTCGGGCACGGCCGGCACCGACCCGTTCGCGCCGCAGGGCGCGGCCGAGTCGCGCAAGGCCGCGCTGACCATCCAGCTCGACCCGCGCGGCGAACGGCCGCGCAAGCAGGGCATTGAAAACCAGCTGCGCGAGGCGATGTCGAACCTGCCGGGCGTGCGCAGCAAGGTGGGCCTGGGCGGCTCGGGCGAGAAATACATCCTCACGCTCACCGGCAGCGATGCCCATGCGCTGAGCACCGCGGCGCGCGCCATCGAGCGCGACCTGCGCACCATCCAGGGGGTGGGCAGCATCCAGTCCACGGCCGCGCTGGTGCGCACGGAAATCATCGTCACGCCCGACCTCGCGCGCGCCGCCGAACTCGGCGTCACGAGCTCGGCCATCGCCGAAACGCTGCGCATCGCCACCGTGGGCGACTACGACAACGCCTTGCCCAAGATGAACCTGCCCGAGCGGCAGATCCCCATCGTGGTCAAGCTGGACGTGGGCGCGCGGCACGACCTCGAGGTGCTCAACCGCCTCGCGGTGCCCGGCAGCAAGGGCCCGGTGATGCTGGGGCAGGTGGCCCAGCTCGACTTCGGCGGCGGGCCGGCGGTGATCGACCGCTACGACCGCGCGCGCAACATCAACTTCGAGGTGGAGCTCGCGGGCATCGCGCTGGGCGACATGAAGATGGCGGTGGAAAAGCTGCCCAGCCTGCGCAACCTGCCACCGGGAGTGTCGGTGCTGGAGATCGGCGACGCGGAAGTGCAGGGCGAGCTGTTCGCCAGCTTCGGCCTGGCGATGCTGACCGGCGTGTTGTGCATCTACATCGTGCTGGTGCTGCTGTTCAAGGCGTTCCTGCACCCGGTGACCATCCTGGCGGCGCTGCCGTTGTCGCTGGGTGGGGCTTTCGTGGCGCTTCTGCTGGCGAACAAGAGTTTTTCCATGCCTTCGCTGATCGGTCTGATCATGCTGATGGGGGTGGCGACGAAGAACTCGATCCTGCTGGTGGAGTACGCGATCGAGGCGCGGCGCGAGCACGGGTTGAGCCGGCTCGACGCGATCCTGGACGCCTGCCACAAGCGGGCCCGGCCGATCGTGATGACGACCATTGCCATGGGCGCGGGCATGTTGCCGATCGCGATTGGCTGGGGCGCGGCCGATGGCAGCTTCCGTTCACCGATGGCGGTGGCGGTGATCGGCGGCCTGATCACCTCGACCTTCCTGAGCCTGTTGGTGATTCCGGCGGTGTTCACCATCGTGGACGATGTGTCGCTGTGGTTCGCCGGCTTGTTCCGGCGCAAGCCGGCGGCCGATGGGCATGACCCTGTGGAGACGGGGACCCTTCGCGCCTAGTCCGTTGGGGGATCAGGGGGACGGCGGTGCGCTCAGCTCCGCGAATGTCCCCCGAGTCGGCTTCGCCGCCTCTCCTCCTTTACTTCGCTGCGCTGAACGCACCGCCGTCCCCCTGATCCTGCCGACGGGTTGGCCCATGGTCGGTGGTGTGCCAAGAGCACTTCCAAGCCCGCGAGGGTGGGTGTTCTGCGCAGCGGGGTAAAGGAGGAGGCGGCACCAGCCGCCGGGGGACACCCGCGGAGCAGGGCACCCGCCCTCGCGGGCCGCCAACCAAGTCAGCCCTCAAGCGTCTCCAGAAGCTCCGTCTCGATCTCGATCTGCCGCTTGTTCATCTGCAACTGCGCGCCACTGATCAGGAAGGTATCTTCCACCCGTTCCCCCAGGGTGGTCACCTTGGCGAGCTGCACGTTGATGTCGTAGCGCGCCAGCACCCGCGTGATGCCATAAAGCAGCCCAGCGCGGTCACTCGCCGAGACCGACAGCAGCCAGCGCTGCGCCTTCTCGTCCGGCCGCAGATCCACCCGCGGCGTGATCGGAAAACTCTTCACACGGCGCGAAAGCCGGCCCTTGGTCGGCGCGGGCAAGGGGCCGCGTTCGTCGATCGTCTGCGCCAGGTTGTTCTCCACCATCGCGATCAGCTCGCGGTAGTGCTCCGACATCGTCGGTGCCACCACCTGGAAGGTGTCCAGCGCATGGCCGGTCAGCGTGGTGTGCACGCGCGCGTCCAGGATGCTGAAGTGCGAACTGTCGAAATAACCGCAGATGCGCACGAACAAATCGGGCTGGTCGGGCGCATACACCAGCACCTGCAGGCCCTCACCCTCGGGCGAGATGCGCGCGCGCACGATGCACTTGTCAATCGGCTTCTCGGCCCCTTCTTCCAGCTTGGCCGCGGGCTTGGCCGCCGCCTGCGCGATCTGGCGAGAGAGCACCCGCGTGTGCCACGCGATCTCGTCGGCCTGGTGGCGCATGAAGTAGCTCACGTCCAGCGTGTCCCACAGCGCCTTGTGCGCCTGGTGGGGCAGGGCGTGCAAGGCCAGCATGGACAGCGCCTCGCGCTTGCGGCCTTCGATCACCGCCCCGGGGTCGGGCGCCCGGCCACCCAGCGCGCGCAAGGTGTAGCGGTACAGGTCTTCGAGCAGCTTGCCCTTCCAGGCGTTCCACACCTTGGGGCTGGTGCCCCGGATGTCGGCCACCGTGAGCAGGTACAGCGCCGTGAGGTAACGCTCGTTGCCCACGCGCCCGGCGAAGGCGGCGATCACGTCGGGGTCGCTCAGATCCTCCTTCTGCGCCATGCGGCTCATGGTGAGGTGCTCGGCCACCAGGTACTGGATCAGCTTCGTGTCTTCGCGGTCGATGCCGTGCTGGTGGCAGAAGGTGCGCACGTCGCGCGCGCCCAGGTCGGAATGGTCACCGCCCCGGCCTTTGGCAATGTCGTGGAACAGCGCCGCCACGTAGAGGATCCAGGGCTTGTCCCAGCCGGCCGCGAGCTGCGAGCAGAACGGGTACTCGTGCGAGTGCTCGGCGATGAAGAAGCGGCGCACGTTGCGCAGCACCATCAGGATGTGCTGGTCCACCGTGTAGACGTGGAACAGGTCGTGCTGCATCTGCCCCACGATGTGACGGAACACCCAGAGGTAGCGCCCGAGCACGGAAGTCTGGTTCATCAGCCGCATGGCGTGCGTGATGCCCTCGGGCTCCTTCAGGATCTGCAGGAACTGCGCGCGGTTGACCGGGTCGGCGCGAAAGCGCGCGTTCATCACCGGGCGGGCGTTGTACAGCGCGCGCAGGGTGCGCGCCGACAGGCCCTTGATGCCCACGGTGGTCTGGTAGAGGTGGAAGGTTTCCAGGATGGCGTGCGGCTGCTGCACGTACAGGTTGTCGCTCGCCACCTCGAGCATGCCGCCCTTGTCGAAGAAACGTTCGTTGAGCGGGCGCAGGCGGTCCACGCCGGCCACGTCACTCTGCAGCCGCTCCTGGATGTTGAGCAGCAGGATCTGGTTCAGCTGGGTCACGGCCTTGGCCGCCCAGTAGTAGCGCTTCATCAGCGCCTCGCTGGCGCGGCGCGTGCCCTTGGCGCTGCTGGCCATGCCGGCCGGCACCTGGGCCTTGAAGCCGAAGGACTCGGCCACGGCGTTCTGCAGGTCGAACACCAGCCGGTCTTCGCGGCGGTGGGCCAGCAGGTGCAGGCGCGCGCGGATCAGGCTCAGCAGGGCCTCGTTGGCCTTGATCTGCCGCGCCTCCAGGGGCGTGGCCAGGCCCTTGCGGGCCAGTTCGTCCCAGCTGCGGCCCAGGCCGGCGGCCTTGCGCACCCACAGGATGATCTGCAGGTCGCGCAGGCCACCGGGCGACTCCTTGCAGTTGGGCTCCAGGGAGTAGGGCGTGTTCTCGAACTTGGTGTGGCGCTGGCGCATTTCCAGCGTCTTGGCCACGAAGAAGGCCTTGGGGTCCATGGCCTCGGCCAGCTGGTTCACCAGGGTGGAAAAGGCGTTCTTGCTGCCCGCGATGAGCCGGCATTCGAGCAGCGAGGTCTGCACCGTCACGTCTTTCGCCGCCTCGTCCACGCAGTCGGCGATGGTGCGCACGCTGGAGCCGATCTCCAGGCCCAGGTCCCAGCAGGCGCCGATGAAGCCTTCCAGGCGGGCCTTGAGCGCGGCGTCGTCGTCGGGCCGGCTGCCGTCGGGCAGCAGCACCAGCACGTCCACGTCGGAATGGGGAAACAGCTCGCCGCGCCCGAAACCGCCCACGGCGATGAGCGAGAAACCGGGCCCGAAGCCCGCCAGGGACCACAGCTCGCGCAGGGTCTGGTCGGTCAGGCGGGAGAGTTGCTGCAGCGCCTTGCGCACGCCCCGGGTGGACGAGCCCTGCACGCCCAGCTGGTCGAGCAGGGCGGCCTTGTCCGTGCGGTATTGCTGCCGCAGGGTGCCGAGGTCGGGCGCGGCGGGCACCGGCGCGGGCGCCATGGCCTCAGGCAAGGGCGGGCGCCGGTGTCACGAAGGCGGGCGCGGGCAGGCTGCCGGCCGACAGGGTGAGCACCTCGTAGCCGGTCTCGGTGACCAGCACGGTGTGTTCCCACTGGGCCGAGAGCGAGCGGTCGCGCGTGACGATGGTCCAGCCGTCGCCCATTTCCTTGATGTCGCGCTTGCCGGCGTTGATCATGGGCTCGATGGTGAAGGTCATGCCGGGCTTGAGCTCGTCCAGCGTGCCGGGGCGGCCGTAGTGCAGCACCTGCGGGTCTTCGTGGAAGCGCTGGCCGATGCCGTGGCCGCAGAACTCGCGCACCACCGAGAAACCGTTGCCCTCGGCAAAGGTCTGGATCGCGTGGCCGATGTCGCCCAGGCGGATGCCGGGGCGCACCATCACGATGCCCTTCCACATCGCCTCGTAGGTCACCTGGCAGAGCCGGCGCGCCTGCACCGAGCAGGCGGCCTCGCCGCCGATCAGGAACATGCGGCTGTTGTCGCCGAACCAGCCGTCCTTGATCACCGTCACGTCGACGTTGAGGATGTCGCCCTTCTTGAGCGGTTTTTCGTTCGGGATGCCGTGGCAGACCACGTGGTTGATGGACGTGCACAGGTGGCCCGGGTAGGGCGGGTAGCCGCTGGGCTGGTAGCCGATGGTGGCCGAGACGGTGCCCTGCTGCTTCATGTACTCGGCCGCCAGGCGGTCGATTTCCAGCGTGGTGATGCCCGGCTGGATCAGCGGCGTGAGGTAGTCCAGCACTTCGGACGCCAGGCGGCAGGCCGTGCGCATGCCCGCGATGCCGGCTTCGTCTTTGTAGGTGATGCTCATGGGGTGCGATTATCCCATCTGACCCCGTCTGGAGGGCCCTCGGCAAGGCAAGGCCATGGGGGCGGCCGGGTAAAATTCCGGGTTTTCCACCTGCCGCCGGCGGGTCAACGCACCTCAGGCTCCCAACGTGTCCCTGCACCTGCGCTTTTTTGAAGGCGGCAACGCCGTCAGCGACTTCAAAGTCCAGCAGCTCCTGCCCCGCCTCGCGGGCATTTCCGACAAGATCAACGGCCTTTCGGCCCGCTTCGTGCACCTGGCGAGCTTCGACGGCGAGCCCGACGCGGCCACGCTGCAGCGCGTGGGCGAGCTGCTGACCTACGGCGAACCTGGCACCCCGGCGCACGCCCAGCTGGAAACGGCCGGCGCGCCGGCCCTGCTGGTGATGCCGCGCCTGGGGACGGTCTCGCCCTGGGCCTCCAAGGCGACCGACATCGCCCACAACTGCGGGCTGAGCCTGCACCGGGTGGAGCGCCTGGTCGAGTACCGGGTCGGCCTCAAGTCCGGCCTGCTGGGCAAGAAGGCCAGCCTGTCCGAAGAGCAGCTGCGCGCCGTGGCCGACCTGCTGCACGACCGCATGACGGAAAACGTCTCGCTCGACCGCAGCCAGGCCCAGGCCCTGTTCACCGAGCTGCACCCCGCGCCCATGGAGCAGGTGGACGTGCTCGGCGGTGGTCGCACCGCGCTGGAGCGCGCCAACGCCGACTGGGGCCTGGCCCTGGCCGACGACGAGATCGACTACCTCGTCAACGCCTTCAACGGCCTCAATCGCAACCCGACCGACGTCGAACTGATGATGTTCGCGCAGGCCAACAGCGAGCACTGCCGCCACAAGATCTTCAACGCGCAGTTCACCATCGACGGCGTGGCGCAGGACAAGAGCCTGTTCGGCATGATCCGCCACACCCACCAGCAGGCGCCGCAGCACACCGTGGTGGCCTACTCGGACAACGCCTCCATCATGGAAGGCAGCGTGGTCGAGCGTTTCGTGGCCCGCGCCGGCGGCGACGTCTCGCCGGCCTACGCCGCCGAAACCGCCACGCACCACGTGCTGATGAAGGTGGAGACCCACAACCACCCGACCGCCATTTCCCCGTTCCCGGGCGCCTCCACCGGCGCGGGCGGCGAAATCCGCGACGAGGGCGCCACCGGCCGGGGTTCCAAGCCCAAGGCCGGCCTGACCGGCTTCACCGTTGGCAAGCTCTGGGGCGGCCTCTCCGACCAGCCGGGCGGCAAGCCCGAGCACATCGCCAGCCCGCTGCAGATCATGACCGAGGGCCCCCTGGGCGGCGCGGCCTTCAACAACGAGTTCGGCCGGCCCAACCTGCTGGGCTACTTCCGCGAGTACGAGCTGGCGGTGGACGGCGTGCAGCGCGGCTACCACAAGCCCATCATGATCGCCGGCGGTGTCGGCGTGATCGACGCCATCCAGACGAAGAAGATCGAATTCCCGGCCGGCTCGCTGCTCATCCAGCTCGGCGGCCCGGGCATGAAGATCGGCATGGGCGGCAGCGCGGCCAGTTCCATGGCCACCGGCACCAACGCCGCCTCGCTGGACTTCGACTCCGTGCAGCGCGGCAACCCCGAGATCGAGCGCCGCGCGCAGGAGGTCATCAACCACTGCTGGCAGCAGGGCGAGAACAACCCCATCCTGGCGATCCACGACGTGGGCGCGGGCGGCCTCTCCAACGCCTTCCCCGAACTCACCAACGACGCCGGCCGGGGCGCGCGCTTCGACCTGCGTGCCGTGCCGCTGGAAGAAAGCGGCCTGGCGCCCAAGGAAATCTGGTGCAACGAGAGCCAGGAGCGCTACGTGCTGGCGATCGCTCCCGAATCGCTGGCCACGTTCCAGGCCTTCTGCGAGCGCGAGCGCTGCCCGTTCGCCGTGATCGGTGTGGCGACCGAAGAGCGCCAGCTGGTGCTGGCCGATGAGGGCGCGCCGAGCCCTGTGGACATGCCGATGAACGTGCTGCTGGGCAAACCGCCCAAGATGCACCGCGACGTGAAAAGCGTGGCGCGCCAGGCGGCCCCGCTGGCGCTCACCGGTGTGAACCTGCAGCAGGCCGTGATCGACGTGCTCAGCCACCCGACTGTGGCCTCCAAGCGTTTCCTCATCACCATCGGCGACCGCACCGTGGGCGGCCTGTCGCACCGCGACCAGATGGTCGGCCCCTGGCAGGTGCCGGTGGCGGACTGCGCCGTGACGCTGGCCGACTACAAGGGCTTCGCGGGCGAGGCCATGAGCATGGGCGAGCGCACGCCGCTGGCCGCGCTCGACGCCGCCGCGTCGGGCCGCATGGCGGTGGCCGAGGCCATCACCAACCTGCTGGCCGCGCCCATCGAGCTGCCGCGCGTGAAGCTCTCCGCCAACTGGATGGCCGCCTGCGGCGAACCGGGCGAAGACGCCGCGCTGTACGAGACCGTCAAGGCCGTGGGCCTGGAACTCTGCCCGGCGCTGGGCATTTCCATCCCGGTGGGCAAGGACAGCCTGTCCATGCGCACCCAATGGAGCGAAGGCGGCGAGACGAAGAAAGTGACTTCGCCGGTCAGCCTGATCGTGAGCGCCTTCGCCACGCTGGCCGACGTGCGCGGCACGCTCACGCCGCAACTCAACAATGCGCTCGAAGACACCACGCTGGTGCTGATCGACCTCGGCAAGGGCCGCCACCGCATGGGCGGCAGCGTGCTGGCCCAGGTGCTGGGGCAGGGCGGGGGCGAGGTGCCCGACCTGGACGACGCCCAGGACCTGGTGAGCCTGGTCAACGCGGTGAACGCGCTGCGGGCCCAGGGCCAGATCCTGGCCTACCACGACCGCAGCGACGGGGGCCTGCTGGCGGCGGCCGCCGAAATGGCCTTCGCCGGCCACGTGGGCGTGGCGCTCAACGTGGACCTGCTCGTGACCGAAGGCGATGGCATCAGCGACAGCCGCGCCGAGATGGGCGACGCCAAGAACTGGGCCGGCCAGGTCAGCGCGCGCCGCGAGGAACTCACGCTCAAGGCCTTGTTCAGCGAAGAGCTGGGCGTGCTGCTGCAGGTGCGCACCGAGGACCGCAACGCCGTGATGCAGACCCTGCGCGAGCACGGCCTGTCCAAACACAGCCACTTCGTCGGCAAGACCCGCCCGGCCTCGTCCACCATGGACGCCGGCAAGGGCCAGCTGCAGGTCTGGCGCGACACCAAGGCCGTGTTCTCGGCCAGCCTGTTCGACCTGCAACAGGTCTGGGACAGCGTGAGCTGGAAGATCAACCAGCAGCGCGACAACCCGGCGGGCGCCGATGCCGAACACGCGGCCGCCGGCCGGCCCGACGACGCCGGCCTGCACACGAAGCTGACGTTCGACGCCACCGACAACGTGGCCGCGCCGTACCTCAACCTGGCCCGGCCCAAGGTCGCGATCCTGCGCGAGCAGGGCGTGAACTCGCACGTGGAGATGGCCTACGCCTTCACCCAGGCCGGTTTCGAGGCCTTCGACGTGCACATGACCGACCTGCAGACCGGCCGTGCGAAGCTGGCCGACTTCAAGGGCGTGGTGGCCTGCGGCGGCTTCAGCTACGGCGACACGCTGGGCGCGGGCATCGGCTGGGCGCGCAGCATCACCTTCAACCCCGGTCTGTCCGAGCAGTTCCAGGCCTTCTTCGGCCGCGACGACACCTTCGGCCTGGGCGTGTGCAATGGCTGCCAGATGTTCGCCGAGCTGGCCGACATCATTCCCGGTGCCGAGGCCTGGCCGCGCTTCACCACCAACCAGAGCGAGCGCTTCGAGGCGCGCCTGTCCCTGGTGGAGGTGCTGGACTCGCCCAGCCTGTTCCTGCAGGGCATGGCCGGCAGCCGCCTGCCCATCGCGGTGGCGCATGGCGAGGGTTACGCCAACTTCCGCCACCGGGGCGACGCCAGCAAGGCCATCGCCGCGATGCGCTTCACCGACCACGGCGGCGCGGCCACCGAGGCCTACCCGTTCAACCCCAACGGCAGCCCGGGCGGCCTGACGGCGGTGACCACGGCCGACGGCCGCTTCACGGCCATGATGCCGCACCCCGAGCGCGTGTTCCGCAACATCCAGATGAGCTGGACCGACCAGGACCCGGCCGCTTTCAGCGCCTGGATGCGCCTGTGGCGCAACGCGCGCAAGTGGGTCGGCTGACCGGACGCATCCCATCGGCCATCGAACTGCCCAAAGCCACCCGCGACGAGGCGATCGCCTCGATCCAGCGTTACTTCGACGCGAACATGGACGAGCGCATCGGCAACATCGCCGCCGGTGGCCTGCTGGGCTTTTTCCTGGAGGAGATCGCGCCCGCGGTTTACAACCAGGCCGTGGCCGATGTGCAGGAACGCCTGCAGGCGCGCGTGGCGGAGCTCGACATCGAAGTGCACGAGGACGCTTTCACCTACTGGCGCAAGCGGGAGAAACCCGCCAAGGGGAGATGACGCATGGCCCGAGAACTCTTTCTGCCTGAGGGCACCGCCACCGATTTCGCCACCGACGGCGCCGTGGTGCTGCGCGGGGTGTTCAATGCCGACGAACTGGCCCTGCTCGAACGCGGCATCGAGCACAACCTGGCGCATCTGAGCCCGCTGGCGCTGGTGGCGAGCGAACCCGACGACCCGGGCCGTTTCGTCGAGGACTTCTGCACCTGGCAGGACAACCCGTCGTACCAGCGCATCCTGCGCGATTCGGCCCTGCCGCACATCGCCACCCAGCTCATGCACAGCCGCACGGCCCGGATCTACCACGATCATTTGCTGGTCAAGGAGCCTGGCACGCGCCAGCCCACGCCCTGGCACCAGGACCAGCCGTACTACAACGTCAGTGGCCGCCAGAACGTGAGCTTCTGGATTCCCGTGGACCCGGTGCCGCTGGCCAGCACGCTGCGTTTCGTGGCCGGCTCGCATGCCGGCACCTGGTACATGCCGCGCACCTTCCGCGACCAGCAGGCCCGCTGGTTCCCCGAAGGCACGCTGGCCGAGCTGCCGGCCATCGACGCCGAGCCCGACCGTTTCCGCCAGTTGGCCTGGGCACTCGAGCCCGGCGACTGCGTGGCCTTCCACATGCTCGCGCTGCACGCCTCCAGCGGCGTGGGCCCGGGGCAGCGCCGTCGCGTGTTCTCGGCCCGCTACCTGGGCGAAGACGCGCGCCATGCACCCCGGCCCTGGCGCACCTCGCCGCCGTTTCCCGGCCTAGCCGAGCGCATGGCCGATGGCGCCGAGCTCGACGATCCCCTGTTTCCGCCCGTCTGGCCCTCCCACGACAACACCCACTCCTGAAAGGGCCGCCCCATGGCCGGAACCAGCCTGCTCGCGCTGATCGACGACATCGCCACCATCCTCGACGATGTGGCCCTGATGACCAAGGTGGCGGCGCGCAAGAGCGCGGCCGTGGCGGACGACGTGGCTGCCATGACCCAGCTGGCGGCCAAGAAGACCGCCGGCGTGCTGGGCGACGACCTCGCGCTCAACGCCCAGCAGGTCACCGGCGTGAAGGCCGACCGCGAGCTGCCCGTGGTCTGGGCCGTTGCGCAAGGGCTCGCTCCTCAACAAGGCCATCCTGGTGCCCAGCGCGCTGGTCATCAGCGTGATCGCCCCCTGGGCCATCACGCCGCTGCTGATGCTCGGCGGCCTGTTCCTGTGCTTCGAGGGCGCCGAGAAGCTGTGGCACGCCTTCGGCCCGCACCAGGCGGAAGACGCGGCGAACCGCGAAGCGCTGGTGGAGGCCGCGGCCAACGAAAGCGTCGATCTGGTGGCGTTCGAGCAGCAGAAGATCAAGGGCGCGGTGCGCACCGACTTCATCCTGTCGGCCGAGATCATCGTGATCACCCTGGGCACGGTGGCCGCCGTCGGCATGGGCCAGCGCATCGCCGTGCTGGTGGGCATCTCGCTGATCATGACCATCGGCGTCTACGGCCTGGTGGCGGGCATCGTCAAGCTCGACGACCTGGGCCTGCACCTCAACCAGCAGGCCGCGGCCTGGAAACAGTCCCTGGGCCGCGGCATCCTCGCGGCCGCGCCCTGGCTGATGAAAACGCTGTCGGTGGTCGGCACCGCCGCCATGTTCCTGGTCGGCGGTGGCATCCTGGTGCATGGCATCCCAGCGCTGGGCCATGGCATCGAGGCCTTCGCCGCCACGCTGGGCTGGATCGGCTCGCTCGCTTCCAGCCTGGCGGGCGCGCTCGCGGGCCTGGTCGCCGGTGGGGTGGTGCTGGCCCTGGTGAGCCTGGGCAAGCGCCTGCGCGGCGGCGCGAAGACCGCCTGAGTGCCTCAGGCGGTCGTGGCAGGCCGCGTGCGGTAGAACTTCAGCGGGCTGGCCGGCACGGCCTGCATCACGGCGGGCTTGATGCGCCCGACCACGTGCATCTCGCAGGGCTTGCAGTCGAAGCGCAGCGTGAGTTTCTCGCTGCCGTGCGTGATGCTCATGGGCTCGGCGCGGATCGTGCCCTGCACACCGGTGACGCCCTTGGCCTGCTTGGGGCACAGGCTGAGCGAGAAGCGCACGCAGTGTTTGGTGATCATCAGGCTCACTTCGCCTTCTTCCTCGTGGCTCTCGTAGGCCGAGGCGATCACCTTCACGCCGTGTTTCGCGTAGAAGTCGCGCGCCTTGTGGTTGAACACGTTGGCCAGGTAGGTCAGGGTGTCTTCCGGGTAGCTCACCGGTGGCTCCACCGGGGTGGCGCGGGGCAGGCGCTGCCAGGCCGAGGCGCGCGCGGCTTCCAGCGCGGCGATGGCGTCGCGCCGCAGCGGGTTGAGCAGCGAGGCCGGCACGAACCAGGGTTGCGAGAGCTGCAGCGACACGTCGATCGGCTCGAACACCGTCTCACCCAGGCGAGAGAGCCCTTCGCGCAGCCGGGCCTCGGCCTGGGCGGCGTCCTTGGCCGGCTCCAGCGCGCCGGGCAGGGTGGCAGCGGCGCAGTGGCCGTCTTCGTCGGTGGCGGTGAGCGTCAAGCCCTCGGCCGTGTCGTCCAGCCGCAGCCAGACGCCGATGCGGCGGTCGGCCGATTTTTTCTCCAGCGTGCGCACCCAGTCCACGTCGCGGTTGCGGTTGACCACCGTGCCGCGCTTGAGGTGGCGCAGGCCCTCCATCGCGTCCTTGGGGAACACGCGCCACTGGCCCGGCGTGCCCGTGGGTTCGGCGCGGTTGATCTGCAGGCCCACCAGTTCCTTGTGCAGGTCGAGGTAACACAGGCCGTCGCCGTTGTGCACCACGGTGGCTGGGTCGTCGGTTTCGATCTCGACGAAGTTGGGCCCGACCTTGCTCACCCAGCCGATGGGCCGGCCCGGGTTCTTGGGCGTGTCGAAGGCACCGATGTCCTCCTGGCGGCCCTGCACGAAGTAGTCGGTGAACTCGCGGTTGAAGTTCTGGCCGGGGTCGGGGGTGAAGCCGAAGGTGCAGCGGCCGCTCGAGGCCCGGCCCAGCTCGGGCCGCTCGTCCAGGATCTGATCGAACAGGCGGCGGTAGTGCGCCGTGATGTTCTTGACGTAGCCCATGTCCTTGTAGCGGCCTTCGATCTTGAAGCTGCGCGCGCCCGCGTCGATGAGCTCGCGCAGGTTGTCGCTCTGGTTGTTGTCCTTCATCGAGAGCACGTGCTTGTCGTGCGCGACGATGCGGCCCTGGCTGTCCTTCACCTCGTAGGGCAGGCGGCAGGCCTGCGAGCAGTCGCCGCGGTTGGCGCTGCGCCCGGTGTGGGCATGGCTCACGTAGCACTGGCCGCTGTAGGCCACACACAGCGCGCCGTGGATGAAGAACTCGATCTGGCAGCGCTCGGCATCCAGCACGTCACGGATCGCGGCGATCTGCGGCAGCGTGAGTTCCCGCGCCAGCACCAGCTTGGACAGGCCCGCGTCCTGCAGGAAACGCGCCTTCTCGGGCGTGCGGATGTCGGTCTGCGTGCTCGCGTGCAGCTGGATCGGGGGCAGGTCGATCTCCAGCAGGCCCATGTCCTGCACGATCAGCGCGTCCACGCCCGCGTCGTACAGCTGCCAGGCCAGCTTGCGCGCGCCCTCCAGCTCGTCGTCGCGCAGGATGGTGTTCATGGTCACGTAGACGCGGCTGCCGAAGCGGTGCGCGTGCCGGGCCACGCGCGCGATGTCCTGCACGCGGTTGTCGGCGCTGGTGCGCGCGCCGAACGAGGGCCCGCCGATGTAGATCGCATCGGCGCCGTGGTTCACCGCCTCGATGCCGATCTCGGCGTCGCGGGCGGGGAGAGCAGTTCAATCTGGTGGGGCAGCATGGCGGTCGGTCGTGGAGCGGGCAGAATCGGGCCAGGAAAAACAGCCCGATATTGTCCAGGAGAACGTCCATGTCCCCAAGCCCCGACACCCCAAAAACCGCTGTCGTGCTGGTCCACGGGGCCTGGCACGGCGCCTGGTGCTGGCGCCGCGTGCTGCCGCTGCTGCGCGGCGCGGGCGTGGAGGCGCACGCCGTCACCCTCACCGGCGTGGGCGAACGCGCCCACCTGCTCAGCCTGGCCGTGGACCTGCACACCCACATCCAGGACGTGTTCGGCCTGGTCGAGGCCGAGGAACTGCAGCGCATCGTGCTGGTGGGCCACAGCTACGCGGGCGTGGTGGTCACCGGCGTCGCCGACCGCCTGCAGCGCGAGCGCCCCGGCTGCCTGGCGCACCTGGTCTACCTGGACGCGGCCGTGCCGTATCCCGGCGACAGCTGGAGCAGCCACCATTCGGCCGAAACCAAACAGGCCCGCGCCGATGCCGCGAAACCCAGCGGCGGCCTGAGCTTTCCGCCGCCCGACGCCAAGCTGTTCGGGCTGGAGGGTTCAGACCGCGATTGGGTGAACCGCCGCCAGACCCCCCAGCCTTACCGGCTCTACCAGCAACCGCTGGATTTTGACGCCGCGCTCGTGAATGCCGTGCCCCGCACCTTCATCGACTGCACCTCGCCCGCGCTGCGCCACCATCGCTCCCGCGCGCGAGCGCGTGCGCCGCGAACCCGGCTGGCAGGTGCTGGAGTTGGCCACCGGGCACGACCCGATGGTGAGCGAACCGCAGGCCCTGGCCGAGATGCTGCTGGGCATCCACCGCGCTTCCGCCGCCTGAAAGCACCGCCGTGGCACAGCGCCTGGACCGCATCGACCTGCTGCGCGCGGCGGCCATGCTGTGGATGACCGCGTTCCATTTCTGCTTCGACCTGGATTTCTTCGGCTTCATCAACGAAGACTTCTACCGCGACCCGGTCTGGACCGGGCAACGCACCGCCATCGTCAGCCTGTTCCTGTTCACCGCCGGCCTGTCCCAGGCCGTGGCCCTGCACCAGGGGCAGACCTGGGCGCGCTTCTGGCGGCGCTGGCTGCAGGTGGCCGGGGCGGCGCTGCTTGTCACGGCGGGCTCGGTGGCCATGTTCCCGAACAGCTTCATCTACTTCGGCGTGCTGCACGGCATCGCGGCCATGCTGATCATCGTGCGGCTCACGGCGGGGTGGGGCGCCTGGCTGTGGTGGCTGGGCGCGCTGGTCATCGCGTTCAAGTTCGCGGCGCCACACGCCATCGCCACCTGGCCGGCGCTGGACGTGCTCAACACCCCGGCCCTCAACTGGCTGGGCCTGATCAACCGCAAGCCGATCACCGAAGACTATGTGCCGCTGGCGCCCTGGCTGGGCGTGATGTGGTGGGGCATGGCGGCCGGCCAGTGGGCCCTGTGGCACCGGCCGCACTGGCTGGGCACGGCCGACGCGGCGGCCACCGGTGTGCGAAGGGGCCTGGTGACGCTGGGGCGCTGGAGCCTGTCTTATTACCTGCTGCACCAGCCGGTGCTGCTGGGCCTGGTCTGGGTCGCCGCCCAGATGCGCTGAGCGGACGAGCGCCGGGCACAAAAAAAGCGCGGACCGGCCGCGCTTTTTCGTGTAAGAGGCGAAACGCTTTACTGGATCTTGGCCTTTTCGCGCAGCGTCTTCTGGAACTCGGCCAGCTTCTGTTGCTGCATCTGCTGCTCGATCTGCGGCTTGATGTCCTCCAGCTTGGGCAGTTCGGCGGTGCGCACGTCGTCCACGCGGATGATGTGCCAGCCGAACTGCGTCTTCACCGGCTCCTGCGTCAGCTGGCCCTTTTCGAGCTTGACCATGGCTTCGGAGAACTCCGGCACGTAGCTGGCCGCGGCCGCCCAGTCCAGGTCACCCCCGTTGGCGCCGGATCCCGGGTCCTTCGACTGCTTCTTGGCGATCTCTTCGAACTTGCCGCCCTTCTTGAGGCTGGCGATGATGGCCTTGGCTTCGTCTTCCTTCTCCACCAGGATGTGGCGCGCGCGGTATTCCTTGCCGCCGTTGGCCGCCACGAACTTGTCGTACTCGGCCTTGACGTCGACGTCGGTCACCGGGTTCTTCTTCTGGTAGTCGGTGAAGAGGGCTCGGATCATGATGGTCTGGCGCGCCAGTTCCATCTGGTTCTTGTATTCCTCGGTGGCGGCGATGCCGCGCTTCTGCGCTTCCTGCATGAAGACCTCGCGCAGCACCACTTCTTCCTTGAGCTGGGCGCGCACGTTGTCGTCCACCGGGCGGCCGGAGGCGGCGATCTGCTGCTCCAGCACCGTCAGGCGCGCCGTGGGAACGGGCTTGCCGTTGACGATGGCCACGTTCTGTGCCAGGGCCCAGGGCGCTGCCGTGATGAGGGCAGCCGCGGTGAGGGCCGTCAGGGAGAATTTCATGGTGTTCCTCGGGATAAAAGGGGGTTGGAGCCGCCGCCAGGGGCAGGGTTTCAGCAATCAGGTATCAGAACGTAGCGGCTGAATGGGGTGTGGTCGGCCTTCAGGCCTTGATTTCGATGGCCAGGGCATGCAGCCCCGCCTCGGTGAATTTTTGCAGCGCATCATACACAAGGCGGTGCTGCGCCACCCGCGTGCGGCCAACGAACGCGGGCCCGCCGATGCGCACACGGAAATGCGTGCCATAGCCCAGGCCATTGGCGCCCGCATGGCCGGCGTGGGCCGCGCTTTCGTCCAGCACTTCGAGCACGGTGGGGGTGAGGGCTTCGCGCAGGCGCGCCTCGATCGCGGCGGCGGTGGGGACCACGGCGGTGTCGCTCATTGGAGTACCTCCACCCTGCGGGCTGCGGTGCGAGCCCCCTTCGGAGCGGCCGGGCGGGAGCTCATGGCTTCTTCTCCACGGCGTCGTCGTCCTTGAGGTAACGCGCGATGTACAGGCCCTGGCCCACGATGAAGACCACCGGGAACACATAGCCCCAGAGCTTGAAGTTCACCCAGTCTTCGGTCGAGTAGTAGGCCGCCACATAGGCGTTGATGCCCGCCATGAACAGGAAGTAGCCGACCCAGGCCACGGTGAGCCGGGCCCACACGTTCGTGGGGAGGTTGAGCTGGCTGCCCAGCAGGATCTGCAGGAAATTCTTCTTCCAGATCCACAGGGCGGCCGCCAGCACGATCGCCATGCTCGCGTACAGCACGGTGGGCTTCCATTTGATGAAGCGCTCGTCCTGAAGGAACAGCGTGAGCGCACCGAACACCAGCACCAGCACCAGCGTGACCTTGTGCAGGGTCTGCAGCTTGCGGTCGAGCGCGTAGATGAGGGCGGTCTGGACCAGGGTGGCGGCCATCAGCACACCGGTGGCGGTGTAGATGTCGGCCATCTTGTAGGCCACGACGAAAAGGCCGATGGGGAAAAAATCGATGAGAAAACGCATGCGGCGATTATCGGGCTTGGATATGACGCATCCTTAAGCGGGGCTTTGGGCGCGGCGGCCGAGCGGAACTTGCGGCCCGGCAGAGGCTCTCTATCGTGTCCCCGGTCCCGATTCACCCTTTCTCCAGGAGCCTCGCGCGCATGACCCCACAGGAACAGCAGTCCATCCTCTCCATCGCCTTGCTGGCCGCGTTCGCCGACGGCAACAAAGCCGACGCCGAGCGCGAAGCGATCCGGCGCATGGCCGAATCGCTGCCGCACGAATCGGGCGGCACCGTGCTGGTGCGCCTGTACCAGGACGTGCTGCTCAAGCGCGTGTCGCTGGCCGATGCGGTGGCCGGCCTGCCGGACGCCGGGCAACGGCAGCTCGCCTACGAAATGGCGGTCTGTGTGTGCGACGCCGACGGACGGCAAAGCCCGGCCGAGGCGGCTTTCCTGAGCGATCTCAAGGCCCGCCTGAAGCTGGACGCGGGCGAGGCCGCCGCCTTCGAGCGCGAGGCGGATGCCGTCCTGGACGCGGCGGAGAAGGCGGTGCCGGTCGCCGTGCCCGTGGCGCCCCCGGTGGTCGCCGCCAGCGTGGCGCCGGGCGTGGACCTCGACAAGTCCATCCTGAACTACGCGCTGCTCAACGGCGCGCTGGAGCTGCTGCCGCAGTCCTGGGCCTCGATGGCCATCATCCCGCTGCAGGTGAAGATGGTCTACGCGATCGGCAAGGCGCACGGCGTGGAGCTGGACCAGGGCCACATCCGCGAGTTCATCGCGGCGGTGGGCGTGGGCCTGACCTCGCAGTACCTGGAGCAGTTCGGCCGCAAGCTGCTCGGCGGCCTGCTCGGCAAGGCCGCCGGGCGCACCGTGGGCCGCCTGGGCGGCGCGGCCACCGGCATGGCGTTTTCGTTCGCCACCACCTACGCGCTGGGCCAGGTGGCCCGGCGCTACTACGCGGGCGGGCGTGTGATGAGCACCGAGCTGCTCAAGCAGAGCTTCCAGGACCTGCTGGGCCCGGCCAAGCAGATGCAGGCGCAGTACCTGCCGCAGATCCAGCAAAAAGCCGCGACCCTGGATGCAGGTCAGGTGATGCAGATGGTGCGCGGCGGGGTATAGACGAGAAGCACCCCTGCGCCGCCTTCGGCGTCTCCCCCCTCGAGGGGGCGCACCCAGCGGCCCGGCAAAGCCGGTTCCGCGGGTGCTCTGGTCAAGCGGAGGCGGCGACCGGCTGCTGCGTGGCCATCGCCTCGGCGGCGATGCTCAGCGAGCGCAGGCGCAGCGCGGGGTCGAACAGGTCGCTCACGATCATGAACTCGTCGGCCTGGGTCACCTGGGCCAGCGACTGCAGGCCCGCGCGCACGGTCTCGGGCCCGCCGATCACGGCGGCGGCCAGGAAATCGGCGATCGCCGCCTGTTCCTGCGCGTGCAGGCCTTGCATGAAGCCCTTCACCGGTGGCGGCAGCTGGCCGCGCTTGCCGGTGAGGATGCCCAGCACGCGCTGGTAGGTGCTGCTCGCGAGGTACTCGGCCTCTTCGTCGGTGGGCGCGGCCACCAGCGGCACGCCCACGACGGCGTAGGGCTCGGCCAGCGTGGGCGAGGGCTGGAAGCGCGTGCGGTAGACATCCAGCGCCTGCAGCAGCAGGCGCGGCGCGAAGTGCGAGGCAAACGCATAAGGCAGGCCGCGCTCGGCCGCCAGCTGCGCGGAAAACAGGCTCGAACCCAGCAGCCAGATCGGCACGTTGGTGCCCGCACCGGGGTTGGCGATGAGCCGCTGGCCGGGCGAGGCGGGGCCCAGCAGGTGCTGCAGCTCGGCCACGTCGCGCGGGAAGTCGGCCTCGGTCTCCACGCGGTCGCGCCGCAGCGCGCGCATGGTGTGCGGGTCGGTGCCGGGCGCGCGGCCCAGGCCGAGGTCGATGCGGCCCGGGTAGAGCTCTGCCAGGGTGCCGAAGGCCTCGGCCACCACCAGCGGCGCGTGGTTGGGCAGCATGACGCCGCCCGAGCCGATGCGCATGCGCTTCGTGCCGCCCGCGATGTGGCCGATCAGCACGGCCGTGGCCGAGCTGGCGATGCCGCTCATGTTGTGGTGCTCGGCCAGCCAGTAGCGCGTGAAGCCGAGCGACTCGGCGTGCTGCGCGGTGCGCAGGGCCACGGCCAGCGCGTCGGCCACGGTGCCGCCTTCGCGCACGGCCACCAGGTCGAGCATGGACAGGCGGATGTCGGAGAGGTTTTTCATGCCGGGAGGAAGCCTTCGATGGAGAGATACCGCTCGCCGGTGTCGTAGTTGAAACCGAGCACCACGGCCTTGGCCGGCAATTCGGGCAGCTTCTGCGCGATCGCCGCCAAGGTGGCACCCGAGGAAATGCCGACCAGGATGCCTTCTTCGCGTGCGCTGCGCCGCGCCATGTCGCGCGCGGGTTCGGCGTCGACCTGGATCACGCCGTCGAGCAGGCTGGTGTCGAGGTTGTTGGGGATGAAGCCCGCGCCGATGCCCTGGATGGGGTGGGGCGAGGGGTTGCCGCCGGAGATGACGGGCGAGGCCGACGGCTCCACCGCGAACACCTTGAGCTGGGGCCAGCGCGCCTTGAGCACGCGCGCCACGCCCGTGATGTGGCCGCCCGTGCCCACGCCGGTGATGAGCACGTCGATGCCGTCGGGGAAGTCGGCCGCGATCTCTTCGGCCGTGGTGCGCACGTGCACGTCCACGTTGGCCGGGTTGTTGAACTGCTGCGGCATCCACGCGCCCGGCGTGGCGGCCACGATCTCCTCGGCGCGCGCGATCGAGCCCTTCATGCCCTTCTCGCGCGGGGTGAGGTCGAAGCTGGCGCCGTAGGCCAGCATCAGGCGGCGGCGCTCGACCGACATGCTGTCGGGCATCACCAGGATCAGCTTGTAGCCCTTGACGGCGGCGACCATGGCCAGGCCGATGCCGGTGTTGCCCGAGGTGGGCTCGACGATGGTGCCGCCGGGCTGGAGCGCGCCCGAGCGCTCGGCGTCTTCCACCATGGACAGGGCGATGCGGTCCTTGATGGAGCCGCCCGGGTTGCTGCGCTCGGACTTGATCCAGACCTGCTGGCTCGCGTCGCCGAACAGGCGCTGCACGCGGATGTGCGGGGTGCGGCCGATGGTGTCGAGAATGTTCTGGGCTTTCATGGCGTGTCCTTCTTCGGTTGGTGCTCCAGCGAGGCGGAGTTCATGCAATAGCGCAGGCCGGTGGGGGAGGGGCCGTCTTCGAACACGTGGCCCAGGTGCGCGCCGCACTGGCTGCACACGGTCTCCACGCGCACCATGCCGTGGCTGCGGTCGGTGATCTCGGTGATGGCGCCCGGCACGGCCAGCGAGAAGCTGGGCCAGCCGCAGCCGGCGTCGAACTTGGTGTCGGCGTCGAACAGCTTGTTGCCGCAGCAGATGCAGTGGTAGCTGCCGTCGGCCCAGACCTGCTCGAACTTGCCGGTGAACGGGCGTTCGGTGTGGGCATGGCGGGTCACGTCGAAGGCGCGCGGCTCGGCGCCTTTGGCGGCCAGCAGCTCGCGCCATTCGGCTTCGGTTTTCTGGACGGGGAAGTTCATCGGGAGGTCTCCTAGGACGAGCAACTGATTTCGATCTGGCTGGCCCAGTCGGGCGGGAAGGCCGCCAGGTCTTCCTGGCCAGGGGCTTCCTCAAATGGGTGCTCCAGCGCGTTTTGCAACCGGGCAAGCTCGCTGAAGTCGCCCTGCTTGGCGCGCTGGATGGCGATTTCGCCGAGGTGGTTGCGCAGCACCACCTGCGGGTTGGTGCGCAGCATGAGGGCCTGCGTGGCGGCGGCATCGAAACCGGGCTCGGTCCGCAGGCGCTCCTGCCAGCGAATGGCCCAGGCATCGAAGGCCTCGCGCTGCAGGAACAGGTCGCGCACCGGGTCGAGCGGGCCGGCCACGGCGTGGCTCAGGCGGCGCCAGAAGATGGTGAAGTCCACCGCGTCGGCCGCCATCAGCTTCATCAGCGATTCGGTGAGCTCGGCGTCGCCATCTTCCGCGCGGCCCAGGCCCAGCTTGGCGTTCATGCGGCGCTGCAGCGCGGCCGGCATCAGCGCCTTGTAGGGCTCCAGCGCGTCCAACGCCTGCTGCTGGTCGTCCATCAACGGCAACAGCGCCTGGCCCAGCGCGAACAGGTTCCAGTAGGCGATGTTGGGCTGGCGGTTGTAGGCGTAGCGCCCGCCGGTGTCCGAGTGGTTGCAGACGTGGCCGGGGTTGAAGGCGTCGAGAAACTGGAACGGCCCGTAGTCGATGGTCAGACCCAGGATGCTCATGTTGTCGGTGTTCATCACCCCGTGGCAGAAGCCCACGGCTTGCCACTGCGCCACCATTTCGGCGGTGCGCGCGCTCACGGCCTCCAGCAGGGCCGCGTAGGGGCTGCCCGGTGCTTCGCGGCAGGCGGGGTAGAAGCGGTCGATCACGAAGTCGGCCAGCTGGCGCAGCTCGCCGTGCAGGCCGTGGTGCGAAAAGTGCTCGAAGTGGCCGAAGCGGATGAAGCTGGGCGCCACACGCGTGACCACGGCGGCGGTCTCGATCTCCTCGCGGCGCACCGGCGCGGGCGAGCCCGTGACGCACAGCGCGCGGCTGGTGGGAATGCCCAGGGCGTGCATGGCCTCGCTGCAGAGGAACTCGCGAATCGAGCTGCGCAGCACCGCGCGGCCGTCGCCCATGCGCGAATACGGCGTGAGGCCGGCGCCCTTGAGCTGCACCTCCTGCGGGCCGGCAGGCGTGTCCACCTCGCCCAGCAGGATGGCGCGGCCGTCGCCCAGCTGGCCGGCCCATTGGCCGAACTGGTGGCCGCTGTACACGCTGGCCAGCGGCTGTGTGCCCGCGATGGGCAGGTTGCCGGTGAAGGCGTCGAGCGCGGCGGGTGAGGACAGCCAGGTCCGGTCCAGGCCCAGCAGATCGGCCACGGCCGGGCTCGTGCCCACCCAGTGGGGCGAGGGCAGGGGGGTGGGGGCTCTGAGGGTGTAGAAGGCTTCGCCCAGGCTGGCGAATCGGTTGTGCCAGGCCAGGCCAAGCGCCAGGCTGGCGGCCATGTCGACGGGTCGGTTCATGTCCACCATTGTCCGCATCGGGGCCGACATGGCGGGGCGCAGGGTCAATCCGACGCGTTCAGCGACGCGGCCAGCGGCTCGCTCTCGGCCAGGCGGGCGCGGTACTGCCCCGGCGACACGCCAAACCAGCGCTTGTTGGCGCGGAAGAAGTTGCTCTGGTCGGCAAAACCCAGCAAGTCGGCCACCTAGCCCAGGGTGTAGCGGTCTTCGGCCAGGTACTTCTGCGCCAGGTCGCGCCGGGCGTCGTCCAGCAGCTGCTGGAAGTTGGTGTCTTCCTCGCGCAGGCGGCGCTGCAGGGTGCGGTCGGCCATGGCCAGGCTGCTGGCGATGTCTTCGCGGCGCGGCTCGCCGAGGTGCAGGCGGTGGATGATTTCCTCGGTCACGCGCTGGCCGGTGCTGGCATGGCCCAGCCGCACCAGGCGCGACTCGATCACGCGCTGGTGCATGTCGAACAGCACCGGGTCGCTGGAGAGCAGCGGCATCTCCAGGTCCCGGTTGGTCAGCAGCAGCCGGTTGCGCGGCTGGCCGAAGCGCACCGGGCAGCCGAACGCCGCCACATAGGGCCGGGCATCCGCCGGCTCGGGGTCGACGAACTCCACGGCCTGGGGCTGCACGTCGCGCCGCGTGATCCAGCGGCACAGCGTGGCCACCGTGAGCAGGCTGTATTCCAGGCGCTGGCGCGGCAGCGGCCGGGTGTTGCCGATCAGGCCCAGCACCATCCAGTGGTTGCTGCCGTCGGGTTCGAGGTCGAGCGTGATCGCGTCCGAGATCACGGCGTAGTAGCGCGAGAGGTTGATCAGCCCGGCCTTGAGGGTCGGGCTGCGCCAGCATCACGTAACCCACCATGTCGAAGTTGACATGCCGCGCCGGCAGCTCGCGGTCCATGCCCAGGGCCGGGTTGCCAGACCAGGCGACGGCCAGTTCCCACAGGCGGGTGATGTCATCGACTTCGACCCGCCCGTCCGGGTCCTGCAGCAGGGCGTCGTCGATGCGCGCGCCGGCCAGCAGGCGCGGCGCGTCCAGGCCCCGGGAGGCAAACATGTCGGCGAGGCATTTGACCCAGAGGGCGGAACTGCTTCTTCGGCTGGGGTGGTGGCGTCGTGAAGTCACTCGATTGGTCGTGTTGCGATAGCGGCGTATCGGGCACCCGTTCCTAGAATTTCCGAGGACGGTGGGCATCGGCGGGAAGCTGGAATTCAAAAGGATTTCAGGCGCTGGCGCAAGCGGGTTATCGCTTCAAAGAATCACAGGAGACAAGACATGGGCAGCAACACACGGTGGTGGGTGGCGGGCGCAGCCTGCCTGACTTTGATGGCCTGCGGCGGCGGCGGGTCCGGCGAGACGCCGCCCGTCCCGGGGCCGGAGGTCCGGCAGATCGCCCAGGGCACGATCAAGGGCCGCAACGACGCGGCCTCCAACGGCACCTACGCCTGGAAGGGCATTCCGTTCGCCCAGCCGCCGGTGGGCGCGCGGCGCTGGAAGGCGCCCGCGGCGGTGGCGGCCTGGAGCGGCACACGCGACACCACCCAGTTCGGCGCGGCCTGTCTGCAGAACGGCCGCCTCTACGGGCCGGGCGCCAACAACCGTTTCGACGCCACGATCGGCGCGACGCTGAACACGCCGGTGGGCAGCGAGGACTGCCTGTTCCTCAATGTGTGGCGGCCGGCCAGCGCCACCACCGGGCTGCCCGTGATCGTCTTCGTGCACGGCGGCAGCAACATCACCGGCTACACCGCCGACCCCATCTACGACGGCGCGGCCCTGGCGCGCAGCGCCAATGCGGTGGTGGTCACGCTCAACTACCGCCTGGGCGTGCTGGGCTTCATGAACCTGCCGCAGCTCAAGACCGGGCTCGACAGCGCGGAGGATTCGGGCAACTTCGCCCTGCTCGACATCGTGCAGGGCCTCAAGTTCGTGCAGCAGAACGCCGCCGTCTTCGGTGGCAACGCGGCCAACGTGACGCTGATGGGGCAATCGGCCGGCGCGACCAACGTCTGGTCGCTGGTCGCCTCGCCGCTGGGCGCGGGCCTGTTCCACAAGGCCGTGCCGATCTCGGGCGGCATTTCGCTGGCGAGCAACCTGCCGGTGGGCACCATCCCCTCGCTGAACGACGCAGCGGCCTCGCTGGCGCAGGGCAATGCGCTGCTGGCCCGGCTGGTGATCGCCGATGGCCTGGCCGTCGACCTGCCAACGGCGCAGGCCTACATCGCCACGCAGTCGGCGCCGCAGGTGGCGGACTACCTGCGCGGCAAGGCCGGCGGCACCGTGCTCACCACCTTGCTGGCCAACAACCTCACGGGTTCGGGCCCGATTCCCGACGGCACGGTGTTGCCGCTGAACCCGATCAACGAGTTCGCGGCGGGCCGTTACAACAAGGTCCCCGTTCTGGCCGGCACCACGGCGGAAGAGGGCAAGCTGTTCCCCAGCTTCCTCACGCTGCTGGGCGGGCCCGCCGGCTTCATCGTGACCGACGCCCAGCTCTTCAACCTGCTGTTCGGCTTCGACCCGAATGCGCCGACGCTGCTGACCGAGGGCGACTTCCTCAACGCCGCGTACCTGCCGTCCAACGCGGCCGTGACCGGCTGGACCGCGCGGGCCGCGCAACTCACGGCGGCGTCCTTCGGCGTTGGCCGCGACAACGTGCTCAACACGCTGCGCACGCAGCAGGCCGACATCTGGCACTACCGGTTCGACTGGGCGCAGCAACCCGCGCCGTGGAACACGGTGTATGGCGCCGCGCACGCCTTCGACCTGCCGTTCGTGTTCGGCAACTTCGGCCCTTCGCTGTTCGCCAACGCCATCGGCGGCAACGCCAACCGGGCAGGGCGCGAGGCGCTGTCGGGCCACATGATGGCCAGCGTCGGCCAGTTCGCCCGCACCGGCAACCCCAACCACGCCACACTGGGCGCCACCTGGCCGGCCTGGCCCGGTCAGCTGCATTTCAACGCCTCGCTCACGGCCGCGCAGATCAGCGCCGTGCCTTGAGGCAGATCAAGCCACCGCCATTCACCCCATTCGACGCAACACCATGTTGATGAAGGCCGAGGTATCGTGTCCCGCAACGGACACCGAGGGCATTCCCCCTGGATATCCCCGGGGCAGCCGTGCGGGGCAACCCGCTACGATGAACGCCGATTCCAACCCCCTCATCGACAGGAGACTCCCCATGCTGGGCCAGATGCAGAGCCAACCCCTTTTGATTTCCTCGCTGATCGTGCATGCCGAGCGGCACCACTCGAGTGGCGAAATCGTGTCCCGCCGTGTGGAAGGCGACATCCACCGCAGCACCTGGGGCCAGATCGCGAGCCGCTCGCGCCAGGCGCGAATGCGCTGGACGGCCTGGACCTGCCCCAGGGCGACCGCGTGGCCACGCTGGCCTGGAACGGTTATCGCCATCTGGAACTGTATTTCGGCGTGAGCGGCACCGGCCGCGTGCTGCACACCCTCAACCCGCGCCTGCACCCCGAGCAACTGGTCTGGATCGTCAACCACGCGGAAGACAAGGCGGTCTGTTTCGACATGACCTTCCTGCCGCTGGTCAAGGCGGTGGCGGCCAAGTGCCCGACGGTGAAGCACTGGATCGCGCTGTGCGACGCGGACAAGCTGCCGGCCGACAGCGGCATTCCCGGCCTGCGGAGCTACGAGGCCTGGATGGGCCAACAGCCCACGACCTACGACTGGCCGACCTTCGACGAGAACTCCGCCTCGAGCATGTGCTACACGAGCGGCACCACCGGCAACCCCAAGGCCGCGCTGTACTCGCATCGCTCCACGCTGCTGCACGCATTCGGCGCGGCGCTTCCCGACGCCATGTGCCTCTCGGCGCGCGACAGTGTGCTGCCCGTGGTGCCCATGTTCCACGTCAACGCCTGGGGCCTGCCTTACGCGGCGGCGGCCGTCGGCTGCAAGCTGGTGTTCCCCGGTGCGGCGCTGGACGGCAAATCGGTCTACGAACTGATCGAGGCCGAGAAGGTCACCATGGCCGCCGGCGTGCCCACCGTCTGGCAGATGCTGCTGGGCCACCTGCAGGCCAACAACCTCAAGTTCAGCACGCTCAACCGCACCGTCATCGGCGGCTCGGCCTGCCCGCCGGCCATGATCAGCGCCTTCAACGACGTGTACGGCGTGGACGTGCTGCACGCCTGGGGCATGACCGAGATGTCGCCGCTGGGCACGGTCTGCACGCTGAAGAACGCACAGCTGGCGCTGTCGCCGGCCGAGCAGCTCAAGGTTCGCCTCAAGCAAGGCCGCGCCATCTTCGGCGCCGACATGAAGATCGTCAACGAGGCCGGCGAAGAGCTGCCCTGGGACGGCAAGGCCTACGGCGACCTGCTGGTGCGCGGCCCCTGGATCATCGCCAGCTACTTCAAGGGCGAGGGCGGCGACCCGCTGCGCTACGACGCGCAGGGGCACGGCTGGTTCCCCACCGGCGACGTCGCGCACCATCGACGCCGACGGTTTCATGCAGATCACCGACCGCAGCAAGGACGTGATCAAGTCCGGCGGCGAGTGGATCAGCTCGATCGACGTGGAAAACATCGCGATGGCGCACCCGTCCGTGGCCATGGCGGCCTGCGTGGGCATGAAGCACCCCAAGTGGGACGAGCGCCCCATCGTGGTGGTGGTGAAGAAACCCGGCACCGAACTCAGCCGCGAGGAATTGCTGGCCTTCTACGAAGGCAAGATCGCCAAATGGCAGATCCCGGACGACGTGGTGTTCGTCGAGGCGATCCCGCTGGGCGCCACCGGCAAGATGCAGAAGATGACCCTGCGCGAGCAGCTCAAGGACTACGTGCTGCCGGGCGTGTGAAAAGGGGCCCGGGCGCACCATCGCAAGGCACCTTGTCGCCTGCGTGATAGAAGCCCGGGCAATCCCCTACGCTGCACCGCACCAGAAGCCCTTACGCTGCGCCTATTCGATTCGTCAACAACAAGGAGACATAGGTATGAAACTGACCGTGAAGATGATTGCAGGCGCCGCCATGCTGGTGGCCGCCGGTGCGTCGTTTGCCCAGGCGGGTGAAACCGTCAAGATGATCCGGATCGACCCGCTGACCGGCCTGCTCGGTCCCGTGGGCGTGAGCCAGATCAAGGGCTACCAGTTCTTCGCCGAAAAGTTCAGCGGCAAGGGCAACCCGGCCGGCGTGAAGTTCGAAGTCACCCCGATCGACAACAAGCTGAGCCCGGCCGAAAGCCTGAACGCGCTCAAGGCCGCGATCGACCAGGGCGCGCGCTACATCATCCAGGGCAATGGCTCCTCCGTCGCGCTGGCACTGGCCGACGCGGTCGAGAAGCACAACGCCCGCAACCCTGGCAAGGAAGTCCTGTACCTCAACGACTCCGCCGTGGACCCGGACCTGACCAACAGCAAGTGCAGCTACTGGCACTTCCGCTTCGATGCCGACACCTCCATGAAGATGGAAGCCATGGCCAGCTTCATCGCCAAGCAGCCCGACATCAAGAAGGTGTACTTCCTGAACCAGAACTACTCGCACGGCCACCAGGTCGTGAAGTTCGGCAAGGAAGCCCTCACGCGCAAGCGCCCGGACATCCAGTTCGTCGGTGAAGACCTGCACCCGCTGGCCCAGACGCGCGACTTCGCCCCCTACATCGCCAAGATCAAGGCCTCGGGCGCCGACACCGTGATCACCGGCAACTGGGGTTCCGACCTCTCGCTGCTGATCAAGGCGGCCAACGAGAACGGCTACACCGGCAAGTTCTTCACCTACTACGCCGGCGTCACCGGCACGCCCACCGCGCTGGGCTCCAACGGCGCCGGCCGGGTCTACCAGATCGCCTACAACCACTACAACATGGGTGGGCAGATGGACGCCTGGATGAAGGAGTTCAACCAGAAGTACAACGACGACTTCTACACCGGCTCCACCATCCGCATCTTCGAGTTCCTCGGCGCGGCCATCGCCAAGGCCAAGTCCACCGACCCCGTGAAGGTGGCCGCCGCCATGGAAGGCCTCACCGTCAAGAGCTTCAACGGCGAAGTGCAGATGCGCAAGAACGACCACCAGCTGCAGCAGCCGCTGTACATGTCGGTCTGGCAGAAGGCCGATGCCAAGTACCCCTACAGCCCCGAGAAGACCGGCATGACGCTGGCGCCGGTGGCGGAGTACCCCAACTACGTGTCGAGCACGCCGACGAGCTGCCAGATGAAGCGCCCCGGGTAAACCACCACACCCATCCAAAGAGCCCGAGCGGGTTGCCGTATCGGGCTCTTTTTCATTCATCGATGAGGAAGGTTTGAGGGAATGGAGTTTTTCATCATCTCGATGCTGAACGGGCTGAGCTACGGGCTCCTGCTGTTCATGCTGAGTTCGGGTCTCACGCTGATCTTCAGCATGATGGGCGTGCTCAACTTCGCGCACGCCAGCTTCTACATGCTGGGGGCCTACGTGGGTTACACGGTGGCGCAGTTCGTGGGCTTCTGGCCCGCGCTGCTGATCGCGCCGATCGTGGTGGGCCTGCTGGGTGCGGCGTTCGAACGCCAGTGCCTGCGCAAGGTGCACAAGTACGGCCACGTGCCTGAACTGCTGGTGACTTTCGGCCTGTCCTACGTCATCGTCGAGCTGGTGCAGCTCGTCTGGGGCCGCATCGCGGTCGAGTTCCGCCCGCCCGAAGAGCTGCGCGGTCCGGTCTTCACCCTGATCAACAACTCCGTCGAAGGCCTGCGCATGGTCTGGGGCGCCGCGCCGCCCGAGCTGTGCAGCGCCGCCGACGCGGCCATCCGCGTGGTCTGCTCGCCGTTCCCGGCCACACGCGGTTTCATGATGCTGGTGGCGGTGGTGATGCTGGCCTCGGTCTGGCTGCTGCTCACGCGCACCCGCATCGGCCTGGTGATCCAGGCCGCGCTCACCCACCCCGAAGCCGTCGAGTCGCTGGGCCACAACGTGCCGCGCGTCTTCATGCTGGTGTTCGGCGCGGGCTCCGCGCTGGCCGGCCTGGCCGGCGTCATCGGTGGCAGCACCTTCCTCACCGAACCGGCCATGGCCGCCACGGTGGGCTCGGTGATCTTCGTGGTGGTGGTGGTCGGTGGCATGGGCTCGCTCTCGGGTGCCTTCGTCGCCTCCATCCTCATCGGTGTCATCCAGACCTTCGCCGTGGCCTTCGAGTACTCGCTGGCGACGCTGGCCCAGCAGATCGGCCTGCCGCTGTCGGACGCCGTGGCCAACAACTCGTACGTCAAGCTCACGCTGTCCCAGGTCGCGCCCATCCTGCCGTACCTGTTCCTGGTGCTGATCCTGATCTTCCGGCCGCGTGGCCTGCTCGGCAAACGGGAGGGCTGAGCGATGACCTCCAAACACTACGCATTCAAGCCGCTCAACGTCGGGCGCTGGCTGACCTGGGGCCTCTTCGCGCTGCTGCTCATCGTGGCGCCGAGGATCTTCACCAGCGGCCTGGCGATGACGGTGCTCTCGCAGATGGGCATCGCCATCATCGCCTGCCTGTCCTACAACATCCTGCTGGGGCAGGGCGGCATGCTCAGCTTCGGGCACGCGGTCTACACCGGCCTGGGCTCCTTTCTGGCGATCCACGCGCTCAACAGCGTGACCTCCGGCTCGCTGCCGCTGCCGGTGTCGCTGATCCCCATCGTGGGCGGCCTCGCGGGCGTGGGCTTCGCGGTGCTGTTCGGCTACGTGACCACCCGCAAGTCGGGCACCACCTTCGCCATGATCACGCTGGGCCTGGGCGAACTCGTGTTCGCGCTCTCGCTCATGATCCCCGAGTTCTTCGGTGGCGAAGGCGGCGTCTCGGGCGACCGCATGGCCGGCAAGCCCTTCATGGGCATCACCTACGGGCCGCAGGTGCAGGTGTACTACCTGATCGCCGTCTACACCTTCATCTCGGTCGGGCTCATGTTCGCCTTCACCCGCACGCCGCTGGGCCGCATGCTCAACGCCGTGCGCGACAACCCCGAGCGCGTGGAGTTCGTGGGCTACGACACCCAGCGCGTGCGCTACATGGCCTTCATCATCGCCGGCTTCTTCGCCGGCATCTCGGGCGGCCTGGGGGCCTTGAACTTCGAGATCGTCACCGCCGAGGTGGTGGGCGCGGCGCGCTCGGGCGCCTACCTGCTGTTCACCTTCCTGGGTGGCGCCACCTTCTTCTTCGGGCCCATCATCGGCGGCATCCTCATGGTGCTGGCCTTCGTGCTGCTCTCGGAGTTCACCAAGGCCTGGCTGCTCTACCTGGGCCTGATCTTCCTGTTCATGGTGATGTACGCCCCCGGCGGCATCGCCAGCCTGATCATGATGAACCTGCGCGTGGCGGCCTTCGGGCGCCTGCGCGAACTCTGGGTGAGCTACCTCGCGCTGGCCGGCACCGCCCTGGTGATGCTGGTGGGCGCGGCGGCCATGATCGAGATGGTCTACCACCTGCAGCTCAACACCACCCTGGGCTCCGAACTGCGCTTCCTCGGCGTGCCACTGGACGCCAAGGGCATCAACAGCTGGTTCGGCGCGGGCATGGTCATGCTCACCGGCCTGGGCCTGTTCGAACTCACGCGCCGCGCCTTCCTGCGCGAATGGGGCGAGATCCAGGAATACATCGAAAAAGAAATCAAGCGGCGGGAGGCGCTGTGAGCATGAACGCACCATCAACCTACGCGCTGGAACTCAAGGACCTGCGCAAGAGCTTCGGCAAGACCGAGATCATCCGGGGCGTGAACCTGGCTGTGAAGGCGGGCGAGCGCGTGGGCATCATTGGCCCCAACGGCGCGGGCAAGTCCACGCTGTTCAACCTCATCAGCGGGCGCTTCGCGCCCAGCAGCGGCCAGGTGCTGCTCAACGGCCAGCGCATCGACGGCAAGAAGCCGTTCGAGATCAACCGCGCCGGGCTCTCGCGCAGCTTCCAGATCACCAACATCTTCCCCAAGCTCAGCGTGTTCGAGAACCTGCGCTGCGGCGTGCTCTGGAGCCTGGGCTACAAGTACACCTTCCTGAAGTTCCTGGCCGACCTGGACGACGCCAACGAGCGCGCCGAGCAGCTCATGGAGATGATCAAACTCGACCGCAAGCGCGACACGCTGGCCATGAACCTGACCTACGCCGAGCAGCGCGCGCTGGAGATCGGCATCACCATCGCCGGCGGCGCCAACGTGATCCTGCTCGACGAGCCCACCGCCGGCATGAGCAAGAGCGAAACCAGCCGCTTCATCAGCCTCATCAAGGAAGTGACCGTGGGCAAGACCCTGCTCACGGTGGAGCACGACATGGGCGTGGTGTTCGGCCTGGCCGACCGCATCGCCGTGGTCGTCTATGGCGAGGTGCTCGCCTTCGACACACCCGCCGCCGTCCGGGCCAACCAGCGCGTGCAGGAGGCCTACCTGGGCTCGCACGTGGCAGACGCGCAGGGAGCGGCACACTGATGTTGAAAATCGAAAACCTCCACGCCTACTACGGCAAGAGCCACGTCCTGCACGGCGTGAGCTTCGACGTGCAGCCCGGCGAGATCGTCGCGCTGCTGGGCCGCAACGGCTCGGGCCGCTCCACCACCGCCAAGGCCGTCATGGGCCTGGTGGAATGCCAGGGCAGCATCCACTGGAAGGGCCAGCAGATCATGGGCAAGAAGGCCTATGAGGTGGCCCACCTGGGCCTGGGCTACGTGCCGGAGAACCGCGACATCTTCCCCACGCTCACCGTGCACCAGAACCTGATGCTGGGGCAGAAGGGCCGCGGCAAGGGCTCGCGCTGGAGCTTCGAGGACATGTACGGCATGTTCCCGCGCCTGCGCGAGCGCCAGCACACCGAAGCGGGCGTGCTCTCGGGCGGCGAGCAGCAGATGCTCACGCTGTGCCGCGCCCTCATGGGCGACCCCGACCTCATCATCATCGACGAGCCCACCGAGGGCCTGGCGCCCAAGATCGTGGAGCTGGTCGGCCAGTACCTGCAGACGCTCAAGTCGCGCGGGATCTCGGTGCTGCTGATCGAGCAGAAGCTGACGATTGCCATGGCGATTTCGGATCGCGCGCTGGTCATGGGGCACGGCAGCATCGTGTTCCAGGGCACGCCGGAGAGCCTGCGCGCCGATCCTTACACCCGCAAGGAGTGGCTGGAGGTTTAGGTGTGGCCCCCACGCTCCGCCGCTGCGCGGGTCGCTGCCCCCCAAGGGGGCTTTCCCGGCTTGGGGCGGCCCGGCGCCGGGACTCCCCCGCGCCGCCTGCGGCGGCACCCCCCACTGGGGGGCGATGCCTGTGGGCCGGCGGAGCCGGACCCACGGCATCCTGGTTGCGGGCACGCCCTCCGGAGCCAATTCCTTTTTTCGCCTCCCTGAGACAAGCCGGCGACACCCGGGTCTTGCGGCGTTGCACAATCTTTCTAGAATCGAACGATCGTTCTTTTTAAAGAAGAGCGTCACAGTCAACGCCCTCAGGCACTGTCCGACATACAACGAAGGAGCTTTTTCATGACCGCTGAGTACCAGGTCCACGGCGATGTGGCCGTCATCACCATGAACAACCCGCCGGTCAACGGCCTGGGGCTGTCCACCCGCCAGGGCATCACCGACGGGCTGCGCCAAGGCCGAGGCCGATCCGGCCGTGAAGGCCATCGTGCTGACGGGTGCCGGCAAGGCGTTTTCGGGTGGGGCGGACATCCGCGAGTTCGGCTCGCCCAAGGCGCTGGCCGAGCCGAACCTGCTGTCGGTGATCCTGGCGGTGGAAAACGCCTCCAAGCCGGTCATCGCCGCGATCCACTCCGTCGCCATGGGCGGCGGCCTGGAGCTGGCCCTGGGCTGCCACTACCGCATCGCCGCGCCCGGCACCAACGTGGCGTTGCCCGAAGTGAAGCTGGGCCTGATTCCCGGCGCCGGCGGCACGCAGCGCCTGCCGCGCGCGCTGGGCGTGGAGCCCGCGCTCAACATGATCGTGAGCGGCGAGGCCGTCAAGAGCGAGATGCTGGCGCAGGTGCCCGGCCAGATGCTGTTCAACAAGCTGTCGGCCTCGCCCGAGAGCCTGGCCGAGGAAGCCCTGGCCCTGGCCCGCGAGATGGCCGCGAAACACGCCGACGGCAGCGCGCTGCCCCGGGTGCGTGACCTGCCCTGCAAGCACCCCAAGGGCGACGCGTACTTCCAGTTCGCGCGCAACATGGTCAAGGGCATGTCCAAGAACTTCCCGGCGCCGGCCAAGTGCGTGGACGCGGTGGAAGCCGCCACCAAGAAGAAGTTCGACGACGGCATGGCCTTCGAGCGCGAGATCTTCATCAACCTGATGTGGACGCCCGAGTGCCGCGCGCTGCGCCACCTGTTCACGGCCGAGCGCGCCGCGAGCAAGATTCCCGATGTGCCGGAAGACACGCCCAAGCGCGAGATCGCCTCGGTGGCCGTCATCGGCGCCGGCACCATGGGCGGCGGCATCTCCATGAACTTCCTCAACGCCGGCATTCCGGTGAAGATGCTGGAGATGAAGCAGGAGGCGCTGGACCGCGGCATCGCGACCATCCGCAAGAACTACGAAGCCCAGGTGAAGAAGGGCAAGCTCAAGCAGGACAAGTACGAGCAGCGCATGGCGCTGCTGAGCACCACACTGAGCTACGACGACATCGGCTCGGCCGACCTCGTGATCGAGGCCGTGTTCGAAGAGATCGGCGTGAAGGAAAAGGTGTTCAAGGAACTCGACCGCGTGATGAAGCCCGGCGCGATCCTGGCCTCCAACACCTCCACGCTGGACGTGAACCAGATCGCCAATTTCACCCAGCGCCCGCAGGACGTGGTGGGCCTGCACTTCTTCAGCCCGGCCAACGTGATGAAGCTGCTGGAAGTGGTGCGCGGCGAGAAGACCGCCAAGGACGTCATCGCACCCGTGATGGCCGTGGCCAAGAAGATCAAGAAGACGGCGGTGGTCTCCGGCGTGTGCGACGGCTTCATCGGCAACCGCATGATCGAGCAGTACGGCCGCCAGGGCGGTTTCCTGCTGGACGAGGGCTGCACGCCCGAACAGGTGGACAAGGCGATGGAGAAGTTCGGCATCGCCATGGGCCCGTTCCGCATGGGCGACCTGGCCGGCAACGACATCGGCTGGGCGATCCGCAAGCGCCGCTACCAGGAAAAGCCGGACATGAAGTACAGCAAGACGGCCGACCTGCTGTGCGAGAAGGGCCGTTTCGGCCAGAAGACCGGTGCCGGCTGGTACGACTACGTGCCGGGCAAGCGCGACGCGATCCCGAACGCCGAGGTCGTGAAGATGATCGAGGACCACCGCAAGTCGCTCGGCATCACGCCGCGCAAGATCTCCGACGAGGAGATCGTGCAGCGCCTGGTGTACTCGCTGGTGAACGAGGCCGCGCACATCCTGGAAGAGGGCATCGCCAACAAGGCCAGCGACATCGACGTGGTCTACATCTTCGGCTATGGCTTCCCGATCCACCGCGGCGGTCCGATGATCTACGCCGACACGGTGGGCCTGTTCAACGTGGTGCAGAGCATGAAGCGCTTCGCCAAGAACCCGCTGGACGACGCGAAATTCTGGGAGCCGGCACCGCTGCTGGCGCGACTCGTGGCCGAAGGCAAGACCTTCAACGCCTGAGCCCACGAACCCCACACTAGGAGAACATTTCATGACCAACGCCGTCATCGTTTCCACCGCCCGCACCCCCCTGGCCAAGAGCTGGAAGGGCGCTTTCAACATGACCCATGGCGCCACGCTCGGCGGCCACGCGGTGCAGCACGCCGTGCAGCGCGCCGGCATCGAAGCCGCTGAAGTGGACGACGTCATCATGGGCTGCGCCAACCCCGAAGGCGCCACCGGCGCCAACATCGCGCGCCAGATCGCGCTGCGCGCCGGCCTGCCCATCACCACCTCGGGCATGACGGTGAACCGGTTCTGCTCGTCCGGCCTGCAGACCATTGCCATGGCCGCGCAACGCATCATCGCGGGCGAGGGCGACGTGTACGTGGCCGGCGGTGTGGAGAGCATTTCCTGCGTGCAGCAGGAAATGAACACCCACATGCTGGCCGACCCCTGGCTGGTGAAGAACAAGCCCGAGATCTACTGGAACATGCTGCAGACCGCCGAGCAGGTTGCGCAAGCGCTACAACATCTCGCGCGACGCCATGGACGAGTACGGCGCCGCCAGCCAGCAGCGGGCCACGGCCGCGCTGGAAGCGGGTCTCTTCAAGGCCGAGATCGCCCCCATCACCGTGACCGCCGGCGTGGTCGACAAGGTCATGGGCCTGAGCACCAAACAGGTGACGGTGGAGAACGACGAAGGCATCCGCGCCGGCACCACCAAGGAAGGCATCAGCGGCATCCGCCCGGCGATTCCCGGAGGCGTGATCTCGGCCGGCAACGCCAGCCAGTTCAGCGACGGCGGCGGTGCCTGCGTGCTGATGAACGAGACCCTCGCCGAGAAGCGCGGCCTCAAACCCCTGGGCCGTTTCCTTGGCTTCGCGGTGGCCGGCTGCGAGCCCGATGAAATGGGCATCGGCCCGGTCTTCGCCATTCCCAAGGTGCTCGCGCGCCTGGGCCTGAAGGTGAGCGACATCGATCTGTGGGAGCTCAACGAAGCCTTCGCGGTGCAGGTGATCTACTGCCGCGACAAGCTGGGCATCCCCGGCGACCGCCTCAACGTGAACGGCGGCGCGATCGCCGTGGGCCACCCCTACGGCGTGTCGGGCCAGCGCCTGACCGGCCACGCGCTGCTCGAAGGCAAGCGCCGTGGCGCCAAGCGCGTCTGCGTGACCATGTGCATTGGCGGTGGCATGGGCGCCGCCGGCGTGTTCGAAGTCCTCTGAGGGCCGGCACCATGGCCGAGGCCAGCGTCAGCCCCGAGGTGTTTCTGGCGATGGGGCGCGAGGTGCTGGCCGCGCAGCCGTTCTCGCGCCTCATCGGCGCCGAGCTGGCCGCGTTTTCCAAGGGGCATTGCGAGCTGCACGTGCCCATCGGCGAATCGGTGAAGCAGCAGCACGGCTTCGTCCACGGCGGCGTGCTGAGCTACGCCGCCGACAACGCGCTTACCTACGCCGGTGGCAGTGCCCTGGGCTTGCCGGTGGTCACGGCTGAGTTCAAGATCAACTATTTGCGGCCTGCGATTGGTGAGCGCCTGATCGCCCGGGCCGACGCCGTGCACACCGGCAGGACGCAATCGGTCTGCCGCTGCGACGTCTTCGTGGTCAAAGATGGGGTGGAGAAACTCTGCGCGGTGTCGCAGGGCACCATCGCCGCGCTGCCACCCAAGAACTGAAGAAGAGACATCCATGAGCCTGCGCCCCACCGTCGATTTCCTGCTTTACGACTGGCTCGATGCGCCCGCGCTGAGCGGGCGCGAGCGCTTCGCCGACCACAGCCGCGAGACCTTCGACGCCGTGCTCGACACCTGCGAGCGCATCGCGCGCGAGAAGTACGCGCCGTTCAACCGCGTGGTGGACACGCAGGAACCGCATTTCGACGGTGAGAAGGTGATCCTGCCCCAGGCCACGCACGACGCGCAGAAGGCCTACGCCGAGAGCGGCATGCTCAGCGCCGCGCAGGATTACGAGGTGGGCGGCATGCAGCTGCCCTACACGGTGGAGGCCGCGGCCAACGCCTTCTTCGCCATGGCCTCGGTGAGCATCGGCAGCGGCATGCTCACCACCGGCAACGCCAACCTGCTCATGGTGCACGGCACCGAGGCGCAGAAGAACGTGTTCGCGCTCAACGAGTTCTCGGGCCGGTTCTCCGGCACCATGTGCCTGTCCGAACCGCAGGCCGGTTCGTCGCTGAGCGACGTGACGACCCGCGCCGTGCCCGATGGCGCCGGCTTCGAGAGCGACCCGCTCGGGCCGCGCTACCGCCTCAAGGGCAACAAGATGTGGATCTCGGCCGGCGAGCACGAGCTGACCGAGAACATCATCCACCTGGTGCTGGCCAAGATCCCGGACGAAAACGGCAAGCTGGTGCCCGGCACGCGCGGCATCTCGCTTTTCATCGTGCCCAAGAAGATCGTGAACCCCGCCGGGGAATTGACGGGCGAACGCAACGACGTGGCGCTCGCGGGCCTGAACCACAAGTGCGGCTGGCGCGGCACCACCAACACGCTGCTCAACTTCGGCGAGGGCAAGTACCCGGTGCAGGGCGAAGCGGGCGCGGTGGGGTATCTGGTGGGGCAGGCGGGCAAAGGCCTGCACTGCATGTTCCACATGATGAACGAGGCCCGCATCGGCGTGGGCATGGCCGCCACCATGCTGGGCATGGCGGGCTACCTTGCCAGCCTGGACTACGCGAAGAACCGCCCGCAGGGCCGCCCCATGGGCCCGGCCGGCAAGGACCCGGCGCAGCCGCCGGTGCGCATCATCGAACACGCGGACGTCAAGCGCATGCTGCTGGCGCAGAAGGCGTATTGCGAAGGCGCGCTCGCGCTGGAGCTGTATTGCGCGCGCCTGGTGGACGAGCAGCACACGGCCAACGCCGCCACGGCTGACGACGCGCGCCTGCTGCTGGAGGTGCTCACGCCCATCGCCAAGAGCTGGCCCAGCGAGTGGTGCCTGGAGGCCAACAGCCTGGCGATCCAGATCCATGGCGGTTACGGCTACACGCGCGATTTCCCGGTGGAGCAGTACTGGCGCGACAACCGCCTGAACATGATCCACGAAGGCACGCACGGCATCCAGGCCATGGACCTGCTGGGCCGCAAGGTGCTGATGGAAGGTGGCAAGGGCCTGAGCCTGCTGGCCGGGCGCATCAACGACACCATCCAGCGCGCCATCCACGTGCCCGAACTGGCCGCCCACGCGAATGCGCTGGGCCAGGCGCTCGCGCAGGTGGGCGCCGCCACCAAGGCCGCCTGGGCCACCGGCGAACCCACCGACGCGCTGGCCGAATGCCGTGCCCTACCTGCAGGCCTTCGGCCACACGGTGCTGGCCTGGGTCTGGCTGGACGTGGCGCTCGCCGCGCACGTGGCACCCGAATCGAACGCCCGCACCGGCCGCCTGGCCGCCATGCGCTTCTTCTTCCACTACGAGCTGCCCAAGATCGGCGCGTGGCTGCAGGTGGTGAGCAGCCGCGACCAGACCTGCGCGGCCCTGCCCGAGGAGGCCTTCTGATGTTGCATCACATCGTCATGTGGAAGATCAAGGCCACGGCCGACGGCAGCAGCCACGAGGCCAACATCGCCAAGGCCAAGGCCTTGCTCGATGCCTGTGCCAAGCTGGTGCCCGGCATCGTTCGCTTCGAGGTCGCCACCGCCGGCGGCGACCTGGAATGCACCTACGATCTGGTGCTCAACAGCAGCTTCACCGGCCGCGACGCGCTCGCCGCGTACCAGAACCATCCCTCGCACACCGCCCTCAAGCCGTTCATGCGCCTGGTGGTGGAGCAGCGGCAGTGCATGGACTACGAGACCTGATTCTTCACAGACACCACAGGAGACCACATGACCCGAACCATTCCCCAACTCTTCGACCTCAAGGGCCGGACCGCCCTGATCACCGGTGGCTCGCGCGGCCTGGGCCTGCAGATGGCCCACGCCCTGGGCGAGGCCGGCGCGCGCGTGCTGGTGAGTTCGCGCAAGGCCGAGGACCTGGAGAGCGCCACCGCCGAACTGCAGGCCGCCGGCATCGACGCGCGCTGGATCGCGGCCGACTGCTCGAAGGAAGAAGACATCCACCGCCTGGCCGACGAGAGTCTGCAGCGCCTGGGCGACATCGACATCCTGGTGAACAACGCGGGCGCCGCCTGGGGCGCGCCGGCCGAAGACCACCCGGTGGAGGCCTGGGACAAGGTGATGAACCTCAACGTGCGCAGCTACTTCATCCTGAGCCAGGTGATCGCCCGGCGCAGCATGATCGCGCGCAAGTCGGGCCGCATCATCAACACCGCGTCCATCGCCGGCCTGGGCGGCAACCCCTCGGGCATGAACACCATCGCCTACAACACCTCCAAGGGCGCGGTGATCAACTTCACCCGCGCGCTGGCCGCCGAGTGGGGCAAGTACGGCATCACCGTCAACGCGATCTGCCCGGGCTTCTTCCCGAGCAAGATGACCGTGGGCACGCTCAAGACCATGGGCGAGGAAAAACTCGCTTCGCACGCACCGCTGCGCCGCCTGGGCGACGACGAAGACCTCAAGGGCCTGACCGTGCTCTACGCCTCCGACGCCGGCAAGCACATCACGGGCCAGTGGCTGGCGGTGGACGGTGGCGTCAGCGTGATCACCGGAGGCTGAGCGTTTCATGGAGTTTTCCGTCCGCATCCCTTTCGTCGAGCTGCTGGGCTTCGAACTGCACCGGTTCGAAGGCGGGGAGGCGGAGCTTCGCTTCGACCCGGGGCCCGACCACCTGAACTCGTTCGACGTGGTGCACGGCGGCGCCAGCATGACGCTGCTCGACGTGGTCATGGCCCACGCCGCGCGCTCCACCGAGCCCGACATGGGCGCGGTCACCATCGAGATGAAGACCAGTTTCATGCGCGCCGCCAAGGGGCCGCTGCGGGCCACGGGCCGCACGCTGCACCGCACCGCCACGATGGTCTTCACCGAAGGCCACATTCACGACGCCGCCGGCAAGCTCTGCGCCCACGCCACCGGCACCTTCAAGCTCATGCCGCGCCTGGCCACCGGCGCCAGCAGCGCGCAGCCCCTCAACCGCATCCGGACCGACTGACGGTCCTTGTCGCCCAACGGAGAAACACCATGCCCGCCAACCAACAGATCCTGCTCGACAACCGCCCCGACGGTGAAGCCACCGTCCACAACTTCAAGCTCGTCACCACCCAGACGCCCGCGCTGGCCGACGGCCAGGTGCTGGTGCGCCACCACTTCCTGAGCCTGGACCCCTACATGCGCGGCCGCATGAACGACAGCAAGAGCTACGCCGCCTCGCAGCCGCTGGGCGAGGTGATGATCGGTGGCACCGTGGGCGAGGTCGCTGAATCGAAGCACCCCAAGTTCCAGCCCGGCGACAAGGTCGTGGGCATGGGCGGCTGGCAGGAATACAGCGTGGTCGATGCCGGCCAGCCCGGCGCGCTGCGCAAGGTGGACACCACCCACGTGCCGCTGTCGCACTACCTGGGCGCGGTCGGCATGCCGGGCGTGACCGCCTGGTACGGCCTGGTGAAGATCATCAACCCCAAGGCCGGCGACACCGTGGTGGTGAGCGCCGCCACGGGCGCGGTGGGCAGCGCCTTCGGTGCTTTGGCCAAGGCGCGCGGCTGCCGCGCGGTTGGCATCGCCGGTGGCCCGGACAAGTGCAAGTACGCGGTGGAAGAGCTGGGCTTCGACGCCTGTATCGACTACAAGGTCCACAAGGACATGTACTCGCTGGCCAAGGCCTTGAAGGAAGTCTGTCCCAAGGGCATCGACGGCTACTTCGAAAACGTGGGCGGCATGGTGCTCGACGCGGTGCTGCTGCGCATGAACGCCTTCGGCCGCATCGCGGTGTGCGGCATGATCGCCGGCTACGACGGCCAGCCGCTGCCGCTGGCCAACCCCGCGCTGATCCTGGTGAACCGCCTCAAGGTCGAGGGCTTCATCGTCAGCGAGCACATGGAAGTCTGGCCCGAGGCCCTGACCGAGCTGGGCACGCTGGTGGGCACCGGCAAGCTGCGCCCGCGCGAAACGGTGGCGCAGGGCCTGGCCGCCGCGCCCGAGGCCTTCATGGGCCTGCTCAAGGGCAAGAACTTCGGCAAGCAGCTCGTCAAGCTGGTCTGAGCCACCGGGGTCGCGCGTGGACACGCCGGGCCAGCAGCAAGGTGAAGAGTTCCGCCAGGACCTGCGGGCACCCGGCGCGCGCAACGCGCAGGCGCGCCGCCTGCTCAGCACGGCCGAGCTGGCGCCGCTGACGCGGCTGTCCACGGCGCGCTCCCTGCTGGCGATCGCGCAGACCCTGGGCTGGATCGCCGCGGCCGTGGCGCTGGCGGTGCTTACCTGGCCCAGCCCGTGGCTGGTGCTCAGCGTGCTGGTGCTCGGTGTGGCGCAGCACGCCGTCTTCATCCTGATCCACGAGGCCGCCCACTACCGCCTGTTCGCCGCGCGCTGGGCCAACGACGGCCTGGGCCGGCTGATGGGCATGGCCGTGGGCCTGTCGATGTGCACCTACCGCGTCACGCACCGCCTGCACCACAACCACCTCTACACCGAGGAAGACCCGGACACCGCCATCCACGGCGGCTACCCGCGCGGTCGCCTGTACCTGTTGCGCAAGCTGGGTGAAGACCTGCTGGGCCTCAACGCCTGGAAGACCTACGCCTACTTCTTCGGTGCGCCCGCCATCAACGACGACACGCGGCGCGAGATCCGCCCGCTGGACGACACCTCGCCCGCCTTGCGCGCCGCCGCGCGGCAGGACCGCTGGCTGGTGCTGGCCTTCCAGCTGACCGCGCCGCTGGCGGCCTTCGCCTGGGGTGGTGCGCAAGGCCTGCTGATGTACGCGGTGCTGTGGCTGTTGCCCCTGGTCACGGTGCTGCAGCCCATCTTGCGCCTGCGTGCGATCTGCGAGCACGGCGCGGTGACCGACCTGTCCTCGCCGCTGACCGCGGCGCGCTGCAACCGCACCAGCGGCTCGCTCGCCAATTGGCTGGGCCGCGCGCTGCTGTTCCCGCACCACGTGAACTACCACCTGGAACACCACCTGTACCCGGCCGTGCCGCACTACCACCTGCCGCGCCTGCACCGGCTGCTGCGCGACAAGGGCGCGCTGGACGCCGCCGAGGTGCGCGACCTGAGCGACACCTGGACCCGGATCTTTGCCCCGAGGAGACCCCGAGATGCCCGCCACGCATGACGTTTTCAACCAGCCCGAGCCGCTGGTGGATGTGAACCTGTTCGACGGCAACCGGCCGATGCAGGCGGCGTTGAAATTCAACGCGCCCGCGCTGGACACCGCGCCGCTGCAGGCGCTGGGCGCCACGGTGGGCAACGGCGAGATGCAGACGCACGCGCGCCTGGCCAACGTGCACACGCCGCAGCTCAAGACGCACAGCCGCTTCGGCCACCGCATCGACCAGGTGGAGTTCCACCCGAGCTACCACGCGCTGATGACGGCCGCGGTGGGCGCGGGCCTGCACGGCACCGCGTTCTCGGCCGAGCAGCAGGCCACCGGCCACGCCCACCAGCTGCGCGCCGCCGGTTTCATGCTCTTCACCGAGCTGGAACCCTCCATCCTGTGCCCCATCTCCATGAGCTACGCGGTGGCGCCCGCGCTCAAGGACAACCCGGCCATCTACCGGGACTGGGCGCCCGGCCTCACCAGCCGCGCCTACGACCCGGCGCTCACGGTCTGGCGCGACAAGCCCGGCCTGACCATGGGCATGGGCATGACGGAGAAGCAGGGTGGCTCCGACGTGCGCGCAAACACCACGCGCGCCGAGCCCGCCGGCAGCGACGCCTGGGGCCAGCGCTACAGCGTCACCGGCCACAAGTGGTTCTTCTCGGCACCGATGTGCGACGCCTTCCTGATCCTGGCGCAGACGGCCAGCGGGCTCTCGTGCCTGTTCCTGCCGCGCGTGCTGCCCGACGGCACGCTCAACCAGCTGTTCATCCAGCGCCTGAAGGACAAGCTGGGCAACAAGGCCAACGCGAGCTCCGAGGTGGAGTTCGTGGGCGCCAGCGCCTGGCTGGTGGGCGAGGAGGGGCGCGGCGTGCCGCAGATCCTGGCCATGGGCACCATGACGCGGCTGGACTGCGCGCTGGGCACCAGCGGCCTGATGCGCCAGGCGCTGTCCATCGCGCTGAACCACACCACGCAGCGCAAGGCCTTCGGCAAGGCGCTGATCGACCAGCCGCTGATGAAGAACGTGCTGGCCGACCTGGCGCTGGAGTCCGAGGCGTCCACCGCGCTGGCCCTGCGCCTGGCGCGCAGCTTCGACCGCGCGGCCGACCCGCACGAGCAGGTGATGACGCGCCTGCTCACCCCGGTGGCCAAGTTCTGGATCTGCAAGCGCGGCAGCCACTTCGCGCAGGAAGCCATGGAATGCCTGGGCGGCAACGGCTACGTGGAGGAGGGCGGCGAGGGCGTCATGGCGCGCATCTACCGCGAAATGCCGCTCAACTCGATCTGGGAGGGCGCGGGCAACATCATGGCGCTGGACCTGCTGCGCGCCTTGCGCAAGGCCGATGCCGCCGCCGCGCTGGCCCAGGAACTCGCGCCCGCGCGCGGCATGCACGCCGCGCTGGATCACCTGGCCGATCGCCTGCCGGCTCGCGTGGAAGAGATGCGCACCGAGATGGAAGCCCGCCGCCTGGCGCAGGACGTGGCCCTGGCCGTGCAGGCCGCGCTGCTGGCGCAGACCGCGCCTTCGGCCGTGTTCGGCGCCTTCTGCGAGTCGCGCCTGGCCGGGCAGTGGGGTTACAGCTTCGGGTCGCTGGGTGCGGGCACCGATTTCGATGCCATCATTGCCCGAGCCATGCCGCGCTGAACATTCCCACAAGGCCCCCCCGATATGTCCGACCTCATCCTTCACCACTACGCCACGTCGCCGTTTTCCGAGAAAGCGCGCCTGATGCTGGGCCACAAGGGCCTTGCCTGGCAGAGCGTGAACATCCCGCGCATCATGCCCAAGCCCGACGTGGTCGCGCTCACCGGCGGCTACCGCCGCACGCCCATCCTGCAGGTCGGCGCCGACATCTACTGCGACACCGCGCTGATCTGCGACGTGCTGGAGCACCGCCAGCCCCAGCCCGCGCTCTACCACGAGCACCACAAGGGCGTGGCGCGCGTGCTGGCTCAATGGGCCGACACCACGCTGTTCTGGGCCGCCATGGCCTACAGCCTCAGCCCGAAGGGCGCGGCCGCGCTGTTCGCCGGCCAGCCGCCCGAAGCGGCCCAGGCCTTCGCGGCCGACCGCGGCGCGATGCGCGGCGGCATGACCAGCCTGCGCCCGGGCGACGCCACCGCCGCCTACCGCAGCTACCTGCGCCGCCTCTCCACCATGGTCGAGGAACAGCCCTTCCTGCTGGGCGGCGCGCCCTGCGTGGCCGACTTCGCCGCCTACCACCCGCTGTGGTTCAGCCGCGTGGTCAACCCCGCGATGGCCGGCATCCTGGACGCCACGCCCCACGTGATCGAGTGGCTGGACCGCATGGCCGCCATCGGCCACGGCACGTCGCACAAGATGACGTCCACCGAGGCGATCGCCATCGCGGCCGCCGCCGAGCCCGCGCCGCTGACCGACGACGTGTTCCAGGACGAACACGGCATCGCCCTGGGCAGCCGCGTGACCGTGACCGCCGAGTCCTTCGGCCCCGAGCCCACCGAAGGCATCCTGCGCGCGGCCACGCGCACCCGCTACACGCTGGAACGCAACGACGAGCGCGCCGGGCGCCTGCACGTGCACTTCCCGCGCATCGGTTATGTGTTGAGGGAAGTGCGCGCTTGAGCTCCCCGACCCCGAACCTGACCTGGCGCTGCCTGCCTTTTGATGCCCTGCATGCCCGCAACCTGTATGCCCTGCTGCAACTGCGCACCGAGGTGTTCGTGATGGAACAGAACTGCGTGTTCCAGGACATGGACGGCGCCGACGCCCGATGTTTCCACCTGCTCGGTGAACGCACCGACGGCACGCTGGCGGCCTACGCCCGCCTGGTGCCGGCCGGCCTGAAATTCACCGAGGCCAGCATCGGCCGCGTGGTCACGCTGCCGGCCGCGCGCGGCGGTGGCCAGGGCCATGTGCTCATGCGCGAAGCGGTGCGGGCCTTGCACGGCCTGTGGGGCGTGCAGCCCATCCGCATCGGCGCGCAGGCCAGATTGGAGGCCTTCTACCGCCAGCACGGCTTCGAACCGGCCAGCGAGATCTACATCGAAGACGGCATCGACCACATCGAGATGGTTCGGGCCGCCTGAGTTCTTTCACACACAGGAGACATCCATGATTCAGGATTTCAAGGGCAAAACGGCGGTGCTCACCGGCGCCGGCTCGGGCTTCGGCCTCGAATGCGCGCGCATCGGCGCGAAGCTGGGCATGAATCTGGTGCTGGTGGACGTGCAGCAGGACGCGCTGGACAAGGCCACGGCCGAGATCGAGGCCACCGGCGTGCAGGTGCTCTCGCGCAAGGTCGACGTCTCCAGCCAGGAACAGATGGAAGCCCTGGCCAAGGCGGTCGAACAGCGCTTCGGCGCTCCGCACTTCGTCTTCAACAACGCGGGCGTGGGCTCGGCCGGCCTGGTGTGGGAAAACTCGGTGCGCGACTGGGAATGGGTGCTGGGCGTGAACCTCTGGGGCGTGATCCACGGCGTGCGCCTGTTCACCCCCATGATGCTGGCCGCCGCCAGGAAAGACCCGAACTGGCGCGGCCACATCGTCAACACCGCCAGCATGGCCGGCCTGCTCACGCCGCCCAACATGGGCATCTACAACGTGAGCAAACACGCCTTGGTGAGCCTGACCGAGACGCTCTACCAGGATCTGAAGCTGGTGAGCGATCAGCTCAGCACCAGCGTGCTGTGCCCGTACTTCGTGCCCACCGGCATCAACCAGAGCCACCGCAACCGCCCGGCCGAGATGGCCGACGAAAAAGCCACGCAAAGCCAGCTGATCGGTCAGGCCATGACCGACAAGGCCGTGGGCTCGGGCAAGGTCTCGGCCGCCGAGGTGGCCCAGCTGGTGTTCGACGCCATCAGCGCCGACCGCTTCTACATCTTCAGCCACCCGCGCGCGCTGGGCAATGTGCGCGCGCGCATGGAAGGCATCGTCAACCAGACCAACCCGGCCGACCCGTTCCTCGAACGGCCCGAGATCGGTGCGGGTTTGCGCGCGGCGCTGCGCGCGGTGTGAGACCGCGATGGACGGCGGCCACACGCTGTTCGACACCGCCATCGGTGCCATCGGCATCGCCTGGGGGCCGCACGGCGTGGTGGCGGTGCAGTTGCCCGAAGCGGACGCCACGCGCACCCGGGCGCGGCTGCTGAAGGGCCTGCCGCCGCTGCCGGAAGACGCGCACCCGCCCGCGCCGGTGCAGGCCGCCATCGACGGCGTCCAGGCCTTGCTGGCGGGCGCCTCGCGCAGCGATCTGCGCGAGATCGCGCTCGACATGAGCGGACTCACCCCGTTCCAGCGCGAGGTCTATGCCCTGGCCCGCGCGATACCGCCCGGCGAAACGCGCACCTATGGCGAACTGGCCGAGGCCTTGGGCGACGCCGGCCTGGCCCGGGCGGTGGGGCAGGCCATGGGCCACAACCCGTTCGCGCCCATCGTGCCTTGCCACCGCGTGCTCGCGGCGGGCGGGCGCTCGGGTGGTTTCTCGGGCGGCAGCGGCGTGCCGACCAAGCTGCGCATGCTGCAGATCGAGCGCGCCCGCATCGGCAACGAGCCCGGCCTGTTCGACGGAGAGCCGCCGTGATCACCGCCACCGAGCTGCAGGCCGGCCCGGTGCGCGTGGTGGACTACCGCTGCGGCACAGGCCCGGCCGAGCGGCCGTTCACGGAGGTGCACCAGGGCCATTCGGTGTCCTATGTGCGCAAGGGCACCTTCGGCTACCGGGTGGGCGGCGATGCCTACGAGCTGGTGGCCGGCTCGGTGCTGGTGGGCCACCCGGGCGACGAATTCATGTGCACGCACGACCACGCGGTCTGCGGCGACGAGTGCCTGGCCTTTCACCTCTCGCCCGGCTTCGTCGAACTGGTCGGTGGCGACCGCCGCACCTGGCGCACCGGCGGCCTGCCGCCCTTGCCCGGGCTCATGGTGCTGGGCGAGCTCGCGCAGGCCGTGGCCAGCGGCCAGGGCGACGCCGGCCTGGACGAGGTGGGCCTGTGGTTCGCGTCGCGCTTCGTGGACGTGGTGAGCGGCCGCGAGCTCAGGCCCGCGCCGGTGGCCGAACGCGACCGGCGCCGCGCGGTCGAGGCCGCGACGTGGATCGCGGCCCATTCGAACGAGGCCGTCGACCTGGACCGGGCGGCGGGCGAAGCGGCCCTGAGTCCGTTCCATTTCCTGCGGGTGTTCTCGCGGGTGCTGGGCGTCACGCCGCACCAGTACCTGGTGCGCTCGCGCCTGCGGCACGCGGCCCGGCTGCTCGCCGAGGACGATCGCCCGGTGACCGAGGTGGCGCTGGAGGTGGGCTTCGCCGACCTCAGCAACTTCGTGCGCAGCTTCCACCGCGCGGCCGGCCTGTCCCCGCGCGGCTTCCGGCGCGCCGCCCGCAACGGTCTTCCCCAAGACCGCAAGATTCTCCAAGACCGCCTGGCGACCCTGCTCGAAGATGAACGCCTCATCCACCCATCGAGCAGGAAACCTTCGCCATGTACGACCACCTCGGACTGAAAGTCAACGACCTCGCCAAGAGCACCCGCTTCTACGAAGCCGCGCTCGCGCCGCTCGGCCACGTGCTGGGCTCCCACGACGACAGTTATGCCGGCCTGGGGCCGAAAGACGCCCCCGCGCTGTGGCTCTACGCGGCGCCGGGCCACCAGGGCCCGGGCACGCACGTCGCGTTTCGCGCCTCCGACCACCGGGCGGTGGACGCCTTCTACAAAGCGGGCCTGAAGGCCGGCGCGCGCGACAACGGCGGCCCCGGCGCGCGGCCCGACTACAGCCCGACCTACTACGCGGCCTTCCTGATCGATCCCGACGGCAACAACGTCGAAGCCGTCTGCCCGTGAGGGTTCAGGCCGGGGCCTGCGCGTCCTGGCCCTCGGCCTGCTGTTTCTTCACCTGGTTGCCCAGCACCAGCTGGCGGCCGGCGAACAGGCCGCCGGCGGCTTCGAGGTCCATGCGCTCGGCGTCGCGCCGGCGCAGGTGCTCCATCACCTCGTCGGCTTCCTCCTCGGCGGCCCCGAGCGTGAGCACCGCCTGGCGGCCCATGGCCATGGCCGACTCGAAGGTCTCGCGCACGAGGTAGCCCACGTCGGCCTTGCGCAGCTCGAGCACGTGTTCGCGGTCGAACGCGCGCACCAGCAGCTCGGCGTGCGGGAACTCGGTCTTGGCCAGCTCGGCGATGCGAGTGGCGGCTTCCTTGTTGTCCAGGCAGACCAGGATGGCCTGCGCCGCGTGGGCGCCGGCCGCATGCAGCACGTCGGCGCGGCAACCGTCGCCGTAATAGACCTTGAAACCGTAGGCTTCGGCGTCGCGGATCATCTGCACGTTGTTGTCGATGATGGTGATGCTCGCGCCCCGGGCGATCACGCCCTGGCTGGCGATCTGGCCGAAACGGCCGAAGCCGATCACCAGCACGCTCGCGGCCCGGTCGGCCACGGTCTCGATGCCGTCCATGGACACGCCGGTGTCCTTGGCCGCGAAGCGCCGGTGCACCAGCACCACCAGCGGGGTGAGCGCCATGGACAGGACCACGATGGCGGTCATGTTGGCGTTGACCACCGGGTCGATCACCTTGGCGCCCAGCGCGGCGGCGAACAGCACGAAGGCGAACTCGCCGCCCTGCGCCATGAGCACGGCGCGGTCCAGCGCGTCGGCGTGCGAGCTGCGGGCGAAGCGCGCCACGCCGTAGATGCACAGGGCCTTGACCAGCATCATCGCCACCACGCCGGCCACGATGATGGGCCAGTTGCTCGCCACGGCCGCCAGGTCCAGCGACATGCCCACGCTCAGGAAGAACAGGCCCAGCAGCAGGCCGCGGAAGGGCTCGATGTCGGCCTCCAGCTGGTGGCGGAAGGTGGATTCGGACAGCAGCACGCCGGCCAGGAAGGCGCCCATCGGCCATGGACAGGCCACCGACCTGCATCAGCAGGGCCGCGCCCAGCACCACCAGTAGGGCGGCGGCGGTCATCACCTCGCGCGCCTTGGCGTTGGCCAGGATGCGGAAGAGGGGGTTGAGCAGCCACACGCCTGCGGCCACGAGCGCCACCAGCGAGCCCAGGCCCAGGCCGATCGCGCCCCAGCGCGACGAGTTGGCGGCCACCGGCCCGCCGATGTCGGGCGGCGCCAGGAAGGCCACCACCGCCAGCAGCGGCACGATCAGCAGGTCCTCGAACAGCAGGATGGCGACGATCTTCTGGCCGCGCGGCTGGGCCATGTCGCCGCGCTCGCCCAGCAGCTGCATCACCACGGCGGTGGAGGTCAGCACGAAGCCCATGGCGCTCACGAAGGACACGCCCAGCGGGAAACCGAAGGCCAGGCCGACGCCGGTGAGCAGAAAGCCGCACACCACCACCTGCAGGCTGCCCAGGCCGAAAGATGGCCTTGCGCAGGCTCCAGAGGTGCGAGGGCTGCATCTCCAGGCCGATCACGAAGAGGTACATCACCACCCCGAGCTCGGCCGTGTGCAGGATGGTGGCCGGGTCGCTGATCAGGCCCATGCCGAACGGCCCGATCGCCAGGCCCGCGGCCAGGTAACCCAGCACCGAGCCCAGGCCGATGCGCTTGAACAGGGGCACGGCGACCACCGCTGCGCCCAGCAGGGTCACGACTTTGAGCAGGTCGCCTGCGCTGCCTTCAACGGCCATGGTGGGGTTCTCCGGGGGAAAGTAGGGGGGTGGGATGCGAAATTGTGACGCACCTGGACCGCCCTTACACCAGAACGGTCCAACCGTGCCCCGGCAAAGCCTTCGCGCCCTGGCGACAATAGGGGATGTTCTTCACCCGTTATCTCAAGATGGCCCTGATTCTGGGCCTGCTCTCCGCCATCGGCCCCTTCGCCATCGACATGTACCTGCCCGCGCTGCCCGACATCGGGAGCAGCCTGGGCGCCGAGGTCGGTGCCGTGCAGTTCAGCCTGACCGCGTTTTTCCTGTCCCTGGGCGTGGGACAGCTGCTCTACGGCCCGGTGTCCGACATGGTGGGCCGCAAGCCGCCGCTGTACTTCGGCCTGGGCCTGTTCACCCTGGCCAGCATCGGCTGCGCGCTGCGCCACCGACATCCAGACCCTGGTGGCGCTGCGCTTCCTGCAGGGCCTGGGCGCGGCCGCCGGCATGGCGATCCCGCGCGCCGTGGTGCGCGACCTGCACACCGGCGCCGATGCCGCGCGCCTGATGTCGCTGCTGATGCTGGTGTTCAGCGTCTCGCCCATCCTGGCCCCGCTGGCGGGCAGCGGCGTGATCGCGCTGACCGGCTGGCGCGGCGTGTTCTGGGCCGTGGCCCTGGCTTCCGTGGCCGGGCTGGCCCTGGTCTACGGCACGCTGCAGGAGACCCGCACCGAAGCCGAGCGCGTGGAAAGCAGCCTGGGCAGCGCCCTGCGCGCCTACGCCTTGCTGCTGCGCGACTGGCACTACCTGGGCCTGGTGGGCATCGGCGCCACGGCCATGGCCGGGTTTTTCGTCTACCTGGCCGGCTCGCCCTTCGTGCTGATCAACCACTACGGCCTTACGCCCACGCAGTACAGCCTGGCGTTCTCGCTGAACGCCATCGCCTTCATCGGCGCCTCGCAGTTCACCGGCGTGCTCGGCCAGCGCTTCGGCCTGGTGCGGCTGGTGAAGGTGGCGGCCACCGCCTCGGGCCTGACCATGGCGCTGATGCTGGCCTACTACCTCGCGGGCGGCGACCAGCTCGTGGTGCTGATCATTCTGTATTTCATCGCCAGCGCCTTCATGGGCCTGGTCATTCCCACCACCTCGGTGCTCGCGCTGGAGAAACACGGCGCCATCGCTGGCACCGCCTCGGCGCTGCTGGGCACCCTGCAGATGCTGGGCGGCGCGGCCGCCATGGGCATCGTGAGCCTGTTCGCCACCGGCAAGCCCCTGCCCATGGTGGTGGGCATGGCCAACGGGCGCGCTGATCGGCGTGGCGTTGACCTGGATCACGCTCTCGGGCGACCCCACGAGGCACCTGGCCGCCGAGGCGCGCGGGTGACGGCGCAGGACGGTCTGCCGTCTCCCCAGCGCGGCAAGGCCGTGCTGGTGATCGTGCTCGGCATCGCCATGTCGGTGATGGACGGCAGCATCGTCAACCTCGCGTTGCCCGGCATCGCGCGCCAGCTCCAGGCCGAGGCCTCGCAGGCGATCTGGGTGGTCAATGCCTACCAGATCGCTTCGCTGGTGATGCTGCTGCCCCTGGCCGCGCTGGGCGACCGGCTGGGCTACCGCCGCGTCTACCTGGTGGGCATGCTGCTGTTCGTGCTGTCCTCGGTGGCCGCCATGCTGGCGGATTCGCTGGCCATGCTCACCGCCGCGCGGGCGCTGCAGGGGCTGGGCGCGGCCGGCATCATGAGCGTGAACACCGCGCTCGTGCGCCTGGTCTACCCGAGTTCGCGCCTGGGGCGCGGCATCGCGCTCAATTCGATGGTGGTCGCGACCTCCACCATGGCCGGCCCGGCGGTGGCGGCGGCCATCCTGTCGGTGGCGTCGTGGCCCTGGCTGTTCGCGCTGAACCTGCCGCTGGGCCTGCTCACGCTGTGGATGGGGCGGCGCGCGCTGCCCTACAACCCCACGCGCGCCGAGGCCGCGCCCCAGTTCTCGCTGATCGACGTGGCGCTCAACGTGCTCATGTTCACGCTGGTCTTCGTCGGCGCCGATTACCTGGGTGTGCGCAGTGGCGCGGCGCACAGCGCCCCGGTGCTGGGCTGGGCCTTGCTGGCCGCCGGGGTGGCGGTGGGGGTGGTCTACCTGCGCCGCCAGCGGCGGCTGACGGCGCCCCTGTTCCCGCTGGATTTGCTGCGCATTCCCGTGTTCGCGCTGTCCATGGGCTCGTCGCTCGGGGCCTTCTGCGCGCAGATGCTGGCCTTCCTCAGCCTGCCGTTCCTGCTGCTGGAAGTGCAGGGCCGCTCGCACATGGACGCCGGCCTGATCATGACGGCCTGGCCGCTGGCCACCGTGGTCGTGGCGCCGATCGCCGGCCGCCTGATCGGCCGCTACCCTGCGGGCTGGCTGGGCGGCATCGGCATGGTGGTGTTCGCCACCGGCCTGCTGCTGGTGGGCCTGCGGCCCGAGCACGCCACCAGCTTCGAGATGGGCTGGCGCCTGGCCTTGTGCGGCGCGGGTTTCGCGCTGTTCCAGTCGCCCAACAACCACACCATCGTGACCACCGCGCCGGTGCACCGCAGCGGCGCGGCCAGCGGCATGCTGGGCACGGCGCGGCTCACGGGACAGACGCTGGGCGCGGTGATCCTGGCGGCGATCTTCGCGGTCTGGAACCAGCACGACGGCCGGGCCGAGACGATCGCGCTGTGTCTGGCGGCGGGTTGCGCGCTGTTGGCAGGGCTGAGCAGCTCACTTCGGGTGAGGGCCACCCGCTAAGCCCTCGGCCAGGGCCCGCACCGACAGCGGCGCGCAGCCCTCGGCCTTGTTGCTGATGGTGACAAAGACGTTCTGGCCGGCGCCCGCGATGCCCGCCATGGTGCGCACCAGCAGCTCGCGCGTGTCCTGGTCCACGTCGTGGATGCGGTCGTAGGGGCTGTACTCGCGCTGGGCGTCTTCGTAACCGTAGGCGCCGTGCAGCGGGTTGAGGTTCCAGCGGCAGACCATGGGGCCGGGCCAGAGCGCCCGCAGCAGGGGCAACTGGTCGCGCAGGCGCGGCATCTTGGCGTGCAGGCACAGGCACCAGGTGGCACCGGCCTCGCGCAGCACGGCGGCCAGCTCGTGCACGAAGGGTTCGTCCAGCCACTGCGGGTCGCGCACCTCCACGGCCAGCACGCCGTCGGGCGCGGTGGGCGCCAGCGGCGGCTGGGCCAGCAGGAGCTTGCGCAGGCGTTGCAGCACCAGCGGCAGGTTGTGCAGCAGGTGCCGGGGCAGCGGGCTGAGCTGGAACACCAGCGCGCCGACCTTGTGGCCCAGGCCCGCGAGCGCGGGCGCCACGAAGTCCTGCGTCGCCAGCGCCGGGTCGAGGAACGCCGGGTTGGGCTGCACGCCCCGGCCGTCCTCGCCGCGCACCAGCGCGTCGGTGACGTGGCTGGGCGCTTTCACCACGAAGCGGAAGTCGTCCGGCACCTGGGCGGCGTAGCGCGCGTACTGGTCCTGCGTGAGCGGGCGGTAGAAGCTGCGGTCCACGCTGACCGAGCGCATCAGCGGGTGCTGGCGATAGGCGCGCAGGCCTTCTTTCGACAACAGGGCGTCGGGGTATTCGGTGTCCCACACCAGGCCGGCCCAACCGGGGTAGGTCCAGGACGAGCTGCCCAGCCGCACGCGAGCGGGCAGGGCGGCGGCCAGCGCCTGCAGCACCGGATCGGGCGGCGCGGGATTCACCCGGGCCAGGCTTTTGCGCGCGGCCGGGGCGGGTGAGGGCGCCGGGGGCGCGGGGGGAGGAGGCGGGTCGCCGAAGAGGTCGTCTTGCATGGTGGAAACGGGTCAGGCGCCTACCACAAACAGCGCCCATGGTAGCCCCAACGGCTGTGGCAAACTCGCGCGCTTCTCGTTTTCACATCGACGGTGCATGCAGCAGATCATCCGGCAGATCGCCACAGAAATCAGGGTTGAAGAACGACAAGTGCTCGCAGCGGTCGAGCTGCTGGATGGGGGAGCCACGGTGCCCTTCGTCGCGCGCTACCGCAAGGAAGCCACGGGCGGCCTGGACGACATCCAGCTGCGCGAGCTGTCCTACCGCCTGGACTACCTGCGCGAACTCGAAGACCGCCGTGCCTCGGTGCTCAAGAGCATCGACGAACAGGGCAAGCTCACCGACGCGCTGCGCGCCGCCATCGCCGCCGCGCCGACCAAACAGGAACTCGAAGACCTCTACCTGCCGTTCAAGCAGAAGCGCCGCACCAAGGGCCAGATCGCGCGGGAATTCGGCATCGAACCGCTGGCCGACAAGCTGTTCGCCGACCCCACGCTGGACCCGGCGGCCGAAGCCGCCGCGTTCACCCGCCCGCCAGAAGTGCTGGACGACGGCAAGCCCGGCGCCGATTTCTCCACCGTGCCGGCCGTGCTCGACGGTGTGCGCGACATCCTGAGCGAGCGCTGGGCCGAAGACGCCACCTTGCTGCAGAACCTGCGCGAATGGCTCTGGACCGAAGGCCTGCTCAAGAGCACGCTGGTGAACGGCAAGGACGAGAACGCGCCCGAGGTGGCGAAGTTCCGCGACTATTTCGACTACGACGAGCCGATCGCCCGCGTGCCGTCGCACCGGGCGCTGGCCGTGTTCCGCGGCCGCGCGCTGGAGATCCTGGACGCCAAGCTGGTGCTGCCCGAGCCCGAGGTGGTGCCCGCCACCACCGGCAAGGCCGCGCCCGTGGTCTCGCTGGCCGAAGGCCGCATCGCCCTGCACCTGGGCTGGAGCCACAAGGGCCGCGCCGCCGACGACCTGCTGCGCAAGTGCGTGGCCTGGACCTGGCGCGTCAAGCTCTCGCTCTCCAGCGAGCGCGACCTGTTCGCCCGCCTGCGCGAGAGCGCCGAGGCGGTGGCGATCAAGGTCTTCGCCGACAACCTGCGCGACCTGCTGCTGGCCGCGCCGGCCGGCCCCAAGGTGGTGATGGGCCTGGACCCGGGCATCCGCACCGGCGTGAAGGTGGCGGTGGTCGATGCCACCGGCAAACTCGTCGACACCGCCACGGTGTACCCGCACGAACCCCGGCGCGACTGGGACGGCGCTCTGCACACCCTGGCGCTGCTGGGCCGCAAGCACGGCGTGAACCTGGTCGCCATCGGCAACGGCACCGCCAGCCGCGAGACCGACAAGCTCGCCGCCGACCTCATCAAGCTGCTGGAGAAGGCCAACCTGACCGGTGTGCAGAAGGTCGTGGTCAGCGAGGCGGGCGCTTCGGTCTATTCCGCGAGCGAATTCGCCTCGCAGGAAATGCCCGACGTGGACGTGAGCCTGCGCGGCGCGGCCAGCATCGCGCGCCGCCTGCAGGACCCGCTGGCCGAGCTGGTGAAGATCGACCCCAAGAGCATCGGCGTGGGCCAGTACCAGCACGACGTGAACCAGAGCGAGCTCGCGCGCACCCTCGACGCCGTGGTGGAAGACTGCGTGAACGGCGTGGGCGTGGACCTGAACACCGCCAGCGTGCCGCTGCTCTCGCGCGTCTCCGGCCTTTCGGGCAGCGTGCGCCAAGGCCGTGGTGCGCTGGCGCGAGACGCATGGCGCGTTCAAGAGCCGCCAGCAGCTGATGGACGTGGCCGGCCTGGGCGCCAAGACCTTCGAGCAGAGCGCGGGCTTCCTGCGCATCCGCGGCGGCGAGAACCCGCTGGACATGACCGGCGTGCACCCCGAAACCTACGCCGTGGTCGAGCAGATCATGGAGAAGACCGGCAAGCCCGTGGGCGAGCTGATGGGCCGCGCCGACATGCTCAAGACCCTGCGGCCCGAACTGTTCGCCAACGAGCGCTTCGGTGTCATCACGGTCAAGGACATCCTGGGCGAGCTGGAAAAGCCCGGCCGCGACCCGCGCCCGGACTTCCAGGTGGCGCGTTTCAACGAAGGCGTGGACGACATCAGCGACCTGCGCGAGGGCATGGTCCTCGAAGGCACGGTGAGCAACGTGGCCCAGTTCGGCGCTTTCGTGGACCTCGGCGTGCACCAGGACGGCCTGGTGCATGTGAGCCAGCTGTCGCACAAGTTCGTGAACGACGCGCGCGAGATCGTCAAGACCGGCGACATCGTCAAGGTCAAGGTGATGGAAGTGGACGTGGCGCGCAAGCGCATCGGCCTGTCCATGAAGCTCGACGCCGCGCCGGCCCGGCGCGATGGGCCGCGCGACAACCGCTTCGAAGCCTCGCGCGGACACGGCCGCTCCAGCGGCCCGGCCTCGCCACCGGCGCCATCGGCCATGGCCTCGGCCTTCGCCAAGCTGAAAAAAGGCGCCTGAGCCTGCGCCGGGGCCCGGCCGGGCAGGGGCGACAGACTTGAGGCCCACCGGCCTCAAGTCTTCGGTTGAATCGCCGATAAGGAGGGAAATCGGAAATCCTTCTGCACGCACGGCCTTCACCACCCCATGGAACTCGAAGCCCTCCTGAACTACCCGCGCGCCTTGCCCGCGATGTCGCGCACCGTCTCGGACCTGCTGGCCGAGATGAACAAGGAAGACCCCAGCCCCAAACGCGTCGCCAGCCTGGTGGCGCACGATCCCGCGCTCACCACCCGCGTGCTGCGCCTGTCGAACTCGGCCTTTTTCCGCGTCAGCCGCCAGATCGGCAGCGCCGAAGAGGCGGTGGCCCTGCTGGGCATGACCCATGTGCGCTCGCTGGTGATGGCCGCGGCGCTGGGCTCAAGCTTCAAGAACGTGCCGGGCGTGGACATGGTCCAGTTCTGGCGCTACAGCCTGCGGGTGGCCGATATCTCGCGCTCGCTCTCCAGCCTGCTGCGCCAGAACGAGGGCAATGCCTTCACCGCCGGCCTGGTGCACGCCATCGGCGACCTGATCATGCACATCGCCATGCCCGACGTGATCGGGCCCATCGACATGGGCACGCCGCCGCTGGACCTGCGCCGCGCCGAGGTGGAGCGCTCGGTGCTGGGCTACACCTACGCCGAGGTCGGCGCCGGCATGGCCGAAAAGTGGCAGTTCCCCACCACCATCGTCTCCGCCCTCAAGCACCAGACCGCGCCGTTCGACGGCGAGGTGTACGACACGCTCGGCGGCGTGCTGCACCTGGCCTCCTGGCGCGCCCGTGCCGAGGAAATCCAGCTCGACGAAGCCGGCCTCGTGCGCCGCCTTCCCCGACATGATCGGCCTCACGCTGGGCCTGGACCTGGACAGCGTGCTGGGCAAGGATCCCACGGAATGGTCATTCAGCCAGGCCCTCAGCGCATTCATTGACTGAAAAGTTCTAAAGTGCGTCGCCTTTGCGACGATGACAAAGGGACAACTTTCTTGCAGTCACGTCTCAGCAAAGGCAGGTCATCATGCAACTCGAAAAGCTCCTCAAGCAACCGAATGCACTTCCGTCTGCGCCCAAGGTCGTGCGCAAGCTGATCGAGACCTTCGACAAGGAAGATGTCGACGCCATGCTGGCGGCCTCGTTGATCGAAGACGATCCGGTGCTGACCGCCAAGCTGCTCAAGACCGCCAATTCCGCCTTCTTCGGGTTGCACCGCTCGGTGTGCAATGCGCGCGACGCGATCAATGTGCTGGGCCTCATCAAGGTGCGCGCGCTGGTGATTGCCGCCTCGCTGGGCGAAGGCTTCCACACCGTGGGTGGGGTCAACCTCAATCAGTTCTGGCGCTACAGCCTCAACACGGCCAACCTCTCGCGCTACATCGCGCTGCCGATCAAGATGGACGAGAACACCGCGTTCACGGCCGGCCTGATCCATGGCATCGGCGAACTCGTCATGCACGTGGGCATGCCCGAGGCCATGATCGACCTCGACCGCAGCGTACCCATGCTCGATCTCAAGCGCGCCAAGGCCGAGCGCGGCCTGTTCGGCTACAGCTACGCCGAAGTGGGCGCGGCGCTGGCGCGCGACTGGCATTTCCCCAAGCGCATGATCAACGCGATCCTCCACCAGACCGCGCCGTTCGACAACGATGTGTACGAGCCCATTGCCGGCGTGATCCACATCGGCTCCTGGCGCGCTCGCGCCGAAGAGCAGCAGATGCGCTCGGAGCTGCTGATCAACACCTACCCGGATCCCGTGGGGCTGGTGCTCGGCATCGATCCCGACACCGTGGTGGCCGAAGAGATTCCGTCGATTTCGCGCCATTCGGAAGTCACCGAGGCGTCCGAACCGAACTGATCTTTTTGAACCTCCGGGGCTGCGCGACAATCGCAGCCCTATGTCCGCGCTCCGTCTCTACGCCGGCCCCACGGCCCGGCGGCATATCGAACAACATGGCCTGCGTCCCCACGACGTCGGCATCATCCCCGCGGCGGCGGGCGGCCCCAAGGGCCTGATCCTCGGCCCCCTCGATCGTTTCCTGTTCGGCGAGTGGCTGCCGCGCAGCGATCAGGCCGTGCACCTGGTCGGTGCGTCCATCGGCGCCTGGCGCATCGCCACGGCCTGCCTGGACAACCCCGTGGAAGCCTTCGAACGGCTGGAGCGGGACTACATCGCCCAGCACTACGACCTGCCCGCCGGGCAAAAGCGCCCCACGGCCAGCCAGATCAGCCAGCGCTTCGGTGAAAACCTTCAGCTGTTCTACGGCGGACGGGTGGAGGAAGCCCTTCACAACCCCCGCTACCGCCTGCACATCGTCACCTCGCGGGGGCGCCTGCTGCTGCGGCACGAAGGCCACCTGCGCACGCCGCTGGGTTACCTCGGCGCCTTCACCGCCAATGCGCTGCACCGCAAGGCGTTGGGCGCCTGGCTGGAGCGGGTGGTGTTCTCGTCCGTGCCGTCCGGCTCGGGCGGGGTGAGCCCGCTGCCTTTCGCCACGCTCGACTACCGCACGCGGCAGGTACCGATGTTCGCCGACAACTTCATGGACGCGTTGCAGGCGAGCTGCTCGATTCCCTTCATGCTGCGCCCGGTGCGCAACATCGCGGGCGCGCCACCGGGCACCTACTGGGACGGCGGTCTCACCGACTACCACCTGCACCTGCAGTACCAGCCGCCGACGGCATCGCCCATCGTGCTGTACCCCCACTTCCAGAAAGCCGTGGTGCCCGGCTGGCTCGACAAGGCCTGGAAGGGCCGGCACCGCAGCAGCCCGGCGCTGGACACCATGCTGGTGATCGCGCCCGATCCGGAGTGGGTCAAGCAGTTGCCCAACAGCAAGCTGCCCGACCGGGACGACTTCAGCCGCTACGGGCAGGACCTGCCGGCGCGCATGAAGGCCTGGAACGGCGCCACCAGCGCCGCGCGCCAGCTGGCCGACGAGTTCGCCCGGTGGCTGGAGAAGCCCGACCTCTCGCGCGTCGAGCCGCTGTAGGGCGCGGGATAATCCCCCCATGCCCGCCTTTCTCACCGCCGCCCTGTACCAGTTCGTCGATCTGCCGGACCACGCCGACCTGCGCGAACCCCTTCTGGCCTGCTGCGAGGCCCACGGCGTCAAGGGCACGTTGCTGCTGGCGCGCGAAGGCATCAACGGCACCATCGCGGGGCCGGAAGAGGGGGTGCTGGCGGTGCTTGCCCACCTGCGCGCCGACCCGCGCCTGGCTCAGTTGCCGCACAAGACCTCCTGGAGCGATCATCCGCCGTTCCACCGCATGAAGGTGCGGTTGAAGAAAGAGATCGTCACCCTGCGGGTGCCCGGGCTGGACCCGAACCAGACCGTGGGCCAGTACGTGAAACCGCAGGACTGGAACGCCTTGCTGGCCGATCCGGACGTGGTGCTGATCGACACGCGCAATGATTACGAAGTGGCCATCGGCACCTTCCAGGGCGCGATCAACCCGAACATCAAGACCTTCACCGAACTGCCGGCCTGGCTGGATGCCCAGCCGGCCTTGCAGGGTGAGGGCAGGAAACCCAAAGTGGCGATGTTCTGCACCGGCGGGATCCGCTGCGAGAAGTCGACCGCCCTCATGAAGATGCGAGGCTTCGACGAGGTCTATCACCTGGAAGGCGGCATCCTCAAGTACCTGGAAGAGGTGCCGCCCGAGCAAAGCACCTGGCAGGGCGACTGCTTCGTGTTCGACGAGCGCGTGAGCGTGGGCCACGGCCTGGCGCCCGGCCCGCACGAGCTCTGCCGTTCGTGCCGCTGGCCACTGAGCCCCGAGGAAAAGGCCTCACCCCACTACGTCAAGGGCGTGAGCTGTGCCCATTGCCACGACCAGCGCAGCCCGGAAGAGAAAGCCCGCCTCGCGGAGCGCCAGCGCCAGGTGGAGCTGGCCGAAGCGCGCGGCGAGGTGCACGTGGGGGCGCGCATGGACGGGCAAGGCGGCGGTGCGGAGGGCCAGCCCGAGCCGCATGCCTGACCCTAGCGGTGGCGCCTCAGGTCTTCGATGGTCTTGCCGTCCTCGGGAAGCGCTCCGGGCACCAGCAGCGCCACCTCGGCCCGCAGCTTGGTGACTTCGCGGATCGCCTCCTGGATGCGCTGCTCGAGTTCTTCGGAAGGTCTCGACACCTCGACCTGGAAGAGCATGTGGTCCGTGCCCATTTCGCCGCTGACGACCAGCTTGGCACGCCGTATCTCTGAAAAGCGCTCGGAGATCGATGCCACCTGGGTCGGGTGCACGAACATGCCGCGCACCTTGGTGGTCTGATCCGCGCGGCCCAGCCAGCCCTCGATGCGCAGATTGGTCCTGCCGGTGGGGCATTGGCCGGGCAGGAAGGCCGACAGGTCGCCCGTGGCAAAGCGGATCAACGGGTAGGTGGGGTTGAAGGTGGTGACGACCACCTCGCCGATTTCACCCACGGCCACCGGCTCGCCGGTGCCGGGCCGCACGATTTCCAGAACCAGGTTTTCGTCCAGCACCATGCCCTCCAGCGCCTGGGTCTCGTAGGCGATCAGGCCCAGATCGGCCGTGGCGTAGGCCTGGAAGGCCGAAATGCCCTGTTCCTGGAACCAGCCCCGCAGGCTCTGCGAGCAGGCCTCGCCACTGAAAAGGGCGCGCTTGAGCGAAGACAGGGGCACGCCCATGTCGGCGGCCCGCTCCAGAACGATCTTCAGGAAGCTCGGGGTGCCCACGTACGCCTGCGGCCCCAGATCGGCCATGGTCTGCACCTGCAGCTCTGTCTGCCCGGTGCCGGCGGGCAGCACGGTGCAGCCCAGGCTGATGGCGCTGGACTCCATGATGGCGCCAGCGGGCGTGAGGTGGTAGCTGAAGGCGTTGTGGATCAGGTCGCCGCGCCGGAAACCGGCGGCGTGCATGGCGCGCGCGACGCGCCAACTGCCCCGGCCTTCGCCCTCGGGTTCGTAGATCGGTCCCGGGCTGGCGAAGACCCGGGACATGCCGGGCCCGTAGCCGATGCTGCAGAAGCCACCAAAAGGGCCCCCATGCAGCGCGCGCCCTTGGCGTTGCAGCGCGATCAGTTCGTGCTTTCGGGTGACGGGCAATTGCGCCAGCGCTTCGCGCGTGTTGATGGCCGCGGGGTCGACATCCTTGAGGATGTCGGCATAGGCGGTGGTGTGCCGTCTGGCGTGCTCGACCTGCCGCGCCAAGGCCTTCATCAGATAGGCCTCCCGCTCGGCCTGCGAGCGGGTCTCCAAGTGATCGAAATGCTCGCTCATGGTGGTATCTCCTACGCCAGCCAGCGCTTGCGCCGCTTGTAGCTCTTGATGTCCTTGAAGGACTTGCGCTCGCCCCCGCCCATGCCGAGGTAGAACTCCTTGACGTCCTCGTTGTTGCGCAGCTCGCTGGCCACGCCGTCCATCACGATGCGCCCGCTCTCCATGATGTAGCCGTAGTCGGCGTACTTCAGCGCCATGTTGGTGTTCTGCTCGGCCAGCAGGAAGGTGACCTTCTCCTTCTGGTTGAGGTCCTTGACGATCTCGAAGACCTCTTCGACGATCTGCGGGGCCAGGCCCATGGAGGGTTCGTCGAGCAGCATCACGCTGGGGTTGGTCATGAGGGCGCGGCCGATTGCGCACATCTGCTGCTCGCCGCCCGAGGTGTAGGCGGCCTGGCTGGTGCGCCGGGTCTTCAGGCGCGGGAAGTAGGTGTAGACCTTCTCCAGGTTGGCCGCGACCTCGGCCTTGCTCTTGCGGGTGTAGGAGCCGGTCATGAGGTTCTCCTCGATGGTGAGGTGGGCGAAGCAGTGGCGCCCCTCCATGACCTGGACCACGCCGCGCTGCACGAGGTCGGCGGGCGAGAGGTTCTCGATGCGCTCGCCGCGCAGCTCGATGCTGCCCTTGGTGACCTCGCCGCGCTCGCCCTTGAGCAGGTTGGAGATGGCGCGCAGCGTGGTGGTCTTGCCCGCGCCGTTGCCGCCCAGGATGGCTGCGATCTGGCCCTGGGGCACCTGCAGCGAGACGCCCTTGAGCACCAGGATGACGTGGTTGTAGATGACCTCGATGCCGTTGACGTTGAGCACCACCGCATCGACGGATGCGGTGGCCTGAGGCCCGGCGCGGGTGGAGTCGGAAGGGCGCATGTCTTGGTCGCTGAAGCGGTGTTCAGTTGCAACTGCGGGGCGTGATGTTCTTGTCCTTGGCGTACTTGGCGGCGTGCTCCTTCACCAAGGGGTCCAGATTGGCCTTGCGAGCTTCGTACCAGTCGGATTTCACGGCCCACTTGGCGCCATCCCATTGGGCGATGCGTCCCCAGGCGGCGCCCATGTGGTTGCTGCAAGAGGTCTTGACGGGCCGCATGATCTCGCCGAAGCCGAGCGTCTTGAGCCTGGCCTCGGTGAGATCCAGGTTTTCAAAGCCCCAGCGCACCTGCTCGGGTGTCATGGTCTTGCCCTTGCCGAACTTCTCCTGGGCGGCGCGGATGGCCTCGACCTGAAGCATCGCGATCATCATGCCGCGCGTGTGCGCCATGACGCCCACCTCACCATCGTCCTTCGCGGTGCCCATGCCCTTGTCGTAGACGAGTTTCTTGAGCTCATCGTGGACCTTGTCCCGTGCCGCGCTGTTGTGGATGGTGACGGCGTTGTAGCCCTTGGCGCCTTCGCCGATGTCCTTGACATCGTGGTCGGAGCCGGCCCACCAGACGCCATACAACTTGTCGCGTGGGAACCCGCTGGCCTGGGCCTCGCGGATGCCGGCCGGCGTCATGACCCCCGCGCTCCAGAACAGAACGTAATCGGGACGCTGCTGGCGGATCTGCAGCCAGGCGGACTTCTGTTCGACGCCGGGCGGCGTGACGGGGAAGAGGGAGAGGTCGAAGCCGTCCTGGGCGGCCAGCTTCTGCAGCAGCGGGATCGGCTCCTTGCCATAGGGCGAGTCGTGGTAGACCAGGGCGATCTTCTTGCCTTTGAGGTTGCCTTTTTCCTTGCGGGCGATGTCCTGCAGGATGATGTCGGTGGCCGTCCAGTAGGTGCCCAGCAGAGGGAAGTTCCACTCGAACACCGTGCCGTCCACCGATTGCGAGAGCCCGTAGCCCATGGTCTGGATGGCGACTTTGTCGGTGAGGGCCTTGTCCGTGACGGCGAAGGTGATGCCGGTGGACTGAGGGTCGAAGCCGGAAGCGCCGGAGCCCTTGGCCTTCAGGCGGTCGTAGCATTCCACGCCTTTGGCCGCGTCGTAGGCGGTTTCGCACTCCTCGAACACGAGTTTCACGCCGTTGACACCCCCATCGCGGGCGTTGATCAGCTTGAGGTAGTCCTGCTTGCCGTCGGCCCATGGGATGCCGAGCGGCGCGAACTGGCCGGTGCGGTAGACGAGCAATGGGATGAATTGTTCGGACGCCTGTGCGCTTGCCGCGAGCGGCAAGAAGGACGTCAGACTCATGGCCGCCAGGGCGGCGACGCGGGCGAACGAAGAAGGGGTGTGGGTCTTCATGGCTGGTCTCCTGAAAGGTTCAAGGGGTTGGGGAACGGAAGAAGGCGAGGGCGTTGCGCGGTCAATGAGGAAAGGGCCACAGCCGCAGCTTCTGGCGCGCGGTCGACCACAGGCGGGCCAGCCCATGGGGTTCGGCGATGAGGAAAACGACAATCAGCGCGCCAAAAATCATGTGTTCCAGGAAGGCGGCGGTGCCGGTGGAAATCGGCAATCCCAGCCAATGGGGCACATGGTTGAGGACCAGCGGCAGCAGGACGATGAAGGCCGCGCCCATGGGGGCGCCGACGATGGAGCCCAGGCCGCCGATGATCACCATGAAGAGCAGCTGGAACGACTTGTCGATGCCGAAAGCCGCGGGTTCCCAGGCCCCCAGATGGACGAATCCCCAGAGCGCGCCGGCCACACCGACGATGAAGCTGCTGACCGCGAACGCGCTGAGCTTGGCGCTCACCGGCCGGATGCCGATGACGGCGGCGGCCACGTCCATGTCGCGGATCGCCATCCACTCGCGGCCCTTGGCGCTGCGCACCAGGTTCTTGGCCATCAGGCCGAGCACCACCAGCAACGTGAGGCAGAGCAGGTACTTGCGGGCGGGCGTGTCCAGCGCCATGCCGAGAAAATCGAGGGACCGGATGCTCACCAGTCCCGATGTCGAGTGGTTGGTGACCCAGGCCGCGCGGTTGACGAACCAGTCCACGAAGAACTGGGCCGCCAGCGTGGCCACGGCCAGGTACAGGCCACGGATGCGAAGGCTGGGGATGCCGAACACGATGCCCAGGGCCATGGCGCACAGCCCACCGCCGATCAGCGCGAGCAACAGGGGCAGGCCTTCGATGCGGACCTGGAGGTTGTACGCCGCATAGGCCCCCACCGCCATGAAGGCCCCCGTGCCCAGCGAGATCTGGCCGCAGTAACCGACCAGGATGTTCACGCCCAAGGCCGCGAGCGAGAGGATCAGGAAGGGTATGAGCACGGCGCGGAAGGCGTAGTCGCTGGCCAGCAGGGGGATCGCCAGCAAAAGCGAGCACGGCGAGCAGACCGATGGCGAGCCGGTCCTGTGCCACCGTGAAGATCTGCTGATCGGCGCGGTAGGAGGTCTTGAACTGACCGTTCTCCCGGTAAAACATGGTGCGTGTCCTTGTGCGTGTGTCGGGGGAAGGGGTCAGACGCGATCGATGATCTTGTCGCCGAAGAGGCCCTGGGGGCGGACCAGCAGGAAGAGCAGCGCCAGCACGTAGGCGAACCAGTTCTCGATCCCGCCACCCACCATGGGGCCGATGTAGATCTCCGAGAGCTTCTCGCCCACACCGATGATCAAACCGCCCACGATGGCGCCGGGCACGGAGGTGAGGCCGCCCAGGATCACCACCGGCAAGGCCTTGAGCGCCACCAGCGAGATGGAGTACTGCACACCGAGCTTGGAGCCCCAGATGATCCCGGCCACCAGCGCCACGAGGCCGCCCACCGACCAGACGATGACCCAGATGCGGTTGAGCGGGATGCCGATGGACTGCGCGGCCTGATGGTCGTCGGCCACGGCGCGCAGGGCCCGGCCGGTGCCCGTCTTCTGGAAGAACAGGGTGAGCAAGGCCACCAGCATGGCGGCAATGGCGGCGGCATACAGGTCTTCCAGGCTCAGCAACAGCCCGCCCTGGAAGGTGCTCTCGAGCACGATGATCGGATCCTTGGGCATGCCGACATCGATCTTGTAGGTGCTGCTGCCGAACACCAGCTGGGCCAGGCCATCCAGGAAGTAGCTGATGCCGAGCGTGGCCATCAGCAAGGTGATGCCGTCCTGGTTGACGAGATGGCGCAAGACGCCCATCTCGATGAGTTGCGCCACGACCACCATCAGCAGCACGACGGTGGCCAAGGCCAACAGATTGCCCAGCCACTTGCTCTCGATGCCCAGCCACAGGGGGATCCACTCGGAGAAGCGGGCCATGGCCAGGGCGGCGAAGAGCACCATGGCGCCCTGGGCGAAGTTGAAGACGCCCGAGGCCTTGAAGATCAGCACGAAGCCCAGCGCGACCAGGGAATACAGCATGCCCACCATCAGGCCGCCGAAGAGAGTCTCAAGAAAAAATGCCATGGTGTCGTTCTCGTTCAGTGACTCGTGCCGAGGTAGGCGCTGATGACCTCCTCGTTGCGGCGGACCTCTTCGGGGGTGCCGTCGCCGATCTTCTTGCCGTAGTCCAGCACCACCACGCGGTCGGAGATGTCCATCACCACGCCCATGTCGTGCTCGATCAGCACGATGGTGGTGCCGAACTCGTCGTTCACGTCCAGGATGAAGCGGCTCATGTCCTGCTTCTCCTCCAGGTTCATGCCCGCCATCGGCTCGTCCAGCAGCAGCACCTGCGGCTCCATGGCCAGCGCTCGGCCCAGGTCCACGCGCTTCTGCAGCCCGTAGGGCAGCTGCCCCACCGGCGTCTTGCGGTAGGCCTGGATCTCCAGGAAGTCGATGATGTGTTCGACGAACTCGCGGTGCGCTTCTTCTTCCTTCTGAGCGCCGCCGATGCCGAAGGGGTTGCGGAAGGCCTGCGCGAGCAGCCCGCTCCTGATGCGCAGGTTGCGCCCGGTCATGAGGTTGTCGATCACGCTCATGCCCTTGAAGAGCGCCAGGTTCTGGAAGGTGCGCGCGATGCCCATCTCGGCCACCTGGCGGCTGTTCATGTGCCTGAAGGTGCGGCCGCGAAAGCTGATCGAGCCCTCCTGGGGCTGGTACACCCCGTTGATGCAGTTGAGCATGGAGCTCTTGCCCGCGCCGTTGGGCCCGATGATGGCGCGCACCTCGTGCTCGCGCACGTCAAAGCTGATGTCGGTCAGCGCCTTGACGCCGCCAAAGCGCAGGCTGATGTTCTGGACGTTGAGGACGACGTCGCCGATCTTCTTCTGTGTCATGGTCGGGTGTGGGGTGTTCGGGCTCGGGCGGCGGCTCAGGCTGCGGCCTTGACGGGGGTGAAGGTCTTGGCGTCGCTCAGCTTGAGCGTGGCGCTGACCGAGCCGGTGCGCCCGTCCTCGAACTTCACCTGCGTCTGGATGTACTGCTCGGCCTTGCCGCCGTACAGTGCCTCGACCAGCACGCCGTACTTCTCGGCGATGAAGCCGCGGCGCACCTTGTTGGTGCGGGTGAGCTCGCCGTCGTCGGCGTCCAGCTCCTTGTGCAGCACCAGGAAGCGGCTGATCTGGCTGCCCGCGAGCAGCTCGTCGCGGCTGAGGTCGGCGTTGACCTTCTCCACGCACTCGCGGATGAGTTCGTACACCTCGGGCTTCTGCGCCAGGTCGGTGTAGCCGGCGTAGGGCAGGTTGCGCCGCTCGGCCCAGTTGCCCACCGCCTCGAAGTCGATGTTGACCATCACGCAGACCCGCTCGCGCTGATCGCCGTAGGCCACGGCCTCCTTGATGTGGGAGAAGAACTTGAGCTTGTTCTCCACGTACTTGGGCGCGAACATGGCGCCGTCGTGCGCGCCGCCCTTCAGCCGCCCCACGTCCTTGACGCGGTCGATGATCTTCAGGTGCCCCGAGGCGTCGATGAAGCCCGCGTCGCTGGTGTGGTACCAGCCGTCGGACGTCAGGACCTCGGCCGTGGCCTGCGGGTTCTTGTAGTAGCCCTTGAGCAGGCCGGGGGACTTGACCAGGATCTCGCCGGTCTCGGAGAGCCTGATCTCCACCCCTTCGCAGGGCACGCCCACGGTGTCGGCGCGGGCCTCGTGGTCGGGCTGCAGGCAGACGAACACGGCCGTCTCGGTGGAGCCGTAGAGCTGCTTCATGTTGATGCCGATGGAGCGGTAGAAGCTGAAGAGGTCGGGCCCGATGGCTTCGCCCGCGGTGTAGGCCACGCGCACGCGGCTCATGCCCAGGTTGTTGCGCAGCGGGCCGTAGACCAGCCAGTCGCCCAGGCGGTACTTGATCGAGTCGATCAGGCCGATCGGTTTGCCGTCCATGCGGTCCGGGCCCACGCGGCGGGCCAGCGCCATGAAGCGGTGGAACATGCCGCGCTTGATCGCGCCGGCGTCTTCCATGCGGATCATCACGCTGGTGAGCAGGCCTTCGAAGATGCGTGGCGGCGCGAAGTAATAGGTCGGGCCGACTTCCTTGAGGTCGATCGTGACCGTGGAGGCCGACTCCGGGCAGTTCACCACGTAGCCACAGGCCAGCCACTGCGCGTAGCTGAAGATGTTCTGGCCGATCCAGGCGGGAGGCAGGTAGGCAAGAACTTCCTCGTGGTCGGTCAGGCTGTCGAAGAGGGCGCCCGCCCGCGCCCGGTTGAGCAGCGTGTGGTGCGTGTGCACCACGCCCTTGGGGTTGCCGGTGGTGCCGCTGGTGAAGAACATGGCGGCCACGTCGTGGGCATGGGTCTTGCCGATTTCGGTGCGGAAGAACTGGGTGTGGCTGTGGGCAAAGGCCCGGCCGATCTTGATGAGCGAGACCAGCGGCACGAGGCCAGGGTGCTCGTAGTTGCGCAGGCCGCGCGGGTCGTCGTAGTAGATGTGGCTGAGCTGCGGGCAGCGCTCGCGGATCTCCAGCATCTTGTCGACCTGCTCCTGGTCTTCCACCACGCAGAAGCGCACCTCGGCGTTGTTGATCGGGAAGACGCATTCGGTTGCGCACCGCGTCCTGGTACAGCGGCACCGGGATGGCACCCAGCGACTGCGCGGCCAGCATGGTGGCGTAGAGGAAAGGGCGGTTGCCACTGACCAGCGCCAGGTGTTCACCCCGCCGCAGGCCCGCGCAATACAGGCCGCAGGCGATGTGCTCCACGAGTCGGGCCAGTTCGGCCCAGGTCGTGGTCTGCCAGATGCCGTATTCCTTCTCGCGCATGGCCGGCGCATCGCCGCGCTCAAGCGCATGGTGCAGCAGCATCAGCGGAAAGGTGTTTCCCATCGATCGGTTCCTTCAAGGGGTCGTTTTGAGCTGGGCCGATGCTAGGGAGGGTCTCTCGCCCAGTTTGTCCGTGACACACCATTCCTAGGGAAGTCACCTAATGCCTCGCGCGAATTACCATTGCCCGGATGTGTGCAGAAGCAGAAAACGAACGGCCGGCCACGGGGCGCGAGCTCGACCGCATTCCCTGGGTGGCCGTGCTCTCGGGCGAGGACCGTGCGTGGGTGGTGCCCCGTTTGCGGGTGCGCGAATGGGAGGCCGGTCGCTTCGTGGTGCGGGCGGGCGATCCATCCACCCACTGGAGGGGCGTGCTTGAAGGCATGCTGCGGGTGGAGCACCCGCATGGCGACGAGGATCACCTCATGTTCAGCGGCATCCCAGCGGGCGGCTGGTTCGGCGAAGGCACTTTGCTCAAAGGCCACGCGTTCATGTTCAGCGTGCAGGCCCTGCGCAAAAGCGTGGTGGCCAGCCTGGCCGCGGCCGACTTCCACCTGCTGGCGCGGCGTTCGATTGCCTTCAACCGCCATGCCATGGGGCAACTCAATGAGCGCCTGGCGCAATTCATCGCGGCCCGGGAAATCGAACGCATGGTCGACGACGAGCAGCGCCTGGCCTGCAGCCTGCTCTGGCTCCGCAACCCGGTGCTGTTTCCCTCCGCAGGCAACGTGCTGTCGATCACGCAGCAGGACCTCTCCAACCTGATCGGCATCTCACGCCAGCGTGTCAACCGGGCGCTTGCGCGGCTGGAAAGCCGAGGGGTGCTCCGGGCGGAGTACCGCACGCTGCGCGTCCTGGACGCGCAAAAGCTCGTTGACCTGACCGTGGAGCACTGAGCCCGAGCCGTCGCGCCGACATCCACCTAGGGAAGACCCGAGAATTGTGATGGGACGGACAAAAAACCACCCGAGGCTGACCTACCGTGGAGGGCTTCTTCACCTTTCGATGTCCACCCACTCGACATGCCCGCCCCCGTTTCTCCGCCCCGACGCCGGTCCGCCTCTCCCGAAGAATTGGCCCAGATCCACTGGCTGCAGCGGCTCGCACCGGAAGACCGGCGCTGGGTGAGCGCGGAGATCCAGGTTCTGCAACTGCGCGCGCAGGAGCATCTGTGCCAGTTCGGCAGCCTGCCCACGCACTGGTACGGCACGATGAAGGGCCTGCTCAAGCTGGGCAACGACCGGCGCGACGGCCTGGCCATCACCTACGCCGGCCTGCCCACCAGCGGGTGGTTTGGCGAGGGTACGGTGATCAAGCTGGAGCCTTACCGGTACACGGTATCGGCCATTCGCGCCAGCACGGTGGGCTGCCTGCCGGTGGCGGCGTTTCATCGCTTGCTGGAAGGGTCGCTGGAGTTCAACCAGTACCTCATGGCGCAGATCAACGAGCGCCTGGGCCAGTTCATGGCGGCGCGCGTGACCGACCGCCTGCGCAATCCCGAAATCCGGGTGGCGCGCAGCCTGCTCGCGCTGTTCAACCCGGTGCTGTATCCGGCGGTCGATCCGTTCTTCCAGATCACGCAGCAGGAGCTGTCGTACCTGATCGGCATCCCGCGCCAGCGCATCAACGCGGCCCTGCAGCAACTGGTGGCGAAAGGCGCGGTCGAGCTGGACTATGGCGGGGTGCGGGTGATCGATGCACAGCGCCTGGGCGAGATCGCCGCGCAGCGGGACTCGGTGCCGCGCGGGCCTCAGAGCGAATCGGCGAGCATGGCGCGGTAGTCGTTCGCGCTGGCCAGGCGCGGGTTGGTCTTGTGGCAGTGGTCGGCCAGCGCGCCTTCGATCACGCGGTCGAACAGGTCGGGCGTGACGCCCATGGCCGCCAGGCCACTGGGCAGGCCCAGGCGAGCGCTCATGTCCTTGACGGCCTCGGGCACGTCGCTGCCGCTGGCGAGGCCCATGGCGTGGGCCATGCGTTGCAGGCGGTGGTCCTTCTTCATCGACTCGGCTTCGGCGTTGAAACGGATGACGGCGGGCAGGAACACCGCATTGAGCGTGCCGTGGTGCAGGCGCGGGTTCACGCCGCCCAGGCTGTGGCTGAGCGAATGCACACAGCCCAGCCCCTTCTGGAACGCCATCGCGCCCTGCATGGACGCGCTCATCATGTTCAGGCGGGCCTCGCGGTCCTGGCCCTCCTTGGTGGCGCGCTCGATGTGCGCCCAGCCGCGCTGCAGGCCGTCGAGGCCGATGCCATCGGCCGGCGGGTTGAAGGCGGGTGCCATGAAGGTTTCCATGCAGTGGGCGATGGCGTCCATGCCGGTGGCGGCGGTGAGCATGGGCGGCAGGCCCAGCGTGAGTTCGGGGTCGAGCAGGGCGGTCCTGGGCACCAGGTGCCAGCTGTGGAAACCGAGCTTGCGGCCGTCGTCCACGATCACGATGGCGCCGCGCGCCACTTCGCTGCCGGTGCCGGCGGTGGTGGGCACGGCGATCAGCGGCGGCACGCGGTCGGTGATCTTCGGTGAGCCGCCTTCGATGGTGGCGTAGGTCTTGAGCGGGCCTTCGTGCGTGGAGGCGATGGCCACGCCCTTGGCGCAGTCGATGGCGCTGCCGCCGCCGAGCGCGATCAGGCCGTCGCAGCCCACCTGGCGGTACACCTCGACGGCGGCGCGCACGGCCGCTTCGGTCGGGTTGGATGGCGTCTGATCGAACACCGCCGGCTGCAGGCCGGGCAGGGCGGCCAGGGCCTTGTCGAGCAGGCCCGCGGCCTTCACGCCCGCGTCGGTGACGATGAGCGGGCGGGTGATGCCGACGCGCTCGCACTCCGCTTTCAATTGCGCGAGGGCGCCGAAATCGATCAGGATGTTGGTGACGTAAAGAATCTGGGCCATGTGGGTCTCCGTGGTGCGAGGAAAACTATACGGTTGACCCGGGGCCTTGCCTATGGCGCTGGGCCTGCACGGGTCGCGCAAAAGACAGCCACAATCGCATGCCATGTCGAACGCACCCGATCCCCGCGACCTGCTGACGCCCATGATGCGTGGTGTGCTCGACCGCATCGCCCGCGCCGGGCACCCGCCGTTGCACGCGCTGCCGCCGGAACAGGCCAAGGCGGCCTACGAGGCCGGTGCCGGCGTGCTGGAGGTGCCCTCACACCCCATGGCCCGCGTGGAAGACCTGCGCATCCCCGCGCGCGATGGCGCCGACCTGCCGGCGCGCCTCTTCGCGCCCGAGTCAGGGAGCCCGCTGCCGGTGCTGCTGTACTTTCACGGCGGAGGCTTCACGGTGGGCAGTGTCGCCACCCACGGGCCGCTGTGTCGACAGCTCGCCCATCTCGCGGGCTGTGCCGTGCTCTCGGTGGACTACCGGCTCGCGCCCGAGGCGAAATTTCCGACCGCGGTGCACGATGCCTGGGACAGCCTGGCCTGGCTGCGTGAACACGCCAGCGCACTCGGGCTGGATGGCACCCGCATCGCGGTGGGCGGCGACAGCGCGGGCGGCACGCTGGCGGCGGTGACGGCGATCGCCGCGCGCGACGCGGGCTGGCCGCTGGCCTTGCAATGCCTGTTCTACCCCGGTTGTGCGGGCCACCAGGACACGGCCAGCCACAAGACCTTCGCCCAAGGCTTCCTGCTCGAGGAAGCGGACATCCGCTATTTCTTCGGTCACTACCTGCGCGACGCGGCCGACCGGGACGACTGGCGCTTTGCCCCGCTGGACGGGGTCGACGAAAGCGGCCACCCGCGCGATCTCGACGACGTGGCGCCGGCCTGGATCGGCCTGGCCGAATGCGACGCCCTCACCGACGAGGGCGTGATGTACGCCGACCGCCTGCGCCATGCCGGCGTGGCGGTGGACCTGGAGATCTACGCCGGCGTGGTCCACGGCTTCATCAACTTCGGTCGTGCCATTCCCCAGGCCAGGACCGCCCACCAACACGCGGCCCTGGCGCTGCGCAACGCTTTTGGAGCCGCTTGAGATGAGCTTGACCCGATCCGACTTCCGCTTCTTCCACCGCCTGCGCGTGCGCTGGGCCGAGGTGGACATGCAGAAAATCGTGTTCAACGCGCACTACCTGATGTACTTCGACACCGCCATCACCGATTACTGGCGCGCCCTGGCCCTGCCGTACCACGAGACGATGGAGCAGCTCGAAGGCGATCTGTACGTGGTGAAAGCCACCGTGGAGTTCCATGCCTCGGCGCGGGTGGACGACCAGATCGACGTGGCGATGAAGTGCAGCCGCATCGGCACCTCCTCGCTCAGCTTCACCGGCGCGATCTTTCGCGGTGACGAGCACCTGATCAGCGGCGAGCTGATCTACGTGTTCGCCGACCCCGCCACGCAGAAGTCCCGCCCGGTGCCGCCCGCGCTGCGCGAGGCCCTCAACGGCTATGAGGCCGGCGAACCGATGAGCTCGGTGCGCGTGGGACCCTGGAGCGAACTCGGCCCCGACGCGCAGCGCCTGCGCACGGCGGTGTTCGTGGAGGAGCAGCGCATCCCCAAGGAACTCGAATGGGACGAAGCCGATGCGGTTGCATTGCACGCCGTGGCCTACAACCGCCTGGGCCGCGCGGTGCGCAGCGGGGCGCATGCTGCCGCACGAACCGGGCGTGGCGCGCGTCGGCCGCATGGCGGTAGAGCGTTCGTTGCGGGGCGGGCGGTTGGGGCGGGACGTGCTGCACGCATTGATGGGCGCGGCCCGCGAGCGCGGCGACACCGAAGTGATGCTGCACGCCCAGCGCAGCGCCGAGGGCTTCTACACCCGGCTGGGCTTCTACCGCCGGGGTGAGGCCTTCGAAGAGGCCGGCATCTCGCACCAGGAAATGGTCGCGAAACTCTGATCCGGGCGGGCCTTCACCACACCAGCGTTTCGCGCCGGTGGGGCACGGCCTCGAACGGGCCGCCCAGTGCCGCGTGGTCGTGCGTCCACTCGTCCATGCGCACCTCCCAGCCCTGGTCGGCACCGGGCCGCGCGCTCACCACCAGGCTGCTGCGGGTGCCGTAGGCGCGGTCGGGCATGTGCACGAAGGGGCTGGAGAGCGCGCGCTCCATGTCGTCGGGCACACCGGTGTGCGGCAGTTCGCGCACTTCGGCCTGCGCGCGGTCGGTGAGCGTGCGCGCCAGCGGCTGCAGCCAGTCGTCCGAGGCGGAGCGCTGGTGCAGGCCCACCAGCGCGTCGGCCACGGCCCGCTTGAGGCGCTGGGTCTTGGGCCAGGGCGTGTCCAGGCTGGCGTTGGAGAGGCCATAGACACCCGCCTCCAGCGCCTTGCGGTACAGCCCGGGCGAGCGCGCTTCGTGCGGTGCATCGGGATGGCGGTTGCTCAGCCAGGTCCAACGGTGGCGGTGGAAATCGCCCACCACCAGATTGAAGCCGCCGTAGGCGCCAGGATCGATCGTGGTGGCGAGTTGGTCCACGTCGTGGTCGTCGCCCTGGCCCTGCAGCCAGCGCGTGACCAGCTCACCCCGGCTGCACGGGCCCGGGCCGGCCTGCGTCTGCCGCACATTGGTGAGCATGGCGACCCGGCCACGAGGGCTCAAACCGAGCCAGGTGCCGCCGTCGCGCAGGTCGCGCCCGGCCACGATCTCGGTGCCGTCGGCCAGGGTCCAGCGGTGCAGGGCTTCGGTCGGCCGGTCCAGGAACTCGTCGCGGTTGGCCGCGATGAGCAGGGGACAGCCCGGGTCGGCGTGCAGGGCAAAGGCGATCAGACACATGTCGCACCCGCCGCGTTGCTCAGATGTCGTCCAGCAAGGGGTAGGGCAGGGGCAGCAGTTGCAGCGCCGGGCCCTGCGCGCCGCCGATGTGCAGGCTGCCTTGCGCGGCCGCGCTGGTCTGCAGCGAGACGATGGCATCGAAACCACCCGAAGGATGGGCCGCCGCCTGCACCACGGTGCCGCAGGGTTGTTCGGCGTCGCCGTCATGGAACACATCCTGGCCGGCCGCCATGGGTGTCTGGCCATGCACCAGATAGGCGCGGCGCTTGAGCGTGCCGCGGAACTGGCTGCGGGCCACCACCTCCTGGCCGGGGTAGCAGCCCTTCTTGAAGTTCACGCCGCCGACCGATTCGTAGTTCAGCATCTGCGGCACAAAGGCCTCGAACACCGGCTGGCTCAAGGTGCGCACGCCGCTGCGAACGTCCAGCCATTGCCACAGCGGCTCGGCCATGGCGCCCCCCGCCGGCGCCTCGGTTTGCACGGGCGCAACCCACAGGGCTCTCGCCAGGCCCTCGGCCGGGTACAGGCGCACCACGCTGGCCTCACCATCGCGCCACTGGCTCCACAAGGTGGGCGGCAGGGCCGGCGGCACGGCGCTGCCCACCAGGCCGAAGAGGGCGTAGGCCTCGCTGGCGTCACTGAGTCTGGCCTTGGCGCGCAGCACGAACATGGACAGGCGCTTGAGCGTGGTGGCCAGCAGGTCGCGGCTGCAGACCAGCAGGATCTCGTCGGGGCCGCGCTTGAAGCCCACGAAGCTGGCCTGCATGCGGCCCTTGGCCGAGCAGAACGCGGCCAGGCGGGCCTCGGACTGGCCGAGCACGGCGAAATCCTGCGTGAGCTGACCCTGCAGGAACTTCGCGGCGTCTTCGCCTTCCACCCGGATCACACCCAGGTGCGGCAGCGGGGCAACGCCGCTTGCTGGCCAGGCCGTCGGGGATGCTGGAGGGGATCGTCGAGGTGCTCATGGCGTCGATTATCATGGCCGGCCCGGTTCCCCGCCGCCCCTCCACGCCTTGTCCCTGCCGAGCCCAAGCCTGTGATCCGTCTCCTGAAAATGTTGCTGGTTGTGTCCCTGCTGCTGGGCATGCTGCTGGCCGCGGGCGGCATGTGGTGGCTGCAGCAACCGCTGCCCCTGGCGGCAAGCACCTCGGCACAGAACCCGCTGCTCGTCACGATCGAGCCCGGGGCCTCGGCCCAGTCGGTGGCCGACACCCTGCAGGCCTCCGGCGTGAACACACCCTCGCAGTTGCTGTATGCGTGGTTCCGCTTTTCCGGCCAGGCCCGCGACATCAAGGCCGGCACCTACGAAATCGCACCCGGCACCACGCCTCGGGCGCTGCTGTCCAAGCTGGTGCGCGGCGAACAGGCGCTGCGCAGCATCACCCTGCTGGAAGGCTGGAACATCCGCCAGGTGCTGCAGGCCGTGCGCACCTCGCCCGACCTCACGCAGGACATCGAGGGCATGAGCCAGAACGACATCATGGCGCTCATCGGTTACCCGGGCCGGCATCCCGAAGGGCGCTTCTTCCCGGACACCTACCGCGTGGTCACGCGCGCGCCGGCCTCCAGCGTGCTGCGCCAGGCCGCGCAGGCCATGGAGCAGCGCCTGACCCAGGTGTGGGAGCAGCGCGACCCGGCATCGCCGCTGCGCACGCCCGATGAAGCGCTCATCCTGGCCAGCATCGTCGAAAAGGAAACCGGCCTCGAGAGCGACCGCCGGCGCGTCGCGGGGGTGTTCTCCAACCGCCTGCGCATCGGCATGCGGCTGCAGACCGATCCGGCGGTGATCTACGGCCTGGGCGAACGTTTTGACGGCAACCTGCGCCGGGTCGACCTGCAGACCGACACCGCCTACAACACCTACACCCGCGCCGGCCTGCCGCCCACGCCCATCGCCATTCCGGGCATGGCCTCGCTGCTGGCGGCGGTGCGTCCCCAGCCCACCAACGCCATCTATTTCGTCTCGCGCGGCGACGGCTCCAGCCAGTTCAGCGCCACCCTCGAAGAGCACAATGCCGCGGTCCAGCGCTACATCCTGCGCCGCTGATCCCGTGCAGGCGCCCACCCCACTTCCGCACATGCATCCGGCCGGACTCTTCATCACCTTCGAAGGCATCGACGGCGCGGGCAAGTCCACCCACATCGCCTCGCTGGCCGACGCCTTCCGGGCGGCGGGCCGCAGCGTCTCGCTCACCCGCGAGCCCGGTGGCACCCCGCTGGCGGAAAAGCTCCGCGAACTGGTGCTGAACGACGCCATGGACCCGCTGAGCGAGGCCCTGTTGATGTTCGCGGCGCGCCGCGATCACCTGCAACAGGTCATCGAACCCGCCCTGGCGCGGGGTGAGGTGGTGCTGTGCGACCGGTTCACCGACGCCACCTTCGCCTACCAAGGCAGCGGCCGTGGGTTCGACCTCGAGGTCCTGCGGCAGCTGGAGCGCTGGGTTCAGGCGCAGCCTGGCACGGACGCGCTGCGCCACCCCGACCTCACGGTGTGGTTCGACCTGCCGCCCGCCGTGGCCGCGCAGCGCCTGGCCTCCGCCCGCGTGCCCGACCGTTTCGAGTCGCAACCGCAGGCGTTCTTCGAGCGGGTGGCGACGGGCTACGCCCAGCGCATGGAAGGCGCGCCCGAGCGCTTTGCCCGCATCGCGTCCGACCAGCCCAAGGCCGAGGTCTGGCAGCAGGTGCGCCAGGCGTTCGAACAGCGTGGCTGGCTTCAACCCACCGAGGCCCGCGCATGAGCCCGCTCGCACCCTGGCTGCAGAAACAGCTGCGCGGCCTGCTGGCCCAGCGCGGCCACGCCCTGCTGCTGTCCGGCCCGTCGGGCCTGGGCCAGTACGACCTCGCGCTGGCACTGGCCCGCGCCTGGCTGTGCGAGCAGCCGACCCCCGATGGGGCCTGCGGTGTCTGTGGCAGCTGCCATGCGATCGACGTGCGCACCCATGCCGACCTGTGCGCGCTTATGCCTGAGACCCTGAGCCTGGAACTCGGCTGGCCGCTGGACGAGGGCGCGCAGAAAGAAATCGACGACAAGAAGCGCAAGGCCAGCAAGCTCATCCGCGTGGAGGCGGCGCGCGAGGCGGTGGGCTTCACGCAGTTCACGCGCTCGCGCGGCCGCACCAAGGTGATCCTGGTGCACCCGGCCGAGCGCATGAACATCGAGTCGGCCAACACCTTGCTCAAGACGCTGGAAGAACCGGTGGGGGAAGTGCGCTTCGTGCTCTCCACCGAAGCCGCGCACCAGCTGCTGCCCACCATCCGCAGCCGCTGCCAGACCCACAGCATGGTGTGGCCCGAGGAGGCCGAGGCGCTGGACTGGCTGGTGCAACAGGCCACCGACGGCAACAAGGCGGTGGACCGCGCGCAGGCCGCCGTGTGGCTGCAGGCCGCCGGTGGCCGGCCCGACGATGCCCTGGCCTGGGCGGCCACCGGTTTGCAGGGCGCGACCTGGGCGCAACTGCCCCAGGCGTTGGCCCGAGGCGATTGGGGCACCCTCAATGGCTGGCCGCCGGCCCAGCAACTCGCCGTGCTGCAGAAGCTGTGCCACGACCTCATGGCCCGGGCCGCGGGCGCGCCCGCGCGCTTTTTCCAGACCGATCAACTGCCCCCCGCACCCCGCTGGGGCGCGCTGGCGCAGTGGTCGCGCGAGCTCATGAGCGCCGCGCGCTCGGTCGAGCACCCCTACAACGCCGGCCTGATGCAGGAAGCCTGGGCGGCGCGCACCCGGCAGGTGCTGGCCGGCGGGGCGGGGCGCAAGGGCTGACACACGGCCTTAAAACCACCCGCGCGGCAGGGTATTGCCGCTAAACTCGCCAACCATGAGCACCTCCCCCCCTCCATCGGCCGCGGCGGCGCGGCCGAGCGTGATCCAGCTCTCCATCAAGGAAAAGGCGGCGCTGTACGCCGCTTACATCCCCTTGTTCGCCGATGGCGGCATCTTCATCCCTTCTTCGCGCGAATACCGGCTGGGCGATGACGTGTACGTGCTGCTCAGCCTGCCCGACGACCCGCAGCGTTACCCGGTCGCGGGCAAGGTGGCCTGGGTCACTCCCGCCAAGGCCCAGGGGGCCCGCACGCAGGGCGTGGGCATCCGGTTCCCGGCCGACGAGAAGTCGCGCCAGCTCAAATTGAAGATCGAGGAGATCCTGGGCTCCAGCCTCGGTTCCGACCGCGCCACCCAGACACTCTGACACCCCGATTCCCGGTCAGCCGATGCGGCGCACAATGCGGTGCCCATCGGCTTTTTCGTGCCGGCACCTTTTCCGTATGTTCACCGACTCCCACTGCCACCTCAGCTTTCCCGAGCTCCGGGCCCAACTGCCCGGCATCCTCGACGCCATGTCGCAAGCCCAGGTCGACCGGGCCCTGTGCATCTGCACCACGCTGGAAGAATTCGAAGACGTCTACAGCCTCGCCCGCGACCACGACCACCTCTGGTCCACCGTGGGCGTGCATCCCGACAGCGACGAAGTGCAGGAGCCCACGCTCGAGGACCTGCTGGAACGCGCGGCCCGCCCGCGGGTGGTGGGCATCGGTGAAACCGGGCTGGACTACTACCGCCTGGGCGACCGCACGGTGGCCGACATGGAGTGGCAGCGCGAGCGGTTTCGCGTCCACATCCGCGCCGCCCGCCAGACCGCGCTGCCCTTGGTGATCCACACCCGCAGCGCGTCCGACGACACAGTGGCGATCCTGCGCGAGGAGGGCGGTTTCGCCTCCGACACCGCCGCCGGGCTGGCGCCGGCAAAGGGGGTCTTTCACTGCTTCACCGAAAGCATGTCGGTGGCCCGTGCCGCGCTCGACCTTGGCTTCTTCATTTCTTTCTCCGGCATCCTGACGTTTCGCACCGCGGCCGATCTGCGCGAGGTGGCCGCCTATGTGCCGCTGGACCGCACCCTCATCGAGACCGACAGCCCCTACCTCGCACCCGTGCCCTACCGCGGCAAGACGAACACGCCGGCTTACGTGCCCTGGGTCGCCAAGCAGGTCGCCGAGCTCAAGGGACTCAGCGTGGAGGCCGTGGCCGAAGCCACCAGCCGCAATTTCGAGCAGCTGTTTGACCAGGTGACCGCCACGCCATTGGCATAAAAATCCTCATCCAATACATGAGAAATATTAAAAAACACCTTGTTTTTAAATGGATCGCTGGCTTGATCCTGGCATGCACGGGTTCGGCCTGGGCCAACTCGTTCGACGACTTCTTCATCGCCATCGCGAAAGACGACGTCGCGACCGTGCGGCAGCTCGGGCAGCGGGGTTTCGACCTGAACACCCGCAACGCCGCGGGCGAACACGCCTTGTACCTTGCGATTCGCGGCGACGCGCCGCAGGTGACCGACTTTCTGCTGAGCCAGAACAAGGTGGACGTGGAAGCTCGCACCAGCAAGGACGAGAGCCCCCTGATGATCGCGGCGATCAAGGGCCAGCTGGATCTGGCGAAACGGCTGATCGCGCGCAAGGCCGAGGTCAACAAGCCGGGCTGGACGCCCTTGCACTACGCCGCCAGCCACGGCGGCGACAACAGCGCGGCCATGGTGCGCCTGCTGCTCGAACACCACGCCTACATCGACGCCGAGTCGCCCAACAAGACCACGCCCCTCATGATGGCCGCCCAATACGGCAGCGCGGGCGTGGTCAAGCTGTTGCTGGAGGAGGGCGCCGACCCCCTGCTCAGGAACGAACGGGGACTGACCGCGATTGATTTCGCGCGGCAGGCGAATCGGCAGGCTTCCGCCGATATCATTGCGGCCTTTGTGCGCGCCCAGCAGCCCAAAGGCAAGTGGTGAAGCCAGGCCTGCGACCCGCAGGCCTCTGGTCGAACTGGCCTGGAGTAGGTGTAACCCACATGCGCCAAATGGCGCGGCCGCATCAAAATCGCCCCCGACACCCACAAATTGAGGAGACGCCGTGAAATTGGCAAGCCAAAAGGACTTTTTCTCTGGACTCATGTTCACCATCGTTGGCATCACGTTTGCCATCGGAGCGACCAACTTCACGGTTGGCAGCGCGGCGCGCATGGGCCCAGGCTACTTCCCACTGTTGCTAGGCATCGTCCTGGCGGGGCTGGGAGTGATCGTGACGCTGCAGTCATTCAAGAGCAAGGCCATCGATGGTGACCCCATCGGCAGCATTGCCTGGCGCCCCCTGGGCTTCATCATCGGCGCCAACCTGGCTTTCGGCATCCTGCTCGTCGGCCTGCCAAGCGTGGGCCTTCCCGCCTTCGGCCTGATCGTCGCGATCTACGCACTGGTCCTCATCGCCGGCTACGCGCGCCCCAACTCCAGCCTCAAGGAGTCGGTGATCCTCGCGACCATCCTTGCCGTTGGCAGCTACGGCGCCTTTGTCTACGCATTGAATCTGCAGTTCCCGGTGTGGCCTGCGTTCCTGACCGCCTGATCCGGAGACTCTTTTCATGGAACTTTTTGACCATCTGGCGCTGGGCTTCGGCGTCGCCTTCACTTTCCAGAACATCCTCTACGCCCTGGTGGGTTGCCTGCTGGGCACCCTGATCGGCGTGCTGCCCGGCATCGGCCCGGTCGCCACCATCGCCATGCTGCTGCCCGCCACCTACGGCCTGCCGCCCGTGGCCGCACTGATCATGCTGGCCGGTATCTACTACGGCGCGCAGTACGGCGGCTCCACCACGGCCATTCTGGTCAACCTGCCGGGCGAGTCGTCTTCGGTGGTGACCGTGATCGACGGCCACCAGATGGCGAAGAAGGGCCGGGCAGGCCCCGCGCTGGCCGCCGCTGGTCTGGGTTCGTTCTTCGCGGGTTGCGTCGGCACCTTGGTGCTGGCCGCGTTCGCGCCGCCGCTGACCGAGGTGGCCCTGAGCTTCGGCCCCGCCGAGTACTTCTCGCTCATGATCGTGGGTCTGATCGGCGCCGTGGTGCTGGCTTCGGGTTCGCTCGTCAAGGCGCTGGCCATGATCGTGCTGGGCCTGCTGCTGGGCTTGGTGGGCACCGACGTGAACTCGGGCGTGGCCCGCTTCAGCTTCGACGTGCCTGAACTCACCGACGGCATCAGCTTCGTCGTGATCGCCATGGGCGTGTTCGGCTACGGCGAAATCATCCACAACCTGTCCCACCCCGAAGGCGAGCGCCAGGTGTTCACCGACAAGGTGCACGGCCTGATGCCCACCAAGGAAGACTTCAAGCACATGCTGCCGGCCGTTTTGCGTGGCACGGCCCTGGGTTCCGCGCTGGGCATCCTGCCTGGCGGTGGTGCGCTGCTGTCGGCTTTCGCCGCCTACACGATCGAGAAGAAGGTCAAGCTCAAGCCCGGTGAGATCCCGTTCGGCAAGGGCAACATCCGTGGCGTGGCCGGCCCCGAGTCCGCCAACAACGCCGGCGCGCAGACCTCGTTCATCCCGCTGCTCACGCTGGGCATTCCGCCCAACGCCGTGATGGCGCTGATGGTCGGTGCCATGACCATTCACAACATCCAGCCGGGCCCGCAGGTCATGACCAGCAACCCGGAACTGTTCTGGGGTCTGATCGCTTCCATGTGGATCGGCAACGCCATGCTGATCATCTTGAACCTGCCGCTGATCGGCATGTGGATCAAGCTGCTGGCCGTGCCTTACCGCTGGCTGTTCCCGGCCATCGTGCTGTTCTGCGCGATCGGTGTGTACTCGACCAACAACAACAGCTTCGACATCTGGATGGTGGCGCTGTTCGGCGTGATCGGCTACATCTTCATCAAGCTCGGTTGCGAGCCGGCGCCCTTGCTGCTCGGCTTCATCCTGGGCCCGATGATGGAGGAGTACCTGCGCCGCGCCCTGCTGATCTCGCGTGGCGACTGGTCGGTCTTCGTGACCCGCCCGATCTCCGCCTCCTTGCTGGCCGTGGCCGTGGCCTTGCTGCTCATCGTGCTGCTGCCATCGATCAAGAAAAAACGCGAAGAAGCCTTCGTCGAGGACTGAAGCGCCGGGCGCATCGCGCGCCCAATCTCTTCACCAAGCCCGGGCCGCTGCAAAGTGGCCCGGGCTTTTTTTCGCCTTGATCTTCGTTCGAAAGGTAGATGTTGATACTTCGATAGGCTCGTCATATTTCCTTTGAAAATCAAACTCATGCAGAAAAATATGCGCATCGCTGTATATACTTTGATATTGCGATCCACCACCTTCCATGAGATGCCCATGAAAACCTTCGCCACCCGCTCTCTGGCCTTCGCTCTGGCCGCCGGCTTTGCCTTCGCCTCGCACGCGGCCGACGTCACGGTCTCGGCCGCGGCCAGCCTGACTAACGCCTTCCGCGAAATCGCGCCCCTGTTCGAATCGGCGAATCCGGGCACCAAGGTGCAACTCAACTTCGCCGCTTCGGGCGCCTTGCTGCAGCAAATCGCCAAGGGCGCGCCGGCCGATGTCTTTGCCAGCGCCGACCAGGAAACCATGGACCAGGCCCAAACCCAGGGTCTGGTGAAGGAAGCCCAGCGCCGCAACTTCGTGTCCAACGCCCTGGTGGTCATCGTGCCCAGCGCCAGCGCCAACGTGCCGAAATCGACCAACGATCTCACCCAGCCGGCCTATGCCCGCATCGCCATCGGCCTTCCCGCCAGCGTGCCGGTGGGCCGCTACACCAAGAGCGTGCTGGAAGGCGCCAACCTCTGGGGCGCGATCGAGCCCAAGATGATCGGCGCCACCAACGTGCGCCAGGCCCTGGACTACGTGGCGCGAGGGGAGGTCGATGCCGGCTTCGTCTATTCGACGGACGCCGCCATCATGTTGGACAAGGTGAAGGTCGCGCTCACGGTGCCGACCCCCAAGCCGATCCTGTACCCCGTGGCACCACTGCCCGCCGGCCCCAATGCCGCGCAGGGTGAGAAGTTCGTCGACTTCCTGTTCACCCCGCCGGCCCAGGCCATCCTCAGCAAGTACGGCTTCGGCAAGCCCTGATTTCGAGAACCGGAACGCCCCGTGGCCGAAGCCTGGATACCCCTCGCACTCACCCTCAAGGTGGCGGGCTGGGCCACCGCCATCAACCTGCTGCTCGGTGTCGGTGTCGGCTACGCGCTGGCGCGCTGGCGCTTCCCCGGCCGTGAGGTGGTGGACGCCGCGCTGACGCTGCCCATGGTGATGCCACCGACGGTGCTGGGCTACTACCTGCTGGTGGTCATCGGCACCCACGGCGTGCTGGGTACCTGGCTGCTCGAACACTTCGGCCTGCGTCTCATCTTCACGGTGCCGGCCGCCATCATCGCGGCCACCATCGTGTCTTTCCCCCTGGTGTTCAAGGCCGCGCGCGCGGCTTTCGAAACGGTGGACCCGCAACTGGAGGATGCGGCCCGCACCCTCGGCATCAACGAGTGGGCGGTGTTCTTCCGGGTGTCGTTGCCTCTGGCGTGGCGCGGCATTCTCGCGGGCCTGCTGCTGTCGTTCGCCCGGGCGCTGGGTGAGTTCGGCGCCACGCTGATGGTGGCCGGCAGCATCGCGGGCAAGACGCAGACCCTGTCCATCGCCGTCTACGAAGCGGTGCAGGCCGGCCAGGATCACACCGCGAACTTCCTCGTGGCGGTGACCTCGATCACCTGCATGGTGGTGCTGCTGAGCGCGGGCCGCCTGGTGCCGGGCCGCGTGGCCGCGCGGGCTTGAGATGTACCGGGACAACACGCTTCCTCTGGCCATGGCATCCTCTCGCATGGATGGCGATACCGATGCAAAGGCTCCGGCCATGGTCTGGGATGTGAGGCTGCGCAAGCTCCTGCGGCAAGGAGGCTCGCAGTTCGAGCTCGATGTGAGCTTCCAGACCTCGGCCCAGCGCGTGGTGATTTTTGGCCCATCGGGGGCCGGCAAAACCCAGACGCTGCGCATGATCGCGGGCCTTGGAACACCGGACGAGGCGAGGGTGGTGGTGGCTGGGCAGGTGCTCTGCGACACCGCCCGGGGCATGGTCGCCACGCCACAGGAACGGCATCTCGCCTACGTGTTCCAGGAATACGCACTCTTTCCCCACCTGACCGTCGTCCAGAACGTGGCCTTCGCCTTGCGCCGGGGTTGGAAGAACCCGAACAAGGCCATCGCGGACGAAAGCGTGCAGCGCTGGATTTCGACGTTCCACCTGGAATCGGTGGCGGGTCACTATCCCCACCAGATTTCCGGCGGGCAGCGACAGCGCACCGCGCTGGCCCGGGCCTTGGTCACCAACCCGCGCGCCTTGCTGCTGGACGAACCGTTCGCGGCCCTGGACAAGGGACTTCGGCGGCGCCTGAGAGACGAACTCAAGGCGCTGCAGATGCAGATCCAGCTGCCGATGCTGCTGATCACCCACGACGACGACGACGTGAACTGCCTGGCGGAGCAGGTGATCTGCATCGACGGGGGCAAAGTCGTCGAGAGCCCCGGAACGCCACCGGAACTGCGCGAGTAGCCGCGCCTGTGACTGCTATGCTCAAAATCTGGTCAAGACGGCGGACAACAAGCGGGAACGGGCATGGTGACAAGAAGGCGCAAAGGCGGCGATCGGCTGGATGTCCGCGGATCGATCTGGATCTCGGTCGGTGGAGACAGCCTGGGTGGGCATGGGCGGGTGGCCTTGCTGCGCGCCGTCGACCAGCACGGCTCCATCACACAGGCCGCCAAGGCCTTCGGCATGAGCTACAAGGCCGCCTGGGATGCCATCAACAAGATGAACGCGCTGTCTCGAACGCCCCTGATCGAGCGCGCCGTCGGGGGCAGAGGAGGTGGGTCCACTCACTTGACCGAGCATGGCCGGAAGTTGATCGAGCGCTATGAACAGGTAGACGCCATTCACCAACGTTTTGTCGAACTTCTGGACCAGGGCTCGATGGACCTGGATCAGGAATTCTCCCTTTTGAAGGTACTGAACATGAAGACCAGCGCGCGCAACCAATGGATGGGAAAAGTCACGGCCGTGCGCTCGGGCGCGGTCAACGATGAGGTCGAAGTGACCTTGCCTGGTGGACAGCGGCTCGCGGCCATCATCACCCGGGAAAGCACACAAGCCCTGGGACTCAAGACCGAGCAGGCGGTGATCGCGCTGGTGAAAGCATCGTCTGTGCTGCTGGCCACCGACCTGCAAGGCGCCAAGATTTCGGCGCGCAACCGCATCGAAGGCAAGTTGCACGCGCTGACGCCGGGCGCGGTGAACGCGGAAGTCACTCTCAAGACCGAGGATGGCCTGGAGGTCGTGGCGATCGTCACGCAAGGCGCTGTCGCCGAACTTGCGCTGACACCAGGCGCCTCCGCAACGGCGCTGGTGAAAGCGTCGGATGTGATTCTGGCTGTCGCGAGCTGAGCTCGGGGCGGGACCGTTTTCAGCCCGAGACAGAGTCCTCGGGGGACCTGAGACGCTGGGTTTCAGATATCCTTTACACATTCTACGATGTATATCGCGAGCTAATTGATTTGGTCATGATAGCGAATTTCCTGCAATCGGGAGGCAAATAAATACCGCTTATCAAGCCGCGAGGGACTTAATTGGCGGTAACTGAGTTACGTCCGCGACTGGTCGGATTGGCGATCAAGCACCCTTGTCGCCATGGGGGCCACGGCCCCCATACCCCCTTTTGCTGCGAACGAATCGAGATCGCGCAGATAGGGCAGCGCAGTGACGTGGACCTCGCTCATGTACGCGTGAGCCTCAAGCTCAACCCTGTCAACAAGACGCCCCACAGTCAGGAGCCATGCCTGCTCTTCCTCAACATCGAGGGTTCGGCACAACTTGATCAACTGCACCAATTCACGCAGGGACTCTTCAAATTGGTTACCCGCTTTGGTAATAACATCGGCCATAGCCATTTCGTAACTCCATTTCAGTTCGGTTTGGTCAGAGACGCCCGGGCCTGCCTGCCTGGGCGTTCTCGCTTGTGAACGCCTACGAGAGGGCTTTGGTAGACCTCCCGCCGAAGACCTGCTGCAGCGCCTCATAGGCGCCGGGCGCAAATGCAGGCACAGGCACCGGCCATGCTGGGCCGTACACGAACCCCGCATCTTCCTGGTCAGCACGGCCGCGATTGGCACGCGAGCGCGCGACGTAAGCGCGGTTTCGAGCTCGGCGCTGTTGCTCTGTCATGGGCTCACGAATGGCCATCACTGACCACCTTTCAAGACAGTGCCCAGGCGGCGCGGCCGCCTAGGCGAGTAGCCGGCCCTGGCATAGCCAGAGACCGGCCCGCGCGCGCCGGGCTTGAGCCGCACAGGCGTCGGAATCCACCAGGTGCTGTCCTGGGCAGGGTGAGCGCCCTCAATACGGCCATCGCGCAGGAGCTTTGACGCACGCTGCCTGGAGACCCCGAGGAGGGCGCCCACCGAGGTCACCGAGAGCCGGGCCTGAGACCCCATGGAACTCAGGATTTCGGGTGCAACAGTTCTTGCAACAGTTATTAGCTTGGCCATTTGCCCCCCTGATCGGCCCGGAACCCGCGCCGTTGCTTGCTTCGGCACCAGCGACACGCCTGTTTTGCAGTGTCATCCATGAGACTAAAGTGACGTGTTACTAGCACGTCACGCCCTCCGGGCCGGTCGGAGCCTCGGTCGCGGCAAGCCGCTGCCCGGTCTCCGTCCGGCCCTGCGGCAGCACGGAGGGCCGTATTCGCCTCATAGAGCGTTTTGAACGACCGGGCTTGCCGCACCAGCAGACCCCACCAAACGAAGTCCTGTGGGCGCAATTCATGGCCTTCAGGGGTGTACAACCGGCCAGCGCTCAGGTGCCAGCCGTTCCAGGCGTCGCCGGGCAGCTCGTAGTGCAGCTGGACGCGCAGCAGCTTGTAGGCCGCGAACGGGATACGCACACGGCCAGAGATCCACTGGTGAACCGTGCGCGTGCTGACCTGCAGAAAGTGCGCAGCGTCGGCCACAGAAAACCCGAGCTGGCTGTACATGGCCTTGAAGCGGAGGGCTTGTTCCATGCGGGCTTCAGGGCTGCAGGGCCGTTTCCTAGGTGGTGGGTTGATCTTCCACGATGTATATCGCGAGCTAATTGATTTGGTCATGATAGCGAATTTCCTGCAATCGGGAGGCAAATAAATACCGCTTATCAAGCCGCGAGGGACTTAATTGGCGGTAACTGAGTTACGTCCGCGACTGGTCGGATTGGCGATCAAGCACCCTTGTCGCCATGGGGGCCACGGCCCCCATACCCCCTTTTGCTGCGAACGAATCGAGATCGCGCAGATAGGGCAGCGCAGTGACGTGGACCTCGCTCATGTACGCGTGAGCCTCAAGCTCAACCCTGTCAACAAGACGCCCCACAGTCAGGAGCCATGCCTGCTCTTCCTCAACATCGAGGGTTCGGCACAACTTGATCAACTGCACCAATTCACGCAGGGACTCTTCAAATTGGTTACCCGCTTTGGTAATAACATCGGCCATAGCCATTTCGTAACTCCATTTCAGTTCGGTTTGGTCAGAGACGCCCGGGCCTGCCTGCCTGGGCGTTCTCGCTTGTGAACGCCTACGAGAGGGCTTTGGTAGACCTCCCGCCGAAGACCTGCTGCAGCGCCTCATAGGCGCCGGGCGCAAATGCAGGCACAGGCACCGGCCATGCTGGGCCGTACACGAACCCCGCATCTTCCTGGTCAGCACGGCCGCGATTGGCACGCGAGCGCGCGACGTAAGCGCGGTTTCGAGCTCGGCGCTGTTGCTCTGTCATGGGCTCACGAATGGCCATCACTGACCACCTTTCAAGACAGTGCCCAGGCGGCGCGGCCGCCTAGGCGAGTAGCCGGCCCTGGCATAGCCAGAGACCGGCCCGCGCGCGCCGGGCTTGAGCCGCACAGGCGTCGGAATCCACCAGGTGCTGTCCTGGGCAGGGTGAGCGCCCTCAATACGGCCATCGCGCAGGAGCTTTGACGCACGCTGCCTGGAGACCCCGAGGAGGGCGCCCACCGAGGTCACCGAGAGCCGGGCCTGAGACCCCATGGAACTCAGGATTTCGGGTGCAACAGTTCTTGCAACAGTTATTAGCTTGGCCATTTGCCCCCCTGATCGGCCCGGAACCCGCGCCGTTGCTTGCTTCGGCACCAGCGACACGCCTGTTTTGCAGTGTCATCCATGAGACTAAAGTGACGTGTTACTAGCACGTCACGCCCTCCGGGCCGGTCGGAGCCTCGGTCGCGGCAAGCCGCTGCCCGGTCTCCGTCCGGCCCTGCGGCAGCACGGAGGGCCGTATTCGCCTCATAGAGCGTTTTGAACGACCGGGCTTGCCGCACCAGCAGACCCCACCAAACGAAGTCCTGTGGGCGCAATTCATGGCCTTCAGGGGTGTACAACCGGCCAGCGCTCAGGTGCCAGCCGTTCCAGGCGTCGCCGGGCAGCTCGTAGTGCAGCTGGACGCGCAGCAGCTTGTAGGCCGCGAACGGGATACGCACACGGCCAGAGATCCACTGGTGAACCGTGCGCGTGCTGACCTGCAGAAAGTGCGCAGCGTCGGCCACAGAAAACCCGAGCTGGCTGTACATGGCCTTGAAGCGGAGGGCTTGTTCCATGCGGGCTTCAGGGCTGCAGGGCCGTTTCCTAGGTGGTGGGTTGATCTTCCACGATGTATATCGCGAGCTAATTGATTTGGTCATGATAGCGAATTTCCTGCAATCGGGAGGCAAATAAATACCGCTTATCAAGCCGCGAGGGACTTAATTGGCGGTAACTGAGTTACGTCCGCGACTGGTCGGATTGGCGATCAAGCACCCTTGTCGCCATGGGGGCCACGGCCCCCATACCCCCTTTTGCTGCGAACGAATCGAGATCGCGCAGATAGGGCAGCGCAGTGACGTGGACCTCGCTCATGTACGCGTGAGCCTCAAGCTCAACCCTGTCAACAAGACGCCCCACAGTCAGGAGCCATGCCTGCTCTTCCTCAACATCGAGGGTTCGGCACAACTTGATCAACTGCACCAATTCACGCAGGGACTCTTCAAATTGGTTACCCGCTTTGGTAATAACATCGGCCATAGCCATTTCGTAACTCCATTTCAGTTCGGTTTGGTCAGAGACGCCCGGGCCTGCCTGCCTGGGCGTTCTCGCTTGTGAACGCCTACGAGAGGGCTTTGGTAGACCTCCCGCCGAAGACCTGCTGCAGCGCCTCATAGGCGCCGGGCGCAAATGCAGGCACAGGCACCGGCCATGCTGGGCCGTACACGAACCCCGCATCTTCCTGGTCAGCACGGCCGCGATTGGCACGCGAGCGCGCGACGTAAGCGCGGTTTCGAGCTCGGCGCTGTTGCTCTGTCATGGGCTCACGAATGGCCATCACTGACCACCTTTCAAGACAGTGCCCAGGCGGCGCGGCCGCCTAGGCGAGTAGCCGGCCCTGGCATAGCCAGAGACCGGCCCGCGCGCGCCGGGCTTGAGCCGCACAGGCGTCGGAATCCACCAGGTGCTGTCCTGGGCAGGGTGAGCGCCCTCAATACGGCCATCGCGCAGGAGCTTTGACGCACGCTGCCTGGAGACCCCGAGGAGGGCGCCCACCGAGGTCACCGAGAGCCGGGCCTGAGACCCCATGGAACTCAGGATTTCGGGTGCAACAGTTCTTGCAACAGTTATTAGCTTGGCCATTCGCCCCCCTGATCGGCCCGGAACCCGCGCCGTTGCTTGCTTCGGCACCAGCGACACGCCTGTTTTGCAGTGTCATCCATGAGACTAAAGTGACGTGTTACTAGCACGTCACGCCCTCCGGGCCGGTCGGAGCCTCGGTCGCGGCAAGCCGCTGCCCGGTCTCCGTCCGGCCCTGCGGCAGCACGGAGGGCCGTATTCGCCTCATAGAGCGTTTTGAACGACCGGGCTTGCCGCACCAGCAGACCCCACCAAACGAAGTCCTGTGGGCGCAATTCATGGCCTTCAGGGGTGTACAACCGGCCAGCGCTCAGGTGCCAGCCGTTCCAGGCGTCGCCGGGCAGCTCGTAGTGCAGCTGGACGCGCAGCAGCTTGTAGGCCGCGAACGGGATACGCACACGGCCAGAGATCCACTGGTGAACCGTGCGCGTGCTGACCTGCAGAAAGTGCGCAGCGTCGGCCACAGAAAACCCGAGCTGGCTGTACATGGCCTTGAAGCGGAGGGCTTGTTCCATGCGGGCTTCAGGGCTGCAGGGCCGTTTCCTAGGTGGTGGGTTGATCTTCCACGATGTATATTATGTCAAATTAAAAAGATCGAGACAGCCCTCTTGGCCTACACCCCGAAAGACGCAGTGCCGTCGAGCACGGCCTGACGCACGGCTGCAGCGTCTCAGTCAGCATCAAGGCCACGGAGCCAATCGGCCAGGCTGTGGATCAAATGCTGCTGAGCCGCCAGTGTCGTGGCGGTGTGATCGGCCTGCGGCAGGTACTCGCACCGCACGCGTTCGACGAAGTCGAACTCGCTGAAGGCGTCGCGCCATTGCGCCGGGTAGTTGAAGTGCCAGCGCATGCTGCCGGAGTAAACGACACACACAGCCACACCGCGATCGACAAGCGCCTGGACGTCGAGGGCGAAGACTTCACGCGGCGGAGGGTCTCGGCCAAAGTCCCACAACTCCTGCGTCATCGATTGGTCGGCCACGTTTCTGAAGGCCCGCGCGGCGCGCCTGACGAGCTTTCGCGTCCACGATCGGAGGGCGCGCAGCGGCGCCTCGCGCAGCTGGCCGGTGTAGCGATTCCACCTTGTCCTGGCCGTGGGATAGGCGTAACCGTCGAGCATCCAGAGGGCCGCCACCCGGTGGTCCGCCAGGGCCGCCGCCAGGCCGTTGTAGGCACCGGAGCAAATGCCCGCAATGGCGAATTTCTCGACCTTGCAAAGGCGCTGGAAATGGTCCATGGTCGCCTGAAGGTCCGTTACGGCCTGTTGTTCATAAGGCAGGGCTTCGTCCGGCGTGCCGCTGTCGCCCTGACCCGAGAGGTCCATGCGCAAAGTGGCCCAGCCCTCCCTGGCGAGCGCTCGGGCAAGCTTGGCGTTGAAGCGGTGCGGGCCCATGCGGTGAATGATGCCGACATTGAGCAGCACGACGCCCATGCGCGCAGGCCGTTCGCCAGGGGGCAGCGTCAGCGTGGCGCTCAGGTGCCGCCGGGAACCGTAGCTGAAGGAGACTTCATTCAAATGGGCCTCCCCTGAGCAGCGCGGCAAGAAGGTTCAGCGCGTCGGCGGGAACCAGCGCGGTGTTGAAGGCCTCCTCCGAGGTCCAGTCGAAGTTGAGGCTTAACGCCTGGCGCTGCACGTCGACCCCCCTGCCCTGCAGGACGGCGGCCCACCCGCCGGCGCCAGCGGTTTGCCGCCCCGGCGCGACCACCACGACGCGGCGGGCCCGCGCACGCTCGTAGTCGGCGGGCTCCACGGCGCGCAACTGCTCCAACAGGCGCCGACTCACGCCAAAGCCCAGGATCTCTTCATCGCCCGCGAGCGCGCCGCCGTCTGGCAGGTTGGCGACCGTCGACGCATGCACAGCCTGCAGGTGCTCGACATAGCGCGCTCCGGAGATGACCGGCTCCCAGAGCACGAGTTGCCGCGGTGCCTGCGGCGCCAGCGCCGAGGCCCGCACCGCCAGGGCGCTGGCCAGGCGCGGTGCAACCCAGTCCACTTCGTGCACGTCAGCTCGCTGGCGCAGCATTGCGTCGGCGGCCACCACATCCTGGACCCATCGATCGAGATCGGCTTCGTGGTCCTCGCCCAGCGATTCCCCACTGGCGTGGTAGTCGAACCGAAGGCAGGCCACGCCGGCGCGCGCCAGGCGATCGGCCAGCACGCAGAAAAAACGATGAATGCGCACCGCTTCCTGGCCAAAGGGATTGCAGAAGAGCACGGCGCGAGGGCGCGCACCGCGCACGCCACTGGGATGGAAGACGCCATAAAGGGACGACGCAGGGTGACCAAAGCGCAGGGTGGTCATGCCCTCCCCGTTCTCGGCGTGCGACCCGGCCTGCACTTCGGCCGCAGGGGAAGCGTCGGGCGCGGCAGCGGCCGATTCGATCGCGATACCAGCGGCGATCTGGCTGAGCGATTCAAAGATCAGGCGGCTGATCGCGATCTTCTCGCCGGTGATGTGCTGCATCCCCTGGACGGCGCGCAGGGCGAGCAGCGAGTGGCCGCCGAGGTTGAAGAAGTTGTCGTTGCGCCCGACCCGCTCGATGTTCAGCAGGCGCGCCCAGACGGCGGCGATCGCCAGCTCGGTGGCGTTCGCTGGCACGGCAAAGCCCACATGGGTCGCGCGCGGGTCTTCCAGCTCGAGGCGTTGGCCGCGCACCACGACCGGGCGGTCCACCATGGCGCGTTGCACCGCGTCGACGCGCGCGGCCTCGGTGGCCGCGGGCGGGCTGCCTTCGTTGGCGGTGACGACCGGGGCCGCGGACGCGAGGGTAGGCACGACCATGGGGGCCACGCTGCCCGACAGCAGTGCCAACTGCTGCGCCATCAACTGAATCTGCTGCTGGATCAGCTGGTGAACCGGGCTGCCGCCCTGGACCGCAGGCACGAGCACCTGCGCCATGCGCATGGCCTCACTGGCGATCTCCGCGACCGGCTGGCCGGCCGCGTCGCGGAAGACCCGCTGGAGTTCGGCTTCGAAGAGGGGGGCGCGGATCATGAGGATGGTGGACAGCTCGGGAGTTGGTCGCAAGGGTGAGGGCAGCACTGCGCTCGGCGCATCGGGTGAACGGGGCAAACGGGGTGCCCGGCAGGCACCGTGAGCACGAAGCCAGAGCGGGATGCCTGTTGTCGCGCTCGATGGTTCTGTTTGACAAAACGATATTCTTTCAAGCAGAATTGAATGCCATCCCATTCACGCATCGGAAAGCCCATCAGCCCCGCAAGCGGCGGACACGTCAGAGCCAACGGCATCCGCCAGCACTACCTGCACTTTCCGGGTGAAGGGCGGCCGGTCGTCATCGTGCCCGGCATCGTGAGCCCCGCCGTGCTCTGGACACACGTGGCTGAGCGGCTGGCGCCGCGTTTCGACTGCCACGTGCTGGACGTGCGAGGTCGCGGCCTGTCCGAGTCCGGCGCGCATCTGGACTATGGCGTGGGTGCGTGCGCACAGGATTTGATTGCTTTCGTGGAAGCGCTCGGCCTGACGCCAGAACCCATCGTCATAGGCCACTCGATGGGCGCGCGCATCGCTTTGCGGGCCGCCGCACTGGCCGCCGGGCGGCTGCATTCCCTGGTCCTTCTGGACCCCCCCACCAGCGGCCCTGGCCGCCGCCCCTACCCCGTGCCGCTGGCGCGCACGCTGGCGCTGCTCCGTGCGGCGCAGCGCGGTGAAGCGGCCGCGGCATTGCGCGCGAGCACGGCGACGCCCTGGCCCGAAGCGCTGCAGCAACTGCGTGCCGAGTGGCTGTCCACCTGCGACGAGCGCGCGGTCTTCGTCGCCAGCGAGGATTTCCATGGCCAGGACATGTTCGCCGACCTCGCCCGAACCGACCTGCCCATCTCGCTGATCTGCGCGGGCGAAGGCGGTGTGGTCGCCGATGCCGATGTGGACGACATGCGCAGCCGGCGCCCCGACCTTCACGCCGTGCGCCTCGAGGGCGTCGGTCACCAGATGCAGGCCGAGAGCCCGGAGGCTTTCTGCCACCTGCTGAGTGAAACCCTGGAACGCCACGATCGATCGTGATCACAAGGAGAGAACATTGATGTTGGATGTCGAAATGCTGGAGCTGTTCACGCGCGAGCTCACACTTTGCGCGGTCAAACCCGGTGAAACCGTCGTGGTGCTGACGGCGGAGGACGAATGGAAGGACCACGCCCAGGCCTTCATGGCGGCGGCGGAAACCTTGGGTGCCAGCACCTTCAACCTCAACGTTCGGCGGGGGCAGCGCAACGCGGTCGGGGTTCAAGGCCGTCACCCCCTGGTGGGCAACGCCCTTGCGATGCAAACGCTGAAGTCGGCCAGCATGGTGATCGACATGGTGGGTCTGCTGTTCTCGCGCGAGCAAGCCGAGATCCAGGCCGCGGGCGTGCGCATTCTGCGTGTGATGGAGCCGTTTCACGTGCTCAAACAGATGTTTCCCACGGAAGACCTGGCGCGCCGCGTGGAGCACGCCAAGGGCCTGCTGGAAAAAGCCACGCGCATGCGCATCACGTCGGATGCGGGGACCGATGTCACGTACCACCTGGGGCAATACCCCGTGATTTCGGAGTACGGCTATACCCACGAGCCTGGCCGCTGGGACCATTTCCCTTCGGGCTTTGCATTCACGCAGGGCAACGACGGCGCGGTGGACGGCCGCGTGGTGCTGCAGCCGGGCGACATCCTGTGCGCGTTCAAGCAGTATGTGCAGTCCCCGGTCACGCTGGAGATTCGCCAGGGGATGGTGGTGGACATCCAGGGCGACGGCATGGACGCGCAATTGATCAAGAGCTACATCGACAGCTTCCACGATTCCCGTGCCTATGCCGTCTCCCACATCGGCTGGGGATTGAACGAGAAGGCGCGCTGGTACCAGTTCTCCGTGACTCGCCAGTTGCCGCTGGAGCATGTGATGAACGCGCTGTCCTTCTACGGCAACGTGCTGTTCTCGCTGGGCCCGAATCTCGAACTCGGTGGCACCAACGACACCGCCTGCCACCTCGATCTTCCACTGCGCCGCTGCAGCCTGTGGCTGGACGACGTTCAGATCCTGAGCGAAGGTGACGTCATCCATCCTGCGATGCGCGTCGACAGCGGCGGGGCCTGACGGGGCCCCGCGCGGACAGGCTCAAGGGGCCGGCCGGGAGATCATGTTGATCGACTCGGCCCGGTCCAGCAGGGTCGAGTCGCCGCCCAGGCGGCGCGTCAGCTCCGATGCCGCCTTGAGCAGGGCCTGCGACATGCCGGGCACGAGGTCGATGGAAAAGCGCATGGCCGGTCCGGAGATGGCCAAGGCGCCGCGCAGGCTGCCCTGGGGCCCGAAGACCGGCGCGGCAATGGCCGCGATGTCGGGCTCGCGCTCACCCACGGTCGCGATCAAGGGCTGAGACGGGAACTGGGACGGATCCACCAGCGCGCGGTCGAAGCCGGCCAGCACACGGCCCGCGGCCCCTTTGTCCAGCGGCAGCAAATCACCGGTGTGCACGTGGTCGCGAACGGAGCGCGAAGAATCCACGCGGAACAGGCACACGCGCAGCGATCCTTCGCGGGTGAAGAACGATGCACCCTCGCCGGTTTCCTGAGCGAGCCGGCGCAGGATGGGCGGCACATGGTCGTCCAGGCGAAGCGCCGCCTGGTACAGACCACCCCAGTGCAGCAGCATGGAGCCGAGCTGGTAGCTGCCGTCGTCCAGTCGCACGATGCAGTGCTCCTGCACCAGCGTGGCGATCAGCCTCAGGATCGTGCTCTTGTACATCCCCGTGCGCCGCGCGAGTTCGTTCAGCGGCAGCGAAGCGTCGCCCGGTTGAAAGGCATTGAGGATGGCGAATGCGCGCTCGACAGCAGCGACACCACCCGGCTTCGGATCACTCTCTGGGTCTTTGGTCATGGACGAGCAAGGGGATTGGCAAACATTCTGCTTGACATTATGCCGTGCTGCTGTACAAAATGAGGTTCTCTTCAGCAGAACGATGTTCCCTCAAACAGAATATCGAAGACTTCTTGGCCTCAACCTTTCAGGAGTTTCCGCATGTCCCCATGGAAAAAAATCGCGCTGGCCCTCTGTGGTGCCGGCCTCGCCCTCGCCGCCACGGGCGTTCAAGCCCAGGCATACCCCAACAAGCTCATCACGATCGTGGCACCCTACCCGCCCGGCGGCGCCACCGACCTGTATGCGCGTTCGGTGGCGAACGGCCTGGCCGAGTGGGGCCAGCCCACGGTGGTCGACAACAAGGCGGGGGCGTCCGGGATGATCGGCGCGGACCATGTGTCTCGTCAGCCGGCCGACGGCCACACGCTGCTGATCGGCGCGTCGTCGATGTTCTCCGTGCTCCCCCAGCTGAACGAGCGGATGAAAGAGGTCTCGCAACGTGTTGAGCCGATTTCGCTGCTGGGCCTGAACCCCTCGTATGTCGTGGTGCCCACCACGCTGCCGGTGGACACCATCCAGGATCTGATCGCCTATCTCAAGGCCAACCCCGGCAAGTTCGGCTACGGCTCGGCCGGCAAAGGCACCTCGCAGCACGTGTTCATGGAGCTGTTCAAGCAGCGCGCCGGTGTCGACACGTTCAGCGTTCACTACAAGGGCAGCGGCCCGATGGTGGTGGACTTGATCAGTGGCCGCACCGTGATGGCCATCGAACAAGGTCCGGCGGTGCTTCGCGACATCAAGTCCGGCAAGCTCAAGGCGCTGGCGGTGACCACCGCCAGGCGCGCCCAGGCCTTGCCCAACGTGCCCACCCTGGCCGAAACGGTGCTCCCCGGCTTCGAGGCGGTGACGTGGTTTGCCCTCTACGGTCCCTCCGGCATGCCCAAGAGCGTGGTCGCCAAGCTGGTGCCGCAAATCGCGAAGACCATGGCTTCGGCCGAAGTCAAGGAGCGCTTGCACGCCGTCGGCGTCGAACCCGCCTCCAGCTCGCCGGAGGAACTGAGCAAGCGCCAGTCGAGCGAGACGACGATGTGGAAAGAGGTGATCACGCGCGCCGACATCACGCTGGATTGATTCACGCCGCCATGCACGCCCCTCTCCCTCTCACGCTTCACGAAGAACCCCGCGCCGACTACCTGCAGAAGGTCACCGGCACGGCGGTCTACGCCAGTGACGTGGAAGTGCCCGGCATGCTGCACGGGAAAATCCTGCGCAGCACCGTGCCCCACGCGCGCATCCGCCGCATCGACGTCAGCGCTGCCTTGGCGATGCCCGGCGTGGTGGCGGTGCTCACCGGCGACGACCTGAAGGACCTGCCCGGCACCGAGATCCGTTGGGGTCTGTCGCTGCGCGATCGGCCCGTGATCGCGCTGGACAAGGTCCGCTATGTGGGCGATCCGGTGGCCGCCGTGGCGGCGGTGGACGAAGGCACGGCGGAGGAAGCGCTCGACGCCATCACCGTCGACTACGACACCCTGCCCTATGCCACCACCGCGCAGGAGGCGATGGCCGAAGGTGCGGCGCTGGTGCATGACGACATGGACCGGCTCAAGGACTATTACTTCCGCGGCGAAGCAGCGCCCGTGGAGGGCACCAACATCTTCCAGCAATGGCAGTACGCCTGCGGGGATGTCGACCAGGCCTTTTCGAGCGCGGCGAGGGTTTTTGAAGACACCTTCACCTTCCCCATGGTGTTCCATTACGCGATGGAACCCCATGTGTGCGTGGCGCACTGGAAACCCGGATCGCTGGAGATCTGGAGCGGGGGCCAGACGCCCACCGCCATTCAGCGCGTGTGTTCCGAGATTCTCGGCGTGCCGCTGGCCTGCGTGCGCGTGCACTCGCCCTATGTCGGCGGCGGCTTTGGCGGCAAGGCCTCCGTGAAGATCGACCCCTTGGTGGCCGCCTTGTCGTGGAAGGCGCGCGCGCCGGTGCGCGTGTGCCTCACCATCGCCGAGTCCATGCTGACCTGCCGTCGACTCGACGCCGAGATTTCGCTCAAGACCGCGGTCGATGGCACGGGCCGCATCGTGGCCAAGTCGATCCGCGCCGTTCTCAATGGCGGGGCCTACGCCGACACGGGCCCGGCCATTGCCATCAAGGCGGCCATCCGCGCCATCGGGCCGTACCACATCCCGAACCTGCGGCTCGAGGCCGTCGGGGTGTACACCAACACCGTGCCCGGCGCGGCGTTCCGATCCATCGGCGGGCCACAGGCGGTGTGGGCCACGGAGTCGCAGATGGACATCATGGCCTCGGCGCTCGGTCGCGATCCGGTCGAATTCCGCCTGGCCAACATGGCCGACAAGGGCCAGACGATCAAGCCCGACCTGCGCCCGCTGGATGTCGACATGCGCAACTCGCTGCGCAAAGCCGTGGCCGCGCTCGAGAGCCTGCCGGAGCCCACGGACGCGCGCCGCCGCGGCCGAGGCGTGGCGGTGGGAGTGAGCGATCCCGGCATCGTCCCGGTCGGCGGCGCCATCGTGCGCTTGCGTGCCGACGGCTCGATCAACGTGTCGGCCAACACCGTGGAGATCGGCCAGGGCAGTCGAGGCGTGCTGCGCATCATCGCGCACAAGGCACTCGGGCAGCCGCTGCGCAGGATCGCCGTGGCCGAGCCGGACACGCTTCAGGCGCCCTACGACTGGGGCACCGGCGCCAGCCGTTCGACGGTCATCATCGGCCTGGCCGTGCAGATGGCCTGCGAAGACATCGTGCGCCAGGTGCAGGAAACGGCCGCCCAGGTGCTGGGCGGATCGCCGCAGGCGTACCAGCTGGGCGAGAGTTGCGTTGAAGGGCCGGGCGGGCCGCTGTCCATCCTCGACCTGCTGCGCCGCTTCAACGGCATGGCCGCTGGCGAGTTTCTGGGCGTGGGCCGCGTGAACTCGAACACCCACAACGGCGATTTCAAGCTCGCGCCCCTGTTCTGGGAAACCGGCGCGGGCGCCTGCGAGATCGAGGTCGACGAAGGCACCGGCGCCATCCGAGTGATGCGCGTGGGTGGCGCGGCCGATCTGGGGCATGTGATCAACCGGAAGGCGGCCGAAGGCCAGGATGAAGGCGCCATGGTCATGGGCCTGGGACACACGCTGTCCGAAGAGTACGTCTACGAGGACGGCCAGGTCGTCAACGGCACCCTGTTCGACTACAAGGTCCCGACGATGGAAGACGCGCCGCGGCACGTGGCCACCACGCTGATCGAAAGCGGCGACGGCCCCGGGCCCTTCGGCGCGCGCGGCGGCGGCGAAGGCGCCATCCTTCCGGTGGCCCCAGCCGTTGCGCAACGCGCTCTTCCAAGGCTGGGGCGTGCGCATCAAGGAGCTGCCGCTGACGCCGGAGCGCGTCTGGCGCGCACTGCAGGCTGCCAAGGCCGAAACCAACAACCAATGAGAGACTTGCATGGATTTCAAGATCGACGCCACCCTGCCCGCGACGGCCGCTCAACTCTGGGCCATCTTCTTTGATGTGCAGCGTGTCGCCGGGTTGATCCCCGGCTGCGAGAACGTCACCGAGGTCGAGCCGCTCAAGGAATTCTCCGCGGTGATGAAGCAGAAGATCGGCCCGTTCAAACTCGAGGTGCCCACGCGCATCGTTCTCGAATCGCACACCCTGGAAAAGCACGTCGAGCTCAGCGCCAGCGGTCGCGACAAATTCACCGGCACCACGATCGACGTGCGCATGAAGGTGGATCTGGAAGAGCTGAGTGATACGCAGCCGCGCCAATGCCGGCTCGCGGTGGACGCGCAGATGCAGGTGGCGGGCCGATTGGCCGCGCTGGGTTACCCGGTCGTGAAAAAGCGATCCGACGAGTTGTTCGCCGAATTCGAGCAACGCCTGCGCGACGAGCTGGCGTCATTCGGGGTCGCTCGGGCACCCTCCGCGGCCCAGGCGCCTGCGGCAAGCGCCCACAAGCCCGAAGCGCGAACCGCCGTCGCACCGCGACCCGGTGCGGCACCGGCCGCGCCGACCGCAGCGACACGGACCCGACCACGCCGCGTCGAACTGGTGTTGGTCTGGCCCCGCGTGGGCGTGAGCGTCGGGGTCGCTTTTGCGGTGGCGCATGTCGCCCACCTGCTGGGCCAGGCACCCTGGTGGTGGCTGGTGGCGCCCCTGCTGGGCGTGGCGGCCGGACTGGGTCAGAAGGAGGACTGATGCGCCCCGCCCGTTTCGAACTTCATCGCCCCACGAGCCTGGAGGATGCCCTGGCATTCAAGGCCGTGTACGGCGATGAATCCACGTTTCACGCCGGCGGCACGGAGCTGCTGGTGGCGCTGAAGGCGCGCGTGCTGCACTACGACCACGTGATCGACCTCAAGCAAGTGCCGGAGCTGCGCCGCATCCACCTGCGCGAGGACGGCACGCTGGTGATCGGCGCGCTCTCCACCCACCATGCCATCGCGCGCGATCCGCTCGTGCAGCGGCTCTTGCCGGGCTACGCCGAGCTGAGCGACAACGTGGCCAACATCCGGGTGCGTGTGGCCGGCACCCTGGGCGGGGTCCTGTGCTTCGCCGAGCCGCATGCCGATGCACCCACCATGCTGTGCGCGCTGGATGCGCGCATGGCGCTGGCGAGCCACGGGTCGGCGCGAACCTTGCCGTCGCGCGAATTCCACCTGGGGGAGTTCACCACGGCGCGCGAGGAAAACGAAATCCTGGTGGCGATCGAAGTGCCACCGCAGCCGCCCGGTGCGCGCTCGGCCTACCGCTGCTTCGGGCACACCGAACGCCCCGCCGTGGGCGTGGCCGCTGTCTGGTCCCGCAAAGGGCCGCAGCGCTTGTCGCTGTGGGCCGGCGCCATCACCGGTGTGCCCATCCCCCTGCCCGAGACGCAGGCCGCGGCGAACACCCTCCCCGCCGACCTGCCGCCGACCGAGATCTGGAATCGCCTGGCGCCGGTGCTGGCCGCCGAAGCGACCCGCATTCCTGCACACGACGATCTGCACGGCGGTGCGGACTACAAGCGCCATCTGGTCCAGGTGCTGGCCCAGCGCGCCATCGAGGCCTGCCTGACATGAACGATTCGAGTTCCCCCGAATTCCCCCTCACGCGCGTGGACATGACGCTCAACGGACGGCCGACCTCGGTCGACGTCGAGCCGCGCGACATGCTGATCGATGTGTTGCGCGACCGCTTGCGCCTCAAGGGCACCAAGCGTTCCTGCGACGTGCAGGTGTGCGGCGCTTGCACCGTGCTGGTGGACGGCATGCCCGCCTCCAGCTGCACCACGCTGTGCAGCGATGTGCACGAGCGCAGTGTGACCACCATCGAAGGGGTCGCCGCCGGCGGGCGGCTGGACCCTGTGCAGCGGGCCTTCATCGCCCATGGCGCACTGCAATGCGGCTTCTGCACGCCGGGAATGATCCTGGCCGTGAAGTCGCTGCTCGCCGTCGACCCCCGGCCGACGGAGGACACCGTTCGACATTACCTGCGCGGCAACCTCTGCCGATGCACCGGCTACGTCAAGATCATCGAGGCCATTCTGGACCTCGCCCACAACCCAGAACGTTTTTCATCGGAGCAACAATGACAGACAAGGTACAAGGAGATAAGCGCCCCCACGTGATCATCGCGGGCGCTGGCATGGGCGGGCTCACGCTCGCCGTGGCGCTGCTGAAGATGGGCATGGATGTCGACGTCTACGAACAGTCGTCGGAGCTGCGCGAGGTGGGGGCCGGCTTGTGGATCTCGGCCAACGGAGGCAAGGTGCTCGACACGCTGGGCCTGAAGAAGACGGTCGAAGCCATCAACCTCCCGCCCCAGGACCGTGTCGTGCGCTATTGGAAGACCGGCGAGGAACACTCGGTCTACAACCGCGATGCCCCCTCCTCCAAGGCCGATCACACGCTGATCCAGGTGCTGCGCGCCGAGCTGCAGCGCGTGCTGTTCGAGGCCGTGATCGCGCTCAAGCCGGATGCGGTGCACTTCGGTGTGCGCTCGCTGGGCGCGGACACGGTCGATGGCCGTGCGCGGCTGTTGCTCGATGGTGGAGGTTTCGTCGAGGGTGATGTGGTGGTCGGTTGCGACGGCGCGCATTCGCGCGTTCGCCAGTCCCTCTTCGGCGAGGCGCCGGCGCGCTACACCGGTGCCAATGCCTGGCGCGGCCTCGCGGCGATGTCGCGGCTCAAACCGCAACACCGCAGGCCCCTGGCCTCGACCTGGGTCGGACCGACCGCGCACGTGACCACCTACCCTGTGCAGCGCAACGGCGAGCAGTTCGTGAGCTTCTCGGCGCAGGTCGACAGCGACCTGTGGCAGACCGAATCGTGGTCGGAGCGCGGCGAGCTCGCCGACGCGCTCAAGGATTTCGAGGGCTGGCACCAGGACATCCTGGACCTGTTCATCCAATCGGAGAACCTGTTCCGCTGGGGTCTCTTCGTGCGCGATCCGCTGGAGGCCTGGTCCAAGGGACACGTCACGCTGGTCGGCGACGCCTGCCACTCGATGACGCCTTACCTGGGCATGGGGGTCAACGTGACCATGGAAGACGCCTATGTGCTGGCGCGCTGCCTCTCCGAATCGCCAAATGACGTGGCGAGCGCACTGAAGCGCTACGACACCGCCCGTGTTTCGCGCGCCAACCAGACCAAGGCCAGTTCGCTCGACATGCTGCACGTGTTCCACAGCCCGGCGCTGGAAAGCATCGAGACCGCGCGCCCCTACATTCAGAAGGCCTGGGCGCCCCAGGCCGTGCGCGAGCGCTACGACTGGCTGGTGTCCTACGACGCGACCACGGTGGAGATCTGAAGATGAGCGCTGCAGATCCTCAAGCGCGCCCTTGGGACGGGGTCATCCCTCCTGAAGAGCAGGCCATCTACCGGCAGTCCGGTTGGGGCATGCCCAGCGGCATCGGACGACGACCGGCCCTGCTGGTGATTGATGTGCAATACCGATCCATGGGTGAACAGCCCTTGCCGATCCAGGAGGCCATTCTCACCCTGCCCACCAGCTGCGGCGAGTACGGCTGGCGGGCGGTGCCGCACATCGCGCGGCTGGTCGAGACGTTCCGCCAACTCAACGCACCCATCCTGTATCCGTACGTGGCGCACAAGTCGGCGCACAACCGCGGCCAGTTCGAGACCAAGGTGCCCGGGGTGATGGACGTTCCGGAGCAGGCGTATGCCTTCGTCGCCGAGGTCGCCCCCCGCGAAGGCGACATCACCATCCCGAAGTTCCAGGCCAGCGCTTTCCACGGCACGGCCCTCACGAGCTACCTGGTGAGCCTCGGCGTCGACACCGTCGTGGTCACCGGCTGCACCACCAGCGGCTGCGTGCGCGCCACGGTGGTGGACGCCTGCGCGCTCAACTTCAAGGTGGTCGTGCCACAGGACGCCGTTTACGACCGCTCGCAAACCTCGCACGCGGTCAACCTGTTCGACATGGCGAGCAAGTACGCCGACGTGACACCCACGGACACCCTGGTCGACCTGCTGAAGAACAAGATCGAACGGCGCGGCTGATCGGCCGCCGGAGTCCCCGCTCTACGGGGCATCGTGGAACGACAACTCCAGACCGATGCGCTCCCCCTGGCGCACGCGGCCGATGGCGTGCTTGAGGTTGACCTGGTAGTGCCCCTTGCTTCCCTTGAACGGGCGCTGCGCCGTGGCGATGAGGGCCGCGTCCCCGAGCCCAAGCGGCAGCACCATCGGGCGCGACTGCGTGCGGGGACGTTGTTCCGTCATCACGAATTCGCCGCCCTGGAAATCGGTGCCCGGCTCGGACAGCAATGCCACGAGCTGCAACGGAAACACCTGTTCGCCGGCGTTGCGCTGGTGCAGCGGCACATGGTCTTCCACGCCAAGCCGGCTCAGGTAGGACTGCCCTCGCGCCTGACCCGCCTTGCGGTTGCGCCGCAGGAAATCGCCCAAGGTCGCGGGATAACGGTCGTCCATGCCCAGTGTGTCGTTCCAGCGATTGGCGATCACGGCCAGATGACCGTAGAACGCCGTGCGCCAGGCGTCCAGTGGCGCCGGCAGCGCCGCGTCGAAATAGAACACCTCGGCGTTGCCCGGATCGGCCCCGCGCCGCGATGCGCCCTCCCCGTCTGCCGCTGCCGGCATCCTCCGTGCCAGGCGCCGGGCAGCCTCGGCGCCCAGCAGGCCTGGCAACAGGCAACAGCCTTCGGCATCGAGCTGTGCGCCGATGCCGGCCCAGTCCAGGCGGTCGATGAGGGTGTCGGGTGACGTCATGAAAATCCCTGTCACGCCTCGAGCTCACGGCGCAGCAACTCGCGCTTGCGGTCCACGCCCCAGCGGTAGCCGGCCAGTTCGCCATCGCGGCGCACGACGCGATGGCAGGGAATGGCCACGGCAATGGGGTTCGTCGCGCAGGCCTGCGCCACGGCGCGCACGGCCTTGGGAGCACCGATGCGCCGGGCGATCTCCGTGTAGCTCGCGGTCGTGCCCGGCGGGATTTCGCGCAGCGCACGCCAGACGCGTTCCTGGAACGCCGTTCCCTGCACATCCAGAGGCAGGTGCAGGCCGACCGCTGGCGCTTCGATCAACCCCACCACCTGGGCGATCCAGTCTTCGAATTCACCGTCGCACCCGATGATCTCGGCCTTGGGGAACTGGTCTTGCAGGTCGCGCACCAGCCGCTCGGGGTCATCGCCCAGCAGGATCGCGCAGATGCCGCGCTGGCTCTGGGCCACCAGTATGGCGCCCAGCGAGCACTGGCCCACCGCGAAGCGGATGACGGCGCCGGCACCGCCTGCCCGGTAGTCGCGCGCGCGCATGCCCAGCAGATCGTCAGCGGCTTCATAGAACCGGCTGTTGGAATTGAAGCCCGCGCCATAGATGGCATCGGTGATCGAGGCCTGCGGGCTGCTCAGTTCCCCACGCAGCTTGCGGGCGCGGTAGGCCGAGCTGTACGCCTTGGGTGTCAGCCCGGTTTCGGCCTTGAACACGCGGTGGAAGTGGAACGGGCTCATGCCCACCTCCTGCGCCAGGTCATCGAGCGACGGAGGCGTCTGCGATGCCTCGATCACGCGGCAGGCGCGCGCCACCAGCGCGGCGCGCTCGGCCGCGGCGCTGGTCTGGTCGGCGCGGGCGCGGCGGCTGGGGCGGTAACCCGCGGCCTCGGCGGCTTCGGCGCTGTCGAAGAACTCGACGTTCTCGCGCTTGGGACTGCGCGCCATCGAACTCGGTGGGCAGTACACGCCGGTGGTGCGCACGGCGTAGACGAAATGGCCGTCGGCGGCGACGTCCCGCGCCTGCACGGCGGCCCAGCGGGTGTCTTCGGTGTCGTAAGCAAGGGTCGTGTTCATGGCAGAAACTCGGTGTCGGCGGGTGTCATCCCGCTTTGCGGAACGTGAGATTGAGGCGTTGGCTGCCGAGCAGCGCATGCGGCGCCTCCTTGAGCGGCATCACGCCGTGGTAGCGCAGGCGATCGGCACCGCCCCACACCACCACATCGCCATGGTGCAGCGGCACCTTGAGCACGGGGTCGGTGCGCGCCTGGCACCGAACAGGAACGTGGCCGACATGCCCAGCGACACGGAGACGATGGGCGCGGTGTCGTCGCGCTCGTTCCGGTCCTGGTGCAGCGAAAGCCGGCTGCCGGGCCGGTAGCGATTGACGAGGCAGGCATCGGGCTCGAAGCCGTCGAATCCCGCCGCGGCCGCCGCCTGGGGTGCGCAGCCGGGCCAACACCGCCGGCATGGCCGGCCAGGGGGCGCCGGTGTCCGGATCGACCGCGCTGTAGCGGTAGCCGCGCCGGTCGGTGGTCCATCCCAGCGCGCCGCAGTTGGTCAATGCCACCGACATGGTGAAGCCACCGGGCGTCACCATGTGCCGGAACGGCGAGATGGCCTCGATGGCGTCGATGGCGGGCAGCAGCTCACGCACGCACGGCAAGGCGAAGCCGCGCAACACCACCGCGGCGGGCCCCAGGCGCTGGCGCTCGTCTTGCGCCGTGGCCTCGAAAAGGTCGAGCGATGGCATGTTCACCTCGCGTCGTGAAAGATCAGGCCGACGGTGTGGCGCCGACCGCTGCGGACGCGGCTGACGCCGTGCCGCATGGCCAGCTTGCGGATGCCGCGCTGCCCCATCGCGGGCCGTTGATGGACGGTGAACACCACCGCATCCCCTTGGCGCAGCCCGACGACCTCCGCGCGTTGGCCCCGGGTGGACAGCTCGGTCATCACGAACTCGCCGCCGGCGAAGTCCCGGCCCGGCTCCGAGAGCAGGATCGCCACCTGCAGCGGAAAGACGTGCTCGCCATACAGATCCTGGTGGAGGCAGTTGTAGTCGCCTTCGCCGTATTGAAGGATCAGCGGCGTGGGGCGGGTCTGGCCGGCCTGGTGGCACCGGTGAAGGAAATCATCCAGCTCGTCGGGGTATTGCACCGCGATCCCCAGCTGCCGGTTCCAGCGGTTGGCGATCGGTGCCAGCCGAGGGTACAGCGCATGGCGCAGCTGGTCGATCAGCGCCGGCAAGGGGTACGCGAAGTACTTGTATTCGCCGCGCCCGAATCCGTGGCGGGCCATGACGATCCGCGAGCGATAGCCCTTGTCCTGCGGGTAGAGCGCGGCCAGTGCCTCGCATTGCGCCGCCGTCAGGAGGCCAGGCAGCACGGCATGTCCCTGCGCGTCCAGCCGCTGCGCCATGCCTGCCCAGCCGCTGGCGTCGGGCTTCGCGGTGCTGTCGTCGGTGGAACAGAAAAGGGAACGGGTCTGCATGGCCATGGCGCTTGGTGTCGAAAGGGTGGAGTGAGTCTAGGAACCCGCCCTCTTCCCGACACTCCGCTCCTTGCGGTTGAATTATTTTCCTGCCGCTCCCCCGCCGGTTCAGGTGCGCCGCCCGCCCCGGCCTAGGCGCTGGCGTCGAAGAAGATCCCCGCCGTGCGCCGGTAGTGCTCGGCCATGAGGCGCTGCGCCTCTTCCAGCTGCGAGCCCATCACCGCGTCGAAGATGGCGCGGTGCTCATCGAGCTCGTTGCGGCGCTTGTAGGCCTTGCGCGCCGCGAGCTGCCGGTAGCGATAGGCCTGGTCGTACAGCTGTTCGCAGAAGCCCAGCAACAGGGGGGAGCCGCAGCCTTCGAGCAGGGAGACGTGAAACGCCCGGTGAAGCCGCTCCCATTCCGGGTTCTCCTCGTAGTCGGCCTCGCCCACCGAGCGCGGCGTTCGCGACAGGCGGTGGAAGGCCAGCACCACCTTTTCCTCCCAGGCCGCCGAGCGCTTCGCGAAGGCCTGCGCCAGGGCCATCGACTCGACGGCGATGCGCGTGGACACCAGGTCGTCCAGCTGCGCCTGCGTGGCCTGCGCCACGCTGAAGCCGCGCTGGTCGCTGTGCACCACCCATTCCTCGCTGGCCAGGCGGTTGAGCGCCTCGCGCAGCGGGCTCGCGCCCACCTGGTAGCGCTCGCGCAATTCATGCATCAACAGCTTGCGGCCGGGTTGCCAGCGGCCGGACAGCACGTCGGCCCGCAGCCGGTCGTAGGTGGTGCGGGTCAGCGTGGGCGTCGAAATCTCGGGTGGGGCATCGGTCTGCATAGGGTTTTCACTTAATTATCGACAACAACAACGGTTGCATAATTTTTATCGACAAAACAACGTATCGAAGGATTTATCGACATCATGCCAAAGTTTGCGCGCATTGCAACGCTTGCGGGTGGGCCTGCCCATTGGGCCGTCCAGCAGGGCGACGACCTCATCGATCTGGGCCCCGCGCCAGCGGGTGACGACCCCGCCGCCTGGCTGCAACGGCTGGCGGGCGGCGCCAGTGCGGCGGCGCTGGCCCGTGGCGAACGCCTGGATGCCGCCCGCGTCCAGTGGCTCACGCCCGTGCCTCGGCCCGGCAAGGTGATCTGCCTGGGCCTGAACTACGCCGCCCACGCGGCCGAGGGCGGCAACGCGGCACCCGAGTACCCGGCCTTCTTCATGCGCGGCGCCACCTCGCTGATCGCGCACCAGGCGCCGCTGGTGCGGCCCCGCGTCTCCGACAAGCTGGACTTCGAGGCCGAACTGGCCGTGGTGATCGGGCAGCGCGCGCGCCACCTCACCGAGGCCAACGCGCTGCAGGCGGTCGCCGGTTACGCCTGCTTCAACGACGGCACGCTGCGCGACTACCAGCGCCGCACGCCGCAATGGACCATCGGCAAGAACTTCGACGGCACCGGCGCGTTCGGCCCCTGGCTGGTGCCTGCGGCTGACCTGCCGCCGGGCGCCACCGGGCTGAAGATCGAGTCGCGCCTGAACGGCCGCGTGATGCAGAGCGACAACACCGGCCACATGGTGGTGACGGTGGCCCAGGCGCTGGTGCTGCTCTCGGAAGTGCTCACGCTGGAGCCCGGCGACGTGATCGCCATGGGCACGCCGGCCGGCGTCGGTTATGCGCGCAAGCCCCCCGTGTGGATGCAGCCCGGCGACCGCATCGAGATCGAGATCGACGGCGTCGGCCTGCTGTCCAACCCCATTGCCCAGGAGAACCATTGATGGAACCCCGCGTGACCCGACTGCCCGACGACTTCCGCTGGCCCGGAGGCCGCCAGCTGGCCGTCATCTTCAACATCGCCTACGAAGCCTGGTCCGATGGCCAGGCGCCGGGCATCGGCCCCATGGGCAACGTGCTCAAGCCCGGCTTCTTCGACACCAACGCGCATTCGTGGGCCTCGTTCGGCCTGACGCGCGGCATCCACCGCCTGCTGGCCATCGCCGAAAAGCACGCCGTCAAGACCAGCATCATGGTCAACGGCGTGATCTGCGAGCGCGATCCGGCCACGGTGCGCCAGCTCGCCGAGTTGGGCCATGAGGTCATCAACCACTCGTGGGGCATGGACGTGATCCCGGTGTACTTCGACGAGGCCGGCGAGCGCGCCAACCTGCGGCGCAACCACGACCTGCTCACCAAGACGGCCGGCGTCGCGCCCACGGGCTGGATCAGCCCGCGCGGCACGGGCAGCCCGATCAGCTCGCGCCTGCTGGCCGAGGCCGGTTACCTGCACCACGGCGACGTGAACGACGACGACCGCCCCTACGTGATGGATTTCGGCGGCCAGCGCATCGTCGGCATCCCGCTGACCATGGATGTGAACGACCTGCCCACCTGCATCCGCTACGGCCAGGGCCCGCGCCACATGCTCGACACCTTCGACGACACCTTCGCCGCGATGCGCGCCGAGCGCGCGCCGCTGATGCTGGACGTCACCGCGCACACGCACGTCATGGGCCGGCCGTCCGGCGCCTGGGTCTACGACGAAATCATGGCGCGCGTCAAAGCCGCGGACGACGTCTGGATCTGCACCCGGGAAGAAATGGCGCGCCATGTGCTGAAGACGGTCTGACGGCGCGCGCATCCCCCTCACAACAAAAGGAGACAAACCACCATGCAACGTCGATCCCTTGCGCGGACCCTGTTGGCGGCCGCCCTGCTGGCCGCCCCAGCGCTCGGCCTGGCCCAGCAGCCGGCCTCCTCTGCCCCCTGGCCCACCAAGCCGGTGCGCCTCGTCGTCGCCTTCGCGCCCGCGGGGCCGGCGGACATCATCGCCCGCCTGCTGGGCCAGAAGCTGGGCGAGGTGTTCGGCCAGAGCGTGGTGGTGGACAACCGCCCGGGCGCGGGCGGCAGCGTGGCCTCGGCCCTGGTGGCGCGCGCCGAGCCCGACGGCTACACGCTGCTCATCAACACCAGCTCGTACGCGGTGAACCCGTCGATGCAGCGCAACCTCGGCTTCGACGCCGAGAAAGACCTGACGCTGCGCAGCCCCTGGTCGCCTCCAGCCCGAACCTGATCGCGATCGCGCCTTCGCTCAAGCCGCGCAACCTCAAGGAGGTGATGGAAGAGGCCAAGGGCGGCACCTACAACTACGGCACCGCCGGCGCGGGCACCACGCCGCACCTGACGGCCGAGTACCTCTTCAAGGTGCTGGGCAAGGTGCCGGTCACGCACGTGCCGTTCCAGGGCGCGGGGCCGGCGCTCAACTCCATCATGGGCGCGCAGACCCAGCTGGCCAGCGTGGCGCTGCCGGCGGCCGTGGAGCTGGTCAAGTCCGGCCGGGTGCGCGGCCTGGTGGTCACCGGCTCCAAGCGCTCCGCCGCGCTGCCGGACGTGCCCACCGTGGCCGAATCGGGCTTCCCCGGCTTCGAGGACGTGACCTGGGTCGGCGTGTTCGCGCCCGCCAGGACACCCGACGCCATCCTGCAGCGCGTCAACCGCGAGGTGGCGCGCCTGCAGCAGGACCCGGACTTCCTGGCCAGGCTCGCCGCCACCGGCTTCGAGCCCCTGGGCGGCAGCGTCGCCGAATCGCGCGACTACCTGCACAAGGAGCTGGCCAAGTGGGCCCGGGTGGTCAAGGAGACCGGCGCGCAGCCCAACTAGTCAGGACACGCCCGCCCCGGGGCGGGCCCGCACCCGGTTGGACAACTCGCCCAGGCCCTCGATGCGGCAGGTGACGACATCCCCGTCGGCCAGGAAGCAGCGCGGATTCATGGCGTAACCCACGCCCGAGGGCGTGCCGGTGGCGATGACGTCGCCCGGCTCCAGCGTCAGGCCGGCCGACAGCGACTCGATGATGGCCGGGATCCTGAAGATCATGTCCGCGGTGCTGGCGTCCTGCCGGCGCTCGCCGTTCACGTCCAGCTGAATGCGCAGGGCGTGGGGGTCGGGAATCTGGCTGGCGTGCACGATCCATGGCCCCATCGGGCAAAAGGTGTCCAGCCCCTTGCCCTTGAACCACTGGTCGTGGCGGCGCTGCAGGTCGCGCGCGGTCACGTCGTTCACGATGGTGTAGCCAAAGACGTGCCGCCAGGCGTCCTTGGCCTGGATGTCGCGGCCGCCCCGGCCGATGACGAAGGCCAGTTCCACTTCGTAGTCCAGCCGCCGCGTGACCGCGCTGTCCAGCTCGATGTCGGTGTCCGGCCCGGTGATCGAGGTGGCGGGTTTGGTGAAGAACTGTGGCGCTTCGGGCAGGGGCGTGGCCTTGTCGCGCGAGGTGTTGTCCTCCTGGATGTGCTCGGCGTAGTTGCGCCCCAGGCAGAAGACGTTCTTGCGCGTGCGCGGGATCGGCGCGGCCAGGCGCAAGGCATCGGGCGCGATCCGCGCGGCGCCGAGCCCGGGCAAGGCCTGCGCGACCGCCTGGGCCAGCTCGAGCGCCCGTTCATCCAGCGCGATCAGTTGCACGATGTCGGTGGTCGCGCCAGGCGCAAGCCACTTCAGTTGGCCTTCGCGCTGAAGCAGCGGCAAGGCCAGGTGCAGATCGACGATGGTGTCGTCGTCCAGCTTCAGGACGGTGTGGTGCTCGCCTTCGCGCAGCAGGGTGCCCAATCTCACGGGTGGTCTCCTTCGGTGGTCAGAACAATCAGGGCATCGAGCGCCACGGGTGCCGCGTCGCCGATGAGCAAGGGGTTGATTTCCATGGCCTGCAAGGTGGGGCCAAGGTTGGCGGTCAGGGTTTGCAGGCGCTCGAGCACGTCCACGAGGTCCTCCAGCGTGCTGGCGCGTGGCCATCGGGCGGCCGTCACGACGCGCCCCACGGTGCCCTTCAGGACGAAGGCCCGCATCTCGTCGCGGCTCACCGGCATGCGCAGCAGCTGCACGTCGTCGATCGCTTCGGCGTACCGGCCGCCCAGGCCCATCAACAGGAAGCGACCCAGCGGGGCCTCGTGCACGACACCCACGATGAGCTCGAGTTCGCCCCGCATCATCTGCTGCGCGCAGACGTGGCCCGGCACCGGCAAGCCCGCCATCGCGCGCCCGATGCGCTCGAAGGCCTGCGCCACCTTGTCGGGCGTGTCCAGATGGAGCTGCACCAGCCCCACGTCCGACTTGTGTTCGATCCCGTCGACCACGCCCTTGAGCACGATGGGGGTGCCGCATTGCGCCGCGAAGGCCTTCGCCGCCGCGGCATCCGCCACGATGGCGCGCGCCACGCAGCGGATGCCGACCTCGGTGAACAAGCGCATGGCGGCGATTTCGTTGAGCGCGCGCGCCTGACCGGCGGCGCCCGCCGGCAGGGCACTCAGGTTCACCTCAGGGTCTGCCGGCCCACGCGATCGCCGGCTGCGCGCGGCTTTCATGAAAGCCGCCAGGGCTTCCATGGCGCTGGCGCTGTCGGTGAAGACGGGCACGTCCTGGGATGCCAGCAGCGCCGCCTGCTCGGCGGGCAGCGTGCCCGGTGCGATGACCAGGTGCGGCTTTCCACTGCCGCGCCGGGCATCGCCAATGGCGCGCGCGAAGGTTTCCCGGCCCACGGCCGACGGCAAGGTGTGCAGGAACGCGACCACGGCGTCCACCGGCCCATCGCCCGCCAGCAGGGCCGCCGTCGCGCCGCTGCTGGGCGTCCCGCCGACGCTGGTGACGTCCAGCGGGTTCAGCAGGCCGGGCGATCCCTTGATGCGGGTCAGGGCCTGGGTCGCCGCGTCGCTCAGGGCGGCGACCTCGAGTCCCTGGGCCACCGCCGCATCGGCGATCAGCGTGCCACCGCCGCCCGAGGCGGTGAGCACCCCCAGCCCGAGGCCTCGTGGCTGCCAACCGGGCGGCTGGCTCTGCACCAGGCGCGCGAAGGCCACCAGCGCCTCGACGGAACTCACCTGGGCCACGCCCGCGGCGTCCAGCAAGGCGCGGTAGGCGCGCGCGCTGCCCGCCAGGCGGCTCGAATGCGCATTGGTGGACGCCGCGCCCGCCTGTGTCATGCCCAGCTTGAGCACGGCCACCGGCTTGCCCGCGGCCTGGGCGCGCGCGGCGATGTCCAGGAAACGGGTGCCGTCGCGCAAGGCCTCCAGCACCAGCAGGATCACCTGCGTCTGCGGGTCGTTCACCAGGTACTCGAAGAAGTCGAGCATGTCCAGGTCCGCCTCGTTGCCCACCGCCACGAACTTGGACAGACCCACGCCACCCGTGTTCATGCGGGCGGACAAGGTGGAAAACAGCGCGCCGCTGTGCGAGACGATGGAGACCGGCCCTTCGGCGAGCACCTGCGCGTGCGCCGCGTTGTAGCCCAGCGAAAGGCGCTGGTGGGTGGCGTACAGGCCGTTGGTGTTGGGCCCGACGAAGCGGATGCCCCATTCCCGGGTGAGCGCCGTCAACGCGAGCTGGCGCGCGGCGCCCTCCTCGCCCGCCTCCGCGAAGCCCGTGGACGCGACCACGGCCGAGCCCACGCCGAGCTTGGCGCATTCCGTCGCCGCCTGCAGGGCCTGCGCACCGGGGACCACCAGGAACGCGACATCGGGCACGGCCGGCAGATCGGCCATGCGGGCGTAGCTACGCAGGCCGGCCACTTCGTCGGCGCGCGCGTTGACCACGAAGATCTCGCCCGCGTACCCGCCGTGGCGCAGGTACTCCAGGGGTCTGTGGCTCAGCTTGAGCGGGTCGGCGGAAGCACCGACGATGGCGATGCTGCGCGGATTGAAAAGGCGTGGCGGCACGCCACCGGGTCTCGGTTGGGTCATCGGGTTCGGTCGTTGGCGGAAGGTGGGGATCAGCGGCCGCGCCACACCGGCGCGCGCTTCTCGAGAAAGGCCCGCACGCCTTCGCGGCGGTCCTCGCTGGTGTAGGGGCTGGGGCCGATCTCCATGCGCAGCGCGGCGGCCACCGGCATGTCCAGCGTCTTCAGGGCGTTGGCCTTCATGCGCCGCACGGACAGCGGCGCGTTCGACGCGATCCGCTGCGCCAGCGCCATGCTGCTGGCGAGCACCTGGTCTTCTTCCACCAGGGCGTTGAGCAGGCCGCTGTGCCATGCGCGCCCGGCGTCCATGGCGTCGCCCGTGCACAGCAGCTCCATCGCGAGCGCGGGCGCCACGCGGCGGGCCAGCATGACGGAGCCGAAGTTCGCGCCCAGGCCGATCCTGGCCTCCGGCAAGCCGAAGCGCGCACCCCAGTGGGACAGGCGGATGTCGCAGGCCAGCGCCAACTCGAAACCACCGGCCATCGCGCTTCCGTTGAGCGCGGCCACCACGGGCACCGGGCAGTCCAGCAGGACCTCGAACACCGTGCGCTCGATGCGCGCGTTCGGACCGCGCCACGGCGGGGCCTCGCCTTCGCTGGCGCGTTCGTCCTGCTGACCCATCTCCTTCAGGTCGGCGCCCGAGCAGAACACCGGACCTTCGCCCGTCAGGACCACACAGCGCGTGACCCCGTCTTCGCCCGCCGCCAGCACCGCCTCGGACAGCGCGTGGATCAGGGCCTTCGACAGCGCATTGCGGCGTTCCGGCCGGTTCAGCTTCAGGAGCAGCACATGCCCGTCGCGCGAAGCCAGCAGCACATTTTCATCGGCCATGCCGTGTCACTCCTGCTCCATGCCCGCGGCCTTGACGATGCGGGCCCAGAGCGCGATCTCCTTCTCCTGGAAGCGGGCGAACTGCTCGAGCGTCAAGGGATTGGGTTCGCTGCCGCTCTGGCGGAAGTAGCTGGGGTCGCTGACGATGGCCTCGCGCACCAGTTCGTTCAGGCGCCGCGCCACGGCCTCCGGCGCCTGCGCCGGCAGGTAGACGGCGGTCCAGGCGTACAGCTGGTAGTCGGTCAGGCCCTGTTCGGCGAAGGTGGGAATGTCGGGCGTGCTGCTCATGCGCTCCGCGCCGGTGGTGCGCCAGGGCTTTCATCTTGCCGCTGCGGATGTTGGTCATCGCGTTCAGCCCGTCCGACCAGGTGAGGTCCACGCGCCCACCGGCGATGTCCGTCATGATCTGCGAGGGGCTCTGGTACGGCACGTGCAGCAGGTCCACACCGGCCAGCAGCTTGTAGAGCTCGCCACCGGCGCGGGCGGAGGCACTGGAACTGGCGAAGGTCAGGCTGCCTGGGCTCTTCTTCGCGAGCTCGGTCAGCTCCCGCACGTTGTTGGCGGGGAAGTCCTTGCGGGCCAGCAGGACCGTGGCGCCCTTGCTGACGGTGGCGATGGGCGTGAAGTCCTTGACGGGGTCGTAGGGCAAGCGCTTGAACAACGCGGGGTTGGCGGCGTGCGTGGTCTGGGTGGTGACCAGGGCCGTGTAGCCGTCGCGCGGCGCCTTGGCGACAAAGCTCGCCGCCAGGAAGCCATTGCCGCCTGGCTTGTTTTCGATCACCACCGGCTGCCCCGTGACCTTGGTGATGTGGGCGCCCACGAAACGGGCCACGGTGTCGGTGGCGCTGCCGGCGGCGAAGGCCACCACGAAGCGGATCGGCTTGTTCGGGTACTTCTCGGCGTCGGCGAGCTGGGCGTGCGCATGGCCGGCCGCCAGCGCCAACAGCAGCGCGCCGGCGGTCGCGCGGAACGTGGAACGGATCATGTTTGTCTCCTGGGATGTATCGAACGCCAGGCCATTGTTGGGCGGCGCGCGCGCTGGGTAAATTGAATTCTTGGTGTACGCTGATAACCTTTGGTTAATCTCTCGTCGATGCCATGAACCTGCGCCAGATGGAAGTTTTTCGCCACGTCATGCAGACCGGATCGATCAAGGGCGCGGCCGAACTGCTGCACATCAGCCAGCCGGCCGTGAGCAAGCTGCTGGCCGGGGCCGAGCGCCGCAACGCGCTGCAGCTCTTCGCGCGCGTCAAGAACCGCCTGGTGCCCACGCCCGAAGCGCACCGGCTGTATGCCGAGGTCGAGCGGCTCTGGGAGCGCGTCGAACGCGTGCGCGATCTGTCCCACGAGCTCTCGAATCCCAGTGGGGGCACGCTGGTGGTCGGGGTGTCGGCGAGCCTGGGCGCCACGGTGGTGCCCACCGTCGTTCAGGAGCTGATCCGCATGACACCGCTGGCGGTGGTGCGCATCGAGCAACTGGTGCCGCATCTGCTGGTGCAATCGCTGCTCGACGGCACCACCGACATCGGCGTCACGATGGGCGTCCAGCCCCATCCGAGCCTCGAGCTTCTGTCCCGGTACCCTTGCGGCCTCGTCTGCGTCATGCCCAAGGGCCACCCGCTGTCGTCGCGGCGCTCCATCCGCGCCGCCGACCTGCGGGGGCAGCAGATCATCTCGTTCCCACAGTCCTTGAGCTACGGCATCTCGCCGCGCGACCTGTACGGCGAGTACGCGGAGGAAATCCGCGCCTCCGTGGAAGTGCGCTCAGGCCAGGCCGCCTGCTGGTACTGCCTGGCGGGCGCGGGCATCGCCGTGGTCGATGCGACCGCCGTCGCCGGCAAGGCGTTCCCGGGCCTGGTGTCGCTGCCCTACCGCTGCGAGGCGCAACTGGAAGCGCGCCTGATGCACCACGGCGAGCGCCCTCTCTCGCGCCTGGCCGAGCGGTTCTGCGACATCTTCAAGAGCACCTGGCCTCGCCTCATGGGCTGATCAACGCCGGCTCACGCGCGCTTCTGCACCCAGAACTGGTACATGCCGACGAAGGTCTCGGGGTGCTCGGTTTCGTACCGGTGCCACAGGCCCAGGTCGTGCGCCGCGCCTTCGTCGGGGAAGCGCGCGCGGAACCGCTGGCGCACCGTGGGCTCCACGTGCAGGCCCACGAAGTCCAGGCCCAGCCGGCGCAGCAGCGCCTGGATGGCGGGCAGCGTGGTGCGGTGCTCCTGCTCGTGGAACAGCAGGTCCCGGCAGGCACTGAGGCCGAAGAAGTCGCCAAAGGTGGTCAGCCGTCGGAGGGCTTCGGGGCCATCGCAGGCCATCAGCGCGGCGCGGGCATCGCGGATGCCGTCGGCCGTGGCCGGGAAACCGCGCTCGGCGATGAAGCGGCGCGCCGCCACCACCGGCGCGCGCGCCAGTTCGCTGTAGAGCCCGATCAGCATCAGGCCGCCCGGCCGCAGCAGCGGCAACAGGGCGCGCCAGCCCGCTTCGGGCTCGGCCAGGTGGTGCAGCACGCCGACCGATTCGATCAGGTCGAACCGCCGATCGATCGCACCGAGCTGCAGGAGGTCGGCCTGCGCGTATTCGATGCGCGCCAGGCCCAGCGCCCGCGCCTGGCGCATCGCATACGCCAGGCTGCGGGCGCTCAGGTCGATCGCGAGCACCTGCGCGCCCCGGTAGTGGTTCGCGGTCTCGGTCGAGTGGCGCCCGGTGCCGCAGCCCGCGACCAGGATGTCGATGCTGCGGCGCTCGCCCAGGGGCTGGAAGCGCGCCTGAGGGACCTGCCCGCGCAAGCGGTCGTCGAGCGACAAGGGCGCGGGGAACAGCGAAGGGCGCGTCCAGCGCGGGTAAGGGTTCTCCTCGTACTGCCGCCGCACGCGACACGAGGTGTTTTCGCCGATGGTGGTCAGGCGCGGCAGGCGCTCGCGCAGGCGTTCTTCCTCCCGCACGTCGTCGATCTGCTGCCGCATCACGGCCCGCAGCGCCTCGGGCCACGGCCGGGCCGACAGCGCGTCGGCGTGGGCCAGGGTGTGCAGCGGCCGGTAGCTGGCCAGCGCCAGCAGCTCGTGCGCCTGCGGCAGGCCACCCGTGTCCAGCGTGGCGTTGATCCGGGCCTGGAGCTGCGCCAGCTGCCCGGTTTCGGGCGCGCTGCGGACCCACGCGTATTCGTTGATGAAGCACTGCCGCGCGAGCGCGCCCCGCAAGGCCCACAGACCTTCCTCAGGGGCAACGGGCGCCAGCGCTTCGGCCAGCAGCGCCGCGCGCGCCTGGGTCAGGCAACGCTCCAGCACCACGTCACACACCGTGGCGCTCTCCAGCAGGGCCAGCAGCAGGCGGTCCTCGCGCCAGGGCGCCAGGGCCTGCACCGTCATCGGGCCTTCCTGCCCGATGGCGCCTTGCAGGTGCGGCTCGCACAGGATCAGCGCGCTGGCCGCGCGCGCCAGCTCCTCGGGGCGCCGCCAGGCTTCGGCGATCGCGCGCGCGAGCACCGGCCGCAGGTGGCGCTGCAAGGCCTGGAGAGGCAGGCGCTGCAGGCATTCGGCCACGCCGATCTTCACTTCCACGGCCTCGTGGATCGACAGCGCCTGAAGGAAACAATCGAGCGCCTGCAGCGGCTGCCCCTGGCGGTTGAACACGACGCCGAGGTTGGCATGCGCCTGCAGAAAACCGGGCGCGATCGCGATCGCCTGGCGGTAGTGCACCGCGGCCTGGTCGAGCAGGCCCTGTTGCATGTGAAGCAGGCCGAGGTGGTAGTGGGCTTCGGGAAACCGGGGCCGGGCCAGCGTGGCGCGCGTGAGGTGGTCCAGCGCGGCCGCGGCGTCACCCGCCTCCAGAGCCCACAGGCCCATCCGGTGCAGCGCATCCGCCTGCGGCGCAGGCACACCGCCGCCACCCGCCAGGCAGCAATGCTTGTGCTTCTTTCCGCTCAGGCACGGGCAAGGGTCGTTGCGCCCCGCTGTCTTCATGCTGTCTGTCTCCTCAGGGTGGCCGTCACACGGCGGCGGTTCCCTCCCCTTTTTCTTCTTCTGGTCTTCTCGCGCTCAGAACCGGGGGGCGCGCTTCTCCAGAAAGGCGCGCACGCCTTCGGCAAAGGCAGGCCGATCCGCCAGTTCCATCTGGCGCTCGCGCTCCAGGGCCACCTGCTGTTCGAAGCTGTGGCTGCCGCCCTGTTCGTAGAGCCCGCGCACCTCGTGCACGGCATGGGCGGGCAGGCGGGCGAGCCGCTGCGCGAGCCGCAGGCTCTGGGCGGGCAGCTCCGCGTCGTCCACGCAGGCCCAGATCAGTCCCCATTGCGCCGCGTCCTGGGCCGAGAGCCGATCGCCCAGCAGCGTCAGCCCGAGCGCGCGGGCGCGGCCCACCGCGCGGGGCAGCGTCCAGCTCGCGCCCAGGTCCGGCACCAGGCCCAGCGCCGGGGCGAACGGCAGGTAGAAAAACGCGGAGCGCGCCGCGATCACGATGTCGGCCGCCAGCGCCAGGCCCACACCGCCGCCGGCCGCCGCGCCGTTGACCGCGCACACCACCGGCACGCGCAGCGCGCGCAGGCCCGTCACGATCGGATTGCCCGCGTCGGCCATCATGTCGCCGATCGCACCACCCGCGCTGGTGCCGCCATGGGTCGGGCGGTCGGGATCGAAGTCGGACAGCTTGGCGCCCGAGCAAAAGGCCTTGCCGCTGCCGGTGAGGATCAGCGCGCGCACGGAAGCCTCCTCGCGCACCCGCTCCAGCGCCTGCAGGCAGCCCTGCCGCATGCCCAGGCTGATGGGGTTCATCTGCGCGGCTTCGTTGAGGGTCAGGGTGGCGATGCCATCGGCCACCTCGAACAGCACGGCGGGTGCGCCACTCATGTAGGGTCTCCTCCGGCCTTGCCGGTGTATTGCTCGGGGAAATGCAGGCGCACGATCTCGCCGTCGGTCTTCAGCGCGTGGCAGCCGCCCAGGGGCGAGTTGCGGTGCTCGGGCTGCTCGCGGTCGGTCACGTCGTCCGCGCCGCTCCACAGCATCTGGAAGGCGGTGGTGCGCATGGGCGGCAGCAGCTCGGTCATGTGGGTGCAGCCCAGCTCGGCCCGGAACAGGCGCTTGGCCACCAGGATGAAGCCGGGCTGGATGCGCTGCCCGATCAGGCGGCGGTAGCTCTCGGTGATGGCGCCGCACACGGCGTGCGGCCCCTCCACCGTGTGCGCCTCCACGCCGTGGATCAGCCGGTCGCGGTCGATGGTCAGGCACAGGCTCATGTGGTGGATGGGCTGGTTCTCCCCCACGCTCTTTTCTTCCAGCTCGATCGGGAACGGCTTGGTGTCGATCAGCGTGCCCACGATGTCGAAGAGCCCGTCGTCGCGCTCGAAGCCTTCGCAGTGGATGCGCCGCAGGTGCACCTGGCGGCGCGTCACCGGGGGCGGCGGCGTGCCGGCCATCTCAGTCCGGCGCCCCGTGCACCACACCGGCGGCCACCAGCGCGTCGATCTCGGCGTCGCTGCGCCCGAGCGAGCGCAGGATGTCCCGGCTGTCGCGGCCGATCGCGGGCGCGGCAGCCGGCAGCTCGCTGGGCGTGCGGTCGAAGCGCGGCGCGGGCGCGGGTTGCACCGCCCCGCCCTGCTCCACGAAGGTGCCGCGAGCGCGGTTGTGCGGGTGCGCCGGCGCCTCGGCCATGCTGAGCACGGGCGCCACGCAGGCGTCGCTGCCTTCGAGCAGTTCGCACCAGGCGTCGCGGCTCTTCTGCAGGAACAGCGCCGCCAGCTTCTCGCGCAGCGCGGGCCACTCGGCGCGCTCCCACTGCCGCGCGAAGTGAGCATCCGTGATGCCGCACTTCTCCAGCAGCAGCCGGTAGAACTGCGGCTCGATCGCGCCGACCGACAGGTAGCGCCCGTCCGCACAAAGGTAGTTGCCGTAGAAATGCGCCGAGCCGTCGAGGAAGTTGCTCGCCCGCTCCTCGTGCCAGAAGCCCTTGGCCTGCAGGCCATACTGCGCGGCCATCAACACGGCGGCGCCGTCGGTGATGGCCGCGTCCACCACCTGGCCCTGGCCCGAGCGCTGCGCTTCATAGAGCGCGGCGACCACGCCGAGCGCCAGCAGCATGCCGCCACCGCCGTAGTCGCCCACCAGGTTCAGCGGCACGGCGGGTGGCCGGTCGGCCGGGCCCATGGCGTGCACCGCGCCCGAGAGCGCGATGTAGTTCAGGTCGTGGCCGGCGGCCTGGGCCAGCGGCCCGGTCTGGCCCCAGCCCGTCATGCGGCCATAGACCAGCTTCGGGTTGCGCGCCAGGCAGTCCTTCGGGCCGACGCCGAGTTTTTCGGTCACGCCCGGGCGAAAGCCCTCGATCAGGATGTCGGCCTTGTCCACGAGCCGCAGCACGGTCTCCACCGCGCGCGGGTCTTTCATGTTGAGCGCGATGGAGCGGCGCCCCCGGTCCACCACGCTGTCGTTGCGCATCAGCGCCTCGAGCGCGCTGCCGCCGCCGGGCGGGGGCATGCGGTCGATCCGGATCACCTCGGCCCCCATGTCGGCCAGCATCATGCCGGCGAAGGGGCCGGGGCCGATGCCCGCGAGTTCGATGACGGTGACGCCGTGCAGAGGTCCGCTCATGGTGCGTGGCCCCCGCTCACATGCGCTTGGCGACTTCTTCGAGCATCACCTCGGTGGCGCCGCCCCCGATGGTGAGGATGCGCGCGTCGCGCGCCATGCGCTCCACCGGCGTGCCGATCATGTAGCCGGTGCCGCCGTGCAGCTGCAGGCAGGTGTGCACCACCTCCTGCAGGGTCTCGGCGGCGAAGCACTTGAGCATGGAGACCTCGCGCACGATGTCCTTGCCCTCGTCGATCATCTGCGCGCACTGGTAGGTGAGCGAGCGCACGGCCGCCGTCTTCGAGGCCATCCAGGCCAGCTTGTTGCGCACCACCTGCTGGTCCCACAGCGACTTGCCGAAGGCCTGGCGCTGCTTCACGTACTCCACCGTCAGCTCGATGGCGCGCGAGGCCGTGCCCGAACTGAGCGCGCCGATCACCAAGCGCTCGTTCTGGAAGGTGCTCATGATGTAGTAGAAGCCCTTGCCCTCCTCGCCCAGCAGCGCGTCGTGCGGCACGTGCAGGTCTTCCAGGTAGAGCTCGGCCGTGTCGGACGAGCGCCAGCCGTGCTTGTCCAGCTTGCGCGCGATCTTCAGGCCCGGGTTGCCCTTCTCCACGATGAACAGCGACAGGCCCTTGCTGCCCTTGGCGTGTGGGTCGGTGCGCGCGGCCACGATGTAGATGTCGCCGAACACCGCGTTGGTGATGAACATCTTGGAGCCGTTGATCACCCAGCCGCCGTCGGTGCGTTCGGCGCGCGTCTTCAGGCCCGCCACGTCGGAGCCGGCGTGCGCCTCGGTCACGCAGATCACGCCCACCTTCTCGCCCGCGCAAGCCGCCGGCAGGTAGCGCTGCTTCTGCTCGTGCGTGCCGCGGTGCGCGATGTGCGAGAGCGACATGTCGCTGTGCACCGTGAGCGCGGAAGCCACGCCGCCGTAGGTCGAGCGCGAGAGCTCCTCGCCCAGCACCAGCGAGGACAGGGCCCCCAGCCCGCCGCCGCCATATTCGACCGGGTGGCGCATGCCCAGGAAGCCCATCGCGCCCAGGTCGGTGAAGACGTGGCGCGGGATCTCGCCGCTGGCTTCCCAGGCGTCGCCATGGGGCACGATCACCTCGTCCACATAGCGGCGCAGCTGCTCGCGCACCATGCGCAGGTCCTCGTCGACGATGTCGGGTTCGCTGAAGTAAGGCAGGGTCATGGAAACGGTCTCCAAAGGGTTCTGCCACTATTATAGACCGACACGTCGGGTTATTTAAAGCCCTGGGCGCAAGGCGGGCGGGCAAATTCAACGGGGTACACTCTCAGGCCTCTGAGAGGAAACAGACATGCCACGCGTGCGATCCGACGACTACGACGCCAAGAGCCAATCCATCATGGACAGCGCCGCCGCGCTTTTTGCGAAGGTGGGCTACCCCAACGCCAAGATGCAGGACATCGCGCAGGCCTGCGGCGCGACCAAGTCCATGCTCTACCACTACTTCCCGACCAAGGACGACCTGCTCAGCGCCATGCTGACGGAGCACCTGGAACGGGTGATCGCCAGCGTGGACGAGGCCGTGGCCGGCGACCGGCCGGTGAAGGAGCGTTTCGCCGCCTTCGTGCAGACCTACGCGCAGAAGTCGGCGCAATCGCGCCGCCGCCACGTCATCGCAATGAACGACGTGAAGTTCCTGCCCAAGGCCATGCAGACGCCGCTGCGCCAGCTGGAGAAGAAGGTGACCGACCAGGTGGCCGACCTGCTGCGCGAACTCCACCCCGGGCTGGAAGACGGCGTCTACAAGCCCTACGCGATGATGCTGCTGGGCATGCTGAACTGGACCGACTACTGGTACCGGCCCGGCGGCCCGATGAAGTCCGACGAACTCTGCGAGCGCATCACGCGCCTGTTCCTGCTCGGTTTCATGGCCGAGAAGTAGGCCCCGGCCCTCGGTTCATTTCATCATCTGGTCGTAGTCGAGCACGACCTTCCAGCGCCCGTTCTGGATCTGCGAGAGCCGCGCCTCACTGGTGGCCAGGTGGCTGGTGGGCGACCAGCTCATGGCCGGCATGCCGAACATGTCGCTCGGCACCTTGAGCGATTCCAGCGTCTTCGCCAGCGCATCGGTGCTCACGTTGGGCCCGTTCTTCTGCAGCGCGGTCGCCAGCCGGTCGATGATCACGTAGCCGTAGGTCGAGAACACGGTGGGGTTCTCGTTGTAGGCGGTCTTGTACTTGTTGGCCCAGAAGCGCAGCGGCTGCGAAGCATCGTCCTCGTAGGGCACCTGCGCCATCATGGTCGAATACAGGCCGTCCATGCCCTTGCCGCCCAGGCGCGGAATCAGGTCGGTGTAGGCGCCCACCGAGGTCAGGAAGGTCGGGTTGTAGCCCAGCTTGCGCGACTCGGCGATGGCGCCCACGGTCTCGCGGATCACCGTGCCCAGCACCACGAAGTCGCAATTCGCCGCGCGCAGGCGCGCCACCTGCGATGAAAAGTCCGTCGCGCCGCGCTTGTAGGTGGTGCGCTCGGCGAATTCCACGTGGATGCTCTTCAGGCCGATCTCCGCGCCCTTCATCACCTCCTGGCCATAGTCATCGTCCTGGTACAGGGTGCAGGCCTTGGTGGCGTTCTTTTCCTTGTACAGGCGCGGCGTGGCGCGCGTCATCTGCTCGATGTAGGACGAGACGAAAGCGAACTTGAGCTTGTCCACCGGCTCGTACATGTCCTTGGCCAGGGCCATGGGGAAGAAGTTCATCACGTTCTTCTGCGCCAGCGTGGGCATGGCCGCGTTGGCACTCGCCGCGCCCAGCATGCCGACCATCACGAACACCTTGTCCTGATTCACCAGCTTCTGCGCGGCGAGCACGGCGCGCTTGGGGTCGTAGCCGTTGTCCTCCACGCGCAGCACCAGCTTGCGGCCGTGCACCCCGCCCTGCTCGTTCACCTCGGCGATGCGCAGGTTCATGCCGTTGCGCAGGTCCTTGCCGTAGCCCGCGAGCGGGCCGGAGAGGTCGAGGATGGAGCCGATGAGCAACTGGTCCTTGCTCACGCCCTGCTGCTGGGCCAGCGCGGGCCAGGCCAGCGCCGCCAGGGACAGGGCGGCCCATGGGATCAGGGTGCTGCGGTGCTTCATGTCGGTCTCCTTCGGTGGGTGGATCAGACGGGGTGGTAACGGCCGCCCGACGCGGCCATGTCGCGCAGCGCCTGCGGCGCCTCGAAGCGCGGGCCGTGGCGTTGGGCCAGGCGGTCGCAGGCCTCGACGAAGCGGGCCGCGCCCACCATGTCGATGTGGCTGATGGCGCCGCCGAGCACGGACGGGAAACCCCAGCCCAGCAGCGAGCCCACATCCGCATCGCGCGTGCTCACGATGCCCTCGGCCACGCAGCGCGCCGCCTCGAGCGACTGCGAGTACATGAGGCGCTGGCGCACCTCGTCCAGGCTCGGTTGTTCTTCCGCCAGCGGGAAGCGCCGCGCCAGGCCCGGCCAGAGCGTCCTGCCACCCTCGGCGGGGTGGTCGTAGAAGCCCTTGCCGGCCTTGCGGCCCGGGCGGCCCAGCTCGTCCACCATGGCGACCAGCACCTCGTCCTGCGGCTGCTCGCGGTAGGCCGCGCCCTGGTCCAGGCGGCCCTGCTTCATGGCCTTGTGCAGCAGCTCGACCGAGAACTCGTCGATCAGCGCCAGCGGCGGCATGGGCATGCCGGCCAGGCGCCCGGCGTTCTCGATCAGGTTCGGGTTCACGCCCTCGGCCAGCATGGTCATGGCCTCGAAGGGGTACATGCCGAAGGCGCGGTTGGCGTAGAAGGCCGGGCAGTCGTTGACCACGATGGGCGTCTTGCGGATGCGCTTGACGAAGTCCATGGCGTGCGCCACGGCGGCCTCGCCGGTCTTCCCGCCACGGATGACTTCCACCAGCGGCATCTTCTCCACCGGCGAGAAGAAGTGCAGGCCCACGAAGGACGCGGGGCGCGAAGACACCTCGGCCAGGCCGGTGATGGCCAGCGTGGAGGTGTTGGTGGCGAAGATGGCGTCGGCGTCCATCGCGGCCTCGGCGCGGCGCGTCACGTCGGCCTTGACCGCGCGGTCCTCGAACACCGCCTCGATCACGATGCCGCAGCCCGCGAGCTCGGCCATGTCGGTGGTGGTCTTCACGCGCGCCAGGGTCTGGTCTCGTTGCGCGGCGTCCAGCCGGCCCTTGGCGACCTGGCCGTCGAGGATCTTCGCGCCGTAGGCCTTGCCTTTCTCGGCGGCCTCCAGGCTCACGTCCAGCAGCACCGTCTCCAGCCCGGCCACCGAGCACACATGGGCCAGGCCCGCGCCCATCATGCCGGCGCCCAGCACCGCCACCTTGCCGAACTTGCGCGGCGGCACGCCCTGGGGCCGGCCCGCGAGCCGGTTCGCGTCGCCCATGGCGTAGAACAGCGTGCGGATCATGTTCTTGGTCTCGGGCGAGGTCGCCAGGCGCGCGAACTGGCGCTGCTCGATGCGCAGGCCGGTGTCGATGTCGACCTGGCAGCCGTCGTACACGGCCGCCAGAATGGCCTCGGGCGCCGGGTACAGCGCCTGCGTCTTGCTCAGCAGGTGGCCGGACACGCCGAAGAACACCTGCGTGGGCCCGGGCGACTGCGGTGTGCCGCCGGGGAATTTGTAGCCCTTGGCGTCCCAGGGTTTGACGGTGGCGCTCGCGCCCTCGTTCAGCAGCCAGTGTTTCGCGCGCGCCAGCAGCTCGGCCGCCGGCACCACCTCGTCCACGATGCCCGCCTCCAGCGCCTTCTGCGGCCCGACCTTGCGGCCTTCGAGCAGGTAGGGCAGCGCGGCCTTGATACCGATCATGCGCGGCAGGCGCTGCGTGCCGCCAGCGGCGGGCAGCAGGCCCAGCGTCACCTCGGGCACGCCGAGCTGCAGCTTGGGATCGTCCACGGCGATGCGGCGGTGGCAGGCCAGGCAGACCTCCAACCCGCCGCCCAGCGCCGTGCCGTTGATGGCGGCCACGAAGGGCTTGCCCGAGGTCTCGATGCGGCGCAGCGTGGCGCTCAGCGGCCCGGTGATGTCCATGGACTGCTGCGCGCTCGAGATGGTGCGGATGAATTCCAGATCACCGCCGGCCAGGAACTCGGGCCGCGCCGAAGTCACGATCACTCCGCGCACGGCCGCGTCCGCCACCGCGCGGTTCACCGCCGCGCCGAAGGCCGCGATCGAGTCCGTGTTCAGCACGTTCATCGGCCGGTCCGCCACGTTCCACGTCAGGGTCGCGATGCCGTCCGCGTCCACCGTGTAATCCACCATTGTTTCGCTCCAGTTGCTTGTTGTTGTGGCGCTCAGACGCGCTCGATGACCATGACGGACCCCATGCCGCCGCCCACGCACATCGTGACCACGCCGGTGCTCAGGTCGCGCCGCTCCAGCTCGTCGAGCAGGGTGCCGAGCAGCATGCCGCCGGTGGCGCCCAGCGGGTGGCCCATGGCGATCGCGCCGCCATTGACGTTCACGCGGTCGTGCGGCACGTCCAGCACCTCCATGAAGCGCAGCACGACGGAGGCAAAGGCCTCGTTGCACTCGAACAGGTCCACGTCGCGCGCGTTCATGCCGGCGCGCTTGAGCGCGGCCTGCGCGGCCGGCGCCGGGCCGGTGAGCATGATGGTGGGCTCGGTGGACACGGTGCCGAAGGCGCGCACGCGGGCGCGGGCTTTCAGGCCCTGCGCGGCCGCCGCTTCCTTCGTGCCGATGAGCACGGCCGAGGCGCCGTCCACGATGCCCGAGGAGTTGCCCGCGTGGTGGATGTGTTCGATGCCGCCGAGCTGCGGGTAGCGGTGCAGCGCCAGCGCGTCGAAGCCCATCTTCTCGCCCTGCGCGGTGAACGAAGGTTCCAGCTTGGCCAGCGTCTCCATCGTGGTGTCGCCGCGCACGTGCTCGTCGCGCGCCAGGATCACCAGGCCGTTGAGGTCGCGCACCGGCACCACGGACCGGTCGAAGTAACCCTCGCGCCAGGCCTGGGCCGCGCGGCGCTGGCTCTCGACCGCGTAGGCGTCCGCGTCCTGGCGGCTGTAGCCGTAGAGCGTGGAGATCAGGTCGGCCGAGATGCCCTGGGGCACGATGCGGTTGGGGATGGTGAGCTGCGGGTCGGTGATCCAGGGGCCGCCCGAGGTGAACATGGGCACGCGCGACATGCTCTCCACGCCGCCGCCGATGACCAGTTCGGCCTGCCCGGACTTCACCAGCGCGGACGCGAAGTTGCAGGCCTCCAGGCCCGAGCCGCAGAAGCGGTTGATCTGGATGCCGGGCACCGCCTGGTCGTAGCCGGCGGCGAACACCGCGCTCTTGGCGATGTCGGCCGCCTGCTCCTGCACCGGCTCGACGCAGCCCAGGATCACGTCGTTCACTTGCGAGGTGTCCAGGCCGTGCCGGTCGCGCAGCGCGCCCAGCAGGCCCCCGGCCAGGCGCGCCGAAGGCACCTCGTGCAGACCGCCGCTGGCGCGGCCCCGACCGCGCGGGGTGCGCACGGCGTCAAGAATGTAGGCTTCCGTCATATTGAAAGGGATGGTTGGGGAATGGCGCGCTTCAGCGCCCCTGGAACACGGGTGGGCGGCGCTGCTGGAAGGCGGCGATGCCCTCCTTCAGGTCGGCGGTGGCGAATACCTGGGCCAGTTGGCGGCCCTCGTGGGCGAACATGGCGTCGAAGTCACCGCCCTGCAGCAGGATCTCTTTCGACAGGCGCAGCGCCTGCGTCGGCCCGGCGGCGATGGCCAACGCGGTCTTCGCCACCTCGGCGGCGAGCTGCTCGCGCGGCAGCGCGCGGTTGATCAGGCCCAGTCGCGCGGCCTCGGTGCCGCTGAGCAGGCGGCCGGTGTAGATCAGCTCGGCCGCCAGCGCGTGGCCCAGGCGGCTCAGCAAGAAGTGGTGGGTGCCGCTGTCGGGCACCATGCCGATGTGGCGGAACGGGCTGCCGAACAGTGCCCCGTCCTCGGCGAAACACAGGTCGCAGCACAGCGCCAGCCCGAAGCCGAAGCCCAGCGCCGGGCCGGTCACGGCAGAGATGGTGGGCACGGGCAGCTCGCGCAGGCGGCGGCAGAACGGGCCGACCACGTCCGCGATCAGGGCCATGGGGTCGTCGGCCGCCGGGTCGATGGAGCCGATGTCCCAGCCGGCGGAAAACACCGGGCCGGCGCCCTGGATCACCAGGCAGCGCGCGCCGCTGGCGAGCGCCTCGTCCAGCAGCGCGCCCAGGCGTTGCACGTCGGCGGTGCGGAAGGTGTTCTTGGGTTGCGCGAGGTCCAGCACCAGGGTGGCGACGGCGCCTTCGGTGCGCAGGGTGATGCCCGTGGCGGGCCGGATGGCGGTGGCGGTTGACATGCCCGCCACTCTGCCAGCGGGGCCGGCCCGGAATATCGTCGCCTCGGACGATTCGACTAGTCGCGACCGGCCGCGATGATCGCCTGCGCCAGTTCCGCCGGGCGCGTGAACCAGGCCTCATGGCTGCCGGGCGCCTCGAGATAGCGGAACAGGCCCAGCCGCTCCGACAGCCGGGGGTGCCACGGCAGGCTGGCCGGCAGCGCCACGTCCAGCACGCAGTTCAGGTACGACTTGCCGACCGGCAGCGCGGCCAAAGGCTGGCTGAGGGCCGAGGGCTCGGTGAAGGTGCGGTAGGGGTGGGGATTGAGCTTGGCGTAGGCGGCCTGGGCCAGCGCCAGGTCGGCATCGTTGATGAAGGCCTCGCGCCAGATCTCGAACGGCAGCATCACGGCCTGCCCGTTCGCACCGGCGATCTGGTCGAACAGCGCCTTGTAGTGCGGCGGCACCAGGTCGTTGAGGCACTCGCCCGGCTGCGGCACGAAAGCGTTCACGTAGACCAGGCGCGCCAGGCGCGGCAGCAGCCGCTCGGCCGCGCCGGATATGACCATGCCGCCGTAGCTGTGGCCGACCAGGCGCACCTCTTTCAGGTCGCGGCTTTCGATGTCGCTCACCAGCGAGGCCACCGCCTCGGCCAGGCCCACGGCGGCGCGGTCGTCGCCCGGCCGGTTGCCGGCCAGCGTGGGGCAGTGCACGGTGTGGCCGGCCGCGCGCAGGTGCCCGGCGGTGGCTTCGAGTTCGGCGCCGGTGTGCCAGGCGCCATGGACGAGGACGTAGGTATCGGACATGGGGGTCTCCTGTGAAAGTGCAGCGCACTGTAGGCCGCGCCCGCGGCGGTGGATGGCCGCTGCCCGCCAGGCCCATGGCCGCTGACGGCCCGCGAAGGCCTCAGCGCTGGCGGCGCAGGGCGCCCGGCGTGTGCCCCGTGGCGTGGCGGAACGCGCGCACGAAATGCGAGGGGTCGAGCAGGCCCACGCGGCGGCCGATTTCGGCGACCGTGAGGCGGTCGAAGCGCGGATCGGCCAGCAGGCGGCGCGCGCTGTCCATGCGGCAGGCCATGAGTTGCTGGGCGAACGTGTGCCGGTGCGCGGCCAGCGCGCGGTGCAGGCTGCGCTCGCCGATGCCCAGGCCGGCGGCCACGGCGGCGGCGGTGAGCCCGGGCTCGGCGTGGCGCTCGCGCACCGCGTCGGCGATGCGCGCGGCCAGGCCGGGGCGGGCCGGCGGCGCCTCGGTGCCGGCGGCCAGCGCCAGCAACGCACCGAGCTGATCGGCCAGCAGCGCCGGTGGCAGCGGTGGCGCCAGCGCCAGCTCGGGCTGCAGCTGGCGCGCGAAGGCCGAGAGCGCGGCGCCGAAGCCGCTTCGGCCATCCAGCGCGCGCCCACAGGCGGCCGCCGGGTCGGGCAGCCAGCGCTCGACCCAGTCCGAGGGCAGTTGCAGGGAGATGGTGTCGCAACGGGTGTCGAAGTGGAATTCGTACCGGCGGCGCGAATCGACCAGCAGGCAGTCGCCCGGCGCCAGCCGCGTGCCGCGCGCCTCCTGGGCGCCGGCCCAGGGCTCATCGCTCTTGCAGAGCAGGTAGAAGTAGTTGGGCCCGCCCCGCGACAGGTGCCGGGGCGTGCGGTAGACGTCCTGCGCGCTGCCCTCGACGCGGTTGAGCTGCAGCTCGCCCAGCGCGACCGAGGTCAGCGCGGCCTCGAAGCGCTGCGGCGCGCGGCTGCGCACGTCCATCGCCAGAAAGCCTTCGCAGACCGCGTCCACCCAGTAGTCCAGGGACCGCCCGTGGGAAGCGGCCTCGGTGCTCCAGCGGCGCAGCGGGGTGTTCATGGCGCCAAGCATGGCACGCCCGCGCCCCGGCAGGCAAGCCCGGAAAACCCGCCTTCGAGGGCCTCACAGGTCGCGGGCGATCAGCTCTTTCATGATCTCGTTGGTGCCGCCGTAGATGCGCTGCGCCCGCGCGTCCACGTAGGCGCGCGCGATCGGGTACTCGGCCATGAAGCCGTAGCCGCCGTGCAGCTGCACGCAGGCGTCCACCACCTTGCCCTGCAGGTCGGTCGTCCAGTACTTGGCCATGGAGGCGGCCTGCGCGTCCAGCGTGCCGCGCAGCAGCAGCGCCAGGCAGTGGTCCACGAAGGTGCGGCCGATCTGGATCTCGGTCTTGAGCTCGGCCAGCACGAAGCGCGTGTGCTGGAAATCGGCCACCGCCTGCCCGAAGGCCTTGCGCTCGCGCACGTAGTCCAGCGTCCAGCGGTAGGCCGCTTCGGCGGCGGCGATCGCCGAGATCGCGATCTGCAGCCGCTCCCAGGGCAGCTCGCGCATGAGGTAGGCGAAGCCCTGGTTCTCCTCGCCCAGCAGGGCGTCGGCCGGCACGCGCACATTCTCGAAGAACAGCTCGCCCGTGTCCTGCGACTTCAGGCCCATCTTCTTCAGCGGCTGGCCCTTGCGCACGCCGGGCAAGCTGGTGTCCACCGCCAGCAGGCTCACGCCCTTGGCGCCGGCGGCCGGGTCGGTCTTGGCGACCACGATCACCAGGTCGCACACCGTGGCGTTGGAGATGAAGGTCTTGGAGCCGTTGAGCACGAACCCATCGCCCTCGCGCACCGCCGCCGTGCGCACGGCCTTCACGTCCGAGCCCGCGCCGGGTTCGGTCATGGCGAGCGCACCGATCACCTCGCCCGTCACCATGCGCGGCAGCCAGCGCTGCTGAAGGTGTTCGCCCGCGAAGTGCAGCAGGTAGTTGGTGACGATCTCCGAGTGCATGGTGAGCGAGAGGCCGAAGTTGCTGTACGGCGCGGCCTCCTCCAGCAGCACGGCGGAGTACAGCAGGTCCGCGCCCGGCCCACCGAGCGACTCGGGCACGGTGGGACACAGCAGGCCGGCCGCGCCGGCCGCCTCGAAGAAGCCGTGTTCGAAGCCGCCGCGCGCTTCCCAGTGTTCGATCTTCGGCGCCACCTCGGCCTGCAGGAAGCGGCGCACCGTCTCGCGGAAGAGTTCGTGTTCGGGTTGGAAGATCTCGCGTTGCATCATGGGAGTAAGAACTTTCTCAGGCCAGCCAGCCCGCGCGCCGGGCGACCTGCACGGCCTCCATGCGGTTGCGGGTGTCGAGTTTCACGTTGATGTTGCGCAGGTGGGTGCGGATGGTGGTTTCGGCCACGAACATGCGCTCGCCGATCTGGTCGTTGGACAAGCCTTCGGCCACCAGGCGCAGCACCTGCAGTTCTTTTTTGGTCAGCGCGTCGATGGCGCTGGCCGAGGGCGTCGCCGCGCCGGCCACGGCGGGCGGCGGCAGCGGCGCCACGGGCGCGCGCAGCAGGCGGTCCAGGAAGGCGATGGGCGCGCCGCCATCCGCGTCGAGCAAATCGGTCGGCCCGCTGCGAAGTTCCTGCAGCATCACCAGCAGCAGCGGCCCTTCCACCAGGAAGGCGCGCACATAGCCCTCGGCGGCACCGAAGCACACGGCCTTGGCGCAGCACGCGCATGGCGCGGTTGCGCTCGCCCAGCTTGTACTGGGCCTGCGCCAGCACCAGGCGCAGCGTCATGGCGCGGCGCTCGCGCTGGGCGCGTTCGGCCGCGTCCACCTCGGCGCGCAGTTCGGCCACCACCTCGGCCGCGTGCCCGGCCTGCACGGCCCAGCGCGCGTGCGCCAGCGCCAGCGTCTCGACCTCGTTGGCGCGCAAGGACGAGCGGCTCACGCGCGCCCACAGCGCCTTGTCGCCACAGTGGTCGATCTCGGCGCGCGCGCGGCCCAGCCGGCCCTCGGTCACCAACATGCGCACGCGCTCCAGCCGCGCGCCGGCCACCACGCGCGGCAGGCCGTCGCGGTGGCCCAGGTGTTCCAGTTCGGCCAGCAACTGCAGCGCGTGGTCGGCATCGCCCTGGTCCTGCGCGATGCGCGCCATCACCACGTGGGCCAGGATCAGCTGGTCCGGAATGCCCACATGGCGGATCAGCGGGATGTAGACCGCCAGCAGGCGCTCGGCCTGGTCGAGCTGGTCGGCCTCGAACAGGGCCTCGGCCAGCAGCACGCCGGCCATGGCGTTGCCGTTGGTGGTGCGGCCCGCGTCGTGCGTGCCGGCGTTGACGGCCAGCCGCAGGCGCGCGAGCGCCTTGCGCAGCCGGCCCTGCGTGAGGTCCACCGCCGCCTCGGCGGCTTCGGAGAGCGTGAAGTTGAAGCTGCTGCGGTGCTCGGGCTGGCGGCTGCGCGCGGCGTCGGCGTAGCGCAGCGCCTCGTGGTAGCGGCCCGCGATCATCGCCAGGTTGGCCAGGATGATCTCCAGGAAACCGCGCACGAAGCTCACGTGGCTGGGCAGCGCGCCCAGCAGGGCCGAGGCCAGTTCGGTCGCCTCGTCGGTGCGGTCGGTCAGCACCATGAAGAGCGGTTTCATCGCGAGCCGGTGCGCCCTCACCTCCTCGTCCGGGTCGGCGCGGCGCTCCAGGCGCTCCAGCAGGGGCGCGGCCGCCAGCGGGCCGCGCGCGAAACACACGGCCCAGGCGTGCACCACCTGCAGCATGGGGTGTTCGTCGAGCAGGCCGCGCTCCAGCAGCGGGTCCAGCCAGCGCGAGAGCAGGCGCATGCGGCCCTGGTCCAGCAGGGCCTGCGCGTGCTGGTTCAGCAGCGGCAGCGCGGTGCGCACGTCGCCGGCGGCCAGCGCGTGTTCGATGGCGGGCACCGGCCGGCCCTGGCCGAGGAACCAGCGCGCCGCCGCGCGGTGCAGGCCGGGCACCTCGTCCGGGTACTGGCGCAGCAGCTGCGCGCGCAGGAACTCGGCGAACATGCCGTGGTAGCGGTAGCCGCTGCCCTCGGGCTGCAGCGGAATCAGGAACAGGTGCGACTGCTCCAGCGAGCGCAGCATGGCGGCGCTGTCCTCGCGCCCGCAGATCAGGTTGCACAGCGAGGCGTTGAGCACGGCGAGCACGCTGGAGCGCAGCAGGAAACCGCGCACGTCCTCGGTCTGGCGCGCCAGCACGTCTTCCACCAGGTAGTCCACCACGGCGGCGTTGGAGCCGGTGAAGCCGGCGATGAATTGGCCCGGGTGGTCGCGGTGCTCGAGCGACACCGAGGCCAGCCACAGCGCCGCCGCCCAGCCCTCGGTGCTGCGGTGCAGGCGCACGATGTCTTCGCTCTCCAGCACCAGGCCGCGCCGCTCGCGCAGAAAACCCTCGGTCTCGCTGACCGAGAAGCGCAGCTGCGCCGGGTCGATCTCCAGCAGGCGGCCGCGCGCGCGCAACCGCCCCAGGCTCAGCTCGGGCGCGCCGCGCGAGCCGACGATGAGCTGGGCGCCGCGCGGCAGCTGGTCGATGAGTTCGTTCACCAGGCCCAGCGCCACCGGGTTCTGCAAGGCCTCGAAGTCGTCGAGGAAGAGCGCGAACGGCGCGGGGTGCGCCGCCACGTGGTCGATCACCGAGAAGGCCAGTTCCTCCAGGTTGCCCACGGGCGCGCCGCGCGCGCGCGCCAGGCCGGGCACCAGCGGTTCGAGCGCGGCGGCCAGCACGGTGAGGAAGCGGCCCACGTCGTTGTCCGCCCGGTCCAGCGTGAGCCAGGCGGTGGGCAGGCCGGCTTCCTCGAAGCGGTGGCGCACCTGCAGCATCACCGTGGTCTTGCCGAAGCCCGCCGGGGCGCGCAGCAGCACCAGCCGGGCCGACCCGGCGCTGAAGATCTTCTCGCCGACCTCGGCGCGCACGATCTCGAAGGCCGTGGGCAACGGGGGGTTGAGCTTGGCCGCCAGCGGCGAGCCGCGCGCGGCCTCGTCCACGGCCTCGGTCGCCGTGCTCACCAGTCTCAGTCGCGCGCCTTCGGTTGCCATGTCATCCCGCCTTCGTGTACATCGTAACGACGCAGGCGCCGCCGAGCCCGAGGTTGTGTTGAAGCGCGACCTTGGCGCCGTCCACCTGGCGCGCGCCGGCCTGCCCACGCAGCTGCCACACCAGCTCGGCGCACTGCGCCAGCCCGGTCGCGCCCAGCGGATGCCCCTTGGACAGCAGGCCGCCCGAGGGGTTGGTGACCACACGGCCGCCGTAGGTGTTGTCGCCGTCCAGGATGAAGCGCTCGGCCCCGCCCTCTTCCACCAGGCCCAGGGCCTCGTAGGTGATGAGCTCGTTGCTGGTGAAGCAGTCGTGCAGCTCGACCACCGGCACGTCGCCGGGGCCGATGCCGGCCTGTTCGTACACGCGCTGGGCCGCGCGGCGCGTCATGTCGAAGCCGACCAGCTTGCGCATGTCGTTCTCGTCGAAGCTGCTGTTGCCGTCCGTCACCAGCGCCTGCCCCGCGATGCGCACCTGGCGGCTGAGCCCGTGCTTTTTCGCGAAGGCCTCGGAGCACAGCACCGCCGCCGCGCCGCCGCAGCTCGGCGGGCAGCATTGCAGCCGGGTCAGGGGGTCGAACACCGAGGGCGAGGCCAGCACCTCGTCCAGCGTGAGCGGGTCGCGGAAGATGGCGTTGGGGTTGTTCGCCGCGTGCCGGCGCGCCTTCACCGCGATGCGCGCGAAGGTGTCGGCCCGCGTGCCGTAGAGCTGCATGTGCATGCGGCCCGCGCCGCCGAAGAGCTGCGCGGCGATGGGCGCGGCCTCGTCGCGGCCCTGGGTGTCGGCCATCACGTCGAGCAGGCGCTGCGAGGGGTCGGGCCGGTCGGTGAAGTGCGCCGCGATGGCGCCGCGCTGCATCTGCTCGAAGCCCACCACCAGCACGCACTCGGCCTCGCCGCTGGCGATGGCCTGGCGGCCGAGCCAGAGCGCGGTGGAGCCGGTGGCGCCGTTGTTGTTGACGTTGACGACGGGGATGCCGGTCAGGCCCACGTGGTAGGCCGCCGCCTGGCCGCAGCAGGAGTCGCCGTAGACGAAGCCGGCGCAGAGCTGGTCGACCGACTGGTAGTCCACCCCCGCGTCGGCCAGCGCGGCCTTGATGGCCGCCGCGCCCAGCAGCGGGTAGGGGTCGCCGGCGCCGGGCTTGGTGAAAGGCACCATGCCCACGCCCGTCACAAACACATGGCGGCTCATGGGGCTCACTTCATCTGCGCGTAGTCGTACACCACCTTCCAGCGCCCGTCCTGGATCTGCGAGAGCCGCGAGGCGTCCGACGCCAGGTGCTTGGTGGGCGAGAACGACATCGGCGGGTTGCCGAACAGGTCGCCCGGGATGTTGCCCATGCCTTCCATCGCCTTGACGAAGGATTCGGTCGTGAGTGCCGGGCCGGCCTTCTGCGCCGCGCGGGCGAACAGGTCGATCATGGTGTAGCCATAGGTCGAGAAGGTGGTCGGCGCTTCGTTGAAACGCGTCTGGTACTTGTTGGCCCAGAAGCGCAGCGGCTGCGAGGCGTCGTCCAGGTAGGGGTGCTGCGCGGTGGTGGCGGCGTAGAAGCCGTCCATGCCCTTGCCACCCAGGCGCGGGATCAGGTCGGTGTAGGCGGAGGACGTGGCGACGAACACCGGGTTGAACTGCAGTTTGCGCGCCTCGGCGATGGTGCCCACCGATTCGCGGATCAGCGTGCCCATGACGATGAAGTCACAACCCGCGGCCTTCAGCCGCGCCACCTGCGAAGAAAAGTCGGTCGCGCCGCGCTTGAAGCTGGCTTTCTCTTCCAGCCTGGCGTTGACCTTCTGCAGGCCGGCCTCGGCCCCCTTGAGCACCTCGGCGCCGAAGTCGTCGTCCTGGTAGATGGCGCAGGCCTTCTTCGCCCCCTTCTCCCGGTACAGCTTGGGCACCACGACGGCCATCTGGTCGAAGTAGGAGGCGATCAGCGCGTACTTGTACTTGTGCAAGGGCTCGTACATGTCGCGCGAGAGCGAGAGCGGGAACAGGCTGAGCACGTGCTTGGAGAACATGATGGGCATGGCCGCGTTGGCGTGCGCGGTGCCGAAGGTGCTCACGATCGCGAACACCTTGTCCTGGTTGACCAGCTTCTGCGCGGCCAGCACGGTGCGCTTGGGGTCGTAGCCGGCGTCTTCCACCAGCAGGGTGATCTTGCGGCCGTGCACCCCGCCCTGCTCGTTGATCTCGGCCACGCGCAGCTGCATGCCGTTGCGGATGTCCTTGCCGTAGCCGGCGAGCGGCCCCGAGAGATCGGGGATGGTGGCGATGCGGATCTCGTCCTTGCTCACGCCCAGCGACTGGGCCGAGGCCGTGCCGCAGAGCGCCAGCAGCGCGGCGGCGGCCAGGAGGGAATACGTCTTCATGAAGCGGTCCTTTCAGGTGGGGTGGGGTCAGCGGTACATGGCCTCGATCTGCTCGGCGTACTTGGTCTGCACCAGCTTGCGCTTGAGCTTCATCGTGGGGGTGAGCTCCTCGTCCTCCGCGCCCAGGCGGGTTTCGAGCAGGAAGAACTTCTTGATCTGTTCGACGCGGGCGAACTTGGCGTTCACCTTGTCGATCTCGCCGCGGATCAGCGCCTGCACCTCGGGCGAGCGCGCCAGGCTGGCGTAGTTGCTGAAGGGCACGTCGTGGTCCTGCGCGAACTTCTCGACGTTCTCCTGTTCGATCATCACGATGGCCGTGAGGTAGGCGCGCCGGTCGCCGATGACGACGGCGTCGGTCACGTAGGGGGAGAACTTGAGCTCGTTCTCCCATTCGCTGGGCGTGATGTTCTTGCCGCCGGCGGTGATGATGATGTCCTTCATGCGGTCGGTGATGCGGAAGTAGCCGCCCTCGTCGGCCACGCCCACGTCGCCGGTGCGCAGCCAGCCGTCGGCGTCGATCGCCTCGGCGGTCTTCTCGGGCTGGTTCAGGTAGCCCATGAACACGTTGGCGCCGCGCACCAGCAGCTCGCCGGTCTGCGGGTCCACGCGCACCTCGTTGCAGGGCGCGGCGCGGCCGATGCTGCCCGGGCGCATGGCCTGCGCCGGCATGATGGTGGAAATGCCACCCGACTCGGTCTGGCCCCAGGCCTCCAGCATGGGCACGCCCAGCGCGAGGTACCAGCGGATCAGGTCGGGCGAGATCGGCGCCGCGCCGGTGATGAGGAAGCGGCAACGGTGAATGCCGATGAAGCGCCGCACGTGGTCCAGCGAGGCCAGGCCCGCGAGCCGGTACTTCAGCCGCAGCCAGGGCCCCACGGGCCGACCCGCCAGCACGGCGGCAGAGACCTCGTGGCCGACGCCGATGCCCCAGGCGTACAGGGCCTGCTGCACCCGGCCGGCCTCCTGCACCGAGATGGTCACGGCCGAATAGAACTTCTCCCACAGCCGGGGCACGCCGCCGAACACGGTGGGCGCGATCTCGCGCACGTTCTCGGGCACGGTGTCGGGGTTCTCCACGAAGTTCATGCGCGTGCCGCTGTAGAACGAGGCGTACAGCCCGATCACGCGCTCGGCCACATGGCACAGCGGCAGGAAGCACATGCGCTCGTCGTTCTCGTCCTGCGGCTGGATGCCGTCCAGCCCGCGCACGGTGGCCAGCAGGCTGGCGTGCGAATGCATCGCGCCCTTGGGCCGCCCGGTGGTGCCCGAGGTGTAGATCAGGATCGCGAGGTCGCCGGCCTGGCGCGCGCCGGCCCGCTGCGCCAGGGTGTCGGGCTGGGCCGCGCCGCGCCGCCGAAGTTCGTCCAGCGTGATCACACCCGGGTCGCTGAAATGCTCCAGCCCCTTGGGGTCGATGACCACGATCCAGGCCAGGCGCGGCAGGTGGGCGCGCGCCTCCAGCGCCTTGTCCAGCTGTTCCTCGTCCTCCACGAACAGCACGCTGGTGGCCGAGTCCTCGCACAGGTAGCGCACCTGGCCGGCCGCGTCGGTCGGGTAGATGCCGTTGGACACGCCGCCCGCGCTGAGCACGGCGAGGTCGCACCAGACCCATTCCACCCGCGTGTTGGAGAGGATGGACGCGGTGTCGCCCGGGCGCAGGCCCAGGTCCACCAGGCCCAGGGCGATCTCGCGCACGGTGTCGCCCACCTCGCGCCAGGTCCACTCGCGCCAGATGCCCAGCGTCTTCTGCCGCATGAGCACGCGATCGGCGCGGCGCGCCACGCCGGCCCAGAACATGGCGGGGATGGTCTCGCCGGGCAGCGGCTCGCGCTGGCGCGGCCGCAGGGATTCGAGGTTCCAGAGTTGTGCCATGGGTTACCGCCAGTTCTTCTTTTTCTTCCAGCGCCGCTCGCCGCGCGCACCGGTTTCCTTCATGCCGAGGTAGAACTCCTTGATGTCGTCCTTCTCGCGCAGGTTCTCGCAGCTGTCGTCCATCACGATGCGGCCGTTCTCCAGCACGAAGCCGTGGTCGGCCACGTTGAGGGCCATGTTGGCGTTCTGCTCCACCAGCAGGATGGTGGTGCCGCGCTCGCGGTTGATGCGCACCACGATCTCGAAGATGTCCTTGGTGAGCTTCGGGCTCAGGCCCAGGCTGGGTTCGTCGAGCAGGATGAGCTTGGGGCCGGCGAGGATGGCGCGCGCGATCGCCAGCATCTGCTGCTGGCCGCCGGAAAGCAGGCCGGCGTCCTGCGCGGCGCGGTCCTTGAGGATCGGGAAGTAGCCGAACACGGTCTCCATGTCGCGCGCGATGCCGTCGCGGTCGCTGCGGGTGTAGGCGCCCATCAGCAGGTTGTCGCGCACCGAGAGCAGCGGGAACACCTCGCGCCCCTCGGGCACGTGCACCAATCCCTTGCGCACCACGTGCGTGGGATCGGCGGCGGTGATGTCCTCGCCCTCGAAGCGGATGCTGCCCTTGCGCGGATCGAGGATGCCGCTGATGGTCTTGAGGATGGTGGTCTTGCCCGCGCCGTTGGAGCCCAGCACGGTGACGATGCGCCCGGCGTGCACGCTCAGGCTCACGCCGCGCACCGCCTTCACCGGGCCGTAGGCGCTTTCCACGTTGTTCAGGGTGAGCACGGGTTCGCTCATGCCGACACCTCCGCCGGCCGGCGCAGCGAGGCCACGTCGCCCACGCTGCCGAGGTAGGCCTCCACCACCGCCGGGTGCGACTGCACCTCGGCCGGCGCGCCCAGCGCGATCACCTCGCCCTGGTTCATCGCGAGCACCCGGTCGGACACGCGCGAGACCAGGCCCATGTCGTGCTCGACCATCAGCACGGTGATGCCCAGGTCGCGCACGATGTCCTGGATCCAGAACGCCATGTCGCCGGTTTCCTCGCTGTTCAGGCCCGACGAGGGTTCGTCCAGCAGCAGCAGCTTCGGCGACATGCACAGCGCGCGCGCCAGCTCGACCACCTTGCGCACGCCGTAGGGCAGGCCCGCCACCAGCGAGTCCCGGTGGTGCTGCAGGTCCAGCATCTCGATCACCTCCTCCACCTTGGCACGGGTCTCCCGCTCGGCCGCGCGCACGCCGGGGCCGAACAGCGCTTCGCGCCAGACAGAGGTGCGGCGGCGGATGTGGCGGCCGATCAGCAGGTTCTGCAACACGGTCGCGTGCTCGAACAGCTCGATGTTCTGGAAGGTGCGCGCGATGCCCAGCAGGGCCACCTCGTGCGGCGGCACCGCATTCAGCGCCTGGCCGTCGAAGGCCAGCGTGCCCGTGGTGGGGGTGTAGATGCGGCTGATCAGGTTGAACACCGTGGTCTTGCCGGCGCCGTTGGGGCCGATCAGCGTGAAGACCTCGCCGCGCTTCACATCGAAGCTCACGTTGTTCACCGCCAGCACGCCGCCGAAGCGCACGCTCAGATTGCGGGCCGACAGCAGGAACTCGTTGTCGCTCATTTCAGCCGCTCCGATTTCTGGAAGCTCTTCTGGCGCTTGAACATGCCGCGCCGGTAGAACGGGTACAGCTCCAGCCAGGTGCGGATCTTCAGCCAGCGGCCGTGGATGCCCATGGGCTCGAACATCACGAAGGCGATCAGCACCAGGCCGTAGACCACGGCCTGCAGGCCGGTGGCCTGACCGATGGCGGGCGGCAGCAGGTCCTTGAACAGCGCGATCACCTGCGGCGCGCCGATCAGGAAGATGGCGCCGAAGAAGGCCCCGTGCATCGAGCCCAGGCCGCCGATGACCACCATGAGCAGCAGGTCGATGGACTGCACGAGGTTGAACTGGTCGGGCGAGATGAAGGTCATCTTGTGCGCGTACAGCGCGCCGCCCAGGCCGGCGAGCGCGGCCGAGATGGCGAAGGAGAGCGACTTGTAGCGCGCCAGGTGGATGCCCATGCTCTGCGCCGAGACCTCGGAGTCGCGGATCGCCACGAAAGCGCGGCCGGTGGGCGCGCGCAGCAGGTTGAGAACGGCCAGCGTGCTGAGCACCATGCAGACCAGGCAGACGAAGTAGAAGGCGCGGTCCGAGTCGAAGGTCCAGCCGAACAGGGCCATGGGCTTGACGCTCTGGCCCGCGCTGCCGCCGGTGACCGACTCCCAGCGCGCCAGCACCTCTTCGACGATGAAGCCGAAGGACAGCGTGGCGATGCCGAGGTACATGCCTTTGACGCGCAGCGCCGGCAGGCCGACGATCACGCCCACCGCCGCCGACAGGCCCATGGCGCAGGCCAGCGAGACCGGGAAAGGCCAGCCGCGCGCGGCCAGCCAGGCCTCGGTGTAGGCGCCCACGCCCATGAAGGCGGCGTGGCCGATGGAGAACTGCCCGGTGAAGCCGGCCAGCAGCATGAGGCCGACGGCGACGATGGCGTAGATGAAGACGAAGGTGAGCTGCGCGAGCCAGTAGTCGGGCAGCAGCCAGGGCGCGGCCAGCAGGGCCACGAACAGCAGGCCGTACCAGAAGCGCTGGCCTTCGTGGCGAACCAGGTCGATGTCCTGGTTGTAGGAGGTCTTGAAGATGAAACGCATGGGGCCGGCCTCAGACTTTTTTTCTGGCGCGTTCGCCGAACAGGCCGGTGGGGCGCACGGCGAGCATGATCAGCACGACCACGTAGGGCATCACGTCCTTGAAGCCTTCGGGCAGGAAGAAGCCCGAGAGCGCTTCCACCACGCCGATGACGAGGCCGCCGACGATGGCGCCGGGCAGGCTGCTGAAGCCGCCGATGATGGCGGCGGGAAAGGCCTTGAGGCCGATGAAGCCCATGTTGACGTGCACGAAGGTGATGGGCGCGAGCAGGATGCCGGCGACGGTGGCGACGGCGGCGGCGAGGGCCCAGACGAGGCCGTTGAGTTTCTGCACCGGGATGCCCATGTAGTAGGCGGCGAGCTGGTTCTGCGAGGAGGCCTGCATGGCGATGCCGACGCGGGTGAAGCGGAACAGCAGCCAGAGGCCGGCGCAGAGGGCGGCGGTGGCGGCGATGATGAGGACTTGTTCGCCGGCGAGCACGAGGCCGCCGAGTTCGAGGGCTTCGCCTTTGTAGGGGGCGTCGAGGGTGTGGGTGTCGGTGCCGATGCCGGGGATCATGGTGACGCCGCCGCGCGCGACGTAGCCGACGCCGATGGTGAGCATGACGATGGAGAAGGCGGGTTGGCCGAGCACGGGGCGGATGACGGCGCGTTCGAGGCCCAGGCCGACGAGGGCCATCGCGCTCACTGCTGTTATGGCGGCGAGCCAGAAGGGCATGCCGAGGGGGCCCATGCACGCGAGGCAGATGAAGGCGCCGAGCATCATGAGTTCGCCTTGGGCGAAGTTGACGGTTTCGGTGGCTTTGTAGATGAGGACGAAGCCGAGGGCGATGAGGCCGTAGACGCAGCCTAGCGCGATGCCTGCGACGAGGATTTGAAGGATGAGCAACTGGGTCTCCGTCGGCGGCCCTGCTGTGCTTTTTTGTCTGCGCACGCGGGGCATCGTTGTGGGCCCGCTCTTGTGCTGTGCGGGAGTTGCATGGATCGTAGGAAACGCAGGGCTTCGGAATATCGTCCTATCCGACGAATCCGTTTTTTGGTGCTCGGTGGTTGCTGGGTTGGACCTCGCGCTGACGGCTGGCGTGGTCCGCGTTCTCCGGCGCTGCTCGCGGGCGTCTGCACGGGTCCGCCTTCACCTCTTCGTCAACACCACCCCCTCACTCACCCTCCGTGGCAACCGCGAATGGGCGCCTGCGCCCGCGAACCCCACCATCCGTCGAGAGGGAGGGAATGGCATGCCATTCAAGTGAAACTTGAATTCAACCACTTGAATTGCCCTGCGCCACCACCATGCCACTGGGTCGATGGTGCGGGTGGCCGGGCGCAGGCGCCCATTCGCGGTTGCCACAGAGTGGGCGAGCCCGCCCCGTGTTCACGCGGGGGTATGAGCGCGCCCGGGCAGTCGCCCGCGAGCAGCGCCGGAGAACGGTCACCCGCACCAGCGGCCCCGAGCAAACCCAGGTGAGCAACCCAGGCGAGAAAAATTACTCGACAGCCTTGTAGGTAGAAGCGGCCGGATCAGCCTTCAGCAGAAAGAGCTTGGGCGCCGCCAGGTGGTTGGTCGCAGTAAACCCGATGGGCGTCATCGCCCCGGTATCCAGGTTGTTCACCTTGGCCAACTCGGCATTCGTGCAATCCCAGGTCAGCGCCTTGCCACAACGCCCCATCGCATCGAACAAAGCCCGCGTGGCCGAATAGCCGGTGTAGGTGTAGCGATTCACGCGGCCCATCTCCTCCGGACTCAGGTGCTTGCTGATCTTGTCGGTGAACGCCTTGCCCTGCGGCGAACTCTCCAGGTACACATAGTCCACCGTGTACACATTTTCCGCCGCGGCCCCCATCAACTTCGCACTCGCCGGCACACGCGACACATACGTCACACCCACCGGAATCTTGTGGTTGATGCGCTCCAGCTCCTTCACCATCGTCACGTTCTCACCCAGCACACCACCGGCCAGCAGGATCTCGGCACCGGACTGCTTCACCTTCAGGATCTCCGACGAAAAATCGGTCTGGCCCTTCTTGTAGATCTGGGTCGACACCACCTGCAGCTTCTTCGCCTTGGTCGCGCGCTCGAAACCGTCGCGCACGTTCTCGCCGTAGTCGTCGTCCTGCGAGATCAGGGCCCACTTCTTGCCCGGGTACCGGTCGGCCATGCGGGCGGCCAGCTCTTCCACCGCGTTGGACATGTCGTAACCGACCGCGAACACGTTCTTGATCGTCGGCTTGTACAGGCCTTCGTAGGTGGTGATGGGCGCCATCGCCGGCAGGCCGGCCTGCTGGATCAGCGGCATCGCGGCCTGGGCCTGGGCCGTGCCGGAAACCGAGGTCAGCGCGAACACCTTGTCGCTGTTGATCAGCTTGCGCACACCCTGGATGGTGCGCGAGGGCACGTAACCGTCGTCTTCGGAGATCAGGCGCAGCTTGCGGCCGTGGATGCCGCCGGCGGCGTTGGCTTCGGCGATGGCCGCCTTCACGCCCAGGTTGTGCGCCACGCCCAGCAGCGCGGGTGGGCCGGTCAACGGCAGGATGTCGCCGAGCACGATCTCGGTGTCGGTCACGCCCTGCTGTTGGGCCTGCGCGGTGGCGCAGGCGCCAGCGGTGAGCAGCGCAAGCGCCGCGAGTTGGGTGAGGCTGTGCTTTTTCATCATGGTGTTGTCTCCGGTGGTTGGGGTGAGAGGGTCAGGTCAGTAACGCAAGGGCCAGAACACCCAGGTGTGGCGGATGTCGTGCCAGATGCCGCGCAGGCCGCGTGGGTCGAAGCGCAGAAAACCGATGATGGCCAGGCCGTAGAGCACGCTCTTGACCTCGTGCGCGCTGGTGGTCATCACGTCCTGCAGGCGCCCGCCGAGCAGTTGCACCAGCGAGCTGAAGACCTCGGGCAGCGTCACGATGAAGACCGTGCCCAGCACCGCGCCGAGCACCGAGCCCAGGCCGCCGACGATGATGATGGCCAGCGCCTCGATGGACAGCAGGAAGGGGAACGCTTCGACGCTGACGATGCTCAGGTACATGCCCATGATGGCGCCGGCCACGCCAGTGAGCGCGGCACTGATCAGGAAGGCCAGCAGCTTGTAGCGCACCAGGTTGATGCCCATGGTGCGCGCGGCGATGTCGTTGTCGCGCAGCGCCACCAGCGCCCGGCCCAGCACCGAGCGGCGCAGGTTGAGCGTGACCAGCACGGCCAGCGTGCACATGAAGAGGCAGAACCAGTAGAAGGCGCGGTCGCTGGAGAGGTCGAAGCCGAACATCGTCGGCCGCATCACCATGATGCCCCGCCCTGCCCCGGTGAACTTGCCGCCGGCCAGGATGCCGGTGCGCAGCGATGTGGCTGAAGGCCAGCGTGGTGATCGCCAGGTACAGGCCGTGCAGGCGCAGCGAGGGCAGACCCACCAGCAGGCCGAAGAAGGCCGGCACCACCGCCGCCGCCAGCAGCGCCAGCTCGGGTGGCAGGCCCAGGCGCGTGACGCCGATGGCGTACGAGTACGCCCCCAGCATCAGAAAGCCCACGTGGCCGAGCGAGATCAGACCCGCGAACCCGGTGAGCACCGTCAGGCCCAGCACCCCGATCAGGGTGAACAGGATGATGGTCACGTGCGAGAGCGCGAAGTTGCCGAGCAGGAAGGGCGCCGCGATCAGCGCCACCATCAGGACCGCGACCCACGCCTTCACCACGGGCGAGTCCGTCAGGACGACCAGCCCGCTGTAGTGCTCCTTGAAGTATCCGCTGCGCATCAGACTCTCTCGATTCGTTTTTCGCCAAACAGCCCGAAGGGCCGCACCATGAGCACCACGAGGATCAGCATGAAGCCCGCGATCTCCTTGAGGGAACTCGACAGGTAGCCACCCGTCATGTTCTCGAGCACGCCGATGATCAGACCGCTCACGCCCGAGCCCAGCACCGAGTCGAAGCCGCCCAGCACCGTGGCCGGGAAGGCCTTGAGGCCGAGTTCGTAGATCGTGGGCGTGAGGCCGTAGATCACCGCGAACAGCGCGCCGGCCAGGCCCGCCAGCGCCGATGCCGAAGCCCAGGCCACGGCCTGCACGCGCGCGGTGGACACGCCCATGAGGCGCGCCGTCTTCTCGTCGGCGGCCACGGCGCGCATCGCCACGCCGAAGCGGCTGTGGCCCAGGAAGTACCAGAAGCCCGCCACCGCCAGCACCAGGGCACCGAGCACGCCGAGCTGGCTCACGCGCAGGCCGATGCCGCCCAGGCTCACGAGGTCGTCCGCGCCCGCCACCTCGAACTTGTGCGGCGAGGCGCCCCAGACGATGGTGACGATGGAGCGCAGCACCACCGCCAGACCGACCGTGACCAGCACCACCGAGAGCACCGGCTCGCCCAGCATGGGCCGCATGATCAGGCGCTCGCACAGCAGGCCCAGCACCGCGCCGACCACGATGGCCAGCGCCACCGTGGCCAGGCTGCCGGTGCCCAGCATGGTCGCGAGCGACCAGGTGGTGTAGGCGCTGAGCATGCCCATCTCGCCCTGGGCGAAGTTGACGATGCCGGTGGCCTTGTAGATCACGGCGAAGCCCATCGCCACCAGGCCGTAGATCGCGCCGACCGCGAGGCCGGAGACCAGCAGTTCAATGAAGTAGTTCATGGCGCGCTCCCATAGATGATCTCGAGCTCGCGAGCGAACTTCTTGTTGATGAGGCCCCGGCGCACCTTCTGCGTCGCGGTGAGTTCGCCGTCGTCGTGGTCGAGCTCCTTTTCGAGCAGCACGAACCTGCGCACGTTCTCCACGCGGGCGAAGCGCGAGTTGACCTCGTCGATCACGCCCTGCACCAGCTCGATGACCTCGGGCAGCAGGGTGAGCGACTTGTAGGTCGTGTACTGCAGGTCGCGCTCGGCGGCCCAGCGGCCCACGGTGTCGAAGTCGATCTGCAGCAGGCCGCCGAGGAACTTCTTGCCCTCCCCCACCACGATGGCTTCGCGCACGTAAGGGCTGTCCTTGATCGCGTTCTCGATCTCCGAGGGCGCGATGTTCTTGCCGCCGCTGGTGATGATGATGGCCTTCTTGCGGTCCACCACCGCGATCTCGCCCTCGCCGTGTTGCTCCACGATGTCGCCGGTGGCGATCCAGCCGTCGGCCGAGAGGATGTCGGCCGTGCCCTTGTCGTCGAACAGGTAGCCCTTGAACACGCCGGGCGAGCGCACGAAGACTTCCTTGTCGTCACCCAGCCGCCACTCCACGCCTTCCATGGCCGGGCCGCAGCTGCCCCGGATGAAGGGCCGCCCCGGCACTTGCACGAAGGCCAGGCCGCCGGCCTCGGTGAGGCCGTAGCCCTGCCCCACTGGCAGGCCGATGATGTCGAAGAACTTCAGCGTCTCGGGCGAGACCGAGGCACCGCCGCACATGCGGGTGTGCGTGCGGTTCAGGCCCATGTGGCGCTGCATGTTGCGGAACAGCAGCAGGTACCAGAAGCCGAACTCGAGCCGGTCGCCCAGGCCCTGGAGGTGGCCGTGTTCGGCCCGGCGGTCCGACAGCGCGCGCCCGCGCTTCATGCCCACCCGGTAGAGCCAGCGCTGCGCGCGCCCGCTGTCCTTCATGCGGAACTCGAAGCCCTGCTGCAGCTTTTCCCAGATGCGCGGCACGCCCAGGAAAAAGGTCGGGCCGATCTCGCGGATGTTGGTGCGCACGGTGTCGACCGACTCCGCGAAGTTGATGCAGCCGCCCGAGATCAGGTGCTGCACCGTGGAGTAGGTGCGCTCGGCCACGTGGCACAGCGGCAGGTAGCAGACCGACTCGAAGGGCTTGTCCGCCATCTGGCGCGCCACCATGTAGGCGTAGGCGCCGTAGACGAAGTTGCGGTGCGTGAGCATCGCGCCCTTGGGCGGGCCGGTGGTGCCGGAGGTGTAGACCAGGATGTTGACGTCGTCGGGCACCAGGGCGTCGATCTGCCCGTCCAGCCGCTGCTCGGCCAGCGGGTCTTCGGCCACCAGCTGATCGCCGAGTTCGAGCAGGTGCGTGAACGCGTGCGGGCGGCCGGGCTCGTAGCGGCGCAGGCCCTTCATGTCGACGCAGAAGATGTGCCGCAGGTGCGGCAGGCCGGGGCCTTCGCGCATCGCGTCGAGCACCTTGTCGGTCTGCTCCTGGTCGCCCGTCACGGCCAGTTTCGCCTGGCAGTGGCCGGCGATGTACTGCACCTCGGCCCAGGGGTTGGTGGGGTAGATGCCGACCACCTGCACGCCGATCATCTGCGCGCCCAGGTCGGCGTAGAACCACTCGGGCACGTCCTCGGCCGCGATGATGATGCGGTCGCCGCGTTGCAAGCCGAGCTTGGTGAGGCCGTGCGCGACGCGGCGCGCGGCCTGGTAGTACTCGAGCCAGGTGCGGCCCTGCCAGATGCCGTGGATCTTCTCGCGCAGCGCCACCTGGGCGCCGCGCTCCTGCGCGCGCTGGCGCAGCAGGCCGGGCAGCGTGGTCTCGCCGCGAATGAGCTGGTTGTGGTCAAGCATGTGCCGCCTCCCCGCCCAGGTAGGCCTGCAGCACCGCCGGGTTGGCGGCCACCTCGGCCGGTGTGCCTTCGGCGATCAGCATGCCGAAGTCCAGCACGTAGACGCGGTCCGACAGGTCCATCACCACCTGCATGTCGTGTTCGATCATCAGCACCGCCACCCCGAATTCGTCCCGGATGTCGAGCGTGAAACGCGCGATGTCCTCTTTCTCCTCGCGGTTCATGCCCGCGACGATCTCGTCGAGCAGCAGCAGGCTGGGCTCGCAGGCCAGCGCCCGCCCGAGCTCCACGCGCTTCTGCTGGCCGTAGGCCAGTTGCGAGACCGGCTTGTCGCGCAATTCCTCGATCTCCAGGAACTCGATGATTTCCTCGACCTTGCGCCGCGCCGCGATTTCCTCGCGGCGGGGCCGGCCCCAGAACATCAGCGACTCCAGCACCGTGTAGTTGAAGTGCACATGGCGGCCGGTGAGCAGGTTCTCCACCACCGTGCCGTGCTTGAACAGCGCCAGGTTCTGGAAGGTGCGGCCGATGCCGGCGCGCGCGTAGTCGGACGAGCGCAGGCGCGCCGTGTCCTGGCCCTGGAAGAACACCTGGCCGGCGCTGAGGTCGAGCACGCCGCTGATCAGGTTGAAGGTGGTGGTCTTGCCCGCGCCGTTGGGGCCGATCAGGCTGACGATCTCGCCCGGCATCACGCGCAGGCTCACGTTGTTGACCGCGGTGACGCCGCCGAATTTTTTCGTCGCGCCGCGCACGTCGAGAATGGGATCGCTCATGACAGCCACCTCTTGCGGCGCTTGTAGTGTTTGACATCGCGCATGCTGGTGCGGCCCTGGGCCGCGCTCAGGCCGAGGTAGAACTCGCGCACGTCGGCGTTGCGGCGCAGGGCCTCGCTGGTGCCGTCGAGCACCACGCGGCCGTTTTCCATGATGTAGGCGTAGTCGGCGATCGCCAGCGCGCGCGTGGCGTTCTGCTCCACCAGCAGGATGGTCAGGCCGTTCTGGTCGCGCAGGGTTTCGATGGCCGAGAAGATCTCGGAGACGATCAGCGGCGCCAGGCCCAGCGAGGGTTCGTCGAGCGCGAGCACCTTGGGCCGGCTCATGAGCGCGCGCCCGATGCGCCACCATCTGCTGCTCGCCACCCGAGAGGTAGCCCGCGATCACACCGCGTTTTTCCAGCAGGCGCGGGAACAGGCGGAACACGTTCTCGCGCTCCTCGTCCAGCACCTGGCGGCTCTGCAGGTGCGCGCCGACCAGCAGGTTTTCTTCCACCGTGAGCGTGGCGAACAGGCGCCGGCCTTCGGGCACCTGCACAAGGCCCCGGCGCACGATCTCGGGCGCGGCGGCTTTTTCGATGTGCTGGCCGAAGAGCTGGATCGAGCCCTTCTCGATCTCGCCGTCCTCGGCATCGAGCACGGCCGAGATGGCCTTGAGCACGGTCGACTTGCCCGCGCCGTTGGAACCGAGCAGCGCCACGATCTGGCCGGCCTGCACTTCCAGCGAGACGTCGCGCACCGCCTCGATGGCGCCGCCATAGACGATCTGGATGTTGTGAACCGCCAGCACGGAGGCCTGGGCGGGCGCCGTCCCCGGGGGCGGGGCGGCGGCGGTGGATGGAAGCGACATGGGGCTGTGTGTGTCTCGAGGTCGTTGCGGTATCGGCGAAGGCGGTCGGGATTTGATAATTAGTCCGTCGCGTCGGTCTTTGATTGGGGCGATTATGGGGTGGTGACCTGTCGCGCGCCCTAGGACAAACCCTAGGCCGGCGCGGCGGTCGCCAGCAGCTCTTTCAGGGGGATGCCGGTGTCGGCCAGGGCCAGGGGATCGGCCAGCACGCCGGCCGCCACGGCCTTCTTGGCGAGCATGAAATCGGCCGGCCGGTTGACGGCGTCGACCGCGATCAGGCGGCCCTCGCGCAGGTAGAAAGCGCAGAAGCTGTGGTCCACGAAGGAGCCGCGCACCACGCACTGGTCGTGCCCGTCGGCCAGGCCGGTCATCTGCAGTTTCAGGTCGTACTGGTCGGACCAGAACCACGGCACCGCGTGGTTGGGCCGGGGCTTGCCGCACAGCCAGCCGGCAGCCGAGCGCGCCTGCTCCAGCGCGTTGGGCACCGACTCCAGGCGCACGCGCCGGCCGTAGAGCGCGCTGTCGTGCACCGTGCAGTCGCCGGCCGCGACGATGTGAGGATCGGAGGTGACCGAGTGCGCGTCCACCACGATGCCTCCCTCCACGCGCAGGCCCGCCGCTTCGGCCAATGCCGTGTCGGCCAACATGCCGATGCCCACGATCACCACGTCGGCCGGCAGGCGTTCGTCGTCGCCGCAGAGCACGGCGCTCACCGCGCCGGTGGCATCGCGCTCGATCGCGCGCACCGAGGCATTGGTGCGCAGGTCCACGCCGGCCTCGCGGTGCACCGATTCGTAGAAGCTGGAGAGCGTGGCGCCGGTCACCCGCGCGAGCACGCGCGGCTGCGATTCGAGCACCGTCACGCCCGCGCCGAGCTTGCGCGCCGAGGCCGCGACCTCCAGGCCCACATAACCCGCGCCGACGATGACCACGCGCGCGCCTTCGCGCACCGCCCCGGCGATCGCCAGCGCATCGGCCTGCGTGCGCAGGCTGAACAGGTTGGGCGGCGGCGCGCCCTCCAGGCCCGGCACCTCGAGCGCGCGCGCCCGGCCGCCGGTGCACAGCGCGAGCCTGCTGTAGGCCAGCGCGCTGCCGTCGGCCAGAAGCACCTCGTGCGCGGCGCGGTGAATGGCGCGCACCTTCGTGCCCAGCCGCAGCGTGATGGCCGCCGTGTCGAAGGCCGTGGCCTGGCGCAGCGCGAGCGAGGCCGCGTCGGCCGTGCCGCAGAGAAAGGCCTTGGAGAGCGGCGGCCGGTGGTACGGCAGGTGCGGCTCTTCGCCCAGCAGCACGATGGGGCCGGCCCAGCCCTGCTGGCGCGCGGCGAAGGCCAGTTCCACACCGGCGTGGCCCGCGCCGATGACGATCAATGTCTCTTCTGTGTGATCCATGCTTTCCCTATGGTGTGTCTGGGGCATTGGGCTTATAGTCCGTCTCGTCGGTCTAAATATAAAAGGGAACAGAGGAACATGCAACAGGTCACCACCCGGCCCAGGGGGCATTCCAGATGACGCGCGTGCGGGCCAACGACTACGAGCTGAAGAAGCAGGTCATCCTCGACAGCGCGGTCGCGCTGATCGCGCAGAAAGGCTTCGACCACGCGACCATGAGCGACGTGGCCGCCGCGTGCGGCGCCTCGAAATCGCACCTGTACCACTACTTCGCGAGCAAGGAAGACCTGCTCTACGCGATCGTGAAGGAGCACATCACCGGACAGGTGGCCGAGCTCTCGGCCATCGCGCGCGAGCCGCGCCCGGCGGCGGAGCGCTTCCAGCGCTTCGTGGCCTCGTTCGTGCAGGAAGGGGCGAAGTCGCGCCACCACCACCTGGTGCTGATGAACGACATCAAGTTCCTGCCGCCGGTGCAGCGCGAGGACGTGCGCAAGCTGGAGCAGGAACTGATGCAGCTGATGGTTGGCCTGCTGCGCGAGATCAACCCCGCCCGCATGGCGCGCGCCGAGGTGAACTCGCCCTACGCCCTGCTGCTGTTCGGCATGGTGATCTGGACCTTCACCTGGTACGAGCGCGACGGCCCGATCACGCCCGCCGAGCTGGCCGAGCGCATCTCGGCCCTGTTCCTCGACGGCTTTCGCTGCGGCGGCGGCTGAAGCCGCCCGCTCACTCAGTTCACCGACTTGCTCTTGCCGCGCCAGAACGGCTCGCGCAGCACGTTCTTCATGATCTTGCCCGCGCCCGAGAGCGGCAGCGCGTCGCTGAAGTCCACCGAGCGCGGCACCTTGTAGCCCGCGATCAGCGTGCGGCAGTGGTCGATGATCTCCTTCGCGCTGGCGCTCTGCCCGTCCTTGAGCACCACCACCGCGTGCACCGACTCGCCCCACTCCGCGTTGGGGATGCCGATCACGGCGCAGTCGCGCACCGCCGGGTGCGCGTGCACCGCGTTCTCGACCTCGCGCGAGTAGATGTTCTCGCCGCCGCTGATGATCATGTCCTTCACACGGTCGACGATGTAGACGAAACCATCCTCGTCCATGTAGGCCGCGTCACCGGTGTGCAGCCAGCCTTGGCGCAGCGCGGCGGCGGTGGCCTCGGGCTTGCGCCAGTAGCCGATCATCACCTGCGCGCCGCGCACCGCGATTTCGCCGTGGGTGCCGCGCGGGACTTCCTGGCCGTCCTCGTCCACAATGCGCACGTCCACCCCGTAGGCGGCGCGGCCGGCGGCCAGGCGCTTGCTGGGCATGCCGGGCTGGTCGAAGTGGTAGCGCCAGGGCAGGCTCACGGTGAGCGCGGCCGACTCGGTCATGCCATAGCCCTGGATGAACTCCCACGTGGGCAGCTTCTCCATGGCGGCGGCCAGCACCGGCACCGGCATGGGCGAGGCGCCGTACTCGCAGTAGCGCACGCTGGTGAGGTCGTAGCGGGCGAAGTCCGGGTGGTTGATCATCATGTTCACCATGGTCGGCACGAACAGGCAGTAGTTCACCTGGTGCGTCTGGATGGCCTCGAAGGCCAGCACGGCGTCGAACTTGGGCAGGCACACGTGGGTGCCGCCGGCCAGCGTGAGCGCGATGGCCGGCGAGCAGCCCGCCAGGTGGAACAGGCCAGCCGAGTGCATGTAGACCGTGTCCTCGCTGAAGTGCAGCGTGGCGATCCAGTTCACCGAGGCCGAGATGAAGTTCTTGTGCGAGAGCATCACGCCCTTGGGGTGGCCGGTGGTGCCGCCGGTGTAGTAGATGCCGCAGAGCTCGTCGCCCTGGCCGCACTCGTCGGCCATGGGCGGCGTGGCCGCGATCAGGGCTTCGTAGCCCTGCATGCCCTCGGGCGTGGCGCCCTCCCCCGCGTGGATCACGTGCGCCATCGCGTGGCCCGCGAGCAGCTGCGGCACCTGGGCCACGAAGGCGTCGTCCACGATCAAGGCCTGGCACTGCGCGTCGCCCAGGGTGTAGATGTTCTCGGGCACGGCCCAGCGCGTGTTCAGCGGCACCAGCACCACGTTGGCCCAGGCGGCGGCGAAGAAGATCTCGATGTAGTTGTCGCTGTTGAGCGCGAGGATGCCGAGCCGGTCGCCGGGCCGCAGGCCCAGGGCGCGCAAGGCGGCGGCGGCGCGCGGCACGCGCTCGCCGACCTGGGCCCAGCTGCGTTGTCGGCCCGCGAAAATCGTGGCGGTGTGGTGGCGCCGGGTCTGCACGGCGCGTGCCAGGGCCTGGGTCATCTGCATGGTGGATACGTCTCCTGCGTGTTCTTGGCGGCTTCAGAGCGCGGGGTGCTGCTGCGGCCCGGGGTAGCGAGCATAGCCTTGCGCCACGCCGTATTCGCTGATGCCGATGCCGGTGCGGCCCTCGCAGGTGGCGCGCACCACGTGGTCGCCCAGAGTGCGGGCGGCCGCGCGCGTGGCCGGGTCGTCGAGGTCCCACACGTCGTGCTCGGCGTGGTAGTCGCCCTTAGGGTCGCCGTGGTTCCAGCCCTGGAAGCCGCCGTACAGGCCGCCCTTCAGGTAGAAGCGGGCTTCCAGCCCTTCCATGCGCACGGTGCGCGGCGGACCTTCGGCGAACTGCAAGGTGAAGGTGCCGGCTGAGATGGTCTGTCCCAGCGGGTCGTCGGCCCATTCGAGTTCGTGCATGACGCTGATGGCCTCGCGGTGCGCCATGCGGCCGTCGGCCTCGCGCACGAATTCGGTGGCCGAGAGGTAGTGCGGCTTGCCCGGCTCGCGCTCTTTCAGGAAGATGGAAAAACCCAGGTCCTCGAACTGGAACATGGACCAGGTCCAGAAGAAGCCGCTGTGCTGCTGCACCGGGGGCGCGGCCTCGTCGGTGCGCATCTCGGAGCGGATGCCCCACGAGTGGTCGCGCTGACCCCACCAGGTGGACGGCGTCACCTCGTGGCGTTGCCCACCGAGGGCGAACCAGCCGCGCCAGCGGCCGAACTGCGAGATGCGCACCATGTCCTCTTCGACCACGCCCTTGCGCTCGCGGAAGTTCTGCTTCTCCTGCGCGGCGGGAAAGCTGGCCTCGAAGTCCAGCGCGAAGCTCAAGCCCGAGGCGTTGTCGGTGAGCGTGAGGCGGTGCCGCTTCATGCCCTCCACCACCTCGAAACGCAGCGGCCCCGCGCCGGCTTCGAGCGGCGTGGCGCCCAGCGCGCGCGAGGCGCGAAAGTTGTGCTGCCGGCGGCCCACGGTGATGCCGGCGAACACGTCCATCACGCCCTTGTTGGGGTAGTAGCCCATGCCAATGTCGAGGATCATGGGCACGCCGTCCACCGTGCCGGTGATCGGGTGCAGCGTGTACCAGTAGCGCTCGGTGAAGCGGGGGTCGCCTTGGCCGGCGCGTTGCGCGAAGGGCGCGGGGGCCTGGTGGCCGATCAGGTCGTCCTGGGCAGACATCATTTGAAAACTCCTTGGGCGTCGGCCGCGGGGCTCGGCGCGGTCATCGATGAAAAGTCGGCGCTCGGCACCAGGCGGCGCTGGGCCTTGAGCGTGAGGCGAAGCGCCGTGCGAAGCTGGTCGTGCAGTTCGCCCGCCAGGGGCGCGGGCAGCCCGTCCGGCGGCGAGAACAGCCAGTCGGTGAAACGGGCGAAGCGCCGCTCGGCGTCCGCCAAGGCGGCCTGCAATGCGGCCTGGGTTTCGGGCCGGGCGGTGGACGCGGGCGCCAGGCCGGGCGGCGCGGTCTGCCCCGCCGCGGCCAGGCGGGCCGCCACCCGCGCCAGGCAGGCGTCGAGCAGTTCGAGCTGTTCGCGCGTCACGTCCGGCGACCAGACCACCATGCGCTCCACCTTGCCCAGCACGTCCAGCACGCCGGCCAGCTGCGAGCGCGCGTGGTCGCTCTGCAGTTCCGGCGCGATCTCGTCGCGCAGCGCGCGGCAGATGCTGCCCATCAGGGCTTCGAGCGACTGGTTCATGCGGCCTCCGCGATCAGCTTGTTGAGTTCCATCAGCGTGGAGGTGAGCTGGAAGCCCATCGCGGCCATGCGCACGTCGCGCGAGCGGCCGGTCTGCACGCGGATCATGGCGCCCATCAGCATCGCGGCCATCTTGAACTGCACCATCACCTCGTAGTAGCGCACCACCTCGGGCCGCACGCGCAGGCCGGTCTTCGCCTGCCAGCGCTGGTAGAAGACCTCGCGCTCGATCAGCCCGCCGATGCGCGAGGTGCCGGCGGCGAAGGTGCGCAGCCCGGCCCAGGCCAGGTCGGCGTGCGGGTCGCCCAGGTGCACCAGCTCCCAGTCGAGGATGGCGGTGATGCGGCCGTCCTGCTGCAGGAAGTTGCCCACCCGGTAGTCGCCGTGCACGATGGTGATGCGCTCGGCCTCGGGCGCGTGCGCCTCCAGCCAGCGCATGGCGTAGTGCATCTGCGGCGGCGTGGGACCGGTCCCCAGCTGGGCATGCCGCGTCCAGTAGCGCGTCTCGTGCAGCGCGGTGGTCCGCGGCGTGATGGGACCCTCCTGCGCCCAGGCGGCCAGCGGGGTGGTGGTCCAGTCGAAGGCGTGGATGGCGCCGAGCGCATCGGCGAAGTCGTGACCGAGCGACTGGTTGGCCGCTTCGCCGCGTTCGTCCGCGCCGCGCCAGGGCGTGGGCGTGTCGCCGGCCACGCGCTGCGTGATCACGAAGGGCGCGCCGAGGATGGCCGGATCGTCGCTGTGCTCATAGGCCTGGGGGATGGGCAGGTCGGGCACGCTGGCCAGCGCGGCCAGCGCCTCGTACTCGGGCCGCGAGCTGTAGGGCGAGAACAGGCCGCCCGGGTCGCCCACGCGCAGGATGAGGTCCAGCGGCGCCTCACCCGGTGACTCGGCGGTGAAGCCCAGGGTCACCCAGGACATGCCGGCCGGAAAGCGGCTCAGCCCGCTCACCTGGACCGGCTTGCGCCAGCGTTGGGACAGCCACGATTGAAGGCGCGCCGGCAGTTCGGGCGCCGCGGGGTCGAAGACAGGGTTCACGGTGTCAGGCGGCTGCCTTGAACAGCAGGTTGGGCAACCAGAGGGACAGGGCCGGCACGGCGGCGATGAGCAGGATGCGCAGCACGTCGGCCACGATGAACGGAATCACGCCACGCACCACGGTCATCATGGGGATGTCGGGCATGACCGAGCGGATCACGAACAGGTTCACGCCGATGGGAGGCGTGATCAGCCCGATTTCCACCACCATCACGACCAGGATGCCGAACCACACCGGGTCGTAGCCCAGGGCCAGGATGATCGGGAAGAAGATCGGCACGGTCAGCAGGATCATCGACAGGCTTTCCAGCACCGTGCCGAGCAGGATGTACAGCACGATCATCAGCAGGATGATCCCGAACGGCGGCAGGCCGCTCTCCTGCACCACATGCAGCAGGCCTTCGTGCACGCCGGTGAGGTTCACGAACTCGCCGAACAGCGCGGCGCCCAGGATGATGGCAAACATCATGGCCGAGGTGCGCGCGGTGTCGACCAGGATCGCGTAGATGTCCTTGAGCCTGAGCGAGTGGTGCGTCAGCGCGAACACCAGGGCCGCCGTCGCACCGATGCCCGAGGCCTCGATGGAGGTGAAGAAACCGCCGTAGATGCCGCCCATGACCACGCCGAAGATCAGCGCCACGGGCCACAGCGCGCGCAGCAGCGCCAGCTTGTTGACCTGTTCGTTGTCCTCGGCCAGCGGCGCGAGTTCCGGCTGGCGCCAGACCGACCACTTCACCGCCGCCATGTAGCCGCCGATGGCGATCAGGCCGGGCACGATGCCGGCGGCGAACAGCATGCCGATGTGCGTCTGCGTTGCGCAGCGCCGTACACCACCATGATCACGCTGGGCGGGATCAGGATGCCCAGCGTGCCGCCCGCGGCGACCGCGGCCGACGAGAGCGAGTCGCCATAGCCGAGCTTGCGCATGGAGGGGGATCGCCAGCCTTGCCCATGGTGGCTGCCGTGCGCAGCGCTGGAGCCGCAGATGGCGCCGAAACCACCGCAGGCCACCACGGTGGCGACTGCCAGGCCGCCCCGGCGCCGGCCGATGAAGGCCTGCGCCGCGCGGAACAGATCGCCCGAGATGCCGGCACCGGCCACGAGGTTGCCCATCAGCACGAACAGCGGCAGCACGATCAGCGAGTACACCAGCGTGCTGTCCTTGGTGACGGTGGCGACCATGCTCAGCGCGGGCGTGAGGCCATTGAGCACCACGTAACCGCCGAAACCGGCGAGGGCCAGCGCGGTGGCGATGGGCACCTGGAACAGGATGAACGCGAACGCCACGAGAAAACCCAGACAGGCAGCGAGCATCAGATCACCTCGGTGGCGTGTGGCGCGGCAGGCGCGCCGGGATGGCGAAAGGACCGCGCGGCGGCCAGCAGGAACGCGAGCGTGCTGATGGCGGCCATGGCGCCGATGCCGCCGAGCACCCAGGACAGCGGCACGCCCAGCAGCGGCGTGGCCTCGCCATAGCTGGCGGCACGCAACGCCTGGCGGACCATGCACCAGGTGATCAGCGCGAACACCACGGCGCCGATCGCGCCGCTGAGCACGCGCTGTACCTTGTGCAGGCTGGCCGGCAGCTGGATCAGGTCCACGGTGATGTGGCCGAAACCGAGCGCCAGCAAGGGATAGATCGCGAAGATCATCAGGGCCAGCACCATCTCCAGCAGCTCCGTGCCCCAGGGCAGCGGCGTGTTGAAGAGGTTGCGCCCCACCACGTCGATGAAGACGGTGACCATCAGGATCAGCAGCGCGACCGCGCCGATCGCTTCCAGGACGCGGACGGTGCGTCCGCCGGTGGCTTGTGCGGTCATGGCGGCTTATTTGGCGACGGCGATGTCGGCGCGCAGCTGGTCCAGCACCTTCTGCGGATCGGCCATGCCCTTCTTCTTCGCCTTCTCGATCCACTCGCGCTCGATCGGCAGCAGCACCTTCTTCATCTCCGCCAGCGCCGGGGCCGGGAACACCTCGGCCGGCTTGCCCGCCTTGCGCATGGTCTCGAAGGCGGCCTTGTCGCCGTTGGCGTAGGCGCGGCCGATGTTTCGCGCGAACACGTCGCCCGAGATGCGGGTGATCGCCTCGCGGTCCTCGGCGCGCAGCGACTTCCACTTGTCCTCGTTGATGCCCAGCACCAGCACGGTGTTGTAGACCGCGCCCGGCACGATGGTGGCGTAGGGCACGAGCTCGGTCAGCTTGAAGGCGGGAATCGACTCGGGCGGCATGAAGGTGCCGTCGATCACGCCGGAGGACAGCAGCTCGTAGGTTTCGCTCACCGGCTTGGAGATCGGCACCGCGCCCAGCAGCGTGAGCGCCTGCGTGGCGCTGGTCTGCGGACTGCGCATCTTCAGGCCCTTGAAGTCGGCCACGCTGCGCAGCGGGCGCTTGGAGTTGAAGATCTGGCCGGGCGAGACCACGTAGACCGACAGCGGGTGCACGCCCTTGAACTCGTTGTGCGAGGCCAGGTGCTTGCGGTAGAAGCGGTCGGCCAGCGGCGCGTACACCTCGGGGTTGTCACTCACGAACGGCAGTTGCAGCACCTCGAGCAGGTCGAAGCGGTTGGGCGTGTAGCCCGGAATGAAGATCACCAGATCGGCCTGGCCGTCGCGCGCCACGTCGAACTGGGCCGGCAGCGTGCCCACAACCTTGGGCGCGGTGTCGATCTTCACGCGGCCCTGCGTGGCCTTCTCGACCTCGGCGATCCAGGGCTCCACCACCTCCACGCGCATGGCCTGCCCCGGCGGCAGCCAGTTGGAGTACTTGATGACGGTGGTCTGCGCCATGGCGGGCGCGCTGGCGGCGAAGGCACTGGCCAAAGCGAGGGCTGCGGTGAGCCTGGGAAGGGAAAAACGCATGCTTGTCTCCTGGGTGGATTGACGTGAGAACGACCAAACGCTGGCAGCCCGTATAATAGACCGACGGGACGGTTTAACAAAACAATTGGTCAAAAAAAATCCCTAGGGATTTCCCGTATCAAAGGCCGGTTCAGATGAATCTTCTGCCGCTGGATCGATTGCAAATATGACTCATGGGACGGTTTTAATGGGCATCAACCCCAACCATCCGCCGGTTTCCGGCACGGTCCGCCGCCGGTGGGCGCTGGTGGTGGCGCTGGCCCTGATGCTGCTGTGGGGCAGCAACTACAGCGTGCAGAAGGCGGTGATGGCGCAGATCGGGCCGGGCGCCCTGGTCTTCGCGCGCTACCTCGTCACGCCGGCCTGCGCCATCGCCCTGCTGCTGTGGCGCCACGGTTGGCACTGGCCGCGGCTGGAACGGCGCGACTGGCTGGGCCTGGCGGGCCTTGCCCTGCTCGGCCACATCGCTCACGTCAACGTGATGACGCAGGCCATGCACCTGTCCACCGCGTTCTCCAGCGCGCTCATCTCCGCGCTCGGCCCCATGTTCACGCTGCTGCTGGTGCGCGTGCTGCACAGCCAGCGCTTCACGCGCCTGCAGGTGGGCGGTGTGGCGCTGGCCATGGCGGGCGTGCTGGTGTTCCTGTCGGACAAGGTCGCGCTCATGCGCACGCAGGGCCTGGGCGACCTGCTGCTGCTGCTCGCCGCCCTGCTCTTCTCGGCCCACACGGTGGCCGCCAGCCGGCTGTTCGCCCGCCATGGCGTCACCTTGGTGATGGCCTACACCACGCTGCTGGCGATGGTGCCCATGCTCCTCATCAACGCGCCGCAGGCCTTGCAGGTGCCGTGGGCCAGCCTGGGCGCGGCCGTCTGGGGCGCCCTGCTGTGGTCGCTGGCGGTGGCGTCGTTCGCGGGCTGGCTGGCCTGGGGCTGGCTCAACGACCACCTGGGCGTGGCGCGCACGGCGCCCCTGCTCTACCTGCTGCCGCCGGTGGCGGGCCTGATCTCGTGGCTGGCGCTGGGCGAGACCTTCAGCGCCCTGAAGATCGCCGGCGCGATGATGGCCGGCGTGGGCGTGGCGGCCACGCAGTTCAGCTGTAACCCGGCGGATGGTCCCCGCCGTCGAAGCCCTTGAGGTAGACCTCGGTCAGGCGGTCGGCCAGCTCGTGCGGCGTCATGCCGCCGCCCCGGCGGTACCAGGTCGCGGTCGAGATCATCGAGCCGTAGAGGAACAGCGCGTAGGACGCGCTCTCGCGACGCCGCCGCATGAGGTGGGGGTTGATGTCGGTGAGCAGATCGATCACGAAGTCCAGCGCCTTGGCCTGCGCCAGCTTGATCCCCTGCTGCTGCAGCGTCGGCAGGAACTTGAGGTCGTTGGTCAGCACCGTGTGCTCGTGGCGCTTTTCCGCGGCCCGCGTCACCATGGCCCGCACCAGGTTCGTCAGCCGTTCCCGGCTCGTGCCCGGGCCCTGCGCGATGGCCTCGAGCTCGGCCACCGAGCTCATGATGTGCTCGGTGATGATCTCGAGCAGCAGCACTTCCTTGCCAGGGAAGTAGTGGTACAGCGCGGACTTCGACATGCTGCACGCCGCCGCGATGTCCTGCAGCCGGGCACTCTCGTAGCTCGTGCTCGCGAAGAGCGCGGCTGCGACGTCGAGGATCCTCTGGCGTTTGTCGTCGTGGTTCCTTGCAAGCGATCGGGTCATCGTGTTCCGCTCAAGTTTTGAGGCGGCTATTCTGACCCAACTAGACCACGCCCCTGTCGCGAAGATCACCGAATTGCGCCTGGGATACCCCCAGGAGTTCAAACAGCACCTCGCCCGTGTGCTGGCCCAGCGTGGGCGCGGTTCCCGCGGGGATGCGATCCATGCCCGAGAAGTTCAGCGGCAGCCCGGCCGCCAGGTGCGGCCCCACGCCAGGCTGGTCGATGGTGCGGAACATCGGGTTGGCTGGCGAGCAGGCCCCGTCCTGCGTCACCAGTTGCGTGAGCGTCTGGTACTTGCCCCAGCAGGCGCTCTGCTTCGTCAGCGCGGCCGCCACCTCGGCCAGGCTGTGCCGCGACACCCAGGCCTCCACCAGCGCGCCCAGTTCCTTGCGCGCGCGAAAGCGGTGGCCTTCCAGGTCCAGGTCCAGGCCCAGGCGGTCGCCCAGCGCCTTCACGGCCTCATTCAGGCCCATGGCCTCGCAGATGGCCTGCCATTGTTTCAAGGTCAGGCCGACGACGATCACGCGCTCGCCGTCCGCCGTCTTGAAGTCGCGGCCGAAGGCGCCGAACAACTCGTTGCCGTGGCGCTCGCGTTGCTGGCCGAGTTGCGCTTCGGCGATCAGGCCGAGGTGACTCACGGCCGCGAGGGCCACGTCTTCCAGTGGCAGCTTCACGTGCTGGCCCTGGCCGGTCTTGAGGCGGTGGCGTTCGGCGGCCAGCAGGCCCACGGCCGCCATCTGGCCGGTGACGAGGTCCCAGGCCGGCAGCACGTGGTTGACGGCCTCGTTCGTGGCCGCGCCGCGCTCGTCGCCCGTGATGTAGGGGATGCCGACGCGCGAGTTGATGGTGTAGTCCACCGCCGAGCCGCCGTGCCGGTCGCCCTGCACGGTGAGCTGGATCAGGTCGGCGCGCCTCTCTTTCAGCTTGTCGTGGTCCAGCCAGCCGCGCGGCGGAAAGTTGGTGAGCAGGATGCCCGCGTCCTCGCCCGGCGCGGTGATCAGCGCCATGGCGATCTCGCGGGCTTCGGGCTTGCTCAGGTCCAGCGCGACCGAGCGCTTGGACTTGTTGAGGCCGCACCAGAACAGGCTCACGTCGTCCCGGGTCACGGGCCAGCGCTTGTAATCCAGCCCGCCACCCAGGGTGTCGATGCGGATCACGTCGGCGCCCATCTGCGCGAGCGTCATGCCGCCCAGGGGCGCGGCGACGAAGGCGGCGGCTTCGACCACCCGCATGCCGCAGAGGATGGGTTTCATGGTTTGAGTGCGTCTTCCAACAGGCTGCGACCGATGACCTTGAGCGCCAGCGTTTCCTCCGCGCCCTCGAAGATCGAGAGCACGCGCGCATCCACGAAGTAGCGGCTCACGGCGCTTTCCTCAGCGTAACCCATGCCGCCGTGCAGCTGCAGCGCTTCGCGCGTGACCATCTCGGCCGATCGGCAGGCCAGCAGCTTGACCAGGCTGGCCTCCATGCGGCCGCCGCCGGCGTTGAGCTGCTCGGCGATGGCGTAGGCCAGCGTGCGGCAGGCCGCCAGGCGCGCGGCCATGCGCGCGAGCTTGGCCAGGGTGAGCGCGTAGGCCTGCAGCGGCGCGCCGAACACCTTGCGGTCGGCCGTGTAGCGCATCGAGGCGCGCAGCGCCGCGCGCATCACGCCGCAGGCGCGCGCCGAGGTCTGCATGCGCCCGCCCACCATGCCGGCCATGGTGAAGTAGAAGCCCTTGCCCAGGCCGCCCGCGCCGCCGATCACGTTGGCGTCGGGCACGAAGAACTGGTCGAAGGCGAGATCGAACGAGTGCATGCCCCGGTAGCCGATGGTGGGAATCGCCTTGCCGCTCAGGCGCCCGCCGCCGGGCTGCTGGAAGTCGAAGGCGTGGCCGTCGTAGGACGGCTTTTCCACCAGCAGCACGCTCAGGCCCCGGTAACCGGCCGAGCGGTCGGGGTCGGTGCGCGTGACCACCATCAGCAGACCGGCCTTGCCGGCGAAGGTGCACCAGGTCTTGGCGCCGTTGAGCAGCCAGCCGCCCTCGGTGCGCGTGCCCTTCAGGGCCAGGCTGGCCACATCCGAGCCGTAGTCGGGCTCGGTGATGGCGATGGCGCACAGCGGATCGCCCGCCGCGATGCGCGGCAGCCAGGTGGCCTTCTGTTCGTCGGTGCCGCCGCTGATGAGCGCGCGGCTCAGGATCTCGGGGCGCGTGATCAGGCTGCCGGCCGCCGCCAGCGAAGCTTCGGACAAGGCCTCGGTGACGACCACCATCATGGTCGCGTCCTCGCCCTCGTCGGGCCCGGTGCCGCCGTGCGACTCGGGGATGGACAGGCCGAACACGCCCATGTCGCGCATGGGCTGCAGCAGCGATTCGGGCACGGTCGTATCGTGCCGGTGGATATGCTCGGCCTGGGGCGCCACCACATCGGCGGCGAAGCGGCGGAACGCGTCCTGCGCCATCACCACCGGGTCTTGCAGCGCCACGCTGCCCAGCTCCACCGCGTCACCGGCGGCCACGAGGGCGCGGCCGGCCGCCGTGAGCGCCTGCGCGCCGCCCGCCGCGCCGCGCAGCGCGGCCCAGTCGGCGTCGGCACCGAGTTGCTGCAGGGGCGCGAGTGGCAGGCCCAGCTCGATGCAGAGCGCCTCCAGGCGCGGCAGCAGCGCGGCGATGGCGTCCACCGCGAAGATCAGGGCCAGTTGCGACTGCAGCGGATCGCCGTTGAGCCGCGCCAGCGTGGTCTCGGCGGCCAGCAGGTCGGCGCTGGCCCAGGCGATCTCGAAGGTCGCGACCTGTTGCTCGTCCAGCTTCGCGCCGTCGAGCTGGCCGCCCGGGGCGCAGGCCCTGGCGAGCGCGGCCACGCCGTGCTCGAACAGCGGGCGCAACCGCGCCAGCAGCGCGCGCGCCTGGTCCACCTGCGCTTGAAGCTCGGCAACGGCCATCACGCCGCCGCCGCCACGCGGGCACCGTCCAGGTGGGCTTCGGCCTGGCGCGCGGCCTCGCGGCCGGTGTAGGCGCAGGCCTGGGTGCCACCGTCGCCATAGTCCTTCACCGCGTCGCCCACGTGCCAGAGGTTGGCGCAGCGGCGTGGTCTGCGGCAGGTCGAAGCCGGCGCAGGAGCGCTGGGCCGGCCAGCCGTCGCGCATCACGCGCATCGAGAGCATCTTGGCCTGCGCGAAGCCGGGGAACTCGTCGCGCAGGTCCTGCAGCGAGGCCTCGATCTCGGTCTTCTCGTCGAAGTCACCGATGGCCGGGCGCGGCACGGCGTAGGCCACGTACTGGTGCCAGCCGGCCGGCGCGAGCTCGGGGCAGGTGGCGGTGAGTTCGCCCATGTTGCACAGGCGGCGCGTCTTGCCGAAGGTGACCAGGCCGGGCACGTCCACCAGGCGCTGCTGCGTGGCGAAGTTGATGACGATGTTGGCCGAGGGCTTGGGCGCGGTGTGCGCGAGCCGGATGTAGTCGCCGCCGAAGGCCTCGCCGCCGGGCAGGTCCACCGTGGCGCGCGGGCCGATGTTGCTGATCACGGTGCGGGCCTGGATGCGCGTTGCGCAGCGCCGTCCTTCATCACGGTCACGCCGCTGGCCAGGCCGTCCTGCGTGTGCAGCTGGGTCACCGGCGCGTCGAGCCAGATCTCGCCGCCGGCCTGGCGGATGCCGTCGGCCAGGTCGTTCCACAGGCCCACGGTGCCACGCGGGCAGAAGCCGAAGCGCTTGAACGCGCCCTTGACCGCGAAGTAGGTCAGGAAGGCGCGCGCGGGCACCTCGTCGTCGTTGGCGGCGAAGATGGCCGCGCACAGGTTGCGGAAGATCGCGTGCACGGTCTCGTTCTTCGTGTACTGGCTGAGCCACTCCTTGGTGCTCATCTTGGCCTCGGGCAGGTCGCCCGCGCGCGCGTCGGCGAACTTGGTGCCGATCTTGGCGGCCTGCTTGGTGAAAGTGCCCAGCAGCATGCCCCAGCCGCCCTTGGCGACGTTGATGACCTTGCCGTCGATCAGGAACACGGTGGCCGGGCTGGGTTCGCGGATGTCCAACGGCACGTTGAGCAGGCCGAAGGTTTCCTCGAACACGCCGCCGCGCTCGATGGCGATGGCGCCGATGTTGACGGTGAAGCCGTCGATCTGTTCGCTCGATGCGCGGCCGCCGACGCGGCCCAGGCTCTCGACGACCAGCACCTTGCGGCGGGCGGCCACGAGGCGCGCCGCCGCGCTGAGGCCGCCGGCGCCGGCGCCGATCACGACCGCGTCGTACACGGTGGGGTGGGTGTTCATGGGTGTGTCTCCTGTTGGGTGGAAAGGGGGGCCGGTGCGGCGGCGCGGCGCAGGATTTCCCGCGCGCGCGCCACCACGGGCAGATCGACCATCTTCGAGCGGTACTCGGCCGCGCCGCGGCCTTCGCGCGCGGCGGCCTCGAAGGCTTCGATGGCGCCGCGCGCGTGTTCGATGTCTTCCGTCGAAGGCGAGAAACCGGCGTTCATCACCGCCACCTGCGTGGGGTGGATGCACAGGCCGCCGACGAAGCCGAGCTGGCGCGCCAGGCGGATGGTCTGCGCGAAGGCTTCGGCGTCGCCGTAGTCGGCGATGGAGCCGGGAAAACCGAACGGCAGGATGCCGGCGCGCCGGCAGGCGAACAGCACCAGCTGGTTGGGCAGCAGCAGCGCCTCGCGCACTGGCGCCATGCCGGCGGAGGCGGAAAAATCCTCGGGGCCGAGCATCATGCCCAGCATGCGCGGCGAGCAACGCGCGATGGCGTCGAGCTCGGACAGGGCCTGCACGTCCTCGATCAGCGCGATCAGCCGCGTGTGGCCGGCGGGCAGGCCGCGCTGCGCCTCCGCGCGGTCGATGCGCCGCGCCACCTCGCGCACGGTGGCGTCGTCGTTCACCTTGGGCAGCACCAGCGCGCTCACGGCCGGGCCGATGGCGGCGTCGATGTCGGGCGCGGCGAGTTCCCAGGGCTGGTTCACGCGCACCAGCACGGGCGTGCCGTGGGCCGCGATGGCGGCGGCGGCCTGCGGCACGGCGGCGCGCGCCTGCGCCTTCTGCGCCAGCGGCACGCTGTCTTCGAGGTCGAGCACGCAGGCGTCGGCGCCGCGCTCGTGAGCGCGCTCGACGAAGCGCGGCACGTGCGCCGGCACGAACAGCATGGATCGCCAGATCGGGTGATGGCGCATGGCGGCGTTCAACCCAGCGTGGCGCGGGCCGTCATGCCCACCTGGCCGTGCGCGTCCTGCGTCCAGAGCTCGACCGTGTCGCCCTCGGCGGCGGCGCAAAGCTGCAGCGTGTCGGTGTCGAAGGCGGGGCGCAGGGCGCGGAACGAAAAGGACCGCACCGGCACGCCGGGCCGGCCGCGCGCCAGCAGGTCCAGCAGCGCGGTGGCCAGCAGCGGGCCGTGCACCACCAGCGCGGGGTAGAACTCCTCGCGCACCGCGTAGTCGCGGTCGTAGTGGATGCGGTGGCCGTTGTAGGTGAGCGCGGAAAACCGGAACAGCAGCGCCGGGTCCGGCTGCAGCACGGCCGACCATTGCGCGGCTTTCGTGGCCTGCTCGCCCGCCGGCAGGGGTGCGGGGCCGGTGGGTGCTTCGCGGTAGACGATGTTCTGCTCTTCGCGGATGCAGACGCGGCCACCCTGCGCCAGCAGGTGGTCCACCGTCACGAAGACCAGCGGGCCGCTGCGGCCTTCCTTCAGGTCCACGCTGCGCACGGTGGAGGTCTTGCGCGCGGGTGCGCCCAGGCGCAGCGGGCTTTCGCATTGCAGCGAACCGGCGGCCCACATGCGGCGCGGCAGCGGCACCGGCGGCAGGAAACCGCCGCGCTGCGGATGCCCGTCGACGCCGGTGGCGGCGCGCGCGGGCGTCTCCAGGAAATACAGCCAGTGCCAGGGCAGCGGCAGCGCCTCGCCCATAGCCGGCGGCGCGGCGCGGTCCAGCAGGCCGCTCAGGGCGACGGCGGGAAAGGGCTCCAGTGTCTGTTCGGCCACTTGCTCGCGGCCGACCCATTCGCGCAGGTGTTGAATGTCGATGCTCATGAGCGAGGTGCCTCCGGCGTGAGCAGGGACACGCCCAGCGCCACGCGCCGCACCAGCCAGGGGCTGGGCCGGTAGCGCGGGTCGCCGGTTTGTGCCTGCAGGGTGCGCAGGATCTCCAGGATGCGCGCACCGCCGATGCGGTCGCCCCAGGCCAGCGGACCGTGCGGGTAACCCAGGCCCAGCTTCACGGCGTCCTCGATGTCGGCCACGCTGGCGATGCCGCGCTGCGCGATCTGCGCCGCGATGTTGACGATGGTGGCGAGCACGCGCTGGGCGATGAAGCCCGGGCTGTCGTTGATGACGGTGACCGGCACGCCGTCGGCCGCCAGCAGGCCCCAGGCGGCGTCGCGCGCGGCGGCCGAGGTGAGCGCGCTGAGCATGAGCGTGCGGCGCAGGGCCAGCGGCACCATGGGGTCGACGGCGACGGTGCGCGCGGCGTCCAGGCCGAGCGCGGCGGCCGCGTGGCTGGCGTCGCCGCCCCAGGGCTGCACGACGCAGACCTCGGCCTGCGCCGCGCCGTCGGTGAGCCGCGCGCCCGCGCCGCTCAGCAGGGCAATCAGTTCGGCACGGCCGCTGGCCTGCGGGTCGATCCACACCGCCACCCCGGCGCGTGGCGGCGGCACGGGGCGCGCGGGCGCGGCGCGGCGGGTGTCGCCGTCGTAGACGTACCAGCCCTCCCCCGTCTTGCGGCCGAACAGGCCGGCGGCCACGCGCGGCGCCACCAGCGACGAGGGCCGGAAGCGCGGCTCGTGCTGGAACTGCTCGTAGATCGAGGCCATGACCTTGCTCGACACATCCAGGCCGGTGAGGTCCAGCAGCTCGAACGGACCCATGCGAAAACCCACGCCCTCGCGCAGCACGTCGTCCACGTCGGCAGGCGTTGCGGCCTGCTCTTCGAGCACACGCAGGCCTTCGGTGTAGAGGCCGCGCCCCGCGTGGTTCACGAGAAAGCCGGGCTGGTCGGCCGTGACCACCGCGCGGTGGCCGGCGCCGCTCACCAGCTCGCTCAGGGTCTGCACCGTCTGCGGCGAGGTGCGCAGCGCGGCGATCACCTCGGCCACCTTCATCAGCGGCACCGGGTTGAAGAAATGCAGGCCGGCCACGCGCGCCGGGTGGCGGCAGGCGGCGGCGATGTCGGCCACGGTGAGCGAAGACGTGTTGCTCGCGAGCACCGTGGTCTCGGCCACCACGGCCTCCAGCGCACCGAACAGCTGGCGCTTGACGGCCAGGTCTTCCACGATGGCTTCGATCACCACGTCGCAACCGGCGAGCCCGGCCATGTCGACGCAGGCCGAGACGCTCGCGCGAATGGTCTCGAAGGCCTCGGCGCTGAGGCGGCCCTTGTCCACGCCGCGCCCGATCATGCCGAGCGCGAACTCGACGGCCTTGGCGGCCGCGCCAGGCGCCGCGTCGAAACAGCGCACGCGGTGGCCCGCCTGCGCGAACAGCTGGACGATGCCGCGCCCCATGGCGCCGGCACCCACCACGCCCAGGGTGAGCGGTTTCACGTTGTTGGAAGTCATGTGGTCATCGACCCTTGAATTCGGGTTTTCGTTTGTCGAGGAAGGCGCGCATGCCTTCGGTCTTGTCGGCGGTGTCGAACAGGAGCAGGAACTCGCGGTTCTCCAGCGAGAGCGCGGCGTCCAGCGGCAGATCGGCGCCCTGGCGCAGCACATGGCGCGTGGCCTTCACGGCCTTGGGCGGCATGCGCGCGGCCTTGCGCGCCAGCTCGGCGGCGCGTTCCAGCGCTTTCCCGTCGGCGGCCAGTTCGGCCACCAGGCCCAGCTGGCAGGCGCGTTCGCCGGTGATCATCTCGCCGGTGAGCAGCATGAGCGAGGCCACCTGCTTGCCCAGCGTGCGCACCAGGCGCTGCGTGCCGCCCGCGCCGGGCATGATGCCCACGGCCAGTTCGGGCTGGCCGAAACGCGCGCTGGCGTCGGCCACGATGAAGTCGCACATCATGGCCAGCTCGCAGCCCGCGCCCAGCGCGAAGCCGCTCACCGCCGCGATGGTGGGCTTGCCACAGCCGGCCACCGGCGCCCAGTACTGGCCCAGGTCGATCTCGGCCACGTCCTGCGCGCCCTTGTCCACCAGCAGGTTCAGGTCGGCGCCGGCGGCGAACACGCCCTCCCCGCCCGTGATCACGATCGCGCGCACGCTGTCATCGGCGTCGAGGGTTCGCACCGCCTGTGCGATCGCGGCGCGCATCGTGAGGTCGAGCGCGTTGCGCTTCTCCGGCCGGTTGAGCACCACGGTGCCCACGGCGCCTTCGCGGCGCAACAGCACGGCTTCTTCGCTGCTCATCGCTTCACCCCCGGTCGCGCCACGAAATCGGCGGCGCGCTTGTTCACATAGGCGTCGTGCCCTTCGACGAAGTCCTCGCCGAGCAGGCAGACGGCCTGGTCGTTTTCCTCGCGCGCCAGCTCCTCGGCCAGCGAGGTGGACGGGTGGTTCAGCCGCGCCTTCATGCGCGCGAAGGCCTCGCGCGGCAGCAGCGCCAGCTCGGCGGCCTGTGCCACGGCGGTGGCGATCACCTGGGCGTCGGCCACCAGCGTGTCGGCCAGGCCGATGCGGTGCGCCTCGGCGCCGCTCACCGGCACACCCTCGGTCAGGATGCGGCGCGCCACCGGCAGGCCCACGCGCCGGGGCAGCGTGAGCAGCTGACCCCAGTCGGGCACCAGGCCGAGCTTGAGAAAGGGAAACAGGATCTTCGTGCCCTCGCCGACCACGATGCGGTCGCCCATCAGGGCCAGGCCCACGGCCGCGCCCGCGCCGATGCCTTCGATGGCGCTGACCACCGGCACGCCGGCCTCGGCGATGAGCTGGCACAGGCGGTGGATGTGCCGCATGCGCTCGCGCGCCTGCGCTTCGGTGAGGCCCACCATGCTGGGCACGTCGCCCCCGGCGGAGAACACGCCCTGCGCGCCGCCGAAGACGATGGCGCGCACGGTGTCATCGCCCAGCAGCGCGGCCAGCGCCTCGGTGAGCTGCTGGCGCACACCGTGATCGATGGCGTTGCGCTTGTCGGGGCGGTTGATGAGCAGCCGCGCCACGTGCGGCGCGGGGCGGTCCACCAGAACCACGGGGGTGGCGCTCATCACACGCCCTCGCGGCCGACGATGGAGACCGAACACACGTTCTGCGAGGGCTGGCCGCCCAGGTTGTGGGTGAGGCCGATCTTCGGGTCTTTCAGCTGGCGCGGGCCGGCGCGGCCCTGCAGCTGCAGGTACATCTCGTAGAGCATGCGGATGCCGCTGGCGCCGATGGGGTGGCCGAAGCACTTGAGGCCACCGTCGATCTGGCAGGGGATGGCGCCGTCGGCGTCGAATTTGCCGTCCAGCACATCGCGCACCGCCTCGCCCTCGCCCGACAGGCCCAGGTCTTCCATGGTCACGAGTTCGGTGATGGAGAAGCAGTCATGCACCTCGGTCATGCTCACTTCCTTCCCGGGGTTCGCGATGCCGGCTTCGGCGTAGGCCTTGCGCGCGGCGATGCGCGCGGTGTGCACGTAGCTGCCGTCCCACTCGTTGGAGTGCATCTCCCAGCCGTTGGACACCGCGACCTGCAGCGCCTTGAAGGTGATCAGGTCGCGCTTGCCCAGCGAGCGCGCGATCTCCGGCGTCGTGACGATGACCGCCGCCGCGCCGTCGGACACGCCCGCGCAGTCGTACAGGCCCAGCGGCTCCGCGATGATGGGCGCCTTGAGCACCTGCTCCTCCGTCACGGCCTGGCGGAAATGCGCCTTGGGGTTCTTCGCGCCGTTGGCGTGGCTCTTGATCGACACGCGCGCGATGGCGCGCTTGAGCAGCGCCGGGTCCACGTTGTGCTTGCGCTGGTAGGCCGAGGCCAGCTGCGCGAAGTTGGCCGGCGCCACGGCGTTGGGGTACCACTGCGGGATGTAGGTGCCGACGGCCGAAACCGGCAGGCCGCCGTAGCCGGTGTCTTTCAGCTTCTCCACACCGAGCGCGATGGCGATGTCGCAGGCGCCCGCGGCCACGGCGTACACCGCCGCGCGGATGGCTTCGGAGCCGCCGGCGCAGAAGTTCTCGACGCGCGTCACGCCGATGTTGGGCAGGCGCAGCGCGATGCCCATGGGCGTGCCGCCCCGGCCGGTGCCCACGTCGTCCATGTGGGTGGAGAACCAGGCCGCGTCGAGCTGCTCGGGCGCGATGCCGGCGTCGGCCATGGCTTCGTTGTAGGCCTCGACCATGAGGTCTTCGGGGCTGGCGTCCCAGCGCTCGCCGAACTTGCTGCAACCCATGCCCAGAATGGCGACTTTGTCCTTGATGCCGATGGGCATGGCTTACTCCTTGGATGCTGCGGTGGTGTCGACGCCGGAGGCCACGGGCGTGGCCTTCCAGAAATAGCGCGTGAAGCCGCGCAGCTCGTCGATGTCCTTGATGCGGAAGCTCATCTCGACCTCGGTGCCCGAAGCGACGTCGCCCTTGGCGACGTCGGTGAACTCCATGAGGATGCGGCCGCCGCCCTCGAAATCGACCTGGCCGTACTGGTGTGGCGGCGCTCGGTGGAACGAGAGCGACTCGGCCGACCAGCTCAGCACCTGGCCGCGCCGCTCGGCGAGCTTGTGGGGTTTCTGCGTGTCCTGCAGCGGCTTGCCCTGGTCGTAGGAAATGCGCGAGGGCGGGAAATGCACCTGGCCCGTGACCTCGCAGCGCCCGGCCACCAGGCCCAGGATGGCCGTGCGGTGGCGGTAGGCGGTGCTCAGCGCGGTCTTGCGGTCCTGCTCGCCGCGCATGCCGCGCTCCAGGCGCAGCTGTTCGCGGAACGAGAGGAACTTGGTGTAGTTCTTCTCTTCCACGCCGCGCGCAAGCCAGCCCGAGACGCCGCGCGCCGGGCGGAAGGCGGCGATGGCCGGCGTCACGCGCAGCACCACGGCCTGCGCGCCGCCGCCGAACTGCGCCAGCAGGATGTGCTGGCCCGGCTGCGCGCGCTCCAGCACGGCCGCGAGCATGAGCAGCGCGTGCGGCGTGCCGGTCTCGCCCACAGTGGCGGCCAGCGAATCGGCCACGGCCTCGGCGCGGATGCCGCAGGCCTTGGCGAGTTGCGCGTCCATCTTGGCGAAGGTGGTGGGGAAGATGAAGTGGTCCACCGCGATCGCATCCACGCCGGCCTTCTGCAGGGCGCTGGCGATGGCGCGCGGCCCGAGCTTGCCGATGCCTTCGTCGCGCACCCAGCGTTCTTCCCAGTGGTAGTCGATGTCTTCGCCGGCCCTGCGGAAGTGGTCCACGAAGTCGACCGTGAGCGTGGCGCTGCCGAGCACCTCGGCGATCACGTTCTCGCGGCCGAGGGTGAGCGCGGCCGCGCCGTCGCCGTAGTCGAGCTCCTGCGAGCTGGCCGCGCGGGTCTTGCGGTGGTCGGTGGCGATCACCAGGGCATTCCCGCCGCGCGCGTTCACGCGGTCCAGCGCGCCGAGCACGGCGCTGAGCGCGGCGCTGGGCGAGCCGCCCATGTCCAGGGCTTCCACGCCCTCCTCCAGCGTGAGCGCCTCGCAGACCACGCCGGCGTTGAGCCGCTCGGCGAACGGCAGCGTGCTGGAGACCAGCTGCACGCTGCCGATGTGGCCGCGCTCGTCGTCCGCGCCCAGGCAGTCGCGCGCGGCGGCCACGGCCATGGTGAGGCTGTCTTCGTCCCAGTTCGCCATGGAACGCGTGCCCTTGCGGCCCGCGAACTGCGGCGCGTACCAGGCGTTGGCCTGGGCCACGGCCTGGCGGCTCAGGCGCAGCCGCGGGATGTAGCTGCCGTATCCGGTGATGCCTGCGGTCATGTGTGTCGGTCTCCGTGAGTGGGGGTGATCGGTATCGAACCAGAGGTACCGCCGATCCGGCTCTGCCGGTCGGCTGGTATCGCCCCCTTGAGGGGGTGACGCGAAGCGGCGCGGGGGTGAGCCAGATGCCACCGCAGGAAGCGGCCCAGGTCTTGAATGGCCGCGCGCGCTTCGGGCAGCTGCGCGGGGAATTGCTGGAACACGTGGATCATGTGGTCCCACACCTGCAGGGTGGCGTCCACACCGGCCTCCTTGGCGCGCGCCACGAAGTCGCGCGAGTCGTCGAGCACGGTCTCGCGGTCGCCCACCTGGGCGAGCAGCGGCGGCAGGCCCTTGAGGTCGGCGAACAGGGGCGAGACCAGCGGGTCGGCGGGGTTGCCTTCCTTGCCCAGGTAGTTGCGGGCCATGGCCACGATCATGGGCCGCTGGTGGATGGGGTCGCTGTCGGCGCGCGTGCCGTAGCTCGCGCCCGAGGCCGTGAGGTCGGTCCACGCCGACATGAGCACGGCGGCGGCGGGCAGCGGCCGGCCCGCGTCGCGCAGGCGCAGCAGCAGGCTCAGCGCGAGGCCACCCCCGGCGGAGTCGCCCGCGAGGGCGATGTGCCTGGGCTCGAAGCCCTGGCCGATCAACCACTGCCACGCCGCCGACGCGTCGTCGAGCGCGGCGGGGTAACGGTGTTCGGGGGCGAGGCGGTAGTCCACGCCCAGCACGCGGCAACGCGCGGCGGCGGAGAGCTGGGCCATCAGCTCGCGGTGCGAGACCAGCGAGCCGACCTGGAAACCGCCACCGTGAAAGTACAGCAGCACGCGCTGCGCATCGGCCCCGGGCGCGCCGACCCACTGGGCCTTCACGCCGCCGGCGTTCACGTCTTCGAGGGTGGCGTCCACGGGCACGCCGCCAAACAGCGTGTCCCAGTCCTGGCGCATCTGCGCCACCGTGGTGTCGCGCTTCCAGCTGCCATAGACCTGGCGCACGCGCTCGATCACTTGCTCCACAGCGGCGCTCATGCGCCGCACCCCATGCCGCCGGAAACGCCCAGCACCTCGCCGGTGATGAAGCCCGCGTCCGCCGAGGCCAGGAAAGCCACGGCGGCGGCCACCTCGTCGGGCGTGCCCAGGCGGCCGGCCAGCGTGGCGCCGGTCATGGCCTCCAGCAGCTTGTCGCCGCCCTGCGCCACCGCCTGGCGCAGCAGCGGCGTGTCGATGGGGCCGGGCGCGATCACGTTCGCGGTGATGCCCTTGTCGCCGTTCTCGCGCGCGATGGAGCGCGTGAAGGCGATCACACCGCCCTTGGCGGCGGCGTACACCGCGCCGCCGCGCGAGCCCAGGCGGCCGGCTTCGGAGGCGATGTTGATGATGCGCCCGTGGCCCGCCGCCCGCATGGCCGGCAAGGCCGCGTGCGTGGTGGCGAACACCGATTCGAGGTTGATCGCGATCAGGCGGCGCCAGTCTTCCGGCGTGGTGCGGGTGAAGAAGGCGTGCTGGTCCACCCCGGCGTTGTTCACCAGGATGTCCACCGGGCCGTGTTCGGCCATCACCTCGGCGACCTGCGCGAGGTCGGCCACGTCGAGCCGCACGGCGCGCGCCCAGATGCCGTTCGCCAAGGCCTGCGCGGCCTCCATGTCCAGGTCGGCGATGGTCACGAGCGCGCCGTCGGCCGCGAGGCGCCGTGCGATGGCCGCGCCGATGCCCTTGGCGCCACCGGTGACGAAGGCCTTGCGGCCCGCGAGGGGGTTGGGGGCGGCCATGTTCAGCGGCCCGTGAAGGTGGGCGCGCGTTTCTCGATCACGGCGGCCAGGCCCTCGCGCGCGTCGGCCATGCCCGAGAGGTCAGCCTGCATGCGGTTCTCTTCGGGCATGCAGGCGTCCACGCCGGAGCCCAGGCCGTTCCACAGCAGGCGCTTGGTGCCCGCGAGCGCGGCCGGCGCGCCGGCGGCGAGCTGGCGCGCCAGCGCGAAGGCTTCGCTCTGCAGTTGTTCGTCGTCCACCACGCGGGTGATCAGGCCCATGGCCAGGGCCTGCGGCGCGGTGATCACCGGGTTGAGCATCAGGATCTCCATCGCCTTGCGCAGGCCCACCAGCTGGGTGAGCGTGACGGAGACCCCCGCGTCGGGCACCATCGCCACGCGCGTGGCGCCGGCCAGGAATTTCGCCGAGGCACCGGCGACCACGAAGTCGGACGAGCACACCAGGCCCATGCCGCCGCCGCCGGCCGCGAAGCCGTGCACGGCGCTGACCACCGGCGCGTTGAGCCGCATCATCATGGAGGCAACGATCTGCAGGTAGGACGTGGCGATGCGGATGTAGTCCGGCAGCGCCTCGCCCTTGGAGAGGAAGGTGTGCACGTCGCCACCGGCGCAGAAGTTCTTGCCCTCGCCGGTGATCAGCACGGCGCGCACGCGGCTGTCGCCGTGCACCGCCGTCATCACCTCGTGCAGGCCCTTGAGCATTGGCCATGTCCAGGCCGTTGGCGGCCTCGGGCCGGTTCAGGCGGATGTGGGCCACGCCGTCGGCATGCAGCGCCAGCAGCGCCGGGCCTTCGCCGATCAGCACCTCGGGGGTTGGCGTTTTCTTGTCTTGTGGTGCCATGGGTGTGTCTCCTGGGGTGCGCTAGATGAGGAAGGCCATCGAGTACAGCGCGGTCTCGTTGTTGACCAGCACGACTTTCTTGCGCGCCATGCGCAGGGCATCGCCTTCGCGGCGCAGGGTGTATTCGTTGCGCGAGGCCCAGAGGGTGTCGCCCCGCGCCGGGGACGACTCGAACACCATGGCGTTGGAGGTGACCAGCAGTTCCTCGCCCTCGTGTTTCAGGATCTCCACATTCGAGACCACGCGGCGCAGGCGCGACTGCGGCGTCTGGCTGTAGCGCTTGCCGGTGTGGAACTGGCGGATGCGCAAGGCAATGCGCGAGCGGTTGTCGTAGATGATGGACATTTCCTTTTCCGGGTCGCCGCCCTCGCCGTTGGCCGGGATCCAGTAGACGCCGTCGTCCGTCCACAGGGCTTCCCAGTCGTCGTAGGCGTGGTCGTCCTGGTAGCGCGCTTCGCGGTAGATGAACTGCGTGACCTCGTCGAGCAGGGAACGGGCATCGAGTGCCAGGGAGCTCATAGGAATACCTCCGCCCTGCGGGCTGCGGTGCGAACTTGTTTGGGAACGGCCCGGCACTGCGTTCATGCAGCCTCCATCATGGATTTGTAGTGGCGCCAGATGCCGCGCGAAGGGGTTTCGTCGGTGTTGTCGCTGATGCGGTAGCCGTTTTCATCCAGGCGCTCGCGGTGGCGGCCCCGGCCCAGGTAGAGCCACTCGGGGTTGCTGGACTGCACACCGAGCTGCGTGCGCTCGTACATGGCGGCGTCGTCGGCCAGCAGGAAACCGGCCGGGCCCACCGAGCCCATGGTCTGCTGGCGCAGGCGGCGGTTGATGTCGGGCGCGCCCTTGAACTGGATGGCGGTGACGTGCTGCACCGTGTGGTCCACCGACAGCGGCTGCAGCACGAACAGCTGAATCTCCGCGATGAACAGGTTGGGGAAGATCATGATGTGCGGCGTGCCGTCGATCATGATTTCGCGCGCCTTGTCCTTGCCGTAGGCCGCTTCCATCTGCGCGACGTAGGCCGGCAGCCGGTCGGCCGTGGTGCCGAACCAGCCCATGGGCACATCGCGCTTGCGGAACTCGGGCCGCAGGTCGTTTTCGGTGTGGCCCTTGCCGAAGTCGCGCGAAACGGCGGTGGAGTCGCTGTCGTACAGCGTGCCGATGCCGCTCTGCGCCACCTCGAAGATGGAGGCGTGCACGAACGAGGGGTGATAACCGTCGGTCTCGTTCTCGACCAGGAACTTCCAGTTGGCCTTGACCTTGTGCTTGAGGTAACCCGCCGTGACCTCGACCTCGCCCTCGGGCGAGTTCATGCACAGCGCGTCGATCGCGCCGGCGGCCGCGCCCAGGTGCTCCAGCAGCGACTCGCCCTCCTGCGCGAACGAGCCGAACACGAAACCCCGGTGCGAGGCCACGCGCGCCACCTTGCCCAGGCCGAGCTGGGAGCGGTCGGCGCCCTCGTAGCCCGAGGGAAACGGGTAGCCGCGCAGCGCGCCGTCGTTGGCGAAGGTCCAGCCGTGGTACGGGCAGGTGAAGGAGCGCGCGTTGCCCTTCTCCGTCATGCAGACGCGGTTGCCGCGGTGCGGGCAGCGGTTGTGCAGCAGATGGATCTGGCCGGACTTGTCGCGCGTCATGAGGATGGGCTCGGGGCCGATCGACTTCATCACGTAGTCGTTGGCGTTGGGCACCTCGCTCTCGTGGCCCACATAGACCCAGGTGCGGTACCAGATCTTCTGCAGCTCGGCCTGGTAGATCGCGGGGTCGGTGTAGAGGGAGCCGTGCACGTGGTCGTCGCGGACGAGGTCGTCCCAGCGAACGGCCGGGCCGGTCGCGGCAGCGGGCGCAATGGGAATCACATGGGCGCAGTTGCTCAAGGTGTCATCTCCGTGGTGTCGGGGGCGGATCGGGCTTGTTGTCCGTTTCCGATGGTGCAATAATAGTCCGACGAGACGGACTATGTCAAGCCATCGTCCACCGGTCCACCGAAAAGGAAATCGCTCCCATGCCCATCGTCACTTTCATCGAACACGACGGCACCGCCCGCCGCATCGACGCCCCCAACCAGCGCAGCCTGATGCAGATCGCGGTGGACAACGGCGTGCCCGGCATCCTCGGCGATTGCGGCGGCTCCTGCAGCTGCGCCACCTGCCACGGCTACATCGGCAGCGAGTGGGCGCCGCACCTGCCGCCCATTTCCGAGACCGAGGCCTTCATGCTCGAAGGCGTGCCCGAGCCACGCGAGACCAGCCGGCTGTGCTGCCAGCTGCGCATGAGCCCGGCGCTCGACGGCATCGTGGTGCACCTGCCGGCCGAGCAGGTCTGAACAGCGAGCCATTCGGACTCTCGCGGCCCGCCTCATCCTCCACCGATACGGGTGGGGGAACCCTGCTCTTCACACTCTTAGACTGCACGCGAACGTCGTGCAAGCGCCCTTGCCGAACGACGCGGTCGCCAAAACGGGTTTGTGTAGCTACAATAACATGCGTGTCACCTTCGATGCCGCCAAACGGGACCGAACACTTCTGGAGCGTGGACTGGATTTTTCCGATGCCGCCCTCGTGTTCGAGGGCACCACGCTCGAGATGGAAGACACGCGCAAGGACTACGGTGAGATCCGCATCATTTGTTATGGCCTGCTGGCAGGCCGCATGGTGGTGGTGGATTACACGCCGCGTGGCGCGGATCGCCACATCTTCAGCATGAGGAAAGCCAATGACCGCGAAAAAGACCGCATCGGCCCGCTCCTTGAAATCTGATCTGAAAAAGGTCGATGCCCACCGACTGCAGGCCTCGGAGTACGAGGAACTGCCCGAACTGACAGAAGACATGCTGGAGCGCGCCACGATCAACAAAGGCGGTCGCCCCAAGGCCTCTTTCACCAAAGTGCTGGTTTCCGTGCGCTACAGCCCCGAGGTCCTCGACTACTTCCGCAGCACCGGTGCCGGCTGGCAGGCCCGCATGGACGGTGTGCTCAAGGACTACGTGGCGCAACACGCTCGGCGGTGATGGCTGCCTGGGCATCGACAGGCTGGCTCACATAAGCCATCAGGCATTCCTGCGTCATCGACGCCAGCTGGCGGCCTTGCTGGTCGTGCACCGAGCCGATGGACAGGCCGCGCCCGGCCTGCGCGCACGGGCTGGTGCAGTCCACGTGCAGCCACTGGTCGGCGCGCACCGGGCGGTGCAGCCACAGCGCGTGGTTCAGGCTGGAGATGTAGAGCGGCCGGCCGTGGAGGTCGCGCAGGTGCAGGCCCAGCGCGGCGAAGTTGAGCCACCAGTCGGAGAGGTAGGCGAAGGCGGCGGCCTGGAAGCGCGCATCGTCCGGCAGCGGCTGGATCGCGCGCATCCAGAAGCGGAAGCGCCCGTTCATGTGGGTCTCGGCGAGCTGGCGCGTGGGGTCGGGCACGCGGAAGTCGATGCTGGGCTTGCGGTCCTGCGAGTAACCACCGAGCCGCGTCAGGTCGCCGATCAGCGCGCGGTCCACCTCGTCGAACCGGGGCAGATCCTCCGGCCGCTCGCCCAGGGGCGCGGTGCTCGGGCTGGCGTGGGTCGGCGCGTCCAGCGGCAGCGCGCAGGTGACCTGCGCGTCCAGCACCGTGCGGCCATTGCCCTGCGCGGCGCGCACGTGGCGCGAGCTGAAGCGCTTGCCTTCCTGCAGCACGGTCACGCCGAAGTCCACCGGCTCATGGGGCATCGCGCCTTGCAGGAAGAGGAACTGCATCATGGTCGCCTCGCGGCCGGCGGGCACGTCCATCAGCGCGGCCATCATGGCCTGCCCGAGCAGCTGGCCGCCGTACGAACGGCCGTTGAGGTTGGCGTCGCCGTGGCGGCTGCGCCAGCGCCCTTCGCCCAGACGGTCCAGCGTCAGCAAGGCTTCGATGTCGAGATCGCTCCAGGTGGCCTGTGGCATGGGTCAGGCCTCCGTGGACAGTCGGCGGTGCCCGGCCGTGCGCGGAGCGATCCCGGGTTTGAGCCGCCAGTCGGGGCCGAAGTCGGCCAGGGGGTGCGAGGGCATCACCTCTTCATGCTCGATGCCGCGCAACCGTGCCTCGTAGGCGTCGAGGTGGGCGTGCCGCTGGGCCTCGTCGGTGTACTGGATGGAGAAGCCCACGAAGGGCGGTAGCACCTGCAGGCCGCCGTAGCCGAAGGTGCCGTGCTGCAGGTGCCACAGGATCACGTCGCGCTGCCCCAGCAGGCCGTCGGCCTCCATCATGTCGGGGAAGCAGCCGGTGGTGAAGGCCAGCATGGCCTTGCGCCCCTTGAGCCCGCCGTTGTCGAAGCGTTTGCCGCCCGCACCGTACACGGTGCCGTTGACGAACACGCGGTCGATCCAGCCCTTGAGGATCGCGGGCACCGAGAACCACCACAGCGGGAACTGCAGGATCAACAGGTCGCAGGCCAGCAGCTTGTCGAGCTCGGCCTGGATGTCGGGCGTGAAGGTCTGGCGCTGCGAGGACTGCTTCTGCTCGCGGTCGTACTGCAAGGCATCGGGGAAGCGCCGCTCGGTGAAGTCATCGCCCGTCGCCACGGGGTTGAAACCCATCGCGTACAGGTCGGACACGACGACCTGGTGCCCGCAGGCCTGCAAGGTCTGGACGGAGCGGTCGAGCAGCGCCTTTCCGAAGGACCGGGGTTCCGGGTGGGCATAGACGATCAGCACATTCATGGCGGTCTTTCATTGGGGGTCGAATCCCAATAATAAACCGCCGCGTCTGATTATTTATAGAACAGGCGAGGCCCTAGGCGTCTCGTTCTGGCCCGGCTTGGTCGCGGGCACCTTCCACGCGGCGTTGGCGCGAGCGCTGCAGCAGCAGGCCCACGAGCACCATGGCCGCGGCCGAACCCGAAAGGCCGGGAGACATGAGCACCAGCCGCGCCAGGCCATCGACCGCTTCGACGCTGACCTGCTGTGCGTGATCGACCAGCGCCACGATGTCGGCGGATTGCACGTTGGGGATGTCCTCCAGCCGCACGTGGAACTCCTGCCAGCCACCGCGAAAACGGATCTTCGCGAAGACGCCGTCGGCGATCGCCACCAGCGACAGCACGCCCAGAGGGCGCAGCAACTGTTCCAGCATGTGGCCGCGTTCGGCCGGCAGCGCGGTGTCGTACACCTCGGCGACCAGCTCCGGGATGGCCCTGCCATTCGGGGCCTGGCGTGGATCGCCGCCGCCTGCGGACGGCTCGGTCGTCGGGTTCATGAGACCCGGCCTGACAGGGCTCGCATGAGGTCCAGCGCCGTTTCCAGGGCCTCCTCCGCGCGCAGGAACTCGTGGTGGCGGATGAACCAGGACGCCTCGTCCAGCGCGACCAGGGCATCGGCCACACCCACGGCGGACGTGGCATGCAGCGCGCGGCGGGCCTCGCGGATGGCCGAGATGGCCAGGCTGTCGTGGCTGCAATAGACGTCGACCTGCGCCCGCCGGACATGGTCCATGGCTTGCATCGACAGCGGCACAGCACCCGACTCGTGCAGCGGGGGGGTGTAGGCTGTGGCGCCGACCATCGCATCAACGAGCAGGAGCGCGGGGAGGTTGTTGGACATGTTCGGCCTTTCTGGTCGGTGGTTGGGATGAGGTTCACTCTGCGGCGGGCGTGGGAACGGGAGGTTGCAAACGACAACGCCGCAGATGACAAATGTCATTTGCGGCGCCGTGGCATGGTGGGGCGCGGCGGGGCGCTGCCGGCGCCCCACCCCGTTGCGTGCGTCAGCCCGCGGCTTTCTGCTCGGTCGGCATGGCCTTCTGCTTGTGTGTCGCCTTCTTGGCGACGTGCTTCTTGTGCGGGGCCTTGGCGGCCTTGTGCTTTTCGGCCGGCATGGTCTTGGGCATCGCGGTGGTCGCGGGGGCGGCCGCCGGGCTTGGCATGGCGGGTTTGGGCGAACTGTCCATGGTGCTTTGCGCAAAAGCGCTGGCCCCCATGGCGGCAATCGCGGCGGTGATGAGGACGGTACGTAATTTCATTCGAAGCTCCAGGTTCGCAGCGGTCTTGGATTGCGGTCGATGCTGCGTTTCGTCAACCACGGTTCCGATGCTGGTGGCCCGGTGTGCTTCGCCGGTGTCAATCCACCCGTTGGCACATTTCACTTGCAATCGCGGGGATCAGAGCTGGAACCCCAGCCACAGCAGCATGCCTTCGGCGATGTCGCGCGCGAGCCCGGGTGCGGTGGCCGACGTAGGGCTGTGCCGTGCCGCGCTCCTGGTCGAACCAGTCGGCGAACCGCTGCACGTCGGCCGGCGGGTGGAAGGCGCACATCAGCTCGTAGTTCAGCAACAGGCTGCGGCTGTCCAGATTGGCCGAGCCGCACAGGGCCAGCGTCTGATCGAACACCGCGAGCTTGGCGTGCATCATCCCGGGCGCGAGCCAGATCCGGCCGCCGGCCTGGGCCAGCGAGCGCAAGGCCCGGCCCCGCGCCATGTCCGAGAGCCGGTGGTTGGAGCGGGCGGGCACCAGCAGGTCGACCACCACACCGCGCCGCGCGGCCAGGCACAGCGCCATCAGCAGCGCCGCGTCGGGCACGAAGTACGGTGTGGCCAGGGCGATGCGGGCCTTCGCCCGGTAGGCCGCCGTCAGCAGCAGCGCCAGCACGGTGTCGTCCGCCTGGTCCGGCCCCGAGGCGACGAGCTGGGCACCTTCCCCGGCCTGCGCGCTGGCGTGGAGGACTTCGCGCGGAAGGGACGGCAGGCCCCGGGCGAAGCGCCAGTCGTGTTCGAACAGCTCGCTCGCCTGCTGCACCAGCGCACCGCCCAGGTCGAAGCTCAGATCGCGCCAGGGCGCCTGCCCGGCTGAACCCATGAAGTACTCGGCGGCCAGGTTGCGGCCACCGCACCACAGGCGGGCCGAGGGCAGGCCCGCGTCGGCGATCAGCATCTTGCGGTGGTCGCGCAGGTTGGTGCGCCCCCGGATCGGCGAGCGCAGCGGCGGCACGAAGCGCACGAACTCGGCCCCCGCGCGGGTCAGGCGGTCGAGGCTCGGGGGACGCTGCATCAGGCTGCCCATGCCGTCGAGCAGCAGGCGCACGCGAACGCCCTGCCCGGCCTTGGCCGTCAAGCGGTCGACCACCGCCTGCCCCGGCCCCTCACGCCCCAGGATGAAGGTGCACAGATCGAGGGTGGCCTGCGCGCCGTCGATCGTGCGCATCAAGGCCTCCTGGGCTTGGCGGCCATCGCGGTGCAGCCGCAGGTCGCGGTAGGCGGCGGGTGCGGGCTGTCCGAGCGAGACGATGGTGCCGGCCGCCCAGCCATCGCCCGAGGCCAGTGGGCGCGGCGCGGTGCCCGCGAGGGAGGCCGGTCGGGCGAGCTTGCGCGAACCGAGCAGAAGGAACGCCGGCAGGGCCACATAGGGCAGCAGCACGATGAACAGGACCCAGGCGATCGCCGACGCGGGCGGCCTGCGCTGGCGCATCGCGTGCGAGCTGAAGACGTAGACCAGGACCGCCAACGAGACGGCGAGGCCGTGCAGTGTCAGCCAATGGCTGGGCAACATGTCACTTGTCATCTGCCTTTGCGCTCCATGCAATACCGCCCAGGCCGGGCAAGCGCAGTATCCCCTCATGTCCAGGCTCCCTCCTGGAACCCCGAGGAACCCCACCATGCCCACCGACCCCCAACGGCGCATCTGGATGGTGACCACCGCCAGCCTGGGTGGCGCGGCGGCGGTGGTCGCGGCCTACCCGTTCGCCGCGTCGTTCGCCCCGAGCGAGCGGGCCAAGGCGGCCGGCGGGCCGGTGGAGGTCGATGTCTCGACCCTGGCTCCCGGGGCCACCACCATCGTCGAGTGGCGGGGCAAACCGGTGTGGGTCGTGCACCGCACGGCCGAGATGGTGGCCGCGCTGCAGGGCCACGACGCCGAGCTGGCCGACCCGCAGTCGAACCGCAACCAGCAGCCCGCCTATGCCCGGAATCCGGCCCGTTCGATCAAGCCCGAGTTCTTCGTCGCCGTGGGCATCTGCACCCACCTGGGCTGCTCGCCCACCTCGGTGCCGGCAGGCACCGGCAATCCCGGCCTGCCCGCCGACTGGCCCGGTGGTTTCTTCTGCCCCTGCCACGGCTCGACCTTCGATGGCGCGGGACGGGTGTTCAAGAACAAGCCGGCACCGAGCAACCTCGAGGTGCCGCCGCACCGCTACGCGAGCGCCACGCAACTCGTGATCGGCGACGACGACGCACCCGCGTGAATCAGAACAGCGTCTCGACCTCGCTGGCCAGCAGGTAGCCCGCGCCGCGCTCGGTGAGGATCAGCGTGGGGTTGGTGGCGTCGGCTTCGATCTTGAGGCGCAGGCGGCGGATCTGCACGTCGATCGTGCGGTCGTAGACCTCGGCTTCATGCAGGCGCGACATCGACAACAACTGATCGCGGCTCAGCACGCGCCGCGGCGCCCGGCACAGCGCGTTGAGCAGGCTGAATTCGCCGTTGGACAGCTCCACCGACTGGCCCGCCGGCGACACCAGGCGGCGGGTGCGCAGGTTCAGCTCCCAGCCCGAAAAGCGGTAGGCGCGCCGCGTGTTGTCGCGCTCGGGCAGCGTGGCCTGCACCTGGTAGCGGCGCAGCACCGCGCGCACGCGAGCGAGCAGCTCGCGGGGGCTGAACGGTTTGGTGACGTAGTCGTCCGCGCCCAGCTCCAGGCCCATGACGCGATCGGCCTCCTCGCTGCGCCCGGTCAACAACACGATGGGCACGGTGGCCCGTTCGCGCAAGGCGCGGGCCAGCAGCATGCCGTCCTCGCCGGGCAACCTGAGGTCCAGCAACACGAGGTCGATGGCCTCGCGGTCGAACAGCGCGAACATCTCCGCCCCCGAACACCCGGCGCTCACGCGCATGTCGTTCTTGCTGAGGTACTCGACCACCAGGTCGCGCACGTCCGCGTCATCGTCGATCACGAGAATGTGGGGAACGGTGGTGGTGCTCATCGTGTGGCGCCCAATGTAGCGCAAGCCACCGCTCGGGACACGCGGCGGCGCATACTGGACACCCATGCGCACAGGTGCCTCGTTGAACCGATCGACCCCTGACACCACCTTCCGACCGCGAGCCTCGGGCCTCCCGTGGCTGTTCGCACTGGCGCTGTGGTTGCTGCTGGTGGCGGTCACCTCGCTGGCGCTCTGGCAGTTGCACCGCAGCGCACTGGAGAGCCAGGGACGGGAAATGGCCCTGCTCTCCCTGGCGCTGACCGACGAACTCGATCGCGGCTTGCAGGGCGCCGAAGAGGGTTTGCAGGCATTGGCCCTGGAACTCGGCCGGCGCCGACTGCCCACGGTGGACAGCCAGACCGTCCAGGCGCTGCAGACGCGAGCGGCCCTGATGCCGCTGGTGACCACGCTCTGGCTGCTGGACAAGGACCAGGCGCCGATCGCCTCGTCCGAGGCCACGGCCCCGCCGGACCTGCAGACCTTCCTGCCACGGCTGGACTCGCTCGCCGAAGGGGCCACCGCCCTGAGCCAGCCCTTCGTGCCGGCCGGGGGGTCGCAGGCGCAGGTCGCGCTGGCGTTTCGCGTGGGCGCCGTGCACGGCCACCCGGGCGGCTGGATCGTCGCCGCCATGCCGGCCAACCAGTTGCTGGGCGCCTTTGGCGTGGCCCTGCCCGCGGCCGACGCGCGCATGGCCATCTTCCGCCGCGATGGCGCGCTGCTCGCGGGGGTCAACGTCGGGCTGCTGCGAGCCGATGAGGCCGGACTGGCGCAGCGCCCTCGCCTGGCCAGGCAGCGCTTCAGCGATGGCAGCGAGCACCTGGTCGGCTCGCACCGGGTGCCGCGCTACGGCCTGGATGTCGTGGTGTCCCGGGAACTCGCCGCCGTGCTTCAGGGCTGGCGTGGCGCGCTGCAGCTGGCCATCGCCGCGCTGGCCTTCCTGCTGGTCACCATGGCAGCAGCGGTGCACTTCGTGACGCGGTCCGAACGGCAGCGGCTGGCGGCGCAGCAAGCCCTTCAGGTGCAACTGGCCCGCACCAGCCGGCTCGAGGCCCTGGGCGCCCTGGCCGGCGGCGTCTCGCACGACTTCAACAACGTGCTGGCCGGCATCGTCGGGTACGGGGAAATGGCGCAGGACGCCGCCGCGCCCGGCAGCGACCAGGCCCGGCACCTGGACAAGGTGCTGCAGGCCGCCCAGCGCGGCCAGTTGCTGATCGAACGCATCCTCTCGTTCAGCCGGGGCGGCGCGCGCACCTCGGCCGTCTTCGAGCTGGAGCCGGTGGTCGAGGAGGTGCTGACGCTGCTGACCGCCTCGCTGCGTCCGGGGGTGGTGCTGGAACGGATGCTCGCCGCGCCCGGCGCGCGGCTGCGCGGCGACGCGACACAGGTCTTCGAGGCGGTCATGAACCTGTGCACCAACGCCATGCAGGCCATGCCCGATGGCGGCATGCTCAGCGTCCAGCTCGAGCGCCGGCAGGTCACCACGCCCCAGGTGCTGTCCCACTCGCCGCTGCCCGCTGGCGACTACCTGGCGCTGGGCGTGACCGACCAGGGCGTGGGCATCACGCCCGAGGTCATGGAGCACCTGTTCGAGCCTTTCTTTTCCGCGCGCGGCACCCAGGGCGGCACGGGGCTGGGCCTGGCGGTGGTCTTCGGCGTGGTGGCGGAGTTCGGCGGCGGGATCGACGTCGACAGCCTGCCGGGCCAGGGTGCGCGCTTCACGCTCTACCTGCCCGAATGCACCGACGCCGTTCCCGAATCGACCGCGGCTTCCACGCCCGTGCCCGCCGGCGCCGGCCAACGCCTGCTGGTGGTGGACGACGAGCCGGGGCTGCTGGCGCTGGCCCAGGAGATGCTGACGGGCCTGGGTTACGAGCCCGTGTGCTTTGACGATGCCGGCGACGCGCTGCAGGCGGTGACCGAGGCGCCGCAGCGGTATGCCGCCGTGATCACCGATGAACGCATGCCCGGCCTGAGCGGCACACAGTTCGCCAGCACCTTGCGGGCGCGCTCGCTGCAACTGCCGGTGGTGCTCGTCAGTGGCTACGGCGGGGCGTTGCTGGCCCGCCGCGCCAGCGACTCGGGCGTGACCCGCGTTCTGATGAAACCCCTGCGGCGCGACGAACTCGCTCGCACCCTCGCCGAACTGATCCCCTGACGGGCGGGTCTGTCCGCCTTTGTGTCAGATGGCACACAAGCACCCGGACCGCGACACATGGCTCGGCAGCCCAAGGACCAAGATGCGCCCATGATGGATGCCGACACCCTCGCAGAAGGCCAGGACACCCGATCGCGGCTGCTGATCCATGCCTGTGCCGACGAGACCCGCTGGTCCGTGCCCGTCCTGTGGCGGCGCATGCTGGCGCGGGTGCGCGGCGCGCCGCCCGCTGACCGGGCCCTGCCCACGCTGGAAATCCACGATCTGCCGGGGCGCCGTCTGCTCACCCTCACCAACGCGGGCGCCCCTCTGATCGACATGGTGCTGCCGACGGGCACCTACCACGTCACCGCGCTGACCGGCGAGAACCGCCGCAGCTACACGGTGGTGCTGGCGCAGGACGCCACGACCGAACTCCACCTGCTGCCGGCCCATTCGCGCCGGCATTGAGGGTCAGCGCTGGGCGCGCGCCGGGAAATCGTCTTCCTGAAAGGCCTGCCCGCCGCGCGAGCCCGCGGCCACCCGCTGGGCCTCTTCGGTGCGCAACTGCACGCGCCGGATCTTGCCCGACACGGTCTTGGGCAGTTCCTGCACGAACTCCAGCCGCCGGATGCGCTTGTACGGCGCGAGGTGCTCGCGCGAGAACGCAAAGAGGGCCTGCGCCAGTTCCGGGCTGGCCACCACCCCGGGCCGCAGGATCAGGTAGGCCTTGGGCACCGCGAGTCGCACCGGATCGGGGCTGGGCACCACGGCCACCTCCATCACCGCCTCGTGCTCCATCAAGGCGCTTTCCAGCTCGAAGGGGCTGATGCGGTAGTCCGAGGCCTTGAACACGTCGTCGGCGCGGCCCACGAAGGTGATGTAGCCGTCGGCATCGCGCTGGGCGATGTCGCCCGTGTGGTAGTGACCGTCGCGCATCGCGCTGCTGTTCTGCGACTCGCTGCCCTGGTAACCCGCCATCAGGCCCAGCGGTCGCTGCGCCAGCGGCAGCGACACCTCGCCTTCGCTCGCGGCTTGTCCGTCCACGTCGAGCAGCTCGATGCGGTAACCAGGCAGAGGCCGCCCCATGGAGCCCGGCTTGAGCAACTGGCCCGGCGGGTTGCCCACCTGCGCCGTGGTTTCGGTCTGGCGATAGCCGTCGCGCAGGTCCAGGCCCCACGCGGCGCGCACCTGTTCGATGATCTCGGGGTTGAGCGGCTCGCCGGCGCCAATGAGTTCGCGCAGGCTCAGGCGCTCGCGCCGCGCCGCCAGGTCTTCCTGGATCAGCATGCGCCACACCGTCGGCGGCGCGCACAGGCTGGTCACGCGGTGGCGTTCCAGCACGGACAGCAGGCCGGGGGCGTCGAAGCGCGCGTAGTTGAAGATGAAGATGCAGGCCCCGGCGTTCCAGGGCGCGAAGAAGCAGCTCCAGGCGTGCTTGGCCCAGCCCGGCGACGAGATGTTCAGGTGCACGTCACCCGGCAGCAGGCCGATCCAGTACATGGTGGCCAGGTGCCCGACGGGGTAACTCTGGTGCGTGTGCAGCACCAGCTTGGGCTTGGACGTGGTGCCGGAGGTGAAGTACAGCAGCAGCGGGTCGGTGGCGCGCGTGGGGCCATCGGGCGTGAAGGCCGTGGCGGCCTGCGCCGCGTCCTCGAAGCGCAGCCAACCGGCCACGCCCTCCCCCACGCTGATGCGCGTGTAGTCGCCCGCGAGGCCGTCGAACTTGCCCGTCTGCGCGCTGGCCGCGACCACGTGCCGCACCTGGCCGCGCTCCAGCCGGTCGCGCAGGTCGTGGGCGGTCAGCAAGGCGGTGGCCGGGATCAGCACGGCACCCAGTTTCATCGCCGCGAGCATCACCTCCCACAGCGCCAGCTCGTTGCCAAGCATGAGCAGGATGCGGTCGCCCCGCTGCACGCCGATGGCGCGCAGGTGGTTCGCGACCTGCGAGGAGCGCTCGGCCATCTGAGAGAAGGATCGTTTCACCTCGCTGCCGTCGTCGCCCACGATGTGCAGGGCGGTGGCGCCGTTGCCGCGCGCCATCGCGTCGAAGTGGTCCAGCGCCCAGTTGAACTCGCCCAGCACGGGCCACTGGAAATCGCGGTAGGCGCGCTCGTAGTCCAGTCGGTGGGTGAGCAGGAAATCGCGAGCGGCCAGAAAGGAAGCAGTGGAATCTGTCATGGTTCCTCGGATGTCTTGGGGCGGGACATCCGGATTCTGCTTGAACTCAGCGGGGGAAAAAATGCATGGCTGGCCGGCATCACCGATGGCTAGCAAAAACGACACCTGAGAACCAAGCCCCAGGGTCGCCCCACGAAAAAAACTATTTGGTCAGGATCAGCTTGCCCAGCTTGGTGGATTGCAGCTTGTACATCGATCCGTTGTGCGCGATCTGCACGCACTTGCCACCCTGCAGCAGCGACAGGCTGTCGATGCTCGAAAGCCCATCGAGCACGCTCGGCGCGACCTGGGTCTGCGCCTCGTCCGCATCGACAGCGGACACGGCGGCAACACGTCGCGGCACGCGCAACAGCGGACGGGTGATCGACAAAGTCTGCATGGCATCGGCTCCTGGGTGGTCAGTGCATGCAGTGTACCCCATAAATGCGACTGATTCTCATTTATAAAAAATAAACTGCGCGCTGATGCAGGATCCGGACGCACCAACATGGGCCGGCTCGGTTGTTGCTATGGCTATACGGGGAAACACCGGGATCGCCCGTCCGTCTGCCGATGGGCCCAGATTTACAATGTGAAAGCCCGTCACTGCCGCATTCAGCGGCGTTCAAACGAAAGACATTTCATGAAGAACCTCTTCCTTTCCCTGAGCCTGATTGGCGCCGCCGCCTTGGTTGGTTGCGGAAAATCCGAAACGCCGGCGCCCGAAGCCGCCCCGGCAGCTCCCGCTGCGGCACCCGCCGCCGCTCCCGCCCCGGCCGAGATGCCGGAACTCAAGGTGGCGATCGACCCGACCTACGAACCCTTCACCTTCAAGACCGCCGACGGCAAGCCCACGGGCTTCGACGTCGACATCGCCGAAGCACTGTGCAACCAGATCAAGCGCAAGTGCGTGTACGTCGAACAGGTGTGGGACAGCATGATTCCCGGCCTGCAAGCCAAGAAGTACGACGCGATCATCAGCTCCATGTCCATCACCGAAGAGCGCCTGCAGGTCGTGGACTTCACGGACAAGTACTACTTCACCCCCAGCCGCATCGTGGTCAAGACCGGCACGGCCTACACCGACCCGGCTTCGCTCAAGGGCAAGAAGATCGGCGTGCTCAAGGGCAGCACGCAAGAGAAGTACGCCATGGGTGAACTCAAGCCCGCGGGCGTGAGCATCGTCCCCTACGAAGCCCAGGACCAGGTCTACCTCGACATCAAGTCCGGCCGCCTGGATGGCACCGTGGCCGACCAGGTGGAAGTCAATGGCGGTTTCCTGCGCAAGCCCGAAGGCGCGGGTTACGGCTTCGTCGGCCCCGTGCTGAACGAGGCCAAGTACTACGGCACCGGCGTGGGCGTGGCGCTGCGCAAGGGCGAGACCGCGCTCAAGGACGAACTCAACGCGGCCATCAAGGCCATCCGCTCCAACGGCGTCTACGACACGGTCGCCAAGAAGTACTTCGACTTCGACGTGTACGGCAACTAAGCCGTCCCCGTTTTGTCCGGCTACTTCGCCTCGATCCTGCAGGGCGCCCTCCTCACGGTGGGCGTTTCCCTGGCCGCCTTGCTGGTTGGCATCCTGCTGGGCCTGCTGGGCGCGGTGGCCAAGCTCTCCGGCCGCCCCCTCCTGGTGGGGCTGGCCACCGTCTACACCACGCTGGTTCGGGGCATCCCCGAGCTGGTGCTGATGCTGCTGATCTTCTACGGCGGCACCATCGGTCTCAACCACCTGCTGGCTGCGTCGGGCAGCAAGGGGTCGGTGGACATCAATCCCTTCCTCGCCGGTGTGCTCACCATCGGGTTCATCTACGGCGCCTACATGACCGAGACCTTCCGGGGCGCCATCCTTTCGATTCCGAAGGGCCAGATGGAAGCCGCCTGGGCCTTCGGCATGGGGCCGGTGCGCACCTTCCTGCGCATCACCGCGCCGCAGATGGTGCGCTACGCCCTGCCCGGCTTCACCAACAACTGGCTGGTGCTGATCAAGGCCACCGCGCTGATCAGCCTGATCGGCCTGAAGGAAATGACCTACCTGGCCAAGCAGGCCAGCGCGGCCACCCGCGAGCCCTTCACCTTCTTCCTGTTCGCCGCCGCGCTGTTCCTGATCTACACCTCGGTGTCGCTCTGGGCGCTGCGCCGGCTGGAACGGCGCTTCAGCCTCGGCGTGAAACGCGCCCACACCTGATGGACACCCGCACATGAAGTGGGAAGTCATCTTCCAGCCCGCCAACCTCGCCATGTACGGCGAGGGCCTGATCACCACCTTGTGGCTGCTGCTGTCCTCGCTGGGCGTGGGCGCGGTGCTCGCCCTGCTGTTCGCGCTGGCCCTCACCAGTTCCATCGCGCCGCTGCGCTGGGTCGTCGGCGCCTACACCTATGTGATCCGCGGGACGCCGCTGCTGATCCAGCTCTACCTCATCTACTACGGCCTGGCGCAGCTGGACTGGATCCAGGCGCGCTGGAACGACGTCTGGCCCTGGACGCATTTCAAGGAACCGTTCTTCTGCGCCCTGCTGGCCTTCAGCCTGAACACGGCGGGCTACACCGCCGAGATGCTGGCGGGCGCCATCCGCGAAACCGCCGCGGGCGAGATCGAGGCCGCCCAGGCCATGGGCATGAGCCCGGCCATGGCGATGCGCCGCATCGTCCTGCCCAGCGCCATGCGCCGCACGCTGCCCGCCTACAGCAACGAGGTGGTGATGATGCTGCACGCCACCAGCCTGGCCAGCACGGTGCCGGCCATGCTGGACGTGACCGCCGCCGCCAGCCGCATCTATTCCGACTACTACCTGCCGTTCGAGGCCTACATCTTCGCGGCCGCGATCTACCTCACCATCACGTTCAGCCTGGTGGGCATGTTCAAGCTGGCCGAAAGGCGTTTCCTGGCCCATCTGGCCCCGCGCGGGCATTGAGCGCCGAGAACCAGGCCGCCCCATGCAACGCATCGAGTACCCCCTGCTGAGCCCCAGCCTGGGCAGCCAGAAGACCCTTGTGGGGTTCCACTTCGGCACGCCCGGTGCCCGGCCCAAGGTCTACATCCAGGCCAGCCTGCACGCCGAGGAACTGCCCGGCATGCTGGTCGCCCACCACCTGCGCCAGCAGCTGGAAGCCGCCGAGAAGGCCGGGCCGCTGCGGGGAGAGGTGATTCTGGTGCCGGCGGCCAACCCGATCGGCCTGAGCCAGCGGCTGAACCATCGGCCCCTGGGCCGCTTCGAGTTCGACACCGCGCAGAACTTCAACCGGCACTATCCCGACATGGCCGCCGCCGTGCTGACCGACGCCATCCCCCGCATGGGCGCGGACGCGAAGGCCAATGTGGCCACCGTGCGCCAGCTGGTCGGCCAGTGGCTGAACCAGTGGCAAGCGACCAGCGAACTCGACAGCCAGCGCCGGCAGCTGCTGCTGCTCTCGCACGACGCCGACCTGGTGCTCGACCTGCATTGCGACACCGAAGCCGTCATGCACCTGTACAGCGAGGAGGCCTGCTGGCCGCCCTTCGAACCGCTGGCGCGCCTGCTGGGCTGCCAGGCCGTGCTGCTGGCGAAAGAGTCGGGCGGCGGGCCGTTCGACGAACGCCTCTCCGGTCTCTGGTGGCAACTGGCCGCCGCCTTGCAAGCCGCGGGCGTCAAAGCTCCCCTGCCCCAGGCCTGCGCGAGCACGACGGTGGAGCTGCGCGGCGAAGCGGATGTCTCGCACGACCACGCGCGCCAGGATGCGCAAGCCATCCTCGCCTTCCTGGCGCACGCTGGTGTCCTGCATGCCGGCGCACCGGCGACGCTGCCGCCCCTGGCCTGCCAGCCCACGCCGCTGGCGGGTTCGCAGACGCTGCGCTCGCCCGTGCCCGGTGTGCTGGTCTTTCTCGTGCAGCCCGGCGCCACCCTGGCGGTGGGCGACGTGGTGGCCGAGGTCATCGACCCCACCGCCCCGGCGGCCGCGCGCGTGCACGAAGTGCGCGCCGAGGTGGCCGGTGTGCTGTACGCCGCCGTGCGCGAACGTTATGTGGTTTCGGGCGGCGAGGTCGGCAAGATCGCTGGCGAGACGCCGTTCCGCTCGGGCGACCTGCTGGGCGCCTGAGTTTTTCTTTTCATCGGGCATCGAACATGACTGCAGAACCCACCGCCAACCGAACGCCCGGCCGCCCTCTTCTGGAGGTGCAGGACATCCACAAGCGCTTCGGCGCCAACGAAGTGCTCAAGGGCGTCTCCCTGCAAGCCAATGCGGGCGACGTGATCAGCCTGATCGGCAGCTCGGGCTCGGGCAAGAGCACGCTGCTGCGCTGCATCAACCTGCTGGAGCACCCCAACAGCGGGCGCATCGTGCTCGGTGGTGAAGAGCTGCAGCTCAAGGCCGACCGCCACGGCGAACTGCGCGCGGTCAACGCCGCGCAGCTGCAGCGCCTGCGCACCAAGCTGGCCATGGTGTTCCAGCACTTCAACCTCTGGGCCCACATGACGGTGTTGCAGAACATCATCGAGGCGCCGGTCAACGTGCTGGGCATCCCGAAAGAAAAAGCGGTGGAGACCGCGCGCCGCTACCTGGAGCGCGTGGGCCTCAAAGGCGTGGAAGACCGCTACCCCTCGCACATGAGCGGTGGCCAGCAGCAGCGCGTGGCGATCGCCCGCGCGCTTGCGGTGGAGCCGGACGTGATGCTGTTCGACGAACCCACCAGCGCGCTCGACCCCGAACTCGTGGGCGAGGTGCTGCGCGTGATGAAGCTGCTGGCCGAGGAAGGCCGCACCATGGTGGTGGTGACGCACGAAATGGGCTTCGCGCGCGAGGTGTCCTCGCACCTCATCTTTCTGCACAAGGGCTGCATCGAGGAACAGGGCGTGCCCAAGGAGGTGCTGGCCCGGCCCAAGAGCGAACGGCTCGCGCAGTTCCTCTCGGGCAACCTGAAGTAAGAGGCTCAGGGCGCGGCCGGTGGCCGCAGTTCCAGCGTGCTGCGCCACTGCGCCGGCTTCATCGTCAGCACGCGGTACTGCACCGCCACCCAGGTGTCGCTCATGTCGCGGTAGCGGCCCGAGAACACGTTGCCGCTCTGCCCGGTCTGGTAGATGAAGCGCGAGTTGTCCAGGTCCGCGAGATCGTAGACCGCGCGCAGGCTGGCCGCATGGCGGTTGGCATAGGGTGCATCGGCCTTGTCCAGGTGGTACTGCCCCACGTTGACGGTGAAGGGATCGCCCCCTGTGGGCGTGCGCACGTCGAAGAGCGCCGCCAGCGGCTTCACGTTGCCGAACGGGCGGTGGGCCGAGATCGCCGGGTGGGCATCGCCCCAGCGCCAGGCGGCCACGTCGCTGCCGTGCACGGCCTGCAGCTTGTTCAAGGCGTCCGTCAGGGCCAGGCCGCTGGCCGCCGCGCAACCCGCCGCGCCGCACCAGCTCGCGTCGTCGCGCTCCAGAATGCCTTCCACCGCGTTGCGGAACAGGCGCTTGCCGTACATGCCTTCGAAGCGCGCCTGGCCCACGCGCTCGCCCACCACGCGGCGCGTGAAGGCATCAACCCAGGCGCTGTAGATCAGCGGCGCGGCGGCATCGGCGCGCATCTCGCCCTTGAAATCGCGCAGCGCGGCCTGCGCGGCCGCCGCCAGCGGGTGGTCCGACGCGGCTTTCTGCAGGAACGGCAGCAGGCGCACCGTGGCGGCCGATTGCTGGTCGGCGTGCATGGCGCGGAACGAGTCCAGCGTGTGCTTCGGGGTCTGCGCCAGCATCGCTTCGATGCGCTCCTGGCGGTAGGGCGCGGCCCAGTCCTGGGTCAGGAAATGCGGGTAGTCCGCGGCGTGGATGCGCTGGTTGGCGGTGGCGATCCAGCCGCGCGCGCCATCGTCCTGCGGCGTCTCTTCGTAGGGCAGCCAGCCGGCCCAGTCGTAGCGCAAGTCCCAGCCCGGCGCCGGTGCGACGCCGCGGATGTCGTTCTCCGGCGCGCGCAGGGGCACGCGGCCCGCGGCCTTGTAGGCGATGCGCCCCGTGCGGTCGGCCATCACCACGCTCTGCATCGGTGAATGGAAATCGCGGAACGCCTTCTGGAGTTCGTCGACCGATTGCGCGCGGTTCGACTCCAGGGTGGCGACCACGTTGCGGTTGTCGGCGTCCAGCGCGGTCCAGCGCAGCGCGAGCACGAAGCGGCTGGTGTCCATCACCTCGCCATGGCGCGCCTGCGCATCGCTCAGCACCGGGCCGTGGCGGGTGCTGCGCACCATGTGGCTCACGTCGGGCTGTCCCTTGACCCGGATGGTCTCCATGCGCAGGCCGAAGTTGGCCCAGGCCGGTTCCCCGGAGGGGGACGGCACGCGGTACTGCGCGGGGTTGGCGGGGTTGATCTGCTCGAGGTAGAGGTCCTGCACATCCGGGCCGGTGTTGGTGAAACCCCAGGCCACCTGCTGCGTGCGGCCGAGCACCACGAAGGGCGTGCCGGGCAGCGTGGCGCCCATCACGTCCATGCCCTTGATGCCGTCGGCATCGGGCGCCTGCAGCCGCGCGAAGTACCAGATGGCGGGCGCGCTCAGGCCCAGGTGCGGGTCGTTGGCCAGCAAGGGCATGCCCGAGGCGGTGCGCGAGCCGTTGACCACCCAGTTGTTCGAGCCCTTGCCCTCGATGTTGCCCAGCTCGTCGGCCCAGCGCTGCAGGTCCGCGCCGATCTGCCCGCGCGCCGAGGCGACGATGCCGGACGCGGCCGGCACCTCGGCCTTCGAGGTCGTGACCGGCTTGCCCCGGTAGACGCCTAGTTCGCGGTAGAGCTTGGCGAGGTCGGCCGTGGCCGCTGGCTGCTCGCCCGGGTACGGCGGGAACAGCTCCCACAGGGCCTGGGTGTCGATCGCCTCCAGCGCGGTGAACCGGGCGAACTCGTTGCCCCAGTTGCCGCCCAGGTCCAGCGCCATCATGAGCGACCAGGCCACGCAGTCGACCGGGTCCCAGTAGCGCCCCGCGGCCGCTTCTTCGCGCGGGCTGATGCCCAGCAGCAGGAACTCGGGCGAAGGCAGTTGTTCGCTGTGGGCGAAGAAGGCGTTCACGCCGTCGCTGTAGGCCTGCAGGGCTTCGCGGGCCTCGGCTGGCAGGGTTTCCAGTTGCTGGCGCGCGGCCTGCCGGATGCCCAGCGTGCGCATGAGCTTGTCGGTCTCCAGCGTGGTCGGGCCCAGCACCTCGGACAAGGTGCCGCGCATGATGCGGCGGTTGAATTCCAGTTGCCAGCCGCGCTCCTGCGCGTGCACGTAGCCCATGGCCATCCAGGCGTCGTGCGGCTTGCCGGCCAGGATGTGCGTGACGTCGCTCGCGTCGCGGTGCACCTTCACCGGCGCGGACAGCCCACCCAGGTTGAGGCTGCCCTCGGTTTTCGGCAGGCTGCGCCAGGCATAGAAGGCGGCCAGCGCGGCGGCGAGCACCACCAGCAGCGACAGCAAGGCAAAGAGTCGTTTGATCCAGCGCACGAAATGTCCCCACTCATTGTTGTGATCCCGACGGCACGCGGGTGTCCCGTGCGCCGCCTTGCGGCCTTCCCTGCCGCGCCTGCTTATTTCTCGATGCCGATCGGCCCGATCGACATCTGGCCGTCGACCAGCCGGAAGCGCACCGTGGGCGCGCTGAAATCGCTGAAGGGCGCGCCCATGGCGATCTCGCCGTCGCTGTGCAGCAGGCACTCCTGGCGCCGCAGGGCGATCACGTTGTCGCCCGCGCCGAAACGCACCCAGGTGCCGTAGCTGCTGATGTCTTCGAGCACGTAGTTGCCCGAGCGGATGTCGATGCTGGCGTGCATGCGCGAGACGCGCGGGTCGCTCACCACGAAATCGGCCTCCGGCACGCGGCCGATCTTCATCGGCAGGTCGGTCAGGCTGAAGGCCTGCGTGGTGTCGAGCCAGGCCAGCTCGAAGCCTCCGAACACGGACTCCTTCATCGGACTCAGGGCGTGCAGGTCGGCCGGCAGCGTGAGGAACTCGGACAGCATCTCGGGCTGCCACTCGACGCGGAACACCTCGCAGGGCTCCACCCGGCCCTTGATGCGCATCGGCCCCAGGCTGCGGCTGCGCACGCCATGGCGGGGGCCGAGTTTGCGGATCACGGTGTCGGCGGCGATGATCTGTTCGGGGCCGGCCAGGTCGCTCAGGCGCGAGGCCACATTGACCGCGTCGCCGAAACAATCGCCATCGACCACCACGACCTGGCCGCGCGCCATGCCGATCTGCATCATGAGCTTGAGGCGGTCGGGCCACTGCATGACGCGCTTGGCGTGCTCCTGCTGGATCAGCACCATCGCATCGACCGCGTTGCGGTTGTTGGCGAACGACATCAGCACGCCGTCGCCCAGCATCTTGACCACCGTGCCCCCGTTCTCCACGCCCATGGAGCCAATCCACTGGGTCAGCTTGGTGACGGCCTTGGTGGCGCGGTCGTTGCCCAGTGTTTCAAACACCGAGACGCTACCCGTCAGATCCACGAAAGCAATTGTCAGTTCGGCCATAGGAGAGAAGACATATCGGCTGGATTACAACACACCACCCAATGTATGAAGGCGTGTCGGAAAACCGCCGTTTCGAGCCCTCGAAAGCGGGCCCTGGCGGTTGAAAAAAAGTGCACCCGACCCGGCCTGCTCGATGGCGCTACGTCGATGCAAATTGTTAACGAATGCGTAAGAAGGTATTACACACCTCATGGAGTCAATCAAAAACCGACGATAAACATATGATTTATTTGTTGTTTTTTGAGTGTTGTCAAACATTCCCGATTGCACATCCCCGCGCTCGCGACGTATCCTGTATCCAATTAGTACAAAGTCGTTGAGGCCACTTCCATGCGCTGGTTCAAACCCGGTATCCGCAACAGCATTTCCGCCCTTCTCAGCCCCGAGACGCGCAAGGACTCGCCCGAGTCCCTGGAGCCGGTGCGCGAAGCCATGCTCGCGGTGCTGGGCGAAGAAGGCGCCAAGGCCAACCCACAGCTCACGCGCAAGCTGAAGTACCTGCACGATGCTCACGCCCTGTGGTTCGCACGCGCCGAGATGGTGGCCGTGCTGAGCCAGTTGCACGGCGAGGCGCTCGCGGTGCACCGCGTGCAAAGCCTCTCGCCGGTGTTCCAGGGCCTGGTGCCCAAGAGCCTGATCGACGCTGGCCGCTCGCGCAGGTCCTGATCTCCCCGCAAGGCCTTCAGCCCCAGTAGATCAGGGCATCGCGCCCTTCCACCATCAGATCCACCTTGCGCCCCACGGGCAGCAACACCTTGGTCGGCACGTGCCCGAAGGGCAGGCCCGTGAACACCGGCGTCTTCGTGCGCGTGCGCATCCAGTCGATCACCGTCTGCAGCTTGAAGCCTCGGTCGTAACCCGGCACCAGCTTGAAGCGGTTGAACGAGCCCATCAGCACCGCCTTCTGCTGGCCGATGATCCCCGCGTTGAGCAACTGCGTGAGTTGGCGCTCGATGCGGTACGGGTGTTCGTTCGCGTCCTCCAGGAACAGGATGCCGCCTTTGACCTGAGGCAGGTAAGGCGTGCCCACGAGCGCGCAGATCACGTTGAGGTTGCCGCCCCACAGCGTGGCGCCGCGCAGCCGGAACACCGGCGCTGCCTCGCCGTCCTTGCGCGGGGCCGCCTTCGCGTCCGACACCGGCAGCCGCCAGCCCGAGCCTTCACCGTGGCCCACGAGCAGGTCGTCGAAGCAGGCTTCCATGATGTCGTCCGGCACTTCGGCGCCGAAGTCCTCGCCCAGTGCCGGGCCGCCCCAGGTGACGGCACCAGTCTTGGCCAGCACCGCCATCTGCAGCGCCGTGAAGTCGCTCAGGCCCACGAACTGGGTGCCGCGCTCGATCGCCTTGGCGATCTTCTTGAAAGGCAGGTCGCCCACGATGCGCGTGAGCCCATACCCCCCGCGCGAAATCAGCGCCACGTTCGCGCCGCTGGCGGTGGCGCGCTCGATGGCGGCCAGGCGCGTGGCGTCGTCGCCCGCGAAGCGCATGTGGCTGCTCAGCGCCGCCTCGTCGATCTCGACCTCGTGGCCCAGCGCCTTGAGCCGCGCAACGCCACGGCGGAACGCGGCCTTGTCGCGCACCGCGCTGGAGGGCGAGTAGATGTAGATGTGCTTGGTGCCGTGGTGGTGGCTGTGGTTGCAATCGGGGCTGCAGGCGGGCGTGTGCGTATGACCGTGGCTCATGGTGTTGGGCGAAAAAGGGCTCGATTATCCGGGTGCGGCCGCCGCGAAATGGCGCACCGCGGCCTGGGCGATGGACAGGCCATGCTCCTGCACAAAGTGACCGGCCTGCGGCAGCCGAAGGGGTTCGGGGCAATGGCGGATCTGCGCGTGCAGGGCCTGCATGACGGGCTCGCCCAGCACCGGGTCCTGCAGGCCGATGGCCATCAGGCTCTGCCCCTGCCATTCGGTGGACCAGAAGTCCCTCGCCTGCCGGCTGAGGGCCGCGCCCTCGTCGTCGGCGTGCTCGGGCACCATGGGAGGGAAGGCGCGCAGCGCGGCGCGGTGGCCCCGGTCGGGGAACGGCGCGTTGTAGGCCGCGCACTCTTGCGCGCTCATCTGCGGGTTGCCGCGCGCGAACAGGCGCGCCACGTCGAACTCGGGGTTCTGCGCGCACATGTTGCGCCAGGCCACGAAGCCGGGCGACAGCGGCACCTCGCCGGTGGCCAGTGTGGTGTTCATCACCAGCAGCCCCCGGTAGCGCCGCGGCGCGGCCATGGGCAGGGTCAGGCCCAGCAGCCCGCCCCAGTCCTGCACCACCAGCACCACGTTGTGCAAGTCGAGGCGCTCGACGAATTCCAGCAGCACCTGGCGGTGCCAGGTGAACGAGTGCGCGCCGTCCTTCTTGGGCTTGTCGCTGCGGCCGAAACCGATCAGGTCGGGCGCGACCACGCGCGCACCGCTGGCCAGGAACGCCGGGATCATGTGGCGGTAGAGGTAGCTCCAGGCCGGGTTGCCGTGCAGGCAGAGCCAAGTCATCGGCGCGTCCTTCGGCCCTTCGTCGAGATAGTGCAGGCGCAGGCCACCGAGCGCGGGCAGATCGCTCACATACTGCGGCGCCCAGGGGTAGCCCGGCAGGTTCTGAAAACGCTCGTCGGGCGTGCGCAGGGCATCGTCGCGCAGGGGGTGGAGGTTCACTCGGCGCTCCTTGAAAAAACCGCGCAACAGTTGCGCGCCTTCCTCGGCCAGCACACCGCCTTGCACGATGGTCTGGTGGTTGATCCGGGCATGCCCGAACAGATCGAGCACCGAGCCCGCCGCGCCGGTCTTGGGATCGGTCGCGCCGAACACCACGCGGGCCAGGCGCGCGTGCAGCATGGCACCGCTGCACATGGCGCACGGCTCCAGCGTCACGTAGAGCGAACAGCCATCGAGCCGGTAGTTGCCCAGCGCCTGCGCGGCGGCGCGCAAGGCGACGATTTCGGCGTGCGCGGTAGGGTCGTGGCCGTCGATGGGGGCGTTGCGGCCGGTGGCGATCACGCGGCCGTCCTTCACCACCACCGCCCCCACCGGCACCTCACCGGCCTGGGCCGCGGCTTGGGCTTCGGCCAGCGCCAGGCGCATGAAGCGGGCGTCGTCGAAAACGGGCGTGTCGGGCATGCGGCGAGTGTAGGCCAGGGCCCATACCCCATCGGGTAAAATACAGGGCTGGGTGTTCGCGCTGCCTGTCGCAGCGAAACAGGTTCAAGCGCTGGTCGGGCCGCCGCGCGGAGTTGATACGTCCATGAATCGAGCCCCTTCCCGGCAGACCCTGCCGCGCGCCCAACTTGTTGCCGACCGCGCATTCGCCGCCCTCTCCCGTTTTCTCCACATCGAAGCCGTCAGTGGTGTCGTGTTGCTGCTCGCGGCGGCCATCGCCCTGATCTGGGCCAACTCGCCCGCCGCCGCCAGCTACCACGCGCTCTGGCATGCGCCCCTGACCTTCGGCATCGGCCCCTACGTGTCGGTGCAATCGCTGCACTTCTGGATCAACGATGCCCTGATGGCGGTGTTCTTCCTGGTCGTGGGCATGGAGATCCGGCGCGAGATCCACGAAGGCGCGCTCGCCAGCCTCCCGCTCGCCGCCCTGCCCCTGGCCGCCGCGCTGGGCGGGGTGCTGGTGCCAGCGCTGATCTATGTCGCGTTGAACACCGACCCCACCACGCTGCGCGGCTGGGCCGTGCCCACCGCCACCGACATCGCGTTCGCCGTCGGCGTGCTGGCCCTGCTCGGCCGCTCCATTCCAGGCAACGTGCGCGTGCTGCTGCTGGCCCTGGCCATCATCGACGACATCGTGGCGGTGCTCATCATCGCGGTCTTCTATTCGGGCGGGCTGGACTTCAGCGGCCTGTTGGTGGCCGGCCTGGGCATCTTCATGGTGCTGGGCCTGCAGCGCATCGGCATCGGCTCGGCCTGGGCCTACGTCGTGCCCGGCGCCGTGCTCTGGCTGGGCCTGCTGCAGACCGGCGCGCACCCCACGCTGGCGGGCGTGGTGCTGGGCCTCATGACACCCGTGCTGCCGGTGCGCCTGCGCGGCGAGGCCCCGGTGACCCGCGTGCAAAGGGCGCTGCACCCTTGGGTGGCCTACGCTGTGATGCCCCTGTTCGCCCTGCGCAATGCGGGCGTGACGCTCGACGGCGTGGACCTCGCCTCCGGCAGCGCGCAAGCCGTCACCCTGGGCGTGGTGCTGGCCCTGGTGCTCGGCAAGCCGCTCGGCGTGCTCGGCGCCAGCTGGCTGGCCGTGCGCCTGGGCCTGTGCCGCCTGCCCGACGGCGTGACCTGGTCCGGCGTTGGCCTGGTCGGCCTGCTGGCGGGCATTGGCTTCACCATGTCCATCTTCATCGCCACGCTGGCCTTCGACGATGCCCAGTTGCTCGGCGCCGCCAAGCTGGGCGTGCTGCTGGCCTCGCTGCTGGCGGCCGTGCTCGGCCTGTCCTGGGGTTTTCTGCAGGCCTGGCGGGCCCGCCGCAGCGCCCCTCTGGCATGATCGCGGGTTCTACTGGTTTTCCCTGATGCCACACGCCCCGCAACGCCGCTGGGAGCTCGACGCCCTGCGGGGCTTGATGCTCGTCCTGATGACGCTGACCCACATGCCGACGATGTACTCGTTGCCATCGGGCCAGCCGTTCGGCTTTGTCTCGGCGGCCGAGGGTTTCGTGTTCCTCTCGGCCTTCATGGCCGGCCGCGTCTACGGCCGCCGCGCCCGGCGCGATGGCCTGCCCGCCATGCAGGCCGCCTTCCATGAACGGGCGCTCAAGCTCTACCTCTGCCAGCTGGGCCTGCTGCTGCTGGCCTTCACCCTCATCGCCTGGCTCGGGGTGTTCAACCGGCAGGGCGGCGTCACCGGCCTGCTCGAATTTTTCTTCATCGACCCGCAGGCCGCCGTGGTCGGTGCCGCCTTGCTGCTGCACAACCCGCCGCTGCTGGACATCCTGCCGCTCTACATCTTCATGATGCTGGCCAGCCCCTGGCTGCTGCGCCGCGGCCTGCGACACGGCTGGCTCGGCGTGCTGGCCGTCAGCGGCCTGCTCTGGCTGGGCGAACAGTGGGGCCTGGGCCGGGGCGTGCACGACCTGGTCGTGGCGCTGACCGGCCTGCCCATCCCGTACAAGGACATGGGCGCCTTCCACTGGCTGGCCTGGCAGGCCCTGTGGGTCGCGGGCCTGTGGCTGGGCGCGCGCGAACAGCCCTGGCCGCGCCTGCCGGGCTGGGTGCTGGCGCCGGCGGCCGTGTACGCCGGGGCCATGCTGGCGTGGCGCCACATCGCGGGCCAGGACCCGCTGCCCTGGCTGCCCGCCGTGGGCCTGCTGCTCGACAAATGGTCGCTCGGGCCCATGCGCGTGCTGAACTTCGCCAGCGTCTTCGTGCTGCTCATGGCCGCCGGCCCCTGGCTGGTGCGCGTGCTGCCGCGCCCGCACGCGCTGGAGCTGCTGGGGCGGCACTCCCTGTCGGTCTTCTGCGCCCACATCGTGATCGCGCTGTTCACCCTCGCCTTCTTCGGTTCGACCCAGGTGGTGCGCCCCTGGACCACGGACGTCGCTCTGCTGCTGGCCGCGTTCGCGGGCCTGTTCGCGGTGGCGATGCTGGTGGAGGCGCGCGAGCGCGCCGGCCGGCGACCCGGCGTGTTCTGGCGCGCGCGTTCCCAGGCGCAGTGACGCGCCTCCCCATACCGGGGAACTTTGCGAGGCTTTGCGGCCCCGATCAGGGATCGAGTCACCTGGCAGGCACGCCACCTGCCCCCGCACCACCGCCATGAGCCAGGACGATCGCCAGTGGGAACTGGACGCCATGCGCGGCTTGATGCTCGTGCTGATGACCCTCACCCACCTGCCCACGAAGCTCGCGGACCCGTTGGGTCAGCCGCTCGGCTATGTGTCGGCCGCCGAAGGCTTCGTGCTGCTGTCGGCCTACATGGCCGGCCGTGTGTATTCCACCAAGGCCGACACGCAGGGCGCGCAGGCGATGAAAAACGCCTTCTTCAATCGCGCGCTCAAGCTCTACGCCTGCCAGCTGGCCCTGGTGCTGTTCGCCTTCACCGCCATCGCCGGCCTGGGCCTGGCGCTGCGCGAAGGGGCCGTGACCGACCTGCTCGCCTTCTTCCTGGAGCGGCCGGTGGTCGCCACCCTGAGCGCCGGCCTGCTGCTGTACAGCCCGGCGCTGCTGGACATCCTGCCGATCTACATCGTCTTCATGCTGCTCAGCCCGCTGGTGCTGCTGCACGGTCGGGAGCACGGCTGGCGCGCGGTGATGGCGCTGAGCCTCGCGCTGTGGTTCGGCGCCCAGTTCGGCCTGGGCCCGGCGCTCTACCAGATGGTCTTCGGCTGGTTCGACATGCCGGTGCGCTACCGCGACATGGGTGCCTTCGAAATCTTCGCCTGGCAGTTCCTGTGGACCATGGGCCTGTGGATGGGCACCGAGCACAGCCGCCCGGACCACACCCCCACGCGCTTTCCGCGCTGGATGGTGCGCACCGCCCTGGCCCTGGCGGCCTGCGCCTTCCTCTGGCGCCACGCCGTGGGACAGACGCCGATGCCCGATGGCTCGGTGGTCAACCTGATGTTCGACAAATGGCACCTCGGCCCATTGCGCCTGATCAACCTGCTGGCCCTGCTGGTGCTGGTGATGCATTTCGGCCCCTGGCTCAAGCGGCACCTGCCGCGCTGGCGGCCCCTGGAAACCCTGGGCAAGGCGGCCTTGCCGGTGTTCTGCGCCCACCTGGTGGTGGCCCTGCTGGCGCTGGCCGTGTTCGGCGCCACGAACCCCGCCAGGCCCTGGTCGGTGGACCTGCTGATCCTGTTCGTGGGCTTCTACGCCTTGTGGGTGGTGGCCCGCGTGTCGCTCGGCCGGGATCGCCGCGCCGCGAAAAACGCGGCCCGCCTCGTCAGCCCTTCAGGTGCAGGGCGATGATGCGCTGCCACAGCGCATAACCTTCGGCATTGAGGTGCAGGCGGTCGCCCAGGAACAGCTCCGGGCGGGGCTGGCCGTCGGTGCCGAGCATGGAAGAGAACACATCGATGAAGTCCAGCTGCGGCTCGGTCACGCTGTAGGCCTTGATGAGCTCATTGGTCTCGCGCACCGACGCCATCAGGCCCGCGCGCGACGGGCTGGGCTTGATGGAGACGAAGGCGATGCGGCTCTCGGGCAGCTCGGCCTTGACCGCGCGCACGAAGGCCGTGAAACGCTCCAGCACGTCGCGCGGCGTGGCGCCTTCGGACAGGTCGTTCTCGCCCGCGTACACCACCACCATGCGGGGCTTGTAGGGCAGCACCAGCCGGTTCACCAGCTTCACACAGTCGAGCAGCTGCGAGCCACCGAAACCGCGCTTGATGACCACGGGCTGGTCGGCAAAGCTGGTCTCCAGGTCGTTCCAAAGGCGGATCGACGAACTGCCCACGAAGACCACGCCGCCCGGTTGCGGCGCCTGCTTCAGGTCGGCGGCGGCGAAGGCCTCGAAACTCGAACTCCAGCGCGGGTCGATCGCCGCCAACTGCTGGGCGACCGGGGGAACCACCACGGTCGGGCTCGCGGGCGCGGCCACCGCCAGCTGCTGGGTCGCCGGGGCCAGGGAAGGCGGGGGTGTTTCGGCCTGCGCGATGGCCAGGGAGCCGATGCCCAGCGCACCGGCCAGGGCCAGTTGCAGCGGCAGCGAGAAGCGCAATGAACGGTGGGGCAATGGGTGCAAGGCGGTCAGGGAGTGGTGGGGGCGCAGAATGGACAGCACCGCGCGCGGAAAGTTCAGACACCACCAGTGTAAATATCGGTATCGGGCCGGTCCACCCGGACGCCCCGAACTGTTGTCCTGACGCCCCAGACGGGCCCGTTCGTCGGAGCCGCTGGACTCAGGCGGCCTCTGGTGGCACCACCAGCACGTCGTTTTCGGCCATTTCCAGCACGCGCTGCGCCACGCTGCCCAGCAGCAGGCCGAGCACTCCACGGCGCTGCTGCGTGCCCAGCACCACCAGGTCCGCCGGGTGCGCCAGCCCATGGGCGTGCAGCAGCAGGCCCGTGTCGCCATGCTCCAGCCAGGTGCGCAGGCGCAGGCCCACATCGCCGGGCAGTTCGCACGACTGGATGAAGGCCTCGGCCTCGCGTTCGGCCTGGGCCAGGCCGTCGGCGCGCACCTTGGTGGTGTCCACGCCGCCGATCGCGGGGTACGGGTTGTCGAACGCGTGGAACAGCGTGAGCTCCGCCTGGGGAAAGAGCGCGGCGGCGGTGCGCAGGGTGTGGCGCGACGCGGGCGAAAAATCGCTGGCCACGATCACGTGGCTGTAGGTCGCGCGCGGCCGGTTGCGCACCACGAGCAAAGGCACGGGCGAGCGGCGCGCCAGGGCATCCACCGTCGAGCCCAGCACCACGCGGCTGAGCGCCTCGTTGCGCGCCACACCGGTCACGATCAGGCCACTGCCCTCGGCCGTGCGCACGGTGAGCACGGTGTCGGTCACGGCGCCCTGCTCCACCCGGGGCACCAGCGGCAGGTCACCGTCCTCGCCCGCGAGGTCGGCGCGCAGCCGCTGCTCCACCATCGCCCGGCGCGCGGTGCCGCCGCTCAGGCCCGATGCGCGCGACAGCACCGAGGTGGGCGCCTCGGCCGGCTCGGGCTCGACCACCGTCAGCGCGACCAGGCGCGCGTCCCACTCGCGCGCCAGGCGCACGGCGCGGTCCAGGGCGCGGTCGCTGCGGCTGCTCAGGTCGGTGGCCAGCAGGATGTGGCGCGGGGTGGCGGGTGTGCTCACGCGAAAGCTCCTTTCAAGGTGACCGGCACGCGGAGCGGGCCGTCGGTTCAGACCTTGGAAGATACCAAACGGTCCTCGGCGCGCCAGCGCCACAGGCCCGCCGCCGTCGACACCAGGCACACGGCGGCCAGCGCGGCGGCCTCCGCCGCCACCTGGGCCAGGCCCGCGCCCAGCTGGTTCAGCGCGATGAAGCCCTGCACGCCAGCGGTCGAGGGCACGAGCCAGCGCAAGGCCTGCAACGCCGGTGGCAGGGCTTCCACCGGCCACGACAGGCCGGTGAGGAACATGAACGGCAAGGCCGTGCACAGCAGCAGTTGCACGCTGCGCTCGCGCGTGCGAAAGAGGCTGCCCAGCAGCATGCCCAGCGCCGCGACACAGAGCGCGAACAGGGCCGCGAACAGCAGCAGGCCGCCGAAATTGCCCGCCCGGGGGTAGTCCTGCCACCACAGCACGAAGCCGAAAAAGTACAGGCTGTTGGCAAAGGCCACGGTGGCGAAGGCCAGCAGCATGCCGAAGTAGGCGGCGCTGCTGCGTCGGACCGGGAAGGCGCCGCGCTCGCGCCAGGTGCCGAACAGCAGCGTGATCGCCAGCAGCAGCGTCTGCTGGATGATCAGCACCGCCACACCAGGCACGATGTAGGCGCCATAGCCTTCGCGCACGTTGAAAAGAGCCACCGCATTGACGTTGACCGGTTGCCGCTGGGCCATGGCCTGGGCGGCCGAGGGCGTGCTGGCCGCCAGCCGCTTGAGTTCGATGCCGGCCGAGACCGTGCCCACGGCCTCGGCCAGGCCGTTGAGCGCCACCTTGTTCATCATCATGTACACGCCGTTGCCGCTGATGTCGACCTCCGCCCGGCGACCGCTCAGGACCTTGCTCTCCAGCCCGGGCGGGATCATCAGCACACCGGCGATCTCGTTCTTCCAGAGCAGGTCCTGCGCTTCGCGAAGGTCGGGCGTGACCCGTCGAATGTCCACGGCGGGGTGCGCCGCGACGTAACGGGTGATCTGGCGGGAGATCGCGCTGAGGTCCTGGTCGACCACCGCGACCGGCACCTGCTGCACGCTCTCGCGCGAATAAGGCAGCGGATAGAAAAACGAGTAGACGATGCCGCCCACGAACAGCAGCATGATGGCGCCGACATCGCCGAGCATGGCGCGCCAGGTCGCCACGAAACTGCCGATCAGGCTGGCGGGCCCCGGCGATGGATGGCCGCTCATGTGCGCCCCCAGGCCGAGGGCTGGCCCGCCCGCTGCTTCAGGATCAGCAGCCCGGCGCCGCCGGCCACCACCGCAAAGCCGAGCAGGACCAGGGCATCGCCCACGCCATAGGTCCAGGGCGCGCCGGCCAGCCAGTGTTTGCCCTGCAGCTGCAGGTAGTGGGTCAGGGGCAGCGCTTCGGCCCAGGCGCGCGCCAGCGGCGGCATGGCGCTCAGGGGATAGCCCTGGCCCGAGAAGGCAAAGGCCGGCGCGGTGACGAAGGCCGCCGCCGACAAGGCGTTGCGCAGCGTGAGGGTGACCGCGATCATGAGCAGGCCCAGACCGAGGTAGGCGGCGATCAGCAGCCACAGGCCGACGACGATCATCGCGCCGCTGCCTTCGATCGCCCACCCGCGCACGAAGCCGAAAAACACCACGAACAACACCGCCTGCACGGCAAAAGCCAGCGCGGGGATCACCAGCTTGCCGGCCACCGCCGTGCCCCAGCGGCCTCCCGCGCTCTCCAGCCACTGCGGCACGCTGCCCGCGCGCAGCTCGCGGCCGACCGCGGTGATGGCCGCGAGCGCCACGAAGATCTGCAGCATGGACGGGATCAGCGCGAGCACCAGGAAGGACTCGTAGTTCGCGTTCTCGTTGTACAGCGTGCCCAGCCGCAGGCGGATCGGCTCGAACTGCTCCGCGGCCTGCGCCGCCGAGGCGCCGCGCTTGCCGCGCGCCGTGATCTCGATGCCGGCGCTCAGCGTGGAGACGGCGGTGCGCACGTCGCGGGTCAGGCCGCCCGCGTGCACCGAGAACTGCCCGTTGTAGAACCAGGACACGGTGGCCGAGCGCCCGGCCCCGATGTCGTGCTGGAACGAGGCCGGCACGACCAGCAGCCCATAGGCGCGGCGCTCGCGCAGCCAGGCCGTGGCCTCGGCTTCGCTCCCGACCGCCGCCGCCACACGCACCCCCGGCGACCCGTCCACCAGGCGCAGCAGCGAGCGCGACAGGCTCGACTGGTCCCGGTCGATCACGACGATCGGCAGGTCGCGCGCGATGCCGGCGGCGAACATCCACCAGATGAGCAGGCACACGCCCAGCGGTATCCAGGTGAGCATGCCCAGGTCCCAGGCGTCGCGCCGCAAGCGTTGCCACTCGCGCCGGACCACGGGGCCGAAGCCGGTCGCGTTGGCGGTGGTCTCCACGGGCGGGCTCAGGGTGCGGGGAAGACCACGCTCATGCCCGGTCGCAGCTGCGCCACCGGACTGGCTGGGCGCAGCCGGATCTCGAAGGTGCGCAGATCGGTCCCACCCGGTCGCGCGGCGCGCCAGGTGGCGAAGTCGGGCAGCACGCCGACCGACGCCACCACCAGTTCGATGCTGCGACGCAGCGCCGGCACCTCGGCGGTGTGCCGGCTGCCCACCGCATAGTCCGCCATCGCGTCCTCGCGCACCTGCAGCACCGCCCACACGTCCTGCAGGTTGACCAGGGTGATCACCGGGAAGCCCTGAGGTGCGATCTCGCCGGGCTGGATCTGGATCTTGCTCACGTCACCGGCGGCGGGCGCCGTGATGCGCGTCTCGGCCAGCGCCACCTCCGCTTCCGACAGCACGCCGCCGACCTGCTGGGCCTGGTACTGGGCGGCCGCCTTGTCTTCCGGGCGCGCGCCCTTGCGCGCCATCTCGTACTGCGCCCGCGCCGCATCGGCCTGCTGCTGGGCCGCCCGCCACTGGGCCAGGGCTTCGTCGCGCTTCTGCCCGGACAGGATGCCCTCGGCGAACATGGTCTGCACCCGGTCGTGGGTGGTCTTGGCCAGTTGCGCGCCGGTCTTGGCGCGCTCCCAGTTCAGGCGCGCGGCCTCGACCTCCTCCGGCCGCGCACCGGCATTGGCCTTGGCGGCCACGGCCGAGGCCGCCGCCTCGGCGGCGCGCGCCTGGGCGATCTTGGCGGCCACTTCCGGGCTGTCGAGTTCGAACAGCAGATCGCCGGCCTTCACGGTCTGCCCCAGGTGCACATGCACCGTGCCGACGCGGCCAGGCACCTTGGACGACACATTGATCTCCTGCGCCTCGATCTGGCCCTGCAGCGGCAGCGGCTGCGGCGTGAAGGCCTTCCACAGCCCCCACGCGAGGAAGGCGACGACGGCCACACCGAGGATGGCGAGAAGGACGCGCTGGACTTGGGAGGGCATGGGCATGGGCTTACTCGGCTGGGGGAGCGATCTTGATGTCGGCGTTCTGCGCGAATTCGGCCAGGCGCTGGGGTTGGCCGCTGGCCTCCAGCAGGCGGGCCAGGGCCATGACGTAGTCGTAGGCGGCCTGCACGCGCTCGGTGTCCACCTTGAGCAGGTTCAGGCGCGCATCGGTCAGGTCCAGCGAGGTGCTCTGGCTCTGCTGGAACGACACCGTCTGCAGGCGCAGGTTCTCGCGGGCCAGGCGGATGGTCGAGTCCATGGACAGGAACTGCGCGCGCGCATTCTGCAGGGCCCGCCACTGGCTCTCGATCAGGGTCGGCACGTCGCGCTGCGCCTGCTCCTCCAGGGCGCTCACGCGCTGTTGATCGAGGATGGCGGCCTCTTTCATCTTGCCCCGGTCGATGCGGTCGATCAGTGGCACCGACACCAGGATGCCCACCGCCCAGTTGGGCTGCACCAGCTTGTCGCTGCTGCGGTTGAAGTTGTAGTTGCCGATCGCCAGCACCGTCGGCAGCTGGCCGCCGGTCTGCAGCTTCAGGGCCTGGTCGGCCTGGGTCCGCTTGCTCGCGATCTTGTCCCAGGCGGGGTTGTGGGAGAGCCCCGCGTCGATGAAGGACTGCAGCGTGCCCACCGATGCCGAGTTGACGAACAGCGGCGTGGTCAGCGGCGCGGGCGAGGCCGCGCCCAGCAGGCGCGTCAACGCCACCTGCGCGATCTCGAGGTCGCTCTGCGACCTGGCCAGGTCGCGCCGCGCGCCGTCGAGCGCCACGTCGGCCTTGAGCCGCTCGGCGGTCGCGATCAGGCCGGTCGCCTCCAGGCGCTGCGCGGCGCGCTGGTGGTCGGCGATGCCCTTGGCCGCCGCGCTGCGCAACTGCACCGCGTGCGTGGCGAGCTGCAGCGAGAAATACCGCTGGGCGACGGTGGTCGACATCTTGTCTTCGACGTCCCGGGCCTCGGCCCGGGCCTCGTCGGCCTTGCCCGCTTCCAGCCCATGGATGGCTTCGAGCCGGCCGCCGGTGTAGATCGGCCAGTTGGCGCTCAGGCCCAGGGAATGCAGGTTGAAGGTGCGGTTCACCGACACCGCGTTGGGAATGGGCGGAATGGACAGGCCGCCGGGCACGACCGACCCCAGCGAGCCCGCGGCATTGGCCAGCGGCGAGGTGTCGAGGTTGAAGGTGGTGGCGACCCGGCCCGAAAAGCCCGAGAGCGACAGGGCCGGGCCCCCCAGGTGGGCCAGGGCCTCGGCCTTGAGGTCTTTGGCCTGCACGTCCATGCGCGCGTTGCGCACCTGGCCGGACGCCTCTTGCGCCTGTTGCAGGGCCTGCGCGTAGTCCAGCCCCTGCGCCAAGGCCGGTGCGCTCAGCGCGAGCAGAGCGGCCACGGAAACAAGGCTCCGCCAGTGGCGTGAAAAAGGCTTGGTCATCGGGACATTTCGCAGCGATGAAGGCATGTTGGACTGGCTGTAGAAAGTACCGGTGCCGCCCGTTGTTCCCTGCGAGAACACCCCACCCAGGCGGCGAAACGAACATACCACAGCCACCCCGCTGGCGGCCTCGATGCCCTCGGGTGGCATTAGGGAGGTGCCTCCATGGCGGGAGCGCATGCCATCATCGCCATGGCCCCGCCTTCCCGCACCAGGACCCGCCCGACATGAAGCTCCCCGACACCCCGCCAGCCCACGGCGTGCAACTCACCCCCGAAGGCCTGCCCCGCCTGCTGGCACAGGCCGGCGCGCTCGGTGCCATCCGCGTCGCGGTGGTGCACCCCTGCGACGAACTCAGCCTGCGAGGCGCGCTCGATGCGCGAGACGCCGGCCTGATCGAGCCGGTGCTGGTCGCGCCGCGAGCGCGGCTGGAAGAGCTGGCCGCGCAAGCCGGCCTGGACCTCTCGGGCCTGGGCATCGAGGACGTGCCGCACAGCCACGCGGCGGCCGCGCGCGCCGCCGAACTGGCCGGGCGCGGCGAGGTCGAGGCGCTCATGAAGGGCAGTTTGCACACCGACGAACTGCTCGGTGCCGTGCTGCCCGCCTCGGCCGGCCTGCGCACCAAGCGCCGCCTGAGCCACTGCTACCTGATGCAGACGCCCGCCTACCCCCGGCCCTTCATCATCACCGACGCGGCCATCCACATCGCGCCCACCCTGGAGGAAAAGGCCGACATCGTGCGCAACGCGATCGAACTCGCCCACACCATCGGCATCGACCTGCCACGCGTGGCGCATCCTCGCCGCGGTGGAGACCATCAACCCGCGCATGCCCGCCACGCTGGACGCCGCCGCCCTGTGCAAGATGGCCGACCGCCGCCAGATCACCGGCGCCCTGCTCGATGGCCCGCTGGCCTTCGACAACGCCATCTCGCCCGAGGCCGCGCGCGTCAAAGGCATCGATTCGCCCGTGGCCGGCCGCGCCGACGTGCTGGTCGTGCCCGACCTGGAAAGCGGCAACATGCTCGCCAAGCAGCTCGAGTTCATGGGCCATGCGGCCAGCGCCGGCATCGCCATCGGCGCGCGCGTGCCCATCGTGCTCACCAGCCGCGCCGATTCGCGCGCCACGCGCCTGGCCTCGTGCGCCATCGCCGTGCTGCTGGCGCACCGCTACCGGGTCAGCCGACCATGAGCGGCATGGTGCTCGTGCTCAACGCGGGTTCGTCCAGCATCAAGTTCGCCATCTTCGACGCCAGCGGCCCCACCGTGCCGCGCGAGCCGGCCTGGAAAGGCCAGGTGCGCGGCATCGGCGGGCCGCGGCCCACCACCGCCGACACCGACACCCCCGAGACCGCGCTGGCACTGGACCCCGCACAGCCCTACCACGAGGCCCTGGCGCACATCCTGCGCCGCGTGCGCGCCCACCTGGGCGCCACGCCACTGCGCGCGGTGGCGCACCGCGTGGTGCACGGCGGCCGCCAGTACTTCGACCCGGTGCGCGTGGACGCGGCCGTGCTGGCCGATCTTCAAAGCTACATCCCGCTGGCGCCGCTGCACCAGCCCTTCGCGCTCGACGCGATCCAGGTGCTGCTGGCCAGCGACCCGCGGCTGCCGCAGGTGGCCTGCTTCGACACCGCCTTCCACCACACCCTGCCCCAGGTCGAGCAGATGCTGCCCCTGCCCTACGCGGCCTGGGAACGGGGTCTGCGGCGCTATGGCTTTCACGGCCTGTCCTACGAGTACCTCTCGGTGGCGCTGCCCGAGCGGTATGGCGAGCTGGCGAAGGGCCGGGTGATCGCCGCGCACCTGGGCAGCGGCGCGAGCCTGTGCGGGCTGCAAGGCCTGCGCAGCCTGGCCACCACCATGGGCTTCTCGGCGCTGGACGGCCTGATGATGGGCACGCGCACCGGCTCGCTCGATCCCGGCGCGGTGATCTACCTGATGGAGATCGAGAAGCTCAGTCTGGAAGACGTGGGCCGCGTGCTGTACCACGAGTCGGGCCTGCTCGGCGTGTCGGGCGTGTCGTCCGAGCCGCGCCGCCTGTTCGCCGAGGAAGGCCGCGACGACCCCACCGGCGAACGCGTGCGCGCCGCGCTGGCGCTCTACGTGCGGCGCATCGTGCGCGAGATCGGCGCGCTGGTGGCCGTGCTCGGCGGCTTGGATCTGCTGGTGTTCACGGCCGGCGTGGGCGAGCACAGCGCCGAGATGCGCCGCCGCATCTGCCGCGACCTGGGCTTCCTGGGTCTGGCCCTGGACGAGGCGGCCAACGAAGCCAACGCCGCGCTCATCTCCGCACCCGGCAGCGCGGTGGCGGTGGCCGTCGAGCCGACCAACGAGGAATGGATCGCCGCGCGGCACGCCGCCGCGCTGATGCTCAGTCCGCCGGCCGCGCCACCTGGTGCAGCGCCCTGACCAGGTCCGACTCGGTGATGATGCCGGCCAGCCGGCGCTCGGTGTCGATGATGGGAATGTGGTGGTGCCCGCCTTCCGAGAACAGCGGCACCAGCTCGCTCACGTGCCGGTGGATGCTGGCCACACGCACCTCGCGCGTCATCAACTGGCCCACCACCTCCGGTTTGTCCGAATGCACCGTGCCGCTGCGCCGCATCAGCGCGCGGAAGCGGTCGCCGATGCCCTCGTGCCGGTCCAGCTCGGCGTGCCGCATGAAGTCCGACACCGTCACGATGCCCACGATGCGCCGCGCCCGATCCACCACCGGCAGCGCCTTGATGCGGTGCTGGCGCATCAGGCCCCAGGCCTCGCGCAACGGGGTGCCGAAGGACACCGCGATCGGCTCGGGCGTCATGATGTCGCCGCAGCGCAGGCTGCCGAAGTTGCGCTGGTAGGCCGCCGACTCGGCGTGGTGCAGCAGCTCCTCCAGGTCGTCGCGGCTCACGTCCAGCACCTGGTTGTAGTGCGCCAGGGCCGCGTCCAGGTCGGCCGCGCTGAAGCGGGCCGGCGCGGCGGTCGGCTCGTGCGTGGCCCGCACCTGGGCGTGCGGGTAGCGCCGCCCGCTCAGGCTGTTGTAGACCACGCCCGCCACCACCAGCAGCAGCGAGTTCACGAACATCGGGAAAACCGCGAAATGAAAGCCCACCGCGCCCAAGGAGGTCAGCAGCGCGGTCGCGCCGCCCGGCGGGTGCAGGCAGCGCAGCGCGAACATGAGCGCGATCGCCGCCGCCACGGCCAGCGCCGCCGCCCAGGCCGGGTCGGGCACCAGCATGGCGCAGGCCGCGCCCACCAGCGCCGAGAGCGTGTTGCCGCCCACCACCGACCAGGGCTGCGCCATCGGGCTCGCGGGCAGCGCGAACACCAGCACCGCACTGGCACCCAGCGGCGCCACCAGCCAGGGGCCCATGGCATTCGCCCCCGCCCACCATCGGCTCACCAGGGCCGTGAACAGGATGCCCAGGCCCGCCCCGGCCACGCTGCGCCAGCGCTCATGGGCATCGACGCGCACCGGCGCCGGCCAGAACGCCGCGAGGAAACGGGTGGCGCCTTCGAAGCGCGCGACGGGAGGCTGGCCATTGGGGTTCAATCGGGTCTCCGGAAGTCTTGAGATGGATCAAGGAAGCGCCGCTTTGGCGGCCCTGGCGCACGCGGGGGTGTCCGATCTCCCATAAGATTGATTCTAGATGGATCTTTTTGCGCGCCGAGGGTGCGGGGTCCGTGCACGGGAAACATCATGGGCGTCATGGCGGTCTGCACCGAGGAAGAGGTTTCGAGCATGGTCCATGCGTTCTACGCGCGGGTGCGGCGCGACGAGGTGCTCGGCCCCATCTTCAACGCCCACATCCACGACTGGGACAACCACCTCGCGCAGCTGGTGGACTTCTGGTCCTCCATCCTGCGCCGCACCGGCCGCTTCACCGGCGCGCCCATGCCGCGCCACGCGGCCCTGCCCGGCCTCACCCCGGCCCTGTTCCAGCGCTGGCTGGCCCTCTTTCACGAGACCACCGGCGCCCTGCCCAACCGCGCCATGGGCGAGCAGGCCTTCGCCATGGCGCAGCGCATCGCGCAAAGCCTCTGGTACGGCTACCAGCTGAGCAACAGCCCGGACGAGGTGCCCGCCGACCTCGTGCTCGACGGAGGCCCGCCGTGCGCCTGACCACCATGACCGACTACGCCCTGCGGCTGCTGATGTACCTCGCGCAGCAGCCGGATCGCCTGTGCACCATCGCCGAGGCCGCGCAGGCCCATGGCATCTCCGAAGCCCACCTCATGAAGGTCACGCACCACCTCGGTCTGCTGGGCTGGATCGAGACCGTGCGCGGCAAGGGCGGCGGCATGCGGCTGGCCCGCGCCCCGCACGAGATCGGCCTGGGCGAGGTGGTGCGCGACATGGAGCCCGACTTCCACCTCGTCGAGTGTTTCTCCAGCGGCAACACCTGCGTGCGCACGGGCGATTGCGCCCTGAACGGCGTGTTGCACAGCGCCCTGCAGGATTTCCTGGCGCGGCTCGACGGCGTCACGCTGGCCGACATCGTGCCCACGCGGCCCCTGCCGGCCACCCGCGTCGCGGTGCACCGCGTGGCGGTGCGCTGAGGCCTCAGGCCCGGGGCGGGTTGGGCCGGCCCAGCTCGACGATGGGCCCGGTGGAGGCGTACTGGTTGCCGCCCAGGCGCGTGAGCGGGCGGGTGCGCACCACGTCGAAGCGCCCGCTGGGCTCGATGAACTGGTCGTCCAGGTGCAGCGCCACCACGCGGCCGAACACCACGTTGCTGAAGGTGTCGCCGGGGCCGACGGGCTCGATGTTCACGATCTGCAGCAGCTGGCATTCCATGCAGGCGGGCGAGGCCGCCACGCGCGGTGGCCGCACCTTGTGGCTGGCGGCCTTCTCGAGGCCGGCTATCTCGAACTCGTCGGTGCCGTGAGGCGCGTTGAACGAGGACAGGTTCATCTGCTCGCGCAGGTCCCAGGTCACGAGGTTGGTGACGAACTCGCCCGTGGCGCGCACGTTGGCGATGGTGTCCTTCACCTCGCGGTCGTCGGGCGCGTTGCACGAGAACATGACCACCGGTGGCGCGGTGGACACCAGGTTGAAGTGCGAGAACGGCGCGAGGTTGACGCGGCCGTCCGCGCTCACGGTGCTGATCCAGCCGATGGGCCGGGGCGCGACGATGGCGTTGAAGAGGGAGCGCTTGAAGTCGGTCGCGGTGTCGAGGTCGATGTACATGTCAGAAGAATTCCGGGAAAAGAGTCAGGGCGTGGCGTTGACGATGGCGGCGCCCGCTTCACCGCGCACCACCTTCGCGAGGTTGTCGGCAGCCTGCTGGCGGCGGCCGAAGAAGCCCTCCCAGGTCCACGAGGCCACGTGCGGCGTGTTCAGCACGCGCGGGTGGGCGAGCAAGGGGTCGTCGCGCGCCGGGGGTTCGGGGTCGAACACGTCGAAGGCCGCGCCGGCCAGGCCGCCGGCATCCAGCGCGGCGATCAGCGCCGGCGCATCCACCAGCGTGGCGCGCGCCGTGTTGATCAGCACGGCGCCGGGCTTCAGGCGCGCCAGCGCCGCCGCATCGAGCAGCGGGCGGTCGCCGGGCAAGGCCGGGCAATGCAGCGACACCGCGTCGCTCTGCGCCAACAGCTCGTCCATGCCCACGGCTTGCACGCCCGCGGGCAGGTCGCGGGCCAGCGGGTCGTGCACCAGCACGCGCACGTTCCAGCCCGCCACGCGCTGCGCCAGCGCGCGGCCGATGCGGCCAAAGCCCACGATGCCCAGCGTGCTGCCGTCCAGCCCGCCGGCGAACACCTGGGGGCTGCGCCAGCCGCCGCCCTGCAGGTGGCCGCGGGTCCACACATGCAGCTGCTTGCGCAGCGCCAGCAGCAGGGTCATGGCGTGCTCGGCCACCGCCACGGAGTCGTTGCCGCCGGGCGTGTTGCAGACGGCAATGCCCAGGTCGCTCGCGGCCGCCACGTCCACCGTGTCCACACCGACGCCGATCTTGCTGATCACCTGGAGGCCGGGCAAGGCGGCCATCACCTCGCGCGTGACGCGGATGCCGCCGGAAATCAGCACGCCCCGGCACCCCTGGGCGTCGGCGATGAAGTCGGCCTCCAGGTGGCGGCGGTAGCCGGGGTCGTGGTTGGGCTTGCCCAGGCGCACGTCGAAGCCTTGCTCGCGCAGCCAGGGAATGCTGGGGTCGTCGGGCATCACGCGTTCCCAGATCAGGACGGGTTCGTTTCGTTGGGCGTTCATCAGGCGGGGTCTTCTCGGGAAGGGGGATCAGGCGTCGGGGAAACCGAACACGCGGGCGGGGTTGTGGACCAGGATCTGCTCGCGCAGGGCCGCGTCGGGCACGGCGCGCGCGAGCAGCTCGACCAGGTCGGCGTCGTTGGGCATGGTGGTCGTGGCCACGTCGTACAGCGGGTGCGGCCAGTCGGTGGCCCACAGCATGCGCCAGGGGTTGAGGGCGACCACCCGGCGGATCAACTCCACCGCATCGTCGTAAGGCGGTGCGAAGCGGTGGTCCACGCGCGAAACCTTCACCCACCAGTGGCCGCGCGTGACGGCCTCGCGCAGGAAGCGGAAGCCCTCGCCGTCGAGGTCGCCCGGGTTCAGGTAGGCCAGGTGGTCCACCACCACCTCGGCGCGGATGTCCAGCAGCAGGCGCGCGTGCGCTGCCAGTTCGTCGGCGGAGGCGTGCAGCGAGATGCTCCAGCCCAGGGCCTCGGCCCGGCGCACCTGGCGGCGGAAGGCCGTGGTGTCGAAGGCCGCGCCGAAGCGCGAGAGGATGTTGAAGCGCGCGCTGCGCACACCCGCCACATGCAGCTCTTCGCAGGCCGCGTCGGACACGCTGTCGTCGAGCAGGGCCACGCCCCGGTAGCGCGCCGGGTCCGCGCGCAAGGCGGTGAGCAGCACCGCGTGGTCGTTGCCGTACACCGAGGGCTGCACCAGCACCGCGCGCTGCACGCCCAGCCGCTCGTGCAGTGTGCGCAGCTCGTCGAGCCAGGCCACCGGCGGCTCGTAGCGGCGGCCGGGCAGCAGCAGGTCCACGCGCGCGGGGTCGAAGACGTGGACCGCGCAGTCGCACGACAGCGGCGGCAGCGCCACCGCCGGCTCGCGCGTGTCGCGCCGCCAACCGTGGTGCGCGTTCACGCGGACGCCGCGCTGGCGCTGTAGTCGCCGGCGTTGTGCACCCAGCCGCGCGCGATGAAGTCCTCGCGCGGCGGGCTGAACAGGTCGAGCAGCAGGTGGTGGCCGTCGCCCACACCCTCGGTGGTGTGCACCAGGTCCACCGGCACCACCACCAGCGAGGGCGATGGCGCAGCCAGGTGCTCGTCGTCGCGCCAGAGGTTGGCGTCCTTGCCCCAGGTCACCCGCAGGTGGTGGACGAAATTCCCCGCCAGCGCGAGCGAGCCTTGCTCCAGGTCGCCGTGGCTGTGCGGGCTCAAGGCCTTGCGGTCGCGCACGCCGTGGTACGACACCCAGTTGATGCTCAGCGTGTCGGTCTGCAGCATCTTCAGGCGCGGGTTGTCGGCCGGTGCCGGCACCTGGGCCATGTCGAACACCTGCACCAGCGGCGCGCCGGGCTTGCGGCGGAAGGGGCGGCCGGTGGGCTTGATGCGCGCGTCCGGCTCGGCATACGCAGCCTCGTTGAGCACCGTGGCGGGCTCGATGTCGGGACGGTTCGAGGCGATCACCGCGCAGGTGCCGGGCGCGGCGAGCCGCACGCTGGAGCGGCCGGCGGCCAGCACGCACACGCTGCCCGCGTTGGGCACCACCACGCTGGGCCCCTGCCCGGCTGGCGAGATGACCGCGCCCGCATCGGGAAAGACCAGCAGCATCTCGGCCGTGCTCTCGACGTCGAAGGGCTCGGTGCCTGCCTCGATCCACTCCACGATGAGGTTCTGCGCGCGCATGCGCCGGTGGCGGTTGCCCGCGACAGTGAGCGCGGGATGGTCGAGAAAGGCCGCGAAGCTGCGCGGACGGACACCGGGGGACGAAGGAGCGGGCGTGGATGGCATGAAGGGTGCGTGGAATGGATCGGGAATGCGGTGATCATCACCCGGTCCGCACCCGCGAGGCAATGCGAACGCGGCCGTTTTCTGCCTGCCGGAAAGCGGGCCGAGTTTCGTTGACACCCCTGGAGCCACTCGGGAATCATCGATCCATTCCCCTTTCTTCCATCGAGACCCGGAGACATTCATGACATCAGTTCAACGTTCCCTGCTCGGCGCGCTGGCCGGCGCCGCCCTCGCGCTGGGCACCGCCACCGCGCACGCCCAGGCGGACGACTTCCCCAACAAGCCCGTGCGCCTCGTGGTGCCCTTCGCCGCGGGCGGCACCATGGACCTGTTCGGCCGCCTCGTGGGCGGTGAAATGGCCAAGGCCCTGGGCCAGACGGTGGTGGTGGAAAACATGCCCGGCGCCGGCGGCTCCATCGCCACCGGCAACGTGGCGCGCTCCGCGCCCGACGGTTATTCGATCTGCTTCTGCGCCACCGGCAGCACCGTGATCCTGCCGCTGATGGACGCCAAGCTGCCCTACAAGGTCGCCACCGACCTGCCGCCCGTGGGCCACGTGCTGCGCATCGAGCAGACCATCCTCGTCAACGCCGAAAAAGGCGCGCCCAACCTGGCCGCGCTGGTCGGCAAGGCCAAGGGCAAGCCGGGCGGCATGTTCTACGGCACGCCGGGCAACGGCACCTCCAACCACCTGGCCGGCGAGCTGTTCAAGATCGCGGCCGGGCTGGACATCGGCACCGTGCACTACAAGGGCGAGTCCGCCGCCGTGCTGGACCTGCTCACCGGCCAGATCGACTTCATGGTGGCCTCGGTCTCCTTCGCCGACCCACAGGTCAAGTCGGGCAAGCTGCGCATCCTCGCGCTCACCGGCCCCAAGCGCGTCTCCGCCTACCCCGACGTGCCCACCATCGCCGAGTCCGGCTACCCCGGCTACGAAGCCACCACGCAGGTCGGCCTGCACGTCGCCAAGGGCACGCCGCAGGCGCGCATCGACAAGCTCAACGCCGCGATGAACACCGCGCTCAAGAGCAAGGAACTGCTGGACCGCATGGCCGCCAGCGGCGTCTCGCCCGTGGGCGGCACGCCCGACGGCTACGCCGCCTTCCTGCGCCAGGAGAACGACAAGTGGGGCAAGGTGATCAAGCAGGCCGGCATCAAGCTGGAGTAAGCCGACATGCCGACCACCCTGTTGATGCTTCCGCCCCAGATCCCCGCCACCCGCGACTGGGCGCAGCGGCTGGGCGCGGCTTTGCCCGAGCTGAAGATCGTCGTCGCCGAGACCCACGACGAGGCCCTGGCGGCCATCGCCCAGGCCGACGCCGCCGTGGGCACGCTCACGCCCGCGCTGCTGGCGGCCGCGCCGCGCCTGCGCTGGCTGCACTCGCCGCTGGCCGCACCGCCCACCGGCTATTTCTTCCCCGAGCTGGTCGACCACAGCCTGACCGTGACCAACGTGCGCGGCATCTTCAACGACCACATCAGCGCGCACATCCTGTCCTTCGTGCTGGCTTTCTCGCGCGCGCTGCACCGCTTCATCCCGCAGCAGCAGCGCGGCGAATGGCTGCAGCCGCCGCGCTACGAGGGCACGGTCTACCTGCCCGAGGCCACCGCGCTGATCGTGGGCGTGGGCGGGATCGGCGCGGAAACCGCGCGCCTGCTCGCGGCCTTCGGCGTGCGCGTGATCGGCACCGACGCGCAGCGCACCTCACCGCCCGAGGGCATGGCCGAGCTGCACCCGGCGCAGGCGCTGGACGGGTTGCTGCCGCGCGCCGATTTCGTCATCGTCACCGTGCCGCACACGCCCGAGACCGAAGGCCTGTTCGACCGCGCGCGCTTGCAGCGCATGAAGCGCGGCGCCTTCTTCATCAACATCGGGCGCGGCATGACCACGCGGCTGGACGACCTGCTCGCCGCGCTGCAGGCCGGCGAGGTGGGCGGCGCCGGGCTGGACGTGTTCGAGCAGGAACCCCTGCCCGCCGGCCACCCGCTGTGGACGCAGCCCGGCGTGTTCATCACGCCGCACGTGGCGATGTGGGGGCCCTATTACAACGAGCGCCGCTACGAGATCCTGCGCGACAACTGCGAACGCTTCCTCGCCGGGCAGGCGCTCGTCAACCGCGTCGACAAGGCGCTGTGGTACTGAGCCGGGGCCGCGCCATGGAGCTCAAGGGTATGATCCGCTCCCCCCTCCCGCCCCTGCGGGAGCGGACCGACGACGATGCCCATGGCCGACGACCCCGACGCCTCCGACGACCACCCCAGCGGATCGATCCGGGCCATCTCGCGCGCGCTGCAGATCCTGCGGATCATGAACACGCAGCCGACCTGGAGCCTGCACAGCCTGCACCTGCAGACCGCGCTGCCCAAGTCCACCATCTTCCGCATCCTGCACACGCTGCAGCTCGAAGGCTATGTGCGGCTGGAGGGCGGCGTGGGCGTCTACCGGCTCACCGAGAAAATCCTGGAGATGAGCGGCGGCTTCACCGAGAAGTCGCTGCTTGTCGAGGTCGGCTCGCCGCTGGCGCTGCGCCTGACCAAGGCCATCAAGTGGCCGGTGGCGCTGGGCGTGCTCGACGGCGACGCCATCGTGGTGCGCTACAGCGGCATGCCCTACAGCCCGATCGCCGCGCACTCCACCACCATCGGCCGGCGCCTGGGCCTGGCCGACACCGCCATGGGCCGCGCCTACCTGGCGTTCTGCCCGGAAGTGGAGCGCGAGATCCTGTTCGACATGCTGCGCGCCGCGCCCGGCGGCAGCCAGCTCGGCCACGAGGAACTGCTGCTGCAGGAACTCGCGGCCATCCGGCAACATGGCTACGCCGTGCGCCAGCCCAATCCGCAGCGGCGCACCGCCACCCTGGCCACGCCGGTGATGCACCGCACCGAAGTCGTGGGCCTCATGGGCATGACCACCTTCGGCAACCTCATGACACCGGCCACGGTGACGCAGTACGCGCCGCAACTGCAGGCGGCCGCCGCCGCCGTGAGCGAGGCCTACGCCACGCGGCTGCCGCCCAGCCCGGACACCGGCGCGCCTTTCTGACCTGCGGAAAGTCGCGCCGCGGCGCTTGCCGCGCCGGACCGGCACCATGACCATGGCGGCTTGGGCAACAACGCCCGCCATCCACAGGAAACACCGCTCGATGAAAACACGGGGCCACATCCGCCAGCGCGAACTCACACTGGGCACGTTCGTGAAAACCGACTCCCCCCAGATCACCGAGATCCTGGGCACCACCGACCTCGACTTCGTCGTGGTGGACGCCGAGCACGCGCCCTTCGACCGCCTCGCGCTGGACCGCCACATGATGGCCGGGCGCGCCGGCGGCATCCCGGTGCTGGTGCGCATCCCCGACACCGCGCCCGCCACCATCCAGTCCGTGCTCGACCTGGGCGCCGCCGGCCTGCTGGTGCCGCGCGTGGACAGCGCGGCGCAGGCCCGCGAAGTGGTCTCGCGCGCCCGCTACCGCCAGGGCAGCCGGGGCTTTTCCATCTCGCCGCGTTGCGCCGGCTACGGCACGATGCGCATGGCCGATGCGCTGGACGCGGGCGACCAGACGCTGATCCTGTGCCAGATCGAAAGCCCCGACGGCGTCACCGAGGCCTTCGACATCGCCTCCACCCCGGGCGTGGACGGCCTCTTCATCGGCCGTGCCGACCTCGCGCTGTCGATGGGCCTGGACGACAACCGCGCGCCAGCCGTGTCCGAGGCCTGCGATCGCATCATCGGGGCGGCGAAGGCGGCCGGCGTGAGCGCGGCCATGTTCGTGCCCAACGAGGCCGAGGCCCTCGCGTTCCGCGCGCGCGGCATCGACTGCTTCGTGGTCTCGTCCGACCAGTCGCTGCTGCGCCAGGCGACCCAGCAGTTCGCGGCGGCCAGCACCGCGCTGCGCCAGACCGCCGCGCGGCGCTGACGGCTCAGGCCGCCATGCCCAGCCGGCGCATCCAGCCGGCCAGCGCCTGCTCGTCGGCATTGCCGGCCTGGTAGGCCGCCAGCATGGCGGCGTGCGACTCGGGCCGGTGCTGGTTGAGCTTGACCTTGCACTGAAGCTTCGTCACCCGCAGTTCGAAAGCGGTGATGCCCTGCATCAGCTTGTGCTGGAAGTCCTCTTCCAGCCCGCGCCACTGGTCCGCGTAGGCCGGGTCGTGGTCGTGGATCAGGTGCTTGAGCAGGCGGTCCTTGTGGTCGAAGCCGTCCAGCACACGCGCCTGCACCGTGGCGTGCACCGCCAGGTAGTTCCAGGTCGGCACGCGGGCCAGATCCGGGTAGACGCGCGGCGTCATGTAGGCATGCGGCCCGAGAAAAGTCACCACCGCCTGCGGGCGCGCCGCCAGGTAGCGCCCGTGCGGGTTCGGCTTGGCGCAGTGGCCCAGCAGCGTGAGGCCACCGTCTTCCTCCAGCAGGTGCAGCGGCAGGTGGGTGACGAAGGGCAGGCCCTCGTCGTCGGTGGAGATCAGGCTGGCGAACGGGTGCGCGCGCATCAGCTCCAGGGCGATGGCGGGGTCCTTGGCAGCGAACTGGGGGGGCAGGTACATGGGGCGGCCTCTTGTGGGAACAGATCACTGTAACGCCGGTTCGCTTTCGCCACGCTCGCTCCTATCATCCGTGCATGACCCTGCGCATCGCCTTCGCACTGGTGTGGTCCCTCGCCTGTCTGAACGCCACGGCCCAGACCGGCAGCCCCGTGGCCCCGGGCAGCGGCCCGGCCGCGCAGCGCCCCCGCATCGCTCTGGTGCTCTCGGGCGGCGGCGCCCGGGGCGGCGCGCACATCGGGGTGCTCAAGGTGCTGGAAGAACTGCGGGTGCCGGTCGACATGGTCGTGGGCACCAGCGCCGGCGCCATCGTGGGCGCGGCCTACGCCACCGGGCTGCCGCTGGCCACCATCGAAGAAGAAATGAAGGGCCTGAGCACGGCCACGCTGTTCCACGACGTGGTGCGCGACAACCTGCCGATGCGGCGCAAGGCCGACGACGCGGCCAACTACGTCGGCCCCGAGATGGGCCTGGGCCCGCATGGCCTCTCGCTGCCCAAGGGCGCGGTGGCCGGCGTGGCGCTGGAGGCCGTGCTGCGCCGCCTCACGGCGCGCCAGCGCAGCGTGAACTTCAACCACTTCCCGGTGCCCTTCCGGGCCATCGCCACCGACCTCGCCACCTCCGAGATGGTGGAGCTCGACCACGGCAGCCTCACCCAGGCCGTGCGCGCGAGCATCGCCATCCCGGCCGTCATCAGCCCGGTGGAGCTCGACGGCCGCCTGCTGGTGGACGGTGGCGTCACGCGCAACCTGCCGGTGGACGTGGCGCGCCGCATGGGCGCGGACATCGTGATCGCGGTCAACATCGGCACGCCGCTGCTGCGCCGGGAGGACATCACCTCCCTGCTCTCGGCCTCCGAGCAGATGCTGCGCATCCTCACCACGACCAACGTCGCGCAGTCGCTCAAGGAGTTGGGCCCGCGCGACGTGCTCATCACGCCCGACCTCAGCCGCGTGAGCAGCAGCGACTTCGACCACCTCTCCGACGCCGCCCGGGCCGGCGAGGCCGCCGCGCGCGCGGCCAGCGCGACCCTGGCCGCCCACGGCCTGAGCCCGGCCGAATTCAGCGCGCTGCTGGCAGCGCGCGAGGCGGCGCAGGATCCCGGCGGGCAGCGCATCGACGCCATCCAGGTCAGCGGCACGCAGCGCGTGAACCCGCAGGCCGTGCTCGACGGCATGCAGACCCAGGCCGGCCAGCCGTTCGACGCGAACCGCGTGGACCAGGACCTGCAACGCCTGTACGGCTGGGGCGACTTCGAGGCGGTGAGCTACACCTTCAGCGAAGAACCCGGCCAGGGCCGCGTGCTCACCGCCCGCGTCACCGAAAAGTCCTGGGGCCCGCACTACCTGCGCTTCGGCCTGGGCCTCTCGTCCGACTTCGCCGGCGGCTCCTTCTTCAACCTGCTGGCCACCCACCGCGCCACCTGGCTCAACCGCCTGGGCGCCGAATGGCGCAACGACATCCAGATCGGCCAGACCGACCGCCTGCGCACCGAGTGGTTCCAACCCCTGCATCCCACGCAACGGTTTTTCGCGGCGGCCCACCTGGGCGGCGAGCGCAGCCCCTTCGAGCTGTTCAGCGACGAGGGCGTGCGCGTGGCGCGCTTCCGGCTGGAGCACTACGGCTACGGCGCCGACCTGGGCCTGCAGCTCGGCACGCAGGGGCAACTGCGCCTCGGTGTGCAGCGCGGCCGCGTGCGCCTGCAGAACGACACCAGCCTGCTGCCGCCCGGCCTGTTCGAGGCCGACGCCGACACCGCCGCCCTGATGCTGCGCCTGCAACTGGACACGCTGGACAACGTGCGCTTTCCGCGCGCGGGCTACGCGCTGGACGTGAAGCTGCACCAGTCGCAACCGCGCTGGGGCGCGAGCGACGACTACCGCAAACTCTCCGCCGCGTTCCGCACGGCGGTGGGCTTCGGCCGGCACGCGCTGGAGTTCTCCGCGCAGGGCGTGAAAGCCAGCGGCGGCACCCTGCCCGCCTACGAGACCTCCTTCCTGGGCGGCTTCCAGCGCCTCTCGGGCTACAAGACCAACGAGGTCTTCGGCAACGAATTCGTGCTCGGCCGCGTGAACTACAGCCACCGACTCACCAACGTGGGCTTCCTGGAAGGCGCCTATGCCGGCGTCTCGCTGGAAGCCGCGCGCATCGGCGACACGGCGTTCGGCCCGCAACGCGAGAAGAGCCGCTACGGCTTCGCCGTCTACCTCGCCATGGACACCCCCCTGGGCCCGGTTTACCTGGCCCTGGGGCGCGGCGACCACCGCCGCCACGCGGCCTACTTCTACCTGGGGCAGCCCTGACCACTGCCATACCGCCATGGACCTCCTGAACCACCCCGCCTTTCAAAGTCTTGTGCTGCCCCTGCTGCTGTGCATCGGCGGCGTGGCGGCCCTGCTGCGCACCACCGGCCCGAACCGGGCCGCGCTCGGCGCCGCCCTGGGCCTGCTGGTGGCGCTGGCCTGGTTTCCCGGTTTCGACTGGCCGGCCACCGCGCGCGCGCAGAAGCTGCCCTGGGTCGCGCTCGCGGGCACGGTGATCGCGGCGCTGCTCCTGTGGCGAGCGGCCCGGGGTCTGCCCACCCCGCGCCCCTGGTGGCGCGGCATCGCCCTGGCCGCCGTGCTCACCGTGGCCTGCCTGGGGCTGGCGGCGGCGGCGGGGCTCGGGGGATCGCTGCTGCTGGCCCAGCTGGCGCTGATGGTGGCGGTGACCACCGCCGTGCCGGGCCTGTGGTCGTGGTGGCGGCCCTCGTCCGGGCTGTGGATGGCACCGGCCGCCCTGCTGCCCCAGTTGCTGGCCGCGCTGTGGATCGCGGCCGCCCTGCCCATGGCGCCGTGGAACGCCGGGGCCGCCGACACCGCCACCGACGACCTCTACTACACCCCGCAGTGGAAATGACCCCACGCCCCGGGACCCCGCGCTCAATGCGATGATGGCCGCCATGCCATCACCCACGGACGCCACGACCGCCCAGGACATCCCCGCCGACTGGCCCGCGCTCTGGCAACAGATGCTGCAGGCCCGCACCACGGGCCAGGCCGCGCCGCCGCTGCGCTGGTGCGCGCAGCAAGGCTGGCAACTGGCGCCAGTGGGCGACGCGCGAAGCGCCGAGCTGTTCACGCTCTACAAGCCCTTGCTCGATGCGCGCCAGGCCGGGGGCGGCGCGCCCTGGGCCGTGGCCCAGCTCGGCCAGAGCCTGGACGGTTTCGTGGCCACCGTCACCGGCGACTCCTACTACGTGAACGGCCCGCACTGCCTGCTGCACCTGCACCGCCTGCGCGCGCTGTGCGACGCGGTGCTGGTCGGTGCCGGCACGGTCGCCATCGACAACCCGCAGCTCACCACGCGCCGCGTGCCCGGCCCGCAGCCGGTGCGCGTGGTGGTGGACCCGGCCGTGCGGCTGGACGGCCAGTCGCGCGTGTTCCGCGATGCGCAGGCCCCGTCCCTCTGGGTCTGCGACGCGCGGCACGCCGCGCTGGCCCGCGAGCGCCTGGGCAGCGCCCCCGCCGAGGTGCTGGCGGTGGACGGCCTGCTCGACGACAGCGGTGAGGGCTACCGCCCCGCGCTCGTCGCGCGGGCGCTGGCCGCGCGCGGCCAGCGCGTGCTGTTCGTCGAAGGCGGCGGCATGACCGTGTCGCGCTTCTTCACGGCTGGTGTGCTCAGCCGCCTGCACCTCATCATCGCGCCCGTGCTGATCGGCCAGGGCCGGCGCGGCCTGCGCGCGCCCGCGCACGACGTGATGGCCGACTGCCCCCGCCCGCCCACGCGCACCCTGCCGCTGGGCGAGGACATGCTGTGGGACCTGGACCTCAGCGGCTCGAGCCGCGCGTGAAGTCCCACCCGGACAGGGGCATGGTGGGCGCGCTCAGAGCAAGGGCCGCAGCTCGCGCGCCGCGTCCAGCAACAGCGGCAGCAAGTCCTTCTGGAACACCGGTCCCTCGAAACGATCGGGCGCGGCCACCACGTTGAGCGCCGCGACCGTGCGGCCCTGCATGTTGCGCAGCGGCACGGCCAGCGCGAACACACCCAACTCGTGCTCCTCTCGCGCAATGGCGATGTCATCGCTGCGCACTTGCGCGATGACGGCGCGAAAGGCCTTGTGTTCCACGGTGGTGTGCGGCGTCAGCCGGGGCAGCTCGCGGCCCTTGAGCCAGGCGGCGAACTCGGCGCGCGGCAGGCCCGCGAGCAGCACGCGGCCGGTGGAGGTGGCGTGCGCGGGCAGGCGCGCACCGAGGTGCAAGCCATAGGCCATGAGCCGCTGGCCACCCAGCGAAACATTGCGCGCCACGATCACGACCTGGTCGCCGTCGAGCACGGCGGCCGAGTACGACTCGCGCGTCTGCGCCGCGAGCCGGTTCAAGGTGGGCTGCAGCAGGCGCGGCAGGCGCGCAGAAGCCAGGTAGCTGCCCGAGAAGCGCAGCACCTTGGGCGAGAGCCAGTAGTGGCTGCCGTCGGACTCCAGGTAACCGAGGTGCGCCAGGGTCAGCAGGTGCCGGCGCGCCGCAGCGCGCGTGAGACCCGCGCGCTCAGCGGCCTGGGTGGCGTTGAGACGCTGGCGCTCGGTGTCGAAGCTCTCCAGCACCGCCATGCCCTTGGCGCATGCCTTCGATGAAATCGGCTTTCGCCATGGAAGGGGGGGCTGTGCTCATGGGTCGATTATGCCCAGGGGCATCCGAATTTGCGCGGTGATCGCGCAAGACTTTCGATCATCGCGCAAAGGCGTCTGCGCACCGTTGCGCTGGCGGGGCCCCGTTTTTAAGCTGCGTTCGTTGCACTTCACGCCATTCCAGGAGACACCCCATGCGAACCCAGGTCGCCATCATCGGCGCCGGCCCCTCCGGCCTGCTGCTCGGACAGCTGCTGCACAAGGCCGGCATCGACAACATCATCGTCGAACGCCAGAGCGGCGAATACGTGCTCGGCCGCATCCGCGCCGGCATCCTCGAGCAGATCACCACCGACCTGCTGCGCGAGGTGGGCGTGGGCGAGCGCCTGGACGCCGAAGGCACGGTGCACCACAGCATCGAACTGGTGTTTGCCGGCACCCGCCATGCCATCGACGTGCACGGCCTGACCGACGGCAAGGTCGTGACCGCCTACGGCCAGACCGAACTCACGCGCGATCTCATGGAGGCGCGCAGCGCCGCCGCGCTGCCCACCGTGTACGAGGCCGCGAACGTGGAGGTGCTGGACTACGACAGCGACCACCCCAAGGTGCGCTACCAGAAGGATCGCCAGACGCACGAGATCGAGTGCGACTTCATCGCCGGCTGCGATGGCTTTCACGGCGTGTGCCGCGCCAGCGTGCCCAAGGGCGCCATCACCGAGTTCGAGAAGGTCTACCCTTTCGGTTGGCTCGGCGTGCTGGCCGATGTGCCACCGGTCTCGCCCCACGCCATCGTCTACGCCAACAGCGAACGCGGCTTCGCCCTGTGTTCCATGCGCAGCCTCACGCGCAGCCGCTACTACGTGCAGTGCCCGCTGGACGACAAGGTCGAGGACTGGAGCGACCAGCGCTTCTGGGACGAGCTGCGCCTGCGGCTCGACCCCGAGATGGCGTCGCGCGTGATCACCGGCCCGACCATCGAGAAGAGCATCGCGCCGCTGCGCAGTTTCGTCGCCGAGCCGATGCGCTTCGGCCGCATGTTCCTCGCGGGCGACGCGGCGCACATCGTGCCGCCCACCGGCGCCAAGGGCCTGAACCTGGCCGCCAGCGACGTCAAGTACCTCTCGGGCGCGTTCATCGAGTACTACAAGGACAAGACCTCCGCCGGCATCGACACCTATTCCGAGCGCTGCCTGCGCCGCGTCTGGAAGGCCGAACGTTTCTCGTGGTGGCTGACCTCGTTGATGCACCGCTTCCCCGACACCGCGGGCTTCGGCCAGAAGATCCAGGAGGCCGAGCTCGACTACGTCGTGAACTCGGTCTCGATGTCGCGCTCGCTGGCCGAGAACTACGTGGGCCTGCCGCTGAACTTCGGCGAACGCTGAATCAGCGCACCCCAGGAAGACGGGCGACGGTGTCGCCCGTTGGCGCATCGGCGGCCGGGCTTGCGGGTACATTGCGGCGACGACCTTCCACAGCCCGACCGACATGAGTTCCTCCCCCCGCCCTGTCCCCGCCCTCCAGCCGCTGCGCGGCGTTCGTGTGCTCAGCCTCGCGCTGAACCTGCCCGGCCCAGCCGCCTTCATGCGCCTCAAGGCCATGGGTGCGCGCTGCGTCAAGGCCGAGCCGCCGGCCCCCAAGGGCGCCCCGGCAGGCAGCTCGGGCGACCCCATGGGGCAGTACAACGCCCGCGCCTACGCGACCCTGCACGATGGCATCCGCGTCATCTCGATCGATCTGAAGTCCGAGAAGGGCCAGGCGGCGCTGCACAAGGAACTGGCGCGCACCGACGTGCTGCTCACCTCCTTCCGCCCTTCGGCGCTGGAGAAGCTGCAACTCGGCTGGAAGGGCCTGCACAAGCGCCACCCTGGGCTCTCGGTGGTGGCGATCGTGGGGGCACCCGGTGCCCGGGCGGAAGAGCCCGGCCACGACCTCACCTACCTCGCGGACGCGGGCCTGGTCACCGGCCTGGACCTGCCGGCCACGCTGTTCGCCGACATGGGGGGCGCACTCATGGCCAGCGAAGCCGTGCTCAAGGCCGCGCTGGTCCAGAAGACCCAGGGCAAATCAAGCTTCCAGGAGGTTGCGCTGTCGGGCGCGGCCGAGTGGCTCGCCCTGCCCCGAACCTGGGGCCTCACCCAGCCTGCCGGTGCGGTGGGCGGCGCCCATGCGGGCTACCGCGTCTACCCCTGCAAGGACGGCCGCGTGGCCGTGGCGGCCCTGGAGCCGCATTTCGCTGCCGCGCTGTGCGCCGCAGCGGGTCTGCCGGCGTCGGACCTGCGCTCGTTGTTCAAGCCGGAGACGCACGCCGCGATCGCGGCCTTCCTTCAGGGCCGGACGCGAAAGCAGCTGGAGCGGCTGGCTGGGGAGAAGGACATTCCGCTGCACACGCTGGCCTGACCCCGGCCAGCGAACGGAACGCCCAGGCGCTTACTGCGCGCCCTTGCCTGTGAGCACCACGCCGACGGTTTCGAAGATGACCACGAGGTCGAGAAACAGCGAGTGGTTCTTCACGTAGTAGAGGTCGTACTGCAGCTTCTCCGCCGTGTCTTCCACGGTGGAGCCGTACTGATAGCGCACCTGCGCCCAGCCGGTGACGCCGGGCTTGACGCTGTGGCGCACCGCGTAGAACGGAATCTCCTGCGTGAGCTTCTCGACGAAGAAGGCGCGCTCGGGGCGCGGGCCGACCAGACTCATGTCACCGTTGAGCACGCTGAAGAGCTGCGGCAGTTCGTCGATGCGCAGCTTGCGAATCACTTTGCCCACGCGCGTGACGCGGCTGTCGCCCGCGGTCGCCCAGCGGGGAATGCCGTCCTTCTCCGCGTCGGTGCGCATGCTGCGGAACTTCACGACGTTGAAGGGCTTGTTGTTCAGACCCACACGCTCCTGCTTGTACAGGATGGGCCCAGAGCTCTCCAGCTTGATGATGAGCGCCGTCACCAGCATGATGGGCAGGGCCAGCAGGATCAGCACGACCGCGCCCGCGATGTCGAACAGGCGTTTGATGGTGGTGCGCAGGAAACCCTGGTCGAAGCCTTCGCCGAAGATAAGCCAACCGGCCGACACCGCATCGAGGCGGATCTGGCCGAGGTTCTGCTCGAAGTAGGTGGCGATGTCGGTCACGCGCACGCCCGCGAGCTTGCAATCGAGCAGCTCGCGCATGGGCATGCTGCCGCCGCGGCGCTCGGAGAGCGCAATCACGATCTCATGGACGCCCTTCTCGGCGACCACCTCGGTGAGCGACTGGCCCGGCTGCAGCGTGCCCCAATTTGTCACGAGGTGCTCGCGCTCATTGGGGCTGGCGAAATAGCCGCAGAGCTCGGCGCTCGATGAGGCCTTGATCAGGCTTTGCCCGACCGCTTGCGCTTTCGCGCCGGTGCCGTACACCAGCACCTTGCGGCGCGTGAGCGACTTGGGCAGGAACTCGCCGGTGAGCACCTGGATGACCAGCAGCAGGCCGGTGGCCATCATCACGATCACCACGGCCCAGGTGTGCCCGTAGAACGCCTTCATGGGCAGCAGCAGCAGCACGCCCACCACGATCAGGCCCATCATCATGAACGAGACCAGCACGCGGGCGCGCAACTGCGTGTTGTTGAACACGCTGCCCCGTTCGTACAGGCCCAGGGCCGAGTTGACCGCCAGGAAACCCATGCTCATGAGCAAGGCACGGAACAGGCCTTGTCCAATCTGCACGGCGGTCAGGTCTTCCGCGTCGGAAAGAAACACCAGGGTCGCCATGAACGCCGCGCTGATCAGGAGCAGGTCCATGAACATCTGCAGCAGCGTGCGGCGATCGAAGTAGTGGTTGAATAGCTTGATCAAACTTCTTTTTCCTGTAATGGCCCCGGGGGCTGTGCACGGCTCGGGCGCCCGTCCGAGAATACCGCCGACACCCCCTTCTGACGTTCTGTTACATAACGTGAATATTGCGGAATTCGGCGGAAGTGTGATGTTGTCAACAGGATCAGCAGCAGCATAAAAGCGATGCGCGGCAATTCGGTGACGCTGATGACCAGGCCGAGCACGCCCATGGCCGAGAGCGAGCCGGCCAGCGCCAGGGCCAGCGGATCCCCCGCCTTGAGGCCTTGAGCCACGCAGCGCCACGCCCACGCGGCCAGCAGGCCCAGCACCAGCCAGCCCAGCAGGCCGCGCTCGATGAGGATTTCCAGGTACAGGTTGTCCATGTGCCAGGGCTTGAAGCTGCTCTGCGCGGCGGGGAACCAGTAGCGCAACCCGGCCGAGAAGTCCGCGTTTTTCAGGATCTGCACGCCTTGCGGGTCCAGCAACTCCACCGCATGAATGCGGGCCGCGTGCCCGGTGCTCAGCACCGTCAGCGCGAACATGCCGTCGCGCCAGGACACTGCACGGCTCGCGTCCGAAAAGACCTGGCCCGACAGAGGGATGTCGTGCCACTGGGCCGCATCCGTGACGGCGGCTTCGGGCCTCACGTGCTTCCACTGGCATCGGAAGTCGTACAGCAGGTGCCGTTCGCACACGCTGAACAGCAGCACCACCGGGGCGTCGGTCTCGTAGCGGACCCGCACGCGGTAGTGCCCTTGTGGGGCCAGCGGGATGCGCTGGGTGAGACCGAAGTCGTAGGCGGCCTCCTGGCGCGTCGGCGGCCCCGAGAGCACCACCTGCCCGGCGCCTGCGGCGTCGCGCCGCCAACGCGCCTGCCCGGGAAACTCGCCATCCGGCACGCGCGCGCTGTAGTGCGCGGGCAGGCGCCCCGCGCCCAGGCCCAGCACCCAGTCGGCGGGCGTGCGCAGCAGGCCCAGCCCGCTCTGCCAGTGCGCCACGCGGTCCACCAGATCGGTTTCCGACTGCGCAAGCCGGCCTGTCATGAACGAGTGCCCACCGAGCACCCACACCGCCTCCGCCAGCAGCGCGAACACCAACACCCGCAGCGCCCAGCCGCGCCGCTGCCCGCCGGACGCCGGCTGGATCTGGCAGCGCCTGGCGACGATCGCCATCACCATCAGCGAGACGGTGACCGCGAGGTACAGCCCTCGGGAATACGTGGTGAGCACCGCGTAGGTGCCCAGGACGGCCAGGACCGCCGCGCAGGCCCAGCGCCAGCCGCCCGGCGCCAGCCAGACCGCCCAGAACGCCAGGGGCACGGCCATCGCCAGGTAGGCGTCGATGGCGCCGCCGCCCACGTGCATTTCCCAGAAGTTCGCCACCGTGCGGTAGGAGTCGGAGAAATTCAGCACACCGACGTACCGCCCGCGCTCCCACAGCACGAGCACGCAGACCCAGGCCAGCCCGCAGAGCAGGCCCGCGAGGGTGAAGCGCGCCATCTCCCGCTGCCGCTCGACCGGCACCCGCCGCAGCACGGGATACAGCAGCAGCGCCCAGAGCAGGCTTTTGGACACGCGCAGCGGGTTGAAGGCGCTGGCGTAGTCCGCGTGCAGCGCCTGCAACCAGCCGTCGCCCGAGGCCCAGCCGGCCGCCACCGCCCGCGCGCTGACACCGGCGTCCCGCAGCCCGATGAACAGGCTCAACAGCGCGGAGGCACCCAGCGCGACGAGCAGCCCGACCCACACCCGATCGGCCTTGAACTGGGTCTCGCTGGATGAAGAGGATGCCGCACGGCCAGAGAAGGCCTCGAACCCGGACCGCGCATGCGCGCCGGCCAGCACCGCGAGCACCAGCAGGTCGAATTCGTCGATCAGCCACCAGCCCGTGGAGGGCGCCAGGCTGGCCACGGGCAGGAGCATGGCCAGCAGTCCCCCGATGGTCCAGGGCCGCCAGGCGGCGGCACCCATGCACAGGCACAAGGCGCCCACCAGGAGCGCGGGGGCCAGGGGATGTTGAACGGCCAGACCCAGGCAGGTCAGTGCCGCGAGGGCGCCCAGGATCAGCGCGCCTGATCGCGGGCGCGCCATGGCTCAGCGCCCGATGGGCAGGTAGTCGAAGCCCTGGCTGCGCACCCAGGCCGGGTCGTACAGGTTGCGCCCGTCCACGATCAGGGGCTGTTTGAGCTTGGCCTTGATCAGGTCGAAATCGGGACTGCGGAACTCCTTCCACTCGGTCACGATGATCAGCGCGTCCGCCCCTTCCAGGGCCTCGTTGGGGTTCTGGGCGTAGCGCACGCGGGATTCGTCGCCCAGCACGCGCTGGGCTTCGTGCATCGCAACCGGGTCGTAGGCCGTGGCGGTGGCGCCGGCAGCCAGCAGATCGGCCAGCAGCTCCAGGCTCGGCGCTTCGCGCATGTCGTCGGTGTTGGGCTTGAAGGCCAGGCCCCACACGGCGAAGTGGCGCCCCTTCAGGTCCGCGCCCAGCTTGCGCTTGATCTTGTCACCCAGCACATGCTTCTGCGCATCGTTGGCCGCCTCCACCGCGGTCAGCACCTTCAGGTCCAGGCCGCCTTCGTCCGCCGCCGTCTTGATCAGGGCCTTGACGTCTTTCGGGAAGCAGGAACCGCCGTAACCAGCGCCCGGGTACAGGAAGTGGTAGCCGATGCGCGGATCGGAGCCGATGCCCTGGCGAACGCTCTCGATGTCGGCGCCCAGCTTCTCCGCCAGGTTGGCCAGCTCGTTCATGAAGCTGATGCGCGTGGCCAGCATGGCGTTGGCCGCGTACTTGGTGAGTTCGGCGCTGCGCACATCGGTGACGATCAGGCGCTCGCGGTTGCGCTGGAACGGCGCGTACAGCGCGCGCATGAGGTGCACCGCCTGCTCGTCGTCGGCGCCCACGATGATGCGATCGGGCCGCATGAAGTCCTCGACCGCCGCGCCTTCCTTGAGGAACTCGGGGTTGGACACCACGGCGTAAGGCGTGTCGACGCCGCGCTTCTGCAGCTCCTCGGCAATCGCTTCCTTCACGCGGTCGGCCGTGCCCACGGGCACCGTGCTCTTGTCCACCACCACCTTGTAGTCGGTCATGCGCTGGCCGATGCTGCGCGCCGCGGCCAGCACGTAGCGCATGTCGGCCGAACCGTCCTCATCGGGTGGCGTGCCCACCGCGATGAACTGGATGGTGCCGTGGTGCACGGCGCGGTCGACGTCGGTGGTGAAGTGCAGCCGCCCCGCCGCCACGTTGCGTTTGACCATCTCCTGCAGCCCGGGCTCGTAGATGGGAATGCCGCCCTCCTCGAGGATGCGGATCTTGTCGGGATTCAGATCCAGACAAAGCACATCGTTGCCCACCTCCGCCAGGCAGGCCCCGCTGACCAGACCTACATAACCCGTCCCTACCACAGTGATTTTCATGATGATTTTTCTCAGGCCGATAGATTCACAAAGCGCTCATCATAGCGACCGAACAAGTCGTTTTCAGCATTGAAATGCAGTCATAACGTTGCATTCGACACGCTCGCGGCTATCATGACCCGGACACAGAAACGGGGAACTCCATTGAAACCGAGGCGCAGATGGTTGTGGTTCGCTGCGTCAGGCCTGCTGGTTTTCCTCATGGCCGCCACAGCCTTTCTGGTGAGCGACCGGGGGCGGCGCCTGTACGCCGAGGCCAGTTCCCGGAGTCCGCAGGAGCTGATCCGCCATGCACAGCACCGGCTGGAAGGCCACCGCGTCCTGGAGGGCTTGCTTCTTCCAGGACTGCATGCCCTGCAGCGGCGCTGGGAAAGGACACCGCCACCGGGACCTTTGCCCACGCTCGGCAAAGGCCAGCAGAGGGTCTCCATGGCGCCCGCGGTGCCCGAAGCCGGCACGGTGATCCGCGTGGACACGGCCACCGGCCTGGCACAGGCTCTCCGGGAGGCCGGCCCCGGCACCCACATCGTCATCGCCCCTGGCCGATACAGCGTCAACAAGACCCTGCGGCTCGGGCAGGACGGCCGCGCACAGGCCCCCATCCTGGTGAGCGCCCTGGTGCCTGGCAGCGTCCAGCTGGACTTCACCCAGGTGGCGGGCATCCAGATCGACCGGCCCTACTGGGCCTTCGAAAACCTCAACATCCGCGGCGCCTGCGCGCGCGAACACGACTGCGAGCACGCCTTCCATGTGGTGGGTCGCGGTGCCTTCGCCACGCTGCGCAACAACCACGTGCAGGACTTCAATGCGCACATCAAGGTCAACGGCCTGGACGGCGAGTGGCCCGACCACGGCCTGGTGGCCTTCAACACCCTGACCAACCGCGCCACCCGGCAAACCGACAGGCCGGTCGTGATGCTCGACCTCGTCGGCGCCAGCCATTGGAAAGTGCAGGACAACCTGGTCACGAACTTCGCCAAAGGCCAGGGCAACCGGGTCGCGTATGGGCTGTTCATGAAGGGCGCCAGCGAAGGTGGGCGCATCGAACGCAACCTCGTGATCTGCTCGCCCACGGACGTGTCGCGCCCGGGCGAGCGGGTGGGCATCTCGTTCGGCGGGGGTGGCACCCAACCGGCGGCGGTGTGCCGCTCGGACGGCTGCGCGACCTTCGAGCACCGCCACGGGCTGGCCGCCAACAACATCGTGGCGCACTGCAACGACGCCGGGCTCGACATCAACCGCGCCAGCGACATCGTGCTGGCCCACAACACCCTGATCAACACGGCGGGCGTCTCCGCCCGACGGGCCCCGACACAGGCCCGCCTGCTCAGCAACCTGTTCGAAGGAAACATTTCGGAGCGGGATGGCGCGGCTTTGGGCCTCGAATGGAACACCCAAGCGCCGATGGCGCAGGTTTTCGTGAACCCGGATGCCTTACTTCTCCAATGGTTCGAGCCGCCGGAAACAATACCTTCGCGGACCTTTGTAACCAATGATTTCCGGGGCCTCGCGAGGCGGGACGCCACGCTGCCGGGCGCGCTGGAGCAGGATTTCCCAGTGAAACCCGCACCGGTCTCCGCGAATTGACGCCACGCCGCCCGAGCGGTCACTCTGACGGCAAGAAGTGCAACTCGTAACACGTGGCAACAGGGTTGTAGGGCGAGTCCTACGACAATAAGGGCTGCGGGGCATTTGGCGTGCCAGCCATTCCCTGGTTTCCCGGCCACGACTCCAAAGCGCTTGGGCGCTCGGTCAGGTCGGGTTTTTTGTGCCATCGGCATTTCACGAGGTGGGTCCATGCTCCCGCATGTCGTTCTGGACGGTGTGCCTGTCGGTCAACGCTCCAACCGCTGAAATGCCGCCCGTAAAGTCAACCGACGCACTTTTTTCGTGAACGTGGTCACAAGCCACCGACATTTTCGACCGTTCGTTCCCGCCAGCACACCTCTCACCGGCATCGCCATGAACCCTTCCAAGACCCCCGCCATCCGCGACGCCAAGTGGCTCTCCGTGCTTTTCATGATGGCGGCCATCTCGGGTTGTGGTGGCGGTGGCGGTGGTGGTACCGCATCGGCGCAAACCCCCGGCGAGACCGTGACCTCGACGCCCGCACCGGCACCGGCACCGGCGCCCTCGATCTTCCCGCGTCCTCCGGCACCCGCCCCTGCACCAGCCCCCTCCCCGGCTCCCGCGCCTGCTCCCGCACCGGCTCCAGCACCAGCCCCCGCCGCTGGCGTCGGTGGCCTGGCCTGCGCGGCCAACGCCATCACCTGCGTGGAAGTCTCCACCGGCACGGCCTCCAGCGCCCTGCCCATCACCTTCGGCCAGCCCTTCAAGGCCGGCGCCGTGCAAGCCAACCAGGGCCTGGTGCGCCACCGACAGCAGCGGCGCGAGCGTGCCCCTGCAGATGGATGAGGTGACCTCCCACCGCGACGGCTCCCTGCGCTTTGCCGTCCTCAGCGCCAAGGTCAGCAACCTCGCTGCCAACCAGCCCAAGCTGATCAACCTCTTCGCCGGTGCCAAGTCCTCGGCCACCCAGACCATCCCCGCCAGCCCCGACTGGAACCTCGAACTCGAGGCCAAGGTCTACAACGGCAGCACCCTGGTCTCCACCCTGGTGCGCAAGCCCCAGGACCTGCTCAAGCAGCAGATCGCCCAGGGCTCGGGCCGCCGCCTCAACGGCAGCGTTGCGCACCGAGTACACCGTGGTCGCGCCCTTCAAGGACAGCGCCAGCAACGCCGAGCACCCCCACCTCTCGGCCCGGCTGCACACCCGCCTGTACGACGGCGGCGCCAGCATCCGCACCGACATGGTCCTGGAGAACAACTGGACCTTCAAGGCCAACCCGGGCAACCTCACCTATGAGCTGACCGTGCGCCGCAACGGCCAGGTCGTGCACACCCAGCCGCGCATCACGCACAACTACCAGGCGCGCTGGCACAAGGTGCTCTGGACGGGCAACACGCTGCCCCAGTACCGCGTGCGCCACCACATGCCGTACTTCCTGGCCAGCAAGGCCACCTGGAACTACGACCTGAGCGTCAAGATTCCTGAGTCGGTCCTGGCCGACGAGGCCCGCGTGCTGGCCAGCTCGAACACCGCGCCCATGGGCCCGGCCATGCTGGTGCCGTACTTCCCCACCACCGGTGGTCGCTCGGAGATCGGCCCGCTGCCGCGCTGGACCGCGCTGTACCTCATCACCCAGGACGACCGCGCCCGCGCCAGCATGCTGGCCAACGCCGATGCCGCCGCCAGCGTGCCCGTGCACTACCGCGACGAGGGTTCCGGCCAGCCGCTGGATGTGCAGCGCAACCCCAACGTGTCGGTGCGTTTCGGTGAGTCTTCGCCCAAGCTGCCCACGCCGACAGGCACCACGATCTACACGCCGGACACCGCCCATCAGGCCTCGTTCGCCTACATCCCCTACCTGATCACGGGCGATGCCTTCTACCTGGACGAAGCCATGTTCTGGGCCAGCTGGAACATCGCCGGGGTCGACCCGTTCTACCGCGAAGGCACCAAGGGCCTGATTTACGGCAACGAGGAACGTGCCCAGTCCTGGGCCCTGCGCTCCATCGACGAGGCCTCGCGCATCGTGCCCGACAACCACCCCATGAAGTCGTACTTCCAGACCCGGTTCGCCAACAACCTGAACTGGTACGTGCAGAACTACCCGCAGAACGCCAACGCGGCCGCCCGCTCGCCCTTCGGCGCCATCAAGAGCCCGTGGGACACCAAGAAGGCAGGCCCCTGGCAAAACGACTTCATGACGCTGGTGCTCACGCAGATCGCCGAGGACGGTGACCCGCAAGGCCGCGCCATGCTGAACTGGATCACCCGCTTCACCGTCGGCCGCTTCCTGAACGAAGCCAACGGCTTCTGCGTGGCCAAGGCCCCGGGCTACTGGTGGGACGTCACCGACTCGGGCAACCAGTTCTTCAGCAGCTGGAAGACCTTGTTCGACACCAACTACGCCAGCCTCAAAAACACCCCGTGCGCCGGCATGGCGATCACCGAAGGCTCACCGGACCGCGTGGACGACTACGCCGCCTACGCCCGCGCCATGCTGGCCGCCACCAGCAGCGCCGGTGTCACCGGTGCCAGCACCGCCTACGCCACCTGGAAGTCCATGACCCCAAGGATGGACGCGGGCTTCGCCAGCGACCCCACCTGGGCCATCGTTCCGCGCTGAGCGGGCGACAGCGGCGGTCCACCCCAGCGGGTGGGCCCTGCTCATCAGCGCCGCCCAGCCTCTGGACCGTGGCGCGAATTTTCCTGTGAATGCGGCCGTTGGCCGCCCATCCCTCAACGTCCGCTCGTTGACGGGGAATTCCTTGCGCATTGCCCGCTAACACGCGGCTTCGAAATGCCGTCACCGGAATTCTTTCTTTCATATTCTTTCAACTCACCCCCTTTCCCGGAACGGAAAAGGATGGCCCAATCCTTTCAACGGGCAAAAACCACCTTCTGGCGGTTTTGGCTAATGTTTCATTATTTCGATCCGATAAGTCAACCTTAATTTAATTGCACCATTTTCCGAATTGGCGCATTCAATGCGCCTGATGCTCAGTGCGGCGCCTCCCGTGGGGAAACCACGATTGAGGCAACCAACTTTCCCGCTAGGCAAATCGCCCGGCACGCGCTGCCAGGCCATTCCACCTGGGCTTCTCGAAAAAAAGAAGTCACAGCCGTGAAATGGCAACGGGAAGTTAATAAAACACCCCAATCATTTCAACATGTTTCGCGACATGCATCACGAATGCCGCGCATCGTTTCCGGACGCCTGCCCATCGGCTTGCATTCCGAAAATGGCGGCAATCGAATTACATTGAATTCCAAGATCTGTTGACCCAGCAGGCCAATGCTTCGATCAGCCGTGTGCAAGCGGTTCTTTTCCTTCTTGACTTTCAGGTGCTCTCTCCATGTCCTCACTTTCTTCCTCCCCTCGCCCGGCATCGCATGCCAGCGTGCTGGCCGCCTGCGCGGTGATGTTTTCGATGGTGGCCGCGTCGGCGCAGGCCCAAAGCACCACCACCGCCGCAGCCACCACTGCCAACTGGAACCAGCTCTCCAAGGAGGGCCAGCTCTTTGTCGTCTCCGGCACCAAGAACGTTCGCTATGGCACCGGCAGCCGCTGGGTCTACAAGTCCGTGCGCACGGTGGGGCTCTGCTCGACCGGCTATTTCGGCTCCGATCCGGCCCGTGGCTCGGCCAAGACTTGCCAGGTGATGGCCGCCGCCACCCCGGCACCTGCACCGGCACCGGCACCGGCACCGGCGCCAGCCCCCGCGCCGGCTCCAAAGCCACCTGCGCCAGCGCCAGCGCCTGCGCCTGCGCCTGCGCCTGCACCTGCACCTGCACCTGCACCTGCACCTGCACCTGCACCTGCACCTGCACCTGCACCAAAGCCTCCCGCACCCGCACCCGCACCTGCTCCGGCTCCGGCTCCGGCTCCGGCTCCGGCTCCGGCTCCGGCTCCAGCCCCCGCACCTGCTCCCGCACCTGCTCCAGCCGTTGGCTCCGGTGGCCTGGCCTGCGCGGCCAACGCCATCACCTGCGTGGAAGTCTCCACCGGCACGGCCTCCAGCGCCCTGCCCATCACCTTCGGCCAGCCCTTCAAGGCCGGCGCCGTGCAAGCCAACCAGGGCCTGGTCGCCACCGACAGCAGCGGCGCGAGCGTGCCCCTGCAGATGGATGAGGTGACCTCCCACCGCGACGGCTCCCTGCGCTTTGCCGTCCTCAGCGCCAAGGTCAGCAACCTCGCTGCCAACCAGCCCAAGCTGATCAACCTCTTCGCCGGCGCCAAGTCCTCGGCCACCCAGACCATCCCCGCCAGCCCCGACTGGAACCTCGAACTCGAGGCCAAGGTCTACAACGGCAGCACCCTGGTCTCCACCCTGGTTGCGCAAGCCCCAGGACCTGCTCAAGCAGCAGATCGCCCAGGGCTCGGGCCGCCGCCTCAACGGCAGCGTGCGCACCGAGTACACCGTGGTCGCGCCCTTCAAGGACAGCGCCAGCAACGCCGAGCACCCCCACCTCTCGGCCCGGCTGCACACCCGCCTGTACGACGGCGGCGCCAGCATCCGCACCGACATGGTCCTGGAGAACAACTGGACCTTCAAGGCCAACCCGGGCAACCTCACCTATGAGCTGACCGTGCGCCGCAACGGCCAGGTCGTGCACACCCAGCCGCGCATCACGCACAACTACCAGGCGCGCTGGCACAAGGTGCTCTGGACGGGCAACACGCTGCCCCAGTACCGCGTGCGCCACCACATGCCGTACTTCCTGGCCAGCAAGGCCACCTGGAACTACGACCTGAGCGTCAAGATTCCTGAGTCGGTCCTGGCCGACGAGGCCCGCGTGCTGGCCAGCTCGAACACCGCGCCCATGGGCCCGGCCATGCTGGTGCCGTACTTCCCCACCACCGGTGGTCGCTCGGAGATCGGCCCGCAGCCACGCTGGACCGCGCTGTACCTCATCACCCAGGACGACCGTGCCCGCGCCAGCATGCTGGCCAACGCCGATGCCGCCGCTGGCGTGCCGGTGCACTACCGCGATGAAGGCTCTGGCCAGCCACTGGATGTGGAGCGCAACCCCAACGTGGCCGTGCGCTTTGGCTCCTCCACGCCCAAGCTGCCCACGCCGACGGGCACGACCATCTACACGCCGGACACGGCGCACCAGGCTTCGTTCGGCTACATGCCCTACCTGATCACCGGCGATGCCTTCTACCTGGACGAAGCCATGTTCTGGGCCAGCTGGAACATCGCGGCGGTGGACCCCTACTACCGCGAAGGCGCCAAGGGCCTGATCTACGGCAACGAGGAACGTGCCCAGTCCTGGGCCCTGCGCTCCATCGACGAGGCTTCGCGCATCGTGCCCGACAACCACCCCATGAAGTCGTACTTCCAGACCCGGTTCGCCAACAACCTGAACTGGTACGTGCAGAACTACCCGCAGAACGCCAACGCGGCCGCCCGCTCGCCCTTCGGCGCCATCAAGAGCCCGTGGGACACCAAGAAGGCCGGCCCCTGGCAAAACGACTTCATGACGCTGGTGCTCACGCAGATCGCCGAGGACGGTGACCCGCAAGGCCGCACCATGCTGAACTGGATCACCGGCTTCACCGTCGGCCGCTTCCTGAACGAAGCCAACGGCTTCTGCATGGCCAAGGCCCCGGGTTACTGGTGGGACGTCACCGACGCGAGCAACCAGTTCTTCAGCAGCTGGAAGACCCTGTTCGACACCAACTACGCTGGCTCGAAGGGCGCCTCGTGCGCCGGCATGGCGATCACCGAAGGCTCACCGGACCGCGTGGACGACTACGCCGCCTATGCCCGCGCCATGCTGGCCGCCACCAGCAGCGCCGGCATCACCGGTGCCAGCGGTGCCTACAGCAAGTGGAAGTCCATGACCCCGAAGATGGATGCCGGCTACGTGAACGACCCCACCTGGGCCATCGTTCCGCGTTGATCCCGCTTCAACCGCTCTGACCTTCAACAACCCTCTCTTCGCAGAGGGTTGTTTGTTTTTGGCGGGTGATGCGCGAGGCGCTCAGTGCGCGACGGCCGCGACTGCCTGTGCGGCGCCAACCCGTGAGCGCGCCAGTTGCTCGACGCGGGTCAGCGTGGAGAAGGTGCCGCCCAGGCGGTTCTGGAAAAAGCTCAGCACGGACTCGATGTTCGCCAGGAAGGCGACCAGATCGGCCTCGGTCTTGACGTACGGGGTGTTGCCCGGCTGCAAGGTCGGCGAGTGGTAGGTCATGGTGAACACACGAACGCCTTCGTGGAACAGCGTGGTGAGCAGGCGCTCCTGCGACTGCACATCGAAGCCTTCCGGGCTCAGCCTGCCGCGCTCCAGCCACTTCATGCGGCTCATGACGCCGGGCAGGCGAAGCCGCTGCGAGAGGTTGCTGCCGATGAGCCAGGGATTGGCGGGGCCCATGCGGCGCAGGCGGCCCGAGTAGCCCACGGTCATGGGCACTTCGAGCAAGGCGTGCGAGGCGTCGGTGAAAAAGGGGCGGTCGGACATGCCCTGGTAGTTCGGCCCGCCTTCGAAGGAAAAATTGGTGTGGGGCACCACGCTGCAGTCCACGGTGTAGCCCAGTTCCTGCAGGATGCCGAAGGTGTTCGGCCCCACGCCGTAGCGCCCGGCCTTGAACACCCGCGGCGCGCGGCCGAAGGCCTGGGCCACCGCGTCGGTGCTGGTGCGGATCTTGGCTTCCTCCAGCTCCAGCGGCAGGTTACCGTGGTACGAGTTGAACACCGACACCGTTTCGTTGTGTGGCGGCGTGACCCAGGGATGGCAGTGGGTGCCGAATTCCGCGCGGCCCGCGTCCACCAGCCCGCGCAGGTAGCGGGTGGCGGCCACCGAGCTGGCCACCGGGTAGTCCATGACGTAGGTCGGCACGACGCCGAACCGGTCGTAGAGCGCGTGCACCCGGTCCTGGGAGGAAATGGATTGGGTGGCGGTCGCCTGTCGGTTGAAGGGCTGGTTCCAGTTGAACTCTTCTTCGGTATCGACGACCACCAGCAGCACCGGCGCGACAAGGCCCAGTTCGACGGGCTGGGGGTCCAATCCCGGCAATCTCATCGAATCTTCTCCCGAATGCCGTGGTGCGTTGTGCATTGTTGTACATACCCCATGGGGCTAGCGCGATCTGTCACCGCACCAGCATACCGCGCCGGCTTTTGCGTGGGTGCGGAGTTCGTCACGCTTCTTCTCCCGCCTTCAGCGCGCGATCCACTTGCGCAGCACGGGGCCGAGCTTCTGTTCGACCCCGACATTGACCGCCCAGGCCACCAGCAGGGCCAGGGCGATCATGCCCAGGGTCACCAGCGTCATGCCCCAGGACGCGACCAGGCCGGACGCCACCGCCACGCTGAACAGGGCATAGCCGGCGTGCTGGTGGATCAGGTACAGCGGGTAGGTGAGGCGGCCGGACAAATCGCTCCATGTCGAGGGTTCAATCGGTACCTTGCGGCGAATCATCCAGTAGAAGAAGGCGAAATACGACAGCAGGATGGCCTCGATCACGAGGTTGTTGGGGCTGTCGTCCAGGGCCAGCAGCTGCTCCAGGCTGTCTGCCTGGCCATTTTCACGCCACAGGTACATGCAGGCCAGCGCGGCGCAGCCCAGCAGCGCCAAGCGCCGACGGGTGGTCCAGCCCGACTGCCGCACCAGGAAGAAGAAGGCGCCGGCGGCGAACAGGGGCGCCCATTGGGCGCTGGTGACGATCTCCACGGTGTACATGGGGCGAATGAAATTGACCAGCGACAGGCCCAGCCAGAGGATCAGCAGCGTCTCGATGCGCTTGAGCTGCCCGGTGGCGATCGCCACGCCGATCCAGAAGTAGAAATTGATCTCCACCGCCAGCGACCAGTACGCGCCATCGACGAGGTTCTGGCCGAACACCCGGGGCAGCATGGTCAGGTTGGCCGCGTACTGGGCCCAGGACTCGGGCTTGAACGGCGCGGCCGGCGCGGCCAGCTCGATCAGCACCGTCAGGGTCATGCACACCCAGAAGGCGGGCATCAGCCGGGACACGCGGGAGGCGATGAAACGCCGCACGCTCGAATTCTGGGCGGTCATCATGATCACGTAGCCGCTGATCATGAAAAACAGGTGCACCCCCACGTAGCCATAGGAAAAGACGTGGTACAGGATGGGGCTCTGCTGGCCCTGGATCGAGCCATCGCGAACCCCCGCATGGAAGTAGTGGAAGCCGACCACGATCAGGGCGGCGAAACCCCGGAGCCAGTCCAGTGCGGGTTGGCGGTGCGACTGCGAGGGTGGCGATTCGATCATGCGGGTTTCTTGGTCAGGACGGCCTCGATGGCCTGGAGCAACAACAGGGAACCGGTGGCATCGAGATGCAGGCCATCGCCCGCCAGGGACGCGCGGGCCAGGGCGCCCTGCCCCGGCACCGCGTCGACCATGGCATGGCCGCGCTGCCGGCACATCTCGGCCACCGACGCGTTGACGGCCTCGGCCGGGTTGCCGGGCGGCACGGGAATGCCGACACACACCACCTGGGCGGACGCGGGCATGCGGTCCAGGATCGCACCCCAGGCCAGCCGCACGTCTTCGGGCGTGCGGCCCTCGATCAGGTCGTTGGTGCCCGCGCCGAGCACCACCGCGCGGGCCCGGGGCAGCGAAGTGTAGCGATCGAGGCGCTGGCTCAGCCGCTGGGCCGTTTCACCGCCGATGGCGAAGTTGTAGGCCTGCGCCAGGCCCCCCGTGGGCAAGGTCTGGAGGTGGCTGTCGCCGAAGAAGAGGATCGCGCCACGCGGCACCAGGCGGTCCACGTTCAGCTGGTGGGCCATCGTGCGCCGCTCGAAGAGGCGCTGGGACACCGTGGGCGCGGACTGCCAACGCTCCAGGCGCCACAGGAACGCCTCCGAAAGGCGCGCGGAGCCGCCAATCGCCAGGACCGCGCAGGCGATCAGCGCCGCCACGCCCCAACCCGTCCACAGCGATAACCTAGGTGAATGTTTCACAAGATCAAAAGGCTTCGAGCCCGCAACAATGCGAGAGGGTCTGTTGCAAGAAGTCCTGCATCTTGTCAGTGTCGTTTGGTCGGGAATGTCGGAAATGCATTTCGGCGTGAGTTATGTCGTACAAACTGCGGGAAAGCGGCCCGGAAAGTCAGAAAAAATACAACACGACCGGGTTATCATTTGTTACACAAGTTTCTGATGGTACTCATTTGTATTCATTCGAGGAGCTTTCCTGCACGTAGGGGGTTTTTGCAATGCACTTCATGAGTCAGCAAGAGAACGACGCAGGTGAACCGAACCTGGGTCTCTGGCTGCGCAGCGGAGCACAGAGCCACGCGAACGCCGTGGCCCTGGAGTCGCCCGAGGGCGAGCCCCTGACCTACCGTGAACTGGCCTCTGCGGTGGCGGCGCGCGCGCGCGCCTTTGCCGACGCGGGCCTGCAAAGCGGTGAACGCATCGCGGTGGCCGCCACGCGCTCCACCGACACCATCATCTCGATCCTGGCCGCCGCCGAAGCCGGCATCGCCTATGTGCCGCTGGACCTGGCCTACCCGGCCGAGCGCCTGCGCGCCATGCTGGACGATGCGCAACCCCGCGCGGTGGTGGGTGAAGACCAGGCCTTGTCCACGCTGCGCTCGCTGGTGGGCGAACTGCCCACGCTGGAACAGCCCGCACCGGTGCAAGCCGCCCTGCACGCCTCGGCGCCCGACCTCACCTACGTGCTGTTCACCTCGGGCTCCACCGGCCGGCCCAAGGGCGTGGCGATGGGCGCGGTGCCGCTGCGCCACCTGATCCAGTGGCACGCCGACCACCCCCGCCTGGGCCAGCCCGCGCGCACCCTGCAGTTCGCGCCGCTGTCCTTCGACGTGCACTTCCAGGAAATCTTCTCCACGCTGGCCTGCGGCGGCACGCTGGTGCTGGTGCCGGAGGAACAGCGGCGCGACCCCGGCCTGCTGCTCAACGCCCTGATCCAGCGCCGCATCGAACGCATCTTCGTGCCTTACGTGGCGCTGCAGATGATCGCGGAAGCCTCGCGCGATGAATTGCCCACCTCCCTGCGCGATGTGGTGAGCGCGGGCGAACAACTGCAGGTCACGCCCGCGATCCGCTCGCTGTTCCAGCGCCTGCCGGGCTCGGAGCTGCACAACCACTACGGCCCGACCGAAAGCCACGTGGTCACCGCGCACGAGTTGCGTGGCGACCCGGCCGCCTGGCCCGAGATCCCCCCGATCGGCCGCGCCCTGCCGCACGTGCAGCTCGCCCTGGTGCCGTCCGAAAACGCCACCGACGAGCACACCGGCGAACTGCTGCTGGGCGGCGAGACGCTGGCCTGCGGCTACCTCGGCCGGCCCGAACTCACCGGCGAGCGCTTCCGCACCGACTTCGCCGATCTGCCGGGGCGCTGGTACGTCACCGGCGACCTCGCGCGCCGCGACGCCGAGGGCGTGTACACCTACCTGGGCCGCGCCGACCAGCAACTCAAGGTCGATGGCTTTCGCATCGAGCCGGGCGAGATCGAGCTGGCCATCATGGCCCAGGCCGGCATCAAGGACGCGGTGGTCACCGCGCCCGACCTGCCCGGCATCGGCAAACAACTGGTCGCGCACCTGGTGCTGCGCGAAGGCGCGCAAGCCAACACCAGCGAGCTGATCACCCGCATCCGCGCCGAACTGCGCGCCGCCATGCCCGAGTACATGGTGCCGGTGCGTTACGTGGTGCTGGATCGCCTGCCCACCACGCCCAGCGGCAAGATCGACCGCAAGGGCCTGCCCCTGCCGGCCATGGACACGGCCGCCGCCTCCGCTTCGAGCGACCCGATGGCGATCGTGCGCGGCCTGTGGCAGGAGCTGCTGGGCCTGCCCGCCATCGGCGACGACCAGAATCTGTTCGACCTGGGCGCGCGCTCGCTGCTCGTGATGCGCTTCGTCACGCGCCTCAAGGACCAGGGCGTCCAGGGCCTGAACGTGGCCGACGTGTACGACAAGCCCACCGTGGCCGGCATCGCCGCGGCGCTCGCCGGCCCGGTGAACGCGGGTCAGCGCAAGCGCCTGGCGCCGGCCCAGCCCACGGCCGGCATCGCCATCGTCGGCATCGCGACCCGCACACCGGGTGCCCGCCGCCTCGACGATTTCTGGCAGAACCTGATCGACGGCCAGGAAGGCATCCGCCAGTTCTCGCTCGACGAGCTCGACCCCAGCGTGCCCGACGCGGTGCGCTCGCGCCCCAACTTCGTGGCCGCGCACGGCGTGCTCGACGGCGTGGAGCACTTCGACGCCGGCTTCTTCGGCATCTCGGCGCGCGAAGCCACCATGCTCGACCCGCAGCAACGGCTGATGCTCGAGCTCAGCGTCTCGGCGCTGGAGCACGCCGCCATCGACGCCTCGCGCACCGACGCGCGCATCGGCGTGTACGCGGGCACCGGCAACAACGCCTACGCGCCCGCGCTGCGCAGCGAACAACCCGAGCTGGTGCAGCAGTACGGCGAATTCGCCACCATGCTCGCCAGCGAGAAGGACTACGTTGCGCACCCGCGCTGCGCAACCGCCTCAACCTCAACGGCCCGGCCCTGAGCATCCACACCGCCTGCTCCACCAGCCTGGTGGCCGTGGCCCAGGCCTGGCACGCGCTGGCCAGCGGACAGTGCGACGTGGCGCTGGCCGGCGGCATCAACGTGGCCGTGCCGCAGATCAGTGGCTACCTGCACGTCGAAGGCGGCATGGAATCCGCCGACGGCCATTGCCGGCCGTTCGATGCAGACGCCAGCGGCACCGTGTTCGCCAGCGGCGGCGGCGTGGTCGTGCTGCGCCGGCTGGAAGACGCCCTGGCCCAGGGCGACACGGTGTACGCCGTGATCCGTGGCGTGGGCCTGAACAACGACGGCGGCGACAAGGCCAGCTTCACCGCGCCCAGCGTCACCGGCCAGATGGGCGCCATCCGCATGGCGCTCGACCAGGCCGGCGTGAGCGCGCGCCAGATCGGCTACGTGGAAGCGCATGGCACCGGCACCTCGCTCGGCGACCCGATCGAGGTGGCCGCGCTCACCCGCGCCTGGCGCGAAGACACCGCCGACAGCCAGTACTGCGGCATCGGCTCGCTCAAGAGCAACCTTGGCCACATGGCCGCCGGTGCCGGCGTGGTGGGCCTGATCAAGACCGCGCTCTCGCTGCACCACGGCGTGATCCCCGGCACCCTGCACTACCGCCAGCCCAACCCGCAGATCGACTTCGAGAACACGCCCTTTCGCGTGGTGGCGCAGAACACCCCCTGGCCGCGCGGCGGCGAATCGCGGCTCGCGGCGGTGAGTTCGTTCGGCGTCGGCGGCACCAACGCCCACGTGGTGATCGAAGAGGCCCCGGCGCGTGCGCCCGCATCGACCGGCGACGGCCGCTGGCTGCTGCCCCTCTCGGCCCGCACCGCCGACGCCGCACTGCAGCGCGCGCGCGACCTGGCCGAGCACCTCGAACAACATCCCGAGCTGCCGCTGGGCGACGTCGCCGCCACGCTCATGCGCGGGCGCAAACCCATGGCGCAGCGCCTCTCGGTGGTCGCCGGCAGCGCCCAGGAAGCCATCGCACGCCTGCGCGCGGCCAAGAGCAGCGTGAGCGCGCTGCAGAAGCCGCGCCTGGTGTTCCTGTTCCCGGGTCAGGGTTCGCAACACCCCGGCATGGCGCGCCAGCTGGTGGACGAAGTGCCCGCCTTCCGCGAGGCGCTCGACCGCGCCTTGCCGTTGGCCGAGACCGCTCTGGGCGTGGACCTGCGCGCCTGGCTGGTGAGCGCCGACCCGGCCGATGCCGAGGTGGCCCAACTGCTGGCGCAGACGCGCTACGCCCAGCCGGCCCTGTTCAGCGTGTCCTACGCGCTCGCGGCCTGGCTGGACAGCCTGGGCATCCGGCCCGACGCCATGATCGGCCACAGCATCGGCGAGTACGCCGCCGCCTGCCACGCCGGCGTGTTCTCGCTCGAAGACGCGATGGCCGCCGTGATCGCGCGCGGCCAGGCCATGTTCGACCAGCCCGCCGGTGCCATGCTGGCCGTGCGCACCGGCCTGGATGCCGTGCGGGCCCTGTTGCCCGAGGGCATCGAGGTCGCCGGCTGCAACGCGCCCGCGCTCACCGTGGTGGCGGGCGGCCATGAAGCCATCGACCGCTTCGCCCAGGCCCTGGAGCGCAACGAGATCGATGCCACCCGCCTGCGCGTCTCGCACGCCTTCCACAGCGCCTCCATGGAAGGCGCGCTGCCGCGCGTCGTGCAAGCGCTCGCGCAGACCCGCCTGCAGGCACCCCGCCTCACCGTGTACTCGTGCGTGAGCGGCGCGCCGCTGCAGGCGCACGAAGCCACCGACCCCGGCTACTGGGCGCGCCAGGTGCGCGCGCCGGTGCTGTTCAGCAAGGCCGTGATGGCCGAGCTCGCCCAGGGCGAGACCGTGTTCCTCGAAGTCGGCCCAGGGCAGGCGCTCACCGCGCTGCTGCGCCAGCACCGCACACCCAAGGCCGAGGTGCCGCGCATCGTGTCCATGCTGGGCGCCGCGCAGGACCCCGGCCAGCCCGCCGAGCAGGGCCTGGCCGCGCTGGGTGCCCTGTGGTGCGCCGGCATCGAACCCGCCTGGCCCGTGGCCGCGACCGCGCGCCGCGCTCCCCTGCCCACCTACCCGTTCCAGAACGACCGTCACTGGTTTGCCCGCCGCACCGCGCCCGCAGGCGCCCTGCCGTCCGATGTTTCCCTCTCCGTTGCGAGTGCCGTCACCATGAGCCGAATACCCACCGTTGAAAACGAACTCAAGCGCGTCCTGAGCGACGTCTCGGGCATCCCCGCCGACGACATGACCACGGACGCCAGCTTTGTCGACCAGGGCCTGGACTCCCTCTCGCTCACCCAGGCCACGCTGGAGCTGGAACGCGTCTTCGGCGTCAAGCTGCGCTTTCGCCGCCTGATGGAAGACCTGGACAACATCGGCAAGCTCGCGCGCTTCCTCGATACCGAAATGCCGGCCGACAAGTTCGCGCCGGTGGCCCCCGTGGCGGCAGCCCCCGCGATGGCGGCCGGCATGCCCGCCCAGGTGGCCGGCTTCGCGGCCCCGGCGGCCCTGCCGCTGCAGTTCGCGGCCCTGCCCGGCGGCACGAACGCCGTGCACCAGCTGCTTCAGCAGCAGATGCAACTCATGGCGCAGCAGCTCGCGGTGCTGGCCGGCCAGCCCATGGCGGCCGCCCTGCCGATCGCAGCGGTCCCCGTGGCGCCCGCGCCGACCGTGGTGGCCTCGGCTCCGGCCGCCGCCGCGACGGAGGCCGAACCCGCCCAGCCCTCCATCAAGTCGCTGGTCGAAAAACCCTTCGGCGCCTCGCCCCGCCTCACGCTGGAAGCGCGCCAGGACTTCACGCCCGCGCAGCGCCGCTGGCTCGACGAGTTCATCACCCGCTACAACGCGCGCTCGGGCCAATCCAAGGCCTTCAGCCAGCAGCACCGCAAGGTCATGGCCGACCCGCGCGTGGTGACCGGCTTCAACCCGCTGTACAAGGACCTGGTCTACCCCATCGTGGTGAACCGCTCGCAGGGCGCGAACCTGTGGGACCTGGACGGCAACGAGTACATCGACCTGCTGTCCTGCTTCGGCGGCAACCTGCTGGGCTACCAGCCGCCCAAGGTGATCGAGGCGATGCAGCAGCAGCTGCAGCTCGGCCTGGAAGTGGGCCCGCAACACCCCTACGCGGCCGATGTGGCCCAGCTCATCTCGGAGTTCACCGGCATGGAGCGCGTGGGCTTCTGCAACACCGGCTCCGAGGCCGTGATGGGCGCCATGCGCATCGCGCGCACCGTCACCGGCCGCAAGACCATCGCCATCTTCACCAACTCCTACCACGGCATCTTCGACGAGGTGATCGTGCGCGGCACCAGGCAGCTGCGCTCGCTCTCCGCCGCGCCCGGCATCCTGGCCAACGCGGTGGAAAACATCCTGGTGCTGGACTGGAACAGCGAGGACTCCCTGCGCGTGCTGCGCGAGCGCGGCCCCGAGCTGGCGGCGATCATGACCGAGCCGATCCAGAACAAGTACCCCACGCTGCAGCCGCGCGAGTTCGTGCAGTCGCTGCGCCAGATCGCCGACAAGGCCGGCTGCGCGCTGATCTTCGACGAAGTCGTGACCGGTTTCCGCGTCGCCCCGGGCGGTGCGCAGGAGTTCTACGGCGTGCGCGCCGACATCGCCACCTACGGCAAGGTCATCGGCGGCGGCCTGCCGTTCGCGGCCATCGCGGGCAACGCCAACTGGCTCGACGCGCTCGACGGCGGCCACTGGCAGTACGGCGACGACTCCTACCCCGAAGCCGGCGTGACCTACTTCGCCGGCACCTTCGTGCGCCACCCGCTGGCGCTGGCCGCCGCGCGCGCCACGCTGCAACACATCAAGGCCGGTGGGCGCGAGTTCTACCGCAACCTCAACGACCGCACCCAGCGCCTGATCGACCGCCTCAACACGGCCTTCGCGGTGCGTGGCGCACCGGTCAAGGCGGTGCACTGCGCCTCGATCTGGCGCCTGCAGTGGGACGACAACCAGAAGCACATCAGCCTCTTCTACTACCTGGTGCGCTACCACGGCCTGCACCTGTACGAGCAGTTCGGCCACTTCGTCACCGAGGGCATGACCGACGCCCACACCGACCGCATCTTCCAGGTGTTCACCGACGCCATGGACGAGCTCATGGGCCTGGGCTTCATCACGCCCAAGGACGGCGGCGGTGCCCCACCCCCCTCGGGCCCGCAAGGCGGCACGCGCGCAGGCACCGACGCCCAGCTCTCGCCCGGGCAGACCGAGCGCTGGCTGGCCGGCGGCTTCGATCCCTCGGCCCGGCTGGCGCTCAACGAGTCGTTCTGCGTCAGCCTGCAGGGCGGCGTGGACCGCACCGCGCTGAAGGCCGCGCTGAACGACGTGCTGACGCGGCACGAGGCCTTCCGCATCCAGTTCGATCTGGAGGAACCCCGGCAGCGGGTCGCGCCGCAGCTGAACCTGCCCGTGGCCGAGATCGACCTGAGCGCGCAGCCCGACGCCGACCAGGCGCTGGACGACTTCTGCACCCAGGCCAGCCTGCGTGATTTCCCGCTCGACCAGGCGCCGCTGGCCGCCGTGAGCCTGCTCACCCTGGCCGACGGCCGCACCGTGGTGCACGTCGTGGCCAGCCACCTGGTGTTCGACGGCTGGGCCTCCAGCGTGTTCAACGCCGAGCTCGCCACCGCCTACAAGGCCCGCAGCATGGGCATGGCGCCGGCTTTCAAGCCGGCCGAGTCGCCGCTGGACTTCGCCGAGGAAGAGCAGGCCCGCTTCGACGGACCCGACGGCCAGGAAGCCCTGCGCTTCTGGCAGCAGCAGCTGCAGAACCCGCCCGCGCCGCTGAACCTGGGCGACCGCACCCCGCAGGGCCACCGCAGCTACGCGGCCGACACGCTTCGCATACGACTGGACGGCGAGCTGTTCAGCCGCCTGCGTGCGCAGGCCAAGCAGTCGGGTGCCACGCTGTTCCAGGTGCTGCTCATGGCGCTCACCCGCATGCTGCACAAGCGCAGCGGCCAGAGCGACTTCGTGGTCAGCATCCCCTACGCCAGCCAGAGCCTGCAGCGCCGCGGGCCGATCATGGCCGACGGCGTGCTCGACCTGCCGCTGCGCCTGGGCTGCCAGCCCGGCGAGAGCACCGAGGCCGTGCTGCAGCGCGTGCGCTCGCGCCTGATGGACGCGCTGGAGTACCCGCTCATGACCCAGGGCACGGTGGCCCGCGCGCTGGGCATCCGCAGCGCGGGCGACCGCCCGCCGCTCACCGGCATCTTCTTCAACCTCAACCCCAAGGTCGACCTCTCGGCCTACGCGCCCCTGCAGGCCGCCATGCACGAAGGCCGCAAGCGCGGCACGCTCAGCGAGCTGTTCTTCAACTTCTACGAACAGAACGACGCGCTCACGCTGGACCTGCACCACAGCAGCGAGTTCTTCAGCCCGCAGCGCGCGCAGGAACTGATCGATGCCCTGCGCGCCGAGATCGCCCACTTCGCGCAGCACCCCGGCGTCGAACTGCCGGTGCTCACCGCCGTGGTGGCGCCCGCGCCCGTGCGCCCTGCCACGGCACCGGACGCGCGCCTGATCGCCTGGAACCAGGCCACCGCCATGCCGCTGGAGCCGCATGCCCGCGTGGAGCAGTGGATCAGCCGCCAGGCCGCCGCCACGCCCGATGCCGTCGCCCTGGTGGCGCACGGCGTGAGCCTGAGCTACGCCGCACTGGAATCGCGCGCCAACCGCTTCGGCCAGCTGCTGCGCTCGCGCGGCATCGGTGCCGGCATGCGGGTGGGCGTGTGCCTCACGCGCGGCCCCAACCTCGTGCCCGCCCTGCTCGGCATCCTGAAGACCGGCGCGGCCTATGTGCCGCTCGACCCGGGCTTCCCCAAGGACCGCCTGCGCTACATGGCCGAGGACGCGGGCGTGCGCCTGGTGATCACCGACGCGGCCAACGCCAGCCTCTCGGGCGTGCCGCGCGAGCAACAGATCCGCATCGACGACGACGCCGCCGCCATCGCCTCGGCCTCCGACAGCGCCCTGCCGCGCCCCGCCGACTGGGCCGACGACGCGCCCATGTACGTCATCTACACCTCGGGCTCCACCGGCAAGCCCAAGGGCGTGGTGCTGCCGCAGAACGCGGTGTGCAACTTCCTCGCCAGCATGCGCCGCGAGCCGGGCCTGCAGGCCGGCGACCGGCTGCTGGCCGTGACCACGCTGTCCTTCGACATCGCGGTGCTCGAACTCTTCCTGCCGCTCACCGTGGGCGCCAGCGTGGTGCTGGCCCAGCGCGAAGACGCCATGGACGGCGAGGTGCTCGGCCGCCTGGCCGCCGAGCAGCGCATCAACGTGATGCAGGCCACTCCCACCACCTGGCACATGCTGCTCGACGCCGGCTGGCGCGCGCCCGCCGGCTTCCGCGCCCTGTGCGGCGGCGAGCCGCTGCCGCCCTCGCTGGCGCAGCGCCTGCTCGAGGCCGGCGTGGAACTCTGGAACATGTACGGCCCGACCGAGACCACCGTGTGGTCCACCCTGTGCCGCGTCACCGACGCGGCGCAGAAGATCACGATCGGCCACCCGATCGCCAACACCCAGGTCTGGGTGCTGGACGAGCAGATGAAGCCCGTGGCCATCGGCCAGGAAGGCGAGCTGTGCATCGGCGGCGCCGGCGTGCGCACCGGCTACTTCAAGCGCCCCGAACTCACCGCCGAGAAGTTCGTGGCCGACCCGTTCGACACCACCACGCCCGGCGCGCGCATCTACCGCACCGGCGACCTCGCGCGCTGGCGCGAAGACGGCACGCTGGAGCACCTGGGCCGGCTGGACTTCCAGGTCAAGATCCGCGGCTACCGCATCGAGCTGGGCGAGATCGAGGCCCGCCTCGCCGCCCTGCCCGGCATCGCCCGCACCGTGGTGATGGCCCGCGAGGACAGCCCGGGCGACGTGCGCCTGATCGGCTACGCCGTGCCGCACGCCGGCCAGCAACCCGACGCCGCCGCCCTGCGCGAGGCGCTGCGCGCCGGTCTGCCCGACTACATGCTGCCCCAGCAGATCGTGCTGCTGGATGCCATGCCGCTCCTGCCCAACGGCAAGATCGACCGCAAGGCCCTGCCCGCGCCCACCGGCCCGGCACCGTCGGCCAGCGCGGGCGCGGTCAAGCCCGCGCGCAACGACACCGAAAAAGCGGTGGTCGAGGCCATGCAGGCCGTGCTCAAGCTGCCCGCCGTCGGCGTGGACGAAGACTTCTTCTTCCTCGGCGGCCACTCGCTGCTGGCCGCCAAGCTCATGGGCCAGATCAACAAGGCCTTCGGCCTGCAGCTCAACCTGCGGGTGCTGTTCGAATCGACCACCGCCGAAAAGCTGGCGCGCCTGATCGACGAACAACGCGGCGCCACGGCGCCCACCCGCGAACCGCTGGTGCACCGCGCTGACCAGCGCCAGGCGCCGCTGACCCTGATGCAGGAGCGCATCCGCTTCATCGAGGCCATGCAGCCCGGCCGCACCGTCTACAACGCGCCCTCGGGCCACCGCCTGCGCGGCCCGATGGACCTGCAGGCCTTCGACCGCGCCTTCCAGGACATCGTGAAGCGCCAGCCGGCGCTGCACAGCGCCGTCGTGTCCACCGCTCAGGGCCCGGTGCAGAAGAACGTCGAGCTGCCCGCGTTCAGCCTGCTGCCGCTGGAAGACCTGGGCAGCTACCCGCCGAGCGAACAGGAAGCCGTGCTGCAGGAGCGGCTGGCCGCCCTGTCCGACCAGGCCTTCTCGCTCGAGCACGCGCCCCTGTTCAAGGCCCGCCTGTTCCGCCTCGCCGACGACCACCACGTGCTGTTCTTCATGACGCACCACGTGATCTGGGACGGCTGGTCGTTCGACCTGCTGTACGACGAGATGAACGCGCTCTACCAGGCCTTCTCGGAAGGCCGGCCCTCGCCGCTGCCGCCCCTGGCCCTGACCTACGGCGACTTCGCCGACTGGCACGCGCGCTGGCTGGACAGCGACGAACTGCAGGACCAGCTGACCTACTGGAAAAAGCAGTTCCTCGGCAAACCGGTGCAGGAGCCGCTGACCGACCTGGCCCGCCTGCCCGGCATGCTGCGCGAAGGCGCCACCGAGTCCATGCACATCGCCGCCGAGCAGGCCGACCGCGTGCGCGACATCGCCAAGCGCACCGGCTCCACGCTGAGCATCGTGGCGCTCTCGGTCTACGCCGCCATGGTCTCGCAGCTGCTGCGCGAGCCCGCGCCGACCATCGGCCTGCCGGTGCGCGGCCGCCCCACGCCCGAGCTCGACCCCATCATGGGTTTCTTCAACAACATGCTGCCAGTGCGCCTGCCGGTGGACACCTCGCTGAGCTGGCTCGACTGGATCGGTCGCGTGCGCGCCGCCGTCGTCGAGGCCTTCGCCCACCAGGACGTGCCCTTCGAGCGCATGGCCCACGTGCTCGAAGCCGAACAGCCCGGCGTGCACGCGCGCCTGTACCAGTGCATGTTCTCGTTCCAGGACGCGCGCAACCGGCCCACCCACTGGGGCCCGCTCGAGCACGAGCGCGTGCACGTGCGCCACAAGGGCGCCACCGAAGACCTCAACCTCTGGCTGGTCGAGATCCCCTCCGGCATCGAAGGTGGCATCCAGTACGACACCCACCTCTACCTGCCTTCCACCGCGAAGTCCCTGCACGAGCGCTTCGTGGCCCTGCTCGACGCGGTGGCCCGCACGCCGAACCAGACCGTGGCGCAGCTGATGGCGCCCACGCCCGCCGAACAGGCCCGCGTGCTGGCGCTGGACGCGCCGGCCGTGGCGCCCGCGCAAAGCCTGTTCGATCTGCTGGAGCAGCGCGCCAGCGCCCTCACCCCACCCGCGCTGCTGCGCATCGGCGGCACCGAACTCGACGCCCGCGAGCTGGTCCGCCGCGTGAACGACAACGCGGCCCAGCTCAAGACCCGCCTGCCCGCGGCGGGCCACCCGCTCACCGTGGCCATCGCGATGCAGGAGCCGGTGGCCCAACTGGTCACCGCCCTGGCCGTGCTGCGCCTGGGCCACCACTGCCTGCCCCTGACACCCGGCGACACGCCGCCCGCCGACGCGGTGGCTTTCGGCGACGCACCCTGGCTGCAAAGCCAGCCCGCCGCCACGGCGCGCAAGGCGGCGGTCCAGCCGCAAGCCTTCGACGCCGCGCTGGTCGCCCAGATCAGCGCCGGCCTCGCCCGCCAGGCCCACCTGCTGGTGGGCGACTGCCTGCGCGCCAGCGCCCACGCCACCGGCACCGCGCTGACCCTGCTGGGCCTGGCGCTGCACACCGGCGGCCGGCTGGTGCTGTGGGACCAGGCGCCCGACGGCGCCACCCTGGTGGCCGACCTCCAGCGCGAGCGCACCGGCCTCGTCTTCGCGGACGCCAACACCTGGGCCGACGCCCTGCAGGCCCGCCGTGGCGCCTCGCTCTCGGTCATCGCCGCCGTGGACGCGCGCGACAACTCCCCCGAACTCGTGGCGCAGCTGCTGGACGCGGGCCTTTCCGTGCTCAACGTGCTGCAGACCGATTCACTGCCCCTGCCGCTGGCCGCCCACTGGGTGGCCGACGCGGCCGAGGCCGGCCTGGTGGGCCGACCCCTGGTGCCGCACACCGTGCGCGTCGCGCCGCGGCCCGAGGGCACGGCCCCGATCGGCGTGGCCGCCCCCGTCTGGGTGAAGGCCGGCGCGGCGGGCGCCTGGACAGCCAGCCACACCAGCGCGCGCTGGCGCAGCGACGGCGTGCTGCAACACGTGAGCGATGCGAACGAACCCACGGTGCTGCTCGGCGGTGGCCTGGTGGACCTCGAGGCGCTGGAGCAGGCGGCGCTGGCGCTGCCGGGCGTCGACGTGGCCGCCGCGCAGGCCGCGGTGGACTCGAACGGGCGCCGCCGGCTGGTGATCGGCCTGCAGGCCAGCGGCCTGTCCGCCGCGCAGCGCGAATCCCACGCCCGCGCGCTGCTCGACGCCGTGCCCACCGAGGCCCGCGCGGCGCTCGACCTGCGCTGGTTCGAGCAGATCGTGCGCCACCCCTCGGGCCGGCTGCAGCTGGCGCAATCGCGCGCGCTCAAGGCGCAGGCGAGCCAGACCGGCGACCGCTTCGCCGGCACGGCCACCGAGCAGGCCATCCACGCGGTCTGGAGCGAGCTGCTGGGCATGAGCCACATCGGCCGCAACGACAACTTCTTCGACCTGGGCGGCACCTCGCTCACCGCCATGCAGGCCGTGCTCAAGCTGGAGCAGCAGATCGGCAAGCAGATCAGCCCGCGCCGCTACGTGAGCGAAACGCTGGCCCAGCTCGCTGTGGCCTACGACGCCACCGGTGCCGACACGCCGCCGGCCTCCGCGGCCGCCAACGCCGACGCGGCCGAACCCGCGCCGGGCCTCATGAAACGGCTCGCGCGCCTCGTTCAACGGGCCTGACCCGGCACACCACCGATTCGATTCCATGGACCTTGCGATCAGACGTTTCGGCCGCCCCGGGCGGGAGATGGTGGGCGTGTACCAGACCGCCAGCAGCGGTGGCGCACCGCGCGCGCGCTTCCTGCTGTGCCGCCCGCTCGGCCAAGAGGCCGTGCGCACCGCGGCCATCTACCGTGTCGTGGGCGAACGGCTCGCGCGCGAGCGCTGTGAATCCCTGCGCTTCGACTACCACGGCACCGGCGACTCCCCCGGCAACGAGGAAGACCAGTCGCTCAGCGGCTGGCTGGACGACACCCTGGCCGCCCACGAGCAGCTGCAGGACGGCGATGGCGCGCCCGTGATCTGGTTCGGCATGGGCCTGGGCGCCACCCTCGCGCTGCGCGCGGCCCTGCGCGCGCGCAAGCCGCCCACGCAGCTCGTGCTGTGGGAACCGGTGCTCGACGGCCCCACCTACATGCGCCAGCTCATGGAAGGCCACCAGCGCGAACTGGTGCGCATGTTCCGCGTGCCCTGGGACCGGCTGCTCGCCAGCGACAAGGGGGTCGCCCCCGGCCTGCCGGGCGACCTGCTGGGCTTTCACGTCGGCCAGTCCCTCGCCGACGAACTGCAGAACCTGCGCGACGTGCAGGTGGCGCCCGCGCTGCGGCGCGGTGTGCGCGTGCTCTGCGCCGTGCCCGATGAACAGCGCGGGCATTTCGCCGACCTGGAGAACCACCCCGAATTCCGCCTGCACAATATCGGGCAGATCACCGACTGGATGTCCAGTCAGGCGATGGGCACGGCGATCGTCCCTCCGGACCTGCTGCGCGCCGTTCTCTCCACCCTCGACTGACCGATGGCCGAACACACCCTGACGCTGGGGATCGAAAACCACCTCGTCGCCACCTTCACCCCCGCCGACACGGGCTTCAACGGCGCGCCGCCCGTCGTGGCCCTGTTGACCAACTCCGGCGTGATCCCGCGCAGCGGGCCGCACCGCATGAACGTGCACCTCGCGCGCCGCCTCGCGGCCCAGGGCATTCCTTCGGTGCGTTTCGACATGAGCGGCCTGGGCGACAGCCGCCGCACCGCCAGCACCCTGCCGGTGGTCGAACAGTGGGTGGCCGACACGCGCTCGGTGATGGACGCGGCCCAGGCGCGCTTTGGCTGCGCGCGTTTCATGATGGTGGGGTTCTGTTCGGGCGCCGAGGTGGCGCACCTGGTGGCGCTGGAAGACCCGCGCCTGCGCGCCATCCTGCTGTGGGACCTCTACGCCTACCCGACGGCCGCCTCACGCACCCGGACCTTCTTCTACAAACTGCGCCGCGCGGGCCTGGCGGGCGCGGTGCGCAAGGCGGCCGACCGGCTGCTCGGCCTGTTCCGCGCCAGATCCACCGACGGCGATGGCGGCAACGGCAGCGGGCGCGCGGTGGAAGTGTCCCTGGCGCCACCGAAAGAGGTCTTCGGCCAGCGCATCCAGACCCTGAGCGACGGTGGCGTGGAGCTGCTGTTCGTCTACTGCGGCGGCGAGCCCGAGTGGTTCAACCACGCCGGCCAGTTCAAGGGCATGTTCGGCCAGTTCCCGTTCCACGAGAAGGTGGGCTTCAACTACCTGGAAGTGTCGGACCACCTGATCACGACACGCACCGCGCAGCAGGCCTTCCTGGCCATGACCGACGACTGGCTGACAAGCCGCGTGCTGCCTTCGAACCGCTGAACCGTTCGCTCAGCCCTTGGGCGGCGAGCGGAAGTTGGTCGCCTTCATCCACGTCTCCACCAGGCCGATCAGGCGGGCGCGGTTGGCCGACGACGCGAAGGTGTGGTCGCATTCCTTGAAGTACTCCAGCCACAGCTGGTCGCCGAAGGTCAACAGGGGGAAGGCGTCCAGCAACTGGCGGCGGTAGTTGTGCTGGCGCTGCCGGTCCGAGGTGAGCACGGCCAGCATCTGCACACCGCTGCCGAGCGCGCGGCCGTAGGCATTCTGCAGGAAGGCCTTGACCTTCGGATCTTCCAGCGACGGCCCCCGGGCCTCCACCTCTTCGGCCGGCGACCCGCCGGGCGCCTTGCGGCTCAGGCGGCGCCGCAGCGCGCGCCAGATCGGGTGGCGGCCCAGCATCAGGTTCAGCCAGGCGCGCAGGCCCAGGATGCGGTGGCCGTAGTGGTGCACGTAGTAGCCCAGGGTGCGCGGAATGGACGGGTCCATCAGCGCCACGCCCACCACGCGCTCGTCGGTGCCGGCGTAGATGATGGAATGGTCGGCGCCCGAGCACAGGCCCACCAGCACCACGCGCTGCACCTGGCGCGTGGCCTGCAGCATGTCCAGGATCTCGCGGATATCGGCCATGGTGGCGTCCAGCGGCGGCAGCGCATCGCTGCGCGCCTCGCTGTCGCCCAGGCCGGAGAGGTCGACCCGCAGCACACCGAAACCCGCGGCCGCCAGCGCGCGGGCCAGCAGCACGTGCATGCGGTTGGGGCCGACGCGGTGGATGATGCCGGCGTTGAGGATCACGACAAAAGGCGCGTCGGGCACGGCCGAGCGCGTGGACGCGGGCGTGATCACCCCGACCATGGATTTGCGGGGGCCCAGCAGCAAGGCCTGTTCGACGACGCGTTCCATCAGGCCAGCCACTCCACGACGCGCTGCAGCAGCTTGACGGGCACGGCGCCCGCGCCGGAATGCTGGTCCTCCAGCCAGGCGGGCTGGCTCTGGATGTGCTCGAAGGGCTGCGCGCCGGGCCGCGCCGTTTCGAGCGCGGTGCGCACGGCGTCCTGCCCGAGCACGTTTTCCGACACCACCATGAGCGTGCGCGCCGGCAGGCCGGGCGCGTGCTGCAGCAGGTCGATGGCCTGAAGCTCGGTCGCCAGGGCCACGGACATGGGAAAGCCCAGCAGCTCCCCGGCGTTCACCTTCAAGGCGCGCTCGCGGGCCACGGCCGCGTCCAGGCGCTGCAGGCCGGCCAGGTGATCGGCCCCCTGCACCACCGGATCCCACAGCACCACGGCATCCACGTCCTTGCGCCGCACCGGCGCCACGCGGGCCGCGAGCAGGCCACCCAGGCGCAGGCCCACCAGGCCCACGCGCTGCAGGCCGGCGGTGTCCTTGAGTTCGTCGATGGCGGTTTCCACGTCGGCCTGCCAGCCTTTCAGGTCGCCCTCGTTCGTGTCCCCGGCGGAATCGCCGGTGCCGTAATAGTCGAAACGCAGCACGTGCACGCCGGACTCGGCCAGCAGCCGGCCGAGCTGGCAGACGCTGCGGTGCGCGCGCAGGTACTCCGTGCCCCAGGGCGGGCAGATCACGACCCCGCGCGCCTTCCCGCCGCGCGCGTGCGCCGGCGTGTAGACGCCGAACAGGCGGCGCGAGCTCTCACCAAAAAACAGTGGCGTCATTCCTGGAGGCTTCCCTTTTCGGCGGCCGCGGTGGCGCACCACCTGACGCAGGTTCTGGAAGAACAATGTACGCGCATCCATGCGCCACCCCAACCGCTTTTCCACCGCCTGCGCCACGCGCAGCGACAGCAGGGAATGGCCGCCGAGTTCGAAGAAGTTGTCCTCGGCGCCCACGCGATCGACGTGCAGGATGGCGCGCCAGATCTCGGCCATGGCCTGCTCGTGGCCCGGCTCGGGTGCGACGAAATCGCGCGCGGCCTGCACCGCGTGGCGGAACGGGTCGGGCAGCGCGGCGCGGTCGACCTTGCCGTTGGGCGTGAGCGGGATCGCGTCCACCGCCGCCACCACCGACGGGATCATGTAATCCGGCAGCTGCTTGCGCAGGAAGCGGCGCACATCGCTGGCGGTCAGGTCTTCGCCCGGCTGGAACGCCAGGTAGGCCACCAGCCTCACATCGGCCGGGCCGGCCTCGCGGCCCATCACCACCGCCTGGCGCACGGCCGGGTGGGCGGACAGCGCGGTCTCGATCTCGCCCAGTTCGATGCGGTAGCCACGCACCTTCACCTGGTGGTCGAGCCGGCCCAGGTGGTGCAGATGGCCTTGCGCGTCCCAGCGCGCGAGGTCGCCGGTGCGGTACAGGCGCGCACCCGGCTCGCGGGCGAAGCGGTCGGCCACGAAGCGCTCGGCCGTGAGCTCCGCGCGCTCGTGGTAACCCGTGCGCAGCGCCGGCACCGCCGATGCACAGCTCACCGGGCACGCCGATCGGCACGGGCTCGCCGCGCGCATCGACCACGTAGACCTGCGTGTTCGCAATGGGCCGGCCGATGCGGATGGGCGCCGGCGAAGGCTCCACGCGCTGCACGGTGGACCAGATGGTGGTCTCGGTCGGGCCGTAGAGGTTCCACAGCTGGGCCACGCGCTCCAGCAGGCGGTCGGCCAGGTCGCGCGGCAGCGGTTCACCGCCGCAGAAGGCGCGCAAGGGGCGCGCCGGGGTCCAGTCGGTTTCGAGCAGCAGGCGCCAGGTGGCCGGCGTGGCCTGCAGCACCGTGGCCCCGCACGCGGCGAGCCAGTCGGCCAGCGCCGCGCCGTCGGTGACGGTGTCGCGCGAGGCGAGCTCGACCCGCGCGCCCACGGTCAGGGGCAGGTACAGCTCCAGACCGGCGATGTCGAACGACACCGTGGTCACGGCCGCGAGCACGTCGTCGGCGCCCAGGCCGGGCTGCAGCGCCATCGACGCCAGGAAGTTGGCCAGCGCGCCCTGCGGCACCACCACGCCCTTGGGGCGGCCGGTGGAGCCGGAGGTGTAGATCACATAGGCCGCGTCGCCGGCGCCGGCCGAGGGCGCCGGGTTCTCGCCACTGTGCGCGGCGATCGCGGCCGCGTCGGCCAGCGGGTCCACGCAGCGCACGCCTTCGGGTGCGCTCACGGCGTCGGCCGCCTCGCCCGCCGTGACCAGCACCTGCGCGCCGCTGTCTTCCAGCATGTAGGCCAGGCGCTCGGCGGGAAAGTCGGGGTCCAGCGGCACATAGGCCCCACCGGACTTGTGCACCGCCAGCAGCGCGATCAGCAGGTCCAGCGAGCGGTCCATGCAGATGCCCACGCGCACGCCGGGCCGCACGCCCAGGCCCTGCAGGTGGTGCGCGAGCTGGTTGGCGCGGCGGTTCAGCGTGGCGTAGTCCAGGGTCTGGCCCTCGAAGCCCGCCGCGGTGCGCGTGGGCAATTCGGCGGCCTGCCGCTCCAGGCGCTGGGCGAAGAGCGTGGTGTCCAGCGCCTGCGTGGTCTCGTTGAAGCCGTGCACGAGCTGTTCGCGCGCGGCCGGCGTGAGCAGGGGCAACTGGCTGATCGGTGCCTCGTGGTTCGCCACCGCGCCGCGCAGCAGGGCCTGCAGCTGCGAAGCGAGGCGCTCCATCATGCCGCTCGAGTAAAGGTCGCTGCGGTACTCCAGGCTGCAGACCAGCCGGCCGCCCTCCTCGCGCGCGAACCAGGTCAGCTCGTGCAGCGCACCACCGCCGGTGATGGCCAGGCCGCTCTCGCTGGTCGAGCCCTGGCTCTGGGCGTTGACGTTGTGCTGCACCACCGCCACCTGGAACAGCGGCGAGTGCTGGAACGAGCGCACCGGGCGCAGCCGCTCCAGCACGCTTTCGAAAGACACCTCGCGGTGCTCGTGCGCGTCCAGCAAGGCGCTGCGCGCGCGGCGCAGCAGTTCGCTGAAAGCCGGGTCGTCGCCGGCCTGCAGGCGCACCACCTGCAGGTTCACGAAGGGGCCGATCAGGTTTTCGAACTCGGCGCGCTCGCGCACGCCCATGGGGCTGCCCAGCAGCAGGTCGCCCTGCGCCGTGTGCGCGCGCAGCAGCGCGGCGGTGGCCGCCAGCAGCGCCATGTAGACCGTGGCGTTCTCGCGCCGCACCAGCTGGCGCAGGCCCGAGAGCAGCTCCGCGTCCAGCTCGAAGTCCACCGAGGCGCCCTTGGGCGGCGCGTCGGACAGCGGCAGGTCGGCGGGAAAGGCCGAGAGCTGGGGCGCGCCTTGCAGCGTGCGTTCCCACCAGTCCAGCCCGGCGGAGGTGTCGACCGCGTGGCGCTGCCAGGCGGCGTAGTCGGCGTACTGCAGCGCGGGCGCGGCGGCTTCGTCGCCACGCGGCGCCGCCAGCTCGGCCGCGATCTCGCGGCGCAGCACGTGCAGCGACCAGGCATCGACCGCGATGTGGTGCGCCGCGACCATCACCACCCAGCTGTCGCCGGCGGTGGCGTAGACCTCGAAACGCGCAGGCGTCTCGTGCGCCAGGTCGATCGGCGTGTGCACCACGCGCTCTACATCGGCGTCCACCTGCCATTTCTGTTCGGTCGGGGTCAGGTGCCGCAGGTCGTGCATGCGCACCTTGGGCACCTGCACGCGGCGGCCCGTGGGCTTGCCCTGTTCCTCGACGAACACCATGCGCAGGCCGAGCTGGCGCGCGTGCACGCGCTCGATCGCGGCCACCAGGGCTTCACCGCTCACGCCCAGGGGCGCGAGCCAGGTGGTGGCGATCAGGTAGGTGGTGCTGTCGGGTTCGAGCTGCTGCAGGATCCACAGCCGCTCCTGGAACGGCGACAGGGGCAACGGCCCGTCGTGCGCCACGCCGGCCGCCGGCCCGGCGCCGGGGGCGCGGCGCTGCGCCAGCAGCGCGAGCAACTCGGTCTTGTGTTCACCGATGGCGTGTTTGAGGTCCTCGTCCAGGCGGCCTCGGGCCGCGCTCACGCGCAGGCGGCCTTCGTCCGCCGTCAATTCGACGCCCAGGCCTTGCAGCTGTGCCAGCAACTCGTGCGCGTTCAAAACTCGATCTCCTCCCGGTCCTCATCCCCAGCGCCGCTCTCGGGCTGGCCTGTGCTCCTGGCGCCCGATGCGCCCTGCGCCACCACTTTCGCCGCCAGTTGGCGGATGCTGGGGCCTTCGAACAGGTCGCGCAGCGACAGGCGCGCGCCGAATTGCTCTTCGATGCGCGCGATGATGCGGGTGGCGATCAGCGAATGCCCGCCCAGCGCGAAGAAGTCGTCGTCGAGCCCGATGTCGTCCACACCCAGCAGGTCGGCCCAGATGGCGCCGATGCGCGCCTCGATCTCGCTCGGGGCCAGCGCCTGCAGGTCCACTGGGGCGGCGGCGCCCGGCTCGGCCGAGGCGGGCGGGCTCTGCGTGGCCTCGCCCGAGGTGCGCAACCAGGCCTTCAAGGCCTCCACGTCGCGCAGCATGTCGGGCATGACCTGGCGGGTGACGTACACATGCGGCAGGCCGCTGGCGAGCACGCGCCCGAAAGCTTCAGCGCCCTCCTGCGGGCGGATGGCGTAGCGCAGCGCGGCGTGCGAGCTGTCGCCCCCCTGCGCGGCCGAGAAGCCGACGTCGCGCCACGAATCCCAGCCCACCGCGAGCACACGCTCGCTCGAGCGCGCGAGGCCGGACTTGGCGAACGCGTCCTGGAAGGCGTTGGCGGCCGAGTAGTCGGCCATGCCGGCCGAGCCGAAGGAGGTGCTGATGGACGAGCACATCATGAAGAAATCGAGCCCGGCGCCAGCGAGCACGCGGTCCAGCACCAGCGTGCCTTCGAGCTTGGGCCGCAGCACGGCCTCGATGCTTTGCGCCGTTTTCTCGAACACCGTGCCGGTGCCCAGCGCGCCCGCGGCATGCACCACGCCGTGCACCGCGCCGAAACGCGCGCGCGCCATGGCGACCACGGCCTGCATCTGCGCTTCGTCGGCCACGTCGGCCGAGCACAGCAGCACCTCGGCGCCCGCGGCTTCCATCGCGCGGATGCCGGCGATGCGCTCCTTCTGCGGCGCGGGCGTGTCTTTCGCCGCCAGCAGCGTGTCCCACTGCGCGCGGTCGGGCCAGGCCGAGCGCGACACCAGCACCAGCCGGGCCGCGCGCGCGGTGCGGGCCAGCCATTGGCCCAGCGTGAGGCCGATGCCACCGGCACCGCCGGTAACGAGGTAGGTGCCACCCTCACGCAGCGGCAGCGCGCCCGCGCCCGCGTCGGCGCCCAGGCGCTGCGGCGTGAGCGTGGGCGTCCAGCGGTGGCGCCCACGGTAGGCCACCACGCCGTCCGGATCGGGCCGGGCCGCTTCGGCGCGCAGCGAGGCGGCCAGCCGGGGCGCGGCCTCAGGCGTCCATTCGCTGCCCGCCAGATCGATCGCGCGGCAGTGCACGCCGGGCACGTCCAGCGGCAGGAGCAAGGCCGGGCCGAGCAGCAGCGCGCGCTCGGGCCGAACGGACTCGGTGCCCAGCACCGGCTCGCGGTCGCTGCTGAGCACCAGCACCGGCAGCGGCTGGGCGCGCTTCACGCCACCCAGCGCGCGCGCCAGGCAGATCAGCGCGTCGAAGGCCTGGCGGCGGCCTTGCGGCAGTGCGGCGTCCAGGGCGCCGGCCATCAGCGGCGCATCGGGCGCCACGTTCCAGGCGTGCAGCACGCAGGCCAGCGGTGCCTCGCCCAGGGCGCCGAACAGTTGATCGTGGTCGGCCTGAGAACTGGGCGCCACCTCGTAGTGCGTGGCGGAGACCTGCCGGAACACGTCACCGGTGGTCACCGAGACCACCTCGGCGCCCTGCCCGGCCAGCGCGCTCGCCAGGGCCTGTGACGCGGCATCGTCGCCCCGGAACACCAGCCAGCGGCCCTGGGCCTCGGTGGACGGCGACAGAGCGGTCGGCAAGGCGCCCGCGCGTTGCCAGGAAGGTTCCCAGAACCAGTCGTCGACGGGCCGCTGCACGGCGGCCTCCGCCACCGGGGCCGCCGCCTTGGGGGGCGCGGCCTTGGGCGCCGCCGGGTCCACCGCGTGGCGCTTGCGTTCGAACGGGTAGGTGGGCAGCGGCACGCGGTGCGGCCGCACCGGGCCGTGCAGGCCGGCCCAGTCGAGCGACACGCCCGCGAGCCAGAGGCGGCCGGCGGCGTCGAGCACCGCCTGCGAGCCCTGGCGGGCGTCGCGTGCATTGCCCATGGACAGGCTGGTGCGGCGCACGCCTTCCACGCCCAGCGTCATGCCCGCCAAGGTGCGCCAGCGAGCGGCCGGGGCCGACCTCGAGCAGGTGCAGCGAGGCATCGGCCGCCAGCGTGCGCACGCCGGCCTCGAACAGCACGGCGCGGCGCAGGTGCTCGGCGTAGTACGCGGGCGAGGTGGCCTGGGCCGGTGTGATCCACAGGCCGGTGACGTTGGACACGTAGGGCACGCCGGGCGCGGCCAGGGCCATCTTCTCGACCAGCGCGGTGAACGGCGCGAGCACGCCTTCCATCATCGAGGAATGGAACGCGTGCGAGGTGTGCAGCGGCTGGGCGTCGATGCCCTGCTCCTTCAGTTGTTTGAGGCAGGCGTCGAGCACTTCGTGCGGGCCGGAGATGGCGCACAGGCCAGGCGCGTTCACCGCCGCGATCTCCAGCGTGCCGGCCGGCGTGGCCAGCCACTTCTGCAGCTCGGAAGCGCTGAGCTGCACCGCCGCCATGCCGCCGGGCGCCATGCCCTGCATCAGCTGGCCGCGCGCGGCCACCAGGGTGAGCGCATCGGCCAGCGACATCACGCCGGCCAGGTGGGCCGCCACGTACTCGCCGATGCTGTGGCCCAGCATCGCGGCCGGGCGCACGCCCCACGACTGCCACAACGTCGCCAGCGCGTACTCGGTGACGAACAGCGCCGGCTGGGCGTAGCGGGTTTCGTTGATGGTGAGGTCGCCCGCGGGGGCGAACAGCACTTCGCGCAGGTCGCGGCCCAGGGGCTCGCGCAGCAGCTCGGCGCAGCGGTCGATCGCATCGCGGTACACGGCGTGTTGCGCGTACAGGTCGGCGCCCATGCCGGCGAACTGGCTGCCCTGCCCGCTGAACAGGAAGGCCACCGGGCGCTCGCCGCCTTCGTGGCGGGCCGTGTGCACCGGGGCGCGCTTGGGCGCACCGAGCGCGGCCACCGCGTCGGCGGCGGTCGCGGCCACCAGGGTGCGGCGGTGCGGGAAGGCACGCCGGCCTTCCTGCAGCGTCCAGGCCACGTCGCGCAGGTCCTGCGCCGCGCCGGGCCCGGCGAGGTGCTCGCGCAGGCGCTGCGTGGCGGCTTCGAGCGCGGCCTCGCTGCGCGCGGACAGCACCAGCAATTGCGGTTGGCCTTTGGTTTCTGCGCGCTCCAGCTCGGGCGCTTCCTCCAGCACCACGTGGGCGTTGGTGCCACCGATGCCGAAGGAACTCACGCCCGCGCGGCGCGGCGCATCCCCCGCTGGCCAGGGCGCGGCCTGGGCGCTGGCGGTGAACGGCGAGCGGTCCAGGCCGAGCTGCGGGTTGGCCTGGCGGAAGTTCACCAGCGGCGGCAGCTCGCGGTGCTGCAACGCCAGCACGGTCTTGATGAGGCCGGCCACGCCGGCGGCGGCGTCGAGGTGGCCCAGGTTGGCCTTGAGCGAGCCCAGGCGGCAGAAGCCCTGGTCGGCGGTTCCGGCCTCGAACACCTGGCGCAGCGCCGCGATCTCGATCGGGTCGCCCAGCGGCGTGGCGGTGCCGTGCGCCTCCAGGTAGCCGATGCTGCGCGGCTCCACGCCGGCCAGCATCTGCGCCGTGGCGATGGCCTCCACCTGGCCGTCCACGCTGGGCGCGGTGTAGCCGGCCTTGCCGGCGCCGTCGTTGTTGATGGCCGCGCCGCGGATCACGGCATGGATGGTGTCGCCATCGGCCAGCGCATCGGCCAGGCGCTTGAGCACCACGATGCCGGCACCGGCGCCGGGCCGCGTGCCCTTGGCGTCCACGTCGAACGGCCGGCAGTGGCCGTCGGGCGAGAGGATCATGCCCTCCTGGAACAGGTAGCCCCCGCGCTGCGGGAAGTTCACCGACACGCCACCGGCCAGCGCGATGTCGCACTCGTGCCGCTCCAGCGCGCGGCAGGCCACCTGCACCGCCACCAGCGAGGTCGAGCAGGCGGTCTGCAGCGTCATGCTGGGTCCGTGCAGATCCAGCTTGTAGGACACGCGCGTGCAGAGAAAGTCCTTGTCGTTGCCCAGCATGAGCTGGTAACCGCCGACCGAGGCGGCCAGCGCCGGGTCGCGCAGGATCTGCGACAGCAGGTAGGTGTTCATGCTGGCGCCGGCGTAGACGCCGACGGCCTGCGCGATCGCGCCGGGCGCGTAACCCGCGTGCTCCAGCGCCTCCCAGGCGCACTCCAGGAAGATGCGCTGCTGCGGGTCGATCACCTGCGCCTCGCGCGGCGACATGCCGAAGAAGCCGGCATCGAAGTGGTCGGCGTTCTCCAGCACCGTGCCCTTGCGCACGTACTGAGGCTGCGCGCTCAGGGCCGGGTCCACGCCGGCGCCGTGCAGGTCGGCGTCGCTGAACGGTTCGAGCGACTCGACGCCCTCGCGGATGTTCCGCCAGAACGCGTCCAGATCGCGCGCGCCCGGGAAGCGCCCCGCCATGCCGACGATGGCCATGGCGTGCTCGGGAAATTTCTCGCTGGGACCCATCCCCTTACCCCTGAATCTGTTTGGCGGCGCGCGCGCGGGCGCGCTCCAGCGCCCCACTGGCGCCCACCGGTGTTGACATGCGTTCGGCCTGGGCGGCCACGGTGGTGCGCTGGAACAGCTCCACCAGCGGGAACTCTTTCCCGAACTCGCGCTGCATCGCCGACTGCAGCCGGACCAGCAGCAGCGAGTGGCCGCCGAGGTCGAAGAAGTTGGCGTGCAGGCCCACGCGCTGGGTGTTCAGCACCTCGCGCCAGAGCGCGGCGACCTGGCGCTGCACCGGCGTCATGAGGGCCTCGTCGGCGACGTCGGCCGCCTCGTCCATCACCAGCGCCGGCGCCGGCAGGGCCTTGCGGTCCACCTTGCCGTTGGGCGTGAGCGGCAGCGCCTCCAGCACCATGAAGAGGTTGGGCACCATGTACTCGGGCAGCTGCACGCGCAACGTGGCGCGCGCGGCCTCGGTCTCGAAAGTGGCGCCGGGCTGGCTCACGACATAGGCCACCAGGCGCTGATCGCCGGGCGTGTCCTCGCGCACGTGCACCACGCAGTCCTTGATGCCCTCGTGTTTCGCGAGCACGGTTTCGATCTCGCCCAGCTCGATGCGAAAGCCGCGCACCTTGACCTGGTGGTCGCGCCGGCCGACGAACTCCATGCGGCCGTCGGCCAGGAAGCGCACCACGTCGCCGGTGCGGTAGACCCGCGTCGGTCCCACGCCGGGCAGGTCCAGTGTCACGAACTTCTCGGCCGTCAGGTCGTCGCGGTTGCGGTAGCCGCGCGCCAGGCCGTCGCCACCGATGCACAGCTCGCCGCCCACGCCCACCGGCGCCGGCAGGCCCGAAGGCTCCAGCACATAGACCTGGGTGTTGGCGATCGGGCGCCCGATGGAGATCGCGCGCTGCGTGTCGGTGACGCGCCAGACCGTGGACCAGATGGTGGTCTCGGTCGGGCCGTACATGTTCCACAGCTCGCCGCCGGTGGCCAGCAGCTTGTCGGCCAGGTCACGCGGCAGGCCTTCGCCGCCGCACAGCATCTTCAGACCGGGCCGGCCTTGCCAGCCGCTTTCCAGCAGCAGGCGCCAGGTGGCCGGCGTGGCCTGCAGCAGCGTGGCCTCGGACCGGTCGAGCAGCGCCGCCAGGCGCACGCCGTCGAGCGCGGTCGCGCGCGAGGCCAGCACCACCGTGCCACCGACCGTGAGCGGGCCGTGGATTTCCAGGCCCGCGATGTCGAACGACAGTGTGGTCACCGAGACGAAGCGGTCCTGCGCGGTGATGCCCGGCTCGCGGTGCATGGACAGCAGGAAGTTCACCACCGCGCGGTGCTCCAGCATCACGCCCTTGGGGCGGCCGGTGGAGCCGGAGGTGTAGATCACGTAGGCCAGGTCGCCGCAAGCCGCCAGGGGCGCCGGGTCGGCGGCCGGCTGGGCCGCGAGCGTGGCGGCATCGCGGTCCATGCAGACCGCTCGGATGCCGGTAGGCAGGCCTTCGGCCTGGGTCGACTGGGTCACGACGATGGACAGCTCCGCGTCTTCCATCATGTAGTCGATGCGGTCCTTGGGGAACGCCGGGTCGAGCGGCACGTAGGCCGCGCCGGCCTTGAGCACGCCCAGCACCGCGACCACCATGTCTTCGCTGCGCTCCATCCACACCCCGACCAGCGACTCGCGCCCCGCGCCCAGGGCGCGCAGGTGGTGGGCCAGCTGGTTGGCCCGGGCGTTGAGTTCGGCGTAGCTCAGCGCCACGTCCTCGAACTGCAGCGCCACCGCGTCGGGCGTGCGCCGGGCCTGCGCCTCGAACAGGCCGTGCACGGTCTGCTCGGTCGGGTACGGCATGGTGGTGGCGTTCCAGTCCAGCAGCAGCTGGCGCTGTTCGCCGTCCGTCAGCAGGGCGAGTTCGCTCACGCGCGCGTCCGGCCGCTCCACGAAGCCTTCGAGCAGCTTGCGGTAGTGGTTGAGCATGCGCTCGATGGTCGAGACGTCGAACAGGTCGGTGTTGTATTCGAAGTAGCAGCGCAGGCCGTGCACGATGTCGAACACGTCGACGGACAGGTCGAAGCGCGAGGCGGTCACGTCCAGGTCCACGCTGTCGCAGCGCAAGCCGGGCAGCTCCAGGCTGGTCATGGACAGGTTCTGCAGCACGAACAGCACCTGGAACAGCGGCGAGTGGTCCAGCTCGCGGCGCGTGCCCAGCTCGTCGACCAGCATGTCGAACGGCATCTCCTGGTGCGCGTAGGCCCGCAGCGCGCGCTCGCGCACGCGGACCATGAGTTCGCGCACCGTCGGGTCGCCGTTCAGGTCGGCGCGCAGCACCAGGTTGTTGGCGAAGAAGCCGATGGTGTGCTCGACCTCGGAGCGGTTGCGGTTGGCGATGGCCGAGCCGATGGCGATGTCGGTCTCGCCGCTGTAGCGGTGCATGAGCACCTGGAAGGCCGAGAGCATCACCATGAACAGCGTCGTGCCCTCGGCGCGGCCGAAGGCCTTGAGGCGGTCGGAGAAGGCGGGCGTGAGCTGCAGCGCGCAGCGCGAGCCGTGGGTGGTCTGCACCGGCGGGCGGGGCCGGTCGGTGGGCAGCTGCAGCATCGACGGCAGGCCGGCGAGTTCGCGCTTCCAGAACGCCAGGTGCTCGTCGATCGCGCCCTGCGCGAAGGCGCGGCGCTCCCATTCGGCGTAGTCGTAGTACTGGATGGGCGGCTCGACCACCGTCACTTCGTGGCCGGTCGCCAGGCGCGAATACAGGTCGCGGAACTCCAGCATGAAGATGCCGAGCGACAGGCCGTCGGACACGATGTGGTCCAGCGCGAAGGCGAACACCTGCTGCTGCCCGCTCTCGCGGATCAGGCCGGCATGAATCAAGGGCGCCTGCGACAGGTCGAACGGGCGGCGCGCGATGCTTTCGATGGCCTGCTTGCACGCCGCGTCGCGCGCGGCGCCCTGCAGGTGCGAGATGTCGATGCGGTCCAGGTGCACGCGGGCGTTCGGGTCGATCACGAAACGCGGCTCGCCCTGCACCGAGATGAAGCGCGTGCGCAGGCTTTCGTGCCGCGCCACCAGCACCGCCAGCACGCGCTCGAGCACGGCCTCGTCCAGCGGCCCGGTGATGCGCAGGGACGCCGCGATGTTGTAGGCGTGGCTGGTGGGGTCCATCTGGCGCAGGAACCACAGCCGCTGCTGGGTGTGCGAGATCGGCATGTCGGCCTGGCGCGGCACGCGCTCCAGCGCCGGCAGCACCGAGCGGGCGGGCGCGGTGCCGTGCGCCGCCAGGTAGGCCTTGACCTCGTCCTTGCGCCGCCCGAGTTCCTCGCGGAGTTCGGCCGTCACCGCGCCTTTGGGCGCGTTGACGCTGAGCCGGTCTCCGTCGAGTTTCAGATGGATGTCCAGCCCTTGAAGCCGCTTGATCAACTCAACGGTATCGCTCACAACGTGAGTTCCTCCCGGCTGTCGGCGTCGGAGGCATCCGAGGTGTCGTCATCGCCATAGAGGCTGTTCAGGTGGGTCGCCATCTCGCCCACCGAAGGCCATTCGAAGGCGGCCGTGGCGGCCACGCTGCGGCCCAGCGCCTGTTGCAGGCGGTTGCGCAGTTCCACCGAGGTGAGCGAGTCCAGGCCCAGCGCGGTGAAGGTCTGGTCCACCGGGATCGATTGCGGCGAACCCGCCAGGCCCAGCACGGTGGCCAGCTCGCGGCGCACCAGCGTCACGAGCTGTTCGCGCCGCTCCTTGGCCGGCAGGCTGGCGTAGTCCACGCGCGCGGCGCTGCCCTGGGCCTGCGCCACCGCCGCGGTTCTGCGCGGCCGCGAGCAGGTCCGACAGGAGCCTGGGCGCCTGCCCGGCCGGCATCTGCTGGCCCAGCAGCGCCCAGTCGATCGGCGCGACCGAGCTGCGGGTGGCGTTGTCGCGCAGCAGCACGCTCAGCGCCTGCATGCCTTCGGCCGGCGACAGCGAGGCCAGGCCTTGCGCACCCGCCTTGGAGACCGTGCCGGCCCGCACCGCCATGCCCACCTCGCTCCACGCGCCCCAGTTGACGCTGAGGGCGGAGCGGTCCGCGTCACGGCGCTGGCGCGCCAGCGCATCGAGAAAAGCGTTGGCCGCCACGTAGTTGCCCTGCCCCGCCGAGCCGAACACGGCCGACAGCGAGGAGTAGAAGACCACGAAGTCGGGCCGGTGACCGGCGCGCTCCAGGGCCACGCTCAGGCGCCACGCGCCGTCGGCCTTGGGCCCCATCACGGTGGCGAAGCGTTCCGGCGTCTGCTTGATGAGCACGCCGTCGTCGAGCACCGCCGCGCCGTGGATGACACCGCCCAGCGCGGGCATGTCCTTCAGGGCGGCCATGAGGCGCGCGATGCCGTCGGCCGTCGCGACGTCGGCCGAGACAGTCTTCACGCTCACGCCCTCGGCTTCCATGGCCGCGATGGCGTCGCGCGCGGTCGCATCGGGTTCGCTGCGACCGGCCAGCAGCAGGTGGCGGGCGCCCTCGCCGGCCAGCCATTGGCCTGCCAGCAGGCCCAGGCCCTTGAGGCCGCCGGTGACGAGGTAGGTGGCGTCGTCGCGCACCGCCTGCGTGACCTTGCGCGGGTCCACGCGGTGGCGGAACACCACGCGGCCGATGTGCTTGGCCTGCGCCATGTAGCGGAAGGCGTCGGGCGCGTTTTCGAACGGGAAAGTGGTGCAAGGCAGCCACGGCAGCACGCCCGACTCGATCTCCTGCAGCACGCGCGTGAAGATCTGGCCCACGATCTCGGGGGTGTCGCGCGCGTTGTCGTTGCAGTCCACGATGTGGTACTCGATGCCCCGGTTGAGCTCGGCCACGCGCTCGTGCGTCCACAGGCCGCGCTTGCCGATCTCGAGGAAGACGCCGCCGTCGGACAGGCATTCGAAGCTGCGATCCAGCAGCTGGCCGGCCAGCGAGTTGAGCACCAGGCGCACACCCTTGCCTTCGGTGATGCGGGCGATCTCGTCGGCGAACGAGTCGCTGCGCGAGTCCAGCGGGTGGTGCACCCCGAGGCGGCGCAGTTCCTCGCGCTTCTCGGGGCTGCCGGCGGTGGCGAAGATTTCCGCGCCCGCGCGGCGGGCCAGCGCGATGGCGGCCATGCCCACGCCGCCCGCGCCCGAGTGGATCAGCACGCGGTCGCCCTTGCTCATCTTGCCCAGCAGGTTGAGTGTGATGTCGGCGGTGAGGTAGGCGGTGGGGGATCGCGGCGCCCTGCTCGAAGCTCACGCCGTCGGGCAGCGGTGCGACGAATTCCCAGCGCGCGATCGCGTGGCTGGAGAAGGCGCCTTCGAGCATGGCGACCACGCGGTCGCCGACCTTGAACTGCGTCACGCCCTCGCCCACGGCCACGACCTCACCCGAGGCGTCGCTGCCCAGGTGGCGGATCTCGCCGGGGTACATGCCCAGCGCGCTGAGCACGTCGCGGAAGTTCAGGCCGCTGGCGCGCACCCGGATCTCGACCTCGCCTTTACCGGGTGCGCGGCGCTCCAGCGTGCCCAGGGTCAGGTTTTCGAGCGTGCCGCGCTCGGTGATGTTCAGGCGGATCGGCGCGTCGTCGATGTGCGGCGCGTTGGAGCGCGGCTGGCGCGCCAGGCGGGCGGCGTAGCGCACGCCCTTGCGCAAGGCGACCTGGTTCTCTTCGCTGCCGGACAGCATTTCGTCGAGCAGCAGGCGCGCGTCGCTGGGCGTGGCTTGCGGATCGAGGTCCACCAGGGTCACGCGCAGCTCGGGGTGCTCGGTCGCGGCCACCCGCGCCAGGCCGGCCACCGGGGCCTGCGTGATGCGCAGTTCCTCGGTGCCGTCCACCGACTGGCTGCCGGCGGTGGCGATCCACAGGCGCGGCGCCGACGGCAGCCCGGCCTGCGCCAGGGCCTGCAGGGTCAGCAGCGCGGCGTCCACGCCGAAGCGCTGCACCGCGCTGGGCAGGTCGTCGTCGCGCAGCGCCGGCACGCGCAGCGGCCACAGCGACACCACGCCACGCAACGCGCCACTCTCGGCGGCCTTGGCGATCAGGCGGGCGTACTCGCCGGCCTGGGTCTCGTCGATCACCGTGGCGCCCGCTCCGGCCGCGCTGCCCGAAGGCAGCACACGGAGGGCCTGGCCACCGCGCTGGGCGATCTCGTCGGCCAGCCGCTGGCCACGGCCCTGGCCTTCGTCGAACACCAGCCAGGTGCCTTCGGCGGTGGCGGGCTCGGCCACCAGGGCCTCGGGCTTCCATTGCAGTTCGTAGAGCCAGTCGGCCACCTGCGCGTCCACGCGCTGGCGGAACAACTCGCGGCTGGCGCGGCGGCAGCGCAGGCCTTCGAGCAGGGCCACGGGCTGGCCGTCGGGCGTCTCGATGTGCACGTCGAGCACCAGCATGTCGCTGTGCGGCGGCGCCGGGCGCACGCGCGCATGGCTGCGCAGCGTGGCGGTGGGCGTGGCGTTCCAGAGGTAGCGGTCCACACCGATGGGCAGGTAGAAACGGCCGTCGTTGGCGCTGGGCAGCGTGTCCATGGCGACCGCCGAGGTGTGGAAGCAGGCGTCGAGCAGCGCGGGGTGCATCAGGTACTTGCCGGCATCGGCCTGGACCGCGTCGGTCAGCACGATCTCGCCGATGGCCTCGCCCTCGCCGCACCAGACGCGGCGCATGCCGCGGAAGCCGGCGCCGAAATCGACGCCCAGCTTGCGCACCTTCTCGTAGAACGGCGCGACCTCGACCTCGTTGGTCAATCGCTTCGCCGCGTCGGCCACGGGCGACACCGGCACCGCCTCGACCGGGCCACGCAGCGGCTCGGCGCTGGCGTGCTGGGTCCATTCGGCGTCGGGCCGCTTCGCGTCGCGGCTGAACACCCGCACGCGCGAGGGCGCACCGCCCAAAGCCTTGTCCACCGAGACCTGCATGAGCCGCTGTTCGCCGTCGAGCAGGGGCATGGGTTCGCCGATCTCCACCGCCGTGAGCCCGGTGACGGCCGGGTCGGCCTGCCGCGCCCCGGCCAGGGCGGCTTCGAGGTAGGCGGTCAGCGGCATCACGGCCTCGGACGCGATCACGTGGTCCACCACCCAGGCCGGGCTGGTGGCGTCCACCGTGCGTTCGAACTGCGCGGCCACACCGGCCACGTTCAGGCGCTCGCCGAGCAGGTCGTGCACGGAGTCGCCGGCCACTCGGCGGGCGCGCGGCGCGAAGGGCACCAGGTAGGCCTGGCGCTGGAAGGGGTACAGCGGCAGCTCCAGGCTGTGGCGCACGCCCGGGCCCTGCACCGCCGTCCAGTTCAGTTTCGCGCCACGCACATACAGGCGCGCCACGCTGTCGAGCATCTGTTCCCAGCCGCCCTTGCTGCGCTTGAGCGAGGGCAGCCAGTCGGTCGCCGTGCCTTCGGGCACGCACTGCATGCCCAGGCCGATGAGCGTGGGGTTGGGCCCGACTTCGAGGTGCACGTCGCACTGCGTGGCGGCCAGCGCGCGCGCGCCGCTCTCGAAGGCCACCGGTGCGCGCACATGGCTGGCCCAGTAGTCGGCCATGCGGGAGCCCCATTTCGCCCAGTCCATGGGCGCGCCGTCGAGGTTGGAGATCCAGGTGAGCGTGGGCGCCGAGTGGGTCACGCTGGCGGCGAGCTGGCGGAATGCTTCCACCATGGGGTCCATCAGCGGCGAGTGGAAAGCGTGCGACACCGACAGCGCCTGCGTGCGCACGCCCTGCTCGGCCAGGCGCGCCGCGATGGCCGTCACCTCGGCGCCGGCACCGGCGATCACCAGGTTGCCCGGCGCGTTGAAGGCGGCGACCGACACCTTGTCGGCGTGCGGCGCGATCTCGCGCTGCACCAGCGCCGCGTCGCCCTGCACCGCCACCATGGCGCCACCGGCCGGCAGCGCCTGCATCAGGCGGCCCCGGGCCGCGATCAGGCGCGCGCCGTCTTCCAGGCTGAACACGCCCGCGACCACGGCGGCGGCGAACTCGCCCACGCTGTGGCCGATCACCACCGTGGGCTCGATGCCCCAGCTGCGCCAGGTGGCCGCGAGCGCGACCTCGATGGCGAACAGCGCGGGTTGCGTGAAACCGGTCTGGTCCAGGCTGCCACCGGTCTCCTCGAACATCACCTCGCGCAGCGGCCGGCCCAGCAAGGGGTCGAGCACGGCCGCGCAGCGGTCGATCGTGGCCTTGAACACGGGCTCGGCGTCGTAGAGCTCGCGGCCCATGCCGACGTACTGCGCGCCCTGCCCGGTGAAGAGGAAGGCCACGCGGTTGCGGCCGCTGGCCGAGACGGAACCCTGCACGGCCGACTGGCCGGTGCTGGCGAGTTCGCGCAGCTGGGCCAACATGCCGGCGCGGTCGGCCGCGACCAGCACCGTGCGCAGCAGGTGGTGTGAACGGCCGATGGCGGCGGTGGCGCACACGTCGGCCAGGGCATCGGTCGGGCGTTGTTCCAGGTGGTCGGCGTAGCGCTGCGCCAGCGCCTGCAGCGCCGCGTCGTTCTTGGCCGACAGCGGCATGGCGTACAGCGGCCGCGCGGGCGCGGCGGCCAGCGCGGGCGCGGCGGGCGGCTCGGCCACCAGCACGTGCGCGTTCATGCCGCTGAAGCCGAAGGCGCTGGCGCCGGCGATGCGGCGCGCGTCGCCCACCGGCTTCCAGTCGTGCAGCGCGGTGCTCACGCGCACCGGCAGTGTGTCCCAGGGGATGGACGGCGTGAGCTGCTTCACATGCAGGCTGGCGGGCAGCTTCTGGTGGCGCAGCGCCATCACCAGCTTGATCACGCTGGCGCAGCGCCGGAGGCGGCTTCGAGGTGGCCGATGTTGGATTTGACCGAACCGACCTCGAAGGGCTGGTGCATGGCGCGGCCTTCGCCGTACACGGCGGCCAGCGCCTCGACCTCGATCGGGTCACCCAGCGAGGTGCCGGTGCCGTGGGCCTCGACGTAGCTCACGTCGGTGGGTTTGAGGCGGGCCGAGGCCAGCGCCTGGCGCACCACTTCCTGCTGAGCCAGGCCGTTGGGCACGGTCAGGCCGCTGGAGCGGCCGTCCTGGTTGATCGCCGAGCCCGGGATCACGCCCAGGATGCGGCGGCCGTTCGCCACGGCGTCGGACAGGCGCTCGAGCACGATCAGGCCGCAGCCTTCGCCGCGCACGAAGCCGTTGGCCGAGGCGTCGAAGGTCTTGCAGCGGCCGTCGGGCGACAACATGCCCCACTTGGAGATCAGCACGAAGGGGTCGGGCGAGAGGATGGCGTTGACGCCGCCGGCCAGCACCAGGTTGCTCTCGCCGTTGCGCAGGCTCTGGCAGGCGGTGTGGATGGCCACCAGCGAGGACGAGCAGGCGGTGTCGATCGCCATGCAGGGGCCACGGAAGCCGAAGGTGAAGGACACGCGGCCCGCCGCCGCGTTGAGCGCGGTGCCGGTGGCCAGGTAGATGTCGCTGCGGGCCGGGTCGGCCACGTCGATGCGGTTGGAGTAGTCCATCGACGTGATGCCGACGAACACGCCGGTCAGACTGCCGTCGAGCTGGTCGGTCGGGATCGCGGCGTGCTCCATCGCCTCCCAGGCCACCTCCAGCAGCAGCCGCTGCTGCGGGTCCACGCCCGCGGCCTCGCGCGGCGACATGCCGAAGAAGCTGGGTTCGAACTGGTCGATGTCTTTCAGGAAGCCGCCGGCCTTGGTGCGCGCCTTGCCCTGCTTGCTCGGGTCCGGGTCGTAGTACGCGTCCACCTCCCAGCGGTCGGCGGGCACCTCGCCCACCACGTCCTTGCCCTCGGTCAGCAGGTTCCAGAAGCTGTCGGCGTCTTCCGCGCCACCGGGCACGCGGCAGGCCATGCCCACGATGGCGATCGGCTCGTGCTTGGCGTTCTCGACCGCGTCCAGGCGGGACTGCAGGCGCTCGATGGCGCCGAGCGCGTTCTGCAGCATGTTGCGCCGATCGGCGGCGGGCGCCGGCTGGGCGGGCGTCGATTCAGGGGGGTTGGTCCGATCTGACTGCATATCACTTCCTCACTGAAAACTTCATCACGGCGTCGACCGCGCCATCACCGCGTCGCGGGCATGCAGGCGCGGCTCGCGCAGCCACAGGCAGAGCGCAGCACCAACGATCAACAGGAGCCCCAGCGCCATGCGCGGGACCGACATATCATGCCCCAGCCCTGCCACCCAGAAGAGCGGCACGGTGAAGGCAATTTGTAAATACGCGAAGGGTGCCGAAATACTCACGGGCGCGGCGGCGGCGGAGCGGTCCAGCGCCAGCAAAGCCACGTAACCGAGCAGGCCGATCGCCACCATGGTGAGCAGGTCGGTCAGCGGCGGCGTGATCCACAGGCCGGGCATGGCGGGCGTGAGCGCCACGAACACGCCGGCGGCGGTGTAGAACAGGTTGGTGCGGGTGGTTTCGGTGCGCAGCGAGCGCGTCATCACCACGTAGACGCTGAAACACAGGGCCATGCCCAGGGGATAGACCAGCAGCGACGGCCCCGGCAGCCCGTACAGGCCGTTGACCAGCAGGCCACCCAGGCAGGCCACGAAGGTCGCACCCAGACCAGCAGCGGCACGCGGTCCTGCAGAAACACCCAGGCCAGCCCGAGGATCAGCACCGGGCTGATCCAGAAGATCGTCATGACCGAATGCCCGGGCACGCCCATCTGCATGCCGATCACCCAGGACGCGGGCATGCCGAGCATCAGCAGCGAGCGCGCCACATGGAACACCGGGCGGCGCGTCTGCCAGAGCGAGGCCGGCTCGCGCCATCCCCACAGCGCCAGCATCAGCGCCAGGTGCACGGCATAGCGGGTCCAGACCACCTGGTACGGGGAATAGTGGCGCAGCACGTTCGCGGCCATGGCCTCGATCCCCGCCCACAGCAGGACGAAGGCCAGCATCAGCAGGATGGCGCGGCGGTTGGCAGTCACCCTGTCACCTCCTTCAGTCCAAGCCCGCGTGGCCGGTGTCGGCCAGCAGCGAGGTCATGTGCCAGGAAGACCCGCGCCGGCGCTGGCGCAGCGCGAGCCACAGGCCGGCGGCGAGCAGCACGGCGCCCACGGCGATCAGGCCCGGCAGCGGGTGCGATGCCACCCAGGCGAAGGCCAGCGTGAAACCGATCTGCAGGTACAGCAGCGGCGCGGTGCGTGAGATCGGCGCCACCGCCGTCAGCCGCTCCAGCGCCAGCAACGCGCCCAGGCCCAGCACCGCCACGCCCACGAGCAGCAGCAGGTCGGGCGCGCTCGGTGTCACCCAGCCCGAGGGCATCAGCGGCAACAGCAGCAGGCAGGCGCCCAGGCCGGTGTAGAACAGGTTCACGCGGGTGGGCTCGGCGTGCAGCAGGCGCGTCATCACCACGTACACGCTGAAGCAGGCGGCCATCGCCACCGGGAACACCAGCAACTCGGGCCGGGGCAGCGCGTGCGGGCCCAGCAGCAGGAACACGCCCACGCTGGCCGCCGCCGCGAAGCCGAAGAGCCTGAGCGGCACGCGCTCGCGCAGCACCAGGCGCGACAGGCCCAGGATCATCAGGGGCGCGATCCAGAACACCGCCAGGAAGGTGACCGGCGCCAGGCCGCGCTGCACACCCAGCGACCAGCAGGCCGGCATGCCCACCATCATCGCGGCGCGGAACAGCTGCGACACCGGCCTGCGCGTGCGCCACAGCGAGGGGCCGTTGCCGCGCCCGAACAGCATCCACAACAGGGCCAGGTGCAGCGCGAAGCGCAGGCACACGACCTGCGCGAGGCCGTAGCGCTGCAGGAGCACGCCGGTGAGCGCCTCCTCGGCCGCCCACAGGGCCACGAAGATGATCGTCAGGCGCATGCCAAGAGAACGGTATTTCATCGGGTCTGCTCCAGTCTGGCCAGCAAGCGGGCCTCCAGTTCGTCGTCGCTGAGCGAATCCAGGTCCGCATCGGCATCGGGCACCTCGACCTCGGCCACCGTGGCGGGCGCCGCGGTGGGTGCCGGGGGTGCGGCCGGCTTGACGGTGAGCTGGGTTTCCAGAAAGCGCGCGAGCGCGCCCACGTTGGGGTAGTTGAAGGTCAGCGTGGACGGCAGCGCACGGGCGGCGCCGCGCTCCAGCCGCCGCTTGAGTTCGACCGCCATCAGCGAGTCCATGCCCAGGTCGAACAGCCCGGTGGCGATCGGCACCACGGCGGGCCCGGCCAAGCCGAGCACCGAGGCCACCTCCTGCCGCACGAACTCCACCAGCAGGTCGTGGCGCATCGCGGGCGGCGCGGCCTCCAGCCTCGCCTGCAGCGAAGGCCCGCTGTCCGCGCGCGGCGCTTCCACCACGGCGGCGCGCGGTGCGATGCCCAGGTGCGACAGCAGCGGGCGCGATCGGCGCGCCTCGTGCAAGGCCTTGAGCGCGCTCCAGTCCACCTGGGCCACGACCGCCTGCCGCGCCGTGCCGCCCAGCAGGCGGCCCAGCGCGTCCAGCGCGTCGGCGGCGGCCATGGGCTGCAGGCCGCCTTCGCGGTAGCTGCGCTGGTCGTCGCTGGAGGCCAGGCGCATCACCTCCCAGGTGCCCCAGTTCACCGAGATCACGCGGCGCGAGGCGTCGCTGGCCTCGGCCAGCGTGTCGAGGAAGGTGTTGGCGGCCGCGTAGTGGGCCAGCCCCGAGGCGCCGAGCAAGGCGGTGGTCGAGGAGAACAGCACCAGGAAATCGAGCGGCATGCCGCGCGTGAGGCGCTCGAGCACCAGCGTGCCCGCGAGCTTGGGGGCCAGCATCTGGCGCACCATCGCGTCGTCGAGCTGGAGCAGCGGCGCCGCGCTCAGCGCGGCGGCGGCGTGCATCACGCCGCGCAGCGGCGGCGCGTCGCGTTTGAGCTGTTCGAAGGCGCGCGCCATCGCGGCCTCGTCGGCCACGTCGGCCTGCACCGCGTGCACGCGAGCACCCAGGACCTCGATCTCGGCCACGCCGGGCGCGCCGAGGTCGGGGTTGCGCCCCAGCAAGGCGATGTGGCGCGCGCCGTGTTCCGCCAGCCAGCGCGCCACCACCAGGCCCAGGCCGCCGAAACCGCCGGTGACGAGGTAACAGGCGTCGGCGCTGAAACTCAGCGGTGCGGCGGGCGGCGTGTCGGCCTGGACCAGGCGCGCCACACGGCGCTGACCATCGCGCCAAGCCACCTGGTCTTCACCGTCCACCGCGTCGAGCGCTTCCAGCAGCGTGTCCGCGGTCGAGGCCGACGGCAGGTCGATCAGGCCGCCCCAGGCGCCGGGCTGTTCGAGCGAGAAGCCACGCCCCCATCCCCACAGCGGCGCCTGCCAGGCGGCGCCCGGGCTCATGGCCCCACCGGCACCGCCTTGCACGCCCTGCGTCACGAACCGGATGCGGCCCTGCCCTTGCGCGGCCGCCGCCAGCCAGCGGCGCGGCGTTTCGCCCGCGAGCGTGTGAGTCAGGGTGGCGGCTTCGCGGTCGTCGAGACCGCGCTCTGCGAGTTCGAGGCCGGCCAGGTAAATGATCTCGCCCAGCGCGCCGGCGGGCGGCACGGCGTCCGCCGCCAGGATTTGCACCTGGTCGCCGCGCGCGCGCAGGCGCTCGGCCAGCGCCTGGCCCAGGCCCTGCACGTCGCCCACCAGGGTCCAGGTCTGGCCGCCGAGCGGGGCCTGCGCCAGCATCAGCGCCTGCTGGGCCGCGCCGCGCGTGGTCCAGCGGTCGTCGGGCACCGCGCAGGCGCCCTGGAAGCCCAGGCCTTGCAGCGTGGCCAGCCAGGCCGAGCGCGGCACCAGGGGGTAGTCGGGCCGAAGGGCCGTGTCGGTGAAACGCCACCAGCCCTCGGTGAGGCCGAAGGTGAGGTCCACCCAGCGTTCCGGGGCCACGCCCTCCAGCAGGAACAGCATGGCGCCGGGTGCCATCAGGCTTTTCGCGTGGCGCAGGGTCTGGGCCAGGTCGGCGGTGGCGTGCAGCACGTTGGCCGCGATCACGATGTCGTAGGCACCGGCCGCGAAGCCTTGCGCCAACGGGTCGCGCTCGATGTCGAGCAGCGCGTGGCGCACGAAGGGATAGGCGGCGAAGTTCTCGGCCGCGCGCTCCAGGAACAGCGGCGAGAGGTCGGTGAAGGTGTACTCGGTGCGCTCGGCGGGCAGCAGCGGCAGCACGTAGGTGGTGGTGCCGCCGGTGCCGGCGCCGATTTCCAGCACGCGCAGGCGCGCGCCGGCGGGCAGTTGGGCGATGGCCGATTGCAAGGCTTCGCCGAGCGCGCGGTTGTAGGTCTGCGCGTAGGGCGAGTCCACGTAGAGCTTGCGCGCCTCGTCGAACGAGCCGCCCGGGAACAGCAGCTGCAGCGGGTCCTGCTCGCCGCGCAGCACGGCGGCCAGCGCGGGCCCGCAGCGGCGCAGCGTGCGCAGTTCGCCGTCGACCTCGCCGAAGGTCTGCATCAGCGTGTCGTAGCGCGTGGCGGCATCGGCCGTGCCCAGGCGGGCCAGCACCGTGTGGCGATCCCCTTCGCCACGCAGCAGGCCGTCTTCGGCCAGCATCTGCAGCAGGCGCGCGAACAGGCGTTCGTGGCGCAGCACGACGCCCAGGCGCTGCGATTCACCGGCGGTGTCGAACCCGCGCCCCGGCGTGTCGTCGAAGCCGAGCTGGCGCAAGGCGGTGGCGACGTGATCGGTGCTCAGGCGATCGAGTTCGGGCAGCAGCCGTTCGTACACGGCCAGGCCGTGCTCGGCGGCCAGCGCGCCGAAGCGCTCGCGCAGGGCCGGCGCGAGGCCGGCGGGATCGGGCAGCGAGGCAGCGGCCGGCGCATGGGCCGGCGCGTCTTCCCACACCACCTCATGAAACAGGCCATGGCCCGAGGCATGGCCCAGGGACCGTGCCAGCGCGTCGCGCGAGGCGCGGCGCAGGTGCACGCCGCGGATCTGGCCGAGCACGCCGCCGTCGAGCGAGCGCAGGGTGACTTCGGCCTGCCACTCGGGCGGCTGCGGCTCCTGGCCCGCCGCGTTGAGCAGGCGGGCATGGCACCACAGGCTGGCGGGCAGCGGGCCGGCCAGGTCGATGCGGTCCAGGCCGGTGAAGAGGTAGGTGTGTTCGGTGTCCTCGGTCTGCGGCAGGGTCAGGCCGATGGATTGCAAGGCGCCGTCGAGCAGCGCGGGGTGTGCCCAGGTCACGGGCTCGTCGGCGCAGGCGGTGGGCAGCGCGATGCGCGCCAGGGCCTCGCCGTCGCGGCGGTGCACTTCCTGCAGGCTGCGGAAGGCGGGCCCGAGGTGGATGCCCAGGGCTTCGAGGCGCTGGTGGTAGCCCTCGCCACTGGTGGCCGCGCCCAGCGCGTCGCGCGTGGCGGTGAAGCTGGTGGTGTCGGCGCCGGCCTGGGCCTGCTGCGCGCTGCCGGGCTGCAGCCGGCCGCTGGCGTGCAGGTGCCATTCGCCCGACCCATCGGCCGCCTGGCTGTAGACGGAGAACGGCTGCGAACCACCGGACTCGGGACCCAGGTGGGTCTGCACCGTGCGGCCCGCCTCGGGCAGCACCAGGGGTTCGACGATCTCGAAGGCCTCGACCGCGCGCAAGGCACGGCCGTTCACCGCCTGGGCCGCGCCCTGCGCGAGCTCCAGCAGCAGCGGGCCGGGCACCAGCACCACGCCCTGCACCACGTGGTCGGCCAGGTAGGGCGTGCTCGTGGGCGAAAGCAGGGTCTCGAAAATCGGCACGGCGGTCGGCAGGCGCCGGCCCGGCAGGCCGCTGGGCGCCGGCGCGCGCACGGCTTTTTCGGCGGTCGGCGTGATCCAGAAATCGCGCCGTTCGAAGGGATAGGTCGGCAGGTCCACGCGCTGGCGCGCGTAGGGCCGGTCCACGCCGGCCCAGTCGACCGCCGCGCCCCGCACGTACAGCGCGGCGAGGCTGGCGTTGAGTTCGTGCCAGTCGCTCTTCTCGCGCCGCAGTGAGGTCAGCAGCAGGTGGTCCTGCTCGGGCAGGCTGCGCTGGGCCAAGGCGACCAGCACCGGATGCGGGCCGACTTCCAGGAACACGCGGTAGCCCTGCGCCGCCAGCGAGGCGATGCCTTCGGCGAAGCGCACCGGCTCGCGCAGGTGGTCGCGCCAGTAGCGCGCATCGGGCGCGCCCGGCGCGGGCAGCGCGGCGCCGCCGGTGACGTTCCAGGCCACGGGAATCTGCGGCGCGCGCATGGTCACGGCGCGCGCGCAGGCTTCCATCGCGTCCAGCGCGGGGGCCACCAGGGGCGAGTGCGCGGCGAGCGAGACGAACAGTTTCTGGCCCTGCACGTTGCGCGTGGCGAAGTCGGCGAGCAAGGCGTCGACGGCCTTCGAATCGCCCGAGACCACCACGCTGTCGGGCGCGTTGATGGCGGCAATGGCCAGCCGGTCGGCCATGGGCGCGATGGCCCGGCCCACCTCGTCGGCCGAGGTGAACACGGCGGCCATGGCGCCGCCGGGCGGCAGCGCCTGCATCAGGCGGCCGCGCTCGGCGATGAGTTTCAGGCCTTCTTCGAGCGTGAACACGCCGGCCACACAGGCCGCCACGTACTCGCCCACCGAATGGCCGATCACGGCCGCCGGCGCGATGCCCCAGGCGCGCCAGAGCTGCGTGAGCGCGTATTCGACGGCGAAGAGCGCCGGCTGCGTCCAGGCGGTTTCGTGGATGGCCGCGCCTTCGGCCGGCCCGGCGCGCAGCACGGACTTGAGCGTGCGGCCCTGGGCGTCGGCGCCCAGCAGGCTGTCGCAGCGGTCGATGATGTCGCGGTACAGCGGCGAGGCGGCGTACAGCGCCTCGCTCATGCCGGGGTACTGCGAACCCTGGCCGGTGTAGAGGAAGACCACCTCGGGGGCCACGCCCGGCGTGGCAGTGCCCCGGTGCAGCGCGGGGTGTTCGCGGCCCTGGGCGAAAGCCTGCAGGGCGGCGCGCGCTTCCTGCGCGTCGCTGGCCACCACGGCCAGGCGTTCGGCGAAATGCGAGCGGCCCACGCCGGCGGTGTGGGCCACGTCCGCCAGCGGCGCGCCAGCCGCGAGCGCGTCGGCGAAGCGGGCAGCGAGCGCGCGCAGCGCGGGCTCGGAACGGGCCGAGAGCGGCAGGCAGTGCACCGGGCGCTGGTCGCCCGAGGCGGCGGCCACGGGCGCGGGGGCCTCTTCGATCACGACGTGCGCGTTGGTGCCGCTGAAGCCGAAGGAACTCACGCCAGCCAGGCGCGGGCGTTCGCCGCGCGGCCAGGCATGGCCGTCGCGCGTCACGCTCACCGGGTACTGCGACCAGGCGATGTGCGGGCTGGGTTCGCTGAAATGCAGGTGCCGGGGGATGCGGCCGTGCTGCAGCGCGAGGATCACCTTGATCACGCCGGCCACGCCGGCCGCCGATTCGAGGTGGCCGATGTTGGTCTTGACCGAGCCGATCAGCAGCGGGTTCGCCGCGTCGCGGCCCGGGCCGAGCGCGCCGGCCAGGGCGCGCACCTCGATCGGGTCGCCGAGCGAGGTGCCGGTGCCGTGGGCCTCCACGTAGCCGATGTCGGCCGGGGCCACGCCGGCGTCGGCCAGCGCGGCGCGGATCACGGCTTCCTGCGCCGGGCCGTTGGGCACGGTGAGGCCGCCGCTGCGGCCGTCCTGGTTGGCGGCACTGCCCCGGATCACGGCGAGCACGCGGTCGCCGTCGGCCTGGGCGTGGCTCAGGCGCTTGAGCACCAGCACGCCGCAGCCCTCGCCGCGCGCGAAACCGTCGGCCGAAGCGTCGAAGGTCTTGCAGCGGCCGTCGGGCGCGAGCATGTGCGCCTTGGTCAGGGCGATGGTGGTCTCGGGCGAGCACATCAGGTTCACGCCACCGGCCAGCGCGGTGCGCGATTCGCCGCTGCGCAGGCTCTGGCAGGCCACGTGCAGCGCCACCAGCGAGGACGAGCAGGCGGTGTCGATGGACATCGCCGGGCCCTGCAGGCCGAGGAAATACGAGACACGGCCCGAGGCCACGCTGTGCGCGTTGCCCGAGGCGATGTAGGCGTCGATGCTGTCGCTGCCGCGCTGCAGCACGCGGTGGAAGTGGTCGCTGTTGCACAGGCCGAAGAAGACGCCGGTGGGCGAACCGGCCAGGCCTTCGGGCGAGAGGCCCGCCTGCTCCAGCGCTTCCCACGACACCTCCATCAGCAGGCGCTGCTGCGGGTCCATGGTGAGGGCCTCGCGCGGCGAGATGCCGAAGAAGGCGGGGTCGAAACCGGCCACGTCGTCCAGGAAGCCGCCGTTGCGCACCGACATGCGGGCCGGGGCGTCGGGATCGGCGTCGAAGAAGGCGTCCTTGTCCCAGCGGTCGGCGGGCACGTCGCGGATCGCGTCGCGCCCGGCTTCGAGCAGGTCCCAGAACGCTTCGGGGTTGGTGGCGCCGCCGGGGAAGCGGCAGCCCATGCCGATCACCGCGATGGGCTCGTTGGAATGCGTGCCCGCGGCTTCCGCCTTTTCGTGCAGCTCCAGCGCCAGCAGCGCCAGGCGCTTGGGCGAGAGTTTGCTGATGCGGTCGAGAAAGTCGCTCATGTCGTCTTCATCCCTTGCGTTGCGCGCGTTGCGCGAGCAAGCGGTCCACTTCTTCGTCGGAAAGGTCTTCGATCGCGTCCACCATGCTGGCCGGCTCTTCGACCGCGACCGCCACCGCCTCGGGCGCTGCGGGCGCGGGCGGCTGGATCACGTCGTTGAGCAGGTAATCGGTGAGCGTGTCGATGGTCGGGTAGTCGAACAGCAGGGTGGCCGAGAGCGTCTGCCCCAGCGCCGAGCCCAGCGTGTTCCTCAGTTCCACCGCGAGCAGCGAGTCCAGGCCGAGCTCGCCCAGCGGCGTGCGCGGATCGACCGCGCGGGCCGGGTCCACGCCCAGCGCCTTGAGCGCGCGCTCGCGCACGAAGGCCGCCACCAGCGGGCGACGGCGCCCGGGCGGTGCGTCCTGCAGCTGCTGGCGCAGGCCGGCGGCCGGTGCGCTAGCGCCGGCCTTGGCGGCGGCCACCGCCACGGCGCCCTGCCCGGCCACGCCGGCCAGGAAGGCCGGCGGCGTGGACAGGCCCATCGCCTGCAGGTAGCGCGGCCACTCGATCGGCAGCACGGCGGCCTGGGCCTCGCCCTGGGCCAGCAGGCGCTCGAAAGCCAGCAGGCCCTGCGGCGGCGTGAGCGCGCCGATGCCCTGCGCGGCCAGGCGCTGCGCGAGCTGGCGATCCGCCGCCGCACCCACTTCCGTCCAGGCGCCCCAGTTGATGCTCAGGCCCGGCAGGCCCCGGCCCTGGCGCTCGTGGGCCAACAGGTCGAGGAAGGCGTTGGCCGCCGAATGGTTGGCCTGCCCGCGCGAGCCGAGCACGGCCGCCACGGAGGAGAACAACACGAAGAAGTCCAGCGCGTCGCTGCGGGTGAGCTGGTCCAGCAGCCAGCCGCCGCGCACCTTGGGCGCGAAGACGTGCTCGAAGCGCGCCGCGTCCTGCTGCAGCAGGCCCGCGTCGTCCAGCACCCCGGCGCTGTGCACCACGCCGCGCAGCGGCGGGCCGTCGGCGCGCATGCGCGCGAGCAGCGCGGTCATGGCCTCGCCATCGCTCACGTCCACCGCCTCGGCCACCACGGTGGTGCCCAGCGCGCGGATCTCATCAAGCACGGGCGCCACCTCGGGCGTGACGCCCCGGCGGCTGATCAGCACCACGCGGCCCGCGCCCTGCTCGGCGAGCCGGCGCGCCACCACCGGGCCCAGCCCGGCCAGGCCGCCGGTGATGAGGTAGGTGCCGTCGCGGCGCACCGAGGCCGGCGCGGCCGCGCCGTGGCGCACCACGACCTTGCCGGTGTGTTTGGCCTGGGCCATGAAACGGAAGGCGCGCTCGGCCTCGTCCAGCGCGAACACGTGGCGCGGCAGCGGGGCCAGCCGGCCTTCGCCCAGCTCGGCCACGAGGCGCGCCAGCATGCCGCCAATGAGCGCCGGGTCGCGCTCGCCGGTTTCGCCCCAGTCCACGATGTGGTAGCGCAGGCCCCGGTTCAGCGCCTGCACCCACTCGGGTGTCTTGATGCCGCGCTTGCCGATCTCGACGAAGCAGCCGCCATCGGCCAGCGCCCGAAAGCCCGCGTCGATCAGCTCGCCCGAGAGCGCGTTGAGCACGGTGTCCACGCCCCGGCCTTGCGTGAGCGCGAGCACCTCGTCGGCGAAGTCGGCGCTGCGCGAATCCATCACGTGCGGCACGCCCATGGCGCGCAGCAGCTCGCGTTTCGCTTCGGAGCCGGCGGTGGCGAACACCTCGGCACCGGCGCGCTGCGCCAGCCGCACCGCCGCCATGCCGACACCGCCGGCCGCCGCGTGGATCAGCACGCGGTCGCCGGCCTTCATGCCGGCCAGGTGGCCCAGGCAGAACTCGGCGGTGACGAAAGGAATCGGGAAGGACGCGCCCTCTTCCGCGCTCAGGCCGGCCGGCCGGGGCTGCACGAAGGCGGCGCGCGCGATGACGTGCGAGGCGAAGCTGCCGCCGGCCACGGCCAGCACGGCATCGCCCACGCGCAGGTGCGTCACACCGGGGCCCACCGCGCTCACGCGGCCGGCGCACTCGCCGCCCAGCGGGCCGGGGTCGCCGGGGTACATTCCCAGCACGTTGAGCACGTCCTTGAAATTCAGGCCGGTGGCCTCCACCGCGATCTCGACCTCGCCGGCACCGGGCGCGCGGCGCTCCAGCGGCTGCAGGCCGAGTTCGTCGAGCGCGCCGCGGACGGCGGGCGCGAGGCGGTAGGCGGCCGGGCGGCCGGTGCTGCCCGTGACGGGTGAGCGCCGCAGGTGCGCCAGTTGCGCGGCGCGGCGTTCGCCCGCGCGCCAGGCGATCTGCTTCGACGCCGACGGGCCGCCCGCCGGCGCGTCGAGTTCGGCCAGCAGGGCCTCGATCTCCGCGCCCTCTTCCAGGTCCACGCAGGCACAACGCAGTTCGGGGTGTTCCAGCGCCACCGCCTTGGCCAGGCCCCACACCGGCGCCTGCGCCGGGTTGAGCGCGCGGTCGCCCTCGTCGATGCGCTGGGCACCGCGCGTGGCGAACCACAAGGGGGGCGGCGCGCCCAGGCCGATGAGCGCCTGCGCCAGCAGGGTGCCGCTCACGGCGCCCACGGTCTGCGCGGCGCTCAGCTGGCTGGCCGAGAGACCTTCCCAGGGCTCGGCGTCGAGCGACCAGGCGTGCACCACGCCGTGCACCGCCTGGCCCTCGGCCTGCAGCTCGCTGAACACGCGGCGGTGGTCGGCGGCGGACGCCGGGTTGATGCTGAGGGTGCCGTCGGCACCCGACATGAAGCGTTCACCCGCGCGCACCAGCACGCACTGATCGCCGCGAGCGCGCAGTCGATCGGCCAGTTTTGCGGCCACGCCGCCTTCGTCGGCCCACAGCAGCCAGCGGCGCGCGGCCGGGCCGGCGGCGCGCGCCAGCAGCAGCGACTGCAGGGCCAGCGTGCCCTGGTGGCCGCCGCCTTCGGGCAGGGCCGTGCGTTCTTCGAAGCCCCGGTCGGCCAGCAGCGAGAGCCAGGCCTCGCGCGGCAGGGTGGCGTAGTCGGGCCGCAGGTCGGTGTCGTCGAAGGCCCACCAGCCTTCGGTGAGGCCCACGGTGAGGTCGAACCAGCGCTGCGGTGCCGTCACCTCCAGCATGGCCAGCAGGCCGCCGGGCACGAGCAGGCCGCGCACGCGGTCGAGCGTGCGGCGCAGGTCGGCGGTGGCGTGGATCACGTTGGCGGCGATGACCACGTCGAAGCTCTGCGGATCGAAGCCCTGCGACTTCGGGTCCTGTTCGAGGTCGAGCACCGCGAAGCGCATGAAGCCGTGCGCGGCGAAACGTTCCCTGGCGCGCGCCACGAACAGCGGGCCGATGTCGGTGAAGGTGTATTCCACGCCCTGCGTGGGCAGGCGCGGCGCCACGCGCGCGGTGGTGCCGCCGGTGCCACCGCCGATTTCCAGGATGCGCAGCGGCCGGCCGCTGCCCGCGGCCTGGTGGGCCATCACGGCCAGCATGACCTCGGTCATCAGGCCGTTGAAGACCTGGGCGGTGGGCGCGTCGCGGTACATGCGCTCGGCGGTGTCCAGCGAACCGCCGGGGAACAGCAATTGCATGGGCTCACGTTCGCCGCGCAGGGCCTCGGCCATCTCGGCGGCCACGCGGCCGGTCATCTCCAGCTCGGCGGTGGCGTCCGGGTAGGCGGCCTTCAGGCGCGCCAGTTCGGTCTCGGGCTGCGCCTCGTGCAGGGCACGGCGCACCACCCAGCCGGAAGCCTCGCGGGCCAGCAGGCCCACCTCGCCCAGGATCGCCAGCAGGCGGCCGAACAGGCGGTGGTGGCGCGCCTGCACGCCCAGGCGCGCGGCCAGGGTGGCTTCGGTGGCGTGTTCGCCCACGGCGGGCGCCCAGCCCAGGCGCGAGAGCGTGCGCACCACGTACTCGGCGCACAAGGCTTCGAGCTGGGGAATGAAGGCGTCGTAGGCGTCCAGGCGCGCCGATTGGCGCAGCGCGGGCAAGGCCTGCATGGCCTGGGCGCTCAGCAGCGGTAGCGGGGCCTGCGGCGCGGCGTCCTGCACCAGCGCCGGCGCGGCGCGCCACACGGTCTCGTACAGGCAGTCGTCGAGCCAGCGCTCGCCCAGGCGCGCCAGCGCGTCGCGCGAGACGCGCTTGAGTTGCACGTCGGCCAGCTCGGCCAGCAGCGTGCCGTCGGCCTGCCAGACGGTGACGGTGGCGCGGCTCGATTCGGCGCTGCTGGCGAGCACGTTCACATGGCTCCAGCAGCGCGCGCCGGGCGTGCCGTGCAGCGCGAAGCGGCCGATGCCGATGGGCAGGTACAGGCCTTCCTCGCCGTCGGTGGGCAGCGCGGCGGCCAGCACCTGCAGGCAGCCGTCGAGCAGCACGGGGTGCATGCCGTAGGCGCCGGTTTCCCGGGCCAGCGCATCGGTCAGGACGATCTCGCCCACCGCCTGCGACGGCCCGCGCCACAGGGTTTGAATGGACTGGAAGCCGGGGCCGAAGTCCAGGCCACGGCGCGCGAAACCTTCGTAGAAACCGGCGATGTCCACCGGCTCCGAACATGCGGCCTTCAGGGCCGCCAGGGGAACCCGTCGAAGCCGGCGCGGCGCCCGCGCGCAAGGTGCCCGACACATGGGCCACCCAGGGTTCGGCGTCGGCGGCGTCTTCACCCAGGCTGCTGAGCGTGACCGCCACCGCGCCGCCCTGCCGCGCCGCGCCGCAGACCACCTGCAGCGTGCGCGCGGCGCCGTCGTCGGCCAGCAGCATCGCTTCCTGCACGGTGATGTCTTCGACCGCCACCGGCCCCTGGCCGAACAGCTGGCGCGCGGCGGTCAGCAAGGTGTCGAGGTAGGCGGTGGCCGGCACGACCACGTGGCCTTGCACCCGGTGTTCGCGCATGAAAGTGGGCTCGTCCGCGCTCAGGCGGGATTCAAAAACCGTTTCGCTGCCCGCGCCACGCAACCGCGTGCCGAGCAGGGGATGGCCCGTGCCCCGGCCGCGCACCGCGGGCACCGGCGCGGGTGGCTTGGCCTGGAACCAGCAGCGCTCGCGCTGGAAGGGGTAGGACGGCAGGTCCACCGTGCGGCCGGGGCCACCGGCGCGCCAGTTCAAGTCGGCACCGGCCAGGTACAGCGCGCCGACGGCGTCGAGCATCTGTTCGCCGTCGTGGCGCCCCTTGCGCAGGGACGCGACCAGCGTGGGGCCGGCATCGCCCCAGGCGCGGCTGGCCATGGTCAGCAAGGTGGGGTGCGGGCCGATCTCGATGCACACGTCCGGCCGCAACGCGGCCAGCGCCTGCAGGCCGTCGCCGAAACGCACCGCCTCGCGCACGTGCTGGCGCCAGTAGCTGGCGCGGGTGAACGCCTCGCTCGCCAGCGCGCCGCTGAGGTTGGACACCACGCGCAGGCCGGGGCGCGAGAAGCGCAGCTGCGCCGCCTCGCGCTCGAAGGCGTCGAGCATGGGCTCGACCAGGGGCGAGTGGAAGGCGTGGGAGACGGTCAGGGCCTGGGTGCGCACGCCCTGCCCCGCCAGTTCGCGGCAGACCGCGTCCACGTCGGCCTGCACGCCGGAGATCACGACCTGGTCCACGCCGTTGACGGCGCCCAGCGACACGCTGTCGCGGTAGGGTTCGATGGCTTTTTTCGCCTGTTCCTCGGTGGTGAAGATCGCCGCCATGCCGCCGCCGGCGGGCAGCGCCTGCATCAGGCGGCCGCGCACCGCGATCAGGCGCAGCGCGTCTTCCAGGCTGAACACGCCGGCCACGCAGGCCGCCACGAGTTCGCCCACCGAATGGCCGATCACCGCCTGCGGCGCGACGCCCCAGGTGCGCCACCATTCGGTGAGCGCGTATTCGACCGCGAACAGCGCGGGCTGGGTGTAGGCGGTCTCGTTGAGCGGCGAGGTCTCGCCCTCGGCCGGGAACAGCACGGACAGCAAGGGCCGTTCGAGCTGCGGCGCGAGCAAGGCGGCGCAACGGTCCAGCGCGGCGCGGAACACCGGTTCGCTGTCGTACAGGCCTCGGGCCATGCCGGCGTACTGCGCGCCCTGGCCGGTGAACAGGAAGGCGATGCGTGGCGGGTCGCGGCGCGTCACGCGGGCGGTTTTCACGCCCTCGGTTTCGGCGCCGCGCGCGAGCGCGTCGAGGCGCTCGCAGAGTTCGGCCACGCTGTGGGCCAGCACGGTGGCACGCTGCGCGAAGTGCGAACGACCGACGTTGGCGGTGAAGCAGATGTCGGCCAGCTCGGCGTCGTCGCGGCCACGCAGGGCCTTGGCGTAACTCGCGGCCAGGGCGGCGAGCGCGGTCTCGTCTCGCGCCGACAGCGCCATCAGGTGCGCGGTGCGCGCCGGGCGGGCCGGCAGCGCGGGGGCCTCGGGCGCTTCTTCGAGCACCACGTGGGCGTTGGTGCCGCTGAAGCCGAAGGAGCTCACGCCAGCGATGCGGCGCCCGTCGATGGGCTGCCAGGGCGTGTGCTCGGTGGGCACGCGCAGCGCGTGGTCGGCCCAGGGGATGTGCGGGCTGGGCGTCTTGAAATGCAGGTGGGCCGGGATCTCGCGGTGCTGCAGCGAGAGCACCAGCTTGATGAGGCCGGTGATGCCGGCGGCCGCTTCCAGGTGGCCGATGTTGGTCTTGACCGAGGCCAGCCACAACGGCTGCTCGCGGTCCTTGCCGAACACCGCGCCCAGGGCCTGCACCTCCAGCGGGTCGCCGAGCTGGGTGCCGGTGCCGTGCGCCTCGACCAGGCCCACTTCGTGGGGTGCCACGCCCGCGCGGGCCAGCGCCTCGCGGATCACGGCTTCCTGCGCCGGGCCGTTGGGCGCGGTCAGGCCGCTGCTGGGGCCGTCCTGGTTGACCGCGCTGCCGCGAATGACGGCCAGCACGCGGTCGCCATCGGCCTGGGCGTCGCTCAGGCGCTTGAGCACCACCATGCCGCAGCCTTCGCCGCGCGCGAAGCCGTCGGCCGAGGCGTCGAAGGTCTTGCAGCGGCCGTCGGGCGCGAGCATGCGCGAGTGCGACAGCGCGATGTACAGGTCGGGCGAGAGGATGAGGTTGACGCCGCCGGCCAGCGCCATGCGGCACTCGCCGCTGCGCAGGGCCTGGCAGGCCAGGTGCACGGCCACCAGCGAGGAGGAGCAGGCGGTGTCCAGCGTCAGGCTGGGGCCCTGCAGGCCCAGCAGGTACGAGAGGCGGCCGGAGACGATGCTGTGCGCCATGCCGGAGGTGAAGTGCGCGTCGAGCAGCGAGCGGTCGCCGCTCATGAGCTGCATGTAGGCGTAGTCGCTGGCGGTCACGCCCACGTAGACGCCGGTGCGCGAGCCTTCGAGCCGGTCGGGCGCCTGGCCGGCGTTCTCCAGCGCTTCCCAGCTCACTTCGAGCAGCAGGCGCTGCTGCGGGTCCATGCCTTGCGCCTCGCGCGGGGCGATGCCGAAGAAGCCGGCGTCGAACTGGTCCACCGGGCCGAGGAAGCCGCCCTGGCGCGTGGCGATGCGGCCCGGGACTTCGGGGTCGGCGTCGTAGAGCGCGTCCATGTCCCAGCGGTCGGCGGGCGTGGGGCCGATGGCGTCCACACCGTCGCGCATGAGGCGCCAGAAGCTGTCGGCGTCGTTCCCGCCGCCGGGCACGCGGCAGCCCAGACCGATCACCGCGATCGGCTCGCGCGCGGCGCGCTCCATGGCCGCCAGGCGCGACTGCGCGTCCTCCAGGGCCAGGAAGGCGCGCTTGAGGGGCGACAGGGCCGCAGGCTCCTGCGGCGCCGCAGCGGGGTTCGGACGCTCGTCGTTCATGGTTTTCCCAGGCGGTCGAGGAGCAGGGCCTCGATGTCCGCATCGCTCATGGCCGCGACCGCGGCCTCTCCCAGCACCGCCGGGGCGGGTGCAACTTCCATGCCCGTCGGGGCCCCCGGCACCGGGGCCTCGGGCGGCGCCAGGCGGCCCAGCAGGTGGCTGGCCAGGGCGTCGATCGTCGGGTAGTCGAACATCAGGGTGGCGGGCAAGGGCTTGTCCAGGCCCAGGCTGGCGCCCAGCTGGTTGCGCAGCTGCACCGCCATCAGAGAGTCGAAACCCAGGTCCATCAGGCGATCATGCCGCCCTGGTGTGTCGTTTTTGTCCAGGCGCAGCACACGCACGACCCGATCGCGCACGAATTCACGCAAAAGCTCCAGACGTTCGCCCGGCAGGGCCGCTTCCAGCTGCTCGCGCAGGGCGCCGGCGGGGGTCTGGGCCGGGGTGGCGCTGGGCGCCATCGCCTCGGACACCTCGCCGGCCTGCGCCGCCGGCGTGCCCGCCGACGCATCGCCGGGCACGCGCGCGACGATGACGTGCTGGCCCAGCCACTCGGCGCTGGAGCCGGCCTGGGGCCAGGCGCCCGCGGCGTCGAAACCGGCGTCGCGCAGCGCCTGCAGCCAGGTGGCGGGCGGCAGCAGCGGGTTGTCGGTGCGCAGGTCGTCGGCGAAATGCTGCCAGCCTTCGATCAGGCCGGTGGTCATGTCGAACCAGGCCATGTGCACGGTGGACTCGACCAGCAGCAGCACGCCGCCCGGGGCCAGCAGCTGGTGCAGGCGCGAGAGGGTCAGGCGCAGGTCCTTGCTGGCGTGCACCGCGTTGGCCGAGACGATGACGTCGAAACTGTGCGGCGCGACGCCCTGCTCCAGCGGATCGCGGTCCATGTCCAGCACGCCGTAGCTCACGAAGGGGTACGCCGCGAAGCGCTCGCGCGCCCGGTCCATGAAGAAGTCGGACACGTCGGTGAAGCGGTACGCCGTGCGGTCGGCCGGCAAGGCGGGCAGCAGCGAGGCGGTGGTGCCGCCGGTGCCGGCACCGACCTCGAGCACGCGCAGCTGGCGCCCCGGTGCCACCGAGGCGCCCAGGGCCTCGAAACCCGAGGCCGCGAGCGCGTTGATATAGCGCATGGTGGCCGAGCGCTCGTACAGGCCCTCGGCCAGCTCGAAGCCGCCACCGGGGAACAGGGTTTCCAGCGGGCTCTCGCCGCCGCGCAGCACCGGGCTCACGAGTTCGCCGCAGTGGCGCACGTAGGCCAGCAGGGGCTGGTTGTCGGCGAACAGCGCCTCGGCCTCGCGCCAGAGCGCGGCCAGGTCGGGCTCGGCCAGCGGCGCGGATGCCACGAAGCTGTCGCCCTCCTGCACGAGATCGCCCTGGGCGACCAGCCGGTCCAGCCAGCGCTGCACCAGGTGCGATAGGTCTCGGCGATGCCCGCGCGCTGCAGCACCTGGGCCAGGCTGTGGCGCTCGCCCGCCGCCTTGAACAGCCCGCCATCGCGCAGGGTGCGCACGGCGTGGGCCGAGGTGATGCGCTCCAGGCAGGCCCACTTGGCGGGGTAGGAGGCGGCGTTCAGGTCGAGCGGGCCGCGTTCGGCCTGGCGCTGGAGCGCGCGCGTGAGCGTGTCCCAGCGGCGGGCGGCGCCATCGGCCGGGGCGGCCGGCTGGCCCACCACGTCCATCCAGTGGCGGCGCTCGCGGAAGGGGTACGTGGGCAGGGCCACGCGCTGGCGGGCCTGGCCGGCGTCGAGCGCGGCCCAGTTCACGTCCGTGCCCACGAGGTACAGGCGCTGCAGGCCTTCGAGCAGGTCGGTCCAGTCGGCGCGCTCGCGGTGCAGCGAGGGCAGCCATTCGACCGGCGCGCCAGCGGCGCATTCGGCGCCCATGCCCAGCAGCACGGGGTGCGGGCCGATCTCGATGAAGTGCGTGATGCCCTGGGCCAGCAGCACCTGCAGGGACTGCTCGAAGCGCACGGGCTGGCGCATGTGGTCCAGCCAGTAGCCCGGGCGCCCGATCTCTTCCACGCCCGCGAACTGGCCCGTGAGGTTGGACACCAGCGCGATCTGCGGCGCCGAGAAGCGCACGCCTTCGAGCGCGCGGCCGAACTCGGGCAGCACCGGCTCGATCCAGCGCGAATGCGCCGCGTGCGGCACGCGCAGCGCCTTCGCGCGCACACCGGCGCGCTCCAGGTGGGCCAGCAGCGCGTCCACCTCGGTGCGCAGGCCGCTGACGACGAAGTGCTCGGGGCCGTTGTAGGCGGCGATGGTCAGCGCGCCGCCGGCACGGGCCAGCTCGGCCGTCACCACCGCCTCGGGCGCGAAGACCGCGGCCATGCCGCCGTCGGCGGGCAGCGCGTGCGTGAGGCGGCCGCGCTCGGTGACCAGGCGCAGCGCGTCGTCGAGCGGGAGCATGCCGGCCACGCAGGCGGCGGCGTACTCGCCCAGGCTGTGGCCCATCACGGCCACCGGCTCGATGCCCCAGGAGCGCCAGAGCGCGGCCAGCGCGTACTCGATGGCGAAGGTGGTGGGCTGCGCGTAGAGCGTGTCGTTGATCGGCGAGGCCTCACCGGGCGCGGCGAAGATCACCTCCAGCAGGCCACGCGGCAGCAGGGGCGCGAGGCGCGCGGCGCAGTCGTCCAGCGCCTGGCGGAACACCGGCGCGCTGTCGTACAGGGCCCGGCCCATGCCGGCGTACTGGGCGCCCTGCCCGGTGAACAGGAAGGCCACCTGCGGGCGCTGCGCGCCTTGCACCTGGCTGGCCTCGGCCTGGGCCAGACCCTGGCGGATCCCGTCGAGGTCGGCGCCGACCACGGCCACGCGGTGGCTGAAGTGGGCCCGGCCGGCGTTGGCGGTGAAGCAGAGGTCGGCCAGGGGCGCGGTGGCCGTGGCCAGCGCGGCCTCGTGGCGGCGCACCAGTTCCTGCAGCGTGGCGCCGTCGCGCGCGGAGAGCGCCAGCAGGTGCAGCGGGCGGTCCTTGCCCGCTGGGGCGGGTGTCTTCTGCGGGGCTTCTTCGAGGATGACGTGGGCGTTGGTGCCGCTGAAGCCGAACGAGCTCACGCCCGCGAGGCGGCGGCCTTCGATCGGCGCCCAGGGCGTGACCTGCGTGGGCACGGTCAGCGCCAGGCGGTCCCACGCGATGTGCGGGCTGCCGGTGCGGAAGTGCAGGTGCGGCGGGATCTCGCGCCGCTGCATCGCCAGCACCACCTTGATCACGCCGGCCATGCCGGCGGCCGCTTCCAGGTGGCCGATGTTGGTCTTGACCGAGCCGATGGGCAGCGGCTGCGCCGCGCTGCGGCCCTCGCCCAGCACCGCGCCGAGCGCGCCCACCTCGATCGGGTCGCCCAGCGGCGTGCCGGTGCCGTGCGCTTCCACATAACCGATCGCGCTCGCCGGCACCCGGGCCGAGGCCAGCGCCGCGCGCAGCACGGCCTCCTGGGCCGGGCCGTTGGGCGCGGTCAGGCCGCCGCTGCGGCCGTCCTGGTTGAGCGCGCTGCCACGCGCCACGGCCAGCACGCGGTCGCCCTGCGCCAGCGCGTCCGAGAGGCGGCGCAGCACGAGCACCGCGCAGCCTTCGCCGCGCACGTAGCCGTCGGCCTCGGCGTCGAAGGTCTTGCAGCGGCCATCGGCGGCCATCATGCGGGCGCGCGAGAAGTTGATGTTCATCTCGGGCGTGAGGATCAGGTTCACCGCCCCGGTCAGCGCCCGGTCGCACTCGCCCGCGCGCAGCGCCTGGCAGGCCTGGTGCAGCGCCACCAGCGAGGAGGAGCAGGCGGTGTCCACCACCACCGCCGGCCCCTGCAAGCCCAGGAAGTAGGACAGCCGGCCGGCCACCACGCTGTAGGCGTTGCCGGTGCTGAAGTAGGCGTCGATCAGCTCGCGGTGGGCGAACAGCGCGCGGCCGTAGTCGTTGTTGCTCACGCCCAGGTAGACGCCGGTGCGCGAGCCCGCGAGTTCGGGGCCGGCGTGGCGCAGCGTCTTCCAGCGCCTCCCAGCTGACCTGCAGCATGAGGCGCTGCTGCGGGTCCATGCTGGCGGCCTCGCGCGGCGAGATGCCGAAGAACTCGGCGTCGAAGCGGTCCACCTGGTCGATGAAGCCGCCGAAGCGCGTGGTCATCTTGCCCGGCGCGTCCGGGTCTTCGGCGTAGAGCGCGTCGAGCGACCAGCGGTCCGCCGGGATGCCCTGGATCGCGTCGGTGCCCGACCACAGCAGCTCGGCGAAGCTCTCGGCGTCGTGCACACCGCCGGGCAGGCGCATGCCCATGCCGACGATGGCGATGGGTTCGTGCAGCGCCGCCTGCGCGCGGGCCAACTGGGCCTTGAGATCGCGGATCTCGAGCAGCGCGCGCTTGACGGGGGTGAGCGCTTCGGCGCCCGGCGGGGTGTCTGTCATGTGTGCTCCGAGGACCCGCTTTCGAGTTCCTTCAACAAGAGGGCTTCGGCTTCTTCATCGCTGAGGTCGGCCAGTTCATCGAGCGCGGGCGGCGCGGCGGCGGGCGCGGCGAACGATTGCGCGGGCGCCGCCTCGACCTCCAGGCCCAGCGTGCGCAGCAGGCTGGTGGCCAGGGCGTCGAGCGTGGGGTAGTCGAACAGCAGCGTGGCCGGCAGCGGGTGCGCGAAGGCTTTGGCCAGGGCGTTGCGCAGCTCCACCGCCATCAGGGAGTCGAGGCCGACTTCCTTGAGTGCGATGCGGGGCTGCAGCGGCTGTGCCGATTCCAGGCCCAACACCTGCAAGGTGCGCTCGCTCAGGTAGGCGATGAGGGCCGCGCGGCGCTGGCCGCTGGGCATGGCCTGCAGCCGCTCCAGCACCGCTGGCCCGGCGGGCGGGGCAGCGGGCGCCGTGGTGGGCATGGCGGTGGCCAGGGTCTGGAAGAAGCCCGCGTCGGCCCCGGCCGGCAACTGCGCCAGGAAGCGCGTCCAGTCGATCGGCAGCACCAGCGCATGGGCGGTGCCCTCCTGCAGCAGCTGCGCCAGCGCGGCGAAGCCGGTGGCGGGCGTGATCTGGCCCAGGCCGCGCGCGGCCCACGCGCCGTGGCCGCTGCTGGCCGACTGGGCGGCCATGCCGACCTCGGCCCAGGCGCCCCAGGCCACGCTCAGGGCGGGCAGGCCCTGGCGATGGCGCGCGTGGGCCAGGGCATCGAGTTCGGCGTTCGCGGCCGGGTAGGCCCCCTGCCCCGCCGCGCCCAGCCACAGGCCGGCGGCGGAATAGAGCACGAAGAGATCGAGCGGCAGGTGGCGCGTGAGATCGTGCAGCACCCAGGCGCCGTGGGCCTTGCCGCGCAGCACGGCCTGGCAGCGCGGCCAGGTCTGGCGCAGCAGCACGGCGTCGTCCAAGGCGCCGGCGGCGTGCACCACGCCGCGCAGCGGCGGCATGGTGCGTGAAAGGCTCTCGAGCACCGAGGCCATGCGCTCGCGGTCGGCGGCGTCGGCCTCGAAGGTGTTCACGGTGGCGCCCTGCGCGCGCAGTTCGGCGATCACCGCCCGCGCGTGGTCGCCAGGCGCCGAGCGGCCGCTGAGCGCCAGGTGGCGCGCGCCCGAGGCGACCAGCCAGCGCGCCGTTTCCAGGCCCAGGCCACCCAGGCCGCCGGTGATCCAGTAGGTGGCGTCGGCGGCGATCGCCGCCGGCTGCGGCACGCGCAGCACGATCTTGCCCACGTGCTTCGCTTGCGCCATGAAGCGGAAGGCTTCCTGCGCGCCTTCCAGTGGGTAGATCCGCACCGGCAGGGGCGCAAGACTGCCATCGGCGAAGGCCTCGAGCAGGTCGTCGAACATGGGCCGCAGCAGGCCGTGGTCGGCCTGGGCTTCGGAGCCCAGGTCGTAGGCGTGGTAGCGCACATCGGGCCGCAGCGCGGCGGCGCTGTCCACGGTCAGGATGTCGCGCTTGCCCAGTTCCAGGAAAGTGCCGCCCTGGCCCAGCGCGCCCAGCGTGGCGGGAATGAAATCGCCGGCCAGGGAGTTGAGCACCACGTGCACGCCCTGCCCGTTCGTGGCGGCGCGCAGCTCGTCGGCGAAGGCGAGCGAACGCGAATCCATCACTTGCGCCACGCCCATCCGGCGCAGCAGCTCGCGCTTGTCGGGCGAGCCCGCCGTGGCGAACACCTGGGCGCCCGCGCGCAGCGCGAGCTGCACCGCGGCCAGGCCCACGCCACCGGCGGCGGCGTGGATCAGCACGCGCTGGCCCGGCCGCAGTTGGGCGAGGCGGTGCAGGCCGTGGTGGGCGGTGAGAAACGCCACCGGCAGGGCCGCGGCGTCTTCCACGGCCATGCCGGCCGGCAGCTTGGCGAGAAAGGCCGCCGGCACGGTCACGTCCGTGCCCAGGCTGCCGGGCGCGTAACCGAACACGGTGTCGCCCACCGCGAGCCCCTCGACGCCCGCGCCGATGTCGGTGACCTCCCCGGCGCACTCGGCGCCCAGCGGCACGCCGGGCGCGCTGTACATGCCCAGGGTGAGCAGCACGTCGCGGAAATTGATGCCGGCCGCGCGCACGCGCAGGCGCACTTCGCCGGCCTGCAGGCGGTGGGGCGTGGAGGCCTGCAGCCGCGCACCGTCGAGCGTGCCGGCCTGGGCCACCACCCAGTGGCGGGGCTCGCTGCGGCGCGCACCCTCGCCCCGGCGGTGGCGCACCAGCCGGGCCGCCCAGCGCTGCGCGCCACGCAGGGCGATGCGCTGCGGGGACGCGGGGGGTTGCCGCAATTCGGTCAACAGGTTCAGGGCCGCGTTCGCGGTGTCCGTGGGGTCCAGGTCGATCGCATGGACCTGCAGTTCCGGGTGCTCGACCGCCACCACGCCCGCCAGGCCCCAGAGGCCGGCCGCACGCGGCCGCAGGGCGTCGGCGGCTTCCTGGCCGCTGACCGCCTGCGCGCCCCGGCTCACCAGCCACAGCGGCGCGGGCGCGGCGCCCAGGCCCTGCACCAGCGCGAGCGCGCTGCCCACGGTGAGCCAGTCGTCGTCGTGCTCGGCGGGCCCGTCGAGCGGCGCCGTGTCCAGGCTCCAGAGATGCACCACGCCGCGCCACGGGCCGGCGGTGTCCAGGGCGTCGCCCGGTCGCACACGCACGCACTGCGCGCCGGCCTGCGTCAGGCGGTCCGCGAGTTCGTCGGCCACACCGGAGCGGTCGGCCAGCAGCAGCCAGCGGCCTTGCAGATCGGCCGTGGCGGCGAGCAGCGGCTGGGGCTGCCAGGCCAGGTCGTACAGCAAACCGTCGCTGGCATCGGCGGCCGCGAAGGCGCTGGCGTCGGCCGGGGCGAAACGCATGCCGTCCAGGCGGGCGACCACGGTGCCGTCGGGTTCGCAGAGGGTCACGCGCGCGGTGAGCGAGCTGCCGGTCTCGACCACGCTCGCCGACACCTGGAGGCGCCGCGACCGCGACGGGCGCAGCAGCAGCTCGTCCACCCCCAGCGGCAGGTAGAGGCTGGGCGGCAGGCCGCCACCGGCGTGGCCCGCGGCCACGGAACAGAGCTGCAGCGCGCCATCGAGCAACACGGGGTGCAGGGCATGGCCCGTGGCCAGGCCTTCGTCAGGCAGTTCCACCCAGCCGCTGGCGCACGCCAGGGCCGGACGCCACGTCCTGCAGCACGCGGAAACGGGGACCGAAGGCCACACCGAGTTCGGCGAAGCGCTGGTGGACCGCCGAGGCGTCCACGGCCTGGTCGGTGGTCACGGCATCGGCCACCTCGGCACCGTTCGCGGCCACGGCGCGGGCGTTCGCCACCGGCTGCCACCCATCGCCATCGAGCGCCTGGTGCAATTCGAGGTCCACGGCGCCACCCTCGTCCAGCGTGGCCGAGACCTGCCAGCGCGTGGCCGGCTCGTCCGCCTCGGCGATGACCAGCGGGCGCGAGAGCGTGAAGCCGGTGAGCCGCACGGCGTCGGCCCGCAGCAGGTCGCGCGCGGCCGCGCCCAGCACGTCCATCATGGCGGCGGCCGGCATCAGCAGGCGGCCGAAGATGCGGTGGTCGTTCAGCCAGGCGTGCGCGGCGGAGGCATCACCCTCGTGGATGCGCATCTTCTGGCTCGCCATGGGCAGGCGCCGGCCGAGCAAGGGGTGCACGGCCGCGCCCTGTGCCGTTGAAACGCTCGGGGTCGAAACAGGGCGCGGGCGGATCCAGTGGCGCTTGCGCTGCCAGGGGTAGGCCGGCAGCGGCACCACCTGCCCGCCGTCGGGCTGGAGCGCGTCCCAGGCCGGCATGAGGCCGGCGGCGTACAGGCCGGCGCAGGCCTGCAGCAGGGTTTCGCGCTCGGGCTTGCCGCGGCGCAGCGAGGTCAGCAAACGGGGCTCCACCTCCGCACCGGCCAGGCATTCGGCGATCGAGGCGCCGAGCACCGGGTGGGGGGCCGATTTCGAGGAACACGTCGAAGCCGTCGTCCGCCATGGCCTGGATGGCCGGGGCGAAGCGCACCGTCTGGCGCACGTTGCGGCCGAAGTAGCCGACGTCGAGCGGCTGCGGGTCGAGCAAGGCGCCCGTGACGGTGGAGTAGACCGGCACGCCCGGCGCCGCGCAGCGCAGGCCCGCGAGTTCGTCGGTGAGCCGCTGCTGGAACGGCGCCATCTGGGCGCTGTGGAAGGCGTACTGCACCGGCAGCATGCGGTGGGCCACGCCGCGCGCCGTGAGCTGGTCGAGCGCCTCGTCCAGGGCCTTCGCGTCGCCCGAGAGCACCACGCTGCGCGGCCCGTTGAGCGCGGCCACGGAGAGTTGGCCGTTCCACGGCGTCACGAATTCGTCGGCGGCTTCGGCGCTCAGGCCGACCGAGGCCATGCGACCCAGGCCGGTGGCCTGCTGCATGGTGCGGCCCCGATGCCAGACGACGCGGATCGCGTCGGGCAACGGGAGCACACCCGCCACGTGCAGCGCGGCCATCTCGCCGATGCTGTGGCCCACCAGGCCATCGGGCTGGATGCCCCAGGATTTCCAGAGCGCCACCAGCGCCACCTGCAAGGCGAACAGCGCGGGCTGCGCCACCTCGGTTTCGCCGAGCCGCGAGTGCGCTTCGTCCGCCGCCAGGGCGTCCAGCAGCGACCAGCCCGAGAGCGGGCGCAGCAGCGCGTCGCACTCGGTCATCACCGCGCGGAACACGGGCTCGCTGGCCAGCAGTTCGCGGCCCATGGCGTGCCACTGCGGCCCCTGCCCGCTGAACACGAAGGCCACGCGCGGCAGCGCGATGGACGAGCGCTGGCCGCTGGCCAGCGCCGGCGCGTCTTCGCCGAGCGCGAACTGGTTCAGGCGCGCGGCGATGTCTTGAGCCGACTGGCCGACCACGGCCAGGCGCACATCGTGGTGCGTGCGGCGCTCGGCGGCGGTGAACACGGCATCGGGCAGGGCCACCACGCCCTGGGTGAGGAAACCGGCCCAACGCTGCGCCACGGCGCGCAGGGCCTCGGGGCTTTTGGCCGACAGGGGCAGCAGGTGCCCGGTGCCGTCGCCGGGCGGGGACGGCTCGGCCGGCAGCGCCGGGGCCTCTTCCACGATCACGTGGGCGTTGGTGCCGCCCACGCCGAAGGAACTCACGGCGGCGCAGCGCGCCTGTGCGCCACGCGGCCAGGGCGTGAGCGCGGTGGCCACGGCCAGGCGCGTGCCGGCGAGCGAGATGTGGTGGCTCAGGCGGGTGAAATTGGGTTGCGGCGGGATCGCCTCGTGCTGCAGCGCCAGCACGGCCTTGATCAGGCCGACCACACCGGCGCCCGCTTCGAGGTGGCCGATGTTGGCCTTGGCCGCGCCGATGTAGCAGGTGCCGGCGCCGGGCGCGGGCTGGCCCACGGTGGCGGCCAGGGCCTCCACCTCGATCGGGTCGCCCAGCGCGGTGCCGGTGCCATGGGCCTCCACGAAGCCGATGCGGTGGGGTTCGAGCTGCGCGTTGTCCAGCGCCTCGCGCACCATGGCCTGCTGGGCCAGGCCGTTGGGGGCGGCCAGCAGCGTGGAGTGGCCGTCGGAGTTCACGGCCGAGCCGCGCAGCACGCCGAGCACGCGGTCGCCATCGGCCACCGCGTCGGCCAGGCGCTTGAGCACCACCACGCCACAGCCTTCGCCCCGGCCGAAGCCGTCGGCCGATTCGTCGAAGGTCTTGCAGCGGCCGTCGGGCGCCATGAAGCCGACCTTGGACAGCGAGACCATCAACTCGGGCGAGATCATCAGCGACACGCCACCGGCCACCGCGAGATCGCTTTCGCCGCTGCGCAGGCTCTGGCAGGCCAGGTGGATCGCCACCAGCGAGGACGAGCAGGCGGTGTCGATCGACAGGCTGGGGCCGCGCAGGTCCAGCAGGTAGGACAGCCGGTTGGCGACCACGCTGTGCAGCGTGCCGGTGAGCGTGCGCGCGTCGACGGCGGCCAGGTCGTTGTGCTGCATCTGCGCGTAGTCGCTGTGGTAGCTCGCGATGTACACGCCGGTGCGGCTGCCTTGGAGGCGCGCCTCGGACAGGCCGGCGTCGTCCAGCGCCTCGATGGCGACTTCGAGCAACAGGCGCTGCTGGGGATCCATGCGCTCGGCCTCGCGCGGCAGCACGCCGAAGTACGCGGCGTCGAAGCCGTCGATGCGGTCGAGGAAGCCACCCCATTTGGTGAGCGACTTCGCGGGTGCGGCGGCATCGGTGCTGTACCAGGCATCACCGTCCCAGCGGTCGGCGGGCACTTCGCGGATCGCCTCGCGGCCATCGCGCAGCAGTTCCCACAGATCGGCCGGCGACTCCACGCCGCCGGGCGTGCGGCAGCCCATGCCGACCACGGCGATGGGGTCGGCGCGCAGCACCGGCTCGGCCGATTCGCGCAATTGCCGCGCCATCAGCGCGAGCTTGAGGGCGGACAGGCCTTTGAGCGCGTCGGATGCCATCAGCCTCCTCCCCGGCGGCGGTTGCCGCGCAGCGCCAGCAAGGCGTCTTCATCGGACAGGGCGGCCACGACGGGCGCGGCCGGTGGTGGGGGGGCATCCTGGGCCGGTGGCGCCACCGGCGCGGCGGCATCGGCGCCCGCCAGATGCGCGGCCAGCGCTTCCACCGTGGGGTAGTTCCAGGCCAGGGTCGCCGACAGCGAGCGGCCCGTGGCGGCTTCGAGCCGGTTGCGCAGTTCCATCGCCATCAAGGAGTTCAGTCCCATCGAGCCCAAGGCCTTGCGCGGGTCCAGGCGCGCGGGCGCGATGCGCAGCACCGCCCCCACGGCTTCCTTCACCAGGCCCTCCAGCAGGCGGCGCCGTTCGGCCGGCGCTGCCGTGGCGAGTTGTTCACCCAGGCCCGTGGTGGCGACCGGTGCCGCCGGCAAGGCGGCCAGCAGGTCGCGGCAAAGCGGCGCGGAGCGGCCGGCCCGTGCCATCGCGAAGGCCGCCCAGTCCAGAGGCACCACGATCAGGTGCGCCTCGCGGCGCTGGCACAGCCAGGGGAACAGCGCGGCGCCTTGCGCGGGCTCGAACGCCCGGATGCCCTGGCGCTCCATCTGCGCGACGTTCCGGGCACCGGCGTCGTCGTGCACGAGGCCCGTGCCGGCCCACACGCCCCAGCCGATGCTGAGCGCGGGCAGGCCGCGCGCGCGCCGGTCCTGCGCCAGCGCGTCCAGCCCGGCGTTGGCGGCCGCGTAGTTGGCCTGGCCCGCCTGCGCGAACACGGCGCCGGTGGAGGAAAAGGTGACGAACAGGTCGAGGTCGGGCAGCAACTGGTCCAGCCAGCGCGCGCCCTGCAGCTTGGGCCGCAGCACCGCGTCGAAGGCGGCCTCGTCCATCTGGCTGGCCAGGCGGTTGTCGAAGGTGCCGGCGGCGTGCACCACGCCCCGGATCGCCGGCCAGGCCTCGGCGGCGTAGCGCGCGAGGAAGGCTTGCAACTGATCCTTGTCGGCCACGTCCACCGCGGCGACGTGCACCGAGGCGCCCTGGGCTTCGAGCGCGCGCACGGCGGCCACGCGCCGGCCTTCGGCACTGGCGGGGTCGAGCGCGCCCCAGACCGCGCGCTCGGGCAAGGGGGTGCGGCCCAGCAGCACCAGCCGGCGCGCCCCGCCTTCCACCATGGCCCGTGCCACGTGGCCGGCCACGCCGCCCAGGCCTCCGGTGATGAGGTAGGCCGCGTCGGCGCGCCACGCAAAGGGCTGCGCCAGGCGGTCGCGCTCGGCGCGCGCCAGGCACAGGACATGGCGATAGGGGCCGCGCCAGGCGACCTGGTCTTCGCCATCGGCGCACAGCAGGTGGTCCGCCAACGCGCCTGCGCCGCGGGCGGCGTCGAAGTCCGCGCCGAGGTCGATCAGACCGCCCCAGTGTTCGGGGTGCTCTTCGGCGAGCACGCGGGCGCTGCCCCAGAGCGCGCCTTGCTGCAGCTGCACGCGCTCGCCCGGCACCACCGCCTGGGCAGCCTGGGTGATGAACCAGAGGCGGGCGTCGGAGCCCGCGCTGCGCAGAGCGCGCAGCGCCTGCAAAGGGAGAAACGGCGCCGTGGCGTCCTCTTTCGCCCAGAGCACCACATGGTCGCAAGGCTCGGCAAGCGCGGCGTGCAGCCCGGCCAGCGGCACGCCGCGCGCCTGCATGCCCGAGGCGCGCAGCGCGGCCACCAGGGCCTCGTCGGCCGCACCGACCACCAGCCAGCGCGAAGCGCGCGGCGCGCTGTCGTGGGAAGGGTCGCTGGCGGTCCATTGGAGCTGGTACAGCCAGTCCAGCGAAGCGGCGTCCGGCTTGCGGGTCGGGCCCGGCGCGCCGCTGGCGTTGAAGCTCGGCACCTCGGCCGCGTCGGCCCAGTGCCGTTCTCGCTGCCAGGGATAGGAAGGCAGGTCCACCCAGCGGCCCGGCGCCGGCTGGCTCGCGCGCCAGTCCACGGGAATACCGTGCGTCCACAGGGCGCCCAGTGCGGCGCGGGCCCCCAGGCAGGCCGGCTCGTCGCGGTGGCCGCAGGCCACGGTGGCGATGTCGCGCGCGGCGATCTGCGCGGTCTGCTGCAGGGACGGCAGCAGGACCGGGTGTGGGCCGAGTTCGACGAACACGGTGATGCCCTCGGTCAGCATCTGCTCCACGGCGTGCGAGAACAGCACCGGGCGGCGCAGGTTGTCCGCCCAGTAGGCGGCGGGCATTTCATGGCCCTCGACGCGGCGCGCGCGCACGGTGGAATACAGAGGGCAGCGGGCGGCCGAGGGCGACAGGCCGTCGAGTTGCTGGGCCAGTTCCTGCGCGAGCGGCTCCATCTGCGGGCTGTGCGAGGCCACATCCACCTTCACCAACCGGCAGAAGATCTGCTCGCGCTCGAGTTCGGCCATCACGGCCTGCACCGCCTCGGGCTCGCCCGAGATGACGCTGGATCGCGGGCTGTTGCTCACCGCCACCGACAACCGGTCTTCCCGGCCTCGCAGGCGCTGGCGCGCATCCTCCATCGACAGCTCCACCAGGGCCATGGCGCCCAGGCCGCTGACGCGCCGCATGAGCCGGCTGCGCGCGCACACGATCTGCATGGCCTGCCCGATGTCGAGCACGCCGGCGATGCAGGCCGCGCCCACCTCGCCCATGCTGTGGCCCACCACCGCGTCGGGCTCCACGCCCCAGGAGCGCAGCAGCGCCGCGTAGGCGATCGCGAGGGACACCAGCACCGGCTGCACCACGTCGATGCGGTCGAGCTGGGCGTCGGCGCTGCCGGGTTCGGCCTGCAACAGGGCCAGGATGGACACGTCCAGGTAGGGCCGCGCGGCGGCATCGCACTGCGAAAGGATGTCGCGAAACACGGGCTCGTGAGCGATCAGCTGCCGCGCCATGCCGCTCCACTGCGCGCCCTGCCCGGGCACGACGAAAGCGAGCCGCGGACGCTCACCGGGGCGCGCCTGGACGCCCTCGCCTTCGCCCGAAGCGAAGCGCTGCAGGGCCTCGCGCAGCGAAGCCGCGTCCTGCGCGGCGAAAGCCGCCCGGACTTCCAGCGCCGAGCGCCGCAGCGCGGCCGCCTGGCAGAGTTCCTCCAGCGCCAGGGCCTCCGCGTCCGCGAGCCGATCGGCATACCGGGAAGCGAGCGCGCGCAAGGCCTCCGGGCTCCTGGCGGACAGCGGAAGCACCACCGCCGGGCCGGGGGCGGCGGGCGAAGCCTTCGCCTCGACCGCCGGCGCCTCCTGCAACACGACGTGGGCGTTGGTGCCCGCGATGCCGAACGAGTTGACGCCCGCCACGCGCGGGGTGCCCGATGCCGGCCAGGCCGCGAGCGAGGTCGGCACGCGAAACGGCAGCTCGCCCCAGGGCACGCCGGGATTGGGATTCACGAAATGCAGGCTGGCCGGCACCGCACCGTGGTGCAGCGCGAGCGCGGCCTTGATCAGCCCGGCCACGCCGGCCGCGCCCTCGGTGTGGCCGATGTTGGTCTTGACCGACCCGATGTGGCAGGTGCTGCCCGCCTCGCGGGCATCACCCAGCACGGCGCCCAAGGCGGCGATCTCCACCGGGTCGCCGGCGCGCGTGCCGGTGCCATGCGCTTCCACGTACGACACCTGCGAGGCGGCCACGCCGGCGTCGCGGTAGGCGGCGCGCAGCATCTCTTCGTGGCCGATGCGGCTGGGCCGGCCCATCACGCCGCTGCTGCGGCCATCGTTGTTCACCGCGCTGCCGCGAATCACCGCGTAGATGCGGTCGCCGTCGCGCACCGCGTCGGCCAGCCGCTTGAGCACCACCAGCCCGGCGCCTTCGCTGCGCACGTAGCCGTCGCCCGAGGCGTCGCCGAACTTGCAGTGGCCGTCGGCGGCCATCATGCGACTCTGCGAATAGCCGATGGTGATGTGCGGCTGCAGGATCATGTTCACGCCGCCGGCCAGGGCCAGGCGCGTCTCGCCGCTGCGCAGGCTGCGCACGGCCAGGTGCACCGCCGCCAGCGACGACGAGCAGGCCGAATCGATCGTCAGGCTCGGCCCGCGAAAGCCGAACACATAGGAGATGCGCCCCGACGAGGCGTAGCGCCCGCTGCCCAGCGTGGACGGGAAGTCGATCGCCTCGGGTTGGGCGAACAGCCGGGACTCGAAATCACTGACCCACTGGCCGATGTAGACCGCCGTGTCGCTGCCTTCGAGCTGCGGCACGTCCTGGCCGGCGTCTTCCAGCGCCTCCCAGGCCGTCTCCAGCAGCACGCGCTGCTGGGGATCGATCACCTGCGCCTCGCGCGGCGAAATGCCGAAGAAATCGGCATCGAACAGGTCCATGCGATCGAGGAAGCCCCCGCGCCGCGACATCATGCGGCCCGGGGTCGCGGGGCGGGCGTCGAAAAACCGCTGGAGGTCGATGCGGTCGGCCGGCACCTCGCCAATCGCATCCTGCCCTTCGCTCAAAAGCCGCCAGAAGCTGGCGGAGTCGATCACGCCCCCCGGGAAGCGGCACCCGATGCCCACGATGGCGACGGGTTCCTTCGAGGGGTGGTTCATGCCGAGGTCTCACGCGGCCGGGCCTCGGCCAGCAGCGGCGCCAGCGTGGCCGACAGGTCGGCCAGCAGCGGATCTTTCTGCGCCTGGAGGTAGAAGTGATCGCCCGGGAACACCCGCACGCGGAACGCGCCCTGGGTTTCGCCGCGCCAGCCGTCCAGGTGCGCGCGCGGCGTCAGCGGATCGTCCGAGCCGCCGAACACCGTGACCGGGCAGGCCAGCGGCGCGCGGGAGGCCGGCGGCAGGTGGGTCTCCAGCGCGTGGATGTCGGCCCGCAGCGCGGGCAACAGCAACGCCAGCAGCTCCTCGTGCTCGGCCACCTCGGGCGGAATGCCACCGTAGCGGCGGTTGATCTCGGTCACGAAATCGGCGTCCGACAGGACGTGCAGCAGGGGATCGGGGTTGGGCCAGTGCGGCGGCCGCCGGCCCGAGACGAACAGGTGGCGCGGCATCGGCGCGCCGGTCGCGTGCAGCGCACGCGCCACTTCGCTCGAGAGCACGGCACCCATGCTGTCGCGAAAAAAGGCGAACGGCAGATCGAGATGGGGTTGCAGCGCGGCCACCACGGCGCTGACGAGCTCGGGCAGGTGCGTCATCGCGGGCTCGTTCAGGCGGTTGGCGCGGCCAGGCAGCTGGATCGCGCAGAGCTCCAGATCGGCGGGCAGCGCAAGCGACCAGGGCCGGTACACGGCCGCGCCCACCCCGGCATGGGGAAAGCAGAACAGGCGGGCCCGCGCCTGCGGCCTGGGCGTGAAGCGTTGCAACCACAGGCTGTTCATCGCGCGCCCCACAGCCAGGCTGAAGATGGCGTCCCGATGGTCACGGTTGTTCCGCGGTCAGGATGTGAAGCGGTCCAGCGTTTCATCGTGTCGTCCCTTGCGATTCACCCCCCGCCACCATCGCGCGGCGAGGCGTGAACGTCTCTGCCTTCATGAAAGAATGATGTTACCAAACGTAGCATCGTGACAACGCGAAAGTACCTGCCATTAAGTGCATTTCCGCACACTTGGGGACGGGGCAGCAGTGAGGTAGTACTAGGTTGTCGCACTGCACTGGAAAGTGCTCGTGCACTATAGACGAATCCCTTCTCCTCCCAGCCCGGAAATATGACCATTCAAGCAGCCTTTTCCGCATGACCGCCACGCACCTGACCTCACCCGAAGCCATCGGCATCACCCTCTGGCTCGTCGACCTGAGCCTGCCCTCGTCGGACCCCGGCGATCCCGACCAGGTCGCGCTGCTCAGCGCGACCGAAAGGGCCAAGGCCGGCCGCTTCCATTTCGAGCGCGATGCCCGCCGTTACCGCGCCAGCCACACGGCGCTGCGCCAGCTGCTGGCGCAGGTCACGGGCCAGCCCGCGCGCGTCCTGAGCTTCGTCGAAGGCCCGTTCGGCAAACCGCGCCTGCGGGGCGAGGGGCAGCCCCACTTCAACATGAGCCACAGCGGCGACTGGGCGCTGATCGGGCTTTGCGCCGACGCGCCGATCGGCGTGGACATCGAGGTGCCACGGGAGATGAACGACCTCGAATCGCTGGCGCAGCGCAATTTTTCCCCGGCCGAGTTCCTGGCCCTGTGCGCGGTCGATCCGGACCAGCGCCTGGAGGCCTTCCTGCGCTGCTGGACCCGCAAGGAAGCCTGCCTCAAAGCCCTGGGCAGCGGCCTGTCCATCGAGCCCGGGGTGTTCGAGGCGGGGATCGAGACCGAGCCTCGGTTCACCGCGATCGACGTCCAGGGTCAGGCCTGTGCCATGGCGGTGCACAGCCTGGCACTGCCATTCCCCGGCCAGGCCGCCTGCGCGCGCCTGGCGGACACCGACCGCCACCTGGCGATGTAGCACGGCTTTCAGGCGCCCGCGCGGGGCCGGTCGCGGCGCCACCAGGCACCGGCGTTCCACAGGCTCAGCAGGCGCGCGCGGTACCAGTCGCGCCGCAGCTCGCCCACCTGGGCCAGCGCCCAGGTGGCGGCCAGCACCGCCAGCAGGAGCAGGCCGTACAGGCCCCAGCCGGGCTGCGACAGGCCCAGGGCGCTGGCGAACACCAGCAGGGTGAAATGGATCAGGTAGAAGCTGAAGGTGAAGCCGGCGAGCCGCTGGATCCAGCGCGCTCCGGCCCCCTTGAAGTCCCATTCACAACGCGCGCAGCCGATGACGAAGCCCGCGAAGATCAGGGCCACCACGTAGTCCGACAGCACATGGACTGTGGAACCCGGGTCGAAAGGCACGGGCAGGACCTGGCTGAAACCGGCGTACAGGCGGCGCGATGCCTCGTCGGTCACGCCCCGCAGGCCCGACAGGAAAAACACCAGGTAGGCGGCCACGGCAAGGCCCATGAGCAACCGTGCGGCGCGCGGCCCCATCCGCAGGCCGGGCAGGCGCCGCTGGAGCCAGACGCCCAGCAGCCAGACCGGCAGCAGCAGCACGATGCGCGGCCCCATCACGGCCAGTACCCCGATCAGGGCGACCCAGCGCAGCGGCCCGCGCAGAAACAGGGCCACGCCGAACAACACGTAGTACCAGACCTCGTAACCGAGCGACCAGTACGGTGCCATGCTGAACGGCTGGATGGCGCCGAACCAGGTCTCGCCCAGAAACAACCAGTGGAACGGCAGGTAGAACCAGAGCCTGGGGTACTGCCAGTCGGGTGTGTACAGGCTGGGGTTGAGCCGCATCCCGACCAGATCGATGGCCAGGGCCAGCAGCACCGCGGGCAGCGCGACGGAGTACACGCGCGAGAGGCGCGCCAGCGCGTACCGCCCTCCGCTGAGCTGGCGATCGCGGGTGGTGTGCGCGATCACCAGGCCGGAGATCACGAAGAAGGCGATCACCGCATCATCGGCCGACCGGTGCCAGGTGAGCGTGAGCGCCGGCGGCGCCACCTCGAGGTAGACCGAATGCCCGATGTAGACCGCCAGGGCCGCGAGCACGCGGCACAGGTCCAGCCACACGGAGAGCGCGGGCGTCATCGTCGCGGCAGGGCGCGCGGCATCGCTGGTCGCGGGCATGGGGGAACTCCGTCTGGGGGGGATGCTCAATGTAACAAATAGTTGACAAAGTGGACCCGCAAAAGTGGTGGGATTCCGCATTGCTTCACATCTGGCGAGGAATCGAATGCCCCAAACGCGACGAAACCCGTACACACTGCCGTACCACTGGAAAACCTTCGAAACCAGACGCCGTCGAGTCATGTCGGCTCACTACAATGCCACGCAACACCTGAGCCCCCCGTGAACCGCCCAGAGGCACTCGCCACCGCCGCGCCGCCGCACCCGCGTGCCCCCCTGCCCCAACGAAAATCCGGGAACCTCCGTTGAACATAAGAAAAAAAATCGGCCTGCAGTTTTTGGTGAGCAATGGCGCCACGGTCGCCAATTTCGCCCTGTCGGTCATCCTGGCGCGCCTGCTGACCCCCACGGACATCGGCATCTTCTCGATGAGCGCCATCCTCATCACCTTCGCGCACGTGTTCCGCGACTTCGGTGTGTTCTCCTACATCGTCAAGGAGAAGGAGGTCACGCAGCAGACCATCCGCACCGCGCTGGGCGTGCTGCTGGTGACGTCCTGGACCGTCGCCGCCATCCTGTTCTTCACGTCCGATGTGTGGTCGGTGTTCTTCAAGACACCCGAGGTCGGCGACGTGGTCAAGGTGCTGGCCATCGGCTTCGTCTTCATTCCGTTCGGCTCCATCCCCTACGCCCTGCTCACGCGCAACCTGGAGGTCAAGCGCACCTCCAAGGTCATGGCGATCTCGGTGGTGACCTACTTCATCACCACCATCGCCCTGGCCTACACCGGCCATGGCCACATGACCATGGCCTGGGCCAACCTGGTCAACATCATCGTCACGGGCGCGGCCTACCACTGGTACTCCACCACGCCCATCCCGTGGCTGCCCAGCCTCAAGGGCTGGAAGAAGATCACCCACTTCGGCACCGGCACCATCGTCACCTCCACCGTCGCCGCCCTGGACGCGGCGCTGCCCGACGTGATGCTGGGCAAGATGAGCACGCCCGCGGCCGTGGGCTATTTCAGCAAGGCCGCCTCGGCGGTCTCGCTGCCCTACACGGTGCTCAAGTCGACCATCGACTATTTCGCGCTGCCCTACCTCTCCAAGCTGCACCACGCCAACGAAGACATGGCGGCGGCGATCCAGCAGGCTTCGTCGTACATCTCCGTGGTCATCATCCCCGCCATGGTGTGGATGATGGTGATGGACCGGGAGATCATCCTGTTCCTGTTCGGTCCGCAGTGGGTGGCCAGCATCGACGTGATCCCCTGGCTGTGCCTCACGGGGGCCGCCGGCATCCTCTTTCGCCTGGTCACACCCGCGCTCACCAGCATCGGCAAGCCGTATGCGGCCGCCGTGCCCTCGCTGCTGGTGCTGTTGATCAAGGTGGTGCTGGCCATCATGCTGTTCGACGGCACCCTGGTGAGCTTCGGCATCGCCATGGCCATCGGCCAGATCGTGGGCATTCCGCTCTACGTCATGGTCAACAAGGTCTACTTCGGGCTGGGCGTGCGCCAGTGGCTGCGGGGCAATGTGCCCATCGTGCTGATCTCGCTGATCACCGGGACCTTCAGCTACGCGCTCAAGACCTACGTGCACCCCAACTTCCCGATCTTCTTCAGCCTGCTGTTCAACGGCGTGATGTTCGTCGCCGCCTGGTACGCCTGCATCATGCTGATGAAGCCGCCGATCGAAGCCGAGCTGCGGCGCTTCCAGGACAGCGCGGTGGCCTTGATCTTCAAGAAGGACGCGGCGGGCTGAACGGCCCCCGCGCCCACCGGCCTCAGGCCGGGGCTGGCGGCGGCACCTTGCCGGCCGCCACGGTCTTGCGGACGTGCTGCTTGAGCACCTCCATCAGGATCAGGAAGATGTAGGGCAGCTCGAAGTAGGCGGCGCTGAGCAGCGAGCCCGTCACCACGAAGGCCAGCAGGGCGGCGCCCAGCATGTCGGCCAGGTCGGACGCCCAGCGCAGCGAGGGCCCTCGCGCCTTGGTCAGCTTCAGGATTTCCCGGCGCGTGAGGAAGGCATTGCGCCCCAGCGCGACGAACAGCAGGAAGCCGATGAAGCCCATGTCGCCCATCACCTCGAACCAGATGCTGTGCGCGGCCAGGCCCGAGGGGCTGCTTGGCGCGACCTCGATGAAGGGCAGCAAGGTGGGGCCATCCTTGAACGAGTCCCAGAGCGCGGACGACTGCACGGCCCGGAAACCGCCACCGAAGACCGGGTTGGACAGGGCAATGGACGAGCTCACCCGCCAGGCGCCGAAACGGCCCAGCAGGGAATCGTCTTCCTTCGCGGTCTTGATGGTCTCCATGCGCTCGGACCACGAATCGGGCGCCAGCTGCACCACCACCGCCACGCTGATGGCCACGATCACGATGCCGATCATGCGGTTGCGGCTCTTCATGAGGATGAAGAAGACGATCACGCACAGGCCGATCAGGGCGCCGCGCGAGGCCGTGGCCACCACGGCGAAGGCCGTGAGCGGCAGCAGCACGGCAAAGCCGATCTTGGCCAGCTTGCGCGAGGAGATCTGGTAGAGGTAGTACAGCAGCGGCAACACCATCAGCAGCACCATCGCGAAGTGATTGTTGTCCCCGAACTTGGCGATGCCGCGCGCGTTGTGCCCGCCGCCGCTGGCGATGAATTTCAGCCCATCGAGGGCGCCGTGAAAGCTCGTCGCCAGCACCACCATCACCACCATGGCATGGATGCGGTAACGCGAGGTCACGAACACCGGCATCAACAGGCAGAACAGCACGGTCTTGACCAGGTTGCCGAAGAGCTCCCAGTTGCGGTCCAGGCCTGGGTAGGCGAACAGCGCGACAAAGAAGCCGTGCACCGCGAACAGCATCATCAGCACCGTGGTGCGGTTGATCTCGATGCGCTCGAAGCGGTCGCCCCGGCGCATCAGCAGCGAGGCCATGGTGACCAGAGCGAACAGCTGCACGAAGGGCACGGCGCCCATGAAGCCGTGCACGTAGCTGTTCATGGCGATCAGGCCGGCCCAGCCCCACAGCAGGTAGCCGATGAAGGCATTCGAAAAGCCCAGGGGCACGAAGAGCAGCACGGCCCCGAAGACCAGCAGGTCACGCATGGCGGTTCCTAGTTCCTTTTCTTCGGCGCGGGCGGTGCGTCATCGGTGAGCACCTCGTAGGAGAAGAAGCCCATGTCGGGCGTCTTCGGATCGCGGGCCTTGCGCCGCACCGCCAGCAAGAGCAGCGCGAGCAGCACCAGTTCGGCCAACAGCAGCAAGCCTTCGGTCATGCGAACCTCCTGAAGATGTCGAGTTGCCCCTGGGTGGTGGAATCCCAGGAAAAGGTTTCGGCGTGCGCGCGCGTGGCCGCGCGCGGGGGCAGGTCGCCCATCAGCCGGCCCCAGGCCTCGGCCAGGGCCGGCCCGTCACGGCGCGCCATCAGCAGGCCGGCGGCGTGCTGGCTGACCACCTCGGGCGTGCCCCAGATGTTGGTGGCGATCACCGGCGTGCCACAGGCCATGGCCTCCAGCAGCACATTGGCCCAGCCTTCGCGGCTGGAACACAGGGCCAGCGCATCGGCCGCGCTGTACCACCACTTGAGTTCGGTCTGCGGCACCACGCCCACCCAGCGCACGCGCTCGCTCACGCCCAGGCGCGCCGCCAGCGCCTTCAAGGCGCCCTGCTCCGGCCCGCCCCCGGCCACCAGCAAGGTCACGCCCGGCATGGCGGGCAGCGCCTCGATCGCGATGTGGTGGCCCTTGCGCTCGATCAGGTGGCCCACCGACAGCAGGTACGGCCCCTGCACATCCAGGCCCAGGCGCTGCCTCGCGGCCTCGCGCGGCTCGGGGGTGAAGCGCTCGAGGTCGACGCCGTTGCGCAAGGTGTTGAGCTTGCCCGGGTCCGCGCCGAGGGCGGCGAGCGAATCCATGAGCGCACGGCACACGCCGATGGAGGCCTGCGCCTGTGCGGCGGTCTGGAGGATGAGCTTGCGGGGAAAGGGGTACTCGGGAATGAGGTTCAGGTCGGTGCCGCGCGCGGTCACGACGAAGGGCTTTTTCAGCCAGCGCGCCAGCAGCCCGGCGGCCACCCCGTCGGGGTAGTAGTAGTGGGCGTCGATCAGGTCGAAATCGAAGCCCTGCTTCTGCAGGCGCCGCACCGTCGCCAGGGCCCCCAGGGCCATGGTGTAGGGCGCGAGGTTCATGCCGACCTTGGGCAGCAGCAGGTAACGTGGGTGGTGCACTTCCAGCCCGTTGCGCTGCTCCAGGCGCGGCGTGGCCGCGAACTGGGCGTATTCACCGAAGCGGGGCGACTTCAGCGGGAACCAGGGCACGGGCGCCACCACCTTGGCCTGGACCTGCCCGGTTTTCAGCAGCTCGCGCAGGCGGGTCTCGACGAAGATGCCGTGGATGGGCCGCACCTCGCTCGGGTACAGGCTGGAGAACAGCAGGATGCGAAGGGGCTTCAGGGATTTTTGCATTCGAACACCATCACACCTTCAAAACTTTTCCGGGACGTCTCGCGCCCCTGCGGGCAGGGCTGGGCCTTGTCGCGGTCGTTGTTGTCGCCCACCAGGTAGTAGCCGCGCGCCACCACCTCGTTGGGCAGCGGGCTGTAGCCGATCCACAGGCGTCCATGGGGCGTGTCGATGAAACGCGCCGCGCCCTTGAGGTGCAGGCGCTCCAGCCAGGTGTCGCCCAGCTTCTGGTAGATCCGGCGCCAGGTGTCGGAGTCGTCGATCTTCGCCGGATCCTGGATGGCGAGCAGGCTGCCCCAGCCCGGCCCCTGGAGGTAGCGGGCCATGGCCCAGTAGCGCACGTTGGAAGGGACGTAGATGTCGCGGCGCTCGGTGTTGTGCTGCGCGATGTGCCGGGCGACCTGGTGGAAGTCCATCTTGCGCGGGGTCTGCAGCCGCTCCCAGCCGGCGCCATACGCCGCCACGAAAACCAGCAAGGCCACCACCAGCGCCGCGCCCCACACCCGCAGGCGCGCGTCCGGCCGCAGGCGCTCGTGCAGGTGCACGGCCAGCGCCACGGCGAGGAAAGGCGCGGTGTAGGCCAGCGTGCGGTCCAGCCAGATGGGCCGCAGCACCAGCGAGATGACCCCCACCACCAGCACCGGCAGCACCACGAACGAGACCACGCAGGCCCTCACGTAGGCCGAGCCGAACACCAGCAGGTAGAACACCAGCGCCAGCACCAGGGCGGCGGCCACCGCGTACTGCGTGGTCGTGGCCCCGGGGAAGTAACCCAGCAGCCAGCCGCCGAGGGTCTGCGCCACGCTGTCGAAACTCGGCATGCGGGTGTGCGACACCGAACGGAAGCTGGCGTTCGCCAGCCAGGGCAGCAGCAACACACCCGAAATCCCGATGAACCCCAGCAGGGGCTTGAGGCGGCGGCGCTCGCCGGCCACCCAGCAGCGGATCAGCGTGTAACACAGCACCGACCCCACCGCGATGAACGCGATGCTGTGCAGCATGGACAGCGAGAGCACCAGCAGGCACATGGCCCACCAATGGCCGCGCCGGCCGTGCAGCAGCCATTGGTCGACGCAGTACCAGAGCAGCAGCACGTTGCAGCCCAGCATGGCGTACATGCGCAGGTCGGAGGCGTAGTAGATCTCGCTGCCCAGCAGCGCCGTGAAGGCCGCCGCCAGCAGCGCGGCGCGGCGGCCGGCCCGCGCGGCCACGCCCAGGTACACCACCACGATGGAACCCAGGCTCCAGAACACCGAGTTCAGGAGCAGCCAGGTGTCCTGTTTCGAGAACACGCCCCAAGCGTTGAGCTGCAGGTAGTACAGCGGCGGATGGATGTCGAAGCGCATCACCGCGACCACCACGTCCAGCGGATTCAGGTTGACGTAGCTCGCGCCGAAGATCTCGTCGTACCAGAGACCCCCATCGGCCCGGATCGCCATGAAGCGCAAGCCGAACGCGACCAGCAGCACCAGCAACAGGCCCATCAGGGCTGTGGCGCGGGAAAGGGCGGTGCCGTCAGCGGTGCTGCGCGTCATGGTTCACCTCGTCGGGGAAGCCTGGGCCAGGGAGGTCGACAGCGCCACCACCCGCCGGGCGTTGCCCGTCCAGGTGAGGCTGAGCCGGTCGATGGTGTCGTGCGCCGCGACGGCCAGCCGCTCGCGCAGGCTGTCGTCGGTGCAGAGGCGCGTCAGCGCGTCCTGCATGCCCGTGGGCACGGCCTCGTCGAACAGCAGGGCGTTGTCCTCGTGGGTCAGCACCTCCAGCAGGTTGGGGGTGGCGGGCGCCACGACGGCCTTGCCCAGCACCAGGTATTCCATCAGTTTCAGGGGCGAGGCATAGGGCGTCACGGCGGGCTGCAGGGCGACGTCGAAGGCGGCCACGTGCGCGGGCACCCGGTCGCGGTGGATCACGCCGGTGAAGGTCACGCGGTCGGCCAGGCCCAGGCGCCGGGCCTGCTGCTCGAGCGCTTCGCGCACCGGGCCGTCGCCCACCACCAGCAGGTGGGTGTGGGACGGCGCCTGCGGGGACGCCATCCAGTCGACGATGCGGTCCACGCCGTGCCAGTCGCGCACGAAGCCGGTGAAGCCCAGCACCAGGCGGCCCTGCAGGCCGAGGTGGGCCTTGGCGGTCTCCTGGGTCGGGGCCTGGGCGAAGTGCGCGCGGTTGATGCCGTTGGGGATGACCTGGATGCGCGAGTCGGGCACGCCGCGGGCGCGCACGTGGTCGGCCAGCACATTGGTCACGGGCAGCACGCAGTCCGCGCCGCGCCAGGCCACACCCTCGGCCCAGCGGGCCAGCCCCTGCAGGGCCAGGCCGCCACTGTGCTGCGAGCGTTCGAACACCAGCGGCGCGTTCACCTCCAGCAGCAAGGGAATGCCGAGCCGCTTCTTGGCCATCAGGCCGCTGAGCAGGAAGAGGTTGTAGCGTTCGTAGATGACGTCGGGCCGAAAGTCTTTCGCGGCCTTCATCAGCTTGCGGTAGGCCACCACGCTGTAGGCCAGCTCCATGAGTTCGTACAAGGCCTTGGGCATCAGGGCCTTGAGGCGGTGCACCCAGCCCATGTCGCTGCCCATCTGGCCATTGCCGCCCTGCCCTGGCGCGCTGCTTTCGGGCTCGTCGCCACCCGGACTGACCACGCGCACCTCATGCCCCTCGCTGCGCAAGGCCTCGATCATCTCTTCGATGTGCACGGCCTGGCCGTCTTTCGATGCCGTGCGGTGGTGGTACAGGATTTTCATGGGTCGAGCGGCCTCAGGCCGCCACAGAGGATCGGTGAAGTTGGCCATCGAACACCCGCTTCCATTGGGCGGTCATGAGGGCCTTGGCGTACGAGGCCTGCACCTTCTCGCGGCCGGCCCGGGCCCACGCCGGCCACAGGGGCTGCTGGTCCAGGGCGCGCGCGAGGGTGGCGGCGAACGGGCCGTCCTGCGGCTCGCAGAGGTTGTCGGGCGACACGTCCGAGAGGATGTCGCCCACGTCGCCCACGCGCGTGCGCACCACCGGCATGCCCACCGCCATGGCTTCGAGCAGCGCGATCGGCAGTTGCTCGGTGTCCGACGACAGGGCGAACAGGTCGAAGTCCGTCAGGCGCGCGGACGGGTCCTTGAGGTAGCCGGTGAATTCCACGTCGGCGGCGACGCCGAGCTGCTGCGCCAGCGCTTCCAGCTCGCCGCGCTGCGCGCCGTCGCCGACCACGATGAGGCGGGCGGAACGCCGGGCCCGCACGTTGGCGAAAGCGCGGATGAGGCGGGCGATGTTTTTCTCCGGCCGAAGCCCGGCCACCGTGCCGATGCGCACCGGTCGGCCTTCTTCCACCGACACCGCGCGCGCCGCCGCGGGAATGTCCACGCCGTTGGGGATGAAGGTGACCCGGCGCGCCGGCAGCTTCCACACACCCGTGGCCAAACGCTCCAGGTTGCGCGAGGCCACTACCACCGAGACGCGGTTCCAGCCCAGCAGCACGCGCCGCATCCAGACGCGGCGCGGCAGTTGCCGGGCGGCCTCTTCGGGGCCGAAGCCGTCTTCCACGTGCACGTGCGGCACCACGCGCGGCAGGTTGGCCGCCGCCCATTCGATGGCGCCCCAGTTGTAGGACAGCAGCAGGTCGGGTTTCAGGCGCTGGAGCAAGGCGCGAAAGGCGCCCCGGTTCGCCAGCGCCCCGCCCTTGACCACCTCGAGCCGCATCGGCTCCCAGTTCACCGCCGGGGCGAGCCGCTCACCGGCGTCGAAACAGTTGTCCATCGCCACGATGAGGTGGCGGTAGCCCGGCCCGAGGGCATTGCCAGTTGCACGAAGCGCGCCTGCGGCCCGCCCAGCTTGAAGGTCGAGAAGGCGTGCAGCAGCACGCGCGGGGGGCGTGCGCCCTCGCTCATGCAGAACCTTCTCCGGCGTGCACGGCCATGGCCTGGCGGTGGAAGGTCGCGGCATCGCTCACCGGTTGCCAGCCCAGGTCCTGTTTGGCGTTGCTGCAGTCGATTTTGGCCAGCAGGCCGCGCGACATCAGATCGCGCTTGAACGGTCGGGCCACGGCGCGGCCGGTCACGCGCTTGATCAGCCACTTGCCCATCTCCACCAGCCACAGGCCGGTGGGGGACGACGGCACGAACTTCAGCGGACGGCCGATGGTGCGCGAGAGGTCGGCCAGGTATTCGCGCGCGCTCGGGCGCACATCGCCCACCAGGTTGTAGGCACGGCCCGGCGCGGCGGGCGCCGTGACGGCGGCCACGATGGCCGAGGCGCAGTCGCCCACCAGCACCCAGGGCAAGGCGTTCTGGCCACCGTTCCAGCCGACGCAGTACTGGTCGTTATTGAAGAAGCCCAGGCCGCTGTGGAAGGGCGAGGTGCCCGAACCCACCACGAGGCCGGGGCGCATCAGCACGATGGGGAAGCCGGTCTTCTGATGGATGTCCATCAAGGCCTGGTCGGCCAGGGCCTTGGCGCGGGCGTAGTCGGCGCGCGTCTCGGGGCGGGGGTCCGGTGGCGTGGCGCCGGTGATGGTCTCACCCGCATCGCCCAGGAACAGGCTGGCGATGGAGCCCACGTGCACCATGCGCTGCACACCGGCCGCGCGGCACACCTCGGCCACCATCACGGCGGAATCCACCATCGCGGCGCGGATGGCCTCGAAGTTCGCGCCACCGCCGCCGTGCGCGAGGTTGATCACGTAGGGGGCGCCGGCGATCGCGCGCTCCAGGTCGGCCTTGTTCTTCACGTCGCCGCGCACGATCTCCACGCCAGGCCGACTGAAGACCGGCTGCAGGTTGTTCACGCCGCGCGCCATCACGCGCACGCGGTGGCCCTGGCCCAGCAGGGCCGCCACGGTGTGCGAGCCGATGAAACCGGTGCCGCCCAGCACCACGACCAGGTCACCCGTGGGCGCGGGCTCGGCCACCGGCGTGGCGCCCGCGGGCAAGGGCTTGAAGGCCGCGGCCATCTGCTCGCAGACCGAGACCAGCTCGGCGCCGAAGTCGAGGTCGATGCGGGGCTTGCCCTGGCTCTGCAGCTCCTGGTAGAAGGCCTGCAGGCTGCCCTTCATGCCCAGGTAGAAGGCGTCGGAGCGCGGCTTGAGCTTGGCCGTGGCGATGACGTAGTCGCGCAGCACCGAGAAGCCTTGCGACTTCACCTGTTGGCCCGTGGCGCGCGCCGACAGCCAGGCATCCACCGGCTCCATGTAGGCGGTGCGCTCCAGGGTGTGGAACTGGTTGGCGAACATGTCGGCCACCGCCACGCCGTCGTCGCAGACCACGGTCATGCGGCACACCGTGAACTCGGCGCCCACATGGAAGCGCATGTGGGCGGGCATGCGCTCGCAGCGCAGCGACACCTGGCAGGCGTTGTGAAGACCGACGCCGGGCGAGATTTCCACCGGGTCCTCGGCCAGCACCGAGAGCTCGCGCACCGAACCGGCGAGGTCGAGCACCTGCGACAGCGGGTGCACCGCCTGCTCCAGCAGGATGTTGAGCGGCTTGCGGAACATCCAGTGGCCGAACTGGCGCGCGGCCAGCTGGCGCAGCGGCACTTCGTACACGTAGTCGAGGTAACGCGGCTTGCCCAGGCGGCCCGACGCGATGGCTTCCTTGAGCTGCACGTAGGCGGGGTTGAACACCAGGTTCTGGTTCACGCCGATCACGGCGCCGGACTGACCTGCGGCTTCGCGCAGTTGCTCGCACTCGGCGGTGCTCACGCCCACCGGCTTTTCCAGCAGCACGGTCTTGCCCGCGGCCACGAAGGGCATGGCGGAAGACAGGTGGAAGTCCGGTGGCGTCAACACGTGCACGGTGTCGGCGTCCGAGGCGGCGGCTTCCTCGATCGAGTTGAACACGCGGCCCGCGCCGAATTCCTTGACCAGGCCCTGGGCGGTGGCGGCGTTCACGTCGAACACGCCATACAGCTCCACACCCGGGATCTCGCGCAGCGCGGCCGCGTGGGTCTTGGCGATATTGCCGGCGCCGACCAGCAGCACCTTCTTCTTGTTGCTCACAAACATCCTCCTGGAAATGAATTCTTGGCCCGTCAGACGGGCGCGCTCTTCTCGTTCTGCCGCAGGAACGCATCGAACATGATCAGCATCCACAAGGGCGTGGAATGGTCGGACTGGCCGCTCAGGTGTTCCTTCACCATGCGCTCGAGCACGGTGGCATTGAAGTAGCCCGAGTCCAGCATGCGCGGGCTCAGCACCGATTCGCGCATGCGCTGCGCCAGCGGCCCGCGCAGCCACTTCGCCAGGGGCACCGAGAAGCCCATCTTGGGCCGGTACAGCACGTCGTGCGGCAGCAGCGGCTCGAAAGCCTTCTTGAACACCGCCTTGCCCTCCCCGCCCTGGATCTTCAGATCGCTGGGCAGCGTGCGCCAGCCACTCGATGAGCTGGTGGTCCATCAGGGGTTCGCGCACCTCCAGCGAGTGCGCCATGGCGGCGCGGTCCACCTTGGTGTTGATGTCACCGACCAGCCAGGTCTTGTAGTCCAGGTACTGGATCAGCGCGAGCGGGTCGTCGGTCTGCGCGCGCTGGGCGTGCTCGCGGAACACCTCGATGGCGTTGTAGCCGCCCAGCTCGCGCTGAAACGCGGGCGAGAACAGGCGCGCGCGCTGGTCGGCGCGCAGGTGCGACATGCTGTGGTGGTAGGCCTGCACGCTGTCCATGGCCATGGCCTGGAAGGTGGTCTTGGCGCGGAACATGCGCGGCGCCCAGTCGGCCTTGGGGTAGAGCCGGCCCAGCGTGCCGAACACCGACTGGCGCAGGCCGTGCGGCAGTCGGTTGCGCACGCGCTCCTCGCCCAGGTGCATGCGGTAGCGCCGGTAGCCGCCCAGGCTTTCGTCGCCGCCATCGCCCGAGAGCGCCACGGTGACGTGCTTGCGCGCCATCTCGCAGACGCGGTAGGTCGGGATGGCGGAGCTGTCGGCGTAGGGTTCGTCGTACAGCCAGGCCAGGGTGTCGATCAGGTCGAAGTCGTCGCTCTTGACGATCTCCAGCCGGTGGTCGGTCTTGTAGCGGTCGGCGACCTGCTGGGCGAACTCGGACTCGTTGAAGCGCGGGTCGTCGAAACCGATCGCGCAGGTCTGCACCGGTGTGTCGGACAGGCCGGCCATGGTCGCGACCACGGCGCTGGAATCGACCCCACCCGAGAGGAAGGCACCCAGCGGCACGTCGGCGATCAGACGCAGCTTGACGGACTCGCGCACGCGGTCGCGCAACTCGACCTCGGCATCGGCCTGCTCGATCGGGTTGTCGTTGGTGAACTGCACGTCCCAGTACGGCACGGGCGCGGGTTGGTCGGCTTCGCCCCGGCGCAGCAGCAGCGTGTGCGCCGCCGGCAGTTTGTGGGCGTTGCGGTAGATGCAGCGCGGGTCGGGCACGTAGCCGAACGAGAAATAGTCTTCCACCGCCTTCGGATCGATCTCGCGCACGAAGCCCGGGTGGGCCGTGATCACCTTGAGTTCGGAGCCGAAGATGAAACTGCCGTCGGGCAACCAGGCGTAGTGCATGGGCTTGACGCCCATGCGGTCGCGCGCGAGGAACAAGGACTGCTGCGCGCGGTCCCAGATGGCGAAGGCGAACATGCCACGCAGGCGGTGCACGCAGGCCGTGCCCCAGGCCGACCAGGCGTGCACGATCACCTCGGTGTCGCTGCGCGTGCGGAACACGTAGCCCAGGGCCTTGAGCTCGGGCACGAGTTCCTGGAAGTTGTAGATCTCGCCGTTGAACACGATGCCCACGCTGGCGTCGGCGTTGAACTGCGGCTGCTGGCCCGTGGCCAGGTCGATCACCGACAGGCGCCGGTGGCCCAGCGCCAGGCCGGGTTCGAGGTGCAGGTCGTCTTCGTCCGGCCCCCGGTGGGCTTGGATGTCGTTGATGCGGGACACCAGCGCGCGGTCGTAGCTGCGCAGACCCTGGGTGTCGAACAGGCCGGAAATGCCGCACATGTCAGTGGGCCTCCTGAACGGTGGCGTTGAGTTGGTGGGGGTCGTCCAGGCAGGCGTCGATGCCGCTCAGGTGGGCCTGCCAGCTGAAACCCTGCAGCACGAAGCGGCGGGCCTCGCGGCCGAGCGCGGCGGCCTGGGCTGGCGGCGCATCGAGCAGTTGCTGCAGCGCCTGCAGGAAACCGTCGGCATCCTCGGCTCGCAGCAGGCCCTGCGCGCTGCTGGCGCCGATGGCTTCGGCGCAGGAAGGCACGGTGATCACCGCCTGCTCCATGGCCGATGGCTTCGAGGATCTTGTTCTGGATGCCGCGCGCCACGCGCAGCGGCGCCACGACCGCGGCGGCGTGCTGCAGGTAGGGCCGCACATCGGGCACGGTGCCGGTGACCACCACGTGCTGGCCGGCCAGGGCCTGCACCTGCGGCGAGGGGCTGCGGCCCACGATGTAGAAGCGCGCCCGCGGCCAGTGCGCGCGCAGGCGCGGCAGCATGTCCGAGACGAACCAGCTCACGCCGTCGATGTTGGGCCAGTAGTCCATGGCACCGGTGAACACGATCGCCTGCTCGTTCGCCGCGAACGGGTTGGCGCGCGCGGGATCGGGGGTGAAGAAATCGGCGTCCACGCCATTGCTGAGGGACTGCACATGGCCTTGGGCCTCGGGCGCGTGCGAGAGAAACAGCGCGGTCTCGTTCGGCGTGACGAAGAAGGAGCGGCGCGCCTGCGAGGCCACCTCGCGTTCGTAGGCCAGCAGGCGTTCGCCTTCGCGCCGGTACACAGCCGACATCGGCCAGCGGTGCGCGGGGGCGTATTGCGTCCACTTGGCCGAATCCACATCGACAAAATCAACCAGCATGGGCACGGCCGGCGCCAGCGGCTGCGCGTACTGCGCCATGGCGCCCGAGAACACCACGCTGGCCTGCAGCTCATGGGCCTGGGCCACCTGCTCGACCCAGCGCCGCATGCCGGCGTTGCGGTAGTAGGCCAGCGTCAGCGCCTCGCCGCGCAGCAGGCCGGTGGCGCTCATCAGCTTGGCCCGGCGCGGCGCGATGCGCTCGACGTGCAGGTCCGGACACAGGGCCTTCAGCGTGGGCAGGTGCTGCTCGTCGTCAGGGTCGTCGATGAAGGTGCCCAGGAACACGCGGTGTTTCTGCAGCAGGTGGCGCAACAGGTGGTACGAGCGCACCTTGTCGCCCTTGTTGGGCGGATACGGAAGGCGGTGAACGAGGTACAGCAGGTTGGCCATGGTGCGTCAAGGTGGCGTCGCTCAGCCCAGATTGCGCACGATGAACGGGCCCAGCCAATTGGCGACGCCAATGGGCAGGCGCCGCCAGGTCGCGATCAGCAGCTTGTACTTGGCGTTGGCCGGGTTGTTCTGCGGAATGCCCTCGCGCTTGTACAGGCGGTACTCGTAGTTCAGCGGCGTGGGCTCGAAGCCCCAGTTCTTCTTGAACGCGTAGGGGCCGGTGCCCTCCTTGCTGCGCCCGTAGTCGAACACCTTGAGTCCGCGCGCGCAGGCCAGGCGCATGAGTTCCCAGTACTTGAAGTCGTTGGCAGCGAGGTCGCGGGCGGCCTCGTCGTCGCCCGCGTAGTACGGCAGCACCTCGTCGCGGAAGTAGAAACTGAGCACGCTGGACAGCGGCGTGCCTTCGGCCGAACACACGGTCAGCACCTCGGCGTCGGCACCGAAGGTCTTGAGCAGGGTCTGGAAGTAGCGCTTGGGCATGGCCGGCGTGCCGTGGCGGTGCACGTTGTCGGCGTACAGGGCGAAGAAGCGGTCGACGGTCGGGTCGATGTGCGAGGTCAGGCCGTTCTTGATGCCCTTGCGCACCATCGCGCGCTGCTTGCGCGGGATGGCCAGGCATGTTGTCCTCTTCCTTGGGCAGGATGGCCTTGCGGAAGGTGACGTAGAGCTCCTGCACCGGCCAGTCGGTGTGGCGGCGCTCGATGTGGCGCAGCTCCAGGTGGTCGGTGCCGAGCTCGACGGCCAGGCGCTGGGCCTCGGCTTCGAGCGCCGTGGCGGCCTCGGGGGTCGCGGCGGCCGCGCCGCCGTACACCGCGAACGGCAGGCCGGTCAGCGCGTTGCCGAACAGGCGGCTGTTGACATGGGCCAACGGCAGCACGCCCTGGATCTCGCCGCCGGACTCGGCGTAGAGAAAGTAGGTGTCGTGGCGGAAGACGTCGCGGATGACCGTCTGCCAGCCCGCGCGGTGGAAGAACGTGGCCTGCGGTTGCGCCAGGACGAAGGCGTCCCAGCGGGCGATCTGGTCGGCTTGGGCGCTGTCGAGGCGGTGGATGCGAAGAAGAGCAGGCTCAGACAACGGACACCTCTTTCTTCACGCGGCTGCCGATGAAGATGTTGTCCATGCGGTCCCATTGGAAATCGTCCAGCAGGCGCGCGAGGCGCTGTTCCGTGCGGCCGATGTTGACGTAGTGGCGAAAGCGGGTCTTGAGGTCGATGCCGGCCACGCGCGGTTGCCCGGGGTCGATCTCCCAGGGGTGGAAGTAGAAGATGGCGGATTGCTCGTCCTGCCTGTTCACCTGCTGCAGCATCCAGCGCGAGAGCGCATAGGGCATGAGGCGGAAATAACCACCGCCGCTGGACGGCAGGTTGCGGTTGAACATGCGCAGCGTGGTCGGCGGCACTTCCATCATGCCGCCCGAGGTCTCGTAGGCGAAGCGCGGCGCATCGGGCATGCCGTAGTGGTCGTGCTTGACCGGGTAGATGCTGGAGCTGTAGCGGTAGCCCGCGCGCTGCAGGGTGTCGAGCGCCCACAGGTTCTTCGCACCGATGGAGAAGCTCGGCGCCCGATAGCCCCAGACCGCCTGGCCGCCCAGGTCTTCCAACAGGCCCTTGGAGCGCGTGATGTCGTCGAAGAACTCGGCCTCGGTGAGGTCGCTCACCCGCTGGTGCCCATAACCATGGCTGGCGAGTTCATGGCCTTCGCGCACGATGCGGCGCACCATGTCGGGGTAGCGCTCGGCGATCCAGCCCAGGGTGAAGAAGGTGGCGTGGGTGTTCTTCGCCGCGAGCAGCTGCAGGATGCGGTCGATGTTGTGTTCGACCCGGCACTCGCAGCGGTCCCGATCGGCGCGGTCGATGTAGGGCGCCATGGCCGAGACCTGGAAGTAGTCTTCGACGTCGATGGTCAGCGCGTTTTCGATGGGTGCGTTGGATGGCATGGGAACCCCCTTGGGATCAGTTGCTGCCGTTGTTGCGCGACTTGCGGGTGGCCGCGACGATCTTCCTCAAGGCACCGAGGATCTCCAGGCTCACCCGCTCCTGGCGCAGCACGCTGCGCTCCATGCGCAGCAGGCGGGTGCTGAGCTGCTCGGCCGTCACGCGGGTGAGCTCTTCGCCGATGCCGTCCACCACGCCCGGGTCCAGGTCGAGGTCTTCGGGGCCGATGCCATCGACCAGCGAAGGGCGGGCCTCGGCGCCCTCGCCCGCCTTGGGCAGGTGGGCCCAGCGGTCGTCGCTGCCCTGGTGGTCCGGCGCGGGCACCGCGCTCTCGGCGTGCATCTCCGCGACCACCTCGTTGAGCGCATCCAGCGTCAGGGTCGGCGATTCGGACAGGTAGCCCTGCAGCAGCAGGCGGTCGCACAGGGTGTTGATGCGGCGCGGAATGCCGCCGCTGTGCTGGAAGATGCCGGCGAACACCGCCGGCTCGAAGACCGGCTTGTCCACCGCGCCGGCGCACTTGAGCCGGTGCTCGATGTAGGCGCGGGTGTCCTCCTCGTCCAGCGGGCCGAGGTGGCAGCGCGCGGTGACGCGCTGGCGCAGTTGCAGCATGCCCGGGCCCTGCAGGATGGTGCGGAACTCGGGCTGCCCGACCAGGAAGGTCTGCAGCAGGGCCTGTTCGCCGAACTGGAAGTTCGACAGCATGCGCAGCTCTTCCACCGCCAGCGGTTGCAGGTTCTGCGCTTCGTCCACGATCAGCAGGCAGCGCTTGCCCTGGGTCGTCTGGGTGATGAAGAAGGCTTCCAGCGCCATCAGCATGTCGGCCTTGCCGGTCCCGCGCACGGGCACGCCGAAGGCCGCGCAGACCAGTTTCAGCGCGTCTTCGGCGCCCAGCTGGGTGCTCACAAGATGGGCCGCCACCACCGAGCCGTTTTCCAGGCTGTCGAGCAGGTCGCGCACGATGGTGGTCTTGCCGGCGCCCACCTCACCGGTGATGACGATGAAGCCCTCGCCGCGCATGACGCCGTACACCAGGTACGAGCGCGCGCGCCGGTGCGGCTTGCTGCTGTAATAGAAACGCGGGTCGGGGTTGAGTTGGAAGGGTTTGCTGGTCAACCCGTAATAGGCTTCGTACATGTATCAGAACCGGTGGGTGACCACGCCCAGGATGGCGGTTTCCTTGTAGGGGAAGGTGCCGCTGTAGAGCGAACGCCGGAGCTGCACGCTGCCGCTGGTGCGAGCGGCCAGGCGCGTGCTGACGCCGAACGTCAAGGTCTTGAGGGTGTTGCTGAACGAGGTGTTGATGCCTTCGTTCGTCTGCCGCGTGAAGGACACGTTGGCCGAGGTCAGCCGCGTCAGGCGGTGGGCGTAGGTGACCCGCCAGGCCTTCTCGACAATGTCGGAGGCGATGTTGAAGTCGTCGCTGAGCGTGATCACCGGATTGAGGCGGCGCCCCGTGTTGCGGGCCACGGCCACCACAAAGGCATCGCGGGGACCGAACAGGCCCAGCGAAAGCTCCTGCAGGCGTTGCACCGACGCCGACGAGGTGAGGAAGCCCGGGTTGAGCTGGAAATCGGCCGGCAGGCCCAGGCGCTGCAACTCGGCATTCACCTGCTGCGCCCGCCGCACCGGGTCGGACTCGTTGGACAGCGCGTCGATCAGGCCATAGAGCGAACCCTGGGACGCGCCCGCGGCATCCAGCTGGCTGGTGACCACGTCGCGGGTGTCCACATAGCGCCAGATCGCGCGCCGGCTGCGGTACTCGACCTCGACGTTGTGGCCGTTGCCGAAATAGCGGTTGGACCGCTCGGCGAAGACGCGCGTGCGATCGGAGGGCCGCCATTCGACACCCAGCCCGGTGGAGCGGTACGACTTCATGTCGGGGGTCAGCAGGTCGTTGGACTCCACGCCGACCAGCGCCGACAGGGTCAGCGTCGGGTTCAGCGCGTAGAACAGGCGGCCATTCACCGCGTCCAGGGTCTGCCGCTGTCCGAAGCTGTAGTCGAGCTGCGTGCGACCCGCTTCGAGCGTCCAGCCCAGCGATTGCCCGGTCACCTGGCGCGACAGCCGCGCCAGGCCCTCTTCGGAGCTGATGTCGGAACGCAGCCGCGTGTCGGTGCGGGTGGTCTGGTAGGCGTAGCGCAGCTCGTAGTCCACCGAACCCATCAGGCTGCCGCGCAGGTAGGGCGAGAACCGGAAACTCGAGGTCTCCGACAGGTTGTCGTTGCCCAGGGCGTCGATGCTCGGCGACTCGAATGCCGAGATGGCCTGCTGGCCGATGATCCCGGAGAAATCGATGAAGGCGCGGTTGTCCCAGGCCTCGAAGGTGCCATTGGTGTTCAGGGACTGCTGGATGTTGTCCTGCACCGTGTTGCGCGCGTCGTAGATGCCGCGCAGCGAGTAGTCGAAGAAGCCCTTGAGGCGCGGCTTGTTGACCACCACGCCAATGCCCGGGCTGATTTCGGTGATCTGCTCGCTCTGGCGGTTCTGCGTGGAGAGATCGCCGTTGTTGGAAAAGCCCTGGCTCACGGAGATGCGGGGCGTCACCCAGATGGCAGGGGGCGGGGCCACCGGCGTCTCCACCTCCACCAGATCCCCTGCGGGAGCGACTTCCTGCGCCCTCACCTGGGCATGCAGCGACAGCACGAGCAGGCCCGACAAGGCCTGCACCAGCGTGCGCCACCGGGAACGATGTGGGCCGGCGGGATGATCGATGTGTCACTGGGAAACCTCCGTGAACCGATTCAAGCCGGCGTGGTCTCTGAGACCTGGGCGTCGCTCGACGCCCCGTGCCCGTAGCCGTAGCCGTACCCATAGGCATCCTGATCGCCACCATGCACCTGGTTGAGCACCATGAGCTTGATCGGGCACGACTCGATCGTCGTCAGCGCGTGCCGGACCTGGGACTGCAGGGTCTTCTCGGCCTGCACCACCACCACGATCTGGCCCATGTGCGTTGCGCAGCACGCGGGATTCGGTGGTCAGCAGCAGGGGTGGCGAATCAAAGATGATGATGCGGTCGGGGTAACGGTGGCCCATCTCTTCAATCAGATCGGTCATCGCGTCGCTGGCCAGCAGCTCCGTGGCGCGCGGATGCGGCGTGCCGCTGGGCAGCAGGCTGAGCTTGTCGATGTTGGTGCGCAGCAGCGTGTCCGACATCTCCATCTGCTTGTTCGTCAGCAGGTCCAGCAGGCCGGGGCCGGGCGGCAGGCCCAGCGTTTTCATGATCGAAGGGCGGGACACGTCGGCATCGACCAGCAGGACCGTGTAGTCCAGCTCCATGGCGATGCTCATCGCCAGGTTGATGGCGGTGAAGCTCTTGCCTTCGCCGGGCATGGCGCTGGTCACCATGATGCGGTTGCCATGCTGCACGACCGAGGCCCCCTTGCCGGTTGCATTGGCGATCAGGGGGCGTTTGATGACACGGTACTGGTCGGCGATGGCGGCGCGCGGCGCGTTCGGCGTGACGAAGCCCGCCTCGGTGAGCCCGGCCAGATCGAGGCGCACGCTCTTGGAGACGGTCTTGGCGGCCTCTTTCATCACGGGCGCAGGCTTGGCGGCAGCGGCCACAGGCGCCGTGGTTTCGGGTGCGCTGGTGGGCGCCGCGGCGGCATCGGGCACCGCCGGCATGTCGGCGCCGGCCTGTCGCAGTTGCTCAAGCCGTTGGGCTGCTTTTTCAATCAAGCTGGACATGTTTTCAGATCACCTTCAAAGGCTCGATCGGTACGACAAGGTCACCATACCGATGAGGAACAACACGACCAAGGCCATGATGGCCAGCAGGAAACGCCGCAGGCTTCGGGATTCGCGCCGGCGCATGGCGTCGTTCTTGACCAGGGTCACCACGCCCAGCAGGGGCAGCTCGGTGGCACCACGCAAGGCCGAGGCATCGAAGAACACCGGGCGCAGCTGACTGACCAGGAAGGTCACGCCAACACCCGCGGCCAGCGCGGCCAGCAGGGCCACGGGCAACAGCAGTGCGCGGTTGGGGGCCACCGGGCGGCGCGAGACCTGCGGCGGTTCGACCACGCGGAAGTCGGCCAGGTTGGAGGTGCTTTCCAGCTCGCCGCTCATCAACACGGTCTCGCGGCGCGACACCAGGTCCTGGTAGTTCTTGCGGTGGATTTCGTAGTCGCGGTTGAGCTGGGCCAGCTCGGCTTCCATCTGCGGCGCCACCTTGAGCTGCTCGCGCAGGCGGGCCGAGCGGCCTTCGTATTCGCCGACGCGGGCGCGCAAGGACGCCACCTGCACTTCGGCCGAGGCCAGCGTGCGCGTGATTTCCACGATGGCCGGGTTGTTCTCCACCACCGGCGAGGCGGGCGAGGCCGCGGCGGCGCGGCGCATTTCAGCGATCTCGCGGCGCTTCTGGTCTTCCAGTTCCTTGATCAGGCGGCGCGTGTTGAGCACGTCCGGGTGCTGGTCCGTGAAGCGTTGCAGCAGGGCGTCCAGGCTGCGCTTGAGCGCATCGATGCGGGAATCCAGGTCGGGCGTTGCGCAAGTTCAGCGACGAGGTGTCGGGCGCGGTCCGCGCCATGCTGCGCGCCTGCTCCAGCTGCTTGCGCGCGGCCTCGCGGGCGCTCTCGGCTTCGCGCAGCTCCAGGCGGGCCTGGCTGAGCGTGCTCAGCATCTCGGCCATGCGGCCGGCCACATCGAGACCCCCCTGCCCTTGCATGTCCAGGTTGCGCAGGCGGAAATCCTTCAGGCGGGACTCGGCTTCGGACAGCTTGTTCTCGTAGTTCTTGATCTGCTCTTCGATGAACTTGCGGGCGTTGTCGGAATCGGTGCCGGCGGCGCCCTTGCCCGACTCGACAAAGATCGTCAGCAGCGACTTGACCACCTGCAGCGAACGCTCCGGGTTCTCGTCGCGGTACGACAGGGTGTAGAGGTTGTCGCGCCCCGTCGAGCGGATGGCGAGCGACTTGAACAGGTTGTCCACCAGGGCATCGCGCTGCGCCTTGGTTTGGCCCGCGGTTTCCAGCTGGGCCATCTGCATGAGCTTTTCCACCGTCGGCCGGTTGATCAGCGTGCGGCTGAGCATTGCGCAGCCTGCTGCTCCACATCGGGCTGGATTGCCAGACCGGTCATGAGCGGGCGCAGGATCGACTGGGTGTCGACGTACACCCGCGACGTCGCCTCGTAGCGATCGGGGATCATCAACACGCCGGCGGCGCCCACGGCGGCCACGATCCAGGCGATCAGCACCCCGAGTCGGCGGTATTTCCACATGCCCCGCAGGGTGGTGGAGATTTGGTTCAGGAGATCGTGCATGCAGAAATCTGTGTGTGACAGCAGAACAGCGAGGGACTGGCTGGTCGCCCGACCAACCCCGAGGCCGACCGGACGGCGGCCTTAGAACCAGCCCTGCGGGATGATGAGAATGTCGCCGGGCAGCATTTCCACGTTGGCGGAAATGTCGCCGCGCTTGACCAGGTCCTGCAGCCGCACGCTGTAGCGCTTGTTGCTCTCAGCGGCGCGCACGATGGTGGCCTTGTTGCCGTCGGCGAAGTCGGTCAGCCCGCCCACCGCGATCATCACGTCCATGACCGTCATCTTCTGCTTGTAGGGCAGGAACTGCGGCTTGGTGGCTTCACCCACCACACGGATCTGCTCGCTGTAGGGGCCGACGAAGTTGGTGACGATCACCGTCACGACGGGATCGCGCACGAACTTGCCCAGCGCCTTCTCGACGTCGCGGGCGATTTCGGAGGACGTCTTGCCCTGCGCGACGAGTTCGTCGACCAGCGGCGCGGACACCTTGCCATCGGGGCGCACGGGCACCGTCAGCGAAAGCTCGGGGTTGCGCCACACGGTGATGTTCAGCGTGTCGCCCGGTCCCACCAGGTAGTTGTAGTTGGCGGTGCTGCGCCACCACCGGCGCGGCCGGCAGGTTGCTGTTGCTCGCGCAGCCACTGACACCCACCAACAACGCGGTTGCAGCGGCGCCAATGGCGAGAACACGAACGAGACCGGAAGTATGTTTTCGCATGACCCATTTCCTCCATGGAACGGTGAAATGTTAATAAAAGTTAACGCCCTTTTGAATATACCGCAGACATGCGGCAATGGAACGCTTGTAAACGGTAACGAATACCCAAACCCTCCTCTGTCATGAGGAAGCGCACGCTTGTGGCGAAAACATGCATGCGAAGGCCACAACGGGCACACCATTTGGCATCAGGAACGCAACACGCCCGGCCGCTAAAATGCCGGTTGCTCCCGACCTCAACCCAGGAAACCCAGCATGTCCCTCTTCTCCGCCGTCGAAATGGCGCCGCGCGACCCGATTCTGGGTCTGAACGAACAGTTTGCCGCCGACACCAACCCCAACAAAGTCAACCTCGGCGTCGGTGTCTACTTCGACGACAACGGCAAGCTGCCCCTGCTGCAATGCGTGCAGGCGGCCGAGAAGACCATGATGGACAAGCCTGCCGCGCGCGGCTACCTGCCCATCGACGGCATCGCGGCCTACGACGCCGCCGTCAAGAGCCTGGTGTTCGGCAGCGATTCGGAGCCGGTGAAGTCCGGCCGCGTTGCGCACGGTGCAAGCCATCGGCGGCACCGGCGGCCTCAAGATCGGCGCTGACTTCCTCAAGCGCCTCAATCCGAACGCCAAGGTCCTGATCAGCGACCCGAGCTGGGAAAACCACCGCGCCCTCTTCACCAACGCGGGCTTCACGGTCGACAGCTACGCCTACTACGACGCCGACAAGCGCGGCGTCAACTTCGACGGCATGCTGGCCAGCCTGAACGCCGCGCAGCCCGGCACCATCGCCGTGCTGCACGCCTGCTGCCACAACCCGACCGGCTACGACATCACCCCGGCCCAATGGGACCAGGTGATCGCCGCCGTCAAGGCCCGCGGCCTCACGCCTTTCCTGGACATGGCCTACCAGGGCTTTGGCCACGGCATTGCCGAAGACGGCGCGGTCATCGGCAAGTTTGTCGCCGCCGGCCTGACCTTCTTCGTCTCGACCTCGTTCTCCAAGAGCTTCAGCCTGTACGGCGAGCGCGTGGGGGCCCTGTCGGTGCTGTGCGAAAACGCCGAGGAAGCCTCGCGCGTGCTGTCGCAGCTCAAGATCGTGATCCGCACCAACTACTCCAACCCGCCCATCCACGGCGGCGCGGTGGTGGCCGCCGTCCTGAACAACCCGGAGCTGCGCGCCCTGTGGGAAAAGGAACTCGGCGAGATGCGCGTGCGCATCAAGGCCATGCGCCAGAAGCTGGTGGACGGCCTCAAGGCCGCCGGCGTGAAGCAGGACATGGGCTTCATCACCAGCCAGATCGGCATGTTCAGCTACTCCGGCCTGAACAAGGACCAGATGGTGCGCCTGCGCAGCGAGTTCGGCGTCTATGGCACCGACACCGGCCGCATGTGCGTGGCCGCGCTCAACAGCAAGAACATCGACTACGTCTGCCAGGCCATCGCCAAGGTGGTCTGAGTCGGGTCTGACGCAAAAAAGCCGCTCGATGAGCGGCTTTTTTCATGGGCCGTCCCGGGTTCAGCTCCAGATGACCGAGCGCATGGAGATGGAGGCGCCCTGGAAACCGTCGTTGAAAAAGCGCGGCTCCTCCTTGTCGGTGACCGCACCCGCCGTGTACAGCAGCGGCAGGTAGTGCTCCCAGCTGGGGTGCGCCATCTGCGCCACGGTGCCCAGCTGCTGGAAGTCGTTGAGCGCCTCCAGCCGCCCCTGAGCGAGGTGCTCGGCCGTGATGCGGTCGAACTCGATCGCCCATTCGTAGGCCTGGTTGTCGGCCGCGTCCCGGCGCATGGTGCGCAGGTTGTGCACGATGTTGCCGCTGCCCACGATCAGCACACCGCGCTCGCGCAACTGGGCGAGCTGGCGGCCGACAGCGAAATGCTCGGCCGCGGGCCGGCGGTAGTCCATGCTGAGCTGGATGACCGGGATCTCCGCGGCCGGGAACATGGGCTTGAGCACCGACCAGGTGCCGTGGTCCAGGCCCCACTCGCGCTCGTCCAGGTCCAGCGCGCGGCCAGAGCCGGGCTGCCTGACCACCCCACTGATGGCACGGGCCATGGCTGGCGAGCCCGGCGCGGGGTACTGCTGGTCGAACAGGGCCTGCGGAAAGCCGCCGAAGTCGTGGATGGTGGGGGGCTGGCTCATGGCCGTGAGCTGCCAGCCCGGGGTCAGCCAATGCGCCGAAACGCACAGGATCAGGCTGGGCTGCGTGCCCCGCGCGCGCAGTTCCTGGCCCAGGGCCTGCCAGCTGCGGCGCCAGGCGTTGTCCTCGATCGCATTCATGGGGCTGCCATGCCCCAGGAACAGCACCGGCAGGCGCTCGGTGGCAGGCAGCGCGGCGGCCAGGTCGGCCAGACCGGCGGCGGCGGACGTGGGTGAAGGGACGGAGGCCGAAGTGCTCATGTAGGTTCCGAGGGCGGTGGCCGCGAGGGCCCCGCCGGCGATCAATAGGGGGCGACGTTGCATGGGGGGTGGCGATCGGCGGAAAAGCCATGGAGCCCGCCGCCGCGCACGAAGTTCCGGCAGGATTCTTTCACGAAGGTGACAACAACACCCGGGGGTATAGTGTTTTCACCCTTATAGGGACTTGCACATGCTGCTATATTGCACTGCAACATAACCAGATTCGACGCCCATGCTGTACCAGATTTACGAAACCCAGCGCTCGATCATGGAGCCGTTCGCTGACCTGGCCGAGGTCGCGTCCAAGCTCTTCACCAACCCCATGCTGCCGCTGGCCCAACTGCCGGGTGCCCAGCGCATCTCCGCCGGTTACGACCTGATGCACCGGCTGGGCAAGGACTACGAGAAGCCGGTGTTCGGCATCCACACGGTGGATGTGGACGGTGTGGACATCGCGATCCACGAGCGCATCGAGATCGACAAGCCATTCTGCGAGCTGCGCCGCTTCAAGCGTTTCTCCGACGACACCGAGACGCTGGCCAAGCTCAAGGGGCAGCCGGTGGTGCTCATCGTCGCCCCGCTCTCGGGCCACTACGCCACGCTGCTGCGCGACACCGTGCGCACCATGCTCAAGGACCACAAGGTCTACATCACCGACTGGAAGAACGCCCGCCTCGTGCCGATGGCCGATGGCGAGTTCCATCTGGACGACTACGTGAACTACATCCAGGAGTTCATCCGTTACCTGCAGCAGGGCTACGGCAACTGCCACGTGATGAGCGTCTGCCAGCCCACCGTGCCGGTGCTCGCGGCGGTCTCGCTGATGGCCAGCCGGGGCGAGACCACGCCGCTGTCCATGACCATGATGGGCGGCCCCATCGACGCGCGCAAGTCGCCCACGGCGGTGAACAACCTGGCCACCCAGCGCAGCTACGAGTGGTTCGAGAACAACGTGATCTACCGCGTGCCCGACAACTTCCCTGGCGCCGGCCGCCGCGTGTACCCGGGCTTCCTGCAGCACACCGGTTTCGTGGCCATGAACCCCGACCGCCACGCGTCGAGCCACTACGACTACTTCAAGGACCTGATCAAGGGCGACAACTCCAGCGCCGAGAGCCACCGCAAGTTCTACGACGAGTACAACGCCGTGCTCGACATGGACGCCGACTACTACCTCGAAACGATCGAGACGGTGTTCCAGGAATTCAAGCTGGTCAACGGCACCTGGGACGTGAAGAACGAACAGGGTGAGCTGGAGCGCGTGCGTCCGCAGGACATCAAGCGCACCGCCCTGCTCACGGTGGAAGGCGAGCTCGACGACATTTCCGGCTCCGGGCAGACGGCCGCCGCGCACGACCTGTGCACCGGCATCCCGAAGACGCACCAGATGCACTACGAGGCGCAGGGCGCTGGCGACTACGGCATTTTCAGCGGCCGGCGCTGGCGCGACATGGTGCACCCGGTGGTCAAGACCTTCATCCGCGCGCACCAGCCCGCCGCGGATGCCGCGCCTGCCGCAGCGAAGCCGGCCGTGAAAGCGGCCCCCAAGGCCGTGGCGCGCAAACCGGCCGCCAAGGCACCGGCAGCGGCCCGCAAGACGGCCAGCCGCAAGACCACCAAGGCCTGAGCGGCGAAGCCCACGGCGCCCTGGCGGCGCCGGTATATTCGCGGGCATGAACGACCTCGCCCGGCGCATCGACGCCGCCCTGCCGCAGACCCAGTGCACGCGTTGCGGTTACCCCGACTGCGCGAGCTATGCGCAGGCCATCGCGGACGGCGAAGCGGGCATCAACCAGTGTCCCCCCGGCGGGGCCGAAGGCATCGAGCGGCTCTCCGCCCTCACCGGCCAGCCCGTGCAGGCGCTGGACCACCGCTTCGGCATCGAAGGCCCGGTCACCGTGGCGGTGATCGACGAGGCCTGGTGCATCGGCTGCACGCTGTGCATCCAGGCCTGCCCCACCGACGCCATCCTCGGCATCCACAAGCGCATGCACACCGTGGTGGAGCCCTATTGCACCGGCTGCGAGCTGTGCCTGCCGGTCTGCCCCGTGGACTGCATCTCGCTGGAAATCGTGAGCGGTGAACGCACCGGCTGGCAGGCCTGGTCGTCCGAACAGGCCGCGCAGGGGCGCGAGCGCTACAGCCTGCGGCAACAGCGCCTGGCGCGCGAGAAGCGGGAACACGAAGTGCGGCTGGAAACGAAGGCGCGCGAGAAACTGGCCGATCTGGCCGCGCACTCGAAGATCAGCGACGAGGCCGTGCTGGACAAGAAGCGCGCCGTGATCGAAGCCGCGCTGGCCCGTTCCCGAGCCAGGCGCGGGCAGACCGGCGGCTGACCCGCCCCTTCAGGCGCCCTGGCGCGCGGCCACGGTCTTGTAGACGCCGCAGCCCACGTAGAGATCGTCGATCTTCATCACGTAGGACATCTTGGCCTGGATGGCGCCGGTGACCGGGTTGGCGATGTCGTACTCCACCCAGCCCTCACCCGCCTCACCCTGCGCGACGATGGCGTTGAGCAAGGCCTGCCCGTCGACACCCGCGATGTCCTGCACCCGGCTGCCCACCTTCTCCGGCTTGCCGCCGAAGGCGCGGTAGACGCCCGTGCTGTCGAGCGCGAACACGTACATGTCGCGGTCGTGAAAGCCACTGGAGGGCTCGGTGATCGAGCGCGAAAACGCCTCGCGCCCACCTTGTTTGCGCTGCGCCAAGGCACGGCTCACCAGTTGCATGGCCTCATCGGCCGTGCCTTGCTGCAGCATGAAGGAGGACACCGCTTTCGACAGGTGGGCCGCGCGCTGCTCCAGCTGGTTGGCCTGCTGCACCGCGCGTTCCACCATCTGGGCGTTGTGCTGGGTGATCTGATCGAGCTGGGTCACGGCCGCCGAGATCTCGCTCAGGCCGGTGCTCTGCTCGGCGCTCGACGCGGAGATCAGCGACATGTTGGCCGCCACGCCGCGCACGCCGGTGACGATCTGACCGATGCTGTTGCCGGCCGTGCGGATCTGGGCCACGCCCGCCTCCACCTGGCTGCGCGAGGCTTCGATCAGCTCGCGGATTTCCTTGGCCGAGGCGGACGAGCGCTGGGCCAGCGTGCGCACCTCGGCGGCCACCACCGCGAAACCCCGGCCCTGTTCACCGGCCCGAGCGGCTTCCACCGCCGCGTTCAGCGCGAGGATGTTGGTCTGGAACGCGATGCTGTCGATCACGCCGATGATCTCGTTCATCTGCTGCGCGCTCTTCTGGATGCCTTCGACCGACTCGACCGCATGGCCCATGTACTTCGCACCCGACTCGGCCACGTCGCGCACCTGCGCGGCCTGCTGGTCGGACTCGCCCGCGGTGCGGGCGTTCTGCTGCACCGTGCCCGAGAGCTCGTGCACGCTGGCCGCCGTCTGCTCCAGGTTCGCGGCCTGCTGCTCCGTGCGGTCGGCGAGGTCGCGGTTGCCCATCGCCAGGCTCTTGCCGGCGTGGGCGACGAGCGCGGAATTGCTGCGCACCTCGGCCACCATGGCCGAGAGGTTGCCGATCGTGCGGTCCAGCAGGCGCGCCAGCTCGGCCAGTTCGTCGCTGCCCTGCACGCGAATGGTGGACCGCAGGTTGCCCGACACCGTCTGCCCCATGGCGCCGAGCACCTGCTGGAAGTCCGCGGTGAAGCTGACGTAGAACGAGACCATGAGGTAGGCCAGCAGGGCCAGGCCTGCGATCGCGACCATCAGGGCGCCGCCGTGCAGCCCGTCAGGGCCTTGCAGGCCCCAGGCGAGCAGCAGGGGCAGGACCGACGAGGCCGCGAGCAGCAGAAGCTTGCCGCGCAGGCGGAACCGGCGCATCAGGGCGATGCCGGGCAACAGCGGATGGAATCCGGACATGGGTGTACCGCTCCTCGGTGTGAATGGGTTCTTATCGGTGCCGCGCCATCCGCCTTGAGCCGGGGAAACCCCGTGGGCTCAGTGCAGACCGGCGATGGCGGACTGGCGGGCTTCGAAATGCCGGAACAGCTGCACGGCCATCATCCGCAGCGTGTCGTCGGCCATGTTGTGGGCATGCGCAAGTTGTTCCAGCGCGTAGCGGCGGTCGCAGATCATCAGCGCCCGGCTCACGCACATGCCCTGGGACGACATGCGCAGGCAGAAGTGCTCCAGCAGTTCGGCGGGCCAGGCGGGCGCCATGCCCCGCCCCAGCCAGCTGGACGCGCTGGCAAGGTCGTTCGAATCTTGGCCGGGTGACGGGTTCATGCGGAACTCCTGCGACAAGGGGTGGGCCGCGCCACCCTTGGCACAGCCTTCACAGGTCACAAGATTAAGTTCGCGGCCCGGGCCGCGGTGCGCCGAACAGCGCCCGAAAAGCCGCCCTGCTCCGGGCGCTCGGCCGCTCGTCCCGGGAATCAGGCCGGCTGGGCGGCCAGGCGCGCGAACGCGTCCACCACTTCGGGGGGCGCCTGCACCAGTTCGATCAGCACGCCCTCGCCCGCGATGGGGAATTCCTCATTCGCCTTGGGGTGCAGGAAGGTGATGTCGAAGCCCGCCGCGCCCTGGCGGATGCCGCCCGGCGCAAAGCGCACGCCCTGGGCGCCGAGCCACTGCACGGCGGTGGGCAGGTCGTCGATCCACAGGCCGATGTGGTTGAGCGGCGTGGTGTGCACCGCCGGCTTCTTCTCGGGGTCCAGCGGCTGCATCAGGTCGACCTCGACCTTGAACGGGCCGGCGCCGATGGCGCAGATGTCCTCGTCCACGTTCTCGCGTTCGCTGCGGAAGGTGCCCGTGACCTCCAGGCCCAGCATGTCGACCCAGAGCTTCTGCAGGCGCTGCTTGTCGGGCCCGCCGATGGCGATCTGCTGGATGCCCAGCACCTTGAAAGGACGTGAGGAGGAAGGCATGTCTCAATGAACTCCGTTGAGGGAAACGGGCGCGCGCTCCAGCGCCCAGACCGTGGCCGGTGGCAGGTTGGCCCAGACCGAGGCCGAGCGCCGCCAGTGCCAGCCCGGGGGAATGCCGTTGAAGGGCCGCAGGTGCGGCGCCGCGTAGGTGTACTGGATCAGGCGCGAGCCCGGCTGGCGGCCGATCAAGCTCAGCATGGCGTTCACGCACTCGCGGGCTTCGTCACGCGGCATGGACAGCAGCGGCAGGGACGACACCAGCGTGACGGGCGAGCGCGCCTCGATCGTGAGCTGGTTCACGTCGGAGGCACAGTGGTTGAGCACCTCGGCCAGCGGGAAGGCGTGGCGCAGCAGGCGGGCGAAGTCGGGGTCGCGCTCGATCACCACGAAACGCTCCAGCGCCGCGAACGACATGGCCAGCTCGCGCGTGATGGCACCGGTGCCCGCGCCCACCTCGATCAGCACGCCAGGCTGGCTGCGCCAGACCTCGCTCACGATGGCCCGGGCCAGTGCCCGGGAAGCCGGTGCGATGGCACCCATGCGGCGCGGATCGCGCAAACATCCCAGGGCGAAAGCCAGACCATGCTTCATGCGAATCCTTCAGAGCCGGGTGGCTTTGCAGGTTAGCGCATTTCACGGCCCGCTGTCCGTATCCAAAGGTGCCCACCCGCGCCTCAACCGAATTCGACGATCGGCTGGTCCACCACCAGCGACTCGCCCATCTTCGCCAGCACCTTGGAGACCACGCCGTCGGCGGCGGCGAACAGCACGTTTTCCATCTTCATGGCCTCGATCACGGCCACGCGCTCGCCGGCCTGCACCTTCTGGCCCGGCTGCACCGCCACCTCGACCAGCAGGCCCGGCATGGGCGAGAGCACGTATTTGCTCATGTCGGCCGGCGCCTTGAACGGCATGAGGGCGTGCAGCTCGGCCATGCGCGGCGACACCACCATGGTCTCGATGCGCGTGCCGTTGTGCTGCACCACCAGGGCCAGCGGGTTGCGCGGCGTGCCGCGCTCGATCTGCGCCGTGTAGGGCTGGCCGTTGCAGGTGCCGGTCACGCAGATGTCGTTCAGGCGCGAGGGGCTGGACATCGCGTAGCGCTTGCCGTCCACGGTCACCACGGCCGAGCCGAGCTGGCCCACCACCTCGTCCACATGCACGGACTTGTAGGCGTGTTCGCCCTGGGCGTCGAGCACGATCACCGAGTAGTCGTGGCCCACCTTCACGCCATAGCCGGGCAACTGGCCCGACAGGCCAGCCGCGCGCTCGCGCGACTTGCGCCGCACGAAGGCGGCCAGGGCGACGAGGAAGTCCGGGTCGCTGTGCGGCACGTCTTCGGCGCGGAAACCCTGGCCATAGTGCTCGGCGATGAAACCGGTGTTGAAGTCGCCCGCGACGAATTTCGGGTGCGCCAGCAGCGCGGCCTGGAAGGGAATGTTGCTGCTGATGCCCCGGATCACGAAGCCATTGAGCGCCTCGCGCATCTTGGCAATCGCGTCCAGCCGGTCCTTGCCGTGCACGATGAGCTTGGCGATCATCGAGTCGTAGAACATCGGAATCTCGCCACCGTCCTGCACACCGGTGTCCACGCGCACGCCGAGCAGATCGGCGGTGTTGCCCTGGAACATGGTCTGCGCCGGCGGCGCGAAACGCACCAGACGGCCGGTGCTGGGCAGGAAGTTGCGGAACGGGTCCTCGGCGTTGATGCGGCATTCGATGGCCCAGCCGTTGCGCTGCACCTGGGCCTGCGTCAGCGGCAGCTTCTCGCCGGCCGCCACGCGGATCATCAGCTCCACCAGGTCCAGCCCGGTGATGCACTCCGTCACCGGGTGCTCGACCTGCAGGCGCGTGTTCATCTCCAGGAAGTAGAAGTCCTGGTTCTTGCCGACCACGAACTCCACCGTGCCCGCGCTCTGGTACTTCACCGCCTTGGCCAGGGCCACGGCCTGCTCGCCCATGGCCTTGCGCGTGGCCTCCGAGATGAAGGGCGATGGCGCCTCTTCGATCACCTTCTGGTGGCGGCGCTGGATGGAGCATTCACGCTCGTTGAGGTAGATCACGTTGCCGTGCGAATCGCCCAGCACCTGGATCTCGATGTGGCGCGGCTCCTGCACGAACTTCTCGATGAAGATGCGGTCGTCGCCGAAGCTGTTGCGCGCCTCGTTGCGGCAACTGGTGAAGCCCTCCAGCGCTTCCTTGTCGTTGAAGGCCACGCGCAGGCCCTTGCCGCCGCCGCCCGCGCTGGCCTTGATCATCACGGGGTAGCCGATGTCGCGGGCGATCTCCACCGCGCGGTCGGCGGATTCGATCGCGTCGTTCCAGCCCGGGATGGTGTTGACCTTGGCGGCGTTGGCCAGCTTCTTCGAAGCGATCTTGTCGCCCATGGCCGCGATGCTGAAGTGCTTGGGACCGATGAAGGCCATGCCCTCGTCTTCCACGCGCTTGGCGAAGGCCTCGTTCTCCGACAGGAAGCCATAGCCCGGGTGGATGGCCTGGGCGCCGGTGCGCTTGGCGGCCTCGATGATCTTGTCCGCGACCAGGTAGGACTCGCGCGAGGGCGCGGGGCCGAGCAGCACGGCCTCGTCGGCCAGCTGCACGTGGCGCGCCTCCTTGTCGGCCTCGGAATACACCGCCACCGTGGCGATGCCCATCTTCTTCGCGGTGGCGATCACGCGGCAGGCGATCTCGCCGCGGTTGGCAATCAGGATCTTGGTAAACATCATTTGTCCAATCTGTTCTTTACCGACTCATGTCCGGAGCAACATTCCAGAAGTGCCGCGGAACCGGCTTTGCCGGGCCGCTGGCGCTGCCCCCTTGAGGGGGTGACGCGCGAAGCGCGGCGCGGTGGTGGGCCTGTTCACAGCGGAATGTTGCCGTGCTTGCGCCACGGGTTCTCGAGCTTCTTGTCCTTCAGCATCACCAGGCTGCGGCAGATGCGCTTGCGCGTCTCGTGCGGCAGGATGACGTCGTCGATGAAGCCGCGCGCGCCCGCCACGAAGGGGTTGGCGAAGCGGGCCTTGTACTCGGCCTCGCGCTGCGCGAGCTTGACCGGGTCCTTCTTCTCTTCGCGGAAGATGATCTCCACCGCGCCCTTGGCGCCCATCACCGCGATCTCGGCGTTGGGCCAGGCGAAATTCACGTCGCCGCGCAGGTGCTTGGAGCTCATCACGTCGTAGGCGCCGCCGTAGGCCTTGCGCGTGATCACGGTGATCTTGGGCACTGTGCACTCGGCGTACGCGTAGAGCAGCTTGGCGCCGTGCTTGATGATGCCGCCGTACTCCTGCGAGGTGCCGGGCATGAAGCCGGGCACGTCCACGAAGGTAACCACCGGGATGTTGAAGGCATCGCAGAAGCGCACGAAGCGCGCGGCCTTGATCGAGCTCTTGATGTCCAGGCAGCCGGCCAGCACCAGCGGCTGGTTGGCCAGCGATGCCCACGGTCTGGCCGTCCATGCGGGCGAAGCCGATCAGGATGTTCTTGGCGTACTCGGGCTGCAGCTCGAAGAAGTCGCCGTCGTCCACCGTCTTGACGATGAGCTCCTTCATGTCGTACGGCTTGTTCGGGTTCTCGGGCACCAGCGAGTCCAGGCTCAGTTCCATGCGGTCGATCGGGTCGCCGCTGGGGCGCACCGGCGCCTTCTCGCGGTTGTTGAGCGGCAGGTAGTTGTAGAGGCGGCGCAGCATCAGCAGCGCCTCCACGTCGTTCTCGAAGGCCAGGTCGGCCACACCGCTCTTGGTGGTGTGCGTGATGGCACCGCCCAGTTCCTCGGAGGTCACCTCCTCGTGCGTCACCGTCTTCACCACCTCGGGGCCGGTGACGAACATGTAGCTCGAGTCCTTGACCATGAAGATGAAGTCGGTCATGGCGGGTGAGTACACCGCGCCGCCGGCCGAGGGGCCCATGATCATGCTGATCTGCGGCACCACGCCCGAGGCCATCACGTTGCGCTGGAACACGTCGGCATAACCGCCGAGCGAGGCCACGCCTTCCTGGATGCGCGCGCCGCCCGAGTCGTTCAGGCCGATCACCGGCGCGCCGACCTTCATCGCCTGGTCCATCACCTTGCAGATCTTCTCCGCGTGCGCTTCGGACAGCGCGCCGCCGAAGACGGTGAAGTCCTGGCTGAACACGAACACCAGGCGGCCGTTGATCATGCCGTAGCCCGTCACCACGCCGTCGCCGGGGATCTTGTTGTCCTGCATGCCGAAGTCAGTGCAGCGGTGCTCGACGAACATGTCCCACTCTTCGAAAGTGCCCTCGTCGAGCAGCACCTCCAGCCGCTCGCGCGCGCTCAGCTTGCCCTTGGCGTGCTGCGCGGCGATGCGCTTCTCGCCACCGCCCAGCCGCGCCGCGGCGCGCTTGCGTTCGAGTTGTTCAAGGATGTCCTGCATGGTGGTTCTCCGGAGGAAACGGTCGGTCAGTCAAAGAGGTCGAGCAGCTGGCGCGCCGCGGTGGACGGCGGCAGTTCGCCCGCCAGCACCCGGCGGGTGGTCTCGTCGAGGTCGGCGCGCACCTGGGGGTGCGCGCGGAAGCGTTGTTTGAGGCCGGCGTCGATGCGTTCCCACATCCAGGCGCGGGCCTGTTGCTGGCGGCGCTGGGCGAGCTGGCCGTTGCCGGTCTGCAGCGCGCGAAAACGCGAGACTTCGGCCCAGAAGGCGTCCACGCCCCGGCCTTGCAGCGCGCTGAGCTGGATCACCTGCGGGTGCCAGAGGCCGTCGTTGTGGTGCGCGTGCTCGGGGTGGCGATGCAGGCCGAGCAGGCGCAGCGAGGAGGTGATCTGCGCGCGCGCGCGCGTGGCGGCGTCGGGGTCCAGGTCGGCCTTGTTGATGACCACCAGGTCGGCCAGCTCCATCACGCCCTTCTTGATCGCCTGCAGGTCGTCGCCCGCGTTGGGCAGCTGCATCAGCACGAACATGTCCGTCATGCCGCTCACCGCGGTCTCGCTCTGGCCCACGCCCACGGTCTCGACGATCACGATGTCGTGGCCGGCCGCTTCGCAGACCATCATGGCCTCGCGCGTCTTTTCGGCCACGCCGCCCAGCGTGCCGCTGCTCGGGCTGGGCCGGATGTAGGCCTGGTCGTGCACCGAGAGTTTTTCCATGCGCGTCTTGTCGCCCAGGATCGAGCCGCCCGAGACGGAAGAGGACGGGTCGATGGTCAGCACCGCCACGCGGTGCCCCTTCCCGATCAGGTACAGGCCCAGCGCCTCGATGAAGGTGCTCTTGCCCACGCCCGGCACGCCGCTGATGCCCAGGCGCAATGCGTTCCCGGTGTGCGGCAGCAAGGCGGTGAGCAGCTCGTCGCCCTGGGCACGGTGGTCCGCGCGGGTGGACTCCAGCAGCGTGATGGCCTTGGCCATGGCGCGGCGCTGCGTGGCAGGCGCGCCACGCACGATGCCTTCCAGCAATGCCTGAGGGGTCACCCCAAAGCCTTCCGGATCTGCTCCAGCACGTCTTTCGCGCTCGCCGGGATCGGCGTGCCCGGGCCGTAGATGCCCTTGACGCCCGACTCGTACAGGAAGTCGTAGTCCTGGCGCGGGATCACGCCGCCCACGAACACGATGATGTCGTCCGCGCCCTGCTTCTTCAGCTCGGCGATGATGGCCGGCACCAGGGTCTTGTGGCCGGCGGCCAGGGTGGACACGCCCACCGCGTGCACGTCGTTCTCGATCGCCTGGCGCGCGCATTCTTCGGGCGTCTGGAACAGCGGACCCATGTCGACGTCGAAGCCGAGGTCGGCGAACGCCGTGCGCCACCACCTTGGCGCCCCGGTCGTGGCCGTCCTGCCCGAGCTTGCTGATCATCACGCGCGGCCGGCGGCCCTGCTCCTCGGCGAAGGTGTTGATCTCGGTCTTGAGGGCTTCCCAGCCCTCGGCGGAATCGTAGGCAGCTGCGTACACACCGGTCACCTTTTGCGTATCGGCGCGGTGGCGCCCGTAAATCTTCTCCAGCGCATCGCTCACCTCGCCCACCGTGGCGCGCAGGCGGATGGCCTGGATCGACAGGTCCAGCAGGTTGCCCTCGCCGCTGTCGGCCGCAGCGGTCAGCGCCTCCAGCGCGGCCTGCACCTTCGCCGCGTCGCGCGTGGCCTTGATCTGTTTCAGGCGGGCGATCTGCCCGTCGCGCACCGCCACGTTGTCGATGTCGCGCGCCTCGATCGGGTCTTCCTGCTTGAGCTTGTACTTGTTGACGCCGACGATCACGTCCTTGCCGGAGTCGATGCGCGCCTGCTTCTCGGCGGCGGCGGCTTCGATCTTGAGCTTGGCCCAGCCGCTGTCCACCGCCTTGGTCATGCCGCCCATGGCCTCGACCTCCTCGATGATGGCCCAGGCCTTGTCGGCCATCTCCTGCGTGAGGCTCTCCATCATGTAGCTGCCGGCCCAGGGATCCACCACGTTGGTGATGTGCGTCTCTTCCTGGATGATGAGCTGCGTGTTGCGCGCGATGCGCGCGCTGAACTCGGTGGGCAGCGCGATGGCTTCGTCGAACGAGTTGGTGTGCAGCGACTGCGTGCCGCCGAACACCGCGGCCATGGCCTCGATGGCGGTGCGCACCACGTTGTTGTAAGGGTCCTGTTCGGTGAGCGACCAGCCCGAGGTCTGGCAGTGCGTGCGCAGCATCAGGCTCTTGGGGTTCCTGGCGTTGAAGCCCTTCATGATGCGCGTCCACAGCAGGCGGGCGGCGCGCATCTTGGCGATCTCCAGGTAGAAGTTCATGCCGATCGCCCAGAAGAAGGACAGGCGCCCGGCGAAGTCGTCCACGTCCATGCCCTTGGCGATCGCGGTCTTCACATACTCCTTGCCATCGGCCAGCGTGAAGGCCAGCTCCAGCGCCTGGTTGGCGCCGGCTTCCTGCATGTGGTAGCCCGAGATCGAGATCGAGTTGAACTTCGGCATGTGCTGCGCCGTGTACTCGATGATGTCGCCGATGATCTTCATCGACGGCTCGGGCGGGAAGATGTAGGTGTTGCGGACCATGAACTCCTTGAGGATGTCGTTCTGGATGGTGCCGCTGAGCTGGTCCTGCCCCACCCCCTGCTCCTCCGCCGCCACCACATAACCCGCCAGCACCGGCAGCACCGCGCCGTTCATGGTCATGGACACGCTCACCTTGTCCAGCGGGATCTGGTCGAACAGGATCTTCATGTCCTCCACGCTGTCGATCGCCACGCCGGCCTTGCCCACGTCGCCGGTGACGCGCGGGTGGTCGCTGTCGTAGCCCCGGTGCGTCGCCAGGTCGAACGCGACCGAGACGCCCTGCCCGCCCGCGGCCAGGGCCTTGCGGTAGAAGGCGTTGCTCTCTTCGGCGGTGGAGAAGCCCGCGTATTGGCGGATCGTCCACGGCCGCACCGCGTACATGGTGGCCTGCGGGCCACGGATGAAGGGCTCGAAGCCCGGCAGGGTGTTGGTGTGCGGCAGCCCGGCCGTGTCTTCGGCGGTGTACAGCGGCTTGACGCGAATGCCGTCGGGCGTGACCCAGTCCAACGCCGAGACATCGCCACCGGGCGCGGATTTGCGGGCCGCCTGAGCCCAGGCTTCCAAGGTGGCTGCGTTGAATTCGGGCTGTTTCTGGCTCATGGCAAAACTCGGTTTGGACGGGATCAGGACCGCCGAGATTCTACATGATTCATAATTATTGATGCAAAATATTCCTATTGGCTTACAATGCCGGCCTGTGTCCCACACCCCCGATTGACCCCTCCCTGACCATGTCCGCTTTGTCGCTTTCGCCCCGCGCCCTGTACGAAGAAGTCGCCGAGCTGCTGCGCCAGCGCATCTTCCGCCGCGAGCTCGAGCCCGGCAGCTGGATCGACGAGCTCAAGCTCGCCGAGGAATACGGCATCAGCCGCACCCCGCTGCGCGAAGCGCTCAAGGTGCTGGCCGCCGAAGGCCTGGTCACGATGAAGGTGCGGCGCGGCGCCTACGTCACCGAAGTGTCCGAGAAAGACCTTGCGGATGTCTACCACCTGCTGGCCCTGCTGGAGTCGGACGCGGCCGGCGTGGTGGCCGCGCGCGCCAGCGACGAGGAGCTGGCCAGCCTGCAGGCCTTGCACCAGGAACTGGAAGCCGCCGTGGGCGAGCGCGACCGCTTCTTCGCGCTCAACGAGCAGTTCCACATGCGCGTGCTCGAACTCGCGCGCAACCGCTGGCGCGAGCAGATGGTGGCCGACCTGCGCAAGGTGATGAAGCTCAACCGCCACAACTCGCTGCTCAAGAGCGGGCGCATCGAAGAGTCGCTGGCCGAGCACCGCGCCATCGTGGCCGCGCTCACGCAGCGCGACGCCGCGTTGACGGTGCAGCGCATGCGCGAGCACTTCGAGAACGGCCTGGAAGCCGCGGCCTGACCGGTCCCGGCCCACGGGCCGCTGGTAAAGTCCCGCCTGCCTTTCTGCCGCGCGGCTTGCGCCCGCGCGGCGCGCCGCCATCGCCCCATTCCCAGAACAACCCATGTCCGTTCCACTCCCTGCCCAACCCGGCATCCTCCAGCCCATTCCCACCCAGGCCCGCTACCTCAGTTGCCAATTGCGCATCGGCGCCACCCCCCAGGCCGTGCTGCGCGAACTCGCTGCTTTCGCCGATGGCGAAGCGACCGTCGTCGGCCTGGGCGAGTCGCTGGTGCGTGCGCTCGGCACGCAGGTCCCTGGGCTCAAAAGCTTCCCTCAGATCGAGGGCGCGCTCGTCAAACTGCCGGCCACGCCCATCGACCTCCTGATCTGGTTGCGTGGCAGCGACCGCGGGGAACTGTTGCTGCGCAGCCGCCAGCTGGAGGCCTTGCTGGCGCCGGCCTTCGAGCTGCGCGCCATCACCGACGCCTTCAGCCACCGCACCAACCACGACCTCAGCGGCTACGAAGACGGCACGGAAAACCCGCAGGGCGAGGACGCGCTCGCCGCGGCCCTGGTGGCCCAGGGCCCGCTCGCGGGCAGCAGCTTCCTGGCGGTGCAGCGCTGGCGCCACCAGTTGAGCCATTTCGCCGCCATGCCCGAGCTGCAACGCGACCACGTCTTCGGCCGCGCCCACCACAACAACGAAGAACTCGACGACGCACCGGCCTCGGCGCACGTGAAGCGCACGGCCCAGGAAGACTTCGAGCCGCCGGCGTTCGTGCTGCGCCGTGCCATGCCCTGGGCGGAGGGCAACGAAGGCGGCTCCATGTTCACCGCCTTCGGCCACTCGTTCGATGCCTACGAAGCCCTGCTGCGCCGCATGTCGGGCGCGGAGGACGGCGTGGTCGACGCCCTCTTCTCCTTCACGGAACCGGAAACCGGGGCCTACTTCTGGTGCCCGCCCCTGCACCAGGGCCGCATCGACCTGCGCGCCGTGGGGCTCTGAGCCTCAGGCGCCCACCAGGCCGTCGGTTTCGGCTTCCTGGCCCACGTGGGCCTGGGCCATGGCCCACACCTCGCGCGGAGGCAGTGGTTTCAGGCGGTGGTCGCTCCAGACCTGGCGCCAGCGGCGCGCGCCGCGAAACCCGTGGCGCAGGCCCAGCATGTGGCGCGCGATCGCGTACCAGGGGCAACCGTCTTCCAGGAAGGCTCGCTCCATGTAGGCCACCATCTGCTCTTCCACCGCTTCGCGCGTCACGGTGGACGGCGCGGCGCCGAAGAAGGCCTCGTCCCAGCCGGTGAGCACCCAGGGGTTGTGGTACGCCTCGCGGCCGACCATCACGCCATCGACCGCACTCAGGTGCTCGGCGATCTGCGCGTTGGTGGTGAAGCCGCCATTGATGGCAAAGGTGAGTTGCGGAAAGTCCTGCTTGAGGCGGTGCGCGAGTTCGTAGCGCAGCGGCGGAATCTCGCGGTTCTCTTTCGGCGAGAGGCCGTCCAGCCAGGCGTTGCGCGCGTGCACCAGGAACACGCCGCAGCCGGCCTCGCTCACGGTCCCGACGAAATCGCGCACGAAGTCGTAGCTCTCGACCCGGTCGATACCGATGCGGTGTTTGACGGTGACGGGAATCGAGACCGCGTCCACCATGGCCTTGACCCCGTCGGCCACGGTTTGCGGCTCGGCCATCAGGCAGGCGCCGAAGGCCCCGCGCTGCACGCGGTCGCTCGGGCAGCCGCAGTTGAGGTTGATTTCGTCGTAGCCCCATTGCTCGCCCAGGCGCGCGGCGCTTGCCAGCTCGGCGGCGTCGCTGCCCCCCAGCTGCAAGGCCACCGGGTGTTCCTCGGCGTTGAAACGCAGGTGGCGTTGCACGCTGCCGTGGGTGAGCGCGCCCGTGGTCACCATCTCGGTGTACAGCAGGGTGTGCTTCGAGAGCAGGCGATGCAGGTAGCGGCAGTGGCGGTCGGTCCAGTCCATCATGGGCGCGACGGACAGGCGCCAGGGACTCGGAGCTTGCAGGGTGGGATGTGGTTGCACCCCGGTATTTTCTCACCCCGGCGAGCAGGCAAAAGAAAACCCGCCGAAGCGGGTTGAACCTCCTGGCGGAGGGAAGCTCGGGGGGGAGGGAGCTTCGGAGACTTGGTGTGACAGTCACGCCAGTATTCCGGCGCTGCCGCAGGCCCCTTGTCGGAGAGTTGCCGACGCGCTTGTAGGACGGGAGGAGATTCGCCGCGCCAGGGGTGGAAGCGGCCGGGTTGCACCACCACAATGGGCCATGCATACACCAACACGACCCCATCTGAACCTCTTGGCTTGCGCCCTCGCCGCGCTGGCGCTGGCCGGCTGTGCCGCCGCAGAACAAAGGGTGGATCTGCAACCGCCTGTGGCCAGCGGTGCCGGTGTGCAGGTGCAGGACTCGCGGCATGACACCGATCTGAAACTCAAGACGGACACCGGCACCCTGCCTGTCGAGATCCGGCCCCCGGTCGCCGAGGCCCTGCGGAACTGGGTGGCCGCCAGCTACACCGGGCCTCAACCCTTTTACGTGGGCTTGCAGCGCCTGGAGCTGCAGCACCAGGGCGGCCTGGCCTCGGGAGACGAACTGTCCTGCACCGTGGAATCGCAGGTGCGCGTGGGTGGTGAGGTGGGGCGGCCCGTGCGCACCCGGGTGCACAACAACGCCCGGCTGACACCCGATGCCACCAGCGCGGTCCAGCTCATCGTCTCGCAATGCCTGGAAGCCCACGCCAGGGACATCAACGCGCCGACGGGCAGCCGCTAGGCTGCCCGCCTTCGTGATCGTCCGATCAGAACATCAGGGCGATCAGGATGATGATGGGAATGGGGACACCGAGGAAAAACAGCAGCAGGGATTGCATGGAAGGCTCCTTGGAAAGGTAAAAGGGTGTGCAGGGCGGGAACTCAGGCCCGATCGCGCTGGCGGCCACCGAAGGTCGCGGCCAGGCTGGCAAAGAAGGCGCCGATCAGCAAGGAGACGAACAGCCACAGCGCGCCATAGGCCGACGCCTTGCGCGCCTTGTCGGCCGCCTCGCGCGCGGCGGTTTCGGCTTCGCGGGCCTTGATCTGCATCCGCCCGAAGGTGTCGGTCACGCGCTTCTGTGCGTCCTGCGCGCTGACGCCGGTGCGCAAGGCCACCTGCTGGCCGAGGTAGCTGGCGTCCTCGGGCGGCAAGGCGCCGTTCTTCAGGGCCGTGAGGAAGATGCCCGAAGCATCGGCAGCGATCGCGGCAGGCGACGGGTTCACCATCAGCAAGCCCGGGGCGCCGGCCGTCGACGCCGCCGCCGCGTCGGTCCGGAACAGCGTGCCGACAAAGTAGTCCAGATCGGCCTCGCCGTCCTTTTCACCATCGGCCTTGTCCGCCACCTGGGCCACCGCCGCACCCGCGCCACCGGCCGCCACCGTGGCGCCGGCGTTCACACCGGTGCCCACGATCGCACCGATCACCGAGGTGAGCAGCGTTGCCGTGGCCAGGGTCGCCACCGCCCAGGCCAGGAAGCCGTGCGCGGTGTCGCGGAAGTAGACCTCGTCGGCCTGCGTGCCGGCCCAGCGCGTGCGCAGCCGACCGGCCAGATAGCCGCCCATGCCAGAGGCCACCAGTTGGGTGAAGGAAATCCAGAGGATGGTCGAGACGCCGAAGGTGGCGGCACCGATGCCCTGCTGCACCCAGGGCGAGACCGATGCCAGCCCCAGGCCCGTGCCCAGGATGAGCAGGATCAGCGAGAGCGCGGCCGCGCCGGCCGCGCCGGCGAACACCGCGGGCCAGGACACCGCGTGCTCGGATGCCGGCGCCACGGCGATGTCGTCGAATGTGGGCGAATGGGTCAATGCCATGATGGGCCTCCTGTTGGAATGTCAGGCCATCATGGGTGGCGTCCTCATGGGCGCCTGTCGGACGGGTGCGCGAAGGCGTGTAGGACCGGCCCTGGTGCCGATCCGAGGTCAGGCCGCGGCGCGCGCGCCCGGGTTCGCGAGCTTGGAATGCTCGATCACGTAGCGCGTCATCGACTGCGCCAGCTCTTCCTCACCCAGGAAGACCTTGCCGGCGACTTCTTTCTCGAGCAGGCCGGCCTCTTCCTCGCTGTGCGTGCGCACCACGGTCTGAATCTCGGGATTGAGGGCGCGGGCGGTGGCGATCATCTGCCGCACGTTGAGCGTGTCGGGCGTGGCGATCACCAGCATGCCGGCGCGCGCGATGTGGGCCTGGATCAGCACCGCCGGGTCCGCCGCGTCGCCGAACACGGCGGCAATGCCGCGCTCGCGCAGCCGCTCGACGATGTCGCGGTTCTCTTCGGCCACCACATAGGGCAAATGCTGTTCATCCAGCGCGGCGGCGATGCGCCGCCCCACCCGGCCGTAACCCACCAACACCACCTGGCGCGAGAGAAATTTCTCGTGCGTGGTCATGGGCAGTTCGGCCAACGGGTCGTCGCGCTGTTCCAGCTTGCGCGCGAACTCGGAGTTCTTGCGCAGCCATTCCTGCAGCGGGTTGATGGCCTTGAACCACAGCGGGTTGGTGGCGATGGAGATGAGCGCACCCGCCAGCACCAGGCTCTGCCCCTCGGGCGGCAGCAGGCCCAGCGATGCCCCCAGGCCGACCAGGATGAAGGAGAACTCGCCGATCTGCGCCAGGCTGGCGGAGACGGTGAGCGCGGTGTTGAGCGGGTAGCGCATCGCCACCACCAGGGCGGCGGCGGCCACCGACTTGCCCACGATGATGATCAGCACCACGCCGAGCACCTGCAGCGGACGCTCGATCAACACGGCGGGGTTGAACAGCATGCCCACCGAGACGAAGAACAGCACCGCGAAGGCGTCGCGCAACGGCAGCGACTCTTCGGCCGCGCGGTGGCTGAACTCCGATTCGCGCAGCACCATGCCGGCGAAGAAGGCACCCAGCGCGAACGACACGCCGAACAGCGCCGCCGAGGCGAACGCGATGCTCACCGCCGCCGCCACCACGCACAGCGTGAACAGCTCGCGCGAACCGGTGCGCGTGACCTGCCACAGCAGCCAGGGGAACACCCGGCGCCCCACCACCAGCATCAGCGCCACGAAGCCACCCACCTGCAGCAGGGTGAAGCCCAGCGTGCGCCAGATCGAATCGAGATCGCCGTCCGAGCCCTTGCCGCCCAGAAAGCCCGCCAGCGGCGGCAGCAGCACCAGCACCAGCACCATCGCCAGGTCTTCCACCACCAGCCAGCCCACCGCGATGCGGCCCGTGAAGGAATCGAGAATGCCCAGGCTCTCCAGCGCCCGCAGCAGCACCACGGTGCTGGCCACCGAGAGCGACACGCCGAAGACCAGCGCCGAGCCGAAGCTCCAGTCCCACCACCACATGGCCATGCCGATGCCCATCAGCGTGGCGACCGCCATCTGCACCACCGCGCCGGGCAAGGCGATCTTGCGCACCGAGAGCAGGTCTTCCAGGGAAAAATGCAGGCCCACGCCGAACATCAGCAGCATCACACCGATCTCGGCGAGCTGGGCGGCGATGCCGGCGTCGGCCACGAAGCCCGGCGTGAACGGTCCGATGATCACACCCGCCAGCAGGTAGCCCACCAGCGCGGGCAGGCGCACCTTGGCCGCCAGGAAGCCGAGGATCAGTGCCAGACCCAGGCCCGCAGCAATGGTGTTGATCAGTGAAACGCTGTGCGGCATGGGCCGGAAACTCCTTGGCGGAAAGGGGGTGGGGGTGCGGTCGAATTTACACCACGCTTTCGCAGGAACCATGCCCGCAACAAAAAACCCGCCGAAGCGGGTTTCTCTTGGAGCGCGTGAGAGTGTTCAGCCCATGTGCAGGCCGCCGTTGACAGAGAAGTCCGCACCGGTGGCGTAGCCGCCCTCCTCGCTGGCCAGCCAGGCGATGATGGACGCGATCTCGCTCGGCTCACCCAGGCGCTTGACGGGCACGGTGCCACGATCTTCTCCAGCACGTCGGGCCGGATGGCCTTGACCATGTCAGTGCCGATGTAGCCCGGGCTCACGGTGTTGACCGTGACACCCTTGGTCGCCAGCTCCTGCGCCAGCGCCATCGAGAAGCCGTGCATGCCGGCCTTGGCGGCCGAGTAGTTGGTCTGCCCAGCCTGGCCCTTCTCGCCGTTGACCGACGAGATGTTGATGATGCGGCCCCAGCCCTTTTCCACCATGTCGGCCACGACCTGCTTGGTCACGTTGAACATGGAGTTCAGGTTGGTCTCGATCACCGCATCCCAGTCGTCGCGCGACATTTTCAGGAACATGCGATCGCGCGTGATGCCGGCGTTGTTCACCAGCACGTCGATCGTGCCGTGCTCCGCCTTGGTCTTGGTGAAGGCTTCCACGGTGGAATCCCAGTCGCCGACATTGCCGACCGAGGCGTGGAAGCTGTAGCCCTGAGCCTTCTGCTCGTCGAGCCACTTCTTGAAGTCGCGCGTGGGGCCGCAGCCCGCAATGACCGTGAAACCTTCCTTGTGCAGGCGCTGGCAGATGGCCGTTCCGATGCCACCCATGCCGCCTGTGACGTACGCGACTTTCTTGCTCATTTCTTGTGCTCCTTGTGCCTTTGGCGATGGTGACCGGAAGGCCCTCCCTCCGGTCATCCGTTGTTGATTTAACCGTGAATTCAGCGTTCGACCGCGAGGGAAACCCCCATGCCGCCACCGATGCACAGGGCCGCGAGACCTTTCTTTGCATCGCGGCGCTGCATTTCATGCAGCAGCGTCACGAGGATGCGGCAGCCGGACGCACCGATGGGGTGGCCGATGGCGATCGCACCGCCGTTGACGTTGACGCGCGCCGGATCGATGTCCAGCGCCTTGTTGACGGCGCAAGCCTGGGCCGCGAAGGCTTCGTTGAGCTCGAACAGGTCCACGTCGCTGGCCTTCCAGCCAGCGCGCGCCAGGGCCTTCTTCGATGCCGGCACCGGGCCCATGCCCATGGTGGCCGGGTCCAGGCCGCTGGTGCCGAAGGCGGCGATGCGCGCCAGCGGCTTGAGGCCCAGCGCCGCGGCCTTCTTGGCGGTCATCACCACCACCGCGGCGGCGCCGTCGTTGATGCCCGAGGCGTTGCCCGCCGTCACCGAGCCGGCCTTGTCGAACGCGGGGCGCAGGCCGGCCAGGGCTTCGGCGCTGGTCTTCTTGTTGATGAACTCGTCGGCATTGAAGAGGATGGGGTCACCCTTGCGCTGCGCAATGCTCACGCCCACGATCTCGTCCTTGAACTTGCCAGCGTCCTGCGCGGCGCTGGCCTTCTGCTGGCTGCCCAGCGCGAGCGCGTCCTGCGCGTCGCGGCTGATGCCGTGCTCCTTGGCCACGTTCTCGGCGGTGATGCCCATGTGGTACTGGTTGTACACGTCCCACAGGCCGTCGACGATCATGGTGTCGGTCATCTTCCAGTCGCCCATGCGCTGGCCGTCGCGGCTGCCGTTGAGCACATGCGGCGAGGCGCTCATGTTCTCCTGGCCACCAGCGATCACGATCTCGCTGTCGCCCCAGGCCACGGCCTGCGCGGCCAGCATCACGGCCTTGAGGCCGGAGCCGCACACGGCGTTGATGGTGAGCGCCGGCGTTTCCTTGGCGACGCCGGCCTTCATCATGGCCTGACGGGCCGGGTTCTGACCCACGCCAGCGGCCAGCACCTGGCCCATGATCACTTCACCGATGGCGTCGGCCGGCAGGCCGGTGCGCTCCAGCAGCGCCTTGATGACGATGCTGCCCAGCTCCGTGGCCGGTGTCTTGGCGAGCGTGCCGCCGAACTTGCCCACGGCGGTGCGGGCGGCTGAAACGATGACGATGTCTTCCATGCAATGTCTCCTGGGGGTGCGGATGAAAAAAAATGTTCAGGCTTTGGCTTTGACGTAACGGCCGGGTGCGGGCTCGATGGCGGTGTAGCGCTTGGCCTTGCCATACGCCTTGGGCGCAGCAATTTGCTTGCCAGCCAGCGGCTTGAGCCAGGCGGACCAGTCGGTCCACCAGCTGCCGGGGTGTTCGGTGGCGCTGGCGATCCAGTCCTTCACGTCGGCCGGGAACTTGCCCGCCGGGCCGATCCAGTGGCTGCGCTTGTTCTTCGACGCGGGGTTGATCACGCCCGCGATGTGACCCGAGGCGCCCATCACGAAGCGCTTCTTGCCCGGGAAGATCTGCGTGCTGCCGTAGGACCCGCCGATGGGCACGATGTGGTCTTCGCGCGAGCCGTAGATGTAGACGGGGAGCTTGACCTGGCGGAAGTCGATCTTCTCGCCGCACACCGTGGTCTTGCCCGGCTTCACCAGGTTGTTCTCCAGGTACATCTGGCGCAGGTACCAGGCGTAGTACGGGCCCGGCAGGTTGGTGCTGTCGGAGTTCCAGTACAGCAGGTCGAATGGCGGTGGCGTCTCGCCCTTGAGGTAGTTGCCCACCACGTAGTTCCACACCAGGTCGTTCGGGCGCAGGAAGCTGAAGGTGGTGGCGAGGTCGCGCCCGGGCATGAGGCCGCCATCGGCGAACTGCATCTCGCGGAACTTCACGAAGTTCTCGTCGATGAACACGTCGAGGATGCCGGTGTCGGTGAAGTCGAGCAGCGTGGTGAGGAAGGTCGCGCTGTTCACCGGCGTCTCGCCCCGCGCGGCCAGCACGGCCAGCGCGGTGCCCAGCATGGTGCCGCCCACGCAGAAGCCCAAGGCGTTGATGGTCTTGGCGCCGGTGATGTCCTGCGTGACCGCGATGGCCTTGACGACCGCGTCTTCGATGTACTCGTCCCAGGTCTTCTTCGACAGCGATTCGTCGGGATTGCGCCAGCTCACCACGAAGGTGCGGTGGCCCTGCTCCACGCAGTAGCGGATCAGCGAGTTCTCGGGCTGCAGGTCGAGGATGTAGAACTTGTTGATGCAAGGCGGCACCAGCAGGAAAGGCCGCTCGTACACCTTGGCGGTCAAGGGCTTGTACTCGATGAGTTGGAACAGCTCGTTCTCGAACACCACGGCGCCTTCGGTGGTGGCGACGTTCTTGCCGACCTCGAACACGCTCTCGTCGGTCATGGACACGTGGCCCTGCTTCATGTCGTGCAGCAGGTTCGCCACGCCCTTGGCAATGCTCTCGCCCTGCGTCTCGATCGCCTTCTTCTGCGCTTCCGCATTGAACGCCAGGAAGTTGCTGGGCGCGCTGGCGTCGATCCACTGCTGCACGGCGAAACGGACGCGCGTTCGCGCCTTGGCGTCGCCCTGCATCGCCTCGGCCATCGCATGAGGGTGCGGGCGTTGAGCAGGTAGGTCGCGGCCGCGAAGGCCGCCATGGGGTTGCTGGCCCAGGCGTCGGACGCGAAGCGCCGATCGCCCGCGGGCTTCACGTTCGGCCCCTGGTTCCACAGCCCGGCCAGTTCCTGGAGGTAGGTGTTCTGGATCTCCAGCAGCTGGGCCGGGTCGAAGCTGACCGCCTGGCCCTGGCTGGCCTGGCTGAAGATGTCGCCCACGGCCGGCATGCCGGGGAAGCCGGCGGCGCCCGTGGGCATGGCCGATCCCGAAGGGGCTGGCCGCGCCCGCTTTCGGCATGAACGCCTTGAACGCGGCAAAGGGGTCGCTGGCGGCGGATGGGGGGGCAGAGGCGCCGGGGAAAGCCTGGGCCATCTGCGTCCACTGTTGAACGAGGTTCTGCTGGAACTGTTGCGCGGTTTCCAGCCAGTCTGAAGAAGGGTTCTTGCCCGATGTCATGCTGGTCTCCTAGGGTGTTGCCTGCGACTTATCATGGGCAGCCCTCGGGGGAGAGATTCCGGATCTTCCCCAGGTTTTTCGTATCAGCATCCAGCAGGCTGACACGGGTGGTCCGGGCTGCAAGGAATGTTGTGTATCTGGTGGTGATCGGTTGGATGTACGTGGTGCTCATGATGTCGGTGGCCGAAGCGACCAACACCACAGGCTCTGTGCTGGGAGCCATTGTGACCTTTTTTCTTTACGGTTTGCTGCCGGTCGCACTGGTGGTTTACCTGATGCTCACGCCACAAAGGCGCAAAGCGATCAAGGCACGCGAGGCCGCGGAGCTCGAAGCACAGCGGGCCGCGACGACCTCGACCACAGCCTCAGTCGATCCAGACGCAGGCGGCCATGCGCCCGGTGCTGCCGAGGCGGACGGCATCGCGCCGGTGCGAAAAGAACCGTGAGGCCTGCGTGACGGTGCACCACGCGGCGCTGCCGTCGTTGCCGTGCACCTGTGCCACGCCCGCGGCCTGAAGCCGGCGCCGCGCGAGCGCGGGCAGGTCCGCCAAAGATTTGCCGTCTCGCCCATGAGACCGAAAACAGGAAGCGGCTTCGACATCGGCCGACACGAAGGCGCCCTTCACTTCCGCGCCGACTTCGAACGCCGACGGACCGATGCAGGGGCCGAGCCAGGCCACCACCTCACCCTCGCCCGCCGCTTCGCGCAAGGCGCGCAGCGTGGCCTCGAGCACACCGTTCGCCAGCCCGCGCCAGCCCGCGTGCGCGGCGGCCACCACCTGGCCCGAGGCATGGGCGAACAGCACCGGCAGGCAATCGGCCACCATGATGGTGGCGGCCAGGCCGGGCCCTTGCACCACACAGCCATCGGCCTCGGCGCCGTCCGGCGTCGCGCGGTCCAGCCGCACCACCCCGGTGCCATGCACCTGCTGAAGAAACACGGGACGTGCGGGCGCGGTCAGCGAGGCCAGGCGGGCGCGGTTGGCGGCCACCGCAAGCGGGTCGTCGCGCACGTGGTCGCCCAAGTTGAAGCGGTCGAACGGCGGGGCCGACACACCACCATCGCGCGTGGTGAACAGCGCCCGCACGCCCGGTGGTGCGGGCCAGTCGGGAACCAGGCTGTCCGGGGACTGGGGCATCAGGCCTCGGCGTCCGGGCAGGCCGATGGCTGGGCCTGCTGAAACGCGGGCAAGGCCATGCAGGCCTCGAACGCGGCCATGGTGCGCGGCAGGCCGCTGAAGTCGGTGTTGAAGCGCTGGCCGTTGAAGATCTGCGGCACCAGGCAGCAATCGGCCATGGTGGGCGTGTCGCCCGCGCAGTAGGTGGACTGGGGCTGCAGCGCGAGCTGGCGCTCGAAGGACTCCAGACCGCTGCGCACCCAGTGGCGGTACCAGACGTTCTTGGGCTCCTCTTCCACCTTCAGTTCCTTGGTCAGGTACTTGAGCACGCGCAGGTTGTTGATGGGGTGGATCTCGCAGGCCACGATCTGCGAGAGCGCGCGCACGCGCGCGCGGCCCAGTGCATCGGCCGGCAGCAGCGCGGGCGCGGGCTGCACCTCGTCCAGGTACTCGATGATCGCCATCGACTGCGTCAGGCGCGTGCCATCGTCGAGCTCGAGCAGGGGCACCAGGCCTTCGACCGCCTTGTCGGTGAAGGCCGGCAGCTTGTGGTCGCCGCGCGCGATGTGCACGGGCACGTAGTCGTAGGCAATGCCCTTGAGCGCGAGCGCGATGCGCACGCGGAACGAGGCCGAGGAGCGGAAGTAGTTGTAGAGCTTCATGGGCTCCAAGGATAAACCCGCAGCGGCCAGGCCCCTCAGGCCGTCAACGCCGGGTAGTCCGTGTAGCCCTTTTCGCCGCCGCCGTAGAAGGTGGTCTTGTCGGGCTGGTTGAACGGGCCACCCTGCTGGAGCCGGGCCACGAGGTCGGGGTTGGCGATGTAGCTCTTGCCAAAGGCCACGAGGTCGGCGCCGTCGTCCAGGGCGTTTTGCGCCAGCGAGAGGTCGTAGCCGTTGTTGACCATCCAGGCCGCACGGCCGCCGGCCTCGCGGTAGGCGGCGCGCAGCGCGGCGTAGTCGAACGGGCGATCGGGAATCTCGCGCGGGCCACCCGTGGCGCCTTCGATGACATGCACATAAGCCAGATCGAAACGCGCCAGCTCGCGCACCACGCAGGTGAAGAGCGGCTGCGGGTCGGCGTCGACCACGTCGTTGGCCGGCGTCACGGGCGAGAGGCGGATGCCAGTGCGCGCCGCGCCGATCGCATCGGTCACGGCCTGGACCACTTCCAGCAGCAGGCGCGCCCGGTTCTCGATACTGCCTCCGTAGGCGTCGGTGCGCTGGTTGCTGCCGGTCTTCAGGAACTGGTCGATCAGGTAGCCATTGGCCGCGTGGATTTCCACCCCGTCGAAGCCAGCCTCGATGGCGGCCAGCGCGGCCTTGCGGTAGTCCTCGACGATGCCAGGCAATTCGGCCGCGTCGAGCGCGCGCGGCACGGAGGTTTCCACGAAGGTGGGCACACCGTCCTTGATCAGCACCGTCTTGGTCTTGGCGGCAATGGCCGAGGGCGCCACGGGGGCACCGCCCTTGGGTTGCAGCTCGGTGTGCGAAACGCGGCCCACGTGCCAGAGCTGGGTGACGATCTTGCCGCCGGCGGCGTGCACGGCCGCGGTCACGCGTTTCCAGCCTTCGATCTGTTCGGCCGCGTACAGGCCCGGCACATCGGCATAACCCTGGCCTTGGTGGCTGATGGCGGTTGCTTCGGTGATCAACAGGCCGGCGCTGGCGCGCTGCTGGTAATAGGTGCGCATGAGCGGCGTGGGCACGGCGTTGGGCGCGCGGTTGCGCGTGAGCGGTGCCATGACGATGCGGTTCGCCAGCGACAGCTGGCCGGCGGTGGTGGGTTCGAAAAGGCGGGTCATGCGGATGGGTCAGCGGGGTTGAACGATGGCCCATTGTGCGCAGCCACCCCCGTCGACTCCTCGGGATGGCGCAAATCCCCACGGCCGCAAGGTCGTTGCGGCCGTCCCTGCAAACCCGCCGCGCTTGTGCTGCTGAACGCTCAGCCCACCACCAGGCGGATGCCGGGCAGCACCTGCTCGGACTCGGCGCGCCGCTCCAGCGCCAGGCGCATGTTCATCTGCGCCACTTCGGTGTGTTCCACCGCGAGCGCCTGGGCGCGCGCGCTTTCGCCGCGCCGCAGGGCATCGAACAGCATGTGGTGCTGGCGGTGCGCGTACAGCATCCAGTCGCGGTCCATGGTCACCGTGCCCTGCATGGGCAGCATGGCCGAGGCCGGCGCGAACGGCAGCTTGTCGTTGAGTTCCACCGAGCGTTGCAGGGCCCGGTTGCCGCAGGCATCGAGGATCAGCGCGTGGAAGCGGTCGTTCATCAGGGCGTAGGCCGCGTAGCTTTCGATGGTCAGCGGGTTGTCCGCGAGCAGGCGGTCTCCCTCATCGAGCACGGTCTGCAACTGGCCCTGCAACTGGCGCGACACGCCGTGTTCGGCCACCAGCCGTGCGGCCATGCCTTCGAGGTGGCCGCGCACCGCGATGGCGTCGATCACCTCCTGCGCGGTGAACTGGCGCACCAGGTATTTGCCGGTCTCGTTGGCCTGCACGAGCCCCTCCTGCTCCAGCGTGACCAGCGCGGCGCGCACCGGCGTGCGCGAGGCGCCCAGGCGTTCGGCCAGCTGTTGCTCGGCCAGGCGCTGGCCGGGTTCGAACTGACCGCTCAGGATCAGGTCGCGCAATTGCATCAAAACGGTTTCTTGCAGGCTCATGGCACAAAATGTACACCGAAATCAAAAAACGGTATACCATTTCGATACCCCACCCCGTTTTATTGCCGGAGATTCCCCACATGAAAGCCGAACTCAATCAACGCATGACCCAGGTCGGACCGGGCACGCCCGGTGGCGAGCTGCTGCGCCGCTACTGGCAGCCGGTGGCGCTGATGGACGAATTCAACCCCGCGCTGGACCCCCAGATGGCCGTGCGCCCCGTGAAGGCGGTGCGCGTGCTGGGCCAGAACTTCGTGCTGTTCCGCGACGCCCTGGGCGAGTTCGGCCTGCTCGATCGCGACTGCCCGCACCGCGGCGCCGACCTCGCCTTCGGCCGCAACGAAGGCGATGGCATCCGCTGCCCCTTCCACGGCTGGAAGTTCGACACCACGGGCCAGTGCATCGACACCCCGGCCGAGCCCGCCGGCAGCAAGATGTGCACGCGCATCAAGCAGCGCAGCTACCCGCTGGTGCAGCGCAGCGGCGTGCTGTTCGGCTGGTTCGGTCCCGAGGACCAGACGCCCCCGCCCTTCCCCGAGCTGGACTGCTTCACCGCGCCCGAAAGCCACACCTTCGCCTTCAAGGGCCTGTGGCACTGCAACTGGCTGCAGTCGCTGGAAGTGGGCATCGATCCGGCGCACGCCTCCTACCTGCACCGCTTCTTCAACGACGGCTCGCTGGAAGACAGCTACGGCAAGCAGTTCCGCGGCGCCAGCGCCGGTGACGTGGGCGGCGAGCGCTGGCCCATGACGCGCGTGATGCGCGAATTCGGCCAGCCCCTCATCAGCTTCGAGCCCAAGCCCTATGGCCTGCAGCTCACCGCGCTGCGCCCCATGACCGACGAGCTGACCCACGTGCGCGTGACCAATGCCGTGTTCCCGCAGACCTTCGTGATCCCGCTGTCGGAGACCATGACGATCACGCAGATGCACGTGCCGGTGGACGACACCCACAACTACTGGTACGCCTTCTTCACCAGCTTCACCGGCCCGGTGGACAAGGACGCCATGCGCACGCCGCGCCTGCAGGCCGTGACCCTGCCCGACTACATCCCGAAGTCGGGCCGCCACAACAACTGGGGCTTCAACGCCGAAGAGCAGCAGACCCGCACCTACCTCGGCATGGGCGAGGACGACATCAACGTGCACGACCAGTGGGCCTGCGAGAGCATGGGCCCGATCCAGGACCGCACGCGCGAACACCTGGGCACCACCGACAAGGTGGTGATGGCCAACCGCCGCATGCTGCTGCAGGCCATCGACGCCGTGGAGCAAGGCGGCACGGCCCCCGGCGTGGCCGACCCGGCCTTGCACGGCGCCATTGCAGGCCCCGACACGGTGGACGGCATCGCCCCCGCGCAGGGCTGGGAAACCTGGTGGCAGGACGCGGTGCGCGACAAGCGCGAAGGTGCGCCCTGGCACGCGAAAGCCTCCGCCGAGGAAACGGCGGGCGCCAAATGACGTCGTTCGCCCAACGCTGCGGCCTCGAATCCCCCGAACGCGACGCCGAATGCCGGCGCGTGGCCCAACTCATCGAAGCCAGCGGCATCGAGCTGGTGCGCTTTGGCTGGTGCGACGCCCACGGCATGCTGCGCGGCAAAACGCTCACCGCCAAGGCAGCGCTGCGCGCGCTGAACGACGGCGTGGGCATGGTGGGCACGCTGATGCTCAAGGACACGGCCGACCGCACGGCCTGGAAGGTGTTCGAGCCCGGTGGCGCCGACGGCCTGCCCGGCTTCGCCGGCGCGGCCAACCTCATGCTCATGCCCGATCCGCAGAGCTTCACCGTGCTGCCCTGGCTGGAGCGCACCGGCTGGCTGCGCTGCCAGCCCTGGTTCGCCGACGGCACGCCCGTGCCGCTGGACGCGCGCGGCATGCTGCAGACCGCGCTGGCGAAACTGGGCCAGGCCGGCTACGGCCTCAAGACCGGGCTGGAGGTGGAGTTCCACATCTACCGCATCACCGACACCCGCCCCCAACTCGACCCCGAACTCGCGGCCTGGCCCGGCCTGCCGCCCACGGTGGAGATGATCCACCCCGGCTACAACCTGCAGGCCGAAGCCATGGGCGACATGAGCGACGAGCCGCTGCGCATCGTGCAGCGCACCGCGCAGGCGTTGGGCCTGCCGCTGCAGTCGCTGGAAATCGAACTCGGCCCGAGCCAGGTGGAGGCGGTGTTCGACGCCACCGACGCCCTGACCGCCGCCGACCAGATGGTGCTGTTCCGCAACGGCGTGCGCCAGGCGCTGCGGCGCGCGGGCTACCACGCCACCTTCATGTGCCGCCCGCCGTTCCCCAACATCATGTCCAGCGGCTGGCACCTGCACCAGTCGCTGGTGGACCTGAAGACCGGCCGCAACGCCTGCGTGCGCGACACGCCCGCACCCGGCACCACCCGCACCGACGCCACGCACACGCTGTCCGAGGCCGGTGCGCACTGGCTCGCCGGCCTGCTGTCACACGCGCGCGGCATGACGGTGCTGTGCACGCCCACCATCAACGGCTTTGCCCGCTTCCGGCCCAACGCGCTGGCACCGCAGGCCGCGCTGTGGGGACAGGACAACCGGGGCGCCATGCTGCGCGTGGTGGGTGCGGCCGGCGACAACGCCACCCGCATCGAGAACCGCGTGGGTGAGCCCGCCGCCAACCCCTACCTCTACATGGCCGCGCAGATCCACGCGGGGCTCGACGGCCTGGCGCGCGCCACGCTGCCGCCGCCCGCGAGCGAATCGCCCTACGCGGCCGACAACCAGAAGCTGCCCTCTTCGCTGGGTGAAGGCCTGGATGCGCTGCGCGCCGACAGCGCGCTGTGCGCCGCGCTGGGTGAGGACTTCGTGCGCTACTTCTGCCGCATCAAGCAAAGCGAGATCGACCGCCACGCGCAAGCCGAGGACAAGACCGACTTCGAGCGCCGCGAGTACTTCGCCAGGACTTGAGCCCGCCCATGATCTCGATCCGATTCCTCAACGCCGATGGCACGGTGCAGGCCATCCAGACCGAGCCGGGCCAGAGCCTGATGAAGGCCGCGGTGGACGCGAACATCCAGGGCATCGAGGCCGACTGCGGCGGCAGCCTCACCTGCGCCACCTGCCACGTGATGATCGGGGCGCCCTGGGCCGCGATGCTGAGCGCCCCGGTGCCTGACGAGATCGACATGCTGGACTTCGCGTCCAGCCCGGTGGAGGCCGACAGCCGCCTGAGTTGCCAGGTCAAGCTCACGCCGGAGATGGATGGCATGGAGGTCCGGCTGCCCGCGTCCCAGCACTGAGGACGCACCGAAAAGCGGTCTGCGCCCATGGCACACTGGTGATCTTCGATTCCAACGAAACCACCTGCCATGCCAGACACCACCTACCTCTTCGCCCCCCCGGCCACCGTGAGCGTGCCCGTGGTGGGGCGCGCCGAGCGCTTCCCCGTGCACCGCATCTACTGCGTGGGCCGCAACTACGAAGAGCACGCCAAGGAGATGGGCTTCACCGGCCGCGAGCCGCCCTTCTTCTTCCTCAAGCCGGCCGATGCCATCGTGGTCGCCGAGGCAGGCCAGACCGCTTCCATGCCCTACCCCAGCCTCACCGGCAACCTGCACCACGAGATCGAACTCGTGGTCGCCATCGGCGTGGGCGGCAAGAACATCCAGGCCGCCGACGCCGCGAAGCACATCTGGGGTTATGCCGTGGGCCTGGACATGACGCGCCGCGACCTGCAGAACGACATGAAGAAGCAGGGCCGCCCCTGGTGCATCGGCAAGGCCTACGACCAGTCCGCGCCCATCGGCCCCATCACCCCGGCCGCGCAGGCCGGCAACGTGAACGAGGCGCCGATCTGGTTGCAGGTCAATGGCGCGGACCGCCAGCGCAGCACCGTCGCCAAGCTGATCTGGAACGTGGCCGAGACCATCGAACACCTGTCGGCCGCCTGGGAACTGCAACCCGGCGACCTGATCTACACCGGCACGCCCGAAGGCGTGGCGGCCGTGGTGAAGGGCGACACCCTGCACGGCGGCGTGGACGGCCTCACACCCATTTCGGTGCGCGTGGCCTGAACGAGAACGTGACGCAGGTCGCATCCGAGGGTTAGACCTCTCACGAAAACGACCTGGCCTGACATATGCTTTTCCCGTTTTTCTTTGACCCCAGGAGACTTTCAACATGATTCAACGCAGAACCCTGCTCCAGTCCGGTGCGGCCGTGGCCCTCGGCGCACCCGCGCTCACAGGCTTCGCCCAACAAAGCGTCACGCTCAAGTTCCACACGTTCATGGCACCTCAGTCCAACGTGTACATCAACATGCACAAGGCATGGATGGACAAGGTCGAGAAGGACTCCGGCGGCCGGATCAAGTTCGAAGGTTATCCCGCCATGCAGCTGGGCGGCACGCCCGTGCAGCTGTTCGACCAGGCGCGCGACGGCGTGGTCGACATCGTCTGGACGCTGCCGGGCAACACCCCGGGCCGCTTCCCGCGCACCGAAGTGTTCGAGCTGCCGTTCATGATGAACAACGCCGAAGCCACTTCCAAGGCGTTCTGGGAGTACATCACCACGATGGCCCCCGACGAGTACAAGGAAGTGCAGCCCATCGCCCTGCAGGTGCACGGCCCGGGCATGTTCCACATGCGCAGCAAGCAGATCAAGACCGCGGAAGACCTGCGCGGCTCCAAGGTGCGCGGCCCGACCCGCCAGATCACCAAGATGCTGGGCTACCTCGGCGCCATCCCCGTGGGCATGCCGCTGCCGCAGATCCCCGATGCGCTCTCCAAGGGCGTGATCGACGGCTGCGTGATCCCCTGGGAAGTGGTGCCCTCGGTCAAGGTGCACGAGCTCACCAAGTTCCACAGCGAGTTCGACCCCGCTGGCGGCGCGCTCTACACCACCACCTTCGTGATGGGCATGAACCGCAACAAGTACGCCTCGCTGCCGCCCGACCTCAAGGCCGTCATCGACAAGAACTCGGGCATCGAGACCTCCGGCTGGCTGGGCAAGGTGCAGCAGGCCGGCGATGCGCCCGGCCGTGAAGCCGCCGTCAAGCAGGGCAACACCATCTACACCATCCCCTCGGCCGAAGCGCAGGAATTCAAGCGCAAGGCGCGCCTGGTGGAAGTGGAGTGGGTGCAGGACATGGACAAGCGCGGCTTCAAGGGCCAGGAGCTGTTGAACGCAGCCAAGGCCCTGATCGCCAAGCACGGCAAGAAGGCCTGAGTCTCCCCTCCTCGAAAAGCCGGGCCCAGCCCGGCTTTTTTTCGCCCTGTGACGGCCCGCTAAACTGCGCTGATGCTGCGCACACCCCCCAAACACTGCCGCAACTGCGGCACCGCCGTCGACATGCGCCTGCCCGACGACGGCGATACCAAGATCCGCGCCGTCTGCCCCACCTGCCACACGGTGCATTACGAGAACCCGCTCAACGTCGTCGGCACCGTGCCGGTGTGGGGCGAGACGGGCGAGTACGTGCTGCTCTGCAAGCGCAACATCGAACCGCGCTGGGGCAAATGGACGCTGCCGGCCGGCTTCATGGAGCTCGGTGAAACCACCGCCGAAGGCGCGGCCCGCGAGACCGATGAAGAAGCCGGCGCGCAGTTCGAACTCGGCGACATCTTCACGCTGATGAACGTGGCGCGCGTGGGCCAGGTGCACATCTACTACCGCGCCCGGCTGCTCAGCGACCGCTTCGACCCCGGCCACGAAACCATCGAGGCACGGCTGTTCACCGAAGACCAGATTCCCTGGGACGAGATCGCCTTTCGCACCGTCAAGGAAACCCTGGAACACTACTTCGCCGATCGCCGGCAAGGCCGCTTCGGCTTCCACGCCTTCGACATCGCCTGAGCAGCGGCATGGGCTCGGCACGCGACTGGCCCCTGGTGCTGCGCCTGGGCACGGCGCAGACGCTGGCCTGGGCCTCCACCTACTACCTGCCGGCCCTGCTGGCCGCGCCGATGGCCCGGGGCCTGGGCGTGCCGGCGTCCCACGTCTGGGGCGCGGTCACGGCCGCGATGCTGCTGGCGGCGGCACTGGGCCCCTGGGCCGGCCGCGCCATCGACCGCTGGGGCGGTCGCCCGGTGCTCACGGGCACCAGCCTGCTCGCCGCCGCGGGCCTGGCGGTGCTGTCGCAAGCGCAGGGCACGGCAGGGCTGGTGCTGGGCTGGCTGCTGCTGGGCATCGTCATGGGCAGCGGCCTCTACGAAGCCGCCTTTGCCGCGCTGGTGCGGCTCAAGGGACATGACGCCCGCGCGTCCATCACCGGCATCACCCTGCTGGCCGGCTTCGCCAGCACCGTGGGTTCGCCGACTCAGCGGCTGGATGGAAACTGCCTGGGGCTGGCGCGGTGCCTGCCTGGGCTGGGCCGGCCTGCACCTGTTGCTCGGCCTGCCGCTGAACGCCAGCCTGCCCCGCGCCTCCCCCTTGCCCGAGCCAGCCCGCAACGCGGCGCCACCCTCCCCCGATGCGCCCGCACCGCAGGCACCGCCGCACCGCTGGACGGCCGGTGTGCTGGCCTATGTGTTCGCCGCCACCTGGTTCGTGAGCACGGCCATGGCGGCGCACCTGCCGGCCCTGCTGATGGCCGGGGGTGCCACCCTGGCCGGCGCGGTTGCCATCGGCGCCCTGGTCGGGCCCGCGCAGGTGGCGGGCCGGCTGCTGGAGTTCGGCCTGCTGCGGCGGCTGCACCCGGTGTTCGCCGCGCGCGCCGCGGCCCTGGGCCATCCCCTGGGGGTCGCCTGCTGGATGCTGCTGGGCCCGGTGGCCGGGCCGCTGTTCGCCATCCTGCACGGCGCGGGCAACGGCATCATGACCATCGCCAAGGGCACGCTGCCACTGGTGTACTTCGGCCCCGCGGGCTATGGCCGGCGGCAAGGCCTCATCATGCTGCCCTCGCGCCTGGCGCAGGCTTTTGCGCCGCTGGTGTTCGGCGCCTGCCTCGAGCGCTGGGGCGAAGGCGCGCTGTGGATCTCCAGCGCACTGGGCCTGAGCGCCTTCGCCTGCCTGGTGTGCCTGCGCGCCACCAAGTCGCGCTGAGTCGCGGCCGTCAGGCCACGGGCGCACCGCCCTCGGGTGCTCGCCAATCCAGCAGTTCGGCCAGGCGGTGCACCACCCACACCGACTCGGCCTCGCTCACCACCGTGGGCTCCACCCGCAAACCCTGCAGGCAGCGCGCGAGCACGTCGGCCTCGGTGATGCCGAGGCCGAATTCCATGTTGCGCGCGGTCTCGGTGAGCATCTGCGCCATGTCCTCGCACAGCTCATAGCGCGCGGCCAGCTCGTCGCGCGGCAGGCTGGGTTTCTGGCGCCCGGGCGCCACATACAGCGCCAGGAAGGACGGGGGAATTTCGATCTGCGATTCGTCGGACATGCCGCACTGTAATCAATGGGCGGCGGCCGGCGGGCCTTCGGGCACCTCGGCCAGCAGTTGCTCGGCCCAGGCCGGCCAGCGCACCGGGTTCTTCCACAGCGCGCGCCCGGCACGGCAGCGCGCCACCAGGCGCGGTGGCTGCACCACGCGGTTGCGCGGGCCGGAGGTGTCGTACAGCAAGGCCAGGTCGGCGAGCGCGACCGCCTTCGCCAGGTTCGCCAGCGTGCGCGGGTAACGCGCCAGGATGCGCTCGGGCGGCACGCTGTGGCCGCCCTCGCTTTCGCGCTGCTGCACGCGCGCGAGCAGTTGCCGCGGTTCGTCCACGCAGACCACCAGCAACACGACCGCGAAACCGGCCGCCTTCGCCGCCGCCAGCAGATCGAGCTTGGACGGGTGCGAGAAGACAGTTTCGCTCACGAAGGACTCACCCGCCGCCAGGCAGGCCGCGCGCTGCTGGTCGGCCCATTGCCGCGCCATCTGCGAACGCTTCAACGGGTGGCTGATGTGCTGCAGGTGCGCGGCCTCGTGCAGGTCGGCGTTGACGAACTCGGCCTCGGGCGGGATCAGCCCGGTGGCCAGCGCGGCCCGGTACAGCGTGGACTTGCCGGCACCGTTGGGGCCGGCGAGCAGGTAGAAAACCGGCTGGGTCACGCGGCGCGGCGAGCGGCCGGTGCCTTGCTGCGGTTGTCGAGCACGGTCTGGCGCACGGCCTGGGCCAGGCGGCCGCTGGATTCGGCGGCCAGGAAGCGGGCCTCGATCGCATCGACCGGATCGGCCGCCGCCTCGGCGTGGCGGGCGGCGGCGTCGTACCGGGCGATGGCTTCGCGGGCTTCCTGCACCGTCAGGCCCGTTTCTTCGGCGATGCGGCCCAGCGTGGCCCAGTATTCGATCTGGCCCGCCACCGAGCGGCGCTGGGGCTGCGCGGCCTCACGCGCCTGCCGGACCAGGCCGGCGGGCAACTTGACCGAGGAAAATGCGCTGCTGCTGGAAGACGACATGGAAATCTCCTGGATGGCGCATTTTGCGCCATTTCGGATACCATGGCAACCGAGCGGATTTTCCACCCGACACCTTTCACACGCGATCATGAAAAAACAGGGAACCGTGGTGCGCTGGGACAGCGAGAAGGCCTTCGGCTTCATCCGCTGCCCACAGATCCCCGCCGACGTCTTCTTTCACCTGCGCGATTACAGCGGCCCGTCCAAGCCGCGCGAAGGCATGCAGGTGATGTTCGACGACATCCACGTGGGCGGCAAAGGCCCGCGCGCGCTGTCGGTGGAGCCGGCCCGCAACGCCATCGTCACCGAGGCGCCCGCGCCGCCTCCGCCGCCGGCCGGCGCCGAGCTGCTGCCACCCCGCCAGCCGGCGGCCCGCTCGCGCTCGCAATGGCAGAAGCGGCGCGAGGAACGCCCCTTGTGGATCGGCCTGGGCCTGATCGCCTTCTGGCTGCTGCTGTGGCTGGTCGGCATCGGCATGGGGCGCTTCCCCTGGGTGATCCTGACCGCCGTGGTGCTGATCAACCTGGTCACGTTCTACATGTACTGGCGCGACAAGCACGCGGCCATCAACGAAGTCCAGCGCACGCCCGAAGACTGGCTGCACGGCCTGGCCGTGGCCGGCGGCTGGCCGGGCGCGTGGTTCGCCCAGCAGATCCTGCGCCACAAGACGAGCAAGCGGCCGTTCCGCCTGATCTACTGGGGCACGGTGGCGGTCAACATGCTGGCCCTGCTGGCCTGGATCCTGTGGCCGGCGTTCCTCGGCGCGCCGGCCGCCTGAGTTTCAGCGCGGCTTGCGCTTGCCCGCACCGGCCGGCGCGGAACCGGTGACACGCGGCGGCAGGCCGGTGTGCTGCGTGAGCAGGCGGCCCTTGCCCGGCTGGGCGCCCGGCACCTTGTTGCCCACCGGCGTGCTGTTCTTGCGGCGCGCGCTCTGGTAGCTGCCGTCCGTCATCGGCTGGAAGGTGGGGATGAGGTGGTGCTTGCCGTTGCCGATGAGGTCGGCGCGGCCCATGGTCTTGAGCGCTTCGCGCAGCAGCGGCCAGTTGTTCGGGTCGTGGTAGCGCAGGAAGGCCTTGTGCAACCGGCGGCGCTTGTCGCCGCGCACGATGTCCACGCGCTCGGCGCGGTCGTCGCGGTGGATGCCCTTGAGCGGGTTCAGGTTGGTGTGGTACATGGCCGTCGCGGTGGCGATGGGGCTGGGGTAGAAGGTCTGCACCTGGTCGGCGCGGAACCCGTTCTTCTTGAGCCAGATCGCGAGGTTCATCATGTCCTCGTCGCTGGTGCCCGGGTGGGCCGCGATGAAATACGGGATGAGGAACTGCTTCTTGCCCGCCTCTTCGCTGAACTTCTCGAACAGCTGCTTGAAGCGGTCGTAGCTGCCGATGCCGGGCTTCATCATCTTCGACAGCGGCCCGCCCTCGGTGTGCTCGGGCGCGATCTTGAGGTAACCCCCCACGTGGTGCTGCACCAGCTCCTTCACGTACTCGGGGCTCTTGACCGCAAGGTCGTAGCGCAGGCCCGAGCCGATCAGGATCTTCTTGATGCCGCGCAACTCGCGCGCGCGGCGGTAGATCTTGATCAGCGGGCCGTGGTCGGTGTGCAGGTTGGAGCAGATGCCGGGGTAGACGCAGCTGGGCTTGCGGCAGGCGGCCTCGATCTCGGGCGACTTGCAGCCCAGGCGGTACATGTTGGCCGTGGGGCCGCCGAGATCGGACACCACGCCGGTGAAGCCTTCCACCTTGTCGCGGATGTCCTCCACCTCCTTGATGATGGACTCCTCGGAACGGCTCTGGATGATGCGGCCCTCGTGCTCGGTGATCGAGCAGAAGGTGCAGCCGCCGAAACAGCCGCGCATGATGTTCACGCTGAAGCGGATCATTTCCCAGGCCGGGATCTTGGTCGCGCCGTCGTGCCTGCCGTGTTCGTCGGCGTAGGCCGGGTGCGGGCTGCGCCCGTACGGCAGATCGAACACGTGATCCATCTCGGCCGTGGTCAGCGGGATCGGCGGCGGGTTGATCCACACGTCGCGCGCGGTCGTGCCTTCGCCGTGCGCCTGCACGAGCGCGCGCGCATTGCCGGGGTTGGTCTCGAGGTGCAGCACGCGGTTGGCGTGGGCGTAGAGCACGGCGTCGCTCTTGACCTGCTCGTAGCTGGGCAGGCGGATCACCGAGCGCTCGCGCGGAGGCACCTTGAGCCGGCCCTTGCCTTGCAGCGCGGGGTTGGGCACGAACTTCAGCGTCTGGATGGCCGGGTTGACCTCGGCCGGCGCCGCGGCGGCCTCGCCCTCTTCCTTGGCGCAGCTCTGCCCCTGGGCCTGGGCCTGTTCGCTGGTGGTCTGGTAGGGGTTGATGTGGCTTTCCACGCGCCCGGGCGTGTCGACCTCGCTCGAATCGATCTCGATCCAGCCCGCGGCCGTCGGGTCGCCGGGCCGGCGCACGAAGGCGGTGCCGCGCACGTCGGTGATCTGCTCGATCGGTTCGCGCGCCGCGATGCGGTGCGCCACCTCGACCAGCGCGCGCTCGGCGTTGCCGTACAGCAGCAGGTCGCACTTGCTGTCGACCACCACGCTGCGGCGCACCTTGTCGCTCCAGTAGTCGTAGTGGGCGATGCGGCGCAGGCTGCCTTCGATGCCGCCGAGCACGATGGGCACGTCCTTGAAGGCCTCGCGGCAGCGCTGGCTGTAGACGATGGCGGCACGATCGGGCCGCTTGCCGCCCACGTCGCCCGGCGTGTAGGCGTCGTCGCTGCGGATCTTGCGGTCCGCCGTGTAGCGGTTGATCATGGAATCCATGTTCCCGGCGGTCACGCCCCAGAACAGGTTGGGCTTGCCCAGGGCCTTGAAGGCCTCGGCGCTGGTCCAGTCGGGCTGGGCGATGATGCCCACGCGAAAGCCCTGCGCCTCCAGCACACGCCCCACCACGGCCATGCCGAAGCTGGGGTGGTCCACATAGGCGTCGCCCGTCACCAGGATGATGTCGCAGCTGTCCCAGCCCAGCTGCTCAATTTCGGCGCGGCTCATCGGCAGGAACGGCGCCACGCCGAACCGCTTGGCCCAGTAGGGGCGGTAGCTGGTGATCGGCTTGGCGGCGCGCGCGAAGAAGGAGACGTCGATGGGGGCGTTCATGGGGCTGGCACAGACCCGGAGCGCGGGCGGCTGGAAAACCCCTGATTTTACGTGCCCACCCCCTTTTCAGGGGCCTTCAACCCCATTCCCCTTCATTTGGGCCTGAGCTGCCATTCCGGCACCGACTCGGGCGCCTTGCGCACCACGCGCCGCTGATCGAGCTTCTGGGCCGCCAGCCGGGCCGTGAACTCCAGTTTCTTCAGGTCTTCCGTGTTGGGCTTGTCCTGGGGATGGAAGCTGAAGCAGCACAGCGTGCCGTAGATGTCGCCGTTCTCCAGCACGATGGGCGTGCTGATGTGCGTGCCGATGGGAAAAGGCACGCTCCTGAGCAATTCCGAGGCGAGCGGATGGGCGGAGGCGTCGGCGATGAACCTGGGCAGGCGGCCATCGACCACACGCTGGCACCAGGAGCGCTCCAGCGGCTCCGAGCCGCCTTCGCCGATCACGGGCGAGTCGGGCGCCTGGGACACATGGCGGAACACGCGCTGGCCATCGGTGAATTCGGAGACGAACACCACGTCCATCTTCATGCGTTCGCGCAGCAGGCGCAGCACGTCGGAGACGGCGTTGTCGATGAGTTCGTCGGAGCCGTCGGAGGTGCGCCCCAGCAGTTCGGTGACCTGGACCAGAAGGTCGTCGGCCTTGTAGCCGAGATCGTTGAGCGGATTCATGCCGCTTTTATAAACCGCGTCAGGTCACTCGCTGGCGCAGTCCTTCCGGGAATGGGCAATCAGTCGGTCAAAAAATGTTTCCAACTGTCGCTGCTCGTGCGCGGACAAGCAACCAAAGATGTCGGCATTGCGTTGCGCGATCAGGCGCATCACCTTCTTCCACAGGGCCCGCCCGCTGCGCGTGGGCACCAGCACCACACCGCGCGCGTCCGCGTCGCTGGTGGACTTGAGCACCAGTTCGCGGTCCACCAGCATCTGCGCCGCCCGGCTGGCCTGGGCCTTGTTCAGGTTGGCGCGCGCCGCGAGGTCGTTCACCGACAACGGCGCGAATTCACCGATGGCGGCCAGGCAGCGCGCCTCGCTCACACCCAGGCCCATCGCCGCGTAGGCCTCGCTGCTGTGGCGGTCGGTGATCTTGTTGAGCTTGTGCAGGCGGTAGGTGAGGAAGTCCTGCAGCGAGGTGGTTTCAGCGCCCATGGTCCGTCCCCTCCCCGCTTTGCGCCAACGCGTTCGCGATCAGCGGCAACACCTGCTCGGCGCGCTCGAATCGGCTCATGAGCGAGAGGCTGAGCATGGCGAGGAACAGCGGCGCGCGCGCCTCGCCGACTTGCGAGAGCGCCTCGCAGACGGCGCTGTAACTCTGGTCGAGATCGGTATCGGTCATGCGAACACTCCGGTGTCTTTCAGGGCGGCGCGCAGGGGCGCGGGGTCCAGGCCGTGCCAGCGGCCCATCACATAGCCGTCGGGCCGCACGAGCACCAGCGCGGGTTCATCCGGACGGCGCAGGCCGTAGCGCCGCCAGGCCTGGCCGAGGGTGTCGATGTCGGGTGGTATCTCCAGCACCGTGACACCGGCGTCGCTCAGGCCAGGGCCCGCGCCCCCGAAAGCCAGGCACACGAAACCCTGGCCGAACCGTCCACTCAGATGCCAGGGTGCGGCCCCCTGGCCCTGCAGCAGGGCTTCGGGGGCGGGCGCGCCGGGCCGCGCGCGGTCGTCCGCCCATTCGCCGGCCTGCGCCGCGTTCAGCGGCGAGCCCACGTAGGTGATGGGAGAGGACTGGCGCGGGTTGATCAGCGAGCGCACCTGCTCGTCGCTCACCGCCAGGCGCAGCGTGGCCTCGCGCATGAGCTGGTAGGCGAAGTTCGGCGGTGCCATGAACTCGGTGCTCTTGGCGCCGTAGGCGATGTTCTCGCGCGTGGCGTGCACGCGCTCGGTGGAGTAGGAGTCGAGCAAGGCGTCGGGCGATTCGCCGCGCAGCACGCGGGCCAGCTTCCAGGCCAGGTTGGCCGCATCGTCCAGGCCTGAATTGAGTCCTCGCACACCGAAGATGGGCACCAGGTGCGCGGCATCGCCGGCGAAGAACACACGGCCCTGGCGGTAGCTCGGCAGCGTCAGGCACTTGGCGTTGTAGATCGAGATCCACAACGGTTCCCAGGGCTCGTTCTCGCCGATCATGGCCAGGTGGCTGCGCACACGCGGCAACACGTTCTCGGGCTTGACCGCCTCCACCGGGTCTTCGTCGTCGCGGATCTGGTAGTCGATGCGCCAGACGTCGTCGGGCTGGCGGTGCATGAGGATGGTGGAGCCGGGGTTGGACGGCGGATCGAACCAGGCCAGGCGCTCCACCGGGCGCTGCGTCTTCTGCACCACGTCGACGATCACGTACTTGCCGTCGTACTGCGTGCCTTCGAGCTGCAGGCCGAGCTGCTCGCGCACCGTGCTGCGGCCGCCGTCGCAGGCGACGACAAAGCCGGCCTGCACCGTCTGCCGCCCCTGCGGCGTGTCCACCTCCACCTGCACGCCATCGGTCTGCGGGCGCACCGCCACCACGCGGCTGGCCCAGAGCACGCGCGATGCCTCGCCTTGTGCCTGGGCGGCCTGGTGGGCGAACGCTTCCACATGGAACTGCTGGATGTTGACCATGGGCGCGAAGCGCTGGCTGGGTTCGGCGGGCATCTCGAAGTGCAGCACCTCGGTGTCGCGCCAGTGGCTGCGGCCGCCCGTCCAGCTCAGGCCCTTGGCCACCAGCGGCGCATCGGCACCCACCCAGCCCAGGATTTCCTGCGACCGCCGCGAGATGCAGATGGCGCGGCTGCCGGTGCAGTAGCCCTCGTCGGCTTCGATCACGAGGTGGGCGATGCCCTCTCGCGCGAGCAGGGCCGAAAGGGTCAGGCCCACGGGACCGCCGCCAGCGATCAGCACGGGAATGGAAGAAGGCAATTCTGGGTTCATGGCGTTCATATGGTTGCGTGCGCAACTTTATCCATTTTCGGTTGCGTGCGCAACCATATGAAATCGATACCACTGTCTCCGAGGCAACTGCGGCAGGCCCGGGTGCTGCCTATCATGGGGAAAACAACCCCAGGAGACATGACCATGCCCAGCTTCAACACCCTGCGCATCGAGAAGGATGCGAACCAGCCGCGCGTCGCGCGCCTGCTGCTCAACCGCCCCGAGCGCCTCAACGCCATCAACGACGAAACGCCGCGCGAGATCCGCGCGGCGGTGGAATGGGCCAATGCCGACGACGAGGTGCACGTGATCGTGGTCGAAGGTGCCGGCAAGGGCTTCTGCGGCGGCTACGACCTCTCGATGTTCGGCGAGGGCGAAATCGACCACCCCTGCCAGCAGGAACGCCACCCCTGGGACCCGATGGACGACTACGCCTTCATGAAGCGCAACACCGAAGACTTCATGGCGCTGTGGCGCAGCCCCAAGCCCACCATCGCCAAGGTGCACGGCGCGGCGGTGGCCGGCGGCAGCGACATCGCGCTGTGCTGCGACCTGCTGCTGATGGCCGATGATGCGCGCATCGGCTACATGCCCACGCGCGTCTGGGGTTGTCCCACCACCGCGATGTGGACCTACCGCCTCGGCGCCGCGCGCGCCAAGCAGATGATGTTCACCGGCAACGTGATCGACGGCCGCACCGCCGCGGCCTGGGGCCTGGCCAACGAGGCCGTGCCGGCCGACCAGCTGGAGGCCACCACCATGCAACTGGCCGAGCGCATCGCGGGCGTGCCGCGCTCGCACCTGGCCATGCACAAGATGGTGGTGAACCAGGTCATGCTCACCATGGGCCTGGAACAGACGCAGCAGATCGCCGCGCTGTTCGACGGCATCACGCGCCACAACCCCGAGGGCCTGTGGTTCCGCCGTCATGCGCAGGAAGCGGGCTTCAAGGACGCGGTGCAATGGCGCGACAGCGGCCGGCCGATTCCCGAAGGCGACGAAGCGCGCGCCTTGATCCGCGAGATGGAAAACCGCAAGAGGTCATCCCCGAAAAAATGAAACCGCATGTACGGTTCATCTCGTTACCCCTCTTACGGGACGGCCGAGAATGTAATCGGCCTGCCGCTTAGCATGACCGCTTCATTTACAGAAGGAGCTGGCATGGCACTGCATTTTGGCAAACGAGACGATCAACCCAAGACCCTGAACACCGGCATCGCGCGCAACGTTACGGCCAGCCCGCGAGCAGCAGCACCAGCGCCTCGCAGGCCCAGCCGCAGACCCCGGCCCCCTCCACCCCCGACCTGGACCTGGCAGCCCCCCGCCGCCACGAGCAGCGCCAGCGCCTCGTCGTCCACCCCCGAAGGCGGCAGCAAGCTCACCGTCGGCCCGAACATCAAGCTCAAGGGCGTGGAGATCACCGACTGCGACACGCTCGTGGTGGAAGGCCTGGTCGAGGCGACCATGGATTCGCGCGTGATCCAGATCGCGGAACAGGGCGAATTCAAGGGCTCGGCCGAGATCGACATCGCCGAAATCCGCGGCGTGTTCGATGGCAACCTCACGGTGCGCCAGAAGCTGGTGATCTACGCCACGGGCAAGGTCACCGGCAAGATCCGCTACGGCAAGGTCGTGATCGAGGAAGGCGGCCAGCTCTCCGGCGACATCGAATGCTCGTCCTCGGCCAGCGCGAAGTACCCGGCCTCGTCGTCGCAGCGCTCCATGGCCCTGGCGGCCTGACCGTCCGCTAGCACCGCGGCACACGCCCGGCCCGGCTCGGCCGGGCGTCGTTGCCCGCCCTCGGCGGCCCCGTTATGCTCGGGGCCATGTACGCCGAATTCTTCGGGTTGAAGCAGGACCCCTTCTCCATCGCGCCCGACCCGCGCTACCTCTTCATGAGCGAGCGCCATCGGGAGGCCCTGGCGCACCTGCTCTATGGCATCCGCGGCGGCGGCGGCTTCGTGCTGCTCAGCGGCGAGATCGGTGCCGGCAAGACCACCATCTGCCGCTGCTTCCTGGAGCAGATCCCCGAGCAGTGCCGGGTGGCGTACATCTTCAACCCCAAGCTCACGGTCGGCGACCTGCTCAAGACGATCTGCCGCGAGTTCCACATCGAGGTCCAGCACGAAGGCATCGGCCCGGCCACGATCAAGGACTACCTGGACCCGCTCAACGAGTACCTGTTGCAAAGCCACGCCAAGGGCGAGCGCAACGTGCTCATCATCGACGAAGCGCAGAACCTCACGCCCCACGTGCTGGAGCAGCTTCGCCTGCTGACCAACCTGGAAACCAGCGAGCGCAAGCTGCTGCAGGTCATCCTGATCGGCCAGCCCGAGCTGCGCGAGGTGCTCGCGCGGCCCGAGCTGGAACAGCTGGCGCAGCGCGTGATCGCGCGCTTTCACCTGGGCACGCTCAACGAAGCCGAAACCCGCCAATACATCCAGCACCGCATGCAGGTGGCCGGTCTGCGCGGGCCACTGCCCTTCTCCAACCAGGCGATCCAGCGCATCCACGAGATCACGCGGGGCGTGCCCCGGCGCGTGAACCTGCTGTGCGACCGTGCCCTGCTCGGCGCCTACGCCACCCACCAGGCCCGTGTGGAGCGCGCCGTGGTCGAAAAGGCGGCGAGCGAAGTGTTCGAGACCGATGCGCCCATGCCCAAGCTCCGCCGTGGGCAGGCCGCCGCGCCGCTGGCCGCCTGGGCTTCGCCGCTGGGCACTCTGGGCATCGGCCTGGTGGTGGGCGCGCTGGTGACCGGCGCGCTGTTCTGGTTCTGGAGCCACAGTGCGCCCAGAACGGCCGCGGCGACACCGGCCCCCGCCGCCCCTCTGCCCGCCCCCGCCGCGGTGGCCGCCCCACCCGCGCCAACGCCCGGCGCAGCAGCCCCGGCCGACACGCCCGCACCGGCGCCTGTCGCGGCGCCCCGCCCCGACCCCTTGCCCGGCCCACCCGAGGCGTCGGCCCTGCTCAAGAACGAAACCGAGGCCTGGCGCGAACTGGGCCCGCTCTGGGGACAGCCACTGGCCTCGGGCGAGCCCTGCACCGCCGCACAACAAGCCCAGTTGCAGTGCTACCGCACCGACCGCATGACCCTCAACGGCCTGCGCCAGCTCGACCGGCCCGGCATCATCACCCTGCGCCAGGCAGGCCAAGGGTCGGGCCTGGCGCTGGTGACCGCGCTCACCAACGACACCGCCACGCTGCAGGCGGGCGACCAGCGCTGGCGCATGCCGCTCAGCGCCCTGGCCGAGAGCTGGCGCGGCGACTTCGCCACCCTGTGGCGCACGCCGCCGGGCCAGACCACCCGCCTGGTGGACGGCCGCACCGGCCCGGCCGCTGACTGGCTGGGTGAGCGCATCGCCGGCCTGCAGACGGCGGGCAAGGTGCCGCCTTCGGCCCACCAGCTCTCCGCCCGCATCCAGGCCTTCCAGCGCGCCAACGGCATCGACGCCGCCGGGCTGGCCGGCCCCATCACCTTCATGCAGGTCAACCTGGCCAGCGGCGTGGACGAGCCCCGGCTCTCGCGCCCCGGCTCCTGAGGGCCATTCCACGATGTCCTACATCCTCGATGCCCTTCAACGCGCCGAAGCGGAGCGCGAGCGCGGCCACGTGCCCGGCCTCAACAGCCAGATCGTGCCGCCCCCCAGCCGCAAGGCCAGACCCGTGCGCCGTCGCGGCGTCTCCCGCGCCGCCGTGGCGGGGGCGGTGCTGGCCGCGCTGCTGATCGCCGCCGGCCTGTGGTGGTGGCTGGGTCAGGCCGACGAAACGCCGGTCGCCGCACCAGCGCCGGCATCCGCCGTGCCACCGCCACCCGCCACGCCCCCGGTGGCCGCCGTGACCCCAGTCCCTGCGGCCCCCAGCCCCGCCATGCCCGCGCCCGAACCGGTGCAGCCCATCCTGGCGCCGCCCCGCGTGGAACCCGCACCCAAGCGGCCCCAGGCCAGCAACCCGCCGGCGCCCGCGCCGGCCGCCACCCCTGCCGCGTCATCACCGGCCAACGCGCCGCCTGTGGCGGCCACGCCAGCCCCCGCCGCGACGGCCAAGGCGCCCGCCGTGGCACCGCCTGCGGCCCCGGCCGCCGCCAGCCCCCCGGAGGCCAACGCCGCACCCGTGCGCAGCTTTGCCGAGCTCTCGCCCGAAGCCCGCGCGCAGTTGCCGGCCGTCAACGTGAGCGGCTCGACCTACTCCAAGAACCCGGCCCTGCGCATGCTGATCGTCAACGGCAAGGTGCTGCAGGAGGGCCAGGAAATCTCGCCCGGCTTCAAGCTGGAGACCATCGGCCAGCGCAGCGCGGTGCTCAACCACAACGGCTTGCGTTACTCCATCGGCTACTGACGACATGAACGCCGACCCGGAAGAACCCGTCCTGCAGGTCAAGGGCCTGCGCTTCGGCTGGGCCGAGCCGCCCCTGTTCGATCGGCTGTCGTTCGACATCCCGCCCGGCGTCAGCCTGGTGCGTGGCGACGACGGCAGCGGCAAGAGCACCCTGCTGCGGCTGCTGGCAGGTGCCCAGAACGCCGATGCCGGCTCGCTGGTGATCCACGGCATCCACCTCGATGAGCACCACGATGCTTACCGCCACCAGGTGTTCTGGATCGACCCGCAGACCGAGGCGCACGACGCACTGGCGGCCAAGGGCTACCTGGACAGCCTGAGCCACCACTACCCGAACTTCGACGCCGATTCCATGGCCGAACTGGTGCAGGGCTTCGGGCTGGGGCCGCACCTGGCCAAGCCGATGTACATGCTCTCCACCGGCAGCCGGCGCAAGGTCTGGCTCACTGCGGCGTTCGCGTCGGGCACACCGCTCACGCTGATCGACCAGCCCTTCGCCGCGCTCGACGCGCCCTCGATCCGCTTCCTGCGCGAGTTGCTGCAGGACGCCGCCGACCACCCCAGCCGGGCCTGGCTGCTGGCGGACCACGAGGCGCCCGAAGGCATCGCTCTGAAGAAGACGGTCTCGCTCTAGCGCCCGCCCAGCCCCATCCCGCGCGAGATCACCTCTTTCATGATCTCGTTCGTGCCGCCGTAGATGCGCTGCACGCGCGCGTCGGCGTAGGCACGGGTGATGGGGTACTCCCACATGTAGCCGTAGCCGCCGTGCAGCTGCAGGCACTCGTCCATCACCTTGCACTGCAGGTCGGAGCACCAGTACTTGGCAATGCTCGCGGTGGCGGTGTCGAGCTTGCCGTCCACGATGAGCTCGCAGCACTTGTCGACGAACACGCGCGCCACCTGCACCTCGGTCTGCAACTCGGCCAGGGTGTAGCGCGTGTTCTGGTACTGGGCCACGGCCTGGCCGAAGACCTTGCGGTCCTTGGTGTACTGCACCGTCCAGTCGATCGCGGCCTGCGCCGACGCCACCGCGCCGATGGCGATCTGCAGCCGCTCCCAGGGCAGTTGCTCCATGAGGCAGATGAAGCCCCGGCCTTCCATGGCCGGGCCACCCAGCAGGTTCTCGGCCGGCACCTTCACGTTGTCGAAGAACAGCTCGGAGGTGTCCTGCGCCTTCATGCCCAGCTTCTTCAGGCGCTTGCCTTTTTCGAAACCCGGCATGCCGCGCTCGACCAGCAGCAGGCTGGTGCCCTTGGCGCCCGCGCTCGGGTCGGTCTTGGCGACCACGATCACGAGGTCGGCGTGCCAGCCGTTGGTGATGAAGGTCTTGCTGCCGTTGAGCAGGTAGCTGCCGTCAGGCTGCTTGATGGCGGTGCTCTTGACCCCCTGCAGGTCGCTGCCGGCGGCGGGCTCGCTCATCGCGATCGCGCCGACCATCTCGCCCGTGGCGAGCCGGGGCAGGTATTTTTTCTTCTGTTCCTCGGTGCCGTAGTGCAGGATGTACGGCGCCACGATCTCGCTGTGCAGGCCGAAGCCGATCCCGCTGAAGCCGCTGCGCGCGATCTCCTCCATCTGCACCACCGAATAGAGCTTGTCGGCTTCCGAGCCACCATAGGCCTCGGGCAAGGTCATGCAGAGAAAACCGTTCTCGCCGGCCTTGCTCCAGACCGCGCGGTCCACGTAGCCCTGCTCCTCCCAGGCCTCGTGGTGTGGCGCGACCTCTTTCTCCACGAACTTGCGGAAACTGTCGCGAAAGGCCTCGTGGTCGGCGTTGAACAGGGTGCGTTCGATCATGGTGTCACCTATCAGACTGCGGCGAAGAATTACAGAAAGCAAATGCTTGGCAAAAGTCTATACTGATTCGCGGCATCCGCCTTCCCCCAGGAGACACCATGAGCGAAGCATTCGTATTCGATGCCGTGCGCACGCCGCGCGGCAAGGGCAAGAAAGACGGCAGCCTGCACGAGGTCAAGCCGATCGACCTGCTGGCCGGCGTGCTCACCCAGCTGCAGCAACGCAATGGCTTCGACACCGGCGCGGTGGACGACGTGGTCATGGGCGTGGTCTCGCCCATCGGCGAGCAGGGTTCGGTGATCGCCAAGGTGGCCGCGCTCAAGGCCGGCTGGGACTGGCGCTGCTCGGGCGTGCAGCTCAACCGCTTCTGCGCTTCCGGCCTCGAGGCGGTGAACATGGCGGCGATGAAGGTGCGCAGCGGCTGGGAAGACCTGGTGGTGGCCGGCGGCGTGGAGAGCATGAGCCGCGTGCCCATCGGCTCCGACGGCGGCGCCTGGGCGCAAGACCCGCAGACCAACAGCGACACCCTGTTCGTGCCGCAGGGCGTTGGTGCCGACCTGATCGCCACGCTCGAAGGTTTCACGCGCGAGGACGTGGACGCCTTCGCCCTCGAATCGCAGAAGCGCGCGGCGGCGGCGCGCGCAGCCGGGTACTTCAAAGGCTCGGTGGTGCCCGTCACCGACTTCCTGGGCCAGACCATCCTGGACGAGGACGAGTTCATCAAGCCGCAGACCACGATGGACGGCCTGGCCTCGCTCAAGCCCGCGTTCGAACACCTCGGCGGCATGGGCTTCGACGCCGTGGCGCTGCAGCGCTACCCGCAGGTCGAGCGCATCCACCACGTGCATCACGCGGGCAACTCCTCGGGCATCGTCGACGGCGCGACCGCCGTGCTGATCGGCAGCGACAGCGCGGGCAAGGCGCACGGCCTCACGCCGCGCGCGCGCATCGTCTCGGTGGCGCTCTCGGGCGCCGACCCCACCATCATGCTGACCGGCCCCATGCCGGCGGCGCGCAAAGCCCTGGCGAAAGCCGGCCTGACCATCGAGCAGATCGACCTGTTCGAGGTCAACGAGGCCTTCGCGGCCGTGCCCATGAAGTTCATGAAGGAGATGGGCGTGCCCCACGAGAAGGTGAACGTGAACGGTGGCGCCATTGCCATGGGCCACCCGCTGGGCGCCACCGGCGCCATGATCCTGGGCACGCTGATCGACGAATTGCACCGCCGCCAGTTGCGCTACGGCCTGGCCACGCTGTGCGTGGGCGGCGGCATGGGCATCGCCACGATCGTCGAAAGGATCTGAGGCATGAAAACCATCCGCTACGAACTCGCCGACGGCATCGCCACCATCACCTTCGACGAGGAAGGCTCGCCCGTCAACACCATGTGCGCCGACTGGCAGCAGGACCTCACCGAGGTCACGGCGCAGGTGATGCGCGACTGCGCCGACATCAAGGGCATCATCCTGGCCTCGGCCAAGAGCACCTTCTTCGCCGGCGCCGACCTCAAGGGCACGATGCGCCTGCAGCCCAGCGACGCGCCGCGCGTGTTCGCCGAGATCGAGCAGACCAAGAAGAACTTCCGCACGCTGGAGACGCTGGGCGTGCCGGTGGTGAGCTGCATCAACGGCACGGCGCTGGGCGGTGGCTGGGAGGTGGCGCTCGTGGGCCACCACCGCATCGCGGTGAACGATCCCAAGATCCAGCTCGGCCTGCCCGAGATCACGCTGGGCCTCATCCCCGGCGCCAGCGGCATCACGAAGATGGTGCGCCTGCTCGGCCTGATGGGCGCGCAGCCCTACATCCTGGAGAGCAAGCTGTTCAACCCGCGCGAAGCGCAGGAGCTCGGTCTGGTGCACGAACTCGTCTCGCCCGAGGGCGACGTGGCCCATGCGCTGCGCAACGCCGCGCTGGACTGGATCGCGGCGCACCCGCAGTCGCGCCAGCCCTGGGACGACAAGAACCACAAGATTCCCGGCGGCACGCCGAGCAGCCCCAAGGTCGCCGGCATGCTCACCGTGGCGCCGGCCATGCTCAAGCAGAAGACGCGCGGGCTCTACCCGGCGCCCGAGGCGGCGCTCGCCGCCATGGCCGAAGGCGCCATGGTGGACTTCGACACCGCGCTGCGCATCGAGAGCCGCTACCTCGCGAAGCTCATCGTGAGCCCGGTGGCGAAGAACATGATCAACACGTTCTTCTTCAACCTCAACGCGATCAAGAGCGGCCAGTCGCGTCCCAAGGGGATCTCGCGCTACAAGCCGAAGAAGGTGGGCGTGCTCGGTGCCGGCATGATGGGCGCGGGCATCGCCTACGTGCAGGCCAGCCGGGGCATCCGCACCGTGCTGGAGGACGTGAGCATCGAAACCGCCGAGCGCGGCAAGTCCTACAGCTTCAAGCTCACCCAGACCCGCGTGGACCAGGGCCGCATGAGCCCCTACGACCAGCGCGAGCTGCTCGACCACATCCTGCCCACCGACCACCCTAGCGACCTCAAGGGCTGCGACCTGATCATCGAGGCGGTGTTCGAGAACCGCGAGGTCAAGGCCGCCGTCACCAAGGAAACCGAGCCCATGCTGGCCGCCGGCGGCTTCTTCGCGAGCAACACCTCCACCCTGCCCATCTCCGGCCTGGCACAGGCCAGCAGCCGGCCGCAGCGCTTCGTCGGCATCCACTTCTTCAGCCCGGTGGACAAGATGAAGCTGGTGGAGATCATCCGCGGCAAGGAGACCGACGACGAGACCATCGCGCGCGCCTTCGACTACGTGCAGGCCCTGGGCAAGCTGCCCATCGTGGTGAACGACTCGCGCGGCTTCTACACCAGCCGCACCTTCGGCACCTTCGTGATGGAAGGCGCGGCCATGCTGGGCGAAGGCATTCCGGCGCCGGTGATCGAGAACGCCGCCATGCAGGCGGGCATGCCGGTGGGGCCGCTGGCCGTGCTGGATGAGACCGCGCTCTCGCTCTCGGTGCACGTGATGGACCAGACCCGCGCCGATTTCGAGAAGGAAGGCCGCCGCTACGCCGCCACGCCGGGCGAGCTGCTGGTCGAGCGCATGGTCAAGGAATTCAAGCGGCCGGGCCGCGCCGCCGGCGGCGGCTTCTACGACTACCCCGCGGGCCAGAAGAAGCAGCTCTGGCCCGAACTCAAGGCGCGCTTCGAGAAGCCCGGCGCCGCCTGGGACCTGCAGGACGTCAAGGACCGCCTGATCTACCGCCAGTCGGTGGAGACCGCGCGTTGCCTCGCCGAAGGCGTGCTCACCACCGTGCACGACGGCAACATCGGCTCGATCTTCGGCATCGGCTTCCCGGCCTGGACGGGCGGTGCGCTGCAGTTCATCTACGGCATGGGCATCGAGGCCTTCGAACGGCGCTGCGCCGAGCTGGCGGCGCGCCACGGCGCGGGCTTCGCGCTCGACGAGGCGGCGAAGAACGCGATCCGCCAGCACCAGCCGGTGTACTGAACACGTCCGCTCCCACGCGCCGGCGGCCACCCCGCCGGCGTTTTTTTGAACCACCCTCCCCCTCTTCCCCATGAAACGACTCGAAGGAAAAGTCAGCCTCATCACCGGTGCGGCGCAAGGCATCGGCCTGGCCACCGCGCTCAAGTTCGCGCAGGAAGGCGCCACCGTCATCGTGTGCGACGTGAAGCAGGCCGCGGTGGACAGCGCCGTGCGGCAGTGCGAGGCGCTGGGCGCCACCGCCCTGGGCTTGGTGATGGACGTGACCCAGCGCGAGATGGTCGACGCGGTGGTGGCCCAGGTGAAGGCGCGCTTCGGCCGCATCGACGTGTTGGTGAACAACGCCGGCATCACGCAGGACGCGCGCCTGCAGAAGATGACGCTCGAGCAGTTCGACCGCGTGATCGACGTCAACCTGCGCGGCGTGTTCCATTGCGCGCAGGCCGTGGCCGACACCATGACCGCGCAAGGCAGTGGCGTGATCCTCAACGCCTCGTCGGTGGTCGGCATCTATGGCAACTTCGGGCAGACCAACTACGCCGCGAGCAAGTTCGGCGTGATCGGCTTCACCAAGACCTGGAGCCGCGAACTCGGCCCCAAGGGCGTGCGCGTGAACGCGGTGGCACCCGGCTTCATCGCCACGCCCATCCTGGACACCATCCCGGCCAAGGTCATCGCCGAGATGGAGCACCGCGTGCCGCTGCACCGCCTGGGCCGGCCGGAGGAGATCGCCAACGTCTACGCCTTCCTGGCCAGCGACGAAGCCAGCTACATCAACGGCGCCGTGATCGAGGTCTCGGGCGGCATGTCGGTGTAGAGGAGCCGCCCTGCGCCGCCACGTGCTCTGGAGGCTGGCGCCGTTCGCCTGGTTTTTTTGGTCTGGCGGCGAATTGCGTCAGGAACGTGACGAAATCACGTGCGGGACTGCCCCAGTGCCGCCGCAGGCCGCCTGCCGGCGGCTCACATCCCTGGCGGGTATGCAATCATCGGGGCCTCGCTCCGTCCCGTTCCGTTCCGGCCCGCATGCAGACTGCTCCCCTTCCCTCCAACGAGGAACAACGCCTGGCCCGGTTGCGGGGCCTGGGCGTGCTCGACACCCTGCCCCAGAAAGCGTTTGACGACATCTCCGCCCTGGCGCAGGTGATCTGCGGCACGCCGGTGGCGTTGATCACCCTCATCGACCGCGATCGCCAGTGGTTCAAGTCCCGCGTCGGCGTTGACGTGAGCGAAACCCCGCGCGAGGTGGCGTTCTGCTCTCATGCCATCCTCGACCCGGAGCACGTCATGGTGGTCGAGGACATGAGCCAGGACACGCGCTTCCAATGCAACCCGCTGGTGACCGGCCCGACCAACGTGCGTTTCTACGCCGGTGCGCCCATCGTCACCAGCGACGGCTTCGCGCTGGGCACGGTGTGCGTCATCGACCAGATGGCGCGCACGCTGCATTCGGTGCAACTCAGCGCCCTGAGCCGCCTCTCGGCCCTGGTTGCCACGCTGCTCGAACACGAGCGGGCGCGCCAGCTCGAGACCCGGCGCTCCGCCAACGAGGCCCAGCAGGCGCACGAGGAGCTCACCGCGATGGCCGCCGCCGGGCTGGACCTGCAGGCCTACATCGATGCCGACGGCGTCTACCGCCACGTCAACCAGACCTACCTGAACTACATCGGCAGCACGCGCAGCGAAGTCATCGGGGTGGCCGTGAAGGACCGCCTGGGTGAGGCGACCTACAACAACATGGTCGGCTCCAAGATGGCGCGCGCCATGGCCGGCGAGACCGTGATCTACCAGCGCGTCTCGCATTTCAAGGTCGCCGGCAACCGCCACATGGAGATCGCCCTGCTGCCCGTGCGCGGCGCGGACGGGAAGGTCAGCGGCGTGGTCATGCGCGGGCGCGACATCCAGGAACTCAAGAACAAGGAACGCCAGCTCGGCGAAACCATCGTCCAGCTCGAGAAGAAGACGCTGGAGCAGGAGCGCTTCATCCACATCCTGTCGCACGACCTGCGCGAGCCCATCAACGCCATCAACAACTTCACCTCGCTGCTGGAGGCCGACCACCAGCACGAACTCTCGCCCGATGCGCGGCGCTACCTGGGCTTCGTGCGCACGGGCGGCCAGCACATGGCCTGCCTGCTGGACAGCCTGCTGAAGTACGTGCGCCTGGACCGCCACCCGCTCGACAGCGGGCCGGTGGACGTGACCGTGCTGGTCGGCCAGGTGGGCGACGACCTCGGCGACGCGCTGACGAAGACCCAGGGCCAACTGCAATGCGATTCGCTGCCCACCGTGCAGGCCGATCCGTCCCTGCTTCGCATCGCGCTGCAGAACCTGGTGGCCAACGGCCTGGCCTTCGCGCGGCCCGGCGTGCCGCCGCACGTGCGCGTGAGCGCCACGCGCGAGCATGGCTTCGACCAGATCCACGTGCTCGACAACGGCCTGGGCATCGCCCCCGAGCATCAGGCCAGCATCTTCGACATGTTCAAGCGCCTGCACCCGCGCAAGACGCACGCCGGCTCGGGCCTGGGCCTGCCGATCTGCCGGCGCATCGCGGCGCTGCACGGCGGCCACCTCTCGGTGCAGTCGGTGCCGGGTGAAGGCAGCCGCTTCACGCTGCACCTGCCGGTGCCGCACGGCACGCCGTCCCGAGGCGCCCCATGACCATTCCACAACGTTTCATCCTGGTCGACGACAACGAGGCCGACAACGTCTACCACGAGATCATGATCCGCCGCGCCGGCTTCACCGGCGAGGTGCGGGTGTTCGAAAGCGGCGCCGAGGCGCTGGACTTCCTGCGCAGCGACCCGCTGGCCATGCCCACCTGCCTGTTTCTCGACATCAACATGCCGCAGATGGACGGCTTCGAGTTCGCGCGCCAGGCCCAGCCGCTGCTGCAGGACAAACCCACCATGCTGGTGATGATGCTCACCTCGTCCGACGCACCGCAGGACCGCCTGCGCGCCAGCGGCATGCCGGTGATCCAGGGCTTCGTCACCAAGCCGCTCACCCGGGAGCGCGTGCGGGAGATGCTGCAGCGGGGTTGATATTGCCACCGTCAAATAGTTTCTTGCCAAAGTCAAATAACTGAACCAGAATCGGGGGCATGACATCCCCCGTTGACCCCGCCCAGGTGCGCGCGCTGCGCGCCTTCAACCGCTTCTACACCCAGCGCACCGGCCTGCTCGACCCCTACCTGGGCAGCGCGTTCTCGCTCACCGAGGTGCGCGTGCTTTACGAGCTGGCGCACCACGCGCCCTGCACCGCCAGCGAGCTCGGGCGCCGACTGGTGCTCGACGCCGGTTACCTCAGCCGCATCGTGCGCCGCTTCACCAGCGCCGGCTGGATCACGCGCACCCCGCTGCCCAACGACGCCCGGCAGCACGCGCTGAGCCTGACCGCCGAGGGCCGCACCGCCTTCGAGCCCCTGCAGCAACGTTCGCGCGACGAGGCCGCCCACCTGCTGGCCCCGCTGGCGCCCGATCAGCGCCAGGCGCTCATGGCCGCGCTCGCGCGCGCGCAAGGCCTGCTCGACGCCGGCAGCGCCCCCGCCGCCCGCACCGCCGTGCTGCGCGACGTGCGCCCCGGCGACATGGGCTGGGTGGTGCAGCAGCACGGCGAGATCTACGCCCGCGAGTACGGCTGGAACAGCGAGTTCGAGGCCCTGGTCGCCGAGATCGCGGCGGGCATGATCCGCCGGCACGACCCGGCCTGGGAACGCGGCTGGATCGCCGAGCTCGACGGCGAGCGCGTGGGTTCGGTCTTCGTGGTGCGCAAGAGCGAGACCGAGGCCCAGCTGCGCCTGCTCATCCTGAGCCCCGCCGCGCGCGGCCTGGGCCTGGGCGGGCGCCTCACCGACGAATGCCTGGCCTTCGCGCGCGCCAAGGGCTACCGCAAAATGGTGCTGTGGACCAACAGCATCCTGAGCGCCGCGCGCGCCATCTATGCCAGGCGCGGCTTCACGCTGGTGCACAGCGAGGCGCACCACGGCTATGGCAAGGACCTGGTGGGCGAGACCTGGGAATTGACGCTGTGAGGGCCTGCGGCGCAACTCCGCAAGAAATGTCAGCCCGGCGCGGCTAGATTGAAGGCCTCGACCCCGATCCCTTTCAGGAGCCTTCCATGCACCTCGAACAGCAAGACCGCGCCGTGCGCATCATCGGCATCGAACTCAGGACCGACAACCACGAGGCCATGCGGACCATCCCGCCGCACTGGCAGCGCTTCACCGAGGAAGGCGTGCTCGCGCGCATCCCGGGCAAGCTCTCCGACGAGGTGTACGCGGTCTACACGCACTTCGAGAACGCGGGCGTGAACAACGAGGGCGTCTATTCGCTCATCATCGGCGCGCCGGTGAGCAGCACGCAGGCCGTGCCACCCGGCATGAGCCACGCCGTGCTGCCGGCCTCGCCGCGCGCGGTCTTCCCCGTGCCCCAGGGCCGCTTCGACCAGGTGGGCCCCGCGTGGCAGGCGGTCTGGCAGCGCGACGACCTGCCCAAGGCCTACGTGGCCGACTGCGAACGCTACCGCGCCGACGGGCAGATCGACATCCTCATCGGCCTGCGGCACGGCGCCAACGCATGAACCCGGGCCACGGCTGGACCGACTACCAGCAGCGCCTGGGCCGCGTGATCGCCTACCTGCACGACCACCTGGACGAGCCGCTCGACCTGCACCGGCTGGCCGAGGTGGCGCACCTCTCGCCCTACCACTGGCACCGCGTCTACCACGCGCTGCACGGCGAGACCATCGCGGTCACCGTTCGGCGGCTGCGCCTGCACTGGGCCACGGGCTACCTGGCCAACACCAGCCTGCCGGTGGAGCAGCTCGCGCGCCGCTGCGGCTACCCCAATGCCCAGTCCTTCGCGCGCGCCTTCCGCACGGCCTACGGCATGAGCCCGCTGCAGTACCGCCAGCATGGCAACCACGTGGCCTTTCGCACGGCGCAGGCGGCGAGCGCCGCGCCCGCGGGCTACGAGGTGAGCGTGCGGGAGATCCCGCGCGTGCGCCTGGCCGGCCTGGACCACAAGGGCTCGTACATGCCATCGGCAAGGCGTTCGAGCGCAGCTACGTGCAACTGGCCGCGCGCGGCCAGGTGGGGCCAGCCTCGCGCTGGATCGCCGAGTATTTCGACGACCCGTCCTCGGTGCCCGAGCGCCAGCTGTGCTCGCGCGCCGGCCTGTCCGTGCCCGACAGCGCCGAGGTGGTGCCGCCCCTCGTCGCCTTCGAGGTGGGTGGCGGACCCTGCGCCGTGCTGCGCCACCGCGGGCCCTACGCCACCATGCGCGCGGCCTACCAGTGGCTGTACGGCCACTGGCTCGTGAACAGCGGCCACGAGGTGGGCGACGCGCCGGTGTTCGAGGAGTACCTCAACAACCCGCGCGACACCGCGCCGGCCGACCTGCTCACCGACATCTGCCTGCCCCTGGCCCGGGCCACCGCGGCCCGATAATCCGGGCATGCCGCCCGCCCAGACCGCCCCCGACACCCTCCCTCTCCAGCACCCGCAGTCGAAAACCGACCTGTTCGTCTCCTTCACCTGGTTGGCCCTGCAGGGTTTTGGCGGTGTGCTGGCGGTGGTGCAGCGCGAGCTGGTGGAGAAGAAGCGCTGGATGAGCCGCGAGCAGTTCGTGGAGGACTGGGCCGTCGCGCAGATCATGCCGGGCCCCAACGTGGTCAACCTCTCCATGATGATCGGCGGGCGCTATTTCGGCCTGCCGGGCGCCCTGGCGGCGCTGGCCGGCATGTTGACCGCGCCCATGGTGCTGGTGCTGCTGCTGGCCGCGCTCTACGGCAGCGTGGCCGACAGCGCCGTGGCGCAGAACGCGCTGCGCGGCATGGGCGCGGTGGCGGCCGGCCTGGTCGCCGCCACCGGCATCAAACTCATCGGGGCGCTGAACAAGAACGCCCTGGGCATGGGCATGTGCGTCTTCCTGGCGGTGCTCACCTTCATCGCCATCGGGCTGCTGCGCTGGCCCCTGCTGTGGGTGCTGCTCAGCATCGGCGGGGGGGCCTGCCTGTGGGCCTACCGGGTGTTGAGCGACGTCGACGCCGACCGCGCCAGGAAGGGAGACGCCTGAGCATGATGCTGCCCACCCCGGCCAACTGGCTCGACCTCTTCACCCACTTTGCCTCGCTCTCGCTGCTGGCCGTGGGCGGCGCGATCACCACCGCGCCCGACATGCACCGCTACCTCGTCCTGCAGAACGGCTGGCTGAGCGAGGCGCAGTTCACCTCGTCCATCGCCATCTCGCAGGCCGCGCCCGGACCGAACGTGCTGTTCGTCGCCGTGCTGGGCTGGAACGTGGGCCTCAACGCGGGCGGTGGCCCGTCGGCCGGCTGGCTGGCCTGGGCCCTCGGCCTGTTCGGCGTGCTGGTCACCATGGTGGCGATCCTGCTGCCTTCGTCGGTGCTGACCTACACCGCCACGCGCTGGGCGCACCAGAACCGCGAGCTGCGCGCGGTGCGCGCCTTCAAGACCGGCATGGCCCCGATCGTGATCGCGCTGCTGATCGCCACCGGCTGGCTGCTCACCGGCTCGCACGAGCACCCCGCGCGCGACTGGCCGCTGTGGCTGCTCACCGCCGTCACCACCGTGCTGGTGTGGCGCACGAAGATGCACCTGCTGTGGATGATCGGCGCGGGCGGCTTGCTGGGCGCGCTAGGCCTGGTCTGAAGGCGCAAACCAGTTCAGCAGCAGGTCGTTGACCTCATCGGGCCGCTGGTATTGCACCCAGTGGCCCGCCCCTTCCACCACGGCCCAGGGCCGTTCGGCCGTGCCCAGGCCCAGGGTCGATGCCACGCGCTCGGCCAGGCCGGTCGCGTCCTCCCGTCCCCAGACGCCGAGCACCGGCGCATCGAAGGCCGCCAGAGCGGTGGGCAGGTGCGCCGACTGCGAGAAGTGCCGGCTCTGAAAGCGCGCGGCCCTGCAGGCGCGCTCGTGGATGTCCAGGGCCATCGCGTCGATGTCGCTGGCCGGGGCGATCATGAGTTCGGCCAGATTGCGCCAAAGCAGGTCGCGGGTGCGCGCCGCGCCGTCCGCCTGGCGCCAGTCCACGAGCCTGATCTCGCGCTGGCGCCCGGACCCATGGCCCGCTGGCCCCACCAGCGCCAGGCGCCGGACCCGCCCGGTGCGCTCGGCCACGCCCATGCGCCACCAGCGACCCGAACGAAAACCCCGCGAGACCGAACCGGGCCTCCGGCCCGAGCAAGGCGTCCAGGGCGGCCGTCAGGTGCACCACCAGCGCCTCCAGCCGTGCGGCCCTCGGCACCTCGGGCGGCAAGGCGCCGGATTCGCCGAAGCCCGGCATGTCGGGCACCCACAGCTCGTGCGCCGCCGACAGCGCCTCCACATTGCGGATCCAGTGCATCCAGTTCCCATATCCGCCATGCAGCAGGACCAGCGGCGGGCCGCCGCGACCGAAGCGGCGCCAGCACACGCGCACGCCCAGGGCGTCCACCGTGTGGCGCTCGGCCAGCGCGGCCACGCGCTCGATCTGCGCGGCCGGCATCACGCGACGCGCCGGGCCTGCCCATCCCAGTAGCGCTCCTTCAGCTCCTTGCGCGAGAGCTTGCCGTTCGCGTTCTTGGGCAGCTCCGACACGAAGTCGACCGAACGGGGCTTCTTGAAGTCCGCCAGGAACTGGCGGCAGTGGTCCACCAGCTCGTCGGCGGTCACCTCGTGCCCCTCGCGCTTGACGACCACCGCCTTGATCGCTTCGCCCCAGGTGGCATCGGGCACCCCCACCACGCAGACTTCGTAGACCGCGGGGTGCCGGTACAAGGCCAGCTCCACTTCACTGGGGTACACGTTGAAGCCGCCGGAGATGATCATCTCCTTCTTGCGATCGACGATCGAGAGGTAGCCGAGTTCGTCCATGCGGGCCAGGTCCCCGGTGTGCAGCCACCCGTTCTTCAAGGTGTCGGCGGTGATCTCGGGCTCGCGCCAGTAGCCGGCGAACACATCGGGGCCCTGGATCACGATCTCGCCAACCTCGCCCAGCGGCACCTCCTGACCGGCGTCGTCCACCAGGCGCACACGGGATTCACCGAACGCGCGGCCACAGGAGAGCAGCAGTTCTTCGCGGCCTTCTTCGATCGCGATGCGGTGGTCCTCCGCCGTCAGGATCACCAGCCCGCCCGTGGTCTCGCCCGCGCCATAACCTTGCGACAGGACCGGCCCGAAGGCCTTCCACGCCTCCTTGATGCGCGAGGGCGCGATCGGGGCCGAGCCGTAGGTGACATCGCGCAGCGAGCTGAGGTCGAACGCCTTCAGGCGCGGGTGCGCGAGGATCATGTTGATCATGGTCGGCACCAGGAAGCAGGCGGTCACGCGGTGCTTTTGCACGGAGGCCATGAACACCTCGGCATCGAAGCGGTCGTGCAGCAGGATGGTGCCGCCCTGGAACAGGAAGGGCTGGATGAACATGCCGCTGGCGTGCGTGACGGGCCCGGCCAGCGCCAGCACGTCGCCGGGCTTGGCCCGCAGCCGGCCCATGACGACCTTGCGCAGCGACGCCAGGCGGTTGCCCACCGTCTGCATCGAGGCCTTGACCTTGCCGGTCGAGCCCGAGGTGAAATGCAGCACCGCGAGATCGGAGGCCTCCATCTCCACGTCGGGCGACACCGGCGAGGCTGCCGCCAGCAGCGCCTCGTAGTCCAGAAAGCCTTGCGGCCCGTTCTCCAGCGCCACCAGGGTGCGGATGTCCGTCAACCGGCCGGCCTGCTGCACCACCGAAGCCACGTGCTCGGGCCCGACGAGCATGATCTTCGCCTGCGAGCTGTTGGCGGACTCCACCATCTCTTCGGGCGAGAGGCGCGCATTGAGGGCAACCTTCACCAGACCGGCCTTGTACATGGCGCACTCGAACTCGATCAGCTCCGGGCGGTTGAACGACTGGACGAGCACCCGATCGCCCTTCTGCGCGCCCAGGGCGATCAGCGCGTTGGCGAGCCGGCTGGAGCGCTCGTCGAGTTCGCGGTAGGTGATCACCCGGTCGTGAAAAAGAATGGCGGGGCGCTGCGGCCAGTAGCGGGCGCTGCGGGTCAAAAATCGGCCTTGGTTCACGGGGATTCCTCGCAAAGAATGAAAGTGAACGGATCGTAGGATCGGCCACAGGCCCGACCGATAAGGCCCCGAGCGATCCCGATGCCCGCCGGGAATGGCCGCGCTCATGCCGCTGGGGCATCGATATCGCCCGCCGCGGAATCGCGCCATGGGCCCTGGCGCCAGAGAATCGAGCCAGATCAAAATTCTCTGGAGACCTCACGCATGCTGACCAAACGCACTCTTCTTCTGGGCGGCCTCGCCGGCGGACTGCTGGCCCTGGGACTGCCCGCGCACGCCCAGGGGCGCTACCCGGACCGCCCCATCAAACTCATCATCCCGTTCAGCGCGGGCGGCCAATTCGACATCGTCGCGCGCATGCTGGCGCAGTTCGCCAGCACGGAACTGCAGCAGCCGGTGGTGGTTGAAAACGTGGCGGGCAGCGGCGGCAACATCGGCGCGGCGCGGGTCGCCAACGCGGCGCCCGACGGCTACACCTTGCTCGTGCTGGGCGGCAACCACGCGATCGCGAAGTCCCTCTACGCCAAGCCGGGCTACGACGTGACCAAGGACTTTTCACCCATCTCCATGGTCAGCATCACGCCCCACGTGGTGCTGGTGAACGCCGCCATGCCGATCCACAGCATGGCCGAGCTGGTGGCCTATGCCAAGAAAAACCCCGGCAAGCTGAACTACGCGACGCCGGGCATGGGCACCTCGATGCACCTCACCTTCGAGATGATCAAGGCGCACTACGGCGTGGACATCACCCACATCCCCTACCGGGGCGGCGCCAACGCGCTGACCGACCTCTCCGGTGGGCAGGTCAACCTGGGCATCATCGGCATCGCCCCCGCCCAGGAATTCCTGAACGCGGGCCGCATCCGCGCCCTGGCGGTCACGAGCAAGGGCCGTTCACGCGCCCTGCCCAACGTGCCCGCGCTGTCCGAAGTGGGCTACCCGGAACTCAACGCCGGCAGCTGGCTGGGGATTGCGGGTCAGCGCCAGATGCCGGCCGAGATCGTGGCGCGCTGGCACGGCGTGGTGCGGGCCTTCCAGGACAGCCCGGCCAACCGGCAGCGGATGGAGGAAATGGGGTTCCGGATCGAATCCACCACCGCCGAACAGTTCCAGAAGTTCATCGCGTCCGAAGTCGAGGCCTACGGCAAGATCGTGCGCGACAACAAGATCACCGCCGACTGAGGCGCCACTCAGACGGGGCCGTGCGCCTTCAACAGCTCGACCAGGCGCTCGGCCAGCGGAGAAAGGTAGGCGGCCTTGCGCATCGAGATGCCGATCGTGCGGGGCCACACCGCCTGCGCCAAGGCCAGGGGCTTGAGGCCCGTCCCCTGGGGCCGTGACAGGACCGACGCCGGGATCACGCTCAACAGGTCGGTGGTGCGCACCACGCTGGCCAGCGCGGTGACCGACGAGTTGGACTCCACCACCACGTTGGGCTCCGGCAGGCCGTGCTCGGCGAAGCGCGCTTCCAGGGACCGCCGGGCCGCGACGTTGCGGCCGGGCAGGACCCACGAGGCGTCCGCCAGGTCCTTCAACCGGAGGGAGGTCGACTCCAGCATCGGGTGATCGGCGCGCGCGACCACGTGGATGTCGTCGCGGAACAGCGGCAGCTGCGTGAACTCCGGTGTCTCGTGCGCGGGCAGCGCGCTGATGGCCATGTCCAGGTCACCGAACTGCAGGGCCGCGAGCAGCTGATCGTTCAGGCCGATCATGACCTGCACCCGCGCCGCCGGCCGCTGCCGCAGCAGCTCGGCACAGGCCTGGCCGAAGAACATCTCCGAGTAGGTCGGTGCCACGCCCACGCGCACCAGGCCCTTCTTGCCCAGGTGGAGGTCGTTGGCCTCCTTGATGGCGTCGTCCAGGCTCACCCGCACATGGCGCGCGCGCTGGAAAAACGCCGTGCCCGCCGTGGTGAGCTCCATGCCGCGCGCGGTGCGCTCGAACAGCTGCAGCTTGAGTTCGCGCTCCAGCCGCTGGATGCCCTTGGTCAGCGCCGGCTGGCTCTGGCCCAGCCGCTGCGAAGCGCGCCCCACATGGCCGGTTTCCGCGACCGCAATGAAGTAGTTGAGATCTTCGATTCGCACGTTATTCCCGAAGGTTATCGAACCCAGGCACTTGCGGATCGCCGCGCCCGATCCGCGCGACATGATCCACCCGACACCCACTTTTCACGGGCACACCACCATGACGACAGCGACCTATCCCGACCTCGCCAGCCTTCGCGAACGGCTCAACGCCTACCTGAACGAAGAGCTGATCCCCTTCGAAAAATCGGCCGGCATCGCCTACGAGGACAAGCTCTCGAGAGACTTCGCCAAGACCATCTGGAAGCGCTCGCGCGAACTCGGATTTTATGGGCTGCAGTTGCCGCCGGAGCTGGGCGGCCTGGGTCTGAGCGTGCGCGATCTGGCCATCCTCAAGGCCGACGTGGCGGCCTCGGGCGCCGTGCTCTTCCCTCACGTCCTGGGTGACTGGGGCGGCCCCTCGCGCATCGGCAACCTCGTGAAGTACGCCTCGCCCTACCAGCTGGAGCACTACATGCTGCCGGTGGCGCGCGGCGAAAAAGGCGCCTGTTTCGCGATGACGGAAACCCAGTCCGGCTCCGACGCCGCCAGCATCCAGACCCGCGCCGTGCGCGACGGCGACGACTACATCATCACGGGGCACAAGCACTACATCACCGCGTCCGCGTTCGCCGACTTCGCCGTGGTGATGTGCGTGACCGACCCGGACGCCGGCGCCCAGGGCATCTCGGCCATCCTGGTCGACCTCGACGCACTCGGCGTCTCGCTCACCTACGACTACCTGCCGATGACGGGCCAGCATGTCGATGCCGACATCCATTTCGACCAGGTGCGGGTGCCGCGCGCCAACCTGATCGGTGAAGAAGGCGGTGGTTTCAAGATCGCGATGGCGCGCGTCAACGTCAACCGCCTGCTGCACTGCCCCAACATGATCGGCCTGGCGCGCCTGTGCCTGCGCCTCTCGCTCGAATACGCCCAGCAACGCCGCCAGTTCGGCGGCCCCATCAGCCGCTTCCAGGCCATCCAGCACATGCTCGCCGACATGGCGACCGGGCTGTACGCCTGCGAAGGCATGGTGCTGGCCGCGGCACAGAAGGCCGACGAAGGCGGCGACGTGCGCATGGAGGGCGCGATGTGCAAGCTCTTCGTGTCGGAGAAGTGTTTCGAGATCGCCGACAAGGCGGTGCAGATCCACGGCAACGTGGGCGTCACCAAGAACCACCCGGTGGAGTTCGCCTTTCGCCGGCTGCGGCTGTACCGCATCCTCACCGGCACCAGCGAGATCCAGCGCAACACCATCGCGAAAGCGATCCTGGCATGAACACCGCTGTCCCTCCCACCTGCCTGACGGGCCAGGTCGTGCTCGACCTCGGCCAGCTCCACCCGGGCCCTCACACCGCCATGTTGCTGCAGCAACTGGGCGCCACCGTCATCAAGGTCGAGCGCCCGCAGGGCGGCGATTCGGGCCGCGCGCTGGGTGCCGACACCTTCGCCAAGTACAACCGGGGCAAGCTCTCCATCGCGCTGGACCTGAAAAATGCGGATGACCAGGCCGTGCTCAAGGGCCTGGCGCGGCGCAGCCAAGCCTTGATCGAAGGGTTTCGCCCCGGCGTGATGGACCGCCTGGGCGTGGGCTATGAGGCCTTGCGCGAAATGAACCCGGCCCTGGTGCTGTGCTCGATCTCGGGCTTCGGCCAGACCGGCCCCTATGCGCAGCGCGCGGGGCACGACCTGAACTACCTGGCGCTGGCCGGCTACTGGGCCGTGCCCTCGCAGGTGGACAACCACACCGGGCGGCCCAACGTGCGCCTGTCGGACTACTGCGGTTCGATGTACGCGGCCTTGTCGCTGGTGGTGGCCATGATGACGGCGCGCCTGAGCGGCCAGGGCCAGCACCTGGACGTGTCGCTGCACGACGCCATGACCGCCTGGACCATCCCAGGCATCGACAGCATGGTGCGCAAAACCGGCAAGGACATCGAGAAGATGGGCCATGTGATGCCCGACAACGACCTCTTCGCCACCGCGGACGGCCGCTTCATCGCGCTCGGCATCCTGGAGGAGAAGTTCTGGGACAACCTGCGCGACGCCCTGGCGCCGGACTGCCCTGCCCTGGGCGCCGCGGACTTTGCCTCGAGGCCCGACAGGCTTCGCCACAAACGCCGACTCAACGGCCTGTTGAAAGCGCTCTTCGCCACGAAGACCCTGGGGCAGTGGGCGGAACAGTTCGGCACCCGCGACATCCCCTGGTCACCGGTGCTGGCATACGACGAGCTGCTGGACGATCCGCACGTCGTGGCGCGCGGCGTGTCGCGCCCCTGCGACGATGGTGGCAGCCGCGTCGTGGACTTCCCTGTGAAATTCTCCGGCGGCATTGCGCCGCACAGCGGCCCGGCACCGGTGCTCGACGGCCACAGAGATCAGGTGCTGCGCTGGCTGGCAACGGGAGACCTCGCCGAGCTCGCCCCTTGAGGCCCGGCCTACTGGTTCGCCTGCAGCATCGCCGCCATCTTCTGGTGGATCAGGTTGATGGCCTTGAGCGGGCGGATCATGACCTTGAAATCGGTGATGCGGCCCTCGTCGTTCCAGCGGATCATGTCCACGCCGTTGACGGTGATGCCGTCGATCTCCACCTGGAACTCCAGCACCGCGTCGCGCGGCCCGACGACCTCGCGCACGTAGCGGAACGAGGCATTGAAGAAAACCTGGAACGCCGCCGCGAGGTACTGCGTCGTCACCGCCTTGCCGGCCTGCGGCGTGTGCACGACCGGCGAATGGAACACCACCTCATCGGCCAGCAGCTCGCGCAGGCCTCTGGCGTTGCGGGTCTGCACCAGGTTGTGCCATGTGTCGAGGACGGGGTGGGTCATGGGTCGTCTCCTGTGCGGGTGAGGTGGGAGGGGTGAACGACAGCGTAACCCGGTTCAGGCCAGCAAGGCCGGCAGGCACGCCGCCGCCGTCTCCCGCAGACAGGTCTCGGCCACCACGTCCAGCGGGGTCGGCTCGGGGTTGACGATGACCACCCGCGCGCCGCTCTGGTGGGCCGTGAAGGCCAGGCCCGCCGCCGGGTAGACCTCGCCGGAGGTGCCCACGACCAGCATCAGGTCGCAGTGGCGCGCGGCGTGTTCGGCGGCTTCGAGCGCATCGGCCGGCAGGTTTTCACCGAACCAGACCACGGCCGGGCGCCGCAGGTTGCCGCACACCGGGCAGCGCGGCGGATGGCCGGCCTGGATGGCGTCGGGCTGGCAGCAGGCGCGCGGCGCATCGAGCCAGCGGTCTTCGGCGATGCTGCCGTGCAGGGCCAGGGCGTCGGTGTTCCCGGCGCGCTGGTGCAGTCCGTCCACGTTCTGGGTGATCAGGGTCAGGCGCCCCGGGTGCTGCCGCGCGAAAGCCGCCAGCGCCGCATGGCCTGCGTTGGGCGACACGGCGCGGATCATCTCGCGGCGGTGCGCGTACCAGTCCCACACGCGCTGCGGGTGGGTCCGGAAGGCCGACTCGGTGGCGAGTTCCTGCGGATCGAAATGCGCCCACAGGCCGGTCTGCGCGTCGCGAAAGGTGGGCACACCGGATTCGGCGCTCATGCCCGCGCCGGTGAGCACGGCGATGTGGCGCGCGTCCCGAACCCAGCCGCGCACCGTGTCCCGCATGGTGTTCAGCTGCGCTGGCGCAGGGCTTCGTAGAGGCACACGCCGCTGGCGCACCGAGACGTTCAGGCTCTCGACGGCGCCGGCCATGGGGATGCTCACCAGCTCGTCGCAGGTCTTGCGCGTGAGCTGGCGCATGCCCGCGCCTTCGGCGCCGAGCACGAGCGCCACCGGGCCCTTGAGGTCGACTTGGTAGAGCGTCTTGGGTGCGTCGTCGCTGGTGCCGATGACCCAGATGTTGCGTTCCTTGAGCTCACCCAGCGTGCGCGCGAGGTTGGTGACCATGAAGTACGGCATGGTCTCGGCCGCGCCGCTGCGCACCTTGGCCACGGTGGCGTTGATGCCGGCCGCGTGGTCCTTGGGCGCGATCACGGCGTGCGCGCCGGCCCCGTCGGCCACGCGAAGGCAGGCACCCAGGTTGTGCGGGTCGGTGATGCCGTCGAGCACCAGCAGCAGCGGCGGGATGCCGGTGGGCTCGAGCTGTTCGAGCAGGTCGTCGAGCGAACGCACCTGGGCCACGGCTTCCACGCGCGCGGCCACGCCCTGGTGCCCATGGCTGCCGGCCAGCTTGGCGATGCGCAGGCCGTCGGCCTCGATCAGCCGGGCGTTGGCTTCGCGCGCCTTGTCCAGGAACTGGCGCATGCGCGCGTCGCGCCGGGTCGGCTCGTAGTAGATCTCGATGATGGATTGCGGCGCGGTTTTCAGGCGCACACCCACGGCGTGAAAGCCGAACAGCACTTTGGGGGAAGACATCCGGGGATTATCGACGCTGGCCGTCCTCAGGCGGTTTGCGCCAGCTCGCCCAGCAGGCGCAGCGCCGCATCGAAACGGGGATCGCCGGGGTGGCCGACGTTGAGCCGCAGGTGGTGCGTGAAGCGCCGGTCGGCCGAAAACAGCACACCCGGCGCGGTGCTGATGTTGCGTTCTCGCGCGCGGTGGTGCAGCGCGAGCGCGTCCACCGTGGGCGGCAGCTCCAGCCAGAGAAAGTAGCCGCCCAGCGGGCGCGTGACGCGCGTGCCGGCCGGAAAGTGGCGCTCCACCAGGCGCAGCGCGTGCTGCTGCTGGCCCGCGAGCGCCTCGCGCAAGCGGCGCAGGTGGCGGTCGTAGCCGCCCTGCGCGAGGTAGTCCACCAGCGCGAGCTGGGGCGGGATGGCGGTGGCGCAGCGAGCTCGACATCTTCAGTCGCTCCACCGCCCCGGCGTAGCGCCCGGCCGCGGCCCAGCCCACGCGGTAGCCCGGCGCGAGGCACTTGGAAAACGACGAGCAGTGCAGCACACCGCCTTCGCGGTCGAAGGCCTTGGCCGGCGGCGGGCGGCGCGCCCCGGCGTGCAGCTCGCCGTACACGTCGTCCTCGATCAGCGGCACGCGGTGGCGCGCCAGCAGGGCCACCAGCGCCTGCTTGCGCTCGGGGGGCATCAGCGCGCCCAGCGGATTCTGGAAGCTGGGCATGAACCAGCATGCCGCCACCGACTGGCGCTCCAGCAGCGCGGCCAGGGCGTCCAGGTCCACGCCTTCGCGCGGATCGGTGGCGACCTCCACCGCCTTGAGGTGCAGGCGCTCGAGCGCCTGCAGCGCGGCGTAGAAGGTGGGTGACTCCACCACCACCACGTCGCCGGGCTGGGTCACCGCCTGCAGGCACAGGTTGAGCGCTTCCATGGCGCCATTGGTGATGACCAGTTCGTCCTCGGCCAGCGGCACGCCGTGCAGCGCGTAGCGCCGCCGCACCGCCTGGCGCAGGCCCACGTCGCCCGCGGTCAGCGCGCCGGTGATGCGGGCCGCCGGCAGCCGGCGCATGGCGCGCGCGCCGCTGCGCGCCAGCGCGTCGAAGGGGAACAGGTGCGGCGCCGGAAAGGCCGAGCCCAGCGGCACCACGTCGGCGTCGCGCGTGGAGCCCAGCAGCTCGAACACCAGTTCGCTGATGGCCACCGGCGTGGCCTCGCCACTGGGCCGTGCGGCCTGCGGTGCGGAGCGCGCGGGGCGGCGCGTCGCGCGCACGAAGAAGCCCGACCGGGCCCGCGCCTCCACCAGCCCCTGCGACTCCAGCTGCCCATAGGCCTGGAACACGGTGGACGGGCTCACGCCGCGCTGCTCGCAGGTCTGGCGCACCGAGGGCAGGCGCTCGCCGGGGCGCAGCAGGCCGGCGCGGATGCCATCGGCGATTTCTTCGGCCAGTTGCTGGTAGCGGGTGAGGCGGGCGCCACTCATCGGATCGGCATCGTGAAGGGGGTCGGCCGATCTTAGCGGCCGCATCGTCGGGTCTGTCACAACCAGCGCGCCAGCAGCGCGATCACCAGTGCGGTGCACACGCCGTTCAGGCCCATCGCCAGCGCGGCGAAGGCCACGCTGCCGGGGTGCGTCTGCAGGGCGCGCGCGGTGCCGATGGCGTGCGCCACCAGGCCCAGCGCGAAGCTGCGCGTGGTCGCATCGTCCAGCCGCAGCAACCGCAGCACCGGGCCCGCGAACAGGGTGCCCAACACGCCGGCTGCGCACCACGGCCAGGGCCGCGACCGCGGGCAGACCGCCGGCCCGCTCCGCCGCCTGCATGGCGATCGGCATGGTCGCGGCCTTGGGAGCGATCGACAGCGCAAAAGGCATCGGCGAGCCCAGGCCCTGGGCCAGCAGCAGCGTGCCCAGCACCGAGGCCAGGCACCCGGCCAGCAAGGCGCCCAGCAGCGGCAGCGCCATGCGCCGCAACAGCGCAGCCTGCTGGTACAGCGGCACGGCCAGCGCGATGATGGCCGGCCCGGTGAGCCAGCGCAGCAGGCGGGTGCCCTCGGCGTAAACGGGATAGCCCGTGCCCGCCAGCGCCAGCGCGCCCAGCACCAGGGCCGTGCCAGTGAGCACCGGCAGACACAGCAGGTGGTGGCCGCTGCGCCGGTACAGCCACAGCGCCGCCGCGTAGGCCGCGAGCGTCACCAGCGTCCAGAGCACGGCCGCGCTCACGGTTGCCGCCGGCGCATCAGCCGGTGCAGGGTCCAGCCGGTGACAGCAAGGGTGCACGCCGTCACCAGCGTGGCCGCCAGCGCGAACAGCGCCGCGTGCTGCCACAGCAGGTGGCCGTACAGCCCGACGGCCGCGACCGAGGGGATCAGGAACAGCATCAGGTGGCGCAGCAGCGGCGCGGTGACCTCGTCCAGGCCGCGCGGCACGCCACCGCGCAGCGCCAGCAGGCCCAGCAGCATCAGCAAGCCCAGCAACGAACCGGGCAAGGGCCAACCCAGCAAGGCCACCAGGGCGTCGCCCAGCCACTGCAGGCCGGCCAGCAGCGCAGCGGCGGCCACACACCCAGCCACGCGCCTGGCGCGCGGCCCAAGATCATCAGGGAATGGGAACATCATCGGGCCAGTATCGCCCGGTGCGCCGCATCTGCCACGGCTCAGATGCGGCGCAATGCAAGCGGATCAGAACAGATCAGCAGGCGCTTCTGATCTGGTATTTTTTCAATAAAACTGCATCTTGCGAATCAGATGAGCATGGGCCACGATGGCGGCATGTCCCTGGAACCCACGAAACCACCACCGGCCCCACCCGGCCTCGACGCGCTGCGCGAGGTGGTGGACAGCGGCCTGCTGCGCTGCGGCGTGCCCGCCCACCTGGGCGGTGCGGGCGAAGGGCTGGCCGCGCTGGCGGCCGGCGCGGCCGAACTGGCGCGGCACGACCCGGCCGCGGCCTGGCTGCTGTGGGCCCAGCGCCTGGCGATCGAGGCGCTGCTCCAGTCACCCAACGTCGCCCTGCGCGAGCACTGGCTGGCCGACTTCCTGAGCGGCGAGCGGGCGGCCACCGTGGCCCCTTCGTTCGACGCGCTGTACGCGCACGACACCGGCCGGGGCTGGCTGCTGCGCGGTGAACTCCAACCGGTGCCCAACCTGCAGTGGGCCGGCTTCTCCCTGATCGCGCCGGTGCGCCTGAACGGCCCGGTGGACCACTGGGTGCTGCTGCGCAGCGAGGAAGACGGCCTGTCGGTCGTGCCCGATACTGGCGCAAACTGGCCCGCGAAAGCCCTCGCTGGCACGCTGCGCCTCGAACACGTGTTCTTCCGCGAAGACGAATGGCTGTTCGGCCCCGACCTGCCCCAGCGCCTGGCCCCCGTGGCGGCGGCGCTGGCCCCGGGCCTGCCCTGCCCGACCGACTGGAACCGAACCGCCCTGTCCACGCTCTCACCCTCAACGTTCCCCACGACATGACCCTGTTCTCCCGCTTGACCTTGCCACCGCACTGGCGCCCCTCCCTGCTGCTCGCCCTGGCCTGCGTGGGGCTCCCGGCCGCCGCGCAGCCACCCACCTTCGAAGACACCATGGCCCAGCGCATGGTGGCCTGCACCGCCTGCCACGGCAACCAGGGCCGCGCCGCGCCCGATGGCTACTACCCGCGCCTGGCGGGCAAGCCGGCGGGCTACCTCTACAACCAGTTGCTGCATTTCCGCGATGGCCGGCGCACCTACCGCCTCATGACACAGATGGTGGACCCGCTGAGCGACGCCTACCTGCTGGAGATCGCCGAGCACTTCGCCGCCATGGACGTGCCCTACCCCGCGCCGGCCAAGGCGGAAGCCACGCCGCAGGAACTGCAGCGCGGTGAACAGCTGGCCCTGCATGGCGATGCCGCGCGCCGCCTGCCCGCCTGCGTCGCCTGCCACGGCGCGGCCCTCACCGGCGTGCAGCCCGCCACGCCCGGCCTGCTGGGGCTGCCGCGCGACTACCTCAACGCGCAGCTCGGCGCCTGGCGCACCGGCCAGCGCAAGGCCCACGCGCCCGACTGCATGGCCGACATCGCCCAGCGCCTGGACATCCGCGACATCGCGGCCGTGAGCGCCTGGCTCTCCACCCAGCGCCTGCCGGCGAACACCCACGCCGTGGCGCCCGGTGCTGCGCCCCTGCCCCTGCAATGCGGCAGTGCCATGCCGCCCAAGGGAGGCCGCCCATGAGCCGCATCGCCTTGCGCGCGTTCGCCGTGCTGCTGCTGATCGGCGGGGCCGTGCTGGCCTGGCTGGCCTGGCCCGCACGCCCCATCGCCGTGTCGCCCGCGGCGGCGGCCCCCGACCTGCGCGATCCGAACACCATCGAGCGGGGTCGCTACCTCTCGGTGCTGGGCAACTGCCAGGCCTGCCACACCCCCCGCGGCGGCGAGCCGTTCGCCGGCGGTTATGCCCTGCCCACGCCGTTCGGCACCGTGTACGGCAGCAACCTCACCCCCAGCGAGAGTGGCCTGGGCCCCTGGAGCGCCGACGATTTCTGGCGCGCCATGCACCATCGCCAGGGTCCGGACGGCCGCTGGCTCAACCCGGCCTTCCCTTACAACAACACCACCCAGGTCACGCGCGAAGACAGCGACGCGCTCTACGCCTACTTCCGCAGCCTGCCCCCGGTGGACGCGCCGGTGCCGCCGCACGACATCCGCTGGCCCTACAACACGCAGCTCGCGCTCAAGGCCTGGCGCACGCTGTACTTCGAGGCCGGCCCCGAGGAGCCGCCGACCTCGGCCGCGCGCGCACCCGAGATGCTGCGCGGCGCCTACCTCGTCAACGGCCTGGGCCATTGCAGCGCCTGCCATGTGCCGCGCGATGCGCTGGGCGGCCAGGGCGACATGCTCGGCCTCTCCGGCGGGCTGATCCCCATGCAACGCTGGTACGCCCCCTCGCTGCTCGATCCGGCGGAGGCCGGGTTGCAGGACTGGTCCGTCGACGAGATCGTCGCCCTGTTCAAGGACGGCCGCGCCCGCGACGCGCTGGTCTCCGGCCCCATGGCCGAGGTGGTGCAGCACAGCACGCAGCACTGGGCACCGGCCGACCTGCGGGCCATCGCCAGCTACCTCCAGCAGTTGCCCAAGCCGCCCGCGTCGCGCAGCGAGAAGCCGCCCGCCGCCGACAGCCGCGCGCTCAGCGTGGGTGGCAAGCGCTACGAGCAGCATTGCGCCCAATGCCACGGCAACCAGGGCGAAGGCATCACCAGCCAGGGCACCACGGCCTACCCGGCCCTGGCCGGCAACCGCGCGGTGACCATGGCCTCCCCCGCCAACCTGGTGCAGATCGTCCTCAACGGCGGCTTCGGCCCGGCCACCGAGGGTCATCCGCGCCCCTTCGGCATGCCCCCGTTCGTGCTGCAGCTCAACGACCAGGAACTGGCCGACGTGCTGACCTATGTGCGCACCCAATGGGGCAACCAGGCACCGCCGGTCAGCGCGCTGGACGTGCAGCAGCTCAGGGGACCGCTTGGTCGCTGAACCCCTCCATGTCGTCAGCCTGTGCGCCCAGTGGTGCGGCACCTGCCGCGACTGGAAACCGGTGATCGACGAGACGGCCAGCAGCCTCCCGCACCTGCGCTGGCGCTGGCTGGACATCGAGGACGAGGCCGCGCTGCTGGGCGACCTCGACGTGGAAACCCTGCCCACGGTCCTGGTGGGCCGGGGCGATCGGGTGCTGTTCTTCGGGCCGGTGCTGCCCCGGGTGGAGCTGCTGACGCGCCTGCTGGAAACCCTGAGTGAGCCGGAACACCCGGCCGCACAGGTCGACGACGAAGTCGCCGAACTCTGGCAGCGGCTGCGCCCGGCCTCCCCCTGAAGGCGCCTCAGGCCGCTTCGGCCTCGGCGGCCACCTGGCCGGCTTCGATGGTGATGCGACGCTCGCAGCGCTGGGCGATGGCGCGGTCGTGCGTCACGAGCACCAGCGTGGTGCCCTGCTCGCGGTTGAGCTCGAACATGAGTTCCATGATCCGGGCGCCGGTGGCGAAATCCAGGCTGCCGGTGGGCTCGTCGGCCAGCAGCACCGAGGGCTGCACCACGAAGGCGCGCGCCAGGGCCACGCGCTGCTGTTCACCGCCCGAGAGCACCTTGGGGTAGCTCGACAGGCGCTCGCCCAGGCCCACCCGCTGCAGCATCTGGGTGGCGGTGGCACGCGCATCGCGCTGGCCGGCCAGTTCCAGCGGCAGCATCACGTTCTCCAGCGCGGTGAGGTTGCCCAGCAGCTGGAAGCTCTGGAACACGAAACCGACCTTCTGCGCGCGCAGCGCGGCACGCTGGTCTTCGTCCAGGGCGAACAAATCGACGCCGTCGATGTGAACTGTGCCGCTGCTGGGCGTGTCCAAACCCGCAACGATCGACAGCAGCGTGCTCTTGCCCGACCCGGACGCGCCCACGATGGCGGCGGTTTCCCCTTTGTTCAGGGTGAAATCGATATCGCGCAGAATCGTCAGGGAGCCGGTGGAGTCGGTCACGGACTTGAACACATGCTGGACCGCAATCATCACATCGGACATGGAAGGACTTCTCAAGTTGAAACGCCGTCACTTTAACGTGCTGGCCAGCGCGCTGTGCGCCCTGGCCGCCGCGGGGTCTTCTGGCTTCACCCATGCTCAGGCCACCGCTTCCGCCGATCCGCTCATCCTCGTGGTGGGAGATTCGCTCAGCGCCGAATACGGCCTCAAGCGCGGTACCGGCTGGGTGGCCCTGCTGGATGAGCGTCTGAAACAGGAAAAAGTTCGCGCCCGTGTGGTCAACGCCAGCATCAGCGGCGACACCACCTCGGGCGGGCGCTCGCGCATCGCCCCCCTGCTCAAGCAGCACCAGCCCGCCCTGGTGGTGATCGAACTGGGCGGCAACGACGCCTTGCGCGGCCTGCCGCTGAACATGACGCGCGACAACATCGCGACCATGGCCCGCCTCTCGCGCGAGGCCGGTGCCAAGGTGCTGCTGCTGGGCATGGAGATGCCGCCCAATTACGGCGCGAAGTACGGGCAGGAATTCCGCGAGGTGTTCACCACCGTCGCCAAGGCCGAAAAGACCGCGCTCGTGCCCTTCTTCCTCAAGGGCGTGGCCGACACCAAAGACCCCACCGCGCTGTTCCAGGCCGACCGCATCCACCCCAACGAATCTGCCCAGGCCACGATGCGCGACAACGTCTGGCCCGAACTGCGCAAGCTGCTCGCCGCCCGATAATCGGGCATGCCCGTCCACATCCTGAGCGCCGCCGAGGCGATGGCCCGCCTCGCCGATTTCGACACCCTCATCGACGCGCGCACCGAAGACGAGTACGCGCTCGACCACGTGCCCGGCGCGGTGAACTGGCCCACGCTGAACAACCAGCAGCGCATCGACATCGGCACGATGTACAAGCAGGTCAACCCCTTCGAGGCCAAGAAGCGCGGCGCGGCGCTGTCGGCGCGCAACATCGCGGCCCACATCGAACGCGAGGTGATCGACAAGCCCAAGGGCTGGAAGCCGCTGGCCTACTGCTGGCGCGGCGGCAACCGCAGCGGCGCGCTCGCAACCATCCTGGGCGCGATCGGCTTTCGCGTGACGTTGATCGAAGGCGGCTACAAGGCCTGGCGCGCCGCGCTGGTGGAAGCGCTGCCTGTCCTGGCCCAGGGCCTGTCGTACCGCGTGGTCTGCGGCCCCACCGGCAGCGGCAAGACGCGCCTGCTGCATGCCCTGGCCGCCCAGGGCGCTCAGGTGCTCGACCTCGAGGCCCTGGCCAGCCACCGCAGCTCGGTGCTGGGCCACATCCCCGGCCAGCCGCAACCCAGCCAGAAGCGCTTCGACTCCCTGGTCTGGGCGGCCCTGCGGGGCTTCGACCCGGGCCGGGTGGTGTACGTCGAGAGCGAGAGCAAAAAGGTGGGCAATGTGCGCGTGAACGAAGCGCTGATCGACGCCATGCGCGCCAGCCCCTGCATCGACCTGCGCCTGGGCGACGAGGAGCGGGTGGCCCTGCTGCTGGAGGACTACGACTTCTTCGTGAAGGACCCGGCGGCGTTCTGCGAACGCCTGGAGGCGCTCACGGAACTGCGGGGCAAGCAAGTGGTGTCGGGCTGGACGGGGAAGGTGCGTGCGGGCCACACACCGGAGGTGGTGCTGGAACTGCTCACCGGCCACTACGACCCGATGTACGCCCAGTCGATCGCCCGCAATTTCACGCGGTTTGCGCAGGCCCGGCCGCTGGTGCTGCGGGACCGGTCGCCCGACGCCCTGGCGCAGGCGGCGCGGACGCTGATGGCCGACGAGGCCACAGCCACCCACCCGGCCTGAGCGCCCAAGCGCCGGCCGACGTGGGAACCAGCGGGCTCAGTCGGCCGCGCTGTCGCCGCCCGCCGGTGCGTCACCGGGCGCGTCAGGCGATCCGGCACCCGGCTCTTCGGGCGCATCGGTGTCCTGGTGCTGGCGACCAGCGGCCTTGGCTTTGAGCTTTTCCTCTTTCTTTTTCTTCTTGGCGAGCTCGCGCTGGCGCTTTTCGTATCCGTAATTGGGAGTGGCGAAGTCAGTCTTTCAGGTCGGTGGAAAAGGGGGAGGGTCAGGGGTTCAATGCGGTCAAGGCCTGCGCCAGGTCGGCGCGGAGGTCGTGCACGGATTCCAGGCCCACGGCAAAGCGTACCAGACCGCCCGCGTGGGGCCAGCCCTGGCTGCGGCTGGAGCCGATGTCATAAGGCGCGCACAGGCTGATCGGGCCGGCCCAGCTCCAGCCCAGCTTGAACAGGCGCAGGCTGTCGCAGAACGCGTCGATGCGCGCCTGGGAAATGGAGGCGTCGAACACCGCGCTGAACAGACAGGCCGCGGCGGTCGCATCGCGTTGCCAGGTGGCGTGGCCGGGCGAGCCCGGCAGCGCCGGGTGCAGCACCTGCACCACGCCTGCCTGACCCTGCATCCAGGTGGCGAGTTCGCGGGTGCAGGCGTCCTGGGCGTGGTAACGCAGCGCCATGCTGGACAGGCCGCGCAAGACCAATTCGGCGTCGTTCACGCCAATGTTCAACCCCAGGCGCATGTGCGTGAGCAAGACCTGGCGGTGCAGCGCCAGATCGCGCGTGACGACCGAGCCCATGAGCACGTCGGCACCGCCGCTGGGGTACTTGGTGAGGGCCTGCACCGAGATGTCCACGCCCAGATCAAACGGCGCGAAGGCGATGCCGGCGCCCCAGGTGTTGTCGAGCGCGGTGACGACGGGGCGCTGGTCGGCGCCGCGCTGGGCGTTGACCTCGCGCACCCGGGCCACCAGGGCCGGCAGATCGGGAAATTCCAGCGTGACCGAACCGGGCGCCTCCAGCCAGACCAGGCGCGTGGCCGGGCCGATCTTGCGCGCGAGATCGGCCGGGTCCATGGCATCGAAATAGCGGTGCGTGATGCCCCAGGCCGCGAGCTCGACCGAAGCAAAGGACTTGCCCGGTCCGTAGGCGTTGTCGGGAATCAGCACCTCATCGCCCTGGCGCAGCAGGGCCATGTCCACCAGCGACACCGCCGCCAGGCCGCTGGGCGCGAGCACGCAATGCAGACCACCTTCGATGGTGGCGATGCGCTCTTCCAGCGTGAAGGTGGTCGGCGTGCCGTGCAGGCCGTAGGTGTAGCCGCTCTTGTCTTTCCAGTCGGTCGTGCGCAGGGCCTCGACGTTGGGAAAGAACACGGTGGACGCCTTGTACACCCCCGGGGCCACCCCCTCGAAGCCCTCGGGGGGTTTGTAGGGGTGGTGGATCAGGCGGGTGGACAGGTCGTCACGCATTCAGGTCAGAGCTTCCACTTTTCGAGGAGTTGCGCGGGACGCAGGCTGTCGTAGCCTTCGAAAGGCTGGTGGATCCACGGGTTCGTGGGCAGGAACTCCACCGAGTAGTCGGCCGTGAAGGTCGAGAGCTGCTTGGTCCAGATCACGGCGCTGCGCATCTCGGTGATCGGCTTGTAGTTGTTCTTGAGCAGGTCGATGACCGCCTTGAGCGTGTGGCCCGAGTCGGCGAGGTCGTCCACCAGCAGCACCTTGCCCGCGATCTCGCCCTTGGGCGTGGTGATGTAGCGCGCGATGTCCAGGTTACCCTGCTCGGTGCCGGCGGCGGCGCGGTAGGAGCTGGTGGACATGATTGCCAGCGGCTTGTCGAAGATGCGCGAGAGGATGTCGCCCGGTCGCATGCCGCCCCGTGCCAGGCACAGGATGGTGTCGAACTCCCAGCCCGACTGGTAGACCTTGAGCGCGAGCTTCTCGATCAGGTTGTGGTACTCGTCGTAGGAGACGTAGAGGTGTTTGCCGTCTTCGGTCAGCATGCGGGCTCCGGATGGGGATGTCGATGGGAATTTTGCACGAAGGGCCGCACCCGGCCCCCGGTGGTTTCACCCATGGTAGGGGTTGTGCACCAGGATGGTGTGGTCGCGGTCCGGGCTGGTGGAGACGATGTGGATCGGCACCCCGGTGGTCTGCGCGATGCGCGTGAGGTAGCGCTGGGCGTTGACCGGCAGGTCTTCATACCGCGTGGCACCCACCGACGATTCGCTCCATCCGGGCAGCGTTTCGTAGATGGGCTTGCAGCGCGCGATGTCTTCCGCGCTCATCGGCAGGATGTCGATGACCTGGCCATCCAGCTCGTAGCCGGTGCACAGCTGAAGCTCCTTGAGCCCGTCCAGCACGTCGAGCTTGGTGATGCACAGCCCCGAAAGGCCATTGACCTGGGCCGAGCGCTTGAGCAGCGCGGCATCGAACCAGCCACAGCGGCGGCTGCGGCCCGTGGTCACGCCCTTCTCGGCCCCCACGGTGGCCATGTGCCAGCCGGGTGTGCCTTCCTTTTCCCATTCCAGTTCGGTGGGGAACGGGCCACCGCCCACACGGGTGCAGTACGCCTTGGTGATGCCCAGCACGTAGTGCAACAGGCCCGGACCCACGCCCGAACCGGCGGCGGCGTTGCCGGCCACGCAGTTGCTGGAGGTGACGAAGGGATAGGTGCCGTGGTCGATGTCGAGCAGCGTGCCTTGCGCGCCTTCGAACAGCAGGTTGGCACCGGCCTGATGCGCCTCGTTGAGTTCGCGCGAGACGTCGGCGATCATGGGCTTGAGCAGTTCGGCCTGCTGCATGGCCTCGGTGTACACCGCGTCGAACTGGATCGCGCCGTCCTTCATGTACGAGGCGATCTTGTCGTCCCAGGCCATGTCGGCGGAATGCAGGTAGGTGGTGAGCACGTGGTTGTGCAGGTCCAGCAACTCGCGCAGCTTGGCTGCGAAACGATCGGGGTACTTCAGGTCCTGCACGCGCAGCGCACGGCGCGCGATCTTGTCTTCGTAGGCCGGCCCGATGCCACGGCCGGTGGTGCCGATCTTCTCGGTGCCGGCCTTCACCTTGGCGGCTTCGCGCGCGATGTCGATCGCGGCGTGGAACGGCAGGATCAGCGGACAGCCTTCGCTCACGCGCAGGCGCGAGCGCACCTCGACACCGGCTTTCTCCAGGCCGGCAATTTCCTCGAACAGCTTGCCCACCGAAAGCACCACGCCGTTGCCGATGTAGCACTTCACGCCGGCGCGCATGATGCCGCTGGGGATCAGGTGCAGCGCCGTCTTCACGCCGTTGATGACCAGCGTGTGGCCCGCGTTGTGCCCACCCTGGAAGCGCACCACGCCCGTGGCGGTCTCGGTCAGCCAGTCGACCAGCTTGCCCTTGCCTTCGTCACCCCACTGGGTGCCCACCACCACGACGTTGCGCCCGGGGGTCACGGCGCTGCTGCTGTTCTTCATTTGCTGGTTTCCGTTTGAAGGGTTTGTACTGTCCAGGCGCCGCGACGGGCCGCATCGGGCACCAGTTCGCGGTCGCAGTGAAATTCATCGACCTGGTGGTCGTGGCCTGGCAAGGCACACACCACGGTGTGGCCCTGCGCGCGCAGTTCGGCAATGGCCTGGCGCAGGCCGGCGTCCATGCCCCAGGGTGCGCGGATGGCCGCCACCAGAGGACGCGGCGCCACCGCCGCCACCAGTTCCTTGAGGTCCAGGCTGAAGCCCACCGCGGGGCGGTTGCGGCCGAACACGGCGCCCACCTCGTCGTAGCGGCCGCCCCGTGCCAGTTCGAGCGTCTGCCCTGCCCGGCCTTCCGGCGTGTGGGCAAAGAGCGCGAAACGCATGCCGGTGTAGTAGGCGTAACCGCGGAGGTCGGCCAGGTCGATCGACACGTCCATGCCCTGCGCGTGCGAGGCCAGCCAGCGCAGGCTGTCCAGCGCGGCGTGCAGGGCCGCAGATGGTTGCAGGATGCGCTGCGCCTCGTCGAGCACCGCCATACCACCGAACAGGCGCGGCAGCGCGACCAGATCGCGGCGCACGGCGGCCGGCAGGTCGCGCGCGAGCACCTCGAGTTCGGCCACGTCCTTGGCGTTGAGCGCGGCGTGGATGCGGGCTTCCTGCGCGGCAGTGAGCGACACCGGTGCGAGCACGGCATCGATCACGCGCACGTCGGCCATGTCCAGTTGCAGGCCTTTCACGCCAGCATTTCGCAGGCAGGCCTGCGCGAGTTCGATGATCTCCAGGTCGGCCTCCTGGCCGGCGTGGCCGTAGATCTCGGCCCCGAACTGCAGCGGCTCACGGCTGGCCAGCGGGCGGTCGATGCGGGTGTGCACCACCGGGCCGCAGTAGCTCAGGCGGGCCACGCCCTGGCGGTTGAGCAGGTGGGCGTCGATGCGGGCGACCTGCGGCGTGCTGTCCGCGCGCAAACCCAAGGTGCGGCCGGAGAGCTGATCGACCAGCTTGAAGGTCTGCAGACCGAGGGCTTCACCGGTGCCGGTGAGCAAGGACTCCAGGTGCTCCAGCAGCGGCGGCATGACCAGCTCGTAGCCGTAGCCCCGGGCCGTGTCCAACAAGCCCCTGCGAAGTTCTTCGATGTGACGGGCCTCGGAAGGCAGGACATCGGCAATGTGATCCGGGAGGACCCAGGCAGACATGGATATTTTCAGGCGCTGTTAAAAACGTGATTCTACCGGCCCCCCGGGAGCTACTCCGGCGGGTATCGCTCAGCGCGGGGAGGCGCTGGAAAAGAAGCGCGGGGTCAGGTCAGCGACCACCAGAGCAGCACGCCGCTGCCCAGGCAGATCAGGCCGAAGAAGCGCAACTGCCCGTCGCGCAGGCTCAGCATGTCGGTGAAGACGCGGCGCCACAGTTTGGGCGCCAGCAGGGGCAGCAGCCCCTCGAAGATCAGCACCAGGGCCAGCGCTGGCCAGATCGCGTCGGACATGTCGTGCCCCGGCCTGTCAGCGCTCTAGGCTCATCGAGCCGGCGCCACGTTGCTGCTGCGCATGCCCTTGAAGAAGTCGGACGAAGGGTCGACCACCAGCACATCGGACTTGCTGGCGAAGCTCGACTTGTACGCTTCCAGGCTGCGGTAGAACTGGGCGAATGCCGGATCGCGGCCGAAGGCATCGGAGAACGAGGCCGCGGCCTTGGCGTCGCCCGCGCCCTTGATCGCCTGCGCGTCGCGGTAGGCCTCGGAGACGATCACCTCGCGCTGGCGGTCGGCATCGGCACGGATCTTTTCGCCTTCGGCAAAGCCGGTGGAGCGCAGCTCGTTCGCAACACGCTTGCGTTCAGCTTCCATGCGCTGGTAGACCGAGGCGGTGATGCTCTCGGCGTAATCGACGCGCGTGATGCGCACGTCGACCACGTCCATGCCCCAGGGTTTGTCGGCGCCGCGCACGGCCGCCAGCACTTCACGCTTGACGTCGGCCATGAGCTGCTCGCGCCGGGTCGACAGCAGTTCGTTCACCGTGCGCTTGTTGACTTCCTGCTGGAAGGAGTTGCGCACCACGCGGTTGAGCTGCAGCGCGCCGGCGCGCTCGTTCACGCCGACGTTGCGGATGTACTCCTGCGGCTCGCTGATGCGCCAACGCACATACCAGTCGATCACCACACGCTGCTTCTCGGCGGTGAGCGTCGGCTCGGTGTCGGTGCTCTCCAGGGTGAGCAGGCGCTTGTCGATGTAGGACACGTTCTGGAACGGCGGCGGCAGCTTGAAGTTCAGGCCAGGTTCGGTGACGACCTGCTTGATCTGACCCAGCTGGAAGACCACGCCGAACTGGCGCTGGTCCACCACGAACAGCATGGAACTGGCGATCGCCAGAACCACGATGAAGGATGTGATGATGAAACCGAGTTTGTTCATGTTGTTTCTCTGGTCGCTGGCGCTGTTCAGCGGCTCTCGCGCTCGCGCGAACGCGCGGCGTTGTCCGTGCTGCGGCTGGTGGGCACCGGGATCGTGCTCTGCGTGGGCGCGCTGGGCTGGGTGCTGCTGCTGGGCGTGGACGCGGGCTGTCCCGTCATCTGCATGATCTTGTCCAGCGGCAGGTACAGCAGGTTGGAGCCCGACTTGGAATCCACCAGCACCTTGGTCACGTTGCTGTAGATCTCCTGCATGGCGTCGGTGTACATGCGTTCGCGGGTCACCTGCGGCGCCTTCTGGTACTCGGTCAACACCGCGCGGAAGCGCTGCGAATCACCCTCGGCCTGCGCCACGATGCGGGCGCGGTAGCCTTCGGCCTCTTCGGTCAGGCGCGAGGCCGCACCACGGGCACGCGGCACCACGTCGTTCGCGTAGGCCTGGGCCTCGTTCTTGGCGCGTTCGCGCTCCTGGCCGGCCTTGAGCACGTCGTCGAACGATGCCTGCACCTGCTCGGGCGGGCGCACCCCGCCCTGCTGCAGGTTGATGCCCACGACCTCGATGCCGACCTTGTAGCGGTCGAGAATGCTCTGCATCAGCGTGCGCACGCGCGGGGCGATCTGATCGCGCTCTTCGGCGAGCGCGGCATCCATCTTCATCTTGCCGACCACCTCACGCACCGCGGTTTCCGCGACCTTCACGACGGCGGCGTCAGGGTCCCGGCTCTCGAACAGGAAGGCGCGGGCGTCGTTCAGGCGGTACTGCACCGCGAACTTGATCTCCACGATGTTCTCGTCTTCGGTGAGCATGGCCGATTCGCGCAGGCCGGTGGCGGGCACGACGTTGTCGCGACCCACGTCCACCGAGCGGATCTGCGTGACGAACACGGTTTCGTGGCGCTGGATCGGGTACGGGAGGCGCCAGTTGAAGCCGGCGCCCACGGAGCTGTGGTACTTGCCGAACTGGGTGATCACGGCCTGCTGACCTTCTTGCACGATGAAGAAGCCCGTGCCCATCCAGATGAGCAAGGCCACGCCGGCGATGAGGCCGAAGCCGATGCCGGTGGCCTTGGGGTTCGGGTTGAAGCCCTGCATGCCGCCGTTGCCGCCGGAACCATTGCCACCACCATGATTACCGCCCCGACCCTTGTTGCCGAGCAAGCCACCGAGCTTGCGGTTGAAATCGCGCCAGAGTTCGTCCAGGTCCGGCGGGCCCTGGTTCGGGCCTTGGCCGCGCGGGGGTTGGCGCTGCGGGTTGCGATCCTCGTCGCGGCCCGGGTCCTGCCCACCGTCGTTGCGGGGCTCGTCGTCACCCCGGCCCCAACGGGGGTCGTTCAGATTGAACATGCCCCACAGCCCTTGCCAACCACGGCGGCGGACAGGGCGGGTCGCTCGATCAGCGCCGCGGGCAGGGGTTTGCAGATTCACATCCATGGGTTGCCAACTCTTTTGTCGATTCAAAACCATCACATTGTGCCCAATCAGGACACGGGTTCGCCGATTTCCGGGAGCGCCCCGGGAAGCATGGGGTCAGACCCCGGCTTTTGCGCGATCACGTGTGCCGCCAACAAGGCCCGCAACTCGGGCAGGCCCACGCCGGTGCGCGCACTGACGAAGATTCGAGGGACCGACTGGCCTTCCAGTTCCATCGCATCGCTCAAAACATTCGGCACCGTGGCTGGGTCCATCGCATCGAGCTTGTTGAACAGCAGGATCTGCGGCACCTGATCGGCGCCGATGTCCTTGAGCACGCCGAGCACCGAGGCGATCTGCTCAGGGTGGGACGGGTTGGAGGCATCGACGACGTGCAGCAGCAGGTCGGCGTCGGCGGCCTCCTGCAGCGTGGCGGCAAAGGCGTCGACCAGGCCGTGCGGCAGGTCGCGGATGAAACCCACGGTGTCCGAGAGCGAGACCGAGCGCCCTGCTTCGCCGAGGTAGAGCTGGCGCGTGGTGGTGTCCAGCGTGGCGAAGAGCTGGTCGGCCGCGTAGGCGCGCGCCTTGACCAGACCGTTGAACAGCGAGGACTTGCCGGCGTTGGTGTAGCCCACGAGCGAGATCGAGAAGGTGTCGCGGCGCTCGCGTTGGCGGCGCTGGGTGGAGCGCTGCTTCTTCACCTTTTCGAGCCGCTCCTTGGTGCGCTTGATGGCCTCGCCGATCATGCGCCGGTCCAGTTCGATCTGCGTTTCACCCGGGCCACCGCGCATACCGATGCCCCCGCTTTGCCGCTCCAGGTGCGACCAGCGCCGCACCAGGCGCGTCGACAGGTACTGCAGTCGAGCCAGTTCGACCTGCAGCTTGCCTTCGTGGCTGCGCGCCCGCTGGGCAAAGATTTCCAGAATCAACAGGGTGCGGTCATTGACCGGCAGACCCAGGTGGCGCTCCAGGTTGCGCTGCTGCGCCGGGCTGAGCGACTGGTCGAACAGCACCTCGGAAGCACCGGTGGACTGCGCCAGCATCTTGATCTCGTCGGCCTTGCCCGAGCCCACGAACAAGGCAGGATCGGGTGCGCGGCGCTTGCAGCTGACGCGCTCGGCCACGGTGTACCCCGCGGTCTGGGCCAGCAGGCCCAGCTCCTCGAGTCCAGCGTCGAAATGAGGCACACCAAAGTCCACGCCAACCAGGATGACGGAGGGCGTGGAGGATGGGGTGGAAGCGGGTGAATTCAAGTCGGTAGAGCGACAACGCGCACGGCGTTGCGGGCCCGGCAGGTCGGCTGCACGGGCCGGATGCGATTCAGGCGCTGAATCAGGACGCTGCCGGCTCGTCCGTGCCGACGGCCGAGAACTGCACCGGACGACCCGGCACGATGGTGGAAATGGCGTGTTTGTAGACCATCTGCGTGACCGTGTTGCGCAGCAACACGACGTATTGGTCGAACGACTCGATCTGACCCTGCAATTTGATGCCGTTGACCAGATAGATCGACACGGGCACATGCTCCCGGCGAAGCTGGTTCAGGAAAGGGTCTTGCAAGAGCTGGCCTTTGTTATTGCTCACGATATGCTCCGTGTTCAATGAAAGTTAATGAGGAATGGACCATACCACAGCCGTGCGGCCGGGCCGAGGTTGAGTCGAAATTCCTACTCCTTGAAGGGATTGGCCGAGGTCTTGAACTCGATTCGCAGGGGGGTGCCGACCAGATCGAAGGCCTTGCGGAAGCGCCCTTCGAGGAAGCGCTTGTACGCGTCCGGCACGTTTTCCAGGGAGTTGCCGTGGATCACGATCACCGGGGGGTTCATGCCGCCTTGGTGGGCGTAACGCATCTTGGGCCGGAACATGCCGCTGCGGGTCGGCGCCTGGAAGGCCACCGCCTCCATCAGCAGGCGGGTCAGCACCGGGGTTGACATTTTCCGCATGGCGGAAGCGTGGGCCTGGGTGATGGACTTCCAGACCGGGCCCAGGCCCTGGCGCTTCTGGGCGGAAATCAGGTGCAGCGAGGCGAACTTCAGGAAAGCAAGCCGGGTTTCAACCTGGCGCTCGATCTGGTCGCGCTGGTAGGCGTCCACCGCGTCCCACTTATTGATCGCGAGCACCACGGCGCGGCCGCTCTCCAGGATGTAGCCGGCGATGTGGGCATCCTGGTCGGTCACGCCCTGCGTGGCGTCCAGCAGCAGCAGAACCACGTGGGCGTTTTCGATCGCCTGAAGGGTCTTGACCACCGAGAACTTCTCGATCGCCTCGAACACGCGGCCCTTGCGGCGGATCCCGGCGGTGTCGATCAGCTCGAACTTCTGGCCCGAGCGCTCGAACGGCACGGAAATGGCATCGCGCGTGGTGCCCGGCAGATCGAAGGCCACCAGGCGTTCCTCGCCCAGCCAGGCGTTGATGAGGGTGGACTTGCCCACATTGGGACGGCCCGCCACGGCCAGGCGGATCACCCCGGTCTCGACCTCGGGATCCTCCTCGTCCTCCGGCGGCAGGCCGGGGATGAGCCCCAGGGCGCCGTCGAGCATGGAGCGAACGCCCTGCCCGTGCGCACCGGACACCGCCATCACCTCACCCAACCCGAGTTCGTAGAACTCGACCAGTTGCAGGCCTTGCGTCATGCCTTCGGCCTTGTTGGCCACCAGCAGCGTGGGCTTGCCCAGGCGGCGCAGGTAGCCTGCGATCTCGTGGTCCTGGGCGCTGATGCCAGCGCGGGCATCGACCACGAAGATCACCACATCGGACTCGGCCACAGCTTGCCGCGTCTGCTTGGCCATCTCTTTGTAGATGCCTTCGCTGGCCTCGGGTTCGAAGCCGCCGGTATCGATGACGATGTACTCGCGCCGGCCCTGACGGCCGTTGCCGTAGTGGCGGTCCCGGGTGAGGCCGGCAAAGTCGGCCACGATGGCGTCGCGTGAACTCGTCAAGCGGTTGAACAGGGTGGACTTGCCCACATTGGGCCGGCCCACCAGGGCGATGACGGGTTTCACGGAAAGAGCTTTCGTTCAGGCGGTCACGAACACGGTGTTCGTGGCGGGCATTACTGGGGACGCCAGGCGAACACGCCGCCGTTGCGTGTCTGCACCACCAACGCATCGCCAGCGAGCACCGGCGGGGCCAGGATGGGCGAGCCGTCGGTGGTCAGGCGAGTCATTTCGCTGCCGTCTTCGCGGGAGATCAGGTGCACGAGGCCACGGCTGTCGGCCACCGCCACCACACGGCCCAGGGCCAGCGGTGCGGTCAGGCCACGGTATTTCAGGCGGTCGATGCTCCAGGCGGGCTCGCCGGTGGCGCGCTGCCAGGCCTGGAAGCGGCCATCGCTCTCGCTGCCGAAGACCAGGCGGTCGTCGCCGTGCACGCCGGTCGTGCCTTGCGCGGCGCGCGTCCACACCACGGCGCCTCGGCTCGCGTCCACGCAGCCCACGGCGGCCGAATAGGCCCGCGCGCAGACGCTGTTGCGGATGCGGCTGACCGGCCCCACGATGTCGACCAGGCGCTCGACTTCGTTGGTGCCCCGGGATGTGGCGCACCGGTGCCTCCCAGCGCACGGATCCGTTGTCGGGGTTGAGACCCGTGAGGCGTCCCGCCAGGCCCACCACCAGGGTATCGCCCACCGCCAGCAGCGCGCCTGTCTGGCTCAGCACCAGCGGCTCTGCGGGACGGCTCTGGCTCCACAGCCGGGCGCCAGTCTTGCCATCGAAAGCCGTGACCACGCGATCGGCCGTGAGAACGAACACCCGCTCGCCCGCCACAAGGGGGGCGGTGAACGAGCGCGCGGGCAGGCGCACGCGCCAGCGCTCGGCCCCATCGGCGATCGCCGACCAACTGGTTGTTGCGGGTCACGACGGCAGCGGTCTGGCCATCGGCACCCACCCCGGCGGCGATCGGCGTGCCCAGGTTCAGGCGCCAGACATCCTTGCCGGTGGCGGCATCCAATGCGGCCACGTTGCCCGCACCGCCGGCAACGAAAACGCGTCCGCCCGCCACGAGCGGCGCCAGCGAGGCATGGCCTTCGCCGACCTGGGCCGACCACACGAGCTGGGTGCCCATCAGGGCGGCCACAGCGGGCAACTCGGCCGGCTGCGGCTTCTTCGAACTCGAGCCACAGGCCGACAGCAAGGCGACGGCGACCAGCCCGATGACGGGCAAGGCCCGGCGCCAGGGCGCCGTGGATGAACGGGGTGTGCAGGTGACCATGGATTTCAACGTGCGGTGGAAGACAGGCTGGCGGTGTCCACGCCCAGGGCGGCGAGCTTCACCTCGACCAGCCGGCGGTACTCGGTGCGCGCGCCCAGGGCCTGCCAGGCGCTCTGATATTGCGCCTTGGCTTCATCGGCCTTGCCCTGGGCCATGAAGACATCGCCACGGCGGTCGGCCACCAGGGGTTCGAAAGACTTGGGCACGGACGCTTCCAGCGTCTTGAGGGCCTGGTCGAAGGCCTTGCCTTCCACGTCCAGCGCGGCCAGGCGCAAGCGCGCCACGGCCTGGTAGGAAGCGTCGCCGGATTTCTCGACCACCCAGGTCAGTGCGGCACGGGCCTTGTCGACCTGACCGGCTTCGAACAGGGTTTTGCCCGCCAGCAGCGCCGCCTGGCTGGCGAAGGTGGTGCCGCCAAACTGCGCCTGCATGTCGGCCAGGGCGCGCTCCACGCGCTCGTTGTCGCGCGCCAGCACCGCGCGGTCGACTTCGTCGTACAGCGCGGCGGCTTTCACGCCCTGCGTGCGCTGCCAGTAGTTCCAGCCGTTCCAGGCCGCGAACGAACCGAAGACGACGATCAACACCCAGCTGATGAGGTTGCCGTACTGGGCCCAGAAGTGCTTGATCTGATCGATCTGTTCCTGTTCTTCGAGGTCGAGGTGTTTGGCGATGGTGGATGCGGGTCTGGATTTCGTGCGCCGGTTGCGCAACGGGGGATTGTAGGCGGGTGGCCCCAGGCCACCCCGTGCGGATGCGCGAACGTCAGTCGCCGCGCAGGCGGCCTGCCCAATCGGCGACGGCGTCGAGGGCCAGCAGGCTTTGCGCGGCTTCCGCGGGCGCGTCGGTGCGGGGGCCGCGCAGGGACTTGAGCGCCACCGTGCCTTGCTGCATTTCCTGTTCGCCAAAGATGAGCGCAAAGCGCGCGCCGCTGGCATCGGCCTTCTTGAACTGCGACTTCATGCTGCCCATGCCATCGGCACCGGCGGCATGCATCTGCACGTTCACGCCCTGCAGGCGCAGCGCCCGCAGCACCGGCATCACCTGGGGCACGCGGGCCGCGTCCGGCACGATCGCGTAGGCATCGGGCGCGGGCTGCTCGGGCAGGCGGCCCTGCTCTTTCAGCAATTCCAGGATGCGTTCCATGCCCATGGCCCAGCCGACCGCCGGGGCGGCCTTGCCACCGATCTGTTCGAACAGGCCGTCGTACCGGCCGCCCGCGCACACCGTGCCCTGCGAGCCCAGTTGGGTGGTGACGAACTCGAACACCGAAAGGTTGTAGTAGTCCATGCCGCGCACCAGGCGCGGGTTGATGCGGTAGGTGATGCCGTGCGCATCGAGCAGGCCGCGCAGGTGGTTGAAGTGGTCGAGCGACTCGGCACCCAGGTGGTCCATGAGGCGCGGCGCGGCGTTGACCAGGTCCTGCATGGCCGGGTTCTTGGTGTCCAGGATGCGCAAGGGGTTGCTGTGCAGGCGGCGCTTGGCTTCTTCGTCGAGCTGGTCGGCGTGCGCCTCCAGGTAGGCAATCAGGGCCTGGCGATGGGCCAGGCGCTCGGGCGGCTGGCCCAGGCTGTTGATCTCGAGCTCGATGCCCGTGAGGCCGAGTTCGGCCCAGAGGTCGCAGGCCAGCACGATGAGCTCGGCATCCACGTCCGGGCCCGCGAAGCCCAGAGCCTCGGCACCGAACTGATGGAACTGCCGGTAGCGCCCTCGCTGCGGCCGCTCGTGCCGGAACATCGGGCCCATGTAGTACAGGCGTTTGCCACCGTCGTACAGCAGCGAATGCTCCAGCGCGGCGCGCACCACACCGGCGGTGTTCTCGGGCCGCAGCGTGAGCTGCTCGCCGTTGAGCCGGTCTTCGAAGGAGTACATCTCCTTCTCGACGATGTCGGTCACTTCGCCCAGCCCCCGCACGAACAGCGCCGTGGGCTCGACGATGGGCGTGCGCAGGTTGCGATAGCCGTAGCGGCGCATCAGCGTGCGAAGGGTGTCTTCGAGCCACTCCCAGTGCGCGGACGCGGGAGGCGCGATGTCGTTCATGCCTTTGACGGCGCTCAGTTTGTCTGCCATGCAATCTCTCGTTCAGCCATGCGCCAGAGGCATCGGGTGGTCCCGATGCTCAGGACGTTGCGCCGAATTTCTTCTCGATGTAGTTTTCAACGACCTGCTGGAACTCGCGCGCGATGCCCTCGCCCCGCAGGGTCATGGCCTTCTGCCCGTCGATGAAGATCGGGGCAGCGGGCGCCTCGCCGGTGCCGGGCAGGCTGATGCCGATGTCGGCGTGCTTGCTTTCACCCGGGCCATTGACGATGCAGCCCATCACGGCCACCTTGAGGTTCTCCACCCCGGGATAGCGCGCGCGCCACAGTGGCATGGAGCTGCGCAGGTAGTCGTCGATCTGCTTGGCCAGTTCCTGAAAGGTGGTGCTGGTGGTGCGGCCACAGCCCGGGCAGGCGGTGACCGACGGCACGAAAGCGCGCATGCCCAGGGCCTGCAGGATCTCCAGCGCGATCACCACCTCCTGCGTGCGCGCTTCGCCGGGCTGCGGCGTGAGCGAGACGCGGATCGTGTCGCCAATGCCTTGCTGCAGCAGCACCGACAGCGCCGCCGCCGAGGCCACGGCGCCCTTGGTGCCCATGCCAGCCTCGGTCAGGCCCAGGTGCAGCGCGTAGTCGCAGCGCTGCGCCAAGGCCTGGTAGACCGCAATGAGGTCCTGCACGCCACTGACCTTGCAGGACAGCACGATGTTGTTGCCATTCAGGCCGATCTCTTCGGCCTTGCGGGCGGATTCGAGCGCCGAGGTGATCAGCGCCTCGTACATCACCTGCCGCGCTTCCCAGGGCACGCTGCGGTTCGCGTTTTCGTCCATCAGGCGCGCGAGCAGGTCCTGGTCCAGGCTGCCCCAGTTCACACCGATGCGGATGGCCTTGTCGTGGCGCGCCGCGATTTCCACCATCTGCGCGAACTGGCGGTCGCCCTTGTCGCCTCGGCCCACGTTGCCGGGGTTGATGCGGTACTTGGACAGTGCCTCGGCACAGGCCGGGTGGTCGGTGAGCAGGCGGTGGCCGTTGTAGTGGAAGTCCCCGATCAGCGGCACGTTCACGCCCATGCGGTCGAGCTGCTCGCGGATGTAGGGCACGGCCTTGGCGGCCTCGTCGTTGTTGACCGTGATGCGCACCAGCTCGGAGCCGGCCAGCGCCAGTTCCTTGACCTGGATCGCCGTGCCCACGGCATCGGCGGTGTCGGTGTTGGTCATGGACTGCACGCGCACCGGCGCATCGCCGCCCACCGTGACGCGGTGGTCACCCCAGGCCACCACCCCCTGGCGGGTGCGGCGCGTTCGCGCCGCCGACAGCGGAATCGGTTCACACGACGCGGCGGGGCGCACCAGGGTGTCCATGTTCATTTCACCTCGAATCGGGCGACGTTGTTGCGCGCGTAGCGCGTCACGTCGAACGGCTTGCCACGCACAGTAACCTGAGCGACCTCGGCACGGCCAAGCACCACGGTGTAAGGCGGCGCGCTGGAAAAATCGACGGCGTCACCGGCTTGCAACACGCGCTGGATGACGACACTGCCCGAGCCATTGACGACCTCCACCCAGGATTCGCCGGTGGCGGCAATGGTGAGCAGGCTGCCCGATGCGGGTGCGGCAGGCGCCGCGGCAGCCGGGGCCACGGGCGGCACCGCAGCCACGGCCGGAGCAGCCGCAGGCGACGCGGACACCGGTGCGGGTGCCGCCACAGGCGCCGCGGGTGTCGCGCCTCCTGGCGCGGGCGCCACAGGCGCACCCGCCGCAGCGGGTTCCTGAACAGGCTCGGGCTCCACCGCCGCCACCGGTTCCGCCGGTTGCTCCAGCGGCGTGACCACGTTGCCCGCCTCGGCCTGCGCAGGCTCCTGCGCGGACTCTTCCGCGCGCGGCAGGAACACGATCACCAGCGCGCCCAGCAGCAGCACGATCGCAGCCAGCAGCGCGGGGCGCGAGAGCCAGCTCAAGGGGTTGATGGGGGCCGGGTCGTGCGCGGGCTGGAAAGGGGCGTTGATCGCATGGCGCGAACCACCCAGTTCAGGGATGCCTCCCTGCGGAATCTGTTCGAGGATCGGCGCCGGATCCACCTTGAGGTGGCGGCATGCGCTGGACGCCAGCGCGCGCGCGAAGGTCAGGTCGGGCAGTTCGCTGTAGCGCCCTGCTTCCAGGGCTTCGAGTTTTTTCACCGGGACCTTGAGGGCCGCAGCGAGCGCTGCAATGTGCAAGCCCGCCGCCTCGCGCGCCGCGCGCAGCAGCACCGGGCGCGAAGCACCCTCCCCGGCCGCCGTGGCGCCCTCGTTGGCATACACCTCATTCATCAAATGCTCTCCGCTGATACGACGCCCACTCACGCGAGTCCGGATAACGCCGGCTCAGTTGCTGGGCCAGTTGGGCCATGGCTTCGGCGTTGCCCATGCGGTGCTCCACCTTGATGCCCAGCCACAGGGTTTCGGCATTGGCCAGCTCGCTGTTGTTCAGCCGGCGAATGGTGAACTGCGCCTTCGCGTTCTCGCCGCGGCGGAACTGCAAGGCCGCCAGGTTGTAGGCCGTGATGGGGTTGCCAGGATCGAGCTCGTAGGAGCGCGCCAGACTGCCCTCTGCTTCTTCAAACTGCGCCGCCCGCACCTGGCAGATGCCCTTGACCATCAGGGTCTTGGCCTGGCCGCCGTACACCGGGCTGGCCAGCGCCTGCTGGAACAGCTCGATCGCCTGCGGGTAGCGGCCTTGCTGGCACGCGAACAGGCCGTAGTGGTGCAGCACGTCCGGATCGCGCGGGCTGAGCAGTTGCGCGCGCTTGAAGCTGTCTTCCGCGAGCCGCAGTTCGTTCAGCCGCGCGTACACCAGGCCGCGCAGCGTGTAGGCCGGCGCATAGTTCGGATCAGCGGCCAACGCCAGCTTGATCTCGTCGAGCGCCACCGTGGTCTGGCCCTGCTCGAAGTAGCCCGAAGCCAGCTCCACCCGGATGCGCGCGCGCTTGCGCGCTTCGGGCTCGTCCGACTCGGTGACCGGTTCGGCACCGGCTGCCACGGCAGCGGCCGTGGTGGCGGGCAGGCCGCGCGTTTGCGCACAGCCGGCCAGCAACACCAGCAGCACACCCAGCCAGAAGCTGGCCACCATGCCACGCGAGCGCGTGCCATGCGCCCCAAAACCGGTGCGGGTCGGATGTGTCATGCCTGCCTTTCCTTTTGAACGAAACGAATGGGGCGCTCGCTGGCATTGCTGCGCCGTTGCGCCAGGCGCTTGGCCGCGTTGGTGCGGTCCAGCACATCGCCCGCGAGCTGACCGCAGGCGGCATCGATGTCGTCCCCACGCGTCTTGCGCACCGTGGTGACCACACCGGCTTCATTGAGCATCTGCCCGAAGCGCTGCACCACCGCGCGTGGAGAGCAGGTCAGCCCCGAGTCCGGGAAAGGGTTGAAAGGAATCAGGTTGATCTTGCACGGCACACCGCGCTCGCCATGCTGCTTGAGCAGGGCCAGCAATTCGCGGGCGTGCTCGGGCTGGTCGTTCACCCCGTCGAGCATGCAGTACTCGAAAGTGATGAAGTCGCGTGGCGCCGCCGGCAGGTAGCGCAGGCAGGCGTCCAGCAGTTCGGCGATGGGGTACTTGCGGTTCAAGGGCACGAGGTCGTCGCGCAGGGGGTCGTTGGGGGCGTGCAGCGACACCGCCAGGGCCACTGGACAATCCTGCGCCAGGCGATCGATCATCGGCACCACGCCCGAGGTGGACACCGTCACGCGGCGGCGCGACAGGCCGTAGCCATGGTCATCGAGCATGGCGCGCAGCGCCGGCACCAGCGCGTGGTAGTTCTGCAAGGGTTCGCCCATGCCCATCATGACCACGTTCGTGATCACGCGTTCCCCGCGTTTCAGGTGACGGCGAAGAAAATGCTCGGCATGCCACAGCTGGGCCAGGATCTCACCGGTGGTGAGGTTGCGCGAAAAGCCCTGGTGGCCGGTGGAGCAGAAGCGGCAGCCCACGGCGCAACCGGCCTGGGAGGAAATGCACAGCGTGCCGCGGTCTTCCTCGGGGATGAACACGGTTTCCACCGCGTTGCCATCGCCCACATCGAAGAGCCATTTGATGGTGCCGTCGGCCGAATCCTGGCGCGAGAGCACGGGCAGGTCGGTGATGGTGCAGACGCCGGGCAGCTTGTCGCGCAGGCTGCGCGCCAAGTCCGTCATCTGGGCGAAGTCCGAGGCCCCTTTTTGATGGATCCAGCGAAACAGCTGGACGGCGCGAAAGCGCTTCTCGCCCAGCTGCTCGCAAAAGGCGGCCAAACCCTCGAGATCGAAGTCGAGCAGATTGGCCGTCATACCATGATCAACGCGAGTAGACGTTGAGGCCGGCAAAGAAGAATGCCACTTCGGCGGCAGCCGTCTCGGGCGCGTCCGAGCCGTGCACGGCGTTGGCGTCGATGCTGTCGGCGAAGTCGGCGCGGATGGTGCCGGCAGCGGCCTTCTTGGGATCGGTGGCGCCCATCAGGTCGCGGTTCTTGGCAATGGCGCCTTCGCCTTCGAGCGCCTGGATCATCACGGGGCCGGAGATCATGAAGTCGACCAGGTCCTTGAAGAAGGGACGGGCCTTGTGCACGGCGTAAAAGGCTTCGGCTTCGCCGCGCGAGAGGTGAGCCATGCGAGCGGCCACGACCTTCAGGCCAGCAGCTTCAAAGCGGGCGTAAATCTGGCCGATGACGTTCTTGGCGACGGCGTCGGGCTTGATGATCGAGAGGGTGCGTTCGATCGCCATAGGAATCCTGAAGTTTCTTGGTTGAATTTGCCGAAGCCACAAGGCCTCACAAAGCCCACGATTCTACATTGCTCGGGTGTCCGTGCCGTGGAACGTGGGCGTGGGAAGCGCCATTCAGCGCCCGCCCGAACGTCCGCCACCCCGGCGCCGGCCACCGCCCGGCGGGCCTCCGCGGCCGGCGTCCTGCTCGCGCCGGCGCTGCAGGGCGTCCTGACCGATGTAACCGAAGGAGGTTTTCATCGGGTCCGGCTGCGAACCCGCACTCCCCTGCCCCTTGCCCGGGCCCTTGGCGCCGCGCGGCTTGGCGCCACCCGGCGCCCCGCCCATGCCGTAGCCGCTGTTGGTCCGGCGATCGCCGAAACCGGGGCCGTCCGCACGGCTGCCTGGCGGTTTGCCCTCGGTGCGGCCTCCCTTGCCGCCTTGTTTGCCCCGCTGGGCAGGGTGCCGGCCGCCGGGGCGCGGGCCACGCGGCTCGTCGGCCTCCACCAGCCCTGCCGCGGCGGTCAACCGGGCGATGTCGCGGTCGTCGAGTTCCAGCCACACGCCGCGCTTGAGCCCGCGCGGCAGCATCACCGCGCCATAACGGATGCGGATCAGCCGGCTGACCGCATGGCCAACGGCTTCGAACATGCGGCGCACCTCGCGGTTGCGGCCCTCGCCGATCGTCACGCGGTACCAGCAGTTGGCGCCCTCGCCGCCGCCATCCTCGATGGAGGCGAACTGGGCCACGCCGTCGTCCAGGCGCACGCCGTCCAGCAGCCGCTGTTTCTCCTCGTTGGACAAGGCACCCAGCACGCGCACGGCGTATTCCCGCTGCAAACCGAAACGGGGGTGCATCAGCCGATTGGCCAGTTCGCCCGAGTTGGTCAGCAACAGCAGGCCTTCGGTGTTGAGGTCGAGTCGGCCCACCGACTGCCACTTGCCCTGCATCAGCTTGGGCAGGCGGCGGAACACGGTCGGGCGGTTCTGCGGGTCGTCGTGAGAGACCACCTCCCCGGCGGGCTTGTGGTAGGCCAGCACGCGCGGCGGCGGCGGCGTCATGCGCACGCGCACCGGCTTGCCGTTGACCTTGATGACGTCCCCGAACTGGATGCGCTGCCCGATGTGGGCTGGCTCGCCGTTGACCGAGATGCGGCCTTCCAGGATGAGTTGCTCCATCTCCAGCCGCGAGCCCATGCCGGCCTGCGCCAGCACCTTGTGCAGCTTGGGCGACTCGGCCTGCGGCGCGAGCACGCGCTTGGTCGGCAGCGGCAGGGCTTGCTCCTGTTCTGCATCGAAGGCCCCGCTGACCACGTCGTCGAAACGCAGGGCTTCTGCATCGGCGGCCTCTCGAGGGCCCGCGACAGGGGCCGGTTCCATGCCCGCGGCCTGAGGCGGCACCGTGTTCTCGGCGGGCGGCAACGTCGCGTCGGGGGTCGACTCAGGCGTCGCTGGGGGGGTGTTCGCCGGGTTCATGGTGTTCCTGGGTGGAGGGATCGGCTCTCTGCAGATCGGGGGTGGGGGTCTCGGCTTCGGCCGGCAAGTCGGCGGTCGCCGTTGCTTCGGGCGCATCCGCCACGGCAATCTCGGTATCGATCGCGACCTCTGCCACTTCGGGCGACAGGTTGGACGACAGTGCTTCGAAGTCCAGCCGGTCCAGGGCCGACTCCTGGATTTCATTGCCCTCGAGCGGGGGCAACTGATCGAGCGACGACAGGCCCAGGTCGTCGAGAAACTGGCGCGTGGTGGCGAACAGCGCGGGACGGCCCACGGTTTCGCGGTGGCCGATGACCTCGACCCAACCCCGGTCCTCCAACTGCTTGATGATGAGCGAGTTGATGGTCACGCCGCGGATGTCTTCCATGTCGCCCCGCGTCACCGGCTGGCGGTAGGCAATGATGGCCAGCGTCTCCATGGTGGCGCGGCTGTAACGAGGCGGCTTTTCGGGGTGCAAACGGTCCAGGTAGGGGCGCAGTTCGGGCCGGCTCTGGAAACGCCAGCCACTCGCGACTTGCACCAGTTCGACGCCGCGGCCGGTCCATTCCAGCTGAAGGTCGGCCAGCAAGGTCTTGAGCGTGTCCGCCGAGACTTCGGCGTCGAACAGCGTGCCCAGTTCCCGCACAGACAGGGGCTGGGGCGCGCAGATCAACGCCGTCTCGAGGACGCGCTTGGCATCCGTGGTGTTCATGGTGTCAGTCTGTCAAAAACCGGCATGGACCGGGACGGTACAGGGGTGGGCACGGGGCCCGTTGCTCAAACCGGCGAGGACGGCGGTGGCCGTCGGCTCGGAACGCCGGGGAAGAACCTGTTGCCTGGCAGGGCAAAAATTGGGGGGATCGTGAGGTCAGGACCTCGACACGCCGCGCAGCGGGGGTCGCACGGTAGCGCTCACTCGAGGAATCCGCTGCCCAGACCCGGCTCATTGTACCGGAGGCCGCTGCCATCGATGGCGGCCAGCAGGTCCGGCGGCGGGGCCGATTGAAACGCCAGCGGCTCGCCGGTGATCGGATGCCGCAGCGACAGGCGCGCCGCATGCAGGGCCTGGCGGCCCATGCCCCAGAGCGGGCGACCACCGTAGAGCGCATCCCCGACCAGGGGATGGCCCAACCAGGCCATGTGCACGCGAATCTGGTGCGTGCGCCCCGTGTGCAGCTTGCAGGCCACCAGGCAGGCCTGGTCAGACCCATCGAGCAGGCGAATGGTGGTCTGCGCCGTTTTCCCGATGCCGGTGTCGGCGCGCACGACGGCCATGCGCAGGCGGTTGTGCACGTCGCGCCCGATGGGCTGGTCCACGCCCTTCTCGGCCGTGCCCTGCCAGCGGCCATGGGCCAGGGCAAGGTACTGGCGATTCACCTCGCGCGCGGCGATGGCTCGCACCAGCGCCTCCACGGCCTGGCGCGATTTGCCCACGAGCATGAGGCCCGAGGTGTCCTTGTCCAGGCGGTGCACGATACCGGCGCGCGGCAACGCCGCGGCGCCGGCGTGGTGAGCCAGCAGACCGTTGAGCAACGTGCCGGTCCAGTGACCCGCCGCCGGGTGCACCACCAGGCCGGCGGGCTTCTGGATCACCAGCAGGTCGGCGTCCTCGAACACCACGTCCAGCGCCATGGCCTGCGCCACGAAGGCCTGCGCCTGCTGCGTGGGGCGCAGTTCCACCGCCAACCGGTCGCCCACGGCGATGCGGGCCGACGGCTTGCGCAGGGCTGTGCCGCGCATCACGACAGCGCCGTCGGCCATCAGTTGCTGCAGGTAGGAACGGGAGAATTCGGGAATCAGCTGCGCCAGCGCGCGATCGATGCGCCAGCCATGCATGGCAGCGGGTACTTCGCAGATCCGCGTTTCCATTTCCGCCGTGAGTTCGTCGAGCACGGCGCCCGCCTCCGATTCGAGACCCGGCATGGAACCTCCTGTCACATCCCCCGTCGATATAATTTGCGAAGCCAAGTCCATTGTTCCGTTGTAAAGGTGCACCCGTGAAGTTGACGTCCAGATTATCGGCTGTGCCCCTGTGCGCGATGGCCTCGGCGCTGGTGCTCAGCGCATGCAGCACCACGCCCGTGGATGAAACGGCCGGCTGGAGCCCGAACCGAATCTACAGCGAAGCGACCGAAGAGCGTGCCGCCGGCAACTACGAGAAGTCGGTGACGCTGTACGAAAAGCTCGAAGGCCGTGCCGCCGGCACCCCCCTGGCCCAGCAGGCCCAGCTCGACAAGGCTTACGCGCAGTACAAGGCCGGCGAACAAGCCCAGGCGCTGCGCACCCTCGACCGCTTTCAGAAGCTCCATCCCACCAGCCCGGCGATGGACTATGCCCTGTACCTCAAGGGGCTGGTGAATTTCAACGACAACCTCGGCCTCTTCGGCTCGCTGGCGCGTCAGGATCTGTCCGAACGCGATCAGAAAGCCGCCAAGGAATCGTTCGAAGCGTTCCGCGAGCTCGTCTCGCGGTTCCCGGATTCCCGCTACAGCCCCGATGCCCGGGACCGCATGACGTACATCGTCAACTCGCTGGCGCAGTACGAGGTCCATGTCGCGCGCTACTACCACAGCCGAGGCGCCTACGTGGCGGCCATCAACCGCGCCCAGACGGCCTTGACCGACTACGTCAACGCGCCGGCCCTCGAAGAAGCCCTCTTCATCATGCTGCAGTCCTATGAGGCGCTGGGCCTGACGCAGCTGCGCGACGACACCCGCCGCGTGATGCAGGCCAGCTACCCGAACAGCGAGTACCTGAGCCAGGGTTTCAAGTCCAAAGACGATCCCTGGTGGAAGATCTGGTAAGCACCAGCGCATCGAGGCGGGCGACCATGTCCGCCTCGTCCACCAGCCGGCTCATGGCTGGCAACGCCCCCAGTAGACGGTTGCCATAAGACCGGGTGACCAGGCGCCGGTCGCCGATCACCAGAATCCCCTGGTCGGTCTCGGAGCGGATCAAACGCCCTGCCCCCTGCTTGAGCGCCATGGCGGCTTCGGGCAGAAAGGCATCGTTGAAAGCGCTCAAGCCCCGCGCCTCGAGGCGCTGGCCGCGCGCCTGCATCAAGGGATCGTCCGGTGGTGGAAAAGGCAGCTTGTCGATGACCAACAGCTGCAGTGCGTCGCCGGGCAGATCCACGCCCTCCCAGAACGACGCCGACGCCACCAGCACGGACGGTTCGCTCGCTTGGCGAAACCGCGCCAACAGCGCGCGCTTGGACAAGCGCCCCTGCGCCAACACCTGAAGCGGCGCGCAACGCCCTTGCGCCACCAGGCCCTGCAGATGGTCGGCCATGCGCGATGCGGCGCGCAAGGTGGTGGTCAACACCAGGGTGCGGCCACCCAGTCGGGATGCCCAGCGCGCCACCGCGTCGGCGAGCGCCGGCGTGTGAGAGGCGTCGGCGGGCTCGGGCAGGTCGTGGGGCACATACAGCGCCGCCTGGGCCGCGTGATCGAACGGGCTGGGCACGCGCAGGGTGCGCAAACCCGGCAGCGCATCCAGGCCGAGGCCCCGGGTGAACCAGCTCAGCCCGTCGTCGCTGCCCAAGGTCGCCGACGAGAACACCCAGCTGCGCCGGCCCGCCGATTCGTCCAGCAAGGGCTGGAACAGACGGGCGCTGTCGGACGGCGCGCACACGGCGCGCCAATGCCGGGCCTCTCCCCACTCCACCCACCGAACCATGTCGGTCGCCGGCATGTCGGTCGGCATGCCTCGCCACACCGACAGCAAAGCCTGCACCCGCGCCTGCAGGCGCTCCAGTTCCGCCGAGGCTTGCGCGGTGGCGGTCAGCGCCTCCTGGCTGGCCGTCAACGCCTGGCTCAGTTCGATGGCGCAGCGCTGCCAGGCGGCCGCGTCAACACCTTCGGGCGCCATGCCTTGCCAACGGTAGCGGCCACCACTGCCACCGGCCTGGCGGGGCAAGGCGGCCATCGCGCGCGCGGCCTGTTCGATCGCCAGTGCCAGGTGGGCCCACGGCCGCTGGCCCCGCGCCCACTGCGGCCCCTGGGTGCGCAGATCGCGCGCCAGTTCCCGCAACTGCCCCGTCCCGAGCGTGTGCCCCAGAAACGGAATGCCGGTGTCGTTCAGCTGATGCGCTTCGTCGAACACCACCACCTCGGCGGCCGGCAGCAACGAGGCCACGCCCGACTCCAGCAACAGCTGATCCGAAAAGAACAGGTGGTGGTTGATCACCACCCACTCGGCCTGCAAGGCCTCGCCGCGCGCGCGGTTGACATGGCAATCGCCGTGGCGCGGGCAGCTCGCGCCCAGGCAGTTGTCCCGGGTGGATGTGACCATCGGGCGCAGCGGCGAGCGTTCGTCCAGGGCCTCCAGTTCGGCCAGGTCGCCGCTGCGCGAGCGGTTCGCCCAGCTCAGCACCTGGGCCAACACGGCCGTGATGGCAGGGTCGCGCAGGCCGACCGACGCCGGCCCATGCAAGGCCTGCTCCAGTCGATGCAGGCAGACGTAACTCGACCGCCCCTTGAGCAGGGCCACGCGCACCGGCAGACCGAGTGCGCGAACCACGGCGGGAATGTCGCGCGTGAACAGCTGGTCCTGCAAGGCCTGGGTGGCGGTGGACAGCAGAGCACGCCGGCCACTGAGCAGCAAGGGCACGAGGTAGGCGAAGGTCTTGCCCACCCCGGTGCCCGCTTCGACGGCCAGGCCATGGCCGTCTTCGATGGCGCGGGACACGGCGGCGGCCATGTCGAGCTGCCCCTGACGCGGGCGCAGACTGCCGTGCGCGCGCGCCAAGGGTCCGTCGGCGGCAAACGCGGCTGCCACGCCGTTTTCAAGCGCGCTCAAGCCGCCTCCAGGCCCTGCCAGGCACCGTTGAGCAGGCCCACGCCGCCGGACGGCGGACCGGCGCGCAAGGGTTCACGGTTTCGGCCTTTGCCGGGCTTCGCGCAGCGCATATGTGGATACCATTGCACCCATTTCCCCACCCGCACAGACCGATCAGCACCTTCATGTCCAAAGGCTACCGCATCCAGGCCTCCACCGGCATCCACCGGGGCGACCGCGATTACCAGCAAGACCAGGTCAGCCTGCTGCACCATCCGCGCCACGGCACCTGCCTGCTCGCGGTGCTGGCCGACGGGATGGGGGGTCGCAGCGGCGGACGCAAAGCCTCCGACCAGGTGATGCTCACGGCGCGGCAGCTGTTCGAGCGCTACGACCCCGAGACGGACGATGCCGCCGCGCTGCTGCGCCAGATCGTCGAAGAGTCGCACCTGGTGATCAAGCTCACGGCTGTCTCGGCCGAACAGGAGCCGCACAGCACCATCGCCGCCTTCCTCATCAACCCGGGTGGCGACAGCCACTGGGTGCACGCAGGCGACTCGCGCATCTACCACTTCCGCAATGGCCGGATGGTCTTTCGCACGATGGACCATTCCTACGTGCAGACCCTGGTCAACCAGGGCGAGATCAGCGAGGAAGAGGCGTTGGACCACCCGCATGCCAACATCCTGATGGGCTGCCTGGGCACGGAGAACGATCCGCCAGTGGACCTGCATGTGGTGCCCCAGCTGAGCGCGGGTGACGCGATCATGGCCTGCAGCGACGGCATCTGGCACTACTTCACCCCGGAAGAACTCTCCAGCACGATCGCCATGCTCTCGCCCCGCGAGGCTTGCGAGTTCCTGATCCAGAAGGCGCGCTCGCGCGCCAAGGGCATGGGCGACAACCTGTCGCTGACGATCGTCAAACTCGACCCGCTCGGCTGAAGCGGGGTTCAAGTCAGCCCGGTGTCCACCAACCGGTGCTCCAGCGACAGGAATTCCTGCGACTGCATCTCGGTCAGGCGCGAGACGGTGCGCGGGAATTCGTGCGACATCGGCCCTTCCACGTACAGATCCTCGGGAGGCACGGCGGCGGACATCACCAGCTTGACCCGCCGGTCGTAGAGCACATCCACCAGCCAGGTGAAGCGCCGCGCTTCCGACGCCTGGCGCACCGACATCTGCGGCACGTTCGACAGCATGAGCGTGTGGAACTGGGAAGCGATCTCGAGGTAGTCGTTCTGCGAACGGGGTCCACCGCACAGGGTGCGGAAGTCGAACCAGATCACGCCGCCTGAGCGCCGCAGCGCCTGGATCTGCCGCGCTTCGATGTGCATGACCGCATCGTGGTCGCCCATCTCGGCCAACTCATTGAAGGTGGCCTCCATCGCGGCATCGGCCTGCGGCCCCAGCGGGCAGTGGTAGAGCTGGATGTGGTTGAGCGTGCGCTGGCGGTAGTCGGTGCCGTTGTCCACGCTCAGCACCTCCAGCCGCTGCTTGAGCAATTCGATCGCGGGCAGGATGCGATCGCGGTGCAGCCCGTCGGGGTACAGGTCGTCCGGGCGGAAGTTGGACGTGGTGACGAACCCCACGCCCGCCTTGAACAGCGCGTCCAGCAAACGGTGCAGGATCATCGCGTCGGTCACGTCGGCCACGTGAAACTCATCGAAGCAGATGAGCTTGTAGCGCTTGGCGATGCGCGCGCCGAGCTCGTCCAGCGGATTGACCGTGCCCTGCAACTCGCGCAGTTCGCGGTGCACCTCGCGCATGAACTCGTGGAAATGCAGCCGCGTCTTGCGACGCAGCGGCACCGCCTCGAAAAAGCACTCCATGAGGAAACTCTTGCCCCGGCCCACGCCGCCGTACATGTAGACGCCGCGCGGGATCTCGGGATTGACGAAGAGCTTCTTCAGCGAGTTCGAGCGCTTCTGCTTGTAAACCGCCCACTCGGCCGCGCACCGCTCCAGCGCGTCGATGGCGCGCTGTTGGGCGGGGTCCGTCGTGTAGCCGCGCTCCTTGAGCGCGGCCTCGTACGTGCTGCGGACGCTCAAGATCGGCGCTTAGAAGTTCAGCGTGCGCTTGTCCACCGCCAGCGCGGCTTCCTTCGTCGCTTCCGACAGCGAAGGGTGGGCGTGGCAGATGCGCGCGATGTCCTCGGCACTGGCCTTGAACTCCATCGCCACCACGGCTTCGGCGATCAGTTCGCTGGCAATGGGGCCCACGATGTGCACGCCGAGGATCTCGTCGGTGGTCGCGTCGGCCAGGAACTTCACCATGCCGGTGGTGTCGCCCAGCGCCCGCGCACGGCCGTTCGCCAGGAACGGGAAGGTGCCGGCCTTGTACTTCACGCCGTCGGCCTTGAGCTGCTGCTCGGTGCGGCCCACCCAGGCGATCTCGGGGCTGGTGTAGATCACCCAGGGGATGGTGTTGAAGTTGACGTGTCCGTGCTGGCCGGCGATGCGCTCGGCCACGGCCACGCCCTCTTCTTCCGCCTTGTGCGCCAGCATGGGGCCACGCACCACGTCGCCCACGGCCCACACACCCTTGAGGCTGGTGCGGCATTCGCCGTCCACCACGATGGCGCCGCGCTCGTCGAGCTGCAGGCCCACGGCCTCGGCATTCAGGCCGATGGTGTTGGGCACACGGCCGATGGAGACGATCAGCTTGTCGGCGTCAATGCTCTGCGCTTCGCCCTTGGCGTTCGTGTAGGCCACGCTCACGCCCTTCTTGCCGGTCTTGACCTCGCCGACCTTCACGCCCAGTTCGATCTTCAGGCCTTGCTTGTCGAAGGCCTTCTTGGCTTCCTTGGCGATCTGCTCGTCCACCGCGCCCAGGAAGGTCGGCAGACCTTCGAGGATGATCACGTCCGAGCCCAGGCGGCGCCAGACCGAGCCCATTTCCAGGCCGATCACGCCGGAGCCGATCAGCACCAGCTTCTTGGGCACGGCGCCGAGGCGCAGCGCGCCGTCGTTGGACAGCACGCTCTCTTCGTCGAACGGCACACCCGGCAGCGCGCGGGCGTTGGAGCCCGTGGCCAGGATGATCTGCTGGCCCGTGATGAGCTCTTCCTTCGCGCCGGTCACCTGGATCTCGTAGCCGGCTTCGACGGCCTTCACGAACGAGCCGCGGCCATGGAAGAAGGTGACCTTGTTCTTCTTGAACAGGTACAGGATGCCGTCGTTGTTCTGCTTCACCACCGTGTCCTTGCGGCCGATCATCTTGGCGATGTCGATCTTCACGTTGGTGGCGCTGATGCCATGGTCGGCGAAGTGGTGGTTGGCGTGATCGAAGTGTTCGGACGACTGCAGCAGCGCCTTGCTGGGAATGCAGCCGACGTTGGTGCAGGTGCCACCCGGTGCCGGGCCGCCAGCGGCGTTCTTCCACTCGTCGATGCAGGCGACCTTGAAGCCGAGCTGCGCCGCACGGATGGCGGCGATGTAGCCACCGGGGCCGCCGCCGATCACGACGACGTCAAAGGATTGGGACATGTTGTTTTCCTGAAGTCAAAGGGCCAACGCCCCTGTCGGGGCGTTGGCGAGAGGAGGATCGATCAGATGTCGAACAGGATGCGGGCCGGGTCTTCCAGCGCTTCCTTCATCGCCACCAGCCCCAGCACGGCTTCGCGGCCGTCGATGATGCGGTGGTCGTACGACATGGCGAGGTAGTTGATCGGGCGGATCACGATCTGGCCGTTCTCCACCACCGCGCGGTCCTTGGTAGCGTGCACGCCCAGGATGGCCGACTGCGGCGGGTTGATGATGGGCGTGGACAGCATGGAGCCGAAGGTGCCGCCGTTGGAGATCGAGAACGTGCCACCGGTGAGGTCGTCCAGGCCCAGCTTGCCATCCTTGGCTTTCTGGCCGAACTCGGCGATCTTCTTCTCGATGTCGGCAAAGCTCATCTGGTCGGCGTTGCGCAGGATGGGCACCACCAGGCCGCGGGGCGAACCGACAGCGATGCCGATGTCGAAGTAGCCGTGGTAGACGATGTCGCTGCCGTCCACCGAGGCATTGATGATCGGGTACTTCTTGAGCGCATGCACCGCGGCCTTCACGAAGAAGCTCATGAAGCCCAGCTTGACGCCGTGTTCCTTCTCGAACTTTTCCTGGAACTTCTTGCGCATCTCCATCACCGGCGCCATGTTCACCTCGTTGAACGTGGTCAGGATGGCGTTGGTGGATTGCGATTGCAGCAGACGCTCGGCCACGCGCGCGCGCAGGCGGGTCATCGCCACGCGCTCTTCGGGGCGGTCGCCCAGGTCGGGCGCGACCACGGGCACCTGCGGCAGCACCTTGGAAGGCGCGCCGGTGGGGATCGCCACGGGGGCGGCCACGGCGGCCTTGGGCGCGGCCACGGCCGACAGCACGTCGCCCTTGGTCACGCGGCCGTCCTTGCCGGTGCCGGCCACCGAGCCAGCGGCCAGGTTGTTGTCGGCCATCAGCTTGGCGGCGGCGGGCATCGCGACACCGGCCTTGGATTGGGATGTTGCAGCAGCAGCGGCAGCAGCCGGTGCGGCGGCGGGAGCGGCAGCGGCAGGCACCGCAGCAGCGGGTGCGGGCGCCGCGGCACCGGCGACGGCACCGGCGACGGCAGCGGTGTCGATGCGAGCGATCAGCTGGTCGGCGGCCACGGTGGCGCCGTCGCCCTGGACCAGCTCCACCAGCACGCCGGCGGCGGGCGCGGGCACTTCGAGCACGACCTTGTCGGTTTCGATCTCGATCAGGATTTCATCGGCCGCGACGGCTTCGCCGGCCTTCTTCTTCCATGCCAGCAAGGTGGCTTCGGCCACGGATTCGGACAGTTGCGGAACTTTGACTTCTACGATTGCCATGAGTGTTCTACCTGGGGGTTTTGTGGGGTGCGCCGGACGGGCCAGTCACAGGACGTCAACGTCGGGTGACCGGCTCGGGTCCGTTCAGTTCACTTGGTGAGGATGAAGCCTTTGAGCTTGCCGAAAGCGGCTTCGATCAACGTCTTCTGCTGCTCCTGGTGGAGGTGGGCATAACCCACGGCCGGCGATGCGGAGGCCGCACGCCCGGCGTAACCCAGCTTCTGGCCCTCGAGCATGTTCTCGTGGATGTAGTGCTGCACGAAGAACCAGGCGCCCTGGTTCTGCGGCTCGTCCTGGCACCACACGATGTCGGTCGCGTTGGGGTACTTGCGCAGCTCCGCGCCGAACACTTTGTGCGGGAACGGGTACAGCTGCTCCACGCGCACGATCGCCACGTCGTCCGAGCCGCGCTCTTCGCGCTTCTTGACGAGGTCGTAGTACACCTTGCCCGAGCAGCAGATGACGCGCTTGACCTTCTCGGCCTTCTTCACGACGTCGGCGTTCTGCTCCGGGATCACGGTCTGGAAACCGCCCTTGGTGAACTCGGACAGCGGCGAGGTCGCGTCCTTGTTGCGCAGCAGCGACTTGGGCGTGAAGATGATCAGCGGCTTGCGCAGGCCGCGAATCATCTGGCGGCGCAGCACGTGGAAGATCTGGCTCGCGGTGGTGGGCTGCACGACCTGCATGTTGGTGTCGGCGGCCAGCTGCATGAAGCGCTCCAGGCGCGCCGAGCTGTGCTCCGGACCCTGGCCTTCGTAGCCGTGCGGCAGCATCATCGTGATGCCGTTGACGCGGCCCCACTTCACTTCGCCGGAGGCGATGAACTGGTCGATCACGACCTGCGCGCCGTTGACGAAGTCGCCGAACTGGGCTTCCCAGATCACCAGCGTGTTCGGGTCGTTCGAGGCATAGCCGTATTCGAAACCGAGCACGGCCTCTTCGGACAGGATCGAGTCGATCACCACGAACGGGGCCTGGTTGTCGGCCACGTTCTGCAGCGGCACGTAGATGCCTTCGTCGTACTTCTCACGGTTCTGGTCGTGGATGACGGCGTGGCGGTGGGTGAACGTGCCGCGGCCGCAATCCTCACCCGAGAGGCGCACGGGGAAACCGCTGGCCACCAGCGAGGCAAAAGCCATGTGCTCGCCCATGCCCCAGTCCACCGGAATGTCGCCACGGCCCATGGCCGCGCGATCGGCGTACACCTTCTTCACCAGTTGGTGCGGGGTGACGTTGTCCGGAATCGTGGTCAGGCGATCCGACAGTCGCTTCCACTCGGCCATGGGGATGGCGGAGTCCGCGCTGTCGGTCCACTTCTTGCCCAGGTACGGGCTCCAGTCGACCGCGAACTTGCTCTTGAAGTTGGTCAGCACCGGGTCCACCGTGTGGCGACCGGCGTCCAGCGCGGCACGGTAGGCCTTGACCATGTCGTCGCCCAGCGTCTCGCCCAGGCCCTGCGCGGCCAGCTTGTCGGCGTACAGCTTGCGCGTGCCGGGGTGGGCCGCGATCTTCTTGTACATGAGCGGCTGCGTCAGGCTCGGGGTGTCCTGTTCGTTGTGGCCCAGCTTGCGGAAGCAAACAATGTCGACCACCACGTCCTTCTGGAAGGTCATGCGGAAATCGAGCGCCAGCTGGGTGGCGAACACCACCGCTTCGGGATCGTCGCCGTTCACGTGCAGCACCGGCGCCTCGATCATCTTCACGACGTCGGAGCAGTACAGCGTGGAGCGGCTGTCGCGCGGGTCGGAGGTGGTGAAGCCGATCTGGTTGTTGATCACCAGGTGCACCGTGCCGCCCGTGGAATAGCCACGGGTTTCGGCCAGCGCCAGGGTTTCCATCACCACGCCCTGGCCGGCAAAGGCGGCATCACCGTGCACCAGCACCGGCAGCACCTGCTTGCCCAGCGGGTCGCCACGGCGGTCCATGCGGGCGCGCACCGAACCTTCCACGACCGGGTTCACGATTTCCAGGTGCGAGGGGTTGAATGCCAGCGACAGGTGCACCGGGCCCCCGGGGGTGGTCACGTCGGAGCTGAAGCCCTGGTGGTACTTCACGTCACCGGCGGGCAGTTCTTCGGGCGCGGTGTGGTCGAACTCGGCAAACAGGTCCTTGGGCATCTTGCCCAGGGTGTTGACCAGCACGTTCAGGCGACCGCGGTGGGCCATGCCGATCACGATTTCCTGCACGCCGATCTGGCCGGCCTGGTTGATCAGCTCGTCCATCGAAGCGATGAAGCTCTCGCCACCTTCCAGCGAGAAGCGCTTCTGGCCCACGTACTTGGTGTGCAGGAAACGCTCCAGGCCTTCGGCGGCCGTCAGGCGGTCGAGGATGTGCTTTTTCTTCTCGGCGTTGAAGGCGGGCTTGGTGCGCGTGGCTTCCAGGCGCTCCTGCCACCAGCGCTTCTGGCTCTGGTCGGTGATGTACATGTACTCGGCACCGATGGAGCCGCAGTACGTCTCGCGCAAGGCGTTGAGCAACTCGCGCAAGGACATGGTTTCCTTGCCGAAGAACGTGTTGCTGGTGTTGAACACGGTCTCGAGGTCGGCGTCGGTGAAACCGTAGAACGAGAGTTCGAGTTCGGGAATGTGGTCGCGCTCGGCGCGCTTGAGCGGATCCAGATCGGCCCAGCGGGCACCGACGTTGCGGTAGGCGGCAATCAGCTGCTGGACGGCGGTGCGCTTGCGGGCGAGCTCGGAGTCGGCACCAGCGGCCACGACGACCTTGGTGCCACCCTGCTTGGCGCGCTCGGCGAAGGCGTTGATGACGGGCAGATGGGGTACGTCGCGGGCGTCGGTGCCATCACCGGCGGGGACGTTCTGCAGCGCGTCGAAGTAACCGCGCCAGTTGTCGGGGACGCTACCGGGATTGTCCAGGTAGTTTTCGTACATCTCTTCCACGTACGGCGCGTTGCCGCCGAAGAGGTACGAGTTGCCTTTGTAGGCAACATAGACGTTGCCCCCGTTCGATTGGGAATCGCTCATAAATCCGCTGACCTCCGTTTCCCTTCGGGAAACATAAGCTGGTTAAGACAACCTTCCGCGGCACGGCTGAACCGTTAGGCGGATGCGACAGTGACTGTGGAAGGACCTGACTGCAGCCCGCGATTGTGCCACCGCGGGAACAGCCCTGTGTAAAAAGATGCGATGCGGGGGCCGTTCGTCAGGACGCGACGCGGGGCGAGAGACGCTCGGAGGCCGGCACCGAGCTCGGTTCGTCCATCTCGATCGCGATCTGGGTGCACACCGTGCGGCACAGGGTAACGGCCTTTTCGCTCTGCACGCGGTAGATCACCTGCGTGCCGTCCTTGCGCTTGGCCAGCACGCCTGCGCGGTAGAGCAGGTTCAGGTGCTGCGACAGATTGGGCTGGGTGGTGTCGATTTCCTGCAACAGCTGGGAAACCGACTTCTCCTTGTCGCAAAGCGCACTGAGGATGCGCAGCCGCATGGGGGTGGCGAGCACGCCGAAGAGTTCGGCCGCGAGTTCAAACACGCGGACTTTTTCCACTTGGCCTTCGGACGCGATCATCTGTTCCATGGCGGTCGTTGCTCGTGTAAATATAAGCATGAATTGTACTTACAAACACCCCGAACCACCATGCCCTGCCAACGCGACCGGAACGCCGGCAGGGCCTCCCCTGCGTTTCAGGCCAGCAGATCCTTGATCTGCTGCAGCGCGGCGGGATCGTCCATGGTCGTGAGGTCGCCCGGATCGCGCCCTTCGCAGACCGCCTGGATGGCCCGGCGCAGCAGCTTGCCGCTGCGCGTCTTGGGCAGCACGGTCACGAAACGCACCCGGGCCGGGCGGGCCACGGCACCGAGCTGCTCGTCCACCCGCTTCATGATCTCGCCCTCCAGCTTGAGCTTCGAGGCCTCGTCACCGAGCGCCGAGGTGTCCTTGGCGACCACGAAGGCCATCGCACCTGCCCCTTGAGCTGGTCGGCCACGCCCACCACCGCCACCTCCGCCACGTTGGCGTGGCTGGAGATGCTCTCCTCGATCTCCCGCGTGCCCAGCCGGTGGCCCGCCACGTTGATCACGTCGTCGGTGCGGCCCAGGATGTAGAAGTACCCGTCCTGGTCGCGGATGCCCCAGTCGAAGGTGCTGTAGACCAGCTTGCCCGGGATGCTCTTCCAGTAGGTGTTGACGAAGCGCGCGTCGTCCTTCCACACAGTCTGCATGAAGCCGGGCGGCGTCGGCCCCTCGATCACCACCACGCCCTTCTCATCGGCACCGGTGAGCTCTTCACCGGTGGACTCGTGCAGGAGCTTGACGCTGTAGCCGTACATCGGCACCCCCGGGCTGCCGAACTTGCTGGGCTTCTTCTCGACCCCGTTGGCGATGGTGAGAATGGGCCAGCCGCTCTCGGTCTGCCAGTAGTTGTCGATGATGGGCACGCCCAGACCGTCGCTGATCCAGCGCGCCGTGGGCTCGTCCAGCGGTTCGCCGGCGAGGAACAGCGCCTTGAGGCTGGAGAGGTCGTACTGCTTCAGGTAGGCCGGGTCCTGCTTCTTGAGCACGCGCACCGCGGTGGGCGCGCTGAACATCACCGTCACCTTGTACTTCTCGACCAGCCGCCACCAGATGCCGCCATCGGGCCGGATCGGCAGGCCTTCGTACAGGATGGTCGCCATGCCGGCGATCAGCGGACCGTAGACGATGTAGCTGTGGCCCACCACCCAGCCAATGTCGCTGGTGGAGAAATAGGTCTCACCGGGTTCGCCCATGAAGATGTGCTTCATGCTCGCCGCCAGCGCCACCAGGTAGCCCCCGGTATCGCGCTGCACGCCCTTGGGCTTGCCGGTGGTGCCGCTGGTGTAGATCGTGTAGCTGATGGCGGTCGACTCCATCCATTCGCAGGACACCTGCGCGTTCAGGTGCTGCTCGCGCAGAGCGGTGTAGTCGTGGTCGCGCCCGGGCACCAGGGACATCGGCGCCAGGCCCCGATTGACCAGGACCACCGACGCCGGCTTGTGGCTGGACAGGCGAAGGGCTTCGTCCAGCAGCGGCTTGTACTCGACCACCTTGCCACCGCGCGACCCTGCATCGGCGCTCACGATGGCCACGGGGGATGCATCGTCAATGCGGTTGGCCAGCGAATGGCTCGCGAAACCGCCGAACACTACCGAGTGAATGGCGCCGATGCGCGCGCAGGCCAGCATGGCGAAGGTGGCTTCGGGAATCATGGGCATGTAGATCAACACCCGATCGCCCTTCTTCACGCCCTGCCCCAGCAGCACCGCCGCCATGCGCTGCACCTCGGCGTGCAATTCGCGAAAGCTGTAGGTGCGCTCGGTGTCGGTCTCGGTCGACACGTAGATCAGCGCGTTCTGATCGGCGCGATCCCGAAGGTGGCGGTCCACCGCGTTGTGGCACAGGTTGGTCAGCCCGCCCTCGAACCAGTGCGCGAACGGCGGGTGGTCGTGGTTGCAGACCCGGTCGAAGGGCTTGTGCCAGTCCACCAGCGCGGCCTGTTCGGTCCAGAAGGCATCGCGGTCCTCGATGGAGCGGCGGTAGAACTCGGCGTAGCCCTGACTCATATGAATGTCTCCTGCAGCTGATGGACCTAAAGTCGCGCACTAAAGTGAATTCATAATTATGCTGAGCCCGCTTGCGCGAGGCTGACACGGCGCAAGGCCGCCGCCCTGCGCCGCTGCACGCTTCTCTTATTTGATCAAGGCCTGGATCTCGCGGAACGCGGGGTGCTCGGCCGTGCGCAGCCACTCGAAGGCCACCATCTCCGTGGTCACCAGCTCGGCGCCCGCGCCGGCCAGGCGGTCGAAGGCGGCGTCTCGGTTGCGCTCGGTGCGCGAGCTGCAGGCATCCGTCACCACCCAGACGTCGAACTCCTGCTCGATCAGCTCCAGCGCGGTCTGCAGCAGGCACACATGGGCCTCGCAGCCCGCCACGACGACAGTCTGGCGCTCCGAGGCTGGTGCCGCCGCCGGCTTCTGCAGGTGCTTGGGCAGGCTGCGCGCATTGCCGGACGCCTGCTGACGCGCGGGAGGGCGCAACCAGTCGGCCAGGCCATCGGAGACGGCGCCGAAGTGCATCTTGGACAGGGTCTTCTGGCACAGCTCGCGCAGCTCGGGCGGGTTGGGTCCCAGTTTTTCGGGGTTCTGCTCGGTGCCCCAGGTGGGCACCCGCAGGGCCTGGGCCATGCGCGCCAGGCGCAGGGCATTGGCAAGCACTTGAGGGCCTTCGAAGATGGCGGGCATCAGGCGGGCCTGGTAGTCCACCAGCACCAGTTGGGAATCGGAGGCGTCCAGCAGCATCGGTTTGTCTTTCACGTCTAAGGCTTCGGGGAGAAGCGGGGATTTTCGCAGGGCCGGTCGGGGTGGCCGCGAATGCCCTCAACCCCCGAACAGATCGGCCTGCCCCGGTTCACCAGCTGAAGCGCCATCGCCCGGGCTCAACCGGGCCACGAGCTGGTCCACATAGGCCTGGAACAGCGCATCAGGGGACTGCCCGAACATGCGGATGCGGCCGGTGTGCTGCAACAGCAGCAAACCCACCCCATGGGCGAAGAGCGCGGTGTTCTCGCGCAGCGCGGCTTCGGGCGAGAGCCCCATGGCCTGCAAGGCCTGTTCGCAAGGATGCAGGGCGTCGTGCAGGCGGCTGTTGAGCTGCTGGTTCAGTTCGCTGGTCAGGCCCCGTGGGGCCAGCCCCTGCACCAGGTAGAAGCCCAGATCCAGATCGCGAGGGTTGCGGGCGTAGAAGCCGAACCAGGCCTGCGCCTTGGCCGCGAGCACCGCCTGGGGTTGGGGTTTGGGCGGCTTGGCGGCAGCCACCTCCTGGTTCAGCCGCTCCAGCGATTCGGCCAGCAACGCGGCGTAGATCGCCTCCTTGCTCTCGAAGTAGCTGTAGATCGCCCCTGGTGTGTACGCCGCCCGCTTGGCGATTTCCCGGATGCTGGCGCCTTCCACGCCCTTTTCGGCGAAGACACTGCGCGCCGCTTCCAACACCAGGGCGCGGCGGGAATCCGACTGCGCCGCCTGGCGCAGCTGCCGTTGGCGTTGTTGTTCTCGCGCGGCCTCTGCCTCGGCCTCCGAGGGCACGGGGGATCAGTTCATGCAAATGGACGTCCATGCGCGCAGTTTATCGCCCTGACGAACATGGATCGCTGAAATTAAACATTTGCACAAATTATTGAACATTGTTTAAATCAATGCTCGAGAGGCAAAAAATACGTCGACCGTCAATCTATCCACGAGGCATCCATCCCATGAACAACTCACTGGCTCACCCACCCACGCTCATGAGCGGCGAGGATTTCCGCGAATCCCTGCGCGAGCGCAAGCCGCGCGTGTTCGTGGACGGGCGCGCGGTGGACAGCGTGGCCGATGAACCGGGTTTGCAACCCGGGATCAACGCCATTGCCCTCACCTATGACTTGGCCCTCCAAGCCCGGTACGCGCCGCTGATGACGGCGGTCCAGCAGACCAGCGGCCGCCGGGTGAACCGCCTCAGCCACATCAACACCAGCAGCGGCGACCTGCTCAACAAGCTGGAAGCCGTGCGCCTGGTGTGCCAGGAGACCGGTTGCGCCCAGCGCTACCTCACCCACGACGCGCTCAACGCCATCGGCCAGGTCTCGGCCCGCATCGACGATGCCCGTGGGACCACCGAGCACACCCAGCGCTTCCTGAACTACCTGCACCGCGTGCAGGATCAGGACCTGACCCTGGGCGTTGCGCGTGACCGATGCCAAGGGCGACCGCAGCCGCCGTCCGCATGAGCAGGCCAACGTGGACAGCTACGTGCACGTGGTGGAGAGAAACGCACGCGGCATCGTCATCAGCGGCACCAAGGCCATCGTCACCGGCGCGCCCTATGTGCACGAGCTGCTGGTGATGCCGTGCCGCCACATGGGCCGCGAGGACGCCGACTTCGCCGTCTGCTGCGCCGTGCCCATCGACGCACCGGGCCTGACCATCGTCGCCCGACCCGCCGGCCGGCCCGGCGAAAAGGTCGAACATGGCGAGGCCCTGTTCAGCCGCAAGTACGGGCAGAGCACCGGCGTCTGCATCTTCGACCGGGTGTTCGTGCCCTGGGACAGCGTGTTCTACGCCGGCGAGTGGGAGCACTCCAGCCACCTCACCTACAGCTACGCCACCCACCACCGCCACACCTGCATCGGCGCGCGCGCCGGCTTTGGCGATCTGCTCATCGGCGCCGGGGCGCTCATGTGCGAAGCCAACGGCTTCGACCCGGGCCGGGAAACCCACCTGCGCGAACAAATGGTGGAACTGATCACCATCACCGAGGGCTTCTACGCCTGCGGTGTGGCGGCCAGCGTCTATGGCAAGGCCGACCCGCACAGCCAGACCTTCATGCCCGACCCCGTGTTCTCCAACATCGGCAAGCTGCTGCTGCGCAACGCAGATCTACGACATGCACCGCATCGCCCACTACGTGAGCGGCGGCCTGATCGTCACCCTGCCCGGCCCGGACGAAGACCACAACCCCGAAACCGGCGCGAAACTCTCGGACGTGCTGCGCGCCAACCCCGACGTGCCTTACGAGCAGCGGATCCAGACGGCGCGTTTCCTGGAAGACCTGACCGCCGGCTACCAGGGCGGCTGGTACAGCGTGATCAGCCTGCACGGCGGTGGTTCACCGGCCGCCATGAAGCAGGAAATCTGGCGCAACTACCCGGTGGGCAACAAGGTCGAGCTGGTCGAACGCCTGCTGGAACGCGGCGTGGCGGCCGACGGCAGCGCTGCCGCATCGCCTCACGACCCGGCACGCGCCATCACGAAAAACCGCCAACCCGGCAAGTGCTGCGACACCGGCTGCACCGCGCCCGGCCAGCCCGTGATGGTGAATCTTCCGTCGGTCACCAGCAGCCTTCCGTCGCGAGCCGCCCCGCTGGCCAGGAAGTGAATACGAAAGTGGTTGTAAATCAAGGGGTTGGCGCTCGATTCTCGCTTGACTTCCAGCAGCAGCGCCGATACCCTCACGCCCTATGTCGCGTTGGCTCCCCATTCTTCTGCTGTGCGGTTCGGCCGTGGCCCACGCCGCGCCGGGCACCACCAACGGCTATGAAGACATGGACTCGCTGCTCAACGACAAGGGCCTGATGGCCCGCATCGGCCAACAAGTGCAGCATGCCCGCGAGACGGTGAGCGACCAGGCCTCCAGCCTCGTGATCAACGCCATGGCCTTCCTCGACGTGCCGTACCGCTACGGCGGCAACAGCGCCGAAACGGGCTTCGATTGCAGCGGCTTCGTGCGCGCGGTGTACGAACAATCGCTGGGCAAGATCCTGCCCCGCCGTTCCGACGAACAGGCCGCGGCCACACAGACCATCGACCGCAGCGAACTCAAGCCGGGCGACCTGGTGTTCTTCAACACCATGCGCCGGGCCTTCAGCCACGTCGGCATCTATGTGGGCGACGGCAAGTTCATCCACTCCCCGCGCAGCGGTGCCCAGGTGCGCATGGAAGACATGCGCATGGCCTACTGGAACAAGCGCTTCAATGGCGCGCGCCGCGTGCCGGTGGCCGACAAGGCTCCCTGAGCCATCCTGGCCATCACGGCCACCGCGTCGCCGCCCCGACGCTCACTCCATCTTGATGTTCGCGCCCTTGAGCTGGCGATTGCTGCGCCATTCCTCGGCAATGCGGCGCGCGAAGGAAGGCCGGTCGCCGAGCGCGGGCAGGTTGTCCGACGCCAGCAGCCGCTCGCGAATGGGGGGCGTCTGCACCGCCGCGTTGATTTCCGCATTCAGCCGGTCCAGCACCTGCGGCGGCGTCCCACCCGGCGCGAACAGGCCGAACAGCGAAGTGACATTGGCCTGGGGCAACCCCAGCTCGGCAAACGTGGGCACCTGCGGCAAGACCCCCAGGCGCTGCGGCGCGCCCACGGCCAGGGGCTTGAAACGACCGGCCTCGATGTGGGCCAGCTGCGCCGGAGCCACGTTGGTCGACAGCAACTCGAACTGCCCGCCCAGCGCGTCGGTGAGCTGCTGGCCACCGCCCTTGTACGGAATGTGCGTGACCACCACGCTGCTGCCCAGCTGCACCTGTTCCAGCACCAGATGGCCGGCGGTGGCCAGGCCGGAGGTGGCCCAGCGCAGCGCGCCTGGATGGGCTTTGGCTTGCGCGAGCAAGTCCGCAAAGCCCCGGCCGGTGAAGGTCGGCGTGCCCACCAGCAGCACGGGCGTGTACATCACGCTGGCCACCGGCTCGATGTCTCGAAACGGGTCGTAGCCCACCGCACCGAGGTGCGGGCGCAGGGTCAAGGGGCTGACCGCCGAGAAGGCCAGCGTGTGTCCGTCGGCCGGCGCGCGCGCCAGCGCCTGCAGCCCCACGCTGCCGCCCCCACCACCCCGGTTTTCCACCCGCACCGCCACGCCGAGTTGCCACGACAGGCGCTCGGCCAGCGCACGCGCGACGCCATCGCTGAGCCCGCCCGGTGGGTACACGACGATGATGCGCAAGGGCTGAGAAGGCCACGCGGGCTGCGCATGGCTGGCCCGTGGACCGACGACGCCCGCCAGCGCCAGCAGCGCCGGGATCGCTTGCCGACGCGACAGCCCTTCTCTCATGCCACGGTGCGCCCCCGTCGCGCGCGCGCCTGGGCCTTGCGCGCCGTGTCCCGGGCGATCTTGAGGAAATGCGAGGCCGGGCCGGAGGCTTCGGCCGAGCGGTACACCAGGGTCAACGGCGCATCCAGCGGCGTGCCTTCGCGCAAGGGCAGATAGACCACCGCGTGGGGATGCAGCCCGCTCATGGAGGTCGGCACGACCGCGATGCCCGCGCCCGCGGCCACCAGGTTCAGGCTGGTCACCATGCGCTCGACCTCGGCGGCGATGCGCGGACGAAAACCATGGGCTTCGCACAGCGCCAGCAGGTTGGCGTACAGCCCCGGGGCACCGGGTTGCCGCACCAGGATGAAGCCCTCCTCGCGCAGGTCCGCCAACGCCAGCGCGCCCGACCGGCGTCGCGCCAAGGCGTGGTCGCCGGGCAGCGCCACCAGCACCGGCTCGCGCAGCAGCACCTCGAAGGTCAGGCTCTCGGGCTGCGACACCGGCACGCGGATCAGGCCGCAATGCAGCCGCCCCGCCTCCACCGCCTCGGTGATGCCGGCCGCGTGGTCTTCGCGGATCGACAGTGCGATGCCGGGCCAGGCCCGCCGGCAGGCGCGCAAGGCCTCGGGGGTGAAAGCATGCGCGGCGGCGGAGCTGGTGAAGCCGACATGGAGCACACCGAGTTCGCCGCGCGCCACGCGCGCCATGCGCTGCTCCATGGCCGCCATGTCGTCCACCAGCTGGCGCGCTTCCCGCTCGAACAGGCGCCCGGCGTCCGACAACGCCACGCCCTTGGGATGGCGGTGGAACAAGGCAACGCCCAGCTCCTTTTCCAGTGCCTTGATCTGCAGGCTCAGTGGCGGCTGCTGGATGCCCAGGCGCTCGGCCGCGCGGGTCATGTGGCCGGCCTCGGCGACGGCCAGGAAGTAGCGCAGGTGCCTGATTTCCATATCTGAAAGGTATTGAAATTCGGGTTTCAGTATATTTGACATGGGGTGGCGGCGCACCTATCGTCCGCGTGGATTCGAACAACCACAGGAGACCTTTCATGCCCCTTCGCCCCATCGCGCTGCTGGCGCTGGCGGCCCTCGCCGGCCACAGCGGCGGCGCCATCGCCCAGGTGCCCACCGACCCTCAGCCCCGCGCCTGCCCCGCCGAAGTGCCGGCCGGTGCCACCTGCCACACCGGCGAGGACGGGCTGGGCGGCTTCTACTGGATCGCCCTGCCCGCCGGGTGGAAACCTGAGACCGGCGTGCTCGTGGTGCATGCCCATGGCGGCCCCGCCGACACCGGCCCGGCCACGCTGGCGCGCGGCGAGGAAGACCTCAAACGCTGGGCCGTGACCGTCAAGGCCGGCCACGCCTGGGCGGGCGCCACCTACCGCCGGGGCGGCTTTGGCGTGAGCATGGCGGCCGAGGACACCGAGCGCGTGCGCCGCGTCTTCGTGAAGCATTTCGGCCCGCCCCGCCGCACCATCCTGCACGGGCAAAGCTACGGCGGCTCGGTCGCCGCCAAGGGCGCCGAGCTGTACGCCATGGTGGACGGCCCCAACGGACCCGTCAAAGGCCCTTACGACGGCATGCTGCTCACCAGCGGCATGCTGGGCGGCGGCACCCGCGCTTACGACTTCCGGATCGACTTGCGCGTGGTCTACCAGTACGTGTGCAAGAACCACCCGAAGGCAGACGAGCCCCAGTACGCGCTGTGGCAGGGCCTGCCCATGGACGCCAAGCTCACGCGCGCCGAACTGGCGAACCGCGTGGACGAATGCACCGGCGTGCGCAAGCCCGCCGCGCAACGCACCGAACAGCAGAAGACCAACCTCGCCAACATCGTCAACGTCATCAAGATCCCCGAGCGCTCGCTGATCGCCCACCTCAACTGGGCGACCTGGCTGTTCCGCGATCTGACGCAGCTGCGCCTGGGCAACCGCAACCCGTTCAACAACGCCAACGTGCGGTACACCGGCTCCACGGACGACGCGGCCCTGAACGCGGGCGTGCTGCGCTACACCGCCGACCCGGCGGCCGTGGCCGAGCTGGCGAAGGACAGCGACCCCGAAGGCCGGATCAACATGCCCGTGCTCTCGCTGCACGCCGTCAACGACCCGACCGCGTTCGTCGAACTCTCTTCCGCCTACCGCGAGACACTGGATCGCGCGGGCAAGGGCAACCTGCTGGTGCAGACCTTCAGCGACGAGTCCGAGCACAGCTACCTGAGCGATCCGCAGTACCCCGCGCTGTTCACCGCGCTGCTCAACTGGATCGACAAGAACGAGAAGCCCACGCCCCAGACGGTGCGCAGCACTCTGCAAGGGCTACGAGGCCGCGTATGGCGACACCTGCAAGCTGCTGCCCGACTACCGGAGCGCGCCGCTGGCCAGCCGCGTCCCGGCTCGCTGAACGCGGCCCATGAAAAAAGCCGCCGACCCGTGAGGGCTGGCGGCTTCTTCTTTGGCCGGCGTCCCGGCGCTTACTTGCGCTGCGGCGGCACGTCCGTGCAGGAGCCGTGGGCGATCTCGGCCGCCATGCCGATGCTCTCACCCAGCGTGGGGTGGGGGTGGATGGTCTTGCCGATGTCCACCGCGTCCGCGCCCATCTCGATGGCGAGGGCGATCTCGCCGATCATGTCGCCTGCATGCGTGCCCACCATGCCGCCGCCCAGGATCTTGCCGTGGCCATGGGCCTCGGGCGAGTCGTCGAACAACAGCTTGGTCACGCCTTCGTCGCGGCCATTGGCGATGGCGCGGCCCGAGGCCGTCCAGGGGAACAGGCCCTTCTTGACCTTGATGCCCTGCGCCTTGGCCTGGTCCTCGGTCAGGCCCACCCAGGCCACCTCGGGGTCGGTGTAGGCCACGCTCGGAATGACGCGCGCGTTGAACGCCGCGCTGGCCAGTTCCTTGTTGCCCTGCAGTTCACCCGCGATCACCTCGGCCGCCACGTGCGCCTCATGCACCGCCTTGTGCGCCAGCATGGGCTGGCCCACGATGTCGCCAATGGCGAAGATGTTGGGCACGTTGGTGCGCATCTGGATGTCGACGTTGATGAAGCCGCGATCCGTCACCGCCACACCGGCCTTCTCGGCGCCAATCTTCTTGCCGTTGGGCGTGCGGCCCACGGCCTGCAGCACCAGGTCGTAGGTCTGCGGCGCGGGCGCCGTGCCACCCGGCTCAGCGCTCTCGAACGTCACCTCGATGCCGGCCGGCGTGGCCTTGGCCGACACCGTCTTGGTCTTGAGCATGATGTTGTCGAAGCGCGGCGCATTCATCTTCTGCCAGATCTTCACCAGGTCGCGGTCGGCGCCCTGCATCAGGCCGTCGAGCATCTCCACCACGTCCAGGCGAGCGCCCAGGGTGCTGTAGACCGTGCCCATTTCCAGGCCGATGATGCCGCCGCCCAGGATCAGCATGCGCTTGGGCACTTCCTTGAGCGCGAGCGCACCGGTGCTGTCCACCACGCGCGGATCGTCCGGCATGAAGGGCAGGCGCACGGCCTGCGAACCGGCGGCGATGATGGCCTTCTTGAAGCCGATCACCTGCTTCTTGCCCGTCTTCTCCTGGCCGGTGGCCCCCGTGGTCTCTTCCACTTCCAGGTGGTTGGCGCCCACGAAGGAACCGACACCGCGAACGGTCGTGACCTTGCGCATCTTGGCCATGGCGGCCAGGCCACCGGTGAGCTTGCCGATCACCTTTTCCTTGTGGCCGCGCAGCTTCTCGATGTTGACCACCGGGCGGCCGAACTCCACGCCCAGCGCCGCCATGTGGCTGACCTCGTCCATCACCGCCGCCACGTGCAGCAGCGCCTTGGAAGGAATGCAGCCCACGTTCAGGCACACGCCACCCAGGGTGGCGTAGCGCTCGACGATGACGACCTTCAGGCCCAGGTCGGCCGCGCGGAAGGCCGCGCTGTAGCCGCCAGGACCACCGCCGAGCACGACCACGTCGCACTCGAGATCGGCGCTGCCGCCGAAGCTGGCGGCGGTCGGCGCAGCCACCGGGGCCGCAGCCGGCGCCGCGGCGGGTGCCGCTTGTGGCGCGGGTGCCGGTGCGCTGGCGGCGGACGCGGCGGCGGCCTCACCCGCGGCTTCCAGCGTCAGCACCACGCTGCCCTGCTTGACCTTGTCGCCCAGCTTGACCTTGAGCTCCTTGACCACGCCCGCCTGGGAAGACGGAATCTCCATCGAGGCCTTGTCGGACTCGACCGTGATCAGGCTTTGTTCGGCCTTGACCGTGTCGCCGGGCTTGACCAGCAACTCGATCACCGCCACTTCGTCGAAGTCGCCGATGTCGGGGACTTGAATATCGATGAGTGCCATCTGCGTGGTCCTTTACAGCAACACGCGACGGAAGTCGCTGAGGATCTGGCCGAGGTACACGTTGAAGCGGGCGGCGGCGGCGCCGTCGATCACGCGGTGGTCCCAGGTCAGCGAGAGCGGCAGCATCAGGCGCGGCTGGAAGGCCTTGCCGTCCCACACCGGCTCCATGGTGCTCTTGCACACGCCGAGGATGCGCGCTTCGGGCGCGTTGATGATGGGCGTGAAATAACGCCCGCCAATGCCACCCAGGCTGGAGATGGTGAAGGTCGCCCCGCTCATCTCGGCCGGGCTCAGCTTGCCCTCGCGCGCCTTCTTGGCGAGTTCGCCCATTTCCTGGCTGATCTGCAGCACGCCCTTCTTGTCGGCGTCCTTGATCACCGGGACCATCAGGCCGTTGGGCGTGTCGGCCGCGAAGCCGATGTGCCAGAACTGCTTGTAGATCAGGGCATCGCCGTCGATCGAGCTGTTGAACTCGGGGAATTTCTTGAGCGCGGCCACGCAGGCCTTGATCAGGAAGGCGAGCATGGTGACTTTCACGCCGCTCTTCTCGTTTTCCTTGTTGGTGGACACGCGGAAGGCTTCGAGGTCGGTGATGTCGGCGTCGTCGTGGTTGGTGACCGCCGGGATCATGACCGCGTTGCGCAGCAGGTTGGCACCACTGATCTTCTTGATGCGGCCCATCTCCTTGCGCTCGATCGGGCCGAACTTGGCGAAGTCGACCTTGGGCCAGGGGATCAGGCCCAGGCCCGCGCCGTCGCCACCACCGCCGGCCGGGGCCTTGGCCGCCTGCGCCTTGGTCTGCATGGCGCCGGCCATCACGGCCTTGGTGAAGCCTTGCACGTCGTCCAGCACGATGCGGCCCTTGGGACCGCTGCCCTTGACCTCTTCCAGCGGCACACCGAGTTCACGGGCGAACTTGCGCACCGAGGGCGAGGCGTGGGGCAGGCCCAGCGGGGCCGTGGCGGTGGGGTTGTGGGCCGGTGCGGCGGCGGCGGGCGCCGATGCCGTGGCGGCCTGGGGTGCTGCCGCTGCGGCAGCAGGTGCCGCGGGCGCGGCCGTCGGTGCGGCGGCGGGCGCCGGCGCTGCGGCGGCAGCGGCGCCTTCCAGAATCGCCAGCAGGTCACCGATGTTCACGGTGTCGCCGATCTTGACCTTGAGCTCCTTGAGCACGCCAGCGGCCGAGGACGGGATTTCCATCGAGGCCTTGTCGGACTCGACCGTGATCAGGCTCTGCTCCACCGAGATCTTGTCGCCGGGCTTGACCAGCACCTCGATCACCGCGACGTCCTTGAAGTCGCCGATGTCGGGCACACGCACCTCCACCGGGCCGGCGGCCGCAGCGGGCGCCGCCGCAGGCGCGGCAGCCGGTGCCGCAGGGGCCGAGGCCGGTGCAGCGGCTGCCGCCGGTGCGGCCGCCGCCGGGGCCGAAGCGGCTGCGGCCTCTCCCGCCGCCTCCAGCACCAGCACCACCGAACCCTGCTTGACCTTGTCGCCCAGCGCGACCTTGAGTTCCTTGACCACGCCGGCCGTGCTGGAAGGGATCTCCATCGAGGCCTTGTCGGACTCGACCGTGATCAGCGACTGCTCGGCCTTGACCGTGTCACCCACCTTTACCAGCAGTTCGATGACCGCCACTTCATCAAAATCCCCGATGTCCGGGACCTTCACATCAATCAGTGCCATGTTCTTGTCTCCGGATTACGCGTACAGCGGGTTCACTTTGTCGGCGTTGATGCCGTACTTCTTGATCGCCTCGGCCACCTTGGCCACCGGCAGCTTGCCCTCTTCGCTCAAGGCTTTGAGCGCGGCGACCACGATGTAGTGGCGGTTGATCTCGAAGTGCTCGCGCAGCTTGCTGCGGAAATCGCTGCGGCCGAAACCGTCCGTGCCCAGCACCTTGTACGTGCGCTCCTTGGGAATGAAGGGGCGGATCTGCTCCGCGTAGTTCTTCATGTAGTCGGTGGACGCGATCACCGGGCCGGTGGTGGCGCTCAGCTGCTGCGCCACGAAGGGCACGCGCGGCGTTTCGGCCGGGTGCAGCAGGTTCCAGCGGTCGGCGTCCTGGCCGTCGCGGGCCAGTTCGTTGAAGCTCGGGCAGCTCCACACACCAGCGCTCACGCCCCAGTCCTTCTCCAGCAGTTCCTGCGCGGCGATGCTTTCGCGCAGGATGGTGCCGCTGCCCAGCAGTTGCACGCTGGGCGCGTCCTTCTTGAGGGCCGGCGCCTGCTTGCAGTAGTACATGCCCTTGATGATCTGCTCCTCCGTGCCGGGCTGCAGGCCGGGCATGGGGTAGTTCTCGTTGAGCAGCGTCAGGTAGTAGAAGACGTTGTCCTGCTTCTCCACCATGCGCTTCAAGCCGTGGTGCAGGATCACCGCCACTTCGTGCGCGAAGGTCGGGTCGTAGCTGATGCAGTTCGGGATCGTGCCGGCCAGGATGTGGCTGTGGCCGTCTTCGTGCTGCAGGCCTTCGCCGTTGAGCGTGGTGCGGCCCGAGGTGCCGCCCAGCAGGAAGCCGCGCGCCTGCATGTCGCCCGCCGCCCAGGCGAGGTCGCCGATGCGCTGGAAGCCGAACATGGAGTAGTACACGTAGAACGGCACCATGATGCGGTTGCTCGTGCTGTAGCTCGTGGCCGCCGCGATCCAGCTGCTCATGCCGCCGGCTTCGTTGATGCCTTCCTGCAGGATCTGGCCGGCCTTGTCTTCCTTGTAGTACATCACCTGGTCCTTGTCGACCGGGGTGTACTGCTGACCGTGCGGGTTGTAGATGCCGACCTGGCGGAACAGGCCTTCCATGCCGAAGGTGCGGGCTTCATCCACCAGGATGGGCACGACGCGCGGGCCCAGGGCCTGGTCGCGCAGCAGCTGGGTGAGGAAACGCACATAGGCCTGCGTGGTCGAGATCTCGCGGCCTTCGGCCGTCGGGTCGAGCACGGCCTTGAAGGTGTCGAGCGAAGGCACGGTGAAGCTTTCGTCGGCCTTCACGCGGCGCTTGGGCAGGTAGCCGCCCAGGGCCTGGCGGCGCTCGTGCAGGTACTTCATTTCCGGCGTGTCTTCGGCCGGCTTGTAGAACGGGATCTTGGAGAGTTCGCTGTCCGGGATCGGCAGGTTGAAGCGGTCGCGGAAGATCTTGATGTCCTCGTCCGTGAGCTTCTTGGTCTGGTGGACCGTGTTCTTGCCCTCGCCCGCCTTGCCCATGCCAAAACCCTTGACGGTCTTGATCAGCAGCACGGTGGGCTGGCCCTTGTGGTTGACCGCCTTGTGATAAGCCGCATAGACCTTCTGGGGGTCGTGGCCGCCACGCTTGAGGTTCCAGATGTCGTTGTCGCTCAGGTGGGCGACCATCTCCAGCGTCTTGGGATCGCGGCCGAAGAAGTGCTTGCGCACATAGGCGCCGTCGTTGGCCTTGAACGACTGGTAGTCGCCGTCGACCGTGTCCATCATGATCTTGCGCAGCGCGCCGTCCTTGTCGCGCGCCAGCAGCGAGTCCCACTCGCTGCCCCACAGCAGCTTGATCACGTTCCAGCCGGAGCCGCGGAACTCGCCTTCGAGTTCCTGGATGATCTTGCCGTTGCCGCGCACCGGGCCGTCCAGGCGCTGCAGGTTGCAGTTCACCACGAAGATCAGGTTGTCCAGGTTTTCACGGGCGGCCAGGCTGATGGCGCCAAGCGACTCGACTTCGTCCATCTCGCCGTCGCCGCAGAACACCCAGACCTTCCGGTTCTCGGTGTTGGCGATGCCACGGGCATGCAGGTACTTCAGGAAACGCGCCTGGTAGATCGCCATCAGCGGGCCCAGGCCCATGGACACCGTGGGGAACTGCCAGAACTCGGGCATGAGCTTGGGGTGCGGGTAGCTGGAGAGCCCCTTGCCGTTGACTTCCTGGCGGAAGTTGAGCAACTGCTCTTCGGTCAGGCGGCCTTCCAGGTAGGCGCGGGCGTACACACCGGGGGACACGTGGCCCTGGATGTAGAGGCAATCGCCGCCGTGGTTCTCGCTCTCGGCATGCCAGAAGTGGTTGAAGCCGGCGCCGAACATGTGGGCCAGCGAGGCGAACGAACCAATGTGACCGCCCAGGTCGCCCCCGTCCTCGGGGTTGTGGCGGTTGGCCTTGACCACCATGGCCATGGCGTTCCAGCGCATGTAGGCGCGCAGGCGTTCTTCGATCTCGATGTTGCCCGGGCAGCGCTCTTCCTGGTTGGGCTCGATGGTGTTGACGTAACCGGTGGTGGCCGAGAACGGCAGGTCGATGCTGTGCTGGCGGGCTTCTTCCAGCAGCTGTTCGAGCAGGAAGTGCGCGCGCTCGGGGCCCTCACGCTCGATGACGGCGGCCAGCGCCTCCATCCACTCACGGGTTTCCTGGGAATCCGCATCGGCGGCACCACGGGCATTGAGAGCGTCATTCGCTGACATTGTTGTCTCCTGTTGGTTTGAATCGAGCTTACGGAGGTCCATCCGCACTGTCACTGATTTTTCCACAAAAGCTTTTCATTTTCAACATATGCTTTATGTTTTTATATTGTGAAAATTTAAACGGTTGACGAGACGGGCCTTGGGCGCGACAAAACACGCGTTTCTCCAGCCCCTCCGAAGGGCGTGGAGCACCCACTCACGTAGACTCTCGGGTTCATGATTCCCCTGCCCCAAACCACGCCACCCAACAGCCCGCCTGCCCAGGCCGTCTGGTGGAAGCGCTGGTGGCGCCGCCTGCCGCCGTCCCGCCAGGATCGCTTCGCCACCCTCGGCCCCTTGCTGGCCGTGCTCCTGTTCCTCTCGGCCATCGTGGTCGCCATCACCTACCTGCGTTACGAGGAACTCGAACGCGAACAGGAGGCCGTCACGCGCGACGTGGAGTACGCCCAGCAGCGCCTGCGCCTGCGCCTGCTCGAACGGCAGGAGCAGCTCATGCGACTGGCCCGTGAAGTAGGCAACAAGGAGATCGAGAGCGAGGAGTTCGAGTTCCAGGTCGAATCCCTGGTGAGCCAGTTCCCCGAGATGCTGGCCATCAGCTGGATCGATGGCCGTCGCAACGTGCTGCGCAGCCTACGCCTCGCCCAGCGCGCCTGCGGCGCTGGTGCGCCCCGTGGGCACGGTGCTCTCGGCCGGCGAAACCGACGGCTCCTTCGACCTGGCCCGGGACCTGCGCCAACCCATCTACTCGCGCCCGCTGGGCGAGGACGCGCGCAATTCCACGCTGATGCTGCACGTGCCGCTGAGCGAGCAAGGCCGCTTCTCCGGCACCATCATGGGCGAGTACTCGGTCGACGGGCTGATGCGTTTCGGCATCCCGCCGGAAATCATGGCCCGCTATGCCGTGGCCTTGGTGGACGACCGCGGCCGCGTGCTGGCCGGCAGCCTGCAGACACCCACCAGCGTGCTGCGCCTGCTGCCGTGGTCCAACCCGCCGCTGGAGCACGAGGTGCCCGTCTCGCCGGTGGGCAACGGCCTGATCCTGAAAGCCCAGGGCTACCGCACCTCGCAGGACATCGTGGGCAGTGGTTTCTTCTGGGTCATCGGCGCACTCTCCGCGCTCACGGTCTGGATGCTGCTCGGCACCTGGCGCCACACCCGCCGCCGCGTGCAGGCGCAGCAGGCGCTGGTGGCCGAGACCAACTTCCGCCGCGCGATGGAAAACTCCATGCTCACCGGCATGCGCGCCCTCGATATGCAGGGGCGCATCACCTACGTCAACCCGGCCTTCTGCTCGATGACCGGCTGGACCGAAGGCGAGCTTGTCGGCCGCACCGCGCCCTTCCCCTACTGGCCGGAAGAGGAACATGATCAACTCGCCGCGCGCCTGGAAGACGAGCTGCGTGGCCGCTCCACGCCCGGTGGCTTCGAGGTGCATGTGAAGCGCCGCGACGGCAGCATCTTCGACGCGCGCATGTACGTCTCGCCCCTGATCGACCCCAAGGGTCACCAGACCGGCTGGATGACGTCCATGACCGACATCACCGAGCCCAAGCGCATCCGGGAGGAGCTTTCGGCCTCCTACGAACGCTTCACCACGGTGCTGGAGTCTTTGGACTCCGCGGTCTCGGTCGCGCCCCTGGGCAGCGACGAGATGCTGTTCGCCAACAAGATGTACCGCCTGTGGTTCGGTACCCGCGGCCAGGGGCACCGCCACCTGGTTGATCTGGCCGGCAACCAGCCCTCCCCCAGCCCCGACGACGGGGATGCCGTGGACGCCTTCGCCGGCATGCCCACCGAAACGCTGACCGACGCTGGCGCGGAGAACGCGGAAGTGTTCGTGGAAGAACTGGACCGCTGGCTGGAGGTGCGCACGCGTTACCTCACTTGGGTCGACGGCCGGCTCGCCCAGATGGTGATCGCCAGCGACATCACGCCCCGCCGCTACGCGGAAGAACAAGCCTCTCGCCAGGCCGAGCGCGCGCAGACCGCGAGCCGCTTGATCACCATGGGAGAGATGGCATCGAGCGTGGCGCACGAACTCAACCAGCCGCTGACCGCGATCACCAACTATTGCAACGGCATGATCTCGCGCGTGACCGAGCAGCGCATCACCACCGACGAGTTGCTGGGCGCGCTGGAGAAGACCTCGCGCCAGGCCCAGCGCGCGGGGCAGATCATCCAGCGCATCCGGGCCTTCGTGAAGCGCAGCGAACCCGATCCCACGCTGTCCGACGTGGCACAGATGGTGAGCAACGCGATCGAACTCGCCGACATCGAGTTGCGCCGGCATCAGGTGCGCCTCTCACCCTACGTGGCCGCGCGCTTGCCGAATCTCATGGTCGATCCCATCCTGATTGAGCAGGTGTTGATCAATCTCCTCAAGAACGCGGGCGAAGCCATCGCCCAAGCGGGGCGCGCACCGGGCGAACGCTATGTGGAGCTGCGCGTCGGGCCACGCCGCCTGGACGACGTGGACGTGGTGGAGTTCTCGGTGCGCGACTCGGGCAATGGCGTGCCCGACGAAATGATCGAGCGCATCTACGAAGCCTTCTACAGCACCAAGAGCGAAGGCATGGGCATCGGCCTCAAACTGTGCCGCAGCATCGTCGAATCGCACCACGGCCGGATGCAGGTTCAGAACATCTACAATGGTGAAGAGGTGGTGGGCTGCTGCTTCAGCTTCTGGATCCCCGTGATCTCTCGGCTGCAGAATCTCAGCGCCGCGGCCGGGCCCGCCACAGAGCCGCTGACGGACACTGAAAGAGCGAGATGAGTTTGATCCCCAAAAAAGGCAGCGTCTACGTGGTCGATGACGACGAGGCGGTGCGCGACTCTCTGCAATGGCTGCTCGAAGGCAAGGACTTCCGGGTCCGATGTTTCGAATCGGCCGAAGCCTTTCTGAGCCGCTACGACGCACGCGAAGTGGCCTGCCTGATCGCCGACATCCGCATGGGCGGCATGACCGGCATGGAACTGCAGGAACGCCTGATCGAGCGCCAGTCGCCCCTGCCCATCGTCTTCATCACCGGCCACGGCGATGTGCCCATGGCGGTGGAATCGATGAAGCGCGGCGCGCTCGACTTCATCCAGAAACCCTTCAAGGAAGACCAGCTCGTGGCCCTGGTCGAGCGCATGCTCGAACACGCGCGCGAAGCCTTCGCCACCCACCAGCAGGCGGTCAGCCGCGATGCCCTGCTCTCCAAGCTCACCAGCCGCGAGGCGCAGGTGCTCGAACGCATCGTCGCCGGCCGGCTGAACAAGCAGATCGCCGACGACCTGGGCATCAGCATCAAGACGGTGGAGGCGCACCGCGCCAACATCATGGAAAAGCTCGGCGCCAACACCGTGGCCGACCTGCTCAAGATCGCGCTGGGGCAGACCCCGGCCAAGGCCTGAACCCCTTCATCAGCCACACCCATTCCCCCTAACGCCCGCCGCTCTCCCGGCGGGCGTTTGCATTTCAACCGTAGACACTCTCCAGCCATGACCGCCCAACTCATCGACGGCAATGCCCTCTCCCGCCAACTGCGCGCCGACGTCAGCGCCCGCGTCACCGCCCTCAAGGCCAAAGGCATCACGCCGGGCCTGGCCGTGATCCTGGTCGGCGAGAACCCGGCCTCGCAGGTCTATGTGCGCAACAAGGTCAAGGCCTGCGAAGACACCGGCATGCACTCGGTGCTGGAGCGCTGGCCCGCCACCCTCAGCGAAGCGGAGTTGCTGGCGCGGGTCGATGCGCTCAACCACGACGCGACGGTTCACGGCATCCTGGTCCAGCTGCCCCTGCCCGCCCACATCGACGCCCAGAAGGTGATTGAAGCGATCTCTCCGGCCAAGGACGTGGACGGCTTCCACATCGCCAGCGCGGGCGCTCTGATGACCGGCATGCCCGGCTTCTGGCCCTGCACGCCCTATGGCTGCATGAAGATGCTGGAGAGCATCAGCTGCGAGCTCAAGGGCAAGCACGCGGTGGTGATCGGGCGCAGCAACATCGTGGGCAAACCGATGGCCCTGATGCTGCTGCAACAGAACGCCACCGTGACCATCTGCCACAGCGGCACCAAGGACCTGAAAGCCCTGACCCTGCAGGCCGACGTGATCGTGGCGGCCGTGGGCAAGCGCAATGTGCTCACGGCCGACATGGTCAAACCCGGCGCCGTCGTGCTCGACGTGGGCATGAACCGCAACGACGAAGGCAAGCTCTGCGGTGACGTGGATTTCGACGGCGTGAAGGAAGCTGCGCAGCTGGATCACGCCCGTGCCCGGCGGGGTGGGCCCCATGACCATCACCATGCTGATGGTCAATACGCTGGAGTCGGCCGAGCGTCTGGCGGCCTGAGGCCTCAGCGAGCCGGTGCCGTGCTCAAGCGCCAGAGCACGGCACCGGCACACAGCCACTGGCCCAGCACCATGGCGGTGCCCACGCCATGCCACAGGCGCAGGTTGCCGCCGCTGGCGCGCGCGGTGACGATGTTCTGCGCCACACCGAATTCCTGCAGCAGCGCCAGCAACATGCCCAACACCACGATGCCCAGCGTGGTCATGGTGGCACCATTGGGCGGGCCACCCTGCTCATTGCCGCGCCGCAACATCACCAGCAGCGCCAGGCCCAGCAACAGGCCTGCGTAACACTGCAGGGAAAAGAGCTTGGCGGCGACCGGCCCCGCCACGGCGGGATTGCCCAATTGGGCGAACAGCGTCGGCACCGCGAGAAAACTCAGCGCCGTGATGCCACCCCACCACAGCGCGGCGATGAAGATGGAAACACGGTGCAGTGGCATGGCCTATCAGGCGTAACGCACCGCGACGATTTCGAAGCGCTTGGTGCCACCCGGCGCCTGCACTTCGGCCACATCGCCCTCTTCCTTGCCGATCAGCGCGCGCGCGATCGGGCTGCTGATGTTCACCAGGCCCAGCTTGAGATCGGCCTCGTCCTCGCCCACGATCTGGTAGGTCACGGCCGCGCCGCTGTCTTCGTCTTCCAGCTCCACCGTGGCGCCGAACACCACACGGCCGCCCGCATCGAGTGCGGCCGGGTCGATGATCTGCGCGGCCGAGAGCTTGCCTTCGATTTCGGCGATGCGGCCTTCGATGAAGCCTTGGCGGTCTTTCGCGGCGTCGTACTCGGCGTTCTCGCTCAGGTCCCCCTGCGCGCGCGCCTCGGCGATCGCGTTGATCACCCAGGGGCGATCCACGGTTTTCAAGCGCTGCAACTCTTCCTTGAGTTTTTCGGCGCCGCGTTTGGTGATCGGAATGGTGGCCACTGTGATGTTCTCCTACTGCTTCCGGCTCTGCGCCGGCACAAAAGCAAACCGCCGGGCGTTGCCGCTCGGCGGTGTTCATGAAAGGGCATTATGCCGCGAAAGAAAGCGGTGTCCACACGCATCGGCCGAGCCGATGCGCGGGCCAGCCTCAGAGTTGCGCGTGCATCTCCTGCACCGAGATCACACCCAGCTTGTCCAGGTACTGCATGCCCTCCACCGCGGCTTCAGCGCCAGCGATGGTGGTGAACGTGGTCACGCGCGCCAGCAAGGCCGAGGTGCGGATGGCCCGTGAGTCGGCGATGGCGTTGCGGCGCTCTTCCACGGTGTTGATGACGAGCACGATGTCGCCGTTCTTGATCGCGTCGACGATGTGAGGGCGGCCCTCGGTGACCTTGTTCACCGTCTGCACCGCGACCCCAGCGGCGGCGATGGCCGCCGCCGTGCCGCGCGTGGCGACCAGCGAGAAGCCCATCTCGACGAGCTGGCGCGCGATCTCCACCGCGCGCGGCTTGTCGCTGTTCTTCACGGTCAGGAAGACCTTGCCCGAGGTCGGCAGCTTGGTGCCGGCGCCGAGCTGGCTCTTCACGAAGGCCTCGCCAAAGGTCTTGCCCACGCCCATCACCTCGCCGGTGGACTTCATCTCGGGGCCGAGGATGGTGTCCACACCGGGGAACTTCACGAACGGGAACACCGCTTCCTTGACGCTGAAGTACGGCGGCGTCACTTCGGCGCCGATGCCCTGCTGGTCGAGCGACTGGCCGGCCATGCAACGCGCCGCCACCTTGGCCAGCTGGATGCCCGTGGCCTTGGACACGAAGGGTACGGTGCGCGAGGCACGCGGGTTCACTTCGAGCACGAAGATCACGTCCTTCTTCACGCCGTTCTCTTCCACCTCCTGGATCGCGAACTGCACGTTCATCAGGCCGACCACGTTCAGGCCTTCGGCCATGGCGGCGGTCTGGCGCTTGAGCTCATCGACCGTCGCCTTGCTCAGGTAGTACGGCGGCAGCGAGCAGGCGGAGTCACCGCTGTGCACGCCGGCCTGTTCGATGTGTTCCATGACGCCGCCGATGAAGACGCGGCCGGTGGCATCGCGCACCGCGTCCACGTCGCACTCGATGGCATCGTTCAGGAAGCGGTCCAGCAGCACGGGCGAGTCGTTGCTGACCTTGACGGCCTCGCGCATGTAGCGCTCGAGGTCGCGCTGCTCGTGCACGATCTCCATGGCGCGGCCACCGAGCACATAGCTCGGGCGCACCACCAGCGGGTAGCCCAGGGCAGCCGCCTTCTCCAGCGCCTCCGGTTCGGCGCGGGCGGTGGCGTTGGGCGGCTGGCGCAGGCCCAGGGTGTGCAGCAGCTGCTGGAAGCGCTCGCGGTCTTCGGCCGCGTCGATCATGTCCGGGCTGGTGCCGATGATGGGCACACCTGCGGCCTCCAGGCCCAGCGCGAGCTTGAGCGGCGTCTGGCCACCGTACTGCACGATCACGCCCACCGGCTTCTCCTTGTCCACGATCTCCAGCACGTCTTCCAGCGTGAGGGGTTCGAAGTACAGGCGGTCGCTGGTGTCGTAGTCGGTCGACACGGTCTCGGGGTTGCAGTTGACCATGATGGTCTCGTAGCCGTCCTCGCGCATGGCGAGCGCGGCGTGCACGCAGCAGTAGTCGAACTCGATGCCCTGGCCGATGCGGTTGGGACCACCACCCAGCACCATGATCTTCTTCTTGTTGGTCGGCTCGGCCTCGCACTCACCGTCGCCATGGCCTTCGTAGGTGGAATACAGGTAGGCGGTGTCGGTCGCGAATTCGGCCGCGCAGGTGTCCACGCGCTTGTAGACCGGGCGGATGTTCTCGGCGATGCGGCGCTCGCGCACGGCCTGGTCGTTGGTCTTGAGCAGCTTGGCCAGGCGGCGGTCGGAGAAGCCCTTCTTCTTCAGGCCACGCAGCGTGTCGGCGTCGATCGCGTCGAGGCTGGTCTTTTCCAGCGCGAGTTCGATCTTCACGATCTCTTCGATCTGCACCAGGAACCAGGGATCGATCTTGGTGAACTGGTGCACTTCTTCGAGCGTCCAGCCGGCGGCGAACGCGTCGCCCACGTACCAGATGCGGTCCGGGCCGGGTTCGCCGAGTTCGCGCTCCAGCGTCTCGCGGTCCTGCGTCTTCTCGTTCATGCCGTCCACGCCCACTTCCAGGCCACGCAGGGCTTTCTGGAACGACTCCTGGAAGGTGCGGCCCATCGCCATGACCTCGCCCACGCTCTTCATCTGCGTGGTCAGGCGGCTGTCGGCGGTGGGGAATTTCTCGAACGCGAAACGTGGGATCTTGGTGACCACGTAGTCGATGCTGGGCTCGAAGCTCGCGGGCGTGGCGCCGCCCGTGATCTCGTTGCGCAGTTCGTCCAGCGTGTAGCCGATGGCCAGCTTGGCGGCCACCTTGGCGATCGGGAAGCCGGTGGCCTTGGACGCCAGCGCCGAAGACCGCGAGACGCGCGGGTTCATCTCGATGACGACCATACGGCCGTCCTTCGGGTTGATGGAGAACTGCACATTGGAGCCACCGGTGTCCACGCCGATCTCGCGCAGCACGGCCAGCGAAGCGTTGCGCAGGATCTGGTATTCCTTGTCGGTCAGCGTCTGGGCAGGCGCCACGGTGATCGAATCACCGGTGTGCACACCCATGGGGTCCAGGTTCTCGATCGAGCAGACGATGATGCAGTTGTCCGCCTTGTCGCGCACCACTTCCATCTCGTACTCTTTCCAGCCGAGCAGCGACTCTTCGATCAGCAGCTCGTTGGTGGGCGAGGCTTCCAGGCCGCGCTTGCAGATGGTCTCGAACTCTTCCGGGTTGTAGGCAATGCCGCCGCCCGTGCCGCCCAGCGTGAAGCTGGGGCGGATCACCACCGGGAAGCCGACGGTCTTCTGCACGCCCCAGGCCTCTTCCATGCTGTGCGCGATGCCCGAGCGCGCCGACCCCAGACCGATCTTGGTCATGGCGTCCTTGAACTTCAGGCGGTCTTCGGCCTTGTCGATGGCCTCGGGCGTGGCGCCGATCAGCTCCACGTCGTATTTGGCGAGCACGCCGTTGCGCCAGAGGTCGAGCGCGCAGTTCAGCGCGGTCTGACCGCCCATGGTCGGCAAGATGGCGAAGCCACCCTGGGCCAGCGGGCGTTCCTTGGCGATGATCTTCTCGACCGTCTGCCAGGTGATGGGCTCGATGTAGGTGACGTCGGCCGTGGCCGGGTCGGTCATGATGGTCGCGGGGTTGCTGTTGATCAGCACGACCCGGTAGCCCTCTTCGCGCAGGGCCTTGCAGGCCTGCACGCCAGAGTAGTCGAACTCACAGGCCTGGCCGATGATGATCGGGCCGGCGCCGATGATGAGGACGGTTTGAATGTCGGTTCTTTTGGGCATGGTTCGCTGGGGATGTGCGCCGGCTCAGGCGGTGGCGGGCACGCGGGCCTGCATCAGGTCGATGAAACGGTCGAACAGGTAACCGATGTCGTGCGGGCCGGGCGATGCCTCGGGGTGGCCCTGAAAGCAGAAGGCCGGCTGGTCGGTGCGTGCCAGGCCTTGCAGCGTGCCGTCGAACAGGCTCACGTGCGTGGCGCGCAGCGTGGCGGGCAAGGTCTTTTCGTCGACCGCGAAGCCGTGGTTCTGGCTGGTGATGCTCACGCGGCCGTTGTCGAGGTCCTTCACCGGGTGGTTGGCACCGTGGTGGCCGAACTTCATCTTGAAGGTCTTGGCCCCACTGGCCAGCGCCAGGATCTGGTGGCCCAGGCAGATGCCGAAGGTCGGCACGCCCGCTTCGATGATCTCGCGCGTGGCGGCGACGGCGTAGTCGCAAGGCTCCGGGTCGCCAGGGCCGTTGGACAGGAACACGCCGTTGGGCTTGAGCTTGAACACGTCGGAGGCTGGCGTCTGCGCCGGCACCACGGTGATCTTGCAGCCCCGCTCGCTGAGCATGCGCAGGATGTTGTACTTCACGCCGAAGTCGTAGGCCACCACGTGGAAGCGCGGCGCGATCTGCTCGCCATAGCCGAAGCCGAGTTGCCACTCGGTCTGCGTCCAGGCGTAAGGCGCCGTGGCCGAGACCACCTTGGCAAGGTCGGTGCCGGCCATGTTCGGCGCAGCCTTGGCCGCAGCCAGGGCCTGGGCGCGGTGCGCCTCGGTGATGGCTTCGCCGGCCGGCAGGGCCAGGATGCAGCCGTTCTGCGCGCCATGCGTGCGCAGGCGGCGCGTGAGCGCCCGGGTGTCGAGGTCGGCGATGGCCACGGTGCCTTCGCGCTGAAGGTACTGCGAGAGCGTTTCGTTGCTGCGGAAGTTGGAGGCCAGCAGAGGCAGGTCTTTGATGATCAGGCCAGCGGCGTGGACGCGGCTGGCTTCCACGTCTTCGGCATTGACGCCGGTATTGCCAATGTGCGGATACGTCAGCGTGACGATCTGCTGGCAGTAGCTGGGATCGGTGAGGATTTCCTGGTAGCCGGTGAGCGAGGTGTTGAACACCACCTCGCCCGTGGTCTGACCGGTGGCGCCAATGGAAACGCCTGTAAAGACCGTGCCGTCGGCGAGCGCGAGAAGGGCTTTCGGGTGGACGGGAAGCACGGAATTCTCCAGAGTGGGGCGGCAACGTCTTCGCGCCGGCGGCAGGTGCCGCGCAGGCCTCGCACCCGCCTCGCGCCGGCCGGAGCCGGGGCAGAAACGGAGCAAAAACCTGGGGTGGTGAGCCGGGGCGCGCAGGGTTGCGCTGATTGCGGGTAAACCGTGGAATTATAGCCCGGGTCGGTCAATCGACCGACGGGTCACGAAGCCAATCCGGCTGCGCTGGCGTGCAGGCAAATGGCGGCGGCGGCGGCCACGTTGAGCGACTCTTCTCCGCCGGGCTGGGCAATGCGCACGAAAGCCCCGGCACGGGCCATCAGGGCCTCGCCCACGCCCTGCCCTTCGTGACCCAGGACCCAGGCGCAGGGCCACGGCAGCCGGGCCTGATGCAGCCAGTCGCCCTGGTGGGAACTGGTCACCAGCATCGGCACGTCCAGCGCCGCGAGATCGTCCGCTGCCAGGCCTTCGATCAAGCGCAGCCCGAAATGCGCCCCCATGCCGGCACGCACCACTTTGGGCGACCACAGCGCGGCAGTGCCCTTGAGGGCCAGCACCTGACCAAAACCGAAAGCCGAGGCGCTGCGCAGGATGGAGCCCACATTGCCCGCGTCCTGCAGGCGGTCCAGCACCACGGTGGCCGTGCCGCCCTGCACCGCCAAGCCGGGCGGCAAGGACCAGACAAAGCCCACGCCGGCGGGCGACTCCAGCCCGCTGATGCCTGCCATCAGGGCGTCGGGCAGGGTGACCACGTGATCGGTGGCATCGCGCAGGTCGTGCGGGGCCTGCGGCCAGAAGGATTCGGTGAACACCGCGGTGAGCGGACGCTGCCCGCGCGCCAGCAAGGCCCGGCAAAGGTGATCCCCCTCCAGCCAGACCTGGCCTTGCTTTCGGTAGGCGGTGCCATCCTGCACCAGCAGGCGCAGGCGTTTGAGCAGAGGGTTGTCGCGCGAAGTGATGGCCAGGGGCGATGCCGTCATGGCTCACCGCCCTCGTCCGCTGCGGGCACCACCAAGGCACGCGCGACCGGCGCGAACGAGCGCCGATGCACAGCCAGGGCGCCATGCACCCGCAAGGCCTGCATGTGTTGCGCCGTTCCGTAGCCCTTGTGCTGGTCGAATCCGTACTCGGGGTGCTGCAGGTGCAGCTCGCACAACAGGCGGTCACGCGTGACCTTGGCCAGGATGGACGCGGCCGAAATCGACGGCACCAGCGCATCGCCCGACACGATGGCCTCGGCCAGCACGTCCAGTGTCGGCAGCCGGTTGCCGTCCACCAGCACCTTGGCCGGCTTCAGGCGCAGGCCCATGACCGCCCGGCGCATGGCCAGCATGGTGGCCTGGAGAATGTTGAGCTGGTCGATCTCCTCCACCGAGGCCTGCGCCACACTGCAGCACAGCGCCTTGGCGCGGATTTCGTCATACAGTTTTTCGCGGCGCAATGCGGTCAGTTGCTTGGAGTCCGCCAGACCCTTGATGGGCGAGCGGTCGTCCAGGATCACGGCGGCGGCCACCACCGGCCCGGCCAGGGGGCCGCGCCCGGCCTCGTCCACGCCCGCGAGCAGTCCGGGCACGTCCCAGATCAGCGGGGCCTGTTCAGCCTTCAAGAACTTGTTCGATCGCATCGGTGGCCAGTTGGGCGGTGTCTCGTCTCAGTGTGTGGTGCAGGTCGGTGAATCGCTGCTGGAGTGATGCGATTTTCGCAGGTGCGTCGAGCCAGTCCAGCACCGCCCGCGACAGCGCCTGGGGTGTGGCCGCGTCCTGCAGCAGCTCGGGCACCACGAATTCGCCACACAGGATGTTGGGCAGGCCCACCCAGGGCTGCAGCTGCTTGCGCCGCATGATCTGCCACGAGAGCCAGTTCATGTTGTAGGCGATCACCATGGGCCGCTTGAACAGCGCGGCCTCCAGCGTGGCGGTGCCGCTGGCGATCAGCGTCACATCGCAGGCGGCCAGCGCGGTGTGCGACTGACCTGGGATCACCGTCAACGCGCCATCCAGCCCGGCGGCACGGGCCGCGGCCTCGATGCGCTCGCGCAGCGCTGGCACCGCCGGCACCACGAATCGAATCCCCGGGCGCTCGCGCCGAAGCCGCACGGCCGCTTCAAAAAAACGGGCGACCAGGTACTGCACCTCCGACGCGCGACTGCCCGGCAGGATGGCGACCACCGCGTCCTCCTCGCGCAGGCCCAACTGGGCGCGCGCTGCCGCGCGGTCTGGCTCCATGGGGATCACATTGGCCAGCGGATGGCCGACGTAGGTCGCCGCAATGCCATGCCGCGCCAGCAGCTCGGGCTCGAACGGAAAAATACAGAGCACGTGGTCGGCGCTGCGCCGGATCTTGTCGACCCGGTCCGCGCGCCAGGCCCAGATGGACGGGCAGACGAAGTGCACGGTGCGAATGCCCCCCGACTTCAGGTTGGCTTCCAGATCCAGATTGAAATCGGGTGCGTCCACGCCGATGAACACATCGGGGCGCGTCGATGTCAGCAAGCGCTGCTGCAACTCGGCACGGATGCCCACGATCTCGCGGTAATGGCGCAGCACCTCGACATACCCACGCACCGCGAGCTTCTCGCTGGGCCACCAGGGGTCGAAGCCCTGCGCCACCATCTGCGGGCCACCGATGCCGAACGAGTGAAGATCGGGCCAGCGCTGCCGGACACCACCCAGCAACAGACCGGCGAGCAGGTCGCCCGACGTCTCACCCGCCACGAGGGCAAAACGCTTGGACGGATTCATCAAGGCCTCAGCGGACGATGCCGCGCTGGGGCGACACCTGCCCGAGGAAGTCCAGCATCATCGCCACATCGGGCGCCGCCTCGGGCGTCTTGTCGGTCAGCCCGTGAATGCGCGCCACGGCCTCTTCCAGCTTGAGATCGTCCCGGTACAACGCCTTGTGCATGGCCTTCACGGCCGAAATGCGCTCGGGCGAAAAGCCCCGGCGGCGCAGGCCTTCGAAATTCATCGAACGCGCCTGGGCGGGCTGGCCCTGGCACATCACAAACGGGGGCAAGTCGGCAAACAGCAGCGAGCACATGGCGGTCATGGCATGCGCACCGATGCGCACGAACTGATGCGCCACGGTGAAACCGCCGAGGATCACCCAGTCATCCACCACCACGTGGCCGGCGAGCTGCGAGTTGTTGGCAAAGATGGTGTGATTGCCTACCACGCAGTCGTGCGCCAAATGCACATAGGCCATGATCCAGTTGTCGTTGCCGACCTGGGTCACCGCACGGTCGCCCGGCGAGCCGATGTTGAAGGTGCAGAACTCGCGGATCGTGTTGCGGTCACCGATGACCAGTTCGCAGGGCTCGCCCGCGTACTTCTTGTCCTGTGGAATCGCCCCCAGCGAGTTGAACTGGAAGATGCGGTTGTCGCGGCCGATGGTGGTGTGACCTTCGATCACGCAGTGGGCGCCGACCGTGGTGCCGGCACCGATCTTCACGTGTGGCCCGATCACGGTGTACGGCCCCACGCTCACCGAGCTGTCGAGTTCGGCGGCAGGGTCGACCAGCGCAGTGGGATGAATCAGAGACACGAGGCGCGCTCTCCCACGTTCAGGCGATGGTGCGCATGGTGCACATCAGTTCGGCTTCACACGCAATCTGATCGCCCACGCGCGTCACACCCTTGAACTTGAAGATGCCGGCCTTGGCGCGCTCCAGGGTCACGTCCATGATGAGCTGGTCGCCGGGTTCAACGGGGCGCTTGAAACGCGCGCCATCGATGCCCGCAAAGTAGTACACCGTCTTGTCGTCGGGCGTGACGCCCATGGTGTCGAAGGACAGCAGCGCCGCGGCCTGGGCCATGGCTTCGAGCATCAGCACCCCCGGCATGACCGGGCGATGCGGAAAGTGGCCCACGAAAAACGGCTCGTTGATGGTCACGTTCTTCAGTGCCTTGATGCTCTTGCCCTTGTCCAGCTCCAGCACGCGATCCACCAGCAAAATGGGGTATCGGTGCGGCAACTGCTTGAGAATCTGGTGGATGTCCATCATGGCTTTGAATTGTTTTGAAGGGCTTGTTCGATCGCCTGCTCCGCGGCCTTGAGGCGCTCGCGCAGGCGGTTGAGCTGCTTGAGGGAGGCAGCGTTCTTTTCCCAGCTGGCATTGTCGTCGATGGGGAACATGCCGGTGTAATGTCCTGGCTTGAGCAGGGAGCGCGTGACCACCGAGGCCGCCGAGACGTGCACACCATCAGCCAGCCGGAGGTGCCCCAGCACCACCGCGCCCCCGCCAATGGTGCAATGCGCTCCGATGGTCGCACTGCCCGCCACGCCGACACAACCGGCCATGGCGGTGTGCGCTCCCACATGCACGTTGTGGCCGATCTGGATCAGGTTGTCCAGCTTCACGCCGTCCTCGATCACGGTATCGTCCAGCGCGCCACGGTCGATGCAGGTGTTCGCACCGATCTCCACGTCGTTGCCGATGCGCACCGCACCCAGTTGCTCGATCTTGATCCATTCGCCCTGATGAGGCGCGAAACCGAAACCATCGGCCCCGATCACCGCACCGGAATGCACCACACCACGCGCGCCGATGGTGCACCGCTCACCCAGGGTGACCCGCGGATGCAACCAGGTGCCTTCGCCCACGCGTGCGCCGTCACCCAGCACGGCATGGGCGCCCACCCGGACACCGCGCGACAAATGAACATCGCGCCCCACGACTGCAAACGGCCCCACGCTCACCCCCTCGTCCACACGGGCCGAAGGATGGATGCTGGCCAGTGGATCAATGCCCTGCGCAGGCGCAGCATCGTGCTGCTGCTTCCACCACTGGGTCAGCCTGGCGAAATAGAGGTAGGGGTCGTCCGTGACGATGCAGGCGCCACGGGCCATGGCCTGGTCCTGCAAGGCCGGAGGAACGATCAGCACCTCGGCCGCCGTGCTGGCAATCTGGCCTGCGTAGCGTGCCTGTGCCACGAAGGCCAGCTCGCCCGGGCCGGCCGTGCGCAGCGGGGGCCAGGCGGTGAATCAGCAGGTCGGGTGAGCCGTGCCGCGCGCCGCCCAGGGCTTCAACGATGTCGCCCAGTGGCCTCGACACGGGTCGCCCTGGCGTGAACTTACTTGCCGCCGTTCAAGCCGCTCAGCACCTTGTCGGTGATGTCGTGCTTGGGGTTGATGTAGACGGCTTCCTGGATCACCAGGTCGTATTTCTCGGCCTCGGCCACCTGCTTGATCACGCGGTTGGCGCGTTCGAGCACGCTTTGCAGCTCCTCGTTCTTGCGCAGGTTGAGGTCTTCCTGGAACTCGCGCTGCTTGCGCTGGAAGTCGCGGTCCTGCTCGACGAGCTGGCGCTGGCGCGCCGCGCGCTGGGCATCCGGCAACGTGGGGGACTCACGTTCGAATTTCTCCGAAGCGGTCTTGAGCTGGGCTGCCAGACCCTGGACTTCCTTCTCGCGCCGCGAGAACTCCTGCTCCAGCTTGGTCTGTGCCGCCTTGGCCAGGTTGGCCTCGCGGAAGATGCGGTCGGTGTTCACGAAGCCGATGCGGAAGTCCTGCGCCGTGGCGGCAAAGGCCAGCAGGCCCAGCCCAGCGGCCAGCAGGAGGCGTCGGTTGAAAAGTCGGGAGAAAGTCTTCATCAAAAGGAGGTTCCGATCTGAAACTGGAATTTCTGGATTCTATCGCCAGGGAATTTCCGGATGGGGTTGGCGATGGCGAAGCGCAAGGGGCCGACGGGCGAGATCCAGCTCAGGCCCACACCCACGGAAGCGCGCAAATCGGTGGCATTTGCTCGGGTGTCATTTTCGCCGTACACGTTGCCGACGTCGATGAACCCGAACATGCGCAGGGTACGGTCATTGCCCGCGCCTGGGAAAGGCGTGATGAACTCGGCGCTGAAAGCCATGCTGCGATTGCCACCGATGTTGACCAGCTCGCCGGCCTGAACGCCCGACATGATGGGCGAGGTCGGACCCAGGGTGCCTTGGTCGAAGCCGCGCACCGAACCCAGGCCCCCCCCGTAGAAGTTCTTGAACAGCGGGAACGGACGGCCGCCCAGGCCCTTGCCATAGCCCAACTCACCGTTGAACGCGAGGGTGTACTGCTTGGTCAGCGGAATGTACTGCTGGATCTGGTAGTTGGCCTTGAGGTAGCGGGTGTCGCCGCCCACCCCGATCTCGGTGTTGAAGCGCTGCAACCGGCCCTGGGTCGGCACCAGCGCGCTGTCGCGACCGTCCCGTGACCAACCGATGGTCAGGGGCACCGAGGAGCTGGTTTCCCCGAACGTGTTCGAGTACTGCTGGTAGGCCTGTGGCAGACCCGTACCGGGTTCGATCTTGGTCTGCTCGATGCCAATGCCGAAGAACACCGTGTCCTGCTCGGTGAAGGGCACGCCGAACTTCACGCTCACACCCGGCGTGATGAGGCGGTAGTCACCACCCTGCTCGGTGTACGGCTGGGTCGTGCGGTAGTAGACGTCGAAGCTGCGCGACACGCCGTCCGGCGTGAAATACGGGTCCACCGTGCTGATCACGACCTGGCGGTTGTAGTCGCTGGTGTTGACGTCCACCCCCAGGTAGTTGCCCGAGCCGAACACGTTTTCCTGGCGGATGCCGGCAATGATCGAGAGCTTGTCGGCCTGTGAGTAGCCCGCACCCAGCGTCAGGTTGCCGGTGGGTTTTTCGGCCACGGTGATGGTCATGTCCACCTGGTCGGGCGTGCCCGGCACCGGCTGGGTATCGACCTCCACGGACGTGAAGAAGCCCAACCGGTCGACCCGGTCGCGCGACAGGCGGATGCGATCGCTGTCGTACCAAGCCGATTCCAGCTGGCGGAACTCGCGACGGATGACTTCGTCGCGGGTGCGGTTGTTGCCTTCGACGTTGATGCGGCGCACGTACACGCGGCGTGCGGGCTGCGCCCGCAGCACGAAGGCCACCTGTTTGTTCACCCGATCGATGTCGCGGCTGGCCTCGACCTGGGCGAAGGCATAACCGAAGGCGCCGAAGTAGTCGGTGAAGGCCTTCACCGTGCTGGTTTCGTCTTCCGCGTTGTAGGCCTCGCCAGCGCGCAGCGTCACGAGCGACTTGAACTCCTCTTCCCGCCCCAGGTACTCGCCCTCGAGCGCCACCGACTTGACCACGTAGCGGTCGCCTTCGGTGATGTTCAGGGTGATGGACATGCTCTCCTTGTCCGGCGCGATCGCGACCTGGGTGGAGTCGATGCGGAATTCGAGGTAGCCGCGCGTGAGGTAGTAGGAACGCAGGGTTTCGATGTCGGCGTTGAGCTTGGCACGCGAATAGCGGTCGGACTTGGTGTACCAGCTCAGCCAGCCACCGGTGTCGAGGTCGAACAGGTTGCGCAGCGTCGACTCCGAGAACGCGCGGTTGCCGACGATGCGAATCTCCCGGATCTTGGCGACGTCGCCTTCGACCACGCTGAAATTGAGGTTGACGCGGTTGCGCTCGCTCGGGGTCACGGTGGTGACGATCTGCGCGGCGTACATGCTGCGGTTGATGTACTGGCGCTTGAGCTCCTGCTCGGCGCGATCCGCCAGCGCCTTGTCGAACGGCCGGCCATCGGTCAGGCCGATGTCTCGCAGGGCCTTCTTCAGCACGGTGTCGTCAAACTCCTTGATGCCAGAGAAGCTGATGTCCGCGACCGTCGGCCGCTCTTCGACGATCACCACCAGCACGTCGCCATTGACCTGCAGGCGCACGTCGCTGAACAGGCCCAGGCCGAACAGCGAACGGATGGCGGTCGAACCCCTGTCGTCGTTGTACTGGTCACCGATGCGGAACGGCAAGGAAGCGAACACCGTACCGGGCTCGACACGCTGCAGGCCTTCGACACGGATGTCGCGCAAGGTGAAGGGGTCGACAGCCCAGGCAGGCAGGGCCGCAAGAAGGGTCGTCGCGAGCGCCGAAAGGGTCAGGCCGCGAAGTCCGAAGGATTTTATTTTCATGGAAAAGAAGCGTTCAGCCAGCCAGGCGGGCCACATCATTGAACAAGGCGACGGACATGAGCGCCATGAGAACCACGACACCCCCTCGCTGCAGGCGCTCCATCCAGACATCAGACACGCTGCGCCCAGTGACACCCTCCCAAAGATAATACATCAGGTGCCCCCCATCGAGGACCGGCAGCGGCAGCAGGTTGAGCACGCCCAGACTCACGCTGATCAGAGCGAGAAACAGCAGGTAAGAGGTGATACCGAGGCTGGCCGATTTGCCGGCGTAGTCGGCAATCGTGAGCGGGCCGCTGAGGTTCTTCACAGACGCTTCGCCGATGAGCATCCGCCCCATCATCTTGAGCGTCAGCCAGGACACCTCCCAGGTCCGGACAACCCCGTTGACCAGGCCATCGACCGCGCCGTGGCGCACGGTCGTCATCTCCGGCATGGCGCCGATGTACGCCCCGACACGCCCCACCCAGATGCCGGCCTGCTGCTCGGGCATGGGTTTGACCACCAGATGCACGACCTGCCCTGCGCGCAGCACCTCCCAGCGCTGCTCGACGGGCTGCCCGGCCGGGCCGACGGCTGCCCGGATCAGGGCCCGCAGGCTTTGCCCGTCACCCAGGGCCTGGTCGTTGACCTTGCGCACGGTGTCGCCTTCCCTCAGTCCGGCAGCGGCCGCCGCCCCACCCTCCATGACCTCGCCCACCACCGGCGCGCTCCACGGGCTGGTGATGCCGATGCGCTGGAACAGCGCAGCGTCGGCTTCCCGCACGTCCAGCTCGCTCAAGGGAAGCGTCACGGGGCGCGTCGCATCGCCTTCGCGCGACGACACCCACAGGGTCAAGTCCTCGCTCGACAGAGCGGCCTGCGTCAGGCGCCAGCGCAGGTCCTCGAAAGACGCCACCGCACTGGCTTCGGCGTCGGCCACGGCGGTCTGCGCCACCCACTCACCGCCGCGCAGGCCCGCACGCTCGGCGATCGAACCCGCCACCGGACTGGCCAGCACCGGCTTGGGCTCTTCCACACCGGTCCAGTTGACGACGGCATAAATCGCGATCGCCAGCAGCAGGTTCGCCGCAGGGCCGGCCGCGACGATGGCGGCACGCGAGCGCAGCGGCTGGGTGTTGAAGGCCAGATGGCGCTCGGCCGGGTCGACCGGTGCCTCGCGCTCATCGAGCATGCGCACATAGCCGCCCAGGGGCAACGCGCAGAGCACGAACTCGGTGGGACTGCCCTTTTGCGCCAGGTCAGCAGCGGTTTGCCAAAACCGACCGAAAAACGCAGCACCTTCACGCCGCAGGCCACGGCCACCCGATAGTGGCCGTACTCGTGCACGGCGATCAGCAGACCGAGGGCCACGACGAAGGCAACGAGTGTGAGCATGGCGAATTCGGTTGAGAGGTGAACGGACGGGGTGGCGGCCGTCGGGCCGTCAAGCCGCCAACCGGTCGATCTGGACTTGCGCGATGGCGCGCGTTTCCGCGTCGATCGCCAGCAGGTCGTCCAGGCCCTGGGGCTTCGAGGGGGTCAGGGCCTGCAAAGTTGCATGGTTGACGACGTGGATCTGGTCGAACCGCAGCCGATGGTCCAGAAAGGCCGCCACGGCGACCTCGTTGGCGGCATTGAGCACCGCCGTCGTGCCCGCCGGGCCGCCCAGGGCATCCCAGGCGAGGCGCAGACCGGGAAAACGCCGGTCGTCCGGCTTTTCGAAACTCAGAGCCCCCAGTGAAGCGAAGTCCAGTGCGGCCGCACCCGAGACGATGCGCTCCGGCCAGGACAGGCCATAGGCGATGGGCCCCCGCATGTCGGGGGTACCCAGCTGGGCCACCACGGATCTGTCGGCGTACTGCACCATCGAATGGATCACGCTTTGCGGATGGATCACCACTTCGATCCGCGAAGCGGGCAATCCAAACAGATAGCAGGCCTCGATGACTTCCAGCGCCTTGTTCATCATGGTCGCCGAGTCGACCGAGATCTTGCGGCCCATCACCCAATTGGGATGCGCACAGGCCTGCTCCGGCGTCACCTCGTGCAAGGTCTGCGGATCGCGCGTGCGGAAAGGACCACCGGAAGCCGTGAGCACGATCTTGTCGACCCGGCGCGACCAGGTCGTGGGGTCTTCGGGCAGCGACTGAAAGACCGCCGAATGTTCGCTGTCGATGGGCAGCAGCGTCGCACCGCCTTCGCGCACCGCCCGCATGAACAGCTCGCCGCCGACCACCAGCGCCTCCTTGTTCGCCAGCAGCAGCTTCTTGCCCGCCTGCGCGGCCGCCAAGCTGGGCGAAAGACCGGCGGCTCCGACGATGGCGGCCATCACGGCATCCACCTCCGGATCGCGGCTGACGTCGCACAAGGCCTGCGCGCCCGACAGCACCTCGACCGACAGGCCGAGCTCGCGCACGCGGCCGGCCAGTTGCTGCGCATGCGCCGGGCTGGCCATGACGGCGTAGCGGGGAGCAAAGCGCTGGCATTGCGCCAGGATGGCCTCCACCTGCGTGGCGGCAGTCAGCGCAAACACGGTGTAGCGCTCAGGGTGGCGGGCGATCACGTCCAGCGTGCTGACCCCGATCGAGCCTGTGGAGCCCAGAATGGTGATGGCTTGGGGGCGGGTCATGGCAATCAGACGGTGATGAGCATCATCGCCAGCGGCAACACGGGCAGCAAGGCGTCGACGCGATCGAGCACGCCGCCATGGCCGGGGAGCAGCTGGCTGGAATCCTTGGCTCCGGCACTGCGCTTGACCAGCGACTCCACCAGATCACCGACCACGCTCATGGTGACGAGAAACACCAGCGACAGCACCGCCAGCGCCGGCCCCAGAGCCCAGAGCCGCGCATACAGGCTGGTGCCTTGCGCATCGGCCCAGAGCCAGCAGGCCGCCAACACAAAGACCCCCAGCAATCCACTGATGGCGCCCTCCCAGCTCTTGCCCGGGCTGATGGTGGGAGCGAGCTTGCGCCGCCCCAGGGCCTTGCCACCAAAATAGGCGGCGATGTCGGCCGTCCAGACCAGCAGCAGCACGGAGAGCAGAAAGCCCAGACCTTCCAGGCGCGCGTGCACCATGGCCAGCCAGGCACAGGCGATGAGTGCCAGCCCCACCCAGAGGCGCAGGCCGACCGGCCATGCGCTCCAGCCTTTCACGCCACGGCCCAGCATCACGACAGCGAGCAACACCCAGGCGGCCCCCACGGCCAGCCAGAGCGGGCGCAGCGACAGGTTCAGGCCACCGGCCCACCAGACCACCGCCATCAGGACACCCAGACCCAGACCCAGACCCAGCGAGAGCGAAGAGCCGCAGCCATTGAGGCGAGCCCATTCCCAGCCGCCCGCCACGATCAGCAGCAGGGTCAGGGCGGCAAAAGGCTCGATCGAGGGGTTAAACAGCGCGGGCAGCAGAACGGCCAGCAACAGCACAGCCGTGATGATGCGCTGCTTAAGCATGTCGCTGGCCCACCGCGACCACCTCGGGCTCGACCTCGGCCCGTTGCTCGGCGGTCTGGCCGAAGCGGCGCTCGCGCCGGGCGAATTCGGCCAATGCGCGGTCCAGTTCGGCCGCATCGAAATCGGGCCAGAGGCAGTCGGTGAACAGCAGCTCCGTGTAGGCCGACTGCCAGAGAAGGAAGTTGCTGATGCGCAGCTCACCACCGGTGCGGATCAACAGATCCGGGTCGTCCACGTGGGCCAGCGCCATCGCACCTGACAAGCTTTGCTCGGTGATCTCCACGCCTTGCTGGGCGAGGCGCCGGGCGGCCTGGGCGATGTCCCAGCGCCCGCCATAGTTGAAGCACACGTTCAAGACCAGGGTGTGGTTGTGCGCGGTCTCGCGCTCGGCCGCCTCCAGGCCTTGCACCACCCGCGTCGACAGGCCTTCCCGGTTGCCTGGGAAATGCAGTTGCACGCCACTCTTTTTCAGGCTGGGAACCTCGCGCGACAACGCCATGGCGAGCAAATCCATGAGGCCCGAGACCTCTTCCACCGGGCGGTTCCAGTTTTCGGACGAGAACGCGAAGACGGAGAGCACGGGCACGCCTCGCTCGATGCACGCCTTGACCACCCCGCGCAGCGCGTCCACGCCCTGCTTGTGCCCGGCCGCGCGCGGCAGCCAGCGCTTCTGCGCCCAGCGGCCATTGCCGTCCATGACGATGGCCGACATGGCCAGGCAGTTTCGCCGGCACGGAGGGGTGAGTTGCAGCAGATGCCATGGCCAGGGTCGATGGAAGGGGCGGATCAGACCGCCATGATGTCCTGCTCTTTGGAGGCCACCAGCCGGTCCACCTCGGCAATCATGCGGTCGGTGAGCTTCTGGATGTCTTCCTGCGAGCGGCGGTCGTCGTCTTCGGACGCCAGCTTTTCCTTGACCAGCTTCTTCACCGATTCGTTGGCGTCGCGCCGGAGGTTGCGCACCGCGATCTTGGCGGCTTCGCCCTCACCCCGGACCACCTTGGTGAGCTCCTTGCGGCGCTCCTCGGTCATGGGAGGCATGGGAACGCGGATCAGGTCGCCCTGGCTGGAAGGATTCAGGCCCAGATCCGACTCGCGAATGGCCTTCTCGATCTTGGCGCCCATGCCTTTTTCCCACGGCGACACGCCGATGGTGCGCGCGTCGAGCAACGTCAGGTTGGCGACCTGGGACAGCGGCAGCATGGAGCCGTAATACTCCACGTGCACGGTGTCCAGCAGGGCGGGGTTGGGCCGGCCGGTGCGGACCTTGGTCAAACTGTTCTTGAGCGCTTCCACCGATTGAAGCATCTTGTGCTCAGCGGTTTTGCGGATGTCGTCGGTGCTCATGAAAACTCCTCAATGCAGCAGAAAATGGAATGCCGTGTGGGCATCAGACGTGAACCAGCGTGCCCTCATCGCCTCCCAGCACCACCTTGCGCAGCGCGCCGGGCTTGAAGATCGAGAACACCTTCACGGGCAGTTTCTGGTCGCGGCACAGGGCAAAGGCGGTGGCGTCCATCACCTGCAGGTTCTTGCTCATGGCCTCGTCGAAGGAAATGGTGGTGTAGCGCGTGGCGCTGGGGTCCTTGTTCGGATCGGCGGTATAGACGCCATCGACCTTGGTGGCCTTGAGCACGATCTCGGCACCGATCTCGGCTCCGCGCAGCGCCGCGGCGGTGTCGGTGGTGAAGAAGGGGTTGCCGGTGCCGGCGGCGAAGACCACGACCTTGCCCTCTTCGAGGTATTGCAAGGCCTTGGGGCGAACGTAGGGCTCGACCACCTGCTCGATGGCAATGGCCGACATCACGCGGGCAACCAGGCCGGCCTTGTCCATGGTGTCGGCGAGAGCCAGCGAATTCATCACGGTCGCAAGCATGCCCATGTAATCGGCGGTGGCGCGGTCCATGCCGACCGAGCCCCCGGCAACGCCGCGGAAGATGTTGCCGCCACCGATGACGATCGCACCTGGACGCCCAGGCGGGTGACTTCGGCGATTTCTTCCACCATGCGCACGATGGTGGCTCGGTTGATGCCGAAAGCGTCATCGCCCATGAGGGCCTCTCCCGACAGTTTCAACAGAATCCGTTTGTAGGCTGGCATGAGGCAACTTTCAGGAAATCGATAAACAAAGATTCAACCGGCAAGTGTAGCGAGGAGCCCGCATTCACCTGCCGCTTCGGGGCGTAAATAAGCCCCATACGGCACAACGGGCCTTGCGGCCCGTTGTCTCGTCCAGTCTCGGCAGGATCAGGCGCCCTTGGCGGCAGCCACTTGCGCGGCCACTTCCGCCGCGAAGTCGTCGACCTTCTTCTCGATGCCTTCGCCCACCACGAACAGGGTGAAGCCCTTCACGTTGGTGCCAGCGGCCTTGAGCATCGCGCCCACGGTCTGCTTGCCATCGGCGGCCTTCACGAAAACCTGGTCGAACAGCGACACTTCCTTGAGGTACTTCTGCACCGAGCCTTCCACCATCTTGGCGACGATGTCGGCAGGCTTGCCCGATTCGGCGGCCTTGGCGGCGGCCACCGAGCGCTCGCGCTCGATCAGCTCCGCAGGCACGTCGGCCGAGGTCAGCGACACCGGCTTCATCGCGGCCACGTGCATGGCGACGTCCTTGGCCGCCACGGCATCGCCTTCGAACTCCACCACCACGCCGATGCGGGTGCCGTGCAGGTAACCAGCGAGCTGGCCGCCGTTGGCCCAGTGCTTGAAGCGGCGGAACGACATGTTTTCGCCGATCTTGCCGATCAGGCCCTTGCGCACGTCTTCCAGCGTGGGGCCGAAGCCGTCCTGGCTGTAGGGCAGCGCGCCCAGGGCTTCCAGGTCGGCGGGGTTGTGTGCCGCCACCAGCTGGGCGGCCGCGTTGGCCAGCGCCAGGAAGCTGTCGTTCTTGGTGACGAAGTCGGTTTCGCAGTTGACTTCGATCAGCGCGCCGGTGGTGCCGTTGATGGAACTGGCCACGACGCCTTCGGCGGTGACGCGGCTGGCGGCCTTGCCGGCCTTGGTGCCGAGCTTGACGCGCAGCAGCTCTTCCGCCTTGGCCATGTCGCCGTCGGCTTCGGTCAGGGCTTTCTTGCACTCCATCATGGGTGCGTCGGTCTTGGCGCGCAGTTCGGCGACCATGCTTGCGGTAATTGCCATTTCAGTTTCTCCGTTCGCCGTTGTGCCCCGGCGGGCAGAACGGTCTGTTTCAATGATCGGGTGGCCTTATGAAAAAGGGGCTACAGGAGCCCCTCTTTCATGCAAGAGTCAGGCTCAGGCGGAAGCGTCTTCCTTGACTTCCACGAATTCGTCAGCGCCTTCGGCGGCCACGGCCTTGACGACATCGTTCACCGCGTTGCTGCGGCCTTCGATGATGGCGTCGGCGATGCCACGGGCGTACAGGGCCACGGCACGGGCCGAGTCGTCGTTGCCGGGGATGACGTAGTCAATGCCCACGGGCGAGTGGTTGGTGTCGACCACGCCCACCAGCGGGATGCCCAGCTTCTGGGCTTCGAGCACGGCGATCTTGTGGAAGCCCACGTCGATGACGAAGATGGCATCGGGCAGCGCATTCATGTCCTGAATGCCGCCGATGTCCTTCTCGAGCTTTTCCATTTCGCGAGCAAACATCAGCTGCTCTTTCTTGGTCATGCTGTCCAGACCGGCTTCCTTCTGGGCTTGCATGTCCTTCAGGCGCTTGATGGAGGTCTTGACCGTCTTGAAGTTGGTCAGCATGCCGCCCAGCCAGCGCTGGTCCACGAAAGGCACGCCGGCGCGGCGGGCTTCCTGGGCCACGATGTCGCGCGACTGGCGCTTGGTGCCCACCATCAGGATGGTGCCGCGGTTGGCGGAGAGCTGGCGCACGAACTTGGCGGCCTCTTCGAACAGGGGCAGCGTCTTTTCGAGGTTGACGATGTGGATTTTGTTGCGATGGCCGAAGATGTACGGTGCCATCTTGGGGTTCCAGAAGCGGGTCTGGTGTCCAAAGTGGACACCGGCTTCCAGCATTTCGCGCATGGAGATAGACATGAGTTAACTTTCCAGAGGTTGAGTCTAAAATCCAGCCCCGATCACCTGTGCATTGAACGGACCGCTGACGGTCCTGGTGCTTCAGGCAACACCCGGTTGGGCTGGTTTGCGATTTCGCCCTGCAAAGGCGGCAAGAACGGTGTTCGAGCCAGCCATCTGCAAAGCCCGTCGATTATAGCAGCCCGACCGATCCCGTCCTACTTTCGCTCTCTGGACCGCGCTCCGAATGGAATCGCGGCCGGGGTGTTTCTGCGCCACAACCCATGCCCGATGTCCCGTTGACCGTCGATTGCCCACCCCCTTCCCACCCAGGGGCGCCCTCTGCACCCGTCGGGGGCGCATCTTGAGGGTCGCGGTGGTGGGCGCGGGTGTGATCGGCACCACAACCGCGTTCGAACTGACGCGCGACGGCCATGAAGTCACGGTGTTCGAGCGCCGCAGCACCGTGGCCGAAGAAGCCAGCTTTGCCAGCGGCGCGCTCGTCGCCGCAGGTTGGACGGCCGCCTGGAACCGGCCGGAACGTAGCCTGCGCATGCCCTGGGCCTCGCGCCCGGGAGGACTGAAGCTGGCCCGGTTGCCACGCGGCGGAGAGTGGCGCTGGATCTGGCGCTGGCTGCAGGCGGGCCAAGGCCCACGCCAGGCCGAACACCACCGGCAGATGCACCAATGGGTGCAGTACAGCCAGCAGCGCCTGCTGGAAATCACCGAGGAACGGGACCTCGACCATGACCGCAGCCAGGGCATGCTGGTGCTCTGGCGCCATCCGCGGGAGGCGGAGCAAGCCCAGCCCGCCTTGCAACAGATGAAGGACCTCGGGATCGCCTGCCGTGAACTCTCGGCCGATCAGGCCCGCGCGCTCGAACCCGCCCTGAATCCTGAAACGCCGTTGCACGGTGCGGTCGAACTGGGCGGGGAAGCCGCGGCCAATTGCCGGGAATTCGCGCTGTCGATCCGCGTCGAGGCCCAGCAACTCGGTTGCCGCTTCGTGTTCAGCACGTCGGTGGACGCCATCGAAACCCTGGGCCCCACGGGTGGTGTGAACCTGCGGCTCTCGAGCGCGGGCACCCCGGATGCCAACGACGTGCAACGCTTCGACGCGGTGGTGGTGTGCGCGGGGGGTGCACAGCGCGCGCCTGCTGCACCCACTCGGGCTGCGCCTGCCTTTGCAGCCCGTCTACAGCCACTCGCTCAGTGCTGCGGTGCGTGAGCCGCTGGACGCCCCGCAGTCGGCGGTGCTGGACGCCGGCCATGGCATCTCGATCGCCCGGCTGGGCCAGCGCATTCGCGTGGCCGGCGGCAGTGAGTTCGGCGCCACGCCCGGCCAGCCCTCCAAAGCCACGCTGAAACGGCTTTACGGCGTGCTGGCGGACTGGTTCCCCGGTGCTGTGCGTCTGGGTGGCCCCCGGGGCAGCGTGCAGGAATGGCAAGGCGCCCAGGCCACACTGCCCGATGGCCCTCCAGTGCTGGGTGCCACGCGCCAACCCGGCGTGTGGCTGAACCTGGGCCACGGCGGCGCCGGCTGGGCCATGGCCTGCGGCACCGCCCGGGCGCTGGCCGATCAGCTGTCAGGGCGTTCTGCCGAGATCGACATCACCGGCAGCTCGCCCCAGCGCTTCGGTCTCTGAAACCATCCGCGGGCGGTCAGCGCCTGCGCGCAAACATGTTGAAATGCGCCCATTCCTTGAGAGGAGCGAGACCTTGGACACGCGCAGCTTCAACACAGGCACCCGCCTGCACCCGGTGTCCGGCACCGGCCGCGCTGCCTTGTACGGCAGCGCCGCCACGCGGCAGATCGAGCAGCAGGCCGCTTCCACCCTCCCCCACCACACCTTGATGTCGCGCGCCGGCCTGGCGGTGGCGCGGCTCGCACGCGCGCTGCAACCGCACGCGCGGTGCATCTGGGTCGCCTGCGGGCCCGGCAACAACGGGGGCGACGGCCTGGTCGCGGCCACCCACCTGCACCAGTGGGCGCAGGAACGGGGTGGCTTTCCCGAAGTGGTCGTGACACATGCGGTGCGGGATGAGACCCGGATGCCGGCCGACGCCCGTCAGGCCCTGCAGGCCGCGCGCGCCGCCGGCGTGCCGTTCAGCGACGGGCCGCCGACGCGCTTCGATCTCGCCATCGATGCCCTGTTCGGCATCGGCCCGCAAAGGGCGTTGGAGGGAGCTCTCGCCCCATGGCTGGACCTGCTTCGCTCCTGCGCCCAGCCCGTGCTCTGCGTCGATGTCCCCAGTGGGCTGGACGCCGACACAGGCGTCCTGGCGGCCCTGAACGCCCCGTCCCTGGCACCGCCGGGGCCGCGCCACACGCTGTCGCTGCTCACCCTGAAACCCGGTTTGTTCACCGGCACCGGACGCGATGCCGCCGGCAGCGTCTGGTTCGACGACCTGGAGGTCCCGCCAGCGACCGCCGTGCCTGTGACCGCCTGGCTGGCCGGGCAGCCCCAGACCACGGGCACACGGCCGCATGCCAGTCACAAGGGCAGCTTCGGCGACGTGCTGGTGCTCGGTGGCCAAGGCATCGCCGTGCAGGGCGCGGGCATGACCGGTGCCGCCGTGCTCGCCGCTCGGGCCGCGCTGCACGCCGGCGCGGGCCGCGTGTTCGTCGGTCTGCTCGAAGGTGATGCAAGCAGCCCGACGCCTTGGGACCCCGGCTGCCCCGAACTCATGTTCCGCCGTCCGCAGCGGCTACTGGAGCCCGGCGTCCTCGAAACCGCGAGTGTCGTCTGCGGTTGCGGCGGCGGTGCCTCGGTGGCTGCTCTGCTGCCGCGCGTGCTCTCGGGCGCCCGAACGCTGGTGCTCGACGCCGACGCGCTCAATGCCATCGCCACCGACACCGCGCTGCAAACCCTGCTCGGCCGCCGCCACGGCCGGGGCAGGACAACGGTGCTCACCCCGCATCCCCTGGAAGCCGCGCGCCTGCTGGGCACCACGACCCCCGAGGTCATGGCCCATCGATTGAAGGCTGCACAGGCGCTGGCCGATCGCTTCGGCGCGTTGTGCGTGCTCAAGGGCTCGGGCTCGGTGTTGGCCTCGCCCGGCGAAGTGCCGCTCATCAACGCCAGCGGAAACGCCGCCCTGCGCACCGCCGGCACGGGCGATGTGCTCGCCGGCATGATCGGCAGCGCGATCGCGCCAGCCGGGCTTTCGGGCGAAGGGGTGCGGGACAGGGTCGCTGCGGCCGTGCATCAGCACGGCTGGCTGGCCGACCGCTGGGACGATGGCGCTGCCCCTGGGCTCACGGCCGGGCGCCTGGCGGCGCGGGTGCGGCCACCGGGCTGAAAGCCCGATCAGCCCAGCAGCATCAGGCCGACCTGCAGCAGGATGATCACCACCAGCACCGACAGGTCCACCCCGCCGATCAAGGGCACGACCCGGCGCACCGGGCGCAGGATGGGCGCGCACAGGCGGTCGAGCGTGCCCATCACCGGCGATTGCGGCTGCACCCACGACAGGATGGCGTAGCCGATCAGCAGGATCATCAAGCCCTGCAGCAAGGTGCGCACCAGCAGGCGCACCGCCATGGTGAAGACGATCGTCACCACTCCGGCGGCCGAGCCGGGGGCCGCAGACACGCTCGCCGCCAGCAACCACCACAAGACGCCGAACGCCAACGAAAGCAGCACGGCCGCACCCAGGCTGCCCCAGTCGATGCGGCTCTGTGCCAGCGAGCGTGGCAGCACCCGGCGAAGGGGTGCCACCAGCCAATCGGTCACCGCGATCGCGAAGCGCCCCGGCTGGCCCGACATGTTGATGCGCAGGTGGTTCATCCACGCCCTCAACAGCGCCGCCGCCACGAGGAAGAAGAAGAAGGTTTCGAGCAGGAAGAAAACAATGCGCATGGCGTGAGAGCAGCGGAAGACGGAGGGGACAGAGTGTAGGCTCAGGCGCCCAATCGCAAGGGCGCCCGCGGCGTGCGCGGATCGGGTTCGTGCCCGCTGGCCAGCCGCTCCAACGCGGCGGCCCGCGAGGCCTCCAGAAAGTCCAACATGATGGGCGAGCTGTCGGCCAGCGCATCGCGCCCATGGTGGAACTCGGGATGCCATTGCACGCCGCGCGCATAGGTCCCGCCGGTCCAGCGAATGGCCTCGACCATGCCGTCCAGCGTGGACACGGCCTCCACCACCACGCCCTTGCCCAGTTCCGCCACCGCCTGGTGATGGATGCTGGTCACTCGCAGCTGCGAGGCATTCGGATACAGCTTGGTCAGTGCCGTGCCCTGGAGAAAGGTCACGTCGTGCTCCAGTTGGTCGTACAGATCGGTGTCGACGTGGGCATGGGCCGCCGGGCATTGCGTCGGGATGTCCTGGTACAGCGTCCCGCCGAAGGCCACGTTGAGCAGTTGCGCGCCCCGGCAAACCCCCAGCACCGGCTTCTTCTGAGCGAGAAAGGTGCGCAGCAAGGCCAGCTCATAGCGGTCGCGCACCACGTCGCCCTGCCAGCGTGGGTCCATCGGGGTCTGCCCGTAACTCTGGGGCGCCACGTCGGCGCCACCCTGCAGCACCAGGGCATCCAGCTCCTGCACCACCTGCTCCACCTTGAGATGGCGCGCCGCGTGTTTGCTGTCGTGCGCCACGGCCGGCACCATGAAGGCCACCGCCCCGTGCTCCATGATCCAGTGGGCCAGCGACTGTTCGATGTACTGCAGGATCTTGTTTCGAAACCCCAGTTCCTGCGGCGCCTGGTGCAGCAGGCGCGCCGAGACGCCGATGCGCAAGGCCCGGTCGGTGGGCACGGCCGCAGGCTCGCGCCGGCGCACCACGGTGGCCTTGGCTGGCTTGGCCGCGGGGCTTTTGGTCAGGGCGGCGGAGTTGGGCATGGCGAAGTCGGGTAACGACCGGTTCAGCGCCGGCTCTTGCGAGACTGGCTCGCGGTGCTGCGGGCACCGCCCCGCTCGCCCTTCTTGCCCGCCGCCTTGCGCACGGCGGCCTTGACGTCCATGGCGGGCGCCTGGCGCCCCTGCGGCGCGCCCTCGCTCCGGTTGCGGCGCGACTTGCCCCCCCGGGCAGGCTGCGCCTGATGGTCGGGAGAGGAAGGCAAACCGGTCTTGTCGCGCATGGCCCGCAACACGAGGTCGTCTTCACCGCTGACCAGCCGGAAGTCGATGCGTCGGCCATCCAGGTCCACCCGGCTCACCTGCACCTGCACCCGGGTGCCCAATGCATAGCGAATGCCGGTGCGCTCGCCACGCAGCTCCTGGCGCGCCTCGTCGAACCGGAAGTACTCCCCGCCGAGTTCGGTGATGTGCACCAGCCCCTCGACGTACATCGCATCGAGCGTGACAAAGAGGCCGAAGCTCGTGACCGCGGTCACCACACCGCTGAACTCTTCGCCCAGGTGTTCGCGCATGTACTTGCACTTGAGCCAGGCCTCCACATCGCGGCTGGCCTCGTCGGCGCGGCGCTCGTTGGCGCTGCAGTGCAAGCCTGCGGCTTGCCAGGCCAGCGTGTCGGCCGACGGTTTCTTCACCACCTCGCCCGCCACCGGCGGCTTCACACGGCTCGCCAGCCGCTTGCTCAACTTGGCGTGCGCCTCGCCCGGCGTGGGCAGGTTCGGCAGCTCATAGCGCTTGCGCGCCAAGATGGCCTTGATCACGCGGTGCACCAGCAGGTCGGGGTAGCGCCGGATCGGGCTCGTGAAGTGCGTATAGGCCTCGAACGCCAGACCAAAGTGCCCGCTGTTGATGGGCGTGTAGATCGCCTGCTGCATGGAGCGCAGCAGCATGGTGTGGATCTGCTGGGCCTCGGGGCGGTCCTTGGTGGCGTTGGCGATCGCCTGGAAATCGCCCGGTTTGGGGTTGTCGCCGATCGTCTGCGACACACCCATGGCCTTGAGGTAGTTGCGCAGGATTTCCTGCTTCTCCGGCGTGGGGCCTTCGTGCACGCGGAACAGACCGGTGTGCTTGCCCTCCTGGATGAAATCGGCCGAGCACACGTTGGCCGCGAGCATGGCTTCCTCGATCAGCTTGTGCGCGTCGTTGCGCGTGCGCGGCACGATCTTCTCGATGCGGCCCGACTCGTCGCAGACGATCTGCGTCTCGGTGGTTTCGAAATCCACCGCACCGCGCTCGCCGCGCGCCATCAGCAGGGCGCGGTACACATCGTGCAGATTGAGCAGGTAAGGCACCAGCGCCTTGCGTTGCGCGGCCTCCGGCCCCCGGGTGTTCTGCAGGATCGCGGCCACCTCGGTGTAGGTGAAGCGCGCGTGGCTGAACATCACCGCCGGGTAGAACTGGTAGGCGTGCACCTCGCCCTTGGCATTGACCAGCATGTCGCACACCATGCACAGGCGTTCGACACCGGGGTTCAGCGAGCACAGGCCGTTGGAGAGCTTCTCCGGCAGCATGGGAATCACGCGGCGCGGGAAATAGACCGAGGTGGCGCGGTCATACGCATCGACGTCGATCGGTGAACCGGTCTCCACGTAGTGGCTCACGTCGGCAATCGCCACCAGCAGGCGCCAGCCCTTGCCCTTGCCGACCTTCGCCGGCTCGCAATACACGGCGTCGTCGAAGTCGCGCGCGTCTTCGCCGTCGATCGTCACCAGCGGCACGTCGCGCAGGTCGACGCGGTGCTTGTGGTCGGCGGCGCGCACGTGGTCCGGCAGCGCGCGCGCCTGGGCGAGTGCGGCATCGGAAAACTCGTGCGGCACGCCGTACTTGCGCACCGCGATCTCGATCTCCATGCCGGGGTCGTCGATCTCACCCAGCACCTCCTTCACGCGCCCCACCGGTTGACCGTACAGCGCCGGCGGCTCCGTCAGTTGCACCACCACCACCTGGCCGGGCTTGGCCGATCCGGTGGCGCCCTTGGGGATCAGCACGTCCTGCCCGTAGCGCTTGTCCTCGGGGGCGACGAGCCACACACCGCTTTCCTGCAACAGGCGCCCGATGATGGGGGAGTCGGAGCGTTCGACGATTTCGGTCACGCGCCCTTCGGGGCGCCCCTTGCGGTCCAGCCGCACGATGCGGGCCTTGACCCGGTCCTTGTGCAACACCGCGCGCATCTCGTTGGAGGGCAGGTAAATGTCGGCCTGGCCATCGTCGCGGATCACAAAACCGTGTCCATCGCGATGTCCGGAAACGACACCTTCATATTCGGCCAACAGGCTGTTTTTTTCGTTCACTTTTTGGATCGCTTTTTTTCTCTGCTATACTTCTGGTTTTCCTGAAAGCCCAGGTGGCGGAATTGGTAGACGCACTAGTTTCAGGTACTAGCGAGTAACATCGTGGAGGTTCGAGTCCTCTCCTGGGCACCAATCATAAAGGGCTTGCAAACGTGATGTTTGCAAGCCCTTTTCTTTTGCCTTATCAAGATGCAAAGCCTGCAAGCAGGCTTTGCGCATACGGTTGAGTTGCTTCACATTCTGAAGCACCCGATGTGGCCGGCGAGTGTGCAGTCCGGCCATCGCAGTCACCGTCAAACCGGGACCGCCAACAGGTCGTGTCCCTGTGCCGCGACCACACGGGCCTTGGTGAATTCGCCGACCTTCATGGTCTTGCTGATCTTCTCTGGCGGCAGCAGCCGCACCACACCATCGATCTCCGGCGCATCGGCGTAACTGCGTCCGATGCCGCCCTTCTTGCCCAGGCTCGGCGCGGAATCCACCAGCACCTGCATGGTCGCGCCCACGCGCTGCTGCAGCTTCTCGGCCGACACGGCCTCGGCCACCGCCATGAAGCGCGCCCGGCGTTCTTCCCGCACGGCATCGGGCACGGCGTCCGGCAGCTCGTTGGCCGTGGCACCCGGCACCGGCGAATAGGCGAAGCAGCCGGCGCGGTCGATGCGCGCCTCGCGCACGAACTCCAGCAAGTGGTCGAACTCGGCCTCGGTCTCGCCAGGGAAGCCGGCAATGAAGGTGCTGCGCACCACGATCTGCGGGCAGAGCTCGCGCCAGCGCGCGATGCGCTCCAGGTTCTTCTCACCACTGGCGGGCCGCTTCATGCGGCGCAGCACGTCCGGATGGCTGTGCTGCAACGGCACGTCCAGGTAAGGCAGGCACAGGCCGTCGGCCATCAGCGGAATGATCTCGTCCACGTGCGGATACGGGTACACATAGTGCAGCCGCACCCAGGCGCCATAGCCCTGGGCCAGTTCACCCAGCGAGCGCACGAGATCGAACATGCGCGTCTTCACCGGCTTGCCATCCCAGAAGCCGGTGCGGTACTTCACATCGACGCCATAGGCCGAGGTGTCCTGGCTCACCACCAACAACTCCTTCACGCCAGACTCGAACAGCTTGCGCGCTTCGGTCAGCACGTCGCCGATCGGTCGGCTCACCAGATCGCCGCGCATGGACGGGATGATGCAGAACGTGCAGCGGTGGTTGCAGCCCTCACTGATCTTCAGGTAAGCGTAATGGCGCGGCGTGAGCTTGATGCCCTGCGGCGGCACCAGGTCCACAAAGGGGTCGTGCGGCTTGGGCAGGTGCTCGTGCACCGCCGTCATCACCTCGTGCGTGGCATGCGGGCCGGTCACGGCGAGCACGCTGGGGTGCATCTGCCGCACCAAGTTGCCGCCGCCCTCGCCTTCGCGCGCGCCCAGGCACCCGGTCACGATCACCTTGCCGTTCTCGGCCAGGGCTTCGCCAATGGTGTCCAGGCTCTCACGAACGGCGTCGTCGATGAAGCCGCAGGTGTTGACGATCACCAGATCGGCACCGGCAAAGGTTTTGGAGGTTTGGTAACCCTCGGCGCTGAGTTGCGTGAGGATCAGTTCGGAGTCGGTCAGCGCCTTGGGGCAACCCAGGCTGACGAACCCGACTTTGGGTGTTTTGGCGGCGGAGGCGGTGTCGTAAGTCATTGTTTCCATTTGAATTCCGCCGGGCTACCTGGCTGAAGAGCGTGGTCCGTTATTGTAAGGCGGCGCGTCGATTTGGCTGACAGCACATTCCTTGGCCCCTCGCCGGCAGCGGTCGGCCAGACAGGCACGGGCACCGGCACGCGGATTGCCACACACCAGCGGCATGACACGGACCACACCTTCCCTCCACATCGGCACCGCAGGCTGGGGCCTACCGCGAGCGGTGGCCGAGGCATTTCCGGGCGACGGAGCGCTGCTGGAGCGCTATGCACGGGTGCTGGGCTGCACGGAAATCAACACCACCTTCAGCCGCACCCACCGCGCGGACACCTTCGAGCGCTGGGCGATGCAGACACCGACCGGTTTCCGCTTCTCGGTGAAGCTGCCCAAGGCTTTCACGCACGTGGCGCGGCTGAAGGTTCCACCCCGGGAGGTGGGCGCCTTCGTTTCGTCGCTGGCGGGACTCGGCGAGCGCCTGGCGGTGTTGCTGGTGCAACTGCCGCCGTCGTTGGGATTCGATCCCGAGGTGGCACGCGACTTCTTTCGCTCGGTGCGCGCGGAATACCCGGGTGCGGTCGTCTGCGAACCGAGGCATCCCACCTGGTTCACGGCGGTGGCCGAGCGCTTGCTGGTGGAGCAGGGCATCGGTCGCGTGGTCGCGGATCCGCCCAAACCTGCCGGCGCCGGGGAGCCAGGCGGCTGGCTCGGCGAGCGCGGAGACGGCCAGGGTGCCGTCGTCTACTGCCGTTGGCACGGCTCGCCACGCATGTATTGGTCGGCTTACGACGACGACTGGCTTGAGGCCAGGGCGCGGGAGTTGTTGAACTGGCCAGCGACCACCCAAGTCTGGTGCATCTTCGACAACACTGCGGCGGGCGCAGCAGCCGACGACGCGCTGCGGCTGGCAGCGAGAATGGCGAGACTCAGCGCTTGAGCCCCAGCGCCGCCAGCATCTGCTCACTGTTCTTCTGCATCTGCTCCTGCATCTGCGTGAAGGCGGTGCGCGACTGCTCCAGGTAGGTGCCCATCATGCCCTGCATCATGGGCGACTGCACGTTCATGAACTGCTTCCAGGCTTCCGGGTTGACGCCCGTGGACTGCTCGGCCATCTTGTGCTGCAGATCCATGAAGATCTGGACGTTCTTTTCGAGGTAGGCGCCCATGAAATCCTGCATGGCATGGCCATAGAACCGAATGATGTTGGCCAGCACCTGCTCGGTGAAGATCGGCACGCCCGCCGTCTCTTCTTCCAGGATGATCTGCAGCAGGATGCTGCGCGTGAGGTCGTCGTTGGTCTTGGCGTCCCGAACCACGAAGGGCTCGTTGTCCATGACCAGCGACTTCACTTCGGCCAGCGTGATGTACGACGAGGTGTCGGTGTCGTAGAGACGCCGGTTCGGGTACTTCTTGATCACACGCACGGCGGGCGCACGTTCGCTGCCGCTACCGGCCTTGGTTTTTTGCACTGCGGGACTTTCTGGAAGGAACGGGCGAACAAGGCCCGTCGTCTGCGGGAAGGATACGGCACATTCTAAAAACCCGCCCCTGGGCCGCAAGCATGGGTTTTCCCTGTGCGGGGAGCCTTGCGAGACAGCGTCCGGCGATGCCCTGGCGCCGGACAGACGAAAAAAAAGCAGACTGCGGGGTCTGCTTTCTGTTTCCGGGGCCTGGTTGACCCCGAAGAAGTTTGGTAGGCGCGATTGGACTCGAACCAACGACCCCCACCATGTCAAGGTGGTGCTCTAACCAGCTGAGCTACGCGCCTACAAACGATTCGAAGCCTCGCAGTATAGCAGTGTTCCGGGGCACTTCTGGCCGACCCATCACATCATTTGCGGCGCACCACCCGCACACCCGGCACATCGCCCACCACGGACATGGCCCGCAGCACCTGCCGGGCGTCCGACACCTCGATGGTGAAGGTCATCCAGGCCACGTCCTTGACCGACTGGGTCTGCACCCCGATCACGTTCATCTTCTCGCGGGCGAACACGTCCGAAATGTCACGCAGCAGGCCCTGGCGGTCCTGCGCCTCGATGGCCACGTCCACCGGGTACACGGCCGCGCGGCCATCCCGATCCGGGGCGACCTGACCGCTCCACTGCACCTCGATCACGCGGTCTGGGTTCTTGCGCTGCAGGTGGGCGAAATCGCTGCAATCGGCTCGGTGGATGCTCACGCCCTTGCCGCGCGTCACGAAACCGCCAATGTCGTCCGGCGGCGCCGGCTTGCAGCACTTGCCAGTTGCGTCATGAGCGAATCCACCCCGACCACCAGCACCCCACCGCTGGGCTGGCTGGAGGACTTGCGCGGCTTCTTGAGCCACACGGGAATTTCGGACGGCGCCTCGGGCTCGGGCGGGCGCAGGTGCATCTCGATGGCCCGCAGCGACAGTTCGTCCTTGCCCACCTGCTCGAAGAGCTCCTGCGCAGAAGCCAGTCCCATGGACACGGCAAGGTCGTCGAACTTCAGCGCGGTCTTGCCCTCGCGCTGCAGCAGTTTTTCCACCGCCTCGCGCCCGCGCGCCATGGTCTCCTCCATGGCCTGCGCGTTGAACCATGCGCGCACCTTGCTCTTGGCCCGGTGGCTGACGAGGTAGCCCAGTTCGGCATTGAGCCAGTCGCGCGACGGCCCGCCCTCTTTCGCGGCGGTGATTTCCACCGTCTGCCCGTTCTGCAGGGGCGTGTTGAGCGTGACCATGGCGCCATCGACGCGCGCCCCCCGGCAGCGGTGGCCGAGGTCGGTGTGCACGCTGTAGGCAAAGTCCACCGCCGTGGCGCCCTGGGGCAGTTCGACGATGGCCGCATCGGGCGTGAGCACGTAGATGCGATCGTCGAACAGCCCCTGCGCGGTGCCGCTCAGGTCGCGCTCCCAGGCCAGCAGCTGGCGCAGCACCGCGATCTTGGCGTCGTACTCCGAGCTGGCCGAGACGCCGGCATAACCCTTGGCTCCCGCCTCCTTGTACGCCCAATGCGCGGCCACGCCGTGTTCGGCATGGTCGTGCATGGCCTGGGTGCGGATCTGGATCTCGAAGGCCCGGCCCTGCTCATCGCGCACCACCGTGTGCAGCGACTGGTAGCCGTTCGGTTTGGGTTTGGCGATGTAGTCGTCGAATTCGTCGGCCACCGGCACATAGTTCGCATGCACATGGGCCAGCGCGGTGTAGCAATCATCGCGGCCGGGCACGATCACGCGCAGCGCGCGGATGTCGAACACCTGGTCGAAGTCCAGCGACTTGCCGCGCATCTTCTTGACGATGCTGTAGATGTGCTTGGGCCGTCCCTGCACGGAAGCGGCCACGCCCTGGCGTTGCAGCTCGGCCTCGAGCTGCTGGCGCACCTGCTCCACATGGGCTTCGCGTTCGGCGCGTTTCTCGTCCAGCAGCCGGGCCACGTGCTTGTAGGTCTGCGGCTCCAGGAAACGGAAGGCCAGGTCCTCCATTTCCCACTTGATCTGCCAGATGCCCAGGCGGTTGGCCAGCGGCGCGAAGACGTGCAGCGACTCGCTGGCGAGCGCGTCACCAGGCTCTCCCTTGCAGGCGGCGAAGTAGCGCAGGGTCTGCAGCCGGGACGCCAGGCGCAGCATGACCACGCGCAGGTCGCGCGAGAAGGCCAGCAGCATCTTGCGCACGTTCTCGGTCTGGCTCGCGGCCAGCTCGGACACCGGCGCCTTGCCGGGCGTTGCGCACGGGCAGGGCCTGTTCCTGCGCCGCCTGGCGTTCCTCTTCCTTCTTGGCCAGCACCTCGGCCGACTTGATCCGGGCCTGGCGCTGCAACTGCACCAGCTTGGTGGTCTCCAGCGCCAGCGCCGCGAAGTTGTCGCCAAACGCCTTGGCGATCACCTCTTGCGGGCGGTTCAGGTGCTGGCAGGCGTACACCAGATACGCCGCCGCCTGCATCGCCTCGGAGCCGCCGATGTCGTGCAGCACGCCGGCCACGGCATCGGCGTGCGCCAGGGTGTTCTCGCCGGTGTCGAGCTGTTCGCTGCCCAGCAAGGGTTCCGCGAACGCGCGCGCGCGGGCCAGTGCGTTGGCCTGCTTGGGCAGGCTGTCGGAAGTGGCCGCCACGATCGCCGAGGGCACGGCCGGCGCGCGCTCGATGAGGGTGGCCGCATGGGAGGCCTCGGACGAGGTCGGGGAAATCACACGTTTCATGAATCGCTCAACAACCAACCGCTCAGTTGGACCAGAGGAAGTCCCGGACGGCGGCCACCTGATCATCGGCCACCAGCGTCGGCGCGTGGCCCACGCCCTCAAAAACCACACAGCGCGCCCTGGGACCGCGCCGCCCCATCTCGGCGGCGGTGGCCTCGGAGAGCAGGTCCGACTGCCCGCCGCGCAGCAGCAGGGTGGGCGCGGTGATGGCGTCGTACAGCTGCCAAAGGGTGGCCTCGCCGTCGCGGGCGATCTGCCGGGCCTGTGCCTCGTCGGCCATGCCGGTCAGGGCCTTGACCGGCATGGCGATGGCCGGGTCGTAGTGCAGCCACCAGCGCCCGTCGCGCTCGCGCAGCAGCGGCAGGGACAGCGCCCGCCATTGCGCCGGCGTGTGGGGACCGAAGCCGGCGGAAATCGAGGCCAGGTAATCCAGGGCCGCCTGCTCGCTGTCGAACGAGGGGTTCTGGCCCAGGTAGGTGCTGATGCGCTGCAGTGCCTCCCACTGGATGGCCGGCCCCACATCGTTGAGCACCAGGCGGCGTGGTGCCAGGGCGGGCTGGGCCGCGATCGCCATGCCGATCAGTCCGCCCATGCTGGTGCCGACCCAGTCGATCACGGCCTTCGGGTTCGCTGCGCGCACATGCATCAGCAGCGCCGCCAGGTCGGCCGCGTAGGTGGGCACTTGGTAGGCCATGGGATCGGCCAGCCAGTCGCTATGGCCGCGCCCGGTCACGTCGACCGCGATCACGCGACAGCGGCCGACCAGGGCGCGCGCCAGGGTGTCGAAGTCGCGCCCCTGGCGCGAGAGACCGTGCACGCAGACCACGACATGGCGGTGGTCGCCCGAGGCGCTGGCCCAGTCCCAATAGGCCATGCGGCGCGGTTCGCCGGTGCGGGCCACGGGCCCGGTGACGGGAAGGTATTGGAGGTTCGGTTCTTGCATGGTGTGACAGTGCGAAGCGGGCGCCTGGAGGCGTCCGTGATAATGCCTTGAGCGCTTTTCAACCCATCGTACTGGAACTGGAGTTCACTTCATGCTTGCCAACAAGACCGCCCTCGTCACCGGCTCCACCAGCGGCATCGGCCTGGGCATTGCCAAGGCCCTGGCGCGCCAGGGTGCCAACATCGTGCTCAACGGTTTCGGCGATGCCGAAGGCCCCAAGGCGGAGATCGCTGCGCTGGGGGCCAAGGTCGCCTACCACGGCGCCGACATGAGCAAACCGGCGGAGATCGAGGCCATGATGGCCTTCGCGGCCAGCACCTTCGGCCAGGTGGACATCCTGGTGAACAACGCGGGCATCCAGCACGTCGCGCGCGTGGAAGACTTTCCCGTCGAGCGCTGGGACGCGGTCATCGCCATCAACCTCAGCAGCGCCTTCCACGCCAGCCGCCTGGCCCTGCCCGCGATGCTCAAGTCCAACTGGGGCCGCATCATCAACGTGGCGTCGGTGCATGGGCTGGTGGGTTCGGCCGAGAAGTCGGCCTACGTCGCGGCCAAGCACGGCATCGTGGGCCTGACCAAGGTCACGGCGCTGGAGAACGCCACCACCGGCGTCACCTGCAACGCTATCTGCCCGGGCTGGGTGCTCACCCCGCTGGTGCAGAAACAGGTGGACGCCAAGGCCGCGGCGCAAGGCATTTCCAACGCGGACGCCACCAAACAGCTGCTGGGCGAAAAAGAGCCGTCCATGCAGTTCACCACCCCGGAAGAACTGGGCGAGCTGGCGGTGTTCTTCTGCTCGGCGGCCGGCAACAACGTGCGGGGCGTGGCCTGGAACATGGACGGCGGCTGGGCCGCCCAGTAACAGCAGCACCCCCGCCGCGCTTCGCGCGTCCCCCTCCAGGGGGCGGCGCCAGCGGCCCGGCAAAGCCGGTTCCGCGGCACCTCTGGACCGCGCCGTCTCAGGCGCAGAAGTTGTCTATTTCAGCTGGATCGAGCCCGACACGGTGACGTTGACCGTGGACTTGCCGGCTTCCACCGGCACGGCGGCGTCCGACATCGCGGCCTTGGCTTCCATGGCCATGGCGCGCGGCTGGAACGGGCGCACTTCCTGGTCGGCCGAACTCACATTGATTTCGCGCAGGCTGTAGCCGGAGAAACCGAAGCCCTTGCTGACTTCATCGGCCCGGGCCTTGAAGCGCTCGATGGCCAGCGCCTGCACATCGGACTCGAGCTTGCGGCGTGCGTCGCGCGAGAGCGAGAAGCTGGTGCCCGACATGGTCAGGGTCTGGATCTTGCCGGCCGTGGCGCTGATGAGGGCGAAGTCGCGCCCTTCGAGCACCAGTTCGGTGCTGCCCTGCCAGCCGTTGATCTTGCCGTTGCTGCTGTAGCGCGGATACAGGCTGAACTGGCCGGTACGGACCTCCAGCTGCTGCGGCTTGGCGTTGGCGCGGGCCACGGCCAGCGCGGCGTCGAGTGCCTGCTTGAGCTGGTTCTGCACCGTCACGGCGTCGCTGCCCTCGCGCGTGGTGTTCAGGCTCATGCTCAGCCAGTCCTGGGGCACCTCCAGGAAACCGCTGGCGGCGATGTTCACCACGTTGGCGGGCACGGGCACCGTGACCTGGGCCATCGCCGAAGCGCTCAAGCCCAGCCCGAGGGCCAGCACGGAGGAGAGAAGAAAGCGGGAAGAAGAAGAGGGACCGGAGAAACGACGCGAGGAAGACAGGGTCATGGTTTGAACTTGAAGTCGTGATGCGGCTGGTCGCGAAGCTGTTCGCGCAGACGCTGGCGCTCTTCCACCGAAAGTCGGTAGGGTTTGCGGCTGTCGTCCATGTCATCGAAGGGCTGTCGCAGCGCATCGCGCAAGCGCATCGTGCTGCGTGGGTCGCTTTCGTCGGCCGAGATCGGCATGACGGCCACCGGCGCATCCGAGGGCATCGGATGCACGCGCTGGTCGCCCGGCGCGGCATAGGCCGAACCCAGGGTGACTAGCAACAAACCACTCGACAGATACGATTTCATGGTGCACTCAAGTATGGTCAATTCGCCGATTGTGTGATGTGGGCGAGGTGAAGCGGCGGAGTATGCGGGCAACATCTGTAACAGCGTGTCATAAAAATAAAAAATGAGTGCTGACAAGCACTTGGCGCTGCCACAATCGAGTTTGTTACATTTAACGGAAGTTGCTCCCATGCCACAAACCACTGTCCGTCCCAACAAAGTGCTGGTCGTCGACGACGACGTCCGCATCCGCGACCTGCTGCGCCGCTACCTCATGCAGGAAGGCTTCGAGGTCATGCTGGCCGAAGACGGCAAGGCCCTCAACCGGGTTCTGCAACGCGACTCGGTCGACATCATCGTGCTCGACCTGATGATGCCCGGCGAAGACGGCCTGTCGATCTGCCGCCGCCTGCGCGCCAATGGCGACCGCACGCCCATCATCATGCTCACCGCCAAGAGTGAGGATGTGGACCGCATCGTGGGCCTGGAAGTCGGCGCCGACGATTACCTGGGCAAACCCTTCAACCCGCGCGAGCTGCTGGCCCGCATCCACGCCGTGCTGCGCCGCCGCCCGCCCACCGAGGTGCCGGGTGCACCGTCGCAGGACCAGGAAGTGGTGAAGTTCGGCCCGTTCGAGTTCGACCTGAGCCTGCGCACCCTGCGCAAGGAAGGCGCCGACCTGCCGCTGACCACCGGCGAATTCGCCATGCTCAAGGCCCTGGTGCGCCACCCGCGCCAGCCCCTGTCGCGCGAAAAACTGGCCCAGCTGGCGCGCGGCCGCGAGTTCGAGCCCTTTGACCGCAGCCTGGACGTGCAGGTCTCCCGCCTGCGCAAGCTGATCGAAGAGGACGCCGCGTCGCCGCGTTACCTGCAGACCGTCTGGGGCGTGGGTTATGTCTTCGTGCCCGATGGCAATGCCTGATGTCCGACGAGTCACGCGTTCCGTTCGAGACCCAGCCGGCCTCGCTGGAGACAGCGCCGGCCCCGCTGGACATGCGTCCTTCGCGGGGCGTGAGCCTGTTCTGGCGCACGTTTTTCTTCCTTGCCCTGCTGCTGGTCGGCTGCACCGTCGCCTGGCTGCAGACCTTCCGCGCGCTGGAGTACGAGCCGCGGGCGCTGCAGAGCGCGAACCAGCTGGCCTCGCTGGTCAACCTCAGCCGCGCCGCCCTGGTGCACTCGGACGCCATCGCCCGGGTCTCGCTGATCAAGACCCTGGCCAGCGAGGAAGGCCTGCGCATCGCGCCGCGTGAGCCCACCGACACCTTCCGCCTCTACAACACCGACGCACTGAGCCGCAACGTGGCCGAGCGCCTGCGGGGCCGGCTCGGGCCCGACACGCTGGTGGCGCGCGAAGTCAATGGCGCGCCAGGCCTGTGGATCGGCTTCACCATCGACGGCGACCCCTACTGGCTGCTCACCGACCCCTCGCGCATCGGCCCGGTGGCGGGCACCACCTGGCTGATCTGGCTGGGCACCGCCGCCCTGCTCTCGCTCACGGGCGCGGCGCTGATCGCGCGCCTGATCAACCGGCCACTGAAGAAGCTCTCGTTCGCGGCCAGCCGCGTGCGCGAAGGCGATTTCAACGCGAGCCAGCTCAACGAAGCCGTGCGCCACCAGCGAGATCCGCGAGGTCAACATCGGCTTCAACCGCATGGCCCAGCGGCTCTCCAAGATCGAGCAGGACCGGGCCCTGATGCTCGCCGGCATCTCGCACGACCTGCGCACGCCGCTGGCCCGCCTGCGCCTGGAAACCGAGATGAGCGTGGACGACGCGCAGGCGCGCGAGCACATGGCGGCCGACATCGACCAGGTCAACGCCATCATCGACAAGTTCCTCGACTACGCCCGCCCCGACCACCTCAAGCCCGAGCGCGTGAGCCTCAACCAGGTGGTGGACGCCGCGATCTTCTCGGTCGGCCAGGACCCGAACACCTACATCACCACCAACATCCCGCGCGACACCGCCGTGATGGGCGACGCGGTGGAACTGCAGCGCGTGTTCTCCAACCTGATCGAGAACGCCATGCGTTACGGGCGCGACCCGGAAACCGGCATCGCCAAGATCGACATCGCGGCCAAGGCCAAGGACGACGACGTGCTGGTCAAGCTGCGCGACCACGGGCAAGGCGTCAACCCGGAGCAGCTCGAACAGCTGACCCAGCCGTTCTACCGGGGCGACGTCTCGCGCAGCGCGGCCACCGGCACCGGCCTGGGCCTGGCGATCGTGGACCGCGCCATCGCGCGCATGGGCGGCCGTTTCGCGCTGGCCAACAGCAGCACCGGGGGCCTCGCGGCCCACATGAAACTGGTCAAGGCGCCGTCTTGACGAGCAGCGCCACCGCGCGCGCCTCGATCGACAGGCCCTGCCCCACGGGGCCGATCTTCTCGGCCGTCTTGGCCTTCACGTTGACCTGACCGGTCGCCAGCCCCAGCGTGCGGGCGATGCCTTCGCACATGGCGGCGATGTGGGGCGCGAGCTTGGGCGCCTGCGCGATCACGGTGCTGTCGATGTTGCCGATCTCGAAACCCGCCTCGCGCACCCGGCGCGCCGCCTCGGCCAGCAACACGCTGGAGTCGGCGCCTTTGAAACGTTCGTCGGTGTCGGGGAAATGGCGGCCGATGTCGCCAAGCGCCGCCGCGCCCAGCAGCGCGTCGGTGATGGCGTGCAGCAGCACGTCGGCATCGGAATGGCCGAGCAGCCCCTGGCTGTGGGGAATGCGCACGCCGCCGATGATGAGCGGCCGCCCGGGCACCAGCGCGTGCACGTCCCAGCCCTCGCCGATGCGGAACGACGGAACGGTGTTGGGGTTCATGAACGGCTCCTGAGCACGGCTTCGGCGAGCGCGAAGTCTTCGGGGTAGGTGACTTTGAAGTTCTGCGCGCTGCCACGCACCAGCAGCGGCCGGTGGCCCGCCATCTCCATGGCGCTGGCCTCGTCGGTCACACCGGCGAAGCCACCGGGCGCCGTGGCCGCCAGCGCGGCCTGCAAGGCGCCCAGGCGGAACATCTGCGGCGTCTGCGCCAGCCACTTGTCGGCGCGCTCCACCGTGGCCGCCACGCGCCCACCGGTTTCGGCCTTGAGCGTGTCCGGCAAGGGCAGCGCCAGCAGGCCACCCACGGCGTCGTTCCTGCAGGCGTCGATCAGGGCATCCACCTGGGCCGGCGTGACGAGGCAGCGCGCGGCGTCGTGCACCAGCACCCAGTCGTCCACCCCCGCGCCCTGCTCGCGCAAGGCCTGCAGGCCGTTGAACACGCTCTCCGCGCGCGTGGCCCCGCCGCAGCGCGCCAACGTGGTGCCCACGGGCTGCGAGGTCCAGAAGCTATCGTCGGGCGCGATGACGACCACGCAGCCTTGCAGGCGCGCCACGGCGCGCAAGGCCGCCAGGGTGTGCATCACCATGGGCTGGCCGGCGATCGGCTGGTACTGCTTGGGGATGTCGGTGCCGGCCCGGGTGCCGGTGCCCGCACAGGGCAGCAGCGCATGGCATCGGGGAGCGCCCGGGCGGGTCAATTCGGTGTCGGCATGGGGCATGGTGTGCCTGCATTCTAAAATCAGCCCTCACACCCCCGCCCTCCCGGTCGGGGGTGTTCGTCATGGCCGCATTGGCCCACCACGCACTCAAGTCCACCCCGCACGCCCCTCCATCTCCCATGGACTTGCCCAAACTCACCCCCGGCAAACGCCACACCGTGCCGCATCCCGGCGGCTCGGCCGATGCCCTGATGCTGGCCCAGCTGGGCGAGCGCGAAAAAGCCGCCGGCCGACTCACCGCCATCGTCACCGCCGACGCCAACGACGCGCAGCGGCTGATCGACGAGATGGCGTTCTTCGCGCCCGGCCTGCGCTGCGCCCTCTTCCCCGACTGGGAAACGCTGCCCTACGACACCTTCTCGCCGCACCAGGACCTGATCAGCGAACGCTTGGCGACGCTCTGGCGCATCTCGCAGCGCGACAAGGACACCGGCGCCGACGTGGTGCTCGTCCCCGCCACCACCGCGCTGTACCGGCTCGCGCCGCCGTCCTTTCTGGCCGGCTACACCTTCCACTTCAAGGTCAAGCAGAAGCTCGACGAAGCCAGGCTCAAGGGCCAGCTGACCCTGGCGGGTTACCAGCACGTGACGCAGGTCGTGAGCCCCGGCGAGTACGCGGTGCGCGGCGGCCTGATCGACCTCTTCCCCATGGGCAGCCTGGTGCCCTACCGGGTGGACCTGTTCGACGACGAGATCGACAGCATCCGCACCTTCGACCCCGACAGCCAGCGCAGCCTCTACCCGGTGAACGAGGTGCGGCTGCTGCCCGGGCGCGAGTTCCCGATGGACGACGCGGCGCGCGCCAAATTCCGCAGCCGCTGGCGCGAGCTGCTCGAAGGCGACCCGACCAAGAGCCGCATCTACAAGGACATCGGCAACGGCGTTGCGCACCGCCGGCATCGAGTACTACCTGCCGCTGTTCTTCGACGACACCGCCACCGTGTTCGACTACCTCGGCGCGGACGCGACCGTGGTGCTGCATGGCGACCTGGAGCCCGCCTTCCAGCGCTTCTGGCAGGACACCAAGGACCGCCACCGCCTGCTGCGCGGCGACACCGAGCGGCCGGTGCTGCCGCCCGAAGCCCTGTTCCTGGGCACCGAGCAGTTCTACACCCGCGCCAACCAGCACGCGCAGTACGTGGTGCGCCCGGCGCAGCAGGAGATCGAACACGGCGCGCACGTGCAGAAGCTGGGCGACCTGTCCGTGGTGCGCGGCGCCGAAGACCCGCTCTCGCGCCTGCAGGCCCACATCCGCAACACCGCGCACCGCGTGCTGCTGCTGGCCGAAAGCGATGGCCGGCGCGAGAGCCTGCTGGACTTCCTGCGCGCCAGCGGCGTCCACCCGCCGGCCTTCGACTCGCTCGCCGAGTTCCAGGCCAGCGAAGAAAAGACCGGCATCGCCACCGCCGCGCTCGCGGTCGGCTTCTCCTGGCTGGACGACGGCATCGACTTCGTCACCGAGACCGAGCTCTTCGCCGCCGGCCCCACCACGCGCCGGCGCAAGAAGCAGGAACAGGTCAGCGACGTCGACGCGCTGATCAAGGACCTGTCCGAGCTCAACCTGGGCGACCCCGTGGTGCACAACGCGCACGGCATCGGCCGCTACCGCGGCCTGGTGAACATGGACATGGGGGAGAAAAACCCCGACGGCAGCCCCGCGCTGCAGGAATTCCTGCACCTGGAGTACGCCGACAAGGCCGTGCTCTATGTGCCGGTGAGCCAGTTGCAGCTGATCGGCCGCTACACCGGCGTGAGCGCCGACGAGGCGCCGCTGCACAAGCTGGGCAGCGGCCAGTGGGAAAAGGCCAAGCGCAAGGCGGCCGAGCAGGTGCGCGACGCCGCCGCCGAGCTGCTCAACATCTACGCCCGCCGCGCCGCGCGCCAGGGCCATGCGTTCCGCTACTCGGCGCAGGACTACGAGGTGTTCGCCAACGACTTCGGCTTCGAGGAGACCGCCGACCAGCGTGGCGCCATCCACGCCGTGATCCAGGACATGATCAGCCCGCGCCCCATGGACCGCCTGGTCTGCGGCGACGTGGGCTTCGGCAAGACCGAGGTCGCCCTGCGCGCCGCCTTCGTGGCCGTCACCGGTGGGCGCCAGGTGGCCTTCCTCGCGCCCACCACGCTGCTGGCCGAACAGCACTTCCAGACCCTGTCCGACCGCTTCTCCAAGTGGCCGGTGAAGGTGGCCGAGATGAGCCGCTTCCGCTCGGCCAAGGAAATCACCGCCGCCGCCAAGGGCCTGGCCGACGGCTCGGTGGACATCGTGGTCGGCACGCACAAGCTGCTCAGCGAAAGCGTGAAGTTCAAGGACCTGGGCCTGCTCATCATCGACGAGGAACACCGCTTCGGCGTGCGCCACAAGGAGGCGATGAAGGCCTTGCGCGCCGAGGTCGACGTGCTCACGCTCACCGCCACGCCGATCCCGCGCACGCTGGGCATGGCGCTCGAAGGCCTGCGCGATCTCTCCGTGATCGCCACCGCGCCGCAGCGCCGCCTGGCCATCAAGACCTTCGTGCGCAACGAGGGCAACGGCGTGATCCGCGAGGCCGTGCTGCGCGAACTCAAGCGCGGCGGGCAGGTCTACTTCCTGCACAACGAGGTCGAGACCATCGAGAACCGGCGCCAGAAGCTGGAGGAGATATTGCCCGAGGCGCGCATCGCCATCGCGCACGGCCAGATGCCCGAACGCGACCTGGAGCGCGTGATGCGCGACTTCGTGGCGCAGCGCTTCAACGTGCTGCTGTGCTCCACCATCATCGAGACCGGCATCGACGTGCCCACGGCCAACACCATCGTGATGAGCCGCGCCGACAAGTTCGGCCTGGCACAGCTGCACCAGCTGCGCGGCCGCGTGGGCCGCAGCCACCACCAGGCCTACGCCTACCTCATGGTCCCCGACATCGAAGGCCTGACCAAGCAGGCGGCGCAGCGACTGGACGCGATCCAGCAGATGGAGGAACTTGGCAGCGGCTTCTACCTGGCGATGCACGACCTGGAGATCCGCGGCGCGGGCGAGGTGCTGGGCGAGAACCAGAGCGGCAACATGCTGGAGGTGGGCTTCCAGCTCTACAACGAGATGCTGTCCGAAGCGGTGAGCTCGCTCAAGGCCGGGCGCGAGCCCGACCTGCTCTCGCCGCTGTCGGTCACCACCGACATCAACCTGCACGCCCCGGCCTTGCTGCCCAACGACTACTGCGGCGACGTGCACCTGCGCCTGTCGTTCTACAAGAAGCTGGCCACCGCGAAGAACACCGACCAAGTCGATGCGCTGCTCGAGGAAATCGTGGACCGCTTCGGCAAGCTGCCACCCCAGGCGCAGACGCTGATCGACGTGCACCGCCTGCGCTGCATCAGCACGCCCTACGGTGTCGTCAAGGTCGATGCGGCACCGGGCGTGACGAACATCACCTTCCGCGCCAACCCGCCGTTCGAGCCGATGCGCATCATCGAACTGATCCAGAAGAACCGCCACATCAAGCTCGCCGGCAACGACAAGCTGCGCATCGAGCGCGCCCTGCCCGAGGTGAAGGACCGCGTGCAGCTGGTGCGCGACGTGCTGCGCAGCCTGGGCCAGCCGCTGCAGGCGAAGACCCCCGCGCCGGCCCCGTAGGTCCCCACCGAGGGTGGGCCGGGCCCGATACCCAACGGCATGGTTTTTGCGTAAAACGGCATGCGCAGCCTTCCCTGGTGGCCCTGTCCCTTTCACCGCACAAACACACCGATACGGAGCCCACCATGCCGACCCGACGCACCGCGCTGCACATCGCCAGCGCCCTTCTTGCGCTCGCCCTCTCTGGCCCCACGCTGGCGCAGGGCAGCTACCCGGACCACGTGGTGAAGGTCATCGTCGGCCTGCCGGCCGGCGGCAGCGCCGACATGATCGCGCGCATGCTGGGCCAGAAGCTCAACGCCCAGTTCGGCCAGCCCTTCGTGATCGAGAACCGCGCGGGCGGCTCGGGCCAGATCGGCATGCCGGCGGTTGCCAGGGCCGCGGCCGACGGCTACACCCTCACCGTGTCGCCCGCCTCCTTCCTGACCACGAACAAGAGCATCTTCAAGACCCTGCCCTACGACCCCGAGGCCGACTTCATGCCGATCTCGCGGCTGGTGAACCAGCCCATGGTGCTGGTGGTCAAGGACAGGCAGAAGTACCCGACCGCCGCCGCCTTCCTCGCCGCCGCCAAGGCCGCGCCGGGCAAGATCAGCTACGCCTCGTCGGGCGACGGCAGCCCGCAGCACCTGGGTGGGCTGATGTTCGAGACCCGCAGCCAGGCCCGCATGCTGCATGTGCCCTACAAGGGCGGCGCGCTCGCGGTCAACGACACCCTCGCCGGCAACGTGGACGCGATGTTCGCCGTGCTGCCCGAGGCCCTGCCGCACATCCAGGCCGGCAAGCTCCATGCGCTGGGCCTGATGAGCCCCCAACGCTCGCCCGTCCTGCCGGACGTGCCCACCATGGCCGAAGGCGGTCTGGCGAACCTCAACCTCTCGGCCTGGGTCGCCATCCTGGCGCCCGCCAAGACCCCGCGCCCCATCATCGACCAGCTCAACCGCGCGGTGAACACCGCCATGGACGCCGAATTCAAGGCCAAGCTGGCAGCCAGCGGCATCGAGGTGGCCCCCAGCACGCCGGAAGAATTGCAGCGCATCATCTCGGCCGACATCAAGCTGCACGCCGAACTGGTCAAGGCCGCCGGCCTCACGCCACAGTAAGGGCTTGTGCATGGCTGGGATAATCCCGGCCATGACACAAGCTCCCGCCACCGCCACCGAATTCGCCCCCGGCCTCACCGTCCAGGGCTTCACCCCTCCGCTCAAACTCAGCGACTTCAAGCTCATCGCCTTCGACATGGACTCCACGCTCATCAGCATCGAGTGCGTGGACGAGATCGCCGACGCCGTGGGCAAGAAGGCCGAGGTGGCCGCCATCACCGAGGCCGCCATGCGCGGCGAGATCACCGACTACAAGGACAGCCTGCGCAAGCGCGTGGCGCTGCTGCGCGGCGTGACCATCGCCGACATGGAGCAGATCTACACCGAGCGCCTGCGCATCAACCCCGGCGCGGCCGAGCTGGTGCGCGCCTGCAAGGCCGCCGGCTTGAAGGTGCTGCTGGTCTCGGGCGGTTTCACCTTCTTCAGCGAGCGCGTGCGCCAGACGCTGGGCATCGACTTCACGCGCGCCAACGTGCTCGAAGTGGAAAGCGGCCCGAACTGCGGCCAGCTCACGGGTTACATGGTGGACCAGCCCTGGGGCGACATCTGCGACGGTGCCGAGAAACGCCGCACGCTGCTCGAAGTGGCGTCGCTGCTGGGCATCGAGCCCTCGCAGTGCATCGCCATGGGCGACGGCGCCAACGACCTGCCCATGATGGGCGTGGCCGGCCTCTCGGTGGCGTACCACGCCAAACCCGCCGTGCGCGCGCAGGCCATGGTGGCCATCAACGAAGGCGGGCTCGACCGCCTGCTCGAAGTCCTGCGCTGAACACGCTGATGCCCATGACGTCACGCCTTGCCCGCTTCGCGCAGTCGCTGCGCCGGCGGTGGAAAAGCCACCTCGTCACCCTGGGCCTGGTGCTCGCGGTGCTGCTGGGCGTGCAGGCCTGGCAGACGCGCGATGTGCCGCGCGGCCCCGCGCCCGATCTGGCCCTCACCCTGGTTCAGCCCGACGGCAGCGAGCGCCGCACGACCCTGGCGCAATGGCGCGCTGACCACCCCGGCCAGCCCGTGGCCCTGCACGTGTGGGCAGAGTGGTGCCCCATCTGCCGCACGGAAGAACACAGCGTGACCCGGCTCTCGGCGGACTGGCCGGTGCTCACCATCGCCATGCAATCCGGTCAGGCCGGCCCCGTGGCCCGCGTGCTGGCGCAGCGGCAGTTGCCCTGGGCCACGGCGATCGATCCGCGCGGCGAGATCGCCCGCCAGCTCGGCTTCAAGGCCGTGCCGGCCTTCGTGGTGGTGGATGCCCAGGGCCGGCTGCGCACGCCCACGGCCGGCTACACCAGCGAGATCGGCATGCGGCTTCGGCTGTGGTGGGCGCGGCTGTTCTGAGCCCGGGCCTCAGCCGCCCACGCGTTTGACGGCGTGACCCTGGGATTTCAGCGCGGCCATCACCTTCTCGATGTGATCGCCCTGGATCTCGATCACGCCGTCCTTCACCGTGCCACCGGTTCCGCAGGCCGCCTTGAGCTGCTTGCCCAGCGCGGCCAAAGCCACCGCGTCCAGCGCCAGACCCTTGACCAGCGTGACCCCCTTGCCACCCCGGCCCTTGGTCTCGCGCGAGACGCGCACCACGCCATCGCCCGCCGGCACGGCGCTGGCCCGTTGCTTGCACACGCATTGCGCCACCGGCTGGCGGCAGTCGGGGCACATGCGGCCCGCATCGGTGGAGTAGACCAGGCCACCGGTCGAAAGCTTGTTCTTCATGGGGCCGCATCCTACCCGGGCCGGTACACTGCCCCGATCCATGCCATTCACCGCCCTGGGCCTCGCGCCCGCCCTCGCCCAAGCCGCCGCCGAACTCGGTTTCACCACGCCCACCCCGATCCAGCGTGAAGCCATTCCGGCCGTGCTGGCCGGCCATGACCTGCTCGCCACCGCGCAGACCGGCTCCGGCAAGACCGCGGCCTACGCCCTGCCCCTGCTGCAACGGCTCACCCAGGCCGCCACCCATTCGCCGCGCCGCGTGCGCGCGCTGGTGGTCGTGCCCACGCGCGAACTCGCGGCGCAGGCCGGCGAGGTGGTGCGCGCGCTGGCGCAGCATCTGCCGCGCCCGCCCAAGGTGGCCGTGGTGTTCGGCGGCGTGTCGATCAACCCGCAGATGATGGCGCTGCGCGGCGGCGCCGACGTGGTGGTCGCCACGCCCGGGCGCCTGCTCGACCTGGTGGAACACAACGCGCTGCGCCTGTCGGCCGTGGAGCTGCTGGTGCTCGACGAAGCCGACCGCCTGCTGGACCTGGGCTTCGCCGACGAACTCGCGCGCGTGCTCGCCTTGCTGCCCGTCCAGCGGCAGAACCTCTTCTTCTCGGCCACCTTCCCCTCGCCGGTGCAGGCACTGGCCGACGCGCTGCTGCACGACCCCTTGCGCATCGACGTGCCCGCCGCGCCGGCCGAGGCCGCGGTGATCCTGCAGCAGGCCTTTCTGGTCGACAGCACGCGCCGCACGCAGTTGCTGCGCCAGCTCATCAAGGACCAGGGCTGGCAGCGCGTGCTGGTGTTCGTGGTCACGCAGTACGCGGCCGAGCGCGTGGCCGCCAAGCTGCACCACGGTGACCTGTACGCCACCTCCTTCCACGGCGGCCTGAGCCAGGGCGCGCGCCAGCAGGCGCTGGGCGAGTTCAAGGAAAAACGCTGGGACGTGGTGGTCACCACCGACCTGGCCGCGCGCGGCATCGACATCGAGCAACTGCCGGTGGTGGTGAACTACGACCTGCCGCGCTCGGCGGTGGACTACGTGCACCGCATCGGCCGCACCGGCCGCGCCGGTGCGAGCGGCCTGGCGGTGAGCTTCGTGAGCCCGACCACCGAAGCCCACTGGCGCCTGATCGAGAAACGCCAGGGCCTCTCCCTGCCGCTCGAGGTCCTGCCCGGTTTCGAGCCCACCGAAACCGCGCCACCGCCTTCGCCGGGCGACGGTGGCATCAAGGGCAAACGGCCGAGCAAGAAGGACAAGCTGCGCGCAGCCGCTGCTGCCGCCGCCCGCAAGCCGGACTGATTCAGCCCTGAGCCCCCTTGCCCGCGCGCCGGGCGCCCCCACCGCGCTGCCGCAACAGATCGAGAAAAGTGGCCGCCGCCGGCGACAGCGACTGCCCCTTGCGCTGGTACACGAAGTACTCGCGCTGGATCGCCGGCGCGCGCAGCGGCACGAAGCGCACGCCGAAGTTGTCGGCGAACGAGCGCGCGTACTCCGGTGCGAGCAGCACGCCCATGCCGTGGCCGGCCAGCGCCATCGCCGTGGTGAGAAAGCCCACGTCGCTCGCCGTGTCCAGCGAGAAGTCGTGGCCGTGCGTGTGCAGCGCGCGCTCCACGTGGCGGCCGAACTCGTGGGAGTAACTGATCCAGCGCTCGTCGCGCAGCTCTTTCCACGACACGCTGGCGCGCTCGTAGGCCGGGTGCCCCTTCGGGCACACCAGGCGGATCGGTACGTTCATGAGGAAGCTGCGCGTCACGTCCTCGCCCGTCAGGCGCTCGGGGCCGATGCCCAGCTCCACCGCCCCGTGGCGCACGGTGTCCACCACGTCGTCGGCCACCGCGTCCTTCAGGCGCAGGCTGATGCCGGGGTGCTGCTGGCCGAACTCGGTGAGCACCGAGGCCACCCAGGTGCAGGCCATCATCTGCGAGGTGGACACGCGCAGGAAGCCCCGGCGCAAGGCGCGGATTTCGGAAGCGCCCTCGACCACCTGGCGCACGTCCTCCAGGATGCGCTGCGCCAGCGGCAGCAGGTTCTTGCCGGCCTCGGTGAGCGTGATGGCCGTGCGGCTGCGGTCGAACAGCTGCAGGTGCAGCTCCTGCTCCAGCTGCTGGACCAGCATGCTCACCGCCGACTGCGTGAGGCTGAGCTGGCGCGCCGCGCCGGTGAAGCTGCCGCTTTGCGTCACGGCCGCGAAGGCCCGCATCTGTCTCAAGCTGATGTTCATCGCGTGCACCCATCTGGTTCAGAAGCGGTGCCCGCGGGCGTGCATGCACCATCATCAGATTTCATGATGAATGTATCAAAAGAATTCGCTTGTTTGATGCATCGCACGGTTCATAGAATGCCGCGAGACACCCCACCCCTCCCCCTCACAAGAATCCGTTGATCCCATGCATATCGCCGTTGTAGGCACAGGCATCGTCGGCGCCTGCACAGCCGCCTGGCTGCAGCGCGACGGCCACCAGATCACCTTCGTCGATCCGCTGGAACCGGGCGAAGCCTGTTCGTTCGGCAACGCCGGCTCCCTCTCGCCCAGCGCCTGCCTGCCGGTGGGCATGCCCAACATGTGGAAGAAAGTGCCCAGCTGGCTGCTCGACCCGCTGGGCCCGCTGACCATCCGCACCACCTACCTGCCGCGCGTGATGCCCTGGCTGCTGCGCATGCTGCAGCACTCCACGCCGCAGGAGGTCACGCGCATCGCCACCGCGCTGCAGACCCTGCTGCGCCCGATCTTCGACTGCTACGGCCCCCTGCTCGACCACGCCGACGCGAACGCCCTGGTGCGCCGCAGCGGTTGCCTGTACGTCTACTCCTCGCGCGAGGCCGCCGACCAGTGGAAGTGGGGCATGGCCCTGCGCAAGTCCCTCGGCGTGAACCTCGTCAACGTCGAGCGCGATGAGCTGGAAGAACTCGAACCCGACCTGAAGGGGCGCTTCCGCTTCGGCATCCTCGCGCCCGACAACGGCTCCACGCTGGACCCCTCGCAACTGGTCAAGGCCCTGGTCGCGCAAAGCGTGCGCGACGGCGCCCGCCACGACCACCGCTCGGTCACCGGCTTCGAACGCGAAGGCCGGCGCGTCTCCGGCCTGCGCATGGACCGCGGCGAACCGCTCGCGGTCGATGGCGTGGTGGTGGCCGCCGGCGCCTGGTCCGGCCAGCTCGCGAAACAGCTCGGCGACCGCGTGCCACTCGAAACCCAGCGCGGCTACCACGTGACCGTGCGCAGCTCCAATCTGAAGCTGCGCCACACCGTGATGGCCTCGGAGAACAACATCATGGTCAACCCCATGGCCATGGGCCTGCGGCTGGCCGGCACGGTGGAATTCGCCGGCCTCAAGCGCGCGCCCAACTACGAGCGCGCTCAGGCGCTGCTGCGCCAGGGCCAGCTGCTGTTCCCGCACCTGGACACCTCGGAAGTGACGCAGTGGATGGGCCACCGCCCCTGCATGCCCGACAGCCTGCCGGTGATCGACCGCAGCCGCGACGCCGACAACGCCTGGCTCGCCTTCGGCCACGGCCACATGGGCATGTGCATGGGCGCCAGCACCGGCCGCGAGGTGGCCCACCTGGTGGCGGGCCGCGCCACGCAGGTGGACCTGTCGCCGTTCAGCGCGCGGCGCTTCCGCTGAAAGGCCGGCATGAGCACACCGAGCTGGGCCATCGGCATCGACATGGGTGGCACCTTCATCGACGTGGTGGCCTGCGCCTCGGACGGCACACTGCGCAGCCTCAAGCACCCGCGCGAAGCGGGCCAGCTGGTGCAGCCGATCCTGCAGGCCGTGCAGCGCATGCTCGATGAAAACGGCATCGCGCCCACCCAGGTCGCGCGCATCGTGCACGGCTCCACCGTGGTCACCAACCTGCTGCTGGAGCAGAACGACGGCCCGGTGGCCGTGATCACCAACACCGGCATGCGCGACATCCTCGCGCTGGCGCGCCAGGACCGGCGCGACCTGTACACCGCCGCCGTGCTGCCGCCCACGCCCGAGCGCCGCCTGTTTCCCGCCGCGCACCGCGTCGAGATCGCCGGGCGCGTGGACGCGCACGGCGACGAGATCGAGCCGCTGGACCGCGAACAGCTCACCGCCCTGGCCCACCGCATCGCCGCCTCGGGCCTGCGCTCGGTCGCGGTCTGCCTGCTGTTCTCGCACCTGCGACCGGCGCACGAGCAGCAGGTGCGCGCCTGGCTGCTCGAAGCGCAACCTGAACTGATGGTCTCGCTCTCCAGCGAGGTCGACCCCAAGCCGCGCGAGTTCGAGCGTTTCCTCGCCACCGCCTTCGACGCCTACAGCAAGCCCATGGTGCAGCAGTACCTGCGGTCGCTGGGCGGCGCGCTGGCCGAACGCGGCCTGCCCGCGCCCGCGCTGATGCGCTCCGAAGGCGGCATCGCGCCCTGGCAGGATGCCGTGGCGCGCCCCATCGGCCTGGCGATGTCCGGCCCCTGCGCCGCGCTGCAGGGCGTGGCCGCGAGCCTGCCCGACAGCGATGCCGCCCAGGTGGTGATGTCCATCGACGTCGGCGGCACCAGCACCGACATCGGCATCCTCGAAACCGGACGCCCCCTGTTCACCGACACCCTGCTCTGCGGCGACCTCACACTGCGGCTGCGCTGCGCCGACGTGGAATCGCTCTCCATCGGCGGCGGCAGCCTGGCCAGCGTGAACGCCGGTGGCGGTCTGCGCCTGGGCCCGCGCTCGCAAGGCGCCTGGCCCGGCCCCGCGGCCTACGGCCTGGGCGGCACGAACGCCACGCTGACCGACGCCCTGCTGCTGCTCGGCCGCCTGCCGCGCCAGCTCTCCGGCGGCGTGGCGCTGGACGTGGCGCTGGCCGAAGCGGCCGTGGCGCGCGACGTCGCGTTGCCCCTGGGCATCGCCACCATCGACGCGGCGAAAGCCATCGTCGCCACCGCCGCCACGGCCATGGCCGAGAGCGTGAAGATGCGCGCCTTCCAGCGCGACATCCACCCCGCCGACTGCCTGCTCGTCGCGGCGGGTGGCGGTGGCGCCCAGCACGTGGCCGAGGTGGCCGAGCTCGCGGGCGTGTCACAGGTGCGCGTGATCGCGCACGCCGGCGTGGTCGCCGCGCTGGGCCTGCTGGCCTCGCCGCCCACGCAGACGGTGGAGAAGGCCTGTTCGCTGCCGCTGAATGCCGATGGCCTGGCCGCGCTCACCGCCTTGCGCGGTGACTTGCATCCCTCCATCGAATGCGCGTCCATCCGCTGGAGCCTGGAGATCCTGCACCGGGGGCAAGGCAGCCCGGTGGAAGTGGCCTGGCTGCCCGAAGACAACCTGCCCGCGCTGCAGGCGCGCTTCGCCGCGCGCTACGAAGCCCTGCGTCGCCAGATGCCCGCGCGCAGCGACGCGCTGGTGGGCCTGCTGCGCGGTGTGTTCGAACAGGCCGTGCCCCAGCCCGGCGTCAACGCCCACCACCTGCGGCCCGACCCCGCGCTGTGGGCCGGCTGCGCCGCCACGGGCCAGGGCCCGCAGGCCCTGTTCGCGGCCACCACCACCGTGTGGGTGCCGGCGGGCTGGCAATGGGCGCAGGAGGCCGACGGCTCCCTGCTGCTGACGCAGGCCGAGGAGGCGCGCGCATGAACGAACACCTGATCCTGATGGAGCCCGTGCGGCTGGCGCTGCAGGGCATCGTCGACCGCATGCAAAGCCGCATGATGCGCGCGGCCTACTCGTCGATCGCGCGCGAGGGCGGCGACTGCGCCGCCGCCGTCTTCCTGCCCGACGGCCGCCTGCTCGCGCAGGCGCGCTCGCTGCCGCTGCTGCTGGGTTCGCTGATCCCCGCCGTGGCCGGCGTCCTGAAGCGTTTTCCCGCGCCGCAGATGGCCGAGGGCGACGCCTACCTCATGAACGATCCCTGGTCGGGCGGCACGCACCTGCCCGACCTGATCGTGGTGCGGCCCATCGTCCGCGAGGGCGTTACCATCGCGCTGGCCGCCGCCATCCTGCACCACCAGGACGTGGGCGGCATGGCGGCCGGCTCGATCCCGCCGAACGCCACCGACATCCACCAGGAAGGCCTGCGCATTCCGCCGGTGCGCTGGCGCGCGGCCGGCGTGGTGGACAGCAACGTCGAGACCCTGCTCACCGCCAACAGCCGCACACCGGGCAACCTGGTCGGCGACCTGAACGCGCAGTGGTCCGCCGTGAGCCTGGGCGCGCGCGAAACCGCCGCGCTGCAGGCGCGCACCGGCCCCGCCTTCAACGCCGTGTGCGATGCCCTGCTCGCGCAGTCCGAGCGCATGACGCGCGACGCCCTGCGCCAGGTGCCCGACGGCGCCTGGCAGTGGGAAGACCAGCTCGACGGCGACGGCATCGACGACGCCCCGGTGCGCATCGCGGTGAGCCTGCGCAAGCACGGCGACGCGCTCACGATCGACTTCACGGGTTCGTCGCCGCAGACGCGCGGGCCGGTGAACGCATCGCCCTCGAGCATGATGTCCGCCATCCTGTTCTTCATGCGCTCGCTCGCGCCGCAGGCGCCGAACAACGCGGGCTGCCTCGCGCCCGCCACCTGGGTGCTGCCCGAAGGCAGCGTGGTCAACCCGCGCCTGCCCGCCGCGGTGAACGCGCGCACCGCCACGCTCAAGCTGGCCTGCAATGCCATGCTCAGCGCCTGGTCGCTCGGCGCCTCGCGCGAGCCGCTGGCCTCGAACGCGGGCGTGCGCAGCGGTGCTTTCGCTCGGCGGCACCGGGGCCGGCGGCCAGCGCTGGCTGCTCACCGAGATCATCGCCAGCGGCGCGGGCGCGAGCGCGCAGGCCGATGGCACCAGCGGCATTTCCACCGACGTGGGCAATGCGCGCAACACGCCGGTGGAGGTGATCGAATCCGAAGCGCCGCTGCGCGTGAGCACCTACGCGATCCGCGAAGGCTCGGGCGGCGTGGGCCGCTTCGTGGGCGGCCATGGCGTGCGGCGGGTATACCAATTGCTAGAAGGACAGGGCAGCGTCTCCTACCGGGGCGAACGCCATGTCAGCCGCGCGCGCGGCAGCCAGGGCGGTGGCGATGGTTCACCGTCGGCCGCCCGCATCGAAAGAGCCGATGGACGCATCGACGTGTTGCCCGCCCGGGCGCGCGTCGAGTGGTCGGCGGGGGACAGGCTCGTCATAGAAACGGCCGGAGGAGGCGCTTGGGGTGCACCAGACCACACACTGGTGGCACCGAAAGACCAACCCACATGAAAGTGATCTCGCCATGAACCGCATCACCACCACCTTCGCGCTCGCGGCCACGCTCGCCGTGACCGCGCTCGCGCCCTCGCTCGCTTCGGCGCAGGCCTACCCCAGCAAACTGGTGCGCATCGTCGTGCCCTTCCCGCCCGGCGGCAGCACCGACCTGCTCGCGCGCAAGCTCGGCGAGAAACTCACCGTCACCTGGAAACAGACCGTGGTGGTGGACAACCGCGCGGGCGCCGGCGGCACCGTGGGCGCGGACCACGTCTCCAAGTCCGAGCCGGACGGCCACACGCTGCTGCTGGGCGTGACCGGCAGCAACGGCATCGCCGGCGCGCTCTACCCCAACCTGCCCTACGACATGGTCAAGGGCTTCACGCCCGTCACGGCCGTGGTGAGCGCGCCGCTGCTGATCGTGAAGAACCCCAACCTGCCGGCGAAGAACCTGCAGGAGCTGATCGCGGCCGCGCGCGCCAAGCCCGCCTCGATCACCTACGGCTCGCCCGGCAGCGGCACCTCGATGCACCTGACCGGCGAGATGTTCAAGCTCGCCACCAAGGCGTCGTTCCTGCACATCCCGTACCGCGGCAGCGCCGGCGCGCTCACCGACCTCATGGGCGGCCAGATCGACCTGATGTTCGGCGACGTGCTGGTCGTCATGCCGCAGATCCAGGCCGGCAAACTGGTGCCGCTGGCCGTCACATCCAAAGAACGCCACCCGCTGTTCCCCAACGTGCCCACCGTCGCCGAGAGCGGCTACCCGGGCTTCGAGGCGCTGTCGTGGCAAGGCCTGTTCGCGCCGCCCGGCACGCCGGCGGCCATCGTCGAAAAGATCAACAAGGACGTGAACGCCGCGCTGACCAGCCCCGACATCCAGGAGTACTTCGTCTCGCGCGGCTTCAAGCTCGGCGGCAGCAGCGCCACCGAGTACAAGGCCTTCATCGAATCGGAAACGAAGAAGTGGGCCTCCATCGTCAAGGCCTCCGGTGCCAAACCCGACTGATCCCCGCATGAGCCCCAACCCCGGCATTGAACACATCGGGCCGCCCGTGGAACGGGCCGGCAAGGTCCAGCCCATCTCGCCCGCGGTGGTGGTCGAGGACCGGCTGGTCTTCGTCGCCGGCCAGGTGCCCATGTGCAACGGCCAGGCGGCCGGCGAGGACATCGCGAGCCAGACCCACTACACCCTGGACCTGATCGAGGCCATCCTGCAGCGCGCCGGCTGCACGCTGGCCGACGTGGTCAAGACCACGGTGTGGCTGGTCAACGCCAAGGACTACCCCGGCTTCAACGAGGCCTACGCCGAGCGTTTCCCCGCGGCCACGGCGCCCGCGCGTTCGACCGTCATTTCCGGCCTGATTGCCCCCGTGCTGGTGGAGATCGAGGCGGTGGCCCTGCGCCGCCCCGGCTGAGCCCGTGGCGAGGGGCTGGCCGCGCGCACCAGAATGGCGCGCCTGCTATCATGAAATCCCACTTTTCAGCGCGTCGTGGCCGGCTCCGGCCCACGCGACTCCGGACCATGACAGCTGCAGATTCCCCGGCACGGCGCGAGCCCCGCGCCGCCACCCCCACGCTTGCGCGCCCCGCACGTGCGGTGCGGGAAAGCCGACAGCGCATCCTCGCCGCCATCCGGGAAGCGGCCACCCAGGAGTTCAGCCTGCATGGCCTCAAGGGCACCTCCACCCAGGCCATCGCCGAGCGCGCCGGCCTGACCAAGCCCCAGCTGCACTACTACATCACCGGCAAGGAGGAGCTCTACAACGAGCTGCTGGACTCGGTGATGATGGCCTGGAAGATCGAGTTCGCACCGCCCGGCCTGACCGAGCCGGCCGACATCCTGAGCCACTACATCCGCCAGAAGCTGGACCATGCCTTCGACCAGCCCACGGTCTCGCGCATCTTCACGCGCGAGATCCTGGACGGTGGCGCACAACCTGGGGCGCTACTGGCCCAACGCCCGCACCTGGGTCCAGAAGGAAGTCGGCATCATCAACGGCTGGATCGCGCGCGGTCTGATGAAGCCCATGAACGCGCACCTGCTGCTCATGCACATCTGGGCCATGACGCAGCACCACGCCGATTTCGCGCTGCAGGTGCGCCACATCTGCGGGCCCCTGGACCGCGAGGCCGTGGCGAACGAGCTCATCCCGTTCATCCTGCGCGGCTGCGGCCTGCTGCGCGACTGAGCGCGCTGTGGCGCCAACGACACGCGGCGCCACCTTCCTTCCCTGAATCTGCGGGTTTTCACGGTTTCCCCGGGGATGATTCTTCTTATACTGACCAAATAGTCAAATTAAATGGTCAGAAATTGAGTTCGATCAACACGCCAGCGGGCCAACCGGTCCATGCCAGCCCCCCGAACGGCCCCGCGCCACGCGGTGACCTGACCATCCGCGTCGCCCGCGTCGTGCGCCACACCGACGAGGTCAACAGCTATGTGCTGCAGCGCATCGACGGCCTGCCCCTGCCGGCCTGCGAGGCCGGCGCGCACGTGGACGTGTACCTGCCCGGCGGCCTGGTGCGCAGCTATTCGCTCTGCGGCGATCCGACGCGCACCACGGAGTCGTACGAGATCGCGGTCAAGCGCGAAGACACCGGCCGCGGCGGCTCGCGCGCCCTGCACATGTGGGTGCGCGAAGGCGAGATCCTGCGCATCGGCCTGCCGCGCAACCAGTTCCGCCTGGCGCCGAACGCGGCCCACCACCTGCTGCTGGGCGGTGGCATCGGCGTGACGCCCCTGGTCTCCATGGCGCATGCGCTGCACGCGCTGGGCGCGCCGTTCACGCTCGCGGTGTTCGCGCGCAGTTCCAAGCACCTGGCCTTGTGCAGCACGCTCGACCACGCACCCTGGCGGCGCAACGTGCAGGTGCACTTCGACAGCGTGCCGTCGCCCACCCGCCCCTCTTCCGTGATCGCCCAGGCGCCGGCCGGTTCCCACGTCTACTTCTGTGGGCCCGAGGGCTTCATGACCCACGTGCGCGAGGCCTGCCAGAGCTGGCCGGCCGAGCGCGTGCACTTCGAGTACTTCAGCGCCCCGACCCAGCCCCAGGCCGCCCCGGCCCAGACGTCGGGTTTCGAGGTGCTGCTCGCGCGCCGCCAGCTGCGCCTGCCCGTGGCGCCGGGCAAAAGCATCGCCCACGTGCTGCAAGGCGCGGGCGTGGCGGTGGACACCGTGTGCGAACAAGGCATCTGCGGCTCCTGCCTCACGCCCTACCTCGATGGCACGCCGGACCACCAGGACGCGTGCATGACCGAGGCCGAGCGCGCCACGCACGTGGCGATCTGCTGCGCGCGCAGCCACTCGCCCACCCTGACCCTCGACCTCTGAACCCCACCCCCATGCCGCAGCCGCCCGCCGCCCCCGACTTCATCGCCAACGCGCGGCTGCCGCGCTGGCTGCTGCCGACCGACTGGCCCACCGACCGCGCCGGCCCGGCCCTGGCGCTGCTGGAACTGGCCCAGGGCCGTGTGACCCGCACCTCGCCCATCACCGGCACCGTCAGGGTCACCGGCCAAGGCTGGGACGTGCAGGGCGCGCCGGTGCTGCCCGGGATGGTCGATGCGCACACGCACCTGGACAAGGCCTTCATCCTGCCGCGCATGGGCGCCGTGAAGCCCGGCCTGCTCGGCGCGATCGACGCGGTGATCGGCGACCGCGCCCACTGGACCCACGCCGACCTGCGCGAGCGCGCCGAGCGCGGCCTGCAATGGGCCTGGGAGGCCGGAACCACGCACCTGCGCACCCACATCGACTGGTGGGACCCCAGCACCCCGCCCCTGGCGTGGGAGGTGACCGCCGAACTCGCCGCCGAATGGCGCGGCCGCGTGCGGCTCGAACAGGTCGCCCTGATCAAGCTCGGCCTGTTCCAGGACCGCGACGAGGCGCGGGCCCTGGCGCGCCGCGTCGCCGCCACCGGCCCGCACGCGCTGCTCGGCGGTTTCGTGCACTCCAGCAACTGGGACGCCAACGCCCTGCGCCACCTCGTGCACGCCGCGCAGGCGGTCGATCTGGACCTGGACCTGCACGTGGACGAGGAACTCAATCCCGGCGCGCAAGGCCTGGCCTTCATCGCGCTGCTGCTGCGCGACATCGGCTTCACCGGCCGCGTGGTCTGCGGCCACAACTGCGCGCTCGCGGCCCAGCCCGAGGACCAGGCGCTGGCCACGCTGGACGCCGTGGCGCGCGCGCCGATCACACTGGTGTCGCTGCCCATCACCAACCTGCTGCTGCAGGACGCCGTCACCGGCCGCACGCCGCGCCTGCGCGGCCTCATGCTGGTGAAGGAAGCGCGCGAGCGCGGCATCCCGCTGCTGTTCGCCAGCGACAACGTGCAGGACCCGTTCTGCCGCGTCGGCAGCCTGGACCCGCTCGAAGCCATGCAGGCCGCCACGCTGGCCGGCCAGCTCGACACCCCTTTCGACACCTGGTCCGACGCGCTGTGCCGCGCCGACTGGCTGCAGCGCCAGCCGCTGGCCCGCGCCACGCTGGACGGCGCGAATGCCGACCTCGTGGTGTTCACCGCCTCGGACGCCCATGCCTGGCCCTCGCGCACCACGCCCCGCGTGGTGCTGCGCAACGGCCGCCCCCTCATTCCCTGACTCCCCACAAGGACCCGCCCCATGATGCACGGCTACTTCCCCCCGCACCGTTTCCTGCCCTACCTGGCCTGGACGGAAATCACCGCGCTGCCCGACCGCGAGAACACGGTCATCGTGCTGCCGGTGGGGGCCACCGAACAGCACGGGCCGCACCTGCCCTGCTCGGTCGACACCGTGATCGCCGCGGGCGTCATCGGCAAGGCCTTCGAGCGCCTGCCCGCCGAGATCCGCGCCTTCGGCCTGCCCCCCATCACCTACGGCAAGTCCGAAGAGCACCTGCACTTCGCGGGCACCATGACGCTCACCGGCACCACCCTGCTCTCGACCATGATCGAGCTGGGCGAGTCGGTCTACCGCTCGGGTTTCCGCAAGCTGGTGTTCGCCAACGGCCATGGTGGCCAGCCGCAGGTGCTGGAGATGGCCGCTCGCGAGCTGCGCCTGCGCCATGGCGATTTCGTCGTCGTGCCCTACGGCGTCTCGCGCGTGCCCAACGTCTCGGGCAAGTTCATCAGCGACGAAGAACGCAAGCTCTCCATGCACGCTGGTCATTCGGAAACCGCGCTGATGCTCGCACTGGCGCCCGACACGGTGCACATGGAGCGCGCGGCCGCGTACTTCCCGCCACCCTTCCCGTCCAAGACGCTCTCGGCCGATGGCCGACCGGCCTGCGCCTGGGTGGCGCGCGACTTCGGCCCCAGCGGCGTCATCGGCGACCCCACCACCGCCACGCGCGAACAGGGCGAAGCCATCCTCGACAGCTTGGCCAACAGCTGGGTCCAGGCCATCACCGAACTCTTCACCATGCGCTGGGTCGTTCGCGATGAACCGACCTGGGAGCGTCGCGACTTCACCGGTCACATCCAGCAGACGCTGGGCTGATCGATCCACCGTTCCGTTTCCCTCCCGCGCTCCTCCGTCCCACCCCCACCCTTCGACAGAAAGGCCTGCCATGTCCTCCTCCGCATCCCTGACCCGACTGTGCCGAGCCCTCGGCGCCACCGCCCTGGGCGTCCTGAGCCTGAGCGCCGCCCAGGCGCAGGAAAAGTTCACCTTCATGACCAACTGGTACGCGCAGGCCGAGCACGGCGGCTACTACCAGGCCATCGCGAACGGCATCTACAAGAAGCACGGGCTGGACGTGACCATCAAGATGGGCGGCCCGCAGATCAACATCATCCAGATCATGGCCGCCGGCCAGGCCGACTGCATCATGGGCGCGACCGACACGCAGATGATGGTGGCGCGCGGCAACGGCCTGCCCATCGTCAACGTGGCCGCCATCTTCCAGAAGGACCCACAGGTGCTGATCGCCCACGAGGACGTGAAGTCCTTCGAGGACATGAAGGGCAAGACCATCCTGATCGCGCCCACGGCGATGCGTGGCATGTGGTCCTGGCTCAAGGGCAAGTACGGCTACACCGACGCGCAGGCGCGGCCCTACACCTACAACATCCAGCCCTTCGTGGCCGACAAGAACGTCGTGCAGATGGGCTTCCTCTCGTCCGAGCCGTTCGCGATCCAGAAGGCCGGCGTGAAGGCCAACACCTTCCTGCTGGCCGACCAGGGCTACCCGCCCTACGCCAACCTGATCTCCTGCATGGACAAGACCGTGAAGGAACGCGAGAAGACCGTGGCCGCCTTCGTGAAAGCCACCGCCGAAGGCTACAAGAGCTACCTGGCCGACCCGGCACCCGCCAACGCGCTGATCAAGAAGGACAACCCCAACATGACCGACGACCAGCTCAACTACGGCATCGGCAAGCTCAAGGAGATGGGCATCATCACCAGCGGCGACGCCGCCAAGCAGGGCATCGGCATCATCACGCGCGAGCGCCTGCTCAAGACGCACGCCTTCCTGGTCGAGAACGAGATGATCGACCCGGCCAAGGTCAACATCGACCAGGCCTACCGCTTCGACATCTCCCGCGACGCCAAGGTCCTGCCCTGACGACCGCTGTGCGCCCGCCGCGGCGGGCGCGCACCACGCGCACCGATGCGGGCTCCGCGCCCGCATCGGCCCGCCCCGCCTTCACCCACAAGTACCCCATGAAGACTGACCAACCGTCCGCCACCCTGGCCATTGACATCCAGGGCGTCCAGAAAACCTACCCCAACGGCACCGTGGCCTTGCAGCCGGTGGACCTGACGGTGCGCGAAGGCGAATTCGTCACGCTGCTCGGCCCCTCGGGCTGCGGCAAGAGCACGCTGCTGAAAATGGTGGCCGGCCTGCTCGAACCCAGCAGCGGCAGCCTCAAGCTCTGGGGCCAGGGGGTCAGCCAGCTGGAGAAGTCGGGCCACCGCCTGGCCTTCGTGTTCCAGTCGCCCACGCTGATGCCCTGGGCCAGCGTGCAGACCAATGTGCGCCTGCCGCTGGACCTGGCCGGCGTGCCGCGCGCCGAGGCCGACGCCCGCGTGGCCGATGCACTGGCCCTGGTGGGCCTGTCCAGGTTCGCCAAGGCCTTGCCGCGCGCCCTCTCCGGCGGCATGCAGATGCGCGTGTCGATCGCGCGCGGACTGGTGGTCGAGCCCACGCTGCTGCTCATGGACGAGCCCTTCGGCGCGCTCGATGAAATCACCCGCCACAAGCTCGACGCCGACCTGCTCGAACTCTGGCAGAAGAAGAACCTCAGCGTCGTCTTCGTCACCCATTCCATCCACGAGGCGGTGTTCCTCTCCAGTCGCGTCGTCATGATGGCCGCGCGCCCGGGCCGCATCGTCGAGGAATTCCAGATCGACCAGCCGTACCCGCGCACGCCGGACTTCATGGTCTCCACCGAATTCAGCCACTACGCCAAGCAACTGCAGGACAGCCTGCTGCGCGCCAGCCGCGACACGACCGAAAGCGCACACGCATGAACCCCACCGTCAACACCCCCTTCCTGAAACAGCCTCGCGTGCAGCGCGTGCTGTACCCGGCCCTGGTCGCCATCGTGCTGGTCGCGCTCTGGCACGGCCTGGTGGTCGGCCTCGAACTGCCGCCCTACCTGGTGCCCTCGCCCGGCCTGATGATGGAGACGCTGGTCAAGGACTGGTCCACGCTCTTCAACTCGCTGGTGATCACCATGAAGATCACCGTGCTGTCCTTCGTGGTGGCCGTGGTCGTCGGCGTGCTGATCTCCTTCCTGTTCGTGCAGAGCCGGTTGATCGAGACCGCGCTGTTCCCGTACGCCGTGCTGCTGCAGGTCACGCCCATCGTGGCCATCGCCCCGCTGATCATCATCTGGGTCAAGCAGCCCACCGCCTCGCTGGTGGTGTGCGCGGCCCTGGTGGCCCTGTTTCCCATCATCTCCAACACCACGCTGGGCCTGCGCAGCGTCGACCCGACCTGCAGAGCTACTTCAAGATGAACCGCGCCACGCGCGGTCAGATGCTCTGGCGCCTGCGCATCCCCAGCGCGCTGCCCTACTTCTTCGGCGGCCTGCGCATCTCCTCGGGCCTGGCGCTGATCGGTGCCGTGGTGGCCGAGTTCGTCGCCGGCACCGGCGGCACCAACACCGGCCTGGCCTACCAGATCCTGATGGCCGGCTACCAGCTCGACATCCCGCGCATGTTCGCCGCGCTGCTGCTGATCTCGCTCGCCGGCGTCTTCCTGTTCGTGCTCATGGCCTGGCTGACCAAGGTGTCGCTGGGCTCCTGGCACGCCAGCGAAATCGCGCAGGACTGAACCGCATTGAAAGAAGACCACACGCCATGACCGTTTCCAGCACCTCCATCGAACAAATCCAGCAGGAACTGCCCGGCCTCGACTGGATCACCGATCCCCTCAAGATCGGCCGCCTCTCGCAGGACTTCTCCTGGTTCAGCCCGGTGCTCAAGCGCCAGCTGCTCGGCAAGCGCGCCGACATCGTCGTCAAGCCCCGCACCGAGGACGAGATCCGACAGGTGGCCTCGGCCTGCGCGCGCCACCGCATCCCGCTCACCGTGCGCGGCAGTGGCACCGGCAACTACGGCCAGTCCACCCCGCTGCACGGCGGCGTGATCCTCGACATGAGCGGCTACAACGCCTTCCTGTGGTCGCGCCCCGGCGTGGGCCGCGCGCAGGCCGGCATCCGCCTGGCCGAGTTCGACAACGCCGCGCGCCCCACCGGCTGGGAGCTGCGCTGCATCCCCTCGACCTTCCGCAGCGCCTCGCTCGGCGGCCTGTTCAGCGGCGGCTTCGGCGGCGTGGGCTCGATCAACTACGGCCCGATCGGCGCGGCCGGCAACATCCTCGGCATCCGCGCGATGAGCATCGAGGCCGAGCCGCAGGTGGTGGAACTGCGCGGCCCCGAAGCCCTGCTGATGCACCACCTCTGGGGCACCAACGGCCTGGTGCTGGAAGTGGAGATGGCGCTGGCCCCGGCCCACGACTGGATGGAGATGATCGTCACCTTCGACGACGCCGACCGCGCGCTGGACTTCGGCAACGCGCTGGCGCACGCGCCCGGCATCGTGAAGAAGAACATCGCCCTGCTGGCCGACCCCATCCCCGCCTACATGGTGCCGCTGGCCGAATACCTGCCCAAGGGCTGCCACGCCGCGCTGCTGCTGGTGGCCGAGTTCTCGGAAGCCGCGGCCCTGCAGGTGATCACCGCCAACGGCGGCCAGGTCACCTACCGCCGCACGGCCGACGAGGTGCGGGCCCAGCACCACACGCTGGCCGAGTACTGCTGGAACCACACCACGCTCAACGCCCTCAAGGTGGACAAGGGCCTGACCTACCTGCAGACCACGTTCACGCCGGGCAAGCACCTGGACCAGGTGCGCCGCATCCGCGAGCTGTTCGGCGACGAGGTGCTGATGCACGTCGAGTTCCTGCGCAGCATGGACGGCTTCACCACCTGCACTTCGCTGCCGCTGGTGCGCTTCACGACGGAAGAACGCCTCAACGAGATCATCCAGATCTTCCGCGACAACGGCATCCGCGTGAACAACCCGCACACCTTCATCATCGAGGAAGGCAAGGTCGGAGGCGACCTGCCGCAGAACGTGATCGACATGAAAAAGCGCTTCGATCCGGCCGGCCTTCTCAACCCCGGGAAGATGCGCGCCTGGGGCCTGCCCGACTGAGCCACCCACCCTTGCACCGGAGACACCACATGAGCACAGGCAAACCCATGGCCCACTACGCCGCCGCCAAACGCGTCGGCGACTTCGTGTTCATGAGCGGCGTCGTGGCCGTGGACCCGGCCAAGCGACGCACCGTGAGCAGCTACGAGGACATCCCCACCAAGGCGCTGGCCGCCCTGCGCAAGCAGGGCTTCGTCACCGGCCAGATGTCGGTGGACGTGTTCGAGGCGCCCATCGTGTCGCAGAGCTGGTTCGTGCTGGACCGCATCCGCCAGCTCGCCGAGGAACACGGCGGGAAGATGTCCGACGTGGTCAAGCTGGTGCAGTACTTCCGCCACCTGCCCCACTACGCGCCCTACAACCGGGTGCGCGGCCTGTTCTTTCCGGGGGAGCCGCCGGTGAGCACGGTGGTCGAGGTCTCGCGCTTCCTGCCCGGCGACGAGGTGCTCGTCGAGGTGGAGGCCACGATGTACCTGCCGCAGTGATATGAAACACCCCCCTGCGCCGCTGCGCGGCTTCCCCCCTCCGTGGCGCGCCTTCGGCGCTTCGAGGGGGAACGGCATCTCGGGCCGGCGCAGCCGGACCCTTGATGCCTCTGGAGGGTGCACTTCTTTCGTTGCGGGTCGCGCTGCGACGCGTTGAGGAACTGATCCCTAGCGTCTGCTCAGCAGGCGCGGCACGTTCACCACCACCCGCACGTCGCCCGGCGGCAGGCTGGCCTTGATCTCGTGGGCCGGGTCCTGCGTGTCGCGCCAGGTCGGCTCGCCCAGCGGCATGCCCTGGCGCCCGACGATGGCGAACACCTGCGGCGCATTCGCCTTGGCGCCGCGCCGCGTCACCACGGCCACCTCGCCGCTGGCCAGGCGCACATAGCTGCCCGGCGGATAGAACCCGATGTGTTTGACGAACAGCGCGCCCAGCGCGTCGGGTTGCTGATCGGGCCCGAGGTACAGCTCGCGCGCCACCTGCTGCGAGAGCAGGCCGCCCCGGCCCATGCGCGGACTGATGCAGGCCACGTACACGTCGGCCATCTGCAGCAGGCGCTGCGCGAGGTCGGCCACGGGTTTGCCCGCCGGGTAACCGCTGCCATCGGGCCGCTCGTGCTGCTCTTCCACCAGGCGCAGCCACAGCGCGTCCGCCACACCCAGTTCGCGCAACATCGCCGCGCTGCGCAAGGGGTGCTCGCGCACCGTCTGGCGCTGGGCGTCGGTCAGGGGACCGGTCTGGCGGGCCATCGCGTCGTGCGTGCGCGTCATGCCCATGTTCATGGTCAGCGCGGCGCGGAACAGCGTGGCCTGCTCGGCGGGCGACACCCCCGTGGAGGGCGACACCAGCGCGCACAGGCCCGCGGAAAGCAGCGCGTGCGTCGCGCTGTAGCCCATGCGGGCATCGAAGAGCAATTGCACCAACACCAACAGGCAGTCGTCCGGCGTCGAGTGCCACAGGCGCTGCGCACGCGCGGCCAGCCGCTCGAGCTTGTCGTAGAACTGGGTGGCGGCCGTGCCCTGGTGCAACAGGCTGTTGAGCGACGCGTGCAGGTCGGCCCAGAGCTCCACCGGCCCGGCCTCCTCGCGTGCCTCGACATGGGGCACCTCCACCGCATGGCTCACACCCGCGATGCGGTTGAGCGGCGCGTTGTCGCGCACCATGCGGTCGAGTTCGGTGGTGTAGCTGTACGACCAGGCGCGCCAGTCGGCCTCCAGCACCACGGGCGAGTGCAGCATCAGCAGCCCCCGGTGCTGTTCCGAGGTGATCGCTTCCCCCTTGCGCAGCAACAGCACGCCCTTCGGGTCCCACACGTTCACGGGAACCGGCTGCTGCAGGGCGATGGCATCCAGAGGAAGCGACTTGTACATTCCGGTGAATCTACGCCTCGCCCGGGCCGCCAAAGCCGGGAATAAACGCAGAAAAGCCCGCAAGTTCGGGCGCTCGCCAGGGGCACCGGCGCGCCGTGGCCCTCAGCGCCGCAGACCGGCCAGGACGAATTCAACGACATGCCGGCGGCGCTCAGCCACCGCCTCTGGCGTTGAAAAATCCCGGTCGAACACCGCGCTCAGGGTGTGGTTGTTCGAGAAGAACAGAAAGATGAGCGAGGTCATCGAGATGTAGAACTGATAGGGATCCACGCCCGGGCGGAACAGGCCCGCGCGCTCGCCCCGCTCAAGCATGGCCGCGACCTTCTCGATGAGGGGCGTGTACAGCGCCCGCAGCTTGGTGGACTGCTGGATGTGGCGCCCGTTGTGCATGTTCTCGTCGGACAGCAGCCGGATGAGCTCCTGGTGTTTCTGCACATGGTCGAAGGTGCTCAAAACCAGATGCTCCACCGCCTCGAACGGCCCGCCGCTGGAGAGCTCCACGTCTTCGTCGTGCATCCGGAAGGACAGATAGGCCCGCTCCAGCACCTCGACAAACAGGGCCTCCTTCGACCCGAAATGGTGGGCGAGCATCTGCTTGCTGACGCCGGCGCGTTTGCAGATGGCGTCCACCCGGGCGCCCTGGAAACCGTTCTCGGAGAACTCCACGTAGGCAGCGTTCAGCAGATTGCTCTTGGTTCGCTCCGCGTTCCGCTTGCCATCGGAGGGTTCGCGCGACCGGCTCGCCGAGATGAGCGGCGCTGGGGACTTGTTGGGGCTCTCCATGGTTTCGATTATGCAGATTCGACATCTTGGTTTTTAACCAACCATCCGGATGGTTGACTAAATGGATTTTGTTTTCTAGACTGCGCGTGCCGCGGGTGCTGACCCGTGGCGCTGTCTGCAACTCAACGGGAAGTGTCGAATGTCCAAACGGCGGCTGGAAATCGGTGAAATGAATCAGCACTGGGTGCTGAACAAGCAGGTCAACACCTCGCGCAAGGGCATCGTGGTGGCGGCCAGCGCCCGCGCGGCGGAGATTGGCGCGACCGTGCTCGCGGAAGGCGGCAACGCGGTCGATGCGGCCGTCGCGGCCGCCTGTGCGCTGCATGTGGTCGAGCCCTGGTCCAGCGGGCTGGGCGGGGGTGGCTGCATGCTCGTCCACCAGGCCAGCGAGAACCGCTGCCACGCGATCGACTTCTCGATGAAATCGGCGTCCGACATCGATGCCCGCGACTACCCCCTCCTCCCGGGCAAGGAACGCTTCGGCACCTTCCGCTGGCCCCGGGTCGAGGGCGGCCGCAACATGTCGGGGCCCACGTCGATGCTCATCCCCGGGGCGATCGATGGGCTCGGGCAGGCGCTGGAGCGTTTCGGCACCTGGGAATGGCGCCGCGCCCTGGCGCCGGCGGTTGAACTGGCCGAGCGGGGCTGGCCGGTGAACTGGTACACGACCCTGGCCATCGGCACGGAAGCCCGTGGCCTGGCGCGCTTCCCCGGCACCCGGGACGTGTTCCTGCGCGACGGGCACTACGCACCGACGGTGGAGGAAGCCGATGGCGTCGACGCCATCCGCAACCCGCGCGACGCCGCGATGCTGCGGCGCCTGGCCGAGCGCGGCTACCGCGACTTCTACGAGGGCGAGATCGCCCGCGATCTCCTGGCCGACGTGGCCGCCTGCGGCCGGACCTGGACGGCGGCGGAACTCGCGGCCTACCGCGCGCGCGTGGCCGAACCGATGGCGCTCGACCACGCCGGCGTGCGCCTGATGGTGGTCCCAGGTCTCAATGGCGGACCGACCGCGCTGCGCTTCTTCGAACGCCATCTTCACGATCACGCGCCCGGGCTCGGCCAGCCCACGCCGGACGACTACCTGCGCATCGCCTCGGTGATGCGCGACTGCTGGGCCGAACGCTACGCCAGCCTGGGCGACACCGGCCCGCGCGACAAATGCACCACGCACCTCAACGTCGTCGACGCGCAGGGCAACATGGTCTCGCTGACCAACACCCTGGGTGCGCGATTCGGCTCGCGCGTCATGCTCGAACGCCTCGGGCTCCTGATGAACAACGGCATGTTCTGGTTCGACCCCGAACCAGGCAAGCCCAACTCCATCGGCCCGGGCAAATGGCCGCTGACCAACGCCTGTCCCATGATGGTGGCGCGCGACGGCCAGCCCTGGCTGGCACTCGGCGCCTCGGGCGGGCGGCACATTCCCCCCCGCCGTGATCCAGTTGCTGTCCTTCATGGTCCACCACGGTCTGAGCCTCGCGCAGGCGTTCAACACGCCCCGGATCGATGCCTCGGACCCGGCGCAGGTGCTCTGCGACCACCGCCTCAGCCCGGCGGTGATCGAGCGCATCGCCGGGCACCACGAGGTCACCCTGCTCGAACACACCGCGTACCCCATGCCCTTCGCCGTGCCCTCGGCCGTCATGCGCGTCGACGGCCAGAACAGCGGCATGGCGTCCATCGACGTGCCCTACAGCGTGGCGATCAGCGAAGAACAGCTCGCACGCCCCTCCAACGCAGCAACCTGAAAAGGAAACCAGCCATCATGAGCCACCCCATCGTCACCCGCGAGCAGATGCTCAAACGCGTGGCCTTCTTCAACCAGCTGGTGCCGAGCACGATGCCGCTGATCGACGCGGTGCTGCCCGAGTACCAGCGGGAGAACTACAACATCATCGGCATGGGCGTGTGCGAAGACGCGTCCATGGAGATCCCGATCACCGACGTGGAGAACTTCCATGTCACCCTGGTGAAGGCCCAGCCGGGCAAAGGCTCGGGCCTGCACCTTCACCAGACCGTCGAAGTCTTCATCCCGCTCTCGGGCACCTGGACGCTCATCTGGGGCGACACCGGCGAGCACGAGATGACCCTGGGCCAATGGGATGCCGTGTCGGTGCCGCCGCACATCATGCGCGGCTTCCGCAACGACGGCGACCAGGAGGCCTACATCCTCGCGATCCTCAGTGGCACGGACCCCGGCAAGGTGGAGTGGGCCAAAAACGTGCTCGACACCGCCCGCCAGGCCGGCTTCGAGCTGGACGCGCAAGGCCACATCACCCGCACCTGACGCACAGACCCTCTTTCGTCGAAAGGACATCCCATCATGATCCAGCTGCTTCTCTCCAAGATCCTCGTGGTGGCCTTGACCGCCGCTGCCGCCCATGGCGCGGCGGCGCAGTCGGCCTACCCCAGCAAGCCCATCCGCATCGTCACGCCGATCGCCCCGGGGGGTTATGAGTGGATCGCGCGGCTTCTCGCGCCCAAGCTCATGGCCAGCCTGGGCCAGCCCATCGTCATCGAGAACCGGGTCGGCGCGAACGGCAACATCGCGATGGACCTCGTGGCCAAGGCACCCGCCGACGGCCACACCCTGCTGTTCGCCTCGACGGGCGCGCTCACGATCAACTCGTCCATCTACGAACGCATGCCGATGGACCCGATGAAGGATCTGGAGCCGGTGGCGCTCGCGGGCACGACGGCCATGCTGTGGGTCGCGAACCCCAATGGGCCGATCCGCACGCTGGGCGACTTCGTTCAACAGGCCAAGGCCGCCCCGGGCAAGCTCGATCTGTCGATGGGCGCCAGCGGATCGCTCAACCACCTGGTTTTCGAAGGCATGCGCCAGCGCCATCGCCTCGATGTGACCGTCGTCCCCCACAAGACCGCGCCCGAGGCGCAGCTGGCGGTCATCAGCGGCATGCTGCCCATCATGGTCGATGCGGTGTCCACCGGTGCGCCGCACGTCAAGTCGGGCAAGCTGCTGCCGCTGGCGGTGACCTCCGCGACCCGGGTGGAGGCCCTGCCCAACGTGCCGACCGCGAAGGAGCTGGGGCTGGACGATCGGGAGTACCTCGGCTGGTACGCGTTCATGGCGCCCCGCGGCACGCCGCCCCAGGTCATCGCGCAGCTGAACCAGGCCATCAACGAGGCCTTGAAAGCGCCCGACGTGCAGGAAAAGATGCGCGGCGCCGGCACCGAACCCACGCAGCGCACGCCCGAGGAGTTCCGCCACTTCATGGTGGACGAGCAGAAGAAATGGGGCGGCATTGCCAAGGCCGGCAACGTGAAGGTGCAATGAGTGGACGCATTCGCTCAGGGCATCAAGGGGTTCGGCGAGGCGTTGCGGCGCGGCGCGGTCACGAGTGAGCAGGCGACGCAGCAGGTACCTTGCCCGCATCGCCCAAAGCCAGCCGAAACTCGCGGCATTCCGCCGCGTGAGGGCAGAGGAGGCGCTGGCGGAAGCCCGCGCCCTGGATGCGGCGCTGTCCGAGGGGGACGACCGTGGCCCCCTGATGGGCGTGCCCATCGCCATCAAGGAGATCATCGCCGTCCAGGGACTGGGCTGCAGCGTCAACTCGTCGCTAGCCGTCGCCGACCTGCTGCCGGCGGAGGGCCCTCTCGTCCGCGCGCTTCGCGCCGCGGGCTGCGTCATCCTGGGCACGACGGTCTCCACGGAATTCGCCCTGGCGACGATCAACTGGAACGACCCGGGCCCCTGGAACCCGGTGGATGCCGCCACGCGCCGCCTGTGCGGCGGGTCCAGCCATGGTTCGGCGGTGGCCGTGGCGGCGCGCCTGTGCGCCTTCGCCGTGGGCACGGACACCGGCGGATCGGTCCGGGTGCCGGCGGCGCTGTGCGGCGTGGCCGGGTACAAGAGCACCCGGGGCACCTGGTCGACCGAGGGTGTTTTTCCAGCGGCACCGTCCCTGGACTCGATGGGCGTGCTGGCCACGAGCGTGGCCGATTGCGCCACGGTGGCGAACGCGATCAAGCCTTCGCCACGCGCTCTGGCCATCCCTCTGCTCGGCTTGCGCCTGGGTCTGCTGCGCGAGCGCGATGGCGAGCCCTTGGACGCAGCGGTCCAGGAAGCGCTCGACGACACCGTCGAGTGGCTGCAGAAGGCCGGTGTGGTGGTGTCGCCCATCGAGCCTCCGGCAGCGGAGGACGTCGCGACACTGTTCTCGCGGCTCATGCCGGCGGAGTTCGCGCGGGTGTTGGGCAAAGAGCGGTTGCGCGCCGGCCTCGGTTCGCTCGACCCGGTGACCGCCGCTCGCGCCGCAGCCGAAATCGACATGGACCCGGCGGAGCTGGACGCCTTGCGGCGACACACCGCGCAATGGCGGCGCCAGGCGCAAGCACAGATGGCGGGATTCGACGCCTGGATGGGTGCCACGACCCCGATGTTGCCCGGCCCCCGCAACGCGTTGCGCTCGCTGGAGGAGGCCTTGCAATGGAACCGGCGCGTCGGGCGCCACACCCGGCCCGTCAACGTGTTCGATCAATGCGCGATCAGCATGCCCATCCCGACGCGGGAAGGCTTCCCGGCCGGCTTGCAACTGATTGGCAGGCACGGTGAAGACCCGCACTTGCTGGCCATCGCCCACGCCATCGAAAAGCTGCTCCACCCTGGCTGACAGGCAAGAAAAAAGGACTGGCGATTTCTCGCAAGTCCTTGTTTCTCCAGCGTCTTGTCTGGTGGGCGGTGCAGGGTTCGAACCTGCGACCCCTGCCGTGTGAAGGCAGTGCTCTACCACTGAGCTAACCGCCCGATTGATCTGACCGATCTCTCGGAAGCCTCAAATTATAGCCGGTTTTTGGGCCGTTTCAGGCGGCTTGCACCGAACGCCACAAGGTTTTGCCTTTGCTCGCCTTGTCCAGTTCGGCCAGCACCCCTTCGTGGGCCTGGCTTTCCTGCTCGTTGGCCAGCAGCACCGGCAGCTCGAAGCGGCTCAGGTCCAGCGCCTCGGTCTGCCCGTCCTCGCCCGGCGCATCGCCCAGGTCCATGAGCAGCGCGTCCTGGCCGCGCGTCATGTTGATGTAGACGTCGGCCAGCAGTTCGGCATCGAGCAAGGCGCCGTGCAGCGTGCGGCCCGAGTTGTCCACGCCCAGGCGGTCGCACAGGGCGTCGAGGCCGTTGCGCTTGCCAGGGAACATTTCCTTGGCCATCACCAGGCTGTCGGTCACCTGGCCCAGGATGGTGGTGATGGGCGGGTGGCCCAGGCGCTCCATCTCCTTGTTGAGGAAGCTGATGTCGAACGGTGCGTTGTGGATGATCACTTCCGCGTCGCGCAGGTAGTCCAGCAACTGGTCGGAAATGGCCGCGAACTTGGGCTTGTCGCGCAGGAACTCGTTGCTGATGCCGTGCACCTTGAGCGCGTCCTCGTGGCTGTCGCGCTCGGGGTTCACGTAGAAGTGCAGGTTGTTGCCGGTGAGCTTGCGATTGAGCAGCTCGACGCAACCGATCTCGATGATGCGGTCGCCGTTCTCGGCCGACAGGCCCGTGGTTTCCGTGTCGAGGACGATCTGGCGCATCAGTGGTTTTCCTTCGCGTGGTTGATCGAGTACTTCGGGATCTCCACCGTGAGGTCCTTCTGCGCCACGATGGCCTGGCACGACAGGCGCGAGTTGGGCTCCAGGCCCCAGGCGCGGTCGAGCAGGTCTTCCTCGGTCTCTTCCAGCTCGTTGAGGCTGTTGAAGCCTTCGCGCACGATCACGTGGCAGGTGGTGCAGGCCGCGCTCATGTCGCAGGCGTGTTCGATGTTGATCTTGTTGTCCAGCAGGGCTTCGCAGATCGAGGTGCCCGCGGGCGCCGTGATGCTGGCGCCCTGGGGACAGTATTCGGGATGGGGCAGGATCTTGATCGTGGGCATGGGGACGTTGTGTTTTCAGACTTCTTCGAGTTTCTTGCCAGACAGGGCCTGCTGGATGCCCCGGTTCATGCGCAGCGCGGCGAAGGGCTCGGTGGCCTTGGCAAGTTCGGTCGTGGCGTTCTCGATCGCGTTGGCGTCGTCGCCCTGCGCGGTGGCCGCCAGCGCCGCCATGAGGTCGTCGATCTGTTGGCGCTCGGCGGGTTGCAGCAGGTCGGCGTCGGCGGCCAGCGCGGTGCGCGTGGCGGCGATCATGCGGTCGGCGTCCACGCGGGCCTCGACCAGCGCGCGCGCCTGGATGTCCTGTTGCGCGGTGGCGAAGCTGTCCTGCAGCATGGCGGCGATCTGCTCGTCGCTCAGGCCGTAGGCGGGCTTCACGTCCACGCGGGCTTCCACGCCGCTGCCCTGCTCTTTCGCACTCACCGACAGCAGGCCATCGGCGTCCACGGTGAAGGTCACGCGGATGCGCGCGGCGCCGGCCACCATGGGCGGTATGCCGCGCAGCTCGAAGCGCGCGAGGCTGCGGCAGTCGGCCACCAGATCGCGTTCGCCCTGCACCACGTGCAATGCCAATGCGGTCTGGCCGTCCTGGTAGGTCGTGAAGTCCTGCGCCAGCGCGGTGGGGATGGCGCTGTTGCGCGGCACGATGCGCTCGACCAGGCCACCCATGGTCTCGATGCCCAGCGACAGCGGGATCACGTCCAGCAGCAGCAGGTCGCCGTCGCGGCTGTTGCCGGCAAGCGCGTTGGCCTGGATGGCGGCGCCCAGCGCCACCACTTCGTCCGGGTTGAGGTTGGTCAGCGGCTCGGTGCCGAAGAACTCGCCCACCGTGCGGCGGATCACCGGCATGCGGGTCGAACCACCGACCATCACCACACCTTGCACCTCGTCCTTGGCCGTGCCGGCGTCGCGCAACACCTTGCGCACCGCGGTCATCGTGCGCGCGGTGAGCGCGGCGGTGCAGGCCTCGAAATCGCCCGGCGTGACCGCTTGTTCGATGGCCTGGCCCGCCACGCTGGCGCGGAAGGTCTCGCTCGCGGCCGACGACAGCGCCTCTTTCACGCGACGCGCCTCGGCATGCACGGCGGCCCGCTCGGAGGCATTGAGCTCGGCACTCACGCCCTGCTGGGCCAGCACCCAGGCGGCCAGCGCCTGGTCGTAATCGTCACCGCCCAGGGCCGAATCGCCGCCGGTGGCGATCACCTCGAACACGCCCTTGGTCAGGCGCAGGATGGAGATGTCGAAGGTGCCGCCGCCCAGGTCGTAGATGGCGTAGACGCCTTCGGAGCCGTTGTCCAGGCCATAGGCGATCGCGGCGGCGGTGGGCTCGTTGATCAGGCGCAGCACGTTGATGCCCGCGAGCTGGGCCGCGTCCTTGGTGGCCTGGCGCTGCGCATCGTCGAAGTACGCGGGCACGGTGATCACCGCGCCATACAGGTCGTCGTCGAAGCTGTCCTCGGCGCGAAAGCGCAGCGTCGCCAGGATCTCGGCGCTGACTTCCATCGGCGTCTTGCGGCCGGCCACGGTCTCCACCACGGCCATGCCGTCCTGCTCGACCACGGTGTAGGACAGCTTGTCCACGTCGGCCACCTGCGCACGGCGGCGGCCCATGAGGCGCTTGACCGAACTCACGGTGTTCGCCGGGTCCTGCACCTGCGCGGCCAGTGCCTCGAAGCCGATCTGCCGGCCCGAGCCGCCCTGCGCGGGATCGAGGTAACGCACCACGCTAGGCAGGATCACGCGGCCATCGGCCGCCGGCAGGCATTCGGAGACGCCGTGGCGCACAGCGGCCACCAGCGAATGGGTGGTGCCCAGGTCGATGCCCACCGCCACGCGCCGCTGGTGCGGGTCGAGCGACTGGCCGGGTTCGGAGATCTGCAGAAGCGCCATGGGTCAACGGTCATTCATAAGGGGGAACCGGCTATTGTCCCAGCAGATCGAGCCGGTTCTCCACATCGCTGGCAAAGCGCTCAACGAACATAAGGGCTCTGACCTGTTGGGCCAGCGCGGGCCAGTCCCGCAGGTCGTCGGCCGTGGTCTGCAGTTCCTGCAGCATCGCGCGCCGCGCGGTGGCCACGTCGTCGGCCATGCGCTCCAGATCGTCCTGGCCTTGGGCTTCGTCCAGGTCTTCGCGCCACTGCATCTGCTGCATCAGGAAGGCGGCGGGCATGGCGGTGTTGTTCTCGGCCTGGATCGGCGCGCCGTGCAGTTCGCACAGGTAGGCCGCGCGCTTGAGCGGATCCTTCAGGCGCTGGTAGGCCTCGTTGATGCGCACCGACCACTGCATCGCCTGGCGCTGGGTCTGGGCATCGGCGGTGGCGAAGCGGTCCGGATGGGCTTCGCGCTGCAGGTCTTTCCAGCGCGCGTCGAGCGAGGCGCGGTCCACCGCGAAGCGCGGGCTCAGGCCGAAGATCTCGAAGTCGTTCGATTGCAAATTCAGGTTCATCGCGTGAAAAAGCCGCCAGCACTGGACAGCACGGGCGGCTTGGTGGGGGAACGCAGCATCAGATGCGGAAACTTTCGCCGCAGCCGCAACGGTCGCGCTCGTTCGGGTTGTTGAAGCGGAAGCCCTCGTTGAGGCCTTCGCGCACGAAATCGAGCTGCGTGCCGTCGATGTAGGCCAGGGCCTTGGGATCAACCAGCACCTTCACGCCGTTGTCCTCGAACACCACGTCTTCCGGCGCGATCTCGTCGGCGTACTCCAGCTTGTAGGCCATGCCGGAGCAGCCGGTCGTCTTCACGCCCAGGCGCACACCCACGCCCTTGCCGCGTTTGGCGATGTAGCGGTTGACGTGCCTGGCGGCGGCTTCAGAAATCGAGATGGCCATGGGAACGCGGTGCTCCTCAGTTGACGTGTTTCTTGCGGTAGTCGTCCACCGCCGCCTTGATGGCGTCTTCGGCCAGGATCGAGCAGTGGATCTTCACCGGCGGCAGGGCCAGTTCTTCGGCGATCTGGCTGTTCTTGAGCGCGGCGGCCTGGTCGAGCGTCTTGCCCTTGACCCACTCGGTCACCAGCGACGACGAGGCGATCGCCGAGCCGCAGCCGTAGGTCTTGAAGCGCGCGTCCTCGATCACGCCCGTGGTCGGGTTGACCTTGATCTGCAGCTTCATCACGTCGCCGCAGGCAGGGGCCCCCACCATGCCGGTGCCCACCGAGTCGTCGCCCTTTTCGAAGGAGCCGACGTTGCGGGGGTTTTCATAGTGGTCAACAACTTTTTCTGAATAAGCCATGGTGTCTTCTCCTTCAATGCGCTGACCACTGGATGGTGGACAGGTCGATACCGTCTTTGAACATTTCCCACAGCGGGGACAACTCGCGCAGCTTGGCCACGTTTTCCTTGATGGTGGCGATCGCGTAGTCGATTTCTTCTTCGGTCGTCCAGCGGCCGATGGTCATGCGCAGGCTGCTGTGCGCCAGTTCGTCGCTGCGGCCCAGGGCGCGCAGCACGTAGCTGGGCTCCAGGCTGGCCGAGGTGCAGGCCGAGCCCGACGACACCGCCAGACCCTTGATGCCCATGATGAGCGACTCGCCTTCGACGTAGTTGAAGCTCATGTTGAGGTTGTGCGGCACACGGCGCGTTTCATGGCCGTTGATGAACACCTCTTCCACGTCCTTGAGACCCGCGACCATGCGGTCGTGCAGGGCCTTGATGCGCTGGTTCTCTTCGTGCATCTCGGCCTTGGCGATGCGGTAGGCCTCACCCATGCCCACGATCTGGTGGGTGGGCAGCGTGCCCGAGCGCATGCCGCGCTCGTGGCCCCCGCCGTGCATCTGCGCCTCGATGCGGATGCGCGGCTTGCGGCGCACGTAGAGAGCACCGATGCCCTTGGGGCCGTAGGTCTTGTGCGAGGTCAGGCTCATCAGGTCGACGGGCAGCGTCTGGAGGTCGATGTCGACCCGGCCGGTGGCCTGCGCGGCGTCCACGTGGAAGACCACGCCCTTCTCGCGGCAGATCGCGCCCAGGGCCGCGATGTCCTGGATCACGCCGATCTCGTTGTTCACGAACATGACCGAGGCCAGGATGGTGTCGGGGCGGATCGCGGCCTTGAAGGCTTCCAGGTCGACCAGGCCATCGGCCTGCACGTCGAGGTAAGTGACTTCGAAGCCCTGGCGCTCCAGCTCGCGCATGGTGTCGAGCACGGCCTTGTGCTCGGTCTTCACCGTGATGAGGTGCTTGCCCTTGGTCTTGTAGAACTGCGCCGCGCCCTTGAGCGCGAGGTTGTTGGACTCGGTCGCGCCGCTGGTCCAGACGATTTCGCGCGGGTCGGCGTTGATGAGGGCGGCGACCTGCTCGCGCGCGGTCTCCACGGCCTTCTCGGCCTCCCAGCCCCAGGCATGGCTGCGCGACGCCGGGTTGCCGAAATGTTCACGCAGCCAGGGAATCATGGCGTCCACCACCCGCGGATCGCAGGGGTTGGTGGCGCTGTAGTCCATGTAGATGGGGAAGTGCGGAGTGCTCATGGAAGGACGGTTCGTGGGCTTGTCGGTGAAAAGAGGTGGCGGCGGGGTCGAGCGCCCCGGTCAGGCCGGGTTCATTTCGAGAACGCGGCGCCTCCGAGGGCAAAGACCGAGTTGGGGGCGTTCACGCGGATCGGCTTGACCACCGGCGCGCTGGAAATCGCCCGCTTGATCAGGGGTGCGTTCTCCACCACCACGCCCTTGGCGAGCTGCTCGTCCACCAGCGACTGCAGGGACACCGAGTCGAGGAAATCGACCATCTTGGCGTTGAGCTGCGCCCACAGTTCGTGCGTCATGCAGCGGTGGCCTTCGCCCAGGCAGTTTTCCTTGCCGCCGCACTGGGTGGCGTCGATGGGCTCGTCCACGGACACGATGATGTCGGCCACGGTGATGTCGGCCGCCTTGCGGCCCAGCGTGTAGCCGCCGCCGGGGCCACGGGTGGATTCCACCAGTTCGTGGCGGCGCAGCTTGCCGAACAGCTGTTCCAGATAGGACAGCGAAATCTGTTGCCGCTGGCTGATAGCCGCGAGCGTGACGGGACCATTGTTCTGGCGCAGGGCCAGATCGATCATGGCGGTGACCGCGAAGCGGCCTTTGGTCGTGAGGCGCATATTCAAGCTCCTTGAGATGTTGGCTTGACCGTCGTGGCATGGTCCAACGGGTAAGAACCCCCCTGAACCCCTTCTCCACCCACCCCGATCCGTTGCGGATCTGTTATCGAAGGCTTTCCCGACTGTTTTCGTCGAGTATACCTCAAAAGCCTAGTGTTTTGCTCAGCATTTTACTGGTAAACCCTTCCCCCGTTCCCCGGGGGCACCAGTTCGGTGCTCAGGGAATGTTGTCGGTACCCGGGGCACCGAACACCTGGGCCTTGAGGTGGGCGAGTTGGTCGCGCACGCCGGCGGCCTTTTCGAACTCCAGGTTGCGGGCGTGTTCGAGCATGAGCTTTTCCAGCCGCTTGATCTCGCGCGCCACGTCCTTTTCGCTCATCTCCTCGACGCTGGCGCGCTGGGCGCTCTCGGCAGCCAGGCGATCGGCCTCCCGGCCCGCCTTCTCGCTGTAGACCCCGTCGATCAGGTCCTTGATGCGCTTGTTGATGCTGCGCGGCTCGATGCCCATGGCCAGGTTGTGGGCGATCTGCTTGTCGCGCCGGCGCTGGGTCTCGTCCATCGCCCGCTTCATCGAGTCGGTGATGCGGTCGGCGTACAGGATGGCCTTGCCGCCCAGGTTGCGCGCGGCGCGGCCGATGGTCTGGATCAGGCTGCGCTCCGAGCGCAGGAAACCTTCCTTGTCGGCGTCCAGGATGCGCACCAGCGACACCTCGGGAATGTCCAGCCCTTCGCGCAGCAGGTTGATGCCCACCAGCACGTCGAAGGCGCCCAGGCGCAGGTCGCGGATGATCTCCACACGCTCCACGGTATCGACATCGCTGTGCAGATAGCGAACCTTGACGCCGTTTTCCGTCAGGTAGTCGGTGAGCTGCTCGGCCATGCGCTTGGTCAGCGTGGTGATCAGCACGCGTTCGTTTTTCTCGACGCGGATGCGGATCTCCTGCAGCACGTCGTCCACCTGGTGGGTGGCCGGGCGCACCTCCAGCTCCGGGTCCACCAGACCGGTGGGGCGCACCAGTTGCTCCACCACCTGACCGGCGTGGGTTTTCTCGTAGTCGGCCGGCGTGGCGGAGACGAACACCACCTGCCGCATGCGCTGTTCGAACTCCTCCAGCTTGAGCGGGCGGTTGTCCAGCGCGCTGGGCAGGCGGAAACCGTATTCCACCAGTGTGGTCTTGCGAGCGCGGTCGCCGTTGTACATGCCGCCGAACTGGCCCATGAGCACGTGGCTCTCGTCCAGGAACATCACCGCGTCCTTGGGCAGGTAGTCGGTCAGGGTGGACGGCGGCTCGCCCGGGGCGCTGCCCGCGAGGTGGCGCGAGTAGTTCTCGATGCCCTTGCAATGGCCCACCTCGCTGAGCATCTCCACGTCGAAACGGGTGCGCTGCTCCAGCCGCTGGGCCTCCACCAGCTTGCCCTCGCCCACCAGCTGCTTGAGCCGGTCGGCCAGCTCCAGCTTGATGGCCTCTACCGCGTGCAGCACCTGCTCGCGCGGCGTCACGTAGTGGCTGCTGGGGTAGACGGTGAAGCGCGGGATCTTCTGGCGCACCTTGCCGGTGAGCGGGTCGAACAGCTGCAGCGTCTCCACCTCGTCGTCGAACAGCTCGATGCGGATCGCCATTTCCGAGTGCTCGGCGGGAAACACGTCGATGGTGTCGCCGCGCACGCGGAACTTGCCGCGCGAGAAGTCCTGCTCGTTGCGCGCGTACTGCATGCGCACCAGCTGGGCGATCAGGTCGCGCTGGCCGATCTTGTCGCCGGTGCGCAGCGTCATCACCATCTGGTGGTAGCTCTCGGGCTTGCCGATGCCGTAGATGGCCGAGACCGTGGCGACGATCACCACGTCGCGCCGCTCCAGGATGCTCTTGGTGCAGCTGAGCCGCATCTGCTCGATGTGCTCGTTGATCGCGCTGTCCTTCTCGATGAACAGGTCGCGCTGCGGCACATAGGCCTCGGGCTGGTAGTAGTCGTAGTAGCTGACGAAGTACTCCACCGCGTTCTTCGGGAAGAACTCCCGGAACTCGCTGTAGAGCTGCGCGGCCAGCGTCTTGTTGGGCGCGAACACGATCGCCGGGCGGCCCAGCCGCGCGATCACGTTGGCCATGGTGAAGGTCTTGCCCGAGCCGGTCACGCCCAGCAGGGTCTGGAACACCTCGCCGTCGTTCACCCCCTCCACCAGCTGGCGGATGGCCTCGGGCTGGTCACCCGCTGGCGGGTAGGGCAGGAAGAGCTCGAACGGGGAACCGGGAAACGTGAGGAACTCGCCCTCGGGGGGCGCGTCGCTCACCCCTTCAATCAGCGGGTCTTTCGGCGTCGGAGGCAGGGTCGTCTGGGGCATCGGACGATTGTGCCGGATGGTCGCTTTCGGCGCTGGCGCCCGGGGGGCGCGGGCGGCGCACGCCGGGTTTCGGCCAGGATTTCCACGTAGGCCTGCGCCCCACCCTCGCGCGCCACGGCGTCCAGCTGGCCGATCAGGGCGGAGAGGTGCACCACCTCGGCGGTTTCCTTGGTGGCGCCGAGGCGGCAGTCGAAGTCCAGGAAATCGGCACCCTCGGGCAACTCGCGGCGGCGCTCGCGCTTGAGGTATTTGCGGATCTCGTGCTTCACGGCTTCCAGCACGCGATCGCGGTGACGGCCTTCTTGGGTCAGGGGGAAGATTTTTCTCATGGAGGGCGCGATTATGCGCGCCGGGGTATCCTGCCCCGCGATGACCTCCCGAGAACACCACCCCACCCCCAGCAAGGACGAGATCGCCCTGCTCGCCCCGTTCGAGCAGTTGCGGCTCGACCGCATCACATTGGTGAACACCGCCGCCCAGGCCCGAGAGGCCTGCGCCGCCCTGCGCGACCACCGCGCCTGGGGCTTCGACACCGAGTCCAAGCCCACCTTCTTCAAGGACCAGGTGTCCGACGGGCCGCACATCGTGCAGCTCGCCACGATGCAGCACGCCTGGGTGTTCCAGCTGCACGAACCCGACTGCCGCGCCCAGGTGGCCGCGCTGCTGGCCGACGGCGGCCACACCAAGGCCGGCTTCGGCCTGGGCGACGACACCCGGCGCATCGTGGCCAAGCTCGGCGTGGAGCCCGGCGGCGTGCTGGAACTCAACACCGTGTTCCGCGAACGCGGCTACCGCAAGGACATGGGCGTCAAAGGCGCGATCGCGGTGCTGTTCAACCAGCGCTTCATCAAATCCAAGAAGGCGGCCACGTCCAACTGGGCCAACCCGCGGCTGACGGAAGCCCAACTCATCTACGCCGCCAACGACGCCTGGGGCGCCATGCGCGTGCACCACGCGCTGGGTCTGGGCTGAGTTTCAGCGCCGCCGCAATGGCGTGAGCAGCTCGCTCAGCCCGTTGTGGTCGATCTCCCGCATCAGCGCCAGCAGGCGGCCGATCTCGCCGGGCGGAAAGCCTTCGCGCGCGAACCAGTGCAGGTAGTTGCCCGGCAGGTCCGCGATCACGTGGCCCTTGTATTTGCCAAAGGGCATTTCCACGGTGACGAGGCGTTCGAGGTCTTCGGGTTTCATACCAGGGAAGTGGATCGGTCCAGCCAGGCGCGCACGCAGGCGTTGAATTCGGCCGGCTTCTGGCGCATCACCCAGTGGCCGGTGTCCAGCGCGAGCACCTCGCAACCCGGCGCGCGGGTGAGCTGGTCCAGCCAGCGCTCGGAATGGAACATGAAGGGCTTGCGCCGCCCATAGATGAACAGCGCGGGCATGCCCACGCCCAGCAGCTTGTCCACACGGCCCACGCCGCGCAGGCCGCCATGGGCGCCGAACCAGCCCATGGCATACGGGTAGTTCATCTGCCAGCCGATCCGGGACGGTTCGTTGCGGCAGCCGATGGTGCGCGCCATGTAGCGCGTCATGCGGTTCGCCAGCCAGGGCCACCACGGCCCGATCTTCCAGGCCACCGCGAGCCAGATCTGGTAGCCCGCGATCATCCGTTTTTCCTTGCCACTCAAGCCCCTGAGGTAGGCGCCCGAGCTGGTGTCGCCGATGTCCACGCCCACCACGCGGGCGACCCGGTCCGGGTGGCGCGCGGCGAACTCGTAGCCGAAGAAACAGCCCCAATCGTGCACCAGCAGCGTGACCGACTGGTGCGGGCTGACCGCGTCGACGATCTTGCGGATCAGGCCGGTCATGGCGTCCACCGACGCCGCCCTGGGGCGGTTCTGCCAGGTCGTAGCCCGGCAGGCAGAAGCGCACACAGCGGTAGCCCTCGCGCAAGGCCACCACGGTGCTGTCCCACAGGGCCGGGGTGTCGGGCCAGCCGTGCAGCATCACCACCGTGTGCGGGCCCTCGCCTTCCACCACCACATCCACGTCATCGATCTGCAAAGCTTCCTTCATGAGCGAGAGCCTCCGGCGGTTGGGTGATGAATGGGCAGCGCGCATCGTACTGGAATGGAACACATGGCGTCAGGGAAATCCCGGGCGTGCGGGCGGCGCGGCGGGCGTTCATGATGGCCGGCGAACCTTTGCACCCCCGCACCGCCGAGACCGACATGAACCCAGCATCCGCCCCCACCTCTTCCTACGCCCAGGGCCCGCAGAGCCCGGCCCTGCACGACATCACCATCGGCGAGGCGCTGGCCCGCGCCGCCCACCAGTGGGGCGAGCGCGAAGCCCTGGTGATCCCGCACCAGAACGTGCGCTGGAGCTGGCGCGAGCTGCTGCAACGCAGCGACGCCGTGGCCGCCGGCCTGCTCGCGCTGGACCTGCAACCCGGCGACCGCGTGGGCATCTGGGCACCCAACTGCGCCGAATGGACGCTGATGCAGTTCGCCACCGCGCGCGCCGGCCTGATCCTGGTCAACATCAACCCCGCCTACCGCGCCAGCGAACTGGCCTACGCGCTCAACAAGGTCTCGTGCAAGGCCCTGGTGCTCGCGCCCGCGCTCAAGACCAGCAACTACATCGAGATCCTGCGCAGCCTCGCCCCCGAGCTCGACGCCGCCGCCCCCGGCCAGCTCCATGCCCAGGCCCTGCCGCACCTGCGCTGGGCGATCCGGCTCGGCCAGGAAAAAACCGCGGGCATGCTCAATTTCGACGACCTGCCCGCGAAAGCCGGCGACGCCCAGCGCGAGCAACTCGCGGCCATCGGCCCCCGGCTCGCGCCCACCGACCCGATCAACATCCAGTTCACCTCGGGCACCACTGGCTTCCCCAAAGGTGCCACGCTGACCCACCGCAACATCCTGAACAACGGCTTCTTCGTCGGCGAGGCCATCCGCCTCACGCCGGAAGACCGCCTGTGCATCCCCGTGCCGCTGTACCACTGCTTCGGCATGGTCATGGGCAACCTCGCCTGCGTCACGCACGGCTGCGCCATGGTCTACCCCTCCGAGGCCTTCGACCCCGCCGCCGTGCTGCAGGCCGTGCAGGCCGAGCGCTGCACCGCGCTCTATGGCGTGCCCACCATGTTCATCGCCGTGCTCGACCACCCGCAGTTCGGCGCCACCAACCTCTCCAGCCTGCGCACCGGCATCATGGCCGGCTCGCCCTGCCCCATCGAGGTCATGAAGCGCGTGCAATCGCTGATGAACATGCGCGAAGTCACCATCGCCTACGGCATGACGGAAACCTCCCCCGGTCTCCACCCAGAGCGCGGTGGACGACCCGGTGGACCGCCGCGTGTCCACCGTGGGACGGGTACAGCCCCACCTGGAGGTGCAGATCGTCGACACCGACAACCGCGCCGTGGCGCGCGGCCTGGTGGGCGAACTCTGCACGCGCGGCTACTCGGTGATGCAGGGCTACTGGGACGACGCCGAAAAAACCCGCGAAGCGATCGACCCCGAGGGCTGGATGCACACCGGCGACCTCGCCACCATGGACGCCGAGGGCTACGTCAACATCGTCGGCCGCCTGAAAGACATGGTGATCCGCGGCGGCGAGAACGTGTACCCGCGCGAGATCGAGGAGTTCTACTACCGCCACCCCAAGGTGCAGGACGTGCAGGTGGTCGGCGTGCCCGACCCGCGCTTTGGCGAGGTGCTCTGTGCCTGCGTGGTGCTCAAGGCCGGCGAGAAGGCCACGGTGCAGGAACTGCAGGACTTCGCGCGCGGCCAGATCGCCCACTACAAGGTGCCGGCCTACATCGAGTTCGTCGACGCCTTCCCCATGACCATCACCGGCAAGATCCAGAAGTTCCTGCTGCGCGAGGCCATGGTCAAGAAACTCGGCCTCAAGGCGGCAGCAACGGCCTGACTAGCGCAGCAGGGTCAGCGCCAGCCCGGCCAAGGCGCACACCCCCAGCAGCGGCATCACGCCCCACTTGAGGCGGAACAGCGCCACCAGCGCCAGCAGCGTGATGACCGCCGAAGCAAGGTCGAACGGCCCGCCGAAGCCCTTGGGCCACCACACGTGGTACGCGAAGAACAGCGCGAGGTTGAGGATCACCCCCACCACGGCGGCGGTGATGGCCGAGAGCGGCGCGGTGAAGCCCAGCCTGCCGTGCGTGGCCTCCACCAGCGGGCCACCCGCCAGGATGAACACGAACGACGGCAGGAAGGTGAAGAAGGTCACCACCGTCGCCGCGAGCGCCGCGCCGAGGAACAGCGCGTCCGGCCCCAGCACGGACTTTGTCCATCCACCGACAAACCCCACGAAGGCCACCACCATGATGAGCGGGCCGGGCGTGGTCTCGCCCAGCGCCAGGCCGTCGATCATCTGAGCGCCGGTGAGCCACTGGTGCGTGTCCACCGCGCCCTGGTACACGTAGGGCAGCACCGCGTAGGCCCCGCCAAAGGTGAGCAGCGCCGCCTTGGTGAAGAACCAGGCCATCCGGGCCAGCGTGCCCTCCCAACCCTGCGTCGCCACCAGCGCGGCCATGCCCAGCAGCCACAGCGCCAGCCCCGCGCCCAGGACGTTCGCCAGATGGCGTTTCGAGAAACGCGCGTGCGCCGGCGTGGGCGTGTGGTCGTCGATCAAGGCCGGCCCATGGCCCGCCGCCTGGGCACCATCGCCACCGCCCAGCGCGAAGACCTGGGGCCAACGCCGCGCGCCGAAGTGGCCGATCAGGCCGGCGGCCAGCACGATGGCGGGGAACGGTGTGTCGAACCCGAAGATGCGCCACGAAGGCGGCGGCGGCGATGCCCCACATCCAGGGGTTGCGCAACGCGCGCGTGCCGATGCGGTGCGCCGCGTGCAACACCAGCGCCGTCACGGCCGGCTTGATGCCGTAGAAAATGCCCGCCACCACCGGCACGTCGCCAAAGCGCAGGTACACCCAGGACAGGCCGATCAGGATGAACAGGGAGGGCAGCACGAACAGCGCGCCGGCCACGATGCCGCCCCAGGTGCGGTGCATCAGCCAGCCGATGTAGGTGGCGAGCTGCTGCGCCTCGGGGCCGGGCAGCAGCATGCAGTAGTTCAGCGCGTGCAGGAAGCGGCGTTCGCTGATCCAGCGGCGGCGCTCCACCAGCTCGGTGTGCATGATCGCGATCTGCCCGGCCGGCCCGCCGAAGCTGATGAAACCCAGCTTGAGCCAGAAGCGCAGGGCCTCGCCAAAGCCGACGGCGGCGGGGGGTTCGGGGGTGGCGGGTTCGGGCATGGGAACTGGGGTGAAGCAACCGCCCGCAATGTAGCCCATCCCCTTGAAACCGCGGTGACGGACCGCCTCTATTTCGCCAGCATCCACGCCACCGTCTGGCCCACCACCTCGGCCTCGATGCCGTTGAAGCCGTGGTGGCTCTGCGTCCGGCTCCTGGGGCGCGACCAGGCGATGACGGCCTGAACATCGACCACATGGTCAGCTAGCTGGCGAAACCCGCTCAGGTACGGAGGGCGCTGCTTCTCCGAAGGCGCGTCCACCACCGCGACCGTCACGCCCTGCTGCGCAAACAGGGCGCGAGATCGCACCAGGGAGTTGCCGCCACCCCAACCACCCGCTCGACCACCTGCGCATGCAAATCTGTGTGCCACAGAACAGCGCCAATGATCAACAAGGGGATGCGCATGAAGGGCCTCGTGCAAGTGAAGTCATATTCGCCACGGACAGGCCCGTTGTCGAGTGATATTTCACACGAAAGACCTCGCAAGCTCTGATACGCTGGCAGGGCGCCACCCAAAAGAAGAGGGAGCCCCTTGACGACCGCTGCACCCCGCGACCGAGTTCTGACCTGGATACTGCCGCTGCTGCCCGCGGTGGTGGCCTTGGTGTTGCTGGTTCTCTCGCTGCTGCTGGCCGAGATCATCGTGGCCAAGGAACTGGAACAGCGCGCGGGCACCCGTGTCGAGCAATCCGCCCAGCTGTACGCGGACCAGATTTCGCGCTCGCTGGCCCGCCGCACCGTCGAACTCCAGCTGCTCGGCGAAATGGCCCGGGCCGACATCCACACCGACACCTGGCGCGATCAGATACAGCGCCTGAAGATCAGCACCAACAGCTACGTGTGGATCGGTGTGACCAATGAGCACGGCGAAGTGGAAGTGGCCAGCGATCGCCTGCTCGAAGGCACTTCGATCGCCCATCGCGGGGTGTTCACCAACGGCCGGGACGGCCTGTGGTTCGGCAGCCTGCATCCGCCGGTGGCGCTGCGCGACCCCCTGAGCAAACGGGGTCTGCAGGTGCCGGAAGAGCTCGCCGACATCGCCATGCCCGTCTACGACACCCAGGGGCTGACCCGTGGGGTGATCGCCGCGCACCTCGACGCCCGCTTCTTCGACCAGTTGCGCCAGCAGGTGCTGGGGCCGCCAGAGGTCCGCCGGTCCCTGAACCTGGCCCTGGTCGACGCCGACGGGCGCGTGCTGATCGGGGAGCGGCCGACGGTGACCGACAGCGAATGGAACGTTCTGCTGACCGGCCCTGAAGAAGACGCCCACACCGTGCAGGACGACAAAGGCAGGCACTACCTCCTCTCGCACGTCGCCATTCAGCCCCGGGACTCGGAACTGCGCACCCCATGGCAGGTGGTCGGCTACCAGCCGCTGAGCGCCGCGGTCGAGCCCGTGCGCCAGCTCGAGCGCAGCCTGCTGACCTGGGGCGGCATCACCACGCTGCTGCTGGGCCTGGCCGGTTTCGCGATCTCGCGCCACCTGGCGCGGCCTTACAGCCAGTCCGAGCAGCACCTGCGCGAACAGGGCGAGGTGCTGAGCGCGGTGATCAACTCCGCGAGCGATGCGGTGATCAGCGTGGATCTGCAGGGGCGCATCAGCCTCTTCAACCCCGCCGCCGCCCGCATCTTCGGCCACCCCGAGAGCAGCATGATCGGGCAGCCACTGGACGTCCTGCTGCCGGAGATGCAACGCGCCCAGCACCTCGGCCACCTGCAGCGTTTTGCGGAATCCCACACCACCACACGCCCCATGGGTGTGGGGCGCGTGACCGGCCTGCGGGCCGACGGCCAGACGCTGAATCTCGAAGCCTCGATCTCGCAGATCACCGTGCGCGGCAACAAGGTGCTCACCGCCATCCTGCGCGACGTGACCGAGCGCGTGCGCGCCGAGCGCGCCGTGGCGCAGTACCAGCTCGAGCTCTCCGAACTCACGCGCCGCCTGCTGCATCAGGAAAAACAGACCACGCGCCGGCTGGCCCAGATCCTGCACGACCAGCTCGGACAGACGCTGGGCGCGATCCGGCTGTCGTTCGACGCGCTCACGGGCATGATCCCGCTCGGCCTGCCCGACAAGGCCAAAGAGCGCGCCTTCAAGCTGGGCAACATGATCGACACCGCCAACACCGAGGTGCGCCAGGTGCTGGTGGAGCTGCGTCCACCGCTGCTGGATGAACTCGGCCTGCAGGCGGCGCTGGAAAACGAGGTGCACACGCGCACCCCCGATGCCGAGCCGGTGGCGCTGCTGCTGAAAATCTCGCCCACCGCAAGCGACGTGCGCTGGCCCGCCGACGTGGAATACGCCGCCTTCATGGTGGCCCGGGAAGCCCTGGCCAACGCCGTGATGCACGCCAACGCGAGCCAGGTGGTGGTGCGTGTCGATGGCGAAGCCGAGTGGTTGCACCTTCAGGTGACCGACGATGGCAAAGGCCTGACGCCCAAGATGGCCGCTGGCCGGCCCGGGCACCTCGGCATCGTGGGCATGCGCGAACGCGCGCTGGCCATCGGTGCGCGCATGGAAGCCAAGGGCCTGCCCAAAGGCGGCACCGTCATCTCTCTCACCTGGGGAACCCCACCGGCCATCCCCCCCGGAGAACCGTCACCCGCAAGACCCTGATTGCGCCACCTTGAGACTGCCATGAGCGACATATACCTGGTAGACGACCACGCGATGATGAGGGACGGCCTGCGCGCGGTGCTCGAAGGCGCCGGGCACCACGTGGTCGGCGAATCGGATCAGCCCACCCCCGCGCTCGCGGACATCGTGCGCCTGGTGCCCACCGTGCTGCTGCTCGACCTGCACCTGTCCCACCGCTCCGGCTTCGAACTGCTCGAACAGCTGCAGCGGCGCAAACTCAGCACCCGCACCATCCTGCTGACCATGTCGGCCCAGCCCAGGCACGTGGCCGAAGCGATGCGCCTGGGCGCCTTCGGCTACGTGCTCAAGGGCTCGCCTTCGCGGGACGTGATCGACGCGGTGGCGGCGGTGAGCGAGGGCCGCAAGTACCTGGGCATCGGCGTGGCCGAACTGGCGGTCGAAGGGCTCATGGGCGACGCCCCGCCCAGCAGCATCGAATCGCTCTCGGCGCGCGAACAGCAGGTCATCCTGCTCGTGGTGCGCGGCCTGACCAGCGTGGCCATCGGCGAACAGCTGCACCTCTCGCCCAAGACGGTCGAGTCCTACCGCAGCCGGCTCATGGCCAAGCTCGGCGTGAGCGACCTGCCCGCGCTCGTGCGCCTGGCCATCCGCGAAGGCCTGATCAGCGCCGAAGACGACTGAGGACTTTCGCACAGGCGCCCTGGGCTTGCGGGTGATTCCGCCCCGCACCGTCCAGTTTTCCCCGCAGGCACGCGCCCCCGATGCGCTGCACAGTCTCTGCATGGCGGCGCGGCTTCTCGCGTCCAGCCGACAGGAGCCTGAGATGACCGTTTCCCTCCCCGCGCCGCTCGACACCCAGCCCCTGCAGGTGCTGGTGGTCTGCCCGCGTGGCGAATACCTGGACACGGTGCGGGGCCTCGTCGGCGACTGGGTGCGCAGCACCCAGATCTACTGGACGGTTGACCCCGTCGCCGCCCTGCGGCGCGCGCAGCAATCGCCCCCGGCCCTGGCGGTCCTGGACGCCCGCATCGACCGCGCCAGCGGCTGCATGCTCAGCCGCGAACTCGCGCTCGCCCACACCGACTTCGACGTGTTGAGCTTCGACGACCCCGGCGCCAACTGCGTGCAGTGCCAGCCCAGCACCTGGCACTGGTCCGAACTGCCCCGCGCCATCGGCTGGTGGGTGCAACGCCACCTGGTGCTCGCGCCCCCGGCCCACTGAACCTGCGCCCGCACTAGACTCCGGTATGCACAGCGGCTACCGGGTGTTGGTGACAGGGGGATACGGCTTCTTCGGCAGCCGCCTCGTCGAGCGCCTGGCGCGGCTTGAAGGCCTGAGCATCGTGGTCGCTGGCCGGCACGCGGCCTCCGCGCAAGCCCTGGTTCAAACGCTCCAGGCCTCCGCCGCCGCGGAGCTTCATGCCGCGGCGCTGGACGTCCATACCCCCTCTCTCGAACAGACCCTGGCGCAGTGGACCCCGGATGTGGTGGTGCACACCTCGGGCCCCTTCCAGGGCCAGAACCACCACGTGGCCGAGACCTGCATCCGCCACGGCACGCACTACATCGATCTGGCCGACGGCCGTGACTTCGTCGCCGGCATCGGCGCCCTGGACGCCTCGGCCAAAGCGGCCGGTGTGCTGGTGCTCAGCGGCGCCAGCTCCGTCCCCGCGCTGTCGGCTGCGGCCGCGGACCACCTCAGCCGAGGCATGGCGCTGGTGCGCTCCATCGACATCGGCATCAGCCCGGGCAACCGCACCGAGCGTGGGCTCTCCACCGTGCAAGGCATCCTGAGCTATTGCGGGCAAACCATCGCGCACGCCGACGGCCGCAGCGAACTCGGCTGGGGGCGGTCGTACCGCCATCGGTATGGCGCACCGGTCGGGGCGCGGCTGCTCTCACCCTGTGAGGTGCCCGACCTGAGCCTCCTCCCCGCGCGCTACCCGGGCGCACCCACGGTGCGGTTCGGCGCGGGCCTGGAACTGGCCTTCCTGCACCGGGGCATGAACCTCATGGCGCTGGCCCGGCGCCTGGGCCTGGTGCGCGACTGGTCGGCCCACGCCAGGCTGCTCACCCGCGCGGCGGACCTGTTCAAGACCTGGGGCAGCGATGCCGGGGCCATGCACGTGCGGGCCAAAGGGGTGGACCACCGCGACCAACCCATCGCGCGCACCTGGGAACTGATCGCTACCGAGGGCCACGGGCCCTGTGCCCACCCTCGCGGCCTGGGCCCTGGTGAAGAAACTGGCGGCCGGCGAGCCCTTGCCGAGCGGCGCCCGGCCGTGCACCGGCCTGCTGTCCCTGGAGGACTTTGATGAAGCCGCCACCGGCCTGCGCATCACCACGCGGGTCGAGGAGGCATGACGGCGCCGGTTTCAGCGGAACACGCTCACCGCCTCCACCAGCCGCTTCGTCTGCTGCTGCAGGCTTTGTGAGGCGGCGGCACCCTGCTCCACCAGGGCCGAGTTCTGCTGCGTCACCTGGTCGAGGTGGCCCACGGCCTGGCTCACCTGCTGGATGCCGCCGCTCTGCTCGATCGTGGCCGCGCTGATCTCGCTGATGAGGTCCGACACGCGCTGCACCTGCTGCACGATCTCGTCCATCGTCTTGCCCGCGTCGTCCACCAGTCGCGTGCCGGCCTCCACCTTGCCCGCGCTGGCGCCGATCAGCTGCTTGATTTCCTTGGCCGCCTCGGCGCTGCGCTGCGCCAGGCTGCGCACCTCACCGGCCACCACCGCGAAGCCCCGACCCTGCTCACCGGCCCGAGCGGCTTCCACCGCCGCGTTCAACGCCAGGATGTTGGTCTGGAAGGCGATGCCGTCGATCACGCCGATGATGTCGCTGATCTTGCGCGAGCTCTCGGTGATCTCGCTCATGGTGTGCACCACCTGGGACACCGCATGGCCGCCGCGCGAAGCCGCGTCGCTGGCCGTGCCCGAGAGCTGGTTGGCCTGGCTGGAGGTCTCGGCGTTCTGGCGCACGGTGGCGGTCATCTGCTCCATGGACGCCGCCGTCTGCTGCAGGCTGGACGCCGCCTGCTCGGTGCGCTGGCTCAGGTCGTTGTTGCCCTGGGCGATCTCCGTCACCGCCGTCTGCACCGTCAGCACCTGCTGGCTCACGTCGTCGATCAACCAGCGGAACATCAGGCCCAGCTGGCTGATGGTGCGCATGGTCATGCCGATTTCGTCCACCCGGTCCATATGCGCCACCTTGTGGGTGTCGCCCGTGGCCACGCGCAGGGCCTGCTCGCGCAGGTACTCCAGCGGGCCGGCCAGCTGTGATTCGAGGAACCAGCCCGCCAGGCCCACGCCCACGGCGGACAGGCCGGCGAACTGCGCCCACTCCATGCCATGCAGCCCCAGCGCCCAGGCGCCGCCAGCAAGAGCGGCCAGCAACACCGCCAGCGGCAGGCGGATGCGGCTGCGCACGCCCATGGTCTTGAACACGGTCGTCAGCCCCATCAGCCCGGTGCGCAGCAGCAGGCCCTTGTGCAGCTTCAGGTGGCGGGCGCGGCCCTCGCGCATGTCGGCGTAGAGCCGCTCGGCGCCGGCAATCTCTTCGCGGCTGGCCTTGGTGCGCACCGACATGTAGCCCACGGTCTGGCCGTTGCGGATCACCGGCGTGGCGTTGGCCCGCACCCAGTAATGGTCACCGTTCTTGCGGCGGTTCTTCACCAGGGCCGTCCAGGGCTCACCGCCCTTGAGCGTGGCCCACATGTCGGCGAACGCCTCCTTGGGCATGTCCGGGTGCCGCACCAGGTTGTGCGGCTGGCGCTGGATCTCCTCCAGCGTGAAACCGCTCACGTCCACGAACGCTGCGTTGGCGTAGGTGATGTGGCTCTGGGTGTCGGTGGTCGACATCAGCGTGGCATTGTCGGGGAACTCGTATTCACGCTGGGTAACGGGAGAGTTGACGCGCATGGCGGATACCTTGAATGTGTGGACAGATGTCTGCTGTATCGACGCCCCCGGGGCCGTCTTGTGTGGGGAAACCATGTCTTTTTTGCTCACCCCGGCCCGCCCGCTTGCGCTAAGCTCCCGTTCATCGGCCCCCCAAAGCCAGCCAGCCCAAGGAGACACCCATGAGCCCATCGAGCTTGCGCACGGTCCTGGTGTTCAGCGCGGAAGACCAGGCCTGGATCCGCCGCACCCCCATCACCGTGCCCGCCTTCTGGCAAGGCCACTCGGTGCAACCGGCCCAGGGCGACCTGGTCCGCCTGGGTGGCCGGCAATTCCTCATCCGTGGCCGCGTGTGGGAACACGACGGCGAAGGCCCCATCCTCAAGCTCTACATGGGCGACGCCCACGCCCAGAGCGACACCACCCTCGGCTAAACCACGCTCGGACCAACCGGAACGCTTCCATGCCCATCGAACTCTGGCTCGCCTTCGTCGCCGCATCGGCCGTCATGCTGATCATTCCCGGCCCGACCATCCTCACCGTCATCAGCTACTCCATGGCCCACGGCCGGCGCGCCAACGTGCCGCTGGTGGCGGCCGTGGCGCTGGGCGACTCCACCGCGCTGGCGGTCTCGCTGCTCGGCCTGGGCGCGCTGCTCGCCACCTCGGCCTTCTGGTTCACCCTCATCAAATGGGCCGGCGGCCTGTACCTCATCTACCTGGGCGTCAAGCTGCTGCGCGCGGGCATCTCGTCCACCGAACTGGCCGCCCCACCCGCGCCGCAATCGCGCTGGCGCCTGTTCGCCAACACCTACCTGGTGACCGCGCTCAACCCCAAAGGCATCGTGTTCTTCGTGGCCTTCCTGCCCCAGTTCATCAGCCCCTCGGTGCCGGTGGCCCCGCAGCTGTGGGTGCTGGCCGATCACCTTCGTGGTGCTGGCCAGCGCTCAACGCCACGCTGTACGCCGTGTTCGCGGCCTCGGCGCGCCGGGTGCTCACCTCGCCGCGCGCGCAGCGGCGCTTTCACCTCGCGGGCGGCTCGCTGCTGACGGCGGCGGGCGTGTGGGCCCTGATGGCCCGGCGCGCGGCCTGAATCAACGAACGAACGAACGAGCGGGCAGGCTCAGGCCGCGATGGCGATCGACTCCGTGTAGATGAAGCTGTTGCACGCCGCCACGAAGGCCCGCGGCGTCTGGCGCGCGCCAAAGCCGTAAACGCGCAGACCCTCGCGCCGCAGGCAGAAGGCCAGTGGTGTGAGGTCGCTGTCCGACGACGCGAGGCACACCCCGTCGAACTGGCCCGTGTTCGCCAGCGACATCGCGTCCAGGCTGAGCACGATGTCGGCGGCGTTCTTGCCCATGGCGTAGGGAAAGAGTTGCACCGGCTCGATCGCGTTGTGCAGCAGCACGTTCTTGCAGCGGCTCATGCCCGGCCGGGACCAGTCCGCATACGCGCGCTTGACCGCCAGCACGCCATAACTCGCGGCGCGCAGCAGGATGGGACGGGTGAGTGTGTAGGAGACGTTTTCCGCGTCAAACAAGACGGCGAGTCTCTGTTGCTTGTGCTGCAGCCGGGGCATGTGGTGGCTTCCCTGTTCGTTGGTGAACAGCCGCCGCCCTGGATAAGGGCGGCGGCCTGAACGGGGTGAGAACCGGGATCCACGGAAAACCGGTAGGCCTCGCGGCCTCCCGTCCAGGCCGCCAAAAAAACATCGGTCTGGATCGACAGAGGCCGCATTCCTTGTCGGTATTTACGGCCTCTGCCGTGGATATACAGGTTCTCACACCCGGCTCACCTTTTTCGTGAGCGGAAAAGACTTTATGCCAATCCCCGCAGGTGCAGCGGACTGTTTCATTGTCAGATCAGCTGCAACTGGACGTTCGACGAGCGGTCCGCAGCAAGCCCTTTCTTCCGGGCCGCAGACCAGGACATACGCCTGCGCAGCAACGCAAGACTCCTTCGAACACAGGCCGCCTGCATAGAATGGCCGCCATCGGCCACACCCCGGAGAACCTTTCTCCTTTCTACCCCTTCTCTACCATGCGCCTGCTTCGTGCCCTGCTGATCGCGGCCCTTTTCGCCACCTCCTTCGTGGCCCGCGCGGCCGACACCTTTCCGGTGCGCAGCGTCGCCCTCGTTCCCGCTGCCGATCCCATCGAGTACACGCTCACCAGCCGCACAGCCGCCGTCTTCATCTTCCCGATAGCCTCTGCGGGCGCATGGGCCGACTCACGCGACAAGACCCGCGCTTTCACCGCCCTCACGAAGTCTCGCCAGCCCGCTTACGGGGCCTACCTCAGCAAGCTGGTGGCCGACCGGCTGCGCGCGGCGGGCTACCAGGTTCGGCTGATCGAGCCTGAACACCGCGACCCGGCCGACCCGGATGGGGTGGACCTCGAAGCCCTGGTGTTCGATGAAGACATCGGCATGCAACTGCAGTTCGACACCATGGGCTTCTTCTCCGACATGGGGACCATGGGCTTCGCGCCCAAGGTCAACGTCGACGCGCACTCCTTTCTGCGCAGCGGTGCCGAAAACCCGTTCAGCACCACGATCTACTACGGGGTGGATGCCCGACCCAACAAGGACTGGGCGATCATGGCCCCCGACACCGCGAACATCCCCTCGTTCGAGGTCTTGATGGGCGAGCCCGAGCGTGTCGACGCGGTCTACCGCGGCGCCTTGAACCTGCTGGCCGAACGCATCGCCACCCAGTTCATGGCGTCCTCCCCGCTCAAGGCCGCTGCAGCGCCCTGACACAGGCACGCCGATTGCGCCCTGCGGCCTCCGTTTCCAGGACATGCCTGCCACAGCGGACGAGCGTGTTCGGTTTCATTCGAGCAACAGCGCAATGCCGAAGACGATGGCAGCCAAACCGGCGATACAGAAAACAATCGCCATCAGTTGCGCGAGCGATGAGCCTTGAATCAGCGCTCGGGTTCTAGCGTAGTGCTCCGCCTGCTCGGACAGATCTGGAGCACCCGGTCCGAACACCCTCTCCGCCACTTCACGTCTCGTCAACTGGCGAGTGACAAGTGACCCGAGAGCATCCCATCCAACCCATGGGAGGGAAGCGCCGAGCACGATCCAAAACCACCCCATAAACGTTCTCCACGAATGCCTGCTTATGGCAGAAAAGAGCCATCGTTGCCCCGCAGGAACGGCCTAAAAAAGCCTGTCGCCGACCAACCACTGCCATCGGAATCACTTCGCGCACTGCCTGAGTTTCTCAATCACCGCCGCGCCGCCCGTCCATTGAATGCCCATCAGCGTTTTCCCATCCAACGACAGTTTGAAGCTCTGTTGATCGCGCATGCCATCGAGCGCCGCAGCCAGCCCGGGCACAGCGAACATCACCGTGCCCACCTCCCTGGACTCCCTGTAATTGAATACCTGAAGGGTCTGGGCAGGTTCGTCGTCTTGCTGAAGGGTGATTCTCAATTTCTCGACTTTCTGGGGTTTGGGCAGCCCTGCACCCTGAAAAATCAGCCATGCATCGGTCTTGGGCTTCTGGAACCCCACGATGGTCACGACGCCACCTTCGTCGAGCTTGTATTTGGAAAACACCGCCGCGCACAGGTTGCCCTCGGGCGTGGCTTTCGTCTCCACATGCCATAGGCCTTTGGCATGCGCCCGCCGTTTTTCCTGTTGCTCTTTTTCCTGCTCCGCCAGTCCTTTTTGCAAGGCGCGGCTTTCCTCCAGCGTGAGGCCTTGAGCGGGAGGCCCCTTCGGCCCGAGGGAATCCACGTAGTCTCTTTGCTGACGGATCCAGTCGTCCATGCTGTATTGGTACGGCGGACTGCAGCCATTCCCGTTGAACTGCATACCAATCGGGCAAGCCGTTGCGGTGAGCGGCAACGAAAGTGCAAGGAAAAACAGGATCGCTGGTGTTTTCATGGGGTGTTCTCCCGCATCGGCAAGCTGGTGAAGTGCTGACTGCTCTGGCGCCTTGCATTCTGCTTCATCGTGCAGCGACGGGTGCTTTGCGAGGCGCCGCCCCGCGCAGACAATGCGCCATGGCCCACGATCCCGACCTGATCCCCACCCACACGACCACAGCCCCCTCCTCCATCGCGCGCTGGGTGGCGCGGCACCACGGGCTGGAGGTGCGGCAATGCCACCTGATCCGCCGGGGCCTGAACGACAACTACGCCCTGCGGTCCACCGACGGCAGCCGCTGCGTGGCGCGCCTCTATTCCATCCGCCCGCGCGGCGACTTCAACGTCGAATTCGAAGCCTCGCTGCTCATGCACCTGAACGCCCAAGGCGTGGGCGTGGCCGCGCCGATGCTCACGGCGGACGGGCAAACGCACATCCCGCTTCAGTTCCCGGAAGGGCCGCGCGCGCTGGCGCTGTTCCGCCATGCCGAAGGCACCGTCCCCGACACACTGGAAGACATCGAGCTGACCGGCCGCACGCTGGCCCACATCCACGGGGTGGCTCGCGAATACGCAGGCCCGCCCAGCCGCTATACGCTGGACGGCCACCACCTCGCCGGCCGAACCCTGGGCTACCTGCAGGCCTACCCGGACCTGGACGCCGGTTTGCTCGAAACCTACAGCCAGGTGGTGCACCGCCTGCTGGACGAGCTGGCCGCCGCCGAAGGCGGGCTCACGCGCGTCGTCTGCCACGGCGACACGCACGGTTTCAACAACCACGTGCACACCGACGCGGCCGGCACCCGCAAGACGGTGTTCTTCGACTTCGACGATGCCGGCCCCGGCTTCCTGGCCTACGACCTGAGCGTGCTGCCCTGGTCGCACATGGTCCGCAAAAACCTCAAGGAGCCCGACGACACCCTGCGCGAGCGCTGGACGCACTACCTGCGCGGCTACCGCGAAGGCGGCGGCGAGGTGAGCGAGGCGGACCTGGCGGCATTGCCGCTGTTCCTGCAGCTGCGGCACCTCTGGAACCTGGGCGAGGCCGCCGGGCGGCTGCACCACTGGGGAACGAATTCGATGCCGGTGGACTGGATGCAGAAGCAGGGAGAGGTGTTCGAGGCCTGACGAGGGCTGGACATGCGCACCTGATGGACTGCGCTGGTTCCGCTGGCGCAGCACCGAGGGTGTTTGGCGAAGAGAATCCGCACTTCGTCGCAAGACGCGAGACCCGTGGACGCCCCGTCCAGATAATCGCGAACGTCATTCCAACCGAGGCTCGCGCCACATGAAAACGCTCAACACAAAACGGTTCTCCGTGGTCCTCACCCTGGCGCTGACCGGTGCCTGCGCCCACGCCGCCGGTTTTCAGCATGGATTCGCCGCGGACCCGGACGGCAAGCCACTCGAAATCGGCATCTGGTACCCGAGTTCGGCCGCGGTCCTGCCCGTGGCGATGGGCCCGACAACGATGAGCGTGGCCGTCAAAGGGCCGGTGCAAGGCAAGGCACTGCCGCTGGTGTTGATCTCGCATGGCACTGGCGGCTCGTTTCTCGGGCACTTCGATACGGCCATGGCGCTGGCCGACGCCGGCTTCGTGGTGGCGGCCGTCACGCACACGGGCGACAACTACGCGGATCAGAGTCGCGCCGTCGACATCATGGACCGGCCCCGACAGATCAGCCGGGTGATCGATCACATGCTGGCGAGCTGGGATGGTCGTGCGGCGATCGACCCGGCGCGCGTCGGCATGTTTGGCTTCTCCGCCGGCGGCTTCACCACGCTCGCGAACATCGGTGGGGTGCCCGACTTTTCAAAGATCGAACCGGTGTGCCGCCAATACCCCGGCGACTTTGCATGCCAGCTCCTGGCGAAAAACGGCGGCAGCAACGTCACCCCGCCCGCCGCGTCCGCCATCGCCAACGCGGCGGACCCTCGGATCAAGGCCGCAGTGGTGGCCGCACCAGCGCTCGGCTTCAGCTTCGCACCCGATGGGCTCAAGAACGTCAAGGTCCCCGTGCAGCTCTGGCGCGCCGAGGACGATGCCATCCTTCCACATCCGCGCTACGCCGAAGCGGTGCGGCTCGCATTGCCGCAGGCACCGGAGTACCACCTTGTCCCCAAGGCCGGACACTTTGACTTCCTGGCACCGTGCAGCAGCGCGCTGGCGTCGATCGCACCCCCCATTTGCACCAGCGCTCCAGGTTTCGATCGGGTCGAGTTTCATGCCCGCTTCAATGCAGCGGTCGTCGGATTTTTCAGCATGACACTGCGGGCGCATTGATCCCGTGCGCGACGACCGCCGCGCTCAAAGCACCTGACAAGCCTGCTCGAAACTCAAGCGAGCATTGCGGTCGAACACCTTGCCATCCCCGTACCCGAGGTTGATCAGGAAGTTCGCGCGCCAGCGCCCGTCGGGGAAGAACTCGGCGTTCACCTTGGCCAGGTCCACGCCGCTCATGGGTCCGCAGTCCAGACCCAGCGCGCGCGCCGCGATGATGAAGTACGCCCCGCCCAGCGTGCTGTTGCGGGTGGCCGTGGCTTCGCTCAGCGCGGGGTTGCTCTCGAAGTTTTCCTTCGCGCCTTCACGGTGCCACACCTGGGGCATGAACTCGTGGAAGCGGGTGTCGGCACACACGATGACCGTGACCGGTGCCACGCGCGTCTTGTCGAGGTTGCCCGGCGAGAGCGCGGGCAGCAGGCGCGCGCGCGCCTCGGGCGTCTTGAGGAACACGTAGCGCGCCGGCTGCGTGTTCATCGAGGTCGGCCCCATGCGGGCAATGTCGTACACCTGCTTGAGCAGCTCGTCGGGCACGGGCTTGTCGAGGAAGGTGTTGGCGGTGCGCGCCTTGAGGAAGATCTGGTCGAGGGCTAACGCGTCGAGGGTCATGGTGTGAGGCAGAAAGTAGAAGAAGGAAAACTCAGTCCAAACTGATGTTGGCGGCCCTGATGAGGCCGGTCCAGCGCTGCACGTCCCGTGCCAGCATGGTCTTGGTGTCGGCCACGCTGATTTTCATGGGCGAACCGCCCGCCTTGCGGAAGGTTTCCTGAAGCTCGGGCGTGGCGATGATTTTCGCCAGTTCGGTGCGCAGCCGCGCCAGCACCTCGGGCGGGGTCCTGCTGGGCGCGAAGTAACCGAACCACGATTCCAGCTCCAGCTTGACGGTGCCGGACTCGTTGATGGTCTGCACCGTGGGCTGCATGGGGTTGCGTTCGGCGCTGGAGACCGCGATGGCCTTGAGCTTGCCGGTGTCCACGTGCGCGCGGGTGGTGGGCGTGAGGTCGAAGAACAGGTCCACGCGGTCGCCGAGCAGGTCGGCGTACGCCGGCTGCGCGCCCCGGTAGGGCACGTGCACGATGTCCACGCCCGCCAGGCTCCAGAGCGCGGCGGCGATGACGTGCTGGCCCGAGCCGTTGCCGGCCGAGGCGTAGGTGAGCTTGCCGGGGTTGGCCTTGGCGTAGGCCACCAGGCCGGCCAGGTTGTTGAACGGCAGGCTGTTGCGGCCGAGCAGCGTGTAGCTGTAGCTCACGGCCAGGCCCACGGGTTCGAAGTCCTTGAGGCTGTCGTACGAGAGGTTCTTGTACAGGCCCATGTTCAGGACCATGTTCGACACCGAGCCGGTGAGCAGGGTGTAGCCGTCGGGCGCGGCCTTGGCGGCGGCGTCGGTGCCCACCACGGTGCCCGAGCCGGTGCGGTTCTCCACCACCACGGGCTGGCCGAGCGGCTGGGCGAGGCGGTCGGCGAGCGCGCGGCCCACGAAGTCGAAGCCACCACCGGGCGGTTGCGGCACGATCACGCGCAGGGGCCGGTTGGGGTAGTCGGCCTGCGCCCAGGCGGCGGCCGGGGCCAGGGAAGCGAGGGCGGCGGCCGGCACGGCGGCGAGCAGTTGGCGGCGAAGCGGCGAAGCCGGTCCCCCGCACGTCGGATCGAGTGCGTTCATGTCTTGTCTCCTTGTTGTGGTGTCTGACGCGGTTGGACAGCGGCCCGCGCCCGCCGCATGAAACTCAGCCCGGGTTCACTTCGCGCTCCAGCTCGCCGCCGGCCAGCCAGCGCGCGCCACGGCGGTAGAGCTCGTCCACCTCGAGGCCCTTGAGCATGGGCATGTCCATCTTCACCGTGTAGCCGATGCGGGTCTGGATGTAGGCCAGGTGGCGGTAGCCCTCGGGCATCCTGGCCAGGGATTCCTGGTCGAGCGCGAGCACGGCGGTGGAATCGATCGGGTCGATGCGGTCTTTTTCGTAGATGGGCTGGCGGTGCAGCAGCTTCCACTCGCCTTTTTCGCGCACCACGAAGTCGTAGAAGCGGCCGGTGCAGACCACGTCGCACATCACGGGGCCGTTGGCGCCGTCGACCATGCCGCGCTGCGAGATGGTCATCTTGGTCTGCGCGATGGCGCGGTCGCCCGCCACCTCGATCGCCGAGCCGCCCAGGAAGTGCAGGATGCTCACGCCCTTGGCCCAGCCTTCCTGCGTGACGCGGATGAAGTCGGCGAACGGTCCCTGGAACCAGGTCGGCCATCATCACGCCCCGGGGGTGCCACACGGTGGCGAAGCGCTCCCAGTCGCCGGCGTCGCGCCACACGGCCCAGCGCTCCACCATCTGCCGGATCAGCAGTTCGTCTTTGAGTTGTTGTTCGATCATGGCTTGTCTCCTCGGGGGGTTGCGGTGATTCAAAGGGTTTCGAAGTCGACCTGGTGGCGCGCGGTGCGCACGCCCTCCAGTTCGTGGCGCACGCGGGTGTGCGCGGGGTGGTGGGCGTAGTCGTCGAGGGCCTGGCGCGACTCGAATTCGGCGTAGAGCACGGCGTCGCAGGCGTAGTCCACGCCGCTTTCGTCCAGGCCGATCTCCAGCCGCAGCAGGCCGGGGATCTGCTCGCGCAGGCCTTCGAAGGCGCGTTTGAGCCGCTGCGCGTTGTGCGCCTTGGCCACGGCGGTCTCGCCGTGCACGTTCCACATGACGATGTGTTTGATCATGTGGCGCGTGCGGCGGTGGCGGGCTGGGCCCGGTTGAGCACGAAGTCGAAGTCCAGCGTGTGGGTGCCATCGGGCTGCCGCACCCAGTCGGCCACCAGGGACTGGCGCACGCCGAACACCACATCCGAGTCGAGGTACTCGCCACCGTCGCGGAACACGTGCGTCACCAGCGTTTCGTAGCCGGGCGCCTGGATCATGAAATGCAGGTGCGCCGGGCGCCAGGGGTGGCGGCCGGTGGCGCGCAGCATGTCGCCCACCGGGCCGTCGTCGGGAATCGGGTACGGCTCGGCCACCACGCTCTGGAAGTGGAAACGCCCGTCGGGGCCGCTGCGCAGCACGCCCCGGCCCTGGGCCTCGGGCAGGTCGGTGCGCTGCACGTCGTACATGCCGTCGGCGTCGGCCTGCCACACGTCGATCACGGCATCGGCCACCGGCGTGCCGTCGAGCCCGCGCACGCTGCCGCGCACCAGGCAGGGCGTGCCGGCCGCGCCGTTGGCCACGTCGGCGCCGTGCTCGTAGTGCGGCGCGCCTTCCACGTGGAAGGGCCCGAACACCGTGGCCTCGGTGCAGCCGGCGGGCTTGTCGTTGTTCTGCGCCACCGTCAGCATGGACAGGCCGAGCACGTCCGAGAGCAGGATGAATTCCTGCCGCTGGTTGGTGCATTTGTGGCCGGTGGCGGTGAGGAAGTCGATGCCGGCCTTCCACTCGGCCTCGGTCAGCTTCACTTCGCGCGCGAAGGCGTGCAGGTGCTGCACCAGGCTGGTCATGATCTGTTTGAGGCGCGGGTCTGGCGTGTTCGCCATGCGCGCGAGCACCGCCTGGGTGATGTTGTACTGGTCGAGGTTTCTCAAGCGTGGTCTCCGGGAGTGCCGGCACAATGTACGGCCTTGGGAGACCCCGAAAAAGACCTGAGACAAAAATGACTTTTTCGTCAGGCGCAACAAAGAGGAGACCATGGACCGCTGGACCGAGATCGAACTGTTCGTGCAGGTGGCCGAGACCGGCAGCCTGAGCCGCGCGGCCGAGCTGCTCAATTTGTCCAACGCCAGCGCGAGCCGCCACCTGGCCGCGCTGGAGACGCGCCTGGGCGTGCGCCTGGTGGAGCGCAACACGCGCCGCCTCTACCTCACCGACACGGGGCAGGAGTTCTTCCAGCGCTCGCGCGCCATCCTGGCCGACCTGCGCGACGCCGAGTCCACCGTGAACGCGGCCGCGCTCAACCCCACCGGCGTGCTGCGCGTCACCGCCTCGCTCTCGTTCTCCATGCACCACATCGCGCCGCTGCTGCGCGAGTACACCGAGCGCTACCCCAATGTGTCGGTGCACGTGGAGGCGGCCAACCGCTACCTGGACATCATCGACAACAACATCGATGTGGCGATCCGCAACCGCGAATACGAGCCCGACTCCAACATCACCATCCGCCGGCTCGCGGGCACGCGGCGCATCCTCACGGCGTCGCCAGCCTACCTGTCGCGCCACGGCGTGCCGCGCACCATCGACGACCTGCACCGGCACAAGCTGCTGATCTACACGCACGCCAACAACCCCAACGAACTGCGCTTCACGCGCGGCGACGAGCAGCAGACCGTCAACGTGAAGGGCCTGCTGGAGAGCAACGACGGCCAGATCCTGCGCGCCGCCGCGCTCGACGGCATGGGCATCCTGGTCCAGCCCAGCTACATCGTCTACGACGACATCGTCGCCGGCCGCCTGGTGCCCATGCTCGACGACTGGGATCTGCCCCGCCTCACCGTCAACCTGGCCTACCCCAGCCGCAAGCACCTCAGCGCCAAGGTGCGCACCTTCATCGACTTCATGGCCGCGCACTTCGAGAAGATGGACTACGAGCGCAAGTGGACGGGCCGCTTCTCCGTCTACTGACCGTCTCTCAGAGCGCCATCGAACGATGAACATCCGCCCTTTCCAGCCCGGCGACGAAGCGGCCCTCTACCGCGTGCACCGCGAGGCCATCCACCGCGTGGCTTCGCGCGACTACACGCCCGAGCAGGTCCAGGCCTGGGCGCCGGACCGGCAGGACCCGGGGCCGTGGGCCATCAAGATGCGCCGCCTTCGGCCCTTCGTGGCCGAGGTCGATGGCGTGATCGCCGGCTACGCGGACCTGCAACCCAGCGGCTACATCGATCACTTCTTCGTGTCCGCCGACTTTCCTCGCCAGGGGGTGGGCCGCCGCCTCATGGAGCGCATTCACGAAGAGGCGGCCCGCCAGGGCCTCACCGAACTCACGGCGGACGTCAGCCGAACCGCGCAGCCCTTCTTCGCCCGCTTCGGGTTCGAGGTCGTGGAGCAGCGCTTTCCCGTGCGCGCGGGTGTCATCATCCCGAACGCCTTGATGCGCAAACTCCTTGCACCACCCCAGGCCGCGGCCTGACCACCCCGCCATCGCCCCCACCATGCCGAGAAACGTCGAGATCAAAGCCCGCCTGGACAACTTCAGCGCCGTCGCCGCCAAGGCCGCCGCCATGGCCGACCACGGCCCCATCGCCATCGCGCAGGACGACACTTTCTTCCGCTGCGACAACGGCCGCCTCAAGCTGCGCGTGTTTTCAGAAACGGAAGGCGAGCTGATCTTCTACCGCCGCACCGACCGGCAAGGCCCCAAGGAATCGTTCTACGTGCGCTCACCCACCGCCAGCCCGGCCAGCCTGCGCGAAGCCCTCGCGCTGGCGCACGGCGAGATCGGCCGCGTCATCAAGGACCGCACGCTGTACCTGCTGGGGCGCACCCGCATCCACCTCGACAAGGTGCAAGGCCTGGGCGACTTCCTCGAACTGGAGGTGGTGCTCGAAGACGGCGAACCGCTGGAAGCCGGCGTGCGCGAAGCGCACCGGCTGATGACCGACCTCGGCATCGCGCCCTCGCAGCTGGTGTGTGGGGCGTATGTGGATCTGCTGGCGCAGGGCCAGCGCTAGCCTCAGGAAGGCCGCGTGCCCTCGAACGCATCCTGCAGCAAGCGCCGGATCGCCCCCGCCTCCAGCGGCCTCGGGTTCGGGTACTGGTTGCTCATCGCGATCTCGCAGGCCTTGTCCAGGTCTTGTGCCTTCATGCCGATATCCTTCAGCGCCACCGGCGCGCCGTTGGCCTTGGCGAGGTCGTGCACCGCCTGCGCCGCGCTCGCGCCGCCCAGGGCGCGGCGGATGCGTTCCATGGCTTGCGGGGCCGCCGCCGCGTTGTAGGCCAGGGCGTGCGGCAGCACGATGGTGTGCGTCTCGGCGTGCGGCAGGTTGAAGCTGCCGCCCAGGGTGTGGCAGAGCTTGTGGTGCAGGGCCATGCCCACCGCGCCGAGCACGGTGCCGCAGAGCCAGGCGCCGTACAGTGCGTCGGACCGCGCCTCGGCGTCCGCCGGCTGCGCGCGGATGCGCGGCAGCGCGCGGCCCAGCGCGGCGATGCCCTCTTCGGCCATGAGGTCGATGATGGGGTTGGCGTCGGTCGCGTACAGGCCTTCGGCCGCGTGCGCGATGGCGTTGATGCCGCTGGTCACGCTCATTGCCACGGGCAGGCCCAAAGAGAGTTCGGGGTCGTAGATCACCGTGCGCGGCAGCACGCGCGGGTCCTTGCCGGTTTTCTTCAGGCCGGCTTCGGTGATGCCGTAGATGGGCGTCATCTCCGAGCCCGCGTAGGTGGTGGGGATGGCGACGATGGGCAGGCCCGAGTCGAGCGCGATGGCCTTGCCCAGGCCGGTGGTGGAGCCGCCGCCGATGGCCACGGCGCAGTCCGCGCCCAGCTGGCGCGCCACCTCGCGGGCTTCGCGCGCGGTCTCGATCGGCACGTGCATCACCGCGCGGTCGAAGATGCCGGCGGCGCGCGCGCCGAGCAGTTCGGCCACGCGTTCGGCCGAGGCGCGTTGCTCGGGCGTGCTGAGCACCAGCGCGCGCGCCGCGCCCAGGGCGTCCATTTCGCGCGGCAGCTGGGCCAGCGAGCCGGCACCGAAGACCACGCGCGCCGGCAGGTTCTGGTAGACGAATGATTTCATGCCTTTTTGTCCCTATCTTGATGCGTCGTTCCCCGCGATGATCGCAGCCTATCCGGGCCCGGGTGCCTTTCGGGTCACCTGAAAATCAGTTTTCCGCAGAGGGAAATGTGGACACGAAATGGCGGGCCTTTCGCTGACAAAATGCGCGGGCACCCCCTGAAGGAGAACTTCCGTGATCAACAAGATCGCCGCCTCGGTCGCCGAGGCGCTCACCGGCATCGAAGACGGCGCCACCGTGCTCATCGGTGGTTTCGGCACCGCTGGCATTCCCGGTGAACTCATCGACGGCCTGATCGACCAGGGCGCGCGCGAGCTCACCGTGGTCAACAACAACGCCGGCAACGGCGACACCGGCCTGGCCGCGCTGCTCAAGGCCGGGCGCGTGCGCAAGGTCATCTGCAGCTTCCCGCGCCAGGCCGACAGCCATGTGTTCGACGCGCTCTACCGCAGCGGCCAGCTCGAACTCGAGCTGGTGCCGCAAGGCAACCTGGCCGAGCGCCTGCGCGCCGCCGGCGCCGGCATCGGCGCCTTCTTCACGCCCACCGGCTTCGGCACCGAACTCGCGAAGAACGCCGACGGCAGCGCGAAGGAAACGCGCGTGATCAACGGCAAGCCCTATGTGCTGGAGTACCCGATCTTCGGCGACGTGGCGCTCATCAAGGCCGAGCGCGGCGACCGCTGGGGCAACCTCACTTACCGAAAGGCCGCGCGCAACTTCGGCCCGGTGATCGCCACCGCCGCGAAGCGCACCATCGCCAGCGTCTACGGGATCGCCGAACTCGGCAGCTTCGACCCCGAAGGGGTGGTAACGCCCGGCATCCACGTGAGCGCCATCGTGCAGATCCCCCCGCGTGCGCACGCAGGCCGGTGGTTTCAAGGAGGCCGCATGAGCTACACGAGAAGAACCAAAGACGAACTCGCGCGCCGCGTGGCGCAGGACATCCACGACGGCGCCTACGTGAACCTGGGCATCGGCCAGCCCACGCTGGTGGCCAACCGCCTGCCCCCGGGCATCGAGGTGGTGCTGCACAGCGAGAACGGCATCCTGGGCATGGGCCCGGCGCCGGCCGCGGGCGAGGAAGACTACGACCTGATCAACGCCGGCAAGCAGCCGGTGACGCTGCTGCCCGGCGGCGTGTTCTTCCACCACGCCGACAGCTTCGCCATGATGCGTGGCGGCCACCTGGACATCTGCGTGCTCGGCGCCTTCCAGGTCTCGGCCACCGGCGACCTCGCCAACTGGAGCACCGGCGAAGCGGGCTCCATCCCGGCCGTGGGCGGCGCGATGGACCTGGCATCGGCGCCAAGCAGACCTGGGTGATGATGGACCTGCTCACCAAGCAGGGCGCGAGCAAGGTGGTGGCGCAGTGCAGCTACCCGCTCACCGGCATCGGCTGCGTCAAGCGCATCTACAGCGACCTCGCCACGCTGGCGTGCACGCCGCAAGGTCTGAAGCTGATCGACAAGGTCGAGGGCCTGGACCACGCCGAACTCGAAAAGCTCGTGGGCCTGCCGATCGCGGCGGCCTGAACGTCCTTCAGCGCAGCGCGGCCTTGTGCAGCGGCAGGGGCGCCGCGCGCAGGGCCTCCAGCTGCTCGCGCGCGATCTGCAGGAACGCGGTGCCCAGGCGCGAGAGCGGACGGTGCCGGTTGCGCACCGCGAAGATCGGAAACGTGGGTGAACCCGGCAGCGCCGTGAACACCAGGCCTTCGGGCCGGTGGGCGCGGGCCGAGAGGTCGTCCACGAAGGCCACGGCCGCGCCGGTGGCCGCCACCGAACACGCGGCCAGGCCCGAGCGCACCTCGGCCGCCACGTTGCGCGCCACGCCGTGCGATTCGATCCAGTGGTCGATCACCGCGCTTTGCGGTGCCTCCGGGCTGTAGACCACGAGGCGGCCGGCCAGCACCTCGGCCAACGACGGCTTGGCCCTCTTCAGCAGCGCATGGTCGGCGGGCAAGGCGCAGAGCAGCTCCCAGCGGCCGATCTCCTCGATGTCCAGCGCCGGGTGGTCCAGCGGCGCGCTGGAGATGGCCACGTCGGCCTCCTCCGTCACCAGCAGCTTGACGATCTCGCGCGTGGGCAGCGACTCGAACAGCACGCGCGCGGTGGTGGCCTGGCCGACCAGCGCGGCGATGCAGCGCGGCACCAGCTGCAGTGCGGTGTTGGCGCTGGAGAGCACGCGCAACGTGGTGCGCGTGCCGAAGCGCAGGTGAGCCGCCACGTCGCGCACGTGCTGCACGCCCCGGTAGACCTTCTCGATTTCCTCCTGCAGCTCGCGCGCCTCGGCCGTGGGCACCAGCCGGCCGCTGCGGCGCTCGAACAGGGCCACGCCCAGCTGCAGCTCCAGGTGGCGCACCAGGCGGCTGATGCCCGGCTGCGAGACGTGCAGCAGCCGCGCGGCCTCGGTGGTGGAGCCGGTGGTCATGACGGCGCGGAACACCTCGATCTGACGCAGGTTCATGGGCCGCATTGTCGCCCACGCATAACCCCGTGTTATTCAGAACTGGCGGAAAAGTATTGGATCGTATGGAGCGGCCCTCCTAGCATCCCCCCACTCGGCCCGAACACCGGGATTCATTCAGGAGACAAGACATGTTCAAGCTTCACCGGCGCGCCCTGGCGCGCACCGCCCTCGCCACCGCGCTGTGCTCGACCGCCCTGCTGGCCCAGGCCCAGGCACCAGCGGCCTGGCCCAGCAAGCCCGTCACCCTCACCGTGGGCTTCGCCGCCGGCGGCTCGGCCGACATCCTGGCGCGCGCCATCTCGCAGAAACTCACCGGCGCGCTCGGCCAGCCCGTGGTCGTCGACAACAAGCCCGGCGCGGGCGGCACCATCGCCGCCGCCGCGGTGGCCTCGGCCACGCCCGACGGCCACACCCTGCTGCTGGTGACCAGCGGCCACGCCGGCAGCGGCGCGCTCTACCCCACGCTGCGCTACGACCCGATCAAGGCCTTCACCCCGGTGATCAAGCTCGCGGCCACGCCGGTGGTGGTCGTGGTCCCGGCCGCCCAGCCCTGGAAATCGCTCAGCGAACTGCTCGACGCCGCGCGCAAGGCGCCCGGCACGCTGAACTACGCCGCCGGCGGCGGTGGCGCGACCACCACCGCGCTGGCGGCCGAGTTCCTGAAGAAGGACACCGGCACCGACATGGTCCAGGTGCCCTACCGAGGCTCCGGCCCGGCGCTCACCGCGCTGCTCTCGGGCGAGGTGCAGGTCGGCTTCGAGATTCCCTCCAGCGCCCTGCCCCACATCCAGTCGGGCAAGCTGCGCGCGCTGGCCGTGACCACCCGCACCCGCAGCACCGCGCTGCCCGACGTGCCCACGGTGATCGAACAAGGCATCCGCGACTTCGAGGTGATCGGCTGGTTCGGCGTGCTGGCGCCGGCGGGCACCCCCGCCGCCGTGGTGGAGCGCCTGAACCGCGAGCTCAACGCCGCGCTGCAACAGCCCGAGCTGCGCGAGCGCCTGAGCGGTCTGGGCCTGGAGTCCGGCGGCGGCACGCCGGCCGAGTTCCAGAAACTGATCGGCTCGGACACGCAGCGCTACGGCGAAGCGATCCGCCGCATGGGCATCAAGGTGGAATGAGCATGGCGGTGGTGGCAGGCGGTTGGACAACGGAGGTCGCCATCGTCGGTGGTGGCCTGGGTGGGGTGTCGGCGGCGCTGGCCGCGCTGCGGCTGGGCCGGCGCGTGGTGCTGGTGGAGGCGATGCAGTGGCTCGGCGGGCAGCTCACGGCTCAGGCCGTGCCGCCCGACGAGTACCCCTGGATCGAATCGCTGCAGGCCTCGCAGAGCTACGCGCAGCTGCGCCGCGCCATCCGCGAGCACTACCGCCTGCACCTGCCCCTCACCCCCGAGGCCCGGCGCGCGCTGTGCCTCAACCCCGGTCAGGGCAATGTGAGCACCCTGTGCCACGAGCCCTGGGTGGCCGCGAAGGTGATCGACGAACTGCTCGCGCCCTGGGAACACGATGGCCGGTTGCGCGTGCTGCGCCAGCACCGCGTGCAACGCGCGCACAGCGAAGGCGACCGGCTCAGGGCGCTGGAACTGCGCGACCTGCGAACGGGCCGCGAGAGCGTGCTGCAGGCGCCGCTGTTCATCGACGCCACCGAAACCGGCGAGCTGCTGCAACAGGCCGGCGTGGAACACGTGCTGGGCGCCGAGGCGCAGTCGGCCACGCAGGAGCCCCATGCCCTGGCGCAGGCCGACCCCATGGACCAGCAGGCCGTGACCTGGTGCTTCGCCATGGAGCACCGCCCGGGCGAGCACCACGTGATCGACCAACCCGAAGGTTACGAGCGCTTCCGCACCCTGCAGCTCGACTGCTGGCCCAACGCCCAGTACAGCTGGACGCTGTCGGACTTCGTCACCCACCAGCCGCGCACCCGCGCCCTGTTCGCGGGCGACACCGACGCGCCCGGCGTGTACGACCTCTGGCACGCGCGCCGCATCGCCTGGCGCGGCCACTTCCAGCCGGGGGCCTACGAGAGCGACATCACGCTGGCCAACTGGCCGCAGATGGACTATTGGGAGAAGCCGCTGATCGGCGTGTCCGAGGCCGAGGAGCAGCACGCGCTGCGGCAGGCCAAGCAGTTCAGCCTGGGCTTCTTCTACTGGATGCAGACCGAGGCCCCGCGCCACGACGGCGGCGTGGGCTACCCGGGCCTGCGCCTGCGCGGCGACGTGCTGGGCACCGAAGACGGCATGGCCCAGCAGGTCTACTGGCGCGAAGGCCGGCGCATCCAGGCCGAGTTCACCGTGCTCGAACAGCACATCGGCGTGGCCGCGCGGCCGGGGCAGGACGGCGCGGAGCGCTTCTTCGACAGCGTGGGCATCGGTGCCTACCGCATCGACCTGCACCCCAGCACGCGCGGGCGCAACACGGTGGACATCGACGCGTACCCGTTCCAGATCCCGCTGGGCGCCCTGCTGCCGCAGCGGGTGGACAACCTGCTGCCGGCCTGCAAGAACCTCGGCACCACGCGCGTCACCAACGGCGCCTACCGCGAACACGCCACCGAATGGAGCATCGGCGAAGCCGCCGGCTCGCTCGCCGCCTTCGCCTTGCAACGGGCCGAGCCACCGCGCGCGGTGCGCGCCAAGCCGGAGCTGCTGCAGGACTTCCAGCGGCTGCTGCAAGCGCAAGGTGTGCTGCTGGAGTGGCCGCGCTTCGGCGCCCTCACCCCGCTGCTGCGCACCGGCTACCAGCACGCCGCCCGCGCGTGAGCGGCGGGCCTCAGTAGGCCAGCCGCGCGGTCGCGCGCAGCTGGTCCGCCGTCGCCGTGGGCAGGCCGAAGAATTCCAGGTAGGCCGGGATCTGCTCGAACAGCATGTCGGTGCCGATCTGCACCGGGCAGCCCCGGGCCCGCGCGGCCTGCAGCAGCGACGTCATCTCGGCTTTCATCACCACCTCGCCCACCAGCGTGTCGGGCGAGAGGCGGTCCACGTCCAGCGGCAAGGGGTCGCCCGCGTTCATGCCCAGCGGCGTGGCGTTGACCACGAGGTCGAAGCCTTGGGGGTCCTTGCTGCCCACACGCACCCGCAACGCCGGGTGGTGCTGGCGCAAGCGATCGGCCAGGGCCTGGGCCGAGGCGGCGTTCGCGTCGAACAAGGCCAGCGTTGCGCACGCCCGCGCCGGCCAGCGAGGCCGCGATGGCGCAGCCCACGCCGCCGCTGCCCACCACCAGCGCGCTCGCGCCCGCCAGCGGCAGCCCCTTGCGGCGCACGCCGCGCACGAAGCCTTCGCCGTCGAACATGTCGCCCACCAGGCGGCCGTCCTCGGTGCGTTTGACCGCGTTGCAGGAGCCCGCCACCTTCACGGCCACGCTGGCCTCGTCCAGCAGCGCCAGGGTGGCGACCTTGTGCGGCATGGTGATGAGCGCGCCGCGCGTGTTCTCCAGCGCGAACAGGCCGCGCATCAGCACGCTGAAATACTCGGGCCGGCAGTCCATGGGCATCACCAGGGCGTTGATGCCGACTGCTTCGAAATGCGGGTTGTAGATCATCGGCGACTTGACCGTGTGGGTCGGGTGGCCGATGAGGGCGATCAGCTCGGTGCGGCCATCGATGCGCACGCTCAACCGCCCACCAGGGAACCCTGCGCGACCAGGCTGGCGCGCAGCGCCGCCGCGTCCACCGCGCGCACGTCGGGCGCGCCCTCGGCCTGGCAGGCCATGGCGGCGGCGGTGCCGGCCGCCTGGCCGACCGCCATCGAGATCGTCATCACGCGGATGGCGGCCAGCGCCGCGTGCGTGGCCGAGATGCCGCGCCCCGCCACCAGCGCGTTCGACAGGCCGGTGGGGATCAGGCTGCGGTAGGGAATCTGGTATGCGTGGTCTTCGCCCAGGCCCGAATAGATCAGCTCGCCGCCCGCGGCGGGGTGGATGTCGATCGGGTAGGCGCCACAGGCGATGCCGTCGGCGAAGCTCGTGGGCTGCAGCAACTCCTCGGCGGTGAGCACGTGGTCGCCCTGCACGCGCCGCGTCTCGCGGATGCCGACCTGGGTGGCGAAGGCCTGCAGGCGGCCGCCCTCGCAGCCGGGCACGGCGCGGCGCAGGTAGGCCGCGGCCTTCCAGGCCTGGCGGCGGCCGTCGATCTCGGCGCGGCTGAGCGCGCTGGCGTCGGTGGCGTCGATGCCCAGGCGGCTGATGTTGAACCAGCCGTCGTGGGAGTACGGGTCGCGCGACGAGTGCAGCGCGGCCCGCGCCAGCTCGCCGCTTTCATAACCCTGGCGCGCCAGGGCCTGCACCTCGGCCGGCGCCAGCGCGTCGAAGCGCGCGAAGTCGATCGGGCCAAAGCGGAACATCATGGTGGCCGGCTGCAGGGCATCGCCCGCGTCCAGCTCCAGGAAGTCCGCGCCCGCGCGGTGCAGCACGTCGATGTCGCCCGAGGTGTCGATCACCACGCGCGGGTTCACCTCGATCACGCCGCTCTTGGTGAGCAGGCGCACGGCCTGGATGCGATCGCCTTCGCGCACCACGTCGCACACCTGGGCGTGCAGCATGGGCTGCACGCCGGCTTCGGTCACGAGGTCGTCGAGCACCAGCTTGAGCACCTCGGGCGCGTACTCCACCCGGTCCATGCGGTGGCCGGTGGACATCACGAAGACCTCGTGCTCGCCGGCCGCCTGGTAGGCGCGCAACCGCTCCACCACCTCGCTGGCCAGCCCGGCGATCACGCGGCGGCCGTTCTCGGTCTGCCAGCTGTTGAACTGGGCCACGGCCCCGCCGGTGGCGTTGCCGCCCAGGAAGCCGTAGCGCTCCACCAGCAGCACCGAAGCGCCCTGGCGCGCCGCGGCCACGGCCGCCATGGTGCCGGCGACACCGCCGCCGCACACCAGCACATCCACCGTCATCGGTGCCCGTCCGTTGGCAGGGCTCACGTTCACTCCGCCTTGATGCCACGCGCCTTGATCACGGCGGCGTAGCGCTCGGTCTCGGCCTTCATGAACTTCACGGTCTCCGCGCGGCTCTGGCTCACCGGCGACACGGCCAGCGTGGCGAAGCGGCTCTTCACCGCGTCCGAGGCCAGCGCCTGGGCCAGCAGCTTCTCGAGCTTGGTCAGGCCGTCGGCGGGGATCGAGTCCTTGGGCGCGAACAGCGCGGCCCAGCCCTGCACTTCCAGGCTGGGCTGGTTGAGCGAGCGGAAGGTGGGCACGCCCGGCAGCTCCGGCACTTCCTTCGGCGAGGACACGGCCAGCGCGCGCAGGCGGCCCGAGCGGATGTTCGCGATCACGCTGGGCAGGTTCAGGAAGCCCAGCGAGACCAGGCCGCCCATCAGGTCGGGCATGAGCGCGCTCTCACCCTTGTAGGGCACGGGGGTGATCGTGGTGCCGGTCTGGCTGGCGAAGATTTCCGAAGCCAGGTGGGCCAGCGTGCCGTTGCCGCTGTTGCCCGCCATGAGCTGGCCGGGCTTGGCCTTCGCTTCGGCGACCACGTCGGCGAAGCTCTTGAGCGGCGAGTTGGCCGGCACCACCAGCACCAGCGGCTGGGCCGAGACCATGCCCACGGCGTCGAAATCGCGCGCCACGTCGTAGCCGATGTTGGGGATCAGCGAGGGATTGATCACCATGCTGTTGCTGCCCATCAGCAGGGTGTGGCCGTCCTTGCTCTGCGCGGCGGCGTTCACGCCCACGGCGCTGCCCGCGCCGGGCTTGTTCTCCACGATCACGCCCTGGCCCAGCTGGGCGGCGAACAGCTCGGCCAGCACGCGCGCCGAGCTGTCGGCACCGCCACCGGGGGCGAAGGGCACGATGATGCGCACGGGGCGCGAAGGCCAGGCCGACTGCGCGAGCACGCCCTGTGGCCAGACGGCGGCGGCACAGCCCAGGGCGGCGGCGCCCGAGAGCAGCGTGCGGCGGCGGACGAGGGGCGAGGAAGAAGCGGAAGGCGAGGTCATGTGTTGTCTCCAGGATCGGTGTCGGAAGCCGGCATCGTAGAAACGGACCCCCTAACAGGCAAATACCAATTCGATGGCATGCAATAACATGCTGTTATCGATTGGAAGGAAGGCCATGAACCTGCGACAGATTGAGGTGTTCCGAGCCACCATGTTGACCGGATCCACCGCCGACGCGGCCCGGCTGCTGCACGTCTCGCAACCCGGCATCAGCCGCATGATCGGCCACATCGAGCTGCAGCTCGGCGTGAGCCTGTTCGAGCGCGGCAAGGGCCGGCTCAAGCCCACGCCCGAGGCCCACGCGCTGTACGCCGAGGTGGAGCAGGTCTACCGGGGCGTGCAGCGCATCGACGCGCGAGCCCAGGCCCTGAAGTCCGGCGGCGGCCTGGCCGTGCGCGTGCTGCGCCACGCCCAGCCTGCTGCTGGAAATCATTCCCGAGGCGGTGTCCTCGCTCTCGGCCCGCTACCCGGACTCGCGCTTCTATGTGGAATCGCAGCTGGTGCGCGAGATGGTGCGCCTGCTCTCCATCGGCGAGGCCGACGTGGGCTTCAGCAGCCTGCCCATCGACCACCCGCCCCTGGTCACCGAAGCCATCGGTTCGTGGTCGCTCAGTTGCGTGTTCCAGAAAGGCCACCGCTTCGAGCAGGAAAGCGCGGTCTCGCTGCGCGAGATCGTGAAGGAGCCGCTGATCGCCTTCAGCCCCGACACGCCGCAGGGCCGCATGGTGGCCCAGGCCTACCCGCGCGCGATCGACCCGGGCCGTCAGCGCATCGAGGTGCGCTCGGGCCAGGTGGCCTGCGCGCTGGCGGCGGCCGGCGCGGGCGTGGCGGTGGTCGACAGCCTGACCGCGCGCGCCTGGCCGCACGACCGGCTGGCCTTCCGCCCGGTGCGCAAGGCGCCGTCGACCCAGGTCTTCATGGTGCGCAACCCCCACTTCCCGGCCTCCACGCTGGAGCAGGCCCTGGTCGAGCGCGTCCGCCAGGGCTTTCGCGCGCTCCGGCGCGGCCCGGCGGAAGGAAAAACCGGCTCAGATGTTTAAGTAATAAACAACCAAAAAACCATTCGTTCCTTATCCGTGGCTTTGAAAGGATCATCCGGCATCCCTTCAACGCATCCCCATGAGGAACGACATGACCACCCGCCGCCAACTGATCCAGGCCTTCGCCGCCACCGCCCTCACCGCCAGCGCGCTTTCCGCCGTGGCCCAGCCGGCGCCGGTGACGCTGCTCAACGTGTCGTACGACCCGACGCGCGAGCTCTACGTCGAGTACAACGCCGCCTTCGCCAAGGCCTGGAAGGCCAAGACCGGTCAGGACGTGACCATCAAGCAAAGCCACGGCGGCTCGGGCAAGCAGGCCCGCTCCATCATCGACGGCCTGGACGCCGACGTCGCCACCCTGGCCCTGGCCGGTGACACCGACGCCCTGCACGACAACGGCAACTGGATCCCCAAGGACTGGCAGAAGCGCCTGCCGCTCAACAGCTCGCCCTACACCTCCACCATCGTGCTGGTGACCCGCGCGGGCAACCCCAAGAACATCAAGGACTGGGACGACCTGATCCGCCCCGACGTCAAGGTCATCACCCCCAACCCCAAGACCTCCGGCGGCGCGCGCTGGAACTACCTGGCCGCCTGGGAATTCGCCAAGCGCAAGTACGGCAGCGACGACAAGGCCAAGGAGTTCGTGGGCAAGCTGTACGCCAACGTGCCCGTGCTCGACACCGGCGCGCGCGGCTCGTCCATCACCTTCGCGCAGCGCAACCAGGGCGACGTGTTCATCTCCTGGGAAAACGAGGCCTACCTGCTGGAGAAGGAATTCGGCAACAAGGTGGACTTCGTCTACCCCTCGCTGTCCATCCTGGCCGAGCCCGCCGTGACGGTCGTGGACAAGAACGTGGACAAGAAGGGCACGCGCGCCGTGGCCCAGGCCTACCTGGAGTTCCTGTACACCGAAGAGGCGCAGGACATCATCGGCAAGCACTTCTACCGCCCGACCTCGGCCAAGGCCCAGGCCAAGTACGCCAAGCAGCTGCCCAAGCTCAACCTGTTCAAGATCGAAGACGCCTTCGGCGGCTGGGACAAAGCGGCCAAGGTGCACTTCGCCGACGGTGGCAGCTTCGACCAGATCTACACCAAGAAGTAAGAAGAAGCCTTCGCGCTGCCACCCACAAGAACGAACGACCCTTCAGGGAAACACACCGTGTCCATTCTCTTGATCGCAGGCAGCCCGTCCGAGCACTCGCGCTCGGCGGCGCTGCTCGATGCGGTGTCCCAACGGCTGGGCCTGCGCCACGCGCTGATCGAACGCCTGCACATCCGGGACCTGTCTCCCCAGGCCCTGCTGCTGGCGGACGTGGGCCACAAGTCCATCCGCTCCGCGCTGAGCCAGGTGGAGACCGCGCGCGCCGTGGTCGTGGCGCACCCCGGTCTACAAGGCCGCCTACAGCGGCGTGCTCAAGGTCTTCCTGGACCTGCTGCCGCAATCCGCCCTCAAGGGCAAGGTGGTGCTGCCGCTGCGCCACCGGCGGCAGCCCGCACCACATGCTCGCGCTCGACTACGCGCTGCGCCCCGTGCTGCAGTCGCTCGCGGCGCGGCACATCCTCCCCGGGGTCTACGCCACCGATGCGCAGATCCCGAAGGACACCGAAGGCCAGTACCACGTCGGCACCGAAATCGGTGACCGGCTGGACGACGCCGTGAACACCCTCCTCCACGAAGGCCTGCGAATGCCGGTCACGGCCGGGTTCGCGCCCGTGCCGTTCGCCCAGGTGCGATGTAGCGTCTGAGCCGCCGCGAGCCGGGACCACCCGGCCGATCTCGCCCGCATCCCCATTCGTTTTTTTCAGCCACCGCGCGGGTGGCCTTGACGGCCGTTGCCTGCGCCTTCGTCACAGACAGAGGAATTGATCATGAGTGAACTGTTTCAACACCACCCCGAGGCCGGCGTGCCGGTCGAGCCCACGCGTTTCAGCCGCCTGAAGCAATGGGCCATCGGCTTCCTGGTCTTCGTCATCGCCGCCTTCGGCCTGGCCCTGCTGTTGCTGCCGGTGCCCGAAGCGAAAGCGCAGACCAAGGGCGAGCTGCGCATCGGCTACCAGAAGTCGGCCAGCCTGTTCGTGCTGCAGAAGGCGCAAGGCACGCTGGAGAAGAAGCTCGCCCCGCTGGGCTTCGGCGTGAAGTGGGTCGAGTTCCCGGCCGGCCCGCAGCTGCTCGAAGGCCTCAACGTCGGCGCGGTGGACGTGGGCTACGTGGGTGAAGCCCCGCCCATCTTCGCGCAGGCCGCCGGCGCGCAGTTCGTCTACTTCGGCTACGACCCGGCCGCGCCGCGCGCCGAAGCCATCCTCGTCACCAAGGACTCGCCCATCAAGTCGGTCGCCGACCTCAAGGGCAAGAAGGTCGCGCTCAACAAGGGCAGCAACGTGCACTACCTGCTGGTGAAGCAACTGGAAAAACACGGCCTGAAGATCACCGACATCACGCCGGTCTACCTCGCCCCGGCCGATGGCCGCGCCGCCTTCGAAAGCAAGAACGTGGACGCCTGGGTGATCTGGGACCCGTTCCAGGCCGCCGCCGAAAAAGCCACCGGCGCCCGCGTGCTGGCCGACGGCACGGGCAACGTGGTCAACAACTACCAGTACTACCTGGGCGCGCGCAACTTCGTCAGCAAGAACCCCAAGGTGATCGAAGCCCTGTTCGAGGACTCCGTGGCGCAAGGCATCTGGCTCAAGAAGAACCTGCGCCAGGCCGCCGAACTCATCGCGCCGCTGCAAGGCCTGCCGGTCGAAGTGGTCGAACTCGCGCTGCAGCGCTACGAGTTCAACGTCAAGCCGATCACGCCCGCCGTGGCCGCCGACCAGCAAAAGATCGCCGACACCTTCTTCGAACTCAAGCTGATCCCCAAGGCGATCAAGGTCAACGAAGCCGTCGTCGTCGCCCAGCCCTGAGACCTGCGCCATGTCCAAGCCCTTCAGTGCGGCCGACCTGCGCCGCCACATCGCCCAGCTGCTGGCCGTCACCGCGGCCTCCTGGAGCATCGCCGCCGCGAAAGCGCGCAGCGTCCTGACCCCTTCAACGAACACCACCGCCATGACCTTCGATGTCTCCAACCGCCGCCGCTTCGTCCTCTCGGGCGTGGGCGCCGCCGCCCTCGCCTCACTGCCCAGCCTGCCCGCGCAGGCCCAGCAGACCAACCGCGTGTTCCGCGTCGGCCACCAGAAAGGTTTCCTCAGCCTGCTCAAAGGCCGGGGCACGCTGGAACAGCGTCTCGCCCCCCTGGGCGTGAAGATCAGCTGGACCGAATTCACCGCCGGCCCGGTGCAGCTCGAAGCGCTCAACGTCGGCTCGATCGACTTCGGCGACGTGGGCGAAGCCCCGCCCATCTTCGCGCAGGCCGCCGGCGCGCCGCTGGCCTACGTGGCCGCCACCGTGCCGCGCCCCGCCACCGAAGCCGTGCTCGTGCCCAAGGACTCGGCCATCAAGAGCGTGGCCGATCTCAAGGGCAAGAAGGTCGCCTACAACAAGGGCTCCAACGTGCACTACTTCCTGGTCAAGCTGCTGGAGAAGAACGGCCTGAAGTACGAGGACGTGCAGTCCGTCTTCCTGCCGCCGGCCGATGCGCGCGCCGCCTTCGAGAAAGGCGCCGTGGACGCCTGGGTGATCTGGGACCCGTTCCTGGCCGCCGCCGAAGTGGGCCTGAACGGCCGCATCCTGGCCGACGCCACCGGCGTGGTGAACAACCGCGCCTACTACTTCTCCACGCTGGACTACGCGGCGAAGAACGCCGACGTGATCAAGATCGTGATCGAGGAGATCAACAAGCTCGACCAGTGGGGCAGCGCCAACCGCGACGCGCTGGCCGCCGAGTTCGCGCCGCTGTGGGGCCTGCCCAAGCCGGTGGTGGACCGCTCGGTGACCCGCCAGGTCTACGGCACCGGCCCGATCACCAAGGCCATCCTGCAGGAACAGCAGGTCATCGCCGACACCTTCTTCAACCTCAAGCTGATCCCCAAAAAGATCAACGTGCTCGAGGCTGCGGTCAACGCAAGTTAAGGAGCAACACGGTCATGGGTCTCAACATCTTCTGGTTCATCCCTACCCACGGCGACAGCCGTTACCTCGGCACGGCGCAGGGCGGGCGGCAGCTCAACCACGACTACCTCAAGCAGGTGGCGCAGGCGGCAGACAGCCTGGGCTACGAAGGCGTGTTGATTCCCACCGGCCGTTCCTGCGAAGACCCCTGGGTCGTCGCCGCCAGCCTGCTGCCGGTGACGCAGCGGCTCAAGTTCCTGGTGGCCGTGCGCCCCGGCCTGCACCAGCCGGCGCTGGCCGCGCGCATGGCCGCCAGCTTCGACCGCCTCTCCAACGGCCGCCTGCTCATCAACCTCGTCACCGGCGGCGACCGCGCCGAGCTCGAAGGCGATGGCGTGTTTCTGGACCACGCGCAGCGCTACGAGCAGTCGGCCGAGTTCATCCGCATCTGGCGCGAGATCCTCACCCGCAGCCACGAAGGCGAGACCTACGACTTCGACGGCCAGCACCTGCAGGTCAAAGGCGCCAAGCTGTTCTTCCCGCCGCTGCAGCACCCCCACCCGCCGGTGTACTTCGGCGGTTCCTCGGAAGCCGCGCACGAACTCGCGGGCGAACAGGTGGACACCTACCTCACCTGGGGCGAGCCGCCGGCCGAGGTGGCGAAGAAGGTGGCCGACGTGCGCGCCCGCGCCGCGAAACACGGCCGCACGGTGAAGTTCGGCATCCGCCTGCACGTGATCGTGCGCGAGACCGACGCCGAGGCCTGGGCCGCCGCCGATGCGCTCATCAGCAAGCTCGACGACGACGTGGTGAACCGCGCGCAGGCCGCGTTCGCCAAGATGGATTCCGAAGGCCAGCGCCGCATGGCCGCATTGCATGCCGGTGGGGCCAAGCGCACCCGCGCCGACCTGGAGATCAGCCCCAACCTGTGGGCCGGCGTAGGCCTGGTGCGCGGCGGTGCCGGCACCGCCCTGGTGGGCGACCCCGAGACCGTGGCCGCGCGCATCCAGGAGTACGCCGAGCTGGGCCTGGAGAACTTCATCTTCTCGGGCTACCCGCACCTCGAAGAAGCCTACCGCTTCGCCGAACTCGTGTTCCCGCTGCTGCCGCGCAAGCTGCGCGAGAAGCTGCCTGGCCCCGCGCTCACCGGCCCGTTCGGCGAAACCGTGCGCCAACGTATTCGTTCCCACCCCTGCGGCGCTGCGCGCCACCCCCTCCAGGGGGCAACACCAGCGGCCCGGCGAAGCCGGTTCCGCGGTGTCTCTGGAAGAGACCTCTGCAAGCGTCACGGAGTTGCCATGACCATCCATTCCATCCACCACGTGCAGCTTGGCTTCCCCGCCGGCCAGCAGTCGCTGGTGCGGCACTTCTACGGCGAACTGCTGGGCTTGAAGGAATTCCGCCTGGGCGGCACCGGCAACGCGCTGCGCTTCTACGCCGCCTCGCAGCGCGTGGACCTCGTGCCCGTGCCGAACTGGGCCCCGCCGCCCTCGCCTTCGCGCCTGGCCTTCGAAGTGCAGAACCTGCCCGGCTTTCGCGCCAAGCTGCTCGACGCCGGGCTGGAGCTGGACGAAACCCGTCCGCTGCCCGGCCACCTGCGCTTCTTCGTCAACGACCCCGCGGGCAACCCGCTGGAGTTCCTCGAACCCGACCATTCGCCACAAGGGAGCGCCGCATGACGCAGGCCCAGGCCCAAACCCTCCGCGAGGCCCCGGTGACGCCGGTGCCCGACACCATCGACGCGCCCGGCTGGGGCCTGCTGCCCGGCCGTGGCGCCGGTGCCTTCCTCGGCCCGCTGCTGCGCGGCCTCTGGCAGCGCTTCCTGCCCTGGCTGGTGCCAGTGCTGCTGGTGGTGCTGTGGCAGCTCTCGTCCTCGCTGGGCTGGTTGTCCACGCGCGTGCTGCCCGCGCCGCTGGACGTGGTCGCCGCGTTCTGGACACTGGCCGTCTCGGGCGAACTCTGGACCCATGTGAAGGTGAGCGCCGGCCGCGCCCTGATCGGCCTGGCCGTCGGCGGCGGCCTGGGCCTGGCGCTGGGCCTGCTCACCGGCTCGGTGCGCTTCTTCGAAACGCTGCTGGACTCCAGCATCCAGATGGTGCGCAACATCCCGGCGCTCGCGCTGATCCCGCTGGTGATCCTGTGGTTCGGCATCGACGAGGTCGCGAAGCTCTTCCTCATCGCAGTGGCCGTGTTCTTCCCGATCTACCTCAACACTTTCCACGGCATCCGCAACGTGGACCCGGGCCTGATCGAGATGGGCCGCACCTACGGCCTCTCGCGTTGGGGCCTGTACACGCAGATCATCCTGCCCGGCGCGCTGTCCTCCATCCTGGTCGGCCTGCGCTTCTCGCTCGGCCTGATGTGGGTGATCCTGATCGTGGCCGAGACCATCTCGGCGCAGGCCGGCATCGGCTACCTCACGATGAACGCCCGCGAGTTCCTGCAGACCGACATCGTGCTCGTCGGCATCCTGCTCTACGCCGCGCTCGGCAAGCTGGCCGATGTCTTCGCGCGCGGCCTCGAACGTTACTGGCTGCGCTGGCACCCCGGTTACCAGAACCCCTGAACCCCATCCAACGAGAACGACCACCATGACGCACTCCCTCTTCAACCGCCGCGCCGCGCTGGGCGCCCTGGGTTCCCTCGCCGCCGGTGCCGCCCTGGCCCAGGGCAACGCGCCGCGCGCCGTGCGCCTGGGTTACCAGAAATCGTCCACGCTGATCGCCGTGCTGCGCCTGCAGGGCACGCTGGAACAGCGCCTGGAGCCGCTGGGCGTGAAGCTCAGCTGGCACGAGTTCACCAGCGGCCTGCCGCTGCTCGAAGCGCTCAACCTCGACAACCTGGACTTCAGCGCCGACGTGGCCGACACCGTGCCGGTGTTCGCCCAGGCCGCGGGCGCCCAGCTCACCTTCGTGGCGCAGGAAGCGCCTTCGCCCACGGCCCAGGCCATCGTGGTGCGCGCGGACTCGCCGCTCAAGAGCGTGGCCGAGCTCAAGGGCAAGCGCGTGGCCTTCGCCAAAGCCGCCGGCGCGCACTACCTGCTGATCGCCGCGCTGGAAAAAGCCGGCCTGTCCTTCGCCGACATCGAACCCGCCTACCTCACGCCGGCCGATGGCCGCGCCGCCTTCGAGAAAGGCGCGGTGGACGCCTGGGTGGTCTGGGACCCGTTCCTCTCCGCCGCTCAGAAGCAGGCCGGCGCGCGCGTGCTCGCCGACGGCACGGGCCTGGCCTCGTACCAGCGCTACTACCTGGCCAGCACCCGCTTCGCCCAGGCCCGGCCCGACGTGCTCGGCGTGATCTACGCCGAGCTGGAGAAGACCGGCCGCTGGGTCAAGCAGAACCCCAAGGACGCCGCCGCCCTGCTCGCGCCCTTCTGGGGCCTGGACGCGGCCATCGTCGAACAGGCCAACGGCCGCCGCAGCTACGCGGTGCGCCCGGTCACGCCGCAGAACATCACCGAGCAGCAGAAGATCGCCGACGCCTTCCTGGCCGAGAAGCTGCTGCCGCGCCGCGTCAACGCGGTGGACGTGGCGCTGTTCAAGCCGCAGGGGTGAACGCATGAGCGAGAAGACCGACACCCACGGCGTGCGCGTGCAGCTGCGCCACCTGAGCAAGCGCTACGGCGCGCGCGAGGTGCTGCGCGACAACCAGCTCACCATCGAACCCGGCGAGTTCGTCGCCATCGTGGGCCGCAGCGGCTGCGGCAAGAGCACGCTGCTGCGCCTCATCGCCGGCCTGGAGCCGGCCAGCGGCGGCGAGCTGCTGCTCGACGGCAAGAACGTGGACGGCCTGCACGACGACACCCGCATCATGTTCCAGGACGCGCGCCTGCTGCCCTGGAAGCGCGTGGTCGACAACGTGGCCCTGGGCCTGCCCAAGGACCGCCGGGCCGACGCCGAGGCCGTGCTCGGCCAGGTGGGCCTGGGCGACCGTCTGAACGACTGGCCGGCCAAGCTCTCGGGCGGCCAGCGCCAGCGCGTCTCGCTGGCCCGCGCGCTGGTGCACCGGCCCCAGCTGCTGCTGCTCGACGAGCCGCTGGGCGCGCTCGACGCGCTCACCCGCATCGAGATGCACGAACTCATCGAAGGCCTGTGGAAACGCCACGGCTTCACCGCCCTGCTCGTCACGCACGACGTGCAGGAGGCCGTGGCCCTGGCCGACCGCGTGATCCTGATCGAGGACGGCGCCATCGCGCTCGACGAGCGCGTGCCGCTGGCCCGCCCGCGTTCGCGCGGCGATGCCACCTTCGCCGCGATCGAGAAACGCATCCTCGACCGCGTGTTGAACACAACTCCCCCCCGCGTCGCCTACGGCGCCACCCCCCAAGGGGGGCAACGCCAGCGGCCCGGCGAAGCCGGTTCCGCGGCGTTCCCCGCCTGGCATTGGGCCATCTAAGTCATCTCCTCCACTTCAAACCAAGGAAAACACCATGTCCATCCAAGCCATCAACGTGCGCAACCAGTTCAAGGGCAAAGTCAAGGAAATCATCAAGGGCGATGTCGTCTCCGAAGTCGATGTCGAAACGCCCTGGGGCATCGTCACCTCCGTCATCACCACCCGCTCGGTGAACGACCTGGACCTGCAGATCGGCTCCGAGGTGGTCGCGCTCGTGAAGTCGACCGAAGTGTCGATCGCCAAGCTCTGAAGGCCGGCGCCGACGTGATCCTTCTCGACAACATCCACCAGACCTACCGCGGCCCGAAAGGGCCGGTGCACGCCCTGCGCGGCGTGGACCTGCAGATCCGCGGCGGTGAGGTCTTCGGCGTGATCGGGCGCAGCGGCGCGGGCAAGAGCTCGCTGGTGCGCACCATCAACCTGCTCAACCGGCCCAGCCAGGGCACGGTGACGGTCGCCGGCCGCTCCCTCACCACGCTGAACGCCGCCGGCCTGCGCGAAGCCCGGCGCGACATCGGCATGATCTTCCAGCACTTCAACCTGCTGACCTCGCGCACGGTGTTCGACAACGTGGCGTTGCCGCTCGAACTCGCCGGCCTCTCGCGCCACCAGATCCGCGCGCGCGTGAACCCGCTGCTCGAACTCGTGGGCCTGGGCGCGCTGGCCGACCGCTACCCGGCCCAGATCAGCGGCGGGCAGAAACAGCGCGTGGGCATTGCCCGCGCCCTGGCCAGCCAACCCAAGGTGCTGCTGTCGGACGAAGCCACCTCCGCGCTCGACCCCGAAACCACCCGCTCCATCCTCGCGCTGCTGCAGCAGATCAACCGCGAGCTGGGCCTGACCATCGTGCTCATCACGCACCAGATGCAGGTCATCAAACAGGTCGCCGACCGCCTCGCGGTGATGGAGGCCGGCCAGATCGTCGAACAGGGCGAGGCCCTGCAGGTGTTCAGCCACCCGGCGCACGAGGTCACGCGCAGCCTGCTCGACGATGTGGTGCCGCGCGAACTGCCGGCCAACGTGCTGGAGCGCGTGCGCGCGCTGCTCGGCGCGCCGGGCCAGCCGCCGGCCAGCCTGCTGCGCCTGGTGTTCGCCGGCGTCGAGTCCGACCAGCCCCTGCTCTCCGACCTGGTGCGCCGCTTCGGCCTCGACCTGAACATCGTGCACGGCCAGATCGACGAGGTGCAGGGCCACCCTTTCGGCACCCTCGCCGTGCTCGCCAGCGGAGCGCGCGAACAGCTCACCGCCGCCATCGGCCACCTGCGTGGCGTGGGCGTGCAGGTGCAGGAGGTGGCCTATGCTTGAACAGCTGCAAACCTGGTTCCCGCCGGCCCTGCTCGACCTCTTCGTGCTCTCCTTCTGGGAGACGCTGGTGATGGTCGGCATCTCGGGCTTCGTGGGCGCGCTCATCGGCGTGCCGCTGGGGGTGCTGCTGCGCCTCACCGACCACGGCGGCGTGCTGCAGAACGCGGCCTTCAACCGCACCGTGGGCGGCATCGTCAACGCGGTGCGCTCCACGCCGTTCATCATCCTGCTGGTCGCGATCATCCCGTTCACGCGCCTCATCACCGGCTCGTCCATCGGCACGGCCGCCGCCGTGGTGCCGCTGACGATCGCCGCCGCGCCCTTCATCGCGCGCCTGGTGGAAACCTCGCTGCGCGAGGTGGACAGCGGGCTGGTCGAGGCCGCGCAGGCCATGGGCGCCACCACCTCGCAGATCGTCTTCAAGGTGCTGCTGCCCGAGGCCTTCCCCGGCATCGTGGCCGGTTTCACCATCACCCTCGTCAGCCTCACCGGCTACTCGGCCATGGCCGGCGCCATCGGCGGCGGCGGCCTGGGCGACCTCGGCATCCGCTACGGCTACCAGCGCTTCCTGCCCGAGGTGATGCTGGCCGTGGTGCTGCTGCTCATCGTCTTCGTGCAGGCCGTGCAAAGCCTGGGCGACTGGCTGGTGCGCCGCCTCAGCCACAAGTGATCCCCCTTTCGTTTCCTCCCCTACCCCTCACCACTTCAACTTCCCACAAGGACTTTTCATCATGACCAACAAGTTCAACAAACGGCAACTGCTGCAATCCACCCTGGCCCTCACGCTGGCCGCCGCCTTCGCCGCGCCCGCGCTCGCGCAGGACAAGCCGCTCAAGATCGGCGTCACCGCCGGGCCGCACGCGCAGATCTTCGAGCAGGTTAAGAAGATCGCCGAGAAGGACGGCCTGAAGATCCAGATCGTCGAGTTCAGCGACTACGTGCAGCCCAACGCCGCGCTCGCCGCCGGCGACCTCGACGCCAACAGCTACCAGCACAAGCCCTACCTGGACAACCAGATCAAGGACCGCGGCTACAAATTCACCGCCGTCGGCTACACGGTGAACTTCCCCATCGGCATCTACAGCAAGAAGGTCAAGAGCCTGAAAGACCTGCCCGAAGGCGGCAAGGTCGGCATTCCGAACGACCCCACCAACGGCGGGCGCGTGCTGCTGGTGCTGCAGGACCAGGGCCTCATCAAGCTCAAGCCCGAAGCCGGCCTGAAGGCCACGCCGCTGGACGTGGTGAGCAACCCCAAGAAGCTCAAGTTCGTGGAGCTCGACGCCGCGCAACTGCCGCGCTCGCTCGATGACCTCGACGCCTCGGCCATCAACACCAACTACGCGCTCTCCGCCGGCCTGAACCCGGGCAAGGACGCCATCGCCCAGGAAAACGCCAAGAGCCCGTACGTGAACCTGATCGCCGTGCGCGAAGCCGACAAGGACAAGCCCTGGGTCGCCAAACTCGTGAAGGCCTACCAGTCGGCCGAGGTCAAGGCTTTCATCCAGACCGAGTTCAAGGGCTCCGTGCTCGCCGGGTTCTGACATGACCACCCCTCGCCAGATGCACCTCGGTGCCTTCTTCTTCGGCGCCGGCCACCACCTGGCCGCCTGGCGGCACCCGGACGTGGTGCCCTCGGCCGGCGGGCAGATCGCCGCGCTCACCGAATGGACGCAGCTGGCCGAGGCGGCGAAGTTCGACGCCATCTTCTTCGCCGACAACGTGGGCCTGCCCGGCCCGCCCGACGAGGTGGTGGCGAAGAACGCGCTCTGGTACCCGCTGGACCCGCTGCTCACCCTGGCCGCGCTGTCGCAGCACACCACGCACATCGGCCTGGTGGCCACGGTCTCCAGCACCTACCTGCCCCCCTACCACCTGGCCCGCAAATACGCCTCGCTCGACCAGCTGAGCGGCGGCCGGGCGGGCTGGAACCTCGTCACCTCCGGCAGCGACTTCGAGGCCCGCAGCTTCGGGCTGGACCAGCAGATCGCCCACGCCCAGCGCTACGAGCGCGCGCGCGAGTACGTGCAGGTCGTCAAAGGCCTGTGGAACACCTGGGAAGACGACGCCTTCATCGAAGACAAGGCCCGCAACCGCTTCTTCGACCCCACCAAGCTGCACCGCGTGGCGCACGACGGCGCGCACTACAAGGTGCACGGCGGCCTGCAGACCCGGCGCTCGCCGCAAGGCCACCCGGTGCTGGTGCAGGCCGGTTCGTCCGGCGACGGGCAGGACCTCGCCGCCGCCAGCGCCGAGGTGGTGTTCACCGCGCAGCAGACGGCCGACGAGGCGCGCAAGTTCTACAACAGCCTCAAGGGCCAGCTGGCCGGGTATGGCCGCTCCACCGACGCGCTGAAGATCCTGCCCGGCATCTCGCCCTTCGTGGGCCGCAGCGAGGCCGAAGCGCGCGAGAAGTTCGAGGAACTGCAATCCCTCATCGACCCGGTGCTCGGCGTCGGCCTGCTCTCCACCTTCCTCGGCAACGTGGACCTCTCGAAGTACCCGGTGGACGGCCCCTTCCCGCAAGGCCTGCCGGTGACCGAAGGCTGGCAAAGCCGCCAGGAACTGTTCGCCGGCCTCGCGCGCCGCGAAGGCCTGAGCATCCGCCAGCTCTACGAGCGCGTGGCCGGCGCGCGCGGCCACTGGACGGTGGTGGGCACGCCCGAATCCATCGCCGACCAGCTCGAACACTGGTTCACCACCGGCGCGGCCGACGGCTTCAACGTGCTCGCGCCCACGCTGCCGCACGGCCTGAAGGATTTCGCGCAGCTCGTCGTGCCCGAGCTGCAGCGGCGCGGCCTGTTCCGCACCGAATACACCGGCCGCACCCTGCGCGACCACCTGGGCCTGCCTCGCCCCGCGCACCCGGCCACCGTGCAAGCCTCGCGCGAGCTCGCCACGGCCTGATCAACCACAACAAGGAGAAGACCCTCATGTCCGCCCACTGGAAATTCGAAACCCGCTCGGTGCACGCCGGCTACAAGCCCGACCCGACCACCAAGGCCGTGGCCGTGCCGATCTACCAGACCGCCGCCTACGCCTTCGACAACGCGCAGCACGGCGCCGACCTGTTCGACCTGAAGGTGCCGGGCAACATCTACACGCGCATCATGAACCCGACGCAGGACGTGCTGGAACAGCGCATCGCCTCGCTCGAAGGCGGCATCGCCGCGCTGGCGCTGGCGTCGGGCCAGGCTGCCGTGACCTACGCCATCCAGACCATCGCCGAGTCGGGCGACAACATCGTCTCCAGCACCGCGCTCTACGGCGGCACCTACAACCTCTTCGCGCACACGCTGCCGCAGTTCGGCATCACCACGCGCTTCGCCGACCACCGCGACCCGGCCAGCTTCGAGCCGCTGATCGACGCGCGCACCAAAGCCATCTTCGTCGAGTCCATCGGCAACCCACAGGGCAACATCACCGACATCGCGGCCGTCGCCGCCATCGCGCACAAGCACGGCGTGCCGCTGATCGTGGACAACACCGTCGCCTCGCCCTACCTGTTGCGCCCGATCGAACACGGCGCCGACATCGTGGTGCAGTCGCTCACCAAATACCTCGGCGGCCACGGCACCAGCATCGGCGGCGCCATCATCGATTCCGGCAAGTTCCCCTGGGCGGAGCACAAGGCCCGCTTCAAGCGCCTGAACGAACCCGACCCGAGCTACCACGGCGTGGTCTACACCGAGGCCCTGGGCCCGGCGGCCTACATCGGGCGGGCGCGCGTCGTGCCGCTGCGCAACACCGGCGCGGCCATCTCGCCCTTCAACGCCTTCCTGATCCTGCAAGGCATCGAAACCCTCTCTCTGCGGCTGGACCGCATCAACAGCAACACGCTGCGCGTCGCCAAGCACCTGGAGCAGCACGCCAAGGTGGGCTGGGTGAACTACGCCGGCCTGCCCAACCACCCGGACCACGCGCTCGCCCTGAAATACCTGGGCGGCCACGCCTCGGGCCTGCTCACCTTCGGCGTGAAAGCCGCCGCCGGCGAAGGTCGCGCGGCCGGCGCGCGCTTCCTCGATGCGCTGCAACTCTTCACCCGCCTGGTGAACATCGGCGACGCCAAATCGCTCGCCACCCACCCCGCCTCCACCACGCACCGCCAGCTCTCGCCCGAGGAACTGGCGAAGTCCGGCGTGCCCGAAGACGCGGTGCGCCTGTCCATCGGCATCGAACACATCGACGACCTGCTGGCCGACCTCGACCAGGCCCTGGCCGCCGTCTGAACGAACGAACGAACCCATCACAACAAGAGACCACGATGAACCAGAAGAGACTCCTCGGCATCGCCGCCACCCTGATGCTGGGCGGCGCCGCGCAGGCGCAGACCGCGCCCGACCTCCAGGCCCGCGCCTGGGCCGCCTCGTGCGCGGCCTGCCACGGCACCGACGGCAAGAGCAACAGCGCGATTCCCGCCATTGCAGGGCAGGACAAGACCGTGCTGCTGCAGAAGCTGCTGGCCTACAAGCAAGGCACGCTGCCCGCCACCGTGATGCACCAGCACGCCAAGGGCTACACCGACGCCGAGCTCGAACGCCTGGCCGCCCACTTCGCGCGCCAACCCAAATAACAACAAGGAGACCTCCCATGAAGCAACTGCTGCAACGCCGCCACTTCCTCGCCGCCGCCGGCGGCACCGTGGCCGCCCTGGCCCTGCCGGGCTGCGCCTCGGTCTCGTCCGCGCCCAAGGCCCGCGTCGTCGTCATCGGCGGCGGTTTCGGTGGCGCCACCGCCGCCAAGTACATCCGCCAATGGGCGCCCGAGATCGAGGTGGTGCTGGTCGAGCGCGAAGCCGCGTTTGTTCCTGCCCGCTGAGCAACCTCGTGCTCGGCGGCACGGAAAAGATCGAGAACCTCACCACCGGCTACGACGCGCTGCAGAAAAAGCACGGCGTGCGCGTGGTGCGCGACGAGGCCACCGCCATCGACGCGGCCAGGAAAGAAGTGCGCCTGGCGCGCGGCGACACACTGAAGTACGACCGCCTCATCGTCTCACCCGGTGTGGACTTCCAGTTCGACCAGGTGCCCGGCCTGCAAAGCGCCGAAGCGCAAAACCAGGTGCTGCACGCCTGGAAAGCCGGCCCGCAGACCGTGGCCCTGCGCAAACAGCTCGAAGCCCTGCCCGACGGCGGCGTGTACGCCCTGCACATTCCCAAGGCACCCTACCGCTGCCCGCCCGGCCCCTACGAACGCGCCGCGCAAGTGGCCTTCTACTTCAAACAGCACAAGCCGCGCAGCAAGGTGCTGGTGCTCGACGCCAACCCCGACATCACCTCCAAGAAAGCCCTCTTCCTCAAGGCCTGGAACGAGCTCTACCCCGGCATCGTCGAATACAAGCCCAACAGCGAGATCGTGCGCGTGGACGCGGCCAACCGCACCGTGGAACTGCAGTTCGAAACCGTGCGCGCGGGCGTGCTCAACGTGGTGCCGCCGCAGCAGGCCGGGCGCATCGCGCAGACCGCCGGGCTCATCACCGCCAACAACAAGTGGTGCGGCGTCAACTTCCAGACCTTCGAATCCACCGTGGCCCCGGGCATCCACGTGCTGGGCGACGCCACGCTCTCGGCACCGGGCATGCCCAAGTCCGGCTTCATGGCCAACAACCACGCCAAGGTGGCGGCCGACGCGGTGATCGCGCTCATCCAGGGCCGGCCGGTGAACACCGAACCCATCATCGCCAACACCTGCTACAGCTTCGTGAGCGACACCGACGTGGTGCACGTGGCCAGCGTGCACAAATGGAACACTGAACAGAAAACACTCGTGGCCGTGAACGGCGCGGGCGGCCTCACGCCGACCGCCAATGCGCTCGAAGGCCAGTACGCCCGGTCCTGGGCACGCAACATCTGGGCAGACGCCTTGCTTTGACGACAACGCCATGAACTTCCAGCAACTCAGATCGGTTCGAGAGACAGCGCGCAGCGGCTTCAACCTCACCGAGGTTGCCGCCATGCTCTACACCTCGCAACCCGGCGTGAGCCGGCAGATCCGCGAGCTGGAAGACGAGCTGGGCGTGACCATCTTCGCCCGCGCGGGCAAGCGCCTCACCGGCCTCACCGGGCCGGGGCAGACGCTGCTGCCCATCGTGGAACGCCTGCTGCAGGAAGCCGACAACCTCAAGCAGGCCGGCAAGGAATTCGTCTCGCGCCTCGAAGGCGGCCTCTCCATCGCTGCCACCCACTCGCAGGCGCGCTACGCCTTGCCGCACGCCGTGCGCGACTTCCGCGCGCTGTTCCCGCAAGTCACGCTCAACCTGCACCAGGGCTCACCCAAACAGGTGGCCGAGATGCTGATCGCGGGCGAAGCCGACATCGGCATCGCCACCGAAGCACTCGCCAACTACCCGCAACTCGTCACGCTGCCCTGCTACCGCTGGACGCACAGCGTCGTGGTGCCGCACGGCCACCCGCTGCTGCGCGTGGAGGGCCCGCTGTCGCTGCAACAGCTGGCCGAACACCCCATCATCACCTACGACCAGGGCTACACCGGCCGATCGCACATCGACGACGCGTTCGACAAGGAAGGCGTGCGGCCCAACGTGGTCATCACCGCCATGGACGCGGACGTGATCAAGACCTATGTGGAACTGGGCATGGGCGTGGGCATCGTCGCCAGCATCGCGGTGGACCCCGACCGCGACCGCCACCTGCACGCGCTGGACGCGCGGCACCTGTTCGAAATCAACGTGACCCGCCTCGCGGTGCGGCGCGGCACCTGGCTGCGGGGGTATGCGTACAGCTTCATCGAGAACTTCGCGCCGAGCCTCACGCGGCAGATCGTGGAAGAGGCGCTGAATGATGAGATCGTGACGGTGTAGCCGGGCGTCATCTTGCGTGAGAATGAGCGCGTGTTTCGCCAGCACCGCCACCCCACCCGAGCCCCACGCCATGAACCCGGAAGCACCGCGCCTGAACCTTGTGCAACTCTCCGACCCCCATGTGGTGGCGCGGGGCAAGCGCCTGATGGGGCGCATCGACACAGCGAAGTACCTCGCCCAGGCCGTCGAGCGGGTCAACCAGATCACACCACGCCCGAGCCATGTGCTGATCACCGGCGACCTGGTGGATCAGGGATCGCTCGGCGAATACCAGCACCTGCGCGAGTTGCTCAAGCCACTGCCGTGTCCCTACTGGCTGATGCCCGGCAACCACGACTCGGTGCCCCAACTGCGCGAAGCGTTTCCCGACCATGCGTACCTGCAAGGCAACCCCGAAGACAACGGCACGATCGCGGCGTTCGTGCTCTATGAGCTTGACCTCGGCAGCCATCGCCTGCTCTCAATCGACACGACCGTGCCGGGAAAGCCGTTCGGCACCCTGTGCGCCGCGAGGTTGAACTGGCTGAGCAAGCGCCTGGACGCCCAGCCCGAAATGCCCACCCTCGTCGCCCTGCACCACCCGCCCTTCACCACCGGCATCGCCTTCATGGACGGCATGGGTCTGCGCGAAGGCGCCGAGGAACTCGAACGCATCGTCTCGCAGCACCCACAGGTGGAGCGCTTGCTGTGCGGTCATCTGCACCGCACGATCCTGCGGCGCTTCGGCGGCACGCTGGCGATGACCGCACCATCCACCGCCCACCAGATCGCCATGGGGTTGCTGCCGCAGAGCGAACCCGCCTTCATCTTCGAGCCGCCGGGCTTCTACCTTCATGGCGTGCAAGCCGATGGCAGCCTCGTCAGCCATTTGCAGCCGATCGGCGATTTCGGATCTGCCCAGCGGTTCGGCTGAGGCCTGCCACTTGCCTCCTGACCGCGCCGGACGCGCGGAATCAGGCTGCGCGGGTATGCCTGCAGCTTCATTGAGAACTTCCACCTGGCCTCATGCGGCAGATTTTGGAAAAAGCGCTGAATGATGAGATCGTGACGGTGTGACGTGTGCCGCGCCGGCTGGTGCAGTTCACCGGCAAGGAGTCGCCATGAGGCTTGCCCCAATGAACGGCCGTTTCAGACTGCGAGCGGACGTCTAAAGTGCAGTCCGCCAAAGACTGCTTGTGCCGATAGCAGTCGTCGAGGTTGCTCGGCTTCTTCCCGTAGCGGTACCTGAAAGGCGGTTCACTCTCTGGTTCGCGCATAAGCTTCTGCAGCGGCCGTTCGAATGGGTGCTCCTCAGTACGGTCCAGCCCGGCGCGATCGCGGCGAGCGTCGCTGACTTCCTCAGCGGCCCTTCAAAACCATCATTGAAGCACGAGCGGCCTTGCTCGCAAGAGAGCGGCAGGTAGACTCCTGATTCCCCTCTTCTTAAGTATCCCGGGAGGTGCCCTACCCGAAGAAGCTTACTCCTTAAGTTGACCGGTGGCGTCCAGTTAAGGAAACGTGTCTGGGTCAGCAGAAAACTCTGCTACCACTCGTTGGCAAGCTTCACCTGTGAGCTTGCTCCCTTCGGTGCGCGCCTTATCAGCAGCAGCTTGCGCCTCAGGAGAAATCTTGCCTCCACGATTCTGCGCAACATAGTTCTCGCAGCCCTGCTTCAGGCCCAACTTGCAACTGCGATCAAAGAACGTCAACGCTCGCCGCTTGTCAGCAGGAACTCCTGGACTTCCATCCGTGTACACACCACCAAGGATATTCAGCGCTCGAGCTTTTGCTCCGCTTTCAGCGTCCGCAGACTCCGCGATCAGGCTCAACTCCGCAACCCAATTTGGCATTTGCTCTAAGCCAACGCAGCCTTGTTTGATAAGCGTAGCCTGGTTAACTTTTCCTTGAACGATGCCTGCGTCGAAAGCCTTCCCGTACCAGCGAAATGCTTCATGGACATTCTGCCGGACACCTATCCCAAGTTCATAGTACAAGCCCAACATCAGTGCGGAGCTTGCATCCCCCCCGTCCACAGCCTTGCGCGCATAGTAAAAAGCTTTTCCCACATCGGTGCGGCCTTCCGAATTGGACAGTCCTTTGACAAACAGCCAAGACAGCATCCCGTCCGCGTAAGGCGTCCCCGCCATCAGATAGAAACGTTCGGCCGATGCATAGTCACGGTCCTTCGCGGCGCCGAAGTGATGCATGCGACCCGCTTGGTTGGCGCTGTCGCTGTCGCCAGCATGTGCGCCCTTTTCGAACCAGTTCAACGCTTCCGCTTTATCCACAGGTAGGCACCGCGTCTGGCTCTCCCGTTCAAAGCCAAGTGTCCGCATCGATTCAGGGCTACCTAGCGCTGCGGCCTGAGCCATGTAACGAATTCCTAAACATTCGTCCTTAGGCACCGCCGTCCCTTGCAAGTACCGGTTCCCTAAGTAGGTTGCATGCTCAGCGCGCGTCTGACGCAGAGCGTTCTCGTTGTTGACCAACTTCACAAGATATTGATTTGCTCGAACCGGATCCTTGGGAAAGCCATTCGCACCATTCCAAAGATTGTCTCCGACAAAAATTTGACCGCCTGGTGAGCCCCTCTCGGCGGCTTGCTCAAATAACCGACGCCCCCGATTTCGGTCTTGCGCTCTTCCCCACCAGCCATTCCAATAGGACACCGCACTAACCATTGAAGCCATGGAGCTGCCCTTCTCGGCCGCGACGTCTAGCTGCTTTAGAGCATTGTCTACGTGCAACGTTCCAGTAGCTCCAGTCAACAGCATAAGAAAGGAAGAGAACTCTCGATCATTCAACAGCTGTTTGTTGAGTAGCTCGACGGAAGAAGCCGTCTCCTGCCAAGTTTGCTGATGCACTTGGGACTGACGCACAACGGGCGCACGATTGATATCCCACCCGTGATTGATGGTGAGATGTAAGTTACCTCCGACATTGTTATTGGTCACCACAGGTCCGCTGTTACCCGTGACTGCTGGCCCTCTCTCTTGCGCCACCCCCAGTGAGTGCGCGGCAAAAGCCGACAACATCACCGCGCAAAAGCGTGCGCTCCAATATTTCATTTGCTGGTGCTGTTAATGTTGAGATCTCCCTTGACCTCGTTGCCTATGACAACGGTTCCAGTGTTCCCCAACACCGAAGTGGTTGGTTTGCTCGCTAACGGCGTCTGAGGGGGGGCACTTGCGCGTGGCGCCTGGGGCTTTACAGCAGGTGCCTGTGGACGATCAGACAAGGCACTAGCTGGTCTCAGCGCACGCCCGTAGTCTGAAATCAGTCGCCCTTTTTCGCGCTCCGGCATGAAACGGTCGTCTCTCAATGCGGTACACAGGGTGTACAGATATGTCAGTTCGACTAGGGTCTTGTCTGCATTCGGCAACTTTTCCAGCAAGCTCCTCGATTGAGACTGGACTGCGCTGGTGGCGCTAGGCCCGCGTAGCTTCAGTACTTGCAGCGTAGCCACCTCAAAATCCGCACGATAGTCTCTTAAGGTCGTGCTAGGAGGCGGGCTGCACTCGATAGCCCAAGCATTCGCTGCAAATACGGCTTGCAAAAACATGGCTACATTTACCTGAGCCGACTTAGAACACATGCTTTAAACCCTCGATTCGGTTACGAACACCCCTCTGCGCTTTGCCACCATTCCTAGAGCCTCTTAATGCTGAAGCATTGTCAGATAACTTCGGCTTGGTGGTTACCCATACTCTAGGTGAGCTGTGAGCAAATTTCAAGTTCAGACATGGTGTCGTCTCTGACTTGCTGCCGGCGCCCAATGGGAGTTCGTGCGCACAAATCAGCAATGCCACCTGAATCTAAGTCAGGCAAAGATTACTAAAACATTCCAGTCGCTTCGAAGCAGATCTTGGCAGCTAGACGACGAGTCAGGCTGAGTACGGTCCGTCAACTTTGGCAAATAAAGGACGGTTGCGTAGCCCTAGCAGTCGTCCATCGCCGCCTCTAGTTCACACGGTTCTTGGTACTTTTCCTACACTGCGCAGTCCTGCAATCACTGGCATGCCGCAACACGGTTCAGGCAAGGTCGGGGAATTGGACCCTCGCTTCGAAACAGGTAGCAACCCAAGCAGTGGTTCATCATCCAGATTTGTTGAAAAAGTGGGAATGATTTAAAACTGGGGGTCTTCATGTCGCAAGCGGCATTCAATGTCTTCGATGCACTATCCGCTTGGAGCAGGACGCTCTCCAACTGGCAACGGTGCCTGCTGGTCAAACTCGTCGGCGCCGTCGATTTCCCGGACGAGGCTTTGGATGACGTCTACCGCGAGTACTTGATGGACCAGCAACTGGCCCCGGCGGAGGTGCCACGTGCGACATGGGACATAGCCTTGCCACAGATTCAGGGCGGCCCCACAACGGCCACGAGCGTAGTTACAGCTATGACCGCGCTGACCGGCGTCAACGCTCTGGCGCAGGGTGAAACACTGACTTTCGGCCGCAAGCTCACTGTGATCTATGGCCCCAACGGTGCAGGCAAGTCCGGCTATGCGCGAGTGCTGAAAGCCGCATGCTTTACCCGTTCCAAGCAAACCGCGATTCTTGGCGACGTGAAGTTGGCCAAGCACAAGCAACCCACGCCGAGCGCGACGTTTGCCTTCGACGACGGTTCCAACACGACTTTCGTCTACAAGGAGCCTTGCCAGCGGCTGCGCGACAACTTCGCGGTGTTCGACTCGACCTGCGTGCGTGTCCACCTGGATGAGCGCAATGCTTTCCAGGTCATGCCCTATTTGTTCGATGTCTTTCCCCGCATGGTGGAGGTCTTCGGAAAGCTGCAGCGCAGGCTGCGCGATGACATCGCTCTGCGTTCCCATGCAACGGACAAGTTCGCAGTTCCAAGCAGCACGTCCGAAGTCGCTACGCTGTTGCGCAGCCCTGACGGCACAGACGAACCTCATTCGCCTGAAGGCGTTGGCCGTCTTTGGCAACGAGGAGCTCGCGCGCTTGGAATCGGTTGTCCGGCAACTTGCGACACTCAGGACTACCGATCCCAAGGAGATCATTCGCCAGAATGAGCAGCGCATCACCGACCTGGACGCACTGAAGGTATCGCTCTCCGCTTTGCACCTGACTTTATCGCCTGCACTTGCGGAACAAATCATCAATGCCGTCAAGCGGATTCAGACGTTGACGGAAAAGGCAGCGGCGCTCTCAGTGGCACAGTTGGGCGAGGAGCCGGTGCAGCCTATCGGCACAGCAGCATGGCGTGACCTGCTAACTGCGGCCATCGCCTATAACACCGAAGCCTACCCTGACGAGGCGTTTCCACCGAAAGCAGATGCGGCCCGATGCGTGCTTTGCCATCAGGTTCTTGACGAAGACGGGGTGGCACGATTGACCCGCTTCTATCAGTTCGCAACTAGCGATGTGGAAGCGCAGCTGGGCCAGGCCAAGACCGCGCTCGTAGGGTATGGCATGAAGCTGTCCAAGTTCAGTCTCGCCTTTTTTGATGAGGGCAGTGTTGCGCACCGGACCTTGACCGAGGTGGATGCCGCGATGGCCGCAGCGGTTTCCAGTCATGTCGAAGGCTATCGGGAAGTCATCGGAGCATTGGTGCACGCAGTTGCCGGTGCCTTTGACCCTGGCTTGAGCATGTTGGATCATGACCCGGTTTCGATACGCATCACGGAGTTGGTTGAACGCCTGAAATCCGACAACGATGCCTTGCGACAGAAGGACCTGAAGGTACTGATGGAGTCGTTGATGGCCGAAGAGCGGTTGTTACTCGATCGCCAGGTCCTCGCCGACCAGTACGATGCTATCGCCGCGGCGGTAGCGGACCTCAAGTGGGTAGGAAAGGCAAATGCGTGTATCCGCGGCTTTTCCGCGACCCAACGCGAAGTGACGAGTAAGCAGAAAGCGCTGCGCCACGGAACTGGTCGCGCAGGGCTTCATCGCGCGATTCACGGACAATTGCGCCGCCCTGCAACTCAAACTACCGGTGCAGTTCCGCTTCGCGGGCGATGCCGGAACGACCGATCGAAAAATCGAGATTGCCAACGCCAGCGTGGCTGGCATCGACCCTTCTTCGGTGCTGAGCGAGGGCGAACAGACAGTGGCAGCGCTGGCCGACTTTCTCACTGAAGTGGAACTCAATGGCTCCTGCTTGGGCGTGGTGTTCGATGACCCCGTGACCTCAATGGACCATGTTCGCAAAGAGGCGATCGCGCAGCGTCTTGTGGACGAAGCCGCCAAGCGGCAGGTGATCGTCTTTACGCATGACATCCTGTTTACGAACTATCTGGCGACGGCTGCGGTGGACAAGGGTGTAGATTTTGCGGGCAGGACCGTGTGGCGTGGCGTGGCAGATGAGCCAGGTGTCATCGACAGCCTGGCCTTCCCACACGAACATTACGAAGGTGCTGCACACGATCGCGCACTAAATCATCTCGCCCTGGCCCGTACGCTAGACGGCGAGAAGCAGCGCGACAGCTTGGAGAAGGCGTGTGGCAGCCTGCGTACCGCTTATGAGGACTTCATCCAGCGAAAGCTGTTTGGCAATGTCGTCCGCCGCTGGCGGGAGAACATCACCTTCACGCTCAGTCAGGTGTATTTCGATGAAGGCATTGCTGCCCAGGTTCACACGCGCATGGCGATGCTGTCTCGCTACATCGATGCTCACTCCCATTCGCCAGACTTCCACGAAGTGCCGTTGACGATTGATTTCGTGGTTGACGAGTTGGCTCAAATGGACCGAATCAAGGCTGAGTACAGCGCAGCGCGCAAGGCATGGGAGAAAGCGAAACCCGAGGCGGCGACCTTTAGTTGATCGGGTCCGTCGCCCGCCAGCTGTCGATTTGCCGACCGCGCACACTGGAATGTCCGCCATGTGACGCAGATCGCCCATTCGGGGCGTGGGAGCGGCTGACGGCAATCGCTGCAGACCGGCCATCCCCTGCAACCATGCGATGGCGCAAGGCCAAACTCGGCCATTTGCCTTACATGTCCCTAGCTATACTTCGCCGGTCACGCCCAAAAAAGGCGTGATGAGGTTTGGAAGCCTGAAACGAAACCGAGAGCGCTGCAAGCCGCACCGCTCCATGTGAAACCCAACGCACGAGGCGTTGCGGCTTGCCTGTTCGTGCCCCTTTATGGCGGCCCGAATGGGGTGATCGCAAGGTCCGCCGGTTTTCCGCTTTCGGTTTCGCCGGTCTTCCAACCTGTTCGGGCCGCCGCCCCTCCACAAGAGGGGCGGCGGTTGTAGCAAACCGAATCCGGGGGAGCCCCTACATGGCCATCAACCTTCGTCTCTCTTTCCAACACGCGCTCGCTCGCCTGCGCCCCAAGAGCTTCGCCCACGAAGTCTCCGACCTCACCGCTCAAGCCTTCCACCGGCTCAACCGGCTGGGCCTGTCCCTGGAAAGCCAGGTCGATGACGACATCGTCCATGCCGTCCACGACGAGCGACGCAAGGCGCTTCACGACGAGGCGAGCCGCCGCTATATCGACCTGTTCGACACGTTGCTGGCGCTGCAGGCGCTGGCCGACAAGAACAACGGCCGCCGCTGAAGCGCCTGCCATTCAGGCAAGCCCTCATGGCAGAACAACGCACCATCCCCACCAGAAAGCCGCGCGGCGTGCGCGTTCTTGGCGCTGCCGCATCGGCCGATGCGACCGAGGCGCGGGTCTCGTCGCTCGCGCTGCAGGCGGCCAACCAGGTGACCGAGCTGTCGATCACCTTCAAGGCCTATCAGGCGCTGGAGCGCTTCATCTCGCCGGAGTACGAGCACGAGGTGGACGACGCTGTGCCACCTTCGCGCTCGGAGCTGGGCTCGCTGCTGCACACGCTGAATGCCGAGATGCAGCGGCAGCTCGGCGCGCTGGCGGACACCACCACGGTGCTGCAGGCGCAGGTGGAGAGGAAGTCAGCGGCGGTGTCTTCTTCTTCGCCGCCGTAGCGCCACCTACAACCCGGCGGCCATGTCGATGAACCGTGCGTTCACTGCCGCGCTGCTGTCTTTGCTGGTTCTTCTGGGTGTTTCCCTGGGGAACCCGGCGGCGCGCCTGAGCGAGCACGCGCCCCACACCTACGCCCAGGGCGATGGCACGCCGTTGCGTCAGGCGGTGATGACGGCGGCGGGGCGGTCTGCGATGGCGGCCCTGCGCCCCTTTGCCAAGAAGATGGGGGCGAAGGGGGCCGATGGCGCGCTGCCGGTGGTTAGCGTCACGTTCACCACGCTCGACACCCCCGGGGGGCGAGGCCCCCGACCGCCATGGCCCGAGGCTGCCCGAGCCCGCGCCCCACGGCTACCTGGCCCGCGCGCCACCTGCCGCCCTGGCGTGACGCCTGGCGCACCGGTTGGTGCGCCACCCCCCCTCTTCCTCGCCTGACGACGCCGCTGCCGCGTTGCTTCGCCGTGCCCTCCTGGCCCAGGAGGCCGCGGGGCGCGCCGCAGCCGCGCGTGCCCTTCCCTATTTCTCTATCGGACGCATCTTCATGACTTCATTGGATTACGCCTTGACCATCGGCGCCATCGCCGCCCTGCTGCTGTGGCTGGCCTGGAACGAGCGCAAGGCCGACAACGCCCGCGATGCCGGGCTGCTGTTCACGCTCGGCTCCATCGTGGGGGTGGTGGCCGGCGCGGTGGCGCTGTTTCTTCCGGCTTGAACCCGATCGGGCTCAGCGGTCCGCCGAGACCTCTGCCTCGCGCAGCACGGCGAGCAGGTTTTCGCTGGCCGCCAGGCCCATCTTCACGTAGGCGTCAGCCGTGACGCCGCCGATGTGCGGGCTGAGGATGATGCGGTCTTCGTCGCGGAACGGGTGGTCGGCCACCATGGGCTCCATGGCGAAGCTGTCCAGCCCGGCCGAGGCCACGTGGCCCGAGCGCACGGCGTCCAGCAGCGCGGCTTCGTCCACCAGGCCGCCGCGCGCGGTGTTGACGATGAGCACGCCGGGCTTGCAGCGCGCCAGGGTGTCGCGGTTGAGCAGGCCCCGGTTGTCGTCGGTCAATGGGCAGTGCAGCGAGATCGCGTCGGACTCGCGCCAGAGCGTGTCGAGGTCCACCACCTCGATGTCGGCCGGCACCTTGCTGGCGTAAGGGTCGAAGCCGATCACCCGCATGTCCAGCGCCTTGGCCATGCGCGCGAAGCGCTGGCCGATGGCGCCCAGGCCGATGAGGCCGATGGTGCGGCCGGCCAGTTCCACGCTCTTGTGCGTGGCCTTGTCCCAGTGGCCCGAGTGCATGCGGGCGTTCAGGGCCGGCACGGACTTGGCGCAGGCCAGCAGCAGCGCCATGGCCTGCTCGGCCACGGCCGCCGCGTTGGCGCCCACGGCGGCGCGCACTTCCACGTGGCGCGCTGTCGCGGCCACCTTGTCGATGGTGTCGGTGCCGCTGCCGTGCTTGGAGATCACGCGCAGCGAGGGCGCGGCGTGGATGGCCTCTGCCCCCACCTTGCCGTAGCGCACGATGATGGCGACGGGGTCGTGTTGCTGGCAGAGCGAAACGATGTCCTGCTCGCTGGGGGTCTTGCCGGCATAGACGATGTCGAAATCGGTCAGCAGCGCGAGCGCTTGTGGGGCCAGGTCGGCGGCGGTGACGAGGATGGCGGGCCTGGTGGAGCTCACAGCCGCTCCCCTTCCTTGAGCACGCCGGCCGAGCGCAGCGCGGCGTCCAGCCATTTGGCGGCCGTGTCGCCCTGCTGGATGGCGGCGATGCGCGCGGCTTCGTCTTTCACCTTTTTCTCGGCCAGGGGCAGCAGGGCTTCGATCTTCTCGCGCTCGACGATCACCACGCCGTCGGCATCGCCGAGCACGAGGTCGCCGGGGTGCACGGTGACGCCACCGATGGAGATGGGGTGGCCGATGCGGCCGGGCACGAGCTTGGTGGGGCCGTTGGGGTTGGTGCCCACGCTGAACACGGGAAAGCCCATTTCCTCGAGTTCGAGCGAGTCGCGCACGGCGCCGTCGAGCACCACGCCGGCAATGCCGAGTTTCTGGCACGCGGTCATCATGATGGTGCCCATGAGCGCGGCGGTCTGGTCGCCTTTGCCGTCCACCACCAGCACGTCGCCGGGTTGGGCGAGCGACATGGCGGCGTGGATCATGAGGTTGTCGCCGGGACGCACTTCCACGGTGAATGCGGTGCCCACCACTTTCATGCTGGGGCGAAGGGCGGTGATGCGGCCGTGCAGCGCGCCGCGCCGGCCGGCCACGTCGGCCAGGATGGCCGCCTGGTAGGCGCCGGCCTGCTGCACGATGTGCGGGGGAACGCGCTCGAAGTCGCGGAGGATGTCGGGGGTGGTGGTCACGGTGAGGTCCTGAAGGAAGTGAATCAGTCGAGCTTGGCGCCGGAGTCCTTGACGACCTTGCCCCAGCGCACGATGTCGTCGCCGATGAGCTTGGCGAAGGCTTCGGGGGTGCTGCCGGCCACGTCAGCGCCCTGGTCGCTCAGCTGTTTCTGCAGGGCGGGCAGTTGCAGGGCCTTGTTGATCTCGGTGTTGAGGCGGGCCGTGACGTCCTTGGGCAGGTTGGCCGGGCCGAGGATGCCGAACCAGGTGACGGCCTCGAAGCCCTTGTAGCCGGACTCGGCGATGGTGGGCGTCTGCGGCAGGTCGTCCACGCGCTTGAGCGAGGTGACGGCCAGGGCGCGCATCTTGCCGTTCTTGATGTGGCCGATGAGCGTGGGGATGGACGACACATAGACCTCCACGCGCTCGCTGATCACGTCGTTGATGCCCTGGGCCGCGCCTTTGTAGGGCACGTGCATGAGCTTCACGCCGGCTTCTTTCTGGAACATCTCCATGGCCAGGTGGGCCACGGTGCCGTTGCCCGAGGTGGCGAAGTTCAGCGCGCCGGGTTTGGCCTTGGCCGCCGCGACGAGGTCGGCAAACGTCTTGTAGGGCGAGGTGGCCGAGACCACGAGCGCCAGCGGCGCGCTGGCCACCATGGAGATCGGCGTGAGGTCCTTGACGGGGTCGTAGGGCAGCTTGCTGTACAGGCTGAGGTTGATGGCGAGGTTGCTGGTCTGGCCGAGCACCAGGCTGTAGCCGTCGGCGGGCGACTTGGCCACGTTGTCGATGCCGATGTTGCCGCCCGAGCCGGGCTTGTTGTCGATGATGAAGGACCACTTGGTGGTCTCGCTGATCTTCTGCGTGACCTCGCGGCCGATCAGGTCGGTGCCGCCGCCCGCGGGAAAGGGCACGACCAGGCGCACCGGCTTGTTGGGCCAGGCCTGGGCATGGGCGGTGGTGACGAAAACGGATGCCAGCGCGAGGCCGGCGAGGATGCGGCGGGAAATGATCACGGTGCTTGTCTCCAGTTGTTCAGCCAACCACGTTGGCCGTGGGACCGGACTGTAGGGAGGAGTTGCGTTCAGTACAATGCCGTTTCACGGAACGAAACGAGGTGCATGGTGCGCAATCCTCCCAAAGACGATGATGAACCCGCTGCCGGGGGTGTCAACGCGGTGACGCGGGCACTCTCGCTGATGGAGACTTTCCAGGCCGGCGAGGCCACGCTGTCGCTCGCGGAAATGAGCCGGCGCGCGGGCATGCACAAGACCACGGCGCTGCGGCTGGCGCGCACGCTCGCGCTCTCCAGCTACATGGTGCAGGCCGAGGACGGCCAGTGGCGCCTGGGGCCGGCCACGGGCTGGCTGGGCGCGCGCTACCAGCGCGGCTTCGACGTGAACTTCGCGGTCGAGCCGGTGTTGCGCGAACTCGTGCAACTCACCGGCGAGAGCGCGACCTTCTACGTGCGCGAGGGCAACATCCGCGCCTGCATCGCCCGTGTGGAAGGCGCGCAGGCGGTGCGCCACCACGTGCGCATCGGCGAGCGCCTGCCGCTGGACAAGGGCTCGCCCGGCCGCGTGATCCTGGCGTTCAGCGGGCAGCGCGGCGAGCCCTACGAAGAGATCCGCAAGCGCGGCTACCACCTCTCGCTGGGCGAGCGCGAGCCCGAGGTGTCGAGCGTGTCGGCGCCGGTGTTCGGCCTGAACTGGCGGCTGCTGGGTTCCATGTGCATCTCGGGGCCGGGCTCGCGGCTCACGAAGCCCAAGCTGGAGAAATACGCCAAGCACGTGATCCGCGCGGCCAACGAACTGTCGTATGCGCTCGCGGGCAGCCGCTCGGCGAACACGCCACCGGTGGTGTCAAACTGGCACCCCTGATGAGCACCGAACCTTCCGCCAACACCACCGCGCCGCTGGCACGACCGGCCAACCGATTCGACCGCATGGAATGGGCCGGTGCGTTCGGCGACCTGGGCACGCTCATTCCCTTTCTGGCGGCCTACATCGGCGTGCTGAAGATGGACCCGACGGGCGTGCTGTTCGCGTTCGGCGTTGGCATGCTGGTCTGCGGTCTGTACTACCGCACGCCGTTCCCGGTGCAGCCCATGAAGGCCATTGGCGCGGTGGCGGTGGCGCAGGCGGCGCAGACGGCGGTGATCACACCCGGCACCGTGGTGGCGGCGGCGCTGGTGACGGGCGCGGTGTGGCTCGTGCTCGGGCTCACGGGCGCGGCGCGCACCCTCTCGCGCCTGGTGCCGCCCACGGTGGTGGCGGGCATCGTGCTCGGGCTGGGCCTGGGCTTCATGCTCGAAGGCGTGCGCATGATGCAGACGGCCTGGGTGCTGGCCGCCGTGGCGGGCGCCGTCACCCTGGCGCTGATGTGCACCCGGGCCATTCCCGCCATGTTCGTGCTGCTGGCCCTGGGCGCGGCGGTGGGCCTGTACCAGAACCCGGCCCTGGGCTCGGCGCTGGCGAATGCGAGCGTGCAACTGACCACGCCCACCTTCGCACTGGGCTCGCTCTCGTGGAACGACCTGTTCATCGGCGTCGTGTTTCTCGCCTTGCCGCAGATCCCGCTGACGCTGGGCAATGCGGTGATCGCGATCAAGGAGGAGAACAACCGCCTGTTCCCTCACGCGCCGGTGACGGAGAAGAAGGTGGCGGTGTCGACCGGCCTCATGAACGTGTTCAGCTCAACCGTGGGCGGCGTGCCCATGTGCCATGGCGCGGGCGGCATGGCCGGCCACGTGGCCTTCGGCGCGCGCACCGGCGGGGCCGTGGTCATTCTGGGCGCCGTGCTGCTGGCGCTGGCGCTGTTCTTCAGCGACTCGGTGCACGTGCTGTTCCAGCTCTTCCCGCCGGCGGTGCTGGGCGTCATCCTGTTCTTCACCGGCGCGCAGCTGGCCCTGGGCGCGGGCGCGCTGGGCGCGGCCAGAAACGACCGCCTGGTGGTGCTGGCCACGGCCGGCCTGTGCCTGTGGAACGTGGCCATCGGCCTGGCCGTGGGGCTGGTGCTGCACCACCTCGCGCGGCGCGGGTGGTTGCGGTTCTGAGCGCGCAGGCTCAGTCCTCGACGCCGATCAAGCCCTCGCGCACCGCCAGGCGCACCAGGGCGGGCACGTCGTCCACGCCCAGCTTGGCCATGATGCGGGCGCGGTAGGACTCCACGGTCTTGGGCGAGAGGTCCAGCTTCGTGCTGATGACGGCGCTGGTGAGGCCCCGAACCACCATGAGGATGACCTGCCTTTCCCGCGCCGACAGGGAGAGCACGGCGGCCGATCGGGATTCGGCCATCAGGCCTTCCACCGCCAGCGTGGATGCCCGCCGGCAAAGGTACCGGTGGCCGTTGGCGACCACCTCCACGGCGTTGAGCAGCTCGAGGGATGCCGAGTCTTTCAGCACGTAGCCCAGGGCGCCGCGCCGCAAGGCTTCGACCACGTGCCGGGGGTTGGCCGACATGGTGAGCATGACCACGCGCGACGGCAGCTTGCGGCGCTGCACCTCCTCCAGCACGTCAAAGCCCGAGTCGGGCTCGAGGTGCAGATCGAGCAGCACCACCGAAGGCTGGAGGCGGGCGATGTCGGCGATGGCCGCCGCCGGGTGGCCGGCTTCGCCCACGACGCGGTGCCCGGCTTTCTCCAGCACATTGCGCAGGCCTTCACGCAACATCACGTGGTCATCGACCAGGAAGATGTCAGCCATGGTGGCAACCGGTTGAGGCGTCCATCAGACCAGTATTGGCCTGGGTGACCAGGTCGTCTGTTGGGTAGCGAACACAGCCCCAGGGGTTGGTCAGTGGGGCAACAGCGCTGCCGCGGCGGCGCGCGTGAGGTGCCGCGTGAGTTCGTCGAGCAAGGTGGAGGCCGCGCGCGCCTGCTGCCAGTGCAACGGCACATCGAGCGGGGTGCCGGGCACCAGTTCAACGAGGTGGCCGGCCTTGAGATGGGCACGCACCATCACCTCGGGCTGCAGGCCCCAGCCCATGCCCGCGAGGGCCGCCGTGACAAACGCATGCGGCGACGGCAAGGTGTGCCGGGGCAGCTCCACGTGCCGGTGGCACTGGCGGCGCGCCCAGCGCGCCTGCAGCTGGTCCTTGGTGTTGAAGACGAGGCTGGGCGCCTTGCCCAGGCTGCCGGCCCCCACGCCCTGGGGAAAGTGGCGCTGCACGAATGCGGGGCTGGCGGTGGCGAGGTAGCGCATGGTGCCCAGCGGGCGGCTGTTGCAGCCCACGGCCGGGCGCGCGGTGGCCGTGACGGCGGCGAGCACCGCGCCGCTGCGCAGCCAGTCCGAGGTGTGGTCTTCGTCGTCCACGGCCACCTGCATGAGCACGGGCGCCTGGGCCGCGAACGCGGCCACGGCGGGGGCGAACCAGGTGGCCAGGCTGTCGGCGTTCACCGCCACGGGCAGCGCCACGCGCGCGACGCCTTCGGGTGCGAGCGCGGGCAGCGTGCCTTGCAGTTCCTGTTCCAGCAGGCTCACGCGGTCCACGTGCTGGCACAGGCGCCGGCCGGTTTCGGTGGCTTCGCAGGGTTGGCCGCGCACCACCAGCGCGCAGCCCACGCGCTCTTCCAGCAGCCGGATGCGCTGCGAGACGGCCGAGGGCGTCACATGGAGCGCGCGCGCGGCGCGCTCGAAGCTGCCTTCGCGCACGACGGCGGCCAGGGCGGACAAGGAGGCGTAGTCCAGCATGATTCAGTTTTGCTTCATCGGATGTAGTGAAGACAGTTTGCCTTCACAACCCCGCACTGGCAATCTCGGGGCATGACGACAACTTTCATTCAAGGCCTGGTGCTGAGCCTGGGCCTGATCGTGGCGATTGGCGCGCAGAACGCGTTTGTGCTGCGGCAGGGCCTGCGCCGGGAGCACGTGGGCAGCGTGGTGCTGTTCTGCGCCGTGGCGGACGCGGTGCTGATCACGGCCGGTGTGCTGGGCATGGCGCAGGCGCTGGGCGAAAGCCCCGGCCTGGCGCGGGCGCTGGCGCTGGCGGGCGCGGCCTTCCTCGCGGTGTACGGCTGGCGGGCCTTGCGGCGCGCGCGCCTGCCGCAGCAGCTGACTGCCGCCGATGGGGGTGAGGGTTTGAGCCGAGGCGCGGCCGTGGCGCAGGCGGCGGCGTTCACGCTGCTCAACCCGCATGTGTACCTGGACACGGTGCTGCTGGTGGGCAGCATCGGCGCCCAGCAGCCGGCCGCGCTGCGCGGCTGGTTCGTGGCCGGGGCGAGCACGGCCAGCCTGTGCTGGTTCGGGCTGCTGGGCTTTGGCGCGCGCTGGCTGGCGCCCTGGTTCGCGCGGCCGCGCGCGTGGCAGGTGCTGGACGGGCTGATCGGCATCACCATGTGGGTGCTCGCGGCGCTGCTGGTGCGCCATGCATTCACCACTTCCTGAGGATGGACCATGTACGTTTCAAAGCACCACGCCCTCGATGACAGCGAGGCGATCTTCGGCCTGGTGGAGGCACACCCGCTGGGCGCCTGGGTGTGCCATACCGCGGGCGGCCTGGTGGCGAACCATGTGCCCTTCTTGCTGGACCGCAGCCGAGGCGAATTCGGCACGCTGGTGGGCCATGTCTCGCGGGCCAACCCGATCTGGCGCGCGCTGGGCGCGGCCGCGCCTTCGGTGGTGATGTTCCAGGGGCCGCAGGCCTACATCTCGCCCGGGTGGTACCCGGGCAAGGCGGCCCACGGCAAGGTCGTGCCCACCTGGAACTACACAGTGGCGCATGCGCACGGCGTCGCGCGCGCGGTGGACGACCGGGACTGGCTGCTGGACATGCTGAACCGGCTCACGGCCACGCACGAGGCCGACCGGCCCGCACCGTGGCGCGTGGACGATGCGCCCGCGGACTACGTCGACCGCATGCTGCGCGCCATCGTCGGGGTGGAGCTGCCCATCCAACGTCTCGAAGGCAAGCTCAAGGCCAGCCAGGACGAAGACCTGCCCGACCGGCTGGGCACCGTGTGCGCCTTGCGAGCGGACCCGAGCGACGAAGCTCAGGCCCTGGCCGGGCTGGTCGAAAAGGCCCTGGGTGGCATGTGAAAAAGACGCGGCCTGTACATTGCGGGCTTCATCCCTGCTCTCAACAACCACACGAGGAAATCACATGCCCAAGGCTTACTGGATCGCCACCTACCGTTCGATCAGCGACCCCGCCGCCCTGGCGGAATACGCCAAGCTGGCCGGCCCTGCCATTCAGGCGGCGGGCGGGCGCTTCCTGGCGCGCGGCATGCCCGCGCAGGTGTACGAAGCGGCGGTCCACCAGCGCGCCGTGCTGATCGAATTCGACAGCGTGGCGCAGGCCACCGGGGCGCACGACAGCCCGCAGTACCAGCTGGCGCTCAAGGCCCTGGGCAATGGCGCGGAGCGCGACATCCGCATCGTGGAAGCGGTCGAATAAAAAGCCCTGAGCCGGTCAGTGCGTGAGTTGACGAACGCAGCTGACCGCAGTGGGAACGCCTTTGAACATCCCGGCGGAACCACCACCGGGGGGCGCGAACGCATGGAACCAGGCGAGGGCCACCGGGCCCACGCTCCATTGCGTGGAACTCCAGCTCGTGGGAAAGCTGACATGGCCGGGCCTGTGCAGCCTCTCCTGCACCGACTCCCCGCTGGTGCATCCGGTGGAAGCGCTGTCGCTGAGCTCGCAGATGGCGGGCAGGTACCAGTCGGCATAGCCATTGATGGTGGCGCGGCAGGCGCCCGCCGCGTAACCCGTCAAGGGAACACCCACATGCTCGGGTGCCGACACGATCCGCTGCGTGTTGCAGGCGCCGTCGAACTTGCCGTTGCAGAAGGGCAGCGGCCCCGCCGAGTTGTCGGTCACGCCGGGGATTTCGAACACGGCGCCGGGCGCGACGTTGTGCTGGCTCCAGTTGTAGAGCGCGGTGCTGTCGCCGGCAATGGCGACCTTGCCGCCGATGCTCGCGCTGGGGGGCGTGGCGTCGTCGAGGGCAAAGACATGACCACCCTGGTAGACGCTGCCGTAGTCAAGCACATGGACCTGAACCGTTGGCGTGTTGGTGTTGCTGCCCCGCACGGCCATGGACACCGGAACCGGCGCCAGGGCACCGGGCGGCGCGCTGGCCACCGCACCGGGCGTGATGGTGATGGTGCACGTGGCGCCGGGTGCCAGCGTGGCGCAGTGGTTGAGGTAGGTGGTGCCCGCCGGGAACACCACCGCCGGATCGACCTCCACCAGCGTCGCGGGGTGGGCACCGGTGTTCACCACGCTGACGCTGCGCGAGGCGCCAGAGACCTTGAGCGCCAGGACGCTGAGGCTCACGCTCAGGGTGGTCGCGGCGGCGGGCGAGGTGAGAACGGGTGGTGGGGGTGGCGGGGGCACGGGCGGCGGGGCTGCCTCGGGAGAGCCTCCGGAACCACCGCCGCAAGCGGTGAGAAGTGCCAACAGATTCAGGACGCAGAATTTCCGATTCGTGATGGCAGACAGCATGGATGGCTAGGGTGATTGGATTTTGTAACTGGCAGTGGACCTTAGCAGTTTCGGTAGTCGTCCTTCGCACGATCAGGCCATGGAAAACCGGCCATTCCGTTGGTATGGCGCCCAATTCAACTTTCGTTTCTTCAAGGCGTTGTCCGGTGGTGCCACCGCCTGATGGGCGCGGTGGCTTGGTGCATCCGGGCGCCTGTGGGAAGATGGGTTAAGCCCCCCTCCCCCCCTCTCTTCACGCGGCCCGCCATGACCCGACCCTCACTGCCTATCGACGACACCACCACCTCCCCGTTGCTGCGCACCGGCGTGCCCGGCCTGGACGACGTGCTCGGTGGCGGATTGACGCCGGGCCGCCTGTACCTGGCCGAGGGTTCGCCGGGTTCGGGCAAGACCACCATCGCGATGCAGTTCCTCATGGAAGGGGTTCGCATGGGTGAGGCCGTGTTGTACGTCACCCTCTCGGAAACCGCCGACGAACTGCAGGGCGTGGCCCGCTCCCACGGCTGGGATCTCAATGGCGTGGAAATCCGCGAGATGCTGCCCGCGCAGGAATCGCTCTCGCCCGAGGAGCAGTACACGGTGTTCCACCCCTCCGAGGTGGAGCTGGGCGAGACGACCATCCGCATCCTGGAGGACGTCAAGCGCATCAACCCTTCCCGGGTGGTGTTCGACTCCCTGTCCGAACTGCGGCTGCTGGCCGGCAATTCGCTGCGGTATCGGCGACAGATCCTGGCGCTCAAGCAGTTCTTCGCGGGGCGCAACTGCACCGTGGTGCTGCTGGACGACATGACCGCCGTGGAACACGACCTGCAGGTGCAGAGCATTTCGCACGCGGTGCTGCGCCTGGAACAGCTCAACCCCGACTACGGCGACGCCCGGCGCCGGCTGGTGGTGCTCAAGTACCGGGGCCAGTCGTTCCGGGGTGGGTACCACGACTACAAGATCACGCGCGGCGGCCTGATCGTCTTTCCCCGGCTGGTGGCGGCCGAACACGTCGAACCCGTGAGCCAGACCAAGATGCCCAGCGGCCTCAAGGAGCTGGACGACCTGCTGGGCGGCGGCATCGAGCGCGGCACCAGCACGCTGCTGGTGGGCGCACCGGGCACCGGCAAGTCCAGCGTGGCGGTGCAGTTCGCCATGGCGGCGGCCGAGCGCGGCGAGTGCACGGCCCTGTTCATCTTCGACGAGAGCATCGCGACCATGCGCACGCGCTCGGAGGGCATGGGTCTGCCGGTGTCCAAACACATGGCGTCGGGCCGCATCCGCGTGCGGCAGATCGATCCGGCCGAACTCTCGCCCGGCGAGTTCGTGCACGAGATCCGGCAGGCGGTCAAAGAACACGGTGCCAGCGTGGTCGTGATCGACAGCCTCAACGGCTACCTCAACGCCATGCCGGACGAGCGTTTCCTCATCGTGCAACTGCACGAGCTGCTCACCTTCCTCGGTCAGGCCGGCGTGCGCACCTTGCTCATCGGCGCGCAGCACGGTTTGATCGGCATGCAGATGCACTCGCCGGTGGACGCGAGCTACCTGGCCGATGCCGTGGTGCTGCTGCGCTACTTCGAGGCCGAGGGCGAGGTGCGGCAGGCGATTTCCGTGATGAAAAAGCGTGGCGGCCAGCACGAGCGCAGCATCCGCAGTTTCAAGATCACTGCAGAGGGGCTGTCCCTCGGCCCGCCCTTGCGCCAGTTCCGCGGCATTCTCACGGGCGTTCCGATTCCCCTGGAAGGCGTGGTCGCACCCGACACGCCCACTGCATGACCGAGGTGTCAACGCGGTCGCACGATGTGCGTGTGCTGCTCAGGATGGTCACGGCGAAGGACGCCGCGATGACCATCCAGCTCCTGGAGCGCGCTGGCATCGCGGCCGAATCCTGCGCGGATGCCGCCGAGTTGGCGAAAGAGATGGCGGTGGGCGCCGGGGCCGTGCTGATCGCGGAGGAGGTCCTGGCCGACCAGGGCTTCGGGCGCGTCATGCTGGCCTTGCGGGCACAGCCCGCCTGGTCCGACATGCCGATCATCGTGCTGGCACGCTCGGGCCTGGATTCGGTGGCGATCACCGAGGCCCTGGAGCAGTTGGCGAACCTCACGGTGCTGGAGCGGCCGATGCGGGTGTCTTCGCTGGTGAGTTCGGTGCGCACGGCGCTGGCCGCGCGCAGGCGGCAGTACCAGCTGAGGACCACGCTGGAAGGCCTGCGCGAGGCGGACCAGCGGAAAACCGAATTCCTGGCGCACGCTCGCGCACGAGCTGCGCAACCCCCTGGCGCCGCTGCGCACGTCCTTGAGCATCCTCACGGAAAAGCAACCGGACGAAGCCACCGCCCAGCGCCTCTACGCCATGATGGACCGGCAGGTGACGCACATGGTGCGGCTGATCGACGACCTCATGGAGGTGTCGCGCATCACGCGCGGCAAGATCGAGTTGCGCCTGGCGCCCATCTCGCTGGACCGTGTGGTGCGCGATGCCGCCGAACTCAGCAAACCCCTGCTCGCGGCGGGCCGCCACGAGCTGGAGCTGGACCTGCCCCCGATGCCCTGCACCGTGCAGGGCGACGGCGTGCGACTGACCCAGGTGTTCGCCAACCTGCTCAACAACGCCGCCAAATTCACCCCGCCGCAAGGCCGCATCGTGGTGAGCCTGCGGTCGGACGGGCGCACCGCGCGCGTGCAGGTCCGCGATTCGGGCGTGGGCATTCCGCCGGCCATGCTGGGCTCGGTGTTCGACATGTTCGTGCAGATCAGCGACACGTCCCGCGTGGCGCAGGGCGGCCTGGGCATCGGTCTCACGCTGGTGCGCAGCCTGGTCGAACTGCATGGCGGGCGGGTGACGGCGAGCAGCCCTGGCGTCAACGAGGGGACCACGATGATGGTCGAACTCCCGTTGGTGTCCGATGAAGCACAGCAGGTGACCGCCGATACCCTGGCGGCCCATCGGCGCGCCGGCCAGGGCCACCGCGTCCTGGTGGTGGACGACAACCGCGACGCGGCCGACTCCCTGGCGGAGCTGCTCGGTCTGATGGGCGCGAGCACCTCGGTGGCCTATGGCGTCGACGAGGCTCTGGCCGCGATGGAGGCGTGTCCACCGACCATCGCGTTCGTCGACATCGGCATGCCCGTGCGCGACGGGTACGAGCTGGCTGGCCTGGTGCGCGCGGACAGCGCGCTGGCCGACACGGTGCTGGTCGCGCTCACCGGCTGGGGACAGGCCACGGACCGCGAACGCATCATGGCCGCGGGCTTCGACCACCACCTCATCAAACCTGCGGACCTTGAACAGCTGACCGAGCTGCTGGCCACCCGCCGCTGAAGAGGCGGTCGGGAACGCCGCTTGCCCTGGGGGGGCATGAAACAGCCTGCCTTCACGCCATTTGGCCCTGAGCGTGCCTCCGTGGCCGCCACCGACGCGGACGACGAGCCGGGCGAGCGGCTGCTGGAGGGCAACCAGGCCGACCTCTTCGACCACACCGAAGACGTCCGGGCCGCGCTGATCGGCACGCTGGAGCGCGCGGTGGACCACATCAACCTGGACGCCGCGCTGCTGCACACACCCGGGCTGGGCGCCGACATCATCGGCTGCCTGGGCGAACAATGCCGCAAGGGCGTGCGCGTGCAGGTCATCGCGCACACGCTGGACATGGCGCGCGCGACCGACGAGCTCTCTCGCCTGTGCGAGGCGGGCATCACCCTGAACGAAGACCACCCCCGGCGCGGCTGGCGCGGCTGGCTGGACCGCCGTCTGCGCGCCACGCACCGCCAGCTGGCGGTGGTGGATGGCGAGGTAGCCTGGTGCGGGCCGGGCATCCGCTCCCCGGACCTCTGCAGTTTCGGTCCCCACGTGCGGATGCGCGGGCCGGTGGTGCAGCGCCTGCAGCGGCTCTTTCTGGAGGCCTGGCACGCCTCCAGCTCCGCCGCCCGCCTGCCCCAGGCGAACTACTTTCCGCCCTTGATCGCGGTCGGGCGCGCGCACATGGGTCTGTCGGCCGCGCCCGCCACGGGCGGTGTGCCGCTGCAGGCAGGCCACTCCCTCGTCGAGCAGATCGAGAAAGCGCGCGCCCAGGTGTTCGTGAGCATGGTCGAGCGAGCGCCCTCGCGCCGCCTGATGAAGGCCCTGCTCGCGGCGAGCGCCAGCGGCGTGGGTGTGACCGTCGTGGTGCACCGGCATGCGCTGGGTTGGCGGTGGCAGGAACGCTGCGCCGACCTTCTGAGCGTCGGGGCCCGCGTGTACCGTGTGGACGACAGCTGCCCCTTCCCCTGCCACGCCGTCGTGGATCGCCACTGGTCGAGCCTGGCGGTCGACGGGCCGCGCGCCAAGGTGGGCGAAGGCGCCGAGCTGATCGTGATGGACACCGAGTTCGCCGCGTCGCTGGAAGCGGTCTTCCACCAGGCGACGGGGCACGCGGTGCAACTGCACGAAGCGACCGTGCCCGCTTGAAGGCACGGCGCGGGTACGCGCCTTGCCCCCGCCTTTGCACACCAACGGAAAGGACCGACCATGACCCGACTCGAAGACAGCAAGCGCCCCGCCGCCGTGCGGGCCTCCTCGCGCCAGCCCCAGGGCGACTTTGGCCGGGGCCGCGACCACGCGCCGCTGGGCAGCAGCGACGCCCCCCACCTCGAACAGAACCAGCGCGGCGCCTACCGCGACGCGGAAAAGCCCGAAGAAGACCACGCGCCGGCCGAGGTGCCGTACCGCCCCGCGCCCGACAAGCCAGAGCCGAGCGGCGACTGATGCCCCCTGGCGCAACCCTTTGGAGATTTTCATGAACCCTTGGCGCTCCGCCGTGCTGACAGTGACCCTGGGCGGCGCGCTGCCCGCCCTTCTGCTGGCCCCGTCGATGGTCCACGCGCAGCTGCCACCAGGCGATGGCCCCCTCACCACGACGGTGACGGTGCTCGAGCCCAGCCCGGTGAAGTTCCAGGACGAGCTGCTCTCGCGGCTCACGGTGCCGCCGGGTTTCCGCATCACGGTTTTCGCCAAGGACCTGCAGAACGTGCGCTGGCTCCTGCCCATGCCCAATGGCGATGTGTACGCCAGCCGCCGCGAACAGGGCGACGTGCTGCTGCTGCGCGACAGCAACCGCGATGGCACGGTGGATGAGCGAAAGATCGTCGCGCAGAACCTCAAGGCCGCGCACGGCCTGGCGCTGCGGGGCAACCAGCTCTACATCACCGCCGACAAGAAGGTGCTGGTGGCCGACATCCAGCCCGACGGCTCGCTCTCGACCCCGCGCGTGCTCATCGACGACCTGCCCGACGCGGGCCAGCACCCGAACCGCACGCTGGCCTTCGGGCCGGACGGCATGCTCTACATCACCGTGGGCTCCACCTGCAACGACTGCCGCGACGCCAACCCGGAAAACGCCACACTGCTGCGCGCCCTGCCCGATGGCAGCGCGCGCGCCGTGTACGCGAGCGGCCTGCGCAACACCATCGGCTTCGGCTGGCACCCGGGCAGCGGCCTGCTTTACGGCTTCGACCACGGCTCGGACTACCACGGCGACGACACGCCGCCCGAGGAGCTCAACCAGCTGCGGGCCAACAAGCACTACGGCTGGCCGTACTGCTACGGCACCCGCCAACCCGACCCCCAGGTGTTCAACGATCCGCCGGGCACCACCAAGGCCGACTTCTGCCCGGGCACCGAAGCCCCCGTGCTCACCTACACGGCGCACGCCGCCCCGATCGGCTTCGCGTTCTACACCGGCAGCCAGTTCCCGGCGGAGTTCCGCAACGACGCCTTCGTCGCGTTTCGCGGTTCGTGGAACCGCGCCCAGCCCAGCGGCTACCGCGTCGCGCGCGTGCGCTTCGACGCGGCCGGGCGCGCCACCGCGGTGCAGGACTTCGCCACCGGCTGGCTCATGGACACGCCGCCGCCCAGCTTCACGCAAGTGGGCCCGAACGCGCCGCCTTCCGAGCAGAACCGGGCCAGGCGCCCGGCGCAGTTCGGCCGGCTGGCCGGGCTGGCCATGGCGGCCGACGGCTCGCTGCTGGTGGCGGAAGACCAGAACGGGGTGATCTACCGCATCACCCACACCGGCCGTTGAACCCTTTGAAGGATCCCTCCATGCCACGCCATTTGTCTTCCTGTGTGTCGCTCGCCGCCGTCCTTGTGCTGGGCGCCGTGGCGGGCTGCAGGACCACCCCCTCGCCCGCCGATCCGGGCGGGCCCACGCAGAGCGGGCCTGAGCGCCAACCCGCCGTGGCCCAGCTGGTCACGGCCTCGGGCCAGTCAGCGGGCCGGGCCGAGCTCGTGCAGACACCCGCCGGGGTGGAGATCGCCATCACCGTGCAGGGCCTCACACCCGGCCTGCATGGTTTCCACATCCACGCCCACGGCGCCTGCGCCCCGGGACCGGACCCGGCCACAGGCCAGACCGTGGCCTTCGGCGCGGCGGGCCGCCATTTCGACCCTGGCCAGTCGCACAACCATGGGCAGCCGGGGCAACCCGCGCACCAGGCGCACGCCGGTGAACTGCCCAACATCACCGTGGGCGCGGACGGCACGGGATCGCTGCGTTACCTGAACCCCAACGTCACCCTCTCGCGCGGGCCCGACTCGGCGTTCGGCCGCGCGCTGGTGGTGCACCAGAACCCCGACGACCACGCCACCGACCCGGCCGGCAACTCCGGCGCGCGCGTGTTGTGCGGCGTGATCCAGGCGGCCCGGCCCAGTGCCGCGACCGCTCGCACCACCTTCGATGGCGCGAGCGTGTTTCCCGAAGGCATCGCCATCGATCAGCGCACGGGCGATGCCTACGTGGGCTCGACCAACGACGGCAACATCTGGCGCCTGCCAGCGGGCGCGAACAAGGCGGAGCTGTTCCAGGCCGGTGGCGCCGTGGGGCGGCAGGCGGCGTTCGGCATGAAGGTGGACGTGGCCGGGCGCCTGTGGGTGGCGGGCGGGCCGCAGGGCAACGTGGCGGTGATCGACCTCAACACCGGCATGACCGTGGCCGACCTCAAGAGCCCGAAGGACTCGCACACCTTCCTCAACGACCTGGTGCTCGCGCCCGACAACCATGTCTATGTGACCGACTCGTTCCGCCCCGTGCTGTTCCGCGCCCGGCAGGTGATGGACGGGCCGCCCCTGCTCGACCCCTGGCTGGACCTCTCCACCACGCCCATCCGCTACCAGCCCAACCAGATCAACCTCAACGGCATCGTCGCCTCGCCCGATGGCCGCTGGCTGATGGTGGTGCAGCTGATCACGGGACAGCTCTGGCGCATCGACATCGCCTCCAAGGCGGTCACGCCGGTGGCGGTGGACGGCGGCGACCTGCGCTACGGCGACGGCCTGGCGCTGCGGGGGGCGAATGAACTCTACGTGGTGCGCAACCAGGCCAACGAGGTCGCCCGGCTCACCCTCAGCGACGACTGGAGCCGCGCGCGCGTGACGCAGCGCATCGCCGAGCCTGGCTTCAACTTCCCCACCACCGCCGCCGTGGGCCCGCGCGGGCTGATGGTGGTGAACGCGCAGCTGGACAAGGTGAAGCAGCCGCCGCCGTTGCTGCCGTTCGACGTCCTGACGATCGGGTGGCCCTGACCCAGCGGGTTCCGGTTGCTCGCGCCCGCGCGGCGGACGCGGCGCTGCTCGCGTGGTTCGCTGCCCAGGGTTGGTCCCCCGCCCCCTTCCAGCGGCAGGTGTGGCGCCATTGGCAGCGCGGAGAGTCGGGCCTGCTCGTCACGCCCACCGGCAGCGGCAAGACCTTGGCGGCGCTGGGCGGCGCCTTGCTCGACGGCCTGCGCGAGGCGGCCCCCGCGTCCCCCACCTCGCGCCTGCGCCTGCTCTGGGTGACGCCGCTGCGCGCGCTGGCCACCGACACCACCCAGGCCCTGAGCGCGCCACTGGAAGCCCTGGGCCTGCCCTGGACGGTGGCCAAGCGCACGGGCGACGCCAGCTCGCGCGACCGGCGCCTGGCCCGCCAGGGCCTGGCCGAGGTGCTGGTGATCACGCCCGAGTCGCTGGCCCTGATGCTGTCCTATCCCGAGACGGTGGCCCTGCTCGCGGGGCTGCGGGGCGTGATCGTGGACGAGTGGCACGAGCTGCTGGGCAACAAGCGCGGCGTGCTGCTGCAACTCACGCTGGCGCGCATCCGCGCGCTGGCGCCCACGGCCGTGACCTGGGGCCTCTCGGCCACGCTGGGCAACCTGGACGAGGCGCGCGACGTGCTGCTGCCGCACCGGCCCGGCGCGCCGGTGGTGCGCGGCGCGCGGCGCCGGGGCCTGGTGCTCCAGACGCTGCTGCCCGAGCACGGCGAGCGCTTCGCCTGGGCCGGCCACCTGGGCCTGTCGCAGCTGGAGCGGGTGATGCAGCTGATTGCCGGCGCGCGCAGCGCCATTCTGTTCACCAACACGCGCGCGCAGGCCGAGCTGTGGCACCGCGCGCTGTCGTCGATCTGGCTGGAAGCGCCGGGCACCCTGGCCCTGCACCACGGCTCGCTGGACACGGCACTGCGCCTGGCCGCCGAGCAGGGCTTGCGCGACGGCAGCGTGCGTTGCGTGGTGCGCACCTCCAGCCTGGACCTGGGCGTGGACTTTCCCGCCGTGGAGCTGGTGATGCAGGTGGGCAGCCCCAAGGGCCTGGCGCGCCTGCTGCAGCGCGCCGGCCGCGCCAACCACCGGCCCGGCGAGGCCGGCGTGGTCCACGGCGTGCCCACGCACGCGCTGGAACTGGCCGAGTTCGCCGCCGCACGCAAAGCCATCGCGGCCGGGGAGATCGAGGCCCGGCGGCCGCCACGCCTGTCGCTGGACGTGCTGTCGCAGCACTGCGTGACGCTGGCGCTGGGCGGCGGCTTCGAGCCGGACGCGCTGCTCGCCGAGGTGCGCGGCACACACGCCTTCGCCGCCTTGAGCGACACGCAATGGGCCGGCGTGCTGCGCTTCATCGAACGCGGCGGCCAGGCGCTGGAGAACTACCCCGACTTCCACCGCGCCGTGCGCGGCGACGACGGCGTGTACCGCGTGACGGACCGGCGCGTGGCGCTGCGCCACCGGCTCTCCATCGGCACCATCACGGCCGACGGCGCGGTGGCGGTGCGCTTTCTGCGCGGCGCCTCGCTGGGTTCGGTGGAGGAGAGCTTCATCAGCCGGCTGCGCCCGCGCGACCGTTTCCAGTTCGCCGGCCGCACGCTGGAGCTGGTGGCGGTGGACCAGATGACGGCCTACGTGCGCATGGCCAAAGGCCTGAGCGCCGCCGTGCCGCGCTGGCAGGGTGGGCGCATGCCGCTGTCCACCGAACTGGGCGCGGCCATGGAGTCGGTGCTCGACGGCCCGCGCGACAGCCCGGAACTGCGCGCCCTGGCCCCCTTGCTGGACCTGCAGGCGCGTGTCTCGGCCCTGCCCACGCCGCGGACCCTGTTGGTGGAGACGGTGCGCACGCGTGGGCGCGCGTCGCTGTTCGTCTACCCCTTCGCCGGGCGCACCGTGCACGAAGGCATGGCCGCGCTGTTTGCCCTGCGCTGGGGGCGCCTGGCGCCCAACACCTTCCTGTACGCGGTCAACGACTACGGCTTCGTGCTCAACGCCTCGCAGCCCACGCCGGTGGACCCGGACCTCATCGCCCGGCTGCTCGCACCGGCGGATCTGCTGGACGACCTGCACGAAGGCCTGAACCTCACCGAGATGGCGCGCCGCCAGTTCCGCGAGATCGCGCGCGTGGCCGGCATGCTGGTGCCTTCGCTGCCCGGCGGCGCGCAGCGCAGCGCGCGGCAACTGCAGGCTTCCAGCGGCCTGCTGTTCGACGTGCTCCAGCGCTACGACCCCGATCACCTGCTGCTGGCCCAGGCGGTGCGCGAGGTGTTCGAGGCGCAGATGGACGTGCAGGCCCTCACGGCCGCGTTCAAGCGCTGCGCGGCGCGCACGATCGATCTGCGCCAGCCCCGCACGCTGACCCCGCTGTCGTTTCCGCTGTGGGCGGAGACGGTGCGCGGCGAGCTGAGCACGGAAGACTGGTCGGCCCGGGTGCGGCGCGCGGCCGAGCAACTGCAGGCGCGCCATGGCTGAGGCCATCGACCTGGTGCTGGCCGGCGAGCCCGTTCGCCTGTTCGCCGACCGCGCGCTGTACTGGCCGGCGCGGCGGCGCCTGCTGGTGGCCGACGTGCACCTGGGCAAGGACGACGCGTTCCGCGCCGCCGGCATCGCCCTGCCCACCGGCGGCACGCGCCACGACCTGGAGCGACTGACGGCGCTCATCGAACGCAGCGGCGCGGATTCGCTGTGGGTGCTGGGCGACCTGCTGCATGGCCCGCGCGTGGATGCGCGCTGGCGCGAGGAATGGGCGCGCTTTCGCGCTCGCCACGCGGGCGTGCGCATGCTGCTGGTGGAGGGCAATCACGACCGCGCGGCGGCGCGCGCGGGGCTGGACATCGAGCACCGCCGCGAACCCGTGGACGACGGCCCGTTCGGCTTCGCGCACGCTCCGCGCCCCGCACCCGAAACCACCGGTGCCCGGTTCGTCGTCTGCGGCCATGTGCACCCGGTGGTGAGCGTGCCGGGCTTCCGGGGCCGGTTTCCGGCCTTCGCCCTGACGGAACGGCAGCTGGTGCTGCCCGCCTTCTCCCTCTTCACCGGCGGCTGGCTGGTGCGGGAGGCGCAGGCGCGCTTCGCCTGCATGGGTCCGCAGCTGCTGGACATGGGGCCCACACCCACCCGGAATCGGTAAAAACGTCGGTCAGATTCACCAGGGGGCGGCGGTTTTTCCCTCCACCGGGTGCCGATATCCGTTTTCCGCATATCGCTGCTCGATAAGGATCGTTCCCTGCGCGCGATGGGCTGCCTAGCATGGGCGGACCATGATTCTTGTAGAGCTTCCCCCCGTGCGGCAGGACTTTCACATCCAGCCCCTGAGCGACGCGCTCGGCGCCGAGGTGCTGGGCCTGGACCTCGCCGCGCCCCTGTCCGACGAGGATTTCGCCCGCCTGCACCGCGCCCACCTCAGGCACCACGTGCTGGTGTTCCGCGACCAGCGCATCACCCCCGCGCAACAGGTCGCCTTCAGCGCGCGCTGGGGCCCGCTGCAGCGCCATGTGCTGCACCAGTTCGCCCACCCCGAACAGCCCGAGGTGCTGATCGTCAGCAACATCGTGGAGAACGGCAAACCCATCGGCCTGGGCGATGCGGGTGTGTTCTGGCACTCGGACCTGTCGTACAAGGAGCGGCCCAGCCTGGGCTCCTTCCTGCACGCGCAGGAACTGCCCGCCGAGGGCGGTGACACCCTGTTCGCCAACCAGCACCTGGCCTGGGACGAACTGCCCGAGCGGCTGCGCGGCGCGGTGCAGGGCGAGCGCGCCGAGCACAGCTACCTCAAGGTGTACGCCGAGCTGCAACGCCGCAGCCCCTGGCGGCCCAACCTCTCGCCCGAGCAGATCGCCGCCGTGCCCACCGTGAGCCACCCCATCGTGCGCACGCACCCGGAAACCGGCCGCCAGGCGCTGTTCGTCAGCGAACACTTCACCACCCGCGTGGTCGGCCTGCCCGACGACGAAAGCGAGGCGCTGCTGCAGGCCCTGTACGCCCACAGCACGCAGGAGCGCTACATCTACCGCCACCGCTGGCTGCCAGGCGACATGGTGTTCTGGGACAACCGCTCGGTGCTGCACCTGGCCGCGGGTTGCCCGCCCGACCAGCGCCGCCGCCTGTTCCGCACCACGATCGAAGGCCACGTGCCGTTCTAGAAGGAAACACCATGAAAAAACACACGTTCATCCACGGCCTGCTGGCCGCCGCGCTGACCGCTGGCGCGTCGTTCGCGGCCCACGCCGAAGGCCAGATCCGCATCGCCCAGCAGTTCGGCGTGGTCTACCTGCTGCTCAACGTGGCGGAAGAACAGAAACTGATCGAGAAACACGGCAAGGCCGCCGGGCTGGACGTGAAGGTGGAATTCGTGCGCCTCTCGGGCGGCAGCGCGGTCAACGACGCGCTGCTCTCGGGCCAGATCGACATCGCCGGCGCGGGCGTGGGCCCGCTGCTGACCATCTGGGACCGCACCAAGGACAAGCAGAACGTGCGCGGCGTCGCCTCGCTGGGCAACTTCCCGTATTACCTGGTGAGCAACAACCCGGCCGTGAAGACGATTGCCGACTTCAGCGACAAGGACCGCATCGCCCTGCCCGCCGTGGGCGTGTCGGTGCAGTCGCGCGTGCTGCAGCTGGCCTCGGCCCAGCGCTGGGGCAACGACCAGTACAACAAGCTCGACAAGCTGCAGGTGGCCGTGCCCCACCCGGACGCGACGGCCGCGATCATCAAGGGCGGCACCGAGATCACGGCGCACTTCGGCAACCCGCCGTTCCAGAACCAGGCGCTGGCCGGCAACCCGAACGCGCGCATCGTGCTCAACAGCTACGACGTGCTCGGCGGCCCCTCGTCGGCCACGGTGCTGTACGCGACCGAGAAATTCCGCAACGACAACCCCAAGACCTACCGCGCCTTCACCGCCGCGCTGCAGGAAGCCGCGCAGTACATCACCGCCAACCCCGAGGGCGCGGCCGACATCTACCTGCGCACCGGCCAGGGCGCGATCGACCGCCAGCTGCTGCTCTCCATCATCAAGAACCCCGAAGTGCAGTTCAAGCTCGCGCCGCAGAACACCTTCAAGCTCGCGACCTTCATGCACGGCATCGGCGCGATCAAGAACAAGCCCGCCTCGGCGAAGGACTACTTCTTCGACGACGCCCACAGCGCGGCCGCGAACTGACATGAACCCGGCCCACGTGCTGCAGCGCCACGCCATCGGCACGCCGATGCAGGACCTGCTGCGCGCCACGCGCGAGCAGGAGGGCGGCGCGGTGTTCGGCCCCGAGAAAGTGCCCACGGCCGCCCTGCCCCGGCCGCTGCTGGACTTCGATGGCGTCTCGCTGGAGTACGCGACCGACCAGCAGGTGGTGCGCGCCACGCACCGCGTGAGCCTGTCGGTGTTCGAGGCCGAGCGTTATGTGCTGCTCGGGCCTTCGGGCTGCGGCAAGAGCACGCTGCTGAAGGCGGCGGCCGGTTTCATCGCACCGCGCGAGGGCCAGATCCGGCTCGACGGCCAGGCCATCACCGGCCCGGGGCCGGACCGCATCGTGGTGTTCCAGGAATTCGACCAGTTGCCGCCCTGGAAGACGGTGCTGGGCAATGTGATGTTCCCGCTGCGCGCCACCGGGCGCCTGGCCCGCGCCGAGGCGCTGGAGCGCGCGCACGCGGTGCTCGAACAGGTGGGCCTGGCCGATTTCGCGAACGCCTACCCGCACCAGCTCTCGGGCGGCATGAAGCAGCGCGTGGCGATCGCTCGCGCCCTGGCCATGCAGCCGCGCGTGCTGCTGATGGACGAGCCCTTCGCCTCGCTGGACGCCCTCACGCGCCGCCGCATGCAGGAAGAGCTGCTCGCGCTGTGGGAGACGGTGCGCTTCACGCTGCTGTTCGTCACGCACTCCATTGAAGAAGCCCTGGTGGTGGGCAGCCGCATCGGTGTGCTCTCGCCGCACCCGGGCCGCCTGCGCGCCGAGATCCAGGCGCACGCATTCGGCCTGGGCAGCAGCGGCGGCCCCGCCTTCCAGGCCGCCACCCAACGCATCCACGGCCTGCTGTTCGGGCCCGAGACCCCCCACCCATGAGCCTGGCCGACGCCCTGCCCCCGATCCGGCCCGAGGCCGAATACCCGCTGCCCGCGCTGGGCGACACCCCGGCCGAGCGCCCCCTGCCCTGGCAGCGCCGCGTGTGGCAGCAGGCCTGGGTGCGAAAGACCCTGATCCTGCTCGCGCTGGCGCTGCTGTGGGAAGTGCTCGCGCGCTGGCAGGACAACGATCTGCTGCTGCCCACCTTCGCGCAGACCGCGCGCGCCTTCGCCGAGGGCCTGGCGGGCGGCGAGCTGCTGCTGCGCGCCCGCGCTTCCTTGGCCGTGCTGCTGCAGGGCTACCTGCTCGGCATCGTGGCCGCCTTCGTGCTCACCACGCTGGCCGTGTCCACCCAGATCGGGCGCGACCTGCTGGCCACGCTCACGTCCATGTTCAACCCGCTGCCGGCGATCGCGCTGCTGCCGCTGGCGCTGCTGTGGTTCGGTCTGGGCAACGGCAGCCTGGTCTTCGTGCTGGTGCACTCGGTGCTGTGGCCGCTGGCCCTGCGCACCTTCGCGGGCTTCCAGGCCGTGCCCGAGACCCTGCGCATGGCCGGGCGCAACTACGGGCTGCGCGGTGTGCGCTACGTGCTGCTGATCCTGGTGCCCTCGGCCCTGCCGGCCATCCTCTCGGGCCTGAAGATCGGCTGGGCCTTTGCCTGGCGCACGCTGATCGCCGCCGAGCTCGTGTTCGGCGTGTCCTCCGGCAAAGGCGGCCTGGGCTGGTACATCTTCCAGAACCGCAACGAGCTCTACACCGACAAGGTGTTCGCCGGCCTGGTGATGGTGATCCTCATCGGCCTGCTGGTGGAGAACGTGGTGTTCCAGACGGTCGAAAAACTCACCATCCGCCGCTGGGGTGTGGCGCGATGAGCGCGCCGCGCCGCATCACCATCGTCGGCGGTGGTTTCTCGGGCGTGAGCGCGGCCGTGCAGCTGGTGCGCCACAGCCCGGTGCCGCTGGCGGTCACGCTGATCGAATCGCGCGACCGCGTCGGCCCCGGCCTGGCCTATGCCACGCACGACCCCGACCACCGCCTCAACGGACCGACCTGGGTGCACGCGGTCGACCCCGTCGACGGCGAGCACTTCACGCGCTGGTGCGAAACGCACGGCGTGTTCGAGGCAGACCCGCAGGCCGTTCAGGCCAATGGCACGGCCTTCGTGCGCCGCGCGGTGCTGGGTGCCTACCTCGAAGCCATGGTGCGCGGCCACGCCACCTGGGCGGCCACGGGCTCGACCATCCGCACCCTGCAGGACCGCGCCGTGCACGCCTGGGAGGCCGACGGCGAGGTCACCACCGTCACAGAACACGGGCAGACGCTGACGGCCGACCTGCTGGTGCTCGCCACCGGCAACGCCGAGCCGCGCCTGCAGGCCCCGCTGGACCCGGCGCTGGCGCAACACCCGGGCGTGATCGAGAACCCACTGGTGACCGCTCGGCTGCTGGGCATTCCGCGCGAGGCGCGCGTGCTCATCATCGGCAGCGGCCTGACCTCGCTGGACGTGGTCTCCACGCTGCAGCGGCAAGGGCACGCGGGTGGCGTCACGGTGGTCTCGCGCCGGGGCCTGCGCCCACGCGCGCAACCGCTGGCCAGCGGCGTGGTGGCCCACCCGGTCGGGCGCCAGAACCTGGACCGCCTGCTCGGCCCCGCGCCCGCTTTCCTCACCGAGGTGAAGCCCGAGCTGCGCACCTGGATCAAGACCCTGCGCGCGCGCATCCGCGACAGCGTGGCGCGCGGCGAGAACTGGAATGTGCCCTTCGACGAGCTGCGCGACGCCGTGTGGCAACTCTGGCCCACGCTGCCGCCGGCGCAGCAGCGCCGCTTCCTGCGCAGCGTGCGCCCCTGGTACGACGTGCACCGCTTCCGTTCGCCACCGCAGACGGAAGCCATCCACCGCGAAGCCCTGGCCGCCGGCCGGGTGGTGCACCTGGCCGCGCGGCTGCGCTCGCTGGCGGTGCAGGCCGGCACGCACCGCATCGACGCCATGCTGCAGCCCTCGGGCGGCGGCGCGCCGCGCACCGAGGCCTTCGACGTGGTGGTGAACTGCACCGGCCTGGACGCCGCCGCGCGCACCGCCGGCAACCCCCTGCTGCAGGCCCTGGTGTCGCACGGCACGCTGCGCGCCGACGCCTGCGGCATCGGCTACGCGGTGGATGCGAACTGCCGCGTGATCGACAGCGAAGGCGAAGCGCTGTCGCGCATCCGCCTGATCGGCCCGCCCACGCTGGGCACCTTCGGCGACCCGGGCGGGGCCATGTTCATCGCGGCGCAGATCCACCGCATGCTGCCGGACGTGTTCGGGACGCTTCAGCGCCCGGCCTTGTCGACCGCCTTCTTGAGCAGCTCGTATTCCGCGCAGGGCTTGGCGGTGCAGAGCAATTCCAGGTAACGCAGGTTCTTGCGCGCGCCGGCCACGTCGCCCAGCGCCAGGAACAGCTCGCCCTGGTACTCCAGCGCCGGCCGGTGCTCGGGGTCGTACAGCAGGGCTTCGCGGTACCAGCGCCCCGCTTCCTCGTAGCGCTTGAGCTGGCGCAGGCTGTAGCCGAGCAGGTTGTAGACCTCGGCGTGCTGCACGGTCTCGCTCAGCGCCGTGAGCCGCTGCACCGCCTTGGTGTACTCGCCGGCGTACACCAGCGCGCGCACGGCGGAGAGGTCGGGCAGGTCGGACGACGGCGGAGTGCCCGCCGCGCCCAGCGCCAGCGGCGCGGCCGCCAGGGCGGCGGTGATGAGCCACCGCCTCATTCAGGCCTCCGCCAGTTGCGCGGCCGCGTGCGGCACCGCCTCGCCCATGCGCCACCAGGATCTCGCGCTTGAGCGCCGCGAACGCCGGGCTCACGCGGTCGCGCGGGCCGGGTGGCAGGTCCACCTTCACCTGTTTGACGATGCGGCCGGGGTTGGCGTTCATCACGATCACGGTGTCGCTCAGGAAGATGGCCTCGTCCACGTCGTGCGTCACCAGGATCATGGTCACGCCCTCGGCGCGCCAGATGCGCAGCAGCTCTTCCTGCAGGCGCACGCGCGTGAGCGCGTCCAGCGCGCCCAGGGGTTCGTCGAGCAGCAGGATCTCGGGCTGGCCGACCAGGCCGCGCGCGATCGCGCCGCGCTGCGCCATGCCGCCCGAGAGCTCGTGCGGGTAGGCCTTCTCGAAGCCCTGCAGGCCCACCAGATCGATGTGCGACTGGATGGTGCGGCGCTGCTGCTCGGGCGGGAGCGTGGAATTGGTCAGCGCCAGGCCGATGTTCTGCTCCAGCGTCATCCAGGGCAGCAGGCGGTGGTCCTGGAACACGATGCCGCGCGAGAGGCTGGTGCCGGCGATGCGCTCGCCGTGCAGCAGGATGTCGCCCTCGTAGTCCTTGTCCAGACCGAGGATGAGCCGCAGCAGCGTGGACTTGCCGCAGCCGCTGGGGCCGACCAGCGTCACGAAGGCGCCGGGCTCGACGTTGAAGCTGGCGTTGACCAGCGCGTCCAGGCGCGGGCGGCCGGGCACGGCATAGCTTTTGGAGACGGCCTTGACTTCAAGGCGACCGGGTTCTGCCATGGTGTTTATCCTTCAAAGCCTTGTTTCCAGCGCAGCACGCGGCGCTGCAGCAGGTACATGGTGCGGTCGATGCCGAAGCCCACCAGGCCGATGATCACCATGCAGACCAGCAGCTGGTCGGTGAGCAGCAGGCCCTGCGCGCGAAAGATCAGGAAGCCCAGGCCTTCGAGGCCGCTCAGGCCTTCGGCCACCACCACCAGCGCCCAGGCCAGGCCGGCCGCGTAGCGCAGCGAGACCATGATGGTCGGCGTGGCGGCCGGCAGGATGATCTTGCGCACCAGCTGCCAGCGGGTGAGCGTCATCACCTCGGCCAGCTCGATGTAGCTCTTGTCCACGCTGCGAATGCCCTGCAGCGTGTTGAGAAAGACCGGGAAGAACACGGTCTTGGCGATCACCAGGATCTTGGCCGGCGCGCCCAGGCCCAGCCACAGCACGATCAGCGGAAACCAGGCGATGCCGGGGATGTGGCGGATGGTGTCGAAGGTGGGCGAGAGGAATTGTTCGAAGCGCTTGGAGAGGCCCGCGCCCACGCCCAGCACCACGGCGGCGAAGGCGCCGTACAGGAAACCCTGCGCGACGAGGGACAGGCTGACGGCGAAGTCCCAGAGCAGCTTCTGCTCCGTCAGCATCTTGAAGAAAGCCTCCACCACCTTGATGGGGGCGGGCAGGAAGACCGGGTCGATCCATTCCAGGCTGGCCGCCGTCTGCCACAGCAGCAGCACCCCGGCCGGCAGCAGGAAGCCGATCGCGCGGCTGGGCGCCAGCCATTGCTGGAGCTTCGTCGCGAAGGACGAAGCTTCCGACGCTGGCGCCGTGGAGGGAAGGTTGTGCGTCAGCGTGTTCATGGCGCGCTCAGTGGTAGATCGAGTGCGAGCCGCCGGCGAAGAAGCGGCCGTCCACGAAGGCGTCCACCTGCGCGTCGGTCAGGCGGCGTTCGCTCAGGATGTCGTCGCCCTGCTTCACGTACCAGTCGATGAAGGTCTTGATGGAGTTGCGCGCGCGCTGGGCATTGGGCTCGCCGGCCATGAACTCCCATTGGCCCAGGTGGGTGATCTGGAACTTCGCCACTTCCACCGGCACGCGGGTTTCGCGCGAGACGATCTTGGCGGCCTCGTCCACGTTGTCCAGCGTCCAGGCCATGGCGCGTTCGCGCGAGGCCAGGAAGGCTTTGACCGCGTCGGGGTACTTGTTGACGAACTCGCGCTTGGCGAAGTAGGTCACGCGGCCTGCGTGGTTCACGTACACGCCGTCGTCCGGCACGTGGCCGATCACCTTGAGCTTGCCCGAGAGCCAGGCGCCGGTGGCGTTGCCCGCGGCCAGGTGGGTGGTGGTGGCATCGAGCGCGCCGGAGATCACCGCCGAGATCGCCACGGTGGGGTTGTCGATCGATTCGTAGCGCACGCGGCCCTTGGTCTGGCGCGTGTCCAGCGGCAGGCCCACCGAGTTCAAGGCCTCGGTGGGGGCGGACCAGTAGCAGCTGATGCGGCTGCTGCCGAACTTCTTGCCGTCCAGATCGGCCAGCGTGTTCACCGACTTGTTCGACACGGCGGCGAGCACCGGCGCGCGGTAGCGGTTGGAGGTCTCGGAGGCCCAGATGATCACGCCGTCCAGGCCGTTGGCGCGGTGCACCGTGGCCGGGTAGATCATGCGCTGCGCGATCGAGATCGCGCCCTTGCTGAGGGCGCCCGTTTCGGCGCCCACCAGCTCCGCACCGCCCGAGGCGATGAGGTTGACTTCCTTGGTGCCGACCTTGCTGAACTCTTCCTTGAAGATGCCCTTCTCGCGGGCGATCACCGTCCACGGTGTGAGCTGCAGGTTGATCGCCGGCAGCACCTCGGCGGCGGCGGTGCCGGCCTGGCCGATCAGGCCCAGGGCCAGGGCGGCGGCGCTGCTCAGGGCGCGCAAGCGGTTGCGGGGGCTTCTGTGTTTCGTCACGACGGTCATGAGGTTCTCCAAGGGTTCGTCTGTCAGGTGGTGTGAATGACGCGCCGATTCTTGGGGCGGAGCGCGCGCCGGCCAACGAAGGAAAACGGACACCGATATGCGGCCGCAAATGGCGCAGATGCTTATGCGCATTTCGAGCCACACGAACGCGGGGGCGCGCCCAGAATGCCCTTCCCATGAGTTTCCTCGACGCTTCCCCCGAACGCCCGCTGCGCCCGCTGGCCTGGCTCACCGCGCTGGGCATCGGCGCGCTGTGCGCGGCGGTGTTCATGGCGATCGAATCGCGCGCCGCCGCGGCCGCGCCCTTGCCGCTGAAGCAGCTGCGCATCGGCGTGGCGCCCACCACCCTGCCCGTGAGCACCGGCGAGCGCGACTACACCAACGCCGGCTTCGAGGCGGTCTACGCGCAGGAACTGGCGCGGCACCTGGGCGTGGACGCGCTCATCGTGCCGCTGCCGCCCGGCGCGCAGGCGCAGGCCTTGCGCCAGGGCGACGTGGACCTGGTGCTGACGCGCGCCGACGAGGCGCGCCAGAAGGAAGACGGTCTGCGCGTGCTTGCGCACGGGCTACCAGTCGGGCCTGAGCGTTTCGATGCGCTCGGACACCGACGTGCGCGCCTGGACCGACCTGGCCGGGCGCGTGGTGTGCGTGACGGCCGACAATCCGCGCGCCCACGCGCAGGCGGCGCGCATCCAGGGACAACTCAAGGTCTTCGACGCGCCGGCCCAGGCCCTGGTGCAGGTGCGCACCGGCGAGTGCGCGGCGGCCATCCTCGACGGCTCGCAGCTGGAGCCGCTGCTGGCGCAGAAGGAATGGCGCAAGTTCTCCGCCACCCTGCCCGCCACGCGCGACAGCGCGCTGCAGGCCTGGCTGGCCGAGGGCCGCGACGAACTGGCCGCGCCCATCCGCGCCGCGGTGCAGGAGATCGGCTCGACGGCCGCCTGGGCGCAGCGGCGCCAGAAGTGGGCGGCCAACGTCGCGTTCGAGGTCTACTTCGACCAGACGGGGCCGGACTGCCATTGAGCCGGCGGTGGCTCACGGCGCTGGCGATCGCGCTCGGCCTGAGCGGCCCGGTGGTCGCGGGCGAGCCGCTGCGCGCCTTGTACGAGAAACCGGCCAACCAATGGCCTGCGCCCTGGGTCGATGAAGGTGTGGCCTTCGTGGAGCTGGGGGCCTTGCCGCCACCGCCCGCGCCACCCAACCACCTCGTGCAACTGGGCCAGCGCCTGTTCTTCGACGCCCGCCTCTCCGCGAGCGGCCACGTGGCCTGCGCCAGCTGCCACCGGCCCGACCAGGGCTGGACCGTGCGCACGCCCACGGCCACCGGTGTGAGGGGCGCGCCGGGCCGGCGCAACCCGCCCGGCCTGCAGGACGTGCGCAGCGCGGGCGCACTGGGCCTGGGACGGCGCGGCCCGCTCGCTCGCGGAACAATCGCTGCGGCCCCTGACCGACCCGCGCGAGATCGCCAACGCCTCTCTCCACGCTGTCGGCCGGCGCATGGCCCTGTCACCCGCCCGGATCGGCGAGGCCCTCGCGGCCTTCCAGCACACGCTGCACGAACGCAGCCGCTTCGACCGCTTCGCGCAGGGCGAACACCGCGCGCTGACCGACCTGGAACTCCAGGGCCTGCACCTGTTCCGCACCAGCGCGCGCTGCGCCAACTGCCACTTCGGCCCCACCCTGAGCGACGGCCGCTTCCACAACCTCGGCATCGCCTTCGTCGGCGAGCCTTCGCAAGACCTCGGCCGTTTCGAGGTGACGCGGCGGTGCGAGGACGTGGGCCGCTTTCGCACCGCCAGCCTGCGCGGGGTCTCGCGCACCGCGCCCTACATGCACCACGGCCTGTTCGATTCGCTGCAAGGCGTATTGAACCTCTATGCTCGCGGCGGCGGCGACCCGCGCAATGGCCGCGCGGGCGTGGCGGCCGACCCGCTGTACGCCTGCGCGCAGCGCCGCTCGCCCCACCTGAAGCCGCTGCCGCTGAGCGCGGCGGACATCGTCGCGCTGCAGGCCTTTCTGCGGACCCTGTGACCCCGGCATTGGACCGGTTTCCTGAACAATGCATCCAGCCAGCACGGGCTGATCTCCCGCCTGCCGCTGCCTAGACTGGGTGTTCCTTCCATCCATCCTTCACAGGGAAACATGACCATGGCACAGCACTCCATCGACGGCAAGGTGGTCCTCATCGCCGGCGGCGCCAAGAACCTCGGCGGCCTGATCGCCCGCGACCTCGCCCAGCACGGCGCCCGCGCGGTCGCCATCCACTACAACAGCGCCGCCAGCAAGGCCGATGCCGACGCCACGGTGGGCGCCATCCGCGCCGCGGGCGCGCAGGCGGTCGCGATCCAGGCGGACCTCACCACGGCGGGCGCGGTCGAGAAACTGTTCGCCGACACCATCGCGGCCGTGGGCCGGCCCGACATCGCCATCAACACGGTGGGCAAGGTGCTCAAGAAGCCGTTCGCCGAGATCAGCGAGGCCGAGTACGACGAGATGGCCGCCGTCAATGCCAAGTCCGCCTTTTTCTTCCTCAAGGAAGCGGGCCGGCACGTCAACGACAACGGCAAGGTCTGCACCCTGGTGACCTCGCTGCTGGGGGCCTTCACGCCCTTCTACGCGGCGTACGCGGGCACCAAGGCACCGGTGGAGCACTACACCCGCGCGGCGGCCAAGGAATTCGGCGCGCGCGGCATCTCGGTGACGGCCGTGGGCCCGGGCCCGATGGACACGCCCTTCTTCTACGGCCAGGAAGGCAGCGACGCGGTGGCGTACCACAGGACCGCCGCCGCCCTCTCGCCCCGTTCGAAGACGGGCCTGACCGACATCGAGGACGTGGTGCCCTTCATCCGCCATCTCGTGAGCGACGGCTGGTGGATCACGGGCCAGACGATCCTGATCAACGGCGGCTACACCACGAAGTAATGACACCCCCCTGCGCCGCTGCGCGGCTTCCCCCCTCCGTGGCGCGCCTTCGGCGCTTCGAGGGGGGACGGCATCTCGGGCCGGCGCAGCCGGACCCTGGATGCCTCTGGACGATACCAACCCCGCTGCCGTGGGCTAAATTCGGTCCATGGACAAGCTTGAGCAGTACCGGGTGTTCGTTCAGGTCGCGGAGATGAGCAGCTTCATCAAGGCCGCGCACGCGCTGGAGCTGCCGCGCGCCTCGGTGTCGGCGGCCATCCAGCAGCTCGAGGCCACCCTGGGCACGCGCCTGCTGCACCGCACGACCCGGCAGGTGCGGCCCACGGCCGATGGCCTGCAGCTGCTGGAGCGTGCGCGAGCGCTGCTGGCCGAGGCCGAGGACATCGACCAGCTGTTCCAGGCCGGCCAGCGCAAGGTCTCGGGGCGGCTCAAGGTGGATGTGCCCAGCCGCATCGCGCGCCGGCTGGTCGCGCCGGCCCTGCCGGGCTTCCTGCGCCGCTACCCCCGGCTGCAGGTGGCGCTGGGTTCGACCGACCGCGCCATCGATCTGGTGCAGGAAGGGGTGGACTGCGCGGTGCGCTTCGGCACCCTGCAGGACAGCAGCCTCGTGGTGCGCCCGCTCGGGCAAGTGGCGCTGATCAACTGCGCCAGCCCCGACTACCTGGCCGAGCATGGCGTGCCGGCGCAGCCCGACGATCTGGCGCGAGGGCACTGGGCGGTGGGCTACGCCTCCGCCTCCAACGGGCGCGAGCTGGCCTGGGAGCTCCCGCCCTCGGCCCGGGCGCTGCAGGTGCCCAGCCGCGTGCTCGTCAACAACGCCGAGAGCTACATCGCCTGCTGCGCGGCGGGCTTGGGCCTGATCCAGATCCCGCGCTTCGACGTGCAGCACCTGCTGGACCGGGGCCAGCTGGTCGAGGTGCTGCCCGGGTTCCGCGCGGCGGCCATGCCGGTGTCGCTGGTCTACCCGCACCGGCGGCAGCGCTCGCGCCGGCTCATCGCGTTCATCGAGTGGTTCGAGGCGCTGATGCAGCCGCACCTCGACCGCTGATCAGGCCGCCAGGCGCGCGGCCGCCGCGTGGCGGCCGACCGGGCGCTCCAGACCGAGGTTCTCGCGCAGCGTGCGGCCTTCGTAGGCGGTGCGGAACAGGCCGCGGCGCTGCAGCTCGGGCACCACCAGGTCCACGAACTCGTTGAGCGAGGCGGGCAGCACCGGCGGCATCACGTTGAAGCCATCGGCCGCGCCGTTCTCGAACCATTCCTGCATGCGGTCGGCGATGGTCTGTGGCGTGCCGATCACCACCCAGTGCCCGCGCGCACCCGCCAGGTATTCGTAGAGCTGGCGCACGGTGAAGCGCTCGCGGCGCGCGAGCTCGATCACCACGTGCGCGCGGCTGTTGATGCCCTTGGGCGGCTCGGGGTAGTACGGCGGCGGCGCATCCAGGTTCCAGCGGCGCAGGTCTTCGCCGGGCCAGAACGGCACCAGGGTGGAGAGGCCCACCGAGGGGTGGATCAGCGCCTGCAGCTCGGCCCATTTGGCCTGCGCCTCGGCCTCGGTGCGGCCGATCACGGGCGAGATGCCGGGCAGCACCAGCAGCTGCTCGGGCCGGCGGCCGTACTTGGCCATGCGGCCCTTCACGTCCTGGTAGAAGGCCTGGGCTTCGGCCAGGCTGGTCCAGGCGGTGAAGATGGCCTCGGCGGTGGCGGCCGCGAGTTCCTTGCCGTCTTCGGACGAACCGGCCTGCACGATCACCGGGTGGCCCTGCGGCGAGCGCTCCAGGTTGAGCGGCCCCTTGACCTTGAGGTGCTTGCCGATGTGGTTGAGCTCGTGCAGCTTGGCCGGGTCGAAGTACACGCCGGACTCGCGGTCGCGCACGAAGGCGTCGTCCTCGAAGCTGTCCCACAGGCCCTTGACCACGTCCACGAACTCGGTGGCCTTGGCGTAGCGCTCGCCGGGCGAGGGGTGCGCGTCCAGGCCGAAGTTGCCGTGCACGCTGTCGTTGCTGGTGGTCACCACGTTCCAGGCCGCGCGGCCCTTGCTGATGTGATCCAGCGAGGCGAACTTGCGCGCGAGCAGGTAGGGGTCTTCGTAGGTGGTGGACGCGGTGGCGACGAAGCCGATGTGTTTCGTCACCGCCGAGAGCGCGGCCCACAGCGTGACCGGTTCGAAGTGCGAGATGCGGCCCTGGCGGCTGAAGGACTCGTCGTCGCCCGTGCCCCAGATGCCCGGGCTGTCGGCGACGAAGACCTGGTCGAACAGGCCGCGCTCGGCCGTCTGCGCGACCTCGATGTAGTGGTCGATGTTGGTGCCCGAGTCGATCTGCGAGCCCGGGTGGCGCCAGGCGGCGACGTGGTGGCCGGTGGCCATGATGAAGGCGCCAAGGCGCAGTTGTCGTTTGCTCATGCGGGTGTGCTCCCAGTGGATCGAGCCCGCCAATCTAGGCGCGCATGCGGCCCCGAGGAAGGAAACAAACCGCATATCCATAGCCGTTCTGATTCGTTGCGGCAACGCAGCATGCGGCCTAGCATTCATGCACCGGTGTTGGAAACGACTGGTCCGGCCGATGCGGGGATGCAGAGAACCCTGGTTGTCTCCTGGGGGGAGGATTGCATCGGCCGGTTTTTTTTTGGAGCGTGACCCTGGCTCAGATGTTTGGGCAATTAAGAAACAAAAAAACAATGGTTTGTGTGTTGAAGCGGCGCTTTTAGAGTGCATTCCAACTTCACACCAAGGGTCTCCAACATGACGGTTGCCATCGAATCCCCCACGCTGCTCGACGCCCTGGACGCCATCGGGCGCGACGCCCAGGCCCGGGGCCTGCCCTACGCGGGTGGCATCCCGCCCGAACTCGCCTGGTCGCTGGTCTCGGCCGGCGAAGCCCGGCTGGTGGATGTGCGCAGCGCGGAAGAGCGCAAGTTCGTGGGCCATGTGCCCGACAGCCTGCACGTGCCCTGGGCCACGGGCACCAGCCTCACGCGCAACCCGCGCTTCGTGCGCGAGCTCGAAGCCAAGGTCGGCAAGGAAGCGCGCGTGCTGCTGCTGTGCCGCAGCGGCAAGCGCTCGGCGCTGGCGGCCGAGGCCGCCACCAAGGCCGGCTTCACGCAGGTGTTCAACGTGCTCGAAGGTTTCGAGGGCGAGATCGACGCGCAGCAGCACCGCGGCGGTCAGGACGGTTGGCGCTTCCACCAACTCCCATGGGTGCAAGATTGAACACCCCTGCCGCGCTTCGCGCGTCCCCCTCAAGGGGGCAACGCCAGCCGACCGGCAAAGCCGGATCTGCGGCATTTCTGGTTGGGCCACGGCGCGCCAACAGGGTGGTGGTCTCATGAGCGATTCCCGGAAATCGTCTGTGGACGTGCGCTCGCACCTGTTCGACCTGCAGCAGGTCGTGCGCGACCTTGCCGACGTGCGCCAACGCTGGCGCACCGCGCAGAAGCGCTCGCGCGAACCGGGCGGGCGCGAGCTGCCGTCGCGCGACGCGCTTGGCAATATCCTCGACGGGCTGCGCGGCGCCCTGTTTCCCATGCGCCTGGGCCCGCCCGACCTGCGCCAGGAGAGCGAGGACTTCTACATCGGCCACACGCTGGATGCCACGCTGCATGCGCTGCTGGGCCAGGTGCGGCTGGAGCTGCGCTACCAGCACCGCCACGCGGGCGGCACCGACGAAGCGGCCACCGAACAGCAGGCGCGCGAACTGGTGCGCGACTTCGCGCACTCGCTGCCCCGGCTGCGCGAGCTGCTCGACAGCGACGTGGTGGCGGCCTACGAGGGCGACCCCGCCGCGCGCAGCGTGGACGAGGTGCTGCTGTGTTACCCCGGCATCCAGGCCATGATCCACCACCGTGTGGCGCACCGCTTCTACCAGCTGGGTGTGCCGCTGCTCGCGCGCATCGTGGCCGAGCTCGCGCACGGCGCGACAGGCATCGACATCCACCCCGGCGCGTCCATCGGCGCGGGCTTCTTCATCGACCACGGCACCGGCGTCGTGATCGGCGAGACCGCCGTCATCGGCCAGCGCGTGCGCGTGTACCAGGCGGTCACGCTGGGCGCCAAGCGTTTCCCCACCGATGAGAACGGCCACCTGAGCAAGGGCCTGGCGCGCCACCCCGTGGTGGAGGACGACGTGGTGATCTACGCCGGCGCCACCGTGCTCGGGCGCGTGACCATCGGCCGCGGCGCCACCATCGGCGGCAACCTGTGGGTCACGCACGACGTGGCCGCCGGCGCCAACCTGAGCCAGGCCCGATCGCGGGAGGTCACCGCCAGCCCCTGATCGACCGCCACCGAGCTTTCCCCGCCCTTCCCCCTTCGCCGCGTCGCTTCGGCCGCACGCGTGGGGCCTTCTTTTGCCTTTTTTCAACCACCGAGCCACGGAGCCTTCATGTCTGACCCAACCCCCTCGCAACTGGCGCTGAGCGACAACGCCGCGCGCCAACTGGCCAATGCCACCAAGACGGCCCCCGTGCTGTCGACCATCAGCCCGCGCTGGCTCACGCATCTGCTGCAATGGCAGCCGGTGGAGGCCGGCATCTACCGCCTCAACAAGGTGAAGAACCCGCAGGACGTGGAGGTGCTGTGCGCCAAGCGCGACGAGAGCGAGCTGCCCTCGACCTACGTGGACTACGAAGACCAGCCGCGCGAGTACTTCCTGAACGCCGTCTCCACGGTGCTGGACGTGCACACCCGCGTGTCCGACCTCTACAGCAGCCCGCACGACCAGATCAAGGAACAGCTGCGCCTGACCATCGAGACCATCAAGGAAAAGCAGGAAAGCGAGCTGATCAACAACGCCGACTACGGCCTGCTGGCCAGCGTGCACCCGGACCAGATCGTCTACCCGCTCACCGGCGCGCCCACGCCCGACGACCTGGACGAACTGCTCACCAAGGTGTGGAAGGAGCCGGCCTTCTTCCTCACGCACCCGCTGGCCATCGCCGCCTTCGGCCGCGAGTGCACGCGCCGGGGCGTGCCGCCGCCCACCGTGAGCCTGTTCGGCTCGCAGTTCCTCACCTGGCGCGGCATCCCGCTGATTCCGAGCGACAAGGTGCCCGTGGCCGATGGCAAGACCAAGATCCTGCTGCTGCGCGTGGGCGACAAGCGCCAGGGCGTGGTGGGCCTGTACCAGCCGGGTCTGGCCGGCGAGCAGAGCCCGGGCCTGTCGGTGCGCTTCATGGGCATCAACCGCAGCGCCATCGCCTCGTACCTGATCTCGCTGTACTGCTCGCTCGCGGTGCAGACCGAGGACGCACTGGCCGTGCTGGAAGACGTTGAAGTGGGCAAGTTCCATGACTATCCAGACACCTACAAGTGAGCGGCCGCCGGCCGGCCTGCCCGACCTGGCGGCGCTGAACCAGCTCGCGGGCGCGTTCTTCGCCGCCCTGCCCGGCTCGCCGCCCACGCTGCCCACCACCCCATTGGGTGGCGTGCCGGCACCGGTGAACGTGTTGCCTGGCGGCAGCTCGCTCGGGCCTTTGGCCCAGGGCCCGCAGCTGCCCGGCACGCTGGCGCCCGGCGCGAACCTGGCGCCCACCTCGCCACAGAGCGTGCTCTCGCTGGGCGCGTCCGCGCCTTCGCTGGTGCCGCACTCGACCGCGCCCAACGGCCTGCCCGACCACGCCGCGATCGTGCCGCCCGCACTCGACGGCCGCGTGGGCACGCAGGCCCTGGGCGTGCCGCCCTCGGACCGCGTGACCGCGCAGTCCTTCGGCCTGCCGGGCGCGGACGACCTGCGCGAGCTGCTCGCCACGCCACCGCGCCACAGCGCGGCACCAGGCAACGCCCCCACCGACACGGCGGGCGCGTTCTACTTCACGCAGGGCCTGCAGACGCCGCAAGGCTTCGCCACCCAGGCGCCGCAGGCCGACGCGGCGCGCCACCCGCCGTTCGACGTGAACGCGGTGCGACGTGACTTCCCCATCCTGCAGGAGCGCGTGAACGGCCGGCAGCTGGTGTGGTTCGACAACGCGGCCACCACGCACAAGCCGCAGTCGGTGATCGACCGCATCGCCCACTTCTACGAGCACGAGAACTCCAACATCCACCGCGCCGCGCACGCGCTGGCGGCCCGCGCGACCGACGCCTACGAGAGCGCGCGCGAGAAGGTGCGCGCCTTCCTGGGCGCGTCGTCGGTGGAGGAAATCATCTTCGTGCGCGGCGCCACCGAGGCCATCAACCTGGTGGCGAAAACCTGGGGCGCGAAAAACGTGGGCGCAGGCGACGAGATCATCGTCTCGCACCTGGAGCACCACGCCAACATCGTGCCCTGGCAGCAGCTCGCGGCCGAGAAGGGCGCGGTGATCCGCGTGATCCCGGTGGACGACAGCGGCCAGGTGCGGCTGGACGAGTACCAGAAGCTGCTCAACAGCCGCACGAAGATCGTGGCCGTCACCCAGGTCTCGAACGCGCTGGGCACGGTGGTGCCGGTGCGGGAGATCGTGGCGCTGGCGCACCGCGCGGGCGCGAAAGCGCTGGTGGACGGCGCGCAGTCGGTGAGCCACCTGCGCGTGGACGTGCAGGCGATCGACGCCGACTTCTTCGTGTTCTCCGGCCACAAGGTGTTCGGCCCGACCGGCATCGGCGTGGTCTACGGCAAGCGCGAACTGCTGGACGACATGCCGCCCTGGCAAGGCGGCGGCAACATGATCGCGGACGTGACTTTCGAGCGCACCGTGTTCCAGCCGCCGCCCAACAAGTTCGAGGCCGGCACCGGCAACATCGCCGACGCGGTGGGCCTGGGCGCGGCGATCGACTACGTGCAGCGCATCGGGCTGGAGAACATCGCGCGCTACGAGCACGACCTGCTGGCCTACGCCACGCACCACCTGCAACCCATTCCGGGCGTGCGCCTGATCGGCACCGCGCGGGACAAGGCCAGCGTGCTGTCCTTCGTGCTGCAGGGCCACAGCACGGAGGAAGTGGGCCAGGCGCTGAACGAGGAAGGCATCGCGGTGCGTTCGGGCCACCACTGCGCGCAACCCATCCTGCGGCGCTTCGGCGTGGAGGCCACGGTGCGGCCCTCGCTGGCGTTCTACAACACCTGCGAAGAGGTGGACCGCTTCATCGCGGTGGTGCGGCGGCTCAGCTCGGGCCGGCGGCGGTAGCCCGAAGCCTCAGCGGCTGGCGACGATGAACAGCCGGGGGAAAGGCAGCAGCACCGTGCCATCGGCCAGCGCGGGATAGGCCTGGGTGATGGCGGCGAGGTAGCGGGCGAGGAAGGCCGCTTTCTCGCCGCCGTCCAGCGGCGCCAGGTAGGGCCGCAGGGCCGAGCCCTTGAACCACTCCACCACCGCCTCGGGGCCGCCCGAGAGCGGGTGGAAGTAGGTGGTGCGCCAGACATCGACCGCCGCGCAGCGCGGCTTGAGCAACTGGTAATAGAACGCGGCGTCGTGCCGCGCGGGGTGCTTCACGCTCCCGATCTTGCTCGCCCAGGGCCCTTGCGCCGCGACCTCGCGCGCGAGGCGGTGCGCCGGCTCTTCAAGGTTGTCGGGCGTCTGCACGGCCAGGCTGCCGCCGGGCGCCAGCCGGCTCAGCAGGCGCGGGTAGAGCGTGGCGTGGTCGGGCAGCCATTGCAGCGAGGCGTTGGCCAGGATCACGTCGAACGACTCGACCGGGTTCCAGGCCTCGATGTCGGCGAGTTCGAAGCGGATGCCGGGCAGGCGCTCGCGCGCCGCGGCCAGCATGTCGTCGGAGCTGTCCAGACCCGTCACCCGGGCCTGCGGAAACCGGTCGGCCAGCACCTCGGTGGAATTGCCCGGGCCGCAGCCCAGGTCGATCGCGACCTGCACGCCGCGCGCCGGCAAGGCGGCCACCAGGTCGCGCACCGGGCGCGTGCGCTCTTGTTCAAAGGCCGAGTAGGTGCGGGCGGACCACGTCATCGTGTGTGCTCTCCATGGGTGGGATCGGCCTCCATTGTGCGCAGGAAGCCATGCCCCTGGCGAAGACCGAGTATCGATCTGCGAAAAGCGCATTGGCGCGGATGCGGGCGCCTGCCTACGCTGCCGGGTTCGCCGTCATTCGACGGCCTTTCAACCCAAGGATGTTTGCATGAACTCGAAGGTGCTCCAAGTCACCGCCCTCTCGCTGGTTTCCCTGGTCGCCGCGGTGGCTCCCGCCCTGGCGCAGACGCCGGCCTACCCCACCAAACCCATCACCCTGGTGGTGCCCTACCCGCCCGGCGGGCCGAACGACACGATCGCCCGCGCCCTCGGGCCGGAGCTGGCCAAGGCGCTCGCGGTGCCGGTGGTGATCGAGAACAAGCCGGGCGCCGCCGGCAACATCGGCACCGGCCACACCGCCCGCGCCGCGGCGGACGGCTACACCATCGCCCTGCCCGGCTCCGCGCTGTCGATCAACACCGTGATCTTCGACAACGCGCCTTACAAGATCGGCGACTTCCGCGCGGTCGGCATGGTGGCGCAGGGCCCGGTGGTGGCCGTGGCCCACCCGTCGCTGAACATCAAGACCATCGCGCAGCTGGTGGCCCACGCCAAGGCGAACCCGGGCAAGCTGTCTTTCCCCTCGGGTGGCAAGGGCACCTCGCCCTACCTGGCGGGCGAGCTGCTCAAGAACACCGCGAACATCGACATGGTGCACGTGCCCTACAAGGGCACGGGCGAGTTCATTCCCGACCTGCTCGCGGGCCGGGTGCCGGTGGCCTTCGTGAGCCCGCTGATCGCGCGCCAGCACGTGGACACGGGCGCCCTGGTGCCACTGGCCACCACCGGCACCAAGCGCCTGCGCGGCTGGGAGACCCTGCCCACGGTCGAAGAAGCGGGCGTCGCCGGGTTCCGCGTGCTGCCCTGGTACGCCGTGGTCGTGCCCGCGGCCACGCCCACCCCCGTGGTGAACAAGCTCAACGCCGCGCTGCAGCAGGCCCTGGCCTCGGCCGAGATCCAGAAGAAGCTGGTGGACCTGGGCCTGGACGCGCTGCCCGGCACCGCCGACGACGCGCAGGCCGTGGTGGTGCAGGAAGTACAGCTCTGGAAGAACGTGAAACTCAGCGACTGACCGTCAACGCTGGACCACCTGGCCGCCCGGCAGCACCGAGAAGGTCTCGAAATGCCGGGGCAGCACCTGCGCCGCCGCGGGTGCCACCCGGCGCACCTCTTTCTGGAAGATCTCGGCGTGCGCCAGCGCGCTGCTCTGGTCCGCGCCGTAGGGGAAGGTCTGCACGTCCCAGTGCGTGCGCACCACCACCTTGGGCAGGCCGGTGGCGCGCAGCAGGCGCTCGGTGTAGCGGAAGATCTGCAGACGCGGCCGGGCCGAGGGCACCAGCACGATGGACGGTGTGAGGCCCTGCACCTCGCGCTCGATGTAGTTCATGGAGCCGAACATCAGGATCTCGTGGTGCCGGAAGCGCACCAGGTAGCCGAAGGTGCCGCCTTCGGAAAACGCCTTCAGCGGCAGCGGCCCCTGAAGGCCCTCGGGCACGATGCCGGCGTCGAAATAGCACTTGTCGCACAGGGCGGAATGCAGGCTGGGAATGACGCGGATCGAGAGCTCGCCGAAGTCGTAGTCCTCGCCACCGCGCACCGGCACCAGCTGCGGTTCGGCCACGCCGTAGGCGCGGGCGATGTTGGTGGCGCTGTAGGAGCCGACCACGTGCGCGCCGGTTTTCTTCGCGATGTGCGGCATGTCCATGCAATGGTTGAAGTGCGCATGCGACAGCAGGATGTGCGTGGCTTCGTGGATGTGCCGGTCGATGGTCTCGGCGTCGCTGGGCACGATCTCGTCGAAGCTGTAGGCGGGGCGCTCGTCGCCCGGCGCGGCGTTCGCGGGCAGCATGCCGAAGCGGTTGCCACTGTAGCGCAGGCGGGTGAAGTACGGGTCCAGCAAGACGGTGTGTTTGCCGTCGGTGATCTTCCAGGCCGCTGATCCGTAGTGGGTCAGCTCGATTCTTCCATCCTCGAAATAGGTGCGGTCAACGCTCACGAACAATCCTCGGCTTCTTGGGTTAAACCGGCCATCATGCGAGGCCGGCCCCTCGGTGCGCAAAGAAGGTTTTCGCGATTGCTTATGCGTTCGACGGCGATGGGAAGAAGCGGTTGTCGGGCCGGGGCAGGCCCAGGTTCTCGCGCAGGGTGCTGCCTTCGTACTCGCGGCGCAGCAGGCCGCGCCGCTGCAGCTCGGGCACCACGTGGTCCACGAAGGCGTCCAGCCCGCCGGGCAGCCAGGGGAACATCACGTTGAAGCCGTCGCTGCCCTCGGTGTCCAGCCATTCCTGCATCTCGTCGGCAATGGTCTGCGCCGTGCCCACGAAGGCCAGGCCAGCGTAGCCGCCCAGCCGCTGGGCCAGCTGGCGCACCGTGAGGTTCTCGCGCCGGGCCAGCTCGATGGTGCGCTCGCGCGTGCTCTGGCTCGCGTTGGTGGGCGGCACCTCGGGCAGCGGCGCATCGAGATCAAAACCCGAGACATCGTGGCCCAGCGCGATGGACAACGAGGCGATCGCGCTGTCGGTGTGCACCAGGCCGTCGAGCCGCGCGCGGATCGCTTTCGCCTCGGCCACGGAATCGGCCACCACCACGAAGGCGCCGGGCAGCACCTTGAGGTGGTCGCGGTCGCGGCCGATCTTTTCCATGCGGCCTTTCACGTCCGCATAGAAGTGCCGCGCGTTGTCCAGCGTGCCCGGGGCGGAGAACACCACCTCGGCCGTTTCGGCCGCGAGCTGGCGCCCAGCTTCCGAGGCGCCGGCCTGCACGATCACCGGCCAGCCCTGCACCGGCCGCGCGATGTGCAGCGGGCCGCGCACCGAGAAATACGGCCCCTTGTGGTTGAGCACGTGCAGGCGCTCGGGGTCGAAGAAGCGACCACTCTGCGCATCGCGGACGAACGCGTCGTCGGCCCAGCTGTCCCACAGGCCGGTGACCACGTCGTGGAACTCGCGGGCGCGCACGTAGCGCTGGTCGTGCTCCATGTGATCTTCAAGACCGAAGTTGCGCGCCGCGTCCGGGTTGCTGGTGGTCACGATGTTCCAGCCCGCGCGGCCGTGGCTCAGGTGGTCCAGCGACGCGAAGCGCCGGGCGATGTGAAACGGTTCCTCGAACGTGGTGGAGGCCGTGCGCACCAGCCCGATGTGGCGCGTGTGCTGCGCCAGGGCCGAGAGCAGCGTGAAGGGCTCGAACGAGGTCACCGTGTGGCTGCGCTGCAGGGCCTCGATCGGCATGTTCAGCACGGCCAGGTGATCGGCCATGAAGAAGGCGTCGAAGCGCGCGGCCTCCAGGCGCTTGATGAGGTACTTCAGGCGCTCGAAGTTGAAGTTCGCGTCGGCCCAGGCGCCGGGGTAGCGCCAGGCACCGGTGTGAATGCTGACGGGGCGCATGAACGCGCCCAGCCGCAGCTGGCGCCGGCTCATGCCTCGCTGCCTTCGATGTCCTCGCCCAGCTCGTGCAGCAGGTGTTCGACGAAGGCCTCCATCGGCGGCAGACCCGGTGGCAGGGAGCGGCCGGTGTGCAGCGGAAACCAGCCGCGCCGGCCCGCGCTCAGCCGCAGGAAGACCACGTCGGGCGACTCGCCCGCGTCGAACACATGCGGCACGCCCGCCGGCAGCCACACCCAGTCCCCAGCCTCGCACAACACACCGGTGAAACCGGCCGAGGTGCGCACGCTCAGCAGCGCCGTGCCCTTCAGGAAGACGCAGGCCACGGCGTCCTCGCTGGTGAGCTCCTGAGGGCGCGGGTGCGCGCCGTCGTAACCCGGGTGGCTGAAGCGCACGCGCTCCGACACGTGCGCGCCGAGTTGCCGCCGCAACTCGACCAGCGCTTTCGCATGATCCACCACGGCATCGCCCGGCTCGGGCCCGTCCACCCAGCGCCCCCAGCGCACGCCCACCGACGCGGCGGCCGGGCAGGCAGCACCTTCGCACACCGAAGTGGACAACCAGAGACCGTCGGCATCGAACGTCGCAACAGCAGCCATGCGGTCCAGTGTCCGCGCGCTCCGCCACCCACACAACGACGCATTCGGACTTAGCTCATGCGCTCAGCGTCTATGCGCACCCATATGCCCACAAGCCATAAACAAACTACTTCATAGTCGTTTGGTTATTTGGACGGCGTCAACAGAATGCAGTTTTGCATTTGAACAACCAGGAGCCCTCTCATGAGCAACACCACCCTTCGACTCGGCGACACCGCTCCCGACTTCACGCAAGACTCCACCGCCGGCCCCATCCACTTCCACGACTGGGCGGGCGACAGCTGGGTCGTGCTCTTCTCGCACCCGGCCGACTTCACACCCGTGTGCACCACCGAACTCGGCAAGACCGCCGCGCTCTCGGGCGAATTCGCCAAGCGCAACGTCAAACCCATCGCCGTCAGCGTCGACCCGCTGGACTCGCACGGCAAATGGGTGCTCGACATCAACGAGACCCAGAACACCACGGTGAACTTCCCCATCCTCGCCGATGCGGACAAGAAAGTCGCCACGCTCTACGACATGATCCACCCCAACGCATCGGCCACCGCCACCGTGCGCAGCGTGTTCATCATCGACCCCAAGAAAGTGATCCGCACCACGCTGACCTACCCCGCCAGCACCGGCCGCAACTTCGACGAGATCCTGCGCGTCATCGACTCGCTGCAACTCACCGACAGCCACAAGGTGCGCAGCGCCCGCCAACTGGAAAGACGGCGACGACGTGGTGATCGTGCCCAGCCTGCAAGACCCGGCCGAGATCGCACAACGCTTCCCCAAGGGCTTCAAGGCCGTGCGGCCCTACCTGCGCCTCACCCCGCAGCCCAACCGCTGAGGGTTCGCCGCATGTCGTCCTCACCCACCGTCATCATCATTCCCGGCTGGCGCAACTCCGGCCCGGGCCACTGGCAGACGCTGTGGTCCGACAGCCTGCCCTCGGTGCTGCGGGTGGAGCAGGACGACTGGGTGGCGCCGGTGCGCCAGTCGTGGGTGGCGCGGCTGAGCGAAACCATCGAACGCGCGCCCGGCCCGGTGGTCGTGGTCGCGCACAGCCTGGGCTGCATCACCACCACCCACCTGCCGCCCGAGATCACGCAGCGCATCCAGGGCGCGCTGCTCGTGGCCCCGGCCGACCCGGAGCGCCGAGGCGTGCTCGCCGACTTCGCGCCCGTGCCCTACCAGCGCCTGCCGTACCGCAGCATCCTCGTGGCCAGCAACAACGACCCGTATTGCCCGGTGCGCACGGCCGGCGCGTATGCCCGGGCCTGGGGCAGCGAATTCGTGCGGCTCAACGACGCGGGACACATCAACGTGGATTCGGGCCATGGGGCATGGCCGCTGGGGTTGGCGTTGCTGCAGTCGCTGGGGGCGGAGGTGCCGGTGGGGGTGCGGCAGGTGGAAGTGGTCAACTGACACTTCAAGTCAGTCGCAAACCTGACCAAAGCCAAGTGCCAAAAGATGCCGTTGGCTGGCTCAGGATGTAGTCATCGATCGTCGGTCTCAAGGCTGGTGATGGCTTGGTTCCGATACAGGCCTTGAGTGCTGGGTGCAGCCTGTTCTGGCACGTCGTGTTCAAGACGGGCGCTGGACGGAGCTTCGCCACTGCTGACCCTGAGGGTGCGCCCCTGGCCGCCGAACGACACGACGCGATGCTGCTGGACCTGTGCATGCCCGAGCTGGACGGCTACGCCACGGCCGAAAGGGTGCGCCGTGGTGCCATCCCCGGGTTGGAGAACCTGACCATCGTGGCCCATTCATCGGAGTCTCCACATGCGGCCAGGGTCAGGCTGGACCGGATCGGGGTGAAGGAATTCCTTTCGAAGGGTTGTTCGCCACTGGAGTTGATCGAGGTGCTGTGTCGCGCCCACGCCTCGTCGAAAAGCCAGGCGAAAACCATGGAGGCTTGCGCGAAGCACTCAGGCAAGACCATCCTGCTGGTCGACGACGAGGACTTCAGCCGCAAGTACGTGCGCACGGTGTTGATGACGCAGGGGTTTCAGGTGCTCGAGGCCCCCAACGGACAGATCGCCCTGAGCTTTTTGAACGATGCCTCGATGCATGTCGACGCGGTGATCACGGACATTCACATGCCCGACCTGAGCGGGATCGAGATCGCGCACACCCTGCGTGCACGCCCCCGCCCTCGGGGCACCATGCCCGTGATCGCGCTGAGCGCCCGTTCCGATGAGGCCATGATGTCGGAGGCACGCGAGGCGGGCATCAACGACTTTCTCATCAAGCCGGTGCAGTCGATAAAACTCCTTGAGTCGCTGAGCCGGCAACTGGGTATCGCCATCAAGGATGTGAGGGTGGATGCCTTGCCGACCCCACAGGCGTCAGCGGCGGTGCACGCGCTCATCGATGTCGCCAGGCTGGACAGCTTGCGCCGGTTGGGCCTGATCAAGGCGGATCTCGCCCATGCGCTGGAGGACATGCGCACCAAGTTTGGCCAGTTGGCCGGCTATGTCGCGGCCAACGACATGGGGCGGGCGAAGACGCTGATGCATGCTTTGATGGGTCTGGCCGGGCATTTGGGGGCCAGGGCGTTTCACGATGAATTGCGGGCGAGGTACGCCCTGATGGTGGAGACGGGGCAGTGGCGCAGCAGATGGAGACTGGCTGCTCAAGCTGCGCCAGCTGTTCACCGACACAGACCGTCTGCTGCGAGCCCGCACGGGTGTCTAAACGCGAGAAAGGCCCGAGCCTTCTTTATTCCCATCTGGAATAAAGAAACAAGAACAAAGTCGTTTGGATTCTCAGGGTGGGCACCCAGAATCTGACACATCCTGTTTCTTGCTTGGAGCTTTCCCATGAAAAACACCTTGCGCGCGGCGCTTGCCGCCGTCGCCCTGTCCACTTCTGCCCTGGCGGGCGCACAGACCACGCTGCTGAACGTCTCTTACGACGTGGCCCGTGAGTTCTACAAGGACATCAACGTGGCGTTCGCCGCGAGCTACAAGAAATCGACCGGCAAGGACATCAAGGTGGACCAGTCGCACGCCGGCTCGAGCGCTCAAGCGCGTGCCGTGGCGGATGGCCTGGAAGCCGATGTGGTGACCTTCAACACGACGACGGACGTGGACTTCCTGGCGGAAAAGGGTGTGGTGGCCAAGGACTGGCGCCAGAAATTCCCGAATGGCGCCGCCCCCACGACCTCGACCATGCTGTTCCTGGTGCGCAACGGCAACCCCAAGGGCATCAAGGACTGGGACGATCTGATCAAGCCTGGCGTGCAGGTGGTGGTGGTCAACCCCAAGACCGGTGGCAATGGCCGCCTGGCTTACCTGGCCGCCTGGGGCTATGTGCGCAGCAAGGGCGGCAGCGATGCCGACGCCGCCGAGTTCGTGGGCAAGCTTTACAAGAACGTGCCGGTGCTGGCGCGTGGTGGCCGTGACGCCACGGGCGTGTTCCTGCAACGCAATATTGGTGACGTGCTGATCACCTTCGAATCCGAGGTCGTGTCGGTGGACGCCGAGTTCGGCGCCGGCAAGGTCGATGCGATCCACCCCAGCGCGTCCATCGTGGCGGAGAACCCGGTGGCGATTGTGGAGCGCACGGTGAACAAGAAGGGCTCGGCCGCCGAGGCCAAGGCCTACCTCGATTTCCTCTACAGCCCGGAAGGCCAGGAGATCGCGGCCAAGCACAACATCCGCCCGCGCAACGAAGCGGTGCTGAAGAAGTACGCCTCGGCTTTCAAGCCGATCAAGCTGTTCAACGTGAGCGACTATTTCGGTTCGCTGGCTGAGGCGCAGAAGGTGCACTTCAACGACGGCGGTCAGTTCGACAAGCTGTACACGGTCGGCAAGTAACAAGGAAACACCCCCCGCCACGCTGCGCGCGTCCCCCTCGAGGGGGCGGTGCCTGCGGCCCGGCAAAGCCGGTTCCGCGGCACCTCTTGAACAAGCCACTTCTCGCGTTGCAGCGACCTGGACCCACGACATGACCACCGCCACGCTGCCAACCGCAGCCGCTCCAACTGAAACCCGTCGCCGCACGCGCCGCCGCGTGCTGCCGGGCTTCAACATCACGCTGGGTTTCACGGTTTTCTACCTGAGCCTGATCGTGCTGATCCCGTTGTCGGCCCTGTTCTTCAAGACGTTTTCGCTGACCTGGCCGCAGTTCTGGGAAGCCGTTACCGCGCCCCGCGTGCTGGCGTCGTACAAGCTGACCTTCGGCGCTTCGCTGATCGCCGCCACGGTGAATGCCGTGTTCGGCCTGTTGGTGGCCTGGGTGCTGGTGCGCTACAGCTTCCCCGGCAAGAAGATCGTGGACGCCTTGGTGGACTTGCCGTTTGCGCTGCCCACCGCCGTGGCGGGCATCTCGCTCACCGCGATCCTGGCGGGCAACGGCTGGATCGGCCAGTACACGGAGCCGCTGGGTCTCCAACTGGCCTTCAACCCGAATGGCGTGGTGATCGCGCTGATCTTCATCGGCCTGCCCTTCGTGGTGCGCACGGTGCAGCCGGTGCTCGAAGACTCCGAAAAGGAACTCGAAGAGGCCGCCACCTGCCTGGGCGCCACGCGCTGGCAGACCTTCAGCCGCGTGATCTTCCCGAGCATCGCGCCTGCCCTGCTCACCGGTTTCGCGATGGCGTTCGCCCGCGCGGTGGGTGAGTACGGTTCGGTGATCTTCATCGCGGGCAACATGCCCATGGTGTCGGAGATCACGCCGCTGATCATCATCAGCAAGCTGGAGCAGTACGACTACGCGGGTGCCACCGCCGTGGCGCTGGTGATGCTGCTGTTCTCGTTCGTGCTGCTGTTGCTCATCAACGGCCTGCAGACTTGGCAACGCAAGCGCTCCGGGGGGAACCTGCAATGAGCACCGCCACCTCCCCGCGCACCGCGCGCAAGGGCACGACCGAAGCGGCCTGGGTGCGCCGCACGCTGATCGGCATCGCGCTGCTGTTCATGGCGCTGTTCCTGGTGTTGCCGCTGGCCGCGGTGTTCACCGAGGCGCTGCGCAAGGGCTTCGACGCGTATTGGGAAGCGCTGAAGGACCCGGACGCGTGGTCGGCCATCCGCCTCACGCTGCTCACGGCCGCGATCGCCGTGCCGCTGAACCTGGTGTTCGGCGTGGCGGCGGCCTGGGCCGTGGCGAAGTACGAGTTCCGGGGCAAGTCCTTCCTCACGACGCTGATCGACCTGCCGTTCTCGGTGTCGCCGGTGGTGGCGGGCCTGATCTACGTGCTGGTGTTCGGCGCGCAGGGCTGGCTGGGCCCCTGGCTGGCCGAGCACGACATCAAGATCGTGTTCGCCGTGCCCGGCATCATCCTGGCCACGATTTTCGTCACCTTCCCCTTCATCGCGCGCGAACTCATTCCGCTGATGCAGGCGCAGGGCAATGACGAGGAGCAGGCCGCGATCGTGCTCGGCGCCTCGGGCTGGCAGACCTTCTGGCACGTGACCCTGCCCAACATCAAGTGGGGCCTGATCTACGGCGTGATTCTCTGCAACGCGCGCGCCATGGGCGAGTTCGGCGCGGTGTCGGTGGTGTCGGGCCACATCCGGGGGCAGACCAACACCATGCCGCTGCACGTGGAGATTCTCTACAACGAGTACCAGTCCGTCGCCGCCTTCGCCGTGGCGTCGCTGCTGGCTTTGCTGGCCTTGGTCACGCTGGTGATCAAGTCGGTCGCCGAATGGCAGATGGAGCGCGAATTGAAGGCGCTGGCCGAGCTGCCCCCCGAACGGCCCACGCCCGCCCACCCAACCCTGCTGGGACAGACACCATGAGCATTGAGATCCGCGACATCAACAAGAACTTCGGCACCTTCCAGGCGCTGAAGAACGTCAACCTGGACATCCACTCGGGCGAGCTGCTGGCCCTGCTCGGCCCTTCGGGCTGCGGCAAGACCACGCTGCTGCGCATCATCGCGGGGCTGGAGACGCCGGACACGGGCAGCATCCTGTTCAGCGGCGAGGACACCACCGACGTGCACGTGCGCGAGCGCAACGTGGGCTTCGTGTTCCAGCACTACGCGCTGTTCCGCCACATGACGGTGTTCGAGAACGTGGCCTTCGGCCTGCGCGTGAAGCCGCGCGGCCAGCGCCCGAGCGACGCGCAGATCAAGACCAAGGTGCTCGATCTGCTCAAGCTGGTGCAGCTGGATTGGCTGGCGGACCGCTACCCTTCGCAGCTCTCGGGCGGCCAGCGCCAGCGCATCGCCCTGGCGCGCGCGCTCGCGGTGGAGCCCAAGGTGCTGCTGCTCGACGAGCCTTTCGGCGCGCTCGATGCCAAGGTTCGCAAGGAACTGCGCCGCTGGCTGCGCCGCCTGCACGACGAGCTGCACGTGACCAGCGTGTTCGTCACCCACGACCAGGAAGAAGCCCTGGAAGTGGCGGACCGCGTGGTGCTGATGAACCAGGGCCAGGTGGAACAGATCGGCGCGCCGCAGGAGGTGTGGGAACACCCGGCGAGCCCGTTCGTGTACGGTTTCCTGGGCGACGTGAACCTGTTCCATGGCCGCGCCAACGAAGGCCAGTTGCACCTGCAAGGCGTGTCCATCGATTCGCCCGAACACGCCGGTGCCCAAGACGCCAAGGCCTTTGCCTATGTGCGCCCGCACGACCTGGACGTGCAGCGTTACGCGGCCGGTCTGCCTGGCATCGTGGCCAAGCTGGAGCGTGCGGTGGTGGTGGGCCCGATCGCCCGGCTCGAACTGCTGCCGGTGGACGCACAGGCCCCGGGTGGGTACGACCCGCTGATCGAGGCGCGCATGTCGTCGGAGCGTTTCCGCGAACTGGGTTTCAAGGAAGGCGACACGCTGGTGGTCTCGCCGAAGAAGGCCCGGGTGTTCCTGCAGCCGCAGGCAGCCTGAAGCACAAGATTTACGCCGCTTACATCGGGTATCACAGCCCGGTGCAGGCGGCGTTTTTCATCATGCGGCGAGCTTGATCTTGCCCTCCGTCACGTAGCGCTTGAAGTCGGTCAGCGGCATGGCCGCCGAGCCGCGCACTTCCTCGTCCACCCAGCTGAGAGTGGCGTCGTTCAAACCCGTTTCCACCTTCACGGGACCGGGGCGAATGACGATGTTGGGGCCATCGCCTTCGCGGTACTCGACCTTGCCAACAATGTGTGCGGTTTGTGCCATGGCGTGCTCCTCGATATGGAGTCTTCAGGATCGCGGGCATGCGCCCAGGGGTCTGTGCGTTGACGTACAGAACTTCGCCCACGTGAGGCTTAGTCTGGACTCAGCCGCTTTTTCCGGCTGTTGTCTCCCCCCTGCCCCGTGCAGCTTTCCAAAGGACCCCATCATGAAGACTTCCAAACTCCTCACCACCTCCGTGGCCGCGCTGACCGTCGTTGGCGCTGGCCTCGTGTACGCGCAGACCACCACCCCGAGCACGCCAGCGCCCATGACGCAGGACTCGACCACCCAGGCACAGCCTGCCACGCCCACCGCGCCCGCACCGTCGACCACGATGCCTGCGACGCCCAGCCAGGACACCACGCAACGCAGCACCGTGCCGATGACCACGGATGCCCAGGCTGATCGCAACTGACCCTTGATGAAACAGGCCCCCATGAGCCCGATGAGGCTCCGGGTGCCGCCCATTTCCAGAACACGACCGTCATGCGCATCCCCTCTTCCCTCGCGCAGGACATCCGCAACGGCGTGCTGATCGGCGCGGCGGTGCTCACCTTGCTCATGCCGCCGGCCAAGCTGGTGCAGGGCCCCGACGGCCCACAGGCTGGTGCCGCCATCGCGGTGCCGCTCGCGCCCCTGTCTGCGCCGGAGCCGGACTTCGGCGGCGTCGAGGCCACCGCCAACGCGCACGAACTCGTGCAGTGGATCGCCCGCACGGGCGACAACGCGGGCATGCCTTTCGTGCTGGTGGACAAGCCAGCCGCCCGGTTGCATGTTTTCAATGCCAACGCGAGCCTGCGAGACAGCACCCCGGTGCTGCTCGGATTTGCGCCTGGCGACGACACCGTGCCAGGCATCGGCAACAGGCCGGTGGAACAAGTGAAACCGCATGAGCGCACGACACCAGCCGGCCGCTTTGTCGGGCATCTGGGCCACAACCTCACGGGCGAAGACGTGGTGTGGGTCGACTACGACGCCGCCGTGTCGATGCACCGCGTGCGGCCCACGCTGCAGCCCAAGGAACGGCGCGCCGAGCGGCTCGCGTCAGCGACCATCGACGACAACCGGATTTCCTATGGGTGCATTAATGTGCCGGCCGCGTTCTACGAAGCGCAGCTGAAGCCGGTGTTCTCGACCATGTCGGCCGTGGTGTACGTGTTGCCCGAGCACAAGAGCCTGAGCGAAGTGTTCGGCCTGACCACGGCGCCCGCACCGTTGCCGCAGGAGGCGCGGGTCAGGCGCTCTGCAGGGTCCGTTTGACGATCCGCGTGGGAAGCGAAGGTGTGCCGTGGCCGCAGGAGAGCTTGTCGTACGCGCGGCGCACCACACCGTAGCATTCGCAGCTGCGCGCTTCGAGCCCGTCGCGGTCCAGGATGGAGATATGACCCCGGTGGTACTCGATCAAACCGGCTTTCTGCAGCTTCAGCGCGCCGCTGGTGACGCCTTCGCGCCGCACGCCGAGCAGGCTGGCGATGCGCTCCTGCGTGGCCTGCATGTCGCTGTTGTCCTGCCGGTCCAGGTGCTGGAGCAGCCAGCGGCAGAGTTGCTGGTCGAGCGCGTGGTGGCGGTTGCAGGCCGACGACTGCGCCATGTGCGTGAACAGCGCCTGGGTGTAGGCCAGCAGGTGCTGCAGCAGTTCGGGCGAGCGGCGAGTGTGGTGCAGCAGCGCCTGCACACCCATGCGGCCAGCGTGGCCGGGGCGTTGCACGACGGCGTCGCACAGGGCGCTGGTGTCGCCCATGAAGGCGCACACACCCACCATGCCCTCGTTGCCGACCACCGCCACTTCGGACGATGCGCCGTCTTCCAGCGAGGACACCAGCGACACGGTGGCGCTGACGGGAAAGTACACGTGCCGCACTTCGGCGCCGGCCTGGTGCAGCAAGGCGCCGGCCCGCAGCTCTTCCCATTCGAGGTCGGGCTCCAGAAGCTCCCATTCGGCGCTCGACAGCATCGCCAGCAAGTGGTTGCTGGGCAGCGGAGACGGATTGGTGGTCATGGCAGTTCCCTTTCAACAGGTCGTTCGATTCGCGGGCCCACCCGGGGGGTGAGCCGAGCCCAAATTAGGCCGGGGATCGCACGAACACCGTGTCAGACGAAGTGCCCTTTTCGCCGTAGGAGAACGAGAGGGATCAGGCGCCCTGAGGCTGCAGTGCGATCACCGCCATCCCGGTCAGGGCAATTACCGCTCCCGCCACGTCCCAGCGGGTGAGGGAGACGCCGTCCACCAGCCGCAGCCAGACCAGGGCCACGGCGATGTACATGCCGCCATAGGCCGCGTAGGTGCGGCCGGCGGCGGCGGGATGCAGGGTGAGCAGCCAGGCGAACAGGCCCAGCGCCAGCGCCGCCGGCAGCAGAAGCCAGGCGACTTTTTCCTGTTTGAACACCAGCCAGGTGAGGTAACAACCCACGATCTCGGCGAGCGCGGTGACGGCGAAGAGGAAGGTGATGCGCAGGGCGTCCATGGGAGTGAACCGGTAAAAAACGGCGTCAAAAGGCATCAATGGCCGGGATGGCAGGCGCAGGCTTCCCCGTGCGCGGCCGAGACCAGCTCGGTCAGGATGCCGCAGGGCGCCCCGCCCTCGTGCTCGCCGTCGCATCGCGAACGAAGTTGCAGCAATTGTTTCTCCAGCGCCCGCATGCTCTTGAGGCGGGCGCGCACGCGGCTGAGCTGTTCGTCCACCAGTTGGTCCACATTGAGGCAATGGCCTTCGGGGTCGTCCACGAAGCCGAGCAGGCGTTTCACGTCGGCCAGGGGCATGTCCAGCGCGCGGCAATGGCGGATGAACGACAGCCGCTCAAGGTGTGGCTGGTCGTAGTTGCGGTAGCCGTTGTCCAGCCGCGCGGGCTCGGGCAGCAGGCCTTCCTTCTCGTAGAAGCGGATGGTTTCCACGTCCACGCCCGTGGCACGGGCCAGTTCCTTGATCTGCATGGTTTTTCTCCTTGTTGACACTGTAGCCGCTTTAGGGTTTTCAATACAGGCATCGAAAGGAAAAACCATGTCAGCCCATTGCCATACCCACGACACCCCCAAACCCACCGAGGTCGCCAACCTGGGCCGCTACCGCCGCATTCTCTGGATCGCACTGCTGGTCAACGCGGCCATGTTCCTGGTCGAGATCGTCGCCGGCTGGCGCGCCGGCTCGCTCGCGCTGCTGGCCGACGCGATCGACTTCGCGGGCGACGCGCTGAACTACGCCATCTCGCTCGCGGTGCTCGCCTCCGCGCTGGCCTGGCGGGCCCGCGCGGCCGTGCTCAAGGCGGTGAGCATGATCGGCTTCGGCCTGTACATCCTGGGCAGCGCGGCGTGGGCGGCCTGGAACGGCCAGGTGCCCGATGCCACCACCATGGGCGTGATCGGGGTGCTGGCGCTGGTGTCCAACGTGGCCGTGGCCTGGATGCTCTACGCCTTCCGCGAGGGCGACGCCAACATGCGCAGCGTGTGGCTGTGCTCGCGCAACGATGCCATCGGCAACGTGGCCGTGATGCTGGCCGCGCTCGGCGTGTTCGGCACCGGCAGCGCCTGGCCCGACCTGATGGTGGCCAGCCTGATGGCCGCGCTGGCCCTGCACGGCGGCTGGCAGGTGCTGCGCCAGGCGCGCGGCGAGCTCGCCGGTGAAAGCGAAGCCCACGGGCACCACGACCATGCGCACTGAGCCCACCGCCGTGCCGGGCTTCGACCCGGTGATCTACGCCCGCCTGCTGTCGCGCTTGCACGCACTGCCCGCCACCGCGACCCGCGAGCGCTGGCTGCTGCTGGAGGCGGCCCATGTGGTCGGCCAGACCCGTTTCCGGCCCCACCTGGAGACCCATTGGCTGATGCTCGGCCAGGCCTGGCGCACCCGGGATGCGAGTGAGGGGGCCGGGCAGGTGCTGCGGCTGCTGCTCGTGCCCCTGGGCCACCTCACAGGGCGCCTGCCGATCGGCAACCCGGGCCGGTCGCAGGTCAGCGCCTTCCGGCCCATGGCCGTGCACGCGGACATCGCCGATGCCATCGCCCAGGCCACTCCTACAATCCCCTGATGCGTTCGTGGCTCGCCGTCCTCCTGTTGGTGCTCTTGCCGTTGCAGTTCTCCTGGGCTGCGATGGGCACGCCCGCCCCGCATGAACGCGAGCCCGTGGCGGGGGCGCACTGCCCCCATCCCCATTGCGCCACCCGCACGCCGGGGCTGGATGCCAGCACGGCGCACCACGCCGATTGCGGCACCTGCCACAACGGCTGTCCCATGGCCCTGTTCCACGAACCGCGCCGCCCCTTCGCGAGCGCACCGGCCTTCCCGCTGACGGGGGCCGCCATGGTGCCGGCGTCGAGGCCGGCCGACCTGCCCGACCGGCCTCAGTGGAGCGCCCGGGGCTGACCCCGGGCAGCGGCCTCATCCGCCTGTGGCAGCGCCGTTCGCGGCGCCGCGCCCGCGTCTCCCCCTCCTCACGCAGCGGCGAGCGGCCTTCCGGGTCGCCCGCTCTTCTCTATTCCTGCGCTCTTCGAAGAGGTGCACCCCATGTCACTCCATTGGCTCCGCCGATCCCCCCGTTGGGCCTGGCTGGTTCTCGTCGTCGCGCTGGTGGGCGCGGACCAGGCCACCAAGGCCCACTTCGCCGCCACGATCCCGCTGGGCACGGGCATCGAACTCACCCCCTGGCTGAACCTGGTCCATGTGCTCAACACCGGCGCGGCGTTTTCGCTGCTGGCCGATGCCGACGGCTGGCAGCGCCCGTTCCTCATCGCCGTCGGCCTGATCGTGGTCGTGGCCATCAGCTTCGTGAGCATGACGCGCCACGTCGAGCCGATGGAGCGCTGGCTCGGCGCGGTGATCGTGGCCGGCGGCGCGGGCAACCTCATCGACCGCGTGCAGACCAGCGCGGTGGTGGACTTTCTCGACCTCCACTGGCGCGGCCTGCATTGGCCGGCCTTCAACCTGGCCGACGTGTTCGTCGTGACCGCCGTCGTCGCCTGGGCCCTGCTCTCGCTGCGGCGGCCTGCCGCGCCCGTCGCCACACCGGACGCCCGACCATGAAGAACCCCTGGACGCTTCTGCTCCTGGCCTGGCTGGTGGCGCTCGCCGCGACGGCCGGCGCGCTGTTCATCGGCGAGGTCATGTTGATGGTGCCCTGCCAGCTCTGCTGGTACCAGCGCATCTTCATGTTTCCCCTGGCCCTCATCCTGGGCATGGCCTGCTTCAGCGAAGACCGGCGCGGCGCGGTCTACGCGCTGCCGCTGGCGCTGGGCGGCACCGCCATGGCGGGTTACCACACGCTGCTGGTGGCCGGCCTCATCCCCAAGGCCTGGCTGCCGTGCAGCGCCGGTGTCTCGTGCGCGGACCAGCGGCTCGAGATCCTCAACGGCATCCAGATTCCCTGGCTCTCCCTGGCCGCCTTCGCGGCCATCAGCCTTCTGCTCACCCTGTTCCTTCGAAAGACCTCCCGATGACCTCCAAGAAAATCACCGTGATCGCGCTCGTCGCCGTCGTGCTCGCCGCGTTCGGCCTGGGCGCCTACCTGTACCAGCAGCGTGTGCAGAACTCGCAGATGGACAAGGTCACCCAGCAACAGGCGCGCCTCGTGCGCATGCATTCGCCGGTGTTCGGCCCGCAGGGCGCGCCGGTGACCATCGTCGAGTTCTTCGACCCGGCCTGCGAGACCTGCCGCGCCTTCCACCCCGTGGTCAAGGGCCTGCTGGCGCAGTACCCCAACGAAGTGCGTGTGGTGATCCGCTATGCGCCCTTCCACCAGGGCTCGGACCAGATCGTCCTGCTGCTGGAAGCGGCCAAGCGGCAGAACAAGTACGCGCCCGTGCTCGACGCCGTGCTGGCCGCGCAACCGCAGTGGGCCGACCACGCCCAGCCCAACTTGCGCGTGGCCTTCCAGGCCGCGGAACAGGCCGGGCTGGACATCAACCAGGCCATCGAGGACGCCCAGCGGCCCGAACTCGCGGCCGCGCTGCGGCAGGACATCGAAGACCTCACCGCGCTGGAAGTGACCAAGACGCCCACCTTCTTCGTCAATGGCCGGGGCCTGCCCAGCTTCGGGCGCGAGCAGCTCCTCGCACTGGTGGCCGAGGAAGTCGCGAAGGCCCGCAAGTGAGCCCGGGCGGCGCCCGCGTCAACCCTTGGGCACGTGGGCGCTGCACCAGCCGTTCGCCACCACCATCTTGCCGGTGAAGATGGTGCAACCCCCCACCGCGTCACCGGGCTTGCCGGTGTAGAGCTGGCAGTTGCGGCAGGTCTGCGCCGGGGTGTGCCTGGGGAACTTGCGCGGATCCACCTTCTGGGTGTCGGGCGTGTAGCCCAGGGCCAGGGCGGTGGGGTCCTTGTCGCCCACCATGGCCGGCTGGGCCACCGCCGAGGCGGCCCAGCCGGCCGCGCCGGTGGCGGCCGCTCGCAACAGAAAGACGCGACGGTTCGAATCGTTCATGGGGCACCTCGTGGGGGACGCGCTGGATCGCCGGCCCATCCTACCCGCAGGCGGTGGGCCCGGGTGCGTACACTTGGGCCCCGGATCGCACCACGCATGAGCCCTCAAGACTACGTCCAGCAAAAAGCCGCTGCCTCAGGCAGCAGCTTCTACTACGCCTTCCTGTTCCTGCCGGCCGAGCGCCGCGCGGCCATCACCGCCTTCTACGCCTTCTGCCGCGAGGTGGACGACGTGGTGGACGAGGTCAGCGACCCCGCCGTGGCCCAGACCAAGCTGGCCTGGTGGCGCCGCGAGGTGGCGCAAGCCTATGCCGGCGAGCCCAGCCACCCGGTGATGCAGGCGCTGATGCCGCTGGCCAAGACCTACGAGATCGAGATCCGCCACCTGCTGGCCGTGATCGACGGCTGCCAGATGGACCTGGAGCAGAACCGCTACCTCGACTTCGCCAACCTGCAGCGCTACTGCCACCTGGTGGCCGGCGTGGTGGGGGAAGTGGCGGCGCGCATCTTCGGCCAGACGCAGATCGCCACCACCGAATACGCCCACCGCCTGGGCCTGGCCTTCCAGCTCACCAACATCATCCGCGACGTGGGCGAGGACGCCACTCGCGGGCGCATCTACCTGCCTGTGAACGAGCTGCAGAGCTTCAACGTGCGGGCCCACGAGCTGCTGCAGCGCGGCGCCGCGCCCGGCACCGATGTGACCGACTTCCAGCGCCGCTTCCACGCGCTGATGCAGTTCCAGTGCACGCGCGCCCTGCAGACCTACGACGATGCCCTGGCCCTGTTGCCCGCGGCCGACCGCCGTGCCCAGAAACCGGGCCTGATGATGGCCAGCATCTACCGCACCCTGCTCAAGGAAATCGCGGCCGACCCGCTGCTGGTGCTGACCCAGCGCGTGAGCCTGACGCCTTTGCGCAAGTTCTGGCTGGCCTGGAAAGTCCAGGCCCTGGGCAGGCTATGAGCCCCACGCTGCGCCGCCGCGCGGGTCTTCGCGTCCTATGAGGCTCGCCGTCGTCGGTGCCGGCTGGGCCGGCATGGCCGCCGCGGTGGAAGCCGCCTCGCGCGGCATCGATGTGACGGTGTTCGAATCGGCGCGCACGCTCGGGGGCCGCGCGCGCGCCCTGCCCGCGCAGTTGCCCGACGGCACGCCGCTCACGATCGACAACGGACAACACATCCTCATCGGCGCCTACAGCGACACGCTGGCGCTGATGCAGCGCGTGGGGCTGGACCTGTCCCAGGCGCTGCTGGCCCTGCCCCTCGCCCTGCCGCACACCGACGGCTCGGGCCTGCAGACGCCGGCCTGGGCCGCGCACTGGCCCGCGCCGCTGGACGCGCTCGCCGCCATCGCCACCACGCGCAGCTGGCGCTGGCGCGAGCGGCTCGCGCTCGTCAACGCCTCGCTGCGCTGGCAGCGCCAGGGCTTCCAATGCGATCCCCAGCTCACCGTGGCCGAGCTCTGCGCCCGCCTGCCCGCGCGCGTGGTGCAGGAGCTCATCGAACCGCTGTGCGTGTCCGCGCTCAACACGCCCACGGTGGACGCGAGCGCGGCCGTGTTCCTGCGCGTGCTGCGCGATGCCCTGTTCGGCAAGGGCTTCGCGGGCTTCAGCGCGTCCAGCCTGCTGCTGCCGCGCACCGACCTCTCGCGCCTGTTCCCCGATGCGGCGGCCGAGTGGCTGCTGCGCCATGGCGGCTCGACCCAGATGCGCATCGGCACCCGCGTGAGCACCCTGCGCCCGCTGGCCACGCAATGGATGCTGGGCCACGAAGGTGGCGAAGAGGCCTTTGACCGCGTGATCTGGGCCACCGCCGCGAGCCCCGCCGAAAAGGCCATCCGCCAGGCCGCCGACGCCTGCGACGAAAGCACCGAGCCCATCCTCAAGGCCTGGGCGCGCTCGGCCCGCGCGCTGCCCTTCACGGCCATCACGACCGTGTATGCCTGGGCATCCGGCGCGCGCCTGGCCTCGCCCATGCTGGCCCTGCGCGCCGAGCCCGACGCCCAGACCGCCCCCGCGCAGTTCGTGTTCGACCGGGGCCAGCTCAGCCCCGCGGACCCGGCCGCGCAAGGCCTGCTGGCCTTCGTGGTGAGCACCAGCGGCGAGGACCGCGACGACCTGCAGACCCAGGTGCTCGAACAAGGCCGGCGCCAGCTCGGCCTGCCCGCGCTGCAGGCCGTGCAGACCGTGGTGGAAAAGCGCGCCACCTTTGCCTGCACGCCCGGCCTGGTGCGGCCGGTGCAGGCCATCGCCCCCGGGCTCTGGGCCGCGGGCGACTACGTGGAAGGGCCCTACCCCGCCACGCTCGAAGGCGCGGTGCGCAGCGGCCTCGCGGCGGCCCGGCTCGCCACCGAAGCCCACTGATCCACGCATCTGCGGAACCTCTGGGGCGCACGGGGTTCACACCGTGTGACATTTTTTTCAACCCCGACCCGAAGGAGACCTCGCGGATGAACGCCCCCCACCCCGCCCGACACCTCATCGCCGCCGCCGGCCTGTGCCTGCTCGCGCTCAGCACGAGCGTGGCGCAGGCGCAAAGCATGGTCAGTGTGCAGGGCAGCACGCTCAACATGCGCGAAGGCCCGAGCACCAAGGCCGCCGTGCTGTGGGAACTCAAGCGGGGCTACCCGCTGCAGATCACCGAGCGCAAGGGCAGCTGGGTCAAGGTGCGCGACTTCGAGGGCGACACGGGCTGGGTCGCGCGCTCGCTCACCGGCAACACGCCGCACCATGTCGTGAAGGCGAAGGTCGCCAACATCCGCAGCGGCCCGGGCGCACAGCACCGCATCGTGGGCAAGGCGGAATACGGCGAGTTGCTGCGCACGCGCGAGAAGCGGGCCGACTGGGTGCGCGTGGAACGCGAAGAAGGCGTGGGCGGCTGGATCGCCAAACAGCTGCTCTGGGGCTTCTGAGCCCCGGCGCTCAGCCGTTCTCGCGCACCGCGAGGTAGGCCGGGCGCGCCATGCAGCGCCGGATCCATTCGTGCGTGAGCGGGTGGGCGTCCATCAGCGCCCTGGACGGGCGCGCCCAGTTCAAGACGCTGGCGCACGCACAGGTCGGCCACGGTGAAGCGCGCGGCGGCGAGGTGGGCCTGGTCCGCCTCTTTCTGGCGCTGCAGGTGCCGCTCGATCACGCGCAGCGGCACCGCCAGGCGGCGCTCGGCCGCGTCGGCCAGCTCGGGCTTGCGCCGCTCCATGGGCATCACCAGCCGGTGCATCAGCACCGTGAGCGCATCGGCCTCGGTTTCGGTCATGGCCCAGAAGCTCCAGCGCAGGGCTTCGGCGTCTTCGTGCGGTGTGGCCGGCGTGATGCTTGCGCCGTCGGCCGGGCCGTGGTGGCGCGCGATGTACAGCGCGCAGGCCATGCTCTCCCACACCACCACATCGCCTTCGGGCCGGGCATCCACCACCGCCGGCACGCGGCCGTTGGGGTTGATCGCGAGGAACTCGGGCGTGCGCGTGCCGCGGTCCTGGTAGGCCAGCTCGACGTGCTTGAAATCCAGGCCCAGTTCGGTGGCGGCCCAGAGCGGGCGGACAGCGCGGGAAGCGGGAATGCCGTAGATCGTGAGGCCCATGCTCAGCCCAGCTGGCGGCACAGGGCCATCAGGTCGGCCACGGTGACATGGGGTTGCAGCGGCGCGTGCTCCCAGGCGTGGCCGGCGCGGTTGAGCCAGGCCACCTGCATGCCCGCGCCCAGCGCCCCCACCACGTCGAGCTGCGCGTCGTCACCGATGTGCAGCACCTCGGCGGCGCCCACGCCCGCGCTGCCGGCGGCCGCGTGGAAGATCCGCGCATCGGGCTTGCCCACGCCGAACTCGTGCGCGCTGAACGCCGCATGGAAATGCTGGCCCAGGCCCACCGTGTGCACGTTGGCATTGCCATTGGACAGGGCCACCACCGGGTAGCGCTTCGCCAGAAACTCCAGCGCCGGCAAGGCGTCCTCGAACAGCTCCACGCGCTGGCGCTCGGCAAAGAAGATGTCGAAGGCCGGCTCGGCCAGCGCCGGGTCGTCGCCCGCGCGCGTCAGCACCAGGCGGATCGCCTCGCGGCGCAAGGCACTCATGTCGTGCGCCAGGTCGGGCCGCAGGGCGTGCATTTCGTTGCGCACCGCGCGCAGGGCTTTGGGGTCGCCCCACTGCGCGGCGGTGGCCGGCGCGTGCTCCAGCAGCCAGGCGGCCAGCACGGCCTCGGCGCGCTCGATGATGGGCCAGATCGGCCACAGCGTGTCGTCCAGATCGATGGTGATGGCGCGGATGCGGCTGACGTCCAGCGCAGTGGGGAGGGGGGTATTCATGTCTGCGGGAGAATAGCGCATGCCCTTCCGCCCGAACCGACGATCCCCCATGGCCAACCTGCGCGCACGGCCATCGTCTATTGCAACCTCGGCACGCCCGACGAAGCCAGCGCCCCCGCCCTGCGCCGCTACCTCGCCGAGTTCCTCGGCGACCCCCGCGTGGTGGAGATTCCCCCCGCTGGTCTGGTGGCCCATCCTGCACGGCATCATCCTGCGCACGCGACCGAAGAAGTCCGCCGCCAAATACGCCAGCGTCTGGCTGCCCGAGGGCTCGCCGCTGAAGGTGTGGACCGAAAAACAGGCCACGCTGCTGCGCGGCTACCTGGGCGAGCGCGGCCACCAGGTGACGGTGCGCTATGCCATGCGCTACGGCAACCCGTCCATCGCGTCCGTGCTCGACGAGCTCAAGGCCCAGGGCGTGGCCCGCGTGCTGGTGCTGCCGGCCTATCCGCAGTACAGCGGCACCACCACCGCCAGCGTGATCGACGCGGTGACGGCCTGGAGCCAGCCCGTGCGCAGCCTGCCCGAGCTGCGCTTCGTCAACCGCTACCACGACGACCCGGGCTACATCAAGGCGCTGGCCCGGACCATCCGCGCGCACTGGACGGCGCACGGCCAGGGCGACCACCTGGTGATGAGCTTCCACGGCGTGCCCGAGCGCACCCTGCACCTGGGCGACCCCTACCACTGCGAATGCCGCAAGACCGCGCGCCTGCTGGCCGAGCAACTGGGCCTGGCGCCCGAGCGCTACACCCTCACCTTCCAGTCGCGCTTCGGCAAGGCCAAATGGCTGGAGCCCTACACCGAGCCCACGCTGGTGGCAATGGCGAAGAAGGGTTTGAAGAACGTGGACGTGGTCTGCCCCGGCTTCACCAGCGATTGCCTGGAGACGCTGGAAGAAATCAACATGGAGGCGCGCGAAGCCTTTCTGCACGCGGGCGGCCAGCAGTTCCAGTACATCCCCTGCGTGAACGACTCGCCCGAGTGGATTCGCGCACTGGCCGATCTGGCCGAGCGGCACCTGCAAGGCTGGCCCACCAAGACAGCGGACAACCCGATGGAGCTGCAGGCCAGTCGCGAACGGGCCCTGGCGCTGGGCGCGAAAGACTGATCCTGCTGGTTCACACGAGGGAAGACCATGCCCGCCCACCCCATCTTCAAGACGGCGTTTGCCAAGGTCTACCCGCTGTATGTGCAGAAAGCGGAGCGCAAGCACCGGACGAAAGCGGAAGTGGACGACGTCATCCGCTGGCTGACGGGCTACGACCAGGCGGGCCTGGAGCGGCAGATCGCGCAGGGGCACGACTTTGAAACCTTCTTCGCCCAGGCCCCGGCGATGAACCCGAAGACCTCACTGATCACCGGCGTCGTCTGTGGCGTGCGCGTCGAGGCGGTGGAAGACCCACTGATGCAGCGCATCCGCTATCTGGACAAGCTGATCGACGAGCTGGCCAAGGGCAGGACGATGGAGAAGATCCTGCGGCAATAGCGCCGCCGGGAGCGGCCCGCGCGGCCATGAGGACGCGAAGTCGTCCTACATCGCCTCGTGTCCTGGCGCGATAAGGTGGAGCCTCGATCACTGTAGGAGATGCACCGTGGTGACCAGAAGAAAAACCCAAGGCTCGCTCGTCGAGCGAGCCAAAGCGCAAGACGGCGCCCGCGACAGTTTTCCCGGCGAGCACTGGCTGGTGCTGGGCGCGGGCATTGCGGCATGGGCGCTCACGCGCACGAGCCCTTCGGTGGTCGTGCGCACGGCAGGTATGCTGGCGGCCACCGCCCTCGTGGGCCGAGCCGCCAGCGGCCGCGATGGCTTGAGCAAGCTGCTGCGCTACACGCCGTTGGGCCGGCGCATCCGCTAAGGCGGGGAGGTCTTGCCGTCTGGCTCCACCGAGCCGCGCAGCACCCCATTGATCTCGGCACCGAAGATCAGCGTGGTGGCGCTGATGTACAGGAACACCAGCGTCGCCACCACGCCCGCGAAGCTGCCGTAGAGCAAGGCCAGCTTGCCCGCGGTGCGCAAGGTGTACGACAGGCTCGCGGCCGCCCCCACCCAGAGGGCCGCCCCCACCACGGCACCTGGGATCACGGTGTAGAGCCGCTGGCGAATGTCCGGCAGCCAGCCGTACATCAAGGCATACAACATCACCAGCACCAGGAACGCCGAGCCATAGCGCACGCTGTTGCGCGCCCACAAGGTCTCCCGCCCCACGCCCACGTTCTCGGCCAACAATAGCCACACATACGGCATCACCACCACCGAACTGAAAGCCAGCAGCACGCCCGAGCCCACCACCACCGTGAACAGCGTGACCTTGATGCGCGCCTTCCAGAACGGCAGCCCGCGCTCGATGCCATAGGCGCGGTTCAGCGCCGAGCGGATCGCCTGCATGCCCGACGAGGCGGTCCACAGCGTCACCAGCACGCCCACGGCCAGCAAGGCCTGGTTGCGCTGGGCCAGCACCTGCTCGATGACCGGCTGCATCACGTCGCGCACCACTTGCGGCGTGTACCCCACCACGCGGCCCACCAGCGCCGCCGCGTCGCCAGGCTTGCCAAGGTAGCCGGCCGAAGCGGACAACAGGATCAGGAGCGGAAACATTGCCAGCACCGACGAGAACGCGAGGCTGCCGGCCTGGTTGGCGCTCTGGTGCAGGACGTAATTGCGGATGGCCAGCAGGATCACGCGCAACCCTGGTGTGTTCAGCGCGGCGTGCCGAATGCGGCGCCCGGCTTCGCGAAGGCGGCTCATGGGTGCAGAAGGAAAATGCCGAACTCAAGACGCATCACGCCACTCCAAGGTTCACGGCCAAACGACAGTCGCCATGGTAGTTGAACCCCATCGATCGGGTGCGATGCCCTTTTTCTCCCTGCAGCGAGGAGCCCATGACCCACCAGACCGGATCTCCATCCATGGAATCGTTGGTGAATGAATTGTTCCAGCGCTATGAGCGCGAGTTCAACCGATCCCTCCGCGGTGATTCAGACCTCGTGGCGGTCGCGAATCTCTACGCCAAGGCATTCATCGCGGCGACCCCGTCGGGCGTGGTCACGGGGCAGAACGACGACCAGTTGAAGCGGGTGATGGCCGACGGCTTCGAGCGCTACCGGCAGATCGGCATGAGCGGCATGAAGCTCCAGCGCCTGGACATCTCCGGCATCGACGATCTTCACGCGCTGGCGCGCGTGGACTGGACGGCGACCTATGCCATCGGCAACGAGAAGAAGACCATCGACTTCACCAACGCGTACCTCGTCCGCCGGGAAGGCGACACGGCCACGGTGTTTGGCTGGATCACGGGCGACGAGGAAGCCGTGATGAAGGCGCATGGGATCGTTCCGTGAGTGCCCGGCTCAGTGCCCCGCCAGAAACCGCTGCACCAGCTCGAACTGCTCGGGCACGTTGAGCGCGGGCGCGTGTCCGCAGCCGGCAATCGTCACCACCAGCGCGCGCGGCCCGCGGTCGCGCATGGCCTCGGCCGTGTCGGCCAGCAGCAGGTCCGACTCCGCGCCGCGCAGGCACAGCACGGGCACGTCGATGCGGTCGTAGGTGGGCCAGAGGTCGTAGTCCGCGGGGTGGTGGCTGAACTGCATCACCATGGCCGGGTCGTAGTGTGGCGTGACGCGGCCATTGGCCAGTCGGCGCGCCGAGCTTTCGGTGAGCAGGCGCCACTGCGCGTCGCTCAGGTAGCCGTAGGGCTTGTAGACGGTGCGGAAGTACTGTTCCAGCTCGCTCATGGTGTGGAACGCGGCCGGGTTGCCCGCGTAGCTGCGGATGCGCTGCACCGCCGCGTCGGCCAGCTTGGGGCCGATGTCGTTGAGCACCAACCGCTCGATGCGCCCGTGCAGCGGGCCGGCGGCGCACACCATGCCGATGGCGCCGCCCATGGAGGTGCCCACCCAATGGAAGCGTTTGATGACGAGCTGGTCCACCAACGCGGTGGCGATGCGCGAATAGAAGTCCAGGCAGTACTCGGCTTCGGGCTCGGGGCTCCATTCCGAGAGGCCGCGCCCGATCGTGTCGGGGCAGATCACGCGCCAGCCCTGCGCGCTGAGGTGCGCGGCCAGCGGGTCCATGTCGCGCCCGGTGCGGGCCAGGCCGTGCCAGGCGACCACCGTCTGACCGTTGGGCGTCTCGGGCTCCCAGTCCATGAAGTGGATTTCGCGGCCTGCGCAGATGAGGTAGCGCGAGCGCGGGGTCACGGCGGTGGCCGCGGGCGCGAGGGTGGTGGCGGTGTTCATGGCCGGCCTCCTTTCAGGCGCGCGAGCGAGGCCCGCTCTCGCAGCTTGCCCACGATACCCGTGGGGAAGTAATACACCGACAGGACGAAGAGCACACCCAGCCAGAGCAGCCAGCGGTCGGGCGTGAGCAGCGCGGGCAACAGCGGCAGGCCTTCGGTGGCGCTGCCGGCCATGCGCAGCAGGTCCTGCAGGTAACTTTGCGCCACCACGAAAAGCACGCTGCCGATGAAGGCGCCGTAGAGCGTGCCCATGCCGCCGATGACGACGATGAGCAGGATGTCCAGCATGATCTCGAACGAGAGCGAGGTGTCCGGTCCGTTGTAGCGCAGCCAGAGCGCGAGCAGGCAGCCCGCGAGCGTGGCGAAGGAGGCGGAGAGCACGTTGGACAGCGTGCGGTAGACGACGGTGCGGTAGCCCAGGGCCTCGGCACGGAAGTCGTTCTCGCGGATGGCCTGCAGCACGCGGCCGAAGGGCGAGTTCACGATGCGCAGGATGGTGAGGAAGATCGCGGTGACGGCCAGGAAGATCAGGTAGTAGGTGATCAGCCGGCCGTTGAGGTCCACCTCGCCCAGCGGCGTCTGCAGCGGTTCTTCGGTCAGCGTGAAGCCGGGCGAGAGCAGCTCGGGCACGCGGAAGGTCAGGCCGTCTTCACCACCGGTGAAATCCGACAGCTGCGAGGCCAGCGTGAGAAAGGCCGAGGCCACCGCGAGCGTGATCATGGCGAAGAAGATCGCGCGCACCCGCAGCGAGAACAGGCCGATGAGCAGCGAGAGCACCAGCGAGACCAGCAGCGCGCAGAGCACACCCAGTGCAATTGCGCCCCAGGACGGTGACTCCGCCGCGTTGAGCGCGATGGCCACGCCGTAGGCCCCGATGCCGAAGAACATGGTGTGCGCGAAGCTCACGATGCCGGTGTAGCCCAGCAGCAGGTCGAAGCTCGCCACCAGCGCCACGAAGATGAGCACCTTGGCGGCCACGTTGAGCGCCTTCACGCCCGGGAACAGGAAGGGCGCGAAGGCCAGGCCCAGGAAGAGCACGATCAGCAAGGCGACCAGCCAGCGGCTGCGCGGCAGGTCGTTGGAGAGGAGACGGGACAACATGCTTCGGCTCCTTCTTATCGGTTCGTGACCGGGTACACGCCCTGGGGCCGCCACAGCAGGATGGCGACCATGAGCGCGATGTTGGAGAACAGCGCGACCTTGGGTGCCAGGAAGCCGGTGTAGTTGGCGATCAGCCCCACCAGCAGCGCGCCGATGAGCGCGCCCAGCGTGGAGCCCAGGCCGCCGATGATGATGACGATGAAGATCAGCACGTTGACCTGCGCGCCCATCTGCGGCAGCACGGTCTGCTGGTACAGGCCCCACATCACGCCGCCCAGGCCGGCGAGCGCACTGCCCACCACGAACACGCCGATGAAGAGCTGCCGGATGCGGTAGCCGAGGGACTCGACCATCTCGCGGTCCTGCACACCGGCGCGCACCAACAGGCCGACCTTGGTGCGGTTGAGCGTCCACACCATGGCCGCGAACACGGCCGCGCCCACCAGCACGGCGAGCAGGCGGTACTTCTCCACCGCGGCATCGCCGAAGATGAAGGAGCCGCGCAGGCTCTCGGGCAGCGGCAGCGCGATCTGCTCCGGGCCCCAGATGACCTTGATCATCTCCTCGCCGATGATCATGCCGCCCATGGTGATGAGGATCTGCTTGAGGTGCATGCCGTACACCGGGCGGATGATGAGCCGCTCGAACACCCAGCCCAGCGCGCCGGCCACGGCCATGGCCACCAGCATGGCGGGCAGCAAGGCCACGAGGTTGAGCCAGAGGCTGTTGGCCGTGGTGTAGCTGCCCATGCTGGCCAGCACGGTGGTGCGCGACGAAAGCGCCCAGCGCGATGAACACGCCGTGGCCGAAGTTGAGCACGTCCATGAGGCCGAAGACCAGCGTGAGGCCGGAGGCGATGATGAAGACGATCATGCCCATCGCCAGGCCGGCCACGGTGAGCGTGATCCAGGTGGACGGGCTGCCCACGGCGGGCAGCGCGAGCAGCGCCAGCGCGGGCACCAGGGCCAGCGGCTTCCAGTCGAAGTCGGCGTTGAGTTTCATTGGTGTGCTCCGAGGGACAGGCCCAGCAGCTTGGATTGCAGCGATTCGTCGGCCGCGAGTTCGGCCATGGAGCCGCTGTGCACGACGCGGCCGTCGTCCATCACGGCCACGGTGTCGCCGAGCTGGCGCGCGAAGTTGAAGTTCTGCTCGACGAGCAGGATGGTGGTCTTGGCGGCCTTGAGTTCGCGGAAGGCCGCGATCATGTTCTGGATGATCGCGGGCGCCAGGCCTTTGCTGGGCTCGTCGATCAGCAGCAGCTTGCGCGGCTCGACGATGGCGCGCGAGACGGCGAGCATCTGCTTCTGCCCGCCGCTCAACTTGCCGGCCGGGTGCAGCCAGAATTTCTTCATGGCCGGGAACAGGCCGAAGATCCATTCGAGGCGGTTGGTGTCGATGTCGTCCAGGCTGCGCGCGCCGCGCGCGGCCAGCAGCATGTTCTCGCGCACCGAGAGGTCCGCGAAGATGCCCATGCTCTCGGGCACGTAGGCCACGCCGCTGCGCGCGATGTCGGGCGTGGGGCGCTGGGTGATGTCCTGGCCGTCGAGCGTCACCGTGCCCTGGCTGGCGTGCCACAGGCCCATGATGGTGCGCAGCGTGGTGGTCTTGCCCGCGCCGTTGCGGCCCAGCAGCATGGTGAGCTGGTTGGCCGGCACGGCGAGGTCCACGCCGTGGAGGATGTGGTACGCGCCGATGTGGGTGTGAACCCCTTTCAGCGTCAACAGGTCCTGGCTCATGCGCTCACCTCTTCTTCCGGGTTGATGCCAAGGTAGGCCTGCTGCACCACGGGCGAGGCAATCACGGTGGCGGGTTCGCCATCGGCCACGAGCTCACCGTTGTGCAGCACGATGATGCGGTCCGAGAGTTCGCGCACCACGTCCATCTTGTGTTCGACCAGCAGGATGGTCTTGCGCTTGTCTTCCTTGAGCTTGCGGATGAGGTTGAGGATCACGGGCACCTCGTCCACGCTCATGCCGGCCGTGGGTTCATCGAACATGAAAACCTGCGGCTCCAGCGCCATGAGGATGCCGACCTCCAGCTTGCGCTGGTCGCCGTGCGGCAGGCTGGAGGCGAGCGCGTCGCGCTTGTCGGCCAGGGCCACGGTTTCCAGCACCTCGTCGGCGCGCTGCAGCAGGTCGCGCCGGTCGCTCCAGATGCGCCACAGGTTCAGCCCCGCGCCCGCCCTCGCCTGCACCGCCAGCCGCACGTTCTCCTGCACCGTGAGGTTGGGGAACAGGTTGGTCAGCTGGAACGCCCGGCCCAGCCCGGCCTGCGCGCGCGCCGGCGCGCCCAGCGCCGAGATGTCCTTGCCACCGAGCCGCACACGGCCCGCGCTGGCCTTGATCTGGCCCGAGATGAGGTTGAAGTAGGTCGTCTTGCCCGCGCCGTTGGGGCCGACGATGGCGGTGAGCGTGCCCGGCGCGAACGCGCACGAGACGGCATTCACCGCCACGTGCCCGCCGAAGCGGACCGTGAGGTCTTGGGTTTCAAGCATGGGAGATCCGGAGAGCATGGACACCGGTCGCCGCCAGTGCGGCGACCTTCCAGAAACACGGCGGAACTGGCTTCGCCAGGCCGCACGTGTTGTCCCCCTTTCATGGGGGAAGCCGCGTCAGCGGCGCAGGGGGTCAAGCGCTCAGCGCTTGTTCCTGATCGGAATGTCGAGATCAGAAGGTTTGATCTCGCGCACCAGCTCGGGCACACCCCAGGCAAACGCCGGGTCGGCCTTGATCTTGAAGTGGTACATGCTCTGCATGGCCTGGTGGTCTTCCTTGCGGAAGGTCATCGTGCCCTTGGGCGTGTCGAAGCTCATGCCTTCCATGGTCTTGATGAGCGTGTCGGTCTTGGTGTCGCCGTTGGTCTTCTTCAGCGCGGTCACCACGGCCATCGCGGCCGAGAAACCACCGGCGGTGAAGAAGTCCGGCGGCGTCTTGAACTGCTTGTAGTGCTCGGCCACCATCGCGTCGTTCACCGGGTTCTTGGGGATGCCGAAGTAGTAGTACAGCGCGCCCTCCATGCCCGGGAACTGCTTGTAGGCCACCATCGCGGGCAGGATGTTGCCGCCGGTGGCGAGCTTGATGCCGTAGCGCTTGTCCAGCTCCATCTCGGCGATCTTGCCGAAGGGCGTGGGCGCGCCCGACCAGCCCACCGAGATGTACTTGGTGCCCGGCTGGTCCTTGAGCTTGTCGACGATGCGCAGCAGGCCGGCGGTGAAGTCCGTCGTGCCCACAGGCAGGTATTCCTCGTGAACGATCTTGGCCTTCTTGGTGAAGTCCTTGGCGGCCTTCACGCCGTCGCGGCCGAAGGCGTTGTCGTTGGCCAGCATGGCGATCACGTTGCCCGGCTGGTCCAGCGCCACGGCGTTGGCGGCGGCGTCCTGGCTGCTGTTGCGGCCGGTGCGGAAGATGTACTTGTTCCACTTGTCGCCGGTGATCGAGTCGGCCACGGCGGGCTCGACCAGCAGGATCTTCTTGTACTCCTCGGCCACGGGCAGCATTGCCAGGGCCACGGGCGAAGCGGTCGGGCCGATGGCCAGATCCACCTTGTCGTCGGCGTAGGCGGCGGCCAGCAGGCTCTTGCCCACATCGGGCTTGCCCTGATCGTCCTTCTCGATCACGACGATCTTCTTGCCACCCACCATCATGGTGCCGCCGGTGGCGTAGCTCAGGCCCATCATCAGGCCGGCCTGGGTCTGCTTGGCATAGGCCTCGAGCGGGCCGGTCTTGCTGTGGATGTGGGCGATGCGGATCTCGCCCTTGTTGGCCTGGGCCGAAACGAGCGAGGTGCCGAGCGCCGCAGAGCAGGCGAGCGCGATGACCGCCAGGCGGCGGGTGGTGTGAGTCATGTCTTGTCTCCTGGTTGGAAGGATCGTGACAGCGCGGTGCGCCGTGCCTTCCTTATCGCAGACTTCGTGCCAGCGGTACAGGCCTTTGATTTCAAAGGGTTTTGTTCAGAACGCCCTGGCGATTGTCCAGATTTCAGACAATCTCGAATCGTGAAATTGTCTGAAATTCAGACAATCGTCTGAATTTCAGACGCATCGCCCAGGGCCGCCAAACGGTCGTACAGACTGGCACGCGAGATGCCGAGCAGCTTCGCGGCGGCGGTGCGGTTGCCACCGGTGCGGGCCAGGGCCTGCGCGATCGCGCGCTGCTCCAGCTCGGCGATCTGCTCGGGCAGCGGGCGCAGGTCGTCGCCCTCTTCCATCGCACGCGCCACGGCCTTGGGCAAGGCGACCGCCGGCGCCAGGGCGGGCAGGCCGGCTTCCTGCAGCACCGCCCCCACCTGCGCGGCGGCGATGTGGTGCGAGTCGCTGCGCAGCGCAAGCTGTTCCAGCACGTTGCGCAGTTCGCGGATGTTGCCGCGCCAGGGCTGTGCGGCCAGCAGGGCCTGGGCGTCGGCGGTCAGCTCCAGCTGTGCGCCGCCGCCGCGCGCGGCGATGTCTTCGCACAGGGCCTCGATCAGCAGCGCGATGTCGTCCTGCCGCTCGCGCAGCGGCGGCACGCGGATGGGCAACACGTTGAGGCGGTAGTAGAGGTCTTCCCTGAAGCTGCCTTCGCGCACCATCTGCTGCAGGTCGCGCGAGGTGGCGGCGACCACGCGCACGTCGAAGCGCACCAGCTTGTTCGAACCCAGCGGCTCGATCTCGCCTTCCTGCAGCGCGCGCAGCAGCTTGACCTGAACCGACATCGGCATGTCGCCGAGTTCGTCCAGGAACAGCGTGCCGCCATCGGCCAGCTTGAACTTGCCGTCGCGCCCTTTCTTGTCGGCGCCGGTGTAGGCCCCGGGGGCCACGCCGAAGAACTCGGCTTCGAGCAGCGTGTCGGGCACGGCCGCCATGTTCACGCTCACGAACGAGCGGCCCGCGCGCGGCGAGGCCGCGTGGATGGCGTGCGCGAGCAACTCCTTGCCGGTGCCGGTCTCGCCCAGCAACAGCACCGGGCTGGCCGACTGCGCGGCGCGCCGGGCCTGGCGCTTGACCTCCAGCGCGGCGGCGCTGCTGCCCACGAAGCTGGCGAAGGTGTACTTGCTGCGGCGCTGGCTCGCGAGTTCGCGCCGGGCTTCGCTCAGGTCCTGCTCCAGCCGCGCGAACTTGCTGATGAGGGGTTGCAGCGTGGTCTCGGGGTGGTCGAACAGCACGATGCCCAGCACCCCGATCACCTCCCCCGCGTCGTCGCGCAGCGGGATGCGGCTCACCACGAAGGTGCCGGCGCGGTTGGTCAGCAGGTCGATGAGGATGGGCTTGCCGGTGCGCCAGCACCTGGTGCATCTGCGTGTTCTGCACCACGCGCGAGACCGGGTGGCCGACGAAGTCTTCCTCGCGCTCGAAGCCCAGCGCGGGCAGGAAGCGGCGGTACTGGTCGTTGATCCAGACCACGCGCGCGTCGCGGTCCACCAGCATCATGCCCTCGCTGGCGTTGGCGAACAGATCGAACATCGACCTCGCGGCGAGTTCGAGGATGCTTTGCGCGTCACGCGGCAGGCGGTTGTCCCGGGTCATGGCGGGATGGTAACCCTGCACTTCTCCGCGCCTGCGCTGTCATTGAAGAGTAATAAGTAAGAACTACGATTCGCCGCGATGACGCACATGGTTCTTTCCTCTGTCCTTGGTTTTCCGACCCGCCCGCCCTCTTCCCGTAGCGAAATGAATGGGCCGACGGGCAGCCCACGCCACCACGGCCACGCGCACGCAGACGTGTGGGTGCTCAGGGACACCCCACTCGCCTCCACGGACCCGGGGCACCTGGAGGGGGCGGTGACAGCCCGACGGCTGCACTCCCAACTCGATGCCGTGTGCGGCATGGCCTACCTCACCCGTGCGCCGCAAGGCGTGGCCTCGGGGTTGAGCAAGGCGCCCCTGGAAAAAACCGGGCACGAGAACAGCGCACCGATCGGGGATGGTTTTCCTTTGGAAGCGCTGGGCGCCTTCCAGGCCCTCCAGGGTGCGGGCGGTGCCATCGAAACGGGCGCGGCGATCAAAAACCTGTCCAACACCTGCCAGGCTTTGTCGCACCGACAGGCGACCCACGCCGCATTCGCACAGGGCCAACTGGCGATGGACGAGGCCCACCGCCGGTGGGCGCATTCAGAGGCACATCCCTCTCAGGCGCGGCGACTGTGCGACGCCGCCAAGAAGGCCTGGCAGGCGCGCGCCTCCAAGGTGCAGCTGGAGACGGCCATGCGGCACGCGCCGGAGCAGATCGTGGATGTGGTTCGCTACACCGTCGTGTCGTGGACATCGCGCCTGTTTTCCGCCCTGAAGCTGGCCTTCACGGCCAGTGCGTGGCTCTCGTTGGCCGCCAGCATCGTCGGCATCGTGGGCTCGGCGTTTCAAGCCTTGGCGGGCATCTTCAAATGGCATTCGTCGAGCAAGCTGGTCGAACAGGCCAAGCGCGCGCTGCGCTTGATCGAAAGCGGCTCACCCGCCGCCAGCCCGACATCGCTGCAAGCCCATGTGATCCGACACGCCCGCAGCCAACGCAAGGACGCGCTGCAACAAGCCCGAGACAAGCGGACCAAGGCAAGGATAGAAACCATCACCGGCATCGCGGCCACCCTCTTCAGCGCCTTGGCATTCCTCTTTCCCCCGCTGGCGTTCATCGCCATCGCCACAGGCCTGGCCTATGCCGGCTACCGGGTGTACCGAGGCATCCGATCGTTTTTCTCGACGCGCGAACTGAACCGGCGAGAGACGGCCTGGCGCGTCGACTTCCATTCCCCCGCGTTCGTCGAGACCCTGAACCGCTCTGCCCGCTCGGAGGGATGGACGGCCGCCAAGCTGAAGATGGCGGCGGAAAACCCCTGCTACGCCATCCATTGCCTGATCGAACGGATTCAGCAGGATGACGCGGCATGGCTGCACGGCCTGTTGGAGCAACTCGGTGTCTCGCGACCGGATCGAGACGCCGTCTTCTTGCTGGCCCAGACCCATGACGTGCCGCAGGCCAGCCACTGCCTGGAGAGGATGCTCTTCGGGGGCGAGTGGTCCCCGTCCGAGCGAACGGGCACCACCTGAGGTCACGCCACCTGAGGCATCACAGCGTCACGGCCCTGGGCTCATCGAAACTCAGGTACGTCCACGTCCCATCGTTGTCGCCCCGGTAGGCCCCGGCGGCCCCGTCGTGCTGTGCGGCCATGGCGGCGAATTGCCAGGCCTCATCCTGCGAGCAGTTCACGACGCGCGTGACCCACCGATCAAAGCCGAGGGTGCGCACCTGCTGTGCGGCCCGTTGCAAGGCGTCGGGCACCGAAGGGTGTTCCCAACCCCAGGTGAAGCGGCTCTCCTTCGTGCAGTAGACCCCCACCACCTGCGCGGCGGCCTGCATCACGCGGCCGTCGGCGAAACTCCAGCGCAACCAGCCTTCGTCCATGTCGAGGTGCCATTGCGTTTCGCTGCCCAGGCCCCATGCCTGGCGGTGCTTCGTCGTCTGCTGCTCCAGCCAGGTCATGGCGGTGACGAGCCATTGGTCTTCGAAGGATTGGTGAGCGGACAGCGCCGCAGCCATCCTGTCCCAGGCCTGAGGCAGTCTCTCGGCGACAGACAAGGCTTCGCCTGGCGTGGATGCGGCTTCGTGGCCCTTGGGCTGGTGGCAGTCGAACTCGATGTTGAACCTGCCGTCGGGATACAGCGTGAAAGTCAGGCCCCACATGCGCTCCCCGGTGGTGCTCAAAAGATCGTCGCGCAGGAACAGCACGGCGTCTTCGGGTGCCGTGAAAGCCCCAGTCGCTGCGAGCCTTTTTCTTTCGATCTGGTTCTCGTGAACCAGATAGATGCTGATTCGGGCCATCTTGTTCAGGATGACCGCATGGCAAGTGACCGAGTCCCACGGCCGCCCACGAATGAAGGCGAGACAGGCGTCTTTCAATTCTTGATGCGCCTGTTCAACAGATCTGGAAGTGTTCATTGCAGAAACCCGAACCTCACGAAGTTGGCATGACTCAACGGGCGAAGACGGGCTCGCCGCCCCACGCTTTTCATGGGCGGCCATGCTGTCTTGGGGGAAAAGCGGCGTCCAACGCCTGTCAAGGCTGACAGGCTTGACGACTCGGGAGGACTTTGACCTCAGGGCCGGACGCGCTTCGTTGCCGCCATCCGGCTTTTCATTCCAGATACCTGCACCTGACTCCTGCGCGGGCAGGAATCGTGGTGGGCCTGCCGGGAAACTGGGTGCTTGCCGCGTTGTATGCAGGTGACAACCCAGGCCTTCCAGGCCAGGGATTCCCCCTAGCCGAGAGACGGTTTCGGATCGAGGCTAGGCCCCCGCAGGCCCTTTGAGCCGTGCCAACAGGCGCGGCAACACCAGCACCACGAGCACCACGGCCAGCAGCGTGGCCGACATGGGGCGCTGCAGGAACACCATGAAGCTGCCTTCCCCGATGGACAAGGCGTTGCGCATCTGCGCTTCGGCCATCGGGCCGAGGATGAGGCCCACGATCACGGGTGCGGTGGGGAAGTCGTAGCGGCGCATCACCACACCGAGCAGGCCCAGGCCGTACATGAGGAAAAGGTCGAACGCGCTCTGGCGCATGCCGTACACACCCACGGTGGCGAAGATCAGGATGCCGGCGTAGAGCTGCGGGCGCGGAATCTTCAGCAGCTTGACCCACAGGCCCACCATGGGCAGGTTGAGCACCAGCAGCATGACGTTGCCGATGTAGAGCGAGGCGATCAGCGCCCACACGAGCGCGGACGAGGTCTGGAACAGCTGCGGGCCGGCGTTGATGCCGTAGTTCTGCAGCGCGCTCAGCAGGATGGCGGCCGTCACCGAGGTCGGAATACCCAGCGTGAGCAGTGGCACCAGCGTGCCGGTGACGGCCGCGTTGTTCGCGGCCTCGGGCCCTGCGACGCCTTCGATGGCGCCGACGGTGCCGAAGTCGGCCTTGTGCTCGGGTGCGGCCAGTTTGCGCTCGGTGGCGTAGCTCAGGAAGGTGGGGATTTCGGTGCCGCCGGCGGGGATGGTGCCGAAGGGGAAACCGATGGCGGTGCCGCGCAGCCAGGCGGGCCAGGAGCGGCGCCATTCGCTGCGCGTCATGTGGGCCTTGTTCATCTTGTTCATGCTGGCCTCGCTGCGGCCTTCGTAGAGCGCGTTGTAGAGCGCTTCGGCCACGGCGAACAGGCCCACGGCAACCAGCACCACCTCGATGCCGTCCATGAACTCCAGGATGCCGCCGGTGTAACGCACCTGCGCGGTGATCTGGTCGATGCCGATGAGGCCCAGCGCCAGACCGAAGAACAGCGCGGTGAGGCCGCGCAAGGTGCTCTGGCCGAGCACCGCGCTCACGGTCGTGAAGGCCAGCAGCATCAGGCAGAAATACTCGGGCGGGCCGAGCTTCACGGCGAATTCGGCCAGCATGGGCGCGAACAGCGTCACCAGGATGGTGGCGATGGTGCCGGCCACGAAGGAGCCGATGGCGGCGGTGGCCAGGGCCGCGCCCGCGCGCCCGCTCTTGCGCATCTTGAAGCCTTCGAGCGCGGTGACCATGGTGCCGGTCTCGCCCGGCGTGTTGAGCAGGATGGAGGTGGTGGAGCCCCCGTACATGGCGCCGTAGTAGATGCCGGCGAAGAAGATCATGGAGGCCGTGGGTTCGACCTGGCCGGTGATGGGCAGCAGCATGGCGACCGTCACGGCCGGGCCCAGGCCGGGCAGCACGCCGATGGCGGTGCCCAGGGCACAGCCCGCGAAGGCCCACAGCAGGTTGATGGGGGTGCCGGCGGTGGCGAAGCCCGCGAGCAGTTGGTTGAGGGTGTCCATCATGTCGGTTCCGCCTTCCGATTCAGATCCAGCCGCTGGCGGTGACGCCGGGCAGGTTCACGGCCAGCAGCTTGGTGAACAGCCAGTACACGGGCGCCGCGATGACGATGCCGGTGACCGCGTCCTTCACGGTCTGGCGCAGATCGCCGATGGGCTTGCCCTCGCTGGCGCGCAGACCGCGCACGGCCAGCGCGAAGCACAGCGCACAGCTCAGGATGAAACCGATGGTGGTGATGAGTGCCGCGTTGAGCAGCACGCCGGCCGAGACCCAGGCCAGCGCGCGCCAGTCGCCGCGCGCCGCGCCCGAAGGCTCTTCCATGTGCCGGTAGCCGCCGGTGCGCACTTCCCAGATGAGCATCACGCCGCAGATGGCGAGCGCCGCGCTCACCACCCAGGGCAGAAAGTCGGGGCCGACGCCGGCGTAACCCGCGTCGGAAGGAATCGCTGCCGCGCCATAGGCAAGCACGGCGGCCACGATCAGTGCGCCGATGCCCATGGCCAGTTGGCCGGGGCGGTGGTCGGGCGCGGCGGCGGCCTGGGGAGTGGGGTTCATGACGGGTCCTTATCAAAACGAATCACCCTGGCGCGCGAACACACCAGGGTGAGGGCATGGCGCTCCCGGCGGGAGCGCACCGAGAAGGCAGGCTCAGACCATGCCGGCACGCACCATGGTCGCGCGCAAGGAGGAGAAGTCCTTGTCGACGAACTCGTCGAAAGCCTTGCCGGTCAGCAGCGCGGGCGTCCAGTTGTTTTTCTCGACGGCGGCCGCCCACGACTTGCTCTGCGTGGCCTTGACGATCATGGCGGTGAGCGCGTCGCGCTGGGCCTGGGTGATGCCGGCCGCGCCGTAGACGCCGCGCCAGTTGCCGATCTCCACGTCGATGCCCTGCTCTTTCAGCGTGGGCACATCGATGCCCTTGACGCGCTGGGCCGAGGTGATGGCGATGGCGCGCATCTTGCCGCTCTCGATGTACTGCTGGAATTCGCTGTAGCCGCTGCCACCCACGGTGACGTTGCCACCCAGGATGGCGGCCGTGGCTTCGCCACCGCCCCGGAACGGCACGTAGTTGATCTTGGATGCGGGCACGCCCACCAGCTGCGCGATCTGCGCCGCGGCGATGTGCTCGGTGGCGCCGCGCGAACCGCCGCCCCACTTGATGCTGCCCGGGTCCTTCTTGAGCTGCTCGACCACGTCCTTCATGGTCTTGAACGGCGAGTTGGAAGGCAGCACGAACACGTTGTACTCGGTACTCAGGCGCGCAATGGGCGTGAGCTGCGTGATGGACACCGGCGGCTTGCCGGTGATGATGCCGCCGAGCATGACGGCGCCCATGACCATCAGCGCGTTCGGGTCGCCCTTGCTCGCGTTGTAGAACTGGGCCAGGCCGATGGCACCGGCCGCACCGCCCTTGTTCTCGTAGGTCACCGAGGCGGCCACGCCGGCATCGCGCATGGCGTCGCCCAGCGCGCGGCCGGTGCCGTCCCAGCCACCGCCGGGGTTGGCGGGGATCATCATCTTGATGTTGGCACTGGCCCACGCGGCGTTGGGCAGCGCGCCGGCGGCGGCGAGGGCCGCAAGGGATTTGAGGAAGGTGTCGCGACGCATGGCTTGTCTCCTAGGGAATGGCTGAACCGATGTGCGTATCTTCTGCCCGCACGCTGTCAGTTCGCTGTCCTTCTGATTGGGGGAAACCCTAGGAGACAGACCGGCGCCGCGCGGGCTCAGAAGCGGTGGCGAATGCCCACCTGGATGCCGTTGGAGCTCGAACCGGCCACCGGGCTGTTGAAGCCGAGCGCCGCCGCCGTGTCGTTGGAGACGGCGGTAAGGTGGCCATAGAGCGCCGTGCGCTTGGACAGGTTGTGGGTGGCCTGCAGGGTGTAGATCTTCGCGTCGTCGCTGGCCGCGGCGGCCGAGCCGTTGACGTTCTTGGCCTGCGCCGCGCCCACCGACACCGTGGTCTCGCCGAACTTGAAGGCCGCCGCCAGGCCGAACAGCTTGAGCTTCTCCACGGCCTTGTCTTCCACGTCGTAGTAGCCGGTGAGCTTGACCGGGCCGAAGTCGTACGCCCCCACGAACAGCAGCGCGTCCTTGCCCTGCTTGCCGGCCAGCACGCCGTCGGCATCGGCCACCTGCATCAGCGACAGGCCCAGCGTCCAGGGGCCTTGCGCGTAGAGCGCGTGCGCGCTGACCTGTTTGCCGAAGTCCGCGCTGGCGTTGTTGCTGGCGCGCTCCTCACCCAGGCTGTACTGCAGCTGGAACACGGTGTTGGCGCACGGTGGGCGACACGTAGGTGATGGCGTTGTCCACACGGTTGTAGTCCCCGTTGCCGATGATGGGCACCACGCTCACCACGTCGTAGACCTTGGTGCCGATGATGCTGGCGATGTCGTCCATCGGCGTGTACTGGCGGCCCAGGCGCACCGTGCCCCAGTTGCCGCCCAGACCCACATAGCCCTGGCGCCCGAACAGCCGGCCACCCTGGCCGAGCGTGCCCACGTCGGCGTTGAAGCCGGACTCCAGCAGGAAGGTGGCCTTGAGCCCGCCGCCCAGGTCCTCCGTGCCGCGCAGGCCCCAGCGCGAACCCTGCTGCTGCCCCGAGGTCACGCGCGTGACCGAGGTGGCGCCCTTGACGCGCTCAAGCGCCACGTCCACCACACCGTACAGCGTCACGGACGACTGCGCGCTCGCGTAACCGCTGACCAGACCCAGTGCCGCCAAGGCGATGGCATGTTTTTTCATGATGACTTTCAGAAGTGAATGGGAGAGGCCATGCTCGTTTTGGCGGCTGTCAGTTCGCTGTCCAACCGATCGGGACAAACCCTAGGCCGGGCGCGGACGCGGACCGGCGGGCGTTCACCCCACGCCCATAATCGGAGGCCATGAAGCTGCTCCTGATCGAAGACAACGCCACGATGCAGACCACCTTGCGGCGCAGCTTCGAGCGGCGCGGCATGCAGGTGCTGGGTTGCGAAGACGGCGCCCGTGCCCTGGCGCTGTGGCAGGCCAGCCTGCCCGACGCGGTGCTGCTCGACCTGAGCCTGCCGGGCGTGGACGGACTGGAGGTGTTGAGCCAGGCGCGCGCCGCCGGCCTGAGCACCCCGGTGATCGTGCTGACCGCGCGTGGCACGGTGGGCGACCGCATCCTCGGCCTGAACACGGGCGCCGACGACTACATGCCCAAGCCCTTCGACCTCGACGAACTCGAAGCCCGCGTGCGGGCCCTGGTGCGGCGCTCCAGCAACGCCGACCAGGCCGCGCGCGGGCCCGTGTGGTGCGGCATGCACGTGGAGAAGGACAGCGGCGCGGTCTACTTCGATGGCCGGCCGATGGAGCTCGCCCCGCGCGAACTGGCGCTGCTGCAAGCCCTGCTGGGCAAGCCGGGCCACGCCATCGCCAAGGAGCGGCTGTTCGAGCTGGTGTTCCCGGGCGAGAGCCAGGTGCAGCCGGAGGCCATCGAGGTGGTGGCCTACCGCCTGCGCAAGAAGATCGCCCACACCGGCGCGCAACTGGTCACGCTGCGCGGCCTGGGTTATCTGCTGAAGGCCACGGCGTGAACCCCACCACCGAGACCCCACGCCCGCGCGCGGTGTCGCTGCGCCGCACACTGCTCATGGGCATCCTGCTGCCGGTGTTCGCGTTCGTGATCATCAACACCGTCGTGCTGTACCGGCAGGCCCTCGACGCCGCCGACACCGCCTACGACCGCACCCTGCTGGCCACCGCGAAGTCGCTCGGCGAACAGCTGCGGGTGACGGGCGCGGGCGACGAGGTGCGGGTCGAATCCACCCTGCTCTACTCGGCGCTCGAAGCCTTCGAGGCCGACAACCGCAGCCGCATCTTCTACCGCGTGAGCGGCCTCAAGGGCGAGATGGTCTCGGGCTTTCGCGACATGCCCGACTGGCGCCGCGACATCCCGCAGAAGAACCTCTACGCCGCCCTGGTCAACTTCTACGACGACGAATACCGCGGCGTGCCGGTGCGCATGGCGGTGCTGCTGCAACCAGTGTCCGGTGTGTACGAGCAGGGCATCGCCACCATCCAGGTGGCGGAAACGCTGGAGCTGCGCGAGACGCTGGCACGGCAGATCCTGCTCGACACGCTGTGGCGGCAGGCCGCGCTGGTGGTGGTGATTGCGCTCGTGGTGGTCTTCGTGGTGCAGCGCGCCACGCGCCCGGTGCGCGCGCTCAGCCAGGCGCTGGGCATGCGCAGCGAGAACGACCTCTCGCCGCTGTCCACCGAAGGCGCGCCGCGCGAGCTGCTGCCACTGCTGGACGCCACCAACCAGCACATGCAACGGCTCTCGCACCTGCTGGAGCACCAGAAGCGCTTCGTTCGCGACACCTCGCACCAGTTGCGCACGCCACTGGCGGTGCTCAAAACCCAGGTGCAGTCGGCGCGGCGCGGCGACGTCCCGCCCCAGCAGGCGCTGGAGGAGATCGGCCACACGGTCGAGCGCGCCACGGAACTGGCCAACCAGATGCTGGCGCTGGCCAAGGTGGAGCAGTTGCGCCAGGATGGCAAGCCGCCGGTGATCGACTGGTCCCAGGTGGTGCGCGCGGTGGCGCTGGACCTCTCGGCGCTGATTGCGGAGCGTTCGATCGACTTCTCGATCGACACCCAGGCCGCGCCGGTGCAGGCACACGAATGGGCCTTGCGCGAACTCAGCCGCAACCTGCTGCACAACGCGATCAAGAACACACCCGCGGGCTCCAGCCTGTCGGTGGTGCTGGTGGTGGACCTGCAAACCGCGGCGCTCACCGTGCGCGACGAGGGCCCGGGCATCTCGCCCGCGCTGCGCGAACGCCTGTTCCAGCCCTTCGTCACCGACCAGCAGCATGCGCCCGGCGTGTCGGGCTCCGGCCTGGGCCTGGCGATCTGCCGGGAAATCGTGCTGTCCCTGGACGGCCGCATCGAACTCAACAACCGCACCCACCAGGGCCAGGTCATCGGGCTGGAAGCGATCGTGCGCCTGCCCCTGGCGACACCTGCCAGCCACTCATGAAACCCGACACCGACGACGCCACCGGCAAGGTCCGCCTGGACAAATGGCTCTGGGCCGCGCGCTTCTACAAGACCCGAAGCCTGAGCAGCGAAGCCATCGACAAAGGCCATGTGCGGCTCAACGGCCTGCCGGTCAAACCCTCGCGCGACGTGAAACCGGGCGACACCCTGGAGCTGCGCATCGGGCCGGACACGCGCACCGTGGTCGTGAAGGGCCTGAGCGGCGTTCGCGGCCCCGCGCCGGTGGCCGCCCTGCTCTACGAAGAAACCGCGGCCTCGCTCCTGCGGCGCAGCCAGGCCGCCGAGCAGCGGCGCCTGGCGCCCGAGCCGGCCCACAGCCAGCCGATGGGCCGCCCCACCAAACGCGACCGGCGCCAGATCGAGGACCTGCGCGACGCGCCGCCGCGAGGGGAATGGAACGAGCGCTGGAGCGCGTCGCTCGACGACGGGGAATAAGGCCTAGGCCTTGCGCAGGCCCAGCCACATCACCGTGCGCCACCACCACCAGGCCGCCCACCACCTGCACGGCGGCGATGGACTGGCCCAGGATCGCCCAGGCCAGCACCAGCGCGAAGATGGGTTCGATGTTCATGATGGCCGAATTGCCCACCACCCCGAGCTTGGGCAGCACGGTGAACATGATGGTGAAAGCGGTGCCGTAGAGGAAGGTCAGGCCCAGCAAGCCCCACCAGCCCGTGGGCGCGGTGGGCAGGGACAGGCCGCCCTGCGCGGTGGCCGCGATCATCGCCATCACGGCGACGATGGCCATGGTGGTGGCCGTGCGCAGCCGGCCATCGAGTTCACTGGTTTCGTGCTGCGTCAACACCAGCGCCATGCCGAAGGTGGCGGCCGCGGCCAGCGCGAACGCCACGCCCACACCGATCTGTGCCCAATGGCCCGAAGCGCCCAGGCCCGATGCCGCGCCGAACACGTCGAGCGCGAGCGCCAGACCAAGGAGCATCACCGGCATGGCCTTCAGCACGCGCGGCTGCGGCCGCTGGCCGTAGACCAGGCGCGCCCAGAGCGCCGTCCACAAGGGGTAGGTGTTGAACGCGAGCAGCGCCAGCGCCACGGGCAGGCGCGCCACGGCGGCGTACAGGCACAGGCTTTGCACACCCACCAGCAGGCCGATCGCGGGCAAGGCCTTGCGATGCCGCGCCTGAAGGCGCATGGGCACGCGGTAGACCAGCAGGATGGCCGCGACCACCAACGCCGTCACGCTGCTGCGGAAGGCCACGGCCGTGGCGCACGCTCACGCCGTGGTCGAACGCGAGCCGCGCGGCGACGTGGTTGGCGCCCATCATGAATGCGATGAGCAACAGGGTGGCGAAGGCGGCGCGGCTCAGGGCCGCAGGGGAATGGGCGGAGGACGTCATGCCTCGATTGTCGGTCAGGCCTTGCTTGCTATCGCAACTGCTGGCCGAACAGGTAGGTCATGTTGACCCGCCGGGCTTCGTAGCGGTCCACGAAGCGAATGGTGTCGGTCTCGTGGAACAGCGCCGAGTTGAACAGCACCGCGCGGTTGCAGCGGTGCGGCACCGTCACGCAACCCGCCTTGTGTTGCGCCAGGAACTCGTAGATGCGGGCACTGTCTGCGTTGTACTGCTCGAAGGTCCAGTCGGCCGGCGCCGGCACGTCGTAGACCTTGAGGCCGCCGCTCTCGGGATCGAGGTTGTGTTCGCTCGGTGCGATCCAGAAGTTCAGGTTGACCTTGGCGAAGTCGGCGTGCACGTTGATGCCGCGCGTCACGGCCGGCTCGTACTTGAAACCCCAGAGCTGGGTCAGCAGGTAGTCCTTGAACACACGCGGCATGCGCTGCTTGAGCTCGCGCGCGAGCTGCAGGTGCAGCGGGCTGTTGAAGCCCCGGTTGGCGAAGGCCCCCAGGTAGCTGTTGGCGTACTCGCCGTGCCACACGCGCGAGGCGTGGGCAAAGTCCTGAAAGGCCTTGAGCGCCGGCTCGGACAGGAAGTGGTCGATGGTCAGGATTTCGGGCGTGCCCGCAAGGTAGGCCTCTTCCAGCGCGAGCCAGTCGTTCTCCGAGTTGAGCACGTCGGGCATGGCATCGGGCATGGCATGCAGCCAGGGCGTGCGCCAGAAATTCCTGCAGGCTCGACAGCTCCTTGGCCGAGGCGCGCAGCGTGCCGCCGGGCGGCCAATCTTTCGCCTGTTGCAGCAGCGCGCTGCCGGTCTTGAGAAATGGCGCCAGGCCGGGCACAGCGTGGCCGTGCGCCTGCAGCCACTGCGCCTGCTGCACATCGTGTTTGAGGCGGAAGGCACTGAGCGCCAGACCCGCGTGCCGCAAGGCCGGCGCGCGGTACACGCTCTGAAGGAACACCTCGAGGCTCCTGCGGCCGGCGGCGATGACGCGGGGCGTGTCCACGCTGTCGCTGAGCACCGTGGCCGCCAGGTTGGTGTGCGCCTGGACCATGGCCGGATCCAGCGCGATGGCCTTCTCGCAACTGGCGACGGCCTCGGGGATGCGGCCCAGTTGCTTGAGCGCATTGCCGCGCTCCACCCAGGCCTGGGCGTGTTTCGGGTGCGCCTCGGTGGCGCGCTCGGCGCGGGCCAGGGCCTCGTCGTACCGGGCCAGTTCGTTGAGCGCGTTGCTGAGGTTGCACAGCACCACGGGGTTGTCGGACTCGACCGCCAGCGCCCGCTCGTAGCTGCTCAGCGCCTCCGGCTGGCGCCCCAGGCGTTGCAACACATTGCCCTGGTTGCACAGCAGCGCGGTGTGCGCCGGATGGGCCTGCAAGGCCCGTTCGAAGCAGGCCAGGGCCTCGGGCAACTGCTGCAGCTTCTTGTGCAACAGACCGAGGTTGATCGCGATGTCCGCATCGTCGGGCAGCAGCGCCCGCGCCTGCTCATACGTGGCCAGCGCCTCGGTGTCACGGCCCAGCTGCTGCAGCGTGAACGCCAGGTTGTTCAGCGCATCGGCATTCTGCGGCGAGGACTGCACGGCACGGCCGAAATAGCCCGCTGCGCGTTCAGGATGGCCGGCCTGCGACTCCAGCAGGCCCAGGTGGTACAGCACCGCGAATTCGGTCGGGAACTGCTTGAGCACGCCTTCGTACAGCGAACGGGCCGCGTCCAGCAGGCCTTGCGAGTGGTAGTGCACCGCCAGCTGCATCTGCTGGGCGGGCGCGAGGGAAGCGTTCATCGCGGCTCCTTGACGATCAAAACGGCCACGGCCGCCACGCGGCGGGACGTGAAAAAGCCCCACGGCCATGGGCGGTGGGGCTTGGTGTTCAGAAGCCCGCGTCTGGGGCGCCTGGCATAACTGGCGGAGCGAGAGGGATTCGAACCCTCGATGAGGCTCTACACCCCATACTCCCTTAGCAGGGGAGCACCTTCGGCCACTCGGTCATCGCTCCGGAAGCTGCGTATTATGCCTCAACTCGGGAGGCATTTCCCTCTGGTGGAGGGTTCAACCGGTGATGGTGTCGGCGGTCTGGTCGAGATCGAACTCGCGGTGCAGCGAACGCACGGCCAGCTCCATGTATTTCTCGTCGATGACCACCGAGGTCTTGATCTCGGAGGTGGAGATCATCTGGATGTTGATGCCCTCCACGCTCAGGCACTTGAACATGCGGCTGGCGCACGCCGACGTGGCTGCGCATGCCGATGCCGACGATGCTCACCTTGCAGATGCGTGCATCGCCCACCACCTCGGCCGCACCCAGCGCGGGCACGACCTTGGTCTTGAGCAGGTCCAGCGTCTTCTGGAATTCGTTGCGGTGCACCGTGAAGCTGAAGTCGGTCTTGCCGTCCTTGCTCAGGTTCTGGATGATCACATCGACCTCGATGTTGGCATCGGCCACAGCACCCAGGATCTGGTAGGCGATGCCGGGGGTGTCGGGCACGCCGAGCACCGAAATCTTGGCTTCGTCGCGGTTGAAGGCAATGCCGGAAACGACGGCTTGTTCCATGTCTTCGTCTTCCTCAAAAGTGATCAGGGTGCCGGAGGCGGCTTCTTCATTCAGGTCGATGTCCCAGGGCGTGAAGCTGGAGAGCACGCGCAAGGGCACTTTGTACTTGCCGGCGAATTCCACCGAACGGATCTGCAGCACCTTGCTGCCCATGCTGGCCATCTCCAGCATTTCCTCGAAGCTCACGCGCTGGAGGCGACGTGCTTCGGGCACCACGCGCGGGTCGGTCGTGTACACGCCGTCCACGTCGGTGTAGATCAGGCACTCGGCCGCCTTGAGCGCCGCGGCCACGGCCACGGCAGAGGTATCGCTGCCGCCACGGCCCAGCGTGGTGATGTGGCCTTCGGGGTCCACGCCCTGGAAACCGGTGACGATGACCACCTTGCTGGCGGCCAGGTCGGCGCGGATGCGCGCGTCGTCGATCGACTCGATGCGCGCCTTGGTGAAGGAGCTGTTGGTCTTGATCGGCACCTGCCAGCCGGCGTAGCTCACCGAGCCAACGCCCTCGGCCTGCAGCGCGATCGCCAGCAGGGCCGACGAGGCCTGCTCGCCGGTGGCGGCGAGCATGTCGAGTTCGCGGTTGTAGGCGCTGTCGGTCTTGCCCGGGGCCAGCTCCTTGCCAGACCGAGCAGGCGGTTGGTTTCACCGCTCATGGCGCTGGGCACCACGACGAGCTGGTGGCCGGCACGGTGCCATTTGGCGACGCGTCGGGCCACATTGCGGATGCGCTCGGTCGACCCCATGGAGGTGCCGCCGTACTTGTGAACTATCAAGGCCATCGGGAGGGATTGGATTGGGTTGATTGCGGCCGCGCAACCGGTGTTCCACGCGGCATGCCAGGCCCCAAAGGGCCGTTCAGGGCAACCGGGAATTATATCGGCGCCACGAAAACGCAGATCCCCACCCTCGCGAGTGACCAAGCCGCTGCGCACCTTGAGGCGGATGCGGTGGCCGCGCGTGGTGCAGGCCGCGATCTGATCGAGCAGTTCGTCCAGCTGGGCCGCGCTGGCCGCCACGTTCGCTTCGGCGCGCAACCAGTGGCGAAGCACGTTGGCCTGGCGATCGCGCGACAGCGACTGCAGCCCCGCGATCGCGGGAGGCGTGCCCACCTGTGCGAGATCGATGCGGGCCAGGTCGTCGAGCAGCCGCTGCCCCTGGGCGGCGTGGGCCGCGCTGCGCGCAAGCATGGGCCGAAAGCCGGGAAAACAGGCCTCCCACGCGGGCATCAGCACCGCACGGATGCGGTTGCGCGTGAAGCGCTGGTCGGCGTTGCTGGGATCGTCCACAAAGGCGTGACCAGTGGACGCCAGCCAGGCGCGCAAGGCGGTGGACGGCACGTCGAGCAAGGGCCGGCCAAACACCTGACCATGGCGTTCGAAGCGCTCGCCCATGGCAGCCAGCCCCGGCAGGCCCGCACCGCGGCTGAGCGCGAGCAGGACGGTTTCGGCCTGGTCGTCCGCGTGCTGGCCCAGCAGCACACAGGCCGCACCGGCCTCTTCGGCCATGCGCGCCAGGGCGGTGTAACGGGCTTGGCGGGCGGCGTCTTCCGGGCTATCGCCCGGCGCATGCGCAGCCCGCACACGCTCGGCGCGCAAGACGATGCCGTGCAGAGCGCAGAACGCCTGGGCGTGGTTCTGAAAGGAGTCGGCCGCCGCCTGCAAACCGTGATTCACATGCAAGGCGATCACTTGGCCCGGCCAACGCCGATGCGCCGCAAGCAACAAGGCCGTGGAATCGGCACCGGCACTGAAGGCCACCGCCATGGGCCCGGCTGGCTGCAGGAAGCCCCAGCGCTCGCACCACGCGGCCAACGCCCGATCGCAGGGGTTGGCCGGGGTTGGCGAGGCATTCACCTCAGCGCTTGTCCTTGCTCTCGGCCTTGGTGTCGGTGAAGCGGCCGTAGCTGTTGAGGCGCGCGTAGCGCCGATCGAGCAGCTCCTTGGCCTTGAGGTCCGTCACCTGGCGCCAGGCGTCGCCCAGGGCGCGCTTGAGGAAGGCGGCCATCTGCTTGTGGTCGCGGTGCGCGCCACCCACGGGCTCGTTGACGATCTTGTCCACCAGGCCCAGCGCCTTGAGGCGGTGCGCGGTGATGCCCAGGGCATCGGCGGCATCGCTGGCGCGGTCGCTGGTCTTCCAGAGGATGGAGGCGCAACCTTCGGGGCTGATGACCGAGTACACCGAGTACTGCAGCATGAGCACCTGGTCGGCCACCGAAATGGCCAGCGCGCCGCCCGAGCCGCCTTCACCAATGATGGTGGAGATGATGGGCACTTCCAGCTGCGCCATCTCGAAGATGTTGCGGCCGATCGCTTCGGACTGGCCGCGCTCTTCGGCATCGATGCCGGGGTAGGCGCCGGGCGTGTCCACGAAGGTGAAGACCGGCAGCTTGAACTTCTCGGCCAGCTTCATCAGGCGCAGGGCCTTGCGATAGCCTTCGGGCTTGGTCATGCCGAAGTTGCGCAGGCCGCGCTCTTTCGTGTCGCGCCCCTTCTGGTGGCCCAGCACCATGCAGGGCTGGCCGTTGAAGCGCGCCAGACCGCCCACGATGCTCAGGTCGTCCGAGAAGTGCCGATCGCCATGCAACTCCTGGAAGTGCGTGAAGATCTCGCGCACGTAGTCCAGCGTATAGGGGCGGTCGGCGTGGCGGGCGATCTTGGTGATCTGCCACGGCGTGAGGTTGCTGTAGATGTCCTTGGTGAGCTGCAGGCTCTTGCCAGCCAGCTGTTCAATCTCTTCGGAGATGTCCACCGCGGATTCGGTCTGCACATAACGCAGTTCTTCGATCTTGGTTTCGAGCTCGGCAATCGGTTGCTCGAAATCGAGAAAATTCTTTTTGGCCAAGGTGTGCTCCTTTGGTCTTGTTTGCCACGACGTCCCGGCGAAGCCGGTGCGCTCAGTAACTGACCGGCAGCGGATCGAGCGACCGCCAAATATACCAAGTTGCCACGCTGCAGAACGGTGCCCAGGAGTTCGCAACCTCCCGGATCTCGCTGCGGCTGACCGGTTCACCCGAAAAATACGCCAGGCTGATGCCATTCTGCAAACCAAGGTCGTCCAGGGGTAGTACGTTGGGCCGCATCAGGTGGAAGATCAGGAACATCTCGGCCGTCCATCGGCCAATGCCACGAATGGCCACCAGCTCGGCAATGATGGCCTCGTCGTCCATGTCGGCCCATTGGCTGACGTGGACTTGGTCGTTGGCGAAGTGCAGGGCAAGGTCCACCAGGTACTCGACCTTGCGGGCCGACAGGCCGGCCGCGCGCATGTCGTCCACCTTCAGCTTGAGCACCTGGGCGGGCACCATCTTCCGTGGCAATTGCTCGAAACGGTCCCAGACCGACTGGGCCGCCTTCACCGAGATCTGCTGGCCGACGATGCTGCGCGCCAGCGTGACGAAGGCATCTCCGCGCGACTGCAGGCAGGCACCCCCATGCTGGGGGATCAGCTTCTTCATCACCCGGTCGCGCTTCATGAGATGGCGACAGGCATCCACCCAATAGCCGGGCGCCTCCGTGTTGAGCTCGGGCAGGACGGTGGTGGCGCATCAGTTGCGCTCCCAGGTGGTGCCCGTGGGGCTGTCCTTGAGCACGATGCCCTGGTCCAGCAGCTGCTGCCGGATGCGATCGGCCCCAGCGAAATCCTTGGCCTGCTTGGCCGCGCTGCGTTGGGCGATCAGGTCCAGAATGGCCGCCTCGTCCAGCCCGCCTTCGGCCCCACCGCCCTGCAGGTAGGTGGCCGGGTCGGCCTGCAGCAGGCCCAGCGTGGCGCCCAGGGCGCGCAGCAGCCCGGCCAATGCCGCGTCCTTGCTCCGGTTGACTTCACCCGCCAGTTCGAACAACACGGCAACGGCCTCGGGCGTGCCGAAGTCCTCGTCCATGGCCGCGCGGAAGCGCTGAGCGTGCGGTTGGGACCAGTCGATCTGCGTCGAAGCCGCCGGCGGCACGTGCGACAGCGCGGTGTACAGGCGCTTGAGCGCACCCCGGGCGTCGTCCAGGTGGGCATCGCTGTAGTTCAACGCGCTGCGGTAGTGCGCCCTCAGGATGAAGAAGCGCACGGTCTCGGGGTCGTACTTCGCCAGCACCTCGCGGATGGTGAAGAAGTTGCCCAGGCTCTTGGACATCTTCTCGTTGTCGACCCGCACGAAGCCGTTGTGCACCCAGAAGCGCGCCAGCGGTTTGCCGGTGGCGCCTTCGCTCTGCGCGATCTCGTTCTCGTGGTGCGGGAACTGCAGGTCGGCACCACCGCCGTGGATGTCGAAGGTCTCGCCCAGGGTGCTGCAGCTCATGGCCGAGCACTCGATGTGCCAGCCCGGCCGGCCCGCGCCATAGGCGCTGTCCCACTTGGCTTCGGCTGGTTCGTCGGGTTTGGCCGATTTCCAGAGCACGAAGTCCAGCGGGTCGTTCTTGTCGCTGTCCACCGCCACGCGCTCGCCCGCGCGCAGGTCGTCGAGCGATTTGCCGGAGAGCTTGCCGTAGCCAGGGAACTTGCGCACCGCGTAGTTCACATCACCGTTGTCGGCCTGGTACGCCAGGCCCTTGCGTTGCAAGGTGTTGATCAGCGACAGCATCTGCGGCACGTACTCGGTGGCCCGGGGTTCGAGGCTGGGCGGTTCAATGCCCAGTGCGCCGATGTCCTGGTGCATGGCGGCGGTCATCTCGTCGGTCAACGCGCGCAGCGTGATGCCGCGCTCGAGCGCGCGCTTGATGATCTTGTCGTCGATGTCGGTGATGTTGCGCACGTAGGTGACGCGCAGGCCGCTGACCTTGAGCCAGCGCTGCACCACATCGAAGGCCATCATCATGCGGGCGTGGCCGATGTGGCACAGGTCGTAGATCGTCATGCCGCAGACGTACATGCGCACATGCCCAGGCTCAATGGGCTGGAAGTCCTCCAGTCGGCGCGACAAGGTGTTGTAGATTTTCAGGGTCATGGAACGGGAACGGGAACGGGATTCCGGAGGGCAGCCGGAGGGTGAAAAACGGGGCTTCCACAGGCCGTGCGTGGCACCATCCGAAGAGCGGGCCCGTCGGCGTTCCATGCGGTCTGGCGCAACCGTCGGAACGGGACCCCTCAGATACAATCCATCGGTGTCAGTATATCCAGCCCGGTGACACTCCACAGCACGCCGCCGGGCATTCGATCAACGTGTCACTGGCCCCTTCATGAGAGGGAGCCCAGGTTTGTTTTCGAGGTGCCATGTCTCGCCACGTTCCATCACACCCCCACTGCAGCGGCCCATCCTCCCCCATCATCACCAGAAACGGTTTTTCCATGCGACTGCGCCAACTGGCCCTCGTGGCCCTGACCGCCGCCAGCCTCGGCACCTCGCTGGCCTGGGCGCAAGGCGACGACTATGCCGAGGTCAACCGGCTGGTGCGCGCCGGCCAGCTCAACGAAGCCCTGGTCAAGGTGGACCAATACCTGGTGGGCAAGCCACGCGATCCGCAGATGCGTTTCCTCAAGGGTGTGATCCAGACCGAGAGCGGCAAGTCGACGGACGCAATTGCCACCTTCGCCAAGCTCACGGAAGACTACCCGGAGCTGCCCGAGCCCTACAACAACCTGGCGGTGCTGTACGCCGGCCAGAGCCAGTTCGACAAGGCCCGCGCCGCGCTCGAAATGGCGATCCGCACCAACCCGAGCTACGCCACCGCCCACGAAAACCTGGGCGACGTCTATGCCAAGCTGGCCAGCCAGGCCTACAGCAAGGCGCTGCAACTCGATTCGAACAACCCCGCTGTCGCACCCAAGCTGAGCCTGATCCGCAACCTGTTCGCGGCCGATCCGCGCGGTGCCCGCCCGGCCACCTCCGTCGCCGCCGCGCCCCCGACGGCCGCACCGGCTCCATCGGCTCCATCGGCTCCGGTGCGCACACCTCCCGCCGCGAAGCCTCCTGTCGCGGCTGCGCCGGCCCCTGCGGCCCCTGCGGCGCCCGCCGCTCCGGCAGCGCCCGCCCCGGCCGCCGCCGATGCCCAGGTTGACGTGGAAGCGGCTGTGGCAGCCTGGGCCAAGGCTTGGTCCTCGAAGAACGTGTCCGCCTACCTGGGTGCCTACGGCCCGGCGTTCACGCCACCGGGCGGCCAGTCGCGCGCCGCCTGGGAGGCCGAGCGCCGCTCGCGCATCGAACCCCGCTCGCGCATCGGCGTCGGCATCAACGACCTCAACGTCACGGTCAACGGCGACCGCGCTTCGGCGCGCTTTCGCCAGGACTACACCTCCGACAACCTGAACGTCACCAGCCGCAAGACGCTGGATCTGGTCAAGAGCGGCAACCGCTGGCTGATCGTTCGGGAATCCACGGGCTCTTGATGGTCAGTCGGCGGTTCGCGCAACGGGGCCATGCCAGCCTCACGACCGAGCTGCTGGGGCCGGGGCCGAACAACGCTCAACGCGTGACACCGAGACATCGCACGCTCGTGGTCGCCACGGCCGTGGCGGTGGCCGCCCTGCTCGCTCTGTCGCTGCACAAGCGCCAGGCGGCCGACGCCAACACCGTCGCCGAGCCGGTCAGCGAGGCCCCTGCCGTCTCACTGATCAACAGCGCCCTCACCCGCGTGCAGGATGCCGTTCAGGGAACGGCCAGTCCGCCCTCCTCGGGTCTGACGCCCGTGAGCCTCACAGGCGAACAGCTCCAGCACGTCAAGCCCATGATGGGCCGGGCCGAGGCCCGTCTGATCGAGATCTATCAGCTCATCGGGAACGCGCAACACCGGGAGGCCCTGAAACAGGCCGAGAGCCTGGTGCGCGACCACCCCAACTTCCAGCTGGCCCACCTTGTGCACGGCGACCTGCTCAGCCAGCAGACCCGCCCGGTGCGCCGGCTCGGCGACGTGCCCGACACGCAGGCCTTGGCCGCGTCGGCACAGCTCAGCGCCCTGCGCGAGGAGTCGCGCCGCCGGCTGCTGGCGCTGACCGAGCGCCCGCCCGAAGGGGCCGTGCCAACGCAGTTCCTCACCCTCGCCCCACAGAGCCGCCACGCGATCGCGATCGACGCCTCGCGCTCCCGCCTCTACCTGTTCGAAAACCTGAACCCGGCCCGTGGCAGCGCCAGCGAAGCCGATCGCGCGCCGCGCCTGAAGCTGCTGGGCGATTTCTACATCTCGGTCGGCCTCTCGGGCATCGAGAAGACCGCGGAGGGCGACAAGCGCACCCCCCTGGGCGTCTACTACATCACCAGCACCCTCAACCCGGCGGACCTGCCCGACCTGTATGGCGTGGGTGCCTTGCCGATCAACTACCCCAATGCGCTCGATGTGCAGCGCGGCAAGACCGGTAGCGGCATCTGGCTGCACGGCACGCCCACCGAGCAGTTCGTGCGCGCGCCGCAAGCGTCCGACGGCTGTGTGGTGCTGTCCAACCCCGACCTGCAGCGCCTGCTGGGCACGGTGCAGATCCGCACCACGCCGGTGGTGATCGCGCCCTCGCTGCAATGGGTGCAGCCCGAAACCCTGGCCAGCGAGCGGACGCAGTTCGAAGCCGTGCTGGAAGCCTGGCGGCAGACCCGCAGTGCGGGCCACCTCGCCGAACTCAAAACGTTTTATTCCAACCGGTTCATGAACCAGGGCCGCGATCTGGCCCAATGGTGGCCCCGCGTCGAAAGCGAGCTGCGGGCCAATGGCTCGCGCGAGCTGCAGATGAAAGACCTGTCGGTGCTGCGCTGGCGCGACCAGGACGACACCATGGTCGTCACCTTCGGTGAAGTCGCCGCAGGCCAGAGCCGGGGAGTGACCAAGCGCCAGTACTGGGTGCGCGAGCAAGACCGCTGGACCATCTTTTTTGAAGGAACGATCTGATGACACTGTCCTCTTTGCCCCTGCGCCGACGCGCGGCCCTCTGGCTCACGGCCCTGGCGGCCGGCGCCGCCCTGCTGCCTCTGGCCGCCCAGGCCCAGGCCACCGCCGCGCCCCGCGTGAAACTGGCCACATCCCAGGGCGACATCGTGGTCGAGCTGTACCCCGACAAGGCCCCGAAAACGGTGGAGAACTTCCTGCAGTACGTGCGCGACCAGCACTACGACGGCACGGTGTTCCACCGCGTGATGAGCAACTTCATGATCCAGGGCGGCGGTTTCACGCCCGACCTGCAGCAAAAGCCCACCAAGGCGCCGATTCCGCTGGAAGCCACCAACGGCCTGAAGAACGACCGCGGTGCCATCGCGATGGCACGCACCTCCAACCCCAATTCGGCCACGTCGCAGTTCTTCATCAACACCGTGAACAACCCGAACCTGAACGCCCCCAGCCCCGACGGCTACGGTTACACCGTCTTCGGCAAGGTCGTGGCGGGGCTGGATGTCGTGGACAAGATCCGCGCCGTGCCCGTCGGCGACCAGGGCATGCACCAGAACGTGCCCAAAACCCCCATCACCATCCTCAAAGCCACCCTGGAGAAATGACCATCGGCCAACCCCCAAGTCGAACTGCACATTGCCGGATACGGCGTCGTCACGCTGGAACTCGACGCTGAAAAAGCACCGCTGTCCACCAGCAACTTCCTGGCCTATGTGAACAAGGGCCACTACAACAACACCGTGTTCCACCGCGTCATCCCCGGCTTCATGGTGCAAGGCGGCGGCTTCGAACCCGGCATGACCCAGAAGCCCACCGACGCCCCCATTTCCAACGAGGCCAACAACGGCCTGAAGAACGACACCTACACCGTGGCCATGGCGCGCACCAGCGACCCGCACTCGGCCACCGCGCAGTTCTTCATCAACGTGTCGAACAACGGCTTCCTGAACCACACCGCGCCCAGCGCACAGGGCTGGGGCTACGCCGTCTTCGGCAAGGTGGTCTCGGGCAGCGAGATCGTGAAGAAGATCGAGGGCACGCCCACCGGCCGCAAGGGCTTCCACGACGACGTGCCCAAGGACGACGTCGTGATCGAAAAGGCCGTCGCGCTCTGATCGCCAGGGGCGGCAACGCCCCTGCTCCGCATGACCGCCCAACCCGTCGACCGCTTCGCCGAATGCATCGCTCCCGCGAACTGGCAAGCGGTCGATGTCATTTCAGACCTGCATCTGCAGGCCGGTGAGCCCGAGACCTTCGAGGCGTGGGCCGCCTACCTGCGCCGCCCCGCGCACGAGCGCGCCGACGCGCTGTTCATCCTGGGCGATCTGTTCGAGGTGTGGGTCGGCGACGACGTGCTCTCCACCCACACATCCCCGTCGGCCGATCACGCGTTCTGGCGCGCCTGTGCCGAGGCCTTGCAGGCCTACAGCGCGCACGCACCGGTCTACTTCATGCGCGGCAACCGCGACTTCCTCCTGGGACCGGCCGGACTCGACGCCTGCGGCATGCAAGGCCTGAGCGATCCCACCGTGCTGGTCTTTCTGGACCAGCGCTGGCTGCTCAGCCATGGCGACGCCCTGTGCCTGGCCGACACCGACTACATGCGCTTTCGTGCCGAGGTGCGCGAGCCCGCCTGGCAACACCGCTTTCTGGCACAACCCCTGGCCCAACGCGAAGCGATCGCGCGCGAGCTGCGCGCCCAGAGCGAGGCGCGCAAGCGCAGCACCGGCAACGACCCCAGCCTCTGGGCCGACGTGGACACCCAGGCCGCCAAGGCCTGGCTGCGGCACGCCGAGGCCCACACGCTGATCCATCGCCACACGCACCGGCCCGCGACCCACGACCTGGGTGACGGCCTTCAACGCGTCGTGCTCAGCGACTGGGAGCTGAGCGCGCAGCCGGCCCGCGCCGAGGTGTTGCGGCTGGACGCGAAGGGCCTGCACCGCCGGCCCTTGCGACCCTGAGCCACCGCCGCCTTCCTCCTCCATGATCCACCTGCTCCAACGCTGGCTGCCCCGCGCGCTGCGCCGCCCCACCTCCATCCCGGATGCCCTTTGGCGCCAGACCGTGGCGCACCACCCCTTTCTGGCGGCACTCGATGGGCCCGAGCTGCAGCGCCTTCGCCTGCTCTGCACGCACTTCCTGATGGAGAAGGAGTTCCACGGCGCCAACGGCCTGGCCGTGACGGACGCCATGGCGCTGGCCATCGCGGCGCAGGCCTGCCTGCCGCTGCTCCACATGCATGGCGTGTCAGGCGAACCGGTGCGCGACCCGCTCAAGCTGTTGGACTGGTACGGCGACTTCGTCGGCATCGTCGTGCAACCCGGCGCCGTGGTGGCGCGGCGCAAGACCACCGACGGCGCGGGCGTGGTGCACCATTACGACGAGGTCCTGGCCGGTGAAGCCATGGACCGGGGCCCCCTCATGCTCAGCTGGGAGGACGTCGCCCACGCTGGCGAGCGCGCGCAACACGGACACAACGTGGTGATCCACGAGTTCGTGCACAAGATGGACATGCACGACATGCAGATGGGCGAAGCGCCCGACGGGGCCCCGCCCCTCCCCTCGGGCTTCCTGGGTGCGCGCCAGCGCAGCGAGGCGCGCGCGATCTGGCAACGCACCATGCAGGACAGCTTCGAGCGTTTTCGCGAAGCGGTGGCGATGGCCGAGCGCTTCGGCGGCGAGCCGCCCTGGCTGGACGACTACGCCGCGAAGGACGCGGCCGAGTTCTTCGCCGTGACCTGCGAGGCCTACTTCGTCAACCGGCCACGTTTCGAGACCGAGTTCCCCGAGCTGATGCCGCTGTACGACGGCTTCTTCCGCCCGGGGCGTTGACGCTCAACGCTTGAGGAGCGCCTTCAGCACGTTCTGCAGGCGGCGCTCTGCCGTGGCATCGAAGCTCGAGCCCAACACCGCGGCCACATCCTCCGCCCAGGTGTCGACCGGTGCGGCGGCGTGGCGGCGCGTGAGCAATTGCAGTTGCAACATGCGGCGCTCGCTCAGGTGCTCGGCCGGCGTGGGCACTTCGGCGGCCATTTCCAGGCGCAGCAAGGTTTCACCCGGCAAGGGGGCCGCCGGCTTGGACACCGCCGACGCCCACGCACCGCGCTGGGCCGTGCTCACCCGCGGGCCCAGGGCCTGCGCGGTGGGCAGTTGCTCGGCATCGCGCTGCTGCCAGGCCGTCATGAGCTGCGTGAGCACCTCGCCGTGGGCCTGGGCCGCGAGCTTGCGCAGGCTGGACTGAGCCGCCTCGATCGCCTGGCGCTGCGCGCGGAACGCCGCATCGCCCAGCCTTGGGCCGCGCGGCTCGCGCTCTTCACGCCAGGACGGTGCGCCCGGTCCACGGGCATCGCGTCCACCGCGCGCATCGGGGCGACCCGGTGCACCGTCGCGCCGCCCCTCCGGGCGATCGCCGCGGCGACCATCGCGGCCGGCCGGCTCGGCTTTCTTCATACCGGGTCGGTCGTCACCCCGCACCGCCACCAGCTTCTTCGGCGGCGCGGCGGGTTTGGCAGGTGCAGGTGCCGTCGGCGCCGAGGCCTCGGCCTCCTCGGTGGCGGAGGCCTCTTCTGCGGCATCGGCAGGCGCCGCTTCGGCAGCGGATGCGGCTGGCTCGACGGATGCCGGCGCGGCCACAGTTGCTGGCGCAGGCGCGGGGGCCTGACCCGCCAGGGCCGCTTCCAGCTCGTTCATGGCCGCGCGGATGCGCTGCGCGTCGCCACTGGCGCTCGCCGCTTCCAGCGCGCGCGAGGCGTCAAGCACGCGCTGGTCGTGTGCGTTCAGGGCCGTGGCGGCCTTCTCACGCTCGGTGCTCTTGCGGGCGAAGGCCTCGTCGATCGGCTGGCGGAAGGCTTCCCACAGTTTCTGTTCGTGCTTGCGCTCCAGCGGCACGGCATGGGCTTCGGCCTGCCAACGTTGCTGCAGGGCCTTGACCGCATCGATGCGCAGCATGGGCGCCGCGCCCAGGGCGGTGGCTTCTTCGATCAGCGCCTTGCGCCGGGCGGTGCTCTCGGCCTGCGCCGTCTCCAGGCGCTCGTGCGCCTTGTGCATGGCGTCTTTCCAGACCGGCTGGATGTCGGCAAACGCCTTCTCGCTCAGGTGGCCGGCTTCGCGCCAGCGCTCGGAGAACGCATGCAGTTCACGCACCTGGGCTTTCCAGTCGCTGCTGTCGGCGTGCGCCAGCGTCCAGGCCTTGAGTTCTTCGATGATGGCCAGGCGCTGCGCCTTGTGCGCCTCGCTCTGCTGGCGCACCTGCGCCAGCCAGGTCTCGACCACCTTGTGCGCCTCGGTGCAGGCTTCGTCGAAGCGCTTCCACAGCGCATGGTTGGGTTGGCCGCCCTGGTCGGTGGTCTTCCACTGGTCGCGCAGGCTGCGCAGGGTTTCCTGCATCTTGCGCCCGCCCAGGCGTTGACCCTCGGGGGCTTGCAGCAAGGCCTCTGCCTTCGCCGACGAGTTCTTCGCGCAGCTGGTCGGCGCGCCAGCGCTGCCAGCCTTCAAGTTCACCGGCCTGCCCCAAAGCCGCCTGGGCGCGCGCATCGAGCGCGGCCGGGACCAGCCGGCCATGGCTCTTGAGCAGGCCGCGCACGTCGGCCGCCGCCTTGGGCGTGGCCTTGCCGTGCCCTTCGGCGAGCTCGCGCTCGAGCACGCTCAGCGCCTGTTCGAGTTCGGCCGCCACGCGGGCGCGTTTTTCCTGCTGGGCCTGCGTGTCCTGCGGTGCCTTGTCGGCCAGGGCGCTCACGTCCTGGCCCCGCGCGGCGCGCAGCTCGTCGGCCCACACGGGCACGGCGGGCAATGGCGCCTGGGGGTTGGCATCGGCCGCCACGGTCTGTGTCAGCGCGGCTTCGAAGGCGTCCCACACCAGTTGCAGCTGCTGGCGCGAGGCGTCGAGCATGGGCGGGAACTTCACGTCCACGCTGGGCCATTGGGGGTCTTGCGCCAAGGCGCTCGCCTGCTGCTGCCACTGGGCCACATCGGTGCGCAGCGTCTCGGCAATCTGCTGGGCGTCGCGCCAGGGTTTGGTGGACAGCACCTCGATGCGCTGCGCGATCAGCACGGCGGCCTCACGTTCGACCTGCACCCGGTGCTGCAGATCTTCGATGGCCTTGACGCGCTCGGCCAGCGCCTGGCGCAAGGTGGCCAGCGGCTCGCGCGACAGCGGTGCGCCTGCGCGTGCCGCATCGCGTTGCCAGGCCAGTGCGTCGGCCAGGTTCAGGCGCGGCTGGTCGATCAGGCCCTGGGCCTTCTGCGCCCACTCCACCGACATCTGTTCCTGCGACTTCTGGCGCTTGAGTTCGTCGAGCTTTTCCTTCAAGGGCTTGGCGGCTCCGCGGTCGCGGTGCGAGAGCTCCTTGAACACTTCGTTCATCTGCTCGAGCGCGGGACCGGTGGCCAGCCAGTCGCGGATGCGCGCAGCGCGCTCACCCGACGTCGGCGCGGAGAACGCACCACCGGTGACGGCATCCAGGGGGTGGGCGGCGTTGGGGCTGGCCGGCTTGGGGGAGGTGGGCGTGTTCACGGCAGACTCGGAAGCGTTGGACGAAGACGGGGCTTTGCGCAGGGAAAACAGCGACATGAAGTGGGGGGCTCAATCGATTCGGTTGTCGGCACCACGACGGCGCGACCAAGGCGTATTGTCGCCGCAGTTGGCGCGCGCCCGCCTCCCCCTGCGCGCGCACGCGGAATGCTCAGCGCGGCGCCAGCTTGAGTTCGGCCTGCGGGCGCCACTTCTCACCCTGGCGGCCCAGTTGGGGCGCGCCCAGGAACATGCGGTCTTCCGGCAACTGCCGGCCTGCAAGGTAGTCCTTGACGACCACGCCGCGCGCCACCGCGAGTTCGCGGATGGCATCCGACGTGACCGGTATGGACGCCAGCAGCAAGGCTTCCATCTCGGCCTGCGGGATGTCCTTGGCCAGGCCGACCAGGTTGCGGGGTTTCGGGATGTCGGTCCGCCGGTACACCTCCTTGAGCAGGGCCGGGTACTCGGCGGGCGTCATCGCAAGCGTGTCGCTGATGGCGGCGCCATCCCGTGCCAATTGGCGGCGTTTCTCGGCCAACACACGCTCGTCCAGCCGGGCACGCTGGTAACCGCTGCGCTCGGCCTCCAGGTCGCCATGTCCCACCACGGTGATCTGCAGAGTCGGCCGATCGGCCAGGGCCTTGGCCACAGCGTCCAGCCGCTGCCTGGCCTCACCGTCCAGTGCCTTGCTGCCCGGTGTGAAGACCACCTGGCTCATTTCCTCCCCGCCCCCGCCGAAGGCCCCGGCGATCAGGGAGAACGGTGAGGTGATGGCCTTGCCGATCAGATTGAAGATGAGCCGGAAGATGAGGGGCGCCAGCTTGAACTGCGGGTCGTTGAGCGAGCCGCTGACCGGCAGGTTGATGTCGATCACCCCGTTGCGGTCGGCCAGCAAGGCCACTGCCAGCTTCACCGGCAGGTTGGGCGCCTCGCTCCCGGCCACGCGGTCGCCGAAACTGAGCTGGTTGAGGATGATCTGGTTGCTGGCCGTCAGCTGGCCGTTGGGCTCGATCTTGTAGGCCACGTCCATGCTGAGCTTGCCGCGCTCGATGCCATAGCCGGCGTACTTCACGGTGTAAGGCGACAGCGGCGGCAACTCCAGGTTGCGCACCAGCGCGCGGATGTCGAGTGCCAGTGGCTGGGCCAGCGGGTTGAGCTTGCCATCGATCTCCAGCGCCGCCGTGCCCTCGGCGCGCCCGCGCAATGTCAGGTCGGCCATCTGTGGCGCGCCGCCCGGCGGCACGCTGGCGAAAGCGCTCAGGCTGCCGGTGAGTTCACTGAGGTTGGCGGAATAGTTGGGCTTGATGAAACGGTCGGAGAACAGCACGCGGCCATTGACCAGACTGATCGGTCCGAAACGGATGTCCGGGTCGGGCACGGCGCTCGCGTTTGCAGGAGACGGCGGTGGCGGAGTGGTGGCCGCCGGCGCGGCGGCGCCCGTGGGTGCGGGAGCCGCTTCATCGTGCTTCACGAGGCCTTGCAGGTTGATGCGCCCCGCCTCGTCGATGATCACGCGGGCAAAGTAGTCGCTGAGCACGGTCTCCTGCACCGCCACCCGGGTGACCTGTCCGGGCGCCATGGCGAGCCGCAGACCCCGCACCTGCAGGGACTTCCAGGCCAGCAGCTCTTCGGCGGGCGACAGCGTGTTGGCGGCGAAATCGTCCAGCCCCACGTTGCCGGCGACCGTCAACCGCAAACCCGCCGGGGGCAATGCCGCCTCGACCGTGCCACGGTAGCTGGTGTCCGCGCGCAGCAAGTCCAGGTTCAGGCGGTCGCCGAAATACGGCTCCAGGGCATGCAGCGGCAGCTTGTCCGCTTGCACCTTCAGCTGGGTGCGCAGGCTGTCGGCGTCGCGCTCGCCCTTGCCGGGCAGGCGCAGCGCGCCGTCGAGGGCGAGCCGGCCGGGCTCGGCGCGGTTGCCTCGCGCCGCGCCCATGCGCAGCTGCAGCGAGACCGGCATGTCGGGCTGGCTGCGAGCCATGGGCTGCAGGTTCTTGACCTGCATCTTGATCTGACTGAGGTCGAGCCTGACCGGGCGCGCCAGCGCGAGGTCTTCGAGCGCGACGGCACCCGCATCGATCTGCACGTCGGCCAGCGTCAGCTGCCACGGGGAGGGCTCGGCCGGTTTCGACGGGGGTGCTGCAGCGGGCGCCTCCGATGCCTTCATCCAGCCATCCACCATCCAGCGCCCCGCCTTGTCGCGCTGCGCGCGCACCTGTGGCCGATCAAGCACGACCTTGCCCACGGCCACGGTGCTGCTGGCCAGATCCACGCGCGCGTCCTGCACCTGGAGGCGGCGCAGGCTGACCTGTGGCTGACGAGCCGTCCCCAGGTGCACCTCGCTCAGCTCGAGCCGGGAAGCGTTGACCAGCAGCCCCATGGGCTGATCGGCCTTGGCCGCCCGCCATTCCACATCGAGGTCGGCGGCGAGCCGCCCGTCGAGTTCGTGCGTCAGCACGCCGGCGGCGTAGGGCGCGAACGTCGACAAGGGCAGTTCGCCCACCGAGACCTTCGCCTTGGCCTCGGCGTCGGTGGCCGTACCCTTGAGCGACAGCGGCGTCTGGCCCAGGCGCGCGGACACCTCGAAGGGCACCGGTGCCTGCATCGGCCAACTCAGCGCCTGGGCCTGCACGCTCAAGGCCTCCAGCGCCAGCTGAGCGGCCGGCTTGGTGCCGGCATCGCGCCATCGCACGGTACCGCCCTCCAGGTTCAGGCGCGCCACACTCACTTTCCACGGCGAGGCGGGCGCGGTGGATGCGCCCGGTGCCACGGGCGCAGGGGCGGGAGGAGATGCAGCACGTCGGGACTGGTCGGCCCAGGCTTGCGCCGCACGTTGCAAGTTGAGCAACCCAGCCGCATCGCGCGAGATCGACACTGTGGGCGACGTCCAGTCAATGGCGGCCAGATCCACCTGACCCGCCAGCGGCTCCACCCGATTGAGCGTCACGCCCAGGCGTTCCCAGGCCAGCAGTTCGGCCGTGGTGGACGGCCCGGTTCGCTCAACGACGCGCAGATCCGACAGGGCAGCCGTGCCGGAGAGGGAGAGGCGCGGCGTGTCCTGCTGTTCGAATGCCAGCTTGAGCGCGAGCTGGAGCACACCGGCTTCGGGCTTGACGGGCCAAGTCGCCGGCCAGTAGGGCAGGTAAGGCGCGAGATCCAGGGTGGGAATGTCCACGCTGGCATCGGTGTCCCGGGTCTGGGCGAACGGCGTGGTGCTGGCGCTCGAATCGAAAGCGCTCCCATTGAGCACGAAAGCCAGCTTGGGCTGGGTCACCACATCCCGTCGGGACGGCAGGTTGCTCAGGAAGGGCACGCCCACCGACAAGCCGCTCAGCTGGTGCGTAACGCCCACGCTGTCGTCGACGAACGTGAGTTCGCCCCCGGACAGGTTGATGTTGAACAGGGCGAACTGCGCTGTGTCGGACGGGGGCTCATCGTCTTTCGGGCGCAAGCGCTGCAGCACGTCGTCCACGTCGTACCGCCCTTCACCCAGGTGGCGCAGCTTCAACTTGGGCTGCTCCAGCACCAGGGCATCGAGCACCGGCGCGAGCCGAAACAGCGACTGCAGCTCGGCGTTGGCATAGAGGCGATCCAGCGTGAACTGCTCGCCCTCGCCTGTGGCATCGGCCACGCGCAACCCCTCGATCGCCACTTCCAGCGACCACGGCTGGAAATCAACCCGTTCCACCGTCACCTGGCGTCCCAGCGCGGCCGTGGCCTGCTTCGCCAATTGCCATTTCAGCAAGGGCGGCATGCCCATCCAGGTCACCAGCCAGAGCAGAAGGAGCCCCAGCAGACCCAGCATCAGGCGCCGAGCCCACCGACCTTGGGACCACTGGGGAAAAAAGCTGTTCATTCGTGCGTTCGCTAACCAACGGATGCACGAGTGTCGTCGAACTGAGGGGATGCGGCAGCGCACACCTATATAGAGTCCCCCAGAAACAAGAAACCCCGGCAAGCAGGGCCTGCCGGGGTTGACGGCGGGCTAGATGCTCATGCCGTCGGTTTTGGCGGAGGGAGTTGGATGTCTCTCCAGCCTGGAAGCAACAGATTGCTCCCGTTGGAAGCTGACTTGCGGTTCGCCGCGTCGTCAGCTGATGCCAGTCTTCAGACAGGCCACTGCAGGTTACTCCCCTTGCCGCCTCGGATCAAGGCCGCATGGCCCGTTCTTCATGCAGATTTTCAATCGCGCCCGAAACGACCATTTGACGACCCCAAAATCACGTTTTGGAACATGAAAGGTGGTCACTGCCCGACAAACGGTCGTCGGCGCGACATTTACCCGCAAGCCTTGCAGGCTCAAGGCTTCCCGCTAGCAAAGCCCTTTTGCTTACGTTTACTCACACCTGTTTATATCAAAAAGTAGGCTTGAATCGATTCATAAACATTGACTCGATATTAATAAGCCCATAGGATGCGCCAGCTTTGCCCGCCGAAGGGTAAACCCGAACCGCTACCACCCAGGCTAACTCGACCGCTCCACCCTCTGGATAGGGCCGTCGATGGCGACCAATCCAGTCGGCCCAGCTCCCACGAGCGAGGCCGGCGCAGAAAGGAGCGATGACATGACCGCGCAAGACGCAACGCCACCCAAGAGCACCTCAGGTGCCGTGGCATCCTTCAAAACCGCTGTTGGCGACGCCTACCAGGGCTTCTTCGACATCACCCACAACAGCTTGGCCCTGCTGGGCACCCTGGCGGCCGTGGCACTGATCACCCTGAGTGCCCGTGCGGATCTGCGCGCCAGCGCAGAAGAGCAACTGCTCGGCTGGCTGCTGGAACGCCAGGAAGCCGCCAGCGTGGATGCGGTGTACGCCGCCGAGCCCAGCGCGGTCGACCGCGTGACCGCTGCTCAACCCGGCGACCTGCCCAAGCAGCAGGCCAATGTGACCTACTGGCTCAGCCGCAAGTACCGCGTGGCGCCCGAGCCCCTGAGCGCGCTGGTGGCGGAGGCCTTCGAGGTGGGCGAGAAAGCCAAACTCGATCCCACGCTCATCCTGGCCGTGATGGCGATCGAGTCCCGCTTCAATCCGTTTGCGCAGAGCCCGGTGGGCGCGCAAGGCCTGATGCAAGTGCTGACCCGCGTTCATACCGACAAGTACAACGACTTCGGCGGGCAGCTGGCCGCGTTCGATCCGGTGTCCAACCTCCGGGTGGGGGCGCGCGTGCTGCAGGACGCGGTCAAGCGCGCCGGCTCGGTCGAGGGTGGTTTGCGCCTGTACGTCGGTGCGGTGACCACGGACGGCAACTGGTACATCGACAAGGTGATGGCCGAGCACATGCGGATCCAGAGCGTGGCGCTGGGCAAGCCGATGCAGCGCTATGTGCCGCAAGCGCGCCCGACCACGGTGGTGGCGCCCGTCACACCGGCCCCGGTGGCCGCCCCGGCAGCCGAAATCGAGGCCGAGGGCCCGGCCGCGCCGAACGCCCTCCCCCCTGGCGCGCCGCTCACCCGTTCCTGACCTCGCCAACCGGCCTCTCGGCCTCGGCTAAACTAGCCGGGTACGCAACTGGCGATAGGCGCGCACCCCGACACATCTGCGTCGGCGGCTGCCGCTGACGTGGCCCCCCTGCCCGATCTGTGATCGTCTTCAGGGACAACCACTGGGAAGCGTACCGCCCGGCCTCAAGGGGTTCGGGTGTTCAGCCGTTCGCCTGGGCAGCCCTTGTCACCGCGCAAGGTTCCACGTCTTGAAGGACTGCCATGTACGACCGCAACATCCTCATCCAGCAAACCGACCCCGAGCTGTTTGCCGCCATCCAGGCCGAGAACGCCCGCCAGGAACACCACATCGAGCTGATCGCCAGCGAGAACTACGCCTCGCCGGCCGTGATGGCCGCACAAGGCACGCAACTCACGAACAAGTACGCCGAAGGCTATCCCGGCAAGCGCTATTACGGCGGCTGCGAGTACGTGGACGTGGCCGAGCAGCTCGCAATCGACCGCGTCAAGCAGCTCTTCGGCGCCGAAGCCGCCAACGTGCAGCCGCACTGCGGCGCCTCCGCCAACGAAGCCGTCTTTCTGGCCTTCCTCAAGCCCGGCGACACCATCATGGGCATGAGCCTGGCCGAAGGCGGCCACCTCACCCACGGCATGGCGCTCAACATGAGCGGCAAATGGTTCAACGTGGTCTCCTACGGTCTCAACGACAAGGAAGAGATCGACTACGACGCCATGGAGCGCAAGGCACACGAGACCAAGCCCAAGCTGATCATCGCGGGCGCCTCGGCCTACAGCCTGCGCATCGACTTCGAGCGCTTCGCCAATGTCGCCAGGGACGTCGGCGCCATCTTCATGGTGGACATGGCCCACTACGCCGGCCTGATCGCCGCGGGTGTCTACCCCAACCCGGTTCCCCACGCCGATGTGGTGACCTCCACCACCCACAAGAGCCTGCGCGGCCCGCGCGGCGGCATCATCCTGATGAAGGCCCAACACGAAAAGGCCCTCAACAGCGCGATCTTCCCGGGCCTGCAGGGTGGCCCGCTGATGCACGTCATCGCGGCCAAGGCCGTTGCTTTCAAGGAAGCGCTTTCACCCGATTTCACCGCCTACCAGCAACAAGTGCTGACAAATGCCAGCATCGTCGCCGAAACACTGACCTCGCGTGGCCTGCGCATCGTCAGCGGCCGCACCGAGAGCCACGTGATGCTGGTCGATCTGCGCGCCAAGGGGATCACCGGCAAGGAAGCCGAAGCGGTGCTGGGCAGCGCGCACATGACGATCAACAAGAACGCCATCCCCAACGACCCGGAAAAGCCCATGGTCACCAGCGGCGTGCGCATTGGCACGCCGGCGATGACCACCCGGGGCTTCAAGGACGACGAAGCGCGACTGACCGCCAACCTGATTGCCGACGTGCTCGACAATCCGCGCGACCCGGCCAACATCGACGCCGTGCGCGCCAAGGTCAACGCCCTGACCGCCCGCTTCCCGGTCTACAAGTGATGTTCTCAGGCCGTACAACGGGAGTGCCCTCCGCATGAAATGCCCGTTCTGCGGCCATCTTGAAACCCAGGTGGTCGAAACCCGCGTCTCGGAAGACGCGGATTTCATCCGACGCCGCCGCCAGTGTTGCGCACTGCGAGAAGCGGTTCACCACCTACGAACGGCCGGAAGTGAGCTTCCCGGCCGTCGTCAAGAAGGACGGCCGCCGGGTGGACTACGTGCCGGCCAAGTTGCGGGCCTCGTTCGCGCTGGCCCTGCGCAAGCGGCCGGTCAGCACCGAACAGGTCGACGCGGCCATCGAGCGCATCGAGGAAAAGCTGCTGAACCTGGGTGCCCGCGAAGTGCCCGCCGCCCGACTGGGCGAGATGGTGATGCGGGAACTGAAGAAGCTCGACAAGGTGGCTTACATCCGGTTCGCCAGCGTGTACCGGAGCTTCGAGGACATCGACGAATTCAGGGCCTTGGTGGACGAAGTCCGGCGCTGAAAGTGCCCGACCTCACGGGGCAGAAATACCCCCGTTCCGCCCGTCGGACCATTCACTAGCCCGGTCGGCCCAGCCCGGACTCTGCGACTTCCATCGATAGAGTAAGCATATGTACATTGCTGCGGCGCCCAGAGAGCCACGCCTGCCCCCCTGCGGGCGGAAGGCGGCTTCACGATCATCGAGCTGATGGTCGTGGTCGCGCTCATCGCCATTCTGGCGGGCCTTGCTGCACCCAGCTTCACCGACCTGTTTCGCCGATTCCGGGTGGACTCGGTGCGAGAAACATTCACCTCTTCCGTGACACTGGCCCGGGAAGAGGCGATCCGGCTGGGTACGCCCGTGGTCATCCGGCGCATCACGGGCTGTGGCCTGGCCCTCGCGGACAACCAGGACTGGAGCTGCGGCTGGCGCGTGTTCGCGGATCTCGACGGCAACAACGCCATGAACGCAGCGGAAACCCCCACCCAGGAGGTGTCCTTGACGCCCGCCGTCACGGTCCGAAAAGGCAACAACACCAACCCCGAATTCATCGTGATCAACCGGTTTGGTCAGGTCACGCAGGTGGATCAGCGGTTCGAGGTTTTCCCGACGGGCATGGCGGCGGCCAATCGCCAGTTGATCTGCTTCACGGCGGGCACCCGCTTGCGCACGGTCAAGAACGCTTCCGCCTGCCCCTGACGACGGCCGAACCATGCAATTCGCACGATGAACAACAAGGCATCCTCCCAACGCGGCGTCAGCTTGATCGAAGCCCTGGTCGCCCTTCTGGTGCTCGCCCTCGGCATCATGGGCATGGCGGGCATCCAGACCCGAACGCTGGTCGAGTCCCGCACCACGAACTCCCGCGCCCTCGCTCTGCAGATGGCGGACGATCTGCTGGATCGCATGCAGGCCAACTCAGCCCTCCGGATCAATCCCCCCGCCGTCAGCCCCTATCTGGCGGCATGGGGGGCACTCGCGGCTGCGCCGGTTAACTGCTTCACCACCGGCTGCAATGGCGCCCAGCTGGCGGCCTTCGACCTCGTCCAATGGAAGGCCTCCCTGGCCCGGGTGCTGCCGGGTGGCGACGCCCGGGTGTTCCGGTCCAACACCGACGCCACCCAGTTTGGCATCCTGATCGGCTGGACCGAGACCCAGGCGAAGAACCAGGGGGAAGCGGCTGGCGCCCAGGCCACCTTGTTCACCAATGCCATTGCCATCCGCGACGCCGCCAATGCGGTGGGGACGGGTGTGGCGGGCGTTGCCTGCCCGGCAGGGCTTATCTGCCACTTGGTCTACATCCGGCCATGAGGAAGCACGGCATGGCTGTTTCACCCCGCCCCCCTTCGCGTCGTGCACGCCGTCGCCAATCGGGCGTCAGCTTGATGGAACTGCTGATCGGCATCAGCATTGGCTTGCTGGTGGTGGTGGCCGCCATCGGCAGCCTGGTGTATACCCGCACGTCAACCATCGCGGTGGGCGACAGTTCGCGACTGCAGCAGGATGCGTCCAACGCATTCCGCACGCTGGGTCACCACATCCGCCAGAGTGGTGCGCGCCGCATCGTCAACCCGACGGTAGGCGACACCAACGTGGCATTCAACGATGCCTACCTGGGCTTTGGCACGAACTCCAACACCAGTGCGCCGCTCGTGCTGCAAGGCACCGAAGGAGCCGACAACGCGCCCGACACCTTGCAGGTCAGCTACGACACAGATCCCGTGCTGCAAAGCATGGATTGCCTGGGTGCGCCGACGCTGGTCGCGAACAACATCTCCAGCACCTTCTCGGTGGTCGGCAACGAACTGCGCTGTCTGGGTTCTGGCTCGGTCACCCCTTTCGCGCTGCTCCAGGGCGTGGAGGATTTTCAGGTTCTGTATGGTTTCAGGATCGCCGATGACAGCTTCCAGTACCGGACGGCAGCGGCGATCAATGTCATGGTTCCCGCGCCTTGGGAGCAGGTGGAAACCGTTCAGGTGTGCCTGCGCCTTGTGGGTGAAATGAGCAACAACCCGGGCGCGGACATGACGGGATGCAATGGGGAAAACGTCGTCAACGACGGGCGCATCCGCCGTGTCTTTTTCCGCGTCTTCAAGGTCCGCAATCAAGGCATATGAAACACCACTCGTCTCCATCGCGGCAACACCCGCAGCGGGGCATCTCGCTCATCGTGGTGATGGTGATGCTGCTGCTCGGAACCATCGTGGTGCTGAGCAGCACGCGCCTGGGCTGGCTCAATGAGCGACTGGTGGGCGGCGAGAGCGACTACCAGCGGGCATTCGCCGCGGCTGAAGCGCTGGTCCGCGATGCGGAGCGCGACATCCGGGGGCTGCGGATCGACAACGTCACGCCCTGCAACATCACGGCGGGTTTTCTCGGATGCCGCAACTTTGCGGGCAACCAGCCCTATTTCCCTCAGGACGACGACGATCTGGATCTGCTTCAACCACGCCTGCGCACTGGCGCCAACGGCTGCCTCCAGGGCATCTGCCTCCCCGCCACGGTGACGACCCTGAACGCAGCCAACTGGACCACCAATCTGGCCGCGATGACCGCCACGGTCGGCAATGCCTCTGTGGCCGCGCGGTACGGGGAGTTCACGGGCGCCGACCCGGCCGCCGCAGGCAACCCCCTGCTGTCGTGGTCGCGCCCCGGTGTGGCTCCGGTCGTTGCGCCGCGTGCGTGGTATTGGGTGGAGGTATTCAGATACACGCCAGGGGCTGGTGTCATCACGGCCGCAGGCAACGTACCCATCCCGGACATGAAGCACCCCTTCGTGTACCGCATCACGGCTTTTGCCCAGGGCATGAAGCCCGGCACGCGGGTTTGGTTGCGTTCCATCTTCGTGCCCCGGCCACAAAACCAGATCAAATGATTTTCAGTGAGGTCACCATGACGCTGCGTCCCCCACCTTGGTTCTCCTGCACTGCCGTGGCGCTGGCATGTCTGCACGGCCCCCTGGGTGCTGCCCAGCTCAATCTGACCCAATCCCCGCCCGGCGCCGGCCGTGAGCCTTCGCCCAACATCATCGTGTCGGTCGACGATTCCGGCAGCATGGGCGCGACGGGGATCGCGACCCTGAAAATCTGCCTTGCAGCAGACCTTTGCGGAAACCAACGTGCCAGACGACCGGATCCGCCTGGCCTGGCAGTCCATGAACCGCTGCCGCGGAATTCCCAGCAACAGCACAGCGTGTGGCAGTCTGAACGGCATGCGCCCACTCCTGGGCACACACCGCACCAACTTCATGACCTGGGTGAGCACGCTGACACCCAACAACGGCACACCTTCCCACCTGATGATCGACGAGGCCGGCAAGTACCTGAGCCGCACCGATCTGGGCGTCAACAGTCCGTGGGCGGCCAATCCCGGGACACAGGAAACACCGCTGCTGTCGTGCCGAAAATCCTTTCACATCTTCATGACCGATGGCGGCTGGAACAGCGCTGAGGCGAGCAACACCAACAACCATGTGGACACCTCGGGCCCGGACTACCAACGCATCACGCGCGGTGGCAACGCCGACGGCAGCGCCTTCACACTGCCCGACGGCGTGCAGTACGCCATCACATCGGATCAGACCCGGCTCTACAGGGACAACTGGGGCCACGCAAACCTGAGCACGCTGTCGGACCTGGCCTTCTACTACTGGTCACGCGACCTGCAGCCCGGGCTCACCAACAACGTGAGAAAGAGCCCCAAGGATCAGCTCCCCGCCGAGAACTTTGGCACCACTGCCAACCCCGCTTCGCTCGACTCTTACTGGAACCCGCGCAACAACCCGGCTACCTGGCAACACATGGTGAACTACACCATCGGCTTCAACGATGCCGCCACCTGGACGGGCGCCCCCACTTTCAGTGGCGACACCTTCGCTGGCCTGGGCCCACTGATCCGCGGTACCACCAACTGGCCATCGCCGTTCTGCGGCACAAGCAGCAACTCGGCCTGCGACGGCAGCTCCGGCTACAACGCCCGCGAGAACGAACGGAAAGTGGAACTCTGGCACGCCGCCCTCAACAGCCGCGGCCGTTTCGTGCCCGCCCCCAATGCCGCAGCACTGGTCTCCGCCTTTCAAGGCATTCTGGACGACATCCTGACGCAGACGGCCAACCCGATGGTCAGCATCGCCAGCAGTTCCAGCCGTTTGCGCACGGATGGCTTCGCCTATCTCGCGGAATTCAACTCCGAGCGCTGGAGTGGTGACCTGGGGGCGTACACGATCGCCGCGAACACCAATGTCGTGAATTCAACGCCCAGCTGGACCGTCGCCAGCCTGCTCGACGCGGCCACCTTCAACGTCACGAACCGGCTGGTGCTGACCAGCAACACGACCGAAGGCACCCCGTTCCTGTTCGCCAATCTTTCGGATGCCCAGAAAACCGCGATCCGCGGCGGCGATTCCGTCACCGTGGGAACGAACCGGGTGAACTACCTGCGGGGTGATCGCACGCAAGAGGTGCAGAACGGCGGCTCCCTGCGGCGACGCGATTCCCGCCTGGGCGACATCGTCAACTCCAACATCTGGCACACGGGCCGGCCCCTGCGCATGTCGGTCGAGCACGCGGGGCATGCTGCCTTCCGCACCACCTATGCCAACCGCACGGCGGTCCTGTACGTGGGCGCCAATGACGGCATGCTGCACGCCTTCAATGCCGCGACCGGCCAGGAGCTCATGGCGTATGTGCCCCTGGGGGTCTATGCCAACCTGCGCAACTACACCCTCACGAACTACGGCCACAGGTTCTTTGTCGATGGACACCCCTTCACGGGAGATGTGGACACCAGCGGCAGCGGCACCGGCAACGGCGCCACGCCCACCTGGAAGACCATGCTGATCGGCGGCCTGGGCGGCGGCGGCAAGGGCTACTTCGTGCTGGATGTGACCAACCCCGTGGCGTTCGCGAGCAATCCATCCACGTTCACGGCGACGGGCGTGGTGATGGACAAGACGGATGGCGCCGACGCCGATGTGGGCCACATCTACGCCGTCCCCGTGGTGGACCCCGTCACAGGCGCGCGTTCAGAGCAAATCGTCAAGCTCAACAATGGGCGATGGGCCGCGGTCATGGGCAACGGGGTCAACAGCACCAACGAACGCCCCGTGCTGTTGATCCAGTACCTGGATGGCGGCAAGGAGTTGCTGAAAATCGTCGCAAATTCCACAACTGGACAATCCAACGGCCTCTCCGCTCCTCGCTTGGTGGATGTCAACGGCGATGGCACGATGGACGTCGCTTATGCGGGTGATCTGCAAGGCAACCTTTGGAAATTCAACCTGACGCAGACCACCGCTTCGCAGTGGGGCGTGAGCAACTGGTCGGGAGGCACCACGACCTGCAAGAACGCCACGAACTGCGTCCCCCTCTACGTGGCGCAGGACGGTTCGTCCACGCGGCAACCCATCACCGCCGCCCCGCTCTGGATGGCGCATCCCCTGGGTGGGGTGCAAGTGCTGTTCGGGACAGGCCGGAATCTCCAGGACGCGGACCGCACCAGCACCGCCACCCAGACCATTTATTCCGTCTGGGATAAGGGCACGTATTCGTTCCCCGATGGCGTGCTGACCGCCGCAGACAGCGGCAACATCACCACGGGGCGGTCGGCGCTGGTGCAGCAGACCGTGCTGGGCGCAGTCACCAGCACGGCCAGCGGCAGCGAGGCCGCCACGGACTACTACAACACCTCTGAGAACAGCGTGGCCTATTCCCGAGCCGACAACACCGCCAAGCGCGGCTGGTACATGGATCTCCCACTTTCTCGCGAAAGGGTGCTGGCGCAACCCCCAACTCTTCGAGGGCCAGAAAGTGATCATTCCCTCGACCGCACCGAAAACGGGGGTTTCCGGAGAAACCTGCGACTTCGACGCCGTGACCGAAGACAACCTGATCAACGTCTTCAACATGATCTCGGGCTCCCCCCCGCGACCCCCGTGTTCTCCACCACGGACACGTCGATGAACATCGCCAAAGCCAGCCGCACGCGCTTTGGCAGTGGCGAGTACATCAGCATCAACAAGTCCGACGGCAACCTGGAGCTCATCTCGTTCATCAACAGTGGTGGATCAGGTGGCGGAGGTGGTGGCGGCGGAGGTGGCGGTGGTACCGCCTGCAATCCGACCACCCAGACTTGCATGGTGAACAAGACCCTGACCACGGGACGGTACCCTGGCGCCCGGGCCGACTGGCGAGAAGCCCGATAACCTCCTCAATGAACAAGGGAAACGACTTCATGAAACACGGTCACGCACGCTCCCGGACATTGGGCTTCACGCTGATCGAGGTGATGATCGTGGTCGGCGTCATCGGCATTCTTTCTGCCATCGCGTTCCCCAGCTACAACCAGTACGTGCAGCGAACACACAGGGCCAACGCGCGAGCTGCACTGCTACAAGCAGCCCAGTGGCTGGAACGTGCAGCGACCGCGCAAGGCAGCTACCCGGCCGCAGCCGCCATTCCCGCCGGCGTGCTGCAAGTGGAAGGTGGCCGCTATGCGATCACGCTTCCTGTGCTGACCGCCGGGACTTTCACCTTGCGGGCCACACCCAATGGTGCGCAAGCCACCGACCAATGCGCGATCTTCCAGATGACCCACGCCGGCGTGCGAACCCAGGTTGTCACGGCGGCCGTGCCCGCGCCCTTGACCGCGCAGGAGTGCTGGAACCGCTGATAAGCTCGGCGCATGACTGCGCCCGCCTCCAAGCATCCGCTCGATCAAGCCCTGGCCCTAGCGGGACAGGCCACGCGCTCCAGCAACCCCAACCCCCGCGTCGGCTGCGTCATCACCACGCCTGATGGCCGTGAAATCGGGGTTGGGCACACCCAACCCGTGGGCGGCCCCCATGCCGAGGTGATGGCCTTGCGCGATGCACAGGCGCGCGGCGAATCGGTGGCCGGTGCCACCGTCTACGTCACACTGGAGCCCTGCTCCCACCACGGACGCACTCCACCCTGCTGCGACGCATTGATCGCAGCGCAAGTCGGCAAGGTCGTGGTCTCCACGGGGGATCCGAACCCCCCAGGTGTCTGGCCGTGGCATGGACCGCCTGCGCGCGGCCGGCATTCTGGTCGAACTGCTGCCAGACGACCACGATGCAGCCAGAGCCGCTCGCGAACTCAACATCGGATTCTTCAGCCGCATGATCCGTCGCACACCGTGGGTGCGCATGAAGGCCGCTGCGTCGCTTGACGGCATCACCGCGCTGGACAACGGTGCCAGCCAATGGATCACGGGCGAGGCCGCGCGCACGGACGGCCATGCCTGGCGCGCACGTGCCTGCGCGGTGCTCACGGGCATCGGCACGGTGCTGGAGGACGATCCCCTGCTGGACGTCCGCCTCGTGGACACCCCTCGCCAACCGCATCTGGTGGTGATCGACAGCCGCCTGCAAACGCCACCGGCCGCGCGCCTCTTCCAGACGCCCGCCAACGGCCAGGCACGTCAGATCTGGATCTATCACGCCAGCCGCGACGCCGACAAGGAAATCGCCTTGCAGCGCTTGGGCGCGGCCCTGGTCCACATGCCGGGTGCCCACGGCAAGGTGGATCTGCCCGGCATGCTCGCCGATCTGGCCCGACGCGAGGTGAATGAGCTGCACATCGAGGCCGGTCACAAGCTCAATGGCTCGTTCGTGCGCGAGGGCCTGGTCGACGAGATGCTGCTCTACCAGGCGCCTCAACTGCTTGGGCGTGGCGCCGGCCTGGCCGACTTCGGGCCGCTGCAGCAGCTGACGGAAGGCCCTCTGCTCCGCTATGTGTCGGTGGATCCGGTGGGCACCGATCTGCGCATCCTGGCACGGGTGCAAGGCCGCGATGCCTTCCTCCTGCCCTCTGCGAGCTGATCGATCACCACGAAGATACAAAAAGTCATACAAAGCAACTATCCACTGAATTCCGCCGCTCATCCATATGGTGCTTTAGTTGTATTTTTGGCTGATAGAGTGCCGCCATGCAAAAAGCGCGGCATCTCTTCATCGCTGGACCGAATAGGCCTCTGGGCGTCTCCCTGATCGAACTGCTGGTGGTGATCGCGGTGCTGGCGGTCCTGGCATCGATCGCCATTCCGTCGTTTGCCGGTATCGCCCGCCAGTACCGCGTGAATGCGGCCGTGGACGAATTCATGGCGTCGGTCCAGCTGGCCCGGGTGGACGCCATGCGCCTGGGCCAAGACATCTTGATCCAGCGCCAAACCTCGTGCGACGTGGCCTTGCCCACCACCGCCGATTGGGATTGTGGGTGGCGCGTGTTCGTCGATCTCAATGGCAATCAACTGCCGGACCCGGCCGAGGCCGAGCTGCAGTCCGTTGCGCTTCCCACCGGCATCCGCCTCGTCAAGGCGAAGGGTGGCGGCAGCCCGCAGTACATCACCATCAACCGGTACGGCCAGGTCACCGCCATAGGCCAGCGTTTCGCGGCCTTCCCCGCAGGCATGGACGAACTGAGTGGCCAGCTGATCTGCTTCTCCACGGGCACGCGCCTGCGCACGGTCAAGGGTGCAAAAACCTGCCCCGATGAAGGCAAATGATGAGGAGACCGCACCACCGCCAACGTGGCACCAGCCTGATCGAAGCGCTGGTGGCCCTGCTCGTGCTGGCCCTGGGCGTCATGGGCATGGCGGCGGTTCAGACGCGCGCCCTGACCACGGCCCGCACCACCAACCAACGGGCGGTCGCCATCCAAGCCGCCGAAGACCTGCAGGACCGCATCCAGGCCAACGCCGACCTCCGGCACAGGCCAGCCCTGGTCAACCCGTATGTGACCACCTGGGGCCCACCACCCGCCGCCGGGACCGACTGTTCCTCCACACCGTGCGGAGGAACACCACTCGCCACCTTCGATCTGATGCAGTGGAAGAAAGACCTGGCCCGAGTCCTGCCCGCGGGCGACGGACGGGTGTTTGCTTCCACGAAGGACGCCACCCAGTTGGGCATTCTGGTGAGGTGGACGGAAGCCAAGGCCAGAAACGAGGCTCAGGCCGGCAAAGAAGAGGCCGCCCTCTTCCGCCAGGCCGTCGCCGTGCGAGGTGCGGCCGATCAACCGGGCGTCGGCGTGTCGGGCGAGCTTTGCCCTGACACCTTCACCTGCCACCTGATCTTCGTCCGGCCATGACGACATCACGCCAGTCGGGCGTGAGCCTGGTCGAGCTCATGGTCGCGCTGGCCGTCGGCCTCATGGTGGTGATCACCGCCATGGGCAGCCTGGTGTACACGCGCAAACACCCGGCGGAGCTCGACGCGTACTGGAACCCGCGCAACGATCCCGCCACCTGGCAACACATGGTCACTTACACCGTCGGGTTCAAGGACGCCGCCGGATGGACGGGGCAGCCAGTCTGGAACGGCAACACCTTCAACAACCTGGGCGGCCTCATCAACGGCGACACCAGTTGGCCTTCACCGTTCTGCCTCGTCTTTTCCGACAACAACCGGCCCTGCGACAGTGCGTTCAACCTGAGTTGGCTCACCCGCGAGAACGAACGCAAGGTGGAGCTGTGGCACGCCGCTTTGAACAGCCGCGGACGCTTCGTGCCCGCGATCAACAACACAGCGCTGCTCGACGCCTTCCAGGGCATCCTGGACGACATCCTCCATCAGACGTCACAACCCCTCGTCAGCATCGCGAGCAGCTCCATGGGCAATGGCGTTAACAGCGTCAACGAGCGCCCGGTGCTGCTCATCCAGTACCTGGACGGACCACGGGAACTGCTCAGCATCGTGGCCCACGCCACCACCCACCAAGGCAATGGCCTGTCCGCGCCTCGACTGCTCGATGTCAACGGCGACGGCAGGATGGATGTGGCCTACGCCGGCGACCTGCAAGGCAACCTCTGGAAATTCAACCTGACCGATACCGACGCCACGAAATGGGGTGTCAGCGACTGGAGCGGCGGTGGCATGCCCTGCAAGAGCGCTTCCTGCACCCCCCTTTTCACGGCCCGCGACGCGGCCTCGTCCGCCAACCTCCAGCCCATCACCACGGCACCGCTGTGGATGGCCCATCCGCTGGGTGGCGTCCAAATCCTGTTCGGCACCGGCCGCAGCCTGGAAGAGGCCGATCGCGCAAGTGCGAAAGTGCAGACCATCTACTCGGTCTGGGACTTCAGCCAATACACAGTCGACAAGGGGCGGCTGTCCGAGAGCACGGACGCGCGCTCCACGATTCCCGGCCGCAGCGCACTCGTCCAGCAATCCGTCACCGGGGCCGTGACCAGCCGCACCTCGGGCACCGAGCTGCCAACCCTGTTTTTCAACAGCTCCCGCCAGCCGGTCGCGTACGCCCGAACCAACCCAAGCTCACCGCGCGGCTGGTACATGGACCTGCCCGACGCCGGTGAGCGCGTGTTGAGCAACCCCCAACCGTTCGAGGGCCAGAAGGTGATCGTGACCACCACCGTCCCTGCGCAGGGCAGCAACGAAGAAACCTGCGCGTTCGAACAGGCCCAGGAAGGGGGTGCGATCACCGTCCTCAACATGATCACGGGGCAGCCTGGCAAAGCGCCGGCATTCGCCAGCACCGATGCCACCATGTCCATGATCAACGCCTCGCGCGCGCGCTTTGGCAGCGGTGAATTCGCCAGCATCCACACATCCGGTGGTGACCTCAACCTGCTGTCGCTTTCCAATGCGTCGGGCGACCCGACCTGCGATCCCGCCAAAGCGACGTGCATCAGGAAGCTGACCTTGACAGCCGGCAAGGTCGAGGGCCGGCGCGCGGACTGGCGGGAATTCGAATGAGCACGCGGCTTTCCCCAGGCGTGCGGCGGCCGCTGGCGCAGCGGGCTTTCACGCTGATCGAAATCATGATCGTGCTGGCGATCGTCGCCGTGCTCGCCACCATCGCATTGCCGCAATACACCTCGCATGTGCAGCGAACCCACCGGGCCCACGCCCGGGCCGCCCTGCTGCAGGCCGCCCAATGGTTGGAGCGCGCGGCCACCGCGCAGGGCACCTACCCCGCACGGGCGGCCATTCCCGCCGGCGTGCTGGCGGTGGAAGGCGATCGGTACACGGTCGGCTTCAAAACGCTGAACGCCAGCGCCTTTGTGCTGCAAGCCACCCCGCGCGCCGCGCAAAGCGCGGACGAATGCGGCGTTTTCGAACTCAGCGAGGCGGGGCTGAGAACCCAGTCCGCCTCGGCGCTCGTGACGGCCCCCTTGTCGGCTCAGACCTGCTGGAACCGCTAGCGCCAGAGCCCACCAAAGAGGGCTCCAGGCCCGGTTTCCGAAACCCTGCGAAAATAGCGGGATGTTTACCGGCATCATCACCGGCGTGGGGCGCATCGCCGCCCTCCACGACCTGGGCAGCTCTTTGGACCATGGCAAGCGACTCACCCTGGAGGCGCCGCCTGGCTACCTCGACGACGTCGGTCTGGGCGACAGCATCGCCCTCAACGGCGCCTGCATGACCGTCACCTCGCTGGACCTGCCCCAGCACCGCTTCACGATCGACATTTCCGCAGAATCGCTGGCCCGCACCACCGGCCTGGCGCAAACGGGCCGTCGCATCAACCTGGAGAAGGCGCTTCGCGCCCATGACCGGCTGGGTGGGCACATCGTCGCGGGCCATGTGGACGGCGTGGGCACGGTCACCCGCTTCGCCCGGGTGGGCGAAAGCTGGGAGCTGCGCGTGATGGCGCCCGCCGAACTCGGCAAATACCTCGCCTACAAGGGCTCGATCACGGTCAACGGCGTCAGCCTCACCGTCAACGAGGTGGCCGACAGCGCCGCAGGTTGCGAATTCAGCATCAACCTCATCCCCCACACGGTGGACAACACTTCATTGGGCGAGCTGGCCGAGGCAAGCACGGTCAATCTCGAAATCGACACCGTCGCGCGCTATGTCGAGCGCATGCTCAGCGCCGGCACGCACCCCACCAAGGAACCCGCATGAACGCCCCTGAAACCCTGGCCCCGGTGGCAGTCTCGCCGGTCGAGGACATCGTTGCCGACATGCGCGCCGGGCGCATCGTCATCCTGGTCGACGAAGAAGACCGCGAAAACGAAGGTGATCTGGTGCTGGCCGCCGACCACGTCACGCCTGAAGCGATCAACTTCATGGCCCGCTTCGGCCGCGGCCTGATCTGCCTCACCCTCACGCGCGAGCGCTGCGAGCGCCTGCGCCTGCCGCCCATGGTGCCGCGCAACGGCACCAAGATGGGCACGGCCTTCACCATCTCCATCGAAGCCGCCGAAGGCGTCACCACCGGCATTTCGGCCGCCGACCGCGCGCGCACCGTGCAGGCCGCCGTGGCGCCCGACGCGCAGGCCGGCGATCTGGTTCAGCCCGGCCACATCTTTCCCCTGCAGGCGGTCGAAGGCGGCGTGCTCATGCGCGCCGGCCACACCGAAGCGGGTTGCGACCTCGCCGCCATGGCCGGTTGCAGCCCCGCGTCGGTGATCTGCGAGATCATGAAGGACGACGGCACCATGGCGCGCCTGCCCGACCTGCAGGTCTTCGCCGCCGAGCATGGTCTGAAGATCGGCACCATCGCCGACCTGATCGAACACCGCAGCCGCACCGAATGCCTGGTGAAGAAGCTGGGCACGCGCAGCATGAACACCGCCTTCGGTGAATTCCAGGTCACGGCCTTCAGCGACCAGCCCAGCGGCGCCCTGCACCTGGCTCTGGTGAAGGGCGAGTGGAAGCCCGAAGACAGCGTGGCCGTGCGCGTGCACGAACCGCTGTCGGTGCTGGACGCGCTGGAAGTCGGCCGCTCCATGCACTCCTGGAGCCTGGAAGCCAGCCTGCGCCACATCGCCCAGGCCGGCGCGGGCGTGGCCGTGCTGCTCAATTGCGGTGAAACCGCCAGCCAGCTGCTGGCCCAGTTCGAAGGCACGGCGCGCTCCGCCCAGGCGCCCGAGCGCGGTCGCATGGACCTGCGCACCTACGGCGTGGGCGCGCAGATCCTGCGCGACTGCGGCGTGCACCGCATGCAACTCATGGGCAACCCGCGCCGCATGCCCAGCATGACCGGCTACGGCCTCGAGATCACCGGCTACCTCAGCCGCAACGGCTGATCCCTTTTTCCCCCTTCCCTCCTCCATCCCAAGAAACGGACCCCCACATGTTCGGCGCAGACAAAGGCACCCCCCAGCGTGCTCGACGGCAGAAAACTCAGCATCGGCATCGTCCAGGCCCGCTTCAACGAATCCATCACCGACGCCTTGTTCAACGCCTGCCTGGCCGAGCTGCTCGCCCTGGGCGTGCAGGACAAGAACATCGCCCACGTGAAGGTGCCCGGCGCGCTGGAAGTGCCGGTGGCCCTGCAGGCCATGGCCGAGCGCGACGACTTCGACGCGCTGATCGCCCTGGGCTGCATCATCCGCGGCGAGACCTACCACTTCGAACTGGTGGCCAACGAATCGGGCGCCGGTGTCACGCGCCTCTCGCTGGACTACCAGATCCCCATTGCCAACGCCATCCTGACCACCGAAAACCTGGACCAGGCCGTGGCCCGCCAGACCGACAAGGGCCGCGATGCGGCCCGCGTGGCGGTGGAAATGGCGCACCTGCTGCAAGAGATCGGTTGAACACCATGTCCGCTGACACCCCCACCCCGGCCACCGCCAAGAGCGGCGGCACCGCGCGCAAGGCGGCCGACAAGTCCGCCCGCACCCGCGCCCGCGAATTCGCGCTGCAGGGGATCTACCAATACCTGGTGGGCCGCAACGCCGCCATCGACATCGACACCTTCACGCGCGACCTGGCCGGCTTCCACAAGGCCGACAGCGTGCACTTCGACGCCCTGCTGCACGGCTGCATCGCCGAGGCCACGGCGCTGGACGCGCTGATCACGCCGCGCCTGGACCGCCCGCTGGCGGAACTCTCGCCGATCGAACACGGTGTGCTCTGGATCGGCGCCTACGAATTCCAGCACTGCCTGGACGTGCCCTGGCGTGTGGTGCTCAACGAGTGCATCGAACTGGCGAAGTCCTTCGGCGGCACCGACGGCCACAAATACGTCAATGGTGTGATGCACCAGCTGGCCTCGCAGCTGCGCCCCGCGGAAGTGGCCGCATCACCGGCGCCGGCCGCGCGCAAGCCCGCTCCATGAGGATTGCCCAGCGCGCGCAGCGCGTCGAACCGTTCTACGTGATGGAGCTGGCCAAGGCCGCCTCCGCCATGGCGGCCCAGGCCGGCGCCGGCGACCGGTCGATGATCTACCTCAACATCGGTGAACCCGACTTCACCGCACCGCCGCTGGTCACCGCCGCCGCCGAACGCGCCATCCATGCCGGCCGCAGCCAGTACACGCAGGCCACGGGCCTGCCTCCATTGCGTGAAGCCATCAGCGGCTGGTACGCCTCGCGCTTCGGCCTGCGCATCGACCCGGCTCGCATCGTGGTCACCGCCGGCGCCTCGGCCGCGCTGCAGCTGGCCTGCCTGGCGCTCATCGAAGCCGGCGACGAAGTGCTGATGCCCGACCCGAGCTACCCGTGCAACCGGCAGTTCGTGCAGGCCGCCGAAGGCCGCGCGGTGCTGATCCCCTCCGGCCCCGAACAGCGCTTCCAGCTCAGCGCCGAACAGGTCGAAGCCGCCTGGGGCCCCGCCACGCGCGGTGTCCTGCTGGCCTCGCCCTCCAACCCCACGGGCACCAGCATCGCCCGCGAAGAGCTCGAACGCATCGCGCGCTTGGTGCGTGGCCGCGGTGGCATCACCCTGGTGGACGAGATCTACCTCGGCCTGAGCTTCGAAGACGAGTACGGCCACAGCGCGCTGGGCCTGCCCGATGGCCTCGGCGACGAGGTCATCAGCATCAACAGCTTCTCGAAGTACTTCAACATGACCGGCTGGCGCCTGGGCTGGCTGGTGCTGCCGCCCGCCCTTGTTCCGGCGGTGGAGCGCCTGGCGCAGAACCTGTTCATCTGCGCCAGCACCATCGCGCAACACGCCGCGTTGGCCTGCTTCGAGCCCGACAGCCTGGCCGAGTACGAGCGCCGCCGCGCCGCCTTCAAGGCCCGGCGCGACTTTTTCATCCCCGAACTCAACCGCCTGGGCCTGAACGTCCCCGTGATGCCCGACGGTGCCTTCTACGCCTGGGCCGACGTGCGCAGCCTGTGCGAGCGCTGGGGCATCGCGCCGCAAGGCACACGGCCCGACGAGGGCGGCAGCTGGGCGCTGGCGTTCGAACTCATGAAGCGCTGCCAGCTCGCCACCACACCGGGGCGCGATTTCGGCCAGGCCGAGCCCGGCCGCTACCTGCGCTTCTCCACCGCCAACTCGATGGCCCAGCTCCAGGAAGCCGTGGCCCGCCTGGAGCAGGCCCTGTGAGCGCGCCCCCCACCACAGCGCCGACCCCGCCGCCGGGCCGCCCCAAGGCGGGGGCAGCCCCCACGGGGGGCAGCGAACCACGCGCAGCGGGGAGCGTGGGGGCGCCATTCACCTGGCCGGTGCGCGTGTACTGGGAAGACACCGACGCGGGCGGCATCGTCTTCTACGCCAACTACCTCAAGTTCTTCGAGCGCGCGCGCACCGAGTGGCTGCGCCACCTGGGCCTGGGACAGCAGGCCTTGCGCGACGAGGTCGGCGGCATGTTCGTCGTGAGCGAAACCCAGGTGCAATACCACCGCCCGGCCCGCCTGGATGATTTGCTTCTGGTTACAGCCCGCGTGCGGGAAGCGGGCCGGGCCTCCCTGACAATCGAGCAGCGCGCGCTCCTGCAGCCCCCGCTGGCTGGCGAGGCCCCCCTGCTGCTGTGCGAGGGCACGATCCGGATCGGCTGGGTCGATGCCCAAAGCCTGCGCCCCCAGCGCATCCCGGTTCAGGTGCAGAGCGCGCTGCAAGGCCCGGCCTGAGCGGCCGCCTACCGAAACTTTTTTCCCACCTACCGCATCCGAACACCCATGACCCAAGATCTCTCCATCGTTCAATTGATGCTCAACGCGAGCTGGGTGGTCCAGGCCGTCGTGGCGCTGCTGGTGGTGGTTTCCGTGGTGAGCTGGGCCGCCATCTTCCGCAAGGTGTTCGCCCTGAGGCGCGTGCGCAGCTACAACGAAGACTTCGAACGCGAATTCTGGTCGGGCACCAACCTCAACGACCTGTATGCCTCCGCCGCCCAGAACGCCAAGCACGGCGGCCCGATGGAACGCATCTTCGCCAGCGGCATGCGCGAGTACCAGAAGCTGCGCGAGCGCCGCATCACCGACAGCGGCGCCCTGCTCGACGGCGCGCGGCGCGCCATGCGGGCCAGCTTCCAGCGCGAGCTCGATGCCCTGGAAACCAACCTCTCCTTCCTCGGCTCGGTCGGCTCGGTCTCGCCCTATGTGGGCCTGTTCGGCACCGTCTGGGGCATCATGCACGCCTTCACCGGCCTGGCCGCGCTGGCCCAGGTGACCCTGGCCACGGTGGCCCCCGGCATCGCCGAAGCCCTGGTGCGCCACCGCCATCGGCCTGTTCGCCGCCATCCCGGCGGTGGTGTTCTACAACCGCTTCTCGCACGACATCGACCGCGTGGCCAACGCCATGGAGACCTTCATGGAAGAGTTCTCCAACATCCTGCAGCGCAACCTCGGCGTGCACACCCAGACGCCGTCGGGACACTGACATGCCAGCCGTCTCCTCCCGCGGCCGGGGCCGCCGCACCATCAACGAGATCAACATGGTGCCCTTCATCGACGTGATGCTGGTGCTGCTGATCATCTTCATGGTCACCGCGCCGCTGATCACGCCGAGCCAGATCGCCCTGCCCAGCGTGGGCCAGGCGGGGCGCCAGCCCGACCGCTTCGTGGCCGTGGTGATCGACAAGGACGAGCAGATCAAGGTGCGCGAAGGCTCCTCCAGCGCCGAACCGCAACCGGTCTCCATGGGCCAATTGGTCGCGCGCGTGCAGCAGCTGCAGGCCAGCCGGGGCAGCCCGCCCGAAGGCGGCGTGCCGGTGGTGATCAGCGCCGACAAGAACGTCAAGTACGAAGCCGTTGTTCGCGTGATGGATACCTTGCAGCGCGCGGGCATTGCGCGCGTCGGCCTCTCCGTGCAAACCTCGCGCTGAGCCCCGTCCACGCCCCATGCAATCGACTGCCGACCACCTCGACCTCGCCCCGCCCCAGAATGGGCGCTGGCTCGGCCCCATGGGGCTGGCCCTGGTTGCCCATGGCCTGCTCGTGATCGCCCTGACCCTGGGCGTGCAGTGGCAGAACGACGGCGAACCGGTCACCGTGGAGGCCGAACTCTGGTCCCGCACCCCGCAGCAGGCCGCGCCGCGCGCGGTGGAACCGCCGCCACCCCCGCCCGCGCCCACCCCGGCGCCCACGCCGGCACCGGCCCCGAAACCGGCACCCGCGCCCACCCCCGCACCGCCGCCCCCGGGCCCGACCCAGGCCGAGATCGCCACCGCGCAGGCCAAGAAGAAGGCCGAGGCGGAAAAGAAGGAGCGAGAGGAAGAGGCGAAGAAAGTCGCCGCCGCGAAGGCCGCGGAAAAGGCGGCCGCCGAGAAAAAGGCCGCAGCGGACAAAGCCGCCGCCGAGAAGGAGCGCCAGCAGAAACTGGCGGCCGAGAAGCGCGAACAGGAACGCAAGGAAGCCGCCGAGGAAAAACGCCTGGCGCAGATCCGCGAAGACCAGATCAAACGCATGATGGGCCAGGCCGGCGCCAGCGGCGGGCCGCAGAGCACCGGCACGGCCCAGCAGTCCAGCGGTCCGACACCGGGCTACGCCGGGCGCGTGGCCGCGCGCATCAAGCCCAACGTGGTGTTCACCGACGTGGCACCGGGCAACCCGCGCGCCGAGGTCGAGGTTCGCACCTCGCCCGATGGCAGCATTGTCTCGCGCCGGCTCGTCAAGAGCAGCGGCAACCCGGAGTGGGACGAGGCGGTGCTGCGCGCGATCGACCGCACCGCGACCCTGCCCAAGGACACCAACGGCACCGTGCCGTCGCCGCTGGTGATCGGGCTTCGACCCCTGGACTAAGCCCCCCTGCGCCGCTGCGCGGCTTCCCCCAAGCGGACAGCGCCTACGGCCCGGCAAAGCCGGTTCCGTAGCACTCCTGGATCAAGCACGCTCGCCGGAGAGGTTTCCAGAAACGCCGAGGAACCGGCTTTGCCGGGCCTCAGGCGTTGTCCCCCTTCAGGGGGAAGCCGCACAGCGGCGCAGGGGGTCAATCGAAGACTATCTCGGCCCGCTGCTCGTGGGCCTGCGCCATCCAGCTCGCCAGCGCGGCGTCCGTGGGGAAGAACAGCGCCCGGTCGTCCAGCTGCAGCTCGCACTGCGCGCCCTCGCGCAGCAAGGCCAGCCGCACCGGCAGGCCGCGCACCAGCTCGCCCTGCTCGGTGATCTCACGCTTGGGTGGGAACTCGCGCACCAGCTCGGCGATCGATGGCGCCGTGCCGTTCACCGCCACGCGCAAATACTTGCCGAAACGGCAGCGCGCCGCCGCCAGGTCCCAGATCTGCTGGATCTTCAGCCGCACACCGCCTGAGAAACGGTCGGGCTGCGCCACCGCCTGCACGATGATGAGCTCGTCGTCCTTGAGCAGGTTGCGATGTTGGTTGATGAGGTTCTCGTCCGCGCTGGTCTCGAACACCCCGGTCTTGTCGTCCAGCTTGAACAGCGCGAGCTTGCCTCGCTGGCCGTTGATCACGCGGAAGTCGGTCACGATGCCGGCGAGGATCACCGGGTCGCGGCTCTCCACCACATCCCCCAGCGGCGTGCGCGCGAAGCGGCGCACCTCGCGCTGCACCTCGTCGAACAGGTGGCCCGAGAAGTAGAAGCCCATCGCGGTCTTCTCCAGCGTGAGCCGCTCCTTCACGCCCCAGGGCATGGTGGCCACGAGGTCGGGCTCCTGCTTGCTCGAACCGTGGTCGTCGTCGCCCATCATGTCGAACAGCCCGCCCTGGTTGGCGTTGGCCAGGGTGGCGGCGGCGAACTCGAAGGCGCGGTCCACCGAGGCCAGCATCTCGGCGCGGTTGAGGTTCAGCGAATCGAAGGCACCGGCCTTGATCAGCGCTTCCACCGTGCGTTTGTTCAGGCGCGTGCGGTCCACGCGCACGCAGAAGTCGAAGAGGCTCTTGAACGGACCCTTCTCGTCGCCGCGTGGGCCTTCGCCCCGGCCTTCACGGGCCGCCACGATGGCCTCGATCGCCTGTTGGCCCGTGCCCTTGATGGCGCCCAGGCCGTAGCGGATGGACTTGTTGGTGATCGGCTCGAAGCGGTGGAAGCCCCGGTTCACGTCCGGCGCTTCGAAAGCGATGCCCATCTTCTGCGCGTCTTCGAACAGCACCTTGAGCTTGTCGGTGTCGTCCATTTCCACCGTCATGTTGGCGCAGAAGAACTCGGCGGTGTAGTGCACCTTGAGCCAACCAGTGTGGTATGCGAGCAGCGAGTAGGCGGCGGCGTGCGACTTGTTGAAGCCGTAGCCCGCGAACTTCTCCATCAGGTCGAAGACCTCGTCGGCCTTGTCCTGGGGGATGTTGTGCGTGGCAAGCGCACCGGCGCGGAACTTCTCGCGGTGCTCGGCCATCTCCTCGGCCTTCTTCTTGCCCATGGCGCGGCGCAACAGGTCGGCACCGCCGAGTGAGTAGCCGCCCAGGATCTGCGCGGTCTGCATCACCTGTTCCTGGTAGACCATGATCCCGTAGGTCTCGGACAGCATCTCCGCCACCGCCGGGTGCGGGTACTCCACCTCCTCGCGCCCATGCTTGCGGTTCACGAAGCTGGGAATCAGGTCCATCGGGCCCGGGCGGTACAGCGCGTTGAGCGCGATCAGGTCTTCCAGGCGCGAGGGCTTGGCGTCCTTCAGCATGCCCTGCATGCCGCGGCTTTCAAACTGGAACACGGCTTCGGTCTGACCGCGCGAGAACAGCGCGTACACGCGCGCGTCGTTCAGCGGCACGTCCTCGAAACGGAAGTTCTCCTGCCCCGGGTGGCGCTTCATGATGAGCTCGCGCGCGATCTCCAGGATGGTCAGCGTCGCGCAGTCCCAAGAAGTCGAACTTCACCAGGCCGATGGCCTCCACGTCGTCCTTGTCGTACTGGCTCACCGCCGATTCGCTGCCGGGCTGCGCGTACAGCGGGCAGAAGTCGGTGAGCTTGCCCGGTGCGATGAGCACGCCCCCGGCGTGCATGCCGATGTTGCGCGTCATGCCTTCGAGCTTCTGCGCCAGCTCGATCAGGGTCTTGACGTCGTCTTCCTTCTGGATGCGATCGGCCAGCACCGGCTCCATCTCGATCGCGTAGTTGTTCTTGTCGCCTTCCTTCTTCTGCGCCGGCGGGTACTGCAGCGTGACCGACATGCCCGGCTTGTTCGGGATCAGCTTGGAGATGCCGTCGCAGAAGCCGTAGGAGAAGTCGAGCACGCGGCCCACGTCGCGGATGGCCGCGCGCGCGGCCAGCGTGCCGAAGGTGGCGATCTGGCTCACCGCTTCCTTGCCGTACTTGTCCTTCACGTAGTCGATCACGCGATCGCGGTTGGTCTGGCAGAAGTCGATGTCGAAGTCGGGCATGGACACCCGCTCCGGGTTCAGGAAGCGCTCGAACAGCAGGTTGTATTGCAGCGGGTCGAGGTCGGTGATCTTCAGCGCGTAGGCCACCAGCGAGCCGGCGCCCGAGCCCCGGCCCGGTCCCACCGGGCAGCCGTTGTTCTTGGCCCAGTTGATGAAGTCGCCCACGATCAGGAAGTAGCCCGGGAACCCCATGTTCAGGATGGTGTTGATCTCGAACTCGAGGCGCTCCACGTAGCGCGGGCGCTCGGCGTCGCGCTTGGCAGTTTCGGGGTACAGGTGCGCCAGGCGCTCTTCCAGGCCTTCGAACGACGACTGCCGGAAGAAATCGGCCATCGGCATCGGCACGCCATCGATCAGCGGTGTGGGGAAGTTGGGCAGCTGCGGCTTGCCCAGCACGAGCGTGAGGTTGCAGCGTTTGGCGATCTCCACCGAGTTCGCCAGCGCGGACGGGATGTCGGCGAACAGCGCCTGCATCTGCGCCGTGCTCTTGAAATACTGCTCGCGCGTGAAGCGGCGCACGCGCCGGTTGTTGCCCAGGATCTCGCCCTCGGCGATGCAGACGCGGGCCTCGTGCGCCTCGTAGTCGTCGGGCTCGAGAAACTGCACCGGGTGCGTTGCGCACCACCGGCAGGTGCAGGCGCGCGGCCAGTTGCACGGCCTGCGCCACGTGGCGTTCATCGTCCACGCGCCCGGCGCGCTGCAGCTCGATGTAGAAACGGTGCGTGAAGATGCTGGAGAGCTGCAGCGCCACGTCGGCCGCGCGCTGCGCATCGCCCTGCATCAGCGCCTGGCCCACCGGGCCGGCCTGCGCGCCCGAGATCAGGATCAGGCCCGCATTGCATTCCTGCAGCCAGTCGCGCTGCACCAGCGCCTGGCCCCGGCCGTCGTTGCGCGTCCAGGCGCGGGCGAGCAGCTCGCTCAGGTTCAGGTAGCCCTGTTTGTCCTGCACCAGCAGCAGCGCACGCGGTACCGGCGCCTGCTGGCTGCCCGGCATGGCACCGGGCGTTTCTTCGGTGAAGCCCTGCAGCAGCACCTCGGCGCCGATGATGGGCTTGACGCCCGCGCCACGGGCTTCCTTGTAGAACTTGACGGCGCCGAACAGGTTGCTGAGATCGGTGATGGCCAGCGCGGGCTGGCCGTCGGCGGCGGCCGCGGCCACCACGTCATCGATGCGGTTGGTGCCGTCGACGACGGAGAATTCGGTGTGCAGGCGCAGATGAGTGAACATCGGGCCATTTTAGAAGGCGCGGGGCCTTCTTCCTCTCAAGCGGGCGGTGGCATTTCGTCCTTGAGGATGCTCAGCACCTCGGAGCGGAACTCCCGGCTGTAAAGAATCCGCCACCACGGCCAGCGTGGCGACCACCATCGCCACCGGAGAGATGAACCAGGCCAGCGCAGCGAACGAAAAGTAATAAGCGCGCAGGCCGTCGTTGAAGGTGTCGGCCGCGGCGCCCACCATGGCTGCGGCGCGGTCCGCGAAGGCCCGGCGGTCGTGCTTGCCGGCCTCGAAGTCCTCGGCCGGCGGCATGGCGCCGATCACCAGCGCCACGAAGGTGTACTGCCGCATGCACCAGGAAAAGCGGAAAAACGCGTAGACGAAGATCGCCACCATCACCAGGATCTTGAACTCGAAGACGATCAGCGAGGTGGTCTGGGCGAACGGGATCTCGCTCATCAACTCCGTCGCCTTGTCGGTCGTGCCGAGCAAGGCGAACAGACCACCGATGACCAGGATGGAGGTGGATGAGAAAAACGTCGGCGTGGCCGACAAGGCCTGGGTGATGAGGCCGTCGAGCATGCGCGGGTCGCGCGCCGTGGTCTGCGTCATCCAGTAGCCGCGGTAGCGGTTGGTGGTGTGGAGCAGCGAACCCATCTTGCGGCCCCATTCGCGGGCGAACCAGGCGTAGCCGACCCACAGGGCCAGAAAGCAGACCAGGGCCAGCCAGTCGGCCCAGGGGATGATGCTGAGGAACTTCATGGAGCTGGATGGTACGCCCCCACTGCGCCGCTGACGCGCCGTCCCCCCTCGGCGTGCCGTCGGCGCTGGGAGGGGGAACGGCATCTCGGGCCGGCGGAGCCGGGCCCTGGATGCCTCTGGACCGCGGCACGCTCGCCGGATCGCTCAGCCCGTGAATCGCGCCGCCACGCTGCGCCACGCGCTCGCCGAAAAGGCGCGCGGTCTCCAGGTCGCCCGGCAGCATGTCCTGCGCACCGGCATCGGACGGCGACTGGGCGATCGCGCCGCTGTAGCTCACGAGGTAGTTCACGTCGTTGCGCTGGGCGCCCTTGGTGTTGCTGGGCATCAGGCCCTGGCTGACCCAGATCATGCCGTGCTGCATGGCCAGGGTGAACATCGTGTTCAGCGTGGCGAGCTTGTCGCCGTTCATGCCGGCGCTGTTGGTGAAGCCGGCGGCGATCTTGTCCTTCCATTTCTGGGCGAACCAGGGCTTGCTGGAGGCGTCCGCGAACTTCTTGAACTGCCAGCTCACGCTGCCCATGTAGGTGGGCGAGCCCATGATGATGGCATCGGCCGCATCGAGGGTGTCCCAGCCGCCGTCGGGCAGGTTGCCGTCGGCGTCGATGGCGAGCAGTTCGGCGTCGGCGCCCTGGGCGACCGCTTGCGCCATGCGCTGGGTGTGACCGTAACCGGAGTGGTAGACCACGACAACTTTGGACATCTTGTGTTCCTGAAAAAAAAGCGGCGCCCAGGCGCCGCGAAGGAGAAACCCAATGAAGCTCAGGCGGCCGGGCGGCGCGCGTCGAGGCTGAAGGCACCGGCGCCGAAGGCGGCGAAGGCGAGCAGGCCACCGGTGATGGCGATGTTCTTGAAGAACAACAGCTGCTGCATCATCTGCTGCTCGGCCGGCACGGCCCAGTAGGCGTGGAAGAAGAAGCTGGCCACCAGCGTGAACACGGCCAGGGCAATGGCGGCAACGCGGGTGCGGTAGCCGATCAGCAGCGCCAGGCCACCGAACAGCTCGATCACCAGGGCGATCGCCACGCCCACTTGCGGCGCAGGCAGGCCCATGGCCGTGGCGTAGCCGACCGTGCCGGCAAAGCCGGCGATCTTGCCAAAGCCTGCCGGCACGAAAAGGATCGCCAGCAGGATGCGGCCGATCAGGGCCAGGGGGTTTTGCAGAGCGTTCATGGTGAGTCCTTGAAAAAATGGAAGTTGAAAGGATGGAAAAAACGTTCAGGGAGCAAGATCGAACACAAGCACCTCGGCATCATCGCCGTTCGAGAGCTGCAGGCGGCTTTCGCCGGCCAGCACGGCAGCGTCCCCCGCCTTGAGGTGTTGGCCGTTCACGTCGAGCGCGCCACGCACCAGGTGCACATAGGCCTTGCGGGCCGGGTCGAGCGCCAGCTCGGCGGCTTCCTGGCCATCGAGCAGGCCGGCGTACATGGCCGCGTCGGCATGAATGGTCACCGAGCCCTCGGCCCCGTCGGGGGATGCCACCAGACGAAGTTGACCACGCTTCTCGGCCTCGGCAAACCCCTTCTGCTCATAGCCCGGCTCGATGCCCGTCACATTGGGCTCGATCCAGATCTGCAGGAAATGCGTGGTGGCGTCGGGTGCGTGGTTGAACTCGCTGTGGCGCACGCCGCTGCCCGCGCTCATGCGCTGCACGTCGCCGGGCGGAATGCCCTTGACGTTGCCCATGCTGTCCTTGTGTGCCAGGTTGCCCTGCAGCACGTAGCTGATGATTTCCATGTCGCGGTGGCCGTGCGTGCCGAAACCGGTGCCCGGGGCAATGCGGTCTTCGTTGATCACGCGCAGGTTGCCCCAGCCCATCCAGGCAGGGTCGAAGTACTCGGCGAAGGAGAACGAGTGGTGGCTCTTGAGCCAGCCGTGGTCGGCATAGCCGCGGGCATCGGAGCGTCGAATCTGAAGCATGGTGTATTCCTTTCCATCTTCCGTGGGGCCGGCCCGAATGGCTGGCATGGGGTGAATTCTGAGCGGACCAGCCCCCTTTGTGACTGCACGGTTTTGATGGCATCATTCAAATCATTTGAACGATCAGAGTCACCGCCATCGCACTTCCAGCCCCCGGGCCGCCCTCTCTCCTGAAAACCTCGGCCTGCTCGATGCCGTCGCCCGCCTGGGTAGCATGGCGGCCGCCGCGCGCGAACTCGGCATGGTGCCCAGCGCCCTGACCTACCGCATCCGCCAGATCGAGGACGCGCTGGACGTGCTGCTGTTCGACCGCAGCGCGCGCCGCGCCGTGCTCACCCCCGCCGGGGCCGAGCTGCTGCGTTCCGGGCAATACCTGCTGAGCGAACTCGACGCCGTGGCCCAGCGCGTCAAGCGCGCTGCGCACGGGTTGGGAACCGCAACTCACCATCGCCGCCGACGCCATCATCGCGCGCGCCACCCTGTTCGAGCTCTGCGAGGCCTTCTATGCCGAAGGCGCGCCCACCCGGCTCAAGCTGCGGGCCGAAACGCTCTCGGGCACGGTGGAAGCCTTGCAGAGCGGCCAGGCCGACCTCGCCCTGGGCGTGCCCAGCGAGATGGCGCTCACCGAGTTCCAGTCCGCGCCCATGGGCACGCTGAGCTTCGTCTACGCGGTCGCACCGCACCACGCCCTGGCCGCCGCCACCCACAGCCTGTGCGACGAGGAACTGCGCGAACACCGCGCCGTGGCCGTGGCCGACAGCACGCAGCGCGGGCGCGGTGTCACGCACAACCTGCTGCCGGGGCAAGATGTGCTCACCGTGCCGACCATGCAGCACAAGCTCGAAGCGCAGTTGCGCGGCCTCGGTGGGGGTTTCCTGCCGCTGTCCCTCGCACAGCCTTTCATCAACGCCGGGCGGCTGGTGGTGAAAACCGTGCAGCGGCCCAACCGCACGCTGCGCGTCTCGTATGCCTGGCGCCAGCCCCGCAGCTCGGGCGACACCGGCCGCGCGCTGCGGTGGTGGCTGGACCGCCTGCAGCATCCCAAGACGCGCGGCGCGCTGCTGAACAACCACCATCAGATCTGATCCATGGGAAAGCGGCGCGAACGATGAAGCAACTGATACAGTCAGCCACACACCCATCACCCAACGCGCCAAGAGACATGACGAACACCAGAAGCCCACGCGCAGCCCCAGCCACGAAGAACACCCGCTCCAAGGCCCGCGGCGCGGCGGCCACGCCTCTGCACTTCGCCGTGGTCGGCGGTGGCATGGCGGGCGTGGTGTGCGCGCGCACGCTGGTGCAGGCGGGTCACCGCGTCACCCTGCTCGAGAGAAGCCGTGAGTTCGGTGGCCGCATCGCCAACGCGGCGCACCGAGTTCGGCGGTTTCGACCACGGTGCCCAGTACTTCACCGTGCGCGACGCGCGTTTCGAGACCGCGCTGCGCAGCAACGCCACCGCCGTCGTGCGCCCCTGGAGCGCCAGCACCGTGCGCGTGCTCGACGAACTCGGCCGCGTGCTGGCCAGCGCGCCGCCCCCCACCGAACCGCATTTCGTGGCCTCGCCCGGCATGAGCGCCCTGGTCAACCTCTGGGCGCAGCCCCTGGCGCATCCCGAGCTGCACGGCGGCCTGCTGGCCCGCACGCTGCTGGACACCTGCGTGACCCGCATCGAGCGCGATGCGCTGCATCCCGAACAATGGCAGCTGCGCGCCGAAGACGCCCAGGGCGGCCAGCAGGTGCTGGGCGGCTTCGACCGCGTGGTCCTCGCCATGCCGCACCCGCAGATCCACGACCTGCTGCTGGCCTCCGGCCTCGCGCCCGAGTTGCGCAAGGCACTCACCCCCGTGCACGTGGCGCCCTGCTGGACGCTGATGGTCGCCTACCCCCAGGCCATGCAGCCCGGCCTGCCGCACCTCGGCCCGCAGTGGAACGCCGCGCGCAGCACGCACCACCGCATCAGCTGGCTGGCGCGCGAATCCAGCAAGCCCGGGCGCGACCCCATCGAGCGCTGGACCGTGCAGGCCAGCCCCGCCTGGTCCACCAAGCACCTGGAAGACGACGCCGAGCGCGCCAAGGCCAAGCTGCTCAAGGGCTTTGCCGAAATCACCGGCATCCGCGCCACGCCCACCCATGCCGTGGCGCACCGCTGGCGCTTTGCCCAGACGCAGACGCCGCTGGGCCAGAGCCACCTGCTCGACAAGGCACTGGGCATCGGCGCCTGCGGCGACTGGTGCCTGGGCCACCGCGTCGAAGACGCCTTCGTCTCCGGCCTGGAAATGGCGCTCGCCATCGCCTGAGTCTTCCGCGTCTGCGGGCCATGGCGGCCATGTACAGAGGACGTTTCGCCCCTTCGCCCACCGGCCCGCTGCATGCGGGCTCGCTGGTCGCCGCACTCGCCAGCTGGTTGGATGCGCGCGCCCACGGCGGCGTCTGGCTGGTGCGCATGGAAGACGTGGACACGCCACGCTGCGTGCCCGGTGCCGACGGCACCATCCTGAGGCAGCTTGAAACCTGCGGCCTGGTCAGCGACGAGCCCGTGCTCTGGCAATCGCAGCGCGGCGCCCATTACCAGCAGGCGCTGGACCGGCTGGTGGCCGCGGGCCGCGCCTACCCGTGCGCCTGCTCGCGCAAGGACATCGAGGCCGCGCTGCAGGCCCAGGGTGTGGTGCGCGAGCGCCACCACAGCGCCGTCTACCCCGGCACCTGCCGGCCCGAGCGTGGCGGCCTGCGCGGCAAGCCCGCCAGAGCCTGGCGATTCGCCGTGCAGCCCCTGCGCAGCGAAGTGCGCTGGACCGATCGCCAGCTCGGCCCGCAGGCGCAGGACGTGCGCCCCGAGGTGGGCGACTTCGTGCTCAAGCGCGCCGACGGCCTCTGGGCCTACCAGCTCGCCGTGGTGGTGGACGACGCAGCGCAAGGCATCACCCACGTGGTGCGTGGCGAAGATCTGGTCGACAATACGGCGCGCCAGATCCTGCTGCAACAGGCACTGGACCTGCCCACGCCGGCCTACCGACACACCCCGCTGGTGCTCGGTGACCACGGTGAAAAGCTCAGCAAACAGAACGGCGCACAGGCCCTGGACCTGAGCGATCCCCCCGCCGCGCTGATGCAGGCCGCCCAAGTGCTCGGCCTGCCCACGCCAGCGCGCGACACGGTGACCAACCTGCTGGCGGCGTGGACGAAGGCCTGGCCCGCCTAAAATCCACCCCTTCCCCGACCGACCGCTCCCGATGACCGATCCCCGCCACGCCCAACCGCGCCCAGCCCCCGCCGACACCACCTTCATGCGGGAGGTGAAGAGTTATGTGCTGCGCGCGGGCCGCATGGGCCCGGGCCAGGCTCGAGCCTTCGAACAGCATGGTCCCCGCTTCCTGCTGAACTACGCCCCCGGCGCGTTCGACGCGGCTGCGGCTTTCGGGCGCGCCGCGCCGCTCATCATGGAGATCGGCTTCGGCATGGGCGGCGCCACCGCCCACATCGCCGCCGTGCGCCCGCAGGACAACTTCCTCTGCTGCGAAGTGCACGAGCCCGGCGTGGGCGCCCTGCTCAAGCTCGTGGGTGAGCAAGGCCTGGAGAACATCCGCATCTTCCGCCACGACGCGGTGGAGGTGCTGGACCACATGCTGGGCGAAGCCAGCCTCGATGGCGTGCACATTTTCTTCCCCGATCCCTGGCACAAGAGCCGCCACCACAAGCGCCGCCTGATCCAGGGCCCGTTCGTGAACCGCCTCGCGCGCCACCTCAAGCCAGGCGGCTACCTGCACCTCGCCACCGACTGGGAACCCTACGCCCAGCAGATGCTGGAGGTGCTCCAGGCCGAGCCCCTGCTGAGCAACACCGCCGAAGCGGGTGGCGACGGCTTCGTGCCCAAGCCCGACTACCGGCCGCTCACCAAGTTCGAGAACCGCGGGCTCAAGCTCGGCCACGGCGTCTGGGACCTGGTGTTCCGCCGGGTCTGACGCGCGGCCACCATGGGCCGCCCGCCGAAGAACCCCGCGATTCCCTCGCGCCACGGCGTGTCGGCCAGTTGCATCGCCCTGCCCTACGACAAGGCCGCGCCCTGGCCGAAACTGATCGACTTCCTGGCCGAGCGCCTGAGCGCCGTGAGCCGCGAGGCCTGGGGCCAGCGGCTCGCGCGCGGCGAGGTGCTTGACGACGCGGGCCAGGCCCTGCCACCCGATGCGGCTTTCACGCCGGGGGTGCGGGTCTACTACTACCGCGAACTCGACCACGAACCCGTGGTGCCGTTCGAGGAAACCGTGCTGCACCTGGACGAGCACCTGCTGGTGGCGGACAAACCGCATTTCCTGCCGGTGACACCCGGTGGGCGCTACGTGCAGCAAAGCCTGCTGGTGCGGCTGAAGAACCGGCTGGGCATCGACACGCTGAGCCCCATCCACCGCATCGACCGCGAGACAGCGGGCCTGGTGGTGTTCAGCCTGCGCCCGCAGGACCGCGACGCCTACCAGTCGCTGTTCCGCGACCGCGCGGTGCACAAGGTGTACGAAGCGCTCGCCCCCTCCGGCGATGCGTCCCAGGCCTGGCCCGTGGTGCGGCGCAGCCGCATCGAGGAAGCGCACGACGCCTTCTTCCGCATGAACGAGGCCGAAGGCGAGCCCAACAGCGAGACGCGCATCGAGCGGCTGGAGATGCACGGCCCGTGGGCGCGCTACCGCCTGGAGCCCGTCACCGGCAAGCGGCACCAGCTGCGCGTGCACATGAACGCGCTGGGCCGACCCATCGTGGGCGATCAGTTCTACCCGAGTGTGCAGCGCGGGCCACACGAAGCCGAGGATTTCTCGAACCCGCTGCGCCTGCTGGCCCGAGCCATCGCCTTCACCGACCCCGTGACAGGCGAAGCACGGGCCTTTTCCAGCCAGCAATCGCTGAGCTGGCCCGAGCCGCAGGAAACGGTCAGGCCTTGATCTCGCGCGCCGTGATCTGGTACTTGAAGTCGTCCGGCGCGTAGGAATCCAGACGCTGGCCGCCGGTCTCGCCCACGGGGTACATGAAGAAGCCCAGCTGCGGGCCCTGTGCCTGCGGCAGCTTCACGTCGTGCGCCATGTTCCAGGCCATCCAGTTGCCCTCCCAGCCGCCGAACAGCGCGCGGTTCACCGGCGTGACCACCGGGTGCTGCGTGGTCTTGATCCACTCGGGCGTCTCCAGGCGCATGACCTTGGCCGACATCGGCCGGGTCCATCGCCACCCAGCCGTGGCCGGCCAGGTGCACCTCGGCGCGGCAGTGCTGCGCGCCCTTGAGGCTGGCGGAATTGCCGCTGAGCTCCTTGTAGCCGAAGGCCGAGGGCGCCAGGCGGATGCCGTACACGTCGCGCGCCGGCAGGCCGGCCGAGCGGCACAGGCCGACGAAGATGGCGTTGAGGTCGGCGCACTTGCCGCCCAGGTTGCCGGTCTCCAGCATGGTCTTGATGTCGCCTTCGCCGCAGCCGCGCACCTTGGGCTCGCGGTAGGTGTTCGCCACCACCCAGTCGTAGATCTGGCGCGCCTTCTGCGCGTCGGTGCGCGCACCGCGCGTGGCCTTGAGCGCGGTCTCGCGCACGATGCCGTCGGTGGGCAGCAGGGCCGTGGGCTGGGTCCAGAAGCGCAGGCTGGCGGCGTCTTCGGTGCTGGCCGTTTTCTGCGAAAGATCCGCCGCGCGGTTGCGCGTCTGCACGCGGCTGGTGAGTTCCACGTAAGGCGTGCCACCACCTTCGGCGAACGTCACGTGCAGCATGCGGGCACCGTAGTGCCGCTCTTCGGTCAGCTGCGCGGTGCCGTTGGTGCGGAAGTCGCTGGTGAAGGACTTCTGCCAGTCGCTCTCGACCGAGGGCAGCGGCAACCAGACCTGGGAAGCGCCCCGGGGCAACTCGATGTCCACCCGGGTGGTCACATCGAAGGTGCGCCAGGCGCCGGGCTGGGGGTTGAACTCGCGCGGTGGTGCCGGGTTGGCCTGGGCCAGGGCCCCTGTGGCATGGAACAGCGGTGATGCGGCGGCCACGGAGGTGGCGGCGCGCTGCAGGAAGCGGCGGCGATCGGGGGTCATGAAGGGCACTCCGGAAGGGGGGACAGGAATTATGGGACGGGGTCAGAGCATGAGCAAACGATCCACCCAGCCCAGCGCCTCGCGGCCGCTCCAGTCGACCTCGCCCCGCACGCGCTGGCGCGCGCGGCCCTGGCGATCGATCAGCACCGTGGTCGGAAACACCCGCACGCCCCAGGCGCGCGCGTGTTCACCCAGCGGGTCCAGCCACACCGGCAGGCTCAGCTGGGTCTGCTCCACGAAACGCAGGGCGCGTTGCGGCGGCTCCTTGAAGTTGAGCGCGATCACCGCCAGGCGGTCCTCGCCAATCAGCGGGGGCAGGTCCTGCAGCATGGGCATTTCGGTGCGGCAGGGCTCGCACCAGCTGGCCCAGAAGTTGAGCAGCACGGCGCGGCCTTTGAAATCGGCGAGCTTCACGGCCCGGCCTTGCAGGTCCAGGGTCGTCAGCGCCGGCGTGGGCATGCCGCGCGGCCAGTCGCTCAGTTCGAAAGCCGGCTGTGCGCCGACCGCCACCGGCCCCAGGGCCACGGCCAGCCCGCTGGCCAGGACCTGCCGGCGGCTCAGCGTGCTCACACGCGCTCGGCCACCCAGCCCTGCACCGACTGCAGCGCCTTGCGCAGACCGCTCGCGTCGGTGCCGCCGGCCATGGCGATGTCGGGCTTGCCGCCGCCTTTGCCGCCCACCTGCTGGGCCACGAAGTTCACCAGCTCGCCGGCCTTGACCTTGCCCATGCTGTCGGCGGTGACACCGGCGGCCAGTTGCACCTTGGCGCCGTCCACGGCGGCCAGCACGATGGCGGCGGTCTTGAGCTTGTCCTTGAGCTTGTCCAGCGTGTCGCGCAGGGTCTTGGCGTCGGCGCCGTTGAGCACGGCGGCCAGCACCTTGATGCCCTTGACGTCCACCGCCTGCGCCACCAGCTCGTCGCCCTGGCTCGAAGCCAGCTTGCCCTTGAGCGCGGCCACTTCCTTCTCCAGCGCCTTGACCTGCTCCAGCGTCTGGCCGATGCGCGCGTTCAGCTCGACCGTGGGCGCCTTGAGCACGCCCGCCGCCTGCGCCACCGTGTCTTCCAGCGACTGCAGGTAGGCCAGCGCGTTCGTGCCGGTGATGGCTTCGATGCGGCGCACGCCCGCGGCCACGCCGCTTTCGCCCACCACCTTGAAGAGGCCAATGTCGCCCGTGCGCTGCACGTGCGTGCCGCCGCAGAGCTCGCGGCTGCTGCCGATGTCGAGCACGCGCACGGTCTCGCCGTACTTCTCGCCGAACAGCATCATCGCGCCGGTCTTCTGCGCCGACTCGATGTCCATCAGGCGCGCCTGCGTGGCGTGGTTGTCGAGGATCTCGGCGTTCACCTTGGCCTCGATCTGGCGGATCTGCGCGTCCGTGACGGGCGCGTTGTGCGCGAAGTCGAAGCGCGTGCGCTCGGCGTTCACCAGCGAGCCCTTCTGCTGCACGTGCTCACCCAGCACCTCGCGCAAGGCCTTGTGCATCAGGTGGGTGGCGCTGTGGTTGCGCACGGTGGCGGCGCGCAGCGCGGTGTTCACCTGGGCGTTCACGTGGTCGCCCACGTTGAGCGTGCCCTGCTCCACGCTGCCGTGGTGGCCGAACACGTCGGCCTTGATCTTCTGCGTATCGCCCACGGCGAAACGCGCCGAGCCACTGGTGATGACGCCCTCGTCGCCGACCTGGCCACCGCTCTCGGCGTAGAACGGCGTGTTGTCCAGCACCACCACACCGGTCTGGCCGGCGTTCAGCGCGGCGACCGGCGTGCCTTCGAAGTAGAGCGCGACGATCTTGCCGGGCGCTTCCAGCTGTTCGTAGCCCACGAACTGGTTGCCCGCGCCGGTGTAGTCCAGCGCCTTGTCCATCTTGAACTTGCCGGCCGCGCGACCTGCGGCCTTCTGCTTTTCCATCGCGGCGTGGAAACCCGCCTCGTCCACCGACAGGCCGCGCTCGCGGCAGACGTCGGCCGACAGGTCGAGCGGGAAGCCGTAGGTGTCGTGCAGCTTGAAGGCCACGTCGCCCGGCAGCACCTTCTCGCCGCCGGCCAGCGCCGCGTCGAGGATTTCCATGCCGTTGGCCAGCGTTTCGTAGAAGCGCTCTTCCTCGGCCTTGAGCACCTCGGTGATGCGCTGCTCCTGGCGCGCCAGGTTCGGGTAGGCCGCGCCCATCAGCTTCACCAGGTCGGGCACCAGCTTGTGGAAGAACGGCGTCTTCTGGCCCAGCTTGTAGCCGTGGCGGATGGCGCGGCGCACGATGCGGCGCTGCACATAGCCCCGGCCTTCGTTGCTGGGGATCACGCCGTCGCTCACCAGGAAGGCGGTGGCGCGGATGTGGTCGGCGATCACCTTGAGCGAGGGGTTGTCCAGGTCGCTGATGTGCGTCTCGCGCGCGGCGGCCTTGATGAGCGCGTCGAAGATGTCGATCTCGTAGTTGCTGTGCACGTGCTGCAGGATCGCGGCCAGGCGTTCCAGGCCCATGCCGGTGTCCACGCAGGGGGCGGGCAGCGGCGTGACGGCGCCAGTCTCGTCCATGTTGAACTGCATGAACACGTTGTTCCAGATCTCGATGAAGCGGTCGCCGTCTTCATCGGGACTGCCCGGAGGGCCGCCGGGGATCTCGGGGCCGTGGTCGTAGAAGATCTCGCTGCACGGACCGCAAGGGCCGGTGTCGGCCATCATCCAGAAGTTGTCGGACTTGTAGCGGCCGCCCTTGTTGTCGCCGATGCGGATCACGCGCTCGGGCGGCAGGCCGATCTCTTTCGTCCAGATGTCGTAGGCCTCGTCGTCCTCTTCGTACACCGTGCGCCAGCAGGCGCTCCTTGGGCAACTGGTAGACCTCGGTCAGCAGCTCCCAGGCCCATTTCAGGCTCTCGCGCTTGAAGTAGTCGCCGAACGACCAGTTGCCCAGCATCTCGAAGAAGGTGTGGTGGCGCGCGGTGTAGCCCACGTTCTCCAGGTCGTTGTGCTTGCCGCCGGCGCGCAGGCAGGCCTGCACCGAGGCCGCGCGCACATAGGGGCGCTTGTCGGTGCCGAGGAACACGTCCTTGAACTGCACCATGCCGGAGTTGGTGAACATGAGCGTCGGGTCGTTGCCGGGCACCAGGGGGCTGGACGCGACCACGGTGTGGCCCTTGGAAGCGAAAAAGTCCAGGAAGCTCTTGCGGATGTCGGCAACGGAGGCGGGGCGGGTCATGTTGGCCTTGTGGGTGGTCGTCGTTGAATGCGGGGCAGCGCTCGCGCGCGCGGAACCCGCTATTTTCCAACATGCGGGCCGACCCCGGCGCGCGGGCGGCGAAATCGGGTGGATCGGCCCGCCGCGTCGCGGGCGGCACCGCCCCGGAAAAGACCGGGGGCTATGCTGGAACGCCTTTCGGCGGCACAATCGGCGGCGATTAATTTAACAAGTTAAATAAATCCCGATCACCCCTTCCCGCGCACCGCACCGACGGAGACAACACCCATGGACATGAAGACCTCCCCCCTGGCCCTGCTCAAGGACCCGAGCCTGCTCAAGACCGACGCCCTGATCAACGGCCAGTGGGTTGCCGGCAACCGCCGTTTCGACGTGCACGACCCGGCCACCGGCCACAAGCTGGCCGACGTCGGCGAACCTGGGCCCCGCAGATGCCGAAGCCGCGATCGCCGCCGCCAACGCCGCCTGGCCGGCCTGGAAGGCCAAGACCGCCAAGGAACGCAGCCACATCCTGCGCAAGTGGTACGACCTGCTGATGGCGAACCAGGACGACCTGGGCACCCTCATGACCGCCGAACAGGGCAAGCCCCTGGCCGAGGCCAAGGGCGAGGTGGCCTATGGTGCGAGCTTCGTGGAATGGTTCGCCGAGGAGGCCAAGCGCGTCAACGGCGAAACCCTGCCCACCTTCGACAACAACCGCCGCCTGATGGTGCTCAAGCAGCCCATCGGCGTGTGCGCGGCCATCACGCCCTGGAACTTCCCGCTGGCCATGATCACGCGCAAGGTGGCGCCCGCGCTGGCCGCCGGCTGCCCCGTGATCATCAAGCCGGCCGAACTCACGCCGCTGACCGCGCTGGCCGCGGCCGAACTGGCCATCCGCGCCGGCATCCCGGCCGGGGTGTTCAACATCCTCACCGCCGACGCCGAACAGTCCATCGCCGTGGGCAAGGTGCTGTGCGCGAGCGACGTGGTGCGCCACATCAGCTTCACCGGCTCCACCGAGGTCGGCCGCATCCTCATGGCGCAGTGCGCGCCCACGGTCAAGAAGATGTCGCTCGAACTGGGTGGCAACGCGCCCTTCATCGTGTTCGACGACGCCGACATCGACAGCGCGGTGGAAGGCGCCTTCGCCAGCAAGTACCGCAACGCCGGCCAGACCTGCGTCTGCACCAACCGCTTCTACGTGCAGGCCGGCGTCTACGACGCCTTCGTGGCCAGAGTTCGCCGCCAAGGTGAAGACCGCCAAGGTCGGCAACGGCTTTGGCGAGGGCGTGAGCCAGGGCCCGCTGATCGAGGAAGCGGCTCTCGTGAAGGTGCAGCGCCACGTGGACGATGCCGTGGCCAAGGGTGGGCGCGTGGTGGCCGGTGGCCAGCGCCTCGCCAGCCTGGGCAGCGGCCAGTTCTTCGAACCCACCGTGGTGGCCGACGCGACGGCCGACATGCTGTGCGCGAAGGAGGAAACCTTCGGCCCCTTCGCGCCGGTGTTCAGGTTCCACACCGAGCAGGAAGCCATCGACGCGGCCAACGCCACCGAGTTCGGCCTGGCGAGCTACTTCTACAGCCGCGACGTCGGCCGCATCTTCCGCGTGAGCGAGGCGCTGGAGTACGGCATGGTCGGCATCAACGTCGGCATCCTGGCCACCGAACACGTGCCCTTCGGCGGCGTGAAGCAGTCCGGCCTGGGCCGAGAGGGCTCGCACCACGGCATGGACGACTACGTGGAAATCAAGTACCTCTGCGTCGGCGATATCCTCAAGTGATTCCCACCTGAGAGACCCCCACCCCATGCAGTTCGACTGGAGCCACCCCTACCCCACCATCCGCAGCCCGCTCATGGCGCGCAACGTGGTCGCCACCTCGCAGCCCCTGGCCGCGCAGGCCGGTCTGCGCATGCTGCTCAAGGGCGGCAACGCGGTGGACGCCGCGATCGCGGCCGCCGCCGCCCTCACCGTGGTGGAGCCCATCTCCAACGGCCTGGGCAGCGACAACTTCGCGATCGTCTGGGACGGTCAGCAACTGCACGGCATGAACTCCTCGGGCGTGGCGCCCGCGGGCTGGAGCAAGGCCTATTTCGAGAACAAGCACAACGGCCAGATCCCGCTGCGCGGCTTCGATGCCGTGACCGTGCCCGGCGCGGTGGCCGGCTGGGCCGCCTTGTCCGAGCGCTTCGGCGCCCTGCCCTTCGCCGACCTGATGGCGCCGGCCATCGAGCTGGCCGAAAGCGGCTTCGCGGTGGCGCCCGTCATCGCGCACAAATGGGCCCTGGCCGTGCCTCTGCTGCAGGACAAGCCCGGTTTCGCGCAGGCCTTCATGCCCCGTGGCCGTGCGCCGCTGCCCGGTGAGCGCTTCGGCTTCGCCGAGGCTGGCCGCGCGCTGCGCCGCATCGCCGAGACGCGCGGCGAAGCCTTCTACCGGGGCGAGATCGCCGCCGCCATCGATGCCTTCGCGCGCGAACACGGCGCGCAACTGCGCGCCAGCGACCTCTCCGCGCACGAGGTGCAGTGGGTCAAGCCCATCGAGATGGCGTTCGCCGGCCACACGGTGCACGAACTGCCGCCCAACGGCCAGGGCATCGCCGCGCTCATGGCGCTGGGCATGCTCGAACAGCTCGACATCGGCCGCTACGGGCCGGACAGCATCGAAGGCCAGCACCTGCAGATCGAGGCCGTCAAGCTCGCCTTCGCCGATACCTACCGCTGGGTCGCCGACGAGCGCTTCATGACCGAGGTGCGCGCCGCCGACCTGCTGGACCCGGGCTACCTGCGCGACCGCGCCAGGCTCATCGACCCGAAACGCGCCATTCACCCCGGCGCGGGCCACCCGCCGCGCGGTGGCACGGTCTACCTCACCGCCGCCGATGCGCAAGGCCGCATGGTCAGCCTGATCCAGTCCAACTACCTGGGTTTCGGCAGCGGCGTGGTCGTGCCCGGCTGGGGCATCAGCCTGCAGAACCGGGGCCACGGCTTCACGATGCAGGATGCGCACCCCAACCAGGTCGCACCGGGCAAGCGGCCCTTCCACACCATCATCCCGGGCTTCCTCACGCGGCAGGGCCAGGGTGTGATGAGCTTTGGCGTGATGGGCGCCAACATGCAGCCGCAAGGCCATGTGCAGACGCTGGTGCGCATGCTGGTGCACGGCCAGCAGCCCCAGGCCGCGTGCGACGCACCGCGCTGGAAATGGGGCAAAGGCCTGGACGTGGATTTCGAATCCACCATGGCGCCCGCGCTGCGCGACGGCCTCAAGGCGCTGGGCCACCGCTTCGAGCCGACCGCCGACACCTACCTCGACTTCGGCAGCGGCCAGTTCATCGCGCGCCTGAGCGACGACATGGCCGACGGCTACGTGGCCGCGAGCGATGCGCGGCGCGACGGGCAGGCGGTGGGGTTCTGAGCGTCGTCCTGCGGAGGCGCCACGCGTCAGTCGGCCTTGATGCCGTTGCGCTTGACCACGTCGGTCCACATCGCGAGCTCGCTGCGGCACAGCGCCGCCAGTTGCTCGGGTGACCCCCCCCACCGGCTCCGTGCCGGCCGTGAGGAGCTGCGTCTTCACCTCCGGCATGGCGAGCACCGCGGCGACTTCCCTGTTCAGCTTCGCCAGGATGGGCTTGGGTGTGCCCGCAGGCAGAAAGAGGCCGTACCAGAGTTCGCTGTGAACGCTGGAGAGGCCGGCCTCGGCAAACGTCGGCACATCGGGAATCTCGGCGAAGCGCGATTTGCCGGTTTGCGCCATCGCCTTGAGGTGGCCGCTCTTGATCAGGCGAACGGCGTTCTCCATCGGGGCGAGCACCACCGTGACGCTGTTCTGAACCACGTCCATGATGGCGCCGGGCACGCCCTTGCTCGGGACGTGCCGCATGCTGGTGCCCAGCACCTGTTGCAGCTGGGCGGTGTAGAGGTGCAGGGTCGAGGCCTGCCCCGCCGAAGCGTAGGTGGCGTTGTCGCCCTGCGCCTTCAGATAGCTCACCAACTCCTTCAGGTTGTTCGCCGGTGTCGCGGCGTTCACCACCAGCACCAGGTTCGAGCGGGCGATCTGGATGACCGGATCGAAATTCTTGATCGGGTCGTAAGGCATCTTGCGCAGCACCGAGTTGATGATGTGCGTGGGTGGCGCCAGCATCATGGTGTACCCGTCCGGCGCGGCGGCGGCGACCGCCGCGGTGCCGATCTGTCCGCTCGCACCGGGGCGGTTCTCGACGATGACCGGCTGCCCCAGGCGTTGCGACAGCCGCTCCGACACCATGCGGGCCAGGGTGTCCGTCACGGACCCCGGGCTGTAGGGCACGACCATCTTGAGGGTCTTGGCGGGATAGTTGCCCGCTGTCTCGGCCTGGGCCATCGCCCATGGGGTGGTGGCGGCGGCCAGCAGGCCGATGACCGCGGTGCGTCGGTCGAGTCGAGGGATGTTCATGGGGTTTGTCTCCTGGTTTTACCGTCCATCTGCCTGGGCTTGCGCGGGCGCCTAACGCCATCCGTAAATCGACAAGGTACTCTCTCCTCGTTGGAGCCGCTGGACGAACTCGGCTTCTTCGGCATCGCGTTGCGCCCCCGCGTCCAGGACCGCCCCGGCCATGTAATGAGGAATGGAGACGACCCCATCGCCGTCACCGACGATCAGATCGCCAGCGTTCACGACCACGTCGCCGATCAGAACCGGGTGATTGATCCAGCCGACGGCGCCGAAATCCTTGCCCGTCCCCCGGATGCAGAGACCGCGGCTGAACGTGGGCACGCCGATCTCCCGCAGCAGATGGCCATCGCGCACGCAGCCGTCGATCACCAGGCCGGCCAGGCCTCGGGCCTTGGCCATCGTCGCCATGATCTCGCCCCAATAACCATGCTCGTGGGCACCGCCCGCGAACACCACCATCACATCGCCGGGCTGGACCCGCTCGAGCGCGCGATGCAGCCAGAGGTTGTCCCCCGGCGGGGAATGCACGGTGAGGGCCGATCCCGCGCAGCGAAACCCGGGCGCGAGCGCCTGGATCTGGGAAGGCAGGGCACCGATCTTTCGCGCGGCCTCGTGCAGCGTGGCCGACGATGCGGCCTGCGCTCGCGCGAGGACGGGCGCCGGCAGCCGGACCGCGTCCCGCGTCGTGGTGGAAGGGTCGTGCCGCTGCATCACGATGCCCTCGTCTGCAACTGGTGGTACCCATGGGCCTTGCGCGCCTCGTCCAGGCGCATGCCACCCCGCACCGCCGCGCGCACGCGCGCCTCGGCCGAGTCGATGGCTTCGGCGGTGTCCAGGACCCGTGCCTCGTGCTCCTTCGGAATGATCACGACGCCATCCGCGTCGCCTTTCACGATGTCACCCGGGCTCACACGGGCATCGCCGACATTGACGGGAACGCCCGTGGCCTCGACCTGCACACGGTCCTTGCCGGTGCGCATCCAGTGGTCCTTGGAGAAGACCGGGTAGTTCAGTTCCAGACAGAGCGCGACATCGCGGCAGATGCCGTCGATCACGGTCCCGGCGATGCCCCGCCGATGCGCAATCTCGGTCAGGATGTCGCCCCACACGGTGGCGTTGTCGCGGCCGCCGTTGTCCAGCACGATCACGCTGCCAGGGGGCACATCGTCGATGTAGTCTCCGACGGTGCCAGGTGGGCTGCCCGCAGGGCCGTACAGCAGGGTCCACGCCCGGCCGGCCATGCGAAAGGAAGGGTCTCGCGGCTTGACGCGATGGCACTGGCGGACGATGCCCAGCTTGTCGAGAGCGTCACTGAGGGCGGCCGTGTCCAGCCGGGCCGCGCGTTGCACATGGGGATCGTCGTTCATCGCTTGTTCTCCAGCATCTGTTCGTAGTCGCGATTCATCACCTGGCTGATCGGGGTTCCCCCCTGGAGGGCCTTGGCCATGCCGCCCTCGCGCCGCGCGATGGCTTCGGCGGTGTCGAGCACCTCCTCGATGCTTGCCGCCGCAATGACGACCACACCACTGCGATCGGCCACCACGTAGTCACCCGGCTGGACCGAGACATTCCCCAGCGCCACCGGCAGCTGAGTGCCCAGCTCGACGACGCGCGACCGGGCCGTCAGGCAGGTCAGGCTGCGGCTGAAGATGGGGAAACCGTAGGCGATGGCCTCGTCCACGTCCCGAAGTGGGCCATCGGCAATGACGCCCTCGACGCCGCGCACCTTGGCGCCCAGCGTGAGCAGCCCGCCCCAGCAGCCGGCCTCGACGCCGGAACGCTGCTCGACCACGATCACCTGGTCCGGCCCCGAGAGTTCGATGGCGGTGCAACCCAGATGCCGTGGCTCACCCGGGGGTGGCTGGCCTGGACCGACCTTCATCGTGACAGCGACCCCGGCGATGCGCCCCTGACCACTGCGCTGCGGGATGCCGGTGACGGCGCCCGCGCGCCCCAGCTTGTCGAGGGCGTCGGACAGCGCGCAGACGTCGATGCGCCGCAGGCGCGCCACGCATGCCTTCTGGATGGTGCTCAGCGTGTTCATAGGCCTGCCGCCTCCCGGAAAGCCTGGCGGACCGACTCGGGCTGCGCCATAGGCAAAGCGGAACCCTTCGTAGTGCTGCCGCCAGATGGGGTGCGCCAGAAGCACTTGCCTCGGAAGGCCCCGCAGCAGAAACTCGCGTTCCGCGATGGGCAGCTGAACCCGGACGTTTTTCGCCGGATCACGGATGACGCCTTTCGGATCCTCGCCCCGTTCAACCGCCGCGATGTCCTGCTCGAACCGCCGACGCAGCATCACGATGCCGCGGTCGCTGAGCCCGAGGGTCTCCTTCGTCCGGTCGGCGATGACCCCCTGGCCCACCCAGGCCACCATGTCCTGGTTGATCACGTGACTCGTCACCCAGCGCCCGGTGGCGTCGTCCTTGACCGGGCTGCGCCAGGTCGGCACCGAGGGCTGTGAATACGACTCGACCTCCTGCGGCAGGCGCGTGAAGATCCACGAGATGCTGAGCGTGTTCTCGTCGTCGATCGGCACCCGGTACTCGAAGTGGTCCCCGAGGAAGAACGCGTTGGGCCACAGGCACACCCGGCCGACGGTCCACATCGCATCGGCCTTCGTGGCCTCGCCGCGGATGCGCTTGTAGACCAGCCCGTGGTCGAACTCTTCGAAAGCGACTTCCTTGTGTTCCGCCGAGTAGGGGCCGGTCTGCCCGCTCAGGCGGGTGCTCCAGTTGTTGTGCATCCATTCGAAGTGCACGGGGTCGATGGAGTTCTCCTGGCACTGCAACCAGTTGCAGGGCACGTCGGATACCACGATCTGGACGAAACCGTTCTCGAAGCTGAAAGGCTCCCAGTCGGGCAGCTCCGGTGCGGGAGCGGGCCCCAGGTAGGCCCACAGAAGCCCGGCCTTCTCCTTCACCGGATAGCCCTGGATGCAAATCCGCCCGCGCTTCGTGATGTCGGGGTTGACGGTGTCCTCGTACGGGCGGCTCACGCACTTGCCCGAGGCATTGAAGGCCCATCCGTGGTAGCTGCAGCGAATGCCGTCGGCCTCGACGAAACCATAGGACAGGTCGGCGCGGCGGTGCGCACAGGCCCGCTCGACCAGGCCATGGTTGCCGCTCAGGTCGCGGTAGAGGACGAGGTCCTCGCCCATCAGCCGCAGCGGCTTGATGGGGTTCTCATCGAGTTCCGAGGCACCCGCGATCGGCATCCAGTGCCTTCGCAGCACCTCGCCCATGGGCGTTCCGCGGCCGACCTGCGTCAGCCTGCGGTTCTGTTCTTCATTCATTGCTTCTGTTTCCTTCTTTCACACTGACAAGGACCACGCCACGAAACCCATGCCGCTGCCGGTGCCGGCCGGCGTCCGGTAGCACGGCGTGTAGTCCCGCATGTCGATGCGCAGCCCCGCTTCGTTCATGGCCGCAGCCACCGCCATCCAGCTCTTGATCTCGCCGCTGTTCCCGTTGAACCAGCTCTCCGGGATCGACTGGAGCGATGCGGCATCGAATGGGCTCAGGGCCTGGAGGACTTTCTGATCCAGCGATTCGTCGACCACGAAGTGGCTCAGCCCCCCCGAGGCGATGAGCACCACACGCGAGGCATCGGGCAGATCGCGCACCGCCCGGGCCAATGCCGCGCCGAAGGCGAGCGCCCTCCCCGTTCTGACCTGGTTGGGGGCGACACCCACGTTGACAAAGACGGGCACGCTCGGCGGCGGCGCATCGTTCAGGATGCGCCGGTACACGAAACCGAACGCGTGGGGAATGCCGTGCTGTCCATCGGCGGTCGACGGCAGGCGGGCGGAGGTCGCCACATCGAAACCCGCGTCGCTCAGGCTCTCCACGATGCGCGTCGCCTGGGCCGCATGACCGGGGTACACCGCCCCCTCCGGTGGACAGTGCCCCACCTCCGCTTCGGCGATGCCGGGCGGCAGCTTGGCCAGCTGCGCCGGGGTCAGGGGAATGTTGGGAATCGACTCGCCGGTGTACACCAGCAACGCGGGTGACATGTCGTCATGGAAGACCTCTCGCTGGTCGTTGCCCACGACGATCACCCAGTCCGCCCTCATCGCCTTGAACTTGTCCGCCAGCTGGTCCAGCGACGACTGGCATTGGGCGTAGGCGCGCGCCTGATGCGCTGCCTGCACGGCCATGCCGAATCCCGGCGCTCTGGCGGCGAGCAGCTCATCGTAGTGATGGCGCCGGCCCTGATACCAGTGGTTCACATTCTTCTGATCGGCTCCCGCTCGCAGGTGCCAGATCGAAGGAGGCGTGCACAACAGGGGGCCATGGGAGACCGCAATGCCCCCAACGATGTTTGCCATGTCTGGTGTCTCCCGCAGAGGATCTACAGCTTGAAGACCTGCTTCGCGTTGCCACTGAAGATCGCCTGCTTCGCGTCTTCAGAGAGCCAGTCGAAACCCTCGATGAGCGGCTGGATGTCGTCCATCCAGCGCCCGGTCGCGGGGTCTTTCACCGTGCCGACGCCAGGGCGCTCGGCGCCGAAGATGCAGCGCTCGGGGCCGACGGTCTTGATCAGCAGGCGCAAGGCCTCTTCCGAATAGAGCACGGTGTCGAAGTAGAGGCGGCGCAGCGCATCGAGGAAGGGCTCGGGTGCCCGACCCGGGCGCAGCGATGGCGCATGGAAGCGCCCGACCTGATACGGCATCGCGCCACCGCCATGCGACACGACGATGCGCAGTCGCGGGAAATCCTTGAACACGCGCGAGTTGCACAGCGCCATGACAGCGATCGTCTCTTCGTTGATGAAGTGGACCGAGTAGCTGTTGCGCTCCGAACGAAAGCCCGCGGAGTGCAGGTAGGCGGGCACGTCGAGTTCGACCAGGCGCTCCCACAGCGGGTACCAGTATTCGCTGCCGAGATTCGGCACCGCCTGGGTGTCCAGCCCCTCGCTGGGATCGGTGTTCACCATCGCCGCCACCATGCCGAGCTCCTTGACGCAACGGTCCAGCTCCGGCAGGCAGTTCTGGATCGGCTCGCCCCAGGCCTGCGGCAGGCCACATACCCCCCGGAAGGTGCCCGGCACCAACCGGGCCTGCTGCCCGATCATGCTGTTCACCTCTTCCGTGTACCAGTGAACCAGCTTGGCCGGCCTTTCGCTGTGCATGCTCTGGTAGGGCCGGGGCGAGATCAGCTGCATGTCCGTGCCGAGCTCTTTCAACTGTTCCAGGTGGGACTTGGTGCCGAAGGTCGGCGTGTGGAGGACGGCCAGCATCTCGTCGTCACTCACCTTCGGCGATCCGCGTCCGTGGTTGCCGCGGTGCGACAGCAATCCGGCCTTCCACACATACAGCGAATCGGGCGCAGTCACGTGCGCGTGTGCATCAATGAGCATGTCTTTTTCCGTGGGCATTGCGGGCGATCGGGACCAACGCGGCACCTCGACCTCTGGCGCCGGACACCCCATGGGCGTCTCTCGGCTTGGGTCGAACTGTAATCTGTATATCTGTAATATACATTAGGGTTTTCACGATGGTGCCGGCGCAGGCGCACCAAAGAGAACGGGCGCCCAAGGCGCCCGTTCTGGCAAAAAAGAAGAAAAAGCGCCCGGCGCTAGGGGGCCGGGGCTTGAGCCGCCGGCTCGGCCGTGGCGGCCGGACCCGAGCCCAGGATGCGCATCCGGATGCCGGACTCGCGCTCGCGCATCAGCTCACCTGCGGCCACCGCATCCCCATTGACGATGGCCTGAAGCAGGCGGGCGTTGGACTGGATGATCCGGCGGGTGGCCGCCGCGGTCGTGTTGGCTTCGAGCAAGGGGCCGAGCACCGATCCGAAGGCCCGGTACTGGGCGATGAGGACGCGGTTCTTGGAGGCGTTGACGATGGCCTCGCGGAACCGCATGGACGCTTCCGTGAACGCGTGCGGGTCACCCGCGGCCGCCTCGGTGGCCTGCGCCGCCTCTTCCATCCGCGCGGCATCCTCCGGGGTCACGCGGCCTGCGGCCAGCTCGGCCGAGGCGATGCTCGTGATGCTCTGCGCTTCGAGCATCTCCGCCGCGGTCAAACCGATGAGATGGAGCTGAACGGCCAGCGAATCGACCAGGCGATCGGAGTTGCCCATCGCAACCCAGGCACCACCCCGGGAACCCATGCGGACTTCCACCACGCCCATGGCGATCAGCGAACGCAGCGCATCGCGCGCCGCGATCCGGCTCACGCCGAACTGCTGAGCCAGGGTGATTTCGCTGCCGATGAACTCGCCGGCCTTGAGCTTTCCCGAGAAGAGCGCATCGCGGATCTGCCGCACGATCGACCACGAGAGGCTTTCGGCTCGCGCGGCGGGCTCCCATTGGGGGGCGGTGTGGGCTGATGGCTCGTTCATGATGAAACCGCGCCGCCACAGGCGCCGCACGCGCAGCGATGGTGCCGGTGAAGGGGGAGTCCAGAGGTGGAGCGGGTGAAGGGAATCGAACCCTCGTATGAAGCTTGGGAAGCTGCCGTTCTACCATTGAACTACACCCGCAGCAGGCCGCCATTCTAGCGCCCCGGCCGGACCGGTCAGCCGGTCATCGACGCGCCCACGCCCATCAGGGCCAGCACGCCCAGCACCGCGAAGATCAGCGCGGCGATGATGTGCACGATCTTGATCGGCACGCGCCGCGTGATCGCCTCGCCGAAGAACACCACCGGCGCGTTGGCCAGCATCATGCCGAAGGTGGTGCCGATCACCACCGCGATCAGGGGTTCGTACTGCGCGCCCAGCGCCACGGTGGCGATCTGTGTCTTGTCGCCCATCTCGGCCAGGAAGAAGGCCCACAGCGTCGCGACGAACACGCCCATCTGCCGCTTGGGCACGGCGTCTTCGTCGTCCAGTTTGTCGGGAATCAGCATCCACCCCGCCATGGCGATGAAGGAGACCCCCAGCACCCAGCGCATCACGTTCGGGCCCACGGCGGCCATGATCCAGGCGCCGGCAGCGCCCGCGAGGGCGTGGTTGAGCAGGGTGCGCACCAGGATGCCCCAGACGATGGGCCAGGGGCGCTTGAAGCGGGCGGCGAGGACGAGGGACAACAACTGGGTCTTGTCGCCCATTTCGGCGAGGGCGACGATGCCCGTCGAGATCAGGAATGCTTCCAAGAGAATGCTCCGAGGGCCGGCAAAAGACAGAAGACCACACGGCATCCCCGGCCCATCCGGAGGCAGTGTGGTCAAAGGTCTTGCCAGGCTGGAAGCTGTCTGCGCCATGGCCGTGGGGGCCAAGTGTGTTGACGCGGACCTCTGCAGGGCGCAGAGCGGCTACTCCCCAATGACGGGTGCAGGCGGGAGTATACCCGCCAGGGGTATCAGACCAGCGTGACGCCGGTCTTGGACTGGATGAACTCGCGCGTGACGCCCGGGGCCATTTCCACCAGCTTGAGGCCTTGCGGCGTCACGTCCATCACGCCCAGGTCGGTGATGATGCGATCGACCACGCCCACGCCGGTCAGCGGCAGGGTGCAGGACGGAATGATCTTCAGGTCCTCGGTGCCATCCTTCTTCTTCGCGACGTGCTCCATCAGCACGATCACGCGCTTGACGCCGGCCACGAGGTCCATCGCGCCCCCCATGCCCTTGACCATCTTGCCCGGGATCATCCAGTTGGCCAGATCGCCCTTCTCGCTGACCTGCATCGCGCCCAGGATGGAGAGGTTGATCTTGCCCCCGCGGATCATCGCGAAGCTGTCGTGGCTGCCGAAGATGCTGGAGCCCGGGAGCGTGGTCACGGTCTGTTTGCCGGCGTTGATCAGGTCGGCGTCGACTTGGTCTTCGGTCGGGAACGGGCCGATGCCCAGCATGCCGTTCTCGCTCTGCAGCCAGACTTCCTTGGTGCCGGTGTGGTTGCGCCACCAGCGTCGGGATGCCGATGCCGAGGTTCACGTAGAAACCGTCTTCGAGTTCTTGCGCCGCGCGCGCGGCCATTTGGTCTTGGGTCCAGGGCATGGTCAGGCTCCAGCTTTCTCGGTGATGGTGCGCTTCTCGATGCGCTTCTCGGGGTGGGCGTTGTGCACGATGCGGTGCACGTAGATGCCGGGCAGGTGGATCTGGTCCGGGTCGATCGCGCCGGTCTCGACGATTTCCTCCACCTCGACCACGCAGATCTTGCCGGCCATGGCCGCGGCGGGGTTGAAGTTGCGCGCGGTCAGGCGGAACTGCAGGTTGCCGGACTTGTCGGCGCGGTGCGCCTTCACCAAGGCCACGTCGGGCACCAGCGCGCGCTCCATCACGTAGGTCTCGCCGTCGAACTCGCGCAGCTCCTTGCCCTCGGCCACCAGGGTGCCCACACCGGTCTTGGTGAAGAAGGCCGGGATGCCCGCGCCGCCGGCACGCAGCTTCTCGGCCAGCGTGCCCTGCGGCGTGAATTCGAGTTGCAGTTCACCGGCCAGGTACTGGCGCTCGAACTCCTTGTTCTCACCGACGTAGCTCGAGATCATCTTGCTGATCTGGCGCGTCTCCAGCAGCTTGCCCAGGCCGAAGCCGTCCACGCCCGCGTTGTTGGAGATCACGGTGAGGTTCTTCGCGCCGCTGTCGCGCAGCGCATCGATCAGGGCCTCGGGAATGCCGCAAAGGCCGAAGCCTCCGACGGCAAGCAACTGGCCATCGGCCACGATGCCTTTGAGCGCGGCGTCCGCGTTCGGGAAAATCTTGTTCACGTCGGTGTCTCCTGGGTTGGACCGTGGAAGCCGCTACGATACTACGTAACCACATACGTAGTATTTCGTAAAGCCAAACCCGAAGCCTGATACGCCATGGAGATCGACTACCGCCTCGCCTTCGACCTCGCCCCCGTGGGCCTGGCCCTGTCCCGGCAGCGCATCATGGTCGACTGCAACCAGGTGCTGTGCGAGATGTTCGGCGCCACGCGCGAGCAGCTCGTGGGCCAGAGCTTCCAGATCCTCTATCCCAGCGCCGACGAGTACGAGCGCATCGGCGAGCGCATGGCGCCCCTGCTGGGCCGCAGCGGCACCTACTCGGACAACCGCATCATGAAGCGCGTGGGCGGGCAGTTGCAGGGCGAGACCTTCTGGTGCCACGTGACCGGCCGCGCGCTGAACCGCGACGCGCCGCACGCCGCCGGCATCTGGAGCTTCGAAGACCTCAGCTCCACGCGCACCGTGAAGGCCGAGCTGACACCGCGCGAGCGCGAGGTGGCGGCCTTTCTCATGGATGGCCTGACCAGCAAGCAGATCGGCAAGGCGCTGGACATCAGCCACCGCACGGTGGAGATCTACCGCGCGCGGCTCATGCGCAAGTACCAGGCCCACAGCACGCCGGACCTGATGCAGCGCCTGCTGGCGGGCTAAGCCCGATCCGGCGCCAGATCACTGTGGCTGGAAGCCGCTGTCCTGGATGATCTTCGCCCACACCTTGCCATAGGCCTGCTCGCGCGCGCCCAGCTGTTCGCCGGTCATGAAACCCACGGTGAGGCCCATGGCGGTGAGCTTCTCGCGCACGTCGGGCTGGGCGATCGCCTTCTGCACCGCCTGGGCAATGCGGTCCAGCGCGGCCTTGGGTGTGCCGGCCGGCGCGAACAGACCGTAGTACGGCACGTCCTCGAAACCCTTGAGGCCGAGTTCGGAGAAGGTGGGCACCTCGGGCATGGCGGCCTGGCGCTGCGAACCCATCACCGCCACCACGCGCAGCTTGCCGGCCTTGTGGTTTTCGATGAAGTCGGGAATGGAGGCCACGCCGGCGGGGATCTGGTTGCCCAGCATGTCCGACATCATGGGCGCGCTGCCCCGGTAGGGCGCGGCCACGAGGTCCAGGCCGTTCTGCTTGGCGATCACCTGCACCAGGAACTGCGGCACCGAGGCGGGCGCGGGAATGCCCACCGAGCCCTTGCCACCCGCCGCTTTCACGCCATCCACATAGGCCTTGAACGATTGCGCGGGCGTGCCGTTGGAGACGGCGAAGGCGTTGACGAAGGTCGCGAAGCCCGCCACCGGCACGAAGTCCTTGGCCGAGTCGTAACCCGGGTTCCTGGTCACCATGGGCAGGATGGTGATGCTGTGGTCGTGGCTGAGGAACAGGGTGTGGCCGTCGGCCGGCGCGGCTTTCAGCGCCTGAGCGGCCAGCTGCCCGCCCGCGCCGGGCTTGTTGTCCACCACCACCGGGCTGCCCAGGTCCTGCTGCAGGCGCTCGCCCAGGATGCGGGCGATGGCGTCGGTGCCGCCGCCGGGCGGGAAGCCCACCAGGATGCGGGTGGTGGACTGCGCCTGGGCCAGGCCGAGGGAGCAGACCAGGCCGGCGGCCAACAGGGCGCGGCGGACCAGCGAGAGACGGTAAGCGGTCATGACGGAACTCCGTAGGGGATGGTGAAGAAACCCCCGATCGTAGCGCCGCATCGGCACTCAGGCCTTCTCGCCGTCCACCACGCTGGCCGCCGTGCGAAACGCCTCCACCGCCGCCGGCACGCCGCAGTACACGGCGGCGTGCAGCAGCACCTCCTGCAGCTCGGTGGGCGTGGCGCCGTTGTTCAGCGCGCCGCGCACATGGCCCTTGAGCTCGTGCTGCTTGCCCAGCGCCGTGAGCATGGCCACGGTGATGAGGCTGCGGGTCTTCAGATCGAGCCCCTCGCGCTGCCACACGTCCCCCCAGGCCTTGCGGGTGATGTGCTGCTGCATCGGTTCGGTGAAGGCCGTCATGTCGCCGAAGGCCTTGTCCACGAAGGCATCGCCCATGACCTGCCTGCGCGTGCCAGGCCGCGCTCGAATTCGGAATCGGGATGAGATGGCATAGGTGCTCCATGGCAAGAAAAACAGGGTTCGTGTGAACGATAGCGCAGCGAACCGAACAAGCACCCCAATCCCCCGTTATTCGGGCCTCAAGAACATCAAGGCCCGGTCGATACTGCCCCGAGAGCAATTTCTATAGCAACAGCTCCATCATCCGCGCGGCCTGCTCGACAGACCGCAATCCATATCCATCGGCGTCCCCCGGCATGCAAGGTGTCCGGGCCGCACCGGCCCTCTCACGGTCTTCGAACCGAGGGCGACTGAAGAAGAAAACAAGACAACGCCATGAACCGCATCTACACCACCATCTGGAACCACGCCATCAACGCATGGACCGTTGTGAGCGAGGTCGCCAGCGCGCGCGGCAAGCGCGGCGCCTCCCGCGTGGCCGGCGCCCTGTTGCTCGCGCCCCTGGCCGCCGTGGCCGGCGGCCTGCCCACCGGCGGCACCGTCACCGCCGGCCAGGGCAGCCTGCAGCAGGCCGGCAACGTGCTCACCATCCAGCAGGCCAGCGACAAGCTCGCCATCGACTGGAACAGCTTCTCCATCGGCCAGGGTCACAGCGTCAACTTCGTGCAACCCGGCGCGGCCTCGGTCGCGCTCAACCGCGTGCTCGGACCCGACGTGTCGGTGATCCAGGGCGCGCTGAACGCCAATGGCCAGGTGTTCCTGGTCAACCCCAACGGCGTGCTCTTCTCGCCCACCGCGCAGGTGAACGTGGGCTCTCTGGTGGCCTCCACGCTGAACATCAGCACCGAAGACTTCCTCGCGGGCCGCTACCACTTCAGCGGCGACAGCGCCGCCGCCATCGTGAACCAGGGCCAGATCTCGGCCGCCTCGGGTGGCGACGTCGCGCTGGTCGCGGCGCGCATCGTGAACGACGGCCAACTCTCGGCCGAACGCGGCAGCGTGGTGCTCGCCGCAGGCAGCACCGTGCGGCTCGACCTGGGCGGCCCGGTGCAGGTCGAGGTCGACGGCGGCGCGCTGGGCGCGCTGATCGACAACGGCGGCGCCATCCACGCCAACGGCGGCACCGTGCTCATGACCGCGCGCGCCATCGACAGCCTCACCGCCACCGTGATCAACAGCAGCGGCCTGATCGAGGCGCGCTCGCTCGGCGTCGGCGCCGACGGCGTGGTGAGCCTGGTCGCCGAACAGGGCGGCGTGCATGTCTCGGGCCGCATCGACGTCTCCGCGCCGCAAGGCCAGGCCGGCAAGGCCATCGTCACCGGCGACACGGTCACCATCGCCGACGGCGCGGTGATCGACGCCACCGGCGCCACCGGCGGCGGCCAGATCTATGTCGGCGGCAGTTGGCAAGGCAAGGACAACCGCATCAAGCAGGCACGCCACACCGTGGTGGCTTCGGGCGCCCTGCTCGACGCCTCCGCCACGCAGAACGGCCACGGTGGCACCGTGGTCGCCTGGTCCGACATCCACGCGGCCGGCGGCCGCACCGAGGTCGCGGGCGTGCTCAAGGCGCGCGGCGGCGCGCAAGGCGGCAACGGTGGCCGCATCGAAACCAGCGGCGCCACGCTCTCGGTGAGCCGCGCGGCCGATGCCGCCGCCCCCAAGGGCAACGGCGGCCTGTGGCTGATCGACCCCACCAACGTCACCATCGCCGCCGGCGCAGGCGCGATCGGCGGCACCAACGTGGGCCTCGACGACATCGAGACCGCGCTCGCGGGCGGCACCAACGTCAGCATCCAGGCCGACGACACCATCACCTGGACCAGCGACTACATCAACACCGGCGGCAGCGGCCGCTCGCTGATCCTCAGCGCGGACCAGCTGGTGCTGCAGGGCAACATCGGCTCCACCTCGGACCTGAGCTTCATCTTCAATGGCGACGTCAAGCTCGACGGCCACATCACCATCGCCAGCCAGGGCGGCGAGATCTACTTCGCCAAGTACGTGGACTCGGCCACCGCGGGCGCGGGCAACGCCAGCCGCCTCACGCTGACCAACACCGGTACGGGCAGCATCGTCTTCGGTGACCAGGTGGGTGGCACCAACCCGCTTGCTTCGTTGTACGTCACCACCGCCCCCACCGGCGCCACGCACATCAACGGCGGCATCGTGCGCACCTTCGGCGAGCAGGTGTACGACTCGCCCGTGGTGCTGGGCGCGGCCGAGTTCCTGAACGCCGGCTTCGAGAACGGCACCACCGGCTGGAGCATCCACGACCAGCGCGTCTACATGAACGGTGGCTCCACCGTGCGCGGCCACCTCACGCCGAACGACCCGAGCGGCCCCGCCACCTCCAGCGGCGAAAACGTCAGCTCCTCCGGCACCTTCACCTCCGGCGTCTCCAACAACGGTGCCAACCGCACCCAGGGCCTGCAACTCAGCAGCACCCAGCAGTGCGCCACCGGCTACTGCATCGTGCGCGGCGGCTACGTCACCAGCGACAGCACCATCGCCCTGGCCAAGGGCGACGTGGTCAGCTTCCAGTGGAACGCGGCCGGCAGCTCGGACGCCTACGACGTGTTCGGCTACCTGCTCAACGTGAAGACCGGCGAGACGCAGGTGATTCTCAACGCCACCGGCGCCAACGCCTGGTCCTCCACCGGCTGGCAGACGGCCAGCACGACCGTGGAGACCGCCGGCACCTACGCCTTCGTCTTCGTCTCGGGCAGCTGGGATGCCAGCGGCGGCCGGGCGCTGGGCGCGACGCTGACGCTGGACAACATTTCCACCACGTCCCTGTTCAATGGCAAGACGCTCGAAGGCAGCTCGCTGAGCTTCCTCCAGGGCATGAACGCGGCCGACAACAAGCTCACGCTCAAGGCCGAAGAGGTGAACTTCGGCGGCACCGTCTCCGGCACCGGTCAGATCGGTTTCGAGGCCCTCAACCCCGGCCACGACATCCACGTCGGCGGTGGCGCGGGCACACCGGGCGACGGCGTGCTGAACGTCTCTTCCGCCACGCTGGCCTCGCTCGCCGACGGCTTCTCCTCCATCAACATCGGCGGCGCGGCCATGCAGGGCAATATCGTGGTCGTGACCGACACCCGACTGCAGGACAGCGTCGCCCTCGATGCCGGCACCGGCCACATCCGGCTCGACGCCGTGCTGGGCTCCACCGACATGGTGACGCTGCAGACCGATGGCGGCACCGTGACCCAGGCCGGCAACGCCACCCTCGAAGCCAGCACGCTCGCCCTCGTCGGCAACGGCGGCCAGTTCACGCTGGGCAACGCGGGCAACACCGTGGGCACGCTGGTCACCGACACGCAGGACGTGCACTTCGTCAACAGCGGCGCGCTCGCCATCGGCAGCGCCACGCTGGCCGACGGCAGCACCCTCAACGGCATCCACAACACGGGTCTGGTGAACGTGAGCACCGTCAGCGGCGACATCGCGCTCGGCAAGAGCGTTCAGACCAGCAGCACCGCCAGCAACGCCATCGTGCTCAACGCCGGCGCCAGCCAGTCGGCCGGCCAGGCCACGGGCGGCAACGTGACGGTGGGCGCGGGCGCGACCGTGGGCACCGGCGCGGGCGGCCGCGCGGTGATCTACACCGGCAGCGTGGCCGGCAGCACCGGCGTGACCGGCGCCGTGGGCAGTGGCTCGGGCCGCTTCCGCTACAACAGCGACGAAAGCACCAGCAACTTCACCAAGGCCCTGGGCGACAGCGGCGTGCACGCGGTCTACCGCGAACAACCCGTGCTCACCGTGAGCACCAACGGTTCGACCAAGCTCGAAGCGGACAACTCCGGTGTCAATGGCTTCGATGGCGGTGGCGCCGGGGGCTACGACGTGCAAGGCCTGCTCAACGGCGACACCAAGGCCATGCTCGGCGATCCGCGCTACACCACCGACGCGGCCGGCCCGGGCAAGCACGCCATCCGGATTTCGCTGCTCAACGAGCTGGGCTACGCCGTGGTCAACAGCACGGAGAACGCCGAGGTCGAGGTGACCCTGCCCTTCAACCCGGCTTCGGTGACCGACAGCATCCAGCGCCCCAGCCTCACGGCCGTGCCGGCGCAAGTGCATGTGCCACAGGTCAGCGAGCCGGCATCCGCGCCCGATGCGACCGGCGGCCTGCAACTGGTGCAACTGGCGGCCGAGGGTGACTCCACCACGGGTGCCGGTACCCAGAGCGCCAGCGCAACGGATGCCGCACCGGAAGACTGCGCCGCCAGCGGCTGGACCGGCAGCGGTTGCGGCGCCTCGGCCCAGGTCCTCGTCAGGGGCAGCGGCCTGCGCCTGCCCAACGGCGGCCACTGACGCGCACACCACCGCGGCTCCTTTTTTTTGATCGCTCCCGCCAGGGCCCAACGGCCCTGGCGCGGGCATCCACGAACGATTCACCTCCCATGCACAAGACCTTTCGCCTCTCGCCGCTCACGCTGGCCCTCTCCGCGCTCGCCCTGAGCAGCGCCTCTTCCGCCTTCGCCCAACAGGCCCCCGATGCCGGCCGCATCCTGCAAGACCTGCAACTGCCCCAGCAGGTGCTGCCCGAATCGCTGAACCTTCAGCTCGACGTGCCGCCGGCGGACAGCGCCGGCCGCGACGAAGGACCCGCGGTCGCGCTCAAGACCGTCCGCATCAACGGCGCCAGCCGAATCGAGACCGCGCGGTTGCAAACCCTCATCGCGCCCGCCACCGGACGCAGCCACACCCTGGCCGGCCTGCGCGGCCTGGCGGACCAGATCACGCGCTTCTACCGCGAGCAGGGCTACCCCTTCGCCCGCGCCTACGTGCCTGCCCAGCGCATGGCCGACGGCGAACTCACCATCGAAGTCATCGAAGGCCGCTACGGCCAGGTGAACGCCACCTCGCAGGACGCCGACCTGGCCACCGAAGCCGGGCGTTTCCTCGGCGACCTGCGCAGCGGCGACGTGATCGCCATGGACGCACTCGAACGCTCGGTGCTCGTGCTGTCCGATCTGCCGGGCATCCGCGTGCGCCCGGTGGTGCGCCCCGGCCAGGCCGTGGGCACGGGCGACCTCGCCGTCGAGGTCGAACGCACCAAGGCCTTGGAAGGCCGCGTCTCCGTCGACAACCACGGCAACCGCTACTCGGGCCAGCACCGCGTGCTGGTCGAAGGCGCGTGGAACAACCCGTTCAGCTTCGGCGACCGCCTCAACGCAGCCGTGATCGCCACCGACGAAGACCTGTTCTTCGGCAACCTCGCCTACTCGCGCGCCCTGGGCACCAGCGGCCTGCGCGGCGACGTCGGCTACGCCGTCTCCGACTACAGCCTCGGTGGCGAGTTCAGCAGCCTGCAGGCCTCCGGCACGGCCCGCGTGGCCAGCCTCGGCGTGAGCTACCCGCTGGTGCGCAGCAACCGCGCGAACCTGCTGCTCACCGCGCAGGCACAACACAAGACCATGGTGGACGAATACCGCGCCACCGGCATGCGCAACGAAAAAACCAGCAACGTGCTGCCGGTCGCGGTGCAGTTCGACCTGCGAGACGCGCTGCTCGGCGGCGGCATCACCTACGGCACGCTGGGCTGGACGCACGGCAGCGTTTCGCTCAAGGGCGATGTGCAGCGCCTGCTCGACCGCCTCACCGCCAAGACCCACGGCTCGTTCAACAAGGTCAACCTCGACGTCACCCGCCTGCAGGCCCTGCCAGGCGGCTGGACGCTGTCGGCCCGCGTCGCGGCGCAATGGAGCGGCAAGAACCTGGACTCCTCCGAAGACTTCGTGCTCGGCGGCGCCAGCGGCGTGCGCGCCTACCCGCGCGGCGAAGGCGCGGGCGACGAAGGCGTGCTCGGCCAGGTGGAGCTGCGCTACGGCCAGGGCGCGGTCGTGCCCTACGCCTTCTGGGACGCCGGCCAGAGCACGCTCAACCGCCGGCCCTGGGCCGTGGGCGACAACCACCGCAGCCTCGCCGGCGGCGGCGTGGGCGTGCGCGCTCAGCACGGCAACTGGTCGGTGGACGGCACGCTGGCCTGGCGCCACGCCGGCGGCCCCTCGCAATCGGACAGCCAGCAGCGCAACCCGCGCGTTTGGGTGACCGGGGCCTACCGCTTCTGACCCTCGGCGGGGGGCGGTACGATCGCCAGACATTCCACCACGCCGGAGACCCGCATGAGCCGCTACCCCGCCCCCGACATCAACGACCTGCCCGAGGACATCAAGGCCAAGGTGCTCGAAGTGCAGGAAAAGGCGGGCTTCGTGCCCAACGTGTTCCTGGCCCTGGCGCGCCGGCCCGCCGAGTGGCGGGCCTTCTTCGCGTACCACGACGCGCTGATGCTCAAGGAAGAAGGTTCGCTCACCAAGGGCGACCGCGAAATGATCGTCACCACCACCAGCGCGGCCAACCAGTGCCTGTACTGCGTGGTGGCGCACGGCGCCATCCTGCGCATCCACGAGAAGAAACCACTGGTGGCCGATCAGGTCGCGGTGAACTACCGCAAGGCCGACATCACGCCGCGCCAGAAGGCCATGCTGGACTTCGCCATGAAGGTCTGCCAGCGCTCGCACGAAATCAACGACGACGACTTCGCCCCCCTGCACGCCCACGGCTTCTCCGACGAGGACATCTGGGACATCGCCGCCATCACCGCCTTCTTCGGCCTGTCCAACCGGCTGGCGAGCTTCAGCAACATGTTGCCCAACCCGGAGTTCTACCTGATGGGCCGCGTGCCCAAGGCCAAGCCGCCGAAGGACTGAACGGCACAGCCGCCAAATCAGACAAGGCTTACAGCACTTTTTGTCGGCGCGCGATTCAATCGATACCGCCACACAACAACACAAGGAGTGCTTCCATGCCGATCAAACCATCCGTCAAGCGAGCCTTCCTGCTCACCGCCGTCCTCGCCCTGGGCACAGGCGCGGCCTGCGCAGAAGACATCAAGGGACGCATCACGGCCGTCGACACCACCGCGAAGACCTTCACCGTCAACAGCGAAGTGATCTATGTGACCGACAAGACCGACTACGAAAACGACTACAAGCGCTTCGAGGATCTGCGCCAGGGCCACTATGTGGAAGTCGACATCGACCGCAGAGACGGCCGCCTGTACGCAGACGACGTCGAGTACAAGAAGGACGCTCGCGAGAACAAGCAGTAAGCCGCCGCGCCGGCTTCAGCCCCCGATGCGCAGCAGCTTGCCGCTGCCGCCATCGGTGAGCAGGTAAAGCCGGCCGTCGGGGCCCTGCCGCACATCGCGGATGCGCTCGTTGCGGTTCGCCAGCAGGCGCTCGCGCCCCACCACCCGCGTGCCATCGAGCTGCAGGCGCCACAGCGCCGTGCCGGCCAACGCGCCCACGAACAGGCTGCGGTTCCAGTTCATGGGAATGGTGCCGGTGAAGAAGGCCATGCCGCTGGGCGCGATGGACGACTTCTGTCCGCCGGTCCAGGCGCTGCCGTCGATGGTCTCCCAGTACGCCACCGGTTGCTCCATGCCGGCCTTGGCCGTGCCCTCGCCCACCTGCTGCGTCGTGCCGTACTCCTGCCCATAGCTGATGATGGGCCAGCCGTAGTTGCGCCCCGCCTGCGTGAGGTTGACCTCGTCGCCACCCTGTGGGCCGTGTTCGCTGGTCCACAGCTCACCGGTCTCCGGGTGCAGCGCCGCGCCCTGCGGGTTGCGGTGGCCGTAGCTCCAGATACCGGCCTGCGCGCCCGCCAGCACAGGGTTGCCCGGTGCCGCCGCGCCCGAGGTGGTGATGCGCACCACCTTGCCGTTGCCGCGGCTCAGGTCCTGCGCGTACCCACGCTGGTCGTTGCTCTGCCGGTCGCCCAGCGTCACGAACAGGTGGCCCTCGCGGTCGAACACGAGGCGCGAACCGAAGTGCCCACTGCTCGCCACCTTGGGCAACTGCCGGTAGATCACCTGCAGGTTCACCAGCGCCATCGCGCCCGTGTCGAGCTCGGCCCGCGCCACGGCGGTGCCGTTGTTGTTCGCGTTGCCGCTGTCGGTTTCCGAGAAGCTGAAGTAGATGCGCCGGTTGCTGCCGAAGGCCGGGTCCAGCACCACGTCGAGCAGACCGCCCTGCCCGCCGGTGTCCAGCGCGGGCAGGCCGCTGATGAGGTTGAACGACTGCGCGTTCGCCGCGTACAGGCGCAGGCTGCCCGTGCGTCCCGTGATCAGCATGCGGCCATCGGGCAGGAAGGCCAGGCTCCAGGGACTGGGCAGGTTGGTCGCGAGTTCGGTGACCGCGACCGGCCCGGTCGTGGGCACGAAGCTGGGGTTGCCAGGCGCGGGCGAGCCATCGTCACCGTCACGACCACCACCGCCGCCGCACGACAACAGCAGACCCATCGATAGGGCCCCGCCGATGAGCGCAGAGAGGTGGCGCATGTCGGACATGCTAGGCACGCGCGCGCCGCCTGTGTGCAAGCATTTGTGTGTGCGCCAGCGCACACAGCGATCAGCTCAGATGCGCGCGCAGCCAGTCGGGAATCGGGGCCGACTTCTTCAGCGGGAAGTTCACCCACACGGTGGTCGCACCGCCGGCCGCGTACACGGTGTCGGGGTCGTCGCTGCGCGAGAGCGTGCACCAGCTCTCGAAGCTGCTGCGACCCACATCGCTCACGTACATGGTGGCGATCACATCGCCCGGGTATTCGAGCTGCCGGTAGAAGTTGCAGAAGGCGTTGGCGATCACCGGCCCTTCGCCGCCCGGATCGGGCGGGCAGCCGATGGAGTGCATCCAGTCGATGCGGATGATCTCCAGGTAGCGGAAATAGATCGTGTTGTTCACGTGGTTCATGCCGTCCATGTCGCCCCAGCGGATGGGGATGGTCATGCTGAACACGCGCTTCTTCTGTTCGGGGATGTCGAGTTTCATGGGGTTGGGGTGGTCGTCAGCGGTGCGCCTTGATCGACGCGAGGATGCCGAGCACGAACAGCACGCAGGCCGTCCATTGCAGGGCAGCGGGCCACTGGGCGCTCCAGGCGAAGGTGTAGATCAGGCCGAACACGGTCTCGCTCACGATGAGCTGGCCCGCCAGGCTCGGGCTCAGGCGGCGGCTGGCCATGTTCCAGAGCACCGAGGCGATCCAGGCCGAGCCGATGCCGGTGACCGCGCAGACGATCAGGAACATGCCGAAGCCCGGGCGCTGCACCAGGGTGTCCACCTCGGTCCCGGCCACGGCCCAGATGCCCAGCGCGCCCAGGCCCGCCGCCACGCCCAGCCAGTTGGCCCACACGGTGGAGTTCACTTCCGGGTGGCGGCTCAGCCAGCGCGCGTTCAGCAGACCGAACGCGGTCCACGAGGCCATGGCCAGCACGGCATAGAAGATGCCGAGCCAGAGGTTCGCACCGCCGCCCGCCTCGCCACCGCCATGCGCCGTCACCCGCATCATCAGCGCCAGGCCCGCCAGGGTCAGCAGCAGCCCCGGCACCAGCGCGCGCCAGCGCAGGCCCTGCGGCTTGCCCAGCAACATGATCCAGATCGGGATGGTGCCGATGATCAGCACCGGCAGCGCCGCGCCCGCCGCCTGGATCGCCAGCACCAGCAGCAGGTAGTAGCCGGTGTAACCCAGCAGGCTCAACCACAGCGCGGCGCCCGCCTGGCGCCAGGTCGGCAGGTGCGCCTCGCCGCGCAGCCCGGCCCACGCCAGCAGCAGCACCGACAACAGGCCGCAGGCCAGGAAACGGCCCACCGTGAGATCGATCGAGCTGAAGCCCGGCGTGAGCAGGGGCGCCAGAAAGGCCGTGCCCCAGAAAGCCCCCGCGCCCAGCCCTGCCAGAATGCCGGTCACCATGCCCGGCGGCCAGCCCGAAGGCCGGCCCAACACCGCTGCCGTCATCTAAGCCCCGAAACCGTCGTCGGCGGCAATGACCGCACCGTTCACGAAATGGCTTTCGCTCGAACACAGCATGACCAGCAGCGCGTCCAGGTCGGCCGGCGAGCCGACGCGCTTGCGCGGCAGCATGTTGATGAGTTTCTGTCCCTGCTCGGTCTGCCAGTGGTGGTGGTTGAGTTCGGTGTCGATGTAGCCCGGGCAGATCGCGTTCACGTTGATGCCGAAGCGGCCCCACTCGATCGCCATCGCCTTGGTCATCTGCACCACGGCGGCCTTGCTCATGCAGTACACGCCGATCTGTGGCAGCACCTTGAGCCCGGCCATGGACGCGATGTTGACGATGCGCCCGCCCACGTAGGTGCCCGGCGCCGCGCCGTTGGCGCGCGCCAGCATGCGCCGGCCCACTTCCTGCGCCACGAAGAACGCGCCCTTGGTGTTGGTGTCGAAGACGAAGTCGTAGTCTTCCTCCGTCACGTCCTGCAGGCGCTGCGTGGTGCTCACGCCCGAGTTGTTGACCAGGATGTCGATCGCGCCGACCTCGGTCTCGGCGTGCGCCACCGCCGCCTTGATCGACGCCGTGTCGGTCACATCCATCGCCACCACGTGCGCGTCGCCGCCGGCGGCCTCGATGTGCGCGCGCAGCGCCATCAGGCGGTCGGTGCGGCGGCTGGCCAGCACCACGGCCGCGCCCGCGCGCGCCAGCGTCTTGGCGAACTGTTCACCGAGCCCACCGGACGCCCCGGTGATCAGGGCCACGCGACCCGACAAGTCCAGGCTGTATGCCATGAGAGAACCTCCTCTAAAGTGGTTGGATTCTGCGGGCATTCGCGCACCGCGCGGGCCAACGAGGCCCTATGCGACAGGATTGTGCGCCCTGGGCCACTAAAATCGGTCTCGACCACGACACCGGCATGACTCCATGCATTGCCGTCATGAAAATCCCCGGGCGCCCGCCCGACAGAGTGAGACCCTCGACATGACCCCCGAAGAAATCCTCAGCACCTACGGCCCGCGCGAAGCCATGGAGTACGACGTGGTCGTGGTCGGTGGCGGCCCCGGCGGCCTGGCCACGGCGATCCGGCTCAAGCAGATCGCCGCCGAAAAAGGCGGCGAGATCAACGTCTGCGTGCTCGAAAAAGGCTCGGAGCCCGGCGCGCACATCCTCAGCGGCGCGGTGATGGACCCCAAGGCCCTCAACGAGCTGCTGCCCAACTGGAAGGCCGACGGCGCGCCGCTCAACCAGCCTGTCACCGACGACAAGCTGCTCTGGCTGACCGAAAAAGGCGCCATCGACACGCCCAAGTTCCTGATCCCCAACAACTTCCACAACGAAGGCAACTACGTCGTCGGCCTGGGCAACGTGGTCAAGTGGATGGCCCAGCAGGCCGAGAACCTCGGCGTGGAGATCTTCCCCGGCTTCGCGGCCGCCGAGGTGCTGTACAACGACGACGGCTCCGTCAAGGGCGTTGCGCACCGGCAACCTGGGCGTGGGCAAGGACGGCGAGCCGACCGACAACTTCCAGCTCGGCATGGAGCTGCACGCGAAGTACACCGTCTTCGCCGAAGGCTCGCGCGGTCACCTGGGCAAGCGCCTGATCGCCCAATTCCACCTCGACGAAGGCAAGGACCCGCAGGCCTACGCCATCGGCGTGAAGGAACTGTGGGAAATCGACCCCGCCAGGCACCAGCCCGGCCTGGTGATCCACACCGCCGGCTGGCCCATGAAGGACGACACCTACGGTGGAGGCTTCATGTACCACCTGGAAGACAACAAGGTCACGCTGGGCCTGGTCACCGGCCTGAACTACAGCAACCCCTGGCTCAGCCCGTTCGAGGAAATGCAGCGCTGGAAGACGCACCCGCGCATCCGCGCCTTCCTCGAAGGCGGCAAGCGCATCAGCTACGGCGCGCGCGCCATCACCACCGGTGGCCTCATGAGCCTGCCGCAGACCACCTTCCCCGGTGGCGCCCTGGTCGGTTGTGACGCGGGCTACCTCAACGGCGCGCGCATCAAGGGCAGCCACGCCGCCATCAAGAGCGGCATGCTCTGCGCCGAAGCCGCCTTCGAGGCCGTGCAGGCCGGCCGCCAGCACGACGAACTCAAGGCCTACCCGGTCGCCTTCGGCAAGAGCTGGCTGCGCGAAGAGCTGGACGCCTCGCGCAACTTCAAGTCCTGGTTCAAGTACGGCAACATCGTCGGCGGCCTCATGGTCGGCATCGAACACTGGCTGCTGCCCCGCCTGGGCTTCAAGGCCCCGCCGTGGTCGCTGCACCGCGAGAAGGCCGACCACCTCTACCTCAAGCCGGCCGCCGAGTGCGAGCAGATCGTCTACCCCAAGCCCGATGGCAAGCTCACCTTCGACCGCCTGGGCAGCGTCTTCGTCAGCAACACCAACCACGAAGAGCACCAGCCGGCCCACCTCACGCTGAAAGACGCCAGCGTGCCGGTGAGGATCAACCTCGCCAAGTACGCCGGCCCCGAAGCCCGCTACTGCCCGGCCGGCGTGTACGAGTTCGTGAAGAACCCCGACAACACCGACCGCCTGCAGATCAACGCGCAGAACTGCGTGCACTGCAAGACCTGCGACATCAAGGACCCGACGCAGAACATCGTCTGGGTCACGCCCGAAGGCGGCGGCGGTCCGAACTACGCCGGCATGTAAGCCAGCTCACTCCAGCTTGATGCCGCGGCTCTTGACCACGTCGCCCCAGCGCGCGGTCTCGGAAGCGATGAAGTCGCGCAGTTGCGCCGGCGTGGCGATCTCGGGCGTGACGCCAAAACCCGCGAAGCGCTCGCGCACGCTTTCCTGCTGCAAGGCCGCGCGCAGTTGCGTGCCCAGGCGCTCCACCCCGGCCGCGGGCACATTGCGCGCCGCGAACAGCGCGGCCCAGCCGGTGATCACGAACTCGGGGCCCTGGGTGTTGAGGGTCTTCACACCGGGCAGCGAGGCCACCGGCTTGCTCGATGTCACGGCAATGGCGCGCAGGCGGCCGTCCTGGATCAACGGCAGCGCCACCGGCAGGTTCATCACACCCATCGAGATGGTCCCGGCCACCACGTCGGGGATCAGCTGCGCGTCGCCCTTGTAGGGCACCGCCAGCAGCTTCAGACCCAGTTTTCGGTTGAGCAGTTCGGTGGTCAGGTGCGACAGCGTGCCCACGCCGCTGTTGCCGGCCGTGAGCTCGCCACCCTTGCCACGCGCGACCAGGTCGTCCAGCGACTTCAGCGGCGAATTGGCGGGCACGGCGAACACCAGGGGCTGCGAGGAGATCATGCCCACGGGCTGCAGGTCGCGCTGCACGTCGTAGCCCAGGTCGCTGCGCAGCGCGGGCAGGATGGTCATCGTCGTGCTGCCCATCAGCAGCATGTGGTCGTCGTTGCTGTGCGTCACCACCTGCGTGCCCGGGATGCCGCCGCCACCGGCGCGGTTCTCCACCACGAGCGGCTGGCCGATCTGCGGGCCGATGATCTCCGCCAGGATGCGCACCGAGCCGTTGCCCGCGCCGCCCGGCGCAAAAGGCACGATGACGGTCACGGGCTTGGTGGGCCAGCTCGCCTGAGCCCAGGCACGGGCGGGCAGCACACCCGAGGCCACCACGGCGGCCGAGGCCGCGAGCAGCGTGCGGCGGTTGAATCGTTGGTTCATCACTTCATCTCCTGGTTGTGTTGTATCAGTCCGGCTGGCCCTGCCAGCGCGCGACAAACTCGCGCGCGCGTTGAGCGGCCTCGGCCGCCGGTGTGCCCGGCGCATAGAGCGCCGAGCCGATGCCCGCGCCGCTGGCGCCCGCAGCCTTGAAGGCCGGCAGGTTCTCCAGGTTGACGCCGCCCACGCTGAACATCGGGGTGGCGCGCGGGAACACCGCGCGCCAGGCCTTGATGACCGCAGGACCGAGCAGCTCACCCGGGAACAGCTTGAGCGCGTCGGCACCTGCATCGAGCGCGTCGAAGCCCTCGCTGACCGTGCCCACGCCCGGCATCGAATAGAGGGCGTGCGCCCGGGTGCGCCGCACCACGGGCGCGTGGAAGTTGGGCGAGAGCACGAGTTGCGCGCCCGCCGCCGCGACAGCGTCGACATCCTGTTCGCGCAGCACGGTGCCCGCGCCGATCACCGCCTCGCCCGCGAGCGCCTGGACCAGCAGGCGGATGCTCTCCAGCGGCTCGGGCGAGTTGAGCGGCACTTCGATCACGCCGATGCCCGCGGCGTGCAGCGCACGGCCGACCGCCACCGCCTCGGGCGGTGTGATGCCGCGCAGGATGGCGACCAGCGGTCGGGCCGCGAGCGCCTGTGCGACCCGTTCGCTCGCGCTGCGCGCGCTCATGGCGCGCGCTCCAGCAGACCGGCCTGCCGCGCCACGCGCCACTGGCCGCGCGTGGTCGCACCGTCGGCGGCGCGCGTGCTCGCGATGCCCGCGAGTGCAAGCGCCTTCGCATAGCGTTCGCACAGGCCGTCGTCGCCCAGCAGCACCACCTCGAGCGGGCGCTCGGTGCGCGTGGCGCTCGCGATCTCGATGCCCATGAGGATGCCCGACAGATAGTCAGGCAGGCCCTCGGGCGCGATGCGGCCCATCAGGCCAGCGGTGCGCGCGGCAAAGATCACGTGGGTGGCGTTGTCGCTCTGCGCCAGGCCGAGCCGAACGCCGGCCTCGAAAGCCTGCGGCGCGGCATGGCCGAACGCCATGAGGCGGCCCAGGATGCCGTGCTGGGTCAGCAGGCCGTAGAGCTCGCCGGTCATGTAGGTGGAAAAGCGCGTGACCTGGCCGGCCTCGCCAAGCCAGGCCCACTTGGCGTGGGTGCCAGGCAGCACGCAGCAGCTGCCGGCGGCGAGGTCGGCGCCCCACATCTGCGTCTCTTCGCCGCGCATCACGTCGTCCTGGCCGTCGGCGTTGCGGCAGGTCAGGCCCGGCACGATGTGCAGCGACACCCCCGGCAGCACGTCCACACGCGTGAGGCGTGCGGCGGCCTCGCCGATGCCCGCAGGGCAGCCGAGGTAGTCGGCCTCTTTCCAGCCCTGGCGGCTGCCGATCATGCCGCTGGCGATCAGCGCGCCCGCGCGCTGCCCGATCCAGTCGCCGCACAGCGACAGCAGGGCATCGGCGAAACGGCCGTCCTTCACGGCCATGACGCCGCCAGGCGCGGCGCGCGTCTCGATCGCTTCGCCGGCCGCATCGAGCAGGCTGGCGCGCAGGTTGGAGGTACCCCAGTCGATGGCGATGAGGGCGGAGGGGGAAGCGGTCATGAAATGGGGGCTTTCTTGCGCAGGAAGGACCAGAGCGTGGCATTGGGTTCGATGCCCAGCCCCGGCCCGTCGGGAACGATGAACGCGCCGCTTTCGCAGCGCATGGTGGTGTCGACGAACCGCAGGTTGCGATCGAACACCGAGTGCTGGTACTCGTGCATGGGCACGTTGGGCAGCGACGCCGAGGCGTGCAGGCTCGCGGCCTGGAAGATGCCCACGCCAATGCTCGCGTGCGGAATCACGCGCATGTGGAAAGCGTGCGCCATGCGGCCGATCTGCATGAACTGGCTCACGCCCGTGTGGCCCATCTCGGGCTGCACGATCGACATCGCGCGGCGCTCGAAGCGCGGCAGCGCCTCGTGCACCGAGCGCCACTCCTCGCCCAGCGCCACCGGCACGCGCACGGCGGCGGCCACACGCGCCTGGCCTTCGAGATCCTCGGCGGCGCACGGCGCCTCGACAAAGTACGGAGCGAAGGGCGCGAGCCGATCGATGAGCTGGATCGCCTCGCCCGCATCGAACTTCCAGTGCAGATCGACCATCAGCTTCGCGCGCGGCCCCAGCGCTTCGCGCAGCGCGCGCATCTCATCGACGATGCCCTCGAACGACACCGCCGCCGCGTACTTGAACGCGGTGAACCCGCGCGCCGCGAAATCGCGCGCCAGCGCCACCTTGTCGGCGAGTGTCCTGCCCGGCAGGCCTGAAACGTAGGCCGGCACGCGCACCGTGCGCTGGCCGCCCAGCAGCTTGCGCACGGGCAGGCCAGAGAGCTTGCCGGCGAGGTCCCACAACGCGATGTCGATGCCCGCGATGGCGTCGCCCCAGAAGCCGCCCGAGGCCCCACGCACGCGCATGAGGTCGTAGAGGTCCTCGTGGATGGCGGTCGCATCGCGCGGGTCGCGCCCGAGGATCACCGGCCCGAGCACGTCGTCGATCAGGGCCGTGACCGCCTCGGGTGCGACGATGCCGTAGGTCTCGCCCCAACCCCAGGTGCCCTCCTCGGCCGTCACCTTGATCAGCACCGACATGTCGGTGCTCGGGTAGATCGTGCGGTTGCCCTGGCGCACCAGGTAGCCGCGCGCGTTGACCTGCTCGCCCTCACCCAGCGGGCCGAGGTAGGGCGTGTCGCGCGGCAGCGAGACCACGAAAGTCTCGACCGCAGCGATGCGCGGCCCACTCATCCCGCGCGCCTCCGCAGCGGGTGCGTGGGCAACAACAGGTCCTGCAAGTCACCCAGGAAGGCGTCCACGTCGGCCTTGTCCAGCGCGTCCAGGCGCGGGCCGGCCGCGCGCTGGTGCTCGCACGGCAGCAGGCCGCGGGCACTCAGCACGTACTTGGTGAGCGACCAGCGGAACACCGCCTGCACGTTGAGGATGGGCAGCATCCGCGTGAACAGTTCGCGCACACGCGCCGCGTCGCCCGCGCGGTGGGCCTTGAACAGCGCCACATGCACTTCGGCCAGCTCGATCGCCGGCATGGTGCCGGCCGCGCCGCGCCGCAGTTCGTCGGTGATGTAGCGCCCACCCGCGCCGCCGAACACCCCCACCAGGCTGGCCGGGCCGCGCTCGCGCAGCACCGTCAGGCGCTGGCCGCTGGGCAGGGTCTCTTCCTTCACGTAGCGGATCGCCTGAACGACGGCCGCCACTTCCACGATCGCCTCGGGGTCGAGGCCGGCCCCCACTGGCTGCGGCACGTTCTGCAGCACCAGCACCGCGCCCGGCACGGCCGCCGACACCTCGCGGAAGTACTCGACCTGGGTGCGCACCGTCGGGCGGTCCGGCGGTACGGCCACCATCAGCGCGGCCGCGCCCTGCGCGATCGCGGCCCGCGCCAGCTCGATCGTGGTGGCCGCCTGGGCGCTGGACACCCCCGCCACCACCGGCACCCGGCCCGCCACTTCCTCCAGCACGGCGGCAGTCAGCGACAGGCGCTCGGGCACGCTGAGCTGGCCAACTTCACTGCGCGACGCCCGGGTAGGTGATGCCATCCACACCCGCTTCAAGCAGGTAGCGCACCAGGCCGCGCAGGGCCTGCGCGTCCGGTTGGCCGGCGGCGTCGAAAGGCGTGGGGAGAACGGGGTAGACCCCGGCAAGCGATGCAGGTGATGTCACGTCGTGAATCCAATTTGTTCCGTTGAATGGAACTTCAATTGTAGATCTCGCGGTGTTTCACAAACAAGTTCCATTCATTGGTACTTACCCTGGGTTGACCTCCCCTAGAATTCCCGCACCCGCCATGTCAGAAACCGCTCACCCCGCCTCGACCTCCGCCACCACCGCCCCGGGCCTGGGGGTGCTGGAGAAAGCCATGGCCGTGCTCAATCTGGTGTCGGCGGCGCGCGCGCCCATGACGTTCACGCAACTGCAGCGCGCCTCGGCCCTGCCCAAAGCCACGCTGCACCGCATGCTGGGCACGCTGGTGCGCGAAGGCCTGCTGCGCCACGACAGCTACAACAAGACCTTCCTGCTCGGGTTCCGGTTGCTGGAACTGGCGCACGAGGTCTGGAGCGATTTCGATCTGCGCGTGGCGGCCCAGGACGAACTGGTGCGCCTGCGCAACGCGTTCGACGAAAGCGTGCAACTGGTGGTGCTCAGTGGCGAACAGATGGTGGTGGTGGCAAGCGAGGACGCTGGCCGCGAACCGCAGGTCGCCTCCAAGGTGGGCATGCGCCTGCCCCTACACGCCAGCGCGGCCGGCAAGGCGATCGCGGCCTGCCTGGCGCCCGCGCAGCAGGCCCAGCTGTTGGCCGCCTCGCTGCTGGAGCGCTTCACCGAGCACACCATCGTGGACAACGAGGCGCTGCGGGCCGAGCTCGACCTCACCCGCGCACGCGGCTACGCGCTGGAAGTGGGTGAATACGACGCCGAGCGCGTGAGCGTGGCCGCGCCGGTGTTCGACTACGAGGGCCGCGCCATCGGGGCCGTGGCCGTGACGGCCAGCGCGGCGCAGCTGGATGCGCGGCGCGCGCACAGCCTGTCGGCCGAGCTGATCGGCGCGGCCCGCACCATCACGCACAGCGCGGCGGGCCAGCCGATGTCGCTGCTGGCGCACACCGAGCCCCCCGCGGCGCCCACGCCCGAGGTGCATGCCATCGGCGAGGCGCGGGCGCTGCTGGGCGAAGGCCCGGTCTGGTCGCCCCGCGACAACGCGCTGTACTGGGTGGACATCCTCGCGCCGGCCATCCACCAGCTCGACGCCGCCAGCGGGGTGCCGCGCGAAACACCGCTGGGCGCCATGGTGAGCATGGTCGTGCCCATGGCCTCCGGTGGTCTGCTGCTCGCCACGCCCTCGGGCCTGATGGCCATGGCGCCCGACTCGGGCCGCATGACCCTGTTCGCCCACCCCGAATCCGCCCGCCCGGGCAACCGCTACAACGACGGCAAGTGCGACCGGCGCGGCCGGCTGTGGGTCAGCTCCATGGACATGGGCGCCATGGCCAACCGGGGCAACCTCTTTCGCGTCGATCCGGATGGCAGCTGGGAGAAGGTCGACAGCGGCTTCACCGTGCCCAACGGCCTGGGTTTCAGCCCCGACAACACGCGGATGTATTTCACCGACACCTTCCGCAAGACCATCTACGAATACGACTTCGACCTCGCGGCCGGCCGCATCGCGAACCGCCGCCCCCTCGTGGTCTTCGGCGCGGGCGAAGGCAAACCCGACGGCCTGACGGTGGATGCCGAGGGCTGCCTCTGGGTGGCCGTGTGGGACGGCTGGGAACTGGCGCGCTTCGGCCCCGACGGCCGCGAGCTGATGCGGGTGCGCCTGCCGGTGCCACGGCCCACCAGCTGCTGCTTTGGCGGCGCCGACCTCGGCACGCTCTATGTGACCAGCGCTTCGGTGCGGCTGGGCTCGCAGGCGCTGGCCAGCGCACCGCTGTCGGGCGCGCTGTTTGCCCTGGAAGTGCCGGGCGTGCGCGGCCTGCCGGAAACCACGTTCGCCGGCTGAAACCGACCGCAGGCCGGTTACCTGCGCGGTGTTCACCGCGCCGTCACATGGGCTGTCCACAGTGCAGGCTCCGTGAACGACGCCGAGATGCCATGCTGAACAAGACCCAGAAGGGCCGCGCCGAGCTGCGACCCGGGCAACGCCAACTCGCGCAGCGCGAGCGCGCCCTGCTGCTGCTGGCCGATGGCCGCAAACCCGATGCCGAGCTGTTCGCCCTGTTCGAGGGCCAGGGCCCCACGCTCGCGGCCGACCTGATCTCGCGCGGCTACCTTGTGGACGAAGCACCACCGCCGCCCCGCACGCCGGCCAACACCCCCGCCCACCGTCTCCGCCGACGCCTTTTCCGGCCCCCGCTCGCTCGCCAGCGCGCGCATGTTCCTGTTCGACCTGAGCGAGCGCATGTTCGCCCCGCGCGACAAGGCCATGGCCCAGCGCTACCGCGACGCCCTGCGCGAAGCGCGCGACGTGGGCGACATGCTGGCCGTCAGCCGGGCCATGATGGCCGACGTGGAGCGCCTGGCCGGCAGCGAACGCGCCGACGGCATCCGCGAGCGGCTGGCCCGCCTGCTGCCCGAATCGGCCCTGGAAACGCCCTGAAACACCGGCCCGCCGGACGCCGTGCGATACACTCGCCGGGTCAGGAGAGAAGCCGATCCGGTCCCCGGAGAAGGCTCGCCGAAGGCGCAGGCGGCACCGCACACCGGGTGCCCTGAACGCTCAGGCAAAAGGACTGGCAAACACGGGCCGCGAGGCCGGTGTACCCCCCTGGAGAGAGGCCGTTCCTCGAAGCGGCCCACCGAAGGAGCAAGCGCGGCATCGCCCGCGTGAATCTCTCAGGTAAAGCGGACAGTGGGGCAGCGCACGGATGAACCGTGTTTCGCCCCACCGGGGCCTGCCCCCTTGCCTGAAAGCCTCTGCCGTGCCCGCTGCCGCCGCCCCGCTTCTCCAGACCCCGCTGCACAAGCTCCACGTCGAACTGGGCGCCCGCATGGTGCCCTTCGCCGGCTACGACATGCCGGTGCAGTACCCCACCGGCCTCATGGCCGAACACCACCACACCCGCAAGGCCGCCGGCCTGTTCGACGTCTCGCACATGGGCCAGCTGCGCCTGGTCGGGCCCGACGCCCCCGCCGCCTTCGAGACGCTCATGCCGGTGGACGTGATCGACCTCGGCGTGGGCAAGCAGCGCTACGGCCTGCTGCTCAACGACGAGGGCGGCATCATCGACGACCTGATGTTCGTCAACCGCGGGCACGACCTCTTCGTCATCGTCAACGGCGCCTGCAAGGCTGGTGACATCGCGCACATCCAGGCGCGCATCGGCTCGCGCTGCGAAGTCATCCCCCTGCCCGACCGCGCCCTGCTCGCGCTGCAGGGCCCGCTGGCGGTGGACGTGCTGCAGCGCCTCGTGCCCGGCGTCGAAAAACTGATCTTCATGACCGGCTCGCCCTTCCAGTGGCACGGTGCCGACCTCTTCGTCACCCGCAGTGGCTACACCGGCGAAGACGGCTTCGAAATCTCCCTGCCCGGCGACCGCGCCGACCAGTTCGTGCGCACCCTGCTGGCCCAGCCCGAAGTGATGCCCATCGGCCTGGGCGCGCGCAACTCGCTGCGCCTCGAAGCCGGCCTGTGCCTCTACGGCAACGACATCGACACCACCACCACCCCGGTGGAAGCCGGGCTCAACTGGGCCATGCAGAAAGTGCGCCGCACCGGCGGCGCGCGCGCGGGCGGCTTCCCCGGCGCGGCGCGCGTGCTCGCGCAGCTCGACGGCAGCGAACCGCTGACCCGCAAGCGCGTGGGCCTGATCGCCCAGGAATGGGTGCCCGTGCGCGAGAACGTCGAACTGCAGAACACCAGTGGCGAGGTGATCGGCAAGACCTCCAGCGGCCTCATCGGCCCCAGCGCCAACAAGCCCATCGCCATCGGCTACGTCACACCCGAACACGCCGCCCTGGGCACGCCCGTGGTGGCGATGGTGCGCGGCAAACCCGTGCCCATGGAAGTCAGCGCCATGCCCTTCGTGCCCAACCGATACTTCCGCGGCTGATCTCACTTTTTTCGTTTCTTTTTTCAGGAGCTTTTTCATGACCACCAAGTACACCGAAGACCACGAATGGATCACCGTTGACGGCGGCATCGCCACCGTCGGCATCACCGTGCACGCGCAGGACGCGCTGGGCGACGTGGTGTTCGTCGACCTGCCCGAAGTCGGCAAGAGCTTCGCGCAAAAGGAAGTGGCCGGCGTGGTCGAGTCTGTGAAGGCCGCGGCCGACGTGTACATGCCCGTCAGCGGCGAAGTCACCGAAGTCAACGAAGCCCTGCGCGCCGACCCGTCGCTGCGCAACACCGACCCGCTCAAGGCCGGCTGGTTCTTCAAGGTCAAGCTCTCCGACCCGGCCCAGGTCGACGCCCTGCTGGACGAGACCGCCTACAACACCTTCGCCAACGCCTGATCCGCCTCTTCTCCCGCCGGAGCCTTCCATGCTGATGCCCTCTGTCAAACCCCTCGGTGAACTCGAAAACCCGTCAGAATTCGTGGCGCGCCACATCGGCATCGGCCAGGCCGACGAGACCCACATGCTCTCGGTCATCGGCGAGGCCTCGCGCCGCGCGCTGATCGACGGCATCGTGCCGCGCAGCATCGCGCGCAGCCAGGGCATGCAGCTGCCACCGGCCGTCACCGAGGCCGCGGCGCTGGCCGAGCTCAAGGCGCTGGCGCAGAAGAACAAGGTGTTCAAGAGCTTCATCGGCCAGGGTTACCACGGCACGCTCACGCCCGGCGTGATCCTGCGCAACGTGCTGGAGAACCCCGCCTGGTACACCGCCTACACGCCCTACCAGGCCGAGATCTCGCAAGGCCGCATGGAAGCCCTGGTCAACTTCCAGACCATGGTGAGCGACCTCACCGGCATGGCCATCGCCAACGCCTCCATGCTCGACGAAGCCACCGCCGCCGCCGAGGCCATGACCCTGGCCAAACGCTCGGTGAAGAGCAAGGGCAACACCTTCATCGTCTCGGGCGACGTGCACCCGCAGATCATCGAAGTGGTGCAGACCCGCGCCAAACCCCTGGGCCTCACGGTGAAGATCGCGATGTCGGGCGAGGAATGGGCCGCCATGCTGTCGGACGGCGACTACTTCGCCGCCTTCACCCAGTACCCCGCCTCCAGCGGCTGGCTGCACGACTGGACCAAGGACGCCGCCACCGTGCACGGCAAGCAGGCCGCCTTCATCGTCGCCGCCGACCTGCTCGCGCTCACCCTGCTCAAGCCCCCGGGCGAGATGGGCGCGGACATCGTGGTCGGCACCACGCAGCGCTTCGGCATGCCCATGGGCGCGGGCGGCCCGCACGCCGGCTACATGGCCTGCCGCGACGAATTCAAGCGCTCGCTGCCGGGCCGTCTGGTCGGCGTGAGCGTGGACGTGCACGGCCAGCCCGCCTACCGCCTCGCGCTGCAGACGCGCGAGCAGCACATCCGCCGCGAAAAAGCCACCAGCAACATCTGCACCGCGCAGGTGCTGCCCGCTGTGGTTGCCAGCATGTACGCCGTGTACCACGGCCCGCAGGGCTTGAAGCGCATCGCCAACCGCGTGGCCGCCTACACCGCCATCCTTGCCAGCGGCCTGGAGCAACTCGGTCACCGCGACACCCACCACGGCGAACAAGGCGTGTTCGACACCCTCGCCCTGCACACCAAGGACCAGACCGACGCCCTCATGGCCCGCGCCGTGGCCCATGGCGCCAACCTGCGCAAGGCCTGGGGCGAGTACCTCATCGTCTCGCTCGACGAAACCACCACCCGCGACGACATCGCCCTGCTCTGGAAAATCTTCGCCAAGGACGGCCAGGCCCTGCCCGTCTTCGACACCTTCGAAAAAGGCGTGGAGCCACTCATCCCCGCCGAACTGCGCCGCACCAGCGACTTCCTCACGCACCCGGTGTTCAACACCCACCACAGCGAAACCGGCATGCTGCGCTACATCCGCGCGCTGTCCGACAAGGACCTCGCGCTCGACCGCAGCATGATCCCGCTGGGCTCCTGCACCATGAAGCTCAACGCCACCAGCGAGATGATCCCCATCACCTGGCCGGAGTTCGCCAACATGCACCCCTTCGCCCCGGCCGACCAGCTGCAGGGCTACCAGCTGCTCGACGAACAGCTGCGCGCCTGGCTCTGCCAGGCCACCGGTTACGCCGGCATCAGCCTGCAGCCCAACGCCGGCTCGCAGGGCGAATACGCCGGCCTGCTGGTGATCCAGGCCTACCACGCCTCGCGCGGTGAAAGCCACCGCAACATCTGCCTCATCCCCAGCAGCGCGCACGGCACCAACCCCGCCAGCGCGCAGATGGTGGGCATGCAGGTCGTCGTCACCAAGTGCGACGACAACGGCAACGTGGACATGGCCGACCTCCAGGCCAAGTGCGAACAGCACAGCGCCCACCTCGCCGCCGTGATGATCACCTACCCCAGCACCCACGGCGTGTTCGAGACCACCGTGAAGGAACTCTGCGCGCTGGTGCACCAGCACGGCGGGCGCGTCTACGTGGACGGCGCCAACATGAACGCCCTGGTGGGCGTGGCCGCGCCGGGTGAATTCGGCGGCGACGTGAGCCACCTCAACCTGCACAAGACCTTCTGCATTCCTCATGGCGGCGGCGGCCCCGGCGTGGGCCCGGTCTGCGTGGTGGAAGACCTCGTGCCCTTCCTGCCCGGCCATGCGGCGGGTGGTCTGCCGGTCAACGGCGTGGGCGCCATCAGCGCCGCGCCGCTGGGCAACGCCGCCGTGCTGCCGATCAGCTGGATGTACATCCGCATGATGGGCGCGGAGGGTTTGCAGCATGCCACCGAAGCCGCCATCCTCGCGGCCAACTACATCAGCAAGCGCCTGGCGCCGCACTACCCCACGCTGTACGCGAGTGCCAACGGCCACGTGGCGCACGAATGCATCCTGGACCTGCGGCCCTTGAAGGACACCAGCGGCGTGATGGCCGAAGACGTGGCCAAGCGCCTGATGGACTACGGCTTCCACGCGCCCACGCTGTCGTTCCCGGTCGCCAACACGCTGATGGTGGAACCCACCGAAAGCGAGACGCTGGACGAGCTGGACCGTTTCATAGACGCGATGATCGCCATCCGCGACGAGATCCGTCAGGTAGAGAACGGCGTCTGGCCGCAGGACGACAACCCGCTCAAGAACGCGCCGCACACCGCGCCCAGCCTCATGAAGGCCGACTGGCCACACCCCTATGCGCGCGACGTGGGCGCCGCCAGCGCCTCCACCCGGGCCCACGCCAAATACTGGCCGCCCGTGGGCCGCGTGGACAACGTGTACGGGGACCGCAACCTGTTCTGCAGCTGCGTGCCCCTGTCTGACTACGCTTGATGAAGTCCTGATCCCTCGCCTGCTGGGTGGGCGAGGTCGGGCACACCAACGGTGGTGCGCCTGCGTTGTTTCGCAGGACGGTGGCGGCGTCCGAATGCGCAGGCCCCCATTCGCGGTTGCCACAGAGGCTGCGCGCCGGCCAAGGCGTTGACGAAGGGGTGGTGGCGGACCCGGGCAGCCGCCCGCGAGCAGGGCCGGAGCAGTCGGATCCCGCCACCGGCCTGCCGCGAGGTGCAGGCCGGAAGCGAACCCAACAAACCCCGCCAAAACGAAAAAGAGGCCCCAAGCCTTAACATCGTCGCCACGCCCGAAAAAGCCATGACCACCCACGCCCCGCGCGTGCTGAGCCTCATCCCCCCGATGACCCAGCTCAACACGCCCTACCCCTCCACCGCCTACATCACCGGCTTCCTCCGCTCGCGCGGCGTCGACGCCGTGCAAGCCGACCTCGCCCTCGCGCTCGTCCTCAAACTCTTCACCCCCGCCGGCCTCGAAGCCGTGCGCGGCAAAGCACTCGCCCAACCCGAAGCCGATCGCAGCGGCAGCGTGCACGCCTTCCTCGACCAATTCGACCGCTACCGCGGCACCATCGGCCCCGTCATCGCCTACCTGCAAGGCCGCGACTCCACCCTCGCCCACCGCATCGCCGCGCGCGAACTCCTGCCCGAAGGCCCCCGCTTCAGCGCGCTCGAGGTCTACGTGGACGCCGCCCTCAGCGAAGAAGGCGGCGACCCCCTGGCCTGGGCCTTCGGCGCCCTCGGCGTGCAAGACAAAGCCCGCCACATCGCCACCCTCTACCTCAACGACCTCGCCGACGTGCTGCGCGACGCCGTGGACGAACGCTTCGCCTTCGTGCGCTACGCCGAATCCCTCGCCAGCAGCCAGCCCAGCTTCGAGCCCATGGCCGCCGCGCTCGCCGCGCCCTTCACCCTGGTCGACGAGGTGCTGCACACCCTCACCCTCGCCACCCTGGCCCAGCACAAGCCCGACGTGGTGCTGCTCTCCGTGCCCTTCCCCGGCGCGCTCTACGCCGCGCTGCGCATCGCGCAGACCATCAAGGGCCAGAACCCGCACATCACCATCGCCCTGGGCGGCGGCTTCGTCAACACCGAACTGCGCGAACTCGCCGAGCCCCGCCTGTTCGACTTCGTCGACTACGTCACCCTCGACGCCGGCGAACGCCCCCTGCTCGCGCTGCTGGAATTCCTGGACCGCAAGCGCTCCCGGCAGCGCCTGGTGCGCACCTTCGTGCGCGAGACCAGCGAAGCCGGCACGGCCACGGTGAAGTACATCAACTTCGGCGAACCCGAGGTGGCCTTCGAAGACGTGGGCACCCCCACCTGGGACGGCCTGCCGCTCGACCGCTACCTGAGCCTGCTCGACATGCTCAACCCCATGCACCGGCTGTGGAGCGATGGGCGCTGGAACAAACTCACCGTGGCCCACGGCTGCTACTGGAAGAAGTGCAGCTTCTGCGACGTGAGCCTGGACTACATCAGCCGCTACGAAACCGCGTCCGCCACCACCCTGGCCGACCGCATCGAAGCCATCGTCAACGAAACCGGGCAGACCGGCTTCCACTTCGTGGACGAGGCCGCGCCGCCCAAGGCCCTGAAAGCCCTGGCCGACGAGCTGCTGCGCCGGCAACTGCCCGTCTCGTGGTGGGGCAACATCCGCTTCGAAAAAACCTTCAGCCCCGAACTCTGCCAACTGCTCGCCGACAGCGGCTGCATCGCCATGAGCGGCGGGCTCGAAGTGCGCAGCGACCGGCTGCTCACCCTCATGAAAAAAGGCGTGTCCGTCGAGCAGGTCGCGCGCGTCACCAAGGGGTTTTCAGACGCGGGCATCCTCGTGCACGCCTACCTCATGTACGGCTTTCCCACGCAGACCGTGCAGGACACCGTGGACTCGCTCGAGTACGTGCGCCAGCTGTTCGAGAACGGCTGCATCCAGAGCGGCTTCTTCCACCGCTTCTCGTGCACCGTGCACTCCCCCGTGGGGCTGGACCCGGCCGCGTATGGCATCGAACTGGTGCCGCTGCCCGAAGTGACCTTCGCCAAGAACGACATCGGCTTCATCGACCCCACCGGCGTGGACCACGACGCGCTCGGCATCGGCCTGCGCAAGGCGATCTACAACTACATGCACGGCATCGGGCTGGACGAAGACGTGCGCGCCTGGTTCAGCCACCTGCACGACCCGGTGCCCAGGACGCGGGTGAAGCGGCACTTCATCGAACGGGCGCTGGACAAACGGGAAAGGGCTTGATCGCGGCGGTCGCCTTCGTGGACTACCAACGCAGCCAACGCCACCCGGCCAGCGCGCCCAACAACGCGCACGCCGCCATACCCAGCACGTACCAGACGGCGAGAAAGGGTGCCTGCATCTCAGGGCAATGCAGGGCATACACCGCGGCACCCACCGCGCCCGCCAGCCAACCCGCCGCGGCCCCCGTCAGCAAGGGGCGCGTGGGCGCCAGACCCCTCAGGGCCCAGAACAGCGCGACCCCCACCGGCAAGGCCGTGGCCATCACGTTGAACACGCAGTAGCGCCAGGTCTCGCCCAGCACCAGCGCCGCCCGCGTGCCGGGAGCCGCCTGCGCCAGCACCAGCATCGCCCAGGCCCACAACAACGCCACGGGCAGCCACAGCCCCCACGCCCAGCCGCGCACGCGCGCGCCCGGGTGGCCCAGCAGGAACACCACCACCAGGCCACTGACCGCCACGGCCAGCGGCATCGCCAGCTTGACCCCGAACGCCGGCGTGGCCCAGACCTCGCCCAGGTCGCTGCGCACGCCGTACATCAGGTGCACCCAGGCCAGCGCACACACCAGCCCCAGACCCAGCGCGAGCGCAAAACGGCGCTCACCCGCATGCCGGGGCACAGGGGTGGCGCCGGTGGCCAGGAGATTCATCAGATCGTCGGTTTTCATGATTGTCCTTTCCATTGGCGCGCCAGCGCCTTGATGCCCCGGTGCACCCCCACTTTGACGGCGGACTCACTCATGCCCGTGAGCCGGGCCGCCTCGGCGACCGACAGGCCATCGAGCTTGGTGTGCTGGATGGGCAACCGCTGGTGATCCGGCAATTGCTCGAGCAAGCGGCCCAGATCGCGCCGCGCCTCACCCGCCTCGCTGTCTGACTGCGCAAACACGTCCAGCTCATCGTCCAGGGGATCGTTGAACGCCTCGTGGCGGGCGCGCCGTCGCCACAAATCCACCAGCTTGTAGCGGGCCAGTGCATGCACCCACGCCGTCAGCGGCTCGCCCCGGCGGTAGGTCTGGCGCTGGGCGTGCACGGCCATCAAGGTCTCCTGCACCAGGTCTTCCACCTCGTCCGGCAGCTGCTGCAGGCGGCGCCGGAAATAGCCGCGCAGCAACGCCGCCAGGCGCTGCAGGAAACGGTGGTAGGCGGCGCCATCGCCGTCCAGCCCCGCCACAAAGAGTCCGTGCAATTCGTGTTCTGTCGCGGTCACGTCAGCTATTCGTGTCATGGCGCGAAAAGGTTACAGACAGGCCGAAATAAAAAAGCCGATCGATTCTGCGGCGGGCCTGTAACCAGCGCAGCGGCGGCGACGAAATAGCCATCGGTACGCACCAACTGGTTGGCGCGGCCCTACACAAAGGAGCCTTTCATGAACACCTCGCAACTGACCCTCACCCTGGCCACGCTGGCCGCCCTCACCACCGGCGCCGCGCTCGCGCAGTCCAACATGCCCGACACCAAGAACGCCGCCAGCGCCAAGGAACGCTGCTATGGCGTGGCGATGGCCGGCAAGAACGATTGCGCGGCCGGCCCCGGCACCACGTGTGCGGGCACCTCCAAGATGGACTACCAGGGGAACGCCTGGAAGTATGTGCCTGCCGGCACCTGCGTGGGCATCAAGACGCCCACCGGCATGGGGGCGCTGCAACCCGTCAAGGGCTGAACACCCATGGACCTGAGCGCCGGTCTCGGCCTCAAGCCCGAGCACGTCGATGCCGCCTGCAGCACGCGGGCAGCGGGCCTGTGGTTCGAAGTGCATGCCGAAAACCACCTGGTGGACGGCGGCCCGCGCCTGGCATGGCTGGAGGCCGTGCGCGCGCACCACCCGGTGGCGCTGCACGGCGTCTCGCTCTCGCTGGCTGCGCCACGAGCCGCCCGACAGCGGCCACCTGTCGCGGCTGGCGGCACTGGTGCGCCGGCTGCAGCCGGCGCTGGTGTCCGAACACCTCGCCTGGAGCAGGCTGGGGGCCCACTACGCGCCCGACCTGCTGCCCTTCGTGCGCACCCACGAAGCGCTGCGCCAGACGGCTGCGAACATCGGGCGGGTGCAGGACGCCCTGCAGCGCCGCATCGCGATCGAGAACCCATCCCACTACCTGCACCTGAAAGGCCACGACTGGGACGAGCCCGACTTCCTGCTGGAGCTGGTGCGCCGCACCGGCTGTGGCTTGCTGGTGGACGTGAACAACCTCTTCGTCTCGGCGCACAACATCGGCACCGACCCGCTGGACGCGCTGGACCGCCTGCCGGCCGACGCCGTGATGGAAATTCACCTCGCCGGCCACCACGAAGACCCGGCGCTCGGCGCAGGCCTGCTCATCGACGGCCACGACGCGCCCGTGGCCGAACCGGTGTGGCGGCTCCATGAACACCTCATCGAACGCATCGGCCCCAGGCCCACGCTGATCGAGCGCGACGGCAACCTGCCCGCCTTCGACGTGCTGATGGCCGAGCGCGACCGCGCCCATGCCCAACTGAGCCGGTTCGGCGAGGTGATGGCATGAACCACGCCGACTTTCAGACCGCGTTCTGGCACGACCTGTGGTCGAGCGATGAGCCCGCTTCACCCGCGCTGGCCCGCCAGCCCGGCTTCATGGTCTACCGCAACACCGTGCTCAAAGCCTGCGTGGACAGCCTGCTCGCGCTCCACCCCGCCGTGCGCCAGCTGACCGGCGACAACTGGCTGGCCGCCGTGGCGCTGGCGCACGCGCGCGAACACCCGCCGCAGGCCGGTTGCCTCGCGAGCTATGGCGAAGACTTTCCGCAGCACCTGGCGCGCGCGCTCCCCGCAGGCGAATGGCCCTGGCTGCCCGAGGTGGCGCGGCTCGACGCATTGTGGAACCAGTGCCACACGGCCGCCGACGCGCCCACGCTGCCGCCTGCGGCACTGACGGCGCTGGACGCCACCACCCTGCCCCGCAGCGTGCTCGTGCCCCACCCCGCCGCGCGCTGGCACGTGTGCACCGAATGGCCCGCTCTGAGCCTCTGGCGCGCCGCACGCGAAGCCCTGCCCGACCCCAACCCACCCCACTGGCACGGCCAGCACACGCTGCTCACACGGCCCCAGGGCACGGTGCTGGCCCACGAGATCGGCCTGGGCGCCTGCGCGCTGCTCGACGCCTGCGCCCAGGGCCAACCCATCCCCGACGCTGCCGCCCGTGCCCTGGCGGCCGAACCCGGCCTGGACCTCGCCGCCACGCTGGGCCAGCTCATCACCCACGGCGCCTTCACGGCGGTTGCACCATGAACACCCTTGCACGCACGACCCACGCCACCGAAACCATTCGCCTCTGGCTTGAGCGCTGGATCTCGCACGACCTCATCGCCCTGGCCAGCCGCCTCAGCATCGCCGGCATCTTCTGGCTCTCTGGCCGCACCAAGGTCGAAGGCTGGTTCAGCCTCACCGACACCACCTTCCTGCTGTTCAGGGAAGACTACGCACTGCCCCTGATTCCCCCGGAGTGGGCGGCCTACCTCGCCACCAGCGCCGAACACCTGTTCCCCGTCCTGCTCGTGCTCGGCTTCGCAGCCCGGCTGTCGGCCGCCGCGCTGTTGGGCATGACGGCCGTGATCCAGTTTCTGGTGTATCCAGCCGCCTGGCCCACCCACCTGACCTGGGCCGTGCCGCTGCTCTATCTGCTCGGAAGGGGCGCGGGGCGCTGGTCGCTGGATGCGCTGCTGCTGCACCGAGAGGGTGGATGAAGAGCCGGGGCATTCCGCCCGTTAGGGCGTTGTGCCGGCAGACTTCACCTCGGAAAGCTTGCAGCCCTTCTTGAGAAACAGATCGGTCAGGTGCTCGCTGCGCGCCTGCGCCAGCTCGCGGGCCTGCTCCGCGTTCACCAGGCGGGTCTGCACCTGCATCATCTTCTCCACGCTGTCCTGCATGCTCGCGCGGCGGGCGTCGGCGGCGGCCTGCATGGCGAAGCTCTGGATCTGACCACCACCCGGAATCAGGCTGAGCAGGCTGCTGCCCACCGACGACCCCACGCCACCGCCGCCCATGCCGCTGGCCTGCTTCATCATCTCGTTCTGGCTGGCCATCATGGCCGCCTGCGCCTGCTCGGCCTCGGCCCCCCGTTCCTGGCTGGTTTTTTCCAGCACCTGGGTTTCCGCATAAATCTGCGCGCAGCTGAGTTCGCCATCGCCCAGCTTCTTCACGTTTCGCGGCATCGGCATCATGGCCCCCGCGCCCATCGGCATCGGTGGCAGGCCCGCGACATCGTCGGGCTGATCGGCCAGGGCGGCGGCCCGCGCCGCCCCTATCTGCGATGCCACTTGCGCGCACACCGCCCAAGGCGCCAGCGCCAGCAAGCCATACAGGGACAGACGCGTGATCGCAGCGGCGGACGGCATGAGGATCTCTCTTTTCGGTTGAACGTGCGGGCGGCTGAAAAGCCCGGCGGGAATTTTCCGGCGCCCCGCGCGCGGCGTAAAGTGACGCGGGTCATATTCACGCAGGCCGGCGAGATGTTCTGTGACGCTTCAGCCGATGGCAGGTTGTCGAAATGGCGCGAGCTGAACCGTCGTACTGAGGCGGGCGGGTGGCTGCCCCGATCAATCCAAGGAGATCAAGATGCGATTCATAGTGATGGTGAAAGCAACGAAAGACAGCGAAGCCGGCGTGATGCCCACGCAAGAGGAATTCGCCGAGATGGGCGCGTTCAACGAGGCGCTGGTCAAGGCGGGCGTCATGGAGGCAGGTGAAGGCCTCCACCCCAGCGCTCGCGGCGCCCGGGTCGCGTTCTCGGGCAAGGAGCGGCAGGTGATTGACGGGCCGTTCCCGGAGACCAAAGAGCTGGTCGCCGGCTTCTGGATCTGGAACTGCGGCTCGCTGCAGGACGCGATCGAGTGGGTGAAAAAGTGCCCCAACCCCATGCGCACCGATTCCGAAATCGAGATCCGGCAAATCTTCTCGGCCGAGGATTTTGGCGACGCCCTGACACCCGAACTGCGTGAGCAGGAAGAGCGGCTGCGCAAAGAGGTTCAGTCGCGGGCCGGTTGATCCGTTGCCAGGCGGCCGCGTTGAGGTGGTGCATCTCGCACAATGTGGGCCCGCACAACTCTGGCCGCCGTTGAACGTGAAGCGCCGCAACGCGGGCCCGGAATGCGCCAAGCCCATCACCAGCACGACGTATGGATCAGTGCGGGGAGTCAACGTGATGCCCGGCGTGCCCTATCGGCACGGGCAGCGTGGTGACGCGGGATATTCCGGCGAATGAGTGACTTGCCGGAGGATCCGGTCGATTGCGAGCTGAATGAAGAAGGCGATGGTGACATCAGCTAGGCCGCGCCGAAAGTCTGTGTCGGCTCATTGGTATAGGAGGAATGGGGCGCGCCAACTATGCGGAAACGGCGCCCCGAACATCACTCCTACAGGTCTCTTGAACGAGAGTCGTTCGAATCGAATACTCCACTTTTTCGTTGCTCGCGGCGAATCTCCTCAGCTCTCAACCCGCTATCGAGGAAATACAGCAACGACATTCCTCCTCCCGAGCCTCCGCCGAATCGGAGCGCCCCGTCGAAGAACGTAGTCGAATCTAAGTAGTGAAGTGACAACACATTCAGGACCCTCGACAGGCTGCCCAAAGCGGTATGCATTTGCAACCGAGATGCAGATTTCAACGGTTCTCCACCTCGCTTCAATGCAAGGTCGAGATCACGATGCGCAAGGCGGCGATTTCTCCAGTCCCTACAAAAATCAGAAGCCTCCAAAGCATCCGCCACGGCTCCAGAAACGGATGCTTTCAGAACGTCATCCCTGGTCGCTTCTTCGAGCGCCCGTATAGAGAGATTCGTCTTTCCCATTGATTTGGCCGGGTCGGTCAACCTAGCGATGTGAAGGATTACGCTTTCCCATAGGGTGTCCTGCATCAAACGTGTGAGCGCAGGCGCTGCCTCGTTGAGGAGCACTACACGTGACTCTTTGGTTCCGAACAATGTGACGTACTCAGCCCATGCTCGATACAGCCATGCGAGCTCCTGCCAAAGTTGGGAATAAATTGATCCCAACTCCTCACCCATCACATCCACATTTCGAAGCCTAGCTTCTTCTGCAGTCAACTGGTTTGACGCCATATGAACAAGTAACAGCTACCGAAAGATGGGGGCGCCACTTCAAGCGATCGACAACTGCTCACGGCCTCCGCTGCAATTACTGAGGATCCTTGAGCAGTTCCCAAGCCTCCACACCCAACGCATCAGCCAAGCGTTCGATGTTGCTCAAAGACACATTCCATACGCTGCGCTCAACAGCTGAGACATAAGTCCTGTCCAGCTCGCACATATGGGCCAGCGCTTCCTGCGACCAGCCTTTCTCGGCCCTGAGCGTGCGCACATGCCACGCAAGTGTTCCTCGCAGGTCGCCCTTCGCAGGCTTTTTTTTCGGTGGAGTGGGTTTGGCAGACACCACGCGAGGATGGCAAACTGCTACATTTGCATCCACGGAGTTTGCATCTCATATGAGAAGCATCCCAAGCAAAGCGTCCATACGATTAATCACCCCGGGAGGAGCATGAAATCGCCCAGAAAAACAGCCAAGCACACGTCCGGTGAACCGCCTATCGAAGAGCGCGTTGTCTCCCTTGCTCCTCACATCCTCCTGCTGGCTCAACAAGCCACGGAGCAGCTCACAGAGTTGTCCTTGACCGTGGACGCAGGCATCTCGCTGGACACTGCCGTGGAGCCCGAGAGTGCGGAAGACGCGCTGGAAACCTTCGCGCCGGCCGAACAGATCGCCGTGATGCGCCGCTCCATCAAGGCCGAAATGCGGCGGCAGGTGAGAGCGCTGGGCTATTCCATTGAGGCTATCTGCACCTGCGCCACCGAGTTGAAGCTTCGGCGATAGCCCGTCAGCCAGGCACCCTCCACCGTCAAAGCGCGGCACCTAGATTGCGCATGTGTTGACGCCAACGGGCTGAATGCTCCCCCAATTTGAGGATTGCGGCCGGGGCAGCAGCAGCCTAGAGTACGTAACAGACCGTTACTTCGACACGGAGGGCAGACACCCATGAAGCTGTTTGACTATCTCATCAATGCGGCAGTGATTGCGGTGGTAATAGGCCTTCTGGCTTGGTGGTACCGAGGCCAGATCAGGGATGAGGTGCTGAAGGGAATTCAAGGCGAACTCACCAATCTTGAGAACCGGCTGACCAACAAAAACAAGCAAGACATCGCAGACGTCGAGCAAAAGTCGGTGAACCGCATCGTGCTCTGGAAGGCTGCGCAGGACGGTGTATTCGCGGAGCATGCCCCCCTCATCAAGACGGCGTGTCAATCTCAGGCGGCCACCTTGAAGAACTGCATCGCGGCCACGAACGCGCGGGACCAGAAACTCCACCAGCTTTCCCCAACAACCGTCGTTGCCGCCCGCTGAGGTGCCCATGAAACCACCCATTTCTTCCAGAGCGACCGCCTTGGTCATGATCTTCGCGGCCATCATGGCGGCGGGGTGCAATACCTTGATGGTGCCTGTGGCCATGTCCTGCCCGGTGCCCAGCGAATACCTCAAGGCGTGTGATGACTACACCGCACTCACATCCAAGGAGCGGACCAATGCGCTGGCCAAGGCCGGAGACGAGGGGGTGCTGGCCTTACACCTCACGCACGACCACTACTACCTTGGCTTGTCCGATTCCAGCCGGATGTGCGGCGAGCGCCATCTGGCGCTGTCCAAGATGGTGGCCGCCTGCAACCAGAATGCGGAGGACATGCGCCCCAAAATCCACAAGGTCATCAGTACCAATTGAGGTGCCCGTTCCTGGGAAACACAGCGCATCATGTTCATACGTTCACGGGAGATTGGATGATGTCGCTCCTGCACTGCACTGTCAGTCAGACGCTATCTGGTCGAGCGCAATGGACGTGCCTGGGCGCATTCGCCTTGGGGTTGGCGTTCATTGCCGAGGTCGCCTCAGCCAATGGACCACAGTGCAACACGCGAAGTGGTTTTGTCGCCAATCAGCCAGAAGAAAATCCTCTAAACGCGGCGGCGGAAGAAGTTGAATCAACTCAGCCAGTAGCACGGGTGGCGAGCCCGTCAGAGCCCCGCCAGAAGGAGACCATTCCGGTTCATCTGTCTCAGCTGGAAGGTCTTCTTGGTTTTCCCGGCCGGTACACCAATGGCGTTCCGGTGCTGGGTCTGAGGCTGGAGAACTACCCTGCGTTTGATCCGCTCAAGAACTGCAACCGCGTGGCGGTGGTGATGGTCAAACCGCGCATCGATCCTATAGGGCCCTCGCGCTGGCGCGCCTCGGTCGAGGACGGTCGTTTTGCCATCGAATTCGGTGAGGAGTTGGACAACAGGGCGCTCGTGCAGGATCCTGACGCTTCAAACCGGTTCTTTTGGGTGTTTCCGGGCAAGTTCGGACGCAAAGATCTGTCCGGCGCACCGTGGAACCTGACTCAAGCCTACGACGCGGCCTTTCGCCGAGAGGCTGCAGGGTCACCCAAACGCCGATGGATCGCCGAGGCGTATTTGAGCTTGGCGCTTCGCACGTACCGCATGCGGCAACTGGTGGCGGATTTCCCAGAAGGCGGTACGCCGCTGCGCACCGAGCTGCACCAGCGGCTGAGTGCATTGACCTCCAACGGATGCGCCAATGGAGACAAGCACCTGATCTGTGCGGCCACCGACCTGATCGAGATGAATGAAGCGGCATCCATCGGGACGGGGCTGTCTCCCGACGCGTTTCGCACAGGCGATGCGCTGTTGCAGAACTCGGGCATCAGCACGGGCTTGCGACAACTCGATTTCGCATCAACCAATGTCCAGGCGGCCCAAGTCGGCCCGAAGCTCAGCCCCACGCTGTTCGCTACGAAGCGAACGCGGGGTTACCTGAGACCTATCCGGTTGTGGGAGGTGGAAACGCTCCACGCTTGGTACAACACAACCGGGCGGCAAGCCAACCTTGAACTGTCTCGACAGGCGTCCAAAGACCTCCTGCTGCAATCGCATGTGGACTTCATTTCGGGCGCGGTGAACGACTGGAAAAAGCGCATTGACAAGCGGTATCCGCTTTGGACGGAAGCGGAACGCGTGTTCTTGACGCTTGTGAGCATCGACATGGAGAACGTGACCGGCTTCAGCTTGGTATTGCCCAGTGACGCTGCTGCGCCGTGTGAGGTGTTGCAACATAGCTCGAAGGCCGGACGATCGAATTGGTCGGTCACGAAAAGCCAGGCACGCCGGGTAAAGAATGCCGCGACGATCACCTCCAAGCGTTTCGCGGCAGTGTCAGGTCTGTCGTGCTTAGCGGCTTGACTGACCCGACCTCCACGGGCTTTGCGTTCTAAACCCGGAGCATGCTCGCATGGCAACCATCCGCCTTCGTCTGAAATCCCCCTTGGCGTTGCTGTGCATCCTCGTCGGGCTATCGCTCCCGGCCTTCGGGGCGGCGGACGAACGGGGACCGAAGATGTTCGAGAACTGGCGGGCTGGCGCACACCGCCGCCGTGGACGAGTTCACCCAGTTCCTGGACGCGCAGCGCGTGGGCCAGGTTCAACCCCTTCACGAGGTGCTTCGGACCGCATCGTCGTGGAAGCGGTGCGGCGCCGCGCCGTTTGCCGTGCCGCCTCGCCGGCAATGGGAGGCTGCCGCCAGCACGCTTCGGCTGCTCGAACAGTTGAAAGCCCGGGGCATACTGGCGAAGGAGGCGGAGATCGTGTCCGGCTACCGCCCCGAGTCGCTGGCAACTTGCGCTCAGAGCCGGGAATCGAGCGCCCACACCAAGTCGTACGCGGTGGACTTCCTGGGCTCGGCCCAGACGGCCAATGCGCTGTGCACGTTCTGGAAGAAAGAAGGGCGCGCTCTGCACATGGGCCTGAGCAAGTACGACTCGGGCCGGATCCATATCGACACTAAGCAGTACCGGACGTGGGGGTCCAACTGCACCTGCGAAACCTCGTACTGCCAGCCGTGCGCCAGAAGCTCGTCCAAGCGATGTTGACGGGCCGTCCTCAAGGTTCGCACGCTACCGTGAGATACGTCGCCCGGGGCCGGCGGTTTGGATACGACAATCGGCCTCATGTCCGCGCCACCCCCCTCTTCCCGCCCGATGCCGGCGGGACCGTCGCTGCGCACGGAAACCACCGCCCGTGGCCCGTGGGCGGGCATGGACCCCGAACGCCGGCGCATGACGCTGGCGCTGACGTTCTCCCTGATCTTTCACGCCCTGCTGCTGAGCCTGACCTTTGGCGGCCAGGGCATGGGCTTGCCGGGTTTCGGCTTCCCCTGGCAGGAGCGGCGGGCCGAGGTGCCGGTGCTGCATGTGGTGCTGGGGCCGGCGCAGCCGGGCGGCGCGCCCACGCCGGCCACCCCCGCGCCCGTGGCGCCCCCGCAGGCGCAAGCCCCGAGCGGGCAGCCCGTGGCGGGCGGTGCCCCGGCGCGCAGCAGCACGCCCGCGCCCGCCGTGGCGCAACCGGCCGCCCCGGCGGCCGAGGCCGAGGCACCGCCACCGGCCGTGCCCGCCCCTGAAACCCTGGCCGCCGCCGCCTCCACGCCACCCGCGCCCTCCCCCGCTGCGGCGGCACCGGTAGCAGCCAAGCCCCCGCCAGCCCCACCGCCGGAGGCACCGGCAGCGCCACCCCCGGCCCCGGTGCCGGCGCCCGCCGTGGTGGCAGCGGCCGCGCCCACGCCCCCGAGCATGGAGGCCGCGATGCCGCCGCCGCGCGACGCGGCGGAGATCGACCGCGAGCAACGGGCGCAGCGCGAACAGGCTGCCGCCGAGCGGGCCTTGCGCGAGCGCGCCGAGCAGGAAGCCCAGCAACTGCAGCAGCAGCAACGGCAGGAAGCTGGGCGCCAGGAAGCGAAGCGCTTCGAGATGGCGCGCCTGGAGGCCGAGCGCGCGGAAGCCGTTGCGCGCCAGGAGGAAGCGGCCCGGCAGGAAGCCGAGCGCGAAGCGGCGCGAGTGGAAATTGCGCGGCTGGAGGTGGAACGCCAGGAGGCCGAGCGCCAGGCCACGGCCCACGAAGAGGCCGCGCGCCGCGAAGCCGCAGCACAACAGGCCGAAGCCGCCAGGCGCGAGGCCGCCGAGCGGCAGGCGGCGGCTGCGCGGGCGGCGGCAGCGGCCCAGCAAGAGGCCGCACGGCAGGAAGCCGCTCGCCAGGAGAGCGCCCGGGCCGAGGCGGCGCGGCAGGCGGCCGAGCGACAAACCGCAGCGCAGCGGGAAGCCGCGCAGCAGCAACAACAACAGGCTGCGGCTCAGCAAGAGGCCCAGCGGCGCGAGGAGATCGCCCGCCAGGAAGCGGCGGCGCGGGCCGAGGCCGCGCGCCTGGAGGCCGAGCGGCAGGCCGCAGCCCAACGCGCAGCGGCGCAGCAGGCGGCTGCTGCAGCCCAAGCCCAGCGCGAGGCAGCAGCCCAGGCCCAGCAGGAGGCGGCTCGCCAGGAAGCCGCTCGGGTGGAAGCGGCCCGTGTGGAGGCAGCGCGACTGGAGGCCGAGCGCCAGTTGGCGGCGCAGCAGGCGGCAGCAGCGGCGGCCCAGCAAGAGGCCGCGCGGCAGGAGGCCGCCCGCCTCGAAGCTGTCCGGCTGGAGGCGGAGCGGCAGGCCGCGGCGCAGCGCGCTGCCGCGCAGCAATTGGCCGCGCAAGAAGCCGCACGCCAGGAAGCCGCCCGGGCCGAGGCCGCGCGGCTCGATGCCGAACGGCAAGCGGCGGCGGCGCAGGCGGCGGCCCAGCAAGCAGCCGCGCAACAAGCAGCGGCACAGCAGGCCGCAGCTCAACAAGCGGCAGCGCAGCAGGCAGCAGCAGCAGCAGCTGCGGCGCAAGCTGCTGCCGCGCAACAGGCGGCGGCCCAGGAAGCCGCTCGGCAGGAAGGCGCAGCTAGGGCGGCCGAGGCAGCGCGGCAGGAAGGCGAACGCCAGGCGACTGCGGCACAGGCCGCCGCGCAACAACAAGCCGCCGCCGCTCAACAGGCAGCGGCGCAGCAGGCGGCCGCTCAGGACGGCGCCCGCACCGAGGCCGCGCGCCTGGCGGCCGAGCGCGCGGAGCACGAGGCCAAGCGCGAAGAGCGGTTGCGCGCGATCGGCCGGCAGCTGGACGAGGAACGCGCCCGGCGCGACGCGGCCGATGCGGCGGCGCTGCGCGACCCGCAGGGGAGCCCGCTGCGCCGGGGCCGCCTGTTCGGGCTGGTGGACAACAACGAGGAGCTGGTGCGCTACGCCGAGGCCTGGGCGCGCAAGATCCAGCTGAACAGCAACACCTTCGAGCTGGTGCGCGAAGCGGTGAAGCAGCCGCACACCAACCCGGTGGTGACGGTGGCGATCCGCGCCGATGGCTCGGTGGAGTCGATCACCTTCGTGCGCACCAGCGGCGTGGCAGCGATCGACGAGGCGATCCCGCGCATCATCCAGAGCCTGGCGAACTACCCGGCGTTTTCACCCGCGCTGTCGCGCCAGTACGACGTGGTGGAGATCCGCCGCACCTGGCATTTCGACGTGGCGATCAGGCTGTACTGAAGCCCCGGCTCACTCGGCCGCGATCTGCCGCAGCGCCTGTTCGAACACCGCCGCCGGCTGGCCGCCGGAGATGAGGTGCTTGTCGTTGATGATGACGGCGGGCACGGAGTGGATGCCGTGGCTGGTGTAGAAGGCTTCGCGCTCGCGCACGTCTTGCGCGTATTCGTCGCTGGCGAGGATGGCTTTGGCCCGCGCTTCGTCCAGCCCGGCTTCGCGCACGCAACCGAGCAGCACGTCGTGGTGGCCCATGGCTTCGCTGCGGGTGTGGCAGGCGGCCATGAGCGCTTTCTTGAGCGCGTGTTGCTGGCCGGGCGCGCCTTCTTCGCCGGCCCAGTGCAGCAGGCGGTGGGCGTCGAAGGTGTTCCAGATGCGGCCCCGGCCTTCGGGGTTGAAGGCGAAGCCCACTTCGGCGCCACGCGCGCGGATGGTGTTGCGGATCTGCGCCTGCTGCTCGGGCGTGGAGCCGTATTTCTCGGCGAGGTGTTCGCCGATGTCCTGGCCTTCGGGGCCCATCTTGGGGTTGAGCTCGAAGGGCTGGAAGTGCAGTTCGGCCGACACGTCGCCCTGCAGTTTCTGCAGCGCTTCTTCGAGCGCGCCCAGGCCCACGGCGCACCAGGGGCACGAGACGTCGGACACGAAATCGATCTTGAGGGGGGTGGTGTTCATGGCCGCCATGGTAGGCCGGGGGCCATGCCCGTGGCCGGCCCAGGGGCTTGCGCCACAATGTTGCTTTCTCAACCCCGGCCTGCCCCACTCCCCGCTTTATGACCGACCGCTACGCCGTTCTCGGCCACCCCATTGGCCACAGCAAATCGCCGCTGATCCACACCCAGTTCGCCCAGAGCACGGGGCAGGACCTGGGCTACACCGCCATCGAGACGCCGCTGGACGGTTTCGCGGACACGGTGCTGGGCTTTCGGGCGAGCGGCGGGCGTGGGCTGAACGTGAGCCTGCCGTTCAAGCTGCAGGCGTTCGAGATCGCCACGGAGCCGAGCGAGCGCGCGCGGCTGGCGGGCGCGGCGAACTGCCTGAAGTTCGAGGGCGAGCGCATCCTGGCCGACAACTTCGACGGTGTGGGCCTGGTGAACGACCTGCAGCGCAACCTGGGCGTGCCACTCCAGGGCAAGCGCGTGCTGCTGCTGGGCGCGGGCGGCGCCACGCGGGGCGCGCTGCTGCCGATCGCGGCGGAGCTGCCGGCGCTGCTGTCGGTGGCGAACCGCACGCCCGAGAAGGCGCACGCGCTGCGGCACGATTTCGCGGCCCATGTGCCGCTGCAGACCGGCGGCTACGACACGCTGCTGGGCCAGAGTTTCGACGTGGTGATCAACGCCACGTCCACCGGGCTTTCGCAGGAGGCGCTGCCGCTGCCGGACGGCCTGTTCGCCCCGGGCGCGCTGGCCTACGACATGGTCTACGGCAAGGGCCTCACGCCTTTCCTGCGGCAGGCCAAGGCCGCGGGCGTGGAGCGCCTGGCCGATGGCGTGGGCATGCTGGTGGAGCAGGCGGCCGAAGCGTTTCTGTGGTGGCGCGGCGTGCGCCCCGACACCCAGCCCGTGGTGCGGCAGCTCACCGTGCCGCTGGTTTGAAATCCCGCCACTTCCTGCAACTGGTCGGCCTGTCGGCGCTCTGGGGAGCGTCGTTCCTGTTCATCCGCGTGGCGGTGCCCGAGATGGGGCCGCTGGTGCTGGCGGGTTGCCGCGTGGCGCTGGCCGGGCTCACGCTGGCGCTGATCATGCGGGGCCTGAAGCAGCAGCGGCGATGGCGCTACTGGCGCGAGCTGCTGTTGATGGGCGGGCTGTCGGTGGCCGTGCCTTTCCTGCTGTACGCCTGGGCCGGGCTGCGGTTGCCGGCGGGCTACAGCGCGCTGCTCAACACCACGGCGGTGCTGTTCGGCACCCTTGCCTCGAGCTGGTTCAAGGAAGACACGCTCACGGCGCGCAAGCTGCTGGGTTGCGTGTGCGGCTTCATCGGCGTGGGCCTGATCGTGCGGCTCGGCCCGGTGCGGCCTGACGCGGCCACGATCGCGGCGGCGCTGGCCTGCGTGCTGGCGGCCGCGTGTTACGGCTGCTCCACGCCGCTCATGAAGCGCGCCACCACGCGCATGCAGCCGCTGGCGATCGCGGCGGGCATCCACGCAGGCGCGATGGTGCTGGTGTTGCCGGGCGCGCTCTGGGCCTGGCCGCAAGCCACGTTCACGCCCACGGGCATGGCGGCGGTGCTGGTGATGGGCGTGGTCACCTCGGGCCTGGCCTACTGGGCGCACCTGCGCATCATCCGCCACGTGACGCCGGTGGCGGCGATGAGCCCGGTGTTCCTGATTCCGGTGTTCGGCGTGACCTGGGGCCACCTGTTCCTGGGCGAGGAGCTTTCGTCGGGCATCTTCGTGGGCGGCGCGCTGGTGCTGCTGGCTTCGGCGCTGGTGACGGGTTTCAACCCGCTGCGGCGCAACCCGCCGGTGCCCTGAAACGCCCGCAGCAGGGGCCCTCCGGCCTATACTGCGCAAATGAACGAAACGGTACATTCCAAGCGGCGGGCCGCGCGAAGCGTGGCGCCTGCCAAGGAAACCACCCGCACCAACGACCCGGAGCGGACCATGGCCAACATCCTCGAGGTCGCGATGGCGGAGTTTGCCGAAAAGGGCCTGGCGGGGGCGCGCATCGACGAGATCGCGGCCGCCACGCAGACCAGCAAGCGCATGATCTATTACTACTTCCAGAGCAAGGAGGGCCTGTACCTGGCCGTGCTGGAAGAGTCGTACCGGCGCATGCGGGAGATCGAGAGCCAGCAGCACCTGGAAGACCTCGAGCCCGAGGCCGCGCTGCGCAAGCTGGTGGAGTTCACCTTCGACCACCACTTCAGCCACGAGAACTACATCCGGCTGGTGATCTCGGAAAACATGAACCGGGGCCAGTTCCTGGCGCAGAGCCAGAGCATCCAGCAGCTCAATGTGCCGGCGATCTCGGCGATCCGCCGGCTCTACGAACGCGGCGTGGCCTCGGGCGTGTTCCGCCCCGGGCTCGATGCGATCGACATCCACGCCTCGATCTCGGCGCTCACCTTCTTCAATGTGTCCAACCGCCACACCTTCGGCCTGATCTTCAAGCGCGACCTGAGCGACCCGAAGATCGCCGCCGCGCGCCGCGACGCCATCGCCGAGATGGTGTTGCGCTACGTGCGCGCCTGACGCACCACCCCTCCCGGGGCCCTGTTTTTCACGACCCGACGGCCGGTGCGCCGACCTAGGGTAATCCCCGATTCGTGGAAAACTAACCAGTTCGTACATTACCAACTCGAACGGAACAAACCCAGGAGACCTGCGTGATCCAGAACCTCATCAACACCTACTGCCGGCTGCTGGCCTGGCTGATGGTGCTGTTCCTCGCCCTCATGGTGGTCATGGTGTTCGGCAACGTGCTGATGCGCTATGGCTTCAACTCGGGCATCACCCTGTCCGAAGAGCTGTCGCGCTGGCTGTTCGTGTGGATGACCTTCCTGGGCGCCGTGGTGGCGCTCAACGAGCGCGCCCACCTCGGCACCGACTCGCTGATCTCGCGCCTGCCGGTGCTGGGCCGCAAGCTGTGCCTGACCGCGAGCCTGGCGCTGATGCTGTACGTGTGCTGGCTGATCTACCAGGGCGCGTGGGAACAGGTGAAGATCAACTGGGACTCCACCAGCGCGGTGATGGAGACCTCGATGGCGTATTTCTATGCCAGTGGCATGGTGTTCGCCTTGCTGGCCGCGCCCATCCTGCTGCTGAACCTGTGGCGCCTGCTGGCGGGCCGGATGAGCGAGGACGAGCTGATCGGCATCCGCGAATCCGAAGACGTGCCGCCCCCCGGCAACCCCCAAGCCTGAACGCACCGGAAGACCGCCATGACCATCGCCATCTTCCTCGGTGCTCTGCTGGCCGCCATGGCCATCGGCATTCCCATTTCCTTCGCGCTGCTGCTCAGCGGCGTGGCCCTGATGTGGCACCTGGGCATGTTCGATGCGCAGATCCTCGCGCAGAACCTGATCGAGGGTTCCAACAGCTTCCCCCTGCTGGCCGTGCCTTTCTTCATGCTGGCCGGCGAGATCATGAACACCGGCGGCCTGTCCAAGCGCATCGTGAACTTCGCGATGGCGCTGGTGGGCCATGTGCGCGGCGGCCTGGGTTACGTGACCATCGTCGCGGCCTGCCTGCTGTCGGCGCTCTCGGGCTCGGCCGTGGCCGACGCGGCCGCGTTGACGGCCCTGCTGCTGCCGATGATGGTGAAGGCCGGCCACGACAAGGCGCGCAGCGGCGGCCTGATCGCGGCCTGTGGCGTGATCGGCCCCATCATCCCGCCCTCGATCGGTTTCGTGATCTTCGGCGTGGCGGCCAACGTGTCGATCTCCAAGCTGTTCCTGGCCGGCATCTTCCCCGGCATCCTGCTGGCCGCCGGCCTGTGGGCCACCTGGTGGTGGAGCACGCGGCGCGAAAAGCTGGAGCCGCCGCCGCGCAAGTCGGCCGGCGAGGTGCTCAGCGCCATGCGCAGCGCGGGCTGGGCGCTGATGCTGCCGCTGATCATTCTGGTGGGCCTGCGCATGGGCGTGTTCACGCCGACCGAAGCGGCCGTGGTGGCCGCCGTGTACGCCCTCTTCGTGGCCGGCGTGATCTACCGCGAACTCACGCTCAAGCAGCTCTACGAGGTGTTTCTGAACGCGGCCAAGACCACGGCGGTGATCATGTTCCTGGTGGCCGCGGCCATGGTCTCGGCCTGGCTGATCACGGTGGCGCAGCTGCCGGACCAGATCGTCACGCTGCTGCAGCCGCTGCTGGACAACCCCACGCTGCTGATGCTGGCCATCATGCTGCTGGTGATCGCGGTGGGCACGGCGATGGACATGACGCCCACCATCCTGATCCTCACGCCGGTGCTGATGCCCATCGTGAAGGCCGCCGGCATCGACCCGGTGTATTTCGGCGTGCTGTTCATCATCAACAACTCCATCGGCCTGGTGACGCCCCCGGTGGGCACCGTGCTCAACACCGTGGCCGGCGTGGGCCGCATGCGCATGGACGACGTGACGCGCGGCGTGATGCCCTTCATGCTGATGCAGTTCGCGGTGATGTTCCTGCTGGTGCTGTTCCCCTCGCTGGTCATGGTGCCGGCGCGCTGGCTGATCGGCAACTGAGCTTCCCTTTCCACACCCGGCCTGTGCGCGGTGCGCCGCGGGCCGAGGTTCCCCGGATGCCAGCGCACTGCCCTTATTTCTTTGGAGACAACATGAAACGCCTGATGCTCAAGACCCTGGTCGCCGCCCTCGCGATGACCGCCTTCGGCGCCGTGCACGCGCAGGACAAGACCATCAAGTTCGCGACCCAGAACCCCAAGGGCCACCCGATCGTGATGGGCATGGAGAAATTCGCCGAGCTGGTGGCGGCCAAGTCCGGCGGCAAGATGAAGGTCAACCTGTTCCCCGGCGGCACGCTGGGCAGTGACCAGGCCAATGTGTCGGCCATCCAGGGCGGCACGCTGGAGATGGCCTCGATGAACTCGGGCATCTTCGCCAGCCAGGTCAAGGAATTCGCGATCTACGACTTCCCCTTCATGTTCGCCAACTCGAAGGAGGCCGACGCCGTGGTCGACGGCCCCTTCGGCAAGAAGCTGCACGACAAGCTGCAGGAAAAAGGCCTGATCGGCCTGGCGTACTACGAGCTGGGTTTTCGCAACATCACCAACAGCAAGCGCCCCATCACCAAGCTGGAAGATCTGGAGGGTCTGAAGCTGCGCGTGATCCCCAACCCGATCAACGTGGACTGGGTCAAGGCCCTGGGCGCCAACCCCACGCCCCTGCCCTTCCCCGAGGTGTACGCGGCGCTGGAGCAGAAGGCGATCGACGGCCAGGAGAACCCGCTCACGGTGATCAACGCCAACAAGTTCTACGAGGTGCAGAAGCACGTGGTGCTGAGCAACCACCAGTACAACCCGCAGTCGGTGATCATCAGCAAGAAGTTCTGGGACAACCTGGACGCGGCGCAGAAGAAGATCGTCGCCGACGCGGCGCAGGAATCGGCGAAGTACCAGCGCGAGCAGGCGCGCGGCCAGGTGGCGGTGGCGCTGGACAACATGAAGAAAAGCGGCATGCAGGTGACCGAGCTGTCGGCCGCCGAGACCGACAAGCTGCGCGACAAGCTGCGCCCGGTGATCGCCAAGTTCGCGGTGACCGTGGGCCAGGACACCGTTCAGAGCCTGCAGGCCGAGCTGGCCAAGGTGCGCGGCAAATAAACGCAACGCACGCCGCTCCGTCATGAGCAAGACCCGCATCGCCGTGGCCGGCGCCGGCTACATCGGCCAGGCCCACATGGGCGTGGCGCGGGCCAGCGCGGGCTGCACCCTGAGCGCGGTGGTCGATCCTTCGCCGGCCGCGCAGGCCGTGGCGCGGCAAGCGGGCGTGCCGCTCTACCCGTCCATCGAGGCCTTGCTGGCCAGCGAGCACCGGCCCGACGGCCTGGTGCTGCGCGGCGCCCAACGCGCTGCACGTGCCCCAGGCCTTGCAATGCTTGGCCGAAGGTATGCCGGTGCTGGTGGAAAAACCCATCGCCACCACGGTCGCCGAAGGCCGGCGGCTGGTGGACGCGGTGGAGAACAGCGGCGCGGCCGTGTTGATCGGCCACCACCGGGCCCACAGCCCCATCATGGCCAAGGCGCGCCAGGTGGTGGCCTCGGGCCAGCTGGGCCGGCTGGTGAGCGTGATGGGCAGCGCCCTCTTCTACAAACCCGCGGGCTATTTCGCCGACAGCCCCTGGCGCCGCGAGCCCGGCGGCGGGCCGATCCTGCTCAACATGATCCACGAGGTGCACAACCTGCGCATGCTCTGCGGCGACATCGGCGCGGTGCAGGCGTTCAAGTCGCACGCCACGCGCGGCTTCGCGGTGGAGGACACGGTGGCCATCAACCTGCGCTTCACCAACGGCGCGCTCGGCAGCTTCATGCTCTCGGACACCGCCGCCTGCCCGCGCAGCTGGGAGCAGACCTCGCAGGAGAACAAGGCCTACCCGAGCTACGCCGACGAGGACTGCTACGTGATCGCCGGCACCGACGGCAGCCTCTCGGTGCCCACCATGCGGCTCAAGACCTACCCGCGCGCCGAAGACCGCTCGTGGTGGAAGCCTTTCGAGGTGGGTACAGTGGGCCTGGTGCGCGACGATCCGCTGCAACACCAGATGGACCATTTCGGTGCCGTGGTGCGCGGCGAAATTCTTCCGCTGGTGAGCGCGCGCGACGGCCTGGACAATCTGCGCGTCACCGAAGCCATCGGCGAAGCGGCCACCACCGGCCGCGTCGTCGAACTGGCCTGACCCCTTTTCTTTTTTCAACCATCCCATCTTCTGGAGCGACGATGAAAGTTCTCATGCTGCACGGCATCAACCTCAACATGTTCGGCAAGCGCGACCCCAAGCAGTACGGCACCATCACGCTCGACCAGATCAACGAGCAGGTGAGCGAGCTGGGCAAAGAACTGGGCGTGGAGGTGGAAGCCTTCCAGACCAACTTCGAGGGCGCGATGTGCGAGCGCATCCACCAGGCCTACTTCGACCAGGTGGACGCGGTGATGATCAACGCCGGTGCGTGGACGCACTACAGCTACGGCATCCGCGACGCGCTGGCCATCCTGCCCTGCCCGATCATCGAAGTGCACATGTCCAACATCCACGCGCGCGAGACGTTCCGCCACCACTCGGTGCTGGCCGAGATCGCGCAAGGCCAGATCGCCGGTTTCGGCGTGGAAAGCTACCTGATGGGCCTGCGCTCCGCCGTGAACCACGCGCGCGCCAAGAAGGCCTGACGGACCCCCGCGACGACCATGATCAACGGCACCACCGGGCTGATCGCCCACATCGGCTACCCGACGCACACCTTCAAGTCGCCGATGATCTACAACCCCTACTTCGAGCACGTGGGGGTGAACGCGGTGGTGGTGCCCATGGGCTGCCAGACGCCCGATTACCCGGCCTTCCTGAAGTCGGTCTTCACGCTCACCAACATCCGGGGCGCGCTCATCACCATGCCGCACAAGGTGGTCACGGTGGGCCTGATGGACGAGGTCACGCCCACGGTGAAGGTGGCCGGTGCGTGCAACGCCGTCAAACGCACCGAGGACGGCCGCCTGGTGGGCGACATGTTCGACGGCGCGGGCTTCGTGCGCGGCGTGCAGCGCAAGGGCCTGAACCTGCAGGGCGCGCGCGTGCTGGTGGTGGGCAGCGGCGGCGTGGGCAGCGCCATCGCGGCCTCGCTGGCCGGCGCAGGCATCGGCGCGATCGCGCTGCACGACGTGAACGCCACCTCGGCCAGCGCCCTGGGCCTGCGCCTGAAGGCCAGCTACCCGGGCATCGAGGTGAGCACCGGCAGCAACGACCCGGCGGGCATGGACCTGGTGGTCAACGCCACGCCCATGGGCATGAACGAGGGCGACCCGCTGCCGATGGACGTGTCGCGCCTGGAGGCGCGCACCTTCGTGGGCGAGGTGGTGATGCGCACCGAGATGACGGCCTTCCTCTCGGCCGCGCGGGCGCGCGGCTGCCCGGTGCAGGTGGGCTCGGACATGCTGTTCGAGCAGATCCCGGCCTACCTGGAATTCTTCGGCCTGCCCACCACCACGGCCGAGGTGTTGCGCTCCGTGGCCCGGCTGAGCTACTGAGCCGGCGTGACGAACCCCGACACCCACTCCCCGAAACGCACCGCGCTGGGCATCGCGCTGCTGGTCTGCGCCACGCTGTGCTTCGCGCTGCTGGACACCACCTCCCAGTACGTGGGCCCCGCCGTGCCGGTGGTGATGGCGGTCTGGCTGCGTTACCTCACCCAGACCCTGATGACCACCGCCCTGCTCTGGCCGCAGCGCGGGCGCACGCTGCTGCACACCCGCGCGCCGGGCTGGCAGTTCGGCCGCGGCGTGCTGATGCTGGGCTCCAGCGTGGTGGCCTACCTGGCCCTGCGCCACGTGCCGGTGGGCGAGTTCACCGCCATCATGATGCTGGTGCCGCTGGCGGTCACGCTGCTGGCCGCGCTGATGCTGCGCGAACCGGTGTCCGCGCTCACCTGGGCGCTGGTGATCGGGGGCCTGGCCGGCGCGATGATCGTGATCCGCCCCAAGGGCAGCGATTTTCACGGCGCCATGCTGCTGCCCCTGCTGCTGGTGCTCGTGAACGCGGCCTACCAGATCCTCACCAGCCGCATGGTGCGCACCGAAGACCCGGGCACCATGCACTTCTACACCGGCCTGCTCGGCCTGGCCTGCTGCTCGCTGCTGCTGCCCTGGGGCTGGGCGCCGATGGCCGACTGGACGCTGTGGGCGCTTGCCGGCCTGCTCGGAGTGTTCGGCTCGGTGGGCCACTACCTGCTCATCCAGGCCTACCACCACGCACCGGCCTCGCGCCTCACGCCCTACCTGTACGCGCAGATCGCCTTCGCCACGCTGGCGGGCTGGGTGGTGTTCGGCTACGCGCCCGATGTCTGGACCGTGGTCGGCATCGCGCTCATCGCGCTGTGCGGCTGGCTCGGCGTGCGCCTGCGGCGAGGCTGATCACGCCTGCAGGGTCTTCAGGCGCATCTGGTTGGGCAACGGCATCGAGCGGCGCATCACGTCCTCGGCCAGCCACAGCGCCGAGCGGCGCGCGCGCTCGGCCACCACCGGCAGCGGCATCTGCTGGTAGTCGTCGTTGAACACCTCGAAGCTGTAGTCGCCTTCGTAGCCCAGCTTGTCGAGCTTGAGCACGAGTTCGGCCAGCTGCTCGCTGTGCACGCCTTCGCCGGGGAACACACGGAAGGTGCGCGCGGTGGCCATGCGCTCCTCGAAGGTCTTGGTCTCCTGCCACATGAAGTCGGCCAGCTGCACCAGGAAGATCTTGGCCGGGTCGAGGTAGTCGATCTCTTCCAGCGAGGTCTTGGCCGCGAAGATGTGGAACGAGTCGATGCCCAGGCCGAGGTTGGGGCAGTCGGCGCGGCAGACCACGTCCCACGCGGTGGTGAACTCGTTGACCGTGCGGCCCCAGGACAGGCCTTCGTAGGCGATGCGGATGCCGAAGGGAATCGCCAGCATGGCGAGCTTGCGCAGGTCGCGCGCGATGTGGTCGAGGTCCTGCGAGGCGTGCGCCGAGGTGGACGAGCAGGCCAGCAGCACCTTGCAGCCCAGCGCGGCGCACATCTCGAGCATGCTCTTGGCGATGTCCACCTTGTAGTGGTGCAGGTGGCCCGAGAGGCCTTCGAAGTCGCGCAGCACCTGGAAGCCGGTGCCGCGCAGGCCGCTGTCCTTCACGGCCTGCACGGCCGCGCCCAGGCCGCCGGGGTGGCCGACCAGGTCGTTGGCTTTGAGCATCACCTGCGAGAAGCCAGCGGCCTTCATGGCCGCCAGCTTGGCTTCGAGCGGACCGGCCAGCGTGATGGTGTCCATGCCGAAGCCGCTGATGGCCTCGATGGAAGCGCGGTTCGGGCTCATGGCCTCACTCCTTCTCACTGTGCACCAGCTCGAACACGACCGAGCCCAGGTAGGTCTTGCTGATGGCGCCGCGCTGCTCGGTGTGCGCGGCCTGGGTCTCGACGAACTCCACGCCGAGCGCGCGCAGCGCCTTCACGGCTTCGAGCACGTCGGGCACGCCCAGGCCGATGCGCTGCAGGCGCTCGTCGGCGTCCACCACGTGCAGCTCGGGCTCGATGAGCTGCAGCATGAAGCGCTGCGACGGGTCGAGCGCCGGGGTGCGCAGCAGCGTGCCCTTGGGCATGATGCCGAAGCGCTGTTCGTCGGGGATCAGCTCGGTGCCGAAGAGCTCTTCGTAGAACGCGATCCAGTCGTTGCTGCGCTCGGGGCCGATGTACTGCACGACGCCGAAGAAATGGATGCCGGCGGTGGCCGGCGGGTGCTGGTCCACCGAGGGAATGGGCACGAAGTCCACGTCGTAGATCGAGAAGTCCTTGTAGCGGTCCACGAAGTAGATGCGGCTGCCGCCCGCGCCGTGGATGGCCGGGATGTTGAGCTCCATCACCTCGGCGTGCGTGGGCACCGACCAGGCGCCGCGCTCGAGCACGTAGTGGTAGGCCGCGCGCGCGTCGCGCACGCGCAGCGCCATGGCCGAGATCGAAGGCACGTCGCTGCCGTGGCCGGCGCCCTTGGCGTCCACCGGGTTGGCGTTGACCACCACATTGAGCCCGCCCTGGCGGTACAGCAGCACCTCGCGCGAACGGTGGCGCGCCACCGGGCGGAAACCCATCATCTCCAGCACCTGGCCCAGCGCCTGCGGCTTGCTGGTGGCGTACTCGATGAACTCGATGCCGTCCAGGCCCAGCGGGTTGGCCGCGTCGCTGAAAGAGGCTTGCAGGGGCTCGCGGCCTTCCTGTGGGTTGAGCAGGAAATCACTCATGTCGACAACTCCGGGGATCAAGAAAACGGAACAGGCCAGCGGCCAGGGCCACCCCGCACTTTAGGTGTCAACCTCCGGCATGACCAGGGTTTGCGCGCACTGTATGTTCGATATTCGCACGCTTTCGTTCGATAAACGATCCATGCGAGGGTTTCTGGTTCACCCCGGCGACACCGCCGCGTTCAGCGCCCGGGCCCGCAGCGCGCAGCCCGTGCGCACCAGCGCCAGCAGGGCCGACAGCCAGAACACGCTGGCCAGCCCGAAGGCCGAGCTGAGCAGGCCGCCGCTGATGCCCCCCACCACGCCGGGCAGGCCATAGCCCACCACGGTGTAGAGCGCCTGGCCGCGCCCGCGCAGGCGGCCGGGGAAATGGTGGGACAGCATGGCGATGCACACCGTGTGGTGCGCGGCGAAGGTGATGGCGTGCAGGGCCTGCGCCAGCAGCAGCACCGGCCACACCAGCGCGAAGCCGGCGGTCAGGCCCATGCGCAGCGACATGAGCGCGGCCGCCAGCACCAGCCAGCCCGAGAGCGACAACAGCGGCAGCCAGCGGCCCTGGGTGAAGAACCAACCGATCTCGATCACCACCGACAGCGCCCACATCAGGCCGATCACGGTCTTGCTGTAGCCCAGCGAATCCAGGTAGAGCGAGAAGAAGACGTAGATGAAGATGTGCGCGAGCACGTGGAAGAACACCGCCGCGAAGAACCAGCGCACCGGCGGCTGGCGCAGCACCGGCCACACGCCGGGCTGGGGCGCCTGCGTGGCGTGGGCGGGTTCGCGGAAGTCGGGCAGCAGCCAGGCGCTGGCGGCCACGGCGGCGAGCGTGCCCAGCGTCCAGGCCGGAAAGTGCACCAGGCCGAAGCGCTCGAACCAAAGGCCCGCGGCCACCACCGTGACCAGGAAGCCCAGCGAGCCCCACAGGCGCACGCGGCCGTAGCGCTTCGCGTCGAAGGCGCCGCTCTGGCTCACCAGGTGGGCGAGCGCGGCCTCGCTCATGGGCATCATGCCGCTGGTGTGGCTGAACATGAGCAGCAGCACCACGAACAGCACCACGCCGCCGCCGTCGAACCACAGGCCCAGCGAGAGCAGCAGCGCGGTGGTGGCGCCAAAGCGCAGCAGGCGCACGCGCTCACCGGTGCGGTCGCTCAGCGAACCCCAGAGGTAGGGCGCGAACAGGCGCGTGGCCGACTGCACCGAGGTGAGCACGCTGATGGCGATCAGGCCGAAGCCCAGCTCTTTCAGCCAGAGCGGCAGATACGGATTGAAAAACCCGATGTGCGCGAAGTAGCTCGCGGACAAAGCCGCGAAAGGGAAGAGTTGACGGCGCTCGACCACGGCAGGCCAGGCGGCCGTGGGTTCAGCCGCGCGCCTGGGCGGCGATGTCGGGCGTGGGCAATTGCACGTCGCCGCATTGCGCGCGATGCAGCAGCGCGTGGTCCATCACCACCAGGGCCAGCAAGGCCTCGGCGATGGGGGTGGCGCGGATGCCCACGCAGGGGTCGTGGCGGCCCTTGGTGATGATTTCGGTGGGCTGACCGGCCGTGTCGATGGTCTCGCGCGGGATCAGGATGGAGCTGGTGGGCTTGATCGCGATCTGCACTTCCAGGTCTTGCCCGGTGCTGATGCCGCCGAGCACGCCGCCGGCGTTGTTGCCTTTGAAGCCTTCGGGGGTGAGGCTGTCGCCGTGCGTGCTGCCCCGGTGCGCCACGCTGGCGAAGCCGGCGCCGATCTCCACGCCCTTGACGGCGTTGAGGCCGAGCATGGCGTAGGCGATGTCGGCGTCGAGCCGGTCGTACAGCGGCTGGCCCAGGCCGACCGGCATGCCCTGCGCGGTGACGCGCAGGCGCGCGCCGCAGGAGTCGCCGCTCTTGCGCAGTTCGTTCATGTAGGCCTCGATGGCCGACACATCGGCCACCGGGGCGAAGAAGGGGTTGTGGGGCACATGGTCCCAGCTCTCGAAGGGAATCGCCAGTTCGCCGACCTGCGTCATGTGGCCGCGGAAGGTGGTGCCGTAGCGTTCCTTGAGCCACTTTTTGGCGACCGCGCCGGCGGCCACGGTGGGCGCGGTGAGGCGGGCCGAGCTGCGGCCGCCGCCGCGCGGATCGCGGATGCCGTATTTCTGCCAGTAGGTGTAGTCGGCGTGGCCGGGGCGGAAGGTCTGCAGGATGTTGCCGTAGTCCTTGCTGCGCTGGTCGGTGTTGCGGATCAGCAGGGCGATGGGGGTGCCGGTGGTCTTGCCCTCGTACACGCCGCTGAGGATTTCGACGGTGTCGGGCTCGTTGCGCTGGGTGACGAATTTGCTGGTGCCGGGGCGGCGGCGGTCGAGCTCGGCCTGGATGTCGGCCTCGCTGAGTGCCATGCCCGGCGGGCAGCCGTCGATCACGCAGCCAATGGCCGGGCCGTGGGATTCACCGAAGTTGGTGACGCAAAACAGGGTGCCGAAGGTGTTGCCGCTCATAGAGGGGTGATTATCCCTGAGGCACGCTGGTGCGTCGGTGGGCCAGTCTGGTGCATGCGATCGGGCCTGGGGGACGGGAACATTTTGTGCTTTGTGCTGCGCCGCAGCAGCTGGTTGCTGTCCATCCCCAGAAAGGAGCGTCCCATGCTTGATCGAACCTCCACTTTGTTTTCTCACGTGAAGGGCGGCGAAGGCGACTATGTGAGTGGTGGCCTGCGCGATTTTTTCCTGTACCGCGACCTGGGGATCGCCCAGGCGACGCACGGCAAGGTGATTGCGCATCTGGTGAAGGCGAATCTGCCGCCGGAGGAAGGCACGGGCTGGCACCGGCACGAGGCGGATTTCCAGATCGTGATCATGCTCAAGGGTTGGGCGCGGTTCATGTACGAGGATCAGGAGACGCTGGTGGAGGCCGGTGATTGTGTGCATCAGCGCCCTGGGATCCGCCATTTCCTGTTCGACTATTCGCCCGATATGGAGTACCTGGAGATTGTTTCTCCTGCGGATTTCAAGTCGATCGATGTGGATCCGGTTTGTGAGATTCCCAAGCCGACACCTTGGGGTTGATTTCGCGCCTCCTTGGTCTTGGGGCCCCAGGGGCGGGTGATGGGCTCCGCGAATGTCCTCCGGCGGCTGGTGCCGCCTCCCCCTTTACTTCGCTGCGCCCATCACCCACCCCTGGAGCCTTGCCACCGTGAAGGCACTCCAACGGACGTGCGCCACCGCTTCTTCGGCTCGGACACCCGGGCGCTCTGCGCAGCGGGGTAAAGGAGGAGAACCGGCGAAGCCGGTTCGGGGGACACCCGCGGAGCAGAGCGCCCGGGTGTCCGAGCCCGCGAGGTACAGGAAAGAAACTTAAAACTCGGCATCCAACTCGTCGATGTCGTCGGGTTCGGCCTCCGCAGCCGCCACCCATTCCTTCATGGCCGGCAAGTCCATGATGGTGTCGCAATACGCCACACACGCAGGGCTGATCGCCACCTCGTAGGTGATGAAACGCGTCACCACCGGCGCGAACATCGCATCCGCCATGCAGGGCTTGCCGCCGAACAGATAAGGCCCCCCATACGTCTCCAGACACTCGCTCCAGATCGCCTCGATGCGATCGATGTCCGTCTGCGCGCGCGACCACAGCTTGAAATTCGGAAACGAGGCCTTGATGTTCATCGGCAGCGACGACCGCATCGCCGAAAACCCCGAATGCATCTCGCCACAGATCGCCCGGCAATGCGCCCGCGCCGCCCGGTCCGCCGGCAACAGACCCGCCTTCGGCTTCACCTCGTTCAGGTACTCGCCAATCGCCAGCGTGTCCCACACATGAATGCCATCGTGCTCCAGCGCCGGCACCCGCATCGAGGCCGACAGCAACAACATCTCGGCCTTCATCGCCGGATCGTCCGGCGAAATCACGTTCTCCGTGAACTCCAGCTTCGCCATGCGCGCCATCAGCCAGCCCCGCAAGGCCCAGGCACCGTAGTTCTTGCTGCTGATCGTGAGTACCGCTTTGGCCATGAACATGCTCCTTCAGAGGGCATCCACCGAGCAAGGCCTGTGCCATCGCTGTGCACCCACCACGCACCGCGCCGGTGCAACACCCCGCTGGCCCGCAACTTGCCTGCAATGCGACACGTTGTCCCAGGAAAGAAACCATGCTGTATCAGGCCTACCAACTCCAGTCCGACCTGATCTCGCCCCTGCGCCTGACCGCGCAGCACCTGAGCGCCGCGCTCTGGCTGCGCGAAACCGAGGGCAGCGTCATGCGCAAGCTGGCCGCCGCCTGCGACGTGATCTCGCGCCTGCGCCTGACCCACACACGCCCGCCCTACCAGATCCACAGCGTGACGGTGGGTGAACGCGAATTCCCCGTCACCGAGGAAACCGTGCTCACCCTGCCCTTCGGCACCCTGCTGCGCTTTCGCAAGGAAGGCGCCGAGCCCCAGCCCAAGGTGCTGCTCGTGGCCCCGCTCTCCGGCCACTTCGCCACCCTGCTGCGCGAGACCGCGCGCACCCTGCTGCAGGACCACGACGTCTACATCACCGACTGGCACAACGCGCGCGACGTCTCCCTGCGCCACGGCGCCTTCTCGCTGGACGACTACATCAGCTACATGATCCGCTTCACCGAGGCCGTGGGCCCGGGCAGCCACATGGTGGCGGTGTGCCAGCCCTGCGTGGCCGCGCTCGCCGCCACGGCCGTCATGGCCGAGGACGACAACCCCGCCCAGCCGCGCAGCCTCACGCTGATGGCCGGCCCGGTGGATTGCCGCGTCAACCCCACCGAGGTGAACAAGCTCGCCACCAGCAAGCCCATCGAGTGGTTCGAGAAAAACCTGATCAGCCACGTGCCGTTCCCGCACGCCGGCATGATGCGCCGCGTCTACCCCGGCTTCGTGCAGCTCACCGCCTTCATGAGCATGAACCCGGACCGCCACAAGCAGTCCTTCCGCCACATCTACGACCACCTGACGGCCGGCCGCACCGAAGAGGCCGGCGTGATCCAGGCGTTTTACGAGGAGTACCTCGCGGTCAACGACCTGCCGGCCGAGTTCTACCTGGAGACGGTGGAGAAGGTGTTCCAGACCTACGACCTGCCGCGCGGCGTGCTGACCTGGAACGGCCGCACCGTGAACCCGGCGGCCATCCGCCGCACCGCGCTGATGACGGTGGAAGGCGAACGCGACGACATCTGCTCGGTGGGCCAGACGGTGGCCGCGCAGGACCTGTGCCGCAGCGTGCGCCCCTACATGAAGACCCACCACGTGCAGACCGGCGTGGGCCACTACGGCGTGTTCAGCGGGCGGCGCTGGAACCAGCAGATCTATCCCCGCGTGCGCGACATGATCCACGCCAGCTCGGACTGAACGTTCGTTCGCACCATGAAAAACGCCCCGGCATGCGGGGCGTTTTCATTTGAAGCTCGCTCGGCGCTTCAGGGGAAGTTCGGCTCGTTCTTGCTCGACTCTTCCTCGGGCCAGTCGCGGATGTAGGCCTTGAGCATCTTGTTCTCGAAGTTCTGGCTGTCGACCACGGCCTTGGCCACGTCGTAGAAGCTGATCACACCCATGAGCATCTTGTTGTCCATCACCGGCATGTAGCGCGTGTGGCGCTCCAGCATCATGGGCCGCACCTGCTCCAGTTCGGTCTGGGGCGTGCAGGTCATGGGGTGGTCGTCCATCACGGTGCGCACGGTGCGCCCGCCCAGCGAGCCGCCGTTCTTGGCCAAGGTGTGGATGACTTCGCGGAAGGTCAACATGCCGACCAGGTCGCCGTGCTCGATCACGGCCAGCGAACCGATGTCGAACTGCGACATGGTTTCGATCGCGCGTTCCAGCGTCTCCTGAGGCTGGACGGTGTACAGCGTGCCTCCCTTGACGCGCAGGATATCGCTGACTTTCATGGCTGTGCTCCTCAATTCTGGTGTGTCCCCCATGGGGCTGGGGTGCTGACAATATAGCCCACAATACAAATCAAAACCACTGCGCGCGCCTCGCCCGCCGCAACGACAGGCAACCACTGGAGACCATATGTCCGGCTACGCTGACCCCGGCTTCGACACGCTCGCGCTGCACGCGGGCGCCGCCCCCGACCCCACCACCGGCGCGCGCGCCGTGCCCATCCACCTCACGACCTCGTTCGTCTTCGAGTCCAGCGACCACGCCGCCGCGCTGTTCAACCTGGAGCGCGCGGGCCATGTGTACAGCCGCATCAGCAACCCGACCAACGCCGTCTTCGAGCAGCGCATGGCCGCGCTGGAGGGAGGCATCGGCGCCATCGCCACCGCCAGCGGCCAGGCCGCGCTGCACCTGGCCGTGCGCACGCTGATGGGCGCGGGCTCGCACATCGCGGCCAGCACCGCCCTGTACGGCGGCAGCCAGAACCTGCTGCACTACACGATGCGCCGCTTCGGCATCGAGACCACCTTCGTGAAACCGGGCGACATCGACGGCTGGCGCGCCGCCGTGCGGCCCAACACCAAGCTCTTCTTCGGCGAGACCGTGGGCAACCCGGGCCTGGACGTGCTGGACATCCCCACCGTCTCGCAGATCGCGCACGAGGCCGGCGCGCCCTTGCTGGTGGACTCGACCCTTACAACGCCTTACCTCGTCAGACCCTTCGAGCTGGGCGCCGACATCGTCTACCACTCGGCCACCAAATTCCTCAGCGGCCACGGCACGGTGATCGGGGGCGTGGTGGTCGACGCGGGCAGTTTCGACTGGGAGAAGTCGGGCAAATTCCCCGAGCTCACCGAGGCCTACGAAGGCTTTCACAACATGGTGTTCAGCGAAGAAAGCACGGTCGGTGCCTTCCTGCTGCGCGCGCGGCGCGAGGGCCTGCGCGACTTCGGCGCCTGCATGAGCCCGCACAGCGCCTGGCTGATCCTGCAGGGCATCGAGACGCTGTCGCTGCGCATGGACCGCCACATGGGCAACACCGAGAAGGTGGTGCAATTCCTCGCCAGCCACCCGCTGGTGGGCCGCGTGGGCCACCCGCTGCTCGAGAGCCACCCCAGCCACGCGCTGGCCGAGAAGCTGCTGCGCTTCGGTGCCAAGGGTGCGGGCTCGGTGTTCAGCTTCGACATCAAGGGCAGCCGCGCGCAGGGCAAGGCCTTCATCGAAGCGCTCAAAATCTTCAGCCACCTGGCCAACGTGGGCGACTGCCGCTCGCTGGTGATCCACCCGGCGAGCACCACGCATTTCCGCATGAGCGACGAAGCGCTGGCGGCCGGTGGCATCGGCCCGGGCACGATCCGCCTGTCCATCGGCCTGGAAGACCCGGACGATCTCATTGACGATTTGAAGCGCGCGCTCAAGGCCGCAGAAAAGGCGGGGGCCTGACCATGTACCTGCAAGTCAACGGCGCCAGCACCTACTGCTACACCGGCGGCAAGCCTTTCGATGCCGCCAAGCCCACCGTGGTGTTCCTCCACGGCGTGATCAACGACCACAGCGTCTGGATCCTGCAGAGCCGCTACCTGGCCCACCACGGCTGGAACGTGCTCGCGGTGGACCTGCCCGGCCACTGCAAGAGCGAGGGCGAGGCCCCCGCCTCGGTGGAAGACGCGGCTGGCTTCGTGGCCGCCCTGCTCGACGCCGCCGGCGTGCAGAAGGCCGCGCTGGTGGGCCACAGCTGGGGCTCGCTGATCGCGCTCGAATCGGCCGCGCGCCTGAAGGAGCGCGTGAGCCACCTGGTGCTGGTGGGCACGGCCTACCCCATGAAGGTTTCGCCCGCGCTGATCGAAGCCTCGCTCAACGAGCCGGAGAAGGCGCTCACGATGGTGAACGTGTTCAGCCGCAGCACCCTGGCCGCGCCGCCCTCGGCGCTCGGCCCGGGCACCTGGGTCTACGGCTCCAGCATGGCGCTGGGTCGGCGCGTGCTGCGCAGCAACCCTCAGGTCAACGTGTTCCACCGTGGCTTCGTGGCCTGCGACCGCTATGCCCGCGGCGAAGCGGCCATCGCGCAGATCAGTTGCCCGGTGCTGTTCGTGCTCGGCGGGCTGGACCAGATGACCAACCCCAAGGCCGCGCAGGTGCTGGTGCAGGCCGCGCGCGCGGCCGGCAAGGCGGTGAGCATTGCCACGCTGCCGGTGGGCCACCACCAGATGACCGAGACGCCCGACGCCACGCTGTTCGCGATCCGCGATTTCCTCCGGGTTTAAGAACAGGCGCCCGTTTCGGCCACCGGGTCGGCAGGCGCCCCACCCAGGCACGACCGCAGAAAGCGGCCCACCTGTGCGTTGAACTCCGCAGGGCGTTCGAAGTACGGCGAATGCCCACAGGCGTTCATCTCGATGGCCCGCGCGTTCGGGAAAAGCGCCGCGATCGACCGGGCAAGTTCCGGGGGCACCAAGGGATCGTGCACCCCCGAGACCAGGAGCACGGGGCAGGCGACTTCTGCGAGGCGCTCGCATCCGATCAGGGCATCCGGGTGGTTCAAGGCCTGCAGCCGGCGCTTGAGCTCGGCCGTCATGTCGCCGGACACCAGTGGGTTGAAGGCGTTGATCTGCTGGTACAGGAAGGCCAGGGCCGCCTCCGATGCGCGGAATGCGGGCGCCAATGCGCGTTGCTCGACCTGCCGGCTGTCCGACGTGCCCAGGTAACGTTCGACGCACGCCAGCACCTCGGGCGCATCGATGCCCAGCGGCGAACCGCTCGAGACCAGGGCCCACACGCGATCGGGGTGCGCCAGCGCAAGGCGCAGCCCCACGCCCCCGCTCAACGACTGGCAGACCAGGGCCGCGCGATCGATGCGCTCGGCGTCGAGCACCGCCAGAAGATCCCTGGTGAGCGCGTCCCATGTCAGGGAGTCGGGGCGTGCCAGCGACCGGCCGAAACCGCGGCAGTCCAGGGTCAGGCAGGTGAAACGGCTCGAGAAAAAAGGAATCTGCTGCCACCAGGTCGCGGCATTGGACCCCGCGCCATGGCAGAAGACCAGCGCCGGTCCCTGACCGTGGCGCTCATGGTAGATGCGGCAACCCTGGGCCTGGACGAAGCTCATGGCAACGGACCCCCTTCAGTCTTCCAGCTTCATGCCTGGCACGATCGCCCGGTACTTGCGCTCCTCGGCATCGAGAAAACGCTGCGCCCCGGCGAAATCCAGGCCAGCGGCGGGCACCGCCATGCCGCTGGCGCGAACGAACGACTGGATCGACTCCGAGCGATGCGCCTCGCGCAGCGCCTGGTTGAGGCGCTCGGCCACCGCCTGTGGCGTGCCCTGCGGCGCAAAAAGGCCCACCCAGATCGAGAAATCGACATCACGAAGCTCGGGCATGCTCTCGGCAAAAGTGGGGACCGTCGGAGCCAGGTCCATCCTCGAAGACGAGGACACCGCCACCGCCTGCATCTGGCCGCTCGACAACTGCGGCACCGCCGTGACCGTGGGCAGCAGGATCAGGTCGATCTGGCCACCGATGAGGTCCGCGATGAAGGGCGCGCCCCCCTTGTAGGGAACGTGCAGCAAGTCCGACTTCAGCCGAGACGCCAGCGAGTGCATCACGATGTGCTGAAAGGTGCCTCGACCCGGCGTGCCATACGTCAGGCTGGCCTTGCCGGGTGCGCTGGCCTGGGCGATGTCCTTCAGCGATCGGTGCGGTTTGGATTTGCCGGTCAACAGCACGACCGGAGAGGCGCCCAGGATGCCCACGGTCTTGAAGCTGGCGGTCTTGTAGGGCGGATTTCGGTTGGTCAAGGGGCTCAGCACCACCTCGTTCACCGCCCCCAGCAAGAGCGTGTAGCCATCGGGCGCGGCCTGCGCCACCCGCTTCGCGCCGATCATGCCGCCCGCGCCCCCCATGTTCTCGACCACCACCGGTTGCCCAAGCTGTTTGGCAAGCTCTTCGCCCCACTTCCGGGCCACCGTGTCGGTGGAACCACCGGCCGGATACGCGACCAACAGGGTGACGGGCCGGTTGGGATAGCCCGGATCGGCCAGGGCAGTGACGGTTGCCCCCAGCAGGGCCGCGATGGCCAGGGTCCATCGGTGAAGGGTCTTCATGGTCGTGTCTCCATCGTTGTGCTGGAAGAATTCTGTTCTTGCGGCCCATGGCGGTAAATCGAATAATCCGCATGCACCCATTCCCTATGGAAATACCATGAGGCTGCCAGCCCTTCACTTGCTGCAAGCGTTTTCCGCCACCGCCCGCCACGGATCCATCTCGGCCGCCGCGAGGGAACTCCACCTCACGCAAGGTGCCGTGAGCAAGAAGCTCCTGGAGCTGGAGGCCTCGCTGGGGGTGGCCCTGTTCGACCGGATTCGAGGGCGCCTTCACCTTTCTCCTGCGGGGCATCGCTACCTGCCGGGGGTGGATGCGGCACTCGGACAACTGGAGCAGGCGACGCTGGGCGTCATGACGCTGCGAGGGCGCGGGGGTGTTCTGAACGTGATGAGCACCCCGACATTCGGGGCGAAATGGCTGATCCCCCGCCTGCCCCGGTTCCTGGCACAGCATCCTGAGGTATTCCTGAATTTCGTGCCCTTCAACCGAGGCGCATCCCCCGACCCCGATCTGGACTGCGCGCTTCTCTATGGCAACGGCACCTGGCCTGGAGCAAGCTCCCACTACATCGCCGGCCATGAGTACGTGGTCATCGCCCCGCCGCGCCTGCCGGCCTCGTCGCGCCTGCGCAGGCCGCGCGACATCACCCTGCACGCCCTGCTTCAGCATCCCGCCGAACCGGGTGCCTGGCCGCGGTGGTGTGAGCTGCACGGCGTCTCTCACCCGGCGCTCATGCAAGGCCCCAAGCTCGATCAGGTGACCTCCATCGTGCGCGCGGTGATGGCGGGCATGGGCCTGGGCCTGGTACCCCGTTGCGTGGTTCAGGACGACATCGACGCAGGGCTCGTGGCGGCCCCCTTTTCCAAGGACATGGTGGGCGAGGCCGGCTACTACCTCACCTACCCCGAGGGCAAGAACCGCCTGCCGCCTCTGGCGACCTTCCGCGACTGGCTGCTGCAGGAGGCCGCGGGAAAGGACGCGCCGGCTACTTGACGCACTGCAGTTGGCCGGTGTCCTTGCCGCTGCTGGGCGGCACGCTCATCACGCAGGACATGCCGCCGCAGACGCAGTGCACGAGGCGGGTGCCGCCCGCCACCACGGACGTCGGTGCCGAACACTGGCAGGCCGGCGCCTCCATGATGTTTTTGGACTGGGCCGAGGCCGGCCGCAGCGGCAGCGCCGCGAGCAGGGCAACGACCAGCACGAAGAGCAGGATCGCAGCGATCAGCACGCCGCGCAGGGGACGCTGGAACATGGCAACTCCTCAGGTGGACAAGGGCGCGACCCATGCTACGCCGCCGCCTCGCGATTGCAAGCCCATTTCGTCCATGCTTTCGCGCTGCCACAATGCGCGAACCATGACGCCTCCGATCACACCGCCCATGACCGCTGCGCGCGCGCAGGAGATCGCCGCCCACTTCGACCTGCGCGCCCTGCCCGCCGACTTTCTGGCCAACCCCTACCCGGTCTATGCCGCGCTGCGCGAGAGCCAGCCGGTGCGCCGCATGCCCGACGGCTCGGTGTTCCTCACCCGCTGCGCCGACCTGATGGCGGTGTACCGCGATGCGCAGGCCTTCAGCTCCGACAAGCACGTGGAGTTCGCGCCCAAGTACGGCGCGAATTCGGCCCTGTTCGAGCACCACACCACCAGCCTGGTGTTCAACGACCCGCCGCTGCACACGCGCGTGCGCCGGCTCATCATGGGCGCGCTCACGCGCCGCGCCATCGCCGAGATGGAGCCGGGCCTCATCGCGCTGGTGGACCAGTTGCTCGACGAGCTGGACGCGCGCCGCGGGGGTGACCTGATCGAGGACTTCGCCTCGGCCATCCCGGTGGAGATCATCGGCAACCTGCTCGACGTGCCGCACGAAGACCGGGGCCCGCTGCGCGCCTGGTCGCTCGCCATCCTGGGCGCGCTGGAACCCACGCTCACGCCCCAGCAGCAGGCCAGCGGCAACCAGGCCGTGACCGAGATGACCGCCTACCTGCGCAGCCTGGTGGCCGCGCGCCGCCAGCGCCCGGGCGACCCGGAGCGCGACGTGCTCACCCGCCTGATCCAGGGCGAGGCCAGCGGCGAACAGCTCAGCGAGGTGGAGCTGCTGCAGAACTGCATCTTCCTGCTCAACGCCGGCCACGAAACCACCACCAACCTGATCGGCAACGGCCTGATCTCGCTGCAGGAGTTTCCCGAGGCCCGTGCCGGCCTGCTGCGCGATTTGCAGGCCACGGCGGGCGACGCCGCCGCCGAGGAAGCCGTGCTCGGCCGCGCGGTCGATGAATTCCTGCGCTTCGAGTCGTCCAACCAGCTCGGCAACCGGCGCGCGATCCAGGACACCCAGGTCGGCGGCGTGGACCTGCCGGCCGGCACGCTGGTGACGCTGTGCATCGGCGCGGCCAACCGCGACCCGGCGCAGTTCGCCGACCCCGAGGTGCTGAACCTGGCGCGCGAAGGCAACAAGCACCTGGCCTTCGGCTTCGGCATCCACCAGTGCGCCGGCCTGAGCCTGGCGCGGCTGGAGGGGCGCATCGCCATCGGCCGCTTCCTGCGGCGCTTCCCGGGCTACCGTCTCATCGAGGAGCCCACGCGCGGCGGCCGAGCACGCTTTCGCGGCTTTCTGCGCGCGCCGTTCGCCATCGATTGAGCGCGGGCGTCACCCCGACGCGACCGAAGCCTCCCCCACGGCCTCGCTCGAGCCGCCGGCCAGGGCCGGTGTGGTCGAGACGGCCTGCGCCACCGAGAGGTCCATCCAGCGGCTCTCGGACCAGAAGCGCGCGGTGTGCGGCTGGTGCGCGAGCAGCAGCCGCTCCACCAGCGGGGCCACCGGCGTCATGGCCGGGTCGATCAGCAGCACGTAGCGCTCGCCGTCCTCGTCGAGCCGGCCCAGCCAGTCCAGCTTGACCATCACGGCCACCGGCTCTTCGAGCTGCAGCGCGTCCACCCGCAGCACCTGGGCCAGGGCCTCCAGGCTCAGGCCCTTGGGCGCGCTGTCGCGCGCCGTGTGCAGCTGTTCCAGCAATTCCAGCGCGAGCTGGAAGCTCCAGCCCGGCGTGTCGCTGCGCCGCGCGATGCCCGAGAGCAGGCTGGGCAGGTAGGCCGCGACCACCGCCCCCAGCAGCACGATCACCCAGGCGACGTAGAACCACACCAGCAGGATGGGCACGGTGGCGAAGGTGCCGTAGACCACCGAGTAGGTGGGCACCTGGGCCAGGTACCAGGCCAGCACCTTCTTGCGCCAGCTCCAGCCCCACGCCCACGAACAGGGCGCCCGAAAGCGCATGGCTCCAGCGCACCCGGGTGTTGGGCACGTAGCGGTAGAGCGCGGCCAGGCCGCCGGTGAGCAGCGCGAACTGCACGGCATCCAGCAGGAAACGCACGCCGCCAGGCAGGCCCGAGACCACGCCGCGCGAGGCCGTGACGGCGTAGGAGGTGGCCGCCAGGCTGCCCGCCAGCAGCAGCGGGCCCAGGGTGAGCACGGCCCAGTACACCAGCACGCGCTGGGTCAGCGAACGCGGCTGGCGCACACGCCAGATGTCGTTGAGCTTGCGGTCGATGGTCAGGATCAGGGCCAGCGCGGTCACCAGCAGCACCAGCGCGCCGGCCCAGCCCATCTGCCCGGCCTTGTTGGCGAACTGGTTGAGGTAGCTGAACACCTGCTTGGCGATGTCGGGCGGCACCAGGCTTTGCACCAGCCAGCGCTGCAGGGTGACCTGCAGGCGGTCGAACATCGGGAAGGCGCTGAAGATCGCCAGCGCGACGGTGAACAGCGGCACCAGCGAGATGGTGGTGGTGAAGGTCAGCGAACTGGCGGTGATGCCCAGCCGGTCTTCCCGGAAGCGCTCGCGCAGCGTCAGCGCCGTGGTGCGCCACGGAAAATTCAGGGCGTCGCGCCACAGCGCGCGCGCCAGGGTTTCAAGGGCCCGCAGGCGCTCTTTCAGGGTCATCCCGGTATCATGCCACCTGCCCTCCCGCCCCCGCTTTCCCACCCTCCCCCATGCCCTCATCCCCCTCGCCCTCCAGCGCCCTGGACACCCCTTCCGCCGTGCGCGGCACCCGCTGGCTCGCCGTGGGCAGCCTGCTGGGCCTGATCGTGCTCGGCCTGGCCTGGGAACTGTGGCTCGCGCCGCTGCGCGAAGGCGGCTCCTGGTGGGCCATCAAGGTGCTGCCGCTGACCGTGCCGCTGGCCGGTCTGCTGAAAAACCGCATGTACACCTACCGCTGGGTCAGCCTGCTGGTGTGGCTGTATTTCACCGAAGGCGCGGTGCGCGCCACCAGCGAGTCGGGCACCTCGATGTGGCTGGCCTGGCTGCAGGTGCTGCTGTGCATCGCCCTCTTCGCGGCCTGCGCGCTGCACGTGCGCATGCGCCTGCGCGCCGCCGGCAAGGAAGCCGTGGCCGCCGACGTTGCGCAGCTCCACCGCCGCGGCCGAATCCCGCGCTGCGCAAACCATGAGCGCCGATCTGCTGCAAGCGCTGCGCGCGGCCGTGGGGCCGGCCCAGGTGCTGACCCACGAAGACCCCGCCGCCGACCTCTCCGCCTGGGAAAACGACTGGCGCAAGCGCGCGCAGGGCCGCGCGCTGGCCGTGGTGCGCCCGGGAAGCACCGCCGAGGTGGCCGCCGTGGTGCGCGCCTGCGCCCAGGCCGGGGCGGCCATCGTGCCCCAGGGCGGCAACACCGGCCTGGTGGTGGGCTCGGTGCCCGACGATTCCGGCACCCAGGTGGTGCTGAGCCTCACGCGCATGAACGCCGTGCGCGCCATCGACGGCGCCAACCTCACGATGACGGTGGAAGCCGGCTGCGTGCTGCAGTCGCTGCAGGACGCGGCCGAGAACGCCGGCTTCCTGTTTCCCCTGAGCCTGGCGGCCGAGGGCAGCTGCACGATCGGCGGCAACCTGGCCACCAACGCGGGCGGCACACAGGTGGTGCGCTACGGCAACGCGCGCGAACTCTGCCTGGGCCTGGAGGTGGTGACGGCGCAGGGCGAGGTGTGGCACGGCCTCACCGGCCTGCGCAAGGACAACACCGGCTACGACCTGCGCGACCTCTTCATCGGCAGCGAGGGCACGCTGGGCGTGATCACCGCCGCCACGCTCAAGCTCTACCCGCTGCCCGCCGCGCAGCTCACCGCCTGGGCCGCCGTGCCCACGCTGGACGCCGCCGTGGCGCTGCTGGGCCTGGCGCACCAGCACCTGGGCGCGGGCCTGACCGGCTTCGAGGTGATGGGCCAGTTCGCCCTGGGCCTGGTGGACAAGCACTTTCCCGCCCTGCGCGTGCCGCTGTGGGCGGACAGCCCCTACTGCGTGCTGCTGGAGAACAGCGACAGCGAATCGGAAGAGCATGCGCGCGGGCAGTTCGAGCGCCTGCTCGAAACCGCCTTCGAGCAAGGCCTGGTGAGCGACGCGGTGGTGGCCGAGAGCCTCTCGCAGGCGCGTGGCCTGTGGCACATCCGCGAGAGCATTCCACTGGCCCAGGCCGAAGAGGGCCTGAACATCAAACACGACATCAGCATCCCGGTTTCGCGCATTCCCGCCTTCTGCGCCGAGACCGACGCCTTGCTGCAGCGCGAGATCCCCGGCGTGCGGCTGGTGAATTTTCGCCATCTGGGCGACGGCAACCTGCACTACAACGTGCAGGCGCCGGCCGACGGAGATGCCAAAAAGTTCCTGAATGAGCAGGAAACGCGCGTGAACACCCTGGTTTTCGATGCGGTGGCGCGCTACGATGGATCGATCAGCGCCGAACACGGCGTGGGCAGCCTCAAGGCCGCCCACCTGCCCCACTACAAGGACCCGGTTGCCCTGGGCCTGATGCGCGCCATCAAGCAGGCGCTCGATCCTCACCACCTCATGAACCCTGGCCGCGTGCTCACCCACCCATGAATCTCCGCCGTCCCGCCCGCCTCTTGCTCGTGTGCGCGCTCGCCGCCACGGGTTGGGCGCACGCGGTCGAGGCGAACCAGCGCCAGGCCTGGCGCGAGCAGGCGCTGGCGTACGAACACGGGGAAGGCGTGGCGCGCGACACCAATGCGGCGATCGCGCTCTACTGCCGCGCCGCACTCGCGGGGGACGCGGTCTCGGCCTACAACCTGGGTTGGCTCTACGCCAACGGCCGGGGCACGCCGCGCCACGACGGCTACGCCGCGCACTGGTTCGCGCGCGCGGCCCTGCTGGGCGATGCCCAGGCCGAGGCGATGTTCAAGCGACTGGACACACCGGCGGACAAACCCGAGTGCGTGCTGCAGGCCGAACGGGCCGAACAGCAGCGCGCCGAGCAGGAGCGGCTGACCGCCGAGGCCGATGCGGTGGTCACGCGCTACCGCGACTGGGTCAACACGCCCGAGCAGCAGCGCATCATGAAGATCGTCTACAAGCTCGCGCCGCAGTTCGGCATCGAGCCCGGCCTGGCCTTCGCCGTGATCAAGGCCGAGTCCAATTTCAACGTGCACGCCCTGTCGGACAAGAACGCCCAGGGCCTGATGCAACTCATTCCCGAGACCGCCGCACGCTTCCGCGTGAACAAGCCTTTCGACGCCGAGCAGAACATCCGCGGCGGCCTGTCCTACCTGCAGTGGCTGCTGGCCTACTTCAAGGGCAACGTGCCCCTGGTGCTGGCCGCCTACAACGCGGGCGAAGGCACGGTGGAGCGCTACCGTGGCGTGCCGCCGTTCCCCGAAACGCAGGGCTACATCAAGCGCATCCAGCAGATCTTCGCCCTGCAGCAGCACCCCTTCGACGAGCGCATCACCGCGCCGTCGCCGGCCATGCCCGGCATCACCTCCGTGCGCCCCTGAGCGGCGGCCCGGCAGGCCACGCGCGCGCGGCGCGCGCTCGAATCAGTAGTAACCCCATGAGGTAGTCCTACGACTATCAGGCGCAGAGGCGCGTTCCTAGAATTTTCGAATCACAAGCCATGCGCCACGGCACCCGGGCATGGTCACAGGAGACGAAGTTTCATGAACATCGCGCAGTTGCTCGTGCGTTCGGCCCGAACCTTCCCCGACCGGGATGCCGTGCTGCTGGGTGCGCGCGTGTGCTGCGACTACCGCGAACTGGCCCGCCGGGCCGGGGCGCTCGGCACCGGCCTGTCGCAGCACCTGGGCCTGCGGCCCGGCGAGCGCGTCGCCCTGCTGCTGCACAACTGCCCGCAGTACCTGGAGGTGCTGTACGGTGCCTGGTCCGCCGGGCTGGTGGTGGTGCCGATCAACCACAAGCTGCATGCGCGCGAAGTCGAGTACATCCTGGCCGACAGCGGCGCGCGGGCCCTGTTCACCTCGGCCGATCTGAGCGCGGACCTGCAGCCCGGCCCGGCTGCCGCCATCGACGTGAACGGCGCCGAATACCTGTCCCTGCTCGCCAGCGATGCGATGGCACCGGTGCACCGCGCGCCCGACGACATCGCCTGGCTGTTCTACACCTCGGGCACGACCGGGCGCCCCAAGGGGGTGATGCAGACGCACCGCAACCTGCTCTCGATGACGCTCTGCTATTTCGCCGACGTGGACACCGTGCGGCCGGGCGACGCGAGCCTCTATGCGGCGCCCATGTCGCACGGTGCCGGCCTCTACAACATCCCGCACGTGCTGGCCGGCGCGCGCCATGTGATCCCCGAGTCCGGCGGTTTCGACCCCGACGAGATCCTCGCGCTGGCCCGCGAGCTGCGCGATGTGTCGATGTTCGCGGCGCCCACCATGGTCAAGCGCCTGGTCGACAGCGCGCTCGCGCGCGGCCTGGACGGCGACGGCATCAAGACCATCGTCTATGGCGGCGGGCCCATGTACGCGGCCGACATCCAGCAGGCCATCGCCGTGATGGGGCCGCGCTTCGTGCAGATCTACGGCCAGGGTGAGTGCCCGATGGCGATCACCGCGCTGTCGCGCGAACACCTGGCCAATCTCGGCCATCCGCGCCATGCGCAGCGCATGGCTTCGGTGGGCGTGGCGCAGAGCAGCGTGGAGATCCGTATCGCGCAGCCGGACGGCACCGCGCTGCCCTGCGGCGAGACCGGGGAGATCCTGGTGCGCGGCGACCCGGTGATGCCAGGCTACTGGGGCAACACGGCAGCCACGGCCCAGACCTTGCGTGACGGCTGGCTGCACACCGGCGACATCGGCGAACTCGATGCCGATGGCTTCCTCTCGCTCAAGGACCGATCCAAGGACCTGATCATCAGCGGCGGCTCCAACATCTACCCGCGCGAGGTCGAGGAGGTGCTGCTGCGCCATCCCGGCATCCGCGAGGTGGCCGTGGTCGGCCGCCCGCATGGCGAGTGGGGCGAGGAGGTGCTGGCCTACGTGGTGCCACGCCCCGGCCACACGCTGGACACCGGCGAGCTCGATGCGCTCTGCCTCGCCAGCATCGCGCGCTTCAAGCGCCCGCGCCAGTACCTGCTGCTCGACGAATTGCCCAAGAACAGCTACGGCAAGGTGCTCAAGACCGCTCTGCGGGACCTGGGGCGATTCCCCCAACGACAGGAGACACATCCCATGAAACTGGTCACATTCGATCTGCCCGGCGGCCAACGCCACATCGGCGCCATGCTCGCGGGCGAGCAGCGCCTGGTGGACTTCACCGCGTCGTCCACCTCGCCCGCCATGCGCAACATGCTCGCGCTGATCGACGGCGGCGAGGCCGCGCTCAAGGAAGCCCGGCAACTGCTGGACAAAGCCGCCGTCACCCACGCGCTGGCCGATGTGAAGCTGGCCGCGCCACTGCCCGAGCCGCGCCAGATGCGCGACTTCCTGTGCTTCGAGAAACACTTCCGCCAGGCGCGCGCGAACCGCCACCTGTTCGGCGCCACCGACGGCGAGCGCGACCCGGCCAAGGTGGAGATTCCGCCGATCTGGTACGAGGAGCCGATCTACTACAAGTGCAACCGCTTCTCGGTGGTGGGCACGGGCGCGGACATCGTCAACCCCGCGTACTGCCAGATGCTGGACTACGAACTCGAGTTCGCCGCCATCCTGGGCAAGAGCGGCAAGAACATCCGCAAGGAAGATGCGCGCTCGCACATCTTCGGCTACCTGATCTTCAACGACGTGAGCGCGCGCGACCAACAGATGCGCGAGATGGGCGGCACGCTCGGGCCCACCAAGGGCAAGGACTTCGACACCGGCAACGTGCTCGGCCCCTGGCTGGTCACGGCCGACGAGGTCGGCAACCCCTACGACCTGACCATGGTCGCTCGCGTCAACGGCGAGGAATGGTCGCGTGGCAACAGCGGCGAGATGCACCACCGTTTCGAGGACGTGCTGGTCCACGCCTCGCGCGACGAGACGCTGCACGCAGGCGAGTTCTTCGGCTCGGGAACGGTCGGCAGCGGATGCGGACTGGAACTGGGCCGCTTCCTGAAACACGGCGATGTCGTCGAGCTGGAGATTCAGAAGCTCGGCGTGCTGAAGAACCGTGTGGTGTTCCGTCACGCAAGCCAGTGACCGCGTTCTTCCCTAAAACCATCTGGAGACAAGCCATGCACACCTTTATCGCGACCCTGCGTTCCCTTGTGCGCCCCCTGGCGGTGGCGACGCTGCTGAGTGCGGCGGCGGCCCCCGTCTGGGCCCAGAAGATCGTGTTCGGTTTCTCGGCATCCACCGCGTTCGCCAACGCCTTTGTCGCGGCCAACGAAGGCCTCTTCAAGAAACATGGCCTGGACGTGGAGATGAAGCTGGTGCCCAACTCGGCCACCACGCCGGCGGCCCTGATGGCCGGCAGCCTGCAGATCGCCACACCGACCGCGCCCAACACCATGCAGGCGGTCGAGCAAGGCCTGGACCTGGTGGTGCTGGCCGGCGGCGGCTACTACACCAAGGGCATGGAAGACGCTGGCCATCATGGTCCGCCCCGACAGCCCCATCAAGACCGCCAAGGACTTCGAGGGCAAGCGAGTGTCCACCCCGGGCCTCAACGCCTTCCTGCACGTGCTGTTCCGCAAATGGATGGCCGAGAACGGCGGTGACTACAAGAAGGTGACCTTCACCGAGAACGCGTTCGCGCAATCGGTGGACGTGCTGCGCAACGGCCAGGTCGACGGCATCCTCGCGGTGCAGCCCTTCCTCTCGCGCGCCGAGGAAACCAAGGCCGGCCGCGTGGTCGCCTACTACATCGCCGCGCTGGATGGCGAGGTGCAGTCGGGCTGGCACGTCGCCAGCCGCAAGTGGGCCGACGCCAACCCCAAGCAGGTCGCCGCCTTCCGCGCCGCCATCGAGGAAGCCTCGGCCATGGCCTTGAAAGACCCGGGCGTGGTGCGCAAGGCCAACCTGGTCTACATCCCCTTCCCGCCCGAAGTGCAGGCCAAGTTCCCCGACCCCAAGTTCCGCCCGGTCATCACGCCCGAGGTGGTGCAGAACTGGAACAAGATCATGATGGACCAGGACATGCTCAAGAAGCCGATCGACCCGGCGAAGCTGATCTACAAGTGAGCCGCATGAGCCAAGCCAACGATCCCGTCCTGTCCATCACCGGGCTGGACTTCACCGTGGGTTCCCTCAACATCCTGAACGACATCTCGCTCACGGTGCATGAGAAGGAGTTCGTCTGCATCGTCGGTGCCTCGGGCTGCGGCAAGACCACGCTGCTGCGCCTGATGGGCGGCCTGCTGAGCCCCACCCAGGGCCGCGTGCTGTACCGGGGCCGCGCGATCGACGGGCCCGACCCGGAGCTCGCGGTGGTGTTCCAGGACTACGGGCGCGCCCTGCTGCCCTGGCGCACCGTGGCCGGCAACGTGGAGCTGGCGCTGGAGGCGCGCCGCGTGCCCAAGGACGAGCGCGCGCCCATCATCCGCGACATGCTGGAACGGGTGGGCCTGGCCGAGCGGGCCGACGCCTACCCGATCCAGCTCTCCGGCGGCATGCAGCAGCGCCTGCAGATCGCTCGCTGCATGGCGCAGGCGCCGCAGGTGCTGCTGATGGACGAGCCCTTCGGCGCGCTCGACGCGATGACGCGCCAGACCCTGCAGGACGAGGTGGCCCGCCTGTGCGCCGACGCCGGCGTGACGGTGGTGTTCATCACCCACGACCTGGAGGAGGCGATCTACCTGGGCGACCGGGTGATCTCCATGGACAAGCACCCGGGGCGGCTGTCGGAGACGCTGACGATCGAGCTGGAGCGGCCACGCAACCAGCTCACCACGCGGGAGGACGCGCGCTTCCTGGCCTACCGCCACCGCCTGTTCAACCTCCTGCCACCGGGGCACTGAGATGAATGCATCCATGGCGCGCGTGTTCAAGGGGGTGCTGTTCCCGGCGGCGGTCCTGATCTTCTGGGAGTTCGCGGCCCGCTCCGGGCTGCTCAAGGCCGAGAGCCTGTCGTCCCCGATCGCGATCTTCCGCGCGGCGGTGGGCGTGGTCGCCGACGGCAGCCTGTTCAAGGCCGCGCTGGAGACCTTCGGCGGCGCGGTCGGCGGGCTGGTCGTGGGGGCCACGGCGGGCATCCTGGTCGGTGTGGCCTTCGGCCTCTCGCGCCACCTGTCGCAGCTGATGCGGGTGTCCACCGAGGCGCTGCGGCCCATTCCCTCGGTGGCGCTGATTCCCCTGGCGCTGCTGATCCACGGCTACGGCTTCCAGATGGAGAGCAGCATCGTGGCCTTCTCGTGTTTCTGGCCGCTGCTGATCATCACCGAAAGCGCGGTGCGCGGCATCGAGCCGCGCCTGCTGGAGGTGGCGCACATGCTCAACTTCAGCCTGCGCGAGCGCGTGACCAAGATCGTGCTGCCGGCGGCGCTGCCGCGCATCTTCGTCGGCCTGCGGCTGGCGGCCGCGGTGTCGCTGGTGGTGGCGGTCACGGTGGAGATCACGGCCAACCCGATGGGCCTGGGCTATGCGCTCATCGTCGCGCAGGAGAGCATGCGGCCCGATCGCGTGTTCGCCTTCATCGGCTGGATCGGCCTGATCGGCTGGGCGCTCAACGCTTCGCTGTTGCGCGCGCAGCAGCGCTGGTTCGGGCGCATGGGCAACTGGGCGGAGCAATCGGCATGAAAAAACAACACGGTGTCCTGATGTGGTTCGCCAGCCTGGGCGTGCTCGCCGCGCTGGTCGGCCTGTGGCAGCTCGCCGCGCACCTGGAACTGGTGTCGCCGGTGTTCTTTCCGGCCCCGCTGCGCAGCTTCGAGTCGCTCTGGGACCAGATGGGCACGGCGGACTTCTGGCTCGCGTTTCGCGAAACCCTGCGGCGCATGGTGCTGGGCTTCGTGACCGCCTCGGTCGCGGGCGTCGCGCTGGGCGCGGCGATCGGCCTCTCGCCCCGGCTGCGCGCCTATGTGGAGCCCACGCTGGAGTTGATCCGCCCGCTGCCCGCCTCGGCCATGATCCCGGTCTTCGTGCTGCTGATCGGCCTGAACGACCGCATGATCGTGACGGCGATCGCGTTCTCCTCGCTCTGGCCGGTGCTGCTCAACACGGTGCACGGCTTCAAGACCATCGAGCCCCGGCTGCTGGAGGTGGCGCGCATCCTGCATCTCTCGCGGTTGGAGATGGTCTGGAAGATCGCCCTGCCCAACGCGCTGCCCGACATCTTCGCCGGCCTGCGGCTGGCGCTGACGGTCTCGCTCATCCTCGCGGTGGTGGCCGAGATGCTGGCCGGCACCATCGGCCTGGGCCAGAACATCACGCTGGCCGCGCGCTCCTTCCGCAGCGCCGACCTGTACGCCGGGATCATCGTGCTCGGCGCGGTCGGCTACGTGTCCAACATCCTGCTTCAACGCGCCGAACAGCACCTGCTGCGCTGGCGCACGCCCTGAACCCGGCATCCCCCACCTCAACCACAGGAGACAACCCATGAAATGGCAATACACCAAGGGACTGCACGACATCGGCAATGGCAACTACGCGTGGCTGCTGCCCGACGGCACCTGGGGCTGGAGCAACGCCGGCCTGGTGACCGACAGCGGCGAGTCGCTGCTGGTGGACACCCTGTTCGACCTCAAGCTCACGCGCGAGATGCTGCACGCCATGCGCAACGCGGTGCCCGAGGCCAAGGAGATCGCGCAGGTGGTCAACACCCACGCCAACGGCGACCACTACTTCGGCAACCAGCTGGTGGCCGACTCGGAGATCATCGTCTCGCAGGCCTGCGCCGACGAGATGCTCGCGCACCCGCCCCAGGCCCTGATCGACCGCTTCCGCAACTACAAGGAACTGGGCGACGGCGGCGAATTCCTCATGAAAGCCATGGGCCGCGTGTTCGATTTCCGCGGCATCGTCTACACCCCGCCCACCAAGACCTTCAGCGGCGAGATCGACCTCAAGGTGGGCAACAAGACCGTGAAGCTGGTCGAAGTCGGACCGGCCCACACCAAGGGCGACGTGCTCGCCTACATCCCCGAAGACAAGATCGTCTACACCGGCGACATCCTGTTCAACGGCGGCCACCCCATCGTCTGGGCGGGCCCGGTGGACAACTGGATCCGCGCCTGCGACCTCATGCTCGGCTGGGACGTGGACGTGGTGGTGCCCGGCCATGGCCCGATCACCGACAAGACGGGCGTGCGCGCGCTCAAGCACTACCTGGAGTACGTCAAGGCCGAGGCGCGCAAGCGCTACGACCAGGGCATGACGCTCGAGCAGGCGGTGGACGACATCTCGCTGCGCGAGTTCAACTCGTGGACCGACGCCGAACGCATCTACGTCACCGTCAACAACCTGTACCAGGAGTTCAGCGGCGACACCTCGCCGCCGGACACCGTGAAGCTGTTCGGCCTGATGGCGCACTACGAAGAGCGCCAGCGCAAGCTGCACGGCAACGTGATCGGCTGCGGTCCCAACTGCAACCACGCCAACCACTGAACACCCCTCAGACCACCTCAAGGAGACACACACATGGCCTGGAGAATCCGCCGCGTCGTGACCGGGCACGACGCCCAGGGTCGCTCGACCTTCATCATGGATGGCCTCGCGCCCAACATCAAGGAAATGGCGTCCATGCCGGGCGTGGCCTTGACCGACCTGTGGGAGACCACCACCGCTCCGGCCGACAACACCGGCACGGCGGACGCCGCTGCGCGCCCGGTCAAGCTGGAGCCGCCGCAGGTGGGCAGCATCCTGCGCATCGTGGAGTTTCCGCCCGACACCATGTGGCAGGGCGCCGACGCGGCCAAGGCCTTCGAGTCCATCGGTGCGGGGCACGCGCCCGACGCCCATTCGGACGACCCGATGCGGCACAAGACCAGCACCATCGACTACATCGTGGTGCTCAAGGGCGAGATCTACGCCATCCTGGACACGGGCGAAACGCTGCTCAAGGCCGGGGACATCCTGGTCCAGCGCGGGACCATGCATTCGTGGAGCGTGCGCGGCACCGAGCCCTGCATCGTGGCGGCCATCCTGATCGGCGCCACGCCGCACGCCTGAGCAACGCCCGCCTCCCGCCCGCTCAGGGCGAGGGCGGCATGCCCAGGATGCGCGCGATCAGCTCGCCGGTGGAGTTCACGTCCAGCTTGCGCATCAGGCGCATGCGGTGCGCCTCCACCGTGCGGTGGCTGACGTTGAGGTCCTTGGCGATCTGCTTGCTGGTCAGGCCGGTGATGACCCGGGCCGCGATCTCGCGTTCGCGCGCGGTGAGCGGCGCGTTCACCGGGCGGGCTTCGCTGATGTCGTCGAACACCCAGATCACCGACGCGAAGGGCGATTCCGGCGTGAAGGACCGCCCCGACACCGCGCACCAGAACATGCGCCCGTTGGCGTGCCGCATGATGCGCTGATCCCGGTGGTTGCCGTTCTGCCGCATGCTGACCACCCAGGTCTCGCCGATGTGCTCGAACTCCTCGTGCGAGGGATACAGCATCTCGGTGGATTGCCCGACCAGGGCGCTCACCGGGTAACCGAACATCTCCGACATGGCCCGGTTGCAGCGCTCGATGATGCGCTGGCGGGTCACCATCAGACCGACCGGCGCGAGCTCGAAAATCATTTCGGGCTCGGCGATGGATTCAGACAGGGTCTTGGGCGTCATCGGGCGTCGGGGTGATGGGCCATTATGGCGCAGGGGTTCGGCGCGCCGCCGCCTCGGGGCCGGGCCGAAACAGGCACAATTCCGTCCATGACCGACCGCCCCATCCGCTCACAGTACGAAGATTTCATGCGCCACGTGTTCACCACGGGCGTGCAGAAAACCGATCGCACCGGCACCGGCACCACCAGCGTGTTCGGCCACCAGATGCGCTTCGATCTCAACGAAGGTTTTCCCCTCGTGACCACCAAGAAGGTGTTCACCAAGGCCATCATCGTCGAGCTGCTGTGGTTCCTGCGCGGGGACAGCAACGTGAAGTGGCTGCAGGAGCGCGGCTGCACGATCTGGGACGAGTGGGCGCGCGAAGACGGCGACCTCGGACCGGTGTACGGCGTGCAGTGGCGCAACTGGCCGGCGCCGGACGGGCGCCACATCGACCAGATCAGCGAGGTGGTCAAGCAGCTCAAGACCAACCCCGACTCGCGCCGCATCATCGTGAGCGCCTGGAACGTGGCCGACCTCGACAAGATGGCCCTGATGCCCTGCCACGCGTTCTTCCAGTTCTACGTGGCCGACGGCAAGCTGAGCTGCCAGCTCTACCAGCGCAGCGCCGACATTTTCCTGGGCGTGCCGTTCAACATCGCCAGCTACGCGCTGCTCACCCACATGCTGGCGCAGCAGTGCGACCTGGAAGTGGGCGAATTCATCTGGACCGGCGGCGACTGCCACATCTACAGCAACCACCACGAGCAGGTGCAGACGCAGCTCGCGCGCGCCCCGCACCCCTACCCCACGCTGCGCATCAAGCGCCGCCCCGCATCGATCTTCGACTACGAGCTCGACGACTTCGAGATCCTCGACTACCAGCACCATCCCGCCATCAAGGCGCCGGTGGCGGTCTGAGCCCGCGCCCGCCGCGGACCACGTGATCACCCGCCGCCAGCTCTGGGCGCTGCTCGCCCTCACGCTCATGTGGGGCGTGAACTGGCCCATGATGAAGCTCTCGCTGCAGGAGCTCACGCCGCTGTATTTCCGCGCCAGCACCATGATGCTGGGCGCGCTCGGCCTGTTCATCTACGTCGCCCGCCGGGGCGAGCGCATGCGCCCCACGCGCGCCGAATGGGCCGCCATCGCCTGGCTCGGCCTGCCCAACGTGCTGGGCTGGCACACGCTCTCGATCTTCGGCGTGCAGGAACTCGCCTCCGGCCGCGCGGCCATCCTGGGCTTCACCATGCCGATCTTCACGGTGCTGATCGGCGCGGCCTTCTTCGGCGAGCGCATCACGCCGCGCGTGCGCACGGCCGTGGTGTGCGCGGGCATCGCCATCGCGCTGCTGCTGTGGCACGAGCTGCAAAGCCTGAGCGGCCGGCCCACCGGCATCGCGTGGATGCTGGGCGCCGCCTTCTGCTGGGGCGTGGGCACGCTGCAGTTCCGCCGCGCCCACCTCACGCTCTCGCCCATGGTGGTCACGGTCTGGATGCTGCTGCTGGGCAGCGGTGTGGTGGGGGCGCTGGCCCTCGCGCTGGAACCGGTGCCCCGGCTGGCGGGCTTTTCGGTGCCGATGTGGATCAGCCTGCTGTATGGCGTGTGCATCAACTACGGTGTGGCGCAGTTGATCTGGTTCGGCATGGCGCGCAACCTGCCGCCGGCCACCAGCGCCATGAGCGTGATGGCGATCCCGCTGGTGGGCACGCTGAGCGCGACCTTCATCGTGGGCGAGGTGCCGCACTGGCAGGACTGGGTCGCCATCGGCTTCGTGATGATGGCCATCGCCAGTGTGCTCTGGCGCAGCCCGGCCTGCTCTGCCGGCGGCACAATAGGCGCATGCCCCAGCCCACCACCCGATTGCACCTCATCTTCGCGCGCGCCGCCAATGGCGTGATCGGCAAGGACAACGCCCTGCCCTGGCACCTGCCGGAGGACATGGCGCACTTCAAGCGCACCACGCTCGGCCACCCCGTGATCATGGGCCGCAAGACCTGGGATTCGCTGCCACCCAAATTCCGCCCGCTGCCGGGCCGACTCAACATCGTCGTCACGCGCGACACCGCCTGGCAGGCCGAAGGCGCTGCCCGGGCGAACTCGCTGCCCGAAGCCGTGTCGCTGTGCCCCGCAGGCTCGGACGCCTGGGTGATCGGCGGCGCACAGATCTACGCCACCGCCCTGCCGCTGGCCGACACCGCCGTGGTCACCGAGATCGCACGCGATTTCGAGGGCGATGCGCACGCACCCGTGTTCGGCCCCGAATGGCAGGAGACCGCGCGCGAAACCCACACGGCCGCCAACGGCCTGCCCTTCGCGTTCGTCAGCTACACCCGGGCCACGACGCGGTAGACGCAGCGCGATGCCCCCGCGAGCACGTGCTGCTCGCGCGTGACGCGGCCGTCGCCGCCGATGATGTCCTGGAACAGCAGCAGCTCCGAGCGGCAGAAGCCCTGGCAACTGCGCGCCGCGGCGCAGATCGGGCAGTGGTCCTCGATCAGCAGCCAGTCCTTGCCATCGCGCTCGACGCGCGCCATGTAGCCCTCTTCGCTGCGCACCACCGCGAGCTGCTCCAGGCGCTTCGCCATGGTCTTGCCGTTGCAGCGCTGCCGATACAGCGTGCGGGCATCGGCTTCGCGTTGCGAGATCAGCCGCTCCAGGCCCTGCTCGCCAAACAGCTGCCGCACCGAGCCGATCAACTGCACCGTCAGCTGCGCATGGGTGTCGGGAAAACGACGATGCCCGGCCTCGGTCAGCGCCCAGTTCTGCCGGGGCCGACCGACGCCGACCGCAGCTTCCTGCACGCCCTCGAGCACGCCCGCCGCGACCAGTTTCTGCACCTGCTGGCGCGCCGCTTCGGGCGTCAGGCCCAGCGCCTGCGCCAGCCGGGCGGTAGAGGTCGGCCCCCTGGACTTGATGAGGAACAGAAGGCGATCCGCCGTCGGCGATGCACCCGGAATATCCAGGTCTTTACTTGCATAAACCATGGCGCAATCCTAATATGCAAACAATCACTTGGATAATAACCGCGCCACCGCGCCACCGCGCCACCGCGCCACCGCGCCACCGCGCCACCGCGCCACCGCGCCACCGCGCCACCGCGCCACCGCGCACTGTCGAGAATCACGCATGTCTTCCCTGACCGCCCCTTTACCCGCAACGGCTTCCTGGGGCGATCTGCTCAAGGGCAAGAACGGCTGGCTCGCACTGGCCCTGACCGGTGGCGTGGCCCTGCACGCCATCAACGTGCACATCGTTACCACTGTGCTGCCTTCCGTGGTGCAGGACATCGGCGGACTGGACTGGTACGCCTGGAACACCACCTTGTTCGTGGTGGCCTCCATCATCGGCGCCGCACTCTCGGTGCGCGTGCTGTCCTCGCTCGGGCCCCGCGGCGCCTGCCTCGCGGCGCTGGGCCTGTTCGCCCTCGGCTCGGCCGTGTGCGCCAGCGCCGGCTCCATGGGCGGGATGCTGATCGGCCGCAGCGTGCAGGGCCTGGGCGGCGGCACCCTGGCGGCCCTGAGCTACGCCCTCATCCGCGTGGTGTTCGAGCCGGCCCTGTGGTTGCGCGCGGTGGCCCTGGTCTCCGGCATGTGGGGCATCGCCACGCTGTGCGGCCCGGCGGCGGGCGGGCTGTTCGCCGAGGCCGGCCACTGGCGCTCGGCGTTCTGGATCCTGCTGCCGATCTCGCTGCTGCAGGCGCTGGTGGTGATGGTGCAGCTGCGCCCCGCGCCCGGCGCCGCACCGAGCCGTGGGCAAAAACCAGAGGTGCCGTTGGTGCAGGTGGGGCTTCTCGCCGGCTCGGTGCTGCTGATCGCGGCGGGAAGCCTGTCGCCGCAGTTGCTGTGGCAAGGCCTGGGTGTGGCCGGTGGCCTGGCCCTGGGCGCCGCCGCCGTCGCGGTGGACCGCCAGGCGGCGGTGCGCCTGCTGCCTTCGGGGGCGACGGCACTGGGCTCGCCGCTGGGCTCGGTGTACGCCATCGTGGCGCTGCTGCTGGTGGGCATGACGACCGAGATCTACGTGCCCTACTTCCTGCAGGTGCTGCACGGCTACACGCCGCTGGCGGCGGGTTACCTCACCGCGGCCATGGCGGCCGGCTGGAGCGCGGGCTCCTTGCTGTCGTCGGGGCGCGGTGGTGCCGCTGCCGCCCGGCTGCTGCGCGTCGGTCCGCTGTTGACCACCCTCAGCCTGCTGGCCCTGGCGGTGGTGATACCGGTCGGCGCGGACCTGAGCCCCGGCGCGCGCCTGCTGCTTTGCGGCCTGCCCCTGGCCGGTGCCGGGGCCGGCGTGGGCATCGGCTGGCCCCATCTGCTGAACCGCGTGCTGAACCTCGCGCCCCCCGGGGAAGGCGGCATGGCGTCGGCCGCCATCACCACCATCCAGCTCTACGGCATGGCCGTGGGCGCGGCGGTGGCCGGTCTGGTGGCGAACGCCGCGGGCCTCAGCGACCCGGGCGGCCCGGCCGGTGCGCGCGCCGCCGCGGTCTGGCTGTTCGCGAGCTTCGCCCTGGCGCCGGCCCTGGCGACGCTGCTGGCCCGCCGCATCACGCGCGCACCGGGCAGCCACCCATGAGGAGACGCCATGCGCGAACGGCTCGAGAAAATGCTGGCCGAGGGCCGTGACAACGCCCTGTTGCGCTTCGGCCTGGGCCAGGCCTGCCTCAAGGACGAGGACGCCGAAGCCGCGGCGCTGCATCTGACGCAGGCGACGGCGCAGAACCCGCGCCACTCGGCCGCCTGGAAACTGCTCGGTGTGGCGCTCCGCCGGCTCGACCGCCTGGACGCGGCCGAAGCGGCCTGGACCCAGGGCCTGGTGGTGGCCGAACAGCAAGGCGACCACCAGTCGGTCAAGGAAATGACGGTCTTCCTCAAGCGCCTGCGGCGGCCCACACCGGGGTGACGGGCTCGCCCGGTCGGGCCGCGGTTCATCGCATACTTGGCACTTCCGGCCGCATGGCTGGCATGCACCAACACGCTGATCAACCACCACGATGGGTCCACCATGAAACTCGCCACCTGGAACATCAACTCCCTCTCCGTGCGCCTGCCTCAGGTGCTCGACTGGCTGGCCGCCAATCCCGTCGACGCGCTGGGCCTGCAGGAACTCAAACTCGTGGACGAGAAGTTCCCGCACGACGCGCTCAAGGAAGCCGGCTACCACGCCGCTGTCTTCGGCCAGAAGACCTACAACGGCGTGGCGATCCTGAGCCGCAACCCCGTCACCAACATCGTGCGCAACATCCCCCGGCACACCGACGACCAGTCGCGTGTGATCGCCGCGACGCTGGACACGCCCGAAGGCCCGCTGCGCCTGGTCAACTGCTATTTCGTCAACGGCCAGGCACCGGGCACCGACAAGTTCGCCTACAAGATGCTCTGGCTGGAGGCGCTGCACCGCTGGCTGCAGGAAGAACTGAAGGTGCACCAGCGCCTCGTGCTGCTGGGTGATTTCAACGTGGCGCCGGAAGACCGCGACTCGTTCGACCCCGTCGGCCTGAAAGACACCATCCACCACACGGTCGAAGAGCGCGCGCATTTCCAGGCCTTGCTCGACCTGGGATTGACGGACGCCTACCGCCTGTTCGAGCAACCGGAGAAAAGCTACTCGTGGTGGGACTACCGCATGCTGGGCTTCCAGAAGAACCGGGGGCTGCGCATCGACCACATTCTGGTGAGCGAGGCGCTGCGCGGCCGCGTGGCGGCCTGCCACATCGACCGCCTGCCGCGCAAGAACCCGCAGCCCAGCGACCACGCACCGGTGGTGGTCACGCTGGGCTGAGCCCGTTCACTCGAGGTTCAGTTCCTGGATCTTGCGGGTGATGGTGTTGCGGCCGATGCCGAGCTTGTGCGCGGCCTCGATGCGGCGCCCACGCGTGTTCGCCAGCGCGGTCTGGATCAGGCGCGTTTCGAAGCGGCGCGTGAGCACGTCCCACACATCGGTGCGGCCGTCTTCGAGCAAGGCCTGGGCCTCGGCCTGCAGGCCACTCTCCCAGGCCAGAGGCGCCGCCCGGGCGGTCTCCGCCTCGGGTGAGGCGACGGCCGATTCGGCGTGGGCAATGGCCGCCGAACTGCCTGCGTAGACGGGCTCGGGCACGGCAGGCGCCATGAGGCCGGTCGGCAGGGAAGACACCACCGGGGCTTCCGAGGCGGCCGGGTGGGCCACGGCGGGAGCCGTACCGCTCATGGACAACACCTCGGGCGGCAGGTCCTTGAGTTCGATCACCTGGGCCGGGGCCATCACCGTGAGCCAGTGGCAGACGTTTTCCAGCTGGCGCACATTGCCGGGGAAGTCGAAGGCGCCGAGCAGCTTCAAGGCCGCCTCGGAAATGCGCTTGGGCTCCACGCCCAGCTGTTTGGCGCTTTGCTGCAGGAAGAAGCGCGTGAGCATGGGCACGTCTTCGCGCCGCTCGCGCAGCGCGGGCAGGCGCAGGCGGATCACGTTGAGGCGGTGGAACAAGTCTTCGCGGAACACGCCTTCCTTGACGCGCTGCTCCAGGTTCTGGTGGGTGGCGGCGATCACGCGCACGTTGGCGCGCACGGCGCTGTGGCCGCCCACGCGGTAGAAGTGGCCGTCGGACAGCACGCGCAGCAGGCGCGTCTGCAGGTCGAACGGCATGTCGCCGATTTCGTCGAGGAACAGCGTACCGCCATCGGCCTGCTCGAAGCGGCCCCGGCGCATGGTCTGCGCGCCGGTGAAGGCCCCACGCTCGTGGCCGAACAGTTCCGACTCCAGCAGGTCCTTGGGGATGGCTGCGGTGTTGATGGCCACGAAGGGCCCGGCCGCGCGCGGCGAATGCTTGTGCAGCGCGCGCGCCACCAGCTCCTTGCCCGAACCCGACTCGCCGGTGATCAGCACCGTGACCTGGCTCTGGCTCAGGCGCCCGATGGCGCGGAACACGTCCTGCATCGCGGGCGCCTGGCCGAGCATTTCGGGCGCGGCGCTCATGCGCTCCTCGGCCACTTCCTCGCGCAGGCTTTCGTCCACCGCACGGCGGATCAGCTCGACCGCCTTGGGCAGATCGAAGGGCTTGGGCAGGTATTCGAAGGCACCGCCCTGGAAGGCCGAGACCGCACTGTCCAGGTCGGAGAACGCGGTCATGATGATGACCGGCAGGCCGGGCAGCTTTTCCTTGACCTTCTCCAGCAGCTCCAGCCCCGAACCGCCGGGCATGCGGATGTCGCTCACCAGGATCTGGGGGCCCTCGTGTTCGGGCGTGTCGATCAGGGCCTTGAGCACGTCCTGCGGGTTGGTGAAACTGCGCGTGGGCAGGTTCTCGCGCAGCAGCGCCTTTTCGAGCACGAAGCGAATCGATTGGTCGTCGTCCACTATCCAGATCGGCTTCATTGAGTTGTCTTCCCTTCTTGTGGCGCGGCGTTCGACGGTCGGTGACGGCTAGGGCAACGGAATCAGAATCTTGAAATCCGTCTCGTTCGGCACGCTCTCACACTCGATCAATCCATGGTGCTGCTGGACAAAGGTCTGCGCCAGCGTGAGCCCCAGGCCGGAGCCGCCATCCCGCCCCGACACGAGCGGGAAAAAGATGCGGTCCTTGATCGAGTCTGGAACGCCAGGCCCGTTGTCGATCACATGCAATTCCAGTGCCAGCCGATAGCGCTGTTTACCAAACGTCACCTGTCGGCCCACGCGCGTGCGGAACACGATGCGCGCATCGCCCGCCGCGATGCGTTCGCTCAGCGCCTGCGCGGCGTTGTGCGCGATGTTGAGCACGGCCTGGATGAGCTGCTCGCGATCGCCGCGGAACTCGGGGATGGAGGTGTCGTAGTCGCGCACGACCTTCAAGCCCTTGGGAAACTCGGCCAGGATGAGCGAGCGCACGCGCTCGCACACCTCGTGGATGTTCACGTCGCCCACCACGTGAGGCCGGCGGTGCGGCGCGAGCAGGCGGTCCACCAGCGACTGCAGCCGATCCGCCTCGTGGATGATGACCTGGGTGTACTCGATCAACTCGCGGGACTCCAGCTCCATCTGCAGCAACTGGGCCGCACCGCGAATGCCGCCGAGCGGGTTCTTGATCTCGTGCGCGAGGTTGCGGATGAGTTCCTTGTTCGCCTGCGCCTGATCGATCAGCCGCTCTTCGCGCTCCTGGCGCGCCTGCTGCTCCAGCGGCAGCAGCTCGACGATCACCTCACCCGGGTTGTCGGTCTGCGCCACCACCACGTGCACCGGCAGGGCTTCGTGGTTGAGGCGCTTGAGCCAGGCGTCGTAGCGCAGCGCGGCGAACTGGTTGCCGCTCGCGCCCTGCAAGGCGTTTTCCAGCAGCGGGGGTTCGGTGAAGCAGTCCTGCAGCAGCGCGCCCGTGATGCTGCGTCGGGACATCCCCAGCGCATCCTCCAGCGCCGCGTTGGCGTAGAGCACGCCACCGTGCTGATCCACCACGGCCACCAGGGTGCGCCAGCAGGTCGAGGGACTGGAAACGGGACGACACCGAGGGGGACTTGCGTCCGGCAGCCGACCCGTCCGGGTCGGCCGGGGCCCGGCGCGGGAAAGTGGGAAGAAGGGAGGGGAAGTTGGGCTTTTTCAAGCCGGTCATTTTGCGGCAGAACCGACGGCGTTGGCGGACCCCGGCAGTCGATTCAATTCGCGCTGCAGGCCGGCGACGTCGCTCTCGGCGCGCGCCACGGCGGCCTTGAGTTCGGCCACGCGGTCGAGGTAGCGCTGGTAGTTGCGCGACTCGATGCCCTGCTTCTCGGGCTCGCCGTTGGCGTACTCCTTGCGCGCGAGCGCCAGGCGCTCTTGCGCCTTGCGCAGTTCGGCCTCGAGGATGGCGCGCGCATCGCTGTCGCGCGCGCGCTGCGCGGCCGAGTCGACGCGTTCGTTGGCGCTGCCGTTGCGTGGGGCGGCCGCTGCGGGCGTGGCGCGCGGCGGCGTGGGCCGGGTGCCTTCGATGATGGTGATGTTGCCGCCCTCCATGGGGCTGCAACCCTTGGACTTGGCCACCTGCGCGTCGTTCGTGTATTCGTTGCCGCAACGGTAGATGCGCGCCTGGGCATGGGCTTCCAGGACGCACAGCGCGAGCGTTGCGCACGGCCAGCGACCGGATCGTGAGTGAAGGCATCGGATTCAAGGTGACATCAACTCCAGGAAACGGTTTGGGGTATGGGCGGGCGCACCGATATGCGTTTTTCAGTATGACCGAAAACTGTTTCAAAAGTGCCGTGCCAGCGTGTGAACGGTGGCGATTGACCGCCCGAGCAACAAAAAGGGGCCACTTGCATGGCCCCTTTCGGGATGGCCCTGGCAGCCCGGCAGAGCCGGGCAAGCCATCACAGGCTGTAGTACATGTCGAACTCGACCGGGTGCGGCGCCATGCGGAAACGCGTGACTTCGCCCATCTTGAGTTCGATGTAGGCGTCGAGCATGGAGTCGGTGAACACACCGCCCTTGGTCAGGAAGCTGCGGTCCTTGTCGAGGTACTCCAGCGCCTGGTCGAGGCTGTGGCACACGGTGGGCACCAGCTTGTCCTCTTCGGGCGGCAGGTGGTACAGGTCCTTGGTGGCGGCTTCGCCCGGGTGGATCTTGTTTTCCACGCCGTCCAGACCCGCCATCATCAGGGCCGAGAAGGCCAGGTAGGGGTTGGCCGAAGGATCTGGGAAACGCGCTTCGATGCGGCGGCCCTTGGGGTTCGCCACGTACGGGATGCGGATCGAGGCAGAACGGTTGCGGGCCGAGTAGGCCAGCTTCACCGGGGCTTCGAAGCCAGGCACCAGGCGCTTGTAGGAGTTGGTGCCAGGGTTGGTGATGGCGTTGAGCGCACGGGCGTGCTTGATGATGCCGCCCACGTAGTACAGGGCGAAATCGCTCAGGCCGGCGTAGCCGTCACCGGCGAACAGGTTCTTGCCGTCCTTCCAGATCGACTGGTGCACGTGCATGCCGCTGCCGTTGTCGCCGGCGTAGGGCTTGGGCATGAAGGTCGCGGTCTTGCCGTAGGCGTTGGCGACGTTCCACACCACGTACTTGAGCACCTGCGTCCAGTCGGCGCGCTCGACCAGCGTGCTGAACTTGGTGCCGATTTCGTTCTGGCCAGCGCCCGCCACTTCGTGGTGGAACACTTCAACCGGGATGCCCAGCGATTCGAGGATCAGGGACATCTCGGCGCGCATGTCCTGCGTGCTGTCGACCGGGGGCACGGGGAAGTAGCCGCCTTTGACGGTGGGACGGTGGCCGCGGTTGCCGCCTTCGAGCTTGGCGCCGCTGTTCCAGGGAGCTTCGTACTCCTCGATCTCGCACATCACGCGGCCGGGTTCGTTGCTCCAGCGCACGCCGTCGAAGATGAAGAATTCAGGTTCCGGTCCGAAGAAGGCGGTGTCGCCCAGGCCGGAGGCCTTGAGGTAGGCCTCGGCGCGCTTGGCGATGGAACGCGGATCGCGGTCGTAGGCCTTGCCGTCGCCCGGCTCGATCACGTCGCATTGCAGGAACAGCGTGGTTTCTTCGAAGAAGGGGTCGATGTTGGCGGTATTGGGGTCGGGCATGAGCTGCATGTCGGAGGCTTCGATGCCCTTCCAGCCAGCCACCGAAGAACCGTCGAACGCGTGGCCCGAGCTGAACTTGTCTTCGTCGAAGTGAGACACGGGCACGGTGACGTGCTGTTCTTTGCCCCGGGTGTCGGTGAAGCGGAAGTCAACGAACTTCACTTCGTTGTCTTTCACCATTTGCATCACGTCTGCGACGGTCTTGGCCATCAAATACTCCTGTAGCTGGGTGAGTGGAAAAATTGAAAACGACGCTGCTGATAAGCAGAATGTGTGCCACAAAGTGGGTCATGCGCGGGCGCTGGCTCCCCCGGCTTCACGGGACAGCGGGAATTATGGCCCAGCCATGCGCCACAAAGGGTCGGCCGGCAGGCATCGAAGCCCTGGGAAGACCGTGCGTTGCACCTTGTCGGGCGTTATCGCCCCCGGTCGCACCCATTGGGTGCACCCGTCAATTGCACCGATTTGGTGCAACTCAATTTCGCACCATTTCAGGGCCCAGCTTCGCGTCGTGCCGATGCAGGCCCGCGAGCAGCTGGGCGTAGGCCGGCGCCACCGCCTCGGTGGCGCCCTTCACCCCCAGTTCGATGTGCCGGCCGTACTCAGGGTGGTCCACGCTGGGCAGGCTGAAGACCTTCACGGCATGGGCCTGCTCGATCTGCTCCATGAGCGGGGTCAGGGTGGCCTCCATGGCGCCGAACACGATCACCGAACGCTCCTGCCAGGCGCCCTGGCGATGCCATTGCGCGTACTCGGTATCGAGCACGCCTTCGATCATGGGCCAGGCCATGACGGGGAAGCCGGGCACGAAATGCACGCTGCCGCCCCCCGCCCCGTCGCAGCTGAAACCGGGGATCTTGTTGTACGGGTTGAGGATGAGGCGAGCGCCCACGGGAAACACGCCCATGTTGTAGCGGTGCACGTTGTCCGGCCGCTCGGGATCGAAGACCTCGCCACGCTCGGCGGCCGTGTCTCGCATGCGGGACTCGATCAGTTCCTTGGCCTGCGGGTGCAGGGCCAGGTCCACGCCCAGCGCGGCGGCGGCGCACTGGCGCGTGTGGTCGTCGGGCGTGGCGCCAATGCCGCCGCAGCAGAACACGGCGTCGCTGCCCGCGAACGCGTCGCTCAGCGTGGCGGTGATGCGGTCGCGATCGTCGCCGACCAGCTTGGCCCAGGACAGGGTCAGGCCGCGCTGCGCCAGCAACTCGATGATCTTGGGAAGGTGTTTGTCGCTGCGCTTGCCGGAAAGGATCTCGTCACCAACGATGATCAGGCCGAAGGTGGGTGTCATGAAAGGGTGGGTGGCTGGTTGAATGAGGACCCTGGTTCCTGGGCAGGCAAGGTCAATGGGGCCGGTGGGCTGGGTTCGGCGTCCCGCACCTCCACCGTGGCCTGCGCGCGCTGGCGCTGCAGCACGGTCAGGCAGAAATGGGCGAACCAGAGCGAGGCGAATGCGAACACCAGGGTGTAGATCCAGATCGCCACAGGCACCAGCAAGGGGGCCAGTGCAATGAACATCGCACCCGAAGCCCACAGCAGGCTGGGCGCGGCGCCCAGGTAGCCGCTGAGCACGCCCATGACGAGCAGGCTGCCGCGGTGCTCGCGCAGGATGGCCTTGCGCTCGTCGCCGCTGGCGTGCGTGGCCAGCGCGTCGAACGCGAACACCCGGTAGGTGAGCCAGCCCCAGATCAGCGGCGGAAGAATGAGCACCAGGGGTGGCACCAGCCACAGCGGCATGGACACGATCAAGGCCAGCACCGCGAGCAGCGTGGAGCCGAGCGACCACAACACGCTCACCAGCAGAGACCCACCGTGCTTGCGCTCCAGGCTGGGAAAGCGGCGCTGGCGCAACCAGCTCCACCATGGCGGGCGTCATGAACATCGCCACCAGCAACAGGCACAACAGCACGATGACGGGGGTGCGCAGCACCAGCACCAGCAGCGGCGCGAACACGGTGCGCAGCGAGCCCAGGCCCAGGCGCTCCAGCCAACCGAGGAACATCTGGATGAGGTCAAACGCCTCCAGCCACGCCGCCACCGAGGCCACGGCGTTTTCCCAGAAGAAGTAACCCAGGCCGAACGACAGCACCACCATCAGGATCAGCGGGAGAAACGACAGTGCGATCACCCGCGGATGCATGCAATAGGCGATGGCGCGCCAGAAGGAATCGAACAGCAAGGACATGCCGGCAAGAATACATCCAATCCATGTCAGGCCACCCCGCGGGCGGCCCTCGCGCCGATCACTGCGACGCTAGGATCGAGCCCCATGAAACACATCGACATCGCGGGCATTGGCCTGGAAGTGGCTCACATTCCGGGGCCGGCGGAACGTGCCCCCCTGGTCTTCCTGCATGAAGGCCTGGGCAGCGTGGCCATGTGGCAGCAGCGCGGCCGGCACTGGCCCGCCGAGCTTTGCACCGCCACAGGCCGCGCGGGCTGGCTGTACTCGCGCCGGGGCTATCGCCAGTCCGACCCCGTGGCAGACGTGCGCGGCCAACCCCGGTGGCAGGGGTCCTGGCACATCGGCCGCCACGAGCCCGACTACATGCACCACGAAGCCTGGCAGGTTCTGCCTGCGCTGCTGCAAGCCCTGGGCGTGCCCGAGCCCGTGCTCGTAGGCCATTCGGATGGCGCCACCATCGCCCTGCTGCACGCCAGCCGGCACCCGGTCGCGGCCTGCGTGGCAGTGGCGCCCCACGTGTTTATCGAAGACATCGCGCTGAACGCCATCGCCCAAGCCAAGACCTTGTACGAAGGCGATCCCGACGGGCTTCGCCAGCGCCTCTCGCGCTACCACGCCGACGTGGACAACGCCTTCTGGCAGTGGAACGACGTCTGGCTCAGTCCGGCCTTCCGCCAGTTCGACATCCGCGCCGAATGCCAGGCCATCACCGCCCCCTTGCTGCTGGCGCAAGGCCTGGGCGATGAGTACGGCACCCTGGCCCAGCTGGACGAGATCGCGCTGGCGGCGCCGCATGCGCAACGCATCGAGCTGCCCGATTGCGGCCACAGCCCCCACCGCGATCAGCCTGAGGCCTTGACCCGCGCCGTGGCGGATTTTCTGGCCCGCTTGGGCTGATTTCCCCGCCTGGGGGATGCACGCCCGACGCGCAGTTGGGCACAATGGAACGTTGGCCGGACGCGGGCGCCGCCGGCCTGGCGCGCCATACCGCCATTTGCATCAAACGACCTCAAAACCCCAAGAAATTCACACGAAACGCGTACACACAAGGCCACAAAGCCCCGCCGAAGGTCCGGCAAACCTCTACACTTTGATACAAATAGACGCCACCCCTCCGCCACACATGAATACTTGGAACAACCCATGGCTGCTTGCCGTGCTCGCGCCCGCTCTGCTGGCCCTGGGGGCATTCCTGCACCGCGTCTGGGTCGACAAGCAGGCGCGGGAACGGCGGCGCATTCCCAAGCATTGGCCGCTGAGCACCCGCGCGCTGGCCAACAGTGAAGAAGCCCGCGTCTGGCACTGGCTGGCGCGCGCCTTCTACGACCACCACGTCATGATCAAGCTGCCGGTCACGCGCTTCACCTTGCCGCGCGACAAGGAGCAAGGCATGGACTGGTACAAGCTGCTCGGCGGCGTGTATTGCACCTTCACCGTCTGCCGCTCGGATGGGCGCGTGCTGGGTTGCCTGGACGTACCGGGCAGCGCTGGCTTGCCGCGCAGCACCCGCACGCTCAAACACTCCCTGCTGACCCAGTGCGGCCTGCCTTATTGGGTCGTGCGCTCCAACAGCCTGCCCACGGTTGCCGAAATCCGGGCCGAGTTCCTGGGCGAGTCCTCGCTCAACCACTCCATGCGCGAGCGCGAAATGGAAGAGCGCGCCATCATCGCCGCGCAGGCCAACCTGCGCACCGCGCTCACGCGCCAGCGAAGCAACCGCAACAGCGATTTCAGCCCGCTGTCGAACTGGCCCAACAGCACCACCGGCGACCCGCGCAGCGACTTCAACTCGCAGTGGCAGGAAAACTCCTTCCTCATGCCGCTGGACAGCCGCAAGGGCGATCTGCTCTAAGCCTGGCGCGCCGCCTGCTAGGCGCTCGCCGCACCGGGGGCCTTCTGCGTGAGCGCCAGCACCTCCGCCGCGGTGAGCCACCGCCACTGACCCGCCTTGAGCTCGGGCGACAGCACCAGAGCGCCGATGGATGACCGGTGCAGGCCTTCCACCCGGTTGCCGACGGCCGCCACCATGCGCTTGACCTGGTGGTATTTGCCCTCCGTCAAGGTCAGCCGCAGGTGAAGCTCGCTGACGGCTTCACACGCCTCGGCCTTCACCGGCTGGGGATCGTCGTCCAGCACCACCCCTGCCAGCAAGCGGCCGATCTGCCGCGCATCCAGTGGATGCTTGACCTGGGCCTCGTACACCTTGGGCACGTGGTGGCGCGGCGACGTCAGCCGGTGGATGAACTTGCCATCGTCGGACAGCAGCAGCAAGCCCGTGGTGTCCTGGTCCAGCCGACCGACCGCCTGCACGCCCGCGGCAGCCCCGCCCCCGCGCTGGCGCAAGGGCCCAGGCAACAGGGTGTAGACGCTGGGGTAGGTGCTGGGCTTCTGCGAACACTCGTAGCCCGCGGGCTTGTGCAGCAGCAGGTAGGCGCGTGCGTGGTAGTGCCAGACCTCACCCTGCACGCGAAACACCAGCCCCTCCTCCTCGAAGAGAGCTGAGGGATCGGTACACGGAGAGCTGTCTTCACCCACCGACACCAGCCCTTGCTGCACCAGGCCGCTGCAGATGCGGCGGGTGCCGAAGCCCTGGGAAAAAAGAATGTCCTGCAATTGCATCATGGTGCGGGAATTGTCGCCGCTCGCCCGACTCAGACCACGACACACCAGAATGGCAGGCCGCCCTCCGTGGGCACCCTCACTTTTGCGCATGAAGCAACGGATCAAGACCTGGCTCAGCACACAGGACGGACTGCGCCACCACCGCTGGCTGCGCTGGATGGGGCCGGTGTTGCACCAGCCCAGGTTGTGGCACTTCAGTCGCAAAGGCATCGCCATGGGCGTGGCCGTGGGCATCTTCTTCGGCCTGCTCGTCCCGATCGCGCAAATGCCCCTGTCGGCCGCCGCGGCCGTGCTCCTCAGGGCGAACCTGCCGATGGCGGTGGCGCAGCACCTTCGTGACGAATCCGGTGACCTTCGGGCCGGTCTACTACGGCGCCTACCGCCTCGGCAAGGTGGTGTTGGGCGAACCTCGCGTGACGGAGAGCGAGGCGATGGCCGCGCTTGAGAGGGTGCGGGCTGAAGAGGAGAAGGCCGAGGGAGCGCGCCCAACCTGGTCGCAGCGCCTCGCCCGAGGTGTCGAGCACCTGAGGACAGCCGGCAAGCCGCTGGCCGTGGGTCTGGCGATCATTGCCACCTTGAGCGGGCTCACCGTCTACGTCCTCATCAGCGGGCTGTGGATTCTCAAGACACGCTGGGAACGCAAGCGACGGCTGCGCGAGCGCTCTTCGCCGGACACCTGAAGGCCGCTAGCTTCGCAGGGCCGAAAAAAACCCACCCGGCACCGGGTGGGCTTTTCAATAGATGGTGGAGCTGGGGGGATTCGAACCCCCGTCCGCAAGCCTTCTTCGAGCAGTTCTACATGTGTAGCCGTCTGTTTTGGGTCTCGCCGCCCGAGTCGCGCAGTGGCACGCTAAACGGGAAGCCAGCATCCTTGAATCTCACCCTGCGCCAAGGTGCCCGACGCAGAGCCAGCCAATGTGAATTACCTCGCAGCCGGGAGGTCTTGCGACCCCCTTGCCCAGCCCATCGGCCTGCTGTTGCGAGGCTCACCGGTGTTTAAGCGGCGAGTGCGAAACGTTCGTCGTTTGCAGTTGGTTTTTTTCTGCGGATTAACGAGGTGACAGAACCTCGACATGCCCTGCTGCGCGTCCGAACCCACGTCGAAACCAGTGCAGCCCCAGGAAGACAGAGTTTAAGGCAGTTCCAGCAATTTCAAGAGCTGCAGGGGCGAAGAAACCTCCGCGTCCGCACCCCAGCTGGCCACGTCGGCACCATAGCCGAGGTAACCGTACCGAGCAGCCACCGTCGGCATGCCCGCCGCCTTGCCCGCCCGGATGTCGCGCTCGTCATCGCCCACGTAGATGCACTGGCTCGGCAGCAGCTGCAACCGGCGCGCCGCCTCCAGCAAGGGCTCGGGATGCGGTTTGGCATGGGGCGTGGTATCGCCGCTGATCACGACAGAAGCGGTCTCGAAGAGCGCCATGGCCCGCGAAAGAGGATTCGTGAACCGCTGCGACTTGTTGGTGACCACGCCCCAACGAAGCCCACCGTCCACGAGGCGGGCCAGCAGATCGGCCACGCCGTCGAACGGCGCCGTGCGTTGGGTCATGCAGACTTCGTACGCACCAAAGAACTCTTCCTTCAACGCAGGGTAGTCCGCGTGCTCGGGCGTGATGCCGAACGCCACATGCAGCATGCCCCGTGCCCCGGAGCCCGCATGAGGCCGGTATTGCTCCAGCGGCAGCGAGGCCATGCCCCGGCTCACCCGCATGCCATCGGCAGACGACCCAAGATCCGATGCGCTGTCGATCAACGTGCCGTCCAGGTCGAACAGGACGGCGTGCACCCCTCGAAAAACAGTCATGGTTTGCGTGTGGCGAACAGGTAGTTGACGCTGGTGTCGGCGCTGAGCCAATAGCGTTGCGTCAAGGGGTTGTATTCCATGCCCCGGGTCTGATCGAGTTCCAGACCCACGGCCCGGCAATAGCTCGCCAGCTCGCTGGGGCGGATGAATTTCGCGTACTCGTGCGTTCCCTTGGGCAACAGCTGCAGCAGGTACTCCGCCCCGAGCACCGCGAACAGGAAGGCCTTGGCGTTGCGGTTGAGGGTCGAGAAAAACACCCAGCCTCCGGGTTTCACCAGGGTGGAGCAGGCGCGCACCACCGACGCGGGGTCGGGCACATGCTCCAGCATCTCCATGCAGGTCACCACATCGAACTCGCCAGGCTGCTCCAGCGCCATGGCCTCCGCGCTGATCTCCTTGTAGCTGACGTTGGCGGTGCCCGCCTCCAGCGCGTGCAACTGCGCCACCCGCAGCGCCTTGACGGACAGGTCGATGCCCGTCACGTCGGCACCTTTGCGCGCCATGGAATCGGACAGGATGCCTCCGCCGCAGCCAATGTCCAGCACCCGTTTGCCCGCCAATCCCGCCAATCCATCGATCCACCCCAGGCGAAGCGGATTGATCTGATGCAGGGGACGGAACTCGCTGTCGGGATCCCACCAGCGATGGGCGAGATCGGAGAATTTGGCCAGCTCGGCCGGATCGGCATTGACGTTCGGATTCATGCGTTGATTATCGCCAGCACAATAAAAAAACCGCGCCGAAGCGCGGTTTTTGGACCGGAACTGAAGGGAATCAGTTCTTGCGGGTGCCGACCACTTCGACTTCCACGCGGCGGTTCTTGGCGCGGCCTTCGCGGGTGGCGTTGTCGGCCACCGGCTGGGTCAGGCCCTTGCCTTCGGTGTAGATGCGGTTGCTTTCGATGCCCTTGCTCACCAGATAGGCCTTGACGGCTTCAGCGCGGCGGTTGGACAGCTTCTGGTTGTAGCCAGCAGCGCCGGTGGAGTCGGTGTGACCCACAGCGATCACGACTTCCAGAGCAATGCCGGACACCTTGCCAGCCAGATCGTCCAGCTTGGCCTTGCCTTCGGGCTTGAGCACAGCCTTGTCGAAGTCGAAGAAGGCGTCAGCAGCGTAGGTCACCTTGGACGCCACGGGAGCCGGTGCGGGTGCGGGAGCCGGTGCGGGTGCAGGGGCTGCGGCAGGAGCCGGAGCGGGAGCCGGTGCGGGAGCCGGAGCAGCGGCAGGAACGATCGCGCCGTCGCAACCTTGTGCGGCGGTGGCGGGCGTCCAGTTGGCATCGCGCCAGCAGAGTTCATTGGTGCCGTTTTTCCAAACCAGTTCGCTGGTGCCATTGCGCCAGTTGTCGATGGTTTGGGCGCCGGCGGCCGTTGCCATGGCGGCGGTTGCCAACAGCATTGCCACTTTGTTAAGTTTTTTCATGGTTTTCCTCTATATAAGCCGCAGACAGACTGCGTGACAAGAACGACGCTTCAAGTGACCACCACTAAAAACGCTGGAATTTATTGTGCCACAAGCACGGAATGCCCGGCCCGCCGGCCAATGCGGCGTTGTCGCCGGATACAGCAGGTCACGTCATTCGTTGTGGATGTACAACAAACGACCCAAGAAGTTGTAGGAGAACGCGCCGTCTAAAATCGCAGGTTGCCCTCCGGTCCATCTACGCACCTATTCCCTCGCTCATGACACAGTTCGCCAAAGAGACCCTGCCCATCAGTCTTGAAGAGGAAATGAGGCGCAGCTACCTCGATTACGCCATGAGCGTGATCGTGGGGCGCGCCCTGCCCGACGCGCGGGATGGTCTCAAGCCGGTGCACCGGCGCGTGCTTTTCGCGATGCACGAGCTCAACAACGACTGGAACCGCCCTTACAAGAAATCGGCCCGTATCGTGGGCGACGTGATCGGTAAGTACCACCCGCACGGCGACAGCGCGGTGTACGACACCATCGTGCGCATGGCGCAGGACTTCTCGCTGCGGCACATGCTCGTGGACGGCCAGGGCAACTTCGGCTCCGTCGACGGCGACAACGCCGCCGCCATGCGCTACACGGAAATCCGCCTGTCGAAAATCGCCCATGAAATGCTGGCGGACATCGACAAGGAGACCGTCAACTTCGGTCCCAACTACGACGGTTCGGAAAAAGAGCCGCTGGTGCTCCCGTCGCGCCTGCCCAACCTGCTCGTCAACGGCTCGGCCGGCATCGCGGTCGGCATCGCCACCAACATCCCGCCGCACAACCTCAACGAGGTGGTGGACGCCTGCCTGCACCTGCTCAAGAGCCCCGAGGCCTCCATCGACGAATTGATGGAGATCATTCCCGCGCCCGACTTCCCCACGGCGGGCATCATTTACGGCATCAACGGGGTCAAGGACGGCTATCGCACGGGCCGGGGCCGCGTGGTGATGCGCGCCAAGTGCCATTTCGAGGACATCGACCGTGGCCAGCGCCAGGCCATCATCGTGGACGAACTGCCCTACCAGGTCAACAAGAAGACGTTGCAGGAGCGCATTGCCGAACTGGTGCACGAAAAGAAGATCGAGGGGATCAGCCACATCCAGGACGAGTCGGACAAGTCGGGCATGCGCCTGGTGATCGAACTCAAGCGCGGCGAAGTGCCGGAAGTGGTGCTCAACAACCTGTACAAGCAGACGCAACTGCAGGACACCTTCGGCATCAACATGGTGGCCCTGGTCGATGGCGCAGCCGCGCCTGTGCAACCTGAAGGACCTGGTCCAGGTCTTCCTGGAACACCGCCGCGAGGTCGTGACCCGCCGCACGGTGTTCAACCTGCGCAAGGCGCGCGAGCGCGGCCATGTGCTCGAAGGCCTCGCCGTGGCCCTGGCAGACATCGACGAGTTCATCCGCATCATCCGCGAGTCGCCCACGCCGCCCGTCGCCAAGGCCGAACTCATGGCGCGCCCCTGGGACAGCCAGCTGGTGCGCGAGATGCTCACCCGCACGCGCGCCGATGGCGGCGTGATCAACGCCGACGACTACCGGCCCGACGGCCTGGAACGCGAGTTCGGCATGGGTGGAGACGGCCTGTACCGGCTGTCCGAGACCCAGACCCAGGAAATCCTGCAGATGCGCCTGCAGCGCCTGACCGGCCTGGAGCAGGACAAGATCGTGGCCGAGTACAAGGAGGTCATGGGCGAGATCGACGACCTGCTGGACATCCTGGCCAAGCCCGAGCGGGTCTCGACCATCATCGGCGAAGAGCTGATCATCGTGAAGCAGGAGTTCGGCCAGACCAAGCTGGGCGCGCGCCGCAGCGAGATCGAGCACAACGCGCAAGACCTCGCCACCGAAGACCTGATCACGCCAACCGACATGGTGGTCACGCTCAGCCACAGCGGCTACATCAAGAGCCAGCCGCTGTCGGAATACCGCTCGCAAAAGCGCGGCGGCCGCGGCAAGCAGGCCACCGCCACCAAGGAAGACGACTGGATCGACCAGCTCTTCATCGCCAACACGCACGACTACATCCTGTGCTTCTCCAACCGTGGCCGGCTGTACTGGCTCAAGGTGTGGGAAGTGCCGGCCGGTTCGCGCGGTTCGCGCGGCCGCCCGATCGTCAACATGTTCCCGCTGCAGGAAGGCGAGAAGATCAACGTGGTGCTGCCGCTGACCGGCGAGATGCGCAGCTTCCCGTCCGACCGCTATGTGTTCATGCGCACCTCCATGGGCACGGTCAAGAAGACGGCGCTCGATGAGTTCAGCAACCCGCGCAAGGCCGGCATCATCGCCGTGGACCTCGACGAGGGCGACTTCCTCATCGGCGCGGCCCTGACCGACGGGCAGCACGACGTGATGCTGTTCAGCGACGGCGGCAAGGCCGTGCGTTTCGACGAGAACGACGTGCGCCCGATGGGCCGCAACGCGCGCGGCGTGCGCGGCATGCTGATCGAAGACACGCAGAGCGTGATCGCCATGCTGGTGGCCGAGGACGAAGAGCAGAGCGTGCTGACCGCCACCATCAACGGCTATGGCAAGCGCACGCCGATCGCCGAGTACACCCGCCATGGCCGTGGCACCAAAGGCATGATCGCGATTCAACAGAGCGAGCGCAACGGCAAGGTCGTGGCGGCCACGCTGGTGCACAACGACGACGAGATCATGCTCATCACCGACAAGGGCGTGCTGGTGCGCACCCGCGTGTCCGAGATCCGCGAAATGGGTCGCGCCACGCAAGGGGTGACGCTGATTGCGCTGGACGAAGGCTCCGAACTCTCGGGCCTGCAGCGCATCGTGGAGAACGACGCCAACGTGCCTGAGCTGGGCGACGACACGAACGGAGCGGGCGCAGCCGACGACGCGGGCACCGAGCCGTGATGGCGCGGCCCTACAACTTCTCCGCCGGCCCGGCGGCCATGCCCGCCGAGGTGCTGCAGCAGGCCGCGGCCGAAATGCTCGACTGGCACGGCAGCGGCATGAGCGTGATGGAAATGAGCCACCGCGGGCAGGAGTTCGGCGCCATCCTCAAGGCCGCCGAAGCCGACCTGCGCGAGCTGCTCGCCGTGCCGGAGCACTTCCGCATCCTCTTCATGCAGGGCGGTGGTCTGGCCGAAAACGCCATCGTGCCGCTGAACCTGTCGCGCGGGCAAACGGTGAACTTCGTGGTCACCGGCAGCTGGAGCCAGAAGTCGCTGAAGGAAGCGCGCCGCTACTGCGACGCGCGCGTGGCCGCCAGCAACGAAGCCGACCACCACACCACCCTGCCCGCGCCGGCGACCTGGCAACTCGACCGCAGCGCGCGCTACGTGCACCTGTGCAGCAACGAGACCATCAACGGCGTGGAAGTGCACGAGTTGCCCGACCTGAAGGCACTCGGATCCGATGTGCCGCTGGCCATCGATTTCTCTTCCCACGTGGCCTCGCGGCCGGTGGACTGGTCGCGCGTGGGCCTGGCCTTCGGCGGCGCCCAGAAGAACCTGGGGCCGGCCGGCCTCACGCTCGTGGTGGTCCGCGAAGACCTGCTGGGCCACGCCCTGAAAACCTGCCCCAGCGCGTTCGACTACAAGACCGTGGCCGACAACCACTCCATGTACAACACGCCGCCGACCTTCGCCATCTACATGGCCGGCCTCACCTTCCAATGGCTCAAGCGCCAGACCGAAGGCAACCTGAGCGGCGTGGCGGCCATGGAGGCGCGCAACATCGCCAAGGCCGAGTTGCTGTACGGCTTCATCGACCAGTCGACCTTCTACAGCAACACGGTCGCCAAGGACTGCCGTTCCCGCATGAACGTGCCCTTCTTCCTGCGCGACGAGTCGCGCAACGAGGCCTTCCTCGCAGGCGCCAAGGCGGCCGGTCTGCTGCAGCTCAAGGGCCACAAATCCGTGGGCGGCATGCGCGCCAGCATCTACAACGCCATGCCGATCGAGGGCGTGCGCGCCCTGGTGGCCTACATGCGCCAATTCGAACAAACACAGGCCTGAACCGATGACCCTTCCCTCACAGTCCGAAGCCCTGGGCACCCTGCGCGTGCAGATCGACGCGCTGGACCAGCAGTTGCTGGCCCTGCTCAACCAACGCGCTCGCGTGGCCGAACAGGTCGGCGACATCAAGCGCGCGGAGGGCTCGCCCTTTTTCCGGCCGGACCGCGTCGCGCAAGTCATCGAGAAGATCCAGGGCGCCAACCAGGGGCCGTTGCTGAACCAGCACGTGGCCTCGATCTGGCGCGAGATCATGTCCGCCTGCCTGGCGCTGGAAGCGCCGCAGCGCGTGGCCGTGCTCGGTCCGCAGGGCACCTTCTGCGAACAGGCGGCGATCGAATTCTTCGGCGGCGCGGCCAACCTGATCTACTGCGCCAACTTCGACGAGGTGTTCCACGCCACCGCGGCCGGCACGGCGCAGTTCGGCGTCGTGGGCATGGAGAACTCCACCGAAGGCGTGGTGGCGCGTTCGCTGGACCTGTTCCTGCGCTCGCCTGTGCACGTGGTGGGCGAAGTCAGCCTGCTGATCCGCCACAACCTGCTGCGCCAGGTCAATCACCTGGATGGCATCGAAGTCGTCATGGCCCACCCGCAGGCCCTGGCCCAGTGCCAGAACTGGCTCACGCAACACCTGCCGAACGCCGAGCGCCGCGCGGTCTCCAGCAACGCCGAAGGCGCGCGGCTGGCGGCCGAGAACCCGGCCTGGGCCGGCCTGGCCAGCGAACGCGCCGCCGCCCAGTTCGGGCTGCACATCGTGGCGCACGCCATTCAGGACGAGGCCTACAACCGCACGCGCTTTGCCGTGATCTCGCTGCCGCAGACCCTGGCCATGCCGCCCGCCTCGGGACGCGATTGCACCAGCCTGGTGGTGTCGGTACCCAACCGCCCCGGTGCCGTGCACGACCTGCTGGTGCCGCTGAAGAACAACGGCGTGTCCATGACGCGCTTCGAGTCGCGCCCGGCCAAGTCGGGCCAGTGGGAGTACTACTTCTACATCGACATCGCGGGCCACCCGTCGCAGCCGCACGTGGCCGCCGCGCTGGAGGAACTCAAAGGTCTCTGCGCCTTCTACAAGGTGCTGGGCGCATACCCGGTGAGCGAATGATGTTTGAACAACTGGGACTGATCGGCTGCGGCATGATGGGCGGCTCCTTCGCGCTGGCGCTCAAGCGCGCCGGGCTGGTCAAGCGCGTCGTGGGCTACAGCAAGTCGCCCTCCACCACCGAACGCGCGCGCCAGCTGGGCGTGATCGACGTCGAGGCCCCGTCGGCGCTGCTGGCGGTCTCGGGCGCCGATCTCGTGCTGCTCGCGGTGCCGGTCTCGGCCACCGAAGCCACCTTCAAAGCCATTCGCCACCTGGTGCGCGGCAACGTGCTGATCATGGACGTGGGCTCGACCAAGCGCGAGGTGATCGACGCCGCGCGCCGTGTGCTGAAGGACCAGGTCGGTGTCTTCGTTCCCGCCCACCCGATCGCTGGCAAGGAAGTCGCCGGCGTCGAGCACGCCGACGCGGACCTGTACCACGGCCGCCAGGTCATCCTCACCCCGATCGAACGCACGCTGACCGCCCAGCTCGAGAAGGCCAGCCAGCTCTGGACCGCGCTCGGTTGCCACGTCAAGCAGATGTCGCCGGAAGCGCACGATGCGGCCTATGCCGCCGTCAGCCACCTCCCGCACATGGTGGCGTTCGCCCTGATGAACGCCATCCAGGGCCAGTCCGATGGGCCGGATTTCCTCTCGCTGGCCGGCCCGGGCTTTCGCGACTTCAGCCGCATCGCGGCCAGCGACCCGGCGATGTGGCGCGACGTGCTCATGTCCAACCGCGAAGAGCTGCTGGCGCAGTCGCGCCATTTCCAGCGCGCGCTGCACGCCCTGGAGACCGCCATCAATGCCGGCAACCCCGACGCCCTCGAAGCCTTGATCGAACAGGCCAGCAGCGCGCGCGCGCGCTGGCGCATGACCGCCGTCAAGCCCCGCAGCTGAGCGGCGCCCCGGGCGACGCTTCCTCACCTTCGCGCATGTTTGCCATTTCCCACCTCGACATCCCGCCGCTGGCGAGCGCCGGCGGCACTGTGCGCCTGCCCGGCTCCAAGAGCATTTCCAACCGCGTGCTGCTGCTCGCCGCGCTCAGCGTGGGCCACACCGACATCGCCGACCTGCTCGACTCCGACGACACGCAGGTGATGCTCAAGGCCTTGGCCGAACTGGGCTGCCGCATCGAACCGCAACCCAACGGCGCCCTGCGCGTGCATGGCCTGGGCGGCGCCCTGCCGGTGCCCCAGGCCAAATTGTTCCTGGGCAACGCCGGCACCGCGATGCGGCCCCTCACCGCCTCGCTGGCCCTGCTGGCCACCCGCCATGGCGGCACCTTCGAACTCAGCGGCGTCCCGCGCATGCACGAGCGCCCCATCGGCGACCTGGTCGATGCGCTGCGCCAGCTGGGCTGCCCCGTGGCCTGCCTCGCCAACGAAGGCTATCCCCCATTGAAACTCGGCGATGGTCGGACCCACGCCCTGCGGCTGGACCAGCCCATCCGCGTGCGTGGCGACGTGTCCAGCCAATTCCTCACCGCCCTGCTGCTCGCCCTGCCCCTGGTGGCGCAGGAGCGCGACATCGTCATCGACGTGGTGGGAGAACTCATCTCGCGGCCCTACATCGAGATCACGCTCAACCTGCTGGAGCGCTTCGGCGTGGCCGTGCGGCGCGACGGCTGGCAGCGCTTCACCATCCCCGCCGGCAGCCGCTACCAGTCGCCCGGCCGCATCGCGGTTGAAGGCGATGCCTCGTCAGCCAGCTATTTCATCGCCCTGGGCGCCCTCGCGCCCGCCACGCCGGGCACCGACGGCATCACCATCGAAGGCGTCGGCCTGTCGTCCATCCAGGGCGACATCCGCTTCGTCGAAGCCGCCCGCCTCATGGGCGCCAAGGTCTCGGGCGAAGCCAACCGCCTGCACATCCAGCGCGGGGCCTGGCCGCTCAAGGCCGTCGACCTGGACTGCAACCACATCCCCGATGCCGCCATGACGCTGGCGGCCATGGCCCTGTACGCCGACGGCACCACCACGCTGCGCAACATCGCCAGCTGGCGCGTCAAGGAAACCGACCGCATCGCCGCCATGGCCAAGGAATGCCGCAAGCTCGGCGCGACGGTGGAGGAAGGCGAGGATTTCATCCGCATCACGCCGCCCGCCCGCCCGCAGGACTGGCGTGCGGCGTCGATCCACACCTACGACGACCACCGCGTCGCCATGTGTTTTTCGCTCGCCGCATTCAACCCGGCGAAGCTGCCGGTGCGCATCGAAGACCCCAAGTGCGTCGCCAAGACCTTCCCGGACTACTTCGAGACCCTGTTCCAGGTCTGCACCACGCCCAGGGAGCACATCCCCGTGATCTGCGTGGATGGCCCCACCGCCTCCGGCAAAGGCACCCTCTCGGCCGAGGTGGCCGAACAGCTCGGGTACCACCTGCTGGATTCGGGGGTGTTGTACCGCCTGGTCGGGCTGGCGGCTGAAAGAGCCGGCCTGTCCACCGCCGAACCCGACCTGAAGGACCCCGGGCACGCGCGCCGCCTGGGCGAGCTCGCCGCCGGCCTGCAGGTGCGCTTCGAAGGCCTGCGCACCCTGTTCGAGGGCCAGGACGTGACCGACGACCTGCGCAGCGAAACCGCCGGCATGGCGGCTTCCCGGGTCTCGTCCGTGCCCGCCGTGCGGGAGGCCCTGCTGGGCCTGCAGCACGCCTTTCGCCAGCTCCCCGGTCTGGTGGCCGACGGCCGCGACATGGGCACGGTGATCTTCCCGGACGCCCCGCTGAAGGTGTTCCTCACCGCCAGCGCCGAGCAACGCGCCGCACGGCGCCATAAGCAGTTGATTTCAAAGGGAATTGCTGCTAACATCGACAGTCTTTTGGCAGACCTGAAAGCGCGTGACCTGAGGGACACCTCCCGCACACACGCCCCTCTCAAGCCCGCCGAAGACGCCCTGGAACTGGACAACTCCGGCATGGACATCGAGCAATCGGTGCAGCAGGTGTTGAACTGGTGGCAAGGCAAAACGGCGTTCTCGGGCAACTGAGCGCGCTTCTTGATGGCCCTGACGGCACAGCCGGGCGTTCCCTGCCCGCAGGCCCGAAGGTTCTTTTCACTTAACCCCGCGGTGTCACGCACCGCAACGTCAACGCCGCCCACACGTCGCATCCGTTCCAGCCGCATTTCCCGTGGTTGTTGCACCGACGCTGAGTGGTTTAGGAAATTCAATGTCTGAATCTTTTGCCGCCCTGTTTGAAGAGTCCCTGAAACGCGCTGAAATGCGCTCGGGCGAAGTCATCACCGCCGAGGTCGTGCGCATCGAGCACAACCACGTGGTGGTCAACGCTGGCCTGAAGTCGGAAGCCTACGTGCCTCTGGCCGAATTCAAGAACGACCAGGGCGAACTCGAAGTGCAGGTCGGTGACTTCGTCTCCGTCGCCATCGACTCCGTGGAAAACGGCTTCGGCGACACCCTGCTCTCGCGCGACAAGGCCAAGCGCCTGGCTTCCTGGATGTCGCTGGAAAAAGCGCTCGAATCCGGCGAATTCGTCACCGGCACGACCTCCAGCAAGGTCAAGGGCGGCCTCAAGGTCATGGTCAACGGCATCAGCGCCTTCCTGCCGGGCTCGCTGGTCGACAGCCGTCCGACCAAGGACCTGACCCCGTACGAAAACAAGACCCTGGAATTCAAGGTCATCAAGCTCGACCGCAAGCGCAACAACGTGGTGCTGAGCCGCCGCGCCGTGGTGGAAGCCTCCATGGGCGAAGAACGCGCCAAGCTGATGGACACCCTGAAGGAAGGCGCCATCGTGCACGGCGTGGTCAAGAACATCACCGAATACGGTGCGTTCGTGGACCTCGGCGGCATCGACGGCCTGCTGCACATCACCGACATGGCATGGCGCCGCGTGCGCCACCCGAGCGAAGTGGTCACGGCCGGTCAGGAAATCACCGCCAAGATCCTCAAGTTCGACACCGAGAAGCACCGCGTCTCGCTGGGCCTCAAGCAGATGGGCGACGACCCGTGGATGGGCGTTTCGCGCCGCTACCCGCAAGGCACCCGCATGTTCGGCAAGATCACCAACATCGCCGACTACGGCGCGTTCGTGGAACTCGAGCCTGGCATCGAAGGCCTGGTGCACGTCTCCGAAATGGATTGGACCAACAAGAACGTGGCCCCGTCCAAGCTGGTGTCGCTGGGCGACGAAGTCGAAGTCATGGTGCTCGACATCGACGAAGACAAGCGCCGCATCTCGCTGGGCATGAAGCAGTGCCGCGCCAACCCCTGGCACGAATTCGCCGAGCAGACCAAGCGCGGTGACCGCGTCAAGGGCCCGATCAAATCGATCACCGACTTCGGCGTGTTCGTCGGCCTGGCCGCCGGCATCGACGGCCTGGTGCACCTGTCCGACCTGTCCTGGAACGAGCCCGGCGAAGCCGCCGTGCGCAACTACAAGAAGGGCCAGGAAGTCGAAGCGATCGTGCTGGCCATCGACGTGGAGCGCGAGCGCATCTCCCTGGGCATCAAGCAGCTCGACGGCGACCCGTTCACCACCTTCGTGTCGGTGAACGACAAGGGCTCCATCGTGACCGGCAAGGTCAAGACCGTGGATGCCAAGGGTGCCGAGATCGATCTGGGCGAAGACGTGCTGGGTTACCTGCGCGCCAGCGAAATCAGCCGTGACCGCGTGGAAGATGCGCGCAACGTGCTCAAGGAAGGCGACGAAGTCAACGCCGTGGTGGTGAACGTGGATCGCAAGACCCGCAACATCCAGCTGTCGATCAAGGCCAAGGACGCCGCCGACCAGCAGGAAGCCATGGCAACCTGAGCCAGCAGTCTTCCCGCGAAAACGCCGGCACGACCAGCCTGGGCGCCCTGCTGCGCGCCAAGCTGGACAACAACCAGAACTGAAGCGAAACCGGTTCGGCGCCGGGTGAGCCACCCGCCCGCAAGGGCGGCCACTTGCCCGGCGCTGTCCCCTCAACGCCCCCACTCCATTCGACATGACCCGAAGCGACCTCGTTGAAGCTCTGGCCAGCCGTTTCGGCCAGCTCACCCACCGCGATGCCGAGTTCGCCGTCAAGGCGATCCTGGACGCCATGGGCGAAGCCTTGGTGAAGGGCCATCGCATCGAGATCCGGGGTTTTGGCAGCTTCTCCGTCAACCGGCGTTCACCTCGCATCGGGCGCAACCCGCGCTCCGGTGAGAGCGTGATGATTCCCGAGAAACGGGTGCCGCACTTCAAGCCGGGCAAGGCCCTGCGCGAAGAGGTGGACAAGAAGACCGCCGAGATTCTGGGCCGCGAAACCCAGAAGCGGGCCTGAGACAGGGCTGCTCGCTACAATCGCCCCACCACAAAGGGGACGACGTGAAATACCTGATGTGGCTGCTCAATGCAGCCATTTTTTTTGTGCTGTTCGCCTTCGCACTCAACAACCAGGACAGCGTGACGCTGCACCTGTTCTTCGGTGCGAGCTGGCAAGCCCCCCTGGTGCTGGTGATCCTGGTGGCGCTGGTGATCGGGGTGTTCCTCGGCGTGGCCGTGATGCTGCCGCTGTGGCTGCGCGCCCGGCGCACCCGCCGCCAGCACGCGTCGGCCTCGGCGCTGCACAGCACCGCCTTTGACGGCGACACCACCCTGCTCCCTCCCGACCCGATCGACCGCCGGCATGGACTTTGATTTCACCTGGCTGCTCTGGGGCCTGCCGCTGGCGTTCGCGCTGGGCTGGGCCGCGTCGCGCTTCGACCTGCGCCAGTGGCGCATGGAAGGCCGCCAGGCGCCCAAGGCCTACTTTCGCGGCCTCAACCACCTGCTCAACGAACAGCAGGACCAGGCCATCGACGCCTTCATCGAAGCGGTGCAGGGCGACCCCGACACCGCCGAACTGCACTTCGCCCTGGGCAACCTCTTCCGCCGCCGCGGCGACTACGACCGCGCCGTGCGCGTGCATGAGCACCTGCTCTCGCGCGCCGACATCGACCGCAAGGACCGCGACCGCGCCCAGCACGCGCTGGCGCTCGACTTCCTCAAGGCCGGCCTGCTGGACCGCGCCGAAGCGGCCCTGCACAAGCTCGAAGGCTCGGCCTTCGAAGGCGAGGCCTTGCTGGCGCTGCTGGGCATCTACGAACGCTCGCGCGACTGGCCCCAGGCCAAGCGGATCGCCCAGCGCCTCGAAGACGCCGAACAAGGCAGTTTCGCCACGCGGCTGGCGCACTACCTGTGCGAAGAGGCCGACCTCGCCCAGCGCGGGGGCGACGGCGCCAAGGCCCAGCAACTGCTGAACGAGGCCGTGCAACGCGCCCCACAGCTGGCGCGCGGCTGGATGGCGCTGTCGGCCCTGAAGGCGCACACCGGCGACGCCTCGGGCGCGTTCGACGCCCTGGTGCGCATGAACCAGCACGCACCACAAAGCCTGCCGCTGGCGGCCCGTGCCCTGGCCGATCTGGCCCGGCAGACCGGCCGCGAGGCCGAGGCCATGAAGTTGCTGCAGGCCAGCCACGAGCGCGCACCGGCGATCGACGTCACGGAAGCCCTGGCCAGCCTGAGCAGCGGCACCGAGGCGGTGCGCGGCCACTACCTCAGCCACCTGGAGCGCGAACCCTCGCTGGTCATCACCACCCAGTGGATGGCGGGCGAGACGCTCTCCAGCCCCACCGCGAAGGCCAGCGTGCAGAAGGCGCTCGAACACGCCAGCGCGCCGCTGCGCCGCTACCGCTGCGCGGCCTGCGGCTTCGAGGCGCGCCAGCATTTCTGGCAGTGCCCGGGCTGCCAGGCCTGGGACAGCTACCCGGCCCGCCGAGTCGAAGAGTTGTAGACGGCTCCCCTCCCCGCGCCGCGCCTGCGGCGCGTCACCCCCCAGGGGGCGACACCTGGGGCCGGCGAAGCCGGACCCGCGGTGTCCCTGGATCGTGGGCTGGCGCTCGTTACGCCTTCCCGTATCCCCCGCCACCCGGTGTGTGGATCTCGAAGACATCGCCTGCCTGCATCTCGGCCTGCCCGATGTGGGCCAGGTCCTCGGTGCGGCCATCGGCCCGCACCACGCGGTTGATGCCCAACTGCCCCGGCTGGCCGCCCGCCATGCCGAAGGCCGGGTGCACACGGCCGTTGGACAGAATGCTCGCGGTCATGTCTTCCAGGAACCGCACGCGGCGCACCCCACCGTCGCCGCCGTGCCAGCGCCCGGCCCCGCCTGAGCCAGCCCGGATCTCGTAACTCTCCAGCCGCACCGGAAAACGGAACTCCAGCACCTCGGGGTCGGTCAGGCGCGAGTTGGTCATGTGGGTCTGCACCACGCTCGTGCCATCGAAGCCATCGCCCGCGCCGCTGCCACCCGAGATCGTCTCGTAGTACTGGTGCGCCGCGTTGCCGAAGGTGAAGTTGTTCATCGTGCACTGGCTGGCCGCCATCACGCCCAGCGCGCCGTACAGCGCGTTGGTGATGCAGCTGGAGGTCTCCACGTTGCCCGCCACCACCGAGGCCGGCGGGTTGGGGTTGAGCATGGAACCGGGCGGGATGACGACCTTGAGCGGCTTGAGGCAGCCCGCGTTGAGTGGGATGTCTTCGTCCACCAGCGAGCGGAACACGTACAGCACCGCCGCCATGCACACCGCCGTGGGCGCGTTGAAGTTGTTGAGCTGCTGCGGCGAGGTGCCGGTGAAGTCGATCTCGGCGCTGCGCTCGGCCGCGTTCACCCGCACGCTCACCTGGATCTGCGCGCCGTTGTCCAGCGGCAGGGTGTACCGGCCGTCCTTCAGGCGCGTGATCACACGGCGCACCGACTCCTCCGCGTTGTCCTGCACATGGCGCATGTAGGCCTGCACCACGTCCAGGCCGAACTGCTCGACCATCTTGCGCAGCTCCTGCACGCCTTTTTCGTTGGCGGCGATCTGCGCCTTGAGGTCGGCCATGTTCTGCTGCGGGTTGCGCGAAGGGTATTCACCACTCTGCAGCAGGGCCACCATCTCGGCCTCGCGCAGCACGCCCCGGTCCACCAGCTTCACGTTGTTGATCTGCACGCCCTCTTCCTCGATGCGCGTGGAGAACGGCGGCATGGAGCCCGGCGTGGTGCCGCCGATGTCGGCGTGGTGGCCGCGCGACCCCACGTAGAACGTGGGCTGGCTGCCGAGGTAGACCGGTGTGATCACCGTCACATCGGGCAGGTGCGTGCCACCGTGGTAAGGGTCGTTGAGCACATACACGTCGCCCGGCTGCATCTTGCCGGTGTTCTCGCGGATCACCGTCTTGATGCTCTCGCCCATGGAACCCAGGTGCACCGGCATGTGCGGCGCGTTGGCGATGAGGTTGCCCTGCGCGTCGAACAGCGCGCACGAGAAATCCAGGCGCTCCTTGATGTTCACCGAGTACGCGGTGTTCTGCAGCTGCAGCCCCATCTGCTCGGCGATGTTCATGAACAGGTTGTTGAACACCTCCAGCAGCACCGGGTCCACCGTGGTGCCCACGGCGTAGCTCACCGTGCGTGGCACACGGCGGTCCAGCACCAGGTGGTCCAGCGCCGTGAGCACCGCCTCCCAGCCCGGTTCGACCACCGTGGTCGCGTTCTTCTCCGCGATGATCGCGGGCCCGGGAATCACGTCGCCCGGGCGCAGGTCCTCGCGCACCACCAGCGCGGTGTCCAGCCACTGGCCCCCCGAGTACATGCGCACCGTCTCGCGCCGCGGCACTTCGCGCGGTTCGTGCGTTTCCACGCGCGGCTCGTGCGGCGCGTCGCCCGCGACCACGGCCTCCACCGACACCGCCTCCACCACGAGGCGCTTGCCCTGCATGAGAAAGGCAAAACGCTGCCGGTAGGCGGCTTCGAAACCCGCCTCGATCTCGGCCATGTCGCCGTAGGGCACGACCAGGGCCGAGTCGCTGCCCTCGTAGCGCACATGCACGCGGCGGTGCACGGTGGATTCGCCCGCGTTCACCTGCTGGCGCTGCAGCTCGGCGCGAGCGGCCGCCGCCAGGGTCTCGAGCGCGTCCGCGATCGTGGGCAGCGACGCCGCCACCAGCGGCAGTTCCACCGCCTGCTCGCGGATCACGTTCTGGTCGGCCAGCCCCATGCCGTACGCGCTGAGCACACCCGCCAGCGGGTGCACGAAGACGCGCGTCATGCCCAGCGCATCCGCCACCAGGCAAGCGTGCTGCCCGCCCGCGCCGCCGAAGCACTGCAGGGTGTAGCGCGTCACGTCGTAGCCGCGCGCCACCGAAATCTTCTTGATCGCGTTGGCCATCTGCTGCACCGCGATGTGGATGAAGCCCTCGGCCACCTCCTCGGCGGGCCGCCCGGTCTGCGCCGCCAGCTCGGCGAACTTCGACTGCACCGCGTCCAGGCTCAAGGCCTCGTCGGCGCGGGGGCCGAACACCTTGGGAAAGTGCTCCGGCTGGATCTTGCCCGTCATCACGTTGGCGTCCGTCACCGCCAGCGGGCCGCCGCGCCGGTAGCTCGCCGGGCCGGGGTTGGCGCCCGCGCTCTGCGGGCCGACGCGAAAGCGCGAACCGTCGAACGCCAGGATGGAGCCCCCCCCCGCCGCCACCGTGTGGATGCTCATCATGGGCGCGCGCATGCGCACGCCCGCCACCTGGGTCTCGAACTCGCGCTCGAACTCGCCCGCGTAGTGCGACACGTCGGTGGACGTGCCGCCCATGTCGAAGCCGATCACCTTGCCGTGGCCCGCCAGGCCCGCCGTGCGCGCCATGCCCACGATGCCGCCGGCCGGGCCGGAAAGGATGGCGTCCTTGCCCTGGAAGGCGTGGGCATCCGTGAGGCCACCCGAGGACTGCATGAAGAACAGCTTCACGCCCGGCATCTCGGCGGCCACCTGCTCCACGTAGCGGCGCAGGATGGGCGAGAGGTAGGCATCGACCACCGTGGTGTCGCCCCGGCTCACGAACTTCATCATGGGGCTGGTGCCGTGCGAGCTGCTCACCTGCGTGAAGCCCGCCTCGCGCGCCAGCCGCTCGGCCGCCGCCTCGTGCGCGGTGAAGCGGTAGCCGTGCATGAACACGATGCGCCACGCTGCGCAAGCCGCGCGCGAAGGCCGCCTGCAGGTCGGCGCGCAACGCCGCCTCGTCCAGCGGCTGCAGCACCTCGCCGTGCGCGGCCATGCGCTCCTGCGCCTCGATCACCTCGGTGTACAGCAGCTCGGGCAGCACGATGCGGCGGTCGAACAGGCGCGGCCGGTTCTGGTACGCGATGCGCAGCGCATCGCGGAAACCGCGTGTGGTCACCAGCAGCGTGGGCTCGCCCTTGCGTTCCAGCAGCGCGTTCGTCGCCACCGTGGTGCCCATCTTCACGCACTCGACCTGCTGGGGCGTCACCGGCTCGCCGGCTTTCAGCCCCAGCAGGTGGCGGATGCCGGCCACCGCCGCGTCGCGGTACTGCTCGGGGTTTTCCGAGAGCAGCTTGTGCGTGACCAGGGTGCCGTCGGGCCGCTTGCGCAGCGATGTCGGTGAAGGTGCCGCCCCGGTCGATCCAGAACTGCCAGCGAAGTGCGTGCGTCGGTGTCATAGGGAATGTCAGAGCGAAGCGGCCGAACGCGCGGCCTGGTCATAGATGCCGGAGAGCACGCGCAGCAGGCGCGCGAGTTGGCCGATGTCGTGGTTGAGCGCGTCATCCGCCTTGAGCGCATCGATCAGGCAGGTTTCGCGGATCTCGCGGTAGCGCGTCACGTAGCCCTTGCCCACCTCGGTGGGCGCGTAGGTCACGTCCTTGCCGTTCTTGCTCGACTCCACCATGCCCAGGCTCTGCAGCTTCTTGAGCGAGTAGTTGACGAGGTGCGTGTCCTCCACGTTCATGATGAAGGCGATGTCGGCCAGGCGCTTGTCGCGCGCGCGGTGCGAAACGTGGTGCAGCACCAGCACGTCCAGCGCGGTGAGGTCCTTCAGGCCGGCGGCGCTCATGCAGTGCACCACCCAGCGGTGGAAGGCATTGCCGGCCACGATCAGGCCGAACTCGAACTCGCTCATCTCCGCGCTGCGCGGCGACACCAGGTGCGCGGAAGACACGATGGGCGAAGCCGGCGGCGTTGGCTTGGCACTTGCTTTGGAACGGGCCATGGCGGAAAGTCTGCGTCGTTTCGGTGCGGCGGAGTTTAGGCTTTATGTTGACGATTTGCCAACGATTTATTGACATTCAGGGAAAGTACCGATCACACTTCATCCACTCGCCGATAGAGTCCTCCGAGCCGCAACCGCTGCTCGATCCGTGTCCCACCCCCACCTGGAGCCCCAAGATGAAACGTCGCCTGTTCAGCCTTTCCGTGGCCGCTGCCACCGTGGCCATGAGCCTCCCCGCCCTGGCCCAGACCAAATGGGACCTGCCGGCGGCCTACCCCGCCACCAACTTCCACACCGTCAACCTCACGGCCTTCGCCAACGACGTGGACAAGGCCACCGGCGGCAAACTCAAGATCACGGTGCACGCGGGCGCCTCGCTGTTCAAGGCGCCCGAGATCAAGCGCGCGGTGCAGGGCGGCCAGGCGCAGATCGGCGAGATCCTGCTGGCGGCCTATCAGAACGAGTGGCAGATGTTTGGCGCCGACGGCCTGCCCTTCCTGGCCACCAGCTACGCCGATTCCATGAAGCTCTACAAGGCGCAAAAGCCCATCCTGGAAAAAAAGCTCGCCGAGCAGGGCATGACCTTGCTGTACACCGTGGCCTGGCCACCTCAGGGCATCTACAGCAAGAAGCCGGTGACCAGCGCCGCTGATCTCAAGGGCAGCAAGTGGCGCGCCTACAGCCCGGCCACCTCGCGCATCGCCGAGCTGGTCGGCGCGCAACCCGTGACCGTGCAGGCCGCAGAACTCTCCCAGGCACTGGCGGCCGGTGTGGTCGAGTCCAACATGACCTCCGGTGCCACCGGCGTGGACAGCAAGCTCTACGAGCATCTGAAGTACTACTACGACGTGCAGGCCTGGTTGCCCAAGAACGCGATCATCATGAACAAGCGCGCCTTCGACGCGCTGGACAAGCCCACCCAGGATGCCGTGCTCAAGGCCGGCGCCGACGCCGAGGCGCGTGGCTGGGCTGCCTCGCAAAAGGTCAACACCGACACCCTGGCCATCCTCAAGGCCAATGGCATGGCGGTGGAAGCGCCTTCGGCCGCCCTCAAGGCCGACATGCAGAAGGTGGGCGAAACCATGGTCAAGGAATGGCTGGAGAAGGCTGGTCCCGAAGGCCAGGCCATGCTCGACGCCTACCGCAAATAAGTCCTCTCGACACTGCCCGGCCCCGCCGGGCGGTGTTTTTTTCACCCGCCCTATCCCCCATCCGCCGATGCGAAAACTCCTGGATGCCCTCTACACCGGATCGGCATGGCTGGCCGCGCTGTTCATGATCGGCGTGCTCATCATGGTGCTGCTGTCCATGCTGGGCCGCATGTTCAACTTCTACATCCCCGGCACCGATGCCTATGCCGGCTACGCCATGGCGGGCGCCGGTTTCCTGGCGCTGGCGCACACGCTCAAGAGCGGCGAACACATCCGCGTCACGCTGATCATCGGCAAGCTCACGGGCGGCATGCGGCGCGGCCTGGAGCTGTGGTCGCTCTCCGTTGCGGTGTTGCTCTCTGGCCTGCTGGCCGTGTATGCGTGGCGGCTGGCTTGGCAATCCCATGTCTTTCACGACATCTCCACCGCGAGCGACGCCACGCCGCTGTGGATTCCGCAGATCCTCATGGGCCTGGGCACCACCGTGCTGCTGATCGCCTTCATCGACGAATGGGTGCTGGAGCTTCGCCGCGAGCGCTCGCACGACAGCGTGGAGACGCGCCATGAATGAAGTCGTCGTCACCACCTTGCTGATCGTCTCGCTGTTCGCCCTGCTGGGCAGCGGTGTCTGGATCGGACTCACCCTCGCCGGCGTGGCCTGGATCGGCATGGAGCTGTTCTCATCGCGCCCGGCGGGCGATGCCATGTCCATCACGATCTGGGGCTCGGCGAGCAGCTGGACGCTGACCGCCCTGCCCCTGTTCGTGTGGATGGGCGAAATCCTCTTTCGCACCAAGCTCTCCGAAAGCATGTTCCGCGGGCTGGCCCCCTGGGTCAATGCCCTGCCGGGCCGGTTGCTGCACACCAACATCCTGGGCAGCACGATCTTCGCGGCGGTGTCCGGGTCGTCGGCCGCCACCTGCGCCACCATCGGCAAGATGAGCATCCCGGAGCTCACCAAACGCGGCTATCCGCCTGAGAAGATCGTGGGTTCGCTGGGCGGGGCGAGCACCCTGGGTCTTCTCATTCCGCCCTCGATCATCATGATCGTCTACGGTGTCGCCGCCGAGGTCTCCATCGCCAAGCTGTTCGTCGCCGGCGTGCTGCCCGGCCTGCTGCTCGCGGCGCTGTTCAGCGGCCACCTGATGATCTGGGCCCTGCTCAACCCCGACCAGGTCCCCCGCAGCGATGAGCGCATGAGCTTCAGGCAGAAGCTCGGCGAATCCCGCCACCTGATCCCCGTGATCCTGCTCATCGGCGGCGTGATCGGCACCATCTATACCGGCATCGCCACCGCCACGGAAGCCGCCGCCGTCGGCGTGGTGGGCTCGCTCATCCTCTCCGCCGCGCAAGGCTCGCTCAACTGGGTCACGTTCCGCGATTCGCTGCTGGGTGCCACGCGCCTCTATTGCATGATCGCGCTGATCCTCGCGGGTGCGGCCTTTCTCACGCTGTCCATGGGCTACATCGGGCTGCCGCGCCATCTCGCCGAGTTCGTCACCAGCCTGAACCTCTCGCCCGGCGTGCTGCTGCTCGCGCTGGCGGTGTTCTACATCGTGCTCGGCTGCTTCCTCGACGGCATCTCGATGATCGTGCTCACCATGGGCGTCATCCTGCCCACGGTCACCGCCGCCGGCATCGACCTCATCTGGTTCGGCATCTTCGTGGTCATCGTGGTGGAGATGGCGCAGATCACCCCGCCCGTAGGTTTCAATCTCTTCGTGCTCCAGGGCATGACCAAACGCGAAATCACGTGGATCGCCAAGGTCTGCCTGCCTTATTTCTTCATCATGGTCCTGGCGGTGCTGCTGCTCTGGTGGTTCCCGCAGATCGTGAGCTGGCTGCCCTCCCGTATGTAACAAAAGGCCATCCTCTAAGATATGCAGGCCCTGCACCCGCCCCGGGTGCAGGGCTTGTTTTTTTAAGGTGTTCCCCGTGTTCAAGAATGTGACGATCTACCGCATCGCGCCCGGCTGGGAAGCGACGCTGGAAGACATGGAAGCCGCGCTGGACGTGGCCCGTTTCGTGCCCTGCGGCGCCACGCAGGACAAGGCCGTCGGCTGGATCGAGCCGCGCGGCGAGGCCCACGGCCCGCTGGTGGAATCGGTGGCCGGCCAGCGCATCCTGAAACTGCAGATCGAGACCAAGGGCGTGCCCGGCTCGGTCGTCAAGAAAAAGGCCCAGGAAGAAGCCGACCACATCGAGGCCACCACCGGCCGCAAACCCGGCAAGAAGGAAACCAAGGCGCTGCGCGAAGACGCGCTGCTGGCCCTGCTGCCCCAGGCCTTCGCGCGCCAGATGACGGTGTGGGTCTGGATCGACCTGAAGAACGGCTGGCTCGTCACCGACGCCAGCAGCCAGGGCAAGCTCGACGAGGTCGTCACCGCCCTCGTGCGCGCCTTCGACGGCCTGGCCGTCACCCTGCTGCAGACCGCCGTGACGCCGCAGACCGCCATGACGCAGTGGCTCTCGGCCACCACGCCCGACGAATGGCCCGGCGGCTTCGCGGTGGAGCGCGAGTGCGAGCTCAAGTCCGGCGATGAAGAAAAGTCGGCCGTGAAATTCACGCGCCACAACCTCGCCACCGACGAGGTGCGCAAGCACATCACCGAAGGCAAGCTGCCCACCCGCCTGGCCATGAGCTGGGAAGGCCGCATCGGCTTCACGCTCACCGAATCGCTGCAGGTCAAGAAGATCAGCTTCCTGGAAGGCGTGTTCGACGGCCGGCCCGATGAAGGCGAAAACGGCTTCGACGCCGACGTGGCCCTGTCCACCGGCGAGCTGCAGAAACTCATTCCCGAGCTGATCGAGGCCCTGGGCGGCGAGATGGCCTTCGGCGCCGCCGCCGACAGCGAGCCTTCGGCGTCGGCACCCGCCGCGCGCGAGGCCGTCACCGCCGACGCGGACGACGACGGCCCGCCGTTCTGATCCTCCATCGCTGAAGCGCGGCCCCCATGCACAGCGTCATCGCCATCTCCCTCGGTGCCGTGCTCGGCGCGCTGGCGAGATGGCGGCTGAGCCTGTGGCTCAACCAGGGCGCGGCCATCCTGCCCTGGGGCACGCTGGCGGCCAACTGGATCGGCGCCTACATCGTGGGCGTGGCCGTGGTGTTCTTCCAGAGCCAGACGCAGATCGACCCGGTCTGGCGGCTCGCGGTCATCACCGGTTTTCTCGGTGCGCTGACCACCTTCTCCACCTTCTCGGCCGAAGTCATCGCCATGCTGCAGCACGGCCGCTTCGCGCTCGCCGTCGGCACGGCCGGCCTGCACCTGATGGGCTCGCTGCTGCTGACCTGGGTGGGCATGCGCAGCGCCGCGATCTGGTTCACGCCGGCCTGAACTCGTTGCGGTAGAGCCCCGGCGTCATCGCCGTGTGCTGCTTGAACTGCCGGGTGAAATGGGCCTGGTCGGCGAAGCCGCACACATAGCCCACCTGGGCCGTGGGCATGTTGTCCGCGGCCAGCAACCGGGCCGCCCCGGCGAGCCGGGCCTTGGCGAGCAACTGCGTGAAGCTCAGGCCCTGGTCCGCCAGGCGGCGCTGCAGCGTGCGCGGCGACGAGGCCGCTTCCCGCGCCAGCGCGTCCACCGTCCAGCCCCGCCCCGGGTCGGCGGCGAGCCGGGCCTGGAGGTGGGCGACCCAGCCCTCGGGGGTCGCGGGTCCGGGTTCGGTCAGCGGGCTCTCGGGCCGGGCTTGCCAGCGCAACTCCCAGCTCGACACATCGTCTGGCCAAACGGGTGAGCGCCACGCGCGTTGGCTGCGGCTCCACAGCGGTTGCCCGACTGGCCGGGCCTGCACACCGGGTGTCCGCAGGTATTCGCACAGCGCCACCAGGAAGCCGAACACCAGCAGGTCTTCGGCCGGCGTGGGCGGGCGCAGCGGATCCAGCGACAGATGCCGCAGGCGCAGCAGGCCGGGCTCGGGCTGGCTCACGCGCACGCGATGGCGCGAATGCACGAAGCGTTCCAGGCGTTGCCAGCGCTGCAGCAGGTCGGGCGGGTCGCGCGCAAGCGACAGCGCCAGCAACAGCGGCTCGTCGTCCATGCCGTGCACCGCCTCGCCCAGCCGCACGATCACGTCCGGCCCATGGGCCTGCCACAGCCGGTCCAGCCAGGTGCGCTTGTCCGCCAGCGGCACGTGCGCGCTGCGCACGGCCGGCGGGCCGTCGGCCGCCAGGCCCTGCCGCTGCAGGCCGGCGCGCACCAGGCGCAGCATGGCTTCGGAAGCAAAGTCGCTCATGTGGTCGTGGTCTGGGCCAACAGGCCGGTGTCGATCGGGAACCGCTGGATGCGCACGCCGGTGGCCTCGCGCACCGCGTTGGCGATCGCCGCCGCCGTGGCCACGATGGCGGTCTCGCCCGCCCCGCCCGGCGCGCCACCCGCCTCCACCAGCACCACCTCCAGCGGCGGAATCTGGTCCAGCGATGGTATCGGTGCTTCGGCAAAACTGCCGGGGCCGATGCGCGAATCGACCGCCGCCAGCCGGTCGCTCAGCGCCATGCCCAGGCCCCACACCAGGTTGCCCTCGCACTGCGCGCGCACCTGGTCGGGGTTGATCACCGTGCCGCAGTCGTGCGCGCAGACCAGCCTCGCCACGCGCAGCTGGCCGCGCGCGTCCACCACCACCTCGGCGACCACGGCCACGTAACTCAGCTGCTTGTAGATGCCGCAGGCCACCCCGCGCCCGCGCCGCACGCCCGACACCGCCGACGCGCCTGCACCGGCCCGTGCATCCGCCGCGCGCAGCACACGCGCCAGCCGGGGGTCTTCGGCGTGCCGCAGGCGAAACGCCAACGGCTCCACGCCCGCGCGCCGCGCGCATTCGTCGATGGCCGATTCCATGGCCAGCCCATTGGGCCCCGCGCCCAGGCCGCGCCAGGGCCCGGTGAACACCGGCAGGCGGTTCAGCGCGAACTCGGCGCGCTTGCGCGCGCAGCGGTAGGGCAGCTGCGCCCCGCGCGCCACACCCGCGTCGGTCACGAAGTCGGTCAGTCGCTGCATCCAGGCCGGCAGGCCCGCGTTGGTGAACAGGATGTGGCTGCTGCCGAACGCGTGCCACCACTGGTCCAGCTGACCGTCGCGCAGGCGCACGCGGATGCGGTGGCTCGAGGGCGGGCGGTGGAAACCCTGGCGGAACTCCTGCGCGCGCGTCCACTGCAGCTTCACCGGCTGCCGCACCGCCTGCGCGAGCACCGCGGCCTCCAGCTCCACCGTGCAGATCGTCTTGCCACCGAAGGCCCCACCCACCCGGCTGCCATGCACGCGCACGCGGTCTTCGTCCAGCCCCAGGCTTTTGCAGACCACGTCGCGCTGGTAGTACACGTCCTGCGAGCCCACCCAGAGGTCCAGCCCGCCCTCGGCATCGAAGGCGGCCACCGCCGCGCGCGGCTGGATCGGCGCGTGCGCCGCCAGCGGAATGTCGATGCGCAGGTCCACATCCCACTCGCCCTGCGCGTCGATGGCGTCCTCGTGCACCCGGTACTTGAATCCCCCGTCGGCGAGGTGGCGGTCCACGTCCACCAGGTGGTCGATCTCGGCCTGCCCGAAGCTGCCCTGCGAAAGCCAGCGCGCCTCCAGCGCCGCCTCGATGCGGTCCAGCGCCCCCGGCGTGCGCGCGACGATGCCGACGCCCTCGCTCGACGCCTGCCGCAGGCGCTCGTCGCGCACCAGGGCCACGAAGCCCTTCACCGCGCGCGCGGCGGCCTCGTTCATCGCGCCCAGTGTGGAGACGCGCTCGGCCGACACCGGCGCGCGCAGCACGCGGCCGAACAGCAGGCCCGGCAGGCGCACGTCCGCCACGTAGACCGCGGCGCCGGTCACGATGGCCGGGCCCTGTTCGATCGGCGCGGCGCGGCCCACGTGGCGGCCCCCGGGCTGGAACGCGCGCAGCTGGTCCATGGGCCGGGGCTCGGCCATGCGCTCGCCCTGGGTGTGGCCCGCCGCCAGCGCCTCGCGCAGCGTGGCACAGGCCTGGGCCAGCGGCAGGGCGAAGTCCTTCACCGATTCGCTGCCCACCGTGGCGCGCACGCGCGCCATCTCGCCGGTGTGCGGCAGGCGCAGCGTGAGCTGGTCCCAGCCGATGCCCAGCTCCTCGCACGCCACCTGCTTGAGCGCGGTGCCGATGTTCTGGCCCATCTCCACGCGCGGCAGCAGCAGCTCGTAGCGGCCCTCGCGGTGGCGCACCCAGCCCAGCGCGTCTTCGTAGCCCGCCACGGGCCGCTTGGGAATCACCGGCAAGGCGCAGCCGGCGAGAAAGGCCACGCTCAGCGCGCCGCCGGCCTGGAGCAAGGCGCGCCGCTTCACGGGCGGCCCCGCTGCAGCACCACCGCGCGCTGCACACCGGCGCGGATGCGCTGCTGCGTGCCGCAGCGGCACAGGTTGCCCGCCAGCGCTTCGTCCACGCGCGCCGGGCTGGGGGCCGGGTCCTGCCGCAGCAGGGCCACGGTGGCCATGATCTGGCCCGCCTGGCAATAACCGCACTGCGGCACGCGCTCGTCCAGCCAGGCCTGCTGCACCGGGTGCAGACCACCGTCCCGGCCCGCCAGCCCCTCGATGGTTTCCACGGCCTGGTTCTGCACCGCGCTCACCGGCAGCAGGCAGCTGCGCTGCGCCTGGCCATCGAGCAGCACCGTGCAGGCGCCGCACTGGCCCATGCCGCAGCCGAACTTGGTGCCCACCAGGCCCAGGTGTTCGCGCAGCACGGCGAGCAGGGTCTCGTCCTGCCAGTCGGGGTGGATGTGAAACCGCTGTCGGTTCACGAGGATGTTCATGGCGCTGCTCCGTTGAGGGGTGATGGCACGCCACTGTCTCAGCCGGCGCGCCGCGCGTCTTGAAGATTCGCGCCACGCCGTGCTGGGGCAGAATGCCGCCATGGGCCGCGCACAGCCGGCCCGATTCCCGCCACGGGCCCCACCCAGCCCGATGGCGCATGACTCCTGTTGAACCCGGCACGAGCAGATCACGGTCGCGCAACCGCACGGCCCCCGGCGATGTGTCCCCTCAGCCCAGGCGTTCAACCCCCATGCAGACCACGGCCTCCCCGCGCCTCTCCGTCCTCATCGCCTTGTCGGCGCTGGCGATCCTGCCGCTCAACATGTTCGTGCCCTCGCTGCCGAACATCGCGCGCGACCTCGACGCCGACTTCGCGCTCGTCAACCTCGCCGTCGCCGGCTATGCGATCGCCACCGCCGTCGCGCACCTGATCGCGGGCGCGATGTCCGACCGCTTCGGCCGCAAGCCCGTGGCGCTGGCCGCGCTGGCGATCTACACCCTCGCCTCCATCGGCTGCAGCCTGGCCACCGACATCACCACCTTCCTGGTGTGCCGCATGTTCCAGGCCACCGTCATCGCCGGCTACGCCGTGTCCCTCGCGGCCATTCGCGACACCTCGGACGAAGGCGGCGCCGCCAGCCGCATCGGCTACGTCTCCTCGGCCTGGGCCGTGGCGCCCATGATCGGACCCACCGTGGGCGGCCTGCTCGACAGCGCCTTCGGCTGGCGCGCCAACTTCGTCGCCTTCGCCGTGCTCGGGCTCGCGGGCCTGTGGCTGGTGGCCTTCCACCTGAAGGAGACCAACCACCACCGCACCGCCTCCTTCGCCCTGCAGCTCAAGGGTTATGGCGAGCTGGGCCGGTCGCCACCGTTCTGGGCCTATGCCCTGTGCATGGCCTTCGGCATCGGCACGCTGTACGCCTTCCTCGGTGGCGCGCCCCTGGTGGCGGCGCAGCTCGGCGGCTTGTCGAGCACGGCGCTGGGCGCCTACATGGGCCTGGTGCCGGCGGGCTTCATGCTGGGCAGCTACATCGTGGGGCACACCAGTTCCAGGCACGCACCGACCCGGTTGATCCTGGTCGGCCGCCTGCTCACGGCCGTGGGCCTGCTGGTGGGTCTGGTGCTGCTGGCCTCGGGCCTCACGCACCCGCTCGCCTTCTTCGGCCCGTGTGTCTTCGTGGGCCTGGGCAACGGCCTGACCATGCCGGCGGCCAATGCGCGCATCCTGTCCCTGCGCCCGCACCTGGCGGGCACGGCATCGGGCCTGGCCGCCGCGGTGACGGTGATCGGTGCCGGCATCGTCGCGTTTCTCGCGGGCCTGGTGGTCAACGCGTCCAACGCCCACCTCGCCGTGCTCGGTGTGATGTGGGCCAGTTCGCTGCTCTCGCTGCTCGTGGCCCTGTTCATCGTGCACACCGAACGCCAGCGCCCGGCCTAGGCCGTGTGCCGCTCGATGAACGCCCGGGCCTCGGAGGGCCGGGTGATCTCCGTCCATTGGAGGTGGGCGTAGCGCGGATCCTCACGAAGGCCGGCGTACTTTCGCCGGTTCGTTTCGAAGGTGCGGTACGACCACAGCAGGACGGAATCGCGCGAGAAGAACGACATGCGCAGCGACTCGCGGTTGCCTTGAAACAGTTCTTCGCGCGTCATGATGCGGCCGAGCGTTCGCCAGAGCAGGCGCGAGAACACCGTCCAGCGGCTGTAGTTCAGCCAGACGACCTGGGTGGCGCGGGGCCAGAGCACATCGCGCACGGCGCTGTAGTTGCCATCGGCCACCCAGCGCGCTCCTTCGGTGGCCGCCAGCACGGCACGCTCGAACTGTTCGTGCGGCACGGCTTCCCAACCTGGGCCCCAATAGAACCTGTCGAGTTCGATGTGCGGACACTGTGCTGCCTTGCCCAAGGCCTCGGCGAAGGTGGACTTGCCCGCGCCGCTTGTTCCTACAACCAAAAAACGCATGCGCGCGATGCTAGCCCACACGCGGTGGTTGCTCAGCCTCTCGCGCGCTCCGCTGCGTTTCAGGCCATCTGGCGGGGGCCCAACTGAGGGTGGGACAGCCGCTGATCCCGCGGCGTGTCGTCGGGCTGCTCCAGGGCCATGCGGGAGGGTCCCTGTCGCCGCGGGGCCTCGCCCTGACGCGCCTGGCGGCCCGTCCGGCCGCTTTTGCGGGGCGGATTGAAGTGGTGTTGCGGGGATGGCATGCTGGTCTCCGGATGTCTCGTGTCCGGAGTATTCGCCTGCGCCTTCTGGCCGTCTGTTGGGTAGCCCACAAACCGGGGGGCAGGCAGGCCTGCTCACCAAGCCCCGTATTGCTCGACCACCCCCCGCCACAAGGCCAGCAGCTCGGCCCGCGCCGCGCGGTCGCCCGCGGATTTCCAGACGGCCGTCTGCACCAGCACCAGGCGCAGCGCAGGGTCCACGAAGATCACCTGGCCGCGCACCCCGATGAGCGCGAACCGCGGCCGTGCACCTGGAAAGATCCAGACATGATTCCCGTAGCCAAAGTAGGAACTCGCCACAAAGGGCTGGGCATGGGGTTGTGCGACCGCGGTCGATTGCCGCACCCACGCAGCGGGAACGACCTGCCTGTCGCCCACCTGGCCTTCATTGGCCAGCAGCATCCCGAGACGGCCGTAGTCCCGAAGCGTCGCGTGCAGGAACGCGAAAGCCGCTTCCTGGCCAGCGGCATCGACCAGGAAGCTCGCATCGTCCTGAGCCCCCATGGGCTGCCAGATCCGTTCACTCAGGTAGTCGGCCGGCGCAACACCGGTGGCACCGCGCAGCACAAGACCGAGCGCCTGCGTGTCCGCGGACGAGTAGTAGAACAACTGGCCCGGCGCGATCCGGCGCTGGACATGCGGCAACAAGACGGCGGCCCCGCCCGGCGAGCGGCGCCCGATGGTGTCTTCGATGAGGGCGCCCAGGTCGTCGCGGCCGTCATACTGCTCCGAAAACCGCACGCCCGACGACATCTGGAGCAGATCGCGGATCGACGTTTCACCATAGGGGTTGCCCGCCAGCGCGGGCACGTAGACCCGCGCCAGGTCGTCCAGGGAGCGAATGCGGCCTTCCTCCAACGCGATGCCGATGAGCACGCCGACGATGGACTTGACCATCGAGGCCGACAGGAAGCGCGTGGCCGGACCCAGGCCGTACTGGTAACGCTCGAGCACCACCGTGTCGTCCTTGATCACCATGAGGCCCGTGACCCGCTGGCGATCCAGATAGTCGTTCACGCCAAGACGAAGGCCATCGTGCTGGTACACGAAAGCCGTTTCCTCGGGCGCGCGGGCGAGTGGCCTCGAATGCGCGCCCTTTCTGACGATGCGATGGGCCAGCGCCTGCTCCAAGGCCCCGCTGAAGGAGTTCAGCAGATGCTGGGGCTGCTCGTCCGCCACGAGATGCGATGCCAACGGGACGGGACCACCGGGCGGATAGCCTTGCCCTCCTCTCAACAGGGCGTCGTCCGGCGCGGCGGCATGGGCGACGCAGGCCAGCGTGAACGCCAGGCAGGCCGTTACAGCAGGTAAAGAGGTCATCAGAAGATGCTAACGCCGCCAGGTTCGCGGTCGCGGCGCTTAACGCGAGCCTCCGAAAGCGGTAAGGTGCCGGGTTCCTCTTGCTCAACGCTCAAGGAGACCCGGAATGATCCCCAAGAACACGATCTGCCTCTGGTTCGACCGCGACGCCCTGGACGCCGCGACCTTCTACGCCAAGACCTTTCCCGACAGCGCGGTCGGCGCGGTGCACCGCGCGCCGGGCGACTACCCCTCCGGCAAGGAAGGCGATGTGCTCACGGTGGAGTTCACCGTGGCCGGCATTCCCTGCATCGGGCTCAACGGCGGCCCGGTGTTCCAGCACGACGAGGCCTTCTCCTTCCAGATCGCCACCGACGATCAGGAAGAGACCGACCGCCTGTGGAACGCGATCGTGGGCAACGGCGGCCAGGAGAGCGAGTGCGGCTGGTGCAAGGACCGCTGGGGCCTGTCGTGGCAGATCACGCCGCGCACGCTCACCGAGGCTTTCACCGGCCCCGACCGCGCGGCGGCCAAACGCGCCTTCGACGCGATGATGACCATGAAGAAGATCGACGTGGCCGCCATCGACCAGGCGCGGCGGGGCTGAGGCCTCACACGCTCAGGAGACTCGCGGGGATGCCGCTGACGAATTCGGCGAAGTCCCGTCCACCGATCGCGATGTGCTCGGACATGGCCTGCCACGCGGCCGCCTCATCGCCATTCGCGATGGCGAGCGCGACCGCCTGGTGCTCCTCCACGGACCGTTGCATGCGCCCTGGCGAATCAAAGCGGTTGCGGGTGTAGCCCGCGGTTTTGGTGCGCATCTGGCGAACCTGCTCTTCCAGCAGTTCGTTGTGGGACGCGGACCAGATGGCGCGATGGAACCCGTCGTTCGCGACCTCGTACGTGCGCGCGGTGCCATCGGCCGCGATGCGGCGTCCCTGCTCCAGTGACGCCAGGATGGCTTGCCGCTCCGCGGCGGTCGCCCTTCTGGCGGCCAGCCTGGCGGCGGTCGCCTCCAGCTCGGCGATCAGCTCCAGGATGTCGCGCAAGCGCTGCAGCGACAGCTTCGGGATGGTGACGCTGCTTCGGGCTTCGTTGACCGCGAAACCCTGGGCCACCAACTGCAGGAACGCTTCGCGCACCGGTGTGCGGGACACACCGAAGCGCTCGCACAGCAGCTTTTCGTCCAGGGGTTCCCCGGGGCGGAGCGCGCCCGACGCCAAGTCTTCAAGGATCGCCAGGCGCACTTGCTCGGCGAACGTGCGCGCGCCTTTCGTGGGCTCGGCCACTTGCATGGTTGTGCTCATTTAAATATACTGAAGTCGATCGTAAATATATTAGGAGACGTTCAGTGAATATTCTAAAACAAGCGGTCGCTGCCGCCACCCTGGCGGCCGGCTTGGCCTTGCCCGGCCATGCCGTGTTCGCCGCAGGCCCTCAGTGGGTGCCGACCAAACCCATCAAACTGATCCTGGGTTACACCCCGGGCGGCGCGGCGGACGCCACCGCGCGCGAAATCGCCGGGGTCATGGAAAAAATCCTGGGGCAACCCATGGTCGTGGACTACCGTCCCGGTGCGGCGGGCTCCATCGGGGCCGAGGCCGTTGCGAACGCGGCGCCCGATGGCTACACGGTGGGCCTTATCGACAGCGCCCCACTGACCATCATCCCGACCACGCGCAAGGTGCCTTACGACCCCGTGACCGGCTTTGCCTACGTGGGCGTGGTCGCCCAATCGCCCTTGGTCATCCTGGTGAACCCCACGCTTCCCGTGCGCACGCTGCCGGAGCTGATCCAGCTGGCGCGCAAGAAGCCCGGCGCCCTGAGCTTCTCCACCTCAGGGCTGGGAAGCATCCACCAGATGTCCGCCGAACTGCTGAAGGCCGAAACCGGCACCTTCATGACCCACGTGCCCTATCGGGGTGCGGCCCCCGCCCTCAACGACCTGATGGGCGGGCAGGTGGAGGTGTCGTACGCGACGATCGCGCCCGCCATCCCGATCGTGCAGAGCGGCCGGGCGCGCGCCATCGCCGTGACCTCGGACCGCGAGGTGCCGTCGTTCCCGGGCGTCAGGCCCGTGTCTCAACAGGGTGTCCCAGGCTATGACGCCCAGGGCTGGTTCGTGATGGCCTTGCCCAAGGGCACGCCGCAACCGGTGATCGAGCGCTTGAACGCGGCGCTGAACGAAACCCTGAACACCCCCGCCGTGAAGGACAAGCTCGTCGGTTTCGGCAACGACATATCGGCCAGCACCCCCAACGCAGCCTCGCTGCTGGTGAAAAGAGACTTCGAAAAATGGGCTCGCGTGGTGCGGGTGCAGCAATTGAAGTTCGAGTGAACCGCATTCCCCTCCCCTGTCTGAAAGCCTCCCTCATGTCCACCCACCTTGAATCCGCCCCCGCCGCCACCGCGCTCGCCTCTCAGCCGCCCGAGCTGAACGTGGATGGCGCGGTCGCCACCATCCGCCTGCGCCGGCCCGCCACGCACAACCGCATCGAACCCGATGACGTGGGCGTGATTTCCCGCTACCTGAGCGAGCTCAACGGCATGCCCGCGGTGCGCGTCATCGTGTTCCAGAGCGAGGGCAAAAGCTTCAGCTCGGGCTTCGATCTGACGCGGCTGGGCACGGCCGCCAGCGCCAATGGAAAGGCCGGCGAGAACCCGTTCGAACAACTCTGCGACGACATCGAAAATGCGCGGGCGGTCACCATCGCCCGGCTGCATGCGCCGGTCTATGGCGGGTCCACGGACCTCGCCCTGTCGTGCGACTTCCGCCTCGGCGCGCAAGGCATCCGCATGTTCATGCCGGCGGCCCGCCTCGGACTGCACTACTACGGCAGGGGCATTCGCCGCTGGGTCACCCGGCTGGGGCTGGGCGGCGCGAAGAAGCTGTTCCTCACCTCGCGAACGATCGACGCCGCCGAGATGCTGCGGATCGGCTACCTCGACGCCTTGGTGGCCCCCGAAGAACTGGACGCCGAGCTGCAGCGCTGGATCGGCGATCTGCTGGCCATGGCCCCCATTCCGCTGGTGTCCATGAAGAAGGTGCTCAACGAGACCGGGCGGCAGGAGTACGACGAGGCGACCGCCACCCAGGCCTTTCTGCACAGCCTGGGCACGAGCGATCTCCGGGAGGCCCTGGCGGCCTTCGCTGAAAACCGCCCACCCGTGTTCAAGGGCGCCTGACCGACATGACCCCCAAAGCCCAAGGCCCCCTGAAGGGCATGCGCGTTCTCGAACTGTCCCAGATCATGGCCGGCCCGGTGTGCGGGCTCATGCTGGCGGACATGGGCGCCGACGTCATCAAGATCGAGAAATTCCCCGCCGGGGACGACTCCCGAGGCTATGCACGGCCGGGCGACCCCGGCCTGGCGCCCAGCTTCCTGATGCTCAATCGGGGCAAGCGCTCCGTCGCCGTGGACATCCGCCTGCCACAGGGCCAGGAGGTGATCCGCCGCCTGGTCGCGCGGTGCGACGTCATGACCGAGAACTTCCGCCGCGGCAAGCTCGACGCGCTGGGCCTGGGCTACGACGACCTGCGGCGCATCCAGCCCGAGCTGATCTACTGCTCCATCAGCGGCTACGGCCCCCATGGACCGCTGAGCGACCAAGGCGGCTTCGACCTGGTGCTGCAGGCCTTTTCAGGCCTGATCAGCGCCACGGGCACGCCCGACGGGCAGATCGTCAAGCCCGCCAACTCGGTGGCCGACATCAATGCCGGCATTCTCGCGGCCGTCGGCATTCTCGCGGCCTACATCGAGCGGCTGAAGACCGGCCAGGGTTGCAAGGTGGAAACCTCGCTGCTGCAGGCGTCCATGCAGCAGATGTACTGGTTCGCGGCGGCCTACTTCAACGACGGCACCATCGCCAAGCCCATGGGGACGGCCCATCCCCTCATCGCGCCCTACCAGACCTTTCGCTGCCGCACCGGGGCCATCGCCCTGGGTGGCGGAAACCAGGCCAACTGGGAGCGCATTGCCCAGATCCTCGGGCACCCCGAATGGCTGCAGGAACCCCGGTTCAAGAATGGCCGCAGCCGGGTGGCGCACCGCGCGGAACTGGAAGCGCTGATCACACAAGCCCTGTCCAGCGACGACGCGCCGGCCTGGGTGCAGCGCTTCGACCTGGCCGGCGTGCCGGTGGGCCCGGTCAACGACGTGGGGCAGGCGCTGGAACATCCGCAGGTGCGCGCCACGTCCATGGTGGTGGACGTCGACCATGCCGACGGCGGAAAAACGCCTTCGCTGGGTTTGCCGCTCCATTTCAACGGCGCGTCTCCGCACGCCACCTCCGCCGCCCCCTACGTGGGGCAGCACACGGTGTCGGTCTTGCGCGAGCTGGACTTCGAGCCCGGGGAAATCGATTCGCTGATGACCTCGGGCGCGGTCTTTCAGCACTGAGCACGGCCCCGGGCCTGGTAGCGCGCCAGCACCGCCACCGCCTGCTGCGCCAGGCGCTCGCGCAGCGCGGGCGGTGAGAGCACCTCGATCTCGTCGCCGAAGGCGAGCAGCTGCCGCGCGCCCTGCTCCACCGATTCGACGCGGATCGTCACCTCGTCGCCCACCGGGTCGCTGAACGGCACGCGCGCGTTCGCCAGCCACTTCAGGCAGCGCGGCGTCGCGCGCGCCCGCACCTCCACCGAACGCAGCTCCGATTCGAAGCGCGCGGCCGACGCCTGCCAGGTGCGCGCGAGGTCGAACGTCTTGGGCCGGCGAAAGGCCGCGCCCGGCTTGAGTTCCAGCAGGCTCGCCAGCCGGTAGGTGCGCACGCCATCGCCTTTCGGGGGCGCCGCGTCCACCGCGCGCGCCACCAGGTACCACGCGCCCGCCTTGAGCACCAGGCCCAGCGGCTCCAGCGTCCGCCAGGCCTTGCCGCGCCAGCTTTCGTAACGCACCTCGATGCGGCGCGCGCGCCAGACGGCGTCGGCCACCTCGCGCAGGAAGTTCGGCGCGTCCTGCGCGCGGTACCAGTCCACCGGGTCGATGTGCAGGCGTTGGCCCACGCGGTCGGCCTGCTCGCGCCACTCGCCCGGCAGGCTGCGCCACCATCTTCAGCCGCGCCGAGGCGGCGGCCGCGCCCAGGCCCAGTTCGGTGGCCGGCCCGGGCAGGCCGGCGAGCAGCAGCGCCTGGGCTTCGGGCTCGGTCATGCCGGTGAGCTGGGTGCTCCAGCCCTCGCGCAGCTGAAAGCCGCCCTGGCGCCCGCGCTCGCCCCACAGCGGCACACCGGCGGCCGAGAGCTGGTCGATGTCGCGCAGCACGGTGCGCTCGGACACTTCCAGGGCCTGCGCCAGCGCGCCGGCCGTCAGGCGGCCCCGCGCCTGCAGCAGCATGAGGATGGAGAGCAGTCGGCTGGCTTGCATGCGAGAGATTTAAACATGACACACCGTGTCAGGTTATGGGGTGGATCATCACCGCATCGTCTTTCAAGGAGCTTTTGCCATGACCGAGTCCCCCCTCGTCGAGCTGCGCCGCTACACCCTGCACCCGGGCCGGCGCGACACCCTCATCGAATTGTTCGACCGCGAGTTCGTCGAGACCCAGGAGGCCCAGGGCCTGCGCGTGATCGGCCAGTTCCGCGACCTGGACGACGCCAACCGCTTCGTCTGGCTGCGCGGCTTCGCCGACATGGCGCGCCGCGCCCAGGGCCTGGCCGCGTTCTACGGCGGCCCGGTGTGGCAGGCGCACCGCGACGCGGCGAACGCCACCATGATCGATTCGGACGACGTGTTCCTGCTGCGCCCGGCCTGGCCCGGCGCGGGCATCGACGGCGAAGCCCCCCGGCGCGCCAAGCCCGGCACCACCGACACACCGCCCGGCCTGCTGGACGCGGCCGTGTTCCCGCTGCGCGCGCCCGCCGGCAGCGACCTGCTGGATCTGTGCCGCGAGGTGCTCTCGCCGGTGCTGCGCCAGGGCGGCGCGCGGCGCATCGGCTGGTACGTGACGGAGGCCAGCCCCAACAACTTCCCGCGCCTGCCGGTGCGCGAGGGCGAGCCGGTGCTGGTGGGCCTCGCGCTGTTTCACAGCCCCGCCGCCTTCGACGCCTTCGCGCGCGGCGGCGCCTGGGCGCGCGACGCGCAGCCCACGCTCGCCCCCTGGCTGGCCGGCCCCACCGAGAGCCACCGCCTCACCCCCACCGCCCGTTCCGCTTTGCACGCCTGAAGGAGCCACCCCATGAACACCAGCGACCACGACTTCGACTTCCTGCACGGCCACTGGCGCGTGGAACACCACCGCCTGCGCGAGCGCCTGAGCGGCTGCACCGACTGGGAGCGCTTCGACGGCACCTGCACCGCCTGGCCCGTGCTCGGCGGCCAGGGCAATGTGGACGACAACCTGCTGCACCTGCCCGGCGGCAGCTACCGCGCGGCCACGCTGCGCAGCCACAACCCGCACACCGGCCGCTGGTCCATCTGGTGGCTGGACGGCCGCCAGCCCCACCAGCTGGACGTGCCGGTGGTGGGCCACTTCGACCGCGGCGTGGGCACCTTCTTCGCCGAAGACGTGCTGGACGGCCGCCCGATCCGCGTGCGCTTTCGCTGGACCGACACGCAGACCGCCTCGCCGCTGTGGGAGCAGGCGTTCTCGGCCGACGCCGGTCGCAGCTGGGAAGCCAACTGGACGATGCGCTTTCACCGAGCCCCGGCCTGAAGCCAGGGTGCGGTGGCGAACAGACGCGCCCGCGGGTGGCTCCGATATTGGGTCACCCCACCCACACCACCGCACCATGACCCAGATCCGAAAAGGACAGGCGCCCGCTCCCCTGGAGCGCGCGGCATTCAGCGAGCGCTTTCGCGCCTTCTTCTTCGACCCCGCCTTCCGCACCGAGGACGCGAGCATCGAGCGGCTGGAGGCCATCGCCTGGAAGGCCTACCAGGAAGGCCGCAAGGCGCCCGTGACGCAGAAGGCCGGGCCGGGCTACGCCGACCCGGACTACGACCTGTCGTCCGAGTGGGTGGCGACCAAGGCGCGCCTGGACGCCGCGCAGGCGAGTTGGTCGCTGCCCAGCACACCGTCGCGGGTGCTGCTGGTCTGCGGCTCGGCGCGCAACGACGGCACCTGCCCCGGTGAGATCTCCAAAAGCTACCGGCTCACCCGGATCGCGCGCGAAGCGCTCGAACAGCAGCACATGCAGGTCGACGTGCTGGACCTGAGCCTGCTCACCTCCGAATACGCGCTGCACATCCACCCCTGCAAGGGCTGCGTGTCCACCGCCATGCCGCTGTGCCACTGGCCGTGCAGCTGCTACCCCAACCACGCGCTGAACCAGACGCACGACTGGATGGCCGAGATCTACGAACGCTGGGTGGCGGCGCACGCCGTGCTGCTGGTCACACCGGTCTACTGGTACCAGAGCCCGAGCCCGCTCAAGCTCATGATCGACCGCCTGGTGTGCGCCGACGGCGGCAACCCCGACCCGACCTCCACCGGCGGCAAGAAGCCCGAGAAGGCCAAGGCGCTGGAAATGGCGGGCTGGGACTACCCGCAGCACCTGGCGGGCCGCGCCTACGGCGTGGTGGTGCACGGCGACGTGGCCGGCATCGAGGGTGCGCGCCGCTCGCTGTGCGACTGGCTGGACTGGATGGGCCTGATCGACGCCGGTCCGCAGGCGCGGCTGGACCGCTTCATCGGCTACTACGAACCCTACGCCACCAGCCACGACACGCTGGACGACGACCTGGCCGTGCAGGACGAAACCCGCAACGCGGCCTTGGCGGTGAGCAAGGCGGTGGTGGAGTTGCGCAGCGGGCGGTTGCAGGCGGTGCAGCCCCACCTGTCCCGCCCTCGGCCCAAGTAGCCACCGGGTATTCTTGCCGGGCCACCGGCGGGCCCCGCGCCCGGGTGCCGAACCACCCGAACTCCGCGGCTTCGCCCGCATCCAACGCCCACATGAACAAATTCCTCGTCTGCTCGGCCCTGCTCCTGTGGTGCGTGGGCGCTTCGGCGCAGGCGCTCTGGCGCGGCGTGCCCGCCGGCGCCACGCCGGCGGAAGTGGTGGCGCTGATTCCCGAGGCGGCGGCCCCGGGCACGCTGCGCCCGGCCACCGAAGACGGCCGCGTGCTGCTGGAAATTCCCGCCCATGACGTGGTGGGCGCCGACTTCCAGGTGGCGTTCGGGTTCGAGCAGGACCGGCTGCAGAGCGTCGTGCTGCGCGCCCAGGCTGGCTCACCCGAAGAGGCGCGCGCCCTTGCCCAGCGGCTGACGGTGTCGCTGCGGTCGAGGTACGGGCTGGAGATCAGCACCAAGAGCCGCCAGGACCCCTTGACCGTGGGCATCGACCGCAAGTGGTCGTACCGCCGCACCAGCGTGCACCTGCAGGTGGTCGAGGACACGGTGGTGCGCCTGCGCTACCGCGCCGAGCTGCCCCGCTCATCCAGCCCGCAGCTCTGAGCCGGGTCGCGCAAGCCCCCTGGGCCGCGTGCGTCTCAATTTGAGAATGATTGGCGCCGGCCAGAGGATTTCAGGGTTAACCCGCAAATCACCGCCCGGGCCGCGTGCTCAACTTGTTGGTGCCCCATCACCACAACAAGGAGACAAGCATGCAGGTTCAACTCAGGGTCAACGGCAAGGCCGTGACCATCGACGCGCCGCCCCACACGCTCTTGGTCCAGGCGATCCGCGAACACCTCCGGCTCACCGGCACCCACGTGGGTTGCGACACCGCCCAGTGCGGCGCCTGCACGGTCTTGCTCGACGGGCGCGCGGTCAAGTCCTGCAACATGCTGCTGCCCCAGGCCGCCGGCTGCGAGGTGACCACCATCGAAGGCCTGGCGGCGGCCGACGGCACCATGCACCCGATGCAGGCGGCGTTCAAGGAATGCCACGGCCTGCAGTGCGGCTTCTGCACCCCGGGCATGGTGATGAGCTCGGTGAGCCTGTGCAAGTCGAACCCCGGCGCCACCGGCACCGAGATCCGCGAGCTGCTCGAAGGCAACCTGTGCCGCTGCACCGGTTACCAGAACATCGTCAAGGCCGTGCAGCAAGGTGCTGCCGCCATGAAGGCCTGAGGAGAACGACCATGGGTGCTTCCGACTTCTCCAAACTCCCCCACATCGGTGAATCGCTCAAGCGCAAGGAGGACTACCGCTTCCTCACCGGCGCCGGCCAGTACACCGACGACATCGTGCTGCCCAACATGCACCACGCGGTGTTCGTGCGCTCGCCGCACGCGCACGCCAACATCCGCAAGATCGACAAGTCCGCCGCGCTCAAGGCGCCGGGCGTGATCGGCATCCTCGACGGCGACGACGTCGCGGGCGACAAGATCGCCGGCCTGCCCTGCGGCTGGCTCATCACCGACACCGCCGGCCAGCCCATGAAGGAGCCGCCCCACCCCATCCTGGCCTTCGGCAAGGTGCGCTACGTGGGCGACCACGTGGCCATGGTGGTGGCCGACACGCTGGAGAACGCGAAGAACGCCGCCGAGCTGGTGGAGGTGGACTACGAGCCGCTGGCCGCCGTGGTGGACGTGCGCGACGCCATGAAGTCCGGCGCGCCCGCGCTGCACGAGGCCGCCGCCGACAACCACTGCTACAAGTGGGCCATCGGCGACAAGGGCCAGGTGGACGCCGCGTTCAACGGCGCCGCGCACGTGACCCAGATCGACCTCGTCAACAACCGCCTGGCGCCCAACCCGATGGAGCCGCGCGCGGCCATCGCCAGTTACAACCGCGCGGGCGACGACTACACGCTCTATGTCGCGAACCAGAACCCGCACGTGGAGCGCCTGCTCATGACGGCCTTCGTGCTCGGCCTGCCCGAGCACAAGGTGCGCGTGATCGCGCCCGACGTGGGCGGCGGCTTCGGCGCCAAGATCTTCCTGTACGCCGAAGACGTGTGCCTGACCTGGGCCTCGAAGAAGCTCAACTGCGCGATCAAGTGGACCTGCGACCGCTCGGAAGCCTTCCTGAGCGACGCGCACGGCCGCGACCACGTGACGCACGCCGAGATGGCGCTGGACAAGGACGGCCACTTCCTCGCCTTCCGCGTGCACACCGACGCCAACCTCGGCGCGTATCTCTCCACCTTCTCCACCGCCGTGCCCACCATCCTGTACGCCACGCTGCTCGCGGGCCAGTACAAGACGCCGCAGGTCTACGTGGAGGTGGACGCCTGGTTCACCAACACCTCGCCGGTGGACGCCTACCGCGGCGCCGGCCGACCCGAGGCGACCTACCTGCTCGAGCGCATCGTGAGCCGCTGCGCGTGGGAGACCGGCCTGTCGCAGGACGAGATCCGCCGCCGCAACTTCATCACCGAGTTCCCCTACCAGACCCCGGTGGCGCTGCAGTACGACACCGGCGACTTCCCCGCCTGCATGGCCCAGGCCAACGAACTGGCCGAGATGGCCAGCTTCGAACAGCGCAAGGCCGCCTCCAAGGCCAAGGGCCTGCTGCGCGGCGTGGGCTACAGCAGCTACATCGAGGCCTGCGGCCTGGCGCCGTCGAACGTGGCGGGCGCGCTCGGCGCGCGCGCCGGCCTGTTCGAATGCGGCGAGGTGCGCGTGCACCCCACCGGCAGCGTGACGGTGTTCACCGGCTCGCACAGCCACGGCCAGGGCCACGAGACCACTTTCGCGCAGGTCGTGGCCTCGCGCCTGGGGCTGGACCCGTCGCAGGTGGACATCGTGCACGGCGACACCGGCCGCGTGCCCTTCGGCATGGGCACGTATGGCTCGCGCTCCATCTCGGTGGGCGGCGCGGCCATCATGCGCGCGCTGGACAAGATCGAGGCCAAGGCCAAGAAGATTGCGGCCCACCTCATGGAAACCGGCGACGCCGACGTGGACTTCGCCAACGGCGAGTTCACCGTGAAAGGCACCGACAAGAAGGTCACCTTCGGCCAGGTCGCGCTCACCGCGTACGTGCCGCACAACTACCCGCTGGACAAGCTGGAGCCGGGCCTGAACGAGACCGCGTTCTACGACCCGACCAACTTCACCTTCCCGGCCGGCACGCACATCTGCGAGGTGGAGATCGACCCCAACACCGGCGTGGTGCGCATCGACCGCTTCACCGCGGTGGACGACTTCGGCACCATCATCAACCCGATGATCGTGGAAGGCCAGGTGCACGGCGGGCTGGTGCAAGGCATCGGCCAGGCGCTGCTGGAGCACTGCGTGTACGACCGCGAGACCGGCCAGCTGGTCACCGGCTCGTTCATGGACTACGCCATGCCGCGCGCCGACGACGTGCCGGACTTCCGGCTCGGCCACGTGACCACGCCCTGCACCACCAACCCGCTGGGCACCAAGGGCTGCGGCGAGGCCGGTGCCATCGGCTCGCCGCCGGCGGTGATCAACGCCGTGCTGGACGCGCTCGCGCCGCTGGGCGTGAAGGACCTGGACATGCCCGCGAGCCCCAGCCGCGTGTGGACGGCCATCCAATCGGCCAAGGCCTGAAACGGAGGAGACACACCATGTACGCATTCACACTCGAACAACCCAAGACCCTGGCCGACGCCAAGCGCTTCAGCGGCGCGGGCGCGCAACCCCTGGCCGGTGGTCAGACCCTGATCGCTTCCATGAAACAGCGCCTGCTGCGCCCTGAGCAACTGGTGGACCTGGGCGGCGTGGCCGAGCTGCGCGGCGTCAAGGTCGAAGGCCAGACCCTGGTCATCGGCGCCATGACCTGCCACCAGGACGTGGCCGACAACGCCGACGTGCGCAAGCACATCCCCGGGCTGGCCGCGCTGGCCGAAGGCATCGGCGACCGCCAGGTGCGCGCGCGCGGCACCCTGGGCGGCTCGGTTGCGCAACAACGACCCGGCCGCCTGCTACCCCAGCGCCGTGCTGGGCCTGGGCGCCACGGTGGTGACGGACCGGCGCCAGATCGCGGCCGACGACTTCTTCCAGGGCCTGTACACCACGGCGCTGGAGCCGGGCGAGATCATCACCGCGATCCGTTTCCCCATCCCCAGCAAGGCGGCGTACGCCAAGTTCCGCCAGCCGGCCTCGCGCTTCGCGCTGGTGGGCGTGTTCGTGGCGCTCACGCCCTCGGGCCCGCGCGTGGCGATCACCGGCACCGGCAACGGCGTGTTCCGCCACGCCGGGCTGGAGGCTGCGCTGGCCAAGAGCTTCACGCCCGACGCGGTGAAGGACGTGAAGATCGACGCGAGCGACATCAGCGGCGACCTGCACGCCAGCGCGGCCTACCGGGCGCACTTGGTGACGGTGCAGACGCAGGTGGCGGTGCGTCACGCCAACGGATCAGCCGGGTGCCCGACGACACCGACAGCATCGACGGCCTCACCCACGCCCTGCAGGGCGTGGGCTACCACGCTCCCCGGCGGCTGCGCCACCGCCGTGTTTCTCGCGATGCGCCTGCAGCGCCCGCTGTTGCTCGAAGGCGAGCCGGGTGTGGGCAAGACCGAGCTGGCCAAGGCGCTGGCGAAGGTGCTGGGCCGGCCCTTGTTGCGCCTGCAGTGTTACGACGGCATGGAGCAGCGCGAGGCGCTCTACGAGTGGAACCACACGGCGCAGTTGCTGCACATGCGCGCGGCGCAGGCCACGTCCACGCCCGACGAGATCGAGCGCGAGGTGTACCAGGCGCGTTACCTGATCCGCCGCCCGCTGCTGCAGGCCTTGCAGACGCCGGAGCCGGGCGCGGTGTTGTTGATCGACGAGGTGGACCGGGCCGACGAGCCGTTCGAGGCTTTTCTGCTGGAGTACCTGGGCGAGTACCAGGTGAGCATTCCCGAACTGGGCACCATCCGCGCGGTGGCGGCGCCATTGACCATTCTCACGAGCAACCGCACGCGCGATCTGAACGACGCGGTGAAGCGGCGTTGTCTGTACCAGTGGCTGGACTACCCGGAGCGGGAGCGCGAGCTGGCCATCGTGAAAAGCCAGGTGCCGGAGGCGAGTGCGGCGTTGACCGAGCAGGTGACGCGTTTTGTGTCCCGTCTGCGCAACCAGCCGTTCGCCAATGCTTTTCAGCGCAGTCCTGGCATTGCGGAGAGTGTGGAGTGGGCGAAGGCGCTGGTGGCTTTGGATACGCTGACTTTGGACCCTGAGGTGATCCAGGACACGGCGGGCATTCTCTTCAAGCAGCGGGAGGATGTGGCGGCCTTGCTGCCGATGCTGGATCAGTTGTTGGCGCCTGAGCCTGTGTGAGTTTTGTGGATACCTTGCTTGCTTGCATTGGTTCAAGGCCGCTGGGGCGTGTGCCCGTTCTCCGGCGCACTGTCGCGGGCGTCTGCCCGGGCGCGAGTGAAACCACTGCGTTAACGCCATGGTCTGGACGCTTACTCTGTGGCAACCGCGAATGGCGCCTGCGCCCGGACACCCACCCCATCGACCCCAGCCGCACCCAGGCACGCCACACGGGAGAAGACCCTTTGCGCGCCTGCATGTCACTCTCGACGGATGGTGGGGTTCGCGGGCGCAGGCGCCCATTCGCGGTTGCCACAGAGGGAGCGCGAGGGGGTCGTGTTGACGAAGTGATGGTCGTGGACCCGGGCAGACACCCGCGAGCAGCGCCGGAGAACGCGGACCCCGCCAGCCGTCAGCGCGAGGTGCATGCAACCCACCACGACGTGCCAAGCAAAAAGCAGGCAGAAAAAGAATGATCCTGGGCGACGCCAGAAGCGGGAAACTCCCCGACCACATCACCGCCTTCGGCAGGGCCCTGCGCCGAGCCGGTGTGCCGGTCGACAGCAGCCGCGCCGTGCTCGCCATCACCGCCGCACAAGCCGTGGGCGTCGAACGCAGAGACGACCTGCGCGCCGCCCTCCAAGCCGTGATGGTCAGCCGCCAACAAGACATCGGCGTCTTCAACGAAATGTTCGACGCCTTCTTCCGCAACCCCGAACTCGCCCAACAACTCCTCGCCCAGATGCTTCCCAAAGCCGCCAAAGCCCACCCGGTCCGGCGCAAAGCCCGCGTGCAGGAAGCCCTCAGCGTCGCCGGCCTCAAAGCCCGCACCCCCAACCAAGGCGAAACCGAACTCAAGTTCGACGCCGCCATGACCGCCAGCGACCAGCAGCGCCTGCGCCACGCCGACTTCGCTGGCCTCTCCGCCAGCGAATTCCGCCTCGTCGAACAACTCGTGCGCGACATCCCCCTGCCCCTGCCCCCCGTGCGCTCGCGCCGCGAACGCGCCGGCACGCGCGGCCACCGCCCCAACTGGCCGCGCGCCCTGCAACAGGCCCGCCGCCACGACGGTGAACTGCTGCAACTCCCCCTCATGAACCGCCGGCCCCAGCCCCTGCCGCTGCTCATCCTGGTCGACATCTCCGGCTCCATGGAGCGCTACGCGCGCCTGCTGCTCGCCTTCCTCCACCAAGCCACGCGCGGCACCCCGCGCGCCGCCTTCGCCTTCGGCACCGAACTCACCGACCTGCGCGCCGCCTTCCGCCACCGCGACACCGACCAGATGCTGGAGATGGCCAACGCCGCCATCGACGACTTCGCCGGCGGCACCCGCCTGGGCGCCTCGCTCGCCAGCCTGCGCACCCAGTACCCGCGCTGCCTCGTCGGCCGGCGCACCGTGGTGCTGCTCATCACCGACGGCCTGGACACCGGCGCGCCCGAACTGCTCGACCAGGAACTCACCTGGCTCGGCCGCCACAGCCGCCGCCTGCTCTGGCTCAACCCCCTGCTGCGCTACGACGGCTACGCCCCCCTCGCCACCGGCGCCAGCGTGCTGCATCGCCACGCCCACGGCATGCTGGCCGTGCACAACCTCAGCCGCCTCGAAGACCTCGCGCGGTCCATGGCCGCGCTGATGCAGCGCGGCTGATGTCATCTGTTTCATTCATCATTCCGACCTGACAGGAGAAACCAACGTGGACATGCAAGGAAGCCGGCCGCTCGCCGTGACCCAGCAACAGGCCTGGGAGGCCCTCAACGACCCGGAGATGCTCAAGGCCTGCATCCCGGGCTGCGAGAAATTCGAGCTCACCGAACCCAACACCTACGCCGTGACCACCGCCATCAAGATCGGCCCGGTCGCCGCGCGCTTCAACGGGCGCGTGACGCTCTCGGACATCGTGCCGCCCAGCTCGTACAAGATCGGCTTCGACGCGCAGGGCGGCGTGGCCGGTTTCGGCAAGGGCGAGGCCGCCGTGCAGCTCGCGCCGGCCGCCTCCGGCTGCGAACTCAGCTACACGGTGCACTCCACCGTGGGCGGCAAGATCGCGCAGCTCGGCCAGCGCCTGATCGACGGCGCGGCCAAGTCGCTGGCCGAAGACTTCTTCCGCCGTTTCGACGAGGCGCTGCAGGCCCGCTACCCGAGCGCGGCCGCGCCCGCTGCGACCGACGCCACACTCAAACCCATGCCCAAGGCCGGCGGTGGCATGCCCACCTGGGCCTGGGCCGCCATCGCCGTCGTCGTGGCGGCGGTGATCTACATGCGCACGAAGGGGTAACTTTGGAAAATCTGGATGTCACCGTCCTGCGCACGCTGCTGGGCTGGCGCAACGAAGGCCGACGCGCGCTGCTGCGCACCGTCGTGCGCACCTGGGGTTCGTCGCCGCGCCCGGTCGGCTCGGTCATGGCGCTGTGCGAAACCGGCGCGGTGGTCGGCTCGGTCTCGGGCGGCTGCATCGAAGACGACCTGATCTACCGCTACAGCCGAGCGCACGGCGCGGTGCAAGGCAGCACGGCACCGCCCGGCATCACGCACGAGATCCCCACCGGGCCGCCCGAGCGCGTGAAGTACGGCGTGAGCGCCGACGAGGCCCACCGCTTCGGCCTGCCCTGCGGCGGCACGCTGGAGCTGGTGCTCGAATTCAACCCCGACGCCACCTCGCTGGACGAGCTGGTGCGCACGCTCACCGCCGGCCACCTGGTCGAGCGGCGCACCGAGCTGGCCACCGGCCGCGTGGAACTGCGCGCGGCCGCCACACCCGCGGCGCTGGCCGACGAGAACGGCTGGCTGAGCAACACCTTCGGCCCCGAATACCGCATGCTGCTGATCGGCGCCGGCCAGCTCACCGAGTACCTCGCCACCATGGCGCTGTTCAACGGCTTCGCGGTCACCGTGTGCGACCCGCGCGAGGAATACCGCAGCGCCTGGGCCGTGCCCGGCGTGACCCTCGTCACCGAGATGCCCGACGACGTGGTGCGCGAGTTCCGCGTGGACCGGCGCAGCTGCGTGATCGCGCTCACGCACGACCCCAAGCTGGACGACCTGGCGCTGCTCGAAGCGCTGGAGACCGAGGCCTTCTACGTCGGTGCGATCGGCTCGCGCCGCAACAACGAGGCGCGCCACGCCCGCATGATCGAGCACTTCGACCAGACCGAAGAAAGCCTGGCGCGGCTGCGCGGGCCGATCGGCATCTACATCGGCAGCAAGACGCCGGCCGAGATCGCGGTGAGCGTGATGGCCGAGGTGCTCGCGGTGAAGAACGGCGTGCCGCTGCCGCGCGACATGGAAGTGGCGAACGCGAAGAACACGCTGTCGGCCGCCGAGGCCTCCGCGCCCACCTGCTTCGTCTCGCCGTGAAGACGGGTTTCGTCATCCTCGCCGCCGGCGCCGGCCGGCGCATGGGCGGGGTCGCCAAATGCCTGCTGGAGCTGGAAGGCCGCACCCTGCTGGAGCGGCTGCTCACCCACCTGCAGCCGCTGCGCGGCCCGGCGCGGCACGACCTGGTGCTGGTGCTGGGCCACCACGCGCACGACATCCAGGCCCACGTGGCCCGTCTGCCCGACGAGCTGGCGCCGCTGTGCGTCATCAACCCCCGGCCCGAAGACGACACCGCCTCGTCGCTGCGCGCCGGCCTGCGCGCGCTGGCGCACGACGTGAAACAGGTCGTGGTGCTGCTGGCCGACCAGCCGCTGATCGACCGCGCCGACGTGCAGCTGGCGCTGGACGCCTTCACCGCGCGCGGCCCCGGCATCCACGTGCAGGTGCCCATGGTGCACGGCCAGCCCGGCCACCCGGTGATCTTCGACACCCGCGTGCGCAGCGCGCTGACCGAGCCCCTGCAGCCCAGCCTGCGCCAGTGGCGCGCGGCCCACCCCGAGGCGGTGCGCCTGTGGGCGGTGGACAACCCGCACTACACGCGCGACCTCGACACCCCGGCCGACCTGGAGGTGCTGGTGCGCGAGACCCGCTGGAGCTGGCGCTGGCCGGGTTAACCCGATCCGGGCGGGGGGTGCACGGGCGGCCAAACGCTGCTCTAATGGCAAAGACCTGTCCGCAGCCCGGCCTCGGCCCAGCCAACCCCCTGCCGATCGTGACCCCACAGCCCCAGCCTTCGATGCCCCAGCAGCAGCGCCTGGCCCTGATCGAGCAGGCGCGCAAGGCGGTGCTCGAATCGCGCGCCCCGCTCAGCCCGCCCCTGCTGGCGCCCTGGGTCGAACGCTCCTGGCGGCGCTGCCTGGACCTCGGGCTCGAACCGCGCCAGCACATCACCTTCGACACTGTCACCAGCGGCGCGGCACAGCGCGCCATCGAAGCCAACCAGCCGCTGCTGCGCGCGGCCGCACCGGTGATCCAGTCGCTCTCGCGAGCCATGGCGCACACGCGCTACTTCGCCATCCTCACCGACGCGCGCGGCCTGGTGATCGACGTCAACGGCCCGGTGGACCGCCACGACCCGCACGCCGCCAACATCGCGCGCATCGGCGTGGATCTGTCCGAACGCGCCGTGGGCACCACCGCCATCGGCACCACCCTGGCCGACCTGCAGCCGGTCTGGCTGCACCGGGGCGAACACTTCTTCGACGACACCAGCGTCTACAGCTGCGCCGGTGCGCCCATCTGGGGGCCCAACGGCCAGTGCGTGGGCATGCTTGACCTCACCGGCGTGAACGTGATCGAACAGCCCGCGCTCAAGCACCTCGTCACGCAATCGGCGCGCAGCATCGAGAACGCCCTTACCCTGAGCCAGCCGCACCGCCTGCTGCTGTGCCTGAGCTGGCCCGGCCGCATGCCGGGCGACGCCAGCGACGGCCTCGTCTGCGTGGACGCCGACGGGCAGATCACGGCGATCAACCGCCCGGCGGCCGACATGCTGGGCATGGCCGCCGGCATGGCGCCCGGCCATTGCAGCGAACTCTTCGCCGTGCCGGTGGAAACCCTGTTCGACGCCGCGCGGCACCAGCGCGGCCCGCTGGAAGTGCCACTGTGGTCGGGCCTGCGCCTGAGCGTGCTGGCCCAGCTCAACCCCGGTGGCGAACGCGGCGCCAGCCACGGCCTGCCGCTCAAGGACGTGGAGACCGCCATGATCCGCAAGGCGGTGGACGATGCGCGCGGCAACGTGAAGGAAGCGGCGCGCGCGCTGGGCATCAGCCGCGCCACCGTGTACCGCAAGCTCGGCCGCAGGAGCTGAAGCCGCTCGGCCGCACTTCAGGCGAAAGGCGCCGCGCGGAAGGCATCCAGCCCCTCCGCCTCGCTCGAAAAGCGAGCCGTTGCCGGGTAGGCCTGGGCATCCACTTCACCAGGCACCATCTCCTGCGCGAAGCGCCAGGCCACAGCGGCCGTGACCCCGGCCTGGTCGATGGAAGCCACCTCCACCGGCAGGGGCTGCGCCACCATCTCCGCCTCCAGCTGCGCGAAGGCGGCCACCAGTTGCCCCTTCACCCGAAGCATCCAAGGTTCGTGCAGCTTCTCGACCGGGCGCAGATTTCGCTCGTAGACGATCTGCACCGCCTTTTCGCAGGCCGCCAGGCCCAGACCAACGATGCGCAGCGCGCGCTGTCGCTGCGGCCCGCCCGCCGGCATCAGGCTGCGGCCCGCGACGGATTCGATGTGGTCAATGATCAACGTGGAGTCCATCAAGGTCTGGCCGTCGCTGCACACCAGCGTGGGCGCCTTGACCACCGGGTTGATGGCATGAAAGTCATCGAAAGTGCGAAACACCGAGATCGGCCGATGCACATAAGGCAGCCTGAGCAGTTGCAAGGTGACTGCCACCCGCCGCACATAAGGCGAGTCGAGCATGCCGATGAGTTCCATGTTTCCGTCCTGGGTTGAAGGGCCGTCGCGGGGTGCGAAACAGCTTCGGCCCATGCTAGACAATGGCAGCGCCGCCTCCAAGCGCGGGCCATCGGAATCCGGCCCTCAAAACCGATGGATCATCGCTGCCCACGACACACCGCCATGAAGCTGGACAAGAAAGACCTCCTCATCCTCGAAGCCCTGCAGCGCGACGCGCGGCAAAGCCTGGCCGCCATCGGCAAACGCATCGGCCTGTCGCAACCCGCGATGAGCGAGCGCGTGCGCAAGCTGGAAGACGCCGGTGTGATCGAGGGCTACAGCGCGCGCGTCAATCTGCGCGCCATCGGCATCGGGCTGCAGGCCCTCATTCGCATCCAGACCACGCACGCCGGTATTTCCCCATATGTGCAGCTGTTCGAGAACATGCCCGAGGTGCTGGAAGCGGACCGCGTGACCGGCGAAGACTGCTTCATCGTGCGCTGCGCCATCGCCGAGCCGAAGGATCTGGAACGCGTGGTCGACGCGCTCGCGGTGCACGGCAGCGTTACCACCTCGCTGGTGCTCTCCAGCCCGGTGCGCAAGACCGCCACGGTGCTCGCCACGCGGCGGGCGTAGGCCTCACCGCCCCCCGGCGCTGGCGCGCATGTGCTGATTCCGCCGCGATCGACTCGGTGTAGATGAAGCTGCTGCAGGCGGCCACGAAGGCCCGTGGCGTCTGCCGCGCGCCGAAGCCATACACACGCAGCCCCTCGCGCCGCACGCCGAACGCCAGCGGCGTGAGATCGCTGTCCGACGACACCAGGCAGACCGCATCGAACTGCCCCGTGTTCACCAGCGACATCGCCTCCACGCTGAGCATGATGTCCGCCGCGTTCTTGCCCTTGGCGTATGGGAAAAGCTGCACCGCCTCGATCGCGTTGTAGAGCAACACGTTCTTGAAGCGGCTCATGTGGGGCCGCGTCCAGTCGGCGTACGCGCGCTTGACGATGAGCGCGCCGTAACAGGCGGCGCGCAGCAGGATGGAACGGATCAGTGTGTGAGAGACGTTTTCCGCGTCGATCAACACGGCAATCTTCTGTTGCTTGTGCTGCAGCCTGGGCATGGAGTGCCTGCCTTCCCTGTTCGTTGGAGAAAGCCGCCGCCACACAACACAGAGTGGCGGCGGCCCGAACGGGCTGAGAACCGGGAACATCGTCGCGAAGAACCGGCAAGCCTCGCGGCTTCCCATTCAGGCCGCCATAAAACAAGCGTGAATGATGAAGGCCGCTGTCCTAGCGGTATGCAGCGGCCTTCGGGGCCGCGACGATCTTCCGGGTTCTCAGGCCCGGCTCACCTTTTTCGTGAGCGGCAGAGACTTTACCTCAATACGACAAAAGCATTCATGTTGTGCGCATGAAAAATTCGCCGTGGATGCGCCACGGTGCGACCGCCGCCGCGTGCTTCGACTTTAGTAGCACGGACACCTGCCGATAAGTGACAGGGTAAGACTTGCCTGTCACGACATCGCCCGGGATGGAACGGGAAGGGCAGCAGGTTCCATGTGTCAACCAACCGGAGGCCCGCGCCGTCATGACCAAGAAGAACATGCCTGGGATGCGACCATCAAAACGAGCGGGACGCCATGGCGAATTTTTCCGCCACCGGCGCTCTCACCTGTCGACGGCGGTGCTGGCCCTTGCCTGCGCGACCCTTGGGCCTCGCGTCGCGCTGGGCCAGTCCGTCATCGGCGTGGGCGACGTCAACCCGGGCCCCTTGCCGGTGCCGTCGCCGAACTGGGTCGAGGCCGGGGAGATTTACGTGGGCGACACGGGCGTGGGCACCTTGACCATCCAGGACGGCGGCACGGCCACCAGCGCGACCGGCGCCCTGGGGTACACCGGGGGCACGGGCACGGTGATCGTCACGGGCAGTGACGGCAGCGGCAACGTGTCGAGCTGGACCATGCCAGGCCAGTTGAGCGTGGGCTTCGGCGGCACGGCCTCCTTGTCCATCCTCGATGGCGGCCTGGTCAGCAATGCGCACGGCAACATCGCGAAGGACGGCGGCACCGCCTCGGCCACCGTCTCGGGTGTGGACGCGCACGGCAATGTCTCCACCTGGATCAACAACAGCACGCTCACCGTGGGCAATGGAGGCGCGGGCTCGCTGCTCATCCAGAACGGCGGGCTGGTGCGCAGTGCCCAGGGGGCCATCGGCGGCACCACCGGCGCGGTTCCGGGCCTCTCCTCCGGCACGGTCACGGTCTCGGGCAGCGACGGCCATGGCAACGTCTCGACCTGGGCGCTCGGCGACAACCTGTACGTGGGTTTTACCGATCCGGGCACGCTGTCGGTGGATGCGGGCGGTGCGATCACCGGCCACACCGCCTACATCGGCTATCAGGGCACTGGCGACGGCACGGCCGTCGTCTCGGGCCGCGACGTGGTCAGCGGCCGCGCATCGAGCCTGGACTTCTCGGCTCAAATGAACGTCGGCTATGAAGGCATCGGCGCGCTGACCATCGAGGACCACGGCAGGGTGCAAACGCCGCTGACCCAGATCGCCGTGCAGGCCGGCTCCACGGGCACGCTGACCCTCCGTGGCGATGCGGTCAGCCGCGGCCTGCTGGAAACGAGCACGGTCGTCCACGGCAGTGGAACCGCCACCCTCAACCTCGATGGCGGCATCCTGCGCGCGACCTGGAACGCGTCCGATTTCCTGGAAGGCTTCACCACGCTCTCGGGCGGCGCCGAAGGCGTCTGGTTCGACACCAACGGCCATCAGGTCGGCATCCGCACCGCCTTCATCGGCGCGGCCGGTTTCAACAAGCTGGGCGCGGGCACGTTGACGATGCACGGCCTCAACACCTACGCGGGCGCCACGGCCATCAACGCCGGCACGCTGCGCGCCGGTGTGGCCGGCGCCTTCAGCGCGGCCTCCGCGCACACCGTGGCCAACGGCGCCACGCTCGACACCGCGGGCCTGAACCAGACCGTGGCCAGCCTGGACAACGCGGGCACCGTCTCGCTGCGGGGCGCCACCCCCGGCAGCCGGCTCACCGTCCGTGGGGCCTATGTCGGCCAGAACGGGGTGTTGAGGATCGGCACCGCGCTGGGCAACAGCATCAGCCTGAGCGACCGGCTGGTGCTCGATGGCGCCGGCGCCAGCGCCAGCGGAAGCACCACCCTGCAGGTCACCAACCTCGGCGGCCTGGGCGCGCAGACCACCGGTGACGGCATCGAAGTCATCAGCGCGCTCAACGGCGCCACCACCACGGCCCAGACCACCCGCGACGCCTTCCACCTCGCGGGCGGACACGTCGACGCCGGCGCCTACGAATACCGCCTGTACGCCGCGGACGCCAATGACGCGGGGGAAAGCTGGTTCCTGCGCTCCAGCACGCTCGCCGCCGGGCCCACCACCCCCGCCTACCGGGTGGAGGTGCCGCTGTTCGCCGCGCTGCCCGAGCAACTGCGCCTGGGCAACACGCTGATGCTGGGCAGCCTGCACCAGCGCATCGGCGATGGCGCCGGCAGTGGTGTCGAGCGCCAGACCTGGGCCCGTCTCATCAGCGCGGAACGCACCGTCGCCCAGAACGGCGACGTGAGCCCGCGCAGCCAGGGTCGGCTCCATGGCCTGCAAGCCGGCATCGACCTGTGGGCGCAGCCCGGCTGGCGCGCGGGCCTGTACGTGGGCCAGCTCAACGGCACCATGAACGTCCGCGGCTTCGCCAGCAGCGTGGCCGACCAGAACGTCGGCGGCAACCGGCTGCGCAGCCACTACCTCGGTGCCTACACCACCTACCACCACACCAACGGTTTCTATGTGGACACCGTGCTGCAAGGTGGGCAGCATCGCTACGGCGTCTCGCCGCTCACGGCGCCCGCCAGCCACGGCAAGGGCGACAGCCTGCTCGCGTCGGTGGAAGTGGGACGGGGCTACCAGCTCCCGTCGGGCTGGATGCTGGAGCCGCAACTGCAGCTCATCCAACAGCGCATCGACCTCGACGGCGTGGTGATCACGGGCGCCGACGTGCAGCAGAACACGCACAGCCGCTGGACCGTGCGCGCCGGACTGCGCTTGAAAGGCGAACTCTCCACCACCGCCGGCAAGCTGCAACCCTACGCCCGCCTGAACCTGTACCACGGCAGCAAAGGCCGGGACGTGACCCGCTTCACCGGCCCCGCCGGCGCCACCGACGTCGCCACCGGCACCGGCGGTGCCAGCACCGAACTCGCCGCCGGCGCCACGCTCGCCCTGTCAACCTCCACCAGCCTCTACGGCGAGATCGGCACCGTGTGGGCCGCCGGCGGGCATGCGCGGCACAGCGGCGGCCTCAACGGGACACTGGGCCTGCGAGTGCGCTGGTAGCCGGGCGGGTTCGCCTCAGTGGCCGGGCACCCACACCATGGCGATGCTCAGCCAGACCCCGACGCTGAAATAAGGCGTGAGCCACAGCGCATCCGCTTTCCACGCCGTCCAGCTGCCGCTGCACACCCGGCGCTGCCAGGCATCGCGCGCGCCCTGCTCGACGCACAGGTAGGTCTGCCCGTTCGACCGCCCGAGGCGGTAACGGCGCCAGTACATCGGCGCATCCACGCTCAGGACGTACGCCACGAAAGCCAGGCAACAAAGAATGCCGAAGATCGCCAGCGAGTTGACCCAGCCCGTGCTGTAGAGGGCGGTGACGCCCAGCAGGACCGCCATCCAGGAAAAGCCGGCCGCCCAGAGCAGGGACTCGACGGCCTGGGTGATGTGGTTGAGCGTGAGCACGCTGTGCCAGCAGAAGCCTTGTGCCACCACCATGAAGACCGGGACCACCCAGGCGGCGCTTTGCACCCACGGCAGGCCCGCGTGCACGCCCAGCTGATGGATCAGCAGCCCGAGCTGGATCGCGAAGCAGATCTCGGCCACCGTGGCTGCCGCGCGGCCCAGGAAGATGTTGGACAGGCGCGTGTCCACCACCACCAGCCGCTCGAGGTCCACCCGGGGGAACACCGAGCGGTAGGCGCACACCAGCACGTAGACGCCGGACAGCGTGAGCTGCAGCCCCCCGTGGAAACCGGCCACAGGCGCGAAGTGCCACACGGCCAGCCACAGGCCGACGTTCACTGCCGCCAGCGCGCACATCGCCCGCCACCACCGAAGCACCTGGGCATCGGCACCGGCAATGCCCGGCACCCTGCTGCTGAAGATCAACGACATGCCGCGCTCACCTCCATCGTTCACAAGCTCACATCGTAGGCAATCCATCGCGCCGGCGCTGTAGGACAAAAGCGATCGTTGAGGGCTTCGGCCATCTCCTTCGCCGACATGGGGCGTTCTCCTACCCGCTCCAAGGCGCCTCACTCGCATGCTGGGGCATGGATATTCCCTCCCCCAAGTTCCATGCGTGGAAAAAGGCCGAGGCCGAGCTGGCCGACATCGAGCGAACGTTCCGGGCCCTGTCCGTCGATCTCTCCCCATCCGACCGCGAAAGGGTCACCCAGCAGCTTGCCGCATTGAAAGCGGCGCGGCTGAGGGTTCGCCTGCTGTTTGAAGAGGTGATGAAGGAGAGCGCGATCGTGCTGGAGCAACTCGCCGCCAGCGAAGCGCCGCCGCCGCCGCCTCCACCGCCGAGCCACGACCCGCGTCGGCCTGACGCGGAAGACTGGTTGTCCTAGCCTTCGCGGCGGTTCAGGGCAAGGCCTGCGCGTCCAGCTCGGTCATCTCCTGCGCCGTGAACACCCGGGATCGCGTGTGGAAGGCCTTGCCTTGCGGGCCTTCGAGCGAGAAGGTGCCGCCGTGGCCGTCGATCACGTCGATGATGAGCTGCGTGTGCCGCCAGTACTCGTACTGCGCCTTGCCGATGTAGAACGGGCAGCCACCGATGTCGCCCAGGTACACGTCACCCGCGCCGGTGGTGATCTCGCCCAGCAGGTAGCAGTTGGCCGCGCTGTTGTCGCAGCAGCCGCCGCTCTGGTGGAACATGAGGCCGGGGCCATGCTGCGCCTTGAGCCGTTCGATCAATTCCACGGCGGCCGGTGTGGCGATGACTCTTTCAACCATGAGAGATCTCCTAAGGTCTTTCCGGAGCGAAGTGCCCCAGCCAGAACGCGGCGGATCCGGCTTGGCCGGTCCGCACGCGTTGCCCCTGGGGGGTGACGCGCCGCAGGCGCGGCGCGGGGGGGATTAAAAGAACCCCAGCTTGTTCTCGCTGTAGCTCACCAGCAAGTTCTTGGTCTGCTGGTAGTGGTCCAGCATCATCTTGTGCGTCTCACGGCCAATGCCCGATTCCTTGTAGCCGCCGAAGGCGGCGTGCGCGGGGTAGGCGTGGTAGCAGTTGGTCCACACGCGGCCGGCCTTGATGGCGCGGCCCATGCGGTAGGCCACGTTGCCGTTGCGGCTCCACACGCCGGCACCCAGGCCATACAGCGTGTCGTTGGCGATCGCCAGGGCTTCGGCCTCGTCCTTGAAGGTGGTCACGGCCAGCACGGGGCCGAAGATTTCTTCCTGGAAGATGCGCATCTTGTTGTGGCCCTTGAACAGCGTGGGCTGCACGTAGTAGCCGCCTTCGAGCTCCCCCCCAGGTTCGCCTGGCCACCACCGGCCAGCACCTCGGCGCCTTCCTGCTTGCCCAGGTCGAGGTACGAGAGGATCTTGGTGAGCTGTTCCTTGCTGGCCTGCGCGCCCATCATGCTGTCGGTGTCCAGCGGGTTGGCGTGCTTGATCGCGGCCACGCGCTTGAGCACGCGCTCCATGAACTTGTCGTAGATGCTTTCCTGGATCAGCGCACGGCTGGGGCAGGTGCAGACCTCGCCCTGGTTGAAGGCGAACAGCACCAGGCCTTCGATCGCCTTGTCCAGAAACGCGTCGTCCTTGTCCATGATGTCGGCGAAGAACACGTTGGGCGACTTGCCGCCGAGTTCCAGCGTGGCGGGAATCAGGTTGTTCGCCGCGGCCTGCGCGATCACGCGGCCCGTGGTGGTGGAGCCGGTGAACGCGATCTTGGCGATGCGCTTGCTGGTGGCCAGCGGCATGCCCGCTTCGCGGCCGTAGCCGTTGACGATGTTGAGCACGCCCGGCGGCAGCAGGTCGGCGATGAGTTCGGCCAGGATCAGGATGCTGATGGGCGTGGACTCGGCGGGCTTGAGCACCACGGCGTTGCCGGCGCCCAGCGCGGGCGCGAGCTTCCAGGCCGCCATGAGGATGGGGAAGTTCCAGGGAATGATCTGGCCGATCACGCCCAGCGGTTCCTGGATGTGGTACGCCACGGTGTTCTCGTCGATGTTGCTCAGCGCGCCTTCCTGCGCGCGCACGCAACCCGCGAAGTAGCGGAAGTGGTCCACCGTGAGCGGGATGTCGGCGTTGAGCGTCTCGCGGATCGCCTTGCCGTTGTCCACGGTCTCGGCGTAGGCCAGCAGCTCCAGGTTCTGCTCGATGCGGTCGGCGATCTTGAGCAGCACGTTGGCGCGCTCGGCCGCCGAGGTCTTGCCCCAGGCATCGGCCGCGGCGTGCGCGGCGTCCAGCGCGAGTTCGATGTCTTCGGCGGTGGAGCGCGCGGCGCGCGTGTACACCTTGCCCGAGACGGGCGTGATCACATCGAAGTACTGGCCTTTGACCGGCGCGAGCCAGCGACCGCCGATGAAGTTGTCGTACTGGGTCTTGTAGGCGATCTTGGCGCCAGCGGCGCCGGGGGCTGCGTAAAGCATGTTGTCTTCCTCAGGATGGACGTTGATGGCAAGGCCTGTGTCTTCAGGCCCTCTGCTCTCTTCAAGTTCCATGCCATGGGCTTGGGCCCGGTGAAGCGCTGCACGAAAGCACACATGCGGGGTTCGCACTGTCCCGGAACCGTGCACAAGCGAACCGGCTGTCTCAAAGCGGCACACACGCCGGCGCCATGAAAAAAGCCACTGGTTGCGCGCGCAACCAGTGGCTGTGTTGAAGCGTCGGGCGTCAGGGCGCGGTGAGCGTGAGCCCATGTTGCTGGAAGATGGCCAGCAGCTCGCCGCTGTCGCGCATCGATTTCAAGGCCCCTTCCAGCGCCAGGCCCAGGTCCTTGTGTTCGGCCTTGATCGCCATGCCCACGGGCCAGCCGGTGTCGGGCACGCCGCCGAGCGAGAGCGTGCTCAGGCGGATGTGGCTCGGCCTCGGATCGGTGTGCGAGAGCACCGACTCGGCCTGCGCGCGCGTCACATACGCGGCGGCGGCCTTGCCCTCCACCACGGCCTGCACCGCCTGCTCGCCGCTGTTGTGGATGCCCACCTGCGCGCGCAGCAGACCGCCGCCATGGCCCATGAGCGCGCTGGCCGCGCCGGCCCCGCGCTCGGCGGCCAGCGGCAGGCCTTTGAGGTCTTCCGGCGTGCGCACCTCGGCGACGCGGCGCGTGTCGTGCGCCAGCACCAGCTGCTGGCGCATGTAGGGCGCGAGGATCATCACCTGGCGGTTCTTCTGCATCAGGTAGCGGTCCACCGGCACCTGCAGCATCACGTCGGCAGGGCCGTAGCCCAGGTAATGGCCGCGCCAGACCATGTTGCGCAGGTCGTCGTTCATGTTCTCGCCCGCGTCGAACGGCAGCAGCGCCAGCCTCAGCTGGAGCTGGCGCGCCAGCGCGGCGGCGATCGACACGTCCAGGCCGTGGAGGTCGTTGGCCGGGCCGTCGGAGAACGGCGCGTTGTCCTTGTAGACCGCCACTTTCAGCGCGCCATTCGCGCGGATGCGTTCGAGGTCGCTCAGGTCGGCCTGCGCGCGCGCCAGTGGCACGCTCGCGGCGAGCAGGGCCGCCAGCACCTGGCGGCGGTCGGGGTGGTGGTGATGGGTGGTGGTCATGCGCGTCTCCCGTCTCAGGGCTCGCGGCGGGTTTCGAGGTAGGTCTTGATCGACCAGATCGCCTCCTGCGACAGCGTGCCCTCGAACGGCGGCATGTACACGCGCCCGTCGCGCACGCGGCCCCGGCGCACGGTGGCCATGTAGTAGTCGTCCATCTCCTTGAAGCACGCGGCCTTCTTCGCCGCGTCGGCGTAACCCGAGCATTCGCCGTCGAACTTGCGCAGGTCGGGCGAGATGCCGCCGGAGATCGCCTCCAGGCCGTGGCAGCGCGCGCAGTTCTGGTTGTAGGCCGAGGTGCCGATGCGCAGCGCCTCCTTGTTCGCGGGACCGCTGCTGTAGGGGTTGGCATCGAGCCACTTGGTGCCCAGCTGCGGCAGGGTGCTCGTGTCCACCGCCTGCGGTGTCACATCGCCATGCGCCATCACGGCGGCCACGCCGCAGGTGACGGCCAGCGCGAGCAGGCCGCGCGCGCCCCGCAAGGAAAGAGAGAAACGCGAAATCTTCATGGGTTGTCTCCGGTTCAGAAAGGGTCTTTTCCGGCATGGACAGCAAGTTGCAGGCCATGGCGCCGTGGACCGGAGCCACGCAAGGGACGGGCCCGCCCGCAGGCCCGGTCAGGCCCGTGCAAGGTGTGCCAATTTGAATCACCGGGTCGCCTGCGATCGCACCGGATGTCACAGTCCGCCGCTTCATGGGCGCCTTGTGTGTCAACTTTGCGCGCCACGGCCTGGCCCAGGTGGTGGCCGGCTCTTTGCTAACAGCGAAGGTGTGACACCCGGGACACGCTGTTGCATCTCGGGATTAACCAGTGTTGCTCACAGGGACAGATATGAAGAGAATTGCATGAACCCGCGCGACCAAGACGACAGCCCGTCTGACGACCCGGAGCACCCGCCACGATGGGTGCCCGACTACTGGGGGGGATTTCCCCCGGATCCAGGAGACAACATGAGTGCTGCCCTCTTCACGCCTCCCGGCGGAAGACACGATGCGCCCGCGCCCCCCGGCCCGGACGGCAACGCACCACCCGATCCCATCGGCCAGGCCCACCGCCGGTCGCAGGCCTATGGCATCGACTCCACGGACGCGCCCGATTTCTCCAGCCCCGGCGTGGGTCTGCTCAACGATGCACGGGAAGAGAACCGATTCCTGTTCCAGCACGCCGCCCCGGTCATGGAGACGCTCTACGACCAGATCGTGAACACCCACAGCATGGTGCTGCTCACCTCCGCCAAGGGCCTGGTGCTGCATTCGCTGGGCGACACCGACTTTCTCGAAAAGGCCTCGCGCGTCGCGCTCACGCCCGGCATGGACTGGTCCGAGAAAAACAAGGGCACGAATGCGATCGGCACCGCGCTCAGCGAACAGGAAGCGCTCACGGTGCACGGCAGCCAGCACTACATGGACGCCAACAAGTTCCTCACCTGCTCGTGCTCGCCGATCTTCGATCCCTACGGCCAGGTCATCGGCGCGCTGGACGTGACGGGTGACCACCGCAGCTACCACCAGCACACGCTGGCGCTGGTGCGCATGTCGGCGCAGATGATCGAGAACCACATGTTCGCGGACATCTTCCCCAAGGCCATCCGCATCCACTTCCACACCCGCTCCGAGTTCCTGGGCACGCTGGTCGAAGGCATCGCGGTGTTCTCGCCCGAGGGCCGCTTCCTCTCGGCCAACCGCAGCGCGCAGTTCCAGATCGGGCTGCCGTTCAGCGCGCTCAAGGCCCACACCTTCTCCTCGCTCTTCGGCATGCCGATCTCGGCCCTGTTCGAGCTGTTCAGCGGCGCCATGCCCACGCCCAAGCAGCTGTGCATGCACAACGGCGTGTCGGTCTGGTGCCGCGTGAAGATCAAGGCCGCCAACCCCTGGTCGGGCGGTGGCAAGCCCACGGGCGCCGCGCCCGACGCGGCACCCGCTTGCGCCGCCGCCGCGGCCGAGCCGCTCAGGCCCACCGGCCGCAAGATGCAGTTCTCCTCGCTGCAGTACCTCGACACGGGCGACCCCCAGGTGTCGACGGTGATCCACAAGCTGCGCCGGGTCTCGGGGCGCGACATCCCGGTGATGATCCTGGGCGAGACCGGCACCGGCAAGGACCTGCTGGCCCAGGCCATCCACGGCGATTCCACGCGCTCGGCGCAGCCCTTCGTGTCGGTGAACTGCGCCTCGATCCCGGACACGCTGATCGAGTCCGAGCTGTTCGGCTACGAAGAAGGCGCCTTCACCGGCGCACGCAAGAAGGGCTCCATCGGCAAGATCCTCCAGGCCCACGGCGGCACGCTGTTCCTCGACGAGATCGGCGACATGCCCAAGCACCTGCAGGCCCGCCTGCTGCGCGTGCTGCAGGACCGCAAGGTCAGCCCACTGGGCGCGGGCAAGGAGGTGGAAGTGGACGTGACGGTGATCAGCGCCACGCACAAGAACCTCAAGGACATGATCGCGCGCGGCGATTTCCGCGAGGACCTCTACTACCGCCTCAACGGCCTGGTGGTGCGCCTGCCGGCGCTGCGCGAGCGCACAGACTTCGAACTGGTGGTGCACAAGATCCTCAAGGCGCTGTGCGACCAGGGCCAGCAGATCGGCATCGCGCCCAATGTCATGGCGCTGTTCAAGCGCTACCAGTGGCCGGGCAATTTCCGCCAGCTGCACAACCTGCTGCGCACCGCCGTCGTGATGGTGGGCAGCGACGGCGTGATCGACGTGGCGCACCTGCCCGACGATTTCCTCGACGAACTCGAACACGCCCAGGCCGCCGATGCGGCGGAGGGCGGCCTGGCCGAGTCCTTCGGCACCGCCCCGGGCAGCGAACCGCTGCCACCGCCCGCGCCGCTGAGCGAGGTGGCACCGGGCGATGGCCAGCGCCTGCAGGACGTCACGCTCAGCGCCATGGCGCAGATGCTGCGTCTGCACAAGGGCAATGTGTCGGCGGCGGCGAAGGCGCTGGGCGTCTCGCGCAACACCATCTACCGCAAGAAGGACCAGCTACCGCCCGACCTGCTCGGCTGAAGCCGGCGGCGGCGCCTGCCGCATCCACAGCGGCTCCAGCTCGCGCCAGGCGCGCTGCACGTTGAAGTCCTGGCGCTGCGCGTGGCCGGCCCAGCCGCGCCATTCGGGCATGGGCACGGTGGCGCTCTCGCCGGCGTGGCGCCCCTGGTCCATTGCGCTCAGCACATGATCGCGCAAGGCCTGCAGGTAGCCGCGTGTGCCCGAAAGAGCCACGGGCCCTGAATCGCCCTGCGCGCTGGACACCACCGCGCCGATCACGTGGCGCGGCCCCAGTGCCTGCAAACGGTCCAGCGCGGCGAGCCAGCCGTCCACGCTGCCCTGCGCGAGTTCGGGCAGGCGCTCGCCGTACACCAGACCCCCCGCCCACAACACGCCCTGCTGCGCGTGCCAGAGCACCAGGTCGCTCTCGGTGTGCCCCTGCTCCACGCGCATCACGCGCAGGCGCTGCGCGCCCACCGCCAACACCGCGCCTTCGATCAGGCCGCGCGTGGGCCACACGATGGCCGTGCCCGCCATGGCCTGCGCGCCGGCGCGTTCGATGAGGCTTTGCAGGCAGGCCGGGCAGCGCTGCTCCATCGCCCGGCGCGTGCCCTCGGTGGCGAGCACCGTGGTCTGGCCGGTCTCGATGCGGTCGGCCCAGGCGCCATTGGCCAGCACGTTCTCGGCGTGCGCGTGGGTGTTGACGATCCAGCGCACCTGCACCCCGAAGCGGCAGGCCAGCGAGGCGCGCACGCGCTCGCCATGCCGATGGCTCGGGCCGGGGTCCACCACCAACGCCTCGCCGCCGTCGATCAGCACCGAGGTCGGCACCACATGGCCGGCGTTGTCGGGCGAGATCTCCTGCGGCGCCGGCGGCGACCAGGCCCACACGCCCGGTGCCACAGGTTGCCAGGGCACGCCGTCCGGGCAGTCGCGGCCCTGTGCGTTCACGGAGACACACAGCGCGAACAGCAAGGCGCCCACCGCTCTCATGGCAACGAGCGCCTCACGCACGCGCGCAGACACGCCAGCATCGTCGGCTCGCCACCGAGGTGGCCGCTGGGCGGCAGGTGCAACACCACCGGGCCACCCGCCCGCCGGCCCAACGCGGCCCAGCGGGCGCTGTTGGCCGGTGGACAGATCGCATCGAAGCGCCCATGCACCCAGTCCACCGGGATGCGCTCGCGCGCGAGCAGCGCCACCGCGCGGTCCAGCCCGCCCGGGCGCATGAAACCCCGGTGCAGCAGGTAGTGCGCCTGCACCCGGTACCGGGTCCGGGCCGCGCGGTCGCTGCGGCGCACACCGGGCTGGGGCAGGCGCGCCAGCGCGCGCCGCTGCTGGCGCTGCAGGCCGGCCCATTCACGGCGGATCGGGTTCGCCCAGGGCGAGCCGGTGTGCGCCGCGTGGCGCAGGCTGCGCCGCAGGCCATGCGCCGCGTCGGCGGTTTCGCGCAGGCCCCAGCCGCGCCACGCGCGCAGCGATGCAACACCGGGTGTGCCGTTTTGAATCAGTTGTCTCAGCCGTTGCAACGCCACCGGCACACCGTCACCCGGCCGCACCGGCCACAAAGCGGCCGGCGCCCTCAGGGTTTGCCCTCGCCTGGCCGACGGCAACAGCAGGCCGCCGATCTCGCGGCGCGTGAGCGCGAAGGCGCCGCGCAACACCAGGCGCGGCACGCGCGCGGGGTGTTGCTGCGCATACGCCAGCGCTACCACCGTGCCCCAGGAACCCGCCAGCACCGACCAGCGTTGAATGCCCAACTGCTCGCGCAAGCGCTCCAGATCGGCCACCAGCGCGAGGGTGTGGTTGCCCTGCGTGCGGCCACGCGGCCGCGAGGCGCCGGCACCGCGCTGATCGGGGGCGATCACGCGCTGGCGGCGCAGGTCGAAGGGCCGCAGCATGCCGGGCTGGCAGGCGCCGCCCGGCCCGCCGTGCAGCAACAGCCAGGGCTCGCCGCGCGCCGCGCCGAGCTCGCGCCAGGCCATGCGGTGCAGGCCACCGACGGGCAGGCGCCGGGGTGCTGGCCAGGGGGTGGCGTTCGGGGGCTTTTGCATGGCATCGATATTGCTGTTCAGGGTCGCGGCCGGTGTGGCGATGGTGCCATCCGGCTTGCAGACATGTTTCATGCCAACCCTTTCTGGAGAACGACCATGCAATGGACCACCCCGGCCTTCACCGACCTGCGTTTCGGCTTCGAGATCACGATGTACATCGCCAACCGCTGATCGATCGATCCGCCAGCGCACGTGTGAACAGCGCGTGCGCTTTTTTTGACCCTTCACCTTCCTCCATCGACCATGCGCATCCGGGTTCTGGGCTCTTCGGCCGGCGGCGGTTTCCCCCAGTGGAACTGCAATTGCCCCAACTGCGACGGCCTGCGCCGCGGAAAGCTCATGGCCCACGCGCGCACGCAGTCCTCGATCGCGGTGAGCGCCAACGAGGTGGACTGGCTGCTGGTCAACGCCTCGCCCGACATCCTCGGCCAGATCCGCGACACGCCGGAACTGCAGCCCGCGCGCGCGGTGCGCGACAGTGGCATCGCCGCCGTGCTGCTGATGGACGCGCAGATCGACCACGTCACCGGCCTGCTGATGCTGCGCGAGCGCGCAGGCGCGCTGCCGCTGCTGGCCACGCCCGAGGTGCTGTCCGAACTGGACAGCGGCTTTCCCATCACCCGCCTGCTCTCGCACTACTGCGGCGTGGCGCCCCATCCCGTGCCCACCGACGGCCGCACGTTCACCGCGCCCGGGCTGGAGGGCATCGAGCTGCAGGCCGTGCCGCTCGCGTCCAAGCCGCCACCGTATTCGCCGTTCCGCGGCAACCCGCGCCCGGGCGACAACATCGGCCTGGTGCTGCGCAACCCGGCGACTGGCGCGCGCGTGTTCTACGCCCCCGGCCTGGGCGAGGTCACGCCCGAGCTGCTGGCGATCATCGCACCTGCGCCATGGTGCTGGTGGACGGCACCTTCTGGACCGGCGACGAGATGCAGCGGCTGGGCCTGTCGCCCAAGGCCGCGGCCGACATGGGCCACCTGCCGCAGAGCGGGCCCGGCGGCATGATCGAACACCTGGCGCGGCTGCCGGCGACCACGCGCAAGCTGCTGATCCACGTCAACAACACCAACCCCATCCTGATCGAGGACTCGCCCGAGCGCGATGAACTCACCCGCCAGCGCATCGAGGTGGCGCGCGACGGCATGGACATCCGCTTCTGAGCGCGGGCACGCCATGGACATCGCCACCACCCCGCGCCCCCGCACCGGCCTGCCAGCCTGGACGCGCGGCGAGTTCGAGGCCCAGCTGCGCGAGAAGGGCCGCTCGTACCACATCCACCACCCGTTCAACGTGCGCATGAACAGCGGCGGCTGCACGCCCGACGAGCTGCGCTGCTGGGGTGGCGAACCGCTTCTACTACCAGATCTGCATCCCGCGCAAGGACGCGGCCATCCTCGCCAACATGCCCGACCGCGCGCACCGCCGGCTGTGGATCGAGCGCATCCTCGACCACGACGGCCATGGCGACCACGAAGGCTCGGCCGCCGGCGGCATCGAGGCCTGGACGCGGCTCGGTGAGGCCGTGGGCCTCGCGCGCGAAGACCTGTGGTCGCTGCAGGGCGTGGTGCCCGCCGTGCGTTTCGCCTGCGATGCCTACGTGAACTTCGCCGCCAGGGCGCCCTGGCAGGAGGCGGTCTGCTCCTCGCTCACCGAGATGTTCGCGCCCCAGATCCACAAGGACCGCCTGGCACCTGGCCCACGCATTACCCCTGGATCGAGGCCGAGGGACTGGCCTACTTCCGCAACCGCATCCCCCTGGCCGGGCGCGACGTGGCACACGGCCTGCGCGTGACGCTGGAGCACTTCGACACCCGCGAGGCCCAGCACCGCGCGCTGGACATCCTGCAGTTCAAGCTGGACATCCTCTGGAACATGCTCGATGCCATCGAGAAAGCCTGCCAATGAAGACCCCCCCTGCGCCGCTTCGCGGCTTCCCCCCTGAGGGGGGACCACACCAGCGGCCTGGCAGAGCCAGTTCCGCGGTGTGTGCTGGTCCAACGATCTCTTTGCGCCGACCATGACAGCCATCTCCACCCATCCCAAGCTCTCGCGGCGTTTCCGCCTGCAGTACGAGCCCGCGCAGGAGCGCTGGGTGCTGCTCTACCCCGAAGGCATGGTGCAGCTCAACGAGAGCGCGGCCGAGATCCTGAAACGCTGCGATGGTGAGCGCACGTTGGCCGCCATCGTGGAGGATCTGGAGACCACGTTTTCCATCCAGGGCATTGGCCGCCAGGTGAAAGACCTGCTCGAAGAAGGAGGCCGCCGTGGCTGGATCGATTGAACCGCCCGGCCCGCCGCTGTGGCTGCTGGCCGAGCTCACCTACCGCTGCCCGCTGCACTGCGTGTTCTGCTACAACCCCACGCAGCACGCGCGCATCCAGCAGGAGCTGAGCACCGCGCAGTGGGTGGACGTGATGCGCCAGGCGCGCGCGCTGGGCGCGGCGCAGCTCGGTTTCTCGGGCGGTGAGCCGCTGCTGCGCGACGACCTGGAAGAGCTGGTGCAGGAGGCGCACGCGCTCGGCTACTACACCAACCTCATCACCTCGGGCGTGGGCCTGACCGACGCGCGCGCCACGCGCCTGAAGGCCGCCGGCCTCGACCACGTGCAGCTCTCGTTCCAGGACAGCACGCGCGAACTCAACGACTTCCTGAGCCACACGCGCACCTTCGAGCTCAAGCAGAAGGTCGCGCGCATCATCAAGTCGCACGACTGGCCGATGGTGATGAACTGCGTGCTGCACCGGCACAACCTGCCACACGTGGGCCCGATCATCGAGATGGCGCTGGACCTGGGCGCGGAATACCTCGAACTCGCCAACACGCAGTACTACGGCTGGGCCTGGGTCAACCGCGACCACCTCATGCCCACGCACGAGCAGCTGGTGGAGGCCGAAGCGGTGGTGAACCGCTACCGCGAGCAGATCGGCTCGCGCTGCCGGCTGCTGTTCGTGGTGCCCGACTACTTCGAGCAGCGCCCCAAGGCCTGCATGAACGGCTGGGGCTCGGTGTTCCTCTCGGTCGCGCCCGACGGCCTGGCGATGCCCTGCCACAACGCGCGCAACCTGCCCGGCCTGGCCCTGCCCAACGTGGCGCACACGCCGCTGGCCGACATCTGGCGGACCAGCCAGGCCTTCAACGCCTACCGGGGCGATGGCTGGATGAAGCCGCCCTGCCGCGACTGCGACGAGCGACACAAGGACTTCGGCGGCTGCCGCTGCCAGGCCTTCCAGATCACGGGCGACGCGGCGCAGGCCGACCCGGTGTGCGGCAAGTCTCCCCACCACGACCAGGTGGTGCAACTCGTGAAGCAGGCGCCCGCGCAGCGCCACATCCCCATCGTGTTCCGCAGCGACACCGAGTCGCGCGGCCTGCACCCCGAGGTGCCGGCATGAACACCGCCACCGGCCACCACCGCATGCTGGGCGCGGCGGTGGTCAGCCACCTGCCGGTGCTGCGGCGCGGCCCGTTCGCGCTGGAGCACGCGCCGCACGGTCTCTTCCTGCTGTGGCTCGCCTTCATGGGCCTGGTGGGTTTCGGCGCCCTGCTGCTGTGGCAGGCCGGCGCCTGGCACCGGCTGGTGCACGCCGACCCCACGGGCCTGACCGTGGTCATCGTGCTGCTGTTCATCGGCGGCTCGCTCTGGGCCGGCCGCCGCGCCTGGGTGCTGGGCGAACAGCGCCTGCGGCTGGACGCCGCGCGCGAAGACCCGCTGGACACCTGGAGCGCCGAGTACCGCGACGGCTGCGCGCGGGCCGGTGCCGACCCCACGGTCTGGCTGCAGGTGCTGGGCGAGCGCGCGCACGGCCCGCACGAAATGGCCTGGTGGCTCAATGGCATCCAGCTCAAGCTGGGCCTGCTGGGCAAGGTGATCGGCTTCTCCATCCTCGCGCTGCAGCTCGGCGAGGTGCAGAGCTTCGACGCGAGCCAGTCCACGCAATTGCTCAAGAACCTCACCGGCGGCCTGGGCATCGCGCTGCTGACCACCGTGACCGGCCTCACCGGCAACATCCTGCTGGGCCTGCAGCTCATGCGGCTGGACCGGTTCGCCGACGCGCTCATCGCCGACACGCTGGCCACCACACCGACCCCGGAGGCGCGCGATGGCGATCGGCCGAGCGGTCCGTGACACCGAGACCGACCCGTTCTACGACATGTTGTTCAACATGCTGATCGCGTTCGTCTTCTGTTTCGTCATCGCGCTGCTCGCCTTCAACCCCAAGGCGCGCAAGAGCGGCGACATCCCGGCCAAGGCCGAGTTCATCGTCACCATCTCCTGGCCCGACAACAATCCCAACGACGTGGACGCCTGGGTCAACGAGCCGGGCGGCAAGACGCTGTGGTTCCGCCAGCGCGACGCCGGCATGCTGCACCTGGACCGCGACGACCGGGGCGCGAAGAACAACAGCGTGATCGTCAACGGGCGCGAGATCCGCAGCCCGGTGCGGCAGGAGATCGTCACGCTGCGTGGCCTGGTGCCGGGCGAGTACGTGGTGAACGCGCACTACTACGACTCGCGCGACCAGCAGCCGGTGGATGTGTCGGTGGCGGTGGTGAAGGTCAACCCGCAGGCGGAGATCGTCTACACCGGCACGCAGCAGATCCCACGCAAGGGCGACGAGCGCACGCTGGTGCGCTTCACCCTCGACGAGGCCGGCAGCGTGACCGACCTCAACACCCGACCGCTCGCGATCGTGCAACGCACGGGCCTCTGAACACCGCTTCCCATGATCCCCACCGTCTCTTCCCAATTGCTGTGGCTGGTGCTGGTGTACGCGCTGCTGGCCTTCCTGTTGCTGTGCCTGCTGCTGGCCACGCGCTGGCACTGGGGCGTGAAGCTGGGCGCGGTGCTGCTGGTCAGCGGCTTCTACGCGCTGAGCCACGCCACGCTGCAGGGCATCGCGGGCTGGCCGAGCGACGCTCCCCTGCCCCCGCGCTTCGTGCTGCTCTCGGCCGTGTTCGACGAACCCAGCCCGGGCCGAGGCCACGCCGGCGCGATCTACATCTGGGTCAATCCCATGACGGACAACCAGCCGCTGGCGATGCCGCGCGTGCACCGCCTGCCTTACGAGAAGGACCTGCACCGCATCCTGGGCGACGGCCTGCGCAAGGCGCGCGACGGCAACACGCAGATGGGCAGCACCGAACCGGTGCCGGGTGCGGGCGGCTTCGCCTGGCTGCGCCCGGCCGGCAACGACCGCCTGCAGATCAAGCTGAGCGACCTGCCGCGCGGCGCAGCTGCCGGAGAAATGAGCCCCCCTGCGCCGCTTCGCGTCTTCCCCCCCGAGCGGGGGACCCCACCACGGGCCCGGCAAAGCCGGATCCAGGGTGGGTCTGGAAGGGGATGCCGGCGAGCGTTGCAACCTGGGTAATGCTGACCAGCTGCAGCGGTCAGGGTGGCGGCGAAGGCTGGTTTCCGCTGATCGAGGGCGAGCGCATGGTCTACGCCGTGACGGTGGAGAGCGACGAAGCGCCACCGCCCGAGACATGGACGCTCACCGTCACCGCGCCGCAGACCGTGGCCGGCCAGCGCACCCAGGTGCGCCACCATTCGGCCGGCGTGAGCTACCACCTGCTGAGCGACGAAAAAGGCATTCGCCGCGTTGCGCACGCGCACCGACATCGACCGCGAGCCCACGCCCGACAAGGAACCGCTGTGGGTGCTCAAGGCGCCCTACGAAGTGGGCACCGAATGGACCACGCCCACCGTGCCCTACCTGATCCTGCGCCGCAACGAGCACCCGCGCGAACTGCGCTACAGCCACCGCGCGCCGATGGCCTGGCGCATCGAGGCCGTGGACGACGAGGTGAAGACACCCACCGGCACGCACAAGCCGTGTCTGCGGGTCGTGGGCCGCGCCAAGCTCAACCTCTTCACCGACCCGGTGAACGGCTTCACCGACGTGCCGCTCACCAGCCGCGAGTGGTACTGCCAGGGCAAAGGCCTGGTGAAGTTCGAGCGCGAGGAGACCGTGCCGCCCGGGTTTCTGGTCGGCGGGCGGTTGACGGCGGTGTGGGTGCGGTAGGTAAAAGTATCCGCAGAAGGCTTGATGACGGACGCGGAACTTGGACTTCGGCTAATGACGCTGACCGTTGAGCTCCGATGAAGAAGTGACCGTCAGTCGACTGAAGGCTTTCTGAAGCATTTCGTCGGGATCGCTCGGAGTGCGCGCGCTGTCTATGCCCCTGCGCAATTCATCACCTGATACGAGAAGCACTTGACGTGACCTCAAGTCAGCTTCATGGGCGGCGATCTGATCCCGAGGCAGCCTGCATACAAGAACTGCTGATACCTCGGCAGAATGGCCTGTTGCTGCGAGGTGCTTCGACAAAGCTCCGCGCCGATCTACCAGTTTCCCTAGCTTTGTACCGAAATCAGAGACGCGCGTAGTGCACTCGACAATCACCAAACGACCTAAGGGCGTGGTGACGATCACATCAGGCGCATCCGTTTCAAGCTGAACGGCTGGAGAAAATCCGAAAAGAAACAACAAAGAAGCGACGCCATTCTCAAATCTCGTTGGATCGGTAGATTCAAACAACGCTTGTCGGAGCATTCGAAGTTCCCTATCGAAATGTTGAGTCGCTAGCAATCGATTGTTTCGAGCTCTTGCAGGATCGACAAACCACTGTCGTCGGACAGTCGCCTCCTCAATCATCAGCATTGCCAACACGCTATCTGTCTGTTTTACTTCAAGGTCTAGGACTCCTGTTCGAACGCCGCCACGGACTCGAGCCCATTTAATTTTTTGGGCAACTTGGATTCTTCCACTCAAAGCCACATCTGGAACCGAACGCAAAGCGAGTCCCACGCGCCCCACATCAAAGCGCGGATGTGCGTGGAGCGTCAGCTTCAACCGATCTTGCGAAAGTACACATTGGTCGAAGATGAGATCAACCGGCGGTCCAACGCGGACGGCTATCGCCGGTTGGCGCGAAGTGGCCTCGGGAGAACGCAACCCCAGCCAAGCTAGAGCGTCCGAGAGACCATCAAATGGAGGTGTTGAAGCTCGAAGTTTGTTGTCAACCTCAACCATATCAATCGAAGAGGGCGATGACAGTCCTGTACCAGACACCTGAAGATGCAGATCAGAGAACCACCGGTCGCGATTCATCATCTCCGAATAGTAGTCAAGGGACCGATCCACGGCGAGTTGCATGCTGCGCCCAGATAGGCTGACTCGCCCTCTCACCGCATCACTCAATATCTCAGTGAGCGCCTTCTTCTTTAAACGACCCGGCTGCAGGTGTCCAAGAAAATGACCGGCACCCTCGAAGTGAAAGCCGAAGCCACGCTTGCCCGGAAGCGGATTCAAGGTGATATGCGCATCCAAAAGGCAAGCACCTTGAGCGTCCGCATTTGCCAGATAGCGAATGTCGATGTTGTAGTCATCGCAGATCCAAGAATCTGCAGATCGAGTAAACACATCGATAATTTTTTCGTTGCTCACGGGTTGTACTCGTTGCTTGCAAGATTTTGAGCGAATCACCTGTGACCACGTGGGCCGCTGCCGGAATGTATCCCATTGAACGAAGGATCACCGTGCGGAACTACGCGCGTGGCGGCGCTCACACTATTCGTCAGTTTCCCCCTCTGCTTACGAACACAAACCAACCTGGCGCCGCGCCTTGGCGTGGCCCGCCCGCGCAGCACGGGTAAAGAACGCTTCGGCCCGGGCCGGGTTGCGCGGTTCACCCAGGCCTTCATCGGCCAGCACGCCGAGCATGAACAGGGCCTCGGCGTTGCCCGCCTCGGCCAGGCCATGCCAGATCTCGCGCGCCTGGGCGTACCGGGCCAGCCGGAATTCGGCATGCGCCCGGTAGCGGTCATCGCCCACGCTGGACAGCACCGCGAGGGCCGCACCCAGCAGGGTGCGGGGGTGGCACAGATCGGTCTGCGCGCTCATGGCGGGACAGGTGGGTAGACCGGCTCAGGGTTTGACCGTGAGCACCCAGGCCGAGAGGGTCTTGAGGTCGGCCGCGTTCAGGCTGGGATGCGCAGGCATGGGGATGCGGCCCCACTTGCCCTTGGAGCCGTTCTGGATCGACTGCGCGAGCGAGGCCGCGGCGTCCTTGTCGCCCGCGTATTTTTCCGCGATGGCGCTGAAGGCCGGGCCGACCACCTTGTCGGCGTTGGCGTGGCAGGTGTAGCAGCCATTGGCTTTGGCGAGTTCCACGGCGGCCAGGTCGGCGGCGGTGGCGTGCTGGGCCAGGCCGGCCAGCACAGTGGGGAGGATCAGGAGGTAACGCATGGCGGGCACCGGAGAAAGGAAGGAAAGAAGGGACAGAAAAAAGGGGTGGCATGGCCTGGGCCACGCCACCCCCAACACCACATCACTTCATGAGCTTGAAGGTCCAGACCGAACCGCCCTGTTCGAGGAAGTTGACCTTCTTGGCCACTTCACCGCCCCACAGCGGCACGGCACCGCCCCAGCCCGAGACCACGCTGACGTACTGCTCGCCGCCCTCGGTCCAGGTGATGGGGGGCGCGACCACGCCGGAGCCGGTCTGGAACTGCCACACCACCTTGCCGGTCTTGGCGTCGGCGGCCTTCAGGTAACCCTCGGGCGTGCCCCAGAACACGAGGTCGCCGGCGGTGAGCACACCGCCCCACAGCGGCGCGCTGTTCTTGACTTCCCAGGCCACCTTGCCGGTCTTGGGATCGATCGCGCGCAGCGATCCGATATGGTCGTCGAACAGCGGCTTGATGGTGAAGCCCGCGCCCAGGAAGGCCGCGCCCTTCTTGTAGGTGATGGGCTCGTTCCAGATCTCCATGCCCCATTCGTTGGTGGGCACGTAGAACAGGCCGGTCTTGGGGCTGTAGGCCATGGGCATCTGGTTCTTGCCACCCAGGAAGCCCGGCGCGGAGAACACCGCCTTGCCCTTGGCACCGTCGCCACCGGCGGCGGTCGGGTCGCCCGGGCGGTTGGTGTCGTCGAAGTTGGGGCGGCCGGTCTTGAGGTCGATGCCGGTGGCCCAGGTCACCTTCTTCACGAACGGGAAGGCGTTGACCAGCTTGCCGGTGGCCGCGTCGTTCACGTAGAAGAAACCGTTGCGGTCGGCCTTGGCGCCCATGCGCTTGCCGTCCATGTCGAAGGTGACGAATTCGTTGACGCCGTCGTAGTCCCAGCCGTCGTTGGGCGTGCTCTGGTAGTGCCAGACGATCTTGCCGGTCTTCACATCGATCGCGACGGTCGAGGCCGAGTACAGGTTGTCGCCCTTGCGCACATGGCTGTTCCAGGGGCCGGGGTTGCCGGTGCCGAAGTAGGCCAGGCCGGTCTTGGCGTCGTAGGTGCCGCCCAGCCAGGTGGCCGCGCCGCCGGTCTTCCACGTCTCGCCCGGCCAAGTGGCGTTGGTGGTGCCGGTGATGCCGTTTTCCTTGCCGTCCTTGTAGCCCATGTGGCCTTCGACGACGGGGCGCGTCCACACCATCTTGCCGGTGCGCGGGTCGCGTGCTTCCACGCGGCCGACCACACCGAACTCACCGCCCGAGACACCGGTCATCAGCAGGCCTTCGGCGATGAGGGGCGCGGCGGTGTAGCTGTAGCCGGCGGCGTAGTCGTCGATCTTCTCGCGCCACACCACCTTGCCCGTGTTCTGGTCGAGCGCGACCAGCTGCGCGTCGAGCGTGCCGAAGATCACCAGGTTGTCGTACAGCGCGGCGCCGCGGTTGATCACGTCGCAGCAGGGCATGATGCCTTCGGGCAGGCGGTGTTCGTACTTCCAGAGCTTCTCGCCGGTCTTGGTGTTGACCGCGTAGATGCGCGAGTAGGACGCGGTGACGAACATCTTGCCGTTGTGCACCAGCGGCTGCGACTGCTGGCCGCGCTGCTTCTCGCCGCCGAACGACATGGACCACACCGGCACGAGCTTGTTGATGTTGCGCTCGGTGATGCCGTTGAGCGTGGAATGGCGCTGGCCCTGGGTGCCCAGGCCCCAGCTCAACACGTTGTCGGGGGTCTTGGCGTCGTCGGCGATCATCGCGTCGGTCACGCCCTGGGCGCTCACGTGGGCGGTGGCGGCCAGAATCATCAGGCTCAATAGGGTGCGTTTCACAGTGTGTCTCCTGCTCGTTCGTGGATGTGTGATGCCTGCGACCGAGCACCATGCCCGGCCGCCCGTGAACACCCCGGCCCTGCGGCCGTCGGGGTTTGCACAGACAGCAAATGGCAACATCCATGCCAGCGTTTTCGAGCGGTTTTCCGGCCTGAAATGCGCCACGCCCGGGCCTCGCGGCGGGTCGCGGCTGTGACACTGTTCAGAAACGAATCAACCCCTGCAACAGGGTTCAGCGCGCGCGCGAATCCAGCGCCCGCTGTTCGTACCGCGGGTACCACTGCACGAGGCTGCGGTGCAGCTCGGCGGGCTGCGCGGCCCAGCCGGCGAAGCGCGCGGGCACGGGCGTGCGCAGCAGCTCGCTCAGGTCCAGGCCTTGTTCGGCGCTCGCCTGCATGAGCGTGGTGAGCCAGCGCAGCCAGTCGCGCGTCTGCTGCACGCCCACCGGCCCGCTGTGCACCGGGCCGTGGCTGGGCACGACCTGCCGCACCTCGCCCGCGGTGAGCCATTGCGCCAGCGTGTCCAGGCTGGCGAGCCAGGCGGCGGGGTCGGCGTGCGGCGTGGTGGGCACGCGCTCGGCGAACACCAGGCCGCCGGCGAACAGCACCCCGGTGCGGTGGTCGATCAGCACCAGGTCATCGCCGGTGTGGCCGCTCAGGCGCCGCAGCTCCAGCGTGTGTGCGCCCAGGCTCAGCGTGCGCGGTTCGATGGCTTCGCGTGCCGGTGTGGGCTCGGTGCCTTTCATCCAGTCGCCGCACAGGCGGTAGAGGTTGTCGGCGTAGGCCGCGCCCTCGGCTTTCATGCCTGCGATGCTGCCGGCCAGGGCCTGCGTGGGGCGGTCGGCCCAGGCCTGGTTGCCGAAGAAGTAGTCGGGGTGCAGGTTGAGGTTGAACACGTGGCGCACCGGTTCGTGCGTGAGCTGTTCGATGGCGCGGCGCTGCTGCTCGCCATAGCCGCGCGAAGGACCGGTGTTGACCACCACCACGCCCTCGCCCGTGGCGATGAAGGCGGTGTTGATGATGTTGCAGCCGTTGGCGCGCGAGAAGTCGGCCACCGCGCCTTCGATCACCCAGGTGTGTTCGGCGACCTGGCGCGGCCGCAGGCCATGGTCGAGCCGCGCCACGTCGGGCTGCGGCTGCGCGTGGACCATGGCCGCGAACAGCAGGGCCGCTGAGGCCAGCGCGCCGCGCACCGTCACGCGGGCACCTCGGCATCGATGCGGTTGCCGTTGTTGTCGCGCCCGGTCAGGCGGAAACCGCCCACGTGCTGCGGCGGCAGCTCGAAGGTGAGCAGCGGGTTTTCCGACACCGGCTCGTGCAGGGCCAGGCGCCACCAGGCCTGGCCCGCGCTGTCCACCAGCTGCAGCTGCTCGATGTAGAACGCGGGGATGCCCGCGACCAGGCCGGTGTCCATCGGGTGCATCACGCGCACGCGCAGGCGACGGCTGCCCTCGATCACATTCGGGAAGAAGCGCGCCTGCACCTGGTTGAGCGTGCGGCTCCACGAGCCGTCGGCGCGCGTGGCGCCGGGCACCGTGCAGCCCCCACCGGCCGCCTGCACCCAGGTGCCGCCCACGTGCCAGCGGCCGTCCGCCGTCTGCACCATCGCGCGCACCGGCGATGCCTGTTCCATGCGGATGCGGAACGCCAGCATGGGCAGCGCGCGCAAGGGCTCGAAGGCCAACACCTCGCGCACCGGGTTGCGGTCCACCACCACCAGGATGCGCGCCACACCGCCGCCCGTGCGGGCCAGGCCGCGCGCGTCCACCAGCAGCGGCACGTTCATCGCGTCGTCCGCGAAGGCCGGGCCGCGCACCGTCACCGCCTCGGAAAACACCATGGGCGCATCGCGCAGGTACTGCCGACGCAGCGTGGGCCATTGCATGGAGCCCAGCGGGTCGCCCCCGGTGCGGTCTTCGGCGGCAGCCCACAGCGGCGGCGCGCCGAGCAGGCCGCCCCAGAGCAAGGTTCGGCGCCGCAGCATGCTCAGCCCCCGCCCTTCTGGCGGATGAAGCCGCGCTGCGGGTCGTAGCCCCAGAGCGCGAGCACGAAGAACACGGCGGTGCACCCCAGCACCACGGCCCAGGCCACGGCGTTGAACTGCCCAACCATGGCAAAGCGCATGGCCTCCACCGCGTGGGTGAAAGGGTTGAACTCCGCGATCTTCAGCAGCCAGTAGGCGCCCGATTCCTCCAGCTTCCACAGCGGGTACAGCGCAGGGCTGATGAAGAACATCGGGAAGATCACGAAGTTCATGGTGCCGGCGAAGTTCTCCAGCTGCTTCACGTACACCGAAAGCACGAGCCCCAGCGCGGCCAGCATCGCGGCGGCGCAGGCCATGGCCAGCAACAGGCCCGGCAGATGCGCCCAGGCCAGCTCGACGCCGAAGGCCAGCGCGATCAGCAGGAACACCGCCATCTGCAGCACCGAGAGCACGGTGCTGCCCAGGAGCTTGAAGGCCAGCAGCCAGCCGCGCGCCAGCGGCGCGGTGAGCAGCAGGCGCATCACGCCCATCTCGCGGTCGTACACCATGGAGAGCGAGCTCTGCATGCCGTTGAACAGCGCCACCATGCCCAGCAGGCCCGGCACCATGTAGACCTGGTACTCGATGTAGGTCTCGTAGGGCGGGATGATCGCCACGCCGAACACGTTGTGAAAGCCGGCCGAGAACACCACGAACCACAGCAGCGGGCGCACCAGCGCCGAGCCCAGGCGCGTGGGCTGGCGCAGGAAGCGGCCCAGCTCGCGACCGACCACGGCGCGCAGCGCGCGCGCCAGGTGCAGCGGCAGCGATGGCGCGGCCAGGGGGCTCAGGGGCGTTGCCGGCATGCGGTCTCCGCTTCGTCCACGCCCAGCGTGTCCAGCACGTCCTTGGGGTGCAGCACGCCGTCGAGCGGCGCCACGCCCGCCACGCCGTCGATGTGGCTCAGGAACACGGGCTGGCGCAACTGCCCGTCCCAGGCGCGGAAGGACAGGCGCGGGCCCTTGAAGCCGTCGATGAAGACGCTGCCGCCGCGCAGCTTCTTCAACTGCTGCGCCAGCGGTGCCTTGGGGTCGTCCACCAGCACCGCCGCCACCGCGCGGCCCGCCACCCAGGCCGACCAGTCGTGCGACCGCATGGGGCGCTGCGCGAGCTTCTGGAAACGGCGCGAGAGCTGCGGCCCGCCGTTGCGCTCCCACTGCGCATGCCAGGCGCTGGCCACCAGGCCGCTGGCACCGACCACCGGGCGCGGCCACTGCGTGGCGTAGGGCAGTGTGCGCGCGAACTCGCCGTCGGCGTCCATCACGGCCACCACCTCGTGCTCGCGCTCGCCGGTGAGCAGCCGGGTGTTGGCCAGGTCGCGCTCGCGTGGGTCGCCGGTGAGCTTGAAGGGTTTGCTCTGCACGATCTTCAGGCCGTAGCGCCTGGCCGCGCGGGTGAAGGACTCGCCCATGAGCAGGTCGGCCGGCTCCGGCCCCTGCAGCAGCAACACCTTGCGCCAGTTGCGCGCGGCCAGGTACTGCGCCAGCGCGTCGCTGGCGATGTGGCGGCTGGGCAGGGTGTGCAGCAGGTGCGCGGCGCAGCCCTGCGCGCGCAGGCTGTCGTCGTCCAGCCCGGTGTTGAACACCATGGCACCACCGAGCGCGGCCGGCGCGCTCTGCACCAGCTGGCGCAGTTCGGCCAGCGGCAGGTCGGCCACGAGGTGCTGCACCTTCGCCGCCTTCAGCTCGGCCAGGGCCTTGGGCAGCGCCGCCGCATCGGGCAGCACCACCTCGCGCAGCGCGAGCTCGATGCCGGCGGCGTCCAGCTCGAACGCCGCGTCTTCCAGCGCGAGCCGCACGCCCTGCACCGCCCGGCCCTGCGGGTGGCCGGGGTAGGCGCGCTCCAGGCGGCGCGGCGCGTAGCGCGCGTCATCGGCCAGCGAGACCACAGCCACCGTCAGCTTGACCGCGGCGGCGTGCACCGACGGCGCACCGAGCAAGGCGGCCAGCGCGAGCAGCGGGGCTTTCCACATCAGGGCGCCACGATCACGCTGTGCGGCACACGGCCCACGGCCACCGTCTTCACCGCCTTGGCGCCGGCCGTGTCCACCAGGGTCATGTCGTCCGACAGGCCGTTGGTCACGTACAACGTCTTGCCGTCGGGGTGCACCGTCAGGCCCCAGGCGCGCTTGCCCACCAGCACCTGGCGGCCCACGGTGCGCGTTGCGCACGTCCACCTCGGCCACGTGGTTGGCGCGGCCCAGGCCCACCCACAGGGTCTTGCCGTCCGGGCTCAGCGCCATGCCCACGGGGGTGATGTCGGCCTCCCGCATGCCCTTCACCGCAAACTTCACCGTGCCCTTGACGCTGTGGTCCCTGGTGTCCACCACGCTCACCGTGGCGTCGAGCTCGTTGCTCACCCACAGCTCGGCGCCACCGGCGGCGAGCACGAAGCGGCGCGGTCGTTTGCCCACCTTGATGTTCTTGATCACCTTCTTCTGGCCCAGGTCGATGACGTGCACGACGTTCGCCACCTCGGAGGTGACGTAGGCGAACTTGCCGTCGGGCGTGATCAGCACGCCCTCGGGCTCGCCACCGGTCTTCACCTCGAACAGGGGCTTCTTGCTCGCCAGGTCGTAGGCGGCCATCACGTTCTCGTCCTCGATCGACACGTACACCGTCTTGCCGTCGGGGCTGAGGTCGAAGATCTCGGGACTGTCCCCCAATGGAACAGTGCCGGTCATCTTGCCGCTGGCGGTGTCGACCACGCCAAGCTGGTTGCTGTCGCCGCAGCACACGTAGAGCTGGCTGCGGCTGGCATTGAACATCATGTGGCGCGGCCGCTTGCACACGTCGATGGCCGCGAGGCGCTCGCCTTTCGCGTCGAACACATAGAGCTTGTTGTCCTTCTCACTGGACACATACACCTTGCCCTGGGCCATGGCGAGGGTGGCACAGCCCAGCAGGGTGGCAAGGGTGAGCAGGCGAAGCGGGCGGGTCATGTCGGTGTCTCCTGAAGGGGTCTTGTGGGTGGCACAGCGGTCACCCGGGTGGCGCCGCTGCCCTTGTTCCGCAAATTCGATGCCAGCGCCAGTGGGGGAATGGAAATTGCGTTGACCTGCCCCAAACACCCCGTTGGCGACCCGATCGCTACGGACAAACCCTGAGACCACACGGCTTCGCAGGCCCGCACCGCATGACCCGACTGCCCCACGGCCCTCCCGACTGTTCCAGCAAGGAACACTGTTCTGTGACACGCCGCCGCGCGCTGGCCTGGGGCCTGGCGCTGGCGGCCTCGGCGGGCCCGTCGCTGGCCAGCACGGCGGCCTGGCCCATCCGGCCCCTGCAGCTCATCGTGCCCTGGCCCGCCGGCGGCGCGACCGACCTCACGCTGCGCATCCTGTGCGAGGAAGCCGAGTCCCTGCTGGGCCAGCCCATCGTGGTCATCAACCGGCCCGGCGCGGCGGGCACGCAGGTCGCGCCGCTGCTCAAGGCCGCCGAGCCCGACGGCCACACCATCGGCCAGGTGCCCATCACTGTGTACCGGCACGCGCTCATGAACCCCGTGCCCTGGGACCCGGTGACGGATCTCAGCCCCATCGTGCAGGTCTCGGGCACCACCTTCGGCGTGCTGGTGCCCAGCACCAGCCCCTGGAGGCAATTGCCCGAGATGCTCGACTGGGCGCGCGATCACCCGGGCGAACTCATCCTGGGCTCCACCGGCATCGGCACCACCGCCCACCTGGCGATGGAAGAGATCCTGTTGCAGCGCGGCATCCGTTATGTGCACGTGCCCTACCGGGGCACCGCCGACCAGATGCTCGCGGTCGCCAGCGGCCAGCTGATGGCGGGCGTGAACTCCACCGGCTTCGCGCCCTGGGTGGACCAGGGCCGCATGCGCGTGCTCGCGATCTTCAGCGCGCAGCGCAGCCCGCGCTGGCCCGACGCGCCCACGCTGCGCGAGCTGGGTTACCCGCAATCGGTCTACACCTCGCCCTGGGGTCTGGCCGCGCCGCGCGGCACACCCGAGCCGGTGGTGCGGAAACTGCACGACGCCTTCGCCCGCGCGATGCAGAGCGAGCGCCACCTGCGCGAGCTGGCGCGCTACGACCAGACACTGGACTACCTCAACACCCGCGACTACCGGCAGGCCGTGCGCGACACGGTGGAGCGCGAGAAACGCCTGCTGCAGCGCATGAACCTGCTGGCCCGGCCGATGGGAGCGACGGGATGAACCCCACCACCCTGCTCCAGGCCGGCGGCCTGCACAAGGCCTACGCCGGCAAGCCCGCGTTGAAAGGCGTGGACGTGGCACTGCGGGCCGGCGAGGTGCTCGCGCTGCTCGGTCCCAACGGCGCGGGCAAGTCCACGCTGCTGCAACTCCTCACCGGCCTGTTCACGCCCGACCAGGGCCGCATCGAGGTGCTGGGCCACGACATGTGCCGCCACCCCAGCCGCGCGCTGGCCGGGCTGGGCGTGGTGTTCCAGCAGAGCGCGCTCGACCTGGACCTGTCGGTGATGGCCAGACCTGCTGTTCCACACCGACCTGCACGGCCTCCCGCGCGCGCAGGCGCGCGAGCGCATCGCGGCGCACCTCGATGCCATGGGCCTGGGCGAACAGGCGCGCGCCGTGGTGCGCAGCCTCTCGGGCGGCACGCGGCGCAAGGTGGAGCTGGTGCGCGCGCTGCTGCACGAGCCACGCGTGCTGCTGATGGACGAAGCCACCGTGGGCCTGGACCCGGCCTCGCGCCAGCAGTTGCTCGACACCGTGCGCACGCTGTGCCGCGCACGGGGCATGGGCGTGCTGTGGGCCACCCACCTGATCGAGGAAGTGCACGGTGCCGACCGCCTGATGCTGCTGCACCAGGGCACGGTGCGCTTCGAGGGCTCGATCCCGGCCTTCATGGCGCAGGCACAAGGCGCGGACTTTCAGGCCGAGGTGCTGCGCCAGCTCGGGCCGCCATAATCAGGGCATGCCCGACAAAGACCCCGACGCCCGCTTCAAGACCGCCCTGCAGGTGGTGGGCATCCTGGGCCTCACGGGCATGCTCGCGATGATCTTCCACAAGGGCTTCGCCGACATCTCGTTGCTGTGGCAACAGCACTCCGGGGGCGACTTCTGGGTGGCGCTGGCGCGCTACTTCTTTCGCAACCTGGCGGGGTGAGATGCGTCCGCCGAACCGTCAGGACAACTGGATCTCGACCACCGTGCGACCCGGCGCGCTCTGAAGAGAGAGCACCGCGCCGATCGCGCGGGCGCGTTCCCGCATCGCCAGCAGTCCCTTGCGCCACGCCACGGTGGCGTCGAACCCTCGGCCGTTGTCCACGATGCGCAGGCGCACACCCTGCTCGGCCGCGACGGCTTCGATGCACAGCTCGGTTGCCTGCGCATGCTGCAGCACGTTCGACAAGGCCTCGAAGACCATGAACTGCAGCTGGCGCATCGCGCCGGCGTCCAGCCGCTGCAGCGGCTCGATCAGTTCCACCGCCCAGCGAAGCGCGATGTCGCTGGCCTGCAGGCGAGGCTCCAGGCGGTAGCGCAGGTTGGCCAGCAGCGCCGTCACGTCGCCCGGCGGCAGGTTCATGGCGTCGATCGACAGCTTGAGCTGATCCAGCGAGTCGCGCAGCGTCTGCAGCAGCTCCTGCTGGCTGGACCGGCCCGACTCGAGCTGCCGGATCGCCGAGCTGATGTGGGCTCCCACGCCGTCGTGCATGTCGCGCAGGATGCGGGTCCGCTCGAAGGTGCGCTCCTGCTCGCGGGCCAGTTGCTCCACCCGCCGGTAGGTCTCGGCGAGCTCGCGCTCCTTCTCGCTCACCCGCGCGGCCAGGGTGTTCAGGAGGTCGCGCACCTGGGCCGACACCCGCCGGAACCGCTCGATCACGATGTAGACCAGCCCCAGGCCGAACACCACCGACGAATACCGCATCAGGCTGCTGTCGGCGTAGGTCGGGTCGATGCGAAACACGTAGAGATCGCGAAACCCCACCGCCACGTTGAGCAGCACCGCCAGCGCCACCACCCGGTGAGGCATGCTGGCGCCACGCAGCGCCTGGCCCAGGAAAACCGCACCGAACAACAGGAAGGTCAGGCCCAGCGCCGCGTACCACGCCGTGAGCGCCAGCGGGTGACCAAAGCCCAGCGCCCAGATCGCCATGGGCCCGCTGGCCAGCATCAGGGCGGTCAGCCAGGTGGCCATCAGGCGCCCGGCCGGCCGATTCTCCCAGCGCGCCACGTTCATGCAGAACAGCCCCATGCTCCAGCTCCAGACCGCGAGCGCCACCACCGGCACAACGCCCCACCAGGGCCAGGCCAGCACCGGGTTCTCGATGAGCACATCGCCGACGCGGACCGCCCAGAACAGTTCGGCCAGGCCGGCATACAGGTACAGCGGGTCGCGCCGCTGGTGAACCGTGTTGGACAGGTCGGGCTGAGTCACCCACAGGGACAGCGAGATCAGCCCGACCAGGAGGCTGAAGCCGACCACGACCATCGAGCCCGTCACCCGCCAGCGATGGGCCTCGGCGTACTTCGCGACGACCGCCTCCCGTGGCCCGATCCAGACGGTGGAGAGCCCACCCCGGCGGCCCACGTCGGCGCGCACCCGCACCTGCAGGGTGTTGTGTCGCTGCAGCAGGCCTGCGGGCAGCGGCGCCATGCGAGGCACCTGTCCGTAGTCGGCCCCGTTGGGCCGCAGCATGTCGCCCTCGTGCTGCACCCGCATGCCGTTAAGCCAGATTTCGTAGGCGTTGCCCAGCCGGGGCAGGTAGATGCTCCAGGGCTCCTGCGGCACCTCGGGCAAGGTGAAGCTCAGGTCGAAGGTCGCCCGGCCGGCTCGGCCGGGATGGTGCCGGTCCCAGTGGTAAGGCAGGGTCAGCAGGCGCTGCTCGATGCGATCGTCCACCACCACGGTGGCCTGGGCTTCGCGCAGCTCCAATGCGGGGTGATGGGGCGTTTCCCGATCATCGGCGTGCAGCGATCCCGTCAGGCCCAGGGCCAGACTGAGGCACACCAGCCAGCGCCACCCGATGCCCTCAGTCATGCCGAGGCAACATGCCCATGCGCGTGGCTTCAAACACCGCCTCCATCTTGGAATGCACCGCCAGCTTGCTGTACAGGCTCTTGATGTGCGCCTGCACCGTGTGCACGCTCACGCCCTGCAGGACAGCGATTTCCTGGTACGAGAAGCCTCGGGCGATCAGGCTGAGCACCTCCTGCTCGCGGCGCGACAAGGGCGGGCGTTCGACCGGCGGCGGCGCGGCGGCGGGGGCGGGACGACGGCCTGGCGGGTGGCGTACTTGGCCAATACGCGGCGGGCGATCATGGGAGAGATCGGTGAGCCGCCGGCCTTCATCTCCAGGATGGTCTGGGCGATGTCTTCGGGTGCCGCGTCCTTGTGGATGTAGCCCAGCGCGCCGGCCTCGATGCTGGCCAGCACGTTGTCCTCGTCGCCGAACATGGAGATGACCAGGGTCTCGCAGGCGGGGTGGGTCAGGCGTGCCTGCTGAATGACCTCCAGACCGGACCCGTCGGGCAGGCCCAGATCGGTCAGCAGCACGTCCACGTCCAGGCCTGGACGGGTCAGGCAGTCTTTGGCGTGCGCCACGGTGCCCACACAACCGGCCAGCGTCAAGGCCGGCGAGCGGGCCACGCAGGACTCAAAAAAACCCCGCATCTCGGGGTCGTCTTCGACGATCAGCACACGCCACATCGGGATCGGTCTCCAGCGGCCCGCGGGTTGGACACATTGCGCGCGGGCTCCTTCGAGCATACCCAGAAAGCGGGCGCCGACCGTGCAAAGCGGCACGCCACGCAGGCCAGGAACGCCTCGAACCCCATGTTCATGGGATGCAATTTGTCGCCGCCAGACCTCCAATGCCGGTGCCTGGGTCCAGGGATCCCGGGCCACTGTCCCACGAACACATGGAGATTGCATGCGAAACGACTACAGACGGTATGCCCTCGCGGGCTTGTTGATGCTGGCACTGGCGGGCTGCGGCGGCGGCAGCGGCGTCAACTCGGGCGCAGGGGGCGGCGGCACCGTCACCGCCCCGGTGGGCCTCACCGTCAGCGGCGTGGCCGCCACCGGCGCGGCCTTCACAGGCGCCGTCATCACCGTCGTCGACAGCCGCGGCGTCACCGTGGGCCAGAGCCAGCCCGTCGGCGCGAACGGCACCTACAGCATCCCGCTGGACGCGGCGGCCGTGGCGCCTTTCGTGCTGGTGGCGCAACCGCACCGACGCCAACGGGGCCACCCAGACGCTGGTCAGCGTGATCGCTTCGGCCAGCGCGACCACCGCCAACATCACGCCGATCACCACGCTCATCGCCTCGCGCCTGTCGCCCTCCGGCGACCCGGGCAAGCTGGCCAGCGAACTGGCCGCGGGCAATGCGGTCATCTCGGCGCAGGCCGTGGCCGCCACCGTGACAGAGGTGCAGGCCATCCTGGCGCCGTTGCTCACGGCCACCAGCACGACCGGCTTCAATCCGCTGACAGGCACCTTCAGCACCGACGGCACCGGCTACGACCGCTTGCTGGACTCGGTCAACATCACCTTCCTGCCGGCCAGCTCGACCACCACCAACATCGAGATCTCGGTCAAGCAGGAAGTGCCCGATGGCCAGCAACCCATCAGCCTGAGCTTCAGCAGCAACACGACGACCGTCGCGCCCCTGCCCGCGATCGATCCGACCACGCTCATCGCCGAAGGCACCTCCGCGAAGATCACCCAATTCCTTCAAGCGCTGACCGCCTGCTATGCCCTGCCGGCCAACCAGCGCGCGGCGGCGCCCAGCACCGTGCTGGCGGCCGCCTGCCTCGACGTGTTCCACAACAACGACCCCGCACTCTTCAGGAACAACGGTGGCACGGTGGGCAGCAGCGGCGCTTTCGCCAGCCTCTTCAACCCCAACGCCGTCGGTGTCGTGTTCAACCAGGGCAACTACGAATTCACCCGCGACAATGCCGACAAGGACATCGTCGTGGGCTACAAGACCACCAGCCCTGACGGCAGCGAGTCCTACGACAGCTTCGTGCTGCGCACCAGCACGGTGGACGGCAAGCTGCGGCTGATCGGCAACCAGTACCGCTTCCCCGGCCGCGTCGCGGCCTACCAGCAGCGGCGCAACTTCATCAGCCTGGGCCAGGAAGCCTACGACTACTTCAGCACCGGCTACGTGCTGGACGTGGCCAACCGCCAGCGCCCGGGCAACCAGGGTCCGCTCTTCAACCGCGTCGTCGTGACCACGCCGACCGGTTCGGTCCTCACCCTGCAACCGAGCGGCAACTCCAGTTTCCTGGGGCTGGTCAAGCCCGGGCCCGTGGTCTCCGGCACCAGCTTCGTTCGCTTGCGCAGCGAGTACGTGGATGGCAACACGTCGCGCCCCCATCCGCGCGACGTCGACCCCACGCTGTTCTTCGTGGCCGATCCGGACCGCACCGAGGCCAGCCTGGCCAGCGCCAAGTCGCAGGGCAGCTGGCGGTTCGAGTACTACCTCAACGTCAACGACCCGGCCACGCCGCAGGACGACACCCTGGTGCCCGAGGTGCAGTACTACAAGAACCGCGCCCGCGCCCTCACCATCGCCGAACTCCGCACGCAGGGCCTCGCGCAGCTGACGCCGGCCCTGATCGCCGAAATCCGGTCGGGCACCGAGCCGGCCGGCGTCCAGGACGCGGGACAGATCGTGTTCGTCGCCGGCGACCCCGGCGACATCTCCTCGGAAGGCGGCGGCAACGGCTGGAGTGTGGGCACGGGCCAGTTGCCCCCCACGCAGATCACGATGTTCGGGCGCTCGCCGCGCACGGGCAGCAACGCCAACTTCACCGATTCGGTCGAGGTGCGATCGACGGCGCGCCAGGCTGTCGTGCCCTGCTCGCAGCAGAGCGTGACGGACGACCACTGCTTCAATGGCGGCCCGACCTTCGCTGCGGGTTCGCGCCTGAGTGGCCTGCACCTCTCGGCCCGCGACGTCGCCGGGCGGGAGTACGCCAACTTCTACGCGCTGTACCAGCTCAACATCGTGCCCTGAAGCCCCCGGGCCCGGCTCCGCGGCCCCGCTTCGGCGGGGCTTTTTCATGCCCGAAACGACAACGCCCCGCAAGCGGGGCGTTTCTGCCGCACCGGTTCAGCGGATCAGCTGAACAGTTCCTTCGGCACGTTGCCGCCGTTGGCGGCGATGTGGGCCAGCACGTTCTTGTGCAGCCACATGTTCATCTTGGCCGAATCGCCCATCAGCTCGTCGGGGCAATACAGCTCCTTGGCGAGCGCCTTGCGCGCCTCGAGGCTGCTGTCGAGGTCCAGCAGCTTGAGCAGGTCGACGATGGAGGTCTTCCAGTTCAGCTTCTGCGGGTTGGCGGCCGCTTTCTTCTCCATCAAGGCCATCACGTCGACCATGGTGATCGATGCGACGGCGGGCGCGGCGGCCGGCGCGGGTGCCGGTGCGTCAGCAGGCGCCGTGGGCACGGTGGGCGGTGTGATGACCGGGGCCTCCGCGGCCTTGGACATGCCGAGCTTCTCGAGGATGTTGCTGAAAAATCCCATGGTGTTCTCCTTGTTTCCGTTGAAAAAGGCCCGCCTGGCCAGTGTGGAGGCGCGCCACGCCAGCATAGGCCATAAATGCGACAAGCCCAACCGCCGGTCTTGATGCTTTCTTGATACCGGCCCGCGCAGTCTTGCGCCCGTCTTGACGCCCCCGTTCCTAGCATCGGTGGACTGTCTTGAACGGAGAACCCCATGGACTTCATCTACCTCGGCCTGGCCGCTGCCTGCGGCCTGCTCGTCTGGGGCCTGGCATTGCTCTGCCAGCGCCTGCAACCCACCGGCGGGGGGCGCGCATGAGCGCCGCGCCGGGCCGCCCCAAGCCAGCTCGCACCGCAGCGCGTCGCGCGGAGGTACTCCTATGAGCGGTTGGACCCTGCTGGCGGCCGCGCTTTCGGGCGGGCTGCTGATCTACCTGGTGGCCGTGCTGCTGCGGCCGGAAGACTTCTCATGAGCGCGATGGCATGGCTGCAACTGGCGGTGTTCCTCGCGCTGCTGCTCGCGCTGGCCTGGCCGCTGGCGCGCGCGATCGACGCGGTGATGGCCGGCCGCTTCGCGCTCGGCCAGCGCATCGAGGCGCCGCTGTGGCGCCTGGCCGGCGTGCGACCCGAGCGCGAATCCGGCTGGCTGCGCTACGCGCTGGGCCTGCTGGTGTTCAACGGCCTGGGCCTGCTCGCGGTGTACGCGCTGCAGCGCCTGCAGGGTGTGCTGCCACTCAACCCGCAGACCTTCGGCGCGGTCACGCCCGACTCGGCCTTCAACACCGCCATCAGCTTCATGGCCAACACCAACTGGCAGGGCTATGGTGGCGAGTCCACCATGAGCTACCTCACCCAGATGCTGGGCCTCACGGTGCAGAACTTCCTGTCGGCCGCCACCGGCCTCGTGGTGGTGGTCGCGCTGGTGCGCGGCTTCTCGCGCCATTCGGCCCAGTCCATCGGCAACGTGTGGGTGGACCTGACGCGCGCCACGCTGTGGGTGCTGCTGCCGCTGTCGCTGGTGCTGGCGGTGTTCTTCGCGGGCCAGGGCGTGATCCAGAACCTCTCGCCCTACACCGAGGTGAAGACGGTCGAGACCGTCACCTGGGAAACCTCGACCCCCGGCGCCGAAGGCCAGCCGGCGCTCACCGAGGCGCACAGCAGCGCGGCGCAGACCCTGGCCATGGGGCCGGTGGCCTCGCAGCTCGCGATCAAGATGCTGGGCACCAACGGCGGCGGCTTCTTCAACGCCAACTCCGCGCACCCGTACGAGAACCCCACGGCGCTGTCCAACTTCGTGCAGATGCTGGCCATCTTCCTGATCCCGGCGGCGCTGTGCTTCGTCTTCGGCCGCATGGTCGGCGATCCGCGCCAGGGCTGGGCCGTGCTCGCCGCGATGGCGCTGCTGTTCGTGGCCTTCGTGGTCGCGGCCACCGCGTTCGAGCAGCAGGGCAACCCGGTGCTCGCCGCGCTCGGCGCCGACCAGGCCAGCAGCGCGCTGCAGTCGGGCGGCAACATGGAAGGCAAGGAAGTGCGCTTCGGCATCCACGCCTCCAGCCTGTTCGCGGTGGTCACCACCGCCGCGAGCTGCGGCGCGGTGAACGCCATGCACGACAGCTTCACGCCCCTGGGCGGCATGGTGCCGCTGGTGCTCATGCAACTGGGCGAGGTGGTGTTCGGCGGCGTCGGCGCGGGCCTCTACGGCATGCTGGTGTTCGCCATCATGGCGGTGTTCATCGCCGGTCTGATGATCGGGCGCACGCCGGCCTACCTGGGCAAGAAGATCGAGGCGCACGAGATGAAGATGGTGTCCATCGCCATCCTGGTCACGCCCCTGCTGGTGCTCGTGGGCACCGCCGTGGCCGTGATGGCCGGCGCCGGGCGCGCGGGCATCCAGGACCCGGGCGCGCACGGCTTCACCGAGGTGCTGTATGCCCTGACCTCGGCCGCCAACAACAACGGCAGCGCCTTCGCCGGCCTGTCGGCCAACACGCCGTTCTACAACGTGCTGCTGGGCCTGGCCGATGGTGTTCGGCCGCTTCGGGGTGATCGTGCCGGTGCTCGCCATGGCCGGCTCGCTCGCCGCCAAGCAGCGCGCCGGCGCCACCGACGGCACCCTGCCCACCCACGGCCCGCTGTTCGTGGCCCTGCTGATCGGCACCGTGTTGCTGGTCGGCCTCTTGAACTATGTGCCCGCGCTGGCGCTCGGCCCGGTGGCCGACCACCTGCTGCTGTGGGCCCGCTGAAAGCCCCATCACCATGACCCGCACAACCCTGACCCTGTTCGACCCGGCGCTGGTGCGCCCGGCCCTGCTCGACGCGATTCGCAAGCTCGACCCCCGCGTGCAGCGCCGCAACCCCGTGATGTTCGTCGTCTACGTGGGCAGCGCGTTCACCACCGCGCTCGCCTTCGCCCGGCCCGAGGCCTTCACCATCGCGGTGGCGCTGTGGCTGTGGTTCACCGTGCTGTTCGCCAACTTCGCCGAGGCCCTGGCCGAGGGCCGCAGCAAGGCGCAGGCCGCCGCGCTGCGCGGCCTCAAGCGCCAGACCTGGGCCAAGCGGCTGGACCGCCATGTGCAGTACGACCGGCGCGTGCCCCGCACGTCCATGGCGTGGCTGCCGATCGAGGCCGACCAGCTGCGCAAGGGCGACGTGGTGCTGGTCGAGGCCGGTGACACGGTGCCGGCCGACGGCGAGGTGATCGACGGCGTGGCCTCGGTGGACGAGAGCGCCATCACCGGCGAGTCGGCCCCGGTCATCCGCGAATCGGGTGGCGACTTCTCGGCCGTGACCGGCGGCACGCGCGTGCTGTCCGACTGGGTCGTGGTGCGCGTCTCGGTCAACCCCGGCGAGACCTTCGTGGACCGCATGATCGCGATGGTGGAGAACGCCAAGCGGCAGAAGACGCCGAACGAGATCGCGCTGACCATCCTGCTGGTGGCGCTGACCATCGTGTTCCTCGGCGTGGTCGCCACGCTGCTGCCCTTCTCGTCCTTCAGCGTGCAGGCCAGTGGCGCGGGGCAGCCGGTGAGCCTGGTGGTGCTGGTCGCGCTGCTCGTGTGCCTGATCCCGACCACCATCGCCGGCCTGCTCAGCGCCATCGGCGTGGCCGGCATGAGTCGGCTGATGCAGGCCAACGTGATCGCCACCTCGGGCCGCGCGGTGGAAGCCGCCGGCGACGTGGACGTGCTGCTGCTGGACAAGACCGGCACCATCACGCTGGGCAACCGGCAGGCCAGCGCCTTCCTGCCGGCACCCGGCGTCCAGGAGGCCGCCCTGGCCGACGCCGCGCAGCTCGCCTCGCTGGCCGACGAGACGCCCGAAGGCCGCAGCATCGTGGTGCTGGCCAAGCAGAAGTTCCAGCTGCGCGAGCGCGAGGTGGAGGCCCTGGGCGCGAGCTTCGTGCACTTCACCGCGCAGACGCGCATGAGCGGGGTGGACCTGCCCCAGGGCCGCACGCTGCGCAAGGGCGCGGCCGATGCGATCCGCCGGCACGTGGCTTCGCTGGGCGGCGCCTTCCCCTCCCACGTGCAGGCCACGGTGGACGAGGTCTCGCGCCGCGGCAGCACGCCGCTGGTGGTGAGCGACCGCGACCGCGTGCTCGGCGTGGTCGAACTCAAGGACGTGGTCAAGGGCGGCATCAAGGAGCGCTTCGCCGAACTGCGCCGCATGGGCATCCAGACCGTGATGGTGACCGGCGACAACCGCCTCACCGCCGCGGCGATCGCCGCCGAGGCCGGCGTGGACGACTTCCTGGCCGAGGCCACGCCCGAGGCCAAGCTCAGGCTGATCCGCGAACACCAGGCCCAGGGCCGGCTGGTGGCCATGACCGGCGACGGCACCAACGACGCGCCCGCGCTGGCCCAGGCCGACGTGGCCGTGGCCATGAACACCGGCACGCAGGCCGCCAAGGAGGCCGGCAACATGGTCGACCTCGACAGCAACCCGACCAAGCTGATCGAGATCGTGGAGACCGGCAAGCAGATGCTGATGACGCGCGGCTCGCTCACGACCTTCAGCATCGCCAACGACATCGCCAAGTACTTCGCCATCGTGCCCGCGGCCTTCGTCACCACCTACCCGCAGCTCTCGGCGCTCAACGTGATGCGGCTGACCAGCCCCGACTCGGCCATCCTCTCGGCGGTGATCTTCAATGCGCTGATCATCGTCGTGCTCATCCCGCTGGCGCTCAAGGGCGTGCGCTACCGCGCGGTCGGCGCGGCCTCGCTGCTGCGCCGCAACCTGGCCCTCTACGGCCTGGGCGGCATCGTGGTGCCCTTCATCGGCATCAAGGCCATCGACCTGCTGCTCTCGGCCATCGGCTTCGCCTGAACACCCCCAAGGATTTGTCATGAACCCCACAACGCCCTCTTCCGAATCCGATCCCGTGTGGCGCCCGGCCCTCGTGCTGTTCGTGCTGCTGAGCCTCGTCACCGGCCTGCTCTACCCCTTCTTCGTCACCGGCGTGGCGCAGGCGGTGTTCCCCCACCAGGCCAACGGCAGCCTGATCGAGCGCCAGGGCCAGGCCGTGGGCTCCGAGCTCATCGGCCAGCCCTTCACTCAGGCCGGGCACTTCTGGGGCCGCCCCTCGGCCACCGGGCCGATGGCCTACAACGCCGGCGCCTCCAGCGGCTCCAACCTCGGCCCCAACCACCCCGCGCTGGCCGAGGCCGTGAAGGCCCGCATCGACGCCTTGCGCGCGGCCGACCCGGGCAACACGGCGCCGGTGCCGGTGGACCTGGTCACCGCCTCCGCCAGCGGCCTGGACCCGCACATCAGCCTGGCCGGCGCGCGCTACCAGGTGGCGCGGGTGGCGCGCTCGCGTGGCCTCGCCCCCGAGCAGGTGAACGCGCTGGTGGACCAGCACACCGAGACCAGCCTGTTCGGCTTCCTGGGCGAGCCGCGCGTGAACGTGCTGGCGCTCAACCTCGCGCTCGACGCGCCGCGGCCATGAGCGGCGGCTGGCTGGAACCGGTGCTTGCGTTCGGGGCCATCGTGCTGCCCCTGCTGCTGGCCTGGTGGCTGGTGGCGCGCGGGGCGCAGCGCCCCCGGCAGCGCAAGCGCCGCTCGGGCGACAATGGCAGCCACCCGCGCGACCCCTCCTGACGCGCCGGCCCCGCCACCCCATGCCCGATTCCTCCCGCCCCGACCCGGATGCCCTGCTTGCGCGGGTGCAGCAGGAAGAAGCCCGCGCGCGCCGGGGCAGCCTGAAGATCTTCTTCGGCGCCTCGGCCGGCGTGGGCAAGACCTACGCCATGCTCTCGGCCGCGCGCGCGGCCCTGGCCCAGGGCACGCCGGTCACCATCGGCGTGGTGGAGACGCACGGACGGCCCGACACCGAGGCCCTCGCGCGCGGCCTGCCCCGCCTGCCGCTGCAGGCCGTGGCCTACCGGGGCCACCAGCTGCACGAGTTCGACCTCGACGCCGCGCTGGCCTTCGGCGCGCAGCACCCCGGCCAGGCCCTGGTGCTGCTCGACGAGCTGGCCCACAGCAACGTGGCCGGCACGCGCCACCTCAAGCGCTGGCAGGACGCCGAGGAGCTGCTGGTGGCCGGCATCGACGTCTGGTCGACCATGAACGTGCAGCACCTGGAGAGCCTCAACGACATCGTCAGCGGCATCACCGGCATCCGCGTCTGGGAGACCGTACCCGACCACTTCTTCGACGACGCCGACGAGGTGGTGGTGGTCGACCTCCCGCCCGACGAACTGCTGGAGCGCCTCAAGGCCGGCAAGGTCTACCTGCCGCAGGGCGACGACCAGCGCGCCGAACGCGCGGCGGCCAACTTCTTCCGCAAGGGCAACCTGCTGGCGCTGCGCGAACTCGCGCTGCGCCGCACCGCCGACCGGGTGGACGACGAGATGCGCGCCTACCGGCGCGGCGGTGCCGACAAGCCGGTGTGGCCCAACCGAGAGGCCCTGCTGGCCGGCGTGGGGCCGGGCGCGCACGCCGAGAAGGTGGTGCGCAGCACGGCGCGCATGGCCGCCCAGCTCGACGTGCCCTGGCACGCCGTGCACGTGGAGACCCCGGGGCGCCCGATGGCCGAGGCCACGCAGCGCACCCTGCGCCTGGCCGAATCGCTGGGCGCGAGCACCGCCACGCTGTCCTCCACCGACGCCGCCACCGCCCTGGTGCGCCACGCGCGCGAACACAACCTGGCGCGCCTGGTGCTCGGCCGCCGCCGCGCGCGCCGCTGGCCCTGGCAGCGCAGCCTGGCCGAGCGGGTGGCCGAGCGCGCCGACGACCTGGACCTGGTGCAGGTCGGCCTGCCCGCGGCGCCCGACGACACCCCGCCCGCCGCGCGCGCCGAACCCGGCGAGGGCCGCTGGCGCGGCTACCTCTGGGCCGCCGCCACCTGCCTGCTCATGGCCCTGCTCGCGATGCCGCTGCGCGACGTGCTGGAGCGCAGCAACATCGTCATGCTGTTCCTGCTCGTGGTGGTCGGCGTGGCCCTGGTGCTGGGCCGCGGGCCGGCCGTGCTCGCCGCCTTCCTGGGCGTGGGGCTGTTCGACTTCCTGTTCGTGCCGCCCTTCCACAACTTCGCGGTGAGCGATGTGGAATACCTCGTCACCTTCGGCGTGATGCTGGTGGTGGCGCTGGTGGTGGGCCAGCTCACGGCCGGACTCAAGCAGCAGGCCGAGGCCGCCACCCAGCGCGAACACCGCGTGCGCAGCCTGTACGACATGTCGCGCGACCTCTCGGCCGCGCTGCTGGCCACGCAGGTGGCCGAGATCGGCGCGCGTTTTCTCACCGGCGAGTTCGGCGCGCGCTCGGCGCTGCTGGTGGCCGACGACCACGACCGGCTGCAGGCCCTCGACGGCGGCAGCGCGCCGGTGGACACCGCCGTGGCGCAATGGGCCTTCGAGCGCGGCGAAGAAGCCGGGCGCGGCACCGACACCCTGCCCGCCAGCGCCAGCCTGGTGCTGCCCCTGAAAGCGCCCATGCGCGTGCGCGGCGTGCTGGTGATCGAGCCGCCCGGCGGGCGCCCCTGGGGCATCGAACAGCGCCGCCTGCTGCAGACCTGCGCCTCGCTGCTGGCGATCTCGCTCGAGCGCATCCACTACATCGAGGTGGCGCAGAGCAGCACGGTGCAGATCGAGTCCGAGCGGCTGCGCAACTCGCTGCTCTCGGCGATCTCGCACGACCTGCGCACGCCCCTGGCCTCGCTGGTGGGCCTGGCCGACGCGCTCGAACTCACACCACCCGCGCTCGGCGAGGCGCAGCGCGAGGTCGCCAGCGCGATGCGGCAATCGGCCCAGCGCATGAACGCCCTGGTGAACAACCTGCTCGACATGGCCCGCCTGCAGGCCGGCGCGGTGCAGCTCAACCGCGCCTGGCAGCCGCTGGAAGAGGTCGTGGGCAGCGCGCTCGCCGCCTGCGGGCCCTTGCTGGCCGGGCGCGACATCCGCGTGGACCTGCCCGACGGCCTGCCCCTGCTGCACCTGGACACGGTGCTGATCGAGCGCGTGCTGGTGAACCTGCTGGAGAACGCCACCAAGTACACGCCGGCGGGCAGCGCCATCCAGATCGCGGCGCGCGAGCGCAGCGACAGCGTGGTGATCCTGCTCGACGACCACGGCCCCGGCCTGCCCAAGGGACACGAGGCGCGCGTGTTCGAGAAGTTCGAACGCGGCCAGCGCGAGAGCGCCCTGCCCGGCGTCGGCCTGGGGCTGGCGATCTGCCGCGCCATCGTGCAGGCGCATGGTGGCACCATCGAGGGCCACAACCGCGAGTCGGGCGGCGCCGTGCCGGGCGCCCGCTTCGTCATCACCCTGCCCCGGGCACACCGCCCGCCGACCTGGGCACGCACACCGAGGACGCGCCCCCGCCATGAGCACCGCCGGCAGCCAGATCCTGATCGTCGAAGACGAGGCCCACATCCGCCGCTTCGTGCGCCTGGCGCTGGAGGCCGAGGGCCACACCGTGCACGAGGCCGAGAACTACCAGCGCGGCCTGATCGAGGCCGGCACGCGCCGGCCCGATCTGGTGGTGCTGGACCTGGGCCTGCCCGATGGCGACGGCGTGGACCTCATCCGCGAACTGCGCCAGTGGTCGGCCATGCCGGTGATCGTGCTCTCGGCGCGCAGCGCCGAGGCCAGCAAGATCGCCGCGCTCGACGCGGGCGCGGACGACTACCTCGTCAAGCCCTTCGGCGCGGGTGAACTCGGCGCGCGCGTGCGCGCCCAGCTGCGCCGCCACCAGCAGCAGACGCCGGGCGGCGCGCCGCAGATCGTGTTCGGCGAGGTGCGCATCGACCTCGTGCGCCGCGTGGTGGAGCGCGCGGGCGAGGCGCTGCACCTCACCCCCATCGAATACAAGCTGCTCACGCACCTGGCCTCGCAGCCCGACCGCGTGATCACGCACGCGCAACTGCTCAAGGCCGTGTGGGGCCCCGGCCACCTGGAAGACTCGCACTACGTGCGCGTGCACATGGCCAACCTGCGCAAGAAGATCGAGGCCCAGCCTTCGATGCCGCGCCACCTGGTCACCGAGACCGGCATCGGCTACCGCTTCGTGGCCTGAGCGGTCTCGAACTCGGGCAGGAACACCGGCAGACCACCCCCCGCGTCGTCCACCTGGTGCACCCCCGCGCGGTAGAGCGCGCGCAGGCCCTCGGCCTCGATCACCGCCCCCACCGCGCCTTCGCCCAGCACCTGGCCTTCGCGCATCAGCAGTGCGCGGTCGGCGCAGCGCAGGGCCTGGTTGGGGTCGTGCGTGGTGAACAGCACCGCCAGGCCTTCGCGCGCCAGCGTGCGGATGGCGCGCATCACCAGGCCCTGGTTGCCGAAGTCCAGGCTGGCGGTGGGTTCGTCGAGCAGCACGGCCTGCGGCTGCTGCGCCAGCGCGCGGGCGATCAGCACCAGCTGGCGTTCGCCGCCGCTGACCTCGTGCACCGAGCGCGCGGCCAGGTGCGCGATGCCCAGGCGCTCCAGCGCCTGCAACGCGATGGCGCGGTCTTTCGCGCCAGGCCGCGCGATCAGGCCCAGGTGCGCGGTGCGGCCCATCAGCACCATCTCGAGCGCGGTGAAACCGAAGGTGCTGGCCTGGCCCTGGGGCACATAGGCCACCACGCGCGCGCGCTCGGCCAAGGGCCAGGCCGCGAGCGCGCGGCCCTGCAGCCGCACCGAGCCCGCCAGCGCGGGCAGCAGGCCGAGCACGGTCTTGAGCAGCGTGGTCTTGCCGCAGCCGTTGGGGCCGAGCAGCGCGAGCACCTCGCCGCCGCGCAGCTCCAGCGACAGGCCCGCGCCCACCACGCGGCCCGGGTAGCCCACGCTCAGGCCGTCGGCGTGCAGCAGGGCCTCCGTCATGTCCAGCCCCGGGAGGCGCGCCGCAGCAGCACGATGAAGAACGGCGAACCGATCAGCGCGGTGAGGATGCCCAGCGGGATCTCCACCGGTGCCAGGGTGCGGGCCAGCGTGTCGATGAGCAGCAGCAGGCCGCCGCCGAGCACGGCCGAGGTGGGCAGCAGGCGCACGAACGAAGGCCCGACCAGAAAGCGCGCCAGGTGCGGCACGACCAGCCCGACCCAACCCACGATGCCGGCGGCCGCCACACTCGCGGCCGTGACCAGCGTGGCGGCGGCGACGATGAGCAGGCGCAGGCCGGTGGTGCGCGCGCCCAGCGAACGCGCCTCCTCCTCGGGCAGCGACATCACGTCCATGCGCCAGCGCAGCAGCAACAGCAACACCGTGCCCAGCGCCACCGGCCCGATCAGCGAAGGCAAGTCGTTGGCGTGCGCGCCGGCCAGGCTGCCGAGCAGCCAGAAGGTCATGGCGGGCAGCTGGTTGTAGGGGTCGGCCAGCACCTTGACCAGGCCGATGCCCGCGCCCAGCAGCGAGCCGATGACGATGCCCGCGAGCAGCAGCACCAGCACCGGGTCGCCGTGCCGCACGGTGGAGCCCACGCCGTACACCAGCGTCACCGCGAGCAGGCCACCCACGAACGCGGCCATCTGGATGCCGAACACGCCGAACGAGAAGAAGATGCCCAGCACCGCGCCGAGCGCCGCGCCGGCCGAGGCGCCCAGGATGTCGGGCGAGACCAGCGGGTTGCGGAACAGGCCCTGGAAGGCCGCGCCCGCCACCGCCAGCGCCGCGCCCACCGCGAGGGCGGCGAGCGCGCGCGGCCCGCGCACCTGCAGCACGATGGTCTGCACCTGGTCGTTGGGCGCGGGCGCGCCTTGCAGCAGGGCGGCCGCCCATTGCACGAGGTCGCCGAGCGGGATATCGATGCGGCCCTGCGTGAGCGCGAGCAGCAGGCCCGCGAGCAGCACCGCCCCCGCCCAGAGGCCGCCGCCTTTCATGTTCAGTCCCGGCCGGCGAGCACGCGCTGCACCCGCACTGGCGTCAACTCGACCTGGTAGAACAGCTGGTAGAACTCGCGCGTGATCGCGCCCAGGTCTTCGGGGAACAGCGCGGGAAACACCTTGCTGCCCAGCCACCACAGGCCCGGCAGCCGGTTCACGCTGGGTGGGAAGTCGATCCAGCCGAAGGGCAGCTTGGGCGAGAGGTGCACGCGCCCGTTCTTCACCGCGCTCACGCCGCGCCACAGCGGGTTGTTGTGCACGGTCTGCGCGAAGCTCTGGTCGATGGTGACGATCACCTCGGGGTCCCAGGCCAGCACCTGTTCGATCGACACCGTGCGCCAGGCCCCCTTGCAGGCCGGCGGCCACGTGGCGGATGCCCATGGCCTCGAACATCTCGACGTTGATGGATCCACCCAGGCCGGTCTCCAGCCCCTCGGGGCCGCGCGCGTAGTACACGCGGGGTGGTGCGGTCGCGCGCGCCACGCGCTCGCGCACCGTGCGCAAGGTATCGGCGGTGTAGCGGGCCAGCCGCGCCGCGCGCTCGGTGCGCCCGGTGAGTTCGCCCAGCAGGGTGTAGCCCTGCGCCGTGGCCTCCAGCCGGCCGTCGAGCAGCGCGTAGGGAATGCCGGTCTGCGCCTGCATGCGGTCGGCGAGTTCGACGAAGGTCTGGCGCGTGGAGCCGGCGTCCACGATCAGGTCGGGCTTGCTCGCCAGCAGCTGTTCAAGGTTGGTGGTGTTGCCGCGCCCGGTGAGCCGCCCCACCTCGGGCCGGTTGCCGATGCCGGGCAGCAGGAACTCGAGCTCGGGGCCGCGGTTGGCGCGCGGCCAGCCGATGAGCGCATCGGGCGCGAGCGTGTAGAGCCAGATGGCCGCCGGCGGACCGGCCGGGAAGATGCGCTGCACCCGCGCCGGCACGTTGACGCGCCGGTTGGCGCCGTCGACCACGCTGCGCGTGGCCTGTGCCCCCGCCGGCAGGCAGGCGCCCAGGCCGGCTGCGATCAGCAGATCGCGCCGGCGCGGGTGGGCATGTTCAGGGTTTTCCAAAGCCATAACGCGCGAACGTGGCTTGCGCGGGCGGCGCCAACAGGGCCTTGGCGAAGGCCTCGGCCTGCGCGGGAGCCCCTTGCCGCACCGTGAGACCATACGACGCCCCCACCTGCAATTCCACCGGCACTGGCACCACCTTCAGGCGCGGGACTTCCTTCTGCGACGCCACGGCGTTGGTGCAGTACGTCAGGAACACATCGGCCTGGCTCTGGTCCATCACCCAGGCGTACGTGCCCTGGCCGGCAGGCGGCTTGGGCGAATCCGGGCCGCCGGTGAGCTTGAGGGCCTTGGCGTCGAGCGCCGCGTAGGCGCCAGCGCGCACCTGGTCGGCCTTGCGGAACAACTCCCACGCATAGTCGCCCGACGGATCGGCCTTGGGCGTGGACGTGCCCAGCTTCACCGCCGGGTTGAGCATGGTGGCCAGCAAGGTCTGCGGCGTGGCGTTCACGTTCGCCTGCGTCAGTGCGCACAGGCTGTTGCGAACGAACACGGTGTGCGGCGCCCAGCCTCCCGCGGCGGCCAGGCGTTGGGGATGCTGGGTATCCGCCGAGGCGAACACCATCGCGCCCTCGCCTTTCTCGATGCGTTCGCGCAGCAAGCCGGAGGCGCCGAACGTCAACGCAATCTTCTGCCCGGTGCGCATCTCGTGATCGCGCGCGATCTCGGTGAGCACCTCGCGCAGGCTGCCGGCGGCGTAGACCTGAAGGGGTTCTTTCATCGGCGCAACCTCAGGCGAGGCACAACCGATCAGCGTGGCCAGGGCAACGGCCGTCAGGCTGGCGCGGTGCATCACGCTTCACTTCGCCGCGTTGGGGAAAAAGAGCTGCTCGCCGCCGATCTTGTAGCTGGCGATGGCCGCCTGACCGGCCGGGCCGGTGACCCAGTCCACGAACTTCTGGCCTTCGGCCGTCTTCACCTGCGGGTGCTTGGCCGCGCTCACCAGCATCACGCCGTACTGGTTGAACAGGCGCTTGTCGCCCTCCACCAGCACCGCGAGGTCGGCGCGGTTCTTGAAGTTGAGCCAGGTGCCGCGGTCGGACAGCACATAGCCCCCGCTGCTGGCGCCGATGTTGAGCGCCGGGCCCATGCCGCAGCCGCATTCCTTGTAGCCGCTGCCCTTGTTGGCGTCGGTGTCGGTCATCTTCCAGAAGCGCAGCTCGGCCGCGTGCGTACCACTCTTGTCGCCGCGCGAGATGAACTCGGTGTTGGTGCTGGCGATCTTCTTCAGCGCGGCCACGATGTCGTCGCCCTTGGTCTTCGCGGGGTCGGCCTTGGGGCCGATCAGCACGAAGTCGTTGTACATGACCTCCTGGCGCTTGGCCGAGAAGCCGTCGGCGACGAACTTCTCTTCGGCCACCTTGTCGTGCACGAACAGCACGTCGGCATCGCCCCGGCGCGCCATGTCGATCGCCTGCCCGGTGCCGAGCGCGACCACCTTCACGTCGATGCCGCTGGCCTTCTTGAACTCCGGCAGCAGGAAGGAGAACAGGCCCGACTGCTCGGTGGAGGTGGTGGAGGCCACCACGATGCTCTGGGCGAGCGCACCGGCGCTGGCCAGCAGGCCGGCGGTGCCCAGCACGGCGGTGAGGGTGAGGTGGCGGAAGGTGGTTTTCACAGGCTTTCTCCTTGGACAAACAAATGGGCCTGCGGGCACAGGGACCGCAGGAGATCGTGGTTGAAAAAATCGGTCACGGGCAGGTCCGCCAGCAGGCGGCCCTTTTCCAGATACACGACGCGGCTGGCCAGGCGCTTGACCTGGCCGAGGTTGTGGCTGCTGAAGACCAGCGTGGTGGGTTTGCCCGTGGGTTGGCCGGCCACGTCGCGCTGGCCGGCGGTGGTGAACTCGGCGATCAGCGCCTCCACCTCGCGCTTGGCGTGCGGGTCCAGGCTGGCGGTGGGCTCGTCGAGCAGCCACACGGCCGGGCGCAACGCCCAGGCCCGCGCGAGCGCCAGGCGCTGCTGCTGGCCGCCGGAGAGTGCGCGCCCGTTGCGCTCGGCCAGGTGGCCCATCTCCACGCGCTCCAGCGCCTGCAGGGCCAGCGCGCGCGTCTGGCGCGCGGGCACGCCCTGCAGCCACAGACCGAGCTGGATGTTGCGCCGCGCGCTCATGCGCAGCATGTGCGGCCGCTGGAACAGCATCGCCACGCGCTGGTGCGCGGGCGTGTGCAACTCGCCCGCGCTGGGGCGCTGCAGCCCGTGCAGGGTGCGCAGCAGCGTGCTCTTGCCGCTGCCGTTGGCGCCGACCAGCGCCACGCGCTCGCCCTCTTCGATGCGCAGGAACACGTCCGTCAAGGCCTGCAGGCGCGCGGCCGGGCCCAGGTGCACCTGCACGCCGCGCAGCTCGAAACAGGGGGCAGGCGCCACGGCGCGGCGCGCGGTCACGGGCAAGCCGCTCATGCCGCCACCAGCGGCGGCGCGGCGCTGGCCGCACCGTCGGCGCGCTCGCGCCAGCGGCTCAGCAGCGACACGAGGGCGTTGAGCAGGAGCACCACCAGCAGCAGCACCACGCCCAGTCCCAGCGCAAGCGGCAGGTCGCCCTTGCTGGTCTCGAGCGCGATGGCCGTGGTCATGACGCGCGTGAAACCTTCGATGTTGCCGCCCACGATCATCACCGCGCCCACCTCGGACACGGCACGGCCGAAGGCGGTCAGCAGCACGGTGAGCAGCGCGTAGCGCTCGTCCCAGGCCAGCAGCAGGCTTCGGAAAGCGGCACCGGCGCCCAGCGAGGCGAGCTGCTCGCCATGGCTGCGGTCGGCGTCTTCCACCACCTGGCGCGTGAGCGCGGTCACCAGCGGCAACACCAGCACCGTCTGCGCCAGCACCATGGCCTGGAAGCTGAACAGCCAGCCCAGGAAACCCAGCGGCCCCGAACGCGAGAGCAGCAGGTAGATGACCAGGCCGACCACCACCGAGGGGATGGCCAGGAAGGTGTTGAGCACGGTGAGCACCGCGCCCCGGCCGGGGAAGCGCGCGGCCGCGAGCCAGGCGCCCAGCACCAGGCCCAGGCCGCAGGCCAGCAGGCAGGCCGTGGCACTGACCGCCAGGGAGCGCATGACCACCGCCCACAGGCCCGGGTCGCCCGAAAGAATCAGCCGCAGCGCCGTGGCCAGGCTGTCTGAAAATGTGTTCATATGTTCGATCGAGCTTACGGGTGTGCTCCTGAATCGAGAGTACGTAATGACGCGGTATGAAATTCAATGCATAGGGCGCCCGCTCGCCGGACCCGCCCGTGGTTTGGTGCAAACTCGGCGTCCATGCGAAAAATCGAGCTCTCCTACACACTGACGTCACCGACGCCGGAGCGCTCGTCCCATCCCGTGCAGTTGCGCAATCCCATGATGGACGTGCTGCACGCCGTGCGCAGCAGCGGCTCGATCTCGGGCGCGGCGCGCGAGCTGGGCCTGTCGTACCGCCACGTGTGGGGCCAGCTGAAAGACTGGGAAGCCGGCCTGGGGCAGGCGCTGATCTTCTGGGAACGCGGGCAGGCCGCGCGCCTCACGCCTTTTGGCGAACGCCTGCTGATGGCCGAGCGGCTCGCCCAGGCGCGCCTGGGCCCGCAGATGGAGAGCCTGCGCGCCGAGCTGGAGCGCGCCTTCGCCATGGCCTTCGACGAAGGCCAGCACGCCAGTGCGGCCGACGTGCTCACGCTCTACGCCAGCCACGACCACGCGCTCACCGAGCTGCAGCATCACGCGGGCAACGCCGCGCCGCCCCTGCACCTGGACATCCGCTTCTGCGGCAGCGTGGACGCGATCCGCGCGCTCAACGAAGGGCGCTGCGAGCTCGCGGGCTTCCACACCCAGCCCTTCGCCGCCGCTGGCAGCCTGAGCGCGCGCGCCTACCGGCCCCTGCTCAAGCCCGGCCTGCACAAGATCATCGGTTTCGCGCGCCGCTCACAGGGCCTGATGGTGGCGCCGGACAACCCGCTGCGCCTGCGCGACATTGCCGACGTCTCGCGCCTGCAGGCGCGCTTCGTGAACCGCGCCATCGGCACCGGCACGCGCCTGCTGCTCGACGAGCTCCTGGCCCAGGCCACGTTGCTGCCCATGGACATCGTGGGCTACCACAACGTGGAAAGCTCGCACGCGGCCGTGGCCCAGGCGGTGGCCAGCGGCAGCGCGGACGTGGGCCTGGGCACCGAGTACGCCGCGCGCTCCCGCGGCCTGGACTTCGTGCCCCTGACCGAGGAGCGCTACCTGCTGGTGTGCCTCAAGAGCGCGCTGGAGCAGCCGGCCATGCAGCGCCTGCTGAAAAGCCTGCGCAGCCGGGCCTGGCAGGAGCGGCTGAACGCCCTGCCCGGTTATGCCACCGACCACTGCGGTGAGGTCGCGGCGATGAAGCGCCTGCTGCCCTGGTGGGATTGAAAGTGCCCCCACGCTCCGCCGCTGCGCGGGTCGCTGCCCCCCGAGGGGGCTGATCCGGCTTGGGGCGGCCCGGCGCAGGATCGTAGCCCCCACGCTCCACCGCTGCGCGGGTCGCTGCCCCCGAGGAGGCTGATCCGGCTTGGGGCGGCCCGGCGCCGGATCGCTTTTCGCCGGCTACGGCCAGTCCCGCATCACCTCGGCCGCATCGGGCTTGCTGAACTTGGGCGAACCCGCCTTGCGCGGCGTGCCCAGCACCACCCAGCCCACCAGCTGCTCCCCCGGCTCGCAGAACGCGGCCACCACCGGTGCGGCGCGCACCTTGGCACCCGAGAGCATCTTGCCGCCGTAGCCCAGCGCGTGCGCGGCGTTGAGGAAGTTGGTGAGCGCGCCCCCCACGGTCATCCACTGTTCGTGCGGCGTGCGCAGCCGGGTGCCAGGGTCGATGCGCGCGATCACCGCCACCAGCAGCGGGGCATTCAGCGCACGGCCACGGTCCAGCGACGCCTCTGCCGGGTTTTTCCCGGCCAGAACAGCGGCCTGCTCGAACAGGTCGGCCAGGCGCTCGCGCGCGTCGCCCCGCACCGCCGCGAAGCGGAACGGCACCAGACCGGCGTGATCAGGCGCGCGCAGAGCGGCCTCGGTCATGCGGTGCAGCGCTTCCAGGGAAGGGGCGGGCTCTACCAGGTGCTTGGCGCCCACCGAGAAGCGGCCCAGCAAGCCCGCCAGCAACGCATCGCCCGCCGACGCATCCATCGATCGCATGCGCACCCAGCCTAGGACGACAGGCGGCGCGCGATCTCGGCCACCAGTTGGCGCGCCAGCACCAATTTGGGCGCGCGGGGCAGTTCTTTCATGCCGCGCTCGTCCACCAGCAGCAGCGCGTTGTCGTCCTGGCCGAAGGTGGCCGGGCCGATGTTGCCCACCAGCAGCGGCACGCCCTTGCGCTTGCGCTTGGCCTGGGCGTGCTCTTCCAGGTCGTGGCTTTCGGCGGCGAAGCCCACGCAATAGAGCTCGCCGCTCTTCGCGCGTGGCGAGGCCGCGATGGCGGCCAGGATGTCCGGGTTCTCGACGAACGACAGCGTGGGCACCTCGCCCGAGCCGTCCTTCTTGATCTTGTGTTCCGCCGATGTCGCGGGGCGCCAGTCGGCCACGGCCGCCGCGGAGACGAAGACCGTGGCGCCGGGCACCAGCAGGTCCAGGCTTTTCTGCATGTTCAGCGCCGACTTCACGTTCACCCGCCCCACGCCGCGCGGCGTGGGCAGCCCCACCGGGCCGGCCACCAGCGTGACCTGGGCGCCCGCCTCGTGGGCGGCGCGCGCGATGGCGAACCCCATCTTGCCGCTGGAGAGGTTGGTCAGGCCCCGCACCGGGTCGATGGCTTCAAAAGTCGGGCCGGCGCTCACCAGCACGTGCTGGCCGGCCAGCGGCTTGGGCTGGAAGAAGCGGGTGAGGTCGTAGAGCAGCTCGTCAGGCTCCAGCATGCGGCCATCGCCCGTTTCACCGCAGGCCTGCTCGCCCGCGCCCACGTCCAGCACGGTGGCGCCGTCGGCGCGCAGCTGCTTGACGTTGCGCTGGGTCGCCGGGTGGGCCCACATCTCGCGGTTCATGGCCGGCGCCAGGATCAGCGGCACCCCATCGATCGGCCGCGCCAGGCACATCAGGCTGAGCAGGTCGTCGGCCCGGCCATGCACCAGCTTGGCCGATGAAGTCCGCGCTCGCGGGCGCCACCATGATGGCGTCGGCCTCGCGGCTGAGGTTGATGTGGGCCATGTTGTTGCCCGGGCGCGCGTCCCACTGCGAGGTGAACACCGGCCGGCCCGACAGCGCCTGCATGGTCACCGCGGTGGTGAACTGTTCGGCCGCCTCGGTCATGACGACCTGCACCGTCGCGCCCTCCTTGACCAGCGCCCGGCAGAGTTCGGCGGCTTTGTAACAGGCGATGCCCCCGGAGAGGCCCAGCACGATGTGTTTTCCGGCGAGGTCGTTCATGCGCGCAATGTAGCAGTTCGGGTCTACCCCGACAGACCCCATGGATAGCCCGGGAAGAGGCGGCCTTTATAATCGCCATTTCCACCTCCTGCGAGCAACCGGCTCGCCCGAGACATGACCAAATTTGTGTTCGTCACCGGCGGTGTGGTGTCCTCCCTGGGCAAGGGCATTGCCTCCGCATCACTGGCCGCTCTCCTCGAGTCCCGCGGCCTCAAAGTCACCCTCATCAAGCTCGACCCGTACATCAACGTGGATCCGGGCACCATGTCCCCCTTCCAGCACGGCGAGGTCTTCGTCACCGACGACGGCGCCGAGACCGACCTGGACCTGGGCCACTATGAGCGTTTCATCGAAACGCGCATGAAGAAGACCAACAACTTCACCACCGGCAAGATCTACCAGTCGGTGCTGGAGAAGGAACGCCGGGGCGACTACCTCGGCAAGACGGTGCAGGTGATCCCGCACGTCACCAACGAAATCCAGGAGTTCATCCAGCGCGGCGCGGGCATCGGCACGCCCGACGCGGTGGACGTGGCGATCGTCGAGATCGGTGGCACCGTGGGCGACATTGAGTCCCTGCCCTTCCTGGAGGCCGTGCGCCAGATGAGCCTGCGCCTGGGCCCGAACAACTCGGCCTTCGTGCACCTGAGCTACGTGCCCTGGATCGCCGCCGCCGGTGAGCTCAAGACCAAGCCCACGCAGCACACCGCCAAGGAGCTGCGCGCCATCGGCATCCAGGCCGATGCGCTGCTCTGCCGCGCCGACCGCCGCATTCCCGACGACGAGCGCGCCAAGATCTCGCTGTTCTCCAACGTGCCCGAATGGGGCGTGATCTCCATGTGGGACGTGGACACCATCTACAAGGTGCCGCGCATGCTGCACGAGCAGGGCCTGGACGGCCTGATCTGCGACAAGCTGCGCATCAACACGCCCCCGGCCAAGCTCCAGCGCTGGGACGACCTGGTGCACGAGGTCGAGCACCCGAAACACATCGTGAAGATCGCCATGGTCGGCAAGTACGTCGACCTGTCGGACAGCTACAAGTCGCTCAACGAGGCGCTGCGCCACGCCGGCATGAAGAACCACGCCAAGGTGCAGATCGACTACATCGATTCGGAAACCATCTCGCCGGCCAACGTCGCCAAGACGCTGGGCGCGTTCGACGCCATCCTGGTGCCCGGCGGCTTCGGCAAGCGCGGCATCGAAGGCAAGATCTGCGCGGCCCGCTATGCGCGCGAGCAGAAGGTACCCTACCTCGGCATCTGCCTGGGCATGCAGGTCGCCACCATCGAGTACGCGCGCCACGTCGCCGGCCTCAAGAACGCCAACAGCACCGAGTTCGAACCCGACACGCCGCACCCCGTGATCGCCCTGATCACCGAGTGGAAGGACGCCGACGGCAGCATCCAGCAGCGCAGCGCCAGCTCCGACCTGGGCGGCACCATGCGCCTGGGCTCGCAAAGCTCCGACGTGGCCCCCGACACCCTGGCCCACCAGATCTACGGCCCGGTGGTCACCGAGCGCCACCGCCACCGCTACGAAGCCAACGTGAACTACCTGGACCAGCTGCGCGCGGCCGGCCTGGTGATCGCGGCGCTGACCCAGCGCGAGCAGCTCACCGAAATGGTCGAGCTGCCGCAGAAGGTGCACCCCTGGTACGTGGGCGTGCAGTTCCACCCCGAGTTCAAGTCCACCCCGTGGGACGGCCACCCGCTGTTCAACGCCTACGTGAAGGCGGCGCTGGTCCACCAGGGCCAGACGAGCACCCAAACCCCGGTCGCGGCCTGAGCACCCCACGGAGAGGCACCCCATGAAACTCTGCGACTTCGACATCGGCCTGGACCGGCCCTTCTTCCTGATCGCCGGGCCCTGCGTGATCGAGTCCGAGCAGTTGCAGATGGACGTGGCGGGCCAGCTCAAGGAGATCACGGCCAGCCTGGGCGTGCCCTTCATCTTCAAGAGCAGCTTCGACAAGGCCAACCGCAGCAGCGGCACCAGCTACCGCGGCCCGGGCCGCGACAAGGGCCTGGAGATCCTGGCCAAGGTCAAGCGCGAGCTCGGCGTGCCGGTGCTCACCGATGTGCACAGCGAGGACGACATCGCCGATGCGGCCAAGGTCTGCGACGTGCTGCAGACCCCGGCCTTTCTGTGCCGCCAGACCGATTTCATCCGCGCGGTGGCGCAGAGCGGCAAGCCGGTGAACATCAAGAAGGGCCAGTTCCTCGCGCCGCACGACATGAAGAACGTGATCGACAAGGCGCGCGCGGCCGCGAAGGAAGCCGGCCTCAACGAAGACAGCTTCATGGCCTGCGAGCGTGGCGCGAGCTTCGGCTACAACAACCTCGTCTCCGACATGCGCGGCCTGGCCATCATGCGCGAGACCGGTGCGCCGGTGGTGTTCGACGCCACGCACAGCGTGCAGTTGCCCGGCGGGCAAGGCACCAGCAGCGGCGGCCAGCGCGAGATGGTGCCGGTGCTGGCGCGCGCGGCGGTCGCCGTGGGCGTGGCCGGCCTGTTCATGGAAACCCACCCCGACCCGGCCAAGGCCCTGAGCGACGGGCCCAACGCCGTGCCGCTCAAGCACATGAAGGCGCTGCTGGAAACCCTGCTCGCGCTCGACACCGTGACCAAGAAGAACGGTTTCCTCGAAGACCGTTTCAACACCTGATTTCCCCTTCTTTCTTCTTCTTTCTGTCTCTGACCCAAAGGTAGTGAATCCATGAGTGCAATCGTTGACATCGTTGGCCGCGAAATCCTGGACAGCCGCGGCAACCCCACCGTCGAATGCGACGTGCTGCTGGAAAGCGGCGTGATGGGCCGCGCGGCCGTGCCCTCGGGCGCCTCCACCGGCAGCCGCGAAGCCATCGAGCTGCGCGACGGTGACAAGAGCCGCTACCTCGGCAAGGGCGTGCTCAAGGCGGTGGAGAACATCAACACCGAGATCAGCGAAGCCGTGCTGGGCCTGGACGCCTCCGAGCAGGCCTTCCTGGACAAGACCCTGATCGACCTCGACGGCACCGACAACAAGGGCCGCCTGGGCGCCAACGCCATGCTGGCCGTCTCGATGGCCGTGGCCCGCGCCGCCGCCGAAGAGGCCGGCCTGCCGCTGTACCGCTATTTCGGCGGCATGAGCGCGGTGCAGATGCCCGTGCCCATGATGAACGTGGTCAACGGCGGCGCGCACGCCAACAACAACCTGGACCTGCAGGAACTGATGATCATTCCCGTGGGCGCGCCGAGCTTCCGCGAGGCTGTCCGCTGGGGTGCCGAGGTGTTCCACGCGCTCAAGAAGATCATCCACGACAAGGGCATGAGCATCGCCGTGGGCGACGAAGGCGGCTTTGCCCCCAACGTGGCCAACCACGAAGCCGCGATCCAGATGATCCTGGAGGCCATCGGCAACGCCGGCTACACCGCCGGCGAGCAGATCGCCCTGGGCCTGGACTGCGCCGCGAGCGAGTTCTACAAGGACGGCCAATACCACCTGGAGGCCGAAGGCCTGGTGCTCAGCGCCGAGGACTGGACCAACATGCTGCGCACCTGGGTCGACAAGTACCCCATCATCAGCATCGAAGACGGCATGGCCGAAGGCGACTGGGACGGCTGGAAGGTGCTCACCGAACGCCTGGGCGCCAAGGTGCAGCTGGTGGGCGACGACCTGTTCGTCACCAACACCAAGATCCTCAAGGAAGGCATCGAGAAGGACATCGCCAACTCGATCCTGATCAAGATCAACCAGATCGGCACGCTGACCGAGACCTTCGCCGCCATCGAGATGGCCAAGCGCGCCGGCTACACCGCCGTGATCAGCCACCGCTCGGGCGAGACCGAGGACAGCACCATCGCCGACATCGCCGTGGGCACCAACGCCGGTCAGATCAAGACCGGTTCGCTCTCGCGCTCGGACCGCATCGCCAAGTACAACCAGCTGCTGCGCATCGAGGAAGACCTGGGTGATGTGGCCGTGTACCCCGGCCGCGACGCCTTCTACAACCTGAAGTAAGCTTCGGCTTCATGGCCCGCCGCTTCATCCCCGCCCTGCTGATCGCGCTGCTCTTCATCGTGCACGCGCAGCTCTGGTTCGGGCGGGGCAGCGTGACCCAGGTGGCGAGCATGAAGCAGCACCTGGCCACGCAGGAGCAGACCAACCGCGAGGCCCAGTTGCGCAACGACCAGTTGCTCAGCGAAGTGCGCGACCTGCAGCAGGGCCTGGACATGGTCGAGGAACTCGCCCGCCAAGAATTGGGCATGGTCAAGCCCAACGAAATCTTCGTGCAGATCGCGCAGAACAAGCGCTGATCGATGGCGGTCTGCGTCGCGCTGCTCGGCGGCGAATCCAGCGGCAAGTCCACGCTGGCCCAGGCGCTCGAACGCCACCTCAACGACATCCACGGTCTGCGCGCGGTCCGCGTGCCCGAGCACCTGCGCGCCTGGTGCGAGGCGCGTGGCCGTGCCCCCCACGCCCACGAGCAGGCCGCCATCGCGGACGAGCAGACGCGGCTCATCGACCGCGCGAAGCACGCACCCGGTGTGGACCTGGTGATCGCCGACACCACGGCCCTGATGGTCGCGGCCTACAGCGCGCTCTACTTCCAGGACGACACCCTGCTCGCGCCCTCGCTCGCCGCACAGCGGACCTGCGACCTCACCCTGCTCATGGGCCTGGACCTGCCCTGGACGCCCGACGGCCTGTTCCGCGACAGCCCGGCCGTGCGCGACGCCACCGACAGCCTGCTGCGCCACGAGTTGCAGGGCGCGGGCATCGCCTTCCAGACGGTGTACGGGCAAGGCGACGCGCGCCTGCAACAAGCCCTGCGCGCCGTGGGCACGGCGCTGGGCCGGCCGCTGGTGAAGGAAGACCCCGCCCTCGCCAACGGCCTGCGGCCCTGGTCATGCGACAACTGCAGCGACCCCGGCTGCGAGCACCGGCTGTTCACCGGCCTGCTGTCACGCCCCTGAGGGTCAATGCTTCTGGTCGCTGGCCGGCGCTTGCTGGGCCGGTTGCAGGAAGACTTGAGCGGCGTCCACCGGATCGAAGCGGTACTGGGCGCCGCAGAACTCGCAACCCACCTCCACCTGGCCCTGCTCGGCGAGGATGGATTCCACCTCGTCGCGCCCCAGGCTGCGCAGCATGCTGCCCACGCGCTCGCGCGAGCAGGTGCAGGCAAAACGCGGGCCCTGCTCGCCGGTGAGCGGTTCGAAGCGGCGCACGTCCTCTTCCCAGAACAGGCGGCGCAGGATGGTGTCGGCGTCCAGGCTCAGCAGCTCCTCGCGCTTGAGGCTGGAAGCCAGGATCGCGATGCGGTTGTAGTCCTCGTTCACGCCGATCTGGTCCTCGTCGCGCGCGCCCGACTGACCCGCGAGGTTGTCCACCCCCTGCAGCGGCAAGCGCTGGATCAGCAGGCCGGCGGCCATCTTGTCGTCGGCCGCGAGCACCAGGCGCGTGTCGAGCTGCTCGCTCTGCAGCATGTAGTGCTCGATCACCTCGCTGAGCTTTTCGAGCTTCTCGCGCCGGTCGCCGAACAGCGGCACCACGCCCTGGTAGGGCTGCTGGCCCGGCAGGCGGTCCTTGGGGTCGAGCGTGATGGCGCAGCGGCCCTGGTTGGTGACGTTGACCATGTGCGACAGCGGCGCATCGGCCGCCACCTCGCCCACCACGGTGGCGGTGGCGCGCAGGCTCAGGTCGGGCTGCACCTCGGCCACGGCCAGCTTCACCGGCCCGTCGCCCATGATCTGCATGATCAGCGCGCCGTTGAACTTGATGTTGGCCTGCATCAGCGTGGCCGCCGCCGTCATCTCGCCCAGCAGCTCGGTGACCGCCGCGGGGTAGCCCCCGGCGTCTCGGTGGCGCTGCAGGATTTCCTGCCATGCGTCGGTCAGGCGCACGAGCATGCCGCGCACCGGCAGGCCTTCAAAGACGAATTTGTGGAGTTCGGACACGCGGGGCTTTCAGGGTCAAATCAAAAAAAATCGAAGGGGAACAGGTCGGGGTCAGGCGATCTTTTTCAAGCCCTGGCGGTAGCGCGCGGCGTTCTCGATGTAATGCCCGGCGCTGCGGCGCAGGCCCTCGATCTGCTCGGGCGTGAGCGACTTCACCACCTTCGCCGGGCTGCCGATGATCATGCTGCCATCGGGGAATTCCTTGCCCTCGGTGACCAGCGAACCCGCGCCCACCAGGCAGTTTCTGCCGATCTTCGCGCCGTTGAGCACCGTGGCACCAATGCCGATGAGCGATTCGTCGCCGATGGTGCAGCCGTGCAGCATCACCTGGTGGCCCACGGTCACGTGCTTGCCCACGCTCAGCGGGAAACCCACGTCGGCGTGCATCACGCTGCCGTCCTGGATGTTGCTGCCCTCGCCGAGCGTGATGGTCTCGGTGTCGCCCCGCAGCACCGCCCCGAACCACACGCTGCTGTTTTCGCCCAGCACCACGTTGCCCATCACCTGCGCGCTGTCGGCCACCCAGGCCGAGTCGGCCATGCGGGGTGCGACACCATCGAGTTCGTAAATCGCCATGGGGGAAGTCTCCGTCGTTCCTGAAACCTAGAATTGTAGGGATGCAAGCCCCCGCGCCCCTGTCGCCACCGTCCCCGGTCTCCCTGCGCGCGCAGGCCCTGAACGCCCTGTGCCTCACCGACCCCGGCCTCAAGGTGGCAGCCACCCATGCGCTGTTCGAGGCCTGGCAGGCCGGCCAGACCGTGCTGGACATCACCGAGCACCTCACACCAGCCCTGGGTGCCTCCCTGCCCGGCCGCCCTGAGCAGCCCGTGCTGCTGCCCCCCGTGGACGTGCCCCAGCGCTCGCCCTTCACGCCACCGGGCCTGGCATGCTGCTGCACGCCGTGACCCACATCGAGTTCAACGCGATCAACCTCGCGCTCGACGCGGTGTGGCGCTTCCCCGGCATGCCACCCGATTTCTACACCGACTGGCTGCGCGTGGCGCACGAAGAGGCCATCCATTTCAGCCTGCTGCAGACCCACCTGCAGAGCCTAGGTCACCACTACGGTGAATTCGCGGCGCATGGCAGCCTGTGGGAGATGTGCGTGCGGACCCAGGGCGACGTGACCGCCCGCATGGCGCTGGTGCCCCGCACCCTGGAAGCCCGGGGCCTGGACGCCACGCCGCCCATGCAGGCGCGCCTGCGCAAGGTGGGCACACCGGCCGCGCTGCGCGCGGTGGAGATCCTGGACGTGATCCTGCGCGACGAGATCGGCCACGTGGCGGTGGGCAACCGCTGGTACGGCTGGCTGTGCGCGCAACAGGGCATCGAGCCCCTGGGCCACTACCGCCGCCTGGCGCGCGAGCATTCGGCGCCGCGCCTGAAGCCGCCCTTCAACGACGCGGCGCGGCTGGCGGCCGGGTTCAGCCGGCCCGAGCTGGACGCGCTGCTCGGCCCCTGACAGGCGTCAATCAAGAGAGGCGGAAGTCGTCCCGCAGGGCGGTGCGCCGGTGCGTCACCGGCGCAGGCGCGCGGCCCAGCAGCTGCGGCAGCGCATTGGGCACCGGCATGTTGTCGCGCTGCAGCAGGATCCAGTGGCGATAGCTGAACGGGCTGAAGCGGAACACATCGCACAGGTGGGCCCCCATGCGGCTCACCCAGTCCGGCAGCAGGACCTGCAGCGCCGGTTTCACCGGTTGCTCGGCATGCTCCACGCCGCGCAACACCTGCAGGTAATGCCGGTAGGCGAACAGGCGTTCACCGCCCAGGTTGGCCTCGCGCTGCTGGGCCAGCGTGGGCAGGCGCGCCAACACGGCATAGGCCTCGCCCAGGTCGGTCGCCTGCAGCGCGGCGATGCGGCCAGTGGCGCCGCGCGGCACGAAATGCACCGGCCAGCTCGCCAGCATGCGCAGCCAGCTGGCGCCAAAGCCGCCCAAGCCGTCGATCAGCGAAGGGCGCACGATGCAGTGGTCCGCGCCGCTGGCCTGGATGGCCTGCTCGCCTTTGAGCTTGCTCGACAGGAAGCGGCTCTTCGCCCCTTCGTGCAGACCCAGCGCGGAGGTGTGGATCAGGCGCACGCCCGAGGCCGCGCACGCGGCGGCCAGCTCCTTGGGCATGAGGTGGTGCACCTCCTCGTAGCGCTCGCCCACCCGCTGGCGCAGGATGCCCACGCAGTTGATGACGACGTCCATGCCTTGCAGGTGCTCGCGCCAGGCGCCGGGCTCCCGCAGCGTGTGCAGTTGCAGGTGCTTCCAGGTGACGCCCCCGGACTCGCCAGCGCCCGTTGCAGGGGCCGCGCGGCGCACCCCCACCACCGCCATGCCCTGGGCGAGCAAGGCCTGCACCACATGGCGGCCGATGAAGCCATTGGCCCCCAGCACCAGGACACGCGGTGGCGCGCCCGGCGCCGCCGGGAAATCGGCGCTGGTGGTGCGCCCTTGCTCCAGAAACATGCGATTCACTCCCTGCCGGCACCGGTGCGGCCGGTGGTGCGGCGGATTCTACGGGGCGATCCCGGATAATTCGGGATGACTTCCGCACCCTCGACCGCCTTCAGCGCCCTGCCGCTCTCCCCCGCCATGCTCGCCAACCTGGAGCGGCTGGGTTACACGGCCATGACGCCCATCCAGGCCGCCGCCCTGCCGCCCGCCCTGCTCGGCAAGGACCTCATCGCCCAGGCCAAGACCGGCAGCGGCAAGACCGCCGCCTTCGCCCTCACCCTGTTGGCCAACCTCAACCCGCGCCGCTTCGCGGTGCAGACCCTGGTGCTGTGCCCCACGCGCGAGCTGGCCGACCAGGTGACCACCGAAATCCGCCGCCTCGCGCGCGCCGAAGACAACATCAAGGTCGTCACGCTCTGCGGCGGCGTGCCGCTGCGCGGGCAGCTCGCCACGCTGGAGCACGGCGCGCACATCGTGGTCGGCACGCCCGGCCGCATCATGGACCACCTGGAGCGCGGCAGCCTGCAGCTGGACGCGCTCAACACCCTGGTGCTGGACGAAGCCGACCGAATGCTCGACATGGGCTTCTTCGACGACATCGTGACCGTCGCCAAACAATGCCCCAAGGCGCGCCAGACCCTGCTGTTTTCCGCCACCTACCCCGAAGGCATCGCCAAGCTCAGCGCACAGTTCATGCGCGAGCCGCTCACCGTGAAGGTGGAGGCCCAGCACGCCGGCGCGCAGATCGAGCAGCGCTGGTACGAGGTGACCGAGACGCAACGGCTCGACGCGGTGAGCAAGCTGCTCTTCCACTTCCGCCCGGCCAGCACGCTGGCCTTCTGCAACACCAAGGCGCAATGCCGCGACCTCGTGGCCGTGCTGCAGGCCCAGGGCATCAGCGCGCTGGCGCTGTTCGGCGAGCTGGAGCAGCGCGAGCGCGACCAGGTGCTGGTGCGCTTCGCCAACCGCAGCTGCTCGGTGCTGGTTGCGCACCGACGTGGCCGCGCGCGGGCTGGACATCGCCAGCCTGGCCGCCGTGATCAACGTGGACGTGACGCCCGACCCCGAAGTGCACATCCACCGCATCGGCCGCACCGGCCGTGCCGGTGAAAGCGGCCTGGCCCTGAACCTCGCCAGCCTCGACGAGATGGGCAGCGTCGGCAAGATCGAACACCTGCAGGGCCGCGAATCTTCATGGCACCCGCTGAGCGAACTTCAGCCCGCCAGCAAGGACCCGCTGGTGCCGCCCATGGTCACGCTTCACATCCAGGGTGGCCGCAAGGAAAAGATCCGACCCGGCGACGTGCTGGGTGCGCTCACCGCCGACCTCGGCTACACCCGCGAGCAGGTGGGCAAGATCAACGTGAACGAGTGGTCCACCTACGTGGCGGTGGACCGCGACATCGCCCAGCAGGCCGCGAGCCGGCTCAACGCCGGGCGCATCAAGGGCAAGAGCGTGAAGGTTCGCGTGCTGGAGGACTGACATGGCGCCAGGCCGAGCGCAGAGAAGATCGGTGCTGCGATCGGCATGGGGCGGACGATCGCTTCCGTTGCGGCCTCCCGCCCAGGGGGTCCATTCGGAATCAGTACCCGTCCGTGAGCTCTCAAAGTGACGTGCCCCTGGCTGCAGGGACAATGGAAGATGACCCCAATCGAAACAGAGCGTCTCGTCCTGAGAGGCTTCCTGCCTCAGGACGCAGCCCACTTGTACGAATACCTGCACCAGCCGACAGCCGACTGCTTTCTGTCTCTCGCTCTTCCCGACCTTGTTGCGGCGGCAGACGAAGCCAAGAAGCGAGCTGCCGATGAAGACTGCGTCGCGGTCTGGCTAAAGGAATCGGAAGTGCTCATTGGCGATGTGTTCGCCATCCCCGAAGAGGACACGTTCAGCATTGGTTGGAACTTCAACCCGCGCTACGCCGGCAAGGGCTACGCTTTTGAGGCAGTGGCAGCCACGGTGAATCATCTGTTCACGTCGAAGAACGCAAGGCGCCTCTATGCCTATGTGGAGACCACCAATGCCTCATCGCAGAGGCTGTGCGAAAAGCTGGGCATGCGCAAGGAAGGCGTGTTCAAGGAGTTCATCTCTTTCAAGACGGACAGGGAGGGAAAGCCTGTGTACGTAGACACCATGCAATACGCCCTTCTGCGCAAAGAATGGAAGTTGCCCGACTGAGCCGCCTTGGGCAGAGAAAGCCGAATGTCGGCTTTCTGCGGATGCTGAATTTCCGCAATGGGCCCGTCGCCGTCTGTAACTACAGGCATGTCGACGACCGCTTTGCGGCGGTCTTCCAATCTGCAGCTCTGACACGTGAGTCGGCTTTGGGGGCAAAAGCGGTCGCTAGGTTACAGGCAGACCGGAGGCCCCGGGGCAAGCGTTCAGCCACGCAATTGCGGATCTGCCCGCAGTTTCACGATTTGGCCCGAGGCTTCATGCGGAAGCTTATGCCCATGCGATTGATGGCATTCATGGCGGCAATCGTGAGAGTCAGATCAACCAAATCCTTCTCACCAAACGCGGTCAATGCGGCCGAGTAGGCCTCATCCGAGGCATGAGTCTCGCTCACCAGCGTCACCTCCTCGCACCACGCTAACGCAGCGCGCTCCTGCTCAGAGAACAGGTACTGAGCCTCGTGCCAGACAGGAACGAGTACCAACTTCTCAACCGACATCCCTTCGGCAAGCAGATCACGCGAATGAATGTCGATGCAGTGCGCACAACCGTTGATCTGTGAAACGCGTAAGAAGACCAGATGAGTCAGCAAGCTCGGTAGGCCAGTGTCTTTGGTGACGAAGTGATGCAGCGTTCCAACAGCCTTGGCGCCCTGGGGGGAGGCTTGAAACCATACAGCGCGATTCATAGATCAGATTCCTTCAGTATCAATGATGGGCGGAGGCCAAAGCCGACCTCCTGCTCACAAGACGTTTGACACGGAGGCGCTGTGACACAAGATGGAAAAAAATGACTGCGAACGTCGGCGTGCAGCACGTTTTTTGACCGCATACACACAGGAACGGAAGATCAGTGAGGATTTCGCAGTGGCAGCAAGTCGCTGCGGCGTTTTAGGCCTGCCAACTTCTCCGGATTGCGCTGTATCCGCACGTGCGAGATGCGGCCACGGTGGAACTCAAAGGCCTGGACGGACTCTAGTTCGCCTTGCAGGTAACGCAGTAGGGCCCACTCACCGTTCAAGAATGCCAGTTCAAGCCGCATGTTGCCACCATGCCGCAGGTGGTGCGCGTAATAGAGCTGGGCAATGCGCTGGGCTCCGTTCAAGGGGTGACGCAAGCTTGGACCATGCCCGCCAAAGTCGCCCACTAGGGCGGCTTCTTCTGCCAACAAAGCCCGTATCCCGCTGAAATCACCTTCCATGATGGCCTGTACCAGACGATGCAGAAGTACGTACTGCTCCGGCGACGGGGTTCGCGAGCGCTGCCCATTCAAGCCGCGCGCTGCGGACAGCCGTTGCTTTGCACGGTGCACGATCTGACGGGACGCCGCCTCGCTCTTGCCGATAGCGGCGGCAATGTGCTCATAGTCGACTTCAAAGACCTCCCGAAGCAAGAACGCAGCGCGCGCCTCTGGCGTCAGGCAATCGAGCAGCACCAAGAAGGCGACAGAAACATCATCGGCGACTTCGTGGATTTGCTCCGGTGAGGCCGGGCCGTCGCCGATCAGTGGCTCGGGAAGCCAGAGGCCCGGATAGGCTTCTCGTCGAAGCTTGGCAGAACGCAAGCGGTCAATTGCCATGCGCGTGGCGACCGTGACAAGCCAAGCCTCTGGAACGAGCACGACTTCACGTTGATTCTCGAGTTCATCATGCCAACGCAGCCAGACATCCTGCACCAGGTCTTCGGCCTCGTCGACGGAGCTAAGCATTCGATAGCCGATGGCCATCAGCCTTGGGCGCAATCGCGAAAAGACTTCTTCTGACGATGGAGACAAGGTCACCTCTAAGACATTTCTGCTGCCGCCGCTCCGGTACGCGTAGCCGCTGGCCGATTGGACGAACATCAACCGAGCACGAGAAGAAGCTGCTTGATCCTACGGTACAGCGTCTTGACAGTTGTTGACTGACTGCGATGCGGCGCTAAGTAGTCCCGTCCATGGTTCGGACTTGCCTCAACCGCCGGCGGCAGGTTTGGCCGCACAGCGGTCGCTTGTGGCGCTCCACCAGGCTTGGGGGCAACGTCAGAGCAGACTCTCGACCAAGTGGGGCAAACGGCCGCTTCTGGCCGATGGGTGCCATCGTAGCCGAGGCTCGGAACGGGCCCCTAGCGGACCGCCGCGCTGTACTGTCGGTGCTCGTTTGCAGGGTCGTCCACGAGGGGCGTTCAACCGAACACATTGTTGATTGCGAATGCAAGTGCTGCTGTGAAAACGCATGCCGAGACAAATCCCATCAACACATCGTAGATTCCTCTCGTGTTTAGGGGATCATCCTGCCTGACGAAAAGCAGCGCTGACAACTGGGCAGTGTTTCCGGCTACTCGGTCCTGAAAATACTGATGGGACCAATACGCTGGCACCAACAAGACAAACCAACCAAGCGTGTCTAGGTCAATAGCTACGACAAGAGCAATCAATGCTGCTGAACCGTACATGGCCCATTTCGCGAGCGACGCCATTCTTGAGAGGGATACTTGCCACTGGGCCTCAGACTTAATGACAGGGCCGGACCCGCAATGCGGGCAGGTCCAAGCGCCACTTGGGAACTCCTGATTGCAGGTTACGCAGTACTTGCTGTGCATGTCGTGTCGTGGGTGACGTTAGGCAGTCCAACCAAGGTCGCTAGTTCATCAAGCGCGGCGCCGCCCGTAAGCACAGATTTCATTGCATTCGGGGGTTGCGGTCGAAGGTCCGCTTCTGGCCGATGGGTGCCATCGTAGCCGCCGGCGCCTAGCGCTCCGGTACTCGTGATCGGTCTGCGGCTGGCAGGTTTAAGTGTCCTCGCCGGACACGGTGAAGAGCTTGGCCGGCGACTCATCAAGGGCCCGCGCCAGCCGATAAATGTTGAACAAACTCAGGTTTTTAAGGCCGCGTTCAATCTGGCTCACGTAGGTAACGTGCATCTCGGCCCGGTCGGCAAGCTCTTCTTGCGTCAAGTGGTGCTTGTTGCGCAACACGCGTACGGCGGCGCCGAATTCCGTTTGCACTTCAGTCTGGTTTTTGAGCTTGGTGGCTGTCTTTCGCATACCAGAAAGTCTTGACCGCATAGATTCATGAGTCCATAGACGTTGAATCCATATATGGATAAACTTCAGGTAGATTTATTGATCTATTACTCAAGCGCGAAATCGCCACCAGGAAGAAGCGATCGACGCAGGTTTCAGAAGGAGCGAACCTATGCCCACGCCCCATGCGCGATCTGCTTCGTCAGTTGCCCTGCCTTCACACGGACGGGCAAGGCAACGTCGACTACGCCAACTCGGACCAGGCCATCGTCGCCGCGACGGGGCAGAACGCGACATCCATTGCCAGTGCGCTGCACATGGGCATCGGTGCCATCGGCCACCTGCTGGCCACGTCGGCGCCGCAGATCGAGGACGGCTCGGTGGACTCGGACGCCGTTGAGGCACTGGGCTGGCTGATCGCCGAACTCGGTGATCTGGGCGCGGAGTTGGCGGTGATGGCGGTTCAGTGCCGCCGCTGCACGGGCAGCACGCCTAGAACGTGACCTTCACCGACGGCGCGCTGCGCTTCGCTTCGCCGTGGTACACGGCCTCGATGTTGTTGCCATCGGGGTCGATCACGAAAGCGGCGTAGTAGCCCGGGTGGTATTTGCGTTCGCCGGGCCCGCCGTTGTCCTTGCCGCCAGCGGCCAGCGCGGCTTTGTGGAAGGCCTCGACCATGGCCCGGTCCTGCGCCTGGAAGGCCAGGTGGTGTCGGCCGGTGAGTTCACCGTGCGCGGCCTCGCTGTCGGCCGTGGAGACAAACAGCTCGTCGGCCCAGAAGTAGTTGTCTCCCTTGCCGCTCATGGGCACCTTCAGCGCCTTGAAAACGGCTTCGTAAAAGGCCTGGCTGGCGGGCAGGTCCTTGACGACGAGCTGGATGTGGTCGATCAGGCGGCCTCGGTGCAGTTCCATGGTGCGCTCCTGTGCTTGAAAGGGTGAAACGGAGAGGGCATGCTACCGGGGCCGCCCACTAAACTCTGTGCGATGGCTCGCGTAAAAATCTGCAAACCCTGTCTCTGGACCGCACTGGCCGGCATCGGTTTCCTCTGCATCTGGTACTTCAAGGTGCTGGCCCTGGGCTACTACTGGCTCAGCACCTCCATCAACGCGGTGCAATGGGAGGGCTCCGCCCTCTGGCTGCCGGGCTACCAGGTGGCGGTGGAAGGCGCTCCCATCGAGGGCCTCTCGCGCAACGCCTCGGGGCTCACCTTCAACTCGGAGACCGGCACCCTGTTCACCGTGATCAACCGCCCGCCGCAGATCGCCGAACTCACGACCGACGGGCGCCTGCTGCGCATCCTCGAACTCGAGGGCGCGAAAGACCCCGAGGGCATCACCTACGTCCAGGGCGACACCTACGTCATCTCCGACGAGGACAGCCACAGCATGTACTGGGTGCAGATCGGGCCACAGACCTCGCGCGTCTCGGTCACCGGCAAGTCCAGCCTGGGCATCCGCATCGACAGCGTGCACAACAGCAGCTTCGAGGGGGTGTCCTGGGACAGCGTGCAGGACCGCCTGTTCGTGGTGAAGGAAAAGCTGCCCCTGCGCGTGCTGGTCATCCGCGGGCTGGACGTGTTCAATGCCTCCACCGGTTTCAACATCGACATCAGCGAATGGAAGTCGTCCAGCGCGGCCTCGCTGTTCATGAGCGACCTGTCGTCCCTCACCCTGCACGAACCCACCGGCCACCTGCTGCTGCTCAGCGACGAATCGGCCCTGGTGGTGGAGTACGCGCCCGACGGTCAGCCCATCAGCATGCTGCCGCTCTGGCGGGGGTTTAATGGGCTCCAGCGCAAGGTGCCCCAGCCCGAGGGCCTGGCCGTCGGCCCCGACAACGCGATCTACGTGCTGTCCGAACCCAACCTGTTCTACCGCTTCGAACGCACCCCAACCCCATCGGCCAGCCGCTAAGCTCGCCCATTACCGCCACCATCACCAAAGGAACACGCCATGGGCGCACAGTGGAAAGCCAAACACAAGGACCTCGCGGCGAACGCCAAGGGGCGGCTCTTCGGCAAGCTGGTCAAGGACATCGTGATCGCCGCCCGACACGGCGCCGACCCGGCCTCCAACGCGCGGTTGCGGCTGGTGATGGATCAGGCGCGCAAGGTGTCCATGCCCAAGGACACGCTGGACCGCGCGATCAAGAAAGGCGCCGGCCTCACGGGCGAGGCCGTGCACTACGAACACGTGGTCTACGAAGGCTTCGCACCGCACCGCGTGCCGGTGATGGTGGAATGCCTCACCGACAACGTGAACCGCGCGGCCTCGGAAATGCGGGTGCTGTTCCGCAAGGGGCAACTGGGCAGCTCGGGCACGGTGGCCTGGGACTTCGACCACGTCGGCATGATCGAAGCCGAAGCCACCCGCAAGGACGCCGACCCCGAAGTGGCCGCCATCGAGGCCGGCGCGCAGGACTTCCACCCCGGCCACGACGAAGGCGTGACGGTGTTCCTGACCGACCCGACCGACCTGGACCTGGTGAGCCGCGCCCTGCCGGCGCAGGGCTTCACGGTGCTGTCGTCCAAGCTGGGCTACAAGCCGAAGAACCCGATCGACCCGGCCAGCCTGAGCGCCGAGCACCTGGAAGAGGTGGAGGCCTTCCTCGCCGCGCTGGACGCGAACGAGGACGTGCAGAACGTCTTTGCCGGCCTGGGCGGTTGACCGACAATCTCCCCCATGAACGACGCAACCGCTTCCACCCCCAACCGCCCTCCCCTGCCCGACCACCTGTCCATCGACCCGCGCAGCCCGCACCACGTGGCCGCCGTGTTCGAACACGACATCGGCATCCGCTTCAACGGCAAGGAACGCTTCGACGTGACCGAGTACTGCATCAGCGCCGGCTGGGTGAAGGTGCCTTCGGGCAAGACCCTGGACCGCAAGGGCAACCCCCTGCTGATCCAGCTCAAGGGCACGGTGGAAGCCTTCTACAAATAGAGACGACTTGCCCTGAACCTGCGGCGCCCCTCGGGCTCGAACCGGTACCCATGCGACGTAGAACCCTTCTTCTCTCCCTTCCCCTGGCGCTCGGCGGCCCGGCCCTGGGCCTGGCGGCCGACACCGAAGACCGGCCCGAGCAGCCAGCGGGCTACCCGGTCTCGCTCGAGCAGATGCAACAGGCGGTGGCACAGCGCTTCCCCCGCCGCTACCCGGTGCAAGGCCTGCTCAACCTGGACCTGCAGACCCCGCGCCTGCGGCTGCTGCCCGAGCAGAACCGCCTGCGCGCCGAGATGGCCGTGGAAGCCGCCGGCCCGGCGCTCAACCGGGCACACCAGGGCCGTTTCGACGTGGAGTTCGGCCTGCGCTACGAAGCCAGCGACCGCACCCTGCGCGCCCACCAGCTGCGGCTGGCCCGGCTCGACTTCCCCACCCTGCAGCCCAAGGTGGTGGAGATGCTCAACACCTACGCGCCCGTGCTGGCGGACCAGTCGCTGCGCGAGGTGGTGCTGCACGAGCTGACCGCGAAAGACCTGGCGGCCGTGGACGCCATGGGCATGCAGCCCGGCCCCATCACCGTCACGCGCAACGGCCTGGTGATCGGCCTGGTGCTCAAGCCGCTCTGAGCTTCAACCGCGTGGGTGGTGCTGCGCCACGATGCTCTTGAGGCGCTCGCGGGCCACATGGGTGTAGATCGTGGTGGTGGAGATGTCGGCATGGCCGAGCAGCATCTGCACCGCGCGCAGGTCTGCGCCGTGGTTGAGCAAATGGGTGGCAAAGGCGTGGCGCAGCGTGTGGGGCGACAGCGGCGAGGTGATGCCGGCCTGCAGCGCGTACTTCTTCACCAGGTGCCAGAACATCGCGCGCGTCATGGCCTCGCCCGCGCGCGAGCCGCGCGAGGTGACGAACAGGTCTTCGCTCTGCTGGCCGTGGAGGATCTCGCCGCGCGCCTGGCCCAGGTAGCGCTGCAGCCATTGCCCGGCCAGCTGGCCGAAGGGCACCAGGCGCTCCTTGTTGCCCTTGCCGGTGATGCGCAACACGTGCTCGTTCATGCCCACGTGCCAGGTCTTGAGCGTGACCAGCTCGCTCACGCGCAGGCCGCTGGCGTAGATGAGTTCGAGCATGCAGCGGTCACGCAGACCCAGGGGCGTGCCCACGTCGGGCGCGTTCAGCAGCGCCTCCACCTGGGCCTCGGACATGGTCTTGGGCACGCGCAGCGGCTGGCGCGCGGGCACCAGGCGCAGCGTGGGATCGGCCTGGATGGCACGCTCGCGCAGCGCCCAGCGGAAATAGCGCTTGAACACCGTGAGCCGCCGGTTGGCGGTGGTGGCGCGGGTTTCGGCGTGGCGGTCGCTGAAGTAAGCGTTGAGGTCGGCCTCGCTGGTCTCGGGCAGGGTCTTGCCGCGCCCGGCCAGCCACTGGCCGAGCAGCACGAGGTCGCGCCGGTAGGCGTCGAGCGTGTTGCGCGAGAGGCCTTCCTCCAGCCAGAGACTGTCGATGAAGGCCCCGGCGATGCCTTCGCTGGCCGATGCCAGGGCCTGGTCCATCACTCCAGCTTGAGCTTCTGCTTGGCGACCACTTCCTTGTAGACCTCGAACTCGGCCTTGATCTGCGCGGTGAACTCGGCCGGCGTGTTGCCCACGACCAGCGAGCCGGTGTCCTCGATGCGCTTCTTCACGGCCGGGTCGGTCAGGGCCTGCTTGGTCGCGTTGTAGACCTTGTCCACCACCTCCTGCGGCAGGCCCTTCGGCCCGATCAGGCCGTAGTAGGCCATGCGGTTCACCGGCTCCAGGCCCACTTCCTTGAAGGTCGGCACATCGGGCAGCACGGCCAGGCGCTGCGGCGCGGCCACCACGATGGCCACCAGGCGACCCGACTTGATGAAGGGCAGTGCCGAGGGCAGGTTGTCGAAGATGATGGGCACGGTGCCGCCCACGGTGTCGTTGAGCGCCGGGCCCGCGCCGCGGTACGGAATGTGGGTGATGAAGGTGTTGGTCAGGCTCTTGAACAGCTCGGTCTGCAGGTGGCCGATGCCGCCGGTGCCCGAGCTGGAGTAGCTGTATTTGCCGGGGTTCTTCTTGAGTTCGGCGACGAAGGACTTGTAGTCCTTGGCCGGGAAGCTGGGGTGCACCGCGATCACGTTGGGCGTGGCGGCGATGTTGATGATGGGCGTGAAGTCCGTGAGCGTGTTGTACGGGATCTTGTCGTTGATCGCCGGGTTGGCGGCGGTGGTGGACACCGTCGGCGATGCCCCAGGATGTAGCCGTCGGCGGGCGTGCGGGCCAGCTCGGTGGCACCGACCACCCCACCGCCACCGGCCTTGTTCTCGACCACCATGCTCTGGCCCAGGGCCTTGCCCAGGGACTCGGACATGACGCGCGCGATGATGTCCGTCGTGCCGCCCGGTGCGAAGGGCACTTGCAACTTGATGATCTTGTTGGGGTAGGCCTGTGCCCAGGCGCTGCCTGCCACGGCCACCGAGGCGGTGGCCAGACCGATCGCAACCATCTGACGACGAGAAACCATGACGTGTACTCCTTGACGTTGAAACATCGAAAAATTCCAGGGTGGTGCCCATGCTAACCGCCCGGTCCACCCTGACCAGCCCCGCACTTTAGACGGGGTGGCCCGAAGTGAACATGGGGAGACTACATACGTATTAACCCGGAAACGGCACCGGCCTGCGGCTATGCTCTGGCGGTGAATTTCGCCCAGCTTCTCTTCCCCGATTTCTCGCTGATTCTTTGCGGGTACCTCGTCTGCCGCTTCACCGCGCTCAACCGCAAGGTGTGGGAGCAGGTCGAGAGCCTGGTGTATTACTTCCTGTTCCCGGTCCTGCTGTTCCACTCGATCGTGAAGAGCCCGCTGGACCTGGGCGCGGCCTCCAGCCTGATGGGCGCGGGCGTGACGATGGGTCTGCTGGGCATCGCGCTGAGTTATTCGCTGCCGCACTGGCCCTGGCTGGGACCGAAGCTGGACGTGCGCCTGCACGCCGCGAGCGCGCAGGTGGGTTTCCGTTTCAATTCCTTCATTGCCCTGGCCCTGGCCGACAAGGTGGCCGGCCCGCAAGGGCTGCTGATGATCGCGGTGCTGATCGGTGTGTGTGTGCCGCTGTTCAACGTGGGCGCGGTCTGGCCGATGGCGCGCCACGCGAACAAGGGTTTTGGGCGCGAGCTGCTGCGCAATCCGCTGATCATCGGCACGGTCTCTGGCCTGGTCGCGAACCTATTGGGCTTCTCGATTCCGTTCTGGCTGGAGCCGACGGTGAACCGCATCGGCCAGGCGTCGCTGGCCTTGGGCCTGCTGGCGGCGGGCGCCGGCATGCAGTTCGGCATGCTGGCCTCGGCCAAGCTGTTGGGTGGGCTGGTGTTGGCCTGCAAGCACCTGGGCATGCCCTTGCTGGCTTTTGGTCTGGCGAAGCTGTTCCGCCTGGACCCGACGCAGACGACCGTGTTGCTGATGTTCTCCGCGGTGCCGACCGCGTCGAGCTGTTATGTGCTGGCGGCGCGCATGGGCTACAACGGGCCTTATGTGGCGGGGTTGGTCACGTTGTCCACTTTGTTGGGCATCGTGAGTCTTCCCTTTGCTTTGGGGGTGTTGGGGGGGATGCCTTAGTTTTCGCTCCTGCGGGTTTGCGGGGCCCCAGGGGCGGGCGTTCTGCGCAGCGGGGTAAAGGAGGAGAACCGGCGAAGCCGGTTCGGGGGACACCCGCGGAGCAGAGCGCCCGGGTGGTCGATCCCGCGAGACAGAAAAGCGAAAGGCTCAGTACCCCAAAAGGTTCTGCCGCACATGCAGCAGATGCGCCAAGGTCAACTCACGCGCCCGCACCGCATCCCGGTCCCGCAGCGCCCCCACGATCGCGCGGTGCTCGGCCTGATAGGCCAACCGGCGCTCCGAAGTCACGCTCTTCTTCTTGAGCTGCCCCCAGTCCCCCTGCGCCCGCACCGTCTTCATCAACGTGAACACATTCGCCACGAAACTGTTGTGCGCCGCATCCGCGATCGCCTGGTGCAACTCCGCGTCCCAATGCTCGAAAGCCTCCAGCGTCTCGGCCGCCTCCGCGTTGACACAGCAAGCCTCCATGCGCTGCAAATCCGCCTGGTTCGCGTTGCGGATCGCCATGTCGATGATCGCCGGCTCCATCGCCAGCCGCGCCTCCATCAGCTCCGCCGGGCTCGTGTGCTGCGACGAGTCCTGCTGCACCCGCTGCCCCAGGCGCGCGCCCACCTGCTCGGCCACATAGGTGCCACTGCCCACGGTCTGCTCGATCAGGCCCTGCTGCTTCAGATCCAGCAAGGCCTTGCGCACCGTGGTGCGGCTCACGCCGAACCGCTCCGAGAGCTCGCGCTCGGTCGGCAGCCGGTCACCCGCGCGCCAATGGCCCGAACGCAGCTGGTCCAGGATCGATTCGCGCAAAGGCGTTGACATGCTCATGGGTGACGAATGTACCAAAACAGACCAATCAGGCAACACCATACCAATTAGGTGATTTCCCCAGGTCCGAAACCGCTCTCATCGCCTACCATCATGGCTCTGGTACCAATTGGTATTTTTTGGTATCTCATCTGGATTTTCAACAAGGAGTTTGCGTGCGCCTCGCCACTTTCGTTCACCAGGGCCAACGCCAGGTCGGCCTCGTCTCGGCCGACGGCCAGACCGTCACCCCCCTCGCCCTGAACCCCGCCGATGCCCAGCGCGGCGTGCTGCCGCTGATCGAGGCCGCGGCCGCTGGCCAACCCCTGCCCGCCACCACCGGCGCGGCGCTGAAGCTGGCCGACGTGACGCTCGACGCCCCGCTGCCCCTGCCCCGCCGCAACCTCTGGTGCGTGGGCCGCAACTACCACGAGCACGCCAAGGAACTGCAGGGCTCGGTGTTCAAGAACAACAACGCCAACCCCGCCGTCTGGCCCATCGTCTTCACCAAGGTGCCCGAATGCGTGATCGCCGACGGCGCCGACGTGGTGCTGCCCGGCGACGACATCTCGCCCCAGATCGACTACGAGGCCGAGCTGGCCGTGGTCATCGGCACCGGCGGCAAGAACATCGCCAAGGCCGACGCCATGAAGCACATCTACGGCTACACCATCGTCAACGACGTGACCGCGCGCGACGTGCAGATGCGCCACCAGCAGTGGGACATGGGCAAGAGCTTCGACACCTTCTGCCCCATGGGCCCGTGGATCGTCACGGCCGACGAGCTCGACGGCCAGCACACGCGCGTGCGCTGCTGGGTCAACGGCGAGCCGCGCCAGGACGGCCGCACCGAAGACCTGATCTTCGACATCCCCACGCTGATCGAAACCATCTCGCGCGGCATCACGCTCTACCCGGGCGACGTGATCGCCACCGGCACACCGGCCGGCGTGGGCCTGGGCATGACGCCGCCCACCTTCCTGAAAAGCGGCGACGTGGTGCGCATCGAGATCGACGGCATCGGCACGCTGCAGAACCGCTTCGTCTGAGCCCCCGCGCTTTCACCGACCGACAACAACAGGAGACAAGAATGAACCGAACCGCACTCCGACTGTGCAGCCTCGCACTGGCGCTGGCCGCCACCGTGGGCCTGGCCCAGGCCCAGGACGCCTACCCCAGCAAACCCGTGACCATGGTCGTGCCCTTCCCGCCCGGCGGCGTGGCCGACGTGGTGGGCCGCCCGGTGGCCGAGGCCATGGCGCGCCACCTCAACCAGTCGGTGGTGGTGGTCAACCGCGCCGGCGCGGGCGGCGGCATCGGCATGGCGCAGGTTGCCAAGGCCGCGCCCGATGGCTACAACGTGTTGATGGCGCTGTCCTCCATCGTGGTGCTGCCCGAGGCCGACAAGATCCTCGGCCGCGCCCCGATGTTCGAACTCTCGCAATTGATCCCCGTGGCACGCATGACGGCCGACCCCACGGTGCTGGTGGTGCGCGCCGACAGCCCCTGGAAGACGTACGCCGAGTTCATCGCGCACGCCAAGGCCAACCCGGGCCGCATCACCTTCGGTTCATCGGGCAACTACGGCACCATGCACGTGCCCATGGAGCAGCTCAAGGCGGCCACCGGCAGCTACATGCTGCACGTGCCCTACACCGGGGCGGGCCCGGCCATCCTGGGCATGCTCAGCGGCCAGGTCGACGCCGTGGCCACCGGCCCCGCCAGCGCGGTGGGCCAGATCAAGGCCGGCAAGCTGCGCGCGCTCGCGCACTGGGGCGAGGGCCGCCTGGCCCTGCTGCCCGATGTGCCGAGCTTCCGGGAGCTCGGCGTGCCCATCAACTACTCGCAGTGGGCGGGCATCTTCGTGCCGGCCGGCACGCCGCCTGCGGTGGTGAACAAGCTGCGCGAGGCCGCGCGCATGGCCGCGCAGGACCCGAAGACGGTCCAGGTGATGACCACCGCCGGCACCTCGTTCCAGTTCCAGGACGCGGCGGACTTCGACAAGTTCGTGCAGAGCGACGCCAAGGCCATGGCGGCCGTGGTGCAGAAGATCGGCAAGGTGGACTGAGGCCAGGGCCTAGGCCTTGGCCTCGCACAGGGCGCGCAGGGCCTCCAGCGCCTTGGGCCACGCGGCCTCCATCATGGGCACGTAGTCCTCCAGCATGTCCTGCGTGATGGTGAGCTGCGTGCCGCCACCCACGGCCTCGAAGCGGTAGTTCTCGTGGGCCGGGGCCCACGAGGTCACGGCCTCGCTGGTGGTGTCGTCCTTGCCGTTGGCCACGAAGCCCAGGTGCCGGATCGAGATGAACTCGTGCAACTGGTTGCGCTCGATGGTGCGCCACCATGCCTTCGCCGCTGGGCGAGAGAAAGCGGATGGTGGCGCCCTCGTCCCACGAGCCTTCGTAGTACGAGCCTTCCATGAAGGGGCGCGTCCATTCGCGGTAGCTGGCCGGGTCGAGCATGGTGTTCCACACCAGCTCGCGCGGGGCCTTGATGGTGGTGGTGAAGGTCATTTGCTGCATGGGGACTCTCCTGGTGGGGAAGAACGGGCCCCGCGCAGGCGCGCGTCAGCGCGCGGCGGTGCCCAACACGAGGTCGATGCGCCGCTGCAGGCGCGCCGCCTCCTCCGATGCGCCTGCGGCCTGGGCGCGTTGCAATTGCAGGCCGAGCCAGGCCCCGAGGGGCCGGCGCCAGCCCTGCGCCGAGGCGGTGTCCACCGCCTGCGTGAGCACGGCCGGTGTGGCGCGGCCGCTGCGCAGCAGCACGCCAGCGGCCACCAGCCGCGACAAGGGGTCTTTCACCGCGGCCAGGGCCGCGTCGGGCGAGCCAGCGCTCAGGAGCGCGCGCTGCGCCTCGGGCAGCAGGGCGGCGTCGGCCGGCATGGCGGTGCCCGCGAGGTAGCGCGCGTAGGCCTGCTCGGCCGGTGCCGCGTCCTGCGCGAGCGCCTCGAAACCGGTGCAGGGCTCGAACACCAGCGCGGCCACGCGCGTGGCGCAGCGCAGCAGCTCGGCACGCGCCAGCAGATCGGGCCGGCCGGTGCTGGTGAGTTCGCGCCGCACGCGCGCGAACTCCGCCGACTCGATGGCCGAGTCACCGCGCAACCAGGCCTCGGCCGCGCGCTCGGTGCCGTCCTTGGCATTCAACTGCCATTCGGGTACGGGCGGCTTGCTGCCGCAACCGGTCAGGGTCACCACGGCGCACGCCATCAGAATGGTTTGCAGCTTCATGGCAGCTTGATTTCTGTGTCCTTCGAGAAAGGCCACTTGCGGTTGATGTCGTTGATCATCGAGTCCACCTTGCGCAGACTGGCTTCGACCTCACCGCGCAGGTAGCCCAGGTCGCTGGTGGCCTCGCGCGTGTTGCCGGCGATGCCCTGCACCTCCACCAGCACCGCGTCCACCTTCTTGAGGCTGGTGCGCGTCTCGGCCAGCAGGCCGTTGAGCTGCTGCACCGTCGCGCGCGCGTCGCCCACCAGGCCGGCCTCGCCGGGCGCGGCTCCCTGGCCGAACACCTGGCGGTCCGCATTGGCGGCCAGGCTGTCCAGCCGCCGGGCCAGCGAGTCGGCGCGCAGCAGCAAGGCATTGGTGCGGTCGATGGTGGCGACGAGCTTCTTCGCGTCCTCGTCGTTGCCCATCAGCACGCCCAGGCCGCCGTGCGGCCCCTGGAGGCGCTCGGTGCGCAGCTTCACGCCACCCAGGGTGCCGGCCACCGCGCCATCGCTGGCCGTGAGCGCGGCGAGGTTGTCGAGCACATCGCGCATGCTGGCGGCCAGCTTGGGAATCTCGGCCGCGGTGTCGCCGCGCAGCACGGTGCGCTCGGCGCCGTCGGGCAAGGCGGGGTCTTCGAGCACGCCGCTGTAGGCGCGGATGCGCGTGCCGCCCACCAGGCCCCGCTCCATGGTGAAGATGCTGGAGGTGCGCAGCCATTTCGCGTCCTTGCGCGGCACGTCGATGAGGATGCGCGCGTTGCCGTCGTCGCCCAGCTCGATGCGCGCCACGCGGCCGATGGCGAAGCCGGCGAAGGTCATGTCCATGCCCACGACCACGCCCTCGGAGTCGTCGGAGATCAGCACCAGGCGCTGCGTGGGTTCGAGCACGCCGCGTGCGAACAGGATGTAGGCCGCCGAGCCCACCAGCAGCACGGCCATGAGCATCAGCAGCAGCCCGGCCTTGAATTCCAGGTTCTTCACCGGCGGGGCTTCGGGCGGCGGTGGCGGAGGGGGCGTGGGGTTCATGGTGTCAATAGTAGTTGCCGACCAGCGACACCACCTCGATCAGCAGCACGACCGAGAACAGGCGGGCGAACTCGCTCATGTCGCTGCGCCGGCTGTAGCGGCCGTCGCGGTCGGCCTGCGCCGCCCCGGCCAGCGGCACCACGGCCACCGCGAGGCTGAAGAACACGGTCTTGAGGCCGAAGATCAGCGTGACCGCCGGCGAGAACACACCGCCCACGGCGCGCGTGTAGCCCGGCAGGCCCCAGGGCGAGAAGCCGTAGACCGTGAGGTAGGTCAGCACCAGCGCCACCACCGAGCTCAGGCCCGCGAGCAGCAGCACCGAGAACATGCTGCCCAGCGCGCGCGGCAGCAGCTGGTTGGCCAGCAGCGACTGCCGCTCGGGCAGGCTGCCCTCGCGCTGCTGCAGCGCCAGCTGCTTGCGCACCTCCTGCGCGCCCGGCATGGCGTAACGCACCGCCACGAACATGGCCACGTAGAGCGGGATGAGTTCGAGCACCAGCGTGCGCACCAGCACCTCCAGCGCGTACTGAGACAGGCCATAGCTGTAGGCCGTGCGCACCACGATGCGGATCAGCACCAGGCTCACCAGCGCCGAGAGCACCAGGAACCAGGTGAGCAAAGGCGCGGTGGCGCGGTACAGGCTGCCGAGCACCGCCTGGCGGTGCGTGGGCGCGCGGTAGCTGGCCGGCGACAGCGCCAGCACCAGGATCTGCGCGCCCACGAACAGGGTGTGCCACCAGGCGTTCCAGCTCGCGCGCAGGCCCCGGCCCCAGCGGCCCAGGGTGTCGTGTGCGGCGTTCACGGGATTCATGGGGCCATGATAGCCGTGGGTCTTCGCCACAGCGGGGGCGCGGCCACCGGCAAATGTGACAGCATGCAGCCGCTGCAACGGTCAGAATCCGTTGGCGCCCTTTCCGCCGACAGGAGACAACCATGACCGCTTCCGTGCACCCCGTGGTCCGCCGCCAGACCATCGCCGACGCCCTGCGCCGCACCGCGCAGCGACTGCCCGCCAAGTCCGCCGTCGTCTGCGGCGACACGCAGTGGACCTACGCCGAGTTCGACGCCCTGGTCAGCCGCCTGGCCGCGGGCCTGGCGCGCATCGGCGTGGCCCAGGGCGACAAGGTGGCCGTGCTGGCGCGCAACTCGCACGGCTTTGCCGCGCTGCGCTTCGCGCTGGCCCGCCGGGGCGCGGTGATGGTGCCGATCAACTTCATGCTCAAGGCCGACGAGGTGGCCTACATCCTGCGCCACGCGGGCGCGCGCACCCTGGCCACCGACAGTGGCCTGGCCGAGCTGGCGCGCGCGGCGGCGGCGCTGGAGACGCAGGTCCAGCAGTACCTCTGGCTGCCCTCGGAAGACCCGAGCGAGCCAGTGGCCGGCATGCACCGCTTCGACGAACTCGCGGCCTGCACCGACCCGCTGCCCGAGGTCACGCTGGGCAGCCACGACCTGGCGCAGATCGTCTACACCAGCGGTACCGAGTCGACGCCCAAGGGCGCCATGCTCACGCACGACGCGGTGCTGTGGCAGTACGTGAGCTGCGTGATCAACGCCGAGATCGCCGAAGACGACCACGCCCTGCACGCGCTGCCGCTCTACCACTGCGCACAGCTCGATGTGTTCTTCGGCCCGGCGGTCTACATCGGCAGCAGCAACGTGATCACGGCCAAGCCGGTGCCCGACCACCTGATCGCGCTGATCGAGAAGTACCGCATCACCAGCTTCTTCGCGCCACCCACGGTGTGGATCGCGCTGCTGCGCTCGCCGCTGTTCGACGCGGCCAAGCTCCAGAGCCTGGCCAAGGGCTACTACGGCGCGTCCATCATGCCGGTGGAGGTGCTCAAGGAACTGGCCTCGCGCCTGCCTTCGGTGCGGCTGTGGAACCTGTACGGCCAGACCGAGATCGCGCCGCTGGCGACCATGCTCGGCCCGGACGACCAGCTGCGCAAGCCCGGCTCCTGCGGCAAGGCCGTGATCAACGTGGAAACGCGCGTGGTCACGGACGACATGCGCGACGTGGCGGTGGGCGAGGTCGGCGAGATCGTGCACCGCTCGCCCCACCTCATGCTGGGCTACTTCAACGACCCCGAGCGCACGCGCAGCGCGTTCGACGGCGACTGGTTCCACAGCGGCGACCTCGCGATGATCGACGACGAGGGCTACATCACCGTGGTGGACCGCAAGAAGGACATGATCAAGACCGGCGGCGAGAACGTGGCCAGCCGCGAGGTGGAGGAAATGGTCTACCGCCTGCCGGCCGTGAGCGAGGTGGCGGTGATCGGCCTGCCCGACCCGAAGTGGGTGGAAGCCGTGACGGCGGTGATCGTGGTCAAGGCCGGGCAGGCGCTCACCGAGGCCGAGGTGATCGCGCACTGCAACCAGCACATGGCGGCCTTCAAGAGCCCGAAGCGCGTGGTGTTCAGCGACAGCCTGCCCAAGAACCCGAGCGGCAAGCTGCTCAAGCGCGAGCTGCGCCAGCGCTACACGGGCTGAGGAATGGTTTGCGGCCAACAAAGAGAACGGGGGCGACCCTGGACGGCGGCGTGCCCGGAGACATTTCGATGAACGATTTCACTGTCGTAAAGGAAGGAACGTGGTTGTACGACGGCAGCATGCCGACAGGCGTCCGTACTGTTGGTTGGACCAAGTTCTGAGGTCCGGGCGATTTCCCTGGATGACAACACGCATCGCCGCCACGATCTGTCCGCCATTTCCCAGAAAAATGTCCCAACCAAGCCAAGCAGGTCACATCTTCCTTGAAATAAACGGTGCGAGCAGACCAGTCAAGTCACATACATGGTAATTTCAATACCACTTGCAGCAAGAAAAAACCAGGGCTTCCATGTTCATTCTTCCCGCCATTTGGCGGTGACTGTCATTGGGATGTCGGACAGGTGTCGGAGCTGATCTGGGAATAGGCGCGCGCGACAATCTCGTACACGCATCCGCTCTTGCTCCGCTTAGTTGAATTCAACGCCTTAACAGAGGGTCAACAATGACAGTCGACAGCATCGCTCGCTCCGTTGCCAAGTTCATACCCTCAGCCATGCCGGTGTTGAAAGCAGGCTATCGCGCCAGCGAGCGCATGCTCAGTTCACTTGGGGAGACTTGGCCATCGATCGTGCGAGCGCGGACCGAAAGAATCACCATAGCCATCACGGCCCATTGCAACTTGCGGTGCAAGGGCTGTAGATATGGCCGGGACTTTATGCCAGGAGCGCAGCTCCCACTGAAAATCGTCGAGCAGTTGCTGGAAGATGCGGCCGCCGCCAAGGTCCCCGCTGTCCGCCTCTATGGAGGCGAACCGTTGCTCCACCCCGATGTGGTCAAAATGGTCGAGACCGCCACCCGTCTCGGCGTTGGCTGCTACATCACGACCAATGCACTCACATTGGACAAGCGAATCAAGGAGCTGCACGCTGCAGGCCTGCGCAAAATCACGGTGGGCTACTACGGGGAAGGCAGTGCGTTTGACGAGTATGTCCAACGCCCTGGACGCTTCGAACGTCTGATCGAAAGTCTTGAAAACACACGAAAGATGTTTGGGCCAGACGAGCTGGAGATTCAGTTCAACTTCCTGCTCAGCCGCCGCTCAGCAAGCATTGAGTCCGTAGACGAGATTGTCCGATTTGCAGACCGCTTCAAGGGCCGCATTCACATCGATATCGTTCATTACTCGCTACCCTATTTCCAGGAAGGTGAGGACCGTGAGCTTCAGTTCACGCCCAGTGACGAGGTTGCGCTTGAGCAAGTTACCCGTCATCTGCTCACGCTAAAGGCCACTCGTCCTGAGTTGCTGACCGAATCCGCGGTTGCCATTGCATCTCTGGCGGATTGGGCGCTGAAGCAGGAACAGATGCGAATTCCTTGCGATGCACGCAAGCTGCTCTGGGTTGGTGCAGACGGCAGCGTCATGCTCTGCTACGTGACCTTTCCCCTTGGCAATCTGCACGAGAAGCGGCTCAGCGAGATCATCTACTCGAAAGCTCACCATGAGGCTGCGCAGGACGCCTTCAAACTCAACTGTCCCAATTGCCACTGTGAAGCCGCCTCGAGAATAGAAAAGCACGCGCCGAGCTATCGCAAGTATGCGGGTGAGGCGCGCAGTCGGCTCGGTGCTGGCGGATGAGGGCGCCCACAAGGCGGAACGTGAAAACGACCCAAGACCCGTCATGATCCGCGTCGCTCACCTGCTCCCGACCATGGAGATCGGCGGGCGTGAGCGGATCGTCTCGGACCTGTGCCGCACCGGGCCCAGCCTGGGCATCGATCCGGTCCTGATCACCTACGATCCGCCGACCGAGGGCTACTCGCTGATCGATGCGCCCGGTGTACCGGTCATCGGTCTGGATCGCCGTGATTCGGCCTTTCCCGATCGGTTGCGCACGATTCTAGAATGGCAAAAAATCCATGTGTTGCATGCACAGGGACACATATCAGCTGCACTGGCCGCGGGATCGCTAGGCCATGTGCCGATGTCGGCCACCATGCACATCGCGCTCGGCTCGGGCTGGCGTTGGCTGGTTCCCATCATTCGGGGGCTTCGCGCCGCTGAGCGCCTGACTGCAGTGTCAGAGGATCTCGCTCGTCGCTACGGGTACCTTGCCCGGCGCCAGATCGAGGTGATTCCGACCGGCGTTGATCTAGGGCACTTTTCGCCTTCACCCAGATGCCGAGACACGAGCACGCCCTTCACCGTTGGCGTTGCAGCCAGGCTCCATCCAGTAAAGCGTCTGGACGATGCTGTCGCTGCGATGCGGGTTTTGAAAGGACGCGGCCTGAGTTGCCGATTGGTCATCGCAGGGGAGGGACCTTGCCGCAGGCATATCGAGACACTCGCCGTTGGCCTGGACGTTGAACTGCGAGGTGCTGTCATGGACATGCCAGAATTTCTGCGCAGCCTCGATGTGTTCCTTCTACCGTCGGACCATGAGGGCACCCCAGCTGCTTTGCTCGAAGCAATGGCTATCGGGTTGCCTTGCATCGCAACACGAGTCGGCGGCATGCCCGCATTGCTCGGTAGCGCGGGTGTGCTCGTCCCTCGTCGCGACCCGCATGCGATCGCCGATGAGGTCCAGCACTTGCTTGGCAACCCTGGTCGGCGTCTGGATCTTGGAAAGGCGGCGGCGCAGCGCGCGATGTCTCATTCCATGACGTACCAGGCGCGGGCCTACGCAGACCTCTACGCTCTGATTTGCGCATGTGGCTCCAACCCGCGAGCTATGCGTCAGCGCGACGCCTGAGGAAGCGCGGGCGGGTGTCGACGCGCTGATCAAGAACGCACGCAAGCTGCCGCAGGAGCGCCACAAGTCGCTGCCTGGGATCGAGACACCGAGTGCACGCTCACAAGCAGTTCACGGTCGCCACGGACATTCCGGTCTACTTCTGCGATCCGCAAAGCCCATGGCAACGGGAGAGCAACGAGGCAAGAGCAGCAGCGCCGTTCGCTCAACCGACCAGCGTTTCGTGGTGCCCGACGGCGCCGCGCTTCCAGTAGGCGGAGGCGCGCACGCGGCCCTTGTCCAGGCCATGCCCGTCCACCAGCGCCTGCCGCACGGCCGCGATGCTGGCGGCTTCGCCACCGGCCCAGGCAAAACCTTCACCGGCGGGCAGCTTCAATGCGGCCACCGCCTTCGCGAGCGCGTCGGTGGCGCCGGTCTGAATCCAGTGCGTCTGCAGGCGCGCGCGGCTGCTGAAGGTGCGGCGGTCGGCCGCGTCGCCGGTCTCGATCACGGTGATGGCCTGGGCCGTCTCAGGCAACTCCTCCAGGCGCCGCGCGATCGCGGGCACGGCGGACTCGTCGCCCACCAGCAGGTGCCAGTCGAAGCCCGTGGGCACCACGAAGGAGCCCCGGGGCCCGCCCAGGCCGACATCGTCGCCCGGCTGGGCCGTTTCGGCCCAGCGCGAGGCCACGCCGTCGCCGTGCAGCACGAACTCGATGTCCAGCGTGCCGGCGGCGCGGTCGAACTGGCGCGGCGTGTAGTCGCGCATCACCGGTTTTTCGACGCCCGGCGGCAGAGCCAGGCCGTCGGGGCCGGGCTGGGGCAGCACCAGCGGCTGGCCGGGCTGGGCCGGCAACATGAGCTTGGCGTGGTCGTCGAACGAGGCGCTGACGAAATCGCGCAGGGCCTCACTGAAAAAACGGATGCGAAGGAAGTGCGGGCTGACCGCGTCGATGCGCTGCACCGTCAGGCGGCGCGCCTTGATCTCGTGGCGCACGCGCTCCACGGCCAGGGGGTCGGGAATGCTTGTGTTCATGGTTCTACTTGGTTGATAATGACAACCATCATGCCTTGATTGGATGACACTGTCAACAACATGGACAACCCACGATGACAAGAAATGTGAACACCGATGTGCTGGACCGCCTGCACAGCCTCATGCACGGCCTGCGGCGCCACCTGCAGGAGGCCATGCGCCACGACGGCGAGGGCCTGGGACCGATGGAGGCGCGCTGCCTGGGTTACTTCATGCGCCACGACGGCGCCACGCAGAGCGACCTGGTGCAGCACTCGGGCCGCGACAAGGCGCAGATCGCGCGCATCGTCAAAGCCCTGCACGAGCGCGGCCTGCTGCACAGCCGCCCCGACCCCGACGACGGCCGCAGCCAGCGCGTGGGCGTGACCGCCGAAGGCCGGGCGCTGCAGCGCAAGATGCAGCAGCACCGGGTGCGCTTCGAGAAGACCATGATGGCCGGCCTCACCGACCACGAGCGCACCACCCTGCTCGCCCTGCTCGACCGCCTGGAGGAGAACGTGGGCGAGGCCTGAGCCCCTGGCTCAATGGGTGGCGGTGCGGCCTTGCGCCATCGCCCAGGCCACGTGCTCTCGCACCAGTTCGCTGGGGTGTTCGGCCCGGGCCTGCAGCGCGCGCCGCACGCCGTCGTCGGGTCCAGCGCGCAGCGCGTTGCCGAGCGAGACCGCGATGTTGCGCAGCCAGCGCTCGTGCCCGATGCGCCGGATGGGGCTTCCCTCGGTGCGGCGCAGGAACTCCGGCTCGCTCCAGGCGAACAACTCCACCAGCGTGGCCCCGCTCAGGCCCTCGCGCGCGTCGAAGTCGGGCAAGGGGCTGCGCCGGGCGAACTTGTTCCAGGGGCAGATCAGCTGGCAGTCGTCGCAGCCGTAGATGCGGTTGCCGATCAAGGGGCGCAGGGCCTCGGGAATCGGGCCGGCATGTTCGATGGTCAGGTAACTGATGCAACGGCGTGCGTCCAGCCGGTGCGGTGCGGTGATGGCCTGGGTGGGGCAGATGTCGATGCAGGCTCTGCAGGCGCCGCAGTGCGCGCTGATCGGCTCGGTGGGCGGCAGGGGCAGGTCGGTGTAGATCTCGCCCAGGAAGAACATCGAGCCGGCTTCGCGGTGCAACAGCAGCGTGTGCTTGCCGCGCCAGCCCTGGCCGCTGCGCTGCGCGAGCTCGGCCTCGAGCACCGGTGCCGAGTCGGTGAACACGCGGTGGCCCAGCGGCCCGGCGGCGGCCTGGATGCGCTCGGTCAGGGTCTGCAGCCGGTTGCGCAGCACCTTGTGGTAGTCGCGCCCCCGCGCATAGACCGACACGATGGCCTCGCCCGGGCGCTGCAGGCGCTGCAATTCCTGGGCCTGCCAGTCCTCGGGCGTGCCACGCGGCAGGTAGTCCATGCGCGCGGTGATCACGCTCAGCGTGCCCGGCACCAGCTCCGCCGGGCGGGCACGCTTCATGCCATGCGCGGCCATATAGGCCATGTCACCGTGCCATCCAGCCGACAACCAGGCCTGCAAACCCGGTTCCGCGGCCGACAAATCCACACCGGCCACGCCAATTTGGGAAAATGCAAGCTCCTGGCCCCAGGCCTGTATCTGCGAGACGAGTTGAGCGGCATCAAAAGCGAACTTCATGGAAAGCCGATTGTAGGAACCGCACCGGTTTCTGCGGGCCTTGTGCCCCCTGTCGAACGCTGGCAAGGCCAGTGGGCCACCGAAGAAGACACCCAGACCTTCGCGCGCCGCCTCGCCACCACCCCGGCCATCGCCCACGCCACGCTGACCCTGCAGGGCGACCTGGGTGCGGGCAAGACCACGCTGGTGCGCCACCTGCTGCGCGCGCTGGGCGTGCGCGGTCGCATCAAGAGCCCCACTTACGCGGTGGTCGAGCCGCACAGCGCGATCGACTGCGCGGTGATGCCCGAGGGCGAGCCGCTGCAGATCTGGCACTTCGACTTCTACCGCTTCAACGACCCGCGCGAATGGGAAGACGCGGGCTTCCGCGAACTTTTCGCCAGCCCCGGCCTCAAGCTGGTGGAATGGCCCGAGCGCGCCGGCGAGTTTCTGCCGGTGGTCGATCTCCAGATCGACATTCAACCCGACGACATGACCACACCGCAAGCCCACACCGACCCGGACCAGGACACCCAGCGCACCGTGCACGCCACGGCGCTCACCGCCACCGGCCGCCGGTTGCTGGAGGCCTTGGCATGAGCGGCAACCTCAGCCGCCGCACCCTGCTGCGCACCGGCTCGCTGGTGCTGCTGCTGGGCGCGCAGCAGATCGCGCGCGGCGCCAGCGTGGTGGCCGTGCGCATCTGGCCGGCCGAGGACTACACGCGCGTGACCATCGAGTCCGACGGCGTGCTGCAGGCCAAACAGTTCTTCGTGACCGACCCGCCCCGGCTGGCGGTGGACATCGAAGGCATCGACCTGCTGCCCGGCCTGCGCGAGCTGGTGGGCAAGCTCAAGTCGGACGACCCCAACATCGCCGGCATCCGCGCCGCGCAGAACGCGCCCAACGTGGTGCGCCTGGTGATCGACCTCAAGAAGCCGATCAAGCCGCAGGTGTTCAACCTGGAGCCCGTGGCGGCCTACCAGCACCGCCTGGTGTTCGACCTCTACCCGCTCAACCCGCCCGACCCGCTGGAGCAACTGATCGCCCAGCGCATGAAGGACATGGACGCGGCCAGCGAACGCGCCGCGCGCCTGCTGGGCCTGGAAGCCGACAAGGTCACCAAGCCGGCCACACCGGCCGACGACCCGCTGGGCGAGCTGATCGCGGGCCGCGAGCGGCCCAAGGCCCCGGCCAACCCCGACCAGGGCCCGCCGCTGCCGGCGGCCAAGCCGCCAGGCGGCAGCGACGACACCGCCGTGGCCGGTGCCAACCCCAAGGGCAGCCCGGCCAAGCAGCCGCCCGGGGGCAAGGGCAAGACTGAGCGCCTCATCATCATCGCGCTCGACCCTGGCCATGGCGGCGAAGACCCGGGTGCCATCGGCCCCAACGGCACGCAGGAAAAACGCGTGGTGCTGCAGATCGCGCACAAGCTGCGCGAGCGCATCAACGAGACCCGCGTCAACGGCAACCCCATGCGCGCCTTCATGACGCGCGACAAGGACTTCTTCGTGCCGCTGCAGGTGCGCGTGCAGAAGGCCCAGCGCGTGCAGGCCGACCTGTTCATCAGCATCCACGCCGATGCCTTCCTCACGCCCCGGCCCCAGGGCGCCAGCGTGTACGCGCTGAGCACGCGCGGCGCCAGCAGCTCGGCCGCGAAGTGGATGGCCGACAAGGAGAACGCGGCCGATCTGGTGGGTGGCCTGAACACGAAGACGGCCGACGCGCACGTGCGCCGCGCCCTGCTCGACATGAGCACCACGGCCCAGATCAACGACAGCCTGAAACTCGGCACGGCCATGCTGGGCCACGTCAAGCGCATCGGCAAGCTGCACAAGCCCCAGGTGGAGCAGGCCAACTTCGCCGTGCTGCGCGCGCCCGACATCCCCAGCGTGCTGGTGGAGACGGCCTTCATCAGCAACCCCGATGAAGAAAAGCGCCTGAACGACCCGAAGTACCAGGACGACCTGGCCGACGCACTCGTGCGCGGCATCGTCGCCTACTTCTCGAAGAACCCGCCGCTGGCGCGCAACCGCCAGATCTAGACCGGGTAAATCAGCGAGTTCAGCACCATCTCGCTGTCGTACACGCAGAGCCGGCTTTTCAGCTTCAGCCCGGCATCGGTCTGCACGAAGTCGTCGATGTAACGACCCACCTGGTACACCTCGCTCACACCGCCGGGCTTGGTGCGGAACACCGCGTAGTTCGCTTCGGCGCGGATCGGGTCGTCCGCCGTGCCCGCACCTGCGTGGGTCACGCGCGCCGGGCTCACCACGTGGCGCGTGTAGTACGGGCCGTGGTAGATGGTCTGGCTGGTGCCGTAGATGCGGTCGCGCATCATGCCCTGGCTCTCCAGCGCGATCAGCGCCAGCGGGAGCTTGCGGTCGAAGTTCTCGCGCGCCTGCACCTTGTAGCGCGCGTCTTCCACGAAGCACTCGGGCCATTCGCTGAAGCGGCGCTCGTCGAGCGAGGCCGCATAGGCCGCGTTGAAACGGTCGATGGCGTGGTGCAGCAGCAGGCTCTGCAGATCGGTGTCAATCACAGCATTCATGGATAGGCTTGTTCGGAGACAGGTGACTGGTGACCAGAGGTGCCGCGGAACCGGCTTTGCCGGGCCGCCAGCACCGCCCCCTTGAGGGGGTCGAGCGAAGCTCGGCGGGGGGTGTTTCACTAGACCCCCATCGCTTTCTTCCAGTAGGCGTACATCGAACGGATCAGGGTCTCGGTGACCATGTGCTCGGTGGGCGGCTGGCCCACGTCGTCGCCGCGGCCGCCCAGTTCCACCAGCGTGGCGCCCTCTTCGCCCCATTGTTCGAAGCCGTCCTGGCTGTACTCGATCACCTCGCCGTCGTCGGCGCTCACGAAACCGGCCGGACCGAACAGGTTGGCCTGGCGCAGGCGGCGCTGGGTCATCTCCTCCGTGTCGTCGGTGAAGCCGAAGTGCGTCCACACGAAATCGAACTCGCCCGCGCCCCGCGGCACGATGTGGCGCGTGGACAGCGAGTTCACCTGCTGCTGGATGATGAGGCTGGGGAACAGCGTGATCATGGTCACCGTGGGCGTGATGGTCGCGCCCGGGTGGGACGGGTCGTCCACCGTCCACCAGGGTTCGGGCACCACGTCGAGCAGGCGCGTGTCGTTGAGGGCCATGTCGGCCTTGAAGCTGGTCACGCCTTCGGTCACCGTCTTGTTCGCGCCGCCGTCGTTGCGGCGCGAGATCATCACGGCGTGGCGGCCTTGCGCGTCCATCACCATGCGGCTCTTCTGGTCGGCGCGCCACAGGCCGAAGGTGACGAACCAGGTGTGCAGCAGGCCGGGGTGGTACGGGTCCTTGATGTTCTCCATCATGAGCTTCCAGTTGCCTGGAATGCGCTGGCGGTTGTAGCCCAGCAGCTTGAGCTCGCGGCCCTGGAAGATGCGGTCGAGCCAGGGCATGACCTGCGGACCGATGTACTGCTCGAAGGGTTCGGCCTCTTCGCTGAAGGTGGCGAACACCAGGCCGTGCAGCACGGCCACGCGCAGCTTGGTCAGGCCGTTCTTGCCGAGGTCGAAATCGGCCGGCATGCCGCCGTTGACGCACTCGCCGTCCTTCACCCCGTCCTTGAACGGCAGGCCGGCCAGGTCGCCGTTGAGCTTGTAGGTCCACTGGTGGTAGGGGCAGACGAAGCTGCGCGCGTTGCCGGTCTGGCCGTCCATCGGCGACTGGCAGAAGCGCACGCCCCGGTGCGCGCAGCGGTTCTCCACCACGCGGATGCCGTGGTCGGTGGCGCGCTCCCTGGGCGCGACGCGGTCGCGCACCATGATCACCTGGCGCTCGCCGATCCAGCTCAGCCTGTAGTCGCCGGTGTTGGGGATTTCGATCGCCAGGCCCACGTAGCTCCAGTGCGGGCCGTAGAAGAGGCGCTCGAGTTCGCGCTGGTACAGCGTAGGGTCGGTGTAGGCCCAGAAGGGCACCCGGCTGGTGCCGGGCTCGCGCCAGCGCGACAGGGTTTGCGGTGCGTTCATGTCTCCTCGCGTGCGGGAAACGCCCCGCTTGAAGAAAATGATACGCCTACTCATCAATTCAGGCAAAACCCGGGCGTCCCCCAGGGCACAGCCCCATTCTGGCCGTCAACTGCATATCTTCAAAGTATTGAAGTTGTTGATTTCATATATTTGACGCACATCCTCCATGTCTCTATCGTCCCGCCGACCAGCGAGCCAAGCAGGCATCGCCGGCCTACAACGACGGAGACAACGGACATGAGCCATTCGCACCGCCCGGGGCAGCCTCCCAGGCTTCCCCTCCCCCACGCCCTCCTCGCCGGCACCGCGCTGTGCCTGCTGCTCGCCGCCTGCGGCGGCGGGGGCTCCGACAGCGCCGCGGGCAACAGCGACGACGACGCGGGCGGCGGCCCGCCCCCGGTGGTCGCGCCGCCCATCGACCCGGTGGCCGCCTGCGCCGCGCTCAACGGCTTCACGCTCGCGGCGGCGGACCTGTCGCTGCCCTCCGGCGGCGCTTCGGTAACGGCCGCCACCTACCTCACCGGTGGCCCCCTGGGCAACCACTGCCAGGTGCGCGGCGCGATCCGCCCGGTCGACCCGAGCGCGCCCGACATCGGCTTCGCCGTCAACCTGCCCACGGACTGGAACGGCAAGGCCATCCACTTCGGCGGCGGCGGCTTCAACGGCCGCCTGATCGACGGCACCGAGCAGATCCGCTTCGGCCCGCCGGACAAGCCGGCCCCACTGGCGCTGGGCTACGCCACCTTCGGCGACGACAGCGGCCACCAGAGCAGCAGCATCACCGACGGCTCGTTCGCCGCCAACGACGAAGCGCTGGCCAACTACGGCGGCCTCGCGCTCAAGAAGACCCACGACGTCGCCATGAAGCTGGTGCGCGCGCGCTACGGCAGCGCACCGAAGCAGGCCTACTTTCTCGGCACCTCCACCGGCGGGCGCGATGCGTTGGCCCACATCCAGCGCTGGCCCGCCGACTACAACGGCGTGATCGCCAACGAACCCGCGCTCAACTACAGCGGCACGCGCCTGAGCAACCTGGCCGTGGGCCGCGCGCTCTACCTCAACGGCGGCGCGGGCTGGCTCAACGTCGCCAAGACGCTGCTGGTGCAGCGCACCGCCATGACCACCTGCGACACGCTGGATGGCGCGGCCGACGGCATCGTCAGCAACGTGGAGAGCTGCCGCCTGCTCAACGCGCAGGTGCTCAACGCCCTGCGCTGCCCCGGGGGCGTGGACACCGGCAACACCTGCCTGTCGGACGCGCAGCTCGACACCGTGCGCGCCATCGAATCGCCGCTGGACTTCACCACCTACACCCTGGCCCATGGCGTCACGCGCGCGGGCGGCTACAACCTGCTCGAAGGCGCGCTGGTGGCCGGGCCGTACACCTCGCGCGACCTCGGCACGCGGGCGGTGCCGGGCAACCCCGCCACCTCCGCGGACGCCAACATGTACGTCACGGGCGACCAGTGGGCCAAATACTTCGTCACGCGCGTGGCCTCGTTCGACTCGCTCGGCTTCGACCCGCTGAACCCTGGCCTGTACACGGCGCGCGTGCAGGCGGCCTCGGCGCAGACCGACGCCACCAACCCCGACCTCTCGGCCTTCCTCGCGCGCGGCGGGCGCCTGATCATGCTGCACGGCCTGGCCGACGAGGTCATCAGCCCGAACTCCACCATCGACTACCACCAGCGCGTGCTCGCCACCGTGGGGCAGGCCGCCGTCGAGGCGGGCATCCGCTTCTACACCGTGCCCGGCATGGGCCACGGCACGGGCGTGTTCATCCCCAACTGGGATTCGCTGGCGGCGCTGGAAAACTGGGTCGAGCGCGGCCTTGCGCCCGCCACCGTCACCGCCTTCGACGCGGTCGCCGGCACCTACGGCCGCACGCGCCCGCTGTGCGAGTACCCGGCCTACCCGAAGTACCGGGGCAGCGGCAGCCTGGACGCAGCGGTGAATTTCAGCTGCGTCACCGAGGTGGGCGACCCGCTGGCCTGCAGCCACCTGCCCAGCGCGCTGACCAGCTACAAAGGCGGCAACACGCGCGGCGAGGAACTGACGCTGCAGGTGGACCCGGCCACGCTGGCCTACACCCTCACCATCGACGCGAGCCTGCAGCGCGCGCCGGGCACGCAGCGCAGCGGCACCCTGATCGCCCAGGGGCAGTGCAGCTACGCCAGCGCCGAAAACGGCGCGCTCTTCACCTTCAGCGCCGGCGGCCTGGTGCACGGCGGCATCGCGGCGGCCAGCGGCGGCGGCCACCTGCCCCTGCTGGCGTTCCGCGACACCTTCGTCAACACCACCGCGGGCAGCGGCTTCAACACCATCGCGGGCGACTTCAACGCCGTGGGCGCCGACTACAGCGCGGGCGGCACCCTGAGCACCTGGGCCGGCACCGGCAAGATCCGCAACGCGGGCACCTGGCAGACCTGCCAGGCCACCGGCACGCCGCCGGGCTTCATGCTCTACGAGGCCAACTGCTCACCGGCCACCAAGGGCTACCTGCAGTACAGCGCCGTGCGCAACGCCTACGAGCTCATGCTCACCTCCACCTGCGGTGGCGCGGGTTGCCCCTCGACGCCCACCTCGGGCGGCACGGTCACCGGCTCCGTGGTGGCCGGCATGGTCGGCGGCAACCCGGTGCCGCTGGTGCTGCTGCGCGCGGCCGATGCCAGCAGCTCGGGCATGCGGCTCTACGCCAGACAGGCCACCCTGTTGCCCGGCACGGGCGATGGCCGCTACGCGATGAACAGCACCGACGGCAGCGCGGTGGGCGACGCCACGGTGCTGGGCACCGCCCTCACGCGCGGCGCGCAATCCGATGTGCTGGACTTCGACACGCCGGTGGCGGGTGTCACACAGACCCGCGCGGCGCCACCGGCCCACCTGCTGTTCAGCAACGGCGTGCTCGGCCAGCTGGAGACCACCCGGCTGCTGCTGGGCGTTCGGCACTGAGAAAAACACCCCCTGCGCCGCTGCGCGGCTTCCCCCTCTCTGGCGCCTTCGGCCGGGGGGGACGGCACCTCGGGCCGGCGGGGCGGGACCCTTGTTGCCCCTGGTGGGCGGCGCGCTCCGGCGGAGTACTCAGCTCAGGCGGTGCCGGCGCGCTTGGCCTCGCGGCTGGCTTTCCAGGCGCCGAAGATGGCGATCAGGCCGGGCACGATGATCAGGGCCCAGATGATCATGCTCAGGTTCTCCTGCACCCAGGGCAGGTTGCCGAACAGGTAACCCGCCGTGGTCAGGCCCACCACCCAGATCAGCGCGCCGATCACGTTGTAGGCCGTGAACTTGACGCGCGTCATCTCGGCCACGCCGGCCACGAAGGGCGCGAAGGTGCGGATGAAGGGCATGAAGCGCGCCAGGATGATGGTGATGCCGCCGTATTTCTCGTAGAAGGCGTGCGCCTGGTTGAAGGCGTTGCGGTTGAACAGGCGCGAGTTCTCCCACTGAAACACCTTGGGGCCGAAGTAGCGGCCGATGGTGTAGTTGGTCTGGTCGCCCAGCACCGCGGCGATGACCAGCAGCACCATCGCCAGCGGCAGGCTCATCAGGCCCACGCCGCACAGCGCGCCCACCACGAACAGCAGCGAGTCCCCGGGCAGGAAGGGCATCACCACCACACCGGTCTCGGTGAAGATGATCAGGAACAGCAGGGCATAGACCCAGGCCCCGTAGTTCTGCACGAAGGTCTGAAGGTGCTGGTCCACATTCAGGATGAAGTCGATGAGGAAGGTAACGATTTCCATGGTGGGGGCATTATCCCTGCGGCCTACAATTTGCCCGTGACAAGCCTTCCCACCCCCACCGCCCTCCCCCGCCGCCCCATCCGCGAACTGCCCGATGAGCTGATCAGCCAGATCGCCGCGGGCGAAGTGGTCGAGCGGCCCGCCTCGGTGGTGCGCGAGCTGGTGGACAACGCGCTGGACGCCGGCGCGACGCAGATCACGCTGCGCCTGCAGGCCGGCGGTGTGCGGCTCATCAGCGTGGAAGACAACGGTTGCGGCATCCTGCGCAGCGAGCTGCCCCACGCGCTCAAGCGCCACGCCACCAGCAAGATCGCCAGCCTCTCCGACCTCGAGTCGGTGGGCACCATGGGTTTTCGCGGCGAGGCACTGGCCGCCATCTGCTCGATCGCGGAGGTCTCGCTGCTCACGCGCGTGGACACGCCCGACGAACCCCACGGCTGGCTGCTCGACGGCCGCAGCGGCGAGCTGCAGCCCACCGCCCGCGCGCCCGGCACCACGGTGGAAGTGCGCGAGCTGTTTTTTGCCACGCCCGCGCGGCGCAAGTTCCTCAAGACCGACGCGACCGAACTCGCCCACTGCATCGAGGCCGTGCGCCGCCACGCGCTGGCCCGGCCCGACGTGGGCTTCGCCATCTGGCACGAGGGCAAGCTGGTGGCGCAGTGGCGCGCGGTGGCCGGCGACAGCGGCATGGCCGCACTGCGCCAGCGCCTGGCCGACGTCCTGGGCGAGGACTTCGTGGCACAGGCCGTGGCGGTGGACTGGCCCATCGACCCCCCTGTCCTGGTGGCGAATGGCCAGCAGCGCCTGCGCGTGTGGGGCTTCGCCGGCGTGCCCGACGCGGCGCGCTCGCGCGCCGACTGGCAGTTCGCCTACGTGAACGGCCGCTACGTGCGCGACAAGGTCATCACCCACGCCGCGCGCAGCGCCTACGAAGACGTGCTGCACGGCCACCGCCAGCCGGTGTACGCGCTGTTCGTCTCGCTCGACCCCACGCGCGTGGACGTGAACGTGCACCCCACCAAGATCGAGGTGCGCTTTCGCGACAGCCGCGAGGTGCACCAGGGCGTGCACCATGCGGTGGAAGCCGCGCTCGCGGTGCCCCGCTCGGGCAACAGCGCAGCAGAGGCGGCCCCCCTGCCAGCGGCCGCGCCCGCCGCCCCGGCCTGGACACCCCCGGCGCGGCAGGCCCCGTTTGCGTTCGCGCCGCGCGAGCCCGAGGTGGGCCACCGCGTGAGCGACGTGGGGGCCCTGTGGGCCACCGCACCGGCCGCGGCCCCCCCGACCACGGCCAGCAGCAATGCCAACGCCTGGACCCCGCCCGCGCGCAGCGCCGACCCCGCGCCACCCCAGGCCTTGCCCGAGGGCGACTGGCCGCTGGGCCGCGCCATCGCGCAGCTGCAGGGCGTGTACATCCTTGCCGAGAACGCGCACGGCCTCGTGGTGGTGGACATGCACGCGGCCCACGAGCGCATCGTCTACGAGCGACTCAAGCAGCAGCTCGACGAGCAGCAGCTGGCCAGCCAGCCGCTGCTGATCCCGGCCACCTTCTCCGCCACGCCCGACGAGGTTGCGCACCGCCGAGGACGGCGCCGACGTGCTGGCGCAGCGCTGGGTCTGGAAATCACCGCCCTCTCGCCCAAGACGCTGGCCGTGCGCGCCGTGCCGACCACGCTGGCGCAGGGCGACCCGGTGGAGCTGGCGCGCAGCGTGCTCGCCGAGCTGGGCCAGCACGAAGCCAGCACCGTGGTGCAACGCGCCCGCAACGAACTGCTGCGCCACCATGGCCTGCCACGGCGCGGTGCGCGCCAACCGGCGCCTCACGCTCGACGAGATGAACGCGCTGCTGCGCCAGATGGAAGTGACCGAGCGCTCCGACCAGTGCAACCACGGCCGGCCCACCTGGCGGCAGATGGGCATGAAGGAACTGGACGCCCTGTTTCTGCGCGGCCGCTGACTCGCGCCCGCTTTTTCGCACCAAAAACAGGCGAGACCCTCGGGTAAACGAGGAGGGCGCCGATCGTCCACCGCGCCAAAACAGGGCGTTTTGCGTCACGAAATGCAGGTTGCGCATAATCTCATGCACTTTTTTAAAGCATGAGACACATGAAATACACCTCGGCCCACCATTTCCTCGAACACGTCGCGCAGCAGAACCCCGGTCAACCCGAATTCCACCAGGCCGTCTCGGAGGTCATGGAAAGCCTCTGGCCTTTCATTGCCGCCCACCCCAAATACGCCGAACACGGCCTGCTGGACCGCCTGGTCGAGCCCGAGCGCGTGGTGATGTTCCGCATTTCCTGGGTCAACGACCACGGTGACGTGCAGGTCAACCGCGGCTACCGCATCCAGCACAGCTCGGCCATCGGCCCCTACAAGGGCGGCATGCGCTTCCACCCCTCGGTGAACCTGTCGATCCTGAAGTTCCTTGCCTTCGAGCAGACCTTCAAGAACGCGCTGACCACGCTGCCCATGGGCGGCGGCAAGGGCGGCTCCGACTTCGATCCCAAGGGCAAGAGCCCGGGCGAGGTGATGCGCTTCTGCCAGGCCCTGGTGAGCGAGCTGTTCCGCCACGTCGGCAGCGACACGGACGTGCCGGCTGGCGACATCGGCGTGGGCGGGCGCGAGGTCGGCTTCATGGCCGGCATGATGAAAAAGCTCAGCAACCGCGCCGACTGCGTCTTCACCGGCAAGGGCCTGTCCTTCGGCGGCTCGCTGATCCGCCCCGAGGCCACCGGCTACGGCACGGTGTACTTCGCCGAAGAGATGCTCAAGCAGCGCGGCATGAGCTTCCAGGGCCTGCGCGTGAGCGTGTCCGGCTCGGGCAACGTGGCGCAGTACGCGGTCGAAAAGGCCATGGCGCTGGGCGCCAAGGTGGTCACGGTCTCCGACTCCAGCGGCACCGTGATCGACGAGGACGGCTTCAGCCCCGCCAAGCTCGCCGAGCTGATGGAGGTGAAGAACCACCTCTACGGCCGCGTGAGCGACTACGCCGAGCGCACCAAGACGCGCTTCGAGCCCGGCAAGAACCCCTGGGCCGTGCCGGTGGACGTGGCCCTGCCCTGCGCCACCCAGAACGAGCTCAACGCCGAGGACGCGGCCACCCTGATCCGCAACGGCGTGATCTGCGTGGCCGAGGGCGCCAACATGCCCACCACCATGGAGGCGGTGCAGCGCTTCGAGCAAGCCGGCGTGTTGTACGCGCCCGGCAAGGCCAGCAACGCCGGCGGCGTGCGCACTTCCGGCCTGGAGATGAGCCAGAACGCCATGCGCCTGTCCTGGCCGCGCGACGAGGTCGACGCGCGCCTGCACACCATCATGCGCGGCATCCACGAGGCCTGCCTGCAGCACGGCCGCCGCGCCGACGGCACGGTGAGCTACGTGGACGGCGCGAACATCGCCGGCTTCGTGAAGGTGGCCGACGCGATGCTGGCCCAAGGCGTCATTTAGCGCACCCCCTGCGCCGCTCACGCGGCTTCCCCCTGAAGGGGGACGACACCTGGGGCCGGCAAAGCCGGACCCTCGGTGTCTCTGGCTGCTCTGCCCGCAGGCGCAAGGCGTGATCTAAACCACGCGGGCGCCTTCGCGGTGCCCCGGCGGTGTGGCATGGAACCTGCGGAAGGAGGAAAGTACCTGAACTTTTTCCCCTTCTGGTGCATCCATCACCGCCATGAAGCGCCTCATTGTCACCCTGCTCGCCGCCCTGGCCCTGTTGGCCGGGTGCGCCACACTGGATGAGAAGCAGCGCTTCTGGATCTTCCAGCCCTCCGACCGCACCTGGGCCGGCGGCCTCAGCGCCGCCGAGGGCATGGACGACGTGTGGATCGATTTCGACTCCCCCAAGACCGGCAAGCCGGTGAAGCTGCATGGCCTGTGGGCGGCGCACGAGAACTTCGAGCGCCGCAAGGACGCGCCGGTGCTGCTCTACCTGCACGGCGCGCGCTTCAACGTCACCGGCTCGGCCTTCCGCGCCCGGCGCATGGAAGACCTGGGTTTCTCGGTGCTGGCCATCGACTACCGGGGTTTCGGCAAGAGCACGAACGAGCTGCCCTCCGAGACCACCGCCTACGAAGACGCGCGCGCGGCCTGGAACTGGCTCGGTGAAAAATACCCCGGGCGGCCGCGTTACATCTTCGGCCACTCGCTGGGCGGCGCCATCGCGATCGAACTGGCGGCCCAGGTGGACGACGAGGCCGGCACCGTGGTCGAAGGCACCTTCACCTCCATTCCCGACGTGGTCAGCACCTTCAAATGGGGCTGGCTGCCGATCTCGCTGCTGATCACGCAGCGCTTCGAGGCCGTCAAGCGCGTGCCCGAGATCGGCTCGCCGCTGCTCGTGGTGCACGGCGGGGACGACCGCCTGATCCAGCCGGAGCTGGGCCGCAGGCTGTACGAGGCCGCCCAAGGCCGAAAGGCCTTCGTGCTGGTCGAAGGCGGCTCGCACCACAACACCAACTCGGTCGGGCAGGCGCAGTACCGCGCCGCGCTCTCCAGCCTGTTCGGCATGCGCGACGAGAGCGCGGACGCGCTGAAGGTGGTCGAGCGCTAGACCCGGCTCAGTGCTGTACCGCCTGGGCCAGCGCCGCCCAGGCCTTGTGGTTCAAGGGCATGGTGGCCGCCGCCGCCGCGATCGGGTGCGAGGACAGCTTGACCACCACCATCTCGGCCTTGGGGTTGATGTGGATGAACTGGTTGTGCACGCCGGCCGCCTCCCAGGCGCCATCGGCGTTGTGCAGCGCCCACCACTGGTTGCGGTAGCTGTAGCCCGCGCGCGCCTGCTGGCCCGGTGCCTTGGCGAACTTCTCGCGGTCGCCGCCGCGCGCGGTGTCGGCGATCACCTCGCTGGCCAGGATGCGCTGGCCGTTGAACTCGCCGCCCCGGCGCAGCATCTCGCCAAAGCGCGCCAGGTCGCGCAGCGTGGCGCTCATGCCCGAGCCCTGCAGCGGCGTGCCCACCGAGTCGATCATCACGCTCGCGTCCTCCTCGGCGCCCAGCTTCTGCCAGACGCGTTCGCTCAGCAGGTCGGCGAAGTGCTGGCCGCTCGCGCGCGAGACGATCCAGCCCAGCACCTCGGAATGCACGGTGCGGTAGACGAAGGCCTCGCCGTGCTCGCCCTCCTTCTTCAAGGTTTTGAGAAAGCTGTAGATGTCCTTCGGCCCGGTGTAGGTGGCGGGCGCGGGCAGCATGCCGCTGGAGAACAGGTAGGGGAACACCTCGGTCGTGGGGTCGGTGTAGACCTCGCGGTAGCGCACCGCGCCGGTCATGTCCATCACCTGGCGCACGCTCATGTCGTCCCAGGCGCTGCCGGCCAGTTCGGGCACGTACTGCGTCACGCGCGCGGCCGGGTCGATGCGGCCTTCGTGCGCGAACTGCGCGGCCAGCAGGCCGGTGAAGCTCTTGGTGACGGAGAACAGCAGGTGCGGCGTCTCGGGCTTCATGTTGCGGTAGCGCTCGTACACCACCCGGCCGCGGTGCAGCACGATGAGGGCGTCGGTGTAGGTGTTGCGCTGCCACTCGGCGATGGTGGTGCGCCCGCCCTGCTCGTCGGCGAAGGCCCAGTCGTCCAGGTTCTTCTCGCGGCGCGGCAGCGGGGCCACCGCCGCCGGGCCGCGGCGGATGTTGCGCGTGGGCAGCAACTCGCGCACGTGCTGCAGCGACCAGGTCATCTGCGGGTAGCGGGTGCGGTTGCCGTTGTCCACCAGCTTGTCGGGGGCCGGCGGAAAGCCTTCCATGTAGCCGAGCTTGTCGAGCAGCACGCTGTCGGGTGGCGGCAGTTGCGGGGCCTGGGCCCAGGCCGTGGGCAGGGCCAGCAGCAGGCCGCAGAGGGCGGTGGTGATCGGTCGGACGCGGTGGCGCATGGGTCTTGTCTCCTGTTGTGGTTCGGGAATACCGGGGTCTCGCCACGGGCAAGTTACCGGGACAATGGCGCGCAATCTTGATGAGAACCTGATGCCCAGTCCCGCACGCGACGACGACAACGACGCGCCCACCGGCACCCACCCCGGCGGGCTGGGCTACACCGCCGCCGACGACGGCGATGTCTGCCACCACGGCCGGCCGCTCGCGCTGCCGCCCAAGGAGCGCGCGGTGCTGCACCTGCTGCTGCGGCAATGGCCGCGCACCGTGTCCAAGGAGCAGTTCGCGCGGCAGGTGTGGGCCGGCCAGCCGATGTCGGACGAAAGCCTGGCCCGCTGCATCGCACAGCTGCGCCAGGCCCTGCCGCCGGCCACCGGCCTGGCCCTGCGCGCGGTGTACCGGCGCGGCTACCGGCTGGAGGTGATCGCCTCCACCAACGAGGCCCCGTCGCCCGCGCATGGTCGGCTGGCGCATGCCGCCATGGCAGCGCCGCACCAGGTGGAGACGCTGACCCACGCGCGCCAGCTCGTGCAGCAGCGCACCGCCGAGGCGCTCGTGCGCGCCGAGCGGCTGCTGCGCGCGCTGATCGACGAAGCGCCGGACTACCTCGCGGCGCCGCTCGCGCTGGCCGAGTGCCTCGCGGCGACGGTGAGCTGCGGCCTGGCCGTGCGGCGCGAGCGCATCGACGAGGCCCTGGCGCACCTGGACCGCGTGGCCCACGGCGCGCCCCACATGCCCGGCCTGTGGGCCGAAAGCGCGCACCTGCTCGACTGCGCCTGGCGCTTCGACGAGGCCGCCGCGCTGCACGAACGCGCCCTGGCCAGTTCGCCGCTGGACGCCGCCACGCACTACTACCGGGGCTGGCACCTGCTCGCCACGGACCGGCCGCGCGAGGCCGTGGCGGCGCTGGAGCAGGCCCTGCGCTTGAACCCGTTCTCGGTCTACATGGCCATCCTGCTGGCGCGCGCGCTGCGCCACCGCGGGCGACCCCGAAGCCGCGCTCGCGCGGGCCCGGCGCACGCGCGAGAACGCGCCCGAGCACCGCGCCGCCGCCTTGCACCTGCTGGGCGTGCAGGCCCTGGTGGCGCCCTCGCCCGCACTGGCCGCCCAGGCCCTCGAGCTGCTGCCCGACCCGGCCGCGTGGGTCTTCGCCGCGTCCACGCTGGGCTATGTGCTCGCGCGCTGCGGCGAGGCCGACGCGGCCGCGCGCGTGATCGCCGGCACCCAGCAGGGCAATCCGAGCGAGCAGGCCACCCACGTCGCGGCGCTCGCGCTGCTGGGCCGCCGCGATGAAGCGATGGACCGCCTGGAGCGCGCCGCCACCGAGGGCTGCGGACACCTGCCGCTGGTGCTGCTGGCCACCGAGAACCACGGCCTGCGCAGCGAACCGCGCTGGCCGGCCATCGCGGCCCGCGTCTGGCCACCCCGCTAGCCACGCGCCGCAAGGCGTTCTGCTACCCTCGACCGGATGCCCGCCCCGCCTCCTTCGCCCTCTTCTTCCGCCATGTCGTCCGGCCTGATCGTGCTGGTGCTGTCGCTGCTGCTGGGCCTGCAGCCGATCGCCACCGACCTCTACCTGCCCGCGCTGCCCGCGCTCACCTCGGGCTTTGGCGCGCCCATGTCGCAGGCCCAGCTCACGCTCACCGCGCTGCTGCTGTGCTTCGGCCTGTCGCAGCTGGTGTGGGGCCCCCTGTCGGACCGCCACGGCCGCCGGCCCGTGCTGCTGGTGGGCATGAGCGCCTTCGTCGCGGCCTCGATCGGCAGCACCTTCGCGCCGTCGATGGAACAGCTCATCGTCTGGCGCGCGGTGCAGGGCGCGGCCATGGGCGCGGGCGTGATGTGCGCGCGCGCCATCGTGCGCGACCTGTACGCGCCCAGCGAAGGCGCGCGCGTCATGTCCAAAGGCCTCACCGGCCTGGGCGTGATCGCCTGCGCCGCGTCGCCCACCGGCGGCCTGCTGTCGGACCTGTTCGGCTGGCGCGTCTCGCTCATGGCGCTCGCGGTGTTCGGCGCCATCACCCTGCTGGTCGTGGCCTGGCGTTTCGAAGAGACCCTGGCGCAGAAGAACCCGCGCGCGCTCTCGCCCGGCACCCTGTTCGGCAACTGGGCGCAGATCGCGCGCCACCCCACGTTCTGGGCCTTCGCGCTGCTGTCCACCGCGTCCTACGGCGGCCTGTTCACCTTTCTCGCGGCCTCGTCCTTCGTGTTCATCCGCGTGCTCGGCCTGTCCACCACGGCCTATGGCGTGGTGATGTTCAGCATCTCGCTGGTCTACATCCTGGGCACCTTCCTGTGCCGACAGCTGCTGCCGCGCCTGGGCCTGCGCCGCACCGTGGCCGTCGCCGGGGTCATCACGCTCACCGCCGGTACCAGCATGGGCGTCCTGGGGCTGCTGGGCGTGCAGAGCACCTGGGCCATCCTGGTGCCGTTCTGGCTCTTCATGCTCGCGCACGGCGTGCACCAGCCCTGCGGCCAGAGCGGCGCGGTGGGCCCGTTTCCGCAGGCCGCCGGCGCGGCCTCGGCGCTCAGCGGTTTCCTGTCGATGGTCACGGCCTTCGCCATGGGCGGCTGGCTCGGCGTGAGCCTGGCCGGCATCGGTGAAGGGCGCGGCTCGGTGCTGCCGCTGACCAATGGCCTGTGGTTCTGGAGCGTGCTCATCGCCCTCGTGGCCTGGACGCTGGTGCAGCGCCATGGCGAGGCGCACACCGCGCCGCAGCGCGTGAGCGCATCGGCCCGTTGACACCCCTCACCATGCCAGTCGCTCCCCGTTGCATCGCACTCGCCGGCCCCACGGCCAGCGGCAAGAGCGCGGCCTCGCTGGCCATCGCGTTGCGCTGGCCGGTGGAAATCATCAGCGTCGACTCGGCCCTGGTCTACCGCGGCATGGACATCGGCAGCGCCAAGCCCAGCGCGGCCGAACGCGCCCAGGTGCCGCACCACCTGATCGACATCCTCGACCCGCTGCAGAGCTACAGCGCCGCCGACTTCGTGCGCGACACCACCCGCCTGGTGGACGAGATCGCCGCGCGCGGCCGCACCGCGCTGCTGGTGGGCGGCACCATGCTCTATTTCAAGGCCCTGCTGGTGGGCCTGGACGAGATGCCCCAGGCCGACGCCCGCGTGCGCGAACGCATCGAAGCACGCGCGCTCGAACTGGGCTGGCCCGCGCTGCACGCCGAACTCGCGCGCGTGGACCCGATCACCGCCGCGCGCCTGCCGCCCAACGACTCGCAGCGCATCCAGCGTGCGCTGGAGGTGCACGAGGTCTCCGGCCAACCCCTCTCCAGCTTCCAGACCGGCCGCACCCACAACCCCGACAGCCCGCTCGCGCCCGAGCACCTGATCTCGCTCGAACCGCAGGACCGCGCCTGGCTGCACGCGCGCATCGCCCAGCGCTTCGACGACATGCTCGCCGCCGGTTTTCTCGACGAGGTGCGCGCGCTGCGCGCGCGCGGCGACCTCTCCACCGAGCTGCCGTCCATGCGCTGCGTGGGCTACCGCCAGGCCTGGGACATGCTGCAGGCCCATGGCGACGCGCTCACGCGCGAACAGCTCGCCGAGCTGCGCGACCTCGGCATCTTCGCCACCCGCCAGCTCGGCAAGCGCCAGCTCACTTGGCTGCGCTCCATGCCACAGCGCCGCGTGATCGCCTGCGACGCGCCCGACGCACTGGCCCAGGTGCTGCACACCGTCGAAACCTGGCTGGGCCCGGCCGCATGAGCACGCCGGCCCTGGTGGTCCACGAACTCGGCAAGCGCTACGGCGATACGCCCGTGTTCAGCCAGGTGAGCCTGAGCGTGGCCCCGGGCGAGTTCGTCGCCATCGTGGGCGAGTCGGGCGTGGGCAAGTCCAGCCTGCTCAACTGCCTGGCCGCGCTCGACGACTGGAGCGAAGGCCACATCACCCACCAGGGCGTGGACCTCGGCACGCTCGACGAGACCCAGCGCGCGCACTGGCGGCGCGAGCACCTGGGCTTCGTGTTCCAGGCCTTCCACGTGCTGCCGCACCTGGACGTGGCGCAGAACGTGGGCCTGCCCCTGCTGCTGCTGGGCCGCCCCGACCCAGCGCGCGTGCAGCAGATGCTCGACGCCGTGGGCCTGGGCGGGCTGGGCGCGCGGCTGCCGGCCGAACTCTCGGGGGGTCAGCTGCAGCGCGTGGCGATCGCGCGCGCGCTGGTGCACCGCCCTGGTTTGCTGCTGGCCGACGAGCCCACCGGCAACCTCGACCCCAGCACCGCCACCCAGGTCATGGACGTGCTGCAGCAGCAGGCCACCGAGAGCGGCGCGGCGCTGGTGCTGGTCACGCACTCCCGCGCGGCCGCGGCGCGCGCGCAGCGCGTGCTGCACCTCACCGCCTCGGGCCTGCAGCCCGCGCTCACCACCTGACACGTTTTCCGCGTGCACGGCGCGGGGCATCGCGGTAAGGTCAGGGCATGGCCGGTGAAAAGAACCAGTCATGTAACTTGATTACAATAAAATCCAAAATCACAAGTAACTAAATTAGACCATGGTCACAACGAATCCCGCCCCCACCCCTGCCGAGCCGCTCGATCTGGTGATCTTCGGCGGCGTGGGCGACCTCTCGGTGCGCAAGCTGCTGCCCGCGCTCTACATGGCGCACCTGCACCGCAACCTGCCCGAGGCCACGCGCATCCACGCCCTGGGCCGCCAGCCCTGGGACCGCGAGACCTTCACCGCCTTCATCCACGAGAAGGTGCGCGCCTTCATCGCCCCCGAGACGCTGGACGAAACCGCCTGGCAAGGCTTCGTGGCGCGCCTGGGCTATGTGTGCCTCGACGCCACGCAGCCGGCCGACTTCACCGCCCTGGCCGGCGCGCTGCAGCCGGGTTCGGACCGCGTGTACTACCTCGCCACCGCGCCCACGCTGTTCACCGGCATCTGCGCCAACCTGCATGGCGCCGGCCTGATCGACGAGCGCTCGCGCGTGGTGCTGGAAAAGCCGCTGGGCCACGACCTGGCCTCGGCGCGCGCCATCAACGACGAGGTGGGCCGCTACTTCAGCGAGGGGCAGACCTTCCGCATCGATCACTACCTGGGCAAGGAGACGGTGCAGAACATGATGGTGCTGCGCTTTGGCAACACCATCTTCGAGCCGCTCTGGCGCAGCCCCTACATCAAGAGCGTGCAGATCACGGTGGCCGAATCGGTCGGTGTGGGCAGCCGCGCCGGCTTCTACGACGGCACCGGCGCGCTGCGCGACATGGTGCAGAACCACCTGCTGCAGCTGCTGTGCATCGTGGCCATGGAGCCGCCGGTCTCGCTCGACCCCGATGCCGTGCGCGACGAAAAACTCAAGGTGCTGCGCTCGCTGCGTCCCATGACCGAGGCCGACGTGGCGCGCGACACCGTGCGCGGCCAGTACACCGCCGGCGCCTCCAACGGCGACAAGGCCGCGGGCTACCTGCAGGAGGCCAACGTGCCGGCCGACAGCACCACCGAAACCTTCGTGGCCCTGCGCGCGCACATCAACAACTGGCGCTGGGCCAACGTGCCGATCTTCCTGCGCACCGGCAAGCGCATGGCCGAGCGCCGCTCGGAGATCGTCATCGAGTTCGCCGACCTGCCGTACACCATCTTCCCCGACGCACCGCGCCAGCCGGTCAACCGGCTGATGATCCGCCTGCAACCCGAGGAACACGTGCAGCTGCAGATGATGGCCAAGGAACCCGGCAGCGGCATGCGCCTGCGCCCGGTGAGCCTGGACCTGGACCTCGAATCGGCCTTCAGCGCGCGCCGCGCCGAAGCCTACGAGCGCCTGCTCATGGACGTGATCAAGGGCCGCCTGACGCACTTCATGCGGCGCGACGAACTCGAAGCCGCCTGGACCTGGGTCGAGCCCATCCTCGACGGCTGGAGCAACCTGAGCGAGAAGCCCCGCCCCTACACCGCCGGCAGCTGGGGGCCCGCCGCCTCGTCCGCGCTGATGGCGCGCGAAGGCTCGGCCTGGGTGGAAGAAGCCTGACCCCATGAACGCGCTCGACCGCCCCCCACCCAACCCGCTGCAGGTGCACCCCGCCAGCAACGCGGCCGAACTCGCGGCGCAGCTGGCCCTGCATGCCGCGCAGCGCCTGCGCGAGGCGATCGGTGCGCGCTGCGCACGCGGTGCTCGCGGTCTCGGGCGGCAAGTCGCCGGTGGCGATGTTCGAACGCCTGCGCGAGCAGCCGGTGGAATGGGACCATGTGAGCGTGCTGTTGGTGGACGAGCGCTGCGTGCCGCACGACCACCCCGAGAGCAACACCGCCCTGGTGCGCACCCACCTGCTGCAGGGCGCCGCCGCCGCGGCCCGCTTCGTGCCCTTCTTCGACCGCCTGCCCACCGTGCTCGACGACGCCGCGCTCGCGGCCCTGGCCGACGGCGCCAACCACCGCCTGGCCACCCAGCCCTGGCCCATGGACCTGGCCGTGCTCGGCATGGGCGAGGACGGCCACACCGCGTCGATCTTTCCGGGCGCGCCCGGCCTGGCCCGCGCGCTGCACGGCAGCGGCCCGGTGACCTGGCAGCGCCCCGCCGAAGCGTCGCGCGCGCCGCACGCGCGCCTCACCCTCACCCTGCCGGCCTTGCTCGCCACGCGCGAACTGGCCCTGTCCATCAGCGGCGCGAGCAAGCTCGCCGTGTACCAGCAGGCCCGGCTCGCCGCCGACGAAAGCCTGCCGGTGTCGCTGGTGCTCAACCAGCACCTCACGCCCGTGAGCGTCTGGCTGGCCTGAACGAGACACCCAAAATGACCACCACCACGAACGCCCCCCTGCACCCCACCCTGGCCCACGTCACGCAGCGCATCACCGAGCGCAGCGCCGCCACGCGCGCGACCTACCTCGCCGCCATGGCCGCGCAGCGCAAGAAAGGCACGCAGCGCACCGGCATGGGCTGCGCCAACATGGCCCACACCACGGCCGCGCTGCCCCTGGCCGACAAGCTCCAGATCCACGCCGAACGCGCGCCGCACCTGGGCATCGTCACCGCGTACAACGACATGCTCTCGGCGCACCAGCCCTACGAGACCTACCCGCAGAAGATCCGCGACCACGCGCACGGCCTGGGCGCCACGGTGCAGGTGGCCGGCGGCGTGCCCGCCATGTGCGACGGCATCACGCAGGGCGCGGCCGGCATGGAGCTCTCGCTGTTCTCGCGCGACGTGATCGCGCTCTCCACCGCCGTGGCGCTCTCGCACAACGTGTTCGACGCCACGCTCATGCTCGGCATCTGCGACAAGATCGTGCCCGGCCTGTTCATGGGCGCGCTGCAGTTCGGCCACCTGAGCACCGTGTTCGTGCCCGCCGGCCCCATGACCTCGGGCCTCTCGAACGACGCCAAGGCCAAGGTGCGCCAGCAGTACGCGCAAGGCCTGGTGGGCCGCGACGCGCTGCTCGAATCGGAGGCCCAGGCCTACCACAGCCCCGGCACCTGCACCTTCTACGGCACGGCCAACAGCAACCAGATGCTGATGGAGATCATGGGCCTGCACCTGCCCGGCGCCTCCTTCGTCAACCCCGGCACGCCGCTGCGCGAGGCGCTCACCCTGGGCGCGGTCAAGCGCGCGGTCGCGCAACACCGGCCGCACCGGCGAACCCGCGCTGAGCCTGGCCGACATCGTGACCGAGAAGACCCTGGTCAACGGCATCGTCGGCCTGCTGGCCACGGGCGGCTCGACCAACCACACGCTGCACCTCGTGGCGATGGCGCGCGCCGCCGGTGTGCTGATCGACTGGGACGATTTCGCCGAGCTCTCGCACGTGGTGCCGCTGCTGGCGCGCGTCTACCCCAACGGCAGCGCCGACGTGAACCACTTCCACGCGGCCGGCGGCATGGGCTACCTGATGCAGCAGCTGCTCGCCGCCGGCCTGCTGCATGCCGACGTGAACACCGTGATGGGCGCGGGCCTGGACAGCTACACGCGCGAGCCCTGGCTCGACAGCGGCCAGCTCGCCTGGCGCCCGGTGCCCGAACAGAGCGGCGACCTCTCGGTGCTGCGGCCGGTGAGCGAGCCCTTCAGCGCCGACGGTGGCCTGCGCCTGCTGCAGGGCAACCTGGGGCGCAGCGTGGTGAAGGTCTCGGCGGTCAAGCCCGAGCACCGCGTGGTGCGCGCCCAGGCCGTGGTGGTGAGCGACCAGCAGGACCTGCTGACCCTGTTCAACGAAGGCAAGCTGGAGCGCGACCTGATCGCCGTGGTGCGCTACCAGGGCCCGCGCGCCAACGGCATGCCCGAGCTGCACAAGCTCACGCCGCCGCTGGCCGTGCTGCAGGACAAGGGCTTCAAGGTGGCGCTGGTCACCGACGGCCGCATGTCCGGCGCCTCGGGCAAGGTGCCCGCGGCCATCCACCTCAGCCCCGAGGCCCTGTCCAACGGCCCGATCGCGCGCGTGCGCGACGGCGACTGGATCACGCTCGACTGCGAGCGCGGCGTGCTCGAACTCGAGGTCGATGCCCGCACCCTGGCCCGCCGCCGCATCAAACACCCCGACCTGAGCGCCAACGAACACGGCAGCGGGCGCGAACTGTTCGGCCTGTTCCGCGAAAATGCGGGCGCGGCCGAATCGGGCGCCTCGCCCCTGTTCGCCCCGCTGGCGGTGAACCGCCCCGTGGCCCCCGTTGCAACCCCCACCGCCTGAACCCAGACACCATGACGACCACCTGCTTCACCCGCCCTGCTTTCACCGCCCGTGTCGTGCCCGTCATCGTCCTGAGCGACGAGGCCCAGGCCGTGCCGCTGGCGCATGCGCTGCTCGAAGGCGGCATCGACGTGATGGAGATCACCCTGCGCTCGGGCGTCGCGCTGCGCGCCATCGAGGCCGTGGCGCGCGCCGTGCCCAAGATGCACCTGGGCGCCGGCACCGTCACGCGCGCGGCCGAGGTGACCCAGGTGGTGAACGCGGGCGCGAAGTTCGCCCTGTCGCCGGGCTGCTCCGACGCCCTGGTGGACGCGGTGAAGGCGGCCAGGCTGCCCTTCATTCCCGGCGTGATGACGCCCAGCGAGGTGATGCGCGCGCGCGACCACGGCTTCACGCTGATGAAGCTGTTTCCCGCCGCGCAGGCCGGCGGCATCGGCATGCTCAAGGCGCTGGGTGCGCCCCTGCCCGACGTGCGCTTCTGCCCCACCGGCGGCGTGAGCCCCGAGAACCTGCGCGAGATCCTGGCCCTGCCCAACGTGGCCATGGCCGGCGGCTCCTGGCTCACGCCCTCGGACGCGCTGCGCCAGGGCGACTGGAAACGCATCGCCCGCCTCGCGCGCGAAGCCACCACCCTGGCCACCGCCGTCTGACGCCACCGCACGTCACCGACCCATGACCCTGCCCACCACCCTGCCCGCCTGGGCCCAGCTGCAATCCCTGGCCGGGGCACCGCAGCCCCACCTGCGCGAGCTGCTGCCCGCCGACACCGGCCGCGCCGAGCGCATGGCGCTGCGCGCCGCCGGCATCACGCTGGACGCGAGCCGCCAGCGCGTCTCGCCCGCCATTCAGCAGGCGCTGCTGGCGCTGGCCGAGCAGGCCGGCGTGGCGGCCCAGCGCGACGCCATGTTCCGCGGCGAGCCCATCAACACCACCGAAGGCCGACCCGTGCTGCACGTGGCGCTGCGCGGCGACCCGCTGCACACCGGGCCCTGGGGCGCGGACGTGCAGAAGGCCGTGCAGGTCGAACTGGCCCGCGTCTGCGACTTCGCCGAAGCCCTGCGCGCGGGCACGGTGCGCGGGCACAGCGGCGAAGCCATCACCGACGTGGTGAACATCGGCATCGGCGGCTCCGACCTCGGCCCGCGCATGGCGGCCGACGCGCTGGCGCACCTGGCCCACCCGGGCGTGCGGGTGCACTACGTCTCCAACCCCGATGCCTGGGCGCTGTGGAGCGTGTTGCGTGGGCTGGACGCCGCGCGCACGCTGTTCATCGTCTCCAGCAAGACCTTCACCACGCAGGAAACGCTGACCAACGCCGCGAGCGCGCGGCGCTGGCTGAGCGACCACGGCTGCCCGGCCGACGCGCTGGGCCAGCACCTGGTGGCCATCACCGCCAGCCCGGCGCAGGCCGCGAAACTGGGCTACCCGGCCGAGCGCACCTTCCTGTTCTGGGACTGGGTGGGCGGGCGCTACTCCGTGTGGTCGGCGCTGGGCCTGCCGCTGGCGATTGCCATCGGCTCCGAGCATTTCCGCCTCTTCCTGGCCGGCGCTCGCGCCATGGACGAGCACTTCCGCACCACGCCGCTGGCGCAGAACCTGCCGGTGCAGCTGGCCCTGAACGGGATCTGGAACCGCAACTTCCTGGGCCTGCCCACGCAGCTGGTCGTGCCCTACGCCTCGCGCCTGGTGCGCTTCACGCCCTTCGTGCAGCAGATGGACATGGAGTCCAACGGCAAGCGCACGCACACCGACGGCACGCCCGCCACGGTGGACACCGGCCCCATCGTCTGGGGCGGGCTGGGCATCGACGGGCAACACGCCTACTTCCAGCTGATCCACCAGGGCCGGCACACCGTGCCGGTGGACTTCATCGGCGTGCAGAACGAAGACACGCCCCTGCCCCTGGCCGCGACGCACCACGAGGTGGTCAACCTCAACCTGCGCGCCCAGGCCGAGGCCATGGCGCGCGGGCGCTCGCTGGCCGACACGCAGGCGCTGCTGCAGAAGGACGGCATGAGCGAAGCCGATGCCCGGGCCATGGCGCCGCACCGCAGTTTCGAGGGCAACATCCCGAGCCACATCCTCTGGCTGGACCGCCTGGACCCGGCGCGCCTGGGTGCCCTGATCGCGCTCTACGAACACAAGGTGTTCACCCAGGCCGCGGTCTGGCGCATCAACGCTTTCGATCAGTGGGGCGTGGAGCTGGGCAAGACCATGGCCAAGGCGATGGAGCAGGCCGCCCGCTGAGCCTGGTGGCGACAACGGGCCGCAAGCGGGCCCCAAACCGTGCTTTGTCGCGCAAAAATGCGGCAAAAAATACCGTATCGGGTATAAACGCAAAAGTTCCCGAAAGGGCAGGCGCTATTCCATCAGGTTCGGCACACACGGACAGCATCCACCAGCATGCAAAGAGTCAAGACCTTCCTCAGCAGCCTGACGTCGATCCTCACGCCGAATTCGGAGTCCGCGCCCAAGGCGCCCGACCCGAGGGCGATGGTCCTGATCCAGAAATCGATGCTCCGCCTGCTGGGTGTGCGAGGCGCCGAACTCAATCCCCAGCTGGAACACCGCATCCGCTACGCCTCCAGCATCGAGGCCCTCTGGTTCCTGCGCGCCGACCTGGCCCAGGCCCTGTGCCTGCAACGCGACGAGTCCAGCGCCCTGGCCGCCGTCTCCGACCTCACGCCCCTCTTCGAAGGCAACGTCTCCAAGGCGCAGCTGCAGTCCTTCCAGCGCGGCCAGCGCCGCTGAATGACCCGCGTGGTTGCGTCAAGCGCGACCCGTGACGCCTGAAGCAACGCCCACCAGGGGCATCGAGGGTCCGGCTCTGCCGGCCCCAGGTGCCGTCCCCCTCCCAGCCGAAGGCGCCAGTGAGGGGGAAGCCACGAAGTGGCGCAGGGGGTGCCGCCTTCTTCACGCCAAGCCGCCGTTGGCGCGCAGCACCTGACCATTGACCCAACCGCCGGCCGGGCTCACCAGAAACCCCACCACCGAAGCGATGTCGCCCGGCTCGCCCAGCCGCTGCAGCGGCGGCATCTGGGCGTGCATCTGGATCTGCTCGGGCGTCTTGCCGTCGAAGAACAGCGCGGTGGCGCACCGGGCCGGGCGCCACCGCGTTGACCGTGATGCAGCGCCCGCGCAGCTCCTTGGCGAACACCTGGGTGAGCGACTCCACCGCCGCCTTGGAGGCGATGTACACGCTGTAGCCCGGCAGGTTCAGCGCCACCGTGGTGCTGGAGAAGTTGACGATGCGCCCGCCCTCGTTCAGCCGCGTGGCGGCCTCGCGCAGGGTGTTGAAGGTGCCGCGCACGTTGGTGTCGAAGGTGCGCTCGTACAGCGCATCGCTGGTCTGCGCCAGCGGCAACGTCTTGAGCACGCCGGCGTTGTTCACCAGCACGTCCACCGGGCCGAGTTCGCGCTCGGTGACGTCGAAGAGGGCCCGCACCTCCTCGGCCTTCGAGACGTCGGCCCGCACCGCGATGGCCCGGGCGCCGCCGGCGCGCAACTCGGCCACCAGGGCCTCGGCCTCGGGGGCGCTGTGGGCGTGGTTCACCACCACGGCGTATCCGTCGGCGGCCAGGCGGCGGGCCAGTTCGGCGCCGATGCCGCGCGAGGCGCCGGTGACGATGGCGACGGGGGAGGAGGCGTTGGAGCTCATGGGGTTTTTCCTGAAAGTTGAACGATGGCCCGATGATGGATCGTTCCCCCCGGAAGATCATTGCCTCGAAATTGGCAACATCATTCGAATTTCATCAACAATAACGCCCATGGACCGATTCCAGGAAATGCAGGTGTTCGTGCGCATCGCCGAGCGGGGCAGCTTCACGCAGGCGGCGGACGACCTGCAGCTGCCGCGCGCGACGGTGAGCAACCTGATCCAGCGGCTGGAGGCGCGCCTGGGCGTGCGCCTGCTGGAGCGCACCACGCGCACGGTGCGGCTCACGCCCGATGGCGAGGCCTACCGCCAGCGCTGCGTGGGCCTGCTGGCCGACCTCGAAGAAGCCGACGGCCTGTTCCGCCAGGCCGTGCCCAAGGGCCTGCTGCGCGTGAACCTGCAGGGCACGCTGGCGCGCCGCTTCGTCGTGCCCGCCCTGCCCGCCTTTCTCGCGCGGCACCCGCAGCTGGAACTGCAGATCGGCGAGGACGACCGCCTCGTCGACCTGGTGCGCGAAGGCGTGGACTGCGTGCTGCGCGCCGGCCAGCTGCGCGACTCGTCCCTGGTGGCGCGCCGGGTGGCGCTGCTGCCGCAGCTCACCTGCGCCAGCGCGAGCTATCTCGCGCAATTCGGCGAGCCTCGGACCCTGGCCGACCTGGCCGGCCACCGCGCGGTGAACTACCTCTCCAGCGCCACCGGCCAGGCCCTGCCGCTGGAGTTCACGGTGAACGGCGAAGTGCGCACGCTGAGCCTGAGCGGCCCGGTCTCGGTGACGGGGGCCGACGTCTACGCGGGCGCGGCGATCGCCGGCCTGGGCCTGGTGCAGGTGCCGCGCTACCGCGTGGCCGACGAACTGGCCTCGGGCCAGTTGCGCGAGGTGCTGGTGGACCTGCCACCGCCCCCGCTGCCGGTGTCGGTGCTGTACCCGCAGAACCGCCAGCTCTCCGTGCGCGTGCGCGCCTTCGCGCAGTGGCTGGGTGAGCTGTTCGAAACGCTCACCTGATCCCCCACTGCGTTAGCATCGCCCCCCATGAAACCCCAGGTGCAATTCCGCCTCCGCATCAAGCGCGGTGATGTCATCGCCATCGGCCCGGGCAAGGTGAGCCTGCTCGAAGCCATCGCGCGCACCGGCTCGATCTCGGCGGCCGGCCGGGAACTCAACATGTCGTACCGGCGCGCCTGGCTGTTGGTGGACGAAATCAACCGCTCGCTGACCGGGCCGGCCGTGTCCACGGCAGCCGGCGGGGCCAAGGGGGGCGGTACCTCGCTCACGCCCGTGGGCGAAGAGCTGGTGCGGCGCTACCGCGCCATCGAGGCCATCGCCCTGGCCGCGGCCTCGGCCGAGCTGCAGCAGCTCACCCGCCTGATCGCGCCCTGAAGCGGGCCGCCCTCAGGGCGCCTCGGCGCCGGGCGCCCCCTGCGCCAGCGTGAGGCTCAGGTCCTGGGCGTCCTGGGCCCCGAGCACGAAGGACAGGCTCACGTGCTCCGACAGCACCAGGGTGAGCGCCAGCTCGGTGCTGCCCGCCACGGGCTCGACCATCCATTCGCACACCCGCACGGCGCTGCGCAGTTCGGGCAGGCGGCTGAGCGCGCCGCGCACCGGCAACTCCTGCGAGACCAGGTGGCTCGGCAAGGCATTGAACACGGGCGCGCTGTGCGAGGCCTGCTGCGCGTGGGTGGGTCCGGTCATGGCGTGCTCCGAAAAAGAGGGTCAGGCTTTCGCTATATTTCTCAGTATATAACCAAGACCGCGCCCTGGCACCGGCAGGGCGTCGCCCGTATGCTCGGCCAGACAACGGAGATCCACATGAACATCGATTGGGCCCACTTCACGCCCTGGGCCTCGCTGGCCGGGGGCATTCTGATCGGCCTGGCGGCGGCCGCCTTCATCCTCATGAACGGCCGCGTGCTCGGCATCAGCGGCATCCTGGGCGGCCTGCTGCCGCCCCGGGCGGGCGACGCGGGCTGGCGCATCGCCTTCCTGCTCGGGGTCTTCAGCGCCCCCCTGCTCTACGGCTGGCTCGCGCCCGACGGCCTGCTGCGCGCGCCGCGCATCGACGCGGGCACCGGCCTGCTGGTGGCCGCGGGCTTGCTGGTGGGCCTGGGCACGCGCTACGGCTCGGGCTGCACCAGCGGCCACGGCGTGTGCGGGCTCTCGCGCCTGTCGCCGCGTTCGCTGGTGCGCACGCTGTGCTTCATGGCCGCGGGCTTCGCCGTCGTCTACGCCGTCCGCCACCTGCTCTGAGGAGACCCCACACCATGCAACGCATCATCGAATTTCTCGTCGGCCTGCTGTTCGGCCTGGGCCTGCTGCTCTCGGGCATGGCCGACCCGGCCAAGGTGCTGGGCTTCCTCGACCTGTTCGGCAGCTGGGACCCTTCGCTGGCCTTCGTGATGGCGGGCGCGATCGCGGTGGGCGTCTTCGCCTTCGCGCTGGCGAAGCGGCGCACCACCAGCTTCTTCGGCGACGCCATGCACCTGCCGAAAGCCACGCAGATCGACCGGCGCCTGGTGCTGGGCAGCCTGGTGTTCGGCGCGGGCTGGGGCCTGGCGGGCTTCTGCCCGGGCCCCGCGCTCGTGTCGATGGCCTCGGGCGAGTTCAAGGCCGCGGTGTTCGTCGCGGCCATGCTGGTGGGCATGCTGATGCACGGCTGGGCCGAGCGCCTGCTCGCCCGGCCGGCGGCGGCCGCCGCGCGCTGACGAACCCGGCTTACTTCGCGGCGCGCGCCTTGGCGACGGCGGCCTGCGTTTCCTTCCAAAGGTCTTCGCCCACGTTGGCGGCGATGCCCGAGTTCACGCCGGCGAGTTTTTCGCGCATGCGGTTGGCTTCGGCCGGCGAGAGCTGGTTGATCTGCATGCCCTTGCCCTTGAGGTCGGCCAGCGCCTTGTCGGCCTCGGCGCGCGTGTCCTGGCGCTCGAAGTCACGGCTCTTCCTGGCGGCGTCCAGCAGCACCTTGTGCTCGTCCTTGCTCAGGCCGTCCCAGTACTTCTTGCTCACCAGCACGATCCACGGGCTGTAGACGTGGTTGGTCACCGTGAGGTACTTCTGCACCTCGTAGAACTTGCTCGAGAGGATGGTGTTGTACGGGTTCTCCTGGCCGTCCACGGTCTTGGTCTCCAGCGCGGTGAACAGCTCGGAGAACGGCAGCGGCACGGCGTTGGCGCCCAGGGTCTTGAAGCTGTCGATGAACACGTTGTTCTGCATCACGCGCAGCTTGATGCCGTCCATGTCCTCGAGCTTGGTGACGGCGCGCTTGTTGTTGGTGAGGTTGCGGAAACCGTTCTCCCGATACACCAGGCCGACCAGGCCTTTTTCCTGCAGCTTGTCCATCACCTTCTGGCCCACCGGGCCGTCGAGCACCACGTCGGCTTCCTTGGCGTTGTCGAACAGGAAGGGCGTGTCCCAGATCGCCATTTCCTTGGTGATGCCCACCAGGGTGGCGGTGGAGCCCACCATCATTTCCTGCGCGCCGCCGATCAGCGCCTGCTGCATCTGCACGTCCGAGCCCAGCGCGGCGGCGCCGATGGCGCGGATCTTCATCTTGCCGCCCGAGGCCTTTTCGACCTCTTCGGCGAACAGCTTGGTGGCGCGGCCCTGGTTGGAGATTTCGTTGAGGCCGTAGCCGAAACGGATGATGCGCGGCTTGATGTCCTGCGCCCAGCTGGCGGCGAAGGGGGTGGCGAGCGCGGCGGCCGCGGTGGCGGCGATCAGGGTGCGGCGAAACAGGGTCATGGTTGTCTCCTTGGGGGTGGGTGAAGGGGAAGTGGCAAGGTCAGCGCATCCAGGCCACGGGCGCGGTGACGATCTGCGGGAACACGATGAACAGGCCGAGAACGATGAGGTAGGTGATCAGGAAGGGGTTCACGCCCTTGATGACCTGGTGCATGGGCAGGCGCCCGACCCCGGCCACCACGTTGAGCACGGTGCCCACCGGCGGCGTGACCAGGCCGATGGCGCCGTTGAGCACGAACATCAGCCCGAAGTACACCGGGTCGATGCCCGCCTTCACGGCGATGGGCAGCATCACCGGCGCGAAGATCAGGATGGTGGGCGTGAGGTCCAGCGCGGTGCCGATCGCCACCAGCACCAGCATCATCACCACCATCAGCACGCGCGGGTGTTCCACCAGCGGGCCCAGCCAGCCGGTGAGCGTGGATGGCAGGTCGGCCAGCGTGATCATGTAGCTGGCCACGGCGGCGCCGGCGCACAGGAACATCACCACCGAGGTGGTGCTCGCGGCGCGCACCAGCGCGCTGTACAGCTCGGGCAGGCGCATCTCGCGGTGCACGAAGAGCGCGATCACCAGCGCGTAGAACGCGGCCACCACGGCGGCCTCGGTGGGCGTGAAGATGCCGCTCTTCATGCCGCCGATGATGATCACCGGCATCACCAGCGCCCAGACCGCGCGGCCCGTGAGGCGCAGGCGCTCGGCCATGGGCACCGGCGGCGAGCTGGTCAGCGTCATCTTGCGCAGCACCACGCGCCAGGCCACCACCAGCGCCACGCCCATCACCAGGCCGGGCACGATGCCCGAGATGAACAGGGCCGAGATCGAGGTGTTGGTGGTCACGCCGTAGATCACGAAAGCCATGGACGGCGGGATGATCGGCCCGATGACGCTGCCGGCGGCGATGAGCCCGGCCGACGAGGCCACCGGGTAGCCGTGCTTGCGCATCATGGGCAGCAGGATGGCGGACATCGCCGCCGCGTCGGCCAGCGCCGAGCCCGACATGGCCGAGAGCAGCACCGCCGCACCGATCGCCACATACCCCAGCCCGCCGCGCACGTGGCCGACCCAGGCCTGCGCCATGTCGATGATGCGCTTGCTGATGCCGCCCGAGTTCATGAGCTCGCCGGCCAGGATGAAGAAGGGCACGGCCAGCAGCGGGAAGCTGTCGATGCCGGCCACCATGTTCTGCGCCAGCAGCTGGGTGTCCCAGAAATCCATCACCCAGGCCATGGCGGCCCCCGTGAGCAGCAGCGCGAAGGCCATGTTCATGCCGATGCCCATGAGCACCAGCATGCCGGCGATGAAGACCACGAAGGCCAATGCTTCAACGCTCATCGTGTCACTCCATGTCCACCGCGTGGCCCAGGTCGAGCGGCGTGCGGCGCACGATCTCGACCAGCACCATGGCGCCGATGGCCAGCGCGCACAGCAACGCCGGCAGGGGCAACAAGGCCACGGGGTAGCCCAGCACCACGGAGTGGCTGTCCATGCCCACCACCACCTGCTGCCACGCGCCCCGACCCAGCAGCACGCAGGCCAGCAGCACCAGCCCGCGGATGGCCAGCGTGGCGAAGGCGAATGCGCGCGGGCGATCGCGCAACGAGCCGACCAGGCTGGTGAAGGCCATGTGCTGGCCCAGCGGGTAGGCGGCGGTCGCGCCCAGGAACACCATCCACACGAACAGCAGGCGCGAGAGTTCTTCGGTGGCGTTGATGCCGCTGTCGAAGCCGTAGCGCAGCACCACGTTGGCGAACACGCAGACCACCATGCCCGCCAGGCACAGCGCGAGCAGGGCCTCGGCCCCGTGTTTCAAGACTTGCGATGGTTTCATGAGCGAAGCTCCAGGGAATGGGAGGTGGCGTTGCCGTGCACCCAATGCACCACGGCCTCACCGAGTTCGGCCAGCGGGCGCGTGGCGTCCAGCGGCAGCACGCCGGGTTCGCGGCGCGGGTCTTCCAGCGTGGCGAACTGGCTGGCCACGAGGCTCACCGGGAACAGGTGGGCCGGGCGCGCGGCCACGCGCTCGCGCGCCTGCTCCTGCGTGAGTTCGAGAAACACGAAGCGCAGGCCGGGCACGGCGGCGCGCAGGCGGTCGCGGTAGCGCAGCTTGAGGGCCGAACAGGTCAGCACCACGCCCTCGGCATGGGCCTGCAGCTGCTCGGCCAGGGTGTCGAGCCAGGCCGCGCGGTCGTCGTCGCTCAGGGGGATGCCGCCGCGCATCTTGGCGACGTTGCTGGCGGAGTGGAAATCGTCTCCCTCCAGCAAGGGCACGCCCAGCGTCCGGGCGCATAACTGGCCCAGGCTGGACTTGCCGCAACCCGCCACGCCCATGACGACGAGGGAGGTGTTCGGGGGCGATGCATTCATTTGGTAGCGCTGTCCCAACAAGGTGAAAAAGAAAACCGGTCCTCATGTCCGACCGTGCCCGCCTTCCTGGCTGGGACTTTGGTCGGCCTGTGGCACGATTCAGGGTAAATTCGGGTGTCCATGGCCTTGGACAGCGCTATCCTAACGCCAGGCTCACCGCCTCCAACACCGGGAAAACCCTTGGAACCGACCGAACGCAAGCGCCGCCACAGCGGCCGCACCACCCTCAGCGACGTGGCCCGCGCGGCCGACGTGAGCCCCATCACCGCCTCGCGCGCGCTGCGCGGCGAGCGCAGCGTGGCGGCCGAGCTGGTGGAGCGCGTCAAGCTCGCCGCCGAGCAGCTGGGCTATGTGCCCGACCCGGCGGCGCGCGCCCTCGCCTCCCAGCGCAGCACGCAGGTGCCGGTGCTGGTGCCGCTGCTGTCCAACGCGCTCTTCGTCGATGTGCTGGAGGCCGTGCACCGCACCCTGCTGCCACACGGCTACCAGACCCTGATCGGCGTGACGCACTACGAGCCGCGCGAGGAAGAGCAATTGCTGCGCAGCTACCTGGCGCACCGGCCGGCGGGCCTGCTGCTCACTGGCTTCGACCGCACCGAGGCCGCGCGCCAGCTCATCGCCGGCAGCGGCGTGCCCTGCGTGCACCTGATGGAATTGACGCAGGCACCGGGCGTCTACTGCGTGGGCTTCTCGCAGGTCGAGGCGGGCCACGCGATCACCGAGCACCTGGTGCAGCGCGGCCGCCGGCGCATCGCCTTCGTGGCCGCGCAGCTGGACCCACGCACCATGCAGCGCGCCGAGGGCTACCGCCGCTGCCTGCGCCAGCACGGCCTGTACGACGCGAAGCTGGAGCTGCTGAGCCCGCAGCCCTCGTCCATGCAACTGGGCGGTGAACTGCTCGAAGACCTGCTGCGCACCCGCCCCGAGGTGGACGCGGTGTTCTTCTGCAACGACGACCTGGCCCAGGGCGGCCTGCTGTGCGCGCTGCGCCTGAAGATCGAGGTGCCCGCGCGCATCGCGGTGGCGGGCTTCAACGACCTCTCGGGCAGCGACCAGATGGTGCCGCCGCTGACCACGGTGCGCACGCCGCGCCGCGCCATCGGCGAGGCCAGCGCGCAGATGCTGCTGAGCCTGATGCGCGGCGAGCTGCCGCCCAAGCCTTCGCTGGACCTGGGCTTCGAGCCCCTGATCCGCGGCAGCAGCTGAGCCCGATCAAACCGGGAAACGATCGGCGTAGTCGACCTCGAGCCGCGAGTGCAACCGCCAGTAGCGCGGCGCCTCGCGGCCCCGCATGCGCGCGACCAACAGATCGAGGTGCGCATGCCATCCGGCCGACACGCTCAGCACATCGTCGCGGCTGGGCAAACGCTGGTGCGTGATCACGAGCCGCACACCGCCCCCGACTTCACGCAGCTCGTACTGAACCTCGCCCTGCCCGCCCCAGGTGTGGGCCAACCGATGCGGTGGCTCGCACACCGTGACCTGTCCCAGCAGTTCCGCGCAGGCCGCCATGTCCGCGTATTTCGGTGGCGCGGGGTCGTCGGCATGCGTCAGCTCCTTGTGGCGGAACGTCAATGCCACCCGGCCGCCCACCTGCAGGTCCATCGCGCCGCCGGCCAGCCACTGGGCGCGCTTGTCCTCTTCGGTGATCCAGGCCCACGCCCGCTCGATGGGGCCGGGCAGCAGGCGTTCGATGCGCACCGTGTCGGGGGCGGTGAGCACGCCGTAATCGTCGTCCTTCATGGTTTTCTCCTTGGGTTGCGGGGTGCCCGCGGTTGCCGGGCCTTGTCCTCGGCTTTGAGCAAGGCTTCGAGCACATCGACGCGCTGCTGCCAGAACCGCTCGTAGTGGCGAATCCACTCGAGCCCGGCGTGCATCGGTGCGGCGTTCAACTGGCAGAGGTGGGTGCGTCCGGTGATGGTGCGCTGAATCAACCCGGCCCGTTCGAGCACCTGGATGTGCTTGGATGCCGCGGCCAGCGAAATGTCGAACGGCGCCGCGAGCTCGCCCACGGGCAGGGGCTGCGAGGACAGCGCGGCCAGCATGGCACGCCGGGTCGGATCGGCCAGGGCGCGAAACACGGCGTCGAGTTGGGGCGCTTGATATTCAACCATGAAGTTGAATATATACGCCACCCGAACAACTGTCAACCGAATGATTGAATGTTTTTTCCGCCGTCCCCTGGCGGTAAGCTCCGCGTCGAAGACACCACCCGGAGACCCCATGCCCGCCTATCTCTACGGCAACATCGACATCACCGACCCGACCCTCTACGAGGAATACCGCCGCGAGGTGCCCGCCGTGATCGCCGCGCACGGCGGCCGTTACCTGGTGCGCGGCGGCGCGGTGAAGGTGCTCGAAGGCCACGGCGTGCCGAACCGCCAGGTGATCCTCGAATTCCCCGACATGGCGCGGCTCGAGGCCTTCTACCACTCGCCCGAGTACCAGCGCCTGGTGGCGATCCGGCAGCGCGCCGCCAGCGGCACGCTGTTCGCCATCGAAGGCTACTGAGCCGGCGGGTCCTGCGCCGGGGCGGCGGCGCCCATCACGCTGTACCAGTCGACCTTGCGCGTCGCAACCATGATGGCGGCCAGCACGCCGAACAGCAGCAGCGAGCCCATCATCAGCGCGTTGTCCTCCGAGATCAGGATGCCGTAGAGCACGCCATAGAGCGCCACCAGCAGGCCGCTCATGAGCAGGCCCGGCGTCCAGCCGCCCAGCACGTGGCGCAGGTAGTGCGCCAGCAGGCCGATGCAGGCCGCGCTGGCCACGAGGTAGGCCCAGACGAAGTCCAGGTGCTCGGCGATCGACAGCAGCAGCAGGAAGAACAGCACCAGCGCGGCGCCGATCATCAGGTACTGCATGGGGTGGATGCGCCAGCGCTTCACCATCTCCAGCACGAAGAAGGCGGCGAAGGTGAGCACGATGAACATCATCCCGTACTTGGTCGCGCGCTCCGTCATGCGGTAGACGTCCACCGGGTTGCCGAGCGAGACGGAAAAGCTCTCGGGCGCGCGCCGCTGCTCGCCGCCCTGCTGTACGAACTGCTGCTGCGCCTGGGTCGAGAGCGACGGCACGCTCCACGCGGCCTCGAAGCCCGAGGCGCTCACGCTGCGCGTGCGCGGCAGGAAGTCGCCGTCGAAGCTCGGGTGCGGCCAGCTCGATTGCAGCTGCACGCGGTTCTCGTCGGCCAGCGGCACCCAGCCGATGCGGCCCGTGCCCGCGAGTTCGAGCTGCAGTTCGAAGGGCAGCACCGCGCCGGGCCGCAGCTGGGCGACGTCGAGCGAGGCAGCCAGCGGCAGGGGCAGCCGCTGCGCGGCCGGCCCGGGCGCCACGGCCAGCGGGCGGCCGTCGACCTTGAGCTGGGGCGCGTTAAGCAGGCCGCGCAAATCGCTCACGCCCATGAGCAGGCGTGGCTGGCCCAGGCTGATCTGGCCGTTCTTCTCGCGCGGTTCGACCTCGGTCCACACGAAGCGGCCGCTGCTCCGGTTCACGCTGGTGTAGACCGTGATCGGGAAGACGCCGCGCCAGCGCGTCTCGGTCGCGAGCTGGCTGCGGGTCTCCATCACCGTGGGAAAGCGGATCACCGCGTGCGACTGCGTCACACGCTCCTCGCGCGTGTGGCCGGTCTCGCCCACGCTCACGGTGCGCGTGAAGGTCTCGGTGTAGGGCACGTACAGCACCGGCCCGGTGAGGGTCTGCGCGCCGGCGTGCGCGCGCGCCACCTCCTCGGTGGCGGTTTCGCGGTTCTGGCTGCGCTCCTGGATCAGGTCGCGCACCATCAGGAGGGGAATCGAGAGCAGCAGCATCAGCAGGCCGATGACCAGGACTTTGCTCAGCAGGGGGTATTTGTTCAAGTCGGGCTCCGTGGTGAGAACCCGGCCAGTCTGGCCCCGCCGTGCGAAGCGGCCGTGCGCTGCAGCAGCGTTTTGTGCAGTGGGTGTGAAACCCTCAGGCCGGCAGGCGCCAGCGGGCGATGCAGCCGTCGGGCGAGGACACGTTCTCCACCACCACCTGGCCGCCATGCAGGTCGCTCACCTCCTTGACCAGGCACAGGCCCAGGCCCGAGCCCTTGTCCTGCCCCTCGCCGCGCGGCAGCGAATAGAAACGCTCGAACAGGCGGTCGCGCGCGTAGTCGGGAATGCCCGGCCCCTGGTCGCGCACCGACCACTCCAGCTGGCCACCGTCCTTGTGCAGGCGCAGCCACAACTCGCCCTGCGGCGGCGAAAAGTCGATCGCGTTGTCCAGCAGGTTCTGCAAGGCCTGGCCGATGAGGAAGGCATCGCCCTGCACCACCAGGCCCTGCCCGAGTTCGTCGCGCACGCGCAGCGACTTGCGGCGCAGGCGCGGCTCGAGCCGCTGCAGCAGCTCGCGCGTGAGCGCGCTCAGGTCCACCGGCTCGCGCGTGCCCAGGCCTTGCATCTGCTCCACGTGGGCCAGTTGCAGCAGCTTGTCCACCAGCAGGTGCAGGCGCTCGGCCTGCCGTTGCACGTTGCCGGCGAAGCGCTGCCGGTCGGGCGCGGGCAGGTCTTCCTGCAGCAGCTCCGCCGCGCCCCGGATCGCGGCCAGCGGGCTCTTGAGCTCGTGCGTGAGTGTGTGCACGTAGCTCTCCACATAAGCCTTGTCCTCCAGCTTGAGCCGCATGCGCTCCAGCGCGCCCGCCAGGTCGGTGAACTCGGTGCTGCCGCTCAGGCGACCGAGCACCGGCAGCGGCACGCGCTCGCCGCGCGAGACCGCGTTCGCATAGCCGCGCAGGCGCGAGAGCGAGCTCGCGATCCACCAGCTGAACAGCAGGCCGATGAGCAGGGACAGGCCCAGCAGCGCCCAGGACCAGCGCAGGATGCGCTGCTCGCTGCGGTCGATGTAGGGCTGCAGGCGCTGGTTGGGGCGCGAGACGGTGAGCACGCCGATGACGCGGTCGCCATCGCGGATCGGCGCGGCCACGTGCATCACCGTGTTGTCGGGGTCGTCCGGACTGGCGGGGCTGGAGCGCGCGCCGTACTCGCCGCGCAGCGTGCGCACCACGTCGTTCCAGCGCGAATGGTCCTGGCCGATGGCCTCGGGCTGCGTGTCGAAGCGCACGATGCCTTCGGTATCGGTGATGGTGATGCGGTAGTCGATGCGGTCCTTGCGAAAGCCCCCGATGTTGGCGCCGGGCCGCGCGGTGTCCAGGCCCTGCAGCGAGCGGGCGAAGAAACCCTCGGCGATGGTGCCGGCCTTCATGTCGGGCGTCGCCAGTTGCGCCAGCGTGTAGGCCGCGTCGATCAGGCTGTCCTCCATCGGCCAGGCGGGTGCCGGGCTTGACCTCGTCCAGCAGCACGCGCAGCACCACGAACAGCGCCAGGCCCAGCACCAGGAAGAACCCAATGAGCAGGCGCAGGCCGATGCGCATTCAGGGCAACCGCAGCGAGTAACCCATGTGGCGGTGGGTCTGGATCACGTCCGCCACCAGGCCGCGCTCGCGCAGCTTGGCGCGCAGCAGCTTGATGTGCGCGTCCACGGTGCGGTCGGAGGTGTGCGGGGCCCCGCCCCAGACCAGGTCCATGAGCTCGGTGCGCGAGAAGATGCGCTGCGGCCGCCGCAGCAGCGTCGCCAGCAGCAGGAACTCGTAGCGCGTGAGCGCCAGCAGTTCGCCCTCGCAGGCGATGCGCTGCGCCTTCTCGTCCAGCGTGAGCAGGCCCGGGGCCACCGGGGTGGGCGCGGGCACGGCGGCCGGGGCGCCACCGGCCGCGCTGCGGCGCAGGATGGCGCGCACGCGGGCGCACACCTCGCGCGGCGAGAACGGTTTGACCACATAGTCGTCGGCCCCCAGCTCCAGGCCCAGCACGCGGTCGATCTCCTCGTGGCGCGCGGTCAGGAACACGATGGGCAGCTCGCTGGTCTTGCGGATCGCGCGGCACACGTCGAAGCCGTTGCCATCGGGCACGCCCACGTCCAGGATGGCGAGGTCCGGCGGTGCTTCTTCGAAGGCCGACAGTGCCTCGCGCGCCAGCCCCACGTGCCGCACCTCGAAGCCCTCGCTCTGCAGCGCGTACAGCAAGGTGTCGGCGATGGCCTGTTCGTCTTCCAGCAGCAGGATGCGCTTGCGCATGGTGTAGAGGGGGCTTTCGGATGGAGCGGGCCATCTTAACCAAGGCCCTGGGGGCCCCCGAAAGCCAGTCACAGCTGGTTACGAGCACGACCTTTGACCACACGCCGGCTTCACACGGGGGCGGGATAATTCCACCCCATGCTTCAGCTCACCCCACGCAGGACGGTTCTCGCCCTGGCGTTCTCCGCCGCCCTCATCGTGGCGTTCCCGGTCCCGGCGTCGACCTTCGACCTGCCCTCGCTGGATCGCATCGTCCACTACCAGCCCAAGCTGCCGCTGCAGGTCTACACCGCCGACGGCGAGGAAATCGCGCAGTTCGGCACCGAGCGGCGCGACTACGTGCCGCTCTCGCGCATGCCGATGCAGCTGCAGCAGGCCGTGCTGGCGGTGGAAGACGCGCGCTTTCGCGAACACTCGGGCGTGGACCCCAAGGGCATGGCGCGCGCGGTGCTGGCCGTGATCACCGGGGGGCGCAAGCAAGGCGCCTCCACCATCACGCAGCAGCTGGTGCGCACCATGCTGCTCACGCGCGAGTTCTCGGCCGAGCGCAAGGCCAAGGAAATCTGGCTGGCCCTCAAGCTGGAAGACGAGATCTCCAAGGACCGCATCCTGGAGATCTACATGAACGAGATCTTCCTGGGCCAGCGCGCCTACGGCTTCGCCGCCGCCTCGCAGATCTACTTCGGCAAGCCGCTGGACAAGCTTTCGCTGGCCGAGACCGCCATGCTCGCGGGCCTGCCGCAGAACCCGTACTACGCCAACCCGGTCGGCGGACTTCGAGCGCGCCACGCAGCGCCAGCGCGTGGTGCTCGAGCGCATGCGCGCCGTCGACGCGATCGACGACAAGCAGCTCGCCGCCGCGCGCGCCGAGAAGCTGGTCATCCGCACCCCGGGCACGCGCAGCGTGCACGCGGCCCACGTGGCCGAGATGGCCCGGCGCGCCGTGGTCGAGCGCTTCGGCACCGAGGCCTATTCGAGCGGGCTGCGCGTGACGACCTCGCTGCGCGCGGCCGACCAGCGCGCCGCGCACACCGCCGTGCAGCGCGGCGTGCTGGCCTTCGAACGCCGGGGCGCGTGGCGCGGCCCGGAAGACACCGAGTCGCTGCCCTCGGGCAACGGCGCCGAACTGGAGCGCGCGGCCGCCGAGGCGCTCAAGGACCACCGCGACGACGAGACCCTGCGCGTGGGCATCGTGCTCTCGGCCAGCCCGACGGCGCTGGAGGTGCAGCTGGCCAGCGGCGAACGGATCACCGTGCAGGGCGAGGGCCTGCGCTGGGCACAGAAGGCGCTCGACGCCAAGGCCAAGGCGCCCCTGAAGATCACGCGCGGCGCCATCTTGCGCGTGGTCGCCAACGGCAAGGCCAAGGACAAGAAGACCCCGCTGTGGGCCATCTCGCAATGGCCCGAGGCCGAGGCCGCGCTCGTCGCGCTGGACCCGCAGACCGGCCGCGTGCGCGCGCTGGTGGGGGGCTTCGACTTCACCAACCAGCCGTTCAACCACGTCACGCAGGGCTGGCGCCAGCCGGGCTCGGCCTTGAAGCCCCTGCTTTACTCCGCCGCGCTCGAAGCGCGTGTGATGCCGGCCACGATGGTGGACGACCTGCCCTTCACCGCCGCCAACGGCTGGAGCCCGAACAACGCCAGCGGCGAACACCTGGGCTCGATCTCGGTGCGCGAAGCGCTCAAGCGCTCGAGCAACCTGGCCAGCGTGCGCGTGCTGCAGCACACCGGCACCCAACCCGCGCGCGAGTGGACCGGGCGCTTCGGCCTGGACGTGGCGCGCCAGCCCAACGACCTCACCCTGGCCCTGGGCACCGGCAGCGCGACGCCGCTGCAGATGGCCCAGGCCTACGCCACCCTGGCCAACGGCGGCTGGCCGGTGGCGTCGGTGGTGATCGAGAAGATCACCGACGCGCAGGGCAAGGTGCTGTTCGAAGCCCCGGCCGCGCCCCCGCTGACCGAAGAGACCCGTGCCATTCCCGCGCGCAACGCCTACGTGGTCGGCAGCCTGCTCAACGACGTGGCGCGCGCCGGCACCGCCGCGCGGGCCCAGGCCCTGCTCAAGCGGCCCGACATCTACGGCAAGACCGGCACCACCAACGACGCGGTGGACGCCTGGTTCGCCGGCTACCAGCCCTCGCTGGCCGCGGCCGTGTGGGTGGGCTACGACAAGCCGCGCAGCCTGGGCGGCGGCGAGTCGGGCGGGCGCATCGCGCTGCCGATCTGGATCGACTACATGGGCGCGGCGCTCAAGGGCGTGCCGGTGGCGCAACCGCCCGCCCCGCCGGAAGGCCTGGTGCGCGATGGCGAGGACTGGCTGTACGCCGAATGGCACGACGGCGGCTGGGTGTCGCAGATCTCGGACACCAGCGGGGTGCAGTACAAGACCAACCTCGGCAGCGAGATCGGCAAGGTGTTCAACTCGTTCGGTGCCTGGCTGCGCGGCGAGTCCAGGCCCTGAGCGAAGGCCCCTGAGCGCTGCACGGCGGCGACAGCCCAGCGCGGACCGCGCACCTATCATCGGCTCACCATGAGCCCTGCCGCCCCTTCTCCCGACGCCGCCGCCCTTCCCACCGCCGTGTTCGAACAGGACGGCACCCGCTGGCAGCCCAGCGTGCTGGCCCGCGGCCCCTGGGACGCCCGCGCCCAGCACGGCGGTGCGCCTTGTGCCCTGCTGGTGCACCTGGCCGAAAGCGCCCTGCCCGACCCGGCCTGGCAGCTCTCGCGCCTGAGCATCGAGCTGATCAAGCCGGTGCCGGTGGCGCCGCTGACCTCGCGCCTGGACACCCACCCGGGTCGCTCCACCACGCGCATGACGATCGACCTGTTCGCTGACGATGTTCTGGTGGCCCGGGGCCATGCGCTCCTGGTGCGCGGGCAGCCGTTCGAGTTGCCGTCCGGCTTGCCGGGCTGGTCGCCTGAGCTGCTGCGCCCGCTGCCCGACGAATGCCATGAGCGGCTGCGCATTCCTGGCCTGCCGGATGGTGTCTCGTTCTACCAGTCCGCCATGGACCACCGCATGGCTCAGGGCGATGCCGCGCAGCCCGGCCCGGCCGCCGCCTGGTTTCGCCTGAGTGTGCCGCTGGTGCAGGGTCGGCCCAACTCCCCTGCCATGCGGGCGGCGGCCGCCGCCGATTTCGGCAATGGCCTGAGCTGGGTGCTGCCGGCCGAGCGCTACCTGTTTTCGAACGCCGACCTCAGCCTGCACCTGCACCGCCCACCCGAAGGCGAGTGGATCGGGTTGCGCTCGGAAACCCAGGCCCACGGTGGCGGCGTGGGCACCACCTTGTCACGCCTCTACGACGTGCACGGCCCCATCGGCGTCGCGACCCAGACCCTGGTGATGCGCGAACGCGCCTGAGGCGCGCTCAGCCCGCGCAGATGCGCGCCTTGGCCTCGGCGTATTCGCGCTTGAAGCGCGCCACCAGGTCGGCGGCGGGCAGCACCTCGCGGATCGCGCCGATGCCCTGGCCGCAGCCCCAGATGTCGCGCCAGGCCTTGGCCGCGTTGGCGCCCTCGCCGGTGGCGAAGTTCATCTTGCTCGGGTCGCTCTGCGGCAGGTTGTCCGGGTCCATGCCGGCGTTCTTGATGCTGCCCTTGAGGTAGTTGCCGTGGATGCCGGTGTAGAAGTTGCTGTAGACGATGTCGTCGGAGTCCGACGCGGTGATCATCTCCTTGTAGCCGTCCACCGCGCGCGCTTCCTCGGTGGCGATGAAGGCCGAGCCGATGTAGGCCAGGTCGGCGCCCATGGCCTGCGCGGCCAGGATGGCACCGCCCGAGGCGATGGCGCCCGAGAGCGCGATCGGGCCGCCGAACCATTCGCGGATTTCCTGCACCATCGCGAACGGGCTCTTCACGCTGGCGTGCGCCACCGGCACCGGCGGCCACGGGGATCAGGCCGTCGGCGCCCTTGTCAATCGCCTTGTGCGCGAACACGTTGTTGATCACGTCGTGCAGCACGATGCCACCCCAGGCGTGCACCGCCTGGTTCACGTCCTCGCGCGCGCCCAGGCTGGTGATCACGATCGGTACCTTGTACTTGGCGCACAGCTGCATGTCGTGCTCCAGCCGGTCGTTGCTCTTGTGCACGATCTGGTTGATCGCGAACGGCGCGGCCTTGTTGTCGGGGTTGGCCTTGTCGTGCGCGGCCAGGGCCTCGGTGATTTCAGCCAGCCATTCGTCGAGCTGCGAAGCCGGGCGGGCGTTGAGCGCGGGCATGGAGCCCACCACGCCGGCCTTGCATTGCGCGATCACGAGCTTGGGGTTGCTGATGATGAACAGCGGCGAGCCGATCACCGGGAACTTCAGGTTCTTCAGAACGAGCGGCAGGCTGCGGGCGGGTGCGATCATGGTGTCTCCGTTGGGGTTCGTCAGGATTCTGGGGGCAGCGCGGGGCGAGGCCCTGTCGATGCGGCGACAGGGCGCGCGAAAACCGCGATCAGAAGGCCTCGATGGCGAGCGCGGTCACGGCCTCGGCGCCGTCCACGATGCTGTCGCGCACGCCCGGGGCGCGGCTGAGGAGGTGGTCGGCGTAGAAGCGCGCGGTGGTGATCTTGGCCTGCATGAAGGCCGCGTCCTTGCCCTGGGCCAGTTGGTCCTCGGCCACCATCAGCGCGCGCGCCATCTGCCAGCCCGCCACGAGGTTGCCCGCGAGCATGAGGTAGGGCACGCTGCCGGCGAAGGCCGCGTTGGGGTTGGCGCGCGTGTTGGCGGCGATGAACTCGACCACGTCCACGAAGGCCTCGCGCGCGGCCTTCAGGCGCGCATGCACGGCCTTCGCGTTGGCGCTGCCGCGCGTCGCCAGTTCGGCTTCGGTCTTCTCGATCTGGGCCGCGATGGCCTTGGCGCCGGTGCCACCATCGCGCGCGGTCTTGCGGCCCACGAGGTCGTTGGCCTGGATGGCGGTCGTGCCTTCGTAGATGGTGAGGATCTTGGCGTCGCGGTAGTACTGCGCCGCGCCGGTCTCCTCGATGAAGCCCATGCCGCCGTGCACCTGCACGCCCAGGCTGGTGACTTCCAGGCTCATCTCGGTGCTGTAGCCCTTGACCAGGGGCACCAGGAATTCGTAGAAGGCCGCGTTCTGCTTGCGCACCTCGGCATCGGGGTGGTGGTGGGCGGCGTCGTACGCGGCGGCGGCCACGCTGGCCATGGCGCGGCAGCCTTCGGTGGACGCGCGCATGGTCATGAGCATGCGCTTGACGTCCGGGTGGTGGATGATGGGCGCGGCCGCGCTCATCGAGCCATCGACCGGGCGGCTCTGCACGCGGTCCTTCGCGTAGCCCACGGCCTTCTGGTAGGCGCGCTCGGCGATCGCGATGCCCTGCACGCCCACGGCGTAGCGCGCGGCGTTCATCATGATGAACATGTACTCCAGGCCCCGGTTTTCCTGGCCCACGAGGTAACCCACGGCACCGCCGTGGTCGCCATACTGCAGCACGGCGGTGGGGCTGGCCTTGATGCCCATCTTGTGCTCGATGCTCACGCAATGCACGTCGTTGCGCGCGCCCAGGGAGCCGTCCGGGTTCACCATGAACTTGGGCACCACGAACAGGCTGATGCCCTTCACGCCCTCGGGCGCGCCGGTCACGCGCGCGAGCACGAGGTGCACGATGTTCTCGGCCATGTCGTGCTCACCGTAGGTGATGAAGATCTTGGTGCCGAACACCTTGTAGCTGCCATCGGGCTGCGGCTCGGCGCGGCTGCGCACGGCAGCGAGATCGGAGCCGGCCTGCGGCTCGGTGAGGTTCATGGTGCCGGTCCATTGACCGCTCACCAGTTTTTCGAGGTAGGTCGCCTTGAGCTCGTCGGAGCCCGCGGTGAGCAGGGCTTCGATCGCGCCGTCGGTCAACAGCGGGCACAGCGCGAAACTCATGTTGGCGCTGTTGAGGATTTCGCCGCAGGCCGCGCCGATGGTCTTGGGCAGGCCCTGGCCGCCGAAGTCCACCGGGTGCTGCAGGCCCTGCCAGCCGCCTTCGGCGTACTGCTTGAAGGCGTCCTTGAAACCGGGTGTGGTGGTGACCACGCCGTCCTTGAACCACGAAGGGTTCTTGTCACCCTCGAAGTTCAGCGGTGCGATCACGCCTTCGTTGAGCTTGGCGCACTCCTCGAGCACGGCTTGCGCGGTTTCCAGGCCGGCTTCCTCGAAGCCGGGCATCTGCGCCACCTGGTCGATGCGGGCCAGGTGCTCGATGTCGAACAGCATGTCCTTGAGGGGGGCGGTGTAGCTCATCGTCTTGTCTCCGGGGGAAATTCAGGGGGCAGATGCGGCAAGGGCATCGCGAACGATGCCCTTGTCTTTCTCAAGCGGCTCAGAGTGCCTTGATCAACTCGGGCACGGCGGTGAACAGGTCCGCCTCCAGGCCGTAGTCGGCCACCGAGAAGATCGGGGCCTCGGGGTCCTTGTTGATCGCCACGATCACCTTGGAGTCCTTCATGCCGGCCAAATGCTGGATCGCGCCCGAGATGCCGGCGGCGATGTAGAGCTGAGGCGCGACGATCTTGCCGGTCTGGCCCACCTGCCAGTCGTTGGGCGCGTAACCCGCGTCCACGGCGGCACGGCTGGCGCCGAGGGCGGCACCGAGCTTGTCGGCCAACGGGGTCATCACCTCGTTGAACTTCTCGGCGGAGCCCAGCGCGCGGCCACCGGAGACGATGATCTTCGCGGCGGTGAGTTCGGGGCGGTCGCTCTTGGCGATCTCGCTGCCCAGGAACTTGCTCTTGCCGTCATCGGCCGCGGCCGTGGCGGTTTCCACGGCGGCGCTGCCACCGGTGGCCGCCGCCGGGTCGAAGCCGGTGGTGCGCACGGTGATCACGTGCTTGGCATCGGTGCTCTGCACGGTGGCGATCGCGTTGCCGGCGTAGATCGGGCGTTCGAAGGTGTCGGCGCTGATGACCTTGGTGATGTCGGAGACCTGGCCCACGTCCAGCGTGGCGGCCACGCGCGGCGCGACGTTCTTGCCGCTGGCGGTGGCCGGGAACAGGATGTGGCTGTAGTTGCCGGCCAGGGCCAGCACCTGGGCGGCGACGTTCTCGGCCAGGCCGTGCTCGAAGCCCGGGGCGTCGGCGTGGATCACCTTGGCGACGCCAGCGATGGCGGCGGCGGCCTTGGCGGCTTCACCGGCGTTGTGGCCGGCGATGAGCACGTGCACGTCACCCCCGCACTGGGCGGCGGCGGTCACGGTGTTGAGGGTCGCGCCCTTGATGGAGGCGTTGTCGTGTTCGGCAATAACGAGTGCGGTCATTTGTCAGGTCCTCAGATCACTTTGGCTTCGTTCTTCAGCTTGTCCACCAGGGCGGCCACATCGGCCACCTTGACGCCGGCACCGCGCTTGGGCGGCTCGCTGACCTTGAGGGTCTTGATGCGCGGCTTCACGTCCACACCGAGGTCTTCGGGTTTGACGATGTCCAGCTGCTTCTTCTTGGCCTTCATGATGTTGGGCAGCGTCACGTAACGCGGCTCGTTCAGGCGCAGGTCGGTCGTGATGACGGCCGGCAGCGTGATGGACAGCGTCTCCAGGCCGCCGTCCACTTCGCGCGTGACGCTGGCCTTGCCGTCGGCCACTTCGACCTTGGAGGCGAAAGTCGCTTGGGGAAGCCCTGCCAGCGCGGCCAGCATCTGGCCGGTCTGGTTGCAGTCGTCGTCGATCGCCTGCTTGCCCAGGATCACGAGCTGGGGCTGTTCCTTGTCCACCAGCGCCTTGAGCAGCTTGGCCACGGCCAGGGGCTGCAGTTCTTCGCTGGTCTCCACCAGGATGGCGCGGTCCGCGCCGATCGCCATGGCCGTGCGCAGGGTCTCCTGGCACTGCGTCACGCCGCAGGAGACGGCGATCACCTCGGTGACCACGCCCTTCTCCTTCAGGCGCACGGCTTCTTCCACCGCGATCTCGTCAAACGGGTTCATGCTCATCTTGACGTTGGCGATGTCCACGCCAGTACCGTCGCTCTTGACGCGAACCTTGACGTTGTAATCCACCACGCGCTTGACGGGGACGATGACCTTCATGATTGGGTTGCTCCTGATGATTGGAAAAATGTCGTCACGAATTGACGTGCACGTCAACTCAAGGATTGTATGCGGATGGTCAGCCGCCTCATGGGCGCTGCCCTCGTGGGCGACGCACAAACCGAGAAAAGAACGGTCGTGCTTTTTTTGCCATTGTAGGCGCTATTGCCCCTGGATGGAAGTCTCCCTAGTGAAACGGCACGTGCCTTCGGTCTCGGAATGACCGTTTGATTTCTTAATAGATTGTCAAAACGGCTGCAACACCGCAGGTCCATCGATATATTCGTGCAAACACATTCTGTTTCTTTTAATCCTTTGAAGCACCTGCCCGAGCCACATGCGCATTGCCGCCATTGATGACGATCCCGCGCAGCTGGATCTGGTCAGGGTGGTCGTCGCATCCATGGGCCACGACTGCCACCTGTTCGAGAATGCCAACGCGCTGCTGCGCGTGCTGCCCAAGGAGACGTTCGACCTCTTCATCGTCGACTGGGAACTGCCCGACATCCCCGGCCTGGACGTGATCCGCGCCATTCGCGACACCGCGATGGCACCGGTGCCCATCCTGATGATGACCAACCGCAGCGACGAGCGCGACATCATCGAAGGCCTGAACTGCGGCGCCGACGACTACATGGTCAAGTCCGCCCGCGTGGGGGAGTTGCGCGCGCGCCTGATGGCGCTGCTGCGACGGGGCGGCCACGCCCCGGCGCCGAGGGAGCTGGTCTGGGGCCGCTACCGTTTCCTGGTGCAGGACCGCGTGGTGCGCGTCGACGGCACCGAACTCTCGACCCTGACCAGCAAGGAATTCGACCTCGCTTTCCTCATGTTCCGCAACATGGGCCGCCTGCTCTCGCGCGCCCACCTGATCGAGGCCGTCTGGGGCATCGACGCGGACATCTCGTCGCGCTCGCTGGACGTCTACATGTCCCACGTGCGCAGCAAACTGAGCCTGCGCGCCGAGTCGGGCTACAAGCTGGTGTCCGTCTACAGCCACGGGTACCGGCTCGAAGACCTCGGCCCGGTGCCGGCCGCCCTGGCCCATTGAACATGCCCCGCACCGCCCCTCAACCCCCTTTGCGTTCGCCCTGGCGCCTGGTGGCCCCCGCCGCCGCCCTGCTCTGCTGGAGCGGGCTGGCGCTCGCGCAGCAGGACCGCGTGCACACCGTGCAGCCGGGCGACAACCTGTACGACCTCGCGCAGCGTTACCTGGACGACCCGAGCCAGTGGCCGCAACTGCAGCGCCTCAACCAGGTGAGCCATCCGCGCCGCCTGAGACCCGGCAGCCAGCTGGTGATTCCCGCCGCGCTCGCGCGCCCCGAGCCGGCGGTGGCCGATGTGCTGCACGTCGCGGGCCAGGCCAGCGTGCGCCAGGGGGCGTCCCAGGCCCATGCCGCGCCGCTGGTGGTCGGCGGACAGGTGAGCGAAGGCGCGCAGATCGAGGTGGGTGACGACGGCTTCGTGACCCTGCGCCTGGCCGATGGCTCGGTGGTGCGCCTCTCGGCCGGCACGCAGGTGCGCCTGCGCGAACTGCGGCATGCGCCCGCGCCCGGCCATGCGCAGTCCGGCCTCGACCTGGAGCGCGGCCGGGTCGATGCCACGGTCAAGCCACTGGCCTCTCCCCGCAGCCGCTTCGAGGTGCGCACGCCGCGCGCCGTGGGCGGCGTGCGCGGCACCACCTTCGGCGTGGCGGTGGGCAGCGGAGGTGACCTGATCAGCGATGTGCGCGAAGGCGCCATCCAGGTGCGCTCGCGCGCCACCCCCACGAATGCGGCAGGCACCCTGGTGCACGCCGGCCAGGGCGCGCGCGTGGGCAACACAACGGTGGTGGCGCCCCTGCTCGCGCCGCCCGACCTCTCCGGCGTGCCCGACGTGCTCGAGGACGCCTCGCTGATCGAACTGCCGCTCGCCCGCGAAGCCGGCGCCGCGGCCTGGCAGGTGCGCATCGCCAGCGACGACGCGGCCGAGCGCGTGGTGCGCAACGCCGTCTTCCCCTCACCCGTGGCGCGTTTCGCGGCGCTGGACGATGGGACCTACCTGCTCGCGGTCCGCGCCATGGATCGCCAGGGCATTCCGGGGACCGAGGCGGTGCGCCGCCTGGTCGTCAACGCGCACCCGACGGCCCCTTTGCTGCGCGAACCGCGCCAGGGCAGCCGGGTGGTGGGTCCCGCCATCGAACTGCTGTGCACCGAAGGCGCCACGGCCGTGGGCTACCGCTTCGAGGTGGCGCGCGACGCCAGCTTCACCGACCTGGTCGCGCAAACGCCCGACCTCGACCGCTGCCAGCACACCGTTCGCCCGCTCGCACCCGGCGCCTACGTCTGGCGGGTGGCGGCGGTCGCCCGCGATGCGCAGGGCGAGCGCGACCAAGGGCCTTTCAGCCGACCGATGCCGTTCCAGGTCGTCGCCCTGCCGCCCACCCCGTCCACCCCCACCTTGGGCGGCGCGGGAACCGACACGCTCGCGGTGAGCTGGACCACCAGCCCCGGCGGCCCCTGGCGCCATCAGCTCCAGCTCGCGCACGACGCGGCCTTCGCCCGCCTGCTGGACGACCAGTCGCTCGCCGAGGCGGTGTTCACCCGGCCCATGCCGCCGCCCGGCACGTACCACCTTCGGGTGCGCCAGATCGACGCCGACGGCCTGCCCGGCGCGTGGAGCGAACCGCAGCGCCTGGACGTGCACGCGCGCGTCGTGACCTCGGACAACCGGCCGCTCCACAGCAGCGAAGGCCGGCCGGTGCTGCGCGGCCTTCGCTGACGTTCGCTTGGACACGCGGCCCACCGAATCCACCACCTCCCAGATGCAGGAGCCGCTGGCGCGCGCGCGCCGTCCGCGCACCCGCTGGCTCGAATGGGGCCTGCTGTCGGCGGCCCTGCTGGCCGGCGTGGTCGCCCTGGGTTGCTCGCGCAGCCTGGAGCACATCGACCTGGCCCTCACCGACCAGCTCACGCGGCTGGGCCGGCAGGCGGTGTCGCCCGACATCGTGATCGTGGCCATCGACGACAAGAGCCTGAGCGAGATCGGCCTCTGGCCCTGGCGCCGCGCCTTCCATGCCGCGCTGCTCGACCGCATCACCCCCGCGGGGCCGCGTGCCGTGGGGCTGGACCTCATCCTGGTGGAACCCGGCCGCGACCACGCCGTGGACGATGCCCTGCTCGGCGAGGCCATCGCGCGCAATGGCAAGGTGGTGTTGCCCCTGTTGCTGATGGACCGGCACGGCACGGGTCAGCTGACCCGCACCGACCCGGCACCCGAGCTCGCCTCGGCGGCGGCCGCCATCGGCCACGTGCACCTGGAGATCGACAACGACGGCATCGTGCGCAGCACCTTCCTGCGCGAAGGCGACGGCACCCAGTGGTGGGATCAGTTCGCCGTGGCCTTGTTGCGCGTGGGTGGCTTCGCGCTGCCCGAGCCCCTGCCCGGCGAGCGGGCGCCGCCGCCCAAGAGCCCGGACGCCTGGCAGCGCGACCACTGGATGCAGATTCCCTTCGCCGGACCACCGGGCAGTTTCCCGCGCGTGTCCTACGTCGACGTGCTCCGGGGCCAGGTGCCGCCCGAGCAGTTCGCGGGCAAGTACGTGCTCGTGGGTGCCGTGGCCGCCGGCATGGGCGACGCCTATGCCACGCCGCGTTCGGGCCAGTCCGAGTTGATGGACGGCGTGGAGATCGCGGCCAACGTGATGAACGCGCTGCTGCTCGACCAGCGGCTGGAACGCGCCAATGCCTGGCAGAACGCGCTGTTCAGCGTGGTGCCGGTGGGGCTCGCGCTGCTGGCGGTGCTGCTGCTGGCGCCCACCGCCTCGCTGCTGGCGAGCGCCGCGCTGCTGATCGCCACCGTCGTGGCCGCCGCGCTCGCGCCGTCCGTGGCCGGCCTGCACTTCGCGCCTTCGGCCGCCCTGCTGGGCGTGTTGCTGGCCTATCCGCTGTGGGTGTGGCGGCGCCTGCGCGCGGCGCTCGGTTACCTGCTCGAGGAGTTCCGGCGCATGGAGACCCGCCGCGACCTGCCCACCATGCTGCCGGCGGCCCGTTCGGGCGATCTGCTGGACCGCCACATCAACGCGCTGCAAAACGCCTCCGAACAGTTGCGCAACCTGCACCGCTTCGTCAGCGAGACGCTCAACAGCCTGCCCGACGCCACGCTCATCGCCGACGCCTCCGGCCACGTGCTCGCGGGCAACCAGGCCGCCTACCAGTACTTCAGCCGGCAGAAGGTGGCGCGGCTGCGGGGCTACCCCCTTGGCGAGCTGCTGCGCGGCGTGCACCGCACCGGCACCCAGCAGCCGGTGTTCGACATGGAGCGCCTGCACCACGCCACCCAGCCCTGGGGGGCGGAGGCGCGCGACGCCGCCGGGCGCGATCTGCTGGTGCGCTTCGTGCCCTGCTTCAACACCGATGGGCAGACCACCAGCTGGATCACCAGCCTGGTCGACATCACCCCGATCCGCGAGGCCGAGCGCCAGCGCGACGTGGCCCTGCGCTTCATCTCGCACGACATGCGCTCGCCGCAGGCCTCCATCCTCGCGCTGCTGGAAGTGCAGCGCATGAACCCCCAGCAGCCCATGCGGCCCGAGACGCTGGGCCGCATCGAACGGCATGCGCGCCGCACCCTGGACCTGGCCGAGGAGTTCGTGCAACTGGCCCGGGCCGAATCCAGCACCTACCGCCTGGACACCGTGGACCTGGTGGACCTGCTCGACGAGGCCGTGGACGAGGTCTGGCCGCAGGCCCAGGCGCAGCGCGTGAACCTGCTGGTGGTGCGCCCCGATGCACCGGCCCTGTGCGAAGCCGACCGCGGCCTGCTCACCCGGGCCATCGCCAACCTGCTGGGCAACGCGGTGAAGTACGGCGGCGAAGGCACCGAGGTGCTGTGCGCCGTGCACGCGGCGACCGGGGGATGGCGGGTCTCCATCACCGACCAGGGCCCGGGCATGACGCCCGAGCAGCAGCAGCGGCTGTTCCAGCAGTTCGCCCGGCTCGATCCCGAGCACAGCGCCACGCGCGGCGTGGGCCTGGGGCTGGTGTTCGTGCGCACCGTGATCGAACGGCACGGCGCGCGCATCGAGGTCATCAGCCAGCCCGGCCATGGCACGACCTTCCATTTCACGCTCGCCGCCAGCCCCCACCTGCCCTAGGAGGGTGCATTCCACGCTTTACACGGTCGCTCTGTTAAGCGACTGTTAAACCGTTTGTTTGCGAAACGGGTCGAGGCTACGCTGATGTCTCGTTCCCCGATTTCCCTTTGACGACATGAGCACCCACACGATAGACCGAACAGACCGCACCGTTTCCCTGGAGACGGGCGCCGCCTCGGTTGTGCAACGCGGTGCCCGAGAAACCGTGTTTCCCCCCGAGGCTGCGCTGCACGTTCTGACCCGTGACGAGTTCAGCAGCATGACCACCCCTCTCCCCGTCGACCCCCTCATCCACACCATGCGCATGCTCGGCCGCACGGTGCGCCTGCTGTTCAGCCGCCAGGAGCCTGAGCGAGCGCGTTCGCTGGCGATGGAACTGGCGCGCGCCACCTCGCCCTGCAAGGGGCTGGACGACCCCGTGCGCAGCTGGGAGGCCAACCTGCAGGTGGACCGGGGCCTGGGCCGGGCCCGGCGCCTGCAACGCCTGGTCAACAGCCCCGTCTGGCAAAGCGATCACGGCACGCCCGGCAGCGGCAAGACCCCGACCGAGAGCGCGGCCGACTACCTGTTCGCCTCGGTCATGAACCTGATCCACCAGATGCCGCTGTGCGACGAGGCCCATGTGTTCCGCCTCTGGTACCTCGCCACGCGGGCGGCCACGCCGCCGGAGAACGCCCTGCGCCTGTTCGGCGACCTGCGCTACCTGCCGGCCCACCAGCAGCTCGCCGCCGGCGCGCGCCTGCTCGAAACGCTGGGCAGCGACGCGCTGCACGCCACCCCCTCGCGGCCCCGGCTGCAGCCCGCCCACCCGGTGGAACTCCCCCCGAACGACTAGGCGACGACAGCGACTCAGGGCCATCCGGGTAAGTCTGGAGGGGGCCGCACAAGGGCTTGACCTATAGTGATTTCGCCGCCTCCGAGGGAGGCCGGTCACCCCCGAACGCGCCCAGGAGACCCCATGAAACTTCGCTGTCTTGCCACCGCCGTGCTGTCCACCACCGTGCTCGCGGGCGGCGTGGCCTCGGCCCAGACCGTCTTCACCGTCTCCAGCTGGGTGCCGCCCACGCACACGCTGAGCATGGCGCAGAAGAGCTGGTGCGACCTGCTGGAAAAAGACAGCGCGGGCCGCATGAAATGCAACATCCTGCCCAAGGGCGTGGCCGCGGCGCCCGGCACCTTCGACGCGGTGCGCGACGGCCTGGCCGACATCTCGTACACGGTGGACGGCTACACGCCCGGGCGCTTCATCAACACCCAGGTCGCCGAATTCCCCTTCCTGGGCGACAGCGCCACCGCCACCTCGCTGGCTTACCAGCGCATCTACAGCAAGTACTTCGCGCCGCTGGGCGAACACCGCGGTGTGAAGACGCTGGCGGTGTTCACGCACGGGCCCGGCATCATCTTCACCACCAAACAGGCGGTGGCCAGCGCGGCCGACGTGGCCAAGCTCAAGTTCCGCATCGGCGGCGGCAACATCAACGAACTCTCCAAGGCCATGGGCTGGAACACCACGCTCAAGCCCGCGCCCGAGTCGTTCGAAATGTTGTCCACCGGCGTGATGGACGGCACCTTCTTCCCCGACGAGTCGGTCGCCTCGTTCAAGCTCAGCATGGTCAAGCACGCGACCACCTTCCCCGGCGGCCTGTACAACACCAGCTTCGTCTTCATGATGAACGAGGGCAAGTACAACGCCCTGTCGGCGCAGGACAAGGCCGTGATCGACAAGCTCTCGGGCGAAACCGCCGCGCGCATCTTCGGCGAGGGCTGGGACCGCGTCGACGCGGCCAGCCGCGAACTCCAGAAGACCCAGGGCGTGACCCGCATCGTGGCCGACGCGGCCTTCGTGCAGGCCGTGAAGGACAAGCAGGCGGGCCTGGAGACCAAGTGGGCCGAGGCCGCGCAGGCCAAGGGCCTGAAAGACCCGAAGGCGGTGCTCGCCGAGTTCCGCGCCGAAATCGCCAAGGTAAAGTAAGCCAGCGCACCACCTCCCACGGCCGGCCGGGCAGTCTGTTGCACACTGCCCAGCCGGCTTTTTCACATCAGGCCCCTTCATGCTCAAGACGCTGGAACGCATCCTGCGCTGGTCCACCGGCCTCATGGCCGCCATGGCGCTGTTCACCATCATGTGGCTCACGCTGGTGGACGTGACCGGCCGCCGCTTCTTCAGCCACTCCGTGCCCGGCGGGCTGGAGCTCACCGAGATCCTCATGGTGATCGTGATCTTCGGCGCCATGCCCCTGGTGTCGTGGCGCAACGAGCACGTGGTCTTCGACTCGCTCGACAGCATGCTGCCCGAGTGGGTGCGCGACATCCAGGCGCGCGTGGTCCACCTGATCTGCGCCGGCACCTTCGGTTTCCTGGCCTACCTCATGACGACGCGCGCGGACCGGCTGACCGAGTACGGCGACACCACGGTGCACCTGCAGCTCTCCATCGCCCCGGTGGCCTGGATGATGGCGGCCATGCTGGCCCTCACCGGCCTGGTGCACCTGCTGTTCGTGTTCGTCACGGTGCCCGCGCCCCACCACCCCGAACCCACCACCTTCGACGGGGGCGCGACATGATCGAAGCCAGCCTGGGTTTCCTCGCCGTCTTCGCCCTGGCGCTGCTGCGCATCCCCATCGCGCTGGCCATGGCCATCGTCGGCATCACCGGCCTGGGCCTGATGCGCGGCTGGTCCCCGGCCTTCGCCAGCACCAGCCAGGTGATCTTCGAGACCGGCTTCGCCTACGTGCTTTCGGTCATCCCGCTGTTCGTGCTGATGGGCAACCTGGTGGCCCGCGCCGGCATGGCGCGCGAGCTCTACACCGCCGCCAACGCCTTCGTCGGCCACCGCAAGGGCGGCCTGGCCATGGCCAGCGTCATCGCCTCGGGCGGCTTCAGCTGCATCTGCGGCTCGTCCATCGCCACCGCCGCGACCATGACGCGCGTGGCCTACCCCGAGATGAAGCGCCACGGCTACAAGGACACGCTGGCCACCGGCTCCATCGCGGCCGGCGGCACGCTGGGCATCCTGATCCCGCCGTCCACCATCATGGTGATCTACGGGATCATGACCGAGACCGACATCGGCAAGCTGTTCATCGCGGGTGTGCTGCCCGGCCTGGTCGCCATCGCCTGCCTGTGCGCGGCGGTGGTCTACATCAGCTGGCGCGACCCGCTGGCGGGCCCACCCGGGGAGCGCTTCAACTGGGGACAGCGGCTGGCCGCCCTGCGCAGCATCTGGGCGGTGGTGCTGTTGTTCGCGCTGGTCATCGGCGGCATCTACGGTGGCGTGTTCACCGCCACCGAAGGCGCGGGCGTGGGCGCCTCGGGCGCCTTCCTGTTCGCCCTGCTGCGTGGCGCGCTCACGCCGCGCGTGCTGATGGACATCCTGGTCGACAGCACGCGCACCACGGCCATGCTGTTCACCATCCTGATCGGCGCGATGGTCTTCACCAGCTTCGTCAACTTCACCAGCATGCCGGGCGACCTGCGCGATTTCCTGCTGCAGTTCAGCCCCAACCCCATCATGGTGGTGGTGGTGATGATGGTGATCTACGTCGCGCTCGGCCTGGTGATGGAAGAGCTGTCGATGGTGCTGCTCACCATCCCGGTGTTCTTCCCGGTGATCACCGGCCTGGGCTTCGACCCGGTGTGGTTCGGCGTGCTGATCGTCACCATTGTGGAGATCGGCATGATCTCCCCGCCGGTGGGCATGAACCTGTTCGTCATGAACTCGCTGCTGCCGCTGGTCAAGCTCAAGACGATCTTCCAGGGCGTCTGGCCCTTCGTCATGGCCGACATCGTGCGCCTGGGCATCCTGATCGCCTTCCCGGCGATCTCGCTGTGGTTACCCAGCCTGATGAACCGCTGAGTCCTTCGGGCCTTCGAGCGGTGGCATTTCCTTGATGTGCACCACGCGCTGCGGCGACGGGATGTCGATGCCGTGCTGCTGCAGCGAACGCAGGATCTGCAGGTTGATGAGGGATTTCAGTTTGAGCTGCTCGGCGCCGTCGCCCGAGTTGATCCAGTAACCCACCGTGAACTCCAGGCCATCGGCGCCGAAGGCCGAGAGCGAGGCCTGCGGGGCGGGGTCCTTCAGCGCATCGGCCTGCGCGCTCACCGCCTCCAGCAGCAGGCGGCTCACGAGGTCCACGTCGCTGTCGTAGGCGACCGACACCACCGAGGTCTGCCACACGCGCGTGAGCGCCCCCGAAAGGTTCTCCACCCGGTTGATGACCATGAGCTCGTTGGGCACGATGGACTCGCGCCCCGCCGGCGAGCGGATCACGCTGTAGCGGGTGTTGATGTCGAGGATGCGGCCTTCGAAGCTGTCCACCTTCACGTTGTCGCCGATGCGCAGGCGCCGCTCGGCCAGGATCACGAAACCGCTCACGTAGTTGGACGCCAGCTTCTGCAGGCCGAAGCCCACGCCCACGCCGATGGCGCCACTGAACACGGAGAGCGCGGTGAGGTCGATGCCCACGGCCGACAGGGCGATGATCAATCCCACGAACAGCAGCAGCGCGCGCGTCGCGTTGCTCACCGCCTTGCGCATCGACAGATCGCCCCCGGTGGCCTTGCGCAGCAGCCGGGACTCGATCGCGGAGGAGACCCACAGCGCGAGGATCATCACCGCGCCGGCTGTGATGGCGCCCTCCAGCAGGGTGCGCAGGCTCAGGGTGCTCGCGCCAATCTTCCAGGTGATGTCGTCCAGCTCGGCCAGCACCACCGGCAACAGGCCGCTGACCCACAGCACCATGGCCAGCCAGGCCACCCAGGAAATCGTGCGCTCCAGCGCCCGCACCCAGGGCGCGGTGGTGAACGCCGCCTGCAGCACCTTCACGCCCACGCGGATCACGACCAGCGACACCAGCACGGGAATCGCGACCTTGAACGCCGCCAGGGGCAGGAACTTGGTGACGATGGCGCGCGCGATGTAGCCCAGCAGCAGCAAGGCCAGGGGGAACATCACGCCGTCGATCAGGCGGCGGCCGAACAGCACCGAGCTCTTGTCCTCCTGCATGCGCAAGGCGTTGCGCAGCGCCCAGCTGAAGCTCCAGGCCAGGGCCACGCAGATCGCCAGCGCGGCGAGTTCGACCAGCACCGTGGGTTGCGTGAAGCCGGCCAGCCACAGGCCGATGTCGTCGATGGGTTTGGGATTGGTGGAGGGATTCATGTCGGATCGGAAACGGGTGTCGGAAGCTCAGGCGCGCCAGGACGGCGGGCGCTTGTCGATGAAGGCCTGCACGCCCTCCTGCGCCACCTCGTGCGCCATGTTGCAGGCCATGCTCTGGCCGGCGAGCTGGTAGGCCGACTCCAGGCCGGTCTCCAGCTGGCGGTAGAACAAGGCCTTGCCCATGGCGAGGGCCTCGCGCGGTTTGGCCAAGATGCGCTCCAGCAGAGCCTGCAGCTCGGCGTCCAGCGCATCGGGGGCCACCACGCGGTTGACCAGGCCGCGCACCCTGGCCTCGTCGGCCGAGATGAAGTCGCCGGTGAGCAGCATCTCCATCGCCTGCTTGGGCAGGATGTTGCGCGAGAGCGCGACCCCCGGCGTGGCGCAGAACAGGCCCACGTCGATGCCGTTGACGCCGAAGCTCGCGTTGTCGCTCGCCACCGCCAGGTCGCACTGCGCCACCAGCTGGCAGCCCGCGGCGGTCGCCAGGCCCTGCACGCGCGCGATCACCGGCACCTCCAGCTTGCGGATGGCCAGCATCAGGCGCGAGCACTGCGCGAACAGCTTCTGGTAGTAGGCCAGCTCGGGCGTGGCGCGCATCTGCTTGAGGTCGTGCCCGGCGCAGAAGGCGCGCCCGTTCGCGGCGATCACGACCAGCCGCGCCTGCGGGTCGGCGGCCACCGCGTCCAGCGCCGACTGCAGGGCAGCCAGCATGGCCTCGGACAACACATTGAAGCTGCGCGGCGTGTTCAGCGTGAGCGTGTGCACGCCACGCGCATCGCGCGAACTCAGCAGCACCGGCTCGGCGGGAGGGGAAGAAGAAGTGGGCTCGGTCATCGGAACATTATGGGACGCCCGGGCGCCGCGGAAGTTCAGACGCCCGCCAGCACCCTCAGGTGCGCTTCCACGCTGCGGCCCAGCGCGCTCAGGGCGTAGCCGCCTTCCAGGCAGCTCACGATGCGGCCCTTGGCGTGGCGCTGCGCCACTTCCTTGATGCGCTCGGTCAGCCAGGCGTAGTCCTGCTCCACCAGGCCGAGCTGCGCCATGTCGTCCTCGCGGTGCGCGTCGAAGCCGGCGCTCACGAAAAGCATCTGCGGCTTGTGGGCCTCCAGCCGGGGCAGCCACATCATGTCCACCAGCTCGCGGATGTCCATGCCCTTGGTGTAGGCCGGCACCGGCAGGTTGACGAGGTTGCTCGCCGTCGAGTGCTCGCACACCGGGTAGAACGGGTGCTGGTAGAAGCTGCACATCAGAATGCGCTCGTCGCCGGCCACGATGTCCTCGGTGCCGTTGCCGTGGTGCACGTCGAAGTCGACGATCGCCACGCGCTGCAGCCCATGGCGCTCCAGCGCGTACTTGGCGGCCACGGCCACGTTGTTCACGAAACAGAAACCCATGGCCTGGTTGCGCGTGGCGTGGTGGCCCGGCGGGCGCACCGCGCAGAAAGCGTTGGCCAGTTCACCGGCCATCACGGCATCGGTCGCGTCGATGGCGGCGCCCGCGGCCATCAGGATCGCGTCCCAGCTGTGGGCGTTGATGGAGGTGTCCGGATCGACCTGCGCATGGTCCGGGCCGCCGGCGGCCATGTCGTCGCGCAGCTGGTCGCTCAGGCCGCGCAGCGAGGCCAGGTGCATGCGGCCGTGGGCGAGTTCGAGGTCGGCGATCGCGGCGGGGGTGGCCTCGCGGCGCTCCAGCGCGACGTCCAGGCCGCTGATCAGCAGGCGGTCTTCGATGGCATCGAGCCGCTCGGGGCACTCCGGGTGCCCGGCGCCCATCTCGTGTCTCCAACAATCCTTGTGGGTGAAATACCCAGTGGCCTGGCTCATGGGGGTTTTACGGTATGGTTCGCGGCATGCAAGCCGACACAAGAATCCAACTGCTGCTGAGTCAGCTTAACACGGTGATCGTGGGCAAACCGCAGCAGGTTTCGGACTGCGTGGCCTGCCTGCTGGCCGGCGGACACCTGCTGATCGAGGACGTGCCGGGCGTCGGCAAGACGACCCTGGCGCACGCGCTGGCGCGCTCCTTCGGCCTGCAGTTCTCGCGCGTGCAGTTCACCGCCGACCTCATGCCCAGCGACCTCATCGGCGTGTCCATCTACGAGCGCGGCCGCGAGGACTTCGTCTTCCACCCCGGCCCGGTCTTTGCCCAGGTGCTGCTGGCCGACGAGATCAACCGCGCCAGCCCCAAGACCCAGAGCGCGCTGCTCGAGGCCATGGAAGAAAAGCAGGTCACGGTGGAAGGCGAGACGCGCGCCCTGCCCGAGCCCTTCTTCGTGATCGCCACGCAGAACCCGCACGACCAGCTCGGCACCTACGCCCTGCCCGAATCGCAGCTGGACCGTTTTCACATGCGGCTGTCGATCGGCTACCCCGACCGCGCGGCCGAGCGCGAGCTGCTGCGCGGCCAGGACCGGCGCGACATGCTCGACCGCCTGGCACCCGCGCTCACGCCGGCCGACCTGGCCAGCCTGCAGCACACCGTGAGCCAGGTACACACCGCCGAGCCGGTGCTGGAGTACCTGCAGGACATCGTGGGCGCCACGCGCAGCGGGCGCTGGTTCGCCCAAGGCCTGTCGCCGCGCGCCGCGCTGGCCGTGGTGCGATCGGCCAAGGCCCAGGCCTACCTGAGCGGGCGCGACTACGTGGCCCCGGACGACATCGCCGCCATCCTGCCGCAGACGGTGGCCCACCGCCTCACGCCGGTGCGCGACGCAGGGCGCGGCCCGGTGGAACAGGTGCGTGCCATGCTGGAAGCGATTCCCTTGCCGTGAAGCTCCCCCCGGTTCGCGCCCGCATCCAGTCCTGGTGGCACAACCGCCTGCCGCGGCGCGACACCCTCACGCTGACCCAGCGCAACGTCTACATCCTGCCCACGCGCGCGGGCTGGATGCTCGCGCTCACGCTGCTGCTGCTGCTCGTGGCCAGCATCAACTACCAACTCAACCTGGGCTACCTGCTCACCTTCCTGCTCGCGGGCAGCGCGGTGGTGGGCATGCACGTGTGCCACGGCAACCTGCGCGGCACCACCCTGCACCTGAACCCACCCGACCCGGTGCACGCCGGCCAGGCCGCCGCGCTGGACATCCGCCTCACCAGCGAACGCCCTCGCATCCGCTACGGCCTGGGCCTGGGTGTGATCGGCGCCGACCTGGCGCACGCGCCGCTGGCCTGGACGGACGTGCCCGCGCAGGGCAGCACCACGCTGCAGGTGGCCTGGCCGGTGCCCGGGCGCGGCCTGCATGCGCTGCCGGCCCTCACCGCGCTCACGCTGTTCCCGCTGGGCACCTTCCGCGTGTGGACGGTGTGGCGCCCGGCCGCCCCCGTGCTGGTCTACCCCGAGCCCGAAAGCCACCCGCCGCCGCTGCCGCCGGGCGAACCCCAGGCCGGCAGTTCGGGCAGCGCGCGCGTGCAGAGCACGGGCGAATTCGACGGCGTGCGCGCCTACCGCCGGGGCGACCCCATCAAGGCCGTGGTGTGGAAGAAGGCCGCCCAGACCTTCGCGGCCGGGCGCGACGAACTCGTGAGCCGCGACGCGCTCTCCACCCAGCGCCAGCAGCTCTGGCTGGACCACGCGCAATGTCGCCACAGTGAACTGGAAGCGCGCCTCTCGCGCCTGACGGCCTGGGTGCTGATGGCCGACCGCCTGGGGCTGGACTACGGCCTGCGCGTGCCGGGTCGCGAAATCGCGCCCGACCAGGGCCCGGCGCACCGCGCGCGCTGCCTGGAGGCGCTGGCGCTGTGCTGAACAAAACCCTCTCCGCCCTGCCGCGTGAGACCCGCGACACGCTGTTCCTGCTCGCCGTGGTCGGCTGGGTGGTCGCCATGCAGGTCGCCCACATCCCCTGGTGGTGCAGCGCGCTCACGGCGGGTGTGCTGGTGTGGCGCGCCACCCTCGCGCTGCGCGGCCTGCCGCTGCCCGGCTGGCCCTGGCGGCTGGGGCTGCTGGCCCTCACGCTCGCGGCCACCTGGGCCACCCACCGCACGCTCCTGGGCCAGGACGCGGGCGTCACGCTCGTCGTGGTGCTGCTCTCGCTCAAGACGCTGGAGATGCGCGCGCGGCGCGACGCCTTCGTGGTGTTCTTCCTGGCCTTCTTCACGCTGCTCACGCACTTCTTCTACTCGCAGTCGCTGCTCACGGCGGCGGGCATCCTGATCGCGCTGCTGGGCCTGCTCACCGCGCTGGTGAACGCCCACATGCCGGTGGGGCGGCCTTCGCTGGCGCAGGCCGCGCGCATCGCCTTGGGCATGGCGGCCCTGGGCGCGCCCATCATGCTGGTGCTGTTCCTGCTGTTCCCGCGCCTCTCGCCGTTGTGGGGCGTGCCCGCCGACGACCGGGGACGCAGCGGCCTGTCCAGCACGATGCGCGTGGGCCAGATCGCCGAACTGGTGCTGGACGACAGCATCGCCCTGCGCCTGCGCTTCGAGGGATCTCCACCGCCGCAAAGCCAGCTGTACTTTCGCGGCCCCGTGCTCAGCGCCTTCGATGGCGTGGAATGGCGCCCCGCGCGCGCCGAATTCCCGCCGCGCCAGGCCTTGGCAAGCGAGCTCACGGTCTCGGGCGAACCTGTGCGCTACGAAGTGACCATGGAGCCGCACCGCCGGCCCTGGCTGTTCCTGCTGGAAGCCGCCACGCAGGCGCCCGAACTGCCCGATGTGCGCGTGCGCATGACCAGCGAACTGCAATGGCTCACCGACCGCCCCATGGGCAGCCTGGTGCGTTTCAGCGCCGTGAGCCACACCACGTTCCGCCACGGCCCGCTGGCCCTCACCCCCGCCTTGCAGGAACAGATGGCGCTGCCGCCCGGCTACAACCCGCGCACGCTCGAACTCGCACAGCAGCTGCGCCGCGAACACGGCAGAGGGCCCGACGCCACACCCCGGCTCGTGGCGGCGGTGCTGGAGCGCCTGCGCACCGGCGGCTACCTCTACACGCTCGAGCCCGGCGTGTACGGCCAGCACACCGCCGACGAATTCTGGTTCGACCGCCGCCAGGGCTTCTGCGAACACATCGCCAGCAGCTTCGTCATCCTCATGCGCGCGCTCGACATTCCCGCGCGCATCGTCACCGGCTACCAGGGCGGCGAGATGAACGGCGTCGACGGCTACTGGACCGTGCGCCAGCGCGACGCCCACGCCTGGGCCGAGGTCTGGCAGGCCGGCCAGGGCTGGGTGCGCGTGGACCCCACCGCGGCGGTCGCGCCCGGGCGCGTCGGCTCGCTGCAGCGGCTGAGCGCGCCCGAAGGCGCCATCGCCGGCGCCATCCGCAACCTCAACCCCAACATCGCTGCCCGGCTGCGCGCGGCCTGGGAGGCGATGAACAACAGCTGGAACCAGTGGGTGCTGAACTACACCCAGGGCCGCCAGCTCGACCTGCTCAAGAACCTGGGCTTTCGCTCGCCCAGCTGGGCGGACCTGGCCTACGTGCTGATCGGTGTGGTGGTGCTGGTGAGCCTGATCGGCGCGGCCTGGACACTGTGGGAGCGCCAGCAGCACGACCCCTGGTTGCGCCTGCTGCAGCGCGCCCGCGCGCGCCTCAAGGCGCAAGGCCTGGACAGCAGCGACCGCACGCCCCCGCGCGAACTCGCCCAGCGCGTGCGACAGCACTGGGGCGCCTCGGACGCGGCGCGGCGCGTTGCACAATGGCTGCTGCAACTCGAAGCCCAGCGGTACGGCCGCCCGGGCGCCGCTGACACCCCCACCCTGGCCACGCTGCAAACCGAATTCCGGCAGCTGGCCTGGCCCCGAAAAGACCCCCGTTGAACGCCCTCGCCTGCCTCCTCTCCTCGTCCGCCCTGGCCTTGTGCCTGAGCGCCAGCGCCCTGGCCCAGTCGCCCGCAAAAGCGCGCCCGGCCAACCCGGCCAAGGCACCCGCCTACAGCTACGCGCAAAGCGCGGCCGCCATGGCCTTCGCCACCGACCTCGCCGAGCGCCGCAACCTCGACCCGGCCTGGGTGCGCCAGCAAATCGGCGCGGCCCAGCGCATCCCCACCGTCATCCGCCTCATGCAGCCCGCGCCCAGCGGCGTGCCCAAGAACTGGGCCGCCTACCGCGCGCGCTTCATCGAGCCCGTGCGCCTGCGCGCCGGCCAGCGCTTCTGGGAAGCCAACCGCGAAACGCTGGCGCGCGCCGAGACCGAGTTCGGCGTGCCCGCCAGCCTCATCGTCGGCGTGATCGGCGTGGAGACGCTGTACGGCCAGCACACCGGCAATTTCCGCGTCATCGACGCGCTCACCACCCTGGCCTTCGACTTCCCGGCCAGCCACCCGCGCGCCGCCGCGCGCACCGAGTTCTTCCGCAGCGAACTCGAACAGTTCCTCAGCCTCACCGAGCGCACCGCCACCGACCCGCTGACGTACCTCGGCAGCTACGCCGGCGCCATGGGCTGGCCGCAGTTCATGCCCAGCAGCTGGGTGAAGTACGCGATCGACTTCGACGCCGACGGCAAGGTCGATCTCTTCAACAGCCAGGCCGACGTCATCGGCTCCGTCGCCAATTACTTCAAGGCCTTCGGCTGGCAGCCCGGCATGCCCACGCACTACCCGGTGCGCTTCGACCCGAACCAGAGCAAGGAAGATTTCGAGACCTTGCTCGCACCCGACATCCTGCCCAGCTTCGGTGTGCAGAGCTTCACCGCCAAGGGCGCGGTGCTCGACGGCCCCGCGCTGCAACACCCCGGCCAATTGGCCTTGGTGGAGTTGCAGAACGCCGGCGCGCCGTCCAGCTACATCGCCGGCACCGAGAACTTCTACGTGGTCACGCGCTACAACTGGAGCAGCTACTACGCGCTGGCGGTGATCGAGCTGGGCGAGGCGGTGAAAGCGCTGGTCGGCGAGCGCTGAGGCGTCATCAAACCCGAGGCGGGTCTGTCTCGCGCTCGGGATGGCGGTGCCTGGCCATGGCCGCGATGAAGGTCGCCACATCACCACCCTGCACCACGCCCGGATCGGCTTCGCCCGAAGGCAGCGTGGCGGACGCACCCGCCGCTTCCAGCAGCGTGACGGACGCGGGCAGCACCAGGATGGTCTTGCAGTGGCGGTACTGGTCCTTGATGAACTCCATGGTGTCGGCGATCGAGCGAGAGCGTGCGCACACCCTCGTCGCCGTCGGGCAGCACCAGCGCATCGAACAGGAAACCGGGCTCGTTCTCGAGCGAGGCATCGGCATCGATCGCGACACCGTCCGCGGTCTTCACCGGGCCGATGCGTGGCGCCACGAAGCGCGGCACCGCGCCCTGCGCGAACAGCATCGCATGCACGTCGACCGCGCTCTGGCCGTTCACGCCATCGGCCACCAGCAGCGCCACCTTGCGGCCCTTGATCGAGCCGTCTCCCGGCCGCGCGAGCAGCGAGAGCGGGGGCGAGCGACTCACCTCGGGCTTGGGCGGGTTGTCCAGCGCGCGCGGCATCGGCGCAGGCAACGCCGCCATGCCCAGGCCTTCGGCCACCTGCGCCGCCAGCGACTCCGAAGCGTTGCGCAGCGAGGCCACCATGCGCTCGCGGATCGCGGGCACCGTCACCTTGGAGAGTTCGAAACGGAACGCCGCCGCGATGTGGGCCTGCTCGACCGGGCTCTGGCTCTCGAAGAACAGCGTGGCCTGCGTGTAGTGGTCGGCGAACTTCTCGGGCTTGGCGCGGACCTTGCCCTGCTCTTCCTTGGCCTGGATGCGCGCCGGCACCGACACGAAACCCTGAGCGGCGCCGGCCTGGAAGGGACAGCCACCGGCCAGCGAATTCGGTTCGTAGTTCACGCGCCCCCGGTGGATGGCCTGGCGGTGCATGCCGTCGCGCTGGTTGTTGTGCACCGGCGCCAGCGGCGAGTTGATCGGGATCTCGTGGAAGTTGGGTCCACCCAGGCGGCTGATCTGCGTGTCCACGTACGAATGGATGCGGCCGGCGAGCAGCGGGTCGTTCGAGAAGTCGAGGCCTGGCACGATGTGCGCCGCGCAGAAGGCCACCTGCTCGGTCTCGGCGAAGAAGTTGTCGGGGTTGCGGTTGAGCACCATGCGGCCCACCGGGCGCACCGGCACCAGCTCCTCGGGCACGATCTTGGTCGGGTCCAGCACGTCGAAGCTGAAGCCATCGGCCTGCTCCTCGGTGAAGATCTGCAGGCCCAGCTCCCACTCGGGGAAGGCGCCCGCCTCGATGCGTTCCCACAGGTCGCGACGGTGGTAGTCGGGGTCGGCGCCGGAAATCTTCACCGCCTCGTCCCAGACCAGCGAGTGCGTGCCGTAGACCGGGTTCCAGTGGAACTTCACGAACACCGAATCGCCTTCGGCATTGACCATGCGGAAGGTGTGCACGCCAAAGCCCTGCATGGTGGCGTAGCTGCGCGGAATGCCGCGATCGGACATGGCCCACATCAGCATGTGGGTGGACTCGGGCATCAGGGACACGAAGTCCCAAAAGGTGTCGTGCGCGCTGGCCGCCTGCGGCATCTGGTGATGCGGCTCGGGTTTCACGGCGTGCACCAGGTCCGGGAACTTCATCGCGTCCTGGATGAAGAAGACCGGCATGTTGTTGCCCACCAGGTCCCAGTTGCCTTCGTCGGTGTAGAACTTCACCGCGAAGCCGCGCACGTCGCGGGCGGTGTCCTTGGACCCTCGCTCGCCCTGCACGGTGGAGAAGCGCACGAACACCGGCGTGACCTTGCCGGCTTCCTTGAAGGGCGCGGCCTTGGTGATGTCGGTCAGCGCGTCGTAACACTCGAAGAAGCCGTGCGCGCCCGAACCGCGTGCGTGCACGATGCGTTCGGGAATGCGCTCGTGGTCGAAGTGCGTGATCTTTTCGCGCAGGATGAAATCCTCCAGCAGCGCTGGACCACGCACGCCGTACTTCAACGAGTTCTGGTTGTCCGCGATGGGCACGCCCTGGTTGGTCGTGAGCACCTGGCCCGACGAGTCCACTCGCACGCGGTCCAACGACTCGATGGCCCAGTTGATGCCTTCGGCCGCGACGCTGCCGGTCTTGTCGGAGTGGTTCTCCTCCGACAGGGTGCTGCCCGTGGGCAGGCGGGATGGCGCATCGACCGTGATGCCGGGCTGCACCGCCAGCCCGTTGTCGAAACCGTGTTCGCCGGCCTTGTTGGCGTTGAACGGCATGCCCTCGGCCAACTGGCCGGTGTGGACCGCCTTGAGCACGGCAGGATCGTTCGCAGGCTGGACTTGGGAAGGCCCACTGTCGGTGTTGCGGGCCGCGGCCCGGGGAGCGCTGTTCGCCTCCGGGTTGGCGCGGCCGGAGTCGGGGGATTTGGATTTAGGCACAGTGGGCTTTCGAGAAAAGTTGAGCGATTGGACGGTCAGGCGACTTCAGCGCCCATGAGCGCCTCCTTGCGCGCCATCAACTGGTCGCGCATGCGCACCAGGTCCAGCGACTTGGCCGCCCTGGCCTTGGGGAAGATCTCGTTGCGCTCTTCCTTCACGTGGTGGTCGATGTACTCGCCCAGCACCTTGACCTTGGCGTCGAACATCTCGTCGGCTTCTTCCATGGCTTCGATCTGGGCGATCAGGTCCTTGGCACCCGCGTGCTCCACCTCGGCTTCGGCCAGGATGTCGGTCTCTTTCAAGGCTTCACGCAGCGCGGGGTAGAAGATTTCTTCCTCGACGGTGGCGTGCACCGTGAGTTCCTGGCAGATCTGGTGTGCCAGCTCCAGTTTCTTCTGCGCGGCGCCACGCGCCTTGGAGCCGGCAAGCTCCTCGTAGGTCTTGAACATCTTTTTGACCGCCTTGTGGTCGGTGTCCAACAGGGTGCATGCGTCTGCTTCGGTTCGGGTGGTGGCGATGGAGGGCTCCTGATTTCGGTGTGGGGATGGATGTTTTGATCGAGAGAAGCAAAACCCCACCCGGCCCAGCTGGGCAGGGTGGGTGCACTGCATCAGCGGTTATGAAGCGTTGTTGTCACCCGGGCGGCGGGTGCCATCGTCCTGCTCCCGGGCACCGGGACGCGAACCGTCCTGCTGTTGGGACGGGTTGACTTCCTTGCGGCCTTGCTGGTCGGAGCCGCCGGGGTTGCTCTGCTCGCGCTGCCCTGCCGGGTTGCTCTGGTCGCCTTGCTGCCCGCCTTGCTGGCCCGGGCGCTGACCTGGGTTCTGGCCCTGCTGATTCTGGCCCTGCTGGCCTTGTTCCTGCTGGTTCTGGCCTTGCTGGCCCTGCTGTTGGCCTTGCTGGCCCTGGTTGTTCGATGCCATGTCGTTGCTCCTGCATGTGTTGAAAGAATTGCGGCGATCGCGATGGATCGAACGCAAATCTCTTTGGGCAAGGCGCGTGCCCGCGCCGTGTCAACCGGGCTGCCAGCGCAGGCGCTGCCAGGGGCGTGTGTCGCACTTGAGGATGTCGCGCATGTAGGCCAGCGCCGCCGCCTTCTTCTCATCCGTCTCGGCCGCCGTGCAGTCCTCGGGCGCGTGCACCTTGAGGCCGCGCAGAAAGGCATCGGCGGCCGTCAGCTGGATGCAGATGTCGGTCGCCAGCCCCGCCATCACCAGGGAGCGGGCGCCGATCTGGTCGAGCAGGATGTCCAGGGGCGTGCCGAAGAAGGCGGAGTGCATCGGTTTCAACACGGTGAGGTCGCCGCGCTGCGGGCGCAACAGCCGCGCCATGGACGCGCTGACGCCCTGGCCCTGCGCCAGGCGCTTCACCAGGGTGGGGAAATCGGAGCGCCAGCGGCCGAAGTTGTCGTTGGCATAGATCACCGGAATGCCTCGCGCGCGGGCCGCGCTGGCGAGTTGGCGAGCCGCCCTGGCTGCCAGCAACGCGGGCCCGGCGAGTTCGTCGGCTTCGGGGAAGTCCAACGGGTTGATGAAGTCGATCAGCAGCAGGGCGCGCCGGCTTCGTGGCAGTTCCGCTTCACCCATCGCCCCTCCCTTGCCCCACCTCGCCGGACGAGTCTTTCAACACGCTGATGCCGCCATCGGCCTCCAGAAAGGCGTACTTCATGTCCTTCAGGTCGCAATCGGCCTCACGCAGTGCTCGTTCCACATCCAGCATGGGCACATGGTGCTGCCTGAGGGTGCGGGAGTGAATCCGCCCATCGCGGCCAATGAGCACAGGCTCGCCCTCGGCCAGGGCTTGCAGCCTGGTACTGCGGGCGGTCACCACCGCCACCAGCATATTCAGGGCGATCAGGGTCGCGGCAGCAAGCAGTCCACCGGTCACCGACTCCTCGCCCCCACTCAGCCCCGCCGACACCGACTCGCTCAGCAGCATCACCACCAGGAGGTCGAACGGCGTGAACTGCCCCACGGTGCGCTTGCCGGAGAGGCGCACCAGCAGCAACAACACCGCATAGATGATCGCGGCCCTGGCGGGCAACTCCCACCAGGCAGTGGAAAGCTCGAACATGGACACCTCGCCTCACGATGAATGCCCAGGTCAGAGCAAATGGCATTCCCGGAACGCGCAGGTCGACCGTTGAGCAGCACCTCGGGCGCTTGCGGCAAATTTTGCTGATCCAAGACGGCGGGAGCGCTTTTTACCGCTCGAAGCTGTGTGTCATGGCGAACAGTCGGATCGGCCGCAGACAGGCACCATCACGCGCACCAACCGTCCGGAGAACCATGGATTTGCTCGACCTCATGCAATGGCCCGCCATGCTGGTAACGCTGCTGGCGTCCTGGCTGGTGGCCTCGCGCAGCGCCGGGCGGCGCCATGCCGGCTTCTGGCTGTTCCTGGCCAGCAACGCCCTGTGGGTCGCCTGGGGTTGGCATGCGAGCGCGTACGCGCTCATTGCCCTGCAGATCGGGCTGGCCGGCATGAACATCCGCGGCGCCCTGAAAACGGAAAGCCCGTCGTGATGGCATCGCGGCCGGGGATGCGGCCCGCCAGCGAAAGGCTACGCCTGCAGCACCTTGGCCAGCGCCTCGGCCGAAACGGGCTTGGTGAAGTGGTAGTCCACCAACGAAAACACTTCGGCCGCCAGCTCGTCGTCATGGTCCGAGCCGGTCACCGCGATGAGCACCAGGTTGTCGCCGCATTGCTGGCGCAGCGCACGGACCAGTTCCAGGCCGTCCATGTCCGGCATGTGCACGTCGAGCATGACGCACAGCGGCAGCGAATGCCCCACCACCTCGAGCGCCTCCTGGCCGCTGTACGCCGCCCTCGCGCGATGCCCCATGAGGGTCATCAGCGTGGTCAACGAGTCCGCGGCATCCCGCGAGTCGTCGACGATCAATATGTCCAGGTCCTGGTTTGTCATGGCTGTTGTGCCTGTGGTGACCCGACGGGCCCGCTCGCGCGACAGCATAATGCCTTTCGCCGGACGTTCGCACGCGCGGGCCGATGTGCCGGCGTCCACCCCCTCCTGCCCGGCCCGGGCCAGCGTCGTTCTTGAATGGAATCGTCCATGGAAGCTGCGAGCCCGGAACCCCCTCCATTTCTATCCGGTGGCGGAGAGCTCGCCCGGCTCATCGCCGGGTTCGACTGGGCATCGACCGGGCTTGGCCCGATCGACCAATGGCGCGACCACGTGAAAGCGGCCACGGCCTTGATGCTGCGTTCCCAGGTGCCCATCGTCATGCTCTGGGGCGAGCGGGGGTTCATGGTCTACAACGACGCCTACTCCCACTTCTCGGGTCTGCGCCACCCTCAGTTGCTGGGCTCGGAGGTGCGCAAGGGCTGGCCAGAAGTGGCGGACTTCAACGATCACGTCATGACGGTGTGCCTGGCCGGCGGCCACCTGCGGTTCGAAGACCAGGAGTTGATCCTGCACCGCCACAACCGTGCCGAGCAGGTCTGGATGAACCTGGACTACTCGCCGCTGCTCGACCTGAGCGGCCAGCCGGTGGGCGTGATGGCCATCGTGGTCGAAACCACCGCCAAGGTGCAAGCCCTTCGCAAGGTGCACAGCGAACGGGAGCGGATGGCGCAGCTGTTCCAGCAAGCCCCGTCGTTCATGACCATGCTGCGGGGAAGCTCGCATGTCATCGAATTGGTCAACCCCAACTACCTCAAGCTGGTGGGCCACCGCGACGTGATCGGCAAGACGGTGGCACAGGCGCTGCCCGACGCGGTGGAACAGGGGTACCTCCAGCTGCTCGACGAGGTGTATGCCAGCGGGCAGGCGCATTCGGCGCGGGGCGCCCGGTACGCGGCGCAGGCCGAACCCGGCGGCCCGGTCAACACACGCTATCTCGACTTCGTGTTCCAGCCCCTGAGGAACGAGGCCGGCGAGGTCGACGGGATCTTCGTGGAAGGGATCGATGTCACGGACCGGGTGCAGGCCGAAATGAAGCGGGACTGCCTGACGGTGCTGGGGGATCGTTTGGCGGCCCTGTCAACGCCGGTGGAGCTCGCGCACGCGGCCTCCGAAATCCTTGGCGATGCGCTCAAGGCCAGCCGCGTGGGATACGGCAGCATCGACAACGCCACGGAGACACTGACGGTCGATCGCGACTGGGCCGCGCCCGGCGTGGACAGCCTGGCCGGCACGACGCGGCTGCGCGACTACGGCGCCTTCATCGACAGCCTCAAGCTGGGCGAGTTCATCGCCATCGCCGACGTGCGCCTCGATGCGCGCACCGCCTTCGCGGCCGAGGCCCTCGAATCCAAATCCGCGCGCTCGTTCGTCAACGTGCCCATCATGGAAAACGGTCGGCTGGCCGCCGTGTTCTTCGTGAACTGCGACCAGGTCCGGGAATGGGAGGCGGAGGAACTCTCCCTGATCCGCGAAGTGGGCCAGCGCACCCGCGTGTCGGTGGAGCGCGCCCGAGGGCACATCGCCTTGCAGGAAAGTGAAGCCCGCCTCAGGGAGGTGAACGAGACACTGGAGCAGAAGGTCGAGCAACGCACCGCCGAATTGATGGAGATCGAGTCCCACTTCCGCCAGGCGCAGAAGATGGAGGCCATCGGCCAGCTCACGGGCGGCCTGGCGCACGACTTCAACAACCTGCTCGGCACCATCAGCAACAGCCTGCAGATCCTGAAGATGCGGCTGACCCAGGGCACGACGGACGGGCTGGAGCGCTACATCGGCATGAGCGAGGATTCCATCCGCCGCGCCGCCGCGCTCACCCACCGGCTGCTGGCGTTCTCGCGCCGCCAGACGCTCGATCCCAAACCCATCGACGCCAACCGACTGGTGCAGGGCATGGAGGACATGATCCGCCGCACCATGGGGCCCTTGATCGACATCGAGGTGGTCGGCGCCGGCGGCCTGTGGTTCACCAAGGCCGATGCGTCCCAGCTCGAGAACTCGCTGCTGAACCTCTGCATCAATGCGCGCGATGCCATGCCCGAGGGAGGCCGTCTGACCATCGAGACGGCGAACAAGTGGCTGGACGAGCGCGCCGCCGGCGAGCGCAGCCTGCCGCGCGGGCAATACGTGTCGCTGTGCGTGACGGACACGGGCACGGGCATGTCCGCCGACGTCATCGAGCGCATCTTCGACCCTTTCTACACCACCAAGCCCCTGGGCATGGGCACCGGCATGGGCTTGTCCATGGTCTACGGTTTCGTGCGCCAGTCCGGCGGGCAGGTGCGGGTGTACTCCGAAGTGGGCATGGGCACGACGATGTGCCTCTACCTGCCCCGCTACCTCGGCCCCGGTGTTGACGAGGAGGAAGCACCACGGCCCGCGCCCATGCAGGCGGGCGATGGCGAAACCATTTTGGTGGTCGAGGACGAATGGGGCATCCGCGTCACGATCGAGGAGGTGCTGACCGACTCGGGTTACCACGTGCTCACGGCCGATACGGGCCCCGCGGCCATGAAGATTCTGGACAGCGAGGCGCGCATCGACCTGCTCATCACCGACGTCGGCCTGCCCGGGGGCATGAACGGCCGTCAGGTGGCCGACGCGGCCCGCATCCAGCGAACGGGCCTGAAGGTGCTGTTCATCACCGGCTATGCCGACAACGCCGCGGTCGGCAATGGGCACCTCGACCCGGGCATGGCCGTGTTGACCAAGCCCTTCGAGATCTCGGTGCTGTCCAGCCGGGTCAAGGCCCTGCTGAGCCCGTGACGCGGGCGGGGAGGCCGGCGCGCACGAAGTCCACCAGCTCGGCCAGTGCGCCCTCCGTCGGCGTTCGCCACAGCAGGTGGGTCTGCAGGCAGGCGTCGTCGTGCGCCAGCGGAATCGCCACGATGCTGGCCGGCAGCTTGCCCACGATGCCGCCACCGTAGAGCGCCACGTGGGTGCTGCGCGCCACCGACTCCAGCAGGATCGGTGTGTCGTCGGGCTCGTACACCACCCGGGGCTTGAAGGCGTGGCGCTCGAACAGCGCAAACAGCAGTTCGCGGAAGGTGCCCCAGCGGCCCGGCGATCCGATGATCAGGCCCTCGTCCCGCAGGTCCTGCAAGTGCAGCTTGCGCTTGCGCGCCAGCGGATGACCCACGCGGCACAAGGCCACGATGGGCTGCGAGTCCACCAGCACCCGGTCCAGTGAAGGCGACGGCGCCAGCGATGCCGGCAGCAGCAGGAAGGCCGCGTCCAGATCACCCGCGACGATCTCGGCGAACAGGCGCTCGGACGGTGCCTGCAACAGGTTGAGCTCCACATCGGGGAAGCCCACGCCAAAGCTGAACAGCAGTTCCGGCATGGCGCTGTTGGCGGCCTGGGCCGAGTAGCCGATCAGCAGCTTGCGCTTGCTCGAACTGCCGGCCAGGCGGCGCGATTCGCGCACGGCCTGGTGCAGGCCGTCGAACACCGCATCGAGCTGTCCGAGCAGATGGGCGGCGGCCGGGGTCAGCTCCATCGACCGCGTCGTGCGCACGAAGAGCGGGAAGCCCAGCTCCTCCTCCAGCAACTTGATGGAACGGCTGAGCGCGGGCTGCGCGATGCGCAGCGCTTCGGCCGACTTGCGGAAGTTCAGCGTGGCGCTGAGGTGGCGGAACTGCTGAAGCCGCCGCAGGCTGGGGTAGGTCTTCATTGATGCCGGAATTCTATCAATGAGGGATCAAATGGTATTGGACTGGGCCGGGGGCCAAAACTAGCATTCACGCCCACCAGATCCACCACAAGAATTCATGAAAGCCTCCGTTTCCCAGTTCAAGAGCGTGCGCGACATTGAGAGCAACTTGCGCACAATACGCAGCCACATCGCGACCGCCGCCGCCAGCGGCGCCCAGCTGATCTGCTTTCCCGAAGCCAGCATGGTCGCCTACGAGTCCTCGCGCGAAGAGCTGGTCGCTTTCGCCGGGCAGCAGGCGGCCCGCTTCATCGACGAGGTAGGCGCCAGCGCCAAGGCGCACGCGATCGACGTGTTCGTCGGCCTGTACGAGCCGCTCGATCGCCACCGCACGCGCAACACCTTCGTGCACCTGGGTGCCGATGGGCAACTCAAGGGCCGCTACGAAAAGCTGCACCTCTACGATGCGTTCAGCTTCAAGGAGTCCGACAAGAACCGGCACGGCCAGCTGCTGCCTGCGCACGACGAGGTGTATGTGGCCGACGTGGGCGGCGTGCGCTTCGCCATCCTCAACTGCTACGACCTGCGCTTCCCCGAAATCTCGCGCATCGCGGTGGACAAGGGCGCCGACGTGCTGCTCTACGGCGCGGGCTGGATCGCCGGCAGCCTCAAAGAGCTGCACTGGGAGACCCTGCTGCGCGCGCGCGCCATCGAGAACACCTGCTACGTGCTGGCCTCGTGCCAGCCGCCGCCCACTTCCGTGGGCATGAGCATGGGCATCGACCCCTCGGGCCTGGTGATCGGCGGCATCGCGGCCGCCGAGGGCGTCGTGACGGTCGACGTGCTGCCCGAGCGCCTGCGCGATGTGCGCAAGGACCTGCCCTGCCTCGAACACCGCCGCTACCAGATCGCCCTCAATTCCTCCGGAGACAACAACACATGAACAACCAGCAACCGCAATCCCAGAAAAAGGTGCTCTATTCGGCATCGCTCGGCCAGTTCGTCGAGTGGTACGACTTCGTGATCTACGCCTACTCGGCCACCATCATCGCCAAGCTGTTCTTCCCCACCACCGACCCGGCCACCGCCCTGCTCTCGGCCTTCGCGGTGTACGGCGTGGGCTTCGTCATGCGCCCGCTGGGCGGCTTCATCTTCGGCAGCCTGGGCGACCGCTTCGGCCGCAAGGCGGTGCTCTCCGCCATCATCCTGATGATGGGTGGCGCCACCGTCGGCATCGGCGTGCTGCCCACCTACGCGCAGATCGGCATCGCGGCGCCCATCCTGCTCGTGGTGCTGCGCCTGATCCAGGGTCTGTCGGCGTCGGGCGAGACCATCGGCTCCAACTCCTTCGTGGCCGAACACGCGCCACCGGGGCGCCGCGGCCTGCACGTGGCCTTCACCTACGCCTTCGCCAACCTGCCGCCCGTGGCGGCCGCGCTCATCATCCTCGCCGTGACCAGCCTGCTGGGCAGCGAGGTGTACGAGAGCTGGGGCTGGCGCATTCCCTTCCTGATCAGCGGCCCGCTCGCGCTGGTGGGCCTGTACATCCGCAACCGCGTCGATGAATCGCCGGCTTTCGAGGTGGCGCGCGCCAAGCAGGAAATCTCGACCACGCCGGTGTCGGACGCCATCCGCGACCAGAAGAAGGCCATGGGCTTCAGCTTCGCGCTGGCCGCGTTCTCCAGCCTGACCTTCTACACGCTCGCGGGCTACTTCGTGTCCTACCTCACCGTCACGGTGGGCATGAGCCGCAGCGACTCGCTGATCTCCAACGGCATCGCCATGACCGTCGCCTTCCTCACGATGATCGCGAGCGGCTTCGTGTCGGACAAGGTGGGGCGCAAACCGGTGATGGTGGTCAGCCTGCTGTTCAACGCCATCGTCTGCGTCCCGGCCTACATGCTGGCCGGCGAAGGCACGCTGTTCCACGCGGCGCTCGCGCAATCGCTGCTGGCCATCGGCATGGGCTCGTTCGCCGGCCCGCTGGGCATCACGCTGCTCGAGCTGTTCCCGACCAAGACGCGCTTCAGCGCATCAGCCATCAGCTACAACCTGGCGTACACCATCTTCGGCGGCACCGCGCCCTTTGTCGGCACCTACCTGGTGCTGGCGCAGCGCAGTCCAAGCTGGCCCCGGCCGCCTACCTGGCCGCGGTGTCCGTCGTGGTGCTGTGCGTCACGCTCTTCCTGCCCGAGACTTACCGGCGCTCGCTGACGGACTAGCCTCCTCGATGCCCTGCGCCAGCAACTCGGTGGCGAACTCGATGTAGCCCCGCACCAGGGCATCGCTGCCCGGCCGCTCCTTGAAGAGCACCGCGAGCATGGGCTGGGCATCCATGAAGAAGGTGCACATGCCCAGAATGGCGACGTGCAGGTAGCGCGCGTCCAGTTCGCGCGCCGGCTTGTCACCGGGGATGGGGTTGAGCACGAACTGCGTCAACGCCAGCCCCCGTTTCGCCACCGTGTTGAGGTCCCCCACCTCCATCTGGGCCTCTTCATCGGAGTAGATCTCCTTGAGCACCAGATTCATGAACTGCGGGTTGCGCTGCAGTGAATCGATCAGCATCTGCAGGCGCGTGCGGATGCGGTGGCGCAAGGGCCCCGGCTCGTCCAGCACGAGCCGGCTGCGTTCCTGGATGTCGTCCAGCAGGCCCACCGCCGCGGCCCGCAGCAGGCCCTTCTTCGTGCCGAAGTAGTAGCGGATCAGCGCCGGGTCCACCTTCGCGGCACTGGCCACCTCCACCACCGTCAGCGCCTCCGGCGCCTTGTGGCGCAACAGCGCGAGCGCCGCTTCGACGATCTTCTCCTTGCCCACGCCGCTGCTGGAAGCGGGCCGGCCCGCTGTGCGGCGCGGCTCCTTGCGCCGTCGACGGGGCGTGGGGGTGTCGTTGTCCTTCATCACGCCATTCTAGGAACACTTCGCGCGCGGCACGCCCCGCATCGAAGGCCGGCGGCATTAATTCCCATGAAAAGGAAATATCCACACTGCATGTAGGGATTGTCATTTCGGGTTGACAGGCGTTCCGCCAGGGTCTTAGCATCCGCTCAATTCCTATTTGTAGGAATTAAAAGAACTTCAACCCTCTGCTGAATGTCCCCCCAAATGTCTGTCGTTGCGATCACCTTCAACCCCCATCTCCTCAGCGCCAGAACCGCCACGCGGTCCAAGGACGCCGGGAACGGCCTGATCTTTCAACCGGGCGAAGAGGACAACCTGCGATGGCAAAGCCGTCCCAGCGAACCGTCTGAGGAGGAACAGGCCCTGGCCGCGGCCATCGTGCAGATCTACGCCGACGACGGCCGCTCGCCCGAGGCTTTCGCCGAAGCGCTCAACGCGAGAAACCTGCTGCAACCCGATGGCAGCGCATGGACGCCCGAGACCTTGTGCGCCGTGCTCGAACGCCTGGCGGTCTGACCCCCATCGATCCGAAAGAACACCCCATGAAATCCCACGACATCACCCGGCGCGAGCTGATGCTGGCCGGCATGGCCCTGGCCGCTCCCGCCGGCGCCTTCGCGCAATCGGCCCGCCCCACGCAGCTCATCGTCGGCTTCCCCGCGGGGGGAGGCATTGACCTGCTGGCGCGCCTGATGGCGAGCCAGCTGCGCGCGCACACCCCCGAGCCCGTGGTCGTCGACAACAAGGCAGGCGTGGCCGGCCGCCTGGCGCTGGAGCACATCAAGCGCGCGCCGGCCGACGGCAGCGCCTTGCTGCTCACGCCCGACTTTCCCCTCACGATCTTTCCGCACATCTACAAGAAGCTGGCCTACCAGCCGCTGCAGGACTTCACGGCCGTGGCCGCCTGCGCGCGCTCGGAGCTGGTGCTCAGCGTGGGACCCATGGTGCCGTCGAGCGTGAACACCGTGCCCGAGCTCGTGAAATGGATGCAGGCCCACCCGGACAAGGCCGACTACGCCTCGTCGGGCCCCGGTGGGGTGCTGCACCTGCTGGGCGTGATGTTCAGCCAGGCCACGGGGGTGCAGATGACCCACGTGCCCTTCAGGGGCAGCGCGCCCGCGCTGCAGGCGCTGGTGGGCGGGCATGTGGCCGCGAGCTTCAACGCCGTGGGCGAAGCCCTGCCCTTCAAGGCCTCGGGTGGCCTGCGGCCGATCGCGACCTTCGGCGCCAAGCGCTCGCGCTACCTGCCCGAGACACCGTGCATGGTGGAGCTGGGTTATCCGAATGTGCAGGCCGACACCTGGCTGGGCGTGTTCGCGCCCCCTCGCCTGCCTCAGGCCCTGGTGGAGCAATGGAACACCCGGATCACCAGCGTCGTGAACTCCAGCGAGTACATCGCGAGCCTGGACAAGCTCTCGATGGAGCCGCTCACGCTCAAGCCCGCGGCGCTCGCCTCCCTCGTCAAGACCGACATCGAGCGCTGGGCGCCTGTCGTCAAGGCCTCCGGCTTCACCGCCGATGAATGAACACCCCCAACACCCCATGAGCATGGACGAAGCGACTTTGAAAACCGATGCCGCGCAGCGCGTGGAGCGTGGCCTGTTGAACTACTGGTACCCGGTACTGCCGAGCTACCGCCTGGCGGGCACGCCCATCGGGATCACCCGCCTGTCCGAAGAGATCGTGCTGTGGCGCGACGACGAGGGCCAGGTCCGCGCGGTGGAAGACCGCTGCCCGCACCGCGGCGCGCGGCTGTCGCTGGGCTGGAACCTCGGCGACCGGGTGGCCTGCTGGTACCACGGCGTGGAGGTGGACGGCCAGGGCAAGGTGGTCGATGTGCCGGCCATGCAGAACTGCGTGCTCACCGGGCGGACCTGCCTGAAGTCCTACCCCGTGGTGGAAGCCCACGGCGCGATCTTCCTCTGGTTCGGCGATGGCAGCCTGGACGCGCCAGCCCCGTTCGAACTGCCCGAAGAGATGACCGCCGAGGACTACTCCGGCTTCCTCTGCATGCAGAACTGGAAGTGCAACCACCGTTACGCGATCGACAACGTCATGGACCCCATGCACGGCACCTACCTGCACTCGCAGTCCCATTCCATGGCCGAGGGCGACCGGCAGGCCGAAATGACGGTGCGGCCGACGGCCACCGGCCTGATCGTCGAAAAGGTGGGCCAGCGCGGCGTGAACTTCGACTGGGTCGAGTTCGGCGAGTCGGGCCTGATGTGGATGCGCCTGGCCGTGCCGTACAGCAAGCAGCATGGAGGTTGCGCAGTTCATCATCGTGGGCTTCGTCACCCCGGTCGACGAGACCCATTGCCAAGTCTATTTCTGGCGCATCCGCAAGGCCTCCGGGTTCGACCGGCACGTCTGGCGCTTCCTCTACCGCAACCGGCTCGAAGGCCTGCACTGGGACGTGCTCGAGCAGGACCGCAAGGTGATCGAGAACCTGACCCGGTCCGCCCGCTCGCAGGAAACGCTGTACCAGCACGACGTCGGCATCGTCCGGGTCCGCCGCCTGATGGAAAAGCGCGCCCAGGAACAGGTCGCGCAGCGCCTCGCCAGCGTGGCCTGACCCGCTCCTCCTCTTCCGTTCCCCCTCTGTCCGGGGACCCGTCGGGTCCCCCGGGCATCCCTTCGCCCAAAAAATGGAGTCCCCATGAAAAAGCCCCCCTTTCTTGCCGGTTTGAGCGCGTGTGCCTGCCTGTTGGCGAGCGGCGCCGTGAGCGCGCAGAGCACGGTGTCGATCTACGGCGTCATTGACGCCTCGGTGGAACACGTCACGAAAGCGACCCCCAGCGGTGGCGGCCTGACCCGCGTGCCATCCCTGACCGGCAGCGCGCCCAGCCGCCTCGGCTTTCGCGGCACCGAAGACCTGGGCCAGGGACTCAAGACGGTCTTCACGCTGGAAACAGGGTTCTCGCCCGACACCGGCGTTGCGCAATCAGGGCGGCCGCGCCTTCGGGCGCCAGGCCTTCGTCGGGCTCTCGGGCCCATGGGGCACGGTATCCCTGGGCCGGCAATACACCATGCTGTTCTATTCCATCCTGGAGTCGGACATCCTCGGCCCCAACCTCTACAGCTCGGGCTCGCTGGACAGCTACATCCCCAACGCCCGCGCGGACAACGCCATCACCTACCGCGGCACCTTCTCCGGCCTCACGCTGGGTGCCAGCTACAGCCTGGGCCGGGACGCGGTGAACGCAGGCCCCAGCCCGGCCGGCACCAACTGCGCCGGCGAAAACCCGAACGACAGCAAGGCCTGCCGGGAATGGTCGGCCCTGGTGAAGTACGACACCGCCACCTGGGGCACCGCGCTCGCGGTGGACGAGCTGCGCGGCGGCACCGGCGCCTTCGCCGGCCTCAACTCCAGCGCCATGACGGACCGGCGCACCTCCGCCAACGGTTACGTCAAACTGGGTGGCCTCAAGCTCGCCGGGGGCCTGGTCCGCCGCGCCAACGGCGCCAGCGCCACCCAAGGCAAAAGCGATCTGTGGTACCTCGGCGCGGCGTACCAGGTCACGCCGGCCTTGCTCGTGGACGGCGAGGTCTTCAGCCTGCGTTACAAGGACTCGGTGAACCGGGCCACCCTCGCCGCCGTGCGCGCCACCTACAGCTTCTCACGGCGCACGGCGGTCTATGCAACGGCCGGGCACATCCAGAACAAGGGCACGCTGGCACTGTCGGTCAGTGGCGGGCAGCCGGGCGGCGCGCCGGTGCCCGGTGGCTCACAAAGGGGTGTGGCGTTCGGCGTGCGGCACAGCTTCTGAGCAGGCACACCTTCGCCAACCAGTGCGCGCGCTTCAGTGCGCGTGCGCGCCCACCAGCGGAAAGTCGTACTGCGCATCCACCACGCGCGCGGCCATGGTGGGCAGCATGCGGTCGATGAACACCTCACCCACCCAGCGTCGCAGGGCCGGGTTGCTCATGGGGCCGGCGGCCTGCAGCGTCATGCTGCTGAAGGTGTTGATGCCGTCTTCCATGAGCAGGCCCATGGGCACCGGCGGCAGTTTTTCGGTGGACGCGGCGCTGGTGGACTGCTGCCAGGCGCTGAGGAAACGGTCGAAGCTGCCGACGGTGCCTTTGCGCCAGACATCGGCGATGTAAAAGATCCAGGCGCCCTGGTCTTCCACCACGAAGCCCCAGGAAAACTCGTGGATGCCGTCGGGCGCCTGCGCGAACACGCCGATCTCCTGCACGTCTTCGCGTGCCTTGTACTCGGCGAACAGCGGGCCGGGGCCTGAGAGTTCGCCACGCACGAAACGCTCCAGCATGCCGGGGTCCGAGCTGAACAGGGGCAAGGGATCGGACCACGAACGCTTGGCGCGGTGGATGAGGCGCGAGGTGGCATCGGCGCTCTTCTGCGCCTGGATGCAGCGGTCCATGAAGGTCTTGCGGCCGTCGGGCGTGGAGATCAGGTCCACGGTCTCGGTGAAGGCGGCGTCGTTCTTGAGGTAACCGTCCTCGCGCAGGCGCAGCACGATGTCGAGCATGGAGCTTCGCGTGATGTGTTCGATCATGTAGGCCATGTCGCCACCCTCGAAGTCGGCCATCGACCGCTGCACCCAGGCCATGGTCTCCTCGTGGGAGAGCCCCTGGGGTGCCTTGGGCATGTCGTTGAACAGGGCGCGGAGCACCCTCACCGTATCCAGATCGCTGGCCATTCATCCTCCGTCGTTGGCATCACGGCCGGCCCGGGGAGATAAGGCCTGGACCGGCCTGACAGTCAGGATAGGCGTTTTTGGCCTTTTGCCTGACAGGGGGCCGGTGGCGAGCGTGACTTTTGCAGTCGATGGCGCGGTTTTCCGCGCAACGGTTCAGGCCTGGCGCGCCGCCCGTTGCGTGCCCACCACCACCAGGGCCACCAGCATCATGAGCACGCCAGCCAGCTGGCTGGGGCTCAGGGCCCGGCCGTACACGGCCCATTCCACCGCCACGGCCGAGGCAGGGTAGACGAACTGCAGCACGGCCACGCGCCCGGCGCTGAGGCGCGCCACGCCGGCGTACAGCACCACGTAGGCCAGGCCGGTGTGGATGGCGCCCAGCCCCGCGAGCCAGGCCCAGGCCGGCCCCGCCGGCGGCCAGCCGTGCACGAAGGGCCACCACACCAGCACCACCGCGCCCACGGCGCACTGCCACCAGGCCAGGGCCAGTGGCGTGACGCCGCGCGCCCGGTTGGCGATCAGCGTGAGGGCGGCATAGCCCACCGAGTTGAGCAGCGCCAGGCCGATGCCCCAGAGGTAGCTGGACGACCAGCCCGCGCCCGTGAGCGCGCCGTCGACCCAGCCCGAGGCCAGCGCCAGGCCGATCAGGCAGGCGAAGGTGGCGATGCCTTGCGCGCGCGTGATGCGCTCCTTCCACCACAAGGCCCCGAACGCCATCACCAGAAAGGGCTGCACGTGCACCACCACGGTGCGCACGCCGATGGAGGTGCGCTCGATGGCCTCGAAGAACAGGATCCAGTTGACCACCGCGAGCACGCCCGCGCTCACTGCCGCCAGGCGCGCTGCACCGCTGAGCCTGAGTTCCCGCCAGCGCCGGGTGACGGCGAACCAGGCGGTGAGCGTGAGCAGACCGAAGGCGCAGCGGAACCACACCGCCGTGAGCGGGCTCTGGCCGGCCTCTTCGAGAAAGATGCCCAGCGTGCCGAGCATGAGGCCGCCCGCCACCATGAGCCACATGCCCGAGCGTTCGCGCGCGGCGGCGTGAGGGTGGGCGCCGAGGGACGTGGACAGGGAAGCCGTGGAGTTCATGCGCCGATGGTCGGCGGGCATGCCCCATCTGTACAGCGGATAAATAGAATCCAATGCATTCGACAATCGAATATTGGAGCCGACCGCCATGACCCACACCGACCTGCAACTGGACTGGCTGCGCGCCTTCGTGGCGGTGGTGGATGGCGGATCGCTTTCGGCCGCCGCGCCGCTGGTGCACCGCTCCCAGCCGGCGGTGAGCATGCAGATCCGCAAGCTGGAAGACGCGGTGGGCCGCGCCGTGCTGCTGCGCGGCCCGCGCCACCTCGAACTCACGCCCACCGGCACCGAGTTGCTGGGTTACGCGCGGCGCATGCTGGCCCTGCACGCCGAAACGCTGGAGGCCCTGCATCGGCCGGTGCTCAGCGGCCGCGTGCGCCTGGGCGTGCCCGACGACTACGCCGTGAGCTACCTCTCACCCGTGCTGCGCAGCTACGCCGCGCGGCACGCGGGCGTGGAAATCGAGCTGGACTGCGAACAGTCCACCTCGCTCATTCCCAAGGTGCAGCGCGGCGAGATCGATCTGGCGCTGATTTCGCGCGACAAGTCCACGCGCGGCACGCTGCTGTTCCAGGAACCGCTGGTGTGGGTGGGCGCACCGCAGTTCGAGGTGTGGCGCCGCGACCCCCTGCCGATCGCGGTCTACGAAGCCACCAGCCAGGCGAGGCGCGCGGTGATCGCCGCGCTCCACGCGCAGCGGCGCGCCTACCGCGTGGTCTACAACAGCTCCAGCCTCGCGGGGCAGTTGGCGGCGGTGGAAAGTGGGCTCGCCCTGGCGGTGCTCACGCGCTGCAGCGCGCCGGCCCACCTGGCCATCCTGGGCGAAAAACAGGGCCTGCCGGTCCTGGACTTCATGGACGTGGCGCTCTACCGCAGCCAGGCCTCGCGCCACCTGCCCGCGGTGGACGCGCTGTTCGAGCAGATGGTGCAGACGCTCAGTGCGAAGGCACCAAGAAGTCCTGGCTGATGCGCCCACCCAGCTCGTTCACGCGGTCCAGGAACTGCGTGAGGAAGGCGTGCAGGCCGGTGGAGAGGATCTCGTCGATGCGGGCGTACTGCAGATCGGCCTTGAGCTTGCCCGCGCGGCGCAAGGTTTCGCCGCTGTGGTCGTTGGACACCACGCTGAGGTTGTTCACCACCTCGTTGAGGCTGGCGGCCAGGCTGCGTGGCATGTCGGCGCGCAGGATCAGCAGCTCGGCCACGCGCTCGGGCGTGATCACATCGCGGTACACCTTGCGGTAGACCTCGAAGCCGCTCACGCTGCGCAGGATGGCGCTCCAGTGGTAGAAGTCGTACTCCTGATCGAGCTCGCTGGCGGCGCCGAAGAAGTCGCTGTGCACCGCGTGGAACTTCACATCCAGCAGGCGGGCGGTGTTGTCCGCGCGCTCCAGGAAGGTGCCCATGCGGTAGAAGTGGAAGGCCTCGTCCTGCAGCATGGTGCCGATGCGCACACCGCGCGAGAGGTGCGAGCGGAACTTGACCCACTCGAAGAATTCACCCGGGTCGCGCTCGAAGTTCTTGCCCTTGAGCATGCGCGTGAGTTCCAGCCAGGTCTGGTTCTGCGTTTCCCAGAATTCGGTGGTGAGAGCTCCGCGCACGGCCCGCGCGTTCTCGCGCGCGGCCTTCAGACAGGTGTAGATGCTCGACGGGTTGGACTCGTCGCGCACCATGAAGTCGAGCACGTTGCGTGGCGTGATTTCCTTGCCGTACTTCTGCGTGTAGGGATACAGCAGCTCGCTGATGGCGAGCAGCCCTTCCCAGCCCACCTGCGCCACGGCTGCGGACTGCGGCAGCAGCGAGGTCTGGTAGTTCACGTCCAGCATGCGGGCGGTGTTCTCCGCGCGCTCGGTGTAGCGGGACATCCAGAAAAGGTGGTCGGCGGTGCGCGAAAGCATGGTGTGTCCCTCAGTCTTCAAGAATCCAGGTGTCCTTGGTGCCGCCGCCCTGCGAGGAGTTGACGACCAGCGAGCCCTCCTTGAGCGCCACGCGGGTGAGCCCCCCGGGCACCATCTGCACTTCCTTGCCGCTGAGCACGAAGGGGCGCAGGTCGATGTGGCGCGGCGCCACGCCGCTTTGCACATAGGTGGGGCAGGTGGAGAGCGAGAGCGTGGGCTGCGCGATGTAGCCGCCCGGGTTGGCCGCCACGGCCTTGCGGAAGTCCTCGATCTCGGCCTTCGTGGACGCGGGCCCGACCAGCATGCCGTAGCCGCCCGCGCCGTGCACCTCTTTCACCACGAGGTCCTTCATGTTGGCCATCATGTACTTGAGGTCCTCGGGCTCGCGCCCCATGAAGGTGGGCACGTTGTTGAGGATGGGTTTCTGCCCGAGGTAGAACTCGATCATCTTGGGCACGTAGGGATAGATGGACTTGTCGTCCGCCACGCCGGTGCCCACGGCGTTGCAGATGGCGACGTTGCCGCTGCGGTACACGCCCAGCAGGCCTTCGCAGCCCAGCGTGGAGGTGGGGCGGAACACCGAGGGGTCGAGGAAGTCGTCGTCCACGCGGCGGTAGATCACGTCCACGCGCTTGGGGCCGCGCGTGGTGCGCATGTAGACGAAGTTGTCCTTGACGAACAGGTCCTGCCCCTCGACCAGCTCGATGCCCATCTGCTGCGCGAGGAAGGCGTGCTCGAAGTACGCGCTGTTGTACATGCCGGGGGTGAGCACCACCACCGTGGGCTCGGCCGTGGTGGCCGGGCTGCTGGCGCGCAGGGTTTCCAGCAGCAGGTCGGGGTAATGGGCGACCGGGGCCACGCGGTTCTCGCCGAAGAGTTCGGGGAACAGCCGCATCATCATCTTGCGGTCTTCGAGCATGTAGCTCACGCCGCTGGGCACGCGCAGGTTGTCTTCGAGCACGTAGTACTCGCCCACGCCCTCGGCATTCGGGGCGCGCACGATGTCGATGCCCGAGATGTGCGAGTAGATCTGGTGCGGCACGTCCACGCCCATCATCTCGGGGCGGAACTGCGCGTTCTGGAAGATCTGGTCGGCCGGCACGATGCCGGCCTTGATGACTTCCTGGCCGTGATAGACGTCGTGGATGAAGCGGTTGAGCGCGGTCACGCGCTGCACCAGGCCCTCCTCCATGCTGCGCCATTCGTGGGCGGGAATGATGCGCGGGATGAGGTCGAAGGGGATGAGGCGCTCGGTGCCGGAGCCGTCCTCGTCCTTGGCGCCGTACACCGCGAAGGTGATGCCCACGCGGCGGAAGATCATTTCGGCCTCTTCGCGCCGGGCCGCCATCACGTCTTCAGGCTGTTGGGCCAGCCAGCGCGCGTAGTTCTGATAGTGGGCCCGGACCTCGCTGGGCGAGGCGTTCATTTCGTCAAACATCGGTCTGCTCATGGGCTTTTTCTCCTGAGCACAGCATAGCAAGGACTGGGCCAGGTTTTGGCCGCCTCGCCGCCCCGCCGCGCGAAATCCCCTCAGTGTCTTCCCGGAGCCGGCGCAAGACCCCAACCCTTCCCGCCGGTGCCGGCGGGGTGCTTGCGCGCCTGCCGACGATCCTGTATTGTACGGACCATAAATTCAATTGTTCGTTCAATTAACCTGGTCTGTACGGACCATTACCTGGAGACGAGAAGCATGAGTGGGTTCATCAAGAAGGCCGTTCTGGGTCTGGGCATCGCCGCCCTGGCCGCTGCCAGCCACGCGCAGGAAACGCTGAAGATCGGTGTGCTGGGCGGCATGACCGGCCCGGGCGCGCCGTGGGGCCTGGCCATCGACGGCGGTGTGCGCGTGGCGACCGAGGAGATCAACGCCAGCGGCGGCCTGAAGGTGGCGGGCAAGACCTACAAGGTGGAGATCGTGTCCTACGACGACCACTACAAGGCGGCCGACGCCGTGACGGCGGTGAACCGCCTGATCGACCAGGACAAGGTGCAGTTCATCATCGGCCCGATCGGCTCGGCCTCCCTGCTGGCGATCAAGCCGATCACCGAAAAGAGCAAGGTGGTGCTGCTCTCCAACACCTACACCACCGAGGCCCTGAACGCCGAGACGCGCTACATGTTCCGCGTGCTGCCCACCACCAACGAATACGACGCGCAGCTGATCGGCTGGCTCAAGCAGAACCGCCCCGCGATCAAGCGCGTGGCCGTGATCTCGCCCAACGACGCCACTGGCTGGAGCACGCAGAAGGGCAAGAAGAAGGCCTATGAAGCCGCGGGCTACGAGATCGCCGACGCCAAGTTCTTCGAGCGCTCGCAGAACGACTTCCGCACCATCCTGGCGGGCATCCTGGCCAAGCGCGTCGACCTGATCGAGCTCGACGTGGTGCCGCCGGCCCAGGCCGGCCTGGTCATCCGCCAGGCGCGCGAAATGGGCTACAAGGGCCCGTTCACCAAGTTCGGCGGCAACAACGTGGCCGAAACCGTGAAGTCCGCTGGCGCGGACAACGCCGAAGGCACCCTGGTGTATTTCTCGGCCGACCCGGCCAGCGACGCCTACGCCAAGCTGAGCAAGGCCTACGCGAAGTACCACCCCAACGCCATGGACGACTTCGCCTTCTATTTCTACGACGCGGCCAAGCTGCTGTTCGGCGCGATCCAGAAGGCGGGCACCACCACCGACACCGACGCCGTGGTGAAGGCCATCGAAGCCACCAAGACGTACGACGGCATCCAGGGCAAGATCGTCTGGGGTGGCAAGGACACCTACGGCATCGACCACCAGATCGCCACGCCGGCCTACCTGGGCGTGATCGAAAACGGCAAGGGCAAGGTCGTCACCAAGTTCGACGCCCGCTGAGTCCGCGCGCCCCGCACAGCCGCCACCGAGGGGTGGCGCCGCCGGGGCGCGAGCTCCTCCTTCTTCCCTGCTGAACGCGCCCGCCTGCGGCGCCAGCCGCGGGCCTCGAGCCCGCTCTTCCCATGCAAATCGCGATACAGATATCCATCATTGCGCTGATGTCGGCGTTCGTCTACGCGCTCATCGCGCTGGGCTTCACGCTGGTGTTCGGCATCATGCGCGTCGTGAACTTCGCCCACGGCGAGTTCTACATGCTCGGCGCCTACGCCATGTACGTGCTCTACGGCCTGCTCGGCTGGCCGTACGGCTCGGCGCTGATCGCCGGCGCCCTGCTCGTCGGCCTGGCCGGTTTCGTGCTGGAGCGCGTGCTGTTCCGGCGTTTCACCGGCGACGAGATGGGCGGCATGATCATGTCGCTCGCCCTGGCCATCACGCTGCAGGCGGCGATTTCGCTGGTGTTCACGGTCGACGACCTGTCGGTCGCGCGCCCGGTGGAAGGCGCGCTGCAGATCGGCTCGGTGTTTCTCGCGCTGGACCAGCTGTACGTGGTGGGCGTCACCCTGCTCGCCCTGGCCGCGTTCTACGTGCTGATCGAGAAGACGCGGGTGGGCATCACCATCCGCGCCGTGGCGCAGGACAGCGAGGTCGCGCGCCTGCAGGGCGTGCGCTCCTGGCGCATGACGGCGCTCACCTTCGCGCTCAGCTGCCTGCTGGCGGGCCTGGCGGGCGCCCTCATGGCACCGGTCTACACCATCCACCCGCACATGGGTGAACTCGTGGTGGTGAAGGCCTTCATCATCGTCGTGCTCGGCGGCCTGGGCAGTCTGCCCGGTGCCGTCATCGCGGCGCTGATCCTGAGCTTCACCGAGGCGATCGCCTCAACCTTCTACAACTCGACCGTCGCCACGATGCTCTCGTTCCTCATCGTCATGGCGGTGTTGACCGTGCGCCCGGCCGGCCTGATGGGGAGATCCCGATGAGAAACGACCTCACCCTGGTGCGCCGCCCCGTGGGCGTGCGCGTGGCCGAACTGCTGGTGGCCGCCGCCTTGCTGGCCTGGCCGCTGGCGCTGGGCGAATCGCGCTTCGCGCTGCACGTCGGCGTCATGGTGGCGCTGTACGCCACGCTGGCCATGAGCATGAACCTGATGCTGCGCATCGGGCAACTCTCGCTCGCGCACGGCGCGCTGTTCGGCATCGGCGCCTACGTGTCGGCCATCCTCACCCGCGATGCGGGCCTGGGCTTCGTGTCCGCCTTCGTGCTGGCGGGCCTGGCCTCGGCGCTGATCGCCCTGGTGACCGCGCCGCTCTTCATGCGCATCAAAGGCGTGCACTTCGCCTTGTTGACCTTTGCCTTCGGCGAGGTGGTGGTGCTGTGCTTCGTCGAGTTCGTGGACATCTTCGGTGGCAACAACGGCTTCGGCCAGATTCCGCCGGCCCAGCTGCTCGGCCACACGCTGGACCGCTACGGCAGCTACCTGCTGGCCACCACGCTGGCCCTGGCGAGCTACTTCTCGCTGCAGGCCATGTACCGGCGCGAGCTCGGCGTGATCACCGCCTCGCTGCACCAGGACGAAGCCCTGGTCACCGCCAGCGGCTTCGAGGCGCTGCGCTTTCGCATCGCCGTGTTCGTGCTCAGCGCGGCCATGGCCGGCTGGGCCGGCAGCCTGTTCGCGCACTACCAGGGCTACATCTCGCCCGACTCGTTCGGCTTCTGGACCGCCGTGAACGCGGTGATCATCAACGTGCTCGGCGGCGTGGGCGCCCTCGCGGGCGTGGTGGTGGGCGGCTTCCTGCTGATCCCCCTGCCCGAGCTGCTGCGCGACCTGCAGCAGTACCAGCGCTTCATCTACGGCATCGTGCTGATGGCCCTGCTGTGCTTCATGCCCAAAGGCCTGGCGGGCCTGTGGGCCACATGGATCGGGCGCCTGCGCGCCGGAAAGGCCCAGCCATGAGCGCGGTGCTTCAAGTCAGGAACCTGTCGCGCGCCTTCGGCGGCATCCGCGCGGTGGACGGCGTGTCGTTCGAGGCCGGCGGGGACGGCATCACCGGGCTGATCGGCCCCAACGGCGCGGGCAAGACCACGATGTTCAACCTCATCACCGGCACCACGCGCGCCAGCGCGGGCGAGGTGGTGTTCCGGGGCGAGCGCATCGAGCGCCTGTCCGCCCCCGCCATCGCGCGCAAGGGCCTGGGCCGCACGTTCCAGATGACCCACGTGTTTCCGGGTCTGAGCGTGCTGGACAACCTGTACCGCGCGGCGCTGTTTCGCCAACTGCCCTCGCCCTGGTCGCTGGTGCGACCGGCCACGGTGCGCCAGGGGCGGCGCCAGGCGCTGGCGCAGGCCGAGCAGGCCCTGGCGATGATCGGCATGGAAAGCCTCGCCAGCGACGACGCCGGCGCGCTCGCCTACGGCCAGCAGAAGATCCTGGGCGTGGGCATGGCGCTGACCACGCAGCCCTCGATGCTGCTGATGGACGAGCCGGCGGCCGGCCTCAACGCGGTGGAAACCGATGCCATGAGCGCGCTGATCGAGCGCGTGCACCACAGCGCGGGCGTGTCCATCGTGCTGGTGGAGCACGACATGAACATGGTGATGCGCCTGTGCTCCCACCTGGTCGTGCTGGTCAACGGCCGCCTGCTGGCCAGCGGCCCGGCGGCCACCGTGCGCGACAACCCGCAAGTCATTGACGCCTACCTGGGCGCGGATCTCGAAAATGCTTGAAGCCAGAAACATCTCCGTCGCCTACGGGCCGATCGCGGCCCTGCGCGACGTGTCGTTCTCCGTGCGCCCCGGCAGCGTGTGCGCCATCGTCGGCGCCAACGGCGCGGGCAAGTCCACCCTGATGAAGGCGCTGTGCGGCCTGGTGCCGCTGCAGGCCGGCAGCTTCCATCTGGACGGCCAGGACATCACCGCGCTGCCCACCGACCAGCGCATCGCGAAGGGCCTGGCGCTCTCGCCCGAGGGCCGGCGCCTGTTCCCCGAGCTGAGCACCTACGAGAACCTGCTGATGGGCGCCTACCTGCGGCGCGACCGGCAGGCGATCCGCGAGGACATTCAAAAGGTCTACGGCTACTTTCCCCGCCTGGCCGAGCGGCAGCACAGCCAGGGCCGGCACCTCTCGGGCGGCGAGCAGCAGATGTGCGCCATCGGCCGCGCGCTGATGTCGCGCCCGCGCCTGCTGCTGCTGGACGAGCCATCGCTCGGCCTGGCGCCCAACGTCACGCTCGAAGTCGCCCGCGCGATCCGCCGCATCAGCCAGGACGGCACCACCATCGTGCTGGTGGAGCAGAACGCCCGCCTGGCGCTCAAGCTCTCGCAGCATGCGCTGGTGCTGGAGACCGGCCGGCTGGTGCTCGACGGCCCGAGCGACGAGATCATGAACAACCCCCACGTCACCGCCGCCTACCTCGGTGCGCAGCGCCCCCGCCTGATTGCCCCATGCCCAACATCTACCAAACGGCCATGTTCCACGCGCTGCGCAGCCCGCGCAGCACGGCGCTGTCGGACAGCCACACGGCCATGGACTTCGCCGCCCTCTGCGCCCGCGCCCGCGCGCTGACCGCCCACCTGCAAGGCCTGGGCGTGCGCCGGGGCGACCGCGTCGCCGTGCTCATGCACAACGCCATCGACTACCTCGCGCTGATGCACGCCACCGCCGTGGGCGGCTTCAGCCTGGTGCCGGTGAACACGCGCTACAGCGCCGCCGAGCTGGCTTTTCTCATCAGCGACTGCACGCCCCGCGTGCTGGTGCACGACGCGGAGTTCTCGCCCCTCGTCGCGGAGCTGCCGCGGCACCTCGCGCCGGACCAGCTGCCGGTCTGCCTCGACCACCTGGCCAGCGACCTGGCCGACGTGCCGGCCACCGCCGACCCGGTGGCCTGGCGCACCGGCTGCGTCGAGGACGGCGACGTCGCGATCATCATGTACACCTCGGGCACCACCTCCACGCCCAAGGGCGCGATGCTGACCCATGGCAACCTGGTGTGGAACGCGATGAACTACATCATGGAACTCGGCATCGACGCGCAGTCGCGCTCGCTCATGGCCACGCCGCTGTTCCACATCGGCGGCTTCGGCGTCATCAACGGCCCCATCCTGTACGCCGGCGGCAGCCTGCACCTGGTGCCGCGCTTCGATGCGCAAAGCGTGGTGGAGGCCTTGCAGCAGAACCTGCCCACGCACGTGTTCCTGCTCTCGGCGATGTGGGTCGGCCTGACCGACCACCCGGGCTTCGCGCAGCTGCGCCTGCCCTCGGTGCGCTACGTGCAGACCGCCGCGGCGCCGCTGGGCGAATGGCGCCAGGAACTGATCCGCCAGGTGTTTCCCAACGCCGAGTTCGGCTGGGGCTTCGGCATGACGGAGAGCTGCGTCACCACCATCAAGAACCGCTACACGCACGAGATCCTGGACCACCCGGGCTCCATCGGCTACCTCTGGCGCCACGTGGCACACCGTCTGGTGGACGAGACCGGCCAGGTGCTGACGGACCAGCGCGGCCCCGGCGAGCTGCAGGTGAAGGGGCCCACCGTCTTCAAGGGCTACTGGAACCAGCCCGAGCTGACCGCCGCCACGCTGGACGCCGACGGCTGGCTGCACACCGGCGACCTCTTCCGCTTCGACGACGAAGGCTTCGCCTACTTCATGGGCCGCAGCAAGGACATGATCAAGACCGGGGGCGAGAACGTGGCGGCGCAGGAAGTGGAGAATTGCCTGGTCAGCCACCCCGATGTGCGCGAGGCCGCCGCCTTCGGCGTGCCGCACGAACGCTGGGGCGAAGAACTGGTGGCCGCCGTGGTGCCGATCGAAGGCCGCCAGCCGGACACCGAGGCGCTGCGCACGCACTGCCGCGAAAGCCTTTCGGGCTTCAAGGTGCCCAAGCGGATTTTTCTGGTGGACAGCCTGCCGCACTCTTCGTCCGGCAAGGTCCAGAAGTTCAAGTTGAGACAAGGATTCGACGCATGACAACGGCCCCTTCCAGCCTGTTGGACGAAGGCTACCTGCCGGCCCTGGCCCAGCGCGCGCAGGCGGACGGTTTCGTCGCGCGCCACCGCACGCTGGCCCATCTGAGAATCGGTTTTCGCCACAGCGAGACGGGCCAGCGCGCCTGGATCGCGGTGACGCCGGACACCATCGAAGCGGGCCAGGCCGGCGAGGCGCCCTTCACTTTCGTGGGCGACGAATCGGCCCTGCAGGCCCTGGCCAGCGGCTTCCCCTTCAACCGCCTGGTGCGCCAGCACCGCCTCAGCGTCGAAGGCGACCTGCGCGCCTGCGTGCAGAACTGGCTGCTGATCCACGCCGTCTTGCGCCTGTGCGCGCCCAGGAGCGAATGACATGCCCTACGTGACCACGGCCGACGGCCTGCGCGCCTACTTCGACCACGCGGGCGACCCCACGGACGGGCGCACGCCCCTCGTGATGGTGCATGGCGCCAGCCAGGACAGCCTGTCCTGGCAACACAACCTCGACTTCTTCGGCCAGCACTACGCGGTGTACGCGCTGGACCTGCCGGGCCACGGCAAGAGCGGCATGCCCGCCGGCGGCCCGCACACCGACAGCCCGAGCAACGCGCGCCATGTGCTGCAGGTGATCGACGCGCTCGGCCTGGACCGCCCGGTGCTCATGGGCCACTCCATGGGCGGCGGTGTCGTGGCCGCTGCCGCGGCGCTGGCGCCGCAGCGCGTGCGCGGCCTCGTGTTCGTCGACGGCGCTTCGGTCAACGTGGTCAAGAGCTCCGGCTACAACCCGGCCATCCTCGACATGGCGCGCATCAACCCGGGCGACTGGTTCGAGGTGAGCTTCCGCACCCTCATGGGCAGCGGCACCGACGCCGCGCGCGCCGAGGAGATCGTCATGGACGCGCGGCGCTGCATCCCCGAAGTGGCCTTCGCCGACATCCGCGCCTTTGGCGGTTTCCGCATGGAAACCCTGCTGGACCAGCTACAGTGCCCCTGCGTGATCGTTGAAGGTGCCGAAGACTGGTCCGTGCCCCCCGAATCCGCGCGGAATGTGGACGCCGCCCTGCAGGCGCGCGGCATTCCGACGGTGTACCTCGAGTGGCCCGGCGTGGGGCATTTCCCCCACAGCGAGCAGCCGGCCACCTTCAACGTCGAGACCCTTGCCGCCCTCCAACGTCTGGACCTCTGATGCCGGAAACCCCCAGCCCTCCCGCCGCACCACGCTGCACAAGAGCCTCAGCGACGAGTTGCTGCGCATGATCAAGAACGGGGACTACCCGGTGGGCAGCAACCTGCCGACCGAGAACGAGCTGTGCGCGCGCTTCGGCGTCAGCCGGCACACCGTGCGCGAGGCCACGCGCCGCCTCTCCGACCTCGGCCTGGTGGTGCGCAAGCCGCGCACGGGCACCACCGTCGTGCGCCAGCACACCCAGCCGCAGTTCGGCCTGGCGCTGGAGAACACCGAGCAGCTCACCCAGTACCTGGAGACCACGGCGCTGAGCGTGCACCGCGTCACCACCGAACTGAGCGCGCACCCCACCGAGCTGCGGCTCGAAGGCGTGCCGGCGGACTGGCTCAAGGTCTCCACCTTCCGCTGCGTGCCTGGCACCGACCGGCCGATCTCCTGGACCGACATCTACATCCGCCGGGAGTACCAGGCCGTGGTCGAGCACATCGGCCAGCAACCCGGCGGCGTGTACCCGCTGTTCGAACGCCTGTGCGACGAAACGGTGGAGACCATCGACATGGAGATCTCGGCCGCCACCTTCCCGGCCGCCATCGCCAAGCGCCTGGGCTACACCAAGAGCGATCCCGCCCTGCTGATGGTGCGGCGCTTTCGCAACCCGGCCGGCAAGCTGCTCGAAGTGGCGGTGAGCTACTACCCGCCGTTCGGCTTTCGCTACATGTCCCGCCTCACGCGTGTGCAGGGACGCCACCAGACCGCCCCATGATCCCCAAGGAGTCCGATTTGAAACCCACGTATGGCCAGAGTGTGACGGTGACCGTCGAAGGGCCGGTGGCCCTGGTGCGCTTCGACCGCGGCGTGAACCGCAACGCCATCAACCAGGACACGCTGCTGGCCCTCACCCAGGTCGCGCGCGACCTCGGCGACGCCCTGGACATCCAGGTGGTCGTGCTCACCGGTGCCGCCGACATCTTCTCGGCCGGCATCGACCTGAAGGACCCGGCCAAGTGGAACGAGGACGACCAGGCCCTGCTGCAGCGGCGCGACATGGCGCAACGCGGCGCGCGCCTGTGCCGCGCATGGGAAAACCTGCCGCAGCTCACCATCGCGGCCATCGAAGGCATGGTGGTGGGCGGCGCGGCCGCGCTCACCCTGGCGTGCGACTGGCGCGTGGCGTCCAGCCAGGCCGCGTTCTACCTGCCCGAAGTCAAGGTTGGCCTCAACATGGGCTGGGGCGCGATCCCGCGCCTGACCAGCCTGCTCGGCGCGGCGCGCGCCAAGCGCGCCATCCTGCTGGGCGAGAAGCTGGGCGCCGCGCAGGCGCTCGACTGGGGCCTGGTGGACGTGATCAGCGAGCCCGGCCGCGCGGTCGAAGATGCCCAGGCGCTGGCCCGCAAGACCGCCGAAACGCCGGCGGCCCTGCTGCGCATGACCAAGGAATCGGTCAATGCCTGCGCCACCGCGCTGCACCACCCGAGCATCTACATGGATGCCGACCAGGCCCTGGTCTGCCGCGACAGCCAGGAAGGCCGCAGCGCGCGCCAGCAGTTCGTGCAGGCCGGCTGAACAGGTTCAGGCCGTCAGGGCCACACCGCCGCGCAGGCGCGCGGTGACCTCCTCGCGCACGTTGAGAGGTGCATCCGCGAGCAAGGCCGGCCAGTCCGCCTGCGCGGCCTGCACCAGCGCCTTGCAGTGCCGCAACACCACCGACCTGCGCAGCAGGCCGGCGCTCTCCAGCAGCGATTCGAGCTGCGCCCAGGTGAACGCGCGCAGCCTGGCGTCGATGGCGCGGTTGATGCCGTAGTCCGCCGGCGGCATGCCGGTGAAGAAGGCGCTCACGCAGACCGGGTCGTACAAGGGGGCCAGTTGAGGCTCGATGCCATCGGGGTACAGCAGCGCCCAGTTCTTGAGGTGCGCGTCGGTGTTGCCCATGAGGATGAAAGCCAGGAAGCGGCCGAGGAATTCGCGTGTGTCGCGCGCGGGCTGCACCGAATACTGGTTGAGCAGGCGCAGCATCTGGCCGTAGTCCCGCTCGATGCCCCTGCCGTACTTCTGCCTCGGGGCATAGCCCATCACCTGCGCGAACTCTTCCATGTGCACGCGCAGGCCGTGCCGACGGTCGAAGCGCTCGACCGCCAGGATGTGCGGAAAATCGACCGGCTCGGGCAACTGCGCCTGATCCCGCGTGATGATGCTCGCGCGAGCGCAGTCCAGCCCCAGCGCGGCACACAGCCGGTAGCCGGTGTACTCGTTCTCGACGAGTTCGGGGTGGCGGGTGGTCGGCAGCTTCAGGATGTGGCTGCCCGCCACGCCATGCCGCTTGACGACGTAGCGCCGTCCCTCCTGCACCGCGGAGAACTTCGTCACCATCCCGGGCAGGGACGCGGCGTCCTCGACCGGCAGCTCGACAAAGCCCGGCTCCAGCACGTCGAGCCCCAGCGCCGCGTGCCAGTGGCGAACCACCTGCGGGATGTCTTCGTCGGCGGGCACGGGCTCGACTTCCAGCGCGCCCATCAGGTCGTGCCCGGCGGCGGCCAGCAGTTCGAATTCGTCCTCGGTGGTGCAGCCTCTTTGCGCGGCCAGGCGTTCGCGGTTGTGGCCTTCGGGCAAGAGGTTCTGGAAGAAGACCGGCCAGCGGCCGTCGTTGCGCACCAGGCGCTCGTCGCGCGTGGCGCTCAGGATCTGCCGGGTGGCCGCGTCGTCCACCCCGCGCAGGCTCATGGACAGCGTGGGCCGGCGCGGGTCGTTCACGAACGGCTCGTCGAAGGACATGCGCAGGATGTCGCCGTACTGCGAGAGGTAGCCGATGGGCTGCTTCTCCCCCGCCGGCGTGTGCAGGGACAGGCGCAGGTAACGGATGAAGGTGCTCACGGCCGGCCCCTTTCAGGCCGGTGTGTCCAGCAGGTCCACCAGCGACTTCGGCGCACCCGCCCCCGCGGGCTGCCCGAGCACGCGCCCACCCGAGCGCAGGAAGCCCTCCACCTCGGCGCGCAGCGCGCGCGGCACCAGCATCAGCTCCATGCCCATGGCGCGGGCCAGTTCCTGCAGCGTGGACAGCCTGGGATCCATGCCTGCCTCGATGCGCGACACGGTCATGCGGCTGACGCCGGCGCGCTGCGCCAGTTCCTCTTGCGTCAGCGATGCGGCCTTGCGTGCGCCCTCAACGTCTTGAACAATGCTCGTCATGTTGAGCTTTCTGATGATTTTGATAATTCAATTTATCATTTTTCGCTTGACTCAGCAAACCGTTTTGATCGTTTAATTGATCATTTTAATGATTATGATCGTTAGATTGATCATTTTCCTGCTTGCCAGGATGGTGCCAGTACCGGCGACCGACCTCGCGCTGGCACACCACGCGGTCGGGCTCGGCGCTGCGCCAGGTCGCCGCGCCACACCCGGGTGAGTTCACCCAGGGAATGCCGCGCTGGGCATAGCGCTCCAGCACCACCGGCGCGGGGTGGTTGAAGCGGTTGCGGTAGCCCGACTGCACCATCACCAGGCTCGGGCGCAGGGTGTTGAGCAGCACCGGGCTGCTGGAGGTCTGGCTGCCGTGGTGGGGCGCGAGCATCACGGTCGCGCGTTGCTCGGGCCGCGCGAGCGCCAGGCGCACCTCGCGCGCGGCATCGATGTCGCCGCCCAGCCAGGCGCTCTGCGCACCGTTGGACACGAGCAACACGCAGGACATGGCGTTGCTGGAGAGCCGCCCATGGCCGGTCTCGTCGTAGTCATCGGGTTGCGGGTGCAGCACCTCGAAATCCACCCCATCCCACCGCCAGCGCTGGCCCGCCACGCAGCGGCGCGCGGCGTCGCTGTCGTAGGACGAGAGCCAGCGCGCCTGCGGCTGCGCCGCCTGCACCGAGGGCGCGCCACCGGAATGGTCGCTGTCGCTGTGACTGACCACGACCGTGTCGAGCCGCTCGCCGAGCGCGCGCAACAGCGGCAGCACCACGCGGTCGCCGGCGTCGGCGGCATCGGGCTGCGGCCCATAGCGCGGGCCGGTGTCGTAGAGCAGGCTGTGGCCGGCGGTGCGCAGCAGCACCGCGCTGCCCTGCCCCACGTCCAGCGCGATCAATTCGAACTGGCCCGGCGCTGGGCGCGGTGGCGCGTAGAGCAAGGCCGGCCAAAGCAGCATCAGGCCCGAGAGCCGCACCACCCAGGGCAGGCGCAACACGAGCAACACACCGCCCAGCACCGCCGCCAGGGCCAGCGGCCACGGCGCCACGGGCCGGAACAGGGCCGCGCCCGGCCACTGGGCCAGCCACTGCAAGGCGAGCGACAAGGCCTGCACCGCCCAGGCGGCCCCATCCCACAAGGGCGGCGCGAACACACCGAGCAAGGCCAGCGGCGTGACCAGCAGGGTCACCCAGGGAATGGCGGCGAGGTCCGCCACCAGCCCCACCACCGAGAACTGGCCGAACAGCAGCAGGGTGAGCGGCGCGAGCGCCACCGTCACCACGCCCTGCTCGCGCAGCAAGGCCAGGAAGGCCCGCGCCGCGCGCTGCGGCCAGGAGCCCTCGGGCGCGGGCGAGCGCCGGCCCGGGTCGGTGGCGAACAGGATGCCCACCGCCACGAAGCTGAGCCAGAAGCCGGCCTGCATCAAGGCCCAGGGGTCGAGCAGCAGCACCACCGCCATGGCCAGCAGCCACACATGCGGCCAGGGCCACTGTCGCACCGACAGGCGCAGACCGACCACCACGGCCAGCATGAGCACGGTGCGCTGCGCCGGCACGCCCCAGCCCGAGAACAGCGCGTACGCCGTGGCCAGCGCCACGCCACCCAGGCCCGCCGCCCAGGGCGTGGGCAGCGCCAGCAAGGCCTTGGGCCAGCGCAGCGCCAGGCGCCGCCAGAGCGCGCCCACCAGCGCCGTGGCGCAGCCAGGCGAACAGCGTCACGTGCAATCCTGAAATGCTCATCAAATGAGCGACGCCTGTGGTGCGGAAGAGGTCCCAGTCGCTGCGGTCGATGGCGGACTGGTCGCCCACCACCAGCGCGGCCAGCACGCCCGCGCTGCGCGGGTCTTCGTGCACGCGGGCCTCGATGCGCTCGGCCACGCCCTGGCGCAAGCGGTCCAGCGGGTGCCAGGGTGTGGCGCCCAGCCGCTGGGGCGCCGGGTCGCGCGGGCCGCTGCGCACATAACCGGTGGCCTGGATGCCCTGCTCCCAGAGCCAGCGTTCGCGGTCGAAGCCGTGCGGGTTGGCGTTGCCGTGCGGGCTGCGCAGGCGCACTGTGAAGCGCCAGCGGTCGCCCGCGCGCAGGCCGGGGCCGGCCCCGCCGGCCTCATCGGGCCGCAGGTACCAGCCCAGTTGCAGGCGCGGTGGCAGCGCCACCGCCTGGCCGCCGCGCGCGGCCGACTCCACCACGAACTCGAAGCGCTCACCCTGCGCGCTTCGCTGCGGCAGGGAGGCGATGCGCCCGGTCGCCTCGATGTCGATGCCTTGCAGGGCCGGGTCGAGCGCGTCGGCCGCGAAATGCACGGCGCGGGCGCCGGTGGCACCGACACCGATGAGCGCGCCCGCCACCCAGGCCAGCAGCAGCGCAGGGGCGGCACGCCGGGTCAGCCGCAAGGCCCCCAGGCCCAGCACACCGGCCAGCAGCAAAGCGCCGTAGACCTCCAGGGACCACAGCGCGGGCTGCTGCAATTGCAGCGCCACGCCCAGCACCCAGCCCAGCAGCGCCCCGAAGCCGGAATGGCGCACGATCAGACCGGGCGGCACCGCTTGGTGGAAATGTCATGTGGCCGTGGCGCAAGACTTGCTAGCATGGCTGCAAGCCGCGTCGGCCGGTTGGTGGCTCGCGGATCCATTGTTGTTCCCCTCCCAGGAAAGTCTCTCGTATGGCGATCCATGTTGCCCTGAGCCACATCACCCATTATCGGTACGACCGCCTGGTCAAGCTGGGGCCTCAGGTGGTCCGGCTGCGGCCCGCGCCGCACAGCCGCACCAAGGTGCTCTCGTATTCGCAGCGCATCGAACCCGGCGAGCATTTCATCAACTGGCAGCAGGACCCGTTCGCCAACTACCAGGCGCGCCTGGTGTTCCCCGAGCCCACCACCGAGTTCAAGGTCACGATCGACCTGGTGGTGGAAATGGCGGTCTACAACCCGTTCGATTTCTTCCTGGAGCCCTCGGCCGAGAACTTCCCGTTCACGTACGACGAGGCGCAGAAGCAGGAACTGGCCCCCTACCTGGCCACCGCGCCGCTCACGCCGCTGCTCAAGGCCTACGTGGCCGAGGTGGACCGCAGCGAGCGCCGCACGATCGACTTCCTGGTCGAGATCAACCAGCGGCTGCAACGCGACATCGCCTACACCATCCGCATGGAGCCCGGCGTGCAGACGCCCGAAGACACGCTCAAGCTCAAGAGCGGCTCGTGCCGCGACAGCGGCTGGCTGCTGGTGCAGATCCTGCGCCACATGGGCCTGGCCGCGCGCTTCGTCTCGGGCTACCTGATCCAGCTCACGTCCGACGTGAAGTCGGTCGACGGCCCCAATGGCCCCGAGAAAGACTTCACCGACCTGCACGCCTGGTGCGAAGTCTTCCTGCCCGGCGCGGGCTGGATCGGGCTGGATCCGACCTCCGGCCTGCTCGCGGGCGAAGGCCATGTGCCACTCGCCTGCACGCCGCAGCCCTCGAGCGCGGCGCCGGTGGAAGGTGGCGTGGACAAGTGCGAGGTGGAATTCAGCCACCACATGAGCGTGACGCGGGTCTACGAGTCGCCGCGCGTCACCCGCCCCTACACCGACGAACAATGGGCCGGCGTGCTGGCCCTGGGCGAAAAGGTGGACGCCGATCTGGAACAGCACGACGTGCGCCTGACCATGGGCGGAGAGCCCACCTACGTGGCCACCAGCGACCGCGACGCCGCCGAGTGGAACACCGACGCGCTGGGCCCCACCAAACGCGGTTACGCCACCGAGCTGCTGGGGCGCCTGCGCGCCGAGTACGGCGCGGGCGGCTTCGTGCACATGGGCCAGGGCAAGTGGTACCCGGGCGAGCAATTGCCACGCTGGGCGCTGTCGATGTTCTGGCGCGCCGATGGCGAGACCCTCTGGCACAACCCGGCCCTGCTGGCCGACGAGCGCGACGAAGCGCGCTGCACCAGCGACGACGCGCGCCGCTTCACGCAGGCGCTGGCGCGCAAGCTCGGCCTGTCCACCCAGTACATCACCCCGGGCTACGAGGACACCTGGTACTACCTCTGGCGCGAGCGCCGCCTGCCGGTGAACGTGGACCCGTTCGACAGCAAGCTCGACGACGAGCTCGAACGCGCCCGCCTGCGCCGCGTCTTCGGCCAGGGCCTGGACGCCACCGTGGGCTACGTGCTGCCGCTGCAGGCCTCGGGCCGCAACGGCGCGCTGTCCAACAACGGCAAGAGTGGCTACCCGCGCATCTCGGGCACGGTGTGGTCCACCGGGCCCTGGTTCTTCCGCGACGAGCGCATGTACCTGATCCCGGGCGACTCGCCCATGGGCTACCGCCTGCCGCTGGACTCGCTGCCCTGGGTCTCGGCCGGCGACTACCCGTACCACATCGAACAGGACCCGCACTCCGCGCGCGACCCGTTGCCGCGTGGCGCGGCCGTGAAGCACCAGGTGTCACCGCACCAGGTGGGTGGCGGCTTCGCCGAGGGCGGCACGGTCTCCATGCAAGGCATGGACTTCGACCCGGATGCCGAGACGGTGGAAGGCCTGCGCCCGGGCCAGCCCGGCCCCGGCGCGGCGCCCGCGCAGGCCTTGGCCGCGCGCTTCCCGCAGCGCGCCGAATCGGCCGCCTGGCTCACGCGCACCGCGCTGTGCGTGGAAGCGCGCGACCCGCACCGCGCCAACGGCCCCAAGGCCGAGAAGGCCGGCGGCGGCAAGAACCAGCACCTCTACATCTTCATGCCGCCCATGGCGCTGCTGGAGGACTACCTCGACCTGCTCGCCGCCGTGGAAGCCACGGCCGAGAAGCTGGGCATGAGCATCGTGCTCGAAGGCTACCCGCCGCCGCGCGACCCGCGCCTGAAGATGCTGCAGGTCACGCCCGACCCGGGCGTGATCGAGGTCAACATCCACCCCGCGCACAACTGGGGCGAGCTGGTGGAGCACACCGAATTCCTCTACGAAGCCGCGCACCAGACGCGCCTGTGCGCCGAGAAGTTCATGACCGATGGCCGCCACACCGGCACCGGCGGCGGCAACCACTTCGTGCTCGGCGGCGCCACGCCGGCGGACTCGCCCTTCCTGCGCCGGCCCGAGCTGCTGGGCAGCCTGCTGGCCTACTGGCACAACCATCCGTCACTGTCGTACCTGTTCAGCGGCCTGTTCATCGGCCCGACCAGCCAGGCGCCGCGCGTGGACGAGGCGCGCAACGACCAGCTCTACGAACTGGAGATCGCGCTCGCGCAGATCGGGCAGAACCGCAAGACCTACGGCGAAGACATGCCGCCGTGGATGGTGGACCGCACGCTGCGCAACATCCTGATCGACGTCACCGGCAACACGCACCGCAGCGAGTTCTGCATCGACAAGCTCTACTCGCCCGACGGCCCCACCGGGCGCCTGGGCCTGCTGGAGCTGCGCGCCTTCGAGATGCCGCCACACGCGCGCATGAGCATCGCGCAGCAGCTGCTGCTGCGCGCCATGATCGCGCGCTTCTGGAAGCAGCCCTGGCAGGGCCGCCTCACCCGCTGGGGCACCGAGCTGCACGACCGCTGCCTGCTGCCCACCTTCGTGCGCATGGACTTCGAGGACGTGCTCACCGACATGGCCGACGCCGGTTACCCCTTCGACATGGCGTGGTTCGAGCCGCACTTCGAGTTCCGTTTCCCGCTGGTGGGCGAGGTCGCCGCGCGCGGCATCGAGCTCACCCTCCGCAGCGCGCTGGAGCCCTGGCACGTGATGGGCGAAGAAGGCGCGGTCGGCGGCACCGTGCGCTACGTGGACTCCTCGCTGGAGCGCGTGGAGGTGCGCGTGAGCGGCTTCAACGACAGCCGCCACGTGATCACCTGCAACGGCCGCGCCCTGCCCCTGCAGAGCACCGGCACCGCGGGCGAGTACGTGGCCGGTGTGCGCTACAAGGCCTGGAGCCCGCCCTCGGCGCTGCACCCCTCGATCGCCGCGCACGCGCCGCTGACCTTCGACATCGTCGACACCTGGCTCAAGCGCTCCATGGGCGGCTGCCAGTACCACGTCGCCCACCCGGGCGGGCGCAACTACGACACCTTCCCCATCAACGCCTACGAGGCCGAGAGCCGCCGGCTGTCGCGCTTCTTCCAGATGGGGCACACGCCCGGCCGCATGGACGTGACGCCGGCCCAGCACAGCCGCGAGTTTCCGTTCACGCTCGACCTGCGGACCTGAACACGCGGCCCGGGCCTGCCAGAACCTGTTTGAAGGATGCCACACGGCGATTCACGTCCCCCCGGCCCGCCGATACCCCAGCGGGCATACTCTAAGCCCGTGAATCCCGACCCCACCGAATCCCTCTTTGCCCAGTTGCGCCCGGACACCCCGGGGGCCTGGGCGCTCTCCCTGTCCGTGCCGGCGGACGCGGGCCACCGCGACGAGCTGCGCGCCGGCGGCGACCCCGAGGCCTCGGCGCTGTCGCGCCCCTGGGCCAGCTTCTTCGAACACATCGGCGCCGACGGCTTCAGCGACCTCAACCGCCGCGCCGAGAACCTCGAGCGCCAGATCCGCGACAACGGCGTGACCTACAACGTCTACGCCGACGCCTCCACCGGGCTCGAACGCCCCTGGTCGCTCGACCTCTTCCCCAAGCTCATCGGTCCGCAGGACTGGGCGCAGATCGAGGCCGGCGTGTTGCAGCGCACGCGATTGCTCAACGCCATGATGGCCGACCTGTACGGCGAGCGCGAACTGCTCAAGCGCGCGCTGCTGCCGGCCGCGCTGGTGCAAGGCCACCCGGGCTACCTGCGCTCCATGCAGGGCGTGCGCCCGCCGGGCGACACCTGGCTGCACATCGTGGGCTTCGACCTCGCGCAGGGGCCCGACGGCCGCTGGTGGGTGGTCGGCCAGCGCACCCAGGCGCCCTCCGGCCTCGGCTACCTGCTGGAGAACCGCATCGCCATCGGGCGCCAGTTCCCCAAAGCCTTCGCCGGCATGAAGGTGCAGCGCCTGGCCGCGAGCTACCGCGCCCTCATGGACGGCATCAAGCGCATGGCACCCGAGGGCGAGAACGCGCGCATCGCCCTGCTCACGCCCGGCCCCTACAACGAGACCTACTTCGAACACGCCTACCTCGCGCGCTACCTCGGCCTCACGCTGGTGGAAGGCAACGACCTCACGGTGCGCGACCAGCGCCTGTTCCTCAAGACGCTCAGCGGCCTGGAGCCGGTGCACGCGCTCATCAAGCGGCTGGACGACGAGTGGCTGGACCCGCTGGAACTGCGCTCCGATTCGCGCCTGGGCGTGCCCGGCCTGCTGCAGGTGCTGCGCGCGGGCAACCTGCTGCTGGCCAACGCGCCGGGCTCGGCCCCGCTGGAATCGAGCGCGCTGCTGGGCTTCCTGCCCGCCATCAGCCGCCACCTGCTGGGCGAGGAACTGAGCCTGCCTTCGCTGCGCACCTGGTGGTGCGGCGAAGACGCCGCGCTGCGCGAGGTGCTGCCGCTGCTGCGCGACAGCGTGATCAAGCCCACCTACCCGCGTTCCGGGCTGGACACCGTGATGGGCCAGAGCCTGAGCGCGCGCGAGCTCGACGAGTGGTCGGGCCGCATGGCCCGCCACGCCGACGACTACACCGTGCAGTCCTGGCTGCCGCTGTCGCAGACGCCGACCTGGAGCGGCGAGCGGCTGATGCCCCGCTCGGCCATGCTGCGCGTGTTCGCGCTGGCCGACGGCCCGAAGTCCTGGCGCGTGCTGCCCGGCGGCATGGTGCGCCTGGCACCGCGCGGCCAGCTCATCGCCGCCATGCAGCGCGGCGGCAGCAGCGCCGACTGCTGGGTGCTCACCGACGGCCCGGTGGACCACACCAGCCTGCTGCAATCCGCGCCGAGCACGCTCACGCTGGCGCAGCAGAAACGGCCCGTGACCAGCCGCGCCGCGGAAAACCTGTTCTGGCTCGGCCGCTACACCGAGCGCGCCGAAAACAGCGTGCGGCTCGCGCAGATCGTGCTCAGCCACCTGGGCGGTGAAGAACCGAACTCGCGCGCGCTGATGGCCTGGCTGACCAGCATGGCGCGCGAGAACGCCCTGGTGCTGCCCGATGTGCCGACCGCCTCGCTCTCGGCGCGCGTGTTCTCGCGCAGCCTCATCGCCGCGCTCTCGCCCGCGCCCGGCGATGCGCTGGCCGCGCAGTCCTTCAGCGTGGGCTTCAACCTGCGCGCGCTCAAGGCGGCGGCTGCGCAGGTGCGCGAGCGCCTGTCGCAGGAACACTGGAACCTGATCGAGCGCACCGAGGCCAGTTTCGCGCGCGACTGCGCCGCCCTGTCCACCGACGCCGAGTACGCCACCGCCGAAGCCATCGCGGCGCTGCAGAACGCCAGCGAGCTGCTCGCGGCCATCACCGGTTCGCAGACCGACCGCATGGTGCGCGACGACGGCTGGCGCCTGCTCTCCATGGGCCGCCACATCGAACGGCTCATCACGCTGGCGCGCGCGCTGTCGCTCGCGCTCGAACACGGCTGCGTGCACGACCAGGCCGGCTTCGAGGCCGTGGTCGCGCTGTTCGACAGCACCATCACCTTCCACGCGCAATACCAGCAGCGGCGCGACATGGTGGCGCTCATCGACCTGCTGGTGATGGACCGCGACAACCCGCGCTCGCTGGCCTGGGTGGTGCACACGCTGCGCTCGCGCCTGGCCAAGCTCTCGCACAGCGCCACGCCGCAGGACGCGGTGCTCGCGCGCGGCCTGCCCGACCCCAACACCTGGGTGCTGCCCGACCTGAGCAACTGGCAGCGCAGCCCGGACGGCCAGCGCGTCTGGAGCGACCTGGCCGCCTTGCTCGACGGCTGCGAGATCGCAGCGATCGACCTCTCCGACGAGATCACGCGCCTGCACTTCAGCCACGCGGACCAGCGCAACCAATCGCTCGGGGCCTGACATGCTGCTGCGCATCCTGCACCGCACCCGCTACCGCTACCACGGCGCCATCGACATGGCGCAGCACATGGTGCACCTGCGGCCGGTGGACACGGCCTCGCAGCGCGTGCGCTCGCACGAGCTGCGCATCGACCCCGAGCCGGCCGCGCGCAGCGAGACCACCGACGTGTTCGGCAACCCGCGCACCTTCTTCTCGCTGCAATCCATCCACAGCATGTTGACCGTGGAGGCCGACAGCCTGGTCGAGACACAAGCGCCCGAGCCCCTGCCCGAAGGCCCGCCCTGGCGCGGCATGAACTGGGAGCGCGTGCGCGAGCATTTCCGCTACCGCGCCCAGGCACCGTTCGACGCGGCCAGCGAGTTCCTCTTCGCCTCGCCCTACGTGCCGCGCGACGACGCCTTTGCCGCCTTCGCCCGCCCGGCCTTCAAGCCCGGCCTGCCGGCCCTGGAAGCGGCGCGCGCGCTGATGGAGCGCATCCACAACGAGCTGAGCTACGAGACCCACAGCACCGAGGTGAACACCCCCGCGCTCGACGCCCTGGCGCAAGGCAAGGGCGTGTGCCAGGACTTCGCCCACATCATGCTGGGCTGCCTGCGCTCGCTCGGCCTGCCCGCGCGCTACGTCAGCGGTTATCTGCTCACGCGCCCGCCGCCGGGCAAGCCGCGCCTGATCGGCGCCGATGCCTCGCACGCCTGGGTCTCGGTGTACGTGCCCCTGCCCGCCTCGGCCGATGACCCCGACGCCGCCCCCACCGGCGCGTGGTTCGACTTCGATCCCACCAACAACCGCTGCGGCTGGGGCAGCCCGGGTGAGGACTACGTGACCCTGGCGATCGGGCGCGATTTCGCGGACGTCTCGCCCATGCGCGGCGTGATCCAGAGCGGCGCGCGCCACACGCTGGCGGTGGCCGTGACGGTGGCCCCGCCAGACGAACTGGAACAGCTCCAGACAGCCGAAGACGCCTGAACCCGTCGATAGAATGGACCGCTCATTCTTCAGGAGCCTTCCATGAGCATTTACGACAAGCTGACCCAACTCGGCATCACCCTGCCGCCCGTGGCGGTGCCCGCCGCGGCCTATGTGCCCTTCGTGCAGACCGGCAAGCTGATCTTCCTGAGCGGCCACATCGCGAAGCAGGACGGCAAGCCCTGGGTCGGCCAACTCGGCCTGACCATGACCACCGACGAAGCCAAGCCCGCGGCGCGCGCCGTGGCCATCGATCTGATGGGCACGCTCGCCGCCGCCTGCCAGGCCGCTGGCACGGACCTCAATGGCGTCAAGCGCATCGTGAAGGTGCTCAGCCTGGTCAACTCCACCGCCACCTACACCGAGCAGCACCTGGTCACCAACGGCTGCAGCGAGCTGATCGGCGAGGTGTTCGGCTCGGCGGCCGGCGCGCACGCGCGCAGCGCCTTCGGCGTGGCGCAGCTGCCCCTGGGCGCCTGCGTGGAAATCGAGCTGATCGCAGAGTTGAAGTAACCCCCCGCGCGCCTTCGGCGCTCCCCCCTTGAAGGGGGGCGACACCTTGGGCCGGCAGAGCCGGACCCTGGGTGTCTCTGGACGGGCTCCCCCACTCCAGCCCGGTTACTTCTTCTTGCGTTCGTTGGCGCGCCGCACCTGGCGGCTCTGGGCGGTTTGCGGGACCGCCTTGGCCTGGCCGGCACGGCGCCTCGCAAAATACCGCGTGGCGAAGCGCGCGACGCCAAAGGCCAGCGCCGCCATCACCGCGGCGATCACGATTCCCGTCCATTCGCTGTTGTCCATCGTCAGCTCACCTGCGTCATTTCATTCGGATCCGGCGGGCGCCAGGAAGCGCTCGAACCGTTCCAGTTCCTCGTCCAGCGCGCGCCGGAAAACGGCATCTCGGGGGCGCGCCTCGGCAAACCCCAGTTCGTGCCGAAGCTGCCCGCGCTCCAGGCGCAGGTTGGCCCAGCCCACCATGCGTTCGCCCCACAGCACCGGCAGGGCGTAGTGGCCCATGGTGCGCTTGGGCGCTGGCACATAGGCTTCGAAGCGGTATGCCCAGTCCCACAGCATCTCGAACCGCCGCCGGTCCCACACCACAGGGTCGAACGGCGCAAGCAGCCGCACCCCTTCATCGGGCTGGTGGCGGCGCGAAGCGGGGTTTTCATCGGCCGGCCAGAACCAAGTGGTGCCGTCGATCACGGCATCGCCATAGCGTTCGCGCGCGGTCTTCACCACGGCGCGTGCCTCGACCGACAAGTGATTGGCGCCGTAGCGCAGCAGGGTGACCAGGTAGCCGAGGCTGGGTGCCGGAATGGGTGCGTACAGCGCCACGATGACATCGACCAAGGCCTGGGCTCGCGCCAGACGCGCCGCCGGGCTGTCGTCCTGCTCGGTGTGCCGCATCGCCTCGTACACCCGCGTGCCCGATTCGCGGCGGCGCACGCGCAACCAGCCGTGGTGGTGCATGTCGTCGAGCAGCCGGGTGCTGGCATTGAGTTCACCACCCCAGTAGCCGGCCACGCGGCCATGGTGCACGAAGGCCTCGCCCACCTCGCGCGGGTGGACCACGCCACGCTCCTGCACGAAGGCCAGCAGCTCGCGCGCGCGGTCCGTGGTGGCCGCGTCCCAGGGCCGGCGCGGCGTGCGCGGGTGCAGCAGCGCCAGCATCTCGCGCGGCACGAAGCCGTAGTTGACGAACGCGTCCTCCTCCACACCCAGCCGCTCGTAGCGGCGCTCCAGGTCGCCGGCGCGGTAGTCGCGCACCCGCTGGTAGAGGATGAGGTCCTGCGCGCGCGCCGGCGCGCGCATGGGATCGGCCTGCACGAAACCGAGCCGGCGGATCGCGGCCGGCAGCGTCACGGGTTTGAACAGGCTGCGCGCGATCGCATAGCGGCGCAGCTCGGCCAGGGTGGGCGAGCGCGCCATGGCCGCCTTACTCCACCCGCGTGATGCGGCTGGGCTTGAAGCCGAGATCGGCCGCCTTGCCCTTGCGGGCCCGCGCGGCGCGCGCGTTGTTGAGGCTGCGGATCTCCAGCGTTTCCTCGCGCTCCTTGCCGCCGCGCCCGATGCCTTCGATCTTCACGCTGCGGGTGTAGGCGGCGGCGCCGGCCAGGGTGTCCTTGGCTTCGAGGTCGATCAGCATCAGGCCACGGCCGCCCTTCTCCATCAGCTTGAGTTCGCCGATCTCGAAGGTGAGGATGCGCCCGCCGGTGGAGGCGCAGCACACGTGCGTGGCCGGCACCAGCGGCACGCCGCCGGAGGTGAAGGCCGCGTGCGACGGCGCGCACGGCGTTTCGCCTTCGCCGAGGTTGAGGAAGGTCTTGCCGCCGCGCTGGCGCGACACCATGTTCTCCACCGTGGCCAGGAAGCCGTAGCCGCCGCTGCTGCTGAGCAGCAGCGCCGCATTGGCCGGGCCGGCGAAGTAGTGCAGCGGCTGCGTGCCGCTTTCGAGTTCGATCAGCGTGGTGATGGGCTGGCCGTCGCCGCGCGCGCCCGGCAGGCTGGCCACGGGCACCGAGTACACGCGCCCGTTGCTGCCGAAGGTGATGAGCGTGTCCACCGTGCGGCACTCGAAGGTGCCGTACAGGCCGTCGCCGGCTTTGAACGCGAAGCTGCCGGCCTCGTGGCCGTGGCCGGTGCGCGCGCGCACCCAGCCCTTGCTGGAGATCACCACCGTCACCGGCTCGTCCACCACCTTGATCTCGGCCACGGCCTTCTTCTCGGCCTGGATCAGCGTGCGGCGCTCGTCGGCGAAGGTCTTGGCGTCGGCCTCGATCTCTTTCACCATCAGGCGCTTGAGGCTGCCGGGGTTGCCCAGAATGTCTTCGAGCTTGCCCTGCTCTTCGCGCAGTTCCTTGAGCTCCTGCTCGATCTTGATGGCTTCGAGCCGCGCCAGCTGGCGCAGCCGGATTTCCAGGATGTCCTCGGCCTGGCGGTCGCTGAGCTTGAAGCGCTCGATCAGCGCGGCCTTGGGCTCGTCGCTGTGGCGGATGATGCGGATCACCTCGTCGATGTTGAGCAGCACCAGCTGCCGGCCTTCGAGGATGTGGATGCGGTCCAGCACCTTGGTGAGGCGGTGCTGCGAGCGGCGGGTGATGGTGCCCTGGCGGAATTCGATCCACTCGGTGAGCATCTGCCGCAGCGACTTCTGCGTCGGCCGGCCGTCGAGCCCCACCATGGTGAGGTTGATCGGCGCCGAGGTTTCCAGGCTGGTGTGGGCCAGCAGCGCGGTGATGAGTTCCTGCTGTTCGATGCGGCTGCTCTTGGGCTCGAACAGCAGGCGCACGGGCGCGTCCTTGCTCGACTCGTCGCGCACGCCGTCGAGCACCATGAGGATGCTGGCCTTGAGCTGCGTCTGTTCCTGCGTCAGCGCCTTCTTGCCAGCCTTCACCTTGGGGTTGGTGAGTTCCTCGATCTCTTCGAGCACGCGCTGCGTGCTCACGCCCGGCGGCAGCTCGGTCACCACGAGCTGCCACTGGCCGCGCGCGAGGTCCTCGATCTTCCAGCGCGCGCGCACCTTGAGGCTGCCGCGGCCGGTGCGGTAGGCGTCGGCGATGTCGCTGGCGGGGCTGATGATCTGGCCGCCGCCGGGGTAGTCGGGCCCGGGCAGCAGCGCGAACAGCTCGTCGTCGGCCAGCTTGGGGTTCTTCACCAGCGCCACGCAGGCGTCGGCCACCTCGCGCAGGTTGTGGCTGGGAATCTCGGTGGCCAGGCCGACGGCGATGCCGCTGGCGCCGTTGAGCAGGTTGAACGGCAGGCGCGCGGGCAGCTGCTTGGGCTCGACGGTGGAGCCGTCGTAGTTGGGCACGAAGTCCACCGTGCCCTCGTCGATCTCGTCGAGCAGCAGGGTGGTGATCTTTGCCAGGCGCGCTTCGGTGTAACGCATGGCCGCGGCACCGTCGCCATCGCGCGAGCCGAAGTTGCCCTGGCCGTCGATCAGCGGATAGCGCTGCGCGAAGTCCTGTGCCATGCGCACCAGCGCGTCGTAGGCGGCCTGGTCGCCATGCGGGTGGAAGCGGCCCAGCACGTCGCCGACCACGCGCGCGCTTTTCACCGGGCGCGCGGCCGTGTTGCGGTTGGGCCCGCTGAAGCCCAGCCCCATGCGGTCCATGCTGTAGAGAATGCGGCGCTGCACCGGCTTCTGGCCGTCGCACACGTCGGGCAGGGCGCGGCCTTTCACGACCGAAAGCGCGTATTCGAGGTAGGCGCGCTGCGCGTAGTTCGCGAGGTTCATGCCGTCGTCGTCCGGCGCGGACAGCGGCAGTTCAGGAGTTTCAGTCATGGCAAATCAGTTCTTCGTTCAAGGCGGCGATTCGGTCAAGGACACCGCAGATCCGGCTCTGCCGGTCTGCCAGTGTCGCCCCTGAGGGGTGACGCGAAGCGGCGCGGGGGGAGTTCAACTAGATATCGATTTCGACCGAGTCGCCATGCAACTCCATCAGCTCGCGGCGCGAGGCGGCTTCGCCCTTGCCCATGAGTTTGGTGATGAGGGCTTCGGTGCCGGCGAAGTCGATCGCGCCGAGCACGACCGGCATGAGGCGGCGCGTATCGGGGTTGAGGGTGGTGTCCCACAGCTGCTCGGCGCTCATTTCGCCCAGGCCTTTGAAACGGCTGATCTGGCATTTCTCGGGCGGCACGCCGTCCTTGGCGGTCTTGTCGAGGATGGCGTGCAGCTCGCCTTCGTCCAGCGCGTACTGCTTGGCCGCCGGCTTCTTGCCGCGCGCGGGGATGTCCACGCGGAACAGCGGCGGGCGCGCCACGTACACGTGGCCGGCCTCGATGAGTTTGGGGAAGTGGCGGAAGAACAGCGTGAGCAGCAGCACCTGGATGTGCGAGCCGTCGACGTCGGCGTCGGACAGGATGCAGACCTTGCCGTAGCGCAGGCCGCTGAGGTCGGGCGTGTCGTTCGGGCCGTGCGGGTCCACGCCGATGGCGACCGCGATGTCGTGGATTTCGGTGTTGGCGAACAGGCGGTCGCGCTCGACTTCCCAGGTGTTGAGCACCTTGCCGCGCAGCGGCAGCACGGCCTGGCTTTCCTTGTCGCGGCCCATCTTGGCGCTGCCGCCGGCCGAGTCGCCCTCGACCAGGAACACCTCGTTGTGCGCGAGGTCCTTGCTCTCGCAGTCGGTGAGCTTGCCGGGCAGCACGGCCACGCCGGAGCCCTTGCGTTTTTCGACTTTCTGGCCGGCCTTCTGCCGCGACTGCGCGGCCTTGATGGCGAGCTCTGCGAGCTTCTTGCCGTAGTCCACGTGCTGGTTGAGCCAGAGCTCGAGCGCGGGGCGCACGAAGCTGCCGACCAGGCGCACGGCGTCGCGCGAGTTCAGGCGCTCCTTGATCTGGCCCTGGAACTGCGGGTCGAGCACCTTGGCCGAGAGCACGTAGCTGGCACGCGCGAACACGTCTTCGGGCAGCAGCTTCACGCCCTTGGGCAGCAGCGCGTGCAGTTCGATGAAGCCCTTGACCGCCTGGAACAGGCCGTCGCGCAGGCCGCTTTCGTGCGTGCCGCCCGCGCTGGTGGGGATCAGGTTGACGTAGCTCTCGCGCACCGGCTGGCCGTCTTCGGTGAAGGCCACGCACCAGGCCGCGCCCTCGCCTTCGGCGAAGCTGTCGTGCCCGCTGTCGGCGAAGCCTTCGCCCTCGAACAGGGGAATGACCGGCTCGCCGGTGAGCGTCTGCTGCAGGTAGTCGCGCAGGCCGCCCTTGTAGAGCCAGGTCTGGGTGTCCTTGGTCTTTTCGTTCACCAGCGTCACGCTCACGCCCGGCATCAGCACCGCCTTGCTGCGCAGCAGGTGGGTGAGTTCGGCCATGGGCAGGGTGGCGGCTTCGAAGTACTTGGCGTCGGGCCAGGCGCGCACCGTGGTGCCCTGCTTGCGGTCGTCTGCGCCCTTGGGCGAGATCACCAGCGGTTCGATCACGTCGCCAGCGGAGAACGCCAGTTTGGCCACCTGGCCCTCGCGGAAACTGGTCACTTCCAGCCGGGTGGAGAGCGCGTTGGTCACGCTCACGCCCACGCCGTGCAGGCCGCCGGAGAAGCTGTAGGCGCCGCCCTTGCCCTTGTCGAACTTGCCGCCCGCGTGCAAACGGGTGAACACGAGTTCGACCACCGGGGCCTTTTCCTCGGGGTGCAGGCCGAACGGGATGCCCCGGCCGTCGTCTTCCACGCTGACCGAATGATCGGCATGCAGCGTGACCTTGATCTTCTTGCCGTGCCCGGCCAGGGCCTCGTCGGCCGCGTTGTCCAGCACTTCCTGGATGATGTGCAGCGGGTTGTCGGTGCGGGTGTACATGCCCGGCCGCTGCTTGACCGGTTCCAGCCCCTTGAGGACGCGGATCGAGCCTTCGGAGTATTCGTTGGGTGTTTGGGTCGCCATGGGGGCGGATTGTATGCCCCGAAGACTGTATGCAAATACAGACTTTCGGCTTCAGGCCGACCAGCGATGCGCGCGATTCATCAGTGGCGCGGGAAAATATCAAGCCTTCGCGGCATGCCCGTGACAGGCAAGGCCCATCCATCTTCGCTACAGTTCCCGGATGCCCTCGACCCCCACCCTCCCGACCCCGCCCCGCCTCTCTGCCCTGCAGGTGCTGGCCTGCGGCGCCCTGATCGTCACCCTGTCCATGGGCATCCGCCACGGCTTCGGCCTGTGGCTGCAGCCCATCACCCAGGCGCAGGGCTGGTCCCGCGAGACGTTCTCGTTCGCCCTGGCGATCCAGAACCTGTCCTGGGGGATCTTCGGCATCTTCGCCGGCATGGCGGCCGACCGTTTCGGCGCCTTCCGCGTGCTGATCGGCGGTGCGGTGGCCTATGCCCTGGGTCTGGCCGGGATGGCGCTGAGCACCTCGTCTCTGGGTTTCGCGCTCACCACCGGCGTGCTGATCGGCGCGGCCCAGGCCGGCACCACGTACGCGGTGATCTACGGCGTGATCGGCCGGCAGATTCCGGCCGAGAAGCGCTCCTGGGCCATGGGCGTGGCCGCCGCGGCCGGGTCGTTCGGCCAGTTCCTGATGGTGCCGGTGGAAGGCTGGCTGATCAGCAGCTTCGGCTGGCAACAGGCCCTGCTGTTCCTCGCAGGCGCCGTGCTGCTGGTGATGCCGCTGGCCCTGGGCCTGCGCGAACCGGGCTTCGCGGGCGGCGCGCCGGTGCACCGCGAACAGACCATTGGCCAGGCCTTGCGCGAGGCCTTCCGCTACCGCAGCTTCCAGCTGCTGATGGCCGGCTATTTCGTCTGCGGTTTCCAGGTGGTGTTCATCGGCGTGCACATGCCCAGCTACCTCAAGGACCACGGCCTGTCGCCCCAGGTGGCGAGCTACGCGCTGGCGCTGATCGGCCTGTTCAACGTGATCGGCACCTACGCCGCTGGCGCGCTGGGCCAGCGCCTGGCCAAGCGCCACATCCTGGCCTTCATCTACTTCGCGCGCGCCGCGGTGATCGCCGTGTTCCTGATCGCGCCACTCTCGCCCATGAGCGTCTACGTGTTCTCCGCCGTCATGGGCCTGCTCTGGCTCTCCACCATTCCACCCACCAACGCGGTGGTGGCGCAGATCTTCGGTGTGGCCCACATGTCCATGCTGGGCGGCTTCATCTTTTTCAGCCACCAGATCGGCAGCTTCCTGGGCGTGTGGCTGGGCGGCGTGCTGTACGACAGGACCGGCAGCTACGACATCGTCTGGTACCTCGCGATCGCGCTGGGCGTGTTCGCCGGACTGGTGAACCTGCCGGTGCGCGAAGGCCCGATCGCGCGCGCCCCGCAGCGCGTGGGAGCCGCGGCGTGAAGCCTGTGGCCGTGCGCGCCCTGGCCTGGGCCGCGGCTGGCGCGGCCCTGCTGGCGACGTTCGCGCTCTACCACCGGCCCGAGTTCCTGGTGAACCTGGCCGACCAGATCTGGAGCTGCTTCTGATGCATGGCACCGAGGCGCCTTCGGCGTGGGTGCGGCGCTGGTCGCACCTGGCGCCCACCGGCGGTTCGGTGCTCGACGTGGCCTGCGGCCAGGGTCGCCACCTGCGCTGGTTCGCCCAGCGGGGCCACCCCGTCACCGGCGTGGACCGTTCGCCCGAGGCCATCGCCGCCGTGCAGCCCCTGGGCCGCGCCGTGCTGGCCGACATCGAGAACGGGCCCTGGCCGTTCGACGGCGAGCGTTTCGACGCGGTGGTCGTCACCAACTACCTCTGGCGCGCCCTGCTGCCCCGCATCGTGGACAGCGTGGCCGAAGGCGGCCTGCTGCTGTACGAGACCTTCGCAGCCGGCAACGAGAGCGTGGGCAAGCCCTCGCGGCCCGACTTTCTGCTGCAACCGGGCGAACTTTTGCAGGCCAGCCAGGGTCTGCACGTGGTGGCCTATGAAGATGGTTTCTGCGACCGCCCCGAGCGCTTTGTCCAGCGGCTGGCGGCGGTGCGAAAACGGCCCGGGACCCCCGTGCCGCCGCCCAGGTATCCGCTGGATGCCACTGGGTAGAATGCAAGATTCGCGCGCGCTGCCCGCCCCACCGGGGCGATGCAGAGTGGACGCCTCCATTTGAGCCTTTAGCCTATGAACCCCATCACCGGCAGCATCGTGGCCTTGGTCACGCCCATGCATGAAGACGGCAGCGTCGACTACCCCACGCTGCGCAAACTGATCGACTGGCACATCACCGAGGGCACGGACTGCATCGGCGTGGTCGGCACCACGGGCGAATCGCCCACGGTCAACGTCGAGGAACACTGCGAGATCATCCGCGTCTCGGTCGAGCAGGCCAAGACGCACGGCGCCAAGCGCGTGCCCATCATGGCCGGCTGCGGCGCCAACTCCACCGCCGAGGCCATCGAGCTCGCGCGCTTCGCCCAGAGCGTGGGCGCCGACTGCCAGCTGCAGGTCGTGCCCTACTACAACAAGCCCACGCAAGAGGGCCAGTACCAGCATTTCAAGGCGATTGCCGAAGCCGTGGGCGACCTGCCCACCGTGCTCTACAACGTGCCCGGCCGCACCGTGGCCGACATGGCGCACGACACCGTGCTGCGCCTGGCGCAGGTGCCCGGCATCGTCGGCATCAAGGAAGCCACCGGCAACATCGAGCGCGCGCAGTGGCTGATCCGCGACGTGCCCAAAGGTTTCTCGATCTACTCGGGCGACGACCCGACCGCCGTGGCCCTCATGCTGTGTGGCGGCCAGGGCAACATCAGCGTCACCGCCAACATCGCCCCGCGCCTGATGCACGAGCTGTGCGTGGCCGCGATCGCGGGCGACGTCAAGCGCGCCATGGCGATCCAGCTCCAGCTCATGCCGGTGCACAAGAACCTGTTCGTGGAAGCCAACCCGATCCCGCTCAAGTGGGCCATGGCCCGCATGGGCCTGTGCAACGAGGCCATGCGCCTGCCGATGACCCCCATGACGCGCTCCCTGGCGCCCGTGGTCGAAGGCGCGCTGAAGCAGGCCGGCCTCATTTCCTGACCCCTTTCGTTCCTACCGAGCCCCATTCATGTCCAACCGAACCCTGTCCTCGACCCCGCGCATCCTGACCCGCCTGGGCCTCCTGGCCGCCGCCGCCCTCGTGGTTTCGGGCTGCTCGATGCTGCAGGAAGACAAGATCGACTACAAGAGCGCCAAGCGCGGCAGCACCCTGGACGTGCCGCCCGACCTGAGCCAGCTCACCCGGGATTCGCGCTACAACGTGCCCGGCTCGGTGGTCACTGCCAGCGGCTATGAAACCGCCCAACCCGCGCAGGCCACGGCCGCCAGCACCGCCGCCGTGAGCGTGGGCGACGTGCGCATCGAGCGCGCGGGCAACCAGCGCTGGCTCGTGGTGAGCCGCCCGGCCGACAAGCTCTGGAGCCCGGTGCGCGATTTCTGGCAGGAAAACGGTTTCCTGCTCGACATCGACCAGGAAGGCCTGGGCATCATGGAAACCGATTGGGCCGAGAATCGCGCCAAGCTGCCGCAGGACTTCATCCGTTCGACCATCGGCAAGGTGTTCGAGAACCTCTACTCCACCGGCGAACGCGACCGTTTCCGCACCCGCTTCGAACGCACCGCCAACGGCGGCACCGAGATCTACATCAGCCACCGCGGCATGGTGGAGGTCTATTCCACCAAGGAAAAAGACCAGACCGTGTGGCAGCCGCGCCCGGCCGACGTGGAGCTGGAAACCGAGTTCCTGCGCCGCCTGATGGTCAAGCTCGGCGTGAGCGAGGCGCAATCCCGGGCCGTGACCGCCACCGCGCCGGTGCAGGCCGCGGCGCGTGTCGCCATGGTGAACAACGCGCCCGTGGTGCAGTTCGACGACAACTTCGACCGCGCGTGGCGCCGCGTCGGCCTGTCGCTCGATCGCACGGGCTTCACCGTGGAAGACCGCGACCGCAGCCAGGGCCTCTACTTCGTGCGCTACGTCGAACCCGTGGTCAACGCCAAGGAGCCAGGCTTCTTCGCCAAGATGTTCGGCGCTTCGAAGACCGAGGCCTCGACCGAGCGCTTCCGCGTGTCGGTCAAGAGCGTCGAGAACCAGACCACCGTCGCGGTGCTCGACAGCCAGGGTCGGCCGGACAGCTCGGCGTCCGCGCAGCGCATTGCCAAACTGCTGGCCGAAGACCTCAAGTAAGAACGCCACGCACCAAGGAAAAAGCCGCCCGAGGGCGGCTTTTTCTTTGACCGGCCCGCAGCGCGGGCCTGCCCCTCAGGGCTGGGTCACTTCACAGCGGCCTTGGCATCGGCGGCGGCTTCCTTGGCCTTGTCGGCCACTTCCTTGGCGGCGTCCGCGGTGGCAGCGCCTGCGGCCTTGGCGGCGTCGGCGGTGGCGGCACCGGCTTCCTTCGCAGCGTCCACGGTGGCAGCGGTGGCTTCCTTGGCGGCATCGACGGCGGAAGCGCCGGCTTCCTTGGCGGATTCGGCAGCGCCGGCCATGGAAGGCGCAGCAGCGGCCGGAGCGGGTTCAGCGGCAGGTGCCGGTGCGGCGACCGGTGCCTCTTCCTTCTTGCCGCAGGCGGTCAAGGCGATGGCGGCCAACAGGCTGGCGAGCAGGATGGTTTTTTTCATGATGACAGTTCCAATGGATGAGAAAGACAGGCGGTCGAACGACCGGTTCGGAAAGGTTCCACGCACCCTGGGTGTTGTGTGACGGGAGGCCATCCAGCGGAGTGGGTTGACGTGACAACCCTCCCCTGCCGCGCGGATGATACCGCCCCGTCCTGGTGCAAGAAGCGAGAGGGGTTGTTTTTACCTTTGCTCACAGCCCCAGTGTGGACGCCGGGAAAGCGGGCGTGCTCTTGAGCGCCCACTCCTGCAGCTGCTCCTGCAGGGCCACGCGGCGCTCCGCGCTGCGGCTCACCACCATGGTGCATCGCAGGGGGTCCAGCCGCTGCAGCGTCCAGGCCGGTGACCACAACACGCTGGGCAGTTCGCCCACCGAGGCACTGGCACAGGCCTGCGCCTCCACCAGGTGCCCCCAGGTGCTGCGCCACTGCACGAAACGCGGGTGCATCTGCCGCAACACGCTGTAGTCGCGCGCCAGCAGATGCAGCGAACGGCCGCGCTGCGACCACGCATTGAGCGAAGCCACCACATCGCGTTCGCCCAGCGGCCAGTCGGCGAAGTCCGCGTCGCACAGGACCATGCGCGGCCAGCCCTCTTGCGCCGCCGTGGCGAAGGCCTGCCGGATCAGGTCGATGAAGGCCACGCGGCCGGAGAGCCGGCCTTCGGGCAGCGCGGCGATCGAAGCATCCAGGGGATCGGTCATGCGGGTCTCCTGACGAGGCGCCCACAGCGCCTCAAGCGGGTTCGATGCGGTGCAGCCAGCCGGCGTCGAACCAGTCCTGCAGCAGGGCCTGCGCACCTTCGCTCGCGCGGACCACCTGCCGCTGGTCCAGCGCGCGCTGGTCGGCCAGCGCGCGCATGAGGCGGGCATCGGCACCACCGGCACGAAAGCTCTCGCCGTTGATGAAGATGTGGCGTTCGTCGTACATCATGCGCGTGCGCCGGTCCAGCCGCAAGGCGCCCGGCGCCCAGTCCCCCTCGGGTTCGTCGAACCAGATGCGCGGCTTGGGCTCGGTCATGACCTCGCCCAGCGCGCAGGCCAGCGACTCGCGTTCCGCCAGCAGGCGCTGCAAGGCGTCCACCGCGAAGGCTTCGAGCGCGGCAGGCATGGCCGCCGGGGTCGCGGTGGCGGGCTGCCCCGGGTCACGAAAGAGCGTGTCGTCGTCCAGCTCGTCGGCCATGCGCTGCAGCAGTTCACCCGCCAGGCCGCCGCGCTGCGGCGCGCGAAAACCGATGGAGTAGGTGCTGCAGTCCCCGCCCACCGCATCCCCGTCGTGCGCCCAGCGCGGCGGCAGGTACAGCATGTCGCCCGGGTTGAGCACATGCTCTTCCTCGGGCTCGAAATGGCTGAGGATCTTGAGCGGCACGTCGGGCTGCAGAGACAAATCCTTCTGCCGGCCGATGCGCCAGCGCCGCTGCCCGGTGGCCTGCAGCAGGAACACGTCGTAGCTGTCGAAGTGCGGGCCCACGCCGCCGGCGTCGCTGGCCCAGGAAATCATCAGATCGTCCAGGCGCGCGTCGGGCACGAAACGGAAGCGCTGGAGCAACTCGTGCGCGGCATCCAGGTGCTGGTCGACACCCTGCACCAGCAGGGTCCAGCCCGGTTGGCGCAGCGGCGGCAGCTGTGGGCGGGTCAAGGGGCCTTGCCTGAGCGTCCAGCCCTGGGGCTTGCGCACGATCAGGCGCGACTCGACCGCTTCATCGGCGGCCATGTCGAACAGCTGCTGCCGGCTCAACAAGGGCGTGAAACCCGGGATGGCGTTGCGGATCAGCAGCGGCTTTTTCTGCCAGTGCCGGCGCATGAACTGCGCCGGGCTGAGGCCGCCGAGCAGGTCGCAGGGCAGGTCCGGCGCGGGGGCGGACAAAGAGGGGGGGCTGGATGGGGAAGCATGGAGCATGGGACAATTGTCGGATGAAAATCAACCAACAATGCGTGGTCGCGCTGACCTGGACCCTCAAGGACACGCTGGGCGAAGAACTCGACGTGCTCGATGAGCCGGTGGAGTTCCTCGTGGGCGGCAACGACCTGTTGGCCAAGATCGAGGAAGCCCTGCTGAACCACTCGGCGGGCGACACGATCGACCTGCACCTGGAGCCGGCCGACGCCTTCGGCGACTACGACGACCGCCTGCTGTTCCTCGAACCCCGCCACCTGCTGCCCGACGAGATCGAAGAAGGCATGGGTTTCGAGGGCCTGCCCCCGGGCTGCAACCCCTCGGCCCCCAAGGACCGCCTGTACTTCATCAGCGACATCTACCCCGAGCACGTGGTGTTGGACGGCAACCACCCCCTGGCCGGCATCGCCCTGCGCATCAGCCTGAAGGTGCACGCGGTGCGCGAGGCCCGGGAAGACGAAATCGGCCAGGGCACGCTGGGCACCGGCTTCTTCCGCATGCAGGTGGACGCGCCCGACGAACTGCAGGGCCCGGGCCTCACGCCGCCCGGCCCCCACACACTCCACTGATCAGGACACACCCCCGCCGCGCTGCGCGCGTCCCCCTCAAGGGGGCGGTGCCTGTGGCCCGGCAAAGCCGGTTCCGCGGCACCTCTTGATCAAACCGCCTCGCGCGACGACGGTCTTTTATCCTCTGCCCGTGGAACCGTAACCACCGGCGCCGCGCTCGCTCGCGGTGGCGAAGTCGTTCACCACGTTGAACTCCGCCTGCACCACGGGCACGATCACCATCTGCGCAATGCGCTCCATGGGCTCGATGGTGAAGGCCACGTCGCTTCGGTTCCAGGCGCTCACCATGAGCTGGCCCTGGTAGTCGCTGTCGATCAGGCCGACCAGGTTGCCGAGCACGATGCCGTATTTGTGGCCCAGGCCGGAGCGCGGCAGGATCATGGCGGCGTAGCCGGGGTCGGCCAGGTGGATCGCCAGGCCGGTCGGCACCAGTTGCCACGCGTTGGGCGCCAGCACCAGCGGCGCGTCGAGGCAGGCCCGCAGATCGAGGCCGGCACTGCCGGGCGTGGCGTAGGAAGGCATCTGGCTGACCAAACGCGGATCCAGGATGCGGACATCAAGTTTCATAAAAACCGAGACGGTGTCAGTGGGAACGAAAAGGCCCGCTGCACGCAGCGGGCCCCTGCCCAGATACACCATGGACCCGGTCGAGCCGGACCGCAGGTGCAGCTTTCAAGATCAGATCTTCACGCCAGCCATGTACTGGTTGAACGGGAACTCCGAGAAACGGTTCCACAGAATCTGATCGCGCTGGAAGGTGCGCATGTCCTGGTGGATCTTCTTGAAGGTGGGCGACTTGGCTTCGTGCTCGGCGAACACTTCCATGCAGGCCTTGAAGCCGGCATCGATCACCGCCTTGGGGAACGCCTTGAGCTGGGTCTTCTCGGCCACCAGCTTCTTCAATGCGATCGGGTTCACGGCATCGTACTTGGCGGTCATGTCGGTCGCGGCCACGGCCATGGCGGCGTTCAGGATGGCCTTGTTTTCATCCGACAGGGCGTTGAACTTCTTCAGGTTGATGAAGAACTCCAGATCGGCGCCGCCTTCCCACCAGCCCGGGTAGTAGTAGAACGGAGCCACCTTGTGAAAGCCGAGTTTGGCGTCGTCGTGCGGACCGACAAATTCGGCCGCGTCCAGCGTGCCTTTTTCCAGCGCCTGGTACACCTCACCGGCCGGCAGGTTCTGCGACACCACACCCAGCTTGGCCATGCCCTCGCCGAACACGCCGCCGCCCATGCGCATCTTCAGGCCCTTGAGGTCGGCGGCAGTCTTGATCTCCTTGCGGTACCAGCCGCCCATCTGCGTGCCCGTGTTGCCGGCGCTGGCGGTGCGGAAGTTGTACTGAGCGAAGAATTCATCGAGCAGCTTGCCGCCATTGCCATGCTGCTTCCAAGCGGTGTTCTGCCGGGCGGTCAGGCCAAAGGGCACCGCGCAGCTGAAGGCGAAAACAGGGTCCTTGCCGGTGAAGTAATAGGCGGCCGTCTGGGCCATGTCGATGTTGTCGCCCTGAAGCGCGTCCACGACGCCAAAGGCAGGCATCAATTCGCCCGCTGGGTGAACGGAAATCTCGAACTTGCCACCCGACAGTGCCTTGACGGTCTGCGACAGCTTCTCGGCACTGCCGAAGATGGTGTCCAGCGAACGAGGGAAACTCGAAGCCAGGCGCCAGCGCACCGCAGCTTGCGCATGCACGGCCGGTGCCACACCAGCGGCCAGCACGCCGGCCAGGCCGGCACTCTTCACGATAGAACGACGATCCATTGAGATTGCTCCAGGATTGCTTGATGAAAGCTTGAAAGAAAGGCGCAGCCTCTTGCGTGGCACACACCGGGATGAAGAACGGTCTTTTGATTCTATTGATATCTGCCGTGTCTCAAGGGCAAGGCCGCCGAGGGTTTTCCCTCGACAGCCTGCGCTTCGTCACGCCGCAGGCACGCCGCTGGCAGAGCTCACTTGCGGCCGAGGGCTTCCTGCATGGCCTTCATGGGGTCGTCTTCCGTGGCGGCCTTGGCGTCGGGGCCTGCTTCGCCAGCCGCTTCCGGCTTTGCAGAGGGCTGCTCCTGACCTTCTTCTGACGGCGCGGTCTGATCGTCCGCACCGTAGCCACCTTCGGAGCCCGGGTTGAGGTCTTCCATCATCTGCTCTCCCACGGCCTTGAGGTCGTAGTCACCGACCTTGTCGAGGCTGCCCGTGACCAGCCCCGGGAAGGCGATCAGCACACCGACCATGAACAGCTGGATGATCAGGAAGGGGATCGCTCCCTTGTAGATCTGCATGGTCGTGACCGGGGCCATGACCTTGTTGGTCACCCGGTCCACATAGGGCTTGTCGGGCGCCACCGAGCGCAGGAAGAACAGCGCGAAGCCGAACGGCGGGTGCATGAACGAGGTCTGCATGTTCACCGCCAACAGCACGCCGAACCAGATCAGGTCGATGCCCAGCTTGTCGGCCACCGGCGCCAGCAGCGGCACCACGATGAACGAGAGTTCAAAATAGTCGAGGAAGAAGGCCAGGAAGAAGATCAGGATGTTGACCACGATCAGGAAACCAACCGGGCCGCCCGGCAGGTCGGCCAGCAGATGCTCCACCCAGATCGGACCATCGGCCGCCTGGAACACCAGGCCGAAGATCGTGGCCCCGATCAGGATGAACATCACGAAGCTGCCAAGCTTGGTGGTCGTGGCCAGGGCCTGTTTGAGCAGCTTCATGTCCAGCCGCTTGCGCATCAGGGCCATGATGATGGCGCCCATCGCCCCCATGGCACCGCCCTCGGTAGGGGTGGCGATGCCCAGGAAGATGGTGCCGAGCACCAGGAAGATCAGCAGCAGCGGAGGGATCAGCACGAAGGTCACCCGCTCGGCCAGGCGCGAGAGCAAGCCCAGCTTCGCGTACTTGTTGGCCAGGGCCATCACGAGAGCCACGAAGGCACCGCCAGCCATGGCCACGACGACCTTCTCGTCGGTGGGCACGGAGGTCACCTCGCGGCCCAGCCACCAGGTGTGGACTTCGGGCATGTAGCGCGCCAGCACGATGGAGACCATGAACGAGACCACCATCAGCACCAACAGCGACTGGTAGCCGCCGCTGCCATTGGGCTCGCGGTAGATGCGCGCCTCGGTCGGCAGCGCAGGCACGCTGGCGGGCTTGAAGATGGCCAGGCAGGCGATGTAGAGCACGTAACAGCCGACCAGCATGAAGGCCGGGATGAAGGCCCCCTTGTACATGTCACCGACGCTGCGGCCCAGCTGGTCGGCCATGATGATGAGCACCAGCGAGGGCGGAATGATCTGCGCCAGCGTGCCCGAGGCCGCGATCACGCCACTGGAAAACTGGCGGTCGTAGCCATAGCGCAGCATGATGGGCAGAGAAATCAGGCCCATCGAAATGACCGAAGCCGCCACCACACCCGTGGTCGCGGCCAGCATCGCACCCACGAAAACCACCGCCAGCGCCAGGCCGCCACGCATCGGTCCGAAGACCTGGCCAACGGTGTCGAGCAGGTCCTCGGCCATGCCGCTGCGCTCCAGGATCAGGCCCATGAGCGTGAAGAAAGGCACCGCCAGCAAGGTGTCGTTGGCGATGATGCCGATCAGGCGCTGCGGCAGCCAGGCCAGCACCGAAGACGGGAACACGCCCATCTCGATGCCGACGATGCCGAAGGCCAGGCCACAGGCGCCCAGGCTGAAGGCCACCGGGAAACCCAGCAGCAGAAAGATGATGAGCCCCGCAAACATGATCGGGGCGAAGTTCGCCGCAATGAATTCCATCGTCGATTCCTTGGCCGGTTACTGCGAGACTGGCGTGCCTTTGGCGGCATCGCGCTGGCTCAGGATCTCGGCCAGTTCTTCCTCGGCAGACTTCTCGCCGGCCTTGATCGTGGGGTCGGGACCCCGCCCGGTGAGGAAGGCCACGCGCTTGATGAGTTCGGACCAGCCCTGGAGCATCAGCAGGATGAAGCCTGCCGGGATCGCCAGCCACACTGGCCAGCGGATCAGGCCACCGGGGTTGCCCGACATCTCGCCCGAGGTGTACTTCTCCATGAAGATCGGGATGCCGTAATACAGCACGAGCAGGCACACCGGTGTGAGGAAGAAAGCGAAGCCGAGGATGTCAATCCAAATCTGCGCCTTCTTGGGCAAACGGCTGTTGAGGACATCGATGCGCACATGCTCCCGGTTGAGCAGCGTGAAACCGGCCGCTATCAGGAACGACCAGGCAAAGAGATACCACTGGATCTCGAGGAAGGCGTTGGAGCTGGTGTTGAAGGTGTAGCGCACAAGCGCGTTGACGGCGCTGATGACCGTGGAACCCATGATCAGCCAGATCGCGTGTCTGCCCACCCAGGCGTTGAGCCTGTCGATGGCCCGAGAGAAGTTGAGAAGTGCACCCATCCTGATTCCCATTTCTTGTGAACATAGACCCCACACCCCATTTATCGATGGATAAAGAAACACGCAGCGAGCGAAGTACCGCAGCTGCGTGTGGGTGGTATGGAGCGGCTGATTGTAGGGGATGCCTTTTTTGCATCAAAGGGCCTGCGTGCAGGGTAAACCCGTTTTCCACGCTCCGGCGCTGCAGTTCAGCCGACCGCTTTCACCACGGGCGCGAGCAGATTGCCAAAACGCGTGCGGATGGCGCGTTCGATGCCCGTTCCATCCAGCCCCAGACCGGCCAGCAGCCGAGCCGGATCGCCGTGGTCGACGAAGGTGTCCGGCAGGCCCAGCTGCAGCACGGGCAGTGCGAAGCCCTCTGACTGCAAGGCCTCCATCACGGCGCTGCCAGCGCCACCCATCACACTGCCTTCCTCGACTGTGACCAAGGCGTCGTGCGACGAGGCCAGCTCGCGCAGCAGTTCCACATCGAGCGGCTTGACCCAGCGCATGTCTGCCACGCTGGCGCCCAGCTTCTCGCCGGCGGCCAGCGCGGGCTGCAGCAAGGTGCCGAAGGCCAGAATGCGCAGCGCGCCGGCCCTTGCGGCGCAGCTCGCCACGGCCAAAGGGCAGGCCTTCGAGCCCGGCGGGCTGGGCCACACCCGCACCTGCACCGCGCGGATAACGCACCGCCACAGGCTGGTTCTGCGCGAACGCGGTGCTCAGCAGCTGGCGGCACTCGGCCTCGTCGGCCGGGCAGGCCACGGCCATGTTGGGGATGCAGCGCAGGTAGGCGATGTCGTAGGCGCCCGCGTGCGTGGCGCCGTCGGCACCGACGAGGCCGGCGCGGTCCAGCGCGAACACCACCGGCAGGTTCTGCAGCGCCACGTCGTGGATGAGCTGGTCGTAGGCGCGCTGCAGGAAGGTGGAGTAGATCGCCACGACCGGTTTGAGCCCCTCGCAGGCCAGGCCGGCGGCGAAGGTCACGGCGTGCTGTTCGGCGATGCCGACATCGAAGTAGCGCGCGGGGAAGCGGCGCTCGAACTCGACCATGCCCGAGCCTTCGCGCATGGCCGGCGTGATACCGACCAGGCGCGGATCGGCCTCGGCCATGTCGCACAGCCATTGGCCGAACACCTGGGTGAAGGTGGTCTTGGACGGTGTGGCGGGCTTGGTGATGCCCACCGCGGGGTCGAAGGTGCCCGGGCCGTGGTAGGCCACGGGGTCTGCTTCGGCGAGCTTGTAGCCCTGGCCCTTCTTGGTGACCACGTGCAGGAACTGCGGGCCGCTGTCGGTGTCGAGCAGGTGGCGGATGTTCTCCAGCGTGGGAATCAGCGATTCGAGGTCGTGGCCATCGATCGGCCCGATGTAGTTGAAGCCGAATTTCTCGAACAGCGTGGCCGGCACCACCATGCCCTTGGCGTGCTCCTCGAAGCGCTTGGCCAGTTCGAACAGGGGCGGCGCCCCCTTGAGCACCTGCTTGCCCACGTTTTTCGCGGCGGCGTAGAACTGCCCGCTCATGAGCTGGGCCAGGTAGCGGTTGAGCGCCCCCACAGGCGGGGAGATCGACATGTCGTTGTCGTTGAGCACCACCAGCAGGCGGCCCTCGGCCACGCCGGCGTTGTTCAGCGCCTCGAAGGCCATGCCGGCGGTCATGGCGCCGTCGCCGATGATGGCGATGGACTTGCGCGGCTCGCCCTTGATCTTGGAGGCCAGCGCCATGCCCAGCGCGGCCGAGATGCTGGTGGACGAGTGCGCGGTGCCGAAGGTGTCGTACTCGCTCTCGTCGCGGCGCGGAAAGCCGCTGATGCCGCCGAACTGGCGCAGCGTGCCCATGCGGTCGCGCCGGCCGGTCAGGATCTTGTGCGGGTAGGTCTGGTGGCCCACGTCCCAGACCAGGCGGTCATCGGGGGTGTTGAAGACGTAATGCAATGCCACCGTGAGTTCCACCGTGCCGAGGTTGGAGCTGAGGTGACCGCCCGTCCGCGCCACGCTCTGCAGCAGAAAAGCGCGCAGTTCATCAGCCAGCGGCGAAAGTTGCGTGCGCGCGAGTTGGCGCACATCGGCGGGGGATTCGATGGTCGACAACAGGGAATTCATGGGCGGGGGCGCTTGGGTCATGGTGGATCGGCCTTGTTTCGGGCCTCAGGACGCACGCCGCCCCACCCAGTCGGCCAGGGCGTGCAGGGTGGCGGTGTGGTCGAGGCCGGAGCGGCGCAAGGTGTCGTGGGCCTGGGCCAGCACGCGGTCGGCATAGGCCTGTGCCTGGTCCAGCCCCATCAGGGAGACGAAAGTGGGTTTGTCGGCCGCGGCGTCCTTGCCGGCGGTCTTGCCCAGCGTGGCCGAGTCGGCGGTGACGTCGAGGATGTCGTCCACCACCTGGAAGGCCAGGCCCACGCAGGCGCCGTACTCGGCGAGCAGGGCCAGGGCCTGGGGCGAGGGCGTGCCGGTGGCCGCGCCCATGGTCACGCTGGCCTGCAGCAGGGCACCGGTCTTGCGGCGGTGCATGGCTTCGAGCGCGGGCTGGTCAAGTGCCACGCCCACACTGGCGAGGTCGACGGCCTGCCCGCCGGCCATGCCGTCGGCCCCGGCCGCGAGCGCCAGCAGGCGGCACAGGCGCGCGCTCATGCCATCGCTCAGGCTGCCGTCGCCCGGCACCAGCAGTTCGAAGGCCAGGGCCTGCAGCGCGTCGCCCGCCAGCAGGGCCTGGGCCTGGCCGAACTGCACGTGCACCGTGGGTTTGCCCCGCCGCAGCACGTCGTTGTCCATGCAAGGCATGTCGTCGTGCACCAGCGAGTAGGCGTGGATGAGTTCGACCGCGCAGGCCGCGCGCATCGCCGCCGCCGCGTGGCCGCCCACCGCTTCGCAGGTTGCGCAGCACCAGCAGCGGGCGCAGGCGCTTACCGCCGTCGAGCACGGCGTAGCGCATGGCGTCGCCCAGCCCGGCGGGCGCGTCGGCGGACACCCAGCGCTCCAACGCGCGTTCCACCGCGTCCTGTTGCGCTTGGCGCCAGGCCACGAAATCGTGGGTATCGGAGAGCACGGCGTTCACGGCGCGTCCCAGGGCTTGAGCGTGCCGCCTTCGAGCACCTTGATCTGGTTTTCCACGTCATCCAGCCGCGAGCGGCAGAACGCGAGCAACTCCGCGCCCCGCTGGTAACGGGTCAGCAACTGGTCCAGCGGCAGTTGTCCGGCATCGAGCTGGGCCACCAGTTGCTCCAGTTCTTCCAGCGCCGCCTCGTAGCTGGCGGGCGCATGGGGAGAAGGGGCCGCACGGGGGGCGCGGGAGGGGGAAGGTGTGGGCATGGATTCTGTGGGCTGAGGCCCTTCGCAAACCGCGGTACTTGCTTCGCCGCGCGGTGGGGCGGGCTGCATGGGCCCGGCCTTGGGGTGCTGAAGATGGCCTGGTGAAACCGGCATTTTATGCCCGGCAGGGATATTCCCCCCCGGGGTACAATCCGCTCTCTTTTTTTCTCCACACCTCTTCACTACGGACAGCCCCTGTCCGGAGGGACGCACCACCCCACCCATCCCGCGCGAATTCGTCTGACGAGCACAGCGCTTACCCTGCCCCTTCATAGGGGGAGTCTCTAGGTCAGGACCACCATGTCTGATTTAAGTCTTCAACTGCAGCAGGCCGCAAGCCAACTTCCGGTTTCCAGCTACTTCAGCGAGGCGCTGTTCCAGCGCGAAAAGGAAACGCTCTTCCAGCGCGGGCCCCGGTATGTGGGGCACCAACTCGCGGTTCCCCATGTGGGGGACTACCACGCACTGCCGCATGAGGCCGGTGGTCGCGCCCTGGTGCGCACCGACAAAGGGGTGGAGCTGGTCTCCAACGTGTGCCGCCACCGCCAGGCCGTCATGCTCAAGGGCCGGGGCAACCTCGGCGAGACCCGCAGCGGCAGCGCCGGCGGCAACATCGTCTGCCCTCTGCACCGCTGGACCTACAGTGGCACGCACGGTGAACAGGCCGGGCGCCTGCTCGGCGCGCCGCACTTCGAGCAGGACCCCTGCCTGAACCTCAACAACTACCCGCTGCGCGAGTGGAACGGTTTGCTGTTCGAGGACAACGGACGCGACGTGCAGGCCGACCTGGCGAACATGGGGCCACGCGCCGCGCTCGACTTCGAGGGCATGGTGCTCGACCACGTGGAGCTGCACGAGTGCAACTACAACTGGAAGACCTTCATCGAGGTCTATCTGGAGGACTACCACGTCGCCCCCTTCCACCCGGGCCTGGGTGGTTTCGTCACCTGCGAAGATCTGCGCTGGGAGTTCAAGCCGGCGTACTCGGTGCAGACCGTGGGCCCGGCCAACCTGCTGGGCAAGGCCGGCAGCCCGGTCTACCAGCGCTGGCACGAGCAGCTGATGCAGTACCGCCAGGGCAAGATGCCCGAACACGGCGCGATCTGGCTCACCTACTACCCGCACATCATGGTGGAGTGGTACCCGCACGTGCTCACGGTCTCGACCCTGCACCCCGTCAGCGTGGACAAGACCCTCAACATGGTCGAGTTCTACTACCCCGAGGAAATCGCGGCCTTCGAGCGCGAGTTCGTCGAGGCGCAGCGCGCGGCGTACATGGAGACCTGCATCGAGGACGACGAGATCGCCGAACGCATGGACGCCGGGCGCAAGGCCCTGCTCGCGCGTGGCGACAACGAGGTCGGCCCCTATCAGAGCCCGATGGAAGATGGCATGCAGCACTTCCACGAGTGGTACCGCCGCCACATGGCGGGCGCCATCCCGGGCTGACGCCATCGGCACCGGCATGTGCCCTTCGCCCACAGGAGCCTGATCCATGCAGGCCCTGTGGATGCTGCTCGCCTCGCTGTTCTTCGCCTCCATGGGCGTGTGCATCAAGTTCGCGTCCAGCCACTTCAACAGTTTCGAGATCGTCTTCTACCGCGGCGTGGTGGGTGCGATCTTCCTGATCGCGATGACGCGCGTGAACGGCGTGTCGCTGCGCACCAGCATGCCCATGATGCATGTCTGGCGCAGCATTGTCGGCACGATCTCGCTCACCGCCTGGTTCTTCGCCATCGCCGCCCTGCCCCTGGCCACGGCCATGACGCTGAACTACATGAGCAGCGTGTGGATCGCCACCTTCCTGCTCGGTGGCGCCCTGCTCATGCAGGGGCGCAACGCCCCCATCCGCGAGCAGGGCCCCTTGTTCCTCACGGTGCTCATGGGCTTTGGCGGCGTTGCGCATGATGCTGCGCCCCACGCTGGCCGACCACCAGGTGGTGGGCGCGCTGGTGGGCCTGCTCTCGGGCATCTTCGCGGCCTTCGCCTACCTGCAGGTGGCCGCGCTCTCGCGCGCCGGGGAGCCCGAGAGCCGCACCGTCTTCTACTTCTCGATCGGCGCCGTGCTCGCCGGCGGAATCGGCATGCTGTTCGCGGGCGTGAGCCCCTGGCATTGGCCCAGCGCCCTGTGGCTGCTGCCCATCGGCCTGCTGGCGTTGTTCGGCCAGCTCTGCATGACGCGCGCCTACTCGCGCGGCGCGACCATGGTGGTGGCGCAACCTGCAGTACTCGGGCATCGTGATCGCCGGCATCTACGGCATCGTCTTCTTCGGCGACCAGCTGCCGCTGATGGGCTGGCTGGGCATGGCGCTGATCATCGTCAGCGGCATCACCGCCACCGTGCTGCGCACCCGCACCGTGCCGAATGCACCCGCGGAAGAACACTGAGGGGCATCTGCCCCACAATGCGCGCATGCACACGACCCTGATCTCCGCACCCGAACTCCAGCAACTCATCGCCCGTGGCGCCCCGTTGCGCATCTTTGACTGCAGTTACGAGCTGATGAAGCCCGAGGCAGGCCTGGCCCAGTTCGAGGCCGAGCACCTCCCGGGCTCGGTGCACGTGCACCTGGAGCACCACCTGAGCGACAAGTCCGGCCCCGACCGCGCCAGCGGCGGGCGCCACCCGCTGCCCTCGCGCGCCACCTTCGCCGCCCGCCTGGGCCAGCTGGGCCTGGACAACAGCCAGCAGGTGGTGGTACTGGACCGCCAGGCCATCACCACCAGCGGTCGCCTGTGGTGGATGCTCAAGTGGTGCGGCCACGAGGCCGTGGCCGTGCTGGACGGCGGGCTGGCGGCCTGGAAGGCGGCCGGCGGTGCCGTGGAAAGCGGTCCCGCGAACCCTCCGAAGCCAGCGGTCTTCGAACTGCGCGAGCCGCTGGTGCAGACCGTGAGCACGGCGGACATCGCCGGCGCGCTCGGGCGCCCCGCCATGACCCTGATCGACGCCCGCGCAGGTGCGCGCTTTCGCGGCGAGACCGAGCCGCTGGATCCGGTGGCCGGCCACATCCCCGGCGCGCTCAACCGCCCTTTCGGTGACAACGCGGCGCCGGACGGTCGCTTCAAGCCCGCGGCCGAACTGCGTGCCGAGTTCGACCGCCTGCTCGCCGGCCGCGACCCCGCCACCGTGGTGCACCACTGCGGCAGCGGCGTGAGCGCCGTGCCCAACCTGCTGGCCATGGAAATCGCCGGCCTGGGCCGCGCGAAGCTCTACCCGGGCAGCTGGAGCGAGTGGTGCAACACGCCGGGCCTGCCCACGGCGCAGGGCTGACAGCGGGCGCCTGCCGACCGACCCCCATGCCTCCGACCTCCTCCCGCCTTCTGGAACCGACGGACCAGACCCCTGCGCCGGACGGCCAGCGCAAGCGGGTGCTGGAGCTGCTGGCGCTGTTGACCGGCATCGCCGCGCTGATCGTGCTGGTGATCGACCTGATGTTCGCCAGCCCGGGGCAGCGCGAAGCCTGGATCGCGGCCTGCCTGGTTCTGGTGTCGGGTGTGGCCTATGCCCTGGTGCGCTGGGACCGCATGCACTACGTGGCCCCCCTGATCGTGATGGGCACACTGGCCACGGCCGTGCTCTCGGTGGTCACCTACGGCTCGGTGCGCACGGCGGTGGGCTTCCTGTTCGTCGCGGCGGTGGCCGGCGCGGGCACCTTCCTCGGGCGCACCGCGCTCATTGCCACGGTCGCGGCGAGCGTGGGCGCGCTCGGTGTGCTGACGCTGGCCGAGGTCAATGGCTGGTTCAGCGCGACGCCCTATTTCGAAGTCGGCCTGCGCGTGTGGATCACGCACTCGGCCACCGTGATCGTGGTGGGCGTGATGGTCTATCACAGCGGGCGCCAGTTGCGCGAGGCGTTCGACCGGCAGAAGGCCGAGCTGGAGCTGCGCAAGAAAACCGAGCACCAGCGCGACCTCAACCTGGAGCGTTTCGCCCGCATCTTCCGCACCAGTCCCAGCCCCATGATCGCGCAGTCGGCCCGTTCCGGGATGATCCTGGACGTCAACCCCGCTTTCGAGCGCTGCTACGGCTACACCCGCGACCAGGCCCTGGGCCGACCCGACAGCTTCCTGTGGGCGGATCCCGAACAGCGGGAGACGTACCTGGCCACCCTGTTCGCCGCGCGGCGCGCCGAACAGTACCCCGCGCGCGGCCAGCGCGCGGACGGCAGCACCTTCGAAGGCCTGGTCTCCAGCGAGATGGGCGACGACCGCGAAGACAAGCTGGTCATCACCACCATCAGCGATGTGAGCGCCCAGAACGAGGTCATGGAGCGGCTGCGCCGCTCCGAGGAGCGCTTCGCCAAGGCCTTCCATTTCAGCCCGCTGAACATGACGATCTCGCGCCTCTCGGACGGCGCCATCATCGAGGTCAACCGCGCGCAGGACCGCGCGCAGGGCCTGCTGCCGGAAGAGATCAGGGGCAAGACCTCGGTGGAGATCGGCGCCTGGCTGACCCCCAAGGACCGGGAAGCCTTCGTGGAACAGCTGCTGTGCGAAGGCCACATCGACGGCTACGAAACCCGCATGCGCCACAAGGACGGCTCGCTGGTGGACACCCGGATCTGGGCCGAGCTGCTGGACATCGACGGCGAGCCCTGCATCCTGGCCTGCACCGTCAGCATCACCGCCGAGAAGGAGCGCGAGGCGCTGCTGCTCAACGTGGCGCGCGGCGTGGCCGCCGAGACCGGCGAAGCCTTCTTCAGCGCGCTCACGCGCCACCTCTGCGAGGCCATCGGCTCGGACATGGTGGTGGTGGGCGAATGCCGCGACGACGGCCGCGTGCGCAGCCTGGCGATCCGCCAGGACGGGCAGGCCCGGCCCAACTTCACCTTCTCCATCGAAGGCACGCCCTGCGCGCGCTCCCTGCTCCAGCAGGACATGCTCATCTGCACGGACGGCCTGGCGCAGCAGTTCCCCCAGGCCACCAGCCTCATCGAGTCGGGCTGCCAGGCCTACCTGGGCAAGGCCCTGCGCGATGCCGACGGCACCGCCATCGGCGTGATCTTCGCGCTCTGGCGCCAGCCGGTGGAACTGCGCCCGGACACGCAGGCCCTGATCGCCATCTTCGCCGGCCGGGCCAATTCGGAGCTGGTGCGCCTGCGCCGCGATCGCGAGATCCAGCGCCTCAACGAGACGCTGGAGCACCGCGTGCGCGAGCGCACCGCCGACCTGCAGCAGCTCAACGCCGAGCTCGATTCGTTCGCGTACTCCGTGTCGCACGACCTCAAGTCACCGCTGCGCGCGATCGACGGCTTCACCCGCCTGCTGGAGGAGGAGGTGGGGCCGCGCCTGAGCGCCGACGAGCGCCAGCTGCTCGACCGGGTGCTCAGTTCCACCCAGCGCATGGGCTCCTTGATCGACGACCTGCTGGCCCTGGCGCGCGTGAGCCAGGGCGTGCTGGCGCAGCAGACCGTGGACCTCAGCGCCATGGTGCAAGGCATCCTGGCGCAGGAGCAGCTCAAGCAACCCGAGCGTGTGATCGAGCAGCGCATCACGCCCGATCTGCGCGCGCATTGCGACCCCCGCCTGGCGCGCATCGTGCTGGAAAACCTGCTGGCCAACGCGCTCAAGTACAGCCGCACGAAAGACCGCTCGGTGATCGAGTGGGGCCTGCTGCCACCGGTGGGTGGCGAACCCCGGATGTTCTATGTGCGGGACAACGGCGTGGGCTTCGACATGGCCTATGCCGACAAGCTGTTCAAGCCTTTCCAGCGCCTGCACATGCCCAGCGAGTTCGAAGGCACGGGCATCGGCCTGGCCACGGTGCGGCGCATCATCGAGCGCCATGGCGGCCACATCACCGGCGAAGGGCAACCGGGTGCAGGAGCGCGCTTCTGCTTCTCGTTCGGGGACAGCGTCGCCGGCTAAAGCCGGCCAGTCTGTCTAGTGCGCCAAGCCGCTCACCACGGTCACCAGCGCGATCCCCACCAGCAACCACGCGATCTGCGCCACCGTGGCCGGCAGGCTCAGCCGCTTCTGCAGTTGCGGGATCAGGTCGGCCAGGGCCACGTAGACGAAGCTGCTGGACGCAGCGACCAGGAAATACGGCAGATAGTCCTGCAGCTGCGTGAGCAGGAAATAACCCAGCAGGCCGCCCAGCGCGGTGACCGTGCCCGCCAGCGAGACCTTGACCAGCGCGGCGCGCGAGTTGCGCGAGGTGTGGCGCAGCACCACCAGATCGCCCATGTGGTGCGGCACCTCGTGGGCCAGCACCGCCAGCGCGGCCACCACGCCCAGGCGCATGTCGGCCATGAAGGCCGAGGCGATCAGGATGCCGTCGCCGAAGGCGTGCACGCTGTCGCCGGCCAGCACCGTCCACCCGCCCGAGCGCGGCCCGTGGTCGTGACCGTGGTGGTGATGGCTGTGGCCAGGGTGGTGCGCGTGGTGGTCCTGAGGTTCGTGGTCGAGCAGGGCTTCCTCTTCCTGGCTGTGCTCGTGCCCGTGGTGCCACAGCTCGGCCTTGTCGAGCAGGAAGAAGAACACCAGACCGCCCAGCAGCATCGCGAACAGCTCGTGCGCGCCGGCCTCGCTCTCGAAGGCCTCGGGCAGCAGGTGCATGAAGGCCGTGGCCGATCAGCGCCCCCGCCGCCAGGCTGAGCATGTGCTGGGTGTAGCGCGCCAGCATGGCGTGCTCAGCAGGGCCGCCAGCCAGACGCTGCCCACGCCCGCTGCGACGGTGCCGATGAGGATTGCCAACAGGGTCATTTGCTTGTCACCACGAAAAAAGGCCGCCCCAGGGCGGCCTTCGTTGAACGGAGGGTGGCCCGATCAGGCCACGCCGTGCTGCTTGAACCAGGCCAGCGCCCGCTTCCACCCGTCTTCCGCCGCTTCCTTGCGGAAACTCGGCCGGTAGTCGGCGTGAAAGGCGTGCGGTGCGTCCGGATACACCACGAAGGTCGATGCCTTGGCCGCCGCGTTGCCGGCCGCCAGGGCGGCTTTCATCTTATCAACCGTGTCAAGGGGGATGCCGGTGTCCGCGCCGCCGTACAGGCCCAGCACGGGGCCATTGAGCCTGGCCGCCACGTCCACGGGCTGTTTCGGGTTGAGCGGGGTCGCATCGCCCACCAGGCGGCCGTACCAGGCCACGCCGGCCTTCACGGCCGGGTTGTGCGCGGTGTACAGCCAGACCTGGCGCCCACCCCAGCAGAAACCGGTGATGCCCACCTTGCCCGCGTCTCCGCCATTGGCGGCGGCCCACTTCACGGTGGCATCCAGGTCGCCCAGCACCTGCGCATCGGGCACCTTGGAGATCACTTCCGAGATGAGCTTGGCCATTTCGCCATAGCCCTGGGCATCGCCCTGGCGCACGAACAGCTCGGGCGCGATGGCCAGGTAACCGGCCCGGGCGAAGCGGTTGGCGGTGTCGGCGATGTACTCGTGCACGCCAAAGATCTCGGACAGCACCAGCACCACCGGCAGGCCGGTCTTGCCGGCCGGCGCGGCGCGGTAGGCGGGCATCTTGAAGCCGTTGACGTCGATCGTCACCTCGCCCACGGTCAGGCCATCGGTGGGCGTCTTGATCGCCGTCTGCGCCATCAGGGGCAGCGCGGAGGCCGCATAGCCCACGCCGAGCGCGGCTTTCAGGGCGGTCCGGCGGGTGGCACCGTGTTCGGTGGACTGGCCGGGCAGCAAGGCGTCGAGGTCCTGCACGTGTTGTTCTTCGAGCATCGTCGTGTCTCCTTCTTCGGGGGTTGAAAAACTACCTGACTTCGGGGCGCGCCCGAAGTTCAACCGGCGTGAGCGCTCAATGGGCCTTGTCCCAGTTGGGGCCGACGCCGACCTCGGCCAGCAACGGTACTTTCAGCGCGGCCACGCCGGCCATCAGGTGCGGGATCTCGGTCTTCAACCAGTCGACCTCGCCCTCGGGCACCTCGAACACCAGTTCGTCGTGCACCTGCATGATCATCTTCGTGCCCCGGCGCTGTTCGTCCAGCGCCTTCTGCACCGCGACCATGCTGAGCTTGATCAGGTCGGCCGCCGTGCCCTGCATGGGGGCGTTGATGGCCTGCCGCTCCAGCGCCGACAGCTTCGCGCCCTTGGCGTTCTTGATGTCGGGCAGCACCAGGCGCCGGCCGAACACCGTCTCGATGTAACCCACGTCCTTGGCCCGCTGGCGCGTTTCGTCCATGTAGCGCCGCACCCCCTCGAAGCGCTCGAAGTAGCGCGTGATGTAGTTCTTGGCCGCCGTGTTGTCGATGCCCAAGGCCTTGGCGCAGACCGAACGAGCCCATGCCATAGATCAAGCCGAAGTTGATCACCTTGGCGTAGCGGCGCTGCTCGCTGCTGACCTGCGCCGTCTCCACGCCGAATACCTCGGCGGCGGTCGCGCGGTGCACGTCCAGCCCTTCGTGGAAGGCGCGCAGCAGGGCTTCGTCGCCGCTGATGTGGGCCATGATGCGCAGCTCGATCTGCGAGTAGTCGGCGCTGGCGATCACGCTGCCCGCGGGCGCCACGAAAGCCTCGCGCACGCGCCGGCCTTCGGGCGTGCGGATCGGGATGTTCTGCAGGTTGGGGTCGTTGCTGGAGAGCCGCCCGGTCACCGCCACGGCCTGGGCATAGTGCGTGTGCACGCGCCCGGTGCGCGGCAGCGCCATCTGGGCCAGCTTGTCGGTGTAGGTGCCCTTGAGCTTGGACAGGCTGCGGTGCTCCAGGATCTTGGCCGGCAGCGGGTAGTCTTCGGCGAGTTTCTCCAGCACCTCCTCGTCGGTGCTGCGCGCGCCGGTCGCGGTCTTCTTGATGACGGGCAGGCCGAGCTTGTCGAAGAAGATCTCGCCGAGCTGCTTGGGGCTGCCCAGGTTGAAGGGCTGGCCGGCGATGGCGTAGGCCTCCTGCTCCAGCGCCACGATGCGCTGGCCCAGCTCGTTGCTTTGCGCGGCCAGCGTGGGGGCATCGATCAGCACGCCGTTGCGCTCGATGCGGTACAGCGCCTCACTGCTGGCGATCTCGAGTTCGTAGATGAACCGGAGCTTTTCGTCCGCCTGCAGCTGCGGCCACAGCACCCGGTGCACGTCCAGCGTCTGGTCGCTGTCCTCGCACGAGTACTCGGCGGCCTTGGCCACGTCCACCTGCGCGAACGGGATCTGGTGCGCGCCCTTGCCGCACAGGTCTTCGTAGTTGATGCCCTGGCGGCCCAGGTGGCGCTCGGCCAGGCTGGCCAGGCCGTGCGGCTTGTGCACCTCCAGCACGTAGCTCTGCAGCATGGTGTCGTGCACATAGCCCCGCACCTCGATGCCGTGGTTGGCGAACACGTGGCGGTCGTACTTCACGTGCTGGCCGAGCTTGTGCTTCGCCGGGTCTTCCAGCCAGGGTTTGAGCTTGGCCAGCACCTCGTCGAACGGCAGCTGCTCGGGCGCGTCGGGCCCGGCGTGGCGCAGTGGAATGTAGGCGGCCTCGCCCGGCGTCACGCTGAAGCTGATGCCCACGATCTCGGCGCGCATCTCGTCGAGCGAGGTGGTCTCGGTGTCCAGCGCCACCAGTTCGGCCGCCAGCACGCGCTGCAGCCAGCTGTCGAACAGCGCCCAGGTGAGGATGGTGTCGTAGCGCAGGTTGGTGGTGCGCTCGGCGCTGCCGCTCAGGTCGGGTTCGTCGAACAGGCCGGGCGAGCCCTCGTCCGCCGGGCCTTTGGCCTTGGCCTTCGCCTGGCTCTTTTCGATCAGCTCCGGTGGCACGTCGTGCTGCGACAGCGACTTGACCAGACCCTTGAAGCCGTAGGTCTCGCCGAATGCCTTGAGTGCCTCGCTGTCCTGCCCGTTGATCGTGATGGCCTCCAGCGAGGGCAGGCCCTCGATGTGGTCCTTCAGATCGCAATCGGTCTTGATGGTGAGCAGTTCCCGCCCCTTGGGCAGCCACTCGAGCGCGTTGCGCAGGTTCTCGCCCGCCGCGCCCTTGATCTCGCCCGCGCGCGCCACCAGCGCCTCCAGCGAGCCGTATTCCGTCAGCCATTTCACGGCGGTCTTGGGGCCGACCTTGGGCACGCCCGGCACGTTGTCCACCTGATCCCCCACCAGCGTCTGGTAGTCCAGCATCAGGCTGGGCGGCACGCCGAACTCCGCGGTCACGCCGGCCACGTCGCGCCGGCGGTCGTTCATGGTGTCGATCACGGTGATGTGCTCGTTGACCAGCTGGCTCAGGTCCTTGTCGCCGCTGGAGATGATGCAGTCGATGCCCTGCTGCGCGGCCACGTGGGCCAGCGTGCCGATCACGTCGTCGGCCTCCACGCCCGGCACGTCCAGCACTTTCCAGCCCAGCAGCTTCACCACCTCGTGGATCGGGGCGATCTGCGCGCGCAGGTCATCGGGCATGGGCGAGCGGTTGGCCTTGTACTCGGGGTACAGCGCGTCGCGGAAGGTCGGGCCCTTGGCGTCGAAAACGCAGGCGGCGTAGTCGGCGCGCACGTCCTTGCGCAGCTTCTGCATCATGTTGATCATGATGCGGATGGCGCCGGTTTTCAGGACCGTGCCATCGGGCAAGGTGGTGCTCATGGCCTCACCGCCGGCGAAGAACGCGCGGTACAGGTAGCTGGAGCCGTCGACCAGCAGCAGGGTCTTCTGGCCGGTGGGGGTGTCGGGGGTTTGGGCGTCGGGCATGGGGCGATTGTGGCGGAGATCGCGCCCCGCCCCGCCGGTCCGCGGCCCGTATCCGACGGTAACCGGCTTCCCCCTGCCGGCAGCGCACCCGGCCCGGCTTGCCTACAATGCCGCATGAACCCGATCCACCGCCATCCCCTTGCCGCCCTCGTGGCCGGCCTGTGCATTGCCCTGCCTGCCCTGGCCCAGGTGGCCCCGGCGGAAACCCCGCGCGAGCCCGCCTCGCCGCGCGACAACATCGAGCGCATCACGCACGAGGACAAACTCACCCGCATCGACGAGCTGCGCGTGGGCGGCCAGACGCAGAGCATCGAGGTGCAGCCCAAGAACGGCGCCCCGGCCTACCAGATCCAGCCCGACAACGGCCAGACCGGCGCGGGCGACAGCGGCAAGCGCACCGGCAGCGCCGGGCGCAGCAGCTGGCGCATCCTGAATTTCTGAGCGTTCCCGCCACATGGCCGTTTACACCGAAGTCGCGTTCGACGAAGCCGCTGCCCTCCTGCACACCCTCCAACTGGGCGACCTCACGGACCTCAAGGGCATCCAGGGTGGCATTGAAAACACCAACTATTTCGTGACCAGCGAGCGCGACGGCGCCACGCTGGAGCATGTGCTCACCGTGTTCGAGCGCCTGGGCTTCGAGCAGTTGCCGTTCTACCTGCACCTCATGAAGTTCCTCGCCGAGCGGGGCATTCCGGTGCCCGCACCGGCGGCCAACGCCCAGGGCGAGATCCTGCTCAAGGTGCAGGGCAAGCCGGCCGCCGTGGTGGCCAGGCTGCGCGGCAAGAGCGATCTGGCCCCCGGCGTGGCGCAATGCGAGGCGGTGGGCGCCATGCTCGCGCGCATGCACCTGGCCGGGCGCGAGTTCTCCATGAGCCAGCCCAACCTGCGTGGCCTGCCCTGGTGGAACGAGACGGCGCCGGTGGTGCTGCCCTTCCTCACCCCCAGCCAGGCCGATCTGCTGCGCTCGGAACTGGCCTACCAGAACCACGTGGCCCAGGGCCCCGCCTACGCGGCCCTGCCGCGCGGCCCGGTGCACGCCGACCTGTTCCGCGACAACGCCCTGTTCGAGGACGGTGTGCTCACCGGCATCTTCGACTTCTATTTCGCCGGCTGCGACACCTTCCTGTTCGACATCGCCGTCTGCCTCAACGACTGGTGCGTGCTGCACGACGAGGACCACGACGGCTCGCTGGACACGCCGCGCTCGCTCGCCCTGCTCGCGGCCTACCAGGCGGTGCGCCCCCTCACGGCGGCCGAGCGCAGCCTGCTGCCCGCGCTGCTGCGCGCGGGCGCCCTGCGCTTCTGGATCTCCCGCCTGTGGGACCTGCACCTGCCGCGCGAAGCGGCGCTGCTGCAGCCCCACGACCCCGGCCACTTCGAGCGCGTGCTGCGCGCCCGGGTGCGCGACACCCCCGCCCTGGCGGCCCTGGTGCGCGACGACGCGCTGCAGTCCGCCTGAGCCCGCCCCCTGCATGAAACTCCACATCGTTCCCGCCCGCACCGGCTTCCAATGGGTCAAGCTCGGAGCGCAGACCTTCTTCCGCCAGCCTCTGGCGATGGCGGGCCTGTTCTTCATGTTCATGGCCACGGTCTCGGTGCTGTCGCTGGTGCCGGTCATCGGCACCCTGCTCTCGCTCGCGCTGGTGCCGGCGGCCACGCTGGGCCTCATGGCCGCCAGCCGCGAGGCCCAGCAGGGCCGCTTCCCGATGCCGACCACCATGGTGACGGCCTTTCGCGCCGGGCCGGCGAACACCCGGTCCATGCTCATCCTGGGCGCGATGTACGCCGCCGCCCTGATGCTGGTGTTCGGCGTGGGCGCGCTGTTCGCGCCCGACGTGGCGCCGGCGGTGGAGTTGCCCGATGGCGAGGTCACGCCCGAACGGGTGCGCGCCATGTTCAACAACCCGGGCCTGTGGGCCGCGCTGGTGCTGTACGTGCCGGTGGTCATGGCCTTCTGGCACGCGCCCGCGCTGGTGCACTGGCACAAGGTGACGCCGCTCAAGAGCCTGTTCTTCAGCCTGATGGCCTGCTGGGCCAACAAGGGCGCCATGCTGCTCTACGGCCTGGGCTGGATGGCCGTGATCATGATGGCCGGCGTGGTGATGAACCTGCTGGCCGTGCTGCTGGGCGGCACCGCCCTGCTCAACCTGGTGATCTACCCCATGGTGCTGCTGCTGGCGGCCATGTTCCACACCTCGATCTGGTTCACCGTGCGCGACAGCTTCGTCACCGAGGAAGGGCCTGCGGCCTGAGGGCGCGCAGGCTCAGCAGGCCTTCGCAGGCCAGCAGCCCGATCGCGGCCCAGATGCTGCCGTAGGTGAGCCACTGGCTCTGCGCGATGCGCTCGCCCAGCAGCAGCGACACCACCACCAGCAGCGCCGGCTCCACATAGCTCAGCAGGCCGAACAGGCCCAGCTTGAGGCGCTGGTTGGCCGTGATCATGAAGGCCAGCGCCACCGCGCTGAGCACGCCCAGCACGAGGATGCCCAGCACCGGGTGCCGCAGCGCGCCTGCGCCCTCGGGCAGCGGCGCGGCGATGAACCACAGCCCCACCGGCAGGCTCAGCACCATGTCGAACCACATGCCGCCCAGGTGGTTGGTGCGCAGCACGCGCCGCAGCGCGAAATAGCAGGGGTAGCCCAGCGCCACCACGAAGGCCGGCCAGGACACCCGGGGCGCGTACAGCAGCTCGTTCACCACCCCCAGCGCGGCCAGCGCGCAGGCCACCAGCTGCCAGCGCGTGATGCGCTCGCCGAAACACACGCGACCGGTGAGCACCAGGGTCAGCGGCAGCAGGAAATAGCCCAGCGACACGTCCAGCCCATGGCCGTTGATGGGCGCCCACATGAACAGCCACAGCTGCACGCCCAGCAGCGCGGACGACAGCAGCATCGCCAGCCAGAGCACCGGGCGCTCGCGCAGGCGTTGCCAGAGCTCGGTGATCTCCGCGCCTCGCCGCGACAGCAGGATGAAGGCGCCCAGGAAAGGCGCGGTCAGCAGGATGCGCCAACCATAGATGCCGGCACCCCCCAGCGGCGCGAGCAGCGTGGCGTGGAAGTACATCAACGCGAACAGGACCGAGGCGGTGAGGGAGTAGGCGACGCCGGATGCCGTGTCGGCGGGACTGGAGGAGGAGGTCATCGGGACAAAGCGGTATCGGCTGGAACACGAAATGCTATTTCCATTCAGCGCATTCAGATTCGATAATTCGCGCCTTCAACGCAACGTTATTGCAAGCTGGACGCACCGCCATGACCGCCCCCGCCCCGCTGGACGCCTTCGACCGCCAACTCATCGCCCTGCTTCAGGAAGACTGCCGGATGCCGCAGGCCGAACTGGGCGCGCGCGTGCACCTGTCCGCCGCCGCGGTGAACCGCCGCATCAAGCGCCTGACCGAGCAGGGCGTGATCGAACGTTTTGCCGCGCAGGTGCGGCCCGAGGCCCTGGGCTACCCGCTCACCATCGTGGTGGAGGTGCAGGTGGAGAACGAGCGCATGGACCTGCTGGACGCCATGAAGCAGGCCTTCCTGCGCTGCCCCTTCATCCAGCAGTGTTACTACGTCGCCGGTGAATGCGATTTCGTGCTGATCTTCGCGGTGCGCGACATGGGCCACTACACCGAGCTCACGCGAGAGCTGTTCTTCGAGAACCACAACGTGAAGCGCTTCAAGACCCTGGTCACCATGGGCCGGCTCAAGACCGGCACGCAGATGCCGGTCGACGGGGCCTGAGCCATGCCCCCCCACAACCTCCAACGCCCCCGGGAGACGCTGCCGGACGCCCTGCGCGCCCTCGCCCTGATCTCGGTGCTGGTGGTCAACGCCATCGGCTACGCCTCCGCGCCCTGGGGGCCGACCCTGGGCTTTCGCACCCCGCCCGACAGCGCCTGGGCCTCGGTGACCCAGGGCCTCGTGGCCGCCCTGCTGCACGGCAAGGGCTACACCACGCTGGCCTTCGTCTTCGGCATGGCGCTCTGGCTCGCCGCCCGAGGCCGCCCCAGGGCCGAAGCGCTGCAGCGCGGCCAGCGGCGCCAGCGCCGCCTGCTGCAGCTGGGCATCTTCCACGGCGCGTTCCTCTACTTCGGCGACATCCTCACGCTCTACGCCCTGGTCGGCCTGCCGTTGCTGCGCCGCCTGCACCTGCCCTGGGGCGCGTTCCGCCGCCACCTCTGGCGCGCACTGGGCTGGGCGGTGCTGGCCAAGCTGGTGTTGCTGGGGTTCATCCTGGTGGCCGCCGACAGCCCGGCCCGGGCAGACACGCCCTCGCTCTCGACCGTCCAGGGCGCCTGGGCCTTCTTCCAGCTCAACGCCGGCTTCTACGCGGTGATCCAGATCGTGGCCCTGATCGTCGGCGGGCCGGTGATGTACCTGTGCATGGTGGGCGGGGTGGCCGCGGCGCGCCTGCGGCTGCTGACCCACCGCCGATGGCGGCCGCTGTGGCGGCGCGGGCTGCGGCTGGCCGGCCCGCCCTTGCTCGTGCTGAGCATCGCCTATGGCTGGGCCTGGGCGGCGCACGACGCGGCGACGGACATCAACCCCTGGATCGAGGCGCTCGGCGACCTGATCGCGCTGCCCGTGGCCGCTTGCTACCTCGCGGTCGTGGTCCTGGCGTCCGATGGGGGCCGGGCGCGCTGGTGCGGGTGGCTCGCCCCGCTCGGGCAGCGCACCCTCACGCTGTATGTGGGCCACAGCGCCCTTTGCCTGGTGCTGCTCTCGGGCGCGGGCTGGGCGCTGGCGCCCACGACGCTGCAGACCGTGCTGGGCTGCCTGGGCCTGTGGCTGCTGGCCCTGGCGGCGGCCCGGCTCAGCGGCCGCCGGCGATGGCCGCTGGAGGCGTGGCTGGCTCACCGCTGACGCACAAAAAAGCCCGGCAGAGCCGGGCTTTTTTCTTCAGTCGCCCGAAGGCGTCAGAGGCCGATCACGCCGCCGTCGGTGCGGGTGATGACGATGGTGGCCGAACGCGGGCGGCCCAGCGGGCCGTAAGGCGCGCTGGGCGAGTTGCCCGGCCACTGGCTCTGGAAAGCGAACGGACCGGCGCCCAGCGCGGGCGTGTTCTCGCCCGGGTGCTGGATGTTCACGAAGATCGCGCGGCCGTCGGCCGACTCGGTGATGCCCGTGACTTCCGCGCCCTTGGGCGAGACCATGAAGCGGCGCAGCTTGGCCTCCCCCAGCGCGGCGCCGATGAAGGTGTTCTGCGTGCCGTTGACACCGCCCAGGCTGTTGTTCACCGTGATCGCACTGCCATCGCCCACCGCGCCCGGAATCGCGGCCAGCAGCATGCAGTTGCTCTGGTCGGTGTAGGCGCCGTCGTCGGTCTGGATCCAGCAGATGCCGGTGGCCTTGCTGAACCACAGGCCGTCGGGCGACGAGAAGTCGTTCTTCGCGGTCAGGCCCGAGAGGTTGATGTTCGCGCCCGCATCGGCTTCCGCGCCGAACAGGAAGATGTCCCACTTGAAGGAGGTGGCCGAGGACGCGCCGGCGGTTTCCTTGAAGCGCACGATGTGGCCGTTGGGGTTGCCGGTCTGTGCGCGACCGTCGTTGTCGGCGTACGAACGCGGGTTGGCGCCGTTGGTGCCGGTCACCGGACGGCTGGCCGCGTTGCTGTTGGTCATGGTGAAGTAGATCTCGCCATTGGCCGGGTTCACCGCGCCCCACTCCGGGCGGTCCATCTTGGTGGCGCCGACGGCGTCGGCGGCGTGGCGCGCGTTGATCAGCACGTCGGCCTGGTTGGCGAAGACGTAGGTGGCGTAGCCGCTGATCAGCGGGTTGGCGATGTTGAGCTCGATCCACTCGCCGCTGCCGTTGTCGTTGAACTTCGCGACGTACAGCTTGCCTTCGTTGAGGTAGCGGTCACCGGCGGCCATGCCACCGCCCACGTCGGAAGCGCGCCACACGGCGGCGGAGACGAACTTGTAGATGTACTCGTTGCGCGAATCGCAACCCATGTAGAAGGCCAGCGGCTGGCCGACCACCGGAATGCCACAGACCGCGGCCTCGTGCGCGAAGCGGCCCAGGGCCACGCGTTTGGCGGGCGTGCCGCTGGTCAGCGGGTCGATCTCGACGATGTAGCCGAAGGTGTTGGGCTCGTTGCGGAAGTCCTGCGCGGCGGTGGCGCCGGGTGCCGACACGTCCCAGCGGCCGAAGCGGTTGTCGGTGGCGGCCGTGGCGGTGTTGGACCAGCCTTGCGAGCCGGCGGTGGCGCCGGCATTGGGCGCGCGCATCACGCCATAACGCAGGCGCGAGGCCTTGGTCTTGGCGTCCACGTCCACCGAACCACCGGGCATGAAGAAATAGGCAGCCCAGTTTTCTTCGCAAGCCAGGTAGGTGCCCCAGGGCGTCTTGCCGTGGCCGCAGTTGTTCAGCGTGCCGCGCGAGGTGGCGCCGGTGGTGTCGTAGGCCGTCACCATGAAGCTCTTGATGGCCGCCAGGTGCGCGGCCGGGCCGTCGATGCGCATGAGCGACTGGCCGGTGACGCGGCGGTTGTAGAGCGAGTCCAGCTTGTATTCCCACTGGCCAGCGCCGTTCTTGCCCACTTCCACCACCGACACGCCGTGGTGGTTGATTTCCTTGAGCACTTCCAGCTCGGGCCGCACGCCCAGGTCCCAGCTGTCGAACTGGCTGAACTTCTTGCCCGCCACGCCGCCCGAGGTCTGGCCGCTGGGGTGGAAGAAGTGCGCATCGGCCGAGCTCTCGTGGTTCATCACGAGCAGCGCGCGCGTGGTCTCTGTGGCCGAGTAGTTGCCGCTGCCGTTGACGTAGAACAGGTCCATGCCGTCGTGGTGGTCGCCCACGCGCATGGTCCATTCGTCGGTCTCGGTACCGAGGTTGGTGTAAGCCGGGATGCTGGAGACCAGGCGGTCACCGGTGGCGTGCACCACCTTGTAGGTGTAGCCGGCGGGCAGGATCACGTCGTCGAGCAGGCTCTTGTCGATGGCCGTGAAGCCCAGGCCCGGGGCCGGAGCGGGTGCGGGGGCCGGAGCGGGCGCATCGCTGCCGCCACCACACGCGGCCAGGAAGGGAATGGACGAGACGGCGGCCAGGCCCACGCCACCGCGGATCAGGTTGCGGCGGGACAGCGTGGCGCGTTCCAGCACCTGCTGGAAGTGTTCGTTCGGGGAGTCGTTGAGGTTTTCTTCGGGATCGTGGTGGGACATGGTCGCTCCGGGGTTACAAAAAAATGCATCCGCAGTGTGTGTGTCCCACATGACCCTTCCGTGACTGTCGCAATGACCGAGCAACGCGCTTCGGCAAACGCGTTGTCATCAAGCCTTCACACGGCGGGCAAGGTGTGGCGACGCGCGGCGACCACCGGGCTCGCCGGCGTGCCCAGCGTCTGCAGGAACAGCGCCTCCACCTGCAGCGCGATCTGCTGCCAGTCGAGCTGCGCCACCTGGGCGCACGCGAGCGTGCTGGCCTGCGCCAGGCGCGCGGGATCGCGCGCCAGGCCGGCGGCCAGGGCCGGGTAGGCCTCGTCGTCGCCCAGCGGCACCAGCCAGCCGTTGGCCTCGTGCCGCACCCAGTCGGCCGCGGCCGCGGTGTCGAAGGCCAGCACGGGCAGCCCGCTGGCCAGGGCCTCGATGGTCACGTTGCCGAAGGTCTCGGTGACGCTGGGGAACAGGAAGAGATCGGCCGAGGCGTAGTACGTTGCGCAGTTCCTCGTGCCGCCGCATGCCCGCGAACACCGCCTGCGGACAGCGCTGGCGCAGGCTCTCGCGCAAAGGCCCGTCGCCCACGAAGACCAGCTTCACATCGGGGTGGGCCGCCTGCATCGCCTCGAAGGCGCGCAGCACCATGTCCAGGTTCTTCTCGGCGGCCAGGCGCCCCACGACCAGCAGCACCAGGCTGTTGGCGGTGGCGCCCCATTGCGCGCGCAACGCCTCGCTGCGGCGGTCGGGCCGGAACAGCTGCGTGTCCACGCCGCGCGCGACCACCTGCACGTTGTTGAAGCCCCCTGCCATGAGTTCGGCGCGCAGCGCCTGGGTGGGCACCATGGTGAGCCGCGTGAGGTTGTGGAACTTGCGCAGATAGGCCACGATGGGCTTGCGCAGCCAGCCCACGCCGTAGTGCTGGCTGTAGGCATGGAAGTTGGTGCGGAAGTCGGACGTGACCGGCAGGCGCAGGCGGCGCGCGGCCTGCAGCGCCGACCAGCCCAGCGGCCCTTCGGTGGCGATGTGCACCAGGTCGGGCCGCTTGAGCGTCCAGGCCTGGATCAGCGCGCGCTTGCCCGGCAGGCCGAGCTTGAGCTCGGGGTAACGCGGGATCGGCATGCCGCGCATCAGCAATTCCTCGAAACCGGTGTGCTGCAGCGCCTCGTCCGCCCGCGTCTGGCGCGGCCGGATCAGCTGCACCTGGTGGTTGCGCGCGCACAGGCCCTGCACCAGCTTCGAGAGCGTGAGCGAGACGCCATTGATTTCGGGCGGCCAGGTCTCGGTCACCACCGACAGGCGCATCGAGGGGCTGCTGGCCGGGTATTCCTCCACCAGGATCTGATCTAAGTGCACTTCGGTCATGCGGCCATCTTCCCGGGGCATTGCAACAGTCTGATGACAGCGCGCGGCTGTCACCGGGTTTTCACACGCGCGAACCAACATGACAGGCGTTTGACGCCACCCCTAGCAACCCTCTGGAGCCACCGTGAACGATTTTTTCAAGACCCTTGAAGTCCAGCGCTGGGACGACCACCGCTATTACCACCACAGCCGCATCAACCAGACGCTGCACTTCATCAGCGCCATGAGCTTCGTGGTGGCTTATGCCCTGCTGTGGACCGACCCCGTGCTGTCGGCGCTGATCGCCTGGCTCGTGTCCATGACCAGCCGCCAGGCCGGCCATTTCTTCTTCGAGCCCAAGGGCTACGACCACGTGAACCAGGCCACGCACGAACACAAGGAAGAGATCAAGGTCGGTTACAACCTGCGCCGCAAGGTGGTGCTGATGGCCCTGTGGGCCGGCACGCCGCTGCTGGTGTGGGCCGCTCCCGGCGTGTTCGGCCTGTTCGAGCCGCACACGGACGGCATGTCGTTCATCCGCCAGGTGGGCGCGCTGTGGCTCGCGCTGGGCGTGGGCGGCCTGCTGTTCCGCACCGTGCACCTGTTCTTCATCGCTGACGTGAAGACCGGCCTGGTGTGGATGACCAAGATCCTCACCGACCCGTTCCACGACATCAAGCTGTACTACAAGGCGCCGCTGTACCTGATGCGCGGCCAGCTGATCGACCCCGGCATCGCCCAGCGCAGCTGAGCCCTCAGCGCCCCAGGTGCTGCCACATCTCGCGCAGCACCTGGCGCCGGATCGCCTTGTGCGTCAGTTCCGGCGCGCGCCACCACCAACCCTGGGTCTGCATGTCCCGCGCGGCGGCCACGAAGCGCCGCAGCACCTCCTCGAAGTCGCCGTCGTGCAGGTTCAAACCGAAGATCAGCCGCCCCGTGCCCACCCAGCTCAAGGCCAGCCCATGCCAGCGCAGGAAGTACTGGAGCATCCAGTGGTAACGACCGGGTTCGGTGTAGGTGAGCGTCCAGATGCTCTGCAGGTTCGCCGCGCGCACCGGGAAGCCCTCGGCGGCCATGGTGTCGTTGAAGCGCTTCGCGCGCGCGTCCCACTTCGTGTCCTGGTCCTCGTACAAGGCCTGGATCTCCGGCGTCTGCAGGCGGCGCAGGAAGGCGTTCATGCCACCCATCACGTAGGGGTGCGCGTTGAAGGTGCCGCGCGCGAAGCACACGTCGGCCGGGCGCTCGGGCCGAAAGCGCTTCATCAGATCGGCCCGGCCGCAGACCACGCCCACGGGGTAGCCCCCGGCCAGCGTCTTGCCGTAGGTGACCAGGTCGGCGCGCACACCGAAGTATTGCTGCGCGCCACCGGGCGCGAGGCGAAAGCCCAGGAAGACCTCATCGAAGATCAGCACGATGCCGCGCTCGGTGCAGACCTCGCGCAGTTGTTTCAGCCACGCGGTGTAGGCCGCGCGGTCGTAGCCCGCGCTGCGGCTGCCGTCCACCAGGGTGGAGTCGCCGGGCGCGTTGCGGTTCGGGTGCAGGGCTTGCAGCGGGTTGACCAGCACGCAGGCGATGTCGCGCCGCGTGCGCAGCACCTGCAGGCTTTTCTCGTCCATGTCCTTCAGGGTGTAGGTCTCGCGCGGCGGCATCGGGTTGCCGGGGCCGGGCTGCACGTCTTCCCACCAGCCGTGGTACGCGCCGCAGAAGCGCACCAGGTTCTTGCGCCGCGTGTGGTAGCGGGCCAGCCGCACGGCCTGCATCACCGCCTCGGTGCCCGACATGTGGAACGACACCTGGTCCTGGCCCGAGATCGCCTTCAGGCGCGCGATGTTGTCCGCCACGCAGGGGTGGTAGGCGCCGAGCACCGGGCCCAGCGACTCGCCGATGCGCGCGCCCTCGGCCATGCAGGCCTTGTAGAAGTCCACGCCGAACACGTTGACGCCGTAGGAGCCCGTGAGGTCGATGAAGCGGTTGCCGTCCAGGTCGGTCACGTGGCTGCCCTCGGCGGACTGCACGAAGGCGCCCACCTTGAGCCGCTCGCGCACGATGGGGCTGAACTGGAAGGGCACGCGGTAACTGCCGGTGAACTGCAGGTCGGCCAGGCCTTCGCGCGCTTCGGCGCTCAGCGCCAGGGTCTTCTCGTAGCGCTGGGCGAAGCCGGCGGCGAGCGTGTCGAACGAGGCGCGGCGCAGCTTGGCGATGTCGCCCGGCGCGCCATCGCAATCGAAGAAACGCGCCTCGTCGTAGGCGTAGCCGGGCAACCAGGTCGCCAGGCGCTTGGCGATGCGCGAATGGCCGGCCAGCGAGCGGTGTTTGGCCCGCGAAAGCTGCAGGCGCTGCCGCAGGTACGGCAGGGCCAGCACCAGCGAACCCAGGGGCAAGGCGTAAGGAAGGTAGGACATGCGGCAAGCGCTCCAGGGCGGTTGATGTGTGTCGTTTGTAGGTCTCCCACATGACGCACGTATGAATCTTTCAAGACAGCTGCAGCGCCTCGCGCTCAACGAAGACATCAACTTCCTGCTCACCAACCGCGTGCCGCGCGCGGCGCTCACGCGCTTCATGGGCTGGTTCAGCCGCATCCGCCACCCCTGGGTGCGCGACGCTTCCATGGCGGTGTGGCGCACCTTCACCGACATCGACCTGAGCGAGGCGAAGAAGACCTCGTTCCACAGCCTGCACGACTGCTTCGTGCGCGAACTCAAGCCAGGCCTGCGGCCGGTCGACCCGAGCCCCGAGGTGCTGGCCAGCCCCTGCGACGCCATCGTGGGCGCCTGCGGGCGCATCGGCGACGACCCGGGCGCCCAGGTGTTCCAGGCCAAGGGCTTCCCATACCCGCTCACCGACCTGCTGGGCCCCGATCCGCGCGCGCGCGCCATGATCGACACACTGCGCGGCGGCAGCTATGTCACCTTACGACTCACCTCCAGCATGTACCACCGCTTCCACGCGCCCGCCGCGCTGGCGCTGGAGCACGTGACCTACCACAGCGGCGACACCTGGAACGTGAACCCCATCGCGCTCCAACGCATCGAGCGCCTGTTCTGCAAGAACGAGCGCGCCGCGCTGCACGCGCGCCTGGCCGACGGCACGCCGCTGCTGCTGGTGCCGGTGGCCGCCATCTTGGTGGCCAGCATGCGGCTGCGCGCGGTGGACGTGGCGCTCAACGCGCAATACCGGGGGCCGCACGAGCTGCCCTGCGACGCGCGCTACGACAAGGGCGAGGAGATGGGCTGGTTCGAACACGGTTCGACCATCCTGGTGTTCACGCCACCGGGCTTCGCCCTGTGCGAGGGCGTGGACACGGGCCACCGCATCCGCATGGGCGAAGCCCTGCTGCGGCGCGCGGCGGCTGCCGGCTGATCAGGCCGGCGGCAGGATCTCGAGCACGGTCTCGGCCGGGCGGCACACGCGCGTGCCCAGCGGCGTGACCACGATGGGCCGGTTCAGCAGGATGGGATGCTGCTCCATGAAGTCGAGCAACTGCTCGTCGCTCCACTTCGGATCGGCCAGACCGAGTTCTTCGTAAGGCGCGGCCTTGGTGCGCACGATGGTGCGCACCGAACCGCCCGTGGCCGCCGCGAGCTGCTTCAGGGTCTGGCGGCTGGGCGGGGTCTTGAGGTACTCGATGACCTGCGGCTCCAGGCCGCGCTCGCGGATCAGGGCGAGCGTGTTGCGCGAAGTCCCGCAGGCGGGGTTGTGAAAGAGGGTGATGGGGGTGGTCGTGTTCATGGCTGTCACGGAATTTTCACACGTCTTGCACATGATGCGCCGGTACCCCCCACCCCATCAGAATCACCATGTCCCACGACCACTTCAACGACGAAGACTCCAACACCAGCAGCAACCCCGCCTTCGACAGCGTGCTGCAGGCCCGCCTGAGCCGCCGCAGCCTGCTGCGTGGCGGCGTGGGCACAGCGGGCACCGCCGCCCTGGGCGGCGCGGCGGCCCTGAGCGGCTGCGCCACCGCAGGCCCTGCCTCGCCGGTGCACAGCCTGGGCTTCACCCCCGTCGCCAAGACCATGGCGGACCAGGTGACCGTGCCCCCGGGCTACACCGCGCGCGTCATCTACGCGCTGGGCGACCCGCTCACCGCCAGCACCCCGGCCTTCAAGAACGACGGCACCGACACCGACTTCGGCCAGCGCGCCGGTGACCACCACGACGGCATCGAATGGTTCGGCCTGGACGCGGCCGGCCAGCCCTCGGACAGCTTCGCCTCGCGCGGCCTGCTGGCCATGAACCACGAAGCCACCACCGACGAAAAGCTCAGCTCCTTCTTCATCCACGCCAACGGCGGCACGGCCACCCTGCCCCGCCCGGCGGCCGAGATCGACAAGGAACTCATGATCCACGGCCTGTCCGTGGTCGAGGTGCAGACCGACGGCAAGGCCTGGGCCACGAAGCAGGCCTCGACCTTCAACCGCCGCGTGACCACCCTGACGCCCGTCGCCATCCACGGCCCGGCGCGCGGCAGCGAACACCTGGTGACCCGCTTCAGCACCGACGGCACGCAGGCGCGCGGCACGCTCAACAACTGCGGCACCGGCCGCACGCCCTGGGGCACCTACATCTCGGGCGAAGAGAACTGGTTCGGCTACTTCTTCCGCGACGCCAAGGACGACGACGCGCGCAAGAAGGACAAGCAGGTCCAGGCCCTCAACCGCTACGGCCGCAAGGCCGGCGCGGCCAGCCGCCACGGCTGGGAAAGCGGCGGCGCCAGCGACACCTACACGCGCTGGAACAACGGCGCCGTGGGCGCCAGCGCCAAGGACGACTTCCGCAACGAGATGAACACCTTCGGCTACATCGTCGAACTCGACCCCTACAACCCGGCCAGCGTGCTGCGCAAGCGCACCGCGCTGGGCCGCCTGGGCCACGAGAACGCGACCTTCGCGCGCGTGAGCGCCGGCCAGCCGGTGGTGGCCTACATGGGCGACGACTCGCGCGGCGAGTACATCTACAAATTCGTCTCGGCCGCCAAGTGGGACCCCGCCGACGCCAAGCCCGCCAACCGCCTGGCCGCCGGCGACAAGTACCTCGACAAGGGCACGCTGTTCGTGGCGCGCTTCAAGGACGACGGCAGCGGCGAATGGCTGGAGCTCTCGATGGACAACCCGGTGATCGCCGGCAGCTCCTACTTCGAGTTCAAGAACGAGGCCGACGTCGCCATCTTCACCCGCCTCGCGGCCGACGCCGTGGGCGCCACCAAGATGGACCGCCCCGAGTGGGCCGGCGTGAACCCGAAGAACGGCGAGGTCTACATCACCCTCACCAACAACAGCAACCGCACCCCGGCCACGGCCGATGCCGCGAACCCGCGCGCCTACACCGACCTGAAAGCCGGCAAGGAACAGAAGGGCAACGTGAACGGCCACATCGTGCGCCTGGCCGAGAAGGCCCCGGCGGACGCGGCCTTCCAGTGGGACATCTACCTCTTCGCGGCCGAAGCGGATGCCGACAAGTCGACCATCAACCTCTCCAACCTGAGCGACGAGAACGACCTCTCTTCGCCCGACGGCCTGGTGTTCAGCAAGGCCACGGGCGTGTGCTGGATCCAGACCGACGACGGCGCCTACACCGACAAGACCAACTGCATGCTGCTGGCCGCCCTGCCCGGTCAGCGTGGCGACGGCGCGCGCAAGACCCTGAGCCATGGCGACCGCCAAGTGACCACGCACGTGGGCAAGGCGCAGACCCCGGCCACGCTCAAGCGTTTCCTGGTGGGCCCCAAGGGCGCGGAGATCACCGGCATCACCGAAACGCCCGACGGCCGCGCGATCTTCGTGAACATCCAGCACGCAGGCGAGAACACCAAGATGGCCGACGTGAACGACCCGACGAAGTTCGAGAGCCAGTGGCCTTCGAGCGCGGGCTACGGCGCGGGCAAGCGCCCGCGTTCCGCCACCATCGTGATCACGAAGAACGACGGCGGCGTGGTCGGCACCTGAACGGCAGGGTTCAGATCGGGGTGAGCTTGCGCACGCTGAGGGCCAGCCACTTCGTGCCGTGGCGCGTGAAGTTCACCTGCGCGCGCGCGTCGTCGCCCGCGCCCTCCACCGCCAGCACCTTGCCCTCGCCGAACTTGTTGTGGAACACGGCCAGGCCGGCGCGGATCTCGGTGCCCCGGTCGGGCTCGGGCGCGGTCTGACCCAGGCCCTTGGGATCGCCGCGCTCCTTGAAGCCCGGTGACCACGAAGGCTGGAGCGCGGCCGGTGCACCGCCGAAACCGCGCCGCCCGTTCTGCCACTGACCCCCACCACCGCCGCCCATGGGCGCGGACCAGGCCGGCTGCGGCGGCGTGAGCCACTTCAGGCATTCCTCGGGCAGCTCGTCGAAGAAGCGGCTCTTGAGGTTGTAGCGCGTCTGGCCGTGCAGCATGCGCGTCTGCGAATGGCTGAGGTACAGGCGCTTGCGCGCGCGCGTGATCGCCACATACATCAGGCGGCGCTCTTCCTCCAGGCCGTCGCGGTCGCTCATCGAGTTCTCGTGCGGGAACAGGCCTTCTTCCATGCCGGTGATGAACACGCAGTCGAACTCCAGGCCCTTGGCCGCGTGCACCGTCATGAGCTGCACCGCGTCCTGCCCGGCCTGGGCCTGGTTGTCGCCGGACTCCAGCGCGGCGTGCGTGAGGAAGGCCGCGAGCGGGCTGAGCGTCTCGCCGGTTTCGGCGTCGGGCGCCAGGGGTTCGTCCACCACCGGCAGGTTCGGGTCCAGTCCCTGGCTCACCGGGCTCTGCGTGAGGGGCTTGCCCAGCTCGTCCACCGGCAGGGCCACGGCATCGCGGCCGAAGCCTTCGATGCTCACGAAGCTCTCGGCCGCGTTCACCAGTTCCTCCAGGTTTTCCACCCGGTCCTGCCCTTCGCGCTCGCCCCGGTAGTGCTCGATCAGGCCGCTGTGGGCCAGCACCAGCTCGATGATCTCGCGCAGCGTGCGCCCTTCGGTCTGCTCGCGCATCACGTCGAGCTTGGCCGACGAAGGCGCTCACGGCCACGCCGGCACGGCCGGTGACGGCACTCACCGCGTCGTGCAATGAACAGCCCGAGGCGCGCGCCACGTCCTGCAGTTGCTCGATGCTGCGCGCGCCGATGCCGCGCGGCGGGAAATTGACCACGCGCAGGAAGCTGGTGTCGTCGTGAGCGTTCTCCAGCAGCCGCAGGTAGGCCAGCGCGTGCTTGATTTCGGCGCGCTCGAAGAAGCGCAGGCCACCGTACACGCGGTACGGCACGGCGGCGTTGAACAAGGCGGTCTCCACCACGCGGCTTTGCGCGTTGCTGCGGTAGAGCACGGCCATCTCGCTGCGCGGCATGCCTTCGCGCGCGAGCTGCTTCATCTCGTCCACCATCCATTGCGCCTCGGCGAAATCGCTGGTGGCCTCGAACACGCGCACCGGCTCGCCCGCGCCCGCGTCGGTGCGCAGGTTCTTGCCCAGGCGGTGCGTGTTGTGGCTAATGAGCTGGTTGGCCGAGTCCAGGATGTTGCTCACGCTGCGGTAGTTCTGCTCCAGCTTGATCTGGTGGCGCACATTGAACTCGCGCACGAAGTCGGCCATGTTGCCCACGCGCGCGCCGCGGAAGGCGTAGATGCTCTGGTCGTCGTCGCCCACGGCGAACACCGCGTTGCCCGGGGAGGTGAGGCCTTCGAGCGGCGGCGCGCTGAACATCTTGATCCAGGCGTACTGCAGGCGGTTGGTGTCCTGGAACTCGTCGATCAGGATGTGGCGGAAGCGCCGCTGGTAGTGCTCGCGCACCGGGTCGTTGTCGCGCAGCACCTCGTAGCTGCGCAGCATGAGCTCGCCGAAGTCCACCACGCCCTCGCGCTGGCACTGCTCTTCGTAGAGCGCGTACAGCTCGATCTTCTTGCGCGTTTCCTCGTCGCGCGCGGGCACGTCGCGCGGGCGCTGGCCGTCTTCCTTGCAGCCGCTGATGAAGTACTGGATCTGCTTCGGGGGGTAGCGCTCGTCGTCCACGTTGAACTGCTTGCACAGCCGCTTGATGGCCGAGAGCTGGTCCTGCGTGTCCAGGATCTGGAAGGTGGCCGGCAGGTTGGCCAGCTTGTGGTGGGCGCGCAGGAAGCGGTTGCACAGGCCGTGGAAGGTACCGATCCACATGCCGCGCACGTTGATGGGCAGCATGGCCGAGAGGCGCGTCATCATTTCCTTGGCGGCCTTGTTGGTGAAGGTCACGGCCAGGATGCCCCCGGGCGAGACCTGGCCGCTCTGCAGCAGCCAGGCGATGCGGGTGGTGAGCACCCGCGTCTTGCCCGACCCCGCCCCCGCCAGGATGAGCGCATGCTCGGCTGGCAGCAGCACGGCGGCCGACTGCTCGGCATTGAGGCCCGCGAGCAGCGGGGAGGCGGAGGGGGCGACGGGGTCTTCGAACAGCATGGGTCGATTGTAGGAAGCGGCCCGCCCTCCGGCGGGCCATACCGGCATCCGTATACACCTCATAACAAAAGGGCTTCACCGGCGGGCCGACCCGGGTTCTCCGGGGCGTCTACAATCGGGCACCGGGCCCAAGCTTCTTGCGCCCGGTTTTTTTTGGCTCATCGCCAGAGAAGCCGGCCAGACCAAGCGCTCACCTGTTCAACAACAGCTTTCTGGAGCTTGGTTTCAAAATGGAAATCTTCGACTACGACAACGTCCTGCTTTTGCCGCGCAAGTGCCGCGTGGAGAGCCGTTCGGAATGCGACGCCGGCGTGGAGCTGGGCGGGCGCAAGTTCCGCCTGCCGGTGGTGCCAGCCAACATGAAGACGGTGGTGGACGTGCCGATCTGCACCTGGCTGGCGAAGAACGGTTACTTCTACGTGATGCACCGGTTCGACCTGGACAACGTGCAGTTCGTGCGCGACATGCGCGCCGAGGGCGTATTCGCCTCGATTTCGCTGGGCGTGAAGGCGCCCGACTACGCGACGGTGGACCGGCTGGTGGCCGAAGGCCTGGTGCCGGAGTACATCACGATCGACATCGCGCACGGCCATGCCGACAGCGTGAAGAACATGATCCGTTATCTGAAGGAGAAGCTGCCGGCGTCCTTCGTGATCGCGGGCAACGTGGCGACGCCGGAGGCGGTGATCGACCTGGAGAACTGGGGCGCGGACGCGACCAAGGTGGGCGTGGGCCCGGGCAAGGTGTGCATCACCAAGCTGAAGACGGGTTTCGGCACGGGTGGCTGGCAGTTGTCGGCGCTGAAGTGGTGCGCGCGCGTGGCGACCAAGCCGATCATTGCCGACGGCGGTATCCGCAGCCATGGCGACATTGCCAAGAGCATCCGTTTCGGGGCGTCGATGGTGATGATCGGTTCGCTGTTCGCGGGCCATGAGGAGTCGCCGGGTTTGACGGTGGAAGAGGACGGGGTGCGCTACAAGGAGTACTACGGCTCGGCCAGCGATTTCAACAAGGGCGAGTACAAGCACGTGGAGGGCAAGCGCATCCTGGAGCCGATCAAGGGCTCGCTGGCGGACACGCTGGTGGAGATGGAGCAGGACGTGCAGAGCTCGATCAGCTACGCCGGTGGCACCAAGCTCATGGATGTCCGCAAGGTCAACTACGTGATCCTGGGTGGGGACAACGCGGGTGAGCACCTCTTGATGTGATCTCTTTCGGGGCGTTTCGCGCGCCCTGCTTTCGCGGGCTCGGGAGCGTCCGGCGCTCTGCTCCGTGGGTGTCCCCCGGCGGCTGGTGCCGCCTCCTCCTTTACCCCGCTGCGCAGAACGCCCGGCACTCCTGAGCCGAAGCAATGCTGGCACGCCCACGGACCGAGTACCACGAGGTCCTCGGCGAGCGGGGTGGCCGGCGCAGCGAAGTAAAGGAGGAGAACCGGCGCAGCCGGTTCGGGGGACATGAGCGGAGCCGGCCACCCCGCTCGCCGAGGACCGGCGTCACCCGGAGAGAGAAAAAAACTCAGACGGAGAGAAGCGACCGCACCGCCTGATGCAACCGCTGCCGAGGATCGGCCAAGGCATCCACGATGCTGAAGTGGTTGAGGCCCGGAAGCGCCTCACACACCGGCACCACCCGCTCACCCCAAGCCGACTGGATCAACCGGTTGTGGCGCAGGAACTCGCTGCTCTCCAGCGCCCCCACCATGGCCGTCAACTGCCCACGCCCCTCGCGCACCAACGGCGCGGGCAGACGCGACGGACTGGCCTTGGCCACCTGCTCCGCCGACAACCGCAAAGACGCCTGCACCGATGGCGTGTGCATCACCGGCTCCAGGTCGTACAGACCCGACATGCCCAGCGCGTTCTTCACCAAAGCCAGCGGCAGGTCGTCCCCCACCAGCGACCAGTCGCACGCCAGCATCATCGCCGCGAGATGAGCACCGGCCGAATGCCCCACCACCGTGATGCGGTGCGGGTCCCCACCATGCGCCCCGATGTGGCGGTGCACCCAGGCCAGCGCACGCACCATCTGCAAGGTGATCTCGGGAATCGTCACCGCCGGGCACAGCGCGTAGTTCGGCACCACCACACAGGCCCCGCGCTGCACGAACGGCGGCGCGATGAAAGAGTGGTCGGACTTGTCCAGGCTGCGCCACCAGCCCCCGTGGATGAACACCAGCACCGGCGCCGGTGGTTTGCCGGCCTGGCGCGGCGCGGGAAAAATGTCCAGCGTCTCGCCCGCCCCATGGCCGTAGCTCACATCGATCAAGGCACGACCACCTTCACGGGCCACCGCCGAGTCGCGCGCCCAACGCTCGAAATGCACCGGGTGTTCCGGCACCCGGGCCCGGTTGTTGTACTCGCGCTCGAGCCATTCGGCGTCGTAGGGGGCTGTGGTCTTCATCGCGCGCATTGTGTCATGGGGTTTTTGCCAAGAATGTGACCCATTGCCATGCCGGGCACGTATCCTGCCGGCACCCTTTCATCCCCATCCCCAGGCCCGCACGTGAACACCGACACCACCAGCACCCCACCCCTGCCCACCCGCATCGCCGTGCTCGGCATCGGCATGATGGGCTTTCCCATGGCGCGCCGCCTCTGCGAAGCCGGTTGCCAGGTCAGCGTGTGGAACCGCTCGCGCGCCAAGGCCGAGCGGCTCCAGCCCTTCGGCGCCACCGTGGCCGACACGCCCGCCGAGGCCGTGGCCCAGGCCGACCTCGTGATCACCCTGCTCGAACACGGCGGCGTGGTGGAGGACGTGCTGTTCCAGCAAGGCACCACCGCCGGCCTGCGGCCCGGCACGCTGGTGGTGGACATGTCGTCCATCCAGCCGCGCCAGGCGCGCGAGCACGCGGCGCGGCTCGCCAGCCAGGGCGTGCGCCACCTCGATGCGCCGGTGTCGGGTGGCACGGTCGGCGCCGAGCAGGGCACGCTGGCCATCATGGCTGGCGGCGAGGCGGCCGACTTCGAGCGCGCGCTGCCGGCGTTCGAACTGCTGGGCAAGGCCGTGCACGTGGGGCCGCACGGCGCGGGCCAGCTCGCCAAACTGGCCAACCAGATGATCGTGGGCATCACCATCGGCGCGGTGGCCGAGGCCCTGCTGCTGTGCGAGAAAGGCGGCGCCGACATGGGCAAGGTCCGGCAGGCCATCAGCGGCGGCTTCGCCGACAGCCGCATCCTGCAGGTGCACGGCCAGCGCATGGTGGAACGCGACTTCACCAAGCGCGCCGCGATCGCGGTGCAGTTGAAGGACATGCGCAACGCGCTGGCGCACGGCCGCAGAGATCGGCTTCGAGGCGCCGATCACCGGCCTGTTCGAGCAGCTCTACGCCCAGGCCGGGAACCACGGCCTGGCCGACATGGACCACGCCGCGCTGTTCGTCGAATTGGCTCGCCGCAATGGCATGAACTGAGCGTTCTTGCTACCATTTCGGCCTCTGGGGACGTAGCTCAGCTGGGAGAGCGTCGCGTTCGCAATGCGAAGGTCGGGAGTTCGATCCTCCTCGTCTCCACCACCCTCCTCTGGCCGCCTGGTTCCGTCATCGCGTCGCTGTTCAGGCTTCCAGAAAAAACTGGCTCGGTGTCTGACCGAAGTGTTTGCGGAACATGGCCGCGAAGGCGCTCGGGCTCTCGTAACCGAGTGCGAGCGCCACGTCGATGACCTTCTCGCCGGTTGCGCAATCGCTCCAGCGCGCGCAGCAGCCGCGCCTGCTGTCGCCACTGGGCGAAGGTCATGCCGGTGTCCTTGATGAAGAGCCGCTGGATGGTCTTCACGTCGATGGCCAGGCGCCGTGCCCAGTCGGCCATGGTGGACGGGTCGTCCGGCCGGCGTTGCAGCACCGCGGCGATCTGCAGCAGCCGGGGGTCGGTGGGCATCTGCAGGTACAGGGGCAGCACCGGCAGGGCCCGCAGCTCGTCGAGGATGAGGCGCATCAGGCGGCCGTCGCGCGTGCCTGGCGCGTAGGGTTGCGGCACGTCCATGGCGGCGCGGATCAGCTCGCGCAGCAGGGGCGAGATGGCGACGGCCTGCGTCCTGTCCATCAACCGGGGCGCGGCCTTCGGCGCCACCATGAGGCTGCGCATGTGCACCTCGCCGACGCAGCGGATCTCGTGCGTCATGCCCCTCTGCATCCAGATCGCGCGCGTGGGCGGCACCACCCAGCGGCCGGCCTCCGCCTGCACCACCATGACGCCGCGCACGGCATAGATCAGCTGGTGCTTGGCGTGCGCGTGCGGTTCGATGTGCCAGCCCGAGGGGTAGTCGGTCGAGCGCGCGAAGATGGGTGAGTTCTGCGCGTCGATCGCGTCCAGCACGTCGGAAAGGGCCGGGGGCCGGGGTGAGATGGCCATGTCGCTTTTGAGATGGTTGTTGGTCATTCAGCGCGAGACAGGCGTTGCCGCCTCCACCACAATTCTGACAGGCCCTTCCTGCCTGATCCTCTGCCGGACCTTCATTTCATTCACGTATGCCAACGCACCCCGCCCTCGCCTCCAGCCCTGCCCGAAATTCCATGCGCAGCGCAGTGGCTGCTGAACATCGGTCACGCGATCGACCACATGTTCCTGCTGATTTTTGCCACCGCCGTGACGACGATCGCGCACGAGTTCGGCGTGGCGCGCTGGGAGGACCTGATGCCGTACAGCGTGGCGGCCTTCTTTTTCTTCGGCGTGGGCTCGCTGCCCTCGGGCAAGCTGGGCGACCAGTGGGGCCGCCGCCGCATGATGCTGGTGTTCTTCTTCGGCATGGGTGGCGCGGCCCTGCTGGTGAGCGCGACGCAGACGCCACTGCAGATGGCGCTGGCGCTGGCGCTGCTGGGCTGTTTCGCGTCGATCTACCACCCGGTGGGCATTCCCATGCTGGTGCAGGGCGCGCCGCGCCCGGGCTGGACCATCGGCATCAACGGCCTGGTGGGCAACCTGGGCGTGGCCGTGGCGGCGGTCGCCACCGGCTTCCTGGTGAAGTACTTCGGCTGGCGCATGGCGTTCGCGGTGCCGGGCGCCCTGTGCCTGCTGTTCGGCGTGGCCTTCGCGCTGCTCGCCACGCGCGAACAGGCCGCGCCCGCGAAGAAGAAGTCCGCCACCACCGTGGCGCCGGCCGATGTGTCCATGGCCAGGCTCTTCCTGGTGATGACCATCGCCGCCACCAGCGGCAGCCTGTTGTTCAACTTCTCGACCAACAGCAACTACGAGCTGCTGAGCGATCGCCTGCAGGCCCTTCTTCAGGACCCGGCGCAGATCGGCCTGCTGCTCGCCGCGATCTACGCGGTGGCCTCGTTCACGCAGTTGCTCGTGGGACACCTGATCGACCGGGTGGCGCTCAAGTCGCTGTACGTGAGCATCATCGCGGCGCAGGCCGTGCTGCTGGGCTTGTCGATGGTGCTGGACGGCTGGGCCTTCTACGCCGTGCAGTTCCTCTTCATGGCGACGATCTTCGGCGCCATCCCGTTCACCGACGCGATGATCGTGCGCTTCGTCGACGACAGCCTGCGCTCCCGCGTCTCGGGCATGCGCCTGGCGGTGTCGCTGGGCGCGAGTTCGCTGGCGGTGTGGCTGATCGGTCCGGTGGTCAAGCAGGCCGGCTTCACCGCCCTGCTCGGTGTGATGGCGGCCACCTCGGTGATCACGCTGCTGATCTTGAGCCAGCTGCCGTCCACGCCCGCCCCCACGAGCACGGGTCACGCGCCTTGATGGAGAGAGAGTGCCTCAGCCCTGTTGCACGTCCAGCGCGCCCTCGATGCCCTGCTTGCGCAGCACCGCGCGCTGCACCTTGCCGGTGGCGGTCTTGGGCAGGGCCTCCACGAACTTGACGAAGCGCGGCTTGGCAAAGCGCGGCAGTTGCCCGCTGGCGATGCGCAGGATCTCCGCACCGTCCAGCGTGGCGCCCGCCTTGGGCACGAGCGCGAGCATGACCTCGTCTTCGCCACCCGGCACGTCCGAGGGCACGGCGTAGGCGGCCACTTCCTCGATGCCCGGCAGCGCGGCCACAACCTCTTCCACTTCGGTGGCCGAGATGTTCTCGCCGCGCCGGCGGATGCAGTCCTTGATGCGGTCCACGAAGGTGACCAGGCCGTCTTCCCGCATGGTGCCGGCGTCGCCGGTGTGGAACCAGAGGTTGCGCCAGGCCTCCACGGTCTTGGCCGGGGCATTGAAGTAGCCGGCCATGAAGCCGAAGGGCACCTTGGGGCGCACGAGGATCTCGCCCATCTGGCCCGGCGGCAGGGCCTCGTCGGTCTCGGGATCGGCGATGCGCACCTCGAAGTGCTGTTCGTGCGTCCAACCCGCCGCGCCGGGCACGGAGCGGCCGATGCGGCCCCAGATGGGGATGTTGACCTCGGTCATGCCGAAGCCCGAGACGATGTCTTTCACGCCGAAGCGCTCGCGGAAGGCGGCCTCGTGCTGGGCCAGGTTCGGGGCGGTGAGCACGGCGCGCAGCGAGTGCTCGCGGTCCTGCGCCGAGGGCGGCTGGTGGATGATGAAACCGGCGGTGGCGCCCAGCAGGTTGGTCACGGTGGCCCCGTGTTCGCGCACGTCGGCCAGCCAGGCGCTGGCGCTGAAGCGGCGGCGCACGAAGGCGGGGATGCCGGCCAGCAGCGTGGCGCCCAGCTGCATGAGCAGGCCGTTGGCGTGGAACAGCGGCAGGCTGACGTAGTAGCGGTCCTGCGCCGTGAGTTCCACGCACTGGATCGTGCCGATGCCGTAGAGCGCGCAATGCGCGTGGGGCATGAGCACGCCCTTGCTCGGTCCGCTGGTGCCCGAGGTGTACATGATGCAGGCGATGTCTTCGGGCGCGGGGCCGGGGCCGTCCCAGTCGGGCTGCTGGGCCCAGTCCGGCCAGGCGAGCACCTGCCAGCGCTCGGGCAGCCTGGCGCTGGACGGCCCGCCCACCACGATGACGGTGCGCAGGTCGGGCACCTCGTCGGCGATGTCGGCGAGCGCGCCGAGCAGCTCGGCATCGACCACCACGCAACCCAGCGCGGAGTCGACGAGCTGGTGCCGCAGGAACGTGGCGCGCAGCTCGGTGTTGAGGAACACGGTGGTGGCGGCCAGGTGGGCCAGCCCCATCCATGCGGTGGCGAAGTCGCAGCCGTTGAACATGAACACGCCGACGCGGTCGGCGCGCCGCACGCCCAGGCGCTCGAAGAAGCCGGCCGCGCGCAGGCTGTGGGTGTGCGCCTGCCCGAAGCTGAGGCTCGCACCCTCGCTGTCGGTGAGCCAGGGGGCGTCGGGCGACCGGGTGGCCCGTTCCTTGAGCGCGGCGCTCAGCAGCCAGCGGCGGGGGTTGTGGATCTCGCTGTACATGTTCGGTGGTGTCGGGGTGGGTCAGGGTGGTGTCGGGAGGTCGAAGGGATGCGTGGTGACCCAGGCCATGTCTTCCGGCCGCACCATGACGGAGAGGCCGTTCCACATGCCTTCGATCTCCGCCTTGGAGAGCCGCGCCTGCGCCTGCCCGATCAGCGCGATCTGCCGCTGCGTGAGCAAACCGAGCAAGGCCTGCCCGTCGGCGGTGAGGTAGTTCTGGCGCACGCGGCGGTCTTCGGTGCTGTAGCGCTGTTCCAGCAGCCCCATGGTGGTGAGCTGGTTGGTGGTGCGCGAGAGGGCCTGGTTGCTGATGCGCAGCAGCGACATCAGCGAGCCCACGGTGATGCCGGGCGTGCGTCCCGCGAAGTGGAGCACGCGGTGGTGGGGACGGCCCAGGCCGTGGTCCATCAGCACCTGGTCGGCGATATCGGCCATCTGCAGGTGCACGAAGAACACCAGTTCCAGCGTGCGCATCGCGGCGCGCTCGGCGTCCAGCCCCGGCGCCTGGGCCTGCGTGTCGGGGGCCGCTTTGGGTGGGCGGGTCCGGCGGGTCTTGGGGGCGGTATCGGCCAGGCTCACGGGTGGGTTTCCTTCCACAGTTGTTGCAACCAGCCTACATGATGCAGCGCCTGGGCGGGCTCGGGTTCGAGGGTGGTCCGCATCAGGCTGTTCCAGCGGTTGAACCAGCCGAACAAGGCCACGATGGAGACGATCTCGATCAGCTCGTCCTCGGCGAAGTGCCGGCGCGCCTCGTCGAACGCCTGGCTGGCATCGCCCACGGGCAGCGTGGCGCCCGCGCTGGCGATGCGCAGGGCCGCGCGTTCGCGTTCGCCGAAGTGCGCGCTGTCGAGGTACTCGGGCAAGGCGGCCAAGGCCGCCCAGCCCACGCCCGCGTGCTGCGCGGCGTGCACCACATGCACGGCGCTGTAGGCGCAGCGCGCGCCCCGGCAGGCTTCGGCCCCCAGCAGAAAGCGCAGGCCGGGCTCGATCAACCCATCGCCGCGCAGCGTGGTCTGCACCAAGCCCAGCACCGCCGGCAGCACGCCGGGCTTGCGCGCCATGGTGAGCAGGGCGTGGGGCCGGTAGCCGACGAAGTTCACCAGGTCTTCGAGCTGCGGGTTCTGCGAGCGGGGATCGTCGGCGGCCAGCGGGGCGGCGCGCGCGGTGTTCGGCAGGTTCATGCGGGGATCTCGTGTTGCAGGCCGGAGAGCATGGCCTCCAGCCGGTCGTCGATCTGGTCGCGGCCGCCGCTCCACACCACGCGCCCGCTGTCGAGCAGGCAGAAGCGTTGCGCGACGCGCCGGGGCACGCGGAAGTTCTGCTCCACCAGCAGCACCGACACACCGGCGCGGCTCACGAACTCGATGGCCGCCACGATCTGCTCGATGATGACGGGCGCGAGCCCTTCGGTGGGCTCGTCCAGCAGCAGGTAACGCGGGTTGGTGAGCAGCGCGCGGCCAATGGCCAGCATCTGCTGCTCGCCGCCGGACAGCGACGTGCCCTGCGCCAGCCGCCGTTCGCGCAGGCGCGGAAACAGGGCGTACACGCGCTCGATGGTCCAATGCCCGGGCGGATGGCTCAGGCTGGCGAGCAAGAGGTTTTCCTCGGCGCTCAGGCCGCTGATGATGTCCCGGCTGTCGGGCACGAGCGCGATGCCGCGCCGGCTCGAATCGGGCAGCGACAGGCCCGTGATGTCCTGGCCATCGAGCTCGCGCTGCCCCTGCCACAGGGGAATCTGCCCCATCATCGCGCGCAGCGTGGTGGACTTGCCCGCGCCATTGCGGCCCACCAGCGCGAGCACTTCGTTGGGCGCGCAGGCGATGGAGACGCCGTGCAAGGCCTGCGCCTTGCCGTAGAACACGTCGGCGTTCTTCAACTCAAGCATGGGCCACCTCCTGGCGGTTGTCGTCGCCCAGGTAGGCACGCTTCACGCGCGGGTCGGCGCGCACTTCGGCGGGCGTGCCTCGCATGAGCACCTCGCCACCCATCATCACGACGATCTCGTCGGACAGCTTCATGACCACGTCCATGTTGTGTTCCACCAGCAGCACGGTGCGGTGCTCGCGCACGCGTTCGATCAGCTCCAGCGTGGCGGCGATCTCGTGGTGCCCCACACCGGCCAGCGGCTCGTCCAGCAGCAACACGCGCGGGTCGGCCATGAGCGCCAGGCCGAGTTCCACCGCGCGCTGGCGGCCGTGACTGAGCGTGCGCAGCGGGCCGGTCCAGCACATCGGACAGGCCGACGACGGACGCGACCTCGCGCGCCCGCTCGCCCAGCTCGCCCCACCGGTCCACCGGCCGCCAGAAGGGCTGCAGGCGAAAACGCGGCGGCTGCGCGGCCACGCGCAGGTTCTCGAAGGTGGTCATCTCCTGGAAGATGTTGATGATCTGGAAGCTGCGCCCCAGGCCCCGGCGCGTGCGCGCGGCGACCGAGAGGCGCGTGATCTCATCACCCCAGAGTTCGATGCGGCCGGACTTGAGCGGCGCGCGGCCACTGATGGCATTGAGCAGCGTGGTCTTGCCCGCGCCGTTGGGGCCGATGAGGCCCACGGTCTTGCCCGTGGGCACGTCCAGCGCCACGTTGTTGAGGGCGACGAAGCCGTCGAACTCGACCGTGATGCCCGAACACGCGATGGCTGGCGCCTGGGTAGCGGTCTTCATCGTTGGCTCCACCAGTGCAGTGCGGTACCGGCCAGCCCCTTGCGCAGAAAGAGCGTGCACAGGATGAACACCAGGCCCACCAGGCCGTACCAGTAGTCGGAATAGGCCGCGAGCACTTCGCGCAGCACCTCGAAGAACGCCACGCCGACGATGGGGCCGAGCAGCGTGCCGCTGCCACCGAGCAGTGTCATGATGAGAACGTCGCCCGAGGTTTTCCAGTTCAGCATCTGCGGGCCGGTGTACATCATCAACGAGGCCAGCAGGCCGCCGGCGACGCCCGAGAGCGCACCGGAGACGGCCATGGCGGACTGGCGCAACGGCCGCACGCCAAAACCGAGCTGCTCGGCGCGCACCGGGTTCTGCCGCACCGCCTGCCAGGCCTGCCCCAGCGGCGAACGGCGCAGCACCCAGCAAGCCAGCACCACGGCCACGAACACCACGTACACGACCCAGAAGAAGTTGGCGTTGTGGAAGAAGTCGATCTCGCCCCAGGCCGGCCGCGCCACGCCGGGCAGGCCGTCCACCCCGCCGGAGAGGCCACGCAGGCGCGTGAGCATGAGGATGGACATGAGCTCGGCCAGCATCAGCGTGAGCAGTGAGAAGAACAGGCCGGTGATGCGGCTGCCGATCAGGCTCACGGCCCAGGCGCAGGCCGCGCCCAGCAGCGCGGCGGCCACCAGACCCAGGCTGAATGGCAGGCCGCCGTGCATCTGCGCCCAGGCCATGCCGTAGGCGCCCATGCCGAAGTAGGCGGCGTGGCCGAAGGAGAGGATGCCCGTGGTGCCGAACACCAGGTCGTAAGCCAGCGCGAAGATGGACCACACCATGACCAGGCAGGCGACGAAAAGAATGCCCTCGTCGCGCGTGCCGATGCGCAGTGCCACGAGGATGGCCATGGCCAGCAGGCACAGCCGGATGTCCAGGCGTTCGATACGGCTCATGCGAGTCGCTCCTTCTTGCTGAAAAGGCCCTGCGGCCGCAGCAGCAGCGTGGCGATGAGCACGGCGTAGGTCAGCGTGTCGATCCAGTCGGGCAGGTATTGCTGGCCAAAGGCGCGGGTCATGCCGATCAGCAGCGCGCCCACCATGGCGCCGCGGATGTTGCCCAGGCCACCGATGATGACCACGATGAAACAGTCCAGGATGATGGTGCCGCCCATCTGCAGCTGGATCGGCAGCATCGGCCCGGCCATGGCGCCGCCCAGGCCGGCGAGCGCCGCGCCCACGGCGAACACCGCCGTGCGCACGCGGTCCACACGCACCCCCAGGGTGGCGGCCATCAAGGGGTGCGTGCTGCACGAACGGATCACCAGCCCGATGCGCGAGCGCTCGATGCCCAGCAGCAGCACGGCCATGGTGGCCGCGCCGACGGCGATGACGAACAGGCGGTAGCGCGAGACGTCCGTGTCGAACAGCGCGACGCTGCCCGACAACCACGGCGGCACCGCGATGCTCTTGCCGCTCAGCCCCCAGGTGGCGCGCACCACTTCTTCGAGCACCAGAATGAGCCCGAAGGTGATGAGCAGCTGGAACTCGTGCGGCGCCGAGTAGATGGGCCGCAGCGTGAGCCGCTCGATCAGCACCCCCACCAGCGCCAGCAGCACCGGCACCAGGGCGATGGCCCACCAGAAACCGGCCCACCACGCGATCTGGAACGCCAGGTAGGCCCCCAGCATGTAGAGCGCGCCGTGCGCGAAGTTGATGATGCGCAGCATGCCGAAGATCAGCGTCAGCCCCGCGGCCAGCAGGAACAGCAGCATGCCGATGCTCAGACCGATGACGAAGGTGGACATGGAGGTTGCTCGCTCGCCGGTGCGGGCCCGCTCACTGGCAGGGCTTGAAGAGGTCCTGCGCGGTGAAGGTTTCGGTGACCTTCATCGTGACGGGTGGCTGGCCCGCGCCACCGGCGACGGCGGTGCCGAACAGGCCCACCTGCTCGGCCTGGTTGTCGCAGGCGCGCATGCGCTTGGCGCCCTCCACCGAGTCGTTGCGCACGCTGTTCCTGAACGCGTCGACCCACTTTTCCTTGTCCCACACGCCGGTGCTCTCGACCACGTCGAGCCACCAGCTCATGCCGTCGTAGGCCTCGCCCGCGTACTGGCTGGGCAGCTCGCCGTATTTCGCGCGGTAGGCGGCCACGAAGCGCTTGTTGCGCGGCGTGTCCTGGGTGAAGTGGTAACGCAGCGTGGAATGCACACCGAGCGCGCCGCCGGCGCCGACCGACTGGCCCTGTGTTTCGTCCATCAGCATGGTGCCCATCACCTTCATCTTGCTCGCCAGGCCCACGTCGCCGCCCTGCTTGAGCGAGGTCACGGTGTCGCCGCCCACCACGATGAGCGCCAGGCCGTCGGCGCCGGACTTCATCGCCTTGTCCAGCAGGATCGCGTAGTCCTTGGTGCCGATCGGCGTGAAGTCGATGCCCGCGATCGCGATGCCCTTGCTCTCCATGTCGGCCTTGAGCGAGGCCCACATGTCGCGGCCCACCTGGTAGTCCGACACGATGCCGTAGACCTTCTTCACGCCCTGGCGCTTGGCGAACTCGCCGATCATGCGGTTCTCCATCGCCGCGGTGTTGGAGGTGCGGAAGGCGTAGCGCGTCTTGTCGGCACCGGTGATGCGGTCGTCCGCCGAGAGCGTAATGATCTGCGGCACCTTGCGCTGCTCGGTGAGTTTCATGATCGCCAGCGTGGAGCCCGAACTCACCTCGCCGAACAGGGTGTGCGTGTCGCGCGCCAGGACCCGCGTGGTCTTCTGCACCGCCACCTGGGTGGACGTCTCGGTGTCTTCCCACACCGCCTCGATGGGCTTGCCCAGCACGCGGTTGTTGCGCTCCTCGAAGGCGATGGTGGCGCCTCGGCGCATGTTCTCTCCCACGATGCCCCAGGCGCCGCTGAGCGGCACGATGCCTGCGATGCGGAAGGCGTCCTGCGCCAGAGCGGACGCGCCGCCCAGCAGGCAGCCCGCCGCCAGCGTGACCAGGCGCACATGCGATGCGAGTGTTCGATTCATGACTTGTCTCCTGTTTGTGATGCCGTGTTCCGGTTCGACGCGTGTCGATACACCCGATATCGAGATATACCAACATTGTTGTTATATATCCGTTGGTTGGCATAAGCACCGGGGTTTTCCCGGAGCCCAGGTGATAGAGCGCCCGGACCGCCGATTAACATGGCCCTCGCCCCATCCACCTCCACTCCCCAAGGATTCGCATGGCTTCAGAGACAACTTCCAAGATCGCCCTGGTCACGGGCGCGGGCAGCGGCATCGGCCGCGCCGTGGCGCTCGGCTTGTTGAAGGACGGTTACCACGTCGTGCTCACCGGGCGCCGCCCCGAGCCGCTGGCGGCGGTGGCGCAAGCGGGTGGGCCCAACGCGGTCGCCATCCCCGCCGACGTGCGGGACGAGCACAGCGTGCAGGCGCTGTTCGATCAGATCGAACAGCGCTATGGGCGGCTCGACGTGCTGTTCAACAACGCGGGCGTGAACGCGCCGGCCGTGCCCATGGACGAGCTGCCGGTCGAGCGCTGGAAGGACGTGATCGACACCAACGTGACCGGCGTCTACCTCTGCGCGCGCGCCGCCTTCGGCCTGATGCGCCGGCAGACCCCGCAGGGCGGGCGCATCATCAACAACGGCTCGATCTCGGCCCACGCGCCCCGCCCCTTCAGCTGCCCCTACACGGCGAGCAAGCACGCGGTGCTGGGCCTGACCAAGACCATCGCGCTGGACGGCCGGCCCTACAACATCGTGTGCGGCCAGATCGACATCGGCAACGCGCTGACCGAGCTCTCGGCCCGCATGACGCAGGGCGTGCGCCAGGCCAACGGCACCATCGCCACCGAACCCATGATGGACGTGGCGCACGTGGCCGAGGCCGTGCGCTACATGGCGGGCCTGCCGCTGTCCACCAATGTGCTCAACATGACGGTGATGGCCAGCCAGATGCCGTTCGTGGGCCGGGGCTGACGGCCCCTTCCTACACACCATACGGACGGCGCCGACACACGCCGCGCGCGGGGCGCGGACACTGGCACCATGCCCGCCCCACTCACCTACGCGCAGGACGACACCCCCGGCTGGACCCGCGTGCGCCGAGGCAAGGGCTTTGCCTATCTGAGCGCCACCGGGCGCGCGATCCGCGACGCCGCGCAGCTGGACCGCATCAAGCGCCTGGCGATTCCACCCGCCTACACCGAGGTGTGGATCTGCCCCAGCGCGCGCGGGCACCTGCAGGCCACGGGGCGCGATGCGCGGGGCCGCAAGCAGTACCGCTACCACGCCGACTGGCAGGCCAGGCGCGAACAGCAGAAGTTCGACCGCATGCGCGAATTCGGCCGCACCCTGCCGCGCATTCGCCGCGCGGTGACGCGCGACCTGCGCAGCCACGAACTGACGCTGGACACCGTGGTGGCCGCCATCGTGCGGCTGCTGGACCGCACCGCGCTGCGCGTGGGCAATGAGGCCTACGCGACGGAGAACGGTTCGTTCGGCCTGACCACCCTGCGCAACCGCCATGTGCGCACGCGCGCGGCCAGCCTGGAGATCCGATTCCGCGGCAAGAGCGGCGTGGAGCAGACCGCGCGGCTCACCGACCCGGCCACCGCCCGCATCGTGCAGCGCTGCCAGGACCTGCCAGGGCAACACCTGTTCCAGTACATCGACGACGCCGGGCGGCGCCGCCCGGTGCGCTCACAACACGTCAACCAATACCTGCGGCGCGTGAGCGGCCACGACTTCACGGCCAAGGATTTCCGCACCTGGCACGCCAGCGTGCTCGCGCTGGAGCTGACCGCCGGGCTGGCGCCCTCCGCACCCGGGGACGCGGTGGCGCCCACGCGCGCCACGGTGGTCGAAGTGGTGCGCCAGGTGGCCCGGCAGATCGGCAACACGCAGGCGGTGTGCCGCCGCTTCTACATCCACCCGGCGGTGCTGCAGGCCGTGCTCGACGGCCCGGCGAGGAAAGAAGAGAAAGCCAGCGGCACCACCGAAAGCGCGCTGTTGCGCCTGCTGTCGCGCCGCAAGAAGAAGGCGGCTCAGCCTTCGTCGCCGTCGGCCAGCAAGGCGCGCCAGATCAGCGCCCCGATGGCCGCGCCGACCAGGGGCGCGAGCCAGAACAGCCAGAGTTGATCCAGCGCGATGGCCGGGCCGAACAGCACCGGGCCGGTGCTGCGCGCCGGGTTGACCGAGGTGTTGGTGACCGGGATCGAGATCAGGTGGATCAGGGTCAGGCACAGGCCGATGGCCAGGCCGCCGAAGCCGGCGGCCGCGCGTTTCGCGGTGGCGCCGAGGATGACGAGCAGGAACACGGCGGTAAGCACCACTTCGGTCAGCAGCGCGGCCGTCATGTCGTAGCCGCCGGGCGAGTGCTCGCCAAAGCCATTGGTCGCGAAACCGCCCACTTCAAAGCCCGGCTTGCCGGTGGCGATGAGGTACAGCACGCCGGCCGCGGCCACGGCACCCAGCACCTGCGAGACCACATAGCCCGGCAGCTCGGCCGCGCGGAAGCGGCCCCCGAGCGCCAGGCCCAGCGAGACCGCCGGATTGAAGTGGCCGCCGGAGATCGGCCCGAAGGCGTAGGCGCCGGTCAGCACCGTCAGGCCGAAAGCCAGGGAGACGCCGACGAAGCCGATGCCGAGCTGCGGAAAGGCCGCCGCCAGCACCGCGCTGCCGCAGCCGCCGAACGTGAGCCAGAACGTGCCGAGGAACTCGGCGGACCATTTTTTCAGGTTGCTGTTTTTCATGCTGCTTGGAGGCGAGTCGAGAGGCAGCGAAGATAAGCAGGCGAGAGAGCCCGCGCAAGCCGATTAACAATGATTTGACACACACCCGCGCCCGGCGCTCCATCCCGCCCCTTGTTGACTTTTGAAATACCCAGGCATGGCCTTCACGCTGCACCCGTTCTCCGACATCCCGACCGAAGACTGGATGAGTCTCCTGAATCACCCGGACGTGATCCGCCACATGCCACTCGCTGATCGCCATTGGACGCGGGACGCTGCCGCGGACTGGGCCAAGGGCAAAGACGCGCAATGGCTGGAGCGTGGCTATGGGCCGTGGTCCATCCGGGTGGACGGCCAGTTTGCAGGCTGGGGCGGTTTTCAGCGCGAAGGCGATGAGGCCGACCTCGCGCTGGTTCTGCTGCCGGCCTACTGGGGACACGGTGCCGAGATGTTTCGCGGCTTCATGAACCGCCGGGCGGAACTCGGCATTGGCGCGGTCAGCATTCTGCTGCCGCCGAGTCGTTCTCGAACCCGGGGCCTGGCCAGACTCGGCTTCGCCCCGGATGGCGAACTGACGTACGAAGGCCAGCGTTTCCTGAAATTCCGGGCCTTGGGCTGATGCGGGCCGAAGGCCGGCCGCCGCTGCGGGCCGTCGGGCGTCAGGAGGCCGGCGTCAGGTTGCCGCCCAGCACCTTCCACAGCGCCACGCGGTTGGCCTGTTCGGACTGCCGCAGGGCGATCAAGGCCTGCTGCGCGGCGTACAGGCCGCGTTGCGCGTCGAGCACGGTGAGGTAGTTGTCCACGCCCGAGGTGAAGCGCGCTTCGGAGAGTTCGAAGGCGCGCGCGTTGGCGTCCACCACGGCCTGCTGCGCCGCCAGGCGGGCCTCCCATTGCGCGCGTTCGGCCAGCGCGTCCGAGGCTTCGCGAAACGCGGTCTGGATGGCTTTTTCGTACTGGGCCACCGCGATGTCGCGGTTGGCCTGGGCCACGTCGACCGAGGCGCGCGCGGCGCCGCCGTCGAAGATCGGCCAGCGGATCTGCGGCACGAAGCTCCAGGTGTTGTTGCCGCTGCCGAACAGGTTGTCCAGCTCGCGGCTGCCGGTGCCGATGCTGGTGCTCAGGCTGATGGTGGGGAACAGCGCGGCGCGCGCCGCCGCCACGTTGGCCGACAAGGCCTGCAGGTTGTATTCGGAGGCGCGCACGTCGGGGCGCTCGAGCAGCAAGGACGACGGCAATTCGGCCGGCAGCGCCATCAGCGCGGCGGGCGCGGCCGCCGGCTCGGCACGCAGGGTCTCGGCGGTGGGCAGCCATTCGCGGCGCAGGCCGCTGCCCACCAGGGCTTCGAGGGCGTTGCGGTCCTTGGCGACCTGGGCCGTGAAGGCGGCCACGTCGCCGCGCGCGGTTTCCACGGTGATGCGGTTCTGCGCCAGCACCAGGCCCGAGGTGCCCCCCAGCTGGTGGATGCGCTCGGTGAGCTGGTAGGCCTTTTCGCGGCCGGCCAGGGTGTCGCGCGCCAGGGTCAGGCGGGCTTCGTTGGCGGCCAGGTTGAGCCAGGCGTTGGTGACGTCGGCCACCAGCGTGATGCGCACGTTGCGCTGGTTTTCCTCGGACTGCAGGAACTGCTGCAGCGCCGCCTCGTTGAGGTTGCGCACGCGGCCCCAGAAATCGAGTTCGAAGCTGGTGATGGCGAGTTGCGCGGTGTACTGCGTGGAGGTGGTGGACTGGCCATTGCTGGCGAGGTCGGCCGCGGTGCGGCTGCGGCTGCCCTGCGCGGTGGCGGCGACGGTGGGCAGCTGGGCCGCGCTGGTGATGCCGTACTGCGCGCGGGCGCGCTCGATGTTGGACAGGGCCACGCGCAGGTCGCGGTTGTGGGTGAGCGCCTGCGCGATCGACTGGCGCAGGCCCGGGTGCTGCACCCAGGCCAGGCGCTGCGAGGTCTGCACGGCGGCGGCGCTGGCGTCCACCACGGCCAGCGGCTGGCCCAGCGTGGGGGCGACCACGCCTTGCACGTCGGGCTTGGCCGGGGGTTGCACGGCGCAACCGGCCAGCAACAGGAGCAAGGCGCCGACGGTGGCGGCCCGCTGGAAGGGGGGGGTCGTCATGGGGTGCATCACGCTTCTCCTCCTTGGTGCGACAGCGCGGGCGTGGCCAGGGGCGGCACGGCGGCGGCGGCCTTCGCGCGCCTGCGCTGCACCCAGCTGCGCACCAGCAGGAAGAACACGGGCACGAAGAACAGGCCCAGCGAGGTGGACAGCACGGTGCCTCCGAGCACGGCGGTGCCGATGGCCTGGCGGCTGGCCGCGCCCGGGCCGGTGCCCAGCGCGAGCGGCAGCACGCCGAAGCCGAAGGCCAGCGAGGTCATCAGGATGGGGCGCAGGCGCCGGCGCACCGCCTCCAGCGTGGCGTCGAAGATGCTGCGGCCCTGGTCCTGCAGCTGCACCGCGAACTCCACGATCAGGATGGCGTTCTTGGACGCCAGCCCCACGGTGGTCAACAGCCCCACCTGGAAGTACACGTCGTTGGACATGCCCCGGAAGTACGTGGCCAGCAAGGCACCGACGATGCCCAGCGGCACCGCGAGGATGACCGAGAACGGCACGCTCCAGCTTTCATAGAGCGCGGCCAGGCACAGGAACACGAAGAGGATGGAAATGGCGTACAGCAGCGGCGCCTGCGCGCCCGACTGGCGCTCCTGCAGGGACGCACCCGTCCATTCGTAGCCGATGCCCACCGGCATCTCGGCCATGATGGATTCGACCGCGCGCATCGCATCGCCCGAGCTCACGCCGGGCGCCGTGTTGGCGATCATCTCCATGGCCGGCGAGCCGTTGTAGCGCAGCAGCTGGGGCGCGCTGCTGGTCCAGGTGGTGGAGGTGAAGGCCGCGAGCGGCACCATCTCGCCGTTGCGGTTGCGCACCGTCCACTTGCCGATGTCCTGCGGCAGCATGCGGTAGGGCGCGTCGCCCTGCACGTAGACGCGCTTGACGCGGCCGTTGTGCACGAAGTCGTTGACGTAGGAGCCGCCGACGGCGCTGGAGAGCACGTTGTTGATGTCGTTGGTGGACAGGCCCAGCGCGGCGGCCTTGCGGTCGTCGATCACCACCTTGAGTTCGGAGGTGACGTCGAAGTCGGTGGTGCGCATGTTGGTCAGCGAGGGGTGCTGGCCGGCCAGCTCGACCACGCGGTCCTTGGCCGCCCGCAGCGCCTCGTTGCCCAGGCCGTTGATGTCCTTGAGCATGAAGTTCACGCCGGCGTCCGAGCCCAGGCCGCGCACGGCCGGCGGCATGGAGACGAAGATGCGCGCCGCGCGGATGCGCGAGAGGTCGCGCGTGGCCTTGCGCGAGATCGCCTCGGCGCTCTGCTCGGGGTTGGGGCGTTCGTCCCAGGGCTTGAGGCGCACGAAGATGTTGCCCGAGCTCTGGTTGCCGCTGTTGCCCGCGATGGAGTTGACGCGCAGCACATCGGGCTGGGCGTTGAAGTAGCGGGTGATGTCCTGCAGAACGGTTTCGAGCTGCGCGTCCGACGAGCCGGCCGGCAGCGTCACGCTGGCGGTGATGAAGCCCTGGTCTTCCACCGGCAGGAAGGAGGTGGGCAGCTTCTGGAACAGGAACACCACGCCGCAGACGAGCAGCGCGAACAGCAGCATCACGCGCTTGCTGCGCAGCAGCAGCTGGCGCACCGCGCCCTGGTAGCGGGTGGAGTTGCGGTCGAAGCCGGCGTTGAACCAGCGGAAGAAGCGGTCCACCCAGCCCAGCATGCCTTTGCGAGCGGGCGCGCCCTCGTGCAGGTGCTCGGTGGGTTTGAGGATGGTGGCGCACAGGGCCGGCGTGAGCGAGAGCGCCACCAGCACCGAGAACGCCATGGCCGAGACGATGGCGACCGAGAACTGCCGGTAGATCACGCCCACCGAGCCCGAGAAGAAGGCCATCGGGATGAACACCGCCGAGAGCGTGAGGCCGATGCCCACCAGCGCGGGTGTGATCTCGGCCATGGACTTGATGGTGGCCTCCTTCGCGGGCAGACCCTCCTGGTGCATCACGCGCTCGACGTTTTCCACCACCACGATCGCATCGTCCACCAGCAGGCCGATCGCCAGCACCATGGCGAACATGGTGAGCATGTTGATGGAGTACCCGAGCACCGAGAGCACGCCGAAAGTGCCCAGCAGCACCACCGGCACGGCGATGGCGGGGATCAGCGTGGCGCGCAGGTTCTGCAGGAAGATGAACATCACGATCACCACCAGCACCATGGCCTCGGCCAGGGTGACGGCCACTTCCTTGATGGAGGCGCGCACATAGGGCGTGGTGTCGGAACTGATGACGCCGGTGATGCCGTCGGGGAAGAAGGGCGCGAGTTCGGCCATCTTGGCGTTGACCGCCGTGGCCACGGCCATGGCGTTGGCGCCGTCGGCCAGCACGATGCCCAGGCCGGCGCCGGGCTGGTTGTTCAGGCGGGACTTCACCGTCAGGTTGTCGGCGTCCAGCTCGACGCGGGCCACGTCGCCCACGGTGACGAGCGAACCGTCGGCGGCGGCCTTGAGCACGATGCCGCGGAATTCGTCCACCGTCTTGAGCTTGGTGCGCGCCGTGATCGTGGCGTTGAGCATCTGGTCCTTCACCGCGGGCAGCGCGCCGAGCTGGCCGGCGGAGACCTGGGCGTTCTGCGAGTTCAGCGCCGAGACGATGTCCGAGGGCATCAGCGCGAACTGCTCCAGCTTGCCCGGGTCCATCCAGATGCGCATGGCGTAGCTGGTGCCGAACACGCTCACGTCGCCCACGCCGTCGATGCGCGAGATCACGTCGACCACGTTGCTGGTGATGTAGTCACCGATCGCCACCTGCGTGACCGTGGGGTCGGGCGAGGTGAAGACGTAGGTCATCAGGTTGTCCTGACCGCCCTTGTTCACGAACACGCCCCGGCTCTTCACCGCCTCGGGCAGCCGGTTCATGGCCGTCTGCAGCTTGTTCTGCACCTGCACCTGGGCCACGTCGATGTCGGTGCCGGGGGCGAAGGTCAGCTGCGTGCGCGAGCGGCCGGCGGAGTCGCTGGTCGAGCTCATGTAGAGCACGTTGTCGATGCCCTTGAGCTGCTGCTCGATCACCTGGGTGACGGAGTCGGCCACGGTCTCGGCCGAGGCGCCGGTGTAGATGGTGTTGATCGAGACGCGCGGGGGCGCGATGTCGGGGTACTGCTCCAGCGGCAGGGTGAAGATGGACATGAACCCCGCGAGCATGACCACGATGGACAGCACCCAGGCGAAAACGGGACGGTGAATGAAGAAGTGGGCCATGGTGCTGCGTGTGGAGTCCGGTTTGCTCGAAGGGGGCCGGGCTCACCCGGTCGGGGGTGGCCCGTGGGTCGCGCTCAGGGCTTGGGTGGGGCGGAAGCCGCCGGGATCTGGCCCGCCTGGCCGCCCTGCCCGGCGGGTCCGCCCTGCCCGGTGGACGCGGTGGGCTTGTCCTCCACCACGCGGTTGCCTTCCACGCGCATCGCCAGCGGCGTCACGGTCTGGCCGACACGGGCTTTCTGGAAGCCCTCGACCATCACGCGGTCGCCCGCCTTCAGGCCTTCGAGCACCAGCCACTGGGCGCCCAGGGCCTGGCCCAGCCGGATCGGCCGCTTCTCGATCTTGTTGTCGGCGTTGAGCAGCTGCACGCTGGGCTTGCCGGCCGGGTCGCGCTGCACCGCCTGCTGCGGCAGCACGATGGCGTCGCTGGCCTCGCCGGTGGACAGGCGCGCGCGCACGTACATGCCGGGCATCAGCAGGCGGTCGGGGTTGGGGAACACCGCGCGCAGGGTGATGGCGCCGGTGGTCTGGCTCACGGTGGCGCCGGTGAACTGCAGCTTGCCCGCGTGCGGGTAGCGGCTGCCGTCTTCCAGCGCCAGGCGCACCGGGGCGCCGCCGGCCTCGACCTTGCCGAAGGTGCCGGCCTGCCACTGGCGCCGCAGCTCGAGCAGTTCCGAGCTGGACTGCGTGATGTCCACATGAATGGGGTCGAGCTGGCTGATGGTGGTCAGCGCCTGGGCCTGGTTGGCGGTGACCAGCGAACCGGGCAGCACCGCGGAGAGGTCGATCTGGCCGCCGATGGGGGCCACGATGCGGCTGTACTGCAGGTTGATGCGGGCGTTTTCCAGCGCCGCCTGGGCCACGGCCACGTCGGCTGCCGACTGGGCCACCTGGGCCTGGCTTTCGTCGAACACCTGGCGGCTGATGGCGTCGATCTTCACCAGTTCGGCGTTGCGCTCGGCGTTGGTGCGCGCGGTCTGCGCGGAGGCGCGCGACTTCGCCAGGGCCGCCTCGGCGCTCTTGACGGTGGCTTCCAGCGTGCGCGCGTCGATCTGGTACAGCGGCTGCCCGGCCTTGACCACCGAGCCCTCGGTGAACAGCCGCTTCTGCAGGATGCCCGAGACCTGGGGCCGCACCTCCGCGCTCTGCGAGGCCCGGGTGCGGCCGGCCAGTTCGGTGGTCAGCCCCTGGGCCTGCACCACCACCGTCAGGTAGCCGACGCTGGGGGCGGCCGGGGCGGCGGCGGGCGCCTTCTTGTCACCGCAGGCGGCCAGCGCGAGCACCGCCGCCCCCACCAGGGCCAGGGTCCAGCGCCGTGCGCCGGGGCGCTGTCGAACCGGAGAGGGAGCGGTGGCGGACAGGGCGACGGGGGACACCCGGCGTGGCTCATCGGATGCAGCGAAGGTCAATGGCATGGAAGTCGGGACGGGCTGTGGGGTGGAGACGCGGTGGGGCAAGCGGCGGTTGCGACCGCAACATGCCATTGTGCGCATGCAAACATGTCTGGAATGTAAACGCACTCGAAGCGCTCCAAAAAAGCCCGGTTCCGAGAAAAACCGCAAAAACGTCAAACCCCTTTGCGGCAGATTCTTCCGCCGGCCGGCGCCGGTTCCCCGGCGGTCCGTTGGCACGCGCCCTGCCCCGCAAGGATTCGCCGAATCCTTTCAACCCCCATCGGGAGCACGCCCATGGCCAGCAGCCGCACACTCGAAAAACAGGCATCCATCCATGCAGAGCAGGACCGCCGCGACCAGCGCAAGAAACGCGCCCCCGCCGCGAAGAAGCGCCCGCCCCAGACCGGTGCGCGGGCCCAGCCCACGAAAATGCCCGAACAGCACCTCGATGCGGACGACCAGGAGTCTGATCTGGAACTTCGCCCTCGGTTCCTGGCGCCCGACTATTTGGGCAGCCAGAAGCTGCAGGGACAGGCGGCGCTGATCACCGGCGGCGACTCCGGCATCGGCCGGGCGGTGGCGGTGCTTTTCGCGCGCGAGGGCGCCGACGTGGCGATCGCCTACCTCTCGTCCTCGGAAGACGCCGAGGAAACCCGGCGCCATGTGGAGGAAGAAGGCCGGCAATGCCTGGTGCTGCAGGGCGACGTGAAGGACCCGGCCTGGTGTGAGGCAGCGGTGAACGAAACCGTGAAGGCCTTCGGCAGGCTGGACATCCTGGTGAACAACGCGGCGTTCCAGAAGCACGCCGAATCCATCGAGGACATCGACGACGAGCGGCTGAAGGAAACCTGGGACACCAACCTGGGCGGCTACTTCCGCATGACACGCGCCGCCCTGCCCCACCTGAAGGAAGGCGCCTGCATCATCAACACCGGCTCGGTCACCGGACTGCGCGGCAGCGCCCACCTGCTGGACTACGCCGCCACCAAAGGGGCCATCCACGCCTTCACCAAGTCGCTGGCGAGCAACCTGCTGCCGCGCGGCATCCGGGTCAACGCCGTCGCGCCCGGCCCGGTCTGGACCCCGCTCAACCCGCGCGATCAGCCGGCCGGGAAAGTGAAGGATTTCGGGGAAAAGACCGACTTCCAGCGCGCCGCCCAGCCCGAGGAGCTTTCGCCGGCCTACGTCTTTCTGGCCTCGCCCTGCTGCTCGGGCTACATCACCGGCGTGGTCCTGCCCGTCACCGGCAGCGTGGACGCGATCTGAGCGCGGCCGTCAGGGTGGGGCGGCCACCGGCGCTTCGGCGACGACCAGCTCTTCCCGGCGCTGGTCGATCTCGCCCTCCAGCCGCGCCCAGTCCAAGGCCCTGCTGTCCAGCCCGGGAAAGAGATGGGCCTCTTCCCATTTCATGTGCCCAAGCGCGCGCAGGCACAGGTCCGTGAACCGCTGGGCATGCTGGTCGTCGTCGGGCTTGAGCGTGCGCAAGGGATTGATCTGCGCGTGCAGTTCGGCGTGCTCGCGCTGGGCCGCCGCCAACAGCCCTGCGTCCGCCACGGCGGCTTCGCGCAGCGCGGGGTACAGCAGCTCCTGCTCCAGGGCGGCATGCACGGTCAGTTCGTCCAGCACGTGGGCCACCAGGGCGCCGCGCTCCAGGGCGGCCGTCTGCGGATCCAGCTCCTGGAACCGGCGGTGGGCCTGTTTCACGCGCAGGTGATCCCCCTTGAGCCCGTCCACGATGTGGCGGCGGGCGGCGTCCGAGATCTCGGCGGGCGTGGCATCGGATCGCATGGGCGTCTCCTTGCGGAAGGGCTTCAAAAAAGCCGGGAGGGGCGTTGGCCTCTCCCGGCTTCAGGCGCCAGCGGCGTCAGCTGTTGTCCTTGTTCTGCTTGCCCGACGGCGGTGACCCGCTCTCGTTCTTGCCCGTGCCGGCGGTCTGCTGGCGGCTGGAACGCCAGGTGGAGAACTCGTCGGAGAACTTCTTGAAGCGGTCCTGGCGCCACTGGTTGTAGTCGTCGTCCAGTGCGCGCATCTGCTCACGGCGCCATTGGCTGTAGTCCGGGTCGAACTGCTGCTCCTGCGGGTCGCCTCGACCGCTGTAGCCGGACTGCGAGCCGCTGTAGCTGCTGCCCATGCCACCGCCGTATCCTCCGGGGCCGGCGTAACCGGCACCCCGGTAGTCGCGGTCCAGGCCGCTGGGCCGGTTGAAGCGCTCGCGCTGCTCCTGGCCGTAGCGGTCGTCGTCGTTGTCGCGCAGCCCGTACTGGCCGTACCGAGGCGCGTCACCGCGGTATGGGCCGGAGCCGCCGGGGCCGTAGCGGTCGTCCTGGTCGCGCTGACCGTAGCCGCCCTGGCCGTACGACGTGTCCTCATCGCGGAAACTGCCAAGGTCGCGTTGTTGTTCGCGGCGCCAGTCGCTGCCGCCCTGCCAGGCGTCATCGCGACCCCGACCGTGGTCGCCCTGCGGTTGGCGCGGCGACTCGTACCCACCGCCTTGCTGGCGGTTTTGCGAGCTGAAAGCCTCTTGCTGGTAACCGCCCCGCTGGCGGTTCCGGTTGTCCTGTTGTGCCATGGGTGTGTCCTTTCAATGATCGGATGCATGAAACGGATGCGGGCGCCGTTCGCCGGCCCTCGGCATCCACGGCTGGTTGGGCAAAACGCGTTCCCGCTGTGGGTGCCGCGACGCGCGCGCCGGCACCGGGCACGCTGTTTGCCCCAGGCGCAGGTCGCCACCCCAAGCCCACGCCACCATGAGCCTGTCCTTCCCCGCCCCACCCGTCCCCGCGCACGTGGCCCATGCCCACGAACTGGTGCGCCGCCTGGGCGAACCCCTGCTCGGCGGCAACCACGCCGAGGTGCTCGGCGATGCGAGGGCGGCGCGCGCCGCGCTCGTGGAGACGCTGATCGGCGCGCGCGACCACATCAACCTGGACGCCGCCCTGCTCGAGGTGGGCGAAGCGCAGGACGGCCTGCTCCATCGGCTGGTGGCGCTGTGCCGGCAGGGCGTGCGTGTGCAGGTGCTGGCCGCCAACCCGCGCCAGGAAGCCGAGCTGGGCCCGCTGCGCCGGGCCGGCGCCACCGTGCGCATCCTCGAACGGCCCGGCGGCCTCAGCGGCTGGGTGGCGCAGCGCTTCCAGTCCATGCAGCGGCAGCTGGCGGTGGTGGATGGCCGCACGGCCTGGTGCGGCCCGGGCTCGCCATCCACCGGCGCGGGGGCTCAGGGCCCGCACCTGCGCGTGCGCGGCCCCATCGTCCAGCGCGTGCAGCGGCTCTTCCTGGACGGCTGGAAGACCGCCGAACCCCGCCTGCCCGCGCCGCCGCCGCAGCACTTTCCGCCCATCGCGCTCGCGGGGCGCCAGCGCATGGGCATCGCCACGCGCGCGGGATCGGCGCAGCCCGCCCCGGCCGCCGGCTGCCCGCTCATCGGTGCCGTGGAAACGGCGCGCTTCAGCGTCTTCATCGCCCTGGCGCGGCGCGCGCCCTCGCGCCGGTTGGTGCAGGCCATCGCTGGCGCGGCCGGCCGGGGCGTCAATGTGTCGGTGCTGCTGCAGCACGGCGGCGCGCCCCACGCCTGGCCCTGGCGCGCGAGCTGCGCCGAACTCATGCGGGCCGGCGCCTGGCTGTACCAGGCGGACGGCAGCCAGCCCCTGCCAGCGCACAGCACCGTGGACGGCGTGTGGTCCAGTGTGGCGATCGACGGCGGCTCGGGCTGGCACAGCGGCGACGTGATCGATGCGGCGCAGCTGCTCGTGCTCGATGCGGCGTTCGCGAGCGAACTCGACGACGTCTGCCAGGCGGCCATGGCGCACGCCCTGCTGCTCGATGCCCATTCCCTGGCCGGCCCGGCGCCCTTGCGCCGTTGGTTCGGCCCCACGGCCCCGGCGCGGGCACCGGTGGCCGATCACAGCAGCCTCACGTCGGTCGGCCGCCCCGTCGAAGGGCCGGGCCTGAGTCCTTGACGCCCTGGCGGCCCTGGGCGCCGCCGCGCCGCGCCGCGGCCTCGCTCCAGGCGTAGGCCGGCAGCGCCAGGGCGAGCGGCAGCAGGTAGTAGGCCGCGCGGTAGGCCAGCACCACCGCGAGCACCTCGGTGGCGGGCAACACGCCGCCCAGCGTGGCCACGAACACCGCCTCCAGAACCCCCAGGCCGGCCGGCACGTGCGTGATCACGCCGGCCACGGCGGCCATCAGCAGCGCACCCAGCACGAGGGCGAAATCGACCCGCCCCTCGAACAGCACCCACACGATGGTGCCCATCAGCAGCCAGTTCGCGCCGCCGGCCAGCGCCTGCACCAGGGCCAGGCGGCCGCCGGGCAGCGCCAGTTCGTGCTCGCGCCACTTCAGCGTGCGGGGGCGCGAACCGCGCACAGCACCAGGTAGGCCAACGCCAGCGCCACCATCGCCGCGCCGAGGGCGCGCAGCACGGTGTCGCCCGGCGCCCACCCACCCGGCAACGTGGGCGGCGACCACAGCAGCACACCCCCGCTCACCCACAGGTAGCCCAGCCAGTTGGTCGTCATGCTCAGCGCGATCACCTTGGCCACCGTGGCCGCGGCCACGCCCCAGCGCGTGTACAGGCGCAGCCGCATCGCGAAGCCGCCCACCAGCGCGCCGAAGTTGAGGTTGAAGGCGTAGCTGATGGCCGCCGTGCCCAGCGTGCGCGGCACCGACAGGCCGTGCCGCGTCAGGTGGCGCCCCACCAGGTCGAAGCCGGCGTAGACCCCGTAGCTCAGCGCCGCGAGGCCGGCCGCCAGCGCCAGCCGCCCCGCCGACAGCTGCCGCAGCGACACCCACACCTGCGGCCAGTCCACCGCGCGGGCCTGCTGCGCCACCAGGGCCAGCACCAGCGCGGCCAGGGCCCACGGCGCGATCCGTTTCGTCCACCGCCAGAGGCGCTGCCGTGCAGGGCTCACGGAAGCACCTTCGTCCTGCGGACCGCGGGGCGAGCTTGCCTGGGGGCGGCCCTGCGTTGCGCTCATGAAGGGTCCGGGTCGACGGTCATGGCCACCACGCGCGGCTCGCGCGCCGTGGTCTGCCGGGTCCAGTCCGGGAAGCGCCTCAGCGCGTGGAACACCACCATGCTGCGCACCGCGATCCAGGCCGACCGCAGCCGGCTCGGCGTGGGCAGCTCCACGCGCTGGCAGCAGGTCTGCAGCAGCTCGTCGATGCGCCCGCAGAGGTGGCGCGCGAAGGCCTCGTCGCGCACGATCACGTTGGCCTCCAGGTTCAGGCTCAGGCTGGTGGGGTCGAGGTTGCTGGAACCCACGGTGGCCCAGAGGTTGTCCACCACCGCCACCTTGCCGTGCAGCGGGCGTTCGTTGTACTCGTAGATGTTGATGCCCGCGCGCATCAGGTGGCGGTACAGCAGCTCGCTCGCGCGCTTGACCCACAGCATGTCGGGACGGCCCTGCAGGAAGAGATCCACCTGCACCCCGCGCCGGGCCGCGCGGCGCAGGTCGCGCAGGAAGCGGTAACCGGGGAAGAAATAGGCGTTGGCGATCAGGATGCGGTGGCGCGCGCTGCGGATCGCCGCGCGGTAGTGGCGTTCGATGTCGCTGCGGTGTTCGTTGTTGTCGCGCGTGACGAAAGCGGCGAGCGCGCCTTCGCCCGTCACCTCGGCCACGCCTTTGCGGCGCAGGCTCGAGCGCCAGCGCCGCAGCCATTGCCCCCGCGCGGGCTGGGGCGACTCGACGTTGGCGCGGCAGAAGGCCTGGATCTGGCCCACGAGCGGGCCTTCGATCTGCACCGCGTAATCCTGCTTGGAGAGTTCGCCGAACTCCATCAGATGGTCGATGGAGTAGTTGATGCCGCCGACGAAGGCGATCCTGCCATCCACCACCACGATCTTGTGGTGCATGCGGCGCAGCAGGTTGACGCGCGCGCCCAGCACGCGCTGCACCGGCTCGAAGGCGCGCAAGTGCACCCCGGCCTCGAGCAGCGGCTGCGTGAACGAGGCCGGCAGATCCGGCGAGCCCCAGCCGTCCACCAGCACATGCACCTGCGCTCCGCGCCGCGCGGCGCTCAGGAGCGCCTCGTGCAGCTGGCGGCCCACCTTGTCGTCGAACAGGATGAAGGTCTCCAGCAGCACTTCCTTTTCGGCGTTGGCGATCGCCTCGAACACGGGCGGGTAATAGCCTTCGCCGTTCTCCAGCAGCGTGATCCGGTTGCCGGGCACCCAATGCGAGTTCATGGCGCGGTCTCCAGGTGGATTTCAGCGGCCAGCGGTGCGTGGTCGGACAGCCGCGCCCAGGGACGCCGCGGCATGGGAACGGGCAAGGCGCGTGCCACCCCACGCACGTAGATGCGGTCCAGCCGCAGCACCGGAAAGCCCGACGGGAAGCTGCGCGCGTGCTGGCCATGCGCGTGGCGGAACACCTCGCGCAGGCCGCTGGGCGCCAGCAGCCCGTCGGCGCGCAGGCGCCAGTCGTTGAAGTCGCCGGCCACCACCAGCGGCGAGTCCGGCGGCACATAGCGGCTCACGATGTCGCAGATCATGCCCAGCTGCTGGCGCCGGTGCGATTCGCGCAGCCCCAGGTGCGCGCACATCACGTGCATGTCGGGCCCCAGGCCCGGCACATCGAGCACACAGTGCAGCATGCCGCGTGGCTCGAAACCGTTGATCGACAGGTCGTGGTTCTCGCTGTGCAGCACCGGAAAGCGCGACATCACCGCGTTGCCGTGGTCCAGCCCCTCGGCCACGGCGTTGCGGCCGTAGGCGTGCTGCGGCCAGATCTCGTCGGCCAGGAACTCGTACTGCGCGGCGCTGGACCCGTTGCCGCCTTTCACCTCCTGCAGAAAGACGATGTCGCTGCCCATGGCGCGCACCGCTTCCCGCAGCCCGTGCAGCACGGAACGGGTGTTGAAGACGTCATAGCCCTTGTGGATGTTCACGGTGAGTACCTGCATGAGCCATGCTAGGCAGGGCACCGCGCCGCCCTCTGTCAGACAAACGCGCATTCGCGCGCAGGCGGTCACCGCTTCGCACCAAGCCGGGGCGGCGCTGCGGCGCCGAATGCACCTGCCGGCATCGGTTCGCCCTCGTTTTGGTGCACCGCCCCGGCCGAACCCCACGCAAACCGCTGGCACGCTTTCTGCTCACACCCCAAGCGCAAGAAGAGCGATCTGGGGTCCGCCCCGAGACAGCTCGGCACTCAGGTGCACTAGGGTTCCGACCACGAGATGGCTCGTGGTGTCTGGTCCGAGAGTGTGCCGGCCTCATCGCAGGCTCCACGGAGGGACAAAAGCCCGGGAGAACGATCACAGATCGGTTCTTCCTGCGCGTCCCACCAACCCATGGAGTCCTCTGATGAACAGCACCGCCCTCCCTGCATCCCCCTCCCGGCGCCACCACTTCCTCAAGCCCGCCCTGGGCCTGGCCCTGTCGCTGGCCACCGCCGGCGCCTTCGCGCAGGCACCCGCCCCGATGAAGATCGCCACCGTGGTGTGGATCGGCTACGGCCCGTTCTACGTGGCCGAAGCGCTGGACCTCTACAAGAAATACAACCTCAAGGTCTCGCTGCAGGTCTTCAACGACCCCGCGCTGATCCCGGCGGCCATCGCCTCGGGCGCGGTGGACGGCGGCATGCTGACCTACGACCAGGTGGTGGGCCAGGTCGCCGCAGGCCGCGCCATGAAGGTGGTCATGCCCATCGACTACTCCAACGGCGGCGACGCCATCGTGGCCGACGGCAGCATCACCAAGGTGGCCGACTTCAAAGGCAAGAAGATCGGCTACAACCCGCTCTCGCCGAGCGACTTCCTGCTCTCGTACGCGCTCAAGACGGTGAACCTGAGCGAGAAGGACATCACCCCGGTAAGCATGACGCCCGAAGCCGTGCCGGCGGCGATGGCCTCGGGCCAGTTGCCCATCGGCGTGACCTACGAGCCCAGCCTGTCGCAGATCCTCGGCCAGGGCGGCGGCAAGAAGTTCAAGGTGGTGTTCTCCTCGAAGAACGCGCCGGGCCTGATCGCCGACGTGCTGGTGTTCGACGACAAGGTCATCAAGGCCAAACCGGCCGAGATCACCGGCATCATGAAGGCCTACCTGGACGGCATGGCCTACATGAAGGCCAAGCCGGCCGAGGCACACAAGATCATCGGCAAGTTCATGGGCGTGTCCGCCGCCGAGGTGAAGGAACAGCTCACCGGCGTCTACAACATCCCGCTGGCCGAGATGCCCAAGGCCTTCCTGCCCGCGAAGGAAACCACCTCGTACTACGCCAGCGGCGACATCATCGCCCAGCTGCTCAAGGCCAAGGGCCAGATCACCACGATTCCCGCCACCGAAGCCACGTTCGACGCCGGCCTCGTCAAGGCCATGGTCGCGAAGTAAGCCGCCATGACATCGGTGTTCCGCTATGAGGACGGCGTGTGGCCCAACGTGGCCGCCCTCGCCTTCACGCTGCTGGGCTGGCCCGCGGGCATCGTCCTGCTCGGCCAAGCCAACGGCTGGCTCAACGCGCTGGGCGTGCTGCTGGTGGCGCAGACCCTGGTCTGGTCGGCCTACTTCATCCACGAGTTCGCGCACTACGCGATTTTCAAGACACCCCAGGCCAACGAGCGCTGGGGCACGCTCATGAGCTGGATCAACGGCAGCTGCTTCGCCAGCTTCGCCGACCTGCGCCGCAAGCACATGCGCCACCACGTGGAGCGCGCCGACGTGATCACCTTCGACGCCCAGGCCTTCCTGCGCGCGCGCCCCGTCATACGCCGCACGGTGCTCGCGCTGGAGTGGGCGTACATCCCGGCGGTGGAGTTCGTCATGCGCGGCTTCGTGATCGCCATGCCCTTCATGGGCGAGAAGAAAAAAGCCGCGCGCGGCCGCGTCATCGGCATCGCACTGGTGCGCATCGCCGCCTGGGTGGCGCTGGGCTGGTGGTCGCTCAAGGCGCTGGCGCTGTACGCCCTGGCCTACCTGATCTTCGTCACCGTGCTGCGCTTCGCCGACTGTTTCCAGCACACCTACGACGCCTACCCCATCCTCGACGATGCGCCCATCCCCAAGGACAAGGTGCGCGACCGCGCCTACGAGCAGGCCAACACCTTCAGCGACGTGGTGAGCCTGGACGCGAAATGGCTCAACCTGGTGTGGCTGAACTTCGGCTTCCACAACGCCCACCACGAGCGCCCCACCGCGCCCTGGTACCGCCTGCCGGCCTTCCACCGCGAGCTGTACCCGTCCGATTACGCCCAGGTGGTCACGGTGCGCGAGCTGCTGCGCAGCTTCCACCTCAACCGCGTCAAGCGCGTGCTGGCCAGCAACTACGGCGCGGTGCAGCCACCGGGCACGCCGGGCCGCGCCGATGGCTTCCTCGGTGCCGTCGGTGTGTCGTTCCTGACGGCTGTTTGACATGACCGCTGTTGTCCGCTACGGCCTGGAAGGCAAGACCGTGCTCGTCACCGGCGCGGCCGGCGGCATCGGCAGCGCGCTGGCGCGGGCCTTCGCCGCGCAGGGCGCGCGGCTCATGCTGCTCGACCGGGCCGACACCGCCCTGCCCGCGCTCAGCGCCCAGCTCGACGCCAGCGCCGCCGTGTGCGACCTGGGCGACCCGGCACAGATCGCGCGCATCGCCACCCAGGTGCGCGAGCGCTGGGGCACGCTGGACGTGCTGGTGAACAACGCCGGCACCGAGTACCCCACGCCGCTGGCCGACACCTCGCCCGAGGCCATGGCGCGCTGGTCCGCGCTGCTGGACAACAACGTGGGCTCCATGGTGCGGCTCACGCAGGCCCTGCTGCCGGTGTTGCCGCGTGGCGCGAGCGTGATCAACCAGAGCTCGATCTGGGGCCGCATCGGCGTGGCCGGTTTCTCCGCCTACGCGGCGAGCAAACACGCGGTGGTCGGCCTCACACGCTCGCTCGCGCTGGAACTCGGCCCGCGCGGCATCCGCGTCAACGCGGTCTGCCCCGGCTGGGTGCGCACGGCCGCCGCGCTGCGCTCGCTCGCCACCATGGCACAGGAACAGGGCCGCAGCGAGGCCGAGGTGGAGCGCGAGATCCTCTCGAAACAGGCCCGGCCCGTGATGCTCACGCCAGACGACCTCGCTGGCGTGTTTCTCTTCCTCGCCAGCGAGGGTGCGGCCCCGCTCACCGGCCAGTGCTTGGTGGCCAGCCACGGCGAGGTGATGGCATGAAGCACGCGCTCTCCCTTCAGGGCCGGACCGCGCTGGTCACCGGCGCGGCCACCGGCATCGGCCGCGCCATCGCGATCCTGTTCGCGCAGGCCGGCGCGCGCGTGGTGGTCAACCACCTTGGGCAGGCCGAGGCCGCACTGGCCGTGGTGCAGGCGATTCAACGCGACGGCGGCGAGGCGCTCGCGATCGACGCCGACGTCAGCCGCGCCGACGCGGTGCAGCGCCTCGCGGCCGAAGCGGGCGAAGTCCACATCCTGGTCAACAACGCCGGCATCATCCAGGAGAAGCCCTTTCTCGACACCACCGAAGCCGACTGGGACCGGATGCTCGGCGTCGACCTCAAATCCGTCTTCCTCACCTCGCGCGCCGTGCTGCCGGGCATGGTCGCGCGCGGCAGCGGCGCCATCGTCAACCTCGCGTCCGACCTGGGCATCCTGGGCCGCGAACGGTACGCGCCCTACTGCGCGGCCAAGGCCGGCGTGATCGGGCTCACGCGCTCGCTGGCGCGCGAGTTCGCGCCGCTAGGCATCCGCGTCAACGCCATCGCGCCCGGCCCGGTGAACACCGCCATGGTCTCGCTCGAACACATGAGCCCGGAATGGATCGAGAAGGAACTCGCGATCCCGCAGCACCGCGTGGCCGAGCCCGAGGAGATCGCGGCCACGGCGCTGTTCCTCGCCAGCGACCTCTCTCGCTTCTACTGCGGCCAGGTGCTGGGGCCCAACGGCGGATCGGTGATGCCATGAGCGCAGCGCCATCCGACCGCCTCGCCACCGGCGTGCTGCTGTTCTCGGCCTCGCTCTGGGGCCTGTCGTGGATGCCGCTCAAGTGGTTCATCGCGCAGGGCCTGAGCGGGCCAATGGTCTCGCTGGTCTCCTACGGCGCGGTGGGCCTGTGCGCGCTGGTCTTCATCTGGCGCGAGCGCGCGGCCTGGCGCGCGCACGGGGGCTGGCTGCTCGCGCTGGCGCTGGTGGGCGGCTGGGCCAACACCTCCTTCGTCAACGCCCTCATGGTGGGCGACGTGGTGCGCGTGATGTTCCTGTTCTACCTCTCGCCGGTGTGGTCGGTGCTGGGCGGCTGGCTGTTCCTCAAGGAGCGCATCCCGCCCACGCGCTGGGCCGCGGTGGTCGCGGCCATCGTGGGCCTGTGGCTGGTGCTGGGCGGCCCGGGCGCGGTGGACCTCTCGTTCTCGCTGTCCGATGGGCTCGCGCTCTCCGCCGGCCTGGCCTTCGCGGGCAACAACCTGCTCGCGCGCGCCGCGCAAGGCGTGCCCCTGCAGAGCAAGACCTTCGCGGTCTTCGTCGGTTGCGGCGCCATCTCGCTGGCGGTCACCGCCGCGCTGGGCCAGGGCGTGCCCGCCCTGCCCGCCGGCGTGTGGCTCGCGGTGCTGGCCTACGGCTTCGTGTGGCTGCTGCTGGCCACCGCCACCTGGCAGTTCGGCGTGACGCACCTGGAAAGCAGCCGCGCCGGCGTGATCCTGCTGGCCGAACTGGTGGTGGCCGTGCTCACCGCGCTCTGGTTCGGCGGCGAGACGCTCACGCCCATGGGCTGGGCCGGCGGCACGCTCATTGCCGTGGCCGCGCTGGTGGAAGCCCTGGACAACCGCCCAACCGACCCCCGACCCCAAACCGCCCCGACAGGAGGATGAACCGATGACCGACACCGTGTGGATGAACCAGCTCTCGTGGTTGGACTACCAGGCCCGCGTGACGCAAGACCAGCCGCCCGTGCTCCTGCCCGTGGGCGCGCTCGAACAGCACGGCCCGCACCTGCCCCTGGGCACCGATGGCCTGCTCTCCAGCGCCATCGCCGCCGACACGGCCGCCCTCGTGGGTGGCCTGGTCGCGCCCACGCTGTCGTACGGCTACAAGTCGCAGCCCAAGTGCGGCGGCGGCCAGCACTTCTGCGGCACCACCAGCGTGGACGCCGCCACCCTCATCGGCCAGGTGCGCGACGCGGTGCGCGAGTTCGCGCGCCACGGCCTCACGAAGCTCGTCATCGTCAACGGCCACTACGAGAACCAGTGGTTCCTGATCGAGGGCATCGACCTGGGCCTGCGCGACCTCGGCCTCGGCGCGAAGCTGCAGGTGATGCGCCTGGAGTACTGGGACTTCATGACGCCCGACACCCTGGGCGATGTGTTCCCCGATGGCTTCCCCGGCTTCGCGCTGGAACACGCCGCCGTGCTGGAGACCTCGATGATGCTGCACTACCACCCCAACCTCGTGCGCATGGACCTGCTGCCCGACGACGGCCCGGCCGACTTCCCGCCCTACGAGATGTACCCGCCGCGCACCGACTGGGTGCCCGCTTCTGGCGTGCTCTCCTCCGCCAAAGGCTCGGACGCGGTGAAAGGCAAGCGGCTCGCCGACGAAGTGGCCCGCCGCATGGCCGAGGCCGTGCGCACCGGTTTCGAAAGGCCCGCGCCATGAGCACCACCGCGCTCATCGTGATCGACATGCAACGCGACTTCTGCAGCCCGGGGGGCTATGCCGACACCGCCGGCATGGACGTGCAGCGCTTGCGCGAACCGATCGCCAACATCCAGCAACTGCTGGCCGCCGCGCGCGCCAAGGGCCTGCTGGTGGTGCACACGCGCGAAGGCCACCTGCCCGACCTGAGCGACTGCCCGCCCGCCAAGCTCGCGCGCAGCACCGCCGCGGGCGCGGCCATCGGCAGCCAGGGTCCGCTGGGCCGGCTGCTGGTGCGCGGCGAACAGGGCCACGATTTCGTGGACGCGCTCCAACCGGCCCCCGGCGAATTCGTGGTCGACAAACCCGGCTACGGCGCCTTCCACCAGACGCGCCTGACGCAACTGCTCGCCGCGCACGGCGTGGACCGGCTCATCCTCTGCGGCGTGACCACCGAGGTCTGCGTGCACTCCACGCTGCGCGAAGCGGTGGACCGCGGCTTTGCCTGCACCACCGTGGGCGACGCCACCGCCGCCAGCAACCCCGCGCTGCAGGCGCCCGCGCTGGCCATGATCGACGTGGAAGGCGGCATCTTCGGCCGTGTGCGCAGCACCGCCGAGGTGGTGGCCGAACTCGCCGACAGCGCGCCCGCGCGCGACCGCGTCACCACCTGGGTGCAAGCCTTCACCGGTGCCTGAGATCCCCATGAGCCCACCGACCATCCCCGACCGCTACCACGGCGTGTGGCAACGCACCCTGCTTGAAACGCCCGAGGGCCGCGACACCACCAGCTGGGTGCACTGGCTGCAGACCGGCCTGTGGCACGGCGACCTGCGCGTGCCCGCCGACGCCGAGCGCGCCACGCCCGCCGACCGCGCGCAACAGCAGGGCTTTGCCGGCACCACCGCCATCACGCGGCCCGACCCGGCGCGGCCCGAGGTCTGCACCTGGCAACGCAGCATCGATTTCCAGCCCCCGCGCAGCACGCCCGACGCGGGCCACATGGTGTTCGAGACCCCGGAGCGCGTGATCGAGACCGGCATCCACGGCAGCTACCTCGAGGTGTGGGAGCGCCTGCCCGGCTCGGTGGGGCGGCGCATCGCGCTGGCCGCACTGGACGCGGCCGGCGAACCCACCGCCGAACGCCTGCTGGTCAGTGGGCGCTACCTCATGCACCTGCGGCCGCGCGAAGCCGCCTGGCCCGCCGACACCGCGCCCGACGACACCCTGACCCAGGTGGTGCAACGCCATGCGGACGAGGCCGAGGCGCTGCTGGACTTCCAGATCACGTTCGGCACCTGGGGCAAGGGCGTGTGGGCGGTGGAGCGCGCCACACGGCCGGCGCTCGAAGGCCAGGCCTGGCCCTGCACCTTGGGCCGCGCGGGCGACGCCGAAGCGACCCTGGCCTGTGAAGGACTGCCACCGCGCTGGCGCGTGCTGGAGTGGCACGCGCCGTGAGGGCCTATTCCGATCGGGGATGGCGAGGCGGCAGCGACACGGACAACAGCTCGTGGGCCTCCACGATCGCCATCGCCACCTCTTCGGTCGTGGTCCGCTTGGCCATGGCCTGGTCGCGGATCAGGTCGTAGGCCTCGGTTTCCGAGACGTGGTGGCTCTTCATCAGGATGGCCTTGGCATCGGCGATGTGCCGCACGCCGAGCAGTTTGGCCTCCACCTTCTTGAGGCGCCGCGCCAGCGCGCGGTTCACCTTGTGGCTCTCGCGGGCCAGCACCAGCGCGGAGAGCAGGCCGAACGAGCGCACCGGCGAGGGCAGCACGGCTTTCGCTTCGAGGCCCAGCACCACCTCCACGATGGTCGGGTTCTCGTAGTTGACCACCGCGATCACCGTCGGCGCGTCCTCGGCGTGGGCCCAGTCCATGTTGAGGTTGAGGATCTCGGGGCGCACCGCGAGAAACACCACGTCCACATCCTTGCCGATGGACTGCACGGGCGGCCAGAAGGCCTGCACCTTGCAGCCGATGCGTTGCAGCTGTTGCGTGAGCTGGCGGCCGTCCGAGTCGTCCGGGTGGATGACCGCCACGGTCAGCGTGCGAAGTTCCTTGAGCTGCTGGGGCGTGGCCCGCAGCGCGCGTGGAGGCTCCGCGCGGTCGACCATCAAGACTCCAGGGTGTCCAGGCGGGCGGCCCAGTCGCCCAGCGAGTGGGTGACGAGGTAGGGATCGGGGTACACCGACCTTCTCGCCTGGCGGACGATGGTGAACTGGCTCTCGGCGTTCACGCGGCCGATGCGCGGGTACAGGCAGGTGTGGTGGTTGTTGGGGTCGATGCGCACGCGGCCCTGCGGCGCGTCGAACTCGCTGCCCAGCACGTGCGGCATGAGCTCGGCGATGTCGTCGCTGCGCGACTGGCGCATGGCATTGGCGAAGATGTGCATCTGGAAGTACGAGGCCTCCCAGCACAGGTTGGGCACGCAGCTCTCGCCCAGGCGGCGGCGCAGGCTTTGCAGGCAGCGCTGGTTGGCGGCGGATTCGATCGACTGGAAGTAAGGCGCCGAGGTGTAGTGCCCGGTGGCCAGGCCTTTCTCCATCTGCGAGATTTCCGCTTCGGAGGTCGTGAGGCTGCCGATGGGCATGGTCTTCGGATCGAAGCCGGCATCGGCATAGGCGCGGTACAGGGCGGCGGTGGAGTCCCCGACCACGGTGGAGAAGATGAAGTCGGGCCGCTTGTGGCGGATGTCGTCCATGATGTCCGCGAAGTCCTTCTCGGTGGCGTCCAGCGCCACATAGCGTTCGGCCAGCTTCTCGCTGCCCTGGCGCTGCATCACCAGCTCGCCCATGATGCGGTTGGACTCGTAGGGATAGATGTAGTCGGAGCCGATGAGGTAGACGCGCGCACCGAAATTGGCCGTCATGAATTCGGCCAGCTGCACGCTGTTCTGGTTCGGCGCCGCGCCGGTGTAGATGACGTTGGCCGAGTACTCGAAGCCCTCGTACAGCGTGGGATAGAACAGCAGCTTGTTCCACTTTTCGATGACGGGGATCACGGCCTTGCGGCTGCTGGACATGTAGCAGCCGAAGATGACGTTGACCTTGTCCTGCAGGATCAGCTGTTCGGCCAGCTGGGCGTAGCGCTGCGGGTTGGACTGGGCGTCGTGGTGCACCGGCACCAGCTCGCGGCCGTTGATGCCCCCGGCATCGTTGATTTCGTCGATGGCCAGCAAGGCGCCATGCAACTGCGACAGGCCGATGGTGGAGGTGACACCGGTCGAGGAGAACAGCACGCCGACGCGCACGGGATCGCGGTCAACCATGGCACACCCTGGATGCGGTCGGCGCCGCGATGTGGGGACGAACGGGGGTCTTCAGGGGCATGGGCAGGGCCGTGAACAGCAGGGGATGGGTGCCAGGCGGTGCGGCCGTCATCCGGCGGCCAGCCTCACATAGGCTCTCTGCAACTGTACCGGAAGGTGGCTCGGATCGGCCGCGATCCCATGGTCGCGCCAGCCGAAAATCCGGCGCACGTAATGGTCGGCCGCGGCATCGACCGCCAGGCAGAAAGTGCGGATGCCGGCTCGGTGCGCCTGCTGCACCGCCATGCGCGCGTCCTCCACCAGGTAGTCGGGTTCGAACATGTCCACGTCGGAAGGCGCGCCATCGGTGACCACCAGCAGGCCGCGATGGCGCCCGGGCTGGGTTTGCAGATGGGCCGTGGCCTGGCGCAAGGCCGCGCCCAGGCGGGTCGAGTGGCGGGCGGGCACCGAGGCCAGGCGGTCGCGGGCGGCGCCGTCGAGCGGGTCGTCCCATTCGAGCAGGCGGTAGTAGCTCACCTCGGCGCGCGTGTTGGAGTTGAAGCCATGGATCGCCACGCGGTCCTGCGTGTGCACCGTGGCTTCGGCCAACAGGAAGGCGGCCTGCTTTTCGATGTCCAGCAGCGAGGCGCCGCGCGCGCCCGAGGGGTCGTTGGTGGACTCGGACAAATCGAGCAGCACCAGGATGCGGGAGGTGCCCGCCTCGCGGCCCGGGCGCATGAAAAGCCGAGGCTCGGGTTGCAGGTCGAGGCGGCGGTCCACCAGCACCTCGATGGCCGCGTTGAGGTCGATGTCTTCACCCTCCCACTGCCGGCGCAGGCGCTGGCGGCGGCTGAGGCGGCGCACGCGGTGCAGCGACACCGGGCTGAAGCTGTGGGACAAGGCGGGCTGCGCGCGGGCGAGCGCGGTGGGCGCCAGGGCCGGCAGCTTCTCGATCACGGTGCACCAGTCCCGTCGCCACAGCGCCAGCCGGTGGTGCCATTCGGCGTGCAGGGTGCGGCCCAGCTCCACCTCGGCCGGTTCGCGCGCGGGCTGCGTCCCGTCGCTGGCCTGTGGGGGCGGTGCGGCCGCGCGCGCCGGGGCCGAGCGGGGCGCGGCAATGGCCTGCTGTTCGTCCTGCTCGTTGTCGTCGTGCTGCCACAGGATGCTGTGGTCGTCGCGGTAGGGCGACGGCACGACGTGGTGCTGGGGATCGAAACGCACCCGCATCTGCCCCAGGTCGTTCGCCAGGATGGAGGCGATCGCGCGGAACGCCGGGGCGTCGCCCAGGCCGTGGCGGGTCTGCGTTTCCTCGAACAGCCGGCGGGCCTTGTTCACCCAGTGGTTGTCGTCCGCGTAACCCGGGTCGGCCAGCGCGCGGTCCATGCGGGCCAGCAGCGCTTCGAAGCTGAAGTTCCCGGCCTCGGGCACGGGGGCGAGGTGATCGAGGAACCAGCCGCTCACACCGGGGTAGCGCCGGGCCAGCAGCCGCTCCACGCGCGCGTCCTCGACGGCGGACACCACGGCCTGGCTCATGGGCTTGAGCAGGCGGGCGGGCTGCCGCAGCGGCGAGTACAGCAAGTGCGCCACGGCGTGGGCCACGCTGGCGCGGTAGAGCCCGCCGGCCGGCGCGGCCGCGTCCTCCAGCGCCTGTCGGCTGAGCAGCACCTGCTCGCGCGTGAGGATGGTGCGGCGCGCGCGAGGGCCGGCGCTGGCCTCGGCCACCGACAGCGGCCCGCCCAGCAGGCCCGAACCGAGCCAGGCCAGCGAGGGCAGCAGGCCGTCGATCGCGTCGACATCCGGTGGGAGCACGTGCGCCGGCAGGTCGCTCTTCATCCGAATTGCGCCTTCACGAAATCGCGGATGGCCTGCGCCATGTCGGGGTCGTCCGTCAGCGCGCGCACCAGGGTCATCTCGCAGCTCTGCGTGGGGGTGAGTCCGTCGCGCACCAGCACGCCCGCGTAGATGAGCACCCGGGTGGAGGCGCCTTCGTCCAGCCCGCGCTGCTTGAGGGCGCGCGTGCACTGCGCGATGGTGACGAGCTGGCGGGCCAGCGCGGCGTCGATGCCCGCTTCCTGCGCGACGATGGCGACCTCGGTCTCGGTGTCGGGGTAGTCGAATTCCAGGGCCGCGAAGCGCTGTCGGGTGGAGGCTTTCATGTCCTTCGCGCTGCTCTGGTAGCCCGGGTTGTAGGAGACCACCAGCTGGAAGTCCGGGTGGGCCTGGATGACCTCGCCCTTCTTGTCCAGCGGCAGGATGCGCCGCGCATCGGTGAGCGGGTGGATGACCACCGTGGTGTCCTGGCGGGCTTCCACCACCTCGTCGAGGTAGCAGATGCCGCCATGGCGCACCGCGAGGGTCAGCGGCCCGTCGTGCCAGGCGGTACCCTGGGCGTCGAGCAGGTAGCGCCCGACCAGGTCGGAGGCGGTCATGTCCTCGTTGCAGGCCAGGGTGACCAGGGGGCGCTGCAGCTTCCAGGCCATGTACTCGACGAAGCGCGTCTTGCCGCAACCGGTGGGCCCCTTGAGCATCAGCGGCAGGCGGTGCCGGTACGCCCGCTCGTAGCATTCGATCTCCTCGCCCGAAGGCTGGTAGAACGGTTCGGAGCGGATGAGATGGTCGTCCAGGGGTGACTGCATGGAACGGGGTCCTCCGGTGCGGAACAAGGCGCGGTTGGGGTGACGGGCTCAGCGGTGTTTCGTCTCTTCGTTCGGAATGCCTTCCATCGGGCACTCGGCGGTGCCGACGGTGGTGCGCGTGAACGACTCGACCATCTCGCGCGTGGCCTCGGGGTCGTTGACCCACTTGGCGTAGAAGTTGTACGGGCAGGCGGCCACGCCCTTGTCCCCGTCGCCCGAGTTGATGAGGCCGGTGTAGCCGCGGTGCACGAGCTTGAACAGATGGTTCTGCGACTGGCCGTTCTTGCGCGCGTCGCGGATCAGGCTCTTGGACAGCTCGGCGTACTGGATGCCCATTTCCTCTTCGCCGCATTCGCCCAGCGTGCGGCCGTCGAAGCCGATCACGGCGGAGTGGCCGAAGTAGGAGTACACGCCGTCGAAACCGGTGGCGTTGGCCACAGCCACGTACGAGTTGTTCATGAAGGCCATGGTCTTGGCGCACCATGATCTGCTGTTCCTTCGCCGGGTACATGTAGCCCTGGCAGCGGATGATGAGTTCGGCGCCTTTCATCGCGCAGTCGCGCCAGATCTCGGGGTAGTTGCCGTCGTCGCAGATGATCAGGCTCATCTTCATGCCCTTGGGGCCTTCGCTCACGTAGGTGCAGTCGCCCGGGTACCAGCCCTCGATGGGCACCCACGGCATGATCTTGCGGTACTTCTGCACGATCTCGCCCTTGTTGTTCATCAGGATGAGCGTGTTGTAGGGCGCCTTGTTGGGGTGCTCCTCGTGGCGCTCGCCGGTGAGCGAGAAGACGCCCCAGACGTTGGCGCGGCGGCAGGCGTCGGCGAAGATCTCCGTCTCGGCACCGGGAATGGTGGAGGCGGTTTCGTACATCTCCTTGGCGTCGTACATGATCCCGTGGGTGGAGTACTCCGGGAAGATCACCAAGTCCATGCCCGGCAGGCCCTTCTTCATGCCCACCAGCATGTCGCCGATCTTGCGGGCGTTGGCCAGCACCTCGGCCTTGGTGTGCAGGCTGGGCATCTTGTAGTTGACGACGGCCACGCCGACGCAATCGTTGCTGCTGGAAATGTCACCATGTCGCATGAAAGACTCCTTGGGGGGTTGACGTCAGACGGTCAGGAAGGACTTGACCTTTTCCTGATCCAGATTGGCACGGGCTTCTTCGTGCACGATGCGCCCTCGGTCGATGACCAGGAACCGGTCGGCGAGATCGAGGGCAAAACTGAGCACCTGCTCCGACACGACGACAGCAAAGCCGCGTTCCCGCCGGAGCACGTTGAGGGTCTGGGCCAGCTCCTTGATGATGGAAGGCTGGATGCCTTCGGTGGGCTCATCGAGGATCAGCACCTTGGGCTCGGAGATGAGCGCGCGCGCGATGGCGAGCATCTGCTGCTGGCCGCCCGAGAGGTTGCCCGCCTTGCGGTGCTTCATCTCCTTGAGCACCGGGAAGAAGCGGTGGATGTAGTCGGGCACCTCGCGATGGCCCGAATGCTCGGCGCCCGAGAGGATGTTCTGCTCCACCGTGAGGAAGGGAAACACCATGCGCCCCTGGGGCACGAAGGCCAGGCCGTGCTGCACGCGGCGGTGGCTGGGCAGGCCCTGGAGGGCGCGGCCATCGAGCTGGATGTCGCCCGAGCGCGTGGGCAACAGGCCGATGAGGGACTTGAGCAGGGTGGTCTTGCCCATGCCGTTGCGCCCCATGATGGCCACCGACTCGCGCGCCTGCACCTGGAACGAGATGTCGTGGATCACGTGCGACTCGCCGTAACACACGTTCAGCCGGGAGATGTCGAACATGGGGTGCCTCCTCAGTGGCCGAGATAGACGTCGATGACGCGGGGGTCGGCCTGCACCTGGGCGGCGCTGCCTTCGCTCAGCAGCCGGCCCTGGTGCAGCACCGTGACGCGGTGGGCGATGCGCTTGACGAAGTCCATGTCGTGCTCGATCACCACCACCGAGCGGCCGCTGGCGATGCGGCTGAGCAGGTCACCGGTCTGCTCGCGTTCGCGCGGGCTCATGCCGGCCGCCGGTTCATCCAGCAGCAACAGGGTGGGCTCCTGCATCAGCAACATGCCGATTTCCAGCCACTGCTTCTGGCCGTGGCTGAGCAGGCCGGCGCGGTGGCCCAGGCGATCGATCAGGAAGACCTGCTCGGCCATGGCCTTCACGCGCTCCACGATGGCGCCGCTGCGCCGGAACGTGAGGGACTGGAACAGGCCATGCATGCGGGGCAGGGAGATCTCCAGGTTCTCGAAGACCGTGAGGTCTTCGTAGACCGAGGGCGTCTGGAACTTGCGGCCCACGCCGAGGCGCACGATCTGGTGTTCGCTCAGGCGGGTGAGGTCCCGCCCTTCGAACAGCACGCGGCCGGCGGTGGGCCGGGTCTTGCCGCAGATCATGTCGAGCAGCGTGGTCTTGCCCGCGCCATTGGGACCGATGATGACGCGCAGCTCGTTGCGCTCCACCGCCAGGCTCAGGTCGTTCACGGCCTTGAAGCCATCGAAGGAGACGGTGAGGTTCTCGACCTGCAGCACGTGGTCGCGGGTTTGAGAGGGGGTCATGGAAGACAGGGCGTGGGTGGGAACGTGCATGGCAAGTTGGGCGCTCATCCCGCGCTCCTCGCACCGCCGCGGCGGGCCTGCCACTGGTCCTTCAGGCCCGCCAGGCCGTTGGGCATGACCCACACCACGAGGATGAACACCCCGCCCAGGAAGTACAGCCAGGCCTCGGGGAAGGTCTCCGACAGGTAGGACTTGAGAAAGCCGATGAGCAGCGCGCCCACCACGGCGCCGGGGATGGACAGGCGCCCGCCCACCGCGGCGTAGATGACCATCTCGACCGAGGCCACCACGCCGATGACGCTGGGCGAAATCAGGCCGACCTGCAGCGTGAAGAACGCGCCCCCCACCGAGGCCAGCACCGCGCCGCAGGCGAAGACGAAGGCCTTCATGTGGGCGGTGTCGTAGCCGCTGAAGCGCACGCGGTCCTCGCGGTCGCGGATGGCGATCAGGATCTTGCCGAAGCGCGTGCGCACCAGCGTGAGCGCCAGCAGCATCGCCACGGCCAGGAAGGCGACCTCGACGAAGTACAGCACCCGAAGGGCCTCGTCGCTCAGGATGTCCATGCCCAGCAGCGTCTTGAAATCGGTGATGCCGTTGGCGCCGCCGGTGTCGCCCTGCTGTCCGACCACCACCACCGTGAGGGTGAGCGCCAGCGACAGCGTGACGATCGCGAAATACACCCCGCTGACCCGGCGGCGGAAGATGGCGAACGAGAACAGGTAGGCGATCACCGCCGGCAGGACGAAGATGCCCAGCACGGTCCAGCCCAGCGAGCGGAACGGCGTCCACCAGACCGGCAAGGTCTCCACGCTGCTCCACACCATGAAGTCGGGCAACTCGGGGGCCGAGGCCTCCAGCTTGAGGAACATGGCCATCAGGTAGCCCCCCAGGCCGAAGAACACGCCCTGCCCCAGGCTGAGGATGCCGCCATAGCCCCAGGTGAGCACGATGCCGATGGCGACGAAGGCCAGCGCCAGGTACTTGCCGATGAGGTTGAGGCGGAACGGGTCGAGCAGCAGGGGCAGCGCGATGGCCAGCAGGGCGATCAGCGCGATGGCGCTGGCGAAGTCGAGTCGGTGCGTCTGGGATGACATGCTCAGCTCCTGGAACGCACGGCGAACAGGCCGTTGGGACGGAAGTAGAGAACCAGGATCACCAGCAGCAGGATGGTGGCCTTGGCCATGGAGCCGCTCATCAGGAACTCGAGCCAGGTCTGGCCCTGCGCGATGGACAGGGCCGAGAGCGCCGTGCCGATCAGGCTCTGCACGCCGCCGAAGACGACCACGATGAAGGAGTCGACGATGTAGAGCTGGCCCGTGCCCGGGTTGGTCGAGCCGATCATGGTGAACACGCAACCGGCGATGCCCGCCAGGCCCGAGCCCAGCGCGAAGGTGAGCGCGTCCACGCGGTGGGTGTCGATGCCGACGGCGCCGGCGATGGCGCGGTTCTGCGTGACAGCGCGCACCTTCAGGCCCCAGCGCGTGCGGTACAGCAGCAGGTACACGCCCACGGCCACGGCGATCGTCAGGCCGACGATGAAGATGCGGTTGATCGGCAGCTGGATGCCCTCGGTGGGCTCCCAGGCGCCCGCCAGCCACACGGGCAAGGGCACGCTGACCTCCTGCGCGCCGAACACGGTGCGGTAGGTCTGCTGCAGGATGAGGCTCAGCCCCCAGGTTGCGCAGCAGCGTGTCCAGCGGGCGGTTGTAGAAGAAGCGGATGAAGCCGCGCTCGAGCACGTAGCCAAAGGCGAACGTCACGCAGAACGCGAACGGGATGGCCGCGAACAGGTAGATGCCCATCCACTCGGGCGCCCAGTGCTCGAAGCCGCGCGCCGCGAGGTAGGTCATGTAGGCGCCCAGCGCCATCAACTCACCGTGGGCCATGTTGATCACGCCCATCAGACCGAACACGATGGCCAGCCCGATCGCCATCAGCAGCAGGATGCTGAACAGGCTCACGCCGTTGAACACCTGCATCACCGCAATGTCGAAACCCATTGACCGACTCCTGAATCGTTGGAATCGACCGGCCGCCCACGCGGGCGACCGGCCGGCCTCCTGCCCCGCGATGTCAAATCTTGGGGAACGGGTTGGGCTCGATCAGGGACGGCGTTTCCCACACGATGTCGAACTGGCCGTCGGCGCGCGCGCGGCCCACGCGCACCTTTTTCCACACGTGGTGGTTGGTCGCGTGCATGCGCACCGTGCCCTCGGGCGCTTCCAGCTCGATGCCGCCGGAGGCGGCGATGACCTTGTCCACGTCGAAGGACTTGGCCTTCTCCACCGCCATCTTCCAGAGGTACACGCTGTTGTAGGCCACCTGCATCGGGTCGCCGATGACGCGCTCCTGGCCGTACTTGGCCTTGAAGGCCTTCACGAACTTCTCGTTCGCGGGCGACTTGATGCTCTGGAAGTAGCCCATGCAGGCGTAGTAGCCGGCGGCGTTGTCCTTGCCGATGCCCTCGACCTCGTTCTCCGACACCACGGTGGAGAGCAGCGTCTGCTTGGAGCCGTCGAGGCCCGCGGCGCGCAGCTGCTTGTAGAAGGCCACGTTGGAGCCACCGACCACCGTGCTGTAGATGCAGTCGGGCTTGACGGCCTTGATCTTGTTGATGATGGACGAGAACTCGGTGTGGCCCAGGGGCGCGTACTCCTCGCCCAGCACCTTGCCGCCGGCCTTGGTGATGGTGGGCTTGGCGATCTTGTTGCAGGTGCGGGGGTAGATGTAGTCCGAGCCCACCAGGAAGAAGCTCTTGCCCTTCTCGCGCGCCATCCACTCGACGGCGGCGATCACCGACTGGGTGGCTTCCTGCGAGGGGTAGAACACCTGCTTGTCCTGCTCCTGGCCTTCGTAGTAGGTCGGGTAGTAGAGCAGGCCCTTGGCGCGGCCGAGCGCCGGCAGGATGGCTTTGCGCGAGGCGGAGGTGTAGCAGCCGATGATGGCCGCGACCTTGTCGCGCTCCAGCAGCTTGCGGGCCTTCTCGGCGAACACCGAGTTCTCGCTGGCGCCGTCCTCGACCACGACCTCGATCTTGCGACCGAGCACGCCGCCGGCGGCGTTGATTTCGTCGATGGCCATCTTCTCGGCGTCCACCAGCGAGGCTTCGGCAATCGCGATCGTGCCCGAGAGCGAATGCAACAGACCGAGTTTCACGGTCTCCTGCGCGGATGCGATGGCAGGCAGGCCGCCTGCGGCGCCCAGAATCAGCATGGACCCACCGGTCTTCACGATGTCGCGACGATTCATCTCACTCATGGCCTTGTCTCCTAGCGTTGGTATGGACGGATTGAGAACCTGCCACCCCCGGGGTGGCTGACAAGCAGCCGGTCACATCCACGCCTTCGTGCCAGACACGCGCAGGGCTCCGCCAGCGGATGCAGGCCATGGCCTGTCCGGAACCCATGCGAACGAGCAGAACAAAAAAAAGCCCGAACCGGTGTTCAAACCGGTTCGGGCTTTCTTGCCCAACACCTGACTGGCAGCACTGGCAGTCGGCGTCGATGAATGCGTGACAACTTCTTGTCAGCGCGCATCTTCCTGTTCAGGCCATCGGGCCGCCATAGGAAATCCACCAACTAGACAAGGGGGCGCCGTCGGTGGTATTCGCGCAGCGCCCGCACGGGTGCTCACACCCGCGAGTACACCAGCCCCGAGGCCACGCCGCCGAACAGGTCGCCCTCCACCAGCGGCACCCCGGCGAACTCGGCCTGCAGCGCGAGCTGGAAAGGCCGCAGGGCCGACGAACCACCCGTGAGGTAGATCGCGTCCAGCGAGGCATCGCCCAGCCCGGCGCGCCGCACGCATTCGCGCGCGCATTGCACCGCGCGCGCCAGCAGCGCGTCCAGGTGCGCCGCCATGTCGCCCGGCGCGAGTTCGGCGGCCAGGCCGGGCTCCACGCCCGACAGGTCCACCGTGGTCGGCGCGTCCTGCAGCGAGCAGCGGATCTTGGCCTGCTCCACCTCGTGCGCGATGCGGTGCCCATCGCGCTGCCGCAGCACGCGCATCAGGCGCTCGTGCAGGCGCACGTCGGTGTAGTTCACGCGCAGCCCCTGCGCCTGGCTGAGCGCGCGCGGCAGGTACAGCCACTGGATCAGGTGCCAGGTGGACAGGTCCATGAACACGCGGTTGGGCACTTCCCGGCCCTGCGGCCCGTGGTGCCGGTAGCCCAGCAGCGGCATCACGCGCGCCAGGCTCAGGCGCTGGTCGAAGTCCGTGCCGCCGATGTGCACGCCCGCCGTGCGCCAGCACGTCGCCGCTGCGGTCGGCCCGCGCCATGCGCTGCGGGCCCAGGCGCACCACGGTGAAGTCCGACGTGCCCCCGCCCACGTCCACCACCAGCACCAGGCTCTCGCGCGTGAGGCGGCGCTCGTGGTCCAGGGCGGCGGCGATCGGCTCGAACTGGAACGACACGGCCTCGAAGCCCACGGCCAGCGCCGCCTCGTGCAGCGACTGCTGGGCCAACGCATCGCGCGCGGGATCGTCGTCCACGAAGTGCACCGGCCGGCCCATCACCACGCGCGTGGGTTCGTGGCCCAGCGTGCGCGCGGCGCGCTCGCGCAGCTCGGCCAGGAAGATCTCCACGATCTGCTGGAAGCTCACCTGCTGGTGGTTCACCTCCGTGGATTCGTTCAGCAGCGGGCTGCCGAGCAGGCTCTTGAGCGAGCGCAGCAGGCGCCCTTCGGTGCCGCTGAGGTACTGCGCCACGGCATCGCGGCCGAAGTGCGTGTGGCGGTCTTCCACATTGAAGAACACCGCCGTGGGCAGGTTCGTGGCCTCGCCCTCCAGCGGCAGCAGGCGCGAGGCGCCGCCGGACGCGGCCCAGGAGACGGCGGAGTTGGACGTGCCGAAGTCGATGCCCAGCGTGCCGGGTGGCGAAGATGTCATGGAGAGGGAGGGGAAAAAAAGAGGGCGGGGCCCGCGGGAGCCATGCGCCGGCAAAGAGGCTGGATTCTGCCACCAGCCCCATTGCTTTCACGGCGCAGCGGCTTCCGACGCCTTACAGCGGTCCAAACCGGGGCGACGCGCTCTTTTTCTCTTCTTCGGCGATCTCGCTGCGGCCGATGCTGGAGTCGTGCATGGCGAGCAGTGAAATGTGAAAGGAATTGCCGTTGTGCCCCGCCTGGCTGATCGGCGTGATGGGCTGTCCGTTGTGGGGTTGCGCCAAAGCTCCAGACCGTGCCGCTGTGGCTCATCGGCGAGATGCTCAATGGGGTCACCTCGCTCGGCGGTGTCAGATCGGACCCCAGGCTGTTCAGGTTCAGATAGGAAATGCGCGCCGTTTCGAAGCTCTGGAGCAACTTCTTTTTCACCCCTTCTTCTGGGGCGCACGCGGCCACCCGCGCTTGGCATCCTCGTCCAATGGCAGGCTGTACAAAGCCCCGAAGGCGGCCTCCTTCATCTCGATGGAAAGACCGCCCATGGACAGCACAGCCAGACAAAACCTCAGCCGATCGTCGGCATCGGCGTTCAGGGCGGCGAGCAGGGCCAGTTTGAATGCCTCGCCAAACGCTTCCGGCACCACGTGCTGGCTGCGCAGCACGTCGGAGACGTGGCGGCAAGACGGGTTCAAGGAGGGCAAATCCTCCAGCGCACCGGCCAGCAAGGGATCGTTCTGCGCCGCCTGGCGAATGCCGGTGGGCGCGTTGAGCACGTTGAAATGCTCCATGAAGCACAAGGCGGCCCATTGGGTCGCCCAATCGGCTGAGCGAAATGCTTGCAGCAAGGCGCCGTTGTCATTCACCACGAACGCGGTGCGGTTCATCTGAGACAACTTGAGGGGTGTCGAATCAAGCGATTGGGAATTCGAGCCGAGGAGGAGCGGGGAGATCATGTGGGATGTGGTCAGAACCGAGGGACGCCCTCGGCGGGCGAGCCGTTGCAACGCGGACGGCCGCTTTGAGTGGCCCCGCATGGCGGAAGGTTCGAAGGCGAGCGGATCAGATGCGCCAGAGCAGATTCAGCCGCGCCTGCGCCAGGTGGTCGAAGATCGCGCGCCGCGCGGTGTCCACGTCGCGCTGGCGCAGCGCCGCCACGATCTGGCGGTGCTCCTTCTGCAGCACGGCGCGCCGCTCGGCGGTCAGCACCTTCTGCTTCAGAAAGCCCCACTCGCCGCTTTCGCGGATCTCGGCCATCAGGCGGAACACGCTGATGAACAGCGCGTTCTGCGTTGCGCAGGGCCAGTTGCTCGTGCAACTCGCTGTCGAGCTTTTCGAATTCGTCCAGCGTCTGCGCGGCCTCGGCGCGCGCGCAGCAATCCTCCAGCCGCTCGAAGTCGGCGGTGTTGGCGTTGTTCACGATGAGGTCCACCAGCATGGGCTCGAGCAGCAGCCGGGCGTCCATCAGCTCGGCCGGGCTCACCGACGGCACGGCGAGAAAACGCCCGGTGCCGGTGGCGCCGTCGGCCTTGCCGGTGGCGCCGCTGGGTTTTTCCGCCACGTAGGTGCCGCTGCCCACCTTCTGGGTGATCAGGCCTTGTTCGCGCAACTCGGCCAGCACACGCCGCAGCCCCGAGCGGCTCACGCCGAAGGTGGCGCACAGGTCGCGCTCGGTGGGCAGGCGGCTGCCGGGCGGCCAGCTGCCGCTCTGCAAGCCCTTGAGCAGCTCCATGCGCAGGGACTCCATGGAATCCGTCTTGATCTGCAAGGTGGCGGTGTTGGTCATGGCGCGCATTCTAGATTGGCTTCAATTGGTTTGAACCAAAGGGGCGCATTTTGGCCTGAAACCTCGGGTAATCCCCGATCTTTGTGGCGCACGACCTCGTCTAAAGTTGAACCAAAGCAGATCATAAGAAACCAATTTGAACCAATTGGTGAGCAGCCTTTCCCTCAAAACCAGGAGACCAGCAGCATGAAGACCCAGGTTCTCGCGGCCGTCCTCGCGGCCGCCTCGTTCGTGGCGGCAAGCCCCGCCCACGCGGAGTACCCCGATCGGCCGATCAGCCTCATCGTGCCCTTCCCGCCCGGCGGCACGGCGGACAACATGGCGCGCGCCCTGCAGCCCGCCCTGCAGCGCGCGCTCAAGCAGACCGTGCTGGTGGTGAACAAGGCCGGCGCGGGCGGTGCCATCGGCGTGAGCCAGGTGGCCAATGCGCCGGCCGACGGCCACACCGTGCTGCTCTCGCTGCTGAGCGTGGCCAGCCTGCCCGAGCAGGCCGTGGTCAACAAGCAGAAGCCGCCGTTCACGCTTGACCAGCTCACGCCCGTGGCATTGCTCAGCGCGGAGCCGGTGGCCATGGTCGTGCCCGAGGCCAGCCCCTACAAGGGCTTTCGCGAGCTGATCGCCGCCGCCAAGGCCAGGCCCAACGCGCTCACCTTCGGCTCCACCGGTTTCTTTGGCGAGGTGCATGTGCGCTCCGAAGCCTTCGTGGACACCGCCGGCATCGATGCCCGCCACATTCCTTACCAAGGCGGCGGGCCGCTGCTCAACGCGCTGATCGCCAACGAGGTGGACTTCGCCCTGCTCTCGCGCGCGCTCACCGCCACCCAGGTGAAGGCGGGCCGGCTGCGCTACCTCGCCACGGCCGGTGACGAGCCCTGGACCGAACCCGCCGGCCTGCCGCGCATGAAAGACCAGGGCGTCAACTTCGACACCGTGGCCGGCACGGCGGTGTTCATCCCCGCCGGCACGCCCGAGGCGGTGGAGCGCAAGCTGCGCCAGGCCGTCGAGGCCGCCGCGCAGGACGCCGAGTTCAGGCAGATGGTCACGCAGACCGGCGGCGCGGTGAAGTACGTGGCGGGCGGCGAGTTCGCCAGCTTCTGGTCGGGCTACGTGAAAGCCATCGCCGTCATCACGCGGCGCATCGCCCAGAGCGAAGCGCAAGGGAAGGCCCGATGACCTCCAAGAACCCGGTGTTCATCGGCACGGAGGCCATTGAACGGCTCATGACCTGGGACGCGCTCATCCCCGCGCTGCGCGCGGCCTACGCCCAGCCTTACGACGAGCGCACCAGCCCGCCGCGCACCTTCGCCAAGGGGCCCGACGCCTCGCTGCGCGCGCTGGCGGCCGTGCCACCGGGCCAGCGCTTCATGGGCGCCAAGGTGTTCGGCCGGGGGCGCAACAAGGGCATGAACTACCTCATCTCGCTGGCCGAGCAGGAGACGGGTGAAATCCGCGCGCTGGTCGACGCGAACAAGATCACCGCCTTTCGCACCGCCGCCACCTCGGCGCTGTTCGTGGACGCGCTCGCCCCCCAGGCGCCGATGCGCCTGGGCGTGCTGGGCAGCGGTGCCGAAGCGCGCTCGCACGTGCAGGCCATGGCCTCGCTGCGCCCGGTGGAAAGCCTGCGCGTGTACAGCCCCACGCCGGCCAACCGCGAGAAGTTCGCGAGCGACTTCTCCGCCGCGCTCGGCATCCGCTGCGAAACCGCCGCCACGCCGGCCGAGGCGCTGGACGGCGCCAGCGTGGCCATCGCCGCCGCGCGCTCGCACGACGAATCGCCCATCCTGCACGCCGACGCGCTTCAGCCCGGCATGCTGCTGGTCTCGGTGGGTTCCACGCTGCCGGTGCAGCGCGAGATCGACGTGAGCGTGATCGAACGCTGCGACCTCATCGTGAGCGACATGCCCGACGAGGTGGCCCACGAGTCCGGCGACATGCGCGCCGCCACCGCCGCCGGCATCGCCTTCGAGCACAAGATGCGTTCGCTCAACGCGCTGGTGCGCGGCGAGATCGAAACCACGGCGCGCCTGCCCATGTTCAAGTCCGTCGGCTCCGCGCTGCAGGACATCGTGGCCGCCGAACTCATCTACGAACGCGCCATCGCCGCCGGCCTGGCCGTGACGCTGCCCATCCAGTTTTCCTACAAACAGTAAACAACCCCAACCAGGACCGACACCGACATGGCACTCTACCAACGACACGAAGCACGCGAATGGGCCCACGCACACCTCAAGGGCGTGGCGAACGTGGTCATCCCCTCCTTCACCGCCGACCTCAAAGGCCTGAACGAACAAGGCATCCGGCACGACATCCGCCACGAGATCGCGCTCGGCTTCTCGGGCACGCTGCTGGTCTCCGAAGTGGCGATGAGCCTGGCCGAGTACGAGCAGTTCTTCCAGTGGTCGAACGACGAGGCCCAGGGCCGGCTCCAGCTCATCCACCACGCCAGCTTCAACACGCTGGAAGAAAACATCGAGGCCGCGAAGATCGCGGAGCGCAACGGCGCCGCGCTCATCCTGCTGTCGTACCCGGCCAACTTCTACGCCGCCACCTCGCAGGACATCTACGACTACACCAAAGCCTTCTGCGACGCCACCAGCCTGGGCGTGATGCTGTTCCAGGTGCCGCACTGGGGCTTCGACCGCGTGCACCCCTCGGACATCGACGCCGCCCTCATCCGCCGCCTGCTCGACGACTGCCCCAACATCTGCGCGCTGAAAGCCGAAGGCGGCATGCCCAGCATCATGGGCTGGGTGGAGGCCTACCGCCTGTTCAGCAAGGAAGTGGTGGTCACCATGCCGCTGGAGCAGTTCGCGCTCGCGCTCGGCCAGCTCGTGCCCATCCAGTTCATCGGCACCAGCGACACCGAGTACTACGGCGGCATGATCCCGCGCATCTTCAAGCTCATGCAGGAACACAAATACGACGAGGCCACCGCGCTGTACTGGCAGATCAACCCGGCGCGCAAAGCCCGCGCCGCCGCCAATGCCTATTCGGCCCAGGCACAGTTCCTCAACCGCATGCTGTGGAAATACGAAGGCTGGCTCAACGGCTTCAACGGCGGCCCGCTGCGCCAGCCCACCATGCGCATCAACGAAGGCACCATGAACAGCCTGCGCCAGGCTCTGGTCAAATCGGGCATCACGCCGACGGACCTGCCCAACGGCGACTTCTTCACCGGCCGCCACCCGGTGCGCACGGTGAGCTGACCGGCCTTTTCAAGGAGACGCGCATGCACCAGCTTCCCCCTGCCCCACGCAGCTCTACATCGACGGCGAATGGCGCGCCCCCCACAGCGGCCGCAGCTTCGACGTGGTGGACCCCGCCACCGGCGAGGTGATCGCCCAGGTGGCCGACGGTGACCTGAACGACGGCCAGGCCGCCGCCCACGCCGCCGCGGCCGCCCTGCCGGACTGGAGCGCCACGCCCCCGCGCACCCGCGCCGAGGTGCTGCGCAAGGTGCATGCGCTGATGATCGAACGCCTCGAACCCCTGGCGAAGATCATCACCCTGGAAAACGGCAAGCCCCTGGCCGACAGCCGCGCCGAGGTGCGCTACGCGGCCGAGTTCTTCCGCTGGTATTCGGAAGAAGCCTGCCGCAACCTGGGCAGCGTGAGCCATGCGCCCGCCGGCGGTTACCGCATCCTCGTGCAGCACCAGCCCATCGGCGTGGTGGTGCTGGTGACGCCCTGGAACTTCCCCGCCGCCATGGGCACACGCAAGATCGCGCCCGCGCTCGCCGCCGGCTGCACCGTGCTGGTGAAACCCGCCGGCATGACGCCGCTGAGCATGCTCGCGCTGGCCGATTTGCTGGCCGAGGCCGGTGTGCCCAAGGGCGTGGTCAACATCGTGCCCACCACCAAGTCGGGCGCGCTGGTGGACATGTGGCTGCACGACCCGCGCGTGCGCCTGGTCTCGTTCACCGGCTCCACCGAAGTGGGGCAGAAGCTCATCAAGGCCGCGGCCGACCAGGTGCTCAAGACGCCGATGGAACTTGGCGGCAACGCACCCTTCCTGGTGCTCGACGGCGCCAACGTGAAAGACGCGGTGGACGGCGCCATGATCGCCAAGATGCGCAACATGGGCGAAGCCTGCACCGCCGCCAACCGCTTCTACGCGGGCGATGCGGTCTGCGACGCCTTCACCGCCGAGTTCGTCCAACGCATGCAGGCCCTGCGCATCGGCCACGGGCTGGATGAAAACAACCAGGTCGGCAGCCTGGTGGACGAACCCACCCGCAAGAAGGTGGACGAGCTCGTGCAGGACGCCGTCTCGCGCGGCGCCAAGATCCTGTGCGGCGGCAAGAAGGTGCCCGGCCCCGGCCACTTCTACAAACCCACGGTGCTGGGCGACGTGCCGCTGGACGCGCGCATCCTGAAAGAAGAGGTGTTCGGCCCCGTCGCGCCCATCGTGCGCGTGAAGGGCGGCGTGGACGACATGGTGAAACACGCCAACGACACCGAGTACGGCCTCACCGCCTACCTCTACAGCGCCGACCTGGCGCAGGGCCTCAAGATCGCCGAACGGCTGGAGTTCGGCATGGTGGCGGTGAACCGGGGCCTGGTCTCCGACCCGGCCGCGCCGTTCGGCGGCGTGAAGCAGAGCGGCCTGGGCCGCGAAGGGGCAGCCGAGGGCATGCACGAGTACATGGAGACGAAGTACATCGCCGTCACGTGGTGACCGCGCGGCTGGACCTCGTGGCTATACTGACCCGGTCACGCCACACAAGGGTGTGATCGGGATTGGCGTCCCGTCTTCTGTTACGACGCAAGCCGTAGCTCTTCTCACCGCAGTCGCACTGCGGCTTGTTTGTTCGTGTCTCCAAGTTTTGGCGGCTCGGATGGGGAGCCGCGAGGCTCGCCGACAAAGTGCAAACGGAAGACGGTACGCCAACCTGTTCGGGCCGCCGCCCCCTACCCGGGGGCGGCGGATCGTCCAACCGTTTCGCAGGGAAGCCTCACCATCGCGCCAAGAGCAACGCGATCGCCAGCATGCGCACGCGACTGCGGCGCGCCGCCGCACCCACCCTTTCACTGACCCCATCGACCAGCCGCAAGATCCTGGGGTTCACCGCCAAGGCATCGAAGCAGATGGCGATGCTGTCCGACATGATGATGGCCTATCGCATCGCCGAGCGCCACGCCGCGCTGTGCGCCGCCAGCAAGAAGCCCGAAGACGCAACGCAAACTATCACGCGAAAAGACGTGGCCGTCCTGCTCCACGCGCTCAACGGGCAAATGCAAACCCAAATCCATCGGGTGTCGAACACCTTGTCCGACCTGGCCGCGCAGGTCGCGGACGCGACGGAAGACCCGGCTACGCGGGCTTCTTCCGGGCCAGGCGGTCCCAATCCTTGAGCGTCTGCGCCAGGCGGTTCTTCGCGTCCGCATGGGCCTTGCTGAACGTGTTGTTCAACCAGTGCCGCATCGCCTCATCCGGCGGCGGCGCGCCCAGGGCCTTGAGGCGGTCCATCACCAGCATCACGGTCTGAAAGCTGCCTGAACCCACGGCCATCGCCAGCGGCGCACGGCCATCCGACTCGGCCACGTCGAACACGTTGGCACCGTGCTCGATCATGTGCTTCACCAGACCCGCCTTGCCTTCGCGGCAAGCCCAGTGAAGCGGCACCAGGCCGCCTTCCAACCGCGCATTGAAGTCGGCATCGGGCGCGGCCAGCAGCTCGGGCACGAGCGGCCAGCCGGAGGCCTTGATCATCTGCTGGGTTTTCCAGGTGGTCACTTGAGGTGTGGGATTGTGATGAGGTGAGGGAGTGTACGCAGGCGCACGATTGAGCCAATCAACAACACCACGTACGAATTGGTGCGTACCTGCACGCGCGAACCTGGGCAAGCGCGCTCGCAGAAATTCATATCGTTTATTTCGTTTACCCGCCTACAATTGGCGCCTCCATCTGATGAGGATGTGCTCAAGTGCCCAAGTCCGATCCTGACCGCGAGCTACAAAAAGCCGCACAAATGGCGATCCGAGAGCATCGCTCTATCGAAAAGGCCGCCCATGTCGTGGGACTGAGTCCAGCTACGCTGTGGCGCGTGGCAAAGTCCGGTAGAGCAATTCCAAGGACAAGAAGCGCGCTCGAAGCGTGGCGTTCGACATCCAGCTTAAATGAAATAAATAAAACGGGCCCACTCGTCGAATTCACTGTTTCACGCGAAGAGCTTCTACAGACGAGAAGGATGCTTATGACCTTGCTGCAGGTTCTAGATCAGTGCATCAATGCGCCTCTCGAGGCAGCCGCCCCGTCCCGTGAGAACATGAAATGAGCATGGCATCGAGTTTCCGTCGGCTAATTTGTTTGATGAGTAGCTGCATCATGCCGAGCATCGCAGAGTTGCTTTCGGCGCTCGGGTCAACATCATGCTAGAGAAATCTGTTGAATTTCACTGATCTCTGACCCGAGATTTCCATCGAATACTGACCCACCCGTTGTGTGAGCAAAGAAGCTCACGGTGTGGATAAGTGCTTCGTTTTCTCCTTTGTGTGGAGCTGCAGCAAAGTGCGCCGCTGTTTGCGCGACTTTGTTGCCTCGATCGACAGCCATGTTGAAAGTTTGTCGGCGAATGGATCGAGCTTGCTGGAGCTCGCACGCCTGGCGTAGCGGGGCTCTTCATCGCCCGCCCGCAGGTACTTCTTAACGGTGTTGCGAGCCAGGCCTGTACGCCTGGAGATCTCGCGGATGGACATCTGCTCGCGCAGTGCCCAGCGTCTTATGACACTCAGTGTCGCCACGTCTATCACTCCTGAAATCTCCTGCTGCCAAAAGCAGCAGGATAGGGTTCTTACGTGGGTCAGCTTTCAATGGAAATTGATGCTCTAACTGGGTCAGTTTTCAGTGGAAGACAACAGCTAAGGCACTAAGGTCACACTTCAGTGACTGCGAAATTCGACACTGCGGCGAGATTGTGAAAGCACGGGCTCTCGACTTGCATGTACAGCTACATGACTTAGAGGAAGCAGAACATCGCGCAATCGATTCCGAAACCTGTTCATGGTGCGAGGGCCAAACTGGCAATAGGATTGTTGAAGGTCGTTACTTGCACAATGTTCTGAGCGGACTCCATGCGGAGGTTCGACTCATTGAAATCGCCTGTAGTGATGATTTACGTGAGCAAAGATGGGCGATTCGAATGAAACGCGGGCTTGGCCCAAGCGAGCTTTGCGACATGGACGCCAGTGATTTTGCCTTCGCCGCGAAGATGTATTGCGGGCAGCCCCGGCTTGAACCAGAGCTGCGGATAGACACTGACTCAGCAACCGTCGACGAGTGCGTAAAGCAGATACAAGTTTGGCTTTCACCGACTTGATGTAGTTTTCTCCACCATCTTCCAGTTGAAGCGGTTATCCACCACTGGCACCGATTTTGCTAATACCTGAACCAGAGAGGCGCTGTGCACCGCACACGCCAGCCTTGAAGACCGCTAGGGTTCCGGGCGCCGCGCAGTTGACCACCAGCTGAAAGACAACGCGGCGCCGTCTGGTCCGAGAGCGGTCGGCCACGATCGTGTGGCTCCACGGAGGGACAAAAGCCCGGGAGACGCTGCTGCGCGCAACGAAGCGCAAGCACGACGCCTCTCCGCTTTTGTGTCCCCCGTTCAGGAGCCTGCATGTCTTCCTCGCCACCCGCCATCGAGATCCGCGCGCCGCAAGCCGGCGCCCGGCGCCGCCGCGCCCACCGCCTCTGGACGGTGCGCGCGCCCATCGCGCGGCGCACCTATTGGGTGCTTGCGCTCATCGGTCTGTTCACCCCTTTGGTGCTTTGGGCCGGGCTGGCGGCCTTCGGCGGGCTGGACCCGGTGTTCCTCCCCGCCCCGCTGCAGGTGCTGACCAAGACCTGGACCTGGCTGACCGAGACCGGCCTGCTCGATGACATGGGCATCAGCATCTACCGCGTGGTCACGGGCTTTCTGCTCTCGGCGGTGATCGCGCTGCCGCTGGGTCTGTTCATCGGCTCGTACCGCGCGGTGCAGGCGCTGCTGGAGCCGCTGACGGATTTCATCCGCTACATGCCGGCGGTGGCCTTCATTCCGCTGGTGATGCTGTGGGTGGGCATTGGCGAGGGCTCCAAGATCGCCATCATCTTCATCGGCACCTTCTTCCAGATGGTGCTGATGGTGGCCGAGGACGTGCGCCGGGTGCCGGCCGCGCAGGTGGAGGCGGCGCAGACCATGGGCGCGAACCGCTCGGAGCTGATCGAGAAGGTGATCTTCCCCAGCGCCAAGCCGGCCTTGCTGGACACCTTGCGCATCACCATGGGCTGGGCCTGGACCTACCTGGTGGTGGCCGAGCTGGTGGCCGCGAACTCGGGCCTGGGCTACGCGATCCTGCGCGCGCAGCGCTTCCTGCAGACGGACACGATCTTCGCCGGGATCATCGTCATCGGCCTCATCGGCCTGGTGACGGACCAGCTCTTTCGCCTCGCGCACCGCCGCGCCTTCCCCTGGCTTTACCTGAAGGGCTGATGCGATGAGCACCCCACACCCCCACACCCACCCCGTGCCCAAGATCGCGATCCGCGATGTGTTCAAGCGCTTCGACGGCGCGCCGGTGAACGCGCTCGAAGGCATCAACCTGGACATCCGCGCCAACGAGTTCGTCACCTTCGTGGGCGCCTCGGGCTGCGGCAAGTCCACCCTGCTGCGCACCATCGGCGGGCTGGAGGTGCAGAGCAGCGGCGACCTGCTGGTGGACGGCCAGGCCGTGACCGGCCCGGGCATCGACCGCGCCATGGTGTTCCAGCACTACAGCCTGTACCCCTGGATGACGGTGTGCCAGAACATCAAGTTCTGCCGCCAGCTGCAGGCGCACACCGAGGGCCGCACCTCGTCGGACGTGGAGGCGGCCGACGGCCGGGCCGACGCGCTGCTGCGCCTGATGGGCCTGGAGGCGATGGGCCACGCCTGGCCCAACCAGCTCTCGGGCGGCATGCAGCAGCGCGTGGCGATCGCGCGCGCGCTGATGGGCCGGCCCGACATCGTGCTGATGGACGAACCCTTCGGCGCGCTGGACGCGCAGACGCGCGAGGTGATGCACGACCTGATCCGCTACGTGCACAAGCTGGAGAAAGCCACCATCGTGTTCGTGACGCACGACGTGGAAGAGGCCCTGTACCTGGGCGCTCGCGTGGTGCTGATGGCGCCGCGCCCAGGGCGCATCGACACCATCTACGAGGTGCCCTTCGGCGACCAGCGCACGCAGGACCTGAAGCACGCCCCCGAGTTCGTGCGCCTGAAGCGAGACATCCTGGACCGCATCCGCGAGACCTCCGGCATGAAGACCGACCTGGAGCAGCTCCAGCGCATGACGGGCACCCCCGTTTGAAGCACTTTTTGAAGACCCCCACATGAACCACACCCTCGACGACACCCCGGTGGACGCCCCCGCGTTCTGGCAAGGTTTTCCCGCCCCCGCGCTCGCGGGGGTGGACACCCGCCAGCTGATGTGGAGCGAGATCGTGCCCGGTGGCAACCACTGGGGCTGGCGCATGCCGCGCGGCAGCGCGATCCGCTTCGTGGCGCTGGAAGCCGGCGCGAACGTGAGCCTGGTGCTCTACAGCGCGCTGGAGAAGCTGGAGCGCTACAACATGCCCGACTCGCTCAAGGCGCAGCACACCGCGCACTACTCGCGCGGCCATGTGCTGATGAGCGACATGGGCCGCAGCATGGCCAGCTTCACGGCCGACAGCCTGGGCTGGCACGACCCGCTGGGCGCGCTGCTGGACAGCGAGCTGATGCGGCAGAAATACGGCGAGCAGCGCTACGAATCGCACCGCAACGCCATGCACCGCTCGGGCAAGGACGGGCTGCTGATCGAGATCGGCAAGCACGGCCTTTCCAAGCGCGACCTGATCGCGCCGGTGAACCTGTTCAGCAAGGTGGGCGTGGACGCGCAGGGCCGCTTCGCCTTCGTGCCGGACCACGCGAAGGCCGGCGACTTCGTGGAGCTGCGCTTCGACATGGACGTGATCGCCGCCATCAGCACCGCGCCGCACGGGCTGGACCCGGCGCCCACCTACGCGCCGAAGAAGGTCGGCCTGGTGGCCTGGCGCTGCGGCGCCGCGCCGGCCGACGACGTGTGCCGCGCCTTGCGCCCGGAGAACGCGCGCGCCCTGCACAACACCGACCTGCTCTACCTGTGAGGGAGACGATGACCATGAACACCGCCACCGCGATTCGACTTCAAGAAAGCGCGCTGGACCCCGCGCACGCCGTGCTGAACCAGCGCCACCCGGCGGGCGAACCCATCCTGTTCGAGGTGAAGCGCGGGCAGACGCTGCGCATCGTGGACCTGGAGGGCAACCAGGCCGCCGACGTGCTGTTCTACAACCGGCACGACCCGGCCGAGCACTACAGCGCCACCGACACCATGCAGCGCCAGGGCGGCATCTACCTCACCACCGGCTCGGTGATCCGCAGCAATGACGGCAACCCCATGCTCACCATCGTGGCCGACACCTGCGGCCGGCACGACACGCTGGGCGGCGCCTGCGCGGCCGAGAGCAACACGGTGCGCTACGCGCTGCAGAAGAAGTACATGCACAGCTGCCGCGACAACTACCTGATCGCCCTGCAGCACGCCGACGTGGGCCTGGGCAAGCGCGACCTGGTGCCCAACATCAACTTCTTCATGAACGTGCCGGTGACGGCCGAGGGCGCGCTGAGTTTCGAGGACGGCGTGTCCGGCCCCGGCAAGTACGTGGAGATGCGCGCCGAGATGGACGTGTGGGTGCTGATCAGCAACTGCCCGCAGCTCAACAACCCCTGCAACGCCTACAACCCGACGCCGATCCAGTTGCTGGTCTGGGACTGACCCCGCCTTCTGAACCCCATCGCCCCGGGACGGCCCGGGGCGCCAAGACAGCTTTGCAGGACGGCCTGCATCCGGAGACCCCCTCATGTTCAGCAAGGTCCTGATTGCCAACCGCGGCGCGATTGCCTGCCGCATCATCCGCACGCTGAAAACCCTGGGCGTGCGCAGCGTGGCCGTGTATTCCGAGGCCGACGCCCAGGCCCGCCACGTGCGCGAGGCCGACGAGGCCTGGCTGCTGGGCCCTGCCCCGGCGGCCGAGAGTTATTTGCGCGCGGACCGCATCCTTCAGATCGCCAAGGACTGCGGCGCGCAGGCCATTCACCCCGGCTACGGCTTCCTGTCGGAGAACCCGGCCTTCGCCGAGGCCTGCGAGGCGGCAGGCATCGCCTTCATCGGCCCCGCGCCGCAGCAGATGCGCGCCTTCGGCCTGAAGCACACGGCGCGCGACCTGGCGCAGGCGCGCGGCGTGCCGCTGCTGCCGGGCTCGGGCTTGTTGCTCGACCTGGCGCAGGCCACGGCCGAGGCCGCGCGCATCGGTTACCCGGTGATGCTCAAGAGCACGGCGGGCGGCGGCGGCATCGGCATGCGGCTGGTGTGGAATGACACCGAACTGCGCGACGCGTTCGAGTCCGTGGGGCGGCTGGCGCAGGCGAACTTCAAGGACGCGGGCCTGTTCCTGGAGAAGTACGTGGAGCAGGCGCGGCACATCGAGGTGCAGGTGTTCGGCGACGGCGCGGGCGGCGTGATCGCGCTGGGCGAGCGCGACTGTTCGGTGCAGCGGCGCAACCAGAAGGTGATCGAGGAAACCCCGGCGCCCGGCCTGAGCGACGCGCAGCGCACCGAGCTGCACGCCACCGCCGTGCGGCTGGCGCAGGCGGTGAACTACCGCTCCGCCGGCACGGTGGAGTTCGTCTATGACGCGGCGAGCGGTGCCTTCTATTTCCTGGAGGTGAACACACGCCTGCAGGTGGAGCACGGCGTGACCGAGCAGGTCTGCGGCGTGGACCTGGTGGCCTGGATGCTGCAGCTCGCGGCCGGCGACCTGCCGCCGCTGGCGCACGCTGCAGCCGGTGCCGCGCGGTGCGTCCATCCAGGTGCGGCTGTACGCCGAAGACCCGGCGAAGAACTTCCAGCCCAGCGCGGGCCTGTTGACCGACGTGGTGTTCCCTCCCCGCGCGCGGGTGGACAGCTGGGTGGAGCGCGGCACCGAGGTGCCCGCCTGGTACGACCCCATGCTGGCCAAGCTGATCGTGACCGCCGACACGCGCGAGCAGGCCCTGGCGCAGCTCGAAGACGCGCTGGACGCCACGCGCCTGGCCGGCATCGAGACCAACCTGGGCTACCTGCGCCAGGTGGTGCGCGACCCGGTGTTTCGCGAAGGCCGGCAGGTCACGCGCTTTCTCTCCACGTTCGAGTTCAGGCCGCGCACCATCGACGTGCTGGAGCCCGGCGTGCAGACCTCGGTGCAGGACTGGCCGGGCCGCCAGGGCTACTGGGCCGTGGGCGTGCCGCCGAGCGGGCCGATGGACGCGCACGCGCACCGCATGGCAACCAGCTGGTGGGCAACGCCAGCGATGCGGCGGCGCTGGAGATCACGCTGGCCGGCCCCATGCTGCGCTTCAACGTGGCCACGGTGGTGGCGGTGACGGGCGCGCCCGCGAAGCTCACATTGAATGGTCAGCCCGTGGCCATGTGGCAGTCCCTGGCCGTGCCGGCGGGCGCCACGCTGGCCGTGGGCCGCTGCAAGACCGGCGTGCGGCTCGCGCTGGCCGTGGCCGGCGGGCTGGACGTGCCGCTGTACCTGGGCAGCCGCAGCACCTTCACGCTGGGCCAGTTCGGCGGCCACGCGGGGCGGCACCTGCGCACGGGCGATGTGCTGCACCTGGCGGACGCACCGGCTTCGGTCGAGGCCCAGACCATGAGCGACTACGTGTACGCACCCGAGTACACGAACCACTGGGACATCGACGTGCTCTACGGCCCGCACGGCGCGCCGGACTTCTTCACGCCGGAGGACATCACGATGTTCTTCGGCACCGACTGGAAGGTGCACCACAACAGCAGCCGCACCGGCGTGCGCCTGATCGGCCCCAAGCCGCAGTGGGCGCGCAGCGACGGCGGCGAGGCCGGGCTGCACCCGTCGAACATCCACGACAACGCCTACGCCATCGGCGCGATCGACTTCACCGGCGACATGCCGGTGATCCTCGGGCCCGACGGCCCGAGCCTGGGCGGATTCGTGTGCCCGGCCGTGGTGCTGCACGACGAGCTGTGGAAACTGGGCCAGCTGCGGCCGGGTGACACGGTGCGTTTTCACCGGCGCGCGGGCTCGCCGGCCAGCCCCATCCTGGACGACCGCGCGGCCGAGGGCGAGCGCCCGCGCCGCGTGGTGCGGCAGGCGGGCGACCGCTACGTGCTGATCGAGTTCGGCCCGCTCACGCTGGATCTGGAGCTGCGCATGCGCGTGCAGGCCCTGCTGGAAGGCCTGAAGCGCCAGCACCTGGACGGCGTGATCGACCTCACCCCGGGCATCCGTTCGTTGCAGGTGCATTTCGACCCCACGCGCCTGCCGCGCGAGGCGCTGCTGCGCGTGATCGCCGAGGTGGACGACGCGCTGCCACCGGTGGACGAGATGGTGGTGCCCTCGCGCACCGTCGTGCTGCCGCTCTCGTGGGACGACCCGCAGACGAAGCTCGCGATCGAGAAGTACATGCAATCGGTGCGGCCGGACGCGCCCTGGTGCCCGAGCAACATCGAGTTCATCCGCCGCATCAACGGGCTGGACTCGATCGAGGACGTGTTCCAGGTCGTGTTCGACGCGCGCTACCTCGTGCTGGGCCTGGGCGACGTGTACCTGGGCGCGCCGGTTGCGCACGCCGCTGGACCCGCGCCACCGGCTGGTGACCACCAAGTACAACCCCGCGCGCACCTGGACGCCGGAGAACGCCGTGGGCATCGGCGGCGCCTACCTCTGCGTGTACGGCATGGAAGGCCCCGGCGGCTACCAGTTCGTGGGCCGCACGCTGCAGATGTGGAACCGCTGGCGGCACGGCACGCCGGGCACGCCGTTCGAGCAGCCCTGGCTGCTGCGCTTCTTCGACCAGATCCGCTTCGAGCCGGTGAGCGAGGACGCGCTGAAAGACATCCGCGCGCGCTTCCCGCACGGTGGTTACGCGCTGCGCACGGAAGACGGCACGTTCAGCCTGAAGGACTACCGGCGTTTCCTGGCCGAGAACGACGCCGCCGTGGGCGCGTTCAAGGCAAGGCAGCAGGCCGCGTTCGAGGCCGAGCGCGAGCGCTGGGCCGCCGCCGGCCAGGTGGACTACGCGAGCGAGGCCGATGTGACCGCCGCTGGCGTGGAGGCCGAGATCGACCTGCCCGAGGGCGGCCGCGCGCTGCGCACCAGCGTGCCGGGCAACGTGTGGAAGGTGGCCGTGAGCGTGGGCCAGCAGGTGCGCGCCGGCGATGTGCTGCTGGTCATCGAGTCCATGAAGATGGAGTTCAACCTGCTCGCGCCCGCGGACGCGACCGTCCACAGCCTCATGTGCGCCCAGGGCGGCGCGGTGGCCGCCGGGCAGAACGTGCTGGTGCTGATCGACGAAGCCGCCGCCTGAGCCCTTCAAGAACATCCAAGGAGTCTTTTGCCATGTCCCTGACCCCACTGTCTTTTGACCTCGCCAGCCTGCAGGCCGCCTACCGCGAAGGCAGCGCCACCGCGCGCGAGGTGATCGCCGAAGCCTTGCGCCGCAGCGCGGCCGACCCGCACCACGCCTACATCCACGTGCTGAGCGAGGCCGAGGTCGAGCCCTACCTCGCGCGCCTGGACGGCGTGGACCCGGCCAGCCTGCCGCTGTACGGCGTGCCCTTCGCGATCAAGGACAACATCGACCTCGCGCACGTGCCCACCACCGCCGCCTGCCCCGAATTCGCCTACACGCCGCAGGACAGCGCCTTCGTGGTGCGCCAACTGCTCGCGGCCGGCGCGGTGCCGGTGGGCAAGACCAACCTGGACCAGTTCGCCACCGGCCTGAACGGCACGCGCTCGCCGTACGGCGCGTGCCAGAACCCGCACCACCCTGCCTTCATCTCGGGCGGCTCCAGCTCCGGCTCGGGCGTGGCCGTGGCCAAGGGCTGTGTGACGTTCGCGCTGGGCACCGACACCGCCGGTTCGGGCCGCGTGCCGGCGTCGTTCAACGGGCTGATCGGCCTCAAGCCCACGCTGGGCCTGCTCTCGGCCTGGGGGGTGCTGCCGGCCTGCCGCTCGGTGGAGACACCCTCCATCCTCGCGCTCACGGCGGCCGACGCGCAGGCCGTGCTGGGCGTGGCGGCGGCGTTCGACGAGGCCGATGCCTACAGCCGACCCGCGCAGCCACTGGGCGTGGACTTCTCGGCCGGGCCGTTCCGCTTCGGCGTGCCGCGCCACGAGGACCTGGACTTCTTCGGCAACGAGGCGGCGGCCACGCTGTTCGCCGACGCGGTCAAGCGCCTCGAATCGCTCGGCGGCACAGCCGTCACCATCGACCTCACGCCCTTCCTGGCCGTGCGCAAGCTGCTCTACGAAGGCCCCTGGGTGGCCGAGCGCTACGTCGCCATCCAGGGCTTCATCGACGCGCAGCCCGAGGCGGTGTTCCCGCCGGTGCGCCGCATCATCGAAGGGGGTCGCGGCAAGACCGCCGCCGAGGCCTTCGCGGGCGCCTACAAGCTCAAGGCGCTGCGCCGCGTGTGCGACCGCGTGTGGAACGAGGTGGACTGCCTGCTCACGCCCACGGCCGGCACGGTCTACCGCATCGCCGAGATGCAGGCCGACCCGATCCGCCTCAACGCCAACCTGGGCCGCTACACCAACTTCGTGAACCTGCTGGACCAATGCGCCGTGGCCGTGCCGGCCGGCGTGCTGGCCAGCGGCGACGCGAAAGGCCTGCCCTGGGGCGTGACTTTGGGCGCGCCCGCGCACAAGGACCTGGCGCTGCTGCGCCTGGCCGATCGTTTTCACCGCGCGCTCGGTGGTTCGTTGGGCGCGACGGGCACCGACGTGTCGGCCACACCGGCCTGCGTGGGCCTGCCGGGCGGCGAGGTGGGCGCGGCCGGCTCGGGCACGGTGCGCGTGGCGGTGTGCGGCGCGCACCTCTCGGGCCTGCCGTTGAACCACCAGCTCACAGCACGCGGCGCGCGGCTCGTGGACAGCCCCGTCTCCGCGCCCGAGTACCGCTTCTACGCCTTGGCCGGTGGACCGGTGCAACGGCCCGGCATGGTGCGGGTGGCCGAGGGCGGCGCGGCGATCGCGATGGAGGTGTGGGAAGTACCGTCGGCCCTCTTCGGCAGCTTCGTGGCCGGCATTCCCGCACCGCTGGGCATCGGCAAGGTGAAGCTCGCCGACGGCAGCGAGGTGCCGGGCTTCATCTGCGAAGGCCTGGGCGTCGGTGGCGCGACCGACATCACCGCCTTCGGCGGCTGGCGCGCCTGGCTCGCGGCGGGTGCACCCCGATGAACCAGCGCGACGCGGTGGTCACTAGGGTGCATGAACGCCTTTCACCCTTTGCACATCTCACACGACTCACTTGACCCGATCGCCCTTCAGCCGCAGGACACCGTGCCCTCGCTGCAGGACCTGGAAGACCAGGTGGCCCGTGCCATCCAGGCCAGGAACGATTTCATCCACTCGCGCCTGCCCAGTTCGCTCTCGCACTGTGGTTACTGGTTTCTCGCCGGTGTGTTCGCCACAGGGAGCGCCACGATGCTCGGGGCCACGGCGGTGTGGGCCGCCACGCTCGGGAAAGACATCTACCAGGCGACCACCCGAGGGAACGCCTCTCCGATGGGTCTGGCGTTCTCGCTGACGATCGGCACCGCGTCGCTGGGCGTTCCGCTGATCCCGGCCCGAGCGTTGGCGCAACTGGCGGTCCTGACGGTGAGGCAGATCACCGAGGACAACGAGGCCATCGTGCAGCAACTGGAGCGCGACATCAAGGACGCCTGCCAGCGCGTGGCGGAGGCGGCCAAGACCTTGTCGCCGGTCGAGTTCGAGCGCCTTTTGCACAGGGGGGTCGTCCCCCTGCCCTCGCTCATCGCGGCATGCACCGAGGACGTCGAGAAGGCGTCGATGCTCGCGCAGGGCCTGCTCGAAGCCGGGCAAGCGGCCCCGCTCCTCGCCCTGGCCAGCCTCGGCCTCCACCATTGCAGCGAGGTGGGCGACGTGCTTCTGGGCGCACTCGCGGCGCCTCAGGCGTTCGTCGCGCTGCTGGCGTCGTCGCCCGATGCGGCGGACGTGCTCGCCGTGTTGTGCATGGCGCGCAACGCGATGTCCGACAGCGCGCCCGAAGCGCTGGAAGCCTACCTGGAGGAGCACCCGGATGTCGCGCGCGACGCCCTGGCGCGGCTGGAGACACGGGTCGCGAACTGCGGTCTGCACGAACTGCACGATCAGATCCGCCAACGCCGGCTCGCCGGCGTGGTGATGGCGATCGCCCGCCACGCGCCATCGCTGGACGCACAACCTGTGCCGGCCTGACGCCGTCGCCCGTGCAAAAAAAGCCAGGCCCTAGGGCCTGGCTTTTTCATGGATGACCGGATCGATCAGCGCGGTGCGCGGCGCGCCATCGGGCGGGCCGGGCCGCCTTCGTTGCGGCGCGGCGCGAACTCGCCACGCATGGCGCCGCGCTCAGCGTTGCCACGGTCGCTGAAGCCACCACGTTGCTCGCCGCCCTTGTCGCTGCGGCCGAAGCTGGAGAAGCCACCGGGCTTGCCACCGGTGCGCGCCGGGGCGGCGCCCCGGTCGCCGAAGCCCCGGCTGGCCGGGCGCGTGTCGTTGCGGTAGCCGCCTTGATCACCGCGGTTCTCGAAGCGGTTTTCACCCCGGTTGTCGAAGCGATTCTCGTGGCGCGGCTGCGGCTCGGCACGGCCTTCGAAGCGCGGGTCGAAGCGCGTTTCCGGGCGGCTGTGGTCGACGCGGGGGGCGTCGAAGCGGCCTTCCGGGCGACCTTCGAAACGCGGGCCGCGCGGTGCGGGGCCACGGGCGTTGAAGTTGCTGCGGTCGGCATAGTTGCGATCACCACCACCACCGAAGCGATCACCACGGCCTGCGCCCGGACGGCCACGGCCACCGAACTCGGGCTGCGGTGCGCGCTGGCGCGGTTCGAGGCCGGGCACGGTCTCGACGTTGATGCGCTGGCGCGTGTAGGCCTCGATGTCGCCGATCTTGCGGCGGTCGCGGAACTCGGCGAAGGTGACGGCCAGGCCGTCGCGGCCGGCACGGCCGGTGCGGCCGATGCGGTGCGTGTAGTCCTCGGCCTTCATCGGCAGGCCGAAGTTGAAGACGTGGGTGATGGTGGGCACGTCGATGCCGCGCGCGGCGACGTCGGTGGCGCACCAGGATCTGCACCTGACCGTTGCGCAGTGCCATCAGGCGGCGGTTGCGCATGCCCTGGTTCAGCGCACCGTGCAGCGCCACGGCGGCAAAGCCGGATTGCTGCAGGTCGTTGGCGAGGCCATCGCATTCGATCTGCGTGCTGCAGAACACCACCGCCTGGTTGATGGTGGTGTCGCGCAACCAGTGGTCGAGCAGCTTGCGCTTGTGGTCGGCGTGGTCGGCCCAGAACAGCACCTGCTTGATGTTGGCGTGTTGCTCTTGCGGCGAATCGATCTGCACCTTTTGTGCGTGCTTGCCGTTGTCGTGCATCACGCGCATGGCGAGTTGCTGGATGCGCGGCGCGAAGGTCGCGCTGAACATCATGGTCTGGCGGCGCTGGCTGGTCAGGGCGTTGACTTCGGCGAGGTCGTCGGAGAAGCCCAGGTCGAGCATGCGGTCGGCTTCGTCGACGACGAGGAACTGCACCTGGTCGAGCTTGAGCTGCTGCGAGCGCTGCAGATCCAGCAGACGGCCGGGGGTGGCGACCACGAGGTCGGCGTTCTGCAGGCGCGCGATCTGCAACTGGTAAGGCATGCCGCCCACCACGTTGGCGATGCGCAGGCCGCGGCAGTGGCGCACGAGGTCGATGGCGTCGTTGCGCAGCCTGCTGCGCGAGTTCGCGCGTGGGGCACAGGATCAGGGCGCCGGGGGTGGCGGCCTTGAAGTTGCGCGAGCTGGTGGGGTCCTTGCGCTTGGGCGCCTTGGGCGGTGCTTCGCCACGGGCCAGGGCGTCGGCCACCGCTTGTTCGCGGTCGGCGCGCTCCTTGGCGTCGGCGGCGGCGCGTTGCTGCAGCAGGGTGTGCAGCACGGGCAGCAGGAAGGCCGCGGTCTTGCCGCTGCCGGTCTGGCTGGAGACCATCAGGTCGGCAAAACGCTGCTCGCCTTCGGCCAGCAAGGCCTTGGGGATCACGTTGTTCTGCACGGTGGTGGGCTGCGTGTACCCGAGGTCCACGCAGGCTTGCACCAGCTCGGGCGCCAGGCCCAACAGCTCGAAGCCGTTGGGGCCGGTGGGCTCGATGGCCTCTGCGGCCTCAGCGATCACGGGGGTGGAAAGGTCTGCCTCGGTGTCGGCAGAGAGGATTTCGGGCGAGAAATCGCCGCGGGCTTCAAAAGAGTCGCTCATGTTCGTCCATGCGCCAGAGGGCGCAATTGATCGAATGCAAACGCTAAAGGGACGGCCTACCTTGAAAAGGTGGCAGCTCCGGGGCGTCGGATCCGTTCGTGGTTACAAAACATCAACCATCAAACGATCGACGCGCCATGGGTCACAGAGAGAAGCGTGACACCGGGAGCGAAGGCCCCATCCTGCGGTTGCGGGGGGCCTGGTGTGTGAGGCAGATGCACAAATCATCGCAGTTGCCTGCGAAGCCGCTGATTATGGCATGGATTCGGGAAAACCCCAAGTCTTTACATCCGCGCTCAATTGAGCACGGCGCGCACCACGTAGAACAGCAACGCCGCCAGCACGGCGGTGGCCGGCACGGTGACGATCCAGGCCGCCACGATGCGCATGACCACGGAGCGCTTGACGATTTCCTTCTTGTAGGCCTTCTTGAACGCCTTCTGTTCCTTCTTGGCGAACACCGCATCTTCCGGTTGCGCCAGCTCCCGCTGCTTGGCAAGCCGCTTCATGTCCGCCAGCATGCGCTTCTTCTCGCTCACCTCGGCGGCCTCGAAGCGGCTCAGGTAGGCCTCGACCACGTCGCGGTCGGCACCCTGGTGGCCTGAGCGCACCACACGTTCCATCTTCGCGTAGTTCACCTTGAGCAGTTCGCGCAGGAAGCCGACGCCGAACACCGCGCCGATGGAGATGTGCGTCGTCGACACCGGCATGCCCAGCTGCGAGGCGACGATCACCGTGAGCGTGGCGGACATCGCGATGGCGTACGCGCGCATGTTGTCCAGCTCGGTGATTTCCTTGCCCACGGTGCGGATGAGCCGCGCGCCGTACAGCGCCAGCCCCACCGCCAGGCCGAGCGCGCCCAGCACCATGATCCACAGCGGCGTACCGGCCTTGGTGGCGATGGCGCCGTCTTTCACGGCTTCGTAGATCGCGGCCAGCGGGCCGATGGCGTTCGCCACGTCGTTGGCGCCGTGGGCGAAGCTCAGCAGCGCGGCCGAACAGACCAGCGGCCAGGTGAACAGGCGGTTGACACCGTTCTTGCTGTTCTCCTGCCGCCGGGCGTGCTTGGCGATGGGCTTGCGGATCAGTGCCCACACGACCACGGCCAGCACCACCCCCGCGCCCATGGCCGTCGGGACCCCGACATGCACCATCTGGCCCAGGCCCTTGAGCAGCATGTAGGTGGTATAGGCCCAGACCATGGCGGCGATCAGGATGGGCACCACGCGGCTGGCGGCGTCGATCATGTCGCTGCGGTAGGTCACGCTGCGCTTGATGATGTACAGAAAGGCGGCGGCCATCGCACCGCCGGCCAGGGGCGAGATCACCCAGCTGATCACGATCTGGACGATGGTTTCCCAGTTGACCAGGCCCCAGCCGCCGGCGGCGATGCCGGCGCCCATGACCGCGCCGATGATGGAGTGCGTGGTGGACACGGGGGCCCCCACGGCCGTGGCGAGGTTGAGCCAGAGCGCGCCGGCCAGCAGCGCGGAGAACATCACCCACGCGAACAGCGCCGGGTCCGAGATGGCATTGGGATCGATGATGCCGCCCTTGATGGTGCCGACCACGTCGCCACCGGCCACGATGGCGCCCAGGGCCTCGAAGACGGCGGCCACGACGATGGCCCAGCCCATGGTCATGGCACCCGAGCCCACCGCCGGGCCCATGTTGTTGGCCACGTCGTTGGCGCCGATGTTCATGGCGATGTAGGCCCCCACCGCCGCCGCCACGATCAGCAGCCACATCGCCGAAGTCGCCAGGCCTGCGGTGGATGCACCGGTGAGCGAGGCGTACAGCCCGACCAGGAGGAGGAACAGCACCGCGGCGCCCAGCTGGAGCACCTCCTGGTGCTTCGAAACGAAGCGGTAACGGGATTTTTTTGTCATGCAAATCTCATGTGAACGTCACAATTTTGACATGTGATCGCACACCCCAAGGCCGGCGCGCGGGGCGCCGGTGCAAGCCGCGGGGCGCGCGTTCAGCGCAGAAAGTGGGTGCGGTAGTGCTCGAGCTCGTCGATGGATTCGTGCACGTCGGCCAGCGCGGTGTGTTTCTGGTGCTTCTTGAACGACTCGTACACCTCGGGCCGCCAGCGGCGGGCCAGCTCCTTGAGCGTGCTCACGTCCAGGCAGCGGTAGTGGAAGTAGGCCTCCAGCTTGGGCATGTACTTCACCAGGAAGCGGCGGTCCTGGCTGATGGTGTTGCCGCACATCGGCGAGCCGTTCTTGGGCACGTACTGGGCGATGAAGGCCAGCAGGGTGGCCTCGGCCTCTCCCTCGCTCACCGTGCTGGCCTTGACCTTGTCGATCAGGCCGCTGCGGCCGTGCGTGCCCTTGTTCCAGGCGTCCATGGCGTTGAGCACGGCGTCGCTCTGGTGCACCACGATCACCGGCCCCTCGATGCGCGGCGTGAGCTGCGGGCCGGTGACGACCACCGCGATTTCCAGCAGGCGCTCTTTTTCGGGGTCGAGACCGCTCATCTCGCAGTCGATCCAGACCAGGTTCTGGTCGCTCTTGGCGAGGGTGGGGGTGTCGGCGGCGGTGCCCGCCGGGGCGGTGGAGGCAGAAGTCATGGCCGGCATTCTCGCCGATCCGCCGCCCGGGGCCGCCGGCCCCACGGCGCGCGCAAAGGGCCGTCTTCGATAGACTCGGCCCCATGGACACCGCTTCCTTCGCTTTCACCGCCGTTTTCTGCGCCCTGCTGCTGCTGGGCCTGCTGGTGCGCACCGTGCTCGCCAGCCGGCAGATCCGCCATGTGGCGCGGCACCGCCACACCGTGCCCGCGGCCTTCAGCGACACGATCTCGGTGGCCGCGCACCAGAAGGCGGCCGACTACACCATCGCCAAGGCGCGCTTCGGCCTGCTGGAGACCGCCATCGAGGCCGCGCTGCTGCTGGGCTGGACGCTGCTGGGCGGCCTGGACTGGCTCAACCAGCTGCTGCTGGACGCGCTGGGCGGCGGCATGCTGCAACAGCTGGCGCTGCTCGCGGCCTTCGTGCTGATCGGCGGCCTCATCACCCTGCCCCTGGGCTGGTACGCCACCTTCCGCATCGAGGAACGCTTCGGCTTCAACAAGATGACGATGTCGCTCTGGCTGGGCGACTTGGTCAAGGGCACGCTGGTGGGCGCGCTGATCGGCCTGCCGATCGCCGCGCTGGTGCTCTGGCTCATGGGCGCGGCCGGCCCGACCTGGTGGCTCTGGGCCTGGGGCGTCTGGATGGCCTTCAACCTGCTCGCGCTGGTGCTCTACCCCACCCTCATCGCGCCGCTGTTCAACAAGTTCGAACCGCTGTCGGACGAAACGCTCAAGGCGCGCGTGAACGCGCTCATGCAGCGCTGCGGCTTCGCCGCCAAGGGCCTGTTCGTGATGGACGGCAGCAAGCGCAGCGCCCACGCCAACGCCTACTTCACCGGCTTCGGCGCGGCCAAGCGCGTGGTGTTCTTCGACACCCTGCTCAAACAGCTCAGCCCCGACGAGATCGACGCCGTGCTCGCGCACGAACTCGGCCACTACAAGCGCCGCCACATCCTCAAGCGCATCGTGCTGATGTTCGCGCTGAGCCTGGCGGGCTTCGCGTTGCTGGGCTGGGTGTCGAGCCAGGCCTGGTTCTTCAGCGGTCTGGGCGTGACGCCGTCGATGGACACGCCCAACGACGCGCTGGCCCTGCTGCTGTTCATGATGGTGGTGCCGCTGTTCACCTTCTTCCTCTCGCCGCTGATGGCGCAGCTCTCGCGCCAGCACGAGTTCGAGGCCGATGCGTATGCCGTGGCCCACACCAGCGGCCCCGATCTGGCCAGCGCGCTGCTCAAGCTCTACAAGGACAATGCCAGCACGCTCACGCCCGACCCGCTGTACGCGCGCTTCTACTATTCCCACCCGCCGGCGAGCGAACGCCTCTCCCGCCTGCAAACCGCCTGACGCGAACCCGACCCATGAACCCGATCCACCAGAACCGCCGCGCCCTCTCCGCCACCGAAATCGTGACCCAGCTCACCCAGCTCAACGGCGATGCCGCCCAGGGCTGGAAGCTGATCGACGGCGCGCTGGAGAAAACCTACAGCTTCGCCAATTTCCACGAGACCATGGCCTTCGTGAACGCCCTGGCCTGGATCGCGCACCGCGAAGACCACCACCCTGACCTGGCCGTCAGCTACGGCCGCTGCACGGTGCGCTTCAACACGCACGACGTGAACGGCATCTCGGTCAGCGACATCCACTGCGCCGCCGCGGTGGACGCCCTGCAGAAGGCCTGATGGCCGATCTGCAACCCGGTCTGGTGGTGGCCGCCCACGGGCGCCACTGCCTCGTGGAAAGCGTCGACGGCGAACGCCGCATCTGCCACCCGCGCGGCAAGAAGAACGCCGTGGTCGTGGGTGACCAGGTGCAATGGCAGGTCACCGGCGACGAAGGCAGCATCGAGCGCGTGGACGAGCGGCGCAACCTGTTCTACCGGCAGGACGAGATGCGCACCAAGTCGTTTGCCGCCAACCTCGACCAGGTGCTGGTGCTGGTGGCGGCCGATCCGGAGTTTTCCGAGAGCCAGCTGACCCGGGCCCTGATCGCGGCACAGGCCGAAGGCATCGACGTGCTGATCGTGCTCAACAAGAGCGACCTGCAGCCCGCGTTCGACCGCGCCTGGGCCCGCCTGGAGCCCTACCGGCGCATGGGCTGCGCGGTATTGCCGCTGCGCCTGAAATCGGCCGAGGGCTCGGAAGCCGGCCTCGATGCCCTGCAGCAGCGGCTGGCGAACAAGCGCACCCTGGTGCTGGGCCCCTCGGGCGTGGGCAAGAGCACGCTGGTGAACCGGCTGGTGCCCGAGGCGCGCGCGCTGACGGGCGAGATTTCGCGGGCGCTCAACTCCGGCAAACACACCACGACCAGCACCACCTGGTACTGGGTGGACGCGGAACGCCGCACCGCGCTGATCGATTCACCGGGGTTCCAGGAATTCGGCCTGAACCACATCGAGCCCATGCAGCTGGCCCACCTCATGCCCGACCTGAACGCCACGCTGGGCCACTGCCGCTTCTACAACTGCACGCACCTGCACGAGCCGGGTTGCGGGGTGTTGGAACACGTGCAGACCGGGGAGCCGGACCAGCCGGCCGACGACCCGCTGGCGATCAGCGAAAACCGCTACCGCCTCTACGGCGAGCTGTTCGCGGAACTGTCCGACAAGCGCCGGTATTGATAGGCTCCCCCCGCGCCGCGCCTTCGGCGCGTCACCCCCCAGGGGGCAACACCTGTGGCCTGGCGAAGCCAGTTCCACGGTGTTCTGGATGGATTGACCGCTCTCCGGCTACAGGCCTGCCAGGGTGAGCAGCGCGAGCAGCAGCATCCAGAGCACCACCGCGCGCCACACCAGCCCCACCACACTGCTCAGGTGGGCCAGTTGCGGATCCGGCCGGGCGGCGGGGTCGCCCACCACCTCGTCGTCTTCGATCGTGAGCGGATCGAGCTGCGGGGTCAGCCGCACGTTGATGGCGCCCGAGGTGGCGGCCAGCACTACGCCGTCGCTGCCCGGGGCAAAGCGCTCGGCATCGCCGCGCCAGCTGGCCACGGCCTCCTCGAAGTTGCCCACCACGGCGAAGCCCAGCGCCGTCACGCGCGCCGGCACGTGGTCGACCCAGCGCCAGGCGGTCGCGGCGGCGTGCTGCAGCGCCGGGCTGGGCGTGCCGTCCGGGCGCGCGCGCCAGTTGCGCGAGAGGTACTCGGCCAGGCGGTAGAACACCGCGCCCGAGGGGCCCAGGCCGATGGCCCAGAACACCACGAAACACACCAGCACGCCGAACACGTGGCGGTGGGCGGCCAGCACCGAGTGCTCGATCACCTGGCGCAACAGCTCGGTGCGCGGCAGGCTGGAGGCGTCCACACGCAGCCAGCGGGCCAGCTTCTCGCGCGCGGTGGCGTCGTCGCCCACATCGAGCGCCTGCCGGATTTCGCTGAAGTGGTGGCTGAACTGGCGAAAGCCCAGCGTCACGTAAAGAATGCCAATGGTCCACACGAAAGCCAGCACGGAGCTGAATTGCCACAGGCCCCAGTACACCAGCCCCGCGATGGCCGCCGGCACGCCCACCGCCAGCACCCAGGCGACCCAGCCATGGGAGGACTGGCCGGCATCGAGGTTGCGGCGCACGGTGCGCGCCCAGCCGCGCAGACCGGCGTGAACGGGGTTGTCAAAGGCGAGCGGGCGCGCCTGTTCCAGCAGCAGGGCAATGAGGATGGCGAAAAAACTCATGGCGCCATCATAGTGGCGTGAGGGGCGCGCGCCACAGAGCGCCGCACGGGCCTAGGCGCTGAGCATGCGGTAGAAGTTGCGCAGCATGCCGGCGGTGGCGCCCCAGATGAAGCGCTCGCGGTCGCCGTCCAGGTAGGGCATGGAGTACCACTCGCGCACCACGCCCTCGAAGGCCAGCGCGTGGCGCCGGTGGTGCAAGGGGTTCATGAGGTAGGCCAGCGGCACCTCGAACACGTCGTCCACCTCGTCCGGGTTGGGCACCAGCTCGAAACCCGGCCGCACCAGCCCCACGACCGGCGTGACGATGAAGGACGTGCCGGTGACGTACACCGGCAGCGTGCCCAGCACCTCCACCCGATCCGGCGCCAGGCCGATCTCTTCCTGCGCCTCGCGCAGGGCGGCGGCGGTGGCGTCGGCGTCCTCGGGGTCGAGCTTGCCGCCCGGCAGGGCGATCTGGCCCGAGTGGGTGGACAGGTGGGCCGTGCGCTGGGTCAGGATGAGCGTGAGCTCGTCGCGCATCACCAGCGGCAGCAGCACCGCCGCCTCGGCGGGCGCGCGGTCGACGAACTTGCGCTCGCGGTGAAGCTCGGGCGTCCACACCGGCGGTCGGGCGAACAGTTCGCGCAGGCCGGTGGGCGTGAGGCGCTGCGCCTGCGCGGGGCGCAGCATCTCGTCGGCCTCGTCCGCGACGATGGGCACCAGGCGCGGATCAAAAGCGGGCAGAACGTGGGTCATGTGAAGGCAAGCATAGGCCAGACGCAAAAAAGCCGCTCCGGGGAGCGGCTTTTTTCGGGAGGGTGCATGCGACCGGGCCAGGCCCGATGCGCTTTACGCGCCCAGCTTTTCCTTGATGCGGGCCGACTTGCCGCTGCGCTCGCGCAGGTAGTACAGCTTGGCACGGCGCACGGCACCGCGGCGCTTGACTTCGATCTTGGCGATCAGCGGGCTGTACAGCGGGAAGGTGCGCTCGACGCCTTCGCCGTTGGAGATCTTGCGCACGATGAAGCTGGAGTTCAGGCCACGGTTGCGGCGGGCCACCACCACGCCTTCGTAGGCCTGCACGCGCTTGCGCGTGCCTTCGATCACGTTCACGCTGACGATCACGGTGTCGCCAGGGGCGAACGGGGGAATGACTTTGCCAAGGCGAGCAATTTCTTCTTGCTCAAGGGTTTGGATGAGGTTCATGATTTCCTGTTTTGTCGGTCATGGCCGCGCTGCACTAAAGGCCGCGAATCCGGCAGGGCCCCTGTCCAGACCCTTGCGGGTTTGCGGGGTGGCCCGGTCGCGGCGGCCGGTCAGAGGATCGAAAAGCCTTGGATTATAGCAATCCCTGAGCGCGGAGGAAAGCCTGGTCCGCCGCGTCGAGCAATCCCTGCGCCCGGGCACGGGCCAGCAGGTCGGGCCGGCGGCTGGCCGTGAGCAGCAGGCTTTGCTCGCGCCGGTGGCGGGCGATGCGCTCGTGGTGGCCGCCCAACAGCACCTCCGGTACCGCCATCGGCCCCCGCGGGCCCTGCCAGACCTCGGGGCGGGTGTGGTGCGGGCTGTCCAGCAGGCCGTCGAGCGCCGGGTTGAAGCTGTCCTGCTGGTGGCTGCCCTCGTCGGTCAGCACGCCGGGCTGCAGGCGCGCCACGGCATCCAGCAGGGCCATGGCCGCGATCTCGCCACCCGAGAGCACGAAATCGCCCAGGCTGATCTGCCGGTCCACGCAGGTGTCGATGAAGCGCTGGTCGATGCCTTCGTAGCGGCCGCACACCAGCACCGCGCCCTGGCTGCGCGACCAGCCCTCGACGCCCGCGTGGTTCAGCGCCTCGCCGATCGGGGAAAAAAGGACCACGGGGGCGCGGGCATCGTCGGCCTCCGCGCGCGCGGTGCGGATAGCCTGCAGGCACTGCCACAGGGGTTCGGCCATCATGACCATGCCCGGGCCGCCGCCAAACGGGCGGTCGTCGACCCGGCGGTAGTTGCCTTCGGCGAAATCGCGCGGATTCCACAGGTGCACGGCCACCTGGCCGGACTCGAAGGCGCGGCGGTTGATGCCGTGCTGCAGGAAAGGCGCGAACAGCTCCGGGAAAAGCGTGATGACGTCGAAGCGCATGGCGGTATTGTGAGCGTCAACGATCCGGTGCCGGGCCGCCCCAAGCGGGATCAACCCCCTCGGGGGGCAGTGACCCGCGCAGCGGCGGAGCGTGGGGGCCTAGTAATCCGGCTGCCAGTCGGCGGTGATGCGGCGCTGCGCCTTGTCGACGTCGTCGATGTAGGCCGCCACGAACGGGATCATGCGCTCGGCGGTCTGCTCGGTGCCGTCCACCGTCTCGGTGTGTTCGAGCACCAGCACCGAGGTGGGCCCGGTGGGCATGAGGTCGCGCACCACGCCCAGGTGCACGCCTTCGCGGTTGAACACGTCCAGGCCGATCAGGTCGACCCAGTAGTACTCACCTTCGGGGGTGGCCGGGAAGGCGCTGCGCGGCAGGTAGATGCGCACGCCCTTGAGGGCCTCGGCCGCATTGCGGTCGTCCACGCCGTCCAGCTGGGCGACCAGGCCGTCGGTGTGGGGTTTGACTTCCGCCACGCCCACGCCCACGCAGCCCGTGAACGCCGAGAAGCCGCGCGCGAAGCGGGCTTCGGGCGGCTGCAGGAACCAGGAAGAGGAAGCGATCAGCGCCGAGGTGTCGGCGCTGTGGGGCAGGATGCGGACCCAGCCCTTGATGCCCCACGCGTCCTGTATGCGCCCCAGCTCGACGGCGTCGTCGGGCAGGGGCAACGCCTTGAAGGCGCCGGACGCGGGGTGGCTCACCTTGCTGCGGGCAGGATCAGGCCGCGGCCTTGGCGGCGTTCTGCTTGACCAGGCGCGCCACGGTGTCCGACGGGGTGGCGCCAACGCCGGTCCAGTAGGTCAGGCGGTCCAGGGCGATGCGCAGGGGCTCTTCACCACCGCGGGCCAGGGGGTTGTAGAAACCGATGCGCTCGATGAAGCGGCCATCGCGGCGATTGCGCTTGTCGGCAACCACGATGTTGTAGAACGGACGGGCTTTTGCGCCGCCGCGGGAGAGTCGAATGACGACCATGATTTATCCTTCGGGTGGAGAGGTACCAGGATCGGTACTTCACTGGATCTTGCGACCCGCTTTATTTGCAGCGCTTGAGACACACGACTGACCACCCGGCCAGCGAAACGCCACGAAACCCGCGATTATAGCCCGTTCGCTGGTTTTGCCAGCCCCCTTCCCGAGCGACCCACCTTACCCATGCCCCTGATCCGCCCCAGCCGCGACGAAGACCTCGACGCGATCACCCGCATTTACGGCCACCACGTGCTGCACGGCACCGGCACTTTCGAAACCACCCCGCCCACCCCGGCCGAGATGACGGCGCGCCGCGCCGACGTGCTGGGCAAGGGCCTGCCCTGGCTGGTCGCCGAAGAAGGCGGCCAGGTGCTGGGCTACGCCTACGGCAACTGGTTCAAGCCGCGCCCGGCCTACCGTTTTTCGGTCGAGGACTCGATCTACATGGACCCGGCGGCCCACCGCCAGGGCCTGGGCCGCGCGCTGCTCGCCGAGCTGCTGGCCGCGCTGGAACGCGCCGGCACGCGCAAGGTGATGGCCGTGATCGGCGATTCGGCCAACGCCGGCTCCATCGGTGTGCACAAGGCGCTGGGCTTCGAGCCCGTGGGCGTGGTGCAGTCGTGCGGCTGGAAATTCGGCCGCTGGCTCGACATCGTGCTGATGCAGAAGACCCTGGGTGCCGGTGACAGTGCGCCGCCGAACGAGGGCGCATGACGATGATGCGCAAGAACAAGACGCTGGCGGTCTGGCTGGCGCTGCTGGGCGGCATGCTCGGCCTGCACCGTTTCTACCTGCGCGGCCTGGGCGACTGGGTGGGCTGGCTGCACCCGATCCCGGCGGCGCTGGGCCTGTGGGGCGTGGACCGTGTGCTGCTCTACGGGCAGGACGACAAGCTCTCGTGGGTGCTGATCCCGCTGCTGGGCGCGACCATCTCCGCCAGTTGCCTGATGGCCATCGTCTATGCCCTGACCGACCGCGAGAAGTGGAACCGCCAGTTCAACCCCCAGCTGCCGGCGGACGCCGTGTCGGGCGGCACCAACTGGCTGACCATCGGCGCCCTCGTGGCCGCGCTGCTGATGGGCACGGTCGCGCTGATGGGCAGCCTGGCCTTCGGCTTCCAGCGCTACTTCGAGTACCAGGTCGAAGAAGGCCGCAAGATCAGCCAGTGAGCGAGCACCCGGCGCTCAGTTGAGCCAGGCCATGGTGGTCATCACCAGGCTGAGCGTGAACAGCGCGAGCACGGTGGACAGTCCCATGGCCGCGGTGGTGACTTCCTGCGCCACCTCGTAGCGCTGGGCGAACAGGAACACGTTCGCCCCCACCGGCAGGGCCGCGGCCACCACCATCACGGTCAGCGGCATGCCGGTGATGCCCATGCCCCAAGCGCACAGGCCCACCAGCAGCGGCAGCACCAGGTTCTTGGACACGCTGACCCACAGGGCCTGGCGCAGGTGGCCGGCCATGGGTGTGCGCGCCAGGGTCACGCCCACCAGCACCAGCGCGATCGGGCCGAAGGCGCTGCCCAGCAATTGCAACGGCCGGTCCACCACCGTGGGCAGCGTGAGGCCGCTCTGCGCGAACAGCAGGCCGCACAGGATGGGCAGGGGAATCGGGTGGATGAGCGCGCCCTTGAAGGCCGACCACGCCGTGGCGCAGCACGTGCGGCGCGCGCTGCGCAGCCCGCGCGGGCTTCGCGCGCCACCGCGAGTTCGAGCACGATGGAACCGGTGGTCAGCAGGATCAGCGCATGCACCGACACCAGCGTGAGCACCGTGACCTGCGCGCTCTTGCCGTAGGCCAGTTCCACCAGCGTGATGCCCAGCATCACCATGTTGGAGAAGGTGCCGGCCAGGGCCAGCACCACGCTGCCCCGGTTGAAGCCCCGCCAGGCGATGGACACCGCCAGCAGTGACAGCGCGGCCAGGAAGTAGGCGCCGATCGGCCGCAGGTCGAGTTCCTCGAAATGCACCGAGCTCATGGTGCGGAACAGCAGGGCCGGGATGAGCAGCAGGAAGACCAGGTTGGACAGGTCCTTGACCGCGGCATCGCGGATCCATTGCAGGCGCCCGGCCAGGTAGCCGAGGCCGATCAGGATGAAGACCGGGGTGAGGGAGGCGACGACGGGGTGGCTGGCGATGTTCACCCGGCGATGGTATCGCCAGGCGTGCGCGTCACTCGACGCCGACGGCGCCGGTGATGCGGTAGTACAGGCCGTAGGGGTCGTTCTGCAGCACGTGGAAGGTGCCCTCGACGACCACCGCCTCCAGCTTGTACTTCACCGGCTTGCTGGTGCGCACCTCGACCATGCTCTCGGGCCCGCCCGGCGTGCAGAAACCGCAGGTCAGCGGCACCGAGGCGAGCAGGAAGTGGCGCTGGCTCTCGCCCGGCTCCAGCGGCATCATGAAGCCCTGCAGCCGCAGCTTCTTCTGGTTCAGCTCGGCCACCGGCGCCGGGTACACCGGCACGATGCGCTTGTTCTCCACCTTGGTGGTGATGTCGGTCAGCGTCGACCAGGCGACCACGTCGCCGCGCCTGGGCAGGGGCGCGAACGGGCTGAGCGGGCTGTGCACACCCGCACCCTGGCCGTGCGGCAGGCCCGAGGGCTGGCTCGAGGGGGTGCCGGGCGGCACCGGCGAGCTCAGGGTCTGGGCCCCGGCACCGACCAGCACGGCCCCGCCCATCACGAGCAGCGCGGCGAAACGAGAGGCTTGGAACAGGTGGCGCATGGGGAATCGTCTCGGTTGGGTTCAGGCCGTCAGTGCGCGTGGCGCATGCCGCAGTATTTTCCCAGGGCCAGACCCTTGCAGGCCACCGCGAGTTCCTGCATGCAGACTTTTTCGCCCTTGCCGGCCTCCAGGCACTTGGCCGCGCCTTCGTGCGCCACGGCCATGGCGCGGTGGCGGGCGATGTCTTCCCTGGTCTCCTTGTCGGAGTGCTGGGCCAGCGCGGCGGTGGACAGCAGGGCGGCGGCGAACAGGAACAGTGTTTTCTTCATGGTGTTACCTCGAATTCAGGAGTTGAGTGACATCGACACGGTAGGCATGGAGGGCCGGCAGGAGCGCCGCCACCACCGCCACCCCCAAGGCCAGCACGGGCACCCAGGCTTCGCCCGACACCCATTGCCAACCGGTGATGGCCAGCGAATGCCGGGCCATCAACATCTCGCCCATGAGGGCCGTGAGCGCATGCGCGGCCAGCAGGCCCAGCGCGCACGCCAGCAACGCGAGCCACAGCGCCTCGCACAGCAGCAGCGCGGCCACGCGCCGCGGCGGCGCGCCCAGCATGCGCAGCATCGCCAGGTCGGCGCGGCGCTCGCGCACCGCGCTCCAGAGCGCGATGAACACCGACAGCCCGGCCACGCCCAGAAGCACGGCCGCCAGCCCGCGCAGCACCTGCGTGCCCACACCGACCATGCTCAGCAGGCGCGTGATCTCCACCGCCGGCGCCGCGGCCTGCAGCGAGGTGGTCTGGTTGATGAAGCGCGGGAAGCTCACCGCCGCCAACGGCGTGCGGTAGCGGATCAGGGCCAGCGTGATCTCGCGCTCGGCCGCCAGCGCCTCGGCCAGTTCGGCGCGCTCGGCCTCGTCCATGTTCGCGCCGGCGTGCATGTCGTCGTGCACGCGCCAGACCGATTCGGTGGCGGTGAGCACCAGCCGGTCGAGCACGCAGCCGCAGGGCGCGAGCACGCCGGTGACGGTGTACGGCGTCTCGCCGTGCGAGCTGCCACCCACGCCCAGGCCGTGCGCGCCTTCGAAGGCCTGGCCCACCTGCAGGCCCGTGCGCGCGGCGACCTGTGCGCCCAGCACGGCCTCCAGCGGCGCCTGCCAGAGCGCGCCCTGCGCGAGCCGGGCACCGTAGTGGGCCGGGTAGTCGTGCGTGGTGCCCACGATGCGGAAGCCGCCCAGGTTGTCGCCCAGGCTCAGCGGGATGAGCTGCGCCACCTGCGGGTGTTCCGCGAGCTGGCGGGCCTCGGCCAGCGGGATGTTGCCGGGCGGCACGTCCAGGTGGAACACGCCCGCGAGGATGAGCTGCATCGGGCTGCCCTTGGCGCCCACCACCGCGTCGATGCCGGCGAGGTCGCGTTCGAAGGCGCGGTCCACCTGGTCGCGCGCGATCAGCACGAAGGCCATGGAGGCCAGGCCCAGCGCGAGCAGCAAGAGGTTGAGCGCCGTGGCCAGCGGGCGCGACCAGAGGTAGCGCCAGGACAGGGTCAATACGTTCATGCCACGCGCTCCGGGCGGGTTGCCACGAAGGTGAGCACCTGCGCGTGCGGCAGCGCGTCGCGCACGCGGGCGTCGTGGGTGGCGATCACGAGCGTGGCGTCCAGCGCCTTCGCGCTGCGGCGCAGCAGCGAGAGCGCCGTCATGCAGGCGTCGTCGTCCAGGCTCGCGGTCGGCTCATCGGCCAGGATCACGCGCGGGCGCAGCAGCACGGCGCGCGCCAGGGCCACGCGCTGGGCCTGCCCGCCCGAGAGCTGGGTGGGCCGGCGGTTCGCCAGCGCGCCGAGGTCCAGCGCCGCCAGCACCTCGGCCACGGCGGCGCGGTCCACCGGCAGGCCGGCGGCGAAGTGCGCGAGCGCGAGGTTGTCGGCGACCGTGAGCGCGTCGCTCAGGTGCAGCTGCTGCGGCAGAAAACCGATGTGGCGCGCGCGCCAGGCATCGCGGGCCGCACCGCGCAAGGCACCCACCGACTGACCGGCCACCACGATCTCGCCCGCGCCGGGCGTGAGCAGGCCGGCGGCCAGCGCCAGCCAGGTGGACTTGCCGCTGCCCGAGGGCCCGCGCAGCAGCAGGGTGCCGCCCTGCGCCACCGACACATCGGCCATGCGCAGCGGCGCCTGGCCCGCGTGGGCGTATTGCAGCCCCCGGGACTCGATCACGCGGCGGGCTCCAGGCAATCCGCGCAGGTGCCGTGCACCGCCACCTGCTCGCCCCGGTGGCCCTGGCGCGCGAGGCTGCGCAACAGGTCGCGGGCCAGCTCGCTCACGTCGGCCATCGGAAATTGCCGGTGGCAGGCGTCGCATTCGAAGCGCGGCGGTGTGCCCTCGTCGGCATTCGCATCCAGCGGCGCCAGGCTGAAGCGCCAGGTGCGCGCCTGGTCGTCGGTCTGGCGTTGCAGCACGCCGCAAGCGGCCAGGCGGTCGAGCAGGCGGTAGAGCGTGACGCGGTTGATGTCCAGCCCGCGCGCGGTGAGCGCGTTCAGCGCCTGCGCATGGGTGAGCCCGCCGTGCGGCTGCGCGAGGAACAGGCCCAGCACGGCGCGCGTGGCCAGCGTGCGGCGCAGGCCGGCGGCTTCCAGCCGGGTCTGGATGTGGGGTGGTACAGCCACCGGTTCTTTGGTCTGGCGTGGCGACATGGCTTGGGTCTCCATAAATGCAACTATGTTGCGTTAACATACGCACTATCGCAATTCAGTTGCAGTATCTTAGCTGCAATCCCCCCGTGCCCGACCTTCAAGCTTCCGCCCCATCGGCCATCGTGCTGCACGACCTCACGCTGGGCTACGAGCGCCATCCGGCCGTGCACCACCTCTCGCTCACGCTGCCACCGGGTGCGCTGGTGGCGGTGGTCGGCCCCAACGGCGCGGGCAAATCGACCCTGCTGAAGGCACTGGCCGGGCAGCTCCCACCGCTCGGCGGGCGCATCGACGGCCTGGGCACGCGCCAGCGCGTGGCCTGCCTGCCGCAACACAGCGGGATCGACCGCAGTTTTCCGATCTCGGTGCAGGAGCTGGTCCTGCTCGGCCTGTGGCACGAGGTGGGCGCGCTCGGGCGACACAGCGCCGCGCACCGCCGCGCCTGCCACGAGGCGCTGGCGGCGGTCGGCCTGCTGGGTTTCGAGCGGCGCGCGATCGACACGCTCTCCGGCGGCCAGCTGCAGCGCGCCCTGTTCGCGCGCCTGATCCTGCAGGACGCCCCGGTGGTGCTGCTCGACGAGCCCTTCGCCGCGATCGACCAGCGCACCACCCGCGACCTGCTCGTCCTGCTGCACCGCTGGCATGCGCAGGGCAAGACGGTGATCGCGGTGCTGCACGACCTGGCCCAGGTGCGCGAGCACTTTCCGCACACCCTGCTGCTGGCCCGCGAGCCGGTGGCCTGGGGCGTGACGGCGGAGGTGCTGACCGCCGACCACTGGGCCCGCGCCCTGCGGCTGCAGGAGCCGTTCGACGACGGCGCCGAGGCCTGTGGCGCCACCGCCCACGGGGTGCCGGCATGAGCAGCGCGCTGTGGCTCGACCCGTTTCTGGAGTTCGGCTTCATGCAGCGCGCGCTGCTGGGCTGCGTGCTGCTGTCGGTGAGCGCCGCACCGGTCGGTGTGTTCCTGATGCTGCGCCGCATGAGCCTGACCGGCGATGCCATGGCCCACGCGATCCTGCCCGGTGCCGCGCTGGGTTACCTGGTGGCCGGCCTGTCGCTGGGCGCGATGACGGTGGGCGGCATCGCGGCCGGCCTGGCGGTCGCCGTCGGCTCCGGCCTGGTCGCGCGCCACACCGTGCTGCGCGAAGACACCAGCCTGGCGGCCTTCTACCTGCTCTCGCTCGCGCTGGGCGTGCTGATCGTCTCGACGCGTGGCAACAGCGTGGACCTGCTGCACGTGCTGTTCGGCACCGTGCTCGCGCTGGACGACGCCGCGCTGGCGCTGCTGGGCGGCATTGCACTCGTGACGCTGCTGGCCTTGCGCGTGCTGTACCGCCCGCTGGTGCTGGAGTGCCTGGACCCGGGTTTCCTGCGCGGCACCAGCCGCTGGAGCGCGGCCGCGCATTTCGGTTTTCTGACGCTGCTGGTGATCAATCTCGTGGCCGGCTTCCATGCCCTGGGCACGCTGATGGCGGTCGGAATGATGGTGCTGCCCGCCGCCACCGCGCGTTTCTGGGTGCGCCGCCTCGTGCCGCTGCTGGCCTGCGCCGTGGCCTTCGCCCTGTTCGCCAGCGCCAGCGGCCTGCTGGTCTCGTACCACGCCGACTGGCCCACCAGCCCGGTGATCGTGCTCAGCCTGGGCGCGATGTACCTGCTCTCGATGCTGTTCGCGCCGCACGGCCTGCTGCGCCAGCGGCGCCCCGCCCTTTCCCACCTCAAAGCCTGAAACCAAGGACCTGCTCATGACACACACCACCGCCTTCCTGCCCCGCCGCCTCACCACCCTCGCCGCGCTCGCGCTGGGCCTGGCCGCGCTCACCCCGCCGCTGCACGCGCAGGCGCCGCTGCGCGCGGTCGCCAGCTTCAGCATCCTGGGCGACATCGTGAAAGAGGTCGGCGGCGACCGCGTGGCGGTCGACGTGCTGGTCGGGCCCGGTGCCGACGCCCACGTGTTCCAGCCCACGCCGGCCCATGCGCGCCTGGTCGGCCAGGCGCAGGTGGTGTTCGCCAACGGCCTGGGCTTCGAGGGCTGGCTGAGCCGCCTGCTCAAGACCTCGGCCTACAAGGGTCGGCCGGTGACCGTCAGCCAGGGCATCCCGCCGCTCAAGAGCGAGCCGGACCACGACCACGGCGAGCACAAGAAGGGCCATGACCACGGCCATGGCGAGACCGACCCGCACGCCTGGCAGAGCGTGGCCAACGTGAAGGTGTACGCGCGCAACATCGCCAAGGCCCTGTGCCAGGCCGACGCCGCCAGCTGCGACCTCTACAACCGCAATGCCCGCGCCTACGAGGTCAGGCTCAACGAGCTCGAGGCCGAGATCCGTGCCGCCTGGGCGCCGATTCCGGTGGCGCAACGCAAGGTGATCACCTCGCACGACGCCTTTGGCTACTACGCGCGCGACCACCAGGTGCGCTTTCTCGCGCCGCAGGGCGTGAGCACCGAGAGCGAGGCCTCGGCCAAGGGCGTGGCGCAGCTGGTGCGCCAGATCCGCCAGGACCAGATCAAGGCCCTGTTCGTCGAGAGCATCTCGGACCCGCGCCTGATCGAGCAGATCGCGCGCGAGACCGGCGTCAAGCCCTCGGGCGCGCTCTATTCCGATTCGCTCTCCGCGCCCGGCGGCGCGGCGCCGAGCTACATCGAGCTGATGCGCTTCAACACCCGCGCACTCACCACCGCCGTGCGCGGGCAGTGAGGACCATCCCTTTCACGATCAAGCCGAGCACCGCATGTTTCCTACCGCTTTCCGCCTTCTCCCGTGCGCGATGGCCAGCGTCTCGATGGCCGCCTGGGCCCAGACCGAGCCCGTGCCCACGCTGGAGACCGTCACCATCAGCGACACGCGCGAACGCGCCTACCGCGCCATCGTCGCGCCCACGGCCAACAAGAGCGACACCACGGTGAAGGAGACGCCCTTCTCCATCCAGACCGTCACGCGCGAGCTGATGGAAGACCGTGGCGTCACCAGCTTCGGCGAAGCCGTGCGCACCGTGCCGGGCCTGACGCCGCAGGTGGGCTGGGGCGGCAGCAACGACCGCTTCCGCCTGCGCGGCTTCGCCACTTCCGCCAACCTCAAGAACGGCTTTCGCCGCAGCGTGTTCGCCCCGGTGGACGAGCTGGTCAACATCGAACAGATCGAGGTGCTCAAAAGGGCCGGCCTCGGCGCTCTACGGCCGCTTCGAACCCGGTGGCGTGGTCAACCTGGTGACCAAGCAGCCGCAGGACACCGCGCGCACACGCTACGAGCTGACCGCCGGCAGCGACCGCTTCTACCGCGCCACCGTCGACAGCACCGGCCCGATCAGCGAGACCCTGAGCTACCGGCTCACCGGCTCGTGGCAGGACAACCAGAGTTTTCGCGACTTCGTCGGCGCCGAAACGCAGTTCGTCTCGCCGGTGTTCCGCTGGCGGCCCGCGCCGCACACCACGCTGACTGCCGAACTCGAACTCGGCCGCAAGCGCGGCGCCTTCGACCGCGGCTTCGGCAACAGCCCGCTTTTCCTCGGCGTGCCCATCCACACCAACTACGCCGAAGCCGACACGCGGCTGAAAAATGACAGCGCGCTGGCCTCGCTGGTGCTCGACCACCGCCTGGACAGCGGCTGGCAGCTGCACGCGGGCCTGCAGGCCTCGTCGGCCAAGACCGACGCGCTCTGGTACCCCTTCGGCTTCAGCCCCATCACCGGCGCCGGCACCCCCAACCCGCAGGTCAACCGCCGCCAGCAGCGCAGCATCGACGACCAGACCGACCTCTCGGTCCTGGCCGAGGTCTCGCGCCGCTTCGAGACCGGTGGCGTGCGCCACCGCGTGCTGTTGGGCGCCGACGCCAATCGAGACACCTGGGACTTCCGCGCCGACGCCAACGTCGGCCCCTTCGGTTTCCCGACCAACCTGCCGATCGACTTGTACAAGCCAGTACACGGCACCACCGTGGTCGGCCCGCTCGTGCCCTACGACGCGTCGAACTACCGCAGCCGCAACGTGGGGCTGTACGCGCAGGACGAGCTGCAGCTGGGTGACCAGTGGCGCGTGCTGTTCGGCCTGCGTTACGACCGCTCGCGCACCTTCGCGCGCGCCGACTACCTGCCGGTCTCGGACACGCTGGCGCGCAGCGACGACGCGCTCTCGCCGCGCCTGGGCGTGACCTGGACGCCGAGCGACGCGGTGTCGCTGTACGCGAGTGGGTCGAAGTCGTTCCTCACCGAGCCCTTCAGCGGCATGCTGCGCAACGGCAGCCTGCCCGCGCCGTCGCGCGGCACGCAGCTGGAAGTCGGCGCCAAATTCAGCCTGCTCGACGGCCGCCTGGAGCCCACGCTGGCGGTGTTCGACATCCGCCGCCGCAACGGCCTGGTGTCGGACCCCACCGACTTCGACCACGTGCTGCAGGTCGGCGAGCAGCGCAGCCAGGGCTGGGAGCTGGACGTGCCGTTCAGCATCACGCCGCGCTGGCGCCTGCTGGCGAGCGTCACCGAGCTGAAGGCGCAGATCAGCCGCGACAGCGACGCCAGCCTGGTGGGCACCCTGCTGGCCAATGCACCGCGCCGCAGCGCCAGCCTGTGGACCACCTTCGATTTCAGCGGCCGCGCCGCGGGGCTGAGCGCGGGCCTGGGCGCGATCTACGTGGGCGAGCGCCAGGCCAACACCGCCAACAGCTTCGTGCTGCCCTCCTACGTGCGCTGGGACGCCAATGTGGCCTACCGCTTCGGCGCCGGCCAGCGTTACAAGCTGCAGCTCGCGCTGCAGAACCTGGGGAACAAGCGCTATTACGACTCGGGCGGCGCCTTCGTGCCGACCTACCCGGGCGCACCGCGCACCGTGCTCGCCAGCTTCGCCATGGCGCTCTGATGGGCCTGAGCACCCATGGCCTGACGGTCGGCCACGGCGGCCAGGCCCTGCTCGGCCCGCTGGACCTCGCGCTGCCCGCAGGCCGCTTCGTCTGCCTGATCGGCGCCAACGGCGCCGGCAAGTCGACCCTGATCCGCACGCTGTGCGGCATGCAGCCCGCCGTCGCCGGCGAGGTGCGGCTCGGTGGGGTGGCGCTGAACCGCATCACGGCGACCGAGCGCGCGCGCCGGCTCGCGGTGGTGCTCACCGAGCGCGTCGATGTCGCGCAGATGACCGGCCACGACCTGGCCTGCCTGGGCCGCTATCCGCACCTGGGCTGGGGCGGTCGGCTCGGCGCGGCCGACCACGCCGCGGTGCAGACCGCGCTGCAACAGGCCGGCGCGCTGGCGCTGGCACACCGGCTGGTCGCCGAGATGTCGGACGGTGAACGCCAGAAGGTGCTGATCGCCCGCGCGCTGGCGCAACAACCGCGCGTGCTGGTGCTGGACGAAGCGACCGCCTTTCTCGACCTGCCACGCCGCATCGAGACCATGCACCTGCTGCTGGCGCTGGCGCGCGAACAGGGTCTGGCCGTGCTGCTGTCCACGCACGACCTCGAACTCGCGCTGCGCCACGCCGATGCGCTGTGGCTGATCGACGGCCAGCGCCGCCTGCACGCCGGCGCGCCCGAAGACCTCGCGCTGGACGGCACCCTGGCCGCCAGCTTCGCCGCCGAGGGCCTGGCCTTCGACCTGGAGCGCGCCGAGCTGCGCGTGGGCCACCATGCGCGGCGCGGCATCCGCCTCGAAGGCGAGGGCATGGCGGCGGCCTGGGCACGGCGGGCGCTGCAGCGTGCGGGCTGCGCGCACGACCCCGAGGCCACGCAGACCGTGCACGTGGTGGCACACGGCGTCTACACCCTGAGCCAGCGCGGCGAAACGCCGAGGCCCTTCACCAGCCTGGGCGCCCTGGTGGACGCGCTCGGCGGCCAAGCATGAGGCGCCTGCAGCTGATACCGCTGCTGCTGTTGTGCGGCTGCATGCAGATCGCACCGCCGCCGCGCGCGGCCTGGCCCTCGGTGGTGGTGGGCGTGGACGGCCTGAGCGACAACCTCGACGCCGCCTGCGTGGCCGAGCACCGCCCGGGCGTGGATCTCTTTCCGCACAAGACCACCTTCACCCACTCGGTGCAGTTGCAGGTGAGCTACGGCCCGCACTACAAACGCGTGCGCTTCACGCCCAGCGTGGGCACCGGCGAAACGCTGGACTACCTGCTGGTGCAGTGCGGCACACCGGTGCCCGCGCACGGGCCGCACGAGCAGGTGATTCAAGTGCCGATACAGAGGCTGGTCACCGGCAACGCCGCCATGCTGGGCGCACTCGACGAGCTGGGCCTGGTGGACCGGCTGTACGGGGCCGAAAACACGCGCAGCGCCACCGTGCCGTCGGTGCGCGAGCGCATCGCGCAAGGCCTGGTGCACGATATGTGGGGCTACGGCCACGCCTCCATCGAATCGGTGATGGCGGTGCAGGCCGATGTGTACCTGAGCTTCTACTCCGCCTACCCGCAGGGCAACATGCACCCGCGCCTGTGGGAGCTGGGTGTGCGCGCGATCGCGCAGGCCGACCACCACGAGACCCACCCGCTGGGCCGCGCCGAGTGGCTCAAGCTGCTGGCCCTGCTCACCAACCGCGAGGCCCTGGCGAACGCGCGGTTCGACCGCATCGAGGCGCAGTACCTGCGGCTGGCGGCCCTGGCGGCCACGGCGCCCGACCGCCCCCTGGTGATGGCCGGCTTCGCCGCCGGGCGAGACACCGTCGAGACCTTCGGCGGGCGCAACCAGCGCGCCCGGCTGATCCACGACGCCGGCGGGCGCTTTGCGCTCGCGGACGACGCGCGCAGCAGCAGCCTGGTGTTCGAACGCTTCGAGAAGGTCTACGCGCGAGCGGCCGATGCGCCGGTCTGGCTCGGCACGCTGGGCGGCCAGGCCAGCGTGCGCACCCTGGTCGACGCCAACCCCTTGCACGGCTGGTTCCGCGCCGCGCGCGAAGGCCGCGTGTTCGCCTGGGACCAGGGCTACACCGGCGCCTGGGCCTACCCCTTCCAGGACCAGGGCATGACCCGGCCCCATGTGCAGCTGGCCGAAGCCATCCGGGCGCTGCACCCGGGCCTGCCCCTGCCGCCCCTCGTGACCGACACCCCTTTCCTGCGCCGACTGCCATGACCACCACCCCGCTCACCTCCGCCAGATTCGCGGCGATGACCCTGCTGATGCTGGCCTTGTTCGTGGCCGAACTCTCGCTCGGCTCGGTCGCCATCCCGCTGGCCGCGGTCTTCGACGTGTTGTCCGGCGGCGCCGCCCATCCGGTGTGGCGCGACATCGTGCTGGGCTTTCGCCTGCCGCGCGCGCTCAACGCGCTGTGCTCCGGCGCGGCGCTCGGGGTGGCCGGCCTGCTGCTGCAGACCCTGTTCCGCAACCCGCTGGCCGACCCCTTCGTGCTCGGCATCGTGCACGGCGCGCGACTAGGCAGCGCCCTGCTGGTCACGGTCGCGGGCGTGGCCGGCAACGCGCTGTTGCTGCGCTTCGGCCTGACCGGCGACATCGGCCTGGCGCTGGCCTCGGTGGCCGGCTCGGTGGCGGTGCTCGCGCTGCTGGCCGGCCTGTCGCGCCGGGTCGGCACCGTCACGCTGCTCATCATCGGCCTGATGCTGGGTTACCTCGCCATCGGCCTCATCAGCGTGTCGATGCACTTCATCGACGAGACCCAGGCGCGCGCCTTCAAGGCCTGGGACGACGCGAGCTTTGCCGGCGCCACGCGCCAGCAGCTGCAGATCCTCGTGCCCGGCGTGCTGGTCGGCCTGCTCGCGGGCGGCCTGCTGGTGAAGCCGCTCAACGGCCTGCTGCTGGGCGAGCGTTATGCCGCGTCCATGGGCATGCGCGTGACCCTGGTCAAGCGCGGCGCGCTGCTCGCCACCGCGTGGCTGAGCGGGCTGGTGACGGCCTTCTGCGGCCCGGTGGCTTTTCTCGGCCTGGTGGCCGCGCAGGTGGCGCGCGCGCTGATGCGCAGCGCCGACCACCGCGTGCTGCTGCCGGCCGCCGGTCTGGTGGGCGCGGTGCTGGGCCTGGCGGCCGACCTGGTGCTGCACCTGCCCTGGAGCCGCCACGTGTTCCACCTCAACGCGGTGATCGGCCTGGTCGGCGCGCCCGTGGCCCTGTTACTCCTCTACCGCACACGGGCATTGCACTGAGCGCGCAGGCAGGTGGCGGGCCGCTGGCTACACTGCCGGTCTCCCCGCTTCACACCACGCCGTGCCCATCACCCACCTGCTCCTCGCCCTCTCGGTGGTGTTCGTCTGGGGCACGAACTTCGTGGTGATCCGCTGGGGCCTGGACGGTCTGCCGCCCTTCCTGTTCGCCACGCTGCGCTTCGCGCTCTCGGCCCTGCCCTGGCTGCTGTTCATCCCGCGACCGACCGCGCCCTGGCGCAAGATCGCCGCCTTCGGCGTGTTGTTGGGCGTGGGCCAGTTCGGCCTGCTGTTCCTGGCGATCCGCAGCAGCATCTCGCCGGGCCTGGCGTCGCTGGTGGTGCAGCTGCAGGTGTTCTTCACCATCGGCCTGTCGCTGTGGATCATGGGCGAGCGCGTGCGCGGCTTCCAGGTCGCGGGCCTGCTGCTGGCGCTGGCCGGCCTGGGCGTGATCGCGGCCAACCTCGACGCCTCGGTCACCCTGCTGGGCATGGGCCTGGTGCTGAGCGCGGCCTTCTTCTGGTCGCTCGCCAACCTGGTGGTGAAGTCGCTCGGGCCGGTGAACATGCTGCACTTCATGGTCTGGAGCAGCGTGTTCGCGGTGCCGCCGCTGTTCGCGCTGTCGTGGTTCGTCGAAGGCCCGCAGGCCATCGCGAGCAGCCTGCAACACGCGGACGGGCTGGTGTGGGCCAGCGTGCTGTGGCAGGCGGTGGGCAATACGCTGTTCGGCTACGGCGTGTGGAACTGGCTGCTGGCGCGCCACCCGGCGGCCACGGTGACGCCGCTGGCGCTGCTGATCCCGGTGTTCGGCATGGGCGCCTCGGCCCTGTCCCTGGGCGAGTCGCTGCCCGGCTGGAAACTCGGCGCGGCCGCGCTGGTGCTGCTGGGCCTGGCGGTGATCGTCTGCTGGCCGCTGCTGCAGGCCCGGTGGGGCCGCGCGAAACCGGCCTGAGCCCATCGCCGGGTCTTTTTTGAATCCAGTGCGGGGTCGCGCTGCGTATCTCCTTCAGCCGCAGTTCCGGCTTCAACCCAAGGAGATTCCATGATCACGCAGACCCTCAGCAAGACCGTTCTGGCCCTGGCCATCGGCACCGCATCCCTCGGCGCCTTCGCGCAAGTCATGGTCGGCGGCGCGCCCATGCTGGCCAGCAAGGACATCATCGACAACGCGGTCAACTCCAAGGACCACACCACGCTGGTGGCCGCCGTGAAGGCCGCCGGCCTGGTGGACACGCTCAAATCGCCCGGCCCGTTCACCGTGTTCGCGCCCACCAATGCCGCCTTCGCCGCCCTGCCCGCCGGCACCGTGGACACCCTGCTCAAGCCCGAGAACAAGGGCATGCTCACCGGCATCCTGACCTACCACGTGGTGCCCGGCAAATGGGACGCCGCGGCCATCGCCAAGATGATCGCCGACGGCAAGGGCATGGCCTCGATCAAGACCGTGGCCGGCGGCACGCTGGTGGCCAAGTCGGCCGGCGGCAAGGTCACGGTGACGGATGAAAAAGGCGGCGTCGCCCCCGTGACCATCGCCGACGTTTACCAGTCCAACGGCGTGATCCACGTCGTGGACAAGGTGCTGATGCCGAAGTGATCGGCCCCGCAGGACCTACTTCGCCAGGCGGGCGAAGGTCTTGCGGAATTTCGCCACCTTGGGCGCGGCCACGGCCATGCAATAGCCCTGGTGCGGGTTGCGCTCGAAGAAGTCCTGGTGGTAGGCCTCGGCCGGCCAGTAGTTGAGCAGGGGCTTGAGCTCGGTGACGATGGGCTTGCCGAAGGCGTTGTCTTTGGTGAGCTCGTCGATCAGCGCCTGAGCCACCCGCTGCTGCTCGGCCGTGGTGAAGTAGATGCCGCTGCGGTACTGCGTGCCCACGTCGTTGCCCTGGCGGTTGAGCGTGGTCGGGTCGTGGATCACGAAGAAGATCTCCAGGATCTCGCGCGTGGTCACCTGCGTCGGGTCGTACTCGAGCCGCACCACCTCGTTGTGGCCGGTGGTGCCGGTGCACACCATCTCGTAGCTCGGCCGCTCGACCTGGCCGTTGCTGTAGCCCGACTCGACATCGGTCACCCCGGTCACTTCCTTGTAGACGGATTCGGTGCACCAGAAGCAGCCACCGCCCAGCACCAGCACCTGTTTGTCGCTCATCGTGTTCTCCATGGGTTGACGCCTCACTGTACCGGTTGGGCAAAGGCCCGCACCGCGTCCAGGAATGCCACGAGCGCCGCCTGGTCGCGATCCGTCTTCCAGAGGCAATGGGTTTCGTAAGCCGGCGTGTCCACATCCAGCGGCACGAACACCGCGCCGGGCAGGCCGGCCTGCTGCAGCGCGGCCGGCACCAGCGCCACGCCCAGGCCTTGTGAAACCAGCGACACCACGCTGAGCCAGTGGCGCAGCTCGTAACGGATCTCGGGCGAGAAGCCCGCGTCCGCGCACAGGCCCAGGATGCGCTCGTGGTAATCGGGCGAGACCGCGCGCGACACCACCGCGAACGGCTCGCCCTGCAGCTGCACCAGCGGCAGGCGGCGCCGGCGCGCCAGCGCGTGCCCCACCGGCAGGCAGGCCACGAAGGGCTGGCTCGACACCAGGATCTGCGAGAAGCTCGCCGGCACGCGCGTGGTGTGCACGAAGCCCAGGTCCAGCCGCTCGTGCATGAGGTCGATCAACTGGTCGCTCGAACTCATTTCGCGCAGCACCAGCCGCAGGCGTGGATGGCGCGCCGCGAACCCCTGCAGGATCTGCGGCAGCCCCCGGTACAGCACCGTGCCGGCGAACCCGATCTGCAGGCTGCCCACCAGGCCCTGGGCCACCTCGCGCGCCTCGCGCGCGGCCTGGCCTGCCTGGTCGAGCAAGGCCCGCGCGGCCGGCACGAAGGCCTGGCCCGCGGCCGTGAGCTGCACGCCGCGGCTGTTGCGCGTGAACAGCTGCGCCCCGACCGAGGCCTCCAGCTGCTGGATGTTGAGCGAGAGCGGCGGCTGCGTGATGGCCAGGCGCTGGGCCGCGCGGCCGAAGTGCAGCTCTTCGGCCAGCACGAGGAAATAGCGCAGGTGGCGGAATTCCATGAATCTGAAATTTATATGGATGAATACACCAACGATATTAGACAGATATTCATCAGCCGTCGACAATCGCCGCATCGCCACCCGAACACCGGAGACAAGCATGAGCACCCCCAAAGCCCGCTTCAGCTGGGAAGACCCGTTCCAGCTCGACCAGCAACTGAGCGACGACGAGCGCCAGGTGCGCGACGCCGCCCACAGCTACTGCCAGGAAAAGCTGCTGCCGCGCGTGACCGAGGCCTTCCGCCATGAGAAGACCGACGCCGCCATCTTCCGCGAGATGGGTTCCCTCGGCCTGCTGGGTCCCACCATCCCCGAGGCCTACGGCGGCAGCGGCCTGAACTACGTCTGCTACGGCCTGGTGGCGCGCGAAGTGGAGCGCGTGGACTCGGGCTACCGCTCCATGATGAGCGTGCAGAGCTCGCTGGTGATGGTGCCGATCAACGAATTCGGCTCCGAGGCGCAGAAGCAGAAGTACCTGCCCAAGCTGGCCACCGGCGAGTGGATCGGCTGCTTCGGCCTGACCGAACCCAACCACGGCTCCGACCCCGGCAGCATGGTCACGCGCGCCAAGAAAGTGGCCGGCGGCTACAGCCTCTCCGGCGCCAAGATGTGGATCACCAACTCGCCGATCGCCGACGTGTTCGTGGTCTGGGCCAAGGACGACGAAGGCGCGATCCGCGGCTTCATCCTGGACAAGGGCATGAAGGGCCTGAGCGCCCCGGCCATCCACAGCAAGGTGGGCCTGCGCGCCTCCATCACCGGCGAGATCGTGCTGGACGAGGTGTTCTGCCCCGAAGAGAACGCCTTCCCCGAGGTGCGTGGCTTGAAGGGCCCGTTCACCTGCCTCAACAGCGCGCGCTACGGCATCGCCTGGGGTGCGCTGGGCGCGGCGGAAGACTGCTACTTCCGCGCCCGCCAGTACGTGCTGGACCGCCAGCAGTTCGGCCGCCCGCTCGCGGCCAACCAGCTGATCCAGAAAAAACTGGCCGACATGCTGACCGAGATCAGCCTGGGCCTGCAGGGCTGCCTGCGCCTGGGCCGCATGAAGGACGAGGGCACGGCCGCCGTCGAGATCACCTCCATCCTCAAGCGCAACAGCTGCGGCAAGGCGCTGGACATCGCCCGCCTGGCGCGCGACATGATGGGCGGCAACGGCATCAGCGACGAATTCGGCGTGGCGCGCCACCTGGTGAACCTGGAGGTGGTCAACACCTACGAGGGCACGCACGACATCCACGCCCTCATCCTGGGCCGCGCGATCACCGGCATCCAGGCGTTTTCCTGAGCACGGCCTCCGGGGGGCCAAGGGCCCTCCGTTGCCGTCGGATATGGGGGGTGGGGTATATTACTAACCCACCGGTCATTAAAACCCCATGTCTGCCCCCACGCCCCTGACCTCCCCCGAATCCGACGCCGAACCGCGCCAGCGCCGCGCCCGGCGCAAGGAGGCGCGCCCGGGCGAATTGCTGGACGCGGCGCTGCGCCTGTTCGTTGAAAAGGGCTTCGCCGCCACCCGGGTGGAAGAAGTCGCCGCGCTGGCCGGCGTGTCCAAGGGCACCCTGTTCCTGTACTTCCCGAGCAAGGAAGAGCTGTTCAAGGCCGTGGTGCGCGAGAACCTGGCCGGGCGCTTTCCCGAGTGGAACGAGGAACTCGACCACTTCGAGGGCGACAGCGCCGAGCTGGTGCGCTACTGCCTGCACACCTGGTGGGAGCGCGTGGGCATGACCCCGGCTTCCGGCATCACCAAGCTGGTGATGAGCGAGGCCGGCATGTTCCCCGAGATCGCGGCCTTCTACCAGAAGGAAGTGATCGAACCCGGCCACGAACTGATCCGGCGAATCCTGCAGCGCGGCATCGACCGCGGCGAGTTCCGCCCGCTCTCCATGGACTACGCCATCTACAGCCTGATCGCGCCGATGATCTTCGTGCTGATGTGGAAACATTCCATGGCGCCCTGCTGCGCCTCGAACGAGACGCTGGACCCGATCGGCTTCATCGACAACCAGGTGGACCTGCTGCTGCACGGCATGCTCGCGCCCAGCCCCACACCCTGACCTTCACGCCACCATGAACGCTCCCCGCTCGCGCTCCACCTGGATCAAATGGCTGCTGCTGGCCGTCCTGGTGCTGGGTGTCGGCCTGGGCCTGGTGCGCGCGCTGGACAAGCGCAAGACCCAGGGCGAAACCGCCCGCGCGGCCGCCGAGGCGCTCAAGACCGCGCCGGTGTACACGCTCTCCGCGCGCGACGTGGTGGCCGTGCAGGCGCTGGAGCTGACGCAGACGGTGGGCCTCTCGGGCTCGGTGCAGGCCTTGCAGACCGCCGCCATCAAGGCGCGCACCGCCGGCGAGATCCAGGGCCTGAGCAAGCGCGAAGGCGACGCGGTGAAGGCCGGTGAGGTGGTGGCGCGCATCGACAGCACCGAGGCCGACGCGCGCGTGCGCCAGGCCACGCGGCAGGCCGAGTCGGCCCAGTCGCAGGTGGCGATCGCGCGGCGCACGCTGGACAACAACCAGGCCCTGGTGCGCCAGGGCTTCATCTCGGCCACCGCGCTGGAGACGGCCAGCGCCAACCTCGCCGGCGCCGAAGCCACGCACCAGGCCGCATTGGCCGCGCTGGACATCGCGAAGAAGGCCCTGGCCGACACCACGCTGCGCTCGCCCCTGACCGGCCAGATCTCGGCCCGCCTGGTGCAGAACGGCGAACGCGTGGGCGTGGACACGCGCGTGTTCGACGTGGTGGACCTCTCGGCCTTCGAAATGGAGGCCGCCATCACCCCGGCCGACGCGGTGTCGGTCAAGGTAGGCCAGACGGCGAACCTGCGGGTCGAAGGGCTGGCCGAACCGGTGCGGGCCACGGTCTCGCGCATCAACCCCAGCGTGCAGGCGGGCAGCCGCAGCGTGCTGGTGTACCTGCGCGTGCCTGCCGCCGAAGGCATGCGCCAGGGCCTGTTCGCGCAGGGCCAGATCGTCACCGGCGCGGTCAACGCGCTGGCGGTGCCGCTGTCCTCGGTGCGCAACGACAAGCCCCAGCCCTATGTGCAGGTGGTGCGCGAGAGCAAGATCGCCCACGTGGTGCTGGACGGCGGCGCCACCGGCCTGCGCGGCAGCGAGCCCATGCGCGAGGTCAAGGGCCTGCAGGCCGGCGAGCCGGTGCTCAGCGCCCAGGCCGGCGCCATCCGCGAAGGCACGGCCGTTCGCCTGGCACCCACTGAGCGCGCCGCACCATGTGGTTCACCCAGGTCTCGCTGCGCAACCCGGTCTTCGCCACCATGGTGATGATCGCCTTCGTGGTGCTGGGCCTGTTCTCGTTCCAGCGCCTGCAGGTGGACCAGTTCCCCAACATCGATTTCCCGGTGGTCGTGGTGCAGGTGGCCTACCCGGGCGCCTCGCCCGAGATCGTCGAGTCCGAGGTCACCAAGAAGGTCGAGGAGGCGGTCAACGCGATCGCCGGCGTCAACACCCTGACCTCGCGCAGCTACGAAGGCCAGTCCCTCGTCATCATCGAGTTCCAGCTGACGGTGGACGGGCGCAAGGCGGCCGAGGACGTGCGCGAGAAGATCGCCATCCTGCGCCCGGTGTTCCGCGACGAGGTGGAAGAGCCGCGCGTGCTGCGCTTCGACCCGGCCAGCCGCTCGATCTGGTCGGTGGCCGTGATCCCGCAGGCCGTGGACGGCAAGACACCGAGCGCGGTCGAGCTCACCACCTGGGCCGAGCAGGTCTTCAAGAAGCGGCTGGAGAACGTGCGCGGCGTGGGCTCGGTCACGCTGGTGGGCGCCACACGGCGCGCCGTCAACATCGACCTCGACCCCTCGGCCATGGAAGCGCTGGGCGTGACCACCGAGCAGGTCAACGCCGCCGTGCGCAACGAGAACCAGGACCTGCCGGTGGGCACGCTCAAGACCGGCGAGGCCGAGCGCGTGGTGCAGGTGCTCTCGCGGCTGCAGAACCCGCAGGACTTCGAGCACATCATCGTCGCGCGCCGCGGCGGCCAGGCCGTGCGCCTGGGCCAGGTGGCGCGCGTGAGCGACGGCACGCAGGAGGTGGAGAGCCTGGCGCTCTACAACGGCCAGCGCACCCTGCTGCTGCAGGTGCAGAAGGCGCAGGACGAGAACACCATCGCGGTGACCGACGGCCTGAAAGCCGCCGTGGCCTCGCTCGGCGCCGAGCTGCCGCCCGGCGTGCGGCTGGAGCAGATCGCCGACGGCTCGCGGCCGATCCGCGTCTCGGTCGAGAACGTGCGCCGCACCCTGATCGAAGGCGCGGTGCTCACCGTGCTGATCGTGTTCCTGTTCCTGAACTCCTGGCGCTCGACCGTCATCACCGGCCTCACGCTGCCGATCGCGCTGATCGGCACCTTCTTCTTCATGAACCTGTTCGGGTTCACCATCAACATGATCACGCTGATGGCGCTCACGCTCTCGGTGGGTCTGCTGATCGACGACGCCATCGTGGTGCGCGAGAACATCGTGCGCCATGTGCAGATGGGCAAGCGCCCGTTCGACGCGGCCATGGACGGCACGCAGGAGATCGGCCTGGCCGTGCTGCGCCACCACGCTGTCCATCGTGGCCGTGTTCCTGCCGATCGGCTTCATGGGCGGCATCATCGGCAAGTTCTTCCACGAGTTCGGCATCACCATGGTGGCGGCCGTGCTGATCTCCATGTTCGTGAGCTTCACGCTCGACCCGATGTTGTCCTCGGTCTGGCACGACCCCGAGATCGAGAAACACGGCCACGCCGCCAGCGGCCCGAAGACCTTCTACGACCGCACCATCGGCCGCGTGACCGGCTGGTTCGACCGCTTCCAGGACGACCTGAGCCACACCTACCAGGGCACGCTGCGCTGGTCGCTCAAGCACAAGCTGGCCACGCTGGGCCTGGCCCTGCGCAGCCTTCGTCGGCAGCCTGTTCATCGTGCCGCTGCTGGGCACCGAGTTCGTGCCCACGGCCGACTTCTCCGAGACCTCGCTGAGCTTTCACACGCCGGTGGGCTCCTCGCTGGAGGCCACCGAGGCCAAGACGCGCGAGGTCGAGGGCATCCTGCGCGAGTTCCCCGAGGTGAAGTACACGCTGTCCACGCTGAACACCGGCAACGCGCAGGGCACCATGTACGCCAGCATCTACGTGCGCCTGACCGACCGCCACGAGCGCACGCTGAGCGCGCTCGAGATGTCGGCGCGCCTGCGCGAGCGGCTGCGCGGCGTGCCCGGCATCACCGTGACGCACGTCGGCCTGCTCGACGCCGTGGGCGGCAACAAGCAGGTGGAGTTCTCACTGCAGGGCGACGACCTGGCCGAGCTGGAGCGCCTGACGCAGACCGTGATGGAGCGCATCCGCCCCATCGTCGGCCTGGTCGATCTGGACGCCAGCGTGAAGCCCAACAAGCCCACGGTGGACGTGAAGATGAAGCGCGACCTGGCCTCCGACGTGGGCGTGAGCGTGCGCACGGTGGGCGCCAGCCTGCGCACCCTGGTGGCCGGCACCACGGTGGGCAACTGGCGCGCCGCCGACGGCCAGAGCTACGACGTGAACGTGCGCCTGGCGCCCAGCGGGCGCGAGCGCGCGAGCGACCTGGAGCAACTGCCTTTCATGGTCGGCACCGACAGCGACGGCACGGCGCGCGTGGTGCGCCTGGGCCAGGTGGCCGACGTGGTGGACGCCACCGGCCCGAACCAGATCAACCGCCGCAACCTCAACCGCGAGGTCTCGATCAACGCCAACGTCTACGGGCGCTCGCCGGGCGAGGTCTCCACCGAGATCCGCCAGGTGCTCGACACCATCGCCTTCCCGCCCGGCTACCGATACGAGTTCGGCGGCTCCACCAAGAACATGCAGGAGTCCTTCGGCTACGCGCTCTCGGCGCTGGCCCTGGCCATCATCTTCATCTACATGATCCTGGCCAGCCAGTTCCAGAGCTTCCTGCAGCCGCTGGCGCTCATGACCTCGCTGCCGCTCACACTGATCGGCGTGGTGCTGACCCTGCTCATGTTCGGCTCCAGCATGAGCATGTTCTCGGTCATCGGCATCGTGCTGCTGATGGGCCTGGTCACCAAGAACGCGATCCTGCTGGTCGATTTCGCGATCCGCGCGCGCGAAGGCCGCGCGGGTGAGCCGCCGATGGACCGCGAGTCCGCGCTGCTGCTGGCCGCGCGCGTGCGGCTGCGCCCCATCCTGATGACCACGCTGGCCATGGTGTTCGGCATGGTGCCGCTGGCGTTCGCGCTCACCGAAGGCTCTGAACAGCGCGCGCCCATGGGCCAGGCCGTCATCGGCGGCGTCATCACCTCCTCCCTGCTCACCCTGGTGGTCGTGCCGGTGGTCTATTGCTACATGGACGACCTCGGCAACTGGTTCCGCCGCCGGCTCGGCCTGGCGATACCCCACCCCGTCCCCGAAGGTCCCACTCCTTAAAATCTCGCGGTTCCCGCCGCCCCCTCTAGAAACACCGTTCCTGCGAGTCGATGCCATGACCACTTCCACCGCCCCCTCCCTCAGCCTGAGCCAGGCCCGTTTCAACATGATCGAGCAGCAGATCCGCCCCTGGGAGGTGCTCGACGCCCGGGTGCTCGCCCTGCTGGACCGCGTGCACCGCGAGCAGTTCGTGCCCGCCGCGCACCGGTCGCTGGCCTTCGCCGACATGGAACTGCCGCTGAACCACCCCGCGGTGGACGGCCAGGCGATGCTCGCGCCCAAGGTCGAGGCGCGCCTGCTGCAGGACCTCGCGCTCAAGCCCACCGACAAGGTGCTCGAAGTCGGCACCGGCAGCGGCCACATGGCGGCCCTGCTGGCCAGCTTGGCGCAGCGCGTGGTGAGCATCGAGATCGACGAGGCGCTGGCCCGCCTGGCGCGTGAGAACCTGCAGAAGGCCGGCATCACCAACGCCGAGGTGCGCTGCGCCGATGCCGCCGCCAAGGGCTTCGCGGCCTGCTCGGATGGCGCGCCGTTCGACGCCATCGTGCTCAGCGGCTCGGTCGCCGAGATCCCCTCGGCCCTGCTGGACCTGCTGGCCCCGGGCGGGCGCCTGGCCGCGATCGTCGGCTTCGAGCCCATGATGCGCGCGACCATCGTCACCCGCACCGGCGAGGCCGCCTTCCAGACCGCCCAGCCCTGGGACACCGTGGCCCCGCGCCTGCGCCACTTCCCGGAACCCTCGCGTTTCCGCTTCTGAGCCCGGAAACCTTCCCCCGCCCACGGACGCCGCCATGAACTCGATCACCCCCGCCCAACTGCCCGACTGGCTGAAGCAGGCCGCCGACCCCGCCGCACCGCAGGCTGCCCTGCCCGTCGTGCTGGACGTGCGCGAACCGTGGGAGCTGCAGACCGCTTCCGTGAAGCCCGAGGGCTTCGAGCTGCGCGCCATGCCCATGCGCACGGTGCCGGCGCGCCTGCTCGAACTCGACCGACACCAGCCCATCGCCGTGCTGTGCCACCACGGCGGCCGCAGCGCGCAGGTGGTGCAGTTCCTCGAAGGCAATGGTTTCACCCACGTCGTGAACATCGACGGCGGCATCCACGCCTGGTCGCAGCAGCGCGACCCCAGCGTGCCCGTCTACTGAAATGAAACGCCCCCCTGCGCCGCTTCGCGGCTTCCCCCCTCCGTGGCGCGCCTTCGGCGCTTCGAGGGGGGACGGCATCTCGGGCCGGCAAAGCCGGACCCTGGATGCCCCTGGGGGGCTGCCTCTCTCACGAGTCTCTCAGCACCTCCGTCCCGCTCCAAGGAACACCGCATGAAAGCCGCTTCGTCCGCTCGCAAGTCGTCAGCCCACCACCTGCTGTTTCCGCGGGCGGTCATGCTGGTGCTGGGCGCGCTCGCCACCGGTGCCCAGGCGCAGAGCCTGGTGCAGCTGTACGAGGCGGCGCGCGGGTTCGACGCCACCTACCTGGCCGCGCGCTCGCAGTACGACGCGTCCCTGGCCCAGGCCGCGCAGGCCCGCGCCGGCCTGCTGCCGCAAGCCGGCCTGGCCGCCGCGGCGAGCTGGGCGCGGCGCGAGGTGAGCAACTACGGCGCGCTCGACGGCAACAGCAACAACCAGAGCGCCACGCTCTCGGCCAGCCAGCCGCTGTACCGCCCGGCCAACCGGATCGCCAACGACCAGGCCGAGCTCAGCGTCGACATCGCCAAGGCCCGCCTCACCCTGGCCGAGCAGGACCTCATCGTGCGCACCTCGCAGGCCTACTTCGACGTGCTCGCGGCGCAGGACACGCTGGCCTTCGTGCAGGCGCAGAAGACCGCCGTGGCCGAGCAGCTGGCCGCGGCCAAGCGCAACTTCGAGGTCGGCACCACCACCATCACCGACTCGCGCGAGGCGCAGGCCCAGTACGACCTGGTGCTGGCGCGCGAAATCGCGGCCGAGAACGACCTGCGCGTGAAGAAGCTCGCGCTCAACCAGCTGGTGGGCCGCCCCTCGGTGGAGCCGCGCCCGCTGGCCGCGCCCGTGACCCTGCCCGAGGTGGTGCCGGCCGACCCGCAGGCCTGGGTGGACCGCAACCCCGGCACGCACCCGACCATCCTGCAGGCCACGCGCAACCTGGAGATCGCCCAGCTCGAAACCAGCAAGGCCGAAGCCGGGCACAAGCCCACGCTGGACCTGGTCGGCCAGTACCAGGTGGCGCGCGGCCCCATGACGACCCTGCCGATCCCCGGCAACGTGCGCACCAACACCGCCAGCGTCGGCGTGCAGTTCAACCTGCCGCTGTTCGCCGGCTTCGCAGTCCAGAACCGGGTCAAGGAAACCCTGGCGCTGGAAGAAAAGGCGCGCTCCGACCTCGAAGCCGCGCGCCGGGGGGTGGACCTGTCCACGCGCAGCGCCTACCTGGGCGTGGTCTCGGGCCAGGGCCAGGTGCGCGCGCTGCAGGCCGCCGAAGCCTCCAGCCAGAGCGCGCTGGACGCCAACCGCCTGGGTTACCAGGTGGGCGTGCGCATCAACATCGACGTGCTCAACGCGCAGAGCCAGCTGTTCCAGACCAAGCGCGACCTGGCCCAGGCGCGCTACAACGTGCTGCTGAGCAGCCTGCGCCTGCGCCAGGCCAGCGGCGCCCTGCTGCCCGAAGACCTGCTGCCCATCGATTCCCTGCTCGCGAAGTGAGCTCCGCTACACTCGACCGCCAAGTTGGCGTCAGCCAGCCAACACCCGCAGAAGAGGAAGCCATGCAGACCGTCAACGTGTTGTGCATCAAATGGGGCAAGAAGTACGGCCCCGAGTACGTCAACAAACTCCACAGCATGGTGTCGCGGCACCTGCACCGGCCCTTCCGTTTCGTCTGCCTGACCGACGACGGTGAAGGCATCAACCCCGCCGTCGAGGTCAAGCCCATCCCCGCCGTGGGTTTCGACGAATTCGACCAGCGCAAGCCCTGGAGCTTCGGCCACGGCTGGCTCAAGCTCACCAGCTTCGCCGATCCGCTCTACGACCTCACCGGCCAGACGCTGTTCCTGGACCTGGACATCGTCATCGTCGACAGCCTGGACGAGTTCTTCGACCAGCCCGGCACCTTCATCGTCATCAAGGAATGGGACAAGAAGGACGGCACGGGCAACACCTCGTGTTACCTCTACACCATCGGCGCGCACACCGACGCCCTGGAGCACCTGAAGAACGGCTACCCGGAGTCGATCGCGGACGTGCGCAACGAGCAGGAGTACATCACCGGCTACCTCAACCGGCAGGGCAAGGTCAGCTACTGGCCCGAGGCCTGGTGCCGCAGCTTCAAGCGCCACTGCATGCGCCCGGGCATCCTGGGCTGGTTCTCGCCGCCCACCATCCCGCCCGGTGCCAAGATCATCGTGTTCCACGGCAAGCCCAACCCACCCGATGTCATTGCCGGCGTGAGCGGCAAGTGGTACCGGCGCGTGTTGCCCGCCCAATGGGTCGCCGACCATTGGCGCTGAGCAGCCCGGTTTCGCTGCCCCATCGGGCGTACCGACTGCTCAGCCGCGCCCTGGCCGCTCCCCTGCTGGGCTGGTTGTGGTGGCGTGGCCGGCGTGAGCCCGGCTACCGTCAGAACCTGCGGCAGCGCCTCGGTTTCATTCCCATCGACCCCGAGCAGCTCGGCTGCATCTGGATCCATGCGGCCTCGGTGGGCGAGGTGCAGGCCATGCAACCGCTGCTGCACGCCCTGCTCGAAGAATGGCCGGCGCACGCCGTGGTCGTCAGCACCCAGACCCCCACCGGTGCGCGCGCGCTGCAGACGCACTGGGGCGACCAGATCCGCCACGTCTACGCGCCCATCGACACGCCCGGTGCCGTCGCCCGCTTCCTGAACCGGCTGCAGCCCCGGCTGCTGATCCTCGTGGAGCGCGAGCTCTGGCCCGAATGGCTGCAGCAATGCCGGGCCAACGCGATCCCGGTTGCGCTCGTCAACGCGCGCCTCTCCGAAGGCTCGGCGCGCACCTACCGGCGATGGCCGGGCCTGATGCGGCCCGTCTGGCCACAGCTCACAGTGGCGGCCGCCGACACCGCCAGCGCCGAGCGCCTGCGCGGGCTGGGTGTGCCCGAGCCGCGCCTGCACGACACCGGCAACCTGAAATTCGATGTCGCCGTGCCCGCCGCGCGCGTGGCGCTGGCGCCCGAACTGCAGGGGCGCACGCTGCTGGTGGCGGGCAGCACGCACGAAGGCGACGAGGCCGCCTGGCTGGCGATCTGGAGCGAGCTCTCGCCCGTCAACCCGAGCTGGCTGCTGGTGCTGGTGCCACGCCATCCCCAGCGCTTCGACGAGGTCGCGGCCCACGTGCAGCACAGCGGTCTGAGTTTCGTGCGGCGCAGCAGCGGGCAGGCGGTGGCGCCGGGCACGCAGGTGCTGCTGATCGACGCCATGGGCGAGCTCATGCACTGGTACCAGCACGCCTCGCTGTGTTTCGTGGGCGGCACGCTGGCGCCCGTGGGCGGGCACAACCCGCTGGAGCCCATGTCGGTCGGCCAGCCGGTGCTGTTCGGCCCTCACGTCCACAACGCGGCGCCGCTGTTCGAGGAGATCGCGCGCAGCGGCGCCGGCGAGCGCGTGCGCGACGCGCGCGAACTGGCGGCGGCGGTGCAGCGCTGGCTGATGCAACCCGAGACCTGGCAACGCCGCGCCCACGCCGCGCGCGAGCTGATCGCCCGCAACCAGGGCGCCTCGGCGCGCACGCTGGCCGTGGTGCGGCCGCTGTGGCGGCCCGCACACACCGGCAACGTCTCGCGCGTGCGGGCCTCGGTGGATGCAGGCCGCACCGCCTGGTTCGATCCGCACCACCTGAGCCAGGTCTCCGCGCGCACCTTCGACCCGATCGCCCATGTGGGCGGCACCGCCCTGCGCACCGGCAGCGGGCGCGGCCAGGCGCTGCTGGTCCACGAGGGCGGGCAAGGCTATGTGCTGCGCCACTACCGGCGCGGCGGCCTGATGGCCCGCCTGAGCCACGACCGCTTCTGGCGCGCCGCGCCGCACGACAGCCGCGCCATGCGCGAATTCACCCTGCTGCGCCTGATGCGCTCCTGGCAACTGCCGGTGCCCGAGCCGGTGGCCGCCAGCCACTGGCCCCGCGCGGGCCTGTTCTACGAAGCCGACATCCTCGTCGGCCTCATCCCGGGCAGCGCGAACGTGGTGCAACGGCTCCAGCAAAGGCCGCTCGCGCCAGCCGAATGGCAGGCCCTGGGCCGCGCGATCCGGCAACTGCATGAGCGGCAGGTGTTCCATGCCGACCTGAACGCCCACAATCTGCTGCTCGACCCGGCCGGCCAGGCCTGGATCGTGGATTTCGACAAATGCGGGGTTCGCACGGGCGGCGACTGGAAGCCGCGCAACCTGGAGCGTCTGCGGCGCTCGCTGCGCAAGGAAGCCACCCGCGTCGCCCCTTACCACTGGACCGAAGCCGACTGGGCCCCGCTGATGGCGGGCTACCAGGACCTCCCCGCTCCCCCATGACCCCCCCGTCCACCTTCCTTCAGCGGGGCGCCAAGGCTTCGCTCATCCTGGTCTTCTTCGCGTTCCCGATGTCGGTCGCGCTCGCCAATGTGGCGCTGCTGCTCACCCTGGTGTTCTGGCTGCTCGGCTGCGTCTGGGGCCATTCCCTGCGCGACACCCGCCAGGCGCTGAGCAACCCCCTGGCGGCGCCGGCGCTGGCGCTGTTCGCCTGGATCGCGCTCGCGGCCCTGTGGTCGCCAGCCGAGGGGCCGCTCATCGGCACGGCCCTGGGCAAGTACAGCAAGCTGTTGTGGGTACCGGTCTTCATCGGTCTGCTCAACGACTCGGCCACGCGCCGCCGTTGCTGGCAGGCCTTCGCGCTGGCCATGCTGTTCACGCTGGTGGTCACCTGGCTCAATGTCTGGTTCGATTTTTCCTGGACGCGCACGCACAACCAGGGCTTCGGCGAGGACCACACCGTCTTCAAGGACCGCATCGCGCAAGGCATCCTGATGTCGTTCTTCACGGTGATGGCCCTGCACCAGGCCATGCATGCGCCAACGCGGGCCCGGGCCGTGCTCGCCGCCCTGGTGGCCGCGCTGGCGGCGTTCAGCGTGCTGTTCCTGTCGTCGGGCCGCACCGGCTACCTGGCCCTGCTGCTGGCCCTGGCGGTGTTCGCGGTCTTCGCCGTCGGCCTGCACCGGCGCCGGCTGGCCATCGCGGCGCTGGCCCTGGTCGCCGTGATGGCCGTGACCTTCACCACGTCGACCCAGCTGCGGTCGCGCGTCAACGAGGCCTGGCTTGAAGCACAGAACAGCAGCATCACGGTGCCTGTCACGTCCGCAGGCGCCCGCATGGAGATGAACCGCTTCGCGCTGCAGAGCGCGCTGGAGCAGCCTGTGCTCGGCCACGGCACCGCGTCCTATCCGGTGCTGTCGCCTGCGCATTTCACCGATCCTGCGTGGTGCGCCGTGGTCTGCGTGCACCCACACAACCAGTTCACCTTCTTCCTGTTCGAACAAGGCCTGATCGGCCTGGCCCTGTTCCTGTGGTTCGTGTTCGTCATCGCACGACAGGCCTGGCGCGAAGACACGCCGCGCCGGGCGCTGATGATGGGCTTTGTGGCGGTGCTGCTGGTCGCCAACACGACGCACAGCTCGTTCTGGCTCTCGACGGAAAACCATTTCTTCATCCTGATGTCGGCGCTGCTGATGGCCGCCATCCCGATGCGCCAACGGGAGCGGGTGGCCCCATGACGAAGACCATCGCCTTTCACTCCAACCAGCTATCGATCCGGGGCACCGAGGTCGCGCTGTACGACTACGCGCTTCACAACGAGACGGTGCTGGGCCACCGCAGCCTGGTGGTCTACAACGCCGACAGCCCGCACAACAGCGCCGAGGCCCTGGCCAAGTTCAGCGCGCGCTTCGAGGTGCTGGGCTACCGCCGGATCGACGAACTCGATGCCCTGCTCGGCCGGCACCACGCGGACCTGCTGTACGCCATCAAGGCCGGCAAGAACGACGGTGTGTGGTCGCGCACGGTGCCCACGATGGTGCACGCGGTCTTCCCGACCACCCCCGCGCAGGCCCATGGCGCCTCCTACGCCTTCATCTCCGAGTGGCTGAGCCGGCATTGCGCGAACGGCAAGATCCCCAGCGTGCCGCACATCGTGGAGCTGCCCGATGTGAACGAGGACCTGCGCGGCGAACTGGGCATCCCGCCGCAGGCCAAGGTGCTGGGCTGCCACGGTGGCGCCAACAGCTTCGACGTGCCCAGCGCGATCGAGGCGGTGCGCCAGGTGCTGGCGCGCTCGCCCGACATCTGGTTCGTCTTCCTCAACATCGCGCCCTTCGTGGACCATCCGCGCGCCCTCTTCCTGCCGGGCAGCAGCGACATGGTTTACAAGACGCGTTTCATCAACACCTGCGACGCCATGCTGCACGCGCGCCTGCAGGGCGAGTCCTTCGGGCTGGCCTGTGGCGAGTTCTCGATCCGCAACAAGCCCGTGATCACCTATGCGCGCAGCAAGCACCGGCACCACATCGACGTGCTGGGCGACTCGGGCTTCTGCTACACCGATGCGCGCTCGCTGGTCGACATCATCGAGAAGCTGGACCCGCAAGACCTCAAGCGACACCACTGGGACCGGTATTCCGCGCTCTACAACCGGGACGTGGTGATGGGCCTGTTCGACCGGCACCTGATCCAGCCCGCGCTGCGCAACCCCGACCGAGCCAAACCCCAGTTGAACCTGCGTTGGGCCGACCGGCTGCCGTACTACCGGTTCAAGCTGAGCATGCGCTTCGGCCGCCGCTGACGCGGCCGGCCCTCACCACGCGTTCCACATGCGCAGCTTGAGCTTTTCCCAGGCCGACGGTTTGCCGCCAGCGGCGCGGCGTGCCGCGAGCATGGCGTCCACATTGCCCACCGGCTGGATCGCCGCCGGGGAGAACAGCTCGGGGCGCTGCGCGAACCATTGCGCCACCACCGTGTTGCCGAAATCGCCCATGTGCACGCGGCCCCAGCGCTTGGCCCGTCGGTAGATGTCCTTGCCGGCGTGGATGCGAGCGAGGTTCTTCTCCCGGTCCTTGTAGCGGGGCTTGTTGAGGTTCTGGTGCGAGAAGCGTTCGAGCTTGCGCTCGATCATGTCCATACCGCCCAGGTAGCTGAAGTGCCAGCCCGCGTCGCGGACCTCGAGGGTCGCCACCTCGGCGCGCAGGGCCGCGCTGTTGCGGATGTCTTCGGCCTCATGGGCGAGCGCGTAGGCGCCCGTGACCGCCACCGCCTTGCGCCAGAACGGTTCCGACACCATGAGGTAGTCGCAGTAGAAGTACAGCATCAGCAACTCGAAAACCTGGACGGTGCCCGGCTCGACGGGGCCGATTTTCTCGGGCCGGATGATCTCGTCCACGTCGGCGATGACCACCACGTCGTCCTCTGCCGCATCCTGGTAACCGAGGCGCAAGGCGTTGCGCTGCACGCGTTCGCGGTCCCATGCGGTCTGGCACGCCGCGAACACCTCAGCGCGCAGCGGGATGTAGCGGATCTTGGGGCGGGCCCAGGCGTATCGCTCGGCGTCGAACTGCAGGGCCTTCGCGGTGCCGGCGAAGGTGACCTCGGCCTCGACGATCACGAAGTGGTCCACGCGGTCCCACTGCGTGCGCAGACGCAGTTCCAGGCAATCCTCACCGTCGAAGGTGATGCAGTCGTAGACCTTGTAGGGAGATGGCATGGGATTCTGTCCGGGGAAACATTCGTGCGGCGCGATTCAGCCACGCAGCCTCCAGCGCACCAGGCCCATCCAGCGCCCGGCCATGCGCGCGAGCAGGCGCGGCGACCACGCGATCGCGCGCAACGGCAGGGCCACCGTGGTGCCCAGCAGCACCGACCAGCGCTGGCGCCGCGCCTTCGCGTGCGAACGGTGCTTGGCGGTGTAGATCAGCTTGGACTGGGCGTGGTGGTAACCGCGCAGGTACTCGCTCTTCCAGGGCGTCTTGCCCTTGACCGAGCCGCGCGCGCGGTGCACGGCGGCCACGGCGGGCCACACGACGATGGGCCGCTGCTGCTGGAACAGCCGCAGGCAGAGGTCGTCGTCCTCGTAGTACAGGAAGAAGCGCTCGTCGAAGAAGCCCACGCCCTCGAAACGCGAGAGCCGGAACAGCATCGCCGCGCCGACCACGAAAACCCACGCAGGCAGGGCCTTCGGCGCCGGGCCCGCGCGAGGACCAGGCGGTGCTCGGCCAGCGGTAGTTCACATCGGGCCGCCCGGGCGCGCCTTCGAGCTGCGGCGCCACGATGGCGGCCTCGGGCATGCCGTTGGCCACCCGCACCAGCTCGCGCAGGCCCTCGGGCGTGACTTCGCAATCGGGGTTGACCAGCAAGGCCAGCGGCGTGCGCGTGGCGGCGAGCGCGCGGTTGTTCGCGGCACCGAAACCGAGGTTGCGGCCGTGCTCGAGCACGGTGGCCTGCGGCCAGCGCGCGCGCGCCAGCGCAGGGGTGTCGTCGGTGCTGCCGTTGTCCGAGATCACCACGTGCGGGCAGTGCGCGAGCAGCGCATCCAGCGCGTCCAGGCAATGGGCGCTGTGGTACGTGACCAGGACGACGGTGACCTGGTCGAGCAGCTCGTCGGCGTTCATCTCAATGCGCGCTGGCGCCGACCACGGCATCGGGCTTGGCCTGCTTCAGCAGCGCCAGCATGGTGGCCTCGATGCGGTGCAGCGCCTCGGTGGTCTGGCCTTCGAAGCGCAGCACCAGCACCGGCGTGGTGTTGGAGGCGCGGATCAGACCGAAGCCGTCGGGCCAGTCCACGCGCACGCCGTCGATGGTGGAGAGTTTGGCCGGCGCGTCGAACTTCGCCAGCGCGACCAGCTTGTCCACCACCGCGTGCGGCTCGCCTTCGGCGCAGGCCACGTTGAGCTCGGGCGTGCTGTGGCTGGTGGGCAGGGCGTTGAGCACGGCGCTCGCGTCGGGGCTGCGGCTGAGGATTTCCAGCAGGCGCGCGCCAGCGTAGGTGCCGTCGTCGAAACCGAACCAGCGCTCCTTGAAGAAGATGTGGCCGCTCATCTCGCCGCCCAGCGGGCTGTCCAACTCCTTCATGCGCGCCTTGATCAGCGAGTGGCCGGTCTTGTAGATGTGGGGCACGCCACCGGCCGCCTCGATCGCGGGCGCCAGGCGCTGCGAGCATTTCACGTCGAACACGATGTCGCCACCGGGCACGCGCGAGAGCACGTCCTGCGCGAACAGGATCATCTGGCGGTCGGGGTAGATGGTCTGGCCGTCCTTGGTGACGATGCCCAGGCGGTCGCCGTCGCCGTCGAAGGCCAGGCCGAGTTCGGCGTCGGTCTCGCGCAGGGTGCGGATCACGTCCTGCAGGTTCTCGGGCTTGCTCGGGTCCGGGTGGTGGTTGGGGAAGTTGCCGTCCACCTCGCTGAAGAGTTCGATCACCTCGCAGCCCAGCGCGCGGAAGATCGCCGGGGCCGAGGCGCCGGCCACGCCGTTGCCGCAGTCCACCACCAGCTTCATGGGGCGCGCGAGCTTGGCGTCGGACACGATGCGAGCCTGGTACGCGGCCTGCACGTTGATCAGGCGCACGCGCCCGCCCTCGGCGCGCCGGTGCGTCTCGGCTTCCATGGTCTTGCGCAGGGCCTGGATGTCCTCGCCGTAGATCGCGCGGCCGGCCAGCACCATCTTGAAACCGTTGTAGTCCCTGGGGTTGTGGCTGCCCGTGACCTGGATGCCGCTGGTGCACAGCGTGGCGGCGGCGAAGTACAGCATGGGCGTGGTCGCCAGACCGATGTCGATCACGTCCACCCCGGCGGCCACCAGCCCCCGGATCAGCGCGGCGGACAGGGCCGGGCCGCTCAGGCGGCCGTCGCGGCCCACGGCCACGGTCTTTTCGCCCAGTTCCAGGGCCCGGGTGCCAAAGGCCAGGCCCAATGCCTCGGCCACGCCTTCGTTCAACGCGGTGGGGGTGACGCCCCGGATGTCGTAGGCCTTGAAGATGGACGCGGCAACTTGCATGGAGTTTTTCCTCGTGACGGGCAAAACGGGCATTGTAGGAGGGGGGTACCCATCATGCCGGAGGCACATGTCCGGAAACGGCCAGTCAACCCCGTCCGAACGGCCTACCATGGCAGCCATGAACCGCTCAGACCGCATCGACGAAGACGCCTGCTACCGCGCGCTGTGCTCGCACGACGCGCGCTTCGACGGCCAGTTCTTCACCGCCGTCACCTCCACCGGCATCTACTGCCGACCGGTGTGCCGCGTGCGCACGCCCCGGCGCGAGAACTGTCGCTTCTTCGCGCACGCCGCGCAGGCCGAACAGGCGGGCTTCCGGCCCTGCCTGCGCTGCCGGCCCGAGCTGGCGCCGCGCGAGCGGCACTGGTCGACGGAAGACGCCTCCACCATCCTGGTGCAGCAGGCCACGTTGTGGCTGGACGACCCCCAGCACTGGCAGGACGACGACGGCGGCGCGATGGGCGAGCGCCTGGCGGCGCGGCTGGGCGTGAGCGACCGCCACCTGCGGCGCGTCTTCGAGGAACGCCTGGGCGTCTCGCCGCTGCAGTACCTGCTCACGCGCAAGCTGCTCACGGCCAAGCAGCTGCTGGCCGACACCGACCTGCCCGTCACCCAGATCGCCCAGGCCAGCGGCTTTGCCAGCGTGCGGCGCTTCAACGCGGCCTTTCTCGAGCACTACCGGCTCAACCCCACGCAGCTGCGGCGCGAAACCGCCACCCGCGACACCGGCCAGGGCACCGCGGTGCGGCTGGGCTACCGGCCGCCGTACGACGTGGCGGCCACGCTGGGCTTCTTCCGCCAGCGCCTGATCGACGGCGTGGCCTTCATCGACGAACAGGGCCTGCGCCTGGGGCAGACCCTGCGCATGGAGCTGGGCGGGCGCACCCACACGGGCTGGCTGGTGGCCGGCTTCGACGAGGCCCGCAGCCAGCTCGAGCTGCGCGTCAGCGACGACCTGCGCGAGGTCTTGCCCCAGGTGATTCACCGCCTGCGCGCCGCGCTCGACCTGGACGCCGACCCGACCGCCATCAACGCCGTGCTGCACGGCGCGTTCCCGGCCGGCGATGGCCTGCGGGTGCCGGGCGCGCTCGACGGCTTCGAACTCGCGGTGCGCGCGGTGCTGGGCCAGCAGATCACCGTGGCGGCCGCGCGCACCCTGGCGCAGCGGCTGGTGAACCGCTTCGGCGAGCCCATCGAGACGCCGCACGCCGGCCTCTCCCGCCTGTTCCCCACGCCCGCCGCATTGGCCCAGGCCGAAGGCGACGGCCTGGGGGAACTCGGCATCGTGCGGCAGCGCCAGGCCGCCATCGTGGCGCTGGCGCGCGGCGTGGCCGAGCAGGGCCTGGTGCTCAACGGCAGCGCCGACGTGCCCGCCACCCTCACCGCCCTCAAGGCCATGCCGGGCATCGGCGACTGGACCGCGCAGTACATCGCCATGCGCGCCCTGCGCTGGCCCGACGCCTTCCCCGCGGGTGACGTGGCACTGCACAAGGTCATGGGCGTGCGCGAAAACAAACACCCGGCCCGCGAGGCCGAAGCCGCCTCCCTCGCCTGGAAACCCTGGCGCAGCTACGCCGTCGTGCGCGCCTGGTCGGCAGGCCACGTCGTCTCATCCACAGGAGCCTCCGCATGAAACACGATCCCCTCACCGTCTTCACCACCTGGCAAGGCCCGATGGGCGCCATGACGCTGGCGGCCACGCCGCGCGGACTGAGCGGCGTCTGGTTCGACGGGCAGCGCCACGGCCCGGACCGCTCGGCCTGGCGCCACGACCCCGACCACCCGGTGCTGCGCCAGGCCATCGAGCAGCTCACGCAGTACTTCGCCGGGCAGCGCCAGCACTTCGAGCTGCCGCTGGACCTGAGCATGGGCACGCCCTTCCAGCAGCAGGTGTGGCAGGCCTTGTTGGGCATCGCGCCCGGCGCCACCACCAGCTACGGGCGACTGAGCGCGGCCATCGGCAAACCGGCCGCGGTGCGCGCGCTGGGGGCGGCGGTGGGCCGCAACCCGATGAGCGTGGTGGTGCCCTGCCACCGCGTGCTGGGCACCGACGGCTCGCTCACCGGCTACGCGGGTGGGCTGGATCGCAAGACCGCCCTGCTCTCGCTCGAAGGTGCCACCTTGGTGTGAGGCGGCGCGACGAACGGCATTGTGCCGTTCCACTCATCAATCCATGCCCCATCCGGCATCAATCGCGCGCCGTGACACCCGGGGCGCCATGCATACTTTGACGCCATGAGCCCCACCCTCGTCCTGGAATTCCTGCTGCTGGCCGCCCTGTGGGGCGCCTCCTTCCTGTTCATGCGCCTGGGAGGCGCCGAGTTCGGCGCCCTGCCCACGGCCGGCCTGCGCGTCGCGCTCGCCGCCCTCTTCCTGCTGCCGGTGTTCTTCATCAAGGGTGTGTGGGCCGACTTCCGCTCGCGCGCCCGGCCCATCCTGTTCGTCGGCCTGCTCAACTCCGGCATCCCCTTCGCCCTGTTCGCCTACGCCGTGCTGCACATCCCCACCGGCCTGACCTCCATCCTCAACGCCACCGTGCCGCTGTCGGGCGCGCTGGTGGCCTGGCTCTGGCTCAAGGACCGGCCAGGCGGCTCGCGCATGCTGGGCCTGGCGATCGGCTTCGCCGGCGTCACGCTGCTGGTGATCGGCAAGTCCGGCTTCAGCGCGGCCGGCGTGGTGAGCGACGGCCCCGTCGCCAGCACGCTGATCGCCATGGGGGCCTGCCTGCTCGCCACCCTGTTCTACGGCATCGCCGCGAGCTTCACCAAGCGCTACCTCACGGGCGCCCACCCGCTGCGCCACCGCCACCGGCAGCCAGATCGGCGCGGCCCTGGGCCTGGCATTCCCACCGCCTTGCTGTGGCCCAGCCAGCCGGTGAGCAGCACCGCCTGGGGCGCGGTCGCGGCCGTGGCCCTGCTGTGCACGGCCATCGCCTACATCATTTTTTTCCACCTGATCGAGAAGGCCGGCCCGAGCCGCGCGCTGACCGTCACCTTCCTGGTGCCGGTGTTCGCGCTGGTCTACGGCTCGGTCTTCCTCAACGAGGTCATCACGCCCTGGATGATCGGCTGCGGCGTGGTCATCGTCTGCGGCACCGCCCTGTCCACCGGGCTGGTGCGGCTGGGCTGGCTGGAGCGCGCGGCCTGAGGGCGCGCGGTCACTTCGCGGCCGATGCGCGTGGGAGGGCCTTGCCCGCCGAGGGCGAGCCGGGCAGCGCCAGCGCCACTTCCTCGAGGTAGCCGGCCAGCACCTGCGCCTCGTCGCTGAGGGGGCGGATCGCCGAGCGGTAGATCTCCGTCCCAAGCTCGATGCGCGGCCGGAAGGGCCGCGTCACGATGTCCGGGAAGATGCCGGTGGACAGCAGCATGGGGTTGATCAACCCGATGCCCACGTTCTGCTGCACCAGCGCGCACACCCCCATGGAGGTGCTGGCGATCGTGCCCTGCCCCACCAGCACGCCGGCTTCCTGCAGCGTGGCGCGCACCAGGATCGAGGTGGGCGACTCCTCGGGCAGCGCGATCACCTCGGCGTCCACCAGGTCCTGCGGCCGCACCAGGGCCTTGGCCACCAGGGGGTGGCGCCGGTGCATCGCGCCACCAGCAAGTCCTCGGAGATGGTGCGGCGCTCGCACAGTTCCACGGCGCTGATGGTGTTGGGCGCGGGCGGGTTGGTGACGCCCAGGTCGACCTCGTGGTGGGCGACCAGCCGCAGCACCTCCGGCGGCCCCTCCACCCGCACCCGCACCTTGACCTCGGGGTGGCTGAGCTTGAAGCGCTGGATCGCGCCGGGCAGGATGGCGATCAAAGGGGGCGCGTGCGCCGCCACCGTCACCGTGCGGTTCGAGGCCTGGTCCAGCGTGGCGGCTTCGGCCAGCGCCCAGGCCAGGTGGTTGGCCGCCTGCTCGGCGCGCGGCAGCAGGCGGCGGGCCGCGGCGGTGGGCTCCAGCCGGCCACCCTGGCGCGTGAACAGCTCGACGCCGGTCTCGCGCTCCAGCAGGCCCAGGGTCTTGCTGACGGCGGCCTTGGAAATGCCCAGCTTGAGCGCGGCCTCGCCCAGCCCCCGGCTGCGCATCACCGCGGTGAAGATCTGGAAATGGCGGCCGTTGAGCAGCGAGGACATAGGCATGGGAAGGCGAAACGTGGGTGGTGGTCAAGGTCGAAATCGTCAACCAGAGGTTAACAAGAAAGTGCCTTGCGCTCCCGGGTGCCTCCCTAGAATTTCCCTCATCCCGTTCACCCATTCCCCCAAGAACCGAGGTAGTCCCCCGTGATCCGACAACTGCTCCCCGCCCTGATCGTTTCGGCCTTTGCCCCCTTCGCCGCGGCCCAGTCCTTCCCCTCCAAACCCGTGACCATCGTGGTCTCGGTGCCGGCCGGCGGCACCATCGACGCCATCGCGCGCATGGTGGCCAAGGACATGGGCGAGGCCCTGGGACAGCCGGTGGTGATCGACAACCGCGCGGGCGCCAACGGCAACATCGCCGCCGAGTTCGTGCGCCGCGCGCCGGCCGACGGCCACACGCTGCTGATGCTGGCCTCCAGCACGCTGACGCTGGGCCCCTACGTCATGGACAAGGTGCCGTTCGACCCGATCAAGGACTTCGCGCCCGTCGCCATGACGGCAGGCCTCAACATGGCCCTGCTGGCCCACCCCAAGGTGGGCGTGAGCGACGTCAAGGGCCTGGTCGAGAAGATGAAGGCCAGCCCCGGCAAGCTGAACTACTCCTCCACCGGCAACGGTTCCTTCCCGCACGTGGCGGGCGCCCTGCTGAACCTGGAGACCGACACCCAGGCCGAGCACCTCGCCTACAAGGGCCTGGCGCCTTCGATCCAGGACCTGCTGGCCGGCGTGGTGGACTTCACCTTCGACTCGGGCAGCGCCATCCATGTGAAGGCCGGCAAGCTCAAGGCGCTGGCCGTGATCGGCCCCAAGCGCGCGGCCGCCCTGCCCGACGTGCCCACCTTCCGCGAAGTGGGCCTGCCCGAGCTGGAGAAGATCAGCGGCTGGCACGGCGTCTTCGCCCCCGCCGGCACGCCGGACGACGTGATCCGCCGCCTGAACGCCGAGATCAACAAGAGCCTGAAGAAGCCCGCCTCCATCGAGCGCGTGCAGGCCATGGGTTTCGAGAGCGTCACCACCACCCCGGCCGAGCTCGGCAACGTGCTGCGCAAGGACCACAAGACCTACGGTGAGCTGATCACGCGCACCAAGATCTCCATCAACTGACCACCCGGGCGCGCCGCGCCCCTCCCCCTCGTCTGTGAACGACATCGCCCGATCGACGGCGAGGGGCCTTGCTTCGCCTTTCATTTCCCGCTCCATGCCCAGCTTCCAATTCGAAACCCCACCCCGCATCGTCTGCGAGCGCGGCGCGGCCCTGCGACTCGCACCGCTGCTGCAAGGACGCCGGCATGCCTTCGTCGTCACCGACGCCGGCCTGGTGCGCGCAGGCCTGATCGACGCCCCGGTGGCCGCGCTGCGCAAGGCCGGGCTGCGTGTGACGGTGCACGACAAGGTGGAGGCCGACCCGCCCGAGCACGTGGTGCTCGCGGCGGTGGACGCGGCCCGCGTCGCCGGGGCCGACTGCGTCATCGGCCTGGGCGGCGGCAGCTCGCTGGACACCGCCAAGCTGGTCGCGCTGCTCGCGGCCAGCCCCCAGCCGCTGGCCGACATCTACGGGCCGCAGCGCGCGACCGGGCCGCGCCTGCCGCTGATCCAAGTGCCGACCACGGCCGGCACCGGTTCCGAGGCCACGCCCACCTCGGTGGTCTCCACGCCGGACCACCAGAAACGCGGCGTCATCAGCTCGCTGCTGTACCCCGATGTCGCCGTGCTGGACGCCCAGCTGACCCTGGCCCTGCCGCCCGCGCCCACCGCCATGACCGGCGTGGATGCGATGGTGCACGCCATCGAGGCCTACACCACCCGCCACCTGAAGAACCCGATCTCCGACGCGCTGGCGGTGCGCGCGCTCCAGCTGCTCGACCGCCACCTCGGGCGCGTGATCGCCCAGGGCGACGACATCGAAGCGCGGGAAGGCATGCTGCTGGGCTCGATGCTGGCCGGCATGGCCTTCGCCAATGCGCCGGTGGCCGCGATCCACGCCCTGGCCCACCCGCTGGGCAGCCACTTCCACGTGCCCCACGGCCTGGCCAACGCCCTGGTCATGGTGCCGGTGCTGCGCTTCAACCTGCCCGAGGCGGGCGCTCGTTACGCCGAACTCGCGCGCGCCTTGAACCCGGCGCTGCACGGGGCCAGCGACGGTGAAGCGGCCGAGGCCTTCATCGCCACCATGGCCCAGCACGTGGCGCAAGCCCCGATGCCGCAGCGGCTGCGCGAGGTGGGCATCGCCGCCAACGACCTGCCCATGCTGGCCGAGGCCGCCATGGGCGTGCAAAGGCTGCTGGCCAACAACCCGCGAGAACTGAACCAGACCCACGCCCTCGTCCTGTACACGCAGGCGCACTGACGCCGAGCCAGAGGCGCTTCTACTGGGTTTGAACACATCGCCCCAGGCCCTGGTGCCTCTGACCAAGGCACGCCCGCCTGGTCAGGGGTCCAGGCAACGCGATCGGTCGATGTCCTGTCAGTTCGACAGCAGCAGCAACTCGCTGCGCGCCTCGATGCCCAGCTTGATGTAGGCGCGTTTGCGCAGGGTCTGGACCGTGGACGGGGCCACGCCCATGCCCGCGGCGATGCCGTCCACACTGAGACCGTCCACGATGCCCACGCAGACCTCGCGCTCGCGCTCGGACAACCGGGGTGCCCGCTGCAGCAGGTTCTGCTCGACCAGGGCCTTGCGCGCCTGCGCGTGCAGGCGCTGCCGCCGGACATGCAAGGCGTTGAGGTGCACCTTGCGAAGAATGGGTGCGATGGCGGTCAGGCGGTCGATCTCCATCGGTGCAAAAGGCCCGCAGGACACATCGCGGTAGAGGTTGATGGCAAACGCGGTGCGGGCGACCGGCGCGTACAGGAAGCTCAACCGGCCCGTGAGTTTCGAATGTTCAAAAATCTCCTGCCGCCAGCAGATGTCCGGAATGTCCTCCAGGCCATAGTGCACCACGGTCACGTCCGGCGAGGGATGCACATCCTGCTGGACCCGGCCCGCCAGGTGGGTCACCTCGTCCAGCTGGCTGTACTGCCGCTTGTAGCAGGCAAAGCACTCGGCCGTGATGTTGGGCAGGTGGTCCCCGTGCGTGCATCCATCCACCTGCGAGGGCACGGCCCCCGAGTACTCGACCAGGGAGAGGTAGTCCACCTCCACGTGCGCGTTGATGAAGTTCAGCAAGCCGCGCCCGGGTGCGGTGCTCGTCGGCACATCGAGCAGCAGGTTCATGGCCGCCGCGTCCACGTGGTGGCCGGGCGGTGGCGTGAGGACATTCCAGGTGGAGCGCATGGCGCAGCCAGTTTGAAACCTCGCCGAGAGGGCACCAATAGGGCTTACCCGGTCGGCTGCCGCGCGGCCGCGGGTCGACCTGCCCGGCGCCCTCTGCTTACTGCGCCACCAGCCCGAAGTCCTTGATGCGCTTGAGGATCACCTCGGCTTCCGCGCGGTGGCTGGCCTCGAACTCCCTGGGGGTGCTGTTCATGATGTCCAGGCCCCGCTCGTTCATCAACCGGCCGACTTCGGGGTCCGCCAGAATCTTCCGGATCTCGTCCGCGAGTTTCTTCACCACGGGTTCGGGCGTCCTGGCCGGCGCGACGAAGGCGATGTAGACGGCCGCATCGAACAAGGGGTCGTCGAAACCCTGCTCCCGCATGGTCGGGACTTGCGGCAGCGCCGGCGACCGCTCTTTGCCCATGATGGCCAGTGCGGTCACCTTGCCCGCCAGCACGTGCTGCTTGGCCAGCCCGGCCGAGGTCAGGCCCACGCTGACGGTTTTCGACAGCAGATCGGCCATCACCGGCGCCTCGCCGCGCTGCGGCACATGGACCATTTCGGCACCGATGATGCGATTGAGCTGTTCACCCGCCAGATGGCCCAGGCCACCGGGCCCCCACGAGCCATAGGTCAGCTTGCCGCGCTGCTCGGCCGCGTAGCGCCTGAAGTCGGCCATGGTCTTGACGGGGAGGTCCGCATTCGCGGAAATCACCGCCGGGCTGCGAACGGCCTGCGTGATGTAGCTGAAATCCTTGAACGGGTCGTACGACAGCGTCCTGTACATCGCCACGTTGTTGATCAGGGTGTCGCCCAAGGTCACCAGCAGCGTGTACCCGTCCGGTGCGGCGCGCGCCACCTCGGAAGCGCCCAGGGCACCGTTCGCCCCCGCCTTGTTGTCCACGATGACCGGTTGGCCGAGCTGCTTGGACAAGCGCTCACCAACGGTTCTGGCGACAAAGTCCGTCGCGCCCCCAGCGGCCGCGGAGGCCACGATGCGGATGGGCTTGTTCGGGAATGCGGCGGGCGCCTGAGCGAGCACCGCGAAAGGCAGCGCGGCGGCGCCGACGAGCGCCAACAGACGGAGGATGGTTCGACGGATCATGGGGTTGTCTCCTGGATGGGGGTGTTGTTCTGTGCTAGGCCGCGACGACCGCCGGGCGAGCGGGCGCGCGCTCGCGCTCCTTCGCCAGCTCGCTGTCCACGAGGCGGCGGAACTGCACCAGCGCGTGGTCCATCGCCATGGGCAGCATGGGCGCGGCGGGGTCGAGAAGCAGGTTCCGGTACTGGGCCGTGATGATCGAGCGGTCTTCCTCGAAGGCGGCGAGCAGTCCCTGGAAGATGGTGGCCGTGGTCCCGGGAATGGGCGCGGGCGCGTGGTAGGCCTGCTGGAAGAAGTAGTGGGTGGAGCTTGCCGTCTCGGGGGTCAGCGTCTGGCAGCTGTGCAGCCGCACCGCGCCCGCCATGTCGCCCTCGGCCTGGCCCGTCGGGCGCCCGCCGGAGTCCATGATGAGGGTGCCGGGCAGCAGGAAGTCGTAGATGAACCAACGGTCGACGTTGCCTTCGAACTCGTGGAACGAGCGCCAGTACGCGGAGGGCGGCACGTCCGGCACGTGGCGCGTGACCCGGATGCCCTGCGGCACGCGCGCCACCTCGGGTTTCGACTGCGCGATCCGCGTGGAGCCCCCCAGGGTGTTCTCGTGCACGTACGACAGGTGCGAAAAGTCCAGCAGGTTGTCGCAGATGAGCATGTAGGGCGTCTCATAGTGCAGATAGCCCGGCTGGTAGTGCCACTCGGGGTGGTCGCAGGAGAAGTTGTCCGGCAGCAGCGAGACGTCCGCGACACCCGGATCGCCCATCCAGACGAACACCCACCGGTTCCGCACGGCAACGGGGTAGCTGCGCACCTTCGCCTTGATCGGGATGCGGTCGAGGCCTGGCGCTTCGACGCAGGCGCCGTCGGGCGAGAACTTCAGCCCGTGGTAACCACAGCGCACGCAGTCGCCCTCGCGCCGACCGGCGGAAAGTGGTGCGAGGCGGTGACAGCACCGGTCTTCCAGCGCGACGGTCTCGCCATTGGCCAGGCGGTACAGGAGCAGCGGCTCGCCCAGAATGACGCGGGAAAACAGGCCTTGCTCGGGGATCTCGTGCGCCCAGGCGGCGACGTACCAGCAGTTTCGAATGAACATGTCGTTGGCTTCCATCGTGGATGGATGCCAATCTAGACGAGGGTCATTCGGCCGTCTGTCCTCCGCTTGAAGGACAGCGCCGGAACATCGGGTGCCAGAAACCAAAATGGGCTACGCGATTTCTCACGTAACCCATTGATTTATTTGGCGGAGTGGACGTCTGCCCGGGTACGGGTCCATACCATCCCAGGTTGCCCCAAAATTCTGACAGAAGCCTCGGATAGCAAGCAGACCGCGTGTCATGTCGGCTCATCGAGCGCCATGGAGTCTCCATCGCGGACGGAGGTCGATTCGGGGGTTGATCGATTGGGCGGAGGGTTTCCCGTCGACCCGTTCATCAGGGGTAAACCCTGATCTGGGGACGGGGGTCGATCGCCCGCACACCATCTGGCCCAGTCCTCCATCAAGCCTCGACGCTCTTCCAGCAAATCGCTTCTGAAATAAGCCATCTCCGTCGCGGATCCAAGGCGATGCTCCAAAGCGATCTCAGCCCACTCGCGCGGATACCGGGTTTGCTCGGCAACCCAGTCGCGGAAGGTGGACCGAAAACCGTGGACCGTCACTCCGCCAACCCCCACGCGCTTGAGCACTTGGGTCATCGCCACGGACGACAGGGTCCCTTCCTCCGTGCCGCCTGGAAAGACGTACCTGCCGCTCCGCCCCGTTTGAGCAGCGAGCACCTTCAGCGCTGCCATGGACAGTGGCACCCTGTGCGCCCTCCCCGCCTTGGTCCTTTCGGCCGGAAGGGTCCACGTCCCTCGTTCCAGATCGATCTCCGCCCAGGTGGCTTTGAGAACCTCTCCCGAGCGGCAGGCCGTCAGGATGGTGAACTCCAACGCCTGCGCGGCCACCCCGCGTTGCTCGCGCAGCGCCGCCATGAACTCGCCGATCTTCTGGAACGGCAAGGCCGCGTGGTGCCGCACGCGTTTGAGTTTCGCCGGGGGAGGCAGAAGCACCTCGAGGTGTCCTTTCCAGCGCGCCGGGTTGCTCCCCTCTCGGTATTGGTGAACTGTCGCCCAGTCCAGTACCCGTTGGATCCGCTCGCGCACGCGCGTGGCGGTTTCTGTCTTGGCGGTCCAGATCGGCCGCAGGACGTGGAGGATCTCGGCCGTATCCACCCTGCGCACGTCGATCGCACCGAGGTACGGGTAGACGTAGTCGCGCATGGTGTTCTCCCACTGCTGCCGGTGTTTGTCGTTGCGCCAGCCTGCCGCGTGCTCCCTGATGTATTCCTCGGCACACGCTTTAAAGCACTTATGCTCCGGCCGGATCGATGCGCGTCTACGGTGCTGGCGCTTGCGTGCCAATGGATCGATGTTCTGGAACAGGTACTTCCTGGCTTGCTGAGCTGCATGCCTGGCCTCCACCAAGCTGACGGTATGAAGCGGGCCCAATCCCATGAAGTGTTCCCGCCCCTGGCGCCCATACCGAAATATCCAGCTCTTGTTGCCGGATGGCGTGATCTGCAGGTACAGGCCACCACCATCGCCGAGTCGGCCGGGGCGGCATGCGCGGCGAACCTTATTGGCCGTCAGTTTTTCGATTTGTTTTGCCATAGGACATCTCGCTCCTATGTTTCATCGGCCACGTTGGACATCGAAACGATGGCGTAAGTTTCTGCTCTGGCCACGAGTAGCGAACGCTTTGGACACCAGATCTGCTTGCGGCAGTGCAATGGAGTGTCAGTGCAGTGTCACTCGGCATACACCGTAGCCGAACGTTCGGATCCCGGTGTCACCCGGCTCACTCTGGAGTTGCACTCGGGTAATGATGGAGTGACAGCAATGACGAGCACCTTTGCGAGCAGCGTATGGCGTCCTAGTAGAACGAAACACGGCCGTGCTGCTTAAGATCGCCTGCCAACCAGTCAACCACGGCGCGCAGTTCGTCATCGCTGTAAATCGAAGCCCGTATTCGATCCAGGAGATCAAGAGCGACCTCGGGGGATTGCCACTGGGCCGAGCTGGTGGCAAACAGGATCGCGCTGTGTCGAACGCGCTCACTCTGGCTCTGATCGATTGCGATCGACTCCATCACTGCCGGCACATCTGCCATGGTGTCCACCAGCGCATGCACCGCCTGCCCGATGGTCCCCCGATCAATGCCGGAATCGTCGATCACCGAGAGCATGGCGAGCGCGTCCTTGCGATCAAACAACTGGCGCATTAGTCGAAGTGCTTCCTGACGGACCTCTTCCTTGATGAAGTTCTGTTGGCTCCAGAATATGTCTCCATGCGTAGGGATGTGGCAGAGACGTGCAACGAGAGGGCGCAGGACTCTGTGACCTTGGAAATTGGAGAGACACGAGATGAGGTAGTACCAGGTAGCCATCTGCTGCCTGTGGAACGCAAACAGCGCCCGTAGTCCGTCAAAGCAGCGTTCGTCGTCCGCTCGATCGGCAAAGGACTCCATGGCCCTTCCGAAGTTCTGCTCGCGGCTATATGGTTCGCGGTAGTTCAGGCAGTGCTGCCGAAACTCGGCAAACGAAGATTCCGAAATATCTTTGTCAGCATAGATGCTGAAGGGTCCCTCCTTGATCGCCGCAGGGTTGCGTCGAAGATGGTCGGTGATGTCAACCCAGGCTGCCCTGCTCGCTTCTGGGTCGACAATGATTGCAAGCACGGGCAGCGTGTGAGACGCCCAGTACTCGAAGTGGTCGCGATCGGACTGGAAGGCGTAGCGTCCACCGGCTGCGCGATATGAAGAGCCCGACTTTATTTGCAGCGCTACGCAGCAACCCGTGGCGCTTTCACCACAAACTCGACGTAGGCATCGTTTCCGAGGTCGTTCTGCAGATCGATCTCTTGGAACGTGCAGTTGTGGTGCTCAACCAGCGTACGCACGAAGTTGATCCCCTCCCGGCTTGTTGCCTGGGAGCGCTTTCTCGTGGTAGTCATATCCCACCCTGCATCAACATGTCCCTTCGCGATAAGTGCCGTGCCGCTCTAACAACTACAGGCTGTCCAGGAACTCGCCGACCACCGCCACGCAGTGATCGAAGCCTGGCGTGTAGTCCAGCGTAGCAATGGCGTCGAAGGAGGCCGGCAATCCAGCATGCGGCTGCCGAATCTGGGACAGGAATGCTTCTCGGTGGCGCAACAGGAACGGCATCGCCGTCAGGAGCTGCTGGGGCTCGCGCTCGATCACCAGCGCAAAGTCGAACAGATCGCGCGCCGTGGCTCGGTCACCACGGTGGTACATCTTCTTGGCAATGATTTCGGCGGCTGTCTCCACCTTCACGGAGCGACCGCCGATGTCCCAGGTTTCCCAGGCGTCGGCCAGCAGGTTTGGCGCGGCCACGAAGTCGACCTCGCCTTCCTCGAACTGCAGTTTGACGAACGCGCCGGGCTGCTCGGTGTAGTCCTGCGTCAGGTCTGCCGCCGTATCGCTCAACCGAGGCGTGACAAAGCCGAGGTACTGCGGATCGGGCACGAAGATGTCGATGTCCTTGCTCAACCGATGGTGGTAGCGAAACATCAGCACGGTCCCACCGCCCAAGGTCCAGAACGGATCGGCGATTCCACCGTACCGGCTGATCTCGTCAATCAGCGCCAGAGCCCGCGGGAACAGCTTTTCCCAGGGACCGCCGGGCAGTGACCCGGACTTCATGCCCACAACGCCCGCCGGTGCACGGACAAGGATTCGGCCAGCTTCGCCACGTTGCGCCAGATCTGCCGCGGCGGCAGGTGCGCGCGTGATGCCGCCTCCTCCACGGCCATCACGACGATGGGGACGGGCGCTTCGTCGAGCAAATGGGTCAGGTGCGGCGCAAATGGGAGCGGCACGTCACCGCTCGCCAGGGCCTGCTCCAGCGCATCAGGCTCCAGTTCATGCGCATAGCTGACGCTGGCTGTCTTGGCCGCCATCCACAGGCCACGCTTCTTGCGCCGCGCCAGCGTATCCGGCTTGGGGCTATCTAACCCCAACACCGCCATCACCTGCCCCACGCGGTTGACGCCCAGATCGCTCAGGGTGCCGTTTTCCAAGCCGACCAGGGTCTGACGCGACAGGCCACTCAGGTGCGCCAGTTGCGCCTGGGACAGGCCCAACTCAGCGCGCCGCACACGTACAGCATGGCCGATGTCGATCAGGTTCATGACAGGTCGCAATCGAATATTGTCCAAAATATTAGACATATTACAGCGATCCACACCTGCCCGCAACCATCATCACGCCATCGCCATTCCGCGAAACGCATTTGATGATGCACCGAATGAGGGCATTACCTCCGATTCGCTGCCAAATCGCCTCCGAGTTTGTTGCAGAATGTTTATTCAATTTACCGATCGGCGGTTTCAAAGGGGAATCAATGGCGAGACGGCGCAAGTCCAGCGCGGCGGAGGACCTCATGGACCTAGTGGCTTTGATGCCCTGGTGGGCGGGCGTGGCGTTGGCGCTCGCTAGTTATTGGGTACTGCATGCCGTTGCCTCGCGTCCCCTGCCTGCTGCGCAGTCCGCTCAACAAATCGGACAGATGGCCACGACGGCCATTTGGCAGGGCCTCGCCACGGGAGGCCAATACCTAGTGCCGATGATCTGCCTCTTTGGCGCCGTGATATCGGCGGTACGCCGCCGGCGACGGCGCGCCCTGTTCGATACCACCTCGGCGAGCAGCAGCGCGGATGCGCTACAGGACATGTCCTGGCAGCAGTTTGAACTGCTGGTCGGTGAAGGTTTCCGGCGCCGCGGCTATGTGGTCAAAGAGGTTGGTGGTGGTGGCGCCGATGGCGGCGTGGACTTGGTGCTCGCCAAGGCGGGCGAGAAGACCTTCGTGCAGTGCAAGCAGTGGAAGGCCTTCAAGGTGGGCATCTCCACGGTGCGGGAGCTGTATGGCGTGATGGCCGCGTACGGTGCTGCAGGCGGCTTCGTCGTGACCTCCGGGCGTTTTACGCAAGAGGCTGCGGCATTCGCCAACGGCCGCAACATCCAATTGATCGATGGCCCTGCCCTCATGAATCTGCTGCGCGAAGCGCGAAACAAGGATGGGGGCCGTCCATCGGCTTCCAATTTGAGTGCAGCGCAAGCCGTGGCATCACCCGACAGACATACCGAGGCGACAGAGACGACCAAAGCTATGGAGCCGACAGCGTCTGCGGAACCACCCTGTCCTCGATGCGGAAAACCGATGGTGCGGCGCGTGGCGAAGCGAGGCGCCGCAGCGGGCAAATCTTTCTGGGGATGCTCAGCGTTTTCTGAAGGATGCCGAGGCACGCGTGAGATCCAGAGCGCCTGATGGCGATACCGAAAAGAAGAAGGAGAAGAGATGGGGCGAAGAAGCGGATTTGAGGGATTCCTGCGCGCCACGGCGCGGGCAGTGGCCGCCGCGGAGCGTGAGCGTCAGCGCGGCGTCCGTGCGCAACTGACCCAGGCGCGGCAGATCGAGCGCCATCAACGCATGGCGCTGGCACAGCAGAACCGTGACGACCGTGCCGCGCAGAAACTCGCCAAGGCGCAGTACTTGGCCGACCGGCAGGGCGAAGCCGATGACCTGAACGCCGAACTGCATGATCGACTTGAAGAACTGCAAGGCATCCTGGCGCATACGCTGTCGCTGGATGACCGCATCGACTTTGATGCACTGCGGCCGGCCGCGGATTTCGAAGCCTTCAAACCACCACCGGAACTCGCACCGGGCCGCGCCCCACGCGCGCCACAGATCTCCCCACCCTCAGGCCTGCGCAAATTGATTCCGGGAGCTGCCAAAAAGCACGCTGCCGCGCTGTCCAGAGCAGCCAGCGACCATCAGTCGGACGTCGTGCGCTTCAACCAGGCCGAGGCCATCAAGCGCGAGCAGTTTGCTAAGCTCAAGGCGGACTACGACCAGAGCAAGAGCCAGTTCGAGATGGAGGTCAAGCGCCGCAACGCCGAGGTTGATGAATTCCAGACGGCCTATCACGCGAAGGAACCAGATGCTGTAGTGGCCTACAACGAGATGGTGCTGGCCCGGTCGGAGTACCCCACGGAAGGGTTCCCGCAGAAATTCCGCATCGCCTACAGCCCCGATTCATCGGAACTGATCGTTGAGTACGACCTGCCGGAAGTACAGGCAATCCCGAAGGAGGCAGAGTACCGCTACGTCAAGACCAAGGATGTCATTGAGTCCAAGGCCAGAAAGCCGGCTGAGATCAAGCAGCTCTACCAGGACATCGTCGCCTCGATCACGCTGCGCACCTTGCACGAGCTGTTTGAAGCCGATCAGGCTGATGCGCTCGCGCTGGTTACCTTCAATGGCATGGTGGACACCCACGATCCGGCCAGTGGGCGCGAAGTGCGGGTGCCGGTTGTGTCGGTCCGGGCACCTAAGATGGAATTCTTGGGCCTACGGCTGGAGAAAGTCGAAAAGGTGGCCTGTCTGAGAAATCTCGGTGCTCAGGTGTCCAACCGCCCGGACGAGTTACAGGCGGTTAAGCCAATCGTCGAATTCGACATGGTCGACAAGCGCTTCATCGAGCAGGGGGATGCCTTGTCAGGGCTCGAAACGCGCCCGAATCTGATGGACCTGACGCCGGCAGACTTCGAGGTACTCGTCTCCAATCTCTTCAGCAAGATGGGGCTTGATACCAAGCTCACGCGCAGTTCAAAGGACGGTGGCGTGGACGCTATCGCCTTCGACACGCGCCCGGTGCTCGGAGGCAAGGTGGTGATTCAGGCCAAACGTTATCGCGACACGGTGGGAGTGAGCGCTGTCCGGGATCTGTACGGAACCATGCTCAACGAGGGTGCCAACAAAGGCATTCTGGTTTGTACCAGCGGTTATGGGCCCGATGCGTATAACTTTTCCAAAGACAAGCCCATTGAACTGATTGATGGCGGCGGGCTGCTGTATCTCTTGCGTGAGCATGCGGGGACTGCAGCGCGGATTGTCGTTTGATCGTTTAGTCCAATTAGATAAGCGAAAACCTCGTGCTGATGCCTGAAATATGCAGCGGACTGGATTGCAGCGGGACCAGCCAATCGAGCGACGGCGTACGAAGACTGCTGCCAGCCTAGCGATCGCTTGGAGATTCCATGTTTCTGTCACAGCTCACGATCAAGAATTTCCGGCAATTTGGTGCTGGTGACCCGGTGTTTTCCATCGAGTTTCGCGAAGGCGTCACGGCACTCGTCGGCGAAAACGATGCAGGCAAGACGGCCGTCATCGACGCGATCCGGCATGCGCTGACGACCCGTGACATGGAATTCATGCGCGTGCAACCCGAGGACTTCCACATCCGAACCGATGGGCAGCAAGCGGCGGAGATCACGATCCGGGCCCGGTTGTCCGGGCTAACAGACAGCGAGAAAGGCGCGTTCGCCGAATACCTGACGTACGAGGGCGCGGGGGTCGCCCTCTATGTGCACTGGTTTGCACGCCGTTTGAGCGAGACACCCGGCAGCCGGCGATGGGTCGACATCACGGTGCGCAGCGGCCCCGCAGGCGAGGGCCCTCCCTTCGACGCGACGGTCCGGCAGCTGCTTGCGACTGCCTACCTGCGTCCCTTGCGCGATGCCGAGCGCGAGATGTCGCCGGGACGCGGCTCCCGTCTGTCGCAGATCCTGAACAACTTCCCGGAGATCAAGAAGGGGCAGCCGTTCGACGCGGCCTCGCCGCCGGCCGACGCGGCGCAGGCGGCCAACTTGAGTCTGTCCGGGTTGTCCGACTACTTGCGTCACTTGGTCGACCAGCATGAAGGCATCGGGGGTGCGCAGAAGGCTATCAATACCGATTACCTGGCCCGCCTGTCGCTTGCCGGCGAGGCGCTGCACGGGCGCATCAGTTTCGCGGAAGGCGGCACCGACGCAGCTCGGTTACGGCAGATCCTCGAACGCCTGGAGTTGGACCTGCTCGCGGGGCCGGATGGTCGGTCCCGCGGCACGTACGGCCTGGGTTCCAACAACCTGCTGTTCATGGCCTGCGAGCTGCTGTTGCTTGGCAAGGAACCCGATGGCCTCCCCCTGCTGCTGATCGAGGAGCCGGAAGCGCATCTGCATCCGCAGCGGCAGTTGCGCTTGATGGAGTTCCTGGAAGCCGCCGCCACGCCCTTGGTGGGAAGCACTCGGCGCCAGGTGCAAGTCATTGTCACCAGCCACAGCCCCAACCTGACGTCGAAGATCCCGTTGCAGAACCTGGTGCTGCTACATCGGCAAGGCGCCTACTCGATGGCCGAAGGCCACACGCACCTGAGCAAGAGCGACTACAGGTTCCTACAGCGCTTCCTCGACGTGACCAAGGCCAACCTGTTCTTCGCGCGCGGCCTGATCGTGGTGGAGGGCGACGGCGAGGCCCTCCTGGTACCGACGCTCGCTCGGCTGATCGACCGTGACTTGACCCAGCACGGCGTGTCGATCGTGAATGTGGGTGGCACCGGCTTGCGACGCTATGCACGAATCCTTCAACGCCAGGATCCCGCCAAGGGCGTCTTTGCGATTCCGACGGCCTGCCTGGCCGACATGGATGTGATGCCAGACTGCGCACCCCGCATCCTGGAGTTGGTCGCGGACGATGCGGACCCGAAGTGGACCAGTCCGCGTCGCAAATGGCGGGTCAAGCGCGAGTTCGGCGCCACCCCTGCCGACCGGCAAGCCGGACTCGAGGCTAGGCGGATCCGGCTCAGCGAAGGCGATGGGCAGAACATCAGGACCTTCGTCGCCAATGAATGGACACTGGAGTACGACCTGGCATTCGCCGGCCTCGCCGAAGAGGTCTACATGGCCGCCGTCCTCGCGGCCAACGACGACCCCTTGAACAACGACAAGAAGACGCATGCGGACGTCAAGGCGGCCGCGAAGCTGGACTACGCCGCGCTGGTGGTCCAGGCCGCCGGCGATCGCGAGGTGTTGTGCTCCCATGTCTATGAGATGTTCTCGAGCAAGCGGGCCTCCAAGTCCATTGCGGCACAACATCTGGCTGACCTGCTGAGCGAGCACGCGAGGACAGGCGAGATCGATGGCGCCTGGCTGTCGGCACGCCTTCCGGCCTATATCCGGGAAGCCATCGCCTTCGCCACCACCCCGCCGGCGCCTGCCGTAGCAGCCGTGGCGCCGGCGGCATGATTGCGCCGTCGGACCTGATCGGCCCCATCACCGATGACGACATCGAGTGGGCTCGCGGATTGCTCAAGCTGCAGACCCTCGATGCGCAGCGGCGAGCGTTCCTGAAGTCGTTGACCACGCTGGACGTCTCTGCCTGCCCCGGCAGCGGCAAGACCACGCTCGTCGTAGCGAAGCTGGCGATTCTCGCGCGCAAGTGGAAAAGCACGACCCGCGGCATCTGCGTCCTCTCTCACACCAACGTGGCGCGCGAGGAGATCGCGCATCGCTTGGGCAACACGGATGTCGGCCAGCGCCTGCTTGGCTATCCGCACTTCATCGACACCATTCACGGATTCGTGAATCGTTTTCTGGCGATCCCATGGTTGCTGTCGGCGGGCTACCGCGTCGCCGCGATCGACAACGATCTGACGACAAGGGTGCGCCGTCGCCATCTCAGCCCAGGGGATTATTTCACCCTGAACGGTTACCTCGAGAAGAAATTCATCAGCTTCGACAGCCTGCGCCTCGGCAGCGCCAACTTTGCGACACCGTTGGCGAACACGAGTTTTCCCAGCGGTACTCACACCAAGATGTACCAGCTCGCGGCGTCCGCGCTGCAGCATGCGGCTGTACAGGGCTACTTCTGCTACGACGAGATCTTCCTTCTCGGTGAAGCCTTGCTGGCGCAGCAGCCCAGTCTTCCCTCTATTCTCCAGAACCGGTTTCCCTTCGTCCTGGTCGACGAGATGCAGGACACCTCCGAACAGCAGAACGCATTCCTGCGGCGGCTCTTCCCGCGTGACGTGCCTGCGGTCTGCATCCAGCGCGTCGGTGATCCGAACCAGGCCATTTTCGAGGGTGGGGTCAAGCCAGTCGCCGATGCATTTCCCGACAACATACGGTGCGTCAACATCGCCGACTCCTTCCGCTTCGACGCGTCGATCGGGGCGCTTGCCAATCCCTTCGCTTACCTCCCTGTTCAACCCAGCGGCTTGAAGGGTGTGCGGCCGACCGCGGTGGCAGGTCAGGGGCTACCCCACACCATCTTTGTCTTTCCCGACAACGATCCTTCCGGCGTTCTGGACGCCTTCGGCCATCACGTGCTCGCCACGTTGCCTGCGCCCCTGATAGCCTCGTCGGCGGTCACTGCGGTCGGCGCGGTTCACAAACCCTTCCCCGACGTGGAACCCGGCCACAAGCAATACCCCAAGACCGTCCCGCACTACTGGGCGGGATATCAGCCAGGTGCCGGCCGTCCGACCTATCGGCCACGCACCCTCGTTGAGAACCTCCTCGCGGCGCAGGTGCTTGCATCGAGTGGTGGCCCTCTCCATCAATGCGTGGACAGCGTCGCTTCAGCAATCGCTCACCTCGCCAACTTGCTGGCAGGAACGACGCAAATGCGGTCAAGCAGCCGGCAACACTTGCAGATAGAAAAGCGCCTCACGGATGCCGATGAAATGCGGACCGTGTATCGCGGCTTGCTCGCCCGATTCGTAGTCGATCGAGAGCCACTTGATGCGGCACGTTGGGCACAGCTCTGCCCTGAAATCCGGAAACTTGCGGCCGCTTTGGCCGGGGGTATTGCTAACGCGCCTGCCGCCAACGACTTCATGGCTTGCGCAACTACCGAGCCCCCCACGCTGCCCGTCAATCTGAATCAAGCTCAGTCCGTGCCAGCGAACAGTTACCGCTACATCCACGGGAACACCAGTGTCGATATCCGGCTGGGCTCCATCCACATGTCGAAGGGCCAGACCCATTCGGCCACGCTCCTTCTGGAGACTTTCAACCAAACGCACTTCCTGCATGGGCTGATGCCGTGGCTCTTGGGCCAACACCAGAATGGCGCAAAGTGCGCCAGCGACAAGGCGATGCAACGGCTACTGCAGGCCTACGTGGCGATGACCCGACCTACTCACCTGCTGTGCCTAGCTTTGCGAAACAGCTCGCTGGGGGCGGAAAAGGACGTTACGGTGAATGAGGAGAGGCTGATGGCGCGCGGTTGGCAGATCCGGCATCTAGCACCGGGAGCGGCCACCGATGAAGCCGCGTGATCTTTCTGGTTGCTGGCCGTTCGGATCTCATAGCGCGTCCGCTCGGCGAGCGTGGCTCGCCTCGCCCTTCAGGCAACTAGGCGGATCGGCCTCGTAAACCGGAGAAGATATGCAGGATCATCAAGCGGCTCAGAAAACCGGAGAGGGTCGCGCCCTCATAGAGCAGATTCGGCGTTCTGAATACATGATCGGAATGACCCTCGCCCCTGACGCAGAGGCGGCGGCTGAAGGCATGCGTAGAAAGCTCAACAGCGCCCTGCGACTGCTGTCTGACGATCTGTACTCCACGAAGACCCATTTCATTCTCGAACTGGTCCAGAACGCCGACGACAACGCCTATGCCATCGGAGTCGGCCCCGAGATCCATTTGACGCTTTCCTCGGAAGCCTTGACGATCTGGAACAACGAACTGGGGTTCACGCAAGCGAACGTGCGAGCGCTGTGCAGCGTCGGCGAAAGCACCAAATCAAGGAAGGTTGGATTCATCGGCGAGAAGGGCATTGGATTCAAGTCTGTGTTTCAAGTCTCCAATGCTCCACAGATTCACTCCAACGGCTTTCATTTTCGGTTCGACATGTCGAAGCCCGAGGAGCACCTTGGCTACGTTGTGCCCCACTGGATTGAACCCAGCGCTGCGCACGCCAGCGAGGGCACAACCATCGTTCTTCCGGCAAAGCCAAGTGAAAGCTTTACAAGCACAGTACTGAGCGAACTGGACGCGAGACTTCTACTCTTCTTGCGCAAGCTCCGTCGCATTGATCTACGAACGCCCGATGAACGCGTATCCATGCGCCGGCTAGATGAAGATGGTTTCGTCGCACTGCTGACTAGTCGGCAATCGACAGACAACGAGGTGAAGAGTTCACGGCAGCGCTACCTGCGGGTCGCCGTGAACGTCTCCATGGCCGGCGCGATTGACGAAAAGCGGCCGTCCACGCCCGACAGCGAGATCGTCTTGGCCTTTCCCGTAGACGATGCTGGCAAATCGCTCTCAACATCGGAATGCGCAACCTTCGCGTTCTTGCCGATCCGCGCATTCGGATTTCGCTTCTGTATCCAGGCCGACTTCCTGCTGAGTTCTGCCCGCGAAGACATCCAGACCGCCCGGCCTTGGAACGCTGCGCTGCGCGACGCCATCGCGCCGGCGTTCGTCGCCAGCCTCCAGCATTTCCGTAACCGGCCTGCACTCGCACGGACCTTTCTGCAGTTTCTGCCGCAAGAGCAGGAACTTACCCACGGCTTCTTCGCCCCCGTCGTGCAGCAAATGTTGGAGGCGCTGGCAGGGACTGATTGCGTTCTCTGTGCAACCGGCCAATGGCGAAAGCCGGCCGAAGTCATGACTGCGCCGGCGGCATTCCAACGACTGGTGCCTGCTGATCAGGCCTGGAAGATCTTTGGAAAAGACTATCCGGCCCCCGACCTGGAGGTCGAACCAAGCACCCTGAAGAGGCTCGGCTGCGCGCCCCTCTACGTCGCTGACGTCGTCAAGGTCTTTGTCGAGCACGGAGACTGGGTACGCGAGCAAGGTCCCGGGTGGCTCGTGCAGTACTTTCGCTACCTCGCCACTCTCAATCGTCGACATCTTTTGGACGCGGGGGTCGAAGAAGCCCGTTGTCTACCAGTCAGCGATGGCACCCTGCAGTCTCCAAGCAGTGGGACCGTATTTACCCCTTTAGCTCGCGGTAAGAAATTTGGATTCGAGCAGGAGCTTCGAATTCTTGACGAGGCCTTCATTGACCTCCTTGAAGAAAAGGATGAGGCGGATATTCGGAGTTTGTTGCACGACCTTGGCGTGCGCGCGCCCGAGCCTTATACGTTGATCACGAATCACATCCTGCCAGCGCACAAGACCGACCGTTGGCGTGATTCTTCATTCTCAGCGCTTACGGGCCACGTCCGGTATGTCAAAGCCAAGCTCAGGGACTACCTTGACGCGGCCACCACGCACGGTCAGTCGGACGCCTCCGCTTTAGAAATCTTGCGTAAAGGTCTGCGCCTCAAGACAAAGAAAAATGAGGACTCGAAGTGGTGGTTTCAGCTCGCGGACGATGTATACCTTGGACGCGAGTATCAACCTGAGTTCGACATCGAAGCCTTGCTCCAGGAGAAGCTCGATTGTCTGCGGCTGGTCTCGCCTGACTATCTCCCCCCTGGACTGGACAAACTGGACCCGCAGACGCGCGCTACCGTTCTCGCTGAATGGCGAGACTTCTTCTTCCGCATCGGTGTGAACCCTTCGCCGCGTCTATCCGGCGAGGGCAACGCGGCGTGCAGCTCCGAACTAGCCATCTTGCTTGGCTCCGACAGCGCAGCCATCCGACGCCAGACGCTCGAGTGCCTGGATCGAAACTGGCACCGCTACAGTAGCCACGCGACCTATTCACAGAGCAGCAAGCCTGGGACCAGGTATTACACGAGCTTTGCTACAACGCTGCGTACGACCATTGCACCGACAAGACAGCGGCGCTCGGCCAGCCTGCAAGAAGCCTACTATCCGATCGACATTGTCAAGGATGTTTTCGGAAGTTCTCCTACCTACATCGATGCCGAACTACTCAGCGAGGACTTTCTTGACATTTGCGGGATCGTGCACCGCGTCGATGTCAGCGCGTGCATCAAACGACTGAAGCAGATCAAAGCAACAGAAAAGCCTTCTGCGGCGCATGTTCGTCCCCTCTATCGACATCTAGATCAGATTTTCGACCGCAATGCCTCCCGCGTCCGTGAAGCGTTCCAGGAACACGCACTGATCCTCACACGAAGCGACGAATCGCCATGGCGCGGCCCGGATGAAGTGGTTTGGTCGCCCCCGGGAGAATTTCTCAGCCGTCACTACCCTGCGCTGCAGGGTCAGTACGCGGACTCGCACGGCTTCTTTGTCCGCAAGCTGGGGGTGCCTCATGAAGTGTCGATCGCTGCAGCCGTCCGTGCCTTGCCCTCGTTGACGGAAGCAGGACTGACCGTCGAAGCACAAGCGGCAGAGGCGCTGCGGATCTATGCACGGGCCAGTCGCGAACTCGCATCTCCGCTCGGTAGTGCCGCACCGGCATGGCTCGCTGATTTCAAAGCCCGCCCGGTTTTCCTCAACCATCGGGGCGAAATGGTGACGCTCAGCGATGTCCTCTACGCCGATGATCAGCCTGCGACCAGCGCACTCTTCGGTGCGCACGACGATATTTCTTTCCTCGCCGTACCAGCGACTCGCCTTCCTCAAATTCGGGTGCTGCTGGATACCGCTGGCGTCCCGCTGCTGTCGAACAGTCTGGAGATAAAGCTTCAGGATCCTGGGACTGGTCGTCCGAACACCACACTTTCCGCAAAGGTACGAGAACGGTACCGCTATATTGCTCGCTTGGTCTACGCGCAGTCTCATACCGTCTTCGAACGCGCGAAAGAGGCCGGTCTCTGGCGTCGCCTGTCCCTTCTCAGGGTCCTCGACGTCGATACCCTCACCATCTGCACTTCCCTTCAAGGTATCACCGCTACGGCCCAGGGCGAAGTCGTGATCTCCGGTGAGTGCGCTTTCGTGAGATCGGGGGCCAAAGGTGTCGTAGACCGGTTGTCCCGTGAGATCTGTTTGATGCTCAAGGCGCCCATGACGCTGGTGGATGGGGTCAGCCGAGTTCTTCGGGACGAAGAGATCGGCGAGGTTGAAGAGTATCTTGATGTCCGAGAGATTCCCGCGCTACCTGACGACGAGTTGTCTCAGTTGACCCTCGAACATGCGCCGCCTGCCTCAGAGAACCCACAATCGCCGGAGCTTTCCCAGGATCAGGACGAAGGCGCACCTGTGCAAGCGCCGGCCAGGCCGTCGCAAGAGACAGCCTCACCTTCCACCGCGAATGCAGCGCAGCCACCCGCAGTCACAGTGCCCTCGACTGGCGCGCCACAGAAGCCCCTCACGTCACCCTCAGCGCAGCTATCAACGGTTGCCGATGCACTCCCGGCCTCCGCGCCGTTGGCCCCAACCAGCAATTCCGCATCAGGATCTAGCACTGCGGCGACCCCTGCCAAGCCCGAACGACCGGAGAACGCGCCCATTCATCAGGGGGCGAATCGCTCCGGATCGGCAAAAAGCACCGCGACCAAGCCGGGGTGGACTGGTAACGTCCGCCGCCGCGGGCGCCACCAGGGTACTCGCGCTCCCTCGTCGAGCGATCCAGGTCATCGACTCCTGAGCTATGTCGAGCCCGCTCCAGTGAATCGCGATTTGTCCGGCATACCAGATGAGGCCGATCGTGCGCGAGATCGCGACGTCACGGCCCAGGCGGCCGTGCAGCACTTCCTGCAGACGCAGCAGACGAAGTGGGCGACCTTGGAAGAAATGCCTCCGTACAACAAGGGATTCGATGTCCGCGGGATCGCCCACGACGGCAGCGAGCATTTCATCGAGATCAAGGGGCAGTCAGCGGCATGGACCGCAGCGGGAATCGTCCTGACGCCCTCAGAGTTGCTGTGTGCGGCCGAGAAGCGCGAGCACTACTGGCTCTGTATCGTCGAACACGCTATTCAACCGGGACGACAAATCCTTCACTTGGTGAACAACCCGTTCGGCAAGACCGATCAATTCCGATTCGATTCTGGGTGGAAGGCGACCGCGATCAGTGAAACCGGAGCGCCTCCTTTGGTCCCGGTGCCGGGACTTCGCATCGAGATCCAAGGTCTTGGGAGTGGCACCATCATCAGCGTCAAAAAAGCAGGCAACGTGTTCTGCAAGCTCCACGTCCACCTCGCTGATGGTCGACAGGTGTTCAAGGTGTTCGAGCCGGCCCGGATGAGGCTTTCTCAGGGAGACTAGCGATCGCCATCATGCGTCCCATCCTCAGTGACGAACAGTTGCGGGCCCTGCCCTCGCAGGCCGAGGCACGGTTCTACCGCGCGTGCCGCGACCAGCTTCCGGATGATGTACTCGTCATTCACTCGGCCACTTGGACCTACCGGGACAAATTGCACCAACTGCGCGAGGGGGAAGCGGACTTCACGCTGGCTTTCGCGAACGCCGGACTCCTCACCGTGGAGGTCAAGGGCGGCGGCGTCGCGGTGGATGCAAGAACCGGTACATGGACCTCCATCGACCGTTTCGGCACCACGCACAAGATCAAAGACCCGTTCCGGCAAGCGCAATCGGAGAAATTCGCGATCCTGGACCAACTAAAGGGCCACGCCAAATGGCGCGGTTGGCCGGGCAAGCGCGTGCTCAGTGGGCATGCGGTCTTCTTCCCGGATCTGCACGACATCGGCCCTTTGGTACACACAAGCAGGGCCCGGCAAATCATCGGCGGGCAGGCCGATCTGGCCCAACTACAGGCCTGGACTGCGCAGTCCAACGCGTTCTGGCGCGATGGTCAAGAGCAGGATCTCGGCAAAAGAGGTGTCATGTTGGTCGAAGAGATACTGTGCGGCTCAGTTGAAGTCCGCGCACTCTTGCGAGCGGAACTGGCATATGCGGAAGCCGAACTCGTAAGACTAACGGAGCGACAGGCACGCATCCTGCGCATTATCGGTGGCCGTAAGCGAGCGGTCATTGCCGGAGGTGCAGGAACTGGCAAGACGCTCATCGCCATCGAGAAGGCTCGTCAGCTCGCGGCACAGGGTCAAGCGGTCCTCCTGCTCTGCTACAACCGACCGCTCGCCGATGTCCTGGCACAGGGGCTCGCGAACGTCGAAAGACTTACGGTGATGAGTTACCACCAGTTGTGCGAAAGACGCATCGCGCTGGTGCGCGAACGCACTGGACGCGACCTTCTAGCCGAAGCTGCCGCGTCCTATCCCGGGCAAGGGGAGCGGCACAAGTTCGAGATCTTGATGCCGTTCGCACTCGCCTTGGCCAACGACATCCTTGTGGGTGATTTGTTCGACAGTGTCATCGTCGACGAGGCGCAAGATTTCAGTGACGAGTACTGGTTTGGCGTCGAAACCCTCCTGAAGAATCCTGACCAGGGCGCCTTTTACCTCTTCACGGATCGCAACCAAGCGATTTACCGGCGCGACGCGAAACTTCCCATCGAAGACGAGCCATTTTTCCTGACCGCGAACTGCCGCAACACGACGCCAATTCACGCACTGGCCTATGGTTTCTACGTGGGGACGCCGGTCGACTTGCCAGAGCTGAGCGGCCCCGATGTCGACATTGTGCAGTTCGACAACGAGTCACAGCAGGCCACGGAGATCGCGCGGCGCGTGCGAGGCCTTCTACTTGACGAGAAGGTGGCTCCGGCGGACATCGTCGTATTGCTGGCCAAGCGCCCAAAAGGCGCTCTCTACGAGTTGCTGGGGCAGCACCGGCTTCCAGGCAAGACAGATTGGTCCTTCGAACGCCGCATGCCAGGCACGATCCTGGTCGATACCGTTGCCCGCTTCAAGGGACTCGAGGCTCCAGTGGTGATCCTCTGGCTCGGCGAGGAAATCGCAACTGCTGAAGAAGCGGAAACAGTGTACGTCGGGACGTCACGCGCCAAGTACCTAATGCATATCGTGGGCAGCACCAAGGCGTGTGCTGGCTTGGTACCACTCCCGAATGCTCAGATTTGACCACCATACGAGGTCCCTCTAGTTACGTCGATCCCGACGGGATCTCGGGCGGCGCACTACCCATGCGGGTAGTCAAGGGGGCTAGCCTCCAGCACCTTTCAGTTGCCAATCCAGCATTCGCCTCGCGGTCGAGATGACCTCCGAGAAGACCACCGCACTGACGTCAGGCTCGTGATTGCTCGTGGGATAGTCGGCCGACCTACTGCCGCCGATCACTAGAACTCGAATGCGCTTGGTCGTCGACTTGGCAAGCTCATGGCGATAGTCAATTGCCTGCGTATAGTCCTCTCGCTTCAAAGCATGGCTCGGTCTCTTGAACTCGATCAGCAAGTATTCGCCACCGAGGTCCTCGTTAAGCAAGAGGTCCGGCCGGCGATCGGCCTTCTCGCCAACGTACTTGCTACCGATGGATTGCTCCACTACGGCACGTAGCGTCTTATTGGAACTGAACAGCGAGAACTCATGGCCCAATACCCAAAGATTCTTCTCCAGAGCCTTGTGCATAGTCGCTTCCAGCGTGGAGGGATTCCGCAGTAGCGTTTCAAGGCTATCCAAGTACGCTTGCCGCGCTGCAGCCTGCTCCACCAAGTACGCCATCTCGGCCAGCCCGAAATCGTCCAGCGCCTCAGCGATGGCAGCAATATCCTTCCGCGACGAGTCGGCGATGTGCTCCAGCAAAGCGCCGTAGTCCGTCCGCTCGATGGCTTCCAGCAATACGAAGACGTAGGGCTCGATCTTTTCTACTGGCTCACCGAAGAACCTGTCCAACACGCGCTTGATTGCCCGGTCTGCGTACTCGCGTCGATGCTGCGGCAGCGTCGCCAAGTGATCCTGAACCTTGCGGCTCAGGCGAGCCTGGGCCAGTTGCATTTCCCGGCCATACTGAGCGCGATAGGCATCGCGAATGGCGGGCTGCGCTGCTTCACGCACCTTCGCCAGTAGCTCACTGTTCTCCAGCACCGAGTCCCATCCGGCGGTAACGTGATCTCTAAGATCATCCGCATCAAGCTCCCCGTATAGCCGCTTGAGCAACTTAGGCGGAAAGTCGTCCGACTCATCCAGCCCAAAGAACGTGGGCCGTCCAACCGCCTTGCCATCGACACGAATCTGAATTCCAGGTTGGCGAGTCACCGAATTGTTCTCGCCCACTGTCAATCGCAGCCGAACGTTAGTCATGCCCTCGACGGTCAACGTGTCATCCCGGTATGTTCCCTGCACATCATCGACGCCAAGCTTCTTGCCGTCGACCGTGACAGCCATCCCCTCTTCACGACCGTATTCCTGAAGTAGGACTTGCCTGAGCTTCGCGGGGTCCGGAAACGCAAGGCCATGATGCATGGCCGGAAAGGGTAATCCGGGTGCCATGATCAGACGCATCGCAGTCCGCATCTTGGATGTCGATGGGCAACTTTTCAATGTCATCGATTTGCGCCAAGTCCGATAGCCGGACGGTAAATGCACTCAGCCTTGAGCGTGCGCGAGTTTCGACAGTCATCTCAGCGGCTACCATCAGGCCCGCGAATTTGCCGATGCCCTTGCGACCTTTGACCCTTCTATTCTTGCCGGCTGTCCGCTCTCCCCGCGCCACGCGCCGGTCAGCAGCAATGGCGAGGTAGTGGCGGCGAACTTCCTCGGCGGTCATGCCCGTTCCGTCGTCATCGATCACGATGGGCGCATCGCTCATCGGCGCTGGCAGCGTGATGCTCACGTTCTCAGCGTCCGCGTCCCACGCGTTGTCCACCAGTTCTTTAAGCGCCTTTTCGGTGGACGAGTACTCCTGACTTAGAAGGCTGGCCAGCCGAGAACTGACCTGAAAACGCGCGCGCCTATTCTTCAAGTGCTTTCTCCTCTTGTTTTCCCGCTTCGCATATTAGGGGACATCACCGAAACGGCATTCCGGAAGCGGGGCAAGTATTGGCTGAGACAGCACGCTACCGTCCTGTCGCGGAGCAGGACAACCAGGAGAATCTGAAGCTCCGCATCGATCAGCAACGACGGCGACACCCTGGAGGCTGCTGCTCCACGGCTTCGGCAGACGGCTCATCTAGCTCGAAAACCTGAGGCGAGAACAACCGGTGGCGTACACCGCATCGGGCGTATGCAGCCTGAAATCGAGGTTGCTGAATCGCGCTTTCCTTCGTCGCAGCACTTCGAACTTCGGGATCCAGCAATCGCGCCAGGGGCTAAAAGACGAACATGTCCCTCCAAAGAGCCACTCATAGCCGGGGGTCGCTTCGGAGGATCGCCCAGAAATTCCTTCCGAATCAACACCTTAACCAACGTGTTGGCGGAGGACGTGGGAATCGAACCGGCTTCTCGACCCCGTCGGCCGTGTGAGGCGAGGTGAGACGGCATGAGACGAGGTGAAGGCAAAAGAAAAGGCCACAGCAATCTTGCTGTGACCTTTCAAATTCACCAAATGTGGGACCCGATGAGACTACATGGGACCACATGAGACTGGTGGCGGAGTGGACGGGGCTCGAACCCGCGACCCCCGGCGTGACAGGCCGGTATTCTAACCAACTGAACTACCACTCCTGGTAGATGGCGTTTGTTCTTGCGAACCAAGTGCCAACCACTTGTTGCCTACTTGCCTTGCGGCTTGTTTGGCGACCCTACGGGGATTCGAACCCCGGTACTCACCGTGAAAGGGTGATGTCCTAGGCCTCTAGACGATAGGGTCATAACCTGGACTCAAAGAGCCTTCCATTGTAGCAGCGACAGAGCTTGTTTTTTCTGCCGATGCCGCGATGAAAACCTCTTCGCGACTTCAATCCTTGGTGGAGGTAAGCGGGATCGAACCGCTGACCTCTTGCATGCCATGCAAGCGCTCTCCCAGCTGAGCTATACCCCCACAGGGTTTGCTGACCGCCCTTTGCGACTTGTCGCTCAGTGCATTTCAGCAAGCCTCAAATTATAGGCGATTTTTTCAGGCGTTCTGCAAACGGTGCAGAACAACGTCACGATTTTGCAGTTCGAGCACCGCATCGAGCGACGGCGTCTGGGCCGTGCCCATCACCAGCACGCGCACCGGCATGCCAGTTGCGGCATCTTCAGGCCGTGCGCGGCGAGCACTTCCTTGATGGCCGCCGAGAGGCTGGCCTTGTCCCAGGCACAGGCCGCGAGCTTCTCCGCCAGCGTGCGCCAGCACGGGCCGCACGGCGTCGGTGATGTGTTGCGCGCGCTCGTCGGCGTTGGGCGTGATGTCGGCGTAGAAAGCCTTGGCCCACTGGGCCAGCGCCACGGTGGTGTCGCAGCGGTCCTTGAACAGGCCGCAGATGCGCGGCAGGCGCGCGTCCGTCGTGATGCCCTGCTGCTGCAGGTGCGCGGCCACCAGCGGCGCGAGCGCGTCGTCGGCCATGGCCTTGAGGTGCTGCGCGTTGACCCACTTGAGCTTGGCTTCGTCGAACTGCGCGGCGCTGCGGCCCAGGTGGTCGAGGTTGAACCATTCGAGGAACTGCGCGCGGCTGAAGATCTCGTCGTCGCCGTGGCTCCAGCCCAGGCGCGCGAGGTAGTTCACCATGGCGTCGGGCAGGTAGCCTTCGTCGCGGTACTGCGTGACGGGCTTGGCGCCGTTGCGCTTGCTCATCTTCTCGCCCTGCTCGTTAAGCACGGTGGGCAGGTGGGCGTACACCGGCGGCTCCTTGCCGAGCGCGCGGAAGATGTTGATCTGGCGCGGCGTGTTGTTCACGTGGTCGTCGCCGCGGATCACGTGGCTGATGGCCATGTCGATGTCGTCCACCACCACGCAGAAGTTGTAGGTGGGCGTGCCGTCGGGCCGCGCGATCACGAGGTCGTCGAGTTCGTCGTTGGCGATCTCGATGCGGCCCTTGACCTTGTCGTCCCAGGCCACCACGCCGCCCTGCGGGTTCTTGAAGCGCAACACGGGCTTCACACCTTCGGGCACGGGCGGCAGGGTCTTGCCGGGCTCGGGCCGCCAGGTGCCGTCGTAGCGCGGCTTCTCTTTCGCGGCCATCTGCTTCTCGCGCAGCGCATCGAGCTCGGCCACGCTCATATAGCAGGGGTACACCTGGCCGCCGGCCACCATCTCGGCGAGCACCGCCTTGTAGCGGTCCATGCGCTGCATCTGATAGAACGGCCCTTCGTCGTGGTCCAGGCCGAGCCACTTCATGCCTTCGATGATCACGTCCACCGCGGCTTGCGAGGAGCGCTCGAGGTCGGTGTCTTCGATGCGCAGGATGAAGGCGCCGCCAGTGGAGCGCGCGAACGCCCAGGGGTAGAGCGCGGAGCGGATGTTGCCCAGGTGGATGAAGCCGGTGGGCGACGGGGCGAAGCGGGTGCGGATGGGTGCGGACATGTCAGAAGGAAGAAAGACCACGGTCAAGATCGGCCTGGATATCGCCCAGGTGCTCCAGCCCCACCGCCACGCGGATCAGGCCTTGCACCACGCCCGCCGTCTGGCGCTGCGCTTCGGTCAGGCGGCCGTGCGAGGTGCTGGCCGGGTGGGCCACCAGGGTCTTGGTGTCGCCGAGGTTGGTGGAGAGCGACATCACCTGCAGCGAATCGAGCACGTGGAAGGCGCGCGCGCGGGCCTGCTCGGGGTCGGCGCCCTTCACCTCGAAGGACAGCACGGCACCGCCGCAACCCGACTGCTGCGCCATCGCCAGCGCGTGCTGCGGGTGGCTGGCCAGCCCGGGGTAGTACACGCGGGCCACCGACGGGTGGGCCTCCAGCCACTGCGCGAGCGCCAGGGCGTTGGCCGACTGGGCGCGCATGCGGATGTCCAGCGTCTCCAGGCCCTTGAGCACGACCCAGGCATTGAAGGGCGCCAGCGTCATGCCCGAACTCTTGAGCACCGGCAGGAAGGTCTTGGTCACCAGCTCCTGGCTGGCGCACAGGGCGCCGGCCATCACGCGGCCCTGGCCGTCGAGGTACTTGGTGCCGGAGTGCATGACGATGTCGGCGCCCAGCGCCATGGGGCGCTGCAGGGCCGGCGTGGCGAAGCAGTTGTCCACGCACAGCAGCGCGCCGGCGGCGTGGGCGATGTCGGCCAGCGCGCGGATGTCGCAGACCTCGGTGAGCGGGTTGGTCGGCGTCTCGGCGAACAGCAGGCGCGTGTTGGGCTTGACGGCCGCCTTCCAGGCCGCGACGTCGGTCTGCGACACGAAGCTGGATTCGACGCCGAACTTGGCGAGGTCCGAGCCGATGAGCTTGATGGTGGAGCCGAACATGGAGTGTGAGCACACCACGTGGTCGCCGGCCTTGAGCAGGCCCAGGCACATCATGAGGATGGCCGACATGCCCGAGGCGGTGGAGATGCAGGCCTCGGCGCCTTCGAGCGCGGCCAGGCGCTGCTCGAAGCTGGCCACCGTGGGGTTGCCGTAGCGGCCGTAGGTGAAGCCGTCCTCGTCGCCGGCGAAGCGGCGTGCGGCGGCTTCCGCGCTGGGTTGCACGTAGCCGCTGGTGAGGTACAGGGCTTCGGAGTTCTCGCCGTACGGGCTGCGTTCGACGGCTTCGCGCACGGCGAGCGTGTCGCGGTGCAGGTCAGGTTTCTTGGCGTTCATGAAGATGGGGTGTCAGACGACCTGGGCATTGGGCAAGGCGAGGCGCGAGGTGTCTTCCTCGCCCTCTTCGCTCTGGTCGCGGCCGGCGTTGAGGCGGGCGATGTCGGCCGGCGTGATGTCGCCGGTGACGTAGACGCCGTCGAAGCACGAGGCGTCGAAGCCGTCGAGCTTGGGATTGAGCGAGCCGATGGCCTGCTTCATCGCGTCCACGTCCTGGTAGATCAGCGCGTCGCAGCCGATGATCTCGCGCACCTCGTCGACGGTGCGGCCATGGGCCACGAGTTCGTCGGGCGTGGGCATGTCGATGCCGTAGACGTTGGGGTAGCGCACGGGCGGCGCTGCGCTGGCCAGGTAGACCTTGCGCGCACCGGCGTCGCGCGCCATCTGCACGATCTCGCGGCTGGTGGTGCCACGCACGATGGAGTCGTCCACCAGCAGCACGTTGCGGCCCTTGAATTCGCTGCCGATCACATTGAGTTTCTGGCGCACCGATTTCTTGCGCACGCCCTGCCCCGGCATGATGAAGGTGCGGCCCACGTAGCGGTTCTTCACGAAGCCTTCGCGGTACGGCAGGCCCAGCAGCTGGGCCAGCTCCATGGCGCTCGGGCGCGAGGATTCGGGAATCGGGATCACCACATCGATCTCGTTCGGCGGCACGGTGGAGACCACGCGCTTGGCCAGCGTCACGCCCAGGTTCAGCCGAGCCTGGTAGACCGAGATGCCGTCCATCACCGAGTCGGGCCGGGCCAGGTAGACGAATTCGAAGATGCAGGGGTTGTGGCTGACCTTGTCGGCGCACTGCTCGAACTGCATCTGGCCTTCGAGGTCGACGAACACCGCTTCACCGGGCTGCAGGTCGCGGTCGAACTCGAAGCCGTTGCCTTCGAGCGTGACGGACTCGCTGCGCCACCATCACGCCGCCGTTCTTGTTGCGGCCCAGGCACAGCGGGCGGATGCCATGGGGATCGCGGAAGGCCAGCAGGCCGTGGCCGGCGATCAGCGCCACCACGGCGTAGGAGCCCTTCACGCGCTGGTGCACGCCGCGCACGGCGGCGAAGACGTCGGCCGGCTTGAGGGTGATGCCGCGCGTGACCTTCTCCAGCTCGTGCGCCAGCACGTTGAGCAGCACCTCGGAGTCGCTCTCGGTGTTGACGTGGCGGTGGTCGGTCTGGAACAGCTCCTGGGCCAGCGCCTTGGCGTTGGTCAGGTTGCCGTTGTGCACCAGCACCAGGCCGAAGGGCGCGTTCACGTAGAAGGGCTGCGCCTCTTCCTCGCTGAAGGCATTGCCCGCGGTGGGGTAACGCACCTGGCCCAGGCCGCACAGGCCGGGCAAGGCGCGCATGTTGCGGGTGCGGAAGATGTCGCGCACCATGCCCTTGGCCTTGTGCATGAAGAACTTGCGGCCCTGCTGGGTCACGATGCCGGCGGCATCCTGGCCCCGGTGTTGCAACAGCAACAGCGCGTCGTAGATGAGCTGATTGACTGGCGTCTTGCTGACCACGCCCACGATTCCACACATGATTGAATCCTCAGGAAAACTAACGGATATATCGGGCCACGGCCTCGGGCAACAAGGGCTTGATCTCGTGCAGCGAGGCCGACAGCACGGAAGCGGTGGCCGACTCGCGCCACCACGCGGCCCCCTCCATCTGCGTCATGCTCACCACGAGCGCCACCGCCAGCAGGATCACCCCACCGCGCAAGAGGCCGAACGCGCCTCCGAGCACCCGGTCCACCGGTCGCAGGCCGACCGAGGCCACCAATTTCTGCACCAGCCAGGCTCCCAGGCCGGCGGCGAAAGCCACCACCACGAACACCAGGACAAAACCGACCGCCACCCGCATGGGCGGCGACAGGCCGTCCATCGGCAACCAGGTCCCGGCCTCGTCGGCGAAGGCCTGGGCCAGCACGAAGGCCGCCACCCAACCCGCCACCGACAACACCTCGTACACCAGACCGCGCCACAACCCCAGCAGCACCGACAGCAGCAACACCGTGAGCAGCACCCAGTCGGTCAAGGCCATCAGCGCGTCACCCCACCCGACGTCACAGCGTCAGGACGGCGGCGGTCAGGCCCAGGGCCTTCACACGGGCGGCGGCCTTCTCGGCGTCCGCGCGGTTCTCGAACGGGCCCACGCGCACCCGGATGCGCTTGCCATCGGGCGTCTGGGCGACGTGCGTGTAGGTCTTGAGACCCGCACCTTCCAGTTTCTGGCGCACGGCGCGCGCGCCGGCCTCTTCCGAAAACGCGCCCACCTGCACCACGAGGCGCTCGGCGCCAGCGGCCGGTTTGGCGGCGGCGCTGGCCGGCGCGGCGGCCGGCTTGCCTTCGAGCAGCGCGCGTGCCCGGTCGGCCTCGGCGGGCAACGGGGCGGCGGGCTTGGCGGGTGCAGGTGCCGGCGCGGCGGCCACGGGCGCAGGCGCCGGTGTGGGCGCTGGGGCGGCAGCTGGGGCGGGTTTGGGTGCGGCTTCGACCACTTCCTCGCGGGCACCCAGGCCCTCACGCACCGGCAGCGGTGCGCCGGCGGCGGCGGCAGGCGGCTTGGTGGCGGCGGGCTTGGCGACCGGCGCGGGCGTGCCCTTGGCCGGGATCTCGATGGGAATGTCGACGGGAATCGGGCGTGGCTGCGTGTCGAACAGCAGCGGGAAGCCGACCACGCCCAGCAGCACGAGCACGCTGGCGCCGATCAGGCGGTGGCGGGCGCGGCGGCGCACGGCCTCGATGCTCTGCGGCGGGGGGGTCGAGGCGTTGCCCTGGGAACCTGAACGGGATTTGAACATCGGGGGGACCGTGGCGATAAAAGGCTAGGCGGACAGGTGTTTCGCCGACATTCGGGGCACGCCGTCCTGCAATACGCCACCCACGGTGTAGAACGATCCGAAGACCACGATTCTATCAGCGGGGTCCGCGGCGGACACCGCGGCCCGCAGGGCGTCCATGGGGTCGGTGTGCCTTCCCGCCACCCGGCCCTTGCATTGGGGATGGGCCTCCAGCTGTTCGGCCAGGGCGGCGGCCGAACTGGCGCGCGGCAGGGGCAGGTTGGTGAGGTGCCAGCGGTCGATCAGCGGCGCGATGCGGTCCAGCATGGCGCCCAGGTCCTTGTCGGCCATGGCGCCGAACACGGCGTGCGTGGTGGGGTAGAAGCCCATGGCGTCGAGGTTGGCGGCGAGCGCGGCCACCGAATGCGGGTTGTGCGCCACGTCCAGCACCAGGGTGGGCGTGCCCGGCACGATCTGGAAGCGCCCGGGCAGCTCCACCAGGGCCAGGCCGTTGCGCACCGCCTGCGCCGTCACCGGCAGCCGCCCGCGCAGGGCCTCCACCGCCGCCAGCACGCCCGAGGCGTTGACCAGCTGGTTCGCGCCGCGCAGCGCCGGGTAGGCCAGGCCGGCGTAGCGCCGCCCGCCGTGCGAGGGGTGCATGGCCCAGCCCCATTGCTGCTGGTCGCCCGCGAAATGGAAGTCCTTGCCCAGGCGCCAGAGCTCGGCGCCGATCTCCAGCGCGCGGTCCAGGATGCTCTGCGGCGGCACGGGGTCGCTCACCACCACCGGGCGGCCGGTGCGCATGATGCCGGCCTTCTCGAAGCCGATGGCCTCGCGGTCGTTGCCCAGCAGGGCCATGTGGTCGAGGGCGATGCTGGTGATGACCGCGCAATCGGCGTCGATGATGTTCACCGCATCCAGCCGGCCGCCCAGCCCCACCTCGAGAATCGCCACGTCCAGCCCGCTGCGCGAGAGCGTGCGCAGGATGGCGAGCGTGGTGATTTCGAAATAGCTCAGGCTGATCTCGCCGCCCTCGTCGCCGGCCTGGCCCTTGCGGGCCACCTCCACCTCGGCGAAGGCAGGCACCAGGTCGTTGGCGGCCACCGCCTCGCCCGCGACGCGGCAGCGCTCCTCGAAGTGCACCAGGTGGGGCGAGGTGTAGACGCCGGTGCGGTAGCCCGACTGCGTGTAGACGGCCTCCAGCATCGCGCAGGTGGAACCCTTGCCGTTGGTGCCGGCGACCGTGATCACCGGGCAGTCCAGCGCCAGGCCCATGCGCTGGGCGACGCGCTGCACACGCTCCAGCCCCATGTCGATGGTGACCGGGTGCAGGCGTTCGGCATGGGCCAGCCAGTCGGCCAGGGTGGTGGGGTGATCGGGCACGGGAATGTCAAGCATGGGCAGGATTGTCCCATCGCCGTCCCGGGCCCGGGGCCGCGGGGACATGGCGGACAATGCGGGCCATGATCACCGTTCATGGCATCCCCAACTGCGACACCGTCAAGAAGGCCCGCACCTGGCTGGCGGAACACGGCGTCGAGCACCACTTCCACGATTTCAAGAAACAGGGCGTGCCCGAGGCCGCGCTCGACCGCTGGCTGACCGCCGCCGGCTGGGAGACCGTGATCAACCGCAAGGGCACCACCTGGCGCCAGCTCGACGAGGCCACGCGCACCGGCGTGAAAGACGCCGCGAGCGCCCGCGCCGTGGCGCTGGCGAACCCGAGCGTGATCAAGCGCCCGGTCGTGCAGTGGGCCGACGGTGCCATCACCGTGGGCTTCGACGCCACCGCCTGGCAGCAGCGCCTCTGAGCCGGCGCGGCGCGCCCCGGCCCGCGGCCTAAAATCGCGGTTTCGCCTTTCGTCTTCGCTTTACTCCCCCTCCAACACCATGAGCACCACCCAATTCGACGGCGTGACCGTCAACACCCAGGCCAACGTGTACTTCGACGGCAAGTGCGTCAGCCACGGCATCACCCTGGCCGATGGCACGAAAAAGTCGGTCGGCGTGGTGCTGCCCGCCACCCTCACCTTCAACACCGGCGCGCCCGAGATCATGGAATGCGTGGCCGGCGGCTGCGAGTACTTGCTGGCGGGCACCACGGAGTGGAAGAAGTCGGGCCCTGGCGAGAAATTCAACGTGCCGGGCAACAGCAGCTTCCAGATCCGCGTGACCGAGCCCTACCACTACATCTGCCATTTCGGCTGATCGACTCCCGCCGCCGAAAGAACGAACGCCATGCGCCACCATTCTTCAGAACCTCCCCACCCAACAGAAAGTCGGCATCGCCTTCTCCGGCGGCCTGGACACCTCCGCTGCGCTGCTGTGGATGAAGCAGAAGGGCGCGATCCCCTACGCCTACACCGCCAACCTGGGCCAGCCCGACGAGCCGGACTACGACGAGATCCCGCGCAAGGCCCTGGCCTACGGTGCCGAGAAGGCGCGCCTGATCGACTGCCGCACGCAGCTGGCGCACGAAGGCATTGCCGCGCTGCAATGCGGCGCCTTCCACATCAGCACGGCCGGCGTGACCTACTTCAACACCACGCCGCTGGGCCGCGCGGTCACGGGCACCATGCTGGTGGCCGCGATGAAGGAGGACGACGTCCACATCTGGGGCGACGGCTCGACCTTCAAGGGCAACGACATCGAGCGCTTCTACCGCTACGGTCTGCTGACCAACCCGAGCCTGAAGATCTACAAGCCCTGGTTGGACCAACTGTTCATCGACGAGCTGGGCGGCCGCGCCGAGATGAGCGCGTTCATGACGGCCAACGGCTTCGGCTACAAGATGAGTGCCGAGAAGGCCTACAGCACCGACAGCAACATGCTGGGCGCCACGCACGAGGCCAAGGACCTGGAGCACCTCAACAGCGGCATCCGCATCGTCAACCCGATCATGGGCGTGCCGTTCTGGCGCGAGGACTGCGCGGTGAAGGCCGAGGAGGTGACGGTGCGTTTCGAAGAGGGCCAGCCGGTGGCGCTCAATGGCGAGACGTTCGCGAGCCCGGTGGACCTGATTCTGAAGGCCAATCAGATCGGCGGGCGCCATGGCCTGGGCATGAGCGATCAGATCGAGAACCGCATCATCGAGGCCAAGAGCCGTGGCATCTACGAGGCCCCGGGTCTGGCGCTGCTGTTCATCGCGTACGAGCGCCTGGTGACGGGCATTCACAACGAGGACACGATCGAGCAGTACCGCATCAACGGTCTGCGCCTGGGCCGGTTGCTGTACCAGGGCCGCTGGTTCGACCCGCAGGCCATCATGTTGCGCGAGACGGCGCAGCGCTGGGTGGCGCGTGCGATCACGGGCGAGGTGACGGTGGAGCTGCGCCGGGGCAACGACTATTCGATCCTGAATACCGAGAGCGCGAACCTCACGTACGCGCCGGAGCGGCTGAGCATGGAGAAGGTGGAGGACGCGCCGTTCTCGCCGCTGGACCGCATCGGCCAGCTGACCATGCGCAACCTCGACATCACCGACACGCGGGCCAAACTGGGCATCTATGCCAAGAGTGGTCTTCTGTCGCTCGGTGAGGGTTCGCAGATGCTGAAGCTCGAAGGCGAATAAGGTCTTTCTTTCAGTGACCTCGCGGGGTCGGGGCGCTCCGGCGCTCTGCTCCGCGGGTGTCCCCCGGCGGCTGGTGCCGCCTCCTCCTTTACCCCGCTGCGCAGAACGCCGGAGCACCCCGACCCGGGGAGATGCTGGCGCTCGCGCTTTTCCCTCTTGTTGGCGTGCCTATCGGCTGGCAGGTCCGACGACGTCGGGTGGTTGGCGCAGCGAAGTAAAGGAGGAGGCGGCACCAGCCGCCGGGGGACATTCGCGGAGCCGACCACCCGGCGACGGCGGACCCGAAGAAGCGCAGGCGAGAAACCTCAGACCACCACAGGCTCAGGCTCCAGCAAAATCCCGAACCGCTCATACACACTGGTCTGGATGGCCTTCGCCAGGGTCATCACCTCCCCCCCGGTCGCCCCACCCCGGTTCACCAGCACCAGCGCCTGCTTCTCGTAGACCCCGGCATTCCCCACGCCCCGGCCCTTCCAGCCACAGGCGTCGATCAGCCAACCCGCCGCCAGCTTGATGCTGCCGTCGGCCATCGGGTAGTGCACCACCTTCGGGTCGCGCGCGATGATGTCCGCACACTGCTCCACGCTCACCGTCGGGTTCTTGAAGAAACTGCCCGCGTTGCCGATCACCGCCGGGTCCGGCAGCTTCGCGCGCCGGATCGCGCAGATCCAGTCGAAGATCTGCTGCGCGTCGGGATGGGACATGCCGGTCTCGGCCATCCGGCGCTCCAGGTCCGCATAGCCCAGCACCGGCTTCCAGGGCTTGGGCAGCCAGAAACGCACCCGCGTGATCAGCGCGCGCCCCGCCAGGCCCAGACCCTTCTCGCCCGCGGGCGTGTGCTTGAACACCGAGTCCCGGTAACCGAAACCGCACTGCGCGGCGTTCAGGGTGAAACTCTGCCCGGTCTGCAGGTCGATCGCGTCCAGCTCATGAAAACGGTCCTGCAGCTCCACGCCATAGGCGCCGATGTTCTGCACCGGCGACGCACCCACACAACCCGGAATCAGGGCCAGGTTTTCCAGCCCCGGCCAGCCCTGCGCCAGCGTCCAGGCCACGGTCTCGTGCCAGTTCTCGCCCGCGCCCGCCTCCACCAGCCAGCCCCGGGCCGACTCCTCCACCAGCTGGCGCCCGCGGATCTCCACCTTGAGCACCAGCGGCTTGATGTCGCCCGTCACCACCAGGTTGCTGCCGCCGCCCAGCACGAAGGGCGGCGCCTCGCGCGTGAGCGCGGGCCAATCGGCGCCCGCCATGAGCGCGCGCAACTCCGTTTCGTCGCGCACGCGGGCCAGCCGCAGCGCGCGCGCCACGATGCCAAAACTGTTGTATGGCTGGAGCGCCACGTTGTTCTCGACTACCATCCCCGGATTGTCTCACCCACCCTCAGGATTCATCAGCCATGCCTTCTTTTGACACCGTACTCGAAGCCGATTTCGTCGAAGTGAAAAACGCGGTGGACCAGGTGACGCGCGAGATCGGCACGCGCTTCGATTTCAAGGGCACCGGTGCCGCCATCGAGCTCAAGGAAAAAGAGAAAGAAATCATCCTGCACGGCGACGCCGAGTTCCAGCTGCAGCAGATCGACGACGTGCTGCGCGGCAAACTGACCAAGCGCGGCGTGGACGCGCGCTTCCTCGATGTCGGCAAGGTCGAAAAGGCCGGCGGCGACAAGGTCAAGCAGGTCGTCAAGGTGCGCAACGGCATCAGCACCGAAGACGGCAAGAAGATCCAGCAGGTCATCAAGGGCAGCAAGCTCAAGGTGCAGGGCGCGATCCAGGGCGATGCGGTGCGCGTGACCGGGGCCAAGCGCGACGACCTGCAGGCCGCCATGGCGCTGATCCGCAGCGAGCTCAAGGACCTGCCGCTGTCCTTCAACAACTTCAGAGATTAAGTGAACACCCCCTGCGCCGCTTTCGGCGTCACCCCCCTCCAGGGGGGCGGCGCTGGCGGCCCGGCAAAGCCGGTTCCACGGCGCCTCTGGCCCAAGGCCTCCGCGCTCGTGGCGGGTCTTCTTCTGGCGCTGCCCGCCCTGTCCCAGCAGGTCGCGCTGTCGGGTGTGGCCGGTGGCAAGGCGCTGGTGAACATCGATGGCGCCGCGCCGCGTTTCATGAGCCCCGGCCAGATCCAGCAAGGTGTGAAGCTGCTGAGCCTGCAGGGCGAGGCGGCCGTGTTCGACATCAACGGCCAGCGCCTGACCCTGCGGGTGGGCGATGCACCGGTCAGCCTGGGCCGGTCTTCATCGGGCCAGGATGGCGGTGGTGCCCAGCGCATCGTGCTCACCGCCGACGCCCAGGGCCACTTCATGCCCACCGGCCAGATCAACGGGCGCACCGTGCAGTTCATGGTGGACACCGGCGCGACCACGGTGATCCTCAGCGAGTCCGATGCCAACCGCATCCAGCTGGACTACACCAAGGGCCGCAAAGTGGGTGTTGCGCACCGCCAATGGCCGCGTCGTGGGCCATCAGGTGCAACTGGACTCGGTGCGCGTGGGCGATGCCCAGGTGTACGGCGTGGCGGCCATCGTGCTGCCGCAACCCATGAACTACATCCTGCTGGGCAACAGCTTTCTCACGCGCTTCCAGATGCAGCGCCACAACGACCAGCTGACGCTGGAAAAACGCTATTGATCAGGCCGCGTTCTGCGCGGCGGTGACCACGATCTCGATGCGCCAGGCCGGGTTTGCGCAGCGCGGCCTGCACCGTGGCGCGCGGCGGCGCGGTGCCCGGCACCACCCAGGCGTCCCACACCTCGTTCATGGCCGCGATGTCGCGGATGTCGGTGAGGTAGATCTGCGCGCGCAGGATGCGCGACTTGTCACTGCCCGCTTCGAGCAGGCGCTGCTGCACCTGCTCCAGCACGTCCTGCGTCTGGCCCGCGATGTCGGTGTCGCCGCGCTCGGGCACCATGCCCGCGAGGTAGACCACGCCGTTGAACACGGCGGCCTCGCTGTAGCGCGCGGCCATGCCGATGCGGGTGATGTCCTTGTGCAGATCGCTCATTTCTTCTTCGCTCCCAGTTTGCTTTCGGTGCCGGCCAGCAGGCGGTTGATGTTTTCCGAATGCCGCCACACCAGCAGCAGGCCCATGACGGCCAGGCTCAGCACCTGCACGCCCGGTGCGTCCCAGGCCACCCGGTTGCCGAGCAGGAAGTAGGCCGGCGCGAAGACCGCCGTGACGATGGAGGCGAGCGACGAATAACGGAAGAAGATGGCGATGATCAGCCAGGTCGCGAGCGCCGCCAGCCCCAGCCAGGGCTGGAACGCGAGGATCACGCCCGCGGCCGTTGCGCAGCGCCCTTGCCGCCCTGGAAGCGGAAGAACACCGGGTACAGGTGGCCCAGGAAGGCCGCCAGGCCCACCAGCGCCACCGTGCCGTCGCCCAGGCCATAGGCCTCGCCCCACCACTTCACCGCCATCACGGGCAGCCAGCCCTTGAAGGCATCGAGCAGCAGGGTGATGACGGCCGCCGCCTTGTTGCCCGAGCGCAGCACGTTGGTGGCGCCCGGGTTCTTGCTGCCGTAGGTGCGCGGGTCGTTCAGCCCCATGAGGCGGCTCACCAGCACGGCGAAGGACAGCGAGCCGATCAGGTAGGCGGCCAGCGTGGCCAGCAAGGGGTAGGTCATGAAGAAAGCTCCTCGTTCTCGTGGGGCCGCCGCGTCTGTGCGCGAAGCCGTGTCTGGGCGGCTATTCTGCCAGCGCGCAGTTCACCGACTTGGCGCCCAGGGGACCGGCGAGCACCGCCGGATCGATGCCGACGAGAAAACCCCGGCGCCCGCCGTTGATCCAGATCTTTGGCAAGGTCAGCACCGTGGCCTCCACCCACACCGGCATGTCGCGCTTGAGGCCGAACGGCGAGGTGCCGCCCACGAAGTAGCCGCTGTGCCGGTTGGCGACCTCGGGCTTGCAGGGCTCGACCGACTTGGCGCCGATCTGCCGCGCGAGGTTCTTGGTGGAGACGGTGCGGTTGCCGTGCATCAGCACCGCCAGCGGCCTGGCCGCCTCGTCCTGCATGATCAGCGTCTTCACCACCGCGAAGGGGTCGAACCCGAGCACCTGCGCGCTGTGCTGCGCGCCACCGTGCTCCAGGTACTCGTAGGGGTGCTCGGTGAACACCACGCCATGCGCCTTGAGCCAGGCGGTGGCGGGCGTTTCACTCACGTGCGATTTTTTTGCCATGGAGGATTTTCAGGTCCGCAGTGGCTTCGGCCAAGGATGCCGTGGAACCGGCTTTGCCGGGCCACTGGCATCGCCCCCTTGAGGGGGTCGCGCGAAGCGCGGCGGGGGGTGTTCCGATCACTGCGCGGGGTCGCGGCTCTCCCAGCGGATCGCATCGATCGCCGCCAGCAGCTCCGGCGAGAGCTTCGTGTCCCAGGCGTCCAGGCACTCGTCGAGCTGGGCCAGCGTGGTCACACCGATGATGGTGCTGCGCACGCGCCGGTTGGTGTAGCAGAAGGCCAGCGCGAGTTGCGAGGGCGTGAGGCCGTGTTCTCGCGCCAGCGCGTTGTAGCGGCGCGCGGTGTCCAGCGCTTCGGGCCGGCCCCAGCGCTGCTTGCGCATCGATTCGTAGATCGCCATGCGGCCCGCGTTGCCCACCAGGCCGGTCTCGTCGTACTTGCCGCTCAGCAGGCCAAAGCCCAGCGGCGAATACGCCAGCAGCGACACATCCAGCCGGTGGCAGGTTTCGTCGAGCCCGTTCTCGTAACTGCGGTTGATCAGGCAGTACGGGTTCTGCACCGTTGCGCACGCGCGGCAGGCCGTGCTGCTCGGCCAGGCGCACGAACTCGTGCACGCCATAGGGGGTCTCGTTGGACAGGCCGATGGCCTTGACCTTGCCGGCCTTCACCAGCTCGGCCAGGGCTTCGAGCTGTTCGAGCACGGAGGGCGCGGGCTTGTCCTTGGCCGGGTCGAAGTAGATCGCGCCAAAGGCCGGCACGTTGCGCGCGGGCCAGTGGATCTGGTAAAGGTCGATCACCTCGGTCTGCAGGCGGCGCAGGCTGGCTTCGCAGGCTTCGATGATGCCGGCCTTGCTCACCTCGGGGCGCAGCCAGGGCATGCCGCGCGCCGGCCCGGCCACCTTGGTTGCGCAGCACCAGCTTGTCGCGCGCGCCCGGCCGCTTGGCGAACCAGTTGCCCAGGATGGTTTCGGTGGAGCCGCTGGTGTCGGCGCGCGCCGGCACCGAGTACATCTCGGCCGCGTCGAGGAAGCTGATCTCACGCTCCAGCGCGCGATCCAGGATGCGGTGCGCGGTGGCTTCGTCCACCTGCTCGCCAAACGTCATGGTGCCCAGGCAGATCGGGGGCACGCGCAGCGCGCTGGTGCCCAGTGGTACGTTCTTCATGCAAGTATTTGTAAATAGGAACTGAAGGAGGTTTCGGCTGAAACCCGTAGGGGTATAAGTTTAGGGTGCCTTGCACGTCTCAATCGACCTTCAACCAAGCAGTGGAGAAAAACCATGTCCAACTTCAACATCCATCTGACCCGAGGCCTGACGGTCACCACACTCGCCGCGGCGCTCGCCCTGGCCGGTTGCGCCAACATGAGTGAAACGCAAAGCGGCACCGCCAAAGGCGCCGGCATCGGTGCCGTCGCGGGCGCCCTGCTCGGCGCGGCCACCGGCGGCTCCAAGGGCGCGGCCACGGGCGCCGTGCTCGGTGCAGGCGCGGGCGCGGTGGGTGGCTATGTCTGGTCCAACAAGATGCAGGAGCAGAAGAAGCAGATGGAGGCCGCCACGGCAGGCACCGGCATCGGCGTGAGCCAGACCAGCGACAACCGCCTCAAGCTCGACGTGCCGGCCGACGCCGGTTTCGCCACCGGCCGTTCGACCGTGAGCCCTACGCTGCAGAACGTGCTCAGCCAGTTCGCCGGCACGCTCAACGCCAACCCGGTGACCGCCGTGGCGATCGTGGGCCACACCGACAGCACCGGCAGCGACGCCGTGAACAACCCGCTGTCCTTCGACCGCGCCAACGCCACGCGCGACTACCTCGTGGCGCGCGGCGTCGCGGCCAGCCGCATCGCCACCGACGGCCGAGGCTCGCACCAACCGGTCGCGGACAACAGCACGGCCCAGGGCCGCGCCGCCAACCGCCGCGTAGAGATCTACGTGGCCGAACCCGCACAAACCGCAGCGCGCTAAGTCGGAGCGAGGCAGCCCCAACCAGTGACACCGAGGATCCGGCTCCGCCGGTCCCAGGTGTCGCCCCCCTTTCAGGGGGGTCGCGCGCAGCGCGGCGGGGGGTGCCTCACAGCCTCGCCATCACGTGGCGTGCGACCGTGTAGTCCTCCAGCGCGTACATCGACATGTCCTTGCCATAGCCGCTGGCCTTCATGCCACCGTGCGGCATCTCGTTGGCCAGCATGAAGTGGGTGTTGATCCAGGTGCAGCCGTACTGCAGCTTGCGCGCCACGCGCAGCGCGCGCGACACGTCCTGCGTCCACACCGATGAAGCCAGGCCGTACTCCGAATCGTTGGCCCAGGTCACGGCCTCCTCGGGGTCGGTGAAGCGCGTCACCGACACCACCGGCCCGAACACCTCGCGGCGCACGATCTCGTCGTCCTGCCGCGCCCCCGCGATCACCGTGGGTTCGTAGAAGAAACCGCTGCCCGAGCGCATCTTGCCGCCGGCGGTGACTTCCATGTGGCCCAGCATCTGCGCGCGCTCCACGAAGCTCGCCACACGGTCGCGCTGGCGGTCGGTGATCAGCGGGCCCAGCTCCACGCCCGCCTCGTCCTGCGTGCCCATCTGGATGGTCTTGACCGCGCTGCTGAGGTCGGCCACCAGGCGGTCGTACACCTTGGCGCCTGCGTAAAGCCGGCAGGCCGCCGTGCAGTCCTGCCCCGCGTTGTAGTAACCGAAGGTGCGGATGCCCTCCACCACCGCGTCGATGTCGGCGTCGTCGAACACCAGCACCGGCGCCTTGCCGCCCAGCTCCAGGTGCGTGCGCTTGAGCGTGCCGGTGGCGGCCTGCAGGATCTTGCGGCCGGTGGACACGTCGCCGGTGAGCGAGACCATGCGCACCAGCGGGTGCTCCACCAGCGGCTGGCCCACGCTGGGGCCGCGCCCGCAGACCACGTTGAACACGCCCTTGGGCAATATCTCGGCCACCACGCGCGCGAGCATCAGCGTGGTCAGCGGCGTCTGCTCGCTGGGCTTGAGCACCACGGTGTTGCCGGCCGCCAGCGCGGGCGCGCATTTCCACGCGGCCATCATCAGCGGGTAGTTCCAGGGCGCGATCGAGCCGACCACGCCGATGGGGTCGCGCCGGATCATGCTGGTGTGGCCCGGCAGGTACTCGCCGGCCACCGAGCCCGTCATGCAGCGCGCCGCGCCCGCGAAGAAGCGGAAGCAGTCGACGATGGCCGGGATCTCGTCCTCCAGCGCGCGCAGATACGGCTTGCCGCAGTTGAGCGACTCCAGCCGAGCGAACTGCTCGGCGCGCTGTTCGATCGCGTTGCGCAGCCTTGAGCAGCAGGCGCGAGCGCTCCATGGGCGTGGTCTCGCTCCAGCTGTCGAACGCGCGGCTGGCCCCCAGCACCGCCTTGTGGATTTGCTCGTATGAGGCCTCGGGCACCTGCGCGATCACGTCGCCCGTGGCCGGGTTCAGCACGCGCTCGCGCTCGCCCTCGCCGGCCACGAACTGGCCGTCGATGAACAGCTCGGTCGATATCGGGACTTGGAAATCGGGGGTCTTGCCCATGGTGGTCTCCGTCGGGGTGGAAGGGGTTCGGGCTCAGCGCCCGTTGGGTTGTTCGTCGGCGCGCGTGAGGACATACGCGGCCAGGATGGGGATGAAGGTGAGCGCGATGATGACCACCGCCACCACGTTGGTGACCGGCCGCTGGCGCGGGCGGATCAGCTCCTGCAGCATCCAGATCGGCAGCGTGGTCTGCTGCCCGGCGGTGAAGGTGGTGACGATGACCTCGTCGAAGCTCAGCGCGAACGCCAGCAGGCCACCGGCCAGCAGGGCCGAGCCGAGCTGCGGCAGGATCACGTAGCGGATCGTCTGGAAGCTGTCCGCGCCCAGGTCCATCGAGGCCTCGATCAGCGAAGGGCTGGTGCGCCGCAGCCGCGCCACCGCGTTGTTGTAGACCACCACCACGCAGAAGGTGGCGTGACCGACCACGATGGTCCAGAAGCTGAACGGGATCTCCATCGTGTGGTACGCGGTGCGCAGCGCGATGCCGGTGATGATGCCGGGCAGCGCGATCGGCAGGATCAGCAGCAGCGAGATCGCGTCGCGGCCGAAGAAGCGCGTGCGCGCCAGGCCGGCCGCCGCCAGCGTGCCCAGCACCATCGCCAGCGCGGTGGCGATCAGCGCGACGCGGAACGACAGGCCGATGGCGGCCCACACGTCCTCTCGCGCCCAGGCCGCGGCGAACCATTGCGTGGTGAGGCCCGGCGGCGGGAACACGTAGCTTTTGTCCTCGGCGCTGAAGGCGTAGAGGATGATGAGCGCGAGCGGGATGTGCAGGAACAGCACGCCGGCCCAGGTCGCGGCCTTCAGGCCCCAGCCGGCGCGGGACGGGTCAGAGCGCATCGAAAGCCCCCAGGCGTTTGGCGATCCACAGGTAGACGCCGATGACCACGATGGGCACCAGCGAGAACGCGGCGGCGAAGGGCACGTTGCCCGCCACGCCCTGCTGGCGGTACACCACCTGGCCGATGAACAGCGTGGAGTCGCCGATCACCTGCGGAATGATGTAGTCGCCCAATGTGAGCGAGAAGGTGAAGATGGAACCGGCCGCGATGCCCGGCATGGCGAGCGGAAAGATCACCTTCCAGAAGGTGGTGCCGCCGCGCGCGCCGAGGTCGCTGGAGGCTTCGAGCAGCGAGCCCGGGATGCGCTCGATGGCGGCCTGGATCGGCAGGATCATGAAAGGCAGCCACATGTAGACGAAGACGATGAAGGTGCCCAGGCGCGAGAACGAGAGCGAGTTGCCGCCGATGCCGGGTGTGGACAGCACGAGATCGAGTAGCCAGGTCATGTGCACCTCGGCCAGCACCCAGGAGATCGCGCCCTCCTTGGCCAGCAGCAGCTTCCAGGCGTAGAGCCGCACCAGGTAGCTGGACCACAGCGGCAGCATCACCGCGATGTAGAGCAGCGCCTTCTGCGGGCCGCGCGCATACCGCGCCATGTAGTAGGCGATGGGAAAGGCGATGAGCCCGCAGGCCAGCGTGACGCTGACCGCCATGGCGACGGTGCGCAGCACCACGTCCACGTTGGCGGGGTCGGTCATCTCGCGGAAGTTCTGCAGCGTGAAGCGCGTGCGGTCCACCACGCCGGAGAACTCGTCGAGCGCGAAGAAGCTGTTGGCCAGCAGCGCGAACAGCGAGCCCAGGTAGATCGCGCCGAACCACAGCAGCGGCGGCCCGAGCAATGCGGCCATCAGCAGGCCACGGCGGGTGTAGAGCAGGTCCGAAAGCCGGCGCAGCGCGCCGCCACGCGGCACCCGCGGCGGGGAGGCGGACAGGGCCAGGCTCATGGCGCCGCGCCTGGCTGCAGCGGGTGCACCGCATCGGCCTGCCAGTGCAGGTGCACCGTGTCGCCCGGCGTGGGCAGCTCGGGGTGCAGCTCGGGGTTGAGGTCCACCGAGATGGCCTCGCCGCCCCAGTCCACCCGCACGCGCGAGAACGAGCCGAAGTACTGCGCGTCGATCACCGCGCCGCTCAGGCGCGCCTGCGGCGAGGGGCCCAGGCGGATGCGCTCGGGCCGAAGCATGACGCTGTCCACCCCCGCGATCTCGCGCGCCCGCGCGCCGTCGAACACATTGGCCGCGCCCACGAACTCGGCCACGAAGCGCGTGGCCGGGCGGTTGTAGATGGCCTGCGGCGCGCCGACCTGCTCCAGCCGGCCGTTGCTGAACACGCCGATGCGGTCGCTCATGGACAGCGCCTCGTGCTGGTCGTGCGTGATGAAGAGGAAGGTGATGCCCAGCTGCCGCTGCAGGGCTTTCAGCTCGGTCTGCATCTGCTCGCGCAGCTTGAGGTCGAGCGCCCCCAGCGGCTCGTCGAGCAGCAGCACCTGTGGCTGGTTGATCAGCGCGCGCGCCAGCGCCACGCGCTGGCGCTGGCCACCCGAGAGCTGGCCCGGGCGGCGCTCGCCCACGCCCGAGAGCCGCACCAGGTCCAGCATCTGCTCGGCACACGCGTGCCGCGCCGACTTGTCAACGCCCTGCACCATCAGGCCGTAGGCCACGTTGTCGCGGATGTTCATGTGCGGGAACAGCGCGTAGTCCTGGAACACCGTGTTCACCGGCCGCGCGTACGGCGGCAGGTGCGACACGTCCTGCCCGCCGATGAGGATGCGGCCCGAGGTCGGCAGCGTGAAGCCGCCGATCATGCGCAGGCAGGTCGTCTTGCCCGAGCCCGAGGGCCCGAGCAAGGTGAAGAACTCCCCGCCTTCGATGGTGAGGTCCACGCGGTCGACCGCGCGCACGGCCTGCGCGCCGCTGCCGAACACGCAGGAAACCGATTCAAGGGTGACGGCAGTGGTCATGCAACAAGGTCAGAAGAAACAGCACGAGAGAAGAGGCGCTTCATCCAGAGATGCCGAGGAACCGGCTTTGCCGGGCCTCAGGCATCGCCCCCTCGAGGGGGTGGCGCGAAGCGCCGCGGGGGTGTGCCGCGTCAGCGGCCTCCCAATACCGCGATGTAGTCCGACACCCACTTGTGGTACGGCACGCAGTTGTTGTTCTGCGTCGTGCACTTGCTCGTGGGCGTCTTCCAGAACGAGATCTTGTCGAAGCTGTTGTAGCCCTGGTTGGCACAACCCTGGTCGCCCAGCAGCTTGTTGCCCTTGCAGGCCGCCGGCACCGAGGGCACCGAGCCGAACCAGGCCGAGAGGTCGCCCTGCAGCTTGGTGTTGAGCGAGTGCTCCATCCACATATAGGCGCAGTTGGGGTGCTTGGCGTCGGCGTGCAACATGGTGGTGTCGGCCCAGCCGGTGGCGCCTTCGACCGGCACCACGGTGGCGACCGGGCGGTTCTTGCTCTTGAGGATGTTGGCCATGAACTGCCAGCTGCTGGAAGCCACCACGCCTTCGTTGGTGAAGTCGTCGATCTGCACGAAGGCGTCGTGCCAGTACTTGCCCACCAGCTTGCGCTGGCCGCGCAGCAGGTCCAGCGCGGCCTTGTACTGCGCCTCGTTGAGTTCGTACGGGTCCTTGATGCCCAGGGCCGGGTTCTTCTTCATCAGGTAGAGCGCGGCGTCGGCGATGTAGATCGGGCCGTCGAAGGCCTGCACGCGGCCCTTGTTGCTCTTGCCATCGGGCAGCGTGGTTTCCTCGAACACCACGTTCCAGCTGGTGGGTGGCTTGTCCTTGAAGACGGTGGTGTTGTACATGAGCACGTTCCAGCCCCACTGGTAGGGCGTGCCGTAGTGCGTGTTGTTCACGTAGTGCCAGGGCGCCTTCTGCAGGCGCGGGTCCACGGTCTTGTAGCTGGGGATCAGGTCGACGTTGACGGGCTGCACGCGCTTGCCGGCGATCAGGCGCATGGAGGCGTCGCCCGAGGCGGTGACGAGGTCGAAGCCGCCTTCGTTCATGAGCGCGACCATTTCGTCGGAGGTGCCGGCGGTCTTCACGTTGACCTTGCAACTGGTCTTCTTCTCGAAGTCGGTGACCCAGTCGAAGTTCTTGTCGGTCTGGCCGCGTTCGATGTAGCCCGCCCAGGCCACGATATCGACCTGGCCTTCGCCTTTGCCCAGTTTCTTGAGGGCCGATTGCGCCTGCGCGGCGGGGGCCAGGGCCGGCCAGGGTGAGGGCCGTCGTCAGCAGACCCGCGACGGTGCGGGCGAGGGGGCGTTGTGCGAGTTTCATGGATCGATCACCTATGGGTTGATAGCGGTTTCAGAAACGCAGCCCACCGCCCGGCGGGCCGACTGCAGCGCATCGTAGGAAGGCCGGCCCGGCTTTCAAAATTCAATATTGCTGCGGTAAGCTATCTCGAAAATAGAGAGCAAGGGTTTACCCATATCTTTTTTGCACCGCAACAGGGCAGCTCCCTGGCGTGGTGCGCACCAGCATGAACCGGCACATCACGCTCAAGCAGTTCCGCTACTTCCTGGCGGTGGCGGAATCGGACTCCGTGGCCGCGGCCTCGCGCATGCTGAACATCGCGCAGTCGGCGATCACCAAGAGCGTGCTGGAGCTGGAGGATGGTCTGGGCCTGGTGTTGTTCGAGCGCAGCCCCAAGGGCATGCGGCTGACGCCGGAGGGGCACCGCTTTCTGGTGAAGGCGCGGCGGGTGATCGGCGCGGTGGCGGACGCCACGCGGGGTGTGCACCAGGGGGCGACGCCCTTGGCCGGTTCGCTCACGATCGGGGTGACGAGTCTGGTGGCGGGGTATTACCTGTCGGAGGTGTTCGCGCGGTTCCGGCGCACGTGTCCGGGGGTGGATCTGCAGGTGGTGGAGGACGCGCCGCCGTTTCTGGAGCACCTGTTGATCAATGGCGAGCTGGACATCGCGATCATGGTGAGCAATGCGCTGGGTGAGCCGCAGGCTTTGGTGGCGGAGACGCTGACGCGTTCACCGAACCGGGTGTGGATGGCGGCGGACCATCCGCTGGCGTCGCAGGCGGAGGTGGGGTTGGCGGAGTGTGTGCAGCACGATCTGGTGGTGTTGCAGGCGGACCGGATCGAGTTGTTGATGCGCAGTGTGTGGGCGCGCCATCAGCTGAAGCCGCGCACGGTGTTGCGCACGTCCTCTTTGGAAGCGGTGCGTTCGTTGGTGGGGGTGGGGGCGGGGTTGGCGGTGCTGCCGGATTTTCTGTACCGGCCTTGGACGCTGGATGCGGAGCACGTGGAGGTGCGGACTTTGCGCGATGCCGTTCCTACCGTCGATGTGGGGCTGGTGTGGCGGCGGGGGTCCCAACCTCGGGCGGAGGTGTTGGAGTTCATCGAGGTGGCCCGGGATCAGTCTCGGTCTCGGCGGCCTGTGGCCTAGTTTTTTTCTTGCCTGGGTTTCTGGCCTGGACCTCGCGCTGCCGGATGGCGTGGTCCGCGTTCTCCGGCGCTGCTCGCGGACGGCTGCCCGGGTTCGCCACCGTTACCTCGTCAACTCCACCCCCTCACTCAGCCTCTGTGGCAACCGCGAATGGGCGCCTGCGCCCGCGAACCCCACCATCCGTCGAGAGGGAGGGAATGGAACGCCATTCAAGTGAAACTTGAATTCAACCACTTGAATGCCAACCATGCCACTGGGTCGATGGTGCGGGTGGCTGGGCGCAGGCGCCCATTCGCGGTTGCCACAGAGGTCGTGCGCCCACCCGGTGTTGATGAGGGGGTATGGGCATGCCCGGGAAGTCGCCCGCGAGCAGCGCCGGAGAACGGCCACCCGCACCAGCGGCCCCGCGCAAACGCACCGCTAGGAACGCAGGCGCGCCCTATCCTCCTCCAACACCCGCAAAACCCGCCGCTGCACCTTCCCCGTGGTCGTCATGGGCAAAGCATCGATGAACTCGATCTCCTTGGGGTATTCGTAGGGCGCCAACATCCCCTTCACATGCAGCTGAAGCGCCTTCACCAGCGCATCGTCCCCGGCGCACCCCGGGGCCAGCACCACAAAAGCCTTCACCAAAGCCCCCCGCTCGGCATCCGGTTTCGGCACCACCGCCGCATTCGCCACCGAAGCGTGCTTCACCAGACAGTTCTCGATCTCGCTCGGCCCGATGCGGTACCCCGCCGCCTTGAACACATCGTCCGCCCGCCCCTGGTACCAGAGATAACCCTCGGCATCGCGCGTCGCCAGATCGCCCGTGCGGCACCAGCTGTCCGCCGGATCGCCCGTGTACTTCGCGCGCGTCGCCCCCTCGTTCTTCCAATACCCCAGAAAAAACACCGGATCCGGATCGCCATGCCCATCCAGCCGGTGCACCGCCACATCCCCCGGCACCCCCACCGGGCATTCCCGGCCCTCATCGTCCAGCACCGCCACCCGGTGCCCGGGGTAAGCCTTGCCCATGCTGCCCGGCTTCGCCGGCCACAACGGCGCGCAATTGCCCACGATGTAATTGATCTCGGTCTGGCCGAACATCTCGTTCACCGTCACGCCCAGCTGATCGCGACACCACGCGAACACCGCGTCCCCCACCGCCTCGCCCGCGCTCATCAGCGCCTGCAGCTTCAACCGGTAGCGCGGCCGCACCACCGGCACCGCCTTCATCATCGCCTTCAGCGCCGTGGGAAACAGGAAACTGTGCGTCACCCCATGCCGCTGCATCAGCTCGAACGCGAGCTCGGGGGAGAAGCGGCCGTTGTGGCCCACGATGGGCCGGCCGAAGTACAGCGTGGGCAACAGCGCGTCCATCAGGCCACCGGTCCAGGCCCAGTCCGCCGGCGACCAGAACACCGCTTTCGATGCCACCGAGGCATCGAACGGGTCGAAGCCGAACCAGTTCTGGCTGCACACGAAACCGCTCAGGTTGCCGATCAGCGCGCGGTGCGGGATCAAGGCGCCTTTGGGGTTGCCCGTGGTGCCGCTGGTGTAGATCAGCACCGCGGCCTCGTCGGCGTAAGTGTTCACGGGCACGAAGTCCGTGGGCTCCTGCGCCAGCAGCTCGCTCCAGTCCAGGTCGGCGCGCATGCCCTCGGGCGTGCCGTCGCCATCGAGCCCGATCACCGCGCGCAGCAAGGGGCAGCGCTCGCGCACGCCCAGCAGCGCGGGCAGCGAAGGCTGGTCGCAGATCGCCACCACGGCCTCGCTGTCGTGCAGGCGGTACTCCAGCGCGTCGGGGCCGAACAGCTGCGACAGCGGCATGCCCACCGCGCCCAGCTGCAGCACCGCCATGTAGGCCACGGCGGTCTCGAAGCGCTGCGGCAGGCACGATCGCACGCGGTCGCCGCGCTGCACGCCCAGCGCGGCCAGGGCGTTGGACAGGCGGTTGGCCTGGTCCATGAGTTCGGCATATCGGTGGTGGCGCGGCTCGCGGCCCGGCGCGCTGGCGATCACCGCCGTGCGCAAGGCGGTGGCGGGCCGCTCGGCCCAGCGCCGCATGCAGACCTCGGCGATGTTGAAATGCGTCGGCACCTGCCAGGCAAAGCGCCGGTGCAGGGGGTCGTAGAGGTCCCTCGGGGGCGTGGGGGACTTGTCTCTGGCTTGACTCGATCGCATGGCCGGTCTCCGTCTCGTTCTCTATGATCGATCGAATGTACCAAGCCCGGAAACCTTCCCGCACCGAGTTCGTCCCGGTGCGCCACCTGAACTACCACGTGCGCCAATGGGGCCAGCCCGATGCCACGCAGGCCCCGCTGGTGCTCGTGCATGGCTGGATGGACGTGTCCGCCTCCTGGCAGTTCGTGGTGGACGCGATGCGCGGCGATCGCTGGATCATCGCGCCCGACTGGCGCGGCTTCGGCCTCTCCAAGGCGGACGGCCCCGCGCCCGACAACTACTGGTTCCCCGACTACCTCGCCGACCTCGACATCCTGCTCGACCACTACGCCGGCGAGCGCGCGGTGGACCTCGTGGGCCACAGCATGGGCGGCAACGTGGCCATGATCTACAGCGGCGTGCGGCCCCAGCGCATCCGCCGCCTCGTCAACCTCGAAGGCTTCGGCATGCCCGAGACGCGGCCCGCGCAGGCGCCGGGGCGTTATGCGCAGTGGATCGATGAGGTCAAGGCCCTGCACCGGGGCGAGAACGGCCTCAAGGCCTACGGCTCGGTCGACGGCGTGGCACAACGCCTCATGAAGACCAACCCGCGCCTGCCGCGCGACAAGGCCGACTGGCTGGCGCGCCAATGGGCCGCGCCGAACGCCGAGGGCGGCTGGGAGATCCTGGGCGACGCGGCCCACAAGGTGGTCGGCGCGAACCTGTACCGGCTCGACGAGGCGCTGGAGCTGTACCGCCGCATCAGCGCGCCCGTGCTCTCGGTGACCGCCAGCGACGACAGCCTGGGCCTGTGGTGGAAGGGCGCCTTCACCCTGGCCCAGTACCACGAGCGCATCCAGGCCGTGCCCCGGCTGCGCAGCGCCGAGGTGCCCGACGCCGGGCACATGATGCACCACGACCAGCCCGAAGCACTGGCCGGCCTGATCGAGGATTTCTTCCAGGCCCCGGGCTGATGTACGGATTGTTGCAGTCGCAACGCGGGTGGCGTGCATACTTGTGACCTATGGTTTTCAGCTTGCCCACGACCCCAACCCGCCCCGCTCTTTCACGGCCCCTCGCACCTTCGCCCTGCTGGCGGCGCTGTCCTCGCCGGCCCTGGCGATCGACTGGACGCTGTGCCCCGGCATCAACGATCCCGTGGCCGAAGGTGCGACCGAACCCCGCTACGAGGGCTTTTTCTCACCCTACACGCACCACTGGTCGCACGATCCGGAGCACAAGCCGGTGTTCGCCTTCAGCCTGAGCCGCCTGCTGCCCAACGACCGCACCTGCGGCATCAGCCTGTTCCGCAACTCCTTCGGCCAGCCCTCGGCCTACGCCTTCGTGGGCAAGGCCTGGCCCGGCCTGCTGCCCAGCCAGCCCAAGGTGTATGTGTCGGTGACGGCCGGCATCCTGTACGGCTACGTGGGCCAGTACAAGGACAAGGTCCCCATGAACGTGGGCGGGTTTTCGCCCGCCATCATCCCGGCGGTGGGCTACCAGCTCTCGCCCCGGTCCGCCCTCGAAGTCCAGATCCTGGGCACCGCGGCCTTCATGGTCGGGGCGAAGTGGCGCTTCTGACATCGGACAGCGCCCGCGGCCCAGGGCCGGCCCGTGAGAAAATCGCCGTCTTTGTACACAGACAGCAGGAAACAGTCCCATGGAAGCCGAACGCAGCAACGCCATCCGAAGCCAGCTCGAAGACCTGACCACCCGAGTGGTCGAGCTCCGGAGGTATCTTTGACTACGATGCCAAGGCATCGAAGCTGAAGGAAGTCGAGTCCGCGCTCGAAGACCCGACGGTCTGGAACGACCCCAAACGCGCCCAGGACCTGGGCCGCGAGAAAAAATCCCTGGAAGACGTGGTGCTGGTGCTGGACCGCCTCACCGGCGAACTGGCCGACAACACCGAGCTGTTCGAGATGTCGAGCGAGGATGGCGACACCGCCGGCCTGGTCACCATCGAAGGCGAAGCCGCCAAGGTGGCGGCCGAGGTGGAGAAGCTCGAATTCCGCCGCATGTTCAACAACCCGGCCGATCCGCTGAACTGTTTCGTCGACATCCAGGCCGGCGCCGGCGGCACCGAAGCCTGCGACTGGGCCAGCATGCTGCTGCGCCAGTACCTGCGCTACGCCGAGCGCAAGGGCTTCAAGACCACCATCGAGGACGAGACCGAGGGCGACACCGCCGGCATCAAGAGCGCGACCATCAAGGTGGAGGGCGAGTACGCCTTCGGCCTGCTGCGCACCGAGACCGGCGTGCACCGCCTGGTGCGCAAGAGCCCGTTCGACTCCTCGGGCGGGCGCCACACCTCGTTCGCGTCCATCTTCGTCTACCCCGAGGTGGACGACTCGATCGAGATCGACATCAACCCGGCCGACGTGCGCACCGACACCTTCCGCGCCTCGGGCGCGGGCGGCCAGCACATCAACAAGACCGACTCGGCCGTGCGCCTCACGCACATCCCCACCGGCATCGTGGTGCAGTGCCAGGACGGCCGCAGCCAGCACAGCAACCGCGACGTGGCGTGGAAGCGCCTGCGCTCGCGCCTGTACGACCACGAACTGCGCAAGCGGCAGGAAGAGCAACAGAAGCTCGAAGACACCAAGACCGACGTGGGCTGGGGCCACCAGATCCGCTCGTACGTGCTGGACAACAGCCGCATCAAGGACCTGCGCACCAACGTCGAGATTTCCGCCACGCAGAAGGTGCTGGACGGCGACCTCGACCCCTTCATCGAAGCATCACTCAAACAGGGAGTTTGATCCATGAGCTCATTGCGTGAAGGCCCCACCACCGTGGTGCGCCGCGAGGACTACGCCGCCCCGGCCTACTGGATCGACACCGTCGATCTCGGCTTCGACCTGGACCCGGCCAAGACCCGCGTGCTCAACAAGATGCGCCTGCGCCGCAACCCGGACGTGCCGGCGCAGGCCTTGCGCCTGGACGGGGAAGACCTCAGCGTCGCGCGCGTGCTGGTCAACGGCGCGGGCTGCTCCTTCAAGATCGAAGGCACCCAGCTCGTGCTGGAGAGCCTGCCCGAAGGCCACGAACCCTTCGACCTGGAGATCTTCACGATCTGCGTGCCCGAGAAGAACACGCAGCTCATGGGCCTGTACGTGAGCCAGGGCACCTTCTTCACGCAATGCGAGGCCGAGGGCTTCCGCCGCATCACCTACTTCCTGGACCGCCCGGACGTGATGGCCAGCTACACCGTCACCTTGCGCGCCGACAAGGCGAAGTACCCGGTGCTGCTGTCCAACGGCAACCTGGTGGAAGAAGGCGCCCTGCCCGATGGCCGCCACTTCGCGAAGTGGGTCGATCCGCACAAGAAGCCGTGTTACCTGTTCGCCCTCGTCGCCGGCCAGCTGGTGGCGCGCGAGCAGCGCATCACCTCGCGCAGCGGTGGCAAGCACCTGCTGCAGGTCTATGTGCGTCCGGGCGACATGGACAAGACCGAGCACGCGATGAACTCGCTGATCGCCAGCGTGGCCTGGGACGAGGCCCGCTTCGGCCTGCCGCTCGACCTCGAGCGTTTCATGATCGTCGCCACCAGCGACTTCAACATGGGCGCGATGGAGAACAAAGGCCTCAACATCTTCAACACCAAGTACGTGCTGGCCAACGCCGCCACGGCCACCGACACCGATTTCGCCAACATCGAATCGGTGGTGGGCCACGAGTACTTCCACAACTGGACCGGCAACCGCGTCACCTGCCGCGACTGGTTCCAGCTCAGCCTCAAGGAAGGCCTCACCGTCTTCCGCGACCAGGAATTCAGCATGGACCTGTGCGCCGAGCCCTCGGCGCGCGCGGTCAAGCGCATCGAGGACGTGCGCGTGCTGCGCACCGCGCAATTCCCCGAGGACGCCGGCCCCATGGCCCACCCGGTGCGGCCCGACAGCTACGCCGAGATCAACAACTTCTACACCGTCACCGTCTACGAAAAAGGCGCCGAGGTGGTGCGCATGATGCAGACCCTGGTCGGCCGCGAAGGCTTCGCCAGGGGCATGAAGCTGTACTTCGAGCGGCACGACGGCCAGGCCGTCACCTGCGACGACTTCGCCCAGGCCATCGCCGACGCCAACCCCGAGAGCGACCTGCACCGCCTGCTGCCGCAGTTCAAGCGCTGGTACAGCCAGGCCGGCACGCCACACGTGCGCGCCGAAGGCGTGTACGACGCCGCCGCGCGCAGCTACACGCTCACGCTGTCGCAAAGCTGCATGCCCACGCCGGGCCAGGCCGCCAAGGAGCCGTTCGTGATCCCGGTCTCGCTCGGCCTGCTCAGCCCCGAAGGCCAGCAGTTGCCGCTGCAACTGGCGCACTGGACGCAGCCCGAGGCCGGCAGCCGCACCTTCGTGCTCACCCAGGCCAGCGAGACCTTCACCTTCGTGAACCTCGACAGCGCGCCCGTGCCCTCGCTGCTGCGCGGCTTCTCGGCGCCTGTGGTGCTGGAATGCCACTACACCGACGCGCAGCTGCTCACCCTGCTCGCGGCCGACCCCGACCCGTTCAACCGCTGGGAAGCCGGCCAGCGCCTGGCCCTGCGCCGCGCGCTCATGGCCATCCTGGCCGAAGGCCCCGCCCCCGATGCGCCGCTGGACGGCGCCTTCCTCGGCGCCATGCGCGATGTGCTGCGCCACCAGCACCTGGACGCCGCCTTCAAGGAACTGGTGCTCACGCTGCCGAGCGAAACCTACATCGCCGAACAACTGGCCGAGGTGGACCCGCAGCGCGTGCACGCGGTGCGCGAAGCCATGCGCGAACAGCTCGCCACCGCCCTGCAGGACGACTGGGCCTGGGCCTTCGAGAACCACAAGGACAACGGCGCCTACCACCCCGACCCGGTGAGCACCGGCCGCCGCGCGCTCGCGGGCCTGTCGCTCACCATGTTGTGCCTGGCCGCGCGCCACCAAGGCGACGCCGTCTGGCCGGGCAAGGCCTACCAGCACTTCAAGGACGCCGGCAACATGACCGACCGCTTCAACGCGCTGTCGGCCCTGGTGGTGAGCGAACACGCGCTCGCCCGCGACGCGCTGGCCCGCTTCCACGCCCTGTTCCGCGACGAGGCCCTGGTGCTCGACAAGTGGTTCGCCCTGCAGGCCGGTGCGCCCGACCGCGCGGGCAACGTGCTGCCGGCGGTGCGCAAGCTCATGGCGCACCCGGACTTCAACCTCAAGAACCCCAACCGCGCGCGCAGCGTGATCTTCAGCTACTGCAGCGCCAACCCGGGCGCCTTCCACCGCGCCGACGCGGCGGGCTACCTGTTCTGGAGCGAGCGCGTGGTCGAACTCGACGCCTTCAACCCGCAGGTCGCCGCCCGCCTGGCGCGCGCGCTCGACCGCTGGAAAAAACTCGCCGAGCCCTACCGCGGCGCGGCGCGCGAAGCCATCGCCCGCGTGGCCGCCAAGCCCGACCTGAGCAACGACGTGCGCGAGGTCGTCACCCGCGCCCTCGCCGACTGAAACGGAAAACCGACATGACCCAACGCATTTCCCTCACCCGCTACCTCGTCGAACAACAGCGCGTCGACGGCCTGATTCCCTCCCAGCTGCGCCTGCTGCTCGAAGTGGTGGCGCGCGCCTGCAAGAGCATCAGCCAGGCCGTGAACAAGGGCGACCTCGGCGGCGTGCTCGGCGCGGCGACCACCGAGAACGTGCAAGGCGAGGTCCAGAAGAAGCTGGACATCATCGCCAACGAGGTGCTGATCGAGGCCAACGAATGGGGCGGCCACCTCGCGGCCATGGCCAGCGAGGAAATGGACAGCATCTACGTGGTGCCCAACCGCTACCCGCAGGGCGAGTACCTGCTGCTGTTCGATCCCCTGGACGGCTCCAGCAACATCGACGTGAACGTCAGCATCGGCACCATCTTCAGCGTGCTCAGGAAGCCCGACGGCAGCGCCGGCGTGAGCGAGCAGGACTTCCTGCAGAGCGGCGCCCACCAGGTGGCCGCCGGCTACTGCGTGTACGGCCCGCAGACCACGCTGGTGCTCACGGTGGGCGACGGCGTGGCCATGTTCACCCTCGACCGCGAGCAGGGCTCCTTCGTGCTGACCCAGGAAAACGTGAAGATCCCGGCCGACACCAAGGAATTCGCGATCAACATGAGCAACATGCGCCACTGGGACGCCCCGGTGAAGCGCTACGTGGACGAGTGCCTGGCCGGCCAGGAGGGCCCGCGCGGCAAGGACTTCAACATGCGCTGGATCGCCAGCATGGTGGCCGACGTGCACCGCATCCTCACGCGCGGCGGCATCTTCATGTACCCCTGGGACAAGCGCGAACCGAACAAGCCCGGCAAGCTGCGCCTGATGTACGAGGCCAACCCCATGAGCTGGCTGATCGAACAGGCCGGCGGCGCCGCCACCAACGGCCGCGAGCGCATCCTGGACATCGTGCCCGGCAAGCTGCACGAGCGCGTCAGCGTGATCCTGGGCTCGAAGAACGAGGTCGAGCGCGTCACCGCCTACCACCGGGAAGCCTGATCCACATCGGGCTATAATCTTAGGCGTTGCCGGTGTAGCTCAGTCGGTAGAGCAGCTCATTCGTAATGAGAAGGTCGGGTGTTCGATTCATCTCTCCGGCACCAACAAACGCTGAAAGCCCGCCATGAAATCCATGGCGGGCTTTTTCTTTGGGGCGGCGCGGCCGTGCGTGCGCCCGTCGGAGTCGACCTAGAATCCGCCCACGCCCTGTGGCAACAGGCCGAACAACCCGACTTGGAGACAGCATGGAACACAGCAATCTGAAGAAGTGGTCTGCCGAATTTCTGGGGACCTTCTGGCTGACCTTGGGCGGCTGCGGCAGCGCGGTGCTGGCGGCGGCCTTTCCGCAGCTCGGCATCGGCTTCACCGGCGTCTCGCTGGCTTTCGGCCTCACGGTGCTGACCGGCGCCTACGCCTTCGGGCCCATCTCCGGCGGCCACTTCAATCCGGCGGTCTCGCTAGGCCTGGCGCTCGGGGGCCGCTTCCGCGCGGCCGAGCTGCCCGGTTATGTGATCGCCCAGGTGCTGGGCGCCGTGGTGGCGGCCGGCGTGTTGTACCTCATCGCCACGGGCAAGCCGGGCGCCAGTGTGGGCGGCTTCGCCACCAACGGCTATGGCCAGCATTCGCCCGGCGGCTACGGCCTCACGGCGGCGCTGATCACCGAGGTCGTGCTCACCGCCGTGTTCCTGCTCGTCATCCTCGGCGCCACCGCGAAACGCGCGGCCGCCGGCTTCGGCGGCTTGGCCATCGGCCTGTGCCTGACCTTGATCCACCTGATCTCGATCCCGGTGACCAACACCTCGGTCAACCCGGCGCGCAGCACCGGCCCGGCGCTGTTCGGCCCGGCCATCGCGCTGGACCAGCTCTGGCTGTTCTGGGTCGCGCCGATCGTGGGCGCCGCGCTGGGCGCGCTGATCTGGCGCTCGCTGCTGGCCACCGGCGACGACTGAGCCGGCCGGCCGGGCGGCCTCACTCCACGCGGATGTTGTTGGCCTTGGCGATCTTGCCCCACTTGTCGTATTCGGCGCGCGAGACCTTGGCGAACGCCTCCACCGAGGTGCCCATCGCCACGAGCCCCAGGCCTTCGAGCTTCTTCTGCACATCGGGCGTGTGCAGGATCTTCACGAGCTCGGTGTTGAGGCGGCCGATGATGTCCTTGGGCGTGCCCGCGGGCACGTAGAAGCCCTGCCAGCCATCGCCGTCGTAGCCCGGCAGGACCTCGCTCACGGCGGGAACCTCGGGCAAAGCCGAACTCCGCTTGGGGCTGGTGACAGCCAGCGCGCGCACCTTGCCCGAGCGCACCAGCGGCACGGCCGTAGTGGCCGGCTCGAACGCCAGCGGCACCTGGCCCGCCATCACGTCGGGCAGCGGGCTGCCCTTGTAGGGGATGTGGACCATGCTCACCTGCGCCATGTTGTTCATCATCTCCATCACCACGTGCGGGCCCGAGCCCACGCCCAGCGAGCCGTACTCCACGCCACCGGGTTTCGCCTTGGCCTGGGCCAGCAGATCCTGCAGGGTCTTGAAGGGCTGGTTGGGGCCGGTGATGAGCACATAGGGCACCAGCGCCACCTGGGTCACGGGGGCGAAGTCGCGGAAGGTGTCGTAGGGCAGCTTGGCGTAGACGTTGGGGTTGATGCCCATGATGGAGTTGACCGTCATGAACAGGGTGTAGCCATCGGCCGGGCTCTTGGACGCCACGTCGGCGCCGATGATGCCGGCCGCGCCCGCGCGGTTGTCGATGACGACGGGTTGCCCCAGCGCGCGGGACAGCGGCTCGCTCAGGATGCGGGCCACGACGTCGGGCGAGACGCCGGCGGCGAAGGGCACGACCACGCGGATCGGCTTCTCGGGCCACTTGCCCTGGGCGTGCAGCCGAGGGGCGACGCCGATCAGGGCGGCGGCGCCGAGGCCGGAGAGGATGTGGCGGCGGTTCGGGCCTGCGGGGAGTTGGGGGCTCATGGGGGTTTCCTGGTTCGGGGGCATGGGGCGGCAGGGCTCAGGCGAGCCAGGACCGCAGATGGGGAAGCAAGGCGTCGATCTGCTGCACATGGGGATAGTGCCCCCCGGCGGACAGCACGACGCGGTGGGCATGGGGGTAGCGCTGGCGCACCCGTTCGCGCACGGCGGGCGTGATGATGGCGTCGTCCTCGCAGTCGCAGAGCACGGTCTTCGTGGGCGTCGGCGCTGCGGGCAGGGGCGTCGACAGCGCCACCTTCAACAGCCGCTGGCGGAAGTCTTCCGCCGGCAGGCCGTGCTGGAGCATGTGCAGCTGCAGCTGGCGCAATTCGCTGTCGGGGCGGGCCAGGGTGCCGTCGCGCCAGCGCGCCACCACGTCGTCGCCACTGGCCGCGGTCAGCCAGTCGGGCGCGAACAGTGGGGACGCGGTCACGTCGGCCCCGTCGACGAAGGTGTTGCCCAGCCACAGCGCGCGCAGCGCGCCGGGGTGGCGTTGGGCGAAGGCCTGGGCCCACCACGCGCCATACGAGGAGCCCCACAGCGCCACGGGCCCGAGCGCCAGGTGGTCGATCAGGGCCAGGAGGCCATCGGCGAGCGCGTCGGGTTCCAGGCCGCTGGGGTAGTGCACCGTCAGCACCCGGGCCTCGACGTCCAGGGCTTGCGCGATGCGCCAGGCCACGTCGCCGTTGCCCAGGGCACCGGGCAAGAGCACCAGGGGCGGCGCGTCGCGCCGGTTGTCGCGAAAGCCCCAGCGGTGCCCTTGCGGGTCGGTGAAGGCGTGCAGGGGCCAGGCCTGGGTGAACGCCTTCAGGCCGGCCGGTGCGGCGAAATCCAGGCTCACGCGTACAGCCCCGCTTCGCGCAAGGTGGACTTGGCCTGCTCGGAGAAGTCCGCCTCGGGGGCGTCGCCGCTGACGACGACCAGCAGGAAATGCGATTGCTCGGGCTCGTGGTGGGTGATGTTCTCGAAGCGGCGGTTGACGCCGGGTGGGAACGACATGACGTCCCAGGGGCCGACGTCGAAATGCTCTTCACGGCCATCCAACTCCCAGGAGCAGCGCCAGGTGCCGGTGAGGGGCATGAAGGTTTCGTTGGTGTCGTGGTTGTGCATCATCGGGCCGTGGCCGGGCCGGGCTTCGCAGAAGCCCAGGTTGAAGCCCTCGCTGATGGGGATGGCCGCGTTCGCCGCCGCCTCGGCGCCCAGCGGCGAGACCACCTCCTGGCCGCCCTTGCCCTTGGGCGGCTGGAAGCCGACGGCGTTGTACAGCTTGCGGATGGCGCTGGGGTACTGGCTGTCGGGCAGGCCGCCGTCGAAGCCTTTCAAGTCCTTGAAGTAGGCCACGCGTTTGCGCATCTCTTCGCGCGTGACTCGGATCTGGGGAAGTGCCATGGGGTCTCTCTCGGTTGGGGGTGGGACACGCGGCGAAGTATGAAAGCGTGACTGCGCATGCTGCAATCGCGCAAACCGATGGCACCGATCAGCCCCCGCGATGAAGGCCATGGGTTTTCCCCTAGGCCCCTGAGCGCACCCGGTCAGGCGAATGCAGGCACCATCCCTGGCCATGAAGCTGCCGACCCTCGATCTCCCTCTGCTGCTCGCGTTCGACGCCCTGATGCGGGAGCGCCATGTCACCCGCGCGGCCGAACGGCTGGAGGTGGGCCAGTCGTCCATGAGCGCGTCGCTGGCGCAAATTGCGCGACCTGTTTCAGGACGAGTTGCTGATGCGCGCGGGCACCGGCCTGGTGCCCACCGAACGCGCCATGGCCCTGCTGCCCCGGATGCAGGAAGCGCTGGCCGCGATGGAGCGCGTGCTGGAGCCCGCCACGCCGTTCGACCCCGCCACGGCGCAGCACACCTTCCGACTGATCGTCATCGACTACATCGACCTGCTGGTGATGCCTTCGGTCATGCGCCGGCTGCGCGAGGAGGCGCCCGGCGTGAAGATCCACGTGCTGCAGACCAACCCGAAACACTTCGGCGAAATGATGGCGGCGGGCGAGCTGGACCTGGCCATCACCTACTTCCCCGACGCGCCCGACTACCTCAAGGGCCGCAACCTGTTCGCCGACCGCTTCGTCACCATCTGCGCGCGCGAGCACCCCGCGATCACCGCGTCGCTGGATGTGGCGGCTTTCTGCGCGCTGCCCCATGTGACCATCGAGCCCGACCTCGCGCAGATCTACAACGTACAGATCGACGCCGCCTTGCGCCCCCATGGCGTGAGCCGCAACGTGCACATGATCAAGCCCAGCTTCCTGGCCCTGCCCTTCGTGCTGGAGACCTCCGACATGGTGGCCTGCGTGCCAGTGCGCCTGGCCCGGCGCATGACGCAGATGGCGCGCATCGACATGTTCGACATCCCGCTGGAGCTGCCGCTGTTCGATGTGCGCATGCTGTGGCACCCGCGCACGCAGCACGCGCCCGCCAACGAGTGGCTGCGCCGCGTGGTGGTGGAGTGCGCGCAGGCGGTCGCGCGCTGAAGGCGCGAACGGCTAGCCGAACCGGGCCGGCGAAAACGGCCGCACGTCCACGCGCGGCGTGGCGCCGGTCATCATCGCCGCCAGCAGTTCCCCCGTCACCGGCCCCAGCGTGAAGCCCTGGTGCCCATGGCCGAAGGCGCACCACAGGCCGGGCACCGAGGGCACGGGGCCGAAGACGGGTTTCATGTCGGGCATGCAGGGGCGCGTGCCCATCCAGGGTTCGGGGTCCACGCGCTCGCCGAGCGGGAAGCTCTGGCGCGCGATCGCTTCGGCGGCATCGATCTGCGTGGGTGTGCGCGGCGCATCGGCGTTCGCGAGTTCGGCGCCGGTGGTCAGGCGCAGGCCGTCCTTCATGGGCGCGACCACGTAGCCGTATTCGGCATCGATGACGGTGCTGTTCAGGGTCTGGCCCGGCAGGCGCGCGTAGTGCATGTGGTAGCCGCGCTTGGGAATCATGGGCGCGGTGTAGCCGAAGCGCGAGGTCAGTTGCAGGGTCCACGGGCCCAGCGCCACCACCACCTGCGGCGCCGAGAGCGTGCGCCCGTCGGCCGTGTCCACCTGCCAGCCGCCCGAGCCGCTCTGGCGCAGGCCCAGGGCGTCGCCCAGGTGCACCGCGCCACCGCGTTGTTCGAACAGGCGCGCATAGGCCTGCACCAGGTCGCCCGGGCTGCGGATGCGCCACGGGGTCGGTCCAGCGCACCGCGCCGGCGAACTCGCCCACCAGCGCGGGCTCTTCGCGCGCCACGTCCGCGCCCGTGAGCTTGAGGTGGTGCACACCGGCCTGGGCGCGCTCGTCGGCCACCTCGAAGAATTCGTGCAGTTCGCGCTCGCTGCGGTAGAGCATGAGGTAGCCCTGCCCCGCCACGAGATGCTCGGCGCCCGCGTCGCGCATCAGCGGCGCGTGTGTGTCCAGCGAGAGCGCGATCAGGGTCTCGTACTCGCGCGAGATCCGCTGGTAGGGGCCGGGCGCCGAGTGGCGGTAGTAGGACCACAGCGGGCCCAGCATGCGCGCGGCATCGCTGGCGTGGTAACGCACGTCGACGCGCTGGTTGGTGGCGCCCGACAAGAGGAAGCCGAGGTCGCGCGGCAAGGCATAGGGTGCGATGGCTTCGCGCTGGATGATGCCGGCGTTGCCGTAGGACGTTTCGAGCCCTGGCGCGCGGCGATCGAGCAAGGCGACGGACTGGCCCCGGGCCTGCAGGTGCAGCGCGCAGCCCACGCCAACCATGCCCGCGCCGAGAACGATGATGTCGTGTGTCATGGTGCAGGTCATTCTAGTTGCTGCTCTTTTTTATGGCGCGGTGATGACAGCCCTGGCACATCGCAGGGCCATGTGTTGTATCTCGGGGCAAACCCTCTTGCGGGCGGCCGATGTCACAGAGTTTTCGCCGCGCTTCGATGAAATACGAAGGACTTCCTGCATGGTGCAGGGAGCAAGGGGACCTCCACGGGTCCCCCGTGCAATTTCATCGGAGCATCCACATGAAGAAGAGCCTCGTCGCTCTGGCCGTTCTGGCCACCACGGGCGCCGCCCTGGCGCAGTCCAACGTCACGCTGTACGGCCGCATCGACACCTCGGTCGGTTCCAACAAGGTCAACGGCGTGAGCAGCACGCAGATGTTCAGCGGCAACCTGACCTCCACCCGCTGGGGCGTGCGCGGCAGCGAAGACCTGGGCGGCGGCCTCAAGGCCATCTTCGGTCTGGAGCAAGGCTTTGACAGCAGCGCCGGCACGCAAGCCGCCGGCAGCGCGTTCGACCGCATGTCCATCGTCGGCCTGAGCGGCGGCTTCGGCACGCTCAAGCTCGGCCGTCACGACACCTCGTTCGACGACATCCGCGACCTGAGCATCAGCAGCAACCTCTGGGACTCGGAATTCAGCCCGACCAAGATCGCCTACACCGCCGGTGTGGCCGACTACTCGAGCCGCGCCAGCAACCAGCTGCGCTACGAATCGCCCTCCTTCGGCGGCTTCAGCCTCGGCGCCAGCTACGGTCTGGACGAAGACTCGACCGTGAAGGCCGACACCACCGCGTTCAACCTGCGCTACCGCGCCGGCAACCTGGACGTGGGTGTGGGCTACCAGGAGCAGAAGGCCAACAACCGCGAGTACACCACCGTCGGTGGCGCGTACAACTTCGGCGTGGCCCGGCTCTCGGCCGGCTACAACCGCGCTGAAATCAAGAACGGCGCCAGGGCCAATGGCTACGCCATCGGCGTGAACGTCCCCGTGGGCAACCTGGACTTCTCGGTGGGCTACGCCTACAGCAAGGCCGAGAACACCGCAGGTGCCACGACCGCCAAGGGTTCCGCGCTGTCCGCTGGCGTGACCTACGCGCTGTCCAAGCGCACCCGCGTGTACGGCGCCTACCTCGACGGCGACGTGGAGAACGGCGCTGGTGTCACCACGACCGACCGCCGCATGTACTCGGTCGGCGTGCGCCACGACTTCTGATTTCCCGCTTTCGCGTTACTTCCTGCCTTTTCCAAGGTTTCATGCCCTCCGGTCGATTTCGGCCGGAGGGCTTTTTGCCTTGCGGTGCGTCGTGTCGGCTTACGCGGCCTGGCCGGGGTTGCCGTCCATGCCGACGATGCGCGGGGTGTTGATCTTCACGCCCTTGATGACCTTCTTGTCGCGCAGGTAGCCCGAGACCACGTCCCAGATCGGCTCGCCCTTGGCGCCTTCCTGCACCGAGGCCCAGCCCGCGACCTTGTAGGTCTTGTCGGCTTCGATCGGCTTGCCCTTGAGCATCATGTTGTTGATGCGCTGGCCCATCGCCGCCTTGGGCGAGACCGTGTACTGCATGCCACCCACGCGCACCATATCGCCGCCCTGCTGGTAGTAGGGGTCGGGATTGAAGATGTTGTCGGCCACGTCTTCGAGGATGGTCTTGATCTGCTCGCCGGTGAACTCGTTGAGCGTGGTGGCCGGGTAGGTCATGGCCATCTGGTCCATCATGCGCTCGTAGGTGATGGTGTCGCCCGGCAACAGCGAGGTGCCCCAGCGCACGCCCGGCGAGAAGGCCATGTCGGCGCCCTTGTTCTGCATCAGCGCGTCGCAGATGACCTGGTCCCACGAGCCGTTGAAGTTGCCGCGGCGGTACAACAACTCTTCGGTGACGGCGAGTTTCTCGTCGAGCTTGTCCTTGTAGGGCGCGCGCACCTTGTCGATGTAGGCCTGCATCTCGGCGTCGGCCGGCAGCAGGTTGGAGAACACCGGCATCAGCTTGTAGCGGAAGTCCTGCACCTTGCCGCCGCGCACGTCGAAGTCGAGCACGCCGACGAACTTGCTGTTGGAGCCGGCGTTGGTCACCAGGGTCTGGCCGCCACCGTTCTTCACGATGGTGGGCGCGGGCATGCCGTCGTGCGTGTGGCCGCCGAGGATGGCGTCGATGCCGCGCACGCGCGAGGCCATCTTGATGTCCACGTCCATGCCGTTGTGCGAGAGCACCACGACGACCTGCGCGCCTTTGCCGCGCGCCTCGTCCACCATCTTCTGCATGTGCTCGTCCTGGATGCCGAAGGTCCAGTCGGGCACCATGTAGCGCGGGTTGGCGATGGGGGTGTAGGGGAAGGCCTGGCCGATCACGGCCACCTGCACGCCGTTCATCTCGCGCAGCGCGTAGGGCTTGAACACCAGGTCTTCGAAGTCGGTGGTCTTGACGTTCTGCGCGAGGAATTCCATGTTCCCCTTGAAGTCCTTCTCCACGATCTCCTGCACGCGCTTGGCGCCGAAGGTGAACTCCCAGTGGGGCGTCATCATGTTCACGCCCAGCAGCTTGCAGGCGTCGACCATGTCCTGGCCGTTGGTCCACAGCGAGGTGGCCGAGCCCTGCCAGGTGTCGCCGCCGTCGAGCAGCAGCGCGTGCGGCCGGCTGGCGCGCAACTGCTTGATCAGCGTTGGCCATGTGCGCGAAGCCGCCCACCTTGCCGTAGGTCTTCGCGGCCTGGCTGAAGTTGAGGTACGAGAACGCGTGCGCGCTCGCGGTGCCCGGTTTGATGTTGAAGTGCTTGAGCAGCTTCTCGCCGACGATGTGCGGCGCGCGGCCCACGGCCTCGGCCACGCCGAGGTTGACATTGGGCTCGCGGAAGTAGATCGGCTGCAGCTGGGCATGGCAGTCGGTGAAGTGCAGGAAGCTCACGTTGCCGAAGGTCGGCACGTCGTACAGCTTTTCACCCGCGCCGGGCGCGGCGGCCAGCACGTCGCGGTGGTTCAGGGCCATGCCGGTGGCACTGGCCACGGCGAGCACCTGCATGAATTCACGGCGACTGAAACTCATCTCTGTCCTTGATTGATAACTGATGACTGATATTTGAGCGAAATTTTTTTGAAGGGCCCCGGCTGCGGTGCGCAGCCGGGGCCGATCGCTCTACTTGTTGACGGGCGAGGCCGGGTCCAGCAGCAGGGCCATCACGTCCTTGAGCTGCTTCTCGTTGAGGATGGCCATGTGGCCCACGCGCGGCATCTGCGAGCAGGCGTTGTAGGCGCGCGAGTTCCAGAGCTTGCCCCAGGTGTACTCCACGATGGCCTTGCCACCGGCGCTGTTCGGGTCGGTGACGCCGCGCAGCTTGCCGTAGTTGTACAGGCTCGGGCCCAGGGTGCCGAAGGAGATCTCTTCCTTGCTGATCTGGTGGCAGTTGTAGCAGTTGCCGCCGTTGGCGTCGCCGGCCTTGTCGGTCCAGGTCATGCCCCGGCCGCTCTGGGCGATCTTCTCGCCCTCTTTCCAGTCGCCGAGGAACTTGCCGTCGCTGGGCCACTTCACGGTCTTCATGTTGGCCGCTTCGATGGCCTTGGCGACGGCCGGGTCGATGGTCTTGCCCGCCACGTCGGCGGCCGCGCACTCGCGGTTGGCGTCGTCCTGCACCAGGCGGTCCACCTTGGCGATGCCGCGGTCCTGGAAGGAGTTCTTGATGATGTCGGCCGCGGCCTTGTCGTACTCGGCGGCAGAAGGCGACACGGTGCACGCGGAGAGCGCGAGGGCCGCCACGGGCAGCAGGGCGAATGCAATGGCTTTGTTCATGGTCGGTGTCTCCGGTTCAGCGCTTGATGGCGGGCACGATGGACTCGGCGGTCTTGGCGTTCACGCCCATGTAGACACCGAGTGCAATGGTGGCGTCGCTGCCGAACTTGGGCTCGGGGAAGCGCTGCTGGCGGAAACAGTCGTTCAGGCGCAGCTGCATGCCCCACATCTGCGAGTTGGACACTCGGTAGGCCGGCCAGGCTGCGAAGCCGATGCCGTCGCCCGGGTTCTTGGTGAGGTTGGGCAGGTCCTGCAGGCGGATGCGCTTGTCGCTCTCACCGTGGCAGGAGGCGCACGAGAAGTCGTGCGTGCCGCCGCGCGTGAAGAACATGCGCTTGCCGGCTTCGTACATCAGCTTTTCCTGCGCGTGCGATTGCGGCAGGTTGAAGCGCATGCCCTTGGAGGCGGTCGCCACGTAGGCTGCGCAGGGCCGTCAGATTGGCCATCTCGCCGCGGCCGAACGGCGTCTTGGCGATCTCGGCACCGTTGAAGCCCTGCAGGGTTTCCATGCAGGTGATCAGGCGGGTCTCCAGGTCCTGCACGCGGCCGGTGTCCTTGAAGAAGCGCGGCATTTCGACGAAGGCGCCCTTGATGACACCGGGGCCCTTGCCCAGGTCGCACTGCTCCAGCGATGCGTTCTTCGGGCCCCGTTTCTGTTTCCAGAGTTCTTCCCCCTTCATCTCGAACAGTTCGGCGGGGTTGCCGTCCTGCAGCATTTCCCGGTATTTCGCGATGCCTTCGGCGGTCGCATCCTGGGCGTGCACGGCGCCAGCAGCCATCAGGCCACCGAGCACCAGCGCGGCTGAAGCAAGCTGGAATTTCATGGGGAGTCTCCTCGTTGTTATCAAAAAAGGCGGTGGGGCGACACTTCCAGAGTCACCGCGGAACCGGCTTTGCCGGGCCGCTGGTGACGCCCCCTGGAGGGGGTCGCGCGAAGCGCGGCGGGGGTGTTATGCGATGACAGCTTCGTCGGTGCGCGTGTCGCCCTTGGTGTCGACCCACTTCACCGTGACCTTGTCGCCCTTGGCGGCGCCCTTGAACTTGAAGGACAGGAAGGGGTTCTGCGCCACCGAGCCGGTGAACAGCGAGCTCAGCACGACCTTGCCGTTGTGCGTGGCTTCCACTTCCTTGATGAAATGGGCGGGGATGAGGGCACCCGCCGCGTCGCGCCGCGTGCCGGGCTCCATGACGTGGGACATGAGGATGCGAACGGTGGTTTCGTCACCGGCGAGAGCGGCGCGGATGCGCATCGGATCGGCCATGATGGACTCCTGGGGTATCTGTGAATGGGTTGCGAGGGGAAACGTGGGGTTCGGGGGGGGCGATCAGCCGCCGCAACCACCCAGCGTGACCTTGGTTTCCTTGGTGGCCGAGTAGAGCTTGCCATCGGCCTTGACCACGGCGATCACGTTGCTGCTCTGGCCCATCTTCAGGCGGGTCTGCACGTCGGCGGCGGTGCCGGCGGGGATGATGAATCCGGCCGACAGCGGCATCGGGTTCTTCTCGACGATCAGGTAGATCTCGGTGGTGTTGGGCAGCTTGCTGGTGGCGCCCACGGGCACCACGGCGCCGTTCTCGGCGATGTCCGGTGCGACCACGGTGACCTGGTCGCTGTTGGCGGGCGTGCCGCCCACGGCCTTGAGCGCCTCGGCCAGGGTCTTCACTTCGAAGCCGGCGCGGTCCACGGCGGCCTGGGCCTGGCTTTGGGTGATGAGACCCAGCGACACGAGCGTGGCGAAGGCCCCGGTGGTCTTGAGGGCGACTCGGCGTGAGTTGTTCATGGGGAGCTCCTGGTGAGAATGAAAAAACGCGGTGAGTTTACTGGGGGGCCCCAGCAAGGATCCAGCCGGCAAGCAGTTTGAGCTCGTCGTCCTTCAGATTCGGTTGTGGGGGCATCGGCACCGGGCCGTAGGCCCCCGAACCACCCGACTTGATGCGCGCCGCCACGGCGTCGAGCGCACCCGCCTGTCCCTTGTGCTTGGCGGCCACGTCCTTGAAGGCCGGGCCCACCAGCTTCTTGTCCACCGCGTGGCAGGCCATGCAGGCGCTCTTGGTCGCCAGCGCCTTGGCGGCAGCGGCGTCCTGGGCGTGGGCACCCGCGCTCCAAAGCGCGCCGGATGCTGCCAGGCACAGCAGGATCGATTTCATGGACATAGCGTACGGTCTCCTTGTCGTGGGGGGAATGGGGTTTACGAGTAAATGCAAATATTTAGAAGCATACCTTCGCTCCCGAAGGCCAGCCCCTGCGACGGCCAATGGCCCTCACTTCGCGCCGTTGACGATCCACTGCGCGATCGAGCGCGCGTCGGCTTCGCTGAGCTGGGGCTGCGGCGGCATCGGCACCGCGCCATACACGCCCGAACTGCCGCCCTGGATCTTGCCCATCAGGTAGGCCTCGAGGTCGGCCTTGCCCTTGTGCTTGGCCAGGATCTCGGTGAAGCCCGGGCCCACGATCTTGTTGCTCATGCCGTGGCAGGCGGTGCAGCTGTTGGCGCCGAGCAGGGCCTTGGGGTCTTTCACCGCCGGGGCGGCCGCGACCACCACGGCGGCGGGCGCGGGCCCGCTGCCCACCGGCCCCTTGGGCGGCGGCTTGGTGGTGTCGGCGCCGCGCACCGGGCCGATCACGCGGTTCTGCTCCTGGATGTTGCCGTGCGCGTCGCGCGCGAAGTCGGGCAGCGAGGAGCGGATGGTCGACTCCACCGGGCAGTCCTTCATGCAGGCCACGTTCTTCACGTCGCCCTTGCCTTCGAGCTTCCACAGCGGTTCATGGAACACCATGCCGTTGCGGTTGGGCATGCGCTTCTGCACCTCGGCGATGTTCTGGTCGTTCAGCGTGAAATCGGCCGGCACCACCTCGGCCAGGCTCAGCAGGTAGGCCGTGACGGCGTAGACCTCGTCGGTCTTGAGCGTCTTGGGCGCGTTCCAGGGCATGGCGCGGTTGATGTAGTCCCACAGCGTGGAGAGCGTCGCGACCTTCATCATGGTGGTCTTCTGCGGGAAGATGCTGCCGGGTTCGAGGTTCTTCACGCGGCCGCGCTCGATGTCGGCCTTGGTGGTGCCGCCCACGATGGGGGTGAACACCTCGTTCGATTCGCCGAAGCTGCCGTGGCAGGACGCGCACTGCGCCTCCCACACCTGCTCGCCCAGCGCCACCGAGCCCGCGCCCTTGGGCAGGCCCTTGAAGTCGGGGCGCACATCGATGTCCCAGGCCTTCACCTCGGCCTTGGTCGCATCGCGGCCCAGCTCGTGCCAGGGCTTGCCCTGTGCCACGGCAGGGCCGGAGAACCCGATGACGAGCGCAGCGAGGAAAGTTCCAGAAATACCGCGGAACCGGCTTTGCCGGGCCGCAGGTGTTGCCCCCTTGAGGGGGTCGCGCGAAGCGCGGCGGGGGGTCGTCATATCAATACACCTGGACGTTGGAGACTTCGCCGTTTTCGGCGACCCGCCATGACTGGATGGCGTTCTGGTGGTAGATCGAGCGCGTGCCGCGCACGGCGCGCAGTTGGTTGATCTTGGGCTGCACGTAACCCGTGCTGTCGATCGCGCGGCTCTGCAGCACGGCGGGCTTGCCGTCCCACACCCAGTCGATGTTGAAACGCGTCAGCGCCTTGGGCAGCAGCGGGCCTTCCAGCCGCGCGGTGCGCCAGTTGCGCCCGCCGTCGGTGCTCACGTCCACGCGCTTGACGGCACCGCGGCCCGACCAGGCCAGGCCGGTGATGTTGTAGTAACCCTTGTCCAGCAGCGTCTGGCTGCCCGAGGGCGTCGTGATCACGCTCTTGCACTCCTGGATGCCGGTGTACTGGCGGTGCGTGCCGTCGGGCATGTGGTCGATGTAGTGCACCGCCTCGTCCTTGGTGGCCCACTTCTGGTCCCCCACCTCCAGGCGGCGCAGGTACTTCACCCAGCTCACGCCCTGGATGCCCGGCACCACCAGGCGCAGCGGGTAGCCGTTCTCGGGGCGCAGCATCTCGCCGTTCATGGCCCAGGCCACGAGGCAGTCGTCCATCGCGCGGTCGATGTCGATCGTGCGCGTCATCGACGAGCCGTCGGCGCCTTCGGCCAGCACGTACTTGCCGTTCTTCTTGTCGTAGCCGCACATCTCCAGCAGCGTGGAGAGCAGCACACCGGTGAATTCGGAACAGCTCACCATGCCGTGCGTGTACTGCACCGAGGGCAGCGCCACGTTGCCCCACTCCGGCGCGGAGTTCGCGCCGCACTCGATGAAGTGGATGCGCGAGACGCTGGGCAGGCGCATCAGGTCGTCCATGGTGAAGACGCGCTCGCGCTTGACCAGGCCGTTGACCATCAGGCGGTGCTTGGAGGGATCGATGTCCCACCAGCCCTGGTGGTGGCGCTCGAAGTGCAGGCCGCTGGGCGTGATGATGCCGAACAGGCCCTGCAGCGGCGTGAAGCTCACCGAGGCCTGGGGCACGCGCGTGAGGCCCGGGCTCTGGCGGCGCTGCAGGTTGCCTTCCCACTTGCTGGGCAGGCCGTAGCCCAGCGTTGCGCCACGGGCTGGCCCAGGCCGGTGCTGTGCGCGGGCAGCTTGAGGATGGCGTCTTCGCCTTCGGCGGCCAGGGCGCGCGTGGAGGCGGCGGCGCTGGTCACGGCGCCCGCGCCCATGGCGAGGGCCTTGCCCATGAAGCTGCGGCGCGCCTTGCGCGCCTGCTCCAGCTTCTCGGTGCTCAGGTGGTTTTCCGGGGCGGGCAGAACGCGCCCGATGACGTCACTCAGGTCTGTTGACACGGTGGGATTCCTTGTGGGGTGGGCGATGGCCTGTCGCCTGGGATGAGGGACTATATGAGTGATTGCTGATATTCGGATTAGTATAAACCCGTACCGCTGAGGGTTAACACCGTGAGCACGGCCCTGCCCCGCTGCTAGCATGAACCATCGAAATATGCGTACTTACGGATAGTTAGGCGCCGCAAGGCCTGTCTGCTACATTTTTGGATGCACTTACGTTTCGACACCCCACAGGAGACCACGATGGTGAAAACGATGAAATGGCTGGCGGCGGGCGTGCTCTGCGCCGCCGCCATGGGGGCTCAGGCCCAGGTCAATCAGATCAAGGTGTGGGCCGCGGCCTGCGCCAACTGCCACGGCACCGATGGCCGCGCGCAGCCCGGTGCCATCTCGCTGGCCGGCCAGGGCAAGGACGATCTGCTGCAGAAACTGCTGGACTTCAAGGCCGGCAAGCGGCCCGCGACCATCATGCACCAGCTCGCCAAGGGCTACACCGACGAGCAGCTGGCCGACATCGCCGGTTATTTCGCCGCCCAGAAGAAATAAGGAGCCCCACCATGAAACGCCGTCAATTCGTTCAAACGCTGGGGGCCGGTTCGGCCGTCGCCAGCCTGGGTCTCCTGAATGGCTGCGCCACCACCGGCAGCGGCGCCAAGGTTGTCGTGGTCGGTGGCGGCTACGGTGGCGCCACCGCCGCCAAGTACGTGCGCCTGTTCTCCGACCACTCCATCGACGTGACCCTGGTCGAGCCCAACGCGGCCTTCGTCTCCTGCCCGATCTCCAACCTGGTGCTCGGTTGCGCACAAGACCATGGCCGACATCACCACGCCGTACGACAACCTGAGCAAGCGCCACGGCGTGAAGGTGGTGCGCGACATGGTGGCCAGCATCGACCCGGCCAAGCGCACGGTCAAGCTGGCCAGCGGCGGCGAACTGCCCTACGACCGCCTGATCCTCTCGCCCGGCATCGACTTCATGTGGGACACCCTGCCCGGCATGCCAAACCCGGCGCCACCGACAAGGTGCTGCACGCCTGGAAGGCCGGCCCGCAGACGCTGGCGCTGCGCCAGCAGCTCGAGGCGATGCCCGATGGCGGCGTGTACGCCCTGTCCATCCCGCTGGCGCCCTACCGCTGCCCGCCCGGCCCGTATGAGCGCGCCTGCATGGTGGCGAGCTACTTCAAGAAGGCCAAGCCCAAGAGCAAGGTCGTGATCTTCGATGCCAACGACGACATCACCTCGAAGAAGGGCCTGTTCATGAAGGCCTGGGACGAGCACTACAAGGGCCTGATCGAGTACCGCCCCAAGCACAAGCTGGTGGACGTGGACGCCGCCACCAACACGCTGAAGTTCGAGTTCAACGACGACTTCAAGGCCGGCGTGGCGAACGTGCTGCCCACGCAGCGCGCGGGCGAGATCGCGGTGAAGACCGGCCTGGCCACGGCCAACGCGCGCTGGTGCGAGGTGGACTTCCTGACCTTCGAATCGAAGGCCGCGAAGAACATCCACGTGCTGGGCGACGCGATCCAGATCGCGCCGGGCATGCCCAAGTCGGGCCACATGGCCAACCAGCACGGCAAGACCTGCGCGGCCGCCGTGGTCTCGCTGCTGCAGGGCAAGGAAGCGCCCTCGCTGCCGATCTACGCCAACACCTGCTACAGCTTCGTCACCGCCACCGACGTGGTGCACGTGGCCAGCGTGCACAAGTACGACGCGGCGCAGAAGACCATGCTGACGGTGCCCGGCTCGGGCGGCCTGTCCAGCGCGGCGAGCGAACTCGAAGGCCAGTACGCCATGGCCTGGGCACGCAACATCTGGGCCGATTCGCTGGCCTGATCGACCCCGCCCTTCCGGCCCAACGCCCCGGTGCCCCCGGGGCGTTGCCGTTTGCGGGCCCTGCGCGGTGCCTCGCGAACGTATACTCCCACCCGTGCCGCAAGGCGCATCCGCTAGGGGTGTTGCCCCGGGTTTTCCGCCCGGGCGCGACTGAGAGAGTCCCTTTGAACCTGATTGAGGTAATCCTCGCGCAGGGAAGCAGGCCGGATACCCAAGCCCCGTCGCGCCGCGCCGGGAGGCACCCGGCCCAGCCCACCTGCTTCAACACTGCTTGGAGCGTTTCCATGTCGATGAACCCGTCCCCGGCCAACCAGGCCCTGACCCCCGTGCCGCAAGGCAACCGGGTCTTCCACTTCCACGAGCACGCCGCCCTCTGGTTCAGCCTGGGCACCGGCCTGCTGGTGATGCAGATCGGCGCCTACCTCGTGCCCGCCGTGGGCACGCGCGACGCGGTCATCGCCATCGTGCTGGGCTCGCTGATCGGCGCCGGCCTGCTGGCCTGGACGGCGCGCCTGGGCTGCCAGACCGGCCTGTCCAGCGCCGGCCTGATGCACGCCACCTACGGCAGCGCCTTCGCGCGCCTGCCGGTGCTGCTCAACATCGCGCAACTGGTCGGCTGGACCACCTTCGAGCTGGTCATCATGCAGGAGGGCACGGTCGCCATCTTGAAGCAGGCCTTGGGCGCCGAACCCGGCGGCCTGCTCGACGGCACCGGCGGCAAGCTGCTGCGCAGCCCTGCTGTGGGGCGGCGTGCTCACCGCGCTCATGGCCGGCTCCATGCTCACGCTGGTGCGCCGCTTCGTGAGCCGCTTCGGCCTGCCGCTGGTGATCGCCTCGCTGGCCTGGCTCACCTGGCAGTTCGGCACGCGCCTGCAGGCGCAGGGCTTCGACGGCTTCTGGAACCGGCCCGGCGCCGGTGGCATGGGCCTGTTCTCCGCCATGGACCTGGTGATCGCGATGCCGGTGTCCTGGCTGCCCCTGGTGGCCGACTACGCGCGCCACGGCAAGCGCACGGCCACCACGCTGGGCGGTACCTGGCTGGGTTATGCGCTGGCCAACATCTGGTGCTACGCGCTGGGTGTGCTGGTGGTCAGCACGGTGGAGCCGGGCACCAATCTGGTGGGCGCGCTGCTGCTCGCGCAAGGCGGCCTGATCGCCCTGGGCCTGATCCTGCTCGACGAAATGGACAACGCCTACGGCGACGCGCACTCGGGCGCGGTCTCGGTGCACAGCCTGCGCCCGCGCTGGAGCATCCGCGCCGCCGGCCTGGGCTTCGCCGTGGTCTGCACCGGCCTGGCGCTGCTGCTGCCCATGCACACGCTGGAGCCCTTCCTGCTGCTGCTCAGCTCGGTGTTCGTGCCGCTCTACGGCGTGATCCTGGGCCGCCTGGGCACCGGCGCTGCGCACGGGCCCGGCGCGCACGGTGGACTGGAGCGCCGCCGCGCTGTGGGTGCTGGGCATCGCCTGCTACCACCTGCTCGCGAAGTTCGCGCCGCAACTCGGGTCGGCCCTGCCCACGCTGGCGCTGACCTTCGTGCTCGCCGCGCTCTCGCGGCCGCGCAATGCCGGCGGGCTCAGCCCGGCACGGGCCTGAACCTCATGCCGCCGCGCCGCTTCCCCTCAGCCCCGGGGCCGCTTGTGCAGCGCGAGCGGCGCGTGGCCGTGGTTGAGCGGCCCGTGGCCGGCACCGGTGTACACATTGGCGCCCATGGCGATGGCCTGCAGGATGTAGCTGCGCGCCTTCGCCACCGCCTGGTCCAGCGGGTTGCCGAGCGCGAGGTAGGCCGCGATGGCCGACGACAGCGTGCAACCGGTGCCGTGCGTGTTGCGGCTCGCGATGCGCGGCGAGGCCAGGCGCTGCGCGGGCCCGGCGCCGCTCACCAGCAGGTCGGCGACCTCGTCGCCCGGCAGGTGACCGCCCTTGAGCAGCACCGCCTTGGCCCCCAGCGCGAGCAGATCGCGCGCGGCGGTTTCGAGTTCATCCGCATCGCCAATCGGCCGGCCCAGCAACAGCGCGGCCTCGTCCAGGTTGGGCGTGACCACCGTGCGCCAGCGGGAACAGCTCGTCCACCAGCACCTGCACCGTGTCGGGCGCGATCAGGCGGTCGCCGCTGGTGGCGCACCATCACCGGGTCGAGCACCACCTGCTTCACCTCGTAGTGCCGCAGCGCCCAGGCCACGGTGCGCACGATGTCGGGCGCGTGCAGCATGCCGATCTTCACCGCGTCCACCCCGATGTCGTCGAGCACCGCGCTCAGTTGCGCCTTGAGCATCTCGGGCGGCACGCCATGGATGCCGCTCACGCCCAGCGTGTTCTGCGCGGTCAGCGCGGTGATGGCCGTCATGCCGTAGCAGCCCAGGGCCGCGAAGGTCTTGAGGTCGGCCTGGATGCCGGCGCCCCCGCCGCTGTCGGAGCCGGCGATGGAGAGGACGCGGGTGTAACGTTGCGCTTCGTTGCTCATGGTCATGGCGCGCATTGTGGCAGCGCCGAAAGCCCCACATGAATCCTTCCAACCAGAAACCCGACGCGGTGGTGCTCGGCGCCGGCCTCATGGGCCGGCTGCTGGCCTGCGCGCTCGCGCAGCGCGGGCACCGCGTCGAGGTGATCGACGCCGGCGGGCCGGAGGCCGCGCACGCCGCCGCGCGCGTGGCCGCCGCCATGCTCGCGCCGCTGGCCGAATCGGCCGTCACCGAGCTCAATGTGGTGCGCATGGGCCAGCACGCGCTCGCGCGCTGGCCGCAGCTGCTGGCCATGCTCGAACAGCCCGTGTTCTTCCAGCAGAGCGGCACGCTGGTGCTCTGGCACCGGCAGGACGCGGCCGAGGCCGAGCGCTTCGCCGGCCAGCTCGCGCGCACCAGCGCCGCCCTGCCCTCGCTGCCGCAGGCGCGGCGCCTGGACGGCACGGCCCTCACCGCGCTGGAGCCGGCCCTGGCCCAGCGCTTCGCGCAAGGCCTGTACCTGCCCGACGAAGGCCAGCTCGACAACCGCGAACTGCTCACCGCGCTCGCGCACCAGATGCAGGTGCTGGGCGTCACGGTGCGCTGGCACACGGCGCGCGCCCCCGATGAGGTGGACCCGGGACCCGATGCCTGGCTGTTCGACTGCCGGGGCCTGGGCGCCCAGCCGCAATGGCCCGCCTTGCGCGGCGTGCGCGGCGAGGTCGCGCGCATCCATGCACCGGGCGTGAGCCTGTCGCGCCCCACGCGCCTGGTGCACCCGCGCTACCCGCTGTACATCGCGCCCAAGCAGGACGGCCTGTTCGTGATCGGCGCGACCGAGATCGAGTCCGACGACCTCTCGCCCGCCAGCGTGCGCTCCACGCTGGAGCTGCTGAGCGCGGCCTACACCGTGCACCCGGGCTTCGGCGAAGCGCGCATCGTCGAACTGGGCGTGCAGTTGCGCCCCACCCTGCCCGACAACCTGCCCGCGCTGCGCCTCACCGGACCGCGCAGAATGGCGATCAATGGCCTGTACCGCCATGGCTTCATGATCGCGCCGGCCGTGCTGGACGCCGCGCTCGAAGTGGTGGACCAGGGCCACTCGCCGCTGGCCGACGCCCTTGGGCTGGCGGTCATCCGCTGAACGAACGGAACCTCGCATGAATGTGATCATCAACCAGGAAACCCGCGAACTGCCCGAAGGCGCCACGCTGGCCGACGCGCTGCTCGTCTGGGAGCCGCCCGCCGTGTTCGCCGCCGCCGTCAACCTGCAGTTCGTGCCGCGCACGGGCTACGCACAGCACCGGCTCAACGACGGCGACCGCATCGAAATCATCGCCCCCATCACCGGGGGCTGAGGACACACCGCCATGGACATGAACACCCCACCGCTCACCCAGGAAGACCCGCTGGTGCTCTACGGCGAGACCTTCGCCGGCCGCCTGCTGCTGGGCACTTCGCGCTACCCCTCGCCCGCCACGCTCGAAGCCGCCGTGAAGCGCGCCCGGCCCGCCATGCTCACTGCCTCGCTGCGGCGCCAGGGCGCCGCGCAGCCCGAGGCCGGTGCGGCGTTCTGGAAGCTGCTGCAGGAACTGGCCGTGCCGGTGCTGCCCAACACCGCCGGCTGCCACACCACGCAGGAGGTGATCACCACCGCGCAGATGGCGCGCGAGGTCTTCAACACGCCCTGGATCAAGCTCGAACTCATCGGCGACGACTACAGCCTGCAGCCCGACACGCTCAACCTGGTGGACTGCGCGCGCCAGCTGATCAACGACGGCTTCAAGGTGCTGCCCTACTGCACCGAAGACCTGGTGCTGTGCCAGCGCCTGGTGGACGTGGGCTGCCAGGCCGTGATGCCCTGGGCCGCGCCCATCGGCACCGGCCAGGGCCCGGTCAACCCCTACGCCATGCGCCTGCTGCGCGAGCGCCTGAGCGTGCCGCTGATCGTGGACGCCGGCCTGGGCCTGCCCTCGCACGCCTGCACCGTGATGGAGTGGGGCTTCGACGCCGTGCTGCTCAACACCGCCGTGGCGCTCGCGCAGTCGCCGGTGGACATGGCCGGCGCCTTCGCCGACGCCGTGCGCGCCGGCCGCGCCGCCCACCGCTCGGGCGCCATGCAGCCGCAGGCCAGCGCGCAGCCGAGCACGCCCGTGATGGGCACCCCTTTCTGGCACCACGGTTCATGAGCGCAGCGCAGGGCCGCTCCCAAACAAGCTCGCACCGCAGTGCGACGCACGGAGGTTTCACATGAGCACCACGATCACCTCCACCGAAGCGATGGTCCAGGCCATCGTGGACGCCCACCGCGCCACGCTGGCCCTGCCCCTGGCCCCGCATGCCGTGCCGCCCGCGCCCGCCTCCGACGACCCGGTGTTCGTCGCCGCGCTGCAGGCCGCGCACGAACTCGGCTTCATCGACATCGACGCCGTCTGCGTGGCGCGCGCCTGGTCCACCCGTACGCGGCGCACCGGCCGCTTCGACGCCGCCCATTGGCCCGACGAACCGGCCGATTTCGACATGGCGCCCTTCCCGCGCGAGCACGCCTTCGCGGCCTGCCCGCCCGAGCTCGGCCTCTATGCCGTGATGCCCGATGCGGACTGGACGGTGCGCATGGCGCGCGCGGGCGTGCCCACGGTGCAGCTGCGCTTCAAGTCCGGCGACGCGCAGGCCATCCGCGCCGAGATCCGCGCCGCCGTGGCCGGCGTGCAGGGCACGGGCGCGCTGCTGTTCATCAACGACCACTGGCAGGAGGCCATCGAGGCCGGCGCTTATGGCGTGCATCTGGGCCAGGAAGACCTGCAGGCCATGGCCCCCGAAGACCTGGCCGCCATCCGCCGCGCCGGCCTGCGCCTGGGTCTGAGCACGCACGGCTACGCCGAGATGCTGATCGCCGACCGCCACAACCCGAGCTACATCGCCATGGGCGCGGTGTTTCCCACCACGCTCAAGCAGATGCGCCACCGCGCCCCAGGGCACGGGCCGCCTGCGCGCCTACGCGCCCCTGCTGCGCGGGGTCACGCACATGGCGATCGGCGGCATCGACCTGCACAACCTGCCCGAGGTGCTGAACGCCAACGTGCGCTCGGTGGGCGTGGTGCGCGCCCTCATGGCCGCGCCCGATCTGGACGCGGCGGTGGCCGAATGGACGGCCGCGCTGGCGCGCGACACAGACGCCTGAACTAGACCGGCCGAAGCGGCACGTGCGGGACGGTGGCCCGCAGCACCCGGATGCGGTCCTGCGCGGAGACCACGCCGCCGTGCAGGACCACCGCCATCACCCCCGCCTTGCGCACCAGTTCCCCATCGGCCGTGTGGCCCAGCACCGCGGCCAGCAGGCCGGGCTGGAAACGCTCGATCTGCACGCAGGGGTTGCGCAGGCCCGTGATGCGCACCCGCGCCTCGGCCCCCAGCTGCAGTTCGGTGCCGGTGGACAGCTCCAGCAGATCGATGCCTTCGGTGGTGATGTTCTCGCCCAGGTCGCCGGGATGCACCGTGTGCCCCTGGTGGGCCAGGGCGACAAACAGCTCGGCCTGCAGCAGGTGCACCTGGCGCAGGTTGGGCTGGCTGGGATCGCGCGCCACGCGCGAGAGGTGCTGAACCGTCGCCCCGCAGTGCGCATCGCCCTGCACGCCCAGGCCCTCGAGCAGGGTGATCGCATGCACCCGCTCCTTGGAGAAGTGGTGCAGGTGGCTCCGGTGGACGGCGATCACTCGGGCGTCGTTCATGGTGCGTCCGTTTTAGCACACGGGCCGTTTTCCAGTGAGCCCAGGACCACCTCCACGTCGGTGTCCTGGCGCACAGACCCGCCCCATAGCGAGGGGCACATTGGAACGCATGAACCTGCCATCCCACAAGGAGCGACCATGAACCTCTTTCACACCCCTCTCCCTGTTTCACACCGTCATGCCCTGCTGGCGGCGGTGGCGGTGCTGGGCCTCGCCGGCTGCGGCTCCCGCCCACCCGTGAGTTCCCAGGCCTACCCCTCACCGGTGTACCAGGCGCCCGCCCCGGGCCAGCCGGTGGCGCGCGACTACCGGCGCCGCGATTCGGAAACCCTGTACGAGGTGCCGGTGAGCGCCTCGCGCGCCATCTACGGCGGTGGGCAGCGCTGCTGGATCGAGCGCGAGGAAGTCGAGCGCCGGCGCAGCGTGCCGGGCGCGATCGTCGGCGGCGTCATCGGCGGCATCCTGGGCCACCAGATCGGCGGCGGTTCCGGGCGCGACATCGCCACCGTGGGTGGCGCGGTGGCGGGCGCGGCGGTGGGCTCCAACGTGGGCCGCAACAACCCGCAGACGCAGGACGTGCAGCGCTGCACCAACGTGAACAGCGAGGGCGCGCCCGAGTACTGGGACGTGAGCTACACCTTCCGCGGCGTGCAGCACCAGGTGCAGATGACCTCGCCGCCGGGGCGCACCATCCTGGTCAACGAGAACGGCGAACCGCGCCTCTGAGTGCGGGTCGCGTCAGGCGCTGTCCGCCACATGGCGGGCGGCGCGCCGGACTTCCGTCAGCCGGGTCCGCAGGACCAGCGCGGGGCGTTCGCCTTCGAGCCATTCGTTAGGGGTCACGAACCAGAGCGCGAGTTCCGGGCCTTGCAGCACACCCCCCAGCTCCGCGCACACCATGGGCACCTCCGGGTGCAGGATGGCGCGTTCCAGGTCGACCTGGAACAGAGGCAGCACGATGCCCCAGGGACTGTCCATGGCAACGGCCATGCCCGAGACGATCCAGCGCGCCACCAGCGACACCGGCTGGGAGATCTGCAGCCGGGCGTCGCGCAGCGCCTGCTGCCGGATCAGGTCGGCCAGCTCGTCGCCGCTGACCAGTCCCCCCGTGTCGGCGAACGCCGCGGCAATCGACATCCATCGGTGGGGCTCGCTCGCGGCGGGTGGCGGCGCCGCCTGAAAGCGCTTCATCGGTGCGGCGGTGGGCAGGTAGAGGTCGGCCATGGAATTCCCCTGGTAGATGGTCCCGTGCGCGGTGGTGCGCGAGGACATCCGAGAATGCCGCAGGCCATGCGCTGGGGTCTGAAACAAGGCACGCACCGACAGGCAGGGGACACATACCGGCCGCACGCGGGCACCAAATGCGGTCAGGGCCTTGGAAGGCCCGGGCTCAGCCGCCCAGCGCCACGTAGCGGTCGGCGCGGGCGGCGTGCCGCACGGCCTGCAGCGTGGTCTGCATCGCCGACGGCGGGCCGTTCGCCGTGCAGCCATTCGTTGGGGGTCACGAACCACAGCGCCAGCTCCGCGCCTTCCAGTACACCGCGCAGTTCCGCCAGCACGACGGCCACCCCGGGTTGCAGCGAAGCGCGCGGCAGATCGAACTGGAACATGGGCAGCAGGTGGCCCCACGGGCTGTCGATGGACACCACCGCCCGCGACACGATCCAGCGCGCCACGAGCGACACCGGTTCGCTCACGCGCAGGCTCGTGTCCAGCACGCAGTGTTCCCGGATGCGCGTGGCCAGTTCGTCGCCGCTGATCAGGCCGCCGGTGTCGGCAAAGGCCGCGGCGGTCGTCATCCAGTGGCACGGTGGCATGCCCTCGGGCTGCGGCGCCGCGGGCAGTTGCACCACCGTGTCGTTGAACCAGGTCGAGGCAGGCGTTTCGGTGAACGGGTGGACATCGGACATGGGGCTCCTCCAGGCAGGGTGCGCACAAGGCGCTGGGGTGCCTTCAAGGTTGGCTCACCCGATTTCCAGCGTCTGTGCGATGACACACAGTGGCTTTTGCGCCACGGCCGAGGCCGTCTTGTCGTCCAATAGGGGGATGACACCGACCCCGCACGCCCCCGGCGCCGACACCGAACAGCGCCTGACCGAACTCGAAATCAAGGCCAGCTACGCCGACGACCTGCTCGACACGCTCAACCAGCTGGTGGCGCGCCAGCAGGAGCAGATCGACCTGCTGCTGCGCGAGGTCGGCCGCCTGCGCCAGCAGGGGGACCCCCAGGCCGCGCCGGCCGTGCGCAACCCGCGCGACGAACTGCCGCCGCACTACTGAGGCGAAGGCCTGCGGGCCTCAGCCGCCGCCCACCTGCAGCGACGCGCCCGTCGCGTAGAACTGCCCCCCGGCCACGTAGTGCAGGGTGCGCAGGTGATCGGGCGCGCCATCGAAATGCCAGCGCCCCGCGCGGAACACCCGCTCGTCCGCCCAGGCACCCACCACCTCGCCGATGAACAGGTCGTAGGTGGCCTGGTTGTGCGGTTCGGGCAGCAGCCGACACACCAGCCAGGCCACGCAGCCCTCCACCAGCGGCAGGGCCTCGTGGCCGGGGGCGTGAAAGGTCTTCACCCCGTGGCGCGCGAGCTTGTCCGGCACGGTGAGCGCGCTGTCGGTGCCCACGCCGAGCGTGAGCGCGGCCAGGCCGGCCGACGGCACGCACAGCGCAAAAGTGCCGCTGCCCTCCACCAATGCGCGCGTGCGCGTGGCCTTGTCGATCACCACCGTCACCTTGGGCGGTGAAAAATCCAGCGCGCAGGCCCAGGCGGCCGACATCACGTTGACCTCGCCCGCGTGGGCCGAGGACACGAGCACGGTGGGGCCGTGGTTGATGAGGCGGTAGGCCTTGTCGAGGGGAACGGGCTGGAAGAAGCGGGGTTCGGGTGCCGGGGTGGTCATGCCCGGCATTGTGCAGAGCCCGCCTCAGGTCCGCTGGCCGCCGGGGCCGGTGACCGCGTCCGCCAAGGGGTTCAACCGCTGTTGCACGGCGGTCTCCCGCGCCAGCGACGCGTCGAAGTCGCCCAGCTGCTCGCGGTGCACCAGTTGCTTGACCTCGGCCAGCAGCGCCGGGCTGCTGCGAGCGAGCTGTTGCGCCAGCTCGCGCGCCTGGGCCTGCAGCGCGCCGTCCTCCACCACCTGCCACACCAGGCCCCAGCGCTCGGCGTCCACGGCGCCCAGCTCCTGCCCCAGCATCAGCAGGCCTTTGGCCTTCTGCAGCCCGACCAGGCGCGGCAGCAGCGCGGCCACGCCGCCGGTGCCGAAAAGGCCCACCTGCACCTCGGGCAGCGCGAAGCGCGCACCGCGCGCGGCCACGCTGAGGTCGCCGTTGAGCATGAGCTCGACGCCCGCGCCCACCACCCAGCCCTGCACCGCCGTCACCACCGGTTGGGGGCAGCGCACGAGCAACGAGGCCAGGGCCTGCAGGGTCTCGACGAAGGCGGGGGTGGGCGGGTCGTCGCGGTCCTTGCCGGCGCAGAAGGCGCGGCCTTCGCCGCTGAGCAGGATGACCCGCACCGCCGGGTCGGCCACGCCGGCCTGCACCGCCGCCAGCAGGTCGCGCGCGAGCGCGAGCGTGAGGGCATTGAGGCGTTCGGGCCGGTTCAGGCGCAGTTCGAGCACGCCCGCATCGAGGGTCTGGATCAGGTGCATGGGCGAGAGCGTACACGCGGCGCTGTCACAAGGCGACGGGGCCGAACGTCTTGTCTGCGTCAAGCCCCTCCACCCCCTCGCTCCACCCACCATGAAAATCGCCAAGTCGTACACCCTCGCCGAGTTCCTCGCCTGGACGCGCCGCAAGACCTACATCCTGCTGGTGCTGGCCGCCGTGCCGGCCACGCTGTACCAGGTCTTCGGGCTGACCTGGATCGCCGCGCCCTGGTCGGTCGCGGTGCTGCTGGGCACGGCCACCTCCTTCATCGTGGGCTTCAAGAACGCCCAGACCTACCAGCGCACGGTGGAGGCGCAGCAGGTCTGGTCCTCCATCGTCGGCACGAGCCGCTACTGGGGCCTGATCTGCCGGATGTTTCCGACCACCGGCGGTTCGTCGCAGCTGCTCATCCACCGCCACCTGGCCTGGCTCACGGTGCTGCGCCACCAGCTGCGGCAGGGGCGCGTGTGGGAATCTGCGAACAGCCGCGCCAACGCCGAATACCGCGCCAGGCATTTCCGCGTGCCCGAGCACGACACCCCGCTGGACACCGAGCTGGCGCCCCTGCTCGGCGAAACCGAGCGGCTGCGCGTGGCGAGCACGGGCCACAAGGGCCTGCTGCTGCTCAACCTGCAGAGCGAAACCCTGCGCGAGCTGTATGCACGCCAGGAACTCGCGGTGCTGCACCACACCGAGCTGCAGAAGACCATCAAGGAACTGCTGGACCAGCAAAGCCGCGTCGAGCGCCTCAAGAACTTCCCCTACCCGCGCCAGTACGCCACCATCAACACCTTGTTCGTCTGGTGCTTCGCGGCCCTGCTGCCCTTCTGCCTGGTGCGCGAGTTCGACCGCCTCAACGACAGCGTGAGCGGCCTGCTCGCCGGCCACATGGTCTGGCTCTCGGTGCCCTTCAGCGTGCTGGTGGCCTGGATGTACCTCTCGCTGGACCAGGTGGGTGAAAGCACCGAGAACCCGTTCGAAGGCGGCGCCAACGACGTGCCCATGGCCCACCTGTGCCAGGGCATCGAGCGCGAGTTGCGCAGCCTGCTGGGCGAGAGCGATCTGCCGCCCCCGCCCACGCCCGACAACCAGATCCTGCTATGAGGCCAGCCACTGCGCCAGGGAGACCTTCCCGATGCGCGCATTGGGGCCGGGGATGAGGGCATTGCCCTCCAGCGGCGAACCGAAATACGTGGCCCCGGGGTCCGACACCACCGCGCGCGGGTCCTGGCGCGCCTGGAACAGCTGGCGGATGAGCTGGTCCAGCGGCACGGCTTCGGGCCCCGCCACTTCGCAGGTGCCGTTGAGCGGGGCCTGCACCGCCACGTCCGCCAGCGCCTCGGCCACGTCGCTCGCCGCGATGGGCTGCAGCGGCGCCGAGGGCAGGCGCACGGTCTGGCCTTCGGTCGCCACGTGGGCGATCGACATCAGGAACTCGTGGAACTGCGTGGCGCGCACGAGGGTGTAAGGCACCCGCCCTTCCTGGATCAGCGCTTCCTGCGCCACCTTGGCGCGGAAGTAACCGCTCGCGGGCACCCGCTCGGAGCCCACCACCGACAGGGCCACGTAGTGCCCCACGCCGGCGCGAGCGCTGGCGTCCAGCAGGTTGCGGGTGGAGGCGCGGAAGAAGTGCATCACCGCCTCGTCCTCGAAGGAGGGTGAGTTGCTCACGTCCACCACCACCTGCGCGCCGGCCAGGGCCTCGCTCAGGCCTTCGCCGGTGACGGCGTTGACGCCCGACGAGGGCGAGGCCGCCGTCACCGCGTGGCCGGCCTGGCGCAGCAGGGTGGCGAGTTGTCTGCCGATGAGGCCGCTGCCTCCGATGACCACGATGTTCATGCGATCTCCTTCTCGGCCACGGGGGCGTGCATGCCCACGGCCATGCGGTTCCAGGCGTTGATCTGCGCGACGGTCCAGCACAGCTCGACGATTTCCTGGTCGCTGAGCTGGGTTTGCAATTGCTCGAAATCGGCGTCGCGGCTGCCGTGGTGGTCCACCAGCCGGGTCAGGGACTCGGCCCAGTTCAGCGCGGCGCGCTCGCGCTCGCTGTACAGGCCGGTCTCGCGCCAGGTCACGAGGCTGTTGATGCGCTGCCAGCGTTCGCCGTGCTTGCGCAGGTCGCGCACGTGCATGTCCACGCAGAAGGCGCAGCCGTTGAGCTGCGAGACGCGCGTCTTCACGAGTTCGATCAGGACGGTGCCGAGCGAGGAGCCGGCGGTGGTGGCGCCGACGGCGGCCATGGCCTGGTAGGCCTTGGGCGCGATCTCGGTCCAGGGGAGTCGGGGTGATTTCATGTGGCGTCTTTCAGAGGGGTTGGGGAACACACCTCTGAAGACGGTCAGGGCCTGGGGTTTGTGACAGCCAGGTCGCGGCCCAGCGCGGCGGCGATGCGCGCGAGCTTGTCGGGGTTGCGCTGCACGTGCAGGCGCAGGATGCGCTCGCCGTCGGTCACGAACGATTGCGCCGACTCCAGCCCGCCCTGGATGAAGCGCAGCAGGCCCCACTGCCCGTTGAGCACCACGACCTCGAAGCGCACGCCCTCGCCGAAGCGCCGGTGCGTGGCGTAGAAGAGCTGCGCGATGCGCCGCCCGCCCACCAGCGGCACGCCGAAACTCGGCACCTTGCCGCCGCCATCGCCGATCAGTTGCGCGTCCTCGGCCAGCAGCGACTGCAGCCGGTCGAACTGCCCGGTGGCGGCGGCATCGGCAAAGCCGCGCAGCAGGCGCAACTGGGCCTCGCGCGGCACGATGTGGCGTGGCCGGTCGTCCTGCAGCTGCGCCTTGGCGCGGTGCACGATCTGGCGGCAGGCGCTCTCGGTCTTGCCCAGGGCCTCGGCCACCTCGCCGTAGTCGGCGTCGAACACCTCGCGCATCAGGAAGGCCGCGCGGGCTTCGGGTGCCAGCCGCTCCAGCATGGCGAGAAAAGCCACCGACACGTCGTCGGCGCGCTCCAGCAGCTGTTCGGGCGTCACCGGCGCATCGGCCAGCAGCGGCTCGGGCAGCCAGGTGCCGATGTAGTGCTCGCGCTGCACCTTGGCGCTGCGCAGGCGGTCGATCGCCAGGCGCGTGGTCACGGTCACCAGCCAGGCCTCGCTGCTGTCCAGGTCGGCGTGCGCGGCCTCGTGCCAGCGCAGCCAGGCGTCCTGCACCACCTCCTCGGCTTCGGCCGGCGAGCCCAGCATGCGGTAGGCGATGCCCTGCAGCCGGGGGCGCAGGCGGTTGAAGGTGGTGGTGGGATCGTTCATGACCAGCCAGACGGGCGAGCGCCCGGTTTTGTGACAGGCGCGATGCTAAGCGCCCTCGCCCGCCATGCGCTGCACCGAGGCGTGGAAGGCCTCGCAGGCGAACTCGTTCTCGCCGAAACACAGGGCCTGGTTCGCCCCGCTGTCCAGCCCGCGCTGCATGCTGGCCGCGAGCGCGAAGTCCTCGTCGATCGCGGTCCAGAACATGTCGAAGTTGCGCTGCCAGTAGCTGTCGCTGCGGGTGGCCAGGTGCTGGCGCGGCGCGATGAGCCAGCCGTCGACCTGCGTGGTGGCGGCGTCGGTGGGCGAGAGCGCGAAGGCGTTGACGTGGTCGCCCTCCCAGAGCAGCAGGGTGGAGGGGAACAGGAAGTAGATGGTGTTGATCGTCTTCGCGAAGCCTTCCAGCGTGGCCGGCGGCTCGCTCAGTTCCTCGAAGCTGCGCTTGGGCAGCACGATGCGCTGGTGGTCGCCCACTTGGTCGTGCACCACCACGTTGTCGTGGAACAGGTAGGCGATGGTCTCGCGGTGGGCGTAGGCGAAGTGGTAACTCTCCAGGTTGGCGTCGAGCACCAGCTTCCAGTTCGAGGCCTGGGTGAAATGGCGGTGGCGCTGCACGCGCGCGGCGGCGTCGAAGCCCAGGCCGTCGATCTCCTCGCCCAAGGGGCCGAAGTACGCGGCCCAGTCGAACGCGGGCAAGGCCGTCGCCACCACCCAGACCAGGCCGAAGCGCTGCGCGCAGGGCAGCTCGACCAGGCCGGCGCTGGCCTTGGGCGCGTGGGGAAAGTCGCGGTCGTGCGGGCGGCCGACGCAGGCGCCGTCGTTGCCGTAGGTCCAGCTGTGGTACGGGCACACGAAGCGCTCGCGTCCCTGGCCACAGGCGCCCTCGGGCACCAGCGCCGCGCCCCGGTGGCGGCACACGTTGATGAAGGCGCGCAGCTGCCCGTCGGCATGGCGGGTAAGCAGCACCGGCACCCCATGCACCGAACGCGCCAGCCAGTCGCCGCTCGCCTGCAGCGCGGCCGCGTCGGCCACCGCCTGCGGCAGCCGGCGCAGGGCGGCGAGTTCGCGCTGGTGGCGCGCGGGGTCGAGGTAGCGCGCCACGGGCGACCAGTTGCCGGGCAGGCGCTGGCGGTGTTCACCATTGAGCGCGGCCTTCACGCGGTCGAACAGTTGGGCGGCGGGGGAGGTGGGCAGGGGCGCGTTCATGCCCACCATCATCGCCAGCCGGACCGGCTTGTGCCATGGGGTTTTCAACCAGCGCCGCTACACTGGTCCGAACCCATCCCTTGGCCGCCCATGCCCGAAGTCCCCCCTTTCGATCCGGCCTCGACGCTGCACTTCGTCATCAACAGCCGCTCCGGCAGCCAGGACGGCGACGGCACGCGAGCGACCATCGAGGCCGCGCTGCGCGCTTCGGGCCGGCCCGGCCAGCTGCACGTGTGCGAACCGGCCGACCTGCCGCGCCGCACGGCCGAGCTGGCGCGGCAGGCGCGCGAAACGAACGCCGCCATCGTGGCCGTGGGTGGCGACGGCACCATCAACACCGTGGCCCAGGCCGCGCACGCCGCCGGCTGCGCCCTGGGCGTGATCCCGCGCGGCACCTTCAACTATTTCGCGCGCACGCACGGCATCGCCACCGACGTGGCCGATGCCATGGCGCAACTGCTGGGCGCGCGGCCCGAGCCGGTGCAGGTGGCCGCCGTCAACGAGCACCTGTTCCTGGTCAACGCGAGCCTGGGCCTGTACCCCGACCTGCTGGAGGACCGCGAGGTCTGGAAAAACCGTTTCGGGCGCAGTCAGTGGGTGGCGATCTGGGCGGCCTTCGCCACCCTGTTTCGCGCGCAGCGGCGGCTGAAACTGCGCATCGGCCTGGACGGCGCGCAGCGCGAGGTGAAGACCCTCACCCTGTTCGTGGGCAACAACCGCCTGCAGCTGGAGCAGGTGGGCGTGGTGCAAGGCCAGCGCCCCGATGGCGCGCGCGACAACGGCCGCGTCACGGCGGTGATGCTCAAGCCCATCGGCACCCTGGCCCTGCTGCGCCTGATGTGGCAGGGCGCCATGGGCACGCTTGGCGAGGCCGACGACATCGAGCACTTCGAGTTCCAGCAGATGGTGGTGCGCGCGCCGTCGGTGGCGGGTGCGCGGCGCCTGAAGGTCGCGGTCGATGGGGAAGTCCTGCGCATGAAGGCGCCGCTGGATGTGCGCGTGCTGCCGGTGCCCCTGTTCCTGCTCAAACCGGCACCCGCCGACCGCGAGGCCCCCGCTTGAGCGCGATCCTGCAGGTCTCGGACCCGCACTTCGGCACCGAGCGGGCGCCGGTGGTGCGGGCCCTGGTGCAGCTGGCCCAGCGGCTGCGGCCGGACCTCGTGGTGCTCTCGGGCGACATCACCCAGCGCGCCCGCGCCCCCCAGTTCGAGGCCGCGCGCCGCTTCATGGACCAGCTGGGCGCGCCCCGGCTGGTGATCCCGGGCAACCACGACATCCCGCTGTTCAACGGTTGGGCCCGGCTGGTGCGGCCCTACGCGGGCCACCGCGCGGCCTTCGGCGATGAGCTCGAACCGCAGTTCAGTTCCGCCGGGCTGTTGGTGCTGGCCGTGAACACCACGCGCGCGCACCGGCACAAGAACGGCGAGGTGTCGGCGGCGCAGGTCGCGCGCGTGGCGGCGCGGCTGGCCGAGGCCACGCCGGCCCAGTTGCGCGTGGTGGTGGTGCACCAGCCGATCGATGTGCAGCGCCCGCAGGACGAGCCGGACCGCCTGATCGGCCACACCGCCGCGCAGGACGCCTGGGCCGCCGCGGGCGCCGACCTCGTGATGGGCGGCCACATCCACCTGCCCTACGTGATGCCCCTGCCCGGCCTGGCGCGACCGATGTGGGCGGTGCAGGCCGGCACCGCCGTGTCGCACCGCGTGCGGCCCGGCGCGCCCAACTCGGTGAACCTGGTGCGCTGGCACGCGGCCGAGCGCGCCTGCGCCGTCGAGCAGTGGGACTACGCGGCCACCGAAGAAGTCTTCGTGCAGGTCCGCGTGACGCGCCTGCAACCGGCGCGCTAAGCGATCAGCCGAACATCAGGGCGCGGTGCGCGCTGGCCCCGGCCATGGCGCCCGCGCCCACCGAGATCGCCACGTTGCCGGCCGCGCGCGCGGCATCGCCGCAGGCAAACACGCCGGGCACGCTGGTGCCCTGCATCGCGTCGGTGCGGATGAAGGCGCCCGTGGGGCCTTCGTCCATGGCGCAGCCCAGCTGCGCCGCCACCGGGCTGGCGATGTGCGTGCGCGCCATGGTGAACAGACCATCCAGGGCGAAGCGGCGGCCATCGCGCAGCTCCACCGTGGCGGTGTCCACCAGGCGCGCCACCGCGCCGGCTTCCACCGCGACACCGCGCGCGGCCAGCGCGGCGCGCTGCGCCTCGTCGGGCACGAAGGCCTCGTTGAGGAACAACGTGGTCGAGCCCCAGTCCGGCAGCATCAGCGCGTGGTGCATGGACATCTCGCTGACCGCCAGCACGCCGATGCGCCCGTTGTCGAGCTCGTAGCCGTGGCAGTACGGGCAGTGGAAGACGCCCCGGCCCCAACGCTCGGCCAGGCCTTCGATGGCCGGCAGCTCGTCCACCACGCCCGTGGCGATCACGAGCGTGCGGGCCTGCTCGGTGTGCGCACCGTCGAGCGCCACGCCAAAACCCTCGCCCTGCGCTTCGGCGCGCGCGACGGTGCCGTCCAGCCAGCGCACGTTGGGGTAGGCGAGCAGCTGGGCCCGGCCCTCGGCGGCGATGTCGCCGGGCGCGCGGCCGTCCTGGCCCAGGAAGCCGTGCGAGGCGCTGGCGAAGCGGTTGCGGCGCAGGCCGGCGTCGATCACGAGCACGCGGCGGCGCGCCCGCGCGAGCTGCAGGGCGGCGGACAGGCCGGCGTAGCTGCCGCCGATCACGATGGCGTCATTCGGGGAGGTGGTGGTGGGCATGGTGGCTCCTGGCATGGGGGTGGGCGTCGAAACGGCGGTTGAAATCGGCCGCGAGGTCGGCCAGCGTCACGCGGCCCAGCCGCTGCACCAGCAGCGCCTGGGCCTCCTGCAACGCGCCCGACAGCGCCTCGTTGACCGCCTGCTCCACCAGGCACTCGGGGTTGTCCGAGCGGTGGCCGATGGCGAACACCGTGGGTGCGCCGACCGCGTCGTACACGTCGCGCAGGGTCACGGTCTTGAGGTTGCAGGCCAGCACCCAGCCGCCGCCGTGGCCCCGTTCGGAGCTCACGAAGCCGGCCTCGCGCAGGCCGGCGAGGGTGCGGCGCACCACCACCGGGCTGCTGCCCTGCAGGCAGGCGGCCAGGGCCTCGGAGGTCATGGGCCGCTCGCTCTGCGCCATGTGCAGCAGCAGGTGAAGGATGGACGAGAGTTTGCTGTCGAGTTTCATGTAACTTGAATAGTTACATGAAAACGACCTCGGTGCCACCGCGCGCCGATCAGCCCGTCAGCGCGTGTGGTTTTCGGCTTCCGGCGGCCGCACGTCGAAGGCCTCGTGGTAGCTCACCTCGCCGTGCGGCACCCGCCCGTTGAAGGCCAGGGCCTGGAAATACTCGGGCGGCACACCCGGCAACAGCAGGGTGGGCACGGCGCGAAAACCGAAGCGGCCGTAGAAGGCCGGCTCACCCACCAGCACACAGCCGTCCGCGCCCTGATCGCGCAGGCGCTGCAGGGCCGCGCGCATGAGCCCGCTGCCCACGCCCAGCCCCTGGTAACCGGGCAGCACCGAGATCGGGCCCAGGCCGAACCAGTGCCGCGTGCCATCCGACACCGTCACCGGCGACACCGCCACATGGCCCACCACGGCGCCCTGCCGCTCTTCGACCAGCGACACGGCAAGCTGCCCCGCGGCGCGCAGGGCGTCGACGATGAGGTGCTCGGTGTGGCTGGTGTGCGGCGCGCGCTGGAAGGCGGCCGCCGTCAGCGCGTGGATGGCTTCGACGTCGCCGGGCGACTCGGGCCGGATCACTTGGCGAGCTCGCGGCCGCCGTGCACCGGGCCCGCGCGCGACTCGACCACCGCCTCCACCTCGCGGCGCAGGCCCATCAGGAAGGCAAGTTCGGCCACCACGAACAGCGGGCCGATGATGAGCCCCATGACGTCGTCGACAAAGGCCGGCTTGCGGCCTTCGTAGATGTGGCCGACGAACTGGATCACCCAGCCCATCACGAACAGGCCCACGCCGAAGGTGGCCCAGGCGCCGGTGGACAGGCCCGCCGTGGCATGCGCCACCGCCAGGCAGGCCGCGAGCAGCAGGCCCATCACCACGCCGAAGCGCAGGTCCAGCCGCAGGTAGTAGAGCGTGGCGGCGATCACCGCCAGCGTGGCCGGGGACAGGGGCAGGCCCGCCACGTCGAAGGCCGGGCGCGCCAGCAGCACCACGACCGAGAGCACGATCATGGGAATGCCGATGAAGTGCGTGACGATGTTGCGGCGGTCGCGGTGGTAGGCCGCGTACTGGCTCAGGTGGTCGTTCAGGGTTTTCATCGTGGTCTCCGAGAAACAGCACAGGCACACATCATCGCCAGAGTGGCCCTGCCGCGCCAGTGGGATTTCACCGATCGGGTCACAGCAGCGACTGCGCGTCGTCCTCCGGCCGCACGGCCGGCCCGCTGCGCGCCAGCGCCATCCACACGTGGAAGGGCAGGCGTTCGACCGCGCGGCGCGGCGCCTCGCGCGCCACCACCAGGCGCTCGCCTTCGAGCTGCATCACGCCGCACTCGGGCGGCACCTCGTCGGGCGCGGCGATGGGGCGGCCCTTGGCGTCCTGCCCCAGCACGTACCAGCAGGCGCTGGCCAGGCCCAGGTAGGCGGCGCGCTTGGCGGGTTTGCGCAGGTCGCCCAGCAGGTCGGCCCGGCTCACCTTGATCTCGTGCACCACGGGCTCCAGGTAGGCCTCCACAGTGGTGTGCCGCACCGAGAACACGTCCGGAGAGGCCATGCACCAGCCGTGCTCGGGCGCAGGGGCGGCGACGGCCTCGCTCTCGAAGGCGCAGGCCTGCAGCGGGCCGCCGGTGTCCGCAGCGGGCTCACCGCCCAGCAGCGCGCGCGGCAGCGGCACGCGCAGCATCAGGCCGCGCCAGCTGAGCCGCCCGGCCTGAGCCATCGCCGTGCGCAGCGCGCTCCACCAGGGCCTCGTGCGGCGTGCGCGCGGCCTTGTTCTGGCTGAACACCTCGGCCAGCCGCTGGATGCCGGCCTCGGTCACGCGCAGGCTCTCGAAACCCTCGGGCGAAGGCCGGCGCTCCAGCAGGCCGGCGGCGAGCAGCTCCACCTCCAGCATGTCGTGGCAGGGCCAGCCGGCCGAGCGGTAGATCTCGCGCAGGCGCTGGTGGTGGCGCCGCGTCAGGGCGGGGGCGATCGCAGACATTTACTGACTATATATCCAGTACCATGGTGGGTCATGTCGGCCAACCCACCGTCCATCGACACGTCCACCGCCTCGGTGGCGGTGCGCGTGCTGTGCGCCTTCGCGGCCAAGGCGGGCGACCTGGACCTGCGCTTCACGCCCTCGCCCAGCGCGCAGGACGGCATCGCCGGCCACACCACCGTCACCACGCGGCGCGCGGCGGGCTACCAGCGCGAGGTGCCGCTGAGCGCCCGCTGTGGCGAGCTGCGGGTGCAGGGCCGGGCCGACGGCTTCGACCCGGCGGTGCCGCGCCTGGAGGAAATCAAGACGCACCGGGGCGACGCCGCGCGCATCCCCGACAACCACCGCGAACTGCACTGGGCGCAGGCGCGGGTCTACGGCTGGATGCTGTGCGAACAGCACGCGCTGGAGCGCATCGAACTCGCGCTGGTCTATTTCAACATCGATACCGCGCAGGAGACGGTGCTGCCCGTGTGGCACAGCGCGGTGGAGCTCAAGGCCTTCTTCGAAACGCTTTGCGCGCGCTACGCGGGCTGGGCGCGCGCCGAGCTGGCGCACCGCGCCGCGCGCGACGAGGCGCTGCGCGCGCTGGCCTTTCCGTTCGAGGGCTTCCGGCCCGGGCAGCGCGAGCTGGCCGCCGCCGTCTACCGCTGCCACGGCGCCGGGCGCCACCTGCTCGCGCAGGCGCCCACCGGCATCGGCAAGACCATCGCCAACGCTGTTCGGGGCCCTGCGCGCCGCGCCCGCCCAGGGCACGCACAAGCTTTTCTACCTGACCGCCAAGACACCCGGGCGCCAGCTCGCGCTGCACGCCCTGCAGCGCATGAAGGCCCAGCCACTGCGCGTGCTCGAACTGGTGGCGCGCGACAAGGCCTGCGAGCACCCGGACAAGGCCTGCCACGGCGAGTCCTGCCCAGTCGCGCGCGGCTTCTACGACCGCCTGCCGGCCGCGCGCGAGGCCGCCGCGCAGGCGGGCTGGCTCGACAAGGCCGCGCTGCGCGAGATCGCCCTGCGCCACGAGGTCTGCCCGTATTACCTGGGCCAGGACCTGCTGCGCTGGAGCGACGTGGTGGTGGGCGACTTCAACCACTTCTTCGACCTCAGCGCGCACGCCTGGTCGCTCACGGTGGGCGACGGGCTGCGCGTGGGCCTGCTGGTGGACGAGGCGCACAACCTGATCGAGCGCGCGCGGCTCATGTACAGCGCCGAGCTGCGCCCCGCCGCCTTCCAGGCCGTGCGCAAGGGCGCACCGGCCGCGCTGAAGAAAACCATGGACCGGTTGCAGCGCCCCTGGAGCGCGCTGGCGCGCCTGCAGACGCAGGACCACACGGTGCTGCCCGAACTGCCGGGTGCGTTCATCGAGGCCTTGCAACGCCACAGCGCGGCGCTGTCGGACCACCTCGCGCTCGAACCCGAGGGCGCGCACGCGGCCGGTCTGCAGGACTGGCTGTTCGAGGCGCAGCGCTTCCTGCGCGTGGCCGAGGTGTTCGACCAGCACTCGCTGGTGGACCTCACGCCCGCGCCGCGCGCGGCCGGCCGCGCGCGTCAGCCGGTGCTGAACATCCGCAACCTCGACCCCGGCCCGCTGCTGCAGCCGCGCTGGCAGGCCGCGCACAGCGCCACGCTGTTCTCGGCCACGCTCAGCCCCATGGCCTACGTGAGCGACCTGCTGGGCCTGCCGCAAGACACCGCGCGCCTGTCCGTGCCCTCGCCCTTCGATGCCTCGCAGCTGCAGGTGCGCGTGACGCCGAACCTCTCCACCCGCTACGCCGACCGCGCCGCCTCGCTCGACCAATTGGTCGAGGTCATGGCCGACCAGTACGCCCAACGGCCCGGCAACTACCTCGCCTTCTTCAGCAGCTTCGACTACCTGCAGCAGGCGCTGCAACGCCTGCAGGCCACGCACCCGGCGCTGCCGGTGTGGGCGCAGTCGCGCGGCATGGGCGAACCCGAGCGCGAGGCCTTCGTCGCGCGCTTCACCGAAGACAGCCAGGGCATCGGCTTCGCCGTGCTGGGTGGTGCGTTCGGTGAAGGCATCGACCTGCCCGGGCAGCGCCTCATCGGCGCCTTCATCGCCACCCTGGGCCTGCCGCAGCTCAACCCGGTGACCGAACAACTGCGCGCGCGGCTGCAGGCCCGTTTCGGGCAGGGCTACGACTACGCCTATTTGTTCCCGGGCCTGCAGAAGGTGGTGCAGGCCGCCGGCCGCGTCATCCGCGGACCGGACGATGAAGGCGTGGTGGTGCTGATGGACGAGCGCTTCGGCCGTCCGGAGGTGCGGCGCTGGCTTCCCGCGTGGTGGGGCTTGTGAGCGCGCGGCTCAGCCGTCGGCCTCGACCGCCGCTTCCGACTCGGGCTCGGGCAGGCGCGTGATCAGCACCTGATCGATGCGGCGCCCATCGAGCACCAGCACCTCGAAGCGCCAGCCCGCGCAGTCCACGTGCTCGCGCCGGCCCAGCAGGTCGCCCGCCACGGTCTGCATGAGGCCGGCCACGGTGTTGTAGCGCCCCTTGTCCTCGTCGGGCAGGTCGTCGATCGCCAGGCGCGACTTCAGCTCGGTCACCGGCATCGCGCCGTCCACCAGCCAGGCGCCGTCCTCGCGCTGCGTCGCCCAGGCGTCCACTGCGGTGCGCGGCGACAGCTCGCCGGTGATGGCCTCCAGCATGTCCAGCGGCGTGAGCAGGCCCTGCACCACGCCGTATTCGTCAACCACGAACACCATGCGCGTCGCGCGTTCGCGGAACTGCTCCAGCAGCTCCATGCCGCTGAGTGTCTCGGGCACGAACACGGCCGGCAGCACGTGCTGCATCAAGGGTTCGTTGTGGCCTTCGGATTGCAGCGCGAGCATGCGCGGCAGGTGGATCACACCGACCACGTCGTCCAGCCCGCCCCGGCACACCGGGTACCAGGAATGGCCGGTGGTCCAGGCCTTCTGCACGGCCGCGTCGATGCGGTCCTCGGCGTCGAGCCATTCGATTTCCGAGTGCGGCACCATGATGGAGGTGAGCTGACGGTCGTCCAGCAGGAACACGTTGCGCACCATCTGGTGCTCGTGTTCCTCGATGATGCCGGCGTCCACGCCCTCCTCCAGGCTGGCGTTGATTTCCTCTTCGGTCACGTGCTGCACGGCGTTGGTGTCGATGCGCAGCAGCTTGAGCACCCACTGCGTGGTGTGCGTGAGCAGCCACACGAAGGGCTTGGCGGCCTGGGCCACGAAGGCCATGGGGCGCGAAACCCAGCGCGCGACGGCCTCGGGGTAGAGCTGGCCGATGCGCTTGGGCACCAGCTCGCCGAACACGATGGTGATGAAGGTGATGACCACCACCACGATCGCGGTCGGCCATCACGCTGGCCGTGGCTTCCGTCAGGCCCCATGCCACGAGCTGGCGACCCAGGTCGTCGCTGAACGCAGCCTCCCCCACGATGCCGTTGAGCATGCCGATGGAGGTGATGCCGACCTGCACCGAGGAGAGGAACTGGGTGGGGTTGTCCAGCAACTGGAGCGCGGTGACCGAGCCCTTGTCGCCGGCCTCGGCCATGGCCGTGAGCCGCGCCTTGCGGCTGGATGCCAGGGCCAGCTCGGACATGGCGAACGCCCCGTTGAGCAGCGTCAGAAAAACAATGAGGAGGGTGTCCATAATCGGCCAATGGCACTTTACATGATCGGGGATGTGCAGGGCTGCGACGCGGCGCTCGGCCGCCTGCTCGACGACATCGGTTTCTCACCCAGCCGCGACACGCTGTACCTGCTGGGCGATCTCGTCAACCGCGGGCCGGCCTCGCTGGCCGTGCTGCGCCGGCTGATCGCGCTCGACGGCGCGGCGCACTGCCTGCTCGGCAACCACGACCTGCACCTGCTGGCCACGGCGCACGGCGTGCGCAAGCCACATCGCAGCGACACGGTGGGTGACATCCTTGCCGCGCCCGACCGCGAGGCCTTGCTCGACTGGCTGCGCGCGCGGCCCATGGCGCTGTTCGAACACGGCTGGCTGATGGTGCACGCGGGCGTGCTGCCGCAGTGGGACGTGGCCGGCACGCTGGCGCTGGCCGGCGAGCTGCAGGCCGTGCTGCGCAGCGCCGACTGGACCGGCTTCCTGCAGGAGATGTATGGCAACGAACCGCCGCTGTGGAGCGACTCGCTGCGCGGCGCCGCGCGCCTGCGCGTGATCGTCAATGCCTTCACGCGGCTGCGCTTCTGCACCGCGCAGGGCGTGATGGAGTTCGACACCAAGGACAGCGCGGGCGCGGCGCCCGAGGGCTTCATGCCCTGGTTCGACGTGCCGGGCCGGCGAACCGAAGGCGTGCCGATCGCGTTCGGCCACTGGTCCACGCTGGGCGCGGTGCAGCGCCACGACCTGCAGGCGCTGGACACGGGTTGTGTGTGGGGCGGTTGCCTCACCGCGGCCCGCATCACGGAGGTGCCGGGCGAGGTGGAGCGGATCTCGGTGCGCTGCGAGCAGGCCAGCAAACCCGGCAAGCGCTGAAGGAGCGGCGGCGAAAGCCGCCTGGCAGGCTCAGGCAAGGGCTTCGCCCTCAGCTTTCCTGAGCCGGCGCCGGTGCGGGGGCGCTCTTGAACAAGGCCGGCACCTTGCGGCGCGTCTTGATGTTGGGCGAGGCCGTGCGCGCGGCGGCGCGCTGCGACACTTCCCACGAGGGCGTGGCGTCGCTCGCGGCGCTGGGTTCGTAGGGCTTGTCGAACAGCGGATCGGCAGGCGCGCGCGGTGCGCGGGTCGGGCGCGAATCGGAGGCGCCTCGCGCTTCGCGCGGGGTGCGGCTCTCGCGGCTTTCGCGGATGGCCCGGCTCTCGCGGCGCTCGGCGTCCTGCCCTTCGGGCTGCTGCCAGGCGCGCTGGCCGTCGTTGAAGCGGCCCGCCGGGCGGCGGTCGGCTTCGAACTCGAGCGCTTCGAGCTCGAGCTTCTTGCCCAGCAGCTTTTCCAGGTCGCCCATGAGGCGCGTGTCGCGCCCGCTCACGAAGGACACCGCCAGGCCCGAAGCGCCCGCGCGGCCGGTGCGGCCGATGCGGTGCACGTAGTCCTCGGCGTTGAACGGGATGTCGAAGTTGAACACCGCCGGCACGTCCTTGATGTCCAGGCCGCGCGCGGCCACGTCGGTGCAGACCAGCAGGTCCACCGCGCCGGTCTTGAAGGCTTCCAGGGCCTTGAGGCGCTCGTCCTGGCTCTTGTCGCCGTGCAGGGCCGTGGTGTTGAGGCCTTCGCGCTCGAGCGAACGCGCCAGGCGCGCGCAACCGAGCTTGCTGTTGACGAACACGAAGGCTTGCTTGAGACCGCGCTCGCGCAGGATCTGCTTGAGGATGCCGCGCTTGTCGTCGTCTTCCACGCGGTAGAAATGCTGTTCCACGGTGGACGCCGTGGCGTTGGAGCGCGCCACCTCGATGGTCACCGGGTCCTGCAGGTAGCTGTTGGCCAGGCGCTTGATCTCGGGCGAGAAGGTGGCCGAGAACAGCAGCGTGGTGCGCTGCTTGGGCAGGTAGCTCAGAATGCGCTGCAGGTCGGGCAGGAAGCCGATGTCCAGCATGCGGTCGGCCTCGTCGAGCACCACGTACTCGACCTGGTTGAGCACGCAGTTCTTGGCCTCGATGTGGTCCAGCAAGCGCCCGGGCGTTGCGCACCAGCACCTCGACGCCCTTCTTGAGCTCGGCCGTCTGCGGCTTCATGTCCATGCCGCCGAACACCACTGTGCTGCGCAGGTTGGTGTACTTGGCGTACAGCTTGACCTGCTCGGCCACCTGGTCGGCCAGCTCACGCGTGGGCAGCAGCACCAGGGCGCGCACCGGGTGGCGCGCGGGCGAGGTGGAGGCGTTCTCGTGCTTGAGCATGCGCTGCAGCAGCGGCAGCGTGAACGCGGCGGTCTTGCCGGTGCCGGTCTGGGCGGCGCCCATCACGTCACGGCCTTGCAGCACCACCGGAATCGCCTGCGCCTGGATCGGCGTCATGGTCGCGTAGCCCATTTCGGCCACGGCTCGCTCAATGGCGGGCGAGAGGGAGAGTTCGGAGAAGGATTGGGTCATTGGCTTCAAAGTTAGCCACGTATTGTCGCACTTTGACCGTTTTTCGCCCAAATCCGGGCCGGCGGCCTCCGCCAGGCCTCAGACGCTGCCCGCTTTGAAGGTGTCGCAGGACTGCACGCTGCCGCTTTGCAGCCCCGTGTTGAACCAGCGCTGGCGCTGTGCGCTGGTGCCGTGGGTGAAGCTGTCGGGCACCACCTGTCCCTGGCTTTTGCGCTGCAAGGCGTCGTCGCCGATCGCGGCGGCGGCGTTCAGCGCCTCTTCCACGTCGCCCGGCTCCAGGATGGCCTTGTTCTTGTGGTTGTGGTGGGCCCAGATGCCGGCAAAACAGTCGGCCTGCAGCTCCAGCCGCACCGACAGCGCGTTGTACTCGCGCTCGCCCACGCGCCGGCGCGCCTGCTCCATCTGGTCGGTGATGCCCATGAGGTTCTGCACATGGTGGCCGACCTCGTGCGCGATCACATAGGCCTGGGCGAAGTCGCCCGGCGCGCCGAGCTGGCGGCGCAGGGTGTCGTAGAAGCTCAGGTCGATGTAGACCTTCTGGTCGCCCGGGCAGTAGAACGGGCCCATGGCCGACTGGCCGGTGCCGCAGGCCGTGGGCGTGGCGCCCCGGAACAGCACGAGGCGCGGTTTCTGGTACTGCGCGCCGGCCTGCTGGAACACCTGGCCCCACACGTCTTCCGTGCCGCCGAGCACGGCGGCCACGAACTTGCCCATGTCGTCGGTGGGCGCCTGGGTCGGGCCCTGGGTGGTCTCCACCTGGGCGGTGGGTGCGCCATCGCCCACGCCGCCGAGCACGCCGAGAATGGTCATGGGGTTGATGCCGAAGATCCAGCCCGCGACCAGCGCGACGGCAATGGTGCCCAGGCCGATGCCGCGCCCACCCACGCGCCGGCCGCCACCCAGGCCACCGAGCCCACCCCCGCCGGGGTCGGCGCGGCGGTCTTCGATCTGATCGGACTGGCGGTTGTTTTCCCACTTCATGGCATGGCTCCTCGGCGACCTCGGTACGGGTGCGGGTATCCCATTATGAAGCGGGCGTGGCCCCGCCGGGCTCAGGCGACGGCAGGTGCGCAGGCGCTGGTCGGGCGGCCCTGGAAGTCGGTCCAGCAGCGCCGGCCGAAGTCGTAGAGCTTGCAGCGGCGCGCGGTGTCGAAGTACCAGCGCCACGAGAAGCGCTGCACGATGATGCGGCCCGGCAGCGCGTCCTCCAGCAGGCGCTGCACGCCTTCGAGCTGGTAGAGCGGGATGCTCATGTCCACATGGTGCGCGGTGTGCTCCATGATGTGGTGCAGCATCGCGCCGATGCGCAGCGGAAAGGTGAGGTGCACCGTGGTCGAGACAAAGGGCGCGGCGCGGCCCCAGGCGGCCTTGTCGTCGTGCCACTGCACCGCCGTGTGCGTGTGGTGCACGTAGACCACGAAACCGATCATGGCGTTCCAGAACAGGAAGGGCACGGCAAAGCCCATGGCCAGCAGCAGCCAGACCGACTGGCCGGTGGCCGAGGCGGCGGCCACCAGGCCGCCGATCCAGGCCAGCGCGCAGGCGCTGACGAACACGCCGTCCCACACGAACTCGGCGCGCCGCGTGCCCATGTAGGTCTTGCGCGGGAAGAACATGCGGTGCCACCACATCTCCACCAGGTAGTACAGCGCCGGGCCGAAGCCGCTGCGGTACGCGCGCTCCAGGGCGCGGCGCATCGGCGAGAGCGCGGCGAACTCCTCGCGCGTGAGCGGCGCCCACACGAAGTCCACGCCCTTGAGGTTGGTGTAGCCGTGGTGCACCACGTTGTGCCCCACTTCCCACAGGCTGTAGGGCGTGAGCGAGGGCAGCATGGCGATGCGGCCCAGCACGCGGTTCAGCCCCCGGTGCGGCGTGTAGCTCTGGTGGCAGGCGTCGTGGCCGATGATGAACAGCCGCCCGATCATGAAGCCCGCCGCCAGGCCGCACAGCAGCTTGGCCCACACGGCAGCGAACCACACGGTGCCGGCCATGAGCGCGGCGAAGACCACCCAGTCGAACACCAGCAGCGCGATGGCGCGCGCGGTGCGCCGCTCGACGAGCGGGGCGAGCCAGCCCCGGATCACCTTGCGGTGCGGCAGCGGCTGGCCAGCGGGGATGGGGGCGGGAGAAGAGAAGCCGGGCGGGTTGCGTGACATGCCCGGCATGCTATCGACCGGGTTGCCCGGCCGCCTTGACCTGGGTCAAGGCGCGCGAACCGTCAAGCTTTGGGCAGGGTCACGCCGACCTGGCCCTGGTACTTGCCGCCCCGGTCCTTGTAGGAGGTCTCGCAGACCTCGTCGCTTTCGAAGAACAGCACCTGGGCGCAACCCTCGCCCGCGTAGATCTTGGCCGGCAGCGGCGTGGTGTTGCTGAACTCCAACGTCACATAACCTTCCCACTCGGGCTCGAAGGGCGTGACGTTGACGATGATGCCGCAGCGCGCATACGTGCTCTTGCCCAGGCAGATGGTGAGCACGTTGCGCGGGATGCGGAAGTACTCCATCGTGCGCGCCAGCGCGAAGCTGTTGGGCGGGATCACGCAGACGTCCTTGTTGATGTCCACGAAGCTGTTCTCGTCGAAGTTCTTCGGGTCCACCACCGTGCTGTGGATGTTGGTGAACACCTTGAATTCCGGCGCGCAACGGATGTCGTAGCCGTAGCTCGACGTGCCGTAGCTGATCACCTTCTTGCCATCCACCGCCCGCACCTGGTTGGGCTCGAACGGTTCGATCAGGCCGTGTTGTTCGGCCATGCGGCGGATCCATTTGTCGCTTTTGATGCTCATGGGGCGCGATTGTAGGTGGCGCGCCCACCGGTCCCGGATCGCGGAGAGCCCCCAGGAAATTACCGGAATTTCAGTAATTACTGAAAACTCAGGCCGAACCAGCTACATTTCCGGGCATGCCACTGCAAGACCATCTTCCGCCCCTCAACCGCGAGTTCGTTGCCCACTTCGGGGAAATGGGCAGCCGCTGGGGCATCAACCGCACCGTGGGGCAGATCTACGCCCTGCTCTTCATTTCACCCAACGCGCTCAACGCCGACGAGATCGCCGAGACGCTGGAGTTCTCGCGCTCGAACGTGAGCATGGGCCTGAAGGAATTGCAGGCTTGGCGGCTGGTGCGCCTGCGCCACCAGCCGGGCGACCGGCGCGAGTACTTCGAGGCGCCGGCCGATGTGTGGGAAATCTTCCGCGTGCTGGCCGAGGAGCGCCGCCGCCGCGAAGTGGAGCCCACCCTGTCCATGCTGCGCACCGCGCTGCTGGAAACGCCCAAGACCGACGCCGAGCGCCACGCGCAGGCCCGCATGCGCGAGATGCACGACCTGATCGACCGGCTCATGACCTGGTTCGACGACGTGCAGAAGCTGGCCCCCGAAACCGCGATGCAGCTGATGGGCATGGGCGCGACCGTCACGCGCGTGCTCGAACTCAAGGACCGCCTCACGGGCAAGGCGGCGGGCCGCAGCGCGCGCCCGGAGAAATTGCCCGACGCGGCCTGACCCCCACCAGACAAGAACCCCACGGAGAACCCCCATGGACGCCCTGCTCCTCTCGCGCATCCAGTTCGCGGCGAACATCAGCTTTCACATCCTGTTCCCGACCATCACGATCGCGATGGGCTGGTTCCTGCTGTACTTCCGCATCCGCCACATCAAGACGCGCGACCCGGCATGGGAAGAGGCCTACTACTTCTGGACCAAGGTGTTCGCGCTGAGCTTCGCGCTCGGCGTGGTCTCCGGCATCGTGATGAGCTTCCAGTTCGGCACCAACTGGCCCGGCTTCATGGAACGGGCCGGTAACATCGCGGGCCCGCTGCTGGGCTACGAGGTGCTGACCGCCTTCTTCCTGGAGGCCAGCTTCCTGGGCATCATGCTGTTCGGCCGGGGCCGCGTGAGCGAGCGCGTGCACCTGGCCGCCACCTTCCTGGTGGCCTTCGGCACCACCATGTCGGCGTTCTGGATCCTGAGCCTGAATTCGTGGATGCAGACACCCGCGGGCTTCGAGATCGTGGACGGCAAGTTCGTCGCGGTCGACTGGTTCGCCGTGGTGTTCAACCCCTCCTTCCCCTACCGCCTGGCGCACAAGCTGCTGGCCTCGGCGCTCACGGCCTCGTTCCTCATCGCCGGCCTCTGCGCCTGGCAGCTCATCAAGGGCAGCGCCACCGGCGGCACGCACAAGGCCTTGCGCACGGCCATCATCGCCGCCTCGGTGGCGATGCCGCTGCAGTTCCTGGCCGGCGACATGCACGGGCTGAACACGCTGGAGCACCAGCCCGCCAAGATCGCGGCGCTCGAGGGCATCTGGCACACCGAGAAGAGCGCGCCGCTCACGCTGTTCGGCATTCCCGACGAGGCCGCCGGCACCACGCACTACGCGGTGAAGATTCCCAAGATGGCGAGCCTGATCCTGGCGCACGACGCCGACGCCGAACTCAAGGGCCTCAACGAATTCCCGAACGCCCACCCGCCGGTGGCGCCGATCTTCTGGGCCTTTCGCGTGATGGTCGGCGTGGGCACGCTGATGCTGGTCGTGGCCTGGGCCTCGGCCTGGATGCTCTGGCGCCGGCGCCGCCAGGCGCAGGGCTCGCTGGACCTGCCCAAGCCCGCGCTGTACGTGCTGGCGGGCATGACCTTCTCGGGCTGGCTGGCCACGCTGTCGGGCTGGTACGTCACCGAGATCGGCCGCCAGCCCTTCCTCGTCTACGGCCACCTGCGCACCGCCGACGTGGTCACCAACACCCCCTCGCCCATGATCGCGGTCACGCTCACGGCCTACCTCATCGTGTACGGCCTGCTGCTCATCACCTACGTCGGCGTGCTCAAGTACATGGCCGAACACCCGTTCAAACATGCCCCCGAAGCACCCCACGGCGCCGAACTCGGCAAGGCCGGCGTCTGACCGAACGGAGAACACCCCATGAACATGACCACCTGGGCCGAAGTGCTCCCCCTGATCTTCCTGGCCGTGATGGGCCTGGCCCTGCTGGCCTACGTGATCCTCGACGGCTACGACCTCGGCGTGGGCCTGCTGCTGCCCCTGGCCGAGAGCAAGGAGCAGAAGGACACCATGATCTCCAGCATCGGCCCGTTCTGGGACGCCAACGAAACCTGGCTGGTGCTCGGTGTCGGCGTGCTGCTGGTGGCCTTTCCGATGGCGCACGGGCTGGTGCTGCAGGCGCTCTACCTGCCGGTGGCCGTGATGCTGATCGGCCTGATCCTGCGCGGCGTGGCGTTCGACTTCCGTGTGAAGGCGCCCACGAAATACGTGCCGTTCTGGAACCGCGCCTTCTTCGTCGGCTCGCTGCTCGCCAGCGCCTCGCAGGGCTGGATGCTGGGCAGCTACATCACAGGCTTCGACAAGGGCTGGCTGGGCCTGGCGTTCAGCCTGGGCATCGCGCTCACGCTGCCGGCGGCCTACATCCTGCTCGGCGCGGGCTGGCTGATCATGAAGACCGAAGGCGAGCTGCAGGCCCACGCGGTGCGCTGGGCGGCCCGCGTGCTGTGGCCCATGGGTTTTGCGCTGGTCGCGATCTCGGTGCGCAGCGCCGCTGGTGAACCCCGGCGTGGTGGCGAAGTGGTTCAGCGTGCCCGAGGTGTTCGGCCTGATGCCGATCCCCCTGAGCTGCGCGATCGCCTTCTTCGCGGTGCGCTGGGTGGTCACGCACCCCAATGTGGTGAAGGCGGGTTACGGCTGGGTGGTGTTCGCGGCCACCGTGCTGATCTTCGTGCTGGCCTTCTTCGGCCTGGCGTACAGCATCTTCCCCGACATCGTGATCGGCCGCATGAACGTGTGGCAGGCGGCCGTGTCCACCGGCTCGCTCACCGTCATCTTCATCGGCGCTGGCGATCACGCTGCCAGTGATCATCATCTACACCATCTACATGTACCGCGTGTTCTGGGGCAAGGCGCGGGCACTGACCTACAACTGAACCCGCGTCGCCGCTTTAACGGGCTAGGACGGTGAGGTCTTGCGCAGGGCAAAGCTCGTGAGCAAGGCCTGTTCGGATTCGAGGAAGAGCGTGTTGAACCGCGCCAGCCAGTTCGGCTCGAACGGCCAGGCGTTGCTCTCGACCACGCGCGAATGCTGCTTCGCGGTCTCGGACATGGCGTGAGCCCCCATTTCGCCACTCAGGCCGGCCAGCGAATGCAGCGCCTGGCGTGCGCTTTTCAGGTCGTTGCGCCGCACAGCGTCCTCCAGATTGGCAATGTGCCGCCGGGCCTGGGCCAGGCCATCGGGCAGCAGGTTCACCATGATGTTCATGCTCTTGAGCTGCTCGACACGTTCGTCATCCAGCAAGGGCCCATCGATGGTCGCCCCCGCCAGGCGCGCGGGCGACGGCGACGCGCCCGCCGCCTGGGCCTCACCCACCGGACGCTCGCCGATCAGGCGGGCCAGCTCCCCGCGCAAGGCCACCACGTTCACGGGCTTGGTGAGAAAGCCGTCCATGCCCGCGTCCCGCGCCGCCTGCCTGTGCTCCGGCGAGGCATGCCCGGTGAGCGCCACCACGGGAATGTTGCGCACCCCATCGGCCATCGCGCGCAGCTGCCGCGTCGTCTCCATGCCGCCGAGCACGGGCATCTCCACGTCCATCAGGATCACGGCCGGCCGCACGCCCGCCTTGAGGAACTGCAGGACGTCCTGCCCCTGCTGCGCCTCCACCACCTCCAACCCCATGTCCTTCAGGTAGCCTTTGACGATGGCGCGGTTCACGGCGTTGTCCTCCGCCAGCAGCACGGAGCTGCCCATGAAGGGCGCCGGGTCCTTGGCGCTGTGGCGCAAGGGCTGGTCCTTGAGCAGGCTCACGATCGCGCCGGCCATCTCAGGCAGGCTGCAAGGCGCGCTCAGGAACCCGTCCATGCCCGCTTCGCGGGCTTGCGCGCGGGCCTCGGTCGCCGGCTGGACACTGTGTGCCAGCACCGGCACCTGTTCATGCCCGGCGGCGGCCCCCAGGCGGATCTGGCGCACGGTGTCACAACCATCGAGCACCGGCATGTGGAGGTCCATCACGACGAGGTCATAAGGCACGTCCGAGGCCAGGCGAAGCAGGTCCAGCGCCTGAGCGCCGTTGCCGGCCTCGTCGATGCTGCTGCTGCCCACCAGGGCCAGGAGTTGGGCCAGGGTGGCGCGGCGCCGGATCGGATCGTCATCCACCAGCAGCACGCGGGCGCCGCGCAGCAACCGCGCGGCATGCCGCATGGCTTCTTCGGCGTGGGCCCGGGCCTCCGCCTGCGCCACCGCGGGAAACGACAGCGTGAACGCCGTGAACTCGCCCAACCGCGATGCGCAGGTGATCTCCCCGCCGAAGGCGCGCATGGCGCGCCGGCAAAACGCCAACCCCAAACCCGTGCCATCAGCCTTGCCGGAGGTCTGGAAGTCCTCGAACAGGTGCTCCATCTTTTCCGGTGCGATGCCCGGCCCTGTATCGCGCACCGTGATGCACTGCGCATCCACGGTCACCGTCACCATGACGTCGGGACAGGCCGGCAGGTAATACAGCGCGTTCTTGATGAGGTTGAACAGGATCAGCGTCAGGAGGGTTTCATCGCCCTTGAACGTGAAGTCGGCCACCTCCGCCAGGCGCACCCGCTCGCGCTGCGCCTCGCTCTCGTAGCCGAAATCGCTCACCGCGCGCTCGGTGCACACCGCCGCCGAGAGCCAGGTGAAACCCGAGGCATCGAAGGCCCTGCTCTTGAGCTGCTGCAGCGTCACCGTGATCGACTGCAGACCCAGCTTGATCGCGTTGCGGCCCTCGTTCATCACCCGCACCATCGCCATGACCTGCTCGCGCGTGTGGGACACCGAGGACTGGGATGACCCCAGGCGCAGGAAGTCGCGCTCCAGGGTGTCGAAGACACCCTGGATCTTCTGCATGGGCCCGCGCATCTCGTGCGCGATGGAACCCGCGAAGCTCATGTACAGGCGATGGCGCGCCAGCTCAGCCTGCCTTCTTTCGAAATGGGACAACGCACCGGCCACGAACAGCAGCGTCGGCGCGGGCAGCCAGATCCAGACGTCCGGCGTGAACGCGATGCCGGGTTGTGATGCCCAGAACGCGAGCGCCCCAAGGGCGTATCCGGCGACCAGCATCACCACGGCATTGCGCCAATCGGCGACCAGAATGACACACACCGCACCGATCACCATGTTCACGAAAGAAAAGCTGTCGCCCTGATTCTTCAGGGTCGTGAACGTCTGCAGAAACGCCAGGCAGTAGACCGACGTGAAGTAGGCATGCGCGAGGTAGAACGGCTTGGCCCTCGCGGGCCACCACGGGCGCAAAGCCAGTGCCAGGCACAACAGGGTGGCGATGGCCCTGAGCGCCAGATCGTCGTAGCGCGGCGGGAGTTGCCCCGTGAAACGCAGCAGATAGAAGAGCGGGAAGGCCAGGCTCCCCAGAGCCCCCATCCACACCAGGAACGACCTGTTCATGTCGTGATGCGAGCGGTACCTCGCGAACAAACCAGCGGCCAGTGAGCTCAAATCGCACCTCCCAAAAAATTGGCAGGGCGATGCTAAGGGGGCGTTCTGTTCACCACAACAGCCCAGCCCCCCCTCGGGCAAAGGGCGGCCCCGAACAAAGTGCACTTGAATCCCAAATAACGTCGCTTCGTTTCCAAATTCAGATCATTGGAACCCGCAGACTGGGACATTCCCTAGGTCGAGAAATAAGCGCAAAAACGACACGCCCAAGCCGCGATCGAGATCAGCTGCCAGCGATGATCGTGCGCGCCACCACCCGATCGTCCCCCAGCACGATCAGCGCGAACAGCAGCTCGTCCAGGCTGTCCGCCTGCGAGGTCTTGCGCGCCAGCAGGGGGGTGGCCTGCGGGTCGAGCACCACGAAATCCGCCTCGTGGCCGGGCTGCAGGTTGCCCACCACGCCTTCGAGCCCCAGCGCGCGCGCCGCGCCCGCCGTGTGCTGCCACCACAGCTGCCCCGGGGTGAGGCTCAGGCCCTGCTTGGTCTGGCCCTCACGGCCCACGCAGTAGGCCGCGAGCATGGTGCGGAACGGCGAGAAGCTGGTGCCACCGCCCACGTCGCTCGCCAGGCCGTAGCCCATGCCCGCCGCGTCGGCGGCGAGGTAGTCGAAGAAGCCGCTGCCCAGGAACTGGTTGCTGGTCGGGCTCACGGCGGCGGTGGTGCCGGTGGCGGCCATCAGCACGCGGTCGGCCTGGTCGAGGTGGATGCAATGGGCGTACACCGCGCGCTGCCGCAGCAGGCCGAAGTCGCCATACACGCCCAGGTAGCTGCGCGACTTCGGGAACAGCTCGGCCGCCCAGCGCACCTCGTCGAGGTTTTCCGCCACGTGCGATTGAATCCACACGTCACCGTGCTTCGCCGCCAGCTCGCCCGCGCCGCGCAGCTGTTCGGGCGTGCTGGTGGGCGCGAAGCGCGGCGTGATCGCGTAGCCCAGGCGGTCCACGCCGTGCCAGCGCTGGATCAGCGCCTCGGTGTCGATCAGGCTCTGTTCGGTCTGGTCGCGCACGCCATCGGGGCTGTGGCGGTCCTGCAGCACCTTGCCGGTGATGAAGCGCAGGCCGCGCGAGCGCGCTGCCTCGAACATCGCGTCGACCGAGGCCGGGTGCGAGGTCGCGAAGGTGAGCGCGGTGGTCACGCCGTTGCGCGCCAGTTCGTCCAGGAAGAAGGCCGCCACCTCGCGCGCGTGCTCCGGCTCGTGAAAGCGCGACTCGTGCGGGAAGGTGTAGTTCTCCAGCCAGGGCAGCAAGCCGGCCGCGGGCGCGCCGATCACGTCCGTCTGCGGGTAGTGCACGTGCATGTCGATGAAGCCCGGCGCGATCAGTTTTCCGCTCAGGTCTTCCACCGACACGCCGGGAAAGTTGCCGATCAGCGCGGCGTGGTCGCCCGCGGCGCGCACCACGCGCCGACCCTGCGCGTCGGGGCCGACGACCAGCAGGCCATCGGCGTCGTAGACAGGGCGTTGTTGGTCGTCGAAACGCAGGAGGGCGGCACGGTAGGCGTTCATGCCGCGCAGCTTAACGCCTGGGGCTCGCCCGGGCATATCGCGCCGCCGATAAGGCCCATACCGCCGCGCCGGCGGTGGGCCCGCGCGGCTTCAGCGCTCGACCGAACCCTGCACGCCTTCGACCAGCCAGTTCATGCCCAGGATCTGCCCGTCGTCGAGCGCCTTGCCGGCTTCGATGACGGTCTTGCCCTGGTTATCGCGCACGGCGGTCTTGCGCGCCGCGAACACCGCGAGCTTGCCCGCGGCCATGTCGGCCTGGCGCGCCTGCACCTCGTCGCGCACCTTGGCTGGCACCTTGCTGCCGAAGCTGTCGACGCGGATCATGCCCTCCTTCACCCCGCCCCAGACGCTCGCGCTCTGCCAGGTGCCGTCCAGCACGGCCTGCACGCGGCGGGTGTAGTAGTCGCCCCAGAGGTGGGTCACGGCGGCGATCTGCGCATCGGGCCCGAAGCGGCGCATGTCGGAGTGGTAGGCCACGGCGAGCCTGCCGCGCTCCTGTGCGGCCACCATCACGGCGGTGGAGCCGGTGTGGAAGGCCAGCACCTCGGCGCCCTGGTTCATCAGCGTCATGGCCGCGTCGCGCTCGCGCGGCGGGTTGAACCACTCACCCAGCCACACCACTTTGACGGTGGCGCGCGGGTTGACCGAGCGCATGCCCAGGGTGAAGGCGTTGACGCCCTGGATCACCTCGGGGATCGGGAAACCGGCGATGTAGCCCGCCTGCGTCGGCATGCGGCCCGCAGCCACACCGGCCAGGTAGCGGCCCTCGTAGTAGCGCGCGTTGGCGGTGGCGACGTTGGGCGCGGTCTTGTAGCCGGTGATGGACTCGAACTTCACGTCCGGGAACTCGCGCGCCACCTTGAGCGTGGGCTCCATGTAGCCGAAGCTGGGCGTGAAGATGATGCGGTGGCCCTGCTGCGCCAGATCGCGGATCACGCGCTCGGCGTCGGCGCCTTCGGCCACGTTCTCCACGTAGCGTGTCTCGACCTTGTTGCCCAGGGCGGCCTGCACGGCGAGCCGGGCCTGCTCGTGCTGGCGCACCCAGCCGGCTTCGGTCAGCGGCGTCACGTAGACGAACGCGGCCTTGAGCGGCGGCGTCTGTGCCTGGGCGGGGGTGGAAAAGGGAAATAAAAAGCTGGCAGCCGCCAGTGCGCACGCGCACCGGGCCACGAGGTTTTTGTACATGGTGGTCCTCTACATGGCTTCCGTGAATGAAAAAGCGAGCCGGGGAAGCACCGGGCTCGCTGGGGCGTGATTTTACCCGGGCCCGGGGCCATCAAACAGATCCAGCTGCCGGGCGGGCTGCAGCAGCCAGCTTCCGATCACGTCGTAGCGGTAGTGCTCATCGTGGTCGCCCACCCGGTGTCCTTCGACCAGGAAGAGTTCGTCGATGGTCCACTGGATCGGGCGGATCCAGTGGGTCGCTCGGGCGGATGGCGCCCAGTAACTGATGCTGTAGCGACTCGTGCCAGTTCGCCGGATCGAACATCGCGCCGTCCAGCGGGGCCTTCAGCCCCGAGATCTCGAGCGCGCTCTTCAACGCCGCCCTGTTCATTGGCGAGGGCATCGCCACGACCAGAAACCTCGGTTGGGTCATGGCACGGCCCGTTCAGCCAGCGACCGCGCCGTCCAGCAAGGCCATGAGTTCCGCGCGCCGCGCCGCGCTCACGAAGCTGGCCTCGAAACTGTTGCGAGCCAGGGTGCTCACGTCTTCGCGCGTGAGGTCCAGCGCTTGCACGGTCTGCACGAAGTTGGCGTTCATGTAGCCGCCGAAGTAGGCCGGGTCGTCGGAGTTGACGGTGGCGCACAGGCCGGCGTCGAGCAGGCGCTTCATCGGGTGGTCCTTCAGGTCGTTCACCACGCAGAGCTTGAGGTTGGAGAGTGGGCACACCGTGAGCGGGATGCGCCGCCGCGCCAGTTCGGCGACCAGGTCCGGGTCTTCCAGCGAGCGCACGCCGTGGTCGATGCGCTCGGTCTTCAGGTCGTTCAGTGCTTCCCAGATGTAGGCCGGCGGGCCCTCTTCGCCCGCGTGCGCCACCACATGGAAGCCCAGCTCGCGGCAGCGCGCGAAGACGCGCGAGAACTTGGACGGCGGGTGGCCGACCTCGCTCGAATCCAGGCCCACGCCGATGAAGTGCTGGCGGTAAGGCAAGGCGGCTTCCAGCGTCTGGAAGGCATCTTCCTCGCTCAGGTGGCGCAGGAAGCACAGGATCAGCGCCGCGCTCACGCCCAGCTCGGCCTGGGCGCGCGCGCAGGCGCTGGCCAGGCCCTGGATCACCGTGGCCATGGGCACGCCGCGCGCGGTGTGGGTCTGCGGGTCGAAGAAGAGCTCGGCGTGCGCCACGTTGTCGGCCTTGGCGCGCAGGAAGTAGGCCCAGGCCATGTCGTGGAAGTCGGCCTCGTGCAGCAGCACGCTGGCGCCGGCGTAGTAGATGTCCAGGAAACTCTGCAGGTTGGTGAAGGCGTAGGCCTCGCGCAGCGCGTCCACGCTGGCGTAGGGCAGGCTCAGGCCGTTGCGCTGGGCCAGCGCGAAGATCAGTTCGGGTTCCAGCGAACCCTCGATGTGCATGTGCAGCTCGGCCTTGGGGATGGCAGCGGCGAGTTGGGTGGGGGTCATGGTCATGTCACGTCCTTCGGTCAGCAGGTGCCCAGTGCGATGTCCAGGCGTTTCAGGTAGCGGCGGTAGGCGCTGGAGACGCGGTCGGCCGGGCCGTGCACCTCGGTCACGGGGGTGGTGCGGCCCACCGGCAGCGCGCGCGGCGACTGCGATTCCACCACCGGGCGGTCCTGCGCGAACACCGCGTCCTGGAAGGCGACCAGTTCCTGGTCGGTCGAGGCATCGCCGCGCGTGGCGATCACGAACCAGGCGGTGCAGAGTTCGTGGCCGTCGGGCCGGATGAAGAGCGCGATCGCGTTGCTCACCGGGTCGCCCTCGGTGGCGTCCTTGCGCAGGATGGCGGCGAAGGGGTGCGGCACGTCATAGCGGTAGGCGATCCAGGCGCCCGCGTCCGCCCCGGCGTAGGCGCGCGGCTGCCAGGCCCGGGCGTCGCGCACCACCAGGCCGGCCTCGCCCTCTTCCACCGCGCCGGTCTGCACCTGCGCGTGGCCGCGTTCGCCCAGCCAGCCTTCGTGCACGAAACCGAAATGGCTCAGGTCCAGAAAGTTCTCCACCAGGCGCGGCGCGCTGGTGTTGAGTTCGTAGGGGCCGCACAGCACGGTGCGCCAGGCCGGGTCGTCGCCCGGCGCGAACGCGGGCGGGTCGGCCAGCGGCGCGGCGAGGGTCTGGGACGGTGGCTGCAGCCGCACCCACACCAGGCCGTGCTGCTCGCGCGCCTCGAACGGGGTGGCGCAGTGGCTGGCCGGCGGCACGAAGTCGGGCGCGGCGGGCACGTGCTGGCAGCGGCCCTCGCCGCCGAATTGCCAGCCGTGGTACGGGCACTCCAGGCGGGTGCCGTGCAGGCCGATCAGCACCCGGCCCAGCGAGAGCCGGGCGCCCCGGTGCGGGCAGCGGTCGGCCCAGGCATGCACGCGGTGGGTGTCGTGCGCCTGCTCGCGCCAGAGCACCAGCGCCTGCCCGAGCAGCGAACAGGCCACGGGCTGGTCGCGCACCTGGTGCGAGGCGATCACGGGGTGCCAGAGTTGTGGTTCGATCATCGTGGGTCCACTCCAACAAGAAAGCCGCCCGGAGGCGGCTTTCTTTTTCCAGGGCACGGCGGGTCCGGCTCTGCCGGCCCGCACGCGCCGCCCCCTCGAGGGGGTCGCGCGAAGCGCGGCAGGGGTGGGTCAATTCGGCACTTTGCCTTCAACGCCCTTCACGTAGAACTTGATGCCACCGAGGAACTTGTCGTCGGCGACCGCGTCCTTGGCCAGCACTTCCTTGCCGTCCGAACCCAGGATCGGGCCCTTCCAGATCGAGAAGCTGCCGTCCTTCAGGCCGGCGCGCACGGTGTCGAGCTTGGCCTTGACTTCGGCCGGCACGTCTTCGGCGACGGAGACCATGTCGATCGCGCCTTCCTTCACGCCCCACCACACGCCGCCGGTGGACCAGGTGCCTTCCAGCACGTCCTTGGTGGCCTTTATGTAGTACGGCGCCCAGTTGATCACGGCCGAACCCAGGTGGGCCTTGGGGCCGTAGGCGGTCATGTCGGAGTCCCAGCCGAAGGCGCGCTTGCCCAGCTTCTCGGCGGTCTGCAGCACGGCCGACGAATCGGTGTTCTGGAACAGGATGTCGGCGCCGCCGTTGATCAGCGAGGTCGCGGCTTCGGTTTCCTTCGGTGGGTCGAACCAGCCGTTGACCCAGACCACCTTGGTCTTGACCTTGGGGTTCACCGATTGCGCGCCCAGCGTGAAGCTGTTGATGTTGCGGATCACCTCGGGGATTGGGATGGACGCCACCACACCCAGGGTGTTGGACTTGGTCATGCTGCCCGCGATCACGCCGGCCATGTAGGCGCCTTCGTAGGTGCGGCTGTCGTAGGTGCGCAGGTTCTCGGCGGTCTTGTAGCCGGTGGCGTGCTCGAACTTCACGTCCTTGAAGTCGGGCGCGATCTTGAGCATGGGCTCCATGTAGCCGAAGGTGGTGCCGAACACCAGCTTGTTGCCCTGGCCGGCCAGGTCGCGGATCACGCGCTCGGCGTCGGCGCTCTCGGGCACGTTCTCGACGAAGCTGGTCACGATCTTGTCGCCGAATTCCTTCTCCAGCGCCTTGCGGCCGTTGTCGTGCGCGAAGGTCCAGCCGCCGTCGCCCACCGGGCCGACGTAGGCAAACGCGATCTTCAGCGGTGCGGCCTTCGGTGCCTCGGCCGCAGCGGGTGCGGGCGCGGCGGGCGCGGCGGCCTCTTCCTTCTTGCCGCAGCCGATCAGGACGGCGCTGGTCAGCGCGGTCAAGGCGGCAACCTTCATCAGGGAACGTTTGCTCAGGTCTGTCATGGGTAACCTCTTTGTTGGGAAAGGGTGGAGCGGAAACTATGCAAAAAACAGAAAAGATTATGCGCCCGGGTAAAAGGGTTTTCCGATCGAGGACGGCATGTTGATGCGGATCCACGTCGGGTTGCGCGAGATCAGGACCAGCACGACGATGGTGGCGATGTAGGGCATCATGGTCAGGAACTGGCTGGGCACGTTGACGCCGATGCCTTGCAGGTGGAACTGCAGCATGGTCACGCCACCGAACAGGTAGGCCCCCAGCAGCACGCGGGCCGGCCGCCAGGTGGCGAAGGTGGTCAGCGCCAGCGCGATCCAGCCCTTGCCGGCGATCATGCCCTCCACCCAGAGCGGTGTGTACACGGTAGACACATAGGCACCGGCCAGGCCGCAGAGCGCGCCCCCGGCCATCACCGCCACCAGGCGGATGCGGCGCACCGGGTAGCCCAGCGCGTGCGAGGACTCGGGGCTCTCGCCCACGCTGCGCAGCACCAGGCCGGCGCGCGTGCGGTACAGGAACCAGATCAGGCCGATCACCAGCGCCACGCAGATATAGACCATGGGGTGGTGGCGGAACAGCGCGGGGCCGATCAGCGGGATGTCGCCCAGCAGCGGGATCGCGTGGCGGGTCTGCTCGGGCAGTTTTTCCTGCACGTAACGGGTGCCGGCGAAGGCCGAGAAGCCCGCGCCGAACAGGCTGAGCGCCAGGCCCGTGGCGTACTGGTTGGTGTTGAGCCAGATCACGAGGCCGCCGAAGATGGCCGCGAGCAGGGCCCCGGCCGCCATGCCGGCCGCGAAGCCCAGCGTGGTGCTGCCGGTGTGGACCACGGTGGCGAAGCCGGCCAGCGCGGCGCACAGCATCATGCCCTCGGCGCCGAGGTTGACGATGCCGGCTTTTTCGTTGATGAGCAGGCCCAGCGAAGCAATGGCCAGCACGGTGCCCGCGTTGAGCGAGGCGGCGATCAGGAGTGCGATGGATTCCATGTCTTGCTCACTTTTTCCAGACGAGGCGGTAGGCGATCAGGGTGTCGCAGGCCAGCAGCGCGAACAGCAGCAGGCCCTGGAACACCCCGGTGATCGACTTGGGCAGGCCCAGGCGCGACTGCGCGAGTTCGCCGCCGATGTAGAACATGCTCATGAGAATGGCCGAGAACACGATGCCCACCGGGTGCAGCCGCCCCACGAAGGCGACGATGATGGCCGCGAAGCCGTAGCCCGCCGGCACATAGGGCGTGAGCTGGCCGATCGGGCCGGCCACCTCCAGCGCGCCGGCCAGGCCGGCCGCGCCACCCGAGGTCAGCAGCGCGATCCACAGCGCCTTGCGCGAGGAAAAGCCCGCGTAGCGCGCCGCCGCGGGCGCCAGGCCGCCCACCAGCTGGGCATAGCCCGCGTAGGTGCGAAACAGGAAGACCCACACCGCCGCCACGCCGGCCAGCGCGATCAGCAGGCCGATGGTCACGCGAGAGCCCTGCATCAGCTTCGGGATCTGCGTGACCGACTCGAAGGTCTTGGTCTGCGGGAAGTTGTAGCCCATGGGGTCCTTCCACGGGCCATAGACCAGGAAGTTGAGCACCTGCACCGCCACGTAGACCAGCATCAGGCTCACGAGGATCTCGTTGGCGTTGAAGCGGTCGCGCAGCAGCGCGGTGATGCCGGCCCAGAACATGCCGCCCAGCACGCCGGCCACCAGCACGGCGGGCACGATCCACGCGCCGGTGCTTTTGTCGGCGGTGAGCGCCACGCCGGCCGCGAAGATCGCGCCGATGATGTACTGCCCCTCGGCGCCGATGTTCCACACGTTGGAGCGGAAACACACCGCCAGCCCGAGCGCGATGACGAGCAGCGGCGTGGCCTTCACCATGAGTTCGGACAGCGCGTAGGTGCTCTTGATCGGCTCCCAGAAGAACACCTGCAGGCCGCGCACCGGGTCCTTGCCCAGCACGGCGAACAGGATGACGCCGATCACCACGGTGATCAGCAGGGCCAGCAGCGGCGAGGCGTAGCCCCAGCGCGCCGAGGGTTGGGGACGGACTTCAAGCCGCAGCATGGGCGGTCTCCTCTTTCTTGTGGTGGGTGGCGGCCGTGTCCCAGAGCCCGGACATCCATTCGCCGATGCGCTCGATGGTGGCTTCGGCCCGGTCCAGGCTGGGCGACAGGCGCCCCTTGGCGATCACGTGCAGGCGGTCGCTGATCTCGAACAGCTCGTCGAGCTCCTCGCTCACCACCAGCACCGCGCAGCCCGCGTCGCGCAGCTTGAGGATCTCGCCGCGGATCTGCGCGGACGCGCCCACGTCCACGCCCCAGGTGGGCTGGCTCACGATGAGCAGCTTGGGCCTGGCCTCGATCTCGCGGCCGACGATGAACTTCTGCAGGTTGCCGCCCGAGAGCGACTTGGCCGCCGCGTCCGGCCCGTTGGCCTTGACCTTGTAGCGCGCGATGATGTCGGCCGCCTGCGCCTTGAGCGCGCCCACGCGGATCCAGCCGCCCGAGCCCAGCGCGTCCTTGCGCGAGAGCAGCAGGTTGTGCGACAGCGAGAGCGTGGGCACGGCGCCCCGGCCCAGGCGCTCCTCGGGCACGAAGTGCTGGCCCTGGGCGCGCCGCCGGCCCGGGCCGGCGTGCGACACGTCCTGCCCACCCAGGCGGATGCTGCCGGCCGGCGCGCGGCGGTCCTCGCCCGAGAGCGCGTAGAGCAGCTCGCTCTGGCCGTTGCCCGAGACGCCCGCGATGCCCACCACCTCGCCCGCGCGCACCGTGAGCGCGATGCCATTGAGGTGCGTGCCGAACGGGTCGTCGCTCTGCAGCGTGAGGCCGTTCACCTCCAGCACCGCCGCGCCGGCGTGCAGCTCGCGCACCTCCAGCGCGGGCGGTTCGGCGCCGATCATCAGGCGCGAGAGCGAGGCGTTGCTTTCCTGGCGCGGGTCGCACACGCCCGTGACCTGGCCGCCGCGCAGCACCGTGCAGGCGGTGCACAGCTCGCGGATCTCGTGCAGCTTGTGGCTGATGTAGAGGATGCTGCAGCCCTCGGCCGCGAGCTTGCGCAGCACCACGAAGAGCTTTTCCACCGCCTGCGGCGTGAGCACCGAGGTCGGCTCGTCCAGGATCAGCAGCTGCGGGTTGGTCAGCAGCGCGCGGATGATCTCCACCCGCTGCATTTCGCCCACCGAGAGCGTGTGCACCGGGCGCGAGGGGTCGATGTCCAGCCCGTACTCGGTGGCCTTGGCGGTGATGCTCGCGCTCACCTCGGGCAGCGTGAGCGACTTGTCCAGGCCGAGCCAGACGTTCTCGGCCACGGTGAGCGTGTCGAACAGGCTGAAGTGCTGGAACACCATGCTGATGCCCAGGGCGCGCGCCTCCTGCGGGTTGCGGATGTGCACCGGCCGGCCGTTGAACATCACCGTGCCCTCGTCGGGTTTCACCGAGCCGTAGATGATCTTCATCAGCGTGGACTTGCCGGCGCCGTTCTCGCCCAGCACGGCGTGCACCTCGCCGGGCTGCACGGTGAGCGAGACGCCGCTGTTCGCCACCACGCCCGGATATCGCTTGGTGATGCCGCTGAGTTGCAGTCGTGTCGTGGTCATGGGTCTCCTTCGTGGTCTTGTGGGGTCAGCTCTCGGCGTCGGGCCGCTTCAGCGAGGCGGCCACGCTCTTGACCTGCTCGCGCAGCCAGCGCCCGGCCTTGGAGGCGTGGGTGCGCTCGTGCCAGAGCTGGTAGTACATCATTCGCGGGAACTCCACCGGGCTGGGCAGCACCTTCACCGGCAGCACGCCGGTGAAACGGTCGCAGTACTGGCGCCCGGTGGTCAGCACCAGCAGGCTGCCGGCGACCATGGCCGGGATCAGCCCGAAATGCGGGCAGCGGGCGGTGATGTTGCGCACCAGGCCCAGGGTGGCCAGGTGCTCGTCCACGAAACCGCGCGCGCCGGGGTGGGTGGGCGTGGGTGCGATGTGCTCGGCGCCCAGCCAGGCCTCCACGTCCCAGCCCCGGCGCGCCGCCGGGTGCTGCTGGGAGACCAGGCAGACCACCTCGTCGCCGAACAGGCGGCCCAGGTGCAGGTCGTCGGGCGGCTGCGTCCAGTTGCCGATCACCACGTCCACGTCGCCCTGGGCCAGGTGGTTGCGGTAGTCGGAGTCGCGCGAGAGCGGGTGGATGTCGATCGGGCAGTTCGGCGCCTGGCTCTTGATCTGGGTCACCAGCTGCGGCAGGAACAGCGGGTCCATGTAGTCGCTGGCGGCGATGCTGAAGCTGTGGCGCGCGGTGGCGGGCTCGAAGCTGCGCGCGTCGGAGAACAGCACCTCGGCGCTGCGCAGGATGTCGGCCGCCGGCTCGATCATGCGCAAGCCCGCCACCGTGGGCACCATGCCCGAACCCGAGCGCACCAGAAGGGGGTCGCCGGCCATTTCGCGCAGGCGTTTGAGCGCCGCACTCACCGCCGGCTGGTACATGCCCAGGCGCAGCGCCGCGCGCGACACGCTGCGCTCGGTGAGCACGGTGTGGAGCACGCGGATCAGGTGCAGGTCAATCTTGTCGAACATGGACATGTATTTCATACCCTTGTCATATGCGACTGAATGGTGTTTTGGGCATTTTGGACATATGGCCGAGCATATGTTGTGCCAAGGGGGCAGCGCTATGCTGGCACGCATGAGCACCGAAATATCCGCACAAACCCTGACCTTCCTGCGCCGCGGCCAGCCCGTGACGCTGCGCCACGTGGCCCCCGACCGCACCTTGCTGGAGGTGCTGCGCGAAGACCTGCACTGCACCGGCACCAAGGAGGGCTGCGGCGAAGGCGACTGCGGCGCCTGCACCGTGGTGCTGGGCGAGGCGGTGGACGGGAAACTGGAATACAAGGCCATCAACAGCTGCATCCGGCTGGCGCACTCGGTGAACGGCCTGGCGGTCTGGACCGTGGAGGACCTGGCCAATGAAGAAGGCGAGCTGCACCCGGCGCAGGAAGCCATGGTGCAGTGCCACGGCAGCCAGTGCGGTTTCTGCACCCCGGGTTTCGTCATGAGCCTGTTCGGCATGTACCAGAACACCCAGGGCGGCCAGGGCATCGATCGCGCCCAGGCCCAGGCCGACCTCTCCGGCAACCTCTGCCGCTGCACCGGCTACCGGCCCATCCTGGACGCCGCGCAGCAGATGGGCGGCCTGCCGCTGCCCCAGGGCTGTGGCGTGAACGAGGCCGCCACCGTGGCGGCGCTCCAGTCGCTCAGGAAGAACCAGGAAGACGGCAGCACCTACCTGCGCCCGACCCGGCTGGCCGAGCTGCTGCGGCAGCGCGCCGCCCACCCCCGGGCCCAGGTGGTCGCGGGCTGCACCGACGTCGGCCTGTGGGTCACCAAGATGCACAAGCGCTTCGCTCAGGTGCTGGACGTGACCGCCGTGCGCGAGCTGCGTCGGGTGGAAGACTATCCCCACCACATCGCCATCGGCGCGGCCGTGACGCTCACCGACGCCTACGCCGCCCTGGTGAAAGACCGCCCCCAGCTCCAGACCTTCGCCCAGCGCTTCGCCGGCCTGCCGGTGCGCAACTCGGGCACGCTGGGCGGCAACGTGGCCAACGGCTCGCCCATCGGCGACTCCATGCCGCTGCTGATCGGCCTGGGCGCCAGCGTGGTGCTGATGCGCTGGGACGCGAAACGCGGCGCCATCGCCCACCGCGAACTGCGGCTGGAAGACCTCTACACCGGCTACCGCACCAACGTGATGCGGCCCGACGAACTGCTGGCCTGGATCAAGGTGCCCCGCCCCACGGCCGGGGAAACCTTCAAGGCCTACAAGATCAGCAAGCGCTTCGACGACGACATCTCCGCCGTCTGCCTCGCGATCCAGATGACGGTGACCGACGGCGTGGTGGCGCAGGTCTCCATCGGCGCGGGTGGTGTGGCCGCCACGCCGGCGCGCGCGTGCCAGACCGAAGCCGCCCTGCGCGGCCAGCCCTGGACGCCCGAAGCGGTGAAAGCCGCCGTGGCCGCGCTGCGCGCCGAGTTCCAGCCGATCTCCGACATGCGCGCCAGCGCCGCCTACCGACAGGCCGTGCTGGGCAACCTGCTGCAGCGCTTCTGGCTGGAGAGCCAGGGCCTGCAGCACATCAACCTGGAAAACCTCAACGCGGCAACGCTGGAGGCACTGGCATGAACGCACGCGACCCCAACAACCCCAACACACCCGCGCCGGTGGTGATCTCGTCCCGCGCGGACGCCGTCGCCCCGCCCGAGGATGTGGCCGAAGCCCGCCCCGCCACCCCCGTGCCGCCCGCGAGCCCGCGCGCGGCCGGTGTCTCGCGCTTCCATGAAAGCGCGCGCGCCCAGGTGGCCGGCGGCGCCACCTACATCGACGACATCCCCGAGGTGCGCGGCACGCTGCACGCCGCCCCGGTCTGCTCCCCCGTTCCCCACGGCCGGCTGCGCGGCGTGGACGCCTCGGCCGCCCTGGCCGTGCCCGGCGTGCGCGGCGTCTTCGGCGCCAGCGACATCCCCGGCGACCCCACGCTGGCCGCCTTCGCCCACGACGAGCCCGTGTTCGCCAGCGAGACGGTGCAGTTCACCGGCCAGGTGGTGGCCGTGGTCGTGGCCGACGACGTGATGACCGCGCGCCGCGCCGCGCGCCTGGTCAAGCTCGACATCGAGCCCCTGCCCGCCGTGCTCTCGGTGCACCAGGCCCATGCCCAGGCCAGCTACGTGCTGCCCCCGGTGCACGTGAAGCGCGGCGACGCGGCCGCCGCCCTCGCGCGCGCGCCCCACCAGCTCGAAGGCACGTTCGAGGTCGGCGGCCAGGAACACTTCTACCTGGAAGGCCAGATCGCCTACGTGCTGCCGCTGGAACAGAACCAGTGGTGGGTCTACTCCAGCACCCAGCACCCGGGCGAGGTGCAGCACTGGGTGTCGCACGCGCTGGGCATCGACAACCACGCGGTGACGGTGGAATGCCGGCGCATGGGTGGCGGCTTCGGCGGCAAGGAAACGCAGGCCGGCCACCTCGCGGTGTGGGCCGCCGTGGCCTCGCGCAAGCTGCAGCGCCCGGTCAAGCTGCGGCTGGACCGCGACGACGATTTCATGGTCACCGGCAAGCGCCACCCCTTCGCCTACCACTACCGCGTGGGCTTCGACGACACCGGTCTGCTCAGCGGGCTCGACCTGGAGATGCTGGCCAACTGCGGCTTCAGCGCCGACCTCTCCGGCCCCGTGGCCGACCGCGCGATCTTCCACGCCGACAACGCCTACTTCCTGGAAGACGTGACGATCTCCAGCTACCGCTGCAAGACCAACACCCAGAGCCACACCGCCTTCCGCGGCTTCGGCGGCCCGCAGGGCGTGATCGTGATCGAGCGCATCCTCAGCGACATCGCGCAGGCGCTCGGCAGGGACCCGCTGGACGTTCGCCTGCGCAACCTCTACGGCATCGAGAGCCGCAACGTCACGCACTACCAGATGGCGGTGGAGGACAACATCCTCGAGCCGCTCATGACCACGCTGGCGCAGACCAGCCGCTACCGCGAGCGGCGCGGCCAGATCGCGGCCTGGAACGCGGACAGCCCGGTCATCAAGAAAGGCATTTCGCTCACGCCGGTGAAGTTCGGCATCAGCTTCACCGCCACGCTGTTCAACCAGGCCGGCGCGCTGGTGCACGTGTACACCGACGGCAGCGTGCAGGTGAACCACGGCGGCACCGAGATGGGCCAGGGCCTCAACACCAAGGTCGCCGCCATCGTGGCCGACGAGCTGGGCGTGCCCTTCGAGCGCGTGCTCTCCACCGCCTCCGACACCAGCAAGGTGCCCAACGCCAGCGCCACCGCCGCCTCCAGCGGCACCGACCTCAACGGCCGCGCCGCGCAGTTCGCCGCGCGCCACGTGCGCGACAACCTCGCGGCCTTCGTCGCCGGGCTGGACGGCTGCGGCGCGGGCGCGGTGCGCTTCGAAGGCGGCCAGGTGATCACGCCCAAGACCACGCGCAGCTTCGAGGAGGTGGTGCACGCGGCCTACGCCAACCGCATCCAGCTCTGGAGCGACGGCTTCTACCGCACGCCCAAGATCCACTACGACAAGACCACCCTCACCGGCCGGCCCTTCTACTACTTCGCCTACGGCGCGGCGGTCACCGAAGTGGCGATCGACACGCTCACCGGCGAGAGCCGCGTGCTCAAGGTGGACATCCTGCACGACGTGGGCCACAGCATCAACCCGGCGATCGACATCGGCCAGATCGAAGGCGGCTTCGTGCAGGGCATGGGCTGGCTCACCACCGAGCAATTGGTCTGGAACGACAAGGGCTACCTGCAGACCCACGCGCCCAGCACCTACAAGATCCCGGCCACCGGCGACATCCCCGCGCACTTCAAGGTCGAACTCTGGCCCGAGGCCAACCGCGAGGACAACGTGCACGGCAGCAAGGCCGTGGGCGAGCCGCCCTTCATGCTGGCGATCAGTGTGTTCGAGGCGCTGCGCGACGCGGTCGCCCAGGCCGGCGGCCGGCCCGGGGCAATGAACGCACCGGGCACGGCGGAAGAGGTATTGAAGGCGGTGGGCGCTTAGACAAAGGGCCGTTGCCGCTGCCCCACCTTGAAGGTGTTCAGCGGTTGAAGATTGGGCGGCGTGATGCGGTTGACCATGACGCCACCTCCGTCGTTTCCGATCCCGCCGTGCTCCTCCGCACCCACATCGAAATCATCGAGGGCTTCGTGCTGGTTGTCGTTGCCCACTGCCTGAGTTTCAGCGCCATTGTCGGCCGCGTTGTGCTCTGGCTGTTGCGCCCCGCCCCGATGGAGTTCAACCGGCTCCACGGGCAGGCGAGGCACAGAGCTGATGCCAGAGGAACTGCCCTCCCTCTCGATGGGAACCGGTGACCCGTTCCCATGGTGCCTTTGCAACCGTTGCGGCAGGGACAGGTTGCTCACGGAATGCTCGATGAACCCGGTGAGGGGTGCCTCCTCCTGCCGGTCCATACACCCAAGAATGAAGGTCATCAGCCAGAAGATGCCGATTTCGATGCCATCGAACAGGGCGACAAAATCATGGAAGCCCACAGAATCCGAACCGCGCTGGCACAGGTTGTTGGGAGACAAGCCTTGGTGCATGTGGTGCTTCCAGGCCGCCAGCAGCAGGCCTTCGCCAACGGCCTGAACGCCGTGCGTGATGCCCTTGGTGTGCAGGCCGACAAAGGGTTGGGGATCGTGCTGGTGCCAGCTTTTGAACGCGACCTGGGTGAGGTAGCCAATCGTGAGCGAGGCCAGCAGGTCGGTGACCGCGAACAGCCCGGTTTGCAGGCTGTTGCCCCAGACGTCGGGCAGTTGCCGTTGCCCGCTGCGGCGAACGGGGGGAAGCTGGCTCGACAGAAGCAGCCCCATCTGATCGAACGAGCACACCACCAGGGTCACCATGAGAATCCACAGATGGACGCGGCCAGGGGCCTTCAGGGTTCTCAGCCCCAGGCGCTGCTTCGCCGCCGGAATGCGCGGCGTCGCGCAACGCGAACCGCACCCCATGCTGCACCGTTCGATTGACCAGCTCGGCGGCCACGCGTTTTTCGTAGGTCAGGTCGCCACCGCCATCGCAAAACGCGTGCTCCATGGCGGTTTGAACAGCGGTGCCCGCGATGTAGCCCAGGAAGTTCGCAAAGGCGATCGCCACCGCATCGCGAAAAATGGGGCCGTGTTGAGGCCCCTCCCCGAGCATCGCCAGCACCTCATCCACCCGACTGCCCAGGCGGCCAGGGTCATGCGGGCCGTGCAGGTTCTCCAGCCCGTCCAGCGCGCGGTTCAGGTGGCGAATCAACTCCTCGCCGCTTCTGAAGTCCCCGCGGAAAGAAAGAGGCTCCTTCTGATAGTGGCGCTGGAGTTGCTGCAGCAGTTCAAGGTCGGGTTGCTCTCCGAGGAGGAGAAGCCCGGCCTCTCTCTTCAACCTGGGCCAGTCTTCGGGCAGCCAGTGCTGTTCGCACATGCGGTCAAACCGTTGTGCCAGATTGACGGCCGTCAAATCGGGACGGATGGGTTGAACGCGCTGAAAAGAAGGGCTCGTCATGCTTGAGGTTGGGGTCGCATCGAGGTGCGCGCGGGCACCAACGAGGTCCTTTAGTGGCAGCGTCCCAACGACGGTTCGGCCATGGCCGGCGACCGGGGCGTTCTCGCCCCGGCCTCTTTCATCAGAACGTGTGGCGCATGCCCACCTGGATGCCGCGCAGGTCCTGGCCGAGCGCGGGCACGCGGGTGCCCATGTCCTGACTGGACGGGAACATCGCGATGCGCGAGGCGCCGCTGTTGTTCAGCAAGGCGGCCGAGGTGTAGAGCATGGTGCGCTTGGAGAGGTTGTGCGCATAGCCCACGGCGAACAGGGAGGCGTCGCCGGTGGCGCGCTGGTTCTGGATCCAGGAGGCGCGGAACTCGCCCGCGCCCACCGGCACCGTCAGGCCCAGCAGGTACCCCTTGGCCGAGGCCAGGCTGTCGACCTTGTTGTGCTGCAGGTAACCGAACAGCTTGAAGCCGTCGAAGCGGTAGGTGGCGCCCAGGCCGGTGGTCTGGCTGAACACATAACCCGCGCCCGGCGCGCCGATGGTGGCCCGGGCCACCTCGATGCGGTCGGTCGCCAGGCCGACGTACAGGCGGTCGGCCGTGTACTCGGCGCTGGCCGCGAGGTTCTTGTTCGGCGTGTCTTCGCGCATCTGGACCAGCAGCCGCATGTTCAGGCCGCCGAACAGCGTGGGCGAAAGGTACTGCACCGAGTTGGGCAGCATGGGCGTGTAGCCGCGCACCGCCGAGCCCTGCAGCATCGACAGCTGGGCGCCGGTCTGCGCGCGGGCAAAGGGATCGGTCTTGCCGGTGAGGAAGATGAAGGGGCTCCAGTGCGCGCCGAGTTCGATCGCACCGAGCTTGGCGTCGCGCAGGCCGACGTAGGACTCGCGGTTGAAGAACGCGGTGGTGCTGGACTGCATGCCGGTGTCGGCCTGGAAGCCGCTCTCGAGCTTGAAGTAGGCCGACAGGCCGCCGCCGAGCTGTTCGGTGCCGCGCAGGCCGAACAGCGAGGTGTCGCTGCTCAGGGTCTTGCGGGTGCCGGACTCGCCCTGGTATTTGATGGCGTTGACGCCCAGGTCGATGCGGCCGTACAGCTCGACGCTGGACGTCTGCGCCGACGCGATCAAAGGCAGCAGCGCGAAGGGAATGGCGCCGAGTGCGTGGAACCTCATGGGGTGTGTCTCCAAGGATGTTGTGGGTGGGTGGATCGAGGTGTGCCCGCTCAGCGCGGCGGCGGCCTCACGCCGGTGCGTTCACCACATGCGCCTGCATGTAGTGCTTGAGGCCCTGGGCGGCGTACTCGCTGCCCAGGCCCGATTGCTTGGCACCCCCGAAGGGGATCTGGGCATCGAGCCAGAGGTGCTGGTTGACGCTGGCGGTGCCGACCTCGAGCCGCGCCGCGACGCGGGCCGCGGCGGGCACATCGCGGCCCCAGACCGAGCCGGTGAGCCCGTAGGGGCTGGCGTTGGCGCGTTGCACCGCCTCGTCCACGTCGGTGAAGCTCAGCACCGGCAGCACCGGGCCGAAGGGCTCCTCGGCCACCAGGCGGCTGTCGTCCGCGAGGCCGCTGACCACGGTGGGCGCGATGAAATAGCCTTCCCGGTCCAGCGCCTGCGCACCCGCATGGAAGCGCGCACCGCGCTCGCGCGCGTCGTCGAGGATGCCGAGCACGATGCGGTGCTGCGCCGCGTTCTGCACCGGGCCGAGCACCACGCCCGGCTCGAAGCCGCCGCCCACCGCCACCGCTTTCGCCCGCTGGGCCAGGGCCTCGCACACCGCGCCATGCAGGCGCTCGTGCACGTACAGGCGCTTGATCGCCATGCAGATCTGGCCGCTGTTGGCGAAGGCGGCGTTGAACAGCGGCTGCGCGATGGCCTCGGGGTCGGCATCGGGCAGCACGATGGCGGCGTCGTTGCCGCCGAGTTCGAGCGTCAGGCGCTTGAGCGTGCCGGCGCTGCTGGCCATGACCTTCCTGCCGGTGGCCGCCGAGCCGGTGAAGCTGATCTTCTGGATGTCCGGGTGCTCCGCGAGCGCGCGGCCCAGGTCGTTGCCGCCGGAGACCATGTTGAGCGTGCCGGCGGGCAGCAAGGCCTGCGCGCGCTGCGCGAAGCGCAAGGCGCTCAGCGGCGTGTAGGGCGAGGGCTTGACCACGATGGTGTTGCCCGTGAGCAAGGCGTGCACGATCTTCGGCACGCACAGCACCAGCGGCATGTTCCAGGGCGTGATCGCGCCCACCACGCCGAGCGGGCGGTGGTGCAGCTCGACGCGGCCCTGGGCGTCCTCGCGCAGGGTTTCCACCGGCACGTCGAGCGCCACCAGGCGCTGCAGCTGCGCCGCCGCGCGGGCCACCTCGTCGCGGGCGCGCGGCAGCGGTTTGCCCTGCTCCAGCGTGATCAGCCAGGCCAGCGACTCCAGGTCCTGCAGCAGCAGGTCCGCCAGCGCCAGCAGCTTCTGGCGCCGCTCGGCCCAGGGCCGCGCGGCCCAGGCGGGCTGCGCGCGCCGCGCGGCGGCCACGGCCTCGTCGAGCTGGGCCAGCGAGGCCTCGGGGGCGGTCGCGAAAGGCTGGGCGGTGGCGGGGTCGATGACCTCGAACCGGCTTTCGCCCTCGCGCGCCTGGCCGTCGATCGACAGCATCAGGGGGGTGTCGTCCAAACGCAGGGTGCGCAAGGCCTCGGCACGCATCGGATGGTGCTCCATGGAATTCCTTTCGGGGGCTCGCGCCCCGCGGGTCGTGGGGTCGGCGGGCGTTACTCGCCGATGACGTTGAGCAGGGCCTGCCGGCCCTCGACCTGCACCGCGTGCAGGGCGCGCCGGAGCGCGGGCATGAGGTCTTCACGCCGTGTCACGCGCTCGCCGTGACCGCCGGAGGCCTCGGCGTAGCGCTCGAAATCGGGCACGGGCCGCAGCGAGGACAGCGGCTCCGGCCGGCGCTCCCGGGCCTGCCGCGCGGCGTGGCCCTGGGGGTACATGCCGGTGGCGGCCTTCTGCACGCCTTCCCAGCCTTCGTTGTTGAACACCACCGTGAGCACGGGCAGGCCGTGCATCGCGGCGGCGTGGTGGCAGGCCGCGGGGTTGGCGAACAGGTAGGCGCCATCGCCCACCACGCAGATCACGGTGCGCCCCGGGGCCGCCTGCTGCGCACCCAGCGCGGCGGGCAGGCCCCAGCCCAACCCGCCCGAGGACGGCAGCTGGAAGAAGCCGCCGGCTTCCTCGAAACCCATCTGCTCGCGCACGGCCGAGTACTCGTTGACCAGGATCGCGTCGCGCGGCCGCACGGCCTCGAGGCAGCGCGAGAGGAACAGCTTGCTGATGGCGCCGCCGCGCGCCTCGTCGCGCTGCGCGCGGGCCGCGATCTCGCCACGCACCGCCGCGCCGATCGCCTGCGCGCGCTGGCGGCGCCGCTCGGCCTGCGAGAGCGCGCCCACGGCTTCGAGCGCGGGGCCCAGCGCGGCCAGCAGCGCGCTGGCGTTGGTGGTGATGCAGAGGTCGGACGGGAAACTGCGCATCGGGTAGCGCTCGAAGAGCGGGTCGCTGCCCGCGAGCGCCACGAAGGCGCCCGGCCGGGGCGTGGCGACGGCGGGAATCCAGGGCACGTCCGTTTCGAGGAACAGCAGCGCGTCGGCGTGCGGCAGCACCGCGCCCATCTCGTAACCCAGGTGCAGCGGGTGCGAGGACGGAAAGCTCACGTAGCGCGGCCGGTTCTCGGCCACGCCGATGCCGAAGCGGTCCGCGAGTTCGCTGAGCTGGGCCACGGTCTGCGGGTCCGCGCCGCTGCTGGTGCAGACGATGACCGGGCATTCGGCCGCGGCCAGCGCGCGCGCCAGGGCCAGCACGGCCTCGGGATCGGGGTGGGCGGCCGAGGCCACCGGCACCTGGCCACCCACGCGGCAGGCGGCGTGCGGCTGGGCCAGCACCTCGCGCGGCAGCGTGAGGTAGACCGGGCCGCGCGGCTCGGTGCTCGCCACGCCCAGCGCACGGTCCACCACCTCGGCCACGTGGTGGCCGTCGCGCAACTCGTAGTCCCACTTGACCAGCTCGCGCACCATGGCCCCCTGGTCGAACATCTCCTGCGCCCAATGGACCTCGTGGGTGCGCGAGCCGGCGCGGCCCTGTTCGAACCAGGGCGTGCGCCCGGCCGCGAGCAGCAGCGGCACCTGCGCGCGGATCGCGTTGAACAGCCCGCACACCGCGTTGGCCGTGCCCACGCTCACGTGCAGCATCACCGCCTGCGGGCGGCGCGCCACCATGTAGAAGCCGTGCGCCATGCCGATGGCGAGGTTCTCGTGCCCGATGAGCACCGGCTCGGGCAGCACCAGGCCGGCCTCGGCGGCGCGCGCATAGGCCTCGATCACGGGCGCGGTGTCGGTGCCCGCGCCCACGTAGAAATGGTCCACACCGCGGTCCTTGAGCAGCACGAGGAAGGCCTCGGCCACGGATTCGGTGCACACGGTCCGGGCGGCGTCCGCCGGCAATGCCTGGTTCATGGTGAGGTCCTGTGTCCTGGCATCAGTCCAGCGTGATCTGCGCCGAATCGATCACCTTCTTCCAGCGCGCCGACTCCTCGCGCAGCATCGCGGCGGTGGCCTCGGGCGTGCTGCCCACCGGGTCGGCGCCCAGCGCCTCGAACTGCTTGACCACGTCGGGCATCTTCACGATGGCCGCGACTTCCCTGGCCAGGGTCTGCGCGATGGCCGGCGGCGTGCGCTCGGGCGCGACCAGCGTGACCCAGGTGCCCGACTCGAAGTTCGGCACACCGGCTTCGTGCATGGTCGGCACGTCGGGGATGAAGCCCACGCGCTCCTTGGTGGCCGAGGCCAGGATGCGCACGCGCTTGCTCTGGTGGAAGGGCAGCGTGGTCGTCACGTTGTCGAACATCAGGTCCACGGTGCCGGCCATCAGATCGGTCAGGGCCGGCGCGGAGCCCCGGTAGGGCACGTGGACCATCTTGATGCCCAGGCGGCTCTCGAAGTACAGCGCGGTCAGGTGCGAGGTGCTGCCATTGCCCTGCGAGGCGAAGCTGAGCTTGCCCGGGTTGGCCTTGGCGTAGTCGATCAGCTCCTGCAGGTTGCGCGCCTTCACCGAGGGGCCCACCACGATCACGTTGGGCATGTTGGCGATGGTGGTGATCGGCACGAACTTGCGCGCGTCGTAGTTGATGCTCTTGTAGAGGTTGAAGTTGATCGCCAGCGGCCCGGGCGGGCTGGCGAACAGGGTGTAGCCATCGGGCGCGGAGCGCGCCACGTGCGCGCCGCCGATGTTGCCGCCCGCGCCGGGCTTGTTGTCGACGATCACGCTCTGCTGGAAGCGCGCGCGCAGCTTGTCGGCCACGATGCGCGCGATCGAGTCGGTGGTGCCCGCCGCAGGAAACGGCACGACGACGGTGACGAGCTTGTTCGGGTAGGGGCCGTCCTGGGCGGCGCCCGGCAGGGCGAAGGACAGCAGCGCGGCGGCGCACAGGGCGAGGCGGGTGAAGGGGCGGCGGTTCATGGGGTTGTCTCCGGTGTTGGGTCGGGGTCGGTGGGATCGGATCGGGAAACGCGTTTACATCGCCACGTCCTGGGAAGGCGCGAAGGCGTCGCAATAGAAACGGGCCGGGTCGAGGCCGCGCTGCGCGAAGGCCTCGCGCGCCGCCGCCACCATGGCGGGCGAGCCGCAGGCGTAGACCTCGTGGCCGCTGAGGTCCGGCAGATCTTCGACCACCGCCTCGTGCACCCGGCCGGTGCGCCCGCTCCAGCCGCCGTCGGCAGCGGCGGCCGCGGAGACCACGGGCACGTAACTCGTCTTGCCCGCGTCGGCCCAGCGCTGGGCCAGCGCGTGGCGGTACAGCAGCTCGGGCGTGCGCGCGCCCACGTAGAGGTGCAGGCGGCGCTGGGTGCCTTTCTTCAGCAGTTCCTCGAGGATGGACTGCACCGGCGCGAAGCCCGTGCCACCCGCGACGAACACGATCGGGGCCTCGCTCTCGCGCAGGTAGAAATCGCCCAGGGGCAGGCGCAGCCGCACCGGGTCGCCCGGCTGCAGCTGGTGGAAGACCTGCTCGGCGAAGCGCCCGCCTTCGAGGTAGCGGATGTGCAGCTCCACGCCGTCGCTCTGCTGCGGCGGGTTGGCCATGGAGAAGCTGCGCTCCTGCCCGTCGTCGAGCAGCACCCGCAGGTACTGCCCGGCGCGGAACTTCGCGCGCACGCCGGCCGGAAAGCGCAGCTTGAGCACGGCCACCTCGGCGGCCGGGCGTTCGATGCGCAGCACCTTGGCGGTGATCACCTTCTCGCTCGCCAGGTCGCGCCGGTGCACCTCGCGCGGGGCGATGCGCAGGTCGGAGCAGGGCCGCACGCGGCACAGCTTCACCGCCGAGGCGGGGCCTTCCTGTTGCGGGCCCAGGTCCTGGCGGCCCGGCGTCACGAACGTGCCGCTGAGCACCTCGCCTTCGCAGCTGCCGCACACCCCCGCGCGGCACGACGCGGGCAAGGCCCAGCCGGCGCGCTCGGCGGCCGCGAGCACGGACTCGTGCGCGGCGCACTCGAAGTCCAGCGCCTCGTCGGCGGTGGTGATGCGGTACACGGCGGTGCTCACAGCGGGATGGCCAGCAGGGTGTCAAAGACCGAGCTGTCGCAGACCACCACGCGGCGGGCGATCTTGAGTTCGCCGTCGCCCTCGATGCGCAGTTCGTCGTGGTAGCAGCCGGTGACGAAGACCTGGCTGGTGCCGTTGCGCATCACGCGGTAGACCGCGAAGGGCGTGCGCGTGCGCACGGTCTGGCCCTCGGTGGCCAGGTGGGCCGGCACGGAGACGATGTGGCGGTAGCTGTGGCGCTCGTAGATGTTGGCTTCGCGCAGGCCCGAGACGCGGTCTTTCAGCATGCCCCGCGAGTCGGCGAAGATCAGGCCGGCGTCCCAGCCGCGCGCGTGGTTTTCCAGCGTGGTGATGCTGTAGAAGCAGTCGGGCGTGAAGAAGTCGGGCCAGGCTTCGAGCCGGTCGGCGTCGATGCAGTCGGCGTAGGCGGCGTTGAGCAGGCTCACGGCCAGGTGGAGTTCAAGGCGGTTCATCGGCTCAGATCCCCATGTGGGCCCGGTAGGCCTTCCAGAAACCGCGCACCGAGGCTTCGGTGGCGCGCGTGTCCTGCGTTTCGGTGCTGGTGCCGCCCATCTGCACGATGGCCGCGTCCTCCTGCGCCGACACCGTGCCGCGCTGCACGAAGCCGCCGACGCAGCCGTCCTCCATCGAGACCAGGCCGGCGGGCCCGATCAGGTTGCACTGCTTGAGCCGCGCGTAGCGCATCTCGGGCGTGTCGTCGACGAAACCGATGTAGGTCCAGTTCAGCGCGGTCTGGTTCACGCCCTGGGGCAGCACCTGGCGCACCACGATGCTGTTCCAGATCTGACCGAGCACGAAGCCGGGAAACACCGAGAGGATCTGCAGCGTGATGCCGTCGCCCACCTCGTCCGTGCCTTCGAGAAAGCTCGGGTCGTTCAGGCGGTACTGCTCGTTGTCCGATCGGATGCCCTGGTCGCGGTACTCCGAGCCGGCATCTTCGGTCTTGTCGATCATGGAGTAGCTCACGTGGCTGCCGCCGTCGTCCGAGACGATCAGGCCGCCGCGCTGCGTGAGGCGGTTGACCTCGAAGGTCGTGAGGAAGAGGTGCAGCAGGCTGGCGTGGTAGCTGTCCTTCACGTTCTCGAAGTACAGCTTCCAGTTGTTGGGCAGCGCCTGCGTGAAGCGGCCCAGGATCTGCAGCGGCTTGTCGCGCAGCACGCGCTGGATGCGCCCGAGCACGGCCTCGCCGATGTACTCCTCGATCGGCGGCACGTCGTCGCTGAAGCTGCCGAACACCAGGCCGCAGACGGTGGACACGCGCAGCTTGCGCGGCGAATGCGCTTCCTTGCAGAAGCCTTCGGGCATGCCGCCCTTGCCGCTCACGCCGCCTTCGAAGGCCACGCCCGTGAGGTTGCCCTGCAGGTCGTAGGACCAGGCGTGGTAGACGCAGGAGAAGTTCTCGGCATCGCCAGCGTTCTCCAGGCAGATCAGCGCGCCGCGGTGCGAGCAGCGGTTCTCGAACGCGTAGAGCTCGCCGTCGTGGTCGCGGGCCACCACCACCGGCGTCTCGCCGGCGAAGGTGCTGACGTAGTCGCCCGCCTGCTGCAGCTCGGCCTCCAGGCAGAGGTAGTTCCAGGTGGCGCCCTGGTAGATGCGGTCCTGCTCGCGCTGGCGGATCGCCTCGTCGCGGTAGATCCAGTAGGGGATGCGGGTCAGGCCGCCTTCGGGCCAGGTCCGCGGGGCCGTCAGGCCGCTGATGTCGATGGGTGCTTCTTGCATGGTCTCTGTTCAGTGCGCATTGCGCACATCGTTCGTTGGGGCGGTGTGTGGGGCAAATTATCGAAGCATCACCGACATGAATCAATGCAGCCTGGGTTAAAGTCCGCAATGCGCACTTTTTTGGAGAGACGGCATGAAACTGGAACGACGCGACTTCGTGGCCTCGCTGGAAAGCGGGCTGGCCGTGATCGAGGCCTTCGATGCGCAGCACACCCGCCTCACGCTGACCGAGGTGGCGCAGCGCACCTCGCTCACCCGCGCCGCCGCGCGGCGCTACCTGCTCACGCTGACCAAGCTGGGTTACGCCGACTACGACGGCAAACACTTCTCGCTCGACCTGCGCGTGCTGCGCCTGGGCTATGGGCTGCTGTCGGGTGCGCCGCTGCCGCGCAAGGCACAGCCCGTGCTCGACACCGTGGGCTGGCAGACCGACGAAGTGACCTCGGTGGCCGTGCTCGACGAGACCGCCGTGGTCTTCGTGGCGCGCTCGCAGAGCCGCCGCGTGTTCTCGCCCACCGTCGGGGTGGGCACGCGGCTGCCGGCCTATTGCTCCTCGGCCGGCCGCGCCCTGCTCGCGCACCGCAGCGATGCCGAGGTGCTGCTGCTGCTCGGGCACAGCCCGCTGCAGCAGTTCACGCCGCACACACGCGCCACGCCGCGCGCGGTGCTCGAGGCGGTGCACCAGGCCCGCGCGCAGGGCTATGCGATCAGCGACGAGGAGTACGAGATCGGCCTGCGCTCCATCGCGGTGCCGGTGCCCAACGCGCACGGCCGCGTGGACGTGGCGATGACCGCCAGCGTGCAGTCCGGCCGCATGACGCCCGCGCAGATGGTGGAGCAGCTGCTGCCCCCTTTGCTGGAAGGCGCGAAGTCGCTTTCCGCCTTGCTGTGAGGTGGATTGACCCGATTTGGGTCGAAATTTGATCTTGTCGGGTCGAATTCGACCGCATAGCATGCGTCTCCAGTGCCGCGCCCGACGACGGCACACCAACGGAGACACGCATCTTGAACTGGAAAGGCCTGAAAACCGGTGAGCGCACCGTGCTGGACCATGTGTTCTGGGCCAGCGGCATCTCGCGCGACGCCCTGGCCGCCGCGGCCTCGTTCTCCAAGACCCGCGCCAACGCGGCGGTGGCCGAGCTGCTCGAACAAGGCCTGCTGGAGCAGACCGGCGAGCAGGTGCCCACCGGCGGGCGCCGCGCCGACACCCTGCGCCTGAGCCGCAGCCTGGGCGTGCTCATCGGCGTGGCCGTGGGCGCCACCGGGCTGGAGGTGGGCATCCTCAGCCCCGACCTGGCCGTGATGGCCCACCACAGCGAACCGGCCGACGTGCACGACGGCCCCGGCCCGGTGCTCTCGCGCATCCGCGTGCTCATGCACGAGCTGCTGGCGCGCTGCGGCGTGGCGCCGCGCCAGGTGATCGGCATCGGCATCGGCCTGCCCGGCCCGGTGGACTTCGACAGCGGCCAGCTCGTGAGCCCGCCGTTGATGCCGCTGTGGGACGGCTACTCCATCCGCGACGACCTCGCCGCCGACTTCAGCGCGCCCGTCTTCGTGGACAACGACGTGAACGTGATGGCCCTGGGCGAGCTCTGGCGCATGCAGCGCAGCCTGCCCAACTTCCTGGTGGTGAAGGTGGGCACCGGCGTGGGCTGCGGCATCGTCTGCCAGGGCCAGGTCTACCGAGGCGCCAACGGCTCGGCCGGCGACGTGGGCCACATCTGCGTGGTGCCCGACGGCCCGCGCTGCCACTGCGGCAACCTCGGTTGCGTGGAGACGCTGGCCGCCGGGCCCGCGATCGCGCGCATGCGCACCGAGGCGGCCCAGGCCGGCCAGAGCCCGCTGCTCGCGCGCATGCTGGCCGAGCGCGGCCCGCTGCGCCTGCAGGACGTGGCCGAGGCCAGCCGCGCGGGCGACATGGCGGCCAACCAGGTGGTGCAGCGCTCGGGCGCGCTGGTGGGGCAGATGCTCGCCTCGGTGGTGAACTTCTTCAACCCCTCGCACGTGTTCATCGGCGGCGGCGTCACGCGCGTGGGGCCGCTGTTCCTGGCCGCCGTGCGCCAGAGCGTGTACCACCGCTCGCTCGCGCTCTCCACGCGGCACCTGGAGATCCAGTACACGCCGCTGGGCGAACGCGCCGGACTCATCGGCGCGGGCGTGCTGGCCATGCAGGAAAGCCTGCGGCAGATGGAGCTGGCGTGATGGCGGCCGCTGGCGTGCGCGTCGAGCTGCGCGGCATCGTCAAGCGCTTCGGCCCGGTGCAGGTGCTGCACGGCGTGGACCTGGCCTTCGAGCCCGGCCGCGTCTACGGCCTGCTGGGCGAGAACGGCGCGGGCAAGTCCACCCTCATGAAGATCCTCGCGGGCTACGAACGGCCCAGCGAAGGCACGCTGCAGGTGAACGGCCGCGCGGTGCGCTTCGACGGCCCGCGCGCGGCCGAGGCCGAAGGCATCGTGCTGATCCACCAGGAGTTCAACCTGGCCGAAGACCTCACGGTGGCGCAGAACATCTTCCTGGGCCACGAGAAAAAGCGGCGCGGCCTCTGGCTCGACGACGGCGCCATGCGCGCCACCACGCGCCGCGTGCTCGACGACGTGGGCCTGAGCAAGGTGCACCCCGACATCCGCGTGCGCGACCTCATCGTGGCCGAGCGCCAGCTGGTGGAGATCGCCAAGGCGCTGTCGCGCCACGCGCGCGTGCTCATCATGGACGAGCCCACCGCCACGCTCACGCCGGGCGAGACCGGCCGGCTGTTCGGCCTGGTCGCGCGCCTGCAGGCCGAGGGCGTGACCATCGTCTTCATCTCGCACAAGCTCGACGAGGTGGAGCGCATCACCGAAGAGGTGGTCGTGATGCGCGACGGCCGCCTGGTGGCGCAGCAGGCCACGGCCACGCTCACGCGCGCGCAGATGGCGAACCTGATGGTGGGCCGCGAACTCGCCGACCTCTACCCGCCGCGCACCGAGGTGCCGGCCGACGCGCCCGTGCTGCTCTCGGTGCGCGCCCTGAGCGTGCCCGGCTGGGCGCAGGACGTGAGCTTCGAGGTGCGCGCGGGCGAGGTGTTCGGCTTCGCCGGCCTGGTGGGCGCGGGGCGCACCGAACTCTTCGAAGGCCTGCTGGGCCTGCGCGAGCGCAGCGCGCAGGCGGTGCAAGTGGCCGGGCGCGCGCTGCTGCCGCGCTCGCCGCGCGAGGCGGCCGACGCCGGCCTCACCTACCTGAGCGAAGACCGCAAGGGCCGCGGCCTGCACGTGCGCTTCGGCCTGCGCGAGAACCTCACGCTGATGGCGCTGCAGCGCCACGCCCGCCCCTGGCTGCAACCCGCGAGCGAAGTCGCCGCGCTGGAACAGGCGGTGCGCGACTTCGGCATCCGCACCGGCTCGCTCGATGTGCCGGCCGGCTCGCTCTCGGGCGGCAACCAGCAGAAGCTGGCGCTGGCCAAGGTGCTGCACCCGGACCCGCGCGTGGTGGTGCTCGACGAGCCTACGCGCGGCGTGGACATCGGCGCCAAGCGCGACATCTACGCCCTCATCCAGCGCCTGGCCGCCAGCGGCCGCGCGGTGGTCGTGATCTCGTCCGAGCTCATGGAACTCATCGGCCTGTGCCACCGCGTCGCGGTGATGCGCTCGGGCCGCCTGCAGGCCACGCTCTCGGCCGCCGACCTCAACGAACAGGAGCTCATCGCCCATGCCACAGGAACGCACTGACGCCACCCCGGCACCGCCCCCGGCCGCCGGCCGCGCCTGGCGCCTGCCCACCCTGGGCCCGCTGCTCGGCCTGGTGCTGCTGTGCATCGCCGGCACGCTGCTCAACCGCGAGTTCGCCACGGTGGACAACGCCATGAACGTGCTCACGCGCACCGCCTTCATCGGCATCATCGCCGTGGGCATGTGCTTCGTGATCATCTCGGGCGGCATCGACCTCTCGGTGGGCTCCATGGCCGCGCTGATCGCGGGCGTGGTGATCCTGCTCATGAACAAGATCGCCCCGCTGGGCTGGCGCACCGGTGGCGGTGGTGATGGTGGGCATGGCCGCCGCCGTGCTGCTGGGCGCGCTGTTCGGCCTGGCGCACGGCCTGCTCATCACGCGCGGGCGCATCGAGCCCTTCATCGTCACGCTGGGCACGCTGGGCATCTTCCGCGCCTACCTCACCTACTTCGCCGACGGCGGCGCGCTCGCGCTCGACAACGCGCTGGCCGACGCCTACGGCCCGGTGTACTACGGCAGCCTGCTGGGCGTGCCCATCCCGGTGTGGATCTTCGCGCTGGTGGCCCTGGCCGGCGCCCTGCTGCTCAACCGCACCGCCTTCGGCCGCTACGTGCAGGCCATCGGCTCCAACGAGCAGGTGGCGCGCTACGCCGCGGTGGACGTGGACCGCATCAAGGTGCTCACCTACACCCTGCTGGGCGTGTGCGTGGGCATCGCCACCCTGCTCTACGTGCCGCGCCTGGGCTCGGCCTCGCCCACCACCGGCCTGCTGTGGGAGCTCGAAGCCATCGCCGCCGTGATCGTGGGCGGCACCGCGCTGCGCGGCGGCGCCGGCAGCATCGGCGGCACCGTGATCGGCGCCATCCTGCTCTCGGTCATCAGCAACATCCTCAACCTCACCAGCATCATCAGCGTGTACCTCAACGCGGCGGTGCAGGGTTTCGTGATCATCGCCGTCGCATTCATGCAGCGGCGGCGTCCCTGAAGGCACGCCATGCCTTCTTTCTTTCCCTGTCATCAACACATCAAGGAGACAAGCATGAAGTACCGTTCCCGTCTGCTCGCGCTGGCCGCCCTGGCCGCGCTGGGCATGGCCAGCCCGCTGCTGGCGCAGGCCCAGAACAAGGTGAACCTGGGCGTGGCGCATCCCGGCCGCCACCCACAGCTTCGCCGCCGGCCTGGTGTACTGGGCCAACGAAGCCAAGAAAGAACTGGAGAAGGACCCCAACATCAAGGTCACGATCAAGACCGCCAGCGGCGCGCCCGAGCAGGCCAACCAGCTGCAGGACCTGGTCACCGCGACCAAGATCGATTCGCTGGTGATCCTGCCCTTCGAATCCGCCGCGCTCACGCGCCCGGTGCAGCAGGTCAAGGCCAAGGGCGTGTACGTGACGGTGGTGGACCGCGGCCTCACCGACACCAGCGCGCAGGACGCCTACGTCTCGGGCGACAACACCGCCTTCGGCAAGGTGCCGGCCGAGTACCTGGCCAAGGCGCTCAACGGCAAGGGCAACATCGTGGCGCTGCGCGGCATCCCGACCACCATCGACAACGAGCGCATGGACGCCTTCAACGCGGTGATGAAGAACCACCCCGGCATCAAGGTGCTGGACGCCAAGCACGGCAACTGGAACCGCGACGACGCCTTCAAGGTGATGCAGGACTACCTCACGCGCTTCAAGGAGATCGACGCCGTGTGGGCGGCCGACGACGACATGGCCTTCGGCGTGCTGCGCGCGATCGAACAGGCCAAGCGCAAGGACATCAAGATCGTGTTCGGCGGTGCCGGTGCCAAGGCCATGGTCAAGACGCTGATGGACGGCAGCAACCCGCTGATCCAGGCCAACGTGTCCTACTCGCCCAAGTTCCTCTACGACGCCATCAAGATGACCGCGCTGGCGCGCAAGAAGGGCGAGAAGCTGCCGCCGTCGACCATCGTGCCCTCGGTGCTGATCACCAAGGCGAACGCCAAGGACTTCTACTTCCCCGACTCGCCGTTCTGAGTCCGCGCGCCAGGAGGACCCCATGAAAACCATCCAGGGACCCGGGATCTTCCTGGCCCAGTTCATCGGCACGGCCGCGCCGTTCGACACGCTCGACGGCCTGGCCGGCTGGGCCGCCTCGCTGGGCTACCGGGGGGTGCAGATCCCCACCAGCGACGCGGCGATCTTCGACCTCGAGCGTGCCGCGACCAGCGACACCTATTGCGACGAGGTGAAGGGCCGGCTCGCCGCGCACGGCCTGCAGATCACCGAGCTCTCGACCCACCTGCAGGGCCAGCTGCTGTGCGTGCACCCCGCCTACGACCTGCAGTTCGACGCCTTCGCCGCCCCCCAGGTGCGCGGCAACCCCACGGCGCGCACGGCCTGGGCGCACGAGCAGCTGCTGCTGGCCGCGAAGGCCTCGCGACGCCTGGGCCTGAAAGCCCACGCCAGCTTCTCGGGCGCGCTGGCCTGGCCCTACCTCTACCCCTGGCCGCAACGCCCGCCCGGCCTGGTGGAAGCCGCGTTCGCCGAACTCGCGAAGCGCTGGCGCCCGGTGCTCGACGCCTTCGATGAAGCCGGCGTGGACGTCTGCTACGAACTGCACCCCGGCGAAGACCTGCACGACGGCATCACCTTCGAGCGTTTTCTCGACGCCGTGGGCCAGCACCCGCGCGCGAACATCCTCTACGACCCCAGCCACTTCGTGCTGCAGCAGCTCGACTACCTGGCCTTCATCGACCACTACCACGAGCGCATCCGCGCCTTCCACGTGAAGGACGCCGAGTTCCGCCCCAACGGCAAGCAGGGCGTGTACGGCGGCTTCTCCAGCTGGATCGACCGCGCGGGCCGCTTCCGCTCGCTCGGCGACGGCCAGGTGGACTTCAAGGGCATCTTCTCCAAGATGGCGCAACACGACTACGCGGGCTGGGCCGTGCTGGAGTGGGAGTGCTGCCTCAAGCACCCGGAAGACGGCGCGCGCGAAGGCGCGGCCTTCATCCGCGAGCACCTCATCCGCGTGGCCGACCGCGCCTTCGACGACTTCGCCGCCAGCGCGGGCGACCCCGCCACCCTGGCCGCCCTGCTCGGCCTGAACCGGGGCGCGGCATGAGCACGAACGACGGGCGCGCGGCGCGGCGCATCCGCCTGGGCATGGTGGGCGGTGGCGACGGCAGCTTCATCGGCGCGGCCCACCGCATCGCCGCGCGGCTGGACGACCAGTTCGAGCTGGTGGCCGGCGCGCTCTCGTCCACCGCCGAACGCGCGCACGCCAGCGCGGCCCGGTTGCACATCGCGCCCGAGCGCAGCTACGCCGACTACACCGCCATGGCGCAGGCCGAGGCGCGGCGCGAGGACGGCATCGACGCCGTGGCCATCGTCACGCCCAACCACCTGCACGTGCCGGTGGCGCGCGCCTTCGTGGAGCAAGGCATCCACGTCATCTGCGACAAGCCGCTGCGCACCTCGCTGGCCGAGGCCCAGGCGCTCGCGCAGTCGGTGCGCGAGCGCGGCCTGCTGTTCCTGCTCACCCACACCTACGCGGGCTACCCCATGGTGCGCCAGGCGCGCGAGATGGTCGCCGCCGGCGAACTCGGCGAGCTGCGCATCGTGCAGGTGGAGTACGCGCAGGACTGGCTGGGCGAACCGGTCGAGCACCAGGGCAACAAGCAGGCCGAATGGCGCGCCGACCCGAATCGCGCCGGCCCGGCCGGCGCGCTGGGCGACATCGGCACCCATGCCTACCAGCTGGCGCGTTATGTGAGCGGCCTGCAGGTGCAGGAACTCTCGGCCGAACTCACCCGCTTCGTGCCCGGGCGCGCGCTGGACGACCACGTGCAGGCCATGCTGCGCTTCGACGGCGGCGCGCGCGGCATGCTGTGGGCCAGCCAGGTTGCGCAGCGGCGCCTGCAACGCGCTGCGCCTGCGCGTCTACGGCACGCGCGCCTCGCTGCATTTCGACCAGGAGCAGCCTGAGTTCCTGAACTTCGCCCCGCTGGGCGGCCCGGTGCGGCAACTGCGCCGGGGCATGGCGCCGCAGATCGCCGCCAACCGCATTCCGGCCGGCCACCCTGAGGGTTACTTCGAGGCCTTCGCCGAGCTGTACCGCGATTTCGCGCGCGCCTGGCGCGGCGAAGCAAGCACCAACATGCCCGGCCTGCTGGACGGGCTGGACGGCATGGCCTTCATCGAGGCCGTGCTGAACAGCCACCAGCAGAACGCGCGCTGGGTGCGGCTGGAGCGTTAGCCGAGGCGCTCGATCAGCGCCATCGCGGCCGCCGGGGCGCGTTCCTTGGCGCCGCTGATGAAGTACATGAACACGTCCCGCGCCTTGGCCTTCGGGCCGGCGCCGTCGACCCGCGGCACGTCGGCCGGCTCACCGCCGGCGGCCCAGGTCCTCGCGGCCTCGGCCCAGCGGTCCAGCGCCTTGGGGGCGTAACCGGTCTTCACCTTCGGGTCGGTGCGCATCAGGCGCGCGTAGACAAAGTCGCCGGTCAGGTCGGCGAACGAGGGGTAGTCGTCGGAGTCGGTGAACACCGTGGCGCAGCGGTGCTTGCGCGCGAGCGCGAGGTAGGCCGGGTCCAGGAAGCTCGCGTGCCGCACGTCCAGCGCGTGGCGCAGCGGCAGGCCGTCCACCTCGCGCGGCAGCAGCTTCAGGAAGGCCTCGAAGTCCACCGGGTCGAACTGCTTGGTGGGCGCGAACTGCCAGACCAGCGGCCCGAGCTTGGGGCCGAGTTCGCTCAGGCCACTGCCCACGAAACGTTCGATGGACTCGCCGGCCTCGGCCAGCACGCGGCGGTTGGTGGTGAAGCGGTTGGCCTTCAGCGAGAACACGAAGCCCTCGGGCGTCTCGTCGCGCCACTTGGCGAAGGTGGGCGGCTTGAAGGTGCTGTAGTAGGTGCCGTTGACCTCGATCGCGGTCAGCTTCGTGCTGGCGTAGGCCAGCTCCTTGCTCTGCGCCAGGCCTTTGGGGTAGAAGTTGTCGCGCCAGGGCTCGTAGGTCCAGCCGCCCACGCCCGACCGGATCGCGCCCGATGTTGCCTTCTTGCTGGTGCGCATGCCGTCTCCTGCGGAAAAAACGTCTGCAACTCTACAAGATGACCGGCGCGGCAGGGCGATTTTCCCAGGCACGCCATTTGCCCCAATGGCGGGTATGGCTCAGCTCCCGCCCTCCCTCCAACACGCCGTGCTGGCCGGCGATCCCTCGATCCGGGCCCGCAAAGGTTGCGCATCCTGGTCGCGCACGGCATCGTCGGCAAAAGCGCCGTGGGTCTGCACGCCACCTTGCTGGCCCTCGGCGCCCAGCCCTGTTTCGTGGCACCCCGGATCGGCCCGGTGAAGACCGTGGACGGGGTGTTCGTCGACGCGGAGGCTTCGCTGCAGAACGAACCCGGCTTCCTGTTCGACGCGCTCGCCCTGCCCGACGGCGACGAAGGCGTGCAGGCCCTCGCGCGCGACACCCACACGCTGGACTTCATCCGCGACCAGCACCGCAGCGGCAAGGCCATCCTGGCCATGCCCGCTTCCCGCGCGCTGCTCGAAGCGGCGGGCGTGTCCCCGACCCTGCCGTCGGGGCAGGCGGACCCGGGGCTGGTCGTCGGCCACGACGCCACGGCCTTCGTGCAGGCCATCGTGCGCGACCGGCATCCCGGCCGCCACATCGAGCCGCCGTCCCCCTGACGCCCTCCCGGTGACCCGGGAGGGCCGTTACCATGGTCATCCTTTGCCGCGGGCCCGAGGCCACGCGACAAGCCATGGACGTTCACCCGCCTTCCCCCTCATCGCCATGACCGCTCCCCTCCCCCTATCCCACAGCTTCGCGCCCACCGGCCGCCTGCGCGCCTCCATCAACCTGGGCAACCCCATCCTCGCCAACCGCAACCCCGCCACCGGGCAGCCGTTCGGCGTCTCGGTGGACCTCGCGCACCGCCTGGCGCAGCGGCTCGGCGTCGGGATCGAGCTGGTGGTGTTCGACACGGCCGGCCAATCGGTCGAGGCGGTGAGGAACGGCGCGGCCGACGTCGGCTTCTTCGCCATCGACCCGCTGCGCGGCGAGGGCATCGCCTTCACCGCGCCCTACGTGCTGATCGAAGGCAGCTACCTGGTGCGCCAAGAATCCCCCCTGCAGAGCAACCACGAGGTGGACCGGCCGGGCACGCGGGTGACCGTGGGCAAGGGCAGCGCCTACGACCTGTTTCTCTCGCGCGAGCTGCGGCAGGCCGAGATCGTGCGGGTGGCCAGCTCGCAGGCCGTGGTCGACGAGTTCGTGCGCCAGGGGCTGGACGTGGCCGCCGGCGTGCGACAGCAGCTGGAACACGACCAGCAGCGCCACCCGGGCCTGCGGCTGCTGCCGGGCCGCTTCATGGTGATCCAGCAGGCCATGGGCCTGCCCAAGGACCGCGGCGCCGACGCCGCGCGTTACCTGCACGCTTTCGTGGAAGACATGAAGTCGTCGGCTTTCGTGGCCGCTTCCTTGAACCAGCACCACATCCAGGGCGCCTCGGTGGCCCCCGCCGCCACCGCCCCATGAAAGACTTTCTCCCCGCCTACGCCCACCCCTTCATCGACGTCATCACCATCGCGCTGCAGATGGCGCTGATCGTCTTCGTGGCGCTGCTGCTGCGCTCGCTGCTGCACCGCCTCATCACCCGCGTGGGGGAGGACAAGCGCCTGCCGCTGGAACTCGTGATCGGGGGCCGGCGCGTGGTCACCTTCCTGCTGTTCGGTGCCGCCCTGCTGCTGGTGCTGGACCGCGTGGGCGTCTCCGGCATGGTGATCTGGACCGCCTTCACCGGTTTCGCCGCCGTGGGCGCCATCGCCTTCTTCGCGGCCTGGAGCGTGCTCTCCAACATCTTCTGCGCGGTGCTGATCTTCACCTCGCGCCCGTTCGGCCTGCGCGACCGCATCGAGCTGCTCGAAGGCGGCGACAAGCCCGGCCTGGCCGGCGAGGTGATGGACATCAACCTGATCTACACCACGCTGCGCGAAGACACCGCCGAGGGCGCGGAGCCCTCCTACCTGCGCGTGCCCAACAGCCTGTTCTTCCAGCGCACCACGCGCCTGCGCACGCGCGAGTCGGTGGTGCGTTCGCTGCTGGACTGAGCGGCGCTCAGGGCCGGTCGGCCGCGAGCACCTCGCGCACGCGCGCGGCGTGCGGAATCGGCGCCACCGCGCCATAACCCTCGGTGGAGAGCGCGGCCACCGTGGCGGCGTAGCGCCCGGCGGTGGGCAGGTCGTCGCCGGCCACCAGCCGCGCCACGAAGGCACCGCCGAAGGCATCGCCCGCGCCGGTGGCGTCCACCGGCTGGCAGCGCGCGGGCGCGATGCGGTGGCGCTCGCTGGCCGTGGCCACGATCGCGCCCTGCTCGCCCATCTTGAGCGCCACCGTCTTCGCGCCCAGGCGCAGGCAATGGTCCACCAGCGCGTCGGGCTCGCGCAGGCCGGTGATGGCGACCACGTCGTCGTAGCTCGGCAGGCAGATGTCGCTCAGGCCGATCACGTCCGTCATGACGGCGCGCGCGCGCTCGACCGACCACAGCTTGAGCCGCAGGTTGGTGTCGAACGACACCCAGGCCCCGGCGGCGCGCGCGCATTCGATGGCGGCATAACCGGCGTCGCAGGCGCTCGGCGAAATCGCCAGCGAGATGCCCGAGAGGTGCAGCACGCGCGCCGTCGTGATCGGCGCGCGCGGCAGCGTGGCCGGCGTGAGCCGGCTCGCGGCCGAGCCGCTGCGGAAGAAGCTGAAGTGGTGGCCCTGGTCGTTGTGGGTCACGAAGTAGATGGCGCTGAAGGCCGCGGGGTCGCTGAGCACGTGGCTGTGGTCCACGCCCTCCTCGTCCCACAGGCGGCGCAGCAGGGCGCCGTAGGGGTCGTCGCCGAGCGCGCTCACGTAGGCCACGCGCGCGCCCTGGCGGGCGGCGGCGATGGCGAAGTTGGAGGTGTCGCCGCCGAAGCCCTGCAGGTAGCTGCGCCCGCCGTTCTCCCCGGTCTGGTTGAACTCGACCATGGCCTCGCCCAAGGCCACGATCTGCGCGGCCCCGGCGTGGCTGGGTGCCTCAGATGCGGCCATATTTGCGCCAGGCCCTTGCGCAGCGACTTCTCGGCCATGATGAGCTTGGCCTGCTCCAGCTCGCGTTCGTCGATCTCGCGCGAGGCGGCCAGCACCTCGGCGGCCCGCGCGCGCGGCACCACGACCACGCCGTCCACGTCGCCCACCACGATGTCGCCCGGGTGCACCACGATGCCGCCCACGCGCACCGGCACCTGCGAGGCCACCGTGCGGAAGCGGCCCAGCGTGGTGCCGGGGCTCACGTCGCGGGCGTACACGGGGAAGCCGTAGTCGCGCCGGATCTCGGTGAGGTCGCGCACGCCGCCATCGAGCACCGCGCCGGCATGGCCGTTGGCCACGGCACCGGCCGTCATGAGGCCGCCCCACACCGCCACGTCGGGCTGGCCGCCGTCGATGGAGATCACGATCACGCTGCCCGGTTCGGCTTCGTCGATCAGGTCCAGCGCGTGCTGGGGCGGCACGAACTCATCGGTCGCCGATTCGAGCACGGTGGCGGCCGGGCCGCAGAGGCGCTTGTCGTTGATGCGCGGCTTGATGGGCGTGTCCATGTAGCCGCGCTGGCCGCAGACCTTGTCCACCGCGTCGGCCACCGAGGCCACGGCCACCTGGTTGAAGCCGTCGACCAGCTCCTTCAATTCCTTGTTCATCGTTTCTCCGTTCCATCAAAAAAATCACCAGCGGTTGAGCCAGTGCAAGGGTTGTTCTCCGCGCAGGACGCGCACCGCCTCCTGCGCCGTCTTGAGCTGCAGCTCGCGCATGGCCTCTTCGCTGTACCAGCCCATGTGGTTGGTCACGACCACGTTGTCCAGGCCGAACAGCGGGTGCGCGCCCGGGGGTTCCTGCTCGAACACGTCCAGCCCCGCGCCCAGGATGCGGCGCTCGCGCAAGGCCTCGTACAGCGCCTGCGTGTCCACCAGGCCGCCGCGCGCCGTGTTCACCAGGATGGCGGTGGGCCGCATGAGCGCGATGCGCCGCGCGTCCACCATGTGTTTCGTGTGCGCGTTCAGCGGCGCGTGCAACGAGATCACGTCGGCCTCGGCGAACAAGGTGTCGAGGTCGGTGCGTTCCACGCCGGGGGGCATGTCGGTCTTGGGGTCGTGCACCAGCACGCGGCCGAAACCGAAACCCGCGAGTTTCTCCAGCGTCATGCGCGCGATGCGGCCGAAACCCACCAGGCCCAGCGTGCGCCCGCGCAGCCGGAACATGGGCTGCAGCACGCCGGTGGACCAGCGGCCCGCGCGCACCTCGGCGTCGTGCAGGCCGATGCGGCGCGAGACGGCCAGCGCCAGCGCCACGGCCTGCGAGCTGACCTCGTCGGTGCCGTAGTCCGGCACGTTCGCCACCATGATCCCGCGCTCGCGCGCGGCGGCCTGGTCGATGTTGTCCACACCGATGCCGTAGCGGATCACCGCGCGGCAGCGGGTCATGGCATCGATCACCCGGCGCGACACCGGCGACTCGCGCACCAGCACCACGTCGGCGTCCACCACCGAGGCCGCCGCCGCGTCTTCGTCGCGGCGGCAGGGGCGCACCTCGAAGCGCGCGCCCTCGGCGCCCAGCAGGGCCTCTTCCTGGTCGTAGGCGGCGTAGCCGTCGTCCAGGGCCACCACCAGGCGGTCTTGCGTCACCCCGTCGCTCACTTGGCGGCAGCGGCTTGCAGCAGCTTCTCGGTCCACTCCTTGCTCACCTCGGCCTCGAGGTAGGCGCGCACCGGCGGCTGCGCCACCTTGCGGAAGCGGTCGATCTCGGCCGGGCTGAGTTCGGTCACCGTCATGCCCTTTTCGGTCAGCACCTTCTTGGCCGAGAGGTCCTGCGCGCGCGTCATGTCGCGGTGGATCTTCTTGGCGATGTCCACGCCTTCGGTCACGGCCTTCTTCTCCGCGGCGCTCAGGCCGTTGAAGAAACGCTCGCTGACCATGTAGGCGTGCAGGCTGTAGACGTGGCCGTCCAGCGTGATGTGTTTCTGGTGCTGGAACAGGCTGGCGGCCATGATGTTGGTGACGCCGTTTTCCTGGCCATCGGCTGTGCCCTGCGCGAGCGCGGCGGGCAGTTCGCCCCAGTCGATCGCGGTGGGGCTCGCGCCCAGCGACTCGACCAGCTTCACGAACACCGGGCTGGGCTGCACGCGGATCTTCAGGCCCTTCATGTCCTCGGGGGTCTTGATGGCGCGCTTGCTGTTGGTGAAGTGGCGGATGCCGTTGTCGGCGTAGGCCATGAGGCGGATGCCGGTGCGCTTGCGCATGTCCTCGGCCAGCTCCTGGCCGAACTTGCCGTCGAGCACGGCGTAGGCGTGCGCGTGGTCGTTGAACAGGAAGGGCAGGCCGAAGATGTTGAAGGTCTTGTAGACGCCGGGAATGCCGCCGTCGTGCACCACGGCGAGTTCGACCGTGCCCAGGCGCAGGCCTTCCATGACCTGCTGCGCCGGGCCCAGCTGGCCGGCGGGGTACAGCTCGACCTTGAGCGAGCCGTTGGTGGCTTTCTCCACGTGGTCCTTGAACGCGAGCGCGGCGGCGTGCTTGGGCTGGTCGTTGCCGGCCGGTTGGTAATGCGTGTACTTCAGCACCTTCTGCGCGAACGCGGGGCCGGCGCCGAGCGCCAGCAGGGAGGCGGCGGCCACGGCCGCCAGGAAGTGCTTGCGATGAATCTTCACGGGAAGTCTCCTTCTAGGGTGGTTCTGAGGGTCAGTGTTGGTAGCCGAGCACGCCGGGCAACCAGGTGGAAAACGCGGGAACGAAAGTGAGCAGCATCAGCACGCCGAACAGCGCGACCAGCATGGGCACCATCTCGCGCACCATGGGGCCCATGCGCACGCCCGAGACGGCGGAGGTGACGAACAGCAGCCCGCCCACGGGCGGCGTGACCATGCCCAGCGTGAGGTTCACGATGACCACGATGGCGAAATGCAGGGAGTTCAGCCCGGCCGCCTCGGCCAAGGGGCCGAGGATGGGCACCATGATCATCACGCCCGGCAGCGGCTCGATGAAGATGCCCACGAGCAGCAGCAGCACGTTGATGGCGATCAGCAGCTCGATCGGCGAGAGCGACATGCCGGCGATCCAGGCGGCCATGGTCTGCGGGATCTGGCCCACGGTGAGCACCCAGGCGAACACCGCCGAGGTGGCGACGATGAACAGGATGGAGGCCGTCATCAGCGCCGAGCGGAACAGGATGGCGGGCAGCATGTTCCATTGCAGCGTGCCGTAGACGAAGCGGCCCACCAGCAGCGCGTACAGCACGGCGGCGGCCGAGGCCTCGGTGGGCGTGAAGATGCCCAGGTGAATGCCGCCCAGGATGATCACCGGCAGCATCAGCGCCGGCAGCGCGCGCCAGAACAGGCGCAGCAGCGGTGCCGGGTCGAGCAGCTCGGGCGAGGAGCGGTAGCCGCGCCGCACGCTCACGATGTGGTTCACCACCATCAGCGAGAGCGCGATCAGGAAGCCCGGCACCACGCCGGCCAGGAACAGGCCGGTGATGCTCACGCTGTTGTCGGTCATCGCGTAGACGATCATGATGATCGAGGGCGGGATGATGGGGCCGACGATGGCCGTGCTCGCGGTGAGCGCGGCGGCGTAGGCGTCCTTGTAGCCGGCCTTGCGCATCATCTTGATGAGCATGGCGCCCGGGCCCGCCGCGTCGGCCAGCGCCGAGCCGCTGATGCCCGAGAAGAAGGTGAGCGTGAGGATGTTGGCGTGGCCCAGGCCGCCGCGGCGCATGCCCACCAGGCGCGCGGCGAACTTGAGCAGCACGTCGGTGAGCGCGCCGCCCGTCATGAGCTCGGCGGCGAGGATGAAGAAGGGAATCGCCATCAGCGGGAAGCTGTCGAGCCCGCTGAAGAGGTTCTGCATCACCACCAGCGAGGACAGGCCGGGCTTGAGCCAGACCGCCACCAGACCGGCGATGAGCATCGCGAAGGCAATGGGTGCGCCGATCACCATCAGCGCCAGAAAGACCAGACCGAGAACCGTCGTCATCGCAGGCTCTCCGGGTTCACAGGGCCTGCGGGTCGAAGCCTTCGACCCGGTCCCACTCGCCCAGCACGATCCACTGCCGCGCCACCATCGCCAGGTGCACCAGCATCAGCGCCGCGCCCAGCGGCAGCGCGAGGTACACCTTGCCCAGCGACCAGCCCAGCACCGGCGATTCCTGGTACCAGGCGAACTCCACGTACTCGATGCCCAGCCAGACCAGCGTCAGCAGTGTGGCCGCGACGATGGCCACGATGAGCACGCGCAGCAGCCGCGCCATGGGCAGCGGCACCGAGGCCTGCAGCGTGTCGATGGCGATGTGGCCGCCCACGCGCAGCGCGGGGCCGGCGCCGATGAAGGCGGCCCAGATCATCATGTAGCGCGTGGCCTCTTCGACCCAGGTGAAGGAGTGGCTGAAGGCATAACGCGCGAACACGTTGCCGATCACCAGCGCGGCCATCACCCCCAGCAGCACGATGAGCACCCAGCGGTTGGCGGCGAGAAAGGCGCGCGCCAGCGGGTGCGCGGGGGAAGATGGGGAAGGCGGGGAACTCACGTGAATGTCTCCGGGTTGCTCAGCTTGACGTGTCGGCCGCCATGGTATCTGATATCTCAGATGTTAAATCAGCAATAACCCTATACTCCTCGCCACACGAGACCGACCACCCCATGAACACCGCCCTGGAACTGCAACGCCCCCGACTGCTCACCGACGTGGTCGCCGAGCGGCTGCGCGAGGCCATCGTCAAAGGCGACCTCAAGCTCGGCGAGCAGGTGTCGGAAGCCCAGCTGGCCCAGCGCATGGGCGTGAGCAAGACGCCGGTGCGCGAGGCCCTGCTGCGGCTCAAGAGCGAGGGCCTGGTGGAGATCCACCCGCAGCGCGGCACCTTCGTCTTCACGCTCTCGCCGCAGGAGCTGTCGCATCTGCTGCAGTTCCGCGCGATGGTGGAGACCGAGGCGCTGCGCGAGGCCATGCAGTCCCATCCGCGCGAGCTGCTGCAGCGCATGGCGCAGTGCGTGAAGGAAATGAAGACCGCCGAGCGCGCGAAGGACCTGCCCGCGCTCGCGCGCATCGACATGAGCTTTCACCAGGCCTTCTTCGAGAGCTGCGACAACCATTACCTGCGCGCCAGCTACGAGCTGCTGCGTTACCAGCTCACCGCGCTGCGCCACCGCTCGCCCATCACCAACGCGGTCTCCAGCCACCAGGTGCTGGTGGACGCGGTGGAAGACCACGACGCCACGAAGGCCTGCGCCCTGCTGCGCGGCCACGTGCTGGAAAACGAACCGCGCTACCTGCTGGCCTGCGGCATCGCCTGAGGGGCAGCGCGGGCGGCGGGCCTTCAGTACAATCGCCGACCCCTCACCCCGCGCTTACCCCATGCAGTATTCCGTTTCGCACCACAAGCTCAAGCTCATCCTGGCCGCGCATGGCCTCAAGCCGGGCGATGCCGGCGGCATCGACGCGCTGTTCGGCGGCAAGGATGGCTACTACTGGTTCGGCACCGTGCGCGATCTCTGCCCCGAGGGCAAGACCCTGTCGTGGGAGAACCAGTACGCCATGGTCAACGCGATCCAGGCGCACGAAAACGCCACGGCCGAAGAGGACGAAATGAAGCCCCAGGTGCCCAGCGCGGCCAACATCGCGGCGCTCTCCAAGCTGCTGGCCGACCCGCTCTGAGGCCTAACGCGGCCGCTTGAAGCGCAGGCGCGCCTGCGCGGCCTGCGCGCGCATCACGCAGGCCTCGGCGTGGTCGTTGATCAGGCCCATGGCCTGCATGAAGGCGAACACCGTGGTCGGGCCGACGAAGGCCCAGCCGAGTTTCTTCAGGTCTTTCGACAGGCGCACGGAGGCGTCCGATGTGGACACGGTCTGTGGCGCGCCCAGGTCCGCCTCGTCGGGTTCGTAGCGCCAGAAGAACGCCGCCAGCGAGCCTTCGGCCTTCACCATCTCCTGCGCGCGCCGCGCGTTGTTGATGACCGCCTCGATCTTGCCGCGGTGTCGCACGATGCCCTCGTCGCCCAGCAGGCGCTCCACGTCCTGGGCCGTGAAGCGGGCGACGCGGTGAAAGTCGAACCCGTGGAAGGCGGCGCGGAAGTTCTCGCGCTTGGCAAGGATGGTGCGCCAGCTCAGGCCGGACTGGAAACTCTCCAGGCACAGCTTCTCGAACAGCCGGCGGTCGTCGCCGACGGGGAAGCCCCACTCCCGGTCGTGGTACGCGAAGAACTCGGGCGCGGCGGCGCACCAGCGGCAGCGGGGTTGCGCGATCGGGGCCGGCAACGGTGGTGTTCATGGGGGGTCTTTCTTCATTCAATCGAGGGGCCAGGGCAGGTCGCGCTGCAGGGCCGCTGGCCCGTCGGGCGCCTTCGGCGCTTCCTGGCCCGCGTCCAGCGAGCGCCACCAGGGCGTCACCACCTCGAGCGCGGCCGGCTCCACCGCCTCGCCCAGGCGGGGCATGAGCAAGGGCGTGCCCTGCCCTTGCGCCAAGGCCAGCAAGGTCTCCACCGGTTCGTCCCAGGCGTGCATGGCCAGGCTGAAGGTGCCCCAGTGCACCGGCAGCAGGGCGCCGCCGCCCAGCAGCGCGTGCGCCTTCAGGGCGTTGGCCGGCCCCAGGTGGATGTCGCCCCAGGCCGGGTGGAAGGCGCCCACCTCCAGCATCACCAGATCGAACGGCCCGAGCCTCTCGCGGATGGTGGCGTACTCCGTGGTCAGGCCGGTGTCGCCGCTGAAGAAGACGCGGTGCCGCTCGCTGGCGATCACCATCGACGACCACAGCGTGGCGTTGCGGTCCTTGAAGCTGCGGCCGGAGAAGTGCTGCGAAGGCGCCGCCGTGACCGTGATGCCGGTGCCGGGCACGCGGTGGCTGTCCCACCAGTCCAGCTCGGTGATGCGCTCGGCCGCCACGCCCCAGGCCTGCAGGTGCGCGCCCACGCCCAGCGAGGTGACGAAGGGCACGCGGCTGTGCCGCGCGAGCGCGCGGATGGTGGGGTAGTCCAGGTGGTCGTAGTGGTCGTGCGAGATCACCACCACGTCCACCTCGGGCATCTCGCGCAGCCGCAGCGGCACGGGCTGGAAGCGCTTGGGGCCGAGCAGGCGGAACGGCGAGGCGCGCGTGCCCCACACGGGGTCGGTCAGCACGCGGTGGCCGTCGATCTCGATCAGCACCGTGGAATGCCCCAGCCAGGTGGCGCGCAGGCCGCTCTGGGCCGGGCGGCCCCAGCGCTCGCGCGGGTCCAGCGAGGGCAGTGCGACGCCGGGCAGTCGCCGGTCGCCCGCGCTCAGGAACTCCTTGAGCGTGGGCCGGGGCGCGGTGGGGTCGCGCAGCCCGGGCAGCACCGGGTGCAGGTTGCGAAAGCCCGTGCCGTCCCACAGGGGCGAAGCGCGCATGCGCTCCAGGCGCTCGCCCTGCGCCCGTTTGCCAAAACTGTTCATGCCAGCGCTCCTGCGGCCGGCGCCCCCCTGCCCGCAGGGAGGATCACCGCTCGACGCAGTGTAGATCGCGGCGTCCGCGGGGTCACTCGTCCAGCCGGAACCCGAAGGTGCGCGAGACCTCGCGCCAGCCCGCGAGCTCGCTGCGGATCTTCGTGGCCAGCGCGGCGCCGTCCAGCTCGGCGGGCACCAGCGCCAGCCTGGCGAAGCTCTCCTTCACGGCCGGCGTGCGCAAGGCGGCGCGCACGACGGTGGACATGCGGTCGATGTGCGGCGCCGGGGTGCCGGGCCTGGCGAACATGCCGATCCATTCGGAACCCAGCACCTCGGGCATGCCTTGCTCCAGGAAGGTGGGCACCTCCGGCACGAAGCCGCTGCGCTCGCGCGCCGTCACCCCCAGCACGCGCAGCTTGCCCCCGCTCAGGTGCGGCAGCATGTCGGTGATGGGGTTGATGACCGCGGGGATCTGGCGACCCAGCAGGTCGGCGATGGCCGGCGCCGAGCCCCGGTAGGGCACGTGCTGCAACGGGAGGCCCGACGACTTCTGCAGCAGGTAGGTCAGGAAATGGGTGATGTTGCCCGCGGCCGGCGAACCCACGTTCAGGGCCGTGGGGTTGGCCCTGAGCCAGGCCACGAAGGCCTTCACATCGCCGACCTGCGCGGGCACGGCCGGCCCCACCGCGAGCGCCAGCGGCACGGTGGCGATCTGGGCCACCGGCACCAGGTCCTTGACCGGGTCGTAGCTGAGCCGGGTGTACACGTGGGGGTAGATGACGATCATCGACCCCGGCGTCACCAGCCACTGGCTGCCATCGGCCGGGCCGTGGCGCAGGGTGTCGATGGCGATGCGCCCGCCGGCACCGGCCTTGTTCTCCACCACCGCGGTGTCGGCGGCCACGCCGCGGACGAACTCGGCGATGCGCCGGGCCACCACGTCGATCGCGCCGCCCGCGGGAAAGCCCGCCAGCAGCTTCACGACGCCGGGCAGCCGGTCCGAGGCCCGCGCGTGGTGGACAGGAAGGGTGGTCGCGGCAAGGCCCGCGATGAAGCGCCGTCGGTTGGTGTGCATCTCGTTCATGGGGATCTTCTCGTTCGGGGTTCGATGAAAACGTGCCGTGGGTTTCAGAAGCTGTGGCGCATGCCCAGCATGAAACCGGTCTGACCGCGCCCGGCCAGCGGCGCGGCGCTGGACAGCTCGCCCGCGGAAATCGAATAGGCCGCCAGGCGGTCGTTGGACACCCGGCCCAACAGCGCATAGGCCGAGGTGCGCCGGCTCAGCGCATAGTTCCCGCGCAGCACGAGCATGCGGGCGTTCGCGTCGGGTCGCTCGTCGCGCAGCTGCAGCACCTGCGCGTCCACGCTCCAGGCGCCGGACAGGGGCACGTTGGTGCCGACGAACACGAGGTCGGTGGACAGCGGAGTCGGCGAGGCCCGCAGCCGGCGCTGGATCCAGCCGGCGCCGATCTTCGCGCTGCCCAGCTTCGCGTAGCCGGTGAGGAGGGTGCGGCGGTCCAGGTTGCCGGCGGCCGGCAGCGTGCCGGGAGGCTGCCCGAAGAAATTGCCCGCGGCGCCCCCCTTCTGCAGGTCGTGCGCCAGCGCCACACCCCAGCGGGGTGCGTCGTACTTCACCATGGCCGACCAGGCGCGGCACTCGCGCACCGTGTTCTCGCCCGCGCAGTTGGCCGGCGCCAGGGCATCGCGCCCCAGCGAATAGGTGGCACCGACCGTGAGCGCGCCGAAGCTGCCCCGGTAGGCGATCGCGTTGTCGGTGCGGGCGTTGGGCAGGTAAGGGTCCAGCGCGGCCGAGCCGAACACCGCCGGGCCCACCACGTCGGCATCGAGCATCGAATAGAAGCTCATGGTCCAGTGGCGCCCCAGGGTCAGCGTGCCCCAGGGCGCGGAGAGGCCCACGAAGGCCTGGCGGCCGAAAGCCCGCCCGCCCTGCAGGGCCGTGCCGTTGTCCACGCCGAAGCCGGACTCAAGCGTGAACACCGCCTTGAGGCCGCCGCCCAGTTCCTCGTTGCCGCGCAGCCCCCAGCGCGAGGGCAGCTGCCCACCGCTGAGCGAGGGCATGCGGGTCACGCTGGCGCCGGACGCACCCACGTTGTTGAGGTGCTCCACGCCGGTGTCGAGCACCCCGTAGAGCTGCACGCCGCCGGGCGTGGGTGTTTGCGCGTGGGCGCTGGTCAGCGCGCCCAGCAGGGCCGCCAGGGTGAGGCTGGTTTTCATGGGGTGTCTCCTCGTTGTGGGGAAAGGGTTGGACTCAGAGGTCCAGGGTGAGAAACGGGCCGCGCGCGCGCGAGACGCACAGCGCGATGCAGTCGCCTTGCGCTTTTTCGGTGTCGGTCAGGAAGCCGTCGCGGTGGTCGACCTCGCCCTCCAGCACGGGGGTGACGCAGGTGCCGCAGATGCCTTGTTCGCACGCGGTCTCGACGGCCACGCCCTGCTCGCGCAGCGCGTCCACGATGGTCATGTGCGCCGGCACGGTCACCGTGCGGGCACCGCGCGCGAGGCGGACCTCGAACGCGCTGTCGGTGGCCTCCGAGGCGGTGGTGGGCGCGGCGAAATGCTCCAGGTGCACCTGGCCGAGCGGCCAGTGGCGCGCCGCCACCGCGAGCACCGTGTCCATGAAACCGGCCGGTCCGCAAAGGTAGAGGTGGGCGCCCGCAGGCGGCCTGGACAGCGCGCGTTCCAGCTGCTCGCGCACCGCCTCGGGTGGCAGGCCGCACCAGAGCCGGCAGTGGGCCGAAAAAGGATCGGACGCCAGCAGCTCCCGGTAGGCCGCGTGCTCCGCGGCGCGCACGAAATGCAGCAGCTCGAACGGCTTGCCACCGGCCTGCAGGTGGCGCGCCATGCTCAACAGCGGCGTGATGCCGATGCCGCCGGCGACCAGCACGCTGTGCGCCGCGTCCGTCAGCAGCGGGAAGTGGTTGCGGGGCGTCCCGATGTCGAGCACGGTGCCGATGGCCACGGCCTCGTGCAGGAAGCGCGAACCGCCCCGCGAGGCGGCCTCGAGCTTGACCGCCACCGTGTAGCTCGCGCGGTCGCCGCCATCGCCACACAGCGAGTACTGGCGCACCAGGCCGGGCCGCAGGTGCAGGTCGATGTGCGCACCGGGCGTGTAAGCCGGCAGTTCACCGCCGTCGAGCGCCTCGAGCGTGAGCTCGCGCACGTCCAGCGCCACGCGCCGGGCCGAGCGCACGCGCACGCGGATGGTCTCCAGCCCCTGGCGAGCCGGTGCCTGCCGCTCGGCCACGATGAGCGCGCTCATGCCGCCGCACCGGCGTGCGAACCGGCGGTCTGGGGCGCGAACAGCGTGGCATCGGCCGCGTAGCGGGCGCAATACGCCTCCTTGGGCATCGCGTTCGGCAGCTCGCCGGTGACCACCACCATGTCCCGGAAGTCGTTCTCCTGCGCCTGCCGCACCACGCCGCGGGGGTCGCCTCCGGCCTGCACGGTGTCCACGGCTTCGTCGAGCATGCGGCGCGCGCGCACGATGGCGATGTCGGACGACGACAGGTGCTCGTCCCTTTGCTGGTGGACAACGCCCTGCGACTGGGTGATCGCAATGTCGTGCACCGAGAAGCACTGGCCCAGGCCCAGGTACTCCTCGCGCTTCATCGCCTCCCGGTTCTGCGCGTACAGGCCGTCCTTGCGCCGCCACATGCGGTCGCCCTCCTCCTTCTCCGCCTGGTACTGCTTTTCCAGCGCCGCCGTGTCCAGCGACCCACTGCGGTGGAAGATGAACTCCCAGCGCCAATGGCGCTCGTCGTCGATCGGCACGTCCCACAGCATGGTGAGGCCCCCTTCACCGAGGTAACCCTCGAAGCCGCCCACCGCGCAGGCGTTGGGCATCACGAAGTTGGTGATGCGCAGGGAGCAGCGGTCCGTGCCTTCGATCTGCCGGCGCGTGTACAGGCGAACACCAAAGCGCGTGTCCTCGATCGACAGCTCGGGGCGCGCCTGGTTGGCGAACACGCCCCAGCGCGCCTTCATCTGCTCGTCCGCCAGCTCCAGCTGGTGCAGGTACGAGGTGTGGACCGGGTCGATGTTGCCTTCGCTGGCCTGCAGCCAGTTGCACTCCCCGAGCCAGCGCGTGGTGTAGCAATGCGCCGCGCCGCCCTGCAGCGCCGGGTAGTTCGGGAACAGCGGCGGCTCTCCGGGCCCCATGTAGGCCCAGAACGCGCCCGCGGCCTGGTGCAGCGGATAGGACTTCATCTGGATGCGGTGCCTGGCCGTGGCCGAGGCCTCCGCGGGCTGATCCAGGCAACGGCCCGCCACATCGAACAACCAGCCGTGATACGGGCAGCGGATGCCCCCGTCCTCGATGCGACCCAGCGCGAGGTCGGTGCAGCGGTGCGCGCACTTGCGGTCGATCAGGCCCACGCGGTCCTGGTCGTCGCGAAAGAGCACGAGGTCTTCGCCCAGGATGCGGATCGGTTGCGGCGGCGCGCCGGCCGGCAGGGACGCCACCAGCGCCACCGGCTGCCAGTAGCGGCGCAGCAACTCGCCGGCGGGTGTGCCGGCGTTGGTCTGGGTGAGGTACTGGTGGCGGTCGGCACCCCGGGGTCTGGCGTGGAGGGTGATGGGCTTCGCGAGCTCGTTCATGGCGGTCAACTCCTGAAATCAGATACAAGTATTTCTGCTAACAGAGTTAATCTAGTTCTATGTCTCGCGCGTTTGAATGGTAGATTCACCGAAACCGGACATCACTTTTTTTCATGGCTCGCATGGACGTCAAACAACTCCAGAATTTCTGCAAGGTGGCCGAGGTGGGCAGCCTCACGGCGGCGGCCCACGGTCTGGGCCTGACCCAGGCCGCGCTCAGCCGGCAGCTCGCGATGCTGGAAGCCGAACTCCAGGTGGCGCTGTTTCGCCGCACCGGCCGGGGCCTGGACCTCACGCCCGCGGGGCGGCGGCTGCTGGAGCAGGCCCACCTGGTGCTGCAGCAGATGGCGCAGATTCCGCGCGTGGTGCGGGGCGACGGCAAGGCGGCCCGCCTGAGCCTGGCCGTGGGCCTGCCGCCCAGCCTGGCGCGCACCATCGTGGTCCCGCTGGTGGAAGCCTTTCAGAACGACATCCCCGAAGTCGCGATGCGCTCGGTGGACGGCCTCTCGGCCAACCTGATGGACCTGGTCGCGGCGGGCAAGCTGGATTGCGCGGTGGTCTACAACACCGCCCCCCACCGACAAGGTGCTGCTCACACCGATCGCCGAGGAAGACCTGTACCTCGTGACGGCCCAGGCCATGGCCGGCGGCACCGAGCCCGGCAGCTCGGTCCCGCTGGCCGACATCGCTCGCCTGCCCCTGATCACCGCGGGCGAGGGCAATGCCATCCACGTCACGCTCTCGGCCGCGCTGGCCCGGCTGGGCAAGACCGCCCAGGTCGTGCACGAGATCGCCAACCTCACGGCCATCCTGGACCTGGTGCGCAACGGCCATGGCTGCTCGGTCATCCCGCTCAGCGGCGTGCACTCCTGCATCGGCGACAAGACCGTGCGCCTGCACCGCATCCGGCGCCCCGCGCTGCGCTGCTCGCTGTTCATGGCGGTGCCCGCCCGCTCCGACGACCCCCTCACCGTGAGCGAACTGGACCTGCTGCGCAAGGTCGTGGTGCGTCAGCTGCGGCAGTTCGACGACGAGGTCGAGGCCTTCATCGCCGAAGGCCGGCGGCGGCATCCAGCGGCGTCCTGAGCGGTCCGTTCGGAGGCACAGCGGCCATACTCCGGCATCGCGTCGCTCAGGACCCCTCACCATGCCTCTGTTCGCAGCCACGGTTTTCCTGTCCGCTTTCCTGCTGTTCCAGATCCAGCCCATCGTGGCCAAGATGATCCTGCCGTGGTTCGGTGGATCGTCCTCGGTCTGGACGCTGTGCATGGTGTTCTTCCAGGTGGAGCTGCTGCTGGGGTACGCCTATGTGCACCTGGTGCACGAGAAGCTCAGCGCGCGGCGCCAGCCCTGGGTGCACGGCGCGCTGCTGTTGCTCAGCCTGGCCACCCTGCCGGTGGTGGCCGATCCGTCCTGGAAGCTCGACGCCCAGGCGCACCCGACCTGGAGCGTGCTCGCCGTATTCGCCGACCACCGTGGGCGTGCCCTACCTGCTGCTGTCCACCACCGGCCCGCTGATGCAGGCCTGGTACGCACGCGCCTTCGTGGCCCGGGGCGTGCAGCCCTACCGCCTGTACGCGCTGTCCAACCTGGCGTCCATGCTGGCGCTGCTGTCCTACCCGGTGCTGGTCGAGCCGGTGCTGGCGGTGAAGCCACAGGCCTGGGTGTGGTCGGCCGGCTACGCGCTGTTCGTGCTGGTCTGCGTTGCGCACGGCGGGCTACACGGTGCGGCGCCAGAACGGCGCCACGGCCCACACCGCCCAGCTCGAAGACGCGCCCCGCCCCAGCTGGCGCGAGTGCCTGCTGTGGGTGGGCCTGGCGGCCACCGCCTCCATGCTCTTGCTGGCCATCACGCGCCACCTCACGCAGGACGTGGCGCCCGTGCCCTTCCTCTGGGTGCTGCCGCTGGCGCTGTACCTGCTGAGCTTCATCCTGTGTTTCGACGCGCCGCGCTACTACGTGCGCCCGCTTTTCCTGGGCGCCCTGCCGCTGGCCTTCGTCGCGCTGGACTTCGCGATGAACGAAGGCCTGGACGTGCCGGTGCTGGTGGCCCTGCTGTGCGCGGCGGTGTTCGTGTTCTGCATGGTCTGCCACGGCGAGCTGGTGCGCCGGCGCCCGCCGCTGCGCCACCTCACGCTGTTCTACCTGATGCTCTCGGTGGGCGGCGCACTGGGCGGCCTGTTCGTGGGCCTGGTGGCACCAGCGGTCTTCAACGCCTACTTCGAACTGCCGCTGGGCCTGTTCCTGTGCGCGCTGCTGACGGTGCGGGTGCTCTGGCCCGGGCTGCGCGCACGCTGGCGCGCCGCCCTGCTGCTGGCGCTGCTGCTCTATGGCGCGCGCCTGGCCAGCATCTCGCTGGACTACGTGCAGGGCTACACCGAGGTGGTGCGCAACTTCTACAGCCAGACGCGCATCGAGCAGAGCGTGGACAAGGACGGCCTGGGCCCGGTCCGCAAGATGGTGCACGGCAGCATCACGCACGGCGAGCAGTACCTCAACCACCCGAAGCGCGCCACCGCCTATTACTGCGAGCGCACCGGCATCGGCCGCGCGCTGTTGAGCCTGCCCTCCGACCGACCGCGCAAACTCGGCGTGGTGGGCCTGGGCGCGGGCACGCTCGCGGTGTACGGCCGGGCGGGCGACGAGATGCGCCTGTACGAGATCAACGACCAGGTGCTGGACCTGGCGCGGCGGCATTTCACGTTTCTCTCGGACAGCGCCGCGCGCACCGTGCCGGTGCTGGGCGATGGCCGCCTGATGCTGGAGCGCGAGGCCCCGCAGGCCTTCGACCTGCTGGCCATGGACGCGTTTTCAGGCGACTCGATTCCCACCCACCTGCTCACGCTCGAAGCCTTTGACGCCTACCAGCGCCACCTGCGGCCGGACGGGCTGCTCGCGGTGCACATCACCAACACCTACCTGGACCTGCGCCCGGTGATGGCCTCGGCCGCGTTGCACATGGGCAAGGTGGCGCTGCTGCTGGAATTGCCGTCGGGCCATGGCGACCCGTTCTGCCGGCGCTCCTCGTGGGTGGTGTTCGTCAACCCGGCGCAGGCGGCGAACCTGCCGCCCGCCTTGCGGGATGCTCAGGTGCTGACACCGCGCCCGGGCTTCCGGCCGTGGACGGACACCTTCTCCAACCTGTTCGACATCCTGATCTGAGGGCCCGCTCGGCGCCGTTGCACTTTCTTGCAACTGCGCCGCGCCGGCTTCACGACTTCGCGTCGGGCGGTGGTGTGGTCACCACCTGGCCGTCCTTCACCGGCAGCGTCGCGCCGGGCTTGAACGAGGTGCGCACCGTGCCGTCCTTGCCATCCAGGCGGTAGGTCACCTGGTAGCCGCTGAGCTTCTGCGTCTTTTCGTTGACCGTCTTGCAGCGCCGCTCCACCGAAGCGACCGTGTCTTTCTGCTGCATGTTCTTCTGCACCTGGTTGCCGGCGTAGCCGCCAGCCGCGGCACCGGCCACGGTCGCCAGCGTCTTGCCGCTGCCGCCACCAATCGTGCTGCCCAGCAGGCCGCCGGCCACGCCGCCGATCACCGAGCCGGCGATGCGGTGCTGGTCCTTCACGGGCGCCTGCCGCTGCACCGTCACGTCCTCGCAATGCTCGCGCGGCGTGACCACCGTGGCCATGACTTCCTTCACCTCGACCACCTCGGCGACTTTGGGTTTCATGAGCGTCTGGTAGCCGGTGACGCCGCTGGCGCCGATGACGACCGTGGCGAGCCCGCCGACGACCAGGCCCTTCATCATTGATTTGTCCATGTTTGCATCCTGCCTTTCTGTGGAATCCATCTTGCGCGGCAATCTATCGCTGTTCTGTCGTGTTCTTGTGACAAAGCGTGTCCGCGTACACTCTGCCCTGCTCCGGGGTGCACGGACTCGAAAGGGTCCGGCGCTGAGACGGCTTGACGGCCGAACCCGTGAACTTGATCCGGTTAGTACCGGCGAAAGAAGAGCGCATGCCCCACGGCGGCATGCGGGCGTGGCCCTTCCCCCGGCGGAAGGGCGGCGCCCGCGCACGCGGTCACTGGGGCGGTCCTCCGGAGCATTCATCCATGCCCATCCACCGGAACCGGAGACCGCCACCATGAATGCCCCCGACAAGATCCCCACCGCCTCGCTCGCGCTCAGCCGCGAACCCTTTCCCGCCTCCCGCAAGATCCACGTGCCCGGCCAGCTGCCCGGCGTGAGCGTGCCCATGCGCGAGATCGCGCTCACCAACGGCGAGCGCGTCGTGGTGTACGACACCTCGGGCCCTTACTCGGAACCGACGGCCGCGATCGACGTGACGCGCGGCCTGCCCGAGGTGCGCGGCGCGTGGATTGCCGCGCGCGGCGACACCGAAACCTACGAGGGCCGCGCGCGCCAGGCGCTGGACGATGGTGTGAAACACGAAGCGCGCGATGCCGAGCGCATCGAGGCCTTGCGCGCCTCCGCGATCGGCCTGCAGCGCACGCCGCGCCGCGCGCGCACCGGCTCGAACGTGACGCAGATGCACTACGCGCGCCGCGGCATCGTCACGCCCGAGATGGAGTACGTGGCCGTGCGCGAGAACGGCAAGCGCGAATGGATGGCCGAGTACCTGGGCGACGCGGCGCGCGAGGCGCGCCTGCGCGGCAACCCCATGGGCGCGCGCATCCCCGAGATCATCACGCCCGAGTTCGTGCGCGACGAGGTGGCGCGCGGCCGCGCCATCATCCCGGCCAACATCAACCACCCCGAGGTGGAGCCGATGGCGATCGGCCGCAACTTCCTGGTCAAGGTCAACGCCAACATCGGCAACTCGGCCGTCACCTCCAGCATCGAGGAAGAAGTGGACAAGCTGGTGTGGGCGATCCGCTGGGGTGCGGACAACGTGATGGACCTCTCCACCGGCCGCAACATCCACACCACGCGCGACTGGATCGTGCGCAACTCGCCCGTGCCCATCGGCACCGTGCCGATCTACCAGGCGCTGGAGAAGGTGGGCGGCGTGGCCGAGGACCTGAGCTGGGAGATCTACCGCGACACGCTGATCGAGCAGGCCGAACAGGGCGTGGACTACTTCACCATCCACGCCGGCGTGCGCCTGCCCTTCATCCACCTCACCGCGAACCGGCGCACCGGCATCGTCTCGCGCGGCGGCTCCATCATGGCCAAGTGGTGCATCACGCACCACCAGGAGAGCTTTCTCTACACGCACTTCGACGAGATCTGCGAGATCATGAAGGCCTACGACGTGAGCTTCTCGCTCGGCGACGGCCTGCGCCCCGGCAGCGCCGCCGACGCCAACGACGAAGCCCAGTTCGCCGAATTGAAAACCCTGGGCGAGCTCACGCAGACCGCGTGGAAGCACGACGTGCAGACCATGATCGAAGGGCCGGGCCACGTGCCGATGCACCTGATCCAGGCCAACATGGACGAGCAGCTCAAGCACTGCCACGAGGCGCCGTTCTACACCCTGGGCCCGCTCACCATCGACATCGCGCCCGGCTACGACCACATCGCCTCGGCCATCGGCGCGGCCATGATCGGCTGGATGGGCACGGCCATGCTCTGCTACGTCACGCCCAAGGAGCACCTGGGCCTGCCCGACCGCGACGACGTGAAGCAGGGCCTGATCGCCTACAAGATCGCCGCGCACGCGGCCGACATCGCCAAAGGCCACCCCGGCGCCCGCGCGCGCGACGACGCCATGAGCAAGGCGCGCTTCGAGTTCCGCTGGCACGACCAGTTCAACCTCGGCCTGGACCCGGACACCGCGCGCGACTTCCACGACGAGACCCTGCCCAAGGACAGCAGCAAGGAAGCCCACTTCTGCAGCATGTGCGGGCCGAAGTTCTGTTCCATGAAGATCACGCAGGACGTGCGCGACTACGCCGAACAGGGCATGGCCGGCAAGTCGGCCGAGTTCAAGGCCGCGGGCGGCGAGTTCTACGTGCCGGTGCCGTCGATCCCGATCAAGGCCGGCGCCTAAACTCCCCGCCATGACCGACGACGACCTGCCCCCGCTGAACCCCACGCCACCTGGCCTCTACCGCCACTACAAGGGCGGCTGGTACGAGGTGCTGGACACCGTGCGCTGCAGCGAAACCCTGCAGGGCATGACCCTGTACCGCGCGCTCTACGGCGGCTGGGGCCTGTGGGTGCGGCCGGCGGCCATGTTCGCGGAGGTGGGCACGTTCGAGGGGCGCGAGCAAGCGCGCTTCACGCGGCACGACCCGGCCGGCGTGCCGCTGGCCGACCTGCCCACCGCGCAGGCGCTCGTCGCCCACCTGCGCGGCCTGGCGCAGCGCCGGGGCATGGACCTGGACAGCGCCCTGCGCCCGCCACCACCCGAGCCCGCCACCTGCTGCGGGCGGGGTTGCAACGGCTGCGTCTGGGAAGGCTTCTACACCGCCCTGCACCACTGGCGGGAGGACGCGCTGGCCCGCCTTTTGTGACATTTGACCGGCCCCGGGCCCGGGCGGCGCCTCGGCCCGGGGCCCTTCCGTATACTGGCCGGGGTACAAAACCAGCGCCCCGCCTCAGCGCCCAGGGGACGCGACCGAATCAAAGAGGGAAGTCGAGTGAGTCAATCGAACATCGGCGGTTTCCGCATCGCAGGCATCAGCACGTGCCTGCCTCCGATGGTCGTGGACAACCTCGACCCGGCCCTGGGCTTCCCGCCGGAGGACGTGCGCAAGGTCGTGGCGATGGCCGGCGTGCGCGAACGCCGCGTGGTGGACCCGTCCATCACCTCGGCCGACCTGTGCCACCGCGCCGCCACGCGGCTGATGGAGCGCCTGGGCTGGGCGCCCGAGAGCGTGAGCGCGCTGATCTTCGTCACCCAGACGCCCGACCACTTCCTGCCCTCCACCAGCTGCCTGCTGCAGCAGCGCCTGGGCCTGCCCGACACCTGCGCCGCGTTCGACGTCGGCCTGGGCTGCTCCGGCTATCCCTATGGCCTGTACATCGCGGCCGCGATGCTGCGCGCCGGGGGCCACCAGCGCGTGCTGATGCTGCACGGCGAAACGCCCAGCCGCTTCGTGAGCCCCGAAGACCAGGCCACCGTGCTGCTGTTCAGCGACGCCGGCTCGGCCACCGCGCTGGAGCTCGACGACACGCCCGGGGCCGGCGGTCAGTTCGTGCTGCACACCGATGGCAGCGGCGCCAACGGGCTGATCCTGCGCGGCGGCGCCTTCCGCGACCGCGAGCCGACCAACCCGCGCCACCACTTCCTGGAAATGGACGGCGCGGCCATCTTCAACTTCACCATCAAGCGCGTGCCCCCGCTGATCGCCGAGACGCTGGCCTTCGCGGGCAAGACCGTGGCCGACGTCGACGCCTTCGTGTTCCACCAGTCCAACCGCTTCATCATGAAACACCTGATGAAGAAGAGCGGACTGCCGGACGACCGGGTGCCGATGTCCATCGAGGACAGCGGCAACTGCGGCGGCCCCTCGGTGGCCGTGGCCATGACGCGCCGGCTCACCCCGCCCGCGCCGGGGCAGCGGCTGCACTGGATGCTGCTGGGCTATGGCGTCGGACTGTCATGGGGATCGGCCATGATCCAGATCGACGACCGCGCCGTGCTGCTGCACGACGACGGTGAAGGCCTGTCATTGAATCGAGGTGCCACCGATGAGTGAGAAATCCAAGACCCAGGTGTCCGTGAGCGATGCCCTCGCCATGCTCGCCGAGTGTTTCAACCTGCCCGTGGAAGACATGCACGCCGACCTGCAACGCGACGCCATCGACGACTGGGATTCCATGGGCGCGCTCATGCTCATGGCCGAACTCGACGAGCGCTTCGGCATCGAGCTCACGGCCGAGGTGTCGCGCGAGATGACCCGCATCGGCGATGTGCTGGCCTTCCTCAAGGTGCACGGGGTGCTGAGTGAAAACGCCTGATGTGCGGCGCTCCGTGGCGCCCGCGCCCCGCCTGCCCGAGCACGAGAAGCTCGGCCGGCTGGTGGCGCGCAGCCTGGGGCTGGACGCCACGGCGCTGCAGCTCGGCCTGAACCCGGCCCTGCTCGCCGACCTGCCCGAGGTCATCGCACTGCGCCGCGAGCACCTCAACGGCGGCTGGGACGACGACACCTACCTGCGCTGGCGCTACCGGCTCGGGCGCGCCAGCGGCGGCTTTGGCGACCTGTGGTGCCTGCGCGCCAAGGGCCGGCTGCTGGCCATCATCGGCGTGGAGGAACTGCGCGTCGAGCACGACGGCCAGCTGCACGCGGGCGCCCAGGTGATGGACCTGCTGGTGCGCCCCGAGACGCAGGAGTCGGGCCTGGGCATCTGGCTCAACCAGGCCATGCTCGCGCGGTACGACTTCACCCTCGCGGTGGGCGCCAACCAGAACTCGGCCGGCATCGTGCGCCGCATGTTCGAGCCGCTGCCCTCGCGCCTGACCTTCACCCACCCGCTGGACCTCGCGCCCTTCGTGCGCCGCCGCTGGCCGGCGGTGGCCGGCCTGCCCCTGGCCATGCGCGTTGCGCAACGGCGGCCTGGCCCTGCGCCGGCTCGCGCTGCGCCGCCACCGGCCGCGCGGCCTCACGCTGGAAAACACCACCCAGCTCGACCCGGCACTGGCCGTGCCCGACACCCTCGATCCGGCCAGCGTGCACCTGCGCCGCGACAGCAGCTACCTGCAGCAGCGGCTGCTGGGCAACCCCCGGCGTTCGCTCGTGGTGCGCGTGGCGCGCCGCGAAGGCAAGGTGGTGGGCCTGATCGCCTGGGCGATGGAAACCGACGACAAGGGCCGGCCCGAGCTGCACGTGATCGACTGGCACCACGACAACGACGCCACCCTGATGGGCCTGCTGCACGACGCGGTGCGCGAAGCCGCCGCCCGGCGCTGCAGCTGCGTGCGGCTGAACCTGCAGGACAGCGCCACGCAACGCGTGGCCGCGCGCGCCGGCTTCCTGCCCTCGCGCGACGACGAAGGCCGCCTGTGCGGCGTGCAGTCGCGCGACCCGGCCCTGGCCAGGCGCCTGGCCAAGGCCCGCTGGGGCCTGACCGACGCGAGCGACGACAGCGATGCGCTCTGACCCGCCACACCGCGCTGCGAGGGCCTGAACATGTGCGGCATCGCAGGCCTCTTCAGCCCCCGGCGCCCGCCCGCGCGGGCCGAGCTGGACGCCATGATCGGCACGCTGGGCCACCGCGGCCCGGACGGACGGGGCACCTGGGTCGATGGCCCGATCGGCCTGGCCCATGCGCGGCTGGCCATCATCGACCCTGAAGGCGGCGCCCAGCCCATGGGCAGCGCGGACGGCCGCGTGCAGCTGGTCTTCAACGGTGAGATCTTCAACTACATCGAGCTGCGCGAAGAGCTGCGCCAGGCCGGCCACCGCTTCGCCACCGACTCCGACACCGAGGTGCTGCTGCACGCCTATCAGGCCTGGGGCGATGCCTTTCTCTCGCGCCTGAACGGGCAGTTCGCCCTCGGCCTGTGGGACGGCCCGCGCCAGCGCCTGCTGCTGGCGCGCGACGGCGTGGGCATCCGCCCGCTGTTCTGGACGCGCGTGGGCCCGCGGCTGGCCTTCGCCTCCGAAGCCAAGGCCCTGTTCGCGCTGCCTGAGGTGCCGCGCGGGCTGGACCCCGCCGGCCTGGCCGCCAGCTTCGGCTGGTGGGCGCCGCTCGCGCCGCGCTCGGCCTTCGAAGGCATCCACTGCCTGCCGCCCGGCCACTGCCTGGTGGTGGACGCGCAGGGCGAAACGCTCACGCGCTGGTGGGACTGGGACTTCCCCGTCACCGACCCCTTCGCGCCGGTGGACGAAGACGCGCTGGCCGACGAACTGCACGCCCTGCTGGTGGACGCGGTGCGCCTGCAGCTGCGCGCCGATGTGCCGGTGGGCGCCTACCTCAGCGGCGGGCTGGACTCGTCCATCCTCACCACCATCATCCGCCGCCACACCGACACACCGCTGCGCAGCTTCTCGCTCACCTTCGACGACGCCGAGTTCGACGAAAGCGAGCACCAGCAGGCCATGGTGCGGCACCTGAACACGCAGCACTCGTCCATCGGCTGCGGCCGGCACCACATCGCCGCCGAATTCGCGCGCACCGTGTGGCACGCCGAGACCCCGCTGGTGCGCACCGCCCCCACGCCCATGCTGCGCCTGGCCGACAGCGTGCGCGCCGCCGGCTACAAGGTGGTGCTCACCGGCGAAGGGGCCGACGAGGTCTTCGGCGGCTACGACCTGTTCAAGGAAGCGAAGATCCGCCGCTTCGTCGCGCAACTGCCCGACTCGCCGCGCCGCGCCCGCGTGGTCGAGCGGCTCTACCCCTGGCTCGCGCGCTCGCCCGGCGGCTCCAACGCGATGTCGCAACGCTTCTTCACCGACAGCACCGTGCCCGGCGACGACGCGGTCTTCGCGCACCAGACCCGCCTGTCCACCACGCGGCGCGCCTGGGCCTTCTTCACGCCCGAACAGCAGCAGGCCCTGGCGCGGCACGACCCGGCCGCCCAGCTGCGCGCGCGCCTGCCGGACGGCTTCGGCCAGTGGCTGCCCATGGCGCGCGACCAGTACGTGGAAGCGCACACCCTCATGAGCGGCTACCTGCTCGCCGCGCAGGGCGACCGCATGGCCATGGCCGCGTCGATCGAAGGGCGCTACCCCTTCCTCGACCCGCGCGTGATCGCCTTCGCCAGCCGCCTGCCGCCGCGCCTGAAGATGCGCGGCCTGAGCGAGAAGCTGCTGCTGCGCGAGGCCTTCGCGCACGAGCTGCCGCCGCAGATCGGCCGCCGCACCAAGCAGCCCTACCGCTCACCCGACAGCGCCAGCTTCTTCGAGGCCGGTAAACCCCTGCCCTGGGTGGCCGAGCTGCTGAGCGAGGCCAGCGTGCGCGACGCCGGCCTGTTCGACGCGCCCGCCGTCGCGCGCCTGAGCGCCAAGTGCGCGGCCGGCCGCGCCATCGGCTTCGCCGACAACATGGCCTTCGTGGGCGTGCTCTCCACCATGCTGCTGCACGGGCAGTTCGTGCGGCCCGCCACCCCCGCGCTGGAGCTGGCATGAGCGCACTCGCCTTCCTGCCCGGCCCCTTCGTGCACAGCGCCTTCGATGCGCGCTGCCTCGAAGTGCCCGACAAGACCGCCGTGATCGTCGCCGACCGCGACGTCAGTTACCGCGAACTCAACGAGCGCGTGAACGGCGTCGCCAACGCGCTGCACGCCGCCGGCATCGGCGCGGGCGACCGCGTGGTGCTGCTGCTCGACAGCGGCGTGGACTACGTGGCCGGCCTGCACGCGGTCTGGCGCCTGGGCGCCGTGGTGGTGCCGCTGGGGCCGCAGACCAAGGCCGCCAAGCTCGCCCACGTGCTGGCCGACACCGGCGCGCGCGCCCTGCTCACCCAGGCCTCGCTGGCCACGGCGTGGGCAGCGGCCTTGGCCGACACGCCCCAGGCACCCCTGGTGTGGGCCCAGGGCGACACGAACGCCCAGCCCTGGCCGCAGCCCACCACCACGGCCACCACCCATGCCGGGCCCGGCAATCCAGGCGACCTCGCCGCGCTCATCTACACCTCTGGCACCACCGGCGTGCCCAAGGGCGTGATGCTCAGCCACGCCAACATGCTCGCGGCCTGGCGCGCGGTGCAGGCCTACCTGCACCTGGCGCACGACGACGTGATCGGCCTGGCCCTGCCGCCCACCTTCAGCTACGGCCTGTACCACGTGCTCATGGGCCTGGGCATCGGCGCCACGCTGGTGCTGGAGAACACCGCCGCCTTCCCCATGCGCTTGCTGCAGCGGCTCGCCGCGCAGCGCGTCACCGTGTTCCCCGGCGTGCCCACGCTATGGGCCAGCCTGCTCGCGCTGGACCTGAGCGCGCACAACCTGAGCGCGCTGCGCCTCATCACCAACGCCGCCGCCGCCCTGCCCGCCGCGCACACCGCGCAGCTGCGCGAGCGCCTGCCGCACGCGAGGCTGCTGCTGATGTACGGCCTCACCGAATGCATGCGCGCGAGCTACCTGCCGCACGAGGAAGTGGACACCCGGCCCGAGAGCGTGGGGCGCGGCATCCCGCACCAGGAACACTGGCTGGAAGACGAGAGCGGCCAGCGCCTGCCCCATGGCAGCACCGGCGAACTGGTGGTCTGCGGCGCGCACGTGAGCGCGGGCTACTGGAACGCGCCCGCCGGCCAGCCCAGCCGCCTCTCGCCCGGCCCGCTCCCAGGCGAGAACACCCTGCGCACCGGCGACGTCTTCCGCAGCGATGCCGACGGCTGGCTCTACTGCGTGGGCCGCACCGACGACATGTTCAAGTCGCGCGGCGAGAAGGTCTACCCGCTGGAGGTGGAACACGCCATCTGCGAGCTGCCCGGCGTGCGCGAAGCCGCGGTCACCAGCACGCCCGACGAGCGCCTGGGCCTGGCCGTGAAAGCCTTCGTGCGCCTGCGCGAGGGCGCGACGCTGAGCGAACGCGAGATCATCCGCCACTGCCTGGCCCGGCTGGAGAGCTGGATGGCGCCCAAGACCGTGGCCTTCGTCGACGAGCTGCCGCTCACCGAATCGGGCAAGCTGCGGCGGCGCGACCTGGCCTGATGTTTTCTTCTTTCAACTTGCAACCCCCAACGGAACCCCATCCATGAGCACCATCAAAGCCGACGTGCGGCGCTACATCGAAGAGAACTTCCTGCTCGGCGCAGGCGCCGTCTCGCCCGGCGACGACGACTCCTTCCTGGAACACCAGGTGCTGGACTCCACCGGTTTCCTGGAGCTGGTGGCGCACCTGGAAGAGACCTACGGCTTCAAGATCGGCGACGACGAGATGGTGCCGGAGAACCTCGATTCGCTGAACGCCATCGAGGCCTTCGTGCAGCGCAAACAGCAAGGGGCGGCCTGATGAGCGCCGTGCCCCTGGGCCCCGAGTCCCTGGCGCTGGACTGCGAGGCCGAACTCCAGCGCATCTCGCAGTGGATTCCGCAGGTGCTCACGCAGAAGCTGCGCCGGCGCGGCCTGGTGGTGGCGATCAGCGGCGGCATCGACAGCTCGGTGTGCGCCGCGCTGTCGGTGCGCGCGCTGGGGGCGAAAAAGGTGTTCGGCCTGCTGCTGCCCGAGCGCGACTCCAGCGGCTTCAGCACCGAGCGCGGCCGCCAGCTGGCCGAGCACCTGGGCATCGAATACCAGGTGCACGACATCGCGCCCGCGCTCGAAGCCCTGGGCTGCTACCAGCAGCGCGACGAAGCCATCCGCCGCGTGGTGCCCGCGTACGGCGAAGGCTGGAAGAACAAGATCGTGATCGCCGGCGGTGTGGAAGGCGGCATCAACTTCTTCAAGCTCGTCGTGCAATCGCCCGGCGGTGAACAGCAAAGCGTGCGCCTGCCGCTGCGCGAGTATTTGCAGATCGTGGCCGCCACGAACTTCAAGCAGCGCGTGCGCAAGACCATGGACTACTACCACGCCGACCGGCTGAACTACGCCGTGGTGGGCACGCCCAACCGGCTGGAATACGACCAGGGCTTCTTCGTGAAGAACGGCGACGGCTCGGCCGACCTCAAACCCATCGCGCACCTCTACAAGACCCAGGTCTACGCCATGGCGCGCCACCTCGGCCTGCCCGACGCGATCTGCAACGCCGTGCCCACGACCGACACCTACACCCTGCCGCAAGGCCAGGACGAGTTCTACTTCGCGCTGCCCTATGCGCAGATGGACATCGCGCTGTGGGCGCTGGAACACGGCCGCTCGGCCGAAGAACTCGCGGTCGCGCTGAAGATGACACCGGCCCAGGCGCAGCGCGTGTACGACGACATCCGCGCCAAGCGCCGCGCCACGGAGTATCTGGCGGCGGCGCCGGAGTTGCTCCCGGGCTGAAAACCGACCAGCGCACGCGCCCGCACGTTCATTCGATCTCGGGAGGAGGAACGAGCAATTCCTCGGCGATGGGATGCAGAGGATGCCCGACGCCGTAATAGCCGCTCACAGCGACTCGCACATGGTCACCCGGGAAGAAATGCACGTACACCGACCCCACCCGGTCGTAGGGCAGGATGGTGGTGGTCTTCTCGTGCCTCGTGGGCTCGGCCGCGCCGGGGGCGTAGGTGTTCCAGCGCACCTTGACCTTGAGGCCCGGGCGCCATTTGAGAGGCACCGGATAACCCAGCGCCAGGACACCTCCGCAGCCGAAGGGGCCACCGACCATGCCCCGCGTGATCTGCCCGTGAGCAACCTCTTCCACTGCGAAGTTGGTCGCACCGTAGTCGCCATGGTTGAAGCAAGTCATGCTCACGCCGAGCACTTCCGTGGCCTCCAATCGCCGCTGAATGCGTTCTCTCTCCAGTTCTGCATAGAACTCCGGATCTTCCCGCTTCATCTTCTCCACGTACTCCCGCAAACCTCCGTCAACGCCTATACAACCCACGAGCGAGGCTGCGATGCAAAGAAATCCAAGCCCGTGCAACACGGCTTTCGTTCGAGAAGGCTTCATCACTCGGCCTCCTTTACTCGAACACCATGCGTGGAAGGAAGTAGCCGCCACCTTCTCGACGTCCATGCGTCAGCATTTGGAGGGCAAGCTTCTCGTTCCTGCTTTCATAGAGATCGGGAGCATCCTTATCACTCAGTACGGGGAACACACCACTCTCATCGACTACACGGTTCTCTTCCGGTTCGAAGACGCTTTTTCTTGCGTACCTGTCTTGCGCTTGCCACATCATTGATGCATAGGGGTAGCCCGTGTTTTGGATTTCGTTCCTATCGTCGATGCGCTTTTGAATAGCCTTTTTCAAAACCGCGTTCGTCTGACTCTTCTCCTCGTAGTTCTTCACGACCTTCGCCTCATACGCATTGAGCGGTTCACCCCTGACGAATTCGTAGTCGCTCTCGTTGTACTGCACCGTGTAGTCGCGCCGCGGGTAGCGCTCGATCAGGCGCTTGTCCGCCGCGAACGGGTACTCCCCCAGCACCGCCTCGATGATCTCCACCGGGCTCTGGTCCTGGAAGACCTTGCAGTCGGTGCTCAGCGTGGCCAGGTGCAGCCAGGGCCGAAGGGTGAACTCCACCAAGGCGTGGCGCCCGGACTCGCCGATGTACCGGGCTTCGGTGATCAGGCCCGAGATCTCCCGCACCCCTGCGCCCTGGTTGGCCCCGGCGCCCCCGGGCACCCCGGGCACGAAGCTGCCCTGGCCTTCGAGTTCGAGGCAGCAGGTCAGCTCTCGGCCGATGAAGCGGTTGAGGTCGAGATGATTCCCACCACCGCCTTCCGCGCTCTGCAGCACCAGCCGGTACTCGAACAGCGTGTTGAGGCCCTCCTCGCCTTCGAGCTTCAGGGGCTCCAGCAAGGGAACACCGTTCACCTCGGGAATCGCCGCGCTTCGGATCGTCAGCCCACGCCGGGGGGTCGATGGGGTCATGGCAGTCCTCCTGAATGTTCTCGTTGAGATGGCGACGCATGCTCGGCCACCCTCAACGATTCATCCAAGGTCGGACTTCACTGGATTGACGAATGACCCCAATGTGATCACCCCACCCAAACCGCAACCCATTCCGCCAACTCCGCAGTTCGATGATCGAATTCGTCGCTCCATACCGATGCGCGAATGGACACCCGCCGCGGGAAGCCCGGCAGAGGGTGCTGTGGTGTCGGAAGACCGCAACACTTCAGCGCCTCAAGCGCCGAAGCGCGCCGTGCCCCGCTAGAACAGCTCCTGCTGCGCCCGCAGCGCCTGCGGCTTGAACTGCGAGGTGTCCAGCGGCTCGCGCTCGGTGTTGAAACCCAGGCGCGCGCAGGTCTTGTTGAAGCGCTGGCGGATCAGGTCGGCCCAGATGCCGCTGCCGCGCATGCGCTGCGCGAAGTCCGCGTCGTAGTCCTTGCCGCCGCGCATTTCCTGCACGCGCGCCATCACGCGCAGGGCGCGGTCCGGGGTAGTGCAGGTCCAGCCACTGGCGGAACATCGGGCTCAGTTCCCAAGGCAGGCGCAGCACGGTGTAGAAGGCGCGGCGCGCGCCGGCGTCCCACGCGGCTTCGAGCACCTGCTCCATGTCGTCGGTGATGAAGGGGATCTGCGGCGCCACGCTCACGCCCACCGGAATGCCCGCGTCGGCCAGCGTGCGCAGGATGCGCAGGCGCCGGTGCGGCGCGGCCGCGCGCGGCTCCAGCGCACGGGCGAGCTTGCCGTCGAGCGAGGTGATGGTCACGTAGACCGCCGCCAGGCCTTGCGCGGCCAGGGGCGCGAGGATGTCGATGTCGCGCTCCACGCCGCTGCCCTTGGTGACGATGCCAGTGGGTGTTTCGCCTGCGCCAGCACCTCGAGCGCGGCCCGGGTGAGCCTGAGTTCGCGTTCGATGGGTTGGTAGGCGTCGGTCACGGTGCCGATGGCCAGCAGGCCGGGCACGTGGCGCGGGCTGGCGAGTTCGCGCCGCAGCACCTCCGCGAGGTTGCGCTTGGCGATGATCTTGGTCTCGAAGTCCAGCCCGGGCGAGAGGTTGAGGTAGCTGTGCGTGGGCCGCGCGTAGCAGTACACGCAGCCGTGCTCACAGCCTCGGTAGGGGTTGAGGCCGAGCATGAAGCCCACGTCGGGTGAGTCGTTCCTGGTGATCGCGCTCTTGCAGTTTTCCCAGGTCACCTGGGTGGCCGGGGGCGGCACCTCGCCCCGCGCGAGTGCGGCCTCGTCCAGCGCACCCCAGCCGTCGTCGAACGCCTGGCGCTCGTCGCGCAGGAAGCGGTGCGGCTGCTGGTGGCTGATGCCCCGGCCCTTGATGGCCTGAATCGGAATGTGGACGTTCGGCATGGGATGACCACTGTACACAAAAACAGTGCTAGAGTGTGGCGCTTCAGGAGGCTCCATGTCCCTTTCTTCCCAGGCGGTGAACACCGCCGACCCCATCGTGTCCGTGCGCGGCGTGAGCAAAACCTACGCGGGCGGTTTCCAGGCACTCAAGCGCGTCGATCTCGACATCCGCCGGGGCGAGATCTTCGCCCTGCTCGGCCCCAACGGCGCGGGCAAGACCACGCTCATCAGCATCGTCTGCGGCATCGCGAATGCGAGCGAGGGCGTGGTGATCGCCGACGGGCACGACACCGTGCGCGACTACCGCGCGGCGCGCGCCGCCATCGGTCTGGTGCCGCAGGAACTGCACACCGACGCCTTCGAATCCGTCTGGGCCACGGTGAGCTTCAGCCGGGGCCTGTTCGGCAAGGCGCCCGACCCGGTCTACATCGAGAAGGTGCTGCGCGATCTCTCGCTCTGGGACAAGAAGGACAACAAGATCCTCACGCTCTCGGGTGGCATGAAGCGGCGCGTGCTGATCGCCAAGGCACTGTCGCACGAGCCCAAGATCCTGTTTCTCGACGAGCCCAGCGCGGGCGTGGACGTGGAGCTGCGGCACGACATGTGGCGCATGGTGCGCGAGCTGCGCGACCGCGGCACCACCATCATCCTGACCACGCACTACATCGAGGAAGCCGAGGACATGGCCGACCGCATCGGCGTCATCAACCAGGGCGAACTCATCGTGGTGGAAGACAAGGACGTGCTCATGCGCAAGCTCGGCAAGAAGCAGCTCACCATCACACTGCAGCAACCGCTGGAGTGCGTGCCCGAGGCGCTCGCGCGCTGGCCGCTGGAGCTTTCCGGCGCCGGCCAGACGCTCACCTACACCTTCGACACCCAGAAAGACGAAACCGGCATCGCCGAACTGCTGCGCACGCTGCACGCGCAGGGCATCGACTTCAAGGACCTGCAGTCCAGCGAAAGCTCGCTCGAAGACATCTTCGTGAGCCTCGTCCACAAGAAACAGGAGGCCCGCGCATGAGCCTGAACATCCACGGCATCAAGGCCATCTACCGCTTCGAGATGGCGCGCACCTTCCGCACCATCACGCAAAGCATCCTCGCGCCGGTGCTCACCACCTCGCTGTATTTCATCGTTTTCGGCACCGCCATCGGCTCGCGCATGGGCGACATCGACGGCGTCACCTACGGCGCCTTCATCATCCCTGGCTTGGTCATGCTCTCGCTGCTGAGCGAGAGCATCTCCAACGCCTCGTTCGGCATCTACATGCCCAAGTGGTCCGGCACCATCTACGAGCTGCTGTCCGCGCCGGTGTCGTGGATCGAGGTGCTGCTGGGGTACGTGGGCGCGGCGGCCACCAAGTCCGTGATGCTGGGCCTGCTGATCCTGCTCACGGCGCGCGTGTTCGTGCCGTACCACATCGCGCACCCGGTGTGGATGCTCGGCTTCCTGCTGCTCACTGCCGTCACCTTCAGCCTGTTCGGTTTCATCATCGGCCTGTGGGCCGACAACTTCCAGAAGCTGCAGGTGATCCCGCTGCTGGTGGTGACGCCGCTGACCTTCCTGGGCGGCGCGTTCTACTCCATCAACATGCTGCCGCCGCTGTGGCAGACGGTCTCGCTGGTCAACCCGGTGGTCTACCTCATCAGCGGTTTCCGCTGGGCCTTCTACGGCGTGGCCGACGTGCACATCGCCGTGAGCACGGGCATGACGCTGGTGTTCATGGCGCTGTGCCTGGGTTTCATCTGGTGGGTGTTCCGCACCGGCTACAAGCTGCGCCGCTGAAGGGAGCCCTGGCCATGAAGCCCCGCATCACCGTCATCACCCTCGGCGTGGACGACCTCGAACGCGCGGTGGCTTTCTACCGCGACGGCCTGGGCCTGGCCACCAAGGGCATCATCGGCGCCGAGTTCGAGAACGGCGCCGTGGCCTTCTTCAATCTGCAAAACGGCCTGAAGCTCGCGCTGTGGCCGCGCCGCAGCCTGGCGGCCGACACCGGCCTGCCGCTGCTCTCGCCCACCGCGCAGGCGTCGAGCGCGCTGGAACTCTCGCTGGGCCACAACGTGGACTCGCGCGAGGCGGTGGACGCCGTGATGCGGCAGGCCACCGAAGCCGGCGCGCGCATCGTCAAGCCCGCGCAAGAGACCTTCTACGGCGGCTATGCCGGCCACTTCCAGGACCCGGACGGGCACCTGTGGGAAGTGGTGTTCAACCCGGGGCTGGCGGAGCTGGGTTGACCGGACCGCCTCAGGGAAAGGCGTTCTCGCGAAGGCCGAGAACGTCGGAATGGTTGGGATTGGCCGTCGTGGACACGTTGGCGTTGTGGGCCGATGTCCAGGCATCGATGGGGCTGGTGCGGGCCACTTGATTGTGGTGGCCGTTGACGGTCACCTGGTTGCTGTGGCCGATGACATTCACGGTGTTGTGGTCGCCACCGACGTTCACGTTGTTCTGGTCGCCGATGACGTTCACACCACGCGAAAGATCGATCGTGCTCAGTTCGCGCCACACGTCTTCACTGGTCAGGCGCAGCGCAATCAGCTTCTGAATCCGGTCGGTGTGGGAAAGGCAGCAGGAGCCCGTCGTCTGGTGCTCTCTGAGCGCCCTGGCATACAGATGGAGTGTTTGAACGGCGGCCCACTTGTTCTGCGACAGCGCGGCGTCCATGCTTTCGCGGATGGCGCTTTCATCGCCACTGTCGATGCCCTTGAACCAATGGCCCTTGAGCGGGCCCCTGCCCAGGTTGGCGACGTGGTTCAACTGGTCGAAGAACAGCTGGTGCACGGCCAGCGTGGACCGCTTGTCCATCCGCACGTCGTCGGCGCTGAGCGAGGAGTTGCTGGGCCAGCCGACGCTGCTGGAATGCACGAAAGAATCTTGGGAACGGTTGATCATGGGCCGCTAAGTGCCCCCATCGTCCGGAAAGTTCGGAAGCCGCCTCGGGGGACACCGGCTCAGGGCCGGTGCTTCATCAGCAGGCTGTGAAGCCCCTGCGCCGCCGAGGACAGCGCGCGGTCCGCGCGGCGCACCAGGAACACCTGCCGCTTCAGCCCGGCCGACTTGATCTGGCGCGCGCCCAGGCCGGGCTGCTCGAAGTGGAACAGCGTGAGCGAGGGCACGATGGTGATGCCCAGTCCCGCGCGCACCATGCCGGCCACGGTGCTGAGCTGCTCCAGCTCCATCACCGTGCGCATGCGGTGCGGGTAGATCGCGGCCTCGACGTACTGGCGCACGCTGCTGGAACGGGCCAGCTGCACCATCGGGAAGGCATGCAACTCGGCCAGGCGCACCGCGCCCGCACCGGCCGCGAGCGCGTGGCCTTCGGGAAACACCACATGGAAATCGTCCGAGCAGAAACGCTCGGTGTGCAGCTCGGCCGCGTCGGTGCGCGATGAGGCCAGGGCGAAGTCCGCCCGGCCGGCCCGCACCCGCTCCAGGCATTCGTCGGACAGCACGTCGGCCACGTCGAGTTCGATGCCGGGGTGGGCCTGGTGGAAGCGCGCGAGCAGGGGCGGCAACCAGCCGGCCGCGAGCGAGGGCAGGATGGCGATCGCCACCCGGCCCCGGCGCCGCGCCACGTGGTCGCGCACCCCTTCGATGGCGGTGTCGGCGTCCTTGAGCAGGCGCAACGCGGCGTCCAGAAAGGCCTCGCCCTCGGCGGTGAGTTCCACGTGGCGCGTGGTGCGCTCGAACAGGCGGCCACCCAGGTTGGCTTCCAGCGACTGGATGAGCGCGGAGAACGCGGGCTGGGACAGGTGGCACAGCGAGGCCGCGCGGGTGAAGTTGCGCTGCTCGGCCAGCGCCACGAAGGCGCGCAGTTCGCGGGTGGACAGATTGATCTGCATTTCAGATCAATATATCTGAAGTTTGAGTTTCACAGGATGAGTGCCCGGCGCCTACAGTGCGCGGCATGGCAAACACAACGGTGATTCACGTGGGCTCGGCCGCCGGCTTCTCCGGCGACCGCACCGACGCCGCCGGGCCGGTGGTCGATGCGCTCATCCAGACCGGCGGCCCGGCCTGCCTGATCTTCGAAACCCTGGCCGAGCGCACGCTGGCGCTGGCGCAACTGGCGCGGCTGCAGGACCCGGACGGCGGCTTCGAGCCGATGCTGGACGAGCTGGTGCGGCCCGTGCTCGCGCGCTGCCTGGCGCACCGCATTCCCATCGTGAGCAACTTCGGCGCGGCCAACCCGCTCGGCGCGGGCCGGCGCATCCAGGCCATCGCGCGCTCCCTGGGTCTGCGCGAGCCCCGGGTGGCGGTGGTGCACGGCGACGACGTGGCCCACCGCGTGGCGGACACGCTGATGTCCGCCGACCTGGCCACGCAGCTGGCGGGCCGCGCCGTCATCAGTGCCAACGCCTACATCGGCGCGCAGCCCATCGCCGATGCGCTGCGCGCGGGCGCCGACGTGGTGGTGACCGGCCGCGTCGCCGACCCGTCCCTGGTGCTCGGACCAGCCCTGGCCCACCATGGCTGGGCCCTGGACGACTGGGACCGGATCGCGGGCGCCACCATGGCCGGCCACCTGCTGGAGTGCGGCGCGCAGGTCACGGGCGGTTATTACGCCGACCCCGGCGTAAAGGACGTGCCGGACCTGGCGCGGGTGGGCTACCCCATTGCGGCCATCGCGCAGGACGGCAGCTGCACGGTCTTCAAACCCGAGGGCACCGGTGGCATGGTGGACGGGCACACCGTCAAGGAACAGCTGCTCTACGAGGTGCACGACCCGCGCGCCTACCTCACGCCCGATGTGGTGGCCGACATCACCGAGGCCCGCGTCGAACAGGTAGGCCGGGACCGGGTGCGGCTCAGCGGCGTGCGCGGCCATGGGCGGCCGGACACGCTGAAGGTGAACGTGTGCTTCGAGAGCGGCTGGCTGGCCGAGGGCGAGATCTCCTACGCCGGCGTGCGCGCGGAGCAGCGCGCCAGGCTTGCCGCCGAGGTGCTCACCCAGCGCCTGAACGGGCTGGGCCCGCTGCGCATCGACCTGATCGGCGTGGCCAGCGTGCTGGCCGACGACCAGGGCCGCTGGCTGCAGCACACCGATCCCGGCTCGGCCACCGACGTGCGCTTGCGCGTGCGCACGCGCCACGCGGACAAGGCCATGGCGCAGCGGCTGATGCGCGAGGTGACGGCGCTCTACACCTGCGGCCCGGCGGGTGGTGGTGGCGTGCGCACCGCGCTGCGCCCCACCCTGGGCACCGCCTCCTGCCCCATGGACCGCGCGCTGGTGCCCACCGGCTTTCGCCTGCTGGACGAAGGAGACGGCGCATGAGCGCAGCGCAGGGCCGCTCCCAAGCAAGCTCGCACCGCAGCCCACAGGGCGAAGGTACTCCAGTGAGCCCCCCGGTCCTCACCGTGCCGCTCTGGCGCGCCGCCCACGGCCGCACCGGCGACAAGGGCAACCGATCCAACATCAGCGTGATCGCCTGGAGCGAGGCGCTTTACCCCTTGATCGTGGCGCAGATCACCGCCGAGCGCGTCGCCGCGCATTTCCGGCACCGCCAGCCCAGCCAGGTGGTGCGCCACCTGCTGCCCAGGCTGCACGCCATGAACTTCGTGCTGGACGACGTGCTCGACGGCGGTGTCAACGACGCCCTGAACCTGGACAGCCACGGCAAGGCCCTGTCCTTCCATCTGCTGGAACTCGAACTCGAGGTCCCCGCCCACCTGGTTTCCCAACTGCACGGCCCCTCGGGCTGAGGCGCTTCTTCCTTCACCATCCACCCCAGGAGACAGACATGAACAACAGCCCCTTCACCCGCCGCCACGCCGTGGTCGCGCTCGCCTCGTTGCTGGCCCTGTCGGCCGCCTTCGCCCAGGCTTCGCTCACCACCAAGCCCATCACCTTCATCGTGCCCTTCGCCGCCGGCAGCGCCACCGACATCCTGGCCCGCGCGCTGGGCCAATCGGTCAGCGAGCAGACCGGGCAGCCGGTGGTGGTGGACAACAAGGCCGGCGCCAGCGGCATGATCGCGGCCCAGGCCGCGGCCAACGCGCCCAAGGACGGCCACACCGTGCTCATCACCACCAACACCACGCACGCGGCCAACCAACACCTGTACAAGAAGCTCTCCTACGACCCGGTGAAGGACTTCGCCGCCATCACCGGCATCGGCAAGGGCGGCCAGATCATGATCGTGCGCGCGGACGCGCCCTACAAGAGCGTGGCCGACGTGCTGGCCGCCGCGAAGCAGGCGCCGGGCAAGCTGTCCTTCGGCAGCGGCAGTTCGTCCAGCCGCGTGGCGGGCGAGCTGTTCCAGCAGATGGCGAACGTCAACATCCTGCACGTGCCCTACCGCAGCAACCCCATGGGCATCACCGATCTGCTCGGCGGGCAGATCACCATGATGTTCACCGACGCCTCGACCGGCATGCCGCAGATCACCACCGGCAAGGTGCGCGCGCTGGGCGTCACCTCGGCCAGGCGCATGGCGTCGCTGCCCGACGTGCCCACCATCGCCGAAGCGGGCGTGAAGGGCTACGACATGGGTTACTGGTTCGCGGCCTACGCGCCGGCCGGCACCCCGGCGCCGGTGGTGACGCGGCTCAACGAGCTGTTGCACAAGGCCATCGAGAGCCCGGCGGTGCGCCAGTTCTTCGCCGGCAGCGGCGGCGAGGTGTTCCCCACCTCACCGGCCGAGCTGGTGAAGTTCCAGGCCAGCGAGACCGACATGTGGGGCCGCGTCATCAAGGCCGCCGGCATCGAGGCGGAGTGAGCCGCACCGGGCGCGCGTCAGGCGGCCTGCCGGGCCAGCGCCACCGCGTCCGCGCCCGCCGGGTAATGCAGCCGGGGTGAGGCGTCGTTCGCGGCCAGCCACACGGCCTCGGCCACGTCCGACTCCACGGTGAAGGCCGAGGCCGAGCCCAGGCTGGCGAAGACACTCTGCGCATAGGGCGCGTAGGCCTCGGGGATCAGCCCCTGCATGCGCTGCGCGCCGTTCTCGGTGAAGCGCGTGGTGGGCGCGTAACCCGGCTCGACCAGCTTCACGCGCACGTTGAAGGCCTGCAGCTCGTGCGCGAGCGAGGCGGTGAAGCCTTCGATGGCGGTCTTGCTCGCGGTGTAAGCCGCCACCAGCGGCATGGGCGCGAGCGTGGCACTGGAAGTGACGTTGACCACCCTGCCCGCGCGGCGTTCGCGGAACTGCGGCAACACGGCCTGCGTCATCGCCATGGTGCCGAAGGTGTTGGCCTCGAAGATCTCGCGCACCGTGGCCAGGGGCGTGGCCTCGAAGGCCCCGAACAGGCCCAGGCCGGCGTTGTTCACCAGCACGTCGATGGGCCCGGCGGCCTGCAGGGCGCTGGCGATGCTGGCCGGGTCGGTCACGTCCAGCGGCAGGACGGTCAGGCGCTCCGAGGCCGGCAGCAGGTCCCAGCGCGGCGTGCGCATGGTCGGCCACCACGTGCCAGCCCTGGGCGAGAAAGTGGCGCGCGGTTTCGAGGCCGTAGCCAGACGAGCAGCCGGTGATCAGAACGGTTTTCATGGAGAGGTCCTTGCAAATGAAGTGAGGAGGGTCTCCACGATATCGCGACAAAACAGGACTGACTACAATTAAAAGTCCATCAATCATTCGCCAAAGTCCAATCATGGTGGATCCCCTTGCCGACGTCATCGCCTTGCTGCGGCCCCGCGCGGTGTTCTCGAAAGTGATCAGCGGCGCCGGTGCCTGGGGCGTGCGCTACTCGGCCTTCAGGCAGCCCAGCTTCTGCACCCTGCTGGAGGGCCGCTGCCTGCTCGCCGTCCAGGGCCAGGAACCCATCACCCTGGAAGCGGGCGATTTCGTGTTGATGCCGGCCACGCCGGGCTTCACGCTCTCGGGTTTCGAGCCGGTGGAGCCGGTGGCGATCGACGCCCTGCAGGCGGCCGGCGCCCAGGGCGACCTGCGCCACGGCCGGCCCGACGGCCCGCCGGACGTGCGCATGCTCGGCGGTTACTTCGCCTTCGGCTCGCCCGACGCGGCCCTGCTGGTCTCGCTGCTGCCCGCTTTGTTGCACGTGCGCGGCATCGAGCGGCTCTCGGTGCTGGTGCGGCTGGTGCGAGAGGAATCGACCGAACAGCGCGCCGGCCGCGAGCTGGTGCTGGGCCGGCTGGTGGAGGTGCTGCTGATCGAGGCGCTGCGCTCCACCACCGGCGAAGGCGCCCCCACCCGGCTTGCTGCGCGGCCTGGCCGATGCGCGGCTGGCGGCGGCGATGCGCCTCCTGCACGGCGAGCCCGCGCGCGCCTGGACGGTGGACGAACTCGCCCGGCAGGCGGCGCTGTCGCGCTCGGCCTTCTTCGACCGCTTCTCACGCGCCGTCGGTCTGCGCCCCATGGAATACCTGCTGGCCTGGCGCATGGCGCTGGCCAAGGACCTGCTGCGCCGCGACGGCATGGCGTTGGTCGAGGTGGCCGAGCGCGTGGGCTACGGCTCGGCCAGCAGCTTCAGCACCGCCTTCAGCCGCCATGTGGGCCAGGCGCCGGGCCAGTATCAGAACAGCACGCGGCAACGCAGCGTGCTCGGCACATCGAGCAGGCGGGCCAGCGCGATGTCCGAATAAGCCGCATCGACATCAATCACGACATAGCCCACCTCGCCGCGGGTCTGCAGGAACTGCCCGGCAATGTTGATGTGGTTGTCGGAGAACACCTGGTTGATGCGGGACATGACGCCTGGCACGTTCTGGTGCACATGCAGCAGTCGGTGATGCCCGGGGTGGGCCGGCAGCGCCACCTCGGGGAAGTTGACCGACGAGGTCGTGGTGCCGTTGTCGCTGTACTTCACCAGCTTGGCCGCCACCTCCACGCCGATGCTTTCCTGCGCTTCCTTCGTCGAGCCGCCGATGTGCGGCGTCAGGATCACGTTGTCCAGACCCCGCAACGGCGACTCGAAGAGGTCGTCGTTGCTGCGCGGCTCCTGGGGAAACACATCGATCGCCGCACCCAGCAGGCGCTTTTGCCGAAGGGCTTCGGCCAGGTCCTCGATCACCACCACCTGGCCGCGCGCCGCATTGATCAGCACCGCCTCGGGTTTCATCAGGGCCAGCTCGGTCGCACCGATCATCCATTGCGTCGCGGCGGTTTCCGGCACGTGCAGGCTCACCACGTCGGCCTGTCTCAACACATCGGCCAGGCTCGGCACCTGGCGCGCGTTGCCCATCGGCAGCTTGGTGGCCACATCGAAAAACACCACCTGCATGCCCAGCGCTTCCGCCAGCACCGACAACTGCGCGCCAATGGAGCCGTACCCCACGATGCCCAGCGTCTTGCCCCGGATCTCGTAGGAATGGCTGGCCGATTTGAGCCAGCCACCCCGGTGGGACACCGCGTTTTTCTCGGGGATGCCGCGCATCAGCAGAATCGCCTCGGCCAGCACCAGCTCGGCCACCGACCGGGTGTTGGAAAACGGCGCATTGAACACCGCCACGCCCCGCGCGCTGGCCGCGCTCAGGTCGACCTGGTTGGTGCCGATGCAGAAACACCCCACCGCCGCCAACCGCTGGGCATGGGCCAGCACCTCGGCGCTCAGCTGGGTGCGGGAACGGATGCCCAGGAAATGCACGTCGGCGATCCGGTGCTTGAGCTCGTCCTCGGGCAGCGCGCCGGGCAGGCTCTCGATCTGGCTGTAGCCAGCGGCACGCAGCACCTCCACCGCAGAGGGGTGCACGCCCTCCAGCAGCAGGAATTTGATCTTTTTCTTGTCGATCGAGGTCGGGCTGGCGACCCCGGCAATGGGCGATGCGGGCAGGTTCATGGGTGAAAAATATAGGCGGATTTGATCGGCACAGTGGGCGTAGGCTCAATCCGTCGAACCCACGCGCTCGATCTCGGCCCGGACATGCCGCACGAACGCCGCCACGCCTTCCGCGTGTTCGGCCAGATCGTCTCGCGCGTGGCCCAGGTAGGCCGAGCGCGCCTTGGCCAGGACAGGCCGATGCCTTTCGGGCAGGCGCTCGAGCGCCCAAGTGGCGGCGGCGTCCTTGGAGGCAATCCCGCCGGTGACCGCGCTGAACCAGATGCGCGCCAGGGCGAGCACCACGTTGCGTTCGTCGCCCACCCAGTCGGGCGCCTCGTTCCACTGCGCCACGGTGTCGAGCAGCGCCTGCGCGAAATCGGCGGGAGGCACGGGCTCGAACAGCTCGGCCGCGGGCGGTCCCATCAGCGCGGCGCTGTGTTGCCGCAGCTTGCTCAGCAGGATCGCCAGGTCGTGGTCCTCCATGGCGGGCTCGATGGTGCCGGCCAACAGGTCGTCGCGCAGCCATTCGCCGAACTGCATTTCGCGCCGCGCGGGATGCCGCCAGGGCACCACGTCGCCGCGCGCGAGCACCGTGACTTCGAGCGCGCGCAGCGGCCCCTCGGTGCCGGGTGGCGCGGAGACGGACAGCAGATCCACCATCAGCGCGCGACGCACCGGCTCCGCCAGGGGCGCGCTCACCGTGACCATCAGGTCCACGTCGCTGAAGATTTGCAGTCCACCGTCCAGGGCCGAGCCGAACAGGTGGATCGCCTCCAGTGTGTCGCCCAGGTGGCGCTCCAGCACGGCGCGGGTGGCCGCGAGTTGTCCGGCGATCCCGGCGGGCACGGGGTGGGTCATGGCGTTCATTTCTTCTGCCGCGCCGCCTTGGGCTTGCCGGCCGGCTGCTTGAGCTGGGCGCTCGCCTGCTCCAGCCACAGCAGGGTGTCGGCGTGCGCCATGAAACGGCGCAGGTAGTCCGGCGAGAGTTCGCGCAGCAGGCCCAGGGTGCGCAACACCAGCATGTGCGAGTTGAGCGGGCCGGCGTTTTCGGGACCGCGCTGCACGGCCTGCACCACCTCGTCTTCGGCGCACAGGCGCGACCAGGTTTCGCGAAACGCCTGCGCGCTGCGCAGTTCGGGGCGGCCCGCGGCGGTGCCCGGCGCCTGCGTGGCGGTGGCGATGTGCTGGTGGAGCCGGCCCAGCGGGGTGAGCGGCTTGGGCGGTGGCGCGCGCGGGCGCCGGGGCGGTGCGGCGGGCGCCACCGTGTCCTGGGCAAGCTCTTCGGCGGGCGCCACCACCGGCAGCTTCGCGCGCAGCAGGCGTTGCACGGCCTCGGGCGCGGCCTCCAGGCGGCGCGCCAGGGCGGCCAGGTAATGGGCGTGCACGGCGTCGGCGTCGTGGCTGATCTCAGGGCTTCGGGGTGGGCGCCGGGGCCGTCTCGGGCACGGGTGCCATCTCCACGCGGCGGTTGAGCGCGCGGCCCTTCTCGCTGCCGTTGGAAGCCACGGGCTGCTCGGCGCCGAAGGCCGCGCTGAACACGCGCTGCGGCGGCATGCCTTCCTGGATCAGCGCGCGCGTGACGGTGAGCGCGCGCTGGGCCGAGAGTTCGAGGTTGTCGGCGAAGCGCTGGTTGGTGGCCTGCACCGGGCGGTCGTCGGTGAAGCCGCTGACCATCAGCATCTCGTCGCGCTCGCCCAGGTAGACCTGCAGCGGCGGCACCAGGCTCTGCAGGATCTGCCGGCCTTCGGGGCGCAGCTCGTCGGAGTTGAGCGCGAACAGCACGCTGCCGCTGATGCCGATGCGGCCGTTGTCCAGCGTCACACGGCCGTTCTGCAGCGGAATCGCCAGGGCTTTTTCCAGGGCCATGCGGCGCTGCTCTTCCTGCTGGCGCTTCTGCACCTCGGCCTGCAGGCTGGCCACCAGGTCCATCTGCACCACGAGCACGCCGACCAGGATGAGCACGAAGGCGCCCACCAGGCCGGACATGAGATCGCCGAACACGGCCCACACCGGCGCGGTGTGGTCGGTGCCGTCCTCGTCCTCGATGTGGCGGTCGTCCAGGCCGATCATCACGCGGCCTTCTTCTCGGCGGGCCGCGGCTCGCGCAGGCGGCGCAGGTTTTCCACGATGCCTTGCTGCGAGCTGATGCTGAGGTCGATCACCTCGCGCGCCTGCGCCACGTAGTAGGCCAGCTGTTCGTCGCTGCGCGCCATGGACTGCGTGACGGCGCTTTCGATGCGCTGCAGGTTCTCGATCAGCTTCTCGTTGGTGGTGCTGAAGAGCTGCACGCCGTGGCCGAAGGCCTCGCCCAGGGCGGCGAGTTCGATGGCACTGCCGTTGACCTGCGCGGCCACCTCTTCGGCGCGCACGGCCTGCACGCCCACGGTGTCGGCGAACTGGCGCCCCACCTGGTCGAGCACCGCGCCGGCGGAGGTGACGAGCGATTCGACGGCGGCGCGCTGTTCGCCCGTGGCCTGCTGCACGGACTGCAGCAGCGCGTCGATGTTGTGCATGAGCGCGGCGCGTTCCTGCAGCGCCGTGTTGTCGCGCGCGGTGAGCTGGCTCATCTCCTGGCGCAGCTGGGCGATCACCTCGGCCGCGGCCTTGGGCGCCTCGGCGGCGGTGTCCAGCAGGCGCGCCATCGGCGCTTCGAGCGCGGTGCCCAGCGTCGCGAGGTGGGTCGCCACCTGGTCGTTCAGCGAAGCCTGCAGCTCGCCCACGCGCTGCGCGCTGGCCTGGTCGCGCGCGGCTTCTTCGCGGCGCAGGCTGGCGAGTTCGTCGCGCCAGAGGGTCGCGGTCTGTTCCAGCGTCTGCGCCACGGTCTGTTGCTGGGCCAGGGTCTGCGCGCCGAGCTGTCGCCATTCGTTTTGCAGTGTGGCCGCCAGGGTCTGCAAGGTCTGCGCCCACGCGGCGTGCTGCTGCTGGTCGGCCGTGGTCTGCTCGGCGTGCGAGCGGCTCACGGTTTCCTGCACGCCGGTGATCAGCGCGGCGCAACGCTGTTCGAAGCTGGTGGTGAAGGCGGTGAGCGCGCGGTCCAGGCCCTGCGCCTGCTGTTCGCTGGTGTGGGCGTGCTGCTGCAGGGCAGCCGTCCAGCCGTCGGCCACGGTGCCCGCGGTGGCGCCGAAGCGCTCGGAGAGCTGGTTCATCTGCGCCTGCACCGCCGCGCTCACGCGCTCGTGCAGTTGCGTCGACTCCCGCGCGAGCGCGCCCATGGCGTTTTCCACCACCGGCTGCAGGCTCTCGCCGGCCGCGCGGGCGCTGGCGCTCAGGCTGTCCTTGAGCGTCTTCTCGACCGAGTTCGCCAGGCCCTGGTAGGCCTCGCTGGCCTCCCGGTGGAACTGCGTCTGCCGCGCCAGCAGCTGTTCGTCCAGTTGCTGGCCGCGCTGCTCGATCTGCGCCATCAGCGCGATGGTGCCCTTGGCGCTGTCCACCACGGGCCGCAGGCTCTCACCGGCGGCCTGGGCGCTGGCGCTCACGCTGTCCTTGAGCGACCGCTCCACGGATGTCGCCAGGCCCTGGTAGGCCTCGCTCGCCGCCTGGTGGAACTGGGTCTGGCGGGTCAGCAGCTGCTCGTCCATCTGCTGGCTGCGGCGTTCGAGCTGCGCCATGAGCGCCTGCAGCTGGTTCACCACGGCGGGCAGCGCACCGGCCTGCTGCTGCAGGGCGTCGAAGGTGGCCTGGCGCTGGTGGGCCAGCGAGAACGGGCGGAACACGGTGGCGGTGTGGGCTTCGAGCTGGCGAGCCACGTCGGCGCGCTCGCGCCGGGCGATGGCGGACATCAGGCCCAGCATGGCCGAGGTGCGCACGCCGACCACCGAGGTGCCGAAGGCCAGGCCCAGGCCCTTGATGGGCGCGGCCAGCGCCGAGCGGATGGCCTGCAGGTCGGCCGAGCCTTCGAGCGTGAACACCACGCCCTTGAAGGTGACCACCATGCCGAGGAAGGTGCCCAGCATGCCCAGCATCACCAGCAGGCCGATCAGGTAGGGCGTGAGCGCCAGGCCGGGCAGCGCGCCGCGCTCGCCCTCGATGCGCTGGCGCACGGCGTTCTGCAGGCCGGGCGGCACGCGCGCGAGCCAGTCGCCCAGCGTGGCCAGCGGCTGCGGCACGTTGGCCAGCGCCTCGGCGAGCGAGGCGGTGGTCTGCCGGTAGCGCCGGATCTCCTGCGCGCCCAGCAGGTAGACCGCGCCGATGACCGCGGTCATCGCCAGCGCGAAAAGGCTGGAGCCGACAAAACCCGCGCCCACCCAGGCGATGGCCAGCAGGCCCAGGACGAAGGCGGCGGTGAAAAACAAACGGTTCAGGAAAGGGCTGTTCATGGATTCAATTCAATGCGGCTTCGCGGGCGCCTGGGCCAGCGCTTCGATCATGCCCAGCACCGGCTGCAGCCGCAGGTCGAGCTCGGCCAGCAAGGCCTGCTGGAGGTCCTGCTCGAACAGGGGGGGCCAGGTGTCGGGGTGGGTCTGGCGCTGGTGTTCGAACCGCGCCTTGAGGAAGGCCGGCAGGCCGGCGAGCAGTCGCTGCTCGCGCCCGCCCAGCATCTGGTCCAGCGTGGCGTCCAGCGCGGCGAGCTGCGCCAGGCGGGGCGAGGTGGCGGCCAGGGTCTGGCGCAGGTGGCCGCGCAGCGCGTCGATGCCCATCTCCATGCGGCGCTGCTGGTCGAGGCAGCGCTGGTGGTGGGGGGCGAATTCGGCGTCGCTGGCGTCCACCGGCGGTTGGGGTGGCGTGGTGATGGACTGGCTGAGCGTGGCGCGCAGGCGCTGCAGCTCGGCCTGCGCATCGGCGGCGTTGTTCTTGACGGCGGCGCGCCGGGCCGTGACCGAGGGCAGGGTCTGGTGGGCCGAATGCAGGGCGATGGCGTCGGCCACGTTCAACCACTCGCCCAGGCGCTCGGCCATGTCCTGGCGCGGCACATCCGCCGACACGGGCAACCACCCGGCGAGCTGACGCACCAGGGCGGAACGGTTGAAATGGCTGCGCAAAAGACTTTCCTAGGGCGCCCTTTCGGGCGCGATCGACATCAAGCGGGTTGTGGGGGCTCCGCCGGCGGGGTTCACCGCCGGGCGGAACGCGCCGGTGTCACACCACCAGCACGGCCCGGAAGTCGTTCACGTTGGTGTGCGTGGGCCCGGTGATCACCAGGTCGCCGATCGGCTCGAAGAAGCCGTAGGCGTCGTTGCGGGCCAGGTGGTCGGTGAGCTTGAGGCCCTTTTCGCTGGCTCGGGCCAGGGTGTCGGGCGTCACCAGCGCACCCGCATTGTCCTCTACCCCGTCGATGCCGTCGGTATCGGCCGCCAGGGCCCACACGCCGGCCTGCCCGCCCAGGGCCTGCGCCAGGCCCAGGCAGAACTCGCCGGCCCGCCCGCCCCGGCCCTTGGCCTGGCCGGGCGCGCGTGGGCGCACCGTGACGGTGGTTTCGCCGCCGCTCAGGATCACGCACGGCGTCTGGAAGCTGCTGCGGCCCAGCGCGGTGGAGCGCGCCATCGCGCCGTGCACTTTGCCCACCTCGCGCGACTCGCCTTCGATCTCGTCGCTGAGGATCACCACGTTCAGGCCCAGGGCACGCGCCGCCTCGGCGGCGGCCTCCAGGCTTTGCTGCGGGGTGGCGATGAGTTCCACCGCGTGGCCCTGCAGGCGGGTGTCGCCGGGTTTGGGGGTTTCGAGCGCGCCGCTTTCCAGCTGCGCGCGCACCGCCGGCGGCACCTCGATGCCGTAGCGGCGCAGGATGTCCAGCGCCTCGGCGCAGGTGGAGGCATCGGCCACGGTGGGGCCGCTGGCGATCACGCTGACGTCGTCGCCGGGCACGTCGCTGATGGTGAGCGTGACCACGCGCGCGGGCGCGCAGGCCGCCGCCAGGCGCCCGCCCTTGATGGCCGAGAGGTGCTTGCGCACGGTGTTCATTTCGCCGATGTGCGCGCCGCTCTCCAGCAACTGGCGGTTGATGCGCTGCTTGTCTTCCAGCGTGAGGCCTTCGCAGGGCAGCGTGAGCAGGGCTGAGCCGCCGCCGGAGATCAGGCACAGCACCAGGTCGTCGGCCGTGAGGCCATCGGCGAGTTTCAGGATGCGCTGCGCGGCGTCGAGCCCGGCCGCGTCGGGCACGGGGTGGGAAGCCTCCACCACCTCGATGCGCCGCGGCAGGCCTTCAGGCCGGGGCGGCGTGTGGTGGTAGCGCGTGACGACCAGGCCCGAGAGCGGCGCGTCGGCCGGCCACAGGGCTTCCACCGCCTGCGCCATGGCCCCGCCGGCCTTGCCCGCGCCCAGCACCAGGGTGCGGCCTTTGGGCGGTTTCGGCAGGCTCGCGGCCGTGTTGTGCAAAGGCAGCGCGCGCTGCACCGCCACGTCGTACAGGTGGCGCAGCAGGTCGCGGGGGTCGTTCAGACTGGGTGGGGTGGTCGGCTCGTTCATGAGGAGGAAGTCTAGCGACCCCAGGGTACATCGGGTTACAGACTGGTAACATCCGAAACCCACCCCCGACTCACTCGCGCATGTTCGCGAATTTCACCAGGCCCGCGTACTTCTGGAGGTCGGCGCGCATGATCTGCGCCAGGTCTTCGTTGCCGGCCGGCGGAATGGCGCCGCCCGCCTCCAGGCGCTGGCGGAAACCCGGCTCCGCCAGCCCCGCCTTGAGCGCGGCCGAGAGGCGCTGCGCGATCTCCGGCGGCAGTCCGCGCGGCGCGGCGAGCGCGAACCAGCCGACCAGGTCGTAGCCCTTGAGTTGCGGGTGCTCACCCAGCGCGGGCACCTGCGGCAAGGCAGGAAAGCGCTGCGCCGAGGTGATGCCCAGCGCGGTGATGCGCCCACCCTGAAGGAAGGGAGCGGCGGCGGTGGGCGAGACGATGGCGAAGTCCAGCGTGCCGCCGGCCAGATCGCTGGTGAGCGCGCTGGTGCCGCGGTAGGGAATGTGCGTGATGAACAGGCCGGCGCGCTGCTTCACGAGTTCGCCCGCGAAGTGCAGCGTCGAGCCCACGCCCGAGCTGCCGTAGCTGTACTTGCCGGGGTTGCGCTTGACCAGCGCGATGAACTCGTCGAGGTTCTTCACCGGCATCCCGGATCCGGCCACCAGCAGCACCGGCGCCGTGGCGATGAGGCCGATGGGCGTGAGGTCCTTGATCGGGTCGTACTTCTGCGCCGGGTTCACCAGGCCGGTGGCGGCCATCTCGTTGCTCGAACCGGCCAGCAGGGTGTAGCCGTCGGCCGGGCTGTTGACCACGCGCTGCGCCGCGACGATGCCGGCCGCGCCCGAGACGTTCTCCACCACCACCGTGGTGCCGAGCTTGGCGGTGAGCACGTCGGCGACCACGCGCGCGGCCATGTCCACCGAACCACCCGGCGCGTAACCCACCACGATGCGGATCGGCTTGGTGGGGTAAGTGCCCTGGGCCAGGGCCGGGGAAGCCACACCGACGAGGGCGGTGGCACCGAGGGCGGCGATGGCCGCGCGCCGGGAGAACGAGAGGAGCGGGTGGGACATGGTGGCGGTGCCTTCGTGGGTTGCGGGACAGGAGATGCGGCGCCGCTCAGCTCGCGGGCGCCAGGAAACGGCGCGCCAGCTGCACCCAGTAGCTCGCGGCGATGGGCAGCATGGCGTCGTTGAAGTCGTAACCGGGGTTGTGCACCATGCAGCCGCCGCTGCCGTGGTGCTCGCCCACGCCGTTGCCGACGATGAGGTAGCTGCCCGGGCAGTGCTCCAGCATGAACGAGAAGTCTTCGCTGCCGGTGAGCGGCTGCAGCTCGGGCAGCAGGCCCTCGTCGCCCAGCCAGTCGCGCGCGACCTCGCGCGCGAAGCGCGTGCTCTCCACGTGGTTGACCAGCGCGGGATAGCGCCAGTGGTAGTCCACCTCGGCGCGCACGCCCAGCGTGGCGGCCTGCGCCTGCACGAGCGCGGTGATGCGCTCGCGCAGCATGGCGCGGATCTCGGGGCGGTAGGCGCGCACCGTCAGGCGCATCTGCACGCTGCCGGGGATAACGTTGGGCGCGTCGCCGCCGTGGATCGCCCCCACGGAGATCACCGCCATCTCGCGCGGGTCCACGTTGCGCGAGACGATGGTCTGCAGCGCCACGATGATGTGGGCGGCGGCCACCACCGGGTCGGCCGCGAGGTGCGGCGAGGAACCGTGCCCGCCCTGGCCCTGCACCGTCACCATGACCGAATCGGACGAGGCCATGAACGGCCCTTCCTTGAAACCGAACTGGCCGACAGGAAAGCCCGGCATGTTGTGCAGCGCGTACACCGCGTCGCACGGGAAACGCTCGAACAGGCCTTCTTCGACCATGCGGCGGGCGCCGCCCAGGCCTTCTTCGGCCGGCTGGAAGATCAGGTTCAGCGTGCCGTCGAAGCCCCCTTCCTGCGCCAGGCAGCGCGCGGCGGCGAGCAGGATGGCGGTGTGGCCGTCGTGGCCGCAGGCGTGCATCTTGCCGGCCACGGTGCTCGCGTAAGGCAGGCCCGTGGTTTCCTGGATGGGCAGCGCGTCCATGTCGGCGCGGATGCCCAGGCGGCGCGTGCCCTGCCCCCGGCGCAGCGTGCCCACCACACCGGTGCCGGCCAGGCCCCGGTGCACCTCGTAGCCCCACTCGGCCAGGCGGGCGGCCACCAAGTCGCTGGTGGCGAACTCTTCGTAGGCGAGTTCGGGGTGGGCGTGGATCTGGTGCCGCAGGGCCACCATCTCGGCAGCGGTCTCGCGCACGGCGGGCAGCACTTGGTGAATGGCGGCAGCGTTGTCGATGCAGAAGTTCATGCCAGCGAGTCTATGAACCGCCCCCCGCGCGGGGTAGACAGGTCAAACTGCTCGACGCTCGCCGCTGCCTGTCGTGGACATAATGCCGTCATATGAAAGTGCACCAGCTCCGCTACCTCGCGACGGTGGCCGCCGAAGGCAGCATCCGCGCGGCGGCGCGCTCGCTGGGGCTGAGCCAGGCCACGGTGACGCAGGGGCTGCGCGAGCTGGAGACGCACGCCGAGATCGCGCTGCTCACGCGGCACGGCCACGGCATCGCCCTCACGCCGGCGGGCCAGGATCTGCTGGTCCACGCCCAGCGCGTGACGGCCCAGCTGCGCGAGGCCGAGGAGGCGCTGGCGCGCCACCGCGACTCGGGCGCCACGCAGCGGCTGTCGGTGGGTGTCACGCCCTGGGTCGCGCAGACGCTGCTCGCGCGCGTGGTGCCGGCCTTCCGGGCGGCCCTGCCGCACGTGCAGCTCGAGTTCTTCGACGGCCTGTCCGCCCTGGCCTACCCCAAGCTGCGCGAAGGCAGCTTGGACCTCATGATCGGGCGCATCGCCCCCCGACGACGCGATGCAGGGCCTACAGGCCATGCCCCTGTTCAGCTACGACATGACGGTGGTGGCGCGCCTGGGCCACCCGCGCAGCGCCGCGCGCTCGCTGGCCGAGCTGCTCGACGACGACTGGATCCTCAACTTCGCGCCGATCGAGCGCGCGATGATCCTGGACAACCTGTTCGGGCAGCACGGTATCGAGCCGCCACGCCAGCGCATCCACCTCGCGCATTCGGCCTCGCTCATGCTCACGCTGGTGCAGCAGACCGACATGCTCAGTTTCTGCCCCTGGCCGCTGGTGGAAACCGCCAGCCTGCGCGACCGCTTGGTGGCCCTGCCCCTGCGCGAACGCTTCCGCTCCCACCTGGTGGGCGTGGTGCGCCGCGCGCAGGAAACGCCCTCGCCCGCGGCGCGCAGCTTCATCGCGCTGTTCCTCGACGCGATGCGCCACTGGGCGGCCTCCCCCGACCACCCCGAGTGGCGCCATGTGCTGCGCTCGGTCGAATTGATCGACCCCGGCGCCGCCCCGGACGCCTGAGCTCAGGCCGCCGGTTCGGGGGCGATCTCGTGCTTCGCCATCAGCTCCAGGCTGCGGCACAGGGCCGAGTGGTCCAGCCCGGCCATGCCGTGGGCGGCGCAGCTTTGCATGAGCTGGGCCGCGCTCGCGGTGTGCGGCAGGCTCAGGCCCAGTTCCTTCGCGCCCTGCAGCGCGAGGTTCAGGTCCTTCTGGTGCAGCTCGATGCGAAAACCCGGGTTGAAGGTGCGCTTGACCATGCGCTCGCCATGCACCTCCAGGATGCGGCTGGCCGCGAAGCCGCCCATGAGCGCCTGGCGCACCTTGGCCGGGTCGGCGCCGGCCTTGCTCGCGAACAGCAGGGCCTCGGCCACGGCCTCGATGTTGAGCGCCACGATGATCTGGTTGCGCCCCTTGGTGGTCTGACCGTCGCCGTTGCCGCCCACCAGGGTGATGTTCCTGCCCATGGCGGCGAACAGCGGCTGGGCGCGGTCGAACGCGGCCTGCGGGCCACCCACCATGATGGTCAGGCTCGCGGCCTTGGCGCCCACCTCGCCGCCGCTGACCGGGGCGTCCAGGTAATCGCAACCCAGCGCGTTGATCTTCTGCGCGAAGGCCTTGGTCGCCATGGGGCTGATGGAGCTCATGTCGATCACCAGCTTGCCCACCCGGCCGTCCGGGCCGGTCGCGCTGTCTTTCAGGCCCTTGGCGCAGCGCCGGTCTCGCCGAACAGCACGTCGTCCACGTGCGGTGTGTCGGGCACCATGGTGATCACGATGTCGGCGCGCCGCGCCACCTCGGTGGCGTTGGTGCACACGGTGGCGCCGGCTTCCGCGAAGGCCGCCGGGATCTTGCCGCGGCTGGTCACGAACAGCGCATGCCCGGCCTTGAGCAGGTTGAGGGCCATGGGCGCGCCCATGATGCCCAGGCCGACGAAGCCGACCTTGAGTCCGTCCTTGGTCATGCCGGTTCTCCTTGCAGTTCGAGCGTCTGGCCGTGCGCGGCCACCCACGAGAGGCCTCTGTCCGTGCCGCCGGGGCCGGGGTCGCGTGGCTTGTATTCACAACCGATCTGGCCGGTGTAGCCCAGGTCGTCGATGGCGTCGAACAGGTAGCGGTAGTTGATTTCGCCGGTGCCCGGCTCGTGGCGGCCGGGCGTGTCGGCCAACTGCATGTGGGCGATGCGCGGCAGCAGGTCCTTGATGGTGCTGGTGAGCTCGCCCTCCATGCGCTGCGCGTGGTAGATGTCGTACTGCAGGAAGAGGTTGTCCGAGCCGACCTCGTCCATCAGGGCGATCGCCTGGCGCGGGCGGTTCACGAAGAAGCCGGGGATGTCGAAATGGTTGATGGGTTCGAGCAGCAGGCGCACCCCTTGCTGCTTCGCGGCCTCGGCCGCGAAGCGCAGGTTGCCCACCAGCGTGGCCTGCGCCTGCGCGGTGCCCGTGCCCTTGGGCGGAATGCCGGCCATGCAGTGCAGGTTCGGCGCGCCCAGTGCGGTGGCGTACTGCAGGGCGCGCGCCACGTTGGCGCGGAACTCGTCTTCGTGACCGGGCCAGCAGGCCTTGCCGCGTTCGCCGGCGGCCCAGTCGCCCGCCGGCATGTTGTGCAGCACCAGTTGCAGCTGGTGCTCGGTCAGGCGCTGCCTGATCTCGTCGGGCTGGAAGTCGTAGGGGAACAGGAACTCCACCGACTTGAAGCCCGCGCGCGCGGCGGCGGCGAAGCGGTCAAGAAAGGGCAGCTCGTTCCAGAGCATGGAGAGGTTGGCGGCGAAGGTCGGCATGGGAAGGTGTCCTTGTCTCTGTTCTCGGGTTCAGTCCAGCAGGCCCACCGTCTCCAGGCCCTGCGGGGCGCGGCAGTCGATGGCCTCGAATTCGTTGATCTTGTCGATCTCGGTGCCCATGGCGATGTTGGTGACGCGCTCCAGTATGCATTCCACCACCACCGGCACGCGGTGCAACGCGGCGAGTTGCTGCGCTTCGCGCAAGGCGCCCTGCAGCTTCTCGGGGTCGGTCACGCGCAGGGCCTTGCAGCCCAGGCCCTCGACCACGGCGACGTGGTCCACCCCGTAGCCGCGCAACTCGCCCGCGCCCTCGTCCAGGTTCTGGTTGTCGAAGGCCAGCTGCACGCAGTAGTCCATGTCGAAGCCGCGCTGGCTCTGGCGGATCAGGCCGAGGTAGGAGTTGTTCACCAGCACGTGCACGTACGGCAGGCGGAACTGCGCGCCCACCGCGAGTTCCTCGATCAGGAACTGGAAGTCGTAGTCGCCCGAGAGCGCGACCACGTTCTTCGTCGGGTCGGACGCCACCACGCCCAGCGCGGCCGGCATGGTCCAGCCCAGCGGGCCGGCCTGGCCGCAGTTGATCCACTGGCGCGGGCCGTAGACGTGCAGGAACTGCGCGCCCGCGATCTGCGACAGGCCGATGGTGCTCACGTACACCGTGTCGCGGCCGAACACCTGGTTCATCTCTTCGTAGACGCGGTGCGGCTTCATCGGGATCTGCTCGAAGTGCGTCTGGCGCAGCATGAGGCGCTTGCGCTCGGCGCAGCGGCCGGCCCAGTTGGCGTAACTCGGCCAGCGGCCGGCGGCCTTGCGCTCGCGCGCCACGTCCACGAACAGCTGCAGCGCGGCCTTGGCGTCGGACACGATGCCGTAGTCGGGATCGAACACGCGGCCGATCTGCGTGGGCTCGATGTCCACATGCACGAACTTCCGGCCCTTGGTGTAGGTCTCCACCGAACCGGTGTGGCGGTTGGCCCAGCGGTTGCCGATGCCGAGCACGAAGTCGCTCGCGAGCATGGTGGCGTTGCCGTAGCGGTGGCTGGTCTGCAGGCCCACCATGCCGGCCATGAGCGGGTGGTCGTCGGGGATCGTGCCCCAGCCCATGAGGGTGGGGATCACCGGCACGCCGGTGAGCTCGGCGAACTCCACCAGCAGGTCGGCCGCGTCGGCGTTGATGATGCCGCCGCCGGCCACGATGAGCGGCTTGGTGGACGCCGCCAGCATGTCCAGCGCCTTCTCGATCTGCCGGCGGTTCGCGGCGGGCTTGTAGACCGGCAGGGGCTCGTAGGTGTCGGGGTCGAATTCGATCTCGGCCATCTGCACGTCGAACGGCAGGTCGATCAGCACCGGCCCCGGGCGGCCCGAGCGCATGAGGTGGAAGGCCTGCTGGAACACGCGCGGCACCAGCGCGGGCTCGCGCACCGTCACGGCCCACTTGGTGACCGGCTTGGCGATGCTCTCGATGTCCACCGCCTGGAAGTCTTCCTTGTACAGCCGGGCGCGCGGCGCCTGGCCGGTGACGCAGAGGATGGGGATGCTGTCGGCCTGCGCCGAGTACAGGCCGGTGATCATGTCGGTGCCGGCCGGGCCGCTGGTGCCGATGCACAGACCGATGTTGCCGGCGCGCGCCCGGGTGTAGCCCTCGGCCATGTGCGAGGCGGCTTCCACGTGCCGCGCCAGGATGTGGCTGATGCTGCCGCGCTGGCGCATGGCGGCGTAGAACGGGTTGATGGCGGCGCCGGGCACACCGAAGGCCTGCGAGATGCCTTCCTTCTCCAGCACACAGATGGCGGCTTGCGCCGCGGTCATTCGGGCCATGATGCGATTCCTTACCTGGGTTGAGGGACTGGGTTCGATGCTAGGGAGAACCCTTCCTCTTGGGAATGGCAGCGGCGGTACGCTGATTCGATACTCCAGGTATGCAATGAGCCGCCAACGGCGTTAACATGCCGCCATGGACCGCTTCAAGGAAATCGAGGCCTTCGTGATGGCGATGGAGCACGGCAGCCTGGCCGCCGCCGCGCTGCACGCGGGCATCACGCCGGTGATGATGGGCCGGCGCATCGACGCGCTGGAGCGCCGCCTGGGCACGCAGCTGATCCACCGCTCCACCCGGCGCCTGGCGCTCACCGAGCAGGGCGCGGGTTTTCTGGACGAGTGCCGCACGCTGCTGGCGCAGTGGTCGGCCGCCGAGGCCACGGTGTCGGCGCAGAAGCACCGCGCCAGCGGCCACCTGGTGGTGTCGGCCCCGGCGGCCTTCGGGCGCCTGCACGTGGCGCCGCACGCCAGCGCCTTCCTCAAGGCCAACCCCGAGGTCAAGCTCTCGTTCAACCTCACCGACCGCGTGGTGGACCTGGTGCGCGAGGGCTACGACCTGGGCCTGCGCATCGGCGGCGCGATCGACCCCAACTTCGTCGCCGTGCACCTGGCCACCAACCAGCGCGTGGTCTGCGGCACGCCAGCCTACTTCCGCAAGCACGGCAAGCCGCGCACGCTGGACGACCTGAAGGAACACAACTGCCTGGCCTTCAACCTGCAGGGCGGCCAGCAGCGCGGCTGGTACTTCCAGCAGGGCGATCGCACGGTGACGGTGCGCGTGGAAGGCAACCTGGACTGCAACGACGGCGAGCTGCTGCACCGCTGGGTCAGCGAGGGCATGGGCCTGGGCTGGCGCTCCACCTGGGAGATCCAGGCGCAGCTGCAGCGCGGCGAGCTGGTCACGGTGCTCGACGAATTCGCCCTGCCCGCCTACGACATCCTGGCCGTCTACCCACAGCAGCGGCACCTGCCGGCCAAGGTGCGCTTCTTCATCGACCACCTCAAGAAGGTCTACGCGCGGCCCGGCTACTGGCTGCGCGAGACACCCTGAGCCGCCTCAGGCCTCGCGGTCGGCGGGCAGCTGCAGCGGGCGGTCTTCGAACTCGGTGTTGAGCACCACGGTGCTGGTGGTGCGCGCCACGCCGGGAATGGCCTTGATCTTGTAGAGCACCTCTTCCAGCGCGCGCGCGTGGGTGGTGCGGATCTTGGCCAGGAAGTCGTGTTCGCCGGCCACGCTGTGCAGCTCCAGCACCTCGGGCAGCTCGCGCAGGCGCGGCGCCACGTCGCGGCAGTGCGCGCCGCCGTCGTTGCGGATCGCCACGAAGGCGGTGAAGCGCAGGCCCACGCGGTCCGGGTCCACGCGCAAGGCGAAGCGTTCGATCACACCGCGCTCGGCCATCTTCTTCACGCGCTCGTGCACGGCGGCCGTGGACAGGCCCACCTCGGCCGCCACCTCGGCGTAGGAACGCCGGCTGTCAGCGCTCAGAACCGTAAGAATTCTGGCGTCCGTGTCGTCGATATTGATATTTGCTTGCATACGACCGATATTGTGATCAAAATGCAGTCATTAAGCGATCTGCCGAATAATTTCCGCCAATTAACTCGCGATGCCTGCCATTTTCAACCTGAATCGCCTGGACCGCCAGACCCTGCGCCTGGGTGGCGCCCTGCTGATCGTCTACCTGGTCTGGGGCACGACCTACTTCGCGCTCGACGTGGCCATGCAGTCCCTGCCGCCCGTGCTCATGAACGGCGCGCGCTTCGTGCTCGCGGGTGTGTTGATGCTCGGCATCGCGCGCTGGCAGGGCCAGGCCTGGCCGACGGCGGCGCAGTGGCGCGCGAGCGCCCTCATCGGCGGCCTGATGGCTTTCGCCGCCATGGCGCTGGTGGTGCTGGCGCAGAAGGCCGGCATCGGCTCGGGCCTGATGGCCACGGTGGTGACCACCATGCCGATGTGGCTCGCGCTGTGGACGCGCTGGGGCGGCGAGCGCGTGCCGCTGACCAGCTGGATCGGCCTCGCGCTGGGCGCGGGCGGCGCGCTGCTGCTGGCGCTGGAGGGCGATTTTTCGACCACGTTGATGGGCTCGCTGTGCGCCTTCGGCGCGCCCTTGGCCTGGAGCCTCGGTTCCTACGCCTCGCGCCGCATGGCCCTGCCACCACCGGCCATGGCCTCGGCCGCGCAGTGGCTGCTGGGTGGCCTGCTCGGGCTGGTGGTGGCCGCGCTGTGGGAGCCGGGCGCGCGCACCGTGGCCTGGCAACAGGTGTCGCTGGCCTCGGTGCTGGCCTGGTTGTACCTGGTGGTCATGGGCACCATGGTCACGCTCAACGCCTACCTCTGGCTGCTGAAGAACACCACGGCGGCGCTGGCGGGCAGCTACTCCTTCGTGAACCCCGTGGTGGCGCTGTGCGTGGGCGTGTGGCTGGGCGGCGAGCGGCTCACCGGCTGGGTGTTCGTCGCGATGCCGGTGATCGGCCTGGCGCTGGCGCTGATCCTCTACGGGCGCGACATGGCGCGCCTGGCCGGCACGCTCATGCGTCGGCCAGGACCTTCAACAACCACACGTTGAGGTCGTCCACCTCCTGCGTGCTCACGGTGTGTTCCATCGGGTAGCTGTGCCATTCCACCGCATACCCCAGGCGCTGCAGCTCGTCGCGCGAAGCGATGGCGCGGTCGATGGTGACCATGGGGTCGTCTTCGCCGTGCGCGAGGAAGATGGGTGTGTCGCGGTTGGCCTCACCGCGCTCGGCGGCGGTGGTTTCGGCGATCGGCAGGTAGCCTGAGAGCCCCGCCAGCCCGGCCAGGCGCTGCGGCGCGCGCAGGCCGGTCATGAGCGTCATCGCGCAGCCCTGCGAAAAGCCCATGAGCACGATGCGGTGGGCCGGCACGCCACGCGTGACCTCGCGGTCGATCAGGCCCTGCACCAGGCCTTGCGCGGCGCGCAGGCCGGCCTCGTCTTCGAGGCGCGGCACGGCCGGGTTCGCACTGGGCGGGTGGATGTCGTACCAGGCGCGCATGCGGTAGCCGCCGTTGAGCGTGACCGGCAGCACCGGGGCGCTGGGGAACACAAAGCGCACCGGGCCGAGCGCGCGCAGGTCGAGCTCGCGCGCGATCGGCACGAAGTCGTTGCCGTCGGCGCCCAGGCCGTGCAGCACGATGATGGAGGCGGCGGGCTGGGCGGCGGCGTCGCCGCCGCTCACCGCTTCAAGGGTTTCGAGGAAAGGGGTGTTCATGAACGGCAGCATAGCGCCACGCGGGCGCCATGCCGCTATTCAATGAACCCTGGCAGCCACAGCGACAGGGCCGGGAACGCGCACAGGATCAGCAGGCGCACCACGTCCACCGCGATGAAGGGCATGGTGCCCTTGTAGATCGCGCCCAGCGGCACGTCGCGCGCGATGGAGTTGATCACGAACACGTTCATGCCCACGGGCGGGCAGATCATGCCGAAGGTCACCGCCATCACCACGATCACGCCGAACCACACCGGGTCGAAACCCAGCTGCATCATCGCGGGGAACACGATGGGCACGGTCAGCAGGATCATCGCGAGCTCGTCCATCACCGCGCCGAGGATCAGGTAGCCCACCATGATGAGCGCGAGCACGCCATACGGCCCCACCGGCAGGTGCACCAGGAACTCCACCGCGTTCTGCGTGAACTGGGTGATGGTGAGGAAGTAGCCGAACAGGTAGGCGCCGACCACGATCATCATGATGGCCGAGGACACGCGCAGCGCACCGATGAGGGCGGCCTTGATCTGTTTCCAGCCCAGGCGCCCGCGCAGCATGCCGATGGCCAGCGTGCCGATCGCGCCCACGCCGGCCGCTTCCTGCACGGTGAAGATGCCACCGTAGATGCCGCCCAGCACGAACACAAACAGCACCACCACCGCCCAGAGCGGGCGCAGCGAGGCGAAGCGCTCGCCCCAGCCCAGGCGCTCGCCGCGGGGCATGGTGTCGGGCCTCAGGCGCGCCACGATGGCCACCACCACGCTGTAGAAACCGATCGCCATGAAGCCGGGGATGATGCCGGCGGCGAACAGCTTGGTGATGTCGGTCTCGGTCATGATGCCGTAGAGCACCATGATCACCGAGGGCGGGATCATGATGCCCAGCGTGCCACCGGCCGCGATCAGCCCGGCCGAGAAGCCCGGGTGGTAACCCGCGCGGCGCATCTCGGGCAGGGCCACCTGCGTCATGGTGGCCGCGGTGGCGACCGACGACCCGTTGATGGCCGAGAAGCCGCCGCAGGCCGCGATGGATGCCAGCGCCAGGCCGCCGCGCCGATGGCCGAGCCAAGCCCGCCCCGCCTTGAACAGCTCGGTGCTCATGCCCGAATGCGAGGCGAAAGCCCCCATCAGGATGAACATCGGGATCACGATGAGGTTGTAGTCGGTGAGCACCGACAGCGGCACGTTGGCCAACAGGTTCAGCGCGGGCGTGGTGCCCGAGAGCAGCGCGAAACCGCCCACGCCGGCGATGCCCATGGCGACGCCGATCGGCACGCGCACGGCCATGAGGGCGAACATGCCCACGAAGCCCAGCAGGGCCACCAGATCACGATCCATGGGCCGCTCCTGGCACGTCGTCGTCCACCGGCTCGGGGCTGGCCGCGCGGCCCTGCCACAGGTGCACCAGGCGCACCAGCGCCAGCACCCCCGCCACGCTGGCGCCCACGGCCGCCACGCTGTAGAACCACTGAAGCGGCAGGCGCAGGTCCATGGTGCCCTGGCTGCCGGTGCCGCCCACCTTGACCCACACCATCCACGCCAGGGGCACGAGGAAGGCGGCGCTCAGGGCGGTGGCGCAGCAGGTCCATGCGGCGCTGGCCCTTGGGGCCCAGGTGCTCCCACACGATGTCCACGCCGATGTGGGTGCCGTAGTAAGTTGCGCAGGGCGATGCCCCAGAACATCGCGATGCCCTGCAGCATCTGCGTGCCGTCGAACCAGTCGGGAATCTGCATGCTGAACGCATAGCGCAGCAGCACGTTGCCGGCCGTCAGCAACGCGATCAGCAACAGGAACAGCGCGGCCACCGTCTCGATGGCCGAGAACAGGCGCTTCATCAGCTGCCGGCTTTGCGGTTCGCCAGTTCCTTGCGCAGGTCATCCAGCGCGGCCTGGCCCTTGTTGCCGGCGGCGTCGGCGGCCTTCACCCACTGGGCGTACACGGGATCCACCGCCTTCTTCCACACGTCGAGCTGCGCGGGCGAGATCTTCACGATGGTGTGGCCCGGCGTCTTCTCCAGCTTGGCCTGGCCCGAGTCTTCCTCATCGCCCCAGGCGCCGCCGACCTTGCCGGCCCATTCGTTGTTGCAGTGGTCGTCGATGACCTTCTTCTGGCCGGCCGCCAGCTTGTCGTACCAGGGCTTGTTGAGCACCCACACGAAGTCGGAGGCGTAGAAGCGCATGTCGCTGTGGAACTTGACGGCCTTGTCGATGCCGAAGGACACGATGGAGTTCCAGGGGAAGGTGATGGCATCGGCCACGCCCTTGTCGAGCGCGTCGCGCGACTCGGGGGCCGAGACCTGCACGTTGGTCGCGCCCAGCAGCGTCATGGTCTGGGCCACGGTGCCGTTGGCCGAGCGGATCTTCATGCCCTTCAACTGGCCGGGTTCGGTGATCGGCTTCTTGGCGTGGAAGGTGCCGATGTGCACGTGCGCGAAGCAGAACTTCACGTCCTTCATTTCGGTGGCGGCGTAGGAGCGGTACCACTGGTCCAGCGCGGCCGAGCCGGGGCCGGGCTTGCCGATCAGGAAGGGCAGTTCACCGGCGGCGATCATGGGGAAGCGGCCGGCCTGGTAACCCGGATTCACCCAGGTCATCTCGGCGATGCCGTCGCGCGCCATGTCGTAGTGGTCGGCGGCCTTGCCGAGCTGCTGCGCCGGGAACAGGGCGACCTTGATCGAGCCCTTGGACGCCGCTTCCACCGACTTGGCCCAGGGCTCGAAACCGAGCTTGGCCAGCGGGTGCGAGGCCGGCAGCCAGTGCGCGAACTTCAGCTCGACCGCCTTGTCCTGCGCCTGCGCGATGGCCGCGCCCAGCAGAAGGGTTGCCATGGCAACAGCGCGCAAGGAAGTCTGGATCGGGTTCTTCATCTTTGTCTCCTGGTTGTTGAGGTTTTTCAAGAAAGGTCGCATGGTGCAGGCATTCATGCGTGAGGGGTGACCGTGGTTTCCCGGGGTGGGGCCTTCGCGGCCCAGAACACGGGCTGCGCCTTGGGGCCGGGCGCGGCGCGGTGCGCCTGGTTGAGCTTGCCTTCGGGATCGGCGAGCGTGGTCCGCAGGGCCTCGCGCAAACGGGGGGCGACCTGCTCGGCGTCGGCGGTGCCACCGAGCACCGGCGCCACGTGCATGGCCCACAGGCGCGCGTAGTTCTCGCGGCCGCGCACCTGCGTGTCGCCATAGCCCTTGAGCACCTGCGGCAGGCCCGCGAGCACCAGCGCCAGCGCGGGCGACTGCCGCAGCACCTGGCGCATGGCGGCGAGCCACACGCCCAGCGTTTCGTGCTCCTGCGCGTAGCGCAGCGAACGCGGCCGCAGCGGGCGCAGCCAGGCCAGGCTGCGCAGCATGAGATAGCCCCAGAGGCTGGTGGAGCGGATGTGCAGGCCCACATGGGCCTTGCCCATCCAGCCGCGCTTCGTGGCCAGCGCCACCAGCCACTGCCCCAGCGCACGCGGCAGCACCGCCGCCACTTCGTCCACACCCGGCTTGAAGTGCTCGGTGACGCGCACGATGTCGCCCGGCTTGGCCTGGGCTTCGCTCGCCACGCGCGCGTAGCGGCTGCGCCGCGTCTTGAGGTCGGCGACGCGGATCACGTCCTCGAAGCACATCCACAGCGCGAGGTGGCGCACCGCCTCTTCCAGGGCTTCGCTGGCGGCAGGTGGCGTCGCGTCCACCAGGCCTTGCACATGGTCGAAGAAGGTCTGGGCGTAGCGGTCGTTCTGGTAGTCGCGGCAGCGCAGCGCGCCGTGCGCGGCGAGCAACTGCACGGCGGGCGGCCAGGTCTGCAGGCGCACCATCCACTCGCCCTGCAACACGGACGGCAGCTGGGCATCGGCCAGCACCTGCAGCGCGTCTTTCGACACTTCGGCGGCGGGAATCGAAGGTTGCGCGGCCTCGTCGAACGCAGCGGCAAAACCGGCCAGGCTGGCCTGCACGCCCTTGCCGGATTCGCGGATCACGTCCTCGCACACGCTGCGCGGCCAGGGCAGCACACCGGCGCCGGCGAGCGCGCCGAACATCACGGCGGAGACCACGGTGCCGGTCTTCACTGTCACGGCTTCCATGTCGAACAGCACCGCATGGCGCGCCAGCGCACGCGCGGCATCGGCCAGGCACTGCGGGTCCTGCCGGCCGTCGGCCATGTGCATCTTCTCCACCGTGGTGTAGACGCGGTGCGTGGACGCGATCAGCGTGGTGCGGCCGGTCACGAAGCCGCGCTCGACCATGCGAGCGGCTTCCAGCAGCTCGCTGGCCACCAGCACGTCCACGCGGCCGGCCACCGGTGTGAGGCCGAACACGGGATGGGCCGACCCGCTCACGGGTTCGCGCAGCAGCTCGATGTAGTAGCTGGTGGCGCCGGTGCGCTGCGCCACGCCGGGCACCGAGGTGGCCTGCACCGGCAGGCCGTGGCGGCGCGCGCACTGCACCAGCCAGTCGGCCAGCACACCGCCGCCTTCGCCGCCGAGCGCGGCGATCAGGATGCCGTAGGAGTTGTCTTGTGGGGTCATGGCTCAGGCCGGCTGCAGCAGGCCGATGAAGAAGCGGTTGAAGCGGTCGGTGAGGCGGTCCCACCAGCTGGGGTGCGTGACGATCTCGATCTTGTGGAACGAGGGGCACAACACGGCGGCGTCGGCCACCTCGCCGCACAGGCCGCAGCCCACGCAGCCGTTGGTGACGTGCGCCACGGGTTCGCGCCGCAGCGGATCGTTCGTGGGTTTGACGGTGAGCGTGGGGCAGCCCGAGAGGCGGATGCAGGAGTGGTCGCCGGTGCAGGTGTCCTCGTCCACACCGTAGCGCGTGCGCACGCTGCGCAGGCCTTCCTTGAGGCGGCGCGCGCGGGATCGGCTTGAGGCGGCGCTGGCGTTCGAGCTGGCACTCGCCTTCGGCGATCACCACCTTGAGGCCCTTGAACGGCGAATTCACCGCCTCCTTCAAGACATCGCGCACCTTGGAGACGCGGTAGTTGTGCACCGTCTTGACCCACTTCACGCCCATGCCCTGCAGCGTGTTCTCGATCGTCATCTCGTCGGCCGTGGCGCTGGAGCCTTCGGCCACGCGCTTGGCTTCGGAGGCCGGCGTGGACATGGTCTCCTGCGTGCCGGTGGCCGAGGTGTAGCCGTTCTTCATGATCACCAGCACGCCGTCGCCCTGGTTGAGCAGGGTCGAGCTCACGCCCGAGAGCAGGCCGTTGTGCCAGAAACCGCCGTCGCCCATGATGGCGATCGGCCGCTTGGCCGAGAAGTTCTTCACCGCCGCGCTGGACGCCATGCTCATGCCGTAGCCGAGGATGGAGTTGCCGAACGAGAACGGTTCGAAGGTGGCGAAGGAATGGCAGCCGATGTCGGTGGAGATGTGCAGCTTGCCCACCTCGCGCTCGACCAGCTTGAGCGCGGCGAACACCGGACGCTCCGGGCAACCGGTGCAGAAATTGGGTGGGCGCGCGGGCACGCCGCCGCCGAGTTCGGCCAGCGCGCGCTCGCGCACCTCGGCCAGCTCGGTGCTGAAGGTGGTCGCCGCGGTGGTGTCCAGCGTGGGCAGGTGCTCGCCCACGAAGGCCGTGAGGCCTTTCAGCAGGATCTCGGCCGTGTACTCGCCGCCCATGGGCAGCAGGTCCTTGCCGTGCAGGCGGGTCTGCAGGTCGGCGCGGCGCAGCTGCGTGGCGATGTCCTGCTCGATGAACTCGGGCTGGCCCTCCTCGATCACCAGCACCGCGCGCTTGCCGGCGCAGAAGGCGGCGATCTGCTCGGGCACCAGCGGGTACACCACGTTGAGCACCAGCATCGGAATGTCGCTCTCGCCCGTGCCATTGGCCAGGCCGGCCTGCTGCAGCGCGCGCATGGTGGTGTTGTAGAGCCCACCCTGCACGATCAGGCCCACCTCGCCGTGGCGCCCGTCGAAGTGCTCGTTCAGGCCCGCTTCCTCGATGAACTTGCGCGCCGCCGGCATGCGCACTTCGTACTTGTGCTTCTCATGGCGGAAGGTGGACGGCGGGTGCGAGAGGCGGTCGTAGCTGAACGAGGCCGCCTCCTGTTGCAGCAGGCGGCTGGAGATGGCGGGCGCGATGTTGTCGCTGGCCACGAAGCTGCCCTGCACGTGGCAGGCGCGGATGCGCAGCTCCATCATCACCGGCGTGTTCGAGGCCTCGGAGAGTTCGAAGCCCTTCTCGACCATGCGCACGATGGTCGGCAGGTTGGGGCGCGGGTCCATGAGCCAGAGCGCGGACTTCATCGCGAAGGCGTGCGTGCGCTCCTGGATCACGCTGGCGCCTTCGCCGTAGTCCTCGCCCACCACGATCAGCGCGCCGCCCATCACCCCCGGCGAGGCCAGGTTGGACAGCGCGTCGGACGCGACGTTGGTGCCGACCACCGATTTCCAGGTGACCGCACCGCGCACCGGGTACATGATGGACGCGGCCAGCATCGCGGCCGCCGAACTCTCGTTCGTGCAGGCCTCGACGTGCACGCCGAGTTCGTCCATGTAGGGCTTGGCCTGCACCATCACATCGAGCAGATGGGAGATGGGTGAACCCTGGTAGCCGCCGACGTAGGTGACGCCGGACTGCAGCAGTGCCTTGGTCACTGCCAGAATGCCTTCGCCGTGGAAGGTCTCGCCGTGGCCCAGCTTGAGGGCCTCGATTTCGCTGTGGAATGAACGTTCCAACCGTGGGTCTCCTGTCGTTATGCCCGGCAATGTAGGCGCCCCATTCCCATCTGACAAATGGATTGATCTGATGTGGTGTATTCACGGCATGGATAATCAGGGCCAACCCTGAGAGGCTCGCCATGAACTTCCGCCAACTCGATCTCAACCTGCTGCGCGTGCTCGGCGCGATCCACCGCACCGGTTCGGTGACGGCGGCCGGCAAGGCGCTCGCGCTCTCCCAGCCCGCCACCAGCAACGCCCTGGCGCGCCTGCGCGACTACTTCAAGGACGACCTGTTCGTGCGCTCGCCCGGCGGCCTGCAGCCCACGCGCCTGTGCGAGCGCGTGGCACCCGAGGTGCAGGCGCAGTTGCAGATGCTCGAAGCCCTGGTGAGCGTGCGCGACGACTTCGACCCCGCGCGCAGCGAGATGCGCTGGCGCCTCTCGCTGTCGGACCTGGGCGAGATGATGTTCCTGCCGCCGCTGGCGGCGGCCCTGCGCCAGCAGGCGCCGCAGGCGCACGTGACCAATGTGTCGGTGGCGGCGGAGGACGTGCCGGCCGCGCTCGAATCGCGCGACATCGACTTCGCCATCGGCATCCTGCAGCCGCGCCACCGCGGCGTGCGCGCCGAGCTGTTGTTTCGCGAGCACTACGTGGCGCTGACCTCCTCGAGCTGGCGTCCCGCCTCGGGGCCGGCGGGGCGCACGCTGAGCGCCCGCCAGTTGTCCGAGGCCTCGCTGGTCGTGGCCTCGCCCACCGCCACCTTCCACGGCAGCGTCGAAAAGATGCTGGTGCGCATGAAGCTCTCTGAGCGCATCGTGCTGCGCGCGCGGCACTTCGGCGCCCTGCCCGAGCTGGCGCTCAACACCGACCTGCTGACCATCGTGCCGCAGATGTACGCCGCCAACCTCGGCCAGCGCCACGACCTGCGCGTGTGGGAACTGCCGCGCGCGGCCGCGCCCAGCTACGAGGTGCGCCTGGTCTGGCATGCCAGCACCGCGCAGGACCCGGCGCACCAGTGGATCCGCGCCCAGGTGCACCGCCTGTTCGGGCGCGCCGACACCAGCGCCTGACTATGATGGGCCCATGAACCCGCAGACCCTGCTCGACCACCTGGACCAGGGCCGCCTCTGGCCCGCCCCGCTCAGCGCGCAAGCCGGCTTCGATCTGGACGCCGCCTACGCACAGGCCCTGGCGGTGCGCGACCTGCGCCTGGCGCGCGGCGAGCAGCCGCGCGGCTACAAGGTGGGCTTCACCAACCGCACGATCTGGGCACGCTACAACGTGTTCGCGCCGATCTGGGGCACGGTGTGGGACACCACGCTGACGTTCTGCGAGGGCGAAGGCCGTGTGTCGCTCGAGCGCAGCTGCCAGCCTCGCCTGGAGCCCGAGACCGTGTTCGGCCTGAAGGCCACGCCCGCGGCGAACGCCACACTGGACGATCTGTTCGACGCCCTCGACTGGATCGCTCCGGGCTTCGAGATCGTGCAGTCGCACCTGCCCGACTGGAAGTTCCTGCCGGTCGACACCGTGGCCGACGGCGCACTGCACGCGCATTTGCTCGTGGGCCGGCGCGTGGCCTTGAGCGGGCTCGCGAGGAACGCCGACGAACTCGATGCGCTGCTGGCCAACGCCGGTGTCACGCTGCTCAAGAACGAAGAACCGGTCGAACTGGGCCAGGGCAGCAACGTGCTCGACAGCCCCTTGCGCGCGCTCAAGCACTTCATCGACACCCTGCGTGCCTGCCCCGGCGCGCCCGATCTGCGGCCCGGCGACGTGGTCACCACCGGCACCTGGACCGACGCCTGGGCGGTGCGGCCCGGCGAGCGCTGGTCGGCGCGCTTCACACCTCCCCTGCCCTCCCTCACGGTGGATTTCACCGCTTAGGACGGCGCGTCCCAGAAGCCGGCATGCGGTGCAGCTGCCTCTTCTTCCAGCAAGGGGCCGATCACCTCGATGGCGCGCTGGCCGCGCGCGAACACCTCGCGGCAAGGCAGCGAGAAAGTGGGGTTCTCGGGGTGGTCACCGGTCAGCCCCAGCAAGGCGTGCTCGGACAGCGCGTACACCACCCGGCCGATGCCGGTCCAATAGACCGCGCCGGCGCACATGCAGCAGGGCTCGGCGCTGGTGTAGAGCGTGCATTGCGCCAGTTCCTGCGGCATCAGTTGCCGCGCGGCCAGGGCGGCGGCGGCCAGCTCGGCGTGCTGGGTCGGATCGCCTTCGGGTGGCATGGAATTGTTGCCCGCGCTGGAGACGACCCGCCCCTGGGCATCGGCCACCAGGGCCGCGAACGGGTGGCGCCCGCGCGCACGCGATTGCGCCGACAAGGCGATCGCCTGGCGCAGCAACTCGATGTCGGCTTCAGAGGGATTCGTGTTTGGGTTCATGACGCGGGACGGAAGGACAGGCCCAGCGAAGCGGGCGTGTTGAGGCGGATGCGCAGCGCATTGCTGGAGATGACCACCAGCACCACCACGGTGGCCAGGTAGGGCAGCATGGACAGCAGTTGAGACGGTATCGCCACGCCACGGCTCTGGGCGAACAGCTGCGCCACCGTGATGCCGCCGAACAGGTAGGCTCCCAGCAGGATGCGGCCCGGCCGCCAGGTGGCGAACACCACCAGCGACAGGGCGATCCAGCCCCGCCCCGCGGTCATGCCCTCGACCCACATGGGCGTGTACATGACGGCGAGAAAAGCACCCCCCAGGCCGGCCATGGCACCACCGAACAGGGTGGCGAGATAACGCACCCGGTTCACCGGCAGGCCCAGGGCATGCGCGGACGAAGGCGATTCGCCCACCGATCGCAGCTTCAGCCCGGCACGGCTGCGGTAGAGAAACCACCACACGGCAGCGAACAACATCCACGACAGGTACACCAGCGGCTGGTGCTGGAAGAACAAGGGGCCGATCACCGGCAGCGCCGCCAGGCCGGGCAGCGCCCAGACCGGCTGGGTGGGCAGGACGATGTTGACGTAGCTCAGGCCCGCGTAAGCGCTCAGGCCGACGCCGAAAATGGACAACGCCAAGCCGCAGGCCACCTGGTTGGCCATCAGCGTGAGGGTGAGAAAGGCAAACAACAGGGACAGCACCATGCCGGCGAGCACACCGGCCACGACGCCGATCCACAGGTTGCCGCTGGACGAAGCCGCCGCGAAGGCCGCGATGGCGCCCACCAGCATCATGCCTTCGACACCGAGGTTGAGCACACCCGATTTTTCGGTCACGAGCTCCCCCAGGGCCGCGAAGGCGATGGCGGTTCCCGCACCGATGGTGGCGACCACCACGGGCAACAGCAAGTCGATCATGCAGGGACTCCTTCACCCGCCGGCCGAGGCGCCGGCAGGACCGGACGGACCACACGCAGGCGGTAGTTGATGAACACATCCGTTCCCAGCAGGATGAACAACAGCATGCCCTGGAACAGACCGGTGATGGCGGCGGGCAACCCCAGGCTCATCTGCGCGGCTTCTCCACCCAGATACAGCAGGGCCATGAGCAGGCTGGCCAGCACGATGCCCACCGGGTGCAGCCGGCCGACGAAGGCCACGATGATCGCGGCGAAACCGTAACCGGGCGAGACCACGGGCAGCAGCTGCCCGATCGGCCCCGCCACCTCGCCAACGCCCGCCAGGCCGGCCGCCACGCCGCCGGCCAGCATGCCCACCCACACGGTGCGCTTCGCATCGATGCCCGCGAACAGGGCCGCGGCACCCGACAGGCCCGCCACGCGCATCTGATAGCCCAGGATGCTGCGGCTCATGAAGACCCACACCAGGCCCACCACCGCCAGCGCGACGAAGAGGCTGGCGTTGAAACGCGTGCCCTCGATCAGGATGGGAAACAGCGCGCTCTGGCCGAACATGATGGTCTGCGGGAAGTTGAAGCCGTCGGGGTCGCGCCACGGGCCATAGACCAGGAAGCTCAGCACGAGTTGCGCCACGTAGGTCAGCATGAGGCTGGTCAGGATCTCGTTGGCGTTGAAGCGGGTGCGCAACACGGCCGGGATGGCGGCCCAGAGCGCCCCGCCCACGGCGCCGGCCAGCATCATGGCCGGCAGCAGCCACACACCCTGAGCGCCATGGAAAAGAACCGCCAGCCCCCCACCCGCGATGGCGCCCATCACCAATTGGCCTTCGGCGCCGATGTTCCAGATGTTGGCGCGAAAGCCCACGGTGAGGCCGGTGGCGATCAGCATGAGCGGCGACGCCTTGAGCGCCAGCTCACCCAGGCCGCCCAGGCTGCTGACGGGTGTTACGAACAAGGCCTGGAACGCCGCCAGCGGGCTGTGCCCGAGGTACAGGAACATCAGGCTGCCGATGACCGCCGTCAGCGCCAGCGCCACCAGCGGAGAGCCATAGCGCATCACCGCCGATGGTGCCGCGCGCGATTCGAGCTTAAGCCGCATGGCGTTGCTCCTCCCATGAGGTGTTCAAGGCGGCGGGGGCCTCGGCGCCGGGCCACAGCCCGCTCATCCACAAACCCACCTCTTCCACGTCGGTCCCGTCGCGCGCACGGACGGGCGAAAGCCGGCCCCCGGCCATCACGCACAGCGTGTCGCAGATCTCGAACAGCTCGTCGAGATCGTCCGAGATCACCAGCACGCCCACACCGGCGTCGCGCAGCGCGATCAGCGAACGCCGGATGAAGGCGCAGGCCTGCACGTCCACCCCCCAGGTGGGCTGCGCCACCACCAGCAGGCGGGGCGACAGCAGGATTTCGCGGCCCACGATGAACTTCTGCAGGTTGCCGCCCGACAGGCTCTCCGCCGGGGCCTGTCCACCGCCGCACTTGACGTTGAAGTCCACGATGCAGCGCCGCGCGAACGCCGTGATCGCAGGGGTGTCCACCAGACCGTTCCGGACGAAGCCCTTGGCATGGGCGGTCAACAAGGCGTTTTCGGTCAGCGACATGGCGGGCACGGCGCCCCGCCCCAGCCGCTCCTCCGGCACGAAACCGAGGCCGGCGCGGCGGCGCTCGGCCGGTGGCAGGTGCCCGGCCGGCGTGTCCAGGATGCGGATCGCGTCGGCGCGCCGGCACAGGGCTTCGCCCGAGAGCAGGCGAAGCAACTCCTGCTGCCCGTTGCCCGAGACGCCGGCAATGCCCAGGATTTCTCCGGCGTGGACCGTCAGGCCAACGTCGCTGAGGTCGGTGCCGAAGGGGTCGTCTGCGGGCTGGCTGAGCTGGTCCACCACCAGCACGGGGGCGCCGCGCACCGCCGACCGGGTGCCAGGCTGGCACGGGCTGACGTCCTCGCCCACCATGAGGCGCGCCATCGTGACCTCGGTTTCGCGGCGGGGGTCGCACCGCCCCACCACGCGGCCGGCCCGCAGCACGGTCGCGCCATGGCACAGCGCCCGGATCTCGTGCAGCTTGTGGCTGATGTAGAGGATGCTGCAGCCGCCCTCGGCCAGCTGCCGCAGCGTCTCGAACAGCTTGTCCACCGCCTGCGGCGTGAGCACCGACGTGGGCTCGTCCATGATGAGCAGCTGCGGGTTCTGCAGCAGACAGCGGATGATCTCCACCCGCTGGCGCTCCCCGACCGAGAGCGAATGCACATGGCGCCCGGGATCGACCGCCAGCCCGTAGCGCTGCGAGATCGCTTCAATGCGCCGTGCCAGGTCCACCAGATCGGGCCGGCCGGGCAGACCGAGCGCGGCGTTTTCGGTCACGGTCAGCGTCTCGAACAGCGAAAAGTGCTGGAACACCATGCCGATGCCGAGCGAACGGGCGTGCGCCGGATGGGCGATCCGCACCTCCTCGCCGTTCCACCACAGGGTGCCGGCGTCCGGTTTCACCGCCCCGTAGATGCACTTCATGAGCGTGCTCTTGCCAGCACCGTTCTCGCCGAGCACGGCATGGATCTCACCGGGTTCGACGGTGAGATCCACCTTGTCGTTGGCGACGATGGCCGGATAGGCCTTGGTCAGGCCGCGCAGCTCCAGACGGGGCGCGCGGGCACGGACGATGGTTTCGAGTGGGGTCATGGGTCTTTGTGTCCTTGGGGCAGCGAGGCGGTCGCGTCAGCGCCGCGTGGGCAGGCGGCCCTGGATGCCGGCACCGAGCCAGTCGATCTTGCGCAGTTCGTCGTCGCTGGGCACCACGCCGGCGGCCACGCGTTCCTTGCCATCCTGGTCAAGAATCGGCCCCACGAAGGGATGGAAGCTGCCCGCCTTCATCTCCGCTTCCTTGCGCACCAGCAGCGCCTTGAGGTCGGTCGGCAACGAGGGGTTCAAGGCCACCATGCGGATCACCCCCTCCTTCGCACCCAGCCATGCATTGCCGGGCTTCCAGCTTCCGTCGATCACCGCCCTGGTGATGTCCACATAGGGATTCGACCAGTCCAGCAAGGCACAGGAGAGTTGCGCCTTCGGCCCGTACTTGGACATGTCGCTCTGCCAGGTCACCGCACCCACGCCGCGCTCTTCGGCCACCTGCACGGCGACGGGCGAAGACAGCACCGAGGTCAGGATGTCCGCCCCGTCGCTCAGCAGGGCGTTGGCCGCCTCGCGCTCGCGGCCCGGGTCGTACCAGGTGTTGAGCCAGACGATGCGCACCGTGCCTTTGGGGTTCACGCTGCGCATGCCCTGGATGAAAGCGGTCAGGCCGAGCACCACCTCGGGCACGGGCAGCGAGGCGATGTAGCCCACCACGCCGCTCTTGCTCATGTGCCCGGCCACCACGCCGTTCAGGTAGAAGCCTTCGTACACGCGCGCCGAGTAGACGCCCATGTTCTTGCTCGTCATGAAACCCTGCGCGTTCATGAAGACCGTGTCGGGGAACTGGGCGGCCACCTTGGCCGATGGGGTTCATGTAGCCGAAGGACACGCCGTAGATCAGCTTGGTGCCGCTTTGCGCCAGTGTGCGCATCACACGCTCGGAGTCGGCGCCCGTGGGCACCTGCACGTACTTGGTCTTCACCTGCGCACCGAGCTTCTGCTCGATCGCCAGGCGCCCGTTTTCATGCTGCCGCACCCAGCCCACATCGCCGATGGGGTTGTCGTAGAGGAACGCGACCTCCAGGGGCGCCTTGCCCTGTGCGCGAAGAAGTCCAGGCGCGGCCGCCAGGGATGCGAGCGAGAGAACGGCCGATCTGCGGGATGGGTTCATGATGGGTCCTTGGTGTCGTTGAAGTTCCATGGGCGAGAGCGTCACCCGTCAGCACTGGGTCTCGGCGATGCGCGCGCTTGCCGCGCCCGCGTTCCGCCATCCCATCGGTTCGGGGCCGCGCGCGATCTCCTCGCGCAGGCCCAGCAGTTGAGCGGCGACCGCGACAGCGATCACACCGGGCTCCTTGCCACTCACACCGTCGATGCCGATCGGGCACCGCATGCGGCACAACATGGCGCGGTCGATGCCGCGATCGGCCAGGCGGTGCTCGAAGCTGCGGCGCTTGGTGGCCGAGCCGATGAGCCCGAAGTACCGGAAATCGGCCCGGCGCAGGAGGCGCAGACTCAGCTCGAAGTCAAGCGCGTGGCTGTGGGTCATGACCAGATGGCAAGCCCCTGGCGGCGCTTCATCCACCTCGTGCTCGCCGTCGTCCGAACACAGCACGCGCACGTTGGGCGGCACCTCGCTGGGAAATTCATCGGGCCGGCTGTCCACCCAGGTCACGCGGCAAGGCAGCAGGCCCAGCACGGCGACCAGCGCTCGGCCCACGTGGCCCGCGCCATGGACCCACACGTCCAGCCCGGGAGGTTCGATGCGCTGCACGAAGCGCCGCGGCCCGTTCTTCCGCGGGGATGGCGGCCCTTCGGGTGCCGTCAAGGCCGGCGTGGTGAGCAGGTCGCGCGCCAGGCGCCACGTGGTGGCATCCGCCTCGCCGCGTTGCCAGGCGCCCGACGAGGGCGCCAGGACCAGTCGGGTGTGGGAGACCCCATCGACCACACTGGCGATCACGGCCGCTTCGCCGCGCTGCAAGGCTTGCTGCAACACATCGATCCAGTCCAGCGCGGCGCCGACTTCGAGTTCGAACATCAACTCGACCGCGCCACCGCAGCATTGCCCCAGGCGCGCGCCGAGCGCGAAGGCCTGCCAGTGCGCCCCGGTGACAGCCAACCGCAGGTGCCTCCTCGCAATGGCGATGGCTTCGTGCTCCAGGTGCCCACCACCGATCGTCCCCTCCGTGCCCTGCGCGGTGACGAGCATGCGCGTGCCGGTCTCGCGCGGCACCGAGCCTCGCGTCTGGACCACCGTGACCAGCACGAAGGGCGTGCCGCTGTCGCGCAACCGCGCCGCGCCATGGAGCCAGCCGCTGTCCACGGTGGAGGTGCCGTTCATGCCAGGACCGCTTCTTCGAGCCGGGGCTGGAGCGCATCGGCGCGCTCCCGCAGGTCGAGCACGCTGAACAGGATGCGCTCCGCGGTGGCGGGCGCATCAAGCTGGGGCGACAGGCGATGCCCGGCCACGCTGGCGATCGCATCGCGGATCGCATGGAACACCGAGATGCCATGCAGCAGAGGAGGCTCGCCCACCGCCTTGGACCGGTGGATCGAGTCTTCCACGTTGCCGGCCGATTCGTAGAGCGCGACGCGGAAATCACGAGGCATGTCGCTGGCCACCGGGATCTTGTAGGTCGAGGGCGCATGCGTCGTGAGACGCCCTTGGGCATTCCAGCAAAGCTCTTCCATGGTGAGCCAGCCCATGCCCTGGGCAAACGCCCCTTCTACCTGGCCCCGATCGAGCGCCGGGTTGAGCGACCGCCCCACGTCGTGCAGGATGTCGGCGCGCAGCACGCGGCACTCGCCGGTCAGCGTGTCAATCACCACCTCCGTCACGGCCGCGCCATAGACGAAATAGTAGAAAGGCCGGGTACCGCTCAGCGTCGAGCCGTTCCAGTCGAGCGTGGGGGTGCGGTAAAAGCCGGTGGCCGACAGCGAGATCTGGTGGAAGTACGCGAGCTTGACCAGTTCGGTGAACGCCACCGTGCGCTCCCCCACCTGCACCGCATTGCGCACGAACCGCACCTGCTCCTGCGGCACGCCGAAATGCTTCGCCGCGAAGTCGATCAGCCGCTCGCGGATCTGCCGCGCGGCCGCCTGAGCGGCCTTGCCATTGAGGTCGCTGCCCGAGGAAGCGGCCGTGGCCGATGTGTTGGGCACCTTGCTGGTGTCCGAGGAGGTGATGCGGATGCGGTCGACATCGATCATCAGCTCCTCGGCCACCACCTGCGAGACCTTGGTGAACAGGCCCTGCCCCATCTCGGTGCCGCCGTGGTTGAGCATCACGCTGCCGTCGGTGTAGACGTGCAACAGCGCGCCCGCCTGGTTGAGGTGCGGCGAGGTGAACGAGATGCCGTACTTCAAAGGCGTCAGCGCGATGCCCTTTCGCAAGTGGGCGTGGGTGGCATTGAAGGCACGCACGCGGGCCTTGCGCTCCCGGTAGTCGGCGCTCTTCTCCAGCGTGGCGACCAGATCCTCGATCACGTTGTCCTGGAGCGTCTGGCCGTAGTGCGTGACGTTCCTCGACCCGGTGCCGTAGAAGTTGGCGCGCCGCACGTCCAGCGGCTCCTTGCCGAGGTGAAAGGCGATCTCGTCGATGACCTGCTCGATGCCCAGCGCCCCTTGAGGCCCGCCGAAACCCCGGAACGCGGTGGCCGACACGGTGTTGGTCTTGCAGCGGTAGGAGTGGATGGCCACGTGCTCCAGGAAATACGTGTTGTCGCTGTTGAGCACAGCGCGGTCGTTCACGCCGGCCGACAGATCGGCCGAATAACCACAGCGGCCTGCCAGGTCCATCTCCAGGCCGAGGATGCGGCCATCGCCGTCGAAACCGACGTCGAAGCAGGTCTCGAAGTCGTGGCGTTTTCCGGTCATCACCATGTCGTCGTCGCGGTCCACCCGGAGCTTCACCGGCCGGCCTGTCTTCTGGGCCAGCAGCGCGGCGTTGCAAGCGAACAGCACGGAACCGCTCTCCTTGCCGCCAAAGCCACCCCCCATGCGGCGGCATTCGGCCACCACGTCCTTTTCGTCCAGGCCCAGCGCATGCGCGACGTGGTGCTGCGTCTCGGTCGGGTGCTGGGTCGAGGTGTAGACGTGCATGCCCCCGTCGTCGCGCGGTACCGCGTAAGCCACATGGCCTTCGAGGTAAAACTGCTCCTGCCCGCCCATGCGGAACCGCTTGCTCAGCCGATGGGGGGCCTGCTCGATGGCCTGGCGCGCATCGCCACGCACGACATGGCGCGTGGGCAGCACGAAGCTCTGGTTCGCCATCGCCTGCTGCACGGTGAACACCGGCTCCAGGTCTTCGTACTCCACCACCGCCAGGCGCAGCGCCCGCCGCGCGGCCTCGATGGATTCGGCGGCCACCGAGAACAGCGCCTGCCCCACGCATTGCACGATGCCCTGCGCGAGGATGGGTTCGTCCGCCACCACCGGCCCGCAGTCGTTGGTGCCGGGGATGTCTTCGGCCACCATGGCGGCCACCACACCCGGCGCGGCGCGCACCGCGGAGAGATCGATGGAGCGGATGCGGGCGTGGGCCCGCGTGCTCTGACCCACCGCCGCGTAGAGCGTGCCGCGCAGCTCGGGCAGATCGTCCGTGTAGTTGGCCCGGCCCGTGACATGCAGCGCACCACTGTCATGCCCGATGGATTGGCCGACACCCCCGAGCGGGTTGGGCCGTGCATCCTGGTTCATGCGAACACCTCCTCGTCAAGCACACTGATCCGGGTGTCGCCCGTGGTTTCGAAATGGAATTTGCGCAGGAGGTTGCGCGCCACCAGCCGGCGGTAGGACTTGCTGGCGCGCATGTCATCGATGGGCTCGAAGTCTTGGTCGAGCGCGGCGATGGCCTGGCGCACCGCCGCCTCGTCCCAGCGGCCCTGCAACAGGGCCGCCTCGCAGCGGGGCGCGCGGCTCGGCGTGGCGGCCATGCCGCCAAAGGCCACCCGGACGCGCTGCACCGTGCCGTCATCACCACACACCAGAGAGAACGCCCCGCACACCGCGGAAATGTCCTGATCGAAGCGCTTCGAAATCTTGTAGGCACGAACCTGCAGGCGCGGGTCGCGCAGGGGGATGCGAATGCGCTCGATGAATTCGCCGGCGGCCAGCACGTTGCGCTGGTACCCGGTGTAGAACGCGTCCAGAGGTACCTCGCGGGTGTGCGGCCCGCGCCGCAGCACCAGACTGGCATCGAGCGCCATCAGCACAGGCATCGAGTCGCCAATGGGCGAACCATTGCCGATGTTGCCGCCCAGCGTGCCCGCATTCCGGATCGGCACCGAGGCAAATCGGCGCGCCCATTCGGCCAGCTCCGGGTACTGCTCGACCAGGGGCTCGAAAGCATCCGTCAACGCCACCGCCGCACCGATCTCGAGGTGGCTGGCGCTGCGCTCGACGCGGCGCAAGGCCTCCACCCGCCCGACGTACAGCAAGGCCGGCAGGTCCTGGCGCTTCTTGGTCAGCACCAGACCAAGGTCCGTCCCGCCAGCGAGGATGCGCGCATCGGGGTGGGCCATGCGAAGCGCGGCGAAATCGTCCAGTTCCACCGGTGCCCAGAACTGCCGGCCATGGGCATCCAGCGCCACGCTTTCACCCGCATCCGCCACCGATGAAACCGGGGTGAGACACGCCGCGCCCCCCTTCGCACATTGCGGGCCGGCCTTTCTTGCCGCATCGACGATGGGCCGGTAACCGGTGCACCGGCAGAGGTTGCCCGCCAACGCGCATTCGATCTCGTCGCGGCTGGCATCGGGCCTCGACGCCAGCAGCGCATGCAGCGACATCACGAAACCCGGCGTGCAGAAACCGCACTGCGAAGCGTGGACATCGACCATGGCCTGCTGCACCGGGTGGAGATCGGCACCCGGTTTTGCGCCAGCCCCTCCACCGTCAGGACTTCCTTGCCGTGCAAGGTCGGCAGCAACTGGATGCAGGCATTGACCGCGCGGCGGCGCACGCCCTGACCATGCGGCTCGCTCACGACCACGGTGCAAGCGCCGCAATCGCCTTCGGCGCACCCCTCCTTGGTTCCGGTGAGCGCGAGCGCCTCGCGCAGGTGATTGAGCAAGGTGCGGTTGGGATCGGGGTTGTCCAACCGGTGGGGCTGGCCGTTCACCACGAAGTGGATGCGCGACGGCGCCGCGGGTGGCAACGATGGCTGGTTCTCGCTTGGCATGGATTCCTCGTGGCTGAAACGACAGGCGTTCGATGGCGGCAAGTCTTTCACTGTCAACAATTAATGTCAACATAGTAAAAACGCTAGTGTTAACATTTTTTGGCCGCATAAAATCCGGCACCACCCTGACGGGTGCAAGCAGCCCTCACCAGAGAACACACCATGGCAACGAGGAAGACGAGCGCTGGAGACACCACGACCGGTGGCCCGGCGACACCCCCCATCAAGAAGTCGGCCCGGACCGCCGTCGAAGCGGCGAAGCCTGCGGACAAGGCACGCGAGCCGGAGGAGTCGCCCGAGGAGCGCGTTTACAGAACCCTGTACGACGGCATCCTGGATCGACGCCTCGCCCCCGGCACCAAACTCAAGGAGATACCGCTGGCGCAGGCTTTCGGCGTCACGCGTGGCGTCGTGCGAAAGACGCTGGCACGGCTCGCCACCGCCAAGGTGGTCACCCTTCGATCGCAGCACGGCGCCAGCGTGGCGCAGCCCTTCGCTGGAGGAAGTCGGCCAGATCTTCGCGGCCCGGCGGCTGATCGAGGGTTTCGTGATCGAGCGGCTGGCCGAGTCGATCGACGCGGACCAGCTCAGGACCTTGCGTGAGCTCATGAAACAGGAACGGGACACCTACCGCGCGGGTGACATGCGCACCGGCATCAAGTTGTCGACCGACTTTCACGTGCAACTCGCGCAATGCGCCGGCAACACGGTGCTCACCGAATTCCTGCAGCAGCTGGTGGCCCGCACGCCCTTGATCTTTCTCGCGCACGGTGACCCTGGCAAGAGCGTCTCCTGCTCGGACCAGGAGCACGCGAACATCATCGCGGCGGTGATCGCGGGCGACACCGAGCGGGCAGTCAAGGCGATGCGCGCGCACCTGGACCATCTCGAAAGCCACGTCGTGCCGGCGGAGCGCACAAAGCCATTGGACCTCGCGCAATTGCTGGGGCTGTGACTCCGCCGGGATCCGCCGGTGGCGCCCCAACAGGTGAAACCCTCTAAACAGCGTGCGGAGGGCTTGGTAGATTCCCCCTTCGCACACACACAACGGAGACACGTCACATGACCCAAGTCGCGCCCGAGCTGCTCGCCCTGCAACGCCTGTACCACTGGGAAAAGACCGATCCCAAGCGCGTTGCGCTCACACAGCCCATGGGCGCGGGCGCGGTGCAGGAATTCACCTGGGCCGAGATCGGCGACCAGGTGCGGCGCATGCGCACCCACCTGCAATCGCAAGGCTGGGCGCCGGGCTCCAAGGTCGCGATCCTCTCGAAGAACTGCGCCTGGTGGATGATGAGCGACCTCGCCATCTGGATGGCCGGCCACGTGTCGGTGCCGCTCTACCCCACGCTCGCGGCCGAGACGGTGCGCCAGATCCTCACCCACAGCGAGGCCAAGGCCTGCTTCATCGGCAAGCTCGATGGCTGGGAAGGCATGAAGCCCGGCGTGCCCGCCGGCCTGCCCTGCATCAGCTACGCGCTCTCGCCGCTGGACGCGATCCAGGCCTACGAAGGCTGGGACGCGATCTGCGGCCGCCACCAGCCGCTGCAGGGTGAGCCCACGCGCGGCGCCGACGAACTCGCGACCCTGATCTACACCTCGGGCACCACCGGCATGCCCAAGGGCGTGATGCACAGCTTCGGCAACTTCGCCTGGGCCATCGACTCCGGCGTCAAGCGCATCCCGCTCTCGGGCGAAGACCGCATGCTGTCCTACCTGCCGCTGGCCCATGTGGTCGAGCGCATGCTGGTCGAACACGGCTGGCTGCGCACCGGCATGCACGTGTACTTCGCCGAGTCGCTCGACACCTTCGCCGCCGACCTGCAGCGCGCGCGGCCCACCATCTTCTTCTCGGTGCCGCGCCTGTGGGTCAAGTTCCAGCAGGGCATCCACGCCAAGATGCCGCCGGCCAAGCTCAACCGGCTCCTGCGCATCCCCATCCTGGGTGGCATCGTGCGCCGCAAGGTGATGAAGGCCCTGGGTCTGGACCAGTGCAAGTTCGCCGCCGGTGGCGCCGCGCCCATGCCCATGGCCCTGCTGCAGTGGTACAGCCAGCTCGGCCTGAACATCAACGAGGGCTACGGCATGACCGAGAACCTCGCGCTCTCGCACATCACCGAGCCGGGCAAGAACCAGCAGGGCACCGTGGGCCCCACCTACGCCGGCGTGCAGCACCGCCTCGACCCCGAGACCGGCGAGGTGCAGATGCGCAGCCAGGCGCTGATGCAGGGCTACTACAAGGAGCCCGAGAAGAGCCGCGAGGCCTTCACCGAAGACGGCTGGCTCAAGACCGGCGACAAGGGCACGATCGACAAGCAGGGCCTGCTGCGCATCACCGGCCGTGTGAAAGACCTGTTCAAGACCGGCAAGGGCAAGTACGTGGCGCCCGCGCCGATCGAGGACAAGCTGGTGATGCACGAGGCCGTGGAAGCCTGCGTGGTGACCGGCGCCAACCTGGGCCAGCCCCTGGGCATCGTGATGCTCAACGCGGACGCGGCCGCGCGCGTGGCGAACGACGCCGCCGCGCGCACCGAGCTCGAAACCTCGCTGGCCAGCCACCTCAAGGGCATCAACGCCACGCTGGACCCGCACGAGCAGCTGCAGTGCATCGTGGTCGTCACCACCGCCTGGACGGTGGACAACGACATCATCACGCCCACCTTCAAGGTCAAGCGCAACCGCATCGAAGACCTGTACGCGCGGTACTACGAAACGTGGGAAACGTCCGGAAAACGGGTGATCTGGCAGAAAGACTGAGGCAGGCTGGCGGCTAACATACCGCCATGCACATCCTCCTGACTGGCGCGGCCGGCTTCATCGGCATGCACACCGCCCAGCGCCTGCTGGCGCGCGGCGACACGGTGCTCGGCATCGACAACCTCAACGACTACTACGCCGTCGCGCTCAAGCGCGCCCGGCTGGAGCCGCTGCAGAAGCACCCGGGTTTCGCCTTCGAACAGGTCGATGTGGCGGACCGCGAGGCCATGGCCCGGCTGTTCGCCAGCCACCGCTTCGACGCCGTGGTGCACCTGGCGGCCCAGGCCGGTGTGCGCTACTCGATCACGCACCCCAACGCCTACCTCGACAGCAACCTCACCGGCTTCGGCCACATCCTGGAAGGCTGCCGCGCGCAGAAGCCGGGCCACCTGGTCTACGCGTCCAGCTCCAGCGTGTATGGCGGCAACACCAAGATGCCGTTCGAGGAAACCGACGCCGTCGACCACCCGGTGAGCCTGTACGCGGCCACCAAGAAGGCCAACGAGCTGATGGCCCACACCTACAGCCACCTCTATGGGCTGCCCACCACCGGCCTGCGTTTCTTCACGGTGTACGGGCCCTGGGGCCGGCCCGACATGGCCTACTTCAGCTTCACCCGCGCGGTGCTCGAAGGCCGGCCGATCCAGGTCTTCAACCACGGGAAGATGAAGCGCGACTTCACCTACATCGACGACATCGTCGAAGGCGTGCTGCGCGTGCTCGACAAACCGGCCATGCCCGAGAACGCGGGTGGACCGCCCTACCGCATCTTCAACATCGGCAACCACGACCCGGTGCCGCTGATGGACTTCATCGGCTGCATCGAACAGGCGCTGGGGCGCGAGGCGATCAAGGAATTCCTGCCCATGCAGGACGGCGACGTGCCGGCGACCTACGCCAGCACCGAGGCCCTGCACCGCTGGGTGGGCTTCGCGCCCTCCACGCCTCTGAAGGACGGCATCGAACGCTTCGTGCGCTGGTACCGCGAGTACCACCAGGCCTGAAGCCGCCTCAGTCCAGCGTGCTCAGCACCCGTGCGAGCACGCCCTCGCTGCCCTGCTCGCACAGGCCCAGCACCACCTCGAAGCCCTGGGCATTGCCGTAGTAAGGGTCGGGCACTTCGCGCCGGCCCTCCACACCCGCGTACTCCAGGAACAGGTGCAATTTGTGCTGGTGCTCGGGAGGGCACTTGAAGCGCAGGTTCTCCAGGTTGTCCGCGTCCATGGCGAGGATCAGGTCGAAGTTCCGGTAGTCCTCATCGCGCACGCGGCGGGCCCGCTCGCGCTCGATCTGCGGGTAACCGCGCGCCATCGCCAGGGTGATCGCCCGGCGGTCGGGCTTTTCCCCCTGATGGCCGGCGTAGGTGCCGGCGGAATCCACCTCCACCCGCTGCGCCAGCTGGCGGCGCGCGATGGCGGCGTGCAGCACGCTGGCCGCCATGGGCGAGCGGCAGATGTTGCCCATGCAGACGACAAGTATTCGAAACATGCTTTCGAGGGTACCAAAGACAAAGCCCGCCAGAGGCGGGCCGTGTGCAAGGAGGCAGGGGAATGGATCAGATCAGGTAGCTGTCCAGACTCTTGCCCGATGCCAGCACGGCGCGAACCCATTCGGGTTTGCGGCCCGGGCCACCTGCCCAGAGTTCACCGTTCGGGCCTTTGTACTTGGCCGGTGCGGCCGATTTGGATTTGCCGGTCTTCTTGGTCGCCGAGGTGCTGCCCAGATCGGCGGTGGTGATGCCGAATTGCTTCATCTTCGCCTTGATGTCGGCGATGACCGCGGAGAGCTCGTCCTTGCGCGCCTGCTCGGCCTGTGCCATCAGGTTCTGGGCTTGCGCCATGAGTTCGGAATAACTTGCCATTGAAATCGTCCTTTTTAGGTAATGTTTGATCCATCCGGAACCGGATGTCTGCCAACGACGCAGACCATCATTCTATTCCGGGGGATCGCCATTTATATAGCTCCGGCGGCAATTCGGCCTGCAGTTCCAACGCGGATTTGGTGACAGGATGTGTCAACCTCAAACGCCAGGCATGCAGGAACATGCGTTTCAAACCAATCCGTGCCAATTGCCGATTGAGTTCGAAATCGCCGTATTTATCGTCACCCGCAATCGGATGGCCGGCGCTGGACAAATGCACGCGAATCTGATGGGTGCGGCCGGTCTTGATGGTGACCTCCAACAGGCTGAAGCCTTCGGGAACGACCGCCTCCAGCCCTGGTGGTGCGGGCACGCGCTGCGCCACCTTCACCAGCGTGACCGAGCGCATGCCGTCCGGATCGTCGGCTGTCGTCACCCTCACACGGCGTTCGCCATCAGGTAATAGGTATTTGTGCAAAGGCTGGTCCAGCACCTTCAGGCGGGCGGGCCAGGCGCCTTTGACCATCGCCAGATAGGTTTTTCCGGTTTCACGTTCGCGAAATTGGTCCTGCAATGCCTTGAGCGCGCTCTTTTTCTTGGCAATCAGCAACAGGCCGCTGGTTTCCCGGTCCAGGCGATGCACCAATTCGAGCAATCGGGCCTGCGGCCGAGCCTGGCGCATTTGTTCGATCACGCCGAAACTCACGCCGCTGCCACCATGCACCGCCACGCCGGCGGGCTTGTCAATCGCCAGAAAGGCCTCGTCCTCGAACACGACCGGGAATTCGCGCGCCGGCGCCGGATGGGCCGCCTTCTCTTCGGCGCGTTCGGACAGCCGGATCGGCGGAATGCGCAACACATCGCCAAGGGCGACGCGGTCGTCGGCCGACACCCGGCCCTTGTTCCGGCGCACCTCGCCCGAGCGGATGATGCGGTAGATGTGCGATTTGGGCACCCCTTTGAGGATGCGGATGAGGAAGTTGTCCAACCGCTGCCCCGCCGACTCTTCGTCAACCGTGATGTGTCGGATTTCCCCCGAATTCGGGTTGCTGAGCATGGGTGTGAATAAGGCCACCACGAATGGCGGGGAGCTGACTATAATGCGTCACACCCGTCGTGTGCCGTAAGTGATTGATTTACCTTGAGTTTAAGGCAGTCACCCAAGGCAAGGGACCGCAGCTTGCAAGGCAAGGCGTCCGCCGCGGGTGGGTTGCCACCCGCAGCACCCGGGTCTGGCGCCGTTGCCCGATGCATTCCCATGCGAATCCTGGCACGGCGGCGGGCCGGTCGAAGCCGCGGGCGAATCCGCTGAAGAACACGAACCCGAATACGGAATACCCCAATCACCCAGCCCGCAACACGTGGCTGGATGAGGACGAAGTGAAGCCAGAGAGACACCGGCCAGATCCATGTCAATGACAGCCATCGAGCCTTCTTCCCTGTTCACCCACCTCCACGCGCCTACGCCCTGACCTGGCGGTTCGACGCGGCACCCTGGTGCCCGCCTGTGTTGAACGCCTTCCCCGAACCGCGGGTCAACGGCTCTCCGGCAATTCCTCCCCTCGTTCGCGCTTCCGCTGGTTCACGGCAGGTTGGCGCATGGGCCGGTGGCCCCTGCGTCCTTGTATTTGAACGAAGGAACGCATCATGAAACGCATGCTGATCAACGCCACGCAGGCCGAAGAGCGCCGCCTGGCGATCGTGGACGGGCAGAAATTGCTCGACTACGAAATCGAAATCGAAGGGCGCGAACAGCGCAAGGGCAACATCTACAAAGCGGTGGTCACCCGCGTGGAGCCGTCGCTCGAAGCCTGCTTCGTCGACTACGGCGAAGAACGCCACGGCTTCCTGCCTTTCAAGGAAATCTCGCGCCAGTATTTCGCCGCCGGGGTGCCGGTCAACCAGGCCCGCATCAACGACGTGATCCGCGAAGGCCAGGAACTGCTGGTCCAGGTGGAAAAGGAAGAACGCGGCAACAAGGGCGCCGCCCTCACCACCTTCGTGAGCCTGGCCGGCCGCTACGTGGTGCTGATGCCGAACAACCCGCGCGGCGGGGGCGTGAGCCGCCGCATCGAAGGCGAAGACCGCCAGGAACTCAAGCAGGCGCTGGACCAGCTCGAATACCCCAACGGCATGAGCATCATCGCGCGCACCGCCGGCATCGGCCGCGACGCCGCCGAACTGCAGTGGGACCTGAACTACCTGCTCAAGCTCTGGAACGCCATCGACGGCGCGACCAAGGGTGGCAAGGGCGCCTTCCTGATCTACCAGGAATCGAGCCTGGTGATCCGCGCGATCCGCGACTACTTCAACAGCGACATCGGTGAGATCCTGATCGACACCGACGACATCTTCGAACAGGCTCACCAGTTCATGAGCCATGTGATGCCCGAGCACGGGCACCGCGTGAAGCGCTACCGCGACGACGCGCCGCTGTTCTCGCGCTTCCAGATCGAGCACCAGATCGAAACCGCGTACAGCCGCACGGTGAACCTGCCTTCTGGCGGCGCCATCGTGATCGACCAGACCGAAGCGCTGGTGGCGGTGGACGTGAACTCGGCCCGCGCCATCAAGGGCGGCGACATCGAGGAAACCGCGACCCGCACCAACCTGGAAGCCGCCGACGAAGTGGCCCGCCAGGCGCGCCTGCGCGACCTGGGTGGTCTGGTGGTGATCGACTTCATCGACATGGAAGAGTCGAAGAACCGCCGCGAAGTGGAAAACCGCCTGCGCGACGCGCTGCGCCAGGACCGCGCCCGCGTGCAGTTCGGCGCCATCAGCAAGTTCGGTCTGCTCGAAATGAGCCGCCAGCGCCTCAAGCCCGCGCTCAACGAAGGCGCTTCCATCCCCTGCCCGCGTTGCGGTGGTTCCGGCCACATCCGCGACACCGAGAGCTCGGCACTGCAGATCCTGCGCATCATCCAGGAAGAGTCGCTCAAGGACAGCACGGCCGCGGTGCTGGTGCAGGTGCCGGTCGAAGTCGCGAGTTTCCTGCTGAACGAAAAGCGCACCGAGATCACCAAGATCGAACTCAAGCAGCGCATCAGCGTGCTGCTGGTGCCCAACAAGTCGCTCGACACGCCCAACTACAAGCTCGAGCGCCTCAAGCACGACGACCCGCGCCTGGACAACCTGGACGCGAGCTACAAGCTGGCCGATGAAGTGGACGACGTCGCCAGCTTCACGCGCCGCAGCCAGGAACGCACCAACAAGCAGGAACCGGTGATCAAGGGCGTGCTGCCCGACGGACCCGCGCCCGTGGCCGCACCGCGCCCCGAAACGCCGGCCCCCGCCGCCGCACCGGTGGCAGCGCCCGTGGCCGCCAAGCCCGTGCCGGCCGCGCCGGCACCGGCCGAGAAGGGTTTCTTCGGTTGGCTCAAGAGCCTGTTCGGTGCCGAGCCCGCACCGGCCAAGCCGGCGGCAACGCCTGCCGTGGCCGCACCGGCCGCCAAGGGCGGTGCCCGCGAAGAACGTGCCGACGGCGGTCGCCGCGAAGGTGGCCGTGACGGCCGCAGCCGCAGTGGCCGTGGTGGCGCCGAAGGCCGTGGTTCGCGCGAAGGCCGCGAAGGCGGTGGCCGCAACGGTGGCCGCGGTGGCGAAGGCCGTGCGGTCGAGGCGCGCGCCGAGGGCGGCCGCGTGGAAGGTCGCAGCGAACAGGCGCGTGGCGAAGGCCGTCGCGGTGAAGGCCGCGGCGAAGGCCGCAACGAGAACCGCAACGAAGGGCGCGGTGGTGAAGGCCGCCAAGGCAACCGCCGCGAAGGTGGCCGCCGGGAAGCCCCTGTGGCGGCCGAAGGCGGCAACGTCAACAACGCCCTGCCGCTGGACGCCGCGCCGAGCGACACGCCCGAAGCGGCCGAAGGCCAGCAACGCCGCGAGCGCGACCGCGATCGCCGCCCCCGCGGTGACAACCGCCGCCGCCAGCCGGGCGCCGAAGGTGCCGAGGCAACGCCCCGTCCCGACGCCGTGGAAGGTGAACAGCCGGCCACCGTCGCCGAAGGCGTGAGCGAAGCTCAAGCCCCGCGCGAGGGCGACGCCGAGAACGGCGCGCCGCGCGGCAACCGCGAACGCCGCAGCCGCGACCGCTATGGCCGCGACCGCCGCGAACGCGGCCCCCGCGAAGGCGCGGTCGAAGGTGAAGAGGCTCCGGCCGCCGCCGAGACCGTGGCACCTGCCGAGCGCAGCGAAGCGGTGAACGACTCGCCCGATGCCTCGGCCTACGAAGCCCCCGTGCGCAGCTACTTCAGCATCGCCACGCCGCCTGCCGTGAACGCGGAAACCACCGAAGCGCCGGCGGCCGAACCCGTCGCTGTGGCGCCTGCCGAAGTGGTGGTGCCGGCCCCGGTGGCCGCACCTGCGGCCGAAGTGGCGGCACCCGCGCCCGCCGTGGTGCCGCAAGCACCTCGCGCGCCGCGCGCAGCAGCCCCCGTGGCCGCCGCCGCACCGCGCGCGGTCGAAGCGCCCGGCTCCCGAGGCCTGCCCAAGGTGCAGCCGTTCACGCTGTCCGTCGAATCCCTCGACCAGGTGGCGCAGGCCAGTGGCCTGGAATGGGTGAACTCCAACGCGGAGAAGGTGGCCCAGGTGCAGGCCGCCATCGCGGCCGAACCCAAGCCCATCCATGTGCCGCGCGAACCCAAGCCGCCCGTGGTGCTGGACGAAGGTCCGCTGGTGCTGGTGGAAACGCGCAAGGACCTGCGCGACATGAAGCTGCCGTTCGAGAACCCCTGAGTCCTCGCCACCGCCGCCCGCCTCCGGCGTGGCGGCAGGCCCCGAAGAAAAAGCCGATCGGGTTCCGATCGGCTTTTTCTTTGGGGATGCCCTGGCGCATCCCCTGGGTTCGGTTCGACTCAGTCCAGCAGCGCGGCCCGCTTCCACGCAGCTTGCGCGGCCGTTTCATCGCCCCGCTCTTCGGCCAGCTGCGCCAGGCCACGCCAGGTGCGGCGCAGCAGGGCGGGGTCGTCCAGGCTGTGGCTGGACTGGCTCAGCATCTGCGCGGCCTTGCCCCAGAGCTGGCGACGCATGCAGGCCTGGCCCGCGAGGTACTGCAGGAAGCCGTTCTGCGGCCATTGGCGCTGCAACTGCTCCAGCCGGGCCAGCCCGGCGGCGTCGAGCTCACCCAGGCCGGGTTCCAGCGCCAGCACGAGCTGGCGCTGCTGCGCCACGTCCAGCGTCCCGAACTCGGGCCACAGGGGTTCGAGCCAGGCGCGCACGCGGGCGTGGACCAGCTCGCGGTCCTGCTCGCTGGTGGCGGGGCCGGTCAATTGGTTGGCGCGGCGCGCGGCGGCCAGGGCCACCTCGGGCATGGCGCGCTCGGTGGCGTCCAGGCCGTTCCAAAACGCGTCCAGCTGCGTCATGTCGTGTGCTTCGCGCAGGGCATCGAGCGCCAGGCCACGCACGATGCTGCGGGAGGCCTCGGGCGAAAATGCGCGGTGCTTGGCGCAGCACGCGCGCGGTCTCCAGCGCCTCGCCGGTTTCACCGCCCAGGCGGGCGATGCGCAGCTTCAGGCGCAGCGCCTGGATGCGCCGGCTCGCGCCCTGCGGCAGCTCGGCCAGGCGCGCACGCGCGGCGTCGGCGTCATGGTCTTCCACCGCCCAGCGCACCGCGCGCAGCAGCGCACCTTCGTGGGCTTCCGGCGCGCTTTTTGGCCAGCTTCGGGCTGAGGGCGGCCTGCAGGTTCTCGTCGCGGCGCTCGCGGTTCTGCAGCGATTGCGCGCTCTCGGCCAGCAGCAGGTGGGCGAGCAGCTGAAGCTGGTCGCGGCGGGGCCATTGCCCGGCCGGCACGCCCTTGAGCTGGTCCACCGCCTGCTGGGCCGCCGACTGCGCGCGCACGAAGCGGCCCGCCAGCTGGTGCGACAGCGCGTCCATCACCGACCCGACCACGGCGCGCTCGATCTGCTGGCTGCGCCAGCGCTGGGCCTGCGCGGGCAGGTCGCGCAACATCGAGAACGCGCGCAGCGCGGCGTACAGCAGCACGAAGCCGCCGATCAGGCAGAAGACGACGAAGTTGAAGGAGACATCGAAACGGTAGGGCGGCCAGAACAGGGTGAGCGTGGCCTCGTTGTGCCCCACCAGCAGCGCGAGCGCCACGGCCAGCGCCGCGAGGCCGAGCAGCCAGAACACGCTGCGCATGGCACCACCAAAACGGGCGGCCATCAGCGCCCCCCTGCCGCGGCGGTCAGGGCCGTCAGGGTTTCTTCGGGCCGCGGCAGGTCGCTGTCCACCAGGTCCTTGCGCAGGCGCGCCAGCGTGGCCTGGGCGGTGGTCACGCGGGGCGAGTTGGTGTCGAAGTAACGCGCGAGCGCGGCTTCCACGGCCATCAGATCGGCCTGGCTGGCCTGCATGTGACGGGCCAGCAGGCCCAGGCGCGCATTGAGCAGCTTGAGCTTGAGGTTCTCGCGCATGAACAGGGCCTGGTCGGGCGCGAGCAGCACGGCTTCGGGCCGGTCGATGCGGCTCACGCGCACCAACTCGCGGCCGTTGCGGGTGACATCGGTCCAGATGCGCGTCCACATACCGCTCCACCAACCCGACACGCGGCTCCAGCCGGTGGTGTCCGGTTCGGTCGCCGCGTCGGGCACGGCAGCGGTCTCGGGCGCGGCGTCCTTCACCGCCACGGGTTCGGGGGCGGCCTTTCGCCCGGCCTTGCCCTTGCTCAACGGCGCGGCCACCGGCTGGCCCACCTGGTTGAGCAGCGGCCAGTCGTCCACCTGCCGCGCGAGCTCATCGAGCTGCAGCGTGAGCGCGGGGATGTCGGCCAGGGACGCGCCCTGGATGCGCTGGATGTCGCGGCCGATGGCGCGCTGCACCGGGTTCAGGCGCGGCTGCGCGGCGCGCGCGATGCGCTGGTCGGCGGCCTGCAGGGCCGAGATGAGCGGTTGGGCGGTGCCGGTGAGCTGGGCCTGTTGCTGCGCCAGGCGCAGCGCGGATTCCAGGTCCTGCACCAGGTTGTCGTCGCGCGAGCGGGAGAGCGAGAGCATGAGCTCTTCGAGCTGGCTGCGCTGCAGGGTCACTTCCGACAGCCGCACCTCGGCCACGGCCAGGCGGGCCTGCAGTTCCTGCGTGAGGGCTTCGGCCTGGGCCGCCAGCGTGCGCGCCTCCACGGCCTGCGCGATGGTGTCCTGGCTGCGGCGGGCCAGCTCCTGCTGGGTGAAGCCGAGCTTCTGCCAGAGCAGGCCCGTCATCACCAGCGCCAGCGCGGCGATCAGCAGGGCCAGCCACTGAAAGACCTGGCCTGAACGCCGCGGAGCGGCCACGGGCGCCGGGGGAGGCGCAACGGCGGCGGGCGCCGGCGCGGCAACGGGGGGAATGGGGTCGGGTGTGTCGGCGCTCATGGTCGGGTCCAGCCCGATTCTAGAGCGCGCACCACATCGACCAATGCAGGACGGGTCTGACAGATCTGGCCGAACCCTGCCTGAGCGGCCGCAGCGGCGATGCGCGGGTGCGTGACCAGCGCGCTCGCTGGCGCCCACACCGGGGCTGGCCGCAGGTTCTGCAGCGGCAGCAGGGCTTCGGAACTGCTGAACAGCCACACGCTGCGCGCCGTGGCCGCCGCATCGATCACGGCGCGGTCGGTAGCTGAAAGCACGGGCGCGCGTCGCGCATACGCCACACATCCCTGCACCTGCGCACCGGCGGCGGTGCATTGGCGGATCAGCCAGTCGCGGCCGGTGCCGGCCACCCCGGCCTCCGAGGTTCCCTGGGCCGAGGTGCCGCGCACGATCAGCACCTGCCGCCCCGGGCCGACCTGGGACGAGACCACCGGCCACAAATGCTCGGAGTCGAACTGCGCGGCGTCGGGAGGCGGTGCATCGATGTGGGCCGCACCCAGGCCCAGCGGCGCGATGGCCTGCTCGAGCAGGCGCGCCGTGCCCGGTCCCGGGGCCCAGAAGCGGGTGTGCGGCGGCTGGCTGGCGGGTGCGACCCCGCCCTCGAAGAAATGGCTCACCGCCGCGCCGCTCACGAACAGGATGGCATCGGCCTGCGTCCAGTGCGCGCGCCAGTGGTGCAGCGTGGCCCGGTCGGCCTCGGCGGCGGGTGGCGCAATTTCAATCAGGGGCAGGGCCTGGGCGGGCCAGCCTTCGGCGCGCAGGGCATCCACCCAGACCTGGGCCTCGGGCGCCGGCCGCGTGACGATGAGCCGTTCCAGCCGGCGCCGGGTGCCAGGCGGGTGGGCGGCGGTGTCCACCAAGGCCTCAGGTCTCCGCGACCGGTGGCGCGGCACCGGCCGCGCGCAGCGCCTGGGCCACCTGCTGGCCCAGCGCCTCGGCCTCGTCCAGTGTGGTCACGGCCGCTTGGGTGCCGACGCGCACCAGGGGTGCCTGCCCCTGGGGGTCGCCCCAGGCCGCGTCGAGCCGCAGCGCGCCTTCGCGGCCCCAGTCGGCGTAGGCGGCCAGCGGCATGGAGCAGCTGCCACCCATGGCGCGCGAGACCGTGCGTTCGGCGGCCACGCGCAGCCAGGTGGGCTGGTGCACCAGCGGCGCCAGCGCGGCGATCAGGTCGGCGCGGTCGGCGCGCACCTCGATGCCCAAGGCGCCCTGCCCGGCCGCCGGCAAGGAATCGGTCGGGTCGAAGATGTGGCGGATGCGCGCCTCCAGCCCCAGGCGCTTGAGGCCGGCGGCGGCGAGCACGATGGCGTGGTACCGGCCTTCATCGAGCTTGCGCAGGCGCGTGTCGAGGTTGCCGCGCAAGGGTTCGATGCGCACATCGTCCCGGCCCAACTGGTCCAGTGCCGCGCGCAGCAGCACCAGGCGGCGCAGGCTGGAGGTGCCCACCACGCCGTTGGCCGGCAGGTCGGCCAGCCCGGCGCAGTGCGGCGAGACCCAGGCGTCGCGCGGGTCTTCGCGCTCCATCACGCAGGCCAGCGCGAAGCCGGGCGGCAGCTCCATCGGCACGTCCTTGAGCGAGTGCACGGCGATGTCGGCGCGGCCGTCTTCCAGCGCGAGCTCGAGTTCCTTCACGAACAGGCCCTTGCCGCCCACCTTGGACAGGCTGCGGTCCAGGATCTGGTCGCCCAGGGTGGTCATGCCCAGCAGCGTGACGCGGTGGCCCAGGCCTTCGAGCAAGGCCTTGACGTGTTCGGCCTGCCACAGGGCGAGGCGGCTTTCACGGGTGGCGATGGTGATGGCCAGAGCGGCGGAAGAGGATGGGGACATGGGTCGGGAAGGAGGGTCCGGGAAGGCCGGACGTCGCGGGCGATTTTGGTACCCGGCTGGTAACGGAAGCGGTGATTTTGAATGCTAGCATGCCCTGTTCCGTCGAGCGCCCGCCCACCCCAACCCACCATCTACCATGACGCGAAAGCCCGCCCGCCCCGCCCACAAAACCACCACCAACCAGGGCGCCGGACGGGCCGACAAGGACCAGCCGCTCATCGACGACATCCGGCTGCTCGGCCGCATCCTGGGCGACGTGATCCGCGAGCAGGAGGGCCAGGCCGCGTTCGACCTGATCGAGCAGATCCGCCAACTTTCAGTGGCGTTCCGCCGTCATGCGGATGAATCGGCGGACAAGGCGCTGAAGAAGCTGCTCAAGGGCCTGACCGGCGACCAGGCCGTGAGCGTGATCCGCGCCTTCACCTATTTCAGCCACCTGGCCAACCTGGCCGAAGACCGCCACCACATCCGCCGCCGCGCGGTGCACGAGCGCGCCGGCAACCTGCAGGAAGGCAGCCTCGCGCGCACGCTGCAGCGCCTGCACAAGGCCGGCATCGCGCCCGCCGAGGTGGTGCAGACGCTGGCCAGCGCCCACATCTCGCCCGTGCTCACCGCCCACCCCACCGAGGTGCAGCGCAAGAGCATCCTGGACGCCGAACGCGCCATCGCCCGCCTGCTGGGCGAGCGCGACGAACCACAGCGCCTGCCGAGAGAGCGCGCCGACATCGAGGCGCAGATCCGCGCCCGCGTCACGCAGCTCTGGCAGACGCGCCTGCTGCGCTTCACCAAGCTCACCGTGGCCGACGAGATCGAGAACTCGCTGAGCTACTACGAAGCGACCTTCCTCACGCAGATCCCCCGCCTCTACCGCGAACTGGAAGAAGGCCTGGGCGACAGCGGCAACGCCGCGCCGCCCATCGCCCCCTTCCTGCGCATGGGCCAGTGGATCGGCGGCGACCGCGACGGCAACCCCAACGTGACCGCGCAGACCCTGGAGCTCGCGCTGCACAGCCAGGCCGACATGGTGCTGCGCCACCACCTCACGCAGTTGCACCACCTGGGCGCGGAGCTGTCGGTCTCGGCCATGCTCAACAGCGTGAGCCCGGCCATGCAGGCCCTGGCCGAGCGCTCGCCCGACACCAACGCCCACCGCCAGGACGAGCCCTACCGCCGCGCGCTCACCGGCATGTACGCGCGCCTCGCGGCCACGCTCGGGAGGCTCACCGGCGGCGAAGCGGCGCGCCACGCCATCGCGCCGCAAGACCCCTACGCCAGCGCCGCCGAGCTGTTGGACGACCTGCGCACCATCGAGGCCTCGCTCAAGGCCCACCACGGCGAAGCCCTGGCGCGCGCGCGCCTGCTGCCGCTGATGCGCGCGGTGCAAGTGTTCGGTTTTCACCTCGCCACCGTGGACCTGCGGCAAAGCTCGGACAAGCACGAGGAAGTCGTGGCCGAGCTGCTCGCGGCCGCGCGCATCGAGCCCCAATACTCGAAGCTCGACGAAGCGGGCAAACGCGCCGTCTTGCTGCGCCAGCTGAACGACGCGCGCCCCCTGCGCGTGCCCGGCGTCGCCTACTCGGCCCATACGCTGGGCGAGCTGGCGATCTTCGACACCGCGCGCAGCGGGCGCGAGCGCTTCGGCGCGCAGGCCATCCGCCACGCCATCATCAGCCACACCGAAACGGTGAGCGACCTGCTCGAGGTGTTGCTGCTGCAGAAGGAAGCCGGCCTGATGCGCGGCACACTGGCCGAGGACGCGGTGTGCGACCTGATCGTGGTGCCGCTGTTCGAGACCATCGAAGACCTGCGCAACGCCGCGCCCATCATGCGCGAGTACCTCGCCCTGCCCGGCGTGCGCGCCATGGTGCAGCGCGGCGCGGGCGACGGCTACAGCGAGCAAGACATCATGCTCGGCTACTCCGACAGCAACAAGGACGGCGGCATCTTCACCAGCAACTGGGAGCTGTACCGCGCCGAGATCGCGCTGGTCGAGCTGTTCGACACGCTCAACAAGGGCGCCGAGAAACCGATCCAGCTGCGCATGTTCCATGGCCGCGGCGGCACCGTGGGCCGGGGCGGCGGCCCGAGCTACCAGGCCATCCTGGCGCAGCCCCCGGGCACGGTGCGCGGCCAGATCCGCCTGACCGAACAGGGCGAGGTGATCGGCTCCAAGTACGCCAACCCCGAGATCGGCCGGCGCAACCTCGAAACCCTGGTGGCCGCCACGCTGGAAGCCACGCTGCTCAAGCCCACGCGCAACGCGCCCGCCGCTTTCCTGACCGCAGCCGACGAACTCTCGCGCCAGAGCATGGCGGCCTACCGCGCGCTGGTCTACGACACCCCGCGCTTCGCCGAGTACTTCTTCGCCGCCACCCCGATCCGCGAGATCGCCGAACTCAACATCGGCTCGCGCCCGGCCTCGCGCAAGGCCACGCAGAAGATCGAGGACCTGCGCGCGATCCCCTGGGGCTTCAGCTGGGGCCAGTGCCGCCTCACCCTGCCGGGCTGGTACGGCTTCGGCTCGGCGGTGCACGCCTTCCTGCACCAGGACGGCCCCAAGGGCGTGGCCGCGCAGAAGGCGCTGCTGCAGAAGATGGTCAAGCAGTGGCCCTTCTTCAGCACCTTGCTCTCCAACATGGACATGGTGCTGGCCAAGAGCGACCTCGCCCTGGCCTCGCGCTACGCCGAGCTCATGCCCGACAAGCGCCTGCGCAACCAGGTGTTCAAGGCCATCGAGGCCGAATGGCAGCGCACGGCCGACGCGCTGGCGCTCATCACCGGTGAAAAGCAACGGCTGGTGAACAACGCCGCGCTGCAGCGCTCCATGCGCCACCGTTTCCCGTACATCGACCCGCTGCACCACCTGCAGGTGGAGCTGGTGCGCCGCTACCGGGCGGGCGAGAACCAGGCCGACCGCGACGAACGCGTGCGCCGGGGCATCCACATCTCGATCAACGGCATCGCCGCCGGCCTGCGGAACACGGGCTGAACCCCTGGACGCACAGGGCCATGGCACCCCCACCTAAAATGAACGGGTGAACCCCTTGCTCAACGCCGACCTGCACTGCCACTCCGTGATCTCGGACGGCACCCTCACGCCCGAGGTGCTCGCCCAGCGCGCCAAGGCCAACGGCGTCGAACTGTGGGCGCTGACCGACCACGACGAACTGGGCGGCCAGGACCGCGCCATCGCCGCGGCGCGCGAGGCCGGCCTGCCCTACCTCACGGGCACGGAGATCTCGGTCACCTTCGCCGGCATCACCGTGCACATCGTCGGCCTGGGCATGGACCACCAGCACCCCGCCCTGCTGGCCGGCCTGCGCGCCACGCGCGGCGGCCGCGAACAACGCGCGCGCGAAATGAGCGACGACCTGGCCCGTGTGGGCATCAAGGGCGTGTACGAGGGCGCGCTGAAATACGTGGGCAACCCGGAACTGATCTCGCGTTCGCATTTCGCGCGCTACCTGGTGGAAATCGGCGTGTGCAAGGAAACCAACGAAGTGTTCCGCAAGTACATCACCGAAGGCAAGCCCGGCTACGTGCCGCACCGCTGGGCGGCGCTGGGTGACGCGGTGGGCTGGATCAAGCAGTCCGGTGGTGTGGCGGTGATCGCCCACCCGGGGCGCTACAAGCTCACGCCCAACGAAGAGTTCGCGCTGTTCACCGAATTCAAGTCCCATGGCGGCCAGGGCGTGGAAGTGATGACCGGCGCGCACGGGCAGGCCGACTACGTCAAGTACGCCGGGTTCTGCCAGGAGTTCGGCCTGGCCGCGTCGCGCGGCAGCGACTTCCACAGCCCCGAAGAAAGCCACACCGACCTGGGCCAGTTGCCCGACCTGCCGGGCAGCGTCACGCCCGTGTGGGCCTTGCTGCAGTCGCGCATCCTGCAGTGATGGCGCAGCCTCCGCGCCACACGCCCGCGCAGGCCGCGCTGGGCATCGGTTTCCTGATCCTGGCCACGGCCTGCTTCGCGGTGCTCGACACCTCGGTGAAGTACGTCGGCGCCTTCGTGCCGGTGCTGATGGCCGTGTGGTTCCGCTACGTGTTCCATGCGGTGCTCGTCACCGCCGTCATGCTGCCGGTGCGCGGCCGCGGCCTGGTGCGCACCGAGCACCCGCGATTCCAGCTGCTGCGCGGCGCGCTGCTGCTGACGGTGAGCGCGCTGTCCTTCGTCGCCCTGCAGTACATGCCGGTGGGCGAGTTCACCGCCATCGTCATGATCACGCCGCTGGTGGTCACGCTGCTGGCGGCCCTGTTCCTGCGCGAGCGCGTGCCGCCGCTGCGCTGGTTGCTGGTGGTGGGCGGCTTTGCCGGCGCGCTGCTGGTGGTGCAGCCCGGTGGCGACGTGATCGGCTGGGCCAGCCTGCTGCCCCTGGTGATGGTGTTCACCTACGCCTGGTTCCAGATCCTCACCAGCAAGATGGCGCGCACCGAAGACCCGATGACCATGCACTTCTACACCGGCTGGGTCGGTGCGCTGGTCTCCAGCCTGGTGTTGCCGGTGGTCTGGCAGACGATTCCCGACATCGCCACCTTCGCCATCCTGTGTCTGATCGGGCTCATGGGCACGGTCGGCCACTTCCTGCTGATCCTGGCGTTCCAGCGCACGCCGGCCTCCACGCTCACGCCCTACCTCTACGGCCAGATCGGCTTCGCCATGTTCTGCGGCTGGCTGGTGTTCGGCCACGTGCCAGGCCGGTGGGAGTTGATCGGCATCGCGCTGATCGTGCTGTGCGGCGCCACCGCGAGCTGGCTCACCGCGCGCGACCGGCGCCTGCCGGCCGACGCCCACCCACCCGAGTGATTCAGGCCCGCCGACGGGCCGGGGCGGTTTTCTTCGCCGTGGCGGCCTTGGGGGTGCCACCCTTGCGACCGGCCAGGCTGCGCGCCAGCAACTCGGTGAGATCGACCACGTTCGACGGTGCCGCCGCTTCGGTCGCGTCTTCCAGCGGCGTCACGGTCTTGGTGTCGCCGGCCTTCACCTTCTGCCGCACCAGGGCCTGCACCGCGCTGACAAACCGGTTCTCATAGGCCTCCGGGTCCCAGGGACCGGTCATGTCGCTGATGAGCTGCGTGCGCATCTTGAGCTCGGCCGCCTTTACGCCCGCGGCCGACTTGCCGGCCGCCGGGAGTTTCAGGTCCTCCACCGGCCGGATCTCGCTGGCCCAGCGGATGGTGTTGAGCACCAGCGCAGGCCCCATGGGAATCAGCGCGGCCAGGTGTTCCTTGGTGTGCATCACCACGCGCGCAATGCCGATCACGCCAGCCTGGGCCATGGCCTCGCGCAACAGGGCATAGACCTTCTCGCCCTTGCCGATGGGCTCCAGGTAGTACGGCTTCTCCAGCAGCAGGAACGGGATCTCGGCCGCCTGCACGAAGGTCTCGATCTCGATGGTCTGCGTGGACACGGGGTAGGCGGCCTTGATCTGCTCGTCGCTCACGATCACGTACTCGCCATCGTCCTGCTGGACGCCCTTGACGATGTCGTCGCCCTTGATCGGCTTGCCCGTGCGCTTGTTGATGCGCTGGTAGCCCACCGGGTCCATGGAGCGCCGGTCCAACCAGTCGAAGTCGATGCCGCTGTCCTGCGAGGCGGGGTACAGCGCCACCGGCACGTGCACCAGACCGAAGCTGATGGCGCCTTTCCAGATCACGCGCGGGCTCATGACGGGTACCCCAGCAGCTTCATGGCCGGCGTGAGCGAGCGCGCGGACCGCGCATAGCCGTTCCAGGGCCGGTTGCCGATGGGTAGGCGCTCGGCGATGTTGCGCACGTGCCAGTGGTCGCTGCCGCGCAAGGCCGGCAGCTCGCTCCAGTCCAGCGGCACGGACACGCCCATGCCCGGGCGCGCGCGCGCCGACCAGGCGCTGACGGTGGTCGCCCCGCGCCCGTTGCGCAGGTAGTCGACAAAGACCTTGCCGACCCGGTTCTTCGGCCCGCTCTTTGCGCACGAAGCGCTGCGGAATGGTCTCGCTCATGTGCCGCACCACGGCCTGCGCGAACCCTTTCACGCTGTCCCAGTCGTGCTGCTGGCGCACCGGCACGACCACGTGCAAGCCCTTGCCACCGCTGGTCTTGAGGAAGCTCACCAGGCCCAGGTGGTCCAGCAGCGAATGCGTGAGCTGCGCCGCTTCCTGCACCTGCGCCCAGGCCACGCCTTCCCCTGGGTCGAGGTCGAACACGATGCGGTTGGGCTTCTCGAAGGTGCGCGCGAACGCGTTCTGGGTGTGGAACTCGACCACGTTCCATTGCGCCGCCGAGAGCAGCCCGCGCCGCGTGGCCACCGCCACCCAGGGGTCGTGGCCCGGGTCCAGCGCGGGATCGAGCTGCACCACGCCGGCCATCTTCATCGACGGCGGCACATGCTTCTGGAAGAACAGCTCGCCCTCGATGCCCGAAGGCGCGCGCATCAGGGCCACCGGCCGCTGCCGCAGGTGCTCGATCATCAGCGGCCCCACGGTGGCGTAGAACGTGACCAGATCGAGCTTGGACACGCCGGTGCTCGCGTCGATCACGCGCTCGGGGTGGGTCACGCGCACCGATGAAGGCGCGGGCGGCTTCTGCGCCGGCACGGGCGGGTTGCCCGGTTTGCGCACCGGCGCGGGCGAGTCGTTCGGCTTGGGCACGTCCACCTCCCGTTCCACCGCTGTTGCGGCCTTGTCTTCGCGCAGCCCCACGAACACCGCATGGCGGATGTGGCCCGCGTGTGTCCAGTCCGAGAAGGCCACCTCGGCCACCAATGAGGGCGTGACCCAGTGGGGCCGGCCCGCCAGTGTCGCCTGGGCGAACGGGCTGGTCCGCCGCTCCAGGGCTTTGAGCTTCCGGTGCAGGCTGGACAGGGTGCCGGTGTCGAAGCCGGTGCCCACGTTGCCCACATGCCGCAGCGAGCCGTCCGCCTCGTGCAGGCCCAGCAGCAGGGCGCCAAAGCCGGTGCGCGAGCCCTTGCCCTCGGTGAAACCGCCGATCACGAACTCCTGGCGCTGCCCGCACTTGAGCTTGAGCCAGTCGGTGCCGCGCGTGGACCGGTACGGGGCGTCCTTGCGCTTGGCGATCACGCCCTCCAGGCCGAGCCGGCAAGCCGACGTCAACACGCTGGCGGCGGACTCCTCGAACACCGCGCTGAAGCGCACCGCATCACCGCCGGGGTGGTCGCGCAGCAGGCGCTCCAGCACCGCGCGGCGCGCCACCAGCGGCGCGGCCCGCAGATCGTGGCCGCCCACGTAGGGCAGGTCGAACAGGTAGAACACGACGGCCGAGGTGCGCTCGTTCTCCAGCGACCGCTGCAGCGCGCCGAAGTCGGGCAGGCCACTGTCGCCGAACACGACGATCTCGCCGTCGTACCAGCCCGGCGGCAGGTGCCTGTCCTGCAGCGCCTGGTGCAGCGGCCGCAGGCGGTGCGTCCAGTCGTGGCCATTGCGGGTGAACAGCTTCACCTCGGTGCCTTCGATGCGCGCCAGCATGCGGTACCCATCGAACTTGATTTCGTAGAGCCAGTCCGCCTCGGCGGCGGGTGGGCTTTCCGAGCGCGTGGCGAGCTGCGGCGACAGGGTGGCCGGCAGCGCGGCCGGCACGGCTTGGGGCGGCCAGTCGGCCGTGTCCTTCGATGGCATGCCTTGCGAGGCCACGCTGTCCGGCGCGGCGTCGACCACGCTGAACTCGTCCGCGGGCCGGGCAAAGGCGTCGCGCTCCTTGATCAGCAGCCAGGCGGGCTTTTTCTCGTCGCGCGTCTTCATGCGCACCAGCGCCCAGCGCCCACGCAGCTTGTGGCCCAGCAACTCGAACTTCAGGTTGCCGCTGCGCAGCCCGGCGTGGGGGTCGCCCTCGGGCGCCCACACCCCCTTGTCCCGAGACGATGACCTTGCCCGCCCCGTACTGCCTGGGCGGAATCGTGCCTTCGAAGGCGGCGTAGGCCAGGGGGTGGTCTTCCACCTCGACCGCCATGCGCTTGTCACCGGGGTCCAGGCTGGGGCCCTTGGGCACGGCCCAACTCTTCATCACGCCGTCCAGCTCGATGCGGAAGTCGTAGTGCAGCCGGCTCGCCCAGTGCTTCTGCACCACGAAACCCAGCGCCTTGGCCGCGCGGCCGACCTCGCCCGGTGGCTCCGGTGTGCGCGCGAAATTTCGCTTGGCTTTGTACCGCTGCAGCAGGTTGGAGGAGGAGGAGGAGGTGTTGGCCGCCATGCACGTTCCAGGGCAAATGGCGCGCCCGCTGCCCCGACAGAGGACGGCCAAGGGAGCAGGCCGCGCCGCACACCGCCTTTGCGGCAATTTCTGCTGTCTCCCCTGGTGTGTGTCGATTGCGCCGAGCGGGTCACAATGTCGGCATGTCCCAGTATTTCGAAGTCCACCCCGAGAACCCGCAGCCGCGCCTGCTCAAGCAGGCGGTGCAGTTGCTCGAACGCGGCGGCGTGCTCGCAGTGCCCACCGATTCGAGCTACGCCCTGGTCTGCCACCTCGACGACAAGGCCGCGGCCGACCGCCTGCGCCGCATCCGCCAGGTGGACGACAAGCACCACCTCACCCTGCTCTGCCGCGACCTGAGCGAGCTCGCGAGCTACGCCAAGGTGGACAACCGGCAGTACCGCCTGCTCAAGCTCGCCACGCCCGGCCCCTACACCTTCATCCTCGAAGCCAGCAAGGAGGTGCCGCGCCGCGTGAGCCACCCCTCGCGCAAGACCATCGGCCTGCGCGTGCCCGAGCACAAGACCCTGCAGGCCCTGCTGGACCTGCACAACGCCCCGCTGCTGGCCACCACGCTGATCCTGCCCGACGAAACCGACCCGCTCAACGACGCGCAGGACATCCGCGACCGGCTCGAACACGACCTGGCCGGCGTGATCGACGCCGGCGCCTGCGCGCTGGCGCCCACCACGGTGGTCGATCTCACGCCCATGGGCACCGGCGGCGAACCCGAGGTGGTGCGCACCGGCCAGGGCGCCCTGGCCCGCCTCGGCCTCTGAGCCGTCCCCACCGGGCGGCCCGCCCAGTCTGGGACAATACCCGTTTGCCCGCCGCGCCCCACCATGGATTTCGCCCAGATCGTTCAAACCGTCGCTCTCTACGCCATCCCGGTGCTGTTCGCCATCACCCTGCACGAGGCGGCGCACGGTTACGTGGCCCGGCACTACGGCGACAACACCGCCGAGATGATGGGGCGCATCACGCTCAATCCGCTGAGCCACATCGACCCGATCGGCACCATCGCAATGCCGCTGCTGCTGTACTTCGCCACCTCCGGCGCCTTCCTGTTCGGTTACGCCAAGCCGGTGCCGGTGAATTTCGGCCGCCTGCGCAACCCCAAGCGCGACATGATCTGGGTTGCTCTGGCCGGCCCGGGCGCCAACCTGGTCCAGGCCATCGCCTGGATCGTGCTGTTCTATGTGCTGGTGGCCATCGGCGTGGAAGAGCCCTTCTTCCTCAAGATGTGCGAGGCCGGCCTGAAGGTCAACCTCGTCATGTACGCCTTCAACCTGTTCCCGCTGCCGCCGCTGGACGGCGGCCGCATCCTCGTCGGCCTGCTGCCCTGGAAACAGGCCGCCCTCGTCTCCCGCGTCGAGCCCTGGGGCTTCTTCATCGTGATGGCCCTGGTCATCACCGGCGTGGTCGGCACCTTCTGGCTGCTCCCCCTCATGTCGCTCACGCAAAGCGCCATCCAGGTGCTGCTCTCCCCCCTTCGCATGCTGCTGTTCTGATCCCGCCATGAAAACCCACCGCGTCCTCACCGGCATCACCACCTCCGGCACCCCCCACCTGGGCAACTACGTCGGCGCCATCCGCCCGACCGTGCGCGCCAGCCGCCTGGCCGAGGTGGAGAGCTTCTACTTCCTGGCCGACTACCACGCGCTCATCAAAGTGGGTGAGCCCGCCCGCGTGCAGCGCTCCACGCTGGAGATCGCCGCCACCTGGCTGGCCTGCGGGCTCGACCCGGAGAAGGTGACCTTCTACCGCCAGTCCGACATCCCCGAGATCCCCGAACTCACCTGGCTGCTCACCTGCGTGACCGGCAAGGGCATTCTCAACCGCGCCCATGCCTACAAGGCCTCGGTCGACAAGAACAACGCCGCCGGGGAAGACCCCGACGCGGGCGTGACCGCCGGCCTCTTCATGTACCCGGTGTTGATGGCGGCCGACATCCTGATGTTCAACGCGCACCAGGTGCCGGTGGGCCGCGACCAGATCCAGCACATCGAGATGGCGCGTGACATGGCGTCCAGCTTCAACCACCTCTATGGCGAGCACTTCACGCTGCCCGAGGCGGTGACCGAGGACCATGTGGCCCTGCTGCCCGGCCTGGACGGCCGCAAGATGAGCAAGAGCTACGACAACACGATTCCGCTGTTCGTGCCGCGCGAACAGCTGCGCAAGCTCATCATGGGCATCGTGACCGACTCGCGCGCGCCCGGCGAACCCAAGTCCACCGAAGGCTCGGCGCTGTTCCAGCTCTACCAGGCCTTCGCCTCGGCCGACGAAACCACCGCGCTGGCCCAGGCTTTCGCCGAGGGCATCGCCTGGGGCGACGCCAAGCAGACCCTGTTCGAGCGCCTGGATCGCGAGATCGCGCCGCTGCGCGAGGTCTACGACCAGCTCATCCAGGACTCGGCGCGCATCGAAAAAACCCTCAAGGCCGGCGCCGACAAGGCCCGCGCCATCGCCACGCCCTTCACCGCCCGGCTGCGCGAGGCCGTCGGCCTGCGCCGGCTCGACAGCGCGGTGTCGGCCACCACCACCAAAGCCGCCAAGGCGGCCGCGCCGGCGTTCAAGCAGTACCGCGAAAGCGATGGCCTGTTCTATTTCAAGCTGGTCGACGCCGGCGGGCAGCTGCTGCTGCAGAGCACCGGATTCGCTTCGGGCAAGGAAGCCGCCGGCGCCATTGCGCGCCTTCAGCAGCAAGGCAGCCAGGCCCTCGACGGGTTGCAGGCGCAACTGACCACCCGGGCCGACCCTGCGGCACTGGCCCAGGCCCTGGCCCATTTCGGCCCCGACAAGGCATAAGTGTCCGCCCTGTGTCACCCCTGTTCAAGCTTTGATACACAATCGGGGCTTGCAGTGCACCCCGAGAACGTGTTCTTCTGACCTCGATCCCCCGGCGGCGTTGAGCCCCTCGGCTCAAATACCCCCGGGTGTTGGGTTCCAAAAGTAAAAAGAACGACTGCATTGGCCCGTTATTGGCTATCGCCAAACACGTGCATTCTCGATATGCTGTCAACTCGACCTCCGTTATTACCGGCCCGCCAGACATGAGTATTTTTGTTATCGACGACCACCCGCTGATGCGCGAAGCCGTCGTCATGCTGTTGCGACGCCTGCGTGCTTCCACGCAGGTCGTTGAACTTGAACGTCTGGCGGCCGTGAGCAAGGCCATCGCCGAGCATGGCGAGCCCGAGCTGGTCTGCCTCGACCTGAAGCTGCCCGACACCAACGGCGTCTCGGGCGTGCGAGAGGTGCGCCAGATGCTGCCCGACACGTCCCTGATCGTGCTCTCGGCCTCGCCCTCCTCCGACTACGAAGACCTGGCCCGGGAAGCCGGCGCCGATGCCTACGTGGAAAAGTCCGCCGGTGCCGCCCAGATCGCCAAGGTGCTGCGCGAGTTCCTGGCCGATGAGGTGGAAGACGAAAACGCGCCCACCATCCCCGACAAGCTCTCCAAGCGCCAGAAGCAGCTGCTGGTCATGCTCGACCGGGGCCTGAGCAACCGCGACATCGCCGAACAGCTGCAGATCAGCGAACACACCGTCAAGGTGCACCTGTGGCGGCTGTTCCGCCGCCTCAACGTGAAGAGCCGTTCGCAGGCGAGCCACCTGGCCCGCACCGCCGGCCTGCTCGACCTCTGATCACCCTCCTGGCCCGCCCCAACCGGGCGGCCAGGCAACCTCCTCAGAAACCGGAGTTGACGCCCGAGGCCGTCGGGTGCGCCTCCAGCGGCTCGCGCTGGGTGAAGTCGGGCAGCATCACGCGGAACACGCTGCCCCGGTTGCGCCCCGAGTTCAAGGCGAGCTGGTAGCCCATCAGCGAGGTGAGCTTGGAGACGATGGTCAGGCCCAGGCCCAGGCTGTCCTCGGTGCCCTGGTGCTGCGACACCCGGAAGAACTCCTGGAAGATCGCCTGCTGGTGCTCGCGGGCAATACCCACCCCCGTGTCCCACACCTCGAACACCAGCATGTCCTCGCGGTGGCGCAGCCCGAGCAGCACGCCGCCGTGCTGCGTGTGGCGCAAGGCGTTGGACACCAGGTTGCCCAGGATGCGGCGCAGCACCACCGGGTCGGACCAGATCGTGCAGGGCCGGGTGTGCGTGCGCAGGCGCAGCGACTTGCCCACCGCCACTGGCTCGAACTGCAGCGACAGGTCGGCAAACAGTTTTTTCACGTCCACGTGCTGCAGGCGCACCTTGTAGTTGCCGGCGTCGATGCGGGTCAGGTCGAACAGGGAGTCGAACAGCTCATTGATCGCCCGCGTGGACTGCAGGATGCGCGGCGCGATGTCGCGCGCCATCTCCGGTTCGGTGGCCAGCCAGTCGGCGTACAGGCTGAGCGCGTGCACCGGCTGGCGCAGGTCGTGCGCGGCCGAGGCGAGGAAACGGTTCTTGGTCGCCACCGCCCGCAGCGAGGCGCGGGTCTGCAGCGTCAGCGAATCGATCAGCTCCTGGTTGGAGAACTGCAGCTCGAAGCTGGAGCGGTGCACCTCGTGCAGGCGCCGGCCCGCCATGATCAGCAAGCCCCAGAAGACGAACAGCAGCGCCATCAGCACCAGGCCGATCTGCACCGCTTCGGGCTTGTGCAGCATCCACAAGGTGTTCCAGGCCAGCCCGACGAACACCGAGAAGATCAGGGCATTGGCGTACTGGCGGAACACCGGCAGGTAGGCGCTGAAGGCCGTCAGGGTGAGCAGGCCCTGGCCCAGCACGACCAGCCCGCACACGAACTGGGTGGCCTGGGTCGATTGCTGGTAGCTCAGCATCACCGGGCCACCCCAAAGCAGCGCCATGGCCGTCCAGGACCACTGGTAGCGCTCCACGAAATTCATGCGCTGCGGGCCTTCCAGGCTGTCGTGGCGCAGCCGGTAGATGCCGATCAGGCGGTAGCGCATCACCAGCATGACGAGCGTCAAGCTTGCCCACACCGCCAGCGCGATGGTGTTCGCCTGGCCGGCCATGAGGTAGACCAGCACCGGCAGGGAGAGCACCCCCGCCAGCAGCGAGGGCCCCATGTTGTCCATCAGGACCCCGATGAGTTGGGAATTGACCCAGTGGTCGCGCACTTCGGGCGAAGCGGGCACATGCTGGTAGGTGGCGGGTTGGGTATCGACGAGCATGAAGGACCAGCGGACAGGCGATGGCGCATTGTCTCACCCGGCCTGCCCGAACCACCTGCGGCAAACCCCGCTCCGCAGCCTGCTAGAATCTGAGGCTTCGAACACGGAGAGGTGGCAGAGTGGTCGAATGCGCGGGACTCGAAATCCCGTGTACGTTTTCAACGTACCGTGGGTTCGAATCCCACCCTCTCCGCCACCCCTTGATGACGCTCAAGGGGTCGCGACCCGTTCAGACTCCCTACGAGACAGGCACGGCCTTAGCGGCCAAGGAATCTGGGCTTGCGCTTTTCCACAAAGGCGCGGCTGCCTTCGAGCCGATCTTTAGAGATGTACGGATTCGGGCCTACGTTCAAGCGCAAGGCTGCCGAGGCCGGCAGTCCGATGCTCTTGAAGCTGACGGCCTTCATGCGCTGCACCGTCAACGGTGCGTTGTCCGCGATCTGGGTTGCCAGCGCACGGGTCCGCTCGATGAGCTCGGCCTGAGGCACCACGTGGTTCACCAGGCCGATCCGCTGCGCCACCTCCATGTCGACCAGTTGCCCGGTGTACAACAGTTCCAGGGCGATACCTCGCGGGACCAGCAAGGGCAGGACCACACTACCGAAGTTGGCCCCCATCCCCACCTTGGCTTCCGGCAGGCCCATTCTTGCGCCTTGCGCCGCGATCCGGATGTCGCAAGCAAGCGCGAGTTCGCACCCGCCGCCGGCGGCGACGCCGTTGATGGCGGCGATGGTGGGCTTGGACATCTCCAGCACAAGCTCATTGAGGTTTCGCTCCCGTCCGCCCATGGGGTGCGCCATGCGGCCGGCAGCGTCGAGCTCCTTCAGGTCCACGCCCGCGGAGAACGCGCGCTCACCGGCGCCGGTGTAGACGACGACCCGAACCTGCGGATCGTCGTCCAGCCTGAGCGAGGCCTCCGCGAGCTGGGCGAACGTGGCCTTGGCGAACGCGTTCATCCGCTCGGGCCGGTTGATCGTCACCCAGGCCACATGTCCGTCGACGCGGACCTCAACGCCACCGTCGGCCATGTCAGTTCTCAGGCTCCAGGCCGGCAGCCTTCATCACGGGCAGCCAAACCTGGCGCTCGCGCTCCGCGAAGGTCGCGAACTGCTCGGCGGTCAGGTTGCTGGGCGTCACGCTCGCGTCGGCCATGCGCTTGCGGGTCGCCGGCTTCGCAGAGGCAGCGCGCAGCGTTTCATTGAGGGTCCGCACCACGTCGTTGGGCGTGTCTTTCGGCGCCCACACCGCATACCAGGCCGTGACGTCGAAGCCGGCCATGCCGGACTCGGCGATGGTTGGCACATTCGGCAGTTCGGGCATGCGCTCCTTGGTCGAGACCGCCAAGGCCCGCATCTTGCCGCCCTTGATCTGCGTGATGACACTGGGAGCGGTGGAGTACATCATGTCGACGTGTCCACCGAGCGTGCTGGTCACCGCCGGCGCGTTGCCCGAGAACGGGACATGGGTCATCTTGATCTTGGCCAGGCTCGCGACGCGCTCACCTGTGAGGTGCGGCAAGGAGCCCAGCGCGCCAGATGCGTAGGTGATGTCCTTCGTCTTGGCCGCTTCGAGCACGTCCTTGAAGCTCTTGTACGGGGACGCTTCGGCTACGACGACCAGGATCGGCGACGAGCCCAGGATGCCGACGGGCTTGAAGTCCTTCATGGCATCGAAGGACAGCTTCCGGTACATGCCCTCGTACATCACGTGCTGTGACGTGTTCGCGAGAAGCGTGTACCCATCCGGTTTGCTGGTCGCGACGTACCGCGCACCGATCGTTCCGGCGGCGCCCGCTCTCTGTTCGATGACCAGGGGCTGCCCGATGATGGCCGAGAAATCCTCGCTCAGCAGACGTGCGAAGGTCTCTGTTGCCCCGCCGGCGGCATAGGGCGAGACCAGCATGATCGGGCGGGACGGGTACTTGTCTTGCGCGTGCGCGGCCCCGATGAGGGCTAGCAGCGGAATGGCGCACAAGGCTCGGCGAATCAACATGGTGTCTCCTTCTGGGTTCAGGTGGTTTACGAGGCTGACGGCGCAGTCTCTTGCTGTGGCCGCATCAGGACGCGGCCGATGACCTCGCGAGAGGCAATCATTTCGAGGGCCTCGCGAAAATTGGCGAGAGGAAGGACAGCGTGCGCACGGGGGCGCAGCTTCTGCTCCAGGACCCACGCGAACAGTTGGGCGTAGGTGCGCCGCAGCCTGGTGTCGTTGGTGGCCGGCACCGGGTGCTTGCCCCAGCCGAAGTAGTAGCCCCAGTACACCCCGATGATGGTGATGTTCTTGACCAGCACGATGTTGGCCGGGATGGTCGGGATGGTGCCGCTGGCAAACCCCATGGGAATGATGCGCCCGTCGGGTGCGATGCATCGCAGCGAGAGGTCGAACGTCTCGCCTCCGACCGGGTCGTAGATGACGTCTGCGCCGCGGGCATGGGTGGCCGCGAGGACAGCCTCCCGCCAGTTGTCTGTCCGGTAGTTGATGGCGAGATCCGCACCATGGGCCCGCGCGATCGCCGCCTTCTCTTCCGAACCTGCCGTGGCAATCACGCGCGCCCCCAACGCCTTGGCGACCTCGATGGCCGCCAGGCCACTCCCGCCGCCTGCACCATGAACCAGCACCACTTCACCAGGCTCGACCTTCGCCCGCCAGGCCAACGCACCGAACGCGGTGCCGTAGATCGTGGGGATCTGCGCGCCCGTGTCGAAGCTCACCCCGTCAGGCAGGGCGAACACCGTCTCTTCGGGCGCAATCACTTCCTGGGCATAGGCTCCGGACTGAACCCCCGCGATGACCCGGTCGCCGATGGAAAATCGCGATGCGCCTTCTCCCACTTCGGTGATCACGCCGGCCAGTTCGGTGCCGGGAATCAGTGGCAAGGGCGCCTTGTTCTGGTGCTTGCCCTCCATGACCAGAAGGCTCGCGAAGCTCGCGCTGCAGGCTTCCACCCGGATGCGCACGCATCCCGGCCGGATCGTTGGCGAAGGCACCTCCTCCAGCCTGGCGGCGCCGAGGCCGCCGTACTCACGGCACACGACGGCTTTCATCGGGCCTCCCGGGCTGCGCCGGCAGCGATGAGCTGGTCTGCCTGCTGCGGCGAATAACCGCATTCCGCGAGGATTTCGCGCGTGTGCTCGCCCAGCCTCGGCGTCGGCCTGGTCGGTCCCGTTGGCGTGAGAGACCAGTTGCTGGTCTTTGCGACCGTCCGGATGGCGCCCTCGCTGGGGTGCTGCAGTTCCTGGAAGAACCCCGTCTTGATCAAATGCGCATGCGACATGAGGGACTGCACCGTCTCCAGCTTGGCCACCGGGATGTCGGCCTCCTGCAGCAGGGCGATCCACTCGTCCGTGGGTCGCTGCTTGAGCAGTGAGGCAACGATGTCGTAGAGCGCCTCGAGATGCCGGGTGCGGCTTGCCACCGTCGTGAAGCGCTCGTCGTCCATCATCTCGGGCTGGCCGGCGGTGTGGAAGAAGGTGCGCCACTGCTTGTCCGTCAGGACCATGAGGCAGATGGAGCCGTCGGTGGTCGGGAACGGCCGCCGGATGGACACGTACCGCTGGAAGATGGGCGGGCCCAGGGAGGGCTCGAACGTCAGTCCTGCCATGTGGTCGGCGAGGACGAGCGCTGCGATGGTCTCGAACATGGGGACTTCGACGCATTGGCCCTGACCTGTGCGCAGCTTGTGCACCATGGCACCCAGCGCGGCGTTGGCGGCGCAGATGCCGGTCACCCTGTCCGCGACGGCAATGGGCGCGTAGCGCGGCGGCTCGCCAGGCGCGTGGAGCAACGGGATGCCTGCAACGGCCTGGATCAGGTCGTCATAGGCGGGCTTGTCGGAGTCGGGCCCACCGGCCCCGTAGCCCACGATGCTCACGTAGACGAGGCCAGGCCTTTCCTTGCTGAGGCTCGCGTAGTCCAGGCCCAGGCGCGCCATGGCCTTCGGTCGCGTGTTGCACACGACGATGTCGCAAGTGCCCGCCAGGCGAACAAACGCCTCTCGTGCGGCGCCCTCCTTCAGGTCGAGAACGATGCTGCGCTTGCTGCGGTTCGTGTGCAGGAACATCGCCCCCATGCCGTCATGGCGGGCGGGGCCCATGCCGCGGATGGTGTCGCCGTCAGGCGACTCCACCTTGATGACATCGGCCCCCATGTCACCCAGGATTTGTGTCGCGACCGGCCCTGAAAGGGCCGCGGTCGCGTCCAGCACTCGAATTCCAAGCAATGGTCCAGTCATGACATCCTGCGTATGTTTTCAACATACTAACAAGTATCTTGTGAGTTTGGCAATAGGTGCATTGCTACATAGACCCATTGCATAGGAATCGATGAAGCCGTAAGATACCAATCAGTATTCATCGGCGCACGGCGCCTCAAAACACGGAGAAACAGATGTCGGTCTTATGGGAAATGCCGCTGGAGGATGAGTCGCTGCGTTGGCAGGGTCTCGCGCAGGAACTCACCGCGAAGCACTTCGCGCCGGCCGCCGATGCCATCGATCGCGAGCAGCGCTATCCGATCGAGCACCTGGACCCGCTGCGGGAGTCCGGCATCTCGGGCATGTTTCTGCCCAAGGCCTATGGGGGTGGTGGCGCGTCTCTCGTGTCGCTGGTCGCCGTGGTGGAGGCCATTGGTGCTGGCTGCGGGTCGACCGCGGCGATCATGGCGGCGCTGTCTCTTGGCGCCTTCCCGGTGCTCCTTGGCGGCAACGAAACGCAGAAGCAGGCATTGCTCGGGGGGCTGGCCCGCAAGGGGGAGGCGGTCAACTTCGCGTTGAGCGAGCGTGGCGCCGGATCGGACGCGGCGGCGGTCGTGACCACGGCCGTCCGTGAAGGTGACGGCTGGCGCATCCGGGGTGAAAAGTGCTGGCTCGGGAATGGTGGGCACTCGACGCACTTCATCGTGTTTGCCCGCACGGGCGAAGAAGGTGCGCGGAACAACATCACGGCGTTCTGGGTGCCCCGGTCAACGGCGGGCGCGGTCGTCGACTTCTACGAAGACAAGATGGGCATTCGCGGCACGACGACGACGAACCTGAAGGTGGACGTCTGGGTGCCACAAGAGAGCATGGTCGGCGAGGAAGGGCAAGGGTTGAAGCTCGCGCTGTCCACGCTCAATGTCGGACGGATCGTCGTCGCGGCGCAGGCGCTCGGCATCGCCCTGTGCAGCTACCGGGCGGCCGCCGAGTTCGCGGCGTCGCGCAAGACCTTCGGCAAGTCGATCATCGACCACCAGGGCGTTGGTTTCATGATGGCCGACGCGGCGACAAGCTTCTCTGCCGCGCGCATGATGGTTTTCGAAGCCGCGAAGGCCTACGACGCGGGCAAGGACGTCAGTGCGCTCGGCGCCATGGCCAAGCTCTTCTCCACGGAGGCTTCCCACGAGATCTGCGACACGTCGATGTCCGTGCTGGCCGGTCGAGGCTACGTGAAGCCGAATGTGGTCGAGCGCTGCTATCGTGACCAGCGAATCACGGAAATCTACGAGGGCACCTCGGAGATCCAACGGCTGGTGATCGCCCGGGCGATCAAGCGCGAAGCCTCGGCTTCCCACTCCTGACGCAACGATGAAATCCACCTCGAAGATGCCGCACGACCCTTCCATCACAGAGCAGTCCGGTGCATGGCGCGCCGTCGCTGAGCTCTATCACGCCTACTTCACGGGCATCGTGCTTTTCGCCGTGTCTCGACTTGGCACGGCCAAAGCGGAGGAGCTGGTCCATGAGATTTTCTGCCGCCAACGGCGTGAGCGGTTTCTGCCAGGGCTGAAGAAGCTCGGCATCGACCAGCTGCCGCCCGCCGTCGCTGCCGCGCAGTACCACTACCTCTCGAACCACATCGGCGGCGTCTCCGTGGAGTTCATGCCCGAGACCGAACGCAAGGCCTGGATCCGGTACGCCGCGCCGCGGTGGATCTGGGCGGACACCGCGCTGTGCGGCATTCCGCCCGAAGTCTCCAGGGCGATGCTCCTGGGCTGGCACGCCCAGAACGGCACCATGTTGAACAACCCGCGCCTGGGTTTCGTGTGCACCAAACAGACGGTCGATGGCCAATCGGGCCTCGAGGGCTACTACTTCGAGTACGACCGCGACCTGGCGCCGCACGAGCGGCTGCGCTTCGCCCGGCACGAGGATGCACCGGACTTCGATCCCCAGAAGGCGCCGAAGCTGCCGACCCAGACCTGGCCCCAAGAACGCCTGGACAAAGCGCATCGCAACTACGCGATGGAGTACGTGCGCTCCGCGTTCCCCACCGCGCTCGCCTTGTGGGGACCCGACGAGGCCTCTTCGCGCCTTCGATTGGCGGCCAAGATGATCGGCATGCAGTTCTACCACGCGACCTCGCGCCGGCTCGGCGAGGACTTCGGGACGGACGCCGCTGGCTTTGGCCGCTTCCTCCAGTCGATCGCGCTCGCTCACGGTGACAGCGCCGATCTGACCCGCACCGGCGGTGGCTGGGAGGTGAGGCAGCAAGGCTGGGCATTCCGCGAAGGGGTGGCCGAGTGGGACCCCGGCCTGGACCTCGCCTGGAATGGCCTTTTCGAAGGGGCCTTGCAAGCCCACAACCGCCGGCTCTCCCTGGGTTTCGCGCACCAGGAAATCCATGGCGGGCACGAGCTGCGCTGGAGCATCCAGGAATGACGACACACACCGAGAACACTTCGCAACCCGGATTGGGCGCGCTGGCGGGACTGAAGGTGGTCGATGCGGCGCGCGTGCTCGCCGGCCCTTTTGCGGGGCAGATCCTGGGGGACCACGGCGCGGACGTGCTCAAGATCGAGAGTCCGGAAGGCGACGAGTGCCGCGGTTTCGGCCCTCCCTTTGTCAACGGGCACTCGGCCTACTTCAACGCCGTCAACCGCAACAAGCGCAGCGTCGTGCTGGACCTGGGAAAGGCGGAGGAACGGGATCGCCTCTACGCCATGTTGGAGACGGCCGACGTCCTGCTCGAGAACTTCAAGCTCAGCACGCTGCAATCCTGGGCATTCCCAACGTCCAATGGTTCACCGAGCGCTACCCGCGCCTGATCCACTGCCGCATCACGGGCTTCGGCGATACCGGACCCTACGGCGGGCTGCCAGGCTACGACGCCGCCGTGCAGGCGATGGCGGGGCTGCTCTCGATCAATGGCGACCAAGGCGCTGAGCCGGTGCGCATCGGCGTGCCCGTCGTCGACCTCACCACCGGCATGAATGCGGCGATGGCGGTCTTGCTGGCCCTGCAGGCCCGCGCCCGGACGGGCCGGGGCCAGATGGCGGACGTCAGTCTCTACGACTGCGCGGTGTCGGTGGCGCACCCCTTCCTGAGCAACTACCTCCATTCGGGCAAGGTGCCGGGCCCAACGGGCAACCGGCACGCCAATATCGTGCCCTACAACGTGTACAAGACGGCCTCCTACCCCCTGTTCATCGCCGTGGCGAACGACCGGCTGTTCGCGAAGCTGTGCACGCATCTGCAGACGCCCCACCTGCCCACGGACCCGCGTTTCGCGACGAACACGCTGCGGGTCGAGAACCGCGAGGCGCTCGAAGTGGCGTTGTCCCGGGCTTTTTCCAAGGTGGATGGTGACGAGTTCGGCAAGCGGTTGCTGGCGGACGGCGTGCCGGCCGCCCCGATTCTGGACATCGCCAGCGTTGCGGCCTCCGAGCACGCCCAGTACCGGCAGATGGTGGTTCGCCAACCCGACTATGTCGGTCCCGGCATTCCGATCAAGCTCTCCGACACGCCAGGGAGCATTCGCAAGGGGACGCCCCCTCTGGGAAGCACGACGCTGGAGCCCGATGCCGACCCGTTCGACCAGGCCTGATGCTGTCCGCGCCCGTAGTAGGATCGACGATCCTGCGCGCGTGGAGAGAGGGCATTTCGTGGAACTTCCGGACAACATCATGGGTTGGGTGGATACCGACTACGAGTCGATGCCGGCGACGCAACTGGCCCTTCTCGATGCGGCGGCGAGGGCCTTCACGAACTTCGGATTTGCGGCCGCGTCCATCGATGTCATCGCGGCCCAGATCGGTGCCACGAAGGGCAGCGTCTACTACCACTACCGCAGCAAGGCCGACCTGTTCTTTGCCGTGCACAAACGTGCGATGGTGCTGAACCTGCGCGCGCAGTTGCCGGTGGTGCAGGACCAGTCGCTGGACCCTGTCCAGAAGCTGCAAAGCATGTCCTATCGGCATGCGATGGTGATGATGGAGCACTTGCACTACCAGCGGGTCACCGTCCAGGGCGTGGAGCTTCACCAGTCCACCACGACCAGCGCTTCGGAGAGGGAGGCTCTGAAGGAAGTCGTTGCGATGCGCGATGCCTACGAGCACCTGTTCGAGAACGTGCTTCGGGAAGGCATCGCGGCCGGAAGTCTTGCGGCCGTGGAGCCCTCGCTGGCCTCCAAGGGCATTCTGGGTTCGCTGAACTGGATCACGGTCTGGTACCGGCCCCGAAAAGGCGACACGTTCTCTTCGCGGCACCGAATCGCCGAGCAGCTCGCCAAGCAGGTCACCCATGGCGTGTCGCGCGAGGCCCCGCCGCTGGTGGGCGCGGTGACCGCGCGACCGCACGGCCAGCAGGCCGACAGCAACGGTTGAACGGCGCCGCATCCCACCGCTCAGGTCGGCCTGGTCGGCCCCCCAACACGAACATCGGCGCAGCGAGACCGAAGACTCAGGCAGACAGCATGTCGATCAACCAAGACGTGCCAGGATCATCGGCGAACGACCGGCCCATCGCGATCTGATGCCGGAAGGGCTCCAAGGCGAATGGCACGGCCTGCAGGGACCAACGCGCTTCCTGCCGTGCGATGAGGTCTTTCGGCACGGTCAGGATCAAGTCGGTCGATGGAAGCAGGCGCAGTGCCGCCTCGAAATGAGCGGCGACAAGCCGAATGTTCCGCTCCTGCCCCAAGCGGCTCAGCGTCTGGTCGATGACCCCGAAGGACCCGGGCTGCACCAGCACCTGCAAGTGCTCCGCCGCCAGATACCGATCCAAGGTGAGTCGGCGTTTGAAGGCGGGATGGCCCGCGCGCGCGACGCAGACATAGGGAACCTCCCTCAGGGTCTTCACGGCGATGGCATCGTCGGCGCTGTTGAGCACACCCAATGCCAGATCCAGCGCCCCGGATCGGATCATGTCCGCCGCGTGCGTTCGCCCCACGTGCGTCAGTTGAATGCGCACGAAAGGCGCCTGCGCAAGGATGCGGCCAAGCACAGGTTCGAGGATCGCGACGGCGGCGTGGTCCGAGCAACCGATCTGATAGTGCCGCCGGGAGCGCGCGGGATCGAATGCGCTGGACATCGCAAACACCCGCTGAGCCCGCACCAGAATCGCCCGGACTTCCTGCTGCAAGGCCACGGCCTTGGGCGTGGGCACCATGGCGTGCCCGCGCCGGACAACGATCTGGTCGCCGCAGGCCTGGCGCAAACGCGTCAGCGCATGGCTCACCGCCGGTTGGGTCAATGCCAGGCGGTCCGCCGCGCGCGAGACGCTGCGTTCGCTGAGCACCGCATCGAATACCACCAACAGGTTGAGATCGAGCCGTCGAAGGTCCATGAATCCATTATGCATTCCATTCATTGATGAAGATGGAAAAGCATCATTGGACCGTATTCTCCGAAATATCTACATTGGCTGCACCTTCTGAAGAAGGTCTATTCATGGTGCGCATGAATATCAGACCAACACCCATCCTGGAGACAAGCAGCCATGAACCGCAAGACCCACCCTCCATCGCCAGCGGCGGCGAAAGGCAGGCGCAGCCTGGCCACCGTGTTCTGCACAGCCGTGCTGTGCGCACTGCTGGGTGCGCACGCGCAGGCCGCCGATTGGCCCGATCGCCCCATTCGCATCGTGGTGCCGTTCGGCGCGGGCGGCAGCACCGATGCGCTCGCCCGCATCCTGGCAGAGAAGCTGGGTGGGCTCGTCGGACAGACCGTCGTCATTGAAAACCGCGCGGGCGCGGCCGGCGCCATCGGCGCACAGGCCGTGTCCAAGGCCGCGCCCGATGGCACCACGTTCCTGCTGGCGACAAGCAGCACCCATGCGGTGCTGCCCCACCTGCGCCCGCTGCCCTACGACGCGATCAAGGACTTCACCGCGATCGCGCGCATCGCCTCGGCGCCCAACGTGCTCATGGTCAGTCCTGCACTCAAGGTCGCCACCGTCAAGGATCTGGCGCAACTGGCGGCCTCCCGCGAAGGCGGACTGACCTACTCGTCCAGCGGGAGTGGCACCGTCACGCACCTCATCGCGGCGGACTTTGTCCAGCGCGCGGGCATCCGCGCTCGGCACATTCCCTACAAGACCGGCATTCAAGCCCTGCCCGAGCTCAACAGCGGACAGATCGACTTCACCTTCGACAGCATCGTCTGGGCCCTGCCCCAGGCGCAGGCCGGCAAGATCAAGGCCTTGGCCATCGGCAGCCCGGAACGATCGCCGTTGGCCCCCGATCTGCCGACGATGCGTGAGGCGGGATTCGCGGGTTTCGACGGCACGACGTGGTTCGCGCTCATGGGGCCGGCGGGGATCCCCCCGAAGATCGTGGCGGAGCTCAATCGCCACATCAACGCGGCGCTGCGCGACCCCGACCTGCGAGCCCAGTTTGAACGCCAGGGCGCCGAGGCTTTGGGCGGCACGCCGCAGGACCTGGAGAAGCTCGTTCGGGATGATGGCAGCCGATGGGCCAAGGTCATCACCACGGGCAACATCAAGATCGAACAGTGAAAAAGAAGGTACCGCTCAAGCCATGACCACACCAAGCACGTCCATGCCCCTCCACTTCCGCGATCTGGTCGCCAGCGAACGCCCGCTGGTGCTCCCCGGAGCCCACGATGCGATCTCCGCCCTGCTCATCCAGCAGGCGGGCTTCAAAGCCTACTTCATTGGCGGTTTCCCCCTGGTCGGCGCTCGATTCGGCCTGCCCGACATCGGCCTGGCGACGCTGGGGGAAATCGGTGCGGGCGTGCGCGACATCCTCGCGGTGTCCGACCTGCCCGTGCTGGTGGACGTCGACAACGGCTACGGCGACGTCAAGAACGTGGTTCATGCGGTGCACACCTACGAGAAGATGGGCGCCCAGGCCCTGTTCTTTGAAGACCAGGTCTCTCCCAAGCGGTGTGCGCAGCATCGCCGGCAAGGAGCTCCTGCCCTGCGAGGAAATGGAGCGCCGCATCCGCGCCGCCGCGGAGCAACGCCGCGACCCCCGCACCTTCATCATTGCCCGCACCGATGCCCGCGAGGTCTACGGCATGGACGAGGCCTTGCGACGCGGCGAACGCTACGCCCAGGCGGGTGCCGACGGCCTGTTCATCGAAGCCCCCGAGTCGGTGGAAGAACTCGCGCTCATTGGCCGACGCCTGGCAGGCGTGCCCCTGATGGCCAACATGCTCGAAGGGGGGCGCACCCCGATCCTGCGCCCGCAGGAACTGGAAGATCTCGGGTTCCGCATCGTCATCTACGGCATTTCGCTCTTGATGCGCAGCGTGCGCGTCATGCAGGAAAGCCTTGCCGACATCCGCAGCGGCGAGCTGAGGCTGGTGGGCACCGGCGTTGGGTTCGAGGAGTACAAGACGATCGTCGGGTTCGATCGCTGGTCGAACATCGAATCCCGGTACGGCGGATAAAGAAGACGGCGGTCCACAAGCAGAAGGCGATCATGATTTTTGTTTTTCACTTGCTGGATCGGCCCGGCGCTGCGGCGCTTCGTGAGGCGATGCGGCCATCGCACAAGGCGTACCTGGCCCAGGTGGCCGATCGCATCGCATTTGCGGGCCCCCTGACAAGTGACGAGGGTGCCGCCATGGTGGGCAGCCTGCTGGCCATCGACTTCGAGAGTCGCGAGGAAGCGATGCGCTGGCAGCGCAACGAGCCGTTCACCCAGGCGGGCCTCTACGCAAGCGCATCGGTCCATGCGTTCGACAACCTGTGGCCGCAGCGGTGTGGCTATCCCCCTTTGGGTTGAACCCCTGAGGCGCGCTACCAATCGGCACGCGGCGTCTTGTGGACCAGCTGAAGGAAGTGCGCCGCCTGCTCGGACATGGGGCGGTCACTTCGCGTGACGCTGCCGTAGGAGGCCAGGCGGTTGCGCATCCTGTACTTCACGATCCCCAACATCCCCTTCTTCGAGAAGCCTTTCGCGACCGACTGCGGCAAGGCCGAAATCATCTGTGTGCGGGAGATGAGATGCACGGTGATCAACGTGGACGACGTTTCAAGAAGCCCGCGCGGAAGCGCGGCATGGTGTTCCCTGAACTCCTGAGCGACGACCTCCCTCATGGGTGAGCCTTCCTGCTGGAACACCCAGGGAAACTGGCTGATCTGTTCAAACGAGGGGTTGCGCACCTTCGCCAGCGGATGGCCCGGCGCGCACACCACGGCGATGTCCTCCTCCGCCAGCGGCCGAAAGATGTACGCACCGCCGCCGGGGGGAACACGGCCGATGACCGCATCGAGTTCCCCGTCGTCCAGCCGACCCATCAGCTCATCGCTGGTCCCAACCGCGATGTTGATGGACAGCAGCGGAAGATCGCGCATCAGCTTTTCGATGGCGCCGGTGAGGTAGGTGGGCGACGCGGCCATGATGCTGCCCACCGACACCCTGCCCGAACTCCCCAGCTTCAGCTCATGCAATTCGCGGTGGAGTTGTTCCAGCGTGCCGCGCATGCCGCGAAAACTCAGCAACGCGCACCGCCCGGCCGCGTTCATCTGAATCGTCCGTCCCACACGTTCAAAGAGCTGCTGCCCCAGAGACTGCTCCAGCTCATGGAGCATCTTGGTGGCCGCGGGTTGTGTCATCCCCAAGGAGGATGCCGCCGCACCCAAGGTCCGATGCTCATCGATGGCCAGCAAAGGGCGAGTTGCCGCATCCGCAAGCGGTTCATCAGCAGTTCAATCTGCTTGTGGTCGGACATCTTCCTCATAGCCACCAGTTATCAGACAATCAATTATTTTCATTTTACGGGCATCAATGAGAAACCGATGATGCCCATCGAAAGAGACACACCCGAGTGGGTGAAGGAGACAAGGAATGGCTTTCATGAAAACTGGCCGGGCACACCGTCGATGCGTTCTCGCGATGGCGGTCACCCTGGTCGTCGGCACCGCGCTGGCGCAAGACAAGTACCCGTCCCGCGCGATCCGGATCGTGGTGGGCTCGGAGGCCGGCAGCGCGCCGGACACGCTGGCCCGAGCCGTGGCCAACGAGATGGCGCCGCTGCTGGGCCAGGCGGTCGTGGTGGAGAACAAGGCAGGCGCCGCAGGGACGATTGGCGCGGCCCTGGTGGCAGGCTCCCCGGCCGATCGCCGGCACCTTGCTCATGGGCACCGTGTCGAACGTCGCGCTGGCGCCCTCCTTCTACCCGGTCAAGTACGACCCGAACAAGAGCTTCACGCCCATCGGCATGGTGGCCTCCGTTCCTCTGGTGCTGGTGACGTCCCCGAACCTGGGCGCCGCCACCTTTGCGCAACTCAAGGAGAAAGCCCGGCAGAGCCCCGCCGGGCAGTTGACATACGCCTCTCCAGGCGTGGGTGGTCCGCAGCACCTGGCGGGCGTCCTGCTGCAACGATCGATGGGGGCCGAAATGCTGCACGTGCCCTACAAGAGCGGCGGCGCGGCCATGGTCGGGGTGTCCGCGGGCGACGTGAACATGGCGTTTGCCGGCATCCCCGCCGCGGCGGCATTGGCCCAATCCAAACGGGTTCATGCCCTGTTCGTGACATCCGAGAAGCGTTCATCGGCGCTGCCTGAGGTGCCGTCGGCGGCGGAGGCCGGCCTGCCCGACTTTGTCATCGACAACTGGCACGCGCTCTTCGCCCCGGCCAACCTGCCCTCGCCCATCCGCGCCGTGCTGGAAGCCGCGCTGCAGAAATCGCTGCAGGTGCCCGCGGTGGTGAGCCAGTTCCAGAAAGGCGGCGCGGAGGCGGCGCCAGGCACCGGGGCGCAGCTGGGTGCGATGGTGGCCTCGGAAACCCTGCGCTGGTCCAAAGTCGTCACCGACAACAAACTCAAGGCCGAGTGATGACCGAACCGAATTTGCTCATCATCATGGACGACGAGCACAACAAGAAGGTGCTCGGCTACAACGGCCACCCCCTGGTGAAGACCCCGAACCTGGATCGGCTCGCCAGAGGCGGAACGGTCTACGAGAACGCCTACTCCAGCTCGCCCATCTGCGTCCCCGCCCGTGCGGTGTTCGCAACCGGCCAATACGTCCACGACAACCGATGCTGGGACAACGCGATCGCCTACAACGGCGACATGCCGAGCTGGTCGCACCTGCTGCGCGATGCCGGCCATACCGTCACGTCCATCGGGAAGCTGCACTACACCGGTGACGACGTCGACGGCGGATTCACCGAGCAGATCATTCCGATGCACATCGAAGCCGGTGTGGGTGATCTGTACGGCTTGATCCGGTCCCCCTTGCCGACCCGCCATCAATCCGCCGATCTGGCGCGCAGCATCGGCCCTGGTGAAAGCAGCTACACGCGCTACGACCGGGACATCACCACCCGGACGATCGATTGGTTGCGCACCACGGGGCGCCGCGCCCACGACAAGCCGTGGGTCTTGTACGCGTCGTTCATGTCGCCTCACTCGCCCCTGATCGCGCCACCCGAGTACTTTGCGATGTACCCCGTCAGCGGGATTCAGGTACCCACCAAGCGCGTTCCACTGCACCCGTGGATCAAGGCCTGGAATGACTGCTACGGATTCGATTCGTACTTCGAAAGCGACGAGAGAAGGCGCGTGCGCATTGCGTCCTACCTGGGTCTTTGCTCCTTCCTCGATGCGAACGTCGGGAAGATCCTCCACGCACTGGAGGAAACGGGCCTGGCTCACAACACGCGCGTGGTCTTTCTTTCCGACCACGGGGACAACCTGGGTTCCCGCGCCCTGTGGGGAAAATCGACCATGTACGAGGAGTCCGCTGGCGTCCCCCTGATCTCATCGGGGCCGGGTGTCGCCGCGGGCCGCAGGGTCAAGACGCCCGTCTCCCATGTGGACTTCTTCCCCTCCATCCTGCAATGCGTGGGCCAGGAAGGCCTGGTTCCGGCGCACCTGCCCGGCCGCTCGATTTTCGACATCGCGGATGCGCCCTGCGACGCGCAGCGCATCGTGTTCAGCGAGTACCACGCGGCCGGCGGGGTGAGCGCGGCGTACATGCTGCGCCAGGGCCGATACAAGTACATCCACTACACGGGGTTTGATCCCGAGCTGTTCGATCTGGAGACCGATCCCGAAGAGGTGATGGACCTCGGGACATCGCCGTCCATGGCGGCGGTGCTCGCGGGGTTCAGGCAAGCGCTGGACGCCATCTGCGATCCGCAGGCCACGGACCTGGCGGCCAAGCGGGACCAGCAAGCGCTCATCGAGGCCCACGGTGGCGCGGAAAAGATCTGGCCAGAGGCGGCAGCAGCTACACGCCCATCCCCGGCGAGCCCGTGCAACTCATCGGCAACCAGGCCTGAGGTCCACGTTGGCCGCCACGGATCAGGCGCGCATCCACTGGAGGCCCGCCGAGGTGCCGTTGGCCACGGCACCTCGGCGGGGCCTGTACTCGCAACCGATCCAGCCGTCCCACTGCCCTGCCGCGACCATCTCGTCGATCAGATCGAACAGGTAGGCAAAGTTCACTTCGCCGATGTCGGGTTCATGGCGTTGCGGCACGCCGGCGATCTGCAGGTGGCCCACGCGCCCGGTCGGCAGGTACTGGCGCAGCTTCATCGCCAGATCGCCTTCGACGATCTGGCAGTGATACAGGTCCATCTGCACCTTGAGGTTCGACAGCCCGATCGTTTCGACGATCTGGTGCGCGTGATCCTGGCGGTTCAGGAAGAAGCGGGGGAATGTCCCGTGGGTTGATGGGCTCGATGAGCACGTCGCGCCCCACCTGGGCCGCCTGTTCGGCGGCCCAGCGCAGGTTGCCCAGGTAGACCGACTGCACATCTTCGCGCCGTGCGCCCTCGGGCATCAGGCCGGCCATCGCATGCAACCGGGGACAGTCCAGCGCCGCCGCGTATTCGAGGGCCTGGTGCACACCCGCCCGGAACTCGGCCTGGCGGCCGGGCAGCGAGGCCAGGCCGCGCTCGCCCGCGTCCCAGTGGCCGGGCGGCATGTTGAAGAGAACCTGTTGAAGCCCGTTGGCCTTCAATCGGGCGGCCAGTTCCTGCACGGGGTAGGCATACGGGAAAAGGTACTCGACCGCCTGGAATCCGTCTTTCGCGGCGGCTTCGAATCGGTCCAGAAATTCGAGCTCTGGGTAGAGCATGGAGAGGTTGGCGGCAAAACGGGGCATGGGGTCGGACTCCTACCAGCGGGCGCCAAATTGGCGGCGCAGTTCTTCGATGTGTGAGGCGTCGAGCGGCGCCGCGTGGGCGCCAGCCAACTGAAACAGCCGGGCCGTTTCCTCCAGCTCTTCCAGCGCCGCCATGGCGGCCCCGGGCGTGTCGTGCCAGACATTGGGGCCCAGCCGGGACAGCATCACGGCGCGGATCGGCGTGCCGAGCGCGCCATAGCGCGCAATGACCCGAGCGACCTCATCGGCGGCCTCAGGTGCGCCCGGGCGGCGGTAGTCGATCACCGGCACATGGCCCACCTTCATCACGAAGTACGGTGTGAGCGCCGGCAGCAGTTCGGGCGACGGTCTGTGCAGCGTCAGGGCCACGCAGTGGGTGGAATGCGTGTGGATGACGCATTGCGTGCCGGCATCGAACACGGTGGCCGCCTGGTAGATGCTCGCATGCAGCGCGATGGTCTTGCTGGCGCGGTCGCCGCTGACTTGCCGCAGGTTCCCATCGAGCCGCGCCAGCCGCGCCGGATCCAGAAAGCCCAGGCAGGCGTCAGACGGCGTGATCAGGAACCCGTCGTCCAGGCGCACGCTGATGTTGCCGGCCGTGGCATGAACGTACCCGCGCTCGAACAGGCTGGCGCCGATGCGGCAGATCTCCTCCCGCGCGTTGGCTTCGTTCATGCCAGCACCTGGAAGGCCTTGGTGAAGAAATCCTCGCTGCCGAAGTTACCGGACTTCAGTGTGAGATGCAGGCCCACGCCGTCATCGCTTGTCGCATGGCACCAGGGCACCCCGGGGTCGATCTGCGGCCCGATCTGCATCTGGACAATGCCGAGCGCCTGCACGCAGGCGCCGGAGGTTTCGCCACCGGCCACGACCAGCTGCCGCACACCCAGCGAGACCAGCCGCCGCGCGATGCCGGCGATGCATTGTTCGACCAACGCGCCCGCCTCCATGCCGCCGAGCCTGCGCTGGGTGGTGCGCACCGAGTCGGGGGCCGCCGTGGAGTACAGCAGCACGGGCCCGGCGCCTTGCGCCAGCAGCGGCGCGGCCCAGTCGAGCGCGGCGCCTTCCACGTCTTCACCGGCCGCGATGCGCAGGGGGTCCAGCGCGAAGGCAGGTTGACCCGCCGCGATGAAATGCGCCACCTGCTGGTTGGTGGCCTGAGAGCAGCTGCCGGACACGATGGCCCGCAACCCTGCCGCCGCGGGCAGCGCACTGGCCTGGGCCGATGGCGCCAGCCCATGGTTGGGCGGCAGGCCGATCGCCACGCCGGACCCGGCGGTGAGCAGCGGCAGATCCGCCAGCGCAGGCCCCAGGCGAAGGAGATCGTCGTTGGACAAGGCGTCGACCACCGCGATGCCCACCCCGCCGCGCCTGAGCGCCTCGATCCTGGTGCGCACGGCTTCGGCGCCCGCCGCCACGGTGCGGTAGTCGATCAGCCCCACCGTGCGGCGGCACTGCGCCTGCAGCACCCGCACCAGGTTGGCATCGGTCATCGGCGTGAGCGGGTGGTTTTTCATGCCGCTGTCGCTCAGCAGCGCGTCACCGACAAACAGATGGCCTTTGAAAACCGTCCGTCCGTTGTCCGGGAACGCCGGTGTGGCGATGGTGAAATCGCAGCCCATGGCGTCCATGAGCGCGTCCGTCACCGGTCCGATGTTGCCCTCGGGTGTGCTGTCGAAGGTCGAGCAGTACTTGAAGTAGATCTGGCCCGCGCCTTGCGCATGGAGCCAGCGCCAGGCCGCCAGCGACTGCTCGATGGCCTCGCGCGCCGGAACCGTTCGGGACTTGAGCGCGATCACCACCGCATCCACCTCGGCGCCGAGCGGCCCGGCAGGCACGCCAATGGTCTGAACCACCCGCATGCCGGCGCGCACCAGGTTGTTCGCCAGATCGCTCGCCCCGGTGAAATCGTCTGCGATGCAGCCCAGCAAGAGCGTCATGACGGGCTGACCGGCAGTTCGATGCCGGGAAAGATCTTGATCACGGCGCTGTCGTCCTCTCTCGCGAAACCGGCGGTCGAGGCTTGCATGAACATCTGGTGCGCGGTCGAGGACAGCGGCAGGGGAAACTTGCTGGAGCGGGCCATGTCCAGCACCAGGCCGAGGTCCTTCACGAAGATGTCGACCGCCGACAACGGCGTGTAGTCGCCCGCGAGCACATGGGCCATGCGGTTCTCGAACATCCAGCTGTTGCCCGCGCTGTGCGTGATGACCTCGTACAGCGCGTCGGGATCCACGCCTTCCCGCAGCCCCAGCGCCATGGCTTCGGCCGCCGCGGCGATGTGCACCCCCGCCAGGAGCTGGTTGATGACCTTGACCTTGCTGCCCGCGCCGGCACGGTTCCCCAGGCGGTACACCTTGCCCGCCATCGCGTCGAGCACGGCATCCGCCTTGGCATAGGCTTCGGGCCGGGCCGAGGTCATCATGGTCATTTCGCCGCTGGCGGCCTTGGCCGCACCACCGGAGATGGGGGCGTCGATGTAAAGGATGCCGCTGCGCGCCAGACGCTCCTCGAAATCCTGCGAGACCTTGGGGTCCACGGTGGAGCACATGACAAAGACACTGCCGGCCTTCATGGTGGCCGCCACCCCGTCGGCCCCGAACAGGACGCTCTCGGTCTGCGCGGCGTTGACGACGACCGAGATCACCACGTCGCTGGCGGCCCCCAGTTCGGCCAGCGTCGCGCAAGCGGTGCCACCGTCGCTGGCGAACGCCAGCGCCACGTCCGAGCGCACATCAAACACCTGCAGCGCGAAGCCCGCGCGGCGAAGCGACTTCGCCATGCCAAGGCCCATCGCGCCCAGTCCCACCACGCCAACATGGCTCATTTCAGTTCTTTCAGAAGGGTTCAAGTCAGGAAATCGACGACGGCATCGCTGTTCGTCAACATCATCAGATGACCGCCCGGCGCCTGGATCACAGGCCATCCCGCGGCGCTCGCCACGGCGGCGTACCGGAGATAGGGCTGTGGGTTCCGGTCACTGGCCAGCAGATACCGCCCGGGAAAGGCGGTCACGTCGGCCTGGGGCACGGTGACGGGTTCCGAGAAGGTGCGAAACGGCTGCGGTGTGAGCTGGCGGGCCACCGCCTGCGCCATCTCCGGCGAGGGCAGTTGAAACTGCGCGACGTCGGGCAATGGCATCCACCAACCTTCGCCCTGCGTGGCGGCGGCCTTGACATAGCGCTCGGCCGCCTCGGGCGTGGTGAGTTCCAGCATGGCCTGGCCCGGCGTGGGAATCACGGCTTCCAGCCAGGCGATCTCGGCCAGGCGCGAACCCAGGCGGTGCAGCAGGGCCGGGCCGAGCAGGCCGGCATAGGAATGCAGCACCAGGGTCACGTGTTGCAGGTCAAGCGCTTCGATGAGCTGCGCCACATCGTTCACATGGGTGTCGGCGCTGATCTCGCGGCTGAGTTCGGCGCGCCGATGGGCCAGGCCGCTCAGCGTGGGCGCGAAGGTCCGGCGCCCACGCTGCTCCAGCTTGCGGGCGACTTCCTGCCAGCACCAGCCACCGTGCCATGCACCGTGCACCAACACCACGGGGCCTTCGTGCGTCGATTGCATGGGCGTCACGACCTCGCGATCAGACATCCTGAGCCTGCGCGGCCATGCCATCGGGGCTGAAACCCGCCCCCACGGCCTTGGCCTTCTCGGCCAGCGCGGCGTCCCACTTGACCCGGCCCGGCGTCTTGCCCCCCAGGATGGAGACCAGCATGCCACCGGTCACCGGGTCTTCACCGTCCAGGCTGCGGAACGCGCGGTGGACGAAGGGCGGTACGCTGATGGTGTCGCGTGGACCCAGCGTGACGGTATGCGTCTTGCCCGTGGCGCCATCGATCCAGTCGACCTCCCAGCGACCGGCCTGCACGACGAACACCTCTTCGCTGTCGTGCCAGTGCATGGCCGCGCCGCAGCCTTGGGGAGCCACGATGTAGTCCACGTGGAAGTTCTCGGCGGCGGCGATGCTGGGCTTGAAGTTCGGGTCGTCGGTGACACCGGACCCGATCACGCTGTACAGCGTGCGCTCGTGGCCCTTGACGTAGGTGTCGACGAAGGCGCGCGGGCTGGCGGGAATGCCGCCCCAGCGGGCCACGCGCCTGGCCATCTCTTCCGGAGAAAGGGCTTGGGAGGGAGCGACGTACTCGTCCCAGGAATCGATCAATGCTTGTCTGTCCATGGTGAGGTCCTTCAAGGTTTTTGGGCTGTCAACCTTTGACGGCGCCCGCAGTCAGACCGGTGATGATCTGTTTGGCGGCGACGAAGGTGAAGATGAGCGGAGGCAGTGCGATGAGCACGCCCGCGGCCATGATCTTTCCCCACTCCACGCCGGTGTCGGTGATGTAGTTGGAGATGGACGCTGGCAGCGTTCGCGTGATCCGGTTGGTCAGGATGAAGCTCAGGATGAACTCGTTCCAGGCCAGGCGGAAGGTGAAGATGGCCGCCGCCGCCAGACCGGGCTTGAGCAAGGGCAGGACGATCTTGTAGAACACCTTGAAGGGGCCGCAACCATCGATGGCCGCGGCCTCCTCCAGTTCGATGGGCAGCTGGTCGATGAACCCATACAGCAGCCAAATCGTGAACGGCAGGTTCAGCGCGACATACACAAGCACCACCCCGGACAGCGTGTCACCGATGCCCCAGGCGGACCAGATGACGAACACCGGCACCGCCAGCACGGCCGGCGGCAGCGTGCGCAGGATCAGCGTCGAATAGCTCAGCGGCTCGCGGCCCAGGAATCGGAAGCGGGCCATGGCGTAGGCGCACATCGTGCCCAGCATCAGCGTGATCAGCGTCGCCGCCAGGGACACCTTCAGGCTGTTGAGCATGTAGCGCTCGATGTGGTTGTCCTGAACCACCGAACGGTAGTTGTCCAGCGTGGGCGCGAACAGCCACGACCACTGGGTGTCGAAGATCTGCGCCTCGGTTTTCAATGACGTCATCGTCATGATGACCAGCGGCAGAAGACACGAGGTGCGCAGCAGCGTCAACATCAGGTAGTGCAGCGGGGAACCGCGCGGCACTGTTTCGGGATTGCTCATCGACGGGCCTTGGTTTTCAGCGGATTGGAGATCAACAGGATGGCGATGGACAAAGCCGAGACGATGACCAGCAGGAGAATCGACAACGCCGAGGAATAGCCCAGCTTCTGGCTGATGAAGGCCGCCTTGAAGATGTGCAGCGAGAACAGCTCGGTGCTCAGGCCAGGGCCGCCGAAGGTCATGACGTAGATCACCTCCAGGCCCCGGAATCCGTCGATCATTCGCGCCAGCAGCGTCACGATCAGGATGGGTTTGAGGATCGGCAGCTTCACCCGGACGATCTGTTGCCACCAGTTCGCGCCGTCGATGCGCGCCGCTTCCATGACGCTTTCATCCAGGCCCTGCAGCCCGGCCAGCACCATGATGAGCACGAAGGGCGTCCATTGCCAGATGTCGGTGACCACCATGGCCGTGAACGCCAGCACGGGATCGGCCAGCCAGGCCTGGGGCGAAAGCCCCATCCACGAGACAGCATGGTTGACGGGCCCGAAGTTGGCATCGAACAGGTAGCGCCAGATGAGGCCCACGCAGATCGGCGCGATCATCATGGGCAACACGAAGATCGTGCGGAAGAAGCGCATGCCGCGCACCGGCTTCTCCAGGAACAGCGCGAGCGCGACACCCAGCACGAGCTCCGCGGACACCGCGATCAGCACGAAGGCGACGGTGACGCCCATCGACGTCCACACCTGCTCGGACTTCAGCATCTCGACAAAGGCATCCAGGCCGACGAACCTGGCGGTCTCGAAGTCGGTGCCCAGCGACCAGTCGTAGAAGCTGAGCTGCACCGCGCTCAGGATCGGGTACATCAACCCCGCCAGCATGACCAGCACGGCCGGCAGGATGTAGATGTAAGGCGTCAGTCGCGCCAGGCGAGCGGATGTCATCGGGCGCCTGCCTCAGCTCTTGAGCCAGCCGCCCTGGCGCACGGCGTCCTCGGCCGCTTTCACGGCGGCATCCAGCGCCTGCTTGGCGGGCTTGCGGCCGGTGATGACGTCCGGCAGGGCCTGCCCGATGATCTGCTGGCTGATGTGGTCCCACTCGGGGATCAGCGGCCGCCAGTCCGGGTTGGCGATCTTCAGGGACTCGCGCAGCGCCGGCAGCTCCAGGGCGTACTTCTTGCCGACGTCCGCGTTGTCCAGCGTGCTCCAGCGGTTGATGTTGCCACCCGACATCGCGATCTTGAGATCCGCCTGCTTGCTGGTCATCCATTGCATGAAGAGGAAGGCCGCGTCCTTGTTGCGGGCGTTCTTCGGGATTGCGCATGGCGAAGCCGCCGCTCTGAGCGGAATGCTGGGTGCCCTTGGGGTGCACGGCGTAGCCGACCTTGCCGGCGATGCGGCTCTTCGCCGGGTCCTGCACGGGCCCCATGATGGCGACCGAATCGAGGTACATCGCGGCCTGGCCCTGCAGGAAGGCGTTCTGCATTTCGCCGAAGCCGTAGCTCGGGATGCCGGCGGGACCGGTGTCCACGATTTCCTTGAGGATCTCGGCGGCGCGCACGCCTTGCGCGTTGTTGAACGCGGCCCGCCAGTTGCTGTCGAACACCTCACCGCCATGGGGCGTCAGGTGCAGCAGCCAGGCGGCGGTCACCTGATGCCCGGTCTGCCCGCGCGAGGTGAGACCACCGATGCCTTCCTTGTCCTTGATGACGCGGCAAGCCGCCAGCAGGTCGTTGTAGGTTTTCGGCACCGCGATCTTGTGCTTTTCCAGGATGTCCGTGCGGTACGCCAGCACGCCAGTCTCGGCCCCGAACGGAATGCCATAGGGCCGGGCACCGGGTCCGGGCAGGTACATCTTGGGCCCGCCCACCAGCGCGTTCGTTTCCCAGTACTTTCCGATGATGTCTTTCTGGTCCCAGCCGGGGTCGGCCAGGGCCTTGTTGGCGAAGTAGCCGTCCAGCGGCTCCAGCAGGTCCTTCTTGACGTATTCGGTCTTCCACATCACGACGTAGACCGCCACGTCGTAGTCGCCGTTGCCCCGCTTGCCCATCTCGAGGACCTGCTTGTCCTTCATGCGCAGGTACTGCATCTTGTCGCGCTCGACCTTGATCCCGGTCTCGGCCGTGAATTCGGCGAACAGCTTCTCGGCCTGGTCGTAATGGGGATGCGCCGGGTAGTTGACGACGATGGTCTGGCCCTTGTACTTGGCGTAGCGGTCCTGTGCCAGCGTGTGCACCCAGGGTCCCAGGGCCGCGCTTGCGGCGGCCCCTTGAAGCAGTTGACGTCTTTTCATGCTGGTGTCTCCGGTTGGTTGAATCAAAGGCCGAGGGATCGGCCGTGCTCGCCCGGTTCAAAGGCGTAGAGGCTTTCGAGCGAAACATGGACAGGAACCGTCTGACCGATGAGCCCCATGTGATTGCCCGGCGCGGTCAAGGTGACGGCCTCGTCCTGGAGCGAACCGCTGAGCACGCTCTCGGTGCCCAGGTACTCGCAGACATGGACCCGCAGGGAGAATCCCAGGCCCTGATCGCTGGCACCGAGCCGGATGGACTGGGGGCGGATGCCCAGCACGACCGGCTGGCCGACGAAGCCTTGCGCCGCGGCCACCATGGCCCCGGGCACCTCGCCGCCGAAACCGGCGCCCTCGAAGCGCAGTTGTCCGTCGATGCGCCTGACCGTGGCGTTCAGGAAGTTCATGGTCGGACTGCCGATGAAACCCGCCACGAAGCGGTTGAGCGGGCGGTTGAAGACCTCGTCGGGACTTCCCATCTGCTGGATGCACCCCTGGTCCATCACCACGATGCGATCGGCCAGCGTCATCGCCTCGATCTGGTCGTGCGTGACATACACCGTCGTCTTGCCGAGCCGGCGGTGCAACATCGCGATTTCGATGCGCATGTGACCACGCAGCTTGGCATCCAGGTTGGACAGCGGCTCGTCGAACAGAAAGACCTTGGGCTCGCGCACGATCGCGCGCCCCACTGCCACCCGCTGGCGTTGGCCGCCGGAGAGCTCCTTGGGCTTGCGGCCCAGCAGGTGCTGGATGTTCAGCACCTGGGCCGCCGCGTCCACCCGCTGCGCGATAACGGACTTCGGCGTGCCGGCCAGCTCCAGCGCAAAGCTCATGTTCTGCGCGACGTCCATGTGCGGATACAGCGCGTAGTTCTGGAACACCATGGCGATGTCGCGGTCGGCGGGCGTGGCGGCGGTCACATCGCGGCCATCGATCAGGATGCGCCCCGACGTGGGCGACTCCAGGCCGGCAATCATGCGCAAGGTGGTCGACTTGCCACAGCCCGACGCCCCCACCAGCACGATGAATTCGCCGGCGGCGGCGCTCAGGTCCATTTCCTGGACCACCTGGACATCACCAAAACGTTTGGCGATTTTTTGAAGTTGCAAATAGGACATCAGTGCGCAGCGGGTCGGGTCGAGGGGCCGGCCAGCGTGAGCTCGGCCGAGTGAAAGGTGAGTTCGATCTTCAGCCCCACCGGGTCGTGCAGAAACACCTGGTGCAAGGGCATGCCGGGCACGGGCGCCTCCATCCAGTCGACGTCTTGCGCCGCCAGGTGCTCGCGGGTTTCCTTCAGCCCCGTGGCGCGCAACGAGACGTGATTGAGCTTGCCGGTGGGCAAGGCGCCGCAAGGTTCGGATTCACCCGGAGGCGCGTTGCCGGCGAGATGCACCAGGGCCTGCTGGTCCGCGTACAGCCAGTGCCCAGGGAACGGAAACGCCGGGCGATCGCCCTCACGCAGCCCGAGCACGCGGACGTAGAAATCCCGCAATTCCGGCAGCCGGTCCTCGTGCACGCGCAGGGTGAAATGGTCGATGTGCTGGATGTGCATGTCACACCTCGCGGGATATTGATATGGTCATCATATGACTTTGGACCGCCATCGACATCATGGTTATCCCTTAGTCGAGCTTAGGGGGACGCGTCGGGCGCCAGGCCGCTCATCAGCACCCGGGCCAACACGGCGCCCTCCTGGCGCCAGAACGCGGGGTCGGCTTCCTCGATGCGGCGGATGGCGTTGTTCATGTGGTCGAAGGCGGCCGCCCGGGCCGCGGCGGGGTCGCTGGCCTCGATGGCCGCCAGAATGGCCTGATGCTCTTCCTTCACCTGGCGCGCGAAATCGCCGCGCCGGGCCTCGTTGGCGCGTGTCACGCGCGTGGCCCCATGGAGGAACCGGCTGAGGTACTGCAGCGTGCTCAGAAGAAAGGGGTTGCTCGCCGCATCGGCGATGGCGCGGTGAAACGCGACGTCTTCCTGCACCCCGTCGCCGCCCGCCTCCACCGCCTTGTCCAGGGTCGCGATGGCCTGCCGGATCTGCCGGACGTCCGCCGCCGTGCGGCGCTGCGCCGCCAGGCCGGCCACCTCGGCTTCCAGCGCGCGTCGGACTTCGACCATCTGAATGACCGCTTCTTTCGACACCGCATAGCTCGCGTCGAAGCTCAGCGGCGGAATGGTGGCCTCCAGCACATACACACCACTGCCCTGGCGCGAATCCACCAGGCCCACCGACTTCATGCGCGACACCGCCTCACGCACGACGGTGCGACTGACGGAGAACTGCTCCGCCAGTTCGGGCTCGGTCGGCAGCTTGTCGCCGGGGCGCAGCCGCCCCGAACGGATTTCCGCCGTCAACGCATCGGCCACCCGCTCGGAAAGCCGGGCACTGGGTGCGATGGCGGGAAAGTGCGGCGTGACGGACATAATGGGCCTCCAATATTCATACTACGACTTTATCGCATGGGCCGAACTTTAACCCCCGATCTCCTCGCCGCGTTGCAATATTGGGGGCCTCGCTGGCACCTGGACATCACGGCCGGGCGGGACGCCATGTTCGAAGCGTGGGCACCGCTGCTGCGCGCCAACGCCATCGAACCCACCTTGAGGGACATGCCGTACGGGCCGCACGCGCGCCAGGTGCTCGATGTGTTCGCACCGCAGGGCGCGAGCGACCTGCCCATTCTGGTGTTCGTTCATGGCGGGGCGTTCGTGCGCGGCGACAAGGACCAGACGCCCTGGATCCATGCCAACGTCCCCGCGGAGTTCGCCAGACAGGGTTTTCTGGCGTTCAACGTCGAATACCGCCTCGCCCCGCAGGCCAGCTGGCCGGCGGGGGCGCAAGACGTCCGGGACGCGCTCCTGTGGATCGCCCGGCATGCCGGGCAGTGGGGAGGCGACCCGAAACGGATCTTCCTGATGGGGCACTCCGCGGCCTGCGCCCACTGCGCCAGCGCGGTCTGGGACGACCGGGTGCGGCCGCCGGAGGGACTGCCCGTCGCCGGCCTCGTGCTGCTGAGCCCGCGCGTGGTGGCCGACACCCGCGCCGACAACCCCAACGCCCACGGCGTGCGCGCGTACTACGGCGAGGACCCATCCCTGTACGCGGGGCGCGAGCCGATCGGCCTGGCGCGGCCGGACGCGCCGCCCACCCTGATCGCCCTGGCCCAGTACGAGAACCCGTTGCTGGATTTTTATGCGCTCGATCTGGCGCACCGCCTGGCGACGGTGGCGGACCGCCAAAAGGGCCCCATGCCCCGCGTCATCCAGCTCATGGACCACAACCACGTCAGCGCCGTGGCCCAGTTCAACACCGCCTGCAACGATCTGGGGGAGCAGATCCGCGACTGGTTCGAGCGTGTTCTTCGGGGCGACTACGGCGCGCGCAAGCCCCTCAGCGCCTGAGCGCCGGCGCTGACGGGGTGAGGCCCTCGACCGCCGTGGCCTGATCGCCCTGCCGGCGCGCATACCGCTGCGCCATCACCCCGCACACCATCAGCTGCATCTGGTGAAACACCATCAGCGGCAACACGATCGCGCCCGCCACGGGCGCGGCAAACAGCACGTTGGCCATGGGCACGCCGCTGATCAGGCTCTTGGTCGATCCGCAGAAGACGATGGCGATCTCGTCTTCCTTCGAGAAGCCCAGCCGGCGGCTGCCCCAGACCGTGAGCGTGAGCACCAGCGCCAGCAGCACCGCGCACACGGCCAGCAGGCCCAGCAGGGCCGTCAGCGGCAGTTGCGACCACAACCCGGCGATGACGGCGTGGCTGAACGCCGCGTACACCACCAGCAGGATGGAGCCCTGGTCCACCACTTTCATGATGGAGGCGCGGCGCTGCAGGAAACCCGACACCCAGGGCCGCATCAGATGGCCGGCAATGAAGGGCAGCAGGAGTTGCACGCTGATGCGGCCCACGGCCTGCAAGGGATCGCCCATGGCGGCGTTGTGCGTCAGCAGCAGACCGAGCACGAGGGGCGTGAGAACCACGCCCAGCAAGGTCGAGGCCGAGGCGCTGCAGACGGCCGCGGGAATGTTGCCGCGCGCCATGGAGGCGAACGCGATCGCCGACTGGACCGTGGCGGGCAGCGCGCACAAGTACAGGATGCCCATGTAGAGGTGGGGCGTCACCAGCGGCCGCAACAGCGGCGCCAGCACCCAGCCGAGCAAGGGAAACAGCACGAAGGTGGTGGACACCACCATCAGCTGCAGGCGCCAGTGCCCGATGCCCGCCCAGATGGCCGCTCGCGAGAGCTTCGCTCCGTGCAGAAAGAAAAGCAGGCTCACCGCCACCGTGGTGGCCCAGCTCAGCGCCTGGGCGAACCCGCCTCGGGCCGGCAACAGGCTGGCCAGAACGACGGTCGCAACGAGGTACAGCGTGAAGTTGTCGGGCAGCAGCCGGGAACGGGCCATGGCAGGGGCGCGCGGCGTCGCGCGTGTCAATCGGTGGGACGGCCATTGAACCGCAGCCGCCGACGACAGTAAAATGAATTTATCGGATCCATTGATACCAATATCAAATGAATGTCAGCTTGCGGCAGTTGCGGGTCTTCAAGGCCGTCGCCTCGCAGGGCAGCTTCACGCGGGCGGGCACCCACATCGGCCTGTCCCAACCCGCGGTCAGCCGCTGCGTGACCGAACTGGAACAGCACCTCGGGCTCAAGCTGCTCGACCGCACCACGCGCGAGGTGGTGCTGACCGATGCCGGCCGCAGCCTGGCCGTGCAACTCGAACGCGTGCTGGAAGACCTGGATGCCGTGCTGCAGGAGTCGCGAGGCCAGGCCACGCAGCGCCATGGCCGGGTTCGCGTGGCCAGCAGCCCGACCTTGTCGGCCAACCTGCTGCCCGAATGCATCGCGCGCTGCCGCAGCGAACACCCGGGGCTGGACCTGCTGCTGCTGGATCGCATCCAGCACGATGCCCTGGCCAGCGTGCTCGCGGGTGAGGTGGACTTCGGTGTGGTGATCGACACAGGCGCGCGCGACGACCTGCAGGCCGAGACCATCCTGTCCGAGCCCTTCTGCCTCGTCTGCCCGCCTTCACACCGCCTGGCCCGGCGCCGAGGCGCGAAATGGGCGGATCTGGCCGGCGAATCGCTGGTGCTGCTGGACCACGCCTCCGGCAGCCGGGGCCTGATCGACGAGGCCTTGCGCCTGCACGGCGTGGAGGCCTCCGTGGCGCAGGAAGTGGGCCACGTCACCACCATCTTCCGCATGCTGGACGCCGGCCTGGGCATCTCGGTCGTGCCCATGCTGGCCTTGCCGCCCGCGGGGCTGCAGGGCCTGGTGATGCGCCCGCTGCTGCCCCGCATCGACCGGCACATCGCGCTGGTGCGCCGCGCCCACCGGACCTTGACCCCCCCGGCGGAGCTGGCCTGGCGACTGGTTCGCCAGGTCGCCGCCGAGCGCACCGCACCCCGCAGGCGTGACAGCCATCACACCGCACCCGTCCCCGTCGCGGTGGCGTCGCCGCCGGTCCGGTCTGCCCGACAGCGCACCCGCGCAGGTGCAAGATGACCCTGGGCACGGTCCACACACGCACAGGATCCGCACAGGGGCTTTGAAGCCAATGGAACACAGCATGGTCGAACCACAGATGGAGGCAGCGCCCAACAAGGGCCACGCCGGTGACCCACCCGGGTACCAGCGCCCACCCGGCTTTCGCCTGCGGTGGCGGGTGCTCCTGCTGGTCCTCCTGATCCTGGGCGCGGTGGCCGCGCTGCTGCTGCGCCGGGAGATGCAGACCTCGCACTGGCAGGCGCGGGAACTGCACGGCTATGCGGCCACCCTGAATTCCCACGTCGCCCCCGGTCCGGCCGACCCCATCCGGTTCCCCACGCACGGCCCGTTCGACGAACGCATGGGTTACACCAGCCTTCCGGCCTTCACCACCCGCCTGCAGGAGCGCGGCTTCGAGATCGCGGAGCAGTCGCGCCAGGACGATGCCCTGCGAACCCACCTGGAGCGCGGCTGGTTCGCCCCCTACGCGGAGAAGACCCACACCGGCCTGACCGTGTTCGACTGCAGCCGGGAATCGCTGCACGCCTTCCGTTACCCCTACCGGCGCTTCGAGAGCTTCGAGAGCGTGCCCGCGGTGGTGGTGCAGGCCCTGCTCTTCATCGAGAACCGCGACCTGCTCGACCCCGAGCGCCCGCAGATGAACCCGGCGGTGGACTGGCTGCGATTCACGCGCGCGGTGCTCGCGCAACTGGGCAGCCACATCGATCCCGACATCGACGCCCACGGTGGCAGCACGCTGGCCACGCAGATCGAGAAGTACCGCCATTCGCCCGGCGGCATCACGCACGACGCGCGCGAGAAACTGCGGCAGATGGCCTCGGCCTCGGTGCGGGCCTACCAGCAAGGCACCGACACGCTGCCGGTGCGCCGCCAGCTCGTGCTGGACTACCTCAACACGGTGCCGCTGTCGGCGGCGCCCCGCCATGGCGAGGTGCATGGCCTGGGCGACGGCCTGTGGGTGTGGTTCGGCACCGACTTCGATCGCGCCATGGCCGCGCTCTCGGCCCCTGGCGACGGCGCGGCCCGTGGCCGCGTCCTGCGCCAGGCGGTGGCGCTGATGATCGCCCACCGCCGGCCCTCGTGGTACCTCGCGCAGGGCCGCCAGGAACTCGACCGCGCCACCGACGCCCACCTGCGCCTGCTGACCGAGGCCGGCATCATCGACGCCGCCTGGCGCGACGCCGCCCTGCGGCAGAAGCTGGTGTTCCGCGACATCGCCAAGAACCCGCCGCTGCTGCCGGCCGCGGCGAGCAAGGGCACGACCGCCGTGCGCACCCGGCTGGCCGGCCTGCTCGGCACCTCGCTCTACAGCCTGGACCGGCTCGACGCCCAGGCCAGCACCACGCTGAACGGCCAGCTGCAGGACGCGGTCAGCACCTACCTCGGGCGCCTGACCGAGCCGGCCTTCGCCCGCTCGCAGGAGCTGATGGGCGAGCGCCTGCTGCAGCCCGACACCCTGGGCGAGGTGCGTTACAGCTTCACCCTGCTGGAAAGCACGCCGCAAGGCAACCTGGTGCGGGTGCAGACCGACACGACGCAGCAGCCGCTGGACATCAACGAAGGCAGCAAGCTGGAGCTGGGCTCCACCGCCAAGCTGCGGGTGCTGGCGACCTACCTGGAGCTGGTCGCCGAGCTGCACGCCCGGCTCGCGCCGCTGGAACCCGCCGCGCTGAAAGCCACCGAGGTCAGCCCGCAGGACAGCCTGAGCCGCTGGGCCGTGGACTACCTGTCGGGCCCGAACGACCACGGCCTGAGCGCGATGCTGGAAGCGGCGATGGACCGGCGCTTCTCCGCCAGCCCGCACGAGCAGTTCTTCACCGGCGGCGGCCTGCACAGCTTCAACAACTTCAACAAGAAGGACGACGCGCGACAACCCAGCCTGCGCGAGGCCATGCAGGCCTCCATCAACCTGCCCTTCGTGCGCCTGCTGCGCGAGATCGTGCGCCACACCATGTACCAGGGGCCCGGCGACACCGCGCGGCTGCTGGAGGACCACCTCGATCCGCGCCGCGACACCTACCTGGCCCTGTTCGCCGACCGCGAAGGCCAGGCCTTCCTGCGCCGCTTCTGGCGCAAGACCGACAACCGCACCCCGACCGAGCTGAGCGACATGCTGCTCGACGGCCTGCGCCCCGGCGCCGACCGGCTGACCGCGGTGTTCCGCTACCTGGAGCCCACGGCATCGCCCGAAGCCCTGGGCGCCTTCCTCTCGGCCCGCCTGGGCGACAAGGCGCCCGAGGCGCCGCGCGTGGCGCAGCTGTACGAGCGCTTCGCGCTCGACGCCCTCGACCTGCCGGACCGGGGCTACGTGGCCCGCGTGCACCCGCTGGAACTCTGGCTGGTGGCCTACCGCCGGCAACACCCTCGGGCCACGCTGGACGAGGCGGTCGCCGCCAGCGCCGCCGAGCGCCAGGCGGTCTACCGCTGGCTGTTCCGCACGCGCGCGAAGGACGCGCAGGATGCCCGCATCCACACCATGCTGGAGGTGGAAGCCTTCCTGGAAATCCACCGCCGCTGGACCCGGCTGGGTTACCCCTTCGGCCATCTGGTGCCGTCGCTGGCCACGGCCCTGGGCAGCTCCGGGGACCGGCCCGCCGCCCTGGCCGAGCTGATGGGCATCATCGTCAACGGCGGGGTGCGCCGGCCCACGCTGCGCATCGCCGACCTGCGTTTCGCGCAGGGCACGCCGTGGGAAACCGCGCTGCGGCCCACGCCGACGGAAGGTGAGCGCGTCATGGCGCCCGAGGTGGCCCAGGCCTTGAAGAAAGCCTTGTCGGAAGTGGTGGAAGCCGGCACCGCCCGCCGGCTCTCGGGCAGTTTTCAGTCGGCTTCGGGAGAAGACCTGTCGCCCGGAGGCAAGACCGGCACCGGCGACAACCGCGTGGTGGTGAACCGGCGCGGTGGCGTGGCCCTGAACCGCACGGCCACCTTCGTGTTCTACCTGGGACCACGGCACTTCGGCAGCGTGACCGCCTATGTGATCGGACCGGACGCGGCCGGCTACCGCTTCACCTCCGGCCTGCCGGTGCAGATCCTGCGCTCCATGGCGCCGGTGCTGATGCCCCACCTGGACGGCAGGCCCGGCAGCGGTTGCCCGCGCGAGCCCTGAGGCACCGGTGATCGTCGGCGCCTCAGAAGCGCCGGCCTGTGCGCGATCGCCGGGGGGCGGGCCGCTTCTCCAGCCAGTCCACGACGAACGCCCCGGACGCCTGGATGTGGGTCCGCATCGCGTCTCTGGAAGCCAGTGCGTCTCTCGCCACCAAGGCCTCGACGATGGCGGCGTGGTGCTCGATGTTCTTTCGCATCCGGGACTCGTGCATGCCCAACACGGTCATGTTGAGGATGTTCCGGGTGTAGTCCAGATGCAGATCGCGGATGCTGCGTTCCAGCGAGGCATTGCCGCAGGCGCTGTAGATCAGCGCATGAAACGCCTGGTTCTTGACCACCCAGTGGCGCATGGGCTCGGCCGCCGTCGGACAGGGCGCACCGCCCGCGGCGTTGACCGTCTCATGGAGGGCTCGAACCGACGCCACGCATTCGGCATGGACGATCTGCAACCGATGCAGGTCGGCGTCCGATATCCATCGGGCCGCCAGCTCCGTCGCCATCCCCTCGAGCTCCCCGCGCAACCAGTAGTTGGCGCCGATGTCCTTGGTGGTGGGGGCAAGCACCGTGGCGCCATAGCGCCTTTGCTGGACGACCAGCCCCTTGATCTCGAGCTGCCGAAGCGCCTCTCTCACCGGCGTGCGGCTGACGTCGTACTCCTCCGCCAGGGTCTCCTGCCGGAGCTTCTGTCCTGGCGCATAGGTGCCGTTGAAGATCTTCGCCGCGATCGACTCGACCAGCTGCTGCAACCGGTCCGTCTCGCCAGGCTCTCGCTTATCCATCCGCACGCTCCCGCCTCGTTAGCGAACGCCGAAAACGTCCTTCCATTTCGCGACCTCCTTGCGCATGCGTGTCTGAAAGGCTTCGGCGCCCGCCGGCATGGGCTGGCCGCCCTGCATGAACAGCACCTGCATGCCTTCGCTCCTGAGCACCTTGGCCATGGCCTCCTCCAGCCTCTTGACGATCGCCGGGGGGGTGCCAACGGGTGCGACCACGCCGGAAATGGACCCCACGTCAAACTCCGCGCCGAGCTGCTCGGCGACGGTCGGGATGTTCGGCAGTCTCGGCACGCGCTGGCTCGAGGTGACGCCCAGCGGGCGCATCCTGCCCGACTCGACAAAGGGCCCCACCACCACCGTCTCGACCGCCGTGACCTGCACCGCCTCCGACAGCAAGGCATTGGCGGCCTCCGCCCCACTCTTGTAGGGCACGTGCAGGAAGGTGGTGTCGGTGGCTTGCTGCAGCGACGCGAGCACCTGGTGGATCGACGTCCCCAGTCCTGAACTCGCGAACGCGACACCTTCGCGCTGCTGCCTGGCCAGCGCGACCAAAGAGCGCAGATCGCGGATGGGCGACTTCTCGGACACCACCAGCACCAGGGGCGTGTTGGCGATCATCGAGATGTAGGTGAAGTCCTTGATGGCGTCGTGATTGAGCGCCTTGTTGATCAGCGGATTGACCGCCACCATGCCATTGGTCATCACCATCAGCGTGCTGGCCATCGGCCTTGGCGCGCGCGACGCTGCCGGCGGCGATGTTGCCGCCCGCGCCAGGCTTGTTGTCCACCACGACGGGCTGCCCGAGCTCTTCCTGAAGCAGCTTCGCGACCGTGCGGGCCGTGACATCGGTGATGCCACCCGCACCAAACGGCACCACGAGCGTGATGGGCCGGGTCGGCCAGTGCTCGGCAGCGTGGGTGGGACCCATCAGGTGGATCGCGAGCATGGTGCCGACCAGCACCTTTTGGAAGAAGGACATGAACACGGTTTTGCCTCTTTGGAGTTCTGAAAATGGACCGCTGCTGTGGTGCTCAGCGCTCGAGATCCGACGCGGTCAGTTCCGGGACATCACCCTGGATGTTCATGCGCCCCTCGTAGACGGGGCGCGCCCCGCTGGTGGGCCCCTGGTACTGGACGAAGAAAATCGTGCCGCCGGTCTCGGTGGTGAGCGCCTCTTCGATGTGGGGGTCCGGGTGGAAGACCACCGTGCCCGGGCCGAACAACTTGCCACCCATGTCGAACTCGCCCTCGATCACATACCAGACCTGCGCGAAATCGTGTTTGTGCAGCTTGAATCCCGCGCCAGGCTCGTAGCGCAGGAAGCCGGCATTGGGTTCTGTCGGGCACTCGGGCCGCGTGTGGAACAGGAACTTGGTCTTGTTCTTGAAACGCCCCATCTCCCACCCCATGTCTTCCGGGCGGCGGTACTGGGGCATCTGGTGGACCAGCGGGACGACGGTCGAATCAACAATGCTCATGAAGGGACTCCTGTTAAAAAGAAGCGGCATTCTAGGAACGCTCGCGAAAAATTACTGGATACAAAAATCCACTGTGGAGACACCCCATGGACCTCAGACAACTGCGCCAATTCGTCGTGCTGGCGACCGAACTCAACTACCGAAAGGCCGCCGAACGCCTGAACATGACGCAGCCCCCTCTGAGCATTGCCATCAAGCGGCTGGAGTCCGATCTGGGCGTGCAGCTCTTCGAGCGCGATCGCCTGGGCGTTCGCCTGACCATGGCGGGTGGCGTCTTTCTCGGCGAAGCCCAACGCCTCCTCGATGGCGCCGAGGCCGCGATCAAGGCCACGCGCGATGCCGACCAGGGCCGCATCGGCAGCTTGCGGGTGTGTTCCGTCCCCAGTGCATCGCTGGAACTGCTGCCCGTCCTGCTGCACCGTTTCGCGGCCAGCTTTCCTTCGGTTCGCCTGCACCTGAGCAGTGGCAGCACCGTGGGGATCCTGGGTGAGCTGCAACGGGGCGAACTCGATGCCGCTTTTCTGGTGCCGCCCTCTTCCGGTGTCCCCGGCATCGAGTGGATGGCGCTGCCCCGGCAGCACCTGGTCCTGGCGGTCCCGTCCCACCACCCTGTCGCGAACCGGAAAACCGTCAGGCTCTCCGAATTGGGCGAAGAGACGCTGGTGACCCTGGCCCATTCCGACAGCCCGGGTTTCGCGGGCGAGGTCATGGCCCTGTGCCGGCGCGACGGCTTCCACCCCAAGGCGCTCCAGGAGTCTTCGCATGCCTTGATCACCCTGCCCCTCATCGCGGCGGGCCTGGGCATTGCCATCGTGCCCCAGGCCTCGCGCCGCATCGCCATCGACCACGTGCGCTTCGTGCCGCTGACCGACTCTGAAGACCAGGCCTTGACCTACCCCCTGGCCCTGGCGACGCCCTCCAGATCGATCAACCCGGCCGTGCCCTGGTTCGTGGACACGGCCCGCGACGTGCTGGCAGCGCCACCCGGTTTCTGAAGCCGCGCGGCGCTCTCGCGCCTACCTGGCCGCCGGCTTCAGCAGCGCGGCCCACTTCGCCTGTTCATCGCGAACCCGTTTTTCGAAAGCGGCCTGCGTGGGGTCGACCGCTTCGCTGCCCTTCGAGTAGATCTTCTCCTGCACCAGGGGGCTGGCGGCGACCTTGGCGATCGCGGCATTGAGCCGCTTCACCACCTCCGCGGGGGTTCCAGCGGGTGCCGCGACGCCCGAGAGCGAGCCGCCTTCCACGCTCTTGCCCAGCGCCTCCTTGACCGTCGGGATGTCCGGCAGATGGGCCAGGCGCCTGGAGGAGGTGACCGCGAACGGGCGGATCTGCTTGGACTCGACAAAGCTGACCGCCGTCACCGCCGAAATCGCCGTGACATCCACCGTGCGGGTGATCACCGCCGTCAAGGACTCGCTGCCGCTCTTGTAGGGCACCGGCAGCAGCTGGGTGCCCGTCGCCTGCTGAAGCAACTGGAGGACCTGGTAGTTGTCCGAGCCCTCGCCCGCCGTCGAGAAACTGAGCCTGTCCTTCTCGGCCGCCGCGGCTTTCATCAGTTCGGGCAGCGAAGCGTACGGACTGTTCGGATGGACCGCGAGGATGGTGGGCGTGTTCGCCAGCATCGCCACGTACGTGAAGTCCTTCCGGGGGTCGTAGGCCAGGCTGGGATAGATCAGGGGATTGACCGCGAACATGCCATTGGTGATGACCAGCAGCGTGTGCCCATCGGGCCGGGACTTGGCGACGACACCGGCCGCAATGCCGCCCCCCGCGCCAGCGCGGTTCTCCACCACGACCGGTTGACCGAGTTCACGGGACAGCCCCTCGGCGAACACGCGCGCGGTGATGTCGGTGACACCGCCCGCACCGAAAGGCACCACCAGGCGAACCGGCTGAGTGGGGTAGTTCTGCGCGTGCGCGGTGGTCACGACCGCGGCAGCGGCCAGGCAAGATGCCGCCAGGCGGCGAAGGATGCGGGTCATCAGATGATCTCCATGGTTTCAAGAATGTCTTTCATCGCCGTGTGGAGCGCTGGCGTCAAAGGGGACAAGGGCGCACGCAGCCGCCCCGCCGGCACACCGCAGAGCTCGAGCCCGGCCGTGACGGTGCGCGGCAGCCCGTGGTCCATCAGGAAATTCAGCAGCTCGGACTGGCGGGCGAACCAGCGCTGGGCGCCGGCGACATCGCCAGCGGCCATGCAGCGATGGAAGTTGAGAATGAAGGACGCGCAGACGTTGGGCGCGGCCGTGCACCAGCCCGCCGCGCCGTCCTGGAATCCCCGCTGTGCCATGCGGTTCAGGCCGACGAAGATGCCGACGTGATCGGGACAGGCCTCCCGCAGGCGTGCGATCTTGGTCCCGTCGGGACTGGCTTCCTTGATGAGCGAGACGTTCGGCAAGGCCGTGAGCCGGCGCAGAAAATCGACCGGCAGGTCCAGGCCGGTGGTGAACGGGTTGTTGTAGACCATCACCGGGATGGAGACCGCTTCCGCGACCTGCCGGTAGTACTCGAAGATCTCCGCCTCCGTCAGCGTCCAGTACGTGCTGGGCAGCACCTGGATGGCGCTGGCCCCGGCCTCCTGCGCGAACCGGGCATGGCGAATCGTCTGGGCGGTGCCCAGGCTGGACACCCCCGCGAGCACCGGAACGCGGCCGGCCGCGGCCGCCACGGTCGTGCGGATGACGGCGTCGCGCTCGCCGTCACCCAGGTAGGGCAGACAGCCCACGCTGCCCAGCGGTGCGAGGCCGTGCACCCCCAGGTTCACGAGACGCTCGACATGTCGAGCCAGGAGAGCGTGGTCCACCTGGCCGCTTGCATCGCAAGGGGTGAGCAGGTAGCCAACGATGCCATTCATTTGCATAGGGGTTGTTCCGTTTCCAAACTGCACGCAGTCTAGAAACGGCCCCCCTGGCCGTCCAATTCAATCTTTGTGTGCGCTTGATACCTTTCGCCAGCGCGCGGCAACCGGCGTCAGCGCCGGACCAGCGCGGGACGGATGGGTTCCTTCCGCTCCTGGAACAGGACCATGGCCGTCGTGATCGCCATGAAACACACCGAGGCCCACAGGACGCCACTGGCCAGGCCTTTGTCGAGCAGGTAGCCAAACAGAACCGGGCCGATGACACCCCCCACATTGAAACCGGTGGACACGATGCCGAAGGTCTTGCCTTCGGCGCCCGCCGGTGAGGCCGCGCGAACCAGCATGTCCCGGGAGGGGGCGACGATGCCGCTCAGGAACCCGATGGCGCCATAGGCCACGGCGAGCGCCGGCGCGGAGAGCGGGACCTGGATGACCCCCACCACCAGCATCGCGGCCATCGCGAACGCGGCCGCCGCCACGTGGCCATGGCGGGCGGTGCGGTCGGCCAGCACCCCACCGGCGAGCACCCCGATCGCGCTGGCGAACAGAAACACCGTCAAGGCGAGGTTGGCCGCGCCGAGCGAGACATCGAACCCCTGCACCAGAGCCGACACCGAGAACCGCTCGATGGCACCGGTGCTCAGGCTGAGCATGGTGAACAGCAGCGTGAGCACCGCGAGGGTGCGCACCGGCGCCATCGCGGAACCCGTTCGCGGCCGTTCGGCTGCGCGCGGCGATGCGCTGGCCTGGACCACCGGCTCGCGACCGCCCAGAAGCAGGACCGCGAACCCGATGGCGCCGGCCAGGGCCGCGATGGCGAACGACCAGCGAGGCGACCAGGCCAGTGCCGCGCCGACCATGAGGGGCGGCGCCAGCGCGCCCCCCAGGAACCCGGCGAAGGTGTGAATCGAGAATGCCCGGCCCATGCGCTCGTGCGCGATGCCCCGCGAGAGCAGCGAATAGTCGGCGGGGTGGTACACACCGTTCGCCAGGCCCGCGATGGCGATTGCCACGAGCAGCGCCGGGTAGGTGGGCACGGCGGCCACCAGCGCGAACGCGGCGGCACCCAGCACGAGCGCGGCCATCAACATCCGTCGGGCACCCCAACGATCCACGAGGAAGCCCAGGGGGGCCTGCACCACGGCCGAAACGACGTTGAACACGCCAATCGCGACACCGAGCTCCACGAAGCCCACCTGCATGGCAGCGGGCAGCAAGGGCAGCATGGCGGGCACCGCCATGATGTGCAGGTGGCTGATCAGGTGGACGATGGACACCTGCGTCAGCAGGCCGTTGGCCGATGGTTTCATTGCCTGTTCCTTTTCGATGGCGATCGCGCGCCTCGGCGGGGGCCTTGCGCTAGCGGCCCCATGTTTCGAAGACTTTCCTGAGCTTCTTCACGGCGGCGTCCAGTTCCGCCGGGGTGTGCGCGGCAAACCCCATCACGAAACCCGGGGTCTGCTGGCGGCCCACGTAAAGCCCGCTCAGGCCCAGCAGGTCCAGGCCCGCGCGGCCAGCCGCATCGACGACGTCACGCTCGGGCATCCCGCCTTTCAGCAGACAAGGCATCTGCAGCCCGCCAGCCGGTACATGAGGCTCCAGCCATCCGGCCAGGTGCCGGCCCAGCAGATCGGCCAGCCTGTCGCGGCGCCCGGCATAGATCCCTCGCATGCTGCGCACGTGCGCCCCGAAGTGCCCGCCTTCCATGAACCGGGCCAGGGTGAGCTGGGGAATCGGGGCGCTGTGCCCGTCCAACAGCGTGCGCGCGGCGGTCATGGGCTCCACGAGCGGCGCGGGCAGCACCATGTAGCCAATGCGCAGGCCCGGAAACAGCGACTTGGTGAAGGTGCCGATGTAGAGGGTCCGCTCATGGGCATCCAGCCCCTGGACGCAGGCCGTGGGTTTGCCGGCGTAGTGGAACTCGCTGTCGTAGTCGTCTTCCAGGATCCACGCCTGGTTTCGCCGAGCCCACTCGATCGCCGCCAGGCGACGGTCCAGCGCCAGCGTCGCGCCCGTGGGGAACTGATGAGAGGGCGTCAGAAAGACGGCCTTGCCGGGCACGCCCGACGCCTGCAGGTGGTCGGTCCGCATGCCCTGGGCGTCCAGGGGAACGGGAACGCATTCGAGACCCGCCGCATCGAACGCCTTGCGCGCCCCGTGGTAGACGGGGTCCTCGACGAAGATCCTGTCGCCGGCATCCAGCAGCACGTTCGCGCACAGGGTGAGCGCCTGCTGCGAACTGGTGAGGATCAGCACACGCTCAGGGCTCGCATGGGCCCCGCGCTCGAGGTTGACATGGTCGGCAATGGCCCGCCTCAAGGACTCCACGCCCTGCGCGGGCCCATGGGCCAGGGCCTGGCTGCCGTGCTCCTTCAAGACCTGCCGCTGCAGGCGCTCCCACACCTGGATGGGGAAAGACCGCGTCTCCGGCACGCCAGGTGCAAAAGGGCGCGAACCGAGGAACTCCCGCACGCCACCTTGCCGGAACATCGCGGCGCCACGTTCACTCAGGCGCGCGGCTTCCCGCTGCGTGCTCGGGCGCCGCGCGGCATGGCGGCTGGGCGACCTCCGCGCGCGCCCCGACACAAAACTGCCGCTGCCCACCCGGCGCTCGATGAAGCCCTCGGCGTGCAGTTGGCCGTAAGCGGCCTCCACGGTGTCGCGCGAAACCTCCAGGGACATCGCCAGCATCCGGGACGCAGGCAGTGGCTTGCCGGCATCCAGGACCCCATCGAGGATCAGCTGCCGGATGGCGCGCTGAATCCGCGCATGCAGCGGCAAGGCACGCTGGGCGGGGTCACCGATCCAGGCCTTCACGGATTCGAGCTGGGCATGCTTGAACAATTGGTCTGGTGGTGTTTTTGGATTCAATCGACCGGATCCTACCATTCAGGCATCGCCCAAATGGTCTGATAGATGTGTCAAAAATGGCTGGACACAACCGACCAATTTCCCCGTAAAAACCAGGCTTTCAACCGTGTCCCCGCCTTCGCCCACAGGATGTCCCGCAGACCATGTCAACCGCCGCCCCTCGCTTTCACGTCCGTGATCTCACCCACCCCGTGGTCGCGGGGATCGTCTCGGTCATCGTCAACTACGGCGGCACGTTCATCCTGGTGTTCCAGGCGGCCAAGGTCGCCGGCCTGAGTCCGGAGATGACCGCCTCGTGGGTGTGGTCCGTTTCCATTGGCGTGGGCGTCACGGGCGTTCTGCTGAGCTGGTTCAGCCGCGAGCCCATCATCACCGCCTGGTCCACGCCAGCGGCCGCCTTCCTGGTCACGGCATTCGCCGACCACCTCGTACGCGGAGGCGGTCGGTGCGTACCTGATGTCGGCGGCGGCCTTCGTGGTGCTCGGCCTGACCGGTGGCTTCGAGAAGCTCATCCGGTGGATCCCGCCAGGGATCGCCGCGGGCCTGCTGGCGGGCATCCTGCTGCAGTTCGGCATCGGCGCCTTCGCAGGCATGAGCCTCGACCCATGGCTCGCGGGCCTTCTCATCGGCACGTACCTCACGCTCAAACGGCTGAGCGCGCGCTACGCGATCGTGGGCGTCCTCCTGCTCGGCCTGGCCTACCTGCTCGCGCAAGGGCGGGTGGACCTCGGCGGACTCGAACTCCGCGTGGCGAGCCCCGTGTTCACGCAGCCCGTCTTCAGCGTCCACGCCCTGTTGAGCCTGGCCCTGCCGCTCTTCCTCATCACGCTCACGGGGCAGTACATGCCCGGCATGTTGGTGCTGAGAAACGACGGTTTCCGCACGAGCGCCAACCCCATCGTGGCGGTCACCGGCCTGGGGTCCCTGCTCATGGCGCCCTTCGGCTCGCATGCCTTCAACGTGGCGGCCATCACGGCGGCCATCTGCACGGGCAAGGCGTCACATGAAGACCCTTCGAAGCGCTGGGTCGCCGGCATGGCGGCGGGCGTGCTCTACATCCTGGTCGGCGTCTTCGGCGTGACGCTGGCGGCCGTCTTCATGGCCTTGCCGGCCACGTTCATCGCCACCCTGGCGGGCCTGGCGTTGCTGGGCACCATTGGCGGCAGCCTGGCCACCGCGATGGCCGATGCGAAGACACGCGAAGCCTCGCTGATCACGTTTCTCGCCGCGGCCGCCAATGTCCAGATGCTGGGCATTGGTGGTGCCTTCTGGGGCTTGCTGATCGGCTTGGCCGCCTACGTGGCGCTTCACACACCGAAGATGCGCTGACCGGGTATCACCTGCCGACAGATTGCTGCCTGACCAGCAAGGTTCTGGCTTGCGGCTCCTGGCCGCTTCCATGGCATGGATCTCGCTTTGGACATTGGACGTCCAACAACCCGCCCACTTTTGGGGACGTCCAGACATCATGTCCGCAGACATTCAACTCAGAAACGTTTCACGCCGCTTCGGTCCCACCGTGGCGCTCGAATCGGTCGACCTCGACATCGCGGCCGGCGAGTTCATCGCCCTGGTCGGGCCATCGGGCTGTGGCAAGACCACGCTGTTGCGCCTGGTGGCGGACCTGGACCAGCCCAGCAGCGGTTCGGTGCGGATCGGCGGCCTGCCGCCCGCCACCGTGCGGCGCCAGCGCCAACTGGGCCTGGTGTCGCAGCGGCCCGCGGTGCTGCCGTGGAAGCGCGCCATCGAGGACGTCGAGTTCACCCAGAAGGTGACCGGTCGCGCCGGCCTGCCCGCGCGCGGCCTGCTGCGCGACTTCGGCCTGGCGGGACACGAAGAGAAGATGCCGCACCACCTCTCGGGCGGCATGCTGCAGCGCGTGAATTTCGCGTCGGCCATCGCGCACGACCCCGAGGTGCTGCTGATGGACGAGCCCTTCTCCGCGCTGGACGAAATGAAGCGCGAAGAGTTGGGCCTGTGGCTCGGCACCGAGCTCGCCACGCGCCCCAAGACCGTGCTGTTCGTCACCCACCACGTCGATGAAGCGGTGCTGCTGGCCGATCGCGTGATCGTGTTTTCGCCAGCGCCCGGCCGCATCCTGGCCGACATCCGCGTGCCCTCGCCGCGCCCGCGCACGGCGGCCTTCCGCACCGATCCGCAATTCGTGGACCTCACCGACCGCATCCGCGGCCTGCTGTTCGGCCAATGGAGGGCCGCCGCATGAACACCACCACCGTGACCCCAGCCGCCGTCACGCCGGTGCCGCCTGCCGCCGCCGCGCGCACCGCGGCGCTGCGCGCGCTGACGATCGCTTCGCGCATCGCCTTGCCCGTGATCTCCATCCTCGGCCTGTGGTACCTGGCCATCGCGTTCTCGGGGCTGCCGGAGTTCGTGATCCCGCGCCCCACGCAGGTGCTCGCGGTGCTGACCCAGGAAACCTCGTTCGTGACGCAGCACCTGATGGTCACGCTGCGCGCGGCGGCGATCGGTTTCCTGTTCGCCAACCTGGTCGGCATCGGCCTGGCGGTGCTGTTCACCTCGCTGCCGATGTTCAACCGCCTGCTCATGCCAGCGGCCATCACCATCCGCAACGTGCCCTATGTGGCGCTGGCCTCGGTGCTGGTGCTCGCGGTGGGCGACGGCCTGTGGACCAAGGTGGCGATCGTCACCATCGCCGGCTTCTTCCCCGTGCTGGTGAACACCCTGCGCGGCCTGGCGGCGGTCGACCCCGTGGTGCTGGACCGCATGCGCATCCTCGACGTGAGTCCGTGGAAGGTGTTCCTCAAGGTGCGGCTGCCGTACTCCGTGCCCTACATCCTCGCGGCACAGGAGATCACCGGCAGCGGCAGCATCATCGTCGCGGTGGCCGCCGAATGGATGATTTCCTCCGAAGGCCTGGGCTACGTGATCAACCGCGCCATGGCCCAGTACCGCGGCGACCAGGTGTATGCCGTGGCGCTGCTGGCCGCCGTGCTGTCCTACGCGATCTACATGCTGGTCCAGGTGATCGGCGCGCGCATCAACTGGAGCGAGCGCAGCCGCACCGGCGGCAAGTGATCCGCACCCTCCCAGGCCATTTCTTTTCTGCCCGTCTTGTCCGATCTTCAAGGAGCCCCACCATGCGCGCCCCCTTCATCCGCCTCGCCGCCGCCCTGGCCATGGGTCTGACCACCTGGAGCGGCGCCGCCGCGCAGGCCCCGACCGAAGATATCCGGATCGCGCTCTCGTGGCTGCGCAACGGACAGTACGCGGCACTCATGGTGGCCGACGCCAAGGGCTACTTCGCGGAAGAAGGCATCAAGGTCAGCTTCATCGACGGCGGCCCGGGCAAGAACCCCATCCCCACGGTGGGCGTGGGCCAGGCCCAGTTCGGGGTCATGGCCCATTCGTTCATCATGTCGGCGCGCCTGGCGCCGTCGCCGGTGGATGTGGTGGCGATCGGCGCGCTGATCCAGGAGCTGCCCTACGTGTACATCGGCCTGGGCAACCCCGGCGAACCGGATCCCGCGCCGAAGGACCTCGAAGGCAAGCGCGTGGGCATCCAGGCCGATGGTGAGATGTTCCTGAAGGCCCTGGCAGAACGCAACAACCTCGATCTGTCGAAGGTCAAGGTCGAGACCGTGCTGGCCAACGCCGAGCCCTTGCTGGTCGGCAAGGTCGATTACTTCACGGGCCATCTGCACAACCAGACCTACCAGGTCGAACTGGAAGCCGCCAAGGCCGACGCGCCCGCGCACCTGAAGGGCAAGACCTGGAAAGTGCTGCGCTTCTCGAAACACGGCGTGGCCTCCTACGGCGACACGCTCTTCACGAGCGGCAGGATGATCAAGGAAAAGCCCGAAACCGTGCGCAAGGTGGTGCGCGCCGTGGCCAGGGGCCTGAAGTTCACCATCGACCACCCGGCCGAGGCGGTGAAGCTGGTCGATGCCTACCCGCAGCAGATCGAGCGCGCCGACAAGCTCGCCTGGCGCATGAAGGTGCAGAACCCGCTGAACCAGAGCGCCGACACGCGCGCGCGCGGCCTGCTGTGGATGGACCCCAAGGTGTGGGAGGACACCATGGCCTTCTACAAGGAATACGACCAGATCAAGTCGGTGGCCCCCGTCACCGAGATGATGACCAACGCGTTCAACCCGGGCATCAAGGCCAATTGAGAGAGCACCCATGAGCACCACCACCGCCGCGCACGCGATCCCGACCATCGACATCTCGCCGCTCTTCGGCGACGACCCGGCCGCGCGCCAGGCCATCGCCCACGACATGGGCCGCGCCGCCGAGACCTATGGCTTCATGAAACTGGTGGGCCACGGCGTGTCGCCCGCGGTCATCGCCGAGACCTTCCGGGCCGCCGAAGCCTTCTTCGGCCAAAGCGAGGAAGCCAAGGCGCCGTACCAGGAGCGCAAGACCAACCGCGGCTTCCAGCCGATGTTCGACAACGCGAAGCCAGGCCAGAAGCCCAGCGGACAGGAGGCCTTCAGCATGGGCCATCCGATCCCGCCGATCGACCCGGCCCTGCTGCCGCTGCCGTTCTACGCGGCCACGCCCTGGCCCGACGTGCCCGGTTTCCGCGAGCGCCTCGAGACCTGCTACCACGACATGTTCCGGGTCGGCGAATCGGTGCTGCAGGCGTTTGCGCTGCACCTGGGTGCGCCGGCGGACTTCTTCGCCAACGTGTCGCGCAACACCTACTCCAACATGCGCGTGGTCCACTACCCGCCGCAGGAAGTGGTGCAGCACATCGCCGACGAAGGCGTGCGCGCGCACGAAGACCAGGGCCTGATCACGCTGCTGATCCAGGACATGAACGGAGGCCTCGAAGTGCTCGGCCCGGACAAGGACTGGCTGCCCGTGGTGCCCGACGAAGAGGCCATCGTGCTCAACGTCGCCAAGCTGCTCACGCGCTGGAGCAACGGCCGGTTGAAGTCGGCGCTGCACCGGGTGATCAACCGCTCGGGCCGCGAGCGCTATTCGATCCCGCTGTTCATCCACCCGAACTACCACCAGGTGATCGACCCGCGCGACTTCGCGCCGGCTGGCGAGGTGCCGCGCTTCGAGCCCATCGTGGCCGGCGAGCAGGTCTACAGGAACTTCGCCGGCGAGCGCAAGTCATGGGCCGAGCTGACGTCCTGACCCTGCCCGACCGACTGGCGCAGGACCTGCGCCGGCGCCTGTCGGCCGGCGAATGGTCGCCGGGCCAGGCCATCCCGGCCGAGACCGCGCTGGCCGGCACGTATGCGGTGTCGAGAAACACCATCCGCGAGGCCATCAGCCGCCTGGTGACGGAGGGCCTGCTGCGCATCCAGCGTGGCGTGGGCACCATCGTGAGCCCACCCCCGCCGCCGCCCGCGTCCATGGGCATGGGCCACTTCGAGTCTCTCACCGAGTCGATCAGGGGCCAGGGCCGCACGCCGCGCATCGTGCTGCACAGGCTGGAACGCCGCGCCGGCACGCCCGAGGAAACCCACAAGCTGGAGCTGCCCGCTGGCGCGCGCGTGCTCTACACCGAGCGCGCGATCTACAGCGACGACGAACTGCTGAGCTATGGCTACGACCGCTACGTCGACAGCCTGTTCCCCGAGGTGCTCGACGAGACCTTGTTCTCGATGTCGTTCGTGGACATCTTCGCGCGCCTGGGCGTGCGCACGGACCGCACCGAGGTGGAATACCACGCGGTCCACTCCAGTGCCATCGGCTGGGACCGCGGCAACCGCCAGCCGCAGCTCTACGTGCTGCTCGACCGGGTGCACTACGCACAGAACCGGCCGATCTTTCACGCGCAGACGTACTGCCTGGAAGGGCGCAACCGCATCTACACCAGCACGTCGCGCTGAGACCTTCACGCCTTGGTTGGTGCGCCCGGCGCCGCGGCCTTCACCGCCTCGATCCCCTGGTCCCGCGCGGCCGCCGATGAGTAGGTCTCGCTTTTTCCAAGCGGCTCACCATTGGCCGCCTTCAGCACGAAATAAGGCTTTCCCGCGGCGTCGTTCAGGCGCGCGTAGCGGGCATCGACCGGTGCATTCGCCTGGACCGACGCAATGCCACCCTGCGCGCTCTGTTTGGCGGTGTAGCGCTCGCTGGTCAAGATGATTTCGTGGTTGCCCGCCACGAGGTTGAACATCCACTGCGTGCCCGAAGGCTTGAGATGAAAGTAGGCGGCCATGATGCTCCTGTATGGTTGGGGGAAGGACACCGCCGACCATCCTCGGCGGCACCTGGACGGCTGTCAATCCTCAATATGTAGGAGAGCTTGCATGAAAAAAACACATCCGCCATGCTGTCCTGGCGGACCACAGAAAGGAAACCTCCATATGAAACGCTGGACATTCATCGCCCTCACCGCAGCCACCCTGCTGGGCCTGACGGCCTGCGCCACCTCCACCCCCCCGTCGGCCAACGCCATGAACGATTCGTCTCTCAACAAAACGCTGCAGGCCTTCCACTGGGAGCTGGAGAAGGCGGACGACCCGAGCGGCCGCGCGCTGCCCGCATTCACCGCGCTCGCGCCCCAGCGCGTCGTGCGCCTGAGCTTTGTCCCGGGCGACAAGCCGGGCGACCAGCGCGTGGTGGTGGACCGGCTTTGCAACGGCATCGGCGCGGGCTACCAGCTCAACGGCATCGACATCACGATCTCGCGCCCGGTGAGCACGATGATGGCCTGCCCCGACCCCCAGCTGATGCAGCTGGAACAGGCCGTGCGCAGCGCAGATCAGCCGCGCCACCCGCGTGCACCTGGCCCAGGACGCCAACCCGCCGCGCGTGCTGCTGCAGTTCAACGACGGCAGCCGCTGGCACCTGGTGGGCAAGCCCACCGACGCCACGCGTTACGGCGGCGCGGGCGAAACCCTGTTCCTGGAAGTGGGCCCCCAGCTCCGGCCCTGCAGCCACGGCGTGGTGCGCAATGCGCAGTGCATGCAGGTGCGCGAGGTGAAGTACAACAGCGCCGGCCTCAAGACCGGCACCGGCGAATGGGGCCACTTCTACGGCAACATCGAGGGCTTCACGCACCAGGCGGGCACGCGCAACGTGCTGCGCGTCAAGCGGTACACGATCCAGAACCCGCCGGCCGACGCCTCGCGTTATGCCTATGTGCTGGACATGCGCGTGGAGTCGGAGCTGGTCGGCCCTCGATGAGCCGCGGGCGGGCCTAGACCTCCAGCAGGATCTTCCCGATGTGCTCGGAGGACTCCATCAGCGCATGCGCCTGGGAGGCCTGATCCAGCGGGAACACCTGGTGGATCACGGGCGCCACGCGCTTCGCGCTCAACAAGGGCCACACCTGCTCCACCAGCTCCTGGCCGATCCGGGTCTTGTCCGCCAGGCTGCGTGGGCGCAGGGTGGAGCCGGTGAAGGTGATGCGCTTGGCCATCAGCGGTGTCCAGTCGAGCTCGGGCCGGGACGATTCCAGGAACGAGATCTGCACCAGCCGCCCTTCGACGGCCAGGACCCTCAGGTTGCGCTCGACGTAGGAGCCACCGACCATGTCGAGCACCATGTTCACACCGGCGCCCTCGGTCGCCTTCAGCGCCACGTCCACGAAGTCCTGCTCGCGGTAGTTGATGGCGATGTCGGCCCCTGCGGCCTTGCAGGCCGCCGCCTTCTCGGCGCTACCGACCGTGCACAGCACGCGCGCGCCGAAGGCCTTGGCCAGCTGGATCGCCGTCAGGCCGATGCCCGATGAGCCGCCATGCACCAGCAGGCTTTCCCCGGCGCGCAGACCGCCGCGCTGAAAGACGTTGGCCCAGACAGTAAAGAAGTTCTCCGGCAAGGCGGCGGCCTGCCGCATCGAAATGCCCTCGGGCACGGGCAGCGCCTGGCCCTCGGGCACCACCACGCAGTCGGCGTACGCACCGCCATTGGTCAGCGCGCACACCGGGTCGCCCACCGACCAGCGCGTCACACCCGCGCCCAGCGCCACGACCTCGCCCGACACCTCCAGGCCCAGGATGGGGGAGGCACCCGGCGGCGGCGCGTAGAGCCCGCGCCGCTGCAGGGCTTCGGGGCGGTTGACGCCCGCATAGGCCACGCGCACCAGCACCTCGCCGGCCGCCGGCACCGGCGTGGGGCCGGTGCGCGGCACGAGCACCTCGGGGCCACCGCCCTGGCCGTGGTCGATGAAGCGCATCGTCGCGGGCACGGCGCTCATCGTGCGCCTCCCGCCACCATGGCCAGCGCCGGCGCGGGCCGGGCCGCCGAGCGCTTGCCCTGCATGGCTTCGCGCGCCACGGCCTCGATGCCGGGGCCGTCGAGCCGGTAGTGCGCGTACAGGTGGGTGGGCGGGGCGATCAGGCTGTACTCGTCGTGGATGCCGTGGCGCACCAGGCGCACGCCCGCGCCTTCGTCGGCCAGCACCTCGGCCACGGCAGCGCCCAGGCCGCCGAGCACGTTGTGCTCTTCCACCGTCATGAGCAGGCGCGAACGCGCTGCCGCCTGCAGCACCGCCTCGCGGTCCAGCGGCTTGATGGTGGCGATGTCGATCACGCCCACCGAGAAGCCCGCGCGGCCCAGCGCGGCCGCGGCTTCGAGCGCGCCCTTCACGGCCATGCCGCAGGCGATGAGGGTGAGGTCGGTGCCCCGGCTGTGCTCGATGGCCTTGCCGATCTCGAACGGTGTGTTCTTCTCGTACACGTCGGGCTCACGGCCACGACCGATGCGGAAGTAGATCGGCTCGGGCCACCCGATCGAGGCCTTGATCGCGCTCGCGAGTTGCGGGCCGTCGGCGGGCGAGATCACCGTAAGCCCGGCGATGGAGCGCATGGTGCCGATGTCCTCCGTCGCGTGGTGGGAGGTGCCGTAGAAGCCGAGCGAGATGCCGGTGTGGTGGCCCACCAGCCGCACCGGCAGCTTGCTGTAGGCCACGTCCATGCGGATCTGCTCGCAGCACAGCAGGCCCAGGAAGGACGCGAAGGTGGCGACGAAGGGGATCTGGCCCGTGGTCGCCAGGCCGGCGGCGGCCGTCACCATGTTCTGTTCGGAGATGCCGAACTGCACATAACGATCGGGGTAGGCCTTGGCGAACTTGTTGAGGCCGTTGGAGTACTGCAGGTCGGCCGAACCGGCCATCACGGGGTGGCCCTGCTCGGCCAGTTCGATCAGCGCGTCCGAAAAATGGTTCAGACCTGGGGTGATCTGGTTCAGGGCGCGGTACTGCCAGGAGTCGGGAGAAAGGGGTTGGGGGTTCATGGTTCAGATCTCCTTGCTCATGATTTCTTCGATGGCGCGCTGCGCGTCGGCCGGCGCCAGGTAGCCCAGGTGCCAGCCGGGTTCGGTTTCCATGTAGGAAACGCCCTTGCCCTTGATGGTCTTGGCGATCACGCACGCGGGCTTGTCGCGGCCCGTGTCGGCCTTGAGGCGCCGCAGCAGCGCGGTGAGGTCGCGCACGCTGTGGCCGTCCACCTCGTGCACCTCCCAGCCGAACGCGCGCCACTTCTCGGCCAGGGACTCGACGCCCATCACCTCGTCCACCTTGCCGTCGAGCTGGTAGCCGTTGCGGTCCACGATGGCGACCAGCCGCGAGAGCTTGTTGTGGGCCGCGAACAGCGCGGCCTCCCACACCTGCCCTTCCTGCATCTCGCCATCGCCCAGCATCACGAAGACGTGAAAGTCGCGCTGGGACATGCGCCCACCCAGCGCCATGCCGCAGCCGCCGGAGAGCGCGTGGCCGATCGAGCCCGAGCTGAAGTCGATGCCGGGCACCTTGGTCATGTCGGGGTGGTCGCCCAGCGCGCTGCCCAGGCGGGTGTAGCCGTCCAGCTCTTCCGGGCGGATGAAGCCCCATTCCGCGAGGATGGGGAACTGCCCCACGGCGGCGTGGCCCTTGCCCATCAGGAAGCGGTCGCGGTCGGGCCAGGCGGGCTCGCCATGGCGCAGCGACATCACGTCGTAGTACAGCGAGGCGAAGATCTCGGCGGCGGAGAAGACCGAGGTGTAGTGGCCGACCTTGGCGATCTCGATCAGCCGGATCGTCTCCAGCCGCACGAAGCGGGCCTTCTCCCGCAGGCGGGCGATCTCTTCGGCGGTGGGGGTGAAATCGGGAGCGTCCGCTCGGCGGACGGGACTGGGCTGCGGCATGAGGGGGTTCCTTTCGTTGCGCATTGATGCACCATATATCTTTGAAACAGGCGTGGTGCGGGAAGGGGATCGGGCCCTGCCGGGGTCGGCGGGCCCGGTGTTCAGATGCCGAGGTAGCTGGCCCTCAGCTGCGGGTTGTGCAGCAGCTCGCGGCCGGTGCCGCGCATGGCGATGGTGCCGTTCTCGATCACGAAGCCGTGGTCGGCCATGTTGAGCACCATCTGCACGTTCTGCTCGATGACCAGCACCGCGAGCTCGCTGTTGCGGATCTTGCGGATGCCTTCGAACAGGCGGTCCACCATGATGGGCGCGAGCCCGAGCGATGGTTCGTCGAGCGCGAGCACGCGCGGCAGCGCCATCAGCGCGCGGCCCACGGCGACCATCTGCTGCTGCCCGCCCGACAGGGTGCCGGCCAGCTGATGGCGGCGCTCATCGAGGATGGGGAACAGCGCGAAGATCTCGTCCATCGTCTTCGAGCGGCGCGCGCGCGCCCGGGGCGTGGACGCCCCCACCATCAGGTTCTCCATCACCGTCATCTCGGGAAAGAGCTGCTTGCCTTCGGGCGACTGCACGAAGCCCTGGTCCACGATGCGGTGCGGCGGCAGGCCGGTGAGCGAGCAGCCTTCCAGCACCGCCGAGCCCTTGGTGGTTTTCACCAGGCCCGAGACCGTGCGCAGGAAGGTCGTCTTGCCCGCGCCGTTGGCGCCGATCAGGGCGGTGATGGTGCCGGGGTGCAGGTCGAGGTGGATGCCCCGCAGCACCTGCTGCTCGCCGTAGCCGGCCCAGAGGTCTTTCACGCTAAACATCGGTGCCGACATAGCCTTCTCCAAAATACGCGGTCAGAACGCGCGGATCCTTCACCACCTTCTGCGGTTCGCCATTGGCGATCAGGCAGCCCTGGTCCATCACGATCACGCGGTCCGACAGACCCATGATCACCTTCATCACATGCTCCACGATCAGCACCGTGATGCCTCGGTCGCGCACCTTGCGCACCAGGGCCACCATCTCGGCCGCCTCGCTGGGCGTGGCGCCGGCCACCACCTCGTCCATCAGCAGCAGGCGCGGCTGCGTGGCCAGCGCGCGGCCGAGTTCGATCTTGCGTTTGTCGAACGCGGTGAGGTCGTTCGCGTCGGCGTTGCAGCGGTCGCCGAGGTTGAGGAAGTCCAGCAGCTCCATCGCCAGCGCGCGCGCCTTGGCGGTGGACTCCAGGCGCGCGAAGGCGCCGACCATCACGTTCTCCACCGCCGAGAGCCCGCCGAAGGGTCGCGAGAGCTGGAAGGTGCGCGCGATGCCCGCGCGGCAGATGTCGCTGGGCGCCATGCCCAGCACATCGCGACCTTCGAACAGGATGCGACCCTGGTCGGCGCGGTGGAAACCGGCGATCAGGTTGAAGGCCGTGGTCTTGCCCGCGCCGTTGGGACCGAGCAGCCCGAGGATCTCGCCTTGCCGAAGGTCGAACGACACCTCGTTCACGGCTTTCAGGCCGCCGAAACGTTTGCTCAGGCCCTGCACTTGCAGCAGCGCCGTTGTCGATTCGCTCATTTTTTCGTCCCTCCTTGCTGGAGGCGTTGTTTCAGCCAGCGATCGATCGGCGCGATGATGCCCTTGGGGAAGTACAGCACCGCGACGATCAGGATCACGCCGTAGATGACCAGGTGCAGGCCGAGGAAGGTGCCGCCGAGGTAGCTGCGCGAGAACTCCGCGATCGGGTGCAGCACCAGGGCGCCCAACATGGGGCCGAGCACCGTGCCCTGCCCGCCCACGATGGCCATCAGCGCCACGTCGATCGAGAACTCGATGCCCATGTTGCGTTCCGGGTTGATGTAGCGGAAGAACTGGGCGTAGAAGGCGCCACCCAGGCCGGTCATGAAGGCGCTGGCCGCGAGCGCGATCAGCGAGCACCGCGTGGGGTTGACGCCCAGGGCCTCGGCGCCGTTGTGGTCGCCCCGGATCGCCTTGAGGTAATAACCCAGGCGCGAGCGCTCGAGCACGATGGTGGCGAGCAGCACCAGCACCAGCATCACCAGGGCGATGTAGTAGTACGGCACCTTGCCTTCGAACTGGTAGACCAGGCCGCCGAGTTCGCTCGGCGGCACCACCAAGCCCTGCGCGCCCTTGAGCGGGATGCCCAGGAAATCGTCGGTGTTCTCGAACCAGATGCGCACGATCTCGGCGAACGCGATCGTGGTGAGCGTGAAGTATGGGCCCTTGAGCTTGAACGTGGGGTAGCCGATGGCCAGCGACAGCAGGGCCGCGAACGCACCGCCGGCCAGCATGCCCAGCCAGGGCGAGAGGCCGAGCAGCGTGAACAGCAGCACCGTCACATAACCGGCCAGGCCCGCGAACACGGCGTGCCCGAGCGAGAGCTGCCCGACGTAGCCGCACACGAAGTTCCAGGCCGTGGCAATGTACGCGAAGTACAGGATCATGGTCAGGGAGTGCAGCGTGTACGAGTCGCTCACGAACAGCGGCAGCACGGCCGCGATCGCGATCATGGGCAGGCCCAGGATCAGCGTGGAGGGGGAGTTGGAAAAGGCGTTCATTCTTGACATCGCACGCCCTCACGCCTTGCGGCCCAGCAGGCCGTTGGGACGGACCAGCAGCACCACGATGAAGATGAGGAAGGAGAACATCGCGGCCGAGGTGGCGGTGACGAACTGCGAGATCAGCGACTCGAAGACACCGAGCAGCAACCCACCCACGATGGAGCCCGGGATCGAGCCGATGCCACCGAGCACCACCACCAGGAACGACTTGACGCCGAACATCAGCCCCACGGTGGGCGTGATCGACAGGAAGGGCACCAGCAAGGCGCCGAACAGGCCCAGGATGGCGGCGCCCAGGCCGAAGGTCTGGTTGTAGACGCGGTAGACGTTCACGCCGCTCATGGCGGCCGCGTCGCGGTTCTGCGCCGTGGCGCGGATGGAGCGGCCCACGTCGGTGTGCTTGAGCCCCCACCAGAGGCCCCCGGCCACGGCGATGGCGGCGACGAAGCCGACGAAGCGTGGGATGCTGATCGGCAGGCCCGCGACCTCGAAGGTGCCACCGGCGAAGTCCACGCTGACCGAGCGCACGTCCGGGCCGTAGGTCATCAGCACCAGGTTGTCCATGACCAGGTAGACGCCCGTGGTCAGCAGCAGCGCGCCCAGCGGTTCCACCACCAGGGACGACTCGCGCCTGAACAGCGGCGAGATGATGACGCTCTGCGTGAAGTAGCCGAAGCCGAACAGCAAGGGCATGGTCACCAGCGCCGCCACGTAGGGGTGCAGGCCGAAGGTGGACCACAGCGTGTAGGCCGCGTACATCGCCGCCCATGAGGAACGAGCCGTGCGCGAAGTTGATGACGCGCAGCACGCCGAAGATCAGGCTCAGGCCCAGGGCGATGCCGCCATAGATGGCGCCCTGCAGCAGCCCGTTGATGAGCGCGTAGAAAAAGATGAGGGGATCCATACCGGTTTCCGTGATGAGGGTGCCCGCCGCGCGGGGCGGCGGGCACCCGGGTTGAAGCCGTGGACCGGATCAGCGCTTGGACCAGTCGGGCAGCGGCCAGACCGGTTTGGTGCCGGCCAGCCGGTTGGCCGCCGGCCATACCGTGCGGCGCTCGCCACCGATGTTCTGGGTGATGGCGCCGTGGGCGTGCGGGTTCTGGCCCTTGTCGTCGAAGACCACGCGGCTGTAGCCCGTGATCAGCGCGGGCCCGCTCTTGATGTCGGTCGCGGCCAGGGCATCGCGGATCTTTTCCCGGTCGGTCGAGGCGGCGCGCTCCAGCACATCGCGCAGGATGTAGGCGTTGGACACGCCCTGCGCGCCGTAGGCATTCAGGCCGTAGCCCATGCGGGTCTGGAATTTCTTGTCGGCGTCCAGCGCGTTCGGGTCCTTGATGGCCTGCATGATGTCCACCTGGAAATCGTCCTGCACGAACATCAGGTCGTAGGCCTTGGGGTTGACCGACTTGTAGAACGAAGGGTCTTCCGCGCCGCCACCGACGGAGTGGATGCCATAGGGCACGTTGAGGCGGTTCTCCGCGAACTGGCGCGTGAACAGGATGTGGTCGGGCGTGTAGGCCACGACGATCAGCGCATCGGGCTTGCTCGCGCGGATCTTCAGCAGCTGCGCGGAGAAGTCGGACTGGTTGGGCGGGTAGGACTCGTCGAGTGAAATCTTGTAGCCGCGCTCCAGCGCCATCTTCTTGATATTGGCGGTGTGCGAGCGGCCCCAGTCGGTGCCTTCGTAGAACAGGCCGATGGTCTGCGGCTTGTTGCCGGTTTCCTTGGCCAGCAGGTCGATCGCGTCCATCTGCTCGCGCGCGTCGTAGATCGCCTTGTTGTTCGGGCGAAAGACGTAGCGGAAGCCGCGCTCGGTGATCTCGTCCTTCACCGAGCCCGTGACCAGCCAGGGCGTCTTGTAGCGCTCGGCCACTTCGGTGGCCGGGAAGGTGACCGCGCTGTTGTACGCGCCCACCATCACCGACACCTGCTCGCGCGTGATCAGGCGCTCGGTTTCGGCCACGCCGACATCGGGCTTGGACTGGCTGTCCGCGAAGATCGCGACCAGCTTGGCGCCACCCAGGGACTTGATGCCGCCCGCGGCGTTGATCTGCTCGATGGCGATCTCCGCGCCGACCTTGGTCTGGTTGCCGATGGTCGCGGTGCCGCCCGAGAGGGGCAGCACGAAACCGATCTTGATCTCCTTGGGCTGTGCGAACGCCGCCGCGCTCAGCCCGAACAGGCAGGCGGCGCTCAGGTGGATCAGCGCCTGGCGCCGATGGGTTGGGATGGTCTTCATGGTCTCGTCTCCAGATTGAGGAATGGGTCGGCCAGCGGTCCAGCGCACCGGCCGGGCATCGAAGGCGACGGTGCCGGGCCCGTCCGGCAGCACCTTGCTTTCGCCTTCGATCGGACGCATGATATATGATGCAACGTGCATCATGCTGCGGGTTTTCCCGGATGCGGGTGCCCGGTCCGCCGTGTTCAAGAACCCTTTTCCACCCAGGAGACAAGATGTCCACTTCCCCCGCCACCCCTTCCCTGCTGCGCGTTTTTGGCGCCCCGCTGCGCTACCTGCAGGGCCCGGGCGCCCTCGATCAACTGGGCGCGCAGGTTGCCCTGCTCGCGCCATCGGCCGTGCTGATTGCCGACCGCTTCGTGCTCGACCTGGTGGGCGCTCGCGTGGCGGCTTCGTGCCAGGCCTCGGGGGTGGCGCTGAGCACCGGCGAGTTCTCCGGCGACATCACGCCCGCCGAGGTGCAGCGCCTCACGGAGCAGCTCGCCGCGGCGAAGCCCGGCGTGGTGATCGCGGCCGGTGGTGGCAAGGGCATCGACGTGGGCAAGGCCGTGGCCCGGGCCTTGGGTGCGCAGGTCGTGACCGTGCCCACGGTGGCGTCCAACGACGCGCCCACCAGCAAGATCTTTGTGCTGTACGACGAACACCACCGCCTGCTGTCGGTGGAGCACCTGGCGCACAACCCCGCGGCCGTGGTGGTCGACACCGCGCTGATCGCGGCCGCGCCGGTCAAGCTGCTGCTCGCGGGCATCGGCGACGCGCTCTCGAAGAAGTTCGAGGTCGAACGCTGCGCGGCCGCCGGTGGCCTGAACATCTACGGCGGCCTGGGCACGCAGGCGGCGCTGGTGCTGGCCGACCTCAGCTACCGCAGCGTGCGCGAGCACGCCGAGCCGGCCATCGAGGCCGTGCGGCGCGCCACCACCGATGCGCATCTCGAATCGCTGGTCGAGGCCACGGTGCTGCTCAGCGGGCTGTGCTTCGAGAACGGCGGACTCTCGGTGTCGCATGCGATGACGCGCGGCCTGTCCGCGATCGCCGGCACCGCGAGCACCTTGCACGGCCTGCAGGTCGCCTACGGTCTGCTGGTGCAGCTCACGCTGGAAGAGCGCGACGCGGCCTTCATGGCGGAGCTGCGCGGCTTCTACCGGCGCATCGGCCTGCCGCAGGACCTGAACGAATTGGGCCTGGGGCGCGCGGCCAGCGAGGACGAGATCGAGACCATCGCGCGCCAGACCATGACCGCGCCGCATGTGCGCAACTTCCCGACCGCCCTCAGCGCCGAGCGCATCGCCGGCGCCATCCGCCAGGTGGAGGCCGCGCGCCTGGGCTGAACGCGCTCAGGCAGGCACCGGCCCGGCGAGCAGCCGCTCCCGCTCGGCCGGTGTCCAGGGCGACGCCTGCCCCGTGCGGTCTTCGCACATCACGGTGGTGACGCGCGCGGCGAAATGCGCCACCCCGTCGACCTGGATGCCGAACCGCGCTTCCAGGCTGGTGCGGCCCACGCGCGTCACGCGCAGGCACACCGAAGGCTCGGCCCCGCGGCCGACCGGTTGGCGGAAATCACAGGCCATCGCCACCACGACCTGGGAGCGGGCCCCCGTGCCCGGCAGCGGCAAACCGATGGCCTCGGCGTGCTCGTTGCGCGCGTCCTCGCACCACCTCAGGTACACGAGGTGGTGAACGTGGCCCAGCGCGTCCAGATCCGTCCAGCGCACGCGCACCGGCATCGTCCAGTGCCAGCGCCCGTCCAGGGGTTCAGGGTCGCGTTCAGTCGAGACCGACGCAGACATATTTCAGCTCGGTGTAGTCGTCCATGCCGTACTGCGAGCCCTCACGGCCCAGGCCCGACTGCTTGACGCCACCGAACGGCGCCTCGGCGGTGGAGATCAGGCCGGTGTTCACGCCCACCATGCCGTACTCCAGCCGCTCCGACACGCGCCAGCTGCGCGAGAGGTCGCGCGTGTACACGTAGGAGGCCAGGCCGTACTCGGTGTCGTTGGCCATGCGGATCACCTCGTCCTCGTTGTCGAAGGGGATCAAGGCCGCCAGCGGGCCGAAGGTTTCCTCGCGCGCGACCAGCATCTGCTGCGTCACACCGGTCATGACCGTGGGTTCGAAGAAGTTGCCCTCGAGCCGGCGCCCGCCGGCGATCACGGTGGCCCCCTGGCCCAGGGCGTCGTCGATGTGCTCCTCCACCTTGGCCAGGGCCTTGCCGTCGATCAGGGGGCCGACCACCACGCCCGCGTCGAGGCCGTTGCCCAGCTTCATCGCTTGCACGCTGGCCGCGAGCTTGACAGCGAACGCCTCGTACACCGCGCGCTGCACATAGAGGCGATTGGCGCACACGCAGGTCTGGCCGTTGTTGCGGAACTTGGCGATCATCGCGCCCTGCACCGCCGCGTCCAGGTTCGCGTCGTCGAACACGATGAAAGGGGCGTTGCCGCCCAGTTCCAGCGAGACCTTCTTGATGTGCTCCGCGCATTGCCGCATGAGCACGCGCCCGATCTCGGTGGAGCCGGTGAAGCTCAGCTTGCGCACCACCGGGTTGCCGGTGAGCTCCTTCGCGATCGCGCCGGCATCCCCCGTCACCACGTTGATCACGCCCCGGGGAATGCCGGCGCGCTCGGCCAGCACCGCGATCGCCAGGGCCGAGAACGGGGTCTGGGTGGCCGGCTTGACCACCATGGTGCAGCCCGCGGCCAGCGCGGGCGCGAGCTTGCGCGTGAGCATCGCGTTGGGGAAATTCCAGGGCGTGATCGCCGCGCAAACGCCGATGGGCTGGCGCAGCACCACGATGCGCTTGTCGGGCTGCGGCGCGGGGATCACGTCGCCGTTGTTGCGCCGCCCCTGCTCGGCGAACCATTCGATGAAGCTCGCGCCGTAGGCGATCTCGCCGCGCGACTCGGCCAGCGGCTTGCCTTGTTCGATCGTCATGATGCGCGCCAGGTCGTCCTGCGCCTCCATCATCAGCTCGTACCAGCGGCGCAGCAGCGTGGCGCGCTCCTTGGCGCTGCGCGCGGCCCAGGCCGGGAAGGCGTGGGCCGCCGCCTGCACGGCCAGGCGCGTTTCCCCCTCGCCCATGTTGGGCACCGTGCCCACCCGCTCGCCGGTGGCGGGGTTCATCACCTCGCGCACCTGGCCGTTCAGGGCGGGCTGCCAGTGGCGATCGATCAGGCACTGCTGCACAAAGAGGCCGGGGTCCTTCAGATGTTTCATGCTGTCTCCAAAAAAGGGTTGTTCGATTTTGGATGCATGATATATCATGCGTCTTCTATCAACAAGGAGACGTTTTCATGAATCAAAGGCAAAAGGTGGCGGTGGTGACGGGCGGCGGCACGGGGATCGGGCTGGCCTGCGCCCAGGAGCTGCAAGCCAAGGGCTGGCGCGTGGTGTGCGCCGGCCTGGACACCGAGCCCACGCTGCCCGACCAGCTCGAATTCACCCGCCTGGACGTGACCGACAGCGCCGCGATCGCGGCCCTGTTCGAGCGGCTCCCGCACGTCGACGGACTGGTCAATGCGGCGGGCATCATCCTGCACGAGCAGAAGGAACTCACGCCCGACGGCTTCGACAAGGTGGTGGCGATCAACCTCAACGCGGTCAACCGGCTGACGCTCGCCGCCTTGCCCGGCCTCAAGGCCGCGCGCGGCGCGGTGGTGAACGTGGCCTCCATGTGGAGCCAGTTCGGTTCGGCCCGCAACCCGGCGTACTCGGCCAGCAAGGGCGGCGTGACCTCCCTCACCCGCTCGCACGCGGTGGCCTTCGCCGCCGACGGTGTGCGGGTCAACGCGATCGCACCGGGCTGGATCGACACGCGACTGGCCTCCGGCGCCATCCACAATCCCGAGCGCAGCGCGGCGATCCTGGGCCGCATTCCGCTCGGGCGCTGGGGCCAGCCGGCGGACGTGGCCCGCGTGGTGAGCTTCCTGCTGTCGGCCGAGGCCGCCTACGTCACCGGCATCGTGATGCCCGTGGACGGCGGATTCGGCATCGCCTGAACCCGCACCGGAGCCCATGAGCGTGAACCCTCCACCGACCCCCGCCGTCAACGGCCGGACCGCCGTGGTGCCCCTGCTGGCCTACCCGAGCGAGCACGTGCGCACGCCCGGCTTCTTCAACCAGCACTGCAGCGAGCACGGCATCAACGCCGTGATGGTGCCGTGGAAGGTCTCGCCCGCGGACCTGCCCGCGGCCATCGAGGCCATCCGCCGCATCGAGAACATTCCCGGTTTCGTCATCACCATCCCGCACAAGCAGGAGGTCTGCCGGCACTGCGACACGCTGGAGGGCCTGGCCGAGGTGATGGGTGTGTGCAACGCGGTGCGCAAGAACGCCGATGGCACGCTGTCGGGCCGCATGCACGACGGCCAGGGTTTCGTGCAAGGCCTGCTGGAGCGGGGCATCCCGCTGGCCGGCCGCTCGGTGCTGCTCGCGGGCGCCGGCGGCGTGGCGACCGCCATCGCGTTCGAACTGGCCGGGTCGCAGGTGGGCCGCATCGGCATCCGGAACCGCTCGGTGGACAAGGCGCGCGAACTGGGGCAGCAGCTCTCGCGCCATTTCCCGGGCCTGGTGGTCGAACTCAATCCAGCGCGCGTGGAAGGCTACGACATCGCCGTCAACGGCACCTCGCTGGGCCTGCACCCGGAAGACCCGATGCCGTTCGACCCGACCAGCTTGCGCCAGGACACGGTGGTGGCCGAGGTCGTGATGCAGCCCGACATCACCCCCTTGCTGCAGCGAGCGTCGGAGAACGGCCAGCGCATCCACAAGGGCGTGCACATGGTCACGACGCAGATCCGGCTGCTGGTCGAGTTCACGACCGGCCAGGCCGGCTGAACGCCTAGGCGTAGATCTCTTCGACCGAGCGCCCGCTCATCCACTCGGTCAACACCCGCTCACCCCACTGGATGTCTTCCTGGATGGCCTTGGACGCCATCTCGGGGTTGCGGGCCTTCAGGCCTTCGAGCACCTTGTAGTGCGGGTGGCCGCTGTTGAAGATGTTGCGCCGGGGCACCTTGGCGTGGAAGGTGTTCAGCAGCGGCCCCATCCGCACCCACAGGGTCTCGACGACCGCGGACAGGCTGGGCAGCCGCGCGGCGGCCATCAACTCGAAATGGAAATCGCGGTTGCGCCGGGCGGCGTCCTTCGGGTTGGTGGCCGAGGCCTTGATGAACTGGTCCTGGATCTTCTCCAGGTGCTCGATTTCCTTGCGCGTGATCTGCCGCGCGGCCTGGGCGGCGGCCGCGCCTTCGAGCAGGCCCCGCATGAGCTGGATCTCGCGCACGGTGGCCAGGTCCAGCTCGGGGACCGCGATCGAGGTGGCGGCGGTCACGTCCAGCGCCTGCTCGCTGGCCAGGCGGAAGATGGCCTCGCGCACCGGTGTGATGCTGGTGCCCAGCACCTCGGCGAGTTCGGCGATGCGCAGCCTCGAACCGGGCGCGTATTGCCCGTTCATCAAGGCATTTCGAATCTCAACGTACACGCGTTGGGACAGGTTCTGCTTTTCCACTCGGCCCAGTTCAGCCATCTCCGCACCTTACTTTTTACATCATATATCCTGTCCGGAATGTAGCAGAAAAGGGCGGGATGCACGGGCGCGACAAGGCCACGCTGTCTCCTGCGGCTCAGCGTAGGAAACAGCGTGGCGTTGGAAGGCGGCGCGTGGGATCGTCAGTGGCGCGTGGCCTTCTGGCCGCGCGGCCGCAGCCGCCACAGCTCGTAGCGCTCCTCCCCGGCCTTGACCTGGCCGGCGAAGTGCTGGTTGAGTGCGCTGGCGGTGAAGACCAGGTCACCGCCCGGGTGCCAGGCCGGCGTGTCGGGCCAGCGCACCGCGCCGTTCGCGGCGATCAGCGCCAGCGCGCGCGTTGAGGGGCTGTAGCGCACGATGCCGCCTCGCGTCACGTCGGTGATGTAGAGGTCGCCCACCGGGTCGGTGACGATGCCGTCGGTGTTGCCGCCGACCACACCCAGGCTTCGGACCTCGCGCGCGATCTGCGCGTCGCTGGCGCCCGCCCGGCGCAACACGGCGGTCGGGACCGCCCAGGCCTGCGTGCCGGTCGTCACCGTCCAGTACAGCGTCTGTCCATCGGGCGAGAGCGCGATGCCGTTGACGCCGATCAGCAAGGGGTTGCCGGGCCAGACCTCGCTGCCACCGGACACCACCTTGACGCCCGGCTCGATCTGCAGGCTGGCGTGCCCGTCCAGCACACGCCGGGCCGTGCCGCTGGCGTGGTCCACCACGATCAGGCCCACCTGGTTGCGCGGCGCGCTGCGAAAGCCGCTGTCGGACACATAGGCCACGCGCCGGCGTTCGTCGACCGCGATGTCGTTGAGGAAGCTGCCCGCCCGATCGGCCACGCCGTCCAGCGCAATGGTCTTCAAGAGCTTGCCCGAGGCCAGTTCGAACACCATCACCTTCTGCGCCCCGGCGGGCGCTTCGGCCTCGCCCGCCACGAAGCCCATGTCCAGCGCCCAGAGCCAGCCGTTGCGCCGGTCCACATGGAAGCCAAGCACGTTGCGCAAGGCCAGGTGGGGCGGCGCCTTCACATCGTTGCCCTGCGTGGAAGGAAAGGCGGTCAGCCTCGCGGGGCCACCGTCGGCCGTGGTGTCGAGCCGGCTCAGGGTGGCCGGCGCGGCGGGCGAGAGCAGGCGGGGCGTGCTCACGTAGGCGCCGCCCCGGGCGTCGAAATGCAGGCCGGCGATGGGCGCGTTCACCGATTGCGCGAACGGCACAGCCGCCTGCCCGGGTGCGGCAGCCTCCCAGCTCACCCCCTGGTAGCTGCGCCAGCGTTCCAGCGGCAGCAGATCGGAAGCCTGGGCCACCCACGGAAAGGCGAGCAGCGCCGCCAGCGCGAACGCGGCGCGGCTCATGAGCGCGCTCCGAGCTGCGCGAGCAAGGCCTCGGCCGTCGCTTCGGAAGATGCCGGGTTCTGCCCCGTGATCAGCCGGCCGGACACCACCACGTGGCTCTGCCAGTCGGCCCCGCGGGTGTAGAGGCCGCCGTGGCCGGTCAACATGTCCTCCAGCGAGAAGGGCACCACGTCGGTGAGCTGGGCCACCGATTCCTCGCTGTTGCTGAAGCCGGTGACCTGGCGGCCGCGCACCAGCGGCTGCCCTTGCGCGTCCTTCACATGGCGCAGCACGGCGGGTGCGTGGCACACCGCGGCCACCGGTTTGTCCTGCGCCAGGAAGCGTTCGATCAACGCGATGGACCGGGTGTCTTCCGCCAGGTCCCACAGCGGCCCGTTGCGCACCGGGGTAGAACACGGCGTCGAAGTCCTGCGCGTTCACGTCGCCCAGAGGCAGGGTGCGGGCCAGGGCGGCCTGGGCCCGCGCGTCGGCGTTGAAGCGGCGTGTCGCTTCGGTCTGGGCATCGGCTTCGTGGCTCTTGGGGTCGATCGGCGGCTGCCCGCCCAGAGGTGAGGCCAGCGTGACCTGCGCGCCCGCGTCCTTGAACCGGTAGTACGGGGCGGCGAACTCCTCCAGCCAGAAACCGGTCTTGTGCCCGGTGTCGCCCAGCCGGTCGTGGGAGGTCAGCACCATCAATATCTTCTTCATCGCGCATCCTTTCGAGGCCCGCAGGCCGTGGTTGAAATGGGTTGGACACGATGATCGGGACGCTTCTATGATTCGAAAAGTCGAAAGATTCGATCTTTGGAATTCAATAAATGAATATCGACAACAAGGACCTGAACCTGCTGCGGGTCTTCCACGTGGTCTACCAGGAGCGCAACGCCTCGCGCGCGGCCGAACGCCTGGCGCTGAGCCAGCCCGCGCTGAGCCAGCAAGCTGGCCAAGCTGCGCCACGAGATGGGCGACCCGCTCTTCGTGCGCGCCCCGCGTGGCCTGACGCCGACGCCCCGGGCGCATGAGCTGGCGCCGCAGGTGCAGGCGCTGGTGGGCGACATCGAGGCCTTCTACCACCGCAGCGAAGGCAGCGACTTCCTCTCGCGCAACGAGCGCCTGCACCTCTTCACCACCGACTACCTCGAACAGTCCCTGCTGCCCGGGCTGTTGCCCCGGCTGCGCGCGCAGGCGCCCGGTGTCATCCTGATCACGCACAACACGCGAGGCCAGCTGCCTCGCGAGGAACTGGAAAAAGGCAGCTGCGACCTCGCCATCGCGGGCTTCTACGACGAGCTGCCCGACACGCTGCGCCAGCAGCGCCTGTTCAGCGAAGACTTCGTGGTGCTGGCCTCGCGCCACAACCCCCACTTGAACGGAGGTGCGTTGGGGCTCGAACAATTCCTGGCCTGCGAACACCTGCTGACCACGCTCACTGGCGATCTGCATGGGCGGGTCGACCGCGCCCTGGAGGCGCGGGGCCTGCGCCGCCGCATCGCGGCGGGCCTCTCCAGCTTCCTGGCCCCGACCCGCCTGGTCCGGGACACGGCCTTTCTGCTGACCTGCCTGCGCTCGGTGGCCGAAGAGGCCGCGCAACGCGACCCCGATCTGCAGATCCACCCGCTGCCGATCGACCTGCCCCGGGTGGAGGTGAAACAGATCTGGCACGAACGCACCGACGCCGACCCCTTGCGGCGTTGGCTGCGGCAGCAGATCCAGCAGGTGTCGGGGCGCCCAGGCCGAGCCGGCGTTCAGGCCTAGGCCCGCACCTGGGCCGCCGCGGCGCGCACCGCCGCGAGGAAGTCGGCGTACACCTCGCCCTGCAGGGAGCTGGGGCGCTGCACGATGGAGATCGGGGCCGAGAACGACGACAGGGGCGTGCGCAGCACGCGCACCAGGCCATGCCGCTGGGCCAACCGGGCCGCGTCCAGGGGCACCAGGGCCAGGGTCACGAGCTCGTGGGCGAGCGCGAGGTTGCTGCTGAAAGAGGCCGATTCCATCAAGGGCCTGGGCGGTGTCACGCCGCCGCGGATGAACTCGGTGTTGAGCAGTTGCCGCGTCACCAGTTCCGGCGGCGGCAACACCCACTGGGCCTGGGCCAGCTCGTGCCAGCCCACCTGCCGCCGGCGGCGGGCCAGCGGATGGCTGGCACCGGCCACGATGGCCAGGGTCTCGTCGTACAGCCGCTCGACCCGCAGCGTGCGCATGGGCTCGCTGTCGAGCAACTCCCCCGAGAAGCGGCCGACCACACAGTCCACCTCCCCCGAATCGAGCGCGATCAGCAGGTCGTGGATGGACCCTTCCCGGAAGCGCACCAGCATGCCGGGGCGGCGCGCCAGGAAGCGCCCGAGCGCGCGCGGCAGCAGGGACAGCAGCATGATCGGCGTGGCCCCCACCCGCAACAGGCCCGCCTCGCCGGCCTCGATGGCCCGCAGTTCGTCGCGCAGGATGCCCCACTCGTTGAGCATCACTTCGGCCCGATGCAGAAAGGCGCGGCCACTGGCGGTGGGGTGGGTGCCCAGGCGCCCGCGCTCGAACAGGCGCACACCCAGCGAGGACTCCAGCTCCTGCAGCATCTTGGTGACCGCGGGCTGCGTGCGGTGCAGCAGCCGAGCCGCCCCATGCAGGGTGCCCGTGGACACCAGCGCACGGCACAACAACAGGTGCGACAGGCGAACGCCCGTGAGAGATGAGGGTGACAGGGGGTCGGTCATTTCGATTCCATTATGGAATCGTTCGATCAAAACAACTCAGTTTTTCAGAATCACCATCTGGTCCACACTGGCCGCATGGACCTCGCTGACACCCCGACCCGCCCCGACGACGCGCCCCTTGTCGCCCAACACCGCGCGGCCGGCGTCGCGTGGCTGGAGATCACCCACCCCCCGATCAACGCCCTGAACCGAGCGGTGCGCCGCGCCCTGCGCGACGCGCTGCTGGCGATCCAGGACGACGCGGCGGTGCGGGCCGTCGTGATCGCCAGCCAGGGCCGCATGTTCTCCGGCGGGGGCGACCTGCGCGAGGTCGGCCAGCCCGATCCGCCCGGCAGCACGCCACTGGGCGACCTGGCCGAGTTGGTGGAGCGCTTTCCCAAGCCCGTGGTCGCCGCGATCCAGGGCAAGGCCATGGGTGGCGGCGTGCTGCTGGCGATGGCCTGCCATGCCCGAGTGGGATCGCACGACGCCCTGCTCGCGCTGCCCGAGGTCAACCTGGGCTTCGTGCCCGGCGCGGGCGGCACGCAGCGGCTGCCGCGCCTGGTCGGCATCGAAGCCGCCCTGGAGATGGTGGCGCTCGCCCAGCCGATGAAGACCGACACCGCGCTGCGCCACCGGCTGGCTGGACGCGGTCGTGCCGCCCGACCTGGACCTGCGCGACACGGCAGCGGCCTGGGCCCTGGCGATCGCCGAGGGCGGACGGCCGTGGCGGCGCACCGCCGACCTCGGCGTGCCCGGGGGCCCGGCCACACCGTCGCTCCTCGCGCGCTACCGAGAACTCGCGGCCGAGCGGTTCGGCGAGCGCAAAGCCGTGCAGGAAGCCATCACGCTCATCGCTCGCGCCGCCGAACGTCCCTTCGCCGAAGGCGCGGCCGCCGAGCGCCAGGCCTACCTGCGCCTGGCCTCCTCCGAACAGACCCAGGGCCTGGTGGCGGCCTTCTTCGCCGCCCGCCAGAAAGACCCCAAGACAAAAAGCGCCACACCATGACCAACCTCAGCGAAACCCGCCGCTTCGGCACCGCCACGCCGCGTTCCCTGGCGGCCCTTCTCGATCCACGCTCGGTCGCCATCCTCGGCGCGTCGTCCGACGCCACCAAGATCGGCGGGCGGCCCCTGAAATTCCTGCGCACCCACGGCTTCGACGGGCCCATCTACCCCGTCAACCCGCGCGCCACCGAGGTCCAGGGCCTGCCCGCCTATGCGGCCCTGGCCGACATCCCGGCCCCCGTGGACCACGCCATCATCGCCCTGCCGGCGCACGCGGTGCTGCCCGCGGTGCGAAGCTGCGCCGAGCGCGGCGTGCGCGCGGTCACGGTGTTCAGCTCGGGCTTCGCCGAGGTCGACGAGGCCGGGCGCGCGGCACAGGCCGAACTCGGCGCCATCGCCCGCGACAGCGGCATGCGCATCCTGGGCCCCAACTGCATGGGCTTCATGAACCTGCGCACCGGCTTCCTGGGCACCTTCGCCTTCATGGTCGACCTGGGCCTGCCCCCACTGGGGCGCGTGGCGCTGGTGAGCCAGAGCGGCGCGTTCGGCGGGCAGGCGCTGGTGATGGCGCGCGAGCAGGGCCTGCCCCTGGGCGCCTGGGTCACCACCGGCAACGAATGCGACGTGGAGCTGGCGGACTGCATCGCCCACCTCGCGCAGGACCCCGGCACCGACGTGATCATGGGCTACATGGAGGGCTGCAAGACACCCGCTCGCCTGATCGAGGCGCTCGCCCTGGCGCAGGACGCGGGCAAGCCGGTGATCATGGTCAAGGCGGGCCGCTCCGACGTGGGGCGCGCCGCCGTGCAGTCGCACACCGGTGCGCTGGCCGGCGACGACCGCGTGTTCGACGCGCTGTTCAAGGAATACGGCGTGCACCGCGCGCACTCGGTGGAGGACTTCTTCGACGTGGCCCGGGCCTGCGCCACCGGCCTGCTGCCGCGCGAGGGCCGTGTCGGCGTCTTCACCGTCTCGGGCGGCATCGGCGTGCTCACCGCCGACGCGGCCGAACAGCACGGGCTCACGCTCACGCCCCTGCCGGCCCCCGCACAGGCGCGCCTGCAGGCGCTGCTGCCCCATGCCTCGGTGCGCAACCCGGTGGATGGCACGGCCCAGATCTGGGCCGACATGCGGGTGTTCGAAACCTTCGTGCGCACCCTGCTGGCCGAAGGCGACCACGAGTGCGTGCTGCTGTTTCTCACCGCCATGCCGCATGCGCCCCATCTGCAGCAGCCGCTGGCCGAGATCCTCACGCGCCTGCGGCACGAGTTTCCCCAGGTGCTGATGGTGCTGTCCATGCTGGCGCCGCCCGCGCTCGCGCAGCAGATGCAGGCGGCGGGCTACCTGCTGTTCGAGGACACGACGCGGGCCATGCGCGCGGTGGCCGCGCTCAGGTCGCTCGCCCAGGCGCGGCGGCGCGGCCCGGCGCAACGCGCAACACCCGGCCCGCTGCCCGACGTGAGCGGCCTGGCCGAAGCGCGCACCGAGCACGCGGTCAAGCAACGGCTCGCCACCTGCGGCATCACCGTCCCGGACGAACGGATGGCAACCACCGAGCAGGAGGCGATCGATGCCGCGCGCCAGGTGGGCTACCCCGTCGCGCTCAAGGTGCTGTCGCCCGACATCGTGCACAAGACCGAGGTCGGCGGCGTGGCACTGGGCCTGGCCGACGAGCACGCTGTCTCGGCCGCCTGGCGCCAGATGATGGCGCGCGTGCGCCGCGAAGCGCCCGAGGCCCGCATCGAGGGCGCGCTGGTCACGGCGATGGCCGGGCCCGGTCTCGACTTCATCGTCGGCACACAGCAGGACCCGATCTTCGGCCCGGTGGTCATGGCCGGCCTGGGCGGCGTCTTCGTCGAGCTGTTCAACGACGTGGCGCTTCGGCTCGCCCCGGTGTCGCACGAACAGGCCCACGCCATGTTGCGCGAGCTGCGCTCCCATGCGCTGCTGCAGGGCCACCGGGGCGCCCCCGCGGCCGATGTCGACGCGCTGGCCGACACCATCGTCCGGCTGTCGCAGCTGGCGGTCAGCCAGGCCGCGACGGTCGAGTCCATCGAAATCAATCCGCTGCGGGTGTTTGCTGCGGGCCAAGGCGCGGTGGCGCTCGACGCCGTGGTGCTGCCCCGCACCGACACCACGGACCAGGACGGCCAGGCATGAGCGGCAAAACCGTCACCTTCTACTTCTCGGTGCTGTCGCCATGGGTCTACCTCGGCGGCCCCCGGTTCCACGCCATCGTGCGCGACACCGGCGCCACCGTGGTCTACCGACCCATCGATCTGCTGCACGTGTTCCGCGCCACCGGCGGCACGCCGCTGGCCGCCTTGTCCCCGGCCCGGCAAGCCTTCCGGGCGCGCGAGCGGGAGCGCTGGTCGGCCTGGCTGAACATGCCGATCAGCGCCAGGCCCGCCCACCACCCCGTGGACGAATCGCTGGCCGCGCAACTGCTGATCGTGGCGCAGGAAGCCCACGGCAACGCGGTCGTCTGGCCCCTGGCACAGCGCATGCTCGCCGGCGTGTGGGTGCACGACCTCGACATCGCCGACCCGGCCACGCTCGCTCGCATGGCGCGCGACGAAGGCCTGGACGCCCAGGCGCTGCTGGCACGCGCGGCAGCCCCCGAGGCCCGGTCCTGCTTCGAGGCCCACACCGCCCAAGCCCTCGCGGCGGGCGTGTTCGGCGTGCCCAGCTTCGTGATCGACGGCGATCTGCATTTCGGGCAGGACCGTCTCGACTTCGTGGAGCGCGCGCTGCGCGCCGGATGAATGCCACACAACAAGCCATCACAGGGATGCTCTTTTTTTGAAGCCAAAGGAACCACGACCATGAACAGGCTCTTGCCCCCACTGCTGCTGACCCTCTGCGCCTTCGCCACCCTGGGCACGGCCACCGCGCAGACCTTCCCCACCAAGCCCATCCGCTGGGTGTCCCCCTGGGCGCCGGCCGGCGGCAACGACGTGCTCTCGCGCGCCATCGGCAACGAGATCGCCCGCACGCTCGGCCAGCCGGTGGTGGTGGACAACAAGCCGGGTGCCTCCGGCACCCTGGGCACGGACATGGTGGCCAAGGCGCCCGCCGACGGCTACACGCTGACCCTGGGCAGCCCGGGCACGCACGCCACGGCGGCCAGCATGGTGCCGGGCCTGCCCTACGACCCGGTGAAGTCCTTCACCCCCATCGTGCTCGTGGGCACCGTGCCCAACGTGCTCGTGGTGCCGCCCTCGGTGCCCGCCAACTCGGTGCGCGAACTGATCGCCCACCTCAAGGCCCACCCGAACAGCTACAACTTCGCGTCGGTCGGCAATGGATCGATGCAGCACCTCGCGGGTGAACTCTTCAAGCGCATGGCCGGCGTGGAGATCACGCACGTGGCGTACAAGGGCAGCTCACCCGCCCTGCTCGACCTGACCAGCGGCCGCATCGAGATGGCGTTCGAGAGCATGCCCGTGGTGCTGCAGCTGGTCCGCTCGGGCAAGCTCAAGGCCCTGGCCGTGACGACACCCAAACGGTCGTCGCTGCTGCCGGACGTGCCCACCGTGGCTGAAGCCGGTCTGCCGGGCTTCGACGTCACCATCTGGTACGGCGTGTTCGGGCCCGCCGGCATGCCGGCGGACGTCACCACCAAGCTCAACCAGTCCATCAATGCCGCGATCCGCACGCCGGAACTCGGTCAACGCCTCTCGGACCTGGGCGCCGACGTGGCCGGCGGTTCGCCGCAGGACCTGGGCCGCTACCAGGCCGCGGAGAGCACGCGCTGGACCCGCTTCATCAAGGAAGCCGGCATCACGCCCTGAGGCGAGGCACCGCTCCCGGGGACCGGATCACGCCGGCTCGGGGGTGGGCTTCCCGACGAAGCCCAGGCCCCGGGAGATTTCGCTGGCCGCCGCGCACACGGCCGGCAACACCGCGTCTCTCACCACCTCGTCGGTGAACGCGTGCGTCATCGCCGTGGCGTTGATGCCGGCGACCACCTGGCCCGCCGCATCGAACACCGGCGCCGCGATGGAGCGCACGCCCAGGTGGAACTCCTGGTCGTTGAACACATAGCCGTCCTGGCGCGCACGCGCCAGCAGGTGCCGGAACGCCACCGGGTCGCTGGTCGAATTGGGCGTCATGGCGGGGATGGGCCCGGTCCCCAGGATGGCGTCCACGGCCTCGGGTGACAGGTAGGCCAGCAGGATCCGCCCGATCGAGGTCGCGAACGCCGGCGTGCGGGAACCCACATGGATGTTGATCGCGGTCGGCAGCGGAATCCGCGCGTTGGCGACATAGACCAGCTCCCCACCGTCCAGCAACCCCATGTGCACCGACGCATTGACCGAGGTCCGCAACTGGTTGAGCACCGGTTGCGCCAGTTCGATCAGGGACAGCCGGCTGAGGTAGGCGTAGCCGAGCGACATCGTCAGGGACGTCGGTCGGTAGCGCCGGCCCGGCTCTTCCCGGCTGAGGTAGCCCAGCCGCTCCAGCGTCTGCACATACCGGAAGGGTCGGGCGCGGTTCCAGCCCAGGCGCTGGGCGATGTCGGTCAGCGTCAGGCTGCCGTGTTCGGTCTCGAACACCCGCAGCACCGCCAGGCCCTGGGCCAGGGCCTCCACCCAATAGGGACTTTTGTCGGCCTCGCCACCGTCCGGCTCGTCGGTGGAGGGCGGTGTCAGCGGCGGCGGCGTCTCGGGTGTGGGGTTCATGGGTGATGGGCGCAACGCCACCAGGCGGGCTGCCTCGCGTTGCGCAGCGATTCTATGAAATCGACTTTTGGGCCGGCCCTCATCGGCGCCCGCCCCCATCAGGGTTTTCACCTGGTCGGTTTTGGAGCGAAAAATTTAACATGCAAAACTTGTTTTCGCATTCATAACAATTCAGACCATGACCTCTCATCGCATCGCCATCATTGGCGCGGGCATCGGCGGCCTTTCGGCGGCGCTGGCGCTCAAGCGCCTGAACCTCACCCCGGTGGTTTTCGAGCAGGCGGGCCGGTTCGGGCGCGTGGGCGCGGGCATCAACCTGACGCCCAACGCCGTCCGGGCGCTGGACGGCCTGGGCATCGGCCCGGCGCTGCGGGCCTCGGCCTTCCGGCCCACCCGCCGCATCAGCCGGACCTGGGACAGCGGGGAGGTGACCTCCAGCCTGGAGATGGGCGAAGCCGGCGAGCGCCGGTATGGCGCCCCGCAGCTCACGGTGCACCGCGCCGATCTGCTGTCGGCGCTGGAAGCGGCCGCGTCGGACATCGAGATCCACCTGGGCAGCCGGGTCCGGCGGGTGTCCCAGGGCGACGGCCACGCCACCCTGGAGCTCGACGACGGACAGACGCACCGGTTCGATGCCATCGTCGGTGCCGACGGCATCCATTCCGCCGTGCGGGAAAACCTGTTTGGCGCCGACCAGCCCACCTTCACCGGTCAGGTGGCTTTCCGCGCCATCGTCGATGCGCAACAGCTCGGCCACCTGGACCTGACGCCGACCACCAAGTGGTGGGGGCCGAACACCGCCAGCCAGGTGTTCACCTTCCTGATCCACGGCGGGCGCGAGCTGTTCGTGTTCGCCACCGCGCGGGAGGACAGCTGGCGCCACGAGTCCTGGTCGGTCAAGGGAACGCAGCAGGAGCTGCTCGCGGCCTACGCCCAGTTCCACCCCGAGGTGCAGGCCATCCTGGGCCGTTGCGAGGTGGTGCTCAAGACCGCGCTGTACGTGCGCGAGCCCATGGCGCGATGGACGCAGGGCCGCATCACGCTGCTGGGCGATGCCTGCCACCCGATGTTGCCGTTCATGGCCCAGGGCGCGGCGATGGGCATCGAGGATGCGGTGGTGCTGGCGCGCTGCCTGGCCGCCGGGCCGGATGGTGCGGCAGCGCTGCGCACGTATGAAGCGCTGCGCAAGCCGCGCGCCAGTCAGATCCAGGTGGCCTCGGGCAAGAACGACTGGCTGCGCAACGACAACAACGCCGACGGGGTGTACGGCTACGACGCCTGGGCCACACCCCTGGACGGCACCGATCAACCCCGTGCCGCCTGACGCACGTTCTTCGAGAAGGAAGCTCCCATGAAACGACGCCAACTCCTGAGCGGCTCCCTGGCCGCCGCCACGCTGGCCCTGGCGCCCGCCGCGCGCGCCCAGGCCGCCTTCCCGTCCCGGCCGATCCGGCTGCTCGTGGGCTTCGCGCCGGGCGGTGCCACCGACGCCGCGTTCCGCGTGCTGGCCTCCAATGCCAGCAGCATCCTGGGCCAGCCGGTGGTGGTGGACAACAAACCAGGGGCGGGCATGGTGATCCCCGCCCAGCTTATGCAGACCGTGCCGGCCGACGGCTACACCATCGCCCAGGTGGCGGTCTCGGTCTTCCGCCAGCACTACCTGACGAAGACCAGCTACGACCCGGTCAAGGACCTGAAGTACATCATCGGCCTGGCCTCCTACCCCTTCGGCCTGGCCGTGCCCGCGAGCTCCGACATCAAGACGCTGGCCGACTACATCGCCTACGCCAAGGCGCACCCGGGCGAAATGACCTACGGCACGCCGGGCACCCTGTCGTCGCCCCACCTGACGATGGAAGACCTCGGCCAGCGCGCCGGCGTCAAGTTCAGCCACATCCCGTTCCCGGGCGGCGCCCAGGCGCTCACAGCGGTGCGAGGCGGCCATGTGAAATCGCTCGCCGACGGCCCGAGCTGGGCCAGCCTGGTCGAGTCGGGTTCGCTGCGCCTGCTGGCGATGGCGGGCGAGACCCGCAGCCCCCGCTTCCCCAACGTGCCCACCTTGAAGGAACTCGGCTACCCCATTGTTCAGAACGCGCCGTTCGGATTGGTCGCGCCGGGTGGCACCGATCCCGCCGTGGTCGAGCGCCTGCACAACGCGTTCAAACAGGCGATGGACCAGGAGAGCTTCCGCGACGCGCTGCGCAAATACGACATCGACCCCCAGTACATGAGCAGCCAGCAGTTCACGGCCTTCGCCCACGAGATCATGCAGTCGGAACGCCCCATCATCGACCGCATCGGCCTGCAGCGCCCCTGACGAGGAGACCCCATGCCGGCCCTTTCCCGCCTCCCCAAGCGCCTGGCCCGGGTCCTGCTGGCCGTGGCCGCCTGCACGGCGCTCGCGCAACCCGCCGCCGCCCAGCAGCCCCTTCAACCCCTGACCTTCGCCCCAGGCGTCGGCACCGTGCCCTCCACCGCCCTGGTGGAGATGGTCACCCGCGAGCAGGGGCTGTGGCAGAAGCAGGGGCTGCAGCCCACGACGCCGCCGCCCTTGGGCGGCGGGGACCGCCGCACCTGGAACCCCGAAGAAGAAAACCATTCCGACGTCCGCCTGTACGGCCTGGGCGCGGCCATCAACTACATGAGCAAAGGCGTGGACTTCGTGGTCGTCGCCGACCTGGGCCTGCACGCCGAGTGGCACATGTGGTCCTTGTCCGAGCGGCCCATCCAGGCGGCCGACATCCGCGGCAAGCGCATCGCCGTGACCCAGATGTCGGGCACGGACAAGCTCTACGCCGACCTCTTCCTCAAGTCATTGGGGGTGGCACCGAACGAGGTGAACTTCGTCCCGACCGGGGGACTGCCGCAGAACTACCAGGCCCTCAACCAGCGGCAGGCCGACATCTGGGTGACCACCGAACACGCGGCCGCCCTGATCGACAAGGACAGGCGGCTCGGCAGCGTGGTGAAACTCTCGAGCTTCCTGGGCCGTGACTGGGATCCCTACGTGATCCTTGCCAAGCGCGGCACGCTGCAGCGCGATCCGGCCCTGATCCAGCGCGCGGTCGCCGCGCTGCTGGAAGGGGCGCGTGATGTGGCACAGGCCAGCCCGGAGAAGAACCGCCAGCGCCTGATGCAACGCTTCAACGTCGATGCGGCCACGGCGGAGCGGCTGCTGGCCACCGTCTCGTTCGAGAACCCCTCCGGACGGATCCGGGTGCCCACCATCGAGAAGATGCGCCGCCACTACATCGAACAAGGGATCATCCAGGCCGACGCCCTCGCACTGCGCAGGATCTACGACGAGACCGCGCTGCCGTGAGCACGGCCGCGGGGCTCAGCCGGCGCTGGTCGTCCCGAGCTGGAACACCGACACCGTCTTCACCAGCTCGTCCGCCTGCTGGCGCAGGCTGCTGGCGGCGGCGGACATTTCCTCCACCAGCGCGGCGTTCTGCTGCGTGGTCTGGTCCAGCTGCACCACCGCTTCGCCGACCTGGCTCACGCCCGCGCTCTGTTCGCCGCTGGCGGTGCTGATGTCCGACATGAGGCGCGAGACCTTCTGGATCGAGGCAATCAGCTCCTGCATGGTCTGGCCGGCCTCGTTCACGAGCACCGTGCCGTTGCCCACGCTCTCCACGCTGGTGCCGATCAAGGCCTTGATCTCGCGCGCGGCCTGAGCCGAGCGCGTGGCGAGGCTGCGCACCTCGCCGGCCACGACCGCGAAGCCCCGGCCCTGTTCACCGGCGCGCGCCGCCTCGACGGCCGCATTGAGCGCCAGGATGTTGGTCTGGAACGCGATGCCGTCGATGACGCCGATGATGTCGGCGATCTTGCGCGAACCGGCATCGATGTCCTGCATGGTGTCCACCACGCGCTGCACGGCCGCCCCGCCCTGCTCGGCCAGCGTGGTGGCCGAGCGCGCGAGCTGGTCGGCCTCGCGCGCATGGCCCGAGTTCTGGCCCACGGCGGTGCCCAGCTGCTCCATGGAGGCCGCCGTTTCCTCCAGCGCGCTGGCCTGGTTCTCGGTGCGGCTGGACAGGTCCTGGTTGCCTTGGGAAATCTCCGCGCTGGCCGTGGCCACGGCCTCGGCGCCGCGCCGCACGCGGCCGACCACGCTGGCCAGGTCCTTCTGCATGATCGCCAGCTGGGCCATCAGGCTCTGGGTGTCCCGGTCCGCACCGGCACCGGCTGCCCCAGGTCGCCCCGGGCCACGCGCGCACTCACCGCCACCGCTTCGGCCGGTTCACCGCCCAGCGGGCGCAGCACGAGGCGCTGCAGGGCCCAGAGCAGGCCCAGCGACACCACCACGATCGACACCGCGCCCAGCAAGGCCGCGGTGACGTTGAGCTGGCGCACCTCGGCGAGGATGCGGTCCTGCGGCACGGTGGCCGCGAAGGCCCAGGACGAGTTGTCCCGTCCCACGCGGATCGGCACGTAGACGCTGGTCACCTCGGTGTTCAGTCCCTCGTGCAGGTAGCGCACGCGCTGCGGCCGGTTCTCGCTCAGCGCGGCGCGCAGGGCGGCCAGTTCGGCCGGCTTGGTCAGCGCCTGCCCCACATGGGCGGGGTCGCGGTCGCCGACGTACAGGGCGCCGTTGGACAACAGGCTGGCGTAGCCGGTGTCGTAGATGCGGATCGCCTGCACCTTCTCCTGCAGGCTGGACAGCGGCAGGTCGATGCCCGCCACGCCCACGAACTGGCCGTTGACCACGATGGGCACAGAGGTGGTCGCGATCAGGATTTCCTTGCCCGCGACCGTGTACTTGTAGGGCTCGATCAGCGTTTCCTTGCCGGTGCGCTTGGGCAGCTGGAAATAGTCGCCCGGACCGGGTTTGTCGTAGTCCACCAGCGGCTCCACCACAGGAGCGCCGGCGCCCCGGTTCCAGTAGGGGATGTAGCGGCCCGTGGCATCGTGGCCCGGCTTGTCCACGTACTCGGCGTCGCGGCCGTCGAACGCGTTGGGCTCCCAGGCCACCCAGACTCCCAGGAAATGGGGCGAACCCTCCAGCACGTTGCGGATCAGCGCATCGGCCTCGATGCGGTCGGCCTGCCCGGTGGCCTTCAGGCCGCCCAGCGCCTGGGCCAGCGTGCGCGCCGCCGTCATGGTGGCGTTGAGCTCGGACTCCACCTGCGCCGCGTTGCGGCTCGCCAGCTCCTCGGCGTACATGAGGGCGGTGCTTTCCTGCAGCTGGCCGGCCTGGCGGGTCAGCGAAATCACGGTGACGGCAAATCCGACCAGCACCACCCCGATGACCAGCAGCAGCAGCTTGGTGCGCAGGCTCATGGTGGCGAGAGGGGAACTCGTGGAAAGGGAGTGGGGATGAGACACGCGGCTTCTTCTTTCTTCGTCCAGTGGAAGTGAATGCCTGGCGCTGCCCGAAGGCGGGCGAAGCCAGGCGACCTGTCAGGACGGTGAATTTCCCACGCCGGCGAATCCGCAAGACCGCGAACAGACGGGGAAAGCCGGGGCAATTCCCCCTCGCGGGGTCCGTGCGCCAACCCACACAGCCGCGCCACCGTCGCGGCGTAGACTGGGGGCCGCCGCCGCCCACCCTCCCATCCCCTGGAGCGCACTTCAGTGACTGACCCCGACACGCGCGAACCGTCCACCGCCGACCGCTTCCAGCTGCTGGTGGAGGCCGTCCAGGACTACGGCATCTTCATGCTCGACCCGGCGGGCCACGTGATGTCGTGGAACGCGGGGGCCGAACGCATCAAGGGCTACCGCGCCGACGAGGTGATCGGCCGGCACTTCTCGATGTTCTACCCGGAGTCGGCACGCGCACGGCAATGGCCCGACCACGAGCTGCGGCAGGCCGCGGCGGTCGGCAAGTACGAGGAAGAAGGCTGGCGCGTCCGCAAGGACGGCACGCCGTTCTGGGCCAACGTGGTCATCACCGCGATGCGCGATGCCCACGGCACGCTCACCGGCTTCGGCAAGGTCACGCGCGACCTCACCGAACGGCGCGCCCACGAAGAAGCCCTTCGGCAAAGCGAGGAGCGCTTCCGCCTGCTGATCGAGGGTGTGCGCGACTACGCCATCTACATGCTCGACCCCGACGGCATCATCCAGAGCTGGAACGGCGGGGCCGAGGACATCAAGGGCTACGCGGCCAGCGAGGTGATCGGCAAGCACTACGGCATGTTCTTCCGGCAGGAGGACGTTCAGGCGGGCCTGCCCGTCCGGGAACTCAAGGAAGCCCTGGCCCACGGCCGGACCGAAGACGAAGGCTGGCGCGTGCGCAAGGACGGTTCGACCTTCTGGGCCAACATCATCGTCACGCCCATCCACAGCGCGGACGGTTCCCTGCTCGGCTTCGCCAAGGTCACGCGCGACATGAGCGAGCGCAGCAAGCTGCGCGAGCTGGAGCATTCTCTGAAGCGCATGAACGAGTTCCTCGCCATGCTGGCCCACGAGCTGCGCAACCCGCTCGCGCCCATCCGCAACGCGGTGTCGATCCTGCAGCTGGAGGGCTCGCCCAGCCCCACGCTGCGCACCAGCCGCGACATGATCGACCGGCAGTTGACCCACCTCACGCGGCTGATCGACGACCTGCTGGACGCCGGGCGCCTGACCAGCGGCAAGATCCGCGTCAAGCCCGAGCGCGTGTCCTTCAACCAGATCGCGACCCGGGCCATCGAGGTGGCGCGGCCCGCGATGGACGCCCGGGCCCAGGCCTTCGACGTCGACATCCCGGCCGCCAACCTCTGGGTGAACGCCGATGAAATCCGACTCGCCCAGGTGCTGCAGAACCTGCTGGGCAACGCCTCCAAGTTCACGCCCATCGGCGGCACCATCAAGCTGAGCGCCCGCGTGAACGGCACCCGCCTGCGGGTGGAGGTGGCCGACAACGGCGAGGGCATCTCGGCCACGGCCATCCACGACATCTTCGCGCTGTTCTCCCAGGGCGATGGCATTGCCGCGTCGCGGCAGTCCGGCCTGGGCATCGGGCTGGCGCTGGCGCGCTCGATCGTGGAGATGCATGGCGGCACGATCGCCGCCACCAGCCCCGGCCTGGGCCAGGGCAGCGTCTTTCACTTCGAACTGCCCGGCGCCTTCGTGGACGCGACAGCGAGCCAGCCGGAAACCCCCTGGCTCCTGGTCGTGGACGACAACCGGGACGCCGCCGACAGCCTCGCCGACCTCCTGCGCATGCTGGGTTTTCGCGTGCGCACCGCCTACGATGGCAAGGCCGCGCTCGAAGCCGCCCGCCAGGACGGCCCGCGCGTGGCCTTCCTCGACATTGGCATGCCGGACAAGAACGGCGCGCAGGTCCTGCAGGAACTGCGCGACCTGCCCGGTGGCGACACCCTCTTCGCCGCCGCCGTCACGGGTTACGGCAGCGAAGACGAAAAAGCCGGCCGCGCCGACTTCGACGGCTTTGACGCGCGCCTTCAGAAGCCGGTCAAGCTGTCCGACCTGAAAGACCTGCTAACCCGCGCCCAGCTGGGGAGTTAACCTTCATGGCCCCTTGTTCGCAAAGGACCGCCATGACATCCTCCCTCCTTCTGTTCGCGCTCGCGCTGGGCGTGGCCCACACCGCCGCCGCCCAGACCGCGCCACTGGACGCCGCGGCCAGCGACCCCGCCAGGCTGGGCTGGATGGTGGGCTCCCCGCCCCCACCGGAGCGGCAACTGCGCTTCGACGACGGGAGCTACTTCCAGTTTCCCGCGATGCGCTGGAGCGTGTCGAACTTCCGCCAGCTCATGCCCACGGTGAACGTCTCCCGCGGTGTGGGCGCGCCCACGCCGCTGCCGCGCGCGCTGCGACAGGACATCGACGCCGTGCGCTTCACCCCCCTGGGCGGCGCGGCCACGATGAGCTGGGCCGAATCGCTGGCCGCCAACTACACCGACGGCATCTTGGTGCTGCACCAGGGCCGCGTCGTCTACGAGCGCTACTTCGGGGTGCTGAACGCGCAGGGGCAGCACGGCGCCATGTCGGTGACCAAATCCGTCACCGGCACGCTGGGCGCGATGCTGGTGGCCGAAGGCCGGCTGGACGCGGACAAGCGGGTCGCGGACTACGTGCCCGAGCTGGCGCGCTCGGCCTTCGGCAACGCCACCGTGCGGCAGGTGCTCGACATGACCACGGGCCTCAAGTACAGCGAAGACTATGCCGACCCCAACGCGGAAGTCTGGGCCTTCTCGCAAGCCGGCAACCCGCTGCCCAAGCCGAAGGACTACACCGGCCCGCGCAGCTATTACGAGTACTTGCAGACCGTGCTGCCCGAAGGCCGGCACGGCGCGGCCTTCGGCTACAAGACCGTCAACTCCGATGCCCTGGGCTGGGTCATCGCGCGCGTCACCGGGCGCAACGTGGCCGAACTGCTGTCCGAGCGCATCTGGAGCCGGCTGGGCGCGGAGCAGGACGCCTACCTGACGGTGGACGCCACCGGCACCCCCTTCGCCGGCGGCGGCCTCAACACCGGCCTGCGCGACCTCGCGCGGTTTGGCGAGATGCTGCGCCAGAACGGCCGCTTCAACGGCCAGCAGATCATCCCCAAGGCCGTGGTGGACGACATCCGGCGCGGCGGCAGCCGCGAGGCCTTCGCCCAGGCCGGCTACAGCCTGCTGCCCGGCTGGAGCTACCGCAACATGTGGTGGGTCACCCACCAGCCCGACAGCGCCTTCATGGCGCGCGGCGTGCACGGCCAGCGCATCTACGTGAACCCGCAGGCCGGCGTGGTGATCGTGCGCTCGCCTCGCACCCGGTGGCGAGCAATGCCGCCAATGACCCGACCACGCTGCCGGCCTTCGACGCGGTGGCGCGGCACCTCATGCGCCAGCCGCGCTGACGCCGACCACCCTCACGAACTCAGGCCGGCACGTAGGTCAACCGAAGCACGTCCTCGCCCATCGGCTCGTGGCTCACCAGCCGCAGCGGCGGCCGGGGTCCGGCGAAATAGGGCTGGCCCTGGCCCAGCACCACGGGGTGCAGGTAGATCCGGTACTCGTCGATCAGGCCCAGCTCGGTGAGGCGCTTCGCCAGGTTCGGGCCGGCCACCTCGATCTCGCCGTCGTGCCCGGCCTTCAGCGCGCGGATCGCGCCCTCGAGGTCATCCCCCACCAGCGTGGCGTTGGGACCGACCGACTTCAGGGTGCGCGAGACCACCCACTTCGGCTGCCGGCGCCACGCCGCCGCGAAGGCGCGTTCCTCGGCGTCCCATTCCGGATGCTCGTCGTCCCAGTAGCGCATGATCTCGTACATCACGCGACCATAGACGCTCCCCGTCTGCCCCTGGGCCTGCTCGATGAAATGGCGAAAGAGCACGGGGCCGGGCGCGAAACCCGTGTGGTCGACGTAGCCGTCGAGGGACTGGTTCATGCCGAACACGAGCTTGGCGATGGCGTTTCCTTTCTGGTGCAAAGGGGCCGCCGCCAACATGGGCGCCCCACCCTCACGACGAATGGGCCAGGGCGCTTTCGACATCCCGGGGAGCGGCAGCGCCCGCCGGGTGTCTGGTCACTGCGGCGTGAGCCGCTCCAGACCGCCCAGGTAAGGCCGCAGCACCTCGGGCACGGTCACGCTGCCGTCGGCGTTCTGGAAGTTTTCCAGCACCGCCACCAGCGTGCGGCCCACCGCCAGGCCCGAGCCGTTGAGCGTGTGCACGAGTTCGTTCTTGCCCTGCGCGTTCTTGAAGCGCGCCTGCAGGCGCCGCGCCTGGAAGGCTTCGCAATTGGAGACCGAGCTGATCTCGCGGTAAGTGCCCTGCGCGGGCACCCACACCTCCAGGTCGTGCGTGCGGGTCGAGCCGAAGCCCATATCGCCGGTGCACAGCACGATCACGCGGTAGGGCAGGCCCAGCTTCTGCAGCACGGCCTCGGCGTGGCCGGTCATCGCGTCCAGCGCCTCGTAGCTCTTCTCGGGGTGCACGATCTGCACCATCTCGACCTTGTCGAACTGGTGCTGGCGGATCATGCCGCGCGTGTCGCGCCCGGCGCTGCCGGCTTCGGAGCGGAAGCACGGCGTGTGCGCGGTCAGGCGGATCGGCAGCTCGGCTTCGGCCAGCACCGTGTCGCGCACGGTGTTGGTCAGCGTGATTTCACTGGTGGAGATGAGGTAGAGCGCCTGCGTGTCCGGCACTTCCTCGCCTTCCTGGCCACCCTTCTTCACGGCGAACATGTCGCCCTCGAACTTGGGCAGCTGCCCGGTGCCCAGCAGGGTCTCGGCGTTGACGATGTAGGGCGTGTAGCACTCGGTGTAGCCGTGCTCCTGCGTCTGCACGTCCAGCATGAACTGCGCGAGCGCGCGGTGCAGGCGGGCGATGGGGCCGCGCATGAAGGTGAAGCGCGAGCCCGCGAGCTTGGTGCCGGTCTCGAAGTCCAGCCCGAGTTTTTCGCCGATGTCGACGTGGTCGCGCAGCTCGAAGTCGAACGCGCGCGGCGTGCCCCAGCGGCGCAGCTCCACGTTGCCGTTTTCGTCCTCGCCCACCGGCACGCTCTCATGCGGCAGGTTGGGCACGGCCAGCAGCAGGTTCTGCAGCTCGGCCTGGATCACCTCCAGCCGCGCGGCCGAGGCTTCCAGCTCGGCCTTGAACGCTGCCACCTGGGCCATGGCCGCGTCGGCCTCGGCGTGCTGGCCCTTGCCCTTGAGCATGCCGATCTGCTTGGACAGCGTGTTGCGCTGGCTCTGCAAGTCCTCGGTGCGCGTCTGCAGCGCCTTGCGCTCGGACTCCAGCGCCTGGTAGGCGGGCACATCCAGGTAGGGCTGGGGCTGCTTGCGGGTCTGCAGGCGCGCCACGACCCCGTCGAGGTCTTTTCTCAGTTGAACGATGTCTAGCATGCGGCGATTGTAGTTTTGCGCCGCGGCCGGGCGCGGCGGGCGCGCCTCAGCGCAGGTGTTCCAGCGGCTTGGTGTCTTCGCCGTCGATCTTCAGGCCCTTGGGCAGCGGGAACTTGATGGTCTCGGTCAGGCCGTCCATCGTGCGCACCGAGATCGCGCCCAGCGCCTTGATGCGCTCGATCACCTGGCGCACCAGGATCTCGGGCGCCGAGGCCCCCGCCGTCAGGCCCACGCGGCTTTTGCCTTCGAACCACTCGGCCTGGATCTCGTCGGCGCTGTCCACCATGTGGCTGGGCGTGCCCAGCTTCACCGCCAGCTCGCGCAGGCGGTTGCTGTTGGAGCTGGTGGGGCTGCCCACCACGATCACGATGTCCACCTGCGGGCTCAGCAGCTTGACCGCGTCCTGCCGGTTCTGCGTGGCGTAGCAGATGTCCTGCTGCTTGGGTTCGCGCACGCTGGGAAAGCGCGCCTTCACGGCGTCGAGGATCTCCGCCGCGTCGTCCACCGACAGCGTGGTCTGCGTGACCACGGCGAGCTTCTCGGTCTGCGCGGGTGCGGCGCGGGCCACGTCGGCCACGTCTTCCACCAGGTGGATGCCGCTGTCGAGCTGGCCCATGGTGCCTTCCACCTCGGGGTGGCCCTTGTGGCCGATCATGATGAACTCGTAGCCCTCGCGGTGCAGCTCGCCACCTCCACGTGCACCTTGGTCACCAGGGGGCAGGTGGCGTCGAAGATCTGGAAGCCGCGCTGCCGGGCTTCCTCCTGGATCGCCTTGCTCACGCCGTGCGCCGAGAACACCAGCGTGGCACCGGGCGGCACATCGGAGAGTTCCTCGATGAAGATCGCGCCCTTGGACTTGAGGTCGTTGACCACGTAGGTGTTGTGCACGATCTCGTGGCGCACGTAGATCGGCCGGCCGAACTTGACCAGCGCGCGCTCGACGATCTCGATCGCGCGGTCCACCCCGGCGCAGAAGCCGCGCGGCTCGGCCATGATGATTTCGGGTGAATCGCCCATCACAGCACCCCGATCAGTTGCACTTCGAAGCGCACCGGCTGGCCCGCCAGCGGGTGGTTGAAATCGAACAGCACCGCGCCGTCCTCGCGCACCTGGACGGCCGCGCCGGCGTAGCTGCCCAGGCCGTCGGGCGTGGGGAACTGCACCACGTCGCCCGCGGCGTACTGCTCGTGCGGATCGCCCAGCTCGTTGAGCAGCTTGCGCGCCACCCACTGCACCATGTCCGGCTGGCGCTCGCCGAAGGCCTCGCCCTCGGCCAGTTCGATCACCGTGCGCGTGCCCTCCTCCAGCCCGATCAGGCGCTGCTCGATCGCGGGCGAGAGTTCGCCCGCGCCCAGGCTGAGCGTGGCGGGCTTGCCTTCGAAGGTGTCAATGATCACCTGTCCCTGCGGCCCGGACATGCGGTAGTGCAGGGTCAGGAAGGAGCCTTCTTGGACTTGGGGCATAGGTGGGGGAGTATGTCAGTAAAAAGTATGCGAAAAAGGCGGCTGGGGGCCGACACAGCCCCTATTGTAAAAACCCCACCCAATCAGGAAGGACCGCCCATGAATGGCCTGTCAATCAATGGCGTCAAGCACTGGCCGCGGGAATCACGCCCCCGCGAAAAACTGCTCGCCCGAGGCCCCACCGCGCTGAGCGATGTCGAGTTGCTCGCCCTGCTGCTGCGCACCGGCATCACCGGCAAGGACGTGCTGCAGCTGGCCCATGAACTGCTGAGCCGTTTTGGCGGCATCAGAGGTCTGCTGGACGCCGGGGCCGACTCCCTCAAGCAGATCAAGGGGCTGGGACCCGCCAAACGCGCGGAAGTGGTCGCGGTGCTGGAGATTGCGCGCCGCGCGCTGACCGAGAAGCTGGAGAAACGACCCGTCTTCGAGAGCCCCAAGGCCGCGCGGGAATACCTTCAGCTGCAGCTGGGCGCACGGCCCCATGAAGTGTTCGCCGTGATGTTCCTGGACAGTCAGAACCGCCTGATCGCGATGGAAGACATGTTCCGGGGCACGCTCTCCCAGGCGACCGTGTACCCGCGCGAGATCGTGGTGCGCGCCCTGCACCACCACGCCTCGGCCGTGGTGCTGGCGCACAACCACCCCAGCGGCAACGCCGAGCCCTCGCTGGCCGACATCGAACTGACCCGCACCGTGCTCACCGCCCTGGCCCTGGTGGATGTGCGCGTGCTGGACCATTTCGTGGTCACGCGGGAGCACGCCGTTTCCATGGCCCAGGAGGGCCTGATGTAAACCCCGCGCCGGGCAGCGGCGGTCTGGCCGGGCGACAATTCCGGCCATGAAAGTCCACACGCTGGCCGAGTTGAAGGCGTTCAAGCGGGCCATGGCCGAACGCGCGGCGGCCGAGGCCCAGCGGCGCGAGGCCGAGCGGCTGGCCGCGCTGCGCCGCGAGCGCGAACACCGGCTGTTCGAGCTCGCGGTGGGCCCGGTGCAACGCATGCCCCATCGGGGCTGCATCGAGCCGCGCCCGGTGCCGGTGGACCCGGTGCCCCTGCAGCGCCAGCGCGACGAAGCCTCGGTGATGCGCGAGGCGCTGTCGGACGAGTTCGACGTCGAGACCCTGCTGCACACCGACGAGCTGCTGAGCTACCGCCGCCCGGGCCTGGGGCCGGAGATCGTGCGCAAGCTGCGCGAGGGCCGCTGGAGCATCCAGCGCCAGATCGACCTGCATGGCCTGCGCACCGACGAAGCCCGCGAGGCCCTGGGCCGCTTCATCCGCGAGGCCCACCTGGCCGGCCTGCGCTGCGTGCGCGTGGTGCACGGCAAGGGCCTGGGCTCGCCCGGGCGCACCCCGGTGCTGAAGAACCGCGTGCTGCGCTGGCTGGTGCAGAAGAAGGAGGTGATCGCCTTCGTGCAGGCGCGCCCGGCCGAGGGCGGCGCCGGCGCGCTGGTGGTGCTGTTGCGCTCGGGCTGACGCAGGTCCATACTGCATGCCCGCTGTTGGAAAGGACCGCATATGCTGGCCAACGCTGCAGTGACCACCATGCTCCCCGTCGTCGACATGGCGCGGGCCCGCAAGTTCTACGAAGGAGGGCTCGGGCTGGTGCCCGGCGGCTCCCGACCGGATGGCAAATTCGTGTACCGGGTGGGCGGCAGCACCCTGGCGCTGTTCCCCAAGCCCGAAGGCACCAAGGCCGAGCACACGGCGATCAGCTTCCAGGTGGCGGACATCGCGGCCACCATCGCGAAGCTGAAGCAGGCCGGCGTGGTGTTCGAGGACTACGACTTCCCGGACTTCAAGACCGTGGACCACGTGTGCGTGCTCGGCGCCGAGAAGGCCGCGTGGTTCAAGGACACCGAAGGCAACTACCTGTGCCTGCACGAGGACATCCCGCAGCTGGCCGCCGCGGGTTGAGACGCTAGCCCGGCGAGTTGCGCATCCAGTCCGCGGTCTGGAAGAAGCTGGTCTTGAGCCGCTCGCGCAGCGGCGCGTCCACGCCGGTCTCGCCCATGGCCTGGTCCATGCAGGCCAGCCACTGGTCGCGCTCGATGATGCCGATGGCGAACGGCATGTGCCGCATGCGCAGCCGCGGGTGGCCGAACTGCTCGGTGTAGTGCTGCGGGCCGCCGAGCCAGCCGCAGAGGAACCAGAACAGTTTCTGGCGCGCGCTGTCCAGCGAGTTGCCGTGCGCGGCGCGCAGTTCGCGGTAGCGCGGCTCGATGTCCATGAGGTCGTAGAAGCGGTCGACGAGTGCGCGCACCTGGCCCTCGCCGCCGATCCAGTCGAAGGGCGTGGCGTGCTGCGTGGGTTCCTGGGGTTGAATCAGATCGCTCATGCCGTTGTTCAGACTGCTGCCTTGCGCAAGGTTTCCACCACCGGCGTGCGCAGCACGCTGCGCAGCCCCCACCAGCCCGCCAGCAGCGCCAGCAAGGCGCCCGCGACGGCGCCGCCCAGCGGCACCCAGGGCGAAGCCGTCCACGAGAACTGGAACACGAAGCGCGCCAGCGCCCAGCCCACCGCGACCGCCACGGCCGAGGCCAGGAAGCCCGCCAGCAGGCCCACGCCGAGCAGCTCGATGCGCTGCACCTGGCGCAGCAGCTTCGAGCCCGCGCCCACGGCGCGCAGGATGGCGAACTCGCGCTCGCGCTCGCCGCGTGTGGCCGTGACGGCCGAGAGCAGCACCACCAGACCGGCCGCGAGCGTGAAGGCGAACAGGAATTCCACCGCGCTGATGACCTGGCCCAGCACGCGCTGCACCTGGGCGATGGTCTGGCTCATGTCGACGTTGGTGATGTTGGGAAACTGGCGCACCAGCCCGTTGTCGAAACCGTTCGTGGGCTCGGGCGCGCGGAACGCGCTGATGTAGCTCAGCGGCACGTCGGGCACCTGGGCCACCGGGAACACCACGAAGAAGTTCACCCGCATCGAGCCCCAGTCCACCTTGCGCAGGCTGGTGATGCGGCCTTCGGTCACCTGACCCGCGATGTCGAAGCCCAGGCGGTCGCCGAGCTTGAGGCCGAGTTCTTCGGCCAGGCCTTCTTCCACGCTCAGCGCATCGGGCTCGTTGTCGGTCCAGCGGCCGGCGATCACGGGGTTGTGCTCAGGCACGGTGGCGGAGTTGGAGAGGTTGAACTCGCGGTCCACCAGGCGCTGCGCGCGGTCTTCGGTGAAGTCTTCGGGCACCACGGCCTTGCCGTTGATGGTGACCAGCCGGCCCCGGATCATGGGGTACCAGTCGTAGCGCTGCACCCCGGCCTGCCGCAGCGCCTGCTGGAACGCCTCGCCCTGGTCGGGCTGCACGTTGATGACGAAGCGGTTGGGCGCGTCGGGCGGCGTGGCGTTGCGCCAGCTGGAGATGAGGTCGGTGCGCAGCAGCACCAGCAGCACCAGGGCCAGCAGGCCGACGGCGAGCGCGCTGATCTGCACCACGGCATAGGCCGGGCGCGCCGAGAGCTGGCGCGCTGCGCATGACGAGCGCGCGCGGCGCGGTGGCTTCGTTCACGCTGGCGCGCAGCACGCGCACCGCCGCGTAGCTGGCGGCGGCGAACAGCAGCACCGCGCCCGCGAAGCCGCCCACGGCGATGGCGCCGAGCAGCAGGTCGCGGCTGGCCGCGAGCAGCAGCGCGGCAAAACCGGCCACGCCCAGGCCCAGCACGGCCAGGGTGGCGGGCTTGAGCTGGCCCACGTCGCGGCGGATCACGCGCAGCGGCGGCACCTGGGCCAGCTGCAGCACTGGCGGCAGGCCAAAGGCCATCATGAGCGTGAGGCCCATGCCCAGGCCGAGCAGCACCGGCGCGATGCTGGGCGCGGGCAGGCTGGCTTCGACCAGCCCGGCCAGCAGCAGCACGAAGGCGTGGTGCACCGCGTAGCCGATCGCCACGCCCAGGGCGCTGGCGAACAGGCCGATGAGCGCGAATTCGAGCGTGTAGGCGCGCGCCATGGTGCCCTGCGACAGGCCGAGCACGCGCAGCATGGCGCAGTCGTCCAGGTGGCGCTGGGCGAAGCCGCGCGCGGCGATCGCCACGGCCACGGCGCACAGCAGCGCGGCCAGCAGGGCCACGAGGTTGAGGAATTTTTCGGCGCGCCCCAGCGTCTGCTGCATCTCGGGCCGGCCGCCTTCGAGCGACTCCAGCCGCATGCCGCGCACGTCGGGCTGCTCCATGGCCTTCGTGGCCCAGTGGCTGAAATCGGCCACGCGAGCCTCGTTGCCGATCACGGCCAGGCGGTAGGTCAGGCGGCTGGCGGGCTGCACCAGGCCGGTGGCGGGCAGGTCGGCCGCGTTGAGCATGACGCGCGGCGCGAAGCTCATGAAGCCGGCGCCCCGATCGGGTTCGACCGTGATGAGGCGCGCGATGGTGAGCGCCGAGTCGCCCAGCAGCAGCGTGTGGCCCATCTTCAGGTCGAGCGCGACCAGCAGGGCTTCGTCCACCCACACGGTGCCGGGGGCGGGAATCTCGCGGGTGGCGCTGTCGGGCCCGCCCTGGGCCTCGGCCACGCGCAGGCTGCCGCGCAGCGGGTAGCCCTCACCCACGGCCTTGAGCGCCACCAGGCGCGCGGCACCGCCTTCTTCTTCGCGCGCGCGGCCCATGGTGGGAAAGCCCAGCGTCTGCGTGGTGCTCAGGCCCAGTTCGCGCGCCCGGGCCTCGAACGAGGGCGGCGGCACGTGGTCGCTGCTGATCACCGCGTCGCCGCCGAGCAGCGCGCTGGCGTCACGCGTGAGGCCGCCCTGCAAGCGGTCGGCGAAGAAACCCACCGCCGTGAGCGCGGCCACCGCGAGGGTGACGGCGAGCATCAGCAGGCGCAGTTCGCCGGCGCGCCAGTCGCGGACCAGGGAGGACCAGCCCAGGGTCCAGAAGCGGATGGGCAAGGAGGGGGTGGGCGGTGTCATGGTGCGGGGTTCGAGCGCGCGCGGCCCGACTGGTTCACTTCGTCCCAAAGATTCGGTCGCCCGCGTCGCCCAGACCCGGGACGATGTAACCGTGTTCGTTCAGCCCGCGGTCCACGGCGGGGGTGTAGACCGGCACGTCGGGGTGGGCGTCGTGGAAGGTCTTGAGGCCTTCGGGGCAGGTCACCAGACAGACGAAGCGGATCGAGCGCGGGTTCGTCTTCTTGAGCCGGTCCACCGCGCTCACGGCGGAGTTGCCGGTGGCGAGCATGGGGTCGAGCACGATCACGTCGCGTTCGTGCATGTCGTGCGGCATCTTGAAGTAGTACTCCACCGCCTTGAGGGTGGCGGGGTCGCGGTACAGGCCGATGTGGCCGACGCGCGCGCCCGGGATCACCTGCAGCATGCCGTCCAGGAAACCGTTGCCCGCGCGCAGGATGGAGGCCAGAACCACCTTCTTGCCGTCGATGACGCGCGAGGTCATCTTCTCCAGCGGGGTCTCGATCTCGATCTCCTGCATCGGCATGTCGCGCGTGATCTCGTAGGCCAGCAGGGCGCTGAGCTCGTGCACGAGTTCGCGGAAGCTCTTGGTGCTGGTGTCCTTGCGGCGCATGAGGGTGAGCTTGTGCTGCACCAGGGGGTGGTCAATGACGTGGACGTCTCGGCTCATGGGAGGGGTCTCTCGGAGGGGGGTGATCCGAGTTTATGCCCGAACGCGCGGGCGCCGCCGCTTCAGGACGCGGGGGCGGCGCGCTCACGGGCCACGGGCGCGGCCGGCGGCACCGCGTCCAGCACCAGGCGCTGGGGGTTGGCGTAACACAGGAAGCGCTGGTTGGTGGCGCGGCCGATGGCGCACAGGCCCACGCGCAAGGCCACGTCCAGCCCCATCTGCGTGATGCCGCTGCGCGAGACCACCACCGCCACGCCCATCTGGGCCGACTTGATCACCATCTCGCTGGTGAGGCGGCCAGTGGTATAGAAGATCTTCTCGCCCGTGGGCGCGTCCGATTGCAGCGCCATCCAGCCCGCGATCGTGTCCACCGCGTTGTGGCGGCCCACGTCTTCCACGAACAGCTGCAGCTCCTGCCCGTGAAACAGCGCGCAGGCGTGCACCGAGCCGGCCGACTTGTAGGTGCTCTCCTTGAGCCGGATCGCGTTGACGATGGCGTAGAGCTGCGACTGCGTCAGCCCGGCCTCGTCGGGCAGCCGGATGCTGTCGATCTCGTCCATGAGGTTGCCGAACACGCTGCCCTGGCCGCAGCCGGTGGTGACCACGCGCTTGGAGGTGCGCTCCTCGATGCGGTCGATGCCGTGCCGGGTCTTGACCGACGCGGCGTTCACGTCCCAGTCCACGGTGATGGATTCGACCTCCTCCACCGAAGCGATGAGCCGCTGGTTGAGCAGGTAGCCCAGCACCAGCCACTCGGGCTGCGCGCCCAGCGTCATGAGCGTGACCAGCTCGCGCTTGTCCACGTAGACCGTGAGGTCGCGCTCGGCGGGGATGGAGATGGTCTCGCGCGCGCCGTGCTCGTTCATGACCTCGACTTCACGGGTCAGCGGCGCGCGCGCCTGGGTCAGTTGGGGCAACAGGGGCATGGGCGAAGACTACCGCATGAAAAGGGCCGCCACCCGAGGGTGCGGCCCATGGCAAGACAGGGAAAGCGGTTTATTTCTTGGCCGGCGTGGTCACCGCGGCGGGGGTGTTCGTGCTCGGTGGGCCCTTGGCGGTTTCCGCCGGTGAGTGGGCACCCGCGGCCTCGATCGGTTTCGGGGCGGTGTAGGCGAAGGGACCCGGGTCGGTGCAGGCCGGGGCATTGGCCGTCGCCGGGGGCACGCTCTTGCCGGTGGCCGCGGCGGTCTTGAAGTAGTTGGCGGCGGCCTTGTCCATGTAGGCACACAGCTTGTAGCCATCGACCTTGGCGGCCCAGGCCGTCTTGGCCGCCGCTTCGGCGGCCTTGGCCTTGGCTTCTTCCGTCGGTGGCGGGGGCGCGGGCAGCTTGGCGTGGGCCGTGGCGGCCAGCAGCAGGGTCAGGCACAGGAGGCTGCGTTTCATGGGTGGTCCTCGTTGTCTCGTTGTGTTCAAGCCTTGACGGCGCGCGAGGCCTCGGCCGCGCTGGCCGCGTCCACCGGGCCCGCCGTGCGTTGCGCGGGGATCTTGCCGGCCTTGATGTCGTCGTACCAGAGTTCGTGGTGTTCTTTGGCCCAGGTCTCGTCCACGTAGCCGGTCTTCATGGCCTTGTAGGCGCCCTTCATGCCGATCGTGCCCAGGTAGATGTGGCCCATGAACAGCGCCATCATCAGCACCGCGGCACTGGCGTGGATCATGTGCGCGATCTGCATGTTGCCGCGCGTGTAGTCCACCGAGGGCAGCAATTTGTCCAGGAACAGGCCCGAGCCCACCACGATCAGGCCGAAGAAGAACACGCCGGCCCAGAACACCACCTTCTCGCCCGCGTTGAAGCGGTGCGAAGGCACTTCCTGGCCGCTGAACAGGCCACCGCCCTTGAGCAGCCAGGTGATGTCTTCCTTGGCCGGCAGGTTGTCCTTGATGAAGGTGAGGATCACAACCACCAGCGACACCGCGAACAGCGGCCCGGCGAAGTTGTGCAGGTTCTTCAGCGCGTAGGTCAGCCAGCCGAACAGCGTGCTGCCGATGATGGGCAGCAGGAAGAACTTGCCGAAGGCCATGATGATGCCGGAGACCGCCAGCGCCACGAAGGCGATGGCGTTGACCCAGTGCGCGGCGCGCTCGAAGTAGGTGAAGCGCTCGATCACGCGGCCGGTGGGCTGACCGTGCACGGGGATCGCGCCCTTGGCGAAATAGAACAGCGCGATGGCGACCGCGACGATGAGCAGCACCGAGCCGCCGTAGGGAATGATCCACTGGTTGCGCACCTGCCGCCAGGCTTCGCCCGCGTTGGTCAGGCGCGCGCCGGGGTAGTTCACGAACGGCTGGATCAGGTTGCCGGCCTCGGGATACGGCAGGCTGGAATAGCCGGTCACGCCCTTGCCCACGTCGCGCCACATCGGCGCGTTGTTGCCGGGCTGCACCTTGCCGCGTTCGGCGTTGGTCTGCTCCGGGTACTTCGGGTCCTTGTTCGCGTCGGGTGCGATCTCGAAGATGTTGGCGCCCTTGATGCCACCCATCTGGCGCACTGGCCGGTGCGGCCGCGCCGGCGGGCGCCGGGTCTTCCTGCGGTGGCTCCACCTTGAGCGTCTGGGCATTGGCCCAGGCCGCGCTCAGCGTCAGCAGCGCCATGCACCACACCTTGGGCGACGCCAGGTGGCGCAGGCCTTGAGTCAGGAGGCTGTACATGGTGGGGGCCTCAGGGTTTGTTGCCGCCCATGCGGGTGTAGTCGTTCTGGCCGTACTGCGCGCGCGTCTTGAGCTGCTGTTCCCAGCTGGTCTTGTCGCCCGCCTTCCAGTTGGTGTTGGCGTACTGGCTGCTGCCCACGCCCTGGTACGGCGCGCTGTCCTGCTTGACGCCGGCCGCGTTCATTTCCTGCGGTTTCTCGCCGCAGGCGGTGAGCGCGAGCAAGGCGGCGGCCACGGTGGTGGTGAGTGCGAAGCGGCGCATCATGACTTGGTCCCTTGTGCGGTGCCGTAGGCGGTGCCCCAGCCCCAGACTTCGGCGCCCTTGCCGCGTTGCAGCACGCGGTTGCGGAAGATGTCGGCCACCACGTCGCCGTCACCGGCGAGCAGGGCCTTGGTCGAGCACATCTCGGCGCAGGCCGGCAGCTTGCCTTCGGCCAGGCGGTTGCGGCCGTACTTCTCGAACTCGCTCTGGCTGCCGTGGGCCTCGGGGCCGCCGGCGCAGAAGGTGCACTTGTCCATCTTGCCGCGCACGCCGAAGGTGCCCTGCGAAGGGAACTGCGGCGCGCCGAACGGGCAGGCGTAGGAGCAGTAGCCGCAGCCGATGCAGACGTCCTTGTCGTGCAGCACCACGCCCTCGTCGGTGCGGTAGAAGCAGTTGACCGGGCAGACCGCCATGCAGGGCGCGTCGCTGCAGTGCATGCAGGCCACCGAGATCGACTTCTCGCCCGGAATGCCGTCGTTGAGCGTGACCACGCGGCGGCGGTTCACGCCCCAGGGCACCTCGTGCTCGTTCTTGCAGGCGGTGACGCAGCCGTTGCATTCGATGCAGCGTTCGGCGTCACAGATGAATTTCATTCGTGCCATGTGGTGCTCCTGGTCTTATGCTTTTTCGACGTTGCAGATCGTGGTCTTGGTTTCCTGCATCATCGTGACGATGTCGTAACCGTAGGTCGTGCCGGTGTTGACGGCCTCGCCGCGCACCACGGGGAAGGCGCCGTCGGGGTAGTAGGGCTTCATGTCCACGCCCTGCCAGCGGCCCGAGAAGTGGAACGGCAGCCACACCGTGTCGGGTCCCACGCGCTCGGTCACCAGCGCCTGCACGTTCAGGCGCGCGCCGGTCGGGGTGTTGACCCACACGCGCTCGCCGTTGCGCACACCACGCTCGGCCGCCGCCTTCGGGTTGATCTCGACGAACATCTCCTGCTGCAGTTCGGCCAGCCAGGGGTTGGACCGCGTTTCCTCGCCACCGCCCTCGTACTCGACCAGGCGGCCCGAGGTCATGATGAGCGGGAATTTCTCGTGCATCTTGTCGTCCACGTTTTTCTGCTGGAGCGACTTGTAGAGGATGGGCAGGCGCCAGACGGTCTTGCGGTCGTCGTGGGTCGGGTACTTGGCGATCAGGTCCGGGCGCGTGCCGTAGATCGGCTCGCGGTGCTGCGGCACGGCGTCGGGGAAGTTCCACACCACGGCGCGCGCCTTGGCGTTGCCGAACGGGTGGCAGCCGTGGGCCATCGCCGACGCGGATGATGGCGCCGGTCGGGTCGGTCTTCCAGTTCTTGCCTTCGGCGGCCTTCTGCTCGGCTTCGCTGAGGTCGGCCCACCAGCCCAGCTTCTTGAGCAGCACGTGGTCGAACTCGGGATAGCCGGTGGTGATCTCCGAACCGACCGAGTAGGAACCGTCTTCGGCCAGCAGGGACTTGCCCTCGCGCTCCACGCCGAAGTTGGCGCGGAAGTTGCCGCCGCCTTCCATCACGTGCTTGGAGGTGTCGTACAGGTTGGGTGAGCCGGGGTGCTTGATCTGCGGCGTGCCGTAGCAGGGCCAGGGCAGGCCGAAGTAGTCGCCGGTCATGTCGTAGCCGGTTTCCTTGTCCACCACCTTGCCCTTGGCTTTGAGCGTCTTCACGTCAAAGGCGTTCATGTTGCGCATGTGGGCCTTGAGGCGCTCCGGGCTCTGGCCGGTGTAGCCGATGGTCCAGACCGACTTGTTGATCTCGCGCAGGATGTCTTCGGGCATGGGCTCGTCCAGGCCTTTGATCTTCTGCATCTTGTAGTTCTTGCTGAGCTCGGTGGCGAAGCCGAGTTTTTCAGCGAACTGGTGCATGATCATGTGGTCGCTGCGGCTCTCCCACAGCGGGTCGATGACCTTCTCGCGCCACTGCAGCGAGCGGTTGGACGCGGTGCAGGAACCGCTGGTCTCGAACTGCGTGGCCGCCGGCAGCAGGTACACCGCGCGGTTGGGGTTGAGGTCCTCGGGCTTGCCGGGCATGGCAGCCATCGAGGCGGTGGCCGAGGGGTACGGGTCCACCACCACCAGCAGGTCCAGCTTGTCCATCGCGCGCTTCATCTCCAGACCGCGGGTCTGCGAGTTGGGCGCATGGCCCCAATAGAACACGCCGCGCAGGTTCGGGCCCTGGTCGATCAGCTCGTTGTTCTCGAGCACGCCGTCGATCCAGCGCGAGACCGTGATGCCGGGCTTCTCCATCGTGCCGTCGGCGTACTGTTTCTTGATCCACTCGTAGTCCACGCCCCAGGCGTTGGCGAAGTGGCGCCACGAGCCGGCGGCCAGGCCGTAGTAGCCGGGCAGCGAGTCGGGGTTGGGGCCGACGTCGGTCGCGCCCTGCACGTTGTCGTGGCCGCGGAAGATGTTGGTGCCGCCACCGCTCTTGCCCACGTTGCCCAGCGCCAGCTGCAGGATGCACGAGGCGCGCACCATGGCGTTGCCGATGGTGTGCTGCGTCTGGCCCATGCACCAGACGATGGTGGCCGGCTTGGCTTCGGCCAGCATCTTGCGCCCCTTGAACATCTGCTCTTCCTTGACGCCGCAGGCCTCTTCCACGGCCGCCGGCGTCCACTTCGCCATCACGTCGGCCTTGACGGCTTCCATGCCGTAGACGCGGTCGTTGATGTACTGCTTGTCTTCCCAGCCGTTCTTGAAGACGTGGTACAGCACGCCGAAGAGGAAGGGGATGTCGGTGCCGGAGCGGATGCGCACGTACTCGTCGGCCTTGGCCGCGGTGCGGGTGAAGCGCGGATCCACCACGATCATCTTGCAGCCGGTTTCCTTGGCGTGCAGCATGTGCAGCATGGAGACCGGGTGCGCCTCGGCGGCGTTGGAGCCGATGTACAACGCGCACTTGCTGTTCTGCATGTCGTTGTACGAGTTGGTCATGGCGCCATAACCCCAGGTGTTCGCCACGCCGGCCACCGTGGTGGAGTGGCAGATGCGCGCCTGGTGGTCGCAGTTGTTGGTGCCCCAGAAGCTCACAAACTTGCGCATGAGGTACGCCTGTTCGTTGCTGTGCTTGGAGGAGCCGATGAAGTACACCGAGTCGGGGCCGCTGGCCTCGCGCAGTTCCTTCATCTTCGCGGTGATCTCGTTGAGCGCGGTGTCCCAGCTGATGCGCTGGTACTTGCCGTTCACCAGCTTCATCGGGTAACGCAGGCGGTACTCGCCGTGGCCGTGCTCGCGCAGCGATGCGCCCTTGGCGCAGTGCGCACCGAGGTTGATGGGGGAGTCGAACACCGGTTCCTGGCGCACCCAGACGCCGTTCTCCACGATGGCATCGGCCGCGCAGCCCACCGAGCAGTGCGTGCAGACGGTGCGCTTGACCTCGATCTTGCCGGTGCCGTCGATGGACTTGCCGCCCGACGCGGCCTCGGCCTTCTTCACCAGCGTGAGCTGGCTCGCGGCCAGGCCGACGCCCACACCCAGGCCCGAGCGGCGCAGGAAGGCGCGGCGGTCCATGGTGGGCAGGGCCGTCGACAGGCCACGCTGCAGGCGGTGCACGAAGCCGGAGGACGTGGAAGAGGATGCGCGCGAAGCGTGCGCACCCGACGGGGATTTTTTGGTCAGCAACATGGGAGGCGCTCCTGTTCGCTCAGATGCGGGTGGTCTGGTAGTACTGCTTGACGTGATCGCTCAGCGAGTAACCACCGCCCTTGGTGGGCGCCGGCTTGGGCTCGGCCACGGCGGCCGCGTCTTCAGGCGCGACGCGGGGCAACAGGGTGGCCGCGGCGGCCAGCGCGCCCACGGTGGACGCGCCCGCAAACAGAGTGCGGCGCTTGAGGTTCGGACGGCCTTCTTCGGGCGTGGATCGTGGGGACTTGTTCATGCATGTCTCCTGTGGGGTTCGGTCCCGCATCACAACATGCGGGCCTTTTGCATACGTCGAATCTAACCGGCCCCCACCCCCTATGCAAGCCATCCATAAGGGCGCCCTCCGCGTGAAATGCGATCGGTTCTCATCGCCGCATGTCGCAGCGCAGCATGCTGCCGCGCTTCCGAATTCATAGCCAGAACCGTGCCATGGTGCCGGCGTGGACCACCCCTCGCACGGACCCCGGGGGGTTGCGGGGCGATGCGCTTCACGGCCTAGGGATAACCCATGGAACGAATCCATTACGCGCTGGCGTGGACCGTCAAACTGTCCATCGTCGATGCGACAAATTGTCGCGACCGCCCTCCCGCGCGCGGGGTCGGAAATGCGCCAATACCCCAGTGATTTCGTAGGCTTACTCCGTAGAATCCTTCGGGGTGGACACCCCCTTTCTTCCCCCCTCGCCCGAAAGAACCCTGGAGGGTTGGCCCGACTGGTCGATCCTGATCGTCGACGACGAACAGGGCATGCTCAACTTCCTCGTCAAGACGCTGGCACCGCGCTGCCACTTCGTGATGAGCGCCTCCAGCGCCGAGGACGGCGCGCAGTGGCTGCGCGGCCACCACGTGGACCTGGTGATCCTCGACATCTCGCTGCCCGGCAAGAGCGGCGTGGTCTGGCTCAAGGAGTTGCGCGAACAGGGCTTCACCGGCGAGGTGATCCTGATCACCGCCTTCGCCGACCTGGACACCGCCATCGAAGCGCTGCGCGCGGGCGCGTCGGACTTCATCCTCAAACCGTTTCGCGTGCCGCAGATCCTCAACGCGGTGAAGCACTGCTACGAGCGCTCGCGCCTGCGGCGCGAGAACTTCGTGCTGCGCCGCGCGGTGGTCACCAGCGCGCCCGGGCGCGCGGCGCTGGTCGGTGCCTCGCCGGCCATGCAGCATCTGCGCGAGTCGATCGCGCGCGTGGCCCCGGTCAACAGCACCGTGCTGCTGCAGGGCGAGTCGGGCACCGGCAAGGAGCTGGTGGCGCGCGAGCTGCACGCGCTCAGCAGCCGCGCGGGCGGCCCCTTCGTGCCGGTCAACTGCGCGGCGGTCTCGCCCGAGCTGATCGAGAGCGAGCTGTTCGGCCACGCCAAGGGCGCGTTCAGCGGCGCCACGCGCGCGCGCGACGGCCTGTTCCACTACGCGCAGGGCGGCACGCTGTTCCTCGACGAGATCGCCGAGCTGCCGCTGTCCATCCAGGCCACGCTGCTGCGCGCGATCGAAGACCTCAACATCCGCCCGGTGGGCAGCGAACAGCTGGTGCCGCTGAACCTGCGCATCGTCGCCGCCACCAACCGCCAGCTCAGCGAGGAGGTGGCGGCCGGCCGCTTCCGCAAGGACCTCTACTTCCGCCTGCAGGTGGTGGACCTCACGCTGCCGCCGCTGCGCGAGCACAAGGACGACATCGCCGAACTCGTGGCGCACTTCATCGCCCAGCTCGCGCCCTCGCTCGGCGTGGAGCCCCTGGTCATCAGCGAACCCGAGATGGACTTCCTGCGCCAGTACGACTGGCCCGGCAACGTGCGCGAGCTGCGCAATCTGATCGAGCGCTCGCTGATCCTGGGCAGCCTCAACGTGTCGGCGCTGTACCCGGGCCAGACCCGCCGCCCCGAGGCCAGCAGCGCCGCGCCCACCGATCTGCACACGCTGGAGAAGATGCACATTCTCTCGGTGCTCGATTCGGTGCAGGGCGACAAGACGCGCGCGGCGCAATTGCTCGGCGTCTCGCGCCGCACACTGGAACGCCGCGTGGCCGAATGGGGCGCGACATGACACCGACACCCTGCGCATGAGCTTCTGGCGCGCCCCCCGCTGGCTGGCCGGCTCGGTCCGCAACAAGCTGCTGGCGATGGCGCTGCTGCCGCTGTTGCTGGCGTTCCCGATGCTGGTGCTGGCGCTGGCCCTGTGGGGCAACGTGGCCTACGACCGGCTGCTGATCACCAAGGTGCGCAGCGACCTGGCGGTGGCGCACGGTTACTTCGAGCAGGTGCTCAGCGAGGTCGGCTCGGGCACACAGGGCGTGGCCGGCTCACAGGCGCTCTACACCGCGCTGCGGCCCGCGAACCCCACGGACCGGCGCGACGTGAGCGAGCAACTGGCGTTGGCCCGCGAACGGCTCGGGCTGGACTTCCTGCTGCTCTACACGCCACAAGGCCAGCCGCTGGCGCGCGCGGTGCCCGCCGGGCTGAGCAACGCGGATGCGAGCGCGCCGATCCCGCTCATGCCCCCCGCGCTCGGGGGTTCGGTGAGCGACAACGGCCGCTCGGCCGCGCGCGCGCGATTGCTGGTGCTGGAGCCGGAAGAACTGGAGGCCCTGGCGCCGCACCTCTCGCCGCGCCTGCGCATTTCGCTGGTGCGCAGCGCGCAACGCCGCGCCCGACACGCGCGAGGCCGAGCACCGCGCCATGGTGATGCTGGCCACCCACCCGGTGCGCGACGCGGCGGGCCAGACGATCGCGCTGCTCGCGGGCGGCCTGCTGCTGAACCAGAACCTGGATTTCATCGACCACATCAACCGCATCGTGTACCCCGAAGGCTCCTTGCCGTTCGGCAGCCAGGGCACGGCCACGCTGTTCATGGACGATGTGCGCATCACCACCAACGTGCGCCTGTTCCAGGACCAGCGCGCGATCGGCACACGCGTGTCGCAGACGGTGCGCGACGCGGTGCTGGGCCGGGGCCAGACCTGGCTGGACCGCGCCTTCGTGGTGAACGACTGGTACGTCTCGGCCTACGAGCCCTTGCTGGACGCGCACGACCAGCGCATCGGCATGTTGTACGTGGGGTACCTGGAGGCGCCGTTCCGGCTGGTGCGCTACGCGATGCTGGGGGTGATGGGCCTGATCTTCCTGGGCGTGATGGCGCTCTCGGCCTGGTTCTCGCTGCGCTGGGCGCGCAGCATTTTCCAGCCGGTGCAGCGCATGAACCGCACGATGCAGCTGGTGGAGGAAGGCCAGTCGGGCGCGCGCGTGGGCGAGATTTCGGCGCGCGACGAGCTGGGCGCGTTGGCGGGCCATCTGGACGAGTTGCTGGACGTGATCGACGACAAGACGGCGGCCTTGCAGCGCTGGGGCGAGGAGCTGGACCACAAGGTGGCGGAGCGCACGGCGGAGCTGGAGGCGAGCAACGCGTCGTTGCAACTGGCGCAGCAGCAGTTGGTGAAGAGCGAGAAGCTGGCGGCGATCGGTCAGCTGACGGCGAGCATCGCGCACGAGATCAACAACCCGATCGCGGTGATGCAGGGCAATCTGGATCTGATGCGCGAGACGCTGGGGGCGGCAAGCCGGCCGGTGGTGTCGGAGCTGAAGTTGCTGGACGAGCAGGTGGAGCGCATGCGCATCATCGTGACGCAGTTGTTGCAGTACGCGCGGCCGACGGAGTATGCGGGGTATGTGGAGACGCTGGACATCAACCGGACGATGGAAGACTGTCTGGTGCTGGTGGGGCATCTGTTGGCGCAGACGCACATTCGCGTGGAGCGGGATCTGCAGGCGTCGCGGCGCGCGGGTTGCAATCGGCAGGAGTTGCAGCAGGTGGTGATCAATTTGTTGATCAACGCGATTCAGGCAATGCCGCAGGGTGGGGTGTTGCGGTTGGTGACGCGGGATTGGGTGGATGAGTTGGGGCGTGGGGGTGTGCGCTTGTGGGTGCAGGACAGTGGCCCGGGTCTTTCCGCCGAGGTGCTGGAGCGTTTGTTCCGGCCGTTTTTCACGACGAAGAACGATGGGAATGGGCTGGGGTTGTGGATCAGTCAGGGCTTGGTGGAGCGCTATGGGGGGCACATCACGGCCGAGAACCTCTCTGCTGGTTCCGGTGCTTCTTTTTGCGTGGCTTTGTTGACGGAGCCTCATGCGCCTGAGGCTGCGCCTACCCGGGATGGTCGGCCTGGGGGGCTTTGAGTTTCTTTTTGGGGTTTCGCTCGTCGACCTCGCGTCAGGCCGGTGGCGGGATCCGAATGCTCCGGCCCCATTCGCGGTTGCCACAAAAGCTTGCGCGCCCACCCGGTGTTGACGAAGTGGTGTATGCGGACCCGGGCAGTCGCCCGCGAGCGGCCGGCGCCAGCATGACCGGACCACCCGACCCTGCCAACCCGGCAGAGCGAAACGCCTAGGAGAAACTCAGGCCAACATATCGAAGCCCTGCGCCTCGACATTCACAAAAGCCCGGGTGAACCCAGCCAGAGCCGCATAGAACGAGGCCTTGGGATGCCCGGCAATCGCATCGCACATCTGCAGTACCCACGGCTGCAGATGCGTGGTGAAGAACTTCTGCTGTTGCGTGAGGTTGCGCCACCTCCACCTCGTCACCCGCGATCAGATAACGCATCACTTCACAGAGGTAAGCGATGTGGTCCTCCGTCTCCGGCATCGTCTCGTCGCGCGCCAGACCCAGCGCCGCCAGATCGTTGCGCAAGGCCGCCAACGGTTTCTCGTTCAGGAAACCGCTGAGGTAGTGCGAACCGAACACGAACACATCCGGCTTGCCCACACCACCGAACAGCGCGTCGTACTCCGCCGCCACCGCCTCATCGCTCAGCGCACGCGCAGCCGCCACCACCTCGCGCCACGGCTCCTCCAGAAAACCGCCGGCCGCCGGCGCCTCGGTCACCGCCACGCGCAGCTGCGCCATCAGCTCCGCCGGCGGCGGCGCGTAATACAGCGCCGCCAGCAGGCCGTACACCTCGGCACGGGCGGTTTCTTCGTCCAGCGCGGAAGACGACGAGACGGGAATGGCGTTGTTCATGTCAGACATCGTGAATCCGGGTCTCACCCGGGTTGGAATACAGGTCCACCACGCGGCAGTCGCCGCACATCTTCAGGCGCTCCAAGGCCTCGCCCTGGAACATCGCATGGCCCGAGAGCTTGGCCAGCATCACCTCGATGCCCTTGAGCGTGCCAAAAGGCTTGGCACAGCGGATGCAGTGGTACGGCTGAGCCTCGTTGAGCACGCGCAACTGCTTGCGCTGCTCACCCAGCAGGAGACGCGGTTGCAGCGTGATCGCGTCCTCCGGGCAGGTGCTGGCGCACAGGCCGCACTGCACGCAGTTCTTTTCGATGAAGCGCAGCTGCGGGCGCTCGGTGTTGTCCTGCAAGGCGCTGGACGGGCAGGCGCTCACGCAGCTCAGGCACAGGGTGCAGGTGTCCTTGTTGACCTCGATCGAACCCAGCAAGGACGCACCGGGCAGCACGATGGTTTCCACCGGCGCGCGCTGGGCCGCGCTGTCCTGCATCAGGTGGTCGAGCGCGAGTTCCACGGTCGCGCGCTTTTCGGCCTGGATGGCGAAGGTTCCGCGGCGCTTCACGGTCTGTGCCGGTGCGTCGCCGAGCTCGGCGTCCAGCGCCTTCACGTCCTTCGCTTCGATCAGGCGGAAATGACGGCCGCCATAGCCCAGGCCGCTCACGATGGCCTGCGCCACGTCCATCTGCGCGCGCACCGCGTCGCGGTACTGCGGCGCTTCGTCGCCGGTCATCAGCACCCAGACCTGCGAGGCGCCATAGGCGAAGGCGGAGAGCCACACGTCCAGCCCGATGGAGGCGGTGTGCCACAGCGGCACCGGGATCACGCGCGCGGGCACACCGCGCGCGGGCACACCGCGCACGGCCTTCTTGTCCAGCGAGGCCGCGCGCCCGAGTTCACCGATGAGCGCGCCGCCCGCTTCCTCGCTGTGCAGCAGCACGGCAGCGTCTTTGCCGCCGGCCTTGGCGTAGGTGGCCAGCAGGGTGCGCAGCTTCACGCCCTGCTCGCTCGCTCGCGGGTAGGCGTACGACAGCGCGCCAGTGGGGCACACCGTGGTGCAGGCGCCGCAGCCCACGCAGAGGTTGGGGTTGACGACGATCTGGTTGCGCTTGATCTCGCTGCGGATCGCCAGCGCCGAGCAGATCTCCACGCAGGCGTTGCAGCCCACGGTCTCGTTGCGGCCGTGCGCGCACAGCTTCTGCTTGTAGGTGAAGAACTTGGGTTTCTCGAACTCGCCGACCAGGTCGCGCAGTTGCACGACGGTGGCGATGGCGGCCTCGGCCTGCAGGCCGCCGCGCAGGTGGAAGTAGCCCTGCGGGTGCGCGTGCTGGGTGAAGGCGGGAGCGTCGCGCAGGTCGAGCACGATGTCGAAGCGCTCGCTGTGGGTCTGCGGCTCGCGCTGGAAGTTGATCGCACCCACGGCCTCGCAGGCCTTCACGCAGGCGCGGTGGTCCTGGCACTTGGCCAGGTCGATCTGGTAGTCCAGGCCGATGGCGCCTTCCGGGCAGGCCGCCACGCAGGCGTTGCAACGCGTGCAGAGGTCGAGGTCGATCGGGTTGTCGCTGCGCCATTGCACGTCGAACGCGCCCAGCCAGCCTTGTACCTGCTCCAGCGCGCCCGCGATCACGGGGTAACGCCGCGCCTGCATGCCCTGCCCGCCCGTGGCCAGGAGGCTGACCTCGAGCACGTCGCCCACCAAGCCGGCGATGCGCTCGCTCTCGTCCAGCGCGCCGATGATCAGCAGGCGCCCCGCGCTGTGGTAGGTGACGGTGGGCACCGGCTCGGGATCGGGCAGGCGCGCCGCCGCCAGCAGCGCGGCCATCTTCGGCATGGCCTGCGCGCCTTCGCGGCCCCAGCCGCCGGTCTCGCGGATGTTCACGAAATGGATCGGCCGCACGTCCAGCGGCACCGCGCCCTCGGTCTGTTCCGAGAGTTCGGTGAAGAGCCGGCTTTCCTGCGTGCAGGCCACCACGAGCTCATCCTTGCTGCGGCAGGCCTTCTGGAAAGCGGGCGCGTCGCGGCGGCACAGCGTGGTGTGCAGGCTCAGGTCTTCATCCAGCGCGTCGCCCAGAACCTGGGGGTTCAGGGACATCGTCTGGTTGCAATTGCAGATCAGCGTGGTCATCGTGGGGTGCCGCGTCGTGGGCGGCAGCAGTGGGCTCGCGGGGGTCGGCGGCGACAGGGGCGTCGTCGACGGCGTCGTTGGCTTCGGCCTGTTCGGCGGCCGTTGTGTCGGGTGGTGTATCGGTGGCCGGTGTGGCGGTGGCGGCGGCGGGCTTGGGCTCGTTGGGGTCGTCCACCAGCTTGAGGAACTGCGCGCCCACCATCTTGGCCATCTCGGCGGCCGTGATGGGGCTGGGCTGGGAGTAGTCGTCGATGTAGATGTCCAGCCCGTCCATCACGTTGTAGTGCGGGTCGGTGAACAGCTTCTTCACGGCGGCGTTGCGCACGTCGGCAGGCACGTCGCGCGCGACGAAGGCCGAGTAGTCCGATTCGGGCGTGAGGCGGGCCACGTCGTCCAGCGTGAGCGCGGGTGGCGGCTCGGCAGGTGTTTCGGCGGGCGCGGTCACCAGCTCAGGCATCGGCGGCGCCACCACCGCGGCCGCGGCCGCGACCGGGGCCACGGGTGGGGCGGGCGGCTCGGGCGGCAGGGGCTCGCCACTGCGCACCTGCACCTTGCGGCGCGACCAGCGCGAGAAGAAATTGCTGCTGTCGTCTTCGGCGGCCATGCTCACTCTCCGGGCGGCCCACCGCCACGCAGCTTGCTGGTGCTGATGCGTACGGGTTGGCCGAAGCGGTCGGTCAGCGGCTTGAAGCTGTCGGGCCGCTTGCGGCGCTTGGGTTCGGGCTGGTAGGTGGTGTCCACAAAAGCGCGCAGCCAGCCCACCACCTCGTCGGGCGCGGCGACCTGGTCCACGCGCTCCTGCGCGTCGAGCCAGCGGCCGGCATCGTGGTAACTCAGCGTGACGATCTGCGGCACCGCCATGGGCTCGCCGTCGAGCAGGCGCGCTTCGTCAGCGCGCCAGAACACCCAGAAGCAGGGGTTCGGGCTGTTGAGGTTGAGGAAGTAACCCTCGGCGTCGTCGCGGAACAGTTCGACACGAAAACGCGGGAACAGCCAGTGCGTGGCCTGCGCGTCGACGCCCTGGGTGTTCACGGGCTCGACCGCCTGCGGTTCGTGGCTCTCGTGCTCGGGTGCCGGGCCGGTCTCGTCGGGATCGCTGCGCACCATCACGTCGGCCAGCACCCAGCGCCAGGCCTGCCAGCGGCTCATGGGCCCACTCACCGGCTCGCGCCGCATCACCACATCGACCTCGATGGCGGGTCGGCTGCGGGTGGGGGACGACATATGTTCGATCTGCATACGGAGACCGACTGTAAGCCATACCCCTGGGAGAAGTACCCCTTCGGGCGTTTCTCCCCGCCCCACGGTGTGACATGCGCGGGGAAACCCTGAGTGCAACGCCAGCCCGAAGGTCGGTGGTGACCGGGTGGCCCGCCGCAGCGAAGTCAAGGGGGAGGCGGCACCAGCCGCCGGAGGACATTCGCGGAGGCGGGCCACCCGGTCGCCACCGACCGCCGCCACGCCAACGCGAAACGCAACTCAGTACGTCTCGAGGTGCAGGCGTCCTTCGCGCTTCAACGCGCCGCCGATCGTTTCCCAATTCAGGCCAGCGCCCTGCGCCACATCGCGCAACGCGAGCACCACGCCCTCTTCCATGCTCTTGAGGCCGCACACATAGAAATACGTGTTCGGGTCCTGCAGCAGCACGGCCAGGTCGGCCGCGCGCTCGCGCATCACGTCCTGCACGTAGCGCTTGGGCTGACCGGGCGTGCGGCTGAACGCGAAGTTGGTGTCGATGAAATCCTTGGGCAGGCTCTGCAGCGGGCCGAAGTACGGCAGCTCTTCCTGCGTGCGCGCGCCGAAGAACAGCAGCAGCTTGCCGCCTTCGAACTTGCCCGAGGCGCGCAGGCGCCGGCGCCACTCGGTCATGGCGCGCATGGGCGCACTGCCGGTGCCGGTGCAGATCATCACGATGTTCGAGCGCGGGTGGTTGGGCATGAGGAAGCTGGTGCCGAACGGCCCGATCACCTCCACCTTGTCGCCCACCTTGAGGTCGCACATGTAATTGCTCGCCACGCCACGCACCGGTTCGCCGTCGTGGTCTTCGAGCACGCGCTTGATGGTGAGCGACAGGTTGTTGTACCCCGGGCGCTCGCCGTTGCGCGGGCTGGCGATGGAGTACTGGCGCGCGTGGTGACGGCGGCCGATGTCGTCCACGCCCGGCGGCACGACGCCGATGCTCTGGCCTTCCAGCACCGGGAAGGGCATGGCGCCGAAATCGAGCACGATGTGGTGGGTGTCGTAATCGCTGCCGGCGGTCTTGCCGACTTCGGTCACGCGCACATTGCCCACCACGGTGGCGGTCACGGTCTTCTGCGTGGCCTTGGGACCGTAGAGGTTGCTGTAGGCGTGCGCGGCCGACCAGGGCGGCAGCGTCGCGCCGAAGGCCGACGAGTTGAAGGCCTCCTCACCGCTGGGGTCTTTCGCCACCGCGGGCGCGGCGGCGGGCGGCGCGGCCACGGACACGTCGGCATCGGCATCGGCCAGGCCTTCGAGCTCTTCGGGCGGCAGCTCGGCCGGCAGCGATTCCCAGGTGAGCTGCTCGGCGGTCGTGTAGGCCCGCACGCGCGGCATCATGCGCCAGTTGTCGATCGAGCCCGTGGGGCACGGCGAGATGCAGTCCATGCACAGGTTGCACTTGGACGCGTCGACCACGTAGTTGAGGTTGTCGTGCGTGATCGCCTGCACCGGGCAGATCGCTTCGCAGGTGTTGCAGCGGATGCAGATCTCGGGGTCGATCAGGTGCTGCTTGATGACAGCGGCTTCGGCAACAGCGTTCATGATGGTGTCTCCATGCGGTCGAGACAGTGTAGGAGAGAGGGGCGCGCCGCGGGGTGCGGCGCGCAGAGGTTCAACCAAACCGGACGTATTCGAAATCCACCGGCTGGCGGTTGATGCCCATCACGGGCGGCGCGATCCAGCCGGCGAACTTGCCGGGGTCGACCACGCGGCCCATGAGCGAGGCGACGAAAGCGAAGTCTTCCGGCGTCGGCAGCCATTCGCTCTTCTTCGCGGCCCACTCGGCCTCGCTCACCACGCGGCCTTCGGGCGACATCTTGATGCCCGCGAGCGCGCCGATCTGGCGGTTGAAGGCCTTGTGCGGCACGGTCAGGCGCGTGGGGATACCGGCTTTTTCCAGCACCTTGTTCCAGCGGTTCACGCCAGCCACGGAGTCGGCGATGAAGTCGTCGCGCAGCACTTCGTTGAGCGCGTTGAGCATGGGCACGTCCTTCTCGACGAGCTGGCCGTCCTTCACTTCGAGCACCTTGTAGGTCTGGCCCTTGAGCACGTGGTCGTCGGTGCGCTTGCCTTCTTCGTAGCGGCCCTTGAGGCCCGAGCTGTAGAAGATGGCGGCGTTGCTCGACTGGTCGGCGCCGAACAGGTCGATGGTGACGCTGTAGTGGAAGTTCAGGTAACGCTGGATGGTGCCCAGGTCGATGGCGCCGGCGGCACGCACCTTCTGCGCGTCGTCGGTCTTGAGCTCGTTCATCACCTGCGCGGTGCGCGTGAGCACGCGCGAAACGCCGCTCTCGCCCACGAACATGTGGTGGGCTTCTTCGGTCAGCATGAACTTGGTCGTGCGGGCCAGCGGGTCGAACGCGGATTCGGCCAGGGCCGACAGCTGGAACTTGCCGTCGCGGTCGGTGAAGTAGGTGAACATGAAGAAGGCCAGCCAGTCGGGCGTCTTCTCGTTGAACGCGCCCAGGATGCGCGGGTTGTCCTGGCTGCCCGAGGTGCGCTGCAGCAGCGCCTCGGCCTCTTCGCGGCCGTCGCGGCCGAAGTGCTTGTGCAGCAGGTAGACCATGGCCCACAGGTGGCGGCCCTCTTCCACGTTGATCTGGAACAGGTTGCGCAGGTCGTACATGCTGGGCGCGGTCAGGCCCAGGTGGCGCTGCTGCTCGACCGACGCGGGCTCGGTGTCGCCTTGCGTGACGATGATGCGGCGCAGGTTGGCGCGGTGTTCGCCGGGCACGTCCTGCCAGGCCTTTTCACCCAGGTGGTCACCGAAGTGCACCTTGCGCTCGGCGTCGCCCGGGTTCAGGAAGATGCCCCAACGGTAGTCGCGCATCTTCACGTGGCCGAACTGGGCCCAGCCTTGCGGGTCCACGCTGACCGCGGTGCGCAGGTAGACCTCGTGGTTGGTCGAACCCTCGGGGCCCACGTCGTCCCACCAGTTGATGAAGTTGGGCTGCCAGCCTTCGAGCGCGCGCTGCAGCGTTCGGTCTTCGCTGAGGTTGACGTTGTTGGGGATCTTCTCGCTGTAGTTGATCGAGCTCATGTCGTGCTTCCTCGGGTTCGGTGGCTGGAATGAAATCAGACGCGGTTGAAGTCGAAGGCGGCCTTGTCGCCCTTGCCGTAGACCTTGAGTGCGCCCTTTTCGCCGACGGCGTTGGGGCGGATGAAGATCCAGTTCTGCCAGGCGGTGAGGCGGCCGAAGATGCGGGTGCGCAGTGTTTTCCTTCTGCGCGAAACGCAGGTTGGCTTCCAGGCCGGTGAGCGCGTCGGGCGACATGGAGGCGCGCTCTTCGAGCGCCATGCGCACTTCGTCGGCCCAGTCGATGTCGTCGGGCGCGGCCGTCACCAGGCCCAGGGCCAGCGCGGCGTCGGCGTCCAGCGCCTGGCCGATGGCACCGCGCGCGGCTTCCATCGGGGCCGTTTCTTCGTAGAAGCGGCGCTGCAGGCGCGACTGCTCGTTGACCATGGGCAGGAAGCCGAAGTTGAACTCGCCCAGCTGCAGCTTGGGCGCGGCATCGGCGTCGTCGGGCAGGGCCAGCATGTAGGCGCGGTCGGCGCAGAAGGCCAGCTCGGCCAACGAGCCGGCGAAGCAGGAGCCGGACTCGATCAGCGCGAACAGGCTGCGCGAGGACACGTCCAGGCGGGCGAAGGTGCGGCGCATCAGGCCCAGGGTCTCGCGCACCAGCCAGTGGTCCTTGTTCGCGAGCATCAGCGCGTCGCTGGCGAGCACGGCGGCGGCGTCGCCTTCGGTCTTGAGCAGCCAGGTGCCGATGTCGAGTTCGTTGGTGCGCAGGCAGAGGATGGCGTCGTCGAGCTCGCGCGCCATCTGCAGCGGCCACCAGGCGGCGCCCGCAGCCTCGATGCCGGCGATGTCTTTCGGCTGCGCGCCGGTGGGCGCCTTCACGGTGAGGGTGACGTTGCGCTTGGCGCGGTCGATCGCCACGTTCACATATTGGTAGCTGATGCCGTCGGCGCTGTCGGTGCGCTCGACGCGGGTCAGGGCCACGCCCTTGCCGGCGGCCGGGCGGTCGCTCTTGGCGGCCAGCGCGGCGGCGCGCTCTTTCACGTGGGCGGCGAACTGCTGCGGCTTGGCAATGGAATCGACCAGGCGCCAGTCCACGGCCTTCTGGCCGCGCACGCCTTCGCTGGTGGTGCAGAAGATGTCGGCCAGGTCGTGGCGCACGTGGCGCTTGTCGGTCACGCGGGTCAGGCCGCCGGTGCCGGGCAGCACGCCGAGCAGCGGCACTTCGGGCAGGGACACGGCGGAGGAGCGGTCGTCCACCAGCACGATCTCGTCGCAGGCCAGGGCCAGCTCGTAGCCACCGCCGGCGCAGGCGCCGTTGAGCGCGGCGACGAACTTCAGGCCGCTGTATTGGGAGGAGTCTTCGATGCCGTTGCGGGTTTCGTTGGTGAACTTGCAGAAGTTCACCTTCCAGGCGTGGCTGGAGAGGCCGAGCATGAAGATGTTGGCGCCGGAGCAGAACACGCGGTCCTTGCCGCTGGTGACGACCACGGTGCGCACTTCAGGGTGTTCGAAGCGCACGCGGTTGAGCGCGTCGTGCAGCTCGATGTCCACGCCCAGGTCGTAGCTGTTGAGCTTGAGCTTGTAGCCGGGGCGGATGCCGGCGTCTTCGTTGATGTCGACGGCCAGGGTGGCGACATCGCCTTCAAACGACAGCTTCCAGTGGCGGTACTGGCTGGGGTCGGTGCGGTAGTCGACGGCGGGGGGCGTGGCGGTGGCGCTCATGGGGTGTCTCCGGGCAGGTGTCTGAGGTCGATGGCGGTCCGCAGGGGACTGCGGCGGGATCAGGCCCGAAGACCTGCACTCAAACGCCGGTCCGAACCTGGTGATGTGAATAATAATTCACAAAGTCAAAAACGTCAATGCACTTTCATGCATGTTTTTCTTCAAGCCCGATCGCCTCGCGCACCTGGGCCCGCAGCGCGTGGAAAGCGTCTTCCAGGTTGTAGGCGCTGGTGTCGAAGGCCATGTCGGCCTTGGAATAGAAGGCCGAACGCCCGGCCAGGATGCGCTTGAGGTCTTCCATGGCCTCGCGGCTCGCAGCCATGGGCCGCAGGTCGCCCTGGGCCGCCACGCGGCCCATGTGGTCGGCCGGGTCGGCCTGCAGCCAGACCGTGGTGCAGTGGGACAGCAGCAGGTTGAAGTTGGCCGCGTCGGACACCAGGCCACCGGGGGTAGCGATCACCACCTCGGGGTAGATCTGGATCGCCTCTTCCAGCGCGCGGCGCTCGTAGCGGCGGTAGGCCGGCGTGCCGTAGAGGGAGTGGATCTCGTTGATGCTGCAGCCGGCGAATTTCTCGATTTCGCGGCTGAGCTCGATGAAGGCAAAACCCAGGTCGTCGGCCAGCCGCTGGCCCAAGGTGGACTTGCCCGCCCCGCGCAGGCCGATGAGGGCGATGCGCGCCTTGCGCCCGGGGTCGCCGCCACTGGCCGCGCCGCCGCCCAGCAGGCTGCCGATGGCAATGCGGGCCCGGCGCAGGTCGGCTTCGTTGCGTTTTTCCAGCAGCTCACGGATCAGCAACCATTCCGGTGAGCTTGTGCTCACATCACCCAGCAGCTCGGCCAACGAGCATTGCAGCGCCTGTGCCACCTGCAGCAGCACGAGGATGGACGCGTTGCCGGTGCCGTACTCGAGGTTGGCCAGGTGCCGCTCGGACACATCGGCCGCGATCGCCACCGCCTTGCGCGTCATGCCCCGGCGCGAGCGCAGAGTGCGCACGCGCTCGCCCAGCGCCACCAGAAACGGGTGGCGCTCTTCTTCGGCGCCGGGCTGCTTGGCCTCGCTGGCGGCCATCACGCCGGTCGCGTCGATGTCCATGGTGGGCTGACCTTTCTGTGGATCGGTTGGGCGGGAAAAACCCTTTGAGGGCTTGCCATTCGGCAAAACATGCACTTTAATGCACAATCCGCAAAACGCAAGATAGTGCATTTATAGCGCCATTCTCCCCCGCGGCCAGTGCCCCGGGGTCCGCCATCACCCACCGAGACAACCACCATGACCCCCTCTTCCCTGCTCCCCAACTTCCTCGGCGGCCAATGGCAGACCGGCACCGGCGCGGGCACGCCTTTGTTCGACCCGGTGCTGGGCACCGAACTCGCCCGTGTGAGCAGCGCCGGGCTGGACCTCGCCGCCGGTTTCCGGTTCGCCCGCGAACAGGGCGGCCAGGCCTTGCGCGCCCTGAGCTACGGGGAACGCGCCGGGCTGCTGGCGGCCATCGTCAAGGTGCTGCAAGCCAACCGCGACGCCTACGACGAGATCGCCACCGCCAACTCGGGCACCACCACCAAGGACTCGGCGGTGGACATCGACGGCGGCATCTTCACGCTGGGCTACTACGCCAAGCAGGGCGAGGCCCTGGGCGGCGCGCGCGCGCTGCTCGACGGCGAGCGCATCCGCATGGGCAAGGACCCGGTGTTCCAGACCCAGCACGTGCTGCAGCCCACGCAGGGCGTGGCGCTGTTCATCAACGCCTTCAACTTCCCGAGCTGGGGCCTGTGGGAAAAGGCCGCGCCCGCCCTGCTCTCCGGCGTGCCGGTGATCATCAAGCCCGCCACGGCCACCGCGTGGTTGACCCAGCGCATGGTCAAGGATGTGATCGACGCGAACATCCTGCCGCCGGGCGCGCTCTCGGTGGTCTGCGGCTCCTCCGCAGGCCTCATGGACCAGCTGCAACCCTTCGACGTGGTCTCGTTCACCGGCTCGGCCGACACCGCGCGCATCATCCGCAGCCACCCGGCCGTGGCCGAGCGCTCGGTGCGTTGCAACATCGAGGCCGACAGCCTCAACAGCGCCCTGCTCGACCCGGCCGCTACGGCCGACAGCGAGGCCTTCAACCTGCTGGTGAGCGAGGTGGTGCGCGAGATGACGGTGAAGGCCGGCCAGAAGTGCACCGCGATCCGCCGCGTGTTCGTGCCGCGCGCGCTGTACGACGCGGCCGCCCAGGCCATCGGCGCCAAGCTCGCCAAGACCAGCGTGGGCAACCCGCGCAACGAGGGCGTGCGCATGGGTTCGCTGGTGAGCCAGGAGCAGAAGGCCAGCGTGCTCGAAGGCATCGCCAGACTGTGCACCGAAGCCGAGGTGTTGTTCGACGGCAGCGGCGCTGCCCTGGTGGACGCCGACGCGGCCGTGGCGGCCTGCGTGGCGCCCACGCTGCTCGGCTCGCGCGAACCCGCGAAGGCGAAGGTGCTGCACGAGGTCGAGGTGTTCGGCCCGGTGGCCACGCTGATGGCCTACGACGGCATCGAACAGGCCTACGAACTCATTCGCCGCGGCGAGGGATCGCTGGTGTGTTCGGTCTACAGCGCCGACCCGGCCTTCACCGCCAGCGCCGCGCTGGAGCTGGGCTCGGCCCACGGCCGCGTGCACGCCATCTCGCCCGACGTGGCGGCCAGCCAGACCGGCCACGGCAACGTGATGCCCATGTCGCTGCACGGCGGCCCGGGCCGCGCCGGTGGCGGTGAAGAACTCGGCGGCCTGCGCGCGCTCGGCTTCTACCACCGCCGCAGCGCGGTGCAGGCCAGCAGCGCCGCGCTGGACGCCCTGGCCGCCTCGGCGGTAGCCTTGACGTATTGAGCCCGAACCCCGCGAACCGCAGAGGAGACAACCCCATGGACACCACCGTCGCGCCGCCCCCCGAGCGCTTCAACTTCGCGCGCCACCTGCTGGACCTCAACAGCGGCCGCGCGGCCAAGACCGCCCTGATCGACGACCAGGGCCAGCTGAGCTACGGCGAGCTCGCCGACCAGGTGCGGCGGTTTTCCGCCGCGCTCAGCGCCTTGGGCCTGCGCCGCGAAGAGCGCGTGCTGCTGCTCATGCACGACAGCAGCGACTGGGTGGTGGCCTTCCTCGGTGCGCTGCATGCGGGCGTGGTGCCGGTGGCGGTGAACACCCTCCTGACCGCGCAGGACTACGCGTACATGATGGCCAACAGCCGCGCCCAGGCCGCGCTGGTGTCGGCCGCGCTGCTGCCCACGCTGCAGACCGCGCTGGACCACCTGAGTGCCCAGGGCGGCCACGAGGTGAAACACGTCATCGCCTCGCGCGCCACGGGCGCCCTGCCCGAGGGCGTGCACCACTTCACCACCCTGGTGGGCAGCCACGCACCGGCGGCGCAGGCCGCCGACACGCACGGCGACGAGCCCGCGTTCTGGCTGTATTCCTCGGGCTCCACCGGTGCGCCCAAGGGCACGGTGCACACCCAGGCCAACCTGTACTGGACCGCCGAGCTGTACGGCAAGGGCGTGCTGGCGCTGCGCGAGAACGACGTGGTGTTCTCCGCCGCCAAGCTGTTCTTCGCCTACGGCCTGGGCAACGCGCTGAGCTTCCCGCTCACCGTGGGCGCCAGCGTGGTGCTGATGGCCGAGCGCCCGACGCCGCAGGCCTGCTTCAAGCGCTTCAAGGACCAGCAGCCCACGGTGTTCTACGGCGCGCCCACCGGCTACGGCGGCATGCTCGCCGCTGCCGACCTGCCGAAGAAGAGCGAGGTGGCCCTGCGCCTGTGCTCCTCGGCCGGCGAGGCCCTGCCGCAGGACATCGGCCAGCGCTGGACGAACCATTTCGGCGTCGAGATCATCGACGGCATCGGCTCCACCGAGATGCTGCACGTGTTCCTCTCCAACCGCCCTGGCGATGTGCGCTACGGCACCACCGGCAAACCCGTGCCGGGCTACCAGATCGAACTGCGTGGCGAGGACGGCCAGCCCGTGGCCGACGGCGAGATCGGCGACCTCTACATCAAGGGCCCGAGCGCCGCGCTGATGTACTGGAACAACCGCGGCAAAAGCCGCGACACCTTCCAGGGCGGCTGGACCAAGGCCGGCGACAAGTACACGCGCGACGTGGACGGCTACTGCACCTACGCGGGCCGCAACGACGACATGCTCAAGGTCAGCGGCATCTACGTGAGCCCGTTCGAGGTGGAGGCCACGCTGGTGCAGCACCCCGCCGTGCTCGAAGCCGCCGTGATCGGCAAGACCGACGCCGACGGCCTGACCAAGACCAAGGCCTTCGTGGTGCTCAAGGCCGGCGCTCAGGCCACCGAAGCCGAACTGCAGGCCTTCGTGAAGGAAAAGCTCGCGCCCTACAAGTACCCGCGCTTCATCGAGTTCCTGCCGGAACTGCCGAAGACGGCCACGGGCAAGATCCAGCGCTTCCGGTTGCGGGAGCGGGAGACGGGGACCTGACGACCTGGTCAAGCAGGCCGGCCGACAGGGGCGTACAATAATGCGTACCTGTACAAGAAGGAGTACGCATGAACACCATCAGCTACAGCGCCGCCCGAGCCAACCTGGCCACCACCATGGACCAGGTGTGCGAGGACCATGAGCCCATGATCATCACCCGGGGCGGAGAACGCTCGGTGGTGATGCTCTCGCTGGAAGACTACAAGGCGCTGGAAGAAACCGCCTACCTGCTGCGCAACCCCACCAACGCACGGCGCCTGCTGTCGTCGGTATCCCAGCTGGCCGCCGGGAAGGGAAGCGAGCGGGGGCTGGCCGAGTGAAGCGGGTGTTCTCGGACGAAGCCTGGGAAGACTACCTGTACTGGCAAAAGCAAGACCGCAAAATGGTCGAGCGCATCAACAAGCTGATCCGCGAGGTGATGCGAGAGCCTTTTGCCGGCGTGGGCAAGCCCGAACCGCTCAAGCACGCGCTGTCGGGTTTCTGGTCCCGGCGCATCACGGACGAGCACCGCATGGTGTACCGCATCGAAGGCGATGCGCTGCAACTGGCCCAGTTGCGGTACCACTACTGACGGCAGGAAGGCCTCAGGTGTCCTTCGAAATCTTGATCGAAGGGAACTTGCTGGAGAAGTCCTTGGACTTGGCCGCGATCTTGATCGCCACCTGCCGCGCCACACCCTTGTAGAGGCTGGCGATCTCGCCCTCGGGGTCGGCCACCACCGTGGGCATGCCGCTGTCGGCCTGCACACGGATGCTCATGTTCAGCGGCAGCGCGCCCAGGTAGTCCATGCCGTATTCGGCCGCCATCTTCTTGCCGCCGTCGGCGCCGAAGATGTGCTCCACGTGGCCGCACTTCTCGCACACGTGCACCGCCATGTTCTCCACGATGCCCAGGATGGGCACGCCCACCTTCTCGAACATCTTGATGCCCTTGCGCGCGTCGAGCAGCGCGATGTCCTGCGGCGTGGTCACGATCACGGCGCCGGTGAGCGGCACGCGCTGGCTCAACGTGAGCTGGATGTCGCCGGTGCCCGGCGGCATGTCGACGATGAGGTAGTCGAGGTCGCTCCAGTTGGTCTGGCGCAGCAGCTGTTCCAGCGCCTGCGTGGCGATGGGGCCGCGCCAGATCATGGCTTCGTCGCGGTCGATCAGGAAGCCGATGGAGATCACCTGCACGCCGTAGTTTTCCAGCGGGTCCATGGTCTTGCCGTCCGAACTCTCGGGCCGGCCTTCCACGCCCATCATCATGGGCTGGCTGGGGCCGTAGATGTCGGCGTCCAGGATGCCGACCTTCGCGCCCTCGGCGGCCAGCGCCAGCGCGAGGTTGACGGCGGTGGTGCTCTTGCCCACGCCGCCCTTGCCCGAGGCCACGGCGATGATGTTCTTCACGTTGGGCATGAGCTGCACACCGCGCTGCACGGCGTGCGCGACGATCCTGGTGCCCATGTTGACCGAGACGTTGTCCACGCCGGGCACGCTCTTGGCCGCCGCGATCAGCGCGCGGCGCAGCGACGGCAGCTGGCTCTTGGCCGGGTAGCCCATTTCCACCTCGAACGAGACATCGCCCTCGGCCACCTGCAGGTTCTTCACCGCCTTCGTGGAGACAAAATCCTTGCCGGTGTTCGGATCGACAACGGCTTGCAGCGCGGTCAGCAGTGCCTGGGAATCAACGGCCATGGGAAACGGTCTCCTGAGAGGGGGTGGGGTATCGGTGTTGTGAGGGGTGCGGGAGCGTGGGGAAGTCTAACGTGACCCCCGGGTCAAGGGCATACACACAGGCGCCATGAGGGCATCGGCCCGTAAAATGGCCGGTTCCCCGACAGAAAGCCCTTCCCATGAGCCAGCGACGCCTGTTCGTCACCACCGCCCTGCCCTATGCCAACGGCCATTTCCACATCGGCCACATCATGGAGTACATCCAGGCCGACATCTGGGTGCGTTTCCAGCGCATGCAGGGCCATGAGGTGAACTTCGTCTGCGCCGACGACGCGCACGGCGCCCCCATCATGATCGCCGCCGACAAGGCCGGCAAAACCCCGCAGCAGTTCGTGGCCGACATCGCCGCCGGCCGCAAGCCCTACCTGGACGGCTTCCACATCGGCTTCGACAACTGGCACAGCACCGACGGCCCGGAAAACCACGCGCTGGCCCAGGACGTGTACCGCGCGCTCAAGGCCAACGGCCTGATCGAGACGCGCACCATCGAGCAGTTCTTCGACCCCGAGAAGAACATGTTCCTGCCCGACCGCTTCATCAAGGGCGAGTGCCCGAACTGCCACGCCAAGGACCAGTACGGCGACAACTGCGAGGTCTGCAGCAAGGTCTACAGCCCGACCGACCTGATCAACCCCTACTCGGCCCTCTCGGGCGCCAAGCCGGTGCTCAAGCAGTCGGAGCACTTCTTCTTCAAGCTCTCCGACCCGCGCTGCCTGGCCTTTCTTGACCAGTGGACCCAGAGCGGCGCGGTGCAGCCCGAGGTGCTCAACAAGATCAGCGAGTGGATCGAACCCGGCGAGGACGGCAAGCCCAGGATGGGCGACTGGGACATCAGCCGCGACGCGCCCTACTTCGGCATCGAGATCCCGGACGCCCCGGGCAAGTACTTCTACGTGTGGCTGGACGCGCCGGTGGGCTACCTGGCCTCGCTGAAGAACCTGTTCGACAAGACCGGCCGCGACTTCGATGCCTTCATGGCCGACCCGAGCACCGAGCAGTACCACTTCATCGGCAAGGACATCATCACCTTCCACACCCTGTTCTGGCCCGCGATGCTGAAGTTCAGCGGCCGCAAGGTGCCCAACGCGGTGTTCGTGCACGGCTTCCTCACCATCAACAACGGCGAGAAGATGAGCAAGAGCCGGGGCACCGGCCTGGACCCGCTGAAGTACCTGCAGCTGGGCATGAACCCCGAGTGGCTGCGCTACTACCTGGCCGCCAAGCTGAGCAGCCGCAACGAAGACATCGACTTCAACCCCGAAGACTTCATGCTGCGCGTGAACAGCGACCTGGTGGGCAAGTACATCAACATCGCCTCGCGCGCGGCCGGCTTCATCGCCAAGCGCTTCGAGGGCCGCCTGGGTGAGGTCTCGGCCGACGGCGACGCGCTGCTCGACCACCTGCAGAGCGCCGCGCCCAGCGTCGCCGAGCTCTACGCCGAGCGCGAGTACGGCAAGGCGCTGCGCGAGATCATGCTGCTGGCCGACCGCGTGAATGCCTATGTGGACCAGAACAAACCCTGGGAACTCGCCAAGCAGGAGGGCATGGACGGCCGCCTGCACGACGTGTGCACCACCTGCATCGAGGCCTTCCGCCTGCTCACGCTCTACCTCAAGCCAGTGCTGCCCGCGCTCGCCGCGCAGGTGGAGGACTTCCTGCAGGCCGCGCCGCTGCAGTTCGCCCACACCACGCGCCTGCTCGGCAAGGGGCACGCGATCAAGGCCTACCAGCACCTGATGCAGCGCGTGGATGTGAAGCAGCTCGACGCCCTGTTCGAGCCGCCACCGGCGCCCGCGCAGGCCGTCACAGTGCCGGGGGGCGAGCCCATCGCCGACACGATCACCATCGACGACTTCGCCAAGATCGACCTGCGCATCGCGCAGATCGTGAACTGCGAGGCGGTGGAAGGTTCGAGCAAGCTGCTGCGCCTCACGCTCGACGTGGGCGAGGGCCGCACGCGCAACGTGTTCAGCGGCATCGCCAGCGCCTACGCGCCCGAAGACCTGGTGGGCAAGCTCACCGTGGTGGTGGCGCAACCTCGCGCCGCGCAAGATGAAGTTCGGCGTCAGCGAAGGCATGGTGCTGGCCGCCAGCCACGCCGACGAGAACGCCGAACCCGGCATCCACGTGCTCAACCCCTGGCCGGGCGCCACGCCGGGCATGCGGGTGCGCTGAACGGCGGTCCGCCCGTGTTCAAACCGATCCGGGGCTTCACCAGTCTGCAGCGCACGCCGCAGACCGATCTGAAGCTCGGCTCGGTGCTGGCCTTCGTGGCGGGGGCGGCCAACGCGGGCGGCCTGCTCGCCGTGGGCCAGTACACCTCGCACATGACGGGCATCGTGTCCTCGGTGGCCGACCACCTGGTGCTGGGCGAACTCACGCTGGCCCTGGCCGGCCTGGGCTCGGTGCTGGCCTTCCTGCTCGGGGCCATGACCACGGCCTGGCTGGTGAACTGGGGCCTGCGCCGCGAACTGCGCAGCGCCTACGGCCTGCCCCTGGTGCTGGAGGCCGCCGCGCTGCTGGTGTTCGGCCTGTTCGGTGCCGCCATGGGTTTCATGACGCCGGTCTTCCTGCCGCTCACCGTGGTGCTGCTGTGTTTCATCATGGGCCTGCAGAACGCGGTGATCACCAAGATCTCGCGCGCGACCATCCGCACCACCCACGTCACCGGCCTGGTGACCGACCTGGGCATCGAGCTGGGCAAGCTGCTCTACGTGAACCGGCAACCGGGCGCCGCGCCGGTGCGGGCCCACCGCGGCCGGCTGCGCGTGCACGGCCAGCTGATCGCCTGCTTCTTCTTCGGCGGGCTGGCCGGCGCGCTGGGCTTCAAGCACCTGGGTTTCATCAGCACCCTGCCGCTGGCGCTGATGCTCCTGCTGCTGGTGATGCGCCCGGCACTGGACGACTGGCAGCGGCTGCGGGCAGCCGCCTGACGCCGCCGCTCAGCGGTTCTTGTCCAGGTCCGGGTCGCGCACCGACATCGTGCGCACCACCTTGAGGTCGGCGTCGAACACCACGGTGAAGACCTGGGACTCGCCCACGTTCGGGCTTTCGAAGTAGCGCCAGTCGTAGTGCGTCTCGCGCTTGAGCGCGTAGGTGGTGATCTTCATGGGCTTGCCCAGCATGCGGCGCACCGCCTCCATGGGCATGCCGGGCTGCACCTGGGCAAAGGTGCGCGGGTTGAGCACCTGGCGCAGCGAGGCCATCTTGCCGTCCGGGCCGATGGTGATCATGTAGTTGGTGTGGCCCGCGGGCTGGCGGTTGTACTCGTAGATCTGCGCGCCGTCCTCGCCTTCCCACACCGCCTCGGGCGCGCCGAAGCGATCGCGCACGTCGGCCTCGGTGGACACACCCTCTTCCAGCTCGCTGATGTTCTGCGGGTCGCAGGCCGCGAGCAGGCCCGCCAGGCCGAGCCCGCCCAGCAACGCCAGCGCGCCACGCCACGTCTTGCCCATCGCCGCTGTTCGCATGTCGGTCCTTGTCCAGATCAAAAGGCCAGTCTAATGCCCGACCCCATGGCTCAAGCTTGGCGGGCGGCACGAACCGTAGCCAAAGGTAACATCGGCCCATGTTCCAAGGCCTGCCGCCCCTGGCGCCGTTCCGCCCCCGCCTGCTGAAAGACCTGCAAGGCTACAACCGCGACAAGCTCGCGCGCGACGTGGGTGCGGGTGCCACGGTGGGCATCGTGGCGCTGCCGCTGGCCATGGCCTTCGCGATCGCCAGCGGCCTCAAGCCCGAGGCCGGCCTGTGGACCGCGATCATCGCGGGCTTCCTGATCTCGGCCCTGGGCGGCACATCGATGCAGATCGGCGGCCCGGCCGGCGCCTTCATCGTCATCGTCTACGGCATCGTCGAGCGCTACGGCGTGGCGAACCTGCTGATCGCCACCGCCAGCGCGGGCGTGCTGCTGTTCCTGCTGGGCCTCTTCCGGCTCGGCACGCTGGTGCGCTACGTGCCGGTGAGTGTCGTGATCGGCTTCACCAACGGCATCGCGGTGCTGATCGCGCTGTCGCAGGTGCGCGACCTGCTCGGGCTGGAAATCGCGAAGATGCCAGGCAGCTTTTTCGGCCAGATGAAGGCCCTGGCGCTGCACCTCGACAGCTTCAACCCCTTCGCCTTCGCGCTCGGCGGCCTGTGCGTGCTGGGCCTGTTCGTCTGGCCGCGCCTGTGGGCGGTGGACTTCCAGTTCCGCCGCCAGATCGAGAAGCTGGACCGGGTGAGCGCGCTCAAGGCCACCTCGCGCCTGCCCGGCCCGGTGGTGGCCCTGGTCACGCTCACGCTGCTGGCCTGGGCCCTGAGCCTGCCGGTGGAGACCATCGGCACGCGCTTTGGCGGCATCCCGCGCGGCACGCCGGCCTTCGAGCTGCCCGACTTCTCGTGGGAGACGGTGCGCCTGCTGGTCACGCCCACGCTGACCATCGCGCTGCTGGGCGCCATCGAATCGCTGCTGTGCGCGCGCGTGGCCGACCAGCTGAGCGACGCGCCCAAACACGACCCCAACCAGGAGCTGATGGCGCAAGGCATCGCCAACGCCGTGGTGCCGTTTTTCGGCGGCATGCCCGCCACCGGCACCATCGCGCGCACCGTGACCAACATCCGCTCGGGCGCCGCCTCGCCGGTGGCCGGCATGGTGCACGCGCTCACGCTGGCCGCCGTGGTGCTGGTGGCCGCGCCCCTGGCGTACCACATCCCGCTGGCGGTGCTGGCCGGTGTGCTGCTGTTCGTGGCCTGGAACATGGGCGAGTGGCGCGAGTTCGGGCGCCTGAGGCAGTTCAGCAACCACTACCGGTTGATGCTGCTGTCCACCTTCTTCGTCACCATCGTCTTCGACCTCACGGTGGCGGTCGAGCTCGGTCTGGTGCTGGCGGTGGTGCTGTTCGTGCGCCGCCAGAGCGAGATCTTCCGCGCCGAGCCGGTGGCGCGCACCGAGCAGCAGGCCACCTACAAGCTCTACGGCTCGCTGTTCTTCGGCGCCGTCGCCAAGATCGACCCCATCGTTGCGGACGTGGAGCGCTCGCCCACGCCGATCAACGTGATGCTGGACGCCAGCCACATGATCTCGCTCGACACCACCGGGCTGGACGCGCTGGAACAGCTGCACAAGGCGGTGCACAAGCGCGGCGGCCACCTGGGCATGGTGGGCCTGCACGCCCAGCCGCGTTCGCTGATCGAACGCTCGGGCTTCGCGGGGCGGCTGAACACCTTCCAGTGAGGCCTCGGGGCGGCCCGGTAAAATCGGCCTCTTTCCCCCCGCGCACCACCGAGCCCACCATGTCCATCTTCCGCCGCCCCGACTACCAATCCGACACGACGCAGTTCATCGAACAGCTCAAGGCCGGCAAGCCGGGGCTGGAGCAGTCGCAGCGCCAGGGGCGCGCCCTGCTCTGGGACAAGCAGATCGACCGCGAATTCCAGGCCAAGGCCGAGGCCGCCCGCGTGCCCCAGCAGCCCTACGTCTACCAGACCGGTTCCGACCACGCCTGACCGGCCTCCTGAATGAGCGATCCGCACACGCTCAACGAGGCCCCTCAGGGCCTGGACGATGTCCTGCCATCGGTGGTGGACCACGTGGCGCTGGCGCGGCTCTACGGCGAACCGCTGTTCGCCATGCCGCGCGACCTGTACATCCCGCCGGACGCGCTGCAGATCTTCCTGGAGGCCTTCGAGGGCCCGCTGGACCTGCTGCTCTACCTGATCCGCAAGCAGAACTTCAACATCCTCGACATTCCGATGGCGGCGGTGACCCGCCAGTACCTCACCTACGTCGATGAGATCCGCGCCAGCAACCTGGAGCTGGCGGCCGAGTACCTGCTGATGGCGGCCATGCTGATCGAGATCAAGTCGCGCATGCTGCTGCCGCCCAAGAAGACGGCCGAGGGCGAGGAACCGGAAGACCCGCGCGCCGAGCTGGTGCGCCGCCTGCTCGAGTACGAACAAATGAAGCTGGCCGCGCACCGCCTGGCCGACAGCCCGCAGTACGGCCGCGATTTCCTGCGCGCCCAGGTCTATGTGGAACAGGCGCTGGCGCCGCGCTTCCCGGACGTGAACGCGATCGACCTGCAAAGCGCCTGGCGCGACATCCTCAAGCGCGCCAAGCTCGTGCAGCACCACAAGATCAGCCGCGAGGAGCTCTCGGTGCGCGAGCACATGAGCATCGTGCTGCGCCACCTGCAGGGCCGCAAGTTCGTCGAATTCGGCGAACTGTTCGATCCCTCGCAAGGCTCGCCGGTGCTGGTGGTCACCTTCATCGCCATGCTCGAACTCGCCAAGGAAACGCTGATCGAGCTGACCCAGGCCGAGGCTTTCGCCCCCATCTACGTGCGGCTCGCCTACACCCCTGCATGAGCACCCCCACGCTCCGCCGCTGCGCGGGTCGCTGCCCCCCGAGGGGGCTGGGCCGCCTTGGGAGCGGCCCGGCGTCGGCCCTGTCCCTCTTCCTCCTCTCTCCGCCATGACCGACCAACACCGCTTCGACGTCCTCATCATCGGCAGCGGCCTGGCCGGTCTCACCGCCGCGCTGCACCTGGCCAAGACCCACCGCGTGGCGGTGATCACCAAGCGCGCGCTCAGCGACGGCTCGAGCAACTGGGCGCAGGGCGGCATTGCCGCCGTGCTGGCCGAGGGCGACAGCGTGGCCTCGCACGTGGAAGACACCCTGGTGGCCGGCGCCGGCCTGTGCGACCTGGAAGCCACGCAGTTCACGGTGGAGAACGCCCCGGCCGCCATCGCCTGGCTGCAGGAACTCGGCGTGCCGTTCTCGCTGGAAGACGGCGAGCTGCACCTGACCCGCGAGGGCGGCCACAGCCACCGCCGCATCGTGCACGCGGCCGACGCCACCGGCGCGGCGGTGCAGGCCACGCTGATCGATCGCGTGCGCGCCACGCCCGAGATCCAGCTGTTCGAGCACCACATGCTGGTCGACCTCATCACCGACCGCAAACACCCGGGCACCGATGGCCAGCCGCGCTGCTTCGGCGCCTACGTGCTGGACACCGAGCGCGACGAGGTCCTGACCTTCAGCGCCACCCATACCGTGCTGCGCACGGGCGGCGCGGGCAAGGTCTACCTCTACACCACCAACCCCGACACCGCGACCGGTGACGGCATCGCCGCGGCCTGGCGCGCCGGCTGCCAGGTGGGGAACATGGAATTCATCCAGTTCCACCCGACCTGCCTGTACCACCCGCACGCCAAGAGCTTCCTCATCACCGAGGCGGTGCGCGGCGAGGGCGGCCACCTCAAGCTGCCGCCCCACCTGGGCAGCCACCGTTTCATGCCCGACCACGACCCGCGCGCCGAACTCGCGCCGCGCGACGTGGTGGCGCGCGCGATCGACTTCGAGATGAAGAAGCACGGGCTGGACTGCGTGCACCTGGACATCTCGCACCAGCCGCCCGAGTTCCTGCACGAGCACTTCCCCAACATCCTCGCGCGCTGCGCCGAGCTGGGCATCGACATCACGCGCGAGCCGATTCCCGTGGTACCGGCCGCGCACTACATCTGCGGCGGCGTGGTGACCGACCTGGCCGGCCACACCGACATCGCCGGCCTGTACGCGGTGGGCGAAACCACCTGCACCGGCCTGCACGGCGCCAACCGCCTGGCCAGCAACTCGCTGGTGGAGTGCATGGTGTTCGCGCAAGGCGCGGTCAACGCGATCCGCAACGCCCCGGCGGCACCCGCCGCGCCGGCCGCGCCGCTGTGGGACGACAGCCGCGTGACCGACGCCGACGAGCAGGTGGTGATCTCGCACAACTGGGACGAGCTGCGCCGCTTCATGTGGGACTACGTGGGCATCGTGCGCACCAACAAGCGGCTGGAGCGCGCGGCGCACCGCATCGCGCTGCTGCAGCGCGAGATCCAGGAGTTCTACTCGCAGTTCCACGTCACGCGCGACCTGCTGGAGCTGCGCAACCTGGTGCAGGTGGCCGACCTGATCGTGAAGTCCGCCCTGTTGCGGCACGAGAGCCGCGGCCTGCACTTCAGCCGCGACTACCCCGGGCTGCTGCCCGAGGCAAAACCGACGATCCTCGTTCCCCCGAGCCGATAAACCGGGTTCAGGCCGCGCCGATGTTCGGGATGAGCGCGCCGGGGTTCTGACCGTTGCGCTGCGCACCGGTGAAGGCCAGCATGCGGTCGATCGGCCGGCGCGCCAGCGGGATCAGCGCCGGGTCGACGTGGATCTCGTTGAGGCCTTTTTCCAGGATCTGCGCCACGCCCGCCAGGCCGTTCATCGCCATCCAGGGGCAGTGCGCGCAGCTCTTGCAGGTGGCGCTGTTGCCGGCCGTGGGCGCCTCGATGAACACCTTGCCCGGATTCTGCTGGCGCAGCATGTGCATCATGCCGTTGTCGGTCGCGACGATGAACTCGGGCGCGTCCAGCGTGCGCGCGGCCTTCAGGATGGCCGAGGTCGAGCCCACGGCATCGGCCAGCGCGATCACGTCGGCCGGGCTTTCCGGGTGCACCAGCACCTTGGCCTTGGGGTGCTCCTTCTTGAGCGCTTCGAGCTCGAAGGCCTTGAACTCGTCGTGCACGATGCACGAGCCGGTCCACATCACCATGTCGGCGCCGGTCTCGCGCTGGATGTAGGCCCCCAGGTGCTTGTCGGGCGCCCACAGGATCTTATGGCCCTTCTCCTTGAGCGCCTGCACGATGTCGAGCGCGCAGCTGGAGGTGACCAGCCAGTCCGAGCGCGCCTTCACGGCCGCGCTGGTGTTGGCGTAGACCACCACGGTGCGGTCGGGGTGGGCATCGCAGAAGGCGTTGAACTCGTCGATCGGGCAACCCAGGTCAAGCGAGCAGTTCGCGTCGAGGTCGGGCATGAGCACGGTCTTTTCGGGGCTCAGGATCTTGGCGGTCTCGCCCATGAAGCGCACGCCCGAGACCACCAGCGTGGTGGCCGCGTGGTCGCGGCCGAAGCGCGCCATCTCCAGCGAATCGCTCACGATGCCGCCGGTCTCGATGGCGAGGTCCTGCAGGTCGGGGTGCACGTAGTAGTGCGACACCATGACCGCGTTGCGCTCCTTCAGCAACTGGCGGATGCGCTCCTTGAGCGCGGCGCGCTGCTTCGGGCCGGGCTCGACCGGCACGCGCGCCCAGGCATGCTGCGTGGGGCAGGCCGGCTGTTCGTATTCCACGTCGATGACGGAAGGGTCTGCGGTGTTCATGGGGTCGTTGTGTCTCGGAGTTCCGACGCCTCAGAGCGTCTGGAAACGCATGGAAAAGTCGGTGGCCTTGACGTCCTTGGTGAGGGCGCCGACAGAGATGCGGTCGACCCCGGTTTCTGCAAGGGCCCGCACGGTGTCCAGGTTCACGCCACCGGAGATTTCGAGAATCGCGCGGCCGGCGTTGAGCCGCACCGCCGCGTGGAGCGTGGGAATGTCCATGTTGTCGAGCAGCACCATGGTGGCGCCGCAGGCCAGGGCCTCTTCGAGCTGGGCCAGGGTCTCGACCTCGATCTCGACGAAACGCGCCTCCGGCGCGGTCTCGCGCACGCGCTGCAGCACCTGGGCCACGCCGCCGGCCGCGGCAATGTGGTTTTCCTTGATCAGCACCGCGTCGTACAGGCCGATGCGGTGGTTCACGCCGCCGCCGGCCTTCACCGCGTATTTCTGGGCCAGGCGCAGGCCCGGCAGGGTCTTGCGCGTGTCCACGATCTGCGCGCGCGTGCCGGCCACGGTGTCGACGAAGGTGGCGGTCTTGGCTGCGACGGCCGAGAGCAGCTGCAGGAAGTTGAGCGCGGTGCGCTCGGCCGTGAGCAGCGCCTGCGCGCGGCCTTCGATGGCGAGCACGGTCTGGTCGGCGGCGCAGCGCTGGCCTTCGCCCACGTGCCAGGTCAGCGTGGCCTGGGGGTCGAGCGCGTGCACGGCGGCTTCCACCCAGGGCGTGCCGCAGATCACGGCCGCTTCGCGCGCCAGAATGCGCGCCTGCGCGGGGCGCTGCGCGTCCACCAGCGCGGCGGTCAGGTCACCCGCGCCCACGTCTTCGGCCAGCGCCAGCGCCACGTCGCGCCGGGCCAGCTCCTGCACGTCGGCCTGGGTGAATTCAGAGAGGTGTTTCATGGGGCGCAAGCATAGCGGTTTGGTCTATAGTGCCCGATTCTCACCCACCCCCAACCCCTGCGGGATTTCCAGATGAGCACCCCCACAAACCCCACGCCCATGCGCACCCCCTACGGCACCCTGCCCGCGGCCTCGCCCCTGCCCCAGCGCAAGCCGGTGAGCCTGCCCCGGTTGAACGAGCTGCGCGAGCGGGGCGAGAAGATCACCATGCTCACCGCCTACGACGCGACCTTCGCCGCCGTGGCCGACGCCGCCGGCGTGGAATGCATCCTGGTCGGTGATTCGCTGGGCATGGTGTGCCAGGGCCTGGCCAGCACGGCCGGCGTGACGCTGGAGACCATGGCCTACCACGTGGAGAGCGTGGCGCGCGGCCTGCGCCGCGTGCAGGGCACGGCCTGGCTGCTCGGCGACCTGCCGTTCGGCAGCTATCACGAGTCCAAGGAACAGGCCATGCGCAGCGCGGCGCAGCTGGTGCATGCGGGCGCCCACATGATCAAACTCGAAGGCGGCGGCTGGACGGCCGAGACCGTGCGGTTCCTGGTGGAGCGCGGCATCCCCGTGTGCGCCCACCTGGGCCTGACCCCGCAGACCGTGCACGCCCTGGGCGGCTACCGCGTGCAGGGCCGTGGCGACGCGGCCGCGCTCACGCTCAAGCGCCACGCGCTGGAGCTGCAGGACGCCGGCGCCACCATGCTGGTGCTCGAGATGGTGCCGGCCGCGCTGTCGGCCGAGATCACCGGCCAGCTGCCGCACTGCCACACCATCGGCATCGGCGCGGGCAAGGGCACGGCCGGCCAGGTGCTGGTGATGCACGACATGCTCGGCGTCAACCTGGGCAAGAACCCGAAGTTCGTGCGCAACTTCATGGAAGGCGCCAGCAGCGTGCGCGACGCCATGGCCGCCTACGTGGCCGCGGTGAAGGACGGCAGCTTCCCCGACGACAGCCTGCACGCCTGGTAAATCAACGATCCACCCATGAAACTCGTTCACACCATCGAAGAGTTGCGCGCCACGCTGCGGCCCTTCAACGCGCCTGCCCTCGTGCCCACCATGGGCAACCTGCACGACGGCCACCTGGATCTGGTGCGCGCCGCCAAACCCCTGGGCGACGTGACCGTGGCCAGCATCTTCGTCAACCGCCTGCAGTTCGCGCCGCACGAGGACTTCGATACCTACCCCCGCACCCTGCAGGCCGATTGCGACAAGCTCGCCGCCGAAGGCTGCGACGTGGTGTTCGCCCCGTCGGAAAAGGAGCTGTACCCCGAGCCCCAGGGCTTCAAGGTGCAGCCGCCCGCCGAGCTCGCCGACATCCTCGAAGGCCATTTCCGGCCCGGTTTCTTCACCGGGGTCTGCACCGTGGTGATGAAGCTGTTCCAGTGCGTGCTGACCGAGGGCAAGGGCCCGCGCCACGCGGTCTTCGGCCAGAAGGACTACCAGCAGCAGATGGTGATCCGCCGCATGGCGCAGCAGTTCGCCCTGCCGGTGACCATCGTGAGCGTGCCCACGCAGCGCGCGGCCGATGGCCTGGCGCTGAGTTCGCGCAATGGTTACCTGAGCGAGACCGAGCGCGCCGAGGCGGTGCAGCTCTCGCTGGCCTTGCGGGCGCTGGGGCGCGACGCCCTGGCCGCCGCCGATGGCCTGGCGCGGCACCTGCCGGGGCTGGAAGAACGCGCCATGAAGGCCCTGGCCGCGCGCGGCTGGCAGCCCGACTACCTCACCGTGCGCCGCCGCGCCGACCTGCAGGCGCCGCAGGCCGGCGACCCGCTGGTGGTGCTGGGCGCCGCGCGCCTGGGCAAGACGCGCCTGATCGACAACTTCGAAATCTGAGCTCCCGGAGGTCCGCCATGCTGCAACTGCGCCCCAATTGCGAATGCTGCAACCGGGACTTGCCCAACGAAAGCACCGAGGCGCGCATCTGCACCTTCGAATGCACGTTCTGCAGCGACTGCGCCGACACCCGGCTGAACCACATCTGCCCCAATTGCGGCGGTGAACTGGTGCGTCGCCCACGCCGGCCGGCGGCGGCGCTGGCGCGGCATCCGGCCTCGACCGAGCGCGTGCTCAAGCCCGAGGGCTGCGCATCTGCGGCGGCCTAGAGGCCTTCTTCTTTCGGGTCGCGCCCCATGAGCGCGGCCACGGCCTGCGCTGGCTTGAGCCGGCCTTCGATCAAGGCCACCACGCCTTCGCTGATCGGCATGTCCACGCCGAGCAGGCGCGCGCGCTGCACCGCGGTGCGGGCGCTGTACACCCCCTCGGCCACGTGGCCCAGCGAGTCCACCGCCTGCTGAAGGCTCATGCCCTGCGCCAGCAGCTGGCCGACACGGCGGTTGCGCGAGAGATCGCCGGTGGCGGTGAGCACCAGATCACCCAGGCCCGACAGGCCCATGAAGGTCTCGGCGCGCGCGCCGAGGGCCAACCCCAGGCGCGTCATTTCGGCCAGGCCGCGCGTGATCAGCGCGGCGCGCGCGTTCAGGCCCAGGTCCAGGCCGTCGCACAGGCCGGTGGCGATGGCCAGCAGGTTCTTCACCGCGCCACCCACCTCCACGCCCACGATGTCCTCGTTGGCGTACACGCGCAGCGTGGGGCTGTGGAACGCGGCCACCAGCATGTCGCGCACGCTGGCGTGTTCGCTCGCGGCCACCAAGGCGGTCGGTTGGCCCCGCGCCACTTCCTGCGCGAAGCTCGGGCCGCTGAGCACCCCGGCCTTGAGCCGTGGCGCCACCTGGGCGCGCACCTCATGGCCCAGCAGGCCATGGTGGCCCTCGCGCGGTGCCTCGAAACCCTTGCAGAGCCAGGCCACGGGCGCGGGATGCGATGCCAGCACCTGCAACATGCCGCGCAGGCCCGACATGGGCGTGCCGATGATCAGCAGGTCGGCCTCGGCCAAGGCCTTCGAGGACGCGTCCAGCGGACCGGCATCGATGCCCACCGAGGGCGGCAGGGCCACACCCGGCAGGTAGCGCCGGTTCTCGCGCTGCGCGCGCATGTCATCGGCCTGCTGCGCATCGCGCGCCCACAGCGTCACCTGGCGGAACTCGCCGCCCTGGGCGGCCGCGCCGACGGCCAGGGCGGTGCCCCAGGCGCCCGCTCCGAGCACGACGATGTTCATGGGTCCCCCGCGAGAGGACTTACTGCGTGACGATGCGCGGTGCGTCGTCGGCGGCTTGCGCCTGCTGCTGCTCGTACATGGCCTGGAAGTTGATCTCGGCCAGGTGCACCGGCGGGAAACCGCCGCGCTGGACGATGTCGGCCACGTTGCTGCGCAGGTAGGGGTAGACGATCTGCGGGCAGGCGATGCCCATGATCGGGCCCATCTGGTCCTGCGGCAGGTTGCGGATCTCGAAGATGCCAGCTTGTTTGGCCTCGACCAGGAACACGGTCTTGTCCTTGATCTTGGTGGTCACCGTGGCGGTGACGCAGACCTCGTACACGCCATCGGCCACCGGGCTGGCTTCCACGCCGAGCTGGATGTCCACCGTAGGCTGCTCCTGCTCCAGCAGGATGGCCGGGGAATTGGGTTGCTCCAGGGACGCTTCCTTGAGGTAGACGCGCTGGATCTGGAAGATGGGGTCCTGGTTTTCTGCCATGGTGGTGTCTCGAAAGATTCGGGGAGGAAAAAACAAACCCGCCGGGGATCGAAGTCCCTGCGGCGGGCACTGCCCGGGATTATGTCAGCCCGGCAAGGCGGCTTTGTGACTCAGGCCTGCAGCATCGGCACCAGGCCGCCGCGCCCATCGAGCGCGTGCAGGTCGTCGCAGCCGCCCACATGGGTGTCCCCGATGAAGATCTGCGGCACGCTGGTGCGCCCGGTGAGCTGGGTCATCTGGGCGCGCAGTTCGGGCTTGCCGTCCACGTACACCTCTTCCAGGTCGGACACGCCCCGCCGGTCGAGCAGGGCCCGGGCCCGGCTGCAATACGGACAGTACGCGCTGGTGAACATCTTGACCTTGGCCATGCGGAAATCCTGTCGAACCCGATGAAAAACAAGCCCAGATGATCAGGCTTTTTCCACGGGCAGGTTGGCGGTGCGCCAGGCACCCATGCCACCGGTCAGGGCATGCGCGTTCTCGTAACCCAGCTTCTTGGCGATGGCCACGCCCTTGTTCGCGCTCGCGCCATTGGCGCACACGAAGATCAGCGGCAGCGCCTTGTTCTTGACCGTGGTGGGCAACTTGGCCTCCAGGTCGGCCAGAGGCAGGTTTTTCGCGCCGATCACGTGGCCCGACGCAAAACCGTCGGCGTCGCGCACGTCCACCACCACCGCCTTGTCGCGGTTCATGAGCTGCACGGCCTCGGTCGTGTTGAGGGACCCCGCGCGACCGCCGGCAGAGGCCAGCGGCCAGAGCAGGAAGGCCCCCGACGTGATGGCCACGGCAATCAGAACCCAGTTTTCGATGAAGAAACTCACAGATACACCTTTCGAGTAAGCCCGGGATTTTAGAATGCTTGGCTGTGCCGCGCCGGCCACACCCCGGTGGCACGTCACCCGACAGGCCGGTTGGCCCGGCTTGTGATCCCCCCGTCCGTCCCCATTTCCGCTCTTCAACGCACGCCCTGCCCATGTACAAACTCGTCCTGATTCGCCATGGCGAATCCACCTGGAACCTGGAAAACCGCTTCACCGGCTGGACCGACGTGGACCTCACCGCCACCGGCCTGGAGCAGGCCAAGAACGCCGGCCGTCTGCTCAAGGCCGATGGTTACGACTTCGATCTGGCCTACACCAGCGTGCTCAAGCGCGCCACGCGCACCCTGTGGCACGCGCTGGACGAGATGGACCGCACCTGGTTGCCGGTGGTGCACAGCTGGCGCCTCAACGAGCGCCACTATGGTGCATTGCAGGGCCTGAACAAGGCCGACATGGCCGAAAAAAATACGGCGACGAGCAGGTGCTGGTCTGGCGGCGCAGCTACGACACGCCACCGCCGGCCCTGGAGGCCACGGACCCGCGCAGCGAGCGCGGCGACCGGCGCTACGACCGCCTCAAGCCCGAGGAAATCCCGCTCACCGAGTGCCTCAAGGACACGGTGGCACGTGTCTTGCCCTTCTGGAACGAAGCCATGGCGCCGGCGATCAAGGCCGGCAAACGGGTGGTGGTGGCGGCGCATGGCAACAGCATCCGCGCCCTGGTGAAGTACCTCGATGGCATTTCCGACAACGACATCGTGGGCGTGAACATCCCGAACGGCATTCCACTGGTGTACGAACTCGACGCGGATCTGAAACCGATCCGGCATTTCTACCTGGGCGATGCCGAGGCGGCGGCGAAGGCCGCGGCGGCGGTGGCCGCGCAGGGCAAGGCCTGAAACCGGCGATCCGTCACGACAACCCGGGGAATACCACTGTGGAGCCCCGGGAACCGAAGCATCTCGCCATGCTCCAAGGTGTATATTGACCCGAGAGGGTCCCGCAGGCCCTGCACGGGCTTTTTTACTGGGGTATTTCGATGGCAAAACAGGTGAGTCACAAGCTGAAGATTGCAGGCTGGGTTGCGCATTGGCGTGGTCGCCGGCGCGCTGACCACGGTGCAGTTGCAGGCGGTTGCGCGCGGTGCGCTGGCCCCGCTGCCGCTGGAAGAGCTGCAGCAGCTCGCCGCCGTCTTCGGCATGGTCAAGAGCGACTATGTGGAACCGGTGGACGAGAAGAAGCTCATCTCCGAAGCCATTTCGGGCATGGTCGCGAGTCTGGACCCGCATTCGCAGTATTTCGACAAGAAGTCGTTCAAGGAATTCCGCGAAGGCACCAGCGGGCGCTTCGTCGGCGTGGGCATTGAAATCACGATGGAGGACGGCCTGGTCAAGGTGGTTTCGCCCATCGAGGACTCCCCCGCCTTCCGCGCCGGCCTCAAGACCGGCGACCTGATCACCAAGATCGACGACACCCAGGTCAAGGGCCTGAGCATCAACGACGCCGTCAAGCTCATGCGCGGCGAGCCGCGCACCAAGGTGCTGCTCAACATCTACCGCAAGGACGAGAACCGCAGTTTCCCCGTGACGATCACGCGCGAGGAAATCAAGACGCAGAGCGTGAAGTCGCGCGTGGTCGAACCCGGCTACGCCTGGGTGCGCGTGTCGCAGTTCCAGGAGCGCACGATCGAGGACTTCGCCCGCAAGATGGAAGACATCTACAAGGCGGACCCCAACCTCAAGGGCATCGTGCTTGACCTGCGCAACGACCCGGGCGGCCTGCTCGACGCGGCCGTCGCCCTGTCCGCCGCCTTCCTGCCCGACAACGTGACCGTGGTCTCCACCAACGGCCAGCTCGAGGACAGCAAGTTCACCTACAAGGCCATTCCGCAGCACTACCTGCGCCGCGGCGGCACCGACCCCATCAAGCGCCTGACCGACAACACGCAGGGTGCGCTCAAGCGCGTGCCGCTGGTGGTGCTGGTCAACGAAGGCTCGGCTTCGGCCAGCGAGATCGTGGCCGGCGCCCTGCAGGACCACAAGCGCGCCACCATCCTGGGCAGCCAGACCTTCGGCAAGGGCTCGGTGCAGACGGTGCGTCCGCTGGGCCCCGACACGGGCCTCAAGCTCACCACGGCGCGCTACTACACGCCGTCGGGCAACTCCATCCAGGCCAAGGGCATCGTGCCCGACGTGATGGTCGATGAAACGCCCGAGGGCAACGTGTTCGCCGCGCTGCGCACGCGCGAAGCCGATCTGCAGAAGCACCTGAACAACGGCACCGAGGCCGTCAAGGGCGACCAGGGCATGACCGACGCCCAGCGCGCCGCCGAGCAGCAGCGCGACGAGGCCCGCGAAGCCGCGCGCAAGCGCCTGGAAGAGGAAGCCAAGAAGAACCCGAACCAGCGCCTCGTGCCCGAGTTCGGTACCGACAAGGACTTCCAGCTGACGCAGGCGCTCAACCAGCTCAAGGGCCAGCCGGTGCTGATCAGCAAGACGCTGTCGGTGCGCACCGAAGAGAAAAAAGAAAACTGATGGATGCCGCGGGCGGTGACCGCCTGCGGCAAGACCCTTGGACGACGCCCAGCTCCTGCGCTATTCGCGCCACATCCTGCTCAACGAACTCGGGGTCGAAGGCCAGGAAGCCTTGCTGGCTTCGCACGCGCTGGTGATCGGCGCGGGCGGCCTGGGCTCTCCGGTGGCGCTCTACCTGGGCAGTGCCGGTGTCGGTCACATCACGCTGGTGGACCACGACACGGTGGACGAGACCAACCTTCAGCGGCAGATCGCGCACAACCTCGCGCGTGTGGGCCACCTCAAGGCCGAATCGGCGCGCGAGGCGATCGCCGCCATCAACCCGGACGTGCGCGTCACCACTGTCACCCAGCGGGCCGATGCGGCGCTGCTGGACCAGCTGGTGTCGCAGGCCGACGTGGTGCTGGACTGCACCGACAACTTCGCCACCCGCCACGCCATCAACCGCGCCTGCGTGAATCACCGCAAGCCGCTGGTGTCGGGCGCGGCGATCCGCATGGATCGCCAGCTCAGCGTGTTCGATCCCCGCACCCCGGGCAACCCGTGTTACGCCTGCGTGTTCCCCGAGGACGCCGGTGTGGAGGAGGCCCTGTGCGCCACCATGGGCGTGTTCGCGCCGCTGGTGGGCATCGTGGGCACCATGCAGGCGGCCGAAGCGCTCAAGCTGCTGACCGGCCTGGGCTCGCGCCTCACGGGCAAGCTGCTGATGATCGATGGGCGAGACCTGGCCTTCACGCCGATCTCGCTGCCGCAGAACCCGCAATGCGCGGTCTGCGGCCAGGCCCACTGAAGCCTTTCGTCAATCGGGCCGCGGGCAAGGCCCGTGGCGCTGGCGGAATTCGCGTGGCAACTCGGCCGAGGCATCGGCGAACAGACCCTTGCGGCCCTGCCTGGCACGCGCCTCTTCGGCCTGGAACGGCCCCAGGCTGCGGCGCCACCGGTAGGACCAGGCCTGGCCTTGCGCCACCATCCAGGCGGCGATGTCGTCGTCCTGGTGCGTGAGCCTGGCCAGCCCACGGCCGTAGTCGTCGTGATGGCGCACGCTGACCGCCACCACCTGGTTCAACACCCGCCGGGCCAGCGCATCGCGCGAGGCCGTGCCGCCGGCCTGGCAGATCTCGGGCGCGTCGATGCCATCGAGGCGCAGCTTGCGGTAACGGCCACCGTCCAGCGGCTTGACCCACAGCGTGTCGCCATCGAACACGCGGCTGACCCGGGCGGCGTACACCGTGGGTTCATCCGCCGCCGCGTGCAGCGTCCCGGCGCTCGCCAGCGCCAGGACCGCGCAGAAAAGCGCCCGCCTCAACCCTTCTTGCCGCCCAGCACCAGCAGCACCGCGCCGACCACGATGGCGCCGACACCGGCCCACACCGGCACGTTGACGGTTTCCTTCTGCTTCACCGACAGCTCCAACGGCCCCAGCTTCACGGCTTCCGTGTCCTTGGTGTAGCTGAAACTGCCATACACCAGGCCGAGCACACCGGCGACAATGAGCACGATACCGACCAGCTTGGCTGCGTTCATGGGGATTTCCTCGAAGGCTTGTGCTTCCGCCGGCCGACCCGAGTGTCGGCGGCGCAGCGCAAGCGCCCATGATGCACCAAGTGCGGGCCCGCAGAGCACGCCTTGGCTCAGTTGTGGAGGACTTCCCCGGCGATCAGGCCCGCGCCCAGCCCGCCCGCCGCGGCCCCTCCCCCGCCGCCCCCTCCACCACCTCCCGCGCCGCCACGCCCCCCCGCACCGCCGCCACCGCCGCCACCGCCTTCACCGTCCCCCCGCCCGCGCGGCGCGGCGCGCCCCGGCCCCGAGGTCGGCAACAGCAGGGTGATCGGAATGGGTTCGAGCCCCAACTGGCGGCGCAGGTCGGACCGCAGGGCTTCCACCAGGGGCTGGAAGTCCGGCGATTCGCCGCGCTTGAGCGCGGTGGCGCAGGCCGCGGCCAATTCGACCTGAGGCAGCGAGCCGAACAGCACGATCTCGGCCAGCGTTTCCTCCATCTGCGTCGCGTGCTCGACCGTGGCCGGCGAGAACGACCCCGCCAGCGCGCGGTACGCCGCCACCAGCGATTTCAGGCGCTCGGTTTCCTGGCGGTTCTCGCGCTGGCGCCGCTGCTGCACCCGCTGCATCACGAGCACGCGGATCACCAGCAGCACGATGGCGACGCCCAGCGAGGCCAGCAGGGTGAGTGGCAGGGCTCCCATGTCGGTCAGGTTCACGGTGCGGCCTCGGGCGCGGCCAGGGCTTGCTGCAGGCGCGCGCGCAGGGCCTCGTACTCGGGTCGGTGGCGGGCCTTGAGGCGCCGCAGGCCGGCCTCGACCATGTCCACCTGGGCCGCCGCGTCCTCGGCCTTGATGCGCTCGATCTCGGCCTGGATCTTCTGCAGCCGCTGGCGCGCCTCGCGGCCGGCCCGGGTGCGCGGCGGCGTCTGCGCGGCCATGTCGAGCAGCAGTTCGGTGATCAGCCCGAGCTGGCGCCCATAGGTCGCCACCTCGAAGGCCTTGCGCTCGATCACCGGATCGCCCGACGCGGTGTCGATGCCGTCAAAGAACCACTGGGTGCGGGGTTCGATACGCTGCGCCACATCGCCGCTGAAGGGCAGTTGCAGCTGCGGCGCCCACAGAAAGAGCCAAGGGTACATGGGAGTCCTCCTGAAACACGGAGGACAGCTTACCCGCTCGGGCGCTCCCTGGGGGCGGGCGCGTCAGCGCAGGCCTTTCCACCAGCGCTGGTTCTGGCGCGGGCGGCCCAGCGTCAACACCTCGCCGATCTCCGGCGTGCGCAGGGGCAGGCCTTCCCGCTCGGCGATGTCGGCCACGCGGTCCATGGGGTCGTGCCAGGTGTGGAAACCCAGGTTGAAGGTGCTGTTGTGCACCAGGTACAGCTGCTTCGCCCGCAGGTCCTTGAAGGCCTGCACGGTCTCCTCGGGCGACATGTGGGCGGACGGCCAGTAGCTGTCGTAGGCCCCGTTTTCCAGCAGGGCGATGTCGATGGGGCCCAGGCGCTCGGCAATCGCCTTGAAACCCGCGAAATAACCCGAGTCGCCGCTGAAGAAGATGCGCTCGTCGCCACTCTGGATGAACCACGAGGCCCACAGCGTGCTGTTGCGGTCCCACAGCGTGCGCCCCGAGAAGTGGTGGGCCGGCGTGGCGGTGAGCTGCACCCCCGCGTGGCGGGTGCCCTGCCACCAGTCGAACTCCTGCACGCGCTGGGGGTCCACGCCCATGCCCTGCAGGCGCTCGCGCACGCCCAGGGGCACGAAGTAGCGCTGCACGCGCTCGCGCAGCGCCTCGATGGTGGCTTGATCCAGGTGGTCGTAGTGGTCGTGCGAGAGGATCAAGCCATCGATGGGCGGCAACTCGTCCAGCGACAGCGGCGGCGCGTGGAAGCGCTTCGGGCCGAGCCACTGTACCGGAGACGCGCGTTCGCTGAACACCGGATCGATCAGCCAGTAGCGGCCCTGCAGCTTGAGCAGGTGCGACGAATGGCCCAGGCGCACGATGTGGTTGGCCGCCGGGTCCAGCGCGTCGAGCGTGGCCCGGTCCAGACGGCGAACCGGGATCGGGTCCAGCGGGACGGCGCCCACCGGGGTCTCGAACAGGAAGCGGCTCCAGATTTTCCAGCTGCCTTCGGTGGGGCGGTTGCTCGGGTCGGGCGGATTGCGGAACCGCCCGTCGTCGCCCCGCTGGGTCGAGGCCGGTGGGCGCTCGGCCTCACCGGCGCGAACGGCGGCGCAACCCGCGAACAGGCCGACAGAGGTCAGGATCAGGGAGCAGGAAACGGCCAGGTGCGACAGCAGGTGCATGAAGGGCTTCGGATGGATGAAACCCGTGCATGGTGCCTGCGCGGCGGGCCGGCGTCGAGGCCTGGCCGCGGATGTCCTCAACCCTCGCCGGGATCGCCGGATGCCATCAGCGCCGTGTAGCGGCGCTGCATCTCGTCCGTGGTCACGTCTTCGATGTGGTGGCCGATCAGCCAGCGGTGGCCGAAGGGGTCGCGCACGACGCCGGAGCGTTCGCCGTAGAACGCGTCCTGCGCCTCGCGCTCGAGCGTGGCCCCGGCCTTCAGGGCCTGCTCGATCATGCGGTCGGCGTTGTCCACGTGCAGGTGGATGGACACCGGGGTGGCGCCGATCGCCGAGGCCGAGCGGATGCCGTATTCCGGGTACTCGTCGCTGAGCATGACGGTCATCGGGCCAAAGGCCATCTCGGCGTGGCCGACGCGGCCGCTGGGCTCGGTGAGGCGGAATTTCTCGGTGGCGCCGAAGGCGTTGCGGTAGAACGCGATGGCGGCCTTCGCGTCGGACACGCAAAGGTAGGCGAACACTTCTTCGATCTTCATGGTTTCACCTCGGTGGACAGGAATGGACAGGGTTCGCATCTTCCCCAGGCACCGCGCGGGCGTATAGAAAAAAATTGACCTCAGCCACCGCCCATCGGCAGGTGGTGGATGTCGGTCCCCATGCGCTGACGGTACGCCAGCGGCGTGACACCGCTGAAGGCCAGGAACTCGCGGTTGAAATGCGACTGGTCGCTGTAGCCCAGGTCCGCCGCCAGCGCCGCCAGGGACAGCGCGGGGTCCGAGCGCAGGACCGGCAGCACGCGCTGGAAACGCAGCACGCGCAGGTAGGTCTTGGGCCCCAGGCCCACGCCCTGGCGGAACAGCTGCAGGAAGCGGCGGTGGCTGAAACCGCTGTCCTGCACGGCGGCCGCCACCGACACCCCACCCAGGAACTGCGCCAGCGCGCCGGCCACCGCGGGATGCAGGCCCTGCACGCGCGGCAGGCGCGCCGCGAGCGCGGCCTCGAACAGGGTCAATCGGTCCTGCGGCGAGCGCAGCGCCAGCAACCGCTCGCGCAGCCGATGCGCCTCAGCGCCCCACAGCGCGTCCAGCGGGGTGTGGCGTTCGGCCAGCTCGTCGGCGGTCACGCCACCGAACAGGCATTCGGCCGCACCGGGCCGCAGCACCGCGCCCACGGAGCAGGACGGCGCGAGCAACTCCCGCAGGTAGAACCGGGAGCGCATGCCGCCCACCAGCGACGGGGCCACCGTCTGCGCGCGGTCGCCGCTGCCGGCATCGGCGATGCGCAGCGGGTGGTCGGACAGCCGGATGACGAGGTGCATCGCCCCGCTGGGCAAGGCGTGCTCGCGCCACGGCGTGGCGCAGCGCGCCTCGCCCGGGTCCTCGCTCGCCCACAGCTGCGCCACGAAAGGGCGCAGGGCGGGCGAAGGCAGGCGTTGCAGCGACATGGTGAACGGCGGTTGTACCCCATCGCCCCCGCGCGCTCAAGGCGCCGGCCGTCAGGCGGCGGCGGTCGGGCTCAGCAGCGCGTCCAGGCGGCGCAGACCGGCCACGGTCTGCAGACAGGCCTGCGCGGCCTCGGTGCCCTTGACGGCGAAGTGCCGCAGGAAGTACTTGCGGTGCTCGGCGTGTTCGTGGAAGTGGTGCGGCGTGAGCACGGCCGAGATCATCGGCACGCCGGTGTCGAGCTGCACGTCCATGAGCGCCTGCACCACCGTCTGCGAGACGAAGTCGTGGCGGTAGATGCCCCCATCGACCACCAGCGCGCTGCCGACGACGGCGGCGTAGCGGCCGGAGCGGGCCAGGCGCTGGGCATGCAGCGGGATCTCGAAGGCGCCGGGCACGTCGAACACGTCGATGGCGTCGGCGCCGAAGCCGCCTTGCGCCATTTCGGCGAAGAAGGCATCGCGCGCCTGGTGCACGATGTCGGCGTGCCAGGACGCCTCGACGAACGCGAAGCGCAGGCCGGCGGGCAGGTGGAGGTGGTGGGAAGACTCGGTCTGATTCATGGTGTCCTCGGAAAAAGGAGGGGCCAACAAATCAGGGCGCACAAGCGCACGCACCACCGGCGCGCGGGCGCGCACGGGGGGTGCCTGGCTCGCGCTCTCTTTCATCCGGACTGTCAAGCGGGTCGGTCAGACCCGCTTCTTACCGTCGGTCCCGGGATCTCACCGGGTCTGCTGACCCCACGCGCCGGACGAACCGGCGCCTGGGCGCTCGCGGCACTCGTGCGGTCGTGTCGCCACGCCGCCATCACCGCCGGTGGGGAGTTTCACCCCGCCCTGAGAACGCTTGTGTCCGGCACGCGGCCGGGCCCGACGAATTCTAGGCAGTGCCGAAATCCCGCGCTGTCGCACGGGTACCAACCCGTCAGGCCGTGACGATCCAGCCTTCGAGCGGGTCGAACACCGGCAGGCCCCAGCGTGGCAGGCCGGCGCGGTGCTGCTGCTCGGCCCAGGCCGCCTGCAGCAGGCAGAGCACGGCGTCCAGCCGGTCGCCGCTGGCGTCGTCGGCCAGCGCGTCGCGCTGGGCGTGCGTGAGCCGCAGGCGCAGGCCCACGGCCTGCAGCAGCGGGGCCTGGCCGTTCTCCAGCGCGTTGATCAGCGTCTTGCGCGCGATCAGGCGCTCGGGCGTCTGCTTGGCCTTGTCGTCGCTCTTGTACGAGACCGTGCCCAGCACGCTGCGCGCGAGCAGGCCCGGGTAGGCCTCCAGCCCCACGCGGCTGCCGTCGCCCTCGAACAAGCCCGGCAGCGTGACGCCGGCGGCGATCAGGCGCGGCACGCCGGCGTGCAGCATGAAGGCCACCGGCGGGTTGACCCATTTCATGCTCGGGCTGGAGCCGGCCGGCCCGTCGGTGGCGCGGTGCGCGAACTTGCCGCCCACCGGCCGCGCATCGCAGAAGGCGGCGAAGGCCTCGCGGATCGCCTCTCGGCTCAGGCCCTCGTAGTGCGCCATGCAGGCCGCCCAGTCGGTCGGCCAGCCCAGGGTGGTGACCAGTTCGCGCGGCAGGCCGAACGGCAGGTCGAAACCGCCCACCCACCGGCCCGATGCCCCCAGGCGCTGGCTCCAGGCGTCGAGCGTCTCGAAGTGCTCCACGCCCTCGAGCACCACGCGGCCCCGGTCGGCGCGTCCCACGGCCAGCGTGATGGGTTTGCGCCGGCTCGGTGCGCTGCTGAAGTCGCAGCCCAGCAGCTGGAAGGCCGCCGTGTCGCTCACACTGCCCATTTCAACCCAGGGCCAGCGCGGTCACGCCGGCGGCGATGCACAGGGCGCCGAGGATGCGCGCCGCGCGGTCGCCCTCGCCCAGCAGGTGCGCACCGATCAGCGCCGCGAACAGCATGGACACCTCGCGCGCGGGCGCCACATGCGACAGCGGCGCCTCGCGCATGGCGTAGAGCACCAGCACATAGGCGATGGGGCTGACCACGGCCACCAGCAGCGCGTAGCGCCACTGCACGCGCCACAGCTGCCGCGCGGTGGGCAGGTCGCGCAGCACGGCGGGGGCGAGCAGGCCCAGGCGCACGAAGTTGCCCATGTAGTCGATCAGGATGGGCGACATCAGCAGCATCTTGACCGCGTAGCCGTCCACCACCGTGTAGGCCGCGATGAACACGCCCGTGAGCACGCCGTAGACCATGCCCTTGTGCACGCGGCGGCGCGCCACCGGATCGTGCGCGGCGCGCAGCAGGCCCGGGCCGCCGGCGATCAGGAACACACCGCCCACCACCCCCGCGATGCCCAGGGCGCCCAGCGCCGAAATGCGCTCGCCCAGAAACACGATCGCCACCAGCGAAGACAGCAGCGGCCCCGAGCCGCGCGCCATCGGGTAGACCACGGTGAGATCCGCCTTGCGGTAGCCGCGCAACAGGATCACGTAGTAGAAGACGTGCAGCACGCCGCTGGCGACCACGAAACCCCATTCGGTCGCGCCCCAGCGCGGCACCTCCTCGCGGCCCAGCCACCAGCCCAGCGGCGCCCAGACCAGCATCATGAGGAAGGCGTTGAAGAAGGCGAAGCGCGCGTCGCCCGCGGCCTTCTTGGCGACGATGTTCCAGCCGGCGTGGATCAGGCCGGCCAGCACGATGAGACAGAACGCGTTCAGCGACATGCAGTGGAGAAATCAAACTCAAGGGGCGCCGAGGGTCCGGCTTCGCCGGCCCAAGGTGCCGTCCCCCCTCGAAGCGCCGAAGGCGCGCCACGGAGGGGGGAAGCCGCGCAGCGGCGCAGGGGGGAGATCCTCAAGCTCTGCCGATGATGCTGGCTGTGGCCATCAACTCTTCGAGAAGAGCCAGCGACACCCGACCCGAGACGGCGTAGGGGTCGAACTCAGGGCGTTCGGAGTACTTCAGCACGATGGAGGTGTTGAGCTTGGAGAGGTTGACCTGGCCCATGGTCCAGCCACCGAAGCGGCGCTCGGTGATCTCTTCGTAGTGCAGCAGCACCACCTCGGTGTGGCGCGGGTCGGCCACGATGTGGCTGTAGAGGCCGTTCACCGCGTTGCGGCCGCCCTCGATGGCCTGCAGGAACACGCCGCCGCCGTAGCAGAGCACACCGGTGATGCCGTTGCCCAGGTTGTGCGAGCGCGACGACTCCAGGATGGATTCGATGGCTTTGGCGCAGTCCTTGTCGACAGCGCGGCTGACGTAGAGCAGGCGTACCAGCATGATGGGCCTCAGGATTGACGGGGGATGAGGGCGAGGAATTCGCGGCGCAGGTTGGGGTCCTTGAGGAACACGCCGCGCATGACCGAGTTGATCATCTTGCTGTTCATGTCCTTCACGCCGCGCCAGGCCATGCAGTAGTGGCTGGCTTCCATCACCAGCGCCAGGCCGTCGGGCTGGGTCTTTTCCTGGATCAGGTCGGCCAGCTGCACCACGGCCTCTTCCTGGATCTGCGGGCGGCCCATGATCCACTCGGCCAGGCGCGCGTACTTGGACAGGCCGATCACGTTGGTGTGCTCGTTGGGCATCACGCCGATCCAGATCTTGCCGATGACCGGGCAAAAGTGGTGGCTGCAGGCGCTGCGCACGGTGATCGGGCCGACGATCATCAGCTCGTTGAGGTGCTCGGCGTTGGGGAACTCGGTGATGCTCGGGGCCTTCACGTAACGGCCGTTGAACACCTCCTTGAGGTACATCTTGCGCACGCGGCGCGCGGTGTCGCCGGTGTTGTGGTCGTTCTCGGTGTCGATGACCATGGCATCGAGCACGCCCTGCATCTTCTCGGTCACTTCGTCGAGCAGCTTCTCCAGCTCGCCGGGCTGGATGAACTCGGCGATGTTGTCGTTGGAGTGGAAACGCTGGCGCGCGGCCTTCACGCGCTCGCGGATCTTGACGGAAACGGGCACGCCGTGGTCGTCGTCAGGGGGGGCTGCGGGGGTCATGTCGGATGCGGTTTTCGTCAGCATTGGGGCATGCTAACACCGGACCTCCCGGGGGTACCCGGCCTGGGGGCATTGGGCGCCGGGCCTCAGCCGGCCTTGCTGGCCAGCAGTTGCTCGAGGTCTTGCAGGGTGTTGGCCTCGTGCAGCGGCTTGTCGTCGCGGATGCGCTGCATGCGCGGAAAGCGCAGCGCCACGCCGCTCTTGTGGCGCGAACTGCGTGCGATGCCCTCGAACGCCAGCTCGAACACCAGCGTGGGCCGCACGCTGCGCACCGGGCCGAACTTCTCCAGCGTGTTCTGGCGGATCACCGCATCGACCGCTTTGAACTCCTCGTCGGTCAGGCCCGAATAGGCCTTGGTGAAGGCCACCAGCTGCAGGCCCTCGGGATCGGCCGGGCGGCGCTGCGCGATCGCCTCGACCACCGCCTGCGCCTCGGCGGCGTCCACCGGGGGACGGTTCCACACCGCGAAGGTGTAGTCGGTGTAGACCGAGGCGCGGCGGCCGTGGCCGGCCTGGGCGTAGATCAGCACGCCATCGATCGTCAGCGGATCGATCTTCCATTTCCACCACGCCAGCAGACCCGGGCCGTCGCCGCGTTTCTGCCGGCCGGTGCCGTAGGCGCTGTCGCGGTGCTTGAGCATCAGGCCCTCCACGTCGAGCGTCCGCGCCTGCGCGCGCCAGCGGGCCAGCGTGGCCCAGTCCCCGCCCGGGACCCGGGGCGAGAGCCACAGGCGCGGGCCCGGCGTGGCGTTGAGCGTGGCGGCCAGGGCTTCCAGGCGCAGGCGGCGTTCGTGCTGCGGCACCTGGCGCAGGTCGTCGTGGCCGGCCTCGAGCAGGTCGTAGGCCATGAAACCGACCGGCGCCTCGGCCAGCACCTTGGGGCCCAGGGTCTTGCGGCCGATGCGCTGCTGCAGCAGGGCGAAGGGTGCGGGGCCGCCCGGTCTCTCGCTGCCGGGTAGTCGGGGCGTGACCGGGTCGCCGTCGTCCCAGACCAGGATTTCGCCGTCCAGCACGGTGCCGTCCGGCCAGCGCTGCGCGAGCGCCTGCAGCTCGGGGAAGCGCTCGCTCATCAGTTCCTCACCGCGCGACCACACCCACACCTGCCCGGCGCGTTTGACGATCTGGCCCCGGATGCCGTCGAACTTCCACTCGGCCAGCCAGTCGCTCGCGGGGCCCAGGCGGGCCTCCATGGTCTGGGCCGTGCCCGCGCTCGCGATCTCCATGGCCAGGAGATCGCCGTCCGCCTCCGCGTTCAACGGACTGGCCAGGAAGAACGGATAGGGCTGGCTCGGGTCGCGCCCGCCCCGCGCCTCGCCTGCCGGCTCGGCCGGCGCCACCAGCGCGCGGTACAGCGCGGGCGTGGGCGAGCGTTTGCTGTCGGTGAAGCCCATCATGCGCGCGGCCACCAGCTTGGCGTCCAGCCCGGCGTGCGCGGCGATCGCGCGCTGCACCAGCAGCTTGCTCACGCCGACGCGAAAGCCTCCGCCCACCAGCTTGACGAGCAGGAAACGCCCCGCGGCGTCGAGCTCGCGCCACCAGGCGCCCAGGGCCATGGCCACGGCCTCGTCCCCTTGCCCGCGCAGGGGCAGCAGCCGCTCTTCCATCCACTCGCTCAACCGGGTCTGCATGCCTTCGGCCTGTGGCGGCAGGGGCAACACCAGCGCGATGGTCTCGGCCAGATCGCCCACCGCCTGGTAGCTGGCCTCGAACAACCACTCCGGCAGGCCCGAGGCGGCGATCGCCTGCGCGCGCAATTGCGCCGTCTTGATGAGCTGGCGCGGCTTCCCGCCGGCCAGGAAGTACACCGCCCAGGCCGCGTCGGCGTCGTCCACCTCGGCCAGGTAACGGCGCAGCGCGGCGACCTTGGCGTTGGTCGCGGTGGTCGCGTCCAACTCGTTGAACAGGGCCGCGAAGCGTTTCATGCGCCGGTGGCCTCGGTCTCGTCGCCGTACTCGGTGTCGAAGCTCTCGGCCTGCAGGCCCTGCTCCTGCAGGTAACGCACCAGCACCGGCACGCTGCCGTGCGTGACGATGACCCGCTCGGCCCCGCTGGCGCCGATGGCGCTGAGCAGGCCGGGCCAGTCGGCATGGTCGCTGAGCACGAAGCCGCGGTCCAGGCCACCGCGCCGCCGCCAGCCGCGCACCTGCATCCAGCCACTGGCGAAGGCGTCGGAGAAATCGCCGAAGCGCTTGATCCAGGGCGTGCCCAGGGCGGAGCCCGGGCACAGCACCAGCGCGCGGCGGAAGGTGGCGGGGTCGCTCACGTCGCTCACCTGCAGCGTGTCGGGCAGCGCAACGCCGGCGGCGCGGTAGGCGCGGTTCAGCGGTTCGACCGCGCCATGGCACACGATGGGACCGATGGACGCGTCCACCCCGGCCAGGATGCGCTGCGCCTTGCCCAGGCTGTAGCAGGAGAGCACGCTGGCCCGGCCGGTCTCGGCGTTGTCCTGCCACCAGCGGTTGATCTCGCCGAACAGCTCGGCATCGGAGCGCCAGCGGTAGATCGGCAGGCCGAAGGTGGACTCGGTGATGAAGACGTCGCAGCGCACCGGTTCGAAGGGCGCGCAGGTGCGGTCGGGCACGGCGCCGGCCGGCGTGGTGCGGTAGTCGCCGCTGCGCAGCCCACACGCGCCCCTGGTGCTCCACCCTCACTTGCGCCGAACCCAGCACGTGGCCGGCCGGGTGCAGAGAGATGCGCACGCCGTGGTGCTCCACCGTCTCGCCGTAGGCAAGCCCTTGAAGGTGGATGTCAGCCCCCAGCCGCGCGCGCAGCAGGCCTTCGGACACCGCCGTGGCCAGGTAGTGCGCGTGGCCGGTGCGCGCGTGGTCGGCATGGGCGTGGGTGATGACGGCGCGCTCCACGCGGCGCCAGGGATCGATGTAGAAGTCGCCGGGCGGGCAATACAGCCCTTCGGGGCGCTGGACGATCAGGTCGTCGGGCATGTGGCTGGCTCTAGTAGCGGTGGCCCGTCACGAACAACGTGATCCGCATGACAGCGAAGGCGACTCGGTCGAGCTGCCGCTGCACCCAGGGGCGCCGATTCAGGGCGCCCGTGTCGAGCAACTGGCCGGTGTGCTGCACCAGACCATCGAGGTAGCTGTGCAGCAGGCCGGAGAAGCGGCGGTCGTTGGTCATCACGTTGGCCTCGCGCGCCAGCAGCATGGACAGCGGATCGAGGTTGGTGGAACCCACGGTGGACCAGCGCCGGTCCACCACCGCCACCTTGGCGTGCAGCGCGCTGGGCGCGTACTCGTGGATCTCGATGCCCGCGTTCACCAGCCGCTGGTACACCGGGCGCGCCGCGCGGTACTGCAGGAAATGCTCGTAGCGCCCCTGCAGCAGCAGGCGCACGCGCACGCCGCGCGCGGCGGCCATCGTGAGCGCGCGGCGCAGCTTGCGCCCGGGAATGAAATAGGCGTTGGCGATCACCACCTCCTGGCGCGCCTCGCCGATGGCCTTCAGGTAGGCGCGCTCGATGTCGTGCCGGTGGGTCACGTTGTCGCGCAGCAGCAGCGTGGCGCGCGCGCCGTCCACCCCCAGCGGCGACGGCGCGGATTCGCCGTAAGGGCCTTCCACCCTGGCATCCTCCTGGGCCTCGGCCAGGGCTTCGATCTTCTGCAGCAGACGGGAGAAATCGCCCACCGGGCGCGAGGCCCGCAGCGCGTCCCACGCGGCCTTGAACTCGCGCTGGCGCACGCGCCGCGCGGCCAGGGTGCGCCACCAGAGCTGTTCCATGGTGTCGACCATGTCCTCCACCAGCGGGCCGGCCACGCGCAGCGCGAAGTCCAGCCGGGGCGCGGTCAGGCGGCCGAGCGCCACGTCGTCCTGGTCGTCGATGATGTTGATGCCGCCGCAGAAGCCCACCACGCCGTCGACCACGCAGAGCTTGCGGTGCAGGCGGCGCCAGTTGCGCGGCACCAGCAGGCCGAGCCGGCCCAGCGGGGCGTAGATGCGCATCACCACGCCGGCTTCGGCGAAGCGGCGCTGCCACTCCTGGGGCACCACGGGCGTGCCCACGCCGTCGATGAGCAGGCGCACCACCACGCCGCGCCGCGCCGCGCGCTCCAGGGCCTCGGCCACGCCCAGGGCCGAGCCGGCGAACTCGAAGATGTAGGTCTCCAGATGCACCACCATGCGCGCCGCGTCCATCGCTTCGATCAGGGCGGGGAAGAACTCCACGCCGCCCTGCAGCAACAGCAGCTGGTGGCCCCTTCGCATGGGCGCGTGCCGCGCGCTCGCGGAACGAAGGGGTGCCGCGCTCACAGTTCGAGCTCGGCGATCAGGGGCAGGTGGTCCGACATGCGCGACCACACCCGGCCGTGCGGCACGTGGGCCGAGACCGGCCGCAGGCCGCGCGCGAAGATGCGGTCCAGGTGCAGCAGCGGCAGGCGCGACGGGTATGTGGCCAGGCGGATGCCCTCGAAGGTGCGCAGATCCAGGGCCGCCATGGGCCGCAGCAGCTGCGCGCCCCAGTCGTTGAAGTCGCCCGCCACCACCAGCGGCGCGCTCGGCGGCACGGCGGTGGCGATGTACTCGCCCAGGCGCTGCACCTGGCGCTCGCGGCTGGCGTGGATCAGCCCCAGGTGCACCACCACCACGTGCACATCGACGCCCTCGACCAGCAGCTGCACGTGCAGCAGGCCGCGCTGCTCGAAACGGTGGTCCGACACGTCGGAGTGTTTGGTGTCGATCACCGGCCAGCGCGAGAGCAGCGCATTGCCGTGTTCGCCGTGGCGCGTGATCGCGTTGGTCCGGTAGACCGATTCGTAGCCTTCGGGGGAGAGGTAACCCGCCTGATCGAGCTCGGGCCAGCGGGTGAAGTGTTTTTCGAGCTTGCGGTTGTGGCGCCGCACCTCCTGCAGGCACACGATGTCGGCGTCGAACTGTTCCACCGCGTGGGCGATGTTGTGGATCTCCAGCCGGCGCCCTGGCCCGAGGCCTTGCACACCCTTGTGGATGTTGTAGGTCGCGATCCTGACGATGCTCATGGGCAAATCATGCCACCAAGGCGGGGCAGCCAGGCGATCGCTTCGGCGTTGGATGGCGAGAAGCAGCGTTCGGCAGCCTGCGCCCAGGGCAGCCACACCTGGTTGCGGTGTTCGCGTGGGCTCAGCCGCACCGGCACCGCGCGGGGAATGCACAGGCCGAACAGGTGCTCGGTGTTGTGCGTGACGCCCGGCGCGTAGCGGTGCCGCCACTGCGGGTAGATCTCGTACACGTTTTCCAGCCCCCAGTCGCTCAGCACTTGGCCGGGCGCATGGGCATCAAGGCCGGTCTCTTCCTGCACCTCGCGCGCCGCCGTGGCCTCGAAGCCCTCGGCCTCGGTGTCCTTGGAGCCGGTGACCGATTGCCAGAAACCGGGCGCATCGGCGCGCTCGATCAGCAACACCTCCAGCGCCGGGGTGTGAATCACCACCAGCACCGATTGCGGAATCTTCACGGGACGAACAGGTGGGTTCAGCGCCGTGGGGACGGCGGTTTCGCGCCGACCCCGCGAAGGCCCTGCACGAACTTCCAGGCCGACCACAGCCGCATGCCGAAGCTGGCCGCACGGCGCGGGCGCCACACGGCCAGCAGCAGGCTGCCGGCGGTGGCGATCAAGGGGTTGCCGCGCAACCACAGCAGGGCGTCCTGCAGGCGGTCCACCCAGGTCAGCGCGGGCTGCACCGCCTGCAACTCGGTGGTGATCTGCCGACGAAGCTGCTGCGAGCGCAGCACCAGCCGCTCCCGCCGCATCGCCAGCACGACCGCACGCGGGTTCAAGCGTCCTCCTTGGCGGCGCGCAGACCCTCACGGTCCTGCCTGAGTTCCTCGACGCTGGCCGAGAACAGGTAGGTGCCGGAGCGCACGCGCTCCCGCGCCAGCCAGGCGGCCACGCCGCCGGTGACGAGGAACAGCCCGGTGAAGATGCCCAGCGCCAACAGGCGGTGGGTGTCCCGAAAGGGCCACGGTGATCAGCAGCGCCAGCAGCACCACGCCCAGGCTGAGGAAGGCCACGGCCACGGCGCCATAGACCAGCAGCGCGCCGACGCGCAGCACCTCTTCCTGGGCTTCGATGCTGAACAGCTCCAGCCGGATCTGCACCAGTTCCAGGACCGTGGAGGCCAGTCCCCGGAGAGACGACGAAAAACGCTGCGGCGTCGGCGATGGCGCGGGCGGCCCCGATCAGCGGCGGCTGATGAGCAGGCCGACCAGCAGGCCCACACCGGCGGCGGCGCCGATCGCGGACCAGGGGTTTTCGTGCACGTAGTCGTCGGTGGCGCGGGCCATCTCCAACGTCTTTTCCTTGATGGCCTCCTCGGCATCCGCCAACTTGTGGCGGGCGTCGCGCAGGTTCTCGTTGATGCGGTCGCGCAGTTCCACCACCTTGCCTTCGGTCTGGTGGGCCGTGGCCTGCATCAGTTCTTCGGCGTCGGTGATCACGCGCTGGAGGTCGGCCACGAGCTTGTCCTTGCCATCGAGGGCGGTCGTACGAATCTTGGGCATGAGGGACTCCTTTTCAAAAGGCCATGTTACCCCGAAGGAATGGCGATGTTTGAAGGCAGATCACTGCAATCAGCGCATTGATACAAGAAAAAGGGGCGCACTCGGCGCCCCTTTCGGAGGTGTCCTACAGACAGGCTCGTCAGGCGGATTTCGCCAGGTCCACGTTGCGCAGACGGATGTGCAGCTCGCGCAGTTGCTTCTCGTCCACCGGGCTGGGGGCCTGGGTCAGCAGGCACTGGGCGCGCTGGGTCTTGGGGAAGGCGATCACGTCGCGGATGGACTCGGCACCGGTCATGAGGGTGACGATGCGGTCCAGGCCGAAGGCCAGGCCGCCGTGGGGCGGCGCGCCGTACTGCAGCGCGTCCAGCAGGAAGCCGAACTTGAGCTGGGCTTCCTCGGGCGTGATCTTGAGCGCGTCGAACACCTTCTGCTGCACGGCCGCGGTGTGGATGCGGACGGAACCGCCGCCGATCTCCCAGCCGTTGAGCACCATGTCGTAGCCCTTGGCGATGCACTTCTCGGGCGCGGTCACCATCCAGTCCTCGTGGCCGTCCTTCGGCGCGGTGAAGGGGTGGTGCACCGCGGTCCAGCGGTCGGCTTCCTCGTCGTGCTCGAACATCGGGAAGTCCACCACCCACATGGGCGCCCAGCGGTCTTCGAACAGGCCATTCTTCTTGCCCAGTTCGCTGTGACCGATCTTCAGGCGCAGCGCGCCGATGGCGTCGTTGACCACCTTGGCCTTGTCGGCGCCGAAGAAGATGATGTCGCCGTTCTGCGCGCCGGTGCGCGAGAGGATGTCGGCCACGGCCTTGTCGTGCAGGTTCTTCACGATCGGGCTCTGCAGGCCATCGCGGCCCTGGGCGGCGTCGTTGACCTTGATCCAGGCCAGGCCCTTGGCGCCGTAGATCTTCACGAACTCGGTGTAGGCGTCGATCTCGCTGCGGCTCATGTCGGCGCCGCCGCGCACGCACAGCGCGACCACGCGACCACCCTTCATGGTGGCGGGTGCCGAGAAGACCTTGAAGTCCACGTCGCCCATCACGTCGGTGAGTTCGGTGAACTCCAGCTTCACGCGCAGGTCGGGCTTGTCGGAGCCGAAGCGATGCATGGCTTCGCTGTAGGCCATGATGGGGAACTCGCCCAGGTCCACGCCCAGCGTGTTCTGGAACACCGTCTTGATCATGCCCTGGAACATGTCACGGATGTCTTCCTCGGTCAGGAACGAGGTTTCGATATCGATCTGGGTGAACTCGGGCTGGCGGTCGGCACGCAGGTCTTCGTCGCGGAAGCACTTGGTGATCTGGTAGTAGCGGTCGAAGCCGGCCACCATCAGCAGCTGTTTGAACAGCTGGGGCGATTGCGGCAACGCGAAGAAGTGGCCGTCGTGCACGCGGCTGGGCACGAGATAGTCGCGCGCGCCTTCGGGCGTGCTCTTGGTCAGCATCGGGGTTTCGATGTCGATGAAACCGTTGGCGTCGAGGAACTTGCGCACTTCCATCGCCACGCGGTAGCGCAGCATCAGGTTGTTCTGCATGTAGGGGCGGCGCAGGTCGAGCACGCGGTGCGTGAGGCGCGTGGTCTCCGACAGGTTCTCGTCGTCGAGCTGGAACGGCGGCGTCACCGAGGCGTTGAGCACCTTCAGTTCGTGGCACAGCACCTCGATCTGGCCGCTCTTGAGCTTGTCGTTGGTGGTGCCCGCGGGGCGCGCGCGCACCACGCCGGTGACCTGCACACAGAACTCGTTGCGCACGTCCTCGGCGGTCTTGAACATCTCGGCGCGATCGGGGTCGCAGACCACCTGCACATAGCCTTCGCGGTCGCGCAGGTCGATGAAGATCACGCCACCGTGGTCGCGGCGGCGGTTGACCCAGCCGCACAGCTGAACGGTTTGGCCCAGTTGGGCTTCGGTCACCAGACCGCAATAGTGGGTACGCATCGCCATTTCGACTCTTCTTTCAACAGGTTCGCGGACAGGCCCGCGGGAGAACATTCAGGAGGCTTCGGTGATGGCGCCATCGGCGGCCACCTTGAAGTGCGGGTTCTTCGGCCCGCCGGGCACGATCACGCCCATGGAGACGACGTAGGTGAGCGCTTCGTCCACGCTCATCTGCAGCTCCACGCAGGCGCTCTTGCGCACCATCACGAAGTAGCCACCCGTGGGGTTGGGCGTGGTGGGCACGTACACGCTGAAGAACTCATCGTGCTCGGCGCCGCCGGGCATGGATTGGAGGTGGGTCAGGACGTCGCCCGCAGGGGAGCCGGTGAGAAACGCGATGGTCCACATGCCTTCGTGCGGCCATTGCACCAGCATGGCCTTGCGAAAGGCGTTGCCCTTCTCGGAGAACAGCGTGTCGGAGACCTGCTTGACGCCCGAATAGATCGAGCGCACCACCGGGATGCGGTGCAGCATGGCGTGCCACCAGCTCACCAGCTTGTTGCCGATGATGTTGGACGCCAGCGCGCCGATGGACAGCACGACGACCAGGGCGAACAGCACGCCCAGGCCCGGGATGTGCACCCCCAGCAGCTGATCGGGCTGCCAGCTCGTGGGCAGGATGCGCAAGGTCTGGTCGAGCGTGCTCACCACCCACTCCAGCACCCAGAGGGTGATGATCAGGGGCACCAGGACCAGCAGGCCCGAGAGCAGCCATTTGCGCAAGGAAGGCATCAGGACAGGCTCAGGTGGAGGACGCGGGCGGGCTGGCGGGCGCCGTTGCCGGCGCGGGCGCGGCGGCCGGTGCCGGGGCGGCGGAGGCATCGGCCTTGGCCGGTGCGGGGGCCGCGGCGTCGCCGGCCGTGGCGGGCGCGGTCGTGGTGGCGGGCTTGTTGCCTTCGCGGAAGTCGGTCACGTACCAACCCGAGCCCTTGAGCTGGAAACCGGCCGCCGTCAGCTGCTTCTTGAAGCTGGCCTGGCCGCAGGCCGGGCAGACAGTGAGCGGATCGTCGGAGATTTTCTGCAGCACGTCCTTGGCATGGCCGCAGGACTCGCACTTGTAGGCATAGATAGGCATGGCGTGGACCGGAATGAGGGCTGGAGCGCCTCGGGGAATCGGACCCCGGAGGGCGCCGGACGTTCCCGTGCGGGACGTGGAACAAAACCCGTCATTATAAATTGAGGGTGTGTCCCGCGTGCGCCGGGCGTCGGCGCCCGGCGGCCCCCACCTACCAGAGCCGGACCCGCACCAGCACCTGCATGACGATCAGGCCCAGCACGAAGCCGACGCCGCCGTAGATGATGCTCTGCAGCAGGCGGTTGGTGCGGCGTTGCTCGGCCACCAGGGTGTCGAGTTCGCGCCGCAGTTCGTGTGGCTTGTGCTGCAGGTAGTCGTGCAGCAGGCGCGGCAGCGCCGGCAGCAGCTTGGCGTACTGCGGCGCCTCGGCCTTGAGTTGCTGCAGCAGCTTCTGCGGGCCGACCTGCTCCACCATCCATTTCTCCAGGAACGGCTTGGCCGTGCTCCAGAGGTCGAGTTCGGGGTCGAGCTGGCGCCCGAGGCCCTCGATGTTGAGCAGGGTTTTCTGCAGCAGCACGAGCTGGGGCTGGATTTCCACGTGGAAGCGGCGCGAGGTCTGGAACAGCCGCATCAGCACCATGCCGAGCGAGATTTCCTTCAGCGGACGGTCGAAATAGGGTTCGCACACCGCGCGGATGGCCGATTCGAGCTCGTCCACCCGCGTTTCGGCGGGCACCCAGCCCGATTCGATGTGCAGCTCGGCCACGCGCTTGTAGTCGCGCCGGAAGAAGGCGGTGAAGTTCTGCGCCAGGTATTCCTTGTCGAACTCGGTGAGCGTGCCCACGATGCCGAAATCGAGCGAGATGTAGCGCCCGAAGGTGGCCGGGGCGGTGCTGACCTGGATGTTGCCCGGGTGCATGTCGGCGTGGAAGAAGCCGTCGCGGAACACCTGGGTGAAGAAAATGGTGACACCGTCGCGCGCGAGCTTGGGAATGTCCACGCCCAGGGCCCGCAGCTCCTCGACCCGGTTGATGGGGGTGCCGTGCATGCGCTCCATCACCATCACCTCGGTGTGGCAGTAGTCCCAGAGCATTTCCGGGATCAGCACCAGGTCCAGCCCCTGCATGTTGCGGCGCAGTTGGGCTGCGTTGGCGGCTTCGCGCAGCAGGTCCAGCTCGTCGTGCAGGTATTTGTCGAACTCGGCGACCACCTCGCGCGGCTTGAGGCGCTTGCCGTCGGCCGACAGCCGCTCGACCCAGCCGGCCATCATGCGCATGAGGCTGAGGTCCTTGTCGATCACCGGGCGCATGTTCGGGCGCAGCACCTTCACCGCGACCTCGCGCCCACCGTGGCGGCCGTCCAGCAGGGTGGCGAAATGCACCTGGGCCACGGAGGCGCTGGCCACCGGCACCTGTTCGAAATGCGAGAACACCGAGGACAGCGGTTTGCCGAAGGCGCGCTCGATGCTGGCGACCGCAACTTCGCTGGGGAACGGCGGCACCCGGTCCTGCAGGCGCGCGAGTTCGTCGGCGATGTCGGGCGGCAGCAGGTCGCGCCGCGTCGACAGCACCTGGCCGAACTTCACGAAGATCGGGCCCAGGCGCTCCAGGGCCTCGCGCAGGCGGGCACCGCGCGGCGCGTCCAGGTTGCGGCCGATGGAGACGATGCGGGTGAGCAGGCGAATGGCCGGGCGCTCGAAGCTGGAGAGCACCAGCTCGTCCAGGCCGTAGCGCAACACCACCCAGACGATGAAGGCGCCGCGGAAGAGCCGGCTCATGCCGCGGTTCCGTCGGCGCGCGGAGGCACCGACGCATCGCCACCGGCGGCCGCGCGCGGCGCACGGCCGGCTGGCAGGCGCTCCACGAAGGCCTTGACGGCCTGGGCCGCCGACTGAGCGAAGCGCGCCAGCGTGTGGGCAGTGGCGTCACCGACGATGCGGGAAAGGTCTTCCTCCACGTCCCAGCGCACGTTGTCCACCAGCCAGGCCACCTCGGCGGCGAGTTGCACGTCGCCCTGGATGTCCACGCCCGGTTTCTGGCCGGCGAGCACGCTCTGGGCCAACGCCAGCGGCGAGCGCTGGGTGAGCGTGACGCTCAGTTCGGGCGTCGCATCGGGTGCACAGCGCTCCAGCAGGCCGGCGGCGCTGGGTGCGAGCGTGAGGTGGAAATCGCCCCACTGGATGCGCACGGGTTTGCCCTTCTGGCGGCGCAGGCGGTCCTGGGCCGCTTTTTCCTGCATCAGCACGTGGTTGAGGAACAGCACCACGCGGTTCTGCAATTCGTCCACCACCCATTCGGGCGGGCGGATCGCGCCGAGCAGCGATTGCAGGAAGCTCAAGGGGGCGGCGGCCGCACCGGCCCCGGAAGAAGAATCGGGTGGTTCATTTTTCATGACCACCCGATTTTGACGGATAAAGCGCGAGGCACGGCGTCAGCGTGCATCAGCCGGGCTGGCGAGGCAGCCCCTGCGGCGTCACTGCAGCGCTTGCACGCCCGCCACCAGCCAGCCACCCGGGCCGTTCTTCGGGCGGGTGATGTTCCAGACTTCGCGGAACGGGTTGGGACCGGCGGACGCTTCCTCGCGGATGAGACCGGAGAATTCGACACTGGCCATGTACTCGCCCTGCAGTTCCTCGATGCCGAGCAACTGCGCGTCCAGCATGACGACCTCGGTCTTGTTGGCGCCACTCCGGGCCTGCTCGCGCTCGGCCAGCTGGCCGCGGATCTGCTGGAGCATGTCGTCGGTCATCATCGCGCGCAGCGCGGGGATGTCGGAACGGTCCCAGGCATCCTGCAGGCTCACGAAGTTGGCTTTGGAGGCCTTGAGGAAGCCCTCGGCATCAAAACCGGCGGGAACGCCCCAGCTCTGGCTGCCGCCGAGCGCCGAACCGATCATGGAACCGCCGACGGGGCGGTGGGAGTGGTCCAGCGCGGCCGGGCCGCTGCGCTCCCAGGGCCGGGCCGAGGCGTCGTTGCCGACGTTCTGCGGGCTGTAGCTGCGCGGCGTGGCCGGGTCGTACTGCGACTGGCCGGCCGGGCCGGCGCCCTGGTAGGCCATGCCACCCGGAGCAGCCGCCGCAGGCGCGCGGCGGCGCATCACCATGCCGATCACCGCCATGACCACCATCGCCAGCAGGGCGAACAGCAGGATCTGGCGAAAGGCTTCGCCCAGGCCCAGAGAAGAGGCCAGCCAGGCCAGGCCCAGGCCGGCGGCCAGGCCCCCGAGCATGGCGCCCCAGGGGCGCTTGGGCGCCGCGGCGGCGGCGGCCGGATTGGCGGTGGCCGGACGGGCCGCCGCCGCCGCATTCTGGGCAGGCGCCTGCTGCGGCGCGGCCTGCTGGGACGGCGGCGCGCTGCTGCGCTGCGTCACGTTGCCCGACTGCTTGCCGAACGACGCGCCACCGCCCATGCGCTTGGCCCACACATCCTGGGTGCCCAGCGCCATCGCGAACACCAGCAACACCGACCACAACTTGTTCATGCTTTTGCCTCCTTCAAACAACAGAAAACCTGAAAAACCATTCAACACTTGATGCCCATGTGCAACGCCACCACCCCGGCGCTGAGGTTGTGCACGTCCACATGGCCGAATCCGGCTGTGCGCATCATCTGCCGCAACTCTTCCTGCCCCGGGTGCATGCGGATGGACTCCGCGAGGTAGCGGTAGCTGCTCTCGTCGTTGGCCACCAGCTTGCCCAACTTGGGCAGCACATTGAACGAATACCAGTCATAAGCCTTCTCGAGCGGTTTCGCCACCCGGGAAAACTCCAGCACCAGCAATTTGCCCCCCGGCTTGAGGGTCCGATGCATTTCGGCCAGTGCAAGTTCCTTGTGCGTCATGTTGCGCAGGCCGAAAGCCACTGAAACAAAATCGAACGACTCGTTGGCGAACGGCAGTTTCTCGGCGTCGCACACCATGGTGGGCAGCACCACGCCCAGGTCCAGCAGGCGCGAGCGGCCCTCGCGCAGCATGGCTTCGTTGATGTCGGTGTGCACCACGCGGCCGGTGGGGCCCACCTTGCGGGCAAACGCCAGCGAGAGGTCGCCGGTGCCACCAGCGATGTCGAGCACCTGCTGGCCCGGCTGCGGGTTGCGCCACGGTGATGGTGTAGCGCTTCCAGAGGCGGTGCAGCCCGGCCGACATGAGGTCGTTCATCACGTCGTACTTGGGCGCGACCGAGTCGAACACGCTGCGCACGCGCTGCGCCTTCTCGCCTTCGTCGACGGTCTTGAAACCGAAATGGGTGGAGGCCATGGTGGAATTTCCTCGCTTCAGTGGCTGCCGCAGGCGTGGCCGCCCTTGTCCGGCATGGGGGCGTCGCGCTCCACGCCGGCGGCCTGCAGACGTTCCAGGTACTCGGCCCACAGGTCGGCCTGCTTCGAACCCAGAAAATACAGGTAGTCCCAGGAGAAGATGCCCGAGCTGTGGCCGTCGGAGAAGGTGGGCTGCACCGCGTAGTTGCCGACCGGCTCCAGCGCCACGACGCCGACCTCGCGCTTGCCGGTCTGCAGCACCTCCTGGCCCTTGCCATGGCCCTGCACCTCGGCCGAAGGGGAATAGACCCGCATCAGCTCGAACGGGATCTTGAATTCGCGGCCGTCGGAAAAGCCGATTTCCAGCACCCGCGACTGCTGGTGCAGGGTGATCGACTGCGGCGAGGGGGTGTTCTTGTCGAGGCCAGCCATGAAAGTCTCCGTTGTCGGGCGGGTCAGACGAGCACGCGCTCGATGCCGCCTTCGTTGGCCTTCGCGCAGCGTACTCGGGCAGCCATTCTTCGCCCAGGATCTGGCGCGCCATCTCCACCACGATGTAATCGGCTTCCAGCAGGCCGGACTTGAGGTCGTCGCCATAGCGGCTCAGGCCTTGCAGGCAGCTCGGGCACGAGGTGAGGATCTTGACGTTGTCGTTCGCGCCCACGGTGCCGGCGGCGCGCAGCGCGGCCTCGCCCTTCTGGATTTCCTCTTCCTTGCGGAAGCGGACCTGGGTGGAAATGTCGGGCCGGGTCACGCCCAACGTGCCCGATTCGCCGCAACAACGCTTGCTCTCCACCACGTTGTCGCCCACCAGCGCCTTGACCGTCTTCATCGGGTCCTGCAGCTTCATCGGCGTGTGGCAGGGGTCGTGGTACAGGTAACCGCCCTGTCCGGCCGGCAAGGTGATGCCCTTTTCCAGCAGGTATTCGTGGATGTCGATGATGCGGCAGCCCGGGAAGATCTGGTCGAACTCGTAACCCTGCAGCTGGTCGTAGCAGGTGCCGCAGCTCACCACCACGGTCTTGATGTCCAGGTAGTTGAGCGTGTTGGCGACCCGGTGGAACAGCACCCGGTTGTCGGTGATCATCTTCTCGGCCTTGTCGAACTGGCCGCTGCCGCGCTGCGGGTACCCACAGCACAGGTAGCCCGGGGGCAACACCGTCTGCACGCCGGCATGCCAGAGCATGGCCTGTGTTGGCCAGGCCCACCTGCGAGAACAGGCGCTCCGAACCACAGCCCGGGAAGTAGAACACCGCCTCCGTCTCGGCCGTGGTGGCCGAGGGGTTGCGGATGATGGGCACGTAATCCTTGTCTTCGATGTCCAGCAAGGCGCGGGCGGTCTTCTTGGGCAGGCCACCCGGCATCTTCTTGTTGATGAAGTGGATCACCTGCTCCTTGATCGGCGCGGGGCCCAGGGTGGCTGGGGGCGCGCCGGTCTGCTTGCGCGCGAGGCGCTGGAGCAGGTCGTTGGCCAGGCGCTGGGCCTTGAAGCCCGCGCCCACCATGGCGCCGCGCACGAACTTGATGGTCTCGGGGTTGGTCGCGTTCAGGAAGAACATGGCCGCCGCGTTGCCGGGCCGGAAGCTCTTCTGGCCCATCTTGCGCAGCAGGTTGCGCATGTTCATGGTCACGTCGCCGAAGTCGATCTTGACCGGGCAGGGGCTCAGGCACTTGTGGCACACCGTGCAGTGGTCGGCCACGTCCTCGAACTCTTCCCAGTGCTTGATGCTGATGCCGCGGCGGGTCTGCTCTTCGTACAGGAAAGCCTCGACCAGCAGCGAGGTCGCCAGGATCTTGTTGCGCGGCGAATAGAGCAGGTTGGCGCGCGGCACGTGCGTGGCGCACACCGGCTTGCACTTGCCGCAGCGCAGGCAGTCCTTGACGCTGTCGGCGATGGCGCCGATCTCGCTGCGCTGCATGATGATCGATTCGTGCCCCATCAGGCCGAAGCTGGGCGTGTAGGCGTTGGACAGGTCGGCGCTGCGCAGGCTGGCGTCGCCCACCGGACCCTGGCGCAGCAGCTTGCCCTTGTTGAAGCGGCCCTCGGGGTCGACGCGTTGCTTGTAGTCCGCGAAGGGTTGCAGCTCCTCGTCGGTCAGGAATTCCAGCTTGGTGATGCCGATGCCGTGTTCGCCCGAGATCACGCCGTCGAGCTGGCGCGCGAGCACCATGATGCGCGCCACGGCCTCGTGCGCGGTCTGCAGCATCTCGTAGTCGTCGCTGTTGACCGGGATGTTGGTGTGCACGTTGCCGTCACCGGCATGCATGTGCAGCGCCACCCACACGCGGCCCTTGAGCACGCGCTGGTGGATGGTGGTGCATTCGGCCAGCAAGGGGCCGAACGCCGCGCCGGAGAAGATGGCCTGCAGCGGCGCGCGGATCTGCGTCTTCCAGCTCGCGCGCAGGCGGTGGTCCTGCAGCTGCGGGAACAGCGCGTCCACGTCGCTCAGCCAGCCCGCCCAGAGCGCGCGCACTTCGCGCACCAGGGCCAGGGCCTGCTGCACGCGGTCTTCCAGCAGTTCCGCGCTGGGGATGTCGCTGGCGTCGTCGGTCTTGCCCAGCGGCAGGTTGCCCTTGGCGAAGAAGGCTTCGAGCGCGTCGGCCAGCTTGATCTTGTTGCGCAGCGACAGCTCGATGTTGATGCGTTCGATGCCTTCGGTGTACTCGCCCATGCGCGGCAGCGGGATCACCACGTCTTCGTTGATCTTGAAGGCGTTGGTGTGCCGGCTGATGGCCGCCGTGCGCTTGCGGTCCAGCCAGAACTTCTTGCGCGCCTCGGCGCTGATGGCCACGAAGCCCTCGCCGCTGCGCGAATTCGCCATGCGGATCACTTCGCTGGTGGCGCGCGCCACGGCATCGGCGTCGTCGCCCACGATGTCGCCGATCAGCACCATCTTGGGCAAGGTGCCGCGCTTGCTCTTGGTGGCGTAACCCACGGCCTTGAGGTAACGGTCGTCGAGGTGCTCCAGGCCGGCCAGGATGGCGCCGCCCGGGCGCTTCATCTCGGCGAACATGAAGTCCTTGATGTCCACGATGGACGGCACGCAGTCCTTGGGATTGCCGAAGAACTCCAGGCAGACCGTGCGCACGTGGTCGGGCATGCGGTGCACCACCCAGCGCGCGCTGGTGATCAGGCCATCGCAGCCCTCCTTCTGGATGCCCGGCAGACCGCTGAGGAACTTGTCGGTCACGTCCTTGCCCAGGCCTTCCTTGCGGAAGGTCTTGCCCGGGATCACCAGCTGCTCGCTGCGCACCGGGGTCTTGCCGTCGGCCTCGAAGTACTGCAGCCCGAAGGTGGCGACCTCGGCGTCATGGATCTTGCCCAGGTTGTGGTCCAGCCGGGTGACTTCCAGCCACTGGGCCTGCGGTGTGACCATGCGCCACGACACCAGGTTGTCCAGCGCCGTGCCCCACAGCACGGCCTTCTTGCCGCCCGCGTTCATGGCGATGTTGCCGCCGATGCACGAGGCCTCGGCCGAGGTCGGGTCCACCGCGAACACGTGGCCCGCGCGGTCGGCGGCGTCGGACACGCGCTGGGTCACGACGCCGGCTTCGGTCCAGATGGTGGGCAACGGCTTGTCGTGCCCGGGCACCTTGACCCACTCCACCTCGGTCATGGCTTCGAGCTTCTCGGTGTTGATCACCGCGCTCTTCCAGGTCAGCGGAATCGCGCCGCCCGTGTAGCCGGTGCCGCCCCCTCGCGGGATGATGGTCAGCCCGAGCTCGTAGCAGCCCTTGACCAGCAAGGCCATTTCGGCTTCGGTGTCGGGCGTGAGCACCACGAAGGGGTATTCCACGCGCCAGTCGGTCGCGTCGGTCACGTGCGAGACGCGCGACAGGCCGTCGAACTTGATGTTGTCCTTGGCCGTCAGCCGGCGCAGCGCCTTGGTGGCGCGCTGGCGCAGCGCGGCCATGTCCTGGAACGAGCGGGAGAACTGATCGACCGCCGCGCGGGCCGCCGTGAGCAACTCGGCCACCAGGCCATCGCGCACCGCGTCGTCCTGTGGCGTGCGGCGCTTCTGCACCTCGGCCAGCCGGTGGTGCAGGGCGTCCACCAGCTGCTGGCGGCGCTTGGGGCTGTCGAGCAGGTCGTCCTGCAGGTAGGGGTTGCGCTGCACCACCCAGATGTCACCCAACACCTCGTACAGCATGCGGGCGGAGCGGCCCGTGCGACGCTCACCCCTCAGTTCGTCCAGCAGGCCCCAGGCGCGCTCGCCGAGCAGGCGCAGCACGATTTCACGATCCGAGAAGGAGGTGTAGTTGTAGGGAATCTCGCGCAAACGTGGCGCATCGTCGGTGGCGGTGGCGAGCAACGAAAGCGGTGTGGGTGCGTTCATGTGTGTGGCAGTCGCCAGCATGACAGTAAAGAACCCAGGATGGTACCGCAGCGCAACATTCACCCACCCCCCCTGTGGAAACCCCTGTTGTCACACCTGGGAAACGCATGTGCAATCGTTTTGACATATCGGAGCCCTACCCTACCCCCACCGGTTTCCGACCATCCATCCCAAGGAGCAACACCCATGCACAAGCGTTTTCTTCCCATGACCGGCGCCCTGGCGCTCGCCGCCCTGATGAGCGGCCCGGTCCACGCCCAGGCGCCGACCGAGATCCAGTGGTGGCACTCGATGAGCGCAGCGCTTGGCGAGTGGGTGAATGACCTGGCCAAGCAGTACAACGCCAGCCAGAGCCAGTACAAGGTCGTGCCCACGTACAAGGGCACGTACGACGAGTCCATGACGGGCGCCATTGCCGCCTTCCGCGCGGGCAATGCGCCACACATCCTGCAGGTGTTCGAGGTCGGTACCGCGACCATGATGGCCAGCAAGGGCGCCATCGTGCCCGCCGCCAAGGTGCTCAACGACGGCGGCTTCAAGTTCGACCCGACGCAGTACGTGTCGGCCGTGGCCGGCTACTACACCGCCCCCAACGGCCAGATGCTGAGCTACCCGCTCAACAGCTCGACCACCATCTTCTATTACAACAAGGACGCCTTCAAGAAGGCCGGCCTGGACCCCGAAAAAGCGCCCAAGACCTGGCCCGAAGTGTTCGCCGCCGCCTCCAAGCTCAAAGCCAGCGGCCACGCCTGCCCGTTCACCACCAGCTGGATCAGCTGGACGCAGCTGGAGAGCTTCTCGCTCTGGCACAACACCCTGTTCGCCTCCAAGAACAACGGTTTTGACGGCAACGACGCACAGCTGATGATCAACACGCCGCTGCACGTGCGCCACTTCGAGAACCTCGCCAAGGCTTCCAAGGAAGGCAGCTTTGTCTACAAGGGTCGAGGCAACGCGCCCGACGCCTCCTTCCCCTCGGGCGAGTGCGCCATGATCACGGGCTCGTCGGGCCTGTATGCCCGCGTGTCCAAGGACGCCAAGTTCGCCTACGGCATCTCCGCCCTGCCCTACTACGCCGATGTCAAGGGCGCGCCCCAGAACACCGCCATCGGCGGCGCCAGCCTGTGGGTGATGGCCGGCAAGAAGCCCGCCGAATACAAGGGCGTGGCCGATTTTCTGAACTTCCTGAACGACACCCGGGTGCAGGCCGCCAGCCACCAGCGCACCGGTTACCTGCCGGTGACCACCGCGGCCTACAAGCTGACTGAGGCATCCGGCTTCTATGAAAAGAACCCGGGCACCGACGTGGCCGTGACGCAGATGATCCGCAAGGCCACCGACAAGTCGCGCGGCATCCGCCTGGGCAACTTCGTGCAGATCCGCACCATCATCGACGAGGAAACCGAGCAGATCTGGGCCGGCAAGAAGTCGCCCAAGGAAGCGCTGGACACCGCCGTGACACGAGGCAACGAGCAGCTCGTGCGTTTCGCCCGCGCCAACAAGTAAATTCTGGCCCGAAGCCTGACGATGCCTGCCAGTCCTTTGGTCGGCATCGATAGCCCGCCACTCTGCAGACCCCCGCGGTTTGCACAGCGGCGGGTTGTCTTTTTGAAAGACTGAGAAAGACTGGACATGGAAAAGCGCGTGCTCTTTCGCTCTGCGTGGTTGCCCTGGGTGTTGCTGGCGCCCCAGCTGGCCATCATCAGCATCTTCTTCTTCTGGCCGGCAGGTCAGGCCCTGGTGCAATCGTTCCAGGTGCAGGATTCGTTCGGCTTTTCCAAGGAGTGGGTGGGCTTCGAGAACTTCAGAAACCTCTTCGAAGACCCGAGCTACCTGGCCTCGTTCAAGACCACGGCCTTCTTCTCGGTGCTGGTCGCGGGTTTCGGCATCGCCATTTCGCTGGTGCTGGCGATCTTCGCCGACCGCATCATCAAAGGCGCGCTGGCCTACAAGACCGCGCTGCTGCTGCCCTATGCCGTGGCCCCGGCGGTGGCTGGCGTGCTCTGGATGTTCATGTTTTCGCCGTCGCTCGGCGTGGTGGCCTACATGCTGCGCCAGTCGGGCTTCAACTGGAACCACATGCTCAATTCCGACCACGCGATGACGCTGATCGTGATCGCGGCGGTGTGGAAGCAGATCTCCTACAACTTCCTGTTCTTCCTCGCAGGGCTGCAGTCGATCCCCAAGTCGCTGATCGAGGCCGCCGCCATCGACGGCGCGGGCCCCTGGCGCCGGTTCTGGAGCATCCAGTTCCCGCTGCTGTCACCCACCACCTTCTTCCTGCTGGTGATCAACGTGGTGTACGCCTTCTTCGACACCTTCGCCATCGTGGACGCGACCACGCAAGGCGGCCCGGGCCGCGACACCGCGATCCTGGTCTACAAGGTCTACCACGACGGCTTCAAGGCCATGGACATGGGCGGCTCGGCCGCGCAGTCGGTGGTGCTGATGGTGATCGTCATCGTGCTCACGGTGATCCAGTTCCGCTACGTCGAGAAGAAAGTGCAGTACTGACATGGTTGAACGCAGTCCCTATCTGACGCTGCTGTCGCACCTGATCCTGGTGCTGGGCGTGCTCATCGTCGGCTTCCCGCTGTACCTGGCGTTCGTGGCGTCCACCCACACCGCGCAGGACATCGTGCAAGCCCCCATGCCTTTGCTGCCCGGCAGCAACTTCTGGCAGACCTACCGCGACACCCTGTTCGGCGGCGGCAGCGGCCCGGGCTCCAGCGCGCCGGTGGCGCGCATGATGTGGGTAAGCCTGGTCACGGCGCTCGTCATCACCTTCGGCAAGATCGCCATCTCGCTGCTGTCGGCCTTCGCCATCGTCTACTTCCGCTTCCCGTTCAAGGGCATCTGCTTCTGGCTGATCTTCATCACGCTGATGCTGCCCGTGGAAGTGCGCATCGGCCCGACCTACCAGGTGGTATCCGACCTGGGCATGCTCAACACCTACGCGGGCCTGACCGTCCCCCTCATCGCCTCCGCCACCGCCACCTTCCTGTTCCGGCAGTTCTTCCTCACGGTGCCAGACGAACTGGTGGAAGCCGCGCGCGTGGATGGCGCAGGCCCGATGCGTTTCTTCAAGGACATCCTGGTGCCCTTGTCGCGCACCTCGATCGCCGCGCTGTTCGTGATCCAGTTCATCTACGGCTGGAACCAGTACCTGTGGCCGTTGCTCGTCACCACCTCGGAAGAGATGTACCCGGTGGTGATCGGCATCAAGCGCATGATCGCGGGCGGCGACGCCGGCAACGAGTGGAACATCGTGATGGCGACCGCGCTGCTGGCCATGCTGCCGCCCGCGCTCGTGGTGATCTTCATGCAGCGCTGGTTCGTCAAGGGACTGGTGGACACCGAAAAGTAACCCGGCAACCGACAACAACACGATCACAACAACGCCATGGCTTCTCTCTCACTTCGCAACATCGTCAAGCGCTACGGCATCGGCCCCAAGGCCAATCAGGTCATCCACGGGGTGAACGCCGAGATCCAGGATGGCGAGTTCGTCGTCATCGTCGGGCCGTCGGGCTGCGGCAAGTCCACGCTGCTGCGCATGGTCGCGGGCCTGGAGGAAATCTCCGGTGGTGAACTTCGCATCGGCGACCGCGTCGTCAACAACCTGGAACCGGCCCAGCGCGACATCGCCATGGTGTTCCAGAACTACGCGCTCTACCCGCACATGACGAACTTCGACAACATGGCCTACGGCCTGAAGATCGCCAAGGTGCCCAAGGAAGAGATCCGCGCCCGTGTGGACAAGGCCGCCAAGATCCTCGAACTCGGCCACCTGCTTGAGCGCAAGCCGCGCGAGCTCTCGGGCGGCCAGCGCCAGCGCGTGGCGATGGGCCGCGCCATCGTGCGCCAGCCACAGGTCTTCCTGTTCGACGAGCCGCTCTCCAACCTGGACGCCAAGCTGCGCGCCCAGACCCGGCTGGAAATCCAGAAGCTGCACCGCGAACTGGGCATCACCTCGCTGTTCGTCACGCACGACCAGGTCGAAGCGATGACGCTGGCCGAACGCATGATCGTGATGAACGCGGGCAACATGGAGCAGTTCGGTACGCCCGAAGAGGTCTATTCGCGCCCGGCCACGACCTTCGTCGCCAGCTTCATCGGCTCGCCGCCCATGAACCTGCTGAAACACGCGCCCGGTGGGCGCCCCGGCAGCATCCTGGGCATCCGCCCCGAGCACCTGGACGTGGGTGACAGTGGCTGGGCGCTGCAGGTGGAAACGGTGGAGTTGCTGGGCGCCGAGCGCCTGGTGCACGCCCGCCTGGGCGACGAGATGCTGATCATCCGCACCCACGAGGACCAGGGTGCCCCGGCCATCGGCAGCACCATCCATGCCCAGCCGCGCGAGGACCGCCTGCACTGGTTCAACGCCGAGACCGGCCAGCGGCAATGAGTGGGAGAGAGCAGCCGGGCCACTGGCCCTACCCGCGCTGGGTCGCCCACCGCGGCGCCGGCAGGCTGGCGCCCGAAAACACCCTCGCCGCCTTCCGCCTCGGGGCCTCGCACGGCTACCGCATGTACGAATGCGACGCCAAGCTCAGCGCCGATGGCGTGGTCTTCCTGCTGCACGACGCGACCCTGGAGCGCACCACGAACGGCAGCGGCGTGGCCGGTGAGCGCCCCTGGGGCGAGCTGAGCCAGCTCGATGCCGGTGGCTGGCACTCGCGCGCGTTCGCGGGCGAGCCCCTGGCAGCCCTGGAAGCCGTGGCCCGCCACTGCCAGGCGCAGGGCCATTGGCTCAACATCGAGATCAAACCCACCCCCGGCACGGAGCTGCGCAGCGGGGCGCGCCGTGGCGGAAGCGGCCGCGCGGCTCTGGGCCAGCAACGCCGAGCGCGCGCCCTTCCTCACCTCGTTCCAGCCCGACGCGCTGCAGGGCTCGCGGGAAAGCGCTCCCCACCTGCCGCGCGGGCTGCTGCTCGACACCCTGCGGGAAGGCTGGCGGGACATGGCGCAATCTTTGGGGTGCGTGGCGGCCGTGTGCAACCACGCCCTGTGGGACAGCAGCACCGTGGCCCAGGCCCGGGAAAGCGGCCTGCGCACCCTGGCCTACACCGTGAACGACGAATGGGCCGCGCAGCGGCTGCTGGACCTGGGCTTGGACGGCATCATCACCGACCGCATCGACCTGTTTGCGCCCGGGCGCTGAGGCGAAGCGCTCAGCGCTTGCGGTGCAGCCACCAGGCCAGCGTGCCCTGAACGAACACCAGGGCGGCGTAGGTGGCCATCTTGCCGTCACGGCCAAAGAACACCAGCCCCGCCAGCAGCACCACCACACCCGCCACGACCAGCATGAAGGCCTCCAGGCCGGCGCCCTGCGCCGCACGGCCGGCGCGGCGGAAACGGGGCACCGTCCACAGGACCAGGGCCATGAAAACGGCAGGGGCGATGAAGCCGGCGATGTGCCCGAGGAAGGCCAAAGGCGTCATTCGAAGCGGGCGGCGGCGTGCATAAGGGTTCAATTTTATAATCACCCCATGTCTGTCTGGGCCCTCGGCATCAACCACAACACGGCTCCGCTCGATCTGCGGGGCCGTTTTGCGTTTGCGCTCGACCAGATCCAGCCCACTTTGCACGGCTACCGCCAGAGTCTGGCGCGCCAGCCCGAGGCCACGCTGCTGTCCACCTGCAACCGCACCGAGCTGTACGGCGCGGGCGACCAGTCGGCGGTGGACCCCACCCTGGACTGGCTGGCGCAGACCGGCGGCGTGAGCGGCCAGGTGCTGCGCGACCACGCCTACATCCTGCGCGACGACCAGGCCGCGCGCCATGCCTTCCGCGTCGCCAGCGGCCTGGACAGCATGGTGCTGGGCGAAGCCCAGATCCTCGGCCAGATGAAGGACGCGGTGCGCGCCGCCAGCGACGCGGGCGCCCTGGGCACCACCCTGCACCAGCTGTTCCAGCGCTCGTTCGCCGTGCGCCAAGGAAGTGCGCAGTTCCACCGAGATCGGCGCCCACTCCATCAGCATGACCGCCGCCGCGGTGCGCCTGGCGTCGCAGCTGTTCGAAGACCTGCGCGACATCAAGGTGCTGTTCGTCGGCGCGGGCGAGATGATCGAACTGGCCGCCACCCACTTCGCGGCCAAGACGCCCAAGGGCATGGCGATCGCCAACCGCACACTGGAGCGCGGCGAGAAGCTCGCCAGCCGCTTCGGCGCGCAGGTGATGCGGCTGGCCGACGTGCCCGACCGCCTGCACGAGTTCGACGCCGTCATCAGCTGCACCGCGAGCACGCTGCCCATCATCGGCCTGGGCGCCGTGGAACGCGCGCTCAAGAAGCGCCGCCACCGGCCCATGTTCATGGTCGATCTGGCGGTGCCGCGCGACATCGAGGCCGAGGTCAAAGCCCTGCCCGACGTCTACCTCTACACCGTGGACGACCTCGCCACCGTGGTGCAGACCGGCAAGGACCACCGCCTGGCTGCCGTGGCGCAGGCCGAGGCCATCATCGACGCGGGTGTGCTCAGCTTCATGCACTGGATGGAGCAGCGCGACCCGGCCCACGGCGTGGTGCCGCTGATCCAGCAGATCAACGCCCAGGCCGACGAATGGCGCGCCGTGGAAATGGCGCGCGCCCGCCGCCTGCTGGCCAAGGGCGAGCCGGTGGAAGCCGTGCTGGAAGCGCTCTCGCGCGGCCTCACGCAAAAAATGCTTCACGGCACCCTGGCCGAACTGCACACCGGTGACAGCACCACACGTGCCGCCACCGCGCAGACCGTTTCGCGGCTGTTCCTGCGCGACGAACCGCTCAAACCCCCGCGCAACGCGCAAAACTAGCTGACCCGGCCCGCGCACGGCGTTGCGGGCCCGCGCCCGTGTCGGCGTGCAGGGTCTCCGTGCCCCACCATGAAACCCTTCGTCCGTGACACCCTGCTGCGCCAGCGAGCCCGACTGCACGAGCTCGATGCGCTGCTGTCCGCGCCCGACGTCGTCGACCAGATGGATCGCTTCCGCGCGCTGAGCCGCGAACACGCCGAGGCCTCCACGGTGGTCGAGGTGTTCAACCGCTATCTCCAACGCGAGACCGACCTGGCGACGGCGCGGGAAATGCTCGACGACCCTGACATGGCCGAGATGGCGCAGGAGGAAATCCAGAGTGCCGAGGCCGACCTGGCGCAGCTGGACATCGATTTGCAGCAACTCTTGCTGCCCAAGGATCCGGACGACGAGCGCAACGCCTTCGTCGAGATCCGCGCCGGCACCGGCGGCGACGAGTCGGCCCTGTTCGCCGGCGACCTCGCCCGCCTGTACACGCGCTACGCCGAAAAGCAGCGCTGGCAGGTGGAGACCGTGAGCGAGTCGCCCAGCGAGCTCGGCGGCTACAAGGAAGTGGTGCTGCGCATCGCGGGCCCCGGAGCCTATGGGCGGCTGCGTTTCGAGTCCGGCGGCCACCGGGTGCAGCGCGTGCCCGCCACCGAGACCCAGGGCCGCATCCACACCAGTGCGGCCACCGTGGCGGTGATGCCCGAACCCGACGAGACCCAGGCGGTGCAGCTCAACCCGAGCGAGTTGCGCATCGACACCTTCCGCGCCAGTGGCGCGGGCGGCCAGCACATCAACAAGACCGACTCCGCCGTGCGCGTGACCCACCTGCCCACCGGCATCACCGCCGAATGCCAGGACGGCCGATCGCAGCACAGCAACAAGGCCAAGGCGCTGCAGGTGCTCACGGCGCGCCTGCAGGAAAAAGACCGCAGCGAGCGCGCAGCCGCCGAAGCCGCCACGCGCAAGGGCCTGATCGGCAGCGGCGACCGCAGCGACCGCATCCGCACCTACAACTTCCCGCAGGGCCGCCTGACCGACCACCGCATCAACCTCACGCTGTACAAGGTGCTGCAGGTGATGGAAGGTGATCTGGACGAGGTGATCCACGCCCTGCAGGTCGCGCGCGGCACCGAGCTGCTGGCCGAGCTCGAACAACGCAACGGCGCATGACCACCACGCTGCGCGAAGCCCTGACGCACCTGCAGCGCGACGGCCTGGACCGGATCGACGCGCAGATGCTGCTGCTGCTGGCCCTGCAGCGCAGCCCCCACGACCGCGCCTGGCTGCTGGCGCACGACGGCGACGCGATGGACGCCGAGGCGGCCGCCCGCCTCGCGGCCCTGGTGCAACGCCGCCGGCACGGCGAGCCCATGGCCTACCTGCGCGGCGACCAGGAATTCTTCGGCCTCACGCTCCAGGTGGACCCGCGCGTGCTCGTGCCACGGCCCGACACCGAAACCCTGGTGAGCTGGGCGCTGGATGTGCTGGATGCGCTGCCGGCAGCCGCCCGCGTGCTCGACCTGGGCACCGGCAGCGGCGCCATCGCACTGGCCCTCAAGGCCCAGCGCCCGGGCGCCGTGGTCTCGGCCACGGACGCCAGCCCCGATGCGCTGACCGTCGCCCGTGCGAACGCCGATCGGCTGGGCCTGGCGGTGGATTTCCACCTCGGGCACTGGCTCACCGCGGTGCCGGCACAGCACTTCGACCTGATCGCCAGCAACCCGCCCTACATCGCCGAAGGCGACGCCCATCTGGCGGCGCTCGGCCACGAGCCCGGCTCGGCGCTGACCGCCGGCCCCGACGGCCTGGACGACATCCGGGCCTTGGTGTCCACCGCGCCCGCCGCCCTGAACCCGGGAGGCTGGCTGCTGCTCGAGCATGGGCACGACCAGGCCGGAGCGGTGCGCAGCCTGCTCCAGGCGGCCGGCTTCACACAGGTCGGCAGCCGCGCCGACCTCCCGGGCATTGAGCGCTGCAGCGGCGGCCAGTGGCCGCAGCGGCGATAATGTGAGCCGTTTCCGGGTCTCTCCAGACCCTTCCGCAGAAGGACTTTCAGCCATGAGCGACGCGCAAACCCGAATCGACCAGCTGGTCAAATCCCACGACATCGTGTTGTTCATGAAGGGCAACGCGAGCTTCCCCATGTGCGGCTTCTCCGGCCGTGCGATCCAGATCCTCAAGGCCTGTGGCGTCGAGACGAAAACGCTGACCACCGTCAACGTGCTCGAAGACGACGGCATCCGCCAGGGCATCAAGGAATACAGCAACTGGCCCACCATCCCGCAGCTCTACGTCAAGGGTGAGTTCATCGGCGGCTCGGACATCATGATGGAGATGTACCAGTCCGGCGAACTGCAACAGGTCATCAACGGCGAAGCCTGATCCCGTTCTCCTCTCGTGCGCCAGCCAGGGCCACCTTCGGGTGGCCTTGTTGTTTCTGGTGCGCGATTTCGCACACCTCGTGCCCATCTTTCGGAATGCGGTGACTTTGCCGGGCATTTCTGCATTGAGGTCGGGCATGTTGTGTGCTTGAATGAAATCGCCACCGAACCTCAAGGAGAATCGCATGAGCTCTCGCAGCCTGGTCGCTTCACCCTCCCTCGGTCTGCCCATCGCCCAGATGCGCAGCGTGTTCAGCGCCGACGACGTCGAGCGCAAGCTGGCCCACCTGCAAGCCAGCGGCAACGAACGCGACTACGAAAGCCTTCGAAACACTTGGCAGCGCATGCTGGAGCGCGGTCCCCAGCGCTTCGCGGTCAAGCCCTCGGGCGTGCCCGACATGGCACCGCTCTACGACCTGCTGCCCAATTTTGGTGAAGTGCTCGACGATGTGAAGCGCCACGTGGCGCTGAGCCAGGACAGCCGCGACAGCCTGGAAGTCACACCCATCCTGCTGCTGGGCCCGCCCGGCGTCGGCAAGACCCACTTCGCGCGCCAGCTCGCCGACCTGCTCGGCACGAGCATGAGCCTGGTGCCCATGAGTTCCATGACGGCCGGCTGGCTGCTCTCGGGCTCGTCCTCGCAATGGAAAGGCGCCAAGCCCGGCAAGGTGTTCGAGGCCCTGGTGGATGGGCAGTACGCGAACCCGGTGATCGTGGTGGACGAGATCGACAAGGCGGCTGCGGACGCGCAGTACGACCCGCTGGGTGCGCTCTACAGCCTGCTGGAACACGACACGGCGCAGAGCTTCGTCGACGAGTTCGCGGAAGTGCCGATCGACGCCAGCCAGGTGATCTGGGTCACCACGGCCAACCACGAGCGCGGCATCCCCGAGCCCATCATGAACCGCATGAACGTGTACGAGATCTCGCCGCCCTCACCCGAGGCCGCGCGCAAGATCGCGGCCCACCTCTACCGGGGAATTCTGGGGGAGCACGACTGGGGCCAGCGTTTTGACCCCGAACCGGCCAACGACGTGCTGGATTTGCTGGCGACGCTCGCGCCGCGGGAGATGCGCCGCGCGCTCGTCACCGGCTTTGGCAATGCGCGGCTGGACAACCGCTATCGCATCGAACCCGAAGATCTGCCTCGCGCGGGCGCGGGCAAAGGCCGCATCGGCTTTCTTCAGTAAACGGCCTGGCGCGCTCAGGCGTCCGGGTGGGCCCAGTTCCTGGCCGCGGCATAGACCGCGTTCGGGTACTCGGCGCGGCCCCGGCTGCCGTTGTAGCGGCCGAGCGCCAGGAAGGTGTCACCGCGTTCGCGGTCCAGGTAGTGGCGCAGGATCACGCAGCCAAACCGCAGGTTGGTCTGCATGTTGAAGAGCCGGCTGGCATCGCCGTCGCCGATCAGGCGCGACCAGAACGGCATGATCTGCATGTAGCCCCGAGCGCCCACGCGCGAAATGGCAAACTTGCGGAACGCGCTCTCGACCTGCACCAGCCCCAGCACCAGGGTGGTGTCCAGCCCCGCGCGCCGGGTTTCGTACCAGAGGGTCTGCAGGAACTCGATGCGGGTCTGGAAATCCGGCTTGCGGCGCTGCAGCCGGTCGCTGGAAGCGCCCAGCCAGCGCAGATAGGCCAGGCGTTTTTCCAGGTCGGTGAACTCGGGCACGGGCGGCGCGCTGTTGGCGATCGCAGCGCTCAAGGCACCGCGCACCGAATCGGCCAGGGGCTCTTCCAGTTGGCCACCGGCGTGCGCGACCGGGGACAGAGAGCCCAGGCCCAGCGCGCCGGCAGCCAGCAGGCAGTCGCGGCGCGACCAGACCAGCGGCTTCATGCGCCCAGCTTGCCCTTCAGGAGCGCCACCACCTCGCCCAACGCCACCTGGGTGGCGGCGGCATCGCGGCGGTGCTGGTATTCCACCTGCCCGGCCTTGAGGCCGCGGTCGCCGATGGTGACGCGGTGCGGCACACCGATGAGCTCCCAGTCCGCGAACATGGCGCCGGGGCGCTCGCCCCGGTCGTCCAGGATCACATCCACGCCAGCCGCCAGCAGCTCGCTGTACAGCTGTTCGGCGGCGACCTTCACCTCGGGGCTGCGGTCCATGCCGATGGGGCAGACCACCACCGTGAACGGCGCCAGCGCGTCGGGCCAGATGATGCCGCGTTCGTCGTGGTTCTGCTCAATCGCCGCGGCCGGCAGGCGCGTGATGCCGATGCCGTAGCAGCCCATCTCGAAATGCGCGGGCTTGCCGTCCTCGCCCAGGAAGGTGGCGTTCATGGCCTTGCTGTACTTCGTGCCCAGGTAGAACACGTGGCCGACCTCGATGCCACGCTCGATCGCCAGCACGCCCTGGCCGTCGGGCGAGGCATCGCCTTCGACCACGTTGCGCAGGTCCGCCACCAGGGTCGGCTCGGGCAGGTCGCGGCCCCAGTTCACACCGGTCATGTGGAAGTCCGGCTCGTTGGCCCCGCAGATCCAGTCCGCCAACACGGCCACCTCGCGGTCGACCACGAGATTCACCGGCTTCTTCAGGCCGATCGGGCCCAGGTAACCTGGCTTGCAGCCGAAGTGCGCATCGATCTCGGCGCCGGTGGCGAACCGGAAGCCGGCGTTGAGCCCCGGCACCTTCGCCGACCTTGACTTCGTTCATGTCGTGGTCGCCGCGCAGCAGCAACAGCCAGACCTGGCTCTTGGCGACCTCGCCCGCCTCGTCGAGTTCGTCGGTGCGCAACACCAGCGATTTCACCGTGGTGGCCAGAGGCACGCCCAGCAGCGTGCGCACGTCGGCGCAGGTGGCCTTGCCGGGCGTGGGCGTCTTGACCATGGGGTTGGCTGCCGCGGGGCGCGGTCCAGCCGGCGCCAGCGCCTCGGCCTTTTCCATGTTGGCGGCGTAGTCGCTCGCCGGGCAGTAGACGATCGCGTCTTCCCCGGTCGCGGCGATCACCTGGAATTCCTCGCTCAGATCGCCGCCGATGGCGCCGCTGTCGGCCGCCACGGCGCGGTAGCGCAGGCCGAACCGGTCGAAGATGCGCCGGTAGGCCGCGGCCATCACCTGGTAGCTCAGCTTGGCTGTCGACTCGTCCCGGTCGAAGCTGTAGGCGTCCTTCATGATGAATTCGCGGCCCCGCATGAGGCCGAAACGCGGGCGCCGCTCATCACGGAACTTGGTCTGGATCTGGTACAGGTTCTTGGGCAACTGCTTGTAGCTGCGGAAATCCTGGCGCGCAATGTCAGTGCGCACTTCCTCACTGGTGGGTTGCACCACGAAATCTCGGTCGTGCCGGTCCTTGATGCGCAGCAGCTCGGCCCCCATCTTGTCAAAGCGCCCGGTTTCCTGCCAGAACTCCGCCGGCTGGATCACCGGCATGGTGAGCTCCACCGAACCTGCCCGGTTCATTTCTTCGCGCACGATGGCCTCCACCTTGTGGATCACGCGCAAGCCCATGGGCATGTAGCTGTAGATGCCAGCGCCGAGCTTCTTGATCATGCCGGCGCGCGTCATCAGCTGGTGGCTGACGACTTCCGCGTCGGCCGGGGCTTCCTTGAGGGTGGAAATCAGGAACTGGGAGGCTTTCATGGGCGAGCTGGGTTCTGCCGCGAGGCAGTGTTGCGGTACATCGGAGGTGGGAACCGGGAGAACGGCGCATCCGGCGATCTGGACGGCCCACCTGCGCCCGGAGATGCAACAGGTGTGTGATCACTTCGCAACTTGCATGCCGCGATGCATAATGAACACAGTTTAAAAATTTGGGGTTGATTATGCTTGACAGAGAAGGCTTCAGGCCCAATGTCGGCATCATTCTGCTCAACCAGCGAAACCAGGTGTTCTGGGGCAAGCGCATCCGCTCACACTCCTGGCAGTTTCCGCAAGGTGGCATCGACAGAGGCGAGACACCTGAGCAGGCGATGTACCGCGAGTTGCACGAGGAAGTCGGGCTCATGCCCGAGCACGTGAGCATCGTCGCCCGCACGCGCGACTGGTTGCGCTACGAAGTGCCGGACCGCTTCATCCGCCGCGATGCACGCGGCCACTACAAGGGGCAGAAACAGATCTGGTACCTGCTGCGCCTCGTGGCGCAGGACTGGAACCTGAACCTGCGCGCGACCAGCCATCCGGAGTTCGACGCCTGGCGCTGGCACGACTACTGGGTACCGCTCGACGTGGTCGTGGAGTTCAAACGAGGCGTCTACGAAATGGCGCTCACCGAACTCTCGCGCTACCTGCCCAAGAACGACACCCGCAACCGCTACCTGCGCGGTGGCTCCCGCCACCGCCACGACGAAAGTCCCGAATCCTCGTCCCTGTCGGCCCCACCGCCGGGCCTGGAACTGCCCCCGGGCGCCAGTTTTGATCCCGACCCGCAGAGCGGCTCCCGCTCTGCCCACATCGAACACAAATGACTTCTGCCCGCCACCGGTTGCCGCGATGCCTGTCCGTCGCAGCGGCCCTGATTTCGTTTCTGGGTTTCAGCCCTGCATTGCAGGCCCAATTGCGAGACGACCCGGACGCCCCTGCGTGGCAGGAAGCGGCGGTCAAGCCGCCGCCCACTTTCAGCATCGACCAATTGCAGGCCTTCGAGGTCTCAGCCGGTACGGCGTTGAGCTACGGTATCGACCCCAAGACCTTGAGCGTGGGCGAGGACGGTGTGGTGCGCTATGTGCTGGTCGCCCGCAGCTCCAGCGGGGCGCTCAATGTGCTGTACCAGGGCCTGCGTTGCCAGACGGCCGAAGTCAAGACCTATGGACGCTGGAACAACAACGCGTCCAGCTGGAACGTCAACGCCAAGGAAGCATGGCAAGAGCTGTCGTTCTCCGGACCCACCCGCCCCGCCATGTTGCTGGCACGGGCGGGCATCTGCGAAGGCCGAACCATCAACGGCAGCGCGCAGAAAATCCTGCACACCCTCAAACACGGCCGCCCGGAAACGCGCTGAGCGGGCCCGGGGGCGCTGGCCTTAGCCGCGCGCCAGGACGAGGTTGTCGCGGTGGATCATTTCGGGTTCAGCCACGTAACCCAGCAAACGCTCGAAGTCCTGCGATGACTTGCGGCAGATGAGCCGGGCCTCGCTGCTCGCGTAGTTGGCCAATCCGCGCGCCACTTCGGCCCCGCGCGCATCGCGCACCGCGATCACATCCCCTCGGGAGAACTCGCCGTCGACGCCCGTCATGCCGATAGGCAGCAGGCTCTTGCCTTCGCCCACGATCTTGCCGACCGCGCCATCGTCCACCACGACGGCGCCACGCAACTGCAAATGATCGGAAATCCAGCGCTTGCGCGCCTGGTGCTTGGGTGTCTGGGCCACGAGGCAGGTGCCGATGGCTTCACCCGCCGTCAGTCGCAACAGCACGTCGGGCTCGCGGCCCCAGGCGATGACCGTGGAGGCCCCGGAACCGGCGGCGCGTTTGGCGGCCAGTATCTTGGTGATCATGCCGCCCTTGCCAATGCCGCTGCCCGCGCCGCCCGCCATGGCTTCCAGGCGTGCATCGCCAGCGCGGGCCACGTGAACAAACTGAGCGGAAGGATCGCGCCGGGGATCGGCCGTGTACAAGCCCTTCTGGTCGGTCAGGATCACGAGCACGTCGGCCTCCACCAGATTGGCCACGAGCGCGCCCAGTGTGTCGTTGTCGCCAAACTTGATTTCGTCGTTGACGACGGTGTCGTTCTCGTTGATCACCGGCACCACGCCCAGCTGGAGCAATGTCAACAGGGTCGAGCGGGCATTGAGATAACGTTCACGGTCCGCGAGGTCGGCGTGCGTCAACAGCACTTGCGCGCTGCCGACGCCACAACCGCGCAGCTTGGTCTCGTACATCTGCACCAGGCCCATCTGCCCTACGGCCGCCGCAGCTTGAAGTTCGTTGATCTCCTTGGGCCGCACGGTCCAGCCCAGGCGTTTCATGCCTTCGGCCACCGCGCCGCTGCTGACCATGATGACCTCACGCCCCTGCTGCACCAGGGCCGCCAATTGCTGACTCCATTGCCCGATGGCTTCTTCGTCAAGGCCGCGGCCCTCGTTGGTCACCAAGCTGGAACCCACCTTGACCACGATGCGGCGAGCGGTCTTGAACACGGCCGCCGGGGCCATGCCATGCACATTCATTGAATCAACAGGCGGAGAAGTCGAGGCGGTGTCCATGGGTGGGCAGAATCGAAATCAGAGGGTGTCCGGACCATTCACGAAACGGGGATCCACATCCACAGGCGCTTGCATCGACTGATGCACCTGCGCGATGTGCTGGTAGATCTTCTGCACCAGCAGTTCGCAACCCTCGCGGGTAAGCGCTGAAATTTCGAAGACGGGCCCCTTGTATTTCAGGCGTTTCACGATGTCCTTGACCCGGGCCTCCCGCTCCTCGGTGGGCACCATGTCCAGCTTATTGAGCACAAGCCAACGAGGTTTCTCGTACAGCTTCTGATCGAATTTCTTCAACTCCGCCACGATGGCCTTGGCCTGCGCGACAGGATCGACCCCTTCATCGAAGGGCGCCACATCCAGCATGTGCAGCAGCAGGCGCGTGCGTTGCAGGTGCCGCAGGAACTGGTGTCCCAGGCCAGCGCCCTCCGACGCCCCTTCGATCAGCCCGGGTACATCGGCCACCACGAAGCTCTTCTCCGGCCCGACGCGGACCACACCCAGATTGGGATGCAAAGTGGTGAAAGGGTAGTCGGCGATCTTGGGGCGCGCGTTGGAGATGGCCGCGATCAAGGTCGACTTGCCCGCGTTGGGCATGCCCAGCAAGCCCACATCGGCCAGCACCTTGAGCTCCAGCTTCAGGCTACGCTTCTCGCCGGGCCAGCCGGGCGTCTTCTGACGCGGCGCGCGGTTCGTCGAGCTCTTGTAGTGCATGTTGCCGAAGCCACCATCGCCCCCCTTGGCGATCGTCACCTGTTCACCGGGCTGCAGCAACTCGAACAGCACTTCGCCGGTCTCCGCATCCGCGATGATGGTGCCGACCGGCATCTTGAGCACGATGTCGTCGCCCTTGACGCCAAACATGTCCGAACCCTTGCCGTGTTCGCCGCGATGCGCTTCGAAGCGGCGGGTGAACCGGAAATCCACCAGGGTGTTCAGGCTGGCGTCCGCCACGGCGTACACATCGCCACCACGGCCACCGTCGCCGCCGTCGGGCCCCCCGAACTCTTTGTATTTTTCATGCCGGAAAGATGCGCAGCCATTGCCGCCATCGCCCGCAGCGACATCGATCGTGGCTTCGTCCACAAATTTCATGACATGCTTTCCAGGAAGGAACTGCTAGAGAAGGGCCAAACAAAAAGCCCGCACGGGCGGGCCTTTTGCATTCAACGTATCACATGTGCCTCATCGCACTGCACCGATTTTTCAATCTTGCAGCACGGGAGCACGCCCGCTCAGACAGGGGTGATGCTGACAACCTGACGGTTCAGCGCGCCTTTGATGGCGAAGCTCACGTGGCCATCGACCGTTGCAAAAATGGTGTGGTCCTTGCCCACGCCCACGTTCATGCCGGGGTGGAATTTGGTACCGCGCTGACGCACGATGATCGAGCCAGCACTGACCAGCTCGCCACCAAACGCCTTCACGCCGAGCATCTTGGGCTTGGAATCGCGCCCGTTTCGCGTTGAGCCGCCGCCTTTTTTCTGTGCCATGTTGACTTACTCCTCAGGCTGCGATCGAAGCAATCTGCAGTTCGGTGAAATTCTGACGGTGCCCTTGGCGCTTCTGGTAGTGCTTGCGACGGCGCATCTTGAAGATGCTGACCTTGTCGTGCCTGCCGTGGGCCAACACCGTGACCGTGACCGTTGCGCCGGAAACCAAGGGAGTGCCAACCTTGATATCGGTGCCGTTGCCGACAGCGAGTACCTGGTCAAACACGATCTCTTGGCCCACATCCGCAGCAATCTGTTCTACTTTAATTTTTTCGCCAGCAGCAACACGATACTGTTTGCCACCGGTTTTTATGACCGCGTACATATGAACCTCTTTAAAAATTCCACGAATGGAAGCTCGGCGGACCCAATTCCACCAAGCCCTAGATTTTAGCATGTGCCCGGAAAACCGGCAAGCGGCTGGCATGCTACCGCCCTCGCGGCTCCCTGGCGCGGCCATTTTCAGAGGGCCTGGGGCACCGTTCCTATAATCCCAACCCGGCCCGACACCCCCTACCGATCCCGCGTTTCCACCTTGACCACCCCCATCAATTCCCCCGCCAGCCCCTTGGAGCTGATCCAGCCCGACATGCAGCGGGTGGACCAAGTCATCAGCGAACGCCTGACCACCGAGGTACCGCTGGTCCGGGAAGTTGCCCAGTACATCATCTCGGCGGGCGGCAAGCGCTTGCGCCCGGCCTTGCTGCTGCTGGTCAGCGGCGCGATCAACAGCCAGAACCCCCAGCGCCACACGCTGGCGGCCGTCGTGGAGTTCATTCACACCGCGACCCTGCTGCACGACGACGTGGTGGACGAGTCCACCTTGCGCCGGGGGCGCGAGACCGCCAACGAGCGGTTTGGCAATGCCGCCAGTGTGCTGGTGGGTGACTTTCTTTACTCCCGCGCCTTTCAGATGATGGTGGACATCAACGACATGCGCGTGATGCAGGTGCTGTCCGACGCCACCAACGTGATCGCCGAAGGCGAAGTGCTTCAACTCATGAACATGCACGACGCCACCATCGACGAGGCCGCGTACCTGCGCGTGATCCGCTCCAAAACGGCCAAGCTGTTCGAAGCCAGCGCCCGCTTGGCGCCCATCCTGGCGGGCACGGATGCCCATACCGAGGCCCTGTGCGCGGAGTACGGGCAGGCCCTGGGCACTGCCTTTCAGGTCATCGATGACGTGCTCGACTACGAGGGCAGTGCCGATGAACTGGGCAAGAACCTGGGGGATGACCTGCGCGAAGGCAAGGTCACGCTGCCCATCATTTGCGCCCTGCGTTCCGGCTCCGAGGCGCAGAAGGCGCTGCTGCGTCAGGCCATCGAACAGGGCGACGTGGCGCACCTCGATGCCATCAGGGACATCATTCTTCAAACGGGTGCCCTGGATGCGGCTCGGGTCAGTGCGCACGCGGAGGCCCAACGGGCAATCGAGGCCGCCAAGCAACTGCCGGTCAATGCCTACAGCGCAGCTTTGCTACAATTGGCGGCTGGCCTGCTTGAGCGTCGATCTTGAGCAGCCACGGAAGGCCAACGGCCTTCAGACGATCGACCATTTTCGGTCCATCGGGGTGTAGCTTAGCCAGGTAGAGCGCTACGTTCGGGACGTAGAGGCCGGAGGTTCGAATCCTCTCACCCCGACCAGTTTCCCCCTTTCAGACATTGCCGTTCAGACCGAGCCAACGACCGGCCGGTCGGATTTCGCGTCCTCGATACAACGGCCAGCGGGGGAATCCGCATTTCCGACACAAGTTGCCTCAATAATGGCGGGCAAGTCCTTGATTTACGATAAATAGAAATCTATGGCGTCCGTCGAAACCGTCCCCCAGGAGACCCCGTCCATGGCCTTGCCAGGCCTGGGCCGCGCGCTCGTGTCTGCGGGGAAGCTTGGCCAGAAGGCGGCTGAAGATCTTTATCGCAAAGCACAAAGCGGCCGCTCCAGCTTCATCGCAGAGCTGACCGGCTCAGGGGCTGTGTCCGCTTCGGATCTGGCCCACACCATGTCGGTGGCGTTTGCCGCGCCACTGCTCGATCTGGACGCGATCGACGTGCAACGCCTGCCCGCCGGCCTGCTCGATCCCAAGATCTGCAGCGACTACCGCATCGTCGTCCTGAGCAAACGCAACAACCGCTTGATGGTCGCGACGGCCGATCCAGCCGACCAACAGGCCGCCGAGAAGATCAAGTTCGCGACCCAGATGGGCGTGGACTGGGTGATTGCCGAGTACGACAAGCTCAGCAAACTGGTGGAGACCCAGACCACCAGCGTCAACGACACGATGGACAACATCATCGGTGGCGAGTTCGAGTTCGACGAGGCGGCCACTGAGACGAGCGTGAGCGACGTGACCGACAAGGCGTCGGAGGTCGACGACGCGCCCGTGGTCAAGTTCCTGCACAAGATGCTGATTGACGCATTCAACATGCGGGCATCCGACTTGCACTTTGAGCCTTACGAGCACAACTACCGGGTCCGTTTTCGGGTGGACGGCGAACTGCGTGAAATTGCGTCGCCGCCGATCGTGATCAAGGACAAGCTGGCGTCGCGGATCAAGGTGATCTCCCGCATGGACATCTCGGAGAAGCGTGTGCCCCAGGACGGGCGCATGAAACTCAAGATCGGACCGGACCGCGTGATCGACTTTCGGGTCAGCACCCTGCCCACCTTGTTCGGCGAGAAGATCGTGATCCGTATTCTGGACCCGAGCAGCGCCAAGGTCGGCATCGATGCCCTGGGCTACGAACCCGAGGAAAAAGAGCGGCTGTTGAACGCGATCAGCCGGCCATACGGCATGGTGCTGGTCACCGGCCCCACGGGGTCGGGGAAAACGGTGTCGCTGTACACCTGCCTGAACATCCTGAACAAGCCAGGCATCAACATTTCCACGGCGGAAGATCCGTCGGAAATCAACCTGCCGGGTGTCAATCAGGTCAACGTCAACGAGAAGGCGGGCCTGACCTTCGCGGCGGCCCTCAAGGCATTTCTGCGCCAGGATCCCGACGTGATCATGGTGGGTGAGATTCGCGATCTCGAAACGGCGGACATCTCGATCAAGGCCGCACAAACCGGTCACATGGTGCTGTCCACCCTGCACACGAACGACGCGCCGACCACACTGACGCGGATGATGAACATGGGCATTCCCACGTTCAACATCGCCTCCAGCGTGATCCTGATCACCGCCCAGCGGCTGGCCCGTCGCCTGTGCGCCACCTGCAAGGCGCCGCTGGACGTACCGCGCAAGGCCCTGGTGGACGCCGGATTCAAGCCGGAAGACCTTGATGGCACCTGGACGCCCTACAAGCCCGTGGGGTGCTCGGCCTGCAACAACGGCTACAAGGGCCGCGTCGGCATCTACCAGGTGATGCCCATTTCGGAAGAAATCCAACGCATCATCCTGCGTGGTGGCAGCGCGCTCGACATTGCCCAGCAGGCCGGCAAGGAGGGCGTTCGCACGCTGCGCGAATCGGGTCTGCTCAAGGTGAAGCTGGGCATGACTTCGCTGGAAGAAGTGCTCAGCGTGACCAACGAGTGATGCAGTTCCAGACACAAGGCTCAGAGGGATAGAGGGACACCATGGCAACCGCAGTATCCAAGAACGTCAAGGACGCCGTCTTCGAGTGGGAGGGCAAAGACCGCAACGGCAAGACCGTGCGTGGAGAAACACGGGCCGCGGGAGAAAACCAGGTGTTGGCTGCGCTGCGGCGCCAGGGCATCGTGCCCGGCAAGGTCAAGAAGCGCCGCATGAGTTCGGGCAAGCGCATCAAGCCCAAGGACATTGCCATCTTCACGCGCCAGCTGGCCACCATGATGAAAGCCGGTGTGCCCCTGCTCCAGGCGTTCGACATCGTCGGCCGGGGCAACGCCAACCCCAGCGTCACCAAGCTGCTCAACGACATCCGCACCGATGTGGAAACCGGCACCTCGCTGAGTTCGGCGTTTCGCAAACACCCGTTGTACTTTGACAGCCTGTACTGCAACCTCGTGGAAGCCGGTGAAGCCGCCGGTATTCTGGAGGAGTTGCTGGACCGCCTGGCGACTTACATGGAGAAGACCGAGGCGCTCAAGTCCAAGATCAAGTCGGCGCTGATGTACCCGATCGCCGTGATCATCGTGGCCTTCGTGGTGGTGACCATCATCATGATCTTCGTGATCCCCTCGTTCAAGGAGGTGTTCTCCTCCTTCGGCGCCGATCTGCCCGCGCCGACCCTGTTCGTGATCGCGATAAGCGAGTTCTTCACCGAGTACTGGTGGTTGATCTTTGGCGTCCTCGGTGGCGGCTTCTACTTTTTCATGCAGGCCTGGCGGCGCAATGAGAAGGTGCAGCGGTTCATGGACCGCCTGCTGCTCAAGCTGCCGATCTTTGGTCCATTGATCGAAAAATCGGTCATCGCCCGCTGGACGCGCACGCTGGCGACAATGTTCGCGGCGGGCGTGCCCCTGGTGGAAGCACTGGACTCGGTGGGTGGTGCATCGGGCAACTCGGTCTACGCCATCGCCACCGAACGGATCCAGCAGGAGGTGTCGACCGGCACCAGCCTGACCAACGCCATGACCAACGCCAACATCTTCCCATCCATGGTGCTGCAGATGTGCGCCATCGGTGAGGAGTCGGGCTCCATCGACCACATGCTGGGCAAGGCCGCCGACTTCTATGAAGCCGAGGTCGACGACATGGTGGCGGGCATCTCCAGCCTGATGGAGCCCATCATCATCGTTGTGCTGGGGACCGTCATTGGCGGTATCGTGGTGTCGATGTACCTTCCCATCTTCAAGCTGGGCCAGGTGGTTTGATGCTGGCGGAAGCGGGCGTGCCGGGCGCGGCGCTGCTGGGCTTGCTCGGCTTGTTGGTGGGCAGCTTTCTCAATGTGGTGATTCACCGCCTGCCCAAGATGATGGAACTGCGCTGGGCGGCCGAATGCGCGGATCTTCAGAACACGGTAGAGAATCCGGCAGCGGCCTCACCAGAAGCTGAAACATTCAACCTGATGGTGCCGCGCTCGCGCTGCCCGCATTGCGGACATCAGATCCGCTGGTTCGAGAACATCCCGGTGTTCAGCTACCTCGCGTTGCGCGGCCAATGCAGCCAGTGCAACGCGCCGATCAGCGTACGCTATCCGGCGGTAGAGTTGACGGCCGCGGTCCTGTTCGCCTGGTGCGGGTGGCAATGGGGGCTGGGCTGGGAGGCCCTGGCCTGGTGCGGCTTTTCTGCGGCGGTGCTGGCACTCGCGTGCATCGACTGGGACACCACGCTGCTGCCCGACGACATCACCCTTCCCTTGCTGTGGGCCGGCCTGTGCGCAGCAGGTCTGCGACTGACAGGCACCGCGCTCCCGGACGCTCTCTGGGGGGCTGTGGCAGGCTACCTGTCGCTCTGGCTGGTGTACTGGGCCTTCAAGCTGATCACGGGCAAGGAAGGCATGGGCTACGGTGACTTCAAGCTCTTCGCCGCCTTCGGCGCGTGGTTCGGCTGGCAAGCGTTGATCCCGGTGATCTTGATGGCCTCGGTGATCGGTGCCGTGGTGGGCATCGCCATCAAACTCAAAGGCAACCTGCGCGAGGGAGGCTATGTGCCTTTCGGCCCCTTCCTGGCATTGGCCGGCTTGACCTCGATGGTCTTTGGCCCTTCGGCCATTCTGGCCGCCATCGGCCTGTGAGCCAGACGCCTCACAGGCCGCCCCTGCGGCTGGGACTCACCGGTGGCATTGGCAGTGGCAAGAGCACGCTGGCGCGCCTGCTGCAGGCCCGTGGCGCCGGTGTGATCGATGCCGACGCCATCTCCCGCCGCAGCACCGAAGCCGGCGGCGCCGCGATGCCCGCCATCGCACACACCTTTGGCCCGGCATTCCTGGCTCCAGATGGCGCCCTCGACCGGCAGCGCATGCGCGATCACGTGTTCGCACACCCCGAAGCCCGCCACACGTTGGAGCACATCATCCATCCGCTGGTGGGCGCGGAAATCCAGCGCCAGGCCCAGGCATCGGCCTCTGCCTGTCTGGTGTTCGATGTGCCTCTGCTCGTCGAGTCCCCACGCTGGCGGCCTCAGCTGGACCGCGTGCTGGTGGTCGACTGCTCGCCCACCACGCAGATCCGCCGCGTGAACGCTCGCAGTGGATGGGACGCCACCACCACCGAAGCCGTGATGCGCAACCAGAGTCCGCGTGCCTTGCGCCTGGCCGCGGCCGACCTCGTGGTCTTCAACGACGCCGACGACCTGGCCCTGCTGGAGCGCGCCGCTGAGGCCCTGGCCAAGCGGTTCGGGCTATGATGAACCCCCACCCGCCGCTCCGTCCCGCGACCGCCCCGCTGCCGTGATCCTGTACGACTACCCCTTCAACGAACGCATTCGCACCTACCTGCGGCTTGAACAGCTGTTTCGTCGCATGGTGGAACTGGTGCCCCGCAGCCACCCGCTGGATCACCACTATGCGATCCAGACCATCTTCGAGATCATGGACGTGGCGGCCCGGGCCGACATGAAGTCGGATGTGCTCAAGGATCTGGACCGGCACAAGCAGCAACTCATCGGTTTTCGCGGCAATCCGATGATCGCGGAGCAGGCCCTGGAAGAGGTCATCCAGAAGCTGGAAGACTGCTTCACGCAACTGAGCGAAATGACCGGCAAGACCGGCCAGGCCCTGACTGAGAACGACTGGCTGATGAGCATCCGCAGCCGCATCGGCATTCCAGGCGGCACCTGCGAGTTTGATCTGCCCGGCTACTACCACTGGCAGCACCGGAGCGCGGAGGAACGCCGGGCCGATCTGCATCGCTGGTCGGTACCGCTGGCGCCCTTGGCCGAGTCCATCGTGCAGTTGCTCAAGATGCTGCGCGAATCGGGTTCGGCCCAGAAGGTGGTCGCGCCGGGTTGCGCAGTTCCAGCTGACCCTGCCGCAGGGCCGCAGCTTCCAGCTGCTGCGCTTGCGCATCGACCCGTCCACGGGGCTCATCCCCGAAATCAGCGGCAACCGGCTGATGCTGTCGGTGCGCCTGATGCGCCACGGCGAAGACGACCGCCTGCATCCAGCGCAGGAGGACGCCGCGTTTGAACTGACCCTGTGCGCCTGAGGTCGGCCGTGAGCGACAAAGCCACCCACACATCCGTCAGAACCGTCCGCTGCCCGAATTGCGGCGGGCCCAGCATCTACGCGCCGAGCAACGCGTACCGTCCGTTCTGCAGCGAGCGCTGCAAGCAGATGGATCTGGGTGCCTGGGCGAACGAGGAATTCGGCCTGCCGGAAAAGGAAGGTCAGAGCGACCCCGGCTTCGAACAAAGCTGAAACCGCCTCCCGCGGTTCAGCAGACCGACCTCAAACCGTCTGTTCGGCCGCCAGCCATTCCAGCACAGGCACGGTACCGGCCAGCACAGGGGCACACGACACCGGCAGGGTTTGCCAGCCAAACTGCTGGCCTTCGCGCATCTGCAGCTCACCGGTCCAGTCGCGCACCTTGCAGAAATGCAGCCGCACCAGTCCATGCGGGTAGTCCACCATCGACACTTTCCAGATGTGCGCGGTGCCGATGGTCAGGCCGATCTCTTCCTGAAGTTCGCGCCGCAGCGCCTGCTCCACGGTTTCACCCGCCTCCAGCTTGCCGCCCGGAAACTCCCAGTACCCGGCATACACCTTGCCCGGTGGACGGGATGTCAGCAGGAAAGCACCATCGGGAGCGATCAGCACGCCAACGGCCACGTCCACCACGGGCCGGTCGGCAGGACGCGGCGCGTCCTGGTCGGCATCGACCACCAGCACTGGCGCGCTCATGCCTGGATGGCGTGGGTGCCCGCGTAGTCGCGCGCGAACTGGTAGGCCACCCGACCGCTGCGCGAACCGCGCTCCAGTGCCCAGACCAGTGCCAAGGGCCGCGCCGCCGCAATGTCAGCGGCAGGCACACCCATCGAGCTGAGCCACTGCGCGACGATGGTGAGGTACTCGTCTTGGCTAAACGGGTAGAAGCTCACCCAGAGGCCGAAGCGCTCCGACAGGGAAATCTTTTCCTCCACCACCTCGCCCGGGTGCACCTCGCCATCCGCCGTGTGCGTGTAGGTGAGGTTTTCCTTCATGTACTCGGGCAGCAGGTGGCGGCGGTTGCTGGTGGCGTAGATCAGCACGTTGGGGCTCGCGGCCGAAACCGAGCCATCCAGGATGGACTTGAGCGCCTTGTAGCCTGGCTCGCCATCCTCGAAACTGAGGTCGTCGCAGAACACGATGAAACGCTCGGGCCGCTCAGCCACCACTTCGACGATGTCGGGCAAATCCACCAGGTCGGACTTGTCCACCTCGATCAGCCGCAGGCCTTGCGGCGCGTATTCGTTGAGGCAGGCGCGCACCAGCGAGGACTTGCCGGTACCGCGGGCACCGGTCAACAACACGTTATTGGCCGGCAGCCCCTGCACGAACTGCAGGGTGTTGCGCTGGATTTTTTCCTTCTGCCCGTCGATCTCCTGCAGATCGTCCAGGCGCATCGCACCCACGTGTCGCACCGGCTCCAGCACGCCATGGCCGCTGCTGCGCTTGCGGTAACGCCAGGCCACGGCGGCGGCCCAGTCGGGCGCCGACATGGGCTGCGGCAGCACCGCCTCGATCCGGGTGATGAGCTGCTCGGCGCGCTGCAGCAGGCGTTCGAAGTGCTCGTTCATGACCGGTAGTCGGCGTTGATGGTCACGTACTCGTGGCTGAAGTCGCAGGTCCACACGGTCTCGCTCGCCGTGCCCCGGCCCAGCCCGATTCGCACCAGGATCTCGGCTTGCTTCATGACACGCTGGCCGTCCTCTTCCTTGTAGGCCGGGTGGCGCCCACCGGCGCTGACCACATGCACGTCACCAAGGTGCAGATCGATGCCGTTGACATCCAGGTCGTGAATGCCCGCGTAGCCCACCGCTGCCAGGATGCGGCCCAGGTTCGGGTCGCTGGCGAAGAACGCCGTCTTCACCAGGGGCGAGTGAGCGACCGCGTACGCGGCCAGCAGACATTCCGAGGCGTCGCGGCCACCGTCCACCTGCACGGTGATGAACTTGGTGGCGCCTTCGCCGTCGCGCACGATGGCATGCGCCAACTGCCGCGCCACCGGGGTGAGTGCCGCCAGCAGCGCACGCCCTGCGAGGCTCTCCAGATCGGTGATGGGTGTGTTGCCCGCCCGCCCGGGTGCGCACCACGACAAAGGAGTCGTTGGTGCTGGTGTCGCCGTCCACGGTGACGCGGTTGAAGGAAGCATCGGCCAGGCGGCGCGCCAGCGCATTCATCAGCTCGGGCGCGACGGCGGCGTCCGTGGCCAGGAAACCCAGCATGGTGGCGATATTCGGCCGGATCATGCCCGCGCCCTTGGCAATGCCGGTGGCGCTGAGGGTCCGCCCGTCCAGCTCGAAGCGCTGGCTGAAGGCCTTGGGCAAGGTGTCGGTGGTCATGATGCCCTGAGCCGCGGAGAGCCATTGCGCGCCGCCCTCGGTCTGAGGCTGTGCCGCGTCAGCCAGCGCCAGCGGCAGGCCGGCCAGCAGACGGTCCAGCGGCAGCGGCTCCATGATCACGCCCGTCGAGAACGGCAGCACCTGTTCGTGGTGCAGACCGAGCGAGCGCGCCAGCGCGGTGCAGGTCTGGCGTGCGTTCGCCAGGCCCGGTTCACCGGTGCCGGCGTTCGCGTTTCCGGTGTTGATCACCAGCGCGCGGATCGACTGCCCGGACGCCAGGTGGTCCCGGCACACCTGAATCGGTGCGGCCGCATAGCGGTTCTGCGTGAACACCGCGCCCACGGCGCAGCCTTCATCGAGCAGGAACACCGTGAGGTCTTTGCGGTTGGCCTTGCGGATGCCCGCCTGCGCCACACCGATGCGCACACCCGCGACGGGCAGCAGATCGGTGGCGAAGGGGGCGTTGAGTTGAACAGGCATGTGAACTCCGTGGATGTACCGTGATGTCCGACGGCCGCGCGACGGCGGGCACCCTGGGGGGCCGCCCTCACGCCACCGTCAGTCCAGCTTGCCGTGGCAGTGCTTGTATTTCTTGCCGCTGCCACAGGGGCAGGGATCGTTGCGCCCCACGCGCGGCACGTCGCCCGCAGGGCGCGCGGCCGCGGCAATGGCCGCATCGGCGATGGTCTCGGCCTCGCCCGTTTCGGTCGGGGCGGTGTAGGTCACGTTGGCGATCTGCTCGGCGCGCTCTTCCAGCCGCTCGGCCGCCTCGGCCATCTGTTCGGCCGATTGCACGCGCACGTTCATGAGCACGCGGGTGACGTCGTTTTTGACGCTGTCGAGCAGTTGGCCGAACAGCATGAAAGCCTCGCGCTTGTACTCCTGTTTCGGCTGCTTCTGCGCATAGCCCCGCAGGTGGATGCCCTGACGCAGGTAGTCCAGGGCCGAGAGGTGTTCGCGCCATTGGCTGTCGATGGTCTGAAGGAGCACCACGCGCTCGAACTGGGTGAAGTTCTCCTCGCCCACCAGCGCCACCTTGCCCTCGAAGACCGTCTTGGCCGCCGCCTGCACGCGCTCGACGATTTCCTCGACATCGATGGCTTCCGCATCGGCCACCCAGCTGGACACGGGCGCTTCCACGGCCCACTCCTCGCGCAGCACACGCTCGAGCGTGGGCAGGTCCCATTGCTCTTCCACACTGCCCTCGGGCACGTACTGGTGCACGAGGTCGGTGAAGCAGCCTTCACGCAGTGCATCGATCTGCGCGCGCAGCGACGTGGCGTCCAGAATGTCGTTGCGCTGCTGGTAGATCACCTTGCGCTGGTCGTTGGAAACGTCGTCGTACTCCAGCAGCTGCTTGCGGATGTCGAAGTTGCGCGCCTCGACCTTGCGCTGCGCGCTCTCGATGCTGCGTGTGACGATGCCGGCTTCGATCGCCTCGCCCTCGGGCATCTTCAGGCGGTCCATGATCGCGCGCACGCGGTCGCCCGCGAAGATGCGCATGAGCGAGTCGTCCAGGCTCAGATAGAAACGCGAGGAGCCAGGGTCGCCCTGGCGGCCCGAACGGCCGCGCAGCTGGTTGTCGATGCGGCGCGATTCGTGGCGCTCGGTCGCGATGATGCGCAGACCGCCCAGCGCCTTGACCTTCTCGTGGTCCTGTTGCCATTGCTGGCGGATCGTCTCGATGCGGGCCGCCTTGGTCGCGTCGTCGAGTGACTCGTCGTTCTGCACCGCATCGACCATCTTCTCGAGGTTGCCGCCGAGCACGATGTCGGTACCGCGACCGGCCATGTTGGTGGCGATGGTGATCGCGCCAGGCCGGCCGGCCTGGATGATGATGTCGGCCTCACGGGCGTGCTGCTTGGCGTTGAGCACCTCGTGCGGCAGCTTTTCGGCCTGCAGCAGGCTGGCGATGATCTCGGAGTTCTCGATCGACGAAGTGCCCACCAGCACCGGCTGGCCGCGCTCGTGGCACTCGCGGATGTCCTCGATCGCCGCGACGTACTTTTCCTTGGTGGTCTTGTAGACCCGGTCCAGCTGGTCGTTGCGCTTGCTCGGCCGGTTGGGCGGGATCACCACCGTCTCCAGGCCATAGATCTCCTGGAATTCGTAGGCCTCGGTGTCGGCCGTGCCGGTCATGCCCGAGAGTTTGCTGTAGAGACGGAAATAGTTCTGGAAGGTGATGGACGCCAGCGTCTGGTTCTCTGGCTGGATGGCCGACGCCTTCTTTCGCTTCCACGGCCTGGTGCAGGCCGTCGCTCCAGCGACGGCCCGACATCAGACGGCCCGTGAACTCGTCGACGATGACGATCTCGCCGTTCTGGTTCACGTAGTGCTGATCGCGGTGGTAGAGGTGGTGCGCCTTCAGCGAGGTCACCAGGTGGTGCAGCAGCGCGATGTTGGCGGGGTCGTACAGCGAAGCCCCTTCGGGCAACAGGCCGGCCTGGCTCAGCAGGCGCTCGGCATTCTCATGGCCCTGCTCGGTCATGTGGATGGAATGCGCCTTCTCGTCCACGGTGAAGTCGCCGGGTTTGATCACCCCTTCACCCGTGCGCGGATCGGCCTCGCCCTCCTGTCGCACCAGGTGGGGCACCAGCTGCTTGATCGCCAGGTAGACCTGGGTCTGGTCTTCGGCCTGGCCACTGATGATCAGGGGTGTGCGGGCCTCGTCGATCAGGATGGAATCCACCTCGTCCACGATCGCGTAGTTCAGGCCCCGTTGCACGCGGTCGGCGGCCTCGTAGACCATGTTGTCGCGCAGGTAGTCGAAGCCGTATTCGTTGTTGGTGCCGTAGGTGATGTCGGCGCGGTAGGCGGCCTGCTTGTCCTCGCGCGGCGCCTGAGGCAGGTTGATGCCCACGGTCAGGCCGAGGAAGTTGTACAGCCGGCCCATCCACTGGGCATCGCGGCTGGCCAGGTAGTCGTTGACGGTGACGACGTGAACACCCTTGCCTGTCAGTGCGTTGAGGTAGACCGGCAGCGTGGCGGTCAGCGTCTTGCCTTCGCCGGTGCGCATCTCGGCCACCTTGCCATGGTGCAGCGCCAGGCCCCCCATCAGTTGCACGTCGAAGTGGCGCATTTTCATGACGCGCTTGCTCGCTTCGCGCACCACGGCAAACGCCTCGGGCAACAAGGCCTCCAGGGCTTCGCCCTGGGCGATGCGTTGCTTGAACGCCTCTGTCTGCGCCTTCAACTCGTCGTCGCTGAGCTGCTCGAACTTCGACTCCAGTCCATTGATGCGCTCCACCGTCTTGCGATAGGTCTTCAGAAGACGGTCATTGCGGCTACCAAAGATTTTGGTGAGGAAGTTTGCTGGCGATACGTGCGGGCCTGCGCCGGACACCCTGTGGATTCCGGGCAGGCAATTGGAGGTAGGAGGGCTCTCGCGAACCCGGAGAGCAAACGACGGGAAACTACCCGTGATGTGCCGACGGACGCAGGGCTTTCAAGAGCAAAGCGCGCATTTTACCCGCCGCACCTGCCCCGCGCTCAGGGCCTGCGGGGTCCGGGCCCTGTGGCCTTGGCCACGGCCATGTTTTCGCCCGCGGCCAGGAAGCGCTGCGGATCCTGGGGCACGCCCGAGACCCAGACTTCGAAGTGCAGATGCGGCCCGGTGGAGCGTCCCGTGGAGCCCACTTCCGCGATCTTCTGGCCCCGCTTCACGATATCGCCCTTCTTGACCAGCACCTTCGAGGCGTGGGCATAGCGGGTGATGAGGTCGTTGCCATGGTCCACTTCCACCATGTTGCCGTAGGCAGGGTGGTATTCCTGCACCACCACCATCCCGCCCGCGGCGGCCAGGATGGGGGTGCCCGGGATCGGACGGGAAATCCAGGCCCGTGTGCAGGGCGGAGCGCCCGGTGATGGGGTCGATGCGAAAGCCAAACGGCGACCCCACCTGCACGCCCGCCACCGGTTGCTCGGTCGGCACCATCGTGCGCTGGATCTTCTGGTCGAACAGGCGCGACTCCACCACCGTCAACCAGTCCACCCTCGAACCGCTGGTCTGGTCGATCCGCTCCAGCGCACCCATCAATTCGTCCATGCTCAGGTCACGGCCCCCCACCAGCGCGCCGCCGGCACCTGGCTTGGGCTTGAACTCCGCCGGGCTCAGGCCCGCCAGGCCTGCGACCCGTTCACCCAGCGAGTCGATCTGCACCATGCGCGCCTGCATTTCGCCCAGCTTGCGGGCCATGGCGTCGAGGTTGGCGCGCATGTAGGCGTTCTGGGTATTGGCTTCGTCCTGGTGCACCAGCCGCGCCACCGGCGCAAACCCGGGCCAGCCCTGGCGCACCCCCTCCAGAAACACCCAGTGGTACGTGGTGATCGCCCCCAGCATCAGCAGCACCGACGCGAGCACGCCGACACCGACGAGCTTGAGTCCACTGAGGTGCATGGCGCGGCTCTTCGCCAGCCAGGCGTCCGTGATAATGATGTGCACTGCTCTACCTTTCCAGGCTGCCCAGATTCAACCAGGCCACCTTCATCGCATGTCTACCGTCCCCCGATCCCACAACACCATGCTCAGCCTGGAGCAGGCCGTGGGAGCTGCGCCCACGCTCGCCGCGCTGCAGGAGCGCATCCGGGAGTCCCGTTGGTGCCTGGATCAGGTGCAACACCTGATCCCCGCCAGCTTGCGTCCGCATGTGCTGGCCGGCCCCTTGCAAGATCAGGAGTGGTGCCTGCTGGTGCGCAGTTCCGCCGCGTCGACCAAACTGCGCCATTTGCTGCCTTCGCTGCAACTGGCTTTGACCCAAAGGGGTGCGCAGGTTAACGCAATCCGCATCAAAGTCCAAACGCCGGGACGATGAGCGCGCCCTGAGCCTGCGCGGGCGGTGCCTGGTGCCGCTTGTCTGACTCGAACAGACGACCTATCGCTTACAAGGCGATTGCTCTACCAACTGAGCTAAAGCGGCGGGTTGAACGAAAAATTCTACTTGACGCGCTTGAGCTGGGGCCTGCCGCCCGGCCGACCAGGGCCTGCCGGTGGATCGGGCAGATCACCCGACGCGGGCGCGCCATCGCTGGGAACGGACCGCAGCGAGCCACGGGCGGGACCGTCGGAGGCCTCTTCGACACCCGAAGGTGCATCGGGCACCACAGCGGCGTCCACGGCGGGCCGGGAGGAAACGGCCGCCGCGGGCGGCGCTGGAAAGGCCATGCCTTGGCCGTTCTCGCGCGCATAAATGGCGATCACATGGCTGATCGGCACAATGATCTCGCGCGCCACCCCGCCGAACCGGGCCTTGAATTCGATGAATTCATTGCCCAGCTTGAGCGAGCTGGTGGCTTCCATGCTCACGTTGAGCACGATCTCACCGTTCTTCACGAACTCCATGGGCACCCGCACCGACGCATCGACCTGGACGGCGATGTAGGGCGAGAACCCATTGTCGGCACACCATTCGTGCAAGGCACGGATCAGGTACGGCCGCGTGGAGGGGATTTCCGGTTCGAAGGTACTCATGAAGTTTCTGGCTTGGTCCCCTGCGGGACCGCGTGCCGTTTACTTGCGCATCACCTTTTCGGACGGCGTGAGCGCCTCGATGTAGGCCGGGCGCGAGAAGATGCGCTCGGCGTACTTGAGCAGGGGAGCGGCGTTCTTGCTGAGTTCGATGCCGTAGAAATCCAGGCGCCACAGCAGGGGGGCGATGGCCACGTCCAGCATGGAGAAATTGTCACCCAGCATGAACTTGTTCTTCAGAAACACCGGTGCGAGCTGGGTCAGGCGATCGCGGATGTGCGAACGGGCCTTCTCCAGCGCTTTCTCGTTGCCCTTGGTGCTGCGCGATTCGAGCATCGACACGTGCGTGAACAACTCTTTCTCGAAGTTCAGCAGGAACAGGCGCACGCGCGCGCGGTCCACCGGGTCGCCGGGCATCAGCTGGGGATGCGGGAAGCGTTCGTCGATGTACTCGTTGATGATGTTCGATTCGTACAGGATGAGATCGCGTTCGACCAGGATAGGCACCTGGCCATACGGGTTCATCACGCTGATGTCTTCAGGCTTGTTGTACAGGTCGACGTCCCGGATCTCGAAATCCATGCCTTTTTCAAACAGCACGAAACGGCAGCGGTGGGAGTAAGGGCAGGTGGTGCCCGAATACAAGACCATCATGTGGGAGTCTCCTTAAAGCAAAAAACAGTGGCTTGCGAACATGCCCGTCGGGCATTGCAAACCACTGTGGAACGGTCGGGCCGGCCTCCCATGAGACCGCCCCAGCCGGATCGGATTATTTGACGTCTTTCCAGAAGGCCGCATTCAAGCGCCAGGCCACGATGGTGAAAGCCGCCAGGAACAGCATCACCCACACGCCGATGCGCACGCGGGAGTTCTGGGAAGGCTCGGCCATCCACTGCAGGTAGGCCACCAGGTCGCCAACGTTTTCTTCGTAGCGCGCATCGCTCAGGGTGCCGGGTTTGACCTGCTCCCAGCCTTTGACGCGGTCCACCTCGTGGCCGTGGCTCATCACCTTCTCGTGCACCGGACGGCGCTCGCCTTGCAGCTCCCACAGCGGGTGGGGCATGCCGATGTTCGGGAACACCAGATTGTTCCAGCCGGTCGGCTTGGTGTCGTCGCGGTAGTAGGTGCGCAGCAGGGTGTAGACGTAGTCGGCACCGGTGCCCGCGCCGCTGGAGCGCGAACGGGCGATCAGGCTGAGGTCGGGCGGGTTCACGCCGAAGAACTGCTTGGCCTGCTTCGGATCGATGGCGGCCTTCATCGTGTCACCGATCTTGTCGGTCGTGAAGGTGAGGTTCTCAGCGATCTGCTTGTCGTTCAGGCCGATGTCGCGCAGGCGGTTGTAGCGCATGAACGCCGCCGAGTGGCAGCTCAGGCAGTAGTTGACGAACAGTTTGGCGCCGTTCTGCAGGGCGGCCATGTCGTTGGTGCGCTGAGGCGCCTTGTCCAGGGGGAAGTTTCCACCAGCGGCCAGCGCCGCGCCCGACAAGCCCAGGGCCAGCATGAAGCCCAAGAGGATTTTTTTCATTTGCTTGACTCTCCGGATTGGCTCTGTGGGTTCAGTGGGGCTGGAACGTGACGCGCTGGGGCACCGGCTTGAATTCGCCGATGCGGCTCCACCAGGGCATCAGCAGGAAGAAGCCGAAGTAGAACAGCGTACCCAACTGGGACACCCGCTCGCCAATGGGCGACGGCGGTTGCACCCCGAGATAACCGAGGATCAGGAAGTTGATCACGAACACCGTGTACAGCCAGATGTTCCAGTTCGGGCGGTAGCGGATGGACTTGACCGGGCTGTGATCAAGCCAGGGCAGGAAGAACAGGATGATGACGGCGCCACCCATGGCGACCACGCCCCAGAACTTGGCATCGATGGACAGCATCAGCGCCACCAGCACCAGTGCGGCGATCACGATGCCACCCTTGATCGCGCCGGACACCTTGGCCTTGAGCGCACCCAGGACCGCCGCGATGACGACGATCGCCACCAGGGCGTACATCATTTCGGTGGTGATGGCACGCAGCATCGAGTAGAACGGCGTGAAGTACCAGACCGGCGCGATGTGCAGCGGCGTCACCAGCGGGTCGGCCGGGATGAAGTTGTTGTACTCGAGGAAGTAGCCGCCAAACTCGGGGGCGAAGAAGATGATCGCCGAGAACACCATCAGGAAGACCGAGACGCCCAGGATGTCGTGCACGGTGTAGTACGGGTGGAACGGGATGCCGTCCAGCGGCTTGCCCGATGCATCCTTGGTGGCCTTGATCTCCACACCGTCGGGGTTGTTGGAGCCCACTTCGTGCAGGGCGATCAGGTGAGCGACCACCAGACCCAGCAGCACCAACGGCACAGCGATCACGTGGAAGCTGAAGAAGCGGTTCAGCGTGGCGTCGCCCACCACGAAGTCGCCGCGGATCAGCAGCGCCAGGTCGGGACCGACGAAGGGAATGGCGGAGAACAGGTTGACGATCACCTGGGCGCCCCAGTAGGACATCTGGCCCCAGGGCAGCAGGTAGCCCATGAAGGCCTCGGCCATCAGGCACAGGAAGATCGCGCAGCCGAACACCCAGACCAGCTCGCGCGGCTTGCGGTAGCTGCCGTAGATGAGGCCGCGGAACATGTGCAGGTACACCACCACGAAGAACGCCGAGGCGCCGGTGGAGTGCATGTAGCGGATCAGCCAGCCCCAGGGCACGTCGCGCATGATGTACTCGACCGACGCGAAGGCGAGATTGGCGTCGGGCTTGTAGTGCATCACCAGAAAGATGCCGGTGACGATCTGGATCACGAGCACCAGCAGGGCCAGCGAGCCGAAGAAGTACCAGAAGTTGAAGTTCTTGGGCGCGTAGTACTCGGAGAGGTGCTCCTTGTACAGCTTGGATGCCGGGAACCGGTTGTCGATCCAGTTCAGCGCTTTCTGACCGATCGGCGCGTCGGGGGAAATTTCTTTGAATTCAGCCATGGGGATGCCTCTGTGATCCGTTGTCTGTCAGTGCCGCTCAGGCCTGCTTCTCTTCACCCACCAGCAAAGTGGTGTCGGACAGGTAGTAGTGCGGCGGCACTTCCAGGTTGTCGGGCGCCGGCTTGTTCTTGAACACGCGGCCGGCCACGTCGAAGGTGGAGCCGTGGCAGGCGCACAGGAAGCCGCCCTTCCAGTCGTCCGGCAGCGAAGGCTGCGGGCCGGGGGTGAGCTTGTCGCCGGGGGAACAACCGAGGTGGGTGCAGATGCCCACGGTCACGAGGAATTCGGGCTTGATGGAACGGTGGCGGTTCTTGGCGTAGGCCGGCGTCGGGTAGGCCGTGCGGTCCGAGTTCGGATCGGCCAGTTGACCCTCGATGGTCTCGAGCGCGGCGAGCTGCTCGGGCGTGCGACGCAAGATCCACACCGGCTTGCCGCGCCATTCGACAACGATCTTTTCTCCCGGCTGGATGCCGGAGATGTCCACTTCCACGGCGGCCCCGGCGGCCTTGGCCCGCTCGGACGGCTGGAAGGTGCTCACGAAGGGAACGGCGACGGCGGCTGCACCAGCACCACCCATGGCGCAGGAGGTGATCAGCCAGGTTCTGCGGCTGCGATCGACAGTCGCACCGGCGGTTGCTTCACTCATGGGGATCTTTCAATGGGGTCGAGACGGGACACTAGGGACAACCCGGCATTGTACTGGAGCAGTCAAGGGGCTTTACCGCTTGTCGGGGTGTGGGACTTGGCTATTGCCCGGGAGCGCTCGATACCAGCGGACGCCACGCACGACTGTGTGAGAATGCCTCTCGACTTTCCGCCATCCATTTCAATCACTCGCCAACCGGAGGACCTCATGGGCATGTTGCAAGAGTTCAAGGAATTTGCCGTCAAGGGCAACGTGATCGACCTCGCCGTGGGCGTGATCATCGGCGGGGCTTTCGGCAAGATCGTCACTTCCATGGTCGACGATGTGATCATGCCCATCGTGGGCGCCATCTTCGGCAGCCTGGATTTCACCAACCTGTACCTCGCGCTCGGCAAAGTGCCCGAGGGCACGCCCGCGACGCTGGCCGGCCTGAAAGCGGCCGGTGTGCCGACCCTGGCCTACGGCAACTTCATCACGGTGGCGCTGAACTTCACCATCATGGCGTTCATCATCTTCATCATGGTCAAGCAGATCAACCGCCTCAAGCGCGAAGCGCCCGCCGCCCCGGCCGAGCCGCCCGCAACGCCCGAAGACATCGCCCTGCTGCGCGAGATCCGCGACAGCCTGCGCAAGTAAGCGTCAGCCGCTTCCGACCACGCCGCACCCCTCACGGGGCTGCGGCGTTTTTCATGCCTCAGACGCCCGTGGCTGCCAGGGCCGCGTCGATGGCCGCCAGCAGGCTGGTGGCGCTGGCCTGGCCGGTGCCGGCGATGTCGAACGCCGTGCCGTGGTCGGGGCTGGTGCGCACGAAAGGCAGGCCCAGCGTGGTGTTCACGCCGTGCTCCAGACCCAGCAGCTTGACGGGAATGAGTCCCTGGTCGTGGTACATCGCCACCACCACGTCAAAAGCCCCCTGGCGGGCGCGCATGAACACCGTGTCGGGCGCGTGCGGCCCACTGGCCTGCACACCTTCCTGTTGCGCCTGTGCCACCGCCGGCGCAATGGTCTCGATTTCTTCCCGACCGAACAATCCCCCCTCCCCCGCGTGCGGGTTCAGCCCGGCCACCGCGATGCGTGGCGCGGCCAGCCCGGTTCGCCGGAAATGCGCGTCGGTGATGCGGATGGTCTGCAGCACCTGGGCCTGCGTCACGGCTTGCAGCGCCTGCTGCAAGGACACATGAATGCTCACCAGGACGGTGCTCAACCCGGGGCAGCTCAGCATCATGCGCACCGGTAGCGCAGAGATCGGCACGCCGGCGTGCGCCGCCGCGAGCGCCTGCAGCAACTCGGTGTGACCCGGGTGGTCGACACCGGCCGCCGCCAGCGCTTCCTTGTGGATGGGCGCGGTCACCAGGGCTCGGGCTCGTCCCGACAGGGTCGCCTGTGCGGCCCACCGAATGCAGTCGGCTGCCGCCAGCCCGGCCTCGGCGCTCACACGCCCCGTGGGCACCGGTCGGGCCAGCGAACACGCCTGCACCACCGCCATGCATCCCGGAGGCACCGCGTCAAGGTCCGACAACGCCTCGATTTCGGCCAGCATCAGCGCTTCGGCGGCCGAGCCCCGCTCCGCCGCCGTGGCGCGCAAGGCCTGGTGCATCGTCGCCACGTCGCCGGCCACCACCACCTGGCGCTGCAGCGCCGGCCGTTCACGAAACGCCTTGGCGATGATCTCGGGCCCGATGCCCGCGGGATCGCCCATGCTCAGAATCAGCGGAGGGGGTGGGAACGGCGGCATGTGGCGCTTCAGGCGGGGTTGTCGATGTCGATGAACACGTGCGCCAGCCCCAGCTGCGCGGCCACATGGGCACCGACGGCAGGCGCGCCATAGCGCTCGGACGCGTGGTGGCCGCAGGCGATGTAGGAGACGCCACATTCGCGGGCATAGTGCGCCTGCGGCTCGGAAATTTCGCCGGTGATGAACACATCCGCACCGGCCGCGATGGCCGCCTCGAAGTAGCCCTGCGCGCCGCCCGTGCACAGCGCCACATGGCGCACCGGACGATCGGGCTCGGCGACCAAGGTCACTGCACGCCCCAGGCACCGGGCCACATGATCGGCCAGTGCGGCGGCCGACTCGCTGCGGCGCTCGCCCATGAAGCCCAGGGCCTGCTCGCCGAAGCGGCCGCGCGCGTCGGCGTACACGGCCACTCCCAGCTGACGTGCAAGCTGCGCGTTGTTGCCCAGCTCGGGGTGCGCATCCAGCGGCAGGTGGTAGGCCAGCAAATTGATGTCGTGCGCCAGCAGCAGCGCCAGACGCTGCTTCATCCAGCCGGTCACGCGGCCGTCCTGGCCGCGCCAGAACAGGCCGTGGTGCACCAGGATGGCATCGGCGCCCTCCTTCACGGCGGCCTCGATCAGCGCACGGCTGGCGGTCACCCCGCTCACCAGCTTGCGCACTTCTGCCCGGCCCTCGACCTGCAACCCGTTCGGCCCATAGTCCTTGAACTGGGTTGGCTGCAGCAGCGTGTCAAGGGCATTGGTCAGGGCGGCGCGGGAAACGGCAGGGTGGTCGGTGCGCGGATCGGGCATGGGCGGTCGGCGTGGGGCAAGGCGGAGTCCTCCATTCTGACACCCCCTCCCCCACCGACCGGGTCGCCCGCGTCTTGAAGCCGTCGCCGTTCACGCCCATATGCGGGACAATATCGGCGGACGCGGCCGAGGCCGCGCCCCTCCTCAACCCGCTCGACATCCCCATGAAACGACTCTGGCTCCTGTTCGCCCAAACCGTCACTGTGCTCGTGGCGGCGTTGTTCGTGGTGGGCACCTTGCAGCCCCAATGGCTGGGCCGCCAGACTGCCGTGGTGCCCGTGTTCGAAGCCCCATCGGGCACGCCGGTAGCGACGGTCGAGGGCACCGGGAGCTTTCGCGCCGCCGCCCGCACCGCATCGCCGGCCGTGGTGAGCATCAACACCAGCAAGGCGCCAGCCCACAACCCGCAAAGCGCGGATCCCTGGTTCCGGTTTTTCTTTGGCGACCAGGCCCCCTCGCAGCAGCAAAGTGGCCTGGGATCGGGCGTGATCGTCAGTCCTGCCGGCTACGTGCTCACCAACAACCACGTCATCGAAGAAGCCGACGAGATCGAGGTCATCCTCAACGACGGCCGCAAGGCCGTGGCGGAGGTGATCGGTACCGACCCGGAAACCGATCTGGCGATCCTGAAGATCAACCTGACCGACCTGCCCGTGATCACCCTGGGCAACTCCGATGCGCTGGAAATCGGCGACCAGGTGCTGGCCATCGGCAACCCGTTTGGCGTGGGCCAGACCGTCACCAGCGGCATCGTCAGCGCGCTTGGCCGCACCCAGCTGGGCATCAACACCTTCGAGAACTTCATCCAGACCGATGCCGCCATCAACCCGGGCAATTCGGGCGGCGCACTGGTGGACGTGAGCGGTCAGCTGATGGGCATCAACACCGCGATCTACTCACGCTCCGGCGGCTCGATGGGCATCGGCTTTGCCATCCCCACCTCCACCGCGCGCAGCGTGATGGAAGCCATCGTGAAGGACGGACAGGTCACGCGCGGCTGGATCGGCGTGGAGCCCCAGGACCTGAGCCCCGAACTCGCCGAGAACTTCGGCATGCAGCCGGGCACGGGCGTCATCATCAGCGGCGTGCTGCAGAACGGGCCCGCCGCCCAGGCCGGCATTCGTCCAGGCGATGTGATCACCGCCGTGGCCGGCCGCTCGGTGAACAACGTCGCGCAGCTGCTGTCGGCCGTGGCGCAACCTGTCGCCGGGCACGCCCGCGTCGCTCGATGTGGTGCGGCGCGAGGGCAAGACGAAGATCGAGGTCACACCGGGCCGGCGCAACCTGCCGCGTCAGCAAGCCACCCCACGCTGAAGCGCGGGATCGATCAAGCCGCCGGCTTTTCTTCTTCCTTGGCTTCTTCGTCGGTCTTGGCCGACGCCTTGATGAACCACTGCGCGCCCCAGATGCCCAGCTCGTAGAGCAGGCACATGGGCACGGCCAGCGCCAGCTGGGAGATCACGTCCGGCGGCGTCACGACGGCCGCGATGACGAAGGCCACGACGATGAAGTAGCCCCGGAACTCCTTGAGCTTCTGCACCGTCACCATGTTCATCTTGACCAGCAGCACCACGACGATGGGCACCTGGAACGCCAGGCCAAAGGCGAGGTACAGCGACAGAATGGCCTCCACGTATGAGGCGATATCGGGCGTGGCGGCCACGCTCGCGGGCGTGAACTTCTGGATGAAGCCGAACATTTTGTCCAGCACGAAGAACTGCACGAACGCGATGCCGATGTAAGCCAGCAAGCTGCCCAGCACGATCAGGGGCACGGCGAAGCGCTTCTCGTGGCTGTACAGACCGGGCGCCACGAAGGCCCATACCTGGTACATCCACCAGGGCAGGGACAGCAGCAGCGCCGCCATCGCCAGCACCTTGATCGGCACGAAGAAGGGCGAGAACACGCCCACGGCGATCAGCTTGGCGTCGGGCGGCATGTGGGCCCGGATAGGCACCGCGATCAGGTCGATCAGCCCGCTGGGGCCGGGCCAGACGGCCAACAGGGCCATGCAGATCGCCAGGCCGATGATGCCGTACAGAAGCCGGTCGCGCAGCTCCATCAGGTGCTGGACAAACGGCTGCTCGGAACCGGCGAGTTCGTCGGTGGAATCTTTGGGATCGGACATCAACGGGGAGCGGAAGAGGAGCGGGGCCGGAACCGGGCCACGCGGGCCGCACCCGACTGGGTGCGGGTGCGCACGCCGGTGCGGGCCTTGAACCACTGGGGCATCGCCTTCTGCTTCAGGCGCCAGTTCTTCTTGGGGTGTTTGTAAACCGGTGGGGTTTCGAGTGAGCCGTTGGAACCATAGGTGGTGGACGTGCCATCCAGGCCAGCGGTCGCGTCCGACCACGATTTCTCGAAATCGTTGGCACCGCTCTGCACCGAGGCCTCCACGTCGCGCGCCGCCTCGGTCACCGAGTCCTTCATCTTCTTGAGCTCTTCGAGCTCCATGGAGCGGCTGACCTCGGCCTTGACGTCCGACACGTAGCGCTGCGCCTTGCCCAGCAGGGCGCCCACCGTGCGGGCGACGCGAGGCAGCTTTTCGGGGCCGATGACGATCAACGCCACCGCCCCGATGAGGGCGAGCTTGGAAATGCCCAGATCAATCATGTGTCGGCCATCCTGCGGGCAATGTTGGGCGGGAGGTCCGCCCGGAAACGGTGCTGCCTAGGGTATTCAAACCCACCGCGGGCAGCAGGAGCATCAGCTTTTGTGCTTGGCTTCGACGTCGATCGTGTTCTTGTCGGTGCGGGTGTCCTGCGTCACCTGCCCTGCGGGGGCCGCCGCCGTGTTGTCGGCGGGGGTCTGGCGCAGCCTTCCTTGATGCCGTCCTTGAAACCCTTGACCGCACCGCCCAGATCGGAACCGATGTTCTTGAGCTTCTTGGTGCCGAACACCATCACCACGATCAGCAGCACGATCAACCAGTGCCAGATGGAAAACGAACCCATGAGTTACTCCAGATAAGGAAATAGGGAAGCGAGAGCCGCTATGCGTGGGATTCTAAGCCCCGGTGGGAGTTCAGCCGCCCTCGCGGCGCAATACCAGGGCCCGCCGGACGGCACTTATCCACGCAACCAGGGCCGGGGACCACCCATCACGTGCACGTGAAGGTGGTGCACCTCCTGCCCGCCTTCCCCACCGTTGTTGCACACGATGCGAAATCCGCCTTCGGGGTATGGATTGCAACCCTGCTCCAGCGCCAGGCGCGGGGCCAGGGTCATGATGCGGCCCATCAGCCGCTCGTGCTCAGGGCCCAACTGGGCCATGGAGGGGATGTGCGCCTTCGGTACCATGAGGAAATGCACCGGTGCCCAGGGGTGGATGTCGTGAAAGACGTAAAGGTCTTCGTCTTCGTAGACCTTTTTCGACGGGATCTGGCCGGCAATGATCTTGCAAAAGATGCAATTCGGGTCGTGAGCGCTCATGGGATCGGAGGTGTTAGTCGGGCATAGCCTGGCTGGCGTTCATGCGCACCATGCCCTTGACGATGCGGTAGAGGAACCAGATGGAGATCAGGCACCAGGCAATCCAGCCGGGCGCCAGGAACAGCAGCCACAGCGGCAGGGTCACCAGGTACAGCACGGCGGCCCAGATGACGGTGCGGATGCGCCAGGAGAAATGGCTCGCTTGCCAGGTGCCCTCGGCATCGCTTTTTTTCACGAGGTCGACGATCAAGGCGATGATGAGCAACACCGGGCTGGCCTGCGCGCCGGGCAACACCGCCGCCACGGCCACGATCAGGTGCAAGAGGTAGCTGACCCAGCCCACCGTCTTGAGAGACTGGGCCTTCTCGCTGTCGACCGCCTTGACGTCAATGATGTCGCTCATCACAAGCTCCTTTCAGCCAGCTTCCGGACCGGCTGCAGCCTCTCGCTGCAGCACTTTGCGCATCGCCTTTTCCTCCAGGCCGCTCAGGCCCTCGCGGCGCACCAGTTCGGCCACCACGTCGGCCGGGCTCAGGTTGTAGTGCGCCAGCGCGATCATGCTGTGGAACCAAAGGTCGGCGATTTCGTTGACCAGCTTCTGGGGGTCGCCGCCATGGTCGGCGTCCTTGGCCGCCATCACCGCCTCGGTGGCCTCTTCGCCGATTTTTTTCAGGAAGGTGTCGGGCCCCTTGTGCAACAGGCGAGCCACGTAGCTTTTTTCGGGATCGCCCCCGTTGGCCGGTTTGCGGCTTTCGATCACGGCGGCCAGGCGCGCCAGGTCATCGGTGGTGGACATGTCGGTTCACTTGTAGATCGATTCGGGGTCTTTAAGCACGGGCTCGACGGCGTGCCATTGGCCGCCCTCGAAACGCTGGAAGAAGCAGCTGTGGCGGCCGGTGTGACAGGCAATGCCGGGTTCGTGCCCCAGTTGCGTGACCTTGAGCAGCACCACGTCGTTGTCGCAGTCCATGCGGATGTCGTGCACGGTCTGCACGTGGCCCGACTCCTCCCCCTTGAACCACAGCCGTTCGCGTGAGCGGCTGTAATAGACCGCACGGCCCAGTTCGGCCGTCTTCTGCAGCGCCTCGCGGTTCATCCAGGCGAACATCAACACGTCGCCCGAGGCGGCTTCCTGCGCGATCACAGGCACCAGGCCTTGCGCGTCCCACTTCACTTCATCGAGCCAGTTCATGGCAGGAATCTACCATGGGGCCCGGGCTTGACGCCCCTGGCGGCCGGAATGCCGTTAGGATGGTCCAGGCACCGGTCCGAGGCACACCGCCCCGTCCCCAACCATGACAAGGAACACCATGAAACTCCGCACCCTGCTCCTGGTCCTCTTCATCCTGTTCATCGCGGGCTTCGTGGCCCTGAACTTCGAACAGATCCTGCAACCCACCGCGCTCAATTTCGGTTTCACCCAGGTGCAAGCGCCCATGGGCCTGGTGTTGCTGGGCATGCTGGCCCTGGTGCTCGTGGTGTTTCTGGTCGCGCTGGTGTACTACCAGACGCTGCATCTGATGGAGGTCCGCCGCATCACCCGCGAGGCGGCCGACCAGCGCCTGCTGGCCGACAAGGCCGAAGCTTCGCGCTTCACCGAGCTGCGGCAATACCTGCAGACCGAACTGCAGGCCACCACGGCACGCGAACAGGCGTTGTCGGAGAAGGTGCACACCAAGCTGGACCAGGTCCAGTCCGCGCTGACCCAGGTGATCGAGCAGACCGGCAACAGCGTGAGTGCGAGCGTGGGCGAGCTGGAAGACCGGCTGGAGCGCCAGCTTCCACCCCGCCACAGCGGCGACCACCTCTGAAGAAACGCCTCAGCGCCGGACCGGGATGCCGCGTTCGGCCATGCGCGCCTTGGCCTGCGCCACGGTGAACTCGCCGTAGTGGAAGATGCTGGCGGCCAGCACGGCATCCGCCCCACCCTGTTGCACGCCATCGGCCAGGTGGTCAAGGTTGCCCACGCCCCCCGAAGCGATCACCGGCACGCTCACCGCGTCGGCCACCGCGCGGGTCAGCGCCAGATCGAAGCCGGACTTGGTGCCATCGCGGTCCATGCTGGTGAGCAGGATTTCGCCGGCACCGAAGTCAGCCATCTTCGAGGCCCAGGCCACGGCGTCCAGGCCGGTGTTCTTGCGCCCACCGTGGCTGTAGACGTCCCAGCCTTCGCCGCGCTGGGCCAGGTCGTCGCCCTGGCGGCGCTTGGCGTCGATCGCGACCACGATGCACTGCGCACCGTACTTGTCCGACGCGTCGCGGATCACCTGCGGGTTGGCGATCGCAGCCGAGTTGAAGCTGGTCTTGTCGGCGCCGGCATTGAGCAGGCGGCGGACGTCTTCCACCGTGCGCACGCCACCACCCACCGTGAGCGGAATGAAGACCTGCGAAGCGACGGCCTCGATGATGTGCAGGATCAGGTCCCGGCCATCGGAGGTGGCGGTGATGTCCAGGAAAGTGAGTTCGTCGGCACCCTGCTCGTTGTAGCGGGCGGCGATTTCCACCGGGTCGCCCGCATCGCGCAATTCCACGAAGTTGACGCCCTTGACGACGCGGCCGCCGGTGACGTCCAGGCAGGGAATGATGCGCTTGGCAAGCATGGGCTGCGTTATCCGTTGAGGTCGTCGGCCAGCTGCTGCGCGGCCTCGAAGTCGAGGTCGCCGCTGTAGATCGAGCGGCCACAGATCACGCCTTCGACGCCTTCGTCTTCCACGGCGCACAGCGCGCGGATGTCTTCCAGGTTGGACAGGCCGCCCGAGGCGATCACGGGAATCGACAGCGCCTGCGCCAGCTTGACGGTGGCCTCGATGTTGATGCCCGAAAGCATGCCGTCGCGGCCGATGTCGGTGTAGATGATGCCTTCGACGCCGTAGTCCTCGAACTTCTTGCCCAGGTCCACCACCTCGTGGCCGGTGAGCTTGCTCCAGCCATCGGTGGCAACCTTGCCGTCCTTGGCGTCCAGGCCCACGATGATGTGGCCGCCGAACGCCGTGCAGGCGTCCTGCAGGAAGCCTGGGTTCTTCACCGCCGCCGTGCCGATGATCACGTAGCGCAGGCCGGCGTCCAGGTAACGCTCGATGGTGTCGAGGTCGCGGATGCCACCGCCCAGCTGCACGTCCACTTCCGAACCCACCTCCTTGAGGATGGCGCGGATCGCCTGCTCGTTCTTGGGCTTGCCAGCAAAGGCACCGTTGAGGTCCACCAGGTGCACACGGCGCGCGCCCTTGTTGACCCAGCTGCGGGCGATGGCCGCCGGGTCTTCGCCGAACACCGTGGATTGGTCCATGTCGCCCTGTTTGAGGCGAACGCACTGGCCGTCTTTCAGATCAATGGCAGGAATCAGCAGCATGATGGTGTGGGTGAAGGGCGGATGGACTCAGGGATTCCAGGACAGGAAATTGCGGTAGAGCGCCAGCCCCTGATCGGCGCTTTTTTCCGGGTGAAACTGGGTGGCAAAAATATTATCGCGGGCAATGGCCGCCGCAAAGCGCCCGCCGTAGTCCGCTTCACCCACGCTGTGCACTGCCTGGGCAGGCCGGGCGTAGAAGCTGTGCACAAAATAGAAATAGGCGCCGTCCGCGATGCCCGACCACAGCGGGTGGGCCGGGCCCCGGCCCAGTTCGTGGAACACGGGGTTCCACCCCATCTGGGGCACCTTGAAACGGCTGCCATCGGCCTGCAAACGCCCTTCCAGCTGGAAACGCACGACTTCGCCGGGGATCAGGCCCAGGCCGTCGGTCGGTCCTTCCTCGCTGCGGTCCAGCAACATCTGCATGCCCACGCAGACACCGAACAGCGGTTTGTGGGCGGCAGCGTGCAGCACGGCCTCCAGCAAACCGGACGCGGCAAGCTCACGCATGCAATCGCCCATGTGGCCCTGGCCGGGCAGCACCACGCGGTCGGCGTCCAGCACCTCCTGGGCCTGGGCGGTGACGCGCACCTCCACGTCCTGCGCGCGCGCCACGTGTTGCACCGCCTGCGATACCGAGCGCAGGTTCCCGCTGCCGTAGTCCACCACGGCGACCGTCTTGCGTTTCATCGGGGTGAAGAACTCAGAGCGAGCCTTTGGTCGAGGGAATCACGTCGCCCATGCGCGGGTCGCGCTCCAGGGCCATGCGCAGTGCACGGGCGAAAGCCTTGAACACGGTTTCGGCCTGGTGGTGGGCGTTTTCGCCGTGCAGGTTGTCGATGTGCAGGGTCACGCCGGCGTGGTTGACGAAGCCCTGGAAGAACTCGAAGGCGAGCTGCGTGTCGAAGCCACCGACCATGCCGCTCTTGAACGGCACGCGCATGTGCAGGCCCGGGCGGCCCGAGAAATCGATCACGACGCGCGACAGGGCCTCGTCCAGCGGCACGTAGGCGTGGCCGTAGCGGCGGATGCCCTTCTTGTCGCCCACGGCCTGCGCAAAGGCCTGGCCCAGCGTGATGCCCACGTCTTCCACCGTGTGGTGGCCGTCGATGTGCAGGTCGCCCTTGGCCTGCACGTCGAGGTCGATCAACCCGTGGCGGGCGATCTGGTCCAGCATGTGGTCGAAGAAACCGATGCCGGTGGACAGGCTGGCCTGTCCCGTGCCGTCGAGGTTGATGCGCACGCCGATCTGCGTCTCCGAGGTGTTGCGTTGCACTTGGGCCACGCGGTCGGACACGGCGGGGGCGGGAGGCGTCTGGGTCATAGGGCGGTCTGGAGGGCTCGGATCAGCTGGGCGTTTTCCGACGGTGTACCCACCGTCAGGCGCAGACAATGGGTCAGCAAAGGATGCATTCTAGAAACATTCTTCACCAGAATCCCCTGGGCCTTGAGCGCATCGAAGCAGCGTTGTGCATCGGGCACACGCACCAGCACCATGTTGGCCTCGCTCGGGAAGGGTGTGACGCCCGGCATGGCCGCCAGCGCGTCGATCAGCAAAGCGCGCTGTTCGCGGATCTGCGAGGCCTGGTCGGCGAAAACTTCGGCGTGCTCCAGCGCGAACAGGGCGCACTCGGCGTTGAGCACGCTCACGTTGTACGGCGGGCGCAGTTTGTCGATCTCGTGCACCAGCGCCTGCGCACCCACCATGTAGCCGATGCGCACGCCGGCCAGGCCGAACTTGGAGAGGGTGCGCATGAGCAGCACGTGCGCATGGGCCGCCGGCTGGGCGCGGATCTCGTCCAGCCAGCTGTGGCTAGAGAACGGCTGGTAGGCCTCGTCCATCACCACCAGGCCACCGAAACCGGCCGCCTCGGCGATCAGGCGGCGGATGGTGTCCGCGTTCCAGAGGTTGGCGGTGGGGTTGTTGGGGTAGGCGATGTAGGTGATGGCCGGCTTGTGCTCGCGCATCGCGGCCAGCATGGCCGGCTCGTCCAGCTCGAAATCGGCCGTGAGCGGCACGCCGACGAATTTCAGCCCCTGCAGCTGGGCGCTCATGGCGTACATGACGAAACCCGGCAGGGGGGCCAGGATGGTGGCGCCCGGCAGGTCGCAGCCCATGGCCAGCAGCGAAATCAGTTCATCCGAGCCATTGCCCAGCATAAGGCCGCAGCCCGCAGGCAGGTCCACGTGACGGGCCAGTGCCTGCCTGAGCTCGTCGATGCGGGCGCCGGGGTAGCGGTGGATCGCCACCGCGCCCAGGCGCGCGCCCAACTCGGCCTGCAGGGCGGGCGGCAGGGCGAACGGGTTCTCCATCGCATCGAGCTTGACCATGCCGGTCGAGTCCTGGATGGCGTAGGCGTGCATGGACTGCACGTCCTGGCGGATCGTGTTCAAAGGGTTCTGGCTCATGAGGCACCCCGCATCGGCGGCACGTCCTTGAGCCGCATTTCGGCCGCGCGCGCATGCGCCTGCAGGCCCTCGCCATAGGCCATTTCGGCCGCGATGGCGCCCAGGCTCTGCGCGCCGGCCTGGCTCACCTCGATCAGGCTGCTGCGTTTCTGGAAGTCGTACACGCCCAAAGGCGAGGAAAAACGCGCGGTGCCGCTGGTGGGCAACACGTGGTTGGGGCCGGCGCAGTAGTCGCCCAGGCTTTCGCTGGTGTACGCGCCGAGGAAGATGGCACCCGCGTGCCGCAGCAGCGGCTCCCAGCGGTGCGGCTCGCTGCTGGACACCTCCAGGTGCTCGGGCGCGATGCGGTTGCTGATCACGCAGGCCTCTTCCATGTCACGGGTGTGGATCAGCGCTCCCCGGTCGTTCAGGCTCTTGGCAATGATGGCCGCGCGCGGCATGCTGGGCAGCAGGCGGTCGATCTCGCGCTGCACCGCGTCGATGTAGGCCGCGTCCGGGCACAGCAGGATGCTCTGGGCCAACTCGTCGTGCTCGGCCTGGCTGAAGAGGTCCATCGCCACCCATTCGGCTGGCGTGCTGCCGTCGGCCAGCACCAGGATTTCGCTCGGGCCGGCGATCATGTCGATACCCACGGTGCCGAACACGCGCTTCTTGGCGCTGGCCACGTAGGCGTTGCCGGGGCCGGTGATCTTGTCGACCTTGGGCACGGTGGCCGTGCCGTAGGCCAGCGCGGCCACCGCCTGCGCGCCGCCGATGGTGAAGGCGCGGGTGACGCCGGCCACATAGGCCGCAGCGAGCACCAGGTCGTTGCGCTCGCCGCGCGCCGAGGTGTCCGAACCACTGCCGCCAGTCGCGGCACTGCCGCGCACCGGCGTGGGCACCACCATGATGATTTCCTGCACGCCGGCCACGTGCGCGGGCACGGCGTTCATGATCAGGCTGGACGGGTAGGCCGCCTTGCCGCCGGGCACGTAGATGCCCACGCGGTCCAGCGGCGTCACCTTCTGGCCCAGCAAGGTGCCGTCCTCGTCGCGGTAGCTCCAGCTTTCGCCGCCGGCCTTCTTCTGCGCTTCGTGGTAGCTGCGCACGCGGCGCGTGGCGGCCTGCAAGGCCTCGCGCTGGGCCGAGGGCAGGCCATCGAACGCGGCCTTGAAGTCGGCTTGCGTCAACTCCAGGTCGGCCATGCCGTCCGCCGTCAGGCCGTCGAAGCGCGCCGTGTATTCCAGCACCGCCGCATCGCCGCGCTCGCGCACATCGGCCAGGATGTCGGCCACGCGCTGCTCGATCGCCCCGTCGGTCTCGGCCGACCAATGCAGGCGGGCCGCAAACTGCGCCTCGAAATCCGCGGCGGTGGTGGACAGGCGGGCTGGGCGGGCGGAGAGGCTCATGAGGAGACGGGATCCTTTTCGATGGCTTGCGCGAAGGCGTCGATGATGGGTCGGATGGCCGCCTGCTTGAGCTTGAGCGAGGCCTGGTTGACCACCAGGCGAGCGCTGATGTCCATGATGCGTTCGACCTCGACCAGGTGGTTGGCCTTGAGCGTGTTGCCGGTGGAGACCAGGTCGACGATGGCGTCGGCCAGGCCGGTCAGCGGCGCCAGCTCCATGCTGCCGTAGAGCTTGATCAGGTCCACGTGCACGCCCTTGCCCGCGAAGAACTCGCGCGCGATGGTGGTGTATTTGGTGGCGACCTTCAGGCGCGAACCCTGGCGCACGGCCGAGGCGTAGTCGAAGTCGGCGCGCACCGCCACGCTCACGCGGCAGCGCGAGATGTGGAGGTCCAGCGGCTGGTACAGGCCCTGCGCACCGTGTTCGATCAGCGTGTCCTTGCCGGTCACGCCGATGTCGGCACCGCCATATTCCACATAGGTGGGCACATCGGTCGCACGCACCAGCACCACACGCACCTCGGGGTTGCTGGTCGGCAGGATGAGCTTGCGCGACTTCTCGGGGTCTTCCAGCACCTCGATGCCCGCGGCCTTGAGCAGCGGCAGGGTCTCGTCGAAGATGCGGCCTTTGGAGAGGGCGAGAGTGATCATTTGATGCGTTCGATGTCCGCGCCGATGCCGCGCAGTTTGGCTTCCATCTGGTCGTAACCGCGGTCCAGGTGGTAGATGCGGTCGACGATGGTTTCACCGTCGGCCACGAGGCCGGCGATCACCAGGCTGGCCGAAGCGCGCAGGTCGGTGGCGATCACGGTGGCACCCGACAGGCGAGGAATGCCCTCGATGATCGCCACCTTGCCGTCCGTCTGGATGCGCGCGCCCAGCCGCACCAGCTCGTTGACGTGCATGAAGCGGTTTTCGAAGATGGTCTCGGTCACCTTGCTCGCGCCGTCGGCGATGCAGTTGAGCGTCATGAACTGGGCCTGCATGTCGGTCGGGAAGCCCGGGTACTCGGTGGTGCGAAAGCTCTGCGCCTTCAGGCGGCCGGAGGCGCGCACGCGGATGAAGTCACCACGCGCGTCTTTGCCGGCCTCGATCTGGGCCCCCGCCTCGCGCAGCTTGTCGATCACGGCGTCGAGGTGGTCGGCGCGGCCATGGCGCAGCACCACGTCGCCACCCGCGGCGGCCACGGCGCACAGGAAAGTGCCGGTCTCGATGCGGTCGGCCACCACCTGGTGCGTGCAGCCCTGCAGGCGGTCCACGCCCTGCACGTGGATGCGGCTGGTGCCGTGGCCCTCGATCTTCGCGCCCATGGCGATCAGCATTTCCGCCAGGTCACCGATCTCGGGTTCCTGCGCCGCGTTCTCCAGCACCGTCTCGCCCTGGGCGAGCGCGGCGGCCATGAGGAAGTTCTCGGTGCCGGTGACGGTCACCATGTCGGTGGCGATGCGCGCGCCGTGCAGGCGCGTCTTGCCCGCGGGCAGCTTCGCGACCATGTAGCCGTGCTCGACCACGATCTCCGCGCCCATGGCCTGCATGCCCTTGATGTGCTGGTCCACCGGCCGGGAGCCGATGGCACAGCCGCCCGGCAGCGACACGCGGGCGTGACCAAAGCGCGCCAGCAGCGGGCCAAGGACCAGCACCGACGCGCGCATGGTCTTGACCAGCTCGTACGGCGCCTCGGCCTTGATCGGGTCGGCCGCCTGCAGGGTGATGCCGCTGCGGTCCTCCTGGGTCTGCGTCTGCACGCCCATGTTGTCGAGCAGCTTGCGCATGGTGACCACATCCTGCAGACGCGGCAGGTTGTTCAGCGTCACCGGCTCGGAGGTGAGTAGCGCGGCGCACAGTTCGGGCAGCGCGGCATTCTTGGCGCCGGAGATGGTCACCTCACCCTGCAGGGTGCGGCCGCCGTTGATTCGCAGTTTGTCCATGGGGCGCGTCAGTTACGGGGTTGTGTGGCCCATTCGGCGGGCGTGAAGGTCTTCATCGACAGGGCATGCACCTCGTCGGTCTGGATGCGTCCGCCCAGCGTGCCGTAGACGGCCTGGTGGCGCTTGATCAGCCGCTGGCCCTCGAACGCGGGCGAGACGATGACCGCCGCCCAGTGGCGGCCGTCACCGGTGACTTCGAGGTGCTCGCAGGGCAGGCCGGCGGCGATGAGGGATTGCAGTTCTTCAGCGGTCATGGGGTTTCGTCAGTGCCGGATCTTGTAGCCGGTCTTGAGCAGGTGCAGCGCGATCGCGCTCACCAGGGCCAGCGCGCTGCCCACCAGGGCCAGGCTGATCCAGGGCGACACGTCGCTCACCCCGAAGAAGCCATAGCGGAAGCCGTCGATCATGTAGAAGAACGGGTTGAGGTGGCTCACGCGCTGCCAGAAAGCGGGCAGGGAATGGATGGAGTAGAACACGCCCGAGAGGAAGGTCATGGGCATGATGATGAAGTTCTGGAACGCGGCCATCTGGTCGAATTTCTCGGCCCAGAGCCCGGCGATCAGCCCCAGCGTGCCCAGCAGCGCCGCGCCCATGAAGCCGAAGGCCAGGATCCACAGCGGCGCCACCATCGAGGGCTGAGCGAACCACCAGGTGACCAGCATCACGCCCAGGCCCACGGCCAGGCCGCGCACGATGGACGAACCCACGTAGGCCACGAACCAGGCGCGGTGCGACAGCGGCGTGAGCAGCAGGAACACCAGGTTGCCCATGATCTTGCTCTGGATCAGCGAGGACGAACTGTTGGCAAAGGCGTTCTGCAGCACGCTCATCATCACCAGGCCGGGCAGCAGGAAGGCGGTGTAGCTCACCGAGTCGTAGACCTGCACCCTGTCTTCGAGCACGTGGCCGAAAATCATGAGGTAGAGGATGGCCGTGATGACGGGCGCGGCCACGGTCTGGAAGCCGACCTTCCAGAAGCGCAGCACTTCCTTGTAGAACAGGGTCTGCCAGCCGGTCATGCTGCGACCTCCGCGGGCGAGCTGGCGCGCGGTTGCGCACCAGTGAGGTCCAGGAACACGTCTTCCAGATCGGCCTTGCGGATCTCGATGTCCTCGGGCGAGACGCCCACCTCGCGCAGGCGCGCCAGGATGCGCTCGACCGCCAGCGCGTCGTTGGCCGGCAGCTGCACCACGCGGCCGGTGATGCGGGCCTGCACGGCGAGATCGATCGGCAGGGCCGCGTCGGTCTTGAAGCGCAGCACGTTGGAGGCCGCACGCGCCAGCAGCGCGGAGGTGGATTCGAGCGCCACCACCCTGCCCTGCTTGAGCATGGCGATGCGGCCGCACAGGGCCTCGGCCTCTTCCAGGTAGTGCGTGGTCAACAGCACCGTGCTGCCCAGGCGCTTGTTGAGGTCCGAGACGAACTGCCAAAGGGTCTGACGCAGCTCCACGTCCACGCCAGCGGTGGGCTCGTCAAGCACGATCACCGGCGGCTTGTGCACCAGCGCCTGCGCGATCAGCACGCGGCGCTTCATGCCGCCCGAGAGCTGGCGCATGTTGGCCGTGGCCTTGTCGGCCAGGCCCAGGCCTTCGAGCAGTTCGTCGATCCAGGCGTCGTTGCGCTGGATGCCGAAGTAACCGGACTGGATGCGCAAGGCCTCGCGCACGTTGAAGAAGGGGTCGAACACCAGTTCCTGCGGCACCACGCCGAGCTGGCGGCGGGCGGTGGCGTAGTCGGCCTGCACGTCGGCGCCGTGCACCAGCACGCGGCCCGAGGTGGCGCGCGCCAGGCCCGCGAGCACGCTGATGAGGGTGGTCTTGCCCGCACCGTTGGGGCCGAGCAGGCCGAAGAACTCGCCGGGTTCGATGTCGAAGGACACCGATTGCAGCGCGTGCAGGTCACCGCGCGGGGTCGAGTAGGTCTTGGAAACGTGCTGGAAGGAGACGGCTGGCATGCGCGGGCGGGACCCATGGGTCACCGGCCACGGGGCAGGACATCTGGCGCCCGCCGGTGAACCGGGTATTTTATGCGCGCCCCTCCCGCCGCGCTGGCGCGGGGTCGCTTGGCCGCGCCTCAGGCCGCGAGCAGTTCGTGCACGCCGTAGAGCGAGGCGAGGTCTTCCAGCCGCCGGGGCCAGCCGCTGACCTGCAAGGCCTTGCCCTGGGTCAACAGGCGGCGGCGCAGCTCCAGCAGCACCGACAGCGCCGAGGAGTCGAACACCTGCAACGGGCGGGCGTTGACCACCACCGTGGCCTCCGACTGGCCGGCCAGCTCACCGCCGAGGCGCGCCAGGGTCTGGTCCGCCTCGACCAAAGTCAGCCGCTCGGGCAATTCAAGCGTGGTAGGCATGGCGTCAGCTGGCCTTGGGGGCCGCACCGCTCTTGTTGCGCTGCGCCAGCGAAGCGATCAGGCCGTCGATGCCCTTGCTGCTGATTTCCTGGGCGAACTGGGTGCGGTAGGTTTCGACCAGCCAGACGCCAAGCACGTTCAGGTCATAGATCTTCCAGCCGGCGGGCGTCTTTTCCATGCGGTAGTCGAGCTGGATCGGATCGCCCTTGCCCCGCACCTCGGAGCGCACCACCACCTCGGTGTCCTCGGGCTTGGAGCGCATCGGGCGGAAGCTCAGGGTCTGGTCCCGGACCTCGCCCAACGCGCCCGAATAGGTGCGCACCAGCAGGGTCTTGAACTCGTCCTGCAGCTGCTTCTGCTGCTCGGGCGTGGCCTGGCGCCAGTAGCGGCCCACCACGGAAGCGGTCATGCGCGAGAAATTCACGTTGGGCATGATCTTGCTGTCCACCAGCGCGATGATGCGGTTCACGTCACCCGCCTGGATGGCCGGGTCGGCCTTGATGGTGGCCAGCACCTCGGCGGACAGGCGCTTGACCATGGCGTCCGGCGCCTCGTCCTGTGCGAGCGCGGGAAGCGAGACAACACCCGCTGCGGCAGACATCAACAGGGCGGCGAGCCAGGAGCGGCGTTTCATCATGTGGTTCCTTTCGAGGCCAGGCGGCCTTGCTGCAGACACCGCAGCGTAGTTCATCCGAGGGCCCGGATTGTGAAGCGGTTCCCCCTCAATCGTTGCGATTCGTATCCGTGTGGCCGTCCTCACTGCTCACCGTCGCCGAGCCCGATGCCCTTGTCGATCAGGTCTTCGATCTGGTTTTGCCGGCGGTTGAGGTAGAAATCGCGCATGAAGCTGTATTTGTCCAGTGCGGCGTCGTCCAGCAGGGTGCCGGCGCGCAGCAGCCCGGCGCGGGTGTCGACCACGCGCAGCGCCATCAGGGAGTTGCGCGTGGGCACATGGTCCACACCCGTCACGGGGTCGCCGACCACGTCCACGATCAAGCCCGTGCCGTCGCGCACCGACGAGGGCCCCAGGAGCGGCAGCACCAGATAAGGGCCCGACGGCGCGCCCCAGCGACCCATCGTCTGGCGAAAATCCAGGCGCGTGCGGGGGATGCCCATTTCACTGGCGATGTCGAGCAAGCCGGCCAGGCCGAACACCGTGTTCACGCTGAAACGCATGAGGTTTTCGGTCGCCTCGCGCGGGCGTAGTTGCAGGCCGGCATTCACCGAGGACCAGAGGTCGCCCAGGTTGCCGAAGAAGTTGCCCACGCCGGTGCGCACCGGGCTGGGCGTGACCTTCTGGTAGGCGGTGGCGACGGGCTTGAGCACCGCCGTGTCCACGGCATCGTTGAACTGGTAGACGCCACGGTTGAACGGTTCGAGCGGATCGCGCGGGTTGGCGTCCGGGCCCGTGGCGCAGCCGGCCATCAATGAAAACGTCAGCGCCAGCGTGGCGCCTTTGCAGACCGCCCCGATGGGGCTGTGAAGGTGTGTCATGTTGTGGGTTCCCCTGGGTTGTGCACCCGGCTGTTGTTTTTGCGAACAGCCTGCATTTTCGGCGCCCCTGGAATGCCTTCGTGAGGGGCGTTGCAAAGCCCCCACAGCGCTATTTCGCCGTTTCGGCTTCCTTGTTGTTGCTGCCATCGGCGGCGCGGCTGAAGAGAAACTGGCTGATCAGGTTCTCCAGGACGATGGCCGATTGCGTCTGGGTCACCACATCGCCGTCGGCGAAGTTGCGCTCGTCGCCACCCGGCTCGATGCCGATGTACTGCTCGCCGAGCAGGCCACTGGTGAGGATCTTGAGCGAGCTGTCCTTGGGGAAGGCGTAGCGCGATTGCAGCTCCAGCCGGATGTTGGCCTGGAAAGTCTTGTCGTCGAAGGTGATGGACTCGACACGACCGACCAACACGCCGGCGCTGCGCACGGCCGCCTTGGGCTTGAGGCCGCCGATGTTGTCGAAGCGGCCGACCACGTGGTAGGTCTTCTCGAAATTCAGGCTGAGCAGGTTGGCCGACTGCAGCGCGAGAAACAGGATGGCGGCCGCGCCGATCAGCACGAACAGCCCCACCCAGACGTCATTTTTGGAAGTTTGCATGTCCGTCCACTCCAATCAGATGCTGAACATCATGGCGGTGAGGACGAAGTCCAGCGCCAGCACGCTCAGCGAAGCCACCACCACCGTGCGGGTGGTGGCGCGAGAAACCCCTTCGGGCGTGGGATGCGCATCGAAGCCCTGCAGCAGGGCCACGAAGGTGACGGCGAAGCCGAACACCACGCTCTTGATGATGCCGTTGCCCACGTCGGCCCAGACGTCCACCCCGCCTTGCATCTGGCTCCAGAAGGCGCCGCCGTCCAGGCCGATGAGCAGCACGCCCACCACCCAGCCACCCACGATGCCCACGGCGCTGAACACCGCGGCGAGCAAGGGCATGGTGATGACGCCAGCCACGAAACGCGGCGCCAGCACGCGGCGCACCGGGTCGACGGCCATCATTTCCATGGCGCTGAGCTGCTCGCCGGCCTTCATGAGGCCGATCTCGGCCGTGAGCGAGGTGCCGGCGCGGCCCGCGAACAGCAGGGCCGTGACCACCGGGCCGAGTTCGCGCATGAGCGAGAGCGCCACCAGCAGGCCCAGCGCCTCGGTGGCGCCGTAGCGCTGCAGCGTGTAGTAACCCTGCAGGCTGAGCACGAAGCCGACGAACAGGCCGGAGACGCTGATGATGGCCAGTGAGTGGTTGCCCAGGAAATGGATCTGGTCGCGCACCAGCGAGGGCCGGCGCAGCGCGGCCCCCATCAGCCACACCAGGCGCCCGAACAGGCGGGTGCCATGGCCGATGCCGGCGAGTTGCAGGCGCACCGCACGGCCCACGCGGGCGGGATGCAGGGCATTCATGGGCGTGCTCCCCGGCGGGTGGGGCCGAAATCTTCCAGGAGTTCCGGGCCCGGGTGGTGGAAACGCACCGGCCCGTCGGGCAGGGCGTTGACGAACTGGTGCACCAGCGGATCCTGACTGTGCCGCACTTCCTCGGGCGTGCCCTGGGCGGCGATCTTGCCGTTGGCCAGCACGATCACTTGGTCGGCGATATGGAAGGTTTCGTCGAGGTCGTGCGAGACCACGATGCTGGTCAGCCCCATGGCATCGTTGAGCTGGCGAATCAGGCGCGCGGCGGTGCCGAGCGAAATCGGGTCCAGGCCGGCGAAGGGCTCGTCGTACATCACGAGTTCGGGGTCCAGCGCGATCGCGCGCGCCAGCGCCACGCGCCGGGCCATGCCGCCGGAGAGCTCGCTGGGCATGAGGTCGCGTGCACCGCGCAGGCCGACCGCGTTGAGCTTCATCAACACGATGTCGCGCACCATGGCTTCGGGCAACTGCGTGTGCTCGCGCAACGGGAAGGCCACGTTGTCGAACACACTCATGTCGGTGAACAAGGCGCCGAACTGGAACAGCATGCCCATGCGCCGACGCGCTTCGTACAGCGCCTTCGGGCCCATGGTGGTGACGTCCTGTCCGTCGAACAGGGTCTGGCCGGACTGGCCGCGGATCTGACCACCGATCAACTTCAGCACCGTGGTCTTGCCGCCGCCGGACGCACCCATGAGCGCCGTGACCTTGCCACGCGGCACGGTCAGCGAGATGTTGTCGAGGATGGCGCGCTCGCCGTAACCGAAGGTCAGGTTGCGCAGTTCGACCAGAGGGGAGGTGGAGTCGGTGGGCATCAAACAAAAACCGGGCAGTTCAGCGCCCGGTTTTTGGATGATACGGGATTCAGGGGTAAACCCTCGACGCCGTTTTGTTTCGATAAATGTCAGCGAGGCAGGTCGGAGAAGCCCATCAGGAATTCGTCCACCGCGCGCGCGGCCTGGCGGCCTTCGCGGATCGCCCACACCACCAGACTCTGGCCACGGCGCATGTCGCCAGCGGCGAACACCTTGGGCACGTTGGTCGCGTAGCCACCCGTGAAGTCGGTGCTGGCCTTGGCGTTGCCGCGCGCGTCCTTCTCGACACCGAAGCCGTCCAGGATGGTGGCGACCGGGTTCACGAAGCCCATGGCGAGCAGCACCATGTCGGCCTTGTAGGTCTTTTCCGTGCCGGGGATCTCGACCAGCTTGCCGTCCTTCATCTCGACGTGCACGGTCGTGAGGCCGGTGACCTTGCCTTTTTCGCCGATGAATTCCTTGGTGGAGATGGCGAACTCGCGCACGCAGCCTTCCTCGTGGCTGGAGCTGGTGCGCAGCTTGAGCGGCCAGTAGGGCCACACCAGGGGTTTGTTCTCTTCTTCCGGCGGCTGCGGCATCACCTCGAACTGCGTGACGCTGACCGCGCCGTGGCGGTTGCTGGTGCCCACGCAGTCGCTGCCGGTGTCGCCGCCGCCGATCACGATGACGTGCTTGCCGTCGGCGCGCAGCTGGCCCTTGAGCTTGTCGCCGGCGTTGACCTTGTTCTGCTGCGGCAGGAACTCCATCGCGAAATGGATGCCGTCGAGATCGCGGCCAGGCACGGGCAGGTCGCGGCTCTGCTCGGAGCCGCCGGTCAGCAGCACGGCATCGAAGTCCTTCTGCAGCTGCTCGGGCGTGACGGTTTCCTTGGCCCAGTTCGTGACCTTGCTGCCCTTGGGCAGGGTGCCGACCATGACGCCGGTGCGGAACACCACGCCTTCGGCTTCCATCTGCTTGACGCGCAGGTCGATGTGGCTCTTCTCCATCTTGAAGTCGGGAATGCCGTAGCGCAGCAGGCCACCGACGCGGTCGTTCTTCTCGAACAGGGTCACGTCATGACCGGCGCGCGCGAGCTGCTGTGCCGCGGCCATGCCGGCCGGGCCCGAACCCACCACGGCGATCTTCTTGCCGGTCTTGTGGCGCGGCGGCTGCGGCTGCACCCAGCCTTCGGCCCAGGCGCGGTCGATGATGGCGTGCTCGATCGACTTGATGCCCACGGCATCGTCGTTCACGTTCAGCGTGCAGGCAGCCTCGCAGGGCGCGGGGCAGATGCGGCCGGTGAACTCGGGGAAGTTGTTGGTGCTGTGCAGCACGGTGATGGCGTTCTGCCAATCGCCCTGGTACACGAGGTCGTTGAAGTCCGGAATGATGTTGTTGACCGGGCAGCCGCTGTTGCAGAACGGCGTGCCGCAGTCCATGCAACGCGCGGCCTGAACCTTGGATTGCGGCTCATTGAGGCCGACGACAAATTCCTTGTAGTGCTTCAGGCGCTCGGGCACGGGCTTGTAGCCCTCTTCCAGACGCTCGTATTCCATGAAGCCGGTGACTTTTCCCATGATGCGATTCCTTCGTGTTCGTGCGTGCGGCGGGCTTACTTGGCGGGCGCCGTGGCTGTTTTCGCCGTGGTCTGGGCCTTGGTGGTGACGACGGCGGCGGCCTTGCGGGCGTGGATCTCGCCCAGGGCGCGCTTGTATTCGTTCGGGAACACCTTCACGAACTTGCCGCGCGACTGCGCCCAGGTGTCGAGCAGTTCGCGCGCGCGCTTGCTGCCGGTCCAGCGGTTGTGCTCCTCCAGCAGCTTCTTCAGCTGCGCTTCGTCGCTCAGGTCGCGGTGCCAGATGGCGCGGTCCAGCGTGGCTTCCTGCTCGGTGGCGGACAGCACCTTTTCCAGGCTGACCATGGCCGTGTTGCAGCGCTTGGCGAAGTCGCCGTCCTCGTCGTACACGTAGGCAATGCCGCCGCTCATGCCGGCGGCGAAGTTGCGACCGGTCTTGCCCAGCACCACCACGGTGCCGCCGGTCATGTATTCACAACCGTGGTCGCCCGTGCCTTCCACCACCGCGGTGGCGCCCGACAGGCGCACCGCGAACCGCTCGCCGGCCACGCCGCTGAAGAAGGCTTCACCGGTGGTGGCGCCGTACATCACGGTGTTGCCCACGATGATGTTGCGCGTGGCTTCGCCGCGGAAGTCGATGCTGGGGCGCACCACCACGCGGCCGCCGGAGAGGCCCTTGCCGGTGTAGTCGTTGGCGTCGCCGATCAGGTACAGCGTGATGCCGCGCGTGAGGAAGGCGCCGAACGACTGGCCGCCCGTGCCCTCGAGCTGGATGCGGATGGTGTCGTCCGGCAGGCCTTCGGGGTGCACCTTCGTCACGGCGCCCGAGAGCATCGCGCCCACCGAGCGGTTGACGTTGCGCGCCACCTCGATGAACTGCACGCGCTCGCCCTTGTCGATCGCCGCGCGCGACTTCTGGATCAGGATGTTGTCGAGCGACTTCTCCAGCCCATGCTCCTGATTCTGGGTGTGGAAACGCGGTACGTCGGCCGGCACGATCGGCTGCGCCAGCAGGCGGCCGAAGTCCAGGCCGCGCGCCTTCCAGTGTTCGATGCCCTGCTTCATGTCCAGCAGGTCGGCGCGGCCGATCAGGTCGTCGAACTTGCGGATGCCCAGCTGCGCCATGATCTGGCGCGCTTCTTCGGCGATGAAGAAGAAGTAGTTCACCACGTGCTCGGGCTTGCCGCTGAATTTCTTGCGCAGCACCGGGTCCTGCGTTGCGCACGCCCACCGGGCAGGTGTTGAGGTGGCACTTGCGCATCATGATGCAGCCCTCGACCACCAGCGGCGCGGTGGCGAAGCCGAATTCGTCGGCGCCGAGCAGGGCACCGATCACCACGTCGCGGCCGGTCTTCATCTGGCCGTCGGCCTGCACGCGGATGCGGCTGCGCAGGCGGTTGAGCACCAGCGTCTGCTGCGTTTCGGCCAGGCCGATTTCCCAAGGGCTGCCGGCGTGCTTGATGGACGACCAGGGCGAGGCGCCCGTGCCGCCGTCGTGGCCCGCGATCACCACGTGGTCGGCCTTGCACTTGCGCACGCCCGCGGCGATGGTGCCCACGCCGATCTCGGACACCAGCTTGACGCTGATGCTGGAGTGCGGCGCGACGTTCTTCAGGTCGTGGATCAGCTGCGCCAGGTCCTCGATGGAGTAGATGTCGTGGTGCGGCGGCGGCGAAATCAGACCCACGCCCGGCACGCTGTGGCGCAGCTTGCCGATGTAGTCGCTCACCTTGCCACCGGGCAGTTGGCCGCCCTCGCCGGGCTTGGCGCCCTGCGCCATCTTGATCTGGATCTGATCGGCGCTGTTGAGGTACTCGGCCGTGACCCCGAAGCGGCCCGAAGCCACCTGCTTGATCTTGGAGCGCATGGAGTCGCCCGCCTGCAGCTCGTAGTCCACCTCGAAGGTGTCCTTGCCCAGCAGGTCCGACATGGTCTGGCCCTGCTTGATCGGGATGCCCTTGAGCTCGTTGCGGTAACGCAGGGCGTCCTCGCCACCTTCACCGGTGTTGCTCTTGCCGCCGATGCGGTTCATCGCCACGGCCAGCGTCGCGTGGGCCTCGGTCGAGATGGAGCCCAGCGACATCGCGCCGGTGGCGAAGCGCTTGACGATCTCCGCCGCCGGCTCGACCTCGTCGATCGAGATCGCGGTGCTGGGGTTGATCTTGAACTCGAACAGGCCACGCAGCGTCATGTGGCGGCGGCTCTGGTCGTTGATGAGCTGCGCGTACTCCTTGTACGTGTTCCAGTTGTTCGCGCGCGTGCTGTGCTGCAGCTTGGCGATGGCGTCGGGCGTCCACATGTGCTCCTCGCCCCGGGCGCGCCAGGCGTATTCGCCGCCGGTTTCCAGCATCGTGGCCAGCACCGGGTCGTCGCCGAAGGCGGCTTTGTGCATGCGAATGCCTTCTTCGGCGATCTCGAACACGCCGATGCCGCCCACGCGGCTGGCGGTGCCGGTGAAGTACTTGTCCACGGTCTCGCTGTTGAGGCCGATCGCCTCGAACAGCTGCGCGCCGCAGTAGGACATGTAGGTCGACACGCCCATCTTGGACATGATCTTGGACAGGCCCTTGCCGATCGCCTTGACGTAGTTGTAGATCGCCTTGTCCGCGCTCAGGTCGCCCGGCAGGCCCTGGCTGATCGCGGCCAGGGTTTCCATGGCCAGGTAGGGGTGCACGGCCTCGGCACCGTAGCCGGCGAGCACGGCGAAGTGGTGCACTTCGCGCGCCGTGCCGGTTTCGACCACCAGGCCGGCGGTGGTGCGCAGGCCTTCACGCACCAGGTGCTGGTGGATCGCGGACAGCGCCAGCAGCGCGGGAATGGCGATCTGCGTGGCGCTGACGGCGCGGTCGCTGATGATCAGGATGTTCTTGCCACCCTTGATCGCGTCCACCGCGCTCGCGCACAGGGAGGCCAGCTTGGCTTCCACGCCTTCGCGGCCCCAGGCCGCGGGGTAGGTGATGTCCAGCGTGTGGCTGCGGAACTTGCCCTGCGTCACGGCATCGATGTCGCGCAGCTTGGCCATGTCGGCGAAGTCGAGTACGGGCTGGCTCACTTCCAGGCGCATCGGCGGGTTGACCTGGTTGATGTCCAGCAGGTTGGGCTTGGGACCGATGAAGGACACCAGCGACATCACGATCGCTTCGCGGATCGGGTCGATCGGCGGGTTGGTCACCTGCGCGAACAGCTGCTTGAAGTAGTTGTAGAGCGGCTTGTTCTTGTCGGAGAGCACGGCCAGCGGGCTGTCGTTGCCCATGGAGCCGATGCCCTCTTCGCCGTTGGCGGCCATCGGGCTCATCAGGAACTTGATGTCTTCCTGCGTGTAGCCGAAGGCCTGCTGGCGGTCCAGCAGCTCGGGCGCCACGCGCTCGACGCCAGCGGACTGCGGCTCGGTGGCAGTGATGCGCTGCTCTTGCGCGGACTCGCCGGCCACCGGCGTTTCCACGTCATCGAGGCGGATGCGCAGGTTGTCGATCCACTGCTTGTAGGGCTTGCTGTTGGCGAGGTTGGCCTTGAGCTCCTCGTCGTCGATCATGCGACCCTGTTCCAGGTCGATCAGGAACATCTTGCCCGGCTGCAGGCGCCACTTGCGCACGATCTTGTTTTCCGGCACGGGCAGCACGCCCGACTCGGAGCCCATGATCACGAAGTCGTCGTCGGTGATGCAGTAGCGCGACGGGCGCAGGCCGTTGCGGTCCAGCGTGGCGCCGATCTGGCGGCCGTCGGTGAACACGATGGAGGCCGGGCCGTCCCAGGGCTCCATCATCGCGGCGTGGTACTCGTAGAAGGCCTTGCGGCGGCCGTCCATGGTGGTGTGCTGCTCCCAGGGCTCGGGAATCATCATCATCACGGCCTGGGCCAGCGGGTAACCCGCCATGGTGAGCAGCTCGAGGCAGTTGTCGAAGGTGGCGGTGTCGGACTGGCTGGCGAAGCTGATCGGGTACAGCTTCTGCAGGTCGGCCCCCAGCACCGGCGAGGACATCACGCCCTCGCGCGCCTTCATCCAGTTGTAGTTGCCCTTGACGGTGTTGATCTCGCCGTTGTGCGCGACATAGCGGTACGGGTGGGCGAGCGGCCATTCGGGAAAGGTGTTGGTCGAGAAACGCTGGTGCACCAGACCCAGGGCCGAAACGCAGCGCTCGTCTTCCAGATCACGGAAGTAGGTGCCCACCTGATCGGCCAGCAACAGGCCCTTGTAGACCACCGTGCGGCTGCTCATGCTGACCACGTAATACTCTTTGCTGTGGGTCAGCTTGAGGCGCTGGATGTTGGCGCTGGCCGTCTTGCGGATCACGTACAGCTTGCGCTCCAGCGCGTCCTGCACGATCACGTCGTTGCCGCGGCCGATGAAGACCTGGCGGATGATCGGCTCCTTCTCGCGCACCGTGGGCGACATGGGCATGTCGCGGTTGACCGGCACGTCGCGCCAACCCAGCAGCACCTGGCCTTCGGCGGCGATCGCACGCTCCATCTCCTGCTCGCAGGCCAGGCGGCTGGCGTGCTCCTTGGGCATGAAGATCATGCCCACGCCGTACTCCCCCGCCGGCGGCAGCGCCACGCCCTGGGCCGCCATCTCCTCGCGGTACAGCGCGTCGGGCAGCTGGATCAACAGCCCTGCCCCGTCGCCCATGAGCTTGTCGGCGCCGACCGCACCCCGGTGATCCAGGTTCTCCAGGATCTTCAGACCCTGCTTCACGATGGCGTGGCTCTTCTCGCCTTTGATGTGGGCCACGAAACCCACGCCACAAGCGTCGTGCTCGTGGGAAGGGTCGTACAGACCGTGTTGCTGGAGGTGCTGTTGTTCGGCTGCCGTGGTCATGGCGCTTCCTTCTCGGTTCGTGGGCGTAAATGCAAAAACGGGACTGCGAGCTTATTGCATTGCAACAACAATGCCAAGCAGATTAAATGGGGTCAGATTCCATTTAAATCCCGACAAATTTGATCGATGTTTTATTGGGGACAGATTAAAAACGCTTTGATGAAGCGTTCCAGGCCTTCGGAGCCTTGCGTCAGGTTTCGTTGGAGGAGGTGGACGCGGGACGGCCCGGGCGGCCGCGCGCAATCCGGCGCGGGGTGCGTTTTTGCAACTCCGCGGCAAAGTCCGCATCCCCGAGCGCCCAGCCGTGCAGCGTGGCGTCGGTGATGGCGCCCTGCTGCGCCACCGATTGCCCCGCATGCACCAACTCGGTGTACGCCGCTTCGCGCGCGAACGGGGTGTTGCCCAGCCCCCAATACACGGCGGGCGGTGTGATCCGCCGGTCCGGCGTCTGCCCGATGTAGTGGCGATGGCTTGACCAGGGATGGTTTTTCGGGTCCACCACCAGGCCAGCGCGCACGGGGTTCAAGTCCAGATAGACCATGCAAGCCAGCAGGTAGCGTTCGGTCTGAACCAGCGTGGATTTGTAGCGCCCTTCCCACAGGGTGCCAGTGCGGTGGTACAGGTCGTTGAAATAACGGACGTAGCGCCGCCCCACCGCCTGCATCATGAGCGGTACACCCTCCGCCGTTTCGGGCGTGAGCAGCAGATGGAAATGGTTGTCCATCAGCACATAGGCGTTGAGTGCCACTTGGTGCTTGCGCGCGTTGTCGCCCAACAGCTCCAGCAGGAACTCGCGGTCGGCGTCGCTGCGCACGATGTCCTGGCGGTTGTTGCCGCGCTGGATCACATGGTGCGGGTAACCGGCGACGGTCAGGCGGGGAAGACGGGCCATGGTGCGGTCAGGTGGGCGTCGCCGCGAAGCGGCTCCGAAGGGAATCCGACCCCGATTATGGTCGGGCGCGCCAGGCGGCCTGCAGCCGCCCCGCCAGCAGCACACCGAGCAAGGAGGAAGCGCCTGTCACGGTCCAGGTCCATTGCCAGCCGCCGACCAGGGTCGGCGGACCAGGCCACCAGCGGCGGCCCGAGAAATTGACCCATGGCAGAGAACTGCTGCATCCAGCCCACCGTGGTGGACACCGTCTCGTTGTCGGGAGCGAGTTTGACCGCCAGGCCAAACAGCGTCCCGGGAATCAGCCCACCCACCCCGGAGAAGACCAACACCGCAAGGTACTGCGCCACCGGGTAACCCTCGGCGCCAAAGGCCACCCAGGCCCCCACACCCATCGCGACATAGGCCAGCGCCAGCACCACACCAGGGCGCGCGCCCCTGGCGAGCCACCAGCCCCCGCCAATGTTGCCGACCATGTTGATGCCCGCGGCCAGGGCGCTGAGCACGGCCACCGTGGCGCCGGTGTACCCGGCCTGGTGGTAGATCGTCGGCAGGAAACCGACCACGGCCAGCCATTGGCCCGAATACAGGAAGAACGCCAAGGCCATCAGCCAGGGGCCGGGCGCCCGCAGGGTCCGTCGAAGCCGTGGGCCCAGGGCCGTGGCGCTGGATGCGGACTGCGCTTGTGCGTCCGGGGTCACCCATTTCGCCAGTCCGACCGCCGCCAACAGGGAAAGCAGCGCCAACAGCAACCAGGCCCAGCGCCAACCGACGGCGGAGAGCAAGGGCACGCCGAGCAGCAGGGCCAGCGAAGTGCCCAGGGGCATGTACGCCCCCCACCAGCCGAGCGAGCGGGACAGCGTGGGCGCATGGTGCACGCGTTGCCGCAGCAGGCCCGGCGCCGGCAACACGGCCGAGAGGAAGCCCATGCCCTCGATCACCCGCGTGGCCAGCAACACGTGAACGTTGGGGGCCAGCGCGCCCAGCGCACTTCCCGTGGCCAGCAACAGCAAGCCGGCCAGCATGAAGCGGCGAGGACCCAGCCGATCCGCCATCAGCCCCACCACCAAGCCCAGCGTCATGCCCGCCAGCTGCACCAGCGACAACAGGAACCCGGCTTGCACCAGACTCAATCCCAGGCTCTCGCGCAACACCGGAATCGCCACCGGCAGTTTGCCCACGTGCAAGGCGCAGGTGACGCCTACGGCGACCACCAGGGCCGCCAGCGGCCGCGAAGCGAGGCCGGGAGACGCCGTCATGGGAACAGCACGGCGCCATAAAGGCGCTCGTGCTCACGGATGGCAAATCGGTCTGTCATGCCAGCGATGTAGTCCGCCACCGCCCTGGCCAGGTGTTGTTTGCGCCCATGCGCCTCGGGCAATTCGCCAGGCGCGTTCATGTAGCGATCGAACAAGTCACTGACCACGCGGCGCGCACGATCCGTGGTCTCCATCACCTGCGGATGGCGGTAGAGATTGCGAAACAGGAAACTTTTCAACACTTGCGAGCGTTCCCTCATGCCATCGGAGAAGGCCACCAGCGGCGGACCCGCGCGCACGGCGTCCGCGCTGTGAACCTGCGCCGTCGAGAGCCGCGCGCGCGTGGTGTCGATCACGTCATAGACCTGGTCGCTGAGCATGAGACGGATGGACTCGAACAACAGGCGGCGCCCCTGCAGCTGCGGATGCGCCTTCAAGGCCGTGCGGCGGTAGTGCTCGAACAGCTCCACGTCGGCCATCTGGTCCAGGGTCAACAAGCCCGAGCGCACACCGTCGTCGATGTCGTGCGCGTTGTAGGCGATCTCGTCGGCCAGGTTGCACAACTGCGCCTCCAGCGAGGGCGATCCCCCCTGCAGGAACCGCGATGCCACGCCGCCCGGCTCCTGTTGCTCCAGCCGCTGGGCGTTGGCCCGGGAGCAGTGTTTGAGAATGCCTTCGCGGGTCTCGAAGCAAAGGTTCAAACCGTCGAAGGCGGGGTAGCGCTCTTCCAGTTCATCGACCACGCGCAGACTCTGGAGGTTGTGTTCGAACCCCCAGCTGTCGGTATCGCCGGGCAGCGCTTGCGCGGACGCGGCCTTGAGGCACGCGTTGAGGGCATCCTGCCCGGCATGGCCAAAGGGCGTGTGGCCCAGATCGTGGGCCAGGGCAATGGCCTCGACAAGGTCTTCGTTGAGGCGCAGCGAGCGCGCGATGCTCCGACCCAGCTGAGCGACCTCCAGCGAATGGGTCAGGCGCGTGCGGAACAGGTCGCCTTCGTGGTTCAGGAACACCTGGGTCTTGTAGACCAGCCGCCTGAACGCGGTCGAATGGATCACACGGTCCCGGTCGCGTTGGAACGCGGTGCGGGTCGGCGCTTCGGGCTCAGGATGGCGACGTCCCCGACTGAGCGCCGGATCGCTGGCGAAATCCGCCAGCCCGGTGGGCAGGGGGGTGGTCGGCACGGCCATCAGGCCCGGCAACTGGCTTCGATCACCTGAGCCACCACCGCGTCGGGGGCGCTGCGCATGCTGGCGTGGCCCGGGGCATCGATCACCACGAACTTGATGGCCCCACCCTCGGACTTCTTGTCCACCCGCATCAACTCCAGGTAGCGGCCCACATTGTCCTGGGCGTCCAGCACCGGCGCCACCGTGGGCAAGCCCGCGCGCCGAACCAATGCGGTCAGGCGTTCGACAAAAGCGGTGTCCACCAGACCCAGGGCCGCCGACAGGCGCACCGCCATGACCATGCCGCAACCCACCGCTTCGCCATGCAGCCAAGCCCCATAACCCATACCCGCTTCGATGGCGTGCCCGAAGGTGTGGCGAAAATTCAGAATCGCGCGCATGCCCGACTCGCGTTCGTCCTGGCCCACCACCCAGGCCTTGATCTCGCAGCTGCGGCGCACGGCGAAAGCAAGCGCGTCGGCGTCGCGCGCCATGAGTGCGTCCATGTTGCTTTCGATCCAATCCTGGAAAGCCATGTCGGCGATCGGTCCGTACTTGATGACCTCGGCCAACCCCGCGCTGAGCTCCCGCTCGGGCAAGGTCTTGAGCGCGTCGAGGTCGCACAGCACACGCCGAGGCTGGTAAAAGGCCCCGATCATGTTTTTGCCCAACGGGTGGTTGATGGCCGTCTTGCCCCCCACGGACGAATCCACCTGCGCGAGCAAGGTGGTTGGCACCTGCACGAAAGGGACGCCACGCATGTAGCTCGCGGCAGCGAATCCCGTCATGTCGCCGACCACCCCACCGCCCAGCGCAAAGAGCACGGTCTTGCGGTCGCAACCGTTGGACAACAAGGCATCAAAAATGAGGTTGAGCGATTCCCAGGTCTTGTACGCCTCGCCATCGGGCAGCACCACGGTGTGAATCGCCTTGTAGCGCGGCGCCAGAGAGTCGACCAGGCGGTCCCGGTACAAAGGCCCCACCGTCTGGTTTGTGACGATCATGGCGCTGGCGGCACTGGGAAGATCGGCATAACTCTCGGGCGCGTCCAGCAGGCCGGCACCAATGACGATGCCATAGCTGCGATCGCCGAGATCGATGTCCACCCGTTGGGTGCGCGGGGCCGTGTGCGATGAAGTCATGGACACCGAGTTTATTCGGTGTCCATCCCGAAGGTCTGGAAAGCGCTAAGGCGCGCCGGGGACTGGTGGGCGCGTGGAAGCGGGCGCCACCGACCCATCGAGCTCCAGCTGCATCACGATCATGTTGACCAGCGTGCGCACCGAAGGGCGACCGGTCTCGATGACGAAATGCGCGGTCTGACGGTAGAGGGGATCGCGCACGTCGAACAGGTCGCGAATGCGCTGCAACGGATCTTCCACTTGCAGCAAGGGCCGGTTGCGGTCGTACCGCAGTCGGCGGTACACCTCTTCCGGTGTGGATTTCAGGTAGAAGACCTTGCCACGCCCGTGCAGGTGCTCGCGGTTTTCGGGCCGCAAGACCGACCCGCCGCCAGTGGACACGACAGCGACCGGTCCTTGCGTCAACTCATCGATGACAGAGGCTTCGAGGTCGCGAAAACGCGCTTCGCCCTCCCGCTCGAAAAACTCCCGGATCGAACAACCCAGGCGCTGCTCGATCACGTGGTCGGAATCGAAGAAGGGGAGAGCGAGGCGTCGGGCCAGTTGCCGCCCGACCGTCGACTTGCCGGATCCCGGCAAGCCGATCAGATAGCTCGATGAAACGCTCAATTGATTGCCGCGCGCCCCAATACACGTGGTGTGATGAAGATCAGGAGTTCGGACTTGTTCGCGACGCGGTTGCGCGACTTGAACAGGTTGCCCACGGCGGGCAAGTCGCCCAGCAGGGGCACCTTGTTGACTTCATCGCGTTCGGTCTGCTCGAAGATGCCACCGATCACCACCGTTCCGCCGTTCTCCACCAGCACCTGCGTCTGCACGTGTTTGGTGTTGATCGCGATACCGTCCGGCGTCGACTCACCACGGCTGTCCTTGTTGATGTCGAGGTCGAGAATGATGTTGCCCTCGGGCGTGATCTGCGGCGTCACTTCCAGCTTCAAGTTGGCCTTGCGGAACGCAATCGCCGTGGCACCGCTGGAGGTTGCCGTCTGGTAGGGGAATTCCGTGCCCTGTTCGATCAAGGCCTTGACCTGATCGGCGGTGACCACACGCGGGCTCGACACGATACGACCCTTGCCATCCGATTCGAGCGCCGAAATTTCAAGGCTCAGGAAGCGGGACGCACTCGGGTTGAACAGCGACAGTGCAAAAGAGGCCGCCTGTGCGTTGCTGGGATTGGCGGGCAGGTTGACGAAGGGCGCCGACGTCAGCGTAGGGCCCCCGAGCGACGACGCGGCGCCGTAGTTCGAACCGAAGTTGCCCTGAATCGGGCTGCCGTTGGCCGAGCCCACACCAAAGCCGCGAACACCACCACCCAGCCGCACGCCCAGGGATTTGCCAAAAGTGTCATCGGCTTCCACGATGCGCGCCTCGATCATCACCTGACGGATCGGGATGTCGAGCTTGCGGATCAGCTCCTGCACTTGCTCAAGGCGCGACGCGATATCGGTCACGAAAAGCTGGTTGGTCCGGGGCTCGGAGATCACACTGCCGCGATCGGACAGGATGCGCGCACCGGCCGCCCCGCTCCCGGAGGAAGCGCTGCTGCTACTCGCCGTGAGTTGCGCTGCGATGTCGGCCGCCTTGGCGTAGTTCATCTGGAAGCCCTGCGTTCTCAGGGTCTCCAGGCTTTCGATCGACACCTTGGACTCCAGCTCCTGCTTCTCGCGGGCCGCGATCTCATCCTTGGGCGCGATCCACAGCACATTGCCGGACTTGCGCATGCCCAGACCTTTGGCCTGCAGGATGATGTCCAGCGCCTGATCCCAAGGCACGTCCTCCTTGAGTCGCAGCGTGACCGCGCCGGTGACCGAATCGGAGGTCACGATGTTGAAGTTGGTGAAGTCCGCGATGACTTGCAGCAGCGAACGAACCTCGATGTTCTGGAAGTTGAGCGACAGCTTCTCGCCGTTGTAACCCGGGCCCTGTGTCAGCTTGGAAGAATCGATCTTCTGTTCACGCACTTCCAGCACGAACTGGTTGTCGCTCTGGTACGCCGAATGCTCCCAGTTGCCCGTCGGGGTCACCACCATGCGCACGCGGTCACCCGCCTGCGAGGTGGTCACGCTTTGAATCGGTGTGCCGAAATCGCTGACGTCCAGGCGGCGGCGCAAGCCTTCGGGCAGCGAGGTCTTGAGAAATTCGACGACCAGGTTCTGTCCCTGCTGACGAATGTCCACACCAACCTGGTTGTTCGCCAGTTCGACCACCACACGGCCCGCATTGCCAACACCACGGCGGAAGTCGATGTCCCGCAAGGCGGCCACGTCGCGGTTGCGGTTTTCGGCAAAGGCCGAAGGTGGCGCCGTCGCGGCAGTCACCGGTTGAGCACGCTCCAACACCACCAGCAGTGTCTTGCCTTCAATCCTGGCCTCATAGGCGGCCGACTGCTTCAGGTTGATGACCACGCGGGTGCGATCACCCGCCTGCACCACGTTGGCCGAGCGAAGGTTGCCTTCATTGATGTCCACCGCATTGCGCCCAATGGCGTTGCGCGACGCCGGGGAAATCCAGAGCGATGCGCGCGGGCGCCTGAATGGTGAACCCCGTGGGCAAGGCCGCCAAAGGCTGGGTGGTGTTGATGCGGATGACCTCCACGCCCCCTTGAATGCCCCCCGTGATCGATTGGATCGCGTTTTGAGCCTGCGCCCACACGGTGGTCAACGTCATGCAGGCGAGCACGGCCCCCCTGAGCACTCCTCGCCCCAATGCTGCGAATCCCGTTGCCCTGTTTGGCTTGTTCATTTAGAAGCACCCTCTTGTAATTGCAGCGCCGCAGCGCGCTCGATCCATTCCCCCGCCGAATCCTGCACGATCTCGCGCATCACCACCTCGGTCTCGGTGATGCGCGTGACGCGTCCGAAGTTCTGCCCCAGGTAGTTGCCGGGCCTGACCTGGTACAGCAGGCTGTCCACCTTTACCAGTGCCACCAGTTTTCCATCGCGGTTGAGGCTGCCCACCATGGCCATCGCGTCCAGCGGATGGGCTTCGAGGGGTTGTTTGCGGCGGTTCAGTTCGGGCTCGAGAAGCGCCGCGTTGACCACGGGCGCTGATTGGCTGCCGCGCAGCACGCTCGCCAGCTTCTCTTCGCTGAACGGCTGCATCTGGCGTTCACCCAGGTAGGCCTGCGGAACGAACTTGGTGGGCTCCGGGATGGGCTGGACAGAGGGCTTGATCGAGTTGCGCTCGGTCTGCATCCAGACCTGCAGTTCATCCTGCCCGGACGAAGTACATGCGGCCAATGTCGATGCGAGCAACACAGCAGCGACCGTTGGGATCCATCGGCGGTGCGTCACGGCTTGGCTCCCTTTGGTGCGACAGCCTTTTGCTGCGCTGCGATCTCTTGCTGGTCGAGGTAACGGAAAGTCTTGGCCGTGCAATCCAGCGTCAGGATACCCTCACGATCTTTGATGGGCGTCAGGGTCAAGTTGTTGAGGGTGACGATGCGCGAGAGGTTCGCGATGTCGGCCGCGAACAGCCCGATGTCATGGTAGGTCCCGGTGACGCGCACCGCGATCGGCAACTCCGCGTAGTACTCCTTCACGCTCACCTGGCCCGGGCGAAAAAGTTCGAACTGCAGACTTCGGCCCAGACCGGCCTGGTTGATGTCGGACAGCAGCGCGTCCATCTCGGCCTTGCTGGGCAGTTGCTTTTCAAGCTGCGTCACGTATTGCTGCACCTGCTCGAGCTGTTTTCGCAGGGCGTCCAGGTTGACGGCTTGCACGAGCTTCTTGCGATAGTCTTCGCGCAATTGCACTTCGCGCGCCTTTTCGGCAATCAACTCTTCATCCGAGTTCTTGAGCCAGGCAAACCACAGCGCGGCGACCACCGCCACGCACACCGCCACAAACAACAGGTTGCGAGGCAGACCCGGCCATTGCGAGGGGTCATTGGGATCCAGTCCGGTGAACTGGGCTTTGAGCTTGTCCTGGATTCCCTTGAAATCCACAGCGATCTTGGGCGTTCTGGCGATGTTGCGCGGACCCTTGTTCAGACTTTGCGCTGCGCAGCTGGCGCGGCGGAGGCCGGAGGCGCGGAAGGACGCTTCAGCGAAACACGGATGGTGAAATTCGAGACGCGGCGCTGATCTCGGCCTCCGGCCGCGGGTCTAGCCGCTACGATTTCAACCAGATCCGGTCGCACCAACCAGGGGCTGTTGTTCGATAGATTGCGCAGCAGATCGGAGACGCGCTCTTGCGATTGAGCCACGCCCACCAGCAACACGCTCTGGTTGTCCTGCTTCATGCTGGTGAGGTAGACCCCATCGGGCAGTTGCGCGACCAGCTCATCCAGCAAGTGCACGGGCAGATTGCGGTCACCCTGCAGGTTCTCCACCGCCGTCTGGCGAGCGCGCAAGGAGGCGATTTCGCGCTGCAGATTGGCGATGTCCTTGATCTCGGTATCCAGCTTCGTGATTTCACCCTGGAGAAAGGCATTTCGATCCTGTTGCGCCGAAATCTGCCCCTGGTACCAGGTAAAAACCGCCCCGCAGATCACCCCACCCAACAGCGCGGACAAGCCCAACTGCGTGAAGAACTGGTCCTTTTGCCGCTTGCGGGTCGCCTCACGGTGAGGCAACAGGTTGATGAGGATCATTGGTAGAACCTCCGCAGCGCCAGGCCGGTGGAGGTCAGGTACGACGGCGCTTCGCGGGACATCTTTCGCGCCTGAACGGAAGCCGCCATTTCCATGGCGTCAAAAGGATTGATCACCATGCAGGCGAACGATGTCTGGTGGGTCACGGCCTCGGTCAGACCCGGCAACGCCGCGCTGCCACCAGCGAGGAGAATGTGGTCCACCTTGTTGTACGGCGTGCTGGTGAAAAAGAACTGGAGGGCACGGCCGACTTCCTGCGCCATGCTTTCGATGAAGGGGTCGAGCACCGCGGAACGGTAGTCGTCGGGCAAGTCGCCCGAGCGCTTCTTGGCCTCGGCTTCGTCCGACGAAAAGCCGTACTGACGCACGATCAGTTGCGTCAGCTGAGCGCCGCCAAAGGCCTGATCGCGTTCGTACAGCACGTCATCGTTGCGCATCACCTGCATGCTGGTCGTCAATGCGCCTACCTCGAACAGAGCCACCAGCGAGTCCACGCCCTGGTTGGGCAGAGTTTCAATCACGCGGCCTGCGGCCATTCGGGAAGCGTAGGACTCCACGTCCATCACGACCGGCTTGAGCCCGGCCGCCTCGGCCAAACCTTGCCGGTCCGAGACCTTCTCCTTGCGCGACGCGGCAATCAGCACTTCCACATCGCCCACGGAATTGGCGCTCGGGCCGATGACGCAGAAGTCGAGGCTGACCTCGTCAAGCGAAAAGGGAATGTATTGATTGGCTTCCGATTCGACCTGGGCTTCAAGTTCCTTGTCGGAAAGGCCGCCTGGCAGAATGATCTTCTTGGTGATCACGGCCGACGCTGGCAAAGCAAGCGCCACATTCTTGGTCTTGCTGCCGCTTTTGCGGACCACGCGACGCACCGCCTCGGCCACCTCATCGAATTTCTCGATGTTGCCGTCGGTGATCCAGCCTCGCTCCAGGGGCTCCATGGCGCAACGCTCCAGCACCAGGTCGCCCGAACGGTTGCGGCTCAACTCCACCAATTTGACGCTGGATGAGCTGACATCGATGCCCAACAAGGGCGCCGGTTCCCGGCTGAATAACGACCCCAATGAGATCAAGGTGGCCCCCAAAAATGATGGCGACAGGCGTCGCCAAACTTAATAATTCACTTGAATGCTAGCAGTAAGCCCCTTGTCCAGCAAAGATTTTTTGCCTTTGAGACAAACTGAAACGTTGTCAAAAGCATACGCATCCTGGACCCGGTGTTTACCGCTTCATCGGCCGTTTGGCCGGGAAATACACAACAACTCACAATATGCTTGCCGAGCCCATCTGAGCTCGCCATCCCGATTTTTATAATCACGGGCTCCGGCTCTGAACGACTGCATGCCCAAGAACGACACTTCTTCGCCTCGCCCCTCTGACGCATCAGTATTGACTGGGCGAACCGCACTCATCTGGGCCGGTCGCTTGGTGGTGGGTCTGGCCGGACTGGCGGTGGCGGGTGTTGCGTGCGTGTTGATGGCCGTGGGCATCGCGCTCGCGGTGGCCTATCCCAATCTGCCCGAGGTGGCCGGCTTGGCCGACTACCGGCCCAAGCTGCCTTTGCGTGTGATCTCGTCCGATGGCTCGTTGATCGGCGAGTTTGGTGAAGAGCGGCGCAACCTGCTCACCATCAACGAGATCCCCGCGGTCATGAAGCACGCGGTGCTGGCCATCGAAGACGCTCGCTTCTTTGAACACAACGGCGTCGACTACCGTGGCATGCTTCGCGCAGCCCTCGCCAATCTGCGGCAGGCCAAGAGCCAGGGGGCGTCCACCATCACCATGCAGGTGGCGCGCAACGTGTACCTGTCCGCCGAGAAGAGCTACACCCGCAAGATCTACGAGGTGCTCCTGACGTTCAAGCTGGAGCACATGCTGACCAAGGAGCAGATCCTCGAGATCTATATGAATCAGATCTTCCTGGGACAGCGGGCCTACGGTTTTTCCGCCGCATCGCAGATCTACTTTGGCAAGTCCCTGAAGGATGTGACCATTGCGGAAGCGGCCATGCTCGCCGGTCTGCCCCAGGCGCCTTCCGCCTACAACCCTGTCAAGAACCCGCGCCGCGCGCGCGCGCGCCAGTTGCACATCATCGACCGGATGGTGGAAAACGGCTTCATCACCCCCGAAGAAGCCGAAGTGGCGAAGGCCGAGCAGCTGAAGCTGCGGGCATTGAACCCCTCGAACAGACCTCACGCCGAGTTCGTGGCCGAGATGGTGCGCCAGTCCATCGTCTCTCAATATGGAGAAGAAGCCTATACACGAGGCTTGGTCGTGACGACCACCATCAAGGCGAACGAACAACTCGCGGCCTACCGTGCCGTGCGCCAGGGGGTGCTGGACTACGAGCGGCGCCAGTTCTACCGGGGGCCGGAGTTGTTCATCGACTTGCCGGAAGACAAGGCGGCGCGCGACGACGCCATCGACGAAGCGCTGACGGATCGCCCGGACAACGACGACTTGCTGTCGGCGGTCGTGCTGGAGGCCAATGCCAAGCGCGTGGTGGCCGTGCGCCAGGATGGCGAGCCGTTCGAGATCACCGGTGAAGGCCTCAAGCCCGTGCAGTCGGGCCTGTCCGACAAAGCGGGCCCCAACGTCAAGATCCGGCCGGGCGCGGTGATCCGCGTCGTGCAGACAGCCCCCAAGGTCTGGCGCATCACACAGCTGCCGGAGGTCGAGTCGGCCTTCGTGGCGCTGGACCCGCGTTCCGGCAAGGTGATTGCCCTGGTCGGCGGGTTCGACTTCCAGAAGAGCAAGTTCAACCACGTCACGCAGGCCTGGCGCCAGCCCGGTTCGAGCTTCAAGCCGTTCATCTACTCAGCGGCACTGGAAAAGGGCGTGACGCCGATGACGGTGGTCAACGACGCGCCGCTCTTCTACTCTGCGGGAGAAACCGGCGGCAAGCCCTGGGAACCGAAGAACTACGACGGTCAGTTCGAAGGCCCCATGTCGGTGCGGCGCGCGCTGGCCAAGTCGAAGAACATGGTGTCCATTCGAGTGCTGCAACTGGTCGGCACGCAGAGTGCGCAGCAGTGGGTGTCGCGTTTCGGCTTCGATGCCGACAAACACCCCCCCTACCTCACGATGGCGCTGGGCGCGGGCTCGGTCACCCCGATGCAGATGGCGCACCGGCTACGCCGTGTTTGCCAATGGTGGCTACCGCATTGCACCCACCCTCATCCTGCGGGTGAGCGACCACAAGGGCAAGCTGCTGTACGAAGCGCCGGAAGTGAGCCCCACCGAAGAGCAACGCGCGATCGAACCTCGCAATGCCTTCATCATGAACAGCCTGCTGCAGGAAATTACCCGGTCCGGCACGGCCGCGCGGGCGCAGGCCACCCTGAAGCGGACCGACCTGTACGGCAAGACCGGCACGACCAACGATTCGGTGGATGCCTGGTTCGTCGGTTACCAGCCCACGCTGGTGGCCGCGGCCTGGGTGGGCTACGACTCCCCGCGCAACCTCGGCAGCCGAGAAACCGGCGGCGGCCTGAGCCTGCCGATCTGGATTTCCTTCATGACGGAAGCCCTCAAGGGCGTTCCCGTCGCCTCCTACACAGCGCCCTCCGGCGTGATCAACGTCGGCGGCGAGTGGTACTACGAGGAGTTCGGCCCAGGACGTGGTGTGCACAGCCTGGGGTTGCAAGATCCCCTGCCGGGAGCCACCGGGGCGCCACCCGAGCTGGATGCCAACGGTGTCCCTATCAGCAAGCCCCCTGCAGGACCCACCGAAGAGCGCCGCAGCATCCTGGACCTCTTCAGGAACTGAAGCCCAGCGACTGCCCGGCCTGCTCCGAGGCGCAACGCGAGAGGTGGGCAAAGAACTCGCCCTGCCCCTTGGTGTCCATCCAGGCTCGGCCGTCGTGCTTGTAGTGGAAGCCACCGGCACGCGCAGCCATCCACACTTCGTGCAGCGGCTTCTGCAGGTTGATGATGATCTGGCTGCCGTTGGCGAAGGTCAGGGTGATCATGCCGCCCACCCGCTGGTTGTCGACGTCGGCATCGGTCTCGTCGTTGATGCGGTCGCAGGCCAGTTCAATCGTCCGAAGCAGCGCTTCTGCGCGGTCCTGGTACTCGGTGTCGGTCATTACAATGCGTCGATGTTTGGTTTGAAACGCATTCTAGGTCGGGCTGTCGGCCCCTCGCGTGGCATCGCCATCGCCGTGAGCGCCTTGGTGCTCGCGGCGTGTGGCGAAAGGGCCCCCTGTACCTGCCCGATCCCAACGCGCCCGCGCCCAAGAAGTCATCAGCCCCCGCTCCAACGGCTCCTGCCGAGACGCCCACCACCCCAGCGCAGCGTTGATCCGCCGCCCTCTTCGCTTCGCACCGCTCGCATGACCACACTCGCCGGCCTGCCCGCCACCCCGTTGCCGCCCTTCGTCACCTACCAGGACCAGCAACTCATGGTCGAGGGCGTGTCTCTGGCCGCGCTGGCTCGCGAGCATGGCACGCCGCTGTTCGTGTACAGCCGCGCCGCCATGCTGCAAGCGCTGGCCGCGTACCAGCGTGGTCTGGCCGGGCGTCGGCACCTGATCTGCTACGCCATGAAAGCCAATTCATCGCTGGCGATCCTGCAGACCCTGGTGGCCGCGGGCTGCGGGCTGGACATCGTCTCGGGCGGCGAGCTTGAACGCGCCCTGGCGGTGGGCGTCGATCCGGCCAAGGTCATCTTTTCCGGTGTGGGCAAGACGCGCGCCGAGATGCGCCAGGCGCTCTCCGTGGGCATCGGTTGTTTCAACGTGGAAAGCCGCGCCGAGCTCGACGTGCTCGATGAGGTGGCCCGGGGCATGGGCCTGCGCGCACCGGTGAGCATCCGTGTCAATCCCAACGTGGACGCACAGACTCACCCTTACATTTCCACCGGCCTCAAGGGCAACAAGTTCGGCATCGCGCACGAGGACGTGTTGTCGACCTACCAGCACGCCGCCGCGTGCGTTGGCCTGCGCGTGGTCGGCATCGACTGCCACATTGGCTCCCAGATCACGCAGACCGGCCCCTACCTCGACGCCATGGACCGCGTGCTCGACCTCGTGGAACAGATCGAAACGGCCGGCGTGCCGATCGAACACATCGACTTCGGCGGTGGCCTGGGCATCGACTACCAGGGTGACAACCCACCGGAAGCCGATGTGCTCTGGCGCGCCCTGCTGCAACGCCTGGACGCGCGGGGTTTCGGCGACCGCCAGATCTGCATCGAGCCCGGCCGCTCGCTGGTGGGCAATGCCGGCGTGTGCCTCACCGAGGTGCTGTACCTCAAGCCCGGCGAGCAGAAGAACTTCCTGATCGTGGACGCGGCCATGAACGATCTGCCGCGACCGGCGATGTACCAGGCGTTTCACCGCATCGTGCCGGTCGCACCGCGCGCCTCAGAAGACACACCGACCTGGGACGTGGTGGGCCCTGTGTGCGAGAGCGGCGACTGGATCGGCCGCGACCGCGCGCTCGCGGTGCAGGCGGGTGACTTGCTGGCCGTGCTGTCGGCGGGCGCGTACTGCATGAGCATCGCCAGCAACTACAACACGCGGGGCCGCGCGGCGGAAGTGCTGGTGGATGGTGCACACGCGCACCTGATCCGCGCGCGCGAATCCCTGGCCGACCAGACACGGCTCGAGCGCCTGCTCTGACCTCTCGCGCCGTCTCGAGCGCGACACCCTTGCATGAATGCACGCGGCGCCAAGCCGCGTGCCCGCTCATGGTGCAGCGGGCCGCCATACTCCCCTCGGTGTTTGCACCTATAGGCCGTGCAGATCGAGTCCTCCAGAATCCGTCGACATTGTGCACAGCAACATGGCCCGACGGCCTTCTGGAAGCGCCCCCATCCCATGCACGACAAGACCAGCGACACCATTCTGGAAACTCGCCAGCTCACCAAGTCCTTCAAGGGTTTCACCGCGGTCAACGACGTCAATCTGCGCGTCCAGCGCGGGGCGATTCATGCATTGATCGGACCCAATGGCGCCGGCAAAACCACGTGCTTCAACCTGCTGACCAAGTTCCTGGAGCCAACGCAAGGCCAGATCCTGTTCAACGGCCAGGACATCACGCGTGAGCAACCGGCGCAGATCGCGCGCCGCGGCATCATCCGTTCCTTCCAGATCTCAGCGGTGTTTCCTCACCTGAGCGTGCTCGAGAACGTGCGCGTCGGCCTGCAGCGCCAGCTGGGCACGGCCTATCATTTCTGGAAGAGCGAACGTTCTCTCAACCAGCTCAACGAACGGGCCCACCAGTTGCTGACCGAAGTCGGCCTGCAGGACTTCGCGCGCGAGACCACGGTCAACCTGCCCTACGGCCGCAAACGCGCGCTCGAGATCGCCACCACCCTGGCCATGGAGCCCGAGCTGATGCTGCTGGACGAACCCACCCAGGGCATGGGTCACGAAGACGTGGACCGCGTGACCCAGCTCATCAAGAAGGTGGCGACCGGCCGCACCATCCTGATGGTGGAGCACAACATGGGCGTGGTCTCGAACATCGCCGACACGATCACGGTGTTGCAACGCGGGGCCGTGCTGGCCGAGGGCTCGTACGCCCAGGTCTCTGGCAATCCCGCCGTGATGGAGGCCTACATGGGCACCACCGACGGCCAGCTCCAGGGAGCGCACTGATGACCGCACCGGCGCTCGAGATCAAGAACCTGCAGGCCTGGTACGGCGAATCGCATGTGCTGCATGGGGTGGACATGGTCGTGCAACCGGGCGAGGTCGTCACCCTGCTCGGGCGCAACGGCGCGGGGCGCACCTCCACGCTGCGCGCCATCCTGGGCCTGACCGGCTCGCGCAAGGGCTCCATCCAGAGCAACGGGCAGGAGCTCATCCACCTGCCCACCCACCGCATCGCACGCCACGGCATCGGTTACTGCCCCGAGGAACGCGGCATCTTCGCCAGCCTCTCGTGCGAGGAAAACCTCCTGCTGCCCCCCACGCTCAAGGGCTCGGGCAAGGGCATGTCGGTGGACGACATCTACGAGATGTTTCCCAACCTGGCCGAGCGCCGCCACAGCCAGGGCACGCGCCTGTCCGGCGGAGAGCAGCAGATGCTGGCCGTGGCCCGCATCCTGCGCACCGGCGCCCACCTGCTGTTGCTCGACGAGATCTCCGAAGGCCTCGCTCCCGTGATCGTGCAAGCCCTGGCCCGCATGATCAAGATGCTCAAGAGCAAGGGCTACACCGTGGTCATGGTGGAGCAGAACTTCCGCTTCGCCGCCCCGCTGGCCGACCGCTTCTACGTGATGGAGCACGGCCGCATGGTCGAGCACTTCAGCGCCTCCCAGCTGACCGAAAAGATGCCCGTTCTTCACGAGCTGCTGGGCGTCTGAGCGCCCTCACCCCGTTCACCGATCACCGCTTCCCCCCAACCGCCACCTCAACGGAGACTGACAGCATGAAACACACCGTCAAACTGCTCACCCTGGCACTGGGTGCCGCGGGGGCTGTTCACCGCCGCCCACGCACAGGACAAAGTGCGCATCGGCTTCACCACCGACATGTCGAGCCTGTACTCCGACGTGGACGGCAAGAACGGCGCCATGGCGATCCAGATCGCCATCGACGACTTCGGTGGCAAGGTGCTGGGCAAGCCCATCGAGCTGCTGAGCGCCGATCACCAGAACAAGGCCGACATCGCGGCCTCCAAGGCCCGCGAATGGATCGACACTCAGGGCCTGGACGTCATGATCGGCGGCACCAACTCCGGCACCGCCCTGGCGCACGGCCAAGGTGGCCGAAGAGAAGAAGAAGCTGTACATCGTCAACGGCGCGGGCTCGTCCGCGCTCACCAACGACGCCTGCTCTCCCTACACCGTGCACTACGCCTACGACACCGTGGCCCTGGCCAAGGGCACCGGCAGTGCGATCGTCAAGCAGGGCGGCAAGGACTGGTTCTTCCTGACGGCCGACTACGCCTTCGGCCACGCGCTGGAAACCGACACCGGCAACGTCGTGAAGGCGGCCGGCGGTGCCGTGAAGGGTGCGGTGCGCGCGCCGCTCAACACCTCGGACTTCTCCTCCTTCCTGCTGCAGGCCCAGAGCTCGGGCGCCAAGATCCTCGGCCTGGCCAACGCGGGCGGCGACACCATCGCCTCGATCAAGGCCGCGAGCGAATTCGGCATCACCAAGACAATGAAGCTGGCGGGCCTGCTGATGTTCATCACCGACGTGCACAGCCTGGGCCTGAAAGACACGCAGGGCATGTACCTGACCGACAGCTGGTACTGGGACAAGGACGATGCGAGCCGTGCGTTCGCCAAGAAGTTCTTCGACAAGGCCAAGCGCATGCCGACCAGCATCCAGGCCGCCAACTACTCGGCCACCACCACCTACCTGAAAGCGGTGACAGCAGCCAAGACCACCGACAGCGACAAGGTGATGGAACAGCTCAAGAAGATGCCGATCAACGACTTCTTCGGCAAGGGCAACATCCGCCCCGATGGCCGCTACGTGCACGACATGTACCTGCTGGAGGTGAAGAAGCCCGCCGAGTCCACCAAGCCGTGGGACTACATGAAGGTGGCCGCCACGCTGCCGGGCGATTCGGTCTTCACGACCAAGGCCGACTCCAAGTGCAAGCTCTGGAAGTGATCTGAGCGGGACACCCGCGGGCCGCGGCCCGCGGGTGTCCCTGTCCACACGGCCTGACCTCACCCACCCCCAACCCACGCCCTGCCGATGGACTTCTTCGGAATACCCTTGTCCGCCCTGCTGGGCCAGTTGTTGCTGGGCCTGGTCAACGGCTCGTTCTACGCCATCCTGAGCCTGGGGCTGGCGGTCATCTTCGGCCTGCTCAACGTCATCAACTTCGCGCACGGCGCGCTGTTCATGCTGGGCGCGGTGCTGACCTGGATGGGCATGAACTACCTAGAGCTGAACTTCTGGGTGATGATCGTGCTCGCCCCGCTGGCCGTGGGCGTGGTGGGCATCGTCATCGAACGGCTTTTCCTGCGCTGGATCTACCGCCTGGACCACCTCTACGGCCTGCTGCTCACGCTGGGCCTCACGCTGATGCTGGAAGGCGTGCTTCGCTCGGCCTACGGGGTCTCGGGCCTGCCTTACAGCGCCCCCATCTCGGGCGCCACCAACCTGGGCTTCATGGTGATGCCGAACTACCGCGGCTTCGTGGTGCTGGCCTCGCTCGTGGTGTGTTTCGCCACCTGGTACGTGATCGAAAAGACCAAGCTCGGCGCCTACCTGCGCGCGGGCACCGAGAACCCCCGGCTGGTGGAAGCCTTCGGCATCAACGTGCCGCTGATGGTCACGCTGACCTACGGCTTTGGCGTGGCGCTGGCGGGCCTGGCCGGCGTGCTGGCCGCGCCCATCATGCAGGTGTCCCCGCTCATGGGGCAGAACCTCATCATCATCGTCTTTGCCGTGGTGGTGATCGGAGGCATGGGCTCCATTCTCGGCACCATCCTCACCGGCCTGGGCCTGGGCGTCATCGAAGGACTGACCAAGGTCTTCTATCCCGAGGCCTCGTCCACCGTGGTCTTCGTCATCATGGCCATCGTGCTGCTGATCCGGCCGGCCGGCCTGTTCGGCAAGGAAAAGTGAAGCCAGCCGCATGAACACGACTTCCAAGAACATCCTCTACGGCTTGCTGCTGCTGGTGCTGCTGGCCGTTCCCTTCATCGGCATCTACCCGGTGCTGGTGATGAAGCTGCTGTGCTTCGCGCTCTATGCCTCGGCCTTCAACCTGCTGCTGGGCTACACCGGCCTGCTCTCGTTCGGCCACGCGGCCTTTCTGGGCGGCTCGGCCTATGTCACCGGCCACGCGCTGAAGGTCTGGGGCGTGCCGCCCGAGCTGGGTCTGGTGATCGGCACCCTGGCGGGCGCGGTGCTGGGCTGGCTGGTGGGGTCGCTCGCGATCCGCCGCCAGGGCATCTACTTCACCATGATCACCCTGGCGCTGGCGCAGATGCTGTTCTTCTTCTGCCTGCAGATGCCCTTCACGGGGGGCGAGGATGGTCTGCAAGGTGTGCCGCGCGGCCGGCTGCTGGGCTTCATCGAGCTCGGCAACGACATGACCATGTACTACTTCACCTTGCTGATCACGGTGGCGGCGTTCCTGCTCATCATGCGCATCGTGCACTCCCCTTTCGGCCAGATCCTCAAGGCGATCAAGGAAAACGAGCCGCGCGCCATCTCGCTGGGCTACGACACGCAGCGTTTCAAGCTGCTGGTGTTCGTGTTGTCGGCCGCGTTGTCCGGCCTGGCAGGTTCGCTCAAGACCCTGGCCATGGGCTTTGCCACACTCACCGATGTGCACTGGACCATGTCCGGCTCGGTGGTGCTGATGACGCTGGTGGGGGGCCTGGGCACCCTGTCCGGTCCGCTGGTGGGTGCCGCGGTGGTGATCGCGTTGGAAAACAAGCTCGGCGAGATCGGCCATTTCCTGGCGGGCGTGACCGGCATCGACTGGTTCAATGGCCTGGGCGAGTCGGTGACGATGGTGATCGGCTTCATCTTCGTGGTGTGCGTGCTGGCCTTCCGCCGCGGCATCATGGGCGAGGCCATCGCGCTGGTGGAGCGCTGGCGCGGCAAGCAGGCCTGAACAGGCTCAGCTTTTGAGCCGGCGCCACAGGCGCCAGGCCAGCAGGCTGCCCAGGATCGCGGCGTACACGGCCACCTCCGCAAAGTCGTTCTTGCCGGCGCGCATCCAGAAAAAATGCAGCACCGCCAGGCCCGCGATCACATACACCGCGCGGTGCAGCAGTTGCCAGCGCCGCGCCCCCAGCGTGCGGATGGCGCGGTTGAACGAAGTGGCCGCCAGCGGCAGCAGCAACAGCCAGGAGAGGAAGCCCACCAGGATGAACGGGCGCTTGGCGACGTCGGCCGCGATGCCCACCACATCAAATTCCATGTCGAACCAGGCATAGGCCAGCAGGTGCATGCAGGCGTAGAAGAAAACGAACAGCCCCACCATGCGCCGCAGGCGCAGCAACGCGGGCCAGCCCAGGCTCACGCGCAGGGGCGTGATCGCCAGCACCAGCACCAGGAAACGCAGGGTCCAATCGCCCAGCGAGCGGATCAGGGCCTCGGCCGGGTTGGCCCCCAGCCGATCGGCAAAGGCCGCGAACACCAGCCAGACAAAGGGCAAGCTGGCCAGCACGAACGCCACCGGCTTGGCAGCGCCGTGGCTGAGCACGCGGTTGACCGGCCCTCCGGCAGGCGGGCGGCGCTGCATGCCGATCAATACAGCTTGCGAAGATCCATGCCGGCGTAGAGCTGGCCGACCTGGGGCGCGTAACCGTTGAACATCTGCGTCTGGCGGCGCTTGGCAAACAGGCCACCTCCCTCGCCGATGCGGCGCTCCGTGGCCTGGCTCCAGCGCGGGTGCGAGACCTCGGGGTTGACGTTCGAGTAGAAGCCGTACTCCTGCGGCGCGGCCACGTTCCACGCCGTGCGCGGTTCCTTGTCGGTGAAACGGATCTTCACCAGCGACTTCCCGCTCTTGAAGCCGTACTTCCAGGGCACCACCAGGCGCAGCGGCGCACCGTTCTGGTTGGGCAGCACCTCGCCGTACATGCCGAAGGCCAGCAGCGTCAGCGGGTGCATGGCCTCGTCCAGCCGCAGGCCCTCCACATAAGGCCAGCCCAGCACGTTGGAGCGCAGGCCGGGCATCTGTTTGGGGTCGGCCAACGTCACGAATTCGACGTACTTGGCGCTGCCCTGAGGCTGCACCTGCTTGATGAGTTCGCTCAGCGAGTAGCCCACCCAGGGAATGACCATGGACCAGCCCTCGACGCAGCGCAGCCGGTAGATGCGCTCCTCCATCGGGCTGAGCTTGAGCAGGGCGTCCAGGTCGAAGGTGCCGGGCTTGTTCACCAGACCTTCAACGGCCACCGTCCAGGGCCGGGGCTTGAGGGTCTTGGCCTGGGCCACGGGGTCGGACTTGTCGGTGCCGAACTCGTAGAAGTTGTTGTAGGAGCTGACGTCGTCGTAGGAGGTGAGTGCCTCCATCGTCATCGCACCGTCCACGGCGGAGCGCTTGCCGGGCAAGGCAGCGAGCTTGCCGGGTTTGGGCGTGACCGAAGCGGCCTGAGCCCAAGCATCGCGCGCAGCCCAGGAAGCCATGCCGCCCATCGCCGCCGCGGTCAGCAGCCATTGGCGCCGGTTCTGGTAGGCCGCCGGCGGCGTGATCTCGCTGGAGAGGGGGTGCTCGAAGCCATTGTCGCGCGTGCGAATGAGCATGGGACCATCCTTGCTGAAGACACCCGACGGCGGAAGATGCCGCGTCGCGGGTTCGTCGATCTTAGGACCGAACCGGTTCTCACAAAGTTCCGGCGCCGCCGCGCGCACCGGAACCAGGCCCAACCCGCGTCAGAGTTCGCCGTAGCTGTGCAGGCCGGAGAGGAACATGTTCACGCCGATGAAGGCGAAGGTCGTGATCGCCAGGCCCACCAGCGCCCACCAGGCCGAGACCGTGCCACGCAGGCCCTTGATGAGCCGCATGTGCAGCCAGGCGGCGTAGTTCAACCAGACGATCAGCGCCCAGGTTTCCTTCGGGTCCCAGCTCCAGTAGCCACCCCAGGCCTCGGCCGCCCACAGGGCGCCCAGCACGGTGGCGATGGTGAAGAACGCAAAGCCCACCGCGATGGCCTTGTACATCACGTCGTCGAGCACCTCGAAGCTGGGCAGGCGCTCGGCAATGCGGCGGCGGCCAAACAGGATGGTGCCCACGATCAGCGCCGAAACGCCGAAGTACACGAACCAGTAGCTGCTGCCGTTTTCCGCCGCCGACTGGCGGAACACGATGGGCTCGAAACACAGCACCACGCCCAGCAGCCACAGCGGCGCGAGCTTGTACCAGCGGCTTTCGGTGGCGCTCTGCTTGATCAGGTAGGCAAAGGCCAGCATCGCGGCAATGGCGAAGGTGCCGTAGCCGATGAAGTTGGCCGGCACATGCAGCTTCATCCACCAGCTCTTGAGGGCGGGCACCAGTGGCTGGATGGCATGCGCCTCGCGCACCAGGGTGTACCAGAGCAGGAAGCCCACCGCGGCGCTGACCACCAGCATCGCGAATGCGCCCATGCGACGCGTCTTGTACTGGTCTTCGTAATAAAGATAGAAAGCCGTCGTCATCCAGCAGAACAGCACGAACACTTCGTACAGGTTGCTCACCGGGATGTGCCCGATGTCGGGGCCGATCTGATGGCTCTCGTACCAGCGCACCATGGTGCCGATCAGGGCCAGCGTCACCGCCACCCAGGCCATGCGCGAACCCAGCAGTTCAAAGGTGTCGCCCGCGCGCTTGAACATGCCGACCCAGTAGAACGCGGTGCTCATGAAGAACAGCACGCTCATCCACAGGATGGCGGATTGGCTGGAGATGAAGTACTTCAGCAGGAAGACCTGGTCGGCCCGCGCGAGGTCGGCCGTGCCGGCGGGCGTCTGGTACAGCCAGATCGCGAGCAGCGCCGTGGCCGCCACCACGACGGTGAGCGCGCGCAGCGGGCGCCAGAACCAGCCCAGCCAGATCATGCAAGGCACGGTGCCCACGAGGATGGCCTTCTCGTAGCCGTCCATGGCCGCGTTGTAGCGTGTGAAGGCCCAGGCAGCCCCCGCGATCACGAACACGGCGAACAGCCAGTCCCAGACATTGCGGCGCGCGAAGTAACCGGGCTCCAGGCCCTGCCCGTGGTGACCCTTCTTCAGTTCGATGGTCTGCGTGGCGGCGACGGTATTCATGGATGCACCTTCAACAATTGGGTCTTCAACAGCTCGAATTCACGGTCGGCGTCCATCGTCTTGCGGTTCGACGACAGCGCCATGCGGGCCTGCGAGGATTGCTCACCCGAGGGCGAGAGCCAGACCCAGAGGCGGCGCTCGCGGACGTAGAGCATGGCAAAAACGCCCAGAATGAGCAACAGGCAGCCCAGGTAGACGATGTTCTGGCCCGGTGCGCGCGCGACCTGGAACACGCTGGCCTGCACGTGCGTGAAGTCCTTGAGCTGGAAGGTCATGGGCGCGGGGTAGAAGAAGGTGTCGCTCAGGCTGATCACCGACTGCGACATGAACTGCTGCGTGGCCTCGCTGCGCTCCAGCGGCGGCAGGCCGGCGCGCTCGCGGCTGATCTGCATCAGCTCGAACAGCGTGCCGTTGAGGATGCGCACCAGCACATCGCTCGCTCGCTCGCGTTCGGCGGCCGGCACGTTGTTTTCAAGGAAGGCCGAGACGGCCTGCAGGCCTCCGCGAATGGGCTTGTCGGTGGTGCCGTTCGCCACCACCGGTTGCACGCCGGGCGCGTTCACCGACTCGGCGCCGGCAAACAGGCCCAGGGCGCGCGTGGCCGAGGCGGCCAAGGCTTCGGCCAGCTCGGGGCGGCCGTCTTCCACCGCCGAGGCCGCGTAACGGCGCACCGCCAGATCGCGCAACTGCGGGTCGCCCAAGGCGGCGCGCAGGCGCACGAAACCGTCGAGGCCATCCTTGTCGTCCACGGGAATGCGCAGGTAGCGGAACGGTTCGGCCGGCGTCTCGCGCAGGCCCAGCAGGTACACACGCGCGCCGTCGATCTCCACCGGCAGCATGTAGTTGTGGTACTCCACCGCCTGACCCGCCGCATCGCGCAGCTTGTAAGACACGCTCGGCCCCACGTTGCGCAGCGTCTTCTCGGTCGCGGTCTTGTGGCCCGAGCCCAGGCGGCTCTCGATCGAGCCCCGCAGATCCACCTTGCGCACATCGACGCCGTCGGCGGCGTTGCTGGTGGCGAAGTTCTCCACGTTGATCACGCGCAGGCCGGTGTACTCCAGCGTGAGCTTGTCGTCGCCATTGCTCAGCGCGGTCGAGCTACCGATGGTGCCCTCGATCTCGAAGGGCCGCGTGGGCCCGTTCAGCGGCACAGCCTGCAGCTTCACACGCGAACCGCCGTCATCGAAGCTGGACTGGTAGATGTTGATGCCGCGGTGGCTGGCGGGGTGGTTCACCTCCACCCGCGCTTCCTTGCTCTCACCGGTCTCGTTGTCGTGGATCACGATCTCGCTGGCGAACAGCTTGGGCATGCCGGTGTCGTAGTACTCGACGATGAACTTCTTGAGTTCGACCGAGAACGGCAGATCCTGCAGCAGCACACCCTGGGGCTGCGCGAGAATGGCCGTGCCCGCCGTCGTGCCCTCGGTCACCAGCAGGTTGCCGCGGAAGGTGGGGTTGCCTGCCAAGAGCCGGTGCTGAGCCGGCACATCGGCGATCAAGCCGCCACCCATGAAGGGCGTCTTGCCGTTGAACCAGGTCTGCGCGCGCACCATCAGATCGCCATCGAGCAGACCGCCGATGCACACCAGCACGATGGCGCTGTGCGCGGCGAGGTAGCCAATCTTGTTGGCCGCGCCAGCCTTGGCCGCCACCATCCAGCCGGTGCCTGCCGCGGTGGTGCGCGACTGCAGCTTGACCTTCCAGCCCGAGCCCAGCAAGGCCTGGCCGATGCGGTTCGCCGCGGCTTCGGGCGTCTCGCCCAGCTCACCCTCGGCACGGTGCGGAAAAGCCTTCAGACTTTGCTCTCGGATGTTTTCCTTGTAGGCCTTGAGGTCGGCAAAGATCTTGGGCGTGTTGCGGGCGATGCACAGGCTGGTGCTGACGACCAGGAACGCCAGGATCAACAGGAACCACCACGCGCTGTAGACCGAGTACAGGTTCGCGCTGGCAAACACGTCGGCCCAGAAAGGCCCGAACTGGTTGACGTAGTTGATGAAGGGTTCGTGCTGTTTGACCACCGTGCCGATCACCGACGCGATGCAGATCACGGTGAGCAGCGAAATGGCAAACCGCATCGACGACAGCAACTCCACCAGCTCGCTGACAATGCGCGAGCCGGTGCGGATGTGCAGGCCTTGGGTGGAGACGGTCATGGAGGAATGGGGGCAGAACGGTGCAGCAAAAAAGGGCGGCCCCGGAAGTCCCGGAACGCGCCCTGATGTGATGTGTTTTTTGGCTGGCGGTTCAACGCCCGGCGGGGTTTATGGCATTGTGCCGGCAAATATTATTGTTGGCTTATATCCCGGCCAGGCACGAGGGGCTTGCGCCCCTCGAAAGTCGATCAGCGCAGGCCGGCGATGTAGTCCGACACCGCCTGGATTTCGCGGTCGTTCATCTTGGCGGCCACACCGGCCATCTGCGCGTTGTTCTTGCGGGTGCCGTCGCGGAAGTGCTTGAGCTGCGTGGCGGTGTACTCCGCCTGCTGGCCCGACAGGCGCGGGTACTGCGCGGGAATGCCGGCGCCATTGGGGCTGTGGCAGCCGGCGCAGGCGGCGATCTGGCGGTCGGCGATGCCGCCGCGGTAGATGCGTTCACCCAGACGCACCAGATCCTTGTCGGTGGCGGCGCCGCCCTTGGCCTTCTGATCGGCCAGCCAGTAGGCGATGTTGCGCATGTCGGCGTCGGACAGGGCCGAAGCGAAGCCCTTCATGATGGCGTTGTCGCGCTTGCCCGATTTGTATTCCTGCAACTGCTTGACGAGGTACTCGGGGTGCTGTTGCGCCAGCTTCGGGTTGGCCGGCGTGGTCGAGTTGCCGTCCGCCGCGTGGCAGGCCACGCAGACCTGACCGTACATGGCGCTGCCCTTGGCCAGATCGGGCTTGGCCGATTGCGCCTGGGCGCTGAACGACAGGGCTGCGGCAGCAGCGGCGCAAAGGAAGGAAACAGGCAATTTCATGACGGGGCGGGCGTCGGTTGCGACGGGTTCGGTTTGTGGGAATTCTCGGTTTGTCTGGACAAAGCCAATCGATTTTACAATGTCCCACCGGGAAAACCCCCAAATGACCCACCGCCCCACTCCAGCCCCCCAGACCGCTTCGCCGTCGCACGACGCCCCGGGCCTCAAAGCCCCGATACCCCGAGCTGGAAAAACCATCGATCCCCTCAAGCCCGATCCCAAGATCGCGCACGGCTGGCTGCACACCGCCCGCTTTCTCACCACCGCCCCGCAACTCGAACACCTGCCGCCGCTGGAGGTGCCCGAGATCGCCTTCGTCGGGCGCTCCAACGCGGGCAAGTCCACCTGCATCAACACGCTGACGCAGCAGAAGCGCCTGGCCTTCGCCTCCAAGACGCCGGGCCGCACGCAAAGCATCAACCTGTTCTCGCTCGGCAAACAGGGCGTGACCGACGCGGTGCTGGCCGACCTGCCGGGCTATGGCTATGCCGCCGTGCCGCGCGAAGCCAAGTTGCGCTGGCAGCGCGTCATGGGCAACTATTTGCTCACGCGCGAAAACCTCAAGGGCGTGGTGCTGTTGATCGACCCTCGCCTGGGCCTGACCGAGCTCGACGAGATCCTGCTGGAGGTGATCCGGCCTCGGGTCGAGGAAGGCCTGAAGTTCCTGGTGCTGCTCACCAAGGCCGACAAGCTCAACCACGCCGAAGCGCAAAAGGCGCTGTCGATTGCGCGACTGCAGTCGGGCGGTGGCGAGGCGAGACTCTTCTCGGCCCTGAAGAAAAGGGGCTGGACGAGGTGGCGCTGCTGCTCTGGCAATGGACCCATGGCGCCAACGCGCCAGCCCAAGCGGCCGACCCCGTTCCCGACGACGAGCCGCCCGCGCTGGACTGAACCGTGCGGGCTCGAGGAGAGCCCGCATGATCCAGACCTTCCAACAAGCCCTGCCCCACGGCATCACGCTGAGTTGCCGAGCCGCCGGCGAGCCCGGCCGCCCCGTGCTGCTGTTCCTGCACGGTTTTCCCGAAGCCGCCTTTGTGTGGGACGAGCTGCTTCTGCATTTCGCTCAAGTCGAACACGGCGGCTACCGCTGCGTGGCGCCCAACCTGCGCGGCTTCGAGCAGTCGAGCGCCCCCACCGACACATCGGCCTACCGCGCCAAGCCCCTGTTGCAAGACCTGGGCGCACTGGCCACGGCCATCACCGCCGACAGCCCCGCGCCAGGTCAACTGGCCGGCCTGATCGCGCACGACTGGGGCGGTGCACTGGCCTGGGGCCTCGCCGCGCAGCGGCCTGGCTTGCTTCGGCAACTGGTCATCGTCAACGCGCCGCACCCCGCCACCTTCCAGCGCGAACTGGCCCAGTCGCCCGCGCAACAGGCGGCCAGCGCCTACATGAATTTCCTGGTCCGGCCCGACGCGCCCGCGCTGCTGGCCGAGAACGACTTCGCCCGCCTCTGGCCCTTCTTCACCCACATGGCGGCCGACAGCGGGCCAATGGCCTGGCTCGACGAGCCCACGCGCGATCGCTACCGCGCGGTGTGGCGCCAGGGGCTGACGGGCCCTTGCGCGTACTACGCCGCGTCGCCCCTGCGCCCACCGACGCCCGACGACCCTGGGGCAGCAGCCGTGCAGGTGCCGCGCGAAAAGGCCATGGTGACGCGGCCGACCCTGGTGATCTGGGGACTGAACGACACCGCCCTGCCCGAAGCCCTGCTGGAAGGGCTGGACGGGTATGTGCCAGACCTGCGCATCGAGCGCGTCCCCGGCGCCACGCACTGGATCGTGCACGAGCAGCCGGCGCGCGTGGCCGCCTTGATCGGCGGCTTTCTGAACACCTGAACCGGTTCAGAGATCGGCGTAGAAAGAACGCTCATTGCCCGGGCGGGTCTTGAAGCGCTTGTGCACCCAGTAGTACTGCGCCGGCGCCTGGCGGATGTAACCCTCCAGGTAGCGGTTCATGACCGCCGTGTCGGCTTCGGGATCCGCTGTCGGGTAGTCGGGCCAGGGTGACATCACCTTCACCTCATAACCTTCGCGCGTGAGGCGGCTCACCACCGGCACCACGCAGGCACGCCCCAGGCGGGCCAACCGGGACAGCGACATGAGCGTGGCGGTCTGCACGCCGAAAAAGGGCACGAACGCCGCGTCGCGCATGCCGTGATCCATGTCGGGCAACAGGTACAGCGGCAGGCCCTGGCGCATCGCCGCGACCAGGGGTTTGATGCCCTGGCGCTTGCCCACGACATGGGGGTTGCCGAAACGCTGGCGGCCCTGTGCCATCCAGCGGTCCACGTCGGCGTTGAGCTGCTCGGCGTACAGCCCGCAGAAACGCCGCTCCAGGTGGGCCGTGAGCCCGATCCAGCCTGCGTCCATGCCCACGAAATGCGGGGCGAAGATCACGGTGGGCTCGTTCCCGGCCAGGGCCTGCAGATCGCCCGTGAGTGTCAGGCGCTGACGCACCGTGCGCCAGCGGCGCCTCCCACAGCCAGCTGCGGTCCAGCCAGGCCTGCGCGAAATACACGAAATGCTGGCGCACCGCGCGGTCGCGCTCGACCTCGCTGCTCTCCGGAAAGCACAGGGCCCAGTTGATGCGCGCGATGCGCCGGCGCCGCACCGCCGCCAAGTGCAGCACCTGCCCCAGCAACCAGCCCATGCCACGCACCCAGGAGAGCGGCAATGCGGCCAGCACGCGCATGAAGGCCACCCCCAGGCGGTTGCCGAGGTTGCCGGGGGGCAGCGGAGCGTCGGAGGTGGGCGGCAAGGAAGACATCAGGGCGACGGCGGTGTCTACCGGGTCGGCGACTTGTAGCGGTTGTAGGACCAGAGGTACTGGGCCGGGCATTCTCGCACCAGCGCCTCCATGGCGCGGTTGATCTGTGCCGCGGCCTCCAGCGGGTCGTCCGACAGCGGCCCTCCGTTGAGCGGCTCGAATGGGCGCACGTGCACGCGGTAGCCCCGGCCCCAGCTCAGGCGCTCCCCCCAGCTCAACAGGATCTGCACGCGACCGGCCTGGGCCAGGCGGCCCGACAGCGTCATGGTGTAGGCGTCACGCCCGAAGAACGGCGCCCACACACCCTGCCCTTCAGGCGGCACCTGGTCCGGCAGCAGGCCCACCGCCTGCCCCGCCTTGAGCGCCTTGATGAGCTGCTTCACGCCCGCCAGGGTGGTGGGCGCGGCGAACAGGCCAGGGCGCTGGCGCGCACCGGCCACGAGATCGCGCAACCAGGGCTGGCGCGCCGGGCGGAACAGCACCGTCATGGGATGCACCGCGCCGAAGCGCTGTGCGTACGCCTGGGCCGTGATCTCGAAACAGCCCAGGTGGGGCGTCAGGAACAGCACCCCGGTGCCCTGTTGATGCGTGGATTCGATGTGCTCGGCGCCCGCCCAGGCCACGGGCACGGGCCGGCCGAGCCACAGGCGCGGCAACTCGGCCACCAGCTTGCCCGACTCACCGACCGTGCGCCAGCGCCACCTGACGGGGGTACCCCGCGAGGGCGGCGTGCGCGAACAGCCGCCGCCGGTAGCGGCCCGAGAGCGCAAAGCTCACCCAGCCCAGCAGCCAGCCCATTGCATGCAGCACGGACAGGGGCATCCAGCTCAGCACGCGGAAAAGGCCATGGATCAATAGGGTCACGGGATGGAGAAGACTGGGTGGACGGGCGGGCATTCATCTAGAATGCCGCCATCGCCGAGTTATGGAACTAATTGCGGGGCGATTCACAAATTCCGCTAAAGCGTTCGCCGAACTCTGACAGACCGGCAACGCCGGTCAACCAACGTGGAGTTTATACATGGCGAACGATTTTCTTTTCACCTCCGAATCCGTCTCCGAAGGCCACCCCGACAAGGTCGCCGACCAGATTTCCGACGCGATCCTCGACGCGATCTTTGCCCAGGATCCGCGCAGCCGCGTGGCCGCCGAGACCCTGTGCAACACCGGCCTGGTGGTGCTGGCGGGTGAAATCACCACCAACGCCCACGTCGACTACATCCAGGTCGCACGCGACACCCTCAAGCGCATCGGCTACGACAACACCGAGTACGGCATTGACTACAAGGGCTGCGCGGTCATGGTCTGCTACGACAAGCAGTCCAACGACATCGCCCAGGGCGTGGACCACGCGTCCGACGACCACCTGAACACCGGCGCCGGCGACCAGGGCCTGATGTTCGGCTACGCCTGCGACGAGACGCCCGAGCTGATGCCCGCGCCGATCTACTACGCCCACCGCCTCGTGGAGCGCCAGGCCCAGCTGCGCAAGGACGGCCGCCTGCCTTTCCTGCGTCCCGACGCCAAGAGCCAGGTGACGATGCGCTACGTGGACGGCAAGCCCCACAGCATCGACACCGTGGTGCTCTCGACCCAGCATTCGCCCGACCAGAGCGAGTCGCCCACCAAGATGAAGGCGTCTTTCAACGAAGCCATCATCGAAGAGATCATCAAGCCCGTGCTGCCCAAGGAGTGGCTCAAGGACACCAAGTACCTGATCAACCCGACCGGCCGCTTCGTCATCGGCGGCCCGCAGGGTGACTGCGGCCTGACCGGTCGCAAGATCATCGTCGACACCTACGGCGGCGCCTGCCCGCACGGCGGTGGCGCGTTCTCGGGCAAGGACCCGTCCAAGGTGGACCGCTCGGCCGCCTACGCCGCCCGTTACGTCGCCAAGAACATCGTGGCCGCCGGCCTGGCCAAGCAGTGCCAGATCCAGGTGGCCTACGCCATCGGCGTGGCCCGCCCGATGAACGTCACCGTCTACACCGAAGGCACGGGCGTGATCCCGGACGAGAAGATCGCCGCGCTGGTGCAGGAACACTTCGACCTGCGCCCCAAGGGCATCATCCAGATGCTCGACCTGCTGCGCCCGATCTACACCAAGACCGCCGCCTACGGCCACTTCGGCCGCGAAGAACCCGAGTTCGCCTGGGAGCGCACCGACAAGGCCGCCGCGCTGCGCAAGGCCGCCGGCCTGTAAATAGTCACCGAATCAACCGACAAAGCCCTGGGGCGTGAGCCTCAGGGCTTTTTTTACGTACTTTTTTCGGACAGCAGGGAAAACCACCGGTCGTAACAATTTGAATTTTCTGCGGCGGTGTCCGATATGGGAGTACAAGCCACCTTTCTGGCTTGCACTGCAACGACCCGGGAGCCTTGAACCATGGACAACTCTATCTGCCCAGACGGGATGGAAACGCCAGAGCAACAGCTCGAACGGCTGGTGGCCCTGCGCACGCAAGACCTCCAGTCCGCCCTGGACAGCGCCCGTTCCCTCGTTGACCAGGCGCCTTGCGGCCTGCTCACTTTTGACGACGCGCAGCGTTGCGTCCATCTCAATCAAGCCCTGCTGGGTTGGCTGGGCCATGGCGCACCGGGCATGCCCCTGAATGAACTGGTCGCCCCGCGCTCGCGCGACGCACTGACCGCCCACGTGGAAGCCCTGCGCCAGAGCGGGCAGAGCGAACCGGTCGATCTGGACTGGTTGCGCGTCGACGGCAGCCTGTTTCGCGCCCGCCTCGCCTCGACGCCGGTGTTTGATGCCGAGGGCCATTTCCTGCACGGCAGCGGTGTGGTCACGCCGCTCGATGCGGCCCAGATCGCCTCCGCCCAGGACAGCCTGCTGCGCAGCATCACCGACCGCATTCCCGCACGGCTGGCCTACTACGACAAGAACCTGATCTGCCGCTTCGCCAACCAAGCCCACGCCGCGCGCTACGGCAAACTGCCGAGCGACATGGTGGGTTCGCCGCTGAGCCAGGTGGTGCGGCCCGACATCCTGCCCGACATCCTGCCGCGCGTGGCGCAGGCCCTCTCCGGCCAGACGCAGACCTTCGAAGCCGCGCGCACGGCCGCCGACGGTTCGACCAACTACTTCGAGATCCACTACATCCCCGACTTCCAGAATGGCACCGTCGAGGGCATCTTCATCGAGCTGCACGACATCACGGAACGCCGCCGCACGGAAGAGTTCGTGCTGCACGCCAACCAGGATCTGGAAGAACGCGTGCGCTCGCGTTCGGCCGAGCTGTTTGCCAGCGAGCAGCGCTACCGCCTGATGGTGGATGCGATCCAGGACTACTGCATCTACTTCGTCGACGAAAACGGCGGCATCACCGAATGGACCGAGAGCGCCCAGCGCCTGCATCGCCAGTACCCGCTCGCAGATCATGGGCCGCTCCTATGAGGCGCTGCTGTCCAGCGACAACGCGGGCGAGGACGAGGTCGACCCCGGCCAGGTGTTGCGCCTGGCCAAGGCCCACGGCCAATGGGAAACCCGAGGCTGGCGCCTGCGCGAGGACGGCTCGCGCTTCTGGGCGCACACCGTGCTCACTGCGCTGCGCAACGAAGCCGGCGAGTTGCAGGGCCTCTCCAGCATCACGCGCGACATGACCGCCGCCAAGAGCCTGGAGGACGTGATGAACGACCTCAACCGAGAGCTGGAAAAGCGCGTCGCCGAGCGCACGCAGCAGCTCGTGGCGGCCAACAAGGACCTGGACGTGTTCTCACACATGGTCTCGCACGACCTGCGCGCGCCGCTGCGCCACATCGCCAGCTTCGTGAGCCTGCTGCAGGAACAGATGGGCGACTCCGCCGACACGCTGGCCCTGCAGTACCAGAATTCGATCGCCAAGGCGTCCAAGCGCATGAGCCTGATGATCGAAGGCCTGCTCGAGTACGCCCGCCTGGGCCGTGTTGGCCATCGACACCCAGCCGGTGCCGATCGCCCAGCTCGTGGAAGGCGTGATCGCGCACCTGAAGCAGGAAAACCCGGACCGGCGCATCGAGTGGGTGATCGAGAACGACCTGCCCGTCGTGCGGGGCGATGCCATGCTGCTCGCCCAGGCCCTGGGCAACCTGCTGGGCAACTCCGTGAAATACACCCGTCCCCGTGACCTGGCCCGCATCGAGGTGGGTTGGAAGGTCAGCCCGGTGGGGGGACGCACCTTCTACATCGCCGACAACGGCGTGGGCTTTGACCTGGAAAAGGCGCACAACCTGTTCGTGATGTTCCAGCGCCAGCACCATTCGATGGACTTCGAAGGGACAGGCACGGGCCTGGCGCTGTCGCAGCGCATCATCGAGCGCCATGGTGGGCGCATCTGGTCCGAAACCGCACCCGGCGAAGGCTGCACTTTCTACTTCACCTTGCCGTTTGACGGCATGGAGCCGGAGATGGCTTTTCCCGAGTCGTCCCTGGCCGAGCTGCCGGCCTGAGGCCGAAGGCCGGCCGATAATCGCGCGGTGAGCCCCACCACCGCACCGATTCCCTCTTCCCTGTTCTCCCTGTCAGGCCGCGTCGCCCTGGTCACGGGCGCGACCCGTGGCCTGGGCCTGTGCATGGCCCAGGCGCTGGCCGCCCACGGCGCCACCGTCTGGCTCAACGGCCGCGATGCCACCAGCCTGCGTGAAGCGGTGGACCGGGTGCGCGAAGGCGGCCAAGCCGCTGGTGGCACCGCGCACGCGCTGCCCTTCGATGTGTGCGACGAGGCCGCTGCCACGGCGGCCGTGGCCCACCTGCTGGCCGAGAGTGGCCGGATCGACATCCTGATCAACAACGTGGGCCAGCGCCGGCGCCAGCCCCTGGACGAATTGTCCGCCCAGGCCCTGCGGGAGCTGCTGGAGGCCAACCTCGTCTCGGCCTGGCACCTCTGCCGCGAGGTGGCGCGGCCCATGCGCGCCCAGGGCGCTGGCCGCATCATCAACGTCACCTCCATCGCCGGGCCGATCGCCCGCGCCGGCGACGCGGCCTACACCACCAGCAAGGGCGCGCTCGAAGCCTTCACGCGCGCGCTCGCGGCCGAACTCGGCCCGCAAGGCATCAACGTCAACGCGATCGCTCCGGGCTATTTCGCCACCGGCGCCAACACCGCCATGGTGGAGGACGCCTCCGTGGCGGCCTGGCTTGATCGGCGCAGTTCGCTGGGCCGCTGGGGCCGGCCCGAGGAGATCGGTGGCGCGGCGGTGTTCCTGGCCTCACCCGCCGCCAGCTACGTCACGGGCCAGGTGCTGGTCGTGGACGGCGGCTACCTCGCCCACTTCTGAGCCGCGCGGGCGTCAGCCCGCGTGCCGGCGAACCCAGGCTTCGTAGGTGGACACCCATTTCTGAAGGAATTCGCGGCTGTCGGCGCCGATGCCCCCGTCCTTGTCGAACAGGCCTTCCTTGGACTGGATGAACGCCTCGGGCTGGCCCAGCGTGGGCACGTCGAGGTAGGCGAGGATGTTGCGCAGGTGCTGCTGTGCGAGCGCCGTGCCGATCGCGCCAACCGACACACCGATCACCCCGGCGGGTTTGCCGGCCCAGGCGCTCTGGCCGTAGGGGCGCGAGGCATGGTCGATGGCGTTTTTCAACACCCCGGGCAGGGAGCGGTTGTACTCGGGGGTCACGAACAGCAGGCCTTGCGAAGCCGCGATCTCGGCCTTGAGCCGTTTCACCGGGGCGGCCTGGTTCGCGTCGTCGTCCTGGTTGTACAGCGGCAGGTCACCGATCTCGAGTTGCTTGAACGTGAACTCCTTGGAGGCAAGCTGGGCGAGGGCCGTCGCCAGCCGGCGGTTGAAGGAGTCGCGGCGCAGGCTGCCGACGATCACGCCGATCTGAAATCCACTCATGGCAAATCCTCTCCTGGAACGGGGTTGGGGAAACAACGAAGGTGAACGCGAGAGACTACAGGCTCAAGACAAACACTCAGGACGGTGTGGGTACCGGTGAGCCCGCCGGCAGGTGCAGCACCACCTTGCGCGGATCGTCGGCCATCTGGTCCAGCACGGCGCGGAGCCGATCGAGCAGGCTCGCGTCGTCCGCATCCTTCGCTTCGCCAGGCAGCGACAGAGAGGCCAGGCGAAAGCGCAGCGACAGGCCCGCCGGCAAGGAAGGTACCTGCTCCAGCCCTTTGGCCACGATGTGTTGTGCCAGCAGCATCAGGTCGTCGGGCTGCAGCGGCCCTTCGACCAGCACCGCAAAACGCGCATTCGCGACACGGCAGACCGTGTCCACGTCGCGCGCCACGTGCGACAGCCGCGATGCGGCCACCACCAGTGCGCGCTCGGCCACCTCCCGGCCATGGCGGGAGACGATGTCCGCATGGTTGAGCAGCTCCACCATCAGGAGGCCACTCTGATGCCCATAACGCCTGGAGCGGCGCATGGCGTCACGCAAACGCAGATGAAGCACGGGCTCGATGGTCAAACCGGTCAAGGGGTCCGTGCTCTCGATCGCGCGCAGGCGGGCATGGTTCTCGTTGAACTCCTTGGCTCGCCGATGCAGGATGTAGAGCAGGAGCGGGATCTCGATGGCCGAGCCGATGAGCACGGCGTACTGCGTGACCCAGCTGTCCGGCAACACGCCGGCCGCGCGCAGTGCGGGAAACGGGTAACTCAGATGCACCGGCAGGAACCCCAGCGCCAGCCAGCCCCCGTACTTTTCACCCAGGCGCCAGGCCCAGATGCACAGTGCGAAGCTCAACACCACCGACAACAGGCCGTACAGGTTGAGCACGACAAAGGCGAAGCGGTTCTGCAGCAGCAGGTAAACCACGGGGAACAGCAGCCCGAACCACGACCAGGCCTTCACGAAAAGGTCCACCTGCCGGTGGTGGCGCGACACCGCACAGGCCTCGCGCACGAACCAGATGCCCGCCGCGGTGAGCCACAGCATGAACACCGCCGGCGCGGCGTCGTTCCACCACGCCCAGTCGCGCCAGAAAAACACCCCCGCCCACGCCGGTGAAGGCCGCCTGAAAGCCCAACATGCTCGCGACATAGCAGCAGTAGGCGATGAAAGCGCGGTCGCCATACAGGCGCGCGTGCACCCAGCCCCAGAACAACACCAGCAGACCGAAACCGAGGTAGCCCCCGATCATCAGGAAAGTCCAGTAGCGCGTTTCCTGCAGCGTGTCTTCCTCCAGCAGCAGCAGTCGCGGGCTCAGCGGTGCCGGCCGGTTTTCCAGGCGCAGCCAGACCGGGCCCGTTGACCCGGCCGGCAAGGCAAACACCGGTGTCTGGTCGGGATGGCTCCATTGCGACACCGGCAAATGATCGCCCGCTTGTTGCACCGTCCACGCTCCCTGGGGTCCGGTGGCATGAAGCGTCGCCCGGTTGGTGAAGGCCGCCGCACTCAGGGCGAGGTACCAACGCCGGCTGGCGTCCAGGGGCGGCAAGTCCAACCGCAACCACAAGGCGGCAGCCGCCAGGTCAAAGGACCGGTAGTGGCCCATGGGCTGGAAGTCCCCCACCGGTCGGCGCATGGCCTCGTTGAGGGAGGCCTGACCCGAGGCATCGACCCAGAAGTGCGCTTGCAGGGTGACGTCGGACGCAGGAGGGGCCGCCTGGGCAGAACCCGGGTGCAAGCAAAGACCCAGGAGGGTGACCAGCGCCGTCAGAAAGCGAAGAAGGAGACGCTGGGCCGGCCCGTGGAAGGAGAAGATGCAGTCCATGCCGGCATCGTAAGTGTTTGTGTCTGACCAGCGCCCGGCGATCCGGTGGCTGCGGAAAGGCACTCAGCATTCTCCCGGGCACGTCGCATAACTGTTGATTTTGTTGAGGGGCCGTATCGGGCGTGCCGACAAGGTTGCTCTCATACGGCCACACACCATTCTCTTTTTCTGCTTGTCAGCCATTTAGCATTCACTTTTTCCCGCCGCGTGAGCTATCAGGAACGCTAGGGATGTGACATTTTTTTGTGAGTGTACGGCGATGTCGATTTCGTCGAGATACATGCCGGCGATCTTGATGACGTTCTCTGCATTGCACACATCACTTCACTCGAGTGAGTCCACAAGCGGTCAACCACGCGTTTGTGATGCTCGGAGGCGTACCCAAGCGGGGCATCTACGACAACATGAAGACGGCTGTGGACAAAGTCCGGACCGGCAAGGACCGCGACGTCAATGCTCGTTTCAATGCGATGGTGATCCACAGGAGACGCTTTTGTCATGGCTGGGCCTGGGCCTTGGACTCGAAGCTGTGACGCTCGATGAGTTCGGCCTCCAAGCTGGCAAAGAAGCTGTCGGTCACGACGGCTCATGCTGCAGACCAAATTGCTGTCGCGCAGGAAGTTCTGCAAGTCATGACCGGTTGAATCCGCCGCCCAAAGGCGACGTTCGATCTGCTCCATACCGGTCATTGAAGACTCAGTTGCTGTTTAGTCGAAGTGTCCGTCATACGGCCCTGCATTTCGGGCGCCGAGCGTTTCCTTCCAGCGAGCCTCAGCGACCGTCGCGTTCTCAGTGAGCTCCAGGACCGTGAAGAGGACGTTGGCGTACGCTCGGCGATTTGCTCCTGGACAACGAGAGCGCCGAGGCCTTTCGGCTTGAGTGGCTGACTGGCCCACCCCAAGTTGGCGCGCCACTTGAGGCATTGTCATTCCCTCAAGCAGGTGGGAGATGACCTGCCTCTCTCGGCCCGAGAGTACTGCCATGCTGTGACTTGACAGCTTCGCCACCACAGCGTGCCTCATCGATGGCATGTGGTTGCTGAGCTGGCGAGCGTGCGCGCAGGTCATTGGCAGGGGGCGGTGCGCAAACGGCGGGCGACCCATCTGGGCCAACAGGTTGTACCCAATGAACTCAAATATCTCTTCTCGGATCTCGGCCCGCATCTCTGCGGTACTACCAGGCTTTCTGACCATAGCGACGGCGGTTGCCCTGCTGGCCTTGCTTCAGGTGCTGCCCCCTGCATGGCACGGGGTGCTGCGCTACGAGCGTGGTGCCGTGCTCGACGGCGAGCTCTGGCGACTGCTCACTGGGCACTTGATCCACCTGGGCCTTGCGCACTGGGCGCTCAACGCAGCCGGACTGGTGCTGTGTGCCTTGTTGGCGGACAGGGCCGATGCGCCGATCCTGCCGGGGTGGCTGCTGCTGCGCCTGGCGGCGTTGGGTGTGGGCGTGTCGCTCATGCTGCTGGCGCTGGCGCCAGAGGTGTCGCACTACGTGGGCCTTTCCGGTGTGCTCTACGGACTGTTCGTGCTGGTGCTGTGGCCCCAGGCGCGCAGAAGGGAGCCGATCGGCCTGGCGGCACTGTTCGTGCTCATCGGCTGGATGCTCTGGCAGATGTTGCACGGGCCGACGTACAGCGAAATGGAGCTGATTGGTGGGCGCATCGTCGCGCAGGCACATCTGTTCGGGGTGCTGTCGGCAGTGGCAATGCTGCTGGCTCAGGCGCTGCTGCAGGCCGCCAAGGGCAGACCCTCGCCAAACACTTGAGTTCTCGCGCAGGCGCCGTGCGCCTGGTCGTCCGCTTTTGACGCTGCGGATGCATCTGCAATAATGAGAATAATTCCTATTTGAGTCGATCGGGCTGACCCATCGATCAAGAGCGAGTTTGCGCTTAGGAAGCCTTCGACGAATGTGGATATTGCGTGGTTGCCCGCTACTACCGAGAACTGCTGAACTTCTGTGCCCGCACGGTCAGGAACCGGGACGCGGCTGCGGATGTCGTGCAGGAGAGCTACGCACGCTTTCTGCGCCTGCAGCAGTCCAGCGTGCCGATTGCGGAACCTCGGGCGCTTCTGTTCCAGACGGCGCGCCATGTGATGGTGGATCTGTACCGCCGGGAGCGGCTGCGGGAGCATGACGACCTGCATGCCCTGGAAGAATCCGAGCAGCCTGCGGCGCCCCCGCATCTGCAGCCCGATGCGGTGCTGGCTTCGGCGCAGGCGGTGCGGGCGTACGTGAGGACCATCGAAGCATTGCCACCACGCTGCCGCGAGGCGTTTATCCTGCACGTCTTCGACGACATGCCGTATGCGCAGATTGCCCGCCACATGGGCACTTCCGTCAGCATGATCGAGAAGCACATCGCGCGAGGCCGGCTGGCGTGCCGGGCCTGCGAGCGCCAGCTGCAGGGGGGGTTGTCGCCATCGGCGGTCGCGGCGGACCTGCGGTCGCCGCCGTGAGATCGACGAAGGCAAAAAAAGCCCGCCAGGAGGTGAGGGTTTGCGCACCTCATCCGACTACAACCATAAGCACCCATGAAAACGCCCGCTCCCCCCACCCCTGCCGCCGCGCCAAGAGAGGACGAGGACGCCCGCGAGTTGGAGCCCTTCGTCCGGTCGCAGGACGCGGTGGAACTCCAGGCCGCGCTGTGGGCGACGCGCCGCCATGAAGGGCTGGACCCCACGCAAGAGGCGGCGTTTGAACGGTGGCTGGCCGAAGACCCACGCCATGGCGAAGCCTATGAGGAGCTCGAGAGGAGCCTGGATCACGTGCGGGACCTGCCTGATGCCGATGTGCAGTCGCTCAAGGCCGGGCTGGACTTGCATGAGTCCATGGCCGGGACCGCCGTCGGCCCGCCCACGGATCGCCTGCATCCTGCAGGTCCCTCGCCCCGTCTGGCGTCTCCTGGCCGGCGAGCCTGGATGCTCGACCTCACCCGGCTCTTCCCGACGGTGCGCACCGCGGCTGGCGTGGCCGCGCTGGTGGGTGGAGGCTGGCTCGGCTGGGACCAGGGGAGCCGTCAGCCGACTTACGCCCGGACGTTTGCTTCCGAGCGCGGTCAGATCCTCGGCATCGATCTTCCCGATGGCAGTGCGCTGCAACTCGATACCGCGACGCAGATTCAGGTGAGTATGTACCGCCAGCGGCGGGAAGTTCGTCTCATCGAGGGGCAGGTGATGTTCTCTGTTCAGGGCGATGCGGCGGCGCCTTTCGATGTGCTGGCTGGAAGCACCCGCGTCACGGTGATCGGCACGCGGTTTTCGGTTCGCCACACCCGCGCAGGTCTGGATGCCGGAAAGACCGTGGTGGCGGTCGAAGAGGGGCGCGTCAGGGTGGGCGGCGTCCACAGGGCAGCGAGCCCGGAGGCCTCTGGCGATGGCGCGGTATTGACGGCGGGTCAAGGGGTCACGGTTCGCGGCGATGGACGGCTGGGCGCCATCGTCAGCCTCCCCGCCGATGGGGTGGGTGCATGGCGGGCGCAGCGCGTCAGTTTCAGCGACACGCCGCTGGCCGAGGCCCTGGCCGAGTTCGAGCGCTATCGCCACACCGGCCTCGTGATCCGGGATCCCTCGGTCGGTGCGCTGCGCGTGGGAGGCAGTTTCGACCTGCGGCAGGTGGGCCTTTTCGCGCAGGCCTTGCCCCACATGCTGCCGGTGCGCCTGGCGCCGCAAGGCGCGGTGACGGTCATCGCGGCCGCGAAGTAGCGCACCGCTGCCCACCCGCGCGCCAGAAAAAAACGGCGCCCTCGATGTGAGGGTTTGTGCAGGCCATGCGACTCCATAGGTAGTGATTGATGTTGCGAACACTTCCTTGGAGATTGCGTTCATGCGAAAACCCTATCCAGCGCTGGTGCCCATGGCGCTTGCTGCTGCTCTCGCCACGGGCTTGTGCGGGCCGGCGATCGCTCAGACGGCAGAGACTCAGGTCCATCAGATCTCGATCGCTGCCCAGGCTCTGGGCCCGGCGCTCAACGAGCTGGCCCGCCAGTCCGGCCTGCAATTGCTGTTTCCGCCAGAGCTGGTGGCGGGCAAGACGGCCCTGGCCGTCTCGGGCCGGTTCACCACACGCCAGGCGCTGGACCAGTTGCTGGCGGGCAGCGGTCTGGTTGCTCGCAGGGAGGGTGGTGCGGTCATGGTCCGCAGGGCGCCTCAGGCGGCGTCGCCCACACCTGCGGGCGATGCCGCTGTCGAGCTGTCGACGGTCACCGTGTTGGGCAGCGCCCCCTTGGACCAGGGCCACGCGGCGACCACGCACACCCTCCAGCGCGAGGACCTCGAACGTTTTCCGGCCACCAGTCCGGGTGATCTGTTCAAGGACATTCCCGGGGTCACGGTGGCGAACAGCCGCAACGGTTCCTCGCTGGACATCAACATCCGCGGCATGCAGGGCTTTGGCCGCGTCAAGATCCTGGTCGACGGAACCGAGTCGAGCGGCTCCACCTACAAGGGCTATGCCGGCGAGACCACGCAGTCCTATGTCGACCCCGAACTCCTGGGCGAGATCAAGGTCGAGAAGGGGCCCAATGCGGGCCCCTACGGCGCGGGGGTGGTAGGCGGCGTCGTGAGCATGAGCACGCTCACCGCCGATGACCTGATCGGGTCGGGCAAGGCCTTCGGTCTGCGGCTTCGCGGCACCGCCGTCAACCACTCGAGCGGCACGGACACCTACTCCGTGCTCGGCCCGCCCGCCAGCGGCTCATCGGACCCAGCCGATGCGATCACCCGCGATGTGTCGGTGCCGGGCCGCGCGTGGAACGGCAGCCTGGCGGGTGCCTGGCGGCTACTGGACGACAAGCTCGAGATCGTCGCCGGCCTGAGCCACCGCCAGAGTGGCAACTACGTCTCCGGACGGCGCGGCGATGTCACCTCGCGCCCCGTCAACCTGGCCAACACCGTGCGGCGCGTATCGCTCTACGAGCCTGGCCAGACGGTCTACAACACCTCGCAGGACACCGACTCGCAACTGCTCAAGGCCTCGCTCAAGCTGCCCGGCCAGCAGAAGGTCAGCGTGGGCTACAGCCGACTCCAGAGCGAATTCGGCGAGGCCCGCAGCGCGGCCTTCATCGACTACATCACGCAGCTCAATCTCAGCAGCGTCGACAGCGAGCTCTACACCGCCCAGTACGCCTGGACCCCGGCGGGCAACCCCTGGATCGACCTGCGCGTGAACCTGTGGTCCGCCCACTCCAAGGGCTATCAGGCGGCCGACTTCCGCAGTCCCGGGTTGCTGCACAACGCCACCTGGACCGACACACGAGGCCAAGGTCTGGAGGCCTGGAACACCAGCGTGCTGGGCCTGCCGGCGGGGGGTGACCTCACGCTCAAGTACGGCCTGACCTGGCTGTCCGAGAAGGCCGAGGTCACACCGCTGGATGGCGGCATCTACATGGACCCGGGTGGCGACCGCTCGCTGAACTCGACCTTCGTGCAGGCCGACCTTCAGCCCGTGAGCTGGCTGCTGCTCAACGCGGGCCTGCGGCGTGAACGTTACGAGGTGAAGGGCGATGCCGAAGTCTCGTCGGGCATTCCCGGGCAGGTCGTCCCGCTGAAGATTGCCCATCGCCAGAGCCGCACCAACGGCAGCCTGGGCGTCACGCTGCAGCCGCGCGAGTCGCTGCAGTTCTTCGCTCGCTACAGCGAAGGGTGGCGACCGCCCACCGCCAAGGAAACGATCAACAGCCTCATCGCTGCGTCCAACCCCGATCGGACGATGCTCAAACCCGAGTTCACGCAGAACACGGAGGCCGGCGTTCGTTTCGAACTGCAGGACCTGTGGTGGCCCAAGGACCGGTTCCATGCGGGATTGACCTTCTTCGACATCGCGACGAAGGACTACATCTACGGCAGCGCGGGTGAATTCAGGAACGCCGACGAAGCCCGCTTCCGGGGCAAGGAATTCAACCTGGGCTACGACAGCGGTGCCTTCTTCGCGCGATACGGCCTCACCCGCTACGACCGCGTGTCGTTCTGCGACGCCGGCGGCACGACGGCCGCCCCCTGCATCCGGATGCCGCACCTCTTCGCCAACGACCCCAGCTTCGTGGGCTACTACGTGCCGCCCCGGTCGCAGGAGAGCCTGACGCTGGGCACCCGGCTGCTGGACCGTCGCCTCACGCTGGGGTTGCGCATGACGGGGGCCAAGGCCTACTCGAAGGATGGCGCCCTCGTCAGCGGCTGGGACTCGTACCAGATCTACGACCTGTTCGGCAGCTGGCGCATCAACAAGCACCTGAACGTCGCCTTCAGCGTCGAGAACCTGCGCGACCGCTTCTACATGGAGGCCTCCACCTCCTACCTGCTCGCCATTCCCTCGCCGGGGCGCACAGCCAAGGCCACGCTCACCTACACCTTCTGATGCACGCATGAACTTCGATTGCCATCCCCCCTCCGTCGCCCGCGCCTTGGCGCTGACCCTGAGCCTGGCCGCCCTGGCCCCACCCGTGCACGCCGCGCTGCCATCGATCACGAACGTGACGAACTTCACCGCGGCCCTGCCCGCAGGCGGCAACGGTGCCCGCCCCACCAGTCCCCTCACGGAGGCGGCCGATGGCTACCTCTACAGCCGTGCGCGTTCGGGTGGCGGCACCGTCCTCAACAGCCAGCAGGGCGGGACGGACGCCGTGTTCTTCCGGATCCGGAACGACGGCAGCGGCTTCGAGCTGCTGGCCTCGGGCCCCACCACCGTGGCGCCCACCAGCACGCGCTGGATCGGCGCCAGCGACGGCTACCTCTACAGCCCGGGTCCCAGCACGGGCCTCATTCAGCGCTACCGGCACGGAACGACCACCGCCTGGGAAGATTTCTTCACGGGATCGTCCGGGTACATCCTCTCGATCCTGGAGTCGGACAACCTGTTCTTCCTCACCGCCAACACCGGCAGCGCCCTCTCCAGCCTGAGCTTGGACGGCAGCGTGGAGACGCTGTTGCGCGCCACCGGTTCGAGTTCCGCCACCGACGGTTCGAGCCCGCACTACATGATCCGTGGCAGCGATGGCCGGCTCTATGGCTTGCAGTCCTCGGGGGGCAGTGGTGGCTCAGGCACGCTGTTCAGCATGAACCGCGACGGCAGCGACTACCGGGTTCTTCAGAATTTCAACAGTCTGAGCACGGGCTACCAGAACGCCAGTGCGATCAAGCCCCTGATCGAAGCCAGCGACGGCAAGCTCTACGGCATCAACTACAACGGCAGTGGAGGCGACGTGGCCGGCGGTGCCATCTACCGCATCGACAAGGATGGCAGCAACTACGAGCTGATCTACGGTTTCGCCACCAACACGGACAGGGGCGGCTACAACCCCAACACCCTCTTTCAGGCGCAGGACGGCCACATCTACATCTCCACCATCAACGGCGGTGCCAACCGGGGGGGCACCATCCTGCGCTACCGCATCGATGAGGGCGTGCTGGAGCTGCTCTACACCTTCGAGGCCCTGACCGGGCCCGCCCAGAACAACATCTGGACCAACCCGACCACCGGGGTGACGGCGGTGGTCAACGCGGCCATCAACGGCGGCAGCAACGCGGCGGGCCGCAACCCCTATCACCTGATGCAGGCCAGCACGGGTCAGTTCTATGGTGTCGGCGATGCTGGGGGGCAGCCACGGCTGGGGCACGCTGTTCCGCTTTGAGCCGGGTGACGAGGTCGCCCTGGACGCGATGCTCAACGACATTGCGCCCGAGATGCTGGGCTTTGGCGTCAACTCGGGCTACCAGGACAGCGCGACCGTGGCGGTGGGAAACAGCATCACCCTGTACTGGAACACCCGGGGCGTGGCGGGTTGCACGGCCTCCTCGAACGAACCCGGTTCGGCCTGGAGCGGCAGCAAGGTTGGCCAAGGCCAACACGAGCGTCACGGCCGTGAGCGTGGCACCCGTGCAAGCCGGTACCTGGACCTACACCCTGACCTGCAGGCCCCAAAGCCCCAATCACGCGAATGTGTCGGCCTTCATCACGGTCAACGCCGCGCCTGCCGTGACGCAGCCTGAGGCGGTCGGCAACGGCGGCGGCGGTGGCGCACTGGGCTGGCTGCTGGCGCCGCTGGCGGTGCTGGGCCTGGCCTGTCGGCGGCGCCGGGCCTGCGCCTCGCTCTGAGCTTTTCCGATTTCGCCTTTCCCTCTGAACCACGAGACCTACCGATGACCACCACCCCAACGAGAACGCCTTCAACGTCCGGCCGCCGCCAACGGCTCAAGGAGAGCACGCGAACCACGCACGAAGCGCTGGACCAGCGCATCATGGCCTTCAACCCCTTTGCCAGCCAGGACCACTACGGTCGCTTCGTGCTGGCGCAGTACCTGCTGCACCGGGACGTGCAGGCGCTGTTCGACAACCCCGCGCTCAACGCCCTGTTGCCGCAGTTGAGCCAGCGCAGCCGCCTGGCGCTGGCCGAACAGGATCTCCAGGACCTGGGCGTGGCGATGCCTGAACCGCTGGAGGCGCCGCTGTTCGCCGCCGGCGCGCCGGTGGACGAGGCAACCGCACTGGGCTGGCTGTACACGGTGGAAGGCTCCAACCTGGGCGCGGCCTTCCTGCTGAAGCGGGTTGCCTCCCTGGGCCTGGACGGCGGCAACGGCGCACGCCACCTGGCGCCACACCCGGACGGGCGCGCGCAGCACTGGCGCCATTTCGTGGAGCAACTCGATGAGGTGGTGCTGGCACCCGCCTCGGAGGCACGCGTGGACGAGGGCGCGGACGCGGCGTTTGCGCGTGCCCTGCAGCACGTGCAGCGACACTGCACCTTGCTTCCCGCATCTCCATGACACGGTCTGGCGTGATCGGTGTGGCCGCCCTGCTGGTCTGCGGGCTGCTGTCCGCCAGGGCCGACACGGGATCCGAGGCCGATTGGCGCCGCGAGTTCGAGCAGGCCAGCCGGCACCACGCCGAGGGCGAGTACGCCAAGGCGGAGAAGGCCGCAGACCGTGCACTGCATCAAGCCCTTGCCGGCCAGGGGCGCACCCAGCCCCATGTCGCCAGCAGCCTGAACCTGCTGGCATTGATCCGGCAGGCGCAGGGCCAGCCAGAGGAGGCCATCGCGCTCTTGCGCGAAGCCCTGGGCGTGAACGAGCGGGCACTGGGCGTGCACCCCAACACACTGGCGGTGGCGATGAACCTGGGTGAGTCGCTGGAAGCCGCGGGGCACTTGCAGGAGGCCATGGGCCTGTACGAGCGCGGGTTTGCGCATGGCCGACACGCTGCACGCGCGAACGCCTCGTGACGAGAGCGTCCATGGCTGGCGCCAGCGGGCTTTGACGGCCCTGGTGGACGTCCACACCGAGCTGGGCCAAGCCGCTCAGGCGCAGGTCTACAACCGGCGTTTGCTGGACGAAGCCGAGCCCGCATCCGATGCCGTTCGGGTGGCTGCACTCACCCGCCAGGCGCAGGCGCTGCAGGTCGAAGGTCGCCAGGAAGAGGCGATGGCCTTGCACCGTCAGGCCCTCGCGCTGCGCGAGTCGAACGACCCGAACGATCCGGCCCTGGTGCTGCACTACCACGCCTTGGCGCTGTGGCATGCCCAGAGCCGGGACGATGCGGCGGCCCAGGCCTGGTTCGAGAAGGCGCTGGCCGTGGTTCGTACCGATCGGCAAGGTGCCTCACGGCTTGCGCAGGCCCACATCCTCACCAGCCTGGCGCAGCTGGACGAGCGGCGAGGGCGGTACACCGACGCGCGGCGAGGGTACGAGGCGTCGCTGCTGGCCTACACCGGCCTGGGCGAAACGCCGGATGCCTGGCTGGGCCGCGCGCAGGTGCTGCATCAACTGGCCGGCGTGGACTTGGCGCAGCGCCGACCGGCAGACGCCGAGCAGCGGTACCTGCAGGCGCTGCAACTGCTCGAGCGTGCCTTGGGTCCGGACGATCCGCGCCTGCTGCCCGTGCTCGACAACCTGATGGCCTACTACACGAACCGGGGTCAGGCCCGCCAGGCCATGGACCACGGCCAACGCGCCAGCGAGCTTCGCCGCGCGCAGATCAAGGGGGCGCCTTGAGCGCGCTGGACGGGCGCGTGCAACGCCGCGTGGAGCCGACTGTCCCTGTGGCCTGGCTGTGGCCGGTGCTTGGTGCCGTGGCCGGTGTGGGCCTGGCGCTGATGGGATTCTTCCCCGCCGCATGGGCGACCGGGTGGGTGGGCCAGGCCAGCGGCCAGCGGGTGTTGCTGGCCAACGCCGAGGGGACCCTCTGGAACGGATCGGCCGTCGTGGTGTTGACGGGCGGTGAAGGCAGCCGCGACGCGGCCGCGTTGCCCGGGCGGCTGAAACTGGCGCTTGCGCCCGGGCTGGCAGCGCGCCTCGCCCGAGGGTGCGCTCGGGCCGGCCATGGTCATCCACCTCGAGCACAGCTGCTGCCTGCGCCGGCCGCTGCGGGCGGTGGCCCAGCGCGAGCACGGGGGGACCGTGCTGCGCATCGACGAACTGGATTGGCAAGGCCCGGTCGCTCTGCTGCGCGGATGGGGGACGCCCTGGAACACGCTGGGTTTCGAGGGTGGGCTGCGGCTCAAGGGCCGGGATATCCAGTGGAAACCCAGGCAGCCGGGAGACGTGGCGTTCGTGGGGAACATCGTGCTCGATGCGGAGTCGGTGAGCTCGCGCATTTCCACGGTGCGTCCGCTGGGCAGCTACCGCATGGTGCTGGACAGCCGGGAGCGCGAGGGGCTTCAACTGGCGTTGTCCACGCGGGAGGGGGCGGCCTTGCAACTGAGCGGACAAGGGCAGATCGTGGGCGGGCAGCTGCGCTTTGAGGGCAGTGCGCGGGCCGCACCAGAGCGGCGCGAGGCCCTGGGCAATGTGCTCAACCTCATCGGCAACCGCAACGGACCGGTGGCCTTGCGCATCCTGCGTTGACGAGATCGCCATGCCCGCCCACGACCACGCAGACCCCGATGCCTCTCGTCCTGTTTCGCCGCCGCAGACCCGGGGGCCTGCGCGCTGGCTGCTGGCGGCCTTCGCGCTGCTGTGTCTGGTGCTGGGGCTCATCGGCGTGGTGGTGCCCGGCATGCCCACCACGGTGTTCATTCTGCTGGCGGCGTGGGCGGCCGCGCGCAGTTCGCCCCAGCTGCACGGCTGGCTGATGGCACACAGCCTCTTCGGACCGATGCTGAAGGATTGGCAGAACGGCGGCACGGTGAGCCGGCGCGCCAAGCGCAGCGCCACACGGGTGATGGGCCTGTGCGCGCTCCTCTTGCCCCTGACGGCCGCGCCGGTCTGGGTGGTGTGTCTGTCCCTGGGGAGCATGGGGACCGTGCTGATCTGGCTGTGGCGGCGGCCCGAACCCGGGCCGGCCGGGCGGCACGAGGAAGCCAGCGCGGAGGGTGCGACCCAGGAGAAGACCTGATGTCGGGCGGGCTTCGTCTGTTTCAGCGCGCCGGCGCTGTCGCAGGACCGCTGCGTCAGTACAGGTCATGCCGAACCGAATGGTCGTAGTGCGCATTGATCTGTTCGACCTGGGCCGCGGGGATTTCGGCCGAGGCATCGCCCAGCCTGGCGAGCGAAGCCATCATGCGCCCCACCGTCGGCAGCGCGTCGCGGTCGAGCCGGGCGCTGTCTTTCCACAGCCCGGCGCGGTTGATGGCTTTGCCGCAATGCAGCAGCACCTCGTCGATCTGCACCACCGTGGCGGTCTTGGGCATCCGCTCGCCTTCGCGCAGGTCGGCGAGAAGGTCCGCAGCGGTGGAGACGCGGCCCCGGCCGTTGATGCGAAGGAAGATCTCCAGGCCGGGGAACAGGAACACCATGCCCAGCCGGTCGTCGTGCTCCAGGTTGCGCATCGACTCGATGCGGTTGTTGCCGGGCCAGTCGGCGAAGGCGACGGTGTGCGGGTCGAGCACATGGACGAAGCCGGGCGGGCCACCGCGCGGCGAAGCGTCCAGCCCGCGCTCACTGCCCGTGGCCAGGCAAAAGAAGGTGGCGACCTTGAGGTAGTCCAGGTGGAAATCCACCAGGCGGTCCAGCACCGCTTTCTGGATCATGTCGGAGGGCGCCGCGTAGAGCGCGTCCAGGTCCGGCCTGTCCGTGAGGGTGGTGCCGTTGATGGGGACTTCGTTGGTGCTGTCCGGGAGGATGTCCTGTGCCTGCATGGGTCGATCTCCTGATGAAAGGCTCCAGCGTAAGGACCAAGCCATTGGCGGCTGTAGACTGCATCGGCCATTCAATACCTCGTATCCGCCAATCCAACATGTCCGACCCGATAGGGCAGCTGCGCGATTTCGTCGACACGTCGGCGGGACCGGTCGTGGTCGCGGCGCAGGGAAGCCAGAGCCATGAACTGGCGTCTGGCCCGCACCACCATGCGCGCGGCCAGCTGTTTGGCTCGCTGCGCGGTCTGCTGTCGGTGGGGGTCGCGGACGGGGTGTGGATCGTCCCGGCCATCCATGCCGTGTGGTTGCCGCCGCACACGGTGCATTCAGGCCGGTCGCACGGGCCTTTCCATGGCTGGAGCGTCTACGTTGCCGAACCCGCCTGCGTGGACCTGCCGCAGCGTGCCTGCACGATCCGCACCTCGGGCTTGCTGCGCGAGGCCGTGCTGCGGGCGTGCACCTGGAACGCGGACCCGTTGGCGCCGCTGGACGCCGCCCGCCTGCACGTGGCGGCGGTGATCCTGGCGGAAATCCGCAGCCTGCCGGTCGAGCCCTTCGGGTTGCCGCTGCCGCGCGATGCGCGCCTGCAGCGCATCGCGCAGGCGCTGATCGCCGACCCGGCGGACGACCGGGACCTGGAACGCTGGGCGGACTGGGCCGCCATCAGCTCGCGCACGCTGAGTCGGCGGTTCGTCGCCGAGACCGGCTTCAACTTCACGGCGTGGCGGCAGCGTGCCCGCCTGATGCGGTCGCTGGAGATGCTCGCGGCGGGCACCTCCGTGACGGCCATCGCGCTCGACCTTGGCTATTCGACCGCCAGCGCGTTCATCGGGCTGTTCCGGCGCACGTTTGGGGAGACGCCGACGGCCTACCGGGCACGGCTTTGATCCGAGGCAGGGCCGTCCCGGGCCCTGTCCAGCGCGCCCGATGGGCATGGGTTCAGGGTCCCGGGGTGGACTTCCGAGGGCGGTATTGAAGCATCGATCTCGCAAACTTGGGGTCGACCACATAGCCCACGTTGTAGCGACTCCATGCGCTGACGTGCCTTGCATCAATCCCGAAAAAGGCACCCGGGGCGAGCGCCACCTTGTCCTTCAACAGGTTCTTTGCAAGCGCCAGGGAATCCGGGGCCCACGGAAACTCCGCCCACAGGTAGAGGGTGTGCGACGGGGTGCAGAAGAGGTTGGCGCCCAGCCCCGTCAGCACCTTGGCGGCATGCCGCGTGGCGCGCTCGACCTGCTGTTGCAGCTGCACCAGCTGCCGGGGATGCTCGGGCGCGCGCAGCACCGCATCCACGGTGCGCTCGGCGTACTCCGAGGTGCTGACGTGCACCAGCATCTTCACGTCCGCGAGGCGCTCGGCGAGGCCGGCGTCGGCGGCAATGAAGCCGACCCGCAGCGCGGCCGCCACGGATTTGGTGAAGCTGCCGATGTACACCGTGCGGCGCAGCTGGTCCAGGCTGCTCAGGCGCGAGACCGCCGTCGGCTTGAGATCGGCCACCGCGTCGTTCTCGACGATGGTCACGCCGTATTTCTCCGCCACCTGCAGCAGGCGAAACGCCTTGGCCGGGGAGATGTCGGAGCCGGTCGGGTTCTGGCCCACCGACTGCGTGAAGAACACCTTGGCCTTGGTGGTTGCCACCAGTCGCTCGAAGGTCGCGACGTCGGGGCCGTCGGCCTCGCGCGGCACGCCGACCACGGTGGTGCCGTGCAGGCGCAGCTTGCCGTAGAGCGGGTAGTAGCCGGGCTCGTCCACCAGGGCGATGTCGCCCGGGCGCATCAGGCAGCGCACCACGATGTCCAGGGCCTCGTTCGCGCCGAAGGTCAGCACGATCTGGTTGGCGCGTGCCTGGATGCTGAAGCCCGCGAGCTTGCGCTCCAGCAGGTCGCGCAGGGGGCGGTAGCCGTACGGGTTACCGTACTGGAACATCGACTCCAGCGCCACGCGCGAGACCCGCTGCTGGATGCGCTCGAGCCGGTTGTCGGCCAGCCACTGCCCCGGTGGAATGCCATGGCCCACGGCGAGGTGCTGCGGGTCGTTGTTGAGTTGCTCGCGCATCATCCAGACCGAGTCCAGCGCGCGGTCCAGCGAGCTCGGCTCGTCCTCCGCCGGCGGCTCTGCGGATCGCTGGCTGACGTAGTAGCCCGAGCCGCGCCGCGCCTCCACATGTCCGCTGGCGATGAGCCGCTCGTAGGCGTCGACGATGGTGTTCTTCGAGAAGCCGTACTGCGCCACGAGGCGGCGGATCGAGGGAAGCCGTTCGCCGATCGCGCAGGTTCCGTCGGTGATCTGCTGGCGCAAGTCGCTGGCCGCCTGGTTCGCATTCGAGAGAGTGGGTTGCATTGGTGTTTTCCCTGCTCTGCATGTCCCAGCCCCTGAGCTTCCTGAGGGCATCTGGTCGCCAGAATTGTCCTGAGACAGTTTTAAAAGTGTCTGCTCAAACTGTACCTATTTGGAGCCAGACGGTTTGCCTATAGTCGGCGCCACTGTATCCCAATTGCTTCAGGATTTCACGCCCATGCCGATCGATTCGACCCTTCCCGGTTTCCGTTCCCTGACGCCGTCGCAACGGCTGGAGGTCATTGCCCGGAAGGCCGGCCTGACGCCGGCCGAAGTGGCGTCCATCCACACGCCCGGCGCGCTGCCGCTGGGCACCGCGGACGGCATGATCGAAAACGTGATCGGGACCTACGAGCTGCCGCTGGCGGTGGCGGGCTACTTCCAGCTCAACGGCAAGGACGTGCTCGTGCCCATGGTGGTCGAGGAGCCTTCGGTGGTGGCGGCAGCGTCCTTCATGGCCAAACTGGTGCGCGAAGGGGGCGGCTTCCAGACCTCCAGCTCGGGGCCCTTGATGCGAGCGCAGGTGCAGGTGATCGGCGTGTCCGATCCGCTGGGTGCGCGCCAGACCATCCTGCGCCACCGCCAGGAAATCATCGAGATCGCCAACAGCCGCGACAAGGTGCTCATCGGCCTGGGCGGCGGCTGCCGCGACGTCGAGGTCCACGTGTTTCCCGACACGCCGCGCGGCCCCATGGTGGTGGCTCACCTGATCGTCGACGTGCGCGACGCAATGGGCGCGAACACGGTGAACACCATGGCCGAGGCGGTGGCCGGCCGCATCGAGCAGATCACGGGCGGTTCGGTGCGCCTGCGCATCCTGTCCAACCTGGCCGACCTGCGCGTGGCGCGTGCCAGCCTGCGGGTTTCGGCGTCCACGCTGGCGACCCGGGACTTCGCGGGTGAGCGGGTGGTGGACGGCATTCTCGACGCCTACACCTTCGCGGCGGTGGACCCCTACCGCGCGGCGACCCACAACAAGGGCATCATGAATGGCATCGATCCCGTGGTCGTGGCCACGGGCAACGACTGGCGGGCGGTGGAGGCGGGCGCGCACGCCTACGCCTGCCGCAGCGGTCGCTACACCTCGCTGACCTGCTGGGAGCGCGCCAACAACGGCGACCTGGTCGGCTCGATCGAGTTGCCGATGCCGGTGGGCCTGGTCGGTGGCGCCACCAAGACACACCCGCTGGCTCGCCTGGCGCTCAAGGTCATGAACGTGGCGAGCGCGGAAGAACTGGGCGAGGTGATCGCGGCGGTCGGACTGGCCCAGAACATGGCCGCCATGCGCGCGCTGCGCACCGAGGGCATCCAGCGTGCGCACATGGCCCTGCACGCGCGCAACATCGCGCTCGCCGCAGGCGCCACGGGCGAGGAAATCGACTGGGTGGCACAGCGCCTGGCGGCCGCCCGCGACGTTCGCATGGATCTCGCGGTCGAACTTCTCGCCGAGAAGCGGCGCTGACGCGCCGACCCCCGGGGCCGCCCAGCGGCTGCCCCCGCCTGGATTTCAACAAGCACAAGGAGACATTGGAATGAAACGTTTCACCAGATTCCTCGCGGCAGGCATCGGCCTGCTGGCGTTGGCGAGCGCGTCGTTTGCGCAGAGCGCCAAACCGGCCGAGCTCAAGCTCGGCATGAGCACCTTCATGACCGGCCCGGCCTCGGTGCTGGGCACGCCGGCGAAGGTCGCGGCAGACATGTGGATCGAGGACTTCAACGCCGCCGGCGGCATCGATGGCGTCAAGCTCAAGCCGACCTGGATCGATGAAGGGCAGGGTGCAGACAAGTTCCTCTCGGAATACCGCCGCCTGGCGCAGGAGCCCGGCGAGAAGCTGATGCTCTCGGCGATCTCCAGCGGCTACTGCAATGCACTGGCCCCGGTGGCGGAAGACCTCAAGGTCATCAACATCCTGTGGGAGTGTTCCACCGAGAAGGTGCTCGAGGAGCGCCGCTACATGTACGTGTTCCGCACCGGCCCCAACGCCACCATGGAGATGGTCGCGGCCGTGCTGCACCTGCTCAAGGTCAAGCCAGACTTCAAGACCATCGCGGTGGTGAACCAGGACTACGCATGGGGCCGAGACTCCTGGGAGATCTTCCGCCACACGCTCGCCGCGCTGCGGCCGGACGTCAAGGTCGTGGCCGAGATGTTCCCCAAGTTCGGCGCGCCCGACTTCTCCACCGAGGTCACGCGCCTGCAGGCCCTCAGGCCTGACGTGGTGCTCACCACGGCCTGGGGCGGTGATCTCGACACCTTCCTGCGCCAGGCCTCCCAGCGCGGCCTGCTCAAGACCTCGCAGTTCGTGCTGCCGCTGGCCGATTCGTCCCTGGAGCGGCTGGGCAACGCCGTGCCTCCCGGCGTCATCGTCGGCTTCGTGGGCGACGGCTACTTCGCCGATCCCGAGTTCCAGAACGACCCCGAGGCCAAGGCCTTCGTCCAGCGCTTCAAGGCGCGCACAGGGGCCTATCCCAACTTCGCCGTCTACCACATGATCCAGGCGCTGAAGGCGGCCACCAGTGCCTACCGCCAGGCCATCGCCGCCAACAAGGGCCAGTGGCCGAGCACCGAGCAGGTCGTGACGGCACTGCAGAAGCTGGAGTACCGGGGCCTGTCGCGCCCGATCCGCCTGCGCGAGGATGGGCAGGCCCTGCAGGGCCAGCTGTATGGCGTCACCCGCAACGACCCGGCATACCCCTTCCCCATCGTGGGCGAGCTCTTCTACTACCCGGCCGAGATCGCCACCGCACCGGTGGGCCAGAAATCGGTCGACTGGGTCAAGACGCTCAAGCCGTCGCTGATCGACCACCCGCAGATCAAGCGAGTGGGTCGCTGAGGAACGGGCGCTGCCGCACTGTCGATGAACCTGAATCTGTTTCTGCTGGCCGTGGTGGATGGACTGTCCTACGCGGGATTGCTGTTCCTCATTTCCCTGGGCCTGACCCTGATCTGCGGCGTCTTCGGCGTGATCAACGTGGCGCACGGCAGCCTGTACGCCATCGGTGGCTATAGCGCCGCGAGCCTGGTCGCCTGGCTCATGCCGCAGGCGCCACCCACGTGGATGCTGGTGGCTGCGCTCTTCGTGTCGTCGATCGTGGTCGGCGCGGCGCTGGGCGCCTTGCTCGAGCGCGGCCTGCTGCGGCATTTCCAGGACCGCGATCCTGTGCTGCAGCTGCTCGTGACCTTCGGCGCCTTCATGGTGCTGGAGGATGTGCAGCGCATGGTCTGGGGTGCCACGCCGGTGAACTCGGGAGAGATCGCCTCGCGCCTGGGCACTTCGGAGCTGCTGGGTGTCACCTTCATGAACTACCAGCTGATGCTGGTGCCGGCGGTGGCGCTGCTGGCCTACGGGGGGCTGCAGTTCCTGCTGCGGCACTCGGTGGCGGGCAAGCAGATCGTGGCCATCATCCACCACCGCGAGGTGCGCACGGCGCTGGGCATCAACGCGGCGCGCGTGGGCACGCTCACCTTCGCACTGGCGGGCATGCTGGGTGCGCTGGGTGGCGCGCTGTCGGTGCCCATGACCTCGTTCGTGCCGGGCCTGGGGGCCGAGATGATCGTCACCTCGTTCGCCGTGATCGCCACCGCAGGCCTGGGCCAGATCACCGGTGCCCTGGTGGCGGCGGTGCTGATCGGCCTGGCCCGATCGATGGCGGTCTACACCCTGCCCGAGCTCGAGGTCGTGATGCCCTATCTCATGATGGTGCTGGTGCTGCTGATCCGGCCCAACGGCCTGTTCACGGTCGCGGCGACGCGGAGGATCTGATGAGGTTGTCCGGTTTTTCCCTTCTGCTGGCCCTGGCGGCCGCCGGTCTGCTGATCCTCGGTGTCGCGCTGCCCTGGCTGCGTGTGCCGGTGATCACGTTCCTGAGCTACGGCATGGCGGCCCTGGGCCTGACCGTGCTGATGCGCGCTGGCCAGGTCTCGTTCGGCCATGCCATGTACGCCGCCATCGGCGGTTATGCGGTGGCCTTTGCCGCGCGCGCTCACCCCTCGGTGGACGCGGCGTTCATCGTGCTCGGAGGCGTGCTGGCCAGCGTGCTGGCTGGCACGCTGGCCGCTGCCTTCCTGTCGCGCTACCGCGGCATCTTCTTCGGCATGCTCAACCTGGGCATCTCGATGGTGCTGTTCGCCCTGGCCGGCAAGCTCTACCACTGGACCGGTGGCACCGACGGGCTGCGCTTCGAGCGCCCGCCGATCCTCGGCATGGCGCTGGACCGCAGCACCTTCGAGCTCACCGTGATGGTGCTGGCGCTGGGCCTGGCGATCGCTGTGGCCTGGCTGGTGCAGCGCTACTTCGCCTCCGCCGCCGGCCAGATGATGGCGGCCATCAAGACCAACGAAACGCGTCTGGAGTACATCGGCATATCGGCTCGCCGCTCGCTGGCCGAGGGCTATGTCATCTCGTCGGCCCTGGTCGGGCTCTCCGGCTCGCTGATGGCGCTGGTGCAGGGCCTGGTCACGCCGGAGAGCGGCTACTGGATCCGCTCGGGCGAGTACGTGTTCATCGCCATCCTGGGCGGCGCGGGCCATGCGCTGGGCGCCTTCCTGGGGGCCGGCGTGTTCGAGGTCATCAAGCTCGTGGCCGCCGCCTACTTCACCAACGCCTGGCAGATCCTGCTGGGCACCACCCTCATCGCCGTGATCTTCTTTGCTCCGCGCGGCCTGATGGGTTGGATCCAGCGCGATCGCGCGCAACGGGAGCGCAAGGAATGAGGATGAACGCCCCTTCTGGCGAGCCCCTGCTGCGCACCACGGCCCTGACGTTGAAGTTCGGCGGCGTCACGGCGGCCGATGGCATCGACTTCGAGCTGCAGCGCGGCGAGCGGCTCGCCGTGATCGGCGCCAACGGCGCCGGCAAGACCACCTTCATCAACATCTGCACCGGGTACCTCAAGCCCTCCAGCGGCCGGGTCTTCTTTGGCGGCGCCGACGTCACCGCGATGGGCCCGCGCCGCATCGCGCAGCTGGGCGTGGGCCGTTCGTTCCAGCTGCCCCAGCTGTTTCTTGAGCACACCGTGCAGGAATGCCTGCAGTTGGCCAGCGCCGCTCGCCAGGGCCGGCTATCGCGCTTGGCGCCCCTGTCGGCCACGGTGGACCAGCGCGCGGTGGCGGCGATGCTCGAGCTGGTCGAACTCGGCCCCTTCGCCGCCGACCCCGTGACCGTGTTGCCCGAAGGGCATCGCAAGCTGCTGGATGTGGCGATCGCGCTGATGCTGCAGCCGCAACTGGTGATCATGGACGAGCCCACCAGCGGCGTGGCCTCGGAGGACAAACACGCCGTCATGGCAACCATCATGCGGGCGCTGCAGGAGCGCGAGGTCACGGCCTGGTTCGTGGAGCACGACGTCGACATCGTGCTGCAGTACGCCACCCGCGTGGCGGCGTGGATCGATGGCCGCATTGCCGCCGACGGCGCGCCGAAGGCTGTTTTCGCCGATCCCGTCATCCGGCGCGAAGTTCTGGGGGAGAGATGAAACTTGCAATCGAATCGCTGAACGTCGACCTGGCGGGCCATGCGGTGCTGCGGGGCGTGAACGTGGCCCTGGAAGCGGGGCAGACCGTGGCCGTGGTCGGGCGCAATGGTGCCGGCAAGACCACGCTGCTGCGCGCGATCATGGGGCTGGTCCGGCCCCGTTCCGGGCGCCTGCTGCTCGATGGCGTGGACATGGCAGCGCAGCCCGCGCACCAGCGCGCGACCCTGGGCTTCGGCTATGCGCCGGAAGACCGCGTGATTCTGCCGACCCTGACCGTCAGGGAGAACGTGACGCTGCCCTGCGACGTGCTGCGGGTGGCGCCCAGCGAGATCGAGCGGCGCATCGAGAGCGTGCTCGCGGTGGTGCCCCAGCTCGAACCGCTGCTCTCGCGCTCGGGCGCGGCGCTCTCCGGCGGGCAGGGAAAGATCGTCGCTCTGGGGCGCGCGCTCATGGTCGGCACGCGCTTCGTGCTGCTGGACGAGCCGTTCCAGGGCCTGGCGCCGGCGCTGGCGCGCCAGTACGGCGACGCGCTCAGGGCGCTTCGCGGCACGCGACCCGAACTGTGCGTGGTGGTGACGGAGTCGAACGCCGCGCTGCTGGAGGGGGTGCAGAGCCGCACGCTGAACATCGAGCGCGGCAGCGTGTCCCTGCTTCACCCCGACGGTATCGGCCCGTTGCACGCGACCGCGCTGACCCCAGATTCAATCGGAGAGTTTTTCCATGGCACCTGACCTGAACGCCCTGCCCACCCGCGAGGGGCCGCTGAAAGGGGTGATCGTCCTGGACCTCACCCGCGTGGTGGCCGGGCCCTACTGCACCATGATGCTGGCCGACCTCGGGGCCACGGTCATCAAGATCGAGAACCCCCATGACCCCGACTACGTGCGCACCTTTCCCCCCATGGTGCGCGCTGGCGACGAGGAGCGCAGCGGCTTCTTCGCGCAGTACAACCGGCACAAGTTCGGCATCACGCTCGATCTGAAGGCGCCTGAGGGGCGCGAGCTGTTCCTGCGGTTGGTCGAGCGCGCCGACATCCTGGTCGAGAACTTCCGGCCCGGCACCATGCACAAGCTGGGCTTGGGTTTCGAGGCGCTGCACGCGGTGAACCCGCGCATGGTGTTCACCGCCATCAGCGGTTTCGGCCAGACCGGTCCCCACGCCTCGCGGCCGGCGTTCGACAACAGCGCGCAGGCCGCGGGTGGCCTGTGGTCCATGAACGGCGCACCCGGCGAGCCGATGCGGGTGGGCACCATCATCGGGGACCTCGCCGCGTCGCTGTACGCGGCCTTCGGCACGCTGGCCGCACTGCGCCAGGCCGAGGCCCAGGGCCTGGGTCAGTTGGTCGACGTCTCGCAACAGGACTCGGTGTTCACGCTGACCGAGAATGCGGTGGTGAACTACACGGCTGCAGGCAAGGTGGCGGAGCCACTGGGCAATGACCATCCCTTCGTGCGACCCTATGGGCGGTACGCCTGCCGGGACGGTCACGTGTTCTTCGGCGCCTACACCGACAAGTTCTGGCAGGAAGCCTGCCGCGCGTTCGGTCACCCCGAGCTCGCGGCCGATCCGGAAATCGACTCGATGGAAAAACGTTTTGCGCCCGACGTGTATGAGCGGCGCGTGCGGCCGATCGTGAATGGCTGGTGCGCCAGCCGCACCAAGCAGGAACTCGAAGAGCTGGCGGCCGACCGCTTTCCCATGACACCCATCAAGGACATCGCCGAGGTGGTGGCCGATCCGCACATGGCCGCGCGAGGCATGATCCGGCCGGTGGACTATGGGGCGACGCAGGCGCAGGTGTTCGGCTCGGCGGTCCATCTGTCGGCGATGGCGCCTCAGGAAGGCGCGAGGGTTCCCCTGGTCGGCGAGCACAACGAACTGGTGTACGCGCAGTGGATGGCGCTGGAGGCCGGCCACATCGACCGGTTGCGCGCGCAAGGCGTGATCTGACCATGGGCATTGCTTACGACACCATCGACGCGACCGCCGTGATCCGGTTCGACCGGCCGGCCAAGCTCAATGCGCTCACCCTGGCGATGTACGACGACCTGGGCCGCGCGTTCGCGCAGGCGGGGCAGGACGATGCGGTGCGGGTGATCGTGCTCACCGGCGCAGGCGAGCGCGCCTTCTGCGTCGGCGCCGATCTCACCGAATCCATTCCTGCGCTGGCGCGCAACGAGATCGACATCTCGGCCTGGGACGCCGCCCACCTCAAGCACGTGCACATCGACAAGCCCATCATCGGTGCCATCAACGGGCTGTGCATGGGCGGCGGCTTCGAGATCATGCTGGCGACGGACATCCGCATCGCGGCCCACACGGCGCAGTTCAGCCTGCCCGAGGTGTCGCTGGGCATCGTGCCCGCCGGCGGCACGCTGGCCCGGCTCACGCGCCAGGTCGGCCACGCACACGCCATGGAACTGCTGTTGACCGCCGGGCGTTTTTCCGCTGCCGACCTGCTGCGCATGGGTGTGCTCAACCAAGTGGTCGAGCCCGATGAACTGATGCCCACCACGCTCGGGCTGGCTGAGCGCATCTCGCGCCTGAGCGCCAGCGCCCTGGCCGTGACCAAGCAGGCCGTGCGCGAACTGGCGGACCTGCCCCTGGACAGCGCGTTCCGGCGAGAAGCCGTGCTGGGCCAGGCCGCCTTCACCAGCAGCGACGCCCGGCGTGGGCTGGCCGCCTTCGCGCGCGGCGAGCGCGTCGACTACCGCACGCCACCACCATGAACCGTACCTCTTCATCACCCCCCGGCCGCGCCGCCATGGGCTGGCGCCGCCTCCAGCACGGGTTCACGCAGGAGCGCATCGTCCTGAGCCTGGCGGTCGCGCTGTTCGCGCTGTTCGCGGCTTTCCTGCCGGGCTTTGCGACGCAGGACAACATCCTCTCGCTGGTGCGCAGCGTCTCCGTGCTGGGGATCCTGGGGCTGGCCATGGCGCTGGTGGTGATCGGTCGCGGCATCGATCTGTCGCTGGTGGCGACGATGGCGATCTCGGTCGCCTGGACGCTGGCGCTGGCCGGCAGTGGCATGCCCATGGGCCAGGCCATCGCCTGTGGCCTGCTCTTTGCCATCGGTGTCGGACTCGTCAACGGGGTGCTGATCGCCTATGCCGACATCCCGGCGCTGTTCTCCACGCTGGCCATGGGAACCTTCATCTATGGCCTGGGGCGGTTGAAGCTGATCCCCTCCGACGTGGTGCCCGCGCCCGAGGACGTCCTCTGGTTCACGCGGATCGGCCAGGGCGAGATGCTGGGCATACCGATGCCGGTGTGGCTGTTCCTGGCGGTGGCACTGGCGGGCCACGTGTTTCTGCGCCACACCCGCGCCGGGCGTTTCGTGTACGCCCTGGGCGACAACCACCTGGCCGCGCGCATCACCGGCATTCCCGTGCGGCCCATGGTGGTGCTGCAGTACGGCGTGGCCTCGCTGATCGGTTGCATCGGCGGGCTGGTCACGGCCGCCTCGGTCTCCGGCATGAACACGCGCATCGTCAACTCCACCCTGATCTACGACGTGATCCTGGTGGTCGTGCTCGGTGGCATCGGCCTGAGCGGCGGCAAGGGCGGTGTGCGCAACGTGATCATCGGCACCCTGCTGATCGGGGTGCTGCTCAATGGCATGACCATTATGAACGTGCAGTACACGGTGCAGAACGTCGTGAAGAGTTCGATCCTGCTGGCTGCCCTGATCTTCGACAGCCTGCTCAACCCGCGCGACGAGCAGACCGCCCAGCAGGGCGACATCTGAAGGCTCGCGCGCCGTCCTGTTCCAACCCGAAGGAGACATCACCATGAAACGCCAGATCACAATCCGCCTGTTGCTTGCCCTGGGGCTCGGTGCCGCAGTGACCACCGCCGCGTTCGCGCAGGAAACGCCCCTGAAGGGCAAGACGGTGGCCTTCGTGCCCACCTCGCTCGGCTATGACCTCACCGACGGCTGGAACGCGATGGCGGGCAAACAGCTGCAGGCGCTGGGTGCGAAATGGGTGGTGCGCGACCCCAACTGGAGCACCGACGCGGGCGCCCAGGCGATCACCTCGCTGATCTCCGAGAAGCCCGATGTGCTGCTGGTGCAGAACCCCGATATCCAGTCCTATGCCCGCCTGCTCAAGCGCGCGGAGGACGCGGGCATCGCGGTGGTGCAGGTGAACATGCGCTCCGCCACCAACACCAGCGCCTTCGTGGGTGCCGACTGGATCGGTATCGGCGAGGCCATGGCCAACGCCGTGGTCGCCCAGTGCGGCAAGGGCAGCGGCAAATCGGGCAAGGTGAGCATCGTGCAAGGCGTGCTGACGGCGGCAGCGAGCACGTTCCAGATGAAGGGCGTGCAGAACGTGTTGTCCAGGCACCCCGAGATCAAGGTGGTGTCGAACCAGGCGGCCGACTGGGATGCGTCCAAGGCGCGGGCGGTCACCGATACCGTGCTGCGCCAGCACGCCGACCTGTGCGGCGTGATCGGCTTCTGGGACGGCCACGACACCGGCACCGCCGCCGCCATCCGCGAAGCCAAGCGGCAGGGCCAGGTGTTCCTGGTGACCAACGGCGGTGCGGCCATGACGGGTTGCAGCAACGTGGCCAACGGCAACTTCAGCGCCTATATGACCTACAACGTGAAGCAACAGTCGGACGACCTCGTCGCCGTCACGCGCGACCTGCTGACCAAGCCGCGGCCTGCCGCGATGGTCTCGCGCATCACCCCCATCACCGTGATCGACAAGGCCTCGCTGCGCCCCGATTCCTGCTGGAACCTGGCCGACGTCCGCAAGTAAGGGCAGGGAACAGGGCGGGCCGTGTGCCCGGCCTGTTCCGTTGCGCAAGACACGATGAACATTGAAAACACCCTGGCGCGATGGCGCTCACGGTACGTCCCCGACCACGTGGTCGGGGAGGTGCTGTCCAAGAACTGGATCGACAACAGCGTCCCCTTCCTCTCGCTGGTGCTGGTGCTGGCCGTGTTCGGCTCGCTGATCCCGAACTTCCTCTCGCTCGGCAGCCTGGGCGACAGCGCGCGCCAGCTCGGCGAGTTCTCGTTCATCGTCTTCGCCATGATGCTGGTGATGGTGGCCGGTGGCATCGACCTCAGCGTGGGGTCCAACTTCGCTCTCGGCAACTTCGTCGCGCTGCTGCTCATGAACGTGCACGGCTGGCCGGTGGCGGCGGTGGTGCCGGTGGTGCTGCTGGCCTGTGCCGCCGTGGGGCTGCTCAACGGGGTGCTGATCGGCTACCTGAGGCTGCGCGCCTTCCTCACCACACTGGTGACGCTCATCATCGTGCGAGCCGTGGTTGACATGCTGCTGCTGGCCTATGCGGTCGACATCGCCACGAACATCCCGACGTCTGGCGTCTGGGACTTCCTGGGAGGGGGCTCGCTCTGGGGCTTTCCGCTGAGCTTCTGCCTGGCCGCGCTCTTTGCGCTGGGCGCCCACCTCTTCCTCAGCCGCACGCGGCCGGGCTGGCACATCATGCCATCGGCGGGTCGCGCAAATCGGCCTACAACGTGGGCATTCCGGTGCGGCGCGCGGTCTGCCTGACCTATGTGGCCTCGGGTGCCCTGTGTGGCGTGGCCGGCCTGCTGTATGCCGCGCGCCTGTCCAGCGCGGGATCGGACACCGGCGTCGGCCTGGAAATCATGGCGCTGACGGCTGCCGTGGTGGGCGGCAACAGCCTGGGCGGTGGGCGTGGCTCGGTCATGAAAGCGCTGATGGGCGCGGTGATCGTGCTGGTGATCACCAACGGCCTGGTGCGCATCGGCTTCCAGAGCGGCGCCGGTTCGCTGGCCCTGGGCCTGATCCTGCTGGCGGCGATCTTCATCGACGTTCGCTGGCTGAAGAACCGCCACAAGCTGCTGGCGAAGGTGTACGTGTCGCCGGCCTATCTGGACCTGCCGGCCGCCCCCGCCACCGATGCCGACAGCGCCACGCCGTTCGCGGTCAACGACCGGCTCAAGGACGTGGAGCTGATCGGCCTGGGTCAGGTGGAGGGGCCCGAGGACGTGATCTTCGACCGGGATCGCCACCTCTACACCGGCACGCGGCACGGCGACATCGTGCGCTTCCTCGGCCCGGACCACCAGCAGATGGAGCTGTTCGCCCACGTCGGCGGCCACCCGCTGGGCCTGGCCTTCGATCGCGACGGGAACCTGCTGGTCTGCATTGCCGGCATGGGGCTCTACAGCGTGAGCCCGCAGCGCGAGGTGCGCAAGCTCACCGACGAGACCCACCGCACCGCGTGGTCGGTGATCGACGACTCCCGGCTGAAGCTGGCGGACGACCTCGACATCGCGCCCGACGGACGCGTGTTCTTCAGCGAAGCCACGGTGCGCTACGAGATGCACAACTGGGCCTACGACGCGCTGGAGAGCCGAGGCAACGGCCGCATCATCTGCTACGACCCGCGCACCGACCGCACGCGCACCGTGATCCGCAACCTTATCTTCCCCAATGGCGTGTGCATGGCGCACGATGGCGAGTCGTTCTTCTTCGCCGAAACCTGGGCGTGCCGCATCAACCGCCACTGGTTCAGCGGCCCGCGCGCGGGCACCACGGAATGCGTGATCGGCAACCTGCCCGGGTACCCCGACAACATCAACCGCGCCTCGGACGGGCACTACTGGGTCGCCCTGGTCGGCATGCGCACGCCGTCGATGGACCTCGCGCTGCGCATGCCCGGTTTCCGGCGCCGCATGGCGCGCCGCGTATCGCCTCAGGAGTTGATCTTCCCCAACATCAACACCGGCTGCGTGCTCAAGCTCAACCAACACGGCGAGGTGCTCGAGTCGCTGTGGGACCTCGGGGGCGAGAACCATCCCATGATCACCTCGATGCGCGAGCACAAGGGTTACCTGTACCTGGGCGGCCTGCTCAACAACCGGATCGGCAAGTACCGCGTGGCCGGCGCAGACCCGACATGGACCGCCGAGCGAAGCTACTGGGGGGAGCGGCCATGATGGCGCGCGTGATGGACCGACTGGTCTCGCTGGGCGATGCGCTGCTGGGGCGCGGCGAGCACGCGGTGACGGTGCCTCCCATGGACGGTGCCCTGCAGCCCAACCAGGCGCTGGAGGCCGCACGCAGCGCGCAGGCCGTGGCCGCGCCGGACAACCTCGTGCGGTGGGACGGGCATCTCTGCCACAGCAGCGGCGATGCCCTCTACCGCGTGGAGGCCGAGGGTGGCGTCGGCGTGCGGCTGAAGTCGTTTGGTGCCGAGATCACCTGCCTGGCGGCGCTGGACGGCGCGACCTTGGTGGTCGGCCTGGACGACGGTCGCCTGCTGCTCGAAGGAGGACCTTCCACCGGCCGCGAGATCGGCCAGCTGGGGGGTTACCGGGCGGCCTGCCCGACGGCGGTGCTGGCGCTGGACGAACACCGCCTGGTGGTGGCCGAAGGCTCTGCGTGCCAGCGCTGCAGCGCCTGGCGGCGCGACCTGATGGCGGGCGAGAAGAGTGGCGCGGTCTGGCTGCTGGACCTGCGGCAGGCGAGCGCGCGCTGCCTCGCCCGTGGCCTTGCCTTTCCGAACGGCCTGGCGCGCACCGCCGATGGCGGTGTCGCCGTCAGTGAGAGCTGGCGCCACCGGCTCCTGAAGCTGCCGCTGGATGGCGGCGCGCCCACGGTGCTGCTGGCCGACCTGCCGGGCTATCCGGGCCGCCTGAGCCCGGCCGCAGGCGGTGCGCAGCTGGCTGTGCGTGTTCGCACCGCGCAGCCAGCTGGTGGAGTTTGTGCTGCGCGAGCCGAAGTTCCTGCACCGCATGATGGCCGAGGTGCCCGAGGGTTTCTGGGTGGCGCCTGCGCTGTCCTCCGGGCGCGATTTCAGGGAGCCGCTGCAGGGCGGAGCGATCAAGTCGATGGGCATCCTCAAGCCCTGGGCGCCCACCCGTTCGTACGGGCTGGTGGTGCGGCTGGACGCTGGCTTCGCGCCGGTGTCGAGCCTGCACAGCCGGGCCGATGGGCGGCGGCACGGCATCACGAGCGCGCTGGAATGGCGCGGCGAACTCTGGCTGGCCAGTCGCGGGGGCGATGAGCTCGTGGCGGCACCGCTCGCCTGACACCCAACGGACATTGCACATGAGCATTCTTCTGGAGTTGCGCGGCCTGTCGAAAGACTACCGGGGCGCTTTTGCGGTCAGGGACATCCACTTCACCCTGCGCAAGGGCGAGGTGCATGCCTTGCTCGGCGAGAACGGGGCCGGCAAGTCGACCCTCACCAAGATGATGGCCGGGGCCGTGCGGCCCTCCAGCGGGCAGATCCTGCTCGAGGGCGAGCCGGTGCTGTTCGAGACGCCGAACGCCGCGCTGCGCAGCGGCATCGCCATGGTGTATCAAGAGACCAGCCTGGTGCCGTCGCTGACGGTCGCGCAGAACCTCTACCTGGGCGACGAACCCTTCTTCAACCGGCTGCGCGGCCTCTACATCGCCGCGCAGCAGTTCCTGCAGTCCCTGAACTTCAACGTGGACCCGACCAAACTGGTCTCGCAACTCGGCGCGGCGCAGCGCCAGATGGTGGAGATCGCGCGGGCGGTGCACCACAAGGCCCGGCTGATCATCTTCGACGAACCCACGGCCACGCTCACGCCGGAAGAGAAACACCACTTCTTTGGCCTGGTGGAGCGCCTCAAGCGCGATGGCGTGTCCATCGTCTTCATCTCGCACGCGCTGGAAGAGGCCCTGGCCATCGCCGACCGCATCACCGTGCTGCGCGACGGCGAGCACGTGCTCACCGAAGACGCCGCCCGGCTGGACCGCGACAAGATCGTCAAGGCCATGGTGGGGCGCGATCTCTCGGACAGCCTGTATGGCAGCAAGGGCCGCGATCGCCCCTGTCGCCCGCGCGGGCGCAAGGTGCTCAGCGTCAAGAACCTGTCGATGGGCAACATCGTCAAGAACAACGCCTTCTCGCTGTACGAAGGACAGATCACCGGCTTCTTCGGCCTCATCGGCTCAGGCCGCACCGAGACCGCGAAGATCATCGCAGGCGTCGTGAAGCGCGATTTCCTGCACGGCGGCGAGATCCTGCTCGATGACCGACCGGTGCGCTACCGCACCCCGCGCCCCGCCGTGAAGGACGGCATCGTGTACGTGACCGAGGACCGCAAGCTCGAGGGCTTCTTCGAGACCATGTCCATCGCCGAGAACATCCACGCTGGCCAGCTCGCGGCCCCCTCCGGCGGGAGCGCGCTGGTGAGCTACGCGGAGATGGCCCAGCTGGCCGAGCAGTGGCGCGAATCGCTCAACATCCGCGCCATCAGCGGCGACGCGAAAGTGATCGAGCTCTCCGGCGGCAACCAGCAGAAGGTGGTGATCGCCAAGTCGCTGGTGCAAAGGCCCCGCCTGGTCATCTTCGACGAGCCGACCCGGGGCGTGGACGTGGGCGCGATCGCGGAGATCCACCAACTGATCCACCGCCTGGCCGACGACGGCCTGACCGTGATGGTGATCTCCTCCTACCTGCCCGAGATCCTGGCGCTGTCCGACCGCATCTTGGTGATGCGCCAGGGCCGCGTGGTCGAGGAGTTCACGCCCGGGACCGCGCTGGAAGAAAAGATCATGTACGCGGCCGTGCACTGATGCGGCCGGCCGCAGGAGAACAGACCGTGGAAGGTTTCGTGAGGATTGTGGAGGTCGGGCCGCGCGACGGCCTGCAGAACGAGCGCCAGCCCATCGACGTGGACGCCCGCGTGGCGCTCATCGAGCGACTGGTGGATGCCGGGGTGCAGCACATCGAGGCGGCCTCCTTCGTCTCGCCGCGCTGGGTGCCGCAGATGGCGAGCAGTGCCGAGGTGATGGCCCGTCTGCCGATGCGGCCCGGCGTGCGCTACAGCGCCCTCACGCCCAACCTGCATGGCCTGGAGGCGGCCCTGGCCAGCGGCTGTCAGGAGGTGGCCGTCTTCGGCGCCGCTTCCGAAAGCTTCTCACAGAAAAACATCAACTGCTCCATTCGCGACAGCCTGGAGCGCTTTCGCTCGGTAGTCGAGACCGCACGCGGCCACGGGGTGCGGGTCAGGGGCTATGTGTCCTGCGTGGTGGGCTGTCCCTACGAAGGGCCGATTGCGCCCGCGAAGGTCGCCGAGGTGTGCCTGCAGCTGCAGGAGATGGGATGCCAGGAAATATCGCTCGGCGACACGATCGGCGTGGGCACGCCCGCCTCGGTGACCGCCATGCTCGAGGCGTGCCTTCGCCACCTGCCGGCCGCGCAGCTGGCTGCGCCATTTCCACGACACCTACGGCATGGCGGTGGCCGAATGTAGCAGCGTCCCTGGCGATGGGACTGCGCACCTTCGACAGCTCCGTCTCGGGGCTGGGCGGCTGCCCCTATGCGGCGGGCGCCTCCGGCAACGTGGCGACTGAGGACCTGGTGTACCTGCTGCACGGCCAGGGCTTGCGCACGGGTATCGACCTTGACCAGTTGGTGGCCGTCTCGGACTGGATCTCCGTGGTACTCCAGCGCTCGCCTGGCTCAAGAGTCACACGTGCCCTTCTTGCCCGTAGCTTGCCGAACTGATCTGCATTCGGCAGGTGCGGGCTATGCGGGTCGGGGGCCAAGTACTCTCAGGGCGAATCGTGTATCCGGCTGGGGAACAAGAATTCAGCCCAGCTTTCTTGATCCACGCCTGTACAGCCTCCCGGGTAGCAGGTGTGATTTCAAACTGAGCTTGATCAACATGACGTATCGCGTCTGACGTTCGACCAATCGCGATCTGGCTATTGCCACTGCCAAAGACCAAGTCGCCTTCCCAATGACCAGGCACCGCCCGGTCCTCGACGCAGGCGGGGCGCTCGCTGATCGAAACGGCATCGACGATTGCCCATGAATGGCCTTCTTCTGCGTGCAGTGACGAGAGCGGCGCATTCCACGGGTACGCCTGAGGTGCGCCAACAGCTCCTTCTACAAGGCGCCACGCGCTTGCATGAACAGACTGCGGAGATGGTCTCGTGTGACACGTGAAGACTCTCGTCGCTCGGATTAGTATGCTTGAGCCAGCCTGCGATTTGTTCTGGCGACCAGAGCATGCACAGCTTGTCCGCCACGCTGCGGGCCAAGGCGCGGTTCTCACGCGGTTTGCAACGCTTGGGGCGCCGCGCTCGATCCCAGGTAGCTTCATCGGCCAAGGCTGCATGATAAGCATCGACGCCTCCATTGCGCTGAATCTCTCGGCTGATCGTCGATGGTGCTCGCCCGAGCCGCGCTGCAGTTGATCGAATCGATTCGCCTGCCACCATCGATCTAGATATCTCCTCGCGCTCAGACAGCGTCAACGCACTCAATGCGCGGGATCGCCCAGCCGGCTGGAATCCGCCGCCGGTAGCGGAAGTCTAGCCGCCGCGCACGCTGCGACCAATATTCAAGAGAAGGAAGCCGGCAGTGGATGAGTGGGGGTTGATCAAGTCGATCGGTCTTCCTGTGCAGCTCGAAGCAGACTGCCTGGTCACGTTGTGCTGGGCTGGCCGATCACGAAGGACTGGAATAGCCGGAAGCGACCGCGCGCGTCTTCCGATAGCTTAAGCGGCCAGATCCTCGATGCCATCATGTGGAAAGTTCAGGGCGCATCCGTTCCAGTGCCACTTCAGCGCCGCCAAGCTCGGCTTTTCTGCATTGGCCGACGGAGACCTCACGATCGCCCCAGAGATTGCTTTGTAGTGGTTACCCTTCACCTTCGATGAAATCTCAATCTTCATGTCATTGGGATTGATGCGTACTAGGCGCAAGTCGAACAGCGTGTGAAGATCGGATCGAAGTAGCAGGCCGTTCACCAATAGGTTTGTACGTTCGCCTAAATATGGCCGGATGTGCGCAGCTTCGAGCGTCTGCTCGACGTCGCAGCCGGTAAAAGCGCACCGTCGGTCGTAGGCTCTCAGCAGCGCCTTCCTGAACCCCGTTTGGCCTTGCCGTCTGGCGATGGCACCTAAGGTTTTTGTTCTTGCATCAGTGTCGTCGTTTGGATCGAACTCATCTTCAATTTCGAGTTCGTCTCGCAAAGCATCAAGTTCTGTTTCCGTCGGCGGAATGTCCAGACGCCGCGGCCGCAATTTCGTGTCACCTGGCACGGCGGCCAATTCCCAAACTCCATGAATTTCGGGATCGTAGAACGTGTATGTGCGAGTGCTTCGTTCCTCGACAAACAGGAGGTCGAGGGGGCTAGAGCCGTCGACGACACGTGGCTTCTGGTTTGGAGACCAGTTCGCCCGGCCAAAGGCGTTTACCGTGACCAAATCAAGGTCAGGTCGCACGTTCGTCGGCTTGAAAAGTGGATTCTGCTTTGCGAGGTACTGCTCGACCTCGTCAATTGTCGCGGTTCCACCCAAGGCCCTCACGGCATCGACAGCCATCTGCCATGTCTGCTTTTCGCCGTACTTGAACTCGCGTTTCGGTGCACTCGTGTGAGCTTCCCTCCTCGCTTCAAGGGCTGTCGCTATCGGCAGCATGTAGTAAGCATGCTTGTACATACCTCCGGCGGGACCGACGTTTCGATAGTCGTTTGGGTTGCGCTTACCTTCAGCCCAAAGCTTCCAGAACGTATCGAATCGCTCTCTATCAAACCATCTGGGCTCGCGGCCTGTTTCCTGGATGATGATTTGGTACACAGCACGTTCACCATCGCCATGGCGCTCAAGCTTGAAGGTCTTATAGCCAGGCCTGGCCGATGTCCAGCGACGCATGGCCACATTGGTCACCGTGTTGAGCCGGTTCCACGCTTCGTCAGAATTCACCTGTCTCCCTCCTGTTGATTGTCTTGAGACTGTTCAGCGATGTCGATTTCGTCTAGATCCATATCGGCCATCTTAGTGTCGTCCGCTACTTCGCACCCTCGCTCAAGGTGGCGCCCCCACTTCGGTTTTCCGTCAAAAGATGATCCATCAATGTCGTCTTTGTTGATCCGGGACATCGAGAATTTCTGAGAGTGCAATGGAGCTTGCAAGCGGTTCAAACCTGAATGGAAAAACTCCATGTCGATGGATCATTTTTGGATGAAAAACTAGCCCCGTGTTGTCTTCCACTGAAAACTGACCCAGTTAGAGCATCAATTTCCATTGAAAGCTGACCCACGTAAGAACCCTATCCTGCTGCTTTTGGCAGCAGGAGATTTCAGGAGTGATAGACGTGGCGACACTGAGTGTCATAAGACGCTGGGCACTGCGCGAGCAGATGTCCATCCGCGAGATCTCCAGGCGTACAGGCCTGGCTCGCAACACCGTTAAGAAGTACCTGCGGGCGGGCGATGAAGAGCCCCGCTACGCCAGGCGTGCGAGCTCCAGCAAGCTCGATCCATTCGCCGACAAACTTTCAACATGGCTGTCGATCGAGGCAACAAAGTCGCGCAAACAGCGGCGCACTTTGCTGCAGCTCCACACAGACCTGGTGGCTTTAGGCTACGACGGCTCCTACGGGCGAGTGGCGGCCTTCCACCGCAAGTGGCAGGCCGAACGGCAGGAAGCGCAGCGCACGGCTGGCCGCGGGACCTTTGTTCCGCTGGTCTTCGGGCCGGGCGAAGCGTTCCAGTTTGATTGGAGCGAAGACTGGGCTGTCATCGATGGGGAGCGCACCAAGCTCCAGGTAGCGCACGTCAAGCTCAGCCACAGCCGGGCCTTCAGTGTCCGTGCTTACCTGCTGCAGACGCACGAGATGCTGTTCGACGCGCACAACCACGCGTTCGTGATGTTCGGAGGCGTGCCCAAGCGCGGCATCTACGACAACATGAAGACGGCTGTGGATAAAGTCCGAAGCGGCAAAGACCGCGACGTCAATGCCCGTTTCAATGCGATGGTCAGCCACTACCTGTTCGAGGCCGAGTTCTGCAACCCGGCTTCCGGTTGGGAGAAGGGCCAGGTTGAGAAGAACGTTCGGGACGCTCGACACCGCCTCTGGCAGCCCATCCCAGCCTTCCCGTCCTTGGCTGAACTCAACGCATGGCTGGAAACCCGCTGCAAGGCACTGTGGAACGAGATTGCGCATCGCCAGTTGCCAGGCACCGTGGCGGACATCTGGGCCCAGGAAAAACCCTACCTGATGCCACCGCCGCCTGCGTTTGACGGCTTCGTGGAACATACCAAACGCGTTTCTCCGACCTGCCTAGTCACGTTCGAGCGCACTCGCTACAGCGTCCCGGCATCCTTTGCCAACCGCCCGATCAGCCTGCGGGTGTATGCCGACCGGCTGGTGGTTGTCGCGGAGGGCCAGGTCGTTTGCGAGCACAAGCGGATCATCGACCGGCGTCACGACAGCACAGGGCAGACTATCTACGACTGGCGGCACTACCTCGCTGTTCTGCAGAGAAAGCCGGGAGCACTTCGGAACGGTGCGCCCTTTGCAGAGCTGCCGACGTCATTTAAACGACTCCAGGCGATGTTGCTCAAGAAGCCAGGAGGTGACCGGGAGATGGTGGAGATCCTGGCCCTGGTCCTGCACCACGACGAGCAAGCTGTCCTTGCAGCGGTCGAGACGGCTCTGGAAGTGGGTGTCGCCACGAAAACTCACATATTGAACGTCCTGCACCGCCTCGTGGACGGGAAGACGGCCGTTGCGGAAGTCAAGGCGCCCCAGGCGTTGAAGCTCTCGACGGAACCTCAAGCGAACGTCCAGCGGTACGACTCTTTGCGCAAGGCACGGTTCAACGAGGAGGTTCGCCATGGGACATGATCCCGCAACGACTTCCATCGTGGCTCTTCTCAAAAGCCTGAAGATGCATGGCATGGCCCATGCGGTTGCGGAGCTGGGTGACCAAGGGGCGCCTGCCTTCGAAGCGGCTCAACCCATTCTGGCAAAACTGCTGAAGGCAGAAACCGCAGAACGGGAAGTGCGTTCGATGGCGTATCAAATGAAGCTGGCCCGGTTCCCTGCCTATCGAGATCTTGCCGGATTCGACTTCGCGCAGAGCGAGGTGAACGAGGCCATGGTCCGACAGCTCCACAGAGGCGACTTCCTTGACAAGGCCTACAACGCCGTCTTCGTCGGTGGACCTGGAACTGGAAAGACCCACCTGGCCGCTGCGATCGGTGTCCAGGCCATCGAGAACCAGCATCGCCGCGTTCGCTTCCTCTCGACCATTGAACTGGTCAATGCGCTGGAGGTCGAGAAGTCGAATGGAAGCACAGGGCACTTGGCAAATCGACTGATGCATGTCGATTTGGTCATCCTGGACGAGCTGGGCTACCTGCCCTTCAGCGAGTCAGGAGGGGCCCTGCTGTTCCATCTGCTGTCCAAACTCTACGAAAGAACCAGCGTCGTCATCACCACGAACCTGAGCTTCGGGGAGTGGTCCAGCGTCTTCGGTGATGCGAAGATGACGACCGCGCTCTTGGACCGGCTGACTCACCGATGCCATATCCTGGAGACTGGAAACGATAGCTATCGGTTCAAAAACAGCTCTGCGAGCCCTAGATCTGAAAAGGAGAAAACGAAGCACTTATCCACACCGTGAGCTTCTTTGCTCACACAACGGGTGGGTCAGTATTCGATGGAAATCTCGGGTCAGAGATCAGTGAAATTCAACATGCACAGCTAACGGCAAAGCGTCCCGGGCGTAACGCAGCATGTTGTACACGGCAGGTTAAACGCTGGGCTGGCGGAAGAATTCATGCTCTGGGATACCACGGGCTACCTTCAACCAGAAATCAGAGCGCGTCTCTTGCGTCAGCGGTGTCAGTTGTACTCCGGTGAAACACCTTGCGGCAATCTCGGGAGACAGGCCAGCAGTGAAGCCTGCAACCCCTTGAGTGAAGTAGACGCTGCCAGTGCTCTGCGCAACATTCAGGATTTCGCGCACTTCAAGTCCTCGCGGGTAGCGCGCGGCGCTGAGCAACGTGGAATCGAAGACATGAACCTTGTCGCCCACTCGAATCACTGCTGAGAAGTAGGGCCAGTTCGTGTCTGGACCGTCATTTGGGCTTGCCGTGCCGTCGTTTTCAGTTGGAGATGTCGAAAAGACAGCGTGACTGAATTTGGCATCCTTGAGCAAGGCGATGACCTCTGCGCACGCCTGCGTGGTGTTGCCATTGAAACGGCAGTACTCGATGAAAAACATTGGGCCCTTCTGAAGGATTGACGGAGGGAGATGGCATGTATAGCGACGTGTATTCGACCACCCTCTGCCTGAAGTGGCGCTCTAAGTCGGCTACGTTGCTTTCCGATGTCGCCGCCGGGTTTCAGGCGGCCGTCGTTGTCGCGACCGATCATATGTGGCCGCAACCGACTCTACAAGCTTCGGTAGGCCGTCGCTGCCAAAGTGGCGGTCATTGCGACGATGGAGGAATGTTGCCGTTGTGCTGGCACACCTGTCCACACCGTGAGTTGCTTCGCGCAAAAGGCAGGTGACGCAGTACTCGATAGAAATCTCGGGTCAGAGATCGATGGAATTCAACACCCTCTCCCTCAGCCGCTCCTCCCTCCGAAGAACCATACGCTGTACAGCGTATGAAGGCTTTTCAGCATATAGTCCTGCTGGCCAGGCTTCCGCTGAGAGCCAATGTTTTCAACGCCCATGAACGGGATGGAACTCGATAGGCCGGAAGTCGGAATGGCAAAGGCCTCAACTGAGAACTGCCCAGATATCCAGCTCCGCAAGCTCTAAAAAATGCTCCTCGCGCTCGGAGTCGCACATTGCTGCGATCGCCGGACTGTAAAACCCCAACAGAAAGTCGATGCCAGTGGTTCGGTCCAACGGCCCGTGAATGGTTCTCAGAAAATCCCAAAGGAATGTTTCTGAGGCTCCACGGGCGGCATAGAGCTGCCTAAGCTTCAAAAATACTGCGAGGTTCAGACGCGCATCCAGCTGAAACGCGGGGTACCCACTTCCCTGCGGCGATCTCGTGCTGATGATGAGCGGGGCCGGCAAGTCGGAGGTTACCGGACCTTGTTTTTCTCTTTCAGCCAGTAGACTCTCGAACTCTGTGGCGTCGAGCACTCGATAGGAAGTGGGTGGCGCACAGTCAAAAGGGCTGATATTCACGCGTTTGGTCATAGCTCCCCCGTCATAAGCTGCGACGGGCACCGTCTTAAACACAAACGGTTCCCCGTGAACCACAAATATGAGCTTGTAGCGCTGAAGTGCCAACGCAGCAAGTCGGCTTGAACTGGGGCATCAGAACAGCGACATCTGCGATAGCTGTCCATAGCGCCCCGTCCATTTCGTACGGCCACCCTGTCTCAGGATGTGGCTAAGGAGCGAGAGGGCGATGGATCCATCCTCAGGACACTTCGCCCTTCTCATGGCTTCATAGAGCAGCGCCAGCGTTACGGAGCGCCGACTTACTCTCAACGCAATAGGCTGCCCTTCGGAGATCCTCCGGACGAGCTCATCTGCTGCTTGAAGTACTTGTCTCGCATGAAGCAACGAGGTCTTTTTCCGAACGCGTTGACCCGTCATTCCCAAGGAGTATTCAGCCGTGCTGGCGAGAGCATAGGTGAGGGAGAGGCCAGCTCCAAGGGACAAAGGTCGTAGCAGCCTCAGCAGCCCGAATTGCCCTGCCTCAACCGCACTGCCCCGGTCTTGGTCAATGGAGGCAGGAGCAACGGCCACTGCCACCCAGCGAGCGAAGGCCAGTTCGAGCGAATGCAGGTCGACGGCAGCCGGCCTCCAACTTCGAAGATCTGACCAGCACTGACATACCATAAGGCTTGGCCTGTTCCAATCGAGCGCTCGGGCACACACAGGGCACCGGTCCTCCAATGCGCAAACATGTTGCGGACAAGCCGCCACAAGAACAAAATCCCACGCAGAACGGCAGTACCCATGCTGAACCAAACAGTGAGGACACACCCGCGGACGTCCGCGATTGAGAAAGTAGCTCCTGCCGATCTCTCGGCCAGCATAAGAGAACCCTTCTTCAGCAGCACTCCTCGAGATGCGCCCCAGGGCCTCCGCCAGATCAGCCTGCGGCGCACCGAACCACCTGGAAAGTCTCATCGCATCGCTCGCATCCAGTGTGTGAAAGCGAGACCGCCCCAATCCGCTCTTGACGGAGGGCAACCCGCGAAGCCCATTGTCCGTCGCCATCCTCAGCACATAACCCTGACCTGATTCACCAGGCCGAACTACGTCCCTGAGGGGAAACGACGGATCGCTCAGCACGTCAGTACCTCCTGTAGCATTGAGCGTATGAGTTGATTTGAGCCTGTTCTTCTTCCGTGCCCAGTCCCTGGCACGCGCGCTCTCTTTGAAGAGCTCTCTCCTTTCGGATCATCAATAGCGCTTTGGCAACTCGCACTCGCGTCCACATTGCCAGAGGCGCGCTCCATTTCTTCGACTCAACCGGTGTCCAGAAGCCTGTCGTACACGCTGGCTTGCAAGGAAGGACGTGGCGAGTAGCAAAGACAATTCTGAAGTCGGTTCCAAAAACCCTCTTACGTTCTATCTCGAGTTGGCGTTCGAGAGTCTTTCTCATCGAAAAGAGATCCCACCACTTGAGCAGCACGTAGTCACGAGGCGTGGAGAATTCTTGGATGAGATCGGCCTGCTTCTTTGCGAATGAGCCGGCATCGTAAACCGGCCACGTGGGCAACGAGTTGGACGAAGCGAGATTGAGCACCAGCGCTGAAAGCGCCGTTGGAGTTGCGGAACCGTGAGAGGCAACTAGCGCTTCCCCGCGAGTGGATAACTCAGAAAGGGCCCTCCGATTCATAACTTGGCGAAGGGAGATCATGGGATCAGGCAAACCATGGCCCGCAGACGCCAGGACTGCTGGTGGAGCAGGTTCGTGAACTCCATCGACGAGAAAGGGCATGCCACACGAGGCGCATCCAGCCAGATTCGCTGCGCCCCGTTTCCTTCCGAAACCAAGCATGTGTGCGGATGAAAGGTTCATGAAGCCATGACACCAAGAACATCGAATCGATAGCCTCGTATCGTGATACGGACATCGTTGAAGCTCTGATATGCGCCAGTACCATCGAAGATGCGGTGTTGAGTCGGCAACCAAACAAGCGGAGCACCAGCGGCTCGCAGGTTTTCTATCGACGTACAAAGGAGAGACCGGACTGTTGTGCAGCTTTTTGACCAGCCACCAGTCGTGGTCGTTCCTGTCGAAACATAAGAGGCAGCGTCCCGAATCCGCGGCAAGTGCAGCCCAACGCTTTGAATCGACTCCAAAATCCCAGTCAATTCGGAACGGATCCAGTCCCACGTACTTGCAGAATCTATTCATGGGGTAACCATGTGCACCGCAGACTCGCAAGATCCAAGAGGATCGACTCTCGTCAGGCAAGGGCTCTGGACTTGCGATGAACTTCAAGGCACGCTCCCCAAATGAACATGGACCCGAGCGGTGTGGCCGCCGCCGACGCTACGGTGAATACCGTGCGACGCGCGACAACGGTCAGGACGAAGCCTCACTTTCTGGCCTTTTCCATCACCGCGAGGAACGGATTGCCAACGCCCGACAGGCCGCCGAAGGCATCCGAGTACCCAGCGGCAAGATGCTCCAGTCTCAGCGATGGTGAGCATTCATCGATCGCACGAACGCACGAGAAGATGAGCAGCTTTTTCAGACGCCTAAGGTTTCCGTGAGTGGCTTGGTGCACCAGGCGCGACAGACCCTGTGCGCTCAGGCTGCTGAGATCAGCCGACTTCACCGTGGCTGCGATTGCGCCGAGCACCTGCCGCCAGATATCCCCAAAAGAAAACGGATTGAGAAAATAGTGCAGCGACACTCTTGAGACGAACTGAGGATTGATCTCCGATATCCCCTCCAATGTTCGGGTTCCCACCATGATCACGGGCAGGTTGTGCTTGTCCACACGAACCTTCAACCAATCGGTGAGCGTGCGTGCGGTGTTTTCCCGGTTGCCCTCACACACATGCTGCCCCTCATCGATGAAAATTGCCACAGGACTCAAACGCTCTATGGCGGTGTCAATCATGGCAGTCATGTTGGCCAGCGTCGCGCGCATGGGTAGGGCTGGGTACCCCAACGCCAACATCAGCTTCGAAGCGACCTGATGAACGTCAGCAGCACTGTCGAGGCCGATCTCCAATACCGGTCGACTCGACTTCAGTGGACTTGCGTCAGTCGGCGGACGATCGCTTGAGGATCTGCAGAAAAAGCGTCTTCCCCATTCCAGAGTCGGCCAACAGAAGAACACCGCCGGGCATCCTGACCTCCCGCATCCACTGAACGACTTTGAGGGTCCCCTGCAAAGAATTTTCAAAGTCTGGATACGGAACAACGACGTCCAAGATCTCGTTGACGCACCGCAGGGCATCTCTGGACAGCCCAGCTGGAAGTTCGTAGGTGTTCATGTGTAGTCCTCCGCCAGTGAGAACGCCTTGAATGGCATCAGGTCTTTTAGATGGGCCTCGGAGATCGCGCTGGCAACAGGTAAGTTGTCGGCCGCTCGCCTGCCGCCCGTGCAGGCGGAGCTGAGGCCTTGAAGCCTGACCAGATTTCCGTGTTTCTTCACGCGAACCCCGCGTCTCACCGCCTCTCCCCATTTGCACTTGAGTAGCTCTTGGGCCTTGACCAACTCTTCTTCCGCATTGCGTTGAGTCAAGCGCTTTCCGGCCTCTGCGCGGATGATTTCATGTTGAATCAATGAGAGGCCATCTCCGTATCCATTCGACGGCTTTTGTAGCGCCACGGGTAGCCAGCGCTTCTCAGCCACCAGGTTTACAAAGATCCGACCCAGATCATCCGGATTGATGCGGATGTCAAGCCTCAACTTTCGTCCGTTCGATCTGAGATAGTCTTGGAGCTCTACGCTGTTGAACCGCAGATATTTGAAGAACACGCCATCACCGTCTACGGTCCTCTGGGTTGACATCCCTGCGGTGATGTCAAACTGCTCGAGCCCTAGAGGGAACATCGGAATTGGACTGCTCAGGCGTCCCTCCTCCCACAATTCGAGCGGGCAAACCAAGTTCTTTTGATGAATGGACTTCGGAAATGCGTCAGCGGCCCAAAGCGTCAGCCCTACGCACAGATCATCGAAAAGGATCGCTGCTGAATCGCTTGGCGACTCTGGCCTCATGTTCTTGGTAGGCGTGTAGACCTTGCCGCAGTTTGGCAACATCCGGTTCACCTCCATCATCGTTCGTTCTATAGATGGCTTCAGCCACGGCCTTCTCACAGGGTTGAACAACACGTCGGCACGCAGGTCGAACATGATGCGAAGAAAGTCCTTTGCATGAAACTCCAGACCGTTGTCGACCACGTACTGCTCCGCGATTCCCATTGCTGTCCACGGCTGGGGCAAGTCTGGAACCAGGGAGAGCAGGTCCTCTTTAGGGAAGATGGCATTGCGCACGCAATGCGCGACGGACGCAACCGACGGACCATAGAACGAGATGTAGAAGCCTAAGATGTATCCCGAGTACCTGTCTATGGCCACAGTAATCCAAGGCCGACCGATCGGTACCCCAGTGTTTGGGTCCAGGACCCAAATATCAAGCCACGTGTGATCGATCTCGACTCTCTCCAGCACACGGGTCGAGGTGTCCCCTTTGAGGCTGTAGCGCCATTTGTTTCTTGTGTACTCAGAGCCGTACCGCTTGAGATCGCGAATGTACGGATCAATTTCATTGACCCGCCGTTGCACCGACCGCAATGAAGCCAGCTCAAGTTTCGTACCGAGCAAGCGCTCCTCTCGTGCGGCATCCTGAAGGTAGCGCCGGAATGTCTCGGCAACTGAGAGTCCGCGTTTCTGGAGGTAGTACTTGGAGATACATTTCTCCACCATCTCTTCGACACGCACGCTGAGGCGTTTGCAACGCCGCACCAATGGCCTCAAGTCGAGCAGCGCATACGGGTTTCCGCCGGACGACCGATGTCGCTTCATCCACTTGCGCAATGTATCGGCACAGGGGAGCTTGGGAGACTCAGAACCTTGTCCACCCAACAGGCAATTCTTGAAGAATTTTTCACCCTCCTGCCGCACGCTCTTTAAAAACGCTTCACACCGTTTGAGGCTTCCGTGGGTGACTCCATTCGCGATTGCCCGTTTGACGAGAAAGTTGCGGAAGACGAGTGTGCGCTCCTGCTTTTCAGTGAGCGTTGCCGAGTACGTGTAGACGCGATCCTGGACAGGTACGGTGTTGGGCTGCGCAATCGAGTGACCGTTTTGATGCACCGGGAACACGGTTTTGGCAAGGATCTGCTTGTACAGACTCGTCTTGGAGAATGTTCTCACCTCGTTGTTGTCGAGGTACCGAAACTGGATCTCGAAGCATGAAAGTTCTCGCTCGAACTGGAACGTGCGCGCACCTTCACGCAACACCAAACCATTGCCGAAAGTAAACATGGCAGTCTCCTTGATGCTGGTTGATGGACACGACCTCCTCGTCGGACAGGTTGAGGCCGGCGGGAACACGCAACTGATGCAGGGCGACCAGATTCCAGATGAGGTCCTCGTTGACTCCGGCCGCAACCAGATCGCGAACGCTGGCGCTGCCTTCACACCGCGACTCAAGTTCTTCCTTGCACTTCATCGCTTGCTCTAGCGAGAAGGACATGCGCCCGAAGCGCATCAGGAGTACGGCCCGCGAACTCAAGCCGCTTCCGTCGATCACTTTGTCGGTGAATACTTCAAACTCGCGGCCCTGGCGATTGAATGCGACCTTTGCTGCGTCGAGCTTCATCGCATGCTCGGGGACAAACTTCTCTGGCTTGACCTCCACGATGACTTCAGAGCCGTCTACCAGGCTGAGCAGAAAGTCAGGCGTGTACTTGCAGGTTTGGCCGGACGCCAACGTGAGCTCGATTTCACAGGGCTGATGTTGGATGTCCCGCACCACGGGACACGACAACGCCACCATGATGAAGCGCCGTTCTAGCGACGACTCATGATGCACGGAATGGTCGAGCAACCATCCAGGATTGACCACCCCCACCTCTCGGTGAGGCGATCGGGTAACGACGGCTCTGGGCATGTTCTTCTCCTGATTTCAAGACGTACTGATCCATGCCGTGCCCAAACTGGCGACGGCTGCGCTTGACATCGAGGGGGAGAAAGGGGGACACTTGCGTTGCGTTGATGAGGCGTCTCTTCGCCCTTCATCCCTCAGGCCACCTTCGGGTGGCCTTTTCTTTAGGGGTCCATGGCGCACCTCCCTTCTGGACGCACTGGGAGTGCGCCCGTTGAATCCGGCAGAGCGGGGAAATAGAGAGATGGGACAGCCGACGAGTTCATCTGGCCATCTCCGACGCCTCTTAGCTGGAGGAGCCCACTGTTTCGGCGCACGCCAAATGGCCGGGCAGGAGGTTTTTGACGCTGGGGGAGTTCGGTGGCGCCTTAAGACCGAGCAGGACAGCCACTTCATGGCTTCTGCCGCGGGTGCACTGGGTCTTGCCCGACAACACGCTGTAGACCAATGATGGCGGCACGCCATGACGCTGCGCCCATTCGGAGATGCTCACTCCCGCCTGCTTGAACTCTGAGCGGGCTCTGCTGATCTGGTCGGCAGAAAAGGAAGTAGCATGCTTCTCCACAAGCGAATTCTATAAAGTTCTTTCAATTTTGAAAAGTATTGTTCAAAATTCAGTCGAACTCTCGGTGAGACTGGTCGAGCTTCGTCAGGATCTCGGTCTATCTCGAGACAATCTGGCAGCGAAGCTGGACATCAGCCACGCGACCCTATGGCGACTTGAAAATGGTCAGAGTTCTCCCACGGTCGAGCTCCTGGCCAAGATGGAAGCCGCGGGTTTGGACGTGACGTACCTTTTGTCGGGCACCAGGTCGAACTGCGTGTCCCGAGTAGACGATGACGAGGCTTGGGGTCGCGCCGCTCAAGCAGTCACGAAGGCAATCGCCAAGCACGGCTTGAGCCCTTCTCCCGCAACCTACTGGCGAATGGTTCGACTTCTCTACAACGAGGTCATCAATGAAGGTGATCTCAAGCGGGATATCGCGCAGGTTCTGGAAAAGGCTGGACAGCTGGCTGCTAAGCCTTGAGACGTTGCCTGCCAGGCAAGCGCTGGAGGACGCACGCGCCTACGCTGTGTTTTTCAACGCACTTGCGGCAAGCCAGGAGATTGGTGCCGCAGGAGATCTGATAGAGCGGTTCGACCAGGCAACCTCGCGCACCGCCCTCGACACATTCAGGGAAACCGAAGGTCCGGGATTTGCCGACTCCCGGAGATCTTCAGAAGAAAGCGAGGGCGAGTTCCTGTGTCGCTACACCGCCTCATTTCAACCTCTCTGGTGGCAATGGGTCTTCTACCCGATCCGCAGCGCCAAAATTGTCCGCCTCTCCAAGGTTGAGGTGCCCTCCAAGCACAGGGTGTGGCTGGCCGAGTCGGAAGAACCTCATCTTCGGGTTTTGGAGTTCGGAACCTTGGCCCCCAGTGAGGCCGTGACTGGCGAGTTGCGTCGGGCGATCATGTCATTGGGCATTCCGGCGCAGCACCTCAGTAAGGCGTGTCGTTCAATGGCCTTATCTGGACAGGGGTGTGACCTAAAACGCAGAGCGTCAAATCCATTGCTGGCACGCCTTTGCAGGCTGTGGCGCGATCTATTCCTGGGCGTGAGCGGACTCTGTATGGCGGCCGCGATTCAGATCATGAGCAGCGATACAGGTGGCGGGTTCATGATGTTGGTTGGATTGCTGGGAATCGCTGCTCCGACACTCCTTGCAGCATATCTTCTCCATGAAGTCGGCCCCAAATGGCTGAAATCCGATCGCTTATTGACCGAGGTGAGCAACGCCATGGGAAAGACTGATACGTTCCAAGTCCCTTAGTGCTACCGGATAAATTTGGCCCAGTTTATGTGCGGTGGACGGACAAACTGCCATCTACTACGCAGGGGCGAGCGCGGAACTCAGCTCCAAACTTGACCGAGCCATTCGCCGCCTGCTTGATCAGCCGCTTCTGCCGTAACCGCCCATTCAGTGTGCACACGAACGTTGTTTGTGCACGATCATCTGCGACACCCCGCCTATCAGGCGCAGTGCCCGGCCGATAGGACCCTGCTAGGAACTAGTCGACTGGTCGGCCGTCACGCAGGAAAACGCGCGGACACGGCCGGCCAACACCAGCATATGTCCGGCGCAGTCCACAAACAGCTTCTCGCCAGTGCGGTGCGGCTGGCTTTATGTTCATAATCTTAGATCATGCAAGTGCGGCAAACATTGAGTACCGACGGCGCCTCTGGCGCGGCGGAGCCGTTGCTGCGTTGGGCTGGTAGCAAGAAAAAGCTGTTGCCCTTGCTGCTTGCCGCGGTGCCCGAGGATGCGGATCGCTACATAGAGCCATTCGCGGGCTCGGCAGTGCTGTTCCTGCGCCTGCGAGTAGGGGACGCCATCCTTGGGGACCTGAACCGATCTCTCATCGAGACGTACCGCGTCGTTCAGCGCTACCCGCGTGCGGTGTGGGAGCGCGCGTCACAGTTTGGCAGCAACCCCGAGGACTACTACAAGCTTCGGGCGGTGAAGAGAGAGCGGTTAAATGCCTTCGACCGCGCAGCGCAGTTCGTGTACCTGAATAGGTATTGCTTTAACGGCGTCTATAGAACAAACCGCGCAGGTCAGTTCAATGTCGCCCGAGGCAAGGGCCATCTCTTCATGCCAAGTCTCGAGGCTTTTCAGGCATTCGCCAAGCTGTTAAAGGTCGCTGAACTGCGCTGCAGCGACTTTGAAGACATCCTTGAGGAGGCCGGCAACGGTGACTTTGTGTACCTAGATCCTCCTTACGCCTTGGGCGACAAGCGGGACCGTGGTGAGTACGGTTGTGACGCATTCAGAGAGAAGGACGAGAGGCGGCTAATTGCCTCGCTCCGCGCGGCAGACCGTCGCGGCGCGAAAGTGCTCCTCTCATACTCGCCTGCAGACACCGTCTTGCAAGGCCTCAAGAAATGGCGCCGTCACGATCTTACTGTGGCGCGCAACGTGGCCGGCTTTACGTCGGCGCGCCGTCACGCTGCCGAGGTGCTTCTTTCCAACTACGATTGGCAGCGCGATTAGCGATTAGTATCGCGCAGAATCAATACCAAAGGAGCGCTCGTGGAGGATGCCGATGGGCATGATGGACTAGTCGTGGAGGCGGTGTTTGCCGTTCTAGGCGATCCGCACTTTGCCCATGCGGCGGGTGCACGAACACACTTGAAGATCAAGCCTACTGGCGAATTGGCCAGCGAAAGTCCAAAGCAAAATCCCTGGGCTGGGCTGAACGACCTCGTTGCTACGCAGTCGTTGACTGCCGACGCGGTTCTTTGCCCGGGCGATATCGCATTCCAAAATGACGGTGTAACGCTTGCGGCGGGGTGGAAGCACCTGGTCGACCTAGGCAAGCGATTGCAAAGCGAGCACGTACTGTGCGCGACTGGCAATCACGATGTGACCTCTCGCAGCCAGGAAGCCAAAATTCACGAGAATGTCGTCGCGAATCTAAAGGCTGGCCTGGGACCATTCGAACCGCTGAAGGTGCTCAAGCCCCCGTATCCGTCGGTGACTCGGGACGACGACAGTGGGGCGAAGGGGCGAGATCACCGGGTGCGGTACTTCGGAGCCGGGCTTGTGCTGGTTGAAGCCGAGAAATATCAGGTGTTGATCGTCAACAGCTGCAGCGAACATGGTCACGATAAGTTCGAGCACGAGCGAGGCACGTTCCCGAAGTCAGCGGTATCGGAGCTGGAGCTGGCGTTGCAGCAATGCGATCACCGCAGGATCAGCATCGCGATCATGCATCATCCGCCCGAGCCGCACACGCAGAACGGTGAAGGCGCTCATGACTTCATCGACAACGGGCAGGAGCTCCTACGTCTGTTGTCTGAAGATGGCAATTGGCTAGTGATCCATGGCCACAAGCACGAAGCTCGGCTGGGATTCGCGTCGGGCAATGGCGAAGTGCCGTTCGTTTTCGGTGCGGCGAGCCTCGCGTTCTACATCAGCGAACTGGAGGGGACCTTCCAGAACCAGTTCTATTTGCTCACTGTCAGGCTGGATTCTCGCGGGATCAGTGGACGGTTTCGTACTTGGGACTGGGCGCAGGGGAAGGGCTGGCAGCCCGCGGTCTCCGATGGCAACAGCATCTACGACGGGGCCTCATTTGGCGCTCGAGATCCAGGAAGGGTCATTGCCGAAATCGCGAAGCTCAAGGAGCTTCCAATGCCCTGGTCAGACGTCATCAAGCATGTTCCCGAGGCTAGCTTGCTGACACCGGAGTCGCGCAACCACGTCAAGAGACAGCTCGATCGTCGGCATAGCCTGAATATCCATGCAGACAGGGACGGCCACTGGCTGACTCTAGAGAGGAAGGCCTTATGAGTCAGGGCTTCCTAGAGCCATTCAACGCCAAGGCGATGAGCTTTGCAGATGTAGCTCGCACCTTCGTGCCATCCACGAAGTTTGCGCTACTGGCAGGGCCGTGGAACTCGGTGCTGGTCGGACCTCGGGGCGGCGGCAAGACGACGCTTCTGAAGATGCTGAGCGCAGAGGGACAGGCGGCCTGGAATGGTCCGCAGGTGGGTGAAGTTAAGTCCGCGCTCGGCTATACCGGGGTCTACGTTCCCTCTGACATAGCGTGGGGCACGATGCTTGAGTCGCTGCAGCGCTCGGGTCAGAACGAACGGGTTGGCATCCTGTTCTCGCAGGCCGCGTTCGTGACGCACGTACTGCTGGCGGTTGCCAACGGGATCGAGCGGCATGTTCTTTTGAACCCCGTTCGGCGCGGCAACAACCTCGTTGATGGCGAACTACATCCAACGCAGACCGAACTGGAGGCCGCGATCAAGTCAATCGCAGCGTTGTGGCGCCTCAAGCCGATCTCGCTGTCCCCAGCCAGCTTGGTAGAAGCACTGCGCCTCCGTCTGCTGGACATCAAAAGCCAGGCGCACCTGTGCGCATCGCTTGGGCCGGAGGCGGTCGGAGAAGCAGTTGTTCGCAGCTGCGACTATCTTGGCCTCGACATGATGGAAGCGACGTCCCAGGGACTGCAGGCGTTTGACGCCATGTATGGCCGGTCAGACCATCGTTGGTGCCTGCTCCTTGACGAGTTCGAGGTGGCGCCGATGCATTTGCAGCAGACGGTACTGGCTTCTATGCGAGCGAGCGGCGGTCAGAAGCTCCTGTTAAAGGTCGCGCTGGCACCGTGCGGGCCTGATGTCCTCTACCAGCGAGACGTTGCCGCTCCAAGCCAGCTCAACGACGTCCGACAGGTTGAGCTTTGGTACGCGGACAAAGCTGAGGCCAGCGAGTTCTGCAAAAACGTGTTCCTTTCAAGAAGTCAGTCTTATGCAGGGCTGAGCGGTGAAACCCCTAACAACGTGTTCGGCACGTCAGCCTACTCTGTGGTCGACGAGGGTGAAGAGGTGGAGCAGTTGGGGTTGTTCGCACGGGCTACGCGTGCAGCGACAAAGCAGATCACAAATCACTTTGTCTCCCTCTCGGAGAAGGATGCTTCCTTCGTCAGGTTCCTCGAGCGCAAGGAAATCGACCTCACACAGGAACTGGGGATGCAGCCAAGCGACTTCAACGGCAACACTCTGCGCAAGGTTGCGCCGCTGGTTGCGTTTCGGAACGCATACCGAGGCAGGCCCGAAGGACGCAAGCGCGGCGTGAAGCCATTCAACGCCACCTATGCAGGCTGGGAGTCTCTCTCGGCGATAAGCGAGGGCAATCCACGTTGGCTTATTGGTCTGATCACACGCATCCTGTCTCAGGCTGACCTTAGCCAGCTCCCTGTGCCAGTGCCTCGGCAGACGGAGGGGGTGCTCTGGAACTGCCAGCGGTACTCTGAGATGTTGCAGGCCCTGGCCAGTGAGCAGTTCCATTCAATCAAGACTTCCGCATCGGTTTTCCAGGTGCTGGAAAAGATAGGCGACTACTTTCATGACCGCCTAGTCACCGCCGACTTTGTCGAGGATCCTCCGCTCTCCTTCATCGTAGACAACGACGTCGACGATGATGTCGAGAACGCCTTGCGGATCGCGATGAACCACGGCGCGATCGTCTGCTTTGAATCGCCCGGGACGGTCGGTGGATACCGGTCGCTTCGGGGCAAGCGCTTCAGGTTGACTTATCTCCTAGCGCCGATCTTCAAGTTGCCGATGCGCAAGTCGAAGCCAGTGTCCTTGTCAGCGATCCTCAATCCACCTCCCGTGGATCGGAAGAGAGAAGCGAAAGTTGATGAACCGCCACCGGAGCAATCCGGGGCTTGGAAGCAGGACGGGCTGTTTTGAAGCTGGCCATCAGAAACCTCACGCAGGTAAACATAGAAGGCAAGGCGACTTCTGCAGTGCTCAGCAGCGAGCCCGCATTGATCATCGTTGGAGACGGCGAAGGTCGGCGGAGACGGAATCTTCTGATGCTGCTGACGGCTGAAGGCGATCTGGACGCGCGGATGATTGCGGTCGGGTATGGAGCCCAAGGTGAAGCCCGATTCTCAAAGCGCCTCGAGGTTGAACGTCTGACATGTCGCGACACATGTGATGCCATTCGTGCCTTCTCGCGCAACGGCAGCGGCACCGCGTCGATATTTGTTGACGTGTCTTGTCTGTCGCGCCAGCAGATGGGCGCCATCTTTTCGGAGATTAAACGCCTTGCGCGCAGCGGGCCGGTGGACCTTCAAATTGGCTACAGCTTGGCGCGCTATGTGAAGCCAACTGCTCAATGGTCCTCCGCCATCCGCCGCATAGCACCGGTGAACGACGATTTTGCGGGCTGGACTGCAGCGCCGGACAACCCAATCGAGCTAATCGTGGCGTTGGGGTATGAGAAGGGCAAAGCTATCGGTGCGGCTGAGTATTTGGAGCCGGGAGACACCTGGCTGTTTGTACCGACCTCTCCTGAAGAGAAGTATCTGGAGGAGGTGCAGGAGCAGAACAAGGACTTGCTGCAGGAGTTGAATGACAAGCAGATGGAGTATGGGGTGATGGAGCCGGTCGATGCTTACCACTCGCTCCTGTCTCTAGTGCGTGGGACCCGACGCACTGCTCGTCCCATCCTGCTGCCATTCGGGCCGAAATTGTTCTTCGCACTATCTCTACTGGTAGCCATGATCATCGAGGAGGCCGCAGTCTGGTTCGTCGATGGCGAGAACACGTCCAGCACGGACCAAGGTCAGCCCTCACCCCACGCTGTCATACTCTGCTGTCGGATCGAACCGGTAGTCGACACGGACGCTGTTTGATGGGAGCATTTGGCGCTTGGCCGAGCAGCGTTAGCATGCGAGTAAAGGTCGCGTCAAAGCGCTAACGCCAAGAAGTGGGCCAAGTGGCCTCAGGTCAGCGTGGCGCGTCGGAAGTTCATTTGTGCCATAACGACACAACGGCAACAACAACGGCACCCAACCCTCCGATTGCCGCGAGCATGGTCCAGCGTGTCATCCACACAGCACGCTGTTCCGCGCGTGCTGTGTCCCTAGCGTCAAGAAACTGTTTGGCATGCTTGTACTTCCAGCCCGCGTAGCCACCGGTCAGAAGCCGCTTGCGCACGTACGTTTCGTTGGTGGCCTCCAGCTCGCGGTAGAACTCTTCGATCACATTGCGCTGCATGGCTCACTCCCCTAGTTCGCTGCGTGAGCCAATGTCGTTCACGCGCTCAACCAGTGCCGCGTACTGCTCGTCGGAAACCAGTTTCTCGCCCGTGTCATCCTTCTGCTCGCGGAGGCGCTTCATGACGTTGTACGGGTTCAGCAGCAGCACGTAGTGCATGGGGCCCTTCACCCCCTTGCGGAAGTCGATGAAGCCGATTTCTTTCAGCACTTCCATGTGCTGCCTGAACGTGGAGACATTGCGCTGACCCCCGTACCCGGCCTCGTATGCGATCTGTGCCTCGCTGGCGATCCGCACGAGGCCTTCACCATAGTGGTGAAGCCACAGGGCAAAGTACGTCTTGCCAGCCGGAACGGCCTTCCCGCACTTCCTCTTGGCGATCTCGTTGATGATGTTGATCACGATGGACAGCGTGCGCGGCACCTGGGCGAATCCGAAGCGTTTGTGCTCATTGCTCAGCAGCCAGATATCCTCATCCTTGACATCAGCCCAGTGCACCTTTCGTAAGTCGATATTTGTCTGCCTGGCCTTCTCACCTTTTTTCTGAGCCTGCTTGACGTTCGGCGCTTCGACCTTGGCGGCGAGGAGCGCACTAAGACCGTCGACACTGAGTGCGCCTGGGGGCAAGGCCGGCGGCACCGCGACGTCCACTGCGGTTTCAAGGGTTGTTGCCGGCAGTGGCACTGGCGCTGGCGCTGCCGCTGCGGGAGCTTTATCGGGCTTGGTTTTCATGTTGCACTGGGAGCAGTTCGATACCTTGAATTTTCCATGTCTGCGGCAGGAACGCAAACGCCCAGTCAATGAGCAGTCGACCTTTTCGGCATCGCGAGACAGGTGAGATATGTCAAAAAATTAGTGACTCAGATCTGAGTCACTAATTTTTTGGAAATTTTTCGCATTGCGATCAATAACTTATGAACAAAACTCGGTATCGCGCGTATCAAGCGTATCGCCTAGGGTATCGCGCGGTATCTCTGCGCTATCCGGGGTTACAAGGGAGTCGGACAGCCCTTGCGCCCACCAACTTTACATTCGACATCTGCCGTGCCGGGCACCATCGGGGCCATGGTGGTGCTCGTCTGCCAAGCAATTGACTCGTCGAACGCTATCGCTAAAGGCGAGGCTGAGGACGTACTTTCCATAGCCGCCGCTTAACAAAGTGCCGGTAGTCGAACCAACGTCAGCTTGATGGCGCTCACTCGAAGTCCACCGGTCGGCGTCGACCGACTCCTCACGCTGCACGTTGCCTCACGGCAGATCGCGGCAAACGGCCCCACTTAGTCGGGATCTAGGGCAGCGCTGGATAAAGCAATTCGCCACTCTTGAGCTAAGAGAGCGAATAACCCGCTTCTAAGCTGACTGAGGTCAAGAACTCGGAGTGACTCCGCGAGTTGTGACAACCGCGAGAGCCAACTATTTCATAATGTGGCAAATCTTGGACGAGGAGAAAGTTCAGTGGCACGGAAGCGAAGGATGAGTGGCTTTCCGCAGTGCGCAGACCCATCGCATCAGAAATAAACCCCTTCGATCTTGAAATGGGGTTCCGGCGCCCTTATGATTAGCACTCGCTGGCGTTGAGTGCTAACACCCGACGCCATGTCGATCAGCGGTATCCGCTGGCCCGTCCGGGCTGGCACCGCCGTTCTGAACAAACCCCATCTGTTCCATACCCAGGAGATGCAATGAACCTTCGTCCTCTCGCCGATCGCGTGATCGTCAAGCGCATTGACAGCGAAACCAAGACCGCCTCCGGCATCGTCATCCCCGACGCCGCCGCCGAAAAGCCCGATCAGGGCGAAGTCCTGGCGGTCGGTCCCGGCAAGAAAAACGACAAGGGCGAACTGTCCGCCATGAACGTCAAGGTCGGTGACCGCGTTCTGTTCGGCAAGTACAGCGGCCAGACCGTCAAGGTCGCTGGCGACGAACTGCTGGTCATGAAGGAAGACGACCTGTTCGCGGTCGTCGAGTCCAAGTAACTGAACACCTCAATTTTTCCGGAGAAACAACATGGCAGCAAAAGACGTCATTTTCGGCGGCGAAGCCCGCGCACGCATGGTTGAAGGCGTGAACATCCTGGCCAACGCGGTCAAGGTCACCCTGGGCCCCAAGGGCCGCAACGTGGTGCTCGAGCGCTCCTTCGGCGCCCCCACCGTGACCAAGGACGGTGTGTCCGTGGCCAAGGAAATCGAACTCAAGGACAAGCTCCAGAACATGGGCGCGCAGATGGTCAAGGAAGTTGCTTCCAAGACGTCCGACAACGCCGGTGACGGCACCACCACCGCCACCGTGCTGGCCCAGGCCATCGTGCGCGAAGGCATGAAGTACGTGGCCGCCGGCATGAACCCGATGGACCTCAAGCGCGGCATCGACAAGGCCGTGGAAGCCCTGATCGCCGAGCTGAAGAAGGCCTCCAAGGCCACCACCACCAGCAAGGAAATCGCCCAGGTCGGTTCCATCTCCGCCAACAGCGACACCAGCATCGGCGAGATCATCGCCAATGCCATGGACAAGGTCGGCAAGGAAGGCGTGATCACCGTGGAAGACGGCAAGTCGCTGCAGAACGAACTCGACGTCGTCGAAGGCATGCAGTTCGACCGCGGCTACCTGTCGCCCTACTTCATCAACAACCCCGAGAAGCAATCGGCGCTGCTGGACAACCCCTTCGTGCTGCTGTACGACAAGAAGGTTTCCAACATCCGTGACCTGCTGCCCACGCTGGAGCAAGTCGCCAAGGCTGGCCGTCCGCTGCTGATCATTGCCGAAGACGTCGAAGGCGAAGCCCTGGCGACGCTGGTGGTCAACACCATCCGCGGCATCCTGAAGGTCGTGGCTGTGAAGGCCCCTGGCTTCGGCGACCGCCGCAAGGCCATGCTGGAAGACATCGCCATCCTGACCGGCGGCAAGGTCATCGCTGAAGAAGTGGGCCTGACGCTCGAGAAGGTGACCCTGGCCGACCTGGGCCAGGCCAAGCGCGTGGAAATCGGCAAGGAAAACACCACCATCATCGACGGTGCCGGCGCTGCCGCTGACATCGAAGCCCGCGTCAAGCAAGTGCGCGTGCAGATCGAAGAAGCCACCAGCGACTACGACCGCGAGAAGCTGCAAGAGCGCGTGGCCAAGCTGGCCGGCGGCGTGGCCGTCATCAAGGTCGGTGCCGCCACCGAAGTCGAGATGAAGGAAAAGAAGGCCCGCGTGGAAGACGCCCTGCACGCCACCCGCGCTGCCGTGGAAGAAGGCATCGTGGCCGGTGGTGGCGTGGCCCTGCTGCGCGCCCGCCAAGCCGCTGGCACCATCAAGGGTGACAACGCTGATCAGGACGCCGGCATCAAGCTGGTGCTCAAGGCCATCGAAGCGCCCCTGCGCGAAATCGTGGCCAACGCCGGTGGCGAACCGTCGGTGGTGGTCAACGCCATCCTGGCCGGCAAGGGCAACTACGGCTTCAACGCCGCCAACGACACCTACGGTGACATGATCGAGATGGGCATTCTGGACCCGACGAAGGTCACCCGCACCGCGCTGCAGAACGCCGCATCGGTGTCCAGCCTGATGCTGACGACCGAAGCCATGGTCGCCGAGTCCCCGAAGGACGACGCACCTGCGATGCCGGGTGGCGGCATGGGTGGCATGGGCGACATGGGCGGCATGGGCATGTAAGCTCTCCTTGCCTGAGACGCCATGCCGGCGTTGCAAGGGCTTGCCGTGGCGCTGCCACTGTCTACGCCCTTGCGCCTTGGCCTGGCACCTCAGGCTGCGTCGGAATGCATCACTGCACACTGACGAAAGCCCAAAACAAAAAGCCCCGCGAGAAATCGCGGGGCTTTTTGTTTTGGGCTCGGCTCGAGCTACTTCATCAAGGCTTCGAGCTTGATCGTGTCCGCCACGAACGCCCGGATGCCTTCGGCCAGTTTCTCGGTCGCCATCGCATCCTCGTTCAGGGCGAAGCGGAAGCTGGCTTCGTCGTGGGTCACGAAGGGGATGTCCAACGACTGGGCGGCGCTGGCGTCCAGTGCCCGGCTCAAGGGCGCATCGCTGGCGGCCAGCTGGGCCAGCAGCTCGGGGCTGATGGTGAGCAGGTCGCAACCCGCCAGCGCCGTGATCTGACCCACGTTGCGGAAGCTCGCGCCCATCACCTCGGTGGCGATGCCGTGCTTCTTGTAGAACTCGTAGATGCTGCGCACCGAACGCACGCCCGGGTCGTTGGCACCGGCCATTGCGGCCTCGTCCCAGCCGGCGCCCGCGCTCTTTTTGTACCAGTCGTAGATGCGGCCCACGAAGGGCGAGATCAGCTGCACCTTGGCCTGGCCACAGGCCACCGCCTGGGCGAACGAGAACAGCAGCGTCAGGTTGGTGTGGATGCCTTCGCGCTCCAGCCGCGCGGCGGCCTGAATGCCTTCCCAGGTGGAAGCGATCTTGATCAGCACACGGTCCACATGCACGCCGTCACCCTGGTAGAGCTCGATGATGCGGCGCGCGCGGGTCACGGTGGCCTCGGTGTCGAAGCTCAGCCGGGCATCCACCTCGGTCGAGACCCGGCCCGGGATCAGGCGCAGGATCTCGCCACCAAAGGCCACCAGCAAGCGGTTCATCACCTCATCCAACCCCTGGGCGCCGTGCTTCGCGACAGCGTCCTTGAGCAGATGGGCGTACTCGGGCTTCTGGACCGCCTTCAGGATGAGCGACGGATTCGTCGTGGCGTCCTGCGGGGCGTAGGCTGCAATCTGATTGAAGTCGCCCGTGTCGGCCACGACCGTGGTGAGTTGCTTGAGAGCGTCAAGTTGGTTCATCAGCGGATTATCGGCCAGGCGATGTAATAAAATTTCACCGCATCGCCCCTCAATGTAACCAACCCCAACATGCTCGACCGGATCAAAGCCTCCCTGCCCTCGCTGGCGCCTGCCGAGCAACGTGCTGGCCAAGCTCGTGCTGCTGGACCCGCGCACCTTCGCCAGCCTGCCCGTGACCGAACTCGCCGAGCGCGCTCACGTGAGCAAACCCACGGTGGTGCGGTTCTGCCGCAGCATGGGTTACGACGGCCTGTCGGACTTCAAGCTCAAGCTCGCCGGCACGGTGAGCGAAGGTGTGCCGTTCATCCACCGCAGCGTGGACGTGGACGACAAGACGAGCGACGTGCTGGTCAAGGTGATCGACAACACGGTGGCGGCCTTCCTGAAGTACCGCAACGACGCCTCCAGCCACGCGATCGAAAAGGCGGTGGACGCCCTGGTGCGCACCTACAAGAACCGTGGCCGCATCGAGTTCTATGGCGCGGGCAACTCGGGCATCGTCGCGCAGGACGCGCAACACAAGTTCTTCCGCCTGGGCATCAATGCCATCGCCTACAGCGACGGCCACATGCAAGTGATGAGTGCGTCCCTGCTCGGGCCGGGCGACTGCGTGGTGATCATCTCCAACTCCGGCCGCACGCGCGATCTGATGGACGCGGCCGACATCGCGCGCAAGCACGGCGCGACGGTGATCGTCATCACCACCAGCGGCTCACCGCTGGCGCAGAGTGCGCAGCATCCACCTCTCGGCCGACCACCCGGAAGGCTACGACCGCTACAGCCCGATGACCTCGCGCCTGATGCACCTGATGGTGATCGACATCGTGGCCACCTGCCTGGCGCTGCGCATCGGCGGCACCAAGCTCCAGCCCCTGCTCAAGGAAATGAAGAACAACCTCCGAAGCAAGAGGTACACGTGATCGTGCGTGCCAGAAACGGCCCAGGACGGCGGGTGCTTCCCGCAGCGACGTAAAGTGGGAGGCCCGGCGAAGCCGGGCCGGAGGACATTCGCGGAGGGGAGCACCCACCGTCCGCGCCAACGCCCACCCGGTGGCGTGAAACTAGATCCGCCCTTCTTCCACCGCATGGCAGGCGATGCGAATGCCCCCAAGGTCCAGCAGATTCGGACGCTCGCTGCGGCAGCGGTCGTTGGCATGCGGACAACGCGGATTGAAAGCACACCCGCTGGGCGGGTTCAGCGGGTTGGGCACCTCACCCGAGACCGGTGTGCGCGCCTTGCCGGTGTCGTGCATCTTCGGAATCGCATCGAGCAGCATGCGCGTGTAGGGATGGCGCGGCCGGTCGAACAGCGTGTGCTTGGGCGCCAACTCCACCAGCCGCCCCAGGTACATCACCCCCACCTGGTCGCTCACGTGGCGCACCACCGCCAGGTTGTGGCTGATGAACAGGTAGGTCAGCCCGCGCTCGCGCTGCAGGTCCTTCATGATGTTGAGCACCTGCGCCTGCACGCTCACGTCCAGCGCCGAGGTGGGCTCATCGCACACCAGAAACTCCGGCTGCGTGCGCAGGGCCCGCGCGATGGAAATGCGCTGGCGCTGCCCGCCCGAGAACTGGTGCGGGTACTTCACGCGGTCCAGCGGTGACAGGCCCACCGACTTCAGCAACTCATCCACCCGTGCGCGCAAAGCCACCGGCTCGGTCTCGATCTCGTGCTCGCGCAGCGGCTCGGCAATGATGTCCTCCACGCGCCAGCGCGGGTTCAGGCTCGCGTACGGGTCCTGGAAGATCATCTGGATGCGGCGGCGCAGCTTGCGGCCTTCCGGCGTCTTGAACGCCGCATGCGCGTCCTGGCATCGAACTCGAAACCACCCCGCGTGGGCTCGTACAAGCCCACGAGCAGGCGCGCCACCGTGCTCTTGCCGCAGCCCGACTCGCCCACCAGGGCCAGCGTCTGACCCCGTGGAATGTCGAAGGACACGCCGTCCACCGCACGCAACAGCTGGCGCGGCTGACGCTCGATCACGCGATTGAGCCAGGGCACGGACACGTCGAAGGTCTTGGCTAGGTCGGTCGCACGCACCAACGGCGCCTCGAGGGCGGCAGCAGGTACCGCGGCACGACTTGAAGCACCACGGTTTTGCGCGGCCCGCACCGCTTTTTCGATCATGTCGGCGCTCATGCCAGGGCTCCTGCTTGCGCGTGCAGCCAGCAGGCCGCCCGGGTGGCTCCGGCCGGCAGCAGATCGGGCCGGTCGACGTGGCAGCGGTCGAACACCTTCTCGCACCGCGGGTTGTAGGCACAGCCGGAGGGAATGGCGTTGAGCCGCGGCATCGCGCCGTCGATCTGGTGCAGGCGCTCGCGGTCCTGGCTCATGTCGGGAATGCAGGCCATCAGGCCGGCGGTGTAAGGGTGCGCCGGGTGGTTGATGACCTCGTGCACCGGGCCGATCTCGGCGACGCGTCCGGCGTACATCACGGCCACGCGGTCGCAGGTCTCGGCGATCACGCCCATGTCGTGCGTGATCAGCATCACCGCCGCCCCACGCTGTTTGCAGATGGTCTTGAGCAGCGTGATGATCTGCGCCTGGATCGAGACATCGAGCGCGGTGGTGGGTTCGTCGGCCACGATGAGTTGCGGCTCGGCCGCGAGTGCCAGAGCGATCACGACGCGCTGGCGCATGCCACCGGAGAACTGGTGCGGGAAGTGGTCGATGCGCTGCTCGGCGGCCGGGATGCCGGTGTCCTTGAGCAGGTCGATCGCGCGCCTGCGCGCCTCGGCCTGGCTCACCGGCAGGTGGGTGGTGATGGTCTCGATGAGCTGGCGGCCCACGGAATACAGGGGGTTGAGCGAGGTCAACGGGTCCTGGAAGATCGCGCCGATCTGGCGGCCCCGCACCTTGCGCATCTGGTCGTGCGGCAGGTTGTCGATGCGGCGGCCGTGCAGCAGGATCTCGCCCGAGGCGACACGGCCCGGCGGCTCCAGCAGGCCGATGATGGAGGCGCCCGTGAGCGACTTGCCCGCGCCGGACTCACCCACCACGCCGAGGATCTCGCCCGGGGCGATGTCGAAGGAAACGTCGTCCAGCGCGCGCAGCGTGCCGCGGCGGCCGGGGAATTCGACGACCAGGTTCTTGACTTGGAGAAGGCTCATCTTGGTCTCAGCGCAGGCGGGGGTTGAGTGCGTCGCGCAGCCAGTCGCCCAGCAGGTTCACGCTGAGTGCGATCAGCACCAGCATGGCGCCCGGAAAAATGGTGATCCACCATTCGCCGGAGAACAGGTAGTCGTTGCCCACGCGGATCAGCGTGCCCAGCGACGGTGAGGTGGGCGGAGCGCCCACGCCCAGGAAAGACAGCGTGGCCTCGGTGATGATGGCCGTGCGCACCTGGATGGTGGCCAGCACCAGCACCGGGCCCATGACGTTGGGCAGCACATGGCTGCGCATGATGTGCAGCGGCGCCACGCCGGTCACGCGCGCGGCCTGCACGTACTCCTTGTTGCGCTCCACCAGCGTGGAACCCCGCACCGTGCGCGCGTACTGCACCCAGCCGGTGAGCGTGATCGAGATGATCAGCACGCCAAAGGCCAGCGTCTCGTGCGCATTGGGGAACAGGGCCCGGCCCACGCCGGCGATCAGCAAGGCGATGAGGATCGGCGGGAAGGACAGCATCACGTCGCACAGGCGCATGAGGAAGCCGTCCACCCAACCGCCGAGGAAGCCGGCCAGCAGGCCGAAGGTGACGCCGATCACCACCGAGAGCAGCACCGAGGCCAGACCCACCGCGAGCGAGATGCGCGCGCCGTACATCAATGCCGAGAGGATGTCGCGGCCCTGGTCGTCCGTCCCGAGCAGGAAGTTGCTGGATCCATCGGGGTGCCAGGCTGGCGGCAGCCGGGCATTCGTGAGTTCGAGCGTCGCAAGGTCAAAAGGGTCGTGCGGAGCCACCCACGGCGCGAAGACCGCGCAGAACACGCAGATGAAAGCGATCACCGCCGCGACGATGGCGGTCGGCGAGGTGCGGAAGCTGTGGCCGACATCGCTGTCGAGCCCTCTTTTGATGAGGCTGATCACGTGGGGAACCTGGTTGGGTGCGACGCCACCACAAGGCCGGGGCCTCGTGGTGGCGAGGGCCGGCTTATTTCGCCGGTTTCACCGACATGAAACGGAACGGCATGAAGTTGTCGGCCAGCTGGACCAGCTCCACGTTGTTGCCACGCCCCAGGCCAGGGCCTGTTGGTGCAGCGGCAGGTGGCCGATGTCGTCCGAGTGCAGCTTGAAGGCTTCCTTGATCAGGGCATCGCGCTTGGCCTTGTCGGTCTCCGACTGGATCTGCACCGTCAGCTCGTCGACCTTGGGGTTGCAGTAGGCGCCCAGGTTGAACTGCGCGCTGCCCTTGTCGTCCACGCAGCGCATCAAGGCATTCAGGGCGTTGTGCGCGTCGTAGGTGCCCGGGGTCCAGCCCAGCATGAAGAAGCTGGTGTCGCGGCGCAGGATCTTGGGGAAGTAGGTGCCCTTGGTTTCGGCCTGCAGGTTGATCTTCACCCCGATGCGCGCGAGGTTGGCGGCGACCGCCTGGCAGATCGCGCCGTCGTTCACGTAGCGGTCGTTGGGGCAGTTCAAGGCCACTTCAAAGCCATTGGGGTAGCCGGCATCGGCCAGCAACTTCTTGGCGGCGTCGGGGTCGTACGGCAGGCGGTTGTTCATGGCGTTGTCGAAGCCATTGATGCCGGGACCCACCATCAGCGCCATGGGCTTGGAGGCGCCGCGCATCACGGTGCGCTGGATGCCGTTGATGTCGATGGCCTGGTAGAAGGCCTGGCGCACGCGCTTGTCCTTGAAGGGGTTCTTGCCCTTGACGCTGGAGTACAGCAGCTCGTCGCGCTTCTGGTCCATACCCAGGAAGATGGTGCGCAGTTCGGGACCCTGCATCACCTTGCTCTTGCCGCTGGCGTTGATGCGCGCCACGTCCTGCAGCGGGACCGGCTCGATCACGTCCACCTGGCCCGAGAGCAGCGCCGCCACGCGGGTGGAGTCGTTGCCGATCGGCGTGTACTCCACGTTGACCACGTTGCCCTCGATCTTGCCCCAGTAGCTGCCATTGCGCACGAAGCTGGTCTTGACGTTCGGCTGGCGCTCGCGCAGGCGGAACGGGCCGGTGCCATTGGCGCGGAACGAGGCCGCATTCTCGACACCCTTTCGTCGGTCCACGGGTCGCGTGGCCTGGTTGTCCTCGGCCCACTTCTTGTTCATCATGAACAGCAGCGACAGCACGTCGGGCAGGATAGGGAACGGTCCCTTGGTCTCGATGTCGACCGTGAAGTCGTTGACCTTGCGGACTTCCTTCACGTCGTTGGTGTAGCTCTTCATGTCCGAGCCTTCGCCCGAAGCGCGCGCGAAGGTGAACAACACGTCATCGGCCGTGAAGGGTGCGCCGTCGTGGAATTTCACGCCCTTGCGCAGTTCGAAACGCCAGACGCTGGGCGAGGTCTGTTTCCAGCTCGTCGCCAGCCCGGGCACCAGCTTCAGGTTCTGGTCGCGCGCCACCAAGGGTTCGTAGACGTTGTTCGTCACGCTGAGCTGCAAGGACTCGTTGAGCGAATGCGGGTCCATGGACAGGGCATCGCCCTGGTTGCCGATGCGGATGGTCTGCGCCGAGGCGGCCCCCAGGGTGAGCATGGCGGTTGTGACCAGTGCGGCCGCCAGCGTTTTCCGGAAAATCATGCTTCGCTCCTTGATGCGTTTGTGGTTGTGGAAGGGGTTTTGCTCGACGCGTGAGCCTCATCGGCCAATGGCATGGCGTGCTCCACCAGGCTGGCGTGCAGGGCCGCTCCGAGCGGCAGAACCTCGTCGTTGAAGTCGTAGCGGCTGTTGTGCAGGAAACAGCTGCCAAGGCCGTTTTCGGCGCCTTGCCCCAGGCGCAGGTAGGCCCCGGGCTTGACCTGCAGCATGAACGAGAAGTCCTCGGCCCCCATGCTCGGGTCCATGTTGCGGTCCACGTGGTCGTGGCCGACCAGCTTCTGCGCCACATCGGCCGCGAAACGGGCTTCGTCCCGCGTGTTGATGGTGGCCGGGTAGATGCGCTCGTAGTTCACGTGCGCCGTGGCACCCAGGCCCAGCGCCACGCCGGAGCAGACCTCCTGCAGGCGTTTCTCGACCATGGCCTGCACTTCGGGGTTGAAGGTGCGCACCGTGCCCACCAGCGTGGCCTTGCCCGGCATCACGCTGAACGCGCCCATGTCGCCGGCCTGCATCGCGCACAGGCTGATGACCGCGCTGTCGATGGCGCGCACGTTGCGTGAGACGATGCTCTGCACCGCCGTGATGATGTGGGCCGACACCAGCACCGGGTCCACCGTCTGGTAAGGGTGCGCGCCGTGGCCGCCCTTGCCCGTGACTTCGATGGTGATGCGATCGGCCGAGGCCATCATGGGGCCGGGGTTCACGCCCACCATGCCAGGGCGCATCTGCGGCCAGTTGTGCATGCCGAAAACGGATTGCACCGGGAAGCGGTCGAACAGGCCGTCCTCGATCATGGCCTTGGCGCCCGCAAAACCTTCTTCACCCGGCTGGAAGATCAGCACCGCCGTGCCGTCGAACTGGCGCGTTTCGGCCAGGTAGCGCGCCGCACCCACCAGCATGGCGGTGTGGCCGTCGTGGCCGCAGCCGTGCATCATGCCGGGGCGCATGGACTTCCAGGCAAAGTCGTTGTGCTCGGTCATGGGCAGCGCGTCCATGTCGGCGCGCAGGCCGACCATGCGGCCACTGGTGTGACGGCGGCCGCGGATCACGGCCACCACCCCCGTCTTGCCGATGCCGGTGTGGATCTCGTCCACGCCACACACCTTGAGCGACTCGACCACGCGCTGCGCGGTGTAGTGCTCTTCGAAACCGATTTCCGGATGGGCGTGCAGATCACGGCGCAAGGCCGTGAGCTCGGGGTGGAAGGCCGCGATGTGGGAAAACGCGCGGCCATGGGCCTTGATGCGGGACGAGGTGGACATCAATGGCCTCCCGCCTTCTCCACGCGAAGGCGGGGGTCGACCGCGAAGTACAGCAGATCGACGATCAGGTTGATGACCACGAAGATCAGCGCGATGAGGCACAGGTAGGCGGCCATCACCGGGATGTCGGCGAAGGTCACGGCCTGGATGAACAGCAACCCCATGCCCGGCCACTGGAACACCGTCTCCGTGATGATGGCGAAGGCGATCAAGCCCCCCAGTTGCAGACCGGTGATGGTCATCACCGGCACCAGCGTGTTCTTCAGCGCGTGTCCAAAATGCACCGCGCGGTTGGTCAGGCCTCGGGCGCGCGCGAACTTGATGTAGTCGGTGCGCAGCACCTCCAGCATTTCCGCGCGCACCAGCCGCATGATCAACGTGAGCTGGAAGATCGCCAGCGTGATGGCCGGCAGGGTGATGTGGTGCCAGCCCTTCGGAGTCAACAAGCCGGTGCTCCACCAACCCAGCTGTGTCACGTCACCCCGACCGAAGCTGGGGAACCAGCCCAATGTGACGGCGAACAGCAGGATCAGCAGGATGCCGATCAGAAACGTGGGAAGGGACACACCGAGCAGCGACACAGTCATGAACACCTGGCTCATGAACGTACCGCGCCGCAACGCCGCGTACACCCCCATCGGGATGCCCACCACCAGCGCAAGCACCGCCGCCACCATAGACAGCTCCAGCGTGGCAGGGAAACGCTCGGCGATCAGGCGCGAGACCTTGGCCCCCTGCCGCAGCGACAGACCGAATTCACCTTGCACCGCGTTGGCGAGGAAATGCCAGAACTGCACGAAGAAGGGGCGGTCCAGACCGAGTTCGGTGCGCAGTTCGCGCACCTGGTCGGGGGTGGCATCCTGCCCGAGCAGGAACACCACGGGATCCCCCACATACTGAAACAACATGAACGCGATGAACGCCACGCTGACCATGACGATCACGGCTTGCGCCAGTCGCCGAAGAATGAATGCGAACATCGTTTGAAAAATAAAGAGAGGGTCGCCCCCTGCGGTGCGCGACCCTCGACTGACGCTGTGAAATCAGTTTACCTTGATGAGACGCCAGTCCAGGCGGTTGTCCGCCCGGTGCACCACGTCGACATTCTTCTTCATGGCCCAGGGAATGATCTGGTTGTGCAGGGGAATGTGGGCCACGTCCTCGTTCTGCAGCGCCAAGGCCTTGGTCAGCAGTTCCGTGCGCAGCTTGAGATCCGTTTCCTTTTTGGTGCGCTCCACCAGCGCGTCCATCTGCGGGTTGCTGTAGCGACCCACGTTGTAGTTGCCATCGCCACCCGCCCCGACTGAACGCACCAGGGACTGCAGACTGTAGAGCGCGTCAAAGGTGGGCACACCCCAACCCAGCATGTAGATGCTGGCTTCGTAGCGCTGGATCATCGGGAAGTAGGTCACCAGCGGCAAGGTGCGCAGCTTGGCCTTCACACCGATGCGCGCCCACATGGACGTCACGGCCTGGCAGATCTGCTCGTCGTTGATGTAGCGGTTGTTGGGGCAGGCGAAGTCGACTTCAAAGCCATCCTTGTAGCCCGCATCGGCCAGCAGCTTCTGGGCTGCCGCCACGTCGAAAGGATGCCGCTTGTGAACCGCCTCCGTCCAACCATTGACCTGCGGGGCCACCAGGGCGCCAGTGGGCTGTCCCAGACCACGCAGGCTCACACGCGCGATCGTGTTCATGTCGATGGCCTGGTACAACGCCTTGCGGACCCGCTGGTCCTTCAATGGGTTCTTGCCCTTGATGTTGCTGCCCGGCAGTTCATCGCGAAACTGGTCCATGCCGAAGAAGATGGTCCGGTTTTCCACGCCATCGATCACCTTGAGGTTCTGGTCGCCACGCACGCGCGCCAGATCCTGCGGGCTGGGGTCGAGCACCAGATCCACCTCACCTGAAAGCAGCGCCGCCATGCGCGTTGCGCACCGCTTTGACGGGCGTGTAGACCACTTCGGTCACGTTGCCTTCCGACTTGCCCCACCAATTCGGGTTGCGCGTGACGACCAACTTCTGGTCCGGCTGCCACTCCTTCAGCACGAAGGGGCCCGTGCCATTGGCGTTGCGATGGGCGAAGTTCTCGTCCTGCGTCTTGATGTCCTTGGGCATGGTCGAGTTGTTCTTCTCCGCCCAGGCCTTGCTCATCATGCGCAACTCGGTGAGCTGGTTCAGCAACACCGGGTTGGGGTCCTTCGTGAAGATGTCGATGGTGTTGGCGTCCACCTTCACCACCCGGTCGATGCCTTGCGCATAGATGCCGAAGTTCGATGTCTTGGTCATTGCCCGTTCGATCGAGAACACCGCGTCGTCCGCCGAGAACGTCGAGCCATCGTGGAACTTGACCCCCGTGCGCAGGTTCATGCGCAACTGCGTGGGCGTCACCTGCTTCCAGGCCGTCGCCAGAACGGGCTCGGGCTTGAAGGTCTTGCTGTTGTAGTAAACCAGCGACTCATACACCGACGCATGGATGCCGTTCGCCAGGGCGTTGTTCTGGGAATGGATGTCCCACGTGGGAATGTCACTGGCGCTCGTCCATTTGAAAGTTTTGGCGTGAGCACCGCCGGCACCAACGGCCATCGCGGCGAACAGGACTGCAAGTGGGAGCTTCATTTGTTGACACCTAAATAAAGTGGACATCCCGCCACTATGCAACAAACGTTCCCGGCCAATGCACCGGAGTAACCCGAACGGACAGACGCCCTGGCGTCAATCTGAGGCGCGTTCCAGCCTCAGCGCGCCATACCACGCCGTGAGTTGGCTGTCCGTGTTGTCGGTGTCCGTCATCAGCGCCACCAGGCGCAAGGGTCCCGGTTCCTCGCCAAACGCCAGACGGAAGTCGGCGCGCACGTCGCGCACATGATCGCGCCACTGCCCCAAGTTCGCCACATCGCTGTCCACCACCAGCTTCCGGATGCGGTCCGTGCGCGGGTTCACCACAACGGTGCCCGGTGCGTGCTTGGCGCTCCAGACATAGACCAAGGAGGCATAGGGCATCTCTTCGCCCGTCAGCAAGCGACTCATCTCCGACAGGCGATGGTTTCTGGGCGTCCAGCGCGTGCGATCACCATCGAAGGCGAGGACCACCCGCACCGCCGAGTCCGCCTGACTGGACACGGCCAGATCGGCATCCGTGGGCAAAGCATCGACCCGCCACGAAAACGAAAGACGCCCCACGGATTCCAGCGAAGGCACGAACCGCTGCCTCAGGATGCTGACGGAACTCTTCGCACGCACCTGCAGTGCCGGGCGCCCCCCGACCTGAACCGGCTCGAACGCCAGGTACCGCTTGCCGGGGAAGAAGAACGGCTCCCATGGCACATCCGTCGCCGGGGTGGAAAACAGCTGGTGGGCGGCTTTCAGCACCGCCGGGCTGGCCCCATGGGGCATTCTTTGAGGTCGAGAAGGTGGACCCTCCTCAGCGAGGTCGTCCGACACCGCAGGTGATCCCGCACACCCTGCCAGCACCAACGCAAACCATCCGACGCAAGCAAGGGACGCCAGCAAACCCAATCCGCTTCCTTTTGGCGCTCGAACGGGCGCCTTCATGTTGCAAACACGCATAAAAGAGTTACTAAGAATTATAAAAATTGTATTTTTCTTTGAAAAATCAAACTTTGGAAATAAATTCATGACTCGAAGCCATCGCTGGCTTCGGGTCATGAATCGGGAAGCGCATGTTTGCAAGCCCCCCTCCATGACATGTCATCAACGTTTCAATGGAAAGGAATCCATGTTCAAGAAAATTCTGACCAGTCTGCTGGCCCTTCTCGCCGCCGCCAGTTTCGCTGCGGTGGACATCAACACCGCCACCGTGGCCGACCTCGACAGCATCAAAGGCATCGGCCCAAGCACGTCGGCCAAGATCCTGGAAGCGCGCAAGGCCTCCCCCTTCAAGAACTGGGGCGACCTGATTCAGAGGGTACCCGGCATTGGTGACAAACGCGCCGCCAAGCTGTCGTCGGAGGGACTGACCGTCAATGGGGACAGCTTCAAACCCACCGCAGCTGCGCCAGCAGACAAGAAGTCTGCTGCCCCCACAAAGTAGTCTCCCGCCAAGCCCATAAAAAAGCCACCCGGCATGCCGGGTGGCTTTTGACTGATCGGTGTTCCGAAGAACGGGGATCAGAACTTGTGCTGCAGGCCAACACCGAACACGGTGCCCTTGACGGCGGTCGTGCCAGCGACTTCTTCCTTGGCCTTGGTGAAGGCGGCGTAGGTCGAGGTGCGCTTGGACAGCGCGTACAGGGCGCCCACGGAGTAGCCGGTGCGCTTGGTGTCCGTGCCATCCTTGTCCTTGGACGAGGCGTAGCCGGTCGACAGGGTCAGAGCGGACGACAGGGGGAAGTCGGCGCCGATTTGCCAGTCGTTGGTCTTCGTGGCGAACACATTGCGGGTCTGGCCGAACGCCGCCCTTCAGCACGGCCACGCCCAGGTCGTAGGCGGCGGTGAAGTAGGTGAACTTGGCGTCTTGACCAACGCCAGCAGCGTCGTTTTGCAGCTGGTATGCGAAAGCAGCCGTCAGAGGACCAGCAGCGTACTGCAGGTTGAAGTCGGTCTGGTCGCGCTTGACAGCAGCGTTCTCGTCCAGGCCGTGCGACACAGCAGCGCTGAAGCCGCCGAAGTTGGGCGAGGTGTAACGCAGGGCGTTGCGCGGCTTGTCGTTATAGGCAGCAACGCTCATGACAGCGTATGCGGGCGAGAAGGACACTGCGTCGAAGATGGAGTTGCCGATGTAGAACACATCGTCAAAAGCCGACCACACGTTACCGAACTGGACGGTACCGAAGCCGCCTTCCAGGCCAACCCACGATTGGCGGTTGAAAGCGGTGCCAGCAACGGCCGTGCCGTTGGAAGCATCAAAGCCTTGCTCCAGCTTGAAGATGGCCTTCAAACCGCCGCCCAGGTCTTCCGAACCCTGCACGCCCCAGCGGCTGGTGGCCAGACCAGCGGAGTCCAGACGGGTGGAGGACACGGAACCCACGCCAGGCACTTCCGTCTTGACGCGGCCAGCCCAAACGTCCACCAGACCGTACATGGTCACGCTGGATTGGGCTTGGGCCACACCAGCCACGGAGCCGAGAACTGCCAGGGCGATCAATGATTTTTTCATGGTTACTTCCTTAAAAATATTGCGGTGAGGACCACCACAAAGTTAGAAAACTGACTGGTGCATGTTAGGAGGAAAGCTCCTTGTCCCTAGGGTAAGCCCTGAAAAACGGTTCAAATTCGGTCCGTTTTGTTGCCTCAGTGCAACAGCGCAGGGGGGGGGGTGACGGCCCCCAGTGACTTTCAACCACAACCAATAAAAAAGCCACCTGTCCGAAGACAGGTGGCTTTCAAACATCTGAGCAAGCTGGCTTGAAGCCAGCGAGACGATCAGAAGTTGTGTTGCAGACCGAAACCGAAGCCGGTGCTGGACTTGGCACCGTTGCCGCCAGCGGCCGTCACCGTAGCCGGGACCCAAGCGGCGTTGCGGCGTGCAACGTTCACGTAGGCCTGGGTGCGCTTGCTCAGGAAGTACTTGTAGCCAGCGATGATGGTGCGGCCATCGTCGCCCACTTGCTCGTTGTTGTTGAACGAGGCGTAGATCAGGCCAGGACCCACGGGAGCCGTCAGGCCCAGAGCGTAGGAGTTGTCTTGATCAGAAGCCAGACCACCTTGATCACGGATGGTGAAGAACACCTTGACGACGCTGAAATCATACGAGACCGCGAACTGGTTCACGGCCTTGAGCGTGGTGGCAGCTGCCGTGGCGCCCGTGTAGTTCACGAACGTGGCGCTCAGAGGGCCGCCGTCGTAGCGAACACCGATGGCCTTGCCAGCCTTGTTGCCAGCAGCCGTGGACTCGGAAGGAGCGTATTCCAGCTGGACTTGCACGCCGCCGAAACGGGGCGAGTGGTACTGCACCGCGTTGGGCACATACACCGAACTCGAAGCATTCGACGTCTTGGCCGTGGCCGTGGCGTTACCGCCCAGCACGGTGTTGGCGTCATGCACGGAAACACCCTTGGTGCCGTTGGCCAGCAGGACGTTGCCGTACAGCGTGTTGACCGGACGGCCAGCGCGCAGGGTACCGAAGCCGCCGGTCAGGCCAACGAACATGCCGTTGTTGCCCAGGCCATCGACGGAGGACACGGTGCCGGTGTCACTGTTGAACGAGGTCGACACTTGGAACACAGCCTTCAGGCCGCCGCCGAGGTCTTCGGTGCCGGCCAGGGTCCAGTTGCTGGTGCCGTTGCGGTTGGCGGTCATGCGCAGGGCGTCGCCAGAGAAACGCTTCTCGAGGCCAACGTCAACGGTGCCCGACAGGGTCACGGTCGACTGTGCGAAAGCGGCGCCGGTGGCTGCCACGGCGGCCAGAGCGATCAGGGTCTTTTTCATTGAAGGGTTCTCCAAGGGTTAATAAGGGCCGGGGGTCTTTGCCACCGAGCCAACCTCCATCCAGGAAGCTGCGCTAATTGCATCAGAAAGTTTCCGATGGCGCCATGGTGGTGAGGGCTTTTCTCGCCTCATGGCGGTGCATCCGTTGCACCTGTGCCACGTTGTTAGTAGATACCCGCATATGGTTAGGCTCACAAATCATGATCCATGGCTCGCGGCGTTCAGCCCAGGAAACCGGCACAGGCGGCCGATCGCCAAAATCATCGATGAGCAATTCATGGCAGCATGTGCCCTGGCGATCCCTTCTGTCCACACCATGCCCAACACCACCGATGCCTTGCTGAATGCGGCCGACTCGGCCCTGAGGACCTTGTTCGTTTCACCGAGGGGCACGCGCGAATGCCCGACCTTGCCCGAACGGGCATCGGACGCGGAACTCGGCCCGGAAGAGCGCCAGCTCTCTGGCGCCCTGATGCGGGTGAACCATGTCGGCGAGGTTTGTGCCCAGGCGCTGTACACAGCGCAGGCCTTGGCGGCGCGCTGGCCCCGGGCTACCGGCGCCATGCCCAATGAGGCACTCGCCCTGCAATTGGAAGCCGCGGGGCGTGAAGAGACGGACCACCTCGCGTGGACCCAGGCACGCCTGGACGAGCTGGGCGCCCGACCCTCGCTGCTCAACCCGCTCTGGTATGCAGGGGCCTTTGGCCTGGGCTTGATCGCCGGACGCGTGGGGCCGGGTATGAGTCTGGGTTTCGTGGTCGAAACCGAGCGCCAGGTGGAAGCCCATCTGGCGAGCCACATGGACCGCCTGCCCGCGAAGGACCAAGCCTCCAGAGCCATCGTCGCGCAAATGAAGGACGACGAAGCCCGACACGCTCGCGAGGCTCAGCAGGCTGGCGCGGTGGAGCTTCCCGCCCCGGTCAAAGGACTGATGCGCATGGCGGCCAAGGTCATGACCACCGTGGCACACCGCATCTGAGCAGTGCACAAGCGCCGACGCTCAAGCCTCCAGCAGATCAAAGCTGGTCGTGATCTCAGCGGTCTTGCCCAGCATGATGCTGGCCGAGCAGTATTTGTCGTGGCTCATGGCAATGGCGCGCTCCACCGCCACGGCCGGAATGCCTTTCCCGGTCACCGTGAAATGCATGTGGATCTTGGTGAACACCTTGGGATCGACAGGCGCGCGCTCGGTCACCAGCTTCACGCTGCAACCGCGCACGTCGTGGCGGCCTCTTTTAAGGATCAGGACCACGTCGTAGGCGGTGCATCCGCCCGTGCCGGCCAGCACCGTTTCCATCGGGCGGGCCGCCAGGTTGGCGCCCCCGTTTTCCGGCTTCGCTTCATCCGGGGCGCCATCCATGGCGATCACGTTGCGCACTGCCGGTCTCGGCCACAAAGCCCATGTTGGAGCGGGTACCGGCGGCGCCGGTCCAGGTGACGGTGCATTCCATAAGGTGTCCTGTCGTTAAATAACCAAAGGTATTGGGGTGAGCGCTCTAAAAATCATAGAAATCTGATTGGCGATGTTGCAATGCAGCATGCGAGCGTTATACTGGCGTCATTGTATTTACGGTTGTCTCCTCTACCCTCCACGGGTGGATTCAAGCCCGGTCTGGTTCTGCCAGCCCGGGCTTTTTTTCGCCCCCGATATGATGTGCGGCGAGGAACACCATGCCGCCAGCCCGCCCCAAACAACACAACAACACCCCAAAAGCCTCGTCGACCACCACCATGGGGCCGGCGGACTACCTGAAAAAAATCCTGAATGCCCGGGTGTATGACGTCGCGGTGGAATCCGCGCTGGAGCCGGCAACCAACCTGAGCCGGCGGCTGCACAACACCGTGCTGCTCAAGCGGGAAGACCAGCAGCCCGTGTTCAGCTTCAAGTTGCGGGGCGCCTACAACAAGATGGCGCACCTCTCGCCAGAGCAGTTGAAAAAGGGTGTCATCTGTGCCTCGGCGGGCAACCATGCCCAGGGGGTGGCGCTGGGCGCGCGCAAACTCGGCACGCGCGCGGTGATCGTGATGCCGACCACCACGCCCCAGGTCAAGATCGACGCGGTCCGTGGTTTTGGTGGTGAAGTGGTCCTGCATGGCGACAGCTACTCCGACGCCTATACCCACTCCCTCACCCTGCAGAAGAAGCAGGGACTCACTTTCGTGCACCCTTTCGACGACCCGGACGTGATCGCGGGTCAGGGCACGATCGCCATGGAGATCCTGCGCCAGCTCCAGAGCCTGGGCTCGGACCACCTGGATGCCGTGTTCGTGGCGATCGGCGGCGGCGGTCTCATTTCGGGCGTGCGCAACTACATCAAGGCCGTGCGCCCCGAAATCAAGGTGATCGGTGTGCAGACGACCGACTCGGACGCGATGTTGCGCTCGGTCGAGGGAGGTGAACGCGTCACCCTGGCCGACGTGGGCCTGTTCGCCGACGGCACGGCGGTCAAGCTGGTCGGCGAAGAAACCTTCCGCATCGCACGCGATCTGGTCGACGGGTACATCACCGTCGACACGGACGCGGTGTGCGCCGCGATCAAGGACGTGTTCGTGGACACGCGCAGCATCGTCGAGCCCTCGGGGGCGCTGGCGGTGGCGGCCATCAAGCAATACGTGGCCCAGCACAAGACCCGCGGCGAAACCTATGCCGCCATCCTGTGCGGCGCCAACATGAACTTCGACCGGCTGCGCTTCGTGGCCGAGCGCGCCGAAGTGGGCGAGGAGCGTGAGGCGCTGTTTGCCGTCACCATCCCCGAGGAGCGGGGCAGCTTCCGCCGCTTCTGCGAAGCGATCGAAAAGCTGCCAGGCGGACCGCGCAACGTGACCGAGTTCAACTACCGCATCCACGACGGCAGCGCGGCCCATGTGTTCGTGGGCCTGACCACCCATGGCAAGGGCGAGTCCGGCAAGATCGCGGCCAACCTGATCAGGCACGGTTTCGAGACCCTGGACCTCACGCACGACGAACTGGCGAAGGAGCACATCCGGCACATGGTGGGTGGGCATTCGCCCCTGGCGCACGACGAGCGCCTGCTGCGCTTCGTGTTCCCGGAGCGGCCGGGTGCGCTGCTCAAATTCCTGAGCCTGATGCGCCCGGGCTGGAACATCAGCCTGTTCCACTACCGCAACCAGGGCGCCGACTACGGCCGCATCCTGGTCGGGCTTCAGGTGCCTGCAAAGGACCACAAGGCGTTCGACAAGTTTCTCGACACGTTGGGTTATCCGTACGTGGAGGAAACCAGCAATCCGGTGTACCGTCTGTTCCTCAAAAGCTGACCACCCGCCATGGCCCTCGACCCCGTCTTCGAACCGATCACCCGACGGGCACCCGAGTTGCCCGCGAACCTGAAGCTGCCCCACATCGCGGCCACGACGGACACGCTGCTGGACCACTCGGTGATGCTGCGCCTGGCGCCCGAAGGCATGCCGGAGCACTCGCTCGGCCGCATGGAAGCCCTGGTGCTGCAGCTGGCGCGCATCCAGCACGGCAGCCCCCTGCCCTTTGACCTGCTGGTTTTCGACTCCCCTCAACTGGTCGTGTTCGCGGCCGACCACGGCATTGCCGACGAGGGCATGTCGGAAATGCCGCAGTCCATGACCTGCGAGCACGTGCTGCAACTGCTGCTCGGCGCCGCACCGGTCAATGCCCTGGCCCAGATGCACGGCTTCGACCTCACGGTGGTCGACGCCGGCGTGGCCTCCCACATCACCCTGCCCGACGATGCCCGGCGCAAGGCACCACTGCTGCTGCGCAAGATCGGCTATGGCACCCGCAACCTGATGATCGGCCCGGCCATGTCACAGGCGCAGGCCGTGTCGGCCCTGCACGCGGGCATGGACGTGGTGCGCCACCTCCCCGGCAACGTGATTGCCCTGGGCGACGTGGGCGTGCGCGACAACGTCGCCGCCTCCCTGCTGCTCTCCCGGCTGTGTGGCGTGCCGCTGTCCGACGCCTGCGGACGCGACGACTTCCACGGCGCGGGCCCCCACGACGACCCGCACCCCCAGCGCATCGAAAAACTCTCGGCCGCCGCCAGCCGGCACCGCAAGGCGCTGGGGCCGCTGGACGCGCTGGCCGCGCTCGGTGGGTTCGAGATCGCCATGATGGCCGGCGCCATGTTGCAGGCGGCCGCCGAGCGGCGGGTGGTGCTGGTGGATGGGTACGTGGCGAGCGCGGCCGCCCTGGTGGCGCGGGGCCTGGTGCCAGCCGTGGCCGACTACCTGGTGTTTGCGCACCGCTCGGCAGAAAGCGGGCACCGCCTGATGCTGATCCATCTGCAGGCCCAGCCTCTGCTGGACATGGGCATGCGCATGGGCCAGGGCACCGGCGCTCTGCTGGCGTGGCCCCTGCTGCTCGCCGCCCAGGGCTTGCTCGAACGCTGAGCCCGGATTCAGGGCGGCGTGGTGGTCTCGGGCAGGGTCAGCTCCACCGAGGCCGGGGCTTCCAGCGAAGGCCCCAGATGCACCGCGCGGCGCGAGACGGATTGCAGCACCAGCCCACCCTCCAGCGAGGCCCCTAGGCGGTAAGGCCGTGGTGGCTGGCGATCCACCGCGATCAGCGCGGCACCATCTCGGGTGCCGACCGCGACCACCCCGAGCAAGTTGTACCGGGGCGGCGCTGCGCTGGCCACCGCACCCGTGGACGCGGCAGCGGGCAAGGCACCCAGCGAGCGGGCCACGGAAGCCGTATCGGCCGCCACCTGCGCTGGTGCCATGGCCGACACCGGCGTCACCGGCGACCGGCCCCAGGCCAGCAACACCCAGTAACCCGCGCTCAGGCCCGCCGCCAGCCACAGGAGGCCTGCGGCGATGGTCGGCCCTCGCCGTCCTGCCGTCTGCAGGGCGGCTGGGCTTTCCATGAGGAAGCCGGAATGGCCGAACGCGGGTGCCTTGTTCATATGGGCGCATTATGATCGACGACCACCGGTTTCCGGCCTGGCCATCGGGCCGTTCCACAGGCCCTTGTTCGCGGGAGATTGATTTGCCACACCTGACCACCCCCACCCTGCGCACGCCGGCCTTCGCGGCCCGCCTGGCCCGCACCCTGCAACGCGGCTTCACGCTCATCGAGCTCATGGTGGTGCTGGTCATCATCGGTGTGCTCGCGGCGCTGATCGTGCCCAACGTGCTGGACCGTGCAGACGATGCGCGCGTGACCGCCGCCAAGACCGACGTCAACAACCTGATGCAGGCGCTCAAGCTGTACCGGCTGGACAACCAGCGCTACCCGACGAACGAACAAGGCCTGAACGCCCTGGTGACCAAGCCGACCGCCGGCCCCGTGCCGCCGAACTGGCGCCCCTACCTCGACAAGCTGCCCGGCGACCCCTGGGGCCGCCCCTACCAGTACATCAACCCGGGCCTGAGGGGCGAGGTGGACGTGCTGTCGCTCGGTGCCGACGGCCAGGCGGGTGGCGAGGGCAAGGACGCCGACATCGGCAGTTGGCAGTGAAAAACAAGCCCCCACGCTCCGCCGCCGCGCGGGTCGCCGCCCCCCAAGGGGGCTGGCCTTGCTTGGGGTGGCCTTGCGCGGCGGCCACCATCGGCCTTCCGGCAACGCGGTTTCCCTGATCATGGCCAGCAAGGCACACGGCTTCACCCTGCTCGAACTCATGGTGGTGCTGGTGATCGTGGCCTTCGCCACCGCCGGTGTGAGCGTGGCCTTGCGCGACGACGGCGCCACCCGCCTGGAGCGCGAGGGCCTGCGGCTGACGGCCATGCTGGAGTCCGCGCGTGCCCAGTCGCGCACCAGCGGGCTGCCGGTGGTCTGGCGCAGCCTGCCGCAAGGCTTCGAATTCCTCGGCCTGTCCACCCAGGCGGGCACCGGCTCGCTCACCGGGCCGCGCCCTTGGCTCAACCAGGACACCCAGGCCCAGGTGCTGCAACCGCCGGGCGCGCAAACCCTGGTGCTCGGGCCCGAACCGCTGATCGCCGCACAGCGGGTGATGCTGGTCCAGGGGGACCGGCGCATCACCCTGGGCACCGACGGCCTTTCGCCCTTCACCGTGCTGGCCGCCACACCATGACGCGCCCGCGCGGCTTCACACTGATCGAGGTGCTCGTCGCCCTCGCGGTGGTCGCCATCACCCTGGCCGCCGGGCTGCAGGCCACCGGCGCTCTCACGCGGGCATCCGGCCGGCAGAGCGACCAATGGCTGGCCCAGCTGTGCGCCGAGAACGAACTCACCCGCCTGCGCCTGCAACGCCAGTTGCCCGGCACCGGCGACACCGACACCGTGTGCACGCAGGCGGGGCGCGAGATGCGCGTGCGCTTGTCGGTGCTGCCCACGCCCAACCCGAACTTCCGGCGCGTGGACACGGTCGTCGAAGCCGCCGTGGATGGGGTGAACGTGCGCCTGCTCAGCCTCTCCACCGTGATGGGCCGGTATTGAGCATGATGAAACACGCGCGCGGTTTCACCCTCGTCGAACTGCTGGTGGCGATCGTCGTGATGTCCATGCTCGCGCTGCTGAGTTGGCGCTCGCTGGACGGCATGACGCGCACCCAGAACATCACCCAGCAACGCGCCGACGATTTGCTGCGCATGCAGGCGGCCATGGGCCAGTGGGCCGCCGACCTGGACGCCCTGATCGACACCGGCGAAGTCAACGCGCTCGACTTCAACGGCCAAGTGTTGCGCATGACGCGGCGCGACAGTGGCGAAACCGGCCTGGACAGCCGCGGCATCCGCGTCGTGGCCTGGGCGCGGCTGACCGGCGTGGCGCTGGCCGGCCTGCCGCAGATTTCATCGAGCATCAACGCCAGCGGCCAATGGGTGCGCTGGCAGTCCGGCCCCTTGTTGCGGCGCGACGAACTGGCGCGCGCCTGGCAACGGGCCGGCGAATGGGGCCGCGGCGCCCTGCCCTCGCAGGCGGGCAACGCCAGTTCCGACAGCGCCATCGCCCTGCTCGGCATCGACAACTGGCAGCTTTTCTACCACCGGGGTGAAACCTGGGGCAACCCGCAGTCGTCCACGGGCAATGAAGAGCCCGTGGGCGGCCCCGAGGGCGCGCGCACCGGCAGCCTGCCCAATGGCGTGCGCCTGGAACTCGTGCTCGGCACCGGCGAAGGCCTGAGCGGCAGCCTGGTGCGCGACTGGGTCCGCCCCACCCTGGAAGCGGGGCGCTGATGAAGACCCTGCGGCGACACCAGCAAGGCGCAGCGCTGCTGCTCGCCATGCTCGTCGTCACGCTGGTGCGCACCCTGGCCTCGGCCGCGTTGTGGCAGCAGTGGCGCTCGGCCGAGGTCGAGCAGGCCGAGCGGCGCCGCGTGCAGGCCGGCTGGGTGTTGACCGGTGCGCTCGATTGGGCGCGCCTGATCCTGCGCGAGGACGCGCGCGACAACCAGAGCAGCGGCAACGCCGACCACCTGGGCGAACCCTGGGCCATGCCGCTGGAGGAGGCGCGCCTCTCCAGCTTTCTCGCCGCCGACAAGAACAACAACACCGACGGCATGCTGGAGGCCTTTCTCTCGGGCGAAGTGATCGACATGCAGTCGCGCATGAACTTCCTGAACGTGGTGCGCACCGTCGGCGCGGGCGCCCAGGCCAAGGTGGAACTCTCCGAAGCCGACATGCGCAGCTTCGCCAAACTCTACGAACAACTCGGGCTGCCGGTCTCGGAACTCAACGCCGCCGCCAACGAGCTGCGCACCTCCATGAGCCTGGCGCTGAGCGACCCCCTGCCCTCGCGCACCGCCCTGCTGCCCCGGAAATACGCGCAACTGGCCTGGCTCGGCATCAGCCGCAACAGCCTGGCCGTGCTCGAACCCCACGTCACCGTGCTGCCCACCCGCTCCACGCTCAACCTCAACACCGCCAGCGCACAGGCCATCTGCGCCAGTGTGCCGGGCCTGGACATGGCCCAGGCCCGGCAGATCACCAGCGCCCGCGAGCGCGAACCGTTCAAAAGCCTGGCCGACGCCAGCGCCGTGGTGCCCGCCATGACGGGCCAACTGTCTGATCTGTACCACGGTGTGCGCAGCAACCACTTCGAGGTGCGCGGGCGCCTTAGGCTCGACGACACCATCATCGAAGAGCGCTCTCTCGTCGTGCGCAACAACCTCGATGTGCGCGTGAACTGGCGCGAACGCTTTGCCCGGCGCTGAGACGGCGTGTTTTCCCGGTGCACATCAGGCCCCTGAGAGTCACCCAGGGTCTCTAGAATGAGGGGCTCGCCGCCCTGTAACACCTTCGCATGACCGCATCACCGTGCTGATCGTCACTCCCTCGGACTTCTCCGCTGCGCCCCCTGCGGGACCCACGGCCCTTTTCGACTGGGCCACGTCCAGCAATGGCCAGCAGATCACCGACCACGGTCAGTGCGCGGCCGCGTTGCTGCCGCGGGACGACGACGTGGTGCTCGTGCTGCCGCCGCGCGCCGTCTCCTGGCACCGGGTCGCCCTGCCCAAGGTCGCCACCGCGCGCCTGCGGGCCGCGCTCGAAGGCTTGCTGGAAGACCGCCTGCTGGCCGACACAGCCGACCTGCACTTCGCCCTGGAGCCCGGTGGCCGTTCGGGCCAGACGGTGTGGGTCGCCGCCTGCCACAAGGTCTGGCTGCGCGGCTGGCTGCAGATCCTGGAGGGAGCGGCCCGCCCGGCCGGGCGCATCGCGCCGGCCCTGTGGCCGCTGGTGCCCTCCGAAACCCCTGGCGCCACGCCGGGCTCATCGCGCAGTTTCGCGCTGGACGTGCCCTCCAACGTCCACTGGGCCTACAACGAGAACGGCGAGATCTGGCTGGGCAGCGCCGGCCTGCTCGGCGTGAGCTGCACACCGCTGCGAGAAACTCCCCTGGGCCATGGCACCGCGGGCGACATGGTGGTCACCGCGCTCATGCCACCCGCCAGCGACGCGCCAGGCGAGCCCGGTGAATACGACGTCTGGCTGGCCGATCCCACCGTGGCCGGGCAGGCCGAGCAGGTGCTGCAGCAGCGTTTTGAGCTCGTCGCCCTGCCCGCGTGGTTGCTGCGCTGCGCCCAGTCCGACTGGAACCTCGCACAGTTCGACCTCAGCCTCTCGGCGGGCGCGCGGCGCGGCCAACGGCTCAAGCGCAGCTTCCGGCAATGGCGCAACGCCCCGGCCTGGCGACCCGCGCGCTGGGGCCTGGCGGCGCTGGTGGGCGTGCAACTGGTGGGCCTGAACGCCGCCGCCTGGCACGAGCGCAGCGGCCTGGAAGCCAAACAGAAGGCCGTGGTGCAGACCCTGCAGAAAAGCTTCCCGCAAGTGACGCTGGTGCTCGACGCCCCGGTGCAGATGCAACGCGAAGTGGCCCGCCTGCAACAGGCCACCGGCGCCCTGTCCGAAGGCGACCTGGAAACCCTGCTCGCGGCGATCGACCAGGCCTCGGCCGGCGAAGCCCTGCTGCCCTCCACCATCGCCTACAGCACGGGCGAAGGGCGCTTCGCGGGCTGGCGCGCCACCCAGGACCAATTGCGCGCCCTGCAACAGTCGCTGCAGAACAGCGGCTGGCGGGTGCGTTTCGATGGCAATGAGCTGGCCCTGCGCCCGCCGGAACCCTGACCATCGCCACCGCCTCTTCCTCCCCCTCCCCCATCGCCAGGCTCACCCTGGCCCTCTCGGTGGCGCTGGCCCGCCTCTCGTCCCGCGAGCGCAACGCCGTGACCATCGCCGCCTGGGTGATCGGCCTGGGTCTGGTGTGGTGGGTGGCAATCGCGCCCGCCCTGGACACGCTGCGCCAGGCCCCCGCGCGCCACGCCCGGCTGGATGCCCAGCTCGGGCAGATGCAGCGCATGGCCGCCACCGCCGAAACCCTGCGCAGCCAGAACACCGCCCAACCGCCCGGGCGCGACGAGGTGTTGCGCGCCGTCGAGACCGCCACCAACGGCCTGTCCGGCACCGGCCAGCTTTCGGTGCTGGGTGAGCGCGCCACGCTGACCCTGCGCAACACCCCGCCCGAGGCCCTGGCCCAGTGGCTGGCCCAGGTGCGCATCAACGCCCGTCTGCTGCCAGTGGACAGCCAGATCCACCGCGAACCCGGCAGCCCCGGCTGGAGCGGCACCCTGGTCCTGACCGGCCCCGGCCTGGGTGGCACGCCATGAACGGCAACTGGCCCATCCGCCTGGCCTGGATCGGTGGCCTGCTCGGCCTGCTGTTCGCCATCGTCGTGTTCGCGCCCGCGCGCTGGCTTGCCAGCGGCGTGACGTCGGCCACCCAGGGCCAGCTGCAACTGGTCAATGCCCGCGGCACGGTCTGGAACGGCCAGGCCGATCTGGTGCTGACCGGCGGCGAAGGCAGCCGCACCCAGACCGCGCTGCCCCAAGGTCTGCAATGGCAGCTCGCGCCGCGCCTGGCCTCGGGATCGCCCGCGATGGCGCTGCGCCTGATGGCCCCCTGCTGCACCCCCGAGCCCCTGGCGATGACCTTCATTCCCCGCCTGGGCGGCGGCGAACTGCGCGTGCGCCAGCTCCACCAGCCTGTGGCCGGCCGAACTGCTCAGCGGCCTGGGCACGCCCTGGAACACCTTGCGCGTGGAAGGCCAACTGGCCCTGCAGACCGCCGGTCTCACTCTGCGCTGGGACGAAGGCCGCGCCAGCATGCAGGGCGAGGCCGCCATCGACGCGCTCGACCTGGCCTCGCGCCTGTCCACCCTGCGCCCGCTGGGCAGCTACCGCATGACCCTGCGCGCCGACGCCGACGGCAACACCACCACGCTGAACCTGGAAACCCTCAGCGGCGCGCTCAGGCTGCAGGGCGCGGGCCGCTGGGTCGGTGGCCGGCTGCGCTTCGAAGGCGTGGCCGAGGCCGCGCCCGAAGCCGAAGCCGCCCTGGGCAACCTGCTCAACATCATGGGCCGCCGCCAAGGCCCACGCTCGCTGCTCAACATTGGCTGACAACTGAGCGCGCTCCTTCTCCACACTTCAAGATACGATCCGACCATGAAACCGAACCCACTCCGTGTCGCCCCGGGCCGTGCAGCCCACGGCGGTGCGCTCACGGCGCTGGCACTGGTCCTGTGCCTGCTGTCGGGCAACGGCATCTCGCAGACGGCGCGCGCGCCGGCCGCGCCGAACGAGCCCGTCACCCTCAACTTCGTCGCCGCCGAAATCGAAGCGGTGGCGCGCACCATCGCCACCATCACGGGCCGCAACGTGGTGGTCGATCCGCGCGTGAAGGGCACCGTCAACCTCGTCACCGAGCGGCCCGTCACCCCCACCGCGGCGCTCAACCAGTTCGCCGCCGTGCTGCGGCTGCAGGGCTTCTCGCTGGTGGACACCGGCGGCCTCTACAAGATCGTGCCCGAGGCCGACGCCAAGCTGCAGGGCAACGTGGTGAGCGCCGGTTCGGTGTCGGCCCTGCCCGCCTCCAACACCGTGGTCACGCAGATCTTCCGGCTCAACCACGAATCGGCCAACAACCTCGTGCCGGTGCTGCGCCCGCTGATCGGCCCGAACAACACCATCAACGTCAACCCCGGCAACAACTCGCTGGTCATCACCGACTACGCGGACAACCTGCAGCGCATCGGCCGCATCATCGCCTCGCTCGACGTCGCGGGCGCGACCGACGTGGAGATCATCCCGCTGCAGCACGCCGTGGCGGCCGACATGGCCGCGCTCGTCACCCGGCTGATCGACCCCGCCACCGCCGGCGGTGGTGCGCAGGCCGACCAGTCGTACAAGACCACATTGGTGGCCGAACCGCGCAGCAACAGCCTGGTGCTGCGCGCGGCCAACCCCGCCCGCCTGGCCCTGGTGCGCTCGCTGGTGGCCCGGCTGGACCAGCCTTCGTCCGACAAGCTCAGCGGCAACATCCACGTCGTCTACCTGAAGAACGCCGACGCCACCTCGCTGCGCCACCACCCTGCGCGCCGCGCTGGCGGGTGAGTCCTCCGGTGGGCTGAGCGGCGGTTCCCTGGGCGGTGGTGCGACCTCCCCGCTCAACCGCGCGGCCCTCACGCCCACCGGCACCGCAGGCGCGAACAACAACAACGCGGCCACCGCCGCCGTCACGCCCAGCGGCTCGCCGTCGACCGGCGGCCAGATCCAGGCCGACCCGGCCACCAACTCGCTCATCATCACCGCGCCCGAACCGCAGTACCGCCAGCTGCGCGCCGTGATCGACCAGCTCGACTCGCGCCGCGCCCAGGTCTACGTGGAAAGCCTGATCGCCGAAGTGAACGCCGAGAAGGCGGCCGAGTTCGGCATCCAGTGGCAAGGCGCGCTCGGCAGCTCGGGCGACCGCGTGATCGGTCTGCTGGGCACCAACTTCGGCACTGGTGGCCGCAACATCCTGGAACTGGCCCAGGGCAACGCCACGCCATCCCCCGGCATGAACCTGGGCCTGGCGCGCCGCACCAACGGCGTGTACGTGCTGGGCTTCCTCGCGCGCTTCCTGCAGGAAAACGGCGAAGGCAACGTGCTCTCCACCCCCAACCTGCTCACGCTGGACAACGAAGAAGCCAAGATCGTGATCGGCCAGAACGTGCCCTTCGTCACCGGCCAGTTCACCAACACCGGCAGCAACGAAGGCTCGGTCAACCCGTTCCAGACCATCGAGCGCAAGGACGTGGGCCTGACGCTGCGCGTGAAGCCGCAGATCAGCGAGAACGGCACCATCAAGATGACCATCTACCAGGAGGTCAGCAACGTCGTGCCCTCTTCGGTCAACTCCACCACCGGCCTGATCACCAACAAGCGCACCATCGAATCGACCGTGCTGGTCGAGGACGGCGCGGTCGTGGTGCTGGGCGGCCTGCTGCAGGACGAGTACGCCGGCAACCAGGAGAAGGTGCCCGGCCTGGGCGACGTGCCCATCTTCGGCAACCTGTTCCGCAGCGAAACCCGCTCGCGCAAGAAGACCAACCTGATGGTGTTCCTGCGCCCCGTGGTGATGCGCGACGGGCGCGAAACCAGCAGCCTGGCACTCGACCGCTACGAACTCATGCGCTCGGTGCAGAAGGACGCCCAACCCCGGCAGAGTGGCGTGCTGGGCGTGAACGAGGCGCCGGTCATGCCACCGCAACTGCCGCCACGCGCGCCCTCGCCAGACGGCACGGCGCCGGTGCGCTCGCTGGCCGACCCGCAAACGACGCCCCCGGTGAACCCGGCGCCGCAGAACACGGCGCCCCGGCAGTGAGGCGGCGGCCGTGAAGTACCCGCTGCCCTACGCCTTCGCCCGCGAGCACCACTGGCTCATCGAGGACGACGGCGCCACGCTGACCCTGCTGGGCAGCAGCACGCCCGCCACCGATTCCGGCGCGCAGACGCGTCGCCTCTCGGCGCTGACGGAAATCCTGCGCGTGCACCCGGTCAACGACATCCGCTGGGAAAGCGGCGAGACGCTCAAGCAGCGCATCAGCGCGGCCTACGCCCAGGGCGAGTCCAGCGCCGCCGCCGTGGTCAGCGAGGTGCAGAGCGACGCCGACCTCAGCCGCATGATGCAGGAGCTGCCGGCGATCGAGGACTTGCTGGAGACCGCCGACGACGCGCCCATCATCCGCATGCTCAACGCACTGCTCACGCAGGCCGCGCGCGACGGCGCGAGCGACATCCACATCGAACCCTACGAACGGCATTCCAGCGTGCGCTTCCGCGTCGACGGCTCGCTGCGCGAAGTCGTGCAGCCCAACCGCGCGCTGCACGCGGCGCTGATCTCGCGCCTGAAGATCATGGCCGAACTCGACATCTCCGAGAAGCGCCTGCCGCAGGACGGCCGCATCTCGCTGCGCATCGGCACCCGCGCGGTGGACGTGCGCGTCTCCACCCTGCCCAGTGCCCACGGCGAACGCGCCGTGCTGCGCCTGCTGGACAAGAGCGAGAGCAAGCTCAGCCTGGAAGCCGTGGGCATGCAGGGCGATGTGCTCAACGCCTTCCGCAAGCTCATCGGCCAGCCGCACGGCATCATCCTCGTCACCGGCCCGACCGGCTCGGGCAAGACCACCACGCTGTACGCCGCGCTGCAGCGCCTGGACGCCAACGCCCAGAACATCATGACGGTGGAAGACCCGATCGAATACGAACTGCCCGGCGTGGGACAGACGCAGGTCAATGCCCGCATCGAACTGACCTTCGCCAAGGCCTTGCGCGCCATCCTCCGCCAGGACCCGGACGTGATCATGATCGGTGAGATCCGCGACTTCGAGACCGCGCAGATCGCCATCCAGGCCTCGCTCACCGGCCACCTCGTGCTCGCCACGCTGCACACCAACGACGCGCCCAGCGCCGTCACCCGCCTGACCGACATGGGCGTGGAGCCCTTCCTGCTGAGCTCCTCGCTGCTGGGCGTGCTCGCGCAGCGCCTGGTGCGCAAGCTCTGCCCGCACTGCCGCCGCGCCGACGACAAGGGCCATTGGCACCCGGTGGGTTGCGAGCAGTGCAACCACACCGGCTACAAGGGCCGCACCGGCATCTACGAACTGATGGTGGCCGACGACACGATCCGCGCGCTGATCCACAACCGCGCCGCCGAGAGCAAGGTGTATGTGGCGGCCGAAGACGCCGGCCTGCGCTCCATGCGCGCCGACGGCCAGCGCCTGATCGATTCGGGCATCACCTCGCCGGAAGAAGTGATGTCGGTCACCCGAGATTGAATATGAATCGCCCACGCGATCTCCCCGGCAAGACGTGTCTCGTGCAGGGCGCCGGAGGGTCCGGCTCTGCCGGCCCAAGGGTGCGTCCCCCCTCCCAGCGCCGAAGGCGCGTCAGCGAGGGGGGAGGCCGCGCCAGCGGCGCAGGGGGGAGTTCCTGCTGATGCCCGCCTACACCTTCGAAGCCCTGGACGCCCAGGGCGCCACGCAGAAAGGCCTGATCGACGCCGACACCGCGCGCGCCGCGCGTAGCATGTTGCGCGCGCGCGCTCTGGTGCCGCTGCTGGTCGAACCCGCCGCGGGCTCGCAGGGCACTTCGGCCGCGAAGGGCCTCAACATCACGCTCTGGGGCGGTCGCGCCTTCAGCGCCACCGCCCTCGCGGTCTGGACGCGCCAGCTCGCCGGCCTGGTGGCCGCCGGCCTGCCGCTGGAACGCGCGCTCTCGGCTCTGACCGAAGAGTCCGAAGACGAAAAACAGCGCAACCTCATGGCCTCGCTGCGTTCCGAGGTCAACGGCGGCTCCACCTTCGCCCGCGCGCTCTCGCAACACCCGCGCGAGTTCTCCCCCATCTACACCGGCGTGATCGCCGCGGGCGAACAGAGCGGCCTGCTCGGCACCGTGCTCGAACGCCTGGCCGACGACCTGGAGGCGCGCGAAGCCCTCAAGAACAAGATCGTCGCGGCCTCGCTCTACCCGGCCATCGTCACGCTGGTGGCGATCGTGATCGTGGTGTTCCTCGTCTCCTACGTGGTGCCGCAGGTTGCGCAACGTGTTCGCCGGCAGCAAGCGCGCCCTGCCCTTCCTCACCGTGGTCATGCTCGGCCTGAGCGACTTCGTGCGTTCCTACGGCTGGTTCATGCTGGCCCTGCTGGCGCTGGGCATCGGTGGTGTCGTGTTCGCGCGCCGCAACGAAGCCATCCGCCTGCGCATGGACGCCGCCTGGCTGCGCCTGCCGCTGGTGGGCCGCCTGGCGCGCGGCTACAACGCGGCCCGCTTCTCGGCCACGCTGGCCATGCTGGCGGCGGCCGGCGTGCCCATCCTGCGCGCCCTGCAGACCGCCGCCGAAACCCTCTCCAACCAGGCCATGCGCGCCGACGCGCTCGACACCGTGGTGCTGGTGCGCGAAGGCGCGCCCCTGGCCTCGGCCCTGGGCAGCAAGAAGCGCTTTCCGCCGCTGGTGTCCATGTTCGCCCGGCTGGGCGAGCAGACCGGCCAGCTGCCCGCCATGCTGGACCGCGCCGCCAAACAGCTCGGCGACGAGGTGCAGCGCCGCGCCATGCACATCGCCACCATCCTGGAGCCCCTGCTGATCGTGGGCATGGGCCTGGTCGTGATGCTGATCGTGCTCGCGGTGCTGATGCCGATCATCCAGCTCAACCAACTCGTCACCTGACCATGGGCGTTTCCCTCGAAGGCAAGCTCGTCGTTGCCATCTCTTCCCGCGCCCTGTTCGACTTCGAGGAAGAAAACCGCCTCTTCGAAACCGGCGACGACCGCGCCTACATGAAGCTGCAGCTCGACCGGCTGGACCAGCCGGCCGCACCCGGCGTGGCCTTCTCGCTGGTGCACAAGCTGCTCGCCTTCAACGACGCGCAGGCGCAGCGGGTGGAGGTGGTGATCCTCTCGCGCAACGACCCGGTCTCGGGCATGCGCGTGTTCCGCTCCGCCCAACACTACGGCCTGCCGATCCAGCGCGGTAGCTTCACGCGCGGCCAGCCGCCCTGGCGCTACCTGCGCCCGCTGCGCGCCAACCTGTTCCTCTCCACCCACCTGGCCGACGTGCGCGCCGCGCTCGAGGCCGGCGTGCCCGCCGCGCAGGTCTACCCCCAGTCGGTGCACGCCAGCAGCGAGCACCCGAACGAGGTGCGCATCGCCTTCGACGGCGACGCCGTGCTGTTCTCCGACGAGGCCGAGCGCGTCTACCAGGCGCAAGGGCTCTCGGCCTTCCAGGAACACGAGGCCAGCAAGGCCGCGCTGCCGCTGGCCGGCGGCCCCTTCAAGCCGCTGCTCGAAGCCCTGCACCGCCTGCAGAGCGAGGGCACGCCGATGATGCGCGTGCGCACCGCGCTGGTCACCGCGCGCAGCGCCCCGGCGCACGAGCGCGCGATCCGCACTCTGATGAACTGGAACATCGAGGTCGATGAAGCCATGTTCCTCGGCGGCCTGCCCAAGGGCGAGTTCCTGCGCGAGTTCGAGCCCGATTTCTTCTTCGACGACCAGACCGGCCACATCGAGTCGGCCGCGCTGCACGTGCCTGCCGGGCATGTGGCCAGCGGGGTCAGCAACGGCGCCTAAGCCCCGCCTCAGCGAGCGGGCCGGCCGACCCGCTACGATGCGCCATCACCGGGCGCCGTCCGCGCCCGACCAGCCCAGGGCCCACCCATGACGACATCCGCCGCCCCCGCCGCCCGCCGACCGCCCTCGCTGTGGCCCACGCTCAAAGGCATTGGCGCCTTTGCCATGCCGTACTTCAAGTCCGAGGAAAAATGGCGCGCGCGCGGCCTGCTGCTGGCCGTGGTGATGCTCAACCTCGGCACGGTCTACATGCTGGTGCAGATCAACGAGTGGTACCGCGTCTTCTATGACGCCCTGCAGGCCAAGGACCAGCCTGTGTTCTGGCAGCAGATCGGGCGCTTCGGCTGGCTGGCGCTGATCTACATCGTGCTCGCGGTCTACAAGTTCTACCTCACGCAGATCCTGCAGCTGCGCTGGCGCGTCTGGCTCACCGACCACTACATGGGCCGCTGGCTGGCCAACAAGGCCTTCTACCGCATGGAGCTGGCGCGCTTCACCGCCGACGAGCACGGCAACCCCGACAACCCGGACCAGCGCATCCAGGAAGACCTCAACCTCTTCACCAGCTACACCGTCACGCTGTCCATGGGCATGTTCAACGCCCTCATCACCCTGGTGAGCTTCGTCGGCATCCTCTGGACGCTCAGCGGCTCCATCAACGTCCCGCTGCCCGGCTTCCTGGGCGGCGGCGAACTGGAAATCGTCGGCTACATGGTGTGGGCCGCCGTGCTGTACTGCGCGGTGGGCAGCGCCATCGCGCACTGGATCGGCCGGCCGCAGGTGCGGCTGAACTTCCAGCAGCAGATGCTGGAAGCCAACTTCCGCCACCACATGGTGCGCGTGCGCGAGTACAGCGAATCCATCGCACTCGACGGCGGCGAGCAGGTGGAGCGCCGCCACCTGGATGTGCGCTTCCGCGACGTGATGGGCAACTACTTCGCCCTCATCCGCAACCAGAAACAGCTCACCTGGTTCAGCAGCTTCTTCTCTCAGGCCGCCATCATCTTTCCCATGATCGTCGCCGCGCCGCGCTATTTCAGCGGCGCCATCCAGCTCGGCCAGCTGATGCAGATCAACTCCGCCTTCGGCCGCGTGCAGGACTCGCTGTCCTGGCTGGTCGATAACTACATGGCCCTGGCGGTCTGGAAAGCCACCACCGACCGCCTGGTGGGCTTCGAGGCCAGCCTGTCGCACCAGTCGCAGACGCGCGACGACCTTTCGCTCAACGAGTCGGCCGACGGCATCCACGCGCAAGACCTCACCGTGGCCCTGCCCGGCGGCAGCACGCTGCTCGCCGGCGTGGACCTGGACGTGAAGCCCGGTGACACCGTGCTGCTGCACGGCCCCTCGGGCAGCGGCAAGTCCAGCCTGTTCCGCGCCCTCGCCGGCATCTGGCCGCACGCGCTGGGCCGCGTGGGCCTGCCCAAGGACACCATGTTCATCCCGCAGCGGCCCTACTTCCCCGACGGCCGCCTGCGCGACGCCCTGGCCTACCCTGACCCGGCGGAGAACTACACCGACGAAGCCCTGCGCGATGTCCTGAACGAGGCCCTGCTGCCGGCGCTGACCGACCAGCTCGACCGCGAAGACGCCTGGAGCCAGAAACTCTCGGGCGGCGAACGGCAGCGCCTGGCGATCGCGCGCGTGATGCTCAAGAAACCGGCCTGGGTGCTGGCCGACGAAGCCACCAGCGCGCTCGACGAAGAAGCCGAAGCGACCATCTACCAGCGCCTGGTGGAACGGGTGAAGCAGGCGCACGGCGCCATCGTCTCCATCGCCCACCGCTCCACCCTGGCCGCGCACCACCGGCAGCGCTGGGCGCTGCGGGCCAACGAGCAGGCGGCGGCGGGCGGGGCGCGTTACCGGCTGGACATCAGCCGCGCCGACGGCGCCTGATCAAGCCACCGGCGCGGCGTAGGCCGCCCACCCCTTCGCGCGCAACTCACACGCCGGGCACCCGCCACACCCGTACCCCCAGGGCTGGCGGTGTTCGCGGTCGCCGAGGTAGCAGGTGTGGGTGTGTTCGACGATCAGGTCCACCAGCGAGTTGCCGCCGCCCACCAGCAGCGCGTTTTCACCCAGCTCGTGTGCCAGGCGCCAGGTGGCGGCCTTGTCGATCCACATGAGTGGGGTGTCGATCAGGAAGCGGTGGTCCATGCCGAGCGAGAGCGCGACCTGCAGCGCCTTCATGGTGTCGTCGCGGCAGTCGGGGTAGCCCGAGAAGTCGGTTTCGCACACGCCGGTGACGATGACCTGGATGCCGCGCCGGTAGGCCAGGGCGGCGGCCAGCGTGAGGAACAGCAGGTTGCGCCCGGGCACGAAGGTGTTGGGCAGGCCGTTTTCTTCCATGCGAAAGGCCATGTCGCGCGTGAGCGAGGTTTCGCTGACCTTGCCGAGCACGCCGAGGTCGAGCACGTGGTCTTCACCGAGCCGCTGCGACCACGCGGGGAAGCGTTGCCGCAGCTCGCGCAGCACGTTGAGGCGCGCGGTCATTTCCACGCTGTGGCGCTGGCCGTAATCGAAACCGATGGTTTCCACGCGCGGGTAGCGCGAGAGCGCGTGCGCCAGGCAGGTGGTGGAGTCTTGTCCACCGGAGAACAGCACGAGCGCGCTGGTGTGGTGGGGGGTGGAGGCGGGGGGCGCGGAGGTCATGATGGTCTCCATCGTAGCGCGCCGCCCGAGCCCGCTAGGTCAGTCGCTCGGACCTCGGGCTGGCGTGGTCGCGGCTGGTGGCCAGCATGCGGATGAGCGCGCGGTTGGCGTGCTCCAGGCTGATGTCGTGGCGCTGGCACACCGCCGGCAGGCGGTGCAGCTGGGCGGGTTCGCCCAGGGCGCGCGCCACGTCGAGCAGCGGGTGGTAGGGGCCGTCGTGGCGCAGCACGGCGTCGAACACCCGGCCCGACAGGGGCAGTCGGTTGAGCAGTTCGCCCAGCGGCTGGTGCAGCAGGCGGTCGAGTTGCGAGAGCAAGGCGGTGGTGTAGACCTCGCCGCGCAGGTTGTCTTCGGAGCCGGTGGCCAGCAGGTGCTGGGCCAGACGCGAGCGCATCACCATGGCGTAGCGCACGGGGTGCAGGTCGCGGTCGGCTTCGCTGCTGGGCAGTTGCTCGGCCAGCCAGCGGCCCAGCTCGCGAAAGCCCAGCATCATCAAGGCGTGGCGCAGCGAGCCGATTTCGTGGCGCCCGCCGAAGGCGGCGGAGTTGACCATCAGCAGGATGCGGTAGACCAGCACCGGGTCTTGCCGCACCAGGCGCTCCAGGTGTTCGATGGAGCAGTCTTCGTCGCCGATGGCCATGAGGATCTGCTTGACCACGGCACCGTCGTAGTTCAGCGGCTGGTGGCGGTGCGCGTGCAGCACGTCGCTGTCGGGCCAGCCGAGCACGCCCCAGGCGCCGGCGTCGTCCAGGCACTGGCGCGCCAGGGTTTGCGTGGTGACGCCTTCGACCAGTTGGCCGATCAGACCGGCCGGCACGGATTCGGCGCCGAGTTTGAGCAGGTTGCGCGCATCGGCCGGGGCCAGGCCCTCGCCGCGCACGGCGGCCAGGTCGGTGCGGCGCAGCAGCCGGTGCCCGCGCCGGGCCCCGGCCGTGAGGCGGGCCAGGGTCTCGGGCTGTTCGAACAGGGCGGCGGGCACTTCGAGCCAGGTGTTCTGCACGGGCGCGCAGGCCAGCGCCTGCTGCAGCAGCCGAGGGCTGTCCACGCTGAGGATGAGCACCGGCGCGCTGGCGGGCCAGTCGTCGCCCAGGGCCTGCATGAGGTGGGCCGCGTCGACGGATTCGGGGTGCACGGCGCGCACGCCCATGCGCACGGCGGCGAGTTCGCGCGCGCGGTTCCACACGGGCTCGTAGCCCAGTGCGATGCTGTCCAACACGGTGTGGCTGATGATCATGAGAAGAGGGGAACGCAGGTCAATTGATCACCTGGAAGAGCGACAGGCGCTGCACCTGTGCGTAGGTCTTGATGGCGGCCTCCAGGCCGAGCTGCTGGGTCTGCAGGTCGGACAGGCCCTTGATCGGGTCGAGTTCGACCAGGCGGGCGTTCTCGGTCTTGAGGGCAATCGAGCCGTCTTCCATCTGGGAGTTGAGCGAGTCGGCGCGGTTGAGCCATTCACCGGCCCGGCCCCGAGCGGCGAGCACGCGGTCGTGCCCGGCGTCCACCTCGGTCATGGCGCGCGCCATGGCCTGGGCGTGGTACGCGCTTTCGTTGGGGCCGTTGTAGCGCAGCGCGTCCACGGCGTTCTGCACGACCGAGAAGATGTCGGTGGTGGTGGTCACGGGCCGCAGTTCCACGCGGTCGCCGGCGGCGGGTTTGCCGCGCAGCTCCAGCGACATGCCGTCGAATTCGATGGTCTTGTTGGCCACGTAGGGCTGGCCGACATGGCCAGGCACCGGCGTGCCGGTGGTGGCGTTGGTCACGGTGTACTGCATCACGCCGCCGACCTCGGCGAAGGTGATGTCGTAGTCGTCGCCGGTGAGCGCCGCGGCGTTGGTGACGTTGCCCATGGTGGTGCTCACGTTGCCGGCGTTGCTGGTGGGAACGCCGAGCGTGAAGGTGCCGTTGCCCTGGGGCACGCGCATCCAAATGGCGTCGCCGTCGAGCGCCTGCGGCAGCGAGCTGTTGCCGGCGGCGGCCTGGCCGCGCTGGCCGTCGAACTGCACGCCGCTGCCGCTGGGGCCGTAGAGGTCCACGAAGGGCGTGGAAGAACCGCCCAGGCCACCATAGAGGGTGCGGCCGGCGTTGTCCTTGCGGTTGGCCACGGCGATGAGCTGCTCGCGCAGGCCTTCGAGCTGCTTCGCCAGCGTCTTCGCGTTCGGCGTCGGTGAAGGTGGCGTTGCCGGCGGTCACCAGCAGGTCGCGCACGCGCTGGATCAGGTCGCCCGATTCCTTCAGGCCGCTCTCGGCCTGTTGCAGGCTGGCGCGCGAGGCTTCCAGCGCGCGCATGTCGGCCGTGGTGCGGGCCAGGCGGTTGGCGGCGGTTTCGGCCAGCGTGGCGGCCACCGGGTCGTCGCTGGCCTTCTGCACGCGCAGGCCGGTGGACACGCGCTCCTGCTGCGCGGCCAGTTCGGCCTGGCGGCGGGTCAGGATGGCGATGGTGTTGTCGTAGCTGTGGGCGGTGGAGATTCGCATGGCAGTTCCTCAAACGTTCAGGCGTCGGCGAGCCGACGAGCTTCCAGAGGCATCGAGGGTCCGGCTCCGCCGGCCCAAGATGCCGTTCCCCCTCCAAGCGCCGAAGGCGCGCCAGAGAGGGGGGAAGCCGCGCAGCGGCGCAGGGGGGTGTTCATATCTAGCGACCCACGGTCTGCAACAGGCTGTCGAAGGTGCTCTGGGCGATCTGGAGGAATTTCGCCGAGGCCTGGTAGGCCTGCTGGTACTGCAGCAGGCGCGCGGCTTCTTCGTCGAGGTTGACGCCGGCCACGTTGGCGCGCGCGGTCTCGGCGGTGTTGGCGACGTTGGCCGAGAAGTCCGCGGCGAACTTGGCGCCCTGCACGCGTGTGCCGATGTCGGAGAACAGGCTGACGTAGCCATCGGAGAGCGGCACGCCGCCGTAGGTGGGCAGGTCGCGCAGGCCCAGCATGCCGGCGCCGTTGCCCGCGTTCTGCGAGATCGCGCCAGCGGGCGCGGCGCCGATGCTGAAGGTGTCGCCCGCGCCCGGGCTGCCGCGCATGGTGAGGCTCCAGCCGTTGAGGGTGATGGACTGGCCTGGCTTGAAGTTGTAGCTCGGCGGCGGGCCGGGGTTGTCGGGCGGCGGGTTGCCCGGGCCCAGGCCGGTGGCGGTGAAGCTGCCGTCGGCCAGGAAGGTGATGGTGACCGGGTCGGTGAGGTTGGGCGAAGCCGACGAGGCGTACAGGCTCTCCACGCTCAGGCCGCCGGAGTTGCCGGTGCCGGGCGTGACCATGACCGGGCTGGCCGCGGCCAGCTTGTCGGGCGAGCCGATCGCCACCTGCAGGTCGCGCGCGGCGGCGGCGTAGGGGCGCACCAGGAAGCGGTCGCCCGGCGAGCCGGCGCCGTTGTCGAGGTTGAAGGTGAGGCCGTCGACCACGGCGGGCAGGGACGTCACGGGGGTGGAGGTGCCGTCGGACAGGCGCACCACGCTCATGCCGCCGGTCTCGAAACGCAGCTCGTAGTCGGAGGCGACGAGCGCGGTCGGGTCGGCCACGCTGGCGCTGATTTCGGCGGTGCCGTTGTTCCCCGGCCGGGGCAGGCCCACGGCCCCAGCGGGCTGGTTGAAGAAGTTCTGGCCCGGGTTGCCCTGCAGGTCCACGCCCAGCTTGTGCTGGTTGTTCACCGTGGTGGCCGTGGCCAGCGCCATGCGGCCCAGCAGGTTCTGCACGTCGACCAGGTCTTCGTTCATGAAGCGCATCAGGCCGGCGAGTTCGCCGCCACCCAGGCTGGCGTCCGGAATCGGGGTGCTCACGCCGCCCTGCACGAACGAGAGCGCCACGCGCGCGCTGTCGGTGCTGTCCTGCCCCACGGCCAGCGCGTTGGCGCGCGTGCCCAGCACCAGCGGCTGGCTGCCGGCGATGAACACGCTCACGCTGCCGTCGGCTGCGGGCACGCTGGTGGTCTGCACGTACTTGTTGATGTCGCCCAGGATCTTGTCGCGTTGGTCGAGCAGGTCGTTGGGTGTGTGGCCGTTGCCCTGGCTCTCGGTGATGCGCGCGTTGACCTTGGCCAGGTCCTGCGCCAGGCCGTTGATGATGTTGACCGCGCCACCGACCTGCTGCTTGGTGGTGTGCTGCAGCGAGTCGATCTGGCTGGCGGTGTTGCGCAGGCGGGAGGCGAGTTCTTCGCCCTTGGCGATCACGACCACGCGCGCGGTCAGGTTGCCGGGCGAGGACGAGACATCGGTCCAGGCGTTGAGCATGTCGTTGAGCGCCGTGCCCAGGCCCGCCGAGCCGGTGGGGAAGGCGCTTTCCAGCTGCTGCAGGCGCGCATAGCGCAGCGCATCGGCGGAGGCCACGGAGCCGGCCTTCTGCGCTTCGCGCGTGAGGTACTGGTTGTGCGAACGTTCGACGGTGGCGATCTCCACGCCCATGCCGAAGTAGCCGTTGCCCATCTGCTGGTAGCCCGACGACTGCTGGATCACGTTCTGGCGCGAATAGCCAGGCGTGTTGACGTTGGCGATGTTGTTGCCGATGACCTGCAGGGCCGCGAGGTTGGCATTGAGCGCGCGGGCGCCGATGTTGAGGGCGGACATGGCGTGCTCTCTTTCAGCCCTGCGCCCGCTGCAGGCTCAGGGTGGAGTTGATCGCGCGGCTGAGTTTGGCCGCGTACTGGGGGTCGGTGGCGTAACCGGCCTTCTGCAGGCCGCTGGCAAAGCCTTGCACGGAATGCAGCTGGTCCATCACGCCTTCGTAGCGTGGGCTGTTGCCGATGAGGCGCGCGTAGTCGCGGAACGAATCGGCGTAGGAGTCGTAGGCGCGGAACTTGGCCGTCACCTTGCGCGGCTCGCCGTTGATGTACTCGGTGGTCGTGATTTCGGCGACCTTGCCCTTCCAGCTGTCCGTGGCCTTGATGCCGAACAGGTTGTGCGAGGGCGTGCCGTCGGCATGCTTGATCTCGCTGCGGCCCCAGCCGGTCTCGTGGCCGGCCTGGCCGATCATGAAGCTGGCGGGAATGCCGGACTCGCGCGCCACGGTGGCCGCGGCCTCGCTGTGCTGCTCCACGAAACCGGCCTGGCGCGGGCCCGCGTTCACTCGGCCCACGGTGCTGGTGTCGCCGGTGGCGGAGAGGGCGCCGCTGCCGCCACCCCGGGTGGCGTCGGTGTTGGTCATCTGGCGACCGAGCTGGCGCTCGATCGCTTCGGACAGCCCGCCGGGCAGGCCCGAGAGCTGCACCGAGAACTGCTGGTCGAGCAGGTCCATGCCCAGGTTGCTGCCCTCGCCGTCCATCAGGCCGGACTTCTGCGTCGCCTCGCGCATGCTCTTGATGAGTTCGCGCATGAAGAGCGATTCGAACTGCTTGGCCGCTTCTTTCAGCGCGGCCTTGTCGTCGCCCTTGCCCGAGCCGTAGCGCAGCGCGTTGAGCGCTGTCGGGTCGGCGGCCAGGCCGCTGGGCGTGAGCGGACGCGTATTCACTTAGATGACCTCCAGCTCCGCGTTCATCGCGCCGGACGCCTTGATCGCCTGGAGGATGGCGAGCAGGTCCTGCGGCGTGGCGCCGAGCGAGTTCAGGGCGCGCACCACGTCGGAGAGTTGCGGCGCGGTGTCGATCTTGACGAGCGAACCCTTGTCCTGGCGGATCTGGATGTCGGCCTTCTCGGTCACCACGGTCTGCCCGCCCACGGACAGCGGGTTGGGCTGGCTGATCACCGGGGTGGAGCTGATGCTCACCGAGAGGTTGCCGTGCGAGACGGCGCAGGCGCCGAGCGTGACGGCCTGGTTCATCACGATGGAGCCGGTGCGCGAATTGATGATGACGCGCGCCATGGGGATGGTGGCGTCCAGGCGGATGTCTTCCACCTTGGCCAGGAAGCTCACGCGCTGGCTCGGATCGGCCGGCGCGCGCAGGCGCACCACGCGGCCGTCCATGGCACTGGCCACGCCGGCGCCCATCACCTTGTTGATGGCGTCGGTCACGCGGCTGGCGGTCTGGAAGTCGTTGGAGTTCAGGCCCAGGTCGATGGTGTCGCCCAGGGCGAAGGGCGTTGCGCACCGCGCGCTCCACCTGCGCGCCGCCGGGCACGCGGCCCGCGCTCAGGTGGTTGACCTGCACCTTGCTGCCGCCGGCCGAGGCGCCCGCGCCGCCGACCAGCAGGTTGCCTTGCGCGAGCGCGTAGATCTCGCCGTCGGCGCCCTTGAGCGGTGTGGTGATGAGCGTGCCGCCGCGCAGCGACTTGGCGTTGCCAACCGAGGACACGGTCACGTCGATGGCCTGGCCGGGCTGGGCGAAGGCGGGCAGTTGCGCGGTGACCATCACGGCCGCCACGTTCTTCAACTGCATGTTCGTGCCCGGCGGCAGCGAGAGACCCAGCTGCTGCAGGTAGTTGTTCAGGCTCTGCGTGGTGTAGGGCATCTGCGTGGTCTGGTCACCCGTGCCGTCCAGCCCCACCACCAGGCCATAGCCGGTCAGCTGGTTGCTGCGCACGCCTTGCACCGCCGCGATCTCCTTGATGCGGATCGCCTGGGCGGCGGCGGGCAGGCAGAGCAGCACGCCGCACAACAGCATCAAGTTTTGGAACAGTCGGTCGATAGTCATGTCATGGTTCCCACGGAGCCCCAGCAAAGGGGTGAGCCATCATGCAACGGCATCAGAACGGGAGAACGGTCAAAAAGAACCGTGCCAACCAGCCAATTGAGAGCGCTTCGCCCTGCTGGCCGCGCCCGCGCGACTCGATGCGCACATTCGCGACCTGGGTGGAGGCGACCACGTTGCCGGGGCGGATCTGTTTCGGGTCCACCGTGCCGGAGAAACGCAGCACGTCCACGTTCTGGTTCACACCGATCTGCTTCTCGCCCACCACCAGCAGGTGGCCGTTGGGCAGCACTTCCTGCACCGTGGTGGTGATGGAGCCGGTGAAGGTGTTGGCGTTCTCGGTCTCGCCGTTGCCGGCGAACTTGTTGGACGAATTCGCGCCCACGTCGAGCTTGCCCAGCAGCGAGCTGCTGGGGCTGATGAAGGGCAGCGCGGAGACGCCGGCCGACGCGTTGGCGGTGCGGTCCACCGACGACGAGGACTTCTGCGTCGCGTTGATGCGCTCGGTGATCTGCACCGTGAGGATGTCGCCTGGCATGCGCGCGCGCGGGTCTTCGAACGCGGGCCGGTAGCTCACGGCCTGGAACAGGCTGCCGCTGGGCGCGACGGTGACGGTGGGCGCGGCCATGGGGGCCTGCTGCGCGTAGCGCACCGGCTGGGCCGGCACCAGGTCCACCTGGGGCGTGCGCTGGAGGGTTTCGCAACCGGAGGCGAGCACGGCGAGCGACAGGATGAGGGCGATGCGCAACATGGCGGGTCCTTACAGCTGGCTCAGGCGCTGCAGCATCTGGTCGGATGTCTGGATCGCCTTGGAATTCATTTCATACGCGCGCTGGGTCTGGATCATGGTCACCAGTTCCTGCACCACGTTGACGTTGGAGGTTTCGACGTAGCCCTGCATCAGCGAGCCCATGCCGGCCGAGTTGGGTGCGCCGTTGATGGGGTTGCCCGACGCCAGGCTCTCGGCGTAGAGGTTCTGGCCCATGGGCTCCAGGCCGGCCGGGTTGATGAAGCTGGCCAGCTCGATGGCGCCCACCCGCTGCGGCGCGGGGTTGCCCGGCAGCTTGACGGTGACCACGCCATCGGACGAGACGGTGATGCTCTGCGCCTCGGCCGGCACGGTGATGCCGGCGGTGAGCGGGTAGCCGCTGTTGGTGACGATGCGGCCCTGCGCGTCGGCCTTGAAGCTGCCGTCGCGCGTGTAGGCGGTGGTGCCGTCGGGCATCTCGACCTGGAAGAAGCCGTTGCCGTTGACCGCGATGTCCAGCGGGTTGTCCGACTGCTGCAGGCTGCCCTGCGAGAAGTTGCGCGAGGTGGCGACGGTGCGCACACCCAGGCCCACTTGCAGGCCCGTGGGCAGCTCGGCCTGCTCGGCCGTGTTGGCGCCCACCTGGCGCAGGTTCTGGTACATCAGGTCTTCGAACACCGCGTTGGCGCGCTTGAAGCCGTTGGTGGACACGTTGGCCAGGTTGTTCGAGATCACGTCCAGCTGCATCTGCTGCGCCTGCATGCCGGTCTTGGAAATCATCAGCGAATTGATCATGGTGTGCTCCGCAAGGGGAAAGTGATTAGCCGTTCATGCTCAGCAGCTGGCTGGCGGTCTTGTCGTTGGTTTCGCCGTTCTGCAACATGCGCATCTGCACCTCGAACTGGCGGGCCACGGCGATCATGCCGACCATGGCCTCCATGGGATTGACGTTGGAGCCTTCGAGCGCGCCGTCCTGCAGGCGGGCCACGTCGCTCGCGGGCAGCGGGTCGCCCTGCGGGCCGCGGAACAGGCCGTCCTCGCTGCGGCGCAGCGGGTTGTCGGCGTCGGGCATGACCATCTTGAGGCGGCCCACGGTCTGCGAAGGCTGGTTGCCCACGCGCGTGCTCACGGTGCCGTCGGAGGCGATGTCCACGCGCGCGCCTTCGGGCACCACGATCGGTCCGCCATCGCCCAACATGGGCAGGCCCTGGCCGCTGACCAGGGTGCCGTCCTGGTTGATTTCGAGCGCGCCCGCGCGGGTGTAGGCCTCGGTGCCGTCCAGCCCCTGGACCGCGAAATAGGCGTTGCCGCGCGCGGCCACGTCCAGGTTGCGGCCGGTGGCGGCGATCGAACCGGGCAGGTCGGAATGGCCGGGCGTGGCTTCCAGGGCGAACACGCGCGTGCTCGCGCCGTCGCCGCGCACCGGCACCGCGCGGAAGGTCGAGAGTTCGGCGCGAAAGCCCGGCGTGGACACGTTGGCCAGGTTGTTGGCGCAGCACCTGCTGCCGGTACTGCGCGGCGTTGGCGCCGGTCATCGCGGTGTAGATCATGCGGTCCATGCGGGGCTCCTTCGTTCAGCTCAGGCGCGGATCTGGATCAGCGCATGTTCAGGAGGGTGCTCAGCACCTGGTCCTGCGTCTTGATGGTCTGGGCGTTGGCCTGGTAGGTGCGCTGCGCGGTCATCATGTTGACCAGCTCGGCCGTGATGTCGACGTTGGAGTCTTCCAGCGCCCCCGAGCGCAGGGCGCCGAAGTTGCCCGTGCCGGGCTCGCCGTGCAGCGGGTCGCCCGAGGTGAAGGTGGCCGTCCAGTTGCCGCCGCCGGTGGGCTGCAGGCCTTGCGTGTTGCGGAAGTTGACCAGCGCGATCTGGCCCGCGGCGCGGGTTTCACCGTTGGAGTACTGGCCGCTGACCAGACCGTCCTCGCCGATCTTCAGACCCAGGAACTGGCCCGGGCGATAACCGTCCTGGTCCAGGTCGCTGACGGCGAAGTTGGTGCCGAACTGCGTCGCGGCACCAAAGTCGAGATCGACGTTGAAGGTCACCGTGGGGTCGTTGGGCGAGGTCAGCGTGAGCTGCGGAATCGTCGAGGCCGGATCGAGCGAACCGTCCGGCAGGAAGCTCACGACGAAGGGCGTGGACGCCGCGGGGTCGGCGCCGTTGACGCCGGTGTACACGTTCCACTGGTTGTTGCCGATTTTCTCGAAGCTCAGCGCCACCGGGATCTCCAGGCCCTGGGAGTCGTAGGCGACCAGGGACGTGCCGTAGGTGGACAGCGGCGTGGGCGGCGTCTGCGTGGAGGCCACCGGTGCGCGCGCGTCGAGGTTGAATTCGGCCAGGATATTGGTGGTCTGGCGCGCGGGGATCGGGCCGCCGGTGGGCAGGCGCAGCGGCTGCGTGTCGAAGCTCAGGCGCGTGCCATCGGGCGCGGTCGGGTAGCCCATGAGGTTGGCGCCGCCGTTGGTGATGATGTTGCCGCTGCTGTCGAGCTTGAACATGCCGGCGCGGCTGTAGGCGACCGTGCCATTGGGCATGTTGAGTTCGAAGAAGCCCGAGCCGTTGATGGCCACGTCCAGGTCGTTGCCCGTCACCGTGATGTTGCCCTGCGTGAAATGCTGCGACACGGTGGTCAGCGCCACGCCGATGCCGGAGTTCACGCCGCCGGCCGCGTTCACGGAGCTGGCGTAGAGCTCGCCGAACTCGCCGCGCGAGCTCTTCATGCCCACCGTGTTGGCGTTGGCGATGTTGTGCCCGATCACGTCGAGGTTGCGGCTGGCGCTGTTCAGGCCGGAGAGTCCTTGCTGGAATGCCATGGTGATGTCCTTAGGAGGGGAAAGCGGTGTGTGGGAAAAGGCTCAGGCGCTCACATGAACGCGAGCACGTCGTTGTAGGCGCGGGTGCTGCCGTCCTGCAGCAGCATGTAGATGGAGCCGCCGGAGAAGCTCACCGAGTCCACGGTCATGCGCTGCAGCGACACGGTGTCCACGGGTTCGCTGCCGTCGACCGCGCGCACCTTGAAGCCCTTGACCGTCGCAGGGTCCACGCCCTCGGCGTCCCAGTTGAAGCGGTGCAGGCCGCTGCCCAGCGCGCCCATCTCGACGGTCTTGATGACCTCGCCGTTGGTGCCCATGATGTCGACCTTCACGTCGGTGGCCTTGGTGTCGAGCGAGAACGCCGCCTTGGCCTGGCCGTCCTTGAAGGTGAGCTTGTCGCCCGGCAGCAGGGCCTCGCGGCCGATCAGCGAGGTGCCCTGCAGCGCGGTCTGCGAGGAGAACTGCGCGGCCATGTTGTTGAGCGTCGCGTTGAGTTCCTGGATGCCGCTGACCGTGTTGATCTGCGCCATCTGGGTCGTCATCTGCGCGTTGTCCATCGGGTTCAACGGGTCCTGGTTGTTGAGCTGCGCGACCAGCAGCTTGAGGAAGCGGTCCTGCGAGGCCTTCGGGTCCATGCTGTTCTGGGCCGAGGTGCCGGTCGTGCTGCCGGGCGTGTTGCCCAGCTTGCTGATGTCGATGGGGGTCATGAACATGGGTCAGGTCTTTCCAAAAGTCGGGCTCATTGCCCCATTTGCAGGGTCTTGAGCAACAGCGACTTGGCCGTGTTCATGACCTCGACGTTGTTCTGGTACGAGCGCGAGGCCGAGATCATGTTGACCATCTCCTCGACCGGGTTCACGTTGGCGTGCGTCACATAACCTTCGGCGTCGGCGCTGGGGTGCGTGGGGTTGTGCACGCGGCGGCCCGGGGCGTCGCTCTCCACGATGTTCTGCACCTTCACGCCCGCATTGCCCTCGCCGCCCATGGGCACGGTCTGGAACAGGATGTGGCGCGCCTTGTAGGTCTGGCCATCCGGGCCGGCCACCGCGTCGGCGTTGGCCAGGTTGGAGGCCACCACGTTGAGGCGCTGGGACTGCGCGCTGACCGCGCTGCCCGAGACACCGAAGATGGAGAACATCGACATGACAGGGTCCTTTCAGCTCATTGGCCGGTGATGGCGCTGAGCATGGTCTTCACGTGACCATTGATGAAACGCAGCGTGGACTCGTAGCGCACGCTGTTGTCCACGAAGTTGGCGCGCTCGCGGTCGAGGTCGACCGAGTTGCCGTCCTGGCTGGGCTGGGTCTGCACCGTGTAGGCCATGTCGGGCCGGGCCGGGCCCGCGCTGGTGGTGCCCAGGCGCATGTGCTGGGCGTTGGTCTGGGTCACGCCGGCGGTGGCGCCGGTCTGCATGCCCGAGACGTTCTTGAGCGCGCTGGCGAAATCGAAGTCGCGCGCGACGTAGCCGGGCGTGTCCGCGTTGGCGATGTTGCTGGCGATCACCTGCTGGCGCTGCGAGCGCAGCAGCAGGGCGTTGGCATGGAAGTCCAGCCGGCCGGTCATCTGTTCAAGCATCGTCCACTCCAGCAAGGTTGGGGGCCGGCTCGGGTCTCCAGAGGGAGGCCCAGATACCGGGGGTTGGACGAATTATGGAAATCTTGAGGGTCGCCAATGGCCGGAACAAGCGCCGCTTTGCAAGCCATTTCCCGCCTTTGTCCGGGCGGCCGCCGGCCTACAGTGCAGGCCGGACCACCCATCGGAGACCGCCCATGCGCCCCACCCTGCACCGCCTGCTCGCCGCCTGCGGCTGGGCCCTGGCCCTGCTGCTGCCGGGCCTGGGCACGGCCCACGCGAACAACCAGACCGACGAACTGGAGAAGACCGCGCGCGCGTGGCTGCAGCCCGCGCTGGAGGCCGCGATCCCGAAAGACGAGGCCCTGCCCCTGCGCACCGAGGTCGTGATGGGCGCGCTCGACACCCGCCTGCGCCTGGCGCCCTGCGCCAGGGTCGAGCCCCACCTGCCGGCCGGCTCGCGCCTGTGGGGCCGCAGCCGCATCGGCCTGCGCTGCGTCGAGGGCCCTTCGCGCTGGAACGTCTTCGTGCCGGTCACGGTCAAGGCCTTCGGCCCGGCCTGGGTGATCAAGCGCCCGGTGGACGCCGGTGCCACCCTCACTCAAGAAGACGCCGAACTGGCCGAAGTGGATTGGGCGGCCAGCCCCGCCACGGTGCTGGCCCGCCCCGAGATGTGGATCGGCCAGGAAACCGCCTTCGCCCTCACCCCGGGCCTGGCGATCCGCCAGAACATGGTGCGCCCGACCAAGGCCTTCGCCGCGGGCGACCAGGTGCGGGTCAACAGCAACGGCACCGGGTTCAGCATTTCCGTGACCGGCCTGGCGCTCACCGCCGGCCTGGTCGGGCAGTCCGCCCGCATCCGCCTGCCCGGCGGGCGGGTGGTCACCGGTCTGGTGCAGGAAGACCAGACCGTTGAGATGGCGCTTTGAGCCGGACGTCCGCAACGGCCCCGCCAACGTGACGGATTGCCCGAACCGGCTCCTCAAAAATGCCTAAAGTTCGTTCCACCCAGGTCGATAGTTCTCACACATCACCCTGACTACAGGGTTTGGAGCGTGAAATGAAAGTCGATTCGTCACCCGATTCCTATATAGGTTCCGTGGCCGGTGGTCCCCAGAAGGCCGCCGAAAAACCCGCAGCGGTCGCCGAACTGGCCGCCGCAGGCGCCCCCACGGCCAAGCCGCAGGGCGTGACCGTGACGCTGTCCCCCTCCACCGTCTCGGCCCTGGGCTCGGGCGGCAACGAGGTGTTCAACACGGAAAAAGTCGAAGCCATGAAAGCGGCGATCGCCAACGGGACCTTCCAGGTGAATCCCGAAGCCATCGCCGACAAGATGCTGGCCAACGCCGCCGAAATGCTCAACGGCAGCAAGGCCTGATTTCTCCACCCCCCACCGACCGCACCATGACCTCAGCCGCAACGACGACGCCCCACCAACCCTGGATCGACTCGTTGCAGGCCGAACTCGATGCGCTCGAAGCCGCCTTGCTGCGCGGCGATGCGCCCGGTGTGGAACAGGCCAGCGCGGCCATGCAGGCAGTGCTGCAGCAAGCCCCCCGCACGCCGGCTTTCGCCGACCCCGACAGCGCGCTGCGCCGCGACACCCAGAGCGCCGCGCAGCGTTTCGCCCAGCTGCGCCAGGCCGTGCTGCGCTCCAACGCCCAGAACGAACGCGCAGTCGCCAGCCTGCTGCCCCAGCAGTCGCTGCAGCGCCAGCCCACCTATGGCCGCATGGTCAAACCCTCACCGCTCGGCGGCGCGGGGCGCGGCTTCCTGACCGCCTGAGTCTCTTCTTCTCCCGTCAAAAACCGGCATCTGCCGGTTTTTTTACGTCTACAGAATCCATCCGTATCCAGAAGGTCCTTTGAGAGATCGCCTCTGATATCTCATTAGCCAATCTGATGGATATACCTTTTTAGCGGCAGCCCTTCTAAAATACGGGTTAACCCTTAGATTGATTGCCATGAACACCCTCATCACTTCCCTGTGGACCCGACTGGCTGGTGCCGTTCGCCAGCTTTTCCGCCGCGCCGCCGCCGGCGCTTCCGACGGGCTGGAGGAATACCTCAGCACCGCCAAGAGCCTCCACCAGCTGGAGGACATGCAACGCCGTTGGGACCAGGCCCACCGAGGCCACCACCACCATGGCGCCTTCTGACCCTCATCCCGATCCCGAGACCCACACCATGATCGAATTGCTCAAATCCTATTTCCAGACGCCCCAGTTCGCTGCCGGCGCCCGTGTCAACCGCCTTCACAAAGGCAGCCTGGACCGCGTGGACGGCCGCGTGGTCGCCCAGACCGAAGAAGGCGTGCTGGTCGAATGGCCCCGCAATGGCTCCGGCTGGGAACACCCCGGCGCGCTCTGCCAGCAGGGTTGACGCCTTTTTGCGCGGGCGCCACCATGATGGACAAGTGACCCATTTTTCGCTCCAGCCATGAACGAGAACCCCACCCCCGACAGTGTGAACAGCGCAGACACGGTGGAAGCCTGGGCCTGCATCGACCGTTTCGCCACCGCCTTCAACGCCGAAGACCTGGTCGGCATGGATGCCGAGCTGAACTTCCCGCACACCATGCTCTCCGGCTCGCACCGCCTGGAATGGTTCGCGCCGGGCCAGCTCCCGAGCGACTTTTTCACCAGCCTGCGCGCCACGGGCTGGGCGCGCACACAAACCGAGTCGATCACCCCCGTGCTGGCGAGCGCCGACAAGGTGCACTTCCTGGTGGACTACACCCGGCGCACCGCGGCGGGCGAGGTGCTCAACCGGTACCACAACCTCTGGATCGTGACCCGCTCGGCCGGCCGCTGGGGCATCGCGCTGCGCTCCTACTGAACACCGACGGCCCAGGCGCACGGCGGCATCGCGATGAACATTCAACTCGATCACCTGCTCGTGCCATCTCGCGACAAGATCGCCGCCGCGCGGCAACTCGCCGAGCTGCTCGGCGTGCCCTGGTCCGCCAGCGGCATCGGGCCGTTCGCACCGGTCTACGTCAACGATGGCCTGACCCTCGACTTCGATCAGTGGGATGGGCCCGTGCCCAACATCCACTTCGCGTTTCGCGTGAGCGAGGACGCGTTCGACGCCATCCTTGCGCGCCTTCAGGCCGCCGGCATCCCCTACCGCAGCCTGGTGCACGGGCCGGTCGACTCGAAGGTGGACACGGCCCACGGCGGGCGCATCGTCTACTGGAACCAGCCCGATCGCCACCAGTGGGAAATGTTGACCGTGAGCTACGCGCGCGCGCCGGCGGCAGGCTGAGCGCCGGGCACGGCCTTCAGGCCACCACGTCCATCAACAAAAAGGTGCCGGCCTGGCGCTGGCATTGGTCGATCTGCGGCACCAGCCGGCGGAAGTGCTCGGTCTGGCAATGCGCGTCCAGCGCGGCCCGGTCGGGCCAGGCCTCCATGAAGATGAAATGCCCCGGGTCCTTCTGGTTGACGCAGAGTTCGTAGGCCAGACACAGCGGCTCCTGCCGGGTCTTCTCCACCAGTTCGCGGTACAGCGGCTCGACCTGGGCCAGGCACTCGGGCCGGATGAAATCCTGGGCGATGACCTTGAGCATGGCCGCGCGTCAGGCCACGCGGCGCTGCTCGGCGGCCAGCCGCACCGCCAGCGCGGCCAGCACACCGCCCATCACGTAACGCTGCACCGCCAGCCAGCGGCGGTTGTGCTGGAACCAGCGCGCCAGCTTCGCCGCCGACAGGGCGATGCTCAGGTTGACGCTGAAACTGAAGACGATCTGCGTCAGCCCCAGCACCACGCTCTGCACGAACACCGAGCCATGCTCGGGCGAGACGAACTGCGGAAAGATCGCGAGGTAGAACACCGCGATCTTGGGGTTGAGCAGGTTGGTGAGAAAGCCCATGGCGAACAGCTTGCGCGGCGAGTCCTGCGGCAGGTCGCGCGCCTCGAAGGGCGAGCGCGCGCCCGGCTTGACCGCCTGCCAGGCCAGGTACAGCAGGTAGGCCGCGCCGGCCCACTTCAGGATCTCGTAGGCCAGCGGCACGGCCATGAACAGCGCCGTGAGGCCCACCGCGGCGGTGAACATGTGCACCAGAAAGCCGGCCACCACGCCGAACAGCGAGATCACGCCGGCCCGTCGGCCCTGGCAGATCGAGCGCGAGATCAGATAGACCATGTTGGGGCCGGGCGTCAGCGCCATCAGCAGGGCCGCGCCGGCAAAGAGCAGCCAGTCGTTCAGGGGAACCATGAAAAAACCTCGGTGGGGGTGGGGACCCCACATCCTAGGCCAGGCCGAACAACCCCGTGTTCACCTCGCCCACCACAGCCAGCGGCCCAGGAGGGGCGCGAGCCAGCCGCCCCGCGCCGGCTGCCGCGCGGCCGGGTCCGGCGCCCCCATGGCGCGCAGCCGCGCCTCCAGCCCGCTCAGTCCGGCCTGGCGCGCCGCCTGCACCGGTGTGAGGGCCTCGAACTCGGACAGCAGCAGCGGGTTGGCACCGTGGTCCAGCAGCAGATGGGCCACCGCCTCCTGCCGGGCCAGGATGCAGGCCACCAGCGGCGTGGACAGGTACTCGGGGTGCGCGTGGTCGAGGTTCACCCGCTCCCTCACGTGGTAGCGCACCAGCTCGATGCGGCCCTCGCAGGCCGCCTGGTACAGCTCTTTCCAGTCTCCAGCGGACATCCCTCCTCCTTTCCAAACGGCCCACGCGGCCACCCGCGCGGGGCCCGGGCGCTGTGTTTCAATCGTCCGATCACCTTCCCTGAACCTTACCCGCAGGCCGCCGCCATGACCATGAAACAAACCCTTGCCGCCCTCCTGCTCACCAGCACCCTGGCCCTGTCGGCCCACGCCGCCCCGCCTTCGGACGCCTCCATCGCCACGCTGCTGTCGGTCACGCAGTCGGACAAGATGATGGACACCCTGTACGCCAACATGGAGCAGATGATCCGCCAGGGCATGCAGGCCGCCACGAAAGGCAAGGCGCTGACGGCCCAGCAGGCGCGCGTGATGGAGCTGGCGCCGGCGCGGCTGGCCAAGGTGATGCGCGAGGAGATCACCTGGGCCAAGCTGGAGCCCATGATGGTGCAGATCTACCGCGAGAACTTCGAGCAGGCCGAGGTCGACGGCCTCATCGCCTTCTACCAGAGCCCGGTCGGCCAGGCCTTCGTGGCCAAGATGCCGGTGGTGATGCAGCGCTCCATGGAGGCCTCGCAGCAACAGCTGCAGGCCTTCATGCCCAAGCTGCAGGCCGAGATGGTGGAGGTGATGAAGGAAGCCCGGCTGGCGCAGTAGGCTTCCCCATGGCCCACACCGACACCCGCACCCTCTGCTGGCAGCCCACCTGGAACCCGACCCACGAGGGCGTGGGACTGGAGCACCTGCTGCTGTCGGACACCGAGGCCAGCGCCGTGGTGCTGGCATTCGATGAAACCAGCGGCCCGTTCCGGCTCAGCTACCGACTGGCCTGGGGACGGTCGTGGCAGTTGCGCCGGGCCGACCTGCTGGTGGACACCGCCCAGGCCTCGCGCGCGCTCAGCCTGCGCACCGACGGCCAGGGCCACTGGCACGACGGCAACAACCGCGCGCTGCGCGAGCTGGAGGGCTGCCTGGACATCGACATCTGGCCCACGCCCTTCACCAACAGTTTTCCGATCCGGCGCGAGCCGATGGCCGTGGGCGAGCGCCGCGAGTTCCGCATGGCCTGGGTAAGCGCCCCCGAACTCACGGTGCAGGCCAAGCCCCAGGCCTACACGCGCCTGGCCGAGCGGCTCTACCGTTTCGAGAGCCTGGACGGCAGTGGATTCCAGGTGGATCTGCCGGTGGACGAAGACGGCATCGTTCTCGACTACCCGGGCCTCTTCAAGCGCATCTGAGGCATTACCGGCGCGCGGCACTGGTCAGAGGCAGCGAGGGTCCGGCTCCGCCGGCCCAAGCTGCCGTCCCCCCTCGAAGCGCCGAAGGCGCGCCACGGAGGGGGGAAGCCGCGTCAGCGGCGCAGGGGGGTGTTTCTATTTCCGTCAATGCGCCCGCAGCTTGGAGCGCAGCCGCGCGATGGACTGGCTGTGCAGCTGGCAGATGCGCGACTCGGTCACGCCCAGCACGGCCGCGATCTCCTTCAGGTTCATGTCGTGCTCGTAGTACATCGACATGATCTGCTGTTCGCGCTCGGGCAGCACCTTGATGGCGGCCACCAGGGCGGTGCGCATGCGGTGGTCCTGCAGCACGGCCGAGGGGTCGGCCTCGTGGTCGCCCATGTGGCGGTCCAGGAAGCCGTCTTCGTCGTCGCTGTTGCCGCTGATGTCCTCCAGGTACACGAGCTGGGTGCCGCGCACCTTGGCCAGCAGGTGCTGGTAGTCGGCCAGGCTCATGCCCATCTCGGCGGCGATCTCGCTTTCCTTGGGCACGCGGTGCAGCTTCTGCTGCAGGCGGTGCACGGCCTGCTCGATGTCTTTCTGGCTCTTGCGCGAGCCGCGCGACATCCAGTCGCCCTCGCGCAATTCGTCGATCATCGCGCCGCGGATGCGCTGGCTGGCGAAGGTCTCGAACTGCACGCCCTGGGTGGGCTCGAAGCGCGCGATGGCTTCGGTCAGGCCGATCATGCCGACCTGGATCAGGTCGTCGAGCTCCACGCTGGGCGGCAGCTTGGCGATCATGTGGTGAGCGAGGCGGCGCACCAGCGGGCTGTATTTGCGCAACTGGTCGTCCCGGTTGAGGGTGCCTTTGGCGGTGTACATCTTCAGCTCCAGAGAGAAGGGGCGGCGGCCGTGGAGCGGCCGGTGCGCGAGGCGCCGGGCACCAGGCCGTGGTAGCCGTGCGCATGGGTCGGGCGGGGTCTCTCGATCGCGCTTTCCTGCGCGCGCAGGGCCCAGGTGCGCACGGGCCAGCTGTCCAGCGACAGGCCGAGGTGGCGCTGCGCGGTGTCGATCACCGTGTGCACCACGGTCTGCAGCGCGGCGGGCGCGCCAGAGGCCAGCGGGGCGAGCACCGGCGCCAGGCCGGCCGCGTCCAGCAGCTTGACCGCGCCGTAGGCGTCGATGCTGGACTGCGGTTGTTCGATCACGGGCACCAGCGCGCGGGCACCCAGGCCGTGCAGCAAACCGGCCAGCGAGAAGGCGGGCGCGAACAGCAGCACCACCGCGCCCGAGGCGAACGGCGTCAGCAGGCGCGAGAGCGCGACCTGGCTGCCCGCGGCCTGCGCGGTTTCCTGCAAGGCCTGCAGGCCGGCGGCGCCGGGCATCACGAGCCAGTCGGCGCCATCCAGGGGGTGTTCCAGGTGAGCGATGGAGGGGTCTTGCAGCACGCGCATCAGGCCCAGGTGGGCGCCGTCGTGGCGGTCGCGGCTGCGGGCTTCGGTGGCCGTGCCATCGACGATCACCACCGCCCGGCCTTCGGCCGTGAGCGCGGTGGCCAGCGTGCAGAGCCATTCGTAGGCGCGCGCGGGCTGCGCCGGGCTGGACACCGGCACCAGCACCGGCCCGCCCACGGGCGGTTCGCCCCGCAAACCGGCGGCCTGGTCGAAGCCGGGTTCAAACATGGGCCGCCCCCAGGTCGATGCCGCGGCCGGAGGCCTGGGCAAAGAAGAAACCCATGTCGGTGGGTTGCGGGTCGTAGGCCGACTTGCCCTGCGTGCCCATGGACAGGCGCACCAGCGCGGCGGCATCGGCGTTCTGCCAGTCTTCGGGCACGCGCTGGCCGTTCGCCACGCCGCGCAGCACCACCTGGTGGCGGATCAGCGCGTCCAGCGACGGGCCGAGCTTGACGGCTTCGTCCACCTTGGAGAGCACCACACCGTGCAGCGAGCTCGCTTTGAACGAGGTCAGCACCTCGTCCAGCGTGTCACCTTGCGAGCCGGCGTTGAGCACCAGGGTCTTCTTGACCTTGGGGATGTCGAGCACGTCCAGCATGTCCTGGATGCGCTGGTCGCGCTGGCCCAGGCCGGCGGTGTCGATGATCACCAGGCGCTTGTTGCCCAGCAGGTTGAGCAGGTCCTTGAGCGCGGCGCGGTCGTGCGCCAGGTGGGCCACGACGCCCAGCATGCGGCCGAAGGCGCGCAGCTGCTCGAAGCCGGAGACGCGGTAGGTGTCCAGCGTGATCAGGCCCACGCTGCCGGCACCGTATTGTTTGACGCACTGCGCGGCCAGCTTGGCGGCGGTGGTGGTCTTGCCCACGCCGGTGGCGCCCACCAGCGAGACCACGCCGCCTTCGTCGCACAGGCCGGCGCCGGGCGTCGCGACCTTGAGGTTGCGGGTGATCACATCCATCAGCCAGCGCACCGCTTCGGCGGCATTGGCCTCGGCCGGCACGCGCTCGAGCACGGCGCGCGACATCGCGGGCGAGTAGCCGGCGCGGATCATCTTGAGCATCAGGTTGGACTGGATCGGGTTCTGCTTGGACGAGCCGAGCCAGGCCAGGGTGTTGAAGCGCTCCTCGATCATGTCCTTGAGCGCCGAGAGCTCGACCGCCATGCGGCTGTCGTCGTGGCTGGGGAAGCGCGTGGACGGCGGCTGCGAGTCTTCCCACGCCGGCTCGCTGGAGCGGGTGCGGATCGGGGCGGGCTTGCGCGCCACGATGGGTTCGGGCTGGTTGAAGCGCTGCACCGGCACCTCGATCGGCTCGGGCCGGGTCACGATCTGCGGCGCGGCGACCGGGGCCGGCGCGCGGCGCTCGATGGCGGGCGCCGCGGTTTCGGCGGCCGCGGCGGGCGTGCCGTGCAGCGACTCGCGGCGCTTGCGCAGCATGCGTTCGCGCACATAGTCCTGGAACGACAGCGTGCTCATCGCCAGCGTCTCGGTGTCGCTCTGCACCGACTGCGGCGCGGCCAGCGAACCGGTGGTGGAGGCCTTGGGACGGGCGGGCGCGGCAGCGGCAGCGGCGGCGGCCGGCGCGGCGTTCGCGTGATCGGCCAGCGAAGCCAGGCTTTCCTCGGCGGCGGCCATCACCTCGAAACCTTCAGCGGTGTTGCGGGTGGAGAGGATCACGGCGCTGTCGCCAAAGGTCTTGCGCGCCTTGTTCATGGCTTCGCGGGACGTGGGGGCAATGAAGCGTTGGATGTTCATGCTGCAAGTTCTCCAAGGATCGGGCCGATGCGGATCAGGTGGGTTTCAGGTATTTCGCTGTGCGCCAGGACCTGCAGGCGCGGCGCGGCGCGGCGCAGCAGGCGGGACATGGCATTGCGGATGGCGTCGGGCACCAGCAGGCAGGCGGGCACGCCCTTCTCTTCCTGGCGGTTGGCGATGTCGGTGGCGGATTTGCTCAGCATCTCGGCCACGCCCGGGTCCAGCGCGCCGTTGGCGCTGCCCGAGAGGGCCTGCATCAGCAGGCGCTCCAGGCCGGGCTCGATGGCGATGACCTCGAGTTCCTTCACCGGGCCGTAGATCTGCTGCACGATGGCCGGCGAGAGCGCCATGCGCACGCGGCGGGCCAGCTCGGTCGGGTCGGTGGTGTGGGGGGCGTGCTCGGCCAGCGATTCGATGATGGTGCGGATGTCGCGCACATGCACAGACTCTTCCAGCAGCAGCTGGAGGACTTTCTGGAAGGTGGCAACCGGGACCATTTTGGGCACGACTTCTTCGATCAGTTTGGGGGCCAGGCGGGTGACGTGTTCAACCAGGTCCTGGGTCTCCGTCCGGCTCAGCAACTTGGCCGCCTGGACTTGCATCAAGTGTGAAAGATGCGTGCGCCAGCACGGTCTCGGAATCAACCACGGTAAAACCGGCCATTTGCGCGTTCTCACGCTGCTTTTCGTCGATCCAGTGCGCGGGCAGGCCAAACGCCGGGTCGGTGGTGGGCGTGCCGATCAGCGGGGTGCCGATGCCACCCGGGTCGATCGCCAGGAACATGCCCGGGAACACCTCGCCCTCGCCCACCACCACGCCGCGCAGCGTGATGCGGTAGGCGCTGGGGCGCAGCTCCAGGTTGTCGCGCATGTGCACCGCGGGCGGCAGGAAACCGACCTCCTGCGCGAACTTCTTGCGCACGCCCTTGATGCGGGTGAGCAGGTCGCCCTGGCGGGTCTTGTCCACCATGGCGATCAGGCGGTAGCCCAGTTCCAGGCCCAGCAGGTCGACCGGCTGCAGGTCGTCCCAGGTGGCTTCGCCGTCGCCCTGCACGGCCGGCGCTTCCGGTTCGGGCGCGGGCTTGGCCTGCTCGCGCGCCACCCAGTAGGCCAGGCCGCCGGCGATGGCCGCGAAGCTCAGGAACACCAGGTGCGGCATGCCCGGCACGATGCCCAGCATGAACAGCACGGCGGCGGTGATGCCCAGCACCTTGGGCGAGAGGAACATCTGCTCCATCACCTGCACGCCCAGGTCTTCGTCCTTGCCCACGCGCGAGACCACCATGGCCGCGGCCACCGAGATCAGCAGCGAGGGAATCTGCGCCACCAGCGCGTCACCGACGGCCAGCAGGATGTAGTTGTCCGCCGCCTGGCCGGCCGAGAGGCCGTGCTGCAGCACGCCGATGATGAAGCCGCCGATGATGTTGATGAACAGGATCAGGATGCCGGCGATGGCGTCGCCGCGCACGAATTTGGAGGCACCGTCCATGGAGCCGAAGAACTCGGCTTCCTCGCCCACTTCGCGGCGGCGGCGCTTGGCCTCCTTGTCGTCGATCAGGCCGGCGTTCAGGTCGGCGTCGATCGCCATCTGCTTGCCGGGCATGGCGTCCAGGGTGAAGCGGGCCGAGACCTCGGCGATGCGCTCCGAGCCCTTGGTGATCACCACGAAGTTGATCACCACCAGGATCGCGAACACGATGAAACCGACCGCGAAGTTGCCGCCGATCAGGAAGTGGCCGAAGGCCTCGATCACCGCGCCGGCCGCGCCCGGGCCGGTGTGGCCTTCGAGCAGCACCACGCGGGTGGAGGCCACGTTGAGCGAGAGGCGCAGCAGCGTGGTGAGCAGCAGCACGGTGGGAAAGACCGAGAAGTCCAGCGGCCGCTTCATGTAGGCCGCCACCATCATCACCACCAGCGCCAGCGCGATGTTGAGCGTGAAGAAGGTGTCCAGCAGCCAGGGTGGCAGCGGCAGCACCATCATCGACAGGATGGTGATGACCAGCATGGGCGCGGCCAGGCCGCCGGCCCAGCTGGCGTTGCGGTTCAACCATTGCTGCAGCGTTTGCAGGTTCATTCAGAGGCCTCTTTGGCGGGTTTCTTGAAGTGCGGATCGAGCTCGGGCGGCACCAGGGGTTCGGGCTGCGCGGCGGGCATGGCGCCCTGGCCCTTCATGGCGGCCTTGAGCTGGTACACGTAGGCCAGCACCTGGGCCACGGCGGTGTAGAGCGCCGATGGGATCTCGTCGTCGATCTCGGCGTGGGCGTAGAGCGCGCGCGCCAGCATGGGCGACTGCAGCACCGGCACCTTGTGGGCCTTGGCGACGTCGCGGATCTTCATGGCCAGCAGGTCGGCGCCCTTGGCGATCACGCGCGGCGCGTTCATGCTGGCGTCGTCGTAGCGGATGCGCCACGGCGTAGTGGGTCGGGTTCATGACCACCAGGTCGGCCTTGGGCACGGCGCCCACGCTGTTGCGCTGGGCCATCTCGCGCTGCATCGCGCGGCGCTTGGACTTGAAGTGCGGGTCGCCTTCGGCTTCCTTGTGTTCCTGCTTCACTTCCTGGTGCGACATGCGCATGCGCTGCGCGTGCAAAAATTTCTGCGCCGGGAAGTCGATCACGGCGACGAGCGCCACCACCATCAGCAGCAGGCCCACGCCGAGCATGAGCCAGTGGCCGAGCTGGCCCAGGCCCGATTCCAGCGGCTGCATGACCAGCATGGCGAAGTCCTGCACGTGGGACGAGAGGAACTGCCAGGCCACCAGCCCGACGATGGCGGAGATGGCGGCCAGCTTGGCGGTGTCGAAGAGCTGTTGTTTGGTGAAGAGGCGGCCGATGCCCTTGAGCGGGTTGATGCGGCTGAGGTCGGGCACGAGGGGCTTGGTGCTCAGGGCCCAGCTGCCGGAGCCGAAGGCGGCGAGCAGCACGATGGCGAGCACGGCCACGCCCAGCGGCAGGTAGAGCATGAGGCCTTGCGCGAAGCCGTCCACCAGGCGTTCGGTGGCGAGTTCGGGTTTGAGCAGGGTCTGGTGGTCGAAGCGCAGCTGGCCTTGCAGGGCGCTGCGCAGTTTTTCGAAGCCGACGGGGGCGAGCGCGACCAGGATGAGGGCGCCGCCACCGAGCACGGCGAGGTTGGACAGGTCCTTGGAACGCGGCACCTGGCCATCGTCGCGCGCCTTTTTCAGGCGCTGCGCGGTGGCTGGCAGGTTCTTGTCTTGGGCGGAGGAGTCCATGGGCGGTTCACACGATCGGTAAATCCGATTCTGGAAGCCGCCAGGAAAAACTAAAGGGCGATAAGACGCCCTTGAACGGCGCTTTTCTTTCCCGTCACCTCGCGGGCTCGGGGACGCCGGGCGTTCTGCTCCGCGGGTGTCCCCCGAACCGGCTTCGCCGGTCCTCCTCCTTTACCCCGCTGCGCAGAACGCCCGGCATCCCCGAGCCAGTGGCGCGCCAACGAGGGCTTTTCCAGAAATGCCGTGGAACCGGCTTTGCCGGGCCACTGGCATTGCCCCCTGAAAGGGGGTGGCGCGAAGCGCCGCGGGGGTCAAAACCCCAAACTCGCTAGCAGGTCGTCGACCTGCGCCTGGTCGCTCACCACGTCGGTGCGGCCTTCGGCGTTGACCACGGGGCCAGCCAGGGCGGGCTGGTCCACGATGGCATGGTCCTGGCCTGGCTGGCCGCCGGGGGCGGATTGCAGCAGCAGGCTGAGCAGCTGTTCTTCGATGGTGCCGGCGAGCTGGACCACGCGGCCGATCACCTGGCCGGTGAGGTCGTGGAAGTCCTGCGCCATCATGATGTCGGTCAGGCGCGCGTCGGACTTGTCGCTCAGCTCGACGATGTCTTTCGACCATTCCAGCAGCTCGGGCATGGCGCGGGCCAGGCCGGGGACGCGGGAGATGGTGTCGGCCAGCTGGCGACCGCGTTCGGCGATCTTCGCCTGCTCGGCCTTGCCTTCGTCCACGTGGTTGAGCACCTTTTCAGCCGCCTCGCCCGTCAGGCGCGCGATGTAGGACAGGCGGCTCTGCGCGTCGGGCAGCTGGTCCACCGTGCCTTTGAGCTTGTCGGTGTAGCCCAGCTCCTTGAGCGCATCGTGCAGCTGCCGCGTGATCGAACCGAGTTGGCGGAACATGTCGGGGTTGCCCGACGCCGCCTCTTCTTGTTGTTGATTCATGGTGCGGCCCTCTCAGATGCCGAGCTTCTTGAAGATGTTCGCGAGCTTTTCTTCCAGCGTGGCCTTGGTGAAGGGCTTGACGATGTAACCGGCGGCACCGTTCTGCGCCGCCATCACGATGTCTTCCTTGCGCGCCTCGGCGGTCACCATCAGCACCGGCAGGTGCTTGAGCTTCTCGTCCTGCTTGATCTGGGCCAGCAGCTCGAAGCCGTTCATGTTGGGCATGTTGATGTCCGACACCACGAAGTTGAAGCCGCCGTTGCGCAGCTTGCTCAGCGCGATCGCACCGTCTTCGGCCTCGTCGGCGTCGGCGTGCCCGATCTCCTTGAGCAGGTTGCGCACGATGCGGCGCATGGTGGAGAAGTCGTCAACGATCAGGAATTTCATCGGGGTGGACATGAAAGCCTCCGTGGGAGGAAAGGATCAAGGAAGAGGAGCCGGCCGCGTCAGCCACCGCTCTGTGAAGGAGATTTCGTCACTTGCCCGGAAATCTGAAGCGTGGGCAGCGCAATGACGGGGTCGGCGGTCTTCACAGGCACGGCGGGCACGTCCGGTGCGGCGCCGGCGGCGGCCGGCTGGGCGGCCACGCGGGGGGCGGTCTGGGGCTTGGCGGCCGCGGTGGGCAGCGGCGGCGGCATGGGTTCGAGCATGGGCATCACGGGCGTGGGCGACGAGCGGGGCAGCAGGCGGTCTTCGGCCTCCTGCGTCATCACCACGATGCTGATGCGGCGGTTGATCGGGTCGGTGGGCAGGTCTTCGCGCAGCAGGCGGCTTGACGCCAGGCCTTCCACCCGGCGCAGCTTGTCCTGCGGCAGGCCGCCGGCCACCAGTTCGCGGCGCGAGGCGTTGGCCCGGTCGGCCGAGAGTTCCCAGTTGCTGTAGCCGCGCTCGCCGCTGCCGTAGGGCGTGGCGTCGGTGTGGCCCGCCAGGGCGATGCGGTTCTCCACATCACCCAGCGCCGCGCCGATCTCGCGCAGGATGTCGCGCATGTAGGGCTTCACCAGCGCGCTGCCGGTGTCGAACATGGGCCGGTTCTGCTGGTCCACGATCTGGATGTGCAGGCCGTCGAGGGTTTTTTCCAGCTGGATCTGCGAACCGAACTCCGAGAGTTTGGGGTTCTTTTCGATCAGCGTGGTGATCTTGCGCTCCAGCGCGTCGATGCGCGCGGCGTCGCGGCGCATCGAGTCGGCGCGCGCCATCTGGGCGCCGATGAGCTTGGCCGCGCGCTCGGCCTCGCCGCTGTCCATCTGGCCGAAGGACTTGCTCAGGTCGCGCCCACCGCCGGGCAGGATGCTGCTGCTGTTGCCGGTGCCCGGGCCGCCCATGAGCGAGACCTTCACCGGCGACTGGAAGTAGCTCGCGATGCCCTGCAGCTCGCCCTTGGCCGTGGAGCCCAGCAGCCACATGAGCAGGAAGAAGGCCATCATCGCGGTCACGAAGTCGGCGTAGGCGATCTTCCACGCACCACCATGGGCGGCATCGCCACCCTTCTTGATGCGCTTGATGATGATGGGCTGAAGTTTCTTGCCGTCGCCTGCCATGGTGCTCTACCCGAAGGAAATCACTTCTTCTTCACGTGGGTTTCCAGCTCGGCGAAGGTCGGCCGCACGTCGGCGAACAGCACCTTGCGGCCGAACTCGATCGCGGTCAGCGGCGCATAACCCTGCATGCTGGAGAGCAGCGTGGTCTTGACGCACAGCAGCTCCTTGCTGCCCTCTTCCATCTTCTGGTCCAGCAGGCCGCCGAGCGGTTCGAACACGCCGTACGCCAGCAAGATGCCGAGGAAGGTCCCGACCAGGGCCGAACCGATCATGGCGCCGAGCACGGCGGGCGGCTGGCCGACCGAGCCCATGGTGTTCACCACGCCCAGCACGGCGGCCACGATGCCGAAGGCCGGCAGGCCGCCGGCCAGGCGGCCGATGGCAGCCACCGGGGCATGCGCCTCCTGGTGGTGGGTTTCGATCTCGGCGTCCATCAGCGACTCGATCTCGTGCGCGTTGAGGTTGCCCGAGACCATCATGCGCAGGTAGTCGGTGATGAACTCGACCACGTGGTGGTCGGCCGAGATGGTGGGGTATTTCTTGAACAGCGCCGACTCGTGCGGGTTCTCCACGTCCTGCTCGATCGCCATCAGGCCTTCCTTGCGGGCCTTCTGCAGGATGTCGAACAGCAGCGCGAGCAGCTCCATGTAGCGCGCCTTGGTGTAGCGGCTGCCCTTGAAGCACTGCGCCAGGCCTTTGAACGAGGCCTTGACCACCTTCATCTGGTTGTTGATGAGGAAAGCCCCCAGCGCGGCGCCCAGGATGGTCGTCAGCTCGAAGGGCAGCGCCTTGAGCACGACACCGATGTTGCCTCCGTGGAATATGAATACCCCGAAGATGCAGACCATCGAAACCACGAAACCAATGATGACGAACATGTTCTTGTGCCTGGAAGAGGACGCGGCACAGGGGCGCACGCGTGACTTGGAGGAATGTGTTTTCTATCGGCCAACTCTAGGGGGGATTGAAGGGGGCCATAAACGCGAAATGGACCCGCATCGGGGTCCATTTCAGGGTTTGAGCGAAAAGGCTCGGGCTCAATGCAACCGCAGGCCACCGTTGGCGCTGCCCTTGCCGGCGCGGGCCGGCGGCTGGCACAGGCCGCAGACGAAATGGCGGTTTTCGTAGGGTTCGGTGACGAAGTTGCGCACCGCAGCAGGAGCACTTGGTCAGCGTGAGCATGCCGTTGTCGACGAACTTCACCAGGCGCCAGGCGCGGGTGACGGAGAGCAGCGGCTCGATGGCGCTGGCCTGCATCTGTTCGCTGTAGAGGCGGAAGGCCTTGATGACCGTGTCGATCTCTTCGAGTTCGCTGGTCTTGGAGAGGTACTCGTGGATGTTGAGGAACAGCGACGAGTGGATGTTGGGCTGCCAGGTCAGGAACCAGTCGGTCGAGAAGGGCAGCTGGCCTTTGGAGGGCGACTTGCCGGCGACTTCCTTGTACAGGCGCAGCAGGCGCTCGTAGGACAGGCTGGTTTCGTACTCCAGCACCTGCAGGCGGGCGCCAAGCTGGATCAGGGCGACAGCGCGCTCGATGTCACGCGACTCGTTGAGGATGCTCTTGCCTGCGGCCATGGTGGGCTCCTGGAGATGAAACGGTGAGAGAGAAGAAGAAAGAAGGAGGGAAGCGGGAGCGCGGCTCAGTGAGCGGCCATGGACTCGGCGAAACGGCCGGCCATCAGGATGCTGGCGTGCAGCTGGGTGGTGGTGCTGTTGTCCACCTTCTTCACGTTGTGGCTGGTCAGCAGGTTCCACACCAGGTCGTCGTCGACGCGGAAGCGGCACAGCAGCATGTTGCTGGAAGCGATCTTGAGCAGTTGCGCCGTGGACAGCATGCCCAGCAGGTCGGCGGCTTCTTCGGTCAGGCCCAGGCGGTACAGGGCTTCGGCGCGGTCCTTGCGGATCAGGTTCTGCGCCAGCATGAGGTAGGTCAGGTTGGCTTCGCGGATTTCTGCCAGGAGTTGTTCGCTGTCCATGATGTTTCCTTCTTTCAGTAGGAGCCGCTGTTTGTTGGCCCGATGTATGAATTGTGTCGAGCGGTAAAAAAACTTGAATCGGGAAATGTCTGTGCGTTGCGTCAGGCGCGCAGCACCCCCTTGTCATCCAAACACCTACAACCTTGGTACTCAAAACGATCCTGCCTGTGGAGCGGCGCAGGAGAGAAGCCGCCCCCTCAAGAGGCGTCAAGGGTCCGGCTCCGCCGGCCCGAGACGCCGTCCCCCCTCGAAGCGCCGAAGGCGCGCCACAGAGGGGGGAAGCCGCAAAGCGGCGCAGGGGGGAGCCTCTTTAAGCCATGAACTGGCGCCGAACGGCCCGGTTTATCCGCCGGTTGGATTGCAGACAAACCTCAAGAATCTCCACTCATCACCGAAATTGACTCAACGAACTTCCAAATGGGTTCGTCGTCCGGCCAGCAAAGGCGGCGAGCAGCGACGGTGGAGGCCCGCAAGGGTCGACACGGCGATGGGCAGCAATGTCCATGAAGCCGGTTCACTTTCCAAGTCCATTTACAGGAGTTAGTTATGACCACCATCAACACGAACGTGATGTCGATGAATGCTCAGCGAAATCTGAGCAGCTCGGCCAGCTCGTTCGCCACTTCCATGCAGCGCCTGTCTTCGGGCCTGCGCGTGAACAGCGCGAAAGACGATGCCGCCGGCCTCGCGATTTCCGAACGCATGAACACCCAGGTGCGTGGCCTCAACGTGGCCGCGCGCAACGCCAACGACGGCATCTCGCTGGCCCAGACCGCCGAAGGCGCGCTGGGCAAGGTCGGCGACATGCTGCAGCGCATGCGCGAACTGGCCGTGCAGTCGGCCAACGCCTCGAACAACGGCAGCGACCGCACCGCGCTCAACGCCGAGGTGCAGCAGCTGCGCCAGGAAATCGACCGCGTGGCCAAGACCACCTCGTTCAACGGCACCAAGCTGCTCGACGGCTCGTTCGCCAACGCCACCTTCCAGGTCGGCGCCAACGCCGGTGAAGGCATCTCCATCGACAGCATCGTCAACTCCAACTCCGCGGCGCTGGGCCAGACCTCGGTGCACACCACCGCCAAGATCGTGCCGCCGGCCACGCCGGTCGCGCCCGCCGTGCTGGCCGCCATCCCCGCCGGTGGCGCCACGCCGCTCTCGATCGACGACGCCAACGGCAACGCGGTCAACCTCGGCCCCATCGGTGAAGCCACCACGCTGGCGCAACGCGCCGGCCAGATGGTCGATGCGATCAACGCCAAGTCCTCCGACACCGGCGTGTTCGCCCGCCCCACTTTCACCGCTGGCGTGATGGACGGCTACGAGGTGTTCTCCGACCGCGCGCTCGTGGCCGCCGACTTCGGCAACTTCGCCGCCGGCACCACCGGCGCTGGCGCGGCCACCGCCGCCGCCGCCGATTCCTTCGTCGAAGACATCAACGTCAACTCCTTCGGCGACTCGCAGCTCGCCCTGAAGGTGATCGACAACGCCATCAACTCGATCAACAGCTCGCGCGCCGACCTCGGTGCCCTGCAAAGCCGCTTCGAGAACGCCGTGGCCAACATCCAGATCACGGGCGAGAACATCTCCGCCGCGCGCGGCCGCATCGTCGACGCCGACTTCGCCAAGGAAACGTCCAACCTCTCGCGCGCCCAGATCCTGCAACAGGCCGGCACCGCCATGGTGGCGCAGGCCAACCAGATTCCCCAGGGGGTGCTCTCGCTGCTGCGTTCCTGATCGAGCGCGCACATCCGCATGCGCCGTGGCCAACGGCGATTGCGGGATGCACAGACCGCATGCCCTGGCGTGTGGTGCGTACATCCCGGAGGAAACAGAACATGAAGAACCGACCCGCTTCCACCCACACGCCGGCGCCCCGCGCCGGCGCGGAGACCTGACATGCCCATCACCTCCACCGGCATGCGCCAGCGGCGTCCCGATCGAAACCATCGTCTCGCAGCTGGTCGCACTCGAACGCGCGCCGCTGGCGGGGCTGCAGACGCAGGCCACCAAGATCCAGAGCAAGATCTCGCTCTTCGGCACGCTGACGTCGATGATGAACTCGCTGGGCGAGCTCGGCACCAAGCTGGCCGACCCCAATGCCTTCAAGGCCGTCAAGGGGAGTTCCTCGCTGGCCGCCGCCGTCGGCGTCACCGCGGCCACGGGCACCGCGCCCACCGCGATGTCGGTCGAGGTGTCGCAGCTGGCCCGGGCGCAGTCCACGGCCACGCTGGCGGTGCCCAAAGACACGGCCATGGGCGCGGGCAGCCTGAAGATCACGCTGGGCGACTGGAGCTCGGGCTCCTTCGTGGCCGGCGACAAGGCCGCCGTGGACATCGAGATCGCCGAAGGCGAAGACACGCTCACGGCGATCGCGGCCAAGATCAACGCGGCCGACGCCGGCGTGACCGCCACCGTGCTGCGCGACGCCACGGGCGAACGCCTGCTGATGCGTTCCAAGGAAACCGGCGAAGCCATGGGCTTCGAGATGCAGGTCACCGACAGCGACGGTGCTGCGCAACACCGGTCTCTCGCGCCTGGCGGTGCAGGGCGGCGTGGCCTCGGGCGTGCAGATCACGCACGGCGCCAACGCGCTGGCCACCATCAACGGCATCGCCATCGAGTCGGCCAGCAACACCTACAAGGACGGCCTGCCCGGCATCACCCTGCAGTTCTCGCAGACGACGACGGCGCCGGTGGAGATCTCGATCACCAACGACAAGGAGGCGATGACCAAGACCATCCAGTCCTTCGTCGACGCGTACAACGCGCTCAACGACATGCTCAGCAGCACCACGGGCTACAACTCGGAGACCAAGGTGGCCGGCTCGCTGCAGGGCGACAGCACGGCCGTGGGCCTGCAGAACGCGCTGCGCGGCATGATGCGCTCGTTCACGCCGGGCGGTGAGTTCACCACGCTGGCCGACATCGGCATCGACATCAAGTCGGGCGGCAAGATGACCGTCGACAGCACCAAGCTGGGCAAGGCGCTGGACAACCCCCAGGCGGTGCAGAACCTGTTCAACGCCGACCACATCGACCCCACGGCGCAGGGCTTCGGCGAAAAGCTCAAGACCTTCGCCGAAGGTTTCGCGGGCGCCAGCGGCACGCTGACCTCGCGCTCCGAATCGCTGCGCGAAGCCGCCAAGCGCAACACCAAGGAACAGGAAAAGGTGAATGAACGCGCCGTCCGCGCCGAATCGCGTTACCTCAAGCAGTACAACGCGATGGACGCGATGGTGGGCCAGCTCAACTCGCTCAACGCCTTCGTCACGCAACAGATCGCGCAGTGGAACAAGTCCACAGGCTGAGTTGAAGGGTCCGCTCCACGGATGCCCTGGCGCTTCATGCGACCAGGGCTTTTTTTTGTGCGTTTTTCCGCAACGGCGGCAGGTCGGGTTCGATTTCCTCAAGAAAACGTGGCAGGCACCGAAATAGGTTGCAACGAACTTCTCCATGGGTTCGTGGCCCGGGCAGCCGGGCAGTCAGCCCAACCACTTCACAGGAGTTAGTTATGACCACCATCAACACCAACGTCATGTCCATGACCGCCCAGCGCAACCTGGGCACCACCTCCAGCTCGCTGCGCACCTCCATGCAGCGCCTGTCTTCGGGCCTGCGCGTCAACAGCGCCAAGGACGACGCCGCCGGCCTCGCCATCTCCGAGCGCATGAACGCCCAGGTGCGTGGCCTCAACGTGGCGGCCCGCAACGCCAACGACGGCATCTCGCTGGCCCAGACCGCCGAAGGCGCCCTGGGCAAGGTCGGCGACATGCTGCAGCGCATGCGCGAACTGGCCGTGCAATCGGCCAACGCCTCGAACAACGGCAGCGACCGCACCGCCCTGCAGGCCGAAGTCACGCAGCTGCGCCAGGAAATCGACCGTGTCGCCAAGACCACCTCGTTCAACGGCACCAAGCTGCTGGACGGCTCGTTCGCCAACGCCACCTTCCAGGTCGGCGCCAACGCCGGTGAAGGCATCGCCATCGACTCCATCGTCAGCGCCAACTCCACCGCCCTGGGCAACACCTCGCTGCGCAGCCTCGACCAGCGCGATCAACGACGGCACCGCCCTGGGCGCCATCGCCGCGGGCGCGCTGACCGTGCGCGGCGTGGCCCTGGGCCCGGTCTCCGTCGCCACCACGGCCGCCGGTCGCAACACGCAGGTCGTGGACGCGATCAACGCCAAGTCGTCCGACACCGGCGTGTTCGCCCGCGTCACCTACAACGCCGGCGGCACCGCCACCGGCTTCGAGGTGTTCTCCGACACCGCCATCACGGCCGCCAGCTTCGTCGGCTTCGGTGCCACCACCACCGGCGCGGCCCCGGCCGACAGCGCCGCGGCCACGAGCCAGCTCGACGACATCAGCGTCAACAGCTTCGGTGATGCGCAAAAGGCCCTGAAGGTGATCGACACCGCGATCAACTCGATCAACAGCTCGCGCGCCGACCTCGGTGCCCTGCAGAGCCGCTTCGAGAACGCCGTGGCCAACATCCAGATCACCGGCGAGAACATCTCCGCCGCGCGCGGCCGCATCGTCGACGCCGACTTCGCCAAGGAAACGTCGAACCTGTCGCGCGCCCAGATCCTGCAACAGGCCGGCACCGCCATGGTGGCGCAAGCCAACCAGGCGCAACAGGGCGTGCTGTCCCTGCTGCGCTGATCGATCGTCCATCACCTCCATTTTTTGAACGGAAAACACCATGACCACCATCAACACGAACGTGATGTCGATGACCGCCCAGCGCAACCTGGGCACGACCTCCAGCTCGCTGCGCCACCTCCATGCAGCGCCTGTCCTCGGGCCTGCGCGTCAACAGCGCGAAAGACGACGCCGCCGGCTTGCGCGTCTCCGAGCGCATGAACGCCCAGGTGCGCGGCCTGAACGTGGCGGCCCGCAACGCCAACGACGGCATCTCGCTCGCGCAGACCGCTGAAGGCGCGCTGGGCAAGGTCGGCGACATGCTGCAGCGCATGCGCGAACTGGCTGTGCAGTCGGCCAACGCCTCCAACAACGGCAGCGACCGCACCGCCCTGCAGGCCGAAGTGACCCAGCTGCGTTCGGAAATCGACCGCGTCGCCAAGACCACCTCGTTCAACGGCACCAAGCTGCTCGACGGCACGTTCGCCAACGCCACCTTCCAGGTCGGCGCCAACGCCGGTGAAGGCATCGCCATCGACTCCATCGTCAGCGCCAACTCCACCTCGCTGGGCAACACCTCGCTGGTCACCGGCGCGGGCACGATCACCACCACGGCCGGCGCCAACGCCGCCATCGCCGCCGGTGCGCTGACCGTCAAGGGCGTGGCCCTGGGCCCGATCTCCGCCGCCACCTCGGCGGCCGAGCGCACCACGCAGGTGGTGGACGCGATCAACGCCAAGTCGTCCGACACCGGCGTGTTCGCCCGCGCCACCTACACGGCCGGCGTCGCGACGGGCTTCGAGACCTTCTCCGAAGGCGCCATCGCCGTGGCCGATTTCGGTGGTTTCACCGCCGCCGCCACCGGCACGGTGGCCGTCGGTGCCGCCGCCGCCAGCCAGCTCGACGACATCAGCGTCAACAGCTTCGGCGACGCGCAAAAGGCCCTGAAGGTGATCGACAACGCGATCAACTCGATCAACAGCTCGCGCGCCGACCTCGGTGCCCTGCAAAGCCGCTTCGAAAACGCCGTGGCCAACATCCAGATCACCGGCGAGAACATCTCCGCCGCGCGTGGCCGCATCGTGGACGCCGACTTCGCCAAGGAAACGTCCAACCTGTCGCGCGCCCAGATCCTGCAGCAGGCCGGCACCGCGATGGTCGCCCAAGCCAACCAGGCACAACAAGGCGTGCTGTCCCTGCTGCGTTGATTCCGGCAGGCATCGCCCCCAGGGCGGTTGCGCGGCGAAAGCCGGGCAACCGCCCTTTTTCTTGACCGGTCGACGGCACCCGATGAACGGGGCTTGACACGACACACGGTGGTCACAAGGGACTAAAGATTCCTCAGGCACCACCGAAATTAGATTCAACGAACTTCTCCATGGGTTCGTGGCCCGGGCAGCCGGGCAGTCAGCCCAACCACTTCACAGGAGTTAGTTATGACCACCATCAACACCAACGTCATGTCCATGACCGCCCAGCGCAACCTGGGCACGACCTCCAGCTCGCTGCGCCACCTCCATGCAGCGCCTCTCGTCGGGCCTGCGCGTCAACAGCGCCAAGGACGATGCCGCTGGCCTGGCATCTCCGAGCGCATGAACGCCCAGGTGCGCGGCCTGAACGTGGCGGCCCGCAATGCCAACGACGGCATCTCGCTGGCCCAGACCGCCGAAGGCGCGCTGGGCAAGGTGGGCGACATGCTGCAGCGCATGCGCGAACTGGCTGTGCAATCGGCCAACGCCTCCAACAACGGCAGCGACCGCACCGCCCTGCAGGCCGAAGTCACGCAGCTGCGCCAGGAAATCGACCGTGTCGCCAAGACCACCTCGTTCAACGGCACCAAGCTGCTCGACGGTTCGTTCGCCAACGCCACCTTCCAGGTCGGCGCCAACGCCGGTGAAGGCATCGCCATCGACAGCATCGTCTCGGCCAACTCCACCGCCCTGGGCCAGCTGAGCGCCACTGAACACTTCGTGGCAGCCGTCGCCGCGCCCTCCACCGCCGCCAACGCCGCCATCCCGGCAGGCACGACCGGCTGGAGCATCAAGAACGCCGCCGGCGTGGACGTGGCCCTGGGTGGCATCGCCGCCTCGACGACCGCCGCCCAGCGCACCACGCAGGTGGTGGACGCGATCAACGCCAAGTCGGCCGACACCGGCGTGTTCGCCCGCGAAACCGGCGCTGGCGCCTATGAAATCTTCTCGAGCCGCGACCTGACCGCCGCCACCGACTTCGGCGCCGCCTTCACCGCCGCCGCCACCGGCGCGCCTGGCGACACCGCCCCTCCCGGCACCCTGACCACGCTGTCGGCGATCAACGTCAACAGCTTCGGCGACGCGCAAAAGGCGCTGCAGGTGATCGACAAGGCGATCAACTCGATCAACAGCTCGCGCGCCGACCTCGGTGCCCTGCAAAGCCGCTTCGAGAACGCCGTGGCCAACATCCAGATCACCGGCGAGAACATCTCCGCCGCGCGCGGCCGCATCGTGGACGCCGACTTCGCCAAGGAAACGTCCAACCTCTCGCGCGCCCAGATCCTGCAACAGGCCGGCACCGCCATGGTGGCGCAGGCCAACCAGGCCCAGCAAGGCGTGCTGTCCCTGCTGCGCTGATCTCGCCAGGGCATCGCCCCCAGGGCGGTTGCATGGCGAAAGCCTGCAACCGCTTTTTTTTCGTCTGACCGGAGCACTTCATGACCACCATCAACACGAACGTGATGTCGATGACCGCCCAGCGCAACCTGGGCACGACCTCCAGCTCGCTGCGCACCTCCATGCAGCGCCTCTCCTCGGGCCTGCGCGTCAACAGCGCCAAGGACGATGCCGCCGGCCTCGCCATCTCCGAGCGCATGAACGCCCAGGTGCGCGGCCTGAACGTCGCCGTGCGCAACGCCAACGACGGCATCTCGCTGGCGCAGACCGCCGAAGGCGCGCTGGGCAAGGTCGGCGACATGCTGCAGCGCATGCGCGAACTGGCCGTGCAGTCGGCCAACGCCTCCAACAACGGCAGCGACCGCACCGCCCTGCAGGCCGAAGTCACGCAGTTGAGCCAGGAAATCGACCGCGTCGCCAAGACCACGGCCTTCAACGGCACCAAGCTGCTCGATGGCTCGTTCGCCAACGCCACCTTCCAGGTCGGCGCCAACGCCGGCGAGGGCATCTCCATCGACTCCATCGTGTCGGTCAAGCTGGACTCGATGAGCTCCCCCAGCGCGATGGGCTACACCACGATCCAGGTCTCCACGGAGATGGCACTGGGCTCGCTCACGGACCTGACGGCGGTCGCCGCCGGTGCGCTGACCATCAACGCCATCCCGGGCGACAACACCTCCGCGGTGTCGCTGGGCGCCATCAAGGCCGCCGCCAATGCCACCGAACGCGCGGGCCAGATCGTGGACGCGGTGAACGCCCGGTCCGCCGACACCGGCGTGTTCGCCAAGCTGTCGTACAACGCGGCTGGCACGCTGACGGGTTACCACCTGTTCTCGGAAAAAACCGCCTTCAGCGCGGCCGCGGACCTCGCGGGCTTCAACACGGCGGCCACCGGCAACCTGCAGGGCGGCGCGATGTTTGCCGGCGCCTACGACATGCGGGGCATCTCCGTCGCCTCCGCGGGCGGTGCCCAGCTCTCGCTCAAGATCATCGACAAGGCCATCAACGACGTGAACAGCTCGCGCGCCACCCTGGGCGCCCTGCAAAGCCGCTTCGAGAACGCCGTGGCCAACATCCAGATCACCGGCGAGAACATCTCCGCCGCGCGCGGCCGCATCGTGGATGCCGACTTCGCCAAGGAAACCTCCAGCCTCTCGCGCGCCCAGATCCTGCAGCAGGCCGGCACCGCCATGGTGGCGCAGGCCAACCAGGCGCAACAGGGCGTGCTCTCGCTGCTGCGCTGATGGAGCCCACGGGCGACTGTTACTAAAGGATGTAAAGCATGAACTTGACCCCTCAAATGGCGCCGTTCATGCCTACAGTCAGCCCGCCCGGTGCCGATACAGAAAGGTATCAGACATCAGGAACCCAAGCCATGTTCACCTCTGTCAACACCCGCGCAGCCTCCACCTACAAACGCGTCGCCGTCGACACCGGCGTGCAGACGGCCGACCCGCACCAGCTGGTCAGCCTGCTGTTCGACGCGCTGATTCAGAGCCTGAACCTGGCTCGCGGCGCGATGGAACGCCAGGACGTGGCGAGCAAGGGCGCGGCCATCGGCAAGGCGATCCGGATCGTGGAAGAAGGCCTCAAGGCCGGCCTGAACCTGCAGGAAGGCGGCGAACTGGCCGCCAACCTCAAGGGCCTGTACGAGTACAGCGTGCAGCGCCTGACCCTGGCGAACCTGCGCAACGACGCGGCCCCGATCCACGAGGTGCTGAACCTCATCGAACCCCTGGCCGACTCCTGGAAACAGATTCGCGCTGGCGCCCTGCAGGGAGCCTGACATGGAGCACCATCTTTTGGACTACTACAAAGCCATCGAGAACACCAGCCGCCAGATGCTGGAAGCCGCGCAGACGGAGAACTGGGACCAGGTGGTACGCCTCGAAGGCGCCTGCGCGGTGCTGATCGCCCAGCTGCGCCACAAGTCGGCCACCGACCAGCTAGGCCCCGACGAGCGCAAGGAAAAGACGAAGATCATGCAGCGCATCCTGCGCATCGACGCCGAGATCCGCTGCCTGGCGGAGCCCTGGCTGAACGACTTGGCGCAGATGATCGACCGGAGCAGCCCCGCCCCGATGCATTGAACGGGTCCGGAGCGAAGTAAATGAATCCAGAGATACCGCGGAACCGGCTTTGCCGGGCCGCTGGTATCGCCCCTGGAAGGGGGATGCGGCTACACGCAGTGAGCAAGCAACGGGGTGGAACCGTTCTAGACGCTCATGTTCATGATGTCGGAATAGGCCTGGACCATCCTGTTGCGCACATGCAAGGTGGCCTGGAAACCGACCTGGGCCTTCTGCATCGCGAGCATGGTCTCTTCCAGGCTCACCTTGGGGTTGCCCAGCTGGACCTGGGTCTGCAGCTTGGAAGCGGCCTCCTGAGACGCGCTGACTTCCTTGAGCGCCGACTTGAAGTTGGCGGCAAAGCCAGACTCCACGCCACCGGCCGCGCCGGGGCGTTTCAGGGCGGATGAGCCGATGCCGTTCAAGGCCTGGCTGCTCAGGGGGGCGATGCGCATGTCCATGGCGGACTCCTTCGACGTGGTATGAGCCCAGATGCTAGAGGGCGCCCCGCCCGCACGGGACGGGAATAAGGGCACAAACCCCCGCCTTTTCATGGCTATGGCGGGGGCACCGGGACCGAATAATCGACCGCAACAGGGTGTATCTCCCTCTGCCATCGACCATCTACCCGAGCCCCGAAAGCCATGAGCACCACCGCCGTTGCCGAACTGGATGTCACACCGACCGCCGCGAAGGAGCGCAGCGCATTCGGTGACGGCTTCGCGCGCATGGACCAGGCCCAGAAAATCAAGCTCGGCCTGGGCGCCCTGGCCCTGCTGGCGATCGCCCTGGCCTTCTTCTTCATGGGCCGCCAGCCGGAATGGCGCGTGCTCTACGCCAACCTGGGCGACAAGGACGGCGGCGCGATCGTGGCCCAGCTGTCCCAGATGAACGTGCCCTACAAGCACGCCGAGGGCGGCCAGGCCATCATGGTGCCGGCCGACAAGGTGCACGACACCCGCCTGCGCCTGGCCTCGCAAGGCCTGCCCAAGGGCTCGGTCACCGGTTTCGAGCTGATGGAGGCCAACCGCTTCGGCATGACCCAGTTCCAGGAACGGCTGACCTTCCAGCGCGGTCTGGAAGGCGAACTCACCCGCTCCATCCAGTCGCTCTCCTCCGTGCAGAGCGCGCGCATCCACCTGGCCCTGCCGAACCAGAACGGCTTCTTCCGCGAACAGCAGAAACCCAGCGCCTCGGTGCTGCTCACCCTGCACCCCGGCCGCACGCTGGACCGCGCGCAGGTCGCCGGCATCGTGCACCTGGTGGCCTCCAGCGTGCCCGAGATGAACCCCAAGGCGGTCAGCATCGTGGACGACGCGGGCAACCTGCTCTCCAGCCCGCCCGATGGCCAGGCCCAGGGCGCCGACACCCAGAAGCTGCAGTACGTGCAGCAGCTCGAACAGCTCTACACACGCCGCATCATGGAGATGCTGGAGCCGCTGGTGGGCCGCAACAACGTCAAGGCCCAGGTCAGCGCCGAGGTCGATTTCTCGCAGGTCGAATCCACCAGCGAACAGCACCGCCCCAACCAGGGCCCCGAGGCCGCCGCCACGGTGCGCAGCCAGCAGACCGTGGAAGACGGCAGCGGCCCGCGCGCCCAGCCCTCGGGCGTGCCCGGCGCGGTGAGCAACCAGCCCCCGGCCACCGGCACGGCCCCCATCAACGGCGCCGCCGCCCCCGTGGGCGTCGCCAGCGCCCAGGGCGCCGGCGGCCAGGGCGGCAACTCGCGCCGCGAGTCGGTCGTGAACTACGAGGTGGACAAGACGGTGAAGGTGGTGCGCGAGTCCAGCGGCCAGGTGCGCCGCCTCAGCGCGGCGGTGGTGATCAACCACCGCACCTCGGTGGACAAGGCCGGCAAGGAAACCAGCACCCCGATCCCGCCTCAGCAGCTCGAACAGATGACCGCCCTGGTGCGTGAAACCATCGGCTTCAACAAGGACCGCGGCGACTCGGTCAACGTGGTCAACGCGGCCTTCAACGTCGAGAAGACCAGCGAGGTGGATGCCGGCGCCTGGTGGCAGCAGTCGGACAACCAGGAACTGCTGCGCAGCCTGGCCTGGCCTCTGGGCATGGTGGGCCTGGGCCTGCTGGTGCTCATGGGCATGGTCCGCCCCGGCCTGAAGCTGATGAAGACGCCGGCCGCGCGCCGCCTGGACACCACCCCGGTGCAACCGCTCAACGCGGTGCTCAACGAATCGCCCGAGCGCCCCGGCCTGCCCATGCCGAGCAACGAAGTTACCGCCGAGGCGCAGCGCCTGGCCGATGCCAAGCGCCTGGCGCTGGAGAACCCGGCCGCCGTGGCCAACATCGTCAAGGGCTGGGTGAATGGCGAGGCCCCTGCATGAGCAGGAGCCACCCCCTGCGCCGCTTCGCGGCTTCCCCCTCTCTCGCCTGCGGCGGGAGGAGGACGGCACCTGGGGCCGGCGAAGCCGGACCCGCGGTGCCCCTGGTCAGAGGCTTCGGCACTCGACCGTATTGTGCGAATCGGGCTAAAGGAATCTGAATCATGGAAGACCAGGGAATCCAGGACGCCGCCATCTTTCTCATGTCGCTGGGCGAAGAGGAAGCGGCCGAGGTGTTCAAGCACCTCAGCCCCAAGGAAGTGCAGAAACTGGGCGAAACCATCGCCAAGACGCGCGCGGTCTCGCACGACCGCGTGGACCAGGTGATGCAGAAATTCACCAGCGCGGCCTCGTCGCAGAGCCTGCTGGTGTCCGACACCGACAACTACGTGCGCGCCGTGCTCAAGCGCGCGCTGGGCGACGACAAGGCCTCGCTGCTGATCGACCGCATCCTGCAGGGCGGCGATGTCTCGGGCATCGAAAGCCTGAAGTGGATGGACCCGCTGTCCATCGCCGAACTGCTGCGCAACGAACACCCCCAGATCGTGGCCGCCATCCTGGTGCACCTCGAATCGGACCAGACCGCCGGCGTGCTCAAGAACTTCACCGAGCGCACCCGCAACGAGGTGATGCTGCGCATCGCCACGCTCGAAGGCATCCAGCCGACCGCGCTGAAAGACCTCAACGAGGTGCTCTACAAGGTGCTGGCCGGCGGCGACAAGATCCGCAAGACCTCCATGGGTGGCGTGAAGACCGCCGCCGAGATCATCAACATGATGGGCACCCAGATCGAAACCTCGGTGATCGAATCGATCCGCGAGTTCGACGCCGACCTGGCGCAGAAGATCATGGACAAGATGTTCACCTTCGAGGACCTGCTCAAGCTCGACGGCAAGTCGGTGCAGATGGTGCTCAAGGAAGTGGCGACCGATTCGCTGGTGATCGCGCTCAAGGGCGCCACCAACGAACTGCGCGAGCTGGTGCTGGGCAACATGTCCAGCCGCGCGGCCGAGGCGCTGCGCGAAGACCTGGAGTCGCGCGGCCCGGTGCGCCTGTCGGAAGTGGAAGCGCAGCAGAAGGAAATCCTCAAGGTCGTGCGCCGGCTCTCCGACGAGGGCCAGATCGTGATCATGGGCGGCGGCGAAGACGAGGCGTTCGTCTGAGGAACAGAACACCATGGCGTCTTCCAAACCCAACCCCCATTCCCGTTTCATCCCGCGCGAGGAGATCGACGGCGTCGCCGCCTGGCACTTCTCCGCCGTGGACGGCAGCGACGACCTGCCCAAGGCCGGCCCGGCCGACGGCACCGCCAGCGAGGGCGTGACCTCCGAGGTGCTGCAGGAAGCGCGCCAGCAGGCCTATGCCGAAGGCTTTTCGCGCGGCCACGATGCCGGCGGCCAGGAAGTGCGCGACGCGCTCGAAGCCACGGTGCGCAAGACCGCCGAGGAAACCGCGGTGCGCATGGCCCAGCTGCTGCACAACACGCGCGACCACCTCAAGAAGAGCGAAGACCAGATCTCGCGCCACATCCTGGAACTGGCCTGCGACCTGGCCCGCCAGGTGGTGCGCCAGGAGCTCAAGAGCGACCCCGCCCACCTGCGGCCGGTGATCACCGAGGCCCTGGGCCAGCTGGTGGACGACGGCCAGCCCGCCACCGTGCGCCTGAACCCGGGCGACCTGGCCATGATGAAGGGCGCGCTGCAGGAAAACATGGGCAACCACCCCGCCGAGTTCGTGGCCGATGCGGCCATCAGCCCGGGCGGCTGCCTGATCGAGTCGGCCACCATGACGGTGGACGCCACCATCGAGAAACGCTGGTCGCGCGCCGTGGGCAACCTCGGCATGGAAGCGGCCTGGAACCCGGGGAACGCCGATGTCTGACAGCATTTTCGGCACTGAGAGCCGCTGGGACAACTTCATGGAAGACGTGCGCGCGAACGCCGCCGTCAAGACACCGCTGGAGGTGCGCGGCACCCTCACCCGCCTGGCCGGCCTGGTGCTCGAAGCCGTGGGCCTGAAGGTGCCTGTGGGCTCGCAGTGCCTGATCGACAACGGCCATAAGGACCCGGTGCTGGCCGAGGTGGTGGGCTTCTCCAACGACAAGGCCTACCTGATGCCGGCCGGCGACACGCATGGCCTGTCCAGCGGCGCGAGCGTGACGCCGCTCGCCCCCTTCCGCACCGTGCCGCGCGTGGGCAAGGCCAACAAGCCGCCCTCGCCCGACGATCGGGGCACGCTGCGCCTGCCGCTGGGTGCCGGCCTGCTCGGCCGCGTGGTCGATTCGCACGGCAACCCGCTGGACCACCAGGGTCCTATCACCAACGTGGACGTCGAGCCGATGGACCGCGCTCCGCTCAACGCCATGGACCGCGACCCGGTGCGCCAGCCGCTGGACACCGGCGTGCGCGCGATCAACGCCCTGCTCACCGTGGGCCGTGGCCAGCGCATCGGCCTGTTCGCCGGCTCCGGCGTGGGCAAGAGCGTGCTGCTGGGCATGATGGCGCGCTACACCAAGGCCGATGTGATCGTGGTCGGCCTGATCGGCGAACGCGGCCGCGAGGTCAAGGAATTCATCGAGGACATCCTCGGCGCCGAAGGCCGCCAGCGCTCGGTGGTGGTGGCCGCCCCGGCCGACGCGCCGCCGCTGGTGCGCATGCAGGGCGCCGCCTACGCCACCGCGATCGCCGAACGCTTCCGCGACGACGGCCTGGACGTGCTGCTGCTCATGGACTCGCTCACCCGCTACGCCATGGCGCAGCGCGAGATCGCGCTGGCCATCGGCGAGCCGCCCGCCACCAAGGGCTACCCGCCATCGTGTTTCGCCAAGCTGCCGCAGCTGGTGGAGCGCAGCGGCAACGGCCTCAACGGCAAGGGCTCGATCACCGCCTTCTACACCGTGCTCTCCGAGGGCGACGACCAGCAGGACCCGATCGCCGACGCGGCGCGCGCCATCCTGGACGGCCACATCGTGCTCTCGCGCGCGCTCGCCGAATCCGGCCATTTCCCCGCCATCGACGTGGAGGCCTCGGCCTCGCGCGTGATGCACAACGTGGCCGGCGCGGTGCACCTGGAGCTGGCGCGCCGCTTCCGCAGCCTGTATTCGCGTTACCAGAAGAGCCGCGACCTGATCCAGCTCGGCGCCTACGTGGCCGGCAGCGACCCCGAGACCGACCGCGCCATCGTGCTCTACCCCGCCCTGCAGCGCTTCCTGATGCAGGACATGCACGAGGCCGCCACGCTGCCCGAGAGCCTGCGCCAGATGCAGGCCGCGCTGCAGGACGAGAAGGACAAGCCTTCGTCCCAGCGCCAGACCCGCCCCCACCACAACCCCTATGAAGGAAACGCCGGATGACCGCGCTGAACACCCTGAACAAAGTGGTGGAACTCGCCGAGAAACGCCGGGACGAGGCCCTGGGCGTGGTGGCCCAGATGCAGCGTGAGCTGAAGGTGGCCCAGGACCAGATGGACCAGCTGCAGGCCTACGCCCTCGAGGCCGAGGCCCGCTGGGTGACCCGCAGCGCCACCGGCGTGGACCCCGCGCTGCTCATGCACCACCGCGAATTCATGCACAAGATCTACCACGCCGTGGAATTCCAGCGCGGCGTGCTGGCCGACCGCCAGCGCCTGATCGACACCGCGCAGGAGCAGGTGCACGTCACCGAGCGCGACCTCGCCGGCCTGCGCAAGTTCACCGACCGCAAGGTGCAGGCCATCGCCCACAAGGCCCAGCGCCAGGAACAGAAGCAGACCGACGAAATGGCGCTGTCCATCCACCTGCGCCAAAGCCTGGCCCAGGCCCAGGCCCGCAACTGAAGCCCCCGACGACCCCCAGCCCGACGCCGACACCATGACCACCACGCACGCCAGCATCCAAGCGCCCAAGCCCGCCGAAGCCGCGTCCAAGCCGGCCCAGCCGGGTGGCAACGCGCGCGCCAACGCCGACAAGCCGGCCGAGGACCTGTTCGCCAGCCTGCTGAGCCTGGTGAGCGACACGCACCAGACCGCGGCCAGCAACACCCTGCCCGACGGCGAAGCCGCCAACGACGCGCAGGCCGAGGCCGACGACCCGACCGACGACAACCCCCTGGCCGCCCTGCTCGCCTGGGGCCTGCCCGGCAACACCGCGTCCACCACCGGCACCGGCGCGGCCGCCGCATCCACCTCCGGCAAGGCCGAAGGCGCCGCCCGCGAGGGTGGCATCGACGTCAGCGGCATGACCCGCGTGGACGAAGCCGCGCCCACCCTGCCCAACGCGGCCGCGCAAGCGCGCGCCGCCGCCGCCTCGCGCCCGGCCTTCAGCCCGTTGAACCCCAACGCCGCAGCCCCCGCCACCGCCGCCGCCCAGCGCGCCGGGGACAGCACCATCCAGCCAGGCGGCGCTCCCGCCATGGTCTGGCAGCGCGGCGCGGTCTCCAGCACCGAAGCCCTGCAACAACAGCAGAGCGCCCAGTTCGCGCAAGTGCGCGCCACCGTCGCCCTCAACGAGCGCCTGGGCGTGGCCTCGGCCGGCACGGACGTGGGCGCCGGCCCCACCAACCCGCGCGAATTCGCCCTGAGCGGCAGCCCCGCCGCCGGCGCCACGGCCACCGGCCCGGCGCTGGACGGCAGCCTGACCGCCGCGAGCGGCACCGCCCCCCGGCGACAGCAGCGGCGGCGGCAACAGCGACGCTTCCTCCCAGTCCTTCACCGACCAGGGCAACGGCGACGGCCGCAACCCGGCCGACGCCCGCGCCGACGCCGAAGCCCCGACCGTGAGCCACTGGGGCACCCAGCACATGCGCCACGCCAGCCTGCGCGTGGGCGGCGAAGGCGCCGACGCCATCGACATCCAGCTCGCCGTGAAGGGCCAGGAGGTGCAGGTCGCCTTCCAGACCGACAACGCCGAGGCGCGCGCCACCCTGCGCGAAAGCGCCGGCGAATCGCTGGCCGACCTGCTGCAGCGCAGCGGCATCCAGCTCGGCGGCGTGTCCGTGGGCTCGCAGGGCCAGGCGCAGGGCGATGGTTCGTACCAGCCCCGCCCGGCCGGCCTGAGCACCGAGGCCCTGGGCCGCGCCAGCCAGGCGGCCGAACCGGCCGCGCGGCCGGTGCTGGCCCCCCGCACCGACGGCAGCCGTCCCCTGGACGTGTTCGCCTGATTCGGAAGCACCCCTGCGCCGCCTGCGGCGTCTCCCCCTCAAGGGGGCGCACCTGGCGGCCCGGCAAAGCCGGTTCCGCGGGTGCCCTGGCGGCGTTTGTGCAATGCGGCACACCTTGCCACCTAGCGACTGAATAACCCCCTTTTCCGGCGCTTATCTGGCGAACGGCGGAGGGAGTGGCGCCCAATAATTCTTTCAACCCCACCCGGTATGGCCGGTGGGCCACATTGAAGGAAGAACATGTCCGCTGCCGCCGCCACCGCCACCGCTGCCGCCCCCGAAGCGCCCAAGAAGAAGAGCAAGAAACTGCTGTTCATCGTGCTCGGCGTGGTCGTGCTCGCGCTGATCGGCGCCGCCGCCGCGCTGTTCATCCTCAAGAAGAACACCGCCGAAGACGATTACGAGGACGATGGGCACGCCCCCGTCGAACAGGCCGCCAAGAACCCCAAGACCGCGCCGGTCTTCCTGCCGCTGGAGAACATGGTCATCAACCTGGCCGACCCCGGCGGCAACCGCTTCATCCAGCTCGGCCTGACGCTGCAGCTGCAGGACGCCGCCACCGAGACCGCCGTCAAGGCCTACCTGCCCAGCATCCGCAGCCAGGTGCTGGTGCTGATCTCGCAGCGCACCGCCGACGAGATGCTGGCGCTCAAGGGCAAGGAAAAGCCGCCAGCGACATCATCGCGACGATCTCGAAGGAGATGGGCTACGCCGTGTCCACCGAGGGCGAAGAGGCGACGCGCAAGAAGAAATCGAAGGCCGCCGCCAACCCCGTGCAGGCCGTGCTGTTCTCCAGCTTCATCGTTCAATAAGCAGGACGACACGCCATGGCCGATTCGTTTCTGTCCCAGGAAGAGATCGACGCCCTTCTCGAAGGCGTCACCGGCGAGAGCCAGAAACTCGCGAAAGAGGAAGTGCCCACCGGCGGTGTGCGCGACTACAGCCTCTCGAGCCAGGAGCGCATCGTGCGTGGGCGCATGCCCACCATGGAAATCGTCAACGAGCGCTTCTCGCGCAACCTGCGTCTGGGCCTGTTCAACTTCATCCGCCGCAGCCCCGAGATTTCGGTGGGCGCGGTGCAGGTGCAGAAGTACAGCGCCTTCCTGCGGGAACTGGTGGTGCCGACCAACTTCAACATCATGGCCATCCGCCCGCTGCGCGGCAACGGCCTGGTGGTCTGCGAGCCCACGCTGCTGTTCGGCGTGATCGACAGCCTGTTCGGCGGCAATGGCAAGTTCCACACCCGCATCGAGGGCCGCGACTTCTCGCCCACCGAGCAGCGCGTGATCAACCGCCTGGTGGAGGTGGTGGCCGAGGAATACAAGAAGGCCTGGCGCGGCGTGTACCCGATCGAACTGGCCTACCAGCGCTCGGAGATGCAGCCCCAGTTCGCCACCATCGCCACCCCGAGCGAAATCGTGGTCTCCACCAGCTTCACGCTGGAGATCGGCGACATCGCGGGTTCGCTGCACATCTGCATTCCCTACGCCACGCTGGAGCCGATCCGCGACGTGCTGTATTCCAGCGTGCAGGGCGATGCCATCGAGGTCGACCGCCGCTGGGTCAAGCTGCTGAGCCACGAGATCCAGGCCGCCGAGGTGACCATGGTCGCCGAGCTGGCCCAGACCGACGCCACGGTGGAACAGCTGCTGGCCATGCAGATCGGCGACTTCATCGAACTCGATCGCCACCCTTCGATCAAGGCCCACGTGGACGGCGTGCCCGTCTTTGAATGCCAGTACGGCACCCACAAGGGCAAGTACGCCCTGCGCGTCGAGCGCAACCTGCGTGGCACCGATTTGCACTGGTTGGGAGATTCCTATGTCAACTGAGAGCACCAACACCATGAACGACGCTGTTGCCGACGAATGGGCTCAGGCCCTGGAAGAACAGGCCGCCACCACCGAAACGGTCGCCGACGGCGCGCCCGAGTTCGAGGCCAGCACCGCCCCCCGTGGCCTCGGGCACGAGCCCGATGCAGGACATCCAGATGGTGCTGGACATCCCCGTCCAGCTGTCGGTGGAACTGGGCCGCACCCGGGTGCCGATCAAGTACATCCTGCAGCTCGCGCAGGGCTCCATCGTCGAACTCGACGCATTGGCCGGCGAACCCATGGACGTGCTGATCAACGGCTACCTGATCGCCCAGGGCGAGGTGGTGGTGGTGAACGACAAGTTCGGCATCCGCCTGACCGACATCGTGACGCCGTCCGAACGCATGCGCAGGGTGAGCAGGACATGACCATGGGTCATGTCACCCCCCGCGTCGCCTTCGGCGCCACCCCCCTGGCAGGGAGGCGACGCCAGAGGCCCGGCAAAGCCGGTTCCTCGGCATCCCTGGACTAAAAACCTCTTCTCCGATCGAGCCCCTCATGCTGCAAAACGCGATGCCCGCGCTGCTTCTGCTCGCCCTCATGGTGGGCCTGGCCTTCGCCCTGAAGTGGGCGCGCCGCCGCCTGCCCGGCGCCGTGGGCCACAGCGGCCCGCCCATGCAGGTGCTCTCCACCCTCTCGCTGGGCCCGCAGCAGCGCGTGGTGACGGTGCAGATCGGCCAGGGCGAAGACCGCGTGTGCCTGGTGCTCGGCGTGTCCGCCGGCAGCGTGAACGCCCTGCACCAGATGGCCCTGCCGGCCGATCTGGTGGACCCCGCCGGCCCCATCGTCACGCCCGCTTCCGGCTTCGCCGCGCGCCTGGCCCAACTGACCCAACCCCTCAAAGGCCCCCATGCGCCGCGTTGAACCCTTGCGCACCGGCCTGCTGCTGGCCGCGCTCGCCCTCTTCGCCACCGGCGCGGCCTGGGCCCAGGGCGCGCCCGCCGCACCCGCCGGCCCCACGCTGCCGCTGATGATCGGCCAGGGCGCGGGCGGCACCAGCTACTCGGTGCCGATCCAGACCCTGCTGTTCTTCACCGCGCTGTCCTTTCTGCCGGCCGTGCTGCTGCTCATGACGGGCTTCACCCGCATCGTGATCGTGCTCTCGCTGCTGCGCCAGGCCCTGGGCACGCAGTCGGCCCCGCCCAACCAGGTGATCGTCGGCCTCTCGCTGTTCCTCACGCTGTTCGTGATGGGCCCCACGCTGGACCGCGTGTACGCCGACGCCTACGAACCCTATTCGCGCAACGCCATCACCTTCGACCAGGCGCTCGAACGCGGCCAGGCCCCCATGCGCGAGTTCATGCTCAAGCAGACGCGCCAGTCCGACTTCGAACTCTTCGCCAAGCTGGCCAAGCTGCCCAACGACGTGACCGCGCAGAACGCCCCCTTCCGCGTGCTGGTGCCGGCCTTCGTCACCAGCGAGCTCAAGACCGCGTTCCAGATCGGCTTCATGATCTTCATCCCCTTCCTGGTGATCGACATGGTCGTCGCCAGCGTGCTGATGTCGCTGGGCATGATGATGCTCTCGCCCGTGCTGGTGGCGTTGCCGTTCAAGCTCATGCTGTTCGTGCTGGCCGATGGCTGGAACCTGCTGCTCGGCTCCCTCGCCGCCTCGTTCTCCACCTAGAGGAACACCATGGATCCCCAAGCCGCCCTCACGATGGGGCAGAACGCCCTCTTCATGCTGCTCATGGTCGCCGCGCCGGTGCTCGCCACGGTGCTCGGGGTGGGCCTGCTGGTCAGCCTGTTCCAGGCCATCACGCAGATCAACGAAGCCACGCTCGCCTTCGTGCCCAAGCTGATCGCGGCCATCGCGGTGTTCGCCATCGCGGGCCCGTGGATGATGACCACCATGGTCGAGTTCATCCGCAGCACGATCCTGTCGATCCCCAACTTCGCCATCTGATCTCGCGATCGGCCGTCGCATGCCCACGTTCACCGAAGCGCAGATCATGGCGCTGGTCTCGCCGGTGTTCTGGCCCTTCCTGCGCATCCTGGCCGTCTTCTCCAGCGCGCCCATCTTCTCCTCGCGCTCGGTGCCCATGCGCACCCGCGTGGGCCTGGCCTTCCTGGTGGCGGTGTGCGCCCAGGCCGGCCTGCCCGAGCAACCCGTGATCGGCCTCACCGACGCAGGCGCCTTCGCCGTCGTGATGCAGCAGGTGATCGTGGGCATCGCCATCGGTCTGGCGGTGCGCATCGTGTTCGCCTCCGTCGAGCTCGCCGGTGAACTCATCGGCCTGCAGATGGGCCTGAACTTCGCCGGCTTTTTCGATCCGTCCACCAACTCGCAGTCCAGCGCCGTGGGCCGCTTCTTCGGCAACACCACCATGCTGCTGTTTGTGGTGATGGGCGGCCACCTCATGCTGCTGCAGGCCGTCGTGGCCAGCTTCAACACCTTTCCGCTCAGCGGCAGCGCCTTCGAATCGATCAACCGCATGCAGTTGCACGAGCTGGGTTCGGTGGTGTTCCGCTACGGCCTGTGGATCGCCCTGCCCATGATCGGCATGCTGCTGTTCATCAACATCGTGCTCGGCTTCATCTCGCGCATCGCGCCGCAGATGAACGCCTTCGCCATCGGTTTCCCGCTCACCCTCTCGGCCGGCCTGGTGGGCATCGCCTTCACCCTGCCCATGCTGGACACGCCGGTGGCCGCGCTCATGAAGCTGGCCACCGAAATCTTCACCGGCGGTTGAGGCGGCGGCGGTGCTTGGTTCCACCACGCCAACCGCCTGTCCGGCCGCGCTACACAAGCGCGGGGGCGCGTCGAAACAGGCCTCAGGGGTCAGCGGCACCTTCGCCGCGCCATCCGCATCTCTTCCGGAGACTTCATGAAACTTCGCACCCAGATCCTCTGTCTTGGCCTGGCCGGCGCCGCGTTGGTGTCTGCCGCGGGCGGCATCGGCCTGCTCGCCGTCTCATCCATGGCCGCCAAGGTCGAGGCCTCCGCACTCTCCAGCCAGGCCCTGCAGGCCTCCCTGAGCGCGGACATGATGCACGACGCCCTGCGTGGCGACGCGCAGCGCGCGCTGCTGGCGGTGATGAAGAACGACACGGCCACCGTGACCGCCGCGCGCAAGGATCTCGATGACCACGTCGCGACACTGGACGAGGCCCTGAAGAAAATCGCCGCCTCCGGCATCGACCCCGAAGCCCGCAAGGCGCTGGACGCCACCCTGCCCGTGGTGCGGCAATACACCCAGGCCGCGCAGGCCGTCATCGGCGGCGCCGCCCAGGGCGCGGCCCAGGCCGAAGCCCAGTTGCCGGCGCTGAACCAGGCCTTCGCCCAACTCGAAGACCAGCTGGAGAAACTCTCGGGGATGATCGAGGAGGACGGTGCCACGATTTCCGAGGCCGCTGCGGCCAGCGTCGCGCAATCGCTCTGGACCATCGCCATCGCGGTGCTGGTGCGCACCGTGCTGCTGGTGCTGGGCGCGCTCTGGGTCGCCCGCCTCATGGCCATCGCCATGGACCAGGCCGTGGCCGCCGCCGGCCACCTGGCCGAAGGCGACCTCACCCGCCCGATCGCGCTGGTGGGCAACGACGACACCCGCCAGCTGCTGGGCGCCATGCGAACCATGCAGAAGCGCATCAGCGACACCGTGAGCCACGTGCAGGACAACGCCGCGCTGGTGTCGGATGCGAGCGTGCAGATCGCCCAGGGCAACACCGACCTCTCCACCCGCACCGAAGAGCAGGCCGCCGCGCTGGAAGAAACCGCTGCGTCAATGGAGGAACTGGGCACCACCGTGCGCCAGACCGCCGACCACGCCGGCAAGGCCAACGAACTGGCGAAAACCGCCTCTCAGGTCGCGGCCGAAGGCGGCGACGTGGTGGGCAAGGTCGTGGAAACCATGCGAGGCATCAACGACAGCTCCAGGCGCATCGCCGACATCATCGGCGTGATCGACGGCATCGCGTTCCAGACCAACATCCTGGCGCTGAACGCGGCGGTGGAAGCCGCGCGGGCCGGGGAACAGGGCCGTGGCTTTGCGGTGGTGGCCGGTGAAGTGCGCAACCTCGCGCAGCGCAGCGCCCAGGCGGCCAAGGAGATCAAGGGCCTGATCGACGCCAGCGTGGAACGCGTCGGCCAGCGGCACGCTGCTGGCCGACCAGGCCGGCGTCACCATGCAAGGCGTGGTCGAGGCGATCCGCCGCGTCTCCGACCTGGTGGGCGAGATCAGCAGCGCCACCAGCGAACAGAGCGCGGGCGTGGGCCAGGTGGGCGAAACCATCAGCCAGATGGACCGCGTGACGCAGCAGAACGCCGCGCTGGTGGAAGAAAGCGCCGCCGCCGCAGACAGCCTGAAACATCAGGCCCTGCAGCTGGTGCAAGCCGTTGCCGTCTTCAAACTCAACCGCGATCCGCGCCTGGGCATGCCGCTCGCGGCGTGACCACCGCCACGGTCTTTCGGGCGCTCAGCAGTCCTGCACCAGTTCCCGCACACGGAAGATGCGGGAGCGGACCGTGCCGATCGGGATGCTGAGCGACTTGGCCGCCTGCTCGTAGGTCAGGCCCTCTTCGATGTAGGCCTCGAACGTCGACGACAGGGCCTCGGGCATGGCGCGCATCTTCTGATCGACAAGCCGCAGCCGCTGCTGCAGGGAAACGATGTGAAGGACATCGGGGGCGCCGCGCGTGTCGGCGGGCCCGTCTTCCATGTCCACGAAGCGCGCGCGATGAGCGACGGCCTTGGCACGTGTTGTCGGCCGACATTCTGCGCGACGCCAAAGATCCAGGACTCCAGGCACGATCGCCCGCCGAAGTTCCGCAGCGATTTCAACACTTCCACATACACGTCCTGGACCAGATCGTCGACCAGTTGGGGATCGCGTTCAAACCGCCGCAGGAAGCTTCTGAGCTTGCCATCGGTGCGCAATGCCAGCGTGGCCAACTGGGCGTGCAAGTCCGAAAAGGTGCCGTCGCCTTCCTCTGCTCGATTGACTTCCACGGTCTCTCCTCTCGGGGCGTTGCTACAAACTTCGCTGCACTTTAGGACGCGACCCGACGCTCAAGGAATGGAAGGAACGGACAGGGAAGAACCACGATCAAGGCGCTTGAAGCCTCCCTCGAACCGCGAACCCGACCGCTTGGTCGAGATTTTTAACAACCGGCGTAACCAGTGGAAACAGACCCTGCGGACGGGTCACCGTTCTGGGTGATCGCGTAGACCTTGGCGTCGAGCGCCCGCTGGTCGTGAACGATGCGCTTTCTGGCCACACCCTCGAACTGCGCGCCGAGCTTCTCCGCCACCCGCTGGCTCGCGACGTTGTCCACCCGGATGACCAGCGCCAGCCGCTGCAGCCGCAGGACGCGGAAGCAAAAATCGATCAGGTAGCGCGCGGCCCACGCCGAAACACCCTTGCCGCGATAACGGGGCTCCACCCAATAGCCCAGATCGGCGCACCGACAGTCCCACAGGATGTTGGACACGGTCACACCGCCGATCACCGCGCCTTCCTCAGTGAAGATTCCGCAGGAAAAAGTGCGGCCGGATGTCCATTCCGACTCCAGTTTTTGAAGAAGCACATGGGCGTCCTCTTCGGACCGGATCGCGTCGGGCCATTCCTCCCACCGCAGAATGTCCGCCCTGGATCGATCGACAGCGGCAAACCAGCGCCCGGCGTGAGTGCGCATGAGAGGCCGGATGTCCAGGCCGGCTGTCGCGGCCTGCATCGGCCGCGTGCACGCCGCCTCGCGCAGCGTGCCCTGCGCGCTTTCCATGTCGATCATTGCTGATGGCCCCTCCAAAACTGGGCAGCGACGTTAGCGTCTGCTCAAGGCCTTGTGCGCCGCAAGCCACCAAACGACAGGGAGGCAATGTGTAGCAGCCACCATCTCATCGTGCGTCACCATCGTCACCTTGCTGGACGGCCTGACCGCCTCGGCCGGCGTCCAGCGGCATCTGCACGCCAAGAAGGCGCTCCAATGCGGACTGACCGAGCTGACGCGGGCTTGGGCTAACCGAGCGGACTTGAACCCGCTCGAAGCCGCCAGGATCCGGGCCCAATGCAATGAGTTGATCAAATCGGCGCTGGGCATGCCCGGGCTGGGCGAAGTCGCCACGCAGCTTGAGGCGGACGCTGCGAACGCGCTCCATGCCTTCATCCAATTCGTTGGCAATGTGCACCTCACTTCCGACATTCGAGGCATCGCCGAGCAGTTGAGCGAGCTGCTCCCGGACGACCCGGATGTTCTGTTGATCCGCGACGAGGCGGGCATGGATGAGTTCATGGCGCGCCTTGGCGAGCGGCCTTTGAATCAAGAAGTGATGAATCTCATTGAGGACCAGAAGGAGGATTTCGCCGAGAAGGAATTCTGGGCGCTGGAAAAAACGGGCTTTGGCCTGTTCACCAATGTGGTGAGCCTGGGCCGAAGCGTTTTCGAGTTGAAGCGCTTTTCCGACACACGCGGTTTCCTGCTGGAACGCAGGGACGCGTTCAAACGGGCCATCGAGAAACTGAAAGGCAAAGCCGGCTCGAAAGTCCTGACGCACCTTTTCGATTCGGTGCGCTACAAGATCAAGTCCAACATCGCGGCCCTGTTCGGCGCCTCCACCCGGCTGTGCAACGCCGTCGGCGGCATCGTCATCAAATCGCTCACCCTCGCCGGCATCAGCTCAGGGCCCGCGGCCGCCGTCATCGCCCCAATCGTCGTGGGCGTCTACGCCATCAAGAACTTCGTCGGGGCCTACTACGACCGTCTGGCCAGGCGCAACGAGTGTGAGGTCACCAACTCGATCAAGATCGCCAGCAACGACACCTCCAGCAACATGGAGAACTCCATCAAGCTGGAGCTCACGGCGGACCTGGAAGCCCTCGCGGGCGACATGGACGGCATCAAGGACTTTGTGGAGGCCATGGGCCATCCGGAACTGTTCGAACCCTTCCAGAAACGGTTCGAGGCGGCCATCAACAAGAAGGCGAAGTTCACCGAACTTCAGGCCCTGATCGACGCCTGAGCCAGCTCTTTGTTCCAAAGCAGCACGGTCACTTCATCGGGGTGCTGCTCGACCGTTTCAAGGCATACCTGGACCACGGACTCGTGATCGAAAGACTCAAATTCCGCCAGTTCCGCCACCTTCTTTTGCTCAATCAAGTCCTTCAGGCCATTGCCCTCATAGATGGGAAATTCTTGTTGATCGAGCTGGCTCAGAATGCCCGGCATCAAGCGCCCGAAAACGCCATTGCTGCTGAACTGAGCAAGGATGTTCGCCAAGTCAATCGGCCGATCATGTCCAAGCTGCTTAGTGAAAGGGTTCATTTCGAGGATCCAGAGTCAAGGTTGGTGACGTGTTTTCAACCCTTCGTTCGTGTCGAAGGCGAGCGTTGAGTGAGGGTGTTCCGCCTTAAGTTCGCGCCTTCCGTCGCTCAAGCGAAGGTGTGCGCCTTGCCACAACCACCGGTTCCCGAGCAATCCCCCAAATCAGTCATTTCGATCCCGCGCGCGATCGCCTCGTTCCAGACTGGCCGGAACGAAATACCTTGGCAAAGAAACCAGATGCGGGGCCTGCGCAGGGCCCGTGCGGGTACGTCGAGCGTGCCTACCGCTCCAGCAACCCGCGCAACATGCGCTGCGGATCGGCCAGAAAGTCCCGCGTGACGCGCACGTGTTCCGTGTCGTCGTAGGCCACCGGCGCCATGCCGTCGGCGCCGCACTGGTAGATGCAGGCGTCCGGGTAGGCCATGAGCAGCGGCGAGTGTGTGGCGATGACGAATTGCGAGCCTTCGTTCACCAGGTCGTGAATGCGCGCGAGCACGGCCAGTTGCCGCTGCGGCGAGAGCGCGGCCTCGGGTTCGTCGAGGATGTACAGGCCCTGGCCGTGGAAGCGCTCCATCAGCAGCGTCAGAAACGATTCGCCGTGCGACTGCTCGTGCAGCGAATGTCCGCCATAGGACTGAATGACCGGCGCACCCAGGCCGGGCTCGGCGTCGAGCTGCTCGATCTCGGTGGCGACGTTGAAGAAGCTCTCGGCCCTCAGGAAGAAGCCGGTGCGCGGCCGCTTGAATCCCTTGGCGATGCGCAGGTGCTCGTGCAGCACCGAGTGCGAGCGGCGCGTGCTGAATCGGAAGTTCTTGCTGCCGCCCTCGGCGTTGAAGCCGAGGGCGACGGCGATGGCTTCGAGCAGGGTGGATTTGCCGGAGCCGTTCTCGCCGATGAAGAAGGTGACCTTGGGGTGGAAGTCCAACCGGTCGAGCGTGCGCACGGCGGGCAGGTTGAAGGGATAGCGCTCGAAGCTGTCGACGGTGTCTCGGCGCAGGCTCATGCGCTGCAGGAACTGGGACGAGATCATGGCGGGCCGGGTTTCAGGTTGAGGCCAGCAGGCGCGGCACGGCGGCCACGAGCATGCGCACACCCGACAGGCTGAGCAAGGACAGCACGAGCTTGCGGAACGCGGCCTCGCTCAAGCCCACGTACAGGCGCGAGCCCAGCAGCACGGGCACGAGCAGCGCCACCGCGACGATGGGCAGCAGAGGCCACATGTCGCGCGTGACGGCGCCCGCGATCACGTAGCCGAGCATGGTGAAGGCCAGGGCCGCGAGGTTGAAGTTCTGGATGATGGCGCGCTGCGTGTCTTTCTCCATGCCGCGCAGCGTGCACCACAGCGTGGGCACCACGCCGGTGAAGCCGCCGATGCCGCCCATGAAGCCGCCCGCGAGGCCGGCCACGCCATCGGCCACGCGCCCGCCGCGCGAGACCTTGGGCAGGTGCGATGACATCAGCATGATGGGGCACCAGATCACGAGCACGCCGCCGAGCACCAGGCGGAACAGGTCGGGGTTGAGGTGCGGCAGCACGGCGATGCCCATGGGAATACCGAGCACGCCACCAGCGAGGAACGGGGCGAGCACCTGCAGCCGGAAGGCGCGCCGGCTGGTGACCGCGGCCACGATCTGGCCGGTGAGCGAGCCGAACACGGCCATGACGGCGGCCACGCGCGGATCGATGCCCCAGACCCAGAAGGACATGGCGACCATGCCGAAGGCAAAGCCCGAGAGGCCTTGCACGAAGCCGGCCACGGCCGCGCCCAGCACCAGCAGGGCGATTTCTGGGGTCGTCACGTTCCCATCTCCTCAAAAAAGAAGGCGGCCCACCACCGGGTGGGCCGCCTTCGATCTTGCCATGGCCGCACCGCCGGGGCGGCAGGGCCTTGGGTCTTCAGTTCTGGGTTTCGATCTTCTCGTCCTGCACGAGCTTCTGCCAGCGCGCCACTTCGGTTGCGCAGCACCTTCTGCGCTTCGGCCGGCTCGGTGCTGGTGGCGCCCAGGCCGAGCTTGCGCAGGCGCTCGATGACCTCGGGCTTGGCCATGATCCTGGTCATCTCGCGCGAGAGGCGCGCCACCACCGGCGCGGGCAGGTTCTTGGGCCCGGCCAGCGCGGTCCATCCGGTCACGTCGAAACCCGGCGAGACGGTTTCGGCCAGGGTGGGCACGTCGGGGTAGGTGGGCCAGCGCTGCGTGCCGGTGACGGCGAGCAGGCGCAGGCGGTTGCCGTTGACGAGCGGCTCCATGCTGGCGAGGTTGTCGAGCACGGCCTGGATCTCACCGCCGGCCACGGCGGTGGGCGGCGAGGTTGCCGCCCTTGTAGGCCACGTCGATGAACTTCACGTGCTCGCGGCTTTGCAGCAGCACGCTGGCCAGGTGCATGCCGGTGCCCACGCCGGCATGGCCCATCGAGAGGGTGCCGGGTTTGTCCTTGGCCTGTTTCATGAGTTCGCCCATGTTGCGGATGGGTGAGCTCGCGCCCACTGCCACGCCGAAGGGGAAGCGCGTGGTCATGGTGACCATGGTGAAGTCGTTCACCGAGTCGTAGGGCAGCGACTTGTAGAGCGCGGGCGAGATGCTGTGCCCCGAGGCCATGAGGAACAGCGTGTGGCCGTCGGGTTCGGCCTTGGCGACGGCGTTGGCCGCCAGGGTGCCGCCCGCGCCGGGCCGGTTTTCCACCACCACCGGGCTGCCCAGTGCTTCGGCCAGTTGCTGGGCCACGAGCCGGGCGGTGGCGTCCACGCCGCCACCGGGCGTGAAGCCGAGCAGCAGCTTGATCGGCTGGCGCGGCCAGTCGGCCGCCTGCGCGTGCGCGATGCCGGTGGAGAAGGTGGCGAGCAGGCCCGAGCAGAGGCCGGCGAGCAGGCCACGGCGGCCGAGGCGGGGGGATTTCATGCGGTTGTCTCCAGGGGTGGGACGCCGTTGCCTCACTCGCGGAGGCTTGCGGCGGGTGGGGTTCAGTTCTGCACTTCGATCTTTTCGTCCTTGATGACCTTGGTCCAGCGCGCCACGTCGGTGGCGCAGGAAGGCCTGCGCCTCGCGGGGCGAGGTGGCCCAGGCGTCGGAGGCCTGGAGGCGGAGGGTTTCAACGATGTTGGGGCGCGCCAGCGTGCTCTGCACCATCTCGTTGAGCTGCGCGACGATGGCCGGTGGCAGGCCCTTGGGGCCAGCCAGCGCGTACCAGGCGCTCACGTCGAAGTCGGGCAGCAGGGTCTCGGCCACGCTGGGGATGTTGGGGAACAGCGCGAAGCGGTTCTTCGAGGTGACCGCGAGCGGCTTGACCTTGCCGTTCTCGATGTGGGCCGCCATGCCCGCCAGCGAGGTGAAAAGCAACGGCACTTCGCCCGCGATCACGGCCAGCGCCGGCGCGCTGCCGCCCTTGTAGGGCACGTGGGTGAGCTTCACGTCCGCGCGCGACTGGAAGAGCACGGCCGCCAGGTGCATACCGCTGCCCTGCCCGCCGGTGCCGTAGTCGATCTTGCCGGGCTGGGCCTTGGCCTGCTGCACCAGTTCCTGCACCGTCTTGAACGAGGCGTTGGGGTTGGCGATGATGGCGAACGGGCTGCGCGCCACCATGGAGACCATGGTGAAGTCGTTCACCGGGTCGAACGGCAGCGATTTGTAGAGCCCCGGCGCGGCGGAGTGGCCCGAGGCCATGAGGAACAGCGTGTAGCCATCGGGCTCGGCCTTGGCCACGTAGTTGGCGCCGATGGTGCCCCCGGCGCCGGGCTTGCCTTCCACCACGGCCTGCTGGCCGAATTTCTCGGCGAACTGCGCGGCGATCAGGCGCGCGAGGTTGTCCACCGGCCCACCCGAGGTGAAGCCGTGGATGATGCGCACCGGCTTGGTGGGCCAGGCGGGCGCGTTGCCCTGGGCGTGCGCCGCGGCGCCGAAGAGGCCCAGCGTTGCCCAGGTGAGCAGTGCGGCGGTGAAAGTGTGGCGTTTCATAAGAAGAACCTCTCCGGTTGGGGTCCGCGCTCGACGGGCCGTGATTGGTAGTTGCCCTCCCCGAACATGCGCATGCGCGAGGCCATGAGCTCTTCGTTGAGCTTCTGCAGCTTCGCTTCGTCGAAGGTGAGCTTGCCGCCGCGCTTGGCGAACTGGCCCGCCACCAGAACGTTTTCGATGTCCGAGGTTTCCGCGTACATCACCACGATGTGCGCCGGGTTGCCACCGGGCAGCGCGGGGAAGATGTTCATGCCGCGCGCGTCGAACATGATGAGATCGGCCTGCTTGCCCGGCGTGATGGACCCGGTCTTCTTGTCCAGGCCGAAGGCCTTGGCGCCGCCCATGGTGGCCCAGTAGAGGGCGTCGCGCGTGAGCGTGGAGTGCTGCGTCTTCGCGGGCCACTTGCCTTCGTGCCACAGGCTGCGGTTGTCCAGTTCGCGCTGGTGCAGGAAGGCGTGGCGCATCACCGAGAGCATCGAGCTGTTGAAGTAGGGGTCGCAGTCGGTGCCGATCGAGGGCATGGCGCCGTGCTTGACGAGGCGCCCCAGCATGGCGGGTTGCTCGTAGTTCAGCATCTCGGTGAGGTTGGTGGCGGTGATGGTGCAGCCCGCGTCGAGCACGATCTTGAGTTCCTCGTCGTCGAAGCAGTTGCCGTGGCCGATGTTGTGGTCGGGCCCGAGCAGGCCTTCCTTCGCCAGGCGCGGGTAACCGTCCTCCACCACGCGCTTGCCCTTGCGGCCGTAGGTGTGGGCGGAGTTGATGAGGCCGTACTCGCGCGCCAGGCGGATGTCGTGCGCGGCCACGTCGTACTCGCCCCAGTCGGGCCCGAGGATGGCCATGGCCAGGGTGACCAGGCGGTCGTCGCTCGAGAGGCGCCCGGTGCGCAGGCGGTGGATCTCTTCGCGCGGGAAAGGCTTCTTGTGGTACGGCACCTCGCCCGGGCGCTCGGGCGGTTTCACCGTGCCGCGCGCGAACACGGCGCGGATGCCGGACTCTTCCAGCGCGTCGATGGCCACGTCGGTCATCTCCGCGTCACGCAGGATGTGGCACCAGTCGACGATGGTGGTGGTGCCGTTGCGCAGCTGGTTCAGCGAGCCCAGCAGGTTGCCCAGGTAGACGTCGCGCACACCGTATTTGGTGGCGAGGTTCTGGTGCATGTTGGCGTGGTAGTCGCGGCTGCCGACCCAGTCGGAGCCGATGCCGCGCAGCTGGAATTCCCAGGTGTGGATGTGCGCGTTGACCATGCCGGGCGTGACGATGCGGCCCTTGCCGTCGACGACTTCGGCGCCATCGGCCTGCAGGTTGGGGCCGACGGCCACGATCCTGTCGTTCTCGATCAGGATGTCGGCGTCGTCGAAGTCGCCCACGGCGGGGTCCATGGAAAGAATGCAGGTGTTCTTGATGAGAAGGCGGGTCATGGGGTTCGTGGGGAGTGGGAAAGGAATCAGGCCGGGGAATCCGTCGGCGGGACGGGGCGGGTGGAGTTGCGCACGACCAGCTCGGGCCGCAGCACGACGGTGGCAGGCGACATCTGCCGCCCGTCCAGCCCGTCGAACAGCAGCTGCGCGGCGCGCCAGCCAAGCTCGCGGTGCGGCAGCCGGATGGTGGTGAGCGAGGGGTTGACCATGTCGACCAGCGGCATGTCGTTGTGGCCGGTGACGGCCACGTCGGTCGGCACGCGCAGGCCGGCGGCCTGCAGCGCGTCGTAGGCGCCCAGCGCCACCAGGTCGTTCGAGCAGACCACGGCCTCGGGCGGCTTCGCGCTCTGCGCGAGCAGCTGGGTCATGGCCAGGCGGCCAGCCTCGCGGCTGTAGGACTCGCAGGCCACCACGCCCGCGCTGCGCAGGCCGCGGTCGCGCAGCGCCTGTTCGAAGCCCTGCAGCCGGCCCAGGCCGGTGGGCAGGCTCTGCGGGCCGGCCAGGTGGGCGATGCGCTCGCAACCGGTGCGCACCACGTGGTCCACCGCGAGCTTCATGGCCAGCCGGTCGTCGCTCACCACCGAGGGCAGGCGCCCGGACTCGTCGGCGCGGTTGACCATGACGGCGTGCAGGCCGGCGCCGACGATGAAGTCCACCAGCGGGTCTTCGCGCGAGGCGATGGCGAGCACGATGCCGTCGACCTGCTGGGCCAGCATGCGCTCGACCGTGGGCCGGGCCAGCGCGCTGGCGGCCACGTTCGCCACCATCACGAACCAGCCGCGCGCGGCCGCGCAGGCTTCGATGCCTTGCAGGATGGGCGGGAACACCGGGTTGGTGATGTCGGGCACCAGCACGCCGATGGTGTGGGTGCGGCCGGTGCGCAGGGCCGAGGCCGCGCGGTTGGGCCGGTAACCCAGGCGGCGCGCGGCCTGTTCGACGGCCTCGAGCACCTCGGCGCTGACGGCGGCGCGCCGGCGCGGATCGAGCGCGCGCGAGACGGTGGACAGGTGCACGCCGGCGGCCCGGGCGACGTCGCGGATGGTGACGGGGCCGGCGGGCTCCGTGGCGGAGGGGGAACGGGGGGTTTCGGTCACTTTGAAGGTTTTCATGCAAACGTTTGCCATCATTCTGGCGGGATTCTTTCAAAACCTCAACAGAGATAATTTGGTGCAAACCCTATGCCTCGCCCCACTTTGGGGAGCGACAATAAGCAAACGTTTGCAAAAAAAACCCGCCTTTCCCGCTTTCCGAGAAACCGCCGTGAACCTGATCTCCACCCCCGAGTCCGTGTTGGCCGTGGCGCTGGCCGCCATGGAGCGCACGCCCGACCCCCGCCTGCGCGAAGTGATGGCCGCGTTGACGCGCCACCTGCATGCCTTCGCGCAGGAAGTGCGCCTGACCGAAGCCGAATTCGAGCGCGCGATCGGTTTCCTGGTCGGCATCGGCCAGGCCACCGGCCCGAAGAAGAACGAGGTGGTGCTGGCGGCCGACCTGCTGGGCGTGTCCACCCTGGTGGCCCTGCTCAACAACCCGGGCAGTGCCGGCGGCGAATCGCCCGCCGCGCTGCTCGGCCCCTTCTGGCGTGAGCGCGCGCCGCTGTGCGAGCCCGGTGAATCCATCGCGCGCGCCGGCACCCCCGGCGTGCCGCTGGAGGTGCGTGGCACGGTGCGCGACCCGCAGGGCCGGCCGGTGGCCGGCGCGGTGGTGGACGTGTGGCAGGCCTCGCCCGTGGGCCTGTACGAAAACCAGGACGACAGCCAGCCCGACATGAACCTGCGCGGGCGCTTCACCACCGACGCACAGGGTGCCTACTTCCTGCGCAGCGTGGTGCCCGCGGGCTACCCGGTGCCCACCGACGGCCCCTGCGGTGAACTGCTGCGCGCCCAGCGGCGCCACCCCAACCGCCCGGCCCATCTGCACTTCATGATCAGCCAGCCGGGCTTCAAGGTGCGCGTGTCCCAGGTGTTCGCCGACACCGACGAGAACCTCGACAGCGACCCGGTGTTCGGCGTCACGCGCTCCCTGGTGGGCCGCTTCGAGCTCGATGCCGATGGCGCCCAGGCCCGGCTGCAGCAGGACTTCACGCTGGAGCCCGGCGAGACCGTGTTCCCCAAGGCCCCGATTCCCTGACCTTCCCTCCAAGTACCCATGGCTTTTGAACCCCAGACACGACTCGACGGCAAGGTGGCCGTCATTGCCGGCGGCACCGGCGCCATCGGCCTGGCCACGGCGCGCCGCCTGGCCGCGCTCGGTGCCGCCTGCGTGCTGCTGCACCGGGGCGACGGCGCGGCCGCCGCCGAGCGGGCCGCCAGCCTGCCCGGCGCGCAGGCGCATGGCGCGGTGCGCGCCGACATCGTCGACAGCGCCTCGCTCCAGGCCGCCGCCGAGCAGGTGGCGCGGCAATGGCAGCGCTGCGACATCCTCGTCAACAGCGCCGGCTTCACCAAGCCCGTGCCCGCCGCCGACCTCGACGCGCTCGACGACGGGCTGATCGACCGGCTGATGCAGGCCAACTTCCGCGGCGTGTTCGCCACCATCCGCGCCTTCGCGCCGCTGCTCAAGGCCAGCGGCGACGGCCTGATCGTCAACGTCTCGTCCATCGCGGGCTTCACCGGCGTGGGCAGCAACCTCGCCTATGTGGCGGCCAAGGCCGGCCTGGACGTGGTGGGCGACGCGCTGGCCAAGGCGCTGGCGCCCGCGGTGCGCGTGGTCTCCGTCTCGCCCGGCGCGGTGGAGTCCACCTTCGTGCCGGGCCGGGGCGCGGAGTTCAACACCAAGACCGCCGCCACCACGCCGCTGGGCCGCGTCGGCCAGCCGGACGACGTGGCCGCGACCATCGAGGCCCTCGCCACCACCCTGCGCTTCGTCACCGGCACGCGCATCGTGGTCGATGGCGGCCGCCACCTCTGAATCCCAGCCCCGCGCCCATGAGCCTCTTCAACCCGCTGTCCCAGAAGACCCTGATCACCTGCGCCGTCACGGGCAACCTGGTCAAACCCGAGCAGACGCCGCACCTGCCCGTCACGCCCGAGCAGATCGCCCGCGAATGCCTGGCCGCCGCCGAGGCCGGTGCCGGCCAGGTGCACATCCACGTGCGCGACCCCCACACCGGCAAGCCGTCGATGGAGGTGGAGCTCTACCGCGAGGTGGTGGACCGCATCCGGCGCGAGAACCGCGAACTCATCATCAACCTCACCACCGGCCCGGGCGGGCGCTTCGTGCCGAGCGAGGACGACCCCAAGGTGTTCGCGCCTGGCACCACGCTGCTGCCGCCGGACCAGCGGGTGGAGCACATCGCGCTGATCAAGCCCGACGTGTGCTCGCTCGACTTCAACACCATGAACTCGGGGCCGGACGTGGTCATCAACACGCCGCGCAACGTGCGCCGCATGGCCGCCACCATCCGCGCCGCCGGCGTCAAGCCCGAGCTGGAGATCTTCGACTCGGGCGACATCCATCTCGCGCTCGACCTGATCGCCGACGGCAGCCTGGAAGGCCCCGGCATGTGGACCTTCGTGCTCGGCGTGAAGTACGGCTTCGCGCCCTCGCCCGCCACCGTGCTCTACGCGCGCGACATGCTGCCGCCCGGCGCGGTCTGGACGGCCTTCGGCATTGGCCGCATGGAGTTCCCCATCGTCGCCCAGGCCTGGCTCGCGGGCGGGCACGTGCGCGTGGGCATGGAAGACAACATCTACCTCGACAAGGGCGTGCTCGCCGAGAGCAACGCCCAGCTCGTCGCCCGCGCGCGGGACATCATTCAAAGCATGGGCGGCAGCATTGCCAGCGCGCGCGAGGCGCGCGCGATGCTCGGCCTGCCCCCACGATAAGGAAAGGGAGAACCCTCTTGACCGCACGCATCCACGAAGACACCGGCATCGCGCCACCACGCCCATCCACCGGCACCGGCCAGGCCCTGCGCCTGCTGCAGAAGGCCGACAGCATCGACACCCTGCGCCTGATGCTGGTGGACAGTCCCCAGCGCGTGCCCGCGCCGGGCCACGCGCTGGTGCGCGTGGGCGCGGCGGCCGTCAACCCCAGCGACGCCAAGGCCAGCCTGGGCATCATGCCGCAGGCCGTGTGGCCGCGCACCCCGGGCCGCGACTTCGCGGGCACCGTGGTCGAAGGCCCCACCGAATGGATCGGCCGCCAGGTCTATGGCTCGGGCGGTGATGTCGGCATCACGCGCGACGGCTCGCACGCGCGTTACCTCGAACTGCCGCTGGCCGCGCTGCGCGCCATGCCGGCCAACCTCTCGATGGAAGAGGCGGGCGCGGTCGGCGTGCCCTTCGTCACCGCCTACGAGGGCTTTCGCCGCAGCGGCATGCCCCGCGCCGGCCAGACCGTGATGGTGATGGGCGCCAACGGCAAGGTCGGTCAGGCCGCGGTGCAGCTGCGCACGCAGGCCGGCGCGCGCGTGATCGCCGTGCAGCGTGGCCCCGGCCCGTTCGCCGGCTTCAGCTGCGCACCGGTGGACGTGATCGATGCGACGGCGGTTGACGTGGCCGCCACCGCCCGCGACCTCACCCAGGGGCGCGGCGCCGACACCGTGTTCAACACCGTGGGCAGCGCCTACTTCGACGCCGCCAACAAGGCCATGGCCAAGGGCGCGACGCAGATCTTCATCGCCACGCACGACCGTGCCGTGCCCTTCGACATCTTCGCGTTCTACCGGGGCATGCACACCTACGTGGGCATCGACTCGCTCGCCATGGACTGCGCCACCTCCACCGCCCAGCTCGACGCCATGCGCGAAGGCTTCGAACGCGGCACGCTCAAGCCCTTCCCCATCGCCCGCGCCTACGACCTGGCCGATGCGGCCGAGGCCTACCGCGCCGTGCTCGGTGGCAGCACGGACCGGGTCGTGCTGCGCCCCTGAACGCCCACCCGCGAGGAGCCGCCGCCATGCACGTCACCCGCTTCGACGAGGCGCCCACCTACGAGGCGCCCAACCACGTCGACATGCGCTGCCTGCGCCTGCAGGGCAAGGAGGCCGGCCCTTCCACCCAGATGTGGATGGGCATGAGCCAGCTGCTGCCCGACGGCCACACCACGCTGGACCCGTCGCCGATCGAAAAGCTCTACTTCGTCGTCGAGGGCGAGGTCACCCTGGTGGGCGCGGTGGACGGCGTGCCGCAGCGCGCCACGCTGCGCGCCCTCGACTCCTGCCGCTTCGCCCCGGGCGAGGCGCGCCAGCTCATCAACGAGAGCAACCGGCCGGCCATGGTGCTGCTGGTGATGGCCAACGCGCCACCGGCCTCCCCGGCATGAAACCCCTGCCGCCCTCTCAGTGGGCGGGACGCCAGAACATGTGCAGTTCGTCGTGCAACACCCCGTCGATCCGCAGAGCGGCGGGTTCACGGCCGAAGGTCTGGAAGCCCAGGGATTCGTACAAGGCGATGGCGGCCATGTTGCCGGCATTGACGCTCAGGTTCACCTGAAGCAGTTCGGGCACCGACCCGGCCAGCGCGAGCGCCTGCACGAGCAATCCACGGCCCACGCCCTTGCCCCGCGCCTCGGGCGCCACGTACAGGCCATAGATCATCCCCTTGTGCCGCAGCTTGCGCTTGTCTTCGCGCCGCAGCGTCACGATGCCGATCAGCCGGTCTCCCTCGAAGGCGCCGAACGCGCCCTGGTCGGGATGCACCGCGAGGCGGGCCGCCGTCGTTTCGGGAGGGAAAACCACCTCTTCCTCATGGCTGGAACCAAACGCGGTGGGTTCCTCGTGCAAGGCGGACAGGCGCAACGCGCGAAACGGGCTCGCGTCTTGAGGAGTGAGGCGGCGGATGTGCATGCGTGATGTGAGGTGGCATTGGGGGTGTGGGGGAGTTCAATGCGGGCCCGAACGGAAGCGGCTGGGCGAGGCCCCGGCCGACTTTCGCATGAGGCGCCGCAGGGCGGTCGCGTCTTCGTAGCCCACCTGGGCCGCCACCTGCTCGATCGTCAGGCGGCTGCGCTCGATCAGCATGCGCGCGCGGTTGAGCCGCACGCTCTGCACGAGCGCCAGCGTGCCCCGGCCGGTGGCGGCTTTGACGTGCCGCGCCAGGGTGCGCGGCGACATGGCGAAGGCCTCGGCCAGCGCCGCCACGTCAGGCGGGTGGGGCAAGGCGGATTCGATGTGTTGCGTCAGGCGGCCGATCAGCTCGTTGCCGTTGGACTGCATGGCGGGCAGCACGAAGGGCGCCTGCGCCTGGCGGCCGTCGATGAGCAGCACGCGGCTCACCGCGTCCGCCAGCGCCGGGCCGAAGCGGGTGCGCAGCAGGTGGAGCATGAGGTCGGTCTGCGCCAGCGCGGCACCGGCCGTGGTGATGGGGCCGTCGGCGCAGACCATGCGGTCCGCGTCCACGCGGCACAGGGGTGCCAGGCCTTGCAGGCGCGGCGCCAGCCACCACGAGGTGGTGGCCCGCCGGCCATCCAGCAGACCCGCCGCCTGCAGCAGGAACACAGCGGAACAGGACGCGGCCACCTCGCCGCCCCGCGCCGCGTGCCGCCGCAGGCCCTCGCTGGCGGCCCGCGCGTCGTCGAGCGCCAGGCGGTCGGCCAGCGCCGAGGCCTGGTCCACCCCCAGGCCAGGCACGATCCAGGTCGAGCTGTCGCGACCCGCTCGGGCCGGCAGGGCGTGCGTCTGCAATTGCAGGCCGTGGCCGAGCGCCACCGGGCCACCGTCGGGCGAGCACACGCGCCAGGTGGGCTGCGGCAAGGCGAGCCGGGGCGCGATGGCCGCCGCCGCGCTCAACACGTCCAGCGTGACGGCCACCCCACTCCCCCAGGCCCCGGGCAGCACGAGAACGGTGAAATCACGCATGGCAGGAATGGCTTGAAAGATGTCGAAACAGACACTGGCAGTGTAGCGCCGGCCTTGGTGCAATCAAGGCCCTTCCATCTCCAGAGAGCCAGGACATGCCTCACCCGAATCTGACCGAACACGACGCCCTCGACGATTTCGAGGCGCGCGAGATCATGCTGGATGGCGTCACCAAGCGCGTGCATGTGGCCGGCCATGGGCCGGCGGTGATCGTCATGACCGAGATGCCGGGCATCAGCCCGCACGTGGCCCGCTTCGCGCGCTGGGTGCGCGACGCGGGTTTCACGGTTTACATGCCGTCGCTGTTCGGGGTGGACGGCGCGGTGCCCGAGGCCGAAGCGGGCATGGCCGTGATGCAGCGCGCCTGTGTGAGCGCGGAGTTCCGCGCGTTCGCCAACCGCAAGGGGCCCAACCAAGCCAGCCCGGTGACGCGCTGGCTGAGGCTGCTGGCCCGGCACGCGCACGAGGCTTGCGGCGGCCCAGGCGTGGGCGCCATCGGCATGTGCTTCACCGGCAATTTCGCGCTCACGATGATGCTGGAGCCGTCGATGCTGGCGCCCGTGCTGTCGCAGCCTTCGCTGCCGCTGGACGACCCGGCCAGCCTGGAGATCGGGCCCGAGGACCTGGCCGAGGTGCGCTCGCGCCTGGAGCGCGAGGACCTCACGGTGATGGCCTACCGCTTCGCGGGCGACAAGTTCTGCAAGGCCGAGCGCTTCAAGGCCTACGAAGCCGCGCTGGGCCCGCGCTTCGTGGCGCGGGTGCTGCCCGACAGCGCCGCCAACCGGACGGCCCTGCCCCCGTTCTTCGAGCAGGTGGTGAACAGCCCGCACAGCGTGGTGACGGCGCACCTGATCGATGAGGCCGGCCAGCCCACCCTCGCGGCGCGCGACGAGATCCTGGCCTTCTTCACGCAGCGGCTCAGGAATCCCGGCAGTAGCCCTCGCCCGCTCGAACCGTCAGGCAGTTCTTCTTCTCGCTGAGCCACTTCATCCCGGTCTCGGCGCCGTCGGTGGCGCGCAAGGATTCCTTCACGCCGTCGCGCTCGAACTCGATGCGCGCATCACCCGCCGCCTTGCCCGGGAACGTGCGGGGGCCGTCGAGGTTGCGGATGGTCACCTCGTACTGGCCACCGCTGCCCGCGAGCTGGAGGTAGGTGCCTTCAGGCCCGTTCCATTGGCCCAGCCAGGCATCGGTGGCCGGAGCGGGCGCAGCAGGTGTGGGCGCAGGTGCCGGCGCGGCCGGGGCACTCGCGCCGGCCGCTGGCGCGGCTGCGGGCGTGCGGTCCTGGCAGGCGGCCAGGGCGACGGCGATCGCGGCCATGCAGGCGAGGTGTGGGAACTTCATGGTGTGCCTTTCGGTGGGGCGCCGGATCAACGTTCGGCGATGTAGTGCGACATGCGCGCGCTCTCGCCCTCGGCCAGGAAGGCGCGCACCTCGGTCTCGATCGCGCGGTCGGCCACGGTGGCGCGCGCGCGCTGGTGCAGGTAATCGGCCCAGGAGGTGACGATGAAGCGCTCCACATAACGCGAGGGTTCACCCAGGTCCTTGTAGACGCGCCAGAACGTGGCGCCGTCGCGGCGGCGCGGCGCCTTCATCTGGGCGATGGTGTCGAGAAAGGCCTCGTCCACACCGGGGCGGATGCGGTAGCCCACCTCCACCGCGATCGGTCCGGACTCGGGGCTGGGCTCGGCCTCCACGAAGAGCTCGTCCCACGGCGTGCCCTGGGTCACTTCGTGGTCCGCGCCCACGCGCAAGGGGAAGGGGCGCGCCAGCAGCAGGCCCGCGGCCATGAGCACGCCGGCCGCGGCGAGCGCGGCGGTGAGGCCCGCGATGTCGGACACCGCGCCCCAGAAGGCCGAACCGATGGCGAACGCACCGAGCGCGGAGACGATGTGCAGCGCCACCGCGCGCGAGCGCACCCAGGGCGGCGCGCTGGCCTGGGTGGCGGTGTTGAAGGTGGACATGGTCGGCGATCCAGGCCGCGCCGCCGAACGCCATGCGCACGTACACCACCGCCGGCACACGCACCCAGGCAGCCACCAGCATCACGGCGGCGAACACCACGCAGGCCACGGCCACGATGGCGTCGAGCGAGAAACGCGCGCGCAGCCGGCCGATGACCAGGCCCGAAGCCACCGCCCCGGTGCCCAGGCAGCCCATGAGCAGGCCGAAGCCTTCGGCGCCGGTGCCCAGCTGGCGCTGCGCGATCACGGGCAGCAGGGCCCAGAGCGCCGAGCCGGCCGCGCTGAACGCCATCACCCGCACCAGCTGCGCCAGGATGATGCGCGAGTGCCAGGCGAAACGCAGGCCACTGAGCGTGCCACCCCACAGGCGCTCGGCCGGCAGGCTGGACGGCGGGTGCGCGCGCGGCGGCCAGCGGCGGATCGACTCCCACATCACCACCGTGGTGAACACCGTGACCACGAACACCCAGCCCGCGCCCAGGCGCGCGAACAGCAGGCCGGCCAGCGTGGGGCCGATGGCGCGCGCGGCGTTGTAGGCGATGCCGATGGCGGTGATGGCCTGCGGCCACTCGGGGCGCGGCACCGGGTCGACCACCGAGGAATTCCAGGCCGGCGTGAGCACCGCCGTGCAGCAGCCGCAGACGAAAACCAGGAACAGCACCGAGGCGGGCCCACCCCAGCCCGCCAGCACCAGCCCGGCCAGCAGCACGCTCGCGCCCACCTGGGCGATCAGCGCGCCCGAGATCAGGCGGCGGCGGTCGGTGGTGTCGGCCAGCACCCCGGCGGGCAACGCCAGCAGGAACATGGGCAGGAACACCGCCGTCTGCACCAGCGCGGCCAAGAAGGAGGAGCCGGTGAGCTCGACCATGAGCCAGGCGGCGGCCATGGTCTGCATGCCACTGCCGATGAAGAACACCGCGCCGCAGATCCAGAGCCCCCGGAAAGCGGGTTGGCGAAGCGGGCTCCAGATGGATGTGGACATGGCCCATTATTCCGCAGCCCTGCGTCCTGGGCGCCTGTCAGGTTGAGTGCCCTGCCTTTTCGACCGTGTCCATGGCGGCCAGATTCATCGACTGGTGCTCCGCGGGCAACCATTAAGTCTGCGGCCCGTACTGGAACAACTGCCGCTCCTCGGGCGTGATCTCTTCGGTCTTGACGCCCGGCCAATGGGTAAACGGCTCCAGCTCGAAGCGCTGGGTCTTGCCCACCGGCAGTGGCAGGCGCACATCGCCCTTGACCAGCCAGGCCGTGACGCGGCTGAAGTCCTCGTTCACGTTCACTTCCACCCGAGCCATGTCCGCATCGCCCGGCAGGTAGTCGTTGTCCTCCAGCGTGCGCTTCGGGAACAGCTCGTCGAACGCCGCTCGCACTTCGCTCAGGTCGGATTCGCTCACCGCCCGCTCGCGCAGGGAGAAGCTCAACCACAAATGGTGCCGCTTGCCTTGCAGATCGTGGAACCAGAACTTGGCCGTGTCAGGAATGCCGCGCATGCGGTGGATCTGGGTGTAGGTCGCCATCTCCCACTGGCCCACCGTCTCGGCTTCGGCGTTGCCCTGGTAACTCTCCAGCTCGGTCACGCGCGACACATTGCCCGTCATCGCGTGCCGCCACGGGAACTTCACGCGGATGTGCCGCATGTACCACATGGCGTCGGGACGCCAGCCGGCGTCGATGCGCGCGATGGTCTCTGGCTTGAGCCGGTCCAGCATCAGGCGGCGGTCTTCGCTCTCGGTGAGCGTGAATGTGCCCCCTGGCAGGCTGGCGTTGTAGCTCTTGCGGGTGATGCCGTGCAGCACCACGGCACGGTACTTCGCCAACTCCACCTGACTGCCCAGGCCGGCGGCCCAGAGCATCACGTGGCCGTCGGGCGCCACGCCAATGCGCACGTCGTCATAGCGCGGCCTGACCTTACCGTAGGTTACGTTCTTGGCCACGATGGGCGACAACTGGATGAACAGATCGAAGATGCGGCGCAGCGGCAACTCGGCATCGAGCTGGTAGAAGCGGTCTTCGAGATAGTCGTAGTACTTCAATCGCAGTATCTTGGGCAGGCGTGCGCCGCTTTCGCTGATGGCGCTCATGCCCCTGCTGCCCGCGCCCCAGGCTGCGCCGAAGCCGGTGTAGAACCTGGCCACGGTCTGGCCCTCGGCATCCTTCATCCAGTTGTCACCCGTCAAGGTGGTCACATCGCTCTGGCCTCGTGGCTCGATGTCGATGCCGTAGCTACAGAACGTGACGTGCCACTTCATGGTGGCGGTCTCGGGAGTGGTGTTGCGCATGAAGAGTCCTTTGAACAGTTGCCCGTACCGGTCCCAGGGGAACTGGACCTTGATGCGCCCCAGGGCATCGGTGTGCAGGTGGGATTCGGCCGTCTGATCTTCCGGACCCACCACCAGCGCGCTCTCGGGGCCTCCCGTGCGCGGCTTGCGCTGGCTCGCCTCGGGCCTGAGCGCCTCGGTGCTGGGCTGCACCTCGAAGCCGACCTGCACGCGCCACTGCCCGCTCAGGCGCTGGGCGGGCGTCAGCGCCTGGGGGATGACCGGGCTGAACGCCCCGCGCTGCGTGTCCTCCCCCACGTTCTCGATCAGCAGGTGGGTCTGCAGGGTGAGGTATTCGGTGTTGGCGCTCTCGTGCGGGTGGCCCGTGAGGTGGAAGCTGCAGCCGGGCACGATGCCGCGCACGTGGCCCAGGCCCCGCGCCCGCTGCCCGCCCTGGCGCAGCGCCTGCTGCCTCAGCCGCGCCAGGTGGGCCCCCTGCGCCTCGGTCTGGTTCGCCTCCTTCTGCGCCCCCGCGTTGGGCTGGCTGTGGTCGCTGCCGGTGATCCCGGGTTGGCCGTGCGCGGCGGCTCGATCTCCTCGCCACAGGTACACCTCCTGGTTCGCGTGCCCGGTCTGCCTGGGCCCCTGGGCGTTGACCTCGAGCAGCGCCCCGGGGCGCGTGTAGTCGAAGTCCCGGCTGGCGTAGCGCCCGCTGGTCAGGCGCTGCACCGGGCTGAAGCCGTGGATGTACTCCCGGTCGATCTTGTGGCCCAGCGGGTAATACGGGATGCGGTGGTAGGGGCTGGCTCCGGGCTCCAGCCCGGGCTGCACCGCCTGGAACGCGCCGTTGTGGTCGCTCCAGATCAGCCGGTGCACCCCGGCGCTGTGCTCGAAGTGGTGGTTGATGCCCCATTCCTGCATCAGGCGGCTGACGAATTCGTAGTCGCTCTCGTTGTACTGCACCGTGTAGTCGCGCCGCGGGTAGCGCTCGATCAGGCGCTTGTCCGCCGCGAACGGGTACTCCCCCAGCACCGCCTCGATGATCTCCACCGGGCTCTGGTCCTGGAAGACCTTGCAGTCGGTGCTCAGCGTGGCCAGGTGCAGCCAGGGCCGAAGGGTGAACTCCACCAAGGCGTGGCGCCCGGACTCGCCGATGTACCGGGCTTCGGTGATCAGGCCCGAGATCTCCCGCACCCCTGCGCCCTGGTTGGCCCCGGCGCCCCCGGGCACCCCGGGCACGAAGCTGCCCTGGCCTTCGAGTTCGAGGCAGCAGGTCAGCTCTCGGCCGATGAAGCGGTTGAGGTCGAGATGATTCCCACCACCGCCTTCCGCGCTCTGCAGCACCAGCCGGTACTCGAACAGCGTGTTGAGGCCCTCCTCGCCTTCGAGCTTCAGGGGCTCCAGCAAGGGAACACCGTTCACCTCGGGAATCGCCGCGCTTCGGATCGTCAGCCCACGCCGGGGGGTCGATGGGGTCATGGCAGTCCTCCTGAATGTTCTCGTTGAGATGGCGACGCATGCTCGGCCACCCTCAACGATTCATCCAAGGTCGGACTTCACTGGATTGACTTTCCTCCAAGCCTTGCCACCTGGAAGACACCGCGTCCTGCTCCAAAAATCCGACCACTCAATCCACCAAAACCGCACCTCATGGCAAGCCCCTTGCACCAGCCTCCTGTGGGTCGGACGCAGCAACCCCTCATCGCGTTGCGAGGAAGCGACGGATCACCAGGCAGACAGGGGAAGGCAGCGACTCAGCGCGGCGTGTGGCCGTAGGTAATGGAGAGCACCACGCCCGAGCGCAGGCGCACCGTGGCGAACAGGTTGCCGGGGCCCCGGTCGTACAGCCATTCCTCGGTGACCTGGCAGGGCAGGATGCGGCTGGCGTAGGGTTCGGGCACCGGGTAGTAGTGGGGGTTCTGGTAGAGCGGCGCGCAGTAGGTGTCGGTCAGCACGGGTTGGCCGCACTTGGCCATCAGCGAGAGTTTCGAATCGCCTTCGGCCGCGATGCCGCCGGCGCAGCGCAACGATTCCGCGCGTGCCGGGGTCGCACCAACCAGCAAGGCCACGAGCAGCCCCAGGCCCGCCAGCCACCGCCAGCCCGGCAGGGTCGAGGGCGGTCGAGCAGCTGGGGCGAACATGGCGGGCGGGCTACACGATGCCGTTGCGGATCGCGTAGACGGTGAGTTCGGCGTTGTTCGCCAGGTGCAGCTTTTCCAGCACGCGCGCGCGGTACACGCTCACGGTCTTGGGGCTGAGCATGAGTTCTTCGGCGATGTCCGAGAGCTTCTTGCCCGAGGCGATCTTCTGCAGGGTCTGCAGTTCGCGCTCGGACAGGCTGGCGTGCAGCTCCTCGCTTTCGGGGGCGTTGAGCGTGTCCACCAGCATCTGCGCCACGTCGGGCGTCACGTACTTGCGGCCCTGCATCACGGTGCGGATGGCGGCCACCAGCTCGGCCGGCTCGCCGGCCTTGTTCAGGTAGCCGCGCGCGCCCGCGCGCAGGCAGCGGATGGCGTACTGGTCTTCCGGGTACATGGAGACCACCAGGGTCTTGACGGTGGAGCCCTCTTCCTTGAGCGTGCCCAGCACCTCCAGGCCACCGCGCCCGGGCATGTTCAGATCGAGCACGAGCACGTCGCACTCGACCTTGCGCATCAGGTCGCGCAGTTCGGGGTAGCTGCCGGCCTCGCCGACCACCTGGATGTCGGTGGCTTCCGAAATGGTGTCGCGGATGCCGCGCCGCACCATGGCGTGGTCGTCACACAAAATCACCTTGATCATGGGGTTCCTCGTCGGCCTGCGCCGCATTGTCCGGGTTGCTGGAAGTCTGCAAGGGTATCGACAGAATGACCGAGGTGCCGCGGGGCGAGGAACTCACGTCGAGCCAGCCGCCCACCTTGACGGCACGCTCGCGCAGGCCCAGCAGGCCGAAGGACTTGGCCTTGCGCAGGGCCTGGGCGTCCAGGCCCTTGCCGTTGTCGGTCACTTCGAGGGTGAGCACGCCTTCGCGGTCGCTCAGGTCGATGTCGACCGAGCTGGCCTCGGCGTGCTTCTGCACGTTGGTCATGGCCTCCTGCGCGGTGCGGTAGGCCACCAGCTGGAATTCGCGCGGCACGTCCAGCGTCTCGGACGAGCGCCGCACCACCACCCGCAGGCCGGTGCGCCGCTCGAAGCCCGAGGCCAGCCAGAGCACGGCGGCGACCAGGCCCTGGTCGAGGATGGGCGGGCGCAGGTTCATCATGATGCGCTGGCTCGCGCCCAGGGCGTGCTGCAGCATCTCCATGGCCGAGCCCAGGTGGCGCTGCACGTCGCCCTGCTCCACGTGCCGGCCGACCCAGGCCAGGTCGAGCTTGACGGCGGCGAGCGCGCCGCCGATGTCGTCGTGGATCTCGCGCGCGATGTCGGCGCGTTCCTGTTCGATGCTGGTCTGCAGGTGCTCGGCCAGTTCGGCCAGGCGGCGGCGCGATTCGGCCAGTTCGGCGTCGGCCGCGGCCTTGGCGCGGCGGGTTTCGCTGATCTCGATGGCGCGCTCGATCACGTGCGACAGGCGGTGCATGCTGTCCTTGAGCAGGTAATCGCTCACGCCCCGGTGCATCACGTCGACCGCCGCCGTTTCACCAATGGCACCGGAGAGGATGACGAACGGGATCTCCAGCTTCATCGCCCGCACCTCGTCCCAGGCGTCCATGCCGGTGAAGCCGGGCAGGTGGTAGTCGGCCAGCACGATGTCGTAGTGGGCGCTCTGCAGCTCGCGGCGGAAGTCCTCCAGCGTGTCCACCAGCACCACCTCGCTGGCGAGCTGGCTGCGCTGCAGGGCGAATTTCACGAGCGCGTGGTCCACCCGCGAATCCTCCAGGTGAAGGATGCGGACAAAGCGCTTGTCCGGGGTTGGAGACGGTCCGCTCATTCTGGTGTTCTCGGGGGATGAATGCCACTTTGCACCCAGGGCTGGGCCGGCAACGCGGAAATTGGTGCTGAATTCGGCCCGTTATCTGTCGATACAGGGTCGGACAGCTGTCGAAAATTGTAATACCCACCCCAGTAGCCGAGCGCCTCACCACCCACCATGGAACTACCGACGATGCAGCAGACCCCGCCGTCTGTCTCCCTGCCCGTGAATCTGGTGGCCGACCTCCAGGATTCGCTGCTCATGGCCATGACGGACCTGCAGCGGCTCGAAGGCCTGCTCGACCACGCCACCAGCAACCTGCTGGAGCGTTTTGGTTCGGCCAACCAGGCCCTGGGCCACCTCAGCGCCGAACGGGGCGAGGAGTTCGGCCCGATCCGCCAGAGCCTGCACCAGGCCGTGACCGAATTGCAGTTCCACGACATCGCGACCCAGCTGATCGTGCACACCGGCAAGGTGCTGCAGAGCTGCGCCTGGCGCCTGGCCGACCAGACCATGGAGCCCGAGGAAGGCGAGGTGCCGATGGACATCGACCCCATGCCCGAGCGCCCCAGCCCGGTGACCCAAAGCGAGATGGACGCCGGGTCCATCGACTTGTTCTGAGCACAGGCCGATTCAAGCCTTTGCCCCAATTGCCGATATTTGATTCCAAACGGAGTAAGCCATGCGATCGATTCTTGCCGTAGACGACTCGGCGTCCATGCGAAAAATGGTGTCCTTCACCCTCACCGGGGCGGGCTACCACGTGGTCGAGGCCGTGGACGGTCAGGACGCCTGGGAAAAAGCCCAGACGCACAGCATCGACCTGGTGCTGACCGACCAGAACATGCCCAACATGGACGGGCTGGGCCTCACGCGCAAGCTGCGTGAGCACCCCAAGTTCAAGTCCGTGCCCATCCTGATCCTGACCACCGAGTCCAGCGACCAGATGAAGCAGCTCGGCCGCGCGGCCGGTGCCACCGGGTGGTTGGTCAAGCCTTTCGATCCGGGCCGCCTGATCGAAGTGATCCAGAAAGTCATCCGCTGATTGAAACGCGCTGCCCAAGAAGCGGCCAAGGAGAACCCCGATGGGTGAAATGATGAACGAAGGCCAGAACCTCGGTAACGACATCGATCTGAGCCAGTTCTATTCGATCTTTTTCGAAGAAGCCGGCGAGAACCTCGACCAGATGGAGCAGATGCTGCTCGCGCTCGACCTGGAGAAGGCCGACGACGAGGAGCTCAACGCCATCTTCCGCTGCGCGCACTCGATCAAGGGCGGTGCCGCCACCTTCGGCTTTGCCGACGTGGCCGAACTCACGCACCAGATGGAGTCGCTGCTGGACAAGCTGCGCCGCCATGAACTGACGCCCACGGCCGCCATGGTGGACGTGCTGCTGGAATCCTCCGACGCGCTGCGCGGCCTGCTGGGCGCCCACCAGGGCCGGGGCGTCGAGCCCCCCGCCACGGCCGACTTGGTCGCGCGCATCAGCGTGCTGGCCCACGGCGAGGACGCCGAAGTCGAAGAAGAAGCCCCCGCGCCGGCCCCCGTGGTGGTCGCGGCGCCCGCTCCCGTGGCCGCCCCGGCGCCGGCCCCCGCACGCAAGGCCGCCAAGGTCGAGCGCGAGCTGGAAATCCACATCGGCCCGCTGGAGAACCCGGCCTCGGCCGACGGCATCGCCGAGCTGTTCCGCGACATTCCGGGCCTGGGCACGGTCGAGGCCCTGCCCTGCGACCTGAGCACGCGCCGCGTCTGGCGCGCCCGCACCTCGGCCAGCGACAGCGACCTGATGGACCTGTTCACCTTCCACGTGGGCAAGGACGACATCCGCATCGTCGAGCAACAGGCCCAACCGGCCGCACCGAACATCACCATCGGCGAAGACGGCGAGCCCATGGGCACCGGCCACCCGAACCCGACCACCGAAGGCCGCGACTACGGCTTCTTCGAAGGCGCTCCCGGCGTGCCGGTGCGCGCCGCCGCCACCGCCGAGGGTGCCACCCCGAAGGCCACCCCCAAGGTGGAGGCCCGCGCCGCCGCCGGTGCCGGCCTCGAATCGAGCACGCTGCGCGTCTCGGTGAGCAAGGTGGACCAGCTCATCAACCTGGTGGGCGAACTCGTCATCACCCAGGCCATGCTCGCGCAGAAGAGCCGCGAACTCGACGACAAGGACAACCAGCCCCTGCTGGCCGGCCTGGCCGACCTGGACCGCAACACCCGCGACCTGCAGGAAGCGGTGATGTCGATCCGCATGATCCCCATGTCCGTGGTGTTCAACCGCTTCCCGCGCATGCTGCGCGACCTCGCCACCAAGCTGGGCAAGAAGGTCGAGCTGGTCACGCAGGGCGAATCGACCGAACTCGACAAGGGCCTGGTGGAGAAGATCACCGACCCGCTGACCCACCTGATCCGCAACAGCTGCGACCACGGCATCGAGATGCCGGAGGAGCGCCGCGCCAAGGGCAAGAGCGAAAACGGCACGATCACGCTGTCGGCCACGCACGAAGGCGGCTCGATCCTGATCGAGGTGCGCGACGACGGCAAGGGCCTCTCGCGCGAGAAGCTGCTGCGCAAGGCGCGCGAGAAGGGCATCGACGCACCCGACACGCTGACCGACACCGAGGTCTGGAACCTGATCTTCGCGCCCGGTTTCTCCACCGCCGAGGAAGTAACCGACGTGTCCGGCCGAGGTGTGGGGATGGACGTGGTCAAGAAGAACATCGCCGCGCTCAACGGCACGGTGGAGATCGATTCGGCCGAAGGCTTCGGCATGCGCGTCTCGGTGCGCCTGCCGCTCACGCTGGCCATCATGGACGGCATGTCGGTGCGCGTGAGCGACGAGGTGTACATCCTGCCGCTGTCCAACGTGATCGAGTCTTTCCAGATCAAGCCGAGCGACATCAACACCATGGCGCAGGGCGCCCAGGTGGTGAAGGTGCGCGACGAATACATGCCCGTGGTCGAACTCGAGCGCGTGTTCCAGGTGCCGCGTTTCGAGTTCAACGGCACCAGCCCCATCATGGTGGTGGTGGAGGCCGAAGGCTCGCGCGTGGCGCTGATGGTCGACGAACTGCTGGGCCAGCAACAGGTGGTGATCAAGAACCTGGAGTCCAACTACCGCAAGGTGCCCAACGTCTCGGGCGCCACCATCCTGGGCGACGGCAAGGTCGCGCTGATCCTGGACACCTCCGGCCTGGTGCGCCGCTCACGCCACTGACCTGAGTCCTTTCGCCCCGCTGCCTGGCGCCCCCCGCTTTTCCTCAGTCAGGACCCCATGCTGCTGCAGACCACGCCCCCGAAGCGCTCCCCCTTGCCCACGGGCCGGGCGAGCGCGCCCGCACCCGAAGACGGCCCCCTGACCGAAGGCCGAGAATTCGTCTGGTCCAACGACGACTTCACGCGCATCAAGGCCCTGATCTACAAGAAGGCCGGCATCAGCCTGCACGACGGCAAACACGCCATGGTCTACAGCCGCGTCTCGCGCCGCCTGCGCGAGACCGGTCACGACAGTTTCAAGACCTACCTTGACTGGCTGGAGCAGCACGACGGCGCCGAGTGGCAGGAGTTCATCAACGCGCTGACCACCAACCTCACCGCGTTCTTTCGCGAATCGCACCACTTCGGCATCCTGAACGACCTGCTGGCCGCCAAACGCACGCAGGCCTGGCGCATCTGGTGCTCGGCCGCCTCCACCGGCGAGGAGCCCTACTCCATCGCCATGACGGCCACCGAGGCGCTGGGGGCTTCAGGCTCATTCCAGATCGTCAACAGCGACATCGACACCAAGGTGCTGGCCACCGCGCAGCGCGGCATCTACAAGGCCGACGGCGTCAAGGGCCTGAGCCCCGAGCGCCTGCAGCGCTTCTTCATGCGCGGCAAGGCGGGCAACGCCGGCCTGATGCGCGTGAAGCCCGAGCTGCAGAAGCACATGGAATTCCTGAGCGTCAACCTGATCGAGAACCTGCCGTTCCGCGAACCCTTCGACGTGGTGTTCTGCCGCAACGTGATGATCTACTTCGACGCCGCCACGCAGCGCGCCGTGCTCGAGCGCATCCACCGCGTGATGAAGCCCGGCGGCATGCTGTTCGTGGGCCACGCGGAGAACTTCAGCGACGCCCGCAACCTCTTCGCCCTGCGCGGAAAGACCGTGTATGAGCGCATTTGACGCCGTGCGCAGCGCGCCCGTCCGCGGGCACGACATCCCGGCTGGACGCCCTCAGAGGGCGCCCCACCAAGCCGGGCGAGGCCAGCTTCTTCTACCAGGACCACCACTTCAAGCACGACGCGGTGAAGGTCCTGCCGGGCGAGTACTACGTGACCGCCGACGACCTGGTGGTGATGACGGTGCTGGGCTCCTGCATCGCCGCCTGCATCTGGGACCCGCGCGTGCGCGTGGGCGGCATGAACCACTTCATGCTGCCCGACGGCGGCAACGATTCGAGCGGGCGCTACGGCTCCTACGCGATGGAACTGCTGATCAACGAGATGATCAAGCTCGGCGCCCGGCGCGAGAGCATGCAGGCCAAGGTATTCGGCGGCGGGCAGGTGATGCACACCTTCACCACCATGAACGTGGGTGAGCGCAACACCGCCTTCGTGCTCGACTACCTGCAGACCGAGCGCATCGCCGTGGTCTCCAAGGACGTGCTCGACATCTACCCGCGCAAGGTGTGTTACTTCCCGGCTACGGGCAAGGCCATGGTCAAGCGCCTGGCGCACTCGCACCCCGAAACCATCGAGACCCAGGAACGCAAGGGCAGCGCGGCCGTCGTGGCCAAGGCCACGGCCGGCGGCTCGGTGGATCTGTTCTAAGGGAGAAAACAACATGGCAAAAATCAAGGTCATCGTGGTCGACGACTCGGCCCTGGTGCGCAGCCTGCTCACCGAAATCATCAACCGCCAGCCCGACATGGCCTGCATCGGCGCGGCCAGCGACCCGCTGGTGGCGCGCGAGATGATCCGCGAACTCAACCCCGACGTGATCACGCTCGACGTGGAAATGCCGCGCATGGACGGCCTGGAGTTCCTCTCGCGGCTGATGCGCCTGCGCCCGATGCCGGTGGTGATGGTCTCCACCCTGACCGAGCAGGGAGCCGAGATCACGCTGCGCGCGCTGGAGATGGGCGCGGTCGATTTCGTTGCGCAAGCCGCGCATCGGCGTGAGCAGCGGCCTGAACGAACTGGCCGGCGACATCGTCGACAAGATCCGCGTGGCCGCCAAGGCCCATGTGAAGCGCCTGGCCGCCGCCCCGGGAACCGCCCAGGCCACGCCCACCGCTGCCGGCCACGCCGCCGAGCCGCCGCGCGCGCCGCTGCCGCGCCTGTCCACCGAAAAGATCATCTGCATCGGTTCGTCCACCGGCGGCACCGAGGCCATCCGCGAGGTGCTGGTGCCCATGCCGGCCGACGCACCGGGCATCGTGATCACCCAGCACATGCCGCCGGGTTTCACCACCAGTTTTGCCAACCGCCTCAACACGCTGTGCCGCATCCGCGTGGCCGAAGCGCGCGACGGCGAGCGCATCCTGCCCGGCCACGCCTACATCGCCCCGGGTGGCCGCCACCTGCGCATCGACCGCAGCGGCTCCAACTACGTGGCCGTGCTGGAAGACACCGAACCCGTGAACCGCCACCGCCCTTCGGTGGAGGTGCTGTTCAAGTCGGCCGCGCGCGTGCTCGGCCCCAACGCCCTGGGCATCATGCTCACCGGCATGGGGGGCGACGGCGCCGCCGCGATGCGCGAGATGAAGGACGCCGGCAGCTACAACTACGTGCAGGACGAGGCCAGCTGCGTGGTGTTCGGCATGCCGCGCATCGCCATCCAGCACGGCGCGGCGCACGAGGTGCTGCCGCTCAACCAGATCGCCAATGCGGTGTTGAACCGGCTGGCCAGCTCGCCCTCGGGCGTGCGGCACCGGATTTGATCGTTCAGACCCGCTCGCTGAGAAGCGTGCCGGCTTCCACCGGCGCGGCGCTGCCGTGGCCGTGTTCGTCGTAGGCCACCAGCTCGGCCATGGCCTCGGGGCCCACGCCATCACCGACCACGTCCAGTTCCACCGCCTCGGCGACCTCGCCGCCTTCGGGCATCACCGGCCAGGGCAGTTGCTCCATCGCCGGCCGGTCCGGGCGGTCCGCTGTCAGGGGCTTGCGCGGGATCATCGAGGCCGTCACCGCCGACAGGTCGGGCGCGGTATCGCTCTGGTTGCCGGGCAGTTCGCTGCCCTTCGCGGGCTCGATGCCCAGCGCGCGGTCCACCACGGCGGCGCTGGCCTCCCACATGCGGGAGAGCACGTTCTGCAGGTGCTCCACCGCCTTCTTGTCCTTGGCCTGGCGCTGTTCGGCCACCTGGGCGGCTTCCTGCTGGGCCTGCCGCTGGGCGGCCACGTCCTGCGGCGCCGCTGGCACACCGGAGGCGCTGCGCGAAGCCGGCAGCGCGGCGGCGTCATCGTCGGTCGCCGCGGCGCGCCCGTCCACGGCCGCGCGGGCGGCGGCAGCGGCCTGCGACGGCGTGGCGGTGCGGCCTTCGCGGCCAAAACCGGTCTGGGCCTTGCCGTCGTTGCCGCCCGCCTGCACGGGCTGCACGGCGGCGACCGGCGACACCGGCGCGACGGCGGTGGACACCGGCGTCGGCCAGGACACGGCAGTGGTGCTCGAAATGTTCAGCATGGGCTTCCCCTCACGGCGGCCACCGGGCGAGACAAGCCCGGTGTTCTTGCCGGGTTTTCGGCCGGGAACACACGAACTTGAGAACTTTCTTCGCCTCCCGGCGCGCGGGGCCGACAGACGGACGGGCCGATGGGCGGCCGCCTCAGACGCCGCCGGTCGGGTGCGTCGGGTCCACCCAGAGCACCTGCTCGGGTTTTTCCACCGGTTCGATGTCCAGGTTGACCGCCACCGCCTGCCCATCGCTGCGGCAGAGCACGCACTCCAGCGCCTCGGTGGGGCTGGCGTTGATTTCCTGGTGCGGCACGTAGGGTGGCACGTAGATGAAGTCGCCCGGGCCCGCCTCGGCGGTGAACTCCAGCTGTTCGCCCCAGCGCATGCGCGCCCGGCCGCGCACCACGTAGATCACGCTCTCCAGCGGGCCGTGGTGGTGGGCGCCGGTCTTGGCATCGGGGTGGATGGTGACGGTGCCGGCCCAGAGTTTCTGTGCGCCCACGCGCGCGAAGTTGATCGCGGCCTTGCGGTCCATGCCCGGGGTGGAGGGCACGTTGCCGTCGAGCTGGTTGCCCGGGATCACGCGCACGCCGTCGTGTTTCCAGTCCGGGTCGGCAGGGTGATCGGGGTCATGGGGCGCGTGGGGATGGTGCTCGTGGGCCATGGCGGGTGTCTCCGAATCGCGGGTCTTGAGTGTGCCAGTCTGCGCGCAAGGGCGCATGGCGGGAAAATGCGGGGTTCGACCCCACGTTGTCCGGAGAAACTGCCTTGCCCTTGCCCACCCCCGCTCCCCGCACGCCCATGCACACCCGGCGCGTCACCTACCAGGGCTTCCGGCGCGACGACGGCCTGTGGGAGGTGGAAGGCGAACTGCACGACAGCAAGCCGCACGACATCGAGATCCACGACGAAGGCCGTTGGCTGGCGGGCGAGCCCATCCACCACATGCGCCTGCGCGTCACCTTCGACGAGGGCATGGTGATCCGCGCGGTCGAGGTCGCGATGGACGCTTTTCCGCACGGTCCGTGTCCCGAGGCCATGCCCAACCTGCAGCGCATGGTGGGTGAGGTGCTGGGGCGCGGTTGGCGCCAGACCATCCAGCGCCACCTGGGCGACGTGCAGGGCTGCACGCATTTGCGGGAGTTGCTGTTCAACCTCGCCACGGCGGCCTTCCAGACCTGCGCGGGCGCGGGTGCGTTCGCGCCCAAGGGCGATGGCCGCCCACCCGCGCACCTGGGCCAGTGCGTGGGCTGGGATTTCAATGGACCGGTGGTGGAGCGGGTGTATCCGATGTTCTTTCGCTGGCAACCGCCGGTCTCGTCGTCTGTGACTTCCTAGCCGCTTCATTCGACTGCATCGCGGGCGCATGGGCCTTTGGCGCTCTGCTCCGCGGGTGTCCCCCGGCGGCTGGTGCCGCCTCCTCCTTTACCCCGCTGCGCAGAACGCCAAAGGCCCATGCGCCAGAAGGGATGCTGGATCGCCCATTCGCCGTGTGCCAATGAGGTCGTCGGTGCCCAGGGGGCGCGGCGCAGCGAAGTGAAGGAGGAGACCCGGCGAAGCCGGGTCGGGGACATTCGCGGAGCCGCTCCCCCTGGGCGCCGATGACCGGTGCAACGCTTTGGCCCCCACCGAAACAAGGCGTGTCACATGGCGCCCTGACTGCGTTACGCTGACCCCATGAAAGCCGCTCACGAACCCCGCCTCGCCCGCGTGGCCGCCATGGTGGCCGACCCGGCGCGCTCGCGCATGCTGTCCTACCTCATGAGCGGCGAGTTCGCCAGCGCGGGCGAGCTGGCCAAGGCGGCCTCGGTGACCCCCGCCACCGCCAGCGGCCACCTCGCCCAGCTGCTGGACGCGCGTTTCGTGGTCTGCGAGCCACGCGGGCGGCACCGCTACTACCGGCTGGCCGACGCCGACGTGGCGCACGCGCTCGAAGCGCTGGCCCTGGTGGCCGAACGCGACGTGCACGACCAGGCCTGGGCCCATCCCGAGCGCCAACGCCTGCGCTACGCCCGCTGCTGCTACGGCCACATGGCGGGGCGCCTGGGCATCCTGCTGCACGACGCCCTGCAGACCCGGGGCGCGCTGGCGGCCCAGGCCGGCGGCTACGCCCTCACCGAGGCCGGGCACACGTGGCTGTCCGACCACCTGGACCTGCAGCCCGCGCCACCCCGCGCCAGCCGGCGCTTTGCCTACCCCTGTCTGGATTGGTCGGAACGGCGCGACCACCTGGCCGGCCAGCTGGCCGACGACATCCTCCAGCACCTCACCACCCAAGGCTGGCTGCGGCGCGGCGGCGGTCGGGTGCTGGACCTCACGCCCAAGGGGCAGCGCGAACTGCTGCCCCGGCTGGAGCAGGCGGCCGGCCGCGCGGCCTGATGGGCCTCACACGCCCTGGAAAGCCATCGGGTCGCGGCCGCTGCGCGTGAGTTGCGAGCGGCGCGAGAGGTAGGTGACCGCGTTCAGAAAACCCGTGCAGCGCACGATGCCCACATCCAGGTCGGCCACACCCACGCTGAGCGGCAAGGCCTGAGCCCAGCCTTCGAAAGGGCCCGGGTACGGCGCCAGCGCGTAGAACTTCTCCGTGGCGGTGCGCCAGTCGAGCGGGCCCACGCGTTCGAGCAGGTAGAGCAACCAGGCTTCGGTGGGCGACAAGCGGTAGAGCGTGAAGCTCACGTTCGGCGCATGCGCGGGCGCGCAGGCATACCGCGGCGCCTCCTTGGGTTCGGTGCGTGTGCTGGGCCCATAGAACAGCGGCGGCGGGCGGGTGTCGACGACGGTGGCCGGGCCACCGGCGGCATCGGCCATGGCCAGCCAGTTGGCATAGATCTGGCGGCCGCGCGCTTCCAGCCGCGCCTGCGCGGCCGCGACCAGGCCCAGCGTGTCCGGGTGGTGGACCCAGGCCAGTTCCCCGTGCTGCGCCAGGTGTTGCTCGGCCGCGTGGCGATCGCGCAGCACCGAGGCCGGCGGCAGGCGGCAGCGAAACACCAGCTGCGCGCAGCCCGTGTCGGGGGGTGGCGGTTCGGCCTCGCCGACCGTCACGAACAGGTGCAGGTCCGCGCCGGTGTCGAGCCGCGCGCGCGCCACCGGTTCGTGCAGCGCCGCCTCGGACAGCCATTGCAGCGCGCCCATCGCCTGGGCGCCCCATTGCACGTCTTCGTGCACGTTGATCAGGGCGCGCACGATCGCCACCCGCTGCTGGTACGGCGGCAGCGAGAGCGCGCCGGCCTCGCCCCGGGCCTGCAGGTGTTCGAGCATGAAGCGGCGCAGCATGCTGGCCGCCGCCGCCGCGCATTCGGGCCGCTCCTGCGAGGCCTCGTGCGCGAAATGCCATTCGTTGGCGGCCCCCTGGCGCGCCACCAGGGCGCTGCCACACACCGGGCACCGGCAGCCGCAGTCGGCCCCGCGCTCGACTTCGCCGATGAAGCGAAGCGCGCCGGAGGCATCGGGGGCGGCAAAGAGCAGGGTCACGGGCAGGGGTGTGGAACGGGAAGTAAAGCCGAAGGGGGGATCGGTGAACGAGCGAAGAGCCGGCCTGGGCCGGCTCCTCGGTGCGGCGGTGCCGCCGGCGTCAGTCGGGTGCCGCGTCTTCGGGCACCTTCACCAGGGTCACGGGCACGGGCGAGCGCTGCACCATGTCCTGCGACACCGAGCCCAGCACGGCCGAGCGCAGGCCGCCGCCGCGCGTGCTCATGATGACGGCGTCGCAAGCATGGCCTTCCAGGATCTCGGCCAGCCGGTGGGCCGGGTCGCCGCTGGCCACGGCCGACTCGACCTGCAGGCCCGCGGCGCTGAGCAAGGCGACGGCCGGGCGCACGAGGTCGCGCCCGGCGGCCTCGCTCACCTGCTGCAGGACCGCCGGGTCGTGCGCCACCACGAGCTCGTAGAGGTTGGCCGACTCCTGCACGTTCGCCACCACGAAGCGCGCCTTCAGACCGGCGCCCACGAGCCGCAGCGCGTGGTGCACGGCCAGCAGGGCGTGCGAGGAACCATCGACGGGGATGAGGATTTTCAGCATGGTCTTTCCATTCCTTGTCTTGTGGTCAGTAGGGCCGCTCGTTGAGCACGCACCAGTACAGCTCGATGCGCTCGGCCACCTCGATGAACTTGCTGAAGCTCACCGGTTTCTCGATGTACGAGCTCACCCCCAGATCGTAGGCGGACTTGAGGTCGCTGTCCTCCCGCGACGATGTCAATATCACCACGGGGATGCTGCGAAAGCGCGGATGGGCCTTGAGCTGCTGCAACACCTCCAGGCCGTTGACGCGCGGCAGGTTGAGGTCGAGCAGGATCACGGCGGGCAGGGCCTCGCCGGCTTCCCAGCGGGGCAACCAGGCCAGCGCCTCCTCGCCGTCGCGCGCGACATGGATGGTGTTGGAGAACTTCTTCTTGTTGAAAGCCCGCAGGGTGAGGTCCATGTCCATCGGGTTGTCCTCCACCAGCAGGATGGACGGCAGCGGTTTGGCGGCGCTCATGACGGAAACTCCAGATAGAACGTGGCGCCCTGGTCCGGTGCGCTCTCGGCCCACACGCGGCCACCCATGCGCTGCACCGCCTTGGCCACCAGCGCCAGGCCCACGCCGGTGCCGGCGTAGTCCTCGGCGCGCTGCAGGCGCTGGAAGATGCCGAAGATGCGGTCGTGGTACTTCATGTCGAAGCCCACGCCGTTGTCGCGCACCCAGAGGATGCGCCGCCCCGCTTCGCTGCGCGAGCCGATCTCCACCCGGGGCGGCTGGCGCCCCTGGCTGAACTTGATGGCGTTGCCGACCAGGTTGCGCAGCACCACCGCGAGCCCCTCTCGGTCCAGCTGCAGGGTCATGGGCTCGAGCTGCAGGCGCAGCTCGGTGCGGGCGGCCGCGATGTCGGCCGCGTGGCCTTCGAGCACCAGGTCCAGCAGCGGGCGCAATTCCACCGCCTGGTGTTCCATGGTGCGGCGCTCCATGCGCGAGTAGTCCAACAGGTCCGAGATCAGCGCGCCCATCTGCTGCACGCCGCGCCGGATGCGGCCAATGAACTGCCGGCCTTCGTCGTCCAGCCGCTCGCTGTGCTCTTCCTGCAGCAACTGGCTGTAGCCGTCGATGCCACGCAGCGGCGCCTTGAGGTCGTGCGAGACGGTGTACGAGAAGGCTTCGAGTTCGCGGTTGGCCGCGCTGAGCTGCTCGGTGCGCTCGGCCACGCGCTGCTCCAGCCGGGCGTTGATGCGCTCCAGGTTCATCTGCGCCTGCTTGATCTGCGTGATGTCGAGCAGGGTGCCGCTGTAGTGGTGGCCGGCGTTTTCCGCCAGCGCGCGGCATTCGACGCCGCCCCGGAACCAGCGCTCGGGCCCGAGCGAGGGGTGGCGGCGGAACTCGGCGTGCAGGCGGCCCCGGTTGCTCGGCAGGGCGCGCATGAAACGCGCCACGCGCTCGCGGTCGTCCGGGTGCAGGCAGTCGAGGTAGTCCTTGAGGGTGGGCGGCGGGCCCTGCGCGATGTCGCGGCCGATGTTGCGGTACATCTGGCGCGACCACCAGATGTGTTTGGTGTGCGAGTCGTACAGCCAGCTGCCCAGGCCGGCCATGGCCTCGGCCTGCTCCAGCAGGCCTTTCTGGTCGCTCAGGGCCTGGCTGGTCTGCAGCCGCTCGGTGATGTCCTGCACGATGGAGAACAGGTGCTTGAGCGCGCCGTCGGGCTCGCGCACCGCGCGCACATGGATCTCGGTGTGCACGAAGCTGCCGTCCCGGCGCACGAAGCGCTTGTGCATCTGGTAGCTGTCGGTCAGGCCGGCCTTCATGCGGTCGAGCAGCGCGAGGTTGCGCTCCAGATCGGGCGCCGGGGTCATCTCGGACCAGGTCCGCTGCAGCAGCTCCTCGCGCGGATAGCCCAGGATCTGGCACAGCCGGTCGTTGACCTGCAGCCAGCTGGTGCTGTGGGGCGAGGAAATCGCCATGCCGATCAGGGGCAGCTCGTAGAACAGGCGCTGGAACTCGGCCTGCTCGCGCTGCGCGATCTGCGCTTCCTTCTGCACCGTGATGTCCAGCAGCACGCCACTGATGGCCGTGACCTGGCCTTCGGCGTTGCGGGTGAGCGCGCTGCGGTCGTCGATCCAGATCCAGCGGCCATCGGCGCAGCGCAGGCGGTATTCCTGGCGGTAGGTGTCCGGCCCGCGCTTCAGGTAGCCGTCGATCTCGGCGTTGACCTGGCCCACGTCGTCGGGGTGGATCAGGTCGTCGTAGGTCATGCGGCCCTGCAGCAGCGGCTCGGGCGCGTAGCCCCACTGGGCGATCGAGGGACTCACGTAGCGGATCGGGCAGCCGATCACGTTGTCCCACTCGATCACCACCAGCGGCGAGCGGTCCACCACGTCGTTCATGCGCTGCAGCTGCGCGTGGCTGGCCTGCAGGCGCTCGGCCATGCGGTCGGCGGCGGCGCCGATCAGCGCGAGTTCGTCGCGCCCCTGCAGCCCGGTGCGCGCCTGCAACTGGCCTTCGCCCATGGAGGTCAGGGCACGGGCCAGCTGCTCGGCGCGCCGGAACCAGACCCAGTGCAGGAGCAGCGCGAGCAGGGCCACCAGCACGAGCAGGACCAGGCTCTCGCGCAGCACCTGCGAGCGCATGCCCACGAAGCGCACGGCCATGGGCTGGCTCAGGTCGACGACGGTGAGCAACTCGTGCCCCGGCTCCAGCGCCGCCCGGCCAAACAGGAGGGATGAACCGGCCGCGCGCCCCACCTGCAGGGTGGCGCCGGCCATGGGCTCGGCCAACAGGGGTTTCACGCCCTCGAGCTCGGGGTAGAGACCCTGCAGATCGGCGAACGGCAGGCCGATGTCGGTGCGCATCAGCGACGCCAGCACCACGCCGCGCGCATCGATCAGGTAGGCGTGCTGCATGCCGCTGTACAGGCCCAGCCCGCCCACGAGCCGGCGCACCAGCAGCGTGTTGGCGTTGCCGGTCTCGGCGCTCAGCCGGCTCTGCTCCACACCCAGGCGTTCGCGCAGGCGCCGGGTCTCGCTGTCGGTCACCTGCTGATCGACCTCGCGCCACTGCATCGCCAGGTTGACGCCCGTGGTCGTGAGGGCGAAGGCGGCCAGCAGAAAAGGCGCGAGCCAGCGCGCGGGAAGGGAGAGCAGGCGGGTCACCGGCTTCATGGCAAGGGCCCCGCGGTCGGTGCGCGCAGCGCCGGTGTGGTGTCGATCAGCGCGGCCCAGTTGGGGGCCGAGCGCAGCACCCCGAGTTCCACCAGCAGGCGGGCCACGCCCTCGCCCTGCTGCGCCAGCGGGGGTGGGTTGCCGGTGAGCATGGCCAGCGACTCCTCGGGTGAATAGAAGCGCAGCCCCCGCTGCACCGCCTGGTATTGCGCGGGTGTCAGGTCGGCGCCGGGCGCCAGCGAGGTGGCCGCGCCACCCGGGTCCAGCCGCATCACGTTGAGGCCGGCGGCCCAGGCCGCCATCAGCGCGTCCACCGCCTCGGGGCGCTGGCGCAACACCTCGCCCCGCACCACCAGCACGTCGACGATCTCGCCCGGCATCTGGCGGCTGTCGAAGATGGCGCGGTAGCCCAGGGCCTGGATCGGCCCGTCGATCGGCGCGTAGCTCACCGCCGCGGCCACGCGGTCGCTCAGCAGCGCCGTCTTGTGCTGCGTGGCGTCCATGCGCAACACGGTCACGTCCTCGCGCCGCAGGTTCGCCTTGCGCAGCAGGCGTTCGAGCATCAGCGTGCCCACGGTGGCGTCTTCCACCGCGATGTGTTCACCGCGCAGTTTCTGCAGACTCGTGATGCGCGGCGCGGCCACCACCACGTCGGCACCGGCCGAGGTGTCGAGCAGCGCGACGATGCGCACGTCGAAGCCGCCGTCGACCAGGCGCAGGGCCTCGTCCATGGTGAGGCCCGCCGCGTCCAGCAAACCGTTGCGCAGATGGCGCAGGGCCTCCGCGCTGGAGATGAGCTCCACCACCTTCACCTGCTTCGCATCGGCCAGGCCCCGGTCGCGCGCGAGCACCAGCGGGTCGTAGCCGACCCAGGTGTTGAGACCGACCACCAGCGGTGGCTGGGGCGGCTCGCTGCAGGCCATCAGACCCGCCAGCGCGCCCACACAGGCCAGCCAGCCCAAGGCCGCGCGGGCGCGCAGCCACCACCCGAGGACAGCACCCTGTCCAGCGAGCCTCCCTTCGAGTCCCGAATTGCTCCGCATCCCATCTGCCATCAAAACATTCTGTCACCATCAAGGGCGGTTTCGGACCATCCCTTGGCCACGACAGGCCGCAAAACTGAACTTTTGCCCGCTTTGCCACCCCCACTGCGCATGATCGACCTCCACGGCCTATCCCTGCACGACCTCCTGGGGCCCGCGCGCATCGACGTACTGCGCCCGATGAGCCTGTCCGTTGCCTGGGCGCCCAGATGCGCCTGAGCCCGGCGCCACTGCCGCACCGCAGGGGCTGACGCCGTGGCACGCCGGCGCGCCACGTCCACCTGGGTCAAGGCCTTCAACCGCAACCTGCGCGCGATGGCGCGCGCGGCCCGACAACTGCCGCGCGCCCCCCGGGTGGCGCGGGCCAAGGCGACGCGCGGCGTTGCGCACCGGCCCGGGCGACTGGCTGCCCGGCCTGGCCCTGGGCCCCGGCGGCGCGCGGCGCTACCGGCTCTACCGCCCGCCCGACCTGCCTGCCCAAGGGAAGGTGCCGCTGCTGGTGATGCTGCACGGCTGCGGCCAGGACAGTGCGGGCTTCGCGGCCAGCACGCGCATGAACGCCCTGGCGCGCCGCGAAGGTTTTCTGGTGCTCTACCCCGAGCAGGACCGCCTGGCCCACCCCCAGCGCTGCTGGAACTGGTACGACACGCGCAGCGGCCGCGCCCAGGCCGAGGCCTCGCTCATCCTCGCGATGATCGACCAGGCCACCCTGCTCTACCCGGTGGACCCCGCGCGCATCGCGCTGGCCGGCCTCTCGGCCGGCGCTGGCATGGCGGCGCTGCTGGCCACGCGCGAGCCCGCGCGCTTCCAGGCCGTGGTGATGCACTCGGGCGTGGCGCCCGGGGTGGCCGAATCCACCGCCACCGCGCTCGCCGCCATGCGCGGGCGCCGCCTGCCAGCGCCGCCAGGCGAAGCGCCCGCCGCCCCCGCGGCCGAGCGCTGGCCACCACTGCTGGTCATCCAGGGCGGCAGCGACGCCGTGGTCTCGCCCAGCAACGGCGCGGCCGTGGCGCGGCTGTGGGCCGGGCAACTCGGCGCCACCGCCGGCGCGCCCCGCGAACTGCGGCGTGGCCAGCGCCACCCCATGACGGTGACCGATTTCAAGCAGCGCGGCCGCGCCCTGGTCAGCCTGGTGGAGGTGCCCCGGCTGGGCCATGCGTGGAGCGGCGGCACGGCCAGCCAGCCCTACAGCGACGCCCGGGGGCCCGATGCCTCGCGCATGGCCTGGGCCTTCGTCTCGCGCCAGTTCCGCCGGATGCCCGGCACGGAAACGCCCACGAAACCTGCCACACTGGACCGATGAGCAAACACACCCGCCACGCGCCCAAGGCCGTCGCCAAGGCCCCGGCCCCCGCCACCGCCCCCGTGCTGGTGGACCCGCTGTTCCTGGCCGCGCCCCAGGTCTCCACCTTCGTGGGCACCCAGCCGCTGACCAACGCCAGCGGCTTCTTCTTCGAGCGCGACGCGCGCCTGTACCTCGTCACCAGCCGCCACGTGCTGATCGACGAGGCCACCGACCACCGGCCCGACCGCATCGAGATCGGCCTGCACATGGACGCGGTCAACCTCACGGTCTCCACCGGCTTCTCGGTGCCCTTGTACGTGGACGGCCTCGCCGTCTGGCACCAGGGCGAGGACAGCGGTGGTGAGATCGACGTGGCGGTGATCGAACTCGACCGCGGCGCCTTCCCCGCCGAGGCCGTGGTGCGCGCCTTCACACCGGCCCACCTGCAGACCGCCTTCGACGCCGTGCCCGCCGACACCTCGCTGATGGTGGTGGGTTTTCCGCTCGGCTTCCACGACGTGGTGCACCACCTGCCGGTGCTGCGCCACGCGGCCATCGCCTCGCCCTTCGGCATCCGCTTCCAGGCCCAGGGCTTCTTCCTGACCGACGCGCGCACCCACCGGGGCACCAGCGGCGCGGCCGTGGTCATGCGCGACACCCAACCCACACCCGCCACCGCCGCCCTGCCCTGGAAGCTGCTGGGCGTGCACTCCTCGCGCATGGACATGGGCAACCGCGACCTCGTGCTCGACGAGTCGCTGGGCCTGAACTGCGCCTGGTACGCCGACATCCTGCTCACCCTGACCGAACCCGCCACCGCCGAATGAACCCGCTGCCTCCTGTCCGCCCCGCCGTCCTCGCCAGCCCCGACTACCCCTTCTCCCCGATCACGGCGCCCATCAAGCTCGACCAGAACGAATCCTTCGCCGACTTCCCCGACGAACTGAAAGGCCTCGCGCTCGAGCGCCTGCGCCAGCTGCCCTGGCACCGCTACACCGACCTCAACGCCGAAGCCCTGTGCGAAGCGATGGCGCGGCACGAAGGCTGGTCGCCCGAAGGCACCGTGGTCACCACCGGCAGCAACGTGCTGATCGCCCTGCTGATCCAGCTCAGCGCGCTGGGCGGCGGGCGCGTCGTCACCGTCAAACCCAACTTCGCGCTCTACGGCCTGGACGCGGAACTGCTCGGCGCCACCCTCACCGAAGTGCCGCTGCGCGACGACACCTCGATCGACATCGATGCCGTGATCGCCGCCCTGGGCACCTCACCGGGCCCCGCGCCGCAGGGCGTGATCTACCTGCCCCGCCCGCACGCGCCCACCGGCTCGCTGTGCGAACTCGACGAACTGGAGCGGCTCGCGCAGGCCAGCGGCCACGGCTGGCTGCTCGTCATCGACGAGGCCTACCACCACTTCACCGAACACGATGCGCGCGAACTCGCGCGCCGACACCCGCACGTGGTGCTGCTGCGCACGCTCTCCAAGGCCTGGGGCCTGGCCGGCCTGCGCATGGGCTACGCGCTGGCCTCCGACGGCGTGGTGCGCCAGTTGCGCAAGCTGGTGCCGCCGTTTGGCGTGTCGGTGCTGCAGACGGTGTGCGCGCAAGTGGCGCTGGAGCACCCCGGCTACGTGAAAGAGCGCGTGGCGCAAACCCTGCGCGAACGCGAGCGCCTGTTCACCGCCTTGCAAGGCCACCTGAGCTGGCGGCCCCTGCCCTCGCACGCCAACTTCCTGCTCGTGCGCACACCCGACGCGGCCCAGGCGCATGCGCAACTGCTCGCCGGCGGCGTGCTGGTGCGCCGGCAGGACCGCCTGCACGGCCTGCAGGGCTGCTTCCGCGTGACCGTGGGCACGGTGGAAGAGAACGATGCGTTCCTGCGCGCGGCTGGGTTGATGGCCTAGGAAGAGACTCACTTCCCTTGGTTGAACGTGAGAAGGCAGGCGTGTTCAATTCTTTTGCCTCTTTCTCAAATTTTCTAAACCGATGAGAAAAAAGGCCTCGTAGACCACCGGCACCGAGAGAATGCGCGCACCCCGAAAGGCCCATCCAGGGCCAAGGGATCTCTCGGAGAAGCCCATGATTCAGAGAAGCGCCATTCTGGAAGAACTGCAACGGAGCACAGCTCTGTACCGGCCCTCGTGCGCATGAGGAGGGGCATCCAGCGTGCGCCGGACATTGAGCGCTTTTCAAGTCGCTGCATTGCTCGTGTCGGCGAGCTACGGCATCGGATTCCTGTTGGGCTCAGGCGAAATGGCGATGACCTATGGCATGGGCGGCAGCATCTACGGCCTGGCCACCGCCTTCGGCATGCTCTTGCTCACTTTTTTTGCGGCCCGGTTGTGGCGATCCGGCATGTCCATCTGGGACTTCTTTGGGGCAGCCTTTGGGGAACGCTCCAGACAGGCTGTGGCCCTCTTGTCGGTGATCTGGATGGCCGGGGTGCTGGCGGCACAAATCCATGGTGGCGTTGCCATCCTCAACCTGCTGGGATTGAGCGCGATCGCAGCCTACGCGCTCGTGTTGCTATGCATCCTGGTTGCATCCCGGCTGAATTTGAGGACCGCCTCTGCCGTGCTCTCTGTCTTCTTGTTGGCAAGTGGCGTGGTTCTCGTCCTCGCATTGATCAATGGCAACGGTGGCGCCATCTACCTGAAAAGCCCACAGAGGTTCATCGCTGACGCGCCCTTGCTGGGCATTGGCGCCATGGTGTCCATCTCGGTCGCGGTTGCCGCGCTGGTGTGCACGGGCGCCGACTACCACCAGTTCCTTCTGGCGGCCAGGCGAGCCTCTGGCGCCGTGTGGGGTTGCCTCATTGCTGCGGGGTGTCTGATCGCCGTGAGCTTTCTTCCCGCGTCGGTCGTGCTCGGGTTCAAGGAAGGCGGCCATCTCACGAACCTCTCCGATGCGAAACAGATCATCCCGTTCATCTTGGCTCAAGAGGTCGGCCATCTCGGTGCGGCCATCGGCAGCACGCTGTTGTTGGGTTTGTCTGCCGCCGCACTGGGATCGGGGGCCGCCATCACGCGAGCCATGACCGAAGCGTTGGACTCGGCAACTCAAGGCATCGAGTTCGTCAGCGGCATCCGGGCGAGTCTTGTCGCACTGGGAATGGCAACAGCGCTGGCCGCACGCGGGCAAGGGATCGTCGCCACGATGGTTTCTGTGAACGTGATCTACATCGGCAGCATCGCGATCGTCTTCGTCGCTCTGCTTGCGAACTGGAAGCTGACCGCATCACAAGCCTCCCTCATCATGGGGACTGGCTTCGTGGCTTCTGCTGGTGTCTACCTGTTGGCGTGGGCGGGGGCTCGTTTCACGGACGGGGATCTCGCTTCGCTGCTGGCTGGATTGGTTGCATCCGCCTCCGTTTTTTGCATTGTCGCCATCGCGGGGAAGCTCAGAAAACTGCCATCCTGAGTGCCTCTATTTCGACGGTTCCTGCGCCAGCGTGGCGCGCGCGGCGTTGACAACAACGCGCGTCATCTCCTGAAAGACAGGCGGCTCGACTTCCCATCGATGCCAATAGAGAACGACCTTCATGACTTGACCCGGGGTCAGCTCGATCAACGTGGACATCTCGACATCACCCTTCGCCTGCTCTGCCGGCAGGAGGCCATAGCCCGCCCCTCTCAGGATCGCTTCGCGCAAAGTGTTCGGAGCCGGAAGATAGTGCTTCACATACCGTGCAACCTGAAAGCCGAACACCTTCTCCAGAAAGTCGTCGTGCAGCGAGTCCTTCCTGTTGAAGAGGACGGCGGGTGCATCCAGCACGGCCTGAAGGCCAAGCCCATTCGGAAAGTGTCGGGCCGAGAACTGCGGCGTGGCGTAACACCGGTACTCCATGTGTCCCAGCGGCTCGGCAACGAACCCGGGCATGGCATCCGACTTGGTGGAGATGCACCCGATCACCTCCCCCTTGATGAGCCGTTCCATGGTGTGATCCTGGTCATCGATCACCAACTCCAGCGCGATGCGTTTCGTCTCAAGAATCCGCCAAAGCGCTTGAGAGAACCACGTCGCCAAAGAATCGGCATTGACGGCGATCGCGACCGGGACCGCCTTCTTCTCGCAGCTCGTGGGCACCAGATCGGTCAACACGGCTTCCTCAATCAGTCGAAGCATCTTGACGTGGCGCATCAGTGTCTCACCGGACGACGTGGGAACCACGGGCTTGGCGCGCACCAGGAGCACGTTAGAAAGCGAGTCCTCCAGCGCCTTGATGCGCTGTGACACTGCACCCTTGGTCACGTTGAGCACCGCGGCAGCACGATCAAAGCTCCCATGCTCGACGACCGACGCAAACGTCTCCAATTGCTCTCTGTTCAGCATCAACCTCTCTCCTCGCCTGTACAGTCAACGGTCTCGCACCGGTGCACCCTCCGCGATGCCTCGCTACTCGACGGACTCGAACCGGTTTGCACCATGCAGGAAGCGGAAGGCCTGACGGCCATCGTGCCCAAGGAGCAGGCCCAGGCGCTGGGCATCGCCTTTCAATTCGAGTCCGTTTTGATCACCTTGTCCGTGCACTCCTCGCTGGCAGCCGTGGGCTTTCTCGCGCGAGTCTGCAGCGTGCTGGCGGCGGCATCGATCCCCTGCAACGTGGTCTCCGGCTTTTATCACGACCATCTGTTCGTGCCGTCCGACAAGTTGTCCGAAACGCTCGCCGCGCTGGGCCAGCTCTCGCGAAAAACCGCGCAGACCTAAGTGCCTGCGTCGCCCACCTGGGTTCGCTCGAACGGCGTCAGCGCGTTGAGCTGCTCCCACAGGTAGACGCAGGATGGTGCCAGGCGAAGGCCCGCCGCACGGTGATGCCGATGCGGCGGTCCACTTCGTGCAACGTCACCGGCACCCGCACCAGCGCGCCACTCGCCAGGTCTTCCTGCACCTGCAATGGCGACATCAGCGCGATGTGGTCGCTCTTCATCAGCAGCGCGCGCACCAGCGGCGGGCTGTTGGCGTGGAACGAGGCCTGGGGCAAGGGCGCGCCGGCGGCGCGGAACGCACGCTCGAACGCGGCATGGGCCGGCGTGTTTTCCAGCGGCGCGATCCAGGCCTGGTGGCGCAACTGGCGCAGGGAGCGCAGCCGCCCCGCCGAGGCCAGCGCATGGCCCTGGCGCACCACCGCGATCAGCGATTCCCGGAACAGCTCGCGCTCTTCCAGCTCGGGCGCCACGAGCTCGCCGCGCAGGGGACCAAGAATCATGTCGAGGTCACCGGTCTTGAGCTGCCGGGCCATGGCGTCGTAGGTGCCGTCGCTCACGGTCACCACCACCTTGGGCATGCGCTGCAGCAGCCCGGCCAGGGCGCGCGGCGCCAGCGAGGTGCTGGCCATGGGCAGCACGCCCAGGTGCAGGCGCCCCGTGGCCTCGCCCCGGTAGGCGGACATCTGTTCCTGGAGCACGCGCAGGATGTTGAGCACGCGCTTGAGCGGCGCCAACACCCGCTCGCCGTCGCGTGTCAGGCGCAGGCCCCGCTGGGTGCGCTGCATCAAGGCGCGGCCATAGGCCTGGTGCAGGGACCGCAGCTGCTGGCTGACCGCCGGCTGCGACAGGCCGAGCGAGCGCGCGGCCAGCGTTTCGTTGGTCAGCTCGGTGCAGGCCACGAAGCAGCGCAGCATGGGCACCGTGAGCACGCGGAACAGGCTCTCCACCTGGCGCCGCAGGGGCTCCGGCCGAGGATCCTGCGGGGTGCTTTCCGAGGCGCTCAGCACCAGCTCGGCGCGCATGGCCGCGCAGCCGCGCACCACCGCCAGCCCGGCGGTCGTGCACACCATGCCCCGGGTGCCGCGCTCGAACAGGGCCACCCGCAAGGCCTGCTCGGTCTGCTGGATGGTGCGCGAGACGGTGGAGGTGGAGCAGTGCAGGGTCTGCGCGGCCACGGCCGCGCTGCCACCTTCGTGCGTGGCTTCCACGGTGCGCAGCGCGCGCAACCGGGTCAGCGGGTCGTCGTGTGGGTCCATGCTGTCATAAGCAGATTGCAATTCGGGCCAAGCATATTGCAGTTGTGGCGCCGGCGGCCAGCCGCGACACTGGGTGGCGTTTCAACCCGTTCTCCTATAAACAGAATCTCATGACCTTTTCAGTCCCCGGATCACCCGGCGCCAACTGGTGCTGCGCCACCGCCGCCGGCCTGGCCGTCGGCCGCGCGCAGGCTCAGGCCTCCTTGCCCAAGACCATCAAGCTGGTGGTGCCCTTCCCCCCCGGCGGCTCCACCGACATCCTGGGGCGCGCGATCGGCGCGCGGCTGGCCACGCAACTGGGCATCACGGTGGTGATCGAGAACAAGGGCGGCGCGGCCGGCTCGGTGGGCGCGGGCGAGGTGGCCCGCATGGCACCGGACGGCGCCACGATCATGATGGGCCACATCGGCACGCTGGCGATCAACCCCTCGATCTACCCCAAGCTGCCCTACGACCCGGTCAAGAGCTTCGCCCCGCTGGCGCTGGTGGCCCGCGTGCCCAACGTGCTGGTGGTCAACGAGAAGTTTCCCGCCACCGACTTCAAGGCCTTCATCGCCAAGGCCAAGGCCGAGCCGGGCCGGCTCAACTACTCGTCGGGCGGCAATGGCAGCGCGGCCCACATCACTTTCGAGTACCTCAAGCAGGAAGCCGGCATCTTCATGCCGCACATCCCCTACCGGGGCGCGGCGCCGGCCGTGAGCGATGTGCTGGGCGGCCAGGTGGAGGCGATCTTCACCGGCTCGCCGGCCCTGATCGCCCACATTCGCAGCGGGCGCCTGCGGCCGCTGGCGGTCTCCAGCCCGCAGCGCATGCCGGCCCTGCCCGACGTGCCCACGGTCGCCGAGAGCGGCTACCCCGGCTTCGACGCCGACCAGTGGTACGGCATCGTGGCCCCGGCCGGCCTGCCCGCGCCGCTGATCGCGCTCTACAACAGCGAGATCAACAAGGCCCTGACCTCGCCCGAGGTGGCGCGCGCGCTGGCGATCGAAGGCGCCGTGCCCACGCCCACCACGCCGCAGGCTTTCGCGCAGCTGATCGCGCGCGAGATTCCCCGCTGGGCCAAGGTGATCCAGCGCGGCAACGTGAAGGCCGACTGACCATGACCACCTCCACCCGGCGAGATTTCCTTCTTTGGGGTGCGGCGAGTGCCACCGCGCTCGCTTTCGGCTCGGCCTGGTCGCAGGGCAGCGGCAACCTGGGCACGGCGCCCCTGCCCACCCAGGGCTGGCGGCGGTTCTCGCTCGGTTCGGCCGAGGTGCTCGCGCTCAACGACGGCGTGGTGCGCCGCCCGCTGGGCGAAGAGTTCGTGCGCAACGCGCCGCTGGAGCAGGTGAAAGCCGTGCTGGCCTCGCAGCAACTGCCCACCGAGTACATCGACGTGCCCTACAACGCCTTCCTGCTGATCGTGGGCGGCAAGCGCTGCCTCATCGACACGGGTTTCGCCGACAACGGGCCGCCCAACACCGGGCGCCTGCTGGAGAACCTGCGCGGCGCCGGCCTGGGCCCGGCGGACATCGACACGGTGTTGCTGAGCCACCTGCACGGCGACCACGTAAGCGGCCTGCGCCGCAAGGACGGCGGCCTGGTGTTCCCGAACGCCACGGTGCTGGTGCCCACGCCGGAGTTCGACTTCTGGATGGACCCGAAGCGCCTGGAAGCGGCGGCGCCGGGCGCCAAGCCGGGCTTCGTGAACGCGCGCCGCGTGCTGGACGGCTACCCGGCCGACAAGCTGCAGCGCTTCACACCCGGAGACCGGTTGCTCGGTGCGGTGGACAGCATCGCCGCCTACGGCCATTCACCGGGGCACACGCTGTTCTCGCTGCGCGGCTCGAGCGCGAACTTCACCTACCTGGCCGACGCGGCGCACTACCCCGCGCTGTTCACCCGCAACCCGGACTGGCAGGTGCAGTTCGACATGGACCCTGAACTGGCCCGCGCCTCGCGCCGCGCGGCATTGGCGCGCGCAGCGGCGGACCAGGGCATCGTGGGCGGGTACCACTTCCCCTTCCCGGCGTTCGGCCGCATCCAGGCCGAGGGCAACGGCTACGCCTTCACGTCGGCGTAGCCACCAGGGGCGGCGTCAGCCCTTGGCGACCTCGTGGTTGGCCATCAGCTCCAGCGCCTTCACCAGCGCCGAGTGATCCAGGTCGGCCAGGCCGTTCGCGGCGCAGGCGCCCATGAGCTGGGCGGCGCTGGCGGTCTGCGGCAGGCCCACGCCGAGTTCCTTCGCGCCCTGCAGCGCGAGGTTCAGGTCCTTCTGGTGCAGCTTGATGCGAAAGCCCGGGTTGAAGGTGCGCTTGATCATGCGCTCGCCGTGCACCTCGAGAATGCGGCTGGCCGCGAAACCGCCCATCAGCGCCTGGCGCACCTTGGCCGGGTCGGCACCGGCCTTGCTGGCGAACACCAGGGCCTCGCTCACCGCCGCGATGTTGAGCGCCACGATGATCTGGTTGCGCCCCTTGGTGGTCTGGCCGTCGCCGTTGCCGCCCACCAGCGTGATGTTCTTGCCCATCAGTTCCAGCAGGGGGCGCACGCGCTCGAACACGGCCTCGTCGCCACCGCACATGATGGTGAGCGAGCCGGCCTTGGCGCCGACCTCGCCGCCGGACACTGGCGCATCGACGTAGTCGCAGCCCAGCGCGTTGATCTTCTTCGCGAATTCCTTGGTGCGCATGGGCGAGATCGAGCTCATGTCGACCACCACCTTGCCCTTGCTCAGGCCTTGCGCCACGCCGTTCTCGCCGAACAGCACGGCCTCCACATCGGGCGTGTCGGGCACCATGGTGAAGATCACCTCGGCCTCTTTCGCCACGGCGGCGGCGTTCTCGCGGCGCACGCCACCGGCGGCCTGGATGGCTTCGGGCACCTGGCTGCGCGTGTGCACGTACAGCGAGTGGCCGGCGTTGACGAGGTGCAGGGCCATGGGCGTGCCCATGATGCCCAGGCCGATGAATCCGATCTTCATGAAACTTCCTTGAAAAGAGGGGTGGGGGAGGCGCTCAGTAGCCGTCGGGCGTGGCCTTGGGCTGCGAGGCGCGCAGCGTCGAGAGCACCTGCTGCGAGCCGGCGGCCATGAGGCGCGCGTCCGAACTGATGGTGACGAACTGGAAGCCCATGGCGATGCGGCGCGCGGCCGCTTCGGGCGACCCGTTGTGGATGCCGGCCACTAGGCCGTGCGCCTTGGCGCGCGCCAGGATGTGCTCCACGGCGGCGGCGGCCTTGGGGTCGAGGTCGTCGAAGGTCGGGTTGCAGCCGAGCGCGAGCGAGAGGTCGGACGGGCCGATGTAGATCGCGTCCAGCCCGGGCGTGGAAAGAATCTCTTCCAGGTTGTCCAGCGCCTGCGCGGTCTCGATCATGGCGAAGGTGACGATGGTGTCGTTCGCGTGCTTGGGGTAATCGGCACCGCCGTAGAGCAGCGCGCGCACCGGGCCGAAGCTGCGCGTGCCGCGCGGCGCGTAGTGTGTGTACGCCACCAGCTTCTCGGCGTCCGCGCGGCTGTTCACCATCGGGCAGATCACCGCGTAGGCGCCCGCATCCAGGGTCTTCATGAGGATGCCGGGCTCCAGCCAGGGCACGCGCACCACGGGCACGGTGTCGGTGGTGGAGATGGCTTGCAGCATGCCCACCATGGCCTGGTAGTCCACCACGCCGTGCTGCAGGTCGATGGTCAGCGAGTCCCAGCCCTGGTGCGCCATGGTCTCGGCGGAAAAGCTGTTGGGAATGGCGCAGCCAGCCGTTGGCCACGGCGCCGCCACGGGCCCAGATTTCACGCAGACGGTTGGGTCTCATCAGGTTCCTTCTTCTTTGCAGGTGGGTCGGGGGATGGTCAGCGGTCCAGCGCCGGGCGCTTGGGGTTGAAGGTCCAGTTCGGGATCAGGAACTGCATGGCGATCGCGTCGTCGCGCGCGCCCAGGCCATGTTCCATGTAGAGCCGGTGCGCCTTCTCCACCTCGGCCATGTCGAGTTCGACGCCCAGGCCGGGCTTCTTCGGCACCTGCACATGACCGTCCACGATCTTCAGCGGTTCCTTCGTCAGGCGCTGGCGATCCTGCCAGATCCAGTGCGTGTCGATCGCGGTGACCTTGCCGGGCGCGGCCGCGCCCACGTGGGTGAACATCGCGAGCGAGACGTCGAAATGGTTGTTGGAGTGCGAGCCCCAGGTCAGGCCCCAGTCGCGGCAGGTCTGCGCCACGCGCACGCTGCCGGCCATGGTCCAGAAGTGTGGGTCGGCCAGCGGGATGTCCACGCTCTGCAGCGCCAGCGCGTGGCTGAGCTGGCGCCAGTCGGTGGCGATCATGTTGGTGGCCGTGGGCAGGCCGGTGGCGCGGCGGAACTCGGCCATCACCTCGCGGCCCGAGAAGCCCTCTTCCGCGCCGCAGGGGTCTTCGGCGTAGGCGACCACGCCGCGCATGTCGCGCATGAGGCGGATCGCGTCCTTGAGCAGCCAGCCGCCGTTGGGGTCGAGCGTGACGCGCGCCTGCGGGAAGCGCTCGTGCAGCGCGGTGACGGCTTCCACTTCCTGCTCGCCGCGCAGCACACCGCCCTTGAGCTTGAAGTCGTTGAAGCCGTAGCGCTCGCGCGCGGCCTCGGCCAGGCGCACCACGGCCTCGGGCGTCATCGCGGTCTCGTGCCGCAGGCGGCTCCAGGGGTTGTCGGCGTCGGGCTCGCTGGCATATGGCAGGTTGGTTTTTTTCCGGTCGCCGACGAAGAACAGGTAGCCCAGCATCTCCACCGCGTCGCGCTGCTGGCCTTCGCCGAGCAGCGCGGCCACGGGCACCTCCAGGTGCTGGCCGAGCAGGTCCAGCAGGGCCGATTCCACCGCCGTCACGGCGTGAATGGTGGTGCGCAGGTCGAAGGTCTGCAGCCCGCGCCCGCCCGCGTCGCGGTCGGCGAATCGGGTCTGCAGCTGCTGCAGCACCTTCTGGTGCGCCCCCAGGGGCTGACCCACCACCAGCTCGCGCGCGTCCTCCAGCGTCTGGCGGATCTTCTCGCCACCGGGCACCTCGCCCACGCCGGTGCGCCCGGCGCTGTCGGTGAGGATGAGGATGTTGCGCGTGAAGAACGGCGCGTGCGCGCCGCTCAGGTTGAGCAGCATGCCGTCGCGGCCCGCGACGGGAACGACGCGCAGCTCGGTGACGCGGGGGGTGGAGGACACGGTGGCGAGGTTCAGCATGAGCGGGTCAATCTGCCTTGATATTGCGGGCTTCGATCAGTTTTTTCCAGCGCGCGAACTCGCTGGCCTGGAAGGCGGTGAACTGCTCGGGCGTGTTGGCCACGATCTCGAAGCCCAGCTCGAGCAGCTTGGGCTTGATGGCGGGGTCGTTGAGCGCGTCCTTGATGGCGGCCTGCAGCTTGTTCTTCAGGTCGGCCGGCATGCCTTTGGGGCCAGAGACGGCCTGCCAGGAATACACGTTGGCGTCCTTGATGCCGAGCTCCTGCAGCGTGGGCACATCGGGCAGCAGGGGCGAGCGCTGGGCGCTGGTGATGGAGAGCGCGCGCAGCTTGCCGGCCTTGATCTGCGGCATGGCGGTGTTGATGTTCATGAAGGACGAGTCCACCTGGTTGCCCAGCAGGTCGGTCATCACGGGGCCGCCGCCCTTGTAGGGCACGTGCACGCCGGTGGTGTTGGTCTGCTGCCAGTAGAGCTCGGCGGTGAGGTGGTCGCTGCTGCCGTTGCCAGAGGAGGCGAAGGTCATCTTGCCGGGGTTGGCTTTCTGGAACGCGAGCACGTCGGCCATGCTCTTGTGCGGCGAGGCGGCGGGCACGACGAGCACGTTGGGCGCCTGCACGGCGACGGTGATGTAGTCCATCTCCTTGGTGGCGTCGTAGGGGACTTTGGTGAGGTGGGGCGCGATGACGTAGGGGCCGAGGGAGGCGACGAGCAGGGTGTGGCCGTCGGGTGCGGAGCGCACGACCTGCGCGGCGCCGATGGTGCCGGTGGCGCCGGCCTTGTTGTCGACCACGAAGGTGCCGCCGAATTTTTCCTGCAGTTTGGGTTGCAGGGTGCGGGCGATGAGGTCGGTGGAGCCGCCGGGGGGGAAGGGCACGATGATGGTGACGGGTTTTTCCGGCCAGGCCATGGCCGCGGTGAGGGTCATGGACGCGCCGAGCGCGCACAGCAGTTTCTTCATGGTGTCTTGTCTCCTGTCGTTGGGAATCTTGCGGCAAGGGACTCCGATTTGGTACCGGTACCAAATGGAGGTGATGCGGATGGTACCGGTACCAAATTGGGGCGTCAAACGGTTTTTTTGGTTGAGCTTTTTGGGTGGGGATTGGTTGTGAGACACCTCGCGGGCTCAGGAGCGCCGGGCGCTCTGCTCCGCGGGTGTCCCCCGGCGGCTGGTGCCGCCTCCTCCTTTACCCCGCTGCGCAGAACGCCCGGCACTCCTGAGCCGAAGCAATGCTGGCACGCCCACGGACCGAGGACCGGAGCAGCCGGAGAAAAATCAGGTGGTATCCCGCTCGACGATGGAAAACCCCACATCCACCACCCGCTGGGCCACCTCCCGCCCCTCGGCCCGGTCGATCAGACACCGCCCCGCCATGCGCCCGATGTCCGCGCCGTTGATGTGCACCGTGCTCAGCGCCGGCACCATGTCCGCCACGAAAGGCACGTCGCCGAAACCCACGATCGCCAGACGGCCCGGGATGTCGATGCCGCGCACCCGCGCCTCCGTCACCACCCCCGAAGCCAGCAGATCCGAACTGCAGAACACCGCGTCCACCTCGGGCTCGATCTCCAGCAGGCGGGTCAATGCATCACGCCCGCTCTTGATCGTGCGCGAAGCGCCCACGTCCACCACCTCCACCTTGGCCTCGGCCAGCCCACTGCGCGCCACCTCGGCCGCAAACGCCTTGGCACGCCGGTCGGCGCGCTCGTCGTCCGCGCGAATCATCGCCAGGCGCCGCCGCCCTTTGCCGATCAGGAACTTCGCCACCTCGCGGCCGATGTCGGCGTGCGAAAAACCCACCAGCATGTCGATCGGCGCGGGCGTCAGGTCCCAGGTCTCCACCACCGGAATGCCCGAGGCCAGCAGCCGCGTGCGGCCCTTGCCCGAGTGCAACACGCCGGTGAGGAAAATGCCGTCCGGTCGGCGGCCGATGATGGCCTCCAGCAGCGACTCCTCGCGACTGGCCGAGTAGCTCGACTGGCCCAGCATCAGCTGGTAACCCGCGTCGAACAAGGTGCCGTTGAGCGACTCGATGGTCTCCATGAACACCGACATCACCGTGCTGGGCACCACCGCCGCGATCAGCCGGCTGCGCGAGGACGCCAGCCCGCCCGCCATGCGGTTGGGCACGTAACCCGTCTTCTGCACCGCGTCCAGCACCTTCTTGCGCACGTCCACCGACACCTGCTCCGGCGTGTTGAGCACACGCGAGGCGGTGATGGGCGCCACGCCCGCGAGCTTGGCCACGTCGCGCAGGGTGATGGCCCCGCTGCCACGGCGCGAACGCCGGGTGTTGTCGGTTTCTTTCATTTGCGGCTTAAAATGGTACCGGTACCAAATTGATCACATCGTAGCCTCAAACGGCCAGCGATGCGCGCTGAATCATAGGAGATGCGCATGCCCGAGACCCTGGCTTCCCCCCCGGCCCTTGTGCCGCTGACCATCCGCATGCACGCCGCCGACAACGTGGCGATCGTGGCCAACGATGGCGGCTTGCCGGCCGGCACCGCCCTGCCCGGCGGCGCCGTGGTGTTGCGCGACCGGGTGCCGCAAGGGCACAAGGTGGCCCTGGTGGACCTGGCGCGCGGCGCGGCGGTGCTGCGCTACGGCGTGCCCATCGGCCACGCGCTGGACCACATCCCGGCCGGCAGCTGGGTGCACGAGCGCCTGCTGCAGATGCCCGAGGCGCGCGGCCTGGAGAACCTGCCCATGGCCACGGTGAAGCCCGCGCCGCAGCCCCCGCTGGAGGGTTACACCTTCGAGGGCTACCGCAACCCGGACGGCTCGGTCGGTACGCGCAACATCCTGGCCATCACGCAGACGGTGCAGTGTGTCGCCGGCGTCACCGATTTCGCGGTGCAGCGCATCAAGGCCGAGCTGCTGCCCCAATACCCGAACGTGGACGATGTGGTGGCGCTGGAACACGGCTACGGCTGCGGCGTCGGCGTCGACGCGCCCGACGCCGTCATTCCCATCCGCACCCTGCGCCACATCAGCCTGAACCCGAACTTCGGCGGCGAGGTGATGGTGGTCAGCCTGGGCTGCGAGAAGCTGCAGCCCGAGCGCCTGTTTCCCTCAGACGCGATCCCCATCCAGGACGCCCGTGGAACCGGCTTCGCCGGGCCACAGGGGGGTGCCCCCCCTGCCAGGGGGGAGCCGCGCAGCGGCGCAGGGGGGTTGGACACCATTTGCCTGCAGGACGAGGCGCACGTGGGTTTCATGTCCATGGTCCAGTCCATCCTGCGCCAGGCCGAGGAACACCTGGAGCGCCTGAACGCGCGCCGGCGCGTGACCGTGCCGGCCAGCGAACTCGTGGTGGGCGTGCAGTGCGGCGGCAGCGACGCGTTTTCCGGCGTCACGGCCAACCCGGCCGTGGGCTTCTGCACCGACCTGCTGGTGCGCGCGGGCGCGAGCGTGATGTTCTCCGAAACCACCGAGGTGCGCGACGGCATCGCCCAGCTCACCGCGCGCGCCACCACGCCCGAGGTGGCCCAGGCCATGGTGCGCGAGATGGCCTGGTACGACGCTTACCTGCAACGCGGCAGCGTGGACCGCAGCGCCAACACCACACCGGGCAACAAGAAAGGCGGCCTGTCCAACATCGTGGAAAAAGCCATGGGCTCGATCGTGAAGTCGGGCAGCGCGCCGATCAGCAACGTGCTCTCACCTGGCGAGAAGCTCAAGGCCAAGGGCCTGACCTACGCCGCCACGCCCGCGAGCGACTTCATCTGCGGCACGCTGCAGCTGGCCGCGGGCATGAATCTGCACGTGTTCACCACCGGGCGTGGCACGCCTTACGGGCTGGCGCCGGTGCCGGTGATCAAGGTCGCCACGCGCAGCGACCTGGCGCGGCGCTGGCACGACCTGATGGACATCAACGCCGGCACCATCGCCGACGGCACGGCGAGCATCGAAGACGTGGGCTGGGAGCTGTTCCACCTCATGCTCGAGGTCGCCAGCGGCCGCCAGCAGACCTGGGCCGAGCGCTGGAAGTTGCACAACGCGCTGGTGCTGTTCAATCCGGCGCCGGTGACTTGAGCACCGGCTCGGGTGCGCGTCAGAGCGTCAATGCGCGGACGCAGCGGACCGGCAATGTGGTGGATTTGTCGATTCCTGTGGAAACGGCGCCGCCCATGGTGGCAAACCGATGAACCCACGCATCGAAGTTGGGGTTGCCGTTGCGCGGCGTTGAGCTCCAGTAGTTGACGGCCGTTGGCAGGGCCGCCACGTTGACGGCACCGTTGTCAATCAGGTTGGCCTGCATGCTGGCACCGCCAGGAGCGCAACCCGCCGATGCCTGGCCGCCCAATTCGCAAACTGCGGGCAGGTACCAGTCCGAGTAGCCGCTTTGGGTAGCGCGGCAGGCACCGGCAGCGTAATAAGTGTGGTTGACGCCGGTATAGAACGTCGTGATTTCATTCGTGTTGCAGGCACCGTCGGTACCGCCATTGCAACGGCCTAGTGCAGGGGTGGACAGCTCATCCACGCCCGGCACCACGTTGTAGGCCACATCCGGGGTTGTACCGCTGTTGCCGTTGGAGCTCCAGATCACGCCCGGCGCCAGGCCCACCGCGTCGTTGAGCGCGGCCACCTTGCCGCCGACATTGCCGGTGACCGGCGTGGTGTCGTCGATGCCAAACACGTAGCCACCCTGGTACACGCTGCCATGGGTCAGCACCTGCACGGTGGGCGTCAACAGGTTGGTGTTGCTGCCGCCGACGCTCAAGGTGACCGGCACGGGGGCGGTATTGCCCTGCGCGGCCGAAGGGGCGTTGCCAGGCGTCACGGTGATCGTGCAGGTGGCGCCGGGTGCCAGCGTCGAACAAGTGGACGACAGGTTGGTGCCCGATGGCAGGGCTGGACTGGTGGTGCGCAGCGGCATAGATCACCGCTTGCGCGGTCGCGGTGCCCGTGTTCGTGACCGTGAAGCGGCGTGGGGTGCCGGTGAGGCTGGGCGATGACACCGTGTGATTGACCGAGAGCACCAGCGCCGACGGGCTCACCGACAGCGTGGTGGTGGGTGTCGGCGTGGTGGGTGCACCCGCTCCTCCCCCGCTCCCGCCACAAGCCGCCAACAGCACAGCGGAACACAAGGACATCCAACGGGCGGAGGAAAGGTGATGCAACATGATGAACACTCAACAAAATGTCAATGCGTTGAACATACCATTCGTTACAACTCGCCTGCACGCCATGCCCGCCGCTGTTCACAACAAAGTCACAAAAGAGGTTCAAAGCATGTTGCACCAGCCCCACGGTTCGTGGCGAAGGGCCCAGGGCTTGACGGCGGGTCTGCTGCTCGTCTTCGGCCTGGTCGGCTGCAAAAGCCTGCCGCGGGTGGTGCCGGATCTGGACCGGCGCCCGCCCCCGGTCCGCCTCGAAGGGTCCCAGGGCCCGCTGTCGGCCGAGCGCAGCCGCGCGATTCTGGAGCGCCTGCGCGCGGGTGGCCAGGGCAGCGACGTGCTCTCGCGGCACCTCGCGCTGGAAGAGGCCATCGTCGGCAGCCCCTTGACGGCCGGCAACAAGGTGGACCTGCTGGAGGACGGCCCGGCCACCTACAAGGCCATGCTCGCGGCCATCGACACGGCCAAGGACCACATCCACCTGGAGACCTACATCCTCGACGACGACGAGGTGGGGCAGCAGTTCGCCAACGCGCTGATCGCCAAGCAGCAGCAAGGCGTGCAGGTGCACCTGATCCACGACAGCGTGGGCACCATCGGCACGCCCGACGAGTTCTTCAAGCGCCTGACCGACGCCGGCATCAAGGTCATCGAGTTCAACCCGATCAACCCCGCGCTGGCGCGCAAGGAGTGGGAGCTCAACGAGCGCGACCACCGCAAGCTGCTGATCGTGGACGGCCGCATCGCCTTCCTGGGCGGCATCAACATCAGCGGCGTGTACTCCAGCGGCTCCCTGTCGATGGGGTCGGGCAGCAGCGGCAAGACGGATGGGAAAAAGAGCGACATCGACGGCATCCCCTGGCGCGACACGCATGTGCAGCTGCAGGGCCCGGTGGTGGCGGAGTTCCAGAAGCTGTTCCTGGAGACCTGGGCGGCGCAGAAGGGCGAGGCCATCGCCGCGCGCAACTACTACCCCACGCCGGTGCGCGCCGGCTCGGACGTGGTGCGCGCCATCGGCAGTTCACCCAAGGACAGCTACAGCGCGATCTACGCCACGCTGCTCTCGGCCATCGCCAGCGCGGAAACCACCGTGCACCTCACCAACGCCTACTTCGCGCCCGACCCGCAACTGCTGACGGCGCTGGAAGACGCGGCGCGGCGCGGTGTGGACGTGAAGCTCATCCTGCCGGGCAAGACCGACTCGTGGCTGATCTTCCACGCCGGGCGCAACTACTACACGCAGTTGCTCAAGGCCGGCGTGAAGATCTATGAACGCCAGGGCGTCATCCTGCACACCAAGACGGGCTCGGTCGATGGCGTGTGGTCCACCATCGGATCCACCAACCTGGACTGGCGCAGCTTCCTGCACAACTACGAGCTGAACGCGGTCGTGCTGGGCGCGGAGTTCAACGCCCAACTGCAGAAGCTGTTCGACGCCGATCTCGCGGCGTCGAAACAGGTCACGCTCGCCGAATGGCAGCGGCGCGGCCTGAACCTGCGCTTCAAGGAGTTCTTCGCGCGGATGTGGGAGTACTGGCTCTGACCTGAAGCTCAGCGCGACAGCGGCGGGGCCGTCGGTGGCAGCGGCGCGGGCGTCGGGTTCATCGAGGGCGGTGGCGAGAGCGACGGCGGTGGGGACATGGGCGCCGGTTGCAGCGGCGGCGACAACACGGGCGCCTGGGGCGGCGGTGGTGGCGGCACCGGCAGGGTCTCCTGCGTCACCAGCTCGCGGATCGTGCCGCCGCCTTGAACGGAACCGGAGACCGAGCCTTCGCCACGCGCCATGCGCTCGCAGATCGTGCGTTGTTCGCCCGTGTGCCGCTGGCAGCGTTGCAGCGCGTTGCGCTCGAGGTCTTGCGCCGATGAGCCACCCCGGATACCGGATTTCAGTGCCTGCGCGCGGTGCGCGCCCGCATCGCGCAGGCAGCTGGTGCGGTCCTGCGTGGGGCTCAGGGCCTGGCAGGCGGCGCGGTCGCGCTGGTAGGCGGCTTCGATCGCGGCCTTGTCGGGGCCCGCGGCCCAGGCCGCAGGCAGGCAGACGGCGAGTGCCGCTGCGGCCACCCAGCCGCGTGGGTGGTGACAAATGGATGCAAACATGGTGTGAACCTCCTGAGAGCCAGGCGGTGCGGGGGGCACCGCCCCTGGATTCACCATGCTAGGAAGGGGTACCCGGAGCGTCTGTAGGCCCAGTCCGACCCGGGCCTCGGACATTCACTCCCAATGCAGTTCGATCAGCTTCCATTCGCCGCCGTCCAGCCGCCATTGCAGCTGGACGGCATAGGGTTCGGCGCGCTCGGGAATGAGCCCCTGCGCGCCCGTCACCACCACCTTGGCCTCGGTGTGGCCCACCTGCGAACTGCCACTGTCGATGCGGCTGCTGCGCGTGACGGCGATGATCTTGATGTTCGCGTAGCGCATGAACATCAGTGTCATCGTGCGCTTGGCCCACTCGCGGTCCATGCCCTCGCCCGCCTGGAAACTCGGGTGCAGCTGGTCCATCACGGCCCCTGTCTTTTTTGCCTCCAGGTTGTCCTGCAGCTTCTGCACCGCCGCTTCGAGCGCGGCCTGAGGATCGGTCTTGCCGCAACCCACCAGCAAGAAGGGCACCAGCAGCAAAGTCCAGACAAATCGGCGGGCCAGCATCGAACATCCTTTCAGCGTTGAAGAAAAACGCGCGACCATAACACCGGTCGGTGACACCCGAAAAAAAGCCCGTGCTGGACGGGCTCTCTCACGCGACGCGCGGAAGCCTTCAGGCCTTGGGCTTGTACTTGTTGATCAGGTCACGCCCGCCCTGCAGCAGCTTCTTGCCGTCGAAGCCGCGCTTGTCCATGTCGGCCACCCATTCGTCGGTGATGGGCGCGGTGAGCTTGATGAACTCCTCGGTCTCGGCCTTGCCCATCACGTGCACGGTGTTGCCCCGGTCGATCGCGCCCTTGCGCACCACCGGATCGGCGTCGGCGATCACGCGACCGAACAGGCCCGAGGCCTCCAGGCCCGAATTCCGGTCGATGATCTGCTTGAGGTCGGGCGCGAGGTTTTCGTAGCGTGCCTTGTTCATCACCATGTACTGGATGCTGTTGTTGAAGCCCGGCATGCCCTTGGCGAACTCGGTGTGGAACTTGGTCAGCTCGTCGAGCTTGGCCGAAGGCACGGTGTCCCAGGGAATGATGGCGCCATCGATCACGCCCTTGGAGAGCGAGTCCGGGATCTGCGGCAAGGGCATGCCCACCGGAATCGCGCCGACCGCGCTCAGGATCTGCGTCGCCTTGCGCGAGGGGCCGCGCACCTTCAGGCCCTTGAAGTCGGCCGCCCTGGTGATCAGCTTGTTCTTCATGTGCAGCACGTTCAGGCCATGGGTGTGGAAGGTCAGCACCTTCACTTCCTTGAGCTCGTCGGCGGAATAGGTCGTCATGTACTCCCAGGCGGCCTTGGACGCGCCTTCGCCGTCGTAGGTGAAGAACGGCAGCTCGAAGACCTCGGCGCGCGGGAAGCGGTTGGGCGTGTAGCCGGCGAGCGACCACACCATGTCCACCACGCCTTCGCGCGCCTGGTCGAACAGCTGGGCGGGCGCGCCACCCATCTGCATCGCCGCATAGTGCTCGAACTTCAGGCGCCCGTTCGATTCCTTCTCGACCTTGTTCATCCATGGCACCAGCACGCGCGAGTACACGTTGGAGGTCGCCGGCACGAAGGTCTGGAAGCGCAGGGTGATGGGCGATTGCGCTCGGGCCACGATGGCCGGGGCGGCCACCAAAGCGGCGGCGGACTGGAGCAGGGTTCTGCGTTGGATCATGGTGTCTCTCTCGGGTGGATAGGTTCGGATGCTGGTGTGGTGGTGGCCTGTGGCTCAGGCCATCTCGAATCCCTGGTAATTCCGGGCGGCGACGTCTTCGATGATCCGGCGGTACAGCGGCACGCCCGCGACAAAGGCCATGAACACCCTCGGCTTGCCCGCGATGTTGGCGCCCATGTACCAGGAGTTCGCGCGCGGGTAGAGCGTCTTGTCGGCCTCCTCCGCGCAGCGGCGCACCCAGCCGTCCTCGGCTTCCTGCGTGGCCTCGATGCGGCGCACGCCGACCGCGCGGGCCTGCTGCAGCAGCCGCGCGATCCAGTCGACGTGGGTCTCGATCGAATGCACCATGTTGCTCAGCACCGAGGGACTGCCCGGCCCGGCCACCACGAACATGTTGGGAAAACCGGCGATGCCCAGGCCCAGGTAGGAGGTGGGGCCGTGCGCCCATTTGTCGCTCAGCCGCGCGCCGCGCGCACCGCGGATGTCGATCGCCTTGAGCGCGCCGCTCATGGCGTCGAAGCCGGTGGCGAAGACGATGGCGTCCACCTCGTGCTCGCGCTCATCGGTGCGCACGCCGCGGGCCGTGGCCTCGATGATCGGGTGGGCCGCCGCATCGACGATGTCCACGTGCTCGCGGTTGAAGGTCTCGTAGTAGTGCGAGTCCACGCACAGGCGCTTGCCGCCGAACGGCAGGTCGTCCTTGGGGCACAGCAGCTCGGCCTTGACCGGGTCCTTCACCACGCCGCGGATGCGGTTGCGCGCGTAGTCGGCCACCATGCGGTTGGTGTCCAGGTTGCTCATCTGGTCGGCGAAGGTGCGCAACATGCGGAAACCGCCGCCCGCGCCCCGCCAGCGGTACTCGAGCTCGGCGCGCTGTTCCTCCTCGGTCATCTCGGCGGCGGTCTTCGTGTTGGCGTTCAGGAACTGGCCGGTGATCGCTTCACGCCCCATGGCGCGGCGGTCCGGGTAACGCGCCTTCGCCGCCGCCAGCGCGGTTTCGGTGAAAGGCACGTTGTGCGCCGGCACGCTGAAATTCGCGGTGCGCTGGAACACCGTGAGCCGCGCGGCCTGCTCCGCGATCACGGGCACCATCTGCACGCCGCTGGAGCCGGTGCCGATCAGGGCCACGCGCTGGCCGGTGAAGTCCACACCCTCCTTGGGCCACTGCGCGCTGTGGTACCAGCGGCCCTGGAAGCTCTCCAGCCCGGGCAACTGCGGGCGCTGCGGGATCGACAGGCCGCCCGTGGCGATGACGAGGTAGGTGCACTCCAGCACATCGCCGGCCTCGGTGCGCACCGTCCAGAGCAGGCGCTCGTCGTCGAACACCGCGCTGCGCCGACCCGCGCGTTGAGCTGGATGCCGTCGCGCAGGCCGAAGCGGTCCACCACGTGTTCGATGTAGCGCAGGATCTCGGCCTGCGGCGCATAGCGCTCGCTCCACACCCATTCTTCCTCGAGCTCGCGGCTGAACGAGTACGAGTAGTCCAGGCTCTCCACGTCGCAGCGCGCACCGGGGTAGCGGTTCCAGAACCAGGTGCCGCCCACGCCGTCGCCCGCCTCCAGCACGCGCACCGACAGCCCCATCTCCCGGGCCTTGTAGAGCTGGTAGATGCCCGCGAAACCCGCGCCCACCACCAACATGTCCAGCCGACCAACCGAATCCGCCATCGTTCCACTTTCCGTCTTGAATCACCGCCGCGGATCGCGGCACGGGTCGGACTATGATCGCATTAGGTTGACATGTCAACACAACAGATCCAAGGGTTTACCATAGGTTGACCCATCAACCTGATGCCAATTCAATCCCCGCATGCCTTCCTCTGACGCGCAACGCCCCTTTCCTGAATTCGCCGGCCGGCACGTGCTCATCACCGGCGGTGCGGGCGGCATCGGCCTGGCCTGCGCCCGGCACTTTCTGGCCTCGGGTGCCTCGGTGCACCTGATCGACGTGGACGCCGCGCGGCTGGACGGGGCGCGCCATGCGCTTCAAGGCCACGCGGCGGTGAGCTGCAGCACCTCCCGCCTGGCCGACCACACGGCCTGCGAGCGCGCCATCGACGAGGGCGGGCGCCCGCCCTTCGCGCTGGTGCACATGGCCGGCCTGTTCGAGACCGACCGGCTCGATCCCGCCGACCGCTCGGGCTGGGACCGGGCGATCGCCAGCAACCTCACCACCGCCTACGACATGGCCCTGGCCTTTCGCGCCGCGCGCGACCGGCGGACGCCTTCGCGCATGGTGCTCTGCACCTCGCGCGCCTTCCAGCGCGGCACGCCGGGCCGTGCGGCCTACGCCGCGGCCAAAGGCGGTATCGTCGGCCTGGTGCGCGCCTTCTCGCGCGATTTCGCGCCCGACATCCTGGTCAACGCGGTCTCGCCGGGCCTGATCCAGACGCGCATGACCGAAGACCTGATCGCCCACCACGGCGAACAGCGCCTGGCCGAGATCCCATTGCAGCGCTTCGGCACGCCGCAGGACGTCGCCGGCGTCGTCGGTTTTCTCTGCGGCGAGGCCTCGTCCTATGTGACGGGCCAGGTGATCACCGTCGATGGCGGCGTGATCAACGGTTGAACCTTTCTTTCCTGAACCCTGCACCCATGACCTTCGACGCCCCCACCCTCGATCTGCTCGAACGCGTTCGCACCGCCGGCCGCAAACCCTTCTCGGCCTGCACCGCCACGGAGGCGCGTGCCTTCCCCACCCTCATGAAAAGCCTGTTCGGCGAGGGCCTGCCGGTGGCCCGGGTGCAAGACCTCGCCCTGCCCACGCCCCAGGGCCACCCACTGCCCGCGCGCCTCTACGTGCCCGAAGCCTGCAACGGCGACCTGATCGTCTACTTCCACGGCGGCGGCTGGGTGCTGGGCTCGGTGGCCGACCACGACCCGTTCACCGCCACGCTGGCGGCCCGAACCCACGCGGCCGTGCTGTCGGTGGACTACCGCCTGGCCCCGGAGAGTCCCCACCCCGGCCCGGTGGACGACGCCATCGCCGCGTTGCTGCAAGGCGGCCAGGCCGGTGCGGGCTGGCTGGGCCAACCCCTGCGGCGCCTGATCGCCATGGGCGACAGCGCCGGCGCCACCCTGGCCACCGTTGCGCACGCGGCGCCTGCGCGAGCTGCCCGGGGCGCGGCCGGTGGACCTGCAGGTACTGGTCTACCCGGTGACCGACGCCGGCTTCGACACCGCCAGCTACCGCGACTTCGCGCAAGGCCACCTGCTGAGCGCGGACGACATGCGCTGGTTCTGGGACCACTACTGCCCCGACACGGCGGCGCGCCGCCACCCCGACGCCTCGCCGCTGCAGGCCAGCGACCTCGCCGGCCTGCCGCCCGCGCGCATCTTCACCGCCGAATGCGACCCGCTGCGCGATGAGGGCGAGGCCTATGGCGAGCGCCTGGCGGCCGCGGGCGTGGACTGCGAAACCGTGCGCTGCCCCGGCCTGCTGCACGCCTTCCTGTCCATGATCCACTATTCTCCGAATGCCGCCCGGGCCTTCGAGCGCATCGTGCAAAGCCTGGCGGCGCCGGACGACGAACACCGCCCCTGAAAGCCCATGCAACTCGATCTCGATACCTACGTTCCCGGCCTGCTGCTGTGGTTGTCCAACCGGGTGTCCAGCAGTGCGTCCAGCCTCTACAACGAGAAGTTCGGCATCGGCGTGACCGAGTGGCGCATCCTGTCGTACTTCAAGATCTACCCCTGGTCCACCGCCTCCAAGGCGTGCGAACTGATGGGACTGGACAAGGGCGCCGTGAGCCGGTCGATCGCCTTCATGGTGGAGAACGGCTGGCTCGAGCCCCGGCCGCAGGGCCTGCGCAAGATCGAATACCACGTGACCCCGCCCGGCAACAAGCTGCACAACGCGGTGTTCCGCCTGGCGATGGCGCGCGAGGAAGCCTTGCTGGAAGGCTTCAGCACCTCGGAACGCGAGCAGGTCATCGCCCTGCTCAAGCGCATGCTGGGCAACCTCGAAGGCGTGCAGCGCGTGGGCCGCTGAAGAAAACGAAAAGCGCCGTCAGCCCTGGGGGGCGGCCGTCACCGGCAGGGTCCACCAGAAGGCCGCGCCCTCGCCGGGCGAGGACCACGCGCCGACCGTGCCGCCGTGCCGCTCCACCGCGCGCTTGACCACCGTGAGCCCCAGGCCCGTGCCGCCAGCCTGGCGCTCGTCCAGCCGGGAAAACGGCTTGAAAAGCTCGCCGCTCTTGTCGGGATCGAAGCCCGGCCCGTTGTCCGCCACCGAGAAGCGCCAGAAACCGCCCTCCTCGCGGGCATCGAGCGCGATGTGCAGGTCGCGCCGCTCGGCACCGAACTTCAGCGCATTGCCCAGCAGGTTCATCAGCACGTGGCGCATCAGGCCCGCATCGGCCTGCACCACCGGCAGGGGCGCGGCCTGCACCGCCTCGGGCGCCTGCGGGAACTGCACGGCCAGCGACTGCAGGCATTCGCGCAGCAGGGCCTGCATGTCCACCGCCTCGGGGCTGGGCGGCCCCTGGTCCACCTTGGCCAGCGTGAGCAGGTCGTTCACCATGTCGGTGGCGCGCTGCGCCTCGCGGCGGATCAGCTCCAGCGAACGCTCCGCCCCGGCGGTGTTGCCCGCGCGGTAGTCCTCCAGCGCCAGATCGGCCAGGCCGGCGGTGTTGCGCAAGGGGCCGCGCAGGTCGTGCGAGACCATGCCCGCGAACGAGCGCAGGCCCTGGATGATCTCTTCCAGCTGGCGCGTGCGGCTGCGCACGATCTCTTCCAGCGAATCGGTGAGCTGCTGCAGGGCCTGCTCGGCCCGCACGCGCTCGCGCAGCTCGCGCGCGAGGATCAGCGAGTCGCGCTGCAGGATCAGGGTCATCACGAACACGTAGGCGATGCTCACCGGCAGCGGCGTGACCTGGCGGAACTGCAGCAGGCTCATGTCGGAGAGCATGGCGACCACGAACAACACGGGGTAGCCCAGGCACAACACGGCCAGCACCAGCTGCCCGCCCCAGCCGTCGCGCGTCCACAGCCAGGCCAGCCAGCAGGCGGCGGCCGTGAAGATGAGCGCGATCGCCGCCGGCCCGGCGAAGGCCCAACCGTCCATCAGGCCGCTCATCGCCACCACCAGCACCGGGGCGCCCACCAGCACGGCGGCGAACACGCGCGAGGGCGGTGTGCCACCCGGGGTGAAGCAGGCCTGCAGGCCCGCCAGCAGGGCGGCCAGGGCGCCCAGGCCCATCGCGGAGCCCACCGGGCCGGCGACCTCGCCCGAGATCCAGCCCAGCGCGTCCGCCGACACCAGCAGCCCCTGCGTGACGCCGAACACCAGCGCCGAACCCGCCAGCCATTTCACGTACGGCCATGAGCGGGCGCTGGCGTGCGCCAGAAAGGTCATGCCCAGCATCGCGATCAGGATGGCGGACAGGATGCGGATGTCGCTGAAGAAACTCAGGACCGGGTGGGTCACGACGGCCTCCTCCGTGATGAGCTTGGGCTCGGCAAGCTTGCGCCCATGTCTGCCGGGCGCCACTTGCGCAGTGTAGGGCAGCCGGCCCGGCAGCGCGAGACCCCCATTCGGATCCTCTCGGGCGGGGCCAGTCGGTGCATGATGGTCAGGTTTCGGGGTGGAAGAAGCGGGTGATCGTAGCGCCATGACCTCCCGCGTCATGGATTTCATGTCGCTCCTCCGTCACAGTGAAACCAGTCCAATCAGAAAGGAGTTTCACATGTCAGACCTCAGCCAGCTCCCCCTCGCCGTCGGCCACATGATCGGCCTGGGCGCCCTCGGTTCCTGCATCGGCATCGGCGTGATGGCCAGCAAGTACCTGGAGGCCTCGGCCCGCCAGCCCGAGATGATGGAAGCCCTGCAGCCCAAGGTCTTCCTGCTCGCCGGCCTGCTGGACGGCGCCTTCATCATCTCGGTGGCGCTGGGCGTGTGGTTCGCCCTGGCCGCGCCGTTTGCCTGATGCGGCCCGCCCCGCCCGAGCGGCACGTGGTGGTGATCGGCGCGGGCGGCGGTGCCGGCGGCGCCGCCTTGCACGCCGCGCTGGGCGACGCCCGGTACGACCAGGTCACGGTGCTGACCACGCACCGCTTTCTGCGCATGCCCCCGCGCCTGGCCGATGCCGTGGTGACCGCAAACGACTGGGCCGCCGCCCTGCCGGCGGCGGGCCACGCCGTGATCGTGTTCGACACGGTGCGGCGCGCGCGCGAGCGGGTCTACTGGCCGCCCGCGCGGGCCGACCTGGTGCCGCTGGCCACGGCGCTGCACGCCCAGGGTGTTCGCACGCTGGAGGTGGTGATCGCCGACAGCCCGGACCCGAGCCCGGCCGAACGCCAGGCGCTGGCGTCCCTGGGCTGGGACCGGCTGGACATGCACCCGGCCGTGGTGGCCGTGCCGCCGCCCGCCCCCACCGGGCCCTGGCTCGAGCGGCTGGCGCTGTGGCTGATCCGCACCCTGGTCGCCACCCTGCAGATGGCGCAGGCCGCCTACGGCCGCCGCCCGCCGCGCTGAGCGGCGCGGGGGCCCGGTCCCTTACGCCGGCACCGATTCCTTCGCGATGTGCTCGTCGATCACGCGCCGTGCCTGCACGCCGCCCGCGTCGATGTTGAGCTTGAGCAGCTTGCGCTGCGCGAAGGCGTCCAGGTTCTGCTGCTGGCGCTCCAGCACTTCGAGGTCTTCGGAGAAGATGCCGTGCTGCCCGGCGCGGATGCGGTCGGTGAGCGCGGCGTCCTGCGGCCGGAAGCGGCGCGCCATGCCCCAGAAATACCACATCGAACCATCGACCTCGGGCGTGATGAAGTCGGTCACCACGCTGTAGACCTTCTTGTCGTCGGGCGCGTCGTAGCCGCCCTGGCCGGCCAGGGCCACACCCACCTCGATCAGCACATGGCTGGGCGGCGAGAAGCGGCAGACCTGCCAGCGGTCCACCCGGGGGTTGCCCTCCACGCCGATGGCGCGCAGCGCGTCGAGCCAGAAGGGCGGCGCCTCGATGTTCTCCATGAAACGGCTGGTCACCACCGTGGTGCCCTCGCGGCGCGTGGTGCAGGGCGTCTCGTCGATCTCCTGCTGGCCGATGCTGGTCGAGTGCACGTAGGTCTCGTGCGTGAGGTCCATCAGGTTGTCGATCATCAGGCGGTAGTCGGCCTTGATGTGGAACAGGCCGCCGCCGTAGGCCCAGGTCGGGTTGTCGTGCCATTCGAGCACCGGAATCGTCGAGGGATCGGCCTGGTCGGCCTCGCCCGCCCAGACCCAGATGAAGCCGTAGCGCTCCTCGACCGCGAAGCGCTGGATGCGCGGGAACGCCGCCACGCGCTGGCCGGGCATCGAGCGGGTCACGCCGTCGCCGCCCATCACCAGGCCGTGGTAGCCGCACACCAGCTCACCCTTGCACACGCGGCCCAGCGACAGCGCCGCGCCCCGGTGCGGGCAGAAATCCTCCACCGCCTGCACACGGCCTTGCGCGTCGCGGAAGAAGGCCATGCGGGCCCCCAACAGGCGCCGGCCCAAGGGGGCATCGCCGACTTCCACCGAGGTGGCACCCACATACCAGGCATTGCGCATCCAGCTCATGTCGTCTCCTTCATTCAGTACACTGAATCAAATGGTAGCCCAAGCCGGGGCCGGTCGTCAACCGGGTTCAGACGGGGGGTTTGCCGAGCAGCTTGTGCATCAGGCCCATGAGCACCTCGCGCTCGCCGGCGTCGAGCATGGTGAGGATGCGGTCGGCCAGCACCGCCTCGGACCGCAGCATCTCGTTGATCACCCGCTGCCCTTCGGCGGTGAGCTCCAGCCGGCGCTGGCGGCGCGCGCCCAGCTCGCGCACGATCCAGCCATCGCGCTCCAGGCGCACCGCGATCTCGGCCGTGGTGGAGGTGTCCAGCGCGATGGCCGCGGCCAGCGTGACCTGGTCGATGCCCGGGTGCTCCTGCAGCACCCGCAGCGCGGCGTACTGCAGCGGCGTGACGGCCCGCCCGAACACCGCGTTGAAGCACGACACCGAGTGCTGGTGGGCGCGCCGGAACAGGTGGCCGGGTTCGTGCAGGCCCAGCGTGGCTTCCGGGCGGCGATCGGCGGAGGCAGAGGCCAGGGTGCGGGGGGTACGGGACGGAGCGGGCATGGTGAAGCGGTGTTGGAACGCCCGGTCGGGTGGACGCACCGCCGATTGTCACCCCGGCCGCGACCGCTCATGCCGCCACCGCCACGCTTCGTGCCACCCGCGGCGCACTTGAAGCATGTGGCGATCGGCATACCCCCCATGGTACGAAGATGGCGCCATCCCACACCGGAGTGAGCCCCATGCAGCAGACCGTGGCCCTGCACCGATCCGACATGCGCACCCTGCTGGCCGAATTCTCGGCCCACGACGCGCCCCTGCTGGTGAACGAATACCTCCGCAAGGTCTGGCTGTTCGTCAGTGCGAACACCGAGTCGCGCACCAAGGACCTGCCCATCGAACGCCAGCTGGCGCTGCGCCTGCTCATGCGCCAGGCGCAGATCGGCAGCCGCTTCGCGGCGCTGTTCCTCAACGAACTGCAAGGCCCGCTCTCATCGCCCGTGCGCTCCAACAACGTGCACCGTCTGTCCAAGCGCATCTGCGCCAACACCCACGACGAGGCGGCGGCCCTGGAGCGCATCCTTCAGCAGGAAGACGCCGGTTTCCATCTGTCGCTCAGCGCATTCGATGCGGTGCGCTACGCCCACTGCCTGGAAGGCGGGCTGCAGGATGCCATCGCCCTCGCCCCGCTGGAGAAGGACATCGTCTTTCGCGCCTGGTCGGGCCTGTTCGCCGAAACCGTGCGCGAGTCCTACATCCAGTACATCCAGGTCCTGCTCAGCGGGAGCGCGCTGGCGCCCAAGGTGCAGCAGGACTTCGTGGACACCATCCCCTTCTCCATCGAGACCCGCACGGGCCCGCCGCCCACCCGCTGCGCCGGCGGAGTCAGCCCAGGGTGAAGGACTCGTTGATCGCGCTCTTCACGCCACCGCCCATCTGAGGCCCGCCACCGGCCACGATGATTTCGTCGCCGATCACCACCGCGCCCATGCCGTGGCGCGGTGTGAGCATGGGCGAGTGCGACACCCAGCGATCAGCCACCGGGTCCCAGGCCTCGTTCTGGCCGAACACGCGGTTCGTGCCCTCGCCGCCCATCACGAACACCTGGTCGCGGTACAGCACACAACCGTGGCCGCTGCGCGGCGTGGGCATGGGCGTGCGCGCGACCCAGCGGTCCGCCTGCGCGTCGTAGCTGTGGTGCAGGCTGCTGTTGGTGTGGAAGGAATCCACGCGGCCGCCGATCACGTGAATGGACGGCCCCACCACCACGATGCCGATGTGGTCCCGCGCCACCGGCAGGGGCTGGCGCTTCTCATAGCGGTCGCTCGCGGGGTCGTAGACGATGTGCCAGTCGATCGAGCGCCGCCAGTCGCTGCCGATGGCGCCGCCGATCAGGTGGATGCGCGAACCCAGCGCGATGCAGGCCATGGCCCCGCAGGCCTCCGGCAGGCGGCGCACGCGTTCCCAGCGCGCGCCGTCGAAGCGGAAGGCCTCGTCGTGCGGCGTGCGGTTCTGCTCGATGAAACCGCCGAACGCATAGAGCCGGTCGCCCAGCGTCGCCACACCCACGTGGTTCGCGCCGCGCGGCAGCTGGGGCAGTTCCTCCCAGCGATCGGTCCTGGGGTCGTAGGCGTGGTGGTACGGCTTGTCCACGCGCTGCTCGGCGTAACCGCCGACCAGGTGCACGCGGCTGCGGTACGCGGCGGCCCAGGCCATCTCGGTGCGCGGAATCGGCAGCGGCGCGCGCGCCCGCCAGGCACCGGCCTTGGCCGCGCGCGGCGCGGGGCTGTCGCTGACGGCCTGCTGCGCGTGGATCTCGGGCAGGTCGATGCGCCCGGGCTGGTTCAGGCGCTCGAACTGGCCGCTGTGGTGGCCGTGGTGCTGGGCGCGAAGCAGTGTGGGCGCGGCCAGCGCGGCGGCGGCGGTGACGAGGACGTGACGACGGAGGGCCATGCGCGTGATCTCCTGGTGACCGGGGGGTGAGACAGCGTACCTCAGCCCAGGAAGAAATCCAGTGGAATCAGCTCGACGCCCCACCCGCCCGCCTCCCCCAGCGTGGCGGCGGGGTGCATGGCCGCCAGGCGCAGGGCCTCGTCGCGGTTGTCCGCCTCGATGATGAACATCCCGCCCACCATTTCCTTGGCCTCGGTGTAGGGGCCATCGGTGATCTGCGGCTTGCCGCCGCGTGGGCGCAGCGTGACCCAGTCTTTCGGCTCGGCGAGCGACGCGGACACCAGCATCTTCCCGGTGGCGCGCATCTTCTCGTCCAGCGGCGGGCATTGGCTCACCAGGGCCTGCACCTCGGCGGGCGCCATGGCGGCGAACTTTTCGGGGTTGTAGTACGCAAGACCGAGGTACTTCATGAACGACTCCTTCGGGTTGGTGATGCCTTCACGACGAAGCAGGGGGCCCGCGATCGACAGGCCCGGCAAATGCCAGCAGTTTCATGAAGCCCGGCGGGAAGGCCCCATGGCGCTGCGTCTCCTCCGCCAGGATTCGTCTTTGTACCGTTGACATACTGACCCAACAACATGAATTCCTGCCAGTTTCGAAAAGCACTGAGCGGCTACAGGAACACGAAGTGGTTGCACGCGGCCACGAAGGCCGGTGAGGCGTCGGGCCGGCCAAAGCCGTAGACCGCGATGTCGGCTTCGCGCAGGCGCCCGGCGATGCCGGTGAAGTCGCTGTCGCACGAGGCGATGCAGATGCCATCCAAGCGAGGGCGGCGGGACCGCAGCTCCATGGCGTCCATGATGAGCGCGGCGTCCGAGGCGTTCTTCTGGTGGGCGTAGTGGAATTGCTGGATGGGGCGGATGGCTAGGGTGTGCAGCATCCGGCGCCAGGCGAGTTGTCGGGGGTTGGTCCAGTCCGCGTAAGCGCGGCGGACGATGGCCTCGCCACGGTCGGAGACGTGGGCCATGAGCCGCAGGGCCTTGCGGGCGCTCATGTTTTCGGCGTCGATGAGCAGGGCCAGGCGGGGTCGCCGTGCTGCGACGAAGGGAGCTTGTTGCATGTGCCTTCCTGTTGCTTTGCGGGTGATGTCACCGCCACCCTTGTGAGGTGGCGGTGGCCCAAGCAGGTTGGCGTACCGTGCACTGCGGACAGTTTCGGCGAGACTCGCGTCTCCCCACTCGGGCCACCATGAAAGAGGCACGAATGTGAGAAAGCCGCAGGGCTCAAATCGAGTTGCGGCTTTCAAGCCGCAGTGCACGGGACGCCAATCCCGGTCGCATTTTTGTACGAAAGAAGCAGTATATCCACAGCACTAAGCGCCGCGCACCCGATCGATCAAGGCCAGGACATCGGCCGGCAATTCATCCCCGCGCCAGGCCACATGCTGGTCCGGCCGCGACAGCACCCACCGGTGGCGGTACAGGCCCGTGGCTTCGGCCGGGCTCAGGTCCACCACGCGCAGCGGCAGGCCGCGCTGCTTCGCGGCGTCGAGCAAGGGGCTCGCATCGGCCTGCGGGTCCAGCCGCAGCAGCGCGAAGCCGTCGCCCATCGCGTCGTAGAGCGAGCGCCCGCCGTCCAGCCACACGTGCGGCGTGCGGCAGCCCGGCACGGTGGACGGCGTGAAGGTGTCCATGGTGTAGCCGGGCGGGCTTTCGCCGTCGGGGACGATCAGGGGCGAGGCGTCGTAGAAGTAGCCGAAGTTCAGGCCCGCGCAGCAGTACTGCTTCACGTTGAGGTCGTACAGGGTCTTGCCGGCGGCGGCGCGCAAGGCTTCACCGGCCGGGCCTTCGGCCTCCAGCTCGGGCGGCACACTCTCGCGTTCCTTCTGCAGCGCGATGGAATGGTTCATCGCGAAGCGCGACACCTGCTCGGTGATGGGCAGGCGCTCGGCTTCGTAGGCATCGAGCGCGCGCGGCCCGGCCCAGCCCTGCAGGTGGCCCGCGAGCAGCCACGAGAGGTTCATGGCATCGGCGATGCCCGCGTTCATGCCGTAGCCGGCCATGGGCACCCAGAGGTGCGCGGCGTCGCCGCAGATGAAGATCCGCCGCTCGCGCAGCTTGTCGGCCACGAGGCGGCGGCCGATCCAGTCTTCCTTGGAGATCACCTCGTACTCGAAGTCGGCCCCCACGCCGAGGATGGTGCGGATCGAGGCGTCGCGGTCCACCGACTCGAAGTCGGTCTCGCCGGGGCGCAGGTAGTTGTGCAGCACGAATTTCTCGATGCCGTCGATGGCGTACACGTTGCCGCTGCGGCGCGGGTTGTACGAGAAGGTGGCCCAGGCCGGCGGGTGCTGAGCGCGCCGCAGCAGGTCGGGCGCGCGCAGGAAGGTGGACTGCACGCGCTGCACCACCTCCACGCCGTGCAGCGCGGCACCGATCTTCTTGCGGACCAGGGAGCGCCCGCCGTCGCAGCCGATGAGGTGGTCGGCGCGCAGCGTCACCGTGGCGCCGCTGCCGAGGTCCACGGCCTGGGCGCTCACGCCCATGTCGTCCTGCGCGAGGTCCTCGATGCGGGTGTGCGTGAGGATGCGCAGGCCGGGCGTGGCCAGCGCGTGCTCGAACAGCACCGGCTCCAGGTAGATCTGGTTGATGCGGTGCGGCGGCTCGGGCGTGGGCCAGCCGGTGTCCGGGCCTTGCGTGGCGGTGTAGCGGTCGCGCCGCGAGGGGATGGGGATGCGCGAGAGTTCGTCGCCGGTGAAGGTGGTGCGGTAGGCCACGTCGGCGGGGTGGTCCGCCGGCAGGCCGGTGTCGCGCAGGGTCTTGGCGCACGCCGAGGCGGCGGAAGATCTCCATGGAGCGCGCCGAGACGTGGTTGCACTTGGCCTCGGGCCGTTCGCCGCGCGGGCGCTGCTCCACCAGCAGCACGTCGATGCCGCGTTGCGCGAGGTCGATGGCGAGCGTGAGGCCGACCGGGCCGCCGCCCACGATGAGGACTTGAGCTGAATGGGTGTTCGTCATGGGGCTCGAAGGTGGGAAGGCCGCAGTTCGTCGATGCGGGTGCAGCCGAGCAGGGCCAGGCTGGTCTGGATCTCGCTCTGCAGGATGCCGATCGCCTGCTCGACCCCGGCCTGCCCGCCGACGGTGGCGGCGTAGAGCATGGGCCGGCCCACGAAGACCAGGCGCGCCCCGAGCGCGAGGGCCTTGAGCGCGTCGGTGCCGCGCCGGATGCCACCGTCCAGGCACACCGGCAGCTCGCCCGCCGCGTCCAGCACCTCGGGCAGCACGTCCAGCGGCGCGGCCGCGCCGTCGAGCTGGCGCCCGCCGTGGTTGGAGACGATGAGGCCGTCCACACCGGCCTCGCGGGCCAGGCGCGCGTCGTCGGCGCTGAGCACGCCCTTGATGAGCAGCGCCCCGCCCCACTGGCGGCGGATGAAGGCCACGTGCGCCCAGGTGAAGCGGTCGCGGTCCGAGCGCGCGGCGGCCGTGGGGGTGGCGATGATGGGTCGGCCTGTGGCCTCGCCACCGAAGTTGGGCAGGCGGGGAATGCCGTCGGCCAGCAGGGTGCGCGCGAAAGTGCCGCACAGCCAGCGCGGGTGCAGCACGCCGTCCACGGCGAGCGAGAGGCGCGGCTTGAGCGGGATGGTGAAGCCCAGGCGCCGGTCGCGGTCGCGGTTGGAGGCGATGGGCACGTCCACGGTGACCACGAGCACGCCCACCTGGGCGCTGCGCAACCGCGCGAGCAAGGCGGTGATGCGCGCTTCGTCGCCGGGAATGTAGCCCTGGTACCAGCTGCCCGGCGCGGCTTGCATCACCTGTTCCAGCGGCACGCTGGAGGCGGCGCTGAGCACGAAGGGGATGCCGCCGGCGCGCGCGCCCTGCGCGAGCGCGAGGTCCGCGCGGTGCGCGAACAGCGCGCAGCCGCCCATGGGCGCGATGCCGAAGGGCGAGGCGTAGGGGGTGCCGAACAGCGTGGTGTCCTGCCTCACCGAGGCCACGTCCACCAGCGTGCGCGGCACGAAGGACCAGCGTTCGAACGAACGCGCGTTGGCCAGCACCGAGGCGCCGCGCTCCGAGCCGTTGGCCGCGAAGCCGTAGAGCGCGCGCGGCAGGCGCGAGCGCGCGGCGGCGTCGAAGTCGTCGAGGTTGAGGACCACGGGGTCAGGCCCGCAGCGCCTGCACGGCGCCGGGGATCAGGTCGAAGCCCAGGCCCGGCGCTTCCGACATGCTGATGCGGCCACCCACGGGCTCGGGGAAGCCCTGGTAGAGGCGCTTCATCATCGCCACCACCGGCAGGTGCCACTCGACCTTGGTGCCGTTGCCCACGCCGGCCTGCAGGTGCATGTTGTGCAGCGGGTAGGCGCCGCCGCTGGTGATGGACACGTTGAAGGCGTTGGCCAGCGCGGCGATGCGCACGCACTGCGTGAAGCCGCCGGTGATGACCACGTTGGGCTGCACGAAGTCCACGCTGCGCGCCATCAGCCAGTCGCGGAAGCGGTAGGCCAGGCCTTCGTTCTGGCCGCAGGTCAGCGGCATGCCGGTGCGCGCGCGCAGGTCGGCCATGGCCAGCACGTCGTTCTGCGTGATCGGTTCTTCGAAGAAGCCGAGGTTGCAGTCGGCGGTCAGGCGGATCAGGCGCTCGGCGTGGTACGCGTCCAGGCCGCAGTTGGCGTCGATGTAGAGCGAGACCTCGTCGCCCGCGGCCTCGCGCACCGCGTGCACGCGCTTGGCGTCTTCCTTGATGACCGACATGAGGCTGCGGCTCTCGCGGCGCGGCAACGCGCGAAAGCCCACCACCATCTTCAGATGCTCCACGCCTTCGGTTGCGCAGGGACTTGACCGCGCCGCGCAGGCCGTCGATGTCGAGGAACTCGAAACCGAAGGTGGCGTAGATGTCGAGCTCCTTGCGCGCCGCGCCGAGCAGGCGCCAGATCGGCTGCTTGAGCGCCTTGCCCTTGATGTCCCACAGCGCCACGTCGATGGCGGCGATGGCGTGCTGCGCGTAGCCGGTCTGGCCGCGCGAGGCGGTGAGCCAGTACATCTGCTCCCAGCGCGCCTCGTGCGCCAGCGGGTCGGTGCCGATGAGGGCCGGCGCGAGCACGTGGGTGATGATGGACTCGGCCACCTTCTCCTGCGTGATCGCGGTCAGGCCGTGGCCGATCAGGCCTTCGTCGGTCTCGACCTCGACGACGCAGCAGCCGAGCGCCTCCTGGTGCCGGCCGCCGCCGGGCACGTCGAGCGTGAAGGGGATGTGGAGCGCGGTGGCGGTGATGCGGATGATTTTCATGGGCGAAGGGTGGAATTCAGGCCAGGGTGAACAGGCGGCCGCCGGCGGTGCGGCTGCGTGGGTCTTCGCCCGCCGCGCGCACCACGTCCCGGAAACCGCTGGGCGAGCTGCCGATGGCGGGAAGGCCGAGCTGCTCTTCCAGCGTGGCGATGGCGTCGAGCGTGAGCAGGCCGCCGCAGGACATGAAGATGCCTTGCGCGCCAGGCGCCTGGGCGTGCACCTTTCGGCTCAGCGCGACCAGGCGTTCGGTGGAGACCTCGGCCGCGCCGCCGACCGGCTCGATGCCCAGGCCTTCGATGGCGGTGACCTCGAAGCCCAGGGCGCCGAGGTAAACAACCAGGCGCTGATTGAGCTCGTCGATGTACGAGGTCGCCACCGCCACGCGCTGCACACCCAGGGCCCGCAGCGCCGAGACGACGGCGTGGCTCATGGTGGTGCAGGGCACGCCCGTGGCCTGCTGCATGGCGTCGCGCAGCTGGTCGGTGAAGGCCGGGCCCTGGTAGAAGCTGAGCGAGGTGCCCATGAGCGAGATCGCCTGCGCGCCGTCCGCTCGCAGGGCGCGGGCGTGGTCGACGATCTGGTTCACCACGGGCGCGAAGCCCCGGGGCGACACGCCGTCGATGCCCAGGCCGCGCGCGATGAAGTCGAAGCGCTCGCCGTACAGCAGGGGCGCATCGGGCGGCACGCGCCCGTGGGCCGGCGGCACGATCAGGCCGATGCGGGGGCGCGGCGCGCTCATTCGGCCGAGATGCCCTGGGCCTTGATGACCCGGCCCCACTCCGCGTACTCGCGCTTCACGTCGGCCGCCAGCGGGCCCGGCGCCAGGTAGGCGGTGGTGACGCCTTGCGCGGCGGCGGCGCTGGCCGCTTCGGGCGTGGCGCAGCAGCTCACCCACGGCCGCGCTCAGGCGGTCGATGACGGCCTGCGGCGTGCCGGCCGGCGCCAGCAGCATCTGGCGGGGCGCGACGTGAAACCCCGGCACCACCTCGGCCAGGGTGCCGATGTCGTCCGCGCCGGCCAGGCGGGTCGAGCTGAACATGGCGATGGCCTTCACGCGCCCGCTGCGAACCTGCGGCACGCCGGCCGCGGCGCTCACCACGCCGAACTGCAACTGGCCATTGATCACGTCGGTGACGAGCTGCGACGCGCCGCGGTAGGGGATGTGCAGCAGGTGCGTCTTGGTGCGCGACTTGAACAGCTCCACGCCCAGGTGGTGCACGGTGCCGATGCCCGAGGTGCCGTAGGTGAAACGGCCCGGGTTGGCCTTGACCAGCGCGAGGAACTCGGCCGGGTTGCTGGCCTTCACCTCGTTGTTCGCCACCAGCAGCAGGCGCGACTGGAACAGGCCGGCCACGGGCACGAGCGATTTGATCGGGTCCAGCGAGGAGGTCTGGTTCTGCAGCTGCGGTGCGATGAGCAGCGCGCTTTCGCCGTGCAGCAGCGTGTAGCCATCGGCCGGCGCCTTGGCCACGGTGTCGGCGGCCAGCAGGCCGGCCGAGCCGGCGCGGTTCTCCACGATGACGGACTGGCCCAGCGCGGTGGTGAGTCGCTGCGCGACGATGCGCGCCATGGTGTCCACCGCGCCACCGGCGGCGTAGCCGACGAAGATGCGGATCGGCCGGTTGGGGTAGGGGCCGGCCTGGGCGAAGGCCAGGGGCGCGGCGCCGGCGGCGAGGGCCGCGCCCACGAAGCTTCGTCGGCGGAGGTTGGGGTTCATCGTCTTGTCTCCTGGTGGTGGTTGTTCAGGCGACCCGCACTTCCACGAGCGAGGGGCCTCTCGAGGCGAGGGACGCTTTCAAGGCCGCGTGCAACTGGCCGGCGTCTTCCACGCGCTCGCCGGGCACACCATGCCCTTGCGCCAGCGCGACGAAGTCGATGCCCGGCAGGTCGGTGCCCGGCAGCACGGCGCCGGCCGGGAAACCGAGCACGCCGCCGAAGCGCTTCATCGCGCCGTAGCGGCGGTTGTTGACCACGACGAAGCTGATGTTCAGGCCGAGCTGCGCGGCGGTCCACAGCGTCTGGATCGAGTACATGCTGGAGCCGTCGCCGATGATGGCGATCACGCGGCGCTCGCGCCAGGCCAGGGCGATGCCGGCGGCGGCCGGCATGCTGTGGCCCAGGCCACCGCTGGCCATGGTGAAGAAGGAGCGCGGCTTCAGGATGGGCAGGTGCTGGTGCATCACCACGCGGGCGGTGGGCGCCTCTTCCACGATCACGTCGTCGGGCGAGCGCAGTTCCGCGATGGTCTGCAGCAGGTAGGCCACCTGGGTCGGCGCGCCCGGTTCGGCGCGGGCTTCGCGCACCCAGGCCGGCGGCGGGGTGCGCGCGCGCTGCGGTTGCGCGCCCTGCAGGGCCTGCAGCGCCAGCGCCACGTCGCCCACCACCGAGGTGCCCACCGGCGAGCGCGCGGCGGCATCGGGGTCTTCGGTGAGCTGCCACAGCGTGGCGCCGTCGGGCAGGTGCGGGCCGTCGCCTTCCACGTGGTAGGTGAACACCGGCGCGCCGATCACCACGACGAGGTCGTGGCCGGCCAGTTTCTGCACGATCTGCGCCTTGACCGCGGGCAGGAAACCGTGGAACAGCGCATGGTCCTCGGGGAAGCCCGCGCGCGCCGACATGGGCGCGTTGAACACCTTGGCGCCGTGGCGCTCGGCCAGGGCGACGATGCCGTCCCAGGCCCCGGTGCGGTCCACTTCCGCGCCGGCCACGAACACCGGCCGCTCGCAGGCCGCGAGCGCCTGCGCCAGCGCGGCGATGGCCTGCGGTTCGGGCGCCGTGCGCCGGCTCATGGCACGCTGCACCACCGGCTCGGCGGGCTGGTCCCAGTCGTCCGAGGGCACGGAGACCAGCACCGGGCCGCAAGGCGCCTGCAGCGCGCGGCGGCAGGCGGTGGCGATGGCCTGGGGCACGTCCTGCGCGCGCGCCGGTTCGATGCTCCATTTCACGTACGGCTGCGGCAGCTCGGTGGCGCGCTCCGAGGCCAGGTAGGCGTCCAGCGGCTGGATCGAGCGCGACTGCTGGCCCGCGATGACCACCAGCGGCGTGCGGTTCTTGAACGCCGTGTAGAGGTTGCCCATGCCGTGGCCCACGCCGGCGGCCGAGTGCAGGTTGACGAAGCCGACCTTGCCGGTGGCCTGGGCATACCCGTCGGCCATGCCCACGCACACGGCTTCCTGCAGGCCCAGCACGTACTGGATGTCGCTGGGGAAGTCGCGGAACATGGGCAGCTCGGTGGAGCCCGGGTTGCCGAAGATGGTGTCCACGCCGAACTGGCGCAGCACGTCGTACACGCCGTCGCGCACGGTGAAAGGGGTCGGGGAAACGGGGCTCATGCGGAATAGCTGCGGTTGACGAACTTGGTGTGGAGGTAACTGTCGAGGCCCTCTTCGCCGCTCTCGTAGCCGTAGCCGCTGTCGCGCACGCCGCCGAACGGCGCCTCGGCGACGGTGACGACGGTGCTGTTGATGGCGACGCTGCCCACCTCCAGGTCGGCGATCATCTGGCGTTGCAGGCGCGCGGAGTCGGTGAACACGTAGGAGCCCAGGCCGTAGCGCGTGGCGTTGGCCAGCTCGATGGCCTGCGCGGGCGTGTCGAAGGCGCGGATCAGCGCGACCGGGCCGAAGGGCTCCTCGCGCATGGCCTTGGCATCGGGGTTCACGTCGGCGAACACGGTGGGCTGGTGGAAGTAGCCCTGCTCGCCCACGCGCTCGCCGCCGGCCACCAGCGTGCCTTCGGTGCGTGTCGCATCGACGAGCTCGCGGATCGCGCCCAGGCGCCGGCCGTTGGCCAGCGGCCCCATGTCGGTGCCCTCGGCCAGGCCGTCGCCCACGCGCAGTTGCGAAGCGGCGGCCGCGAAGGTGTCGACGAAGCGCGCGTAGGCGCCGCGCTGCACGAAGAAGCGCGTGGGCGCGTGGCAGAGCTGGCCGGCGTTGCGGAACTTGGCCGCGACCAGCTGGCGCGCCACGGCGTCCACGTCGGCGTCATCGAACACGATCACCGGCGAGTGGCCGCCGAGTTCCAGCGTGAGGCGCTTGAGGCCGGGCGCGGCCAGGCGGGCCAGGCCCTGCCCCACCGCCACCGAGCCGGTGAAGGACACCTTGCGGATCACGTCCGACGCGATGAGGTGCGAGGACACGAAGGCCGGCACGCCGAAGACGAGGTTGATGACGCCATCGGGCGCGCCGGCTTCGATGAAACACTCGACCATCTTCGCGACCGAGGCCGGGGTTTCCTCGGGCGGCTTGAGGATGCAGGAGCAGCCCGCCGCGAGCGCGCCGCCGAGCTTGCGCGCGGCGAGGATCACGGGCACGTTCCAGGGCGACATCAGCAGGCAGGGGCCCACCGGCTCTTTGCGCACCTCGTAGTCGGCGCCCGGCTGCGGCGCTGGCAGGATGCGGCCGTAGACGCGCTTGGCCTGCTCGGCGTACCACTGCACCATGTCGGCCGCCACATCGACTTCCATGCGCGCCTGGGCCAGGGGCTTGCCCTGCTCCAGCGTGAGCAGGCGCGCGATGGCCTCGCGCTGCGCGCGCAGGTTCTGCACGCCCTGCAGCAGCACGCGCTGGCGCGCCGCCGCGGGCGTGGCGCGCCAGACCTTGAAGCCCTGGGCCACCGCCGCGAGCGCGTCGTCGAGGTCGCGCGCCGAGGCGTGCGTCAGCTCGTCGAGCACGGCTTCGGTGGCGGGGTTGATCACCGGGCTGCGGGTCTCGGCGCTGCCCGCGCGCCACTGCCCGCCGATGAACAGGCGCGGCGCGCGGTAGGTGATCTCGCTCATGCTCACTGATCGGCCTTGATGTTGTTCTTGCGCGCGACCTCGGTCCAGGTGGGGATCTCCTGCGCGATCTGGCGGGTGAAGGCTTCCGAGGTGCTGGAGGCCGGCGTCAGGCCCAGCTGGGCCATGCTCTTGAGCGTCTCCGGGTGCTGCACCGCCTTGGCACTTCACGCTCCAGCAGCTTCACGATGGGCGCGGGCGTGCCGGCGGGCGCGAACAGGCCGATCCAGAACTGGATGCTCAGGTCGATGCCCTGCTCCTTGAGCGTGGGGATGTCGGGGAAGGACGGGTTGCGCACGTCGGAGGACACGGCCAGGCCCCGCACCAGCTTGCCGTTGATGGCGCCGGCCGCCGGGCCGGGGTCGAGCATGCTGAAGGTGGTCTCGCCGCCGGCCACGGACTTCATCGAGTCGCCGCTGCCCTTGTAGGGCACGTGCTGCGACTGGATGCCGGTGCGCTCCTTCAGCAGCTCGGTGGCGAGCTGGAAGGTGGAGGCGCTGGAGGCGTAGTTGGAGAGCTGCGGGTTCTCCTTGGTGTACTTCACCAGGTCGGGCATGGACTTGAACGGCGAGTCCGCCTTGACCGAGACGATCAGCGGGAAGGTCGCGATCGTGGAGATCGGGATGAAGTCCTTCTGCGGCGAGTACGGCAGGTTGGCATAGGTGGCGGCGTTGATCACCAGCGGGCCGCTGGCGCCGATCATCAGCGTGTAGCCGTCGGGTGCGGCCTGCTTGGTCACCACCGCGCCCACGATGGCGCCGGTGCTGGGGCGGTTCTCCACCACCACCGGCTGGCCCAGGCTGTCGCCCAGGCGCTTGGCGACGATGCGCGCGAGGATGTCGTTGGAGCCGCCGGGCGAGTAGCCCACGACGAACTTGATGGGCTTGGACGGGTAGGTGTCCTGGGCCTGCACCGCCATGGCAATGGCGGACAGCGCGACGCAGGCCAGAAGGCTTCGGCGAATCATGGTCTTGTCTCCTGTTCTTGAAGGTGTCGAGTATTGGCCCGATGCCATGCCTCGTAAAATGGTGAATTGCTCTCATCCATAACTTTTTGAACATAGCAGGACGGCCCATGGACTGGACGAATCGACTGCGCCTGCGGCACCTGCAGATCCTGGTCAGCCTGGCGGAGACGCAGAACATCAGCCACTCCGCCGAGCGGCTGCACATGACGCAGCCCGCGCTCTCGAAATGGCTCAAGGAGCTGGAGGCCGACATTGGGCTGACGCTGTTCGAACGCCACGCGCGCGGGCTTCGCCCCACCGCCCACGGCCAGATCCTGCGCGAGTTCGCGGTGCACATCGGCAACGAGCTCGACCGCGCGCGGGAAGAGATGGCCGCGCTGCGCGACGGCGGCAGCGGCCGCGCGGTGATCGGCGCCTCGGGCGCCACCATCGCGGGCGTGGTGCCGCAGGCGGTGCTGTCGCTGCTGGCCCGCATGCCCAACGCGAGCGTGGAGCTGGTCGAGGCGCCGATGGACCGGCTGTTCCAGCAGCTCACGCAGCGCGAGATCGACATCGCGGTGGGCCGGCCGGCGGCCAAGTACCACGACCCGGGCATCGCCTCGGAGGTGCTCTACGAGGAGCGGCTGCATTTCGCGGTGCGGCCGGACCACCCGCTGGCGCAGCGCAAGTCCCTGCAGTGGTCGCACCTGCTGGCCCAGCGCTGGGTGGTCTGGACGCGCGACATCCCCGCGCGCGACCTGCTCGAATCCGCGCTCTCGGCCGCCGGCCGCACGATCCCGGGCGCGAGCGTGCAGTCGAACTCCCTGCTCGCCACCATCGCGCTGGTGGCGGAAAGCGACATGGTGGCCGTGGTCTCCGAGCGCGCCATCGAGCTGCCCGAGCGCTGGAAGATGCTCAAGCGCCTGCCGCTGTTGCTGGAGACGCCCAGCGCCATGACCATGTACTGGCGCAAGGACGCGCTCGGCTTCGCGGCGGTGGACGGCCTGCTGGACGCGCTGCGCGAGGTGGCGCGGCAACCGGCGCGCACCGTGCGCCCTCGCAAAGCCTAACCGGGCAGGCGCGAGGCCGCCTTCTTCACGGCAGACGCGAAGGCCGTGGCCGCCAGCTTGGGCTGCGTGCCGCGCAGCGACACCACGTGCAGCTCGATGTGCACCGTGGGGTTGCTGAGCATGGACACCTTGAGCCCCTGGCGCAGGCAGTCCTCCAGCGCGAAGGACGGCACGATGGCGTGGCCTCGGCCGGCGCGCACCATCGCGATCAGCGTGCCGATCAGGTTCATGCGCGGCCGCTCCTCGTGCGCGCGCCCGATGCGCGCGAGGTGTTTTTCGATCACGGCCTGGATCGGGTTGTCGACCGGCAGGCTGATGAGCGGCAGCTCCGCCAGGCTGCTCCAGGTCTGGCTGGGCCCCAGGCCGCCCGCGCCCTTGCCCGGCGGGCTGATGCGCATCAGCCGGAACTTGCACAGCGGCTGGCGCTGCAGGCCCACGGCGGGCTTGATGAAGAAGCCCAGGCCGATGTCGGCCTCACCCTCCAGGATGCGCTGGCGCACCACGCTCACGTCCACGTCCGCCAGGTGGATCTGCACCTGGGGGTGGCTCTGGTTGAAGGCGCTGATCACCTCCGGCAACAGGCTGGCCGAGACCATGGGCGTGGCCGCCACATCGATGCGCGAGCGCACGGCCGCCTCGGTGCCGCCGATCACGTCGTCGATGGCGCGCAGCTCGGCCACGATGCGCTCGGCCACCGGCTGCAGGCGGCGCCCTGCGTCGGTGAGCGTGACGGAGCGCGTGGTGCGGTCGAACAGGCGCGCGCCCACCTGGTCTTCGAGCTCCTTGACCAGCATGCTCATGCCCGAGGGCGACAGGTGCACCTGTTCGGCCGCCTTGGCGAAGCTGCGCAGGCGCGCCACCTCCAGAAAGGCCTGGAGCTGCCGGCTGCCCACATTGATCAATTTTCTTGAAGAGTTGTTCAAAATCTTCCGTTTGATGAATGTCAAAGGTGTTGCTGTAATTCTCCCTCATCAATGGAGACCGCACCATGAAAACCCCTCCCGCCTTCCTTCCCCCCTCCCCGCTGCGCCGAAGCCTCGTGCTCGGTGGCCTGGCCACGGTGGCCGCGCCTTTCGTGCGGGCCCAGGGCCCGGCCAACGGACCGGTGCGCCTGGTGGTGCCGTTCACCCCCGGCACCGGCATCGACCTGATCGCGCGCCAGATCGCGCCCCAGCTGGCCGAGCGCCTGAAACGGCCCTTCTTCGTCGAGAACAAGGCCGGCGCCTCCGGCAACATCGGCACCCAGGAAGTCGTGCGCGCCACGCCGGACGGCAGCACGCTGCTGGTGAGCGTCAACACGCTGGTGATGAACGCCGCGCTGTACCCGAACGCGGGCTTCAACCCGGTCAAGGACCTCGCGGCCGTCTCGCTCACGAGCTGGGGCCAGCTGCTGCTGGTGACCCACCCCAACACCAAGATCGATTCGCTCAAAGGCCTGCTGGAGCGCGCCCGCGCGCGCCCCGGCGCCCTCAACTACGGCTCGCCCGGCGCCGGCACGCCGCACCACCTGGCGATGGAGCTGCTGAAGAACCGCGCCAAGATTTCCATCACGCACATCGGCTACCGGGGCACGGCGCCGGCCGTGACGGACCTGCTGGGCGGACAGATCGAACTGATGTTCCTGCCGATCCACGTGGCGCTGCAGCACATCAAGGCGGGCAAGCTCAAGGCGCTGGCCATCAGCTCGAGCCAGGCGAACCCGCTGCTGCCCGACGTGCCGCCGCTCAGCAGCCTGAACCTGGGCAACCTGAACGTGGACATGTGGTACGGCGTGCTGGCGCCCGCGGCCACGCCGCGCGCGCTGATCGACCAGCTGAACAAGGAGCTGCGCGACATCCTGGCGCAGCCCGCGATCGCGACCGCGTTCGAGACCCAGGGCATGACGCCCGCCCACTCCACCCCGGAGGCGTTCCAGCAGCTGATGACCACCGACGCCCAGCGCTGGGCCAGCCTGATCAAGGCCCAGGGCATCACCGCCGAGTAAGAGAGAACAGAGAGAAGAGCCACACATGAGCAAACACAGCAACAAGGCCGACAGCACGTTCGACACCGAGGTGGTCATCGTCGGTGGCGGCCCGGTGGGCACGGGCCTGGCGATCGAGCTGGGCCAGCGCGGCGTGCGCTGCGTGGTGGTGGAGCGCTACCCGCAGCCGCAGCCGATCCCCAAGGGCCAGAACCTGACCCAGCGCACCATGGAGCACTTCCACGCCTGGGGCGCGGAGCCGGCGCTGCGCGCCGCGCGCACCATTCCGCCGGAGTACGGCATCGGCGGCCTGACGGCCTACGGCACCCTGCTGGGGCCGCACTACGACTGGCTGCAGCGCGACCTGGTCAAGCCCTATTACTTCACCGGCAACGAGCGGCTGCCGCAGTACGCCACCGAGGCCGTGCTGCGCCGCCGCGTGGCCGAGCTGCCCAGCGTGCACACCCTGTACGGCTGGGAGGCCGAGGACGTGCAGCAGGACGCCGACGGCGTGACGGTGAGCGTGGTAGAGCGCGGCGGCTCGGGCCGCCGGCAGCTGCGCGCGGCCTATGCCGTGGGCTGCGACGGCGCGCGCTCGGTGATCCGCGACAAGGCCGGCATGACCCAGACCCGCACCGACCACGACCGCATGATGGTGCTGCTGGTGTTCAAGTCCGAAGGGCTGCACGAGTTGCTCAAGCGCTACCCCGGCAAGTCCTACTACAACGTGCTGCAGCCGGGCCTCAAGGGCTACTGGAAATTCTTCGGCCGGGTGGACCTGGGCAGCACCTGGTTCTTCCACGCGCCGGTGCCGCCGGGCACCACCAAGGACAACTTCGACTTCGCGGCCTACCTGCACGAAGCCGTGGGCGCGCCGTTCGAGGTCGAGTTCGAGCACATCGGTTTCTGGGACCTGCGCTTCATGCTGGCCGACAGCTACCGCCAGGGCCGCGTCTTCATCGCGGGCGACGCCGCCCACAGCCACCCGCCTTACGGGGGTTATGGCGTGAACTCCGGCCTGGAGGACGCGCGCAACCTGGGCTGGAAGCTGGCGTCCACGCTGCAGGGCTGGGGCGGCGGGGAGCTGCTCGACTCCTACGATGCGGAACGCCGCCCGGTGTTCGGCTCCACGATCCGCGACTTCATCGCCAAGTCGATCGACACCGACCGCGAGTTCCTGGAGACGCACGACCCAGCCGTCGACCAGGCGCGGTTCGACGCCGCCTGGCAGGCGCGCGCGAAAGGCGCGGTGGGCGAGGTGCACGCCTTCGAGCCGAACTACGAAGGCTCGCCCGTGGTGCAGCCCAACGGCAGCGGACAAGGCCCGAGCTCGGTGGGCTCGCACCAGTTCGTCGCGCGGGCCGGCCACCACATCGCGCCGGCGGTCCTGTCCTCCGGGCGCAACGTGTACGAGGCCTTCGGGCCGGGCTACACCCTGATCGCGCTGGGCGCCAGCGCCGCGGAGGCGCAGGCGTTCCGCGAGGCCGCGGCCGCCCTGACGCTGCCGCTGAACGTGGTGGAAGACACCCGGACCGGCGAGGCCGCGCGCTACGAAGCCCGCCTGGTGCTGGTGCGGCCCGACAGCTTCGTCGCCTGGACCTCGGACACGCCGGGGGTGGTGGATGCGGCGCAGGCGCGCGCGGTGCTGGCGATGGCGCGCGGCGGCTGAATCAGGGGCTGCTGGCCGCCCGTTGCGGCAGCAGCAGCCGCGACGGGTGCAGCCGGTCGTGGTGGTAGGTGTCGGTGCCGACCTTCTGCCCATACCAGTGCGTCATCGGCTGGTCGATCATCGTGGAGTCGTTGTTCGTGATCTCCAGCCGCAGGCGCTCGCCGGGCTGCACGACGAAGCCCATGGGCATGAGTTCGATGCGCAGCTCCACCACCTGACCCGGCGCCACGGGCTCGACCTGGTCGTGGGTGTGGAAGGGGCGCAGCTCCTGCGTCAGCGCCGGGTCCTCGCGCCGGTGCGAGGCGCGCAGCCAACCCTGGCTCATCTTGCGCGCGGGCCCGGGGCGGCCCGGCGCGGGCAGCAGGCTCAGTTTGACGAAGACGTCGAAGTCGGTCTGATCGGACGAGGCGTGCAGCACCAGGGTGCCCTGGCCGGTGAACTCGTTTTCCTTCTCAAACGGCGCCGTGGTGAAGGTGTTGATGCGGGCCACGTGGTCGGGCACGCCGTTGACGAAGGTGGTCACCCCGGCCACCCACTGTTCGTCGGGGTAGGTCCATGCGGTGGTGGCGGTGGCCTCGGCCGGCACGGCATCCGTCAGCGAGCCGTCGTTGAGCGAGTTCACCACGCCGCTGCGCGCGCCGCTGAGGTAGAAAGCGCGCGGCGCCGCGTCGGCCGGGGGCCAGGCGTCGGTGCTCGCATAGCGCCCGCGCCCGTTGACGAAGTAACGCACCGCCGCCTGGTCCATGACGCCGTTGTCCACGCCTTTGAGGTGGTGGTCGTACCAGGGCAGCAGCTCCTCGCGGTGCAGGGCCTCTTCGGCGAAATAGTGCTGTGCCTTGTGGAAGGTGTCGGGCTCGGTGATGAGCAGGCGGCGCGGGCCGCGCACACCGGCAAAGCCGTTGACGTTGCCGCGCAGGTGCAGCGAGGCCTTGCCCCAGACGCCGATGGAGAACACCGGGATGTCGATGTTCCCGAGTTCCCAGAAGGCGGCGCGGCGGCGGTGCCACCCGTCGTCCAGCGTGTGCGACAACACGTCGGGCAGCACCTCGTGGCGCGCGCCGCCGCGCACGTCGTGCCCTTCGGCGGTGTGCTGCAGCAGCACCGAACCGATCAGCCAGGAACCCAGGAAGCCCTGGATGGGCACACCCCCGTGGTACAGGAAGTCGCGGTAGGGGTCGCACGAACCGTCGTACGGCACGATGGTGGTGAGGTGCGGCGGGCGCGTGCGCGCGGCGTTCCACTGGCTCATGGCGTAGTAGGACTGGCCGATCATGCCGATGCGCCCGCTGGACCAGGGCTGGGTGGCGATGTGTTCGATCGCGTCGTGCGTGGCCTCGCCTTCGGCCTTGGACCACGGGTCCCAGATGCCTTCGGACACGCCCGAGCCCGGCAGGTCCAGGATGACGTAGGCGTAGCCGTGGTCCAGGTACAGCTGGATGGGGCCGTATTCGATGAAGGGGAACACGCCCATGGCGGGCAGGCGGCGCAGGGACTTCTGGTACGGCGAAGCGGCCAGCAGCGTGGGGAAGGCGCCCCGCCCGCCGGGCGGCAGGTAGACGTCGGCGCGCAGCAGCAGGCCGTCGCGGGTGCGGAACTGGATCTCGAACGGGGTGACGTTCACGGTGGTCATGCGCGGGTTTCCTCAGAGGGGGTCATGTCGAAGCGGTCGCCGAAATCGAAGTAGTCGTCGTGCACGAAGCCATTCTCGTAGTACTGGATCTCCCACCAGTTGTGGTCGAGGTCTTCGAAGTAGAACGAGTACACGCCGTGCATGTCCTGGATGGGGAGCACCTGGCGGATGCCGTAGGTGTCCTTGAACCGCAGCGCCAGCGCGTGCGCGTGGTCCACCTCGTCGCGCGAGGCGACGTCCAGCCCCCAGTGGTTGAGCACGTTGCAGGGGTGGATCTGGTCGCCCACCTCCACGCACACCACATGGAAGCGCATGCCCAGGCGGATCGACATCGCGGGCTTGGCGTGGCGCGCGCATTCGAGCCCCAGGAACTCTTCGTAGAAGCGGCGCGAGGCCGTGAGGTTGAAGCACTCCAGCGTGCCGTGGCTCAGGCACAAAGGCTTGAGCACGGAGTGGCGCGCCGGCGGTTCGACGCGGCAGTTGTCGGGGACGAATCCAGCGATCATGGCGATGGGTCTCTCTCTCGGTTGAAGGTCAGTGCGGGGCCGGGCGGCGGTCGGCCTCGGAGATGAAGGCATCGGCGAAGAACTGGTTGGCCGGCAGGCCGGCCTCGCCGAAGTCGCGGCGGGCCGCGTCCACCATGGGCGGTGCGCCGCAGGCATACACCTGGTGCCGCGACAGGTCGGGGTGGTCCTGCAGCACGGCGCGGTGCACGAAGCCGGTGCGACCGGCCCAGGCGGGGTCGTCGCCCGCTTCGCTGAGCACCGGCACGTAGCGGATGTGGGGGTGTTCGGCGGCCCATTGGCGCGCCTGCGCATCGAGGTAGAGGTCGATCCGCCGGCGGCCGCCCCAGTACACGTCGATGGGCCGGCGCAGGCCCTGGGCCAGGCTGTCTTCCACCATGGCCTGGATGGGCGCGAAGCCGGTGCCCGAGGCGAGCATGACCACGGGTTTGTCGCTCTGCGCGTCGAGGAAGAAGCTGCCCTGGGGCGCCTCCACGCGCAGCAGGTCGCGTTCGCGCAACTGCCCGAACACGTGGTCGGTGAAGCGGCCGCCGGGCATGTGGCGGATGTGCAGCTCGATCTGCCGCCGGCCACCGGCGCGCGGTGCGCTGGCCATGGAGTAGCAGCGCCGCAGTCCGTCGCCGAGCACGATCTCGAGGTACTGGCCAGCGCGCCAGTTCAACGGCTCGTTCGGTGGCGTGCCCAGCAGCAGGCGCATCACGTCGGGCGCGAGCCGCTCCATGCGCAGCACCCGCACCGGCAGCGTGCGCGCCGGCACCAGGTGGGGGTCGAAGGGTTCGATCTCGAAGCTGCAGTCCGTCAGCGGGCGCGCGCAGCACAGGTGCACATGGCCCTGCGCCTTTTCTTCGTCGGACAGGTAGTGCGGGTGCACGTCGCCGAAGTCCACCTGGCCCGACACCAGGCGGCCCCGGCAGGTGCGGCACACGCCCGAGCGGCAGCTGTAGCGCATCGCCACGCCGCTGGCCAGGCCGGCGCGCAGGATGTCGGTGCCGGGACCACAGGCAAAGGATTGGTCGGCCGGATGCAGCGTGATGGTGAAGCTCATGCGCGAGACTTTGGCAGCGCGCCGCGAGGCCGTCCAACAAATAGTCGTGATGGGCGCCATGTCGCCGCGAAATGGCCGCCGTGGCCTTCGTGGCTTTCCCCAATGGACGCGCTCGCCAGCCTGCCTACACTGCCCCCACCCATGAACATCAACACCGTCGACCTGAACCTGTTCCTTGTCTTTCAGGCCATCTACGTCACCGGCAGCGTGACCGTCGCCGGTGAAAAGGTCTGCATGACGCAGTCGGCCGTGAGCAACGCGCTCAAGCGCCTGCGCGAGCGCTTCGACGACCCGCTGTTCGTGCGCACGCCCAAGGGCATGGTGCCCACGCCCATCGCCAAGCAGCTCATCGGCCTGGTCGAAGAAGGCCTGGCCAAGTTCAACCAGGCGCTGGACCAGGTGCGGCGTTTCGATCCCGCCACCAGCGACCGCCTGTTCCGCATCGCCATGAACGACGTCGGGCAGCTGGTGGTGCTGCCGCGCCTGATGTCGGCGGCGCGCGCGCAGGCGCCGCATGTGCAGTTCGAGATCATCGGCACCTCGCCGGAAGAAACACGCCACCTGATGGCGGACGGCGGCGTCGACCTGGCGATCGGCAGCTGGGCGCCCATGGGCGCGGGCTTCCATGCGCAGCACCTGTTCGACGAGACCTTCTTCGCGCTCATGCACGTGGACCACCACATCCGCTCCGAGCGCATGAGCTTCGACGAGTACTTCGGCGCCGAACACCTGGCCTACCGGCCCAGCGGCGCCAGCGATGCGGCCCTGCAGTCCACGCTGATGGCGGCCGACCTGCTGGCGCGGCGCAAGGTGGTTCTGACGGCCGCGCACTCCCTGGGCCTGTCGGCCTTGTTGAGCGAATCGCGCCTGGTGCTCACCGTGCCGTGCCGGCTCGGCCAGGCCATGATGGCCTCGCGCGACCAGCTGCGCTCGGCGCAACTGCCGTTCGAGGTGCCGCCGTTTTCGGTGCGCCAGCAATGGCACGACCGCGCGCACGCCGATGGCGGCAACATCTGGCTGCGCGAACTCACGCTGGCGCACGCTGCACGACGGGGAGACGGCGGCATCGCCGGGCGAACCCGGCTGAAGCGCCTTCGTCAGCGCGCCGCCACCAGGGTGTTGCGCAGCGTGCCGATGCCGGAGATGGCGACCTCGATCACGTCGCCCGCCTTCATGAACACCGGGGGCTTGCGCCCGGCCCCCACGCCGGCCGGTGTGCCCGTCAGCAGCACATCGCCGGCGTTGAAGCAGTACCAGCGCGAGAAGTGCGCGATGGTCTCGGGCAGGCTGAAGATCAGGTCGCTCACGGGCGAGGACTGCATGAGCGCGCTGTTGAGGTGGGTGGTGATGTGCAGGCGCCCCACGTCGGGCACTTCGTCTGCCGTGAGCAGCACCGGCCCCAGCGGCGTGAAGCCCTCGAACTGCTTGCCCATGATGTTGACCTCCCAGGTCTGGCGCGCCTCCCAGGGCTGCGTCGCGCCCCAGACGTCGCGCACCCAGTCGCGCGCGGAGATGTCGTTGGCCACGGTGTAGCCGGCGACGCAGGCCATCGCCTGGTCCGCGCTCACGCGGTGGCAGCGCCGGCCGAAGACCACCGCGAGCTCGCCCTCGTAGTCCACGTGCGCGGGCGCGTCGGCGGGCAGCGCCACCGCGTGTTCCGGCCCGACGATGGAGGCCGCCACCTTGAGGAAACCGGTGGGCTGCCGGGGCGCGGGCGTGCCGGCCATTTCGGCCAGGTGCGACTTGTAGGCCAGGCCCGCGGCCACCACCAGGCCGGGGTTGGGCACGGGCGCGAGCAGGCGGGTGCCCGGTGGCATCAGCGCCCCACGCTGGCGCAGGCGGTCCTGCAGGCCGGGGTCGGCCTGCACACGGTCCACGAGGCCGCGCACCAGGGCCAGCGCGGCGGACCCGCCGGCCAGCAGCTCGCGCAGGCTCTCGGGCAGCCAGGCCTCCAGGCTGTCGGCCTGGGCCGCGCGCCGCAGCGCCAGCACCTCGCCCGAAGGCAACAGGGCACCGGGCTCGCCGCCGCGCACGGAATCGATGGTCACGAGTTTCATGGGGATCTCAGAAGTGGTGGCGCATGCCGAGGGCGTAACCGGTGCCGGTACGCAGGCCGGTGGCCCGGTCGTTCATCACCACGGCGTACACATCGGTGCGCTTGGACAGGCTGTGCAGGTAACCCGCGGCCAGCGTGGTGCGATCGCGCTCGGTGGTGCCGGCCTGCGTACGTTCGGTGCGCACCCACGAGGCGATGAAGCGCCCGGCGCCGAAGGGCACGGCCGCGTGCACACCGACGGTGTCCAGGTCGATCTCGGCCTGGCCGCGCGGGCGCAGCGTGGCCTTGGCCCACTGGCCGAACAGCTTGACCACCTGGAAGTCGTAGGACACGCTGCCGAGCGTGCTCGACTCGGCTTCGATCACGTAGGGCGCGCCCGCCGGGTCGGTGCGCGAACGCGGCACGTTGTACGCCGCCGCGCGGATCCTGCTGACGCTCAGCGCCGCCGCGAAAGGACCCGAGCGGTAGTTCGCCGTGCCATCGAAACGGCGCCCTTCGGGCGCGGCTTCGCCCGGTGCGACCTGCAGCGAGCCGGAGAAGTTGCCCAGCGTGGGCGTGTTGTAGACCAGCGAGTTGTTCCAGCTGCCGTCGCTGATGCCGTGCGAGGCCAGCATGGGCTGCGAGCCGACGAAGGTGTGCAGCATGAACGGGCCCAGCGTGGTGGAGTCGCCAAAGGGCGTGAAGCTCAGCGTGTTGACGAAACTGCCGGTGGGAATGCGGCCCGCGCGGAACTGCCCGAAGGCGCCGCGCACACCGACGAAGCTGTAGCGCGAGAAGAAGCGGCCGGCGGCGTTGTCGCCCGGGTGGCGGCCGACCTCGCCGGTGTCCAGGCGGAAGTTGCGCACCGAGGTCGAACAGCGCGGTGAGCCCACCGCCCAGGTCTTCGGAGCCGCGGATGCCCCAGCGCGAGGTGGTCATCATGCCGCCGTCCACGCGCGAGACGCGTGATTCGCCCGCGAGCTGTCTGGCGTAGAAGCCGCCGTCGACGGTGCCGTACAGCGTGGGGCCGGTGTTGCTCTGTGCCGTGGCGGGCAGGCCCGTGAGGGCCAGCGCCGCCGCGACGGCGATGCCGCTTTTCGTGGTGTTCAAAAGGTGTCTCCTGGTTGTTGAATACGGGCAGCGGGATGCTAGGTATTCGACTTCCGGAAAACCAATGAAAGCTCGTGATGCGGCGCATGCGTTTGCGAAATGTCGGCGGGACATTTTCAAAACGGATGGGGCGCATCACCAATCTTCGTTTGAAGCGCGCGAGCAGCCGGCCTAGCATGCGGACAGCCCAACACAAACACAGGAGACAGACCCATGCGCCTGAGCAGAAGAAGCCTTGTCGCGGCGATGGCCGCGACCTCACTCACCACCACCGCCGGCCTGGCGTTCGCGCAGGACGCGGGCCGCCCCATCCGGCTGCTGGTGCCGCTGCCGCCGGGCTCGGGTGGCGACAACATCGCGCGCATCCTCGCCACGCCCTTGCGCGATCTGCTGGGCCACCCCATCGTGGTGGAGAACCGGCCGGGCGGCGACATGATGATCGGTGCCAGCCAGGCGGCCAAGGCGCCGGCCGACGGCAACACCTTGTTGATGGCGCACATGTCGACCATGGTGATGAACCCCTTCGCCTACAGCAACATCAGCTACGACCCGGTGAAAGACTTCAGCCCCATCGGCAAGATCAGCGAGAGCACCGCCGTGGTGGTGGTGCACCCCGCCGTGCCCGCCAAGACCCTGGGCGAGTTCGTGGCCTACGTGAAGGAGCGGCCGGGCCAGGTGTCCTACGGCACGGCCATCCTCATGGTGCAGATCGCCGGCGAACAGCTGGTGCACACGCGCCAGCTCCAGATGACGCGCGTGCCGTACAAGGGCGGCGCCCAGGTGATGCAGGACACGCTGGCGCGCCACATCGACATGTCGATCGCCGACACCTCGTCCTACCTGGCGCTGATCAGGGCCGGCAAGCTGCGCCCGTTGGTCACCACCGGCGCGGAGCGCAACCCCTTGCTGCCCGACGTGCCCACCGCGCGCGAGGCGGGCTTTCCGGAAATGGAGATGCGCGGCTGGTGGGGCCTGTTCGCGCCGGCACAGACCTCCAAAGAGGTGGTGAACAGGACGGCGGCGGCGCTGCAGAAGGTGCTGGCCCTGCCGGACGTGGTGCAGCAGCTGCGCGCCATCGGCGCCGAGCCCCGGCCGCTCCCACCCGAGGCCTTCGCGCTGGAGATGAAGCAGCAGCAGGACCATTGGGGCCAGGTCATCAAGACACTGAAGATCAAGGCCAGCGAATGACGATGAAAACGTTCAGTACAGGAACACCTCGCCGCCCCGGCTGGCGAAGAGCTTTCTCGCGAGGTCCCTCGCCCTGTGTCTTTCCTGGCTGGCGATCGCGCGCACGTAGTCCAGCTTCTCGGCGCTGAGGCCGGGGAAGCGCGTGGCGATGTCGGTGTCGCCGCGCGCCGCGCAGCGCACCGCCTCGCCGTACGACCAGCGCAGGTCGTTGCACAGCTCGAGCACCTGCTTGGCCGCCACCGCGCGGGGCAGGCGCAGGCCGTGGAACTCCAGGTAACGCGCCAGCTGGGCCTCGTCCTCGGCCTCGATGAGCAGCGTGCCGTTGTCCTCATGGGACCGCGCGCGGTGGTAGAAGTCCAGCTGGGTCAGGGCCTCCACCTCGTCGGGCCGCAGGCGCACGGGTGGGTCCGGGGGAAGTTCGGTCGGCGCGCTGTGCCGGGGGTTGCTCAACGGAAACGGGATGACGGGCATGGACAGCAGAGAAGTTCAACTGCCTTCATTCTGCAGACCCTGGCTCCGGCACGGGGCGCGCGCTGGCCGGGAAGCACAGAAAGCCCTGGAAAGCGTGAATTCCGCACCGCGATGCGTGCGGCGCGGACACCACCGCGCGCCACCCTCAAGCGAGCGCCAGGACGACGACCACGCCCGCGACGGAGAGCAGGCCCAGCCACAGCACCGGCCCCACGGCCCCACCGGCGCCCAGCAGGCACACGGCCAGCGCCGCCCCCAGGCCGAGCAGGCCCACCGCCCGCCCCAGCCAGCGTGCGGCGCGCGAGGCGGGGCGCTTGCACAGCCGCTGGTGGTGGCGGTCCATGGCCAGCGCCAGGCCGGCGAAGCCGACGCAGGCCAGCGCCAACGCGAGCAGCGGCATCACGCGCCTACCCCCGTTCGCCGCGCCCGCCGGTGCAGGCGCCAGGCGATCCACGCGAAGGCGCTCCCCAGCGCCAGCGCGGTGAGATCGAATCCCGCCATCGCCCAGTCGCCCCGCGCCCAGGACGCACCGAGGTGCTGCCCGCCGGTGAGCGCGTTCAACACCGGCAACAGGCCCAGCGCCCCGGCGGCGAGCGCGCCTTGCTCCACCCAGGCGCGCGGTGGTGGCCGCAGGCAGGCGTGCAGCAGCGTGGCGCCCCAGGCGATGAAGAGGGCGTGCGCCTCCCAGCCGGCGCGGTCGGCCAGGTCGATCGGCAGCAGGCGGTTGGCCCAGAAGTAGGCGCCGATGGCCACGGGCAGGCCGAACACGGTTGCGCACGTTCAGCCGCTCCACCAGGCGCAGCCCACGGTGCGGCCGGCCCTGGTCGCGCTCCAGTTTCTGGCGCCGCTTCACCGTCCACAACACCAGCCCCGTGGCCACCATGGCGGTGCCGAGCAGGCCCGACAGCGCGTAGAGCCAGCGCAGCACGGGCCCGGCGAACAGGCCCTCGTGCAGGCCCAGCAGGCCTTCGGCCACGGTCAGCGTGCCACGACGGCTGGGCGCCCGGGTCTCCAGCAGGGCGCCGCTGGCGCCATCGAACACCATCACCTCCACGTTGCGCAGCGGGCCGGTGAGCACCGGTGCGATCTGCACGCGCGCGCTGGCATCGCCGGGGTGCAGCACCTCCACGGCCTGCACGCTGCCCAGGCCCCAGCGCTGTTCGGCCTGCGCCAGCATGGGCGCCACCGGGGCCAGGGGCGCGGGTGTGCCGGAGGGCGCGGCCGGGGCCTGCCAGGCGGTGAACTCGGCGAGGAACTGGCCCTGCCCCGCCGGGCCGGCGCCGTAGTGGGCCGACACCACCCAGGGCATCAAGGTCACGGCGAAGAAGATCAGCCCCGAGTAGGTGATCATGAATTGGAAGGGCAAGGTCATCACGCCCAGCACGTTGTGGGCATCGAGCCAGGAGCGCTGCCCCTTGCCCGCGCGGAAGGTGAAGAAGTCGGCGAAGAAGCGCTTGTGCGCGACCACGCCCGAGACGAGGGACACCAGCAGGAACACCGTGGCCGCGCCCACCAGCCACAGCGCCGCGCCCGCGGGCAGGTAGTGCAGCCGCCAGTGCATGCGGTAGAGCAGCTGCCCGCCGCCCGTCTCGCGCGGCGTCGCCAGGGGCTCGCCGCTGTCGGCATCCAGCGCCTGCTCTTCCATGTGGCCGTCGTGCGGCCACGAGGCCACCAGGTGCGGCGTGTCGCGGTGGCCGGGCAGCTGGATGGCCCAGCGCTCGGCACCGGCCTCGTGCGCGTTCAGGTAGCGCAGCGCCGCGTCGGCGGCCCGCGCGCTGTCGACCGGGGCGGGTGGCGGTGGCAGCTCCGGGCGCATCCAGCGGTCGATCTCGCTGTCGAAATAGCCGGCCGTGCCGGTGAGGAAGATGAAGTACAGCAGCGAGCCGAGCAGCAGGCCCGCCCAGGTGTGCACCCAGGACGTGCTCTGGCGGAAGCCACCCGTCATGGCCAGCGCCCCAGCGCCAGCAGCAGCGCACCGCAAGGCAGGCCCACCAGCGCGAGGCCGGCGCAGGCGCGCCAGGCGCTGCGCGCGGCGAAGCACCAGAGGATGGCCGCCACGTACACCGCGAAGCTCATCAGCAGGGCCAGCGCCACGGTGTCCACGCGGTCCAGGGGCAGCGCCTCCATCAGCGCCAGGGGGAGCCACTGGGCCAGCACGTAGCCACCCGCCACGCCGGCGAGCGCGCGCGCCGGGATCTGGTTCATCAGAACTTCACGCGCAGGTTCACACCGACGCTGCGGCGCGGTCCCATCTGCGCGTAGATGGGGGTGGCATCGCGGTCGATGAAGGTGTTGTAGCGCTCGTCGAACAGGTTCTCGGCGAACAGGCTGAGTTCCCAGTTGTCGTGCCGGTAACCGACGTGCGCGTTGGCGATGAAGCGCGAGTCGATGGGGTCCTGGGGCGCGATGCCGAAGCGGCCCACGTAACCCGCCATGTACTTGGCGTCGCCGCCGACGAAGAAGCCGTTGCGCAGCTGGTAGCGCCCGCCGAAGCCCAGGGTCCATTTGGGGGCTTCGGGGAAGGGCTGGCCCGACAGGTCGCCGTAGCTGGCGTGGTTGAATTCCTTGAACCGGGTGTGCAGGTAGCCCAGCGAGGCGGACACCGAGAAGCGCCGGTTGACCTGGAAGGCCGGTTCGATCTCGAAGCCCCAGGCCCGCGAGGAAGCGGCGTTCGAGGTCTCGCGGTAGGACTGGTTGTTCGGGTCGGGCCGGATCTCGATCTGCTGGTCCTTGTAGGTGGTGAAGAACAGGTTGGCGTTGAGCGTGAGCCGCTCGTCGAGGAAGCGGCCCTTGTAATAGAGCTCGTGGTTCTGCGCGGTCTCAGGCCCGTAGTACGCGGCCCGGCCGGTGTTGTAGTTGACGTAGAAGCCGCCGGTGCGAAAGCCCTCGGAGTACGTGGCGCCCAGCAGGTGCCCCGGCGCGAGCTGTTTTGGCCAGGCCGAGCTTGGGCACGAAGTTGGTCTCGCTGAAGTCGGCCCGGTTCTCGTACTGGTTGGGCACCGCGCCAAAGGGGTAGGACTCCGCGTTGCGTTGCACGGTCTTCTCGCGCAGGTAGTCCCAGCGGCCGCCCACGGTCACGCTCCAGGTGGGCACGAACTCGTGCGTGGCTTCGCCGAAGAGGGCCAGGTTGGTGGTCTTGCGGTTGAAGGTCTCGCCGAGTTGCAGGAAGGGCACGGCGATCGCGCCGAAGCGGGAGTCGTAGTTCTGGTGGCTGGCGAACACGCCGCCCACCCATTTCCAGCGGTCCCGCTCGTAATTCAGCCGCACTTCCTGCGTGAGCAGGGTGTCGTTGACCTTGCCGTCGATGCCGTCGAGCAGGCCCGGTGTGCCCTGGTCCACCGAGCGGCGGCGGGTGATGCCCTTGTGCAGGCCGGTCTGCGAGGTCAGCCGCAGCTCGGGCGACAGTTCATGCGTGATCTCCATGCCACCGTTGTGCACCTTGGTCTGGCGGAACTCGGCGTAGGTGGGGATGGCGTACCAGTCGCCGCGCTCGTCGTCGAGGTCGAAACCCGGGCCGACGCCGATCAGGCGCTCGTTCGGGCGGTCGTTGGAGTACGCGTAGCTGAGCATGGCGCGCGTGCTGCCCGAGGGCTGCAGCAGCAGTTTGGCGCGCAGGTTCTGGCTGATCTCGGTGCGCAGATCGTCGTAACCCGCGAACGCCTGGTAGCCGGGATAGGCCACCGTCGTGCGCCCGCGCTCGAAGGCGCCCGACAGGCGCAGCGCCGCGGTGTTGTCCACCAGCGGCGTGTTGAGCACGAAGGCCGTGCCGGTCTGGCGGTGGTTGCCCAGCGTGGCCGAGAGCTCGGCCTCCTTGTCGAAGACCGGGTCCTTGGTCTTGATGTAGACGGCACCGGCCGTGGCCGCGCGTCCGCTGAGCGTGGACTGCGGGCCGCGGTAGACCTCGACCTGCTGCGCATCCCAGAGGTTGCGGGCCCCGAAGCGCGAGCTGTAGCGGGCCTGCAGCACGCCATCGATGTAGATCGAGCCCATGGGCGCGCCGGAGGGCACGAAGCCTTCGGTGCTCATGCCCCGGATGACGAAGCCGGAGTTGAGGAAGGCGGCGTCCTCGACGTTGCCCAGGCGCCGCAGGGAGTCCTGGAGGTTGCGGATCTGGCCTTCCTCGATGTCCTCGGCGGTGACGATGCCGACGGACGCGCTGGAGGTGTCCAGGGTCTGGGTTTCGCGCGCGCCGTAGAGCTTGGCGGTCACGGTCACCTGGGGCAGTTCGGTCGCTTCGGTGGGTGCCTGGGCGTCCGGCGCCTGGGGTGCCGCGGCGGGTGCGGGCGCGCGGCGCAGGGAAAAACCGCCAGCCGCCTCGACCAGCTCGAACCCGCTGCCCGCCAGCAAGCGCGAGAAGCCCTCACGCGGGGTGTACTGGCCCTGCAGTCCCGGGCTGTTCAGGCCGGCGAGCTGGCGCGGGTCGAAGGACAGCGGCACGCCGGCCGTGGCCGCGAACTGGGCCAGCACATCGCTGAGCTTGCCGGGCGCGAGGGCGTAGCGCTGCCCCGCCACCGCTTCGGCGGCCCGCGCCGGGGCGGGCACCAGGGCCGCCATGCCGGCCAACCCCATCAGCGCGCAGCCGATGGCCAGGCTCAGCGCCCTGAACTCGAAGACCGGGGATGCGCCCCCATGGGGGCGGCGGGTGGGAGGGAAGACCATGCGGTGAACCTTTCATCGGGTGTGCGGACGCGGAGGGGAGCGCGTGAGCGACGCGCCTTTCAACCGGTACACCGGACGAGCCCGAAAAAGGTATCAGCGGGCCTGCACCGTGATCCAGTACGGCGTGGCGCGGGCGATGCGCAAGGGCAGGGTCTGCTCCAGCAAGGCCAGGCTGGCCGGCACGTCGCCGAGCGCGAAGGCGCCGGAGACGGGCAAGGCGGCAACGGCCGGGTCGCAGCGCAGCACACCTCGGTGGTGGCGCGCGAGCTCGGCGACCAACTCGCCCAGCGGCATGTCGCGCGCCAGCAGCATGCCTTTCTCCCACAGCGTGGCCGTCGCCTCCACGGCTTGCACCGGCTGCATGGCGTGGGCCGTGAACCGCATCTGCTCGCCCGCGCGCAGCAGGACCGCCTGGTCGGACTCGGCGGGGCGCACCTCGACCGCGCCGTCGAACACGGCCACGCGGGTGGCGTCGCCCAGGTGGCGCACCATGAAGCGGGTGCCCAGCGCGCGCACGCTGCCCTGGGCGGTGCGCACGGTGAAGGGCCGCGGCGTGGGCGAGGGGTCGCGGCCGGTGGTGATCAGGATCTCGCCGGCCAGCAGCGTCAGGCGGCGGCTCTCGGCGCCGAAGGCCAGGTTCACGGCACTGGCGGTGTTGAGCACCAGGCGGGTGCCGTCGGCCAGGTCGATCGAGCGCCGCTCGCCGACGCCGGTGCGCAGATCGGCGGTCCATTCCTGCCAGGGCGCCTCGCGCCAGCTCAACCAGGCCACGGGCGCGGCCAGGGCCAGCAGGCCCAGCAGGTGCCGGCGGCCCGGGCGGCCCAGGCGCGACAGGGTGTCGCGGCCCAGCCGGGGCGGCACCCGGCGAAAGGTCTCGAGCATGCTTTCGGCGCGCCGCCAGGCGGCTTCGTGCGCGGGGCTGCGCTCGCGCCAGCGCCCCAGCTCGGCCAGTTCGCGTTCGCCGGCCTCGCCGGCCTGCAGCAGCACCATCCAGCCGGCGGCCTCGTTCAGGATCGCCGGATCGATGTCGGTCGCGGACACGGCCATGGCGGGTCAGGCCAGCGCGAGGCAGCCCGCGAAGGCCACACGCATGTGCCGTTTGACGGTGATCAGCGAGGTGCCGAGCTGCGCCGCGATCTGGCCATAGGTCAGGCCATCGAGCTGGGCGAGCAGGAAGATATCGCGCGTGCGCGGCGGCAGGCTGCGCAGCATGGCGTCGATGCGGCACAGCGCTTCCAGGATCAGCAGCCGCGTCTCGGGCGAAGGGGTTTCGGGCTCGGGCAGGTGGGTCAGGGCCTGCAGGTAGGCGCGCTCCACGTCCTGGCGGCGCCAGTGGTCCACCACCAGGCCCTTGGCGATGTGGGTCAGCAGCGCGCGAGGCTGCTCGCCGAGCTTGCCCGGCCGCCAGCTCGACACCATGAGGCGCACGAAGGTGTCGTGCGCCAGGTCGGCGGCCACGAAGGAGTCGCCCAGCTTGCCGCGCAGCCAACCCTGGAGCCAGCCGTGGTGGTCCACATACAGGGTGGTGAGCTGTTGCTGCTCAAGCGCGATCTCGGGGGTTGCGCACGGTGCTTTCCTGCCGCTGGCAAGCAGGCGGCCCAATTGTCGGAATGAGAATTATTCCTAATATAGCAGCAAGAAACGTCGGTCGAGCGGCTCGGCGCGACGGGCGCGAATGGGCCCAGGCTAAGGCCCGGTCTCCCGCGCCAGCGCGCCCTGCAGTTGGGCCGCCAGCGCGGTGAGCGAGCCCGACAGCTCGCGCACCACGCGCGCCAGCGGCTCCTCGGTGGAGACGCTGAGGTTGAGCACGTGCACGCCCTCCACCGTGTTCAGCGGCATGGCCATCGCCACCACCTCGGGTTGCCAGGACGCCGCGCAGAAGCCCTGCTCGTGCACCTGCCGGATGGCCGCCAGGATGTCGGCCTGCACCTCGGGCCAGTGGCTGCCGCAGCGCCGCTGGAACACGCCGAACAAGGCCTTGCGCCGGCCGGCCGACACCGTGGACAGGTAGGCCCGGCCGAGCGAGGTGAGTTCCATCGGCACCCGCTGCCCCGAGACCACGTTGCGCAGCGCCACGCGGCGGTTGTAGCGGATGGATTCGAGGTACACCATCTCGTCGTGGTCGGGCGCTGCCAGGCCCACGTTGACGCGCTGGCTTTCGGCCAGCGCGCGCATGCGCGGCGCGGCCACCGCGAGCACCTGGGAACCGGCCCGCATGGCGTGCGCGAAGCTCAGCACCGGCGGCGCGAGCCGGTAGGCGCGGCGCCGGCGGTCGTGCTGCAGCAGGCCCGCGCCCACCAGGGTCTGCGTGAGGCGGCTGATGGTGGAGGGCGACAGGCCCGTGCGCTCCGCGAGGTCGCCGTTGCCCAGCCAGCTCGAGCCAGGGCGGAACGCCCGCAGGATCAGGATGCCGCGCTCCAGCGAACGGTTGGTGGGCGAGCTGCCGAAGCTGTCCTCGGACGGGGTCGGAACGGGGGTGGTCTTCATGTTCGTGATTCCACTGCTTGGAATTGGAGGGGTGCGGCCGGGAAGCATCGAACGTAGCATGCTTCCCTGAGAAAAACACCGTTTTCCCCATGGCCCTACCGGAGACAACCATGCCCCTTTCCCGTCGAACCGCCGTCGCGCGGATCAGCCTCTTCTTCGTGTCGGCGGCGCTCGCCACCACCGCCGCGCTGGCCCAGTTCCCCGACAAACCGATCCGCCTCGTCGTGCCCTTCGCGCCCGGCGGCGGCACCGACCTGATCGCGCGCACCCTGGGCCTGGGCATGTCCAAGGAGCTGGGCCAGACGGTGGTGATCGAGAACAAGCCCGGCGCGGGCACCATCATCGGCACCGACCTCGTGCGCCAAGAGCCCGGCCGACGGCTACACGCTGGTGATCTCCACCTTCGCCCACGCGGTCAACCCCAGCCTGATGCCCAAGCTGCCCTACGACAACGACAAGGCCTTCGCGCCGGTGATCCTGATCGGCAAGGGCCCCAACGTGCTGGTGGTGCGCGCCGAGAGCCCGTACAAGTCCGTCAAGGACGTGCTGGACGCGGCCCGCGCCAACCCGGGCAAGCTCAACTACGCCTCGCAGGGCAACGGCACCTCGGCCCACCTGGCCGGCGAGATGTTCGACAACCTCGCCAAGGTGCAGATGAAGCACATCCCCTACCGCGGCGCGGGCCCGGCGCTCACCGACCTGATGGGCGGCCAGGTGGACATGATCTTCGGCACCGCCACCGCCGTGTCCTCGGGCCTGGAGAGCGGCAAGCTGCGCGCGCTGGGCGTGACCGGCGCCGAGCGCTCGGCGGTGCTCAAGAACGTGCCGGCCATCGCGGAGACCATTCCCGGCTACGTGATGGAGAGCTGGTACGGCCTGTACGCGCCCGCCGGCACGCCGCCCGACGTGATCGCCAAGCTCAACGCCGCCGCGAAGAAGGCCGTGCGCACCGACGAGTTCCGCAAGAAGGTCGAGCAGGAAGGCCTGGTGATCAGCGCCGGGGCGCCGGCCGAGCTGGAGACCTATGTGCGCGCCGAAGAAGCGCGCTGGCGCAAGATCGTCAAAGAAAACAACATCACCTCGAACTGACCTCCCCTCTCTCTGGAACCCACCATGTCCACGCCTCCCCTGATCGATCTGCAGGTTGACACCGGCATCGCCACGCTCACGCTGAACCGGCCCGACAAACGCAACGCCATGAGCGACGCCATGCGCGCGGAGTTCATCCACGCGCTGGAGCAGGTCGCGGCCGACAAGGCCATCCGCGCGCTGGTGCTCACCGGCGCCGGCAAGGGCTTCTGCGCGGGCGGCGACGTGGCCGGCATGGAAAAGCGCATGAACGCCCCGGCTGGCGAGGTGGGTTTCAACGGCTGGCACCGGCAGCAGCGCGTGCACCACACGCAGATGCTGCTGCACACCATGCCCAAGCCGGTGATCGCGGCCGTGAACGGCGCGGCCTCCGGTCTGGGCGCCGACACCGCCCTCGCCTGCGATTTCGTCATCGCCAGCGAATGGGCCAGCTTCACTTGGTCGTACATCCACCGCGGCATCGTGCCCGACGGCGGCGGCATGTACTTCCTGCCGCGCCGCGTGGGCCTGTCCACCGCGAAGCAGCTGATCTTCACCGGCCGCAAGGTGGACGCCGACGAGGCGCTCTCGCTCGGCATCGTGGACCGCAAGACCTCGGCGGAGCGGCTGCTGGCCGACGCCCAGGCCTGGGCGCGCGAACTCAGCCAGGGTTCGGCCACCGCGCTCGCGCTGAGCAAGACCATCCTGAACCAGACCTTCGAGTTGCCGGCGCAGCAGGTCTTCGCCCAGGGCAGCCAGGCCCAGGGCATCTGCTACACCAGCACCGAGCACCGCGACTCGGTGATGGCCTTCCTGAACAAAGCCGCGCCCCAGGCATGAACCCCGTGACCCCCATCTCCCGGCTGCTGCAGCCGCGCAGCGTCGCCGTCATCGGCGCCTCGGCCGACGCGGGCAAAACCGCCGGCCGCCCGGTGGCCTACCTGCGCAAGCACGGCTTCACCGGCGACATCTACCCGATCAACCCGCGCGCCGAGCACATCGACGGCCTGCGCTGCTACCCCGACGTGGCCTCGCTGCCGGCCGTGCCCGACGTGGGCATCGTGCTGCTCGGCGCCGAGCGCGCGCACAAGGCCGTGTCGGACCTGTCCGCGCGCGGCACGGCCGCCGCCATCGTGCTGGCCAGCGGCTACACCGAGACCGGCGAAGAAGGCGCGCGCCGCCAGGCGCAGCTGCGCGAGGCCGCGGGCAGCATGCGCCTGCTCGGCCCGAACACCATCGGCCTGGTCAACCTCACCGACAACATCGTGCTCTCGGCCAGCGGCGCGCTGGAGATGGACCACTTCCCGGCGGGCCCGGTGGGCGTGGTCTCGCAAAGCGGCGGCATCCTGGGCGCGCTGCTCTCGCGCGCGGCGGCGCGCGGCATCGGCCTGTCCAAGCTGATCTCCACCAGCAACGAGGTGGACCTGGACCTCGCCGATTTCGTGGACCACCTGGCCGACGACGAGGCCACGCGGGTCATCGCGCTGTACGTGGAAAGCGTGCGCCACCCCGAACGCTTCCGCCAGGCCGCGCTGAAGGCCGCGCGCGCGGGCAAGCCGGTGGTGGCGTTCAAGATCGGCCGCTCCGAGGCCGGCGCCCAGGCAGCCGTCTCGCACACCGGCGCGCTCGCCGGCGCCGACCGCATGTACGACGCGCTGTTCAAGGAAGTGGGTGTGATCCGCGCGCAGACCTTCAGCGACCTGCTGGACATTCCGGTGGCGCTGTCCACCGGCCGCGTGCTGCGCGGCCCGCGCGCTGGCGGTCCTCACCTCCACCGGCGGCGCCGGCACGCTGGTGTCGGACAGCTACGGCGTCTCCGGTCTCGAGACCCCACCGCCCGACGAGGCCACCGCCGCGAAACTGCGCGCGCTGCAGACCGGCGAGCAGGCCGCGCTGGACCGCAACCCGATCGACGTGACGCTGGCCGGCCTGCAGCCCGAGCTGCTGCGCGGCGCCATCCGCGCCCTGCTGGAGAGCCCGAGCTACGACGCGCTGACCATCATCGTGGGCTCGTCCAGCCTGGCCATGCCCGAGCTGATGGCCAATGCGATCCAGGACTGCCTGCCGCTGAGCGACAAACCCGTGATCGCCTACGTGAGCCCGCACGCGCCGCAGGTGGCCGCCTTGCTGACGCAGCGCGGCGTGCCGGCCTTCGCCGACGCCGAGAGCTGCAGCGTGGCCCTCAACAGCATGCTGCAGACCCGCCGCTGGAGCGAACACGCCGCCGCGCCGCTGGGCGCGCCGGTGGCGGTGCACGACATCGGCAGCGGCTCGCTGAACGAGGCCGAGTGCAAGCAGCTGTTCACGCGCTTCGGCATTCCCTGCACCACCGAGACCGTGGTGGGCAGCCCCGCCGAAGCCGAGCGGGCCGCGCGCGCGCTGGGCGAGCGCGTGGTGCTGAAGATCCTCACGGGCGAGATCACGCACAAGAGCGACGTGGGCGGCGTGGCCGTCAACGTCACGCCCGAACAGATCGGCGCGCGCCTGACCCGCATGGCCGACGAGGTGCGGGCCAAGGCCGGGGTGGCGCCCACGCGGTTCCTGGTGCAGGAGATGGTGTCGGGCGGCACCGAGCTCATCCTCGGCATGCACCGCGATGCGCTGGGCACGGCCATCCTGCTGGGCATGGGCGGCATCACCGCCGAGCTGTTCAAGGACACCACGCTGCGCATGCTGCCCCCACAAGGCGGCCTGAGCCGCGAGGTGGCGCACGGGATGCTGCGCGAGCTCCAGACCTGGCCCCTGCTCGACGGTTACCGGGGTCGGCCCAAGGCCGACGTCGAGGCCCTGGTCTCGGCCATCGTCGCGTTCTCGCAGATGACCGCGCAGCTCGGCGAGCGGCTGATCGAGGCCGAGATCAACCCGGTGTTCGTGCTGCCCGAAGGCCAGGGCGTGAAGGCCGCCGACGGCGTGGTGGTGCTCGCGCATGCGGACTGACCCGGCGCTGATCGACAGCTTGTCGGCGCGGGCCCGCACTGAGCGCGTGGCCTGGGCCGGCGGCCAGGTCTGCTGGCGCGGCTTCGGCAGCGGCAGCCCGGTGGTGCTGGTGCACGGCGGCCACGGCAGCTGGCTGCACTGGGTGCGCAACATCGAGGCTCTTGCCGCCGAGCACACCGTGTGGGCGGTGAACCTGCCCGGCTTCGGCGATTCGGATCCGCCCGAGGGCGAAGGCCTGGCCGCGCTGCTGGCCCCCACGCTGTCCACGCTGGACGCCCTGATCGGCCCCGGCACGCCGGTGCAGCTGGTGGGTTTTTCGTTCGGCGGCCTGGTCGCCGCGCACCTGGCCGCGCAGCGGCCCCAGGTGCGGCGCCTGGCCTTGCTGGGCACGGGCGGCCACCAGGGGCCGCGCCGCCCCAAGGGCGAGCTGGTCAACTGGAAACCGGCCTGGCGCGCGGGCGACGCGGCGGCGGTGGAACACGCCATGCGCCACAACCTCGCCATGCACATGCTCAGCGGGCCGGCCGACGGCATCGACCCGCTCGCGCTGCGCGTGCACACCGAGGCCTGCGTGCGCACACGGTTCCGCAGCAAGGAGATATCGCGCGCCGGCGGCCTCGCCGGCGTGTTGGCGGCCTATGCCGGGCCGACCCTGCTGGCCTGGGGCGAACACGATGTGACGGCCGAGCCGGCCACCGTCGCGTCCCTGTTGGCCGCCCCGTTGCCCGAGGCCCGCACCCGCATCGTGGACGGGGCCGGGCACTGGGTGCAGTACGAGCGGGCCGACGCGATCAACCCGCTGCTGCTGGGCTGGCTGCGGGACTGACCCCGTCGGTCAGGCGGCCTTGCGCATAGGCCAGGATGTTGTCGAAGGCGATGCCGAAGTAGCGCTCGTAGTTGTCCTTCTCCACGTAGCCGATGTGTGGCGTGCACAGCACGTTCGGCAGGCGCAGCAGGGGGTGGTTCGCGCCCAGCACCGGCTCTTCTTCGTAGACGTCGACCGCGGCGAAACCCGGCCGGCCTTGCGCCAGGGCATGCGCCAGCGCGCCGCGCGCGATCAGCTCGGCGCGGCTGGTGTTGACCAGCAGCGCCGTGGGCTTCATGCGCGCGAGGTCCTCGGCCGTCACGATGCCCACGGTGTCGGCGTAGAGCCGCACGTGCAGGCTGATCACATCGCTCTGCGCGAAGAAGGCTTCGCGCGAGGGCGCCACCTCGAAGCCGTCGGCGCGCGCGGCGGCGGTCGAGGTTTCGCGGCCCCACACCCAGACCTGCATGCCGAAGGCGCGGCCGTAGCCCGCCACCTGCCGGCCGATGCGGCCGTAGCTCCAGACGCCCAGGCGCTGGCCGCTGAGCTGCTGGCCCAGATGCCCTTGCCATTGCCCATCGCGCAACCGGTTGGCTTCGCTCACCAAGTGGCGCCGGCTGGCCAGCGCCAGGGTCCAGGCGATCTCGGCCGTGGCCGAGCCCGCGCCGCTGCCCTCGGCCACCCGCACGCCGCGCGCGGTGCACGCGGCCAGGTCCACATGGCCCGCGAGCTTGCCGGTCTGGCTGATCAGGCGCAGCCTGGGCAGGCGGTCGAGCAGGGCGGCGTCGATGCGCGTGCGCTCGCGCGTGAGCACGATGGCCTCGGCGTCGGCGAAGCGCGCCGCCAGGGCGTCCGTGCCCTTCACCGAGTCGTTGAAGATGCGCACCTCGTGGCCGGCGAGCTTGGCGAAACAGTCCAGGTGCCGCACGCAGTCCTGGTAGTCGTCGGGAATCGCAATGATCATGGACTTACTGCAGGGTGATCTGAAGCTGGTCGACGGTGCGCTTCCACATGGCAAGGTCCTTGCGCACGATCTCGGTGTAGTCCTCGGGCGGCATGCCGCCGGCCTCGATGCCGTAGTTCTGGAACAGCTCGCGGATCTCGGTCGATGCCAGCGCCTTCTTCACCTCGGTGTAGAGCGCCTGCACGATGGGCGCGGGCGTGCCGCTGCGCGCGAACAGGCCGTACCAGCCGTGCACGTTGAAGCCGGGGTAGCCCTGCTCGGCCACGGTGGGCACGTCGGGCAGGCCGGCGAAGCGGTTGGCCGGGGCCACGGCCAGCGCGCGCAGCTTGCCGGTCTTGATCTGCGCCAGCGCCGAACTCATGTCGAGGAACATGAACTGGATCTGGCCGCCCAGCAGGTCCTGCACCGCCGGGGCCGCGCCGCGGTAGGGCACGTGCGTGACCTTGATGTCGGCGCGCTGCGCGAACAGCGCGGCGCCGAGGTGGGCCGAGGTGCCGTTGCCCGAGGAGCCGTAGTTGACGCTGCCCGGCGCGGCCTTGGCGATCGCCCACCAGGGCCTGCAGGTCCTTGGCCGGGAAATCGGGCCGCACCACCAGCGCGTGCGGGATGTAGCCCACCACCGTCAGCGGCGCGAAGTCGCGCAGCGTGTCGAACGGGTAGTTGGGCATGAGCGCGGGGTTGGTCACCGCGAGGATGGACGGAAACACCAGCGTGTAGCCGTCGGCCGGGCCGCGCGCCACCTCGCCCATGGCGATCACGCCACCGCCACCGGGCTTGTTCTCGACGATCACCGGCTGCCCCAGCGAGGTCGAGAGGTTCTTGCCGACGGCGCGCGCCATCAGGTCGGTCGGGCCGCCGGCCGCGAACGGCACCAGGATGCGGATCGGCTTGTTCGGGAAAGCCTGTGACTGCGCCAGCGCGGGTGCCGCGAACGGCAGGACCAGGCTGGCGCCGAGCGCGGCGTTGAAGCGGCGGCGCGACAAGGGGGGTTGGGTGGTCATCGGTCGGTGTCTCCAGGTCTAGGTATGGGAAGGCGGCACGGCGTGGCCGTGGCACCTCCGCGCAGCTTAGGTCGCCTGATCGCACCGCGCACCACCCCAATTCCAAGGAGTGGAATTCAGGGGTATGCCGCGATGCGGAACACCTGCCGCAGGTAGGCGAGGAAGGTCTCGTCGTCGCAGAGGGTCTTGCCCGGCGAGTCCGAGAGCTTGGCAACGGGCTGCCCGTTGCAGCTCACCAGCTTCATCACGATGTTCAGGGTCGGCAGGCCCATGTCGTTGGTGAGGTTGGTGCCGATGCCGAAGCCGGTCTGGATGCGGTCGGCGAAGTGCTCGTAGAGGCCGATCGCGGTCGGCAGGTCCAGGCCGTCGGAGAACACCAGCCGCTTGGTGTGCGCATTGATCTTCAGGCGCTCGTAATGCGCCAGCGCCTTCTCGCCCCAGGCCACCGGATCGCCCGAGTCGTGGCGCAGGCCGTCGAAGAGCTTGGCGAAGTAGAGGTCGAAGTCGGCGAGGAAGGCGTCCATGCCCACCACATCGGTCAGGGCCACGCCAAGGTCGCCGCGGTACTCCTGCACCCAGGCCTCCAGCGCCGCCTTCTGAAAGCCCTTGAGCTGCACGCCCACGGCCTGGAAGGTCTGCAGGTACTCGTGCGCCATGGTGCCGATCGGCACCAGGCCGTACTTCTTCGCCAGGTACACGTTGGAGGTGCCCTTGAAGAACTCGGGCACCTCTTTCGCGAACGTGGCCACCACCTCTTCCTGCCAGGCGGCCGAGAAGCGGCGGCGCACGCCGAAGTCGAAGAACTCGAACGGGTTCTGGCGCCGGGCGCCGACGGTGCGCAGCAGGGCGATCTTCTCGCGCAGGCGCCGGCGGCCTTCGCTCAGCACCTCGGGCGTGCGCCAGGCGCCGGAAGTAGATCTCGTTGACGATGCCAGCACGAAGATCTCGAAGAACATCACGTGGATCTGAGGCCCCTGGGCCACGATGACCAGGTGATCGCTCTCGGCGGCCACGGTCACGTAGCGGTGCTGGAGCTGGAAGATGCGCAGGAAGTCGATGAAGTCGGACTTCATGTAGCGCAGGCCGCCCAGGTACTGCAGCTCCTCTTCGGTGAAGCGCAGGGTGCACAGGTGCGCCAGCTGGCGCTCGACCTCCTCCCGGATCTCACTCAAGGGGTAGCCGGGTTCGTTGCGGCACACGAAGCGGTACTCCGCCTGGTTGGCCGGCATCGAGTGCAGCATGGGCTGCAGCATCGTGAACTTGTAAAGGTCGGTGCCCAGCAGCGAGGTCACGACGGGCGAGAAGTTCATGGTGCTTTCCTTGTCTTGGTCTGAAGTCAGCAAATCCGCGCGGCGAACTCGTCCACGCCCAGCACCAGGCTGCCGGCGGCCCGCGCGCGCTCGAAAAGGCCGTCCGCCAGTGTCTCGAAGCCGGGCACCGGGCTCATGCAGTCGCGCAGCAACACCACCTGGGGCGCGAAAGCCGGCGCGCTGGCGAGGAAGCGCATGAACTGGTCGTAGCTGGCGGCCACGCAGTGGCTCGACGCCTGCCCCGCGAACGCGACGAAGTCGGCCCCACTGGCCACCGAGGCGGCCAGCGCGCGGTTGAACTGGGTGCCCGGCACCGAGGCCACCGGGGCGTCGGCCTCGAAGACGCCGAAATGCTCGGTCAGCGGGTACTCGCCCTTGAGCACCTTGGCCACCGCGCGCTGGTGGGCCATCTCCCAGGCGGCGAGGCTGTCGGCGAGGTCGCTCTGGATGTTGTGGCCCCAGGTGGCCGTGACGCAGTGCACCGGCCACACCACCATGCCGGCCTTGCCCGCGGCGGCCAGTTGATTCAGCATCGCCATCACCTGGCCGGTGAGGCGGGCATCGCGCGGCCGGTGCTCGCCGGCCGCCACGCTCGCGGCCGTGATGAAGGTGAACGGCGCCACGGCCTCACCCTCGCGCGTCAGCCAGAAGCTGGTGCGCTCGACCGCGACGCTGGCGTGCGAATCCAGCGTCACCGTGATGTCGCTGAGGCGAGCCGACTGAGCGTCGATGAAGCGGGCCAGGCGGCGCAGGTCGTCACGGGCGCCGGCCACCGGGAGCGCCGCGCCCTCGATGTCGCAGAAGTCGTTCTGGGGATCAATGATCAGGAGCTTGGTTCGCATGTCCATCCGTCCTTGGTGGGTGTCGATGGCCCCAGTATACCTACTTTGATTTTTTTTGCATCTTAGTCTTTCTGATTCAGGACATTTGCCGATGAATGGATCCATACACCTATTCGGTGCGTTCTGAATCTAAGCAGTAGAATCCGGAAAAAATTCCCCACCATGGCCATCATCCTCACCGTCGACGCCGTGCTCCTGACCCTGGTCCAGGGCGAGCTGGAAGTCGCCCTGTTCAAGCGCGACGCCGAGCCCTTCAAGGGGCTCTGGGCCCTGCCCGGGGGCTACGTGCACGAGGACAAGGACGACCACGCCGGCGCGGCGGCGGCGCGCGTGCTCAAGCGCAAGGCGGGTGTCGTGAGCCCCTACCTCGAAGAGTACGGCACCTTCTCCGGCCCCGGCCGCGATCCACGGGGCTGGTCGCTCACCGTCGTCTACTACGCCCTGGTGCCGCCCAGCGTGCTGGGCGACACGGTCCAGCGGTTCCCGGTGGGCAGGCTGCCCGCCCTGCCCTTCGACCATGCGCAGATCATCGCCGGCGTGGTGGCGCGCGTGCGCAACAAGGCGGCCTACTCGTCGCTGCCGGCGTTCCTCTGCGGCGATCAATTCACCGTGCCCGAACTCCACGCGGTGTACGAGGCGGTGCTGGCGCAGCCCTTGAACCTGCCCAACTTCCGGCGCAAGCTCGATGACCTGGGCATCCTGGAAGAAGTGCCCGGCGCGACCAAGCTCGGCGGCCGCAACCGCCCGGCCCAGCTGTACCGGCTCAAGAAACAATTCCGTTCCGCGCTGAGCGTGCGCGAGCGCGGCCTCTGACACCGACCACCACCACCCCATGACCCCAAGTCCCCTGCACCTGCGACTCGCCACCCGCCACAACGGCACCCGAGACGGTGAACTCATGCTGGTCAGCCCGTCCGGCCAACAGTGGGTGCCCGCCGGCCGCGACCTGCCCACGCTGCAGGCCCTGCTGGACGTCTGGGATGCCCAGGCCCCGGGCCTGGAGCAGCGCCGCCTCGCCCTGGAAGCCGAGGGCTGGCGCGGTGCCGAGCGCATCGACCCGACCCATTGCATGGCGCCATTGCCCCGGGCCTACCAGTGGGCCGACGCCTCCGTCTACCGCAACCACGCGCGCCTGATCTACCAATGGCGCAAGGAGCCCATCCCGCCGCGTTACGACATCGAACCCCTGGTGTACCAGGGCGGTTCGGACGTGATGCTCGGCCCCGTGGAGCCCATCGTCGCACCGATGCCGCCCACCTGGTGGACCTGGAGGCCGAGGTCGCGGTGATCACGAAGGATGTGCCCATGGGCACCACCGCCGAACAGGCCGCCGATCGCATCGCGCTGGTGGTGCTGCTCAACGACGTGTCGCTGCGCGGCCTGATCCCGGGCGAACTCGCGAAGGGCTTCGGCTTCTACCAGAGCAAGCCGGCCACCAGCTTCGCCCCCATCGCGGTCACCCCCGCCGCGCTGGGCGAGGCCTGGAAGGACCACATGTTCGACGGGCGCGTGCGCATCGAGCTCAATGGCGAGCGCTTTGGCGAGCCCCATGCCAACAGCGAGGTGGTGTTCAACTTCGCGCAGATCATCGCCCACCTGGCGCGCACCCGCAGCCTGGTGGCGGGCAGCATCGTGGGCGCGGGCACGGTCAGCAACGCCGACCCCGATTCGGGCAGCGCCTGCATCACCGAAGCCCGCGTGCGCGCGCAGCTGCAAGGCGAGCCCGAGGACCGGCTGCCGCCCTACCTTCAGCACGGCGACCGCGTGCGCATCCTGGCCGGCGGCCCGCAGGGCGAGGCCTTGTTCGGGGCCATCGACCAGGTGGTGGAGATCCGTTCGCGCTGACTCACAGCGCTTCGAGGCGCTTCGCGGTGTCCCGCATGTGGGCCAGGTAACGGTCCTTCATTTCCCGCACCGTCGTGAGGGCCGACCCCGGTCCGTCACTGCTTGATCCCTTCGACCTGCAGCACCAGCCTCACACTGTCGGGAAAGCGCGGGATGCCGAACTCGATGCCCCAGGCGCTGCGGTTGATGGTGGCCTCGAAATCGCCGCCGCAGACCTCGCGCTTGAGCATGCCGTTCATGTAGCAGGTGAAGCGCAAGGCCTTGAGCTTGACGGGATGGGTCTTGCCCACCAGGGTGAGCTGGCCGTTGACTTCCACCACCTTGTCGCCGTTGAAGACGAACTGGTCCGCCACGAAGCGGGCCGTCGGGTGCTGCTCCACATCGAAGAAGTCCTTGGACTGCAGCTGCTTGTTGAACGGGGCCACGCCGGTGTTGATCGAGCTCATGTCCAGCGTCAGGCTGACGCTGCCCGTCTTGCCCTGCGGATCGAACTCGACGACCCCCTCCTTCTTGTCGAAGCGGCCGCGGTTGGTCGAGATGATGTGGTCGATCTCGAACATGACGTGGGTGTGCAGCGGATCGAGCTGGTAGGTGGCCGATTGGGCCGACGCGCAGGCCGATGCGGCGAGCAGCAGAGACAACAGTTTCTTCATGGTGGTTACCGGAGGGTTAAAGCGCCGCCATGCCGGACAGCGCGAGTTTGAAATTCACCTGCACTTCGTTGGCGACCAGGGAGGTGTCCGACCAGTCCCCATCGCCGACTTTGAATTCGAGCCGCTTGACCGTGAAGGCGCCGGTGGCGATGGTCATGGCGCCGCTTCGCGCCAGCGCCACCGGGATGCGCACGGCCCTGGCCGTTCCCTTGATGCTCAGCTGGCCGGCCAGTTCGTACCGGCCCGGGCCCACGGCCTGGATGGCCACGGAATCCAGGCTGGCCTGCGGAAACTTCGCGGCGTGCAGCCAGTCGCTCTTGACCGCCTCGGCGTCGGTCTCCGCCGAACCGAAGCGCGCGCTGCCGGTGTCGATGCGCAGCGCGACCTTGCCGGCCTCGGGTTTCTTGGGGTCGAAGTGGACTTGGCCGCTGAACTTCGTGAAGCGCCCCGCCACGGGCACGCCCATCTGGCGGAAGGTGAAGGCGATCTCGCTCTGCGCCGGCTCCAGGGTCTGGGCCATCGCCACACTGGCGCCCGACAGGACGAAGGCGGCGATGCCGATGCGAAGGCGGTTGTTCATGCCTGGTTCTTTCCAGCCGTTCGCGGAAGCATGCGCGACAGCAGGCCGTCCTTGTGAATGAATTGGTGTTGCACCACGGCCGCCAGGTGCAGCGCGATGGCCGCCCCGAGCGCCAGCGCCAGGCCGGCGTGAACGGACTTCAAGTCCTCCGCCAGCGCCTTGTCGGGCGCCACCAGATCGGGCAGGGGCAGGACGCCGAACACGACCACGGGAAACCCGGACGCGGAGCTGTAGACCCAGCCCGCCAGCGGCTCGGCGAAGAACAGCGCGTACATCAGGCCGTGCGAGCAATGGGCGGCACGGCGCTGCCAGGGTGGCATGGGCAGGTCCGCCGGCGGGCGGTGCGTGGCGCGCCACGCCAGGCGGACGACGGAGAGCACCAGGATGGTGATGCCCAGCCACTTGTGCCAGTTGTAGAGCTTGAGCCGGGCCGGCGACATCGGCAGGCCGGTCATGTAAACGCCCAGGGCGATGGCCGCCAGGATCAGCAGCGCAGCCAGCCAGTGAATCGCGATCGCGGTCGAAGAGTATTTGAGGTTCGGCGTCATCGGGTGCATCCCATGGGCCGATCCTAGGTCGGGGTGTCGATACGTTCAAATACTCGTTTTGTATTCCCAGCAATACCTTTCGCGTATCAACCAGAGGGCAGTACGAACCGGTACGCATCCTGGAACGGCATCGCCCGGCCCAGGTCGGCCGGGTCGTAACCCGGCAACTGCGCGAGCGTGGCCCGAAAGCCGGGGTCGCGCAGGGCGGACAGCACCGCCTGCATCGCGGGCGCGGTCATCACGTCGTCGCGGCACAGCAGGAAATAGCGCTCGGTGGCGATGGGCACGAAGTCGAGCTTGAAGTGCCGCGCCGGGGGTTCGAGCCCGAAGCCCACATCGGCCATGCCGCTGGCCACATAGGCGGCGACGGCGGCGTGCGTGTACTCGCCCTGCTCGAAACCGGCAATGCGTGTGGGGGCGATGCCCTGCGCCTTGAGCAAACCCTCCAGCAGCAGGCGCGTGCCCGATCCGGGCTGGCGGTTGATGAAGCGCACGGGGGCGCGCGTGAGGTCGGCCAGCGCGTAGAGCTCGCGCGGGTTGCCGGGCCGCACCATCAGGCCCTGGCGGCGCGTGGCGATGTCCACCAGCGTGAGGTCCAGGCCTTGCAGCCAGGGCTGGTAGTGCGCCAGCGCCATGGCCTCCATCGGCCCGATGGGCAGGTGAAAACCGGCCACGTCGCACGCGCCTTCGCGCAGCGCGGCGGCCGCCGCGGCACTGCTCGCATACGAGAAGCTGAGCTTCAGGCCGTCCTGCGCCAGCCGGTCGATCAGCCGCTCGATGGCAAAGCCGTGGCTGGCCTGGATGCGCAAGGCCGCGGGCGCTTCGCTCAGGGCGCCGCGCAGTTCCTCGGCGAGTTCGGAAGACAGCGTCTCCAGCGCGGGCCGCAGCCGGGCGTGGATGCGCTTGTCGGCCCAGACGATGCGCGCGCCCAGCTCGGTCAGCGTCGAGCCCTTGCCGCGCTCCATCACGAGCAAGGGGGTCCCGAACTGCTGTTCGCCTTCGCGCACCACGTCCCACGCGCGGCGGTAGGACATGCCCAGCCCGCGCGCGGCGTTCAGCAGGCTGCCCTGCTCGGCCACGAGCACCAGCAACTCGATCAGGCGCGCCGGCAGGGGCGGGCCATCGGGCTCCTGGATGGTCCAGACGGGGCGGATGGAGACCTGTTTCATGCGCTTATGTGAGGCGGTGCTTATGCAGCGGGCTGCCGGTGCATCGGACCGAAAGCTTCATATTGATGGCGAACGGAAATCACGGGACGATGCCGGACAGGCCAGGACGCCTGCATTCTCACCGAGACCCTGATGAATCCACAGAAGATCGAGTTCTACACCGGCCCCGCCGGCGGCTGGGGCGCCTTGAACAGCGTGAAGAACGCGCTGCTGCGGCAGGACATTCCCCTCAAGGGCGCCAAGACCCTGCTGTCGGCCAACCAGCCCGACGGTTTCGACTGCCCGGGCTGCGCCTGGCCGGACCGCCACCACGCATCCACCTTCGAGTTCTGCGAGAACGGCGTGAAGGCCGTGGCGGCCGAGGCCACCGCGCGCCGCGCCGGGCCCGAGCTGTTCGAGCGCCACACCGTGAGCGAGCTCGCGCGGCAGAGCGACTTCTGGCTGGAAGACCAGGGCCGGTTGACGCACCCGATGGTCTACGACGGCGTGCTCGACCGGTACCGCCCCATTGGCTGGGACGCCGCCTTCGCCCTCATCGCGAGCCACCTCAATGCCCTGCCCGACCCCAACCAGGCCATGTTCTACACCTCGGGCCGCGCCAGCAACGAGGCGGCCTTCCTGTACCAGCTGTTCGTGCGCGAGTACGGCACCAACAATTTTCCCGACTGCTCGAACATGTGCCACGAGCCCAGCGGCAACGGCATGCGCCCGCAGATCGGCGTGGGCAAGGGCACGGTGACGCTGGACGACTTCGAACTCGCCGACGCGATCTTCATCTTCGGCCAGAACCCCGGCACCAACCACCCGCGCATGCTGGGCGAACTGCGCGCCGCCTCGAAGCGCGGCGCGCGCATCGTCAGCTTCAACCCCTTGCGCGAACGCGGCCTGGAGCGCTTCCAGGACCCGCAGAGCAAGATGGAGATGGCCACGCTGGGCTCCACGCCGATCAGCTCGCACTACTTCCAGCTGCGCGGCGGTGGTGACCTGGCGGCCGTGAAAGGCATGATGAAGCGCCTGCTGGAGCGGCACGACGCGGGCGAGCAGGCCTTGCTCGACCACGCCTTCATCGCCGAACACACCGTGGGTTTCCAGGCCCTGGCCGACGACCTGCGCGCCGAGTCCTGGGACCTGATCACCGAGGAGTGTGGCCTCACGCGCGAACAGATCCACACCGCCGCCGACCTCTACGCCGGGGCGAAGAACACCGTCGTCTGCTGGGGCATGGGCATCACGCAGCACCAGCACGCGGTGCGCACCATCCAGATGCTGGTGAACCTGCTCCTGATGCGCGGCAACATCGGCCGGCCCGGTGCCGGTGCCTGCCCGGTGCGCGGCCACAGCAACGTGCAGGGCGACCGCACCATGGGCATCTGGGAGAAGCCGCCGGCCGCGCTGCTGGACCGGCTGCGGCAGGTGTTCGGCTTCGAGCCGCCTCGACAGAACGGCGTGGACACGGTGGAGGCCATCCAGCTGATGCGCGAGGGCAAGGGCAAGGTGTTCTTCGCGCTGGGCGGCAACTTCGCCGCCGCCACGCCCGACACCCACGAGACCTGGAAGGCGCTGCGCCAGTGCGACCTCACGGTGCACGTGGCGCACCAAGCTCAACCGCAGCCACGTGGTGCACGGCCGCGAGGCGCTGATCCTGCCCTGCCTGGGGCGCACCGAGATCGACGTGCAGGCCACGGGCCCGCAGGGCGTGACGGTGGAGGACTCCATGAGCATGGTGCACCTCTCGCTGGGCATCAACCCGCCGGCCTCGGAACACCTGCTGTCCGAGCCGGCCATCGTCGCGCGCCTGGCCGCGGCCACGCTGGGCCGGCGCAGCCGCACCGCCTGGCTGTGGCTGATCGAGGACTACGCCCGCATCCGCGACCAGATCGAAGCCGTGTTCGACGACTTCAAGGACTTCAACGCCCGCGTCGCCGTGCCCGGCGGCTTTCGCCTGCGCAACACCGCCAGCGAGCGCGTGTGGGACACCCCGGCGCGGAAGGCCACGTTCTTCCCGCACCCGGTGCCGCGCGACACGCCGGTGCACCGCGCGCGCCGGTCCATGCAGGCCCGCCAGCGCGACACCCTCGTGTTCTCGCTGCTCACCACGCGCTCGCACGACCAGTACAACACCACCATCTACGGCATGGACGACCGCTACCGCGGCGTGTTCGGCCAGCGCCGCGTGGTCTTCATCCACGCCGAGGACCTGCGCGCCCTGGGCCTGGCCGATGGCGACTGGGTGGACCTCCACACCGTGTGGGACGACGACCAGCACCGCCGCGCCGACCGCTTCCGCCTGGTGGCCTACGACATTCCGCGCGGCTGCCTGGCCGCCTACTACCCCGAGACCAACCCGCTGGTGCCGCTGTCGGCCACCGCGATCGCGGCGGGCACGCCCACCTCGAAGGCGATTCCGGTGCGCCTGACGCCCCACCTCGAGCCATGAACGGCACCACCACGCTCACCCCGCTGGCCGAAGCCATCCTGCGCGAGCTGGCCAGCACACCCGAGGCCAACGGCATGTCGCTGCCGCGCCTGGGCAAGCGCCTGGGTCAGGGCGTCAGCGTGCTCATGCGCCAGCTCACGCTGATGGGCCACGCGGTCATCGGCGGCGTGCACGGGCCCGGCTGGGTGCGCGTGGAACAGGTCGACGACCGCTGGGTGGCGCACCTCACGGCGGCCGGGCGCTCGCTGGCCGCGACGCCCCAACGCCCGCCGGCCGGCGTGCGGGCCAGCGAGGTGCAGGTGCGCCGCGACGGACTGGCCAGCCTGGCCACCGACTGGGTGGCCGACGAAGTGGCCGTGGCGCTGGTGTTCAACGGCATCTCGCATGCCGTGATGATGGCCACGCCGGCCGACCTGGAAGACTTCGCGCTGGGCTTCGCCCTCACCGAAGGCCTGTTGCTCGACCCCGGCGAGCTGCGCGGGGTGGACGTGGTGGACACGCCCGATGGCATCGAGGTGCAGTTGGAGGTTGCGCAGCGCCTGCGAGTGGCGGCTGCGCGAACGCCGGCGCAGCATGGCCGGGCGCACGGGTTGTGGCCTGTGCGGCACGGACTCCCTCGCCGCCGTGCGGCAGCGGCCGCCGGCCGTGCCCGCCTTGGGCATCGCGCCCGCCGCCGTGGCCTCGGCCCTCCAGGCCCTGCCCGCCCACCAGCCCCGGCAGCAGCTCACCGGCGCCACGCACGCGGCGGCGCTCTGCCGGATCGACGATGGCGGCGTGGTGCTGGTGCGCGAGGACGTGGGGCGGCACAACGCGCTGGACAAGCTGATCGGCGCGGCGCGGCGGGCAGGCTTCGACCCTTCGCGGCACTTCGTCGCGCTCACCAGCCGGGCCAGTTTCGAGATGGTGCAGAAGACCGCGCGCGCGGGCATCTCGGTGCTGGCCGCCGTCTCCGCGCCCACGGCCATGGCGATCGACGTGGCGAACGAGGCCGGTCTGCTGTTGATCGGCTTTGCCCGGGGCGACGGCATGGTGGCGTACACCTTCGCGGACCGACTGGGCTGAGCCCGCCCGGCCTCAAGCGGCCGCAAACGGGGTGTCGGGCACGGGGGTGTGGAAGCTGGCGTTGAGCACGTTCCACGCCCGGATGGCGCCGACGGCGAACGTCAGCTCCGCGATCGCGCCGTCGCTGAAGTGCCGCCGCAGGTCTTCGAAGTCGGCATCGCTCGGCGCCCGTTGTGGCAAGGCGTTCACCGCCTCGGCCCACTGGAGCGCGGCGCGCTCGGCGTCGCTGAAGAAGCGCGGCGCCTCGCGCCAACCCGCCACGGCGTTGATGTGCCGTGGCTCCATGCCCTGCTTCACCAGGTCGGCCCAGTGCATGTCGATGCAGAACGCGCAGCCATTGATCTGGCTGATGCGCAGGTTCACCAGCTCCTTCAGCCGTTTGTCCAGCGTGGCGCCGGCCACGTGTGAAAGCTGGGCCAGCGCCTTGGCGGCTTTGGGCGCCAGCGTGAAGTAGTCAAGTCGGGGAGAGGACATCGTGAGCTCCTGGGTTGAAAAAGGGGATCCTTGTCTTGCTAGACGGGCCTCGGCGCCGTTTTGTGACAGACGGTCCAGGCCATCGCCAGTGCCGCGGCCCCCACCCAGGCCGCGGCGGCCGGCCAGCCGTGGCGGTCCACCGCGCTGCCGACCAGCACCGGCCCGAGCGCCTGGCCGAGGTTGCTGCCCTGCATGAGCAGCCCCACCACCAGGGCCGCCTGCGCGGGTGTGGACGTGACCCGCGGTACCGCGGACAGCAGGCTGGCCGGGACCAGGCCGCCCACCGCGGAGAACACCAGGCACAGGGCCAAGGCCATGCCCGGACCCAGCACAGGCAGAAAGATGCCCAGGCCACAGAGACCCATCGTGATCGCCGCGCAGGCGCCCAGCACCTCACGGCCCACCTTGCCCAGCAGGACCCCCGCGCACAGGTTGCCCACGATGTTGGCCGCACAGGCCACCGCGGCGAGCAGCCCGACGGCACCGGCGCCCACCTGCAGGCGCTGCTGCAGCAGCACGGGCAGAAAGCTGAAGAGCGCGAAGAACATCAGGCTGTAGAGCAGGAACGTGGCGGCCATCGCCAGGGGTTCGGAGCGCCAGACCTCGGCCAGGCGGGCCGGGTCGTCCGCGCGGGCAGGCCGTGGACCACGCGGCACCATGCCCACCACCAGAACCGCGAGCAGACCGGCCGCCAGCGCGGCGGTCACCCACAGGCTGCGCCAGTCGCCGAACCACGGCCCGGTGAGCATCGCCAGCGCCATGCCGGCTGGCATGAAGCAACTCCACAAGACCAAGGCGGTGGCCTGATCGGCCGCGCGCACCCGGCGCGCCAGCACCGTGGGCCCGGCCACCGTGATCAGCAGAAACCCCAGCCCCTCCACCACGCGCGACGCCAGCAGCACACCGAAGCGGTCGCTCGGCACCGCCATCGCCGCCCCCAGTGCCGTGGCCAACAGCCCGAGGACCAGCATGCGGTGGTCGCCGGCACGGGCCACCACGGAGCCCGCCACCACGCCACCCAGCGCGCCCAACACGGCGAAGGTGGCACCGAGGGCGCCCAGCAGGCCCAGGCTGAGGCCCAGATCGGCCTGAAGCTGGGGGGCCGCGATGGCGACCTTGCCCAGGTGAAAGGCCGAGACCACCCCGGCGGCCACCACCACCCCCACGGCCCGCCAGTCGGTGCGGGCCGGGTTCGCAGAGGAGCCGCTCACGCCACCGCCATCGGCTGCGACAGCGCGAGCGCCCGCGCCACCCGCGCCACATGGGCCCCCTGGTAGCGGGCCGCTTCGATTTCATTCAGGCTGGGCTGGCGGTCGCCGCCCGACCCGTCATCGGCCAAGGTGGCCGAGCCGTATGGCGAGCCGCCGGTGATCTCGTCCATGCGCATCTGGCCCTTGAAGCTGTAGGGCAGGCCCACCACCACCATGCCCAGGTGCATCAGCACGATGTGCGTCGAGAGGATGGTCGACTCCTGCCCGCCGTGCTGGCTGCCCGTGGAGGTGAAGACGCTGCCCACCTTGCCCACCAGCGCATCCCGGGCCCACAGGCCACCGGCCTGATCGAGAAAGTTCTTCATCTGCGCGGCCATGTTGCCAAAGCGGGTGGGCGTGCCCAACACGATGGCGTCGTACGCCGCGAGCTCCTCCACGGTGCGCACCGGCACGTCTGGCGCCAGCTGGTAACCGGCTTTGCGGGCCACGGCGTCCGGCACCAGTTCGGGCACGCGCTTGACCACGGCCTGCGCGCCCGCCGTGCGCGCGCCCTCGGCCACGGCGCTGGCCATGGTCGCGATGTGGCCGTAGGAAGAGTAATAGAGCACCAGCACCTGGGTCATGACGTGAACACCTCTCATGTGGGAATGGGAGAAGTATCGGCAGCCACATTGATCTGCGGAAGGCCTAAAATTTTGAGCTTCCTGATCTACGGAATCGATCAATGCTGGACGCCCTCACCCTCGATCAGATTCGCATGTTCGTGACCGTGGCCGAGGCCGGCAGCTTTCGGGCCGGGGCCACGCGCCTGCGGCGCGCGCAGTCGGCCGTGAGCCACGCGATCGCCAACCTCGAACACCAGCTCGACGTGAGCCTGTTCGATCGCAGCGGCCACCGGCCCGCACTCACGCCGGCCGGCCTGGCCTTGCTGGAAGACGCGCACGCCGTGCTGCTCAAGGTGGATTTCATGCGGGCGCGCGCGCGCGGCCTGGGCGAGGGCGTGGAGATCGAGCTCTCGCTGATGGTGGACACGCTCTACCCGCTGCCCGTGGTGGCCGCCGCGCTCAAGGCGGTGCGCGAGACCTGGCCGTCGGTTCGGCTGCGCCTGGCGGTCGCGCCACTGGGCGGTCCGCTGCAAGCGCTGCGCGAGCGGCAGTGCGACCTGGCCATCATGGCCGGCGAAGACTTTCTCGATCCGCGCATCGAGACCGAGGCGCTGCAACGCGTGCCCATCGTGGCGGTGGCCGCCGCCAGCCATGCGCTGGCGCGGCGCCGCAAGGCGCTCACCAGCGTCGAGCTGGCCGACCACGTGCAGATCGTGCTGGAGGATCCCACGCCGCTGTCCGAGGGACGCGACTTCGGTGTGCTGTCGCCCCAGACGCTGCGCGTGGGCACGCAGGACGCCAAGCGGGCCCTGATCCTGGGCGGGGTGGGCTGGGGCCGCCTGCCGCGGTGGGTGATCGAGCGCGAACTGGCCGAGAAGCAGCTGGTGCCCTTGGCCGCCACGGCGCTCGGTCCGCTGGGCGTGGCGCACACGCAGACCTACCTGGCCCGCCGCACCGACCGCGCCCTCGGTGTGGCCGCGACGGCCCTGCGCCTCGCCTTGCACCAGCACGCGTCGCCGCCGCAGGCGCGCCAGCGGCGCGTGCGCAGTGCCGCGGGTTCAGGCCCGACGACGCCCTGACACCCTGGTTCAGTGATGAACCGGCACCGGCTGGGCACCGGCCCGTTGGCCCTGCGGCCGGGGACCGTGGCGCAAGGTCAGCAAGGTGCCCAGCACGATGGCGACCAGCGCGAAGGCCGGCGCGCCGAGCGCGCCCACGTGATCGACCAGCAGCCCGCCACCCACCGCGCCGCTGGCGATGGCGATCTGGAACGCCGCCACCATCAGGCCGCCCGCGCCTTCGGCGTGGTCGGGCGCGGCCCGCACCACCCAGGTCTGGAAACCGACCGGGAACGCGCCGAACGCAAAACCCCAGAGCGCCACCGCCACGGCGGTCACCAGCGCCGACGAACCCGCCAGCAACAGGCTGCCCGCCATGAGGACGACCAGCGTGCCACCCGCCACGATGGCGCGGCGCTCGCTGCGCTCGGCCAGGTAGCCGCCCGCCAGGTTGCCGAAGAAACCCCCGATGCCGTAGCCCAGCAGCACCACCGAGATCGCCTGGACGGACAGGTGGGTGACGTTTTCCATCAGCGGCCGGATGTAGGTGAAGCCCGCGAAATGGCCCGAGATCACCAGCAGCACCGCCAGCAGGGCCATGCGCACCTGCGGCCGCAGCAGCAACTGGCCCAGCACGCGCAGACTGGCGTGGTCGCGCGGCGGCAGCGCGGGCAGCGTGATGGCCTGCGCGACCAGCGTCACCACGCTGACCACGCCCGCGGCGACGAAGGCGCTGCGCCATCCCCACAGATCACCCATCCAGGCGCCGATGGGGGCGGCGCACACCGTTGGCCACCGACACCCCCGTGAGGATCAGCGACATGGCGCGGGCGAACCGGTCCGCGGGCACCAGCCGCAGGGCCAGCGCGCCCGCCAGGGCCCAGAAGCCGCCCAGCGCCACGCCCAGCAACACGCGGGCCACCAGCAGCACGGGCAGCGAGGTGGCCGTCGCGGCCATCAGGTTGGAGACGACCAGCAGCAGGCTCAGCGCCAGCATCACCCACTTGCGGTCCAGCCGCCGCGTCAGCAGCGGAAAGGCGGGGGCGGCGACCGCGCCCACCAGCGCCGTCGCCGTGACCGTCTGGCCCGCGGCGCCGTTGCTGATGCCCAGGTCCGTGGCCATGGCCGTCAACAGGCTGGCCGGCAGGAATTCGGCGGTCACCAGGCCAAAAACGCCCAGCGCCAGCGAGCCGACGGCGGCCCAGTGGGGCGAATCCGCGTTCGCTGGCGGCGGCGGTGCGGCCACGGCTTGGGAGGGATCGATGCAGGTGGAGCAGGAGGAGGACATGAATGGAACAGGGGGAAGCCAGCAAGACCGCCAGCTTAGGGATAAGATGCCGGCGTTTCCATGTGGGAAAAGCCGAAATGCTTGACTATTCCTCCGAATCTCCCGCCCTGCTCGAGGGGAGCGCCGCCCGTGGCGCGGCGGACGCGCCACCCCGCCCGGCCGACCTGCTGAGCCGCATCCTGCTGGGCTTGCGGCTCGACGGCGTCGAATACGGCCGTTGCGTGATGCAGCCGCCCTGGGCCGTGGCCTACCCCGCGCGGCCGGAGGCCCGTTTCCATTTCGTGGCGCGCGGCGGCTGCTGGCTCTGGCTGCCCGGTCACGACTGGGTGCGGCTGGACGCCGGCGACGCGGTGCTGCTGCCGCGGGGCAGCTTTCACATCCTGGCCAGCGCGCCCGACGTGCCGTGCGTGGACATCGAATCCCTCTCGCGCACCCCGGTGGCGGACAACATCTACCTCATCGGCGGCGCGCCGCAGCCCGCGTCCATGGCCTCATCGCCCCCAACGCCGGACGAAGGGCCTCCAGGCGCGCCGAACGACATCGTCTTCTGCGGCGCCATGCGCTTCAACCTCGATCCCCTGCACCCCCTGCTGGCGATGATGCCGGACGCGATGCGCGCCAACGAACTGGCCACGCGAGACCCCTCCGTGCCCGCGTTGCTCGAAGCGATGGAGCGCGAGGTCGCGCTGGATCGCATCGGCGCCTGCGGCATGCTCGCGCGCCTGGCCGATGTGCTGGCCGCCTGCATCATCCGCGCCTGGGTCGAGTGCGCCTGCAGCGACGCCAGTGGCTGGATCGCGGCGGTGCAGTGCCCCCGCATCGGCAAGGTGATCGCCGCGATCCACACCGAGCCCGAACGCGATTGGACGGTGCCGGCGCTGGCGGACCTGATGGGCGCCTCGCGCTCCAGCTTCGCCGAGTTGTTCACGCGCACCTTGGGCGAGAGCCCGGCGCGGTACGTGACCCGCGTGCGGATGTTCCAGGCGCGCCGCTGGATCGAGCGAGAAGGCATGCGCGTGGCCGTGGCCGCCACCCGCCTGGGTTACGACTCGGAGGCCTCGTTCAGCCGCGCGTTCAAAAGGGTCATCGGGCATCCACCCGGTGCCTTGCGGCACAAGCGGGCCGCCGCGGATCGGCGGGAGGCGCGCCAGCCCTGAAAGGGGGATCGCGTGCGCCCTCTTGCGCCTCAGGCGCAGCAGCGGCTGTCCTCGATGGTCTTGCCGTCGTTGGGCAGGGAGCCCGGCTGGACGAGCTCGACCTGGGCGCGCAGCTTGGTGACCTCGCGCACGGCGGCCTCGATCTGCTGCCGCAGGCCGCTGTCGGTCTCGCTGGCCTCCACGCGCAGGCACATCTGGTCGTTGGCCATCTCGCCGCTGACCACCAGGCGGGCCTTCTTCACCTGCGGGAAGCGCCGCGCGATGTCGGCCACCTGGGCCGGGTGCACGAACATGCCGCGCACCTTGGTGGTCTGGTCGGCGCGGCCCATCCAGCCCTTGATGCGCGGCGCGGTGCGCCCGGTGGGGCAGGCGCCGGGCAGGATGGCCGAGAGGTCGCCGGTGCCGAAGCGGATCAGCGGGTAGGCCGGGTTGAGGGTGGTGACCACCAGCTCGCCCACCTCGCCCTCGGGCACGGGTTCTCCGGTGCCCGGGCGCACGATCTCGACGATCACGCCCTCGTCCACCACCAGGCCCTCGCGCGCGCTCGTCTCGTAGGCCACCAGGCCCAGGTCGGCGGTGGCGTAGCTCTGGTAGACCGCCACGCCGCGCTCGGCGAACCAGTCGCGCAGGCTGGGCGGCAATGCCTCGCCGCCCACCACGGCCTTGCGCATGCTGCCGATGTCGATGCCCTCGGCCTGGGCCTTCTCCACCAGGATGCGCAGGAAGCTGGGCGTGCCGGTGTAGGCCTCGGGCTGCAGTTCGGTGATGGCCTGCAGCTGCTGTTCGGTCTGGCCGGTGCCGGCGGTCGAGCGGTCCAGCTCTACATCAAGCTGGACAAGCGCATCAGGGCAACCATCCGTCAACTCGGTTACCCAACCAAGAATGCCCTGAAGAGCTGGCACCGTGAGTACGAACGACGTTCGGCTCTGCCTGAGGGCTATGCGGGCCGGCCTCCCAAGTACTCGCAGGATCAGAAGCAGGCGGCTATTGCGCACTACCTTGCGCATGACCGCTGCATAGCTGCAACGATGAGGGCATTGGGATACCCAGGCCGGGGTACGTTGACCGCCTGGATTCGCGACGCACTTCCTGAGAGCTGGAGAGTCGCCGTTGGCACCGCCGGCCGGCGAAGATATTCCGAGACATTGAAACAGGCGGGCGTCATGGAGCTCTGCACGCGGCAGGAAGGTGCGCAAGCCGTGGCAGAAAAACTGGGCGTATGCAGGCCGACGCTGTACAACTGGAAGAACCAGCTACTCGGCCGCGAGGCGCCCGCATCCATGAAACGCCAGAACCACCCACCACCATCACCTGAGCGAGCGGAGCTGGAGCAACAGCTCGAATCCCTGCAACGCGACATCCGCCAACTGCAGCTCGAACGCGATCTCGTGCAGAAGGCCAATGAACTGCTAAAAAAAGGCCTGGGCGTCGATCTGCATCTCCTGACCAACCGGGAGAAGACATTGCTGGTTGACGCCCTCAAGGTGCTCTATGCCCTGCCAGAGCTCCTGACACAGTTGGATCTTGCGCGAAGCTCGTACTTCTACCACCGAGCCCGTGCGCAGGTGTGCTTCGACGCATCGTTACTATTGAATCCGACGATGGTACCCGTTTCGCCCTGGGTGAGCCGTTGCCCGAGACGCGGCAGCGCCTATGCGAGCTGGACCACCCGGCAGCCCACCCCTCACAGATCGTTGATGTACATCCGGTTCCAGGTCGGGCTGATGACGATCTGGTTGATGCACACCCCGGCAGGAAGCTCGGCCAGGAACCGGACGGTGTGCCCCACGTCGTCAGGTTGCAGCATGCGCGCCCGTTCGTCCGCGGTGGGCGGCGTCGGCCGCGTGTCCAGAATGGGCGTGCGCGACCTCGGCAGGGCACAGGCTGCAGGCGCGGATGCCGTGCACCCCGTCTTCCATGTTGATGGTCTCGGTCATCGCGACCACGGCGTGCTTGCTCCCGTTGTAGGCCGGCCCGGTGAGCTTGGGATGGTGGACGCCGGCCCACGATGAGACGTTGATGACCCACCCACTGCGGCGCGCGCGCATCGCGGGCAGCACGGCGCGCGTGGTGTAGAAGATGCTGTCCATGTTGGTCGCGACGACCTGGCGCCAGCCCTGGGCAGACTGGTCGCGCCAGAACCGCTCGGGGGTGTTGGTGCCCGCGCAGTTCACCAGCACGTCCAGGCGCTCACCGTGCCGCTGCAGCAGCTGCGCGGCCGTGTCTGCCACGGCATCGGCATCGGTCACGTCCAGCACCGCGATGTCGGTCGCACCGCCCGCCGCGCGGATCTGCGCAGCCGCTGCCTCCAGGGGATCGGGGCGCCGACCGGACAGCACCACCTTGGCACCGGCAGCGGCCAGCGCCCGGGCCGCCGCCAGCCCGATGCCCGAGCCCGCACCGGTGACCCAGGCCACTTGCCCTTGCAGCGCGCCGCTCATGCCGCGCCCTCCACGGTGGAGCCGCCCTTGCTGAGTTCGTGCACGTACTGCTCCCAGCCCGAAGCTGGCACCCGCTCGCCGTCGCGGCCACAGACGTCGGCGAGGCGTGAGCGCAGCTGTTCTGCCACCCCGGGCTGGTCACCGAGGTGGATGCCCTCCGTCATCGTGATGTGCGCGGCCTCGAAACTGCCCGCGCCGGCCAGCAGGATCGTTCGGGTAGGTGCGTCTTCGCAGACCAGGGGGATCAGCGCCGGGCTGACGCTTTCCGGCGTGAGCCGGGCCAGCGCTTCGGGAGGCAAGATGCCATGCGTCATGCCGGTCGCGGCGGAGGGGGCGAGGCAGTTGACGCGGATGTTGCGTTTGTCGCCTTCCAGCGCCAGCGTCTGCATGAGGCCGACCAGCGCCATCTTGGCGGCACCGTAGTTGGCCTGACCGAAACTGCCGTAGAGGCCCGACGACGATGTCGTCATCACGATGCGGCCGTACTGTTGTTCCTGCATCTGCGCCCACACCGCCTTGGTGGCATTCACGGCCCCCATGACGTGCACCTCCAGCACTAGGCGGAAATCCTCCAGCGGCATCTTCGCGAAGGTCCTGTCGCGCAGGATGCCCGCGTTGTTGATGATGATGTCGATGCGGCCCCAGGCGTTCATGGCCAGCTCGGCCATGTCTTGCATGTGGCCGGCCCGCGTGACGTCGCCCAGGTGCATCCGGGCGTCACCGCCGTGGGCGCGGATGTCGGCCACCACGGCCTGCGCGCGGGCGCCGCCGTCGGCGCCCTCCAGGTCGTTGACGATCACGCGCGCGCCGTGGCGCGCGAGTTCCAGGGCATGGGCACGGCCCAGCCCCTGCCCGGCACCGGTGACGATGGCGACGCGGTTTTCAAGAAGTTTTTTCATGGTGTGTGTCGGTGGTCAGAAATGGACGGCATCGCTGCCTTTGAGCGCGAGCATGGCCCGCGCTTCGGCAGGCGATGCCACCTCGAGGGACAGCTCATCCAGGATCCGGCGGATCTTGCGCACCTGCTCGGCGCAGCTGCGGGCCAGCTGGCCTTTGCCCAGATACAGGCTGTCTTCCAGCCCCACGCGCACGTCGCAGCCCATCACCGCGGCCATGGTCAGCAGCGGCATCTGATGGCGCCCGGCGCCCAGCACCGAGAAGCGGTAGCCGTCCCGGCCGAACAGGCGATCGGCCGTGGTGCGCATCGTGACGAGGTTTTCCGGATCGGCACCGAGGCCGCCCAGGATGCCGAAGATGCACTGCAGGAAGATGGGCCCGTCGAGCAGCCCTTCGTCGCGGAAGTGGGCCAGGTTGTAGAGGTGCCCCACGTCGTAGCACTCGAACTCGAAGCGCGTGCCGCGCTCGCGGCCCAGCACCTGGAGGATGTGCTTGATGTCGGCGAAGGTGTTGCGAAAGATCAGGTCTTCCATGCCTTCCACATAGGGCTTCTCCCAGCCGTGCTGCCACTGCGAAATCTTGCGCGCCGCAGGGTGGATGGAGAAATTCATGGACCCCATGTTGAGCGAGCACATCTCGGGCGCCGCCTGCAAGGGGTAGGCGAGCCGCTCGGCCAGCGTCATGCGGGTGCTGCCGCCGGTGGTGATGTTGATCACGGCATCGGTCGCGGCTTGGATGTGCGGCACGAACTGGTCGAACACCTTCGGGTCCGGCGTGGGCCGCCCGTCGGCGGGATCGCGCGCATGCAGGTGCAGGATGGCCGCGCCGGCCTCGGCGGCCTCGATGGCCTGTGCGGCGATCTGTTCGGGCGTGATGGCCAGGTAGGGCGACATGCTGGGCGTGTGCACCGAGCCGGTGACGGCGCAGGAGATGATGACTTTGTCGGACATGCGGAAAGCCTTCAGACGGCCAGCCACTGCGCGAGCAGGCCGGGATCGGATTGCAGTTGGGCGGGTGTGCCTTCGAACACGATGCGGCCATGGCCCATCACGCAGACGCGGTCGGACACCTTGAGCGCGATGGCGAGCTTTTGCTCGACCAGGACCACAGAGACACCCTGGGTCCGCATGTCGCGGATGCACTCGCCGACCTGCGCCACGATCATGGGCGCCAGCCCTTCGGTGGGTTCATCGATCAGGATGACCCGGGGGTTGCCCAGCAGGGACCGGCAGATGGTGAGCATCTGCTGCTCGCCGCCCGACAGGCTGCCGGCCTTTGTGTGGCGCCGCTCCTTGAGCCGGGGGAAATAGTCGAACATCTGCTGCACCGTCCAGCGCGGCGCGCCGGGTGCTGCGGGTTGTTCGCCCATGCGCAGGTTCTCGTCCACCGTGAGGTTGGCGAACACCTCGCGCTCCTCGGGCACATAGGCCAGGCCAGCGCGGCAGATGCGGTTGGCCGGTGAGCCGGCCAGCTCCTGGCCCGCCAGGCGCACGCGGCCCCGGCTGGGCGGCACCAGGCCCATCAGCGCCTTGAGCGTGGTGGAGCGGCCCGAGCCATTGCGTCCCAGCAGGCTCAGCACCTCGCCCGCGCCCACCCGGAAACCCACGCCCTGGAGGATGTGGCTCTTGCCGTAGTAGGCGTGCAGGTCTTCCACTTCGAGCAAGCTGTTCATGCCGCGACCTCCTCGCCCAGGTAGGCCTCGCGCACGCCCCGGTGCCGGCGGATCTCGTCCGGGGTGCCGGTGGCGATCACCTGGCCGTACACCAGCACGCTGATGTGGTCGGCCAGCTTGAAGACGACGTCCATGTCGTGCTCCACGATCAGCAGCGCGCGGCCGGCGGTGACTTCCCGGATCAGGTTCAAGGTGTAGTCCGTTTCTTCGCTCGACATGCCGGCCATGGGCTCGTCGAGCAGGATGAGCTGGGGATCGGAGGCCACCGTCATGGCGATCTCCAGCGAGCGCTGTTCGGAGTAGCTGAGCCCGCCCGCCAGCGTGCCTGCGCGGGTGTGCAGGCGCACCTGCTCGAGCAGCCGCTGCGTGGCCTCGCGCAGGCCACGCAGCCGGTCGACGCGCCGCCAGAAGGCCGTGGGCTGCGGCTGCTGGCGCATCACCGCCAGGCGCACGTTCTCGAACACCGTCAGTTTGGGAAAGATGTTGGTGATCTGGAAAGACCGCGCGAGCCCGAGGCGGTTCACGCGCTGCGGCGTCCAGCCGGTGATGTCGCGTCCCTGGAAGGCGACCGTGCCCGCCGTGGCGCCGAGGTTGCCCGAGATCAGATGAAACAGCGTGGATTTCCCCGCGCCATTGGGCCCGATCAAGGCGCGGCGCTCGCCGGGCGCCACGTCGAGGTCGACGCCGCGGATGATCGCCGTGTCGCCGAACGACTTGCACAGGCCTTTGAGTTGCAGGATGGGTGCGCTCATGCCGGGTCCTCCTTGGTTTGCAGCCGCTGGTGCGCGAAGGCCAGCAAGCCGCCGCCCACGGGCAGCAGGGCCAGTGCGCCAGGCCCAGGTGGCGACGCTGGTCACGTCCCAGGTGCTCTTGAACATCGTCACAGGGGGCCAAGCGCCCGCCTGCGCGGCGAGCGCGCGGTACTCCTGCGAGCACAGGCGCTGCAGCAGCTCGATCAGGAACACCGCACCGGCGGCCAGCAACAGGGCCGCGACCAGCCACGTGAACAGCAGCGGCAGCGCGCGCGCCCCGCCCAGCCGCCGCACGCGCGACGCTGCCGCGTCGCCCAGGCCGACGAGACCTTGCGGCATGAACATCATCACCAGCACGAAGAGCACGCCCTGGTAGAGCAGCCACGCCTGGGTGTTGTCCGACACGGCATAGCCGAAGAAGCTCATGAGCGCCGCACCCAGCGCCGGACCCAGGAACACGCCGACACCACCGATGTAGCTGTTGAGCACCACGCTGGCCGACACGCTGGGGTCGAAGACGACGTAGTTGGCCGCTTCGTTCGCCAGCACCTGCAGTGCGCCCGCCACCCCGGAGAACAGGCCGGAGATGGCGAAGGCCGACACGCTGAGGCGGTGCACGTCATAGCCCAGGAAGCGCAGGCGGTGGCTGTTCTCGCGCAGGCCCAGTGTCAGGCGGCCGGCCGGTGTGAGCGTGTGAAAGTGCAGGAGCAGCAGCGAGATCAGCACCCAGGCCAGCGTGAGGTAGTACACCTGGGTGGTCGAGCCGAAGGAGAAACCCCAGGCCGGCATCCGCATCGCGGAGATGCCCGACTCACCGCCGAACAGGCCCTTGAGCTGCGGGGCCAGCGAGTGCAGCAACTCCGCGATGGCCAGGGTGATCATCGCAAAGGCGGTGCCGCTGCGCTGGGTGGCGAACCACCCCGCCGCAACACCGAACGCGAGGCCCGCGCCGGCGCCCACGAGCGGCATCAGCGGCGTGGGCAGCAGGCCCGCGCCACCCAGCGCGTTCATCGCGTGGACGGTGGCAAAGGCACCCACGCCGAAGTAGGCCGCGTGCCCGAAAGAGAGCATGCCGGCGCGACCCGCCAGCAGGCTGTAGGCGCTGGCGAACAAGGCGGCGATCAGCATCTGCACGGCGGCATTGAGCAGCCCTGCCGACAGCAGGGCCGGCAACGCCGCGAGCAGGGCCACGCCGCCCAGGAGGAGGGAGGTTGAGGTGCGCATGGGAAGGATCAGGTCTTGTCGCCCATCAAGCCCTGCGGCCGCAGCAGCAGGACGAGCAACATCAGGGCAAAGGGCAGGGTGGAGGCCAGGCTGGACAGCTTGAGCGTGAGCAGGCCGCCCACCCCTTCGGCCCATGCCCGTGCGCCCACGACGGCAAGCAGGTCGGCCAGGCTGCGGTCGATGCCCACCGCCAGCGACGTGAGCAGGCCGATCAACAGCGAGGCCAGCATCGCGCCTCCCAGCGACCCCAGGCCGCCGACCACCACCACCACGAACACCATCACGCCGATCTCCAGCGCCATGTTCGGGCTGGTGGTGTAGAACGCGCCGGCAATGGCGCCGGCCAGCCCCGCCAGCGCCGCGCCCACGCCGAAGACACCCATGAACACGAACTGCACGTTGTGACCCAGGGCCTCGACCATGCGCGGCCGGTAGATCGCCGAGCGCACGATGATGCCGACGCGGGTGCGCGTGAGCAGCAGGAAGAGCAGCGCGAACATCACCAGGGCCACGCCGCCCATCAGCAGCCGGTACATGGGGTACTGCTGCCCGCCCAGCGAGAAGGCCGGGCCATCGAGCAACGCGGGTACCTGGTAGTTGACCGGGAAGTTGCCGAACAGCAGCTTGATCGTCTCGGCCACGATGAAGGACAGCCCGAAGGTGAGCAGCAGCTCATGGGCGTGGCGATGGTGGTGGACGCGCCGCAGGAAAAAGCGCTCCACCACCGCGCCGACGCCACCGGCCAGCAACGTCGCCGCCACCACCGCAGGGCCGAAGCCCAGCAGCCCCTGCAGGGTGTAGGCGAAGTAGGCGCCGAGCATGTAGAACGATGCGTGGGCGAAGTTCAGCACCCCCATCATGCCGAACACCAGCGTCAGCCCTGCCGACACCATGAACAGCAGCAGTCCGTAGATGACGCCGTTGAGCAGCGAGAACAGCAGGGTGTCCATGGCTCAGGAGGGGCGCTGCATCTTGCAGCTGGGCTGGACCGGCATGGCGGCTTCTTCGGCGGTGAACAGCTTGACGGGCTTGAACCCCATGTCCGTTCCGTCCACCTTGAAGCGCGCGTCCCTGGTCACGGTCGACACCACCAGCGGCAGCAGGATCTGGTGGTCGGCGGCGCGCATGCTGGCCTCGCCCATCGGGGTCTTCATGCGCGCCGTTTCCATCGCGCGGGCGAAGGCGTTCACGTTGAGCTTGCCGCCGTCCGGCCTGGTGCGCTTCAGTGCATCGGCCACCATGTCCATGCCGAACACGGTCTGGGGTTCGACGAACACGGGCGAGCGGCCCATCTTGGCCGTGTAGTCGGCCACGAAGTTCGCTCCGTCGGCGCCGCCCGCCTCGCCGTTGAAGGCATGCACGATGAAGTGCCCCAGCGCCGTGTCGCCCGCGTTGCTGATGTTGCCCGGCTGATCGAGGAACACCGTGCCGAACGCGGCCTTGAGGCCGGCGCCCTTGGCCGCCTTCATCATCAGCAGCAGATCGTTGGACCAGTTGCCGGTGAGCACCGTCTCGGCGCCCGAGCTGCCGATCTTGGCGATGTAGGGCGCGAAGTCCTGGATCTTGTTGGTGTCGTGCAGGGTCTTCTCCACCACCTGGTAGCCACCCGCGCCCGCGTTCTCGACGATGGCGGCCTCCATGTCCTGGCCCCAGGAGTAGTTCTGGTTGATGGCGTAGACCTTCTTGCCCAGCGCATTGGCCTCTTTCATGCCCTTGACCAGCACCTTGGTGCGCACCTGCGCGTTGGGGGCCACGCGGAAATGGTGGAAATTGCACTTTTCACCGGTCAGCTCCAGGGCTTCGGCGCCGACGTTGATGTAGACGATTTCCTTGCCCGGGTTGCGCAGGTTGTGCTTGCGCACGTCCTCGGTGATCTGCCCGCCGATCGCGGACGAGGCGCCTTGCACGACGATCTGGACGCCCTCGGCAATGGCGGCCTTGAGCTTGTCCGACGCGCCCGTGGGCCCACCCTGGTTGTCGTACTCGATCAGTTGCACGGGCTGGCCGTTCCAACCACCGGCGGCGTTCATCTTGTCGATGGAATAGCGGACACCGGCCCGGAAGGTTTGTCCGGTCGATGCCTGTGGACCCGAGAGCGTTTCCAGCAGTCCGATCTTGACCGGGTCGGCGTGCGCGGCCGAGGCCGTCAGCAGAGCGGCCGAGAGGGCGGCGAGGCGAAATGGGGTCATGGCTTGTCTCCTGTTGTGGTGGGGGGTTAGAGGTACTCGACGTTGCCGTCCACGCTGATGACCTGACCCGTCAGGTTGCGCGCGCCCGGCGAACTCAGGAACAGCGCCGTCGCCGCGACGTCGTCGGCGGTGACCATGCGGCGCAGGGAAATCTTGTCCAGGTACTGCTGGCGCATCGCTTCGGGGCTGATGCCGAGCGCCGTGGCGCGCGCGGCGATCACGCCGTCCATGCGCGCGCCTTCGACCACGCCAGGGAGGATCGCGTTGACCCGCACACCCTGCGGCCCGAGTTCGATCGCCAGCGACCGGGTCAGGCCCACGATGGCCCACTTGCTGGCTGCGTAAGGCGTGCGGTAGGCGTAGCCCAGGCGGCCCGCCACCGAGCCCATGGCGATCAGCCCCGGGTTCGCACCCGAGGCCTTGAGCATGGGCACCGCGCGGCGCGCGAAATGGAACTGGCTGTCCAGGTTGACCGCCAAGGTCCGCTGCCAGGCCCCGGCATCGATGTCCTCGATGGCCGCAGTGGGGCCGGCGATGCCCGCGTTGTTGACCAGCACGTCCAGCCCGCCCAGGTGGCTGCGAACGCCCTCGAACACGGTGTCCACGTCGCCCGCGACCGACGCATCGGCCGGCGTCCCGGTGAGACCGGGCGCCTGGGTCAGCAGGCGGTCCAGCGCGGCGCGATCGATGTCGCAGACGTGCACCTGCGCCCCTGCGGCGTGAAAGGCCAGCGCAACGGCGGCACCGATGCCACTGGCACCGGCGGTGACCAGCACGCGAAGGTCTGGAACGGGGCGAAGGGCGTCGTGGAGGGCCATGGGAGCGTCGGTGGACAAACAAAGAACTGGGGGCAGTGTCCGCAATCGACCCGCGACCAACCATGTGCGAACCGCACACAAACAACGCCCTGTTTATGTGGTGAGAGGACATACATCGCGCGCTCAAGCCCCATCGGGCTCTGATACCCTCGGCCTTCGACGCAGGAGGCGCCTTGGAACCCACACCCCTGATCGCGAACACGCTCATTGAATTGCTGCACCGGGCCGCGCCCGCCGAAGACTTCGCGCAGCAGCTGGCCCGGGTCGAAGCCTTGCCGGCGGGCCGCCCCGACAAGGCCAGCCTGGTCGAAACCGTGCGCATTGCGCATGGCCGTGCGCAACCGGATGGAGGTGCTGCAGCAGCGCGAGCAGGGCATGGTGGCGTTGATGGAGTCGGCCCAGGACCTGTCCGAGCGGCTCGAACTGAGCAACCTGCTGGCCGCCATCGTGGCGCGGACACGCCACCTGCTGGGCTCGGACATGGCCTGGATTTCCGAGCTGGACGAAGCCCGGGGTGTGTTCCAGGCGCTGGCCTCCGACGGCGGACTCACCCGCAACTCCGTGGCGATGAACATCCGCAGCGACAAAGGCGTGGCGAGCGTGGTGATGGCCACCCGCACCCCCTTCACCACGCCGGACTACCTGCACGACACGCGCTTCAGCCACGACCCGCGCTTCGACGACATCTTTCGTGCCGAGGGCGTCTGCGCGCTGGTGGGCGTGCCGGTGATCTGGCAGGACGGCGTGATCGGTCTGCTGTTCGCGGCGGACCGCTACCCCCGGGTGCACACCACGCAGAACATCGCCATCCTGCGCACCCTGGCGACCCACGGCGCGCTGGCCCTGAAGAACGCGCGCGATTTCGAGCGCATCAACATGGCGTTGGGCAAAGCGGACGAGGCCCGCTCGGAGCTGGAGCGCCATGTGCGGGGTGTCCAGGCGGCCGCCGACGCGCACGAGGAAATCACCCTGCTGCTGGCGCGCGGCGCCTCGCTGGCCACCTTGTGCCAGGCGGTGGCCGGCCTGCTGGGCGGCAGCCTGCTGGTGCTGGACGAGCTCAACCAGGTCATCAGCCAGGGCGTGGCCGAGGGTTATGCCGGCACCGCCGCGCAGCGCTACCAGCCCCACGGCAAACACAGCGCCGACCTGGCACGCGCCCTGCGTCAGGCGCGCCAGTCCGGGCGTTCCGCCCAGGCCTACGAAGCCGACGGGGAAATCTGCCGCGCCATGCCGGTGATCGGGGGCGACGATGCGCTGGGCGCCCTCGTGCTGTTTCACCAGAATCCACTGGAGGAGGTGGCCGAGCGCACGTTCGAGCGCAGTTCGAGCGTGATCGGCATCGTGCTGCTGTCGCAGGAACGCCAGGAGGCCAGCAACCACCGCGACATGTCGGCCTTGATGCGCGCCCTGGTCTCGCCGAGGCAAGACGAGCTGGCCGTGCTGCGAAACCGGGCCGAGCGGTTCGGCCTGGATCTCACGCAGCCGCTCTCGCTCATGATGATCGAGCTCAACGGGCCGAGCGCCGGTTTCGTCGCCCGGCGCCTGCTTCAGACCCCGGAGAGCAAGCCCTGCCTGATCGACGACATCGATGGCATCGTGGTCGTGCTGTGCAGCACCACGCGCGCGCTGGAGCTGCGGCAGGCGCTGTCGCAGTGGATCCACCGGGAAGTGGGAAAGGCCTACCTCGGCGTGATCTCGCGGCCCATGGCGTCCTCGGCCGAACTGCCTTCGGTGTTCGCGACGATCAGGCGGTCGATGGGCGTGCTGCGCCGCCTGGGTCTGCAGGAGCAACTCATCAGCCAGAACGAGTTGGCCCTGTATTCCACGCTGTTCGAAACGCACGACGCCAGCAGCCTGGAGCAGTTCCTGGAAGCGAGCATCGGCCCGCTGATCCAGCACGACCGCAAGCGCAACACGGCACTCACCACCACCCTGCTGTGTTTCTTCGACTGCAACCAGAACGCCAGGACCGCGGCGCAGCGGCTCAACATCCACGTCAACACGGTGCGCCAGCGACTCACCACCATCGAAGGGCTGCTGGGCCACCTGGGCCAGGCGTCCCGGGCGCTTGAGATCCACGTGGCCCTGCGCCTCTGGAGCCTGCGGTCCTGAACCGCAGGCCGCACCGGCGACGTCACTCGGCGGCCGACCTTGCCGTGCTTATGCGTGAGTCGAAGACCAGCGAATGCGGCCAGGCTGGCCAGGCGGAGCCCAGGCCGGGGGCGTGAGGGTCTGCGTCGTGCGCGAAGCGGCCCAGGCTTTGCATCATCCGGTCCGACAGGGCCAGCCTGTCGGCCTTGTTCGCTTCACTGAACGAGATATTCGAGTAGAGCGAAGGCCCGAAGTTGCCGAAGATGAAGGGCAAGTCAAAGCTGTGGGCCGCGCCGTAGACCTTGTCGAAGGGTGGCGGCAATTCGTCCCAATCGAACCGGTAGTGCCACACCTCGGGCTGGCGGGACTTGAGCGCGTTGAGCACGTCGTCGCGGAAAGCGAAGAACCAGATTCGGTCGAGTTCGGAGATGCGCGCATTCAGGCCCGTGTTCGGCGCATCGACCGGCAGGTACTGCGGCGGTACCCAGTCCTCGATGCGGCTGGCGGGCGGGGCGTCCGGCTGGTAGCCATGGGCCAGCTTGAACACCGCCGCGTCGTCGAGCAGGCGGCCGCTGGTGCCACCCAGCGCGGGTCGCATCGCCAGCAGGCTGGGAAAGAGCTTGCTTTCATCGCGCGTGTTGCCCGCCAGCACCGGCACCTGGACGTACCGGCCCGCGCGGATGGCGGCGATGGGGTTGTCCGGCACCACGTGCCCGTCGGGAATCGGGTTGGCCGCGGCCAGCCCCAGCGGCGCCAGGCGCGTGCGCACCGTGGTCAACAGCGCGTCCGCCGACATCCCGCGCAGGTGGGCGGCCAGCTGCTGCGGGGTGCGCGAAGCGATGTGCGCCTGGGCAGCGGCCGGGTCGGCGGCGGTGCCGTCGGCGACCAGGGCGTGGGTCAGCAAGGCGTTGCCCCGCGTGGCCCAGACGCTGCGGGGCTGAATGGTCGAGAGCGAGCCCGGTGGCAGCGTGGCGGCCGATGAAATGCCGCCACTGAGGGCCACCAGCCGGTGGAACAGGGGCGCGGGCCGGGCCACCACCATGGGCGAGGTGAGCAGCGCATACACGTTGACGGCCCCGGCGGACTCGCCCATCAGCGTGACCCGGCCCGGGTCACCGCCGAAGGCGCCGATGTTGCCCTGCACGAACTCGAGTGACTTCACGATATCGAGCAAGGCGAAGTTGCCCGAGTCGGGTGCAGCGGCGCCGGTCTTCAGCGCCGCGAGTTCGAGAAAGCCGAAGATGCCGAGCCGGTAGGCCACCGACACCACGACCGAGCCGGTGGTCTTCGCCAGCGTGGCGCCGTCGTACACCGGGTCGGCGGTGTAGCCCGTGATGTTGCTGCCGCCATGCACCCAGACGATGACGGGCCGGGGCGCGTTCGGCGGCGCGGCCGGGGCCCAGATGTTGAGGTAGAGGCAATCTTCCGAACCCAGCGTCTGGCCCAGCGTGCTGCCAATGGTGGCGTCGTACCGGTTGTTCAGGCCCGGCCCGTACAGCCGCCCTGTCTGCGCGCACGCCGGAGCGAAGGCGGTCGCTGCGCGCGGCTCGGTCCACGCGGTCGGGTCGGCGGGGGCCTGCCAGCGGCGCACCCCCACAGGCGGGGCTGCAAAGGGCACGCCTTTCCAGCTGTGGACGCCGCTGACCGCGCTGTCGTTGGCACCGACCACCGGGCCGAAGGTGGTGGTTCGCTGCAGGCCCGTGGGCCCGGTGGGCGCGTGGGTGCAGGCGTTGAGCATCATCAGCGCACCGATCGCCAGTGCGCAGCAGGTCGTGATGGTTTTCATCGCAGGCTCACTCGACCTTGATGTGGGCCTTGCGGATCACGTCGGTCCACTTGCGCGTCTGGTCGTCGATGAACCGGGCGAACTCGGGCCCTGGGGCGCCGCTGGCCTCCAGGCCGATGTCGAGCAGCTTCTGCTTGATCGCCGCGTCGTCGAGCGCGCGCAGCACAGCGGATTGCAGCCGTGTCACCACCTCCCTGGGTGTCGCCGCGGGCACCATGAACCCGTACCACCCGGAGGCGACCACGCTGGGAAAACCTTGTTCGCGGATGGTGGGCGCCGACGGGTACAGAGCGCTGCGGGCTTCGGACGCCACGCCGATCACGCGCAGCTTGCCCGCCTCGATGTGCGGCAGCGCCGAGCTGATGGCCGTCAGGGTGGCATCCACGCGCCCGCCGAGCAGTTCCGAGTACGCCGGCGCGTCACCCCGCATGTGCACGTTGATGCCTTCCATGCCGGCCTCGCGCAGCAGGAGTTCGGCGGCCAGGTGGGGCTGCGACCCGGCCCCGGGTGAACCGATGTTGATGCCCCCCGGGCGCGTCTTGGAGAACTCCACGAGATCGCGCACCGACTTGATCGGCGTCTGCGCGTTGACGATCAGGAACAAAGGCGCATGCATCGCCATGGCGAGGGGGCGCAGCTGTTCGCGCTGGTAGCTCAGGCCGTGTCCGTACAGCGCTTCGGCCGTGGCGTAGGGCGCGGCCACGTAGAGCACGGTGTAGCCATCGGCGGGCGCGCGCGCCACGAACTCGGTTGCCACCCGCGTGCCCGCCCCGGCCTTGTTCTCGACCACGATCTGCTGGCCCAGGACCTTGGCGAGGTACTCGCCCAGCACGCGGGCAGAGAGGTCGCTGGCCCCTCCGGCACCGTAAGGCGAGATCAGCTTGACCGGCCGCGTGGGCCAGTCCGCCTGCGCGTGGGCAGGCAGGCCGGCGACGGCGGCCAGGCCGGCGGCCAGCGTGACGAGCACGCTGCGGCGCCCGGGGCCCGTTGGCGGGAGGCTGTTCGAAGGTCGGTGGCGCATGTTCATGTCTGTCTCCTGTTGTGGTTGTGTCGAAGGCGCTGCCGTGCTACAGGCGGCGCAGGGGGGGGTAGGGAAACTGGAACTCGAGGTGTCTGCGCCGTGGCTGGTAGAGCCGAAGCACGACGTAGAACCCTTCGCCCGATGGCGCGGGCAACCAGTTGTGCCCGGGGCCCGGATCGTCGGCTTGAATGCGGATCGTCAGGCGCCCGCCCGCCCCGGTCACCAGGCCCGGCAGGCGGTCGCCCACCGAATAGCGCTGGGCGGCATTGCGCGCCAGCAGGCAGTCGCTTCGCCGGTACAGCGTGAGCGACCAGAAGGCGTCCACCTCCGGCGTGGCGCCGGGTGGAAAGTGCAACTCGTAAGCATTCGATCCGTTCAGCGGCTCGCCGTCGGCGTCTACCTCGGCCGTCGGGTACATCGCCTCCTCGATGCCCAGCGCACCGATGAAATTGCGCGCGACGCGCGCGCGCATCGCCACGTCCTGGCCCCAGTGCGTGCGCACCGCGACCGGCAAGGCCCAACCACCTCCCAGCGCGTGCGGCTGGACTTTCTGGCGCAGCGCCCCAAACACCCACGGCAGCGCATCCGCCAGCGCGCCGTCGTCCACCGGCCAACGCAGGTGTTCGCCCGTCGGCACGGGGTTGCGCGCCAAGGCGTCGTCGACGGTGGCGCGGTAGAGGGCCGCCGAGGGCGTGTCCACCGCGCTGCCGTCCAGCCGCGTGTCCACCCGCAGGGCGGCCGTGCCGCCGTCCACGCGGTGGATGGAGATGCCGCGCTGCAACTCGCCGGCCTGGGCCAGGTTGCCCGGACTGTCGTCGACCAGGATGCGTCCGATCACCCAGACGTCGTCGCCCGGCGAGGCGATCACGTTGTCCACGCCATCGGGCACCCGGCCGTGCCAGGCGGGCCCATGCACGAGCGTGCGCTGGCGGCGGTTGCCGGTGGTGCGGCGGCCCACGTACGCAAACGGGTTGGTCCATGCGTCCAGCAGGCCCAGCGTCCAGTACCGCTCCCCCATGTCGGGCGTGTCGATGAGCACCGGCCCTTGGGAAAGATCCAGCCATGCGTTGCTGAACACGGTGTCGTTGTTGGGGCTGACGACCTCACGGTCTTCGGGGCCGATGCGGCGATGGGTGTGGGTGAACTGGTTGACCCAGCGCACGCGGGACGCGCGGTCCTCGCTCGCGAAGCCCAGCACGGGATGGCGCCGGGCCGTGGTGGCGGCGCGCATGCGCATCATCTCGAACAGCGGCAAGGTCTGCAGCACCGCGTCGCGAGCGGCTTGCGGTGGGGTCGACGTCGAGGGCTTGGGCATGGCGTGGCTCATGTTCATGCCACCACACCGGCTTCGCGCAGCGCCGCAACCTCATCGGGCGAGTAGCCCAGGCCGGCGAGCAGTTCGGCGCCGTCCGCGCCGCACGCGGGCGCAGCGGCTGGCGCGGGCCGGCGCCCATCGCCCAGGCGGTAGGGCAAACCCAGCGCCCGGTAGCCGCCGCCGTCGTCCGACGCGGCTTCCACCAGGATCCCGCTGGCGATCACGTCCGCGTTGGTCAGCACATCGCGGTAGCGGCGCACCGCGCCGGCCACGATCTGGTGCTGGCTGAGCAACGCGACAGCGGCCTCGCTCGTGTAGGCCGAGAGGCACTCGTCCAGAACCTGGCGCAGTTCGGCCCGGTGGGCGACCCGCTGGGCGTTGCTGCAGAAGCGCGGGTCGTGCACCAGCGCTTCCCGGCCGACGGCGCGGCAGAAGCGCTTCCAGTGGTCTTCGGCGTAAGCCGACAGCACGATGCTGGCGCATCCAGCGTTGCGCCACGACCTCGGCCGCTGGCGCGTTGTGGGGTTGCCCATGCCCGATGCGCGTGGGCTCGGGGCCGCCCCCCAGGTAGTCGCACCAGGTGGCGGCCTGCAAGTGCAGTGCCGTCTCCAGCAGGGACACCTCCAGCGTCTCGCCCACGCCACTGCATTCGCGCCCGTACAGGGCGGCCAGGATGGCCTGCGCCCCCAGGTCCGCGGCGGCGGCATCGACGATCGGCACACCCACCTTCTGCGGTGGGCGATCGGCCTCACCGGTGACGAACATGAGTCCGCTTTCTGCCTGGGCCGCGATGTCGTAACCGGAGCGTTCGCTCGAAGGCCCACCACCGCCAAAGCCGGAGATGGACAGGTAGATCACGCGAGGGTGTCGGGCCCGCACCTGGGCGGGCCCCAGGCCCAGCTTGTCGACCGCGCCCGGTCGCAGGTTTTGCACGACGACGTCGCATTGCGCGATGAGCCGCCACGCGATCTCGCGGCCGGATTCGCTCTTGAGATCCAGCGCGATGGAGCGCTTGCCCCGGTTGTAGGCCCGGACCATGGCCTCGCCATAGCGACCCACATGGCGGGCCTGATCGCCCGTCAGCGGCTCGATCTTGATCACCGTGGCGCCCAGTTCGGCCAGCGCCATCGTGGCGCCGGGGCCGGCGATGTACTGGCCCAGGTCAATGACCGTGATCCCGGCCAGGGGTGAGGCGGATGCTGGGGAAGCGTTTTCTCGGGGATAGGACATGGGTGGCAACGATAGTCGGCCTCGCCATTCCTGAAAAATCCATAATCCTGATGACGCGATCACCATCGGTGATCACGTTCATTCGCGGCTTTTTCCTGGAGCGCCCCTTGCCCTTCCCCTCCGACTACTTGGTCAGGCGTCTGCGCATGCGGCACCTGGAACTGCTGGTTGCCCTGGCCGATGCCGGAACGATGCGGGCTGCCGCCACGCGACTGAACCTGAGCCAGCCGGCGCTGAGCAAGATGCTGGGCGAGATCGAAGCCGGCTTCGATGCCCGCCTGTTCGAGCGCACGGCGCAAGGGCTGGTGGTCAACGCGGCGGGCAGCGCAGCGGTTTACCGGGCCCGGGTCATGCTGGGTGAACTCGCGCGCAGCAAGGACGAAGTGGATGCCCTGCGAACCGGGGCCGATGGCTTGCTGCGACTGGGCACCCTCTCGGTCACGGCCACCGTGCCTCAGGCGGTCGCCGAGCTGCGCCGGCGCCTGCCCCTGGCCAGGGTGCAGGTGCAGGAAGGGCGGGTGCGCGACATGATTCAGCGCCTGCTGAACGGCGAGCTCGATGGCGTGTTCGGTGCCATCACCCCCGAACTGCTCACCAGCGACCAGCTCTCGCTGTTGCAGCCAGAACTGCTGCTGAAGGACGAACTTTGCGTGCTGTGCGCAGAAGGGCACCAACTCTCGCGCGCCCGGCGTTTGAACTGGATCGATGTTCACGGGCAGGCGTGGATCGCCCCACCGAGAGACACGCTGGTGCGCCAGGCCTTGATGACCGCGTTCCTCAACGCGGGCTTGAAGCCACCGGAGCCCTCCATCGAGGTGCTCTCGTCCGTCACCCTCGGCAGCGTTCTGCGCCTGGATGGTTCATTGCTCGGCGCCGTGCGCTTTGAGCAGGCACGAGACGAGCTCTCACGCGGCGGAATCGTTCGCCTGCCCGTCAAACCGCCAGTGCCGCTGCCGTCGCTGGGCCTGTACACGCGACGGGCCGCTGAAGGCCCATCCCCGCTCGTGCAGACCTTCGCCGACGCCATCCGCCAGGTCAGCGCGCGCGCGTGAGCTGCCCCCCCACCAGCGGTGCCCAGCGGTGAAGTCGGGCCATGACCCTGCAACCACTCGCTGCGAAGAAGGGCGTACTGCAGGGTGTTCTCATAAATCGGAGCCCCGCTGTCATCGTTCCTGAAAGAGATGAACTCCCTGAAAAGTCCCTCCTGTCGCATCCCGAGCTTCTCGCAAAGCCGCTGGGAGGCGGTGTTCGTGTCTTCCACGTAGGCATACAGCCGGCGCGCTGTTGAATTCCACTGATCTCTGACCCGAGATTTCCATCGAATACTGACCCACCCGTTGTGTGAGCAAGGACGCTCACGGTGTGGATAGCCTCGACCGCAGGTGCAATGTTGCCGCCGCCGAGCTGCGCAGGGTCGGCGAAGCCATTCACAAAATCGACGATGAGCAACCCGAAGGGAGCCTGCAGGCCCAGGCTCGCGCCCAGCCCCTGCCGGGCATACACGGCGACGTCATCCGCGTCGTGAGGCTGCACGTTGGACGCGGAACTCATGCTGCAACCTTTCTCGATGCTGAGTGCAGTTCTTCAACCACTTTGCCTTCCCGAACGACATGAACATCGTCGAGCGCCACGCTGCAGTTACGCATGACCTTGAGCGCGTCCACCAAGGCGCCAGCACTGGTGACAACTGGTGCGGCACCCTGGTTGCTGACTGTTGCTTCGCCAAGACAACAGCAGAAGCGACACTTGACGGGTGGCATCGACCATAGTCGAAAACACCTGGCGCACAGCACTCAAGCCAACAGTGCAACCCGGAAAATATTGTCGAAAACTTCACAGAAGGGCCGCAGCATCAGTGGCTGCCGATGCCACGGCCCTCAAGTAGCTGAGCCTAGTTTGGCTAGCGTCCCTTGCTTATCGGTGAAGCGCCAGGTGTTCGAGACTGCGTCACCAGCCACCGTCTCAATCGCCTCGACGAAGGCCGCTTCGCTTCGAGAGCCGGGCTGCGCGCATGCGCCCTTCGTACAAATACATGAACTGCCCCCTGATAGTCCAAGTTTTCGTCCGCACCCCCACAACACATACGCCGCATCGCGCGCCCGAGATGCAATGCATGACCTTTCTATCAGTACATATCGAATGACAGTGCATTCACGCTCTCTGCGCCTTCAATAACACTGATGCGCACGCCCGGGGCGCGGCTGAGAAGGTGGTCGGCGTAGAAGCGCGCGGTGGTGATCTTGGCCTGCATGAAGGCCGCGTCCGTGCCTTGGGCCAACAGGTCCTCGGCCACCATCAGCGCGCGAGCCATCTGCCAGCCCGCCACGAGGTTGCCCGCGAGCATGAGGTAGGGCACGCTGCCGGCAAAAGCCGCATTGGGGTTGGCGCGCGTGTTGGCGGCGATGAACTCGACCACGTCCACGAAGGCCTCGCGCGCAGCCTTCAGGCGCTGGTGCACGGCCTTGGCGTTGGGGCTGCTGCGTTGGGCCAGATCGGCTTCGGTCTTCTCGATCTGGGCCGCGATGGCCTTGGCTCCGGTGCCGCCGTCGCGCGCGGTCTTGCGGCCCACGAGGTCGTTGGCCTGGATCGCCGTCGTGCCTTCGTAGATGGTGAGAATCTTGGCATCTCGGTAGTACTGCGCCGCGCCGGTCTCCTCGATGAAGCCCATGCCCCCGTGCACCTGCACGCCCAGGCTGGTGACTTCCAGGCTCATCTCGGTGCTGTAGCCCTTGACCAGCGGCACGAGGAATTCGTAGAAAGCCGCGTTCTGCTTGCGCACCTCGGCATCGGGGTGGTGATGGGCGGCGTCGTACGCCGCAGCGGCCACACTGGCCATGGCGCGGCAGCCTTCGGTGGACGCGCGCATGGTCATGAGCATGCGCTTGACGTCCGGGTGGTGGATGATGGGCGCGGCCGCACTCATCGAACCATCGACCGGGCGGCTCTGCACGCGGTCCTTCGCGTAGCCCACGGCCTTCTGGTAGGCACGCTCGGCAATCGCGATGCCCTGCACGCCCACGGCGTAGCGCGCGGCGTTCATCATGATGAACATGTACTCCAGGCCCCGGTTCTCCTGGCCCACGAGGTAGCCCACGGCCCCACCGTGGTCGCCGTACTGCAGCACGGCAGTGGGGCTGGCCTTGATGCCCATCTTGTGCTCGATGCTCACGCAGTGCACGTCGTTGCGCGCGCCGAGCGAGCCGTCCTTGTTGACCATGAACTTGGGCACCACGAACAGGCTGATGCCCTTCACGCCTTCAGGTGCACCGGTCACCCGCGCGAGCACGAGATGCACGATGTTCTCGGCCATGTCGTGCTCACCGTAGGTGATGAAGATCTTGGTGCCGAACACCTTGTAGGTGCCGTCGGGTTGCGGCTCGGCGCGGCTGCGCACGGCGGCCAGGTCGGAGCCGGCCTGCGGCTCGGTCAGGTTCATGGTGCCGGTCCATTGCCCGCTCACCAGTTTTTCAAGGTAGGTCGCCTTGAGGTCGTCGGAGCCCGCCGTGAGCAGGGCCTCGATCGCACCGTCGGTCAACAGCGGGCACAGCGCGAAGCTCATGTTGGCGCTGTTGAGGATTTCACCGCAGGCCGCACCGATGGTCTTGGGCAGGCCCTGGCCGCCAAAGTCCACCGGGTGCTGAAGGCCCTGCCAGCCGCCTTCGGCGTACTGCTTGAAGGCGTCCTTGAAACCGGGCGTGGTGGTCACCACACCATCCTTGAACGACGAGGGGTCCTTGTCGCCCTCGAAGTTCAGCGGCGCGATCACGCCTTCGTTGAGCTTGGCGCACTCCTCCAGCACAGCCTGCGCGGTTTCCAGTCCGGCTTCTTCAAAGCCGGGCATCTGCGCCACCTGATCGATGCGGGCCAGGTGCTCGATGTCGAACAGCATGTCCTTGAGGGGGGCGGTGTAGCTCATCAAAATCTGCTCTTAGAGCAGCTCCATACAACAGTGTGAGGAAGCAGATCCGACACATCAGCAGATGTCCCATCTGCCAAAAGATTGGGGCTTAACTAAGTTTGCCCATCTTTTCATGTGCATCCACTAGCTGAGCTAGCAGCTTCATAAAAACGACGCGATCCTCTGGAGATAGCGGTTCGACCAGTAGTTCTTGAGAGCGGTAAATGCTTTCTTGCAAGTCGTTTATCAGCTTTAGCCCCTCTTTCGTAATGACAGAGAGTCTTGATCGACGATCGTCTGGATTTACCCTGGTTTCCACCAGCCCTTTGTCGCACAGCCGCTTAAGCACTTCAGCTGTCGTCGTCCGGTCCAACGAAAGCTCTCGGCCAATCGCCTTCTGATCAAGCCAAGGATTCATCGAAAGCGCCGTCAGCATGCCGACCTGAAGCGGCGTGATGCTCTCAGATTTGCACAGTTCAAAGAAAATGGACTGCCCAATCTGAGTCAACCGACGAATCAAGAAGCCCGGGCGGCGCCACATCTCTTGGCGCAGCGGGCTAAAAATCTCTGGCGCCTGCGGTTTTGACGCCACTGTGGAAACGACAGTCTTTTTCTGAGCAGGAGAGCGCTTTGTCATTATTTCAAGATTGCAGATAGAGTGTGCTCGCGAGTTTATCGACTCCATCCATGGAGGCTAGAGCTCAAGCAGCATTTGAAGATCTATTGCAGCAAGTCGACCTTCAAGTACTCGCCCAGCAGACGATAGAAGTCCGCTTCGTCGTCCCAAGGGATCATGTGGCCAGCGCTGAAGGCTGTGCACTGCCTCAGGCCTGGCGCAAGTAGTTCAATCTCAGTCAAATCTGCCGGGAGCACGACACCCCCTTTTCCTGCCGACATGAAAAGTCCGGGCGTCTTCAGCTTGGGCAGATCGGCGTGTATGTCATCTTCGTGAAACCCCGCGTGTGCCTGGACGATCGCTTCCTCGCTACACGTGTGAAGCCATTCGGCCCGCAGTTGCAGTTGCTCCTCTGTCCAGCTCGGAGCGTAGGGTCGAAGATCCTCCGCTGTGACCCCCTTGATGGCCAACTGGATAGATTCCACATACCAAGACAGCGGCACCGGGTAAGGCCGACGGCCTGGACCCGACATCGGAGGATCGATGAGTAACAGCTCACCCATGCGCCTTGGGTCGCGCGCCGCAGCGCGAATCGCAACGCGCGCACCCATGGAGTGCCCCAGCACCGATACGGATGACCAGTCCAAAACTTCCATCAAATCGAGTACGTCAGCCGCCATCGCATCGAGGCTTGCGTCCATGCCAGGCGCGCTGAAAGACAAGCCTCGTCCCCTGAAGTCAAGGACGTGCACGTCATAGTGTCGAGCCAGCCGCTCGGCGACAAATCCCCAGGTAATCGCTGGGCTCGTGATGCCGGGCAAGAGAAGCAGACGAGGGCCGTGCCCTCCAAACCGCAGGAGGTGCAGACGCACTCCATTGGCGCGCACGTGATAGCCATACAGAAAAGAACTCATCGAGACTCCGGGGTGCTCCACCCATACCGACGCCTGGCTTCCAGGCCACGTTGGGTCACATTGAACAAGGACGACTTATCGCACCCAAGGTGCGCCGAACTAGACTTTGGGCGGCTTTCCAAACCACCCACGGATTCGATTCCAGAGCACGCTCCACATCATTTCCACGACCGAGACCGTTGGCTGTGGCTCGTTGGCAAGCACGGTTTCGCCACCCAACCTGCGGGTGATCTGCTTGCCAAAGTCCGCCACCATGCGCCGCACGAAGTCCTTGACAAGTCCCGAGCGAGAAAATTGAGCCAACGGCCCTTGCAGCGCATAAATCATGTCCACGTGGACCCGGGTGTTGTCAGCCGACAGAGCCTCAAGTCGATAGGTGATGTCCCCCTGAGTTCGAGACTTGCTGAGGCTGTCCTGGCCCGCACCACGAAGGACAGCACGCTTGGCGGCGTCATCACGCTCCAGCCTTGCAGCACCGACGAAAGCGGCCGACATCGGACCGAACTTGACCGAGATGTTGCCCTTGACCTTCTCGCCTTCGTGCGAATCGATGGTTGCGCCAGGCAAGCAAGAAGCCACTGCGGGGAGATCACCCATGAACTCCCACACGCGGTCCAAGGGATAGGGCACATCAAAATAGACCTCGATTGCGTTGCCTTTGGCCTTCGCCTTGGCCATTGCAACCGGATCGACTTCCGCCATTTCCGCGAGAGCGGCAGCCTCAACGACAGGCGCTTTGCCAGTTGGACGAGGAGCCGCGCCGGTGGGTACCGTGGCCGTGAGAGCCTTCACTGCAACCGTTCGCGGCGCGCGCAATGCCTGTCTCAACGTCTCAACTCTCGCATCGGGTGCGTCGCGCTGCTGTTGAAGAACGTCCAGAATCGCATCCACAATTCCTTGATATCCAGTGCAACGGCACAAGTTTCCGGCGAGCTCCAAACGTACCTGCGCTTCGTCAGCCTCGGGTAGACGCAGCACGATATCGCGCGCCGTGGTCAGCATCCCAGGTGTGCAGAAGCCGCACTGCAGCGCGTGATGACGCGTGAATGCCGGTCGAAGAAGCTGCATGACGGCGTCGTCGTCGTAACCTTCGATGGTCGTGACCTCCCGGCCTTCACACGCTACGGCGAACGTGATGCACGAACGCGTGGGCTGGCCGTCAACGAGCACCGTGCACGCGCCGCAGACGCCGTGCTCACAACCGAGATGGGTTCCGGTCAGTCGCAGGTCGTCGCGCAGGAAGTCGCCAAGATGCATCCTGGGCTCGGCCTCCCGGCGGTAGTTGCGGCCATTTACTTGAATAGAAATCGGGTGCAAGACTCTTACTCCGCTGATTTGGAATCGGCAAAAACGCCGGATTGCGCGAGGGCGCGCTCGACGCAGGCCGTAAAAAGCTTCAGATCGATGGCATCTCGCTCAGGCAGGGCGGTGCGCACTGCCGCTCGCAATTGCTCACGTCCCGCAGCGCTGGCACCCTTGGCCGCGATTTCTTCAGCAAGCCCGTCAAGCAGGATGGGAGGGCCATCAGCAGCGCCTAGAACGATGCGCGCGCGCCCTTGCGATGCGTCGAAATAGACAGCTGAGCTGGCTTCTGCAAACTCCCCCGGCTTGCGGCACACCTTGTGGTAGCCCCAATGCGAAGTTGTCGTCTCTGACGGCACGGCGACAGAGACGATCAATTCATCGGAGGCAAGCACCGTCGTGTACGCGCCGAGCATGAACGCGTCGGCCTCGAGCGTGCGCTCACCGCGCGGGGACTTCGCCAAGATGCGCGCACCGAGTGCAGCGAGCGTCACCACCCAGTCGGCGGCCGGGTCGGCGTGCGCCAGACTGCCGCCGACAGTACCGCGAGTGCGGATCGCCCGGTACGCTATCCCGCCTGCGATATCGCGCATGGGATGCTTCGCCAGTGGCTCATGAACTCCATCCTCTATCTCGGCGTGCGTGACGGCAGCGCCGATCTCCACCCAATCGGCCTTTCGACGTACCGAGCGCAAACCGGGAATACTGGAGACATCAACCACCTGTGCGGGCCGTGCCAATCTCAGGTTGAGCATGGGGCCCAAGGATTGACTTCCGCCCATGACCTTCGCGGTGCCTCCGCCCGTTGCCAGCGCGGCAACTGCGTCGCTCACTTCGAGCACGCGTGTGTATGCAAATTGGGGAGCTTTCATCGTGCTCGCTCCTGTCCTAGCGTCGAGTTTTCAAGGGCCTTGAGCAAGCGGCGGGGCGTCAACGGCGTCATCAGCACCTCATCGGCGCCTGTACCACGCAAGGCGTCGTTCACGGCATTGAAGATCACCGCTGGAGGAGCGATCGCACCGCCCTCGCCCACCCCTTTGGCACCGAAGTCTGTGTGAGGTGAAGGGGTCTCGAAGTGTTCGATGCGGATGCGTGGGACCTCTGTGGCGCCAGGCAAGATGTAGTCGGCAAGAGTTGAGGCCAAAGGCTGGCCTTGGTCGTCGTACGGACTCTCCTCGTACATCGCTGTCCCGATGCCCTGCGCGATGCCTCCGATGGTCTGCCCCTCCACAATCATCGGGTTGACCATGGTGCCGCAGTCTTCGACCACGACGTAGTCGAGAATTTCGACCTCGCCCGTCTCTGTGTCGACGGCGACCACCACGGCGTGCGTCGCGTACGTGAAGGTGCCAGTGTCGACGTTGGGTTTGTACGCACGGGACACTTCCAACCCACCAAGATGAACGTTCGCTGGCAGGTCCTGGGGCGTGAGATACCACACCCGCCCTACCTCGGACAGGGGAATCGACTTGTCGCCAGCGACGGCATGACCTTCAATCAATGCCACCGCTGCCGGGTCAACACCCATGAGGTAGGCGGCAATCGATTGAATGCGGGGCAGCAGCTCCTTGCACGCGGTCGAGATGGCCCCACCCGACATCACCGTTGCACGGGAAGCGTAAGTTCCTGAGGAGAACGGCGTCAGCGCCGTATCGCCATGCACGACACGGATTCTGGCCACCGGAATGCCGAGAACGTCGTTGGCGATCTGCGCGAAACTGGTCTCCATGCCCTGCCCGTGCGAGTGCACGCCGACGCGCACTTCAAGGCCGCCGTCAGCCGTCATCCTCACCATCGCCTGATCAAAACCGGGCACCACAGGCAAACCCCAGTTGGCGAACACCGTGGTGCCATGTGCCGACTGCTCTGTGTAGGTGGCGGTGCCGAAACCGATGCGGCGTCCGTCGGGCTCACCGCGCGCCTGGCGCTCGCGGACGGCATCCAGCCCGATCATCTCCAACGCACGTCGCAGGCTCGCAGGAAAGTCGCCGCTGTCAAAGTGCTTATTTGCAACGTTGACGTAAGGCATCTCCGCCGCTGGGACCAGGTTCTCCATCCGGACTTCCCAGGGCTCACGACCGACTTCACGCGCCACCGCGTCCATAAGCAGCTCAATCGCGAAACAGACTCCAGTACGCGCCACGCCGCGATAAGCCATGAATCCCGGCTTGTTGGTCGCGACACACAAGGTCTCGCACCGGTAGCCCCGAAAGGTATACGGGCCAGGAAGGTTGCCGATGGCCTGCCCCGGCTCCAGACCGACGAAGAAGGGATAGTAGGAATACGCCCCACCATCAATGGTGATGATGGCGTCCAATGCAAGGAGCTTCCCGGTCCTGTCCGCATAGGCCGTGAGCTGGTAGTGATGCTGTCGCGTATTGGCTCCAACAATCAAATGCTCGCGACGATCCTCGAGATAGCGGAATGGTGTGCGATACGTCTTGGCTAACCAAGCGATGCAAAGATCCTCAGGATAGAGCTGCCCCTTATAGCCAAAAGCACCCCCTACATCGGGAGACACAACGCGCACCGCCTCTTCATTCATCGCGAGATGCTGGGCAATGCCCACACGCAGCAAGTGCGGCACCTGGGTCGCGCTGACCACAACGAGCTGATCGGTCTGGAAATCCCAGTAGGCCAGAACCGACTTACCCTCCAGCGGCACGATGCACTGGCGCGAAAGTTCCACCGTGCGGCTGACCTTCACCTCGGCCTTCGCTGCCAACTCATCAAAGTCGCGGTTGGCACGCAGCGTGAGAAACCGGTTGTCCTTCCAGTCAGGGTGCATGAACTCCCCTGTGGCGGCAAGGGCCGAATCCACATCATGGTAGACGGGCAGCTCCTCGTACGAGACCTGCACTTCTTCCAGTAAGTCCTCCGCCACAGCGCGGGTGGGGGCCACAGCCATTGCGATGGCTTCGCCGACGTGTCGAACACGCCCCGATGCCAGGGGCGGCAACGCCGAGTATTGGTATGTGGGGATCGAAGAGGGGGAACCGATGTCTGCTGCGTCCGACAGCATCTCGCGCAAAAACACCTTGCCCGCAAGCTCTTCAGGAATCTCGACACCAGTGATGGTGGCATGCGCCAAAGGGCTACGCAGGAAGGCCACCTCCTGCATGCCAGGCAACACGAAGTCACCCACGAAGTTGCCCTTGCCCATCAGATGACGTGCATCTTCCTTGCGAGGCACCCGGGCACCAATGCCCTCCCGCTTCAACAGCCTCGCCGGGATGTCTTTTTGATCCATGCGCTTCCTTCTTCCTTGACCAAGGTCCTTGTGTTGTCCTGCACGGAATGGATCACCTGCAGAACCATTTTGCGGGATCTCCGCGACGTTGCATCGAGAGAACCCTCTTGAAGTGAACCACCACACAAAGGCGGTCTGAGCGCCACGTACATCGCTTCTCTTCCAGCACGATCTTCACAGGCAAAATCGTCATTTATGACAGTTCACTTGCATAAGTATATGCCCGATGAATCGACATGAGAAGCGGGTAAACGCTGATACACACGCCGTCGCATGAACCACCTCCATTTTGGTGCGATTTACCTATGAAAATCAGGAAATCTTGCACCACAAAGAAGAACCTGGAAGTTCAATTTGGTGCAGTGCATCACAGTACAAACCCGCACTTGAAAACATCAAAAATTCACATTAATATGACAGTTCACTGAGTATTTTTACTTGCACTGAAAACACAGGATGTAGTCATGGATTGGATCAAGGTCGCCTCAGCGCAAGAGCTGGGCAACGATGAGGCGAAGACCGTCAATGTTGCGGGCCACGGCATCGCGCTGTACCGAATCGACAACGAGTTCTTCGCGACGGACAGCATGTGTACGCATGCCACTGCGTTGCTGTCCGAGGGCTACGTGGAAGACGGCTGTGTGGAATGCCCTTTGCATCAAGGCCGCTTCGACATTCGCACCGGCAAGGCTATGTGCGCACCGGTCACCGTTGATCTGCGCATCCACTCTGTTAAGCGAGAAGGCGACGACATCTACGTGTTGTCGCCTGCAGGCAAATGACTTCGTCCGGCATTGTTATCGTGGGCGCAGGTCAATCTGCGGCAGTCGCAGCGCACGCTCTTCGCGAGCAGGGCTACGGTGGTCGCCTCACGATGCTCGGTCGTGAACGCCACAAACCTTATGAGCGACCACCCTTGTCCAAGGCCGTGCTGGTCGCCGTCGAGGAGCCTAGGCTGGACGTACTCACGGAAGAAGCGTGGACGCGCAGCGATATCGAGTTTTTAAGCAGCTGCGAGGCTGTCTCCGTAGACTTAAAACAGCAGCATGTTCGCCTAACCGATGGTCGGTTGATCGAATACGAGAGGTGCCTACTCGCAACGGGAGGGGAGGCTCAAACACTCCCGTTCGTACCGCCCTCACATCCCCGCGTGCATTACATCCGAACCTTGGAAGACGCACGCAGGCTGCGTGCCTCTCTTCAAGCCAAACCTCAAGTTGCCATTTTGGGAGGCGGCTTCCTTGGCCTCGAGATTGCCCACTCAGCGCACGCGGCAGGCGCGTCGGTGACGCTTCTCGAACGCGCAAACGCCCTCCTCGATCGCTTTCTGCCACTCGATGCGTCCACTTGGCTGGAAGCCCGAATGGAGGATGCTGGGATAAGGCTCCTGCTTGGGACCTCTCTCAGCGGCGTCACTGCGCTTCCTAGCGGTCGCATTCGCTTGATCACGGGTGCCGGCGATCCTGAGGTGGATGAGGTTGTCGTGGCTGTAGGCCTGTCGCCCAACGACTCGCTGGCCCGTGAAGCAGGCCTAGAGGTAGTGCCAGGCGGGGGGATTCTGGTAGATGCCTCCTGCCGCACCAGCAACGAACATGTGTTCGCGTGCGGCGACTGCACCAGCCAAAAACGCCCAGGTCAAACGGTGCCAACGCGTCTGGAATCTTGGCAAAACGCAAACGAGCAAGCGCGCACCGCGGCCGCCGCCATGCTGGGCAACCCGATTCCCACGCCCCCAGTGCAGTGGTTCTGGACCGACCAAGGACAGCACAACATCCAGGTGCTCGGCCAACCATTCCCCGGTATCGAATATGTGCGCCGTGGCGATCCAGCAAACGACAAGGTGCTGTGGGTCGGTCACCGAAGCTCGATACCGCTACACGCAGTGGCCATCAATGCCGGCACAGATCTGAGGGCCATACGCCCACTTCTTGAACTTGGAAGGCCCGTGCAGTGGGAAGAATTCTCACAGCAAAAGACCAACCTGCGCGCATGGGCCAAGCAGATGCAATCCAGCGCCAGCGCGACCGTTTAACCCACTCAAAAGAGCTAAGGAGCTTCCATGTATCAATCGCAGGCGGTCATCGGCATAACGAATGCCAAAAAGAACCCGCCCTTGGAGCAGTGTGTCTGGCCCGCCGACGCCCTGAACAACATTCCAGACTGGGTCTACACGAGCCAGGCCATCTATGACCAGGAGATCGAACGCATCTTCCGAGGAGACACTTGGAACTTTGTCGCCCTAGAAGCGGAGATTCCCAATCCTGGCGACTACAAGCGTGGCTATGTCGGCGCCACCTCCGTGGTGATAGTGCGCGCAGAGGACAACACGATCTCTGTCTTCGAGAACCGATGCGCCCATCGAGGTGCGGAGTTCTGCCGCTCCAGCCAGGGAAATACAAAGGAATTCGTCTGCCCCTATCACCAATGGTCTTACGACCTCAAGGGGAACCTGCAGGGTGTGCCTTTCAAGCGTGGCATCAACAAGGTAGGCGGCATGCCTGCCGACTTCAAAAACGCCGACCACGGCACTCGCCAGTTGCGCGTGGCAACACGAAACGGCGTGGTGTTCGCCACCTATTCGGACAAGACCCCTCCGCTCGAGGAGTACATGACCAAGGAAATCGTCGAGGAGTTCGACGTTCCTTTCTCAGGCAAGAAGCTCAAGATCCTGGGCTACTGCCGCAACGAACTTCCATGCAACTGGAAGATGTACCACGAGAACCTCAAGGATCCTTACCACGCAACGCTACTGCATTCGTTTCTAGTGGTATTCGGCCTGCTGGTTCCAGGCATCAAATCAACCGTGGTCGCAGACAAGGAGCATGGTCGCCACGGATTCATGGCATCGGCCAAGCCAGACGAGGTCTATGCCACGGTCGCTGCAGACGACAAGGCGGAGATGCGTTCGTTTAGCGACAACCTCAGGCTGCGCGACGAACGTTTCCTGGACTACGTGCGCGAATTCAAGTCGCCCTGGTCCGCCAACATGATGACCATGCTGCGCAAACCTGATTGTTCAGCGCCAGATGAACACGATGGGCGTGCGCCAGATTATTCCGAATGGCCCGAACAGCATGGTGATGCAGTGGACCATGTTCGGCTACGAAGACGACACACCTGAAATGACGCGCCACCGTCTTCGCCAGGGCAACTTGATGGGCCCGGCCGGCTTTCTCGGGCTCGAAGACAACGAGGCATTGAAGTTCGTTCAGGAAGGTCTTCGCAACTCGTCAACCGACAACAACGTCGTCAAGCTCGATGCCGGCCACCAAGGCTCGGCACGAAACCTGATTTCAGAGTCCTGCATCCGCTCCCTCTATCAGTACTACCGGGAAGTCATGGATATCCGTGTCGCGGAGAAAGCAGCATGAAAGAGCGGCTCACCTACACCAAATCCGATGTGCCGCCTCAACGCGCTGCCGAGCTGCGCGCCGAGATCGAGTCCTTCCACGTGGACTACTGCGCCGCGCTCGACGCCAACGATGTCGAACGTTGGCCAGACTTCTTCAGCAAGGAAGCCACGTACCGTGTCACCTCGCGCCACAACGCACTTCTGAACATGCCTGTGGGGCTCATCTATTGCGAAGGGCTCGACATGATCATTGACCGCGCCCAGGCCGTCGCGCACTCCCAGATGTTTGCGCCACGGCACATTCTGCATGTGCTGGGAATCACGCGTGTACTGCATGAAGCGGGCAACACGGTGAGTTCCCAGACGCCGTTCATCCTGATGCAGACCCTTGTCGAGGGCCCCTCCACGGTGCACCTGGCAGGCATTTACCACGACCGTTTCGTACGCGAAGGTGACCGGCTGCTCATTGCCAGCCGAGAAGTGGTGCACGACACGGAAATTCTTGATACCGCCTTGGCCTACCCGGTCTGAGGCTACCTAGGATCAGCATGAACAAGACCCCAAAAATTGCGCTCGAAGAGCATTTCTCCGCTCCCGGCTTCGACGACTACTACGCCAAATACACGCGAGCGCTGCCGGCTGACTTCGTCGCCAAGCTCGACGCCAGGCTGACCGATTTTGATGACCAGCGTCTCGAAGAGATGGACGCGGGAAACATTGAATACGTGGTGCTGTCGCAAACGATGCCCGGTGTACAGGCCGAGGCAGATAGCGACACTGCCATCCGCCGGGCACGCGAGAACAACGAGTTCCTCGTCGAGCGCGTGGCGCGCCATCCGAAACGCTACGGAGCCTTCGCCCATGTGGCTCTGCAAGACCCCAAGGCCGCAGCCAATGAGCTGGAACGCACCGTCGTCGAGTACGGCTTCAAGGGCGCAATGATCAACGGCCACACCCTGGGACGCTACTACGAAGGTGCGGAATTCGATGTGTTTTGGGAGCGCGCGCAAGCGCTCGGCGTCCCCATCTATCTGCATCCCAATGCGTTTAGCCAACCGCCGGCGCTGCTGGAGGGCATGCCAATTCTTCAAGGAGCTGCCTGGGGTTGGGGTGTGGAAACAGCAGGTCATGCGCTGCGACTGTTGTTCGGAGGAGTGTTCGACCGTTTCCCACGTCTGAATCTTCTTCTGGGTCACATGGGGGAGGCCCTGCCATACCAGCGCTGGCGCATAGACAGCCGGTTTGCCGCGTATCCGTTTGGCATCAAGCTGGCTCGCAAGCCTAGCGAGTACATCGGAACCAACATCCTCATTACCACCTCTGGCGTGTGCTCTGCGCCGGCATTGGCAGGGGCGATCGGCGAGCTCGGGGCCCATGCAGTGCTCTTCTCAGTCGACTACCCCTACGAGTCGACCGCCGAAGCCTGCCGCTTCATCGAGGAAGCGCCGCTTAACGAGAGAACCCGTGCTCTGGTGTGCCATGGCAATGCACGCCGACTCTTCAGGATGGGCAGCACGGAAGAGCTTGCGCTCCTGCAGATCTAACACCTCAAACCAAAGGACGAAAAATGCCAGTCAGTGATTATCAATTGGTCAAGGCTTGGGACGAAGTTCTGAAGCTCAGCAAGGTGGAGCGCGGACAAAAAGTCTCGATCCTGTGTGGGCCTCATACGCATCCGCAAACGCTGCAGACGGCGACGATTGCAGCGCAGGCAGCCGGTGCGATCGTCACCAAGATCGAGCTTCAGCCCATCAACGCGGAGAAGGCAACCAGCCGTGACCGGATGAACTACTTGGGCGAGACACCCCTATCGAACAATCCAGTTGCGCTCGCGGCAATGAAAAACAGTGATCTCGTCCTTGACTTGATGGTTCTGTTGTTCTCTCCCGAACAGATGGAAATCCTCGAGTCAGGAACAAAAATCCTCTTGGTCGCGGAGCCACCCGAAGTACTGGTGCGAGCAATTCCGACTGAGGACGATCGCAAACGCGTGTTGGCTGCATCGAAGCTCCTCAAAAAGGCGAAAAAGATGCACGTCACGTCGCCTGCTGGCACGGATGTGACGTTCCAGCTCGGAGATTTCCCGACCATCTGCGAGTATGGATTCTGCGAGGAACCTGGGCGCTGGGATCACTGGCCCAGTGGCTTCCTTTTTACCTTCGCCAACGAAGGCGGCAGCAACGGCACCATCGTGGTCGATCGCGGCGACATCCTTCTGCCACAGAGGAACTACGTCTCCGACAAGATCACGATGAATTTGCGCGACGGTTTCGTGCGCAGCATTGAAGGTGATCTCGATGCCGCCATGTTGCGCGAATTCATGGAGGCCTACAAAGACCCCGAAGCCTACGCTATTGCGCACATCGGCTGGGGAATGCAGCCACGTTGCTACTGGCACACGCTTTCGCTGATGGACCGCGAGGCGACAACAGGTCAGGATGCGCGCGCGTTCGAGGGCAACTTCCTATTCTCGTTGGGTCCCAACAACGAGGCCGGCGGCCCTCGCACAACGCCGTGTCACCTCGATATTCCTTTGCGCAACTGCACGGTGAAGCTCGATGACATCGTCGTGGTTCAGGATGGCAAAGTCATTGAAGAGGCCTTTCAATGAGCCACGATCACGACATCTATCAGAAGCAGGGCTTCGGCAACGCCCTTGCGCCCAAGGCGCCGTTTGGTCTGCTGATAGTCGACTTCGTCAATGGATTTGCCGATCCGCTCACGTTCGGCGGCGGCAACATAGACAAGGCCATTGAATGCACACGCGGCCTTTTGGCAGCGGCACGAAATCGCAGCTGGCCTGTCGTGCACACGCGCGTCGTGTACCAGGACGATGGAGCAGACGCAACTGTCATGGCGCTCAAGGTTCCGTCCTTGCTAAGCCTGCGCGAGCACGCACCAGAAAGCCAGATCGTCTCGCAGCTTCAACCTGTCAGCGGCGAGCTGGTGCTTCGCAAGACCAATCCTTCGGCATTTTTCGGTACTCCGCTGGCAGCCTGGTTTGCTCAACGCGGAGTCCAGACCCTGTTGATCGCGGGCTGCACAACCAGCGGCTGTGTCCGCGCGAGTGTGGTTGACGCAATGTGCCATGGATTCCGCCCGCTCGTTGTCACTGACTGCGTCGGCGACAGGTCGCTACAGGCGCACGACGCCAATCTTTTCGACATGAATCAGAAGTACGCGACCTTGATGCCCCGTGATGTTGCCCTCGAAGCAACTGCCGCATAAGAACAAAGCCTCTCACCCTGCCCCCTCCCCTCATTCAAAAGTCCCGTCCGTCAGCAAATCGGCGCATTCCGTGCCAGCAATCCCCACTACCAGGAGAAAGAAATGACCATCAAGCTCGTTGCCGCACTTGCGGTATCCCTCGCGGCTATCGCTCTCCCAAGCCATGCCGACGTCATCAAGGTCGGTGTCATCGCGCCCATGTCTGGCCCTTTTTCTGCAGTAGGTCAAACCTGGGAAGGTGCCACCAAGACGTATCAGAAGCTCAATGGCACGACGGCCGGGGGGCATACGATTCAACTCATCTTCCGCGACCTTCCGGAAATCAACCCTGCGCAAGCAAAGGCACTGGCGCAGGAGCTCATCATCAAGGAAGGCGCTCAGTACATCGCCGGCCTCTATTTCACGCCTGACACCTTGGCCGTCGCTGCGCTGGCACAAGAAGCCAAGGTGCCCGTGGTGATCTTCAACGCGTCAACTTCTTCGCTTCTCGAGAAGTCGGACTACTTGCTGCGAACCTCGTACACGCTGCCACAGATGGCTGTGCCCGTCGCGAAGTACGCACTTGAGAAAAACGTGAAGAGCGTCGTATCTCTGGTCAGTGACTTCGGCCCGGGCCTGGATGCGGAAAAGGCCTTTAACACCGAGTTCGTGAGCGGCGGTGGCAAATTGCTCGAAGCCATCCGCGCTCCGCTGAAGACGACTGACTTCGGTCCTTTGATGCAGCGCGTGAAGGCGCTCAAACCCGATGCCCTCTATGTCTTCGGTCCGGGCGGCCCCGCCACCTACGCAATGATCAAAGCCTACAACGAAGCAGGATTGAGGGCTGCGGGTGTTCGCTTCCTTGGCACCGGGGAAACCGATGAAGATCAACTTCGTGCGATCGGACCGGAGTTGCTGGGCATTGAGACCGGGATGTTCTATTCCGCTTCACACAACTCGCCGCTGAACAACGCCGTCATCAAGACTCTGGGCGAAGTGGCACCCAGGGCTATTCCGACGGTCCAGTTGGCGAACGCTTTTGATGGGCTGCACGTCATCTATCACATGGTCAAAGCAACGAATGGCAAGCCCGATGGGGCCAAGGCACTGGCGGCAGCCAAAGGCTTTTCGTGGGAAAGCCCACGTGGCCCGGTGAAGATCGACCCCGCATCCCGCGAGTTTGTGCAGAACGTCTACATGCGCGTGGTCGAGAAGGATGCTTCCGGTCGATTCGTCAACCGGGAATTCCGGACTTTCGAGATGCAGCCCGACTACGGTCGCATTCAGAACGTCTCCAAGTAACGCAGAGACTCCAGCATGTCTGTTGCGCTTCTTAGCAGCATTTTGATTGACGGGATCACGTACGCCATGATCCTGTTCATGATCTCCGTGGGCCTGTCAATGACCATGGGTCTGATGCGGGTCGTAAACCTGGCTCACGGAGCCTTTGCGATGCTCGGCGGGTTTCTTGCGGCCAGCATCCCGGCACGCCTAGGCGTTCCTATCGGGCTGGGCTTCGTTCTAGCAATCGCCGTGGTTAGCGTCGTGGCAGTGTTGTTCGAGCGCATCCTGTTGCGCCGGTTCTACCGGCGCGACGATCTCGACCAGATGTTGGTGACTATCGGGCTGATGTTTGTTGCGACGGCTGCAGTCAACCTAATGTTCGGGTCCACCGTGACGTCCGTCGCGCTTCCCGAAGCATTCACCGGTTCGGTAGACCTGGGTTTTCGCTCAATACCTCGACATCGGCTCATTGTTGTCGCCTGTGGGCTCGTGGTCGTGACCGTTCTCTGGCTAACAGTAGATCGATCATCGTTTGGCATTAGGGTGCGCGCCTCAGTCGACAACGCACCCATCGCACGGGCCATCGGTATCGACACGACAAAGATCTACGCGGCCACCTTTGCAATCGGCGCAGCACTTGCGGCGTTGGGGGGAATAGCTGGCGCGGAGTTGTTGCCGATGGAGCCTACCTACGCCTCCAAGTACCTCGTGATCCTCTTGGCTGTCGTGGCCGTCGGGGGTAACGGGAATCTGTTTGGCTCATTTTTTGCAGCGTTGCTGCTTGGCATTGTGGAGACCTCCATGAAGTACATGGTTCCGCAGCTCGCATCCGCTGCGTTTTTTATGACAATGATCATCGTCTTGCTCGTGCGGCCGCACGGTCTATTCGGGAGGCAGGCATGAGCGCGGTGAGTCCGCCCTTGGCGGCGGTCACTCAACCGCCAACCCGCCCGTGGATGCAGTTTCGTGTCGAGATGGTGTTGATCCTGGTGGGGTTGTTGGCATTCGTCCTATTTCCCCAAGACCTAGGGTTGCTGACCAACATGGCAACGATGTCCATCTTTGCTCTGTCGTTGAGCCTCGTTCTCGGCCAGGCAGGCATCACGACCCTTGGTCAAGCCGCGCTATACGGCAGCGGCGCATACGTGGCGGGTTGGACAGCGCTGTACCTGACAAACGATCCTATCGTTGGACTGCTACTGGGTGCACTGGGTGGAGGATTGATCGCGCTGCTGAGCGGTGCCGTGATGCTGCGGTCGACCAAGCTCACGCTCGTCATGCTAACTATTGCGGTGGCTCAACTGCTGCTCGAATTGGCCAACTGGGCCAGGTGGCTGACTGGTGGAGACGATGGTCTGGCGGGGTTCAACATCGGCCCTCTGTTCGGCATCTGGGAATTCAATTTCCGTGGTCACACTGGCTACTTCTATGCGCTGGGTGCATTGGTCCTCGTGTACTTCCTGGTGCGCAATCTGGTGGAGTCGCCTTTCGGTCTGACGGCCAAGGCGATCCGGCAGGACCCGGGCCGAGTCCAGGCGTTGGGGGGACGCGTCTACCTGCACTTGCTGGCGGTGTACACCGTCGGCGGCATCGTGGCAGGGCTTGCAGGAGCTTTGACGGCTCAAACGAGCAAGGTGGCAAATCTCTTCATGCTGGACTTCACGACATCGGCTGGTGTCGTGGTCATGATCGTATTGGGCGGCACCCGTCGTCTCTCTGGTGCAGTTCTCGGCACCGTCGCGTACATGACGATCCATCACATTGCATCAACCATGAACCCCTATCACTGGCTGTTCATCATTGGATCGATGCTGATCGTCGTACTCATCGTCCTGCCTGAAGGTCTTATTGGTCTTCTGGACCGCGCCACGGCGTACGCAAAGCAGCTGGGCACGAGCGGAGGGGCCAAGAAATGACCTACCGACTTCAAACCAAGAACCTGTGCCACGCCTTCGGTGGCCTGGCAGTTACTCAGAACGTCTCGCTCAATCTCGCCAAGGGCGCCCGCACAGCATTGATCGGGCCGAATGGAGCCGGCAAGACGACCTTGGTGAATTTGTTAAGTGGGACGCAGCGCCCGCTGTCCGGTGACATCCTCCTTGATGGCAGCTCTATCGTCCAGTTGCCACAGTACGCGCGCGTGCGCAAAGGCATCGTCCGCACTTTCCAGATTAGCCGTCTGTTCAAAGAACTCACGGTAGAGGAAAACGTCAAGGTCGCCGTACTGCAGCGGCACCGCACATCCATGCAGTGGTGGCCCTCCCCAAAGCGGTCCGCGCAGGTTCGCGAGGAGGTCTACGAAACGCTCGGACTGTTGGGTCTACAGCCTTTTGCGAACCGGGTAGTGGGGCAATTGGCCCTCGGCGAGCAGCGCCTGGCGGAAATCGCCCTGGCTCTCGCGATGAGGCCTGAAGTGCTGCTTCTTGACGAGCCTGGTGCAGGAGTTCCACAAGGCGAAGGCGGTCGCATCATGGACGCTGTCGAGAGTCTGCCAAAAGATCTGTCGGTTCTTCTTATTGAGCATGACATGGACTTGGTGTTCCGGTTCGCCTCGCACATCATCGTCCTCGTTGCAGGTGCCGTGCTGGTCGAGGGTTCACCGCAAGAAGTTGCCGCAAACGAACAAGTCAAACAAATCTACTTCGGACGAGACGGTCATGCCTAAAGCCAACATTGAACTTCGGTTCGACAACGTGACAACTGGCTATGGCCGCGTTCCGGTCGTCGAGCATCTCAGCTTCAGCGTTCGCGAAGGTGAGCGGCTTGGGCTAATCGGGCGCAACGGCGCGGGCAAGACAACGACGCTAGCGACGGCGATGGGTCTGGCCGATCTGATGAAGGGACGTATTGAATTCGGTGGAAAAGACATAAGCAGCGCGAGTACGTATGCGCGCGCCCGTGCCGGTCTAGGTTACGTACCGCAAAGCCGCGACATCTTTCCTTCGCTGACGGTGGAAGAGAACCTGCTGTCGGGTCTGCAGGGTCGCTCGGCGAGCGTTGCCCTGCCACCAATCTATGCCCTATTTCCACGCCTCAAGGAAAGGCGACGAAATGGCGGCTCGCAACTCTCGGGAGGCGAGCAGCAAATGCTATCCGTGGCACGGTCCCTTGTCGGGCAGCCTCGCATTCTGCTGCTCGACGAGCCGCTGGAAGGTTTGGCCCCGATGGTGCGTGAGGAGTTGATGGATGCCATCGTTCAGATGAGCGAGAAGCTGGGGGTCGGCTGCGTCCTCGTGGAGCAGCACGTGGACGTCGTTCTGGAGTTTTCCAAGAACGTCATCGTTCTGGAGCGTGGCATCGCCGCTTACTCGGGCTCGGCGTCAGCGCTTCGCGATGAAGAGGACCTACTCAACCGAACCATCGGCATTCAGAAGTGCTAAGACCGTTTCCTGTCTACATGGAAGGCGCTCCACACTCCAAGCGAAGAGCGGAATCTGCGTACCTGCGCGGTATGCTTGATTGGCTCCATGAACGGTCTCACCGATCTGCTGCTGCCAAGTGCTCGAACCGACCTCGCACCCACGCAGCCAAAATTGGCACGGAGACTCTGCGTGAAAGATGACGAAAAACCGTCAGAAACGACAAAGGTGCAAACGGACGGCACGCGCTATCGATTTTCTGGCCACGACCGAATCCTGCATCGAACGTCTCTGGACGTGGGCGTGCTAGAGCTGTTGGACTGGTTTGGCTACAAGCGCGCGTTCATCGTCTGCTCTCGAACACTCAACGAGCGTACCGACACGATTCGTGGACTTGCTGCATCGTTAGGTGAGCGTTGTGTCGGTATCACTGATGCGGTTGGCGAACACTCCCCGCTGTCCAACGTGCTTTCCGGCGCTCGCGAGGTGGATGCATACAAGGCCGACGTAATCGTCTCGGTGGGCGGCGGTTCGGTCATGGACATGTGCAAGGTCATCCAGTTATGCATCACCGAGCGGGTTTTCGACCGCGATGCCCTGCTGAAATTGCAAATGAGGATGTCTGCGGATGGAACGGAAATGCTCGCCGCATCGTTCCACACGCCCAGCATTAGGCAGATAGCCGTACCGACGACCCTCTCCACCTCGGAATGGACCCCGGCTGGAACGCCTATTGATGACCAGACCCAACTGAAGGCACGCTTCCTAGTGACCGATGGAGCGCCGCGCGGGATTGTCTATGACCCGGAGCTTTTGGCTCGCACGCCTCTTTCGCTGCTGTTAGCTACCGGTATTCGCGGGCTGGACCATGCCATCAACACGGTGTGCTCCACCCAACCGCATCCCTTTGCAAGTCTGCTGGCGGAAAAGGCAATCCAGCTCTATGTCGAGAACTTACCGCGCATGAGAAACAGCGAAGACTCTGAAGCATTCTCGAACTGCCAACTGGCGACTTGGTACACCGGCATGGGACAGATGTCGGTGCCGCACGGCTTCAGCCACTGGATGGTGCACATCGTGGGGCCCCTCGCCTCTGTGCCTCACAGCGAAGCGGCTTGCGTCCTGATGCTGGCCCAGGCGCGATGGTTGGAAAACCACGCTGTTTCTCAGCACAAAAATGTTCGGAGTCTATTGGGACGAAAAGGTCCTTTCTCCGAAGTGCTTTTCACCCTTCTCACTGAACTCGACATGCCTCGCAGTTTGCGAGATCTGGGACTGAGCGTCGAACAGGTGGAATCATTCATCCAACCTGCACTTGACCACCCTCAAGTCACACGAAACAACCTTCGTCCCATCACGACGGCGGCGGACGTGCGTGCAGTCCTGCGTCTCGTCCAATCATGAAAGGCTGCCCCACCATGATGGCTGGTCGCTCTCCAATTGGAGCAATCTCTACACAGCGGACTCAAGCGAGAGCGGAGCCTGCCTAGTCTTCAGGTCAAACAATGCAAGGCCTCCGTACACTCCTGGGCCCGCTAAGGGTGTTCGATGCCGTATGTCGTGCCAAGGGCGTTTCGCGCGCCGCTCAGGTGCTTCATGTGACACCGGGCGCCGTTAGTCAGCAGATCAAGCATCTGGAAGAGGGACTTGGCGCCCAGCTGTTTCAAAAGTCTGGGCGCGAAATCCAGCTGACGGCGGTGGGCGAACGACTTTCTCACCGCGTCTCAGATGCATTTGATCGCCTCAACGATGCATTGAATGAGGTGGCCGACGACCAAGCGGAAAAGAGGCTTCGCCTGAAGGTGGCACCCACTCTGGCCATCCGCTGGCTCGTCCCTCGCCTCCAAGGATTCTACGTACAACATCCCGACATAGATCTGGAGATCGCAACGACCGCAATAGCTGACGACATCCGGCTTGAGGGAGCTGATTGTGCTATCCGGCACGGCATGGGCGAGTGGACCGATGTCGACCTGGACCACCTGTTTGACGATGAGTTTCTTCCTGTGTGTGCGCCCAGTCTGGCTGCGCAGGTGCGATCTGCTGAAGACCTCCTGCAGGTCAATCTGCTTCATTCCATGCTGCGTCCACAAGCATCGCCACTATGGTTCAGCTCCGCTGGTTTGGCGGATCCCCCCGCGCCAGCGAGGTATCACGCTGGCCAATGCTGCCTTGTGCTACCAAGCAGCGGCAGATGGCCTTGGCTTCGCGATGGCTCAACGAGCGTACGTGGAAGAGGATCTGCGCATCGGGCGCCTCGTGGTTGCCGCAAACCACGTCGCCAGAACAGAACTCGGTTACTACCTTGTCTGCGACCCCATGAAAGCGACCACGACACCCGTCCGACTTTTTCGTGACTGGATTCGATCAGTGCGTTAACGCGACGCTGAACAAGCCCCCGATTTGGTAGCAGGGTTGCGGTACTGCATGACTTTTCCAACAGGACTTTTGCCAGGACGATTCGGGTTGAATCGTCTCGCGTGTCAAGGATTTCAGGTGCCGCACCAGTTGCAGACTAAGTCAGGGCTGCCTTAGCTTGCAGGGCGCTGTTCTCGTGAAAACGTCACAGACTGACCACCGCGATGCCAGCTAGCACGACCACGGCCCCGGCAATTCGGCGCGGGAGATGGCTCTCGCCAAAGAGCCAGCACGCAAGGAGTGCGCCGATAACAATGGAAGACTCACGCAGGGGAGCTACGAGTGCCACTGGCGCGCTCTGCATAGCTGTGAGAACGAGGATGTAAGCGAGCGGTGAGAGAACAGCCACGACTAGGATCGGTACTGCGTCAGTACGCAAGGTAGCTTTGATCCGATGCCGTCGGCGCAGCGCGATTGGAGTCAGGGCCAGGCTTTGCAGCAGCAGAGTGCCCGCGTAGTAGCTCACGGGCGTCAAGTGGAGCGATGTGACCGAATAGCTATCCCAGAGTGTGTAGCTGGCAATGGCTGCGCCGGTCGCGGAACCCCACAACACTCCCTGCATGGGTCGATGACTCCCACTTCTGAATGGGTTGCCGGCGACCACAAAGATGCCCGTGACGATGAGCAACGCGCCAAGCACGGTGACCGTTGTGAGGCTTTCCCCCAGCAGGAGGACTGCTAGCAGCATCGTGAGCATCGGCCCTGTGCCGCGCGCTACCGGATAAACCAAGCCAAGTTCAGCGCGGTCGTATCCGGCCTGCAAGGTCAGGGAGTAAGCGATGTGCAAAATGGCGGAGACGGCTGCGCCCACAGCGAGCCACCAATCGAGCTTCTGCGCTCCGTTGACAATAAAGGCCGCACCGATCGGTACGCACCACAGCGCCGACGCACAGCAATAGGCCCACACGAACAGTAGGGTATCTCCGCGCTTGTACTTGGAGGCCAGGTTCCACGCTGCATGCGCTACTGCTGCAAACAGAACCATCGCAACTGCGGAGGGCTGCATCAGGTTATGTCGGGCAAATCGATGCCTGCCCGCTCTGCCCTACGGCCGCGCTCCGGATCGCGCAGCGCAAGAGCGGCAACCAGCGCATCGACGATGACGAGCTGAGCCAGCCGACTCCCCGCTGCTGCCATTTGAGATGGCAATGGGGCACCGCCAACTACAAGCGCAATGTCAGCGAGCGCCGCCAGCGGCGTGCCGTACTGGTTGGTCACGGCAATGAGCGACGCTCCTGCAGAGGCTGCCGCATCTGCAACGGCGAGCGTCGTTGAGGTACGCCCCGTCGAACTGATGGCAATCACGACATCGCCTGGGCCAAGGAGACGCGTGGCAATCATGGCCGAAAGATGGTCCTGAATACCGATGGTCGTCACGCCAACCGCACGCAGCCGGAAGACTGCATCGGCGGCAATCGTCGCAGAAGGGCCAGCTCCGAATGCAATCACCTGGCGCGCATGTTGGATAGCGCCAACCGCATCATCGAGCGCGGAAAGCTCGACGGCGCCCCCGAGCGCGGTCAGCGCATCGGTGCCTGCGCGGATGGATGTTTCGAGCACGGTCGCGCAACGGTGCATCCACAGCGAGTACTTCAGGCGGCGCGAAAAACTGAGTTGTGCCGCGAGCGCGGGCGATCTCGATCTTGAGTTCGGTAAACCCTGTGAATCCCAGCGCTCGCGTGGCTCGGACTACGGTCGGTGGTGAAACGCCTGCGCGAGCGGCGACCTGGGCGGTCGTGCTCGCACCCACAAACAAGGGATCTGCCAGGAGGAGCTCGACAACCTTCGCCTCACTCGCGGCAAGGTCCCCGCAACGGGCCTGGATGCTTCCCATCCACTGCTGCAACCGCCGTTCGCCATCCGAAACACCGTTACACAAATCATTAATCATGTGTAATACATTACATCAAGTCTGCGGAAGGCACAACCAGCATTCGAGCAGATGCACGTCAACGGAGTCCGCTCTCATGTACACCCAAGTCAAACCCAATGTCGCCGTGGTCGGGCCCGGAGCCATCGGCACCACCGTCGCGGCGATGCTGCACGAGGTAGAACGCACGCCGTTACTGTGCGGCCGTACCCCCCGCGATCACTTGACGCTGCAGCATGGTGATCGCCTCATCACCGTGCCTGGCCCAGTCAAGACAGCTCCCTCACAGATCGCTAACGCCGTCGATCTCGTCTTTCTCGCGGTCAAGGCGACACAAACTGATGCGGCAGCAGAATGGCTCAAGGCACTGACCGGGCCGGCGACAGTCGTATGCGTTCTACAAAACGGGGTCGAACAGTTGAATCAAGTCGCTCCGCACTGTCCACGCGGACAGATCGTTCCCGCTGTCGTGTGGTTTCCAGCGCAGGCGCAATCAGATGGCTCTGTGTGCTTGCGCGGCGATGCGCGGCTCAGTCTGCCAAACATCTCGGCTTCCCATATGGTGGCTGATGCGCTGCAAGGCACGCGGTGTTCTGTAGACCTGGCCGCAAATTTCAGTTCTCTGGCTTGGCGCAAGCTGCTGCAGAACGCCGTGGCCGGACTCATGGCGCTCACGCACCGCCGCTCGGGGATGTTTAGCCGCTCCGACGTCGCTGAGCTAGCCCTCGCCTATTTGCGGGAATGCCTGGCCGTAGCCCGCGCAGAGGGCGCTGAACTCGGCGATGAAGTACCGCTGGAACTCCTCGACAAGTTCCAGGCGGCTCCCGCTGACATGGGCACTTCCATCCTCGCCGATCGAGAGGCCGGCCGGCCACTTGAATGGGATATACGCAACGGCATCTTCGCGCGTCGCGGTAGGAATCACAGCATTCAAACTCCGATTAGCGACGTCCTTGTACCGCTCCTCGCTGCCGCAAGCGATGGTCCTGGCTAACCCTGCAGCCGATGATCACGCTCTCCCTTCTTTTCCTCCTCGCGATCGGTGCCGGAGTTCTCAGCGGCGTTGTCGGTACAGGCTCGTCGTTGATCATGCTGCCCGTCCTCGTGACCATGTACGGGCCTCGAAGCGCGGTTCCCATCATGGCGATCGCCTCTTTGTTCGGCAACATCGGACGTGTGATTGTCTGGTGGCATGTGATCCGTTGGAGGCCGCTGCTCGCCTATTCAGTGACTGGAGTTCCCGCAGCCGTGCTTGGCGCCCACACGCTGCTCACAATTCCACCCGCCGTGGTGGACGTGTTCCTGGCCATCTTCTTTCTTGCGATGATCCCGCTGCGCCGCCTCATCAGGCGGTCGCACCTCCAACTGAGCGCATGGCATATGGGTTTCGCAGGAGCGCTCGTTGGATTTCTCACCGGATTGGTGCTCTCCACTGGGCCACTTAGCGTTCCTGTGTTTTCTGGCTACGGAATGAGCGGTGGAGCGTTCCTCGGATCGGAGGCGGCAAGCGCAGTACTGCTCTACGCAGGCAAGCTCGGGACTTTTGGCGTCTCTGGCGTGCTAACGCCACCCGTCGTTGCACGCGGACTCACGATTGGCATCGCATTGCTTGCCGGCTCTATGGTCGCCAAACATTTAGTCCAGCGGCTCCGAGCGCAGACCTTCGAGATCCTCATTGACGCTGTACTCGTCGCGGGTGCCGTAGGAATGCTACTGGCCGCCGAATGAATTGGCACGGCTAATGTCTATATGCTCAACGGCGCCTGCCGAAAGCTTGTCAAGCTCCCTCGCGCGCGGATCACGCTTCAGCAATGTAGTCTGAACAGACCGCCCTCAACCCTCGACCGCAGCTAAAAATCGATCGAATGAAGCGTCCACCGCTGCCCTCCCGTCGCCGATGATGTTTAGGCCCCAGGTAAATCCGAACACGTCCGCAAAATCATAGCCACTCAAACGATCACGTATTGCACGGATGTCACTGGTCTTCATTGGGACGAAGTTCGGATAGCTATACATGAACGAGACGTGCCGGCGGTCGTACACCACTTGCAATGCATCGCCCGGAAAGAGCGCACCACCCACTCGTGGTCCTTGCTTCCAATGAAGCACCGAGCTCCCTGGAAAATGCCCACCGACACGAAGGAGGGTCACTTGATCGGAGACCTTGTGTACGTCCCCAGCCCAGAACTCGATTTGTGGCGCCTGACGCTGAATCCACGCTTTGTCTGCCGCGTTCAAAAGGATGGGTACACCGCCCAAAGCCTCGCTCCATTCAATCATGGATGCGTAGAAATGAGGATGGGAGATGATGATTTTCGCGACTCCCCCACGCGCCTTGACTTCGGCAACGGCCTCGTCCGTTACCATGCTCACGCATTCCCAAAGAATATTGCCGGCGTCTGTCGGCAGAAGAAGCGCCCGCTGCGGAATGGCAAACCCATTCGGCATGCCAATACCCAGCAGACCACAGTCGTCTTCGATGCGAAGCTTGTGCTTCTCGAGCAAAGCATGGTGCGTGGTCCACTTCTGACCCGCCCACCCGACGTACTGGCGGTCATCCACGCAGACGGGACACTGCACTGGCGGCTGCGCGGATTCTGCGTATTGCGTTCCGCAGGTTTCACAGATGTAGTTCGGCATTGTTTTCCTGGAAAAAGTCATGAAGCCTGGGGTCTCCCTCTACAACAGTACGTAACGGCTTCTCAATCGCCCGCCGCGAGTTGCGTCCGAACCCGTCGCATGGTCTACATTGAAGGCGGCTCAAACGAGGTCTCAATGTCAACCCCAAAGCTCCGTAGAAAGTAGCACACGCACTTGTATAGACCTACAGTCAAGACTAGGTCGGAGACCTGCCCAGTTTTGAAGACTCGCAACGCATGCTTGCGCCCTTCAGAAGAAAGTCCATCGTTCTTCAGAATGTCATCCACCAAGAAGATCACTTCCCGCTCGATTGGGCGAATCGAAGCGAGGCCCTTGTTAGATCTTGCTGCCTCTATCGCCGCCTTGCTCAACCCAGCCAGTCGGCCGTAACGCTCATGCCTGTCGGTTTCATACATCGCATCGCAGGCGTACCCCACACGGAGGATAGCCAACTCCATCAAGTCAGCGGGCAGGGAGTTCTTCTGCTTCACAGCCTCTGCAAAGGCCATAAGATCAGGCGCTATCCCTGGTGAATGCATCAACATCTGCAAGACACTTGACCCCTTCACCCGGAGCATCTCCTGAAGGTCTGGCGGGAGAGTCTCAAGAGACGGATAGTCGATGTAAGCCATGATGCATACCCTCGATTCGCCTGAACAATCGACTCTAGTCCGCCTTAAAGCCGGAAGCTTTAATAATCGGCTCCCAGAAATCGCGCATTTCGTTGAACTTGGTGCTGGCCTCAGCTGGCGAGCTCCCCGTGTTCACGAAGCCAAGCGTGCGGATTTTGCTTGCAAAACTCTCAGTTGCAATAGCCTTACGAACAGCCGTGCTCCACTCAGACGCAGCGGCCGGGGATGCACTTGGTGGAAGACATATCGCCAGTACACCCACGGCCGTGAGCTCCTTGCGACCCAACTCGCTGAAGGTAGGTACATCCGGCAAGAGAGGTGAGCGATGCGGCGATGTAACGGCCAGCACCCGCAACTTACCCGCGCTGTGGTGCTGCGCGAAATCGCCTACTGTGGAAGTACCCGCAGCAATATTGCCACCCATCAAGTTCGTGATCATCGGGGCTGCGCCTGGGAATGGAATGTCTTCCAGAGGCACGCCAATCATCTTGCCAATTTGTAGTCCGAGGAAGTGGGTCGGCCCACCTGAGGCAGCATGCCCAAAATGAGCCTTCTCGGGATGCGCGCGCATCCACTGAGAAAACTCAGCAAAGGTCTTGATTGGTGAAGAAGCTGGCACAGCCAGCGCCATGGGGAACTCAACCACCGTTGACACCGGGAGGATGTCTCTTTCCGGCTCGTAGTTCAGCTTTCTGAATACGAATGGATAGATCGACTTGAGGAAGTCTGGACATAGCATAGCCACGCTGCCGTCTGCAGGCGCGGAGAGCAGCGTGTCAGTGGCAATTCTCCCACCCGCTCCCGGTTTGTTCTCAACGATGACAGATCGATGAAGCGGGTCTCGAAGTTGTTCTGCCAAAGCCCGCGTAACCACATCCAGCGTGCCGCCGGGCGAGAACCCTACAAGCACTCTGGCCGGACCGCTAGCACTCGCCTGAGCGAGAGCCGGTGGTGACGAAGTAGAAATCACAATGACCAAAAGAATCAGAGCGCTTTGCCACACCTTCGGCACTGTATGAAGCTTCTTACCCAGATAGCTGTGTAGTGACATCACGTAACCTCAATCCAGCGGCTTGAATCCTGAGGTCGCGACAATCTTGCCCCACCTTTGGTAGTCCGATTGCACACGCTGGGTGAACTGAGCCGAATCTGCCCCGCTTGGTTTGAAACCCAGCTTGCGAAAGCTCTCCTGCGCGCTAGGCTGCTGCAACGCAGCCTGCACCGCCGCCTGAACCTGTTGCACGAATGCAGCGGGTGTCCCGACGGGATAGAAGAAGCCGGTGTAATCCTCAGTCGTCAACTCGCCGAACCCAGCTTCGGCCGCTGTTGGAACACCCTGAACGCTGCGTTCAGTGCCGCTTGTGGCCAGCAACTTCACACGCCCGCTTTCGAGGTGCGGCACGATCCCTGCAACCACATCGACACCGAAAGGGATCTGACCGCCGTTGAGCGCTTGAAGGTGAGGTGACGCACCGTTGAACGGGATGTAGTTCAGTTGAACTTGACCAGCTCGTGCAAGAACATCCCCCAGGAAGTGCGGTATTGAGCCTGGGCCCACTGCCCCGTAGTTGTCATTGCCCGGCTTCGACTTCACCCATTGAACATATTCGCGCAGTGTGGTGACTCCTGGAGCAGCAGCAGTGCTGGCAACGAATCCAAAGTCCATGTCAACAACAGAAGTCACCGGCACAAAGTCGCGCAGTGGGTCGTAACCCAGGTTCTTGAACACATAGGGATAGACCGCCATCAACGATGAGGACGTGAGCAGCAGAGTGTTTCCATCTGGCTTCGCACCCTTTACGATGGTGTTTGCGATCCGCGCGCCGGCACCCGGCCTGTTCTCCACAATGAAGGTGGCGTCCATTGACTTTGCCAAGTACGGCGCGATGATTCTTGCTATCGCGTCTGTCGAGCCACCCGGTGGAAATCCAACAACGATTCGGACGGTGCGTCCCGCACCACGAGAAGCCTGAGCGCGCACCACTTGCGCGCAGCTGGCAGCCCCAAGAATCAGGGCGGAGACAACGTTTCTGCGTTTCATAGACTGACTGTGCTCATTTCTGTTTACGGTTAATCCGCAGAGGCGCTTTTAACGCGCTCGTGGGGAACGGAAGGATGCGAGGGAAGCGGGCCAGTCAGCGGCCCCGGAAAACGGGAGCTCTCTTTTCGCCGAAGGCTCGACGCCCTTCAAGACGATCCTCGCTATCCCTCAGCACCCCAAAGGCCTGGCGCTCGAGCTCAAGCCCACCAACAAGCGGCAACTCCCGCCCGGTCATCGCTAAGCGCTTGGCGGCAGTCATAGCCAGCGGGGCGTTGCCTGCCATAGTGCGCGCCAGGCGAACGGCTGTGGCCTGCAACTCGGACAGAGGCACCACTTTGCTGACCAATCCGATCCTCAACGCCTCACTGGCATCGATGCGCTCACCTGTCAGCAACATCCACATCGCATCCGATTGGCCAACGGCTCGGATAAGTCGTTGAGTACCGCCAGCACCCGGGATGCTGCCGACACGCACTTCTGGTAAGCCAAATTGGGCATTTTCAGAGCAGATACGGATGTCCGCAAGCAACGCGAGTTCCAGTCCACCGCCGAGGGCGTAGCCATTGATCGCAGCAATTACCGGCTTATCTGTCTGCAGCGTGCCGAAGTTGAAATGCTTGGTACCGCCACGAAACACTTGCCGAGCAGCACTGTCGGCGGGGGGCATCGTTTTCTTGAGGTCTGCACCTGTGCAGAACGCACGCTCGCCTGCGCCGGTGAGGACGAGCACGCGAATGTCTTCGTCGTTCGATACCTCGTCCCATATTTCAAGCAACTGCTCATTCGATTCTGGATCGATCGAGTTCATGGCTTCTGGGCGATTTAGGGTAACGACGGCGACGCCATCTTGGACTGTCTTGGTAATAGGCATGGGATTTCTTCAGTTGCGTTTAGGGCAGGCGGCTGTCACCACCTCAATGTCTTCAGCCGACATGCCGAGTTCGACAAGCACCTCACGAGTGTGTTGACCGAGCGTGGGCGCAGTTCGTCGTGCAAGAGGACGCTCTCCAACCGCACCCAATACACTGCGCGGCATCGTCAAAACACCTGCGACCGGATGCTGCAGTTTCTCCGTGAGAGCTGCTTCGACAAAGGCCGAAGACTGCGTCACCTCGGCATAGTTGTTGATGGGCCCGCAAATGATGTCTACAGCAGTGAACCTCTCGAGCCAGAAGGCGCGCGACTGCTCGACCATGCGCGCTTCAATCAAGCGCAACATCGAATCGCGGTTTTCAAGCCGGCTCTTGTTCTCGGAGAAGCGGGGATCGGACGCCAGTTCGGGTGCGTCGATGGCATCGCAGAAGGCCTGCCAACGCGCAGGGTGATACGCCGCCACCATGATCCATCCGTCAGCGCAACGCAGCGCCTCATTTGGCGTTGAATAGGGCGCGGCGTTACCTTGTGGACCGGGCACTTGGCGATCGGCAAGGTAGGACGCAAAACTCACGTGCTGCAGTGCGATGGCACTCGCAAACATGCTGGCCTCCACGTGCTGCCCCAGGCCCGTGCGTTGCCGCTCAGCAAGAGCAGCCAGAACCGAGATGGTGGCCAGTGATCCCGTCATTAGGTCGACTACCGGCACCGGAACCTTGCACGGGTCTCCATCGCGTGCGCCGGTGACGCTCATGAGGCCGCTTACCGCCTGCAGCACGCCATCCACCCCCGGCAGGTCTCTTCCCGCTCCCTGTTGCCCATACGCCGACACCGAGCAGTAGATCAGACGCCGGTTTTCAGCGGACACCGTAGCGTAGTCCAACCCGAACCGCTCCATCACGCCGGGGCGAAAGCTTTCCACGACGACATCCGCTCCGGCGATCAGATGCAAGGCAACCTGCCGGTGCTCTGGCTGTTTGAGATCCAAAACGATGCTGCGCTTGTTGCGATTGAGCGCAAGAAAAGCAACGCCTTCGCCGTTGACCCAGGGTGAAAGAGCCCGCGAGAGGTCACCTGTGGGAGCCTCCACCTTCACGACATCGGCGCCGAGATCAGCCATGCACAGAGTGCAAGTCGGCCCAGCCATCACCTGGGTGAAGTCAATCACCTTCAGCCCGTTCAGTGCATTTGCCAGCATGCGATTTACAACTCGGTTGGTTGCTCTTGCTGTCGAACCGGGCGGTTACACCGAGGGACTGCTGAGACTGCGCCCACCGCAAACGTACAGGAGCTGGCCGGTGACGTAGCTCGAACCGGGTTCTGCAAAAAAGCGGACGGCGCGGGCAATGTCCTCCGGCTCGCCAATTCGCTCCATCGGCACCGTTTTGTGCAGACTCTGGCGGACCTCCTCCGTCAGCGTTTCAAACAGAGGGGTCTCAACGATGCCGGGCGCGATTGCATTCACCGTAATGCCCTTGCGCGCGTACTCCAGCGCCAGCGAGCGAGTCAGGCTGACAACGGCGCCTTTAGACGCAGAGTACGCTGCCTGGCCGCGATTGCCCAACCAAGCACGGGAGCCGATATTGATGATGCGTCCGAACCGGTTCTCCGCCATCTGCGCCAGCACCGCCTTGGAGCAGATGAACTGCGAATGGAGGTTGATCTCGATTACCCGGCTCCAGAACGCGAGATCCATCTTGGAGACGAGCTTGTCGCCACCAATGCCCGCGTTGTTGACCAGGATGTCTATGCGCGCATGGGACGTTAGGAGCTGGGCCACGGTCGATTCCACCTGCTCCACAGAGCTGACATCGACCTTGAAGGTCTTCACGTCAAAACCTTCACCGGAGAGGTTGCGCTCGGCTTCTTTCAATGCTCCTTCGTCGAAGTCCCAAAGCGCGATACGGCAGCCGGCGGTCGCCAGCTCTCGGGCGATACCTAAACCGATTCCCTTCGCGCCGCCAGTGACGACAGCGACAAGGCCTTGCAGCGACGCGGGAGCGGTGTTTTGTGTAGGGTTCATGGTGCTTGCCTTCAGAGCGAAAGAATGTTGATTGAGCAGGCAGCGTGGTCTACGCCCCAGATGCCACCACCGGTCACCTGCGTGAGGCCGATCCGAGCGCCATGTACCTGTCGAGCTCCAGCACGGCCTTGCAGTTGCTCGCACACCTCGACGATTTGTGCGACACCCGTCGCACCCGGGGGATGACCCTTGGCGATGAGGCCACCACTCGGGTTGACGGGTACCCGACCGCCCAACGCGGGCGCGCCACTTTGCAGAAAACCTGCGGCGTCGCCACGGGCGCAAAGCCCGAGCGCCTCGTAATAGAGCAACTCGGAAATGGTGAAAGCGTCATGCACCTCGAGAAGGCTCAGGTCTTGCGGACCGATGCCAGCCTGCTCATAGGCGAGTCGGGCGGCGCGTGCCGTAATCTCGGCCTCGGTCATATCCACCGGTTCGGTCTCGAACAAGCCGGACTGCACCACGGACGCCAGCACCCTCACCGGCTTTGCCACACCCTTCGGGGGTCGGGTGCTGAGCACGATCGCCGCTGCGCCGTCAACCACGGCAGGACAGCACTGCAGCAGCGTGAGCGGTTCGGCCACTGGGCGAGAAGCAAGCACCTCTTCGCGCGTGGCCTGTTTCGCGAACTTGGCAATCGGGTTCAGGGCACCATGTTTTCGATTCTTGACCGAAATGTCCGCCAGTGTCTCCAACTTAAGGCCATGGTCATGCATGTAGCGCTTGGCGCGCATGGCATACAAGGCCGGCATGATCATGCCGCGCCGGTTGTTCCAGTCCTTCTGGCTGAGTTGCAAAGGCCCACCGCCCAGGCTACTCAGATGGTCCATGCCAAACACCACTACGGTCTCGTACTGGCGAACCTTGAGTGCCTGCAAGGCGAGATTGAGCGCGGTCGCTCCGCTGGAGCAGGCGTTGTCCACGTTGTAGACCGCGCCGCCGTTGACATGCATTTCACGCAATGCGCGCTGTCCCGGCAACGACGCCCCGAGCGCGTTTCCGCAATAGAACGCCTGCACCTCGGACAGAGGCGTGCCGGCATCCGCCAAGGCATCGAGGATGGCAGACTGCGCCATGGCCTCTTCGGTCAACTCCGGGAAACGACCGAAATCGGTGATGCCCACGCCGGTGATCAGGGGTTGGTTCATAGCATCACTCCTGGAAGGCGTAATCGGGCGTGCCGTCAGGCAACGAGAAGGGCACCACACGCACGCGGCTGCCGATGGCGGGTGGCTCGGCGTCAAACAGCAGCCGTCCGAACGCGCGTACACCAGGTTCGAAGTCGACCATCGCCAAGCCGTAGGGTGGCTTGTCCTTGCCTGCATGAACGATGGTGAAGCTGTAGAGGGAGCCAGTCGGCCCGAGGTCGATTTCCTCAGCCTGCTGACCGTTGTGAACGAACTCGATCGGTGGGAATTGGGGCGGCTGCCCGGCAACACGTGTGGCTATCAGCACCATGCCGTCAGCGGTTTCACGGAAGTGGGATTCCGTTCGCTTGATGATGTTCAAAAGTATCTCCTGTTCACGCAGCGCTTGCTACGACGACAGGCAGTATGGGGATTCAAGTCCTTACGGTCATTGCAGTTCTGTTTGGAAAACTTTAGCCAGGCTAAAACGCGAAAACCCTCGCAGCGCTGCTAAAGAATTCCCAGCCAAACTGAAATGACGACAGGTGGATGGAAATGCATACTGAAGCGATGAAAGAACAAATTCGCGTTCCCGTCACCATGATGCGCGGTGGCACCAGCAAGGCCGTTTTTCTCGCACAGCGGGACGTGCCCACCGATCCCCAGGCGCGCCAGCGATTCCTTCTGGCTTTGTTTGGCAGCCCAGATGTGCGACAGATCGATGGGCTCGGCGGCGCCGACATCCTGACGAGCAAATGCGCCATCATTGGACCCCCTTCGCGCTCGGACGCTGACATCGACTACACCTTCGTGCAGATCGGAATCGATCAGCCGACCGTGAGCTTCGAGATAGTCTGCGGCAACATTTCATCGGCTACCGGGGTGTACGCGTTGCAGGAGCGGTTGGTTCCTGTGCAAGAGCCTTTCACCACCGTTCGCGTGCACAACACCAACACCGGGAAGATTCTCCGGATGGTGGTGCAGTGTGCGGACGGCGAGCCGCGCGTGGAAGGCGAAAGCGAAGTGGACGGAGTCCCAGGAACAGGTGCAGAGGTAGCGCTGGACTACTCAGACACCAGCGGAGCCACCTCAGGCAAGCTGTTGCCCACCGGCCAGGCACGCGATTGGGTGCACGTGTCCAAGCTCGGCCGCGACATCCCCGTCTCAATCGTTGACGTTGGCACTGCGTGTGTGTTCGTCCGTGCTGCAGATCTTGGCATCACGGGCAAAGAACTGCCTGGGGAACTCAGCCCTGACATCTACGAGATGGCCGAGGAGGTGAGGCGATGGGCCGCTGACCGTTGCGGCCTGCCCCCGGAAGGCATTCTCACGCCTTACCAGGTCCTGATTGGCGAAGCGCAAGACTACCGAACCATCGCAAACCGCGTCGTGGGGTCGTCTGAGATCGACTTCGTCGCGCGCATGGTTCTCAATGGTGGGGCCATGCACAAGGCCTTCCCGGGTGGTGGCTCCGTATGCCTTTCTGTTGCGGCGCAGATCGCGGGGACTATCCCGGCTGAGGCGCGGGGCAACCATGCGGGACCTGCGTCCATTCGCATTGCGCATCCCAGTGGAGTGATCAAGATTTTTTCGAACGTGGAACACGCGGCTGATGGCACATGGAAGGTGCGCGAAGTGCACTTCACTCGCACGGCCAGAAGGTTGTTTGACGGAACTGCCTATGTGCGACAGAAACTGCTCGAAGCCACCTGATTCGCCTAGCCGCCGGAACTGATAAGAGAAACACCTTGATGCGGAGCGACACCGCGACGAAAGCCATGCTATGAATACACAAGACCTTTTCTCGTTGAAGGGCCGAACGGCGTTGGTAACGGGTGGTTCACGAGGAATTGGCCGCATGATCGCAGAAGGGTTTCTGGCTCAAGGTGCGCGGGTTTACATCAGCGCACGCAAGGCCGAAGCATGCGACCTGGCAGCACGGGAGTTGTCCAAGAGTGGTCACTGCGTCTCGCTTCCATACGACGTGTCCACGCTCGCAGGTTGCCAAGAATTGGCAGCGGCCTACGCTCAGCACGAGCCCACGATGGACATCCTGGTCAACAACGCTGGTGCTTCCTGGGGAGAAGACTTCGATGCCTTCCCCGAAGGGGGTTGGGACAAGGTGATGAATTTGAATCTGAAAACCCCCTTCTTCTTGACCAAGGCGCTTTCGGAGCCACTGCGCACCGCTGCCAAAACTCGCGTGGGCAAAGTCATCAACATCGCTTCGACCGACGGCATCGGACTCAATCCGCAGGAAAACTACTCATACGTCGCGAGTAAGGCAGGCTTGATTCACCTCACGCGGCGGATGGCGCTGCGTCTAGCCAAGGACAACATCGCGGTTAGCGCGATCGCGCCCGGTGCGTTTCCATCCGAGATGAACCGCAATGCGCGCGACCATGGGGAAGAGCTGTCCGAGCACATTCCGGCCAAGCGCATCGGCACGATAGAAGACATCGCAGGTGCAGCGATATTTTTGGCTTCGCGCGCTGGCGACTACGTAATGGGGGCCACCGTGGTGGTGGATGGCGGCGTAACGCAAGCACGCGCCTACAGGTGAGCACGCCGACACGGCTTCACCCACGCCAACTGCAGAAAGCGCAAACGCAATCGGAATGCAGTCTTCAAGCCACCGCCTGCAGTCGATCGTTGATGTAGGTTGCAGGGGGCTTTCCGAACGCCTTCTTGAACATCGTAATGAAGGCAGATGTTGATTCGTAGCCAAGGCTATAGGCCACTTGCTGTACGGTCGCGCCACCAGACAGCTCACGCAGCGCCACAATCATGTGCAGTTGGCGGCGCCATCTGCCAAAGCTCAGGCCGGTTAGAGATGTACAAAGTCGGTTCAGCGTGCGCTCGCTCATCCCCAGCTCGCAAGCCCAGTCTTTCTGGGTACGTCGGTCAGAAGGGTCTCGCATCATGGCGCGAGACACCTTTCGGAGCCTCGCGTCTTTAGGCATGGGTAGGAAGAGCTCTTCTGCGGGCATCGCACAGAGTTGGTCCAGCAGGACGCTGGCGAGTCGATCAGTCGGCCCACCAGGCTCGTACATAGTCGGTTGCACTGCCATGTACTGGATCATCTCGCTCAACATTGGGCTGATGCTCAGTGTGCAACAACGGGTGGGCAGTGGTGCGGCACCGGGAGCTACAAACAGATAGAAGATCACTGCGTTCGCCGTGCTGTGATTGCTGTGCGACATCCCGCCTGGAATCCACACACCCGCCTGCGGTGGAACCATCCACAAAGCACCAGGCACATCGCAAGAAACAGCCCCGCGCAGCGCCATGACAAGTTGGCCAGAGCGGTGTTCATGTATCGGGACTTCGCGCTCACGCGCCTCCACATCGACACGAAGGGCCAGGACGGGCACGGCTGGCTCGTAGTCGAGCTCAAAGCTTGAGCCTGACGGCGTTCGATCTCTGGCGGTCACACAGGATGGCTGAAAAGAGAAACTATTTGACTGAGTATGCAATTTTAGCCTTTCATCGCCACGACTAGCATCACTACATGCAAATGATTCGCAACAAGGATGGCGCCACACCGACGCCATCGTGGTCACTCGAACGGCTGATAGCGCCGGTTCGATTTTCCAGACAGGAGTGGCAGTTTTCTCTCAAGAGTTTTGCGGCCGCCATGCTTGCGCTGTACCTATCAAGCCGCTTCGGTCTTCCACGACCATTCTGGGCCGTGATGACTGCGTACATAGTTGCCCATCCAATCGCAGGCAACGTGCGCTCTAAAGCGCTTTACCGGCTCCTGGGGACTTTTCTAGGGTGCGCCGCCACTGTGATGCTCATTCCCTCACTGTCTGGATCACCAGAGATCTTGTCGTTGGCCATGTCCTTGTGGGTGGGGCTGTGCCTATACCTCTCTTTGCTGGACAGAAGTGCACGCTCCTACTTGCTCATGCTAGCTGGCTACTCGGCTGCTCTGATTGGTTTTCCCCTTGTAGAGGCCCCCGCCGCGATGTTCGACACTGCCATCACGCGAGTCACCGAGATCGCATTGGGAATCTCTTGCGCCTGCCTGATCCACGGAAGTGCGCTTCCGGTCAGCCTAGCACCATCAATCCTTGGCGTGATGGACCGAGCGTTGAGTGATGCTCGTCAATGGCTGCACGATCTATTTCTTACAAAGCCCGTCAAGGCAACTCAAAAGCGTACTTTGGCAGATCGTCAGCAACTGGCACTGGACATCACACAGTTGCGTCTGTTGTCCACGCATGTGCCTTTTGACTCCACGAACCTACGGTGGACGGGGAGTTCTATCGACGCCTTGCAGGACCGCATAGCTGCGCTTATGCCAACACTGTCAGCCGTAGAAGATCGCTTGGAGGCTATGGACGCCGCAGGAGGCCTTCCGGACGACATCACCTCGGCCTTCGCCCTGCACACTGAGTGGCTAGACCCTGATGCGCCCCGAGCGTCAATAGACGAGGCACGCGCCGCCTTTGCAGCAGTAGCAGACGGTCCAGCGCCCACTCCCTGGATTCGCGCGCTGCGCATCGACCTGGCAACCCGCATGGGCGATTTAGTAACCGATTGGCATGCTTGCACCGAACTGCGACGTAGCATCGACGAAGGCATTGCCGGCAACGTTGCACCAAAACATCGGACAAAAGCAATGCGTCGCCGTGTGTTGCATCTGGATAGAGGACTCGCCATGCGCTCGGCGATTGCTGCAGTTCTGTCCACCGTTATGTCGTGTGCTCTCTGGATCGCTACTGGCTGGCCCTCAGGATCGGCCATCGCCATGAGCGCTGCGGTCTTCTGCAGCTTCTTTGCCACCATGGACGACCCTGTGCCAGCGATGCACAAGTTCATCGTCGCACTTCTTTGGTCATTGCCCGTTTCCGCCTTCTGTGTATTGGGGGTCATGCCGCTGGCCCGTGACTTCGGCATGCTGGTGCTGTGCATCGCACCTCTTTTCCTGGTGATCGGGTGCTACATGGCGCGCCCGGCTAGTTCCTTGAACGCCCTAGGCATGTTTTTCGGCGTTGCTGGGACCCTCGCCCTCCAAGATACAGCCACCGCCGATTTGGTGAGCTTCATCAGTACCAACCTGGCCTTGTTTGTAGGTGCAGCGATCGCGGCACGCGTCACCGCGCTTATGCGTAGCGTCGGCCCCGATTGGACTGCCGAGCGCATAAGACGATCGACTTGGAAGGATCTTGCCAAGCTGGCTTCTCATCCCCATGACACATCCTCCCGTGATGCATACGCCGGTCGAATGTTGGACAGAATTTCCCTACTCGCACCGCGCTTGGCCCCCCATGGCCCTGAGGCAATCGAGGTTGCCGCAGTCCACGCGTTGCGCGAGCTGCGCATGGGAGCGGACATCGTCGCGCTTCAACTTCATCGTGAGCGACTTCCAGTAGAGCCGACCAGCCGCCTTTTAAGGGAGTTAGCTCTCATGCTGCAAACACAGGCTGCTGGCGCGCCATCTCGGGTTGAGTCGTTGCTGCCGCAAGTTGACCGGCTGCTCCTGAACGCCGTAACCGAAAAAGCTGACCGGCCCGTGATCGCGGCACTCGTAGGCCTTAGACGCAACCTCTTTCCGTCGGCGCCCGCCACTCTTCCACCATGACCGAAGTAAATTTTTTCGGCCTGCAGCTGCCGTCTCTTTTGCTGCTGGCGGGATGTGCGCTGGTGTGCACATGGCTAATTCGCCGCCCTCTGGCAAGCCTTGGCGCTTACCGATGGATATGGCATCCCGCGCTGTTTGACCTTGCACTCTACATCCTCGTTCTTTATATCTTGGCGTGGTTCCCCGGCGCCAGCACTTAGCTTCAAACCCGCGCTTGCGCCACCGCCTATGAAACCTGACACCCCTACCCTCTCTTTGCGCAGCTCCCTTCCTCCCCTTCCCGTCATCCGTGTGCTTGTCACGCTTCTCACAGTGATGGCCTCCGTCTGGGCAGGCTATAAGCTATGGGACCACTATGAGCGCGCCCCGTGGACTCGCAATGGCCGTGTGCGCGCCGACGTGGTGCAAGTTGCACCCGATGTTTCTGGCATCGTCAAAGTAGTTGCAGTGCACGACAACCAGCCTGTCGCTGCCGGCACTTTGCTGTTTTCTGTAGACAGCGCCCGTTTCGAACTGGCACTCCACCAAGCCGAAGCCGATGCTGTCGTACGGCGTATCGCGATCAAGAATCAGCGCCTTGCTCTTGCCCAAGCACAACGTGAGTGCAGTCGCCTGTCCAAACTAAGCGATGGGAGTGCGCCGGACCACCGAGAACAGCTAAGCCTAAAGGTCGTTAACGCGCAAGGCGCACTCCAGTTGGCCGAAGCCGCCCTCCGGCAGGCCGAAATTGCCGTGGACAGGGCCAGGCTGAACCTGCAACGCACAGAGGTTCGCGCGCCCACTGCCGGTCTAGTGACAAACCTGGACCTGCATCAAGGAGCCTACGCAAGTGCTGCGCACCCAGCGCTGGCTTTAGTTGATACCGAATCAATCTACGTCGAAGGCTATTTCGAAGAGCACAAGCTGGCCCGAATCCAACCAGGAGACAGGGTACGCGTCACCCCCATGGGGGCACCTGCGCTTTCGGGAGCCGTTGAGAGCATCGCCGCCGGCATCGGTGACCGGGACCGCAGCACCAGCAGCAACCTGCTAACAAGCGTCAATCCCACCTTTAGCTGGGTCCGCCTTGCACAACGCGTTCCCGTTAGAGTGAGGCTCGATGAGATCCCCTCTAACAGGCGCCTGGTTTCAGGACAAACGGCCACCGTGGAGGTTCTTGAGCCTTACAGAGTTCAGCGTACGGCACACCAGTCAAACGAAGACCCGATTTGAAAGCCTTACACCAGCTCCGGGCCACAGACACGAGAGCTCCAGCCTTGCAAGTACTAGCTGACTAAGAAGTCGTCAAAGCTCGCTCTGCTCTGGAACCTTCAACATGTCTTTGGCCGAGGCGACCATCATCTCGCGTGGCACCTCGACCCCATTCTTCACAGCTATGACTTCTGCCATGATGCTCACTGCGATCTCAGAGGGCGTCTTACTTCCAACGAAGATACCAACGGGCGCCCGCAACCTCCCCAGGTTGCTCAGCGCAACATCAAAATGCTCGTGCATCCGTTGCCGACGGATTTCTGTGTTTCGGCGACTCCCGATCGCACCGACATAAAGCGCCTCCGAGTTGATGGCCTCAAGCAGAGCGAGGTCGTCCAGTTTGGGGTCGTGAGTGAGTGCGATGACGACGCTACGACGATCTGGTCTGAAAGACACTACCTCGTCATCAGGCATGCCTTTCACCAAGGTCACCCCCGGTACGGACCAAGACTCGGTGTACTCAACCCTTGGGTCACAAACCGTCACAGAGAACCCACAGAAGGCCGCCATAGTCGCCAAGTACTCCGTCAGTTGCCCAGCTCCTATCAGCAACATTCGATATTCCGGGCCAAAGGTGCTGGTCACGAAATCATTCGTGCAGACTAGCTCGTCCGGATTCTCCGCTTGTGTGAGAAGCACGTCACCGTCAAGGACGCTCACACGGCGATGCATGAGTCCTCCCCGCCCCAGCTCATCCACCAATCGTTCAAGAGGTTCAAGCTGGGGATTGGGCTCAATCATCAGTTTTATGGTTCCGCCGCAAGGCAGGCCAAACCTGTGAGCCTCATCGCTGGACACACCGTAGGTCAGAATCAAAGGTCCTCCTGACTCTGAACAGAGGCTTGCGCCGTGGTTAGGGGCCGTGGCTTTCACGATCAGGTCATCCTCGATACATCCACCGCTGACAGAACCAACCACGTTGCCATCATCACGCAACGCGAGCACCGAACCTACGGGTCGAGGCGATGACCCCCAGGTTCCCACAACCGTGACGAGCCAAGCGGACTTGTTGTCGCGGCGCCAGTCTCTCAATGAACGTAAAACCAACAGGTCAAGGTTGTCCATCGTTGCTCTTCTTCCAAGTAGTAGAAATGCAGGGTGAAGTCCACTGCCACCCTCCAAACTTGGTGGGGGCGACTATGCGGAAACTCTGCGTTCGAGCACCGTATGACCATCCCGCACTTGCTACCAAGTGGTCAGGTCGTGGCGGGCTGATGGTGCAGGATGTTTTTAAGAATTTCATTGAACGCCGCAGGACGCTCGTACTGCACCCAATGTCCTGCCTGTGCGACAAGCGCCAACTGCTGCATTCGTGGCGCATGCGCTAGCGCGTTGCCAATGAGCTCGAGGCGACCACGGTATACGACGTCTTCAGCTCCCCAGATACCAGCGACCGGACATTGAATCTCAGGGAGAAGCCGCAGCAGCGCGTCTCCAAATATCAGACGCCGTGCAGTCATGCGATCTCTCACAACGTTGTCTGCGTGCAGTGTTACGGCGAGTTCGTCAATCGCACGAGCTTGAGAAAGCATCAAAGCGCCAAGGTTGTGCCTATGCACGTTGCGCCTCGCCTCTCCAGGTTCCGCCGTATGCCAAGGCCTCAGGTCGATATGGGGATGCGGCGCCCTACTCAATGCCGGAGCTCCAACGAGTACCAGCTGCGCCAGGCGAGCGGGGTCGCGAGCGGCTAGAAATCCTGCTACCAATGCTCCAAAGGAGAAGCCGACGACATCGATTGGGTTATCCCCGAACACATGGGGAAGGCTGAGCGACAAACAGTCAGCAACAGCGTCGGCGTCATTGCCATTCAACGGCGTAGCTGACTCACCGAAACCCGGGAGATCTGGTGCCCATACGCAGCGACCTTGAGACGACAGCGCAGCAATATTTCGTACCCAATGCGTCCAGCTGCCTGACCCTCCATGAAGAAGTAGCACTGGTCGTCCTTCACCCCAACTCCGCCAAACAATGCGCCCCCCACCACATTCTGTGTAGTGGCGACGAGCAGCCTTGTCCAGCTCGTCCATGGCATCGATTGAGTCAACGCGTAGAGGAAGAGAAGCTGCTGACAGCATTTCGGACCTCGCCTATTGGCCAGCCAAGAAGCAGGCCGACTTACTGAAGACAGCTCTCCAACCCTCACCGGGTTCATTGTCCTCATGCAGCTGAGCTTCGCCTGAATGACCGATGTCGTTCATTCCTTTTGTCATCATTCCGTTTTACCCAGAGTAAGTGCATGAGTAGCACGAACTGCCACTTCGCACAGATCAAAGTCTGTCCGTCATCGCAATGCGCGTCCATCCATCTTTTCTCCGGATCGTTTAGAAAAATTTGTGCGCTGACGCCCGAGATGTCGCACGGCCCGATCTCAGTTCGCAATAGCCGTCGCAAGTAGAAGCGAAGGTGGAGGCTCACTCCGATCAAGCTCCCTGACTCGGGCGAGCCAATCGCTGGGAGCTGCGGATGTTTCGGCGCGTGGCGACCCGGATGCCTTCAGGATTGACGCGACCCGAGCTGGGCGCGCAGTCGCTGCACGAGCTCTTCCGTGGGCATGACGTCGGCATACTTGCTTGCCATGTCGAACAAGTTCACGGCATGCGATGTCTGCGAGCGGTCGTAAACGGCGTCCTGCGGGACCACGACCTTGAAGTTGAGTGCACAAGCATCCACTACGGTCGCACGCACGCAACCGCTAGTGGTGCAACCTGTGACCACGAGCGTATCGATGTCTTGAGCAATAAGGTAGCTTGTAAGCGCCGTTCCATGGAAGGCGCTGGCCTGGAACTTTGGAATCTTGATGTCCCCGGGCAGGGGCTGAACTTCAGCGACGAAATCGTATCCTCGCTCAGGCACGTCCATCACCCCTGGCACCTTCGCTTCGAACTGACCACGGTTGTGCTCCCCTTTGGGCGCCACATAGGGATAGAGCACTGGCGCACGCAGATCCCTGAACACCTTAAGCAGTTGGGCGATGTGAGGTACGGCGCGCCAGCCGTACTCACCGCAGCTTGTGGACATGTGATCGATGGCTTGCTGGATCGGCATCGGAGCGTCGCCCATGGAACGGTACTGGACGTCGATGACGAGCAGCGCCGGTCGCAGGCCAATACCGCTGGGCGTGCCCCAGCCGGCTTGACGATAGATGGCTTGCTCTTCTTCAGGAATGATGCCGTCCCATGGACGGGGCGAACTATTGGTGCTATCCGTCATAGGGTTAGATCTCCACCGTGGTCGCGTCGTACGTGATGAGCCATTCATAGCGCTCACGTACAGCATCCGGCGACCATTCCTTTTGAATGTATTGGCGCGCTGTGTCGATCTTTTCGAGTTCCGGGCTATGGAAGATGCCGAGCATCGCAAGCGAACTCGCCTTCGTCTTGTTCGTGCGCTCAACGCGAGCGGCGTCGTAGCGCTTCAGTGCCGCTTCGATATCGTCAGGCGACGCCTCCAGACAGCGCGCAAGGACGTATGCATCCTCAATGGTCATGTTGACGCCCATGCCCAGGTAGGGCGTCATCGAATGGCAGGCGTCGCCCACCAGAGTGACCCGGTCCTTGGACCAGGTGTCGAGCGGGTCGCGCACGAACAGACCCCATCGGAAGAGGTTTTCCGATTCGATGAAGAGGTCCAGGATGTCCTGGTGCCAGCCGTCGAAGTCCTTCAGCGCGTCGGAAAGCTCACCGCGCTCAGACCAAGACTCGGTCTGCCAGTCCGGGCTGTCCACTTGCGCGGAAAAGCTGACGAACTGCTCGCCGTTGCGCTGAACAGGATAGGTCGTCACGTGCGCCGTCGGGCCGATCCACGTGGACGCCAGCGGTTGACGGTGCTGTGGCTTGAGCTTGCTCATGGGAGCGAGACCGCGCCATGCATTCGCGCCCGTGTAGCGGGCCGGTGCGGGGCCAAAGAGTGACTGGCGCACACGGGAATGTGCACCGTCGCAGCCCACAACCACGTCGCCTTCGACGGCTCCGCCTCCGTCGAGCAGCAGACGCGCACGGCCGTTGACGGTTTCCGCGCCGATAGAGCGGACACCGAAGTGCACTGCATCGGATTTGAGCCGAATCACGTTCTCATACAGCACACGCTGAAGTTCTGCTTGTTGTCTTCCACTGAAAACTGACCCACTTAGAGCTGCAATTTCCATTGAAAGCTGACCCACGTAAGAACCCTATCCTGCTGCTTTTGGCAGCAGGAGATTTCAGGAGTGATAGACGTGGCGACTTTGAGTGTCATAAGACGCTGGGCACTGCGCGAGCAGATGTCCATCCGCGAGATCTCCAGGCGTACAGGCCTGGCTCGCAACACCGTTAAGAAGTACCTGCGGGCGGGCGATGAAGAGCCCCGTTACGCCAAGCGTGCGAGCTCCAGCAAGCTCGATCCCTACGCAGACAAACTTTCAACCTGGCTATCGATCGAGGCCACAAAGTCGCGCAAACAGCGGCGCACTTTGCTGCAGCTCCACACACTCAAAGATCTGGTTCAGACTGAAGTCCGACATTCACCGTTCGCGCTCGAATGGCTGCTACGGCCAACGACGGACGTCCTTGGCTTCTCACACTGTTGTCCAACAGGGTGCGCCGGTCCGGTTAAGTTCGGTTCATCGCTCGATGGGAACGATTACCGCAGAAACGGGAGGCAGGAGAAGACATGACCGTAGATGAGGACGATCGGAAGCGCATGTGCTTCACGTGCGCCTGAGAGGTTTACCTTGCTCAGAAGATCGAGAAGGACGGGCAGCCGAGCGCGTGCTCGTACTGAGGGCAGACGCTGCCGTGTATTCCGGGTGATGAACTGGCAGACCACATCGAAACCGCGTCTGCCGATCACTATGTGCGCACATCCGGTCAACCCGATTTTTGGCAGGAACGAGCGATGGCTGATCGGGAGTCGACCTACGTATGGGGGCGCGAAGGCCATCTGGTTCTTGAGACCATCGAAGATGGCTGCTTCGATCCCCAACGACGCTGCGGCAGATGTTCTTGAGATTCTCGACAACGGACACAGCGACTTTGAGCGCCTTTTGACACTTGCTGTCGCCACATCTATCACTCCCGACACATTGCGGGGCGACCAGCGCCGCCCCGCAATGAGTTCTTAGCGACGCACTAAGGTTCCATCTGGTGCACGGCTATATCGAGACAACATCTCGTCCCACATCTTTCGCGCTTGGCCAGGGTGCCAGAAGTGCGGAACGTAGTCGGTGACCTGCCAACGGTACTCAGCAAGGCCGTCGCTCCAGATTTCTGTACGGTTGCGACCGTCAACCTGAAGGGTGAAAGGACCCATGTTTCGGTTGACCGTCTCCCGCCAGAAGTTGCGCGCAGCTGTCTCGCCAGCCGTTCCGCCAGGGAAGCTGGTAGGAGGTTCATCCCCACCGCGACATTGCCATACCGGCAAGGGCACGTTGGTCTTAACGATGGCATTTTGATAGTTGGCTGCGCTCAAGTGGCCCGAGTAGCAAGGTGCTATCGCAGCGAAGAGCTCAGGGAACTGGACGGCGATGCGGTTTGTCAGTGCAGTGCCCATCGACGAGCCGTTGAGATACAAGCGAGTATCGTCCACTGCATATGTCGCCCTGATATGAGCTAGAAGGTCCAAGAAGAAGCGCACGTCACGCGTATCCGGGTCCATCGACGTACTCCAGGTTGCTCCAATGCCCTGTGGATAAACCACAATGAAACCATTGTCGTCAGCCACCTTGTTCCAATCCGTAATGAGGGATTGATACCGCGCAGACCCGTTTCGGCCATGGAAGGAAAACAGGACAGGGACCCGCCGCCCGCCCGCAACCAGCGCGTCGTAATTAGCAGGCACGTATGTCAAGAAGCGCCGGGGGCCATTGGTGAAATCTCTTGTGGTTTTCGAGCAGCTTCATGGAAGCAATTGACTCGTTGCGGTGGAGTGTCCCGTTGGTCCCCGTGTGATCCGGGAAACGGATCGTTCGGTCGAACATCTCTGTCCATATCTGCTCGCTCACCGCCTTGGACTCACCTCTTACGCCGGCGCGGAGGGTAGAAACCTTTACGGCTTGTACTTCGTTGCTCGGGTGAGCGTACGTAACTGTGTCCAGCGCCGGAGTGGAGTCCGTACCAGTGACACCCGATGCGCCATTTGCGTTGCTCCAGTAAGCAACTTGCTTGATCTCGTTCAAACTAAGCGGGGCACTGTTTGTACGGACTATCCATGCGGCCATAGCTGACACAGGGCGTTGATCTGCGGGAAGTTCAAAGGTCGGTGCAGGCGCGACGTCTCCAACGCCGGCAACCGCGCCAGCAAGTTCTGGTGCGACGATAGCAAGTTGATGAGCGTAGGCCGCGCCGGAGCCGATGCCGGTCAAGTACATCTGTGCGTTCGACGCCAGTGAGAACCTCGTCTTCATGGCGGAGGAAGCAGCATTGATGAAAGCCAACTCGTCAGCTGACCCGACGTTCCAGGTTCTGTCGACAGCGTTGGGAAAGAGAACAATGAATCCGTGCGTATCGGCAACCTCACTCCAGCGCGTGCGATCGGCGTTCATCTGGCCGTCTTGTCCGTTGTCGTGCAGAGATATCACGATGCGTACGCCTCGCGCGTCGTACTCTCGCAGCTCCGCAATGTTTGCTGGCGCATACATGAAGAAGCTGCGTTCCACGCCATTCACTGTCACGGTCGCTCGTTCGAGTGTCACGGGACTGGCTGGAATTTCAGGTTGAACCACAACAGGGGGAGGGTCGCTAGCGGGGGGCGCTGAGTCACCACCTCCTCCGCAAGCTGTGAGTGCTGCTGCAAAAGCTAGCGTGGCGGGGCCGGCCATTCGTTGCAAGCGTTTCGAGTTCATCTTCTTCATCGTTGTCTCCAATTTGTTTTACTAGCGGCGCTGCACGCGCTAGTCGGCGAGGCCCGTAGGTGGACGCGACGGCTTTGCGTGCATCGGCACGCCGATGGGCAGTTCAGGGTGGTATGGAACCTTCAAGTTGCGATGTCTTTGCGACTCCTTTTTCGATCAAAGGAACGCTATGGTCGCGAATCAGTTCCCGTTTGAACAATGCTGTTTTTGTTGAATTTGATGCTTTGAAAGCTGGGACTAGCTTCGCACCGGTACTTCGCTAAACAGCCGCTCAACAGCGCTTACGAGCACTTTGGCGAAGTCTCGTGAAAGCGGCCAAATATCTACTCTCAGTTCAGCTTCAGTGCGTCCCAGAATGCCTCAGCATTGCCAGGCAAATCTTGGCGGGTTCGATAGATTCGAACCTCTAAAGGTATCGTCCATTCTTGGGTTCCCGCGAGCACAAGCGCACCATCACGGAGATCGTCCTCTATGGTGCTTCGTGGAAGCCACGCCAACCCTGCTCCGGCCATCGCCATCTTTCGAAGCTCGGAGGCGACACTTACTGTCCCTACGACTGAGCAGCTTGCTGTCTCCATCTGACTTCCAAGAACAGCCGCTTGTATTCGACCGAATCCCGAGTCGACTGCGTAGGCGAGAACTTCCACAGGTTGCCTCGCGCCAACTAGCGCGAATACAGGTAGACCATCGCCCGTGGGAGTGCTCACTGGGAGCAGCTCATCGTGGCCCACGAGAGCGGACTTGAATGCTTCGCCATGAAGAGTGCCACGCACTTTTGGATGAGAGTGGCTAATGACAAACTGCGCTACGCCGTGCTCCAACATTGACTCGCAATGCGATAGGACATCCGCAATCCTGAGCATAGGAGACAGCGATGCAGTTCCAAGGCCGTGCAGCCAGTTAGGTAAAAAGTTTAGGAAAAGTGCGTGCGTGCAAGCTATGCGCAAGACGGTGTCGCCCTCGCTAAGATTGCTTCTCGCTTCCTCGGACATCCGAGCTGCGCGATAGACAAGATCTCGTGCCGCACCGACGAATCTTTGCCCTGCGGGCGTAAGTTTCGGCGGATGTTCACTGCGCTCTACCAGATCCGCGCCAACCCATTCCTCAAGCTTGCGAATTCTTCGAGTGAACAATGCAGCAGAGACACTCCGTTCTTTGGCTGCAAGCGAGAGATCGCCCGTAGATGCCAAGGCTAGAAAATCGTCAAGCCAGATGAAGTTCATGGTCGTCCTTCAATCTACGCAAAAGGCGCGGTCCTGGATCACCCACTACAGGCCCCGCGCGATTTGCAACCAATGGTTGGCGGCGTCACCGCATCGACAGCTTCAAGCTCCGCAGCCCCTCTTGCAAGACGCTACAACTTTCAATGCAATGCTGCGCTTGATAACAGCAACCTGCATTCTGTCGGCTATTGGCGTGAAACGTTGGCGTCCGCCACGGTCAACGCGGTCATGTTGACGATGCGTCGCACGGTGGCGCTGGCGGTGAGGATGTGCACCGGCTTGTCGGCGCCCAGCAGCACCGGCCCGACCGCGATGTTGCCGCCCGCCGCGGTCTTGAGCAGGTTGTAGGCGATGTTGGCGGCATCGATGTTGGGCAGCACCAGCAGGTTGGCGGGGCCCTTCAGCGTGGAGTTGGGCATCAAGGTGTGGCGCGCGTTGGGGTCCAGTGCCACATCTCCGTGCATTTCGCCGTCGGCCTCCAGCCAGGGCGCCTGCTCGCGCAGCAGCGCCAGCGTGCGGCGCATCTTGATGGCGCTGGGTTCGTCGCTGGAGCCGAAGTTGGAGTGAGACAGCAGGGCCGCCTTGGGTTGCAGGCCGAAGCGCAGCATTTCCTCGGCCGCCATCACCGTGATCTCGCACAGCTCTTCGGGCGTGGGGTCGTAGTTGACGTGTGTGTCGACCAGGAACACCTGGCGGCCGGGCAGCATGAGGCCGTTCATGCAGGCGTAGATGCGCACGTCCTGGGCGGTGCTGGGGCTGCCGCCCTCGCGCTTGCCGATCACCTGGTCGATGTACTTCAGGTGGTGCTGGGTGGAGCCCCAGGTGCCGCAGATCAGGCCGTCCACCTCGCCCTTGTGCAGCAGCATGGCGCCGATCAGCGTGAGGCGCCGGCGCATCTCGATCTTGGCGAGCTGCTGGGTCACGCCCTTGCGCTCGGTCATGCGGTGGTAGGTCTGCCAGAAGTCGCGGTAGCGGTCGTCCTGCTCGACGTTGACGACGTCGTAGTCCAGTTCCTCGCGCAGGCGCAGGCCGAACTTCTCGATGCGCTGGGCGATGATGGCCGGGCGGCCGATCAGCGTGGGACGGGCCAGGCCTTCGTCCACCACGATCTGGCAGGCGCGCAGCACCCGTTCTTCTTCGCCTTCGGCGTAGGCCACGCGCTTGCGGGCCGCGGCCTTCGCCGCCGAGAAGATCGGCTTCATGATGGTGCCCGAGGCGAACACGAAGCTCTGCAGCTTCTCGCGGTAGGCCGCCATGTCGGGCACCGGCCGCTGGGCCACGCCGCTGTCGACCGCGGCCTGCGCCACGGCCGGCGCGATCTTCATCATCAGGCGCGGGTCGAACGGCTTGGGGATCAGGTACTCGGGACCGAAGGCCAGCTTCTCGCCGGCATAGGCCGCCGCGACCACCTCGCTCTGCTCGGCCTGCGCCAGCTCGGCAATGGCGTGCACCGCGGCGATCTCCATCTCATCGGTGATGGTGGAGGCGCCCGCGTCGAGCGCGCCGCGGAAGATGTAGGGGAAGCACAGGACGTTGTTGACCTGGTTCGGGTAGTCGGTGCGGCCCGTGGCCATGATGACGTCGTTGCGCACCGCGTGCGCGTCCTCGGGTGCGATCTCGGGGTTCGGGTTCGCCAGCGCGAAGATCACCGGCTTGGCCGCCATCGACGCCACCATCTCGGGCTTGAGCACGCCGCCGGCCGAGAGGCCGAGGAACACATCGGCGCCGACGATCACTTCGGCGAGCTTGCGCTTGTCGGTCTTCTGCATGTACTGGCGCTTGTCGTCGTCCATGAGTTCCTCTCGGCCCTCATAGACCACCCCGGCCAGGTCGGTGACGAACACGTTCTCGCGCTTGAGCCCGACCTTGAGCAGCAGGTTCAGGCAGGCCAGCGCCGCCGCGCCCGCGCCCGAGGTCACCAGCTTGACCTGACCGATGTCCTTGCCCGCGACCTTCAGGCCGTTGAGCATCGCCGCCGCCACCGTGATGGCGGTGCCGTGCTGATCGTCGTGGAACACGGGGATGTTCATGCGCTTGCGCAGTTCGCGCTCGACATAGAAGCAGTCCGGCGCCTTGATGTCTTCCAGGTTGATCGCACCGAAGGTCGGCTCCAGGGCCGCGATCACCTCGACCAGCTTGACCGGGTCCTTCTCGTTGATCTCGATGTCGAACACATCGACGCCGGCGAACTTCTTGAAAAGCACGCCCTTGCCTTCCATCACCGGCTTGGCCGCCAGAGGGCCAATGTCGCCCAGGCCGAGCACGGCCGTGCCGTTGGTGATGACCGCCACCAGGTTGCCGCGGGCGGTGTACTTGTAGGCGTTGACCGGGTTGGCCACGATTTCTTCGCAGGGGGCGGCCACGCCGGGCGAGTAGGCCAGGGCGAGATCGCGCTGGTTGGTGAGCTGCTTGGTGGCCGCGATCGACACCTTGCCGGGGATCGGGAACTCGTGATATTCCAGGGCGGCGCGACGCAGCTCGGCGCGCTGCAAGTCGGAGGTCGAGAGATCGGACATTTACTGCACATTCTTAAGATACAAAAGCCCGGTGCCACAGGCGCCGGGCTTGCGAAGCCCATCCTCAAAATTGATGGATGGGCCGCGAGCAAAAAAGGCTTCTCAGTCAGCGTACTCGCCGGCCTCCTGAATGACCTTTGCCCAGCGTGCCATTTCTTTCTCAACGAACTTACGATGCCCTGCAGGCGACAGTCGATCATCGCTGATCAAAGTGAGGCCTAGCGCTTCCTGTCGCTGAATCAGCTGCGGATCCTTCAGCGCTGCGCGCAGCGCGGAGTTAAGTTTCGTGACCACTGCGGGAGGCGTTCCCTTAGGCGCATACATGCCGTGCCAAACCTGCACGTCGAAGCCCTTGAGGCCCGATTCGTCTAGCGTGGGTGTGTCCTTCAGCGCGGGGATTGACAAGCGCTGCTTGCTGGTCACTCCGTACACCTTCACACGTTTGCTTTCGATCTGCGGCACTGCGTTCGTAGCCTGTTCACACATCAAGTCGACGGTACCAGCCATAAGATCCGTCATTGCCGGACCCGTACCCTTGTAAGCGATGGTGGTCAATTTTTGATTCAGAGCGTTTTGCAGCATCAGGCCGCACAGGTGCGAGGCAGAACCAAGCCCGGCATGTGCCAGGTTCACCTTGCTCCCATTGTCCTTAAGCCATCCGCGCAACTCGTTGAAACTGCTGGGCGCCAGTGCGCTCTTAGCAATCACTACTGAAGGAGCCTCGTTCACAAGGCCGAGCATCTCGAAATCCTCCGGAACTTTGTAGCTCAGCTTGCGGTACAGTGCTGGCGCCGTAGCCATACCAATGTGGTGCACCAAAAGCGTGTAGCCGTCAGGCGCAGAACGAGCGACCTTGGAGGAGCCGATAGTTCCTCCCGCTCCTCCTGCGTTTTCCACCACAACGGTCACGCCGAGGGGACCGCGCAGGGCCTCCGCCAAGTCTCGTGCAATCTTGTCGCTCGGGCCGCCTGCGGCGAATGGCACCACCAGAGTGATGGGCTTGTCAGGATAGTCTGCGAGTGCAGCGGTACCGGTAGCCACCATTGTGGTCGCCAGCAGGGATTTGAGAATCATCTTCATGTTTGTCTCCGTCTTGAGTGAATTTTTGACGCGGTGCTTAGAGTGCTGCGTCATGCTTCGCGGCAGCCCACGCCCACCTTGCTACCTCCTGTGAGGTCGAAGAAGGTCGTGGTCTCCAACGTTTCTGAGAACCAGGCCTCAATGCCGGCTCGGCGCGTGCCCTGGTACTCGGGTTTCCCCTCGGAATCCAGCCGCATGCTCAAGTCGTGGCCGGGAATAAGGACCGTGTCTGGATGAGCGCGCCAATAGCGCCAGATCGTCTCAATGCTGCGTGCGCTCTGCTCGGCATCAAGAGTCATCGCAACGTCTTGAGATAGCAGCTCGGCGCGGTTCTTCGCGGCATCACCCGTGAACAGCAGATATTGAGGATGAGCAGAGAAGTGGTAGGCGAGATGGCCCGGCGTGTGACCGGGTACCTCTATCGCTTCGAAATGGCCCAAAAAGGTCTGTCCACCTTTAAGACGTTGGACTCGGTCAAGCGAAGCGAGCTCGCGCACATGCAGCTCCGCCAGGGGATTGAAGCCTGGTTTCTGCGTTACTGCCCACTCCAGCTCCTTCTCGCCAATCCAGACCGTAGCCTCCGGAAATAGCGTGAAGTTGCAGGCGTGGTCGTGGTGCGTATGCGTCAAGACGACATCGGTGACGTCAGAGGGCGAAACACGCAACGCCGCGAGTTGCTTGCCGATTTCGGGGCGAGTGGCGTAGCCGCCTGTATCCACCAGGATCGAACGGCCTTCACCGCGTAAGAGCGTGACGGTGCTCCAGCCAAGCCCGCCGTGACAAACGGAACGACCAGGGTACCCCTGAACGAGTACGTGCACTTCGTACATCACTCGGCCTTGATCTGTGCATCGTTCACGAGCTTGCGGTAAAACTCCAGCTCGCTAGAAATTAACGACTTGAACTGTGAGGGCGTACTGGTAACCAGTTCGTTGCCACCCTCTGTCTTCAGCGCCTTGATCACCTCCGGTGCCTTCACGGCCTTCTCAACTTCTGCGTTCAGACGCTCGATGATGTGCGAGGGCGTTTTAGCAGGGGCAAGCAGGCCGATGAACTGCGTGATGTCGTAGTCCTTGTAGCCCAGCTCCTTCATGGTGGGCACTTTGGGAAAAGATCCCGCGCGGGTTCCGCCTGAAACGGCCAGCGGACGAAGCTTGTCTCCTTGGACGTGCGGCACTGCAGTCATCACCGTATCCCAGGTAAATGACAGCTGACCACCAAGTAAGTCGGCCAACGCGGGGGCGGTCCCCTTGTAAGGAACGTGATTGAGCTTTGCGCCCAACCGAAGAGCTAGCAGTTCGCCGGCCAAGTGGCCGCCGCCGCCAATACCGGACGAACCGTATGTGAGCTCGCCGGGCTTGGCCTGTGCGGCCGCAGCCAAGTCCGACAAGCTGCGCACTGGAGACGCAGACGGCACGACGAGCACGTACTGGTACGTCAGGATCTGGCTGATCGGCTCAAAGTCCTTCAAGCTGTCGTAGGGCACCTTCTTGTATAAAACCGGATTGACGACAAGCGGACTGCTAGGCGACACCAACAGTGTGTAGCCGTCAGGCGCGGCCTGGCGCACTGCCTCAAGGCCAAGAGTGCCATTGGCTCCAGAGCGGTTTTCTACGACAACGGGGGTCTTGAGGCCTTCGGCCAGCTGTTTGGCTATAAGGCGGGCCGTCAGGTCCGCGTTACCACCAGCAGCGAACGGCACGATTACTTTGATCGGGCGGTTACCGGGCCATGCCTGTGCTGTGGCGCCAGTCGCCAACGCCATAGCGGCGCACAAAAGAACGATCTGTCTCATTGTTGGTCCTTATCAAGTCCATTGCTCCATCCGGACAAGGCCCGGACGACATCTTCTTTGGCACAGGCCCGCGCACGGTCGCAAGCCGTCTGGCCCTGCTGGTTCTTTATTGCAGGGTCGGCGCCAGAATCAAGCAGCGCCAAGACCACTTCCAGCTGCCCCATGTATGCCGCCCCATGGAGAGGCGTGTTCCCCAGAAAAGTGCAAGCTTTGGGATCCGCGCCCCTCGCAACCAGCAGCCGAACAACGGCGCCATGTCCCGCCTTGGCTGCAAGGTGCAGCGCGGTATGGCCGTCATCCGAAAGTTGATTCGGGTCCTCGCCGGCCGCGAGAAGTTGCTCGCACTCAGCCAACGCACCATGTGCGGCGGCTTGATGCAAAACACCGCCGTGCGCGGCCGGAGAGTCACTCATGCGGAGAGCTCGCGCATGACTTTGTAGAGGTCCGCTTTCCCCTCAAAACCGATACCAGGCAAGTCGGGCAGCGTGACGTGGCTGTTCTCAACCTTGACGTTGTCGGGGAAACCACCGAAAGGCTGGAACAGGTCGGGATAGGACTCGTTGCCACCCAGGCCCAGGCCGGCGGCGATGTTGAGCGACATCTGGTGGCCGCCGTGCGGGATGCAGCGGCTGGCCGACCAGCCGTGTTCCTTCAACATATCCAGGGTCTTGAGGTACTCGACCAGGCCATAGCTCAGCGCGCAGTCGAACTGCAGCCAGTCGCGGTCGGGACGCATGCCACCGTAGCGGATCAGGTTGCGCGCGTCCTGCATGGAGAACAGGTCTTCCCCCGCTGGCGATCGGGTTTTTGTAGAAATTGCGCAGGGCGGCCTGCAGTTCGAAGTCCAGTGGGTCACCCGGCTCTTCGTACCAGAACAGGTCGTACTGGGAGAGCGCCTTGGCGTAGGCGATCGCGGTCTCCAAGTCGAAGCGGCCATTGGCATCGACGCACAGCTTCTGCCCGTCCTGCAGCACTTCCATGATGGAGTCGATACGGCGCAGGTCTTCGTCGAGCGATGCGCCGCCAATCTTTTTCTTCACCACCGTGTAACCGCGGTCGATGTAGCTGCGCATCTCATCCTGCAGCTTCTTGTGGTCTTGGCCGGGGTAGTAGTAGCCACCAGCGGCGTAAACGAATATCTTGCGATTGGGTTTGCCGTCGCCGTAGCGGTCGGCCAGCAGCTGGAAGAGCGGTTTGCCTTCGATCTTGGCGACCGCGTCCCACACCGCCATGTCGATGGTGCCGATGGCCACCGAGCGCTCGCCGTGACCGCCGGGCTTCTCGTTGGTGAACATGCAGTTCCAGATCTTGTGCGGGTCGAGGTTGGTGCCTGCGTCGTCGACCAGCGAAGCGGGGTCAGCTTCCAGCACACGCGGGATGAAGCGCTCGCGCATCAGCTTGCCCTGACCATAGCGGCCATTGGAGTTGAACCCGTAGCCCACCACTGGCTTTCCGTCGCGGATCACATCGGTGATGACTGCGACCAGGCTCAGGGTCATCTTGCTAAAGTCGATGTACGCGTTGCGAATCGGTGAACTGATGGGGAGGGTTTTTTCTCGAATCTCGACGATCTTCATTGGTGGCTCCTGCTTTAAAACAGGCCTATGATCCGCGCGGCGGAGGCGTTTGACCAATGCTGCTTTTCTTGTTTTTGATGCTTTGAAAGCACCGTCATGACGATGAACCTTTCCTGGGTCGACGACTTCAATGCACTGGCCGCCACCGGCAACTTTTCGCGCGCTGCGGAAGAGCGACACATGACCCAGCCGGCGTTTAGCCGTCGCATCCGCGCGTTGGAAGAATGGTTGGGCGCGGAGCTCTTCGACCGAAGCTCTCAGCCGGCCCGAGTCACCGAGGTTGGTGAATGGTTTCGCGTAGCCGCACAGGGCCTGCAAGCGCAGGTCGCCGGCATGCCTGGCGAGGCTCGCGCTGTTGCTGAGGCTACGTCTTCGACACTTCGGTTTGCCTCGACACACGCTTTGTCATTCACCTTTTTGCCGCACTGGCTTCGGACGCTGGAGGCGCACGCCAGCATGGGGCCAATTCAGCTGGTGTCGGATGTGCAGCAGAAATGCGTCGGCTTACTGGCGCAGAGCGAGGTGCATTTCATGCTGGCACACGCTCATAGCGGCGTGCGCGGCGAGCTGGACGAGGCAAACTTCCTCAGTCTGTTGGTTGGGACGGATCAACTTGTTCCAGTATCAGCGCCGGACGAGCGCGGAGCTCCGCTACACAAATTAGACGGTGGAAACGCCAAAGCCAGCGTCCATCTCCTAGGCTACAGCCAAGTATCGGGTTTGGGACGCATCTTGAGAACGTTAAGGGGCCCTGCCATCGAGCGGCTTCACCATCAATACGTTCTGACCGCGCATCTCGCCTCAGTGCTTCGCACAATGGCGCTTGACGGCCGCGGATTGGCCTGGTTGCCAAAGCTGCTAGTTCGCGACGACTTGGAACGCGGAGGACTCGTCGTTGCAGCTTCGAGCGAATGGCATGTCGATCTAGAAGTTCGCCTCTATCGAAATCGCGCCAATGCCGGAGTGGCGCGCGAGGCATTCTGGGCAGCAGCGCAGGCTAGCGTAGGTGAAGGCTCACTGAAGTAAGACGCGAATCCCGACTTGATGAGCGCGTGAGTAGCGCACCAGGCTCGACCCAGTGAGTTCGTAGCGCGTGCTTCTCGGCTCTTCATGTAAGAGGACAGAAGCAGCTGAAGCTTTGGCAAACGGCCGCATCGCGCATCAGTATGCATCACGCCACCTAGTCCATGGGGCCATGCCTTCGGCACTCACCTTTTCGAGTCGCTGCCCCAACTTGACTTTGGCTCGGTCGCCCCCGCAGCCCCTCCTCAAGCGGCATTCCGGACTTCTTCGGATGCCGGGCCGAGTGACCGCATAGGGTTGGTTAACGTCAGTACTTCAGCTGCCGGAGAACGTCGGCAACCGCTGCAAAGCTGCCGCCCAGTGAGTTCGGCTTTCGCTGGATCGGATGCACTTGCGCGCTGGGCACTATGCGATTGGCCCCTAGGGGTAACGTCGCCAACTTGGCGCACCACCTCAACGTGACGCAACCTGAAGCGTAACGATCTTGTTGCGTTTTGTTACCTTTAAGGCCTTGTTTTCCGACAGACCTATTCTTTTCCGACAGACCTCATTTCTTGAGAACAACCACACACCCAAGTCCAAACCCCTCACTCCACCGTCACACTCTTCGCCAGGTTGCGCGGCTTGTCCACGTCCGTGCCTTTGGCCAGTGCCGTGTGGTACGCGAGCATCTGCAGCGGCACCACGTGCAGCAAGGGACTCAGCGCGCCGTAGTGCTCGGGCATGCGGATGACGTGGATGCCCTCGCTGCTGGCGATGCGGGTGTCGGCATCGGCCAGCACATACAGCACCCCGCCGCGCGCGCGCACTTCCTGCATGTTGCTCTTGAGCTTTTCCAGCAGCGCGTTGTTGGGCGCCACCGTCACCACGGGCATCGCCGCCGTCACCAGCGCCAGCGGGCCGTGCTTGAGCTCGCCTGCCGGGTAGGCCTCGGCGTGGATGTAGCTGATCTCCTTGAGCTTGAGCGCGCCTTCGAGCGCGATCGGGTAATGCAGGCCCCGGCCCAGGAACAGCGCGTTGTCCATGCGCGCGAAGTCTTCGGCCCAGCTGATCACCTGCGGCTCGAGCGCGAGCACGGCCTGCAGGGCCACCGGCAGGTGGCGCATGGCCTTGAGGTGCTCGGCTTCGGCTTCTTCGCTCAGGTGCCCGCGCGATTGCGCCAACGCCAGCGTGAGCAGGAACAGCCCGGCCAGTTGCGTGGTGAAGGCCTTGGTGGACGCGACACCGATCTCCACCCCCGCACGGGTGATGTAGGCCAGCTCGCATTCGCGCACCATCGCCGAGGTGCGCAGCGTTGCACACCGTCAGCGTGTGCTTCATGCCCAGGCTTTGCGCGTGGCGCAGCGCGGCCAGCGTGTCCGCCGTCTCGCCGCTTTGCGTGATGGTCACCACCAGGGTGCGCGGGTTGGGCACGCTGGTGCGGTAGCGGTACTCGCTCGCCACTTCCACCTGCGTGGGAATCTTCGCAATCTCCTCCAGCCAGTACTTGGCGGTGCAGCCGCTGTAGTAGCTGGTGCCGCAGGCCAGGATGAGCACGTTGTCGATCTCTTTGAACACGCTGTACGCGCCGTCGCCGAACAGCTCGGGCGTGATGCCCTCCAGGCCTTCGAGCGTGTCGCCGATCGCGCGCGGCTGCTCGAAGATTTCCTTCTGCATGTAGTGGCGGTACGGGCCGAGTTCGGCCGCGCCGCTGTGGGCCTGCACGGTCTTCACCGGGCGCTGCACGGCGCTCAGGGCGCGGCCTGCGCTGTCGAGTACCCAGTAGCGGCCCAGCTGCAGGTCGACGAGGTCACCTTCCTCCAGATACACGATCTGGTCGGTCACGCCCGCCAGGGCCATGGCGTCGCTGGCGAGGAAGTGTTCCGCCCCGCCCTGCCCCACGCCGAGCACCAGGGGTGAGCCGGCGCGCGCGCCGACCACGCGGTGCGGCTCGTCCTTGTGGAACACGGCCAGCGCGTAGGCGCCGTGCAATTGCGACACCGCGCCCTGCAGCGCGGCGAACACGTCACCTTCGTAGAGCGAGTCGATCAGGTGGGCGATGACTTCGGTGTCGGTCTGGCTCTCGAACACGTAGCCCTTGGCCTGCAGGGCGGCGCGCAGTTCGTCGTGGTTTTCGATGATGCCGTTGTGCACCAGGGCCACGCGGCCGGCCGCGCCCGCGACGGCGCCAGGACCGTGGCTGAAATGGGGATGGGCGTTGTGCACCGCCGGGGCGCCGTGAGTGGCCCAGCGGGTGTGGGCGATGCCGGTGCCGCTGCCGATGGACTCCTGCTGCACCTGCTGCGCGAGTTCGGCCACGCGCGACGTGCTGCGCGCGCGCTGCAGGCCGCCGCTGTGCACGGCCACACCGCAGGAGTCGTAACCGCGGTACTCCAGCCGCTGCAGGCCCTGAACCAGCACGGGCACGATGTCACGCCCGGAAACCCCTGCCACGATGCCGCACATACTCGCTCCTGAAAAATGGGATGCGTGATGCTAAACACGGCACCAAGAAATTAATGATCAAATAATGACCACAGACGGCTGATAATTTCTGAACACCATAAAAACCGTCAAATATTTCACCAAACTCGATTTTATGGAACCAATCGACATCGACGAAGCCGATCTGCGGCTGCTGGAGCTGCTGCAGGCGGATGCCTCGCGCAGCAATCAGGCGCTGGCCGAGCTGGCCCACCTCTCGCCGCCCACCAGCCTGAGGCGCGTCAAACGGCTGCGCCAGCTCGGGCTGATCGAGCGCGAGGTGGCCTTGCTCAGCGCCGACCGGCTCGCCCCGCTGCTGGGCCATGGCCTCACCGCGCTGGTGGAAATCACCCTGGAGCGCCAGGGCGCGGAGCACCTGGACGCCTTCGAGGCCCGCGTGCTGCCCACGCCCGAGGTGCAGCAGTGTTACCGCGTGAGCCCCGGGCCCGATTTCATGCTGGTGGTGCACTGTGTGGACATGCCGGCCTACCTCGCGCTGGCCCAGCAGCTGTTCACCAGCGACGCCAACGTGCGCAACATCAAGGCCTTCTTCAGCCTCAAGCGCGCCAAGTTCGATCCCCGGCTGCCGCTGGGCCGGGGGCGCAGCGGCGGGGGCAATTGAATACCTTCGTAAACCACATCGGGCCGGATATTGATGCAAACCGCACAAAAAAGGACCTCACATCGGTCCTGAGCGGTTGACGGCCCAGGGCACCTGTAACACGCTCCTAAAATCCCATCTCCCGATCCGCTCGGGTTCAAGGAGCTTGCATGGATGTTGTGACGATCGCGCTGCTCGGCGCCGCCGCCCTGGTGGTGCTGGCGCTGTGCGTCTGGGCGGTCCGCCGCCTCAGGCGCCGCGAGTCGTCCGGCCGCGACGACCGGTACTCACCGGAGCGCATCCTCACGGCCGAGCAGGCCCACATGCTGGACTACCTGCAGGACACCTTTCCGGGCCAGATCGTGCTGCCCAACATGATGCTCAAGGACATGCTGACGGTGCGGCGCGCGGCCGACCGCAGGCGCGCCGAGGAGCGGCTGTACGAGCAGAAGGTGGACTTCGTGGTCTGCGGCCCGGACGGTCGCCCCAGCTTTGCGTTCGACGTGGAGCAACACCACCTGAGCGACGCCAAGGCCAAGGCCCTCAAGGTCAAGATCAAGAACCGCATCCTCAAGACAGCGGGCGTGCGTTTCGTGTTTCTCAAGAACGGCATTCACCGCATGCCTTCGCCGGCCGATTTCCGGGCCCAGCTCAACCTGGCGGAACTGCCCAAGCCCAGGAGCCGCGAAGAACGGCGCGAGAACGCGCGCCAGCAGCTGGAAAGCCAGTTCTCCGGTTTCGACCAGCAGCATGGCAACACCGGCTTCCGCGAATCGGAAATCATGGGCATGAGCGGGCTGATGGACCTCAACCGCAATGGCCGCCGCGGTTTCGACGAGGCCCGGCTCAACGGCAACAGCGGCTTTGACAGCCACGAGCGCGGCGACAGCCGCTTCGACGGCAGTTCACAAGACGTGCGCGGGAGGTAGAGAAACACCCCCGCCGCGCTGCGCGCGTCCCCCCTCAAGGGGGCGCACCTGGCAGCCCCGCAAAGCCGGTTCTGCGGGTGCTCTGGACGAAAGCCCTTCGCTCCTAGCTTTTCTTCTTGGTCGGGCGCTGCCAGCCGTCCAGCACCATCTGCTTGCCGCGCGCGACCGCGAGCGCGCCGGGCGGCGTGCTCTTGGTGAGGGTGGAGCCCCCACCCACCGTGCCCCCCGCGCCGATGGTGATCGGCGCCACCAGCACGCAGTTGCTGCCCACGTGCACGTCGGCCTCGATCACCGTGCGGTGCTTGTTGGCGCCGTCGTAGTTGGCGGTGATGCTGCCCGCGCCGTAGTTCACCCGCTCGCCCACGGTGGCGTCGCCCAGGTAGGCCAGGTGGTTGGCCTTGGCGCCCGCGGCGAGGGTGCTGTTCTTCACTTCCACGAAGTTGCCGATGTGCACCTCTTCGCCCAGCTGCGCGCCCGGGCGCAGCCGCGCGAACGGCCCCACCAGCGCGCCGCGCCCGACCGACACGCCCAGCTTCTCGCCGTCGATGTGGGTGAAGGGATGGATCACCGCGCCTGCGTCGATGGCGGCGTTGGCGATCACGCAGTTCGCGCCGATGCGCACGCCGTCGCCGAGTTTCACGCGGCCTTCGAACACGCAGTTGACGTCGATCTCCACGTCCTGGCCGCAGAGCAGTTCACCGCGCACGTCCAGCCGCGCGGGGTCCGCCAGGCGCACGCCCTGCTCCATCAGGGCGTCGGCGAGCCGGCGCTGGTAGGCGCGCTCCAGCTCGGCCAGCTGCACCGGGCTGTTCACGCCCGCCACCTCGACCTCATCGCCCGTGGTCACGGCACGCACCACCAAGCCTTGCGCCACGGCATGTTTGACCACGTCGGTGAGGTAGTACTCGCGCTGGCTGTTGTCGTTGGTCAGGCCTTGAAGCAGGGGCTTGAGCAGGGCGGCGGGCGCGGCCATGACGCCGCTGTACCACTCGGTGATGCGCCGCTGCGCCTCGTTGGCGTCCTTGTGTTCCACGATGGCGTGCACCGAGCGGTCCGCATCGAGGGCGCGCACGATCCGGCCGTAACCGGTGGCGTCGCCACCCGTGTCCACGCTCAGCAGCGCGAGGTGTTGCCCGTCGCAGGCCTGCAGCAAGGTCTCCAGCGTGGCCTGTCCGATCAAGGGCACATCGCCATTGAGGATCAGCACCACGCCGTCGTCGGCCAGCACGGGCACGGCCTGCTGCACCGCGTGGCCGGTGCCCAGCTGGGGCTCCTGGCGCACGAAGCGCAGTTTCGGGGCGGCGCTGTCGCCGGTTGCCACGGGGGTCGTGAGGCCGGCCTCGACCTGCTCGGCGCCGTGGCCGGTGATCACCACCACCGATCGCGCGGACAACCGCGCTGCACAGTCGATCACATGCTGGGCCAGTGCACGCCCGCCCAAACGGTGCAACACTTTGGGCCGAAGGCTTTTCATCCGCGTGCCTTTGCCGGCCGCCATCACCACCACATCCACAGGGAACGACATGAACACCTCTTGCAGAGACGGGTTGCACGGCGTTCTTGCCGGCCATCACCAGCCGGGCATTATCGCCCGCCGTGCGCTGCGCCTTGGCGCACTGGTGACGCTGGCAATCCTCCTTGTTGCCTGCACCGCCACGCGCTTGGCCTACAACCAGGCGCCCACCCTGAGCTACTGGTGGATCGACCGCCACGTGGACCTGACGGACACGCAGACCGCGCAGACGCGCGAAGACCTCAAGGCCTTCTTCCAGTGGCACCGCCGCCAGGAGCTGCCAGCCTACGCCAGCCTGCTGCGCCAGTGGCAGACGATGGCGGTGGACCAGGTCTCGCCCGCGCAGGCCTGCGCGCAGTTCGAGGACATCCGCCAGCGGCTGGAGCGGGCCGCGGCCGAGACGGTGGAACCGTTCGCGCGCCTGGCCCTGCAGCTGACCCCGGAGCAGCTGGAGAACCTGAAGAAGCAGCAGGCCGAAAGCAACGAGGACTTTGAAAAGGACTTCCTGCGGGGCAGCCCCCAACAGCGCCTGAACAAGCGGCTGGACAAGGCCGTCGAGCGCAGCGAATCGTTCTACGGCAAGCTCAGTCCGGCACAGCGCGATCTCCTGCGGGACTGGCTGCAGCAGTCGCCCTTCGACCCACAACGCACCCAGGCCGAGCGCCTGCGCCGCCAGGCCGACCTGCTGCAGACGATCCGCGACGCGCAGGCCACGCCCGCCAAGGCCGAGCAGCTGGTGCGCGAGCACATCGCGCGCATCCGCCAATCGCCCGAGCCCAGCTACCACGCCTACAACCAGGCCCTCGTGCGCCAGGGCTGCGCCCAGTTCGCCACGCTGCACAACGCCACCACGGCCGAGCAGCGCGCCAACGCCGTGCGCGTGCTCAAGGGCTACGAAGACGACCTGCGCACGCTGAGCGCGCAACGCTGAGGCGCGCTAGGCGACAAAGCGCATCCAGCCCCACACCACGGCCAGCGTGAGCAGCGTCACCGGAATGCCGGTGACCGCGTGGCGTTTCCAGTCGATCACGATGCCTTGCTGGCGCGCCAGGTCGGCCACGATCAGGTTGGCGATCGAGCCCACCAGCAGCAGGTTGCCCGCGAAGGTGGTCACCAGCGCGAGCATCGCGCCGGCCTGCGCGCCGCTGCCGCCCAGGTGCGGCAGCAGCAGCATCACCGCCGGCACGTTGGACACCAGGTTGGACAGCACGGCGCTCACCACCAGCAAGGGCCCCGGCTCGGCCAGGTGCACGCCCAGCGTGCCCAGCCAGGCCACCGCCTGCGCGGCCAGGCCGGTGGTCTCGAACGCGTGGTTGACCACGAACAGGCCCATGAACAGCAGCAGCAGCGGCCAGTCGATCAGGCGCAGCACGTGCGAGGAATGCAGCCGCCGGCTGAGCAGCAACAGGCCCGCGCCCACCAGGGCCGCCACGTCGCGTTGCGCAGTCGGTGAACAGGAAGATCAGCATCAGCGCGCCCGCCACCAGCAGGCCCTTGGTGGTCTGCCAGGCATCGAAGGCGGGCTCTTCGGGCGGCGCTTCGGCCACGGCCGCGAAAGGCAGGCCGGCGGCCTCGGGGGCGGACGCGGTGCGCGCACCGGGCCCGAACGCGAGCCAGAGCCATAACAGCAGCAGGCTGATCAGCACCGGCGCCAGCGCCTGCCGCACATAACCGCCAAAGGGCAGCTGCAGCACCGAGCCGATCAGCATGTTCTGCGGGTTGCCGATCAGCGTGGCGGCCGAGCCGATGTTGGCCGCGCAGGCCAGGCCGATGAGGAAGGGCAGCGGGTTGATGCCACGCTGCAGGCACAGCCGCGCCACCACCGGCGTCATGGCCAGGCAGATGATGTCGTTGGAGAACACCGCCGAGAGCGCGCCCGAGACCACGATCAGCGCGGCCAGCAGGCCGTTGCGCGACAGCGGCAGCGCGCCCACCCGCCGCGTCACCGCACCATAGAAACCGCCCAGGCGCATCTGCGCCGAGACCACCATGAACGCGAACAGCAGCACGATGGTGGGCAGGTCCACCGAGCGCGCCGCGTCCTCCACCGGCAGGCCGCTCAGGCCGATCACCGCGATGGCGCCGAGCAGGGCCACGCCCGAGCGGTCCAGCTTCAGGCGCGGCAGGCCGCCCAGGAACATGCCCAGGTAGACGACGGCGAAGACCGCGACGATGCCCCAGTCGGTGGCGGTGTGGTGTAGGGCGGAAGTGGTGGGCATGCGCTGCGGATCGTAGCGCGAGCGGGCCGGCGCTCAGGTGGCGCGCGGCACCAGGCGGATCGCGCCCGGGTAACTGGCCGGGGCCACGCGCCCGTACAGCAGCGCGACGATGCGCCGCGCAGGCCAGGTGCATCAGCCAGCCGGCGCGAAAGCCTCCCGTCGCGTCGCGCAGCAAGGCGATGATCCAGGGTGGTATCGCGGCGATCAGGAAGCCGCCGCCCTGCATCAGCGCCGACAGCGCCCCCGCCTGCCCGGGATCGGACAGGTGCTCCAGCGCCACGATCAAGGACAGCGCGAAGCAGCCCCCCAGCCCCGCGCCCAGCAGCACCACCCAGGCCAGAGGCGCCGCATCGGGCCACAGCGCCAGCGCAGCGAAGCCGATGGCCTGCAGGGCCAGCGTGAACCACAGCCAGGGCCGGCGGTCTTTGCGCCGGCCGGCCAGCATCGGCAGGCCCAGGGCCGCCAGCGCCTGGCTCAGCGCCAGCACGGCCAGCAGCGTGCCGCTGCCGGCCGCGCTCCAGCCATGCTCCTGAAAGAACGGTGCCAGCCAGGCCACGACGGTCGAATAACCGCCGTTGACCAGGCCGAAACACAGCATCAGCAGCCAGACGCGCGGCCGCCGCAGGTAGGCCGTCACGGCCAGGCTGTCCTGGCGGCCCGGGGCGTCGGGCGGCAGGCTGCGCGCCGCCAGCGCCACGGCGAGCAGCGCGGGCACGGCCATCCAGGCCAGGCCCAGGTGCCAGTTGCCGCTGGCCGCCGCCACCAGCGGCGCGACCTGCGCACCGAGCGCGCCGCCGCCCATCAGCATCGCCGAGTACAGGCCCATCACCACACCGACATGGCGCGGAAACTGCCGCTTGACGATGCCGGGCAGCAGCGCCTGCACCACCGCCGCACCCAAGCCCAGCAGGGCGGCGGTGCCCACCAGCTGCCAGCCGTTCTGCGTGAACAGGCGAAGCACGGAGCCCAGCACCAGCAGGATCAGCGCGGCCACCACGGCGCGGCGTGCTCCGATGCGGGTCTGCAGCCAGGGGCCCGCGAAGGCGAACACGCCCATCAGCAGCATCGGCACCAGGGTCAGCAGCGACATCCCCTTCAGACCGAGCCCGGTGTGCCGGCCGATGTCGGCCGCCAGCGGCCCGATGCCCGCGATGAAGGGCCGCAGGTTGAGCGCGATCAGGGCCACCGCGACCAGCAGCCAGCGGACGTTCACCTTCACGGGCCTAGGCCTTCCGGTTCCGTGCCTGCGCCTGCGCCTGCGCCCATTGCGCGTACAGATCTGGGCGCGGCACCGGCAGGTGGCGAATGTGCATGGACTGCTCGGCCAAGGGCTTGGCGAGGTCTTCGTAGATCGCCGCCGTGGACAGCCCGAACGGCGCGCCCTCCTCGTTGGAATAGGCGTAGGCGACCCGCACCACGCCGGCCAGCCGCATCGCCGCCAGGCACATGGGGCAGGGGTGGCCGCTGGCGTAGACAGCGCAGCCGCTCAGGTCGGGCGATCCGAGCCGGCGGCTGGCGGCGCGCAGGGCCGACATCTCCGCGTGGGCCGTCGGGTCGTGGGTTGCGCAGGATCTCGTTGACGCCGGTGCGCCAGCACCTCGCCACCGCGCACCACCACCGCGCCGAACGGGCGGCCGCCCTGGGCCATGTTGTCGCGCGCCAGTTCGATGGCCTGGTGCAGGAAGTGGGTGTCTGTGTCGCTCATGGGGCTTCAGCGCGCGTGGGCGGCCAGCAGCATCGCTTCGATCGGCTTCTGGCCCTTGGTGCGGGCATGGCGCAGCGGCGTGACGCCGTCCTTGTCCGCCAGGTTGACATTGGCGCCGGCCTTCACGAGCAGGCCCACGATCTGCTGGTGGCGCTCGCCGCCGTCGCCCAGGATGATGGCCTCCAGCAGCGCGGTCCAGCCGAGCCGGTTGACGTGGTCGACCGCGACACCCGCCTCGATCAGCGCGCGCACCGTCTCCACATGGCCGCGCTCGGCCGCCGGGATGAGCGCGGTGCCGCCGTAGCGGTTGGTGCTCTTGAGATCGGCGCCGTGCGACAGCGTCATCTTCAGGATGGCCAGGTGGCCCCGGGCTCCCGCGTAGAGATAAGGGCTGTCGTTGATGCCGTCCTTGGCATTGACGTCGGCGCCGGCCTCGATCAAGGCGCGGGCCGCCTCGACCTGGTTGGCATGGGTGGCGACCAGCAGCGCGGTCGCGCCACTGCCGTCGCGCGCGTCGATCGGCGCGCCCTCGGCCAACAGCCGACGGATGCCGGCGACATCGTTCCGGCCGGCGGCGACATGCAGCGGGAAGGCCTTCCCGGCCTCACTCCCCGAAGAGGCAAATGGAAGCACGGCGAGTGAGGCAAGGATGGAACGGCGAAGCATGGTGGCTCCACTGTAGGCAAGGCGGCCAACATTTGGAAATTAAATGTTAGGATGAATTTCATCCATTTTTCAAATGATTCCTCTGCTCGACCCCCGCCTGCTGCGCGCTTTTGCGGCCATCGCCGATGCCGGCAGCTTCACCCTGGCGGCGGACCGCCTGAGCATGACGCAGTCCACCATCAGCCAGCAGCTCGCCCGCCTGGAAGAAGCCGTCGGGCAGGTGCTGATCGATCGCGCGGCGCGGCCGATCCAGCCCACGGCGGCCGGCGAGCGCCTGCTCGGCTACACGCGCCGCATCCTGGCGCTGCAGGAAGAGGCGGCATCGGCGCTGCGCGACCCCGCGGGCACGGTGTCCTTGCGCATCGGGGTGCCCGAAGACCTGGTCAGCGCGCCGATGGCCCAGGCCTTTGCGGACTTTGCGCGGCGCCACCGCGAGATCCACCTGGACGTGACGGCCGGCCTGAGCCGCGATCTGATCCGGCGCTACCGGGCCGGTGAACTGGACATCGCCATCGCCAAGGAACAGAGCGCCAGCCCCGATCACCGCGCGAGCTTTCCCGAGGCCATGGCCTGGTTCGAAAGCGCCGAGGCCCCGCCGGCCTGGCCCAACCCCCTGCCGCTGGTGGCTTTTCCGCCCGGCGGCCTCTACCGCGAGGCCATGTTCGAGCGCGTGGAACAGGAGCGGCTGGGCTGGTACATCGCCTTCACGGGCAACAGCCTGCACAACGTGCTGGTGGCGGTGGAGGCCGGGCTGGGCCTGTCGCTCCTGCCCCGGAATGCGGTGGCCGGCTACCGCGTGCGGCGCCACGCGCCGTTCCAGGGCGAACCGCCGATCGCGGTCTCCATCTATGCCGGGGAAGGCACGGGCCCCCTGGCCGAACTGGTGGCGCAGATGGCGGCCGTGCTGGCCGCCCGAAGCGGGCAGCAGCCCGCCTGAGCCAGGCCTGCGGTCAGCCCTGCGGCGCGCTGTGCGCTTGTAGGTCCGCCCGCTTCGCGGTCAGCCCTGCAAGGCCGCCCACATGTCCTTGTCGCGCTCGGCCGTCCAGATGCGGGGGTTCTTGATGCCCTTGGCTTCGTCGTAGGCGCGGCTCACGTCGAACGGCAGGCAGTGTTCGTAGATGAACACGTGGCCGAACACCGGGTCCATGCTCTTGCGGGTGTGGGCCATGGCGGCCTTGAGGTCCATGCCGGCGGCGGCGGCTTCCTTGCCGGCCTGGAACAGCGTGGTCACCCAGCGCTTGGTGTAGTCCAGCGCCTTGTCCACATCGGCGCGGCCCTTCATGGCTTCGCCACGGCCGGGCACGATGGCCTCGGCCTGGAGTGCGCGCAGGGCTTCGAGCGTGGCGGGCCATTCTTCCAGCTGCGCGTCGCCGGTGTACACGCCGGCTTCGTATTCCACCAGGTCGCCGCTGAACAGCACCTTCTCTTCTTCCACCCAGGCGATGGTGTCACCGCGCGTGTGGCCCTGGCCCGGGTGCCAGATCTCGACCTTCACGCCACCCAGGTCCACGGTCAACGAGCCCTGGCGGCCGGGCTGGCCATCGCCCACCACCAGCGTCGGCCAGGTCAGGCCGGGCACGCTCTCGGAGCCCCGGAACAGGCGCGGGAAGCGCTCCATCTCGCTCTGCATGTCCTCGGCGCCGCGCTCCACGATGAGTTCGTAGGTGCCGCGGCTGGCGATCACTTCGGTCGCGCCCTCGGCCACGTAGGCGCTCGCACCCAGCACGCGCACCGCGTGGTAGTGGGTCAGCAGCACGTACTTGATGGGCTTGTCGGAGACGGTTCGGATCTGCCTGATCAGGTCCTGCGCCATGGCCGGCGTGGCCGTGGCGTCGCTCACCATGATGAACTTCTCGCCAATGATCACGCCCGAGTTCGGGTCGCCTTCGGCGGTGTAGGCCCAGCAATGTTTGCTGAGCTGTTCGAAAGTGGTTTTCTTGTCGTCCAGGTCGGCCTGGGAGGCGAAGGCTTTGCTCATGGGGGGTCTCCTGTGGGGAAGCACAAATTTTACCTAAACGAAATCAATTACGCATACGTAAATCATGATGCCCCCGTGGGGCCACCGGACAAACCGCGTTCCAGCATCTGCACCACCTCCTCGGCGAAGGCGCTGTAGCTCATGGGGCCGCCCGGGCGCAGCCAGGTGAAGGTCCAGTTGATCATGCCGAACAGCATCATGGTCAACGCGGTCTGGTTGGCCGGTGTCACGCGCTCGGGGTAGGCGCGGATGATGAAACGGGTGAACGCCGCCACCACATCGCGCTGGCGGTTGACGATCAGCATGCGTTGCACGGGGCCGAGGAACTTGGTGTCGGACACCAGGGCGATGTGGCGCGTGGCCGAAGTCTCGTACTCGGCCAGGAAGGCCCGCACCAGCTCGCTCAGGGCGTCGCGCTCGCTCAGGTTCTTGCGTTGCGCGCGCGCCTCGGCCTCGCCGATGAGGGCGAGCAGGCGCTGGGTGTAGCGGTCGAGCAGGTCGAACAGGATCGCTTCCTTGCTCTCGTAGTAGTGGTAGAGCCGCGCCTTGCTGGTGCCGCAGGCGGCGGCGACCTCGTTCATGCTTGTGGCGGGAAAACTCTGCGCGGCGAAGCAGCGCGCCGCGACGTTCTGGATTTCGTCGCGCTTGAGCTCGTGGGATGCGGATTTTGGTCGGGCCATCGGCGCATTCTGCCGGATGGCGCCCTAAGATCCGGCCATGGTCAAACCCGTCGATCCCTTCGCCCGACACGCCTGCGAACTGCTCTCGGGCGTGGGGCCGTGCGTGCCCAAGCGCATGTTCGGCGGCTGGGGCATTTCCACCGACGGCATGAACATCGCGATCATTGCGTGGGACACGCTGTTCCTCAAGACCAACGCCGAGACCGAGCCGCGCTGGCTGGCCGCCGGCGGCCGCCCCTTCGTGTACGAATTCAAGGGCAAGTCCGGGCGGCTGCACTACCACACGCCCCCGGACGAGGCGCTGGAGTCACCCGCGCTCATGCTGCCCTGGGCACGGCTCGCGCTGGAGGCGGCGGTGGCCGCGCGCAAGCCGAAACGCAAGCCCCGCTGACGGCCGCAGCGCAGGGCCGCCCCAAGCAAGGCCAGCCCCCTCGGAGGGCAGCGACCCGCGCAGCGACAGAGCGTGGGCGCGCGAGGCCTCAGGGCGGGTTGGATTCGTAGGGCGTGAGCACCCGGCCCCGGCCGGCAACGAGGTACTCGCTGTAGCCGAACAGGCCGCGCATCAGCCGGGCGAACGCCCAGCCTGCCTGCCCCAGGGCCACGGCAAGCTCGCGCGACGGCGCCACCACCTCGCGGCCGAAGCGATCGGGCTGGTCCACGGCCTGGGGCTCGGCGCACCAGTCGAAACGCACCGGGCCGGCGCTGGCCGGCTGCCAGGGCTCCATCACCAGGCGCGCGCCCGCCGGCACCACCAGGCTTTCACCCGCGGCCAGCATCACGTCACCCGATTCGTTGCCCGCGCCCTGGTGCGGCACACCCAGCGTCACCCACGCTCGGCCCTGCGTGATGTGCAGGCGGCTCGGCACCTGCGGGCGCAGGGTCATCGCGCGGCGCGCGTCGAGGCGCCAGCCACGCAGGGCAGCGGGGCAGGCAACGCGGTCGGACACAACGGCAATGGGGGCGAAACGGGTGTTCATGGAAGGCTCCTTAACAAGGGACGATGGCTCATCCTGGGAATGAATGTTCGGGCCGAACGCCCTCTGCGTCCAATGAATACGCAGTAAGCTATTGATTCGCTAACCGCATCAATGCCCGGAGCCCCCCATGCAGCTCACCAGCAGCCACCCCCGCACCCGCCCCATTGCCGCCGGGCATCTGCGCGCCTTCGAAGCCGTGGCCCGCCACCTCAACTTCCGCGCTGCCGCCGAAGAACTCTCGCTCACGCAAAGCGCGGTCAGCCGGCAGATCCAGGCGCTCGAAGACGAGGTCGGCACCGCCCTCTTCCTGCGCCACACGCGCGCGGTCGAACTCACCAGCGCGGGCTCGCAACTGCTGCGCGCCTCCAGCATGGCGCTGGAGCGCATCGACGCGGCCGTGCGGCAGATCCGCCAGAGCGCGGGCCGCAAGGGCGCTGGCCATCACCACCTGGGCCTCGTTCGCCTCCATGTGGCTGATTCCGCGCCTCGAAGCCTTCCAGCGCGACCACCCCGACATCGACATCCGCATCGACGCCACCGACAACGCTGTGGACCTTGCCACCTCCGACGTGGACCTCGCCCTGCGCTACGCCGTGCCACAGGCCATGCCCGCCGACGCGCAGCGCCTCTTCGGCGAACAGCTCACGCCCGTGCGCCAGCCCCTGGCTGCTCAAGACCCAGCCCATCCACAGCATTGAAGACCTCTCGCGCTGCGCCCTCATCGAGGCCGGTGACGCGCACCGCACGCGCCACCTCGAATGGCTCACCTGGCAACGCTGGCTCGACACCTTCGGCAACAAGCCCGCCACCCCGGCCGGCAAACGCGGTGGCCGTGCCACGCTGGCCAAGCTCTCGCCGCAGCGCTGGATGTACTTCAACTACGCCAACCAGATCGTGCAGGCCGCACTCACCGGCCAGGGCGTGGCGCTCGCGCGCCTGCCGCTGGTGGCCGAAAGCCTGGCCAGCGGCGCGCTGGTCGAGCCCCTGCCCCACACCCGGCTGGACTCGCCGCTCGTGTACTGGCTGCTGGTCGCGCCGCGCAGCGCGCAGCGGCCCGAGGTCAAGGCCTTTTGCGAATGGCTGCTCAAGCAGGCCGCCGAAACGCGCGAAGCCATCGGCGACGTGCCCGATCCCGACACAGTGGACCAGATGGACTGAGGCGCGGTGGTGCCTGCGCGATCGCGCGCGCTCAGGCACACTCCGGCGCTTTCCCATCCAAAGTCTTCATGTCGTCCTCTCAGCACCTCGCCGCCGGCAACCTGCGCAGCATCACCTTCATGCTCGTGGCCGTGGGCTTCTTCGCGTTCATGGACGCGGTGCTCAAGACCCTCTCCGCCACCTACCCGGTGCTGCAGATCGCCGCGCTGCGCGGCCTCACCGCCCTGCCGCTGGTGCTGCTTTACATCTCGTGGCGCGGTGGCTGGCACACCTTGCTCAAGGTCCGCTGGCCGCTGCACCTGCTGCGGGGCGTGCTCGGCATCACCATGCTCGCGCTGTTCACCCTGGGCGTTCGCGAGCTGCCGCTGTCGGCCGCGTACACGCTGTTCTTCATCTCGCCGCTGCTCATCACCGCCCTCTCGGTGCCCGTGCTCAAGGAGCGCGTGCCCAAGGCGCACTGGTGGGCGATTGCCATCGGTTTCGTGGGCGTGCTCATCGCGCTGCGCCCCAGCGGCGGCGACCTGCAGGCCGGCTTCGTCACCCTCGGCGGCCTCGCCACGCTGGGCGCGGCCCTGTGCTACGCGATCTCGGCCGTGGTCGGGCGCCTGGCCACCCGCACCGACAGCAGCGAGAGCATGGTGTTCTGGATGATGGTGTTCATGGCCCTCGGCGCGGGCGCGCTCTCCTGGGCCGAGTGGGTGCCGATCCGGCGCAGCGACGCGCTGTTGCTGGTGGCCCTGGCCGTCACCGGCTTCTGCGGCCAGCTCGCCATCACCGAGGCTTTCCGCCACGGCCAGGCCTCGGCCGTGGCCCCGTTCGAGTACAGCGCGCTGGCCTGGGGCCTGGGGCTGGACTGGCTGATCTGGCACACCCTGCCCAGCGCCCACACCTGGGTGGGCGCGGCCATCATCGTGGGCAGCGGGCTCTACCTCGTGCGGCGCGAGAAGCGCATCACCGAGGTGCACGCGAGCGCGGACCATCCGTAGCGGCGCCGGGCAACCGGCATCGAAGACCGGTTTCGCCCAAAGCCGCCTAGACGCCCAATGGTTCCAGCTGCGCCCGCACGAGCATCCTCTGCTCCGGGGGAAGTTGGTCGGCAACGTTCAGAACGGCCTCGCGCGCCAGCACCTTGGCTTCGCTGTCCAAGCCATACAGGCCATTGGCCGCCTCGATCAACACCCCTTCCCGGCCTTCAGTCATCGACTCGACCACCACCAGGAGCGCGTTGAGCACCTGCAGCATCGATGAGCTGTCCGGCAGCACCGAGAGACGGCCAGCCAGGGCGACCAGTGGCTGCGCGCGCTGAGCATCGGGCAATGCCTTCGCCCCATCAAGAACGGCGTCGAACCCGTTTTTGCTGACGTCTTCGGGAAGGTTTGCGCATTGGGTTGCCAACGCAACCAGCACCGCGCCTTGCTCGTCAGCGGGAATGACCTGGTTCATTTGCAGGATCCGATCGAACGACGCCTTTCTTTCTTCATTGGGAATGCACGCCAGTTCTTTGGCCAAGCAGACCAGGCATTCGCTGCGCCGAGCCAGCGGCGCCTCATTCGCGATGTTCAACAGCGCGTTGAACCGGTTTTCCACCGACTCTTCGGTGAGCGAGATCAATGACCCGGCCAGTTCCTCGAAAACAGGCCATCCCTCATCGAACGGCATGTCTTTGGCCAGATTCAGGAGGGCATCGAATCGATCGTGCCGGTCGTCTTGCCACAACTCCCAGAAGCGCCCCCCGAGGGCCACCAGCGGCTTCGATCGGAAACCCTGCGGCATGGCCTCGACAAAGCACAGCATCTGGTCAAACACCTTCGTTCTGTCCTCGATGTCAAAGAGACGGGTCAGCTTCTCCGACAAGGCCATCAAGGGGGTCCCCTGCATGTACTCATCGAGTTGCTTGATGCTTGCCAGGAACGACTGAAACGCCGGCATGACGCCATCTTGTGACCGCGTCACCGAGAAGTGGCTTCTGATCGCCTGGGCCAGCAGCCGGTCTTCGGTGGCCTTCCTGAGTTTTCGGTTGACCGCACCTGCGACCCGCACGTCCGCCTCGGCCAGATAGCCCGTGATGTGCCGAACCAAGTCGCGTTGCAACGTGTTCAGCGGCGAGGCGCACTGGCGGATGGTCTCTTTCAAGTCGGCGTGAATGTCCTTGGACCACGCGCCATTCGGGTCCGAGAGGCTCAACTCATCGCGCAGAGCTTGCAGTGCGGCCCTCGCCTCACAGCGCCTTTCAGAGGTCAGGGCACTGAATCCGTGGTTCATGGCGGTCAACACCGATCGGCAATCCGCCAGACCCAGGAAGGGGCCTTCGAGCGGGAAGAACGTGCCCAGCGTTTCCTGCATGAGGAGGGCCAGGTCTTCATAGGAGCGAAGGCGACCCTGAGAGCCGACGATGTCGCCTTCATTCGACGCGGCACAGCGGCCGGTGTTCGACGCAATGTGGAAAGAATTCATGTTCAAACAGTCTTTGATACCCAGCACGGCGCTGGAAGACCTGAGTGACTCACCCATTTCCCCAAGTTCGCCGTGCGACCGACACGGCGGTGCCGCTCAGCGCTCAGGCCACATCACGCCCGTGTCGCTCAGGATCGCGTCCAGCGGCACATCGTGGATCTCGGGCTTGAGGTAGGGCAGCCAGCCGAAGTCGTAGCCCAGGCCCACGGTGAACGGCTTGGGATTCAGGCTGGCGAGCGTGCGGTCATAGAAACCGCCGCCATAGCCCAGGCGGAAACCGCCGGGCCCGTAGCCCACGCAGGGCACGAAAATCAGCGTGGGCACGACGATCTCGGTGTCCTTCGGCTTGGGAATGCCGTAGGCGTCTTCTTCCATCGGGCAACCCGGGTACCAGGTGTAGAAGGTCAGCGTCTTGTCCACCTTGTTCACCACCGGCAGGCCGATGCGCCGGTGCTGCTGCTGCCCTTGCGCGTCCTCCTCCAGGCCGGCCTCCTGCCAGCGGAACAGCGCGGGCAGCGGATCGAACTCGCCCTTGATCGGCCAATACGCGCCGATGACGGTGTCGGGCCGGTGGATCAGCCACACGCGCATGACCCGCTGCAGCAGGTCGTTGCGCCAGGCGCGGTCGGCCAGAGACTGTCGTTTTTCAATCAGCGATTTGCGCCATTCGACCTTCAGCGCAGCCGCCGATCCGTCGCCCGGCGAAGCGTGGGGTTTGTGGGGACTCTGACCGTCTTTGTTGTCCATAATCGACACATGAATCTGGTTGATGAGAAACAGGGCAGCGCGCGGCGAATCGGTCGACGCCTGCAAGGGCTGGGACTGCGGCTCATTATGGCGGTGCTCGTGACACCGGGCCTTGCGCTGGCACAAGCCACCAGCGGCGGCGGCGATGCCGCGCTGCTGGAGATGCGCTCGGCCTATTCGCGCGGCAACAGCTTCCAGCTCGCCAACCTGCTGCCCACCGTGCGCGGCCACGCGCTGGAGCCGCTGGCGAACTACTGGAGCATCCGCTCGCGGCTGGACATCGCCACGCCGGTGGACATCCGCGCCGCGCTCGACCGCATGGCGGGCACCTACTGGGAAGACCGCCTGCGCAACGACTGGCTGCTGCAGTTAGGCAAGGCACGCGACTGGGCCAACTTCGACGCCGAGCTGCCACGCTTTCGCATGAACGACGACCGCCAGGTGCGCTGCTACGCACTCATGCGCGACGTGATGACCGGCCGCGCGACCGGCGAGGCCGTGGCGCCCGTGGTGCAGGCCAACTGGCACGCGCAGCGCGAGGCCGAAGATGGTTGCGCGACCGCCGCCAAGTTCCTGCTCGACGCCGGGCAGCTCAAACCCCAGGTGGTGTGGCAGCGCGCCCGGCTGGCCATGGACGCCAACCGCGCGCGCGTGCGCACCCAGGCCGTGGCAGTGCTGGACCCGGACCTGAGCGCCACGGTCGACAGCATCGCAAGCGACCCCGCGAAGTACCTGGACGAAAAACTCACCGCGATCCGGCCCCGCACCAAGGAACTGGTGACGCTGGCCATCATCCGCCTCGCCGCCAACGACCCCACCGCCGCCGCGCTGGAGATGGACCGCACGCGCTGGAAGGCCCAGCTCACCAAGGAAGAGCGCAGCTGGACCTGGGGCGTGATCGGCAAGCGCTCGGCGCAGAAGCTGCAGGCCGAGGCGCTGGGCTACTTCGCCAACGGCGAAGACCGCCACATGCACGACGAGCACCTGGCCTGGAAGGCGCGCGCGGGCATGCGCGCGGGCTCCTGGAGCGCCGTGCACGATGCCGTGGCCGCCATGAGCGAGGCCCAGCAGAGCGACCCGGCCTGGGTGTACTGGGAAGCGCGCGCGGTGCAGGCGCTCAAGCTGCCCGACCCGGTGGCCGCCTCGGCCAAGGCGCGCGAGCTGTTCGAGAGCATCGCCTCCACCCGCGACTTCTACGAACAGCTGGCGATGGAAGAACTCGGCCGGCCCATCACCGTGCCGGCCGCGCCCGCACCGCTCACCGCCGAGGAAGTCGCCGCCGCGCAGAACAACCCCGGCCTGCGCCGCGCGCTGATCGCCATCCGCCTGGGCCTGCGCAGCGAAGGCGTGCGCGAGTGGAACTACACCGTGGGCCTGCACACCCCCGGCGGCATGGGCGAGCGCGAGCTGCTGGCCGCCTCGGCCCTGGCCTGCCAGCATGAGCTCTGGGACCGCTGCATCAACACCAGCCTGCGCACGCCCGAATCGATGGACCACGCGCAGCGCTTCCCCACGCCGCACCGCGCCCAGGTGGTCAGCCGCGCCACCGAGATCGGCCTGGACCCGGCCTACGTGTACGGACTGATCCGGCAGGAAAGCCGCTTCATCACCGACGCCCGCTCGGGCGTGGGCGCTTCCGGGCTCATGCAGGTGATGCCGGCCACCGCGCGCTGGACCGCCAACAAGATCGGCCTGACCAACTTCAAACCCGCCCAGATCACCGAGCGCGACACCAACATCCAGATCGGCACCGCCTACCTGAAGTTCGCGCTCGACGACTTCCAGGGCTCGCTGCCGCTGGCCGCCGCCGCGTACAACGCCGGGCCCGGCCGCTCGCGCCAGTGGCGCAACGGGCCGGTGCTGCCGGGCGAGGTCTGGACCGAGAACATCCCGTTCGAGGAAACGCGCGACTACGTCAAGCGCGTGCTGGCCAACACCACCAACTACGCCGCGCAAATCACCGGCCAGCCGCAGTCGCTGCGCGCGCGGCTGGGCACCGTGGGCCCGCGCCCGGTGAACGCCCCCACCGTCAACCCCGACCTGCCCTGACGCCCATGAAGAACGTTCTTGTCCTCGGTGGCACCGGCTTCATCGGCCGCCACGTCTGCGAAAAACTGCACCGCCAGGGCTGGCGCATCACCGTGCCCACCCGCCGCGCCCTGAACGCCGCGCATGTGCAGCACCTGCCTCGGGTGACGGTGCTCGAAGCCGACGTGCACGACCCCGGGCAACTGCTCAGCCTGCTGGACGGGCACGACGCGCTCGTCAACCTCGTGGCCATCCTGCACGGCAGCGAAGACGACTTCGAGCGCGTGCACGTGGAACTGCCACTCTCGCTGGCCGAGGCCTGCGCGGCCGACGGCATCCGCCGCGTGGTGCACGTGAGCGCGCTGGCCGCGAGCCTGGACGGCCCGTCACGCTACCAGCGCAGCAAGGCGCGCGGCGAAGAGGTGCTGCGCGGCGCGGGCCTGGACCTCACCATCCTGCGGCCCAGCGTGGTCTTTGGCGAGGGCGACCGCTTTCTCAACCTGTTCGCGCGCCTGCAGGCCGTGCTGCCCGTCGTGCCGCTGGCCGGCGCGAACGCGCGCTTTCAGCCCGTGTGGGTGGAAGACGTGGCCCAGGCGGTGGTGACCTGCCTGCGCGACCGCGACCTGCCCATGAGCAGCGCGGGCCAGACGTTCGAATGCGTCGGGCCCGAGGTGTTCACCCTGGCCGAGCTCGTGCGCATCGCCGGGCGCCATGGCAGCCGGCAGCGCCCCGTGCTGCCGCTGCCCGCACCACTGGCGCGGCTGCAGGCCATGGTGATGGAGGCCATGCCCGGCGACCCGGTGATGAGCCGCGACAACCTCGATTCGATGACGGTGGACAACGTGGCCTCGCGGCAATGGCCCGACCTTTCGGCACTGGGCATCCGGCCCGCCAGCGTGCACAGCGTGGCCCCGACCTACCTCGGCGACCGCGGCGGGCGCAGCCAGCTGTTGGATTACCGGCACGGCGCCGGCCGCTGAGCCGAAACTTCGGGCTTTTTTGGGGGCGGGGGTATTTTTTTGGCACACTTCGCGTGTGGCAGAAATGAATACCTTTAACCGACAGGAGCCCCAATGGCCGCACCCGTTCTCAAAAAGCCCAACCGCCGCCTCGCGCCCATCCCCACCCCCACCGAGGAAGACTCGACCTACCGCCCCGAGCATCAGCGCGATGTGGTCAACCGGCTCAAGCGCATCGAAGGCCAGGTGCGCGGCCTGATCGAGATGGTTGAGAATGGCCGGGGCTGCGAGGATGTGGCCCAGCAGATGTGTGCCGCGCGCAAGGCGATGGACAAAGCCTTCTACCGGATGATGGCCTGCTCGGTCATGGAAGCGGTGTCGGAATCGGACTCCGAAATCAACACCTTCCTGCAGGTGGAGCGCTCGACGCGCATTCTTGAAAAATACGCCTAAAGCATTCACCTCAGAACACCTTCCGTGAACCCGCTCGGGCCTCATGGGCCGCGAATCAATCGCCTGGCGTTTTGGCATCAATGCGTGGCCGGCGACCCTCTACCATGGGCGGTTCTTTCAGGAGATCCTTTCCATGGCACTGCAGCTCTACGTCGGCAACAAGAACTACTCGTCCTGGTCCATGCGCCCCTGGGTGCTGATGAAGCAGGCGGGCATTGCGTTCGAAGAGAAGATGATCCGCTTCGACTCGTTCGACGTGAATTCGGTCTTCAAGAAGGAGTTGCGCGCGGTCAGCCCGGTCGCCAAGGTGCCGGTGCTGGTGGACGACGGCTTTGCCATCTGGGACACGCTGGCGATCGCCGAGTACCTCGCCGAGCGTTTCCCCGAGAAGCAGCTCTGGCCGCAGGACGTGCGCGCCCGGGCGCGGGCGCGCAGCGTCTGCGCCGAGATGCACAGCGGTTTTGGCGCGCTGCGCAACCACTGCCCCATGAACATCGAGGCCTCGCTGCCCGAGATCGGCCGCCTGATCTGGCGCGACAAGCCGGACGTGCGCGCCGACGTGGCCCGCCTGTGCGGCCTGTGGAGCGAGCTGCTGGCGGCCCAGCCGGCCGGGGCCCTGCTGTTTGGCGCGTTCAGCATCGCCGATGCGTACTTCGCACCGGTGTGCATGCGCATCGCCACCTACGAGCTGCCCGTGCCGGCCGACCTCGCCGCCTACGTGGCCCGCGTGCGCGCGCTGCCCGGGGTGAAGGCCTGGGTGGACGAGGCGCTGGCCGAGCACGACTTCATCGATTTCGACGAGCCGTACCGGCTGGGCCGCTGAGCGGATGATGAACGCCGTCACCCTCGCCGCCCTGGAAGCCTTCCCGGGCCAGCTGGAGGCGCACTTTGCCGCGTTCCCCAGCGGGTTCACGCAATGGGCGCCGCCGTCCTGGGCCGGCGTGCCCAGCGAGCCGCTGACCGCGCTCGAGCAGGTCTGCCATGTGCGCGACATCGAAATCGATGGCTATCAGGTGCGCTTCCACCGCACGCTGAACGAAAGCCATCCGACGCTGGTGTCCATCGACACCGACGCCCTGGTCATCGAACGCGGCTACGGCACGTCCGACGCGGCGCAGGCCCTGCTCGACTTCCGCGCCGCGCGGGCCCGCACGGTGGCCCTGCTGGCCGGGCTGGCGCCCGATCGGTTCGAGCGCACCGCGGTGTTCGAGGGCTATGGGCCCGTGACCCTGCGCGGCCTGGTGCACTACCTCTGCAGCCACGACCAGCAGCACCTGGCCGGCCTGCAGTGGCTGCTGGGCCAGATCGAGGCTTCGCGCGTGCCCGCGAACGGCTGAGCCGTTCACCGCGGTCCCGCCCCGCAAGCGCGACCGCTCAGAAGCGCACGACGGTGCGGATCGACTTGCCTTCGTGCATCAGGTCGAAGGCTTCGTTGATCTCGCTGAGCTGGCGGGTGTGGGTGACGAAGGGCGCCAACTGCAGATGGCCTGCCATCGCGTCGCGCACCATGCCGGGCAGTTCGGTGCGGCCTTTGACGCCGCCAAAGGCCGTGCCCATCCACTTTCGGCCGGTGACCAGCTGGAACGGGCGTGTGGAAATTTCCTGGCCCGCACCGGCCACGCCGATGACCACGGACTGGCCCCAGCCGCGGTGCGCGCACTCCAAGGCCGCGCGCATCACGTGGACGTTGCCGATGCACTCGAAGGAATGGTCCACGCCCCAGCCGGTCATTTCCACGATGACCTGCTGGATGGGTTTGTCGAAGTCCTTGGGGTTGACGACATCCGTCGCGCCGAAGGTCCTGGCCAGGTCGAACTTCGAGGGGTTGGTGTCGACCGCGATGATGCGGCCGGCCTTGGCCAGCTTGGCGCCCTGGACCACGGCCAGACCGATGCCGCCCAGCCCGAACACGGCCACCGAGTCGCCTTCCTGCACCTTGGCCGTGTTCTTGACGGCCCCCAGGCCGGTGGTCACGCCACAGCCCAGCAGGCAGACCTGCTCGGGGTTGGCCTGCGCGTCGATCCTGGCCAGGGACACCTCGGCCACCACGGTGTACTCGCTGAAGGTGGAGCACCCCATGTAGTGGTGGATGGGCTGGCCGTTGTAGGAGAAGCGCGTCGTTCCATCGGGCATCACGCCCTTGCCCTGGGTGGCGCGCACGGCCACGCACAGGTTGGTCTTGCCGGATCGGCAGAACAGGCATTCACCGCATTCGGCCGTGTACAGCGGGATCACGTGGTCGCCCGGCTTGACGCTGGTGACGCCTTCGCCGACCTCGACCACGATGCCTGCGCCTTCATGGCCCAGGACCACGGGGAAGAGACCTTCCGGGTCGTCGCCGGACAGCGTGAAGGCGTCGGTGTGGCACACGCCCGTGTGCGTAATGCGGACCAGCACTTCGCCCTGGCGCGGCGGGGCCACGTCGATTTCAACGATCTGAAGCGGTTCTCCGGCCTTGAAGGCCACGGCAGCGCGCGATTTCATCTTTGGGGGGTCCTTATAGTTGGCTTCGTCTTTCGAAGAGGGCCCCGCACGATATCGGCGACGGCGCCTGAGCGCTACCCGTTGACGGGCGCTTCGAGCCGGGTTGGCCGGCGCATCGGTCAAGTTGGCCGGATCGGAACGGGCCATTCGTGAAACGACAACACAGGCACAACGAAACCACTGAAACATGGAAGTCCCTATGCACTCTTCACCCGTCCGGGTCGACCTGGTCGTGTACCCAGGGTTCAAGGCGCTGGAGGCCATCGGCACCATGAGCGTGCTGGAGTACGCCAACATCCATCTGGCGCAAAGTGGCCGACCGCCCGGCTACAGCGTGAGGATCGCCTCCACCCGGGTTGGCACGATCGCCTCCGACCTGCAGATGTCGCTGGAAGCCACGAAGGCCGTGGACGCGACCGACCTCCCGGACATCGCGGTCATCGTGGGCGCGCGCGCCATCGAGCAGGCCCTGGCGTCGAACCAGCCTCTGGTGGAATGGGCCCGCGACAACGCCTCCCGGGTGAACCGCCTGGTGGGCCTGTGCTCGGGCAGCTTCTTCCTCGCGGAGGCCGGGCTGCTGGACGGCCTGCGCGCCACCACCCACTGGAGCGCGGCGGGCCTGCTGCAGCGAAAGTTCAGGGATGTGAAGGTGGAGCCCGACGCGATCTACATCCGCGCCGGTCATCTCTGGACGTCGGCGGGCGTGACCGCCTGCATCGATCTGGCGCTGGCCCTGGTGGAAGAGGATTTCGGCCGCTCCCTGGCCCTGGCGGTGGCCCGGGATCTGGTCGTCTACCTGCGGCGCCCAGGCGGGCAGTCCCAGTACAGCATGCACCTGGCCAGCCAGAACACCACGCACCCGGGCATCCGCGAGGTGCAGGACTGGATTCTCTCCAACGTCGCGTCGCCGATGCCGCAGAGCGATCTGGCCCGGCGGGCGGCCATGAGCGAGCGGAATTTTCGCCGCGTGTTCGTGAAGGAAGTGGGCGTCGCGCCGAACCAGTACATCGACGCGGCCAGGCTCGACAAGGCCTGCGTGCTCCTGCAGGACGGGGACCTGCCCTTGAAGTCGATCGCCGGGCGCGTCGGCTATGCCTCCGAGCAGTCGCTGCGCAAGCTGTTCCTGAAGCAACTGGGCGTCACGGCCGAGGAGTACCGGGTGCGCTTCAGCAGCGCGCGCCGGCATTCGGATTGAGCACCCAGGCGCGGCCGGCCAGCCCCTGCGCCTAAACTTGCCTCCATGAAAACCTATCTCGTGGGCGGCGCGGTGCGCGACGCGCTGATGGCGCGCGCTTCGGACGCGCCCGCCGCCGTCTCGCACGCGGACCGCGACTGGGTGGTGGTGGGCGCCACGCCCGAAGCCATGGCGGCCGAGGGCTTCCTGCCGGTGGGGCGCGACTTTCCGGTCTTTCTTCACCCGAAGACCAAAGAGGAATACGCGCTGGCGCGCACCGAGCGCAAGACCGCGCCGGGCTACCACGGCTTCGCTTTCCACACCGAGGCCGGCGTCACGCTGGAAGACGATCTCGCGCGGCGCGACCTCACCATCAACGCCATGGCGGTGGCCGCCGAGCACGCGGACGACCCGGCGCGCGCGCCCTTGATCGACCCGCACCAAGGCCAGCGCGACCTGCGCGAACGCGTGCTGCGCCACGTGACCGGGGCCTTCGCGGAAGACCCGGTGCGCATCCTGCGGCTGGCCCGCTTCGCCGCGCGCTTTCCCGATTTTTCGGTGGCGCCCGAGACCCTGGCGCTGATGCGCGAGATGGTGGCGAACGGCGAAGTCGACCACCTGGTGGCCGAGCGCGTGTGGCAGGAGCTGGCGCGTGGCCTCATGGAGCAACGCCCCAGCCGCATGCTGGAGGTGCTGCGCGACTGCGGTGCCCTGCAGCGGCTGTTGCCCGAGGTGGACCGGCTCTGGGGCGTGCCGCAGCGCGCCGAATACCACCCCGAGGTGGACACCGGCGTGCACCTGATGATGGTGCTGGACATGAGCGCGCGCCTGGCCGCGCCGCTGACGGTGCGCTTCGCCTGCCTGTGCCACGACCTGGGCAAGGGCACGACGCCGGCCGACGTGCTGCCGCGCCACATCGGCCATGAAGAGCGCAGCGCGCGCCTGCTCAAGGGCGTGTGCGAGCGGCTGCGCGTGCCCACCGATTGCCGCGAACTCGCCGACGTGGTGGCGCGCGAGCACGGCAACATCCACCGCAGCGGCGATTTCAGCGCGGGCGCGGTGGAGCGCCTGCTGGAGCGCTGCGACGCGCTGCGCAAGCCGGCGCGTTTCCATGAAGTGCTGCTGGCCTGCGAATGCGACGCGCGCGGCCGCCTCGGCCTGGAAGAAGAACCTTACCCACCGCGCGAGCGGCTGGCGCTGGCGCTGTCGGCCTCGCGCTCGGTGGACACGGCCGTGGTCGCGGCCCAGGCCCAGGCCGATGGGCTGAGCGGCCAGCGCGTGGGCGAGCGCATCCACCGCGCGCGCGTCACCGCCGTTTCGCAGGCGCTGGGGTCTTCGGCGCCCGAAGCCCCGGGCGATTGAGCCCATCCGCGCGCCGTCAACCGGGGCCGGAGTCTCACCCACGAGGTGGGTTAAAACGATTTTTCACGACATGGGACCGCTCACCCTGTTACGGTAGGGGCCAATGAGCACACTGCCCCAACTGCTGAGCGACCGCTCCGCGCTGTTTCTGGACTTCGACGGCACGCTCGCCGATCTGGCCGGCAGGCCCGATGCGGTGGAGATTCCTCCGGCACTGGTGACCTTGCTGAATGGCCTGCACCAGCGGCTGGATGGCGCGCTGGCGCTGGTGACGGGGCGCGCCCGCGAAGACCTGGAGCCCATGCTGGCCTCGCCCTGGCCGTGGCCGGCGGCGTTCGAACACGGCGCGGTGCGCCTGTCGCCCCACGGGGGGGCGGCCACCACGCGCCCAAGCGGACTGGCGCGCGCGATCGCCGCGGCCGAACAGCTGGTGGCGCGCCACGCGGGGCTGCTGCTGGAGCGCAAGCAGACCTCGATGGCCCTGCACTACCGGCAGGCGCCCATGCTGGAAGCGCTGTGCATGAGCACGCTGACGCAGGCCATCACCGACGAACCCGGCCTGCAGTTGCTGCACGGCAAGGCCGTGGTGGAGGTGAAATCCGCCCGGGTGAGCAAGGGCGCCGCCATCGAGGCCTTCATGCAGGAAGCGCCCTTCGCGGGCCGCGTGCCGGTGTTCGCGGGCGACGATGTGACCGACGAGGCCGGCTTCGACGTGGTGCAGCGCCTGGGCGGCGAAGGCATCAAGGTGGGCGATGGCCCAAGCCTGGCCCGCCACCGCTGCCCCAGCCCGGAGGCCCTGCGCACCTGGCTGGCCGACGCCCTCCTCCTTCCCAGCACACGCCCATGAGCCCCACCCCCGGTTTCGCGCCACCCGCCGCCCCCTCGCTGTCGCTGGGCATGGTCGGCAACTGCGCCTTCAGCGCGCTGATCGACCCGCACGGCCGCGTGGTCTGGAGCTGCCTGCCGCGCTTTGACGGCGACCCGGTGTTCCACGCCCTGCTGGGCGGCGACGATCTCGAAAAGGGCGCGTTCGCGATCGAGATCGAGGGCCTGGCCGAAGCCACCCAGCGCTACGAGCACAACACCGCCGTGCTGGTGACCGAGCTCTGGGACCACGACGGCAACGGCCTGTCCATCACCGATTTCGCGCCGCGTTTTCTCTCGCGCGGCCGCTACTTCCGGCCCACCCAGCTGGTGCGCCGCGTGCGCCCGCTCAAGGGCGCGCCGCGCATCCGCGTGAGCCTGCTGCCACGCTTCGACTGGGGCCGCGTCACGCCCACCATCACCTCGGGCAGCAACCACATCCGCTACGTGGGCGAGGGGCTGACGCTGCGCCTGCACACCGATGCCTCCATCAGCCACGTGCTCTCGCGCGAGCCTTTCCTGCTCACGCGCGAATGCAACTTCATGTTCGGCCCGGACGAGACGCTGGAGACCGGCATCGGCGACACCGCGCGCCACTTCGAGCAGGAGACCCTGGCCTACTGGCGCAACTGGAGCCGGCGCCTGGCGGTGCCGCTGGAGTGGCAGGAGGCGGTGATCCGCGCGGCCATCACGCTCAAGCTTTCGCTGTACGAAGACACGGGCGCCATCGTCGCGGCCATGACCACCAGCATCCCCGAAGCGCCGGGCACCCAGCGCAACTGGGACTACCGCTACTGCTGGCTGCGCGACGCCTTCTTCGTGGTGCGCGCGCTCAACAGCCTGTCCGAGGTCGGCACCATGGAGGACTACCTCAGCTGGCTCGCCAACGTGGTGGTGGGCGCGGGCGGCGGCCACATCCAGCCGCTGCACGGCATCGGCCTGGAGCGCGAACTGCCCGAGAGCATCTGCGACACCCTGCCCGGCTACCGCGGCATGGGGCCGGTGCGCGTGGGCAACCAGGCGCAGGAGCACTTCCAGCACGACGTGTACGGCAACATCGTGCTGGCCGCCGCGCAGGCCTTCCACGACGAGCGCCTGCTGCACCCGGCGGGCCTCGCGGAGTTCGAACAGCTCGAAGTGGTGGGCGAGCGCGCGCTGCGCATCTACGACCAGCCCGACGCCGGCATGTGGGAGCTGCGCACGCGCGCGCGCGTGCACACCAGCTCGGCCCTGATGTGCTGGGCCGCCTGCGACCGGTTCGCCAAGATCGCGCGCACGCTGGAGATGCCCGGGCGCGCCTCCTACTGGGCGACCCACGCCGAAACCATGCGCGAGCGCATCCTGCGCGAGTCCTGGAGCGAGGAGCGCCAGGCCTTCGCCGAGAGCTTCGGCGGGCGCGACCTCGATGCCAGCGTGCTGCTGATGGTGGAGGTGGGCATGATCGACCCGATGGACCCGCGCTTCCTCGCCACGCTGGACGCGCTGGAGAAGCACCTGTGCGACGGCCCCTTCATGCGGCGCTACGAGGCCGCCGACGATTTCGGCAAGCCCGAGACCGCGTTCAACATCTGCACCTTCTGGCGCATCGACGCGCTCGCGCGCACCGGCCGCGCCGACGAGGCGCGCGCGATCTTCGAGACCATGCTGGCCGCGCGCAACCCGCTGGGCATGCTGTCGGAAGACACCCACGCCACCACCGGCGAGATGTGGGGCAACTTCCCGCAGACCTATTCGATGGTGGGCATCATCAACGCCGCGGTGCGCCTCTCGGCCCGCTGGGATTCGGTGATTTGATGGGACGGCTCGTCGTCATCTCCAACCGCATCGCCGATCCGCGCAAGACCGCCTCGGGCGGGCTGGCCGTGGCGCTGGGCCAGGCGCTCGAGGCCTCGGGCGGGCTGTGGTTCGGCTGGAGCGGCAAGGTGGTGGAGGACGGCACGCCCGGCGAGGGTGAGCTGCACGTGCAGAACGCGGGCAAGGTGCAGCTGGCGACGGTGGACCTCAGCCGCGAGGACCACGACAGCTACTACCTGGGCTACAGCAACGGCGTGCTCTGGCCGGTGTTCCACTACCGGCTCGACCTGGCCGACTTCGACGCCGGCTACATCGGCGGCTACCGGCGCGTGAACCAGATGTTCGCGCACAAGCTCAAGACCCTGCTGCGGCCCGACGACATCATCTGGGTGCACGACTACCACCTGATCCCGCTGGCCGCTGAGCTGCGCGCCATGGGCTGCGAGCAGCGCATGGGCTTCTTCCTGCACATCCCGCTGCCACCCCCGCTGATGCTGGCCGCCGTGCCCGAGCACGACTGGCTGATGCGCTCGCTGTTCGCCTACGACCTGGTGGGCTTCCAGAGCGAGGCCGATGTGTCGCACTTCGCGCGCTACGTGGGCACAGAGACGCCGGCCGACATCCTGGGCGAACACGAATTCCGCGCCTTCGGCAAGACACTGCGCGCGCAGGCCTTTCCGATCGGCATCGACGTGGACGAGTTCATCGAGCTCGGCAAGGGCCGCGAGTCGCAGGACATGCACGAGCAGATGCTCAAGGAGTATTCGCGCCGCCGCCTGCTGCTGGGTGTGGAGCGCATGGACTACTCCAAGGGCCTGCCGCAGCGGCTCAAGGCGTTCCGCCAACTGCTGCAGGCCTACCCGGAGAACCTGGGCAGCGCCACGCTGATCCAGATCGCCGCGCCCAGCCGCGAGACGGTGGACGCCTACGCCGCGCTGCTGCAGGAGCTGGAGAGCCTGTGCGGCGCCATCAACGGCAACTTCGGTGAACTGGACTGGATGCCGGTGCGCTACATCCACCGCAACGTGGCGCGCAAGCGCCTGCCCGGGCTGTACCGCGCCGCCAGCGTGGCGCTGGTGACGCCGCTGCGCGATGGCATGAACCTGGTGCGCAAGGAGTTCATCGCCGCGCAGGACCCGGACGACCCCGGCGTGCTGGTGCTCTCGCGTTTTGCCGGCGCGGCCGAGCAGATGCGCGAGGCCCTGCTGGTCAACCCCTACGACACCACGCGCACGGCCGAGACCATGCAGCGCGCGCTGCAGATGCCGCTGGAGGAGCGCCAGCGCCGCCACCAGGCGCTGCTGCAGGGCATCCGCGAGCAGGACGTGCACTGGTGGCGCGAGCGCTTCCTGGCCGCGCTGGCGGCCGTTCCCAATCCGTAAACCCTTTCACGGCGGGCGCCGGCCGCGAGGCCGGCGCCCGCTTTGCTTTTTCTTTTTCCGGAGCACCCCATGAACGAAGCCTTCATCGACATCGCCACCCGCTGGTGGACCAGCCTGGGCGGCGCCGCCGCCAGTCTCACGCGCATCGTGCTGATCGTCCTGGTGGCCTGGCTGCTGGTGGTGGTGCTGCAGCGCGTGGTGGGCACGCTGCGCGAGCGCATCGCCAGCCGGCTGGACGACCGCGAGGCCGCCAAGCGCGCCCAGACGCTGGACCGGGTGTTCCGTTACCTGATCGTCGTGGTGGTGAGCCTGGTGGCCGGCATGCTGGTGCTGGGCGAGGTGGGTGTGTCGGTCGCGCCCATCCTGGGGGCGGCGGGCGTGGTGGGCCTGGCGGTGGGCTTCGGCGCGCAAAGCCTGGTGAAGGACTACTTCACCGGCTTCTTCCTGCTGCTGGAGAACCAGATCCGCCAGGGCGACGTGGTCAAGATCGGCGACCACGCCGGCATGGTGGAGGTGGTGACGCTGCGCTACGTGCAGCTGCGCGACTACGACGGCAACGTGCACTACGTGCCCAACGGGTACATCAACACCGTGGTCAACATGACGCGCGACTTCAGCCACGCGGTGATGGACATCCGCGTGGCCTTCCGCGAGAACGTGGAGGACGTGATGGCCGTGATGCGCGACGTGGCCTCGCAACTGCGCGCCGACCCGGCGTTCGAGCCCCGCATCCTGGCCGACATGGAGATCGCCGGCGTGGACAACTGGGCAGAGTCGGCGCTCATCATCCGCTGCCGCTTCCGCACCCTGCCGCTGGAGCAGTGGGGCATCAAGCGCGAGTACCTGCGCCGCCTGAAGGCGGCCTTCGATGCGCAGGGCATCCAGATCCCGGTGCCACACCTCATGGTGTACCCGGGGCAGGACCGCGAGGGAGCGGTCCCGCCGCTGGGCGCCGCGCAGGCCGCGCCCCAGTCGTGATCAGGGCCGCGCGTCGAGCGCGCGGGCGGCGCCGAGCAGCGCGGGCGATTGCTGCGCGGTGATCACCCACACCGGAATCCCGCTCTGGTAAGCCTCGAAGCGGCCCTTGGCTTCGAAGCGTTCGCGGAACGGCGAGGTATCGAACCAGGTGCCCAGGCGCGGCACCACGCCCCCGCCGATGTAGACCCCGCCGCGCGCACCCAGCGTGAGCGCGAGGTTGCCGGCCACCGCACCGAGCACGCCGCAGAGCATCTCCAGGGCCTCCAGCGCCTGCGGATGCCGGCCTTGCAGCGCGGCCTCGGTGACGGCGGCGGCGCTGCCGAACGCGCGGGCGTCCACGCCATCGGCCTCGCACAGGATCTGGCAGGTCTCCAGCAAGCCGGTGCCGCTGGCCACGCGCTCGGCCGAGGCATGGCCGTGGCGGCGCACCAGCGCGTCCATCACCACCCGCTCGCGCGCGGTGGCCGCGGGCAGGGTCACGTGACCGCCCTCGCCGGCGATCGGCACCCAGCCGCCCGCACCATCGGGCAGCAGGCCCGACACGCCCAGCCCCGTGCCCGCGCCCAGCAGCGCGATGGCCGCGCCGGGCACCGCCGCGCCGCCGCCCACCTGGCGCAGCTCGTGCGCGGGCAGGTGCGGCAGGGCCAGGGCCAGGGCGGTGAAGTCGTTGAGCACGCGCAGCGTGCTCAGGCCCAGTTCGTCGCGCAAGGCCGCCTGCGAGAACGACCAGTCGTGGTTGGTCATGCTCACGCGGTCGCCCGTGACGGGGTTGGCCATGGCGATCGCCGCCGCCGTGGGCTGGCGGCCCAGGCCGCCGAGGTAGACGCGGATCGCGGCCTGCAGGCTGGCGTGCTCGGCCACCGGCAGCACCTGGATGTGCTCGATCGGTGCGCCCTGGCCGTCCTGCCAGGCCAGGCGGGCGTTGGTGCCGCCCACGTCGGCCAGCAGCCGGCCTTGTCGGGGAGATGAAGACATGGTGCGCGGGAAAAGGTCGGACAAGCCCCGACCATACCGCGTCAGGCGGCGGGCGTGTTCAGGACCGCGGCAGGTTCGAGCGCACCCAGCGCACGATGTCGGCCTGCCCCATGGCGCCGGGCTGGCGCGCCACCTCGCGCCCGTTCACGAACAGCGCCAGCGTGGGGATGCTGCGGATCTGCAGTCGCGCGCCCAGGGCCTGGGCTTCTTCCGTGTTGACCTTGGCCAGGCGGACGTGCGGCTCCAGCTCGCGCGCGGCGGCCTCGAACTGGGGCGCCATGGCGCGGCAGGGACCGCACCAGGGGGCCCAGAAGTCCACCAGCACCGGCACCTGGGAGCGGCCCACGTGTTTCTCGAAGGCGGCTTCGTCCAGCGCCGCCGGGTGGCCGTCGAACAGCGCGCGGTGGCATTTGCCGCAATCCGGCGCCTGGCCCAGGGCCTCGCGGGCCAGGCGGTTGGTGGTGTGGCAATGCGGGCAGACGATGTGCAGGGACTCGGCGGTCATGGGGCGCTCCCTCAGATCAGGTAGCCGATCAGGCTGGCAACCATGCTCAGCACGACGGTGGTGGCGAAGGGCAGGAACCATTCCCGGCCAAAGGCCTTGAAGTGGAAGTCGCCCGGCAGCCGCCCGAAGCCCAGCTTGCGCAGCAGCGGCGTGAACCAGCTGATCAGCAGCAGGGCCAGGAAGATGACGATCATCCAGCGGATCATGCTCAGAGCCGGTGTGTGCGGTCGCCGGCCGCGAAACCCAGGGGCACCCAGCCGGCGGCGCTGCCGGCCGGTGCCAGCGCGATCACCTTGAACAGCTCGCCCATCTCGTGCTCGTTGACGAGCTTCTGCATCATCGCGTTCTGCCGTGCGTCGGCGCGCTGCGCCAGGTCCAGCAGGCCGCAGTTCAACAGGAAACGGCCCTGGCTGGCGTAGCCCAGCACGTCCAGCCCCGCGTCCTGCGCGGCCAGGGCGATGCCGGTGAAGTTCACGTGCGCGGTGATGTCCTTCTCGCCCACGTCGCTCAGCGGGTCGCTGTCGCTGCGGTGCGCGCGGTGGCAGATCAGCGTGCCCATGGCACGCTGCGGGTGGTAGTACTCGGCCTCGGGGAAACCGTAGTCGAGCAGGAAGGCCGCGCCGCGCTTCAGGCGGTCGCCCAGGGTGCGCACGAAGGCCTCGGCCTGCGGGTGGATTTCGGTCACGTAGTCGTGCCCACCCTCCACCGCCAGCGGTGGGCGCAGCTCGGTGGCGCGGTCGGCCCAGGCCAGGGCGCCCGCCGCGTCCAGCGCCACCCCGCGCTCGTGCCACACGCCCCCCGTGCGCGCGAGCAGTTGCACCGGCATGGCATCGAGCACCTCGTTGCCGAGCGCCACGCCGTGCAGTTGCTCGGGCAGGGCATCGGCCCAATGAACACGGTCCACGTGCGCGCTCAGGGTGTGGCGCTGGCGTTCGCGCAGGCTGCCCGAGAGGTCGACGATGGTGTAGCGCCGCAGCGGCTGCCCCCGTTCGGCCAGCGCCTCGATCACCTGCAGGGCGAGCGCGCCGGTGCCGGCGCCGAACTCCCACACCTCGTCGGTGCCGCTGGCGGCCAGCGCCTGCGCCACCTGCCGCGCCAGGGCCTGGCCGAACAGCGGGGTGAGTTCGGGCGCGGTCACGAAATCGCTGCCGCCCTGGGGCAGGTGGCCGAATTTCGCCAGCGCGTTGGCGTAATAGCCCAGGCCGGGCTCGTAGAGCGCGATGGCCATGAAGCGGTCGAACGGCAGCCAGCCGCCGCCCTGGGCGATGGCCTCGCGCACCCGCGCCAGCAAGGGGCTCGTTAAACTCTCGTGTTCTGTTGCCATGGGGGTTCGCACCCCCGGATTGTCCTTCATGCCCAGCGCCACCCCCCCGCCTCTTGCCACGCGCACCGTGCTCGTCACCGGCGCGGGCAAGCGCCTGGGCCGCGAGATCGCGCTGGCGCTGGCGCAGTCGGGCTGGAACGTGGCGGTGCACCACCGCCACTCGGCCGACGACGCGCACCGCACCGCCGCCGACTGCGCCTTGCGCAGCGGGCGCGACGGCAGCGCCCACACCTTTTTTGCCGATCTCGGCGACGAGGCCAGCGTGCGCGCCCTGCTGCCGACCGTGGTGGCGCATTTCGGCCAGCTGGACGCGGTGGTCAACAACGCCTCGATCTTCGAACACGACAGCGCGCCCAGCTTCGGCTTCGCCGCGCTGGAGCAGCACCTGCGCGCCAACACCGGCGCGCCCGTGCTGCTGGCGCAGGCCCTGCATGCGCACCTGGAGGCACGGCAGGCCGAGGGCGTGGTGGTCAACCTGCTCGACCAGAAGCTCTGGAACATGAACCCGGACTTCTTCAGCTACACGCTCTCCAAGGCCGCGCTCGAAGCCGCCAACACCATGCTGGCGCTGGCCCTGGCGCCGCGCGTGCGCGTGGTGGGCGTGGCGCCCGGCCTCACGCTCACCAGCCACCTGCTGAGCGACGAGAAATTCGCCGAACTGCACCAGCAGTCGCCGCTGGGCCGCTCGTCCACCCCGCAGGACGTGGCCGCGACCGTGGCCTTCGCGCTGGACAACCGATCCATCACCGGCACCACCCTGCTGGTCGATGGCGGCCAGCACCTGATGCGCTTCGAGCGCGATTTTTCGCTGATGTAACCCAGCGCACGCCCATCATGAACGCCACCGCCGCCGGCAACCAGATCCTCACGCTCACCGGGCTGCGCTTCAACGCCAACCTGGGCATCCTCGACCACGAGAAGTCGAGCCCGCAGCCGATCCAGGTCGATGCCGAGCTCAACCAGGGCACGCAGCCCCTGCTGCCGCACGACGACGACATCGGCCATGTGCTGGACTACCGCAAGGTGCGCCAGATCATCATCGACGAATGCACCGCCGAGCACGTGAACCTGCTGGAGAGCCTGATCGGCAAGCTCACGCGCCGGCTGATCCAGCTGCCCGGCGTGATCGGCGTGCGCGTGAAGATCGCCAAGCTGGAAATCTTCGACGACTGCGAGGTCGCCATCCGCATGGAAAGCGGGCAGTGGTGAGGAACCCGACATGAACACCGAACTCGAAAACCACAAACTCGAAAAACGCCTGTGCCGCGAGGTTGGCCGCGCGATCGTGGACTACAACATGATCGAGGAAGGCGACCGCGTGATGGTCTGCCTCTCGGGCGGCAAGGACAGCTACGGCATGCTCGACATCCTGCAGAAGCTGCAGGCGCGCGCGCCCGTCAGTTTTGAACTGATCGTGGTCAACCTCGACCAGAAACAGCCCGGTTTTCCGGCCGACATCCTGCCCGCCTACCTCACGAAACTGGGCGTGAAGTTCCACATCGAGAACCAGGACACGTACTCCATCGTCAAGCGCGTGATTCCCGAGGGCAAGACGATGTGCAGCCTGTGCAGCCGCCTGCGCCGGGGCATCCTCTACCGCGTGGCCAGCGAGCTCGGCGCGACCAAGATCGCGCTGGGCCACCACCGCGACGACATCCTGCAGACCCTGCTGCTCAACATGTTCTTCGGCGCCAAGCTCAAGGGCATGCCCCCGAAGCTGGTGAGCGACGACGGCCGGCACGTGGTGATCCGCCCCATGGCCTATGTGGCCGAGAAGGACCTCAGCCGCTGGGCCGAACTGCGCGAATTCCCCATCATCCCGTGCACGCTGTGCGGCAGCCAGGAAAACCTGCAGCGCAAACAGGTGGGCCTGATGCTCAAGGACTGGGAGAAACGTTTCCCGGGCCGGATCGAGAACATGTTCACCGCCTTGCAGAACATCGTGCCCAGCCACCTGATGGACCGCTCGCTGTTTCCTTTTGAAACCATCCGGGCCACGGGCGAGGCCAGCGAGGACGGCGACAAGGCCTTCGACGACGAGCCCCTGCCCGGGGCGGCACGCGCCTTGCCCCCTGAAACGGACTGGCCCGCACCGCAGGGGAACGCTTCGGCGCCCGCCGCAGTCATACCGATTGCCGCGGCGCACTGAGTTTTCTCCTTGGGCGCCCGCCAAGGCCATTCAGGAGGTTTCATGACCATTCAACAGCTCTTGCGCCCCTTCAAGGTGTGGGGCGCCGCCACCGCCCTGCTGGTGCTCAGCGGTTGCGCCAGCGTGTACCTGGTGGACAACGAGGTGCAGAGTTTCGCGCGCTGGGCCGACCAGGCGGGCAAGCCCGGCACGCCGGTGACGATTCCCCAGGCGCCGCAGATCTACCGCTTCGAGCGCCTGCCCTCGCAGCGCGAAGGCAAGATCGCCACCGGCCAGGACGAGCTGGAGCGCCTCGCCCAGCAGGCCCTGGTGAAGGTGGGCTGGACCCGCGCGGCCGAAGGCACGGCATCCCCCTGGCTGGTGCAGGTGGACGCCAGCACGCTGCGACTGCCGCGCGCGCCCTGGGAAAGCCCGTACGACGGCTACTGGGGCGGCTATTGGGGCGGCGGTTTCGGCCCCGGCTTCGGTTATGCCATGCCCGGGCGCGACTACGTGGTGACCGGCCGTCGCCAGATCATCTGGATGCCGATGTACCCGCGCATGGAGTCGCCGTACTACAAGCGCGAGGTGTCGCTGGTGATCCGACACGCCGCCAGCGGCAAGGTGGTGTACGAGACGCGCGCCGCGCACGATGGCCGCTGGAACAGCACCAACGGCCTGTGGTCGGCCATGCTGGACGCCGCGCTGCGCGACTTCCCGGCGCCGCCGGAAGGCCCGCGCCAGGTCAACATCGAAGTGCCCCGCTGACCGGCGGGCGGCCCAGCAAGGCTCAGCGGGTCGCGCGCTCCAGCAGTTCGCGGATCGCCTCGCCCAGGGCGTCCATGCTGTCCTGCTTGCCCATCACGTCGCTCACGCCAGCCTCGGTCGCCTCGGCGATCAGCTTGTCGTTGACGTGCCCCGAGACAATGGCCACGCGCAGGCCCGGGCGCAGCTGGCGCGCCTCGCGCGCCACGTCCACCCCCGAGATGCCCGGCATGTTCTGGTCGGTCACGACCAGGTCCACCGGGTCGTCGGGATGCTCGCGCAACCAGGCGATCGCCGCCTCGCCCGATTCGAAGGTGCTGGTGCGGTAGCCCTGCTTGCGCAGCAGGCGCCCGACCAGAAACACCAGGGCTTCGTAGTCGTCGATGTAGATCACGTGTTTGCCGGGCGCCACCGGCACGGCGGCCGTGGCCACGGTGACGGGCGCGGGCGCCGGCGCCTCGTCGGCCGCCCCGGCGGCCAGGGGCAGGTAGACGTCGAAGCGCGAGCCCTCGCCGGGGCGGCTGTGCAGCGCGATCACCCCGCGGTGGGCCTTGACGATGCCATGCACCACCGCCAGGCCCAGGCCGGTGCCCGCGCCCGGCGCCTTGGTGGTGAAGAAGGGCTCGAAGATGCGCTGCTGCGTGGCCTCGTCCATGCCGGGGCCGTTGTCGGCCACGCTCAGGCAGGCGTAGGCGCCGCCGGCCAGGCCGCCCAGCTGCAGGCCTTGCGAGGCGTCCAGCCGCACATCGCGCAGCGCCACGGTGATGTCGCCCGAGCGGCCTTCCATGGCCTGCCAGGCGTTGGTGCACAGGTTCATGAGCACCTGCTGCATCTGGGTCGCATCGGCCAGCACCGGCAGCCCGGCGGCGGGCAGGCGCGCCACGAGCTTGAGGCTGGCGGGCAACAGCGAGCGCATCAGGCCCAGCGCCTCCTCCACCAGCGGGGTGAGCGGCTGGCGCACCATTTCCTGCGTCTGGCGCCGGCTGAAGGTGAGGATCTGCTGCACCAGCTGGCGCGCGCGGATGGCGGCGCGGTTGATCTCGGTCAGGCTCTCCTGCGCCGGGTGCTGCTCACCCAGGTCTTCGCGCGCCAGCACGAGGTTGCCCAGGATGGCGGCGAGCAGGTTGTTGAAATCGTGCGCCACGCCGCCGGCCAGGGTGCCGATGGCCTCCATCTTCTGCGACTCGCGCAACTGCGCTTCGAGCGCGCGGTGCTGCGCCTCGGCCTGCTTGTGCTCGGTGATGTCGGTGTGCGTGCCGATCATGCGCAAAGGCTTTCCGCTTTCACCGCGCGAAAGCACCATGCCGCGCGACAACACCCACTTCCACTGGCGATCCTTGCAGCGGATGCGGCGCTCGTTGCGGTAGACCGGCGAGCGGCCTTCGAAATGCGCCAGCCGATCGGCCTGCATCTGGGCCACGTCCTCGGGATGGGTGCAGGCGTCCAGCGCCACCGCCAGGTTGACGTCGTCGGCTTCGTCGTAGCCGAACATCGCTTTCATGCCTTCGGAGAAAAATTCCTCGTCGGTCACCAGGTTCCAGTCCCACAGGCCATCGCCCGTGCTCTCCAGCGCCAGTTTCCACAGCGCTTCGCTGGCGTGCAGCGCGGCCTCGGCCGCCTTGCGGTCGGAGATGTCGAACAGCACCCCCACGCGCAGGAAGCCGTTGTCGTCGGCCGACACCGCGCAAGAACGGTTGCAGATCCACTTGATGGTGCCGTCGGGCAGCACGACCCGGAACTCGGTTTCCAGGCTGGACTGCCCGGCCAGGATGGCCTGGCGGTCGCGCTCCAACATGGCCTGGTCTTCCGGGTGGAAGTAGCGCGCGAGCAAGGCGGGGTTGCGCATCAGGTCGTCGGCCTCGAAGCCGTAGATGTCGCGGATGCCGGCACTCAGGAAACGGTACTCGCGCCCGCCGTCGTTGCGCACGTACACGGCGAACACGGCGCCAGGCACCTGGGCGGTGATCAGGCGCAGTTGCTCCTCGCTCTCGCGCAGGGCTTTCTGGTCGCGCATGCGGTCGGTGATGTCCTCCACCGTGCCTTCGTAGTACTGCAACACGCCCGCCGCATCGCGCACGCCGTGCGCGTTCTCGCTGATCCAGACGCGCTCGCGCGTCTTGTGGCGGTGGATTTCCGAGATGAAGCCGCGCACGAAGCCATCGCGTTCGAGCTGGCACTTGAATTCGGCCCGGCGCGCGGGGTCGACGTACCACTCCAGGGCGATGTCGTTCACCCTAGCCAGCATCTCCCACTCCGACGCGTAGCCGTTGAGCGACACCAGCGCCTGGTTCGCCCGCAGCATCCGCCCCTCGGGTGAACTTCGATAGGCCCCGATCGGCAGGAAATTGAAGAGCGTGGAAAAATCCCCGTCGAGCGGGGATGGCGGCGGCGTCATGCAACGAATTGTCTCGCAAACCCCGGTTTTCCTGACGTTTCGGCACGCGCGACAGTGGCGCCCCCGGTACAGTTGCAGTCTTTCGCCCGCGTTCAAGGACCCCCCTTTGCAAGTCACCCGCATCCTGGCCGTGCGCCATGGTGAAACCGCCTGGAACCGCGACACGCGCATCCAGGGCCACACCGACATCGCCCTCAACGAGCGCGGCCGCTGGCAGGCCGCCCAGCTGGCCGAAGCGCTGCGCGACGAACCGATTGCCGCCGTCTATGCCAGCGACCTCGGTCGCGCCTTCGAGACCGCGCAGGCGGTCGCCCGCGTCAAGAACCTGAGCGTGACGCCCCACCAGGGCCTGCGCGAGCGCCATTTCGGGCGTTTCGAAGGCCAGACCTGGGCCGAGCTCGAACAGCGCTGGCCGACCGAGGCCCTGGCCTGGCGCAAGCGCATGCCCGATTTCGCCCCCGCCGGCGGCGAATCGCTGGAACAGCTGCAGCGCCGCGTGATCCCCACCGTGCTCGAACTGGCCTCGCGCCACCCCGGAGAACAGGTGCTGATGGTCGCGCACGGCGGCGTGCTCGACATCCTCTACCGCGCCGCCACGCGCCTGGAACTCACCGCGCCGCGCAGCTGGGAATTGCCCAACACCGCCATCAACCGCCTGCTGTGGTCGCCCGAGGGCCTGAGCCTGGTGGGTTGGGCCGACACCAACCACCTGCAATCCGGGGCCCCCCTCGATGAACGTGCAACTTGACCCTGCGCGCAGCTCGCGCTGGCAGAACGCCCAGGCCCTGATCGGCCAGGAGGTGGCGCAGCTCGACACCCCCGCCCTGGTGATCGACCTCGACGCCATGGAGCGCAACCTCGCGCACATGGCGGCCTACGCGCGGGCCCACGGGCTGCGGCTGCGGCCGCACGCCAAGATGCACAAGAGCGCCGAACTCGCCCGGCTGCAGATGGCCCACGGCGCGGTGGGGGTCTGCGTGCAGAAGACCGACGAGGCCCTGGCGCTGGCCCGCGGCGGCGTGACCGACATCTACATCAGCAACGAAGTGATCGCCCTGCCCAAGCTGCAGCGGCTGGCCCAGGCGGTGCGCACCCTGCCCGACACGCGGTTCGCCATCGCGGTGGACAGCGCGGCCGGCGTGCTGCGGCTGGCGCAGGCGCTGGAGGCCGCCAGCGTGGGCGGTGAGAACCGCATCGACGTGTTCGTGGAGATCGACGTCGGCCAGGGCCGCTGCGGCGTGCCGCCCGGCGAACCGGCCGTGGACCTGGCCCGCCTGATCGCCCAGCACCCGGTGCTGCGCTTCGCCGGCCTGCAGGCCTACCACGGCGGCGCCCAGCACCGGCGCGACCCGGCCGAGCGGGCCAAGGCCATCGGCGAGGCGGCCTGGGCCGCCGCGCTCACGCGCGAGCGGCTGCAGGCCGCGGGTTTCACGGTGCCGCTGATCACCGGCGCGGGCACGGGCACCTTCTCCCTGGAGACGGCCAGCCACGTCTGGGGCGAGCTGCAGGTGGGCTCCTACCTGTTCATGGACGCCGACTACGCCCGCAACGAAAGCGCGCCGCTGGCCCCGGTGTTCGAGCATGCGCTGTTCCTCAAGGCGCAGGTGATGAGCCGGGGCGCCCAGCACGCGGTGTGCGACGCCGGCCACAAGAGCCACGCCATCGACAGCGGCCTGCCGGCCGTGTGGAGCCCACCGGGCCTGGTGTTCGCCAATGGCGGGGACGAGCACGGCATCCTGCGCGCGGCCCACGCCGGCCAGGCCCTGCCCGATCTGGGCGACACGGTCTGGCTCGTGCCCGGCCACTGCGACCCCACGGTCAACCTGCACGACCTCCTGTTCGGCGTGCGCGGCGGCCTGTCCGAGGGCAAGGTGGAGCGCCTGATCGCCGTGGACACGCGCGGCGCGCTGGGCTGACCGACCGGGCCTCGCCGGCTCAGGGCGCGAACACCACCGCGTCCAGCCCCAGGGCGCGGATGCGCGCGGCCGCTTCATCGGCCGAGGAACGGCTGGCAAACGGCCCGACGCGAACCCGGGTGAACTCGCCCTTGGGCGATTCGACCTTCTGCAGGATCGCCGGAAAACCGGCTTCCACCAGGCGCGCGTGGGCCTTGTCGGCGTTGGCCGGGTCGGCGAACAGGCCGACGTTGATGCCATGGGCCTGCGGCGCCACCACCGCCGCCACCGATGCCTTGGGGGCCGCGACCTTGGCGACCACCACCTTGGCGGGCTCGGGCGGCGCGGCCTTGGCCACCACGGGTGGCTCGGCCGGCGGGCTGTCCTCGACGAGGGATGGCAAGGCCGGCAGCGTCGGTGGCGTCACGATCACCGGCGCGGGTTCGGGCACCGGTTCCGGCGCGGCTGGCGGTGCGGCGGCCACGGCTTGTTCGACCGGCTCGGGCTCGGCGGCGGGCGTGGCGGGTGCGGCAGGAACGGCCGGCGCCGGTGCTTCGACGAGTTGGGCGGCCGGCGCCGGCAGGCCTTGCAGGAGCCCGCCGCCCAGCCAGCCCGCCCCCAGCGCACCGGCCAGCAGCAGGTTGACCACCACCAGCGCCCCCAGGCGCCGCTTCGAACTCGCCTGCTTTTCCAGCGCCGCGCAGGCCTCGCGCACGGTGCGGGCTTCGCGCACGGCGCGCGTCATGCGGCGGCGGGTGTCGGCGTGCAGCAGGGCGTTGCCGTAGGCGCCGGGGATCGCGATGCTCAGCAACAGCAGCGTGAGCAGCACGCCCCATTCCACCGACGGCGGCCACTGCAGGAAGCGCCGGGCCGCCACCAGCACCAGCAGCGCCAGCCCCTGGGCACAGGCCAGGTAGACCAGCGCCGAGCCCCAGAGCTGGCGGAACACCAGCCAGTTCAGGGTGAGCAGGCCGGCCGCCGGGTTCCAGACCGGGCTGGCGCGGCCGGCGTCGTCGAAACGCTCGAACACCGCGAGGTAGTGCGCCGTGTTCACCGGCCCCAGCGCGGCGCGGTACAGCGCGGTGGTGGCACTCTCCGGGGCGGTCGCGGCAGCGGGCGGGTGGGCGGACATGCCCGCGATTCTGGCACGGGCATGCGGGTTGATGCCAAGGGTGCAAACACCGGCTTCTGCCCACAATGCGCGCATGCCCCGTTTCCGCTTCGCACGCCTCCCATGAGCCCGAGCCAGATCATCGTGCTGGCCAGCGCCGGTGTTCTTCGCGCTGATCGCGATCGAGTACGCCATCGGCCGCCAGCGCCGGCACAACACCTACCGGCTCGACGACGCCATCAGCAGCATCGGCCTGGGCATGCTCAGCCAGATCAGCGCGGTGTTCACCCGGCTGCTGCGCGTGGGCCTGTACACCGCCGTGTACTCGGCGGTGGCGATCTGGCCCGACCACCCGTTCTGGACCAGCGGGATGGGCTGGCTGACCGCGCTGGTGTTCTACGACTTCTGCTACTACTGGCTGCACCGCGCCGGGCACGAGAGCGCCGTCTTCTGGGCCGCGCACGTGGTGCACCACCAGAGCCAGGACTACAACCTCTCCACCGCGCTGCGCCAGACCAGTTCGGGCGCGCTGCTGGGCTGGATCTTCTACCTGCCCATGGCCGTGGCCGGCGTACCGCCGCTGGTGTTCGGCGTGGTCGCGCTGATCGACCTGCTCTACCAGTTCTGGGTGCACACCGAGCAGGTCGGCAAGCTGGGCTGGTTCGACCGCTGGTTCTGCAGCCCCTCCAACCACCGCGTGCACCACGCGGTGAACGACCGCTACCTCGACCGCAACTACGGCGGCATCCTGATCGTGTGGGACCGCCTGTTCGGCAGCTTCAAGGAAGAGGACGAGAAGTGCGTCTACGGCACGCGCAAGCCCCTGCAGAGCTGGGACCCGCTGTGGGCCAACGGCGAGGTGTACTGGGGCCTGCTGCGCGACAGCTGGCACACCCGGCGCTGGGCCGACAAGCTGCGCGTGTGGTTCAAGCCACCGGGCTGGCGGCCGGCCGACGTGGCAGAGCGCTTTCCGTCACCCGCTTTCGACCTCGCCAGCGTGCAGCGCTATGCGCCGCCCATGAGCCCTGCGGTGCGCTGGTTCGCGGGCGCACAGTTCGTGGCCCTGCTCGTGGGCGTGGGGGGCTTCCTGTGGTTCGCCGATGCCTGGCCGCTCTCGCGCAGCGCCGTGGTGTTCAGCGTGCTGCTGGTGGCGCTGTGGGCCATCGGCGCGGTGATGCAGGGGCGCATCGGCATGGGCGAGGCGCTGCTGATCGAATGCGGCGCCCTGGCCATCGCCACCGCCGCGCTGGGCTGGGTGGAGCTGCACCGGGTCTTCAAGCCGCTGGCCATGCTGATCGCGATGGCCGTGGTGTGGGCGCATGCGCGCGCCGCGGGCGGCGTGCGGCGCGCGGACGCCCTGCTGCTCGCCGCGCTGGCCTTTTCACTGGCGGGAGACGCCTTCCTGATGTTCCCCGGCTACTTCATCCCGGGGCTGGTGGCTTTCCTGCTGGCCCACCTGGCCTACATCGCGCTGTTCCACCAGGGCCTGCCCTGGTTCCCGAGCCGCCGCGCGCTGGTGCGCACGCTGGGCCTGGGTGTGGCGATGTACGGCTTCCTGTGGCAGGGCGGCCTGCCGGCCGGCCTGCGCGCCCCGGTGGCGGCCTACGTGCTGGTGATCGCGCTGATGGCCGCGCAGGCCATCGGCCGCGCCAGCGTGCAGCGCGACCGCGCGGCCCTGGCCGTGGCGCTGGGTTCGGGCTTCTTCATGCTGAGCGACTCGCTGCTGGCGACCAATCGCTTCGTGTCGCCGCTGCCGATGTCGCAGGTGTGGGTGCTGAGCACCTACTACGCGGCGCAGGCGCTGATCGTGGCGGGCATGCTGCGCGGCCGGCGCGCCGGTGCCGAACCGGCCTCGCTCACGGCCTGGCCGGCGGCGCGCGCTTCGCTCGCAGACGGGCACCCACACTGACCATCCGGTCCGACAGCTGCTCGAGCCTGGCGTCGGCCTGCGCCGCATCGACGGAGCCCCGGTGTTTGCCCACCTCCAGCGTCATGACCTCCAGCACGATGCCGTGAAGCTCGCGGATCTCCGCGATCGTGGGCGTGTGGGGTTGGGGGCCGAGCGCGGCGAGTTCTTCGCCCATCGCCCGGTAGGCCGGGATGTGGCGCTGCGCCATCGCGTCGACGAATTGCGCCCGGCTCAGGCGCCCGTCCTTGTGGTCCCTGGCGTCCTGCTGCAGCGCGGTCTCGGCGGCCCTCAGACGGGGCAGCAGGTCCGTCAGCAGCGACTGCGAGCCAAACAACTGCCGGTGGTCCACGCCGGGCCGGGCCAGCCCCACCAGCGCGCCCACCACCAGCACCGTGGCGGCCACGGCCATCACCTGGCGGCGCTGGCGCAGACCACGCGAGGCGCGCTCGTCGACCAGCTCCACCAGCAGCCAGGCCAGCAGGGCCCCCATCACCAGGCCACCCACGTGGGCCGCGTTGTCGATGCCCGGTCGGGCAAAACCCTGCCCCAGCATGATCGCCACGAACAGGCCCTGGCTGGTCAGCAGCTGCGTCGCCATGGCCTTGGGCACGCTCGCACGGTGCTGGTAGACGCCGACCATCAACGCCCCCAGCACGCCGAACACCGCGCCGGAAGCCCCGACCGACACCGCCTGCTGTGACGAAAAATGCAGGCTCAGCGCGCTGCCAGCGAGCCCTGCCGCCAGGTAGATCAGCAGGAACTGGCCGTTGCCGAACCAGCGGCACACCCGCCGCCCAGCGTCCCACAGCGCGAACATGTTCAGGCCCAGGTGCAGCGCGCCGCCGTGCAGCGCGGTGGCGCTGAGCAGGCGCCAGTACTCGCCATCGCGCACCACGGCCGTGGCCGAGTTGGCGCCCCAGGCGAACAGCTCGGCCGAAGTGGGCTTGGTGGGGCTCATGCCGTCGAACAGGTTGAGCACCCACACCGCCACGTTGACGGCGATCACCGCGTACAGCGCCCAGGGCGTGGGGGTGAGGGTGCGCAGGCGCTCCTCGAACGCCTCGTGCGCCTGCCAGGCGTCCAGCCGCTCGCTCAGGGCCGCGCGGGCCTGGCCGGTGGCGTAACGCTGAAAACCCTGCAGCGCCGCCTGCACGGCGGGCTGGCGCTCGGCGCGGCGCAGCGGCGCCAACGCGATCACGCGCTTGAGCCCCTTGCGGAACAGGCCTGCGGTGGCGGCCTGCGAAACCGCGCCCTCGCGCAGCTGGATCTGGATCTGGTGCTGGCCTTGCACCGAGAGGTGCTCCACATCGGCGATGTCGCTCCAGGGAATGGTCTGCCCCTTGAGCAGGTAGCCGCCGATGCCCTCGGGGCCGACGCGCAGGATGGGGTGCGCGCTCAAGAGGGGCTGCAGCAGCAGCCAGGCCATCGCTCCGAAGAAGAGCGCCAGCGCGCCCAGCAGCCAGGCGCCGCGCGGCGTGGCCAGGGCACCCGCCGCGAAACCCGCGGCCATGAGGGCCACGAGCGCCGCCACCCAGACAGCGCTGCCGCGCCAGGTCGCTCGAAACTCCTGGCTGTGGTCGGGCATGCCTTCAGTCGGCGAAGAGTTCACCCGCGTTGCTTGGCGGCGCCACCCCCAGGTGCCGGTACGCCGCCAGCGTGGCGATGCGCCCGCGCGGCGTGCGCTGCAGGAAGCCTTGCTGGATCAGGTAGGGCTCGATCACGTCCTCGATGGTGTCGCGCTCCTCGCCGATGCTGGCCGCGATGTTGTCCAGCCCCACCGGCCCACCGTCGAAGCGGTGGATCACGGCTTCGAGCAGCTTGCGGTCCATGAGGTCGAAGCCCTGCGGGTCCACGTCCAGCATCGCCAGCGCGCGGTTGGCGATGTCCTGCGTGATGGTGCCGCGGCCCTTGACCTCGGCGAAGTCGCGCACGCGGCGCAGCAGGCGGTTGGCGATGCGCGGTGTGCCGCGCGAGCGGCGCGCGATCTCGAATCCGCCTTCGGGGTCCATGGGTGCGTTCAGCAGCCCGGCGCTGCGCTTGACGATGCGCGCGAGTTCCTCGGCGGTGTAGAACTCCAGCCGCGCGACGATGCCGAAGCGGTCGCGCAGCGGGTTGGTGAGCATGCCCGCGCGCGTGGTCGCGCCCACCAGGGTGAAGGGCTGCAGGTCCAGCTTGATGCTGCGCGCGGCCGGGCCTTCGCCGATCATGATGTCGATCTGGTAGTCCTCCAGCGCCGGGTACAGGATTTCCTCGACGACCGGGCTGAGCCGGTGGATCTCGTCGATGAACAGCACGTCGTTGGCCTCGAGGTTGGTCAGCAGCGCGGCCAGGTCCTTGGGTTTTTCCAGCACCGGGCCGCTGGTCTGGCGCAGGTTCACGCCGAGTTCCTGCGCGATGATGTGCGAGAGCGTGGTCTTGCCCAGCCCCGGCGGGCCGAACAGCAGCACGTGGTCCAGCGCCTCGCTGCGCTTCTTGGCCGCACCGATGAAGATTTCGAGCTGCTCGCGCACCTTGGTCTGGCCCACGTACTCGTCGAGCAGCTTGGGGCGCAAGGCGCGCTCGATCGCCTCTTCCTTGGGCGAGGCGGGCGCGGCGGACACCACGCGCGGCGCGGGGGTGAAATCGTCGGTCTGGATGCTCATGGTTTATTTGGCCAGTGCTTTGAGCGCGAGCTTGATGCCTTCGCTCACGCCCACGTCCTTGGGCAGGGCCTTGAGCGCGGCGGTGGCGTCCTTGTCGCTGTAGCCCAGGGCCATCAGCGCCTGCTGGATGTCGCTCTGCACGTCGCTCTGGGCCGGGCCGGCACCGGGCAGGTTCAGGTCGGCGCCGAGCTTGCCCTTGAGTTCGAGCAGCAGGCGCTCGGCGGTCTTCTTGCCGATGCCGGGCACCTTGACGATGCGCCCGCTTTCCTGCGCGCTCACCGCCTGCGCCAGGTCGGTCACGCTCATGCCCGAGAGCACCGACAACGCGGTGCGCGGGCCCACGCCGCTGATCTTGATGAGCTGGCGGAACGCCTCGCGTTCCGAGGAGGTGCCGAAGCCGTAGAGGATCTGCGCGTCCTCGCGCACCACGAAGTGCGTGAGCAGGGCCACCTTCTCGCCGGTGGCGGGCAGGTTGTAGAAAGTGCTCATGGGCACATCCACCTCATAACCCACGCCATGGCAGTCCAGCAGGATCTGGGGCGGATTTTTTTCCAGCAGCGTACCGGTCAACTTGCCTATCATCGGGAAAATTCCTTTCCAGTCGTTCGCAGGGCCGCCCCCAAGAACGACTGCACCCCCTCGGGGGGCCTGGCACCGCCAGGGTTGGGGGCCATCAACTCACTGGATTATCGGTTTGATTCTCAGGCACACCTTCTCCCCACCGGACAACACCCGCATGGCGCACCTGTGCGGCCCCATGGACAGCCACATCCGCAGCATCGAGGCCGCTTTGCAGGTCAAGGTGGCGCACCGATTCGAGCAGTTCCGCATCGAGGGGCCCAAAGCCAAGGCCACCCAGGCGCTGGAAACGCTGCAGGCGCTGTACGAGATGGCGAAGAAGCCGATCCCCGCCGAACAGGTGCAGCTCATGCTCAGCGGCGACACCGCCCTGGCCGAGCCCGGCGACGGCGCCCTGGCGATGCAGACCCGGCGCGGCGAGGTGCGCGGGCGCACGCCCAACCAGGCGCGCTACCTGGAAAACATCGCCACGCACGACATCACCTTCGGCATCGGCCCGGCCGGCACTGGCAAGACCTACCTGGCCGTGGCCTGCGCGGTCGATGCGCTGGAGCGCAGCGCGGTGCAGCGCATCGTGCTCACGCGCCCGGCGGTGGAGGCGGGTGAGAAGCTCGGCTTCCTGCCCGGCGACCTGGGCCAGAAGGTGGACCCCTACCTGCGCCCGCTGTACGACGCGCTCTACGACCTGATGGGCGCCGACAAGGTGCAGAAGGCCTTCGAGCGCCAACAGATCGAGATCGCCCCCCTGGCCTTCATGCGCGGGCGCACGCTCAACCACGCCTTCGTGATCCTGGACGAGGCGCAGAACACCACCGTGGAGCAGATGAAGATGTTCCTCACGCGCATCGGCTTCGGCAGCAAGGCCGTGATCACGGGCGACGTGAGCCAGATCGACCTGCCCCGCACCCAGCTCAGCGGCCTGATCGACGCCGAGCGTGTGCTCAAGCGCGTGCAGGGCATCGCGTTCACCCGCCTGTCCAGCGCCGACGTGGTGCGCCACCCCCTGGTGGCGCGCATCGTGGACGCCTACGACGCGCGCAACCCCGACACCGAAGACGCCCCGCCCGCGAAGCGCGCGCGCCGCGCCGCCCACTGACGCCATCCACCGTATGCTCACACGCACCCTGCTCGCCAGCCTTGTCGCCGTGCTGGCCCTCGATGCATCCGCCCAGGGCTCGGCAACACCACAGCCCCAGTTGGTCTTCAGCAGCCAGGCCGTGCAGTACAAATGCGATGGCGGAAGCGAGATCGAACTGGCCTACCTGAACCTGAGCAACGGCACCTCGTTCGCGGCGTTGCACCACGGTGGCCGCACGCTGATGCTGCAGGGCCGCCGTGCCACCACGGGCGTGCGCTTTTTCGCCCTGGACCCGCAGTCCCGGCTGAGCTGGTACACGCAAGGCATGAAGGGGGAGTTGAGCGCCATCGCCGCCGACCCCAACACGCAAGACCAGACCCTGATGTCCAACTGCTTCGCCCAACCGGCCAAACGCTGATGGCCCTGCCTGCCCTCACCCTCTCCCTGCAGTTCGGCGAGCTCGCCGACGCCGCCGCGCACCGCGCCGCCCTGCCCCGCCACTGGGTGGTCCGCTGCATCCGCCACGCGCTGGACGCCGATGCCGAGATCACCGTGCGCATCGTCGATGCCGAAGAAGGCCAGGCGCTCAACCGCGACTACCGCGGCCGCGACTACGCCACCAACGTGCTCACCTTCGACTACGCCACCGAACCGGTGGTGATGGCCGATCTCGTGCTCTGCGCCCCCGTGGTCGCGCGCGAGGCGGCCGAACTGAAGAAGCCCCTGGCCCAGCACTACGCGCACCTGCTGGTGCACGGCACCCTGCACGCGCAGGGCTGGGACCACGAAACCGGCGAGCAGGACGCCGAAGAGATGGAGGCGCGCGAGACCGAGATCCTCGCGGGCCTGGGCCAGCCGAACCCCTACGCCTAGGGGTCGAGTCTCAGGAGCTTGTTCATGGCCGGGATGCGGCCCATGGGAGGCTGGTGGTTGAGAGCGGCGTGTGGCCGGCGCCCTATGCCGCTGGGCCGGTTTCCACGGCACGACGGGGCCGTCGGCGCGCAACATACTCGATAGAATCAGCCACGCCTGGTGGCCTTCCACGCAGGCGCATTGCTTCCCATCCAACATGCCCACTCACACCGACAGCAACGGCAAGTCCATGGGCCAGGTGGCCTACGGCAAGCTGCACGAAGCCATCGAGACCGGTGTGCTCAAACCCGGCGACCGCATCAGCGTCAACGGCCTGGCCGACACCCTGCAGATCAGCCGCACACCGGTGCGCGAAGCCATCGCCTGGCTGGAGACCGACGGCCTCATCGTGCATGAGCCCTATCGCGGGCGCGTGGTCGCGCAGCTCGATCAGCAGATGGTGATCGAGCTGTATGCGATCCGCTTGGTGCTGGAAACCTCTGCGGCCGCGCTCGCCGCGCAGAATGCATCGGAAGCCGAGGTCGATGTGCTGCGCGAGATGCTGGTGCTCGAACGCGAGGTGCTGAGCGACCCCATGCGCCGCGAGCGGCTGAACCGGCGCTTTCACGACGCGATCTACCGCAGCGCGCACAACCGTTACCTGCTCACCACCCTGCGGGCGCTGCAGACGCCGATGATCCTGCTGGGGCCGGCCACGGCCAGCGAGCCGGCCCGCGCCGAAAGCGCCTCGGCCGAACATCAGCGTCTGGTGGACGCCATCGCGCGGCGCGACGCCGAGGGCGCGCGCGAGGCCATGCGCGTGCACCTGGCGGGCGGCCAGCGCGCGCGCATCAACGCCATGCTCTCGCGCGAACGCGACTGAACGACCGGGAGAGGCCGGGACATGCCGGCCAAAAAAAAGCGCGGCCGAAGCCGCGCGTATGTTCCGGCAGGGCCTGCTGGTTCAGCGCGGCTTGGCGCCCGCCTTGCGCGCCATCGCCTGTTCCAGCTCGCCCCACTTGGTGAGCTCTTCCTGGATGAAGCGGCCGAACTGCTCGGGCGTGCCTTCGGCTGGCTCGGCACCGGCTTCCAGCATGGTGCGCTCCACCGCCGGGTCGTCCAGCGTGCGACTCACGTCCGCGCCCAGCTTGGCGATCACCGCCTTGGGCGTCGCGGCGGGCGCGAGCAGGCCGAACCAGCCCACGGCCGCGTAACCCGGCACGCCCGAATCCGCGATCGTCGGCAGTTCTGGCGTGGCCTTGGCGCGCTTGGCGCTGGTCACGGCCAGCGCGACCAGCTTGCCCGACTTCACGTGCGGCATCACGGTCTGACCAGGGGCGAACATCACGTCAATGGTGCCGGCCAGCAGGTCGTTCACGGCCTGGCCGGTGCCCTTGTACGGCACGTGCATCATCTCGACGTCGGCCACCTGCTTGAAGAGCTCGACCGTCAGGTGCGAGGCCGAGCCTTCACCGGAGGAGCCGAAGGTCAGCTTGCCGGGTTCGGCCTTGGCCTTGGCCCCCAGCTCGCGGATGTTCTTCACGCCCAGTCTCGGGTTCACCGTCACCACATAGGGCGAGGCCGACACCAGCGCCACCGGGGCGAACTGGCTGGCGTTTTCCTTGGTGAGCGAGGCGGTGGAGCTCATCATGAGCGTGTAACCGTCGGGTGCCGAGCGCGCCACGTAGGACGCGCCGATGTGGCCGGCCGCGCCCGGGCGGTTTTCCACCAGCACGGTCTGCTTCCAGCTGTTGCCCAGGTGCACGGCCAGGATGCGCGCGAGCGAGTCGGCGCCGCCGGCGGGCGGGAAGGGCACGATCATGGTCACGGCCTTGGTGGGGTAGGGCTGCGGCGCCTGGGCCAGCGCGAGGCCGGCGGTGGCGCACAGGGCGGCCGCCACGGCGGCGGCGAGGGTGCGGTGAAGAGCGCTGTTCATGTTGTCTGTCTCCTGGGTTGGGGGCGGATGGGGTCTCAGGCCTGCGCGGGCGCGACGATGCGGTTGCGCAGGACCATGGGCGGGTTCTCGAAGGCGCACTCGACGACGTCGCCGTGCTTGAGGAACAGCTCCTCGGCGTTGGGCTTGCCGACCGCCACGCCGCCGGGCGCGCCGGTGGAGAACATGTCGCCGGGCATGAGGGGCACGAGGCGCGAGAAGTGCTCGATGATTCGCGGCAGCTTCCAGATCTGGTCGCTGGTGTTCACGCGCATGCGCTGCTCACCGTTGACGCTGCAGGTCACCCAGATGTCGTAGGGGTCGGGCACCTCGTCCATCGTGATGATGCAGGGACCCAGCGGGCCGAACCCGGGCGCGTTCTTGGCGGTCCAGAAGCGCGAGCCCGAGGCGACCTCGCGCTTTTGCGTGTCGCGGCAGGTCAGGTCGTTGAGGATGGTGATGCCGGCCACGTGCGAGAACGCGTCCTCAGCCTTCACGTTGTAGGCGGCCTTGCCGATCACGAACACCAGCTCGGGCTCGTAGTCGAGGTGGGTGACGCTGGGCGGGCGCACCACGTCGTTGTCGTGGCCGGTCAGGCAGTCGTTGAGCTTGATGAAGCCCGTCGGCTCGTTGGGCAGTTCCTTGATCAGGTCGGTGCGCTGCAGCTCCTCGAGGTGGGTGCGGTAGTTCTTGCCCACGCACAGGAACTTGTGCGCGTCGGTGATGGGCGGCAGGAAATCGATCGCATCCAGCGCGTGCGAGCTGTCGGCGGCGCCCGGGCCGGCGATCAGCTCGCGCACCCGCGCCAGGCCGGCGTCGCCCAGCGCAAGCAGCGCCTTCATCGTGTCCGGCAGGGGGGCGTTGCTGCGTGTCGCGAATGCGGCCAGGTCGAGCATGCGGTCACCGGCGAGGACGCCCAGGCGCGGGTGAGCGGCTTGGCGGTGCAGGGAAAAATTGGCGAGTCTCAAGGGGTCTCCTTTGGGGAAAGATCGCATCATATCAATTGAATTCAGCTGAATTCAATTGGCGCGGCAGTCGACGGCCTGGCGCAGGAACAGCGCGCGGCCAATGGCCTTCTCGTCATTGAGCACCCGGGCAAAGGAAACCCGGGAGGGGTCGTCGATGGTCAGAGGCACAGCGTCCCAGCCAATGCCCCGGTTGCGTTGCTGGCGCTGACCTGTGATGCGGTCGCGAGCTGCGATCACACAGCCCTGCGGCGCTTTCGGCCCCGAAACGGGCCAGCCACTTGAAGCCGGTGCGCCAGTCCTGACTTGAGTGGCTGGGCCTGGCAACCACAGCGTCCCCAATCAGGGCCGGATGAACGACCTATTGAGGTTTCACACCTAGGCCGTCATCCGCAGCGGGATGGTCACCGGTCCGTCGTTGACCAGGTGCACCTTCATGTCGGCCCCGAAGCGGCCGGTCTGCACCAGCGGGTGCTGCGCGCGCGCCGCCTTCACGAAGGCCTCGTAGAGCGCCTCGCCCAAGGCGGGCGGCGCCGCGCCGGTGAAGCCCGGGCGGTTGCCGCTCTTCGTGTCGGCCGCCAGGGTGAACTGGCTCACCACCAGCAGGCCGCCGCCGATGTCCTGCACGCTGCGGTTCATCTTGCCGGCGTCGTCGCCGAAGATGCGCAGCTTCAGCACCTTGGCCAGCAGCTTCTCGCCCACGGCCTCGGTGTCCTCGGGTTCCGCGCACAGCAACAACAGCAGGCCCGGGCCGATGGCGCCCACGGTCTGGCATCGATGTCCACGCGCGCTTCGCTCACGCGCTGCAACAGCGAGATCATTTCAAATCGTCCTCATCGAAGAAGTGGGCTTCCACGTCGCTGGGCAGCAGCTGGATGGTGGCGCGCAGCCCCGGCACCGCGCTCATCAAGGCCTGCTCCACGCTGGCCCGCACGGCGGCCGCGCGCCCGAGCGTCCAGGCCGCGGGCATGTGCATGTGCAGGTCCACGAAGCGGCGCTGGCCGGCGCGGCGCGTGCTCACGTGGTCGAAGCGGATGATGTGGGTGTCGCCGTGCGACAGGGCAAACCCGTCCAGCGTCTGCTGGATGGTCGCCATCACCTCGGGCTCCACCGCCTCGTCCATCAGCCCCTGCGACGAGCGCCAGGCCAGGCGTGCGCCTTCCTTCATGATGTTGAGCGCCACGGCCATCGCCCCAGCGGGTCCAGCCAGAGCCAGCCGGTGAGCGTGACCAGCACGACACCGACCAGCACCCCGGCCGAGGTCCAGACGTCGGAGAACAGGTGCTTGGCATCGGCCTCGAGCGCGATCGAGCGGTGTGTCTTCGAGGCCTGCAGCATGGTCCAGGCCAGGCCGCCGTTGAGCACCGAACTCGCCACCGACAGCGCCAGGCCCCAGCCCACCTGTTCGATCGGCTGCGGGTTCAGCAGGCGGCTGCCGGCAGCCCAGAGGATGCCGAGACCGGCCGCGATGATGAGGATGCCTTCGAAGCCCGAGGAGAAGTACTCGGCCTTGTGGTGGCCGTAAGGGTGCTCCTCGTCGGCCGGCCGCGCGGCGATGGTCACCATCACCAGGCCGACCACCGCGCTGGCCAGGTTCACCAGCGACTCCATCGCGTCGGACAGCAGGCCCACCGAATCGGTGACCACCCAGGCCAGGGTCTTGAGCGCGATGGTGACCACCGCCACCCCGATCGACGCCATCAGGAGGCGCTTCGGGGTGAGGAAACGGGCGGGGACAAAGCGCATGCCGCCATTGTGCCGGCTGCGGGCATGCCAGAATCCGCCGCATGTGGCAGTCATGGCAACGCTTGAAGTGGTGGGTGAGCGGCGGAATCCTGCTGTCCCTGGCGGGCGCGGTGTTGCTGGCGCGCCTGTCGCTCGATGAACAGCGCGCGCTGTTCGAGACCGACGCGCGCATCGTCCACCGGCTGCTGAGCCAGCAGGTGGTGCAGCACGACGCGATGCTGGCCAGCGCTCGCGCTGCTGCAACCGGTGCCCGACAGCAGCAGCGGCGCCTCGTCGCCCGAGCAGCGCCTCCCGGTGCTCTACCCGCAGATCCTCAGCGTGCAGCGGCGCGACCCCGACCAGCGCTGGAACGACCCGCAGCTCACGCAGGCCGAGACGCGCTCGCGCCAGGCGCGCCGCGCCGCCCTGGGCGGGCTGGACCTGCCCGCCGGGCGCTACCAGGTGGTGCTGGCCGCCACGCCCACCAGCTACGCGCTGACGATCGACGTGCGGGCCATGGTGCCCTGGTCCGAATGGCCCATGCAGGCCGACACCAGCCCGGTGCGCGTGACGCTGGAGCACGAAGGCCAGCGCTACGTGGTGCAACCTGGCGCCGCCCTGGACGAGCGGCCCACGCGCGGTTGGCACTTCGCGTTTCACAAGCTGCTGGCGGCCGAGAGCCAACCCTTCGACGTGGTCGCCACCCTTTCGGTGGGCTGGGGCCAGTTGCCCTGGGGGCTGATGCTGGCCTGGGTGCTGGGCGTGACGGCGCTGCTGGCGGCGCTGCACCACCTGCAACGCCAGCGCAGCGCGCGCCGCCGCGCTGAGGAACTGCTGCGCCTGGGCCAGGTGGCGCGACTGAACACGCTGGGGGAACTCGCCGCCGGCATGGCGCACGAGCTGAACCAGCCGCTGACCGCCGTGCTCGCCAACACCCAGGCCGCGCAGCGCCTGCTCAACGAAGACCCGCCCGAACTCGCCACCGCGCGCAGCGCCATGCTGCAGGCCGCGGCGCAGGCGCGCCGCGCCGCCGAGGTCGTGGGCCGCCTGCGCCAGACCGTGGAGCGGCCCGACCGCAGCGGCCAGCACCAGCCCGTGGCGGCGGTGGAGGCCGTGCGCCGAGCCCTCTACCTGCTGGAGCCCGAGTGCCAGCGGCGCGATGTGGTGCCGGTGCTCGACGCCGCGCAGGCGGTGACGGTGCTGGCCGACCCGGTGGCGCTGGACCAGATCGTGCACAACCTGATCCTCAATGCGCTGCAGGCGCTGGAGCAGGTGCCCGCCGCGCAACGGCGGCTCACGCTCACGGTGTCGGCCAAGGACCGCCGGGGCGAGATCACCGTGGCCGACAACGGCCCGGGCATCCCGCCCGAGGTGCTGCCGCGCCTGTTCGAGCCGTTTTACTCCACGCGCAAGGACGGACTCGGCCTGGGCCTGAGCCTGTGCGAAACCCTGGCCAACGGCATGGGCGGCACGCTGGACGCGGCCAACGCGCCCGAGCGGGGCGCGGTGTTCCGGCTGCAACTGCCGCTCGCGGAGGGCCTCCCATGAACGGTTCGCCCGACACCCTCTCGCCCACGGTGCACCTGATCGACGACGACCAGGCGGTGCGCGACAGCCTGGGCCTGCTGATCGGCACCGTGGGCCTGCGCGTGCAGCCCTGGAGCGACCCACAGGCCTTCCTGAGCGATTTCGACCGCGAGGGCATCGGCGCCATCGTGCTCGACGTGCGCATGCCCGGCATCAGCGGCCTGAGCGTGCTCGACACCCTGGTGGCGCAGGGCGTGGACCAGCCGGTGATCATGCTCACCGGCCATGGCACGGTGGACATGTGCCGGCGCGCGTTCAAGGCCGGTGCGGCCGAGTTCCTGGAAAAACCGGTGAACGACGAGGTGCTGCTCGAAGCCTTGCAGAACGCGGTGCGCCAGCACGTGCGCTCGCGCCAGCGCAACGAGGCCGACCGCGCCGCGCGCGAACGTTATGCGCAGCTCTCCGAGCGCGAGCGCGAGGTGCTGGGCCTGATCGTCGAGGGCCTGACCAACAAGGAGATCGGCCGCGCGCTGGGCCTGTCGCCGCGCACGGTGGAAACCCACCGCGCCAACCTGTTCGCCAAGCTGCAGGCGCCCTCGCTGGCGCAGCTGATCCGGCACTACGCCGCGCTGGTGGACGCCCAGGACACGGCCGGCCCGGGCGGCGGCAACGGCAACGGCACTGCGTAGTTCTACGGAGGGCCGCGCGTAGGCGCCCGAATGGCCGTTTCGGGCGCGGATTTTTACAGTTCTCCCACGGTTGATCGAACCGTTTCACAACACCCGGAGAACTCCATGCAAGCCTTCGTCAAAGCGTCCCTCCTCGCCGTTTCCCTCAGCGCCGCCGCCCTGGCCAGCGCGCAGAGCGTGCGCGTGGAGAAGAACATGTCGCTCGAACTCGCCACCCAGATCGCCAGCGCCACCGTCGCGGCCTGCAGCACCGCCGGCTATAACGTGGCGGCCACGGTGGTGGACCGTGCCGGTGGCGTGCGCGCCGTCATGCGCGCCGACAACGCCGGCCCGCACACGCTGGAAGCCAGCCGCCTGAAGGCCTTCACCTCGGCCTCGGCGAAGAACAACACGCTGGCCATCATGGAAGGCGCGCAGAAGAACCCGGCCGCGGCCAACCTGACGGACATCCCCGGCTACCTGCTGCTCGGCGGCGGCGTGCCGGTGAAGGTGGGCAACGAAGTGATCGGCGCCGTGGGCGTGGGCGGCGCGCCCGGCGGCCATCTGGACGAGCAGTGCGCCATCGCCGCGCTCGACAAGGTCAAGGACCAGCTGAAATGAAACGCCGCCGCGCGCTGATCACCGGCCTGCTGGTGGCGTTGGCGAGCACCGCGTCGGCGGTCTGGGCCCAGGTGGGGCCCAGTGCCTCCGAGGTCGCGGCCTACAGCGGCCTGCACGCCGCGGCGCACCAGGGCGACAGCGCGAAGATCGCGCGCCTGGTGGCCGGTGGCGCGGCGCTCAATGCCACCGACGCGCGGGGCCGCACGCCCTTGCACGTTGCGCACGTTCGCGCGGCAGCGCGAGGCGATCCGCGCGCTGGTGAAGGCGGGTGCCGACATCGACCGGCTGGAGAACGACCGTTACGACGCCGTGACGATCGCGTCGGTGGCGGACGATGAGGAAACGCTGCGGGTGTTGTTGCAGCTGGGCGCGAGCGCGAAGCAGACGACCAGCCGCTACGACGGCACGGCCTTGATCGCGGCGGCCCACCTGGGCCACGACGGGGTGGTGCGCCAGCTGATTGCCGCCGGTGCGCCGCTGGACCACGTGAACAACCTGCACTGGACGGCGACGATCGAGTCCATCGTGTTGGGCGACGGCGGTGCGCGCCACCAGGCCACGCTCAAGGCGCTGATCGATGCGGGGGCCGGTTTGCAGCTGGCGGACCGTTCGGGGCAGACGCCTTTGGCTTTGGCGCGGTCTCGCGGGTACTCGGCGATGGTGGCGATGCTCGAGAAGGCTGGGGCTCGCTGAGTCTTTCGCTCTTTCTTTCAGGTTGCTTCTCTCGGCCTGAGTGCGTGGGGCGGAGGGCTCCGCGACTGTCCCCCGGGTCGGCTTCGCCGCCCCTCCTCCTTTACGTCGCTGCGCCCTCCACCCCCACGCACTCAGGCACACCACCCGCGAAAGAACGAAAGAGCGAACCCCAACCTGTTTCGGCTCGGGGGGCCTGGGCGTTCTGCGCAGCGGGGTAAAGGAGGAGAACCGGCGAAGCCGGTTCGGGGGACACCCGCGGAGCAGAGCGCCCGGGCCCCCCGAGCCCGCGAGGTAGAAGACGGAAAGGTCTTAGCTCAAAGTCACGCGAGCAAACTTCCGCTTCCCGACCTGAACCACAAAGGTCCCCGCAGGCAGCTTCAAGCCCTTGTCGCTCACGACAGCGCCGTCGACACGAACACCGCCACCATCGATCAGACGGTTGGCTTCGCTGTTGGAGGGCGCCAAACCCGCTGACTTCAGCAGCGGTGCGATCCCCAGCGGCGCGCCCGACAGCGACACCTCCGGAATCTCGTCCGGCACACCGCCCTTGCTGCGGTTGATGAAATCCTGCTCCGCCGCCTCCGCCGCCGCCGCGCTGTGGAAACGCGTCGTGATCTCCTTGGCCAGCGCCACCTTCGCGTCCTTGGGGTTCGCGCCCTGCTCGATCGCCTGCTTCAGCGACTCGATGTGCGCCATCGACTGGAACGACAACAGCGTGTACCAGCGCCACATCAGCGTGTCCGAAATGCTCAGCACTTTCGCGAACATCGAATTCGCATCCTCGGTGATGCCGATGTAGTTGTTCTTGCTCTTGGACATCTTGTCCACGCCGTCCAGCCCTTCGAGCAGCGGCATGGTCAGGATGCACTGCGGCTCCTGGCCGTACTCGGCCTGCAGATGGCGGCCCATCAGCAGGTTGAACTTCTGGTCCGTGCCGCCCAACTCCAGATCGCTCTGCAGCGCCACCGAGTCGTAACCCTGCATCAGCGGGTACAGGAACTCGTGCACGCTGATCGGCGTGCCGGCCTTGAAACGGTCGTGGAAATCGTTGCGCTCCATCATGCGCGCCACCGTGTACTTGGCCGCCAGCTGGATCATGCCCATCGAGCCCAGCGGCAGGCTCCACTCGCTGTTGTAGCGGATCTCGGTGCGCGCCGGGTCCAGCACCAGGCTGGCCTGCTTGTAGTAGGTCTCGGCGTTCGCCTTGATCTGCTCCGGGGTCAGCGGCGGGCGCGTGTTGTTGCGGCCCGAGGGGTCGCCGATCAGGCTCGTGAAGTCCCCGATCAGGAAGATCACCTGATGCCCCAGGTCCTGCAGCTGGCGCATCTTGTTCAGCACCACCGTGTGGCCGATGTGGATGTCGGGCGCCGTGGGGTCCAGCCCCAGCTTGATGCGCAGCGGCCGGCCGGTGGTTTCCGACTGTGACAATTTTTTGACCCAGTCGGCCTGAGGTATCAATTCTTCGCACCCCCGCAGCGTGACGCTGAGGGCTTCCTGGACACCGTCCGTCAGTGGCACGGATTTCTGAGAACTTTCGGCGTCGTTTCTGGAGGCGGTCATAGGGGTTTTTTCAGATGCGAAGGACGGTACGCTGGCTAAAATACCGGGCGCGAATGACGGATTTTAGTTGGCCCGCTTTTTGCACGATATCAAGCCAGTTCGTCACCGCATGAGCGCTTGAGTGAACTTGTTCCGCCTCAACCGCTCTTTTTTTGTGCGCGCGGCCCCAACCACCGGGGCCGGCCTTACCGGAAACAACGATTTTGACCCGTTCGCTACTTCACACGCTGGCCAGCCTCGCTGATGCCACGAGCCAAAGCCTCGCCCGGCATCCCCGACGCATCATGGGCGGCCTCGGTGTGCTGCTGCTGGGCACGGGCGTCACCGCCTTCGGCATCGCGCCGCTGGCCCCCGACGCCGCCGACCTGCCCGTGCGCCAGGTCGTCGAAGCCCTCGACGCCCCCACGCAGCAAGACATCCACAGCCTCCTCGCGGCCCAGCCCGCCGCGCCGCTGGTGTTGTTCCGCAGCGAGACCACCCGCCGCGACGACACCGCCCAGAGCCTGCTGCAGCGCATGGGCGTGACCGATTCGCAAGCCCAGACCTTCCTGCGCAACGACGCCATCGCGCGCCAGCTGCTGGGCCGTGCCGGCCGCCTGGTGAGCGTCGAAGCCACCGAGAAACAGGAACTGCTGCGCCTGACCGCGCGCTGGCTCTCCGCCGACGAACGCAGCTTCACCCGCCTCGTGGTCGAAAAGGATGCCCAGGGCGCGCTCGGCTCGCGCCTGGAACAAGGCGCGCTGACCGCCTCGTCCCGGCTGGCCAGCGGCGTGATCCGCAGCTCGCTGTTCGCCGCCACCGACGCGGCCGGCATCCCCGACCCGGTCGCCATCCAGCTGGCCGAGATGTTCTCCAGCAGCATCGACTTCCGCCGCGACCTGCGCCAAGGTGACCGCTTCAACGTGGTCTACGAAAGCCTGGAAGCCGATGGCGAGAGCCTGCGCACCGGCCGGATCCTGAGCGCCGAGTTCGTCAACGAAGGCAAGGAACACCAGGCCGTCTGGTTCGAAGAAGCGGGCCACAAAGGCGGCTACTACGGTTTCGACGGCCAGAGCTCGCGCCGCTTCTACCTGGCCTCCCCGCTGGAGTTCTCGCGCGTGAGCAGCGGCTACGGCATGCGCTTTCACCCCATCACGGGCGGTCGCAAGGCCCACATGGGCGTGGACTACGCCGCCCCCACCGGCACGCCGGTGCGCACCATCGGCGACGGCACGGTCGAGTTCGCGGGCGAACAGCGCGGCTATGGCAATGTCATCTACATCAAGCACCGCAGCAACCAGGTCACCGTCTACGCCCACCTGAGCCGCATCGGCGTGCGCAAGGGCCAGCGCGTGAACCAGGGTGACTTCATCGGTGCCGTCGGCACCACGGGCGCCTCCACCGGCCCGCACCTGCACCTGGAGTTCCGCGACAACGGCGTGCACGTGGATCCCCTGGCCATCGCGCGCCAGAGCGAGTCCATCCCCGTGCCGGCCGCCCTGCGCCAGCGTTTCGACGCCGTGGCCCAGCTGCAGCGCATGCAGCTCAATGCCGCCGCCAGCATCCAGCAGGCGAACGCCCAGTAAGCGACCCGGTCTCGACACCCAACAAAAAAGGGAGCCAGCGGCTCCCTTTTTCGTTGCGGCGAGAAAACGCCGTCGGTCAGACGCTGAAGCTCGAACCGCAACCGCAGGTGGTGGTGGCGTTGGGGTTCTTGATCACGAATTGCGCGCCTTCGAGGTCTTCCTTGTAGTCGATCTCGGCGCCGACCAGGTACTGGTAGCTCATCGCGTCGATCAGCAGGGAGACACCGTTCTTGGTCATGGTGGTGTCGTCTTCGTTGACGATTTCGTCGAAGGTGAAGCCGTACTGGAAACCCGAGCAACCCCCACCCTGCACGAACACGCGCAGCTTGAGATCGGGATTGCCCTCTTCGGCCACCAGCTCGGCCACCTTGGCCGCCGCGCTGTCGGTGAAGACCAGCGGTGCCGGCATGTCGGTCTGGATGTTTTCGGCGACTGCGCTCATGGGATACCTCTTGACGGAAATGTGGGGTGGGTGCGGTACACCCGCATGTCCGAGTGATACTAAATCAAATCGCTCGGGTATGTGCTCACCCGTTGTTTGCCGCCAGCTTCAGTGTGGGTTTGTCCTCGATCCCGCCGACCATGGGCTTGAGCTGACCGGAAATGGTGGCGCCCTGGTGCATTTCAAGCGCCTTGTAGGACACATCGCCCTCGATGTGGGCCTTGGGCTGCAACTCCAGCAATTCGAACGCGAGCACCGGGCCCTTGACGTTGCCATTGATGATCACGTGATCGGCATGGATCTGCCCCGTCACGGTGCGCACTTCGCTGACCACGAGGATGCTGGGCTTCTCGTCGCTGGCGCGCAGGTCGCCGATCACCTCGCCGTCGATGCGCAGACCGTCGTGGAAGAACACATTGCCTTCGATGCGGGTGCCCTGGGCGATGAGGCTCTTGATGGGGGGTTGTTTTTTCTTGGCAAACATGAGGCTCTCTCCCGACGGTGGACCGCGATGGTTACAGGTTGAAGGATTGCATGGACCTGACCGAACTGCCCTGCAGGATCTTGGCCGTCACATTTTCTACCACGGCCTGCGCGGGCACGTCCACCACGCCTTCCATGCGCAGGTAGCCCTTGATCAGCACCGGCTGCGGCGCGGGCGCGGACTTGGCGACCCAGGGCTTGCCCGCCAGCGTGCCGGTGAGCGTGACCTCCAGCGCACCCTTGAAGTCGGGCGCGTTCTTGCTGGCCTGGATCATGAGCACCTGCCATTTGAGCTGGGTGGGCGACAGGCGCTCGGCCTGCAGGCCGCGGATGCTCAGCGAATCGTTGCCGGAGCCGGGGATCAGGCGCTCGAAGAAGCCCAGGTCGCTGCGCAGCAGCTCGTTGTCGGCCTGCAGTTGCCGGATCTGCATCGTCAGCTGTTCCTGGGTGCTGCGCTCGGCGATCAGCAGGCTGTCCGAGGTGTTGCGCCACCGACTGGGCCTCGCTCAGGTCGGTGCGCAGGATCTGCACCTCGCGGCGCAGTTGCGCAAGCTCCTGCTGGGCATTGCGGTCCAGCCCGGCGATGTCCTTGCCGAACTCGAAGGCCCAGACCGCCAGCGCGCCCGAAAACCCCAGCACCAGTGCGCCCAGCACCCAGCGGAAAGGCCACGGCAGGCTGCTGCGCACCGAGACCCGGGGCGCACTGACCGTCAGCCTTCTCCGCAACAGGCGAAAACGCATTCAAACCTCTCCAACTGCAAGCAAACGCAACCAAGCCCTAGAAAGCAAAAACCGCCCCAAGTTTGAACTTGCAGGCGGTTTCTGGGGCATGGACAGCGTGCTTAGCGCTTGCTGAACTGCTTGCGGCGGCGCGCGGAGCGCAGACCGACCTTTTTCCGTTCCACTTCGCGGGCGTCGCGCGTCACGAAGCCGGCTTGCGACAGACCCGACTTGAGCGTCGCGTCGTAGTCGATCAAGGCGCGGGTGATGCCGTGGCGCACGGCACCGGCCTGACCGGATTCGCCACCACCGTGCACGTTGACCTGCACGTCGAAGGTCTCGGCGTGGTTGGTCAGCACCAGGGGCTGCTTGGCGATCATGATCGAGGTCTCACGGCCGAAGTAGGCCTGGATGTCCTTGCCGTTGACCGTGATCTTGCCGCTGCCTTTTTTCAGAAACACGCGGGCGACGCTGGATTTGCGACGGCCGGTTCCGTTGTTCCATTCACCAATCATCTCAAGGCTCCTTTAGAGTTCCAGCACTTGCGGCTGTTGGGCGGTGTGCGGGTGCTCTGCACCGCCGTACACCTTGAGCTTCTTGATCATGGCGTAGCCGAGCGGGCCCTTGGGCAGCATGCCCTTGACGGCCTTCTCGAGCGCGCGGCCAGGGTGCTTGGCCTGCATGTCGCGGAAGTTGGTGCCATAGATACCGCCCGGGAAACCCGAGTGACGGTAGTACACCTTGTCGAGGGCCTTGTTGCCCGTGACGCGGAGTTTGGCTGCGTTGATGATGACGATGAAGTCACCGGTATCGACGTGAGGCGTGTAAATGGCCTTGTGTTTGCCGCGCAAACGGAGAGCAACTTCACTGGCTACTCGTCCGAGGACCTTGTCGGTCGCGTCAATCACAAACCACTCGTGCGTCACGTCAGCGGGTTTGGCGCTGAACGTTTTGGTCATGAGTTTTCTCTTGAAGAGTTGGTTTGGCGGCTCTTTTCCACGGTCGGTCGTTCTCTGTCGGAACGCTCTTAGGTGGGTTTTGAATGCTTCGCCGCGGAGCCAGCAAATCGCTGCGAAGCCCTCGATTGTACGAAATTCCGGCCCCGGATGGCAAACCGCCCGTCCCCGATGGTCGGGCGCAGAGGGCAAACGGCTACCATCAGGGCATGTTCAGCTACCGACACGCCTTCCACGCCGGCAACCACGCCGACGTGCTCAAGCACATCACCCTCATCGCCACGCTGCGCCACCTGATGCAGAAGGAGGCGGGTCTGACGCTGATCGACACCCACGCGGGCGCGGGCCTGTACCGGCTCGACGGCGACTACACCGAGACCGGGGGCGAGGCCAAGGACGGCGTCGTCAAGCTCATGGGCGCGCTGCGCGCGGCCGACGGGCCGTCGACCGAGGCCGTGGCGCCCGCCATCGACGACTACCTCGATCTGGTCGCCAGCTTCAACCCGTCGGGCGCGTTGCGGGTCTATCCCGGCTCGCCGTTCGTCATGCACCAGCTGCTGCGCGCCGAATCGCGCGACCGGCTCAAGCTCTTCGAGCTGCACCCGACCGACAGCCGCACCCTGTCCGCCAACATCGCCCAGCTCGAAGCCGGCCGCCAGATCGCGGTGGTGCGCGAGGACGGTTTCGAGGGCGTGAAGCCCCTGCTGCCGCCGCCGCCCTCAGCCACCGGCTCCAAACGGGCCATGGTGTTGATCGATCCGAGCTATGAGATCAAGAGCGATTACGGAAAAGTGAGCGCCTGCATACAAGAGCTCATCCGGCGTTTCCCAACCGGCACCTACCTGGTCTGGTACCCGGTGATTCCGCGCCCCGAGGCGCACGATCTGCCGCGCCGCCTGCGCACCCTGTCGAACCAGGCCCAGAAACCCTGGCTGAACGCCACGCTGGCCATCGGCCAGGACCCGACCCACGGTCCCGACGACCGGCCGGGCCTCACCGCCAGCGGCATGTTCGTGATCAACCCGCCGCACACCCTCAAGGGCACGCTGCAGGCCGCCTTGCCGCAGCTGCTGGTCCACCTGGGCCGGGGACGCGGCAAATCCCAGGCGCTCGAATCGGGCGGCTGAACGCCGGATTCAGCGTGGCCGGGCCAGGGTCATGGTCCAGTAGCGGCCGTAGGTGGTGCCGCTGCGCTGCACGCAGCTCACACCCACGTGCTGGTACTCGGCGCGCATGATGTTGGCGCAGTGGCCGGCGCTGGCGAGCCAGCCGCTCATCACGGTCGAGACCGAGGTCTGCCCCGCCGCGATGTTTTCCCCCACCCACGACCACGCATAACCTTCGGCGGCGATGCGCTGGGAGGCCGTGCGGCCGTCCAGCCCGGTGTGGGAAAAGTAGTTGTTGACGGCCATGTCGGTCGAATGCCGCGCGGCGGCGGAGAACAGCGCGTCGTTCCAGGCCAGTGGCGCGACCGCCGGCATCGCGGTGCCGCCGCAGCTGCGCGCCACGGCCCGCGCCGCGTTGATCTGTTGCAGCAAGCTGTTGCGGAAGTCGGGCAGGTTGCAGCTGGTGCTGGCGTCCAGGGCGACCAGCGTCGAACCGCCGCTGCCCGAGCCGGCGCCGCCCGCGCTGTTCGGCGGTGAGGGCACGCCGATCGTCGCATCGGCCCCGCCGCTGGCGCCCGCGTCGCCGCCACCGCCCCCCACCACCGCCGCAGGCGGTCAAGGTCAGCAGGGCCCCCAGGATCAAGCCCACACCAGCGAGTCGTTGTTCATCAGGAAGAGACAGGTGTTGCATGCGCTCCACTCTAGGGTCGGGCCGACGGAGTAAGGTAAGCGGATGTAGAAGACGACCGCTCCTCGGCCAGGCAGCGCCGCCGTTCCGAAAACCGTTGGGCGGGCGTTGCAAAATTAGCCGACCGATCGGTCGGCTAATTGGCTATACTGCGATCCGCACCCCCACTGCGCAGGAGATTCCGCATGTACACCCAGTCCTTCAATGTGCCCGACGCCGACGCCCAATCCGGCACCCCGCTCAAGGCCGTGCCCCATGACACCGCCCTGCAGGCGCACTTCGACGCCGTGATCGACGCCGACGGCAAGATCGAGCCGCGCGACTGGATGCCCGACGCCTACCGAAAGACGCTGGTGCGGCAGATCAGCCAGCACGCGCACAGCGAGATCGTGGGCATGCTGCCCGAGGGCAACTGGATCTCGCGCGCGCCCAGCCTCAAACGCAAGGCGATCCTGGTGGCCAAGGTGCAGGACGAAGGCGGCCACGGCCTGTACCTCTACAGCGCGGCCGAGACGCTGGGCACCAGCCGCGACCAGATGTTCGACGCGCTGCACAGCGGCAAGGCCAAGTACAGCTCCATCTTCAACTACCCCACGCTGACCTGGGCCGACGTGGGCGTGGTCGGCTGGCTGGTGGACGGCGCGGCGATCATGAACCAGATCCCGCTGTGCCGCTGCAGCTTCGGGCCCTATGCGCGCGCCATGATCCGGGTCTGCAAGGAAGAAAGCTTCCACCAGCGCCAGGGCTTCGAGTCGTTGATGACCATGATGCAGGGCACGGCCGAGCAGAAGGCCATGGTGCAGGACGCGGTGAACCGCTGGTGGTGGAAGTGCCTGGCATGTTCGGCCCGCCCGACGCCGACAGCCCCAACAGCGTGCAGGGCATGCGCTGGGGCATCAAGCGCATCAGCAACGACGACCTGCGCCAGAAGTTCGTGGATGCGACCGTGCCGCAGGCCGAGGTGCTGGGCGTCACCCTGCCCGATCCGGCGCTGAAGTGGAACGAGGCACGCGGCCACCACGACTACGGCCAGATCGACTGGGACGAGTTCTGGGCCGTGGTCAACGGCGACGGCCCGTGCAACAAGGAACGCCTGCGCACCCGCGTGAAGGCCTGGAACGACGGCGCCTGGGTGCGCGAAGCCGCCCTCGCCCACGCCCGCAAACAACAGCAACGTGCCATGAAGGAGGCCGCATGAACACCACCACCTTGAAGGAATGGCCTCTCTGGGAGGTCTTCGTGCGCAGCAAGCAGGGCCTGGAGCACAAGCACTGCGGCAGCCTGCACGCCAGCGACGCCCAGCACGCGCTGCACCTGGCGCGCGACGTGTACACGCGGCGCCAGGAAGGCGTGAGCATCTGGGTCGTGCAAAGCAGCGGCATCACGGCCAGCGAGCCCGACAGCAAGGACAGCTTCTTCGACCCGGCCGCCGACAAGGTGTACCGCCATCCCACCTTCTACGAGATCCCCGACAAAGTGGGGCACATGTGATGAGCGGCACGGCACCGATCGACTACCTGCTGCACCTGGCCGACAACGCGCTGGTGCTGGGCCAGCGCAACGCCGAATGGTGCGGCCACGGGCCCATCCTCGAAGAAGACCTCGCGCTGGCCAACAACAGCCTGGACCTGCTCGGCCAGGCCCGCCTGCTCTACCAGCACGCGGCCACGCTGATCAACGCCGACCCGGCCCAGGCGCAGCGCTTCGCCCACCTGCAGGGTGCGCGCACCCACGGCGCGGTGACCGAGGACACACTGGCCTACTTCCGCGACACGCACGAGTTCCGCAACCTCACGCTGCTGGAGCTGCCGCACAGCGGCCCGCTGGCCAGCACCGCGTCCGGCGACCGCGACTACGCGACCACCCTCGCGCGCAACTTCCTCTACAGCGCGCTCATGGTGCTGGTGTGGGACCGGCTGCAGACCTCGGCCGATGCGCAGCTCGCCGCCATCGCGGCCAAGTCGCTGAAGGAGGTGCGCTACCACCTGCGCCACGCCAGCGACTGGCTGGTGCGCTTCGGCGATGGCACCGACGAATCGCACGCCCGCGCGCAGGCCGCGCTGCAGCACCTGCTGCCCTACTGCCAGGAGTTCTGGATCGGCAGCGAGGCCGAAACCGCCGCGGTGCACAACGGCACCGGCGTCGACGCGGCCGGCCTGCAGGCCGACTGGGACGCGCTGGTGGACGACACGCTGAACGAGGCCACGCTGCAGCGCCCCGCCGTGCAGGGTCATGTGCCGCAGGGCAAACACGGCGTGCACTCCGAGCACATGGGGTTTCTGCTCGCCGAGATGCAGAGCCTGGCACGCACGCATCCGCAGGCCGTGTGGTGAGCGCCCACCATGCACACCGAAATCCATGACGCGCTCGCCGGCCTGGCCGACCCGGAAATCCCGGTGGTCAGCCTGAGCGAGCTCGGCATCCTGCGCGGCGTGCGCACCGGCTCGGACGGTGTTCCCGAGGTGGTGATCACGCCGACCTACAGCGGCTGCCCGGCCATGGGCCAGATCGAGGACGACGTGCGCGCCGCGCTGGCGAACGCGGGCCTCACCGCGCGCGTGGTCACGCAGCTCGCGCCGGCCTGGACCACCGACTGGATGAGCGAGGCCGCGCGCGAGAAGCTGCGCGCCTACGGCATCGCGCCACCACAATGCGGCAGCGAGCCGCCGGCCTCCGCCGCGCCGCTGAAGTTCTCGCGCCAGGCCCTGCGCCGCGAGACCGTGCCCTGTCCGCAGTGTGGCTCGACCCACACCACCGAGACCTCGCCCTTCGGCTCCACCGCCTGCAAGGCGATGTACCGCTGCCTCGACTGCCTGGAACCGTTCGACTACTTCAAGCCTTATTGACGCCATGTCCACCGCCGCCCGCTTCCACGAACTCCCGATCGCCCGCATCAGCCCCGAGGCCGCCGGCGCGGTGGCGATCACCTTCGCGATCCCACCCGAGCAGCGCGCCACCTTCGCGTTCGAGCCCGGCCAGTTCCTCACCGTGCGCGCCACCATCGACGGCCAGGACGTGCGGCGCAGCTACTCCATCAGCAGCCCGCGCAGCCTGCTCACGCAGCGCGGTGAACTCACGCTGGGCATCCGCCCCGTGGACGGCGGCGTGTTCTCCAACTGGGCCGCGACCGCCCTGAAGGCCGGCGACACGCTCAAGGCGATGCCGCCCGACGGCCGCTTCACCGTGCACAAGCCGCGCGCGGTGCACCGCGTGGGCTTCGCGGCCGGCTCGGGCATCACGCCCATCCTCTCGCTCATGGCCAGCACGCTGGAGGAGTCGCCCGCCTCGAAGTTCACCCTCGTGTACGGCAACCGCCGCATGGGCAGCGTGATGTTCAACGAGTCGCTGCAGGATCTGAAGGACCGCTACGCGGACCGCCTCACGCTGATTCACATCCTCTCGCGCCAGGCGCAGGAAGTGCCGCTGCTCGAAGGCCGCATCGACGCCGACAAGGTGCGCGCCCTGATCGACACCCTGCTGCCCGTGGGCAGCATGGACGAGGTCTTCATCTGCGGCCCCGAGGCCATGATCGAGGCGACGGAAAAGGCCTTGCTCGATGCGGGCGTGCGCCCCGACCGCGTGCACACCGAGCGCTTCACCTCGCCCACGCTGGAGGCCTTGCCCGCCGCGCAGCGCCGGGCTGCCGTGCTCGGCCAGCCGGCCGTGCGCGCCGAGGGCGAGGTCGCGCTCACCGTGGTGCTCGATGGCAAGCCGCACCAGTTGCGCATGAACCGCGACGAGCGCGTGCTCGACGTGGCCCTGAACGCCGGACTGGACCTGCCCTGGTCGTGCCGGGGCGGCGTGTGCTGCACCTGCCGCGCCAAGGTGATGGAAGGCGCGGTGCAGATGGACAAGAACTTCACGCTCGAGCCCTGGGAAACCGACAAGGGCTTCGTGCTGAGCTGCCAGGCGCGGCCCACCACCGACCGCGTGGTGGTGAGCTACGACGAGCGCTGAAGCTGTCGCTCAGAAGCGCCAGCCCAGGCCCACGCCGACCAGCACGGGGTCGGCCTTGAACTGGCCGATCTTCGCGCCACCGGCGCTCACGTCGGTCTTGATGAAGACCTTCTTCACGTCCACGTTCAGGTAGAGCTGCTTGCTCAGCGGAATGTCCACCCCCACCTGCAGCGCCGGGCCGAAGCTGTGGCGCTTCACGTCGGCCGCGCCGCCCAGCAGGTGCACCGAGCTGAAGCGCGTGTAGTTGAGGCCCGCGCCCACGTAGGGCTTGAAGCCGGGCGCGTCGAAGTGGTACTGCACGGTCAGCGTGGGTGGCAGGTGGCGCAGCGTGCCGATGGCCGCGCCGTTGGACGTGAGGGTGTGTTTCTGCGGCACCGTGAGGATGAGCTCGGCCGCGAGGTGCTTGCTGAAGAAGTAGCTCACGTCGACTTCGGGCAAGCCCTTGTTGTTCATGGCCAGGCCCAGGCCGGTGCCGTCCTTGTCGGCGCTGTCCAGGTGCACGGCGCGGGCGCGCACGAGCACGCTGCCGGCCTGGAAGTCGTCCTGCGCCAGGGCGGCGCCCGAGGCGAGCAGGCAGGTGGACGCGAGGGCGGCCAGGGCGAAGTGGTGCGTATTCATGATGGTCTTCTGTGTTGCGTTGACTCGGGAGAATCCCCGCGTCCATTACAGAAGACCGTGCGTGGCGCGGCGTTGCGCCACGTCAAACCGGCCGGAGACCTGGCCCCGCTGGTGCGGGTTGCTTGACGCAGGTCAAGCCACGCGCGTCAGTCGCGCAACAGCACGACCCGGCCGACGCCGCCCTGCACGATGCCCAGCGCCGACGCGGCCGCGCGGCTGAGGTCGATGATGCGGCCCGGCACGTGCGGGCCGCGGTCGTTGATGCGCACCGTCACCTCCTTGCCCGTGCGGGCGTGGCGCACGCGCACGCGGGTGCCGAACGGCAGGGTCTTGTGGGCCGCGGTGAGTTCGTTCATGTCGTAGACCTCGCCGCTGGCGGTGCGCCGGCCGTGGAAAGGCTCGCCGTACCAGGACGCCAGGCCCCGCGCGATGACGCTCTCGCTGGCGTCCGGGGTGTCGGTGTCGTCGGCCGAGGCATCGGGCACGCTGCCCAGGTCGGGCATGTCCGGCGCTCGCGTCGCGCAGCCGCCGAGCCACAACAAGGTGGCCAGCGCCAGCGTGACCGCGGGCTTGAGGCTCATGCAAGACCGAGGCGCTGGACGATGTCCGTCGTGGCCCCGCTCTGGTTCATGGTGTAGAAGTGCAGCCCCGGCACGCCGCCGCCGCGCAGGCGGTCGCACAGGTCGGTCACCACGTCCAGGCCGAAGGACTTGATGGACGCGGTGTCGTCGCCGAAGGCCTGCAGGCGCATGCGGATCCAGCGCGGGATCTCGGCGCCGCAGGCGTCGGAGAAGCGCATCAGCTGCGTGGAGCTGGTGATGGGCATGATGCCCGGCACCACCGGCACGTCCACGCCCACGCGCTGCAGCTCGTCGCGGTAGCGGAAGTAGGCATCGGCATTGAAGAAGTACTGCGTGATGCCCGAATCGGCACCGGCCTTCACCTTGGCCGCGAAGGCCTCGAGGTCGGCCTCGGGCGAGCGGGCCTGCGGGTGCGTTTCCGGGTAGGCCGCCACCTCGATGTGGAATCGGTCACCGGTCTCGGCGCGCACGAAGGCCACCAGGTCGCTGGCGTAGCGGAACTCGCCACCCACACCGTAGCCGCTGGGCAGGTCACCGCGCAGGGCCACGATGCGGCGGATGCCAGCGGCCGCGTAGGCCGCCAGGCGCTCGCGGATGCTCGCGCTCGACTGGCCGATGCAGCTCAGGTGCGGCGCGGCGGGGCAGCCCTCGCCCATGATCTCGGTCACGGCCTGCAGCGTGCCGTCCTGCGTGGAGCCACCGGCGCCAAAGGTCACCGAGCAGAACTCGGGCTTGAGCGCGTAGAGCTGCTGGCGCACCGCGCGCAGCTTGACCGCGCCTTCGGGCGTCTTGGTCGGGAAAAATTCCAGGCTGATGGGAAGACTCACGGCCCCCTCCTTACATCACTTGCTCGCATACACAAAAAACTCGCGGTTGCCGTCACCCCCGGTGATCGCGCTCTCGACGTAGTCGCGCATCCGCAGGCCCTGCTCTTCGCAGGCCTGCGCGATGCGATCGCGCACGATGGCGTAACTCGCCGCGTCCTTCACCAGACCGCCCTTGCCGATGTGCCCGGGCTGCAGCTCGAACTGCGGCTTGACCAGCATCAGCATCTGCCCGCCCGGCGCCAGCAGCGGCACCAGGGCCGGCCACACCAGGGTCTGCGAGATGAACGACAGGTCGCCCACGATCAGATCGAACGGCGGCGCGCCACCCGCGTCCTGCAGCGCCTGGGCCGAGAGATCGCGCGCGTTGCATTTTTCAATGCAGATCACGCGCGGATCGCCCTTGAGCTGCGGGTGCAGCTGGCCCTGGCCCACGTCCACCCCCATGACCCGCGCCGCGCCCCGCTGCAACAGGCAGTCGGTGAAACCGCCGCTGCTCTGCCCCACATCGAGGCAGCGCAGGCCGCTCACGTCCAGGCCGGTGTGGCGCAGCGCGCCTTCCAGCTTGAGGCCGCCGCGCGACACATAGCGCGTCTCCGCCGTGTCCAGCAGGCGCAGCTCGGCCGCGTCGCGCAGCTCCTCGCCGTTCTTGGTGACCGCTGTCCAGTCGCCACCCGGCGCACGCCATTGCACGCCCGCGGCGATGAGCCGCTGGGCCTGCGAACGGGTGGCGGCCAGGCCGCGCTCGACGAGCAGCTGGTCGGCCCGCATGGGCGCGATCAATACCGGTAGGTGTCCGGCTTGTACGGGCCGGCCTTGCTCACGCCGATGTAGGCGGCCTGCTCGTCGGTCAGCTCGGTCAGCATGGCGCCGACCTTCTTCAGGTGCAGGCGCGCGACCTTCTCGTCCAGGTGCTTGGGCAGCACGTAGACCTGGCCCACTTCGTACTTCTTCGGCTGCGTGAACAGCTCGATCTGGGCGATGGTCTGGTTCGCGAACGAGCTCGACATCACGAAGCTGGGGTGGCCGGTGCCGCAGCCCAGGTTCACCAGGCGGCCCTTGGCCAGCAGGATGATCTTCTTGCCGTCGGGGAACTTGACGTGGTCGACCTGCGGCTTGATCTCTTCCCATTCGTACTTCTCGATCGAGGCGATGTCGATCTCGTTGTCGAAGTGGCCGATGTTGCAGACGATGGCCTGGTCCTTCATCGCGGCCATGTGGTCGTGCGTGATGATGGATTTGTTGCCGGTGGTGGTCACGAAGATGTCGGCCTTGTCGGCGGCGTACTCCATGGTCACGACCTTGTAGCCTTCCATCGCGGCCTGCAGGGCGTTGATGGGGTCGATCTCGGTCACCCACACCTGGGCCGACAGCGCGCGCAGCGCCTGGGCCGAACCCTTGCCCACGTCACCGTAGCCGGCGACCACGGCGACCTTGCCGGCGATCATCACGTCGGTGGCGCGCTTGATGCCGTCGACCAGCGATTCGCGGCAGCCGTACAGGTTGTCGAACTTGCTCTTGGTCACCGAATCGTTCACGTTGATGGCGCGGAACGGCAGCGTGCCCTTGACGCTCATTTCCTTGAGGCGGTGCACGCCGGTGGTGGTCTCTTCGGTCACGCCGATGATCTGGCTGGCCTTGCGGGTGTACCAGGTCGGGTCCTGCGCGAGCTTGGCCTTGATGGCGGCGAACAGGCAGGTTTCTTCTTCGCTGGTCGGCTTGCTGATGACCGAAAGGTCCTTCTCGGCCTTCTGGCCCAGGATCATCAGTAGCGTGGCGTCGCCGCCGTCGTCCAGGATCATGTTGGGGCCTTCGCCTTCCGTGCCGGCGGCGCCGAACTCAAAGATGCGGTGGGTGAAATCCCAGTACTCGGCCAGGGTCTCGCCCTTGTGCGCGAACACCGGCGTGCCCTGCGCGACCAGCGCGGCGGCGGCGTGGTCTTGCGTGGAGAAGATGTTGCACGAAGCCCAGCGCACGCTCGCGCCCAGGGCCTGCAGGGTTTCGACCAGCACCGCGGTCTGGATCGTCATGTGGATGCTGCCGGTGATGCGCGCGCCCTTGAGCGGCTTGGCGGCGGCGAATTCCTCGCGGATGGCCATCAGGCCGGGCATTTCGGTTTCCGCGATGCGGATTTCCTTGCGGCCCCACTCGGCCAGGGAAAGGTCGGCGATCGCGCTGTCGGCGGTCGGGTTGTTCAGACGTGCATTCATGGTTCGCTCCGGAAAGGATGGACAAACCACATCTGGCATTGAGTCAAAAAGAACTCATCGCACGGGATGTGGATGAGCGTCGTTGCATGGATGGTCCGAGCCTCACGCCCCGCTGCTGAAGTGTTCAGTGGGGGCGCTGCAACGCTCCTCGGATCGCGCGATTCTACCGCAGCGGCCTCGATCTGCCCCCTGCCGCGCGTCGCCGGTGGCACCTGCGGCGCCCGGGGCCCTGTGCGACACTGCCCGCCTTCCATGCGCATGAATCCCCTCACCCTCTGGCCCGCCACGGACCGCGCCCGCATCCACGGCGTGCTGACCGACATCGACGACACCCTCACGACCGAGGGCGCGATCACCCCCGATGCCCTGGACGCCTTGCACCGCCTGCGCACCGCCGGCCTGCCGGTGTTCGCCATCACGGGCCGGCCCGCCGGCTGGAGCGAGGCCTTCGCGCTGGCCTGGCCGGTGGACGCCATCGTGGCCGAGAACGGCGCCGTGGCGCTGTGGCGCGGCGACTCGGGCGAACTCAGGCGCGACTACCTGCAGGACGCGGCCACGCGCGCCGCCCATTTCGCGAAGCTGCAGGCCACCGCGCGGCGCGTGCTGGCCGAGCTGCCGCAGGCCCGCCTGGCCGCCGACAGCCCGGGGCGCGAGACCGACATCGCGATCGACCACAGCGAGTTCGCCCACCTGAGCGAAGCCGACATCGCCACGGTGGTGCAACTCATGAAAAGCGAGGGCCTCAACGCCACCGTGAGCTCCATCCACATCAACGGCTGGATCGGCGAGCACGACAAGCTGGCCGGTGCGCGCTGGATCGTGCGATCGCGCCTGGGCCGCTCGCTCGACGACGAACTCGACCGCTGGGTCTATGTCGGCGACTCGACCAACGACGCGCGCATGTTCGGCCATTTCCCGCACAGCGTGGGCGTGGCCAACGTCGCGCGCTTCTGGGGCGCGCTCACGCAACACCCGCGCTACGTGGCCGCGGGCGAGCGCGGCGCGGGCTTCACCGAGGTGGCCGACGCGGTGCTGGGCGCGCGGGCCGCGGGCGCATGAGCGAACACCCGCTGCCGCCCACCGGCCCCCTGCCGGAGCACCCACCCGCCCAGGCCCGGCTCGGCCTGGTCGCGATCTTCGGCTCCACCTTCTTCGAGCTGGTGGGCTACTTCATGCTCACGCCGCTGCTGCTGTTGCGCCTCAAGGGCGGCGGCGAATCGACCGCGCTGGCCGGTGTGTTCGCCGCCAGCGGCTGGCTCGGCGTGTTCTTCATGACGCCGTTCGCCTCGGCCATCACGCAGCGCCTGGGCCGGCGGCCCACGCTGTGGCTGGCCGCGCTGATCCCGGTGATCGCCACCGCCGGCTTCGCCTTCACGCCGCTGCTGTGGCTCTGGTTCGTGTTCAAGATCGCCGCCGGCATGGCCTCGGGCCTGCGCTGGGTGCTGGCCGAGGCCGTGGTGGCCGAGTTCTCGCCGCCCGGGCAGCGCGGGCGCTACGTGGGCATCTTCGAGACCATGGTGGGCATCACCTTCGTGGTCGGCCCGCTCATGCTGGCCTGGGTCGGCGCCGACAGCGACGCGGCCCTGTGGATCGCGCTCGGCTTCATGGCCATCGGCCTGGTCTGGAGCCTGCTGATCCCGCGCCTGCCCGACGCGGCCGACGCGCACAGCGCGAAGGTGGGCCTGTCGGGCGTGTGGCACGCGCTGCTGGCCCATCCGCTGATCATGACCGTGGGCTTCGTCGGCGGTTTCTTCGAAAGCGGCCTCACGTCCATCCTGCCGCTCTACGGCCTGGCGCTGGGCCTGGGCGCCACCGTGGCGGCGCTGCTGGTCTCGGCCAGCGGCCTGGGCAGCGCGCTCATGATGCTGCCGGCCGGCGTGCTGGCCGACCGCATGGCCCACCACCCGGCGCAGCGCTGGGGCGACGGCCACCGCGCGCGCCTGGCGATCATGCGGGTCTGCGCCCTGATCACCCTGCTGCGCAGCCTTGGTCATCCCCTTCGTGGCCGGCACGCCCTGGCTGGCCGCGCCCGTGGCCTTCCTCTGGGGCGGCGCGGGCGGTTGTCTGTACACGCTGGCGATGATCGACATCGGCTCGCGCGAGGAAGGCATCACCCTGGTCAACAGCACCGCCGTGCTGGTGCTGTCCTACACCCTGGGCGGGGTGCTCGCGCCCGCGCTGGGCGCCGCCGCGCTGCAGTGGGCGCCCACGCTGGGCTTCCCGGCCCTGCTGCTGTCGGTCGCCGGCCTGGGCTGGTGGCTGTTGAGACGGACCGTTTCGGCCCCATCTGAAGGAACCCCACGCGGCTGAGGGCCTCCTAACCTGACAAGAGAAAGGATCTCCTCATCGCGATTCCCTGGCTGGTTGCCCTGAAAGTGATCCCCTGGGGGGACGTGATCGAACACGCGCCCACGGTGCTCAACGCCGCGCGCAAGCTGCTGGACCGCTCGAAGGCGCCACCCGCCGGCACGACCGCGCCGGTGCCGCTGGACCTGGGCGACGCCCCGCCCACCCTGGGGGAACTCAAGAACCGCCTGATCGAAGCGCGGCAGCTGATCGACCAGCAGGCCGCGGTGCAGGCCCAGATGGCGCAGACCCTGACCGAACTGGCCGAGCAGAACGCGCGCCTGGTGGGTGCCGTGGACCTGCTGCGCAAGCGCACGCGCCTGCTGATGGGGGCCCTGGCCGTGCTGGCGGTGGGCGTGGTCTGGCTGCTCGCGCGCTGAGCGCTCAGCCGCCGCGTTCGGCCTGCAACGCCGCGTCGCACCCCACGCCGGCCGCGATCCAGCGCCGCGCCAGCCGCTGGAACACCGGCGCCGCCCAGCGCCAGCGCGGGCCCAGCACGCCCCGCGCGTCGGTGATGGCGCCACAGCGGTAGACCGACAAGGCGCCGTCCCAGCGCAGCGCGTCGCACGCGCCCACGCGCTTGCGCGAAATCACCCGCCCCAAAGGACAAGGCTCGGCCAGGCAACACACCCCGCAGCCGTTGCACGGCGCGCCCAGAACCGGCTTGGCCGGCGCCTCGGCGTGGATGTGGATGACCTGGCCCTCGGGCATCACGTCCTGGCCAGCACCGGCCCCAGCACACGCCCGGTGTGCGTGTCCAGGCGCACCACCTCGTCGGGTGGCGCGGCGGCCACGATGCGGCCCCCGCCGTTGCCACCCTCGGGGCCCAGGTCGATGATCCAGTCGGCCTCGGCCATCACGTCCAGGTCGTGCTCGATCACCACCACGCTGTGGCCGCCGTCCACCAGGCGGTGCAGCACGCGAATCAGCTTCTCCACGTCGGCCATGTGCAGGCCCACCGTGGGCTCGTCGAGCACGTAGAGCGTGTGCGGTGGCTTCTGGCCCCGGCGCGTGACGTCGTCGCGCACCTTGCTGAGTTCGGTCACCAGCTTGATGCGCTGCGCCTCGCCGCCGCTGAGCGTCGGGCTGGGCTGGCCCAGCGTGAGGTAGCCCAGGCCCACGTCCTTGAGCAGCTGCAGCGGGTGGCTGATGTTGGGCATGCTGGCGAAGAAGTCCACCGCCTCGTCCACCTCCATCTGCAACACGTCGCCGATGCTCTTGCCCTTCCAGGTCACGGCCAGCGTCTCGGGGTTGAAGCGCGCGCCGTGGCAGACCTCGCAGGGCACCTTCACGTCGGGCAGGAAGCTCATCTCGATGGTGCGCATGCCCTGCCCTTCGCAGCCCGGGCAGCGGCCTTCGCCGGTGTTGAAGCTGAAGCGGCCGGGGCCGTAGCCGCGCGCCTTGGCCTCCAGCGTGTCGGCGAACAGCTTGCGCACCGTGTCCCAGAAGCCGATGTAGGTGGCTGGGCAGCTGCGCGGCGTCTTGCCGATCGGCGTCTGATCGACTTCGAGCACGCGGTCCACGGTCTCGAAACCACTCACGCTGGCGCAGCCGCTCCAGGCGGGGTGCTTGCCCTTGTCCATGGCGTCGCGCCCGGCCTTGGTGCTGCGCTGGCTCACGGCGGCGGCCACGTTGGTCAGCAGCACGTCGCGCGCGAGCGTGGACTTGCCCGAGCCCGACACGCCGGTGATGACCACCAGGCGCTGCAGCGGCACCGCGGCGTCGAGCTCGTTCAGGTTGTGCAGCTTCGCGCCGCGCACGCGCAGCCAGGGCGCGCTGTCGTCCAGCGCCGGCAGCACGCCACGGCGCGCCTGCAGCGGGTGCTTCATCGCGTGCAGCAGGTAGCGCCCGGTCACCGAGTCGGCGTTGGCCGAGAGGTCGTCCACCGACCCCTGGGCCACCACGCGCCCGCCGCGCTTGCCCGCGCTCGGGCCGATGTCGATGATGTGGTCGGCGCGGCGGATGGTGTCCTCGTCGTGCTCCACCACCACCAGGGTGTTGCCCTGGTCGCCGAGCTTGTGCAGCGCGTTGAGCAGGATGGCGTTGTCGCGCGCGTGCAGGCCGATGGTGGGCTCGTCGAGCACGTAACACACGCCCTGCAGGTTGCTGCCCAGCTGCGCCGCCAGGCGGATGCGCTGCGCCTCGCCGCCGCTGAGCGTGGGCGCGCCGCGGTCCAGCGTGAGGTAGTTCAGGCCCACCTCTTCGAGGAAGGCCAGCCGGCTTTCGATCTCGGGCAGCAGGTCGCGCGCGATGTCGGCCTCGCGCGCGCTGAGCGCCAGGTCTTGCATCAACCCTTGCACCCAGGCGCGCACCTCGCGCACCGAAAGGCGGGCCACGTCGGCAATGCCCACGCCGGCGAAACGCACCGAGCGGGCCTGCAGGTTCAGGCGCTTGCCCGAGCAGAACGGGCAGACCTCGTCCGTCACGCCATCCACCTCGGGTTCGGCAAAACTCTGCTCGCGGCCTTTTTCCTTGTCGTCGCGCACCGAATCGTCCAGCGCCTTGAGCTGGTCGCGCGAGAGCTTCACGCCGGTGCCCACGCAGTCGGGGCACCAGCCATGTTTGCTGTTGTACGAGAAGAGGCGCGGGTCGAGTTCGGGGTAGCTGGTGGCGCACTCCGGGCAGGCGCGCGTGGTGGAAAACACCTCCAGCTTGCCGAGCTCGCGCGTGGACCGGCCTTCGGCCAGCGCCTGGGCCAGGCCGTCCAGCGGCGAGAGCACGTGCACCTGGCCCTTGCCGATCTCCAGCGCCTTGGTGAGCTGCTGGCGCAGCGCGGTCTCGTCGTCGGCGCTGACCACGAAGTCGGCCACCGGCAGTTCGATGGTGTGCTCCTTGAAGCGGTCGATGCGCGGGAAGCCGGTGGTGGGCAGGAACTCGCCGTCCACCCGCAGGTGGGTGTGGCGACGCGGGCGCGCCCAGTCGGCCAGCTCGGTGTACACGCCCTTGCGGTTGACCACCAGCGGCGCGAGCAGGCCGATGTGCCGGCCCTTGTAGCGCGCCAGGATGGCGGCGACGATGCTGTCGGGGCTTTGCGGCATCACGACCGCGCCGTCGTACATGCAGTGCTGCGTGCCCAGCTTCACGTACAGCAAGCGCAGGAAATGCCAGACCTCGGTGGTGGTGCCCACGGTGGACTTGCGGCCACCGCGCGAGAGGCGCTGTTCGATCGCCACCGTGGGCGGGATGCCATAGACCGCGTCCACCTCGGGCCGGCCCGCGGGCTGCACGATGCTGCGCGCATAGGCGTTGAGGCTCTCCAGGTAACGCCTCTGGCCTTCGTTGAACAGGATGTCGAAAGCCAGCGTGGACTTGCCCGAGCCGCTCACGCCGGAGATGACGTTGAACTTGCCGCGCGGAATGTCCACGCTCAGGTTCTTGAGGTTGTGCTCCTTGGCGTTGACGATGCGGATGGCGTGGGCGTGTGGCCCCTCGTTGCGCGCGCGCGCCGGCTGCAGGCCCTTGGCCCGGCCTTCGCGCACTTCGTGCACCTCGCCCATCGCCAGCGCGTACTCGCGCAAAGCCTTCGCGGTGTGGCTGCTGGCGTGTTCGCGCACGGCCTCGGGCGGGCCCTCGGCCACGATCAGGCCGCCCGCATCGCCGCCCTCGGGGCCCAGGTCGATCAGCCAGTCGGCCGAGCGGATCACGTCCAGGTTGTGCTCGATCACCACCAGCGAGTGGCCGGCGTCGAGCAGCTTGCGCAGGCTGCGCATGAGCTTGGCGATGTCGTCGAAGTGCAGGCCGGTGGTGGGCTCGTCGAACAGGAACAGCGTGCCCTTGCGCGCCACCGCCTGGCGGCTCGCGCTGCTGTTCTTCGAAGCCTCGGCCAGGAAGCCCGCGAGCTTGAGGCGCTGCGCCTCGCCGCCCGAGAGCGTGGGCACGGGCTGGCCCAGCTTCACGTACTCCAGGCCCACGTCCACGATGGGCTGCAGCACGCGGATCACCTCGCGGTCGCCCGCGAACAGCGCGGCGGCCTCGCTCACGGTGAGGTCCAGCACGTCGGCCACGTTGAGCGAACGGCCTCCGCGCTGGATCTTCACCTCCAGGATTTCGGGCCGGTAGCGTTTGCCGTCGCAGTCCGGGCAGCGCAGGTACACGTCGCTCAGGAACTGCATCTCCACGTGCTCGAAGCCCGAGCCGCCGCAGGTGGGGCAACGCCCGTCGCCGCTGTTGAAGCTGAACTTGGCCGGCGTGTAGCTGCGCTGGCGCGACAACGGCGCCTCGGCGAACAGCGCGCGGATCGCGTCCCACGCGCCCACGTAGCTCACCGGGTTGGAGCGCGCCGTCTTGCCGATGGGCGACTGGTCGACGAACACGACCTCGCTCAGGTGGTCGGCCCCGAGCAGGCGGTCGTGCGCGCCCGGGCTCTCGGTGGACTTGCCGAAGTGGCGCAGCAGCGCGGGCGCCAGCACGTCCTGGATCAGGCTGGACTTGCCCGAGCCGGACACGCCGGTGACCACCACCAGGCGTTGCAGCGGGAACTCGACCGACACGTCCTTGAGGTTGTGTTCGCGCGCGCCTTCGAGGATGAGGCGCGGCGTGCTGTCGGTGACCATGCGCTTGAAGCCCATGCCGATGGTCTTGCGCGAACCGAGGTAGGCGCCGGTGAGGGTGTCGGCCGAGCGGATCGCTTCGGGCGTGCCGTCGAACACGATCTGCCCGCCGCGCTCGCCCGGGCCCGGGCCCATGTCGATCAGGCGGTCGGCCGCGAGCATCACGGCCGGGTCGTGCTCCACCACCACCAGCGTGTTGCCCGCGTCGCGCAGGCGCAGCATGGCGTCGTTGATGCGCGCCATGTCGCGCGGGTGCAGGCCGATGCTGGGTTCGTCGAGCACGAACAGGGTGTTCACCAGCGAGGTGCCCAGCGCGGTGGTGAGGTTGATGCGCTGCACCTCGCCGCCACTGAGCGTGCGGCTCTGGCGGTCCAGCGTGAGGTAGCCGATGCCGACCTCGCACAGGTAGCGGATGCGGGTGTTGATTTCCTCGAACAGCAGGCGCAAGGCCTGGGCCTGGCCGGCGGCGGCCGTGTCGCTGCCCACGGGCGCCAGCGTGGCGTCGAGCGCGGCGAAGAAGCCGCGCAGCTTGTCCAGCGGCATCAGCATCAGGTCGTGCAGGCACAGACCGGGCATGGCTTCGAGCTGCGCGCGGCTCCACTTCACGCCCTGAGGCAGGTAGCGCTTCTGCGCGGGCAGCACCGCGTCGGCCTGGGCCTTGCTGCCGATGCGCCAGAGCAGGCTGTCGGTCTTGAGGCGCGCGCCGTGGCAGCTCGGGCACTCGGTGTAGCTGCGGTACTTGGACAGCAGCACCCGGATGTGCATCTTGTAGGCCTTGCTCTCCAGGTACTCGAAGAAGCGGTCGACGCCGTACCACTGCTGGTTCCACTTGCCGTTCCACAAGGGCGAACCGGCCTTCACCCAGTGCTGCTGCTCGGGCGTGAGCTTGGCCCAGGGTGTGTCGCGCGGGATGCCGGCGGACTCGGCGTGCCGCATCATGTCGTCCTGGCATTCCTTCCACGCGGGTGTCTGGAACACCTTGACCGCGCCGGCGCGCAGCGTGAGCTTGTCGTTGGGGATGACCAGGCCGTAGTCCACCCCGATCACGCGCCCGAAGCCCCGGCAGGCCTCGCAGGCGCCCACCGCCGAGTTGAACGAGAACATCGAGGGCGTGGGTTCGCTATAGCGGATGTCGCTTTCCGGGCAGTGCAGACCGGTGCTGAAGCGCCAGATCTCGGGCTCGCCTTCTTCGGCCAGCACATAGACCATCAGCTTGCCGCTGCCGCGCTTGAGCCCGGCTTCGATCGCCTCCATCGCGCGCGCCGGCTCGACCGTGCCGATGCGGAAGCGGTCGGCCACCACGTCGAGCACCTTGACCGATTCGCTGGCCACCGCCTTGGCCTTGCCCTTGGCGGGGGTCTTGGCCTCCACCGGCGCCACCTCGCGCTGCACCACCCGCTCGGCCTGCACGCGGGTGTAACCGCTGGCCGAGAGCCACTGCTCCACTTCCTCGGGCGTGGTGCTGGCCGGCAACTCCACCGGGAAGGTCAGCACCAGGCGCGGATCGCCCTGGCGCGCCGCGCGCGCCTTGAGCTCGGCATAGATCGATTCGGGCGAGTCGTGCCGCACCGGCAGCGCCGTCTCGCGGTCGAACAGGTCGGCGCCGCGCGCGAACAGCAGCTTGAGGTGGTCGTTGAGCTCCGTCATGGTGCCCACGGTGGAGCGCGAGGAGCGCACCGGGTTGGTCTGGTCGATCGCGATCGCTGGCGGCACACCGTCGACCCGGTCGACGGCCGGTTTGTCCATGCGGTCCAGGAACTGGCGCGCGTAGGCGCTGAAGGTCTCGACGTAGCGGCGCTGGCCTTCGGCGAACAGGGTGTCGAACACGAGGCTGGACTTGCCCGAGCCGCTGGGCCCGGTGACCACGGTGAGCTCACCCGTGCGGATGTCGAGGTCGAGGTTCTTGAGGTTGTGCTGGCGCGCGCCCCGGATGCGGATCAGCCCGGAGCCGCCTTCCGTCGGGTGGTCGCGCCCTTCGGCCTCGGACACGGTTGAAATCGCGCCCACGGGTGGATCGGCGGGCAGAAAGGCATCGGACATGCATGGGCTCCAGAGGGGGACGCAAAGATTCTACGGAGGGGTGTGACAAAACATCGGTGCGGTAGGTCATATCCACAATTTCCCGCGCCCGCGGGCTGCATAGACTCGGCTCACCCAAGGAGACGCCTATATGAAACGGATTCGCTTGTTTTCAAGCCCGGTCTGGACCGCCTGGGGGCTGGCCGGGCTGCTGGTGTTCGCGGCCCCCGCCTGGGCCCAGCTGCGCGTGGGCATGCCCTCGGGCTTCAGCGGCTCGGTGGCGGCCGGGGTGAAGGAGAACCACGAGGGGGCCCAGCTGTACTTCGACACCATCAACGCGCGCGGCGGTGTCAACGGCCAGAAGATCGAGCTGATCACGGTGGACGACAAGTTCGACCCCAAGGTCACGGTGGAGGTGGCGCGCGAACTGGTCACGAAACAGCGGGTGCTGGCCCTGTTCCTGAACCGCGGCACGCCGCATTCGCAGGCCCTGCTGCCCATGCTGGCCGAGCTCAAGGTGCCGCTGGTCGGGCCGAGCACCGGCGCCATGGCGCTGCACCAGCCGGTCAACCCCTGGGTGTTCAACGTGCGCGCCACCTACCAGCGCGAGGCCGCCAAGGCCATCGAACACCTGGCGAGCATCGGCATCACGCGCATCGCGGTGCTGGAGACCGACGATTCCTTCGGCGCCGATTCGGCGGCCGGGGCGCTCAAGGGCTTCGACAAGGCCAAGCTCAAGCCGGTGCTGCATGAAAAGTTCCCGCGCGACAAGCCCGACTTCACCGAGCTGTCCAAGCGGGTCAACGAGAGCAACGCGCAGGCGGTGATGGTGATCGGCTCGGCCGGCAACACCGCCAACGCGGTCAAGGCGGTGCGCACCGCCGGTTCGCGCGCGCAGGTGGTCACGCTCTCGAACAACGCCTCGGACGGCTTCATCAAGCTGCTGGGCGAACACGCGCGCGGCGTGATCGTGACGCAGGTGTTCCCCAACGAGCGCTCGGTGGCCTATGGCCTGATCAAGGAAGCGCAGGAATTCGCCAAGGCCAAGGGCCTGGCGGGTGTGTCGCCCGCCATGATGGAAGGCTACGCCGCCGCCAAGGTGCTGACCGAAGGCCTGCGCCGCGCCGGCCCGAATCCCACGCCCGTGGCCCTGCGCGACGCGCTGGAGAACCTGAAGAGCTACGACCTGGGTGGCCTGACCGTGCATTACAGCCCGAGCAACCACACCGGGCTGGATTTCGCCGACCTGTCCATCGTGGACGCCAGCGGCAAATTCCGCCGCTGACCCAAAAAAAAGACGCGGCACCGGGCGGCGCCGCGTCAACACCCCACAAAGGGCCCCTTGCGCGCCGGGCTACAACATGCCCGACAGGAACAGGATCGCCGTCGTGGCGGCGTACTCGAATTCGACGAAGGCCTCGAAGTCCCGGCCCGTGGTGAACGCGGGCGTCCAGCCATGGCGCTCGGCGGGCTGCCGCCAGGCCGGCGACTTCACGGCCTCGGCCACCGCCTGCGTGAGCGCGGCGCGCTGAGCGTCGCTGATGCCGGGCGCGCCGTAAACGCCGCGCCAGTTGCCGATGGTGACGTCGTAGCCCTGCTCCTTGAGCGTGGGCACGTCCGGCAAGCCGGGCAGGCGTCGTTGCGCGGTCACACCGAGCAAGCGCAGCTGGCCTCGGGCGATGCCCTGGGCCAGTTCCCCGTAGCCACCGCCCACCACATCGATCTCGCCCTTGAGCAGGGCGGCCACCGCGTCCGCGCCGCCGCCATGGGGCAGGTAGCGGATCTCCCGCGGCGGCACGCGCAGGCTGCGCGCGAACATCGAGACGGCGATGTGCTCGGTCGAGGCCTTCGAACCGCCCCCGAAGCGCACGCTGCCGGGGGCCTGGCGCAGCCGCTCGGCGACGGCGCCCAGCGACCGGATCGGGGAGCCGGCGGCCACGGCGAAGGCGCTGTACTCGCTGGTGAGGCGCGCGATCGGCGTGCACTGCTGCAGCTGGCGCAGCGGGGTCTTCGACGACACCAGGCCACCGATCATGACCGCGCCCATGATGAGCAGGGCATTCGGCTGACCCCGCGCCTCCTGGACGAAGGCGGCCAGGCCCAGGGTGCCCGCGGCGCCGCCCTGGTTGTCGTAGGCGGCCTCGCGGTAGCGCCCGGTCGCGACCATCGCCGCACCGAGCGCGCGGCCGGTGGCGTCCCAGCCGCCCCCCGCGCTCGCGGGGATCAGCACGGACAGGCGGTCCGCGCCGCTGGCGCGCGCGGGCAGGCAAGACGCCGCCGCCCAGCCACCCAGTGCCATGAGGAATTGATTGCGCCGCATGTCTCCTCCGGTGTGGCGCGGCACGGCGCGCCATCTGTGGAAGAGATGCTAGGAAGCCCCGCTGTCAACTCGCTGTCAGCGGGTCAGGCAGGGGCCCCATCCAAGGGTTCACCCCGATGGGCAGGCGCCGAACGGTCGGCCCTCAGCCCTTGACGATCAGCACCGGCACCTTGGCGTGCGTCAGCACCTTCTGCGCCACGCTGCCCAGGATCAGCGCCTTCACGCCCTGGCGGCCGTGCGAGCCCATCACGATCAGGTCGCAGCCTTCGGCCTCGGCCGTTTCGATGATGCCTTCGTAGACCACGTTGCGTTCGATGGTGTCACCCGCCGCGAACACCACGCCCTGGGCCTCGCAGGCCTGGCGCACCGCGTCCAGCGCCTGGCCGGCCGCGCTCTTGGCTTCGGTCAGGTAGGCCTGCAGGCCCACGGCCGAGGCGTCGCCGATGCCGATGTACGGAAACGGGTCGATCACGTTGACGCCGATGATCTGCGCGTTCAGGCTCTTGGCGCAGCCCCAACGCGACCGTGGTGGCCTGCGCGGCCAGCGTGGAACCGTCGGTGGGCACGAGAATTTTCTTGAACATGGTGGCTCTCCTTGCATGAGATGTGAACCGCCCCACCCGTCGGGCGGAGGGTTCATCGTAGGAGCCCCGTCAATCTGCCGCGTTGAGGCAGGTCAATGCCGGGCCGGATCTCGCGCGGCCACGACGGGCCGCACGTCCACCGCACAGTACTTCAATTCCGCGATCTTGCCCACCGGGTCCAGGGCGGGGTTGGTGAGCAGGTTGGCCGCGGCCTCGGCGTAGGCGAAAGGAATGAAGGCGGTCTCGCGTGGCATGCCGTCGTCGATCCGCACCGGCAGGGCCACCTCGCCGCGCCGGGAGCGCACCTGCGCTTGCGCGCCTGCCCACAGCCCGAGCCGCCGGGCGGTCTCGGGGTGCAGGCTCACCACGGGGCTGGGTTCGAGCGCGTCGAGCACGCCGCTGCGCCGCGTCATGCTGCCGGTGTGCCAGTGTTCGAGCTGGCGGCCGGTGATGAGCACCATGGGGAATTCGGCGTCGGGCTGCTCGGCCGGCGGCGTGAGCACCGCCCCCACCAGCGAGGCGCGGCCGCTGGGCGTGGGGAAGCCGTCGGTGAACACCACCGGCTGGCCGGGGTCGGCGTCGTCCGCCACCGGGTAGGTGACCGCGCCCTCGCGGCGCAGGCGCGACCACGACAGGCCGGCGATGCTGGGCATGAGGGCGCGCATTTCCTCGAACACCGCGCCGATGCCCTGCGCGGCGTCGTCCGTCCCGCTGCCGTCGGCGGCGACGCCGTAGGTCCAGCCCAAGCCGAGGCGGCGCGCGAGCTGTTCGGTGATCCAGGCGTCGGCGCGCGCGTCGCCCGGCGCGGGCACGGCCTTGCGGCCGAGCTGCACGCAGCGGTCGGTGTTGGTCACGCTGCCGGTTTTCTCGGGCCAGGCGGTGGCGGGCAGCACCACGTCGGCCAGGCTGGCGGTCTCGGTGAGGAAGATGTCCTGCACCACCAGGTGGTCCAGCCCCGCGAGCGCCTCGCGCGCGTGGGCCGCGTCGGGGTCGCTCATGGCCGGGTTCTCGCCCTGGATCAGCATGGCGCGGATCTCCTTGCGGTGGGCCGCGTCGACGATCTCCACCACCGTGAGGCCGGGTTCGCTGCGCAGCGTGCCGGGCGCGAGGTGCCACAGGCGCTCGGCCTTCTCGCGCGCCGGGCCGTCGGCCACGCGCTGGTAGTCGGGCAGCACCATGGGGATGAGCCCGGCGTCGCTCGCGCCTTGCACGTTGTTCTGGCCGCGCAACGGGTGCAGGCCGGTGCCGGGCCGACCGATCTGGCCGGTGACCAGCGCGAGCGCGATCAGGCAGCGCGCGTTGTCGGTGCCGTGCGTGTGCTGGCTGATGCCCATGCCCCAGAGGATCATGGCGTTCTTCGCCGTGGCGTAGGCGCGCGCGACCTCGCGCAGCGTGGCCGCGTCGATGCCGCAGACCGGCGCCATCGCCTCGGGCGAGAAGTCCACCAGGTGGGCCTTGAGCTGCGCGAAGTCCAGCGTGTGGGCTTCGATGTAGGCCGGGTCGGTGAGGCCTTCGAACACGATGGTGTGCAGCAGCGCGTTGAGCAGGGCCACGTCGGTGCCGGACTTGAAGCCCAGGTGCTTCCAGCTGTGGCGCGCGAGCTCGGTGCGGCGCGGGTCGGCCAGCACCAGCTTCAGGCCGTTTTTCTTCACCGCGTTCTTGATCCAGGTCGCGCCCACGGGGTGGTTCTGCGCCGGGTTGGCGCCGATCAGCAGCACGAAGTCGGCGAACTGCACGTCGCGCAGCGGGTTGGTGACCACCGCCGAGCCCAGGCCTTCCATCAGCGCGGCCACGCTGGAAGCGTGGCACAGGCGGGTGCAGTGGTCCACGTTGTGCGTGTCGAACGCGGTGCGGATCAGCTTCTGGAACAGGTAGGCCTCTTCGTTCGTGCCCTTGGCCGAACCGAAGCCGGCCACCGGGCCCTGGCGCCCGCGCGCCGGTGTCGCGGCCAGGGCCTGGCGGAAACCTTCGGCGGCGGCGTCCAGCGCCTCGTCCCAGCTGGCTTCGCGGAAGCGCTCGCGCACCTGCTCGGGCGTGAGGCGGCGCAGCTCGCCGTGCGGGTCCTTGGGCACGCCGGCGCGGCGGATCAGCGGGCGCGTGAGGCGCTCGGGGCTGTGCGCGTAGTCGAAGCCGAAGCGGCCCTTGACGCACAGGCGGCCTTCGTTGGCCGGCCCGGCGATGCCTTCGACGTGTTCGATCTTGTCGTCGTTGACGTGGTAGGTGAGCTGGCAACCGACGCCGCAGAAGGGGCAGACCGAGTCGACCTGCTGCTGCGAGGGTTTGGCGAAGGCGCCATTGGCCGGCGCGATGGCGCCCGTGGGACAGGCCTGCACGCACTCGCCGCAGGCCACGCAGGTGCTGGCGCCCATGGGGTCGTTCTGGTCGAACACGATCTGCGCGTGGCCGCCCCGGAAGGCCAGGCCCAGCACGTCGTTGCCCTGGGTCTCGCGGCAGGCGCGGATGCAGCGCGTGCACTGGATGCAGGCGTCCAGGTTGACCGCCATCGCCGGGTGGCTCAGGTCGTGCGCGGCGGCGGCGCGCGCGGGAGAAACGCCCGGGCAAGGCGCCAGCCACCTCGGCCCAGTGCGCCAGCTCGCTGTCGAACTTGAGCGCGGCGGTGTCGGGCGCGTCGGACAGCAGCAGCTCCAGCACCGTCTTCTGCGCGGCGCTGGCGCGGGCGTTGTCGCTGTGCACCACCATGCCGGCGCTGGGCGCGCGGCAGCACGAGGGCGCGAGCACGCGCTCGCCTTCGATGTCGACCACGCAGGCGCGGCAGTTGCCGGGGCTGCGCAGGCCGTCCTTGTGGCACAGGTGCGGAATCTCCACGCCCGCGCGCTGCGCGGCTTTCAGGATGCTCTCGCCGGGCGCGGCTTCCAGCGCGCGGCCGTTGAGGGTGAAGGCGATCGGCGTCGCGTCCAGGGGCAGGTCGTCGGTCTTCATGCCGCACCTCCGGCGTTCACTTCATGGGCAAAGAAGCGCAGCACGCTATCCACCGGGTTGGGCGCGGCCTGACCCAGGCCGCAGATGCTGGCGTCGCGCATCACCTGCGAGAGCTCACCGAGCAGCGGCGCGTTCCACACCGGCGCCTGCATGAGCTGCACCGCCTTCGTGGTGCCGGCGCGGCAGGGTGTGCACTGGCCGCAGGACTCGTGCTCGAAGAACTGCATGAGGTTGAGCGCGGCGCCGCGCGCCGTGTCGTGCTGGCTCATCACCACCACGGCCATGGAGCCGATGAAGCTGCCGTGGTCAACCAGGGTGTCGAAGTCCAGCGGCACGTCGGCCAGCGAGGCCGGCAGGATGCCGCCCGAGGCCCCGCCCGGCAGGTAGGCGTAGAGCGTGTGGCCTTCGGCCATGCCGCCCGCGTGTTCGTTGACGAGCTCGCGCAAGGTGATGCCGGCGGGCGCCAGGTGCACGCCCGGCTTGTTGACGCGGCCCGAGACCGAGAAGCGCCGCAGGCCGGTGCGCCCGCGCAGGCCCTCGCCGGCCAGCCAGGCACCGCCCTTGGCCAGGATCAGCGGCAGCCACCACAGCGTTTCGGGGTTGTGCGCCAGCGTGGGCCGGCCGAACACGCCGTGCATCGCCACGATGGGCGGCTTGAGCCGCGGCAGGCCGCGCTTGCCTTCCACCGATTCGATCAGCGCCGACTCTTCGCCGCAGATGTAGGCGCCCGCGCCGCGCCGCAGCTCGATGCGCGGGGGCGTGTAGCCGGGGTGCTGTTCGATCAGCGAGCGCAGGGTGGCGTCGAGCCGCGCGAGTTCGCGCGTGAGCAGTTCGCGCACGTCGTGGTATTCGTCGCGCAGGTAGATCCAGGCGTGCGAGATGCCCACCACCTCGGCGGCGATCAGCAGGCCTTCGAGCATCTGCGGCGCGCCGGCCTCGGCGCTGCTGAGCACCTGCCAGTCCTTGAAGGTACCGACCTCGCCTTCGTCGATGTTGACCACCATGTGGCGCGGGCCGGGCTGGGCGCGCACCGTCTCCCACTTGCGCCAGGACGGAAAGCCCGCGCCGCCCAGGCCACGCAGGTTGGAGGCTTTCAATTCGGTCAGGACCTGTTCGGCGCTGAGCGCACCCGCGAGCAGGCTTCGCAGCTGTTTGAATTCAGCGGCGGCTGGCTCGGGCAGCTGGCGCGGCCCGGTCTCGCCGCTGGCCAACAGCTCTTGCACGCCAGCCACGCTGGCCTGCGGCAGCTGGCGCTGGCCCACGCAGGCGGCCGGCGCCACGTGGCACTGGCCGATGCAGGGCGCGGCCTGCGCGCGCACCGTGTCATCGCCCGCCAGCGCGGTCTGCAGATCGGCCAGCAGTTCCTCACCGCCGGCCATGGCGCACGAGAGGCTGGTGCACACGCGCACCACGGTCCGTGGCACGGGCGCGGCGTCGTCCACGATCTCGAAGTGGTGGTAGAAGCTCGCGACCTCGAACACCTCGACCTGGCTCAGCCGCAGGCGCTCGGCCAGCGCGGCCAGGTGGCCGTGGCGCAGCGCGCCCTCGGCATCCTGCAGGCGGTGCAGGTGTTCGATCAGCAGGTCGGCGCGCGGCGCCAGGCCATCGCACAGCGCGGCCACGCGCTCGCGTGCTTCGGGTGAGGTCTGCCGCCCCTTGGGCGTGTGGCGCGCCTTGCCGCGCCCCATCGCCTCGATCGGGCGGATGGGAATCACGGGGCTGGTGGGGCGCTCGGGGGTCTCGTGGGCCGTCGTTCTGGTCATTTTTTCAGCGTAGCACCGTATGGGTTGTTTTAATATGTTTGACAGTTCATAAAGTCGGGCTTCCCCCCATGCTGCGCATCACCCTCCAACCCCAATGGCGCATCGCCCAGGAAGACGGCCCCGCGCTCGACGCCAACACCTTGCTCGGCCTGCTCGCGGCCGTGCAGGGTTCGGGCAGCATCTCGCAGGCCGGGCGCGAGCTGGGCCTGTCGTACCGCCACGCCTGGGGCCTGCTGCAACAGGCCGAGCAGCTGTTCGGCCAGCCGCTGCTGGTGCGCGGGCGCGGGCGCGGCTCGGCGCTCACGCCGCTGGGTGAAAAACTCATCTGGGCCGATGCGCGCATCGGTGCGCGCCTGCAGCCCTTGCTGGAGTCGCTGGCCTCGGAACTCGAAGGCGAGCTCGGGCGCGTGCAGCGCCGCCAGCGCGCCGTGCCGCGCCTGCACGCCAGCCACGGCTTCGCGGTGGCCGCCTTGCGCGAGCAGCTGGCGGCGCGCCAGGTGCCGGTGGAGCTGCGCTACCGCAGCAGCCTGGAGGCCGTGGCCGCGCTCGCGCAGGGCGACTGCGAGCTGGCGGGCTTTCACGTGCCGCTGGGCGAGTTCGAGGCCGCCGCCGCCCGGCGCTACCTGACCTGGCTCAAGCCCGACCAGCACCTGCTGGTGCAGTTGGCGGTGCGCACGCAGGGGCTGTTCGTGGCGGCGGGCAACCCGCTGGGCCTGCGCGGGCTGGCCGACCTCGCGCGGCCCGGGCTGCGCTTCGTCAACCGGCCCGAGGGCTCGGGCACGCGGGTGTTGACCGACCTGCTGCTCAAGCGCGAAGGCATCGCGCCGCAGGCGGTGGCGGGTTACGACAACACCGAGCTTACCCACGCCGCCGTGGCCGCCTACGTGGCCAGCGGCATGGCCGACGTGGGCATCGGCGTGCAGACCGCCGCGCACCGCTTCGGCCTGCATTTCATTCCGTTGCTGAAGGAGCGCTACTTCTTCGCGCTGCCGGCCGACGCGCTGGACCGCGCCGAGCTGCGCCCGGTGCTCACGGTGCTGCGCTCACCGGCGTTCCGCGCGCGCGTGGCCGCGCTCAAAGGGTATGAAGCCGCCCACACCGGCGAGGTGATGGGCGTGGCCGCTACTTTTCAAACTTAAGAGCCCCCACGCTCCGTCGCTGCGCGGGTCGCTGCCCCCCAAAGGGGGCTGGGCCTGCCTTGGGAGCGGCCCGGCGGCTAGCCCGTCTGAGACCGGCGCACGCCTTCGGGCCGCTGCGCCGCCGCGCCCCACTGGGTCTCGAACCAGCTGTCGCCGTCCAGGTAGGCGCGCAGCATGGGCAGGGCGTCCTGTCCCCAGAACACGCGGCCGTCCACCACCATCGCCGGCACACCGAACAGGCCGAGCGCGAGCGCCTCGTCGGTGTTGGCGCGCAGGCGCTGCTTGACCACCTCGCTGTCGGGCGCGTTCCACGGCTTGCCGCGCTGCGCCATGTGGTCCTGCAGCAGGGCCTGCAACGCGGCCAGCCGCGCCGGGTCGGCGGCGTCGAGCCCACCGCGCCAGACATGGCGGAACAGCAGCTCGGTGACGTAGCGGTTGGTCTCGCCCGGCGCATCGTCCGTCGCGCAGGCCAGGCCCAGGCGCAGCAGGGGCAGCGGGTTGAACGGGTGCGCGGCCGGCATGTCGAGCGCCACGCCGTGGTGGTGCCCGAGCCAGCTCACGTGGCGGTAGGTCCAGTCGCGCTTGGCCGGGACCTCGGCCGGGCCCAGCTGGCCGTGCGCCTTGAGCAACGCGGCGAACAGCACGGGCCGGTAGCGCACCTGCACGCTGTGGCCCATCAGGGCTTCGGGCAGGCGCTCGAACGCCAGATGGGCGTAAGGCGAGATCGGGTCGTAGAAGAAGCGGATGTCGGTCATGAAGATCTCGTGTGCGAAGGCTTCAAGGCGCCAGCTGCCGGGCTTCGATCTGCTGCCAGATCACCAACTTGTCCGCATCGCTGGCACGGCTCCAGAAACCGATTTCTTCCAGCGTGCGGAAGCACCCCTTGCAGCGGCTGCGGGCCTCGTCCATTTCGCACACCGAGATGCACGGCGAAGGCACGCCCGGGCGCAAACCGGCGCGGCGGCGGGCGGCCTGCAGGGTGATCGTGGGGGTCTCCAGGCTCATGGGGTCAGGCCACCACGGTGACGTCGTGCACCGGCGCGCCGGTCAGCGACTGGAGTTCCACGGGGCTGAGGCGGAACACGGCGTGCGGGTGGCCGGCCGCGGCCCAGATCTCGTCGAAGCGCGAGAGCTGCGCGTCGATCAGCGTGACGGGCGCCACCGCGTGCGCCAGCGGCGAGACACCGCCGATGGAAAACCCGGTGCGCGCCTTGACGAAGTCGGCGTCGGCCCGGCCGAGCTTGCCGCCATCGGCGCAGACCAGGGCCTGCACCTTCTTCTCGTCCACCCGCAGGTCGCCCGAGGTGATGACCAACACGGCCGCGTCGTCGCTCTTGCGGCGGAAGATGATGCTCTTGGCGATCTGGCCCAGGGCCACGCCGAGGGCGTCGGCCGCCTGCTGCGCCGTGCGCGCGGCGCCGTCGAGCATCACCGGGCCGTGGGCATGGCCCGCGTCCTGCAGCACGCGCGCCACGCGCTGCACGGTCTCAGGCAAGGCCTGCAATTCGGCTCCACACATGGTTGCGGTCCTTCAGGCGGCGCGTTTGACGAGCAACAGGCTCGCGCCCATGGCCATGAGCACGCCGCCGAACACGCGGTTCTGCGCGCGCCGGGCGCGGGCCGTGGCCAGCCAGCGCTGGGCGCGCGAGGCCAGGAAGGCGTAGCCGTGCATCACGATCAGATCGACCACCACCGTGGTGGCCAGCAGGATCAGCAACTGCAGCCAAAGACCGCGCGTGGGGTCGATGAACTGCGGCAGCACGGCCACCATGAACACGATGCCCTTGGGGTTGGTCACGTTGGTGAAGAAACCCATGACGAAGCGCTCGCGCGCCGAGGGCACGGCCACCTGGGCCGGTGCCGCCTCGTCCGCCTCGGGCACCACGCCCACGCGGGCGCGCCACTGGTTGAAACCGAGCCAGATCAAGTAGCCCGCGCCAGCGAACTTCACCACGGTGAAGGCGGTGGCCGAGGCCAGCAGCAAGGCGCCGACGCCCACACCGGCCACCAGCAGGATCACCGCCAGCCCCAGTTGCAGGCCCGCGATGGTCGTGCTGGTTTTCTTCACGCCATAGACCAGGCCGTGCGTCATCGACAGCACCGCGCCCGAACCGGGCGAGAGCGCGATGGCCCACGAGGCCACGAAATACGCCATCCAGACTTGCAGCTCCATATTGCTTTCCTTCAGCCCGCGCGCTTGGCGAGCAATGCGCGGGCCACGCGCGAGCCGGTGGGCCGGCCGAGCTGTTCGCTGATGTAGACGCCGGCATCCACCAGCGCGTCGAGGTCGATGCCGGTGGCGATGCCCATGCCGTGCAGCAGGTAGACCACGTCTTCGGTCGCCACGTTGCCGGTGGCGCCCTTGGCGTAGGGGCAGCCGCCCAGGCCGGACACGGAGGACTGGAAGTTCCAGACCCCCATCTCCAGCGCGGCCAGGGTGTTGGACAGCGCCTGGCCGTAGGTGTCGTGGAAGTGGCCCGAGACGTCGTCGATGCCGTAGTGCTTGAGTGTGGCCTCCAGCGCGGCCTGCACCTTGCGTGGCGTGCCCACGCCGATGGTGTCGGCCACGTCCACGCGCTGCACGCCGATGCCCTTCATGAGCCCGGCCAGGTAGGCCACGCGCTCGGGCGCAATCTCGCCTTCGTAGGGACAGCCCACGGTGCAGCTCATGGCGCCGCGCACGGCGATGCCGGCCGCGCGCGCGGCCTCGACCACGGGCGCGAAGCGCTCGATGCTCTCGGCGATCGAGCAGTTGATGTTCTTCTGGCTGAAGGCCTCGCTGGCCGCGCCGAACACGACGATCTCGTCCGGCTTGTCGGCCACGGCAGCCTCGTAGCCCTTGAGGTTGGGCGTGAGCACCGAGTAGCGGACGCCGCCCTGGCGCCGGATGCCGCCCATGACCTCGTGGTTGTCGGCCATCTGCGGCACCCACTTGGGGCTCACGTAGCTGGTGACCTCGATCTCTTTCAGCCCGGCGGCCTGCAGGCGGTGCACCAGCTCGACCTTGACGGCCGCAGGCACCGGCTGCTTCTCGTTCTGCAGCCCGTCGCGGGGGCCGACGTCGATGAGCTGGACGCGGGAGGGCAGTTTCATGGGGGTCTTTCGAGGGGGTCAGTACCCGCGCACCGGATCGACCACGCCGGCGATCGGGTCCCCGCGTTCGAACGCGAGGATCTTGCCGGCAATCTGGGCGATGCTTTCTTCGCGCAGCGTGCGCGCCGAGGTGTGGGGCGTGACCGTGATTTTCGGGTGTTTCCAGAAACCATGCTGGGCGGGCAGCGGTTCGGTGCGGAACACATCGAGCGTGGCGCCGGCCAGGTGGCCGCTCTCCAGCAGTGCGAGCAGGTCGTCTTCCACCAGGTGGTCGCCGCGCGCGACGTTGATGACATAGGCCTCGGGCCGCAGGCGCGAGAGCGTCTCGCGGTTGAGGATGTCGCGCGTGTCGGGCGTGAGCGGCAGCAGGTTGACCAGCACCCGGCACGACGCCAGGAAGCTGTCGAAGGCCGCGTGGCCCGCGTGGCCGATCACGCCGTCGATGACCTTGGGCGAGCGGCTCCAGCCGTGCACCGGGAAATCGAACTGGCGCAGGGCCAGGGCCACGCGCTCGCCCAACACCCCCAGACCCATCACGCCGACGGGGAAATCGGCCCGCAGGCGAGGCTTGCGGTACGACCAGCGGCCCTGCGCCACGTCGGCTTCGTAGGCGTCGAACTCGCGGAAGTGGCGGATCACGGCGTGGCACACGTACTCGGCCATCTGCACCGACATGCCGGCATCGTCGAGCCGCACCACCTTGGCGGCGGGCGGCAGCTTGAGCTTGAGCAGCGCGTCCACGCCCGCGCCGATGTTGAACAGGCCCTTGAGGCCGGGCTGTTCGTCCATGAATTGTTGCGGCGGCGCCCAGACCACGGCGTGATCGGCCTGGGGCGCGCCGGGTTGCCATTCGGTGACGTTGGCCTGCGGCAGGGCCAGGCGCAGATCGGCCAGCCAGGGGCCGACCCGGGTGTTGACGCAGCAGAAAGTGATGTTCATGCGGCGAGCTTACGCGGCCTCGCGCGGCGGCGCTGTCAGCCCACCGAGAGCTTGAGCAGTTCGGCGCCCTCGTTGACCTGGTCGCCGGGCGCGTAGAGCAGCTCGGCCACGGTGCCGTCGGCCGGCGCGGCGATGGTGTGCTCCATCTTCATCGCCTCCATCACGGCCAGCGCCTGGCCCTTGGTCACCGTGTCGCCGGCCTTGACCGCGAACGACACCACCTTGCCCGGCATGGGCGCGGTGAGGCGCCCGCCTTCGGCGGCGGCTTCGCCCGCGTGGGCCAGGGCATCGATCTCCACGATCTGGGTCGCGCCCAGGGCGCAGAACACATGCACGTTCTCGTCCACCTGCCAGGTCTGCACCGTCTGGCGCTGGCCGTTGAAGCGCAGGTCCATGCGGGTGCCGGTGTCGGCCGGCAGCGCCACGAAGTCCAGCACGGCGTTCACCTCGCCCACAGCGAGCTGCAGCGCGCCGTCGTGCAGGTAGCTCAGGTGGGCCAGCAGGGCTTCGCCCTGGTACTCGAAATCGAAGCGGCGCACGGTGATGCCGTGTGGGCGCCAGCCGTCGCGGCGCGAGAACGGGTCGGCGCCTTCGTCCGCGCGCTCGGCCACCAGGGTCTGCGCCACGGCGGCGGCCACGGCCAGCGGCAGGCCGACCTTGTCCTGGTGGAACAGCGCGGCGGCCTCGCGCGGGATCAGCGCGGTGTCCAGCTCGGCTTGGGCGAACGCGCGGCTGGTGACCACGTGGCGCAGGAACTGCACGTTGGTCGAAAGGCCGACGATGCGCGTCTCGGCCAGCGCGGCGTCCAGCCGCGACAGGGCCTCTTCGCGCGTGGCGCCATGCACGATCAGTTTGGCGACCATGGAGTCGTAGAACGGGCTGATGGTGTCGCCTTCGCGCACGCCGTCGTCCACCCGCACCGTGCCACGCTCGAAGCTGGTGCAGGCTGGCTTGCGGTAGACGGTGAGCGTGCCGGTGGCGGGCAGGAAGTTGTTGTCCGGCGTTTCGGCGCAGATGCGCGCCTCGATCGCGTGGCCGTGGATGCGCAGGTCTTCCTGCTTCAGCGGCAGGGGCTCGCCGCCGGCCACGCGCAGCTGCCATTCCACCAGGTCCAGGCCGGTGATGGCCTCGGTCACCGGGTGCTCCACCTGCAGGCGGGTGTTCATCTCCATGAAGTAAAAGCGCATGGCCTCGGGATGGGCGTAGCCCTCGGGCTGTTCGACGATGAACTCCACCGTGCCCGCGCCCACGTAGTTCACCGCCTTGGCCGCCGCCACCGCGGCCGCGCCCATCTGGGCACGCAGCTCGGGCGTCATGCCGGGCGCCGGCGCTTCTTCCAGCACCTTCTGGTGGCGGCGCTGCACCGAGCAGTCGCGCTCGAACAGGTAGACGCAGTCGCCCTGCGTGTCGCCGAACACCTGGATCTCGATGTGGCGCGGGCGCTGCACGTATTTTTCGATCAGCACCGCGTCGCTGCCGAAGCTGTTGCGCGCCTCGCGCTGGCAGCTGGCGAGCGCGGCGGCGAAGTCCTCGCTCTTCTCGACCACGCGCATGCCCTTGCCGCCGCCACCCGCGCTGGCCTTGATGAGCGCGGGGTAGCCGATGCGGTCGGCTTCGCGCTGCAGCAGGGCCGGGTCCTGGTCGGCGCCGTGGTAGCCCGGCACCAGCGGCACGCCGGCCTTTTCCATCAGGCGCTTGGACTCCGCCTTCAGGCCCATGGCCTCGATCGCCGACGACGGCGGGCCGATGAAGACCAGGCCGGCCTTCACGCAGGCGTTGGCGAAGGCTTCGTTCTCGCTCAGGAAGCCGTAGCCCGGGTGGATGGCCTGCGCGCCCGTGGCCTGGGCGGCCGCGATGATGCGCTCCCACTGCAGGTAGCTTTCCTTGGGCGCCGAGCCGCCGATGTGCACCGACTCGTCGCAGGCGGCCACGTGCTTGGCGCGCGCATCGGCGTCCGAGTAGACGGCGACGGTCTTCACGCCCAGGCGGCGCGCGGTGGCGGCGACGCGGCAGGCGATCTCGCCCCGGTTGGCAATCAGGATCTTGTGGAACATGGGACTTCCTAGGCGGTGGCGGTGAAGAAGGAGTGCACGCGGCGGAACACCGCGCGCAGGAACTTGAAGAGCATCCAGGTGGCGATCCACATCAGCACGACGGTGATCGCGAGCAACACGACGAAGACCAGTGGGTGGCTGGTGGCAAGCCAGACTGCGCCGACCACCAGGCCGTCCTCGACCAGGCTCATGCCGAGGTTGGAGAACGGCTCGGGCGAGCTGTTGATGGCCGCGCGCGTGGTGGTCTTGGCGGCCTGGCTGGTGGCGGCGAGCGAGCCGCCGAGCAGCGCGGCGGCCAGCGCCACGGTGCCGCCGTCGGCGCCGAACACGCCGGCCGCGAGCGCCGCGCCGGCCGGAATGCGCACCACGCTGTTGACCATGTCCCACAACGAATCGACCACCGGGATCTTGTCGGCGAAGAACTCGACGAAGAGCATGAAGCCGGCCGTGCCCAGCAGCACCGGGTGCTGCAGCGCCTGCAGGCCGGTGGGCAGCTCCATCCAGCCCATGGCGCCGGCCAGGCCGACGATGAACACCACGGCGTACAGGCGAAAACCGCTGGCCCAGCCGAGCGCGCCCGCGAGCGCGAGCAGCTCGGGCGTGCCCAGGGTGTGGAACCAGTCGGCCATGGGGTGCCTCCTCGGGTCAGGCCGCCGGCAGCCAGCCGGGCGGGCGCTTCTGCAGGAAGGACTGCAGGCCTTCGCGGCCTTCGTCGCTGGCGCGCACATCGGCGATGCGGCGCGCCGTCTCGCTGCGCAGGGCTTCGGTGATGGGCTGGCCGCCCACGTCGCGCACCAGGCGCTTGCACTCGCGCGCGGCCTTGGGGCCGTTCGCCACCAGCGTGGCGACGAGCTCGTCCACCTTCGCGTCCAGCGTCTCGGGCGTTGCGCAGTTCGTGCACCATGCCCAGCGCGTGCGCGCGCACCGCGCTGAAGCGTTCGGCCGTCACCATGTAGCGGCGCGAGGCCTGCACGCCCAGGGCGCGCGCCACGTAGGGGCTGATGGTGGCGGGCAGCAGGCCCAGGCGGGCTTCGGACAGACAGAAGGTCGCGCCCTCCACCGCCACCAGCACGTCGCAGATCGCCGCCAGCCCCATGCCGCCGGCGTAACAGTCGCCCTGGATGCGGCCGACCACCGGCACCGGGCACTGGTCCAGCGTCCACAGCATATCGGCCAGCTGCTGCGCGTCGGCGCGGTTCTGGTCCCAGCTGTAGCCGGCCATGGTCTTCATCCAGTTCAGATCGGCCCCGGCGCAGAAGGCCTTGCCGTGCGCGCCGAGCACGACCACGCGCAGGGACTCGTCCTGGGCCAGTTCGGTGAAGGTCGCGGTGAGCGCGGCGATCACGTCGTCGTTGAAGGCGTTGCGCACGTCGGGGCGGTTGAGCCACACCTTCGCCACGTGCGGCGTGGGGCGGGTCACATCGATCACGTTGCTCATGTTCAGTCCTGCATCAATAGCGTTTCGCCACTTCTTCCAGCATCACCTCGGTCGCACCGCCGCCGATGGCGAGCACGCGCGCGTCGCGCCACAGGCGCTCGATCGCGGTCTCGCGGATGAAGCCCATGCCGCCATGGAACTGCTGGCAGGTCTGCACCACCTCGTTGACGAGTTCGCCGGTGAGCGCCTTGAGCATGGAGACCTCCTGCACGATGTCGTGCCCCTGGGTCACGCTCCAGGCGCAGTGGTACATGAACTGGCGCGCCGCGCGCGTCTTCGCGTCGAGCATCGACACGCGCTGGCGGATGGTCTGCTTGTCCCACAGCGTGGCGCCGAAGGCCTGGCGCTGGCGCACATAGTCCAGCGTGAGCTTCAGGGCCTGCGTGCAATGGCCGACGGCCATGGCCGCGAGCGCGATGCGCTCGGTCTGGAAGTTCTTCATGACCGAGTAGAAGCCCTTGCCCTGCTCGCCCAGCAAGTTCTCTTCCGGAATGCGCACGTTGTCGAACACGAGCTCGGCCGTGTCGCTGGAGAGCCAGCCGGTCTTCTTGAGCGCGCGGCCGACCGAGAAACCCGGTGTGCCCTTCTCGACGATGAACATGGTCACGTCGTGGCGCGCGGTGCCGGTCTTGGCGGCGACGAAGTACAGGTCGGCGTGCACGCCGTTGGTGATGAACATCTTGGTGCCGTTGAGCACCCACTCGTTGCCTTCCTTGCGCGCCGTGGTGCGGATGCCCGCCACGTCGGAACCCGCACCGGGTTCGGTGATGCCCACGGCAGTGATCACCTCGCCGGCCGTCACGCGCTTCAGGTACTTCGCCTTCTGCGCCGCGTTGCCCGCGTGGTGCAGGTGCGGGCCGGCCATGTCGGTGTGCACCAGCACGGTGATGATGAAGCCGGCGAAGGTGGACTGCGACAGTGCTTCGGCGAACACCAGGTTGGTCAGCGCGTCGGCATCACCACCGCCGTATTCGCCCTCGAACATCAGGCCCAGCAGGCCGGCCTGGCCCATGCGGCGCAGCACGTCGCGCGGCACCATGCCGGTCTCTTCCCAGGCGGCCGCGTGCGGCTCCACCTCGCGTTCGAGGAAGCGCGCGACCTGGTCGCGCAGCAGTTCGTGGTCGGGGTTGTCGTAGATGATCCTGGCCATGGCATCACATCCGGAAGACGCCGAACTTCGGCTCGCCGATCGGCGTGTTGAGGGTGGCCGAGAGGGCCAGACCGAGCACACGGCGCGTGTCGGCCGGGTCGATCACACCGTCGTCCCACAGGCGGGCGCTGGCGTAGTAGGGGTGCGACTGGTGGGCGAACTGATCCAGCAGCGGCTGCTTGAACTTCGCCTCTTCCTCGGCGCTCCAGCTGCCGCCCTTGCCCTCGATGCCGTCGCGCCGCACGGTGGCCAGCACGCTGGCGGCCTGCTCGCCGCCCATCACGCTGATGCGCGCGTTGGGCCACATCCAGAGGAAGCGCGGGCTGTAGGCGCGGCCGCACATGCCGTAGTTGCCGGCGCCGTAGCTGCCGCCGATGATGATGGTGAATTTCGGCACCTGCGCCGTGGCCACGGCCGTGACCATCTTGGCGCCGTGGCGCGCGATGCCCTCGCTCTCGTACTTGCGGCCGACCATGAAGCCGGTGATGTTCTGCAGGAACAGCAGCGGCACCTTGCGCTGGCAGCACAGCTCGATGAAGTGCGCGCCTTTCTGTGCGCTTTCGGAGAACAGCACGCCGTTGTTGGCGACGATGCCGATCGGCATGCCCTCGATGTGCGCGAAGCCGCAGACCAGGGTGGCGCCGTAGCGCGCCTTGAACTCGTGGAACTCGCTGCCGTCGACCACGCGGGCGATGATCTCGCGCACGTCGTAGGGCTTGCGCGTGTCGACCGGGATGACACCGTAGATTTCCTTCGGGTCGTACAGCGGCGCGCGCGGTTCGCGCAGGGCCTGCGTGGCGACCTTGCGGCGGTTGAGCGTTGCGCACGGCCTGGCGCGCCAGCGCGAGCGCGTGCGCGTCGTTCTGCGCCAGGTGGTCGGCCACGCCCGAGAGGCGCGTGTGCACGTCGCCGCCGCCCAGGTCTTCGGCGCTCACGATCTCGCCGATGGCGGCCTTCACCAGCGGCGGGCCGCCCAGGAAGATCGTGCCCTGGTTCTTGACGATGATGGTCTCGTCGCTCATGGCGGGCACGTAGGCGCCGCCGGCCGTGCACGAGCCCATGACGACCGCGATCTGCGCGATGCCGTTGGCGCTCATGTTGGCCTGGTTGTAGAAGATGCGGCCGAAGTGCTCGCGGTCGGGAAACACGTCGTCCTGGTTCGGCAGGTTGGCACCGCCCGAATCCACCAGGTAGATGCAGGTCAGGTTGTTCTGCATCGCCACCTCCTGCGCCCGAAGGTGTTTCTTCACCGTCATCGGGTAGTAGGTGCCGCCTTTCACGGTGGCGTCGTTGCAGACGATCAGGCAGTCCACCCCGCTGACGCGGCCGATGCCGGCGATCACACCGGCGCAGGGCGCGCTGTCGGTGCCGTCGCGGTCGGGGTACATGTTGAGCGCCGCGAGCGGGCTGAGTTCCAGGAAGGGTGTGCCCGGGTCCAGCAGCATCTGCACGCGGTCGCGCGGCAGCAGCTTGCCGCGCGCGGTGTGTTTGGCGCGGGCGGCTTCACCGCCGCCGAGGGTGGCTTTGGCGATCTGGGCCTTGAGGTCGTCGACCACCACCTGCATGGCCTGGGCATTGGCCAGGAAGTCGGCGGAACGGGCGTTGAGTTGTGTCTCCAGGATCGGCATGGCGGCATCCGTTGTGGTGTTTCGGGGCATTGTGGAGGATAGACACGCGGATGAGGGCCGGCCTGCCATGCAGGTTGCAAATACCGCCAGCTCCGGCGAAACTGGCGCCATGCCTACCTCCGTTGACCGCGCCCTCACCCCCATGGCTTTCGTTCGCGCCATGGTGGCGGCCTACCGCGAGCGGGGCGTGGACGCGGCAGGCGCGCTCGAACTGGCACAAATTCCGCCAGGGAAAGTTGATCAGCCGAACGCCCGCATCACCGCCGCCCAGATGGAAGCGGTTTCGGAGGCCGCCATGCGCGAACTCGACGACGAAGGCCTGGGCTGCTTCAGCCGCGCCCTGCCTTGGGGCAGCTACGGCATGCTGGCGCGCGCCTCCCTCTCGGCCCCCACGCTGGGCATGGCGCTGCGGCGCTGGTGCCGCCACCATGGCCTGATCACCGACGATGTGGCGCTCTCGCTGGAGACGGTGAGTGAGCGCGCGCGCCTCGTGCTGCGCCCGCACCGCCGGCCCGGTCCGCTCACCGAGTTCTGCGTGGTCTCGGTGCTTCGCAACATCCACGGCCTGGCGAGCTGGTACGTCGATTCGCGCATCCCGCTGCAGGGTGCGCAGTTTCCCTACGCGCCGCCGCCCCACCTGGACGCGTATGCCGTGCTGTTCGACGGCCCGGCCACCTTCGGCGCGGACGAGGCCGCGATCGCCTTCGACGCGCGTTACCTCACCCTGCCGATGCGGCGCGACGAGGCCGCCATGAACCAGCTGCTGCAGCGCGCCCTGCCGCTCACCGTGCGCTCCTACCGGCGCGACCGCCTGCTGGTGCAGCGTGTGCGCCAGGTGCTGGCGACCCAGCCGCTGGACGCCCACAACGCCGACGACCTCGCCGCGTTGTTGAACGTCTCGGCGCGCACCCTGCACCGCCAGCTCAAGGACGAGGGGGCCTCGCTGCAGGCGCTGAAAGACGAGGTGCGCCGCCAGCGCGCCACCGAGCTGCTGCTGCGCACCCGCCGCCCGATCAAGCAGGTGGCGCAGGCCTGCGGCTTTCAGAACGAGAAGAGTTTCATCCGCGCGTTTCGCGGCTGGACCGGGCGCTCACCGGGCGAGTGGCGCGGCGAACAGCTCGCGCAGCTCGTCCATGTGGCCGAAGACGCGCGCCACCGGTAAGCCCTCGAACGCGCGCCCATGCCCCTCGGGGCAGTAGCCCCACACCGTGGCACCGGCCGCCAGCCCGGCCTGGGCGCCGGTGGCCGTGTCCTCCACCACCAGACAGCGCGCCGGGTCCACGCCCAGGTGCGCGGCGGCGGCCAGGTAAACGTCGGGCGCGGGCTTGGAGCGCGGCTGGTCGTGGCCGCTGAAGACACGGTCTTCGAACAGGGGCAGCATGCCCACAAGGTCGAGCTGCATCACGACCTTGGGCCGGTCGGCGCCCGAGGCGCAGGCGATGCGGCCGGCCACCTGACGGTGGATGGCCGTCACCGCCTCCACCGCGCCCTGCACCGCCTTGAGCTCGGCCAGCAGGCGCGCGTTGCGGCGCGCGTAGAAGCCCTGCAGCCATTCCTCGGTGAACGGTTTGCCGGTCTCGGCCTCGATGCGCGCGCGTTCGTCGCGCACGGCCTTGCCGATGAAGATGTCCATGCACTCGGCCTGGGTCAGCGCCCAGCCGCTCTCGTTGAGCACCTCGCGCAGCACGCCGTTGGTGATGGGCTCGCTGTCCACGAGCACGCCGTCGCAATCAAACAGAACTGCATCAAACATCTTGTCTTTCATTCAGTTGAGGATGTCGCCATCCACATAAAACCAGTGACCGTGCTCGCGCACGAAGCGGCTGCGCTCGTGCAGGCGCTGGCCGCGCCCCTGCACCCGCGAGCGCGCCACGAACTCGACTTCGGCGTGCGTGTCGTCAATGGACTTGTGGTGCTTCGCTTCGAGCCCGAGCCACTTCACACTGCCGTCCAGGTCCAGGGAAGCCGGCCGCTGGCTCGGATGCCAGGCTGCCAGCAGGTGCGCCTCGTCACCGCGCACGAAGGCGGTGTAGCGCGAGCGCATGAGCGCCTCGGCGTCGGGGGCGGGAACGCCGGTGCCGAGGTAGCGGCCGCAGCAATGCGGGAAATCGGGGCCGAGGCCACAAGGGCAGGCGTCTTTCGTCGTGGGCATGAAGAGCCGATTATCGATCCCCTTGCAAGGGTGGGGGCATGGCGAGCGGGTGTTCCAATGGCGCCTCTTGCCTTCGACTTCAAGGACCGCCCATGAGCACGCTCGACACCTTCGCCATCACCCAGAAATGGCCCGCCACCCACCCCGACCGCCTGCAGCTGTACTCGCTGCCCACGCCCAATGGCGTGAAGGTCTCGATCATGCTGGAGGAAACCGGTCTGCCCTACGAGCCGCACCTGGTGAGCTTCGACACCAACGACCAGATGTCGCCGGCGTTTCTCTCGCTCAACCCGAACAACAAGATCCCCGCCATCCTCGACCCGAACGGACCGGACGGCCGCCCGCTGGCGCTGTGGGAGTCGGGGGCCATCCTGGTCTACCTGGCCGGCAAGACCGGCCGTTTCCTGCCCGACGACGCGGCAGGCAAGTACGAAACCCTGCAGTGGCTGATGTTCCAGATGGGCGGCGTGGGCCCGATGTTCGGCCAGCTCGGTTTCTTCCACAAGTTCGCCGGCAAGGACTACGAGGACAAGCGCCCGCGCGACCGTTACGTGAACGAGAGCAAGCGCCTGCTCAAGGTGCTGAACGAGCGCCTGGAAGGCCGCGCCTGGCTGATGGGCGACGCCTACACCATCGCCGACATCGCCACCTGGCCCTGGGTGCGCAACCTGGTCGGCTTCTACGGCGCGGGCGAGATCGTGGGGTTCGCCGACTTCCCGAACCTGAAACGCGTGCTGGAAGCGTTCGAACAGCGCCCCGCCGTGCAGCGCGGCCTGAAAATCCCCGCCCGCGGCTGAAGGGCCTGATCCAGGGACGCCGCGGAACTGGCTTCGCCAGGCCGCAGGCGTCGCCCCCTTGAGGGGGTCGCGCGAAGCGCGGCAGGGGTGGGCTTACTTCCTCCAGAAGTGGGTGGTGAAGAGGACCAGCACGGTCAGGAGTTCCAGCCGGCCGAGCAGCATCGAGAAACTCAGCACCCACAGCTGCACCTCGCTCAGCCCCCCGAAGTGGCCGGTGGGCCCCACCTCGCCCAGGCCCAGGCCGATGGTGTTGACGGTGGCGATCACGGCGGAGAACGCGGTCACCACGTCCATGCCGGTGAGCAGCAGCACCATGGTCAGGCCCACGGTGGTGGCGCCGTAGATGAGCATGAAGCCCAGCACGGCCGTCATCACCGAGGCGGGCATGACCACGCCACCGAGCGTGACCGGATTGACCACGCGCGGGTGGATGATGCGCACCAGCTCGCGCCGGGCCTGCTTGATCAGCAGCACCATGCGGACCATCTTGATGCCACCGCCGGTGGAGCCGGCGCAGGACACGAAGCAGCCCAGGAACAGCAGCAGCACCGGCGCGAACACCGGCCACTTCGCGTAGTCGGCGGAGGCATAGCCGGTGGTGGTCGCCATCGACACGACGTGGAACGCGCTGGTGCGCAACGCTTCGACCCAGTCGCTGTAGCCGCCGTGCGCCACCAGCAGCGTTGCGCACCACCACGATGGAGACGGCCATCACGCCGACGTAGGTGCGGATCTCGTTGTCGTCGGTGAGCGGGCGCAACGACCGGCGGCGCAGCACGATGAAGTAGCGCATGAAGCTCACGCCGGAGAGCAGCATGAACACGGTGGCGACGTTCTCGATCGTGGGCGAGTTGAAGTAACCGAAGCTGGCGTCGTGCGACGAGAAGCCGCCCAGGCCCATGGTGGTGCACATGTGCATGAAGGCGTCGGCCCAGCCCATGCCGGCCCAGCGGTAGGCCAGCATGCAGGCCGCCGAGAGCAGCACGTACACGCCCCAGAGGCCGCGCGCGGTTTCCGCGATGCGCGGCGTGAACTTGGTGTCCTTCATCGGCCCCGGCGTTTCGGCGCGGTAGAGCTGCACGCCGCCGAGCCCCAGCAAAGGCAGCACCGCGACCACCAGCAGCATGATGCCCAGGCCCCCGATGTACTGCAGGAAGCAGCGCCACACATTCACCGAGACCGGCAAGGCGTCCAGCCCCGAGATCGCGGTGGCACCCGTCGCGGTGAGCGCGCTCATGGCCTCGAAGTAGGCTTTGGTCACGCCGATGCCGGGCACGGTGTAGAGCAGCGGCGCGGCGGCAAAAGCCGGCAGCACCAGCCACACGAGGTTGACCAGCAGGAAGCCGTCCTTGGTCTGCAGCTCGCGGCGGTGCAGGCGGGTATAGCGCCACAGCACAAGGCCACAGGCCGCCGTGACCGCGAAGCCCACGGCCCAGACCGCCGCGTGGTCGCGCGCGTCCAGGAACCAGGCCCAGGCCAGCGGCACCAGGAAGGCCGGCGCGAACGCGAGCAGGATGCGCGAGAACACGGCGAGAACCGGCAGCACGTTGTACATGGAACGGGGATCTCAGCCGAAGAAGGTGGCGCTCACCTGGAACAGGCGCTCGACCTCGCGGACGAGGCGCTTGTTCGGGATGAAGACGATGATGTGGTCGTCGGTCTCGATCACGGTGTCGTGGTGCGGCATCAGCACCTCGGACTTGCGGCCCTCGCCGCGCACGATGGCGCCGATGCGCGTGCCCTTGGGCAGCTTGACCTCTTCCACCTTGCGGCCGACCAGCTTGCTGGTCTTCACGTCGCCGCGCGCGATGCCTTCGAGTGCCTCGGCCGCACCGCGGCGCAGGCTGTGCACCACGGCCACGTCGCCGCGCCGCAGGTGGGTGAGCAGCTCACCGATGACGGCCTGCGAGGGCGAGATGGCGATGTCGATGGTGCTGCCTTGCATCATGTCGGCGTAGGCGCGGCGGTTGATCAGCGAGAGCACGCGCCCCGCGCCCAACCGCTTGGCCAGCATGGCGGACATGATGTTGTCCTCGTCGTCGCTGGTGAGCGCGAGGAACATGTCCATCTCGCCCACGTTCTCGTCCAGCAGCAGCTCCTCGTCGGCGCCGTCGCCTTGCAGGATCAGCATGTTCGAGGGCAGCTGGCTGGCCAGGTACTCGCAGCGCTTGAGGTCGCGCTCGATGATCTTCACTTCGCACTGGCCCGCGAGGCTGCGCGCCAGCCGCAGGCCGACCTTGCCGCCGCCGGTGATCATGAGCCGGCGCACGGGTTTGTCGATGTTGTGGACCGCGCCCAGCACGTGGCGGATCTTCTCGGTGTCGGCGAGCACGAACACCTCGTCGCCCGCGAGGATGCGGGTCTGCGGCGTGGCTTCCATTTCGGTGTCGAGCCGGTAGAGCGCGACCACGCGCATCTCGGCATGGGGAAAGCGTTCGCGGATTTCGCCGATGGTGTGGCCCACCAGGGCGCCGCCGTGCGCCGCGCGCACCGCGATCAGGCTGGCTCGGCCGTCGGCGAACTCGAGCACCTGCAGGGCTTCGGGGTAGCTGATGAGCTGGTGGATGTAGCGCATCACCGACTCTTCGGGGCAGATCACGTGGTCGACCGCGAAGCCGTTCTTGCCCAACAGTTCGTCGCCTTCGGTGAATTCGGGGGAGCGCAGGCGGGCGATGGTGCTGGGCACGTTGAACACGTCGTGTGCGACTTTGCAGACGACCAGGTTGGTTTCGTCGTGCGCGGCGCAGGCGATGAGCATGTCGGTGTCCTGCGCGCCGGCTTCGCGCAGCACGGAGGGCTGGATGCCGTTGCCGACCACGCCCCGCAGGTCCAGCCGTTCTTCCAGCGCGCGCAGGCGGGCCGGGTCCATGTCGATCACGGTGATGTCGTTCTGCTCGGAGACCAGGCTTTCCGCGACGCTTTCGCCCACGCGGCCGGCTCCCAGGATGATGATGTTCATGGTGGCGCGATCATACGAGGGACGGGTGCATTCCGCGCCTTTCATGCCTGGACCTCGCGGGCTCATGGGCGCCCGGCGCTCTGCTCCGCGGGTGTCCCCCGGCGGCTGGTGCCGCCTCCTCCTTTACCCCGCTGCGCAGAACGCCAGGCACCCATGAGCCAGAAGGGATGTAGGAGCGTCACCGCCCGCACACCAAGAGGTCATCGGCCACCCTCACGGCCGATGACCGCTCTTGCCGGAGAAAAATCAGGCCAGCGCCCGCTGGATCAAAATCTTCTGCACGTCCGAAGTGCCTTCATAGATCTGGCACACCCGCACATCCCGGTAGATGCGCTCCACCGGGAAATCGCTCACATACCCGTAGCCCCCGTGCACCTGGATCGCGTCCGAGCACACCTTCTCCGCCATCTCGCTGGCGAACAGCTTGGCCATGGCGGCCTCCTTCAGGCAGGGCTCCCCGGCGTCGCGCAAGGCCGCCGCATGGTGCACCATCGCGCGCGCCACCTCGATCTGTGTCGCCATCTCGGCCAGCCGGAACCCGACCGCCTGGTGGTTGAAGATCGGCTGGCCAAAACTCTCCCGCTGCTTCGAATAGGTGAGCGCACACTCAAACGCGCTGCGCGCCATGCCCACGCTCTGCGCCGCGATGCCGATGCGACCACCTTCCAGCGCGGACAACGCGATCCGGTAGCCCTCCCCCTCCCCGCCGATCAGGTTCTCGGCCGGCACGCGGCAGTTCTCGAAATTGATCTGCGCCGTGTCGCTGCTGTGCTGGCCCAGCTTGTCCTCCAGCCGCGCGACCACATAACCCGGGGTGTTCGTGGGCACCAGGAAGGCGCTCATGCCCTTCTTGCCCGCGCCTTTGTCCGTCACCGCGATCACGATCGCCAGGTGGCCGTTCTTGCCGCTGGTGATGAACTGCTTGACGCCGTTGATCACGTAGTCGCCGTCGGGCTGCTTCACCGCCGTCGTGCGCAGCGCCGAGGCGTCGCTGCCCACGTGCGGTTCGGTCAGGCAGAACACGCCCAGCATCTGGCCGGCGGCCAGCGGGCGCAGCCATTGGTCCTGCTGCCGGGCATTGCCATAGCGCATCAGGATGGCGTTGACCGGGCAGTTGGTGACCGAGATCGCGGTGCTGGTGCCACCGTCACCGGCCGCGATTTCTTCCAGCACCACGGCCAGGGTCACGTAGTCCAGCCCCGCACCGCCCAGCGCTTCGGGCACACAGATGCCATAGGCGCCCAACTCGGCCAGGCCCTGGTGCACGTCCTTCGGGAAGTGGTGCTCCTTGTCCCACTTCGCCGCGTGCGGCCACAGCTGCTCCTGGGCAAAACTGCGCACCGCGTCGCGGATCATGAGTTGGTCTTGGTTGAGCGGCATGGAAGCGTCTTTCGCAGGAGAGAGGGTTACCAGCTGGCGGCGCGCCGGCCGTCGTGGTGGATGAGGCGGCCGTTGTCTTCGGGAGTGAGCGAGGCCAGCACGCGGCGCAGCCCGGCCACGCTGCGTTCGACCGTCAGCGGCGCGGCACCGCCGCCCATGTCGGTCTGCACCCAGCCCGGGTCCAGCGCCACGCAGGTGGCGCCCGGGTAACTGTGCCGGGCACTGGCCGACGGCCATGTTCACGGCCGCCTTGCTCACGCGGTACAGCCAGGCGTCGCTGCCGTCCACCAGGCCGACCTGGCTCATTTCGCTGGAGAAGGCCGCGAAAACCCCACCGGCCGCCTCGACCGCCGGCATCACCTGAGGCATGGCCTGCATCAGGCCGAGCACGTTGGCGTGCATCACGCGGTCGAAGGCCTCGCGCGTGGGCGGCGTCTTCGCGCCGTGGGGGTCGAGCACGCCCGCCACGTACAGGGCCACGTCGAGTTCCTCGCCATCGAGCGACCAGGCCAGGCCGCTCACGCTGGCGGGGTCGGCCACGTCCACACGCAGCGGCTCGGCACCGAGTTCGCGCAGGCGCTCCAGGCCGGCGTCGTCGCGGGCGGTGGCGATCACGCGCTCGCCCGCTTCCAGGTATTGGCGCACGATCTCCAGGCCGATGCCGCGAGACGCGCCGATCACCAGCACGGTGAGCATGGTGGTGCGCCGGGCCTCAGGCCAGTTCGATCGCCATGGCCGTGGCTTCGCCACCGCCGATGCACAGGGTGCGCAGCGCCCTTCTTGCCGCCCCGCGCCTTCAGCGCGTGCAGCAGCGTGACCAGGATGCGCGCGCCGCTGGCGCCAATGGGGTGGCCCAGCGCGCAGGCGCCGCCGTTGACGTTGACCTTCTCGTGCGGAATCTTCAACTCGGCCATGAGCGCCATCGGCACCACGGCGAAGGCTTCGTTGATCTCCCACAGATCGACGTCGCCGACCTGCCAGCCGGTCTTCTCCAGCAGCTTCTGCGTGGCGCCCACGGGCGCGGTGGCGAACCAGTTCGGCTCCTGGGCGTGCGTGGCATGGGCCACGATGCGCGCCAGCGGCTTCGCGCCGAGCTGCTTCGCGGTGGACTCGCGCATCAGCACCAGAGCGGCGGCACCGTCGTTGATGGATGAGCTGGAGGCGGCGGTGATGGTGCCGTCCTTCTTGAACGCGGGCTTGAGCGCGGGAATCTTGTCGAGCTTGACCTTGCCTGGGCCTTCGTCGGTGGACACCACGCGCTCGCCGCTGCGGTCCTTCACGGTGACGGGCGTGATCTCGGCGGCGAAGGCGCCGCTGTCGGTGGCGGCCTTGGCACGCGTGACCGACGCGATGGCGAACGCGTCCTGCTGTTCGCGCGTGAAGCTGTATTTGGCGGCGCAGTCTTCACCGAAAGTGCCCATGGAGCGGCCGGCTTCGTAGGCGTCTTCCAGGCCGTCGAGCATCATGTGGTCGTACACCTTGTCGTGGCCCATGCGGTAACCGCCCCGGCCCTTCTGCAGCAGGTAGGGCGCGTTGGTCATGCTTTCCATGCCACCCGCGACCATCACGGTGGCGCTGCCGGCGGCGAGCATGTCGTGCGCCAGCATGGTGGCCTTCATGCCCGAACCGCACATCTTGGACAGCGTGACGGCGCCAGCCGACTTCGGCAGGCCACCCTTGAACGCGGCCTGGCGCGCGGGCGCCTGGCCCTGGCCCGCCATCAGGCAGTTGCCGAACAGCACTTCGTCCACCTGGGCCGGATCCACCCCGGCGCGCTGCACCGCCGCCTGGATGGCCGCGCCACCGAGGTCGTGGGCCGACAGGCTGGCGAAGTCGCTCTGGAAGGCGCCCATGGGCGTGCGCGCGGCGCCGACGATGACGATGGGATCTGCGGACATGGTGAAAACTCCTGATGAACAAAAGTGAAAGGGGATCGGGCCGGCGCACGCGGCCCTGTGGAACTCAGTCGCGTGACCGCACCGCCACGCCTTCGATGGCGCGCAGGTAGACCGCGTCGAGATCGGGGTTGCCGCGCACGGTCATCTGCAGGTCCTGCACGAGGCCGTCCTTGAGGCCATAGACCCAGCCGTGCAGCGCGAGCGGCTGACCGCGGGTCCAGGCGTCCTGCACCACGGTGGTCTGCGCCACGTTGACGACCTGCTCGATGGCGTTGAGCTCGCACAGCGCGTCGTGCCGGTGGCTTTCGGACAGGCCCGCCAACAGGGCGGAGTGGCGGTCGCGCACGTCCTTGATGTGGCGCAGCCAGTTGTCGGCCAGGCCCACGCGCGTGTCGCGCAGCGCGGCGAGCACGCCGCCGCAGCCATAGTGACCCACCACCATCAGGTGCTCGACCTTGAGCACATCGACCGCGTACTGCACCGTCGACAGGCAGTTCAGGTCGGTGGGCACCACCACGTTGGCCACGTTGCGGTGCACGAAGACCTCGCCCGGGTCCAGGCCGGTGATCTGGTTCGCCGGCACGCGGCTGTCGGAGCAGCCGATCCACATGTAGCGCGGGCTCTGCTGTTGCGAGAGCTTGGTGAAGAAGCCGGGACGCTCGGCCTCGACCTGGGCCGCCCAGCGGCGGTTGTGTTCGAGAAGGTGTTGAAGATCGTTGCTCATGGGTGGGATTGTCCGCTCAAGAGGCCTCGGACCTTCACATCGTCTCGGCGAACAGTTCGCGACCGATGAGCATGCGGCGGATTTCGCTCGTGCCCGCGCCGATCTCGTACAGCTTGGCGTCGCGCCACAGGCGGCCCAGTGGGTACTCGTTGATGTAGCCGTTGCCGCCGAAGATCTGGATGCCCTCGCCGGCCATCCACGTCGCCTTCTCCGCGCACCAGAGGATCACGGAGGCGCAGTCCTTGCGCACCTGGCGCACGTGCTCGGTGCCCAGCAGGTCCAGGTTCTTGCGCACGGTGTAGGCGAACGAGCGGCCGGCCTGCAGCACGGTGTACATGTCCGCCACCTTGCCCTGGATCAGCTGGAACTCGCCGATGCTCTGGCCGAACTGCCTGCGGTCGTGGATGTAGGGCACCACGTTGTCCATGACGGCCTGCATGATGCCCAGCGGACCACCGGTGAGCACCGCGCGCTCGTAGTCGAGCCCGCTCATGAGCACCTTGGCGCCGTTGTTCAGGCCGCCCATGATGTTCTCGGCCGGCACCTCGACGTTGTTGAACACCATCTCGCCGGTGTGGCTGCCGCGCATGCCCAGCTTGTCCAGCTTCTGCGCGGTGGAGAAGCCCTTCATGCCCTTCTCGACGATGAAGGCGGTGACGCCGCGCGCGCCCATCTCGGGCTCGGTCTTGGCGTAGACCACCATGGTGTCGGCGTCCGGGCCGTTGGTGATCCACATCTTGCTGCCGTTGAGCAGGTAATAGCCGCCCTTGTCCTCGGCCTTGAGCTTCATGCTGATCACGTCCGAGCCCGCGCCGGGCTCGCTCATGGCCAGGGCGCCCACGTGCTCGCCGCTGATGAGCTTGGGCAGGTACTTGCGGCGCTGGGCGTCGTTGCCGTTGCGCTTGATCTGGTTCACGCACAGGTTGCTGTGCGCGCCGTACGAGAGGCCCACGCTGGCCGAGGCGCGCGAGATCTCCTCCATGGCGATCATGTGGGCCAGGTAGCCCATGTTGGCGCCGCCGTACTCCTCGCCCACGGTGATGCCCAGCACGCCCAGGTCGCCCATCTTGCGCCACACGTCCATGGGGAACTGGTCGGCGCGGTCGATCTCGGCCGCGCGCGGCGCGATCTCGGCCTGCGCGAAATCGCGCACCGCGTCGCGCAGCGCGTCGATGTCTTCTCCAAGCTGGAAGTTCAGGCCGGGCAGGTTGGTCATGCGGGTCTCCGTGGGTGTTTGGGAAAAGGGCTCAGCCCTGGATATTGTCGCGGCCGACCACCGCCATGAGGGTGCAGCCCATGGTGGCGATCAGCTTCTCGCGCCCGCCGTCGATGGCATAGGCGTGGCCTTCGCACACCGTGACAGTGCGCCCGGGCTTGATCACCGTGCCGACCATGCGAAAGCTCTCGCCTTGCGCGGGCGCCAGCAGGTTGATCTTGAATTCGATGGTGAGCACCGCGGCCTCCAACGCCATCAGCGTGAAGCCGGCGTAGCCGCACGCGGAGTCGAGCGCGGTCGCCACGATGCCCGCGTGCAGAAACCCGTGCTGCTGGGTCAGCGGCTCGGCCCAGGGCAAGGTGATCTCGACCCGGCCGGGAACCACCGAGGCCAGCGTGGCGCCCAGGGTGCGCATGGCGGCCTGGCGCGCAAAGCTCTCGCGCGTGCGCTGGTCAAAACCGGCGTGGCGCGGCTCGAAGGTGGGAGAGGTCAAGGGGTGTCTCGCAACAGGCAGTGAACCGCGATTCTACGTTGACGTTTACGTAAACGTCAATTTCAACGGCGCCGAGCCGCGTCGGCCACAGGGCTATGCTCGACGCCCCATGCCCTACACCCTGTCCGCCCCGGTTCACAGCGAAAGCCTGATCAAGAAAAGCCGCTTCATCGGTTGCGTGGAGCCGATGGTGGACCGCGCCTCGGCGCTGCGGCGGGTCGCGGCCTTGCGCGCCGCACACCCGGGCGCCACCCACGTGTGCTGGGCGCTCATGGCCGGTGCGCACTCCGCCGCCAACGACGACGGCGAACCCGGCGGCACCGCCGGGCGGCCCATGCTGGAGGTGCTGCGCCACCAGGACCTGGAGGGCGTGCTCGCGACCGTGGTGCGCTACTACGGCGGCACGCCGCTGGGCGCGGGCGGCCTGGTGCGCGCCTACACCGACAGCGTGGCCCAGGCGCTGCTGCAGGCCGACAAGGTGCCGGTGGTGCGCTGGCGAGCACTGCGCTGCGTGCTGCCCTACGCGCTGGAAGGCTGGCTGCGCCGCGAGCTCGACGGCCACGGCGCGCGCCTGGTCGAAGCGCTGCATGGCGACGGCGTGACGGTGTCGCTGCAAGTGCCCGAACCGCAAGCCGAAGCCCTGGTGACGCGCCTCAACGACGCCGGCCAGGGCCGTGTGGTCTGGCTCGAAGAAGCCTCAGACCGGGACGAGGCGTGACAGCAGCAGACGAACCGCCTGCTCATAGGGCTCGGCCGATTCGCCCCGGGCGATCGCCAGTGCCGCGCGGTCGAACGCCGCCGACAGCAGCACGCTGAGCTCGCGCAGGGGCAGCACGGCCTCGGGACGGTCTTTCAGCGCGTTCTGCAAACCCTCCTGCAAGGCCTGGAAACCCGCGAGGTCGCTCAAACCGAGCACCTGCTCGGCCGTCAGCACGGCCGGGGCTTCGAGCAGCAAGAGGCGGGCGCGGCCGGCCTCGGCCATGGCGGCGAAATAGGCCTGGGCGCCCGCCAGCAGCGCGTCCACCGGCTTCGGCTGGTGCCGCGAACGCTGCGCGATCTCGTCCGCCACCTCCTGCGCCACCTGACGGGCCACGGCATGGAACAGCTCGGTCTTGTCCGTGAAATGGTGGTACAGCGCGCCCCGGGTCACGTTCGCGGCCGCGACGATCTCGGGCGTGCCCGTGGCGGCGAAGCCCCGGGCCTCGAACAGCGCCCGCGCCGCGCTCACCAGCGCGGCGCGGGTGGCGTCGGTGCGCTCACCTTGGGAACGGCGTTGGGGTGGAAGGGTATTTTGCATACATGCAGCCTGTATGTTATATTGAAGTTACATGCATATTGTATGTATGTTTTTTACAGGAGATCCGCCATGAAATCCACCTCGTACTATCCCGTCCTCATGACCGACCGCGTGGCCGAGACGGCCCGCTTCTACGAAACCCACTTCCGCCTCACCAGCCTGTTCGACTGCGGCTGGTATGTGCACCTGCAATCCAGCGAAGACCCGACGGTCAACCTCGCCATCCTTGATGGCACGCACACCACGATCCCGGCCAGCGCGCGGGGCGGCCGGGCCTCGGGGGTGCTGATCAACTTCGAGGTGGCCGATGTGGACGCGGAATACGAGCGCGCGATCGCCCAGGGCCTGACCGTGCTGCTCGGCTTGCGGGACGAAGCCTTTGGCCAGCGCCACTTCATCGTGCAAGGGCCCGACGGCGTGCTGATCGATGTGATCAAACCGATCCCCCCGAGCGGGGAATTCGTGCGCCTGTACACGGCGGGCGCCACCGCGGCCTAGATCAGGCCGTGCGGCTCAGCCAGACCAGCACGAGCCCCAGCGCGGCAGGCAGCGCCTGCACGAACAGGATCTTGCGGCTCGCCGTGACCGCGCCGTAGAGGCCGGCGATCAACACGCAAAGCAGGAAGAACACTTTCACGCCAAAGCCCTCGGGGCCTAGCCACAGGCCCCAGAGCAGGCCGGCGGCCAGAAAGCCGTTGTACAGCCCCTGGTTGGCCGCGAGCACCTTGGTGGCCGCGGCCGACTGGGGCGTCTGGCCGAAGGCGCGCATGCCGGCCGGCTTGTCCCACAGGAACATCTCGAGCACGAGAAAGTAGAAGTGCAGCAGCGCGACGAGCGCAACGACGATGCTGGCGATCAGGGACATGGCAACGGCCTTTCACTTTTCTTCGAGGACGCGGCCCCATCGCCACGGACGCCGGCAGCTTACCCCGGCCGTCAGGCCTTGGGGCTTTTTTCGATCTTGCCCAGCAGGGCGCGGGCTTCCTTCTCGTGCGTCTTCACCTCGTCGAGGTTGGCCAGCAGATCGGCCATCTGCTCCTCCAGCTGGTGGCGGTGGTCGGCCAGCACGGTGAGGAACTTGCGCAGCTGCGGTCCGGTGTCGCGCGGGCTGTCGTACATGTCGATGATGTCCTTGGCCTCGGTCAGCGACAGCCCCAGGCGCTTGGCGCGCAAGGTGAGCTTGAGGCGCGTGCGGTCGCGCGAGGTGTAGACCCGGTTGCGGCCCCCCGGGCCTTCGCGCTGCGGTTGCAGCAGGCCCATGTCCTCATAGAAGCGGATGGCGCGCGTGGTCAGGTCGAACTCGCGGGCCAGGTCGCTGATGGTGTAGGTCGGGTTCGTCGCCATGGGGGGTGCCCTGTTATTTGACGTTTACGTCAACGTCAGGCGGCGATCTTAACGGAATCGCTCTGCGGCGAGACCCGCACGCCGGGGTGTCATTCGTCCAGCGGCACGGCCGCCTCGCGCAGCGCGCGGCGGCGCTGGGCGTGGTCGGGCAGGACCCGCGCGACCACATCCCAGAACTGCGGGCTGTGGTCCATGTGGTGCAGATGGCTGAGCTCGTGCACCACGACGTAATCGATCATGTCCAGCTTGAGGTGGATCAGGCGCCAGTTCAGGCGGATCGACCCGTCGGCGCTCGCGCTGCCCCAGCGCGTGCCGGCGCTGGACAGGCGCAGCTTGCTGTAGCGCACGCCCAGTTGTGGCGCGAAGTGGTCCAGGCGCTCGATGAACAGGGCCTTGGCCCGCTTCATCAGCCAGGCCTGTGCAGCGTCGCGGATCTGCGTTTCCTGGGCATTGCGGGCCAGCCCCATGCGCAGCGTCGCCAGGCCACCCGGCGCCACCGCCGGCTCGAACACCCCGCCCACCTGCGTGAAGGTGTGCGTGGGGTCGAGCACCAGGCGCATGCGCTCACCGAGGTAGTCGAACTCGACCCCATCGGCCCAGCGGATGCGCGCCTGCTCCATTTCGCCGGCGCGCTGGCGGGCGCTCTGCAGCTTCTCCAGCACCCAGGCCGACTTGTCGTGCAGCAACGCCTCGACCTCGCCCACCGGCGTCCAGCGCGGCGCGCTCACGCTCAAGCCGTCGGTGCTGACCGACAGGCCGATGGTGCGGCGTTTGCCGCGCTTGAATTCGTAGGCCACCTCGCAGGCGCCCAGCCGCAGCATGCGGTTGGCGCGCGGGTGGTGCCAGGCCGCCGGTTGGAACACCTGGGTCATGGGCAGGGCCGGGGGTGCGGCCACCGCGGGCGGCGGTGGCGGCGATGCGGGCCGCTGGGGCTCGGGCGCGGGGGCGCCAAGGAAGTCGAGCGCCAGTTGCACGAAGCGCTGCATGGCGGTGCTCAGGCGGTGCGGTAGGCCTCGGGATCGAGGCGGCGCATTTCCGCTTCGATCCAGGCCTCGACCTCGCGCATCAGCTCGTCGGGCTCACGGCCCTCGCTGGGGATGGGCTTGCCGATGGAGAACTCCACCGTGCCCGGCCGCTTGATGAAGGCCTTGCGCGGCCAGCACTTGGCCGAGGTGACCGCGATCGGGATCACCGGCGCGCCCGTTGCGCACGGCCAGCCGCGTGCCACCGCTCTTGTACTGGCCCTTCTGGCCGCGCGGGATGCGCGTGCCCTCGGGAAACATGATGACCCAGGTGCCCTGGTTGAGCAGGCGCTGGCCTTGTTCGACCACCCTGTTGAAGGCCTGGGCGCGCTTGCTGCGGTCGATGTGGATCATGTCCATCCGGCTCATGGCCCAGCCGAAGAAAGGCACGTAGAGCAGTTCCTTCTTGAACACGTAGGCCAGCGGGTGCGGCATCAGCGCGGGCATGCAGAAGGTTTCCCAGGTGGACTGGTGCTTGAGCAGCAGCACCGCCGGCGCGGTGCTGCCCACCGGCAGGTTCTCGAAGCCGATCACCTCGTTGCGGATGCCCAGGATCAGCTGGCCGCTCGCCACCGCGAGCTTGAGCCAGCCCGCGCACATCCAGTAGATCTGCGTGCTGTTGAGAAACGGCGCGGCGATCAGCACCGCGAGCGCCCAGGGCACCACGGTCACGGCCATGAACAGGGTGTGCAGGACCGAGCGCAGCAGATGGATGAGGATCATGTTGGGGAATCGAGGATCAGGTGGTGGGCTGCGCGAGCAGCCAGTCGGCGAAGGCGCCGAGGTCGTCGTGGGGGTGCGTGCCGGGCGGCAGGTCGGGCGCGAGCGCCGCGAGGTCCACGGCCGCCCCCGAGCCCAGGCGGCCCCGCAGGTGTTCGGACTTGCCCGTCATCAGCAAATGGGTGCGGCAGCCCGCCGCGGCGGCCGCGCGCACGTGGCGCATCGCGTTGCCGGCCGCATGCACCGTGGCCAGCGGCATGCCGAACCGCGCGCCGATCTGCAGGAACAGGCCGGGCGCGGGCTTGCGGCAGGCACAGGCGTCTTCGGGCGCGTGCGGGCACATGAACACCGCCTCCACGCGCGCCCCGGCCGCAGCGAGCTGGCGGTGCATCTTGGCGTGGATGGCGTTGAGCGAAGCCATGTCGAACAGGCCCCGACCGATGCCGGACTGGTTGGTGGCCAGCACGATGCGCCAGCCACCCTGGTTGAGCCGCGCCACCGCCTCGAGCGCACCGGGCAATGGCTCCCACTCGTCCGGCGAGGCGACGTAGTCGTCCCGGCTGCGGTTGAGCGTGCCGTCGCGGTCGAGGATGAGCAGCTTCATGGTGGTGTCAGGTCGCCAGACGGGACAGGTCGGCCACGCGGTTCATGGCGTGGTGCAACTCGCGCAGCAGGCCGAGGCGGTTGGCCTTGAGCGCGGGGTCGTCGGCGTTGACCATCACGCCGTCGAAGAAGGCATCGACCGGCGCGCGCAGCGCGGCGAGCGCCTGCAACGAGCCGGTGTAGTCCTCGGCGTCGAACTTCGCGTTGGCGGCGGGCACGGTGGCCTGCATGGCGGCGGACAGCCCCTTTTCGGCGGCCTCGACCAGCAACGCTTCCTTCACCGCCGCACCCTCGCCTTCGGCCTTCTTGAGGATGTTGGCGATGCGCTTGTTGGCGGCGGCAAGCGCGGGCGCTTCGGGCAACGCGGCGAACGCGCGCACGGCCTGCAGGCGCAGGGCCACCTCGCCCAGGCGCGACGGGCGCAGGGCCAGCACGGCATCGACCTCCTGGGCGCTGTAGCCCTGCTCGCGCAGGCCACCGGCGAGGCGGTCGTAGATGAAGTCGGACAAGGCCGCACTGGGGTCGGTGATCAGCGCGCCGAAAGCGGGCACGGCCGATTGCAACAGGGCGCTCAGATCGATCGGAAGGTTCTTCTCGACCAGCATCCGCACCACGCCCAACGCATGCCGGCGCAGCGCAAACGGGTCCTTGTCGCCGGTGGGCAGGTTGCCGATGCCGAACATGCCGACCAGGGTCTCCAGCTTGTCGGCCAGCGCCACCACCACACCGGTCGTGTTGCGCGGCAGCTCATCGCCGGCAAAGCGGGGACGGTAGTGGTCTTCGATCGCGAAGGCGATGTCCTCGGTCAGGCCATCGTGGCGCGCGTAGTAGCCGCCCATGATGCCCTGCAGCTCGGGGAACTCGCCCACCATGTCGGTCAGCAGGTCGGTCTTGGCGAGCTGCGCGGCGGTGTCGGCCTGTTGCTCGAGCACCTCGCCCCCCAGTTGCTGGCCGATGGCCCGCGCGATGGCGCGCACGCGCTCCATGCGCTCGCCCTGCGTGCCGAGCTTGTTGTGATAGACCACCTTGCCCAGGCCGTCGACGCGCGAGGCCAGCGTCTTCTTGCGGTCCTGGTCGAAGAAGAATTTGGCATCGGCCAGGCGCGGGCGCACCACGCGCTCGTTGCCGCCGATCACCGCGCTCGGGTCCGCCGGGCTGATGTTGCTGACGACCAGGAAACGGTGGGTCAGCTTGCCCTGGGCATCGAGCAGCGGGAAGTACTTCTGGTTGGCCTTCATCGTGAGGATGAGGCATTCCTGCGGCACATCGAGGAACTGGGTCTCGAACTCGCAGATGAGCACGTTGGGCCGCTCAACCAATGCGGTCACTTCGTCCAACAGTGCGCCGTCCTCGATCGGCCGGCAACCGCCGCCCACCTTCGCGGCGGCCGCCGCGAGCTGGCGCGCGATCTCGGCCTTGCGTTCGGCGAACGAAGCGATCACCGCGCCGTCTTGGGCGAGCGTGGCGGCGTAGCTGTCGGCGTCCGTCAGCACCACCGGCGAGACCAGCGCCTCGAAGCGATGACCCTGCGTGGTGTGGCGCGCGGTCAGCCCCAGCGCCTTCACCGGCACGACGCTGCCGCCATGCAGCGCGACCAGGCCGTGCGCGGGGCGCACGAAGTTCACGCTGCTCCAGCCGGGCAGTTCGCAATCGGTCTCGAGCTGGTAGCTCATGACCTTGGGGATCGGCAGCTTGGCAATGGCTTCATCCAGCGCCTTCTGCAAGCCGACGGCCAGTTCAGCCCCGGGCGCGATGCTGTCGTGGAACAAGGCCTCGGCCTTGCCGTCCGGCGCGCGCTTGAGGCCGGCCACGGCCGACGCGTCGGCGCCGAGCGCGGCCAGGCGCTTGAGCAGGGCGGGCGTGGGCTGGCCGTTGGCGTCCAGCCCCACGCTCACGGGCATGAGCTTCTGCGACACGGCCTTGTCGGCCGCGCGCGCCAGCACGCCGGTGACGTGCGCGGCCAGGCGGCGCGGCGAGGCGAAGGCGGTCACGGCCGCATCGGCCGGCGCCAGGCCCTGGGCCTTGAGCTGGTCACCCAGCACGGTGGCGAAGGCATCGCCGAGTTTCTTCAGCGCCTTGGGCGGCAGCTCTTCGACAAACAGCTCAACGAGCAGGTTCTGTGCGGTCATTCTTGTTCTTTCACCCGGCGCTCACGCGGCCTTCTTCACCATCTGTTCCACCCACTCGCGCGGCGCCATGGGGAAGCCCAGGCGCTCGCGGCTGTCGTAGTAGCTCTGCGCCACGGCGCGCGCCAGGTTGCGGATGCGGCCGATGTAGGCGGCGCGCTCGGTCACGCTGATGGCGCCGCGCGCGTCCAGCAGGTTGAAGCTGTGCGCGCACTTCAGCACCTGCTCGTAGGCGGGCAGCGCGAGCTGTTGCTCCATCAGGTGCTTGGCCTGTTTTTCGTGCGCGTTGAAGGCGGTGAAGAGGAAGTCGGCGTCGCTGTGTTCGAAGTTGTAGGCCGACTGTTCCTTCTCGTTCTGCAGGTAGACGTCGCCGTAGCTCAGCGTGTCCGTCCATTTGAGGTTGTAGACGTTGTCCACGCCCTGCAGGTACATCGCCAGGCGCTCCAGGCCGTAGGTGATCTCGCCGGTGATGGGCTTGCAGTCGATGCCCCCCACTTGCTGGAAGTAGGTGAACTGCGTCACTTCCATGCCGTTGAGCCAGACCTCCCAGCCCAGGCCCCAGGCGCCGAGTGTGGGGTTCTCCCAGTCGTCCTCGACGAAGCGGATGTCGTTTTTCTTCAGGTCGAAGCCCAGGGCCTCCAGGCTGCCGAGGTAGAGCTCGAGGATGTTGCTCGGCGCGGGCTTGAGCACCACCTGGTACTGGTAGTAGTGCTGCAGGCGGTTGGGGTTTTCGCCGTAGCGGCCGTCCTTGGGGCGGCGGCTGGGCTGCACGTAGGCGGCCTTCCAGGGCTCGGGGCCGAGCGCGCGCAGGAAGGTGGCGGTGTGGCTGGTGCCGGCACCCACCTCCATGTCGTAGGGCTGCAGCAGCGCGCAGCCCTGGGCGTCCCAATAGGACTGCAGTTTCAGAATGATGTGCTGGAAGGTCAACATGCGAAAGAAGCCGGGAACGAAGCTCGGCCGAGGGATGGTCTGGGTGGGGGCGTGGCGCGGCATCGCGCCAGGAATGCCCCAAGTGCCCGATTTTACGGGCGCGCTCAGCGGCGGCGGGTGCGCCCGCCCCGGCGGCCCAGGTTGCGGGTGGAGGCGATCAGCAGCGCCAGCACGGCGCAGACCACCCACAGGGGCACCAGGCCCCAGCGCGCGGTCCACTGTGCGTACGGCGTGAGGCCGCTGCGGCCCTGCACCGTGGCCTCCAGGCGACCGCGCGTGAGCCGCTGCAGCTCGTGCGTGACCTGGCCCTGGTGGTCGATGACGGCCGTGGCGCCGGTGTTGGTGGCGCGCAGCATGGGCCGGCCCAGCTCGATCGCGCGCAGGCGCGAGATCTGCAGGTGCTGGTCGATCGCGATGCTGTCGCCGAACCAGGCGATGTTGCTCAGGTTGACCAGCACGGTGGGCGCGGCCGTGGGATCGCGGAACGAGGCCGCGAGCTCTTCGCCGAACAGGTCTTCATAGCAGATGTTGGGCGCCACGCGCTGCCCCGACACCGCCCAGGCCGGCTGCGCCAGGGCGCCCCGGTTGAAGTCACCGAGCGGGATGTTCATGAGATCGGTGAACCAGCGGAACAGCGGCGGAATGAACTCGCCGAAGGGCACCAGGTGGTGCTTGTCGTAGCGGTACAGGCCGTTGTCCGGCGTGTCCAGCCGGGGCTGGGCCTGCAGTCGATGGGCCGAGCCCGAGTGGATCCCCCAGACCGAGTTCGTGTAGCCCCGCTCCATGCTGCCCAGCGGCAAGCCCACCAGCGCGCCGACGCCGGTGCCGGCCGGTTGCTCGGCCAGGTGTCCCAGCAGCGGCTGCCAGAAGTCGGGGCCCAGTTGGCCGGGCAGCAGGGGAATGGCGGTTTCCGGCGCGACCACCAGCTGCGGGCCGGTCGCGGAACTGCGCGCGGCCTGCACGGCCTCGGTGATCTGTTGGGGGTACCAGTTCAGCGCCTGGGCCACGCCCGTGCCGGGCTCGAATTTCTGATCCTGGGCGATGTTGCCCTGCAGCAGCCACACCCGCAACTCGCCCGTCGCGGCGGTGTCCCGGTGACCCAGGCCGCGCCACGCCGTGCCGCCGCCGATCAGGCTCACCAGCAGCACCCCCACCACCAGGAACAGGGCCAGCGACCGCAGCACACCGGGCCAGCCATCGGCCATGCCCGGCACCAGGCGCGCCTGCACGCGGGGCGCCGGCGCTACCATGCCCCCCGCCGTGCGGCCCACCGGCCGGCTGACGGGCGACTGCATCCAGGCGCTGAAGCGCCGCCAGAGGCCGGAGACGATGGAGGCCAACGAATAGGCCAGCACGGCCGCCAGGAAGCCCATGCCATAGACCCCCACCAGCGGTGCCCAAGGGGCCATCAGGTCAACGTGCGCGTAGCCCCCCGCGCCCCAGGGGAAACCGGTGAACCAGTGGCCGCGCGCCAGTTCGGCCAGCGTCCAGAGTGAGGCGAACATCAGCCCTTGAGCGGTGCGCGACACCGGCGCCCAGGCGCAGAGGAAACCCACCACCACCGCGTAATAGATCGACAGCAACCCCGCCAGCGCGAGCACGGCCAGCACCGCCAGCCAGGCGGGCAGGCCGCCGTAGGTGTGCAGGGAAATGAACAGCCACCAGAAGGTGCCCGCCAGCCAGACAGTGGAAAACACCCAGCCACGCCACACCGCCTGCCCCACCCGGGTGGCGTACTGCAGCGCCAGCACCAGCAGCGCCAGCGAGGCGATCTGCCACCAGCCATTGGGCTGGCCCTGCACGGCGCCCGGCAGGCTCCAGCCCGCGAAAGGCCAGGCGATGGAGGTCGCCTGCAAGGCACCGCCCAGCAGGCACACGAGGAACCAGGCGAAACCGCTGCCGCGCGCGTTGCGCCCGGGCGGGCGGCGGCTCATCGGGTTGAAACTCGACGGCGTGTGGAGTGACCCGAAAAGGCTTCGCATGGGGTTGGGCGGGCTCAGGCCTCGCCCGGCACGGGCATGACCTTGAACCACTTCACGGCGCCGCCCTTGGTGTGCAGCACGGTGAAGCGCAGGCCGTCGAGCGCATGGACTTCGCCCCGCTTGGGCACGTGGCCCATGGCGTGGGCGATCATGCCGCCGATGGTGTCGAAGTCTTCTTCGGACAGTTTCAACCCGAAGGATTCGTTGATGCGCTCGATCGGCGTGTCGCCGCTCACGCGCCAGGTGCCGTCGGCCAGGGCGAAGATGTCGCCATCGTCCTCGGCCACGTCGAATTCGTCTTCGATCTCGCCGACGATTTCCTCGAGCACGTCCTCGATGGTGATCAGGCCGGCCACGCGGCCAAACTCGTCGATCACGATCGCCAGGTGGTTGCGGTTGCCGCGGAACTCGCGCAGCAGATCGTTGAGGCCCTTGCTTTCGGGCACGAAGGTGGCCGGGCGCAACAGCGCGCGGATGTTGAGCGCGGGCGCGCGCTGCAGCTTGAGCAGGTCCTTGGCCAGCAGGATGCCGATGATGTTCTCGCGCTCACCCTCGAACACCGGAAAGCGCGAGTGCGCGGTGTCGATGACCAGGTGCAGCAGTTCGTCGAAGGGCGCATCGATGTCCAGCACATCCATGCGCGGGGCGGCCACCATCACATCCCCGGCGGTCATGTCCGCGATGCGGATCACGCCTTCGAGCATGACGCGCGACTCGGCGTTGATGATGTCGTTGTCCTCGGCCTCGGCGAGGGTTTCGATCAGCTCGTCCTTGGAATCCGGTCCGGGATGGATGAATTCCGCAAGCTTTTGCAGAAAACCACGTTTGTCGGCATGCCGCAGGCTGCGCTGCGGCCCGCTACTGGGAGGGGAGTCGGCCACTGAAGGATGGGGGGAGGTTGTAACAGGGCGGAAGGATACCCCATGCGGGTGTCGGCGCGCAAAGCCGCGCGGGCCCCGCGGCCCCGGACGGGCTCAGCCCCGGACGCGCTCGCGTGCTTCGCGCACGCCCTGGCGGATGTCCTGCAGCACCGACAGAAAGCCCCAGAACTGCTTGGCCTGGGCCTTGAGGTGGTAGTCGGTGATGCGCAGCCTGCTCGTTGACCATTTCTGTCACGCGCGAGTCGAAGTCCGCCGGCGGCAACCGCAGGTGCGCCTCGGACTCGGAGCCGTCGCGCTCGATCACCGCGCCAGCACGGCGGGCGATCTTGAGCATCGCTGTGTTTTCCGACAGCGCATGGATGAACAGCATCTGCACGCCCTCGTTGCGTGCGTGCATGACGGCGCGCTCGAACAGGCGGCCGCCGTAACCCCGGCCACGCGCATGTTTGACCACCGACACGCCGAACTCGGCGCAGCTGGTGTACTGGGGGGCGAGCGAGAACGCGAGGTGGGCCATGGCGATGAGCTCGAGCCGGCGGTTGAAGATGCCGAAGAGCTCGTCGCGGTCGAAATTGAGCTGCGCCACGTAGCGGCGGATCTGCTCGTCGTTGGCGGCATACCCGAAGCGCAGGTAGCGGTCGTTCGTATCCAGTTCCAGGAGGTGCGCCTCGATGCGGTCGATCTGCCCGGGACCGATCGACCGGATCGGCACCATCACCGGGTTCGATTTGTCCCCGCGCTCGGGCGTGCCGCCGGTGGACGACGAAGCGCGCACCTCGGCCTGCGCCTGCAGCGGCGTCGACTTGAACCAGCGAGTGGGATCAACCATGGGCACGAATGTACGGGTTATCCCTATAACGACAAGGACGCAAACCCCTAAACCCGCGGGAACCCGACGGACGGGGACGAAAACACCCTCACAACGGCAAAGCCGTGGTGCTTTTCACGCGGTCCATCACGAAACTGGTCTTGCAATCCTGCACGCTGGGGTGCTTGAGCAGGGTGTCCATGATGAAGCGCGAATAGGCGGCCATGTCGGCCACCACCAGGCGCAGGTGGAAGTCCATGTCGCCCGTGAGCGCGGCGCATTCCACCACCTCGGGCCACGACAGCACGCTGGCGCGGAACAGGTCCATGGGGTTGCGCTTGGCGCTGTCGGAATGTTTCTCGAGCCGCACGCTCACATGGGCGGTCAGCCCCAGCCCCACTGCCTCGGGCCGCACCAGGGCCACATAGCGGTCGATGACGTGCGCCTCCTCCAGCCGCTTCACCCGGCGCAGCACAGCGCTGGGCGAGAGGCCCACCGCTTCCGCGATCTGGTCGTAGGTGGCGCGGCCGTCGGCCTGCAGGCTGCGCAGAATGTGGCGATCAAGCTTATCGAGTGCTTCCATGCGCGTCATTTTGCAAGATTCCTGCAATTCAGACGAGTGGCGCGCCCCAAAACGCCGGAATCGTGACACCCTGCGCCGATACAGTGGCCCACTGCCCACACACAATGGAGACCGCCATGAACACGCCTTTGCCCGCCGCCGCCCAGACCGCCGCCCCCCCATGGGACAACCCCATGGGCACGGACGGCTTCGAATTCATCGAATACGCGGCGCCCGATCCCGTGGCCATGGGCGCGCTGTTCGAGCGCATGGGTTTCAAAGCGATCGCAAAGCACCGCCACAAGGCCGTCACCCTGTACCGCCAGGGCGAGATCAACTTCATCATCAACGCCGAACCCGACAGCTTCGCGCAGCGCTTCGCGCGCCTGCACGGTCCCAGCGTGTGCGCGATCGCCTTCCGCGTGGCCGATGCCAAGGCGGCCTACGAACGCGCCATCTCGCTCGGCGCCTGGGGCTATGCGCAATCGGCCGGGCCGGGCGAACTGAACATCCCGGCCATCAAGGGCATCGGCGATTCGATCATCTACTTCATCGACAAGTGGCGCGGCAAGAACGGCGCCAAGACGGGCGACATCGGCAACATCGGTTTCTTCGATGTGGACTTCGAGCCCCTGCCCGGTGCCGAACTCAACCCCGTCGGCCACGGCCTGACCTACATCGACCACCTGACGCACAACGTGCACCGCGGCCGCATGGAGGAGTGGGCGGGCTTCTACGAACGCCTGTTCAACTTCCGAGAGGTGCGCTACTTCGACATCGAGGGCCAGGCCACCGGCGTGAAGAGCAAGGCCATGACCAGCCCTTGCGGCAAGATCCGCATCCCGATCAACGAAGAGGGCAACGAGAAATCGGGGCAGATCCAGGAGTACCTAGACCGGTACCACGGCGAGGGCATCCAGCACATCGCCATGGGCTCGACCAACCTGTACGACACGGTGGACGCGCTCGAACTCAGCGGCGTGAAGCTGCTCAACACCAGCGAGACCTACTACGAGCTGCTGCCCAAGCGCATCCCGAACCACGGCGAAAACCTCGAGGCCCTGAAGCAGCGCAACATCCTGGTGGACGGCACACCCGGTGAACTGCTGCTGCAGATCTTCAGCGAGAACCAGCTCGGCCCGATCTTCTTCGAGTTCATCCAGCGCAAGGGCAACCAGGGCTTCGGCGAAGGCAACTTCAAGGCCCTGTTCGAGACCATGGAGCTCGACCAGGTGCGCCGTGGCGTGCTCAAGGCCTGAGGGCAGACGCGATGGCCGTTGAACCCGTCGTCTATGGCGCCAGCGACCGCCCGCCGCGCGGCGACTACTCGCGTGCGCGGGGCGACTACACCTGCCCACAGAACTGGGCCTCGTACACCGAGGCCGACCACGACACTTACCACCGCCTCTACGAGCGCCAGACCGCGCTGCTGCCGGGCCTGGCCTGCGACGCCTTCATCGAGGCCCTGCCTTCGCTGGGCGTGAAGGACCGCATTCCCCGCTTCGAAGAGATCAACGAACGCCTCAAGCCCGCGACCGGCTGGGAAATCGTGGCCGTGCCCGGCCTGATTCCCGAGCGGCCCTTCTTCGACCTGCTGGCGAACCGCCGTTTCCCGGTGACCGACTGGATCCGCACGCCGGCCGAGTTCGACTACATCGTCGAGCCCGATGTGTTCCACGACCTCTTCGGCCACGTGCCGCTGCTGTTCAACCCGGTGTTTGCCGACTACGTGCAGCGCTACGGGGCGGGTGGCCTGAAGGCCCACGATCTGGGCGCCGGCGAGCTGCTCTCGCGGCTGTACTGGTACACGATCGAGTTCGGCCTGATCCGCCAGGACGACGGGTTGCGCGCGTACGGCGCCGGCATCCTGAGTTCGTCGGGCGAACTGCGCCACAGCGTCACCAGCCCGCAACCCCAGCGCATCGCGCTTGATCTGCTGCGCTGCATGCGCACGCGCTACAAGATCGACGACTACCAGGCCACCTACTTCGTCATCGACAGCTTCGACCAGCTGTTCGAAATGACGGCGCCCGACTTCGCGCCGCTCTACAAGGCGGTGCGTTCGCTCGGCGACCTGCCAGCCGACGCCACGATCGCCAGCGACTCGTCCATCACCCTGGGGTGAAAGGCCAGCGCCACGTGGGCCGCACCGGGCACCAACCGGTTGTCGGCCCCGGGCAAGGTGGCGGTGGAAGCCGGGAACACGATGTTGTCGGCATTGGAATACCAGCACACGAAGTCAGCATAGGTGTCCTGCGGCTGGATCTGCGCTTCGCGCCGGGCCAAGGCCGCCAGCCAGTGCCCGTCCTGCCGCATCTGCCGGCCGTTCGCGCACACGGCTGAAGCGCCCCAGCCAGGTGCCTCGGTGCGGACTGCCGATGGTGATGACCTGGTGCACCGGCGTGTCCGGCTCGGCCGCCCGCCACGCCCGGGCAACAAGGCCACCCATGCTGTGGCACACCAGCACGGGGGGACGGCCCGTGAGGGCCTGGGCGCGCCGCACGGCGTCGCTCATGAGGGGCCCGTAGTCGTCGATGTCGCCGAACACCGGCTCGAGGTTGACCGACACATAGGGCACGCCCTGGCTGCGCAAGCGGCGCATCCAGGGCAACCACAGGCCTCGATTGCACACGAAGCCGTGCACGAAGACCACAGCGGGCACCGGGCCTTCGCGCGGGTCGACGTCGTCCGGCAGGCTCGCCCAGAAGAAGGGTTGGCGCCAGGCAAACACCTGCGGCGCCACGCGAATCTCCTGCCACCAGGCGCCCGCCAAACCCTGCCATCCCGCCGGGGGTGCGGCATCGCCCCGGTTCAGCCGGGCCGCGGCCAGCCCCTCCAGGGCGAGCACCAGCGCATAGCCGCCCAGCGACAACAAGGCGCCCACCACAGCCACCGTGGGGGATCGCGGCCACCAGAAGAACACCCACGCCACCACGAACACCAACGTACCAAGCACCAGCGCCTGCTGCAAGCGGGCCAGGCTGGAGCGGGGAACGTGTCTTGGGGGGGGCTGCGTCGGAGGGGACATGGCCGAACTATCTCACGGAGTGGGCGGTCCGAATTAGACTGGCACACCGCTTCTGCCTGAGCCCGCGATGACCCAGAACCCCAGCGCCGCCGACCGCATCCGCACGCACCTGGCGCGTGTCAGTGATCTGCGCCAGCAAGCCCGCACGGCAGGCCTCGACCGGGCGGTGAACGAGGTGAAACGGCTGCAGGCCCGGCGCTTCCGCGCCACGTACGCCGACTTCCTTGAGCACCCGGTGTATGCCCCCGCGACCCGCTTCTTTCTGGATGAGCTCTACGGCGTGCACGACTTCGCCCGGCGCGACGCGCAATTCGCCCGCATCGCCGGCGCGTTGGAACGCCTGTTCCCGGAAGCCGTGGCCCAGCTCGCGGTGGATCTGGCCGAGACCCATGCCTTGACCGAGGTGCTCGACCACCACATCGCCAACGCACTGGTTGCCGCAGGACGCCACGCTGTCCCCTGCCCTGCGCTACACGCGCGCCTGGCGGCTGACCGGCGACCGCGATGCGCGCGCGCGCCAACTGGCGGTCGTGCAGCACATGGGGCGCGAGTTGCAGCGCCTCACCCGCATGAAGCCCTTGCGGCTGGCCTTGCGCATGATGCGCAACCCGGCCCGCGCGGCGGGCCTCGATGCCTTGCAACATTTCCTGGAAGGCGGCTTCGATGCCTTCGCGTCCCTGGGGGATGCACGGAACTTCATCGACACCATCAGCGCACGGGAATCGCGTTGGATCAGCACCCTGTTCGACGAGGGCGAGGGCGCCTGCAGCGCGGCACTGTCCGCCGAGCTGGCCAGAGCGCCTGAGACCCGTTGAGGTCTCCGGGATCCCGTGTGCTTTGGGTGACAGCGCCTTAGGGCTGGCCCGGTATGCACCCGGGCGCCGGCTTGCCAGAATGGTCCATCCCTCTCTGTCACAGCGAAACCCATGACCCGACCCTGGCTCACCCAATACCCCGAAGGCGTTGCACCCGAGGTGACGCCCGAACGTTACCGCTCATTGGCCGACCTGCTCGAAGAGTCGTTCAAGCAACATGCCCGCCAGCCTGTGAGCGTGTGCATGGAACAGTGGATGAGCTATGGCGAACTGGACGGCCTGAGTGCCGCCATGGGGGCCTGGCTTCAGGGCCGAGGCTTGGTGCCAGGTGCGCGCGTGGCGATCATGCTGCCGAATGTGCCGCAGTTCCTGATCACCATGGCCGCGATCGTGCGCGCTGGCTACACCGTGGTGAACGTCAATCCGCTCTACACCGCGCGAGAACTGGAGCACCAGCTCAAGGATTCCGGGGCTCAGGCCATCGTCATCCTGGAGAACTTCGCCCACACGCTCGAACAGGTGATCGACCAGACCTCGGTGGAGCACGTGGTCATCGCCAGCCTGGGCGACCAGCTGGGGTTCTGGTACGGGCGCTGGATCACGTTCGCCGTGCGGCATCTCGCCAAGATGGTCCCGGCCTACAAGCTGGCCCGAACAGGCCCCCTGGGCGAGCGCACCATCGTGAACTTCCGCCACGTCATCGCCGAAGGCAGTGGCATGCGCCTCCAGCCCACCAGCGACACCTTGGACTCTGTGGCCTTCCTGCAGTACACGGGAGGCACCACCGGTTTGTCCAAAGGCGCGGTGCTCACCCACCGCAACATCATCGCCGCCATCCTGCAGGCCGAAGCCTGGTTCAAGCCCGCGCTGCAAAAGGTCGGCGACCTGCGGCAGGTCAACGGCATCGCGGCGCTGCCGCTGTACCACATCTTTGCGCTGACCCTGAGCCTGCTCACCATCCGCTGGGGGGCGCACATGACCCTGGTGCCCAATCCGCGCGACATCCCGCAACTGGTGGCGCACCCTCAAGCGGCGCGCATTCCACGTGCTGCCCGCGGTGAACACCTTGTTCAATGCCCTGCTGCAGAACCCCCAGTTCCGTCAATTGGATTTTTCGAATCTCGCGCTGTCGCAGGCCGGGGGCATGGCCGCGTCGGAAGGCACGGCACGGCAATGGAAGGCCGTCACCGGCTGCACCATGATCGAAGGCTGGGGCATGAGCGAGACCTGCGCCATCGGGACCAACAACCCGGTCACCAGCCAGCAGTTCAGCGGCACCATCGGCCTGCCTCTGCCTGGCATTGACATCGCGATCAAGGACGACGAAGGCCGCAGCGTGGCGCTGGGTGAAACCGGCGAGATCTGCATCAAGGGGCCGAATGTGATGGTGGGCTACTACCAGCAACCCGATGAGACCGCACGCGCGTTCACACCCGATGGTTTCATGCGAACGGGCGATGTGGGGGTCATGGACCCGCAGGGCTTCACGCGCATCGTCGACCGCAAGAAGGACATGATCCTCGTTTCCGGCTTCAACGTGTTCCCCAGTGAGCTGGAGAACGTCATCTCGCTGTGCCCGGGGGTGCTCGAGTGCGCGGCCATCGGCATCGAGGACGACAAGCAAGGCGAGGCGGTCAAGGTGTTTGTGGTGCGTTCGGACCCCACCCTGCGCGAGGAAGACGTGGCACGTTACTGCCAGGACAACCTGACCGGCTACAAGCGGCCCAAGCTCATTGAATTCCGGGACGAGCTGCCGAAGAGCAACGTGGGCAAAATACTTCGGCGCGCCTTGCGCACGCCAGTTGCCCACTGAGGCACTCTCACTGCATGCCATCCCATTCTTCACCGGCACCGATCGACGACCCCCATTCAACCCTTGCCAACGCCGGTGTCACCTGCCTGGAACGGGGCTGGCTGTCGGCCAACAACATCCTGATTCGAGGCGAGGGCCCTACCGCGTTGGTGGACTCGGGTTATTCGGCGCATGCGCCTCAGACGCTGGCGCTCGTGGCGGCCAACCTGGAGGGGGCGCCGCTGGATCTGCTCCTGAACACGCACCTTCACAGCGACCATTGCGGCGGCAATGCCGAACTGCAGCAAGCCTATCCTGCATTGCGCACCCTGATACCGCCTGGTCAGGCCGCTTCGGTCGCGAATTGGGATCCAGTGGCCCTGACCTTTGAGCCTACGGGCCAGTCTTGCCCTCGGTTCACGCACCAAGGTTTGCTGACGCCAGGCACCTCCATTCGCCTGGGTTCACTGAATTGGCATATCCACGCGGCCAAGGGGCACGATCCTCATTCCATCGTCCTCTTCCAGGCCGAGCATCGGCTGCTGATTTCGGCGGATGCACTGTGGGAAAACGGCTTCGGCATTGTCTTTCCCGAGCTCGAAGGCGTTTCAGCGTTTGATGAGGTGGCGGCCACCTTGGATCTCATGGAAGCACTCACCCCCACGACCGTTATCCCCGGACATGGCCGGGTCTTCAATGATTTTTCTGGAGCACTCGCCCGTGCGCGCAGCCGCTTGGAACAGTTCGTGACCCAACCCGACAAGCACCGGCGACATGCCTTGAAGGTGCTGATCAAGTTCAAGCTGCTGGAGTGGCAATCCGTGTCGATGGACGCCTTGCTGGATTGGGTGCTTGCCACCAGCTACTTTTTCAACACCATGCCGCAGGCAGTGCGTCACGACAGAATACAGACCCGCGAATGGCTGGATCAGTTGCTGATCGAGCTTGAACGAAGCCAATCCCTGTTCAGAAACGGGGACATGGTCATCAATCGATAGATGGGCAGGTCAATAGGTCTGCTGCGACGCGACCCTTTGAGAAACTTCAGCCCATAAATGCCAA